>NZ_CP108707.1:0-3427500 GCF_045162695.1 Streptomyces sp. NBC_01003
GCAGACACGACGCGCCGCCGCTACGCGAGCGGTTCCCGCGCTTCGCGCGGAAGAACTCCCCGACTTCGTCGGGGAGTTGGCGTCACTCCGTGACGCCATGTCAGCACCGCTTCGCGCTGCTGACGGCTCGGATCGCTCCGCGATCCTGCCTGGCAGGCCCACGCTCCGCGCGGTCCCACCAAAAGCAGCTGGCTACGCGGGCGGATCGGTGGGTGTGACGGCGTCTGGTGGTGGTGCAGGCTCTTGACAATCCGTCATGCTTCTGGTCGGAATCGGACAGGGGGAATCTCCCAAGTCGCGTGTGTGTCATCATGGAGAGTGGGCTAAATTATGGCCTGGATGCTTACCACCGACTGCCCCTGCTGGCCCTGATATACGTCGCTAATTCTTCACTCATCGGCGACACCATTTCAGTGGCCTTGACCCCTACCGAACATATCTATCACGGAGCCCGTAATGGCGGCAATGAAACTGCTTCCGCATCAGGTTGAAGCTGTCGATGGGATTCTGAGGACCCTTCAGACCCCGGCCGATGGCTGTATGCCTGCGCACGGACTGCGGGCACAGGTCGTCTCTGCGACCGGGTCGGGCAAGACATTGATGGCGGTGGAGGCAGCTCGCCGTCTGAAGGCGCGGCGGGTGTTGGTGTTGGTGCCGACGTTGGATCTGCTGATGCAGACGGCGGCCGCGTGGCGGGCCGGCGGCCGTGGTGGGGCCATGGTGGGGGTGTGCTCGCTCAGTGCCGCGGACAGTCAGGGCGTGCCGTGCACGACCAGTCCGGATGAGCTGCGGTTGTGGCTGCGGGGCCTGGAGCAGGTCACCGTGTTCGCTACCTACGCCTCGCTGGGGCTGCGGACGCTGCAGCGGGCCCATGGAGCCGGAGTTGGGGTCTGGGACCTGGTCGTGGTCGACGAGGCGCACCGGACGTCCGGGGACGCGGGCAAGGCATGGGCGGCGGTGCATGACCAGCAACAGATTCCGGCTCTTCGGCGGTTGTATATGACGGCGACGCCGCGGGTGTGGGAGGCCGGTGGTGAGATGCCGCGCATGGTTGCTTCGATGGACCGGGACAGCGAGATCTTCGGCCCTGTCGCGTTCGAGTTGAAGCTGTCGGAGGCGATCCGGCGGGGCATCGTGGCCCCCTACCAGGTCGTATGCCTTGATATCCGTGATGAGGACGTCTACCGGGCGCTGCAGGATGCGCCGTTGGGTGCTGACCACGTACGGGGAGCGCGCCTGGCGGCGTTGCAGACCGGGCTGTTGACGGCGGCCGCTGAGGAGAAGCTGCGCAGGATCTTGACCTTTCACAGTCGAGTTGCGGAGGCGGAGGCGATGGCGGTGGGGTTGCCGGCCGTTGCAGAGGAGTTGCACGCCGATGACCCTGAGCGGTTCCCGACGGCGGGGCGGGTGTGGGCGCGGTGGCTGTATGGCGAGCATCCTCCTTCCCACCGGCAGGCCGTGCTGGGGGAGTTCGCGTCCGACTTCTTCTCGGGCGAGGACGGGCGGGGGGTGAAGGCGGCCGTGCAGGTTCTGGCGTCTGTGAAGGTGCTCGGGGAGGGTGTGGATACGGCCCGGTGTGATGCTGTGGCGTTTTGTGATGCGCGGGGTTCGATGGTGGAAATCGTGCAAATGGTCGGCCGGGCTTTGCGGATCAAGCCGGGTGGGGGAAAGCTCGCCACATTGGTGGTTCCGGTATTCCTCGGAGCTGGTGAAGAGAGCAGCGAAATACTGGTCTCGAATTCCTACGACACTCTCAGCAAGGTCCTCGGGGCCCTGCGGGCACACGACACGGAGACTATCGAAGCCCTCGCCGATCCCCGTGTACGCAGCGGGAGTTGGGAGCCCGATGACGCACCGGAGATGGTGGCCGACGCTGACATCGATGACGCACACGACGAGGTGGACTCGGAGAGCGCTGATGAGCGGGTGGTGAGTGCGCCGGCCGCGGAGCTCCTGCGGTTCAGCACACCACGCGATCCCGCGCTCATCGCACAGTTCATCCGCCTGCGGATCATCGATCCGGAGAACGCGTACTGGCGGCGCGGTATCCAGGCTGCGATCCAGTTCCTCAAGGAGACCGGCGCGCAGGCCCTGCAGGCGCCGCAGCGGTACGTGACGCCGGATGACTGGTCGCCTGCGCGGTTTCCGCTGGGGGTGTGGCTGGCGGACCAGCGCAAGTACTACAACGCGGAGCTGCTCGAGGGCGAGCGGGTGCGGCAGTTGGACAAGCTGGGCATGGTGTGGAGCGCGCACGACAATGCCTTCGATGAAGGCCTCGCCGTCGCCCGCGCGTGGGCGGAAGAACACGGGCACCTGCTGGCGCCGGTCAGTGCCGTCAGTGAGGGCGGGTTCCCGGTCGGAGTGTGGCTGAAGAACCAGCGAGCAGCCGCCCGGCAGGCCGTGGAGGCCGCTCTCGCGCACGAACAGGGTTTGCCGGTCCCACCGGGAGGGTGGGGGCTCTCCGAGAGCCGCCAGGACGCGTTGGACGCTATCGACCCGGGCTGGTGCCCGGCCTGGGATACGTCGTGGCAGCGCTGCTATCGCCTCGCCAAGAACCATCTCGACGCCGCCGGTACGCTCCCCCGTGAGGCGGGTGTCCTGGTCGTGCAGGGCGAAGACCTCGGCGCGTGGGTGCAGGCGCAGCGGTTGGGGTGGGTCAGGCTCGGGGCGGCTCAGCAGTGGCTGCTGGAGAGCGTGCTGGGCGTGGAAGAGGCGGCGGAGGCGGAGCGGGTGGTACGCCGGACACAGGACGATAAATGGAACCTCAACCTGGCGGCTGCCCGCCGCTTCCATGCCCGGGAGGGGCATCTGCAGGTGCCCCGCAAGCACGTCGAGCTCGTACCAGTCGCGGAAGCCGGCCGTGCGGCGGACGGCTCGGAGAGCGATGGTGACGGGGTGCCTGTGGTGCTGGGGATGTTCCTCGCCAACACCCGTCGCAGGGCTGACAAACTCACCCCCCAACGCCGGATGGATTTGGATGCCCTCGACATGCGCTGGTAGAGGCTACGAGGCAGCACGAACAGGGGGTCGGCCCCTTCCACAGTCCGTCGGTGCTGCCGCCTCACCCCAACCGTGCCGTGTTCAAGGCGGCTCGCCAGGCGCTTAGAACTCCTACCAGAATGGGCCGCCCTCCGGTCCTGTGGCGGCAGGGCAAGGCGAGCACGAAGGAAGATCACTACTCTGCATGAGTGCTCTCATACGACGAGTTGACTTCACCAGAGCGTGAGCTGTGGGATGCGTTCCCCGAGGGACGCTGCGTGGATCTGCGCACGGGTGTGCTTGAGGACGACCGTGTCGCCGAGGGTGGGCAGTGGGGTCCTGGGCGGACGGTTCGGGCCGCCGTGATCGTGGCGCTCCTCCAGGGAGCGAGCACCACACCGTCGGGCGCGGTCCCGTGCCTGAGGCTCGCAGGGGCGCGGATATCCGGGCACCTCTACCTGGCCAGCGCACAGATCGCTCACGCCTTCTGGCTTGAGGACTGCTGGTTCGAGGAGCGCGTGGACCTCTCCGGAGCGTCGACCCAGTCGATTGCGGTGGTGGGCAGCCGGGTCCCGGGCGTGGAAGCAGGTTTGATCCGCATCGAGGGACGCCTCGACCTGCGGCGCTCTCGCCTGGAAAGCGGCTCTGCCTCGTCCTTCCACCGCAGGGTCACCGCCTTGTCGCTCATCAACGCCCACGTGAGCGGGGCCGTGAACCTCAACGGCGCCGAGATCACCGCACCCGGGGAATGGGCAGTGTCCGCTGGCGGACTGGTCGCGGAGGGCGGCGTCTACTGCCAGGACGGGTTCGTTGCGCACGGTGAGGTCCGTCTCATGGGGGCACAGCTGCCAGGCGGACTGCACATGCGGGGCGCACTACTGGAACGCCCCGGCCAGCGCGGGGTGACGCTCGCCCTGGACAACGCCGTGGCCTCGACGCTCGACTTCTCCGACGGGTTCACCGCTCACGGGACCGTACGGCTGCGGGGTGCCCGGATCTCGGACCTGACCTTTGAAGGAGCCGTCCTGAATGGGCCGCCCGGCGGCCGCGGCCCGTCTTTGGTCGCCCTACTGATGCAGGCCGTCGACTTCGACTTCATCCTCGCCCGGCCACCGTCCGGCACCGTGGACCTGCGGGGCGCGCAGGTGTCCTACCTCCACGACAGCGAGCACAGTTGGCCGGATGTGGTGGAGCTGGACGGCTTCGTCTACGGCTCCATCAAGGTGGACGAGGCAGGCGAACGGCGGGAGGCAGTGGGGCGGCGGGACTCCGTGGCTCACCGGGTGGCGTGGATACGACGCAGCCCGGGCTACAACCCCCAGCCCTATGAGCAGTTGGCGAGCTGGTACAGGAAGGCCGGCCACGACGACGACGCCCGCCGCGTACTCCTGGCCAGACAGCGCCACCGGCGCCAAACTCTGCCCCCGGCCGCGCGTGCGTGGGGGCACCTGCTCGACGTGACCGTCGGCTACGGCTACCGCCCCTGGCTGGCCGGCATCTGGCTCCTCGTGCTGACCCTGCTGGGCACGCTGTCCTTCAGCACTCACGCCCCCACTCCGGTCCACCGAGGCGAAGGCGCCGCGTTCCAGCCCCTCGTCTACACGCTCGACCTCTTGATCCCCATCGGTGGTCTGGGACAGCGCACGGCCTGGTACTGGCCGAACGACAACCTCCAGTGGCTGGCCTACCTGCTGATCGCCTTCGGCTGGGTGCTGACGACCGCCGTCATCACGGGTGTCACCCGCACCCTGCAGAAAAACTAGCGGGCGACAGCTGAGCTCAGGCGTCGCCAGCAGATGAGTGCGCATCCGAGGGCGAAGAGGGCTTCGTGGATGTCGTCGCGTATCTCCCAGCGGATCCGCAGGCGGCGGAACCAGTGCAGGTGAGCGAACGCGCACTCGACGACCCAGCGTTGGGCGCCAAGTCCGGAGCCGTGCTCGGTGCCCCGGCGGGCGATCAGCGGCTCCACGCCGAGTTACCAGACCAGACGGCGGTACTTGTCGTGGTCGTAGCCGCGGTCGGCCAGGACCAGGGGCATCAGCGGCTCGATCACCGCCCACAGCTCGTCGTCGACTTCCCACGACTTCGGCCGAGCCACCCAGCACCCCCGGAGCATCAGTCCCGGAGTGATCCAACCACCTTGAAGATCATTTCGTTAGGAGTTCTGAGCCCAGTACGCAGTAGGCGGCACGTGTCCAGGGGCTTGCATCGCTGCCTTGACGCTTTGGCGAGTGTCGCGCGCAGCCGGGCGGGGCCTCAGAGGCGAAACGCCAGGTGTAGCCCAGCCCGGCCGGGTACTGTCCTGCCGGTATCGGTCGGTGAGGGCTCTCGACTCACCGCCAGGGTCCCCCATCTCTCGATGAGGAGGAGAATTGGCACGAAACGCCCGCCCTCCGGCCCGATGGAACAGAGCAGAACAAGCGCTGTGGCATGCATATCGTCGTGGTAGCGCGCTGGATCTCGCCGCTTCGGACCATCGGCAGATACGGGCGGGAACCATCGTCCAGCTCCTCTCGGAGACATCGCCGATCGAGCCCGGCCGTGCACCGAAGCTGTCGCTGTCCGGAGCCCGTATCAGCGGGTTTCTGGACCTCTCTGCAGCACACGTACAAGCGCCTTTGAGGTTTCACCGCTGTCACTTTGAAGAGCGGCTCGTACTCGACAGCGCCCGGTTCGCGTACCTGAGTCTGGGCGGGTGTCAGTTGCCTGAAATAAGCGGCTTATCCGTCCAGGTGGACCAATGGCTGGGCCTCCCCGACTCGCACGTGGCCGGCGAAGTACAGCTCTTCAATGCTCGGATCGGCGGCACTGCAGAATTCGATGGGACCACCATCGACGGCGCACTCACGCTCGGCCGCGTCGTGGTCGAAGGCAGCCTTCACCTTCGCCGACGGTGCGAGATCAACGGCAAGCTTCGACTCAAAGGAGCCAGGATCGGTGGAGCCCTCCTGGCCCACGGCCTCGCCGTGCACGGCGTCATCAACGCGATCGGCGCACACGTCGAAGATGGCCTCTCACTCATCGACGTCACCCTCGATCATCCCGGTGACTGGGGTCTTATCTTGACCGAAGCGCAGACCCCCAAAGCGGTGCTGCGACTGAATCGATCTTCTGCGGGTGCGGTCAGCCTCCGAGATGCACACGTCGGGCGATGGGACACCAACATCCGGGGGTGGCCTGAGGCGTGCCCGGTCGATCTCACCGGGTTCACCTATGACCGGCTGAGCGAACAAACTGGAGGTGACGCCCGGCCCACCGTCGAGGAGCGGCTGGCCTGGATTCAAAGTTACGGAGTCCTGGACGGCTATCCCCGTCCCACCCAGAGCCCCTCCTTCACGCCCCGCCCGTACGAACAGCTCGCCCGTGCCCTCCGAGCTGACGGCCATGAACAAGAAGCCCGAAGGGCCCTGAGGAGCAAGGAACGACTCCGGCACAGAGCCATGGGGCCCTTGGGATCCATCTGGGGGGTGATCCAAGACGTCACTGTCGGCTTCGGATATCGCCCTGGCCATGCGCTTGCATGGCTGGCTGCAGTTCTCACTGCCGCCACCGTGTACTTCGACCAAGTGGGGCCTCTCCCCCGTACAACGCCGAGTGCAGGTCCCACCTGGGATCCGTTCCTTTACACCCTCGATATCCTCATCCCCTTGCTGAGCCTGGGACACGACACCGCTTGGAACCCCAGCGGCTGGGCAAAGGCCGGCACCGTCTTGCTCATGGTGACCGGCTGGGTGCTGGTTACGACAGTGATTGCCGGAGTGGGGAGGGCGCTCAAACGGCAGTGAGCTCGGGTCGGTAACAGCATGGCCAGATAGCCAGACCTTCCCGTCAGGCCGTGTCAGCTCCTCGTGGATTGCGCGAGCCCACCAGTATCGAGGCCGGATCGCCGAACCAGACTTCGCCGTAGAAGGCCGCGTCACTGCGATACGTGCACACCGCCGGAGCCAAAGCCGCTGCGCCGCACTTCGCCCAGGCCACACGGGCCCCGTACAGCGCTAGGACGGCCTCTCGCTCATTATGCCCGCCGCGCCCCGGCCCTGCGGGTGGCGGCGCCAAACAGTGGCGGACTTGGCGCAAGCAGTTCAAGGCCCGATGCCATCCCGAGAGTTGAGCCCAACGTTGGTGGGTGGGTCGTACGCTTGGTCCGCTGCGGACTGCCTCACCTGCGACTTACGGCATCGCCGAGCACGCCAGCGTGTCCCGCGCCCTCTGGTCAGGCGATCTCGAACAGGCGGACTGCTGGTCGGGCAGGTCGGGAAGAGTTGCCGCCAAGGCCCGGTCATACCTTCGCCCTTCCCTCCCGACTGCCGATCGGAGCTGCACATGACCGAGTCTTCAGAAGATGGCCGCATAGCAGCCGTGCCCACCGAGTACGGTGGCATCACCTTTCGCTCCCGCCTCGAAGCCGACTGGGCTCAGACCCTGAACGGCGCCCGTATCAAGTGGCGGTACGAGCCGGTGACGATCACCCTTCCCTCCGAGTGTGTCTATATTCCCGACTTCTGGCTTCCGGAGATCGGCGTGTGGCTGGAGGTCAAGGGACCGAACGTGCCGCGGATCGAGAAGGCCGCCGAACTCGCCCGGGTGCGAACCTGCTGCTGTGAGCGCGAGTGCACGTGCCGCTGGCCCGGCGGGGAACTCGTGATCGCAGGACGGCAGTCCTTTCCCAGTGATGGCCTGGAACCCGGTCGGCGCCCGCCTGCCGGGTACGTCGCCTGGGACACTCCAGTCGGCCCGTCCGCCTACTACATGACGTGCCCCAGCTGCGACCGTGCCCAGTGGATCACCATGAGACGCCCCTGGCGCTGCCGAGCCTGCCGTGCCGTGGTGGAGGGGCGGACCGTCCTCTACCGCAGCGCGGACCGGCCACTGCGGTTCGTCGAGGGGCTGCCTACCGGCTGGGAACCTCCGCATATGTACGCCCAGCGCGATGTGGAGGAGGACCAGGAATACGACCCCGCGGGACCGGACGACTGGAGAGCCTAGGAGCCGTCGGCTGGTATAGGCCAATCCCTGAACTCGAGGACCTGCATGACGCCTTGGTGAACGCGGCGACGTTCCTCGCGGGTTGATCACCGCCGTTTGCGGCTGGTGACACGGGCACCGCCGGCGAACCCGCGGCGGTCGACCGCGGACTGACCTCAGTCCGCGTGCCGCATTTCGTCGGCTACCCACCGTTGGGCCGGACAGCTCGGCAAGCGTGTAGGGCGGGCCACCCCCACTGCTCGCCATCGGGCGGCCCGCCCTGTCCCGCCGCCGGCCACCTCCAAGCACCCAGCGGCGGGGGTCTCAGTCGGCTTGCGTCTCGCCCTCTCTGCGCGGCCAAGCCGTGCCGACGCGGAAGCCGTTGCGGAGTTCGCCGCTGTAGATGTGCTGGTGATCCCTGTAGTGACCGGCGGACAGGGTGCAGCGCAGCGCGCTCTCGGGCTGACGGATGAAGCAGATGCCGGGAATCTCCACGTGCTCCTGCAACGTCTTCCGCCTGGCGCTCATCGCCGTGCCTGCCGCATCACGAGTCGCAGCCACGTGCCGTGCGCGCAGACCGTCGGGTCGTCGGTGCACTGTTCGCAGTTCTGTGTGTGGTCGAGCTGTGCGGGATAGACGTGCCGGAGAGCGCAGGGCCGGCAGCCGCGGGGAAACCAGCGGGCCACCGTGCCGCGAAAGGAGGCCACGCGTTCACCGAGGTCGATGGCCGAGCCGGCGCCGAGGGTGACGGCGCACCATACGCAGTCCCGCCCCCGGATCTGGGGTTCGGTGAGCGCTTCGGTGTCGGGCAGCAGAGGCGAAAGCGGATCCTCGACGAGGACTGTTCCGCCTTTTGCCGAAAGGGTGTGGCCCGTACTCTCGTCCATGTCGACGCTCCCAGGGTGTCGGCCGACCCCGGGGCCGTTCGCGCGGCTGCCGGGGTGCTTTCTTCGCGTGGCTACGCGATCGTCACGCCGGTCCCCAGGACGTAGGAACCTCACGCAACGGGCACTTAGGGACGTCCCAAGAGGGGTAGAACGTCCCTTAGCGATTCGAGTTGGGGGCGGTATGGCGAACGAGAGACTACGAGCAGCCATGACGGCTGGAGGCTGGACCCACGAGACGCTCGCGGAGAAGGTCGAGGTCGACCCCAAGTCCGTTGAGCGGTGGGTCAACTTGGGGCGTGTTCCTCGCCAGGCGACCGCCCTGCGCGCGGCGGAGGCCGTGGGGGAAGACGTCTACGCCCTGTGGCCGGCGCTTCGGCAGCCCCGTAAGGCGCGCAGCATGAGCCCCGAACTCGTGGCTCTCTATCCTCAGCGCGCCGACCTCCCCGTGTCCGCGTTCGTGGACCTGTTCCGGCAGGCACGCGAGCGTATCGACGTCCTCGTGTACGCCGCGGTCTTCCTCCATGAGGCGTATCCCCGGTTCAACGAGCTGCTGGAGGAACGAGTGGCGGACGGCTGCCGAGTCCGGATCGCGCTTGGCGACACCGACAGTGCGAACGTTCAGGCGCGTGGCCGCGAGGAGAGGTTCGGCCACGGCATCGAGTCACGCTGCCGCCTCGCCCTCCTGCACTACCGCAGTTTGGCGAAGTCGCCGGGCGTTGAGCTCCGCACTCATGGCACGACGTTGTACAACTCGCTTTACCGGGCGGATGACCAGCTCCTTGTGAACGCGCACGTCTGGGGCATGAACGCCTACGGCGCCCCGGTGTGGCATCTTCGGCGCACCGAGAACGGCGGCATGTTCGACACCTACGCGGACAGCTTCAACGCCGTGTGGGACACGGCCCGCCCGGTGGAGGAGTAAGCGATGGCACGCACTGAGTACTACGACGATCCGGAAGCGCCCAAGCCCAACAGCCTTGTCGTTGCGGCCTCTGCCGTAGTGACCGATGCGCAGGGACGCATCCTGCTGCAGCGGCGCCGCGACAACGATCTGTGGGCGCTGCCGGGCGGCGGCATGGACATGAGCGACTCCCTGCCAGGCACCGCCGTGCGGGAGGTGAAGGAGGAGACCGGCCTCGACGTCGAGATCACGGGACTCGTCGGCACGTACACCGACCCGCGGCACGTGATCGCCTACTCGGACGGCGAAGTGCGCCGGCAGTTCAACGTCTGCTTCACGGCCCGCGTCACCGGCGGGCACCTGGCCATCTCCGACGAGTCGACAGAGCTGCGGTTCGTAGCCACCGGAGAACTGGAGTCGCTGCCGATGCACCACACCCAACGCCTCCGGCTGCAGCACTTCCTGGAGAAGCGGCCGACGCCATACCTCGGGTAGATCCGGACATGACGAAACGCTCCTGCAATGGCCGCGAGGACCACACAGGTGGCCATGTACACGAGAACGGGAGTTGGTTGTCGACTCCTTACGCCCGCAGCGGCCACCTGGCCTCTGGCGATGGGGCGGTCCGGCGGCGCACCTTCGCACCGCCACGCACGTGGCCAACAAGGAACGGGACGCTGCAGGGAACAGGCAACCCCGACCGCGTAGCTAAGGATTCACTGCGCGCCGCAGCATCCCAGGCACCGCCAACCCAACCGGCAAAGTAGCCCAGGCCCTGCGCCACGGCCGGTCAGGCTCCGGCCGCACGCAGGGCCAGCACGCTCGTGCGTATCCCTTGCCCGGCCAGCTACAGCAAGCAGCGCGAACGCGCCATGCACCATGCGCCAGCAGCGTGTGGCCAACGCAGGTGCGGACAGGGCGCCCCCAGACGACCACTCGTAGCTCGACCGGACGTTGAGAAATCACTCAAGTGTCCGTCCAGGCTCCACTCCGGTGGCGGCATCCCCTCACTCATCCAGACCCCCAAGACTGCGCCAGAAGCCGGGACTTCACCGGACAACGACCACTACGCCCCACCGGCCCCACCGGCCCCACCGGCCAGGACACAGCCAGCGCTTCGCGAGGAGGGGCTGCGCACCGGCCGTTCGAGGACCGCTGAGGAGAACCCAACCGCAGGTGGCGTCCGGGTGCCCAGAAGTACCAGGCCGCCGGACCCAGCTCGCACCCCGCACCCTCGTGGCAGAGCCCGCCCTGCCCACCTGAACACCGCACATGGCGCCAGGCGGGACAGCCACACATGGGCAGACCGCCCGCCATCACCCACACATCCCAGAACATCACGGCCCATCACCTTCGAAACGAAGACGCCAACCCGCACACAAGCCTTCATATCCCACGTCAGATACACAGGTGAGACCTCGCGCCGAATACGTAGTACAGCGGGGTGGGGGCATGGGCCGCGGTGAAAAGGAGGGCGTTGACGGGGTCAGTGCTGGACATACGTTCCTTGGCGTCGACAGTGACGAGGTCGGCCCCGCGGACGGCTATCAGGTCGGGGAACTCCCGCAGCGCGGTGCGGTTCGGCGCAAGGCATCCTGCACGGCGGGCGGGTAGCTGCCATGCCCGCAAAAGCGAACGCTCCAGCCACGCGCCCGCAGAGCGGCTGCCACCCGCCGCTCATGCGCGTCGCCCACTGCCTTGCGGTCCTGGCGCTGCATCACCATGGTGGAGTCGGCCTACGCGCCGCCCGTTGGTGACGCCGCCGTGAGGGCGAGGTGGACTTCGAAGCCGTCATCAGGCCGCCCGATGTCCTCGCGCACGGTACAAGGTCGCAGGCGGCTCTGACAGTGCCCGGTGCCGCGGGGGGCCTGTATTTCAATTACTGCTCGGTGCGCGGGTGTTGGCGGGACAATGAGCTGTGACTGCGCGTACGGCCGCTCGGGCTTCGGTTGTGGCTCTGCGGGTGAAGTTCGATCAGTTCCTTCCCCATCTCGATGAGCGGCGCCGTCGGATCTACCTGGCCAGCGAGGCCGCTGCGCTTGGTCACGGCGGGATCACGCTGGTGGCGGCCGCTTCTGGCGCCAGTGCGGCCACCATCGCACGCGGAATCGCCGAGCTGTCCAGGCACCCTTTGCCCGCCGGGCGGATCCGGGCTCCGGGAGCCGGCCGCAAGCCAGTGACGGTCACCGATCCCGGTCTGCTGCCCGCTCTCGAAGCCATGATCGAGCCACACACCCGGGGCGATCCGGTCTCACCGCTGCGCTGGACCACGCTCTCGCTGCGGTCCCTGGCCTTGGCACTGACCACTCAGGGCCACCCGGTCAGCGCGGCGACCGTCGGACGCCTGCTGCAGGCCCAGGGATACAGCCTGCAGGGCACCGCCAAGACAACGGAAGGCGCCAGTCATCCGGACCGGGATGCCCAGTTCACGCACATCAACTCCACTGCCGCGGCCTTCCTCAAAGACAACCAGCCGGTGATCAGCGTGGACACCAAGGCCAAGGAGTGGTTGGGCAACCGCGACCGTCCCGGCCGCACCTGGCGTCCGGGCAAGAACCCCATCCGTGTGGACTGCCACACCTTCATCACCGGCGACCAGCCCGTGGTCATCCCCTATGGGATCTACGACATCGCCCGCAACACCGGCTGGGTCAACGTCGGGACCGACCACGACACGGGCGAGTTCGCGGTGGAATCCATCCGCCGCTGGTGGCAGCAGCGCGGATGCGACGACCACCCGGACGCCCGCCGACTGCTGATCACCGCCGACTGCGGCGGTTCCAACGACCCCCGCCGCTGGACATGGAAGAAACACCTCGCCGCCTTCGCCCTGGAAAGCGGACTCGAGATCACCGTCAGCCACTTTCCACCCGGAACATCGAAGTGGAACAAGATCGAACACCGGATGTTCTGCCACATCACGGCAAACTGGCGCGGCAGGCCCCTGACCAGCTACCAGACCGTCATCGAGACCATCGCCGCCACGACCACCCGCACCGGGCTCACCATCGGCGCCGAACTCGACACCGGCCGATATGACCTGGGCATCACAGTCCCACCCGCCGAGTTCCACTCCCTGCCGATCACACACCACACCTTTCACGGCGACTGGAACTACACCCTGGCATCGGTCGCACCCCGGCTCCCCGACCCGGCACCGGGCCGGCGGCGGATCGATCCCGCCCTGACCACGATGCTCACCAACCCGGCCCTGACCGGCATGTCACGCTCCGCCTTCGAGCAGCTGGTCGCCGCCTCGGAACCATACTGGGACGCCCTGGCCGAGGCAGCATTCCAGCGGCGCTTCCACCGCCCACGCAGCTACCTCCACCCGCAGACCAGCAGCCTCGACCACTACCACCGCCTGCTGACCGCCCTGTTACGCCGCCGCAATGCCGTCACCAGCACACTTCTGGCTCAGCCCGGCTTGGCGACCACCACGCGGATCGGACCGGCTGCCACACCTGCGCCTGGTCGCCGATGGGACCATCATCGCTTTCGGCTGCCTCGCCTCCACGCTCCGGCCGGAGCACCGGCACATCTACGACGGCGACAGACACGCCCCTCACCGCAGCTCCTGGCAGGAGGCCATGGATCAGATCGAGGCGGCGCTCGCCCTGGCGCGTACCGACCGCGACGCCGCCCCGGCAGCTCCTGGTCCTGCTCACCCTCGGCTGCCGCACCCTCGACCGGTTCGAAGAAGAGCGCGCCTTCCTGTTCGGCGTCGGCGTCCCCGCCGACTTCCTGCCAGGCGCCCGCGATCTCGGCCGCGTCGATCTTGCCTGACCCCGTGTTCCACATCCTTGGAAGTGGAACGGGGCTCCCGACGCTCCGTCAGAAGACATGCGTCCTGGGGCGATCAATCCGCCGACCGTTCCACAAGTCGTTCCACAAGAAGCGTTCCGGAAAGCCCGCACAGAGGCGACTTCCGGTACGGTCCGGTCCGGTCATGGGAACCGACAACCACCCCGTCGGCGGACTCGAACTCGGGTACGCCCGGGTCTCCACCACCAAACAGAGCCTGGAACGCCAACTCGACGCCCTCGGCGGGGCGGGCATTCCCGAGAAGCAGATCTACGTGGACAAGAAGAGCGGAGCCACCGTCGAGCGCCCCGGCCTGACCGACCTGCTCGGCTACGCCCGCCCCGGCGACACCATCGTGGTGCACACCCTCGACCGGCTCGGTCGCAATCTGCGCGAAGTCCTCAACCTTGTCCACGACCTCAACGACAAGCAGATCGGCGTGCGCTCACTGGCCGACCCGCTGCCGATCAACACCGCCGAGGAGGGCATGGGCCACATCGCCTTCCTGCTGCTGGCCCTGTTCGCCGAGATGGAACGTACCTTTACCGCCGAGCGGGCCGCCCACGCCCGCGCTGTCGCAGAGGCAGCTGGCCGCCGCATCGGCCGGCCCGTCGCCCACCCCGCCGACAAGATTGAGTACGCGCGTCTACTCAAAGGCCAAGGCGCCAGCTACGGGGAGATCAGCACCAAGACCGGCATCCCGAAAACCTCCTTGCACCGCTATCTGCAGGGGTAGCGGCGCAAGGAGCCATATGGGTCGTCACGTGCCCTGCTATCGGTCCGTTCTCAGGACCGTTGGCTGGCCCGAAGCCACCGCGCTCGTGGCCGCTTGAGGCGGCTACGCGTCGCGCCTCTGCAGCAGCAGGCCGCCGACCAGCAGCGCGGCCGCGGCCCACGCGGCGAGCACGCCCAGGCCGTCCCACGGGCCAATGGGCATCCCGGGCAGATTGACGGTGGCCTGGACCGCGAGTCCGGCGGTCATCGGCGCGATCTGCTGGAGGTGGCGCTGCCATTCCGGATCGTGGACCACCTGGGTGACGACCGGGAAGAGGTAGAGCAGCCCGAACACGATCCCGATGGCGGTCGCCGCCTCGCGTACCGCCATCGCCACGCCGAGGCCGATCAGGGCGATCAGGGCGAAGTAGAGGACCGAGCCCGCAGCCGCGCGCAGGGTCGGGCCGTCAGCCAGGGACAGCGGGGCGTAGCCGTGCGCCTCGGTGAATCCGTTGCCGGGCAGGATGTAGCGGCCGGCGAGGAGGGAGGCCAGGACGGCGACCGTCCCGAAGGCCAGGACGACCGTGGTGAGGACCATCGCCTTGGCGATGAGGACGGTGAGCCGGTTTGGCACCGCCGTGAGCGTGGTGCGGATCATCCCGGTGCCGTACTCGCCGCTGACGGCCAGCACGGCGAAGACGGCGATGACCGCCTGCCCGACGGTGATGCCGGTCAGGGCGAGCTTGACGGCGTCCTGGCCGCACTCTGTGTCCGGGCACTTCACGGCCTTGGCGGTGCCGCAGCCGACGGCCACGGTCAGAGTGACGGCGAGCAGGAGCAGCCAGCCCGTTCCCCCTGCGGTGTGCAGCTTCGTCCACTCCGCGCGCAGGGCGCGACCGAAGCCCCCATGCCCCGTGCCGTCCGCCTTGCTCATGAGTCGTGCGTCGCTCAGGAGACTCATACATCCCTCCTGCGCAGCCGCACCACGGCCAGACCGAAGGCGAGCACGGCGTAGCCGCACAGCACGGCAAAGCCGGCCCACGGAGCCAGCGGGTAGTACCCGGTCGACGGCTCGTACACGCTGAGCACCTGCGCGTAGTACGGCAGGGTCTGCTGGACGGCGAAGCCCGCCGCCGGAGTCACCCGCAGCAGCCACTCCGAAACGCCCGGGGGCAACACGCCGGAGGTGGCAAGCAGGAAAGGCAGCACGATCGACGCGATGACCAGGGCAACCGCCGCGGCGCTGCGCCGCAGCAGGGTTCCGGCGCCGAGGGCGAGCACGGCGGCGGCCGCGCAGAGCAGTCCGGTGCCGGCCACGACGCGCAGTTCGGTCGCCGACGTGACGGGAAAGACATGGAAGCCTCTGCCGAGCGCGCCGCGTTCCCCGATGGGGATGGTGATCGCGGCGGCGACCAGGCCGATGGCGAACGCGACGCCCCCGGCCACCAGGGCCTTGGCGCCAAGTACCGGGCCCCGTAGCGGGATTGCCGTCATGGTCGTACGCAGCAGACCGTTCCGGTACTCGCCGGTGATGAACACCGTGCCCACAGCGATCACCACGATGAGCCCGGCGAACGTTCCGACAAGGAAGTTCTCGACGGAGTAGCCGCCGCCCATGACGGGCCCGCCGACGACCGGCGCGATGTCACCGGCCCCGGTCACGATGAACCCGCTGGCGGTCTGGGTGAAGCCGCCCTTGGTGGTGTTCGAGTAGCTGCCGGAGGTGCCCGCGTCGCCGCCCACCTGTGTGCCGCTCCACGCGCCCTGGGACCAGTCTCCCTTGAGGCCCGGGGCACCGAAGGTGCCGGTGGCCACGGCGGGGCTGAAGCCCGTGCCTGCTGCGGTGTCCTGCTTCGCCTCCGGTGACGCCGTGAAGAACCCGGCCTGCACGGTGTGCGTGAGGCTGGGCAGCTTCACGCTGTCGACCTTGGTCCAGCGGGAGCCGTCCGTGGAGGCGTAGCCGGTGAGACTGTCGCCGGAGCGGACCAGGCGCAGCCAGTGTGAGGAGTCCTTGGGGACCTTGCCGGAAGGGCCCGCCGTGTCGTGGGTGTAGTCGTACTGCATGCGCACGCCGTGGCCGCCGGTGGCCATGACCGCCGCATACGGGGATCCCTGGGTGAGGCTCTCCTTCATGATGATCCCGGCCTTTGCCCAGGGTTGGGCGCCCTTGGCCGGCTTGTCGCCGATCCCGGTGTCGGCCACTTCGGTCAGGGATCGCAGATCGACGGTGAGGCTGCCGTCGCCGGTCAGCTTCTTGTGGACGAGGTAGAAGTTGTCGTTGACGGCCTCGCCGCCGGGGCCCTTCGGGTAGGAGGCGGAGCCGGTGCCGGGGCCGGTGGAGCCCGGCGCGGCCGTGCCAAGCAGGCCGACCACGATTGTCACCAGGAGCGCCGCCGCCATGGCGAGGACCCAGCCCCGTACAGTACGGAACTTCGTCCACTCGGCGTGCAGCGTCGCGAGGAATCCACCTCGCTCAGCGCGTCGCGTGGCCGGGGGGCGTGGGGTGAGAGTGGTTGTCATCGCGTGGCCTCCCCCGCCGGAATGCCCCGGTATTCCACCGCGTCCCGGGTGAGCTCCATATACGCCTCTTCGAGCGTCGCCCGGTGTGCGGATACCTGCGAGAACGGCACCTCGTTCCGGGCGAGCAGGGCAACGATCTCCTCGTCGGGCAGGCCCGTGACGCCGAGGGTGTCGGGGCCGGTGGCGACCACGGTGGCGCCCGCACTGTGCAGCACCTGGGCGGCCTGCGGGGATGCGGAGGTACGCAGGATGACCCGGCCGCCGGACGCCTCGGCGAGCAGCTCGGACACGCTGGTGTCCGCGACGACCCGGCCGCGCCCGATCACCACGAGATGGTCCGCAGTGTCTTCCAGTTCGCTCATCAGGTGACTGGAGACCAGGACGGCGCGACCCTGCCGGGCAAGCGTGGCCAGGAAGCCGCGCATCCACACGATGCCGTCGGGGTCCAGGCCGTTGAACGGCTCGTCCAGCATGACGACCGGCGGGTCCCCGAGCAGCGCCGCCGCGATCCCCAGGCGCTGGCGCATACCCAAGGAGAAGCCGCCCGCCTTGCGCCGGGCCGCCGAGCCCAGACCCGCCTGCTCGATGACCTCGTCCACCCGCCCGGCGGGCAGCCCTTGTGAATGGGCCAGCCACAGCAGATGGTTGCGGGCGGTGCGGCTGGGCTGCAGTGCGGAGGCGTCGAGCAGTGCCCCCAGGTGCCGCAGCGGGCGACGCAGGCTCCGATACGGCACCCCGCCGACCAGTGCCTCCCCTTCCTCGGCCGCGTCCAGGCCCAGGATCACGCGCATGGTGGTGGACTTTCCCGCACCATTCGGGCCCACGAAGGCGGTCACCCGTCCCGGGCGCACGCTGAACGTCATCCCGTCCAGGGCCAGCTGCGGCCCGAAGCGTTTGCGTAGACCGATGACCTCGATTGTCGCCTTCGTGGCGTAGCTGCCGCCGTCGACAGCGCTCTCATTGCTCATAGGCCCCAACCCTGTGACGGCACGGGTTACAGGGGCCGAACGGGCGCTGTCATCTCGCTGTTAGGCGCCGCCGCTTAGCCTGGTCACGGAACCTTGGCCGGGAGGTCCCTGGTTCAGACCGTGAGAAGGGAGCAGGCGGATGAAGTGGGGTCCGCCCCGACGGCTCACGGGCCTGACCGCCCGGCTCGGACTGCGCCGTGGCACCGCCCGCGCCCGCTTCACCGCCTTGTACGTCACTCTCTTCCTGCTGTCCGGAACGGCACTGCTCGCCATCACTGCCGTGGTGGCATCCGGCGGATCGAGCGACAGCCAGGCCGCGCCCGACAACGGCATCGGTCAGCCCGCCACGGCGGCACAGGCCCAGGGCCGCATCGAGGACCTGGAACAGCAGCTGGCCCAGGCGCACGACACCCAGTCCCAGCAGATCCTGATCGGGTCCGCCATAGCGCTCGGCGTCATGGCGGTGATCTCGGTCGGCCTCGGCTGGCTCGTCGCCGGCCGGGTGCTGCGCCCGCTGCGCGTGATGACGGCGGCCACCCGCCGGATCACCGCCGACAGCCTGCACGAACGCCTGGCGATCGGTGGCCCCGGCGACGAAGTGAAGGACCTCGCCGACACCATCGACGACCTCCTCGGCCGCCTGGAAGGCTCCTTCGACGCCCAGCGCCTCTTCGTTGCCAACGCCTCCCACGAACTGCGCACCCCGCTCACCACGATGCGGGCCTCCCTGGACGTGGCCCTCGCCAAACCGGGTCCGGTACCTGAGACCACGGCCACCCTGGCGGCCCGGATGCGCGTCGAACTCGACCAGGTGGACCGGCTGTTGGAGAGCTTCCTTGTCCTGGCGCGCACCCAGCACGGCGAGTTCACCGACTCGGGATTGCTCGCCCTCGGCCAGCTCACACTGACCGCCCTGGCCGGACGGGCCGAGGACATCGCGGCCAAGGGCCTGACGGTGCGCGAGAACACGGTCGACGACTCCGCGTGGGTGTGGGGCAGTCAGACGCTGTTGCGCCGCGTGGCCGACAACGTGATCGACAACGCGATTACGCACAACGACTTTGGGGGCTGGATCGGCGTCGTGGTACTGGCCGAAGGAAGCAAAAGGGACGGCGGCGGCGCAGTGTCCCTTGTCGTCGAGTCCAGTGGACCGATCCTCGACCGGCGGCGGGTGGCGGACCTCGTGCAGCCCTTCCGCCGCCTCGGCGCCGACCGGACCGGCACCGGCCGGGGCAGCGGCCTTGGCCTCTCCATCGTCGCGGCCATCACCGAGGCCCACCACGGCACCCTGGACCTGCGCGCTCGCCCCGACGGCGGCCTGCGCGTCACCATCACCCTCCCCCACCCAGGCGACAGGGCGACAAAAGGCCCCAACACAGAGACGGACGTGGCGCGTTGAGGGTCCTGGTGGTCGAGGACGCCCGCCCGCTCGCCGAGGTCATAGCCGAGGGGCTGCGCGACCAGGGCATGGCCGTGGACGTGGCCCACGACGGGCTCGACGCCGCAGCCAAGCTGGACGTCAACGCGTACGACGTCGTCGTGCTCGACCGCGACCTGCCCGGCATCCACGGCGACACCCTCTGCCAGATGATCACCGAGCGGGACAGCCGCGTGATGGTCCTGATGCTGACCGCCGCCGACTCACCCAGCGACCGCGTCAGCGGCCTGACCCTGGGCGCCGACGACTATCTCGCCAAGCCCTTCCACTTCCCCGAACTCGTCCTGCGCATCCGCGCCCTGGCCCGCCGCCGCCCCGCCGCCCGGTCCCGCACCCTGCGCACGGCGGGCATCGAACTCGACCCGATGCGCCGCACCGCCAGCCGCGACGGCCGCCAACTCGACCTCTCCGTCAAGGAGTTCGCGCTACTCGAAGCCCTCCTGAACGCGAGCCCCGCCTTCCTCAGCACGGAGAACCTCCTCGAACAGGTCTGGGACGAGCACGCCGACCCGTTCACCAACACTGTCACGGTGACCATCAGTCGCCTGCGCCGCAAGCTTGGCGACCCGCCGGTCATCGCCACCACACCCGGCGTGGGGTATCGGATCATCGACCCAGCTGCCCCACCCGGCTGAGCAGCTAATAGGGGTTGGCGGCCCGCGAGCGGAGGCCGTGTTCAGTGCACCCGGCTCCAGTCATCTGTGCAGCCGACTTCGAAGACTGACACCGCGGGCGGGGAACAGGCTTGCAGCGTCCAAGAAGGGTGTTCATTAACTCGGCGTGTCCAAGAACCTGTTGAGACCCTTTTCTGTACGGTGCCGTGCATGACGACGACCGCAGAATGGGCTGACGCCGACAGCCCGATGGAGACCTTCCCCGCGAACGCGTCCGGAGCCCGGGTCGGGTACGGACGCGTATCCACCCAAGGGCAATTGCTCGACCGGCAGATCGCGGCCTTGGAGGCGGCCGGGTGCGTGCGGGTCTTCACGGACAAGAAGTCCGGGAAGAACGCGGAGCGCGAGGAACTGTGGAAGTGCCTCGACTACCTCCGGCCCGGTGACACGCTCGTGGTGCCCTCGCTCGATCGCTTGGGTCGTTCGATCCAAGATCTGATCTCCATTGTGGCCGGACTCCGCAAGCGCGGGATCGGCTTCCAGTCGCTGCACGAGTCCCTCGACACAACCACGCCCGGCGGGCGCCTGGTCTTCCACGTGTTCGCCGCCCTTGCGGAGTTCATCCGAGAACTGATCGTGCAGGGCACCCACGAGGGCCTTGCGGCCGCGCGAGCACGTGGCGAACGGACTGGTCGACCGCCCGCCATGACGGAGGAGCAGATCCGCCACGCTCGCGGGTTGCTGACAGACCCGGATAACACCATCACGTCGATCGCCAAGCTGCTGGGCGTCTCCCGGACGACGCTCTACAAGTACGTACCTGAGCTGGCGGCAGGGCGGGACTCGCTCGTACCGAACGCTCGACCGGGACAACTTCCGTCGGCAGAGCGACGCGTCAAGTAGAATCGATGCCAAGCAGCAGGGGAATCCGGTGCAATTCCGGAACTGTCCCGCAACGGTGTACGTGAAGCGCCTCCGCGCCCCACGTAAGTCCGAGGACCTGCCTGCCCGAAGACCCCGGCGACTCGTCGGGTCCTTCGGCAGGGCACCGGGACACTCCCAGCAGGACCCGATGCCCAACTCATCGAGTTGGGCATTCTTGCTGTCAGACCCCACGCATCCCGCCGAAGGTGTGGAGATCGCGCCCGCGGTCTTCTCATTCAGGGCCGTCACGCGGCCCGCGAGCGGGAGACTGACCTTGACTGTGCACATCGACGCCGTCGGCGGCGCCCTCATGATGGTGGCGTGCGTCGTGGGGTACTTCGTCTACAAGCACACTCGCCAGGGGCCGCTCGGCAAGGGCGACATTGTCGGGGCCATCGTCTGCGGCACCTCGGTACTGACGGCGCTGGTGCTCATCCTCGGGGGCGACCACTCCGAGGTTCAGCTGCCCGAACCGGGGCTGAGCGGAGTCCCCTCGACATCGTCGAGTCCCGCTTCCAGCTCTGGTCACCAGGGCGTCGACCCTTCCGCGTCGCCTTAATCAGTGACACTGATTGGGCGTCACAGTGCCGTGTGGATGCCGGACCTGACCTCCGCGACGTCGTCTTCGGGTAACAGTGCCCGCCTTCTCGCGCGGCGGCCCGACGCACTGAGTCCGGCCCCGGGTGCCCGACGACGAAGGCCCCGCCAGAAAAGACGGGGCCTTCGTCGTGCGCGTCGGAGGCTTACCGGTCTTGGCTCGCCGGGACCGATGTGGAGTGCGACCGGTTCGTACCGGCCGGTGGGTACATCGGCGGTCAGCAACCGCCTGACGCGGACGGTGCGCTGGTACCGATCTGCAGTGTGGTCGGGGCGGCGCAGCACCCGCCGCCCTGTTCGGCCTCGGGCTCGTCGAACAGGCCGGCTCCCCCGCACACCCCGGTCTCCGGCAGGGTCAGCTCGACGCGCTCGGCGGCGTCCTGGTCGCCGGCGAGGGCTGCGGTGATGGAGCGGACCTGCTCGTAGCCGGTCATGGCGAGGAAGGTGGGAGCGCGGCCGTAGGACTTCATGCCGACCAGGTAGACGTCCTTCTCGGGGTGGGAGAGCTCGTTGACGCCGTGCGGGTAGACGGTGCCGCAGGAGTGGACGTTGGGGTCGATGAGCGGGGCCAGCTCGGTGGGGGCCTGGAGGCGCTCGTCGAGGCCGAGACGCAGCTCGTTGAGGAAGGTGAGGTCGGGGCGGAAGCCGGTCAGGGCGATGACCTCGTCGACCTCATCGAGACGGCGGCCGTCCTCTGCGACCAGCGCCACCCGGTCGTTGTCGGTCCTCTCGATCGCGGTGGTGCGGAAGCCGGTGACGGCGTCGGCGTACCCGTTGTCGACCGCGGCCTTGGCCGCGAGGCCCAGGGCGCCGCGGGCGGGGAGCTGGTCGGCGTCCCCGCCGCCGAAGGTCGCCCCGGAGATGCCGCGGCGCAGAATCCACGTGGCGTGGGTGCCGGACTCGTCCTTGGCCAGCTCGGCCAGGTAGGCGAGCGCTGTGAAGGCGGAGGCGCCGGAGCCGATGACGGCGGTGCGCTTACCCGCGTAACGGGCCCGTACGGCTGGGTCCTTGAGGTCGGGGACGCGGTAGGAGATGCGGTCTGTGGCCGCCTTCTCGCCGAGGGCGGGCAGGCCGTCGCCGCCGAGCGGGCTGGGGGTGGACCAGGTGCCCGACGCGTCGATGACGGCGCGGGCGAAGAGGCGCTCCTCGCGGCCGTCGGCGTACTGGACGTGGACGGTGAAGGGCTGCTGCTCGCGGTCGGCGTCCACGACCCGGTCACGGCCGGCGCGGGAGACGCCGGTGACCGTGGCGCCGAAGCGGACCGTCTCGCCGAGGTTGTCGGCGAGCGGCTGCAGGTACTGCTCGGCCCAGTCGCCGCCGGTGGGGTAGGTGGCGCCGTCGGGCTTGACCCAGCCGGTGGGGGCCAGGAGCTTCTCGGCGGCGGGGTCGACGACCTCAGCCCAGGTGGAGAAGAGGCGGACGTGCGACCAGTCGCGTACCGCGCTGCCCGCGAAGCGTCCGGCTTCCAGGACGAGCGGTTCGATGCCGCGCTCGATGAGGTGGGCGGCAGCGGCCAGGCCGATGGGGCCGGCGCCGATGACCACGGTCGGCAGTGCGGCGGGCGTGCTCTCGCTCATCACGTTCTCCAGGGCAGGCAGTGGGAAATCGATCTGCTGCTTCGGCGTCTGTCGATATGGCGAGGTTGGCATGCGGCTTCGACGGATGTCAATATTGACGTATGTCGAATTCGAGTGTGGTGGAGCTGCCGGTCCTGAACCAGCCGGATGATGCGGTGGCGCCGTGCTGCCCGCCGCTGACCGAGCGGCCCTTGGATGCCGAGGAGGCCGAGCGGGCAGCGAGGATGTTCAAGGCGCTGGGGGATCCGGTGCGGCTGCGGCTGTTCTCCGCCGTGGCCTCGCACGAGGGCGGCGAGGCGTGCGTGTGCGACATCTCCGATGTCGGCGTCTCGCAGCCGACCGTCTCCCACCATCTGAAGAAGCTCAAGGACGCCGGCCTGCTCACCTCCGAGCGGCGCGGCACCTGGGTGTACTACCGGGTCGAGCCGAGCGTTCTCGCGGCGATGGGCCAGCTGCTGACCGCGGCGGCCCGCTGACTCGCTTACGCAGGCGGCCGGGGTGCCCTCACGGGCGCCCCGGCCGCTTCGCACTGTCGGTGCGAATCAGGCGGCGAGAAACTTCCGCCGCCAGGCCAGCGATACGTACACGAGCGCGACCAGGACCGGCACCTCGATGAGCGGGCCGACAACGCCGGACAGGGCCTGGCCGGAGGTGACGCCGAAAGTGGCGATGGCGACCGCGATGGCCAGCTCGAAGTTGTTGCCGGCCGCGGTGAAGGCGAGTGTCGCCGTGCGGTCGTACGGGAGGCCGATCGCCTTGCCGAGCGCGAACCTGCCGAACCACATCAGCGCGAAGTACACCAGCAGCGGCAGCGCGATCCGTGCGACGTCCAGCGGCTGCGAGGTGATCGTCTTGCCCTGCAGGGCGAAGAGGATGACGATCGTGAACAGCAGCCCGTACAGCGCCCAAGGGCCGATCTTCGGCAGGAAGTTGGCCTCGTAGCGCTCGCGGCCCAGCTTCTGCTCGCCGATGCGGCGGGTGAGGAATCCGGCGAGCAGCGGGACGCCGAGGAAGATGACGACGTTCAAGGCGATCTTCCACATGGAGATGTCGAGGTGCTCGCCGTCGCCCAAGCCGAGCCAACCGGGCAGCAGGTCGAGGTAGAACCAGCCCAGCAAGCCGAACGCCAGGACCTGGAAGACGGAGTTCAGGGCGACGAGGACGGCGGTGGCTTCGCGGTCGCCGCAGGCGAGGTCGTTCCAGATGATGACCATGGCGATGCAGCGGGCTCAGGCCGACGATGATCAGGCCGGTGCGGTACTCGGGCAGGTCCGCCAGGAAGATCCAGGCGAGGGCGAACATCACGGCCGGGCCGACGATCCAGTTGATGACCAGCGACGACACCATGAGCTTCTTGTCGCCGGTGACGGCGT
This sequence comes from Streptomyces sp. NBC_01003, assembly GCF_045162695.1. Lineage (NCBI taxonomy): Bacteria > Bacillati > Actinomycetota > Actinomycetes > Kitasatosporales > Streptomycetaceae > Streptomyces > Streptomyces sp. NBC_01003. The sequence goes on from NZ_CP108707.1 coordinate 24,262, forward strand.
CGAGCTTGTCGTAGCGGACTTTGGCCAGCACCGGATACATCATCACCAGCAGGCCGACCGCGATCGGCAGGGAGATCCCGCCGATCTCGACCTTGGCGAGGGCGTCGTTCAGGCCCGGAATCAGCCGTCCGAGGCCGAGGCCGAGGGCCATGGCGGCGAGGATCCACACGGCGAGGAAGCGGTCCAGGGTGGAGAGCTTGGCGACGACGCGCGCCTCTTCGCTGTTCGTGCTGCCGGTGGTGGCGGGTTCGGTGGACGTCATCAGCAGGCCCGCTTCCGGCCGGTCTCCACGGTCTCCCGCGCGGTGGCCGCCAGCTCACCGAAGGAGCTGGCTAGGGCGTCGATGACTTCGGGCTTCAGCCGGTAGTAGATGAACCGGCCGCACGGCTCGGTGTCCACCACGCCCGCCTCGCGCAGCACCTTCATGTGGTTGGAGAGGTTCGTCTGCTTGGCACCGGTCTCCTCCACCAGGTGCGTGGTGCAGAGCGTCTCGCGGGCGAGCAGGGTCACGATCTGGAGCCTGAGCGGGTCGGCCAGCATCGCCTCAAGCGTCACCGCGCCGTGGCCACCAGATACGACAAACTCGCGGTGCGCTACGAGGCGACGGTTCTGGTGGCGGCCATCAACGAGTGGCTGTGACCAGCACACCCAGGGTCTTGCTCGTGCCCGGTAATTCCCCCGTCAGGCCGCGTTGGCTGCCGCAGCCAGGATCCGGGCCAGCTCGGCAGGCTGCGTGATCATCGGCCAGTGGCCGGAGTCGATGTCGGCAAAGTCGACGTGCTTGGCCCGGGCGAGCTCCGGGACGTCGCCGGCGTTGATCGAGTCCTGCGCTTGCGCGGGCGTGAACTCCGGACATACGACCACGACCGGGATGTCGAACCTCCGTTCGTCTGCCAGCCGTACCACTCCTTCGGCCACGCCTGCGGGCACGGGGATCGCGGCAGCCGCCAACTCTCGCCTGGCCCCGTCGTCGAGGTCGGCGGCGTCCGGCCCCTCGAACGGGCCCCAGCCAGGGAAGGGCATGACGTCGTCTCGCACCTCGAAAAAGTCGGCGTACGGCTGGCCGTCGGCAGTCGGGAAACCGCCGATGAGGGCGACCTTGGCCAGCCGCTCCGGCCGCAGATCGGCGGCCAGCCAGGCCAGCGTGCAGGCGGCGGAATGCCCCACCACCATGGGCTTGCCGGACGCCACGTCCACAGCGGCGAGCACCGCCTCCAACTGGTCGTCGAGCGTGGCGGATACGGAGCCGTCCCCCTGGCCCGGGAGGGTGAGCGGCACGGGGCGATGGCCGAGCGGCTCCAGCGCGGACGCGACGCGGCCCCACACGGATCCGTTCAGCCACAGGCCACCAATGAGCAGGATGTCCATGGTCAGTTCCCCTTCTCCAGCTTCATGGATGTCACCGTAGGAGGAGATCCGGACAATCTGCTGCCGGTTTATCTGGCGATCACCCGAGCGTCCTGGGCGAAGTCCGGTGGCGGTCCACGTATGGAAACCAGACCCGGTCGCCCTCGCCCCACGGGTCCGGGGCGAAGCCTCGGACTCCTTTGACCGTGGAGCTCAGCGGAGCGGATTAGCCTGCTCCCGTGTCGAACGATCTCAGCCCCACCGCACGTGCGCTGCGCGCCCTGGAGATCCTCCAGACCCGCCCCGGTACGACGGCCGGCGAACTCGCTGTGCGGCTGGGTGTCACGGAGCGAGCCGCGCGCCGGTACATCGGGATCCTCCGAGAGGCCGGCATCCCCGTAGAGTCGGCCCGGGGGCCGCATGGCGGGTACCGGCTGGGGCGCGGGACGAGGCTGCCCCCTGTGCACTTCACGCAGTCCGAGGCCCTCGGCCTGGTGATGGCGGTACTCAGCGGCCAGCCGACCGCGGCCGACACCGACGACCTGGTCGGTACCGCCCTGGGCAAGGTCGTCAAGGCGCTTCCGGAGAATGTCGGCCAACAGGCGGCAATGCTGCGGGAGTACGCGTCGGCCGCAGCGGACCCGTACTCGGCCCGCCCCGATCCGGCCATCACCAGCGAACTCGTCGACGCCGTCGCGACCCGGCGCCGCGTGTTGGTCACGTACCGCAGCGAGGCCGGCAACGAGTGGGAGGCGGAGGTGGATCCCTGGTCCATCGTCGTCCGCTACGGGCGCTGGTACTTGCTGTGCCATTCCCATCGTGTGGACGCAATCCGCACCTACCGGGTCGACCGGGTCCGCGGGGTCCGGCCGACCGAGCACGGTTTCGAGCCGCCCAAGGGCCTCGACCCGGTCGCGGTGCTCGAGGAGAACCTGGGCATCGGATGGGAGTTCGCCACCCGCGTGGTGTTCGACGCTCCCCTGACCGAGGTGGCCCCGTGGATCCGGCCGCCCATGGGGCGGCTCGAGCCCTTGGGGGACGGATGCGTGCTGGTTGGCAGCACCCGCAACCCGGACATGTACGCGCAGGAATGGCTGGCGAGGGTGCCGTTCGCCTTCCGCGTCGAAGGCGGGGAGGAACTGCGTGCCGCGGTTGCGGCGGTCGTGGCGCGTTTCACCGCCGCCGTGGCGGACCAGTCCTGACCGTGCCCTTGGGAACTGGCCATCTGCACAGGCTTGCGATCCCGCTACGAGGCAACGTCCTCTTCAGGGCCATCGACGAGTGGCCGTGACCAACACATTCGACACAGGCCCTAGGCCGTTCCCTTCGGATCATCTGATCGTTGGTCTGGTGTGTCGATGACTGACGCTGATGGGGCTTCTTGAAATTCCCCGCCCCCGCTCACCTCGTCGGCCAGACCTGCTCGTGTTCCTCACTCCGCGAGCCACCTGTTGCCGGAAGCGGGTCCGACCGGCCACCCAGCGGTCGCGACCATGACCGGTCAAAGGGTGAGCGGACCCTTTGAGGCCCTCGGTCGTCATCCGAGGGTAGTTCTCGTCCAACGGTCACCACGTCGCGACGTCGTGGGCGGTGCCGTCCGTGATGGCCTGGAGTTTGTCAGGGTTGGCGACGTTGTGGACGGCGATGATACGACCGTCGGCGTCGAAGTCGAAGGTGATGGTGGCGATCACCCGGTCCGGGGCGCTGAACACCATGCCCGGGCCGCCGTTGATCTCGACGAGTTCGGCGCGCATGTCGGCGGGCTGGACGCTCTGGTAGGTGACCGTCCTGATGGCCGCGAACCACGAGGCCACCGTTTGCGCTCCTACGACCGGCTTGAGCGCCTGACGGACCTTGCCGCCGCCGTCGGTCCACAGGATGACGTCCGGAGACAACAGCTCCATGAGGGTGTTGATGTCACCACCGGTCGCGGCGGCGAGGAACCGCTCCGTGACCTCGCGCTGCCGCGAGCGGTCGGCGGTAAACCGGGGCCTGCGGGCGCGTACGTGCTCACGCGCACGGTGCGCGGCCTGTCGTACCGCCGCCTCGGACCGTTCCACCGCCTCCGCGATCTCGGCGTGGCTGAAGCCGAAGACCTCCTTCAGCACGAAGACGGCGCGCTCCAGCGGGCTCAGCGTCTCCAGCACCACCAGCATCGCCATCGACACCGACTCGGCGTCCATGACGGCATCGGCGGTGTCACCGCTGGTGAGGATGGGCTCGGGCAGCCACGGGCCGACGTAGGTCTCGCGCTTGTGCCGGGTGGAACGCAGGCGTTCCAGCGCCAGGTTGGACACGATCCGCGTCAAGTACGCCTTGGGATCGGCGACTTGGGAACGGTCGGCGGACGACCACTTTATCCAGGCGTCCTGCACCGCGTCCTCGGCGTCGGCCGCGGAGCCGAGGACACGGTAGGCCACGGAGAACAGCAGCTTGCGGTACGTGTGAAAGACCTGCTGGCCGGCGCTCACTCGGCACCTTCGGCGACGCGGGTGAAGCGACCGCCGTGCGGCCAGAACGCGCCCGAGGCGGGCATCTTCTTCATACGGCCGAAGGTCGGCCAGGGCGAGGCAGTCACCGTCTCCTTATACCGGGCCGCCATCCGGCCGGTCAGATGAATTCGTCGCGGGCTGTCGTCGGGGCGGGTGAACTGCACGACCGCGTCGTGCCGGCCCAGGCTCACCGGCGTGTGGTAGTAGCCGAAGCGGAACGGCTTGGGCCGCTTGCCCTTCAGCGTGCGGACGATCGACACCGCGGCGTGCACACCGGTCGGCATCCCGCCCTGGCAGGTGCCGTGCATGACGCCGTAGCCCTGGCGGATTGCCGCGGCGTCACCGATGGCGTACACCTCCGGGTGCGACACCGAACGCAGCGCGGCGTCGGTGACGATGCGGCCGCGCTCGTCGACGGCCAGTCCGGCGGCGGCTGCCAGCGGCGACACCCGCGTGCCGCTCGTCCACAGGACGACATCGGCGGCGATGCTCTCACCGCCCGCCAGCTCGACCGCCCCGGGCAGCGCCTTCACCACCTCGACGCCGCTGCGCACCCGGACGCCGAGGCGGTCGAGCGCCGACTGCAGATACGTCCTGGCCTTTGGGTTCATCGCCGCACCGGGTTCGTCCCGGCCCAGCAGCACGACGTTCAGTTCCGGGTGCCGCTCGGCGATCTCCGCGGCCGACTCGACGCCGGTCAGCCCGCTGCCGGTGACCACCACCGTGCCGCCGCCGAGCCGCGCCAGCCGGTCGGCCAGCACCTCGGCGTCCTGGGGCCTGTTGAGGCTGTACGTGTGGTCGTCGACGCCCGGCACCGCAGTCGTGTCGGCCACGCTGCCCAATCCGTACACCAGCGTGTCGTAGTGCAGGACCCGGTCGTCGTCGATCCGCACCGTCTTCGTGTCCGCGTCCACCGCCGTCACCCAGCCACGCACGAACTGTGCGCCCGTCCCCTCCAGCAGCTCCGGAATGCTCAGCTCGGCAAGCTGCTGCCCGGTCGCCGTCATGTGCAGCCGCAGCCGCTCGGTGAACCGCTCCTGCGCATTCACGAGGGTCACCTGCACGTCCTCGCGCCGCTTGACCCGCGCCGCGAGCTGGATGACGGCGGACATGCCCGCGTAACCCGCCCCCACGATCAGAACCCGGTGGGTGGTCGCCCTGCCGACTTCGTGCTGTGCACTCATCGCTTTGCCTTCCTCCGCTCGCTGTTGACGACCAGTGGATGGAAGCTGCGAGCCAGTCCGTGACATGAAGTCGATGTGATGCGCGCCACAGTTGGCTTGGTAGGGGTGCCGCCTCCTGGTTGAGCCCGCAATCAACTGGGGCGAAGAGCGAGGGTGGGGATTTTCAAGGAGTCCCAACACCATCAGGCCCCGGCGGGCGGTGACCGGCGTGGCGATGTACCCAGCGAGCTGATCGAGCTGCCGGGCAACGGCGTCAGCGCCCTTGATACCGCTCGCGCCGAACCGGCCGAACTGGAGGTTCTTCTGCGGCATCTACTTCCCCTTGCCCGCAGCGGCATGACCGTGCCGTTCGATTTAACCAGGCCAGATTTGGTGCCCCGGTCCGGGCAGGGTGCAGGGCTCTGCCTGTGGATAGATCAGCTGGCCGTCAACTCACCACTGTCCGCCGGCTGGTTCACTCACCACGGCACTCACCACATCGGTCACCAGCACTGCCGTGACCGGTGACCGGTGATGTCCGCACTCACCATGTAGGACACCGTCTTAGGCTGGACTGGAAGGCCGCGCCTCCCGCCGGTAACCCGTCGGAAGCGCTCATGGGGTGCAACGGCCTGCTCACTGACCTCAGCTGGGGCGAGGGCGCTCAGCCTCCGGTGCGGGAGATCCTCCCCGCGTGCAGGCGGCCGTCCGCGCCGTCGAAGTAGGCGCGATCGCCGGAGACGGTGAGGCGAGGGTCCGCGCCGGTGGTCAGGGCGGTACTGCCCAGAGATTTGCCTGTGCGGGAGTTGAGGGCCCGCAGGGTGCCGGCGTCGCTGAAGTGGATCGCGCCACCGGTGAGTACGGGCGGCGAGACTGCGCCGGCCCCTCTGTATTCCCACAGCGGTTTGCCGGAGTTGGCGGCGAACGCGTACGCGTGGCCAGGGCCGTCTTCGGTGACGCCGCGCTTATTGACGCCGGCGTAGACGACGCCGTCGGCGACGAAGGGCGGGTCGATCCATTCCGCGTCCTTGATTTCAGACTGGTACGTCCAGCGCACTGCGCCTTTTGCGGTGTCTGCGGCGTAGAAAGTGCCGCTCCGGTTGCCGAAGTAGACGGTGCTTCCGGCGACCGCGATAGAGGTCACTGTGCCGGGGATGATGTCGCCAGTTTTGATCCGCCACAGTCGGTCGCCGGTGTCCGCATCCAGGGCGTAGAGATAGTTCTTGTAGTCCACCAGAAGGCCGCAGTAGATCTTTCCGTCTGCCACGACGAGTGGCGACACGCCGTTGCCGACAGTGCGGTTCCACAGCTCTTTTCCGCTCTGGGCGTCCAGCGCGTACAGCACGTGGTCCCCTTGGAGGAGTTTACTGAACACGTAGACAGTTCCTTTGGCCACGGCGAAAGAGAGCAAGCCTCCTTTGAGGAACTCTCTGTCAACCTCGAAGCTCCACAGCTTTTCTCCGGTGTCCGAGTCCACGGAATGCAACGTGCCCGTTTCGTCGTTGGAGCCGTAGACAGCCCCGTCGACAACGGCGAGCTGCCCCACCCCTTTCAGTCCGTCGTAGCTCCATACCGGGGTGCCGTTGTCGGTGTTGAGCGCGTGCAGAGTGCCGCCGTGGTCGCCGAAGTAGACCTTCCCGTCGGAGACCGCGGGCGGGTAAACGGGGTCCTTCTCGTAGGTCCACAGTTCCTCGAAGGCCAGTTTCCTTGCCGGAGCGGCGGTTTCCTTGTCCTGGGCGTTGCTCCGGTCCCTGTTGAGGAGGCCGTCGGGCAACAACAGTGTGGCGGCGAGGACCGCCAGGGCCGCGGCGAGGGCGAGGCTGATCCGAGCGTGGCGCCGGGGCAGGCCCCAAGGCCGGCTGGCGGGTACGACGCCGACAGGGGGCGCTTTGAGGGGCATGGTGCCGGTGGTCGTCTCCGGCAGCGGCGTGTTCTGAATGCGGGTGATCTCGGTGGCCACCGGCGTGGGCAGCCAGTCCGAACGGGTGAACACTCCAGCTGTCCGGCCGTCTGCCGAGAACTGGCCCAGTTCCTCGACCAGTTCCGGCACCGAGGGGCGCTGCCGCGGATCCTTGGCAAGGCACCGGGCCACCACATCCGCGAGCCGGGCCGGGACGTGGCTGAGGTTGGGTTCCTCGTGGACCACCCGGTAGTTCACGCCGTGGGCGGAGCCCCCTGCGAAGGGGCCGGTCCCGGTCGCCGCGTACGTCAGGACCGCGCCGAGGGCGAACACGTCGCAGGCGGGCCCGACGTCCGAGCCGACGAGTTGCTCGGGCGACATGTAGCCGGGGGTGCCGATGGCGGTGCCGGCCAGGGTGAGTCTCGTGTCGTCAGCGGCCACCGAGATCCCGAAGTCGATCAGCCGGGGTCCGTCGTCGGCGAGCAGCACGTTCGAGGGTTTCAGGTCGCGGTGCACCACCTCTTCGCCGTGGATGCTCTCCAGTGCCTCGGCCAGCGCGGTGCCGAGCGCCAGCACCGGTTTCTCCGGCCAGGGGCCGTGTGCGGCGACCGCTTCGGCCAGGGACAGGCCGGGCACGTATGCGGTGGCCAGCCACGGCGGGTCGGCCTTCGGGTCGGCGTCGACCACGGCGGCGGTGAAGAAGCCGGTAACGCGCCGTGCGGCGCTGACCTCTCGGGCAAACCGTTGCCGGAACCTGGGGTCGCCCGCGAACTCCTCCCGGACGACTTTCACCGCGATCGTCCGGCCGCCCGGCGACCGGGCCAGGTACACCCGGCCCATGCCGCCCGAGCCGAGTCGGCCGACGAGTTGGTACGGCCCGGCCCGGCCGGGGTCTCCTGCCTCCAGCGGTGCGAACCCCGCCACTCGTCACTCCCCTTGCTGTCCCGTGCACGGCACGGATCGTTGTGCCCGATTTCACTGGTACGTGCGCGGCTTCGCGCTCGGCCCCGCAGGTGCGCGTTCCGCCTGGAGTCCGGTCAACGGGGCGCTTCGCTCCACAGCACCGTCGCCCCCTGAGACACAGGCTCTGAGTGCTAGTTCACCACCGAGACGGCGCGCAGCCGGTCGCCGTCCTCGTAATAGACGACGCCGTCGACGAGGTAGGGGCGCCACTCGATGCGGGACGCCAGATTCTCCGTCCACTTCGGCAGACCGCTGCGGGCGTCCAGGGCGTGCAGATTCCCCGCGGCCAGATCGAGGAAGTAGACGGTGCCGGCGGCCACCGACAACATCTTGGTCTCGTCCGCGGCCGGACGGTGACGCCACAACGGCTTTCCGGTGCCGGCGTCGAAGGCCGACACATAGCCGTCGTTCTCGAAGTAGACGACCCCGCCGGCCACGACGGGGGCGTCAGCCCCGTCCGCGGTCCGAGGGTCCCGCAGCTTCCCGTCGAAGCCCTGCCGCCACACCTCCTTGCCGGTCCGGGTGTCGACGGCGTACAGGGTGCCGTCCCGGCCACCTGCGTAGACCGTGCCGCTCGCCACGACCGGAGCCGTGACCAGGGCACTGCCGGCCTCGAACGTCCACTCCCTTGTGCCGGTGCCGGTGTTCACGGCATGCAGCACCCGGTCGGCAAGGGCGTAGACCCGGCTGCCGACAATGGCGACATCGTCCTTTGCCCCGTTCCCAAGCGGGTAGGTCCAGCGCAGCTTGCCGGTGCCGACGTCCTGGGCCAACAGATGGCCGGCGAGGTTGGAGTACGCAGCGTCGTCGACGGTAACGGGTGCGAAGCGGAGGCGATATTCCTTGTTCTCCCAGCGTGTCTCGCCATTGTCCGCGCCCGCTGCGTACAGGGATTCGCCGCTGGCGTAGTAGAGCATCCCGCCGGAGGCGGACATAACACTCGTGTTGGCCCCTGTTGTCTGCCGCTGCCACAGCCGACTGCCGTCCCTGGCATTCAGGGCCTGCACGGTATGTTGTTCCGCGCTGCTGAGATAGACCGCGCCGTCCGACACCACATCCAGCGACAGTCCGCCGTCCAACGGGCGGGACCACAGCTGTTTCACCTTCGGCGTGCTGCGAGGCTTCTCGTCCTGGCCGGGCCCGAAGCCGTCCAGGAGTGCTGTCGTGGCGACGACGGCGACGACTGCGGTGGCGGCGAGACCCGCCAGCAGACGGCGCCGGGTCAGGTGATTCCGGCCGCCGGGGGCAGGCAGCACAGCGGCAGGCGCGTCATCGGGCTCCGCCACAGGCGGGGCAGGCCCAGGAGAAAGCTCCAGGGTGTCCTTCTCCTCAAAGGTGAGCCTGGCGGCTTCGGCGTGGATGCGCGCGATCGAAGCAGCCACCGGTCCTGGCAGCCAGTCGGTCTGTGCGATCCGGCCGTCCGGCAGGTTGCCCGGGACCTGTCCGAGCTCCTTCAGCAACTCCGGTATCGCGGGCCGTTTCTCCGGGTTCTTCGCCAGGCACCGGGCCGTCACCTCGGCGAGGGCGGACGGCAGGCCGCCCAGGTCGGGTTTCTCGTGCATGACCCGGTAGTTCACCGCGTGCCCCGCGCCGTTTCCGAACGGGCCGGTGCCCGACCCCGTGTACGCCAGCACCGCACCCAGAGCGAATACGTCAGCGGCCGGGCCTGTCCTCTCGCCACGCAGCTGCTCGGGCGGAATGAACCCGGGGGTGCCGATCACCACGCCCGTCTCCGTGAGCAGGGTGTCCTTGGCCGCCACCGAGATCCCGAAGTCGATCACTCGGGGGCCGTCCGCCGCCAGCAGTACGTTCGACGGTTTGAGATCCCGGTGCACCACGCCTGCACGGTGGATGACTCCCAGCGCCTCGGCCAGCGCAGCCCCCAGCTGTCGCACCGCGTGCTCCGGCCAGGCCCCGTACTCGGCCAGCGCGTCTCCCAGGGACAACCCCGGGACGTACTCGGTGGCCAGCCAGGCCGGGCGGCCCTCCGGGTCGGCGTCGACCACGGCGGCGGTGAAGACGCCCTTGACCAGGCGCGCCGCCGCCACCTCCCGGACGAACCGCCGCCGGAACCCCGGGTCGTCCGCCAGGACGGCTCGTACCACCTTCACGGCGACCGTGCGTCCGCTCGGCGACTGGGCCAGGTACACCCGGCCCATGCCCCCCTGGCCCAGTCGTCCCACCAGCCGGTAACGGCCGACCTGTTCGGGGTCCCCCGAAGCCAACGGTGTGAACGCCGCCACCAGACCCCTCCTGCCATCTAGTCAGTGTGAGGATCCATCCCCCTTGCACACCATAGGACTTGAGCAACACGACCATGGTTCCGGGCCCGAGGACCCAGCACGCCACACCTCGGGAAACTTTCCAGAACCTCACACCTCGAGACCCGCCAGTTCCACCCCACCTGGCCCTCCCCAATTCGGTCCACCCACCACTGGGCATGCGCGCGGCCAGGGCCACGGGGGGACTGTAAGAAGAACGGGTCTGGCCCGTAGTCGGTGGTGACACCGGGTGTCTGTCAGGGCAGGAGGATGCGGTGGCGGAGGAGGTCGAATCCGGCGCGTCCGTGCATCTGTCTCATGATCCTCTTGGTGCGGGTGTTGACTCCTTCGGTCCGGCCGTTGTGGTAGGGCAAGGTGAGGCCGGCGTTGACGGCGGGCCGGTCGATTTCCAGGCCGTTGGTGAAACTGCGCAGGTGGGACAGACCGACAGCACGGGCCGCTGTGATCCACTCGGCGAGTTTCACATCGTTGCCCTTGGCCGGTTTCAGCAGGGCGGCGAAGCCTCGTATGAGATCGGCGAGTGCGCTCATCTCCGGGCAGGCCGCGGCGACTCCAACGGGCGGAGCCGAGGTCGTCTTGGCAGTGCCGGTAGAAGGAGAGGACGGCGGAGACGGCGCGGGCGCGGGAGGCGGGCGCCATGAGGGTGCCCTGCAGGTTGGCCTCCCATTCGCCTTGGTGCTGCGAGATCTGTCCTGTCCCAGAAAACCGTGGGCACATCAAGCCTGTGACCTGCAGTGCCCACAGTTCCGCAGGACGTCGGGCGGAGCGACGTCTCGAAGAATTGTGGACAAGTCACTGTGCCTAGGCCGGGCAGGCCTAGGGTCAGGAGAACCAGACGATGAGCCGTACGTTGGATGCGCCGTGCAGGTCGCTCAGCGCGCGCATCACGCTCCACGCAGGCCCCCAGTGCGAGGCATCGCCGGCCGCCTGCTCCCGGCTCCGCTTGCCGGAGGCGTTGGTCTCCTGCCAGTCGGCGGCAAGCAGCTCGGCCCAGGTGATCCACGTAGTGCCGTGGACGCTGTCGAGCCCCCAGGCAGCGTGCTCGCCCGCCACGGTCTCGGAGGCATCCATAGGGAGCCCGCGGTCCGCGGCGAGGGGCTGAAAGCCGTAGGTGTTGCGAATGCCGAAGAGGCAGGCCAGCGCGTCGTAGGCGTTGCCGATGTTCAGCAGCCACAGCTCCATGGCGGCGTGCCAGACGGAGTCCTCGTCGTCAGGCCCCCACAAGCGAGCGCCTGGACGGCACTCGATTACCCCGTCGATCTCGGTAGCCATGCCGAGATCCTGCCTCCTCGCTGGCCGTGAAGCATCCGCCTTTTCCAGAACCTGCCTGAAATCACTTGGCGTCGATTGGTTGCCTCGCAGACCGAGCTCGTCTGAGTCGCGGCCCGCCGGGATGCCCACAGGTAGCCGGACACCACGGCCCTTGCCCAGACTTTCGCGAGACGGACGCCCTGTCGCCCAGAGAACTCTGAGACTGCCCACACATAGCTGAGACACGACATAGGCGGGAGCCATGACGGCCGCACGGCTCATGAACAGCACGGATTCCGAGTCCGTACCCGCACTTGCGTGAGACGCCGGGGCGGTGCCCGGACTTCACAGAGTCCGGACACGAGCGTTGCCGATGTTGAGCTGTGACTGAGCGTCGTAGTTGGCCAGTCTGAGCATTACGGTTGACCACCCGCCCTGGCCTGCGCATACGTCGGTTCTGAACGTCCCAGGCAGACGCGATGTCGGGTACTCCGGTGCACAGCCGCAGCGCGAGGAGAACCCTCTGACCTGCACGGATGGACTGCGCAGCTAAGGGCTGTCCCGTAAGTGATCTTGCCCTGCGATGATCTTGACCGTGTCAGGTGTGATCACGGCGTCCGAGCCGTCCTAATCCGGTACTAACGGCTCTCAGGACTGATGTGAGTTCTGAGTGCCGTTCGAGCAGCGAGCGGTGCTCGCCGTGGTGATCGCGTGGGTGTCGGACTGACGCCTTGAGCCGTCCGGGCACTTGATGCCTCTATCCAGAGCGGCAGCGTCCGGCGCCGTCGCGGCCGGCGTCAACACCACTCGCTTGATCGCTCGTTGGTGTTTGTGGTGCGAGCCCGCCCCACGGTGACCCCTCGTAATGCCCGAGCATCCCGAGCTCCAACGCAGATCGGGGCCCGTGGGGTGAGCTGGTGCCACGAACGGCTACTGAGGTGGCGGACCGGCCTTCGCGTCGAGTCCTGGGATTAGGTCGCTGCGTGGACCGCATGCGCTCGCAACCAGCGCAAACACCGAACACTGGGAGGGGAAAGATCGTGATCTATTGCGGCATCGACTGGGCGGAGAAGACGCACGACGTCGCCCTGGTCGACGACAGCGGCCAGTTACTGGCCAAGCGGCACATCACCGACGACGCGGGCGGCTACAAGATCCTGCTGGACCTGCTCGCCGAGTACGGCGACACGGAAGAGGGCCCGATCCCGGTCGCGATCGAGACCTCCCGCGGTCTGCTGGTCGCCGTGCTGAGGGCCAGCAAACGGCAGGTATTCGCGATCAACCCGATGGCCGCCGCCCGCTACCGCGACCGCCATTCGGTCTCACGCAAGAAGTCCGACCCCGGCGACGCCCTGGTCCTCGCCAACATCCTCCGCACCGATATGCACGCCCACCGACCGCTTCCCCAGGACAGCGACCTGGCTCGCGCCGTCGCCGTCCTCGCCCGGGCCCAGCAGGACGCCACCTGGAACCGTCAGCAGATCTCCAACCAGCTCCGCTCCCTGCTGCGCGAGTACTACCCGGCCGCCCTCGCGGCCGTCGAACCATGGAAGAACGGGCTCTGCCGGCCCGAGGCTCGCGAGTTCCTGAAGGTGGCCCCGACTCCGACTAGGGCCGCTCGCCTGACTTGTACGCAGTTACAGGCTGTGCTCAAACGGGCTGGTCGCCAACGGGGCATCGCAGCTGAGGCTGTGCGGCTCCGCGAGGTCTTCCGGACCGACTGGGCGCATCAGCCGCCGCTGGTCGAGGATGCGCTCGGCAAGCAGATGCTCGCCCTCCTCGTCCAGCTGGAGGCCGCCTGCGCCGCCGCTGACAACCTCGCCGAGGCGGTCGAAGAGGTGTTCCCTCAGCATCCGGACGCTGAGATCATCCTCAGCTTCCCCGGCCTGGGCACCCAGCTCGGCGCCCGGGTGCTCGCCGAGATCGGCGACGACCGACAACGGTTCGCCGACGCCCGCGGCCTCAAGGCATACGCTGGCGCCTCACCCATCACACGGGCCTCCGGCAAGAAGTCCAGCATCACCCGACGCTGGGTGAAGAACGACCGCCTGAACCACGCCGGATACCTCTGGGCGTTCTCCGCAATCACCGCCTCGCCCGGCGCTAAAGCCCACTACCGGCGACGACGCGACAACCGCGCAGACTGGCATGCCGCCGCCCAGCGCAACCTGTTCAACCGCATGATCGGCCAGCTCTACCACTGCCTCCAGCAGGGTCAGTACTACGACGAAGCTGTGGCTTTCCCGGCGGCGACTGAGGCATCGCTGCAAGCCGCGTAGGACATCTCCCAGGGAGTCACACGGGGTGTCTCCCAAGTTAGGCTCCCGCCCATGAACAGCGACAACGCCGACCGTTTCCTCGGCGAGTTCCAGGAGCTCGAACACGGCCGGCCTGACGGCCCTTCGCTCCGCGCTGCCGTGCGTGCCCACGCAGACCCCGTCGAGCTCCGCCTCGTGGAATATCTGCGCTCGGGAACAACCCTTGCCGCCACCGCATCTCCGGTTCACGACATCCTGAGTCCGGGCCGTGAGCTGATCGACGGACTGCATCTACTCACCGACGGACAGTGGTTTTGGTACTCGGACCTCGCGCACTACGTCGAGCGGTACCACGTCGCCTTGGACGAGCGCTTCGTTCAGCATGCACAAGCCCGGAACTGGACTGCACCCCCGTTGACCCATGCTGAACTCAGCGAAATCGAAGAGACTCTGTTCGATGACGACAGCGCTTGACCCAGCGCCTCAGTATCTTGACTTGACGAGTTAGGACCCTGAGGTGTCTAATCCGGGCCTCCCGTTCGGCCTTCAGCTTCTGCGTGGCATCCTCGCGCTCGGCCTGCTCGGCAGCCTCGCGCTCAGTTCGGAGGGAGGGGTCAAGCGCTTCCGCGTAGTTCTGTTCGGTCGCGCGCACACGCATCACGTGCATATAGGCGCGGAAGCGGTCATAGTCGACGCCCGGCTCGAACCGCACGATCGCCTCGGCGATGTGAGCCGGGTTCAGTGTGTACTCGCCGTCCTGGTGATTGGGATCCTCCCAGCTCGCCTGGACGACGCCCCAGAGTCGCGACGTCTCGATGCCCCGCAGGCCTGCCAGGTGATAGTTGGCCTGGATGAGGTATCTGCCGACAGGGTCATCCCAGAAGGGATCGTAGATGTCGGGGGCGGGAATCGAACGGTCGGTGTATTGCGGAACAGCGCGACGGACGCCCGTCAGTCGGTGCCGTGAAGCGGCATACGTGTCGACCCCTACCTCACTCGCAGCAGCCCGCAGAGCCGCCACGGCGTGCGACAGGGCGATTCCTGCAGAAGTGACTGCCTCCATACAGGCAATCACCTCGGCCGATTCGTAGACCTCGCTCCCGTGCCCCTCGATCGCACCTGGGTCTGGCCGCGACTCTCCCGCCGGAACGATCGGCGCCACTCCTGCAAGGGCGGCCAACAGGTGATCAGCATCTGCCCACGGGACTGTGATGTGCACGAACCCGGAGTTGGGGCGTGGGTAGAAGCCGTGTCTATTGCCGTAGTTGGTGTGCTCGCCGTGACAGTTCAGGTCGATGCCGACCCGCTCGGCGAGGAGCCGGATCCCTCGGACTGCTTCCTCCGCCCAGCCGTTTCGTATCTTGATGGGGGCGCGACCGTAGCGGTCGAGGTCTCCTTGGTATGGCGGGGCAGGAACCTCAATGAGTACCCCTCCATCGCCCTCGGCGAGAAATGCCTCCGCGTCCGGAGCATCACCTTCTCTGAGAACCGTTTCGAGTCCCCGCGCGAGACGCTGCTTCTCGTCCTTCGTGTACGTGGACCACATGCGCACGCGCACGCCGACTCCCCTCTCAACGGCAAGGCCACCCCGGCCAGGACGGCGACTCTATTCCGCTGGTCTGACACGTCCGCCGAGCCGGGCGTACCAGGACTTCGTCGAGCAGGGCGGGTCTGTCCGCGCCGTCGGCGTGCGCGCACCGGCGGGGCACTGCCGGAGCCGCGGCCAACTCAAGTGCTCACTGGCCAACTAAAAGACTCAGTCACAGCTCCGTCACAGCGACATGCCGGGTAGAAGACTCGCGTTGTTCGATTTTTGTTCGATACATTAGTGACAGAACAAGCCATGCGGCTTGAATCGTGGCTCGTGTGATCGGAGGTGTCGATGTGAAGGCCTCCGAGTTCTCCCACCTGCACGTCGCCTCCGGGTACTCGGCCCGCTACGGCGCCTCACTCCCCCACAACTTGGTCCGCCGGGCAGCCGAGCGCGGCCTCACCAGCCTCGCGCTGACCGACCGCGACACGGTCGCCGGAACGGTGCGGTTCGCCAAGGCTGCGGCCGCCGCCGGTGTGCGTCCGGTCTTCGGCGTCGACCTCGCCGTCGCCCCCGCCGCTGAGCCCGACCCTGCTGCGGGACGGCGCCGCACGCCGGTGCGTGGCGGTGCGCATGTGGTGGAGGCGCGGTGGCGGGTGACGCTGCTGGCGCAGGATGTGGGCGGGTGGGCGCGGCTGTGCCGGATCGTGTCGGCCGCGCACGCCGCGCCCGTCGACGGGGTGCCGGTGGCGGTCTGGCCGGTGCTGCAGGAGCACCTTGGTGAGGGTCTGGTGGTGCTGCTCGGTCCTTCGTCCGAGCCGGTGGCTGCGCTGATGGCCGGGCGGCCGGATCTGGCGGAGCAGTTGCTCGCGCCGTGGCAGTCGATCGCCGGGCCGGGCTTGCGTCTGGAGGCCGTTTATCTGGGCGGGTCGGGGACTGGGGCGGGGTCGCTGCGGTTGGCGGCGCGGACGGTGCAGCTCGGTGACGAGCTGGGTGTGCCGGTGGTGGTCTCCAACGCCGTTCGGTACGCCGATCCGGCGCAGCACCGCCTTGCGGATGTGCTGGATGCTGCCCGGCTGCTGCGGCCGATCGACCGGCGTCACGTCGACAGTGGCGAGGGGTGGCTCAAGGACGGCGGCGAGATGGCGGCGGTCGCCGCGCGGATCGCCGAGGCTGCGGGCCAGCGGCCCGATCGGGCGGCTGTGCTGCTTGCCGAGACCGAGGACACGGCGGCCTCCTGCACGTTGACCGCTCAGGATTTGGGGATGGGGCGGCCGCACTTTCCCGAGCCGCACGTGGTCGGCGCCGACCGGGGACGGGGCGGTGCGATGCGGCTGCTGCGCCAGCGCTGCGAGGCCGGCATGGTCGCCCGCGGCCTGGACTCCGATGCGGCAGCGGTGCGGCAGCTGGACTACGAACTCGACGTCATCGGCCGACTCGGTTTCGAGGGCTATTTCCTCGCGGTCGCCCAGGTCGTCGCGGACGTGCGGGCGATGGGTATCCGGGTCGCCGCGCGCGGCTCCGGTGCCGGGTCCATGGTCAACCACTCACTGTTCGTGGCGACCGCGAATCCGCTGACACATCGCCTGCTGTTCGAACGGTTCCTGTCAGAGCGGCGCACGTCGCTGCCGGACATCGACCTCGACGTGGAGTCCGCACGACGCCTCGAGGTCTACGACAAGATCATCAAGCGGTTCGGGCTCGAGCGGGTCGCGGTCACCGGCATGCCCGAGACCTACCGCGCCCGTCACGCCCTCAGAGATACGGGGCTCGCCCTCGGTATCGCCCCGCAGACCGTCGACATGATCGCCAAAAGCTTTCCGCACATCCGGGCCTGTGACATCCGCTCCGCGCTCGCCGAGCTGCCCGAACTGCGCCAGCTCGCCGCCCGCGCAGACGAGTTCGGACCCTTGTGGGAGCTGGCCGAGGGCCTGGACGCACTCGTGCGCGGCTATGCCATGCACCCGTGCGGAGTGATCATCTCGAACGTGTCCCTGCTGGACCGGCTGCCGGTGCAGCCCACCCCGGGCGGCGACTATCCGATGCTGCAGGCCGACAAGGAGGACGTCGAGGACCTGGGGCTCCTCAAGCTCGACGTGCTCGGAGTACGGATGCAGTCCGCGATGGCGCACGCCGTCGACGAGATCCGCCGCACCACCGGCAGACTCCTCGACCTCGACAACCCCGACCACGTCCCCCTCGACGATGGGGCCACGTTCGAGATGATCCGCCGCAGCGACACCCTCGGGTGTTTTCAGATCGAATCCCCTGGCCAGATGGACCTGGTCGGGCGTCTGCAACCGCGGCACATGCAGGACGTCATCGCCGACATCAGCCTGTTCCGGCCCGGACCGGTCAAGGGCGGCATGCCCGCGAAATTCATCGCCGCCCGGCACGGCGCAGCACCGCACTACCCCCACCCCGACCTTCAGGCGATCCTGAACGACACCTACGGCGTCGTGATCTGGCACGAACAGATCATCGCGATCCTCGCGAAGATGACCGGCTGCGACCGTGCCGCCGGCGACGTCGCCCGCCGCGCCCTCGCCGACCCCGAGCGCCTGCCCGCCGTGGAGACGTGGTTCAAGAAGGCAGCCGCCGAGCGCGACTACGCCGACTCGGTCGTCGGCGAAGTCTGGGACGTCATCAAGGAGTTCGGGGCCTACGGGTTCTGCAGGGCGCATGCCGTCGCGTTCGCGGTGCCGGCCGTGCAGTCCGCGTGGCTCAAGGCTCACCACCCTGCCGCTCTGTATGCGGGGCTGCTGGAGCACGATCCGGGAATGTGGCCGATGCGGGTGATCGTCGCCGACGCCCGCCGCCACGACGTGCCCATCCTCCCCGTCGATGTGAACCGCTCTCAGGTGGCGCACCGGGTCGAGGCCACAGGCCAGGGGTGGGGGGTTCGGCTCGCGCTGTCCACAGTGAAGGGAATCAGTGACGCGGAGTCGGCCCGGATCGCCGCTCACCAGCCCTACACGTCCCTGCAGGACTTCTGGCAGCGGGCCAGACCCTCTCTGCCGATCGCCGAGCGGCTCATCCAGATCGGCGCCCTCGACGAGGTCAAGGGCGCGCTGACGCGGCGGGACCTGCTGCTGCAGGTCGGTGAGCTGCACCGGCATGCCCGCAACCGCGCCACCGCCGACGGGCAGCTCGCGCTCGGTGGCGACCTGGTGAGCGCGGAGCCGAGCGGCCTGAAGGAAATGTCGAGCCGGGAGCGGATGAGTGCCGAGCTCGAGGTCCTGTCGATCGACGTCTCCCAGCACCTGATGGAGCACCACCACCGGCTACTGCGCGAGCTCGGCGCCACCGACGCCGCCCACCTCCAGCGCATGATCCCCGGCCAGAAGGTCCTCGTCGCGGGCGTGCGCGCTTCCACCCAGACCCCGCCCATCCCGTCCGGGAAACGGATCATCTTCGTGACGCTGGAGGACGGGGCCGGGCTCGTCGACCTCGCCTTCTTCGAAAACACCCACGCCGACTGCGCCCACACGATCTTCCACTCGGGCCTGCTCCTCGTCCGCGGCACCGTCGAGGCCCGCGGCCCTCGCCGCACCGTGGTCGGCGAGATGGCGTGGGACCTCGAAACAGTCGCGGCCGCACGCCGTGACCACGGCCCGCAGGCCGCACTCGACCTTCTCGGCCACACCACACCGGCACCGACGCCGGCCCAGGCGGACACATCCCCCGCTCCCGCGGCCGCACGAACACTCGCCGACGGAACTGCAGGCTCGGAACTGCACCCGTGGGCCGACCTCCAGCCCGCCGGGAGCCGCTCCGCAGACCTGCGCCGCCTGGGCCACCGCTCCCCCGGATCGGCAGGATGAGCACCGTGCCGGCGCCCGAGCCCCTGCGCGTGGAAGAGCGGGAATCAGCACGCCGCGGCCTCCGCCCTACTGGTAACCCCGGGTATTCGAAGATGCGGAATTCCTCCGCTCCATCGGGCCGCATAGCGTCCGGTTGGCTCAAGTCAGCAGCAGGCGCAGCCGGAGGCACAACCGCACTGGTCCGCCTCGGACTTGACGCCGAGCGAGCCGGTCGAGCTGGGGGCGCAGCAGCCCTTGCCCTGCCAAGCATCGCGGCCCTCTTTGAGTGCGATGGCGGCGATGACCAGGGCGGCGATCGGATCTGCCCAGCTCCAACCGAGCAGCAGGTTGGCAAGCAGGCCCATCAGGAGGACGGCGGAGAGGTAGGTGCACAGCAGGGTCTGCTTGGAGTCGGCGACGGCGGTGGCGGAGCCGAGTTCGCGGCCCGCGCGGCGTTGGGCCGCGGACAGAAACGGCATGACCGCGAGGGACAGGGCGGCAAGGACGATGCCGGTGACGGAGTGATCGGCTTCGCCCGTACCGGTCAGCGCGCGGATCGAGTCAACGGTGACGTAGAGCGCGAGCACGAAGAAGGAGGCGGCGATGATCCGCAAGGTGCGCTGTTCGCGGGCCTCGCGGACAGCGTGGTCGCGGGCGGAGAACTGCCAGGCGACCGCTGCAGCAGAGGAGACCTCGATAACGGAGTCGAGTCCGAAGCCGATCAGGGCGGTGGAGGACGCGAGGGTGCCAGCCGTGAGGGCGACGATCGCCTCGATGACGTTGTAGGCGATGGTGGCCGCGACCAGCACGCGTATGCGACGGGTCAGCGCGTCACGGCGAGCAGGGCTGGGGCCCAGGGATATCGCGGTCATTCAGCAGCAGCCCTTCTCGTCGGCGTCGGGACAGGTGCGGTCGGCTTCGACAGCGACGACCGCGGTGCGCAGGTCGTCGAGGGCGTGGCCGAGGCGGTCGTCGGCGAGTTCGTAACGGGTACGGCGGCCGTCGGGGACGGTGACGACCAGGCCGCAGTCGCGCAGGCACGCGAGGTGGTTCGACAGCCGGGTGCGGGAGATGTCGAGGGCGTCGGCGAGGTCGGCCGGGTAGGCCGGGGCCTCGCGCAGGGCGAGCAGGATGCGGCAGCGGATGGGGTCGGCGAGGGCGCGACCGAACCGCGCCAGCACTTCGATGTCGGCGGCGAGTGTCAGCACCCACCGAGAGTACATCCTATCCTGAATTCACGGAAACCTGGACCCTTGCTTGAAGGTGTGTGCGGCTGCCTCGGTTCCGGTGGAGGGCCTGAAGGATCCGGCCTCGCTGTCACCGCGACGTCCGGATCAGCGGCGGGTGAGATCGGCGGCGTAGCTGTTCCGGTGGGCGCCTGCCATGTGGCTTCATCGGGTTGCCCCGTCGATGTGCAAGCCGAGCAAGCGGCTGAAGACCACGGCAGGCAGCTCCGCGGCCAGGGTCATCAAGGCGGTGTTCCGGGCGGGCTTCACGCGAATACCGAGTGCGGTCATGTGCCGCCCGAGCTGGCCGACCGAAATGGGGCGCCCAGGCATGCGTCCGGGGAACAGCCACTGTGTGCTCGCCCGGCCCAAGGCGCCGCTCTGCGGGCGAGGCTGGGCAAGTTCGAGCGCGAGGGTATCGAGGGGTGGCGGAAGTTCGAGCGGCACGGGTCCCAGCGCCAGCGTCGCCCCGTCATCAGAAGGCACGACGTCTTGGCAGGAAAGCGATGCGATGCGGCTGACGGGCTGGGCAAAGAGGAGGACCAGGAGCCCGGCGAGGCGCTGAGTCGCAGGGATGTCAGTGTCGTGCATGAGGCGGCGGACGAGGTCCCACCGCTGATCGTGCTCGATGAAGTGCTCGGGATCGCTCGGCTGTCGCCGTGGGACGTTGATGTTGTGAGCGTGGCCATTGCGAACGGCCCAGGTGACGAAGGTGCGACTGTACTGGGTCAGCCAGTGGTCTTCAGTCAGCCAGTCGTCGACGTCACGCTGGGTGGCGGTGGCCAGCGCGCGGCCGCGCTGGTGCAGCCAGTTGACGAGGTGAATGGCGGCGCTGATCTGCCGCCTGACAACGGAGGCCTGTCCCGCTCCAACCGGTTTCCGTGCGGCCTGTTCACGCAGTCGGCGCAGGTGGTACCAGGTGGCGAAGCCCTCGATGACGCGGCGCTCCGCTGGCGCTTTCACGGTACCGAGGGCCTCGGCGATCCATCGTTCGAGGTCGGCGAGGCGAGCGTCGCGCGGGGGCAGCACGCCGCCGTCCACCAGCGCGAAGCGCAGGCGCTGCACCACAGGGCGCGGCACCATGCCGTCCAGATGCTCGTGGGTCAGTGGACCGCTCGCTGCGACAAGGTCGTGAAAAAGCCGTCGGGTGGAGGGCCTGCGCAGCCAGAGAAGGGTGCTGAAGGGGTCGCTGCTCTGCCTGAGGCAGTCGAAGGCCGGAATCAGGTCCGCACGGATGGAGCCCGAGGCATCGCTCAGCAGGCGGCGCAGGGACTCCGGGAGGGCGCATGCGTTGCAGAGACCAAAGTGGAAGAGGCGTTCTGTGACACCACAGGTTTGGCATTCGCGATGACCGGCGGGGTCGGACAGCCTGACACCTGGTGCACCCCGGACACCGAAACCGTCACCGACACACGCCTCTACGGCACCGCCAGGGCCCGTTCCTGGGACCGACTCCACCCCAAACTGACCCACCGCTCCTCCTGGGCCACAACCGACGGCACCCTCCCCATCGTCGAGGGCACCGTGATCCGCCTGGACATCCACCACCTGCCCAGCGGAGCAACACCGAAGCCGGTCTGGCTGTGGTGGTCAGGCACCCACGCCACACCAGCAGACGCCGATCGCCTCTGGCAGGCATACCTGCGGCGCTTCGACATCGAGCACACCTTCCGCCTCTTCAAGCAAACCCTCGGCTGGACCTCACCGAAGATCCGCACCCCCGAGGCAGCCGACCGATGGACCTGGCTGATCCTCGCCGCCTACACACAACTCCGTCTCGCCCGCCCGCTCGCAGCCGACCTACGACGCCCCTGGGAGAAACCCAGTTCCCCGGACAGACTCACTCCTGCCCGCGTCCGCCGCGGCTTTCGGCACATCCGCCCACAAGCCGCCTGCCCGGCCCAAGCGCCGAAACCCGCTCGCCCTGGCCCAGGACGACCACCGGGCCGAAAGAACACTCGGCCCACACCGCGCCACGATGTGCACACACCCCGCAAAACACCGTCGACGAAACAGCAAACCCAGAAGTCAACCACCCCACGACCCCGGGACTGTCCAATCAACGGGTCTGGCCCGTAGTCGGTGGTGACACCGGGTAGCCGCCCGCGATCATGATCTTGTGATGGATGTCAACTCCCTTGTGAGAACGGTGTTTTCCGGGCTATCGGTGCTGGTCGTCGAGGACGTGGTGGACGGCGGTGACGCGGTAGTGATCACGGCCAGCACCCGGAAGGAGGCGGTGCCGTGTCCGGCGTGCGGGACGCCGACGGCGAAGGTCCACGGGTACCACGGGCGGCGGTGGCGGACGTGCCAGTTGACGGCCGTCAGGTCGTTGTACGCCTGCAAGTTAGGCGGCTGGTCTGTCCGGTTCTGGGCTGCCGACGGCAGACCTTCCGCGAGCAGATTCCCGGGCTGCTGGAGCGTCATCAGCGCCGCACGGTACGGCTGGCCGGGCAGATTTCCCAGGTGGCGCGGGAGTTATGCGGCCGGGCGGCCGCGCGTCTGGCCAGCCTGCTGGCCGTGCCCATGTCCCGCAGCACCGCGCTGCGCCATCTGCGGCGCCTGCCGCTGCCTCAGCAGGCGATCCCACGAGTGATCGGCGTGGACGATTTCGCCCTGCGCCGCCGCCACCGTTACGCCACGATCATCACGGATGCCGAGACCGGCCGACGCGTCGCGGTGCTGCCCGACCGCGAGGCCGCCACTCTGGAGTCCTGGCTGCGCGAACATCCCGGTGCCGA
Organism: Streptomyces sp. NBC_01003; assembly: GCF_045162695.1. Taxonomy (NCBI): domain Bacteria; kingdom Bacillati; phylum Actinomycetota; class Actinomycetes; order Kitasatosporales; family Streptomycetaceae; genus Streptomyces; species Streptomyces sp. NBC_01003. The sequence goes on from NZ_CP108707.1 coordinate 47,219, forward strand.
GGTTGTATGCCGGGACGGCTCGGCCACCTACGCCGAGGCTGTCCGCCGCGCCCTGCCCGACGCGGTGCAGGTCAGCGACCGATGGCACCTCTGGCGAAATCTCTGCGACAAAGTCCAGCTCGAGGTCCGCGCGCACGCCGAATGCTGGGCCACCATCAACCCGCCCCGCCCCGGCGGAGTACGCGAGCAGACCACCCGCGAACGCTGGATCAAGGTCCACGAGCTCCTCGGCCAGGGCGTCGGACTGCTCGACTGCGCCCGCCGCCTGGGCGTGGCCCTGAACACCGTCAAACGCTACGCCCGCATGCCCGAACCCCAGACCCTGCGCATGGCCCCCGCCTACCGGCCTACCCTCGTCGACCCCTACCGCGAGCACCTGCGCCGACGCCGCGCCGAGGAACCGGCCGTCCCGGTCACCCACCTCCTCGAAGAGATCCGGAAGTTGGGCTACACCGGCAGCGCGAATCTCTTGGTCCGCTACCTCAATCAGGGCCGCGCCGAAGGCGACCGCCCCGTCACCACCCCGCGCCACGCCAGTCGCCTCCTGCTCACCGACCCCGAAAACCTACGCCCGAAGGAAACAACCCTGCTGGAGAAGATCGCCGCGGCCTGCCCGGAGATGAGCGCACTCGCCGATCTCATACGAGGCTTCGCCGCCCTGCTGAAACCGGCCAAGGGCAACGATGTGAAACTCGCCGAGTGGATCACAGCGGCCCGTGCTGTCGGTCTGTCCCACCTGCGCAGTTTCACCAACGGCCTGGAAATCGACCGGCCCGCCGTCAACGCCGGCCTCACCTTGCCCTACCACAACGGCCGGACCGAAGGAGTCAACACCCGCACCAAGAGGATCATGAGACAGATGCACGGACGCGCCGGATTCGACCTCCTCCGCCACCGCATCCTCCTGCCCTGACAGACACCCGGTGTCACCACCGACTACGGGCCAGACCCGTTCTTCTTACAGTCCCACGACCCCGCCGCACAGGTTAAAGATCAAGCTAGGGCGTGTCCTGTAAGGGTTCTGGCCTGGTATCGGTGATCATGCGTTGGTGGTGGGACGTGGTGAGTTGACCGAGAACGCTTGGGCCCGGATCGAGCCGTTGCTGCCGCCGGTCAACAGTGGCGGCCGGCGGTGGCGTGATCACCGTCAGGTGATCAACGCGATCTTGTGGAAGCTTCGAACCGGCGCTCCGTGACGAGACCTGCCCGAGCGCTACGGGCCCTGGAAGACCGCGCATGAGCGGCTGAGGATGTGGACCGCGGACGGCACCTGGGAACGCATCCTCGCCGAGGTCATCGTCAAAGACGATGCTGTCGGGAACGTGGAATGGACCTTCAGCATCGACTCCAGCTCCGTGCGGGCCCACCAGCATTCTGCCGGGGCCCGGAAAAAGGGGGCTGTAGCACCGGATGGGTCGAAGACCTCGCCGTCGACGGCGAAGCCCTCGGACGGTCCCGCGGCGGACTGACCAGCAAGATCCACCTCGCTGTCGACGGACGTGGACTACCGATGTCGGTCATCCTGACCCCGGGCCAGGCCGGCGACAACCCGCAACTACTGCCACTGCTGGACCAGGTCGCGGTCGGCCGTGACGGACCGGGCCGCCCTCGCGCACGCCCCGACCGGGTCCTGGCCGACAAGGCCTACTCGCACCCGTCAACCCGGGGGCGATGCGAGCTCGGGGGATCGCGTTCACCAGCCCGCAGCGCGGCGACCAGATCGCCCACCGCAAAGCTAAAGGCTCCCGTGGTGGACGCCCACCCGTCTTCGATCCTGACCGCTACGCCGGCCGCAACGTCGTCGAACGCTGCTTCAACCGACTCAAACAGTTCCGCGGACTCGCCACCCGCTACACCAAACGCGCCGCCTACTACCGCTCAGAAATCATCATCGCCGCCATCGTGTTGTGGCTGCGTGCCGACCTACAAGACACGGCCTAGCAGCCATTCCGCTGGAGGCAATCAACGACGTCTGCCTGGGCCGCGACAATCTGCTCCAGAAGACGGGCGAGTTGGAACTGCAGCTGTTTCATCGCGTTGGGGTCGTTGTCGTTGGCGGGCATGCTGTCCAGCAGCTCGTTGATCTTCTGCTGCAGGTCCTTGACCTTGTTAATCTCGTTCGCGCATAGCTCCGCACATCGTGTGCCGCCAATAACACCCTCGATGGCGTCGACTATGTCTTGAACGGCATCACGGATCTTCTGCGACAACAATCGCATGCGATCCTTGAGACCTTTCAGCGTCTCTTTGGCTGCTCGCTGCCAGATCGGGTTGGAGGTGATGACGATGAGCAACGCCAGTATGAAGATGAGAACAATGATCAAGGGAACCACTTGCACCGCCCCGAGCAGGGTCAAGCGGATGCGGTCGACCGGGGCGATGAGGTTCGGAACCGGGTTGGCAAAGCGACTGGCGCCGGCAACGCGTTCAGTGGGAGCAAGCGCGGAGAAGTCGCTGCGAATATCATCGAAATCGGCAGCCAGGTCGCCCGGCGTCCCGGGAGGCGTCGGCGCAGTCAGAATGGGGAAGCCTTGCTCCTGCACGATCGTCGCATAGAGACTGCTGCTGACTTCATCGAGCCGGGTGAAGCTTGGCCCTGTCGGGTCGATCCTGCCATCGACCAGTAGGCCAGGATTCTGCTGCTGGAATTCCGAGATTGCCGCGATGGTCTTGGGACCGACCAGCCCGTCAACGTCAAGCGGAACGTGGCCTGCTGCGATCTGCAGATCGCTCAGCAGACGCTGCACCGCCATGACGTCGTCTGGACCGTTGATACCGCCCTGTCCGACAGATCCGCTGATCACAGTGACCTCCCGAGTATGGGACGCAAAGCAATTTCACCATCGGCTGCGAAAGACCAGTGGCTAATACCCCCTCGCCACCCCGCTGTTCGCCCACGGGGCGCTGTAGCGGGCCGCAGGAGGTGAGAGACTTGCCGTTTGCAGCAGGGACGGAGTTGATGGCCGCCCTGAACCGACCCGGTGATCTTGGAGACTCGAATCATTGTGTTCTGTCTGGGACATAGTGCTGGTCGTAGTTGATGGCCTCGTATTCTGCGGTCGGGTCGATGGCCACGGCCAATGACATGTGCGTGCTTGTTCGGCGATTTTATCTCGGGTGGTCGGCTGGCTGCCACAGCTCACGCGAGTGGACCTTCCTACGTGCCCAGGGGCTCGCCGGCTCGCGACCTCCATCATTCGGGTTGCCAATCGCTAAGCGTGTCGCACGCCGCGACGACATCACCATCGACCAGCGCAGCTATTACGTGTCGTACCTCGGGCGGGATGCCGTGCCGAACGAACTCGTCGAGGAACCGCGGCAACGCGCTTGGATCGAGACTGAAGTAGCTTACCGCCATCAGCGCGCATGCAAGTACCATGCCCAAGGCGTAGAAATCATCCTCAGGCACCAGTGTTTTACGGATATCTCGAGCCGGGTGCTTGAAGCCTGGCGTCGCCCACATTGCCGCGAACCGCTTCTGCTCACAGGAGTCCGTGTCCACGGCGGCGCTCTCGAAGTCGATCATCCACATCCGGCCATCTTCGGGATTCTTGAGCACGTTGTCCGCCGAAAGATCACCGATGAGAACACCGCGCTCGTGGACACGAAGAACCATGTCGATCAATGCAACAGCGGTCGTTTTGAACCTGGTCGACCAGGAACGCACCCTGGCACTGTTGCGGACATACGGAGACACGATCACCTCGTCCCTCGCCCAGTCGGTCCGGATCCGCCGTCCGTCCACCCGCGCTTGAACGAGGAATAGGTGCCCCCTCGCCTTCCCACTGCCGGGCGTCGCGGTCGGTCTCGGCTTTGTTGTAGCCGGTTCGCCCGGTGATCAAGTGAATCTTCGAGATCCACGGGACTCGGGCCCGTCAGCACCCTTTATGAAGTCGAGTGCACCGCGCTCGGCGGCATTGATCCGTGTTGCGGCCAGAGGTCGCCGTGACATCCTAGAATGTGAAGACATGAGCAGATCGGCGCGTGCAGTCACCGCCTCGGCTGGGTGCAACGCCCAAAACCCGGCTCTGTGCTCCCGTTCCTTTGGCGCGACACGGAGTTGTCGGGACGTCTTCCAGGATGTTCAGAGCCACAGGGAAGCGACATGGCCGAGATCAGAATTGACAGCAGTGGTCTGACCTTCACCAAGTTTTCTGTCTCGGGGCACAGCCCACATCTCGTCGACGGCGCGGGCACGCCGGTGCCCTCCCTCGTCCCCGGGGTCTACGGCATCGAGCAGCTCCCCCGGACGGCCGGCGAGCTTCGAATTCCAGGTCACGCAAGAGGGGTTCGTCGAGTACGACACCGCCCAGGTCGGGTAAGGCCCCGGGAGCTGCGCATTTTATATCCGGCTAACCTGAAGGAAAGGTGCCCAATAGGCAGAACACTGCCCGACCATTAGGCAAGGCCGTTTCCATTTGAGAGGCCCAACGGCGCGCCTAGCGGGCGTCTCCGAGCCAACCCACTGGCTCACCTGGGCCAGATCGTCAGGAAGGCCGAGACATATGGCAACACTTCCCCTGCTCCCGCCGGCACTTTTGTGGCGCACGAACAACCACCCCAGCAGTGGAACTGATGGGCGGTCACCAAGGGCGCGATGATATGCACCCGGTCGCGTTTCATCATGATCCTGCCTAGCCGGGCGCAAGCCAGGAGCGCTCCCCATTCGTGGGGCTGAACGAATTACTCCACTCAGCCTTGCCTTCGGAGGAGATCTGGCTCATAGCCAGTTGGTGACCCCCGCCCGCCGGCACCCGCGGGACCGGTCACCCCAGGTCGGGTAAGGCCCCGGGGACCGCGCATCTCATAAAGGTGCCCAATAGGCAGAACACTGCCCGGCCATGAGGCAAGGCCGTTCCTCTTGCCACTGGCTCACCTGGGCCAGATCGTCAGGAAGGCCGAGACATATGGCAACACTCCGGCTCGCGTTCGTCGACTGGACGTTCCGCAACGTCGAGCAGAGCGAGGCCATCGGAACCCTGGGCGGCCATCAGGTGAAGCTCACCGGGCAGCGCACCGTGGCCACGGATGAGGCCCCCCTGGGCACCGCCATCCTCAACGGGACGTTCACAGACTTTCAGACGGCGTCCTTCACCCCGCCCCTGCCCGCCTCGGACCTCATGGAAATCGTCGGTCTCAGGGGCGGGAGTTCGTTCAGAGTGGAATTCGATGCCGAGGTGAAGGATCCCGTCTTTCATCTGGGATCGCTCGCCTCGACCCTGGAATTTCTGGATCTTCCGGTGGGTACGGAGGTCACCCGGCTCAGCGGCGACACCGACAATTTCAAGGTCGACGGCAACAAGGTCACGGGCGAGGCGCGTCAACCACCCCCAGGCGAGCCCACTGATTCCAACGGCAGCGTCCGCCTGAACGGGCTCTTCCGGTCGATTGCGTTCACCCTGAAGCCGAGGTTCAAGGGCGGCTCAGGGAAAGACGGCGTACACTTCCAGATCGGCGGGATGGTAGAAGCGGGAAGCGACACGGCCGAGATCAGAATCGACAGCAGTGGTCTGACCTTCACCGAGTTTTCCGTCTCAGGTCACAGCCCAGATCTCGTCGACGGCGCGGACGCGCCGGTACTCTCTCTCGCTCCCGGGGTCTACGGCATCGAGCAGGTCCCCGGCCAACCGGCGAGCTTCGAATTCCAGGTCACGCAAGAGGGGTTCGTCGAGTACGACGCCGCCAACGACGCCTTCCTCGGAGGACGCGGCACCAGCACGCTGATTCTTCGCGGCTTCCCCGTCTCGCTCGACGGGCGGGCGCTGTCGCACGACTTGGAGGCATTCCTCAAGGGCAGCGCGGCACGGTTCGCGAGGAGCTCGGCCCACGAGCTGACGCTCCTGCCAGCCGAGGGGTACGGATTCGTCCCCGGCCCGAGGGTAGTGGTGCCGCTGTTCGACGTAGGTGTCGACGGAGCGGTGCACCTGACCGACACCGTGGCGCAGTGCGGCTCGGTCGGCGTCTCCGCTGACGGCACACCCCTCGTCACCATCCACGGAATCACCGTCACCATCGACGGCCGAGCCCTATCCCACGACCTTCGGCCGTTCCTCAACGGAAACGACGCAGTGCTTTCGCGCGCCACCGTCCATGAACTGGTTCTGATCCCTGCCGAGGGCTACGGATTGGTCCTGTCGCGAGGCTTCGCGGACTTCCGTTTCGCGGTGACGACCGACGGACGGATCAGTATCGGCCCGGAACATGCCGCGTTTGCCGAGGTCGCTGAACGAACCCTCACGCTGCGCGGGTTCAAGGTAACCATCGACGCGACAGCTCTGTCCCATGATCTGAACCCTGAGCTTCTCGGGTGGTCAGCGGGGCCTCTTTCGCGGACGACCACCCATGAGCTGACCCTGATGCCGGGCCAGAGCTACATGTTCATCCTCGCCAGGGGCATGGCCGACTTCCACTTCGCAGTGACGACCGACGGACGGATCAGTATCGGCCCGGAACATGCCGCGTTTGCCGAGGTCGCTGAACGAACCCTCACGCTGCGCGGGTTCAAGGTAACCATCGACGCGACAGCTCTGTCCCATGATCTGAACCCTGAGCTTCTCGGGTGGTCAGCGGGGCCTCTTTCGCGGACGACCACCCATGAGCTGACCCTGATGCCGGGCCAGAGCTACATGTTCATCCTCGCCAGGGGCATGGCCGACTTCCACTTCGCAGTGACCACCGACGGACGGATCAGTATCGGCCCGGAACATGCCGCGTTTGCCGAGGTCGCTGAACGAACCCTCACGCTGCGCGGGTTCAAGGTAACCATCGACGCGACAGCTCTGTCCCATGATCTGAACCCTGAGCTTCTCGGGTGGTCAGCGGGGCCTCTTTCGCGGACGACCACCCATGAGCTGACCCTGATGCCGGGCCAGAGCTACATGTTCATCCTCGCCAGGGGCATGGCCGACTTCCACTTCGCAGTGACGACCGACGGACGGATCAGTATCGGCCCGGAACATGCCGCGTTTGCCGAGGTCGCTGAACGAACCCTCACGCTGCGCGGGTTCAAGGTAACCATCGACGCGACAGCTCTGTCCCATGATCTGAACCCTGAGCTTCTCGGGTGGTCAGCGGGGCCTCTTTCGCGGACGACCACCCATGAGCTGACCCTGATGCCGGGCCAGAGCTACATGTTCATCCTCGCCAGGGGCATGGCCGACTTCCACTTCGCAGTGACCACCGACGGACGGATCAGTATCGGCCCGGAACATGCCGCGTTTGCCGAGGTCGCTGAACGAACCCTCACGCTGCGCGGGTTCAAGGTAACCATCGACGCGACAGCTCTGTCCCATGATCTGAACCCTGAGCTTCTCGGGTGGTCAGCGGGGCCTCTTTCGCGGACGACCACCCATGAGCTGACCCTGATGCCGGGCCAGAGCTACATGTTCATCCTCGCCAGGGGCATGGCCGACTTCCACTTCGCAGTGACGACCGACGGACGGATCAGTATCGGCCCGGAACATGCCGCGTTTGCCGAGGTCGCTGAACGAACCCTCACGCTGCGCGGGTTCAAGGTAACCATCGACGCGACAGCTCTGTCCCATGATCTGAACCCTGAGCTTCTCGGGTGGTCAGCGGGGCCTCTTTCGCGGACGACCACCCATGAGCTGACCCTGATGCCGGGCCAGAGCTACATGTTCATCCTCGCCAGGGGCATGGCCGACTTCCACTTCGCAGTGACCACCGACGGACGGATCAGTATCGGCCCGGAACATGCCGCGTTTGCCGAGGTCGCTGAACGAACCCTCACGCTGCGCGGGTTCAAGGTAACCATCGACGCGACAGCTCTGTCCCATGATCTGAACCCTGAGCTTCTCGGGTGGTCAGCGGGGCCTCTTTCGCGGACGACCACCCATGAGCTGACCCTGATGCCGGGCCAGAGCTACATGTTCATCCTCGCCAGGGGCATGGCCGACTTCCACTTCGCAGTGACGACCGACGGACGGATCAGTATCGGCCCGGAACATGCCGCGTTTGCCGAGGTCGCTGAACGAACCCTCACGCTGCGCGGGTTCAAGGTAACCATCGACGCGACAGCTCTGTCCCATGATCTGAACCCTGAGCTTCTCGGGTGGTCAGCGGGGCCTCTTTCGCGGACGACCACCCATGAGCTGACCCTGATGCCGGGCCAGAGCTACATGTTCATCCTCGCCAGGGGCATGGCCGACTTCCACTTCGCAGTGACCACCGACGGACGGATCGTGCTGGATCCGCGGTACTCCCGTTTCGCCGTGGCTTCCTGGCGCACACTGACCATTTCCGGCTTCGCGGTCACCGTGGACGGGCGGGCTTTGCCGCATGATCTGATGCCGGAGTTGCTGGGCTGGTCCGCCGGCGCCCTGTCACGCAGCGTCGCCCATCAGGTCACGCTCATTCCGGCGGCTGTCTACGTGCTGACAGCGGTCGGAGTGCAGGGCGTTCGCTTCCAGTTCAGTCTCGGTGTCGACGGGGTGATTGCAAGGCTCGACGGGCCTGACGCGTTGATACTTTCCCTGGCGGCGCCACTGGCGCCCCGGGGCAGCCCGTTCGCACTGCGCCGCGCGCTCGACGTGGTTCGCCTGGAGCACGACACCAAGGTGATCGACGTGGACGCCAGGGAGGTGACGCTGGGCAGGATCCACGAGTGGGAGCGCATGGGGGCCCCGACGCATCATCCGAACTTCGGTGGCACTATCCACGCGTTCGTGCGCGGGGCCGAGAAGAATCAGGACCGGCGGCGCGAAGAACTCGCCGCCCTGCGCACCCGGCTCGACGGCGCCGCTCAGCAGCTCACCACCGTGCTCGACGCCGAGGCCCCCCTGTTCGGCGAGCGGACCAACGTGCCGATCGCACTACTGCCCGTGCGCATCGAGACGAAGTGGGCCGCCGACAAACGCAGCATCAAGGTGCGGGTGTACCCCGACGACATACATGTCGACGCGTTCGAGCCGGCTCTGACTCGCCACGAGCTCGAAGCGGCCCGCGCCTACTGGGCAGATCCGGGCGACCGGGCGTGGCGGACACTCCTCGGTACCGTGTCCGCACCGCGCGCGGCATGGGCCACGCGTGCCACACGCCCTGGCGCGCCCGCCCCTCGACTGCGGGATCCGGCGCGCAGGCAGGCTCCCGAGGTGTCCACGCTGCCCGCCCAGTGGCGCTTCCTCGGGTTTGTCGGCGGGCAGGCGGTCGTCGACCAGACCGGCACGGCCATCCCCGACCCGCTCCCGCTCGGCCTGCTCGCCGCCGACGAGTCCGCGCCCGATCACGGGCATGCACAGTGGGCGATCGACTTTGACGCCGCGGTGGCCGCCGGCATGGGGGCCGTACTGGCCCTGCCCGCGGGTTGCGACCACCTGGACGAGCTTTTCGTCATCGGGGTCAGCGACCTGCCACCGGAAGCCGGGGCGGAACGGCTGCGCCGGAACCTGCACGGTCACGCGTTCACCGACGGGCTGGGCTTCCTCTCGCCCGGCATGCCGACGAACAACACGCCGGAGACTCGCTCCGTGTGGTCTTCCCGTCCGGTACCGATGCCGCCCGGCCCGCTGCCCGCTCTGGCGGACCGTACCGACGCCGCCCGCCTGGCACGGGCACTCGGACTGGGCCCCGTAAGCGGAGCTGGACCCGGTCCGGGAACCGGTGACGCGGCGTTCCTCGCCGAGTGCCCGGGTGCCGGGCACGACGGCGACGGACCCATCGCCGCGCTGTCGCAGCTGAGCTGGTGGGCGCTGGCATTCGCGTTCCAAACGGAATCGCTCATGCTCGACAGCGGCACCGCGCTGTCGGAAGAGCAGCGCGAGCAGGCCAACGCCCGGTGGCAGAAGGTGCGGGCTCATCTGGCCGAGCACGTCCGCAGCCGCGGACCCCTTCCGACCGTCCGGCTCGGGCGGCAACCGTACGGGTTCCTCCCGGTGACGGCCGTCGACGAGTGGGTTCCGGACCGCCCGGACGGCGCCGACGCGCTGATCCTGCCCTGGCTGCAGCGGCTGCGCCATCACTGGAGGGGCGCGCTCGCGCCGGGCTGGATCCCGCGCGTGACCGACGGCACGCCGGCCGACCGGATCGCCGCGGACATCCTGTCGAGGCTTCCGGTGTCGAACGACTTCGTGATCCGTCGCGAAACGACGTCCCGGGGCGGACACGAGAAGTGGGACGGCGTCAGCAAACGCGCGCCCAGTCCCACCGTGGCGGTTCCCGGCGTCCGGTCGGGCGTGCGATGGACCATTCCGTCCGAGCTGATCAGCAACCTGTCCTGGACTTCCGACACCACGGAACCGGACTACTCCCTCGTACCGAAACGCCTTGCACCGAACGCCGACAAATATCCAGACCTCTTCGACGCCAGCCACCGGCATCTCGCTGACGCCGTGGCGGTACTCCGCAACCAGCTCACCGACGAACAGTACGTGGAACGTTGGCCGTTGACCGGTGAGGGCTTGCCTTCCCCTGACCGCAAGCCGACCGTCTTCGGGCACTTCCGCTTCAGCACGGCGGCGCAGAAGCCCAGCGACTTCGTCCCACTGATGCTGAACGGCGACAGCCGGGATGTCTTCCACACCCATACTGGCGGCTTCTTCGGCGACGAGACGGACATCGCCTTCACGATCCCCCAGGCCGTCGACCGGCTGGTCTTCATACGACGGCAGGGCGGGCCGACGGCCGAGGCCGACGCAGCCGAGATCATCGAATCCGTACGGCCGGGGCTGTCGGCGGCCGATGCGATGGCGGCGGGTCTGAAAGCCCTCGCCAGAGTTGCGCCGAGTGAATTCCTGCCGCTGGCCTTCGAGTTGCTCGACGTCTACTCCCACCGGTGGGACGCGTGGGCGACCTCCTTGGCCACCAAGAGGCTCGGCGAGAGCAGGGCGGCCGGCACCACCGGCATCCGCCTCGGCGGCTACGGCTGGGTGGAGAACCTCTACCCCGGTTCGGCGAAGCCGTCCGACGGGTACGTGCACGCCCCCTCGCTGCACCACGCGGCCACCGCAGCCGTGCTCCGGTCCGGCTATCTGGCTCATCGCGACGAGGCTCCGCCGCCCGTCGACGGGCAGCCCCAACCCCAGGCCGACGGTGCGCTCTCGCCGCTCGCTGTCGACCTGACCTCCCGGCGGGCCAGGACAGCCCGCTGGCTGCTCGGCGGGGTCCGGCGCGGTCAGAACCTGGGGGCGCTGCTCGGGTACCGCTTCGAGCGGGCTCTGCACGATGCAGATCTGGACCGGGAGAAGGACAAGTTCCGGCAGACGTTCCCCGCTCCGGTCACCCCCGAGCCCACGACCGGGCAGCCCGACCCCGAGCTCTGGGCGCGCAGTTCCGCGGCGATCGCCGCCCGGAACGTCGTCGACGGCATCGCGCTCGCGCGGGCCCACGCGGCCGGCACGGTGGACGGGCTGCTGCTCGCCCAGGGGCGGCCGGCCGCCGACCCGCTGGTCCTTCCCCTGCTGAACGATCTGGTCGACGCGCTCGACGCGGTGAGCGACCTGCTGCTCGCCGAGAGCGTGCACCAGCTCGTTGGCGGGAATCCTATTCGGGCAGGCCTGGCCGCCGACACCCTGGGCAGCGGTCAGCACGTACCGGACCGGTTCGACGTACTGCGCACCCCGCACCGGGGGCGGGCCGTCACCCACCGCATCGCGGCTGTGCTGCCCGCCTCCCCACCTCGTCCTGCCGGGTGGGGTGCGGACCTGTTCTCCGAACTCGAACCGCGGGTGGACGCCTGGGCGGCGGGTCTCCTCGGGCCTGCCGCCGCATGGAAGCTGGCCGGTAGAGTCAAGGACGGATCGGAGTCGAAGCCGTTCGACGTCACGCTCGAACGGATCGGGTTCAGCGCACTGGGACTGGTCCTGGATGCCGCCGGCAGCACGCACCGCAGGCTGTACGCCAGACTCGGTCGGCTGTCCCAGATCTCAGCGACGGAGGTCGAGTTCACCCGGGGCTGGGAGGAGCTATGCGCAGTCGCCGGCCGGATCCAGGGCCTGCTGGCGGGGGCCGGCCCCCTGCTGCTGGCACACGTTTCCGAAGACCAGCCCGGCGGCCCCGACCTGCCGGTCCCCGACAACGAGGAAGTGCGGCGGCGGGTCGCGGGCTTCGTCGCCGGCCTCGCCGACGCCGGGCTGCGCAACAGCCTCGGCATCGAAGGCGACCTGACCCGCCTCAAGGCACTTGCCGCGGACGCGACCGCTCCCGGCTGGCTGGGTAACGTGACCCGCGTCCTGGGCGAGCTGCTCGGCACCCCTCTTCCGCTCACCGCGCTGCTGCCCGGCGCCGCGCTGCCCGCTCCCGCGTCCGGTACGTCCGGCGCGGCCGTGGCCGACTGGGTGCGCCGCTTCGGCACGGTCCGGCCGGCGGTCCGGACCTGGCACGAGACGCTGCTGCTGGCGGGCGCCCGGGCCGGCAGGCCCTGCCAGCTGTCCGCGTCGCAGCTGCCCCGGGGCGGCGCATGGATCGGCGGGACCTTCGACCCCCTGAAGCGGCCCCCGGCCCGTCGGCACCTGGTCTGCCACACACCGGCCGATCTGCCCGCCGACAAACCGATCGCGGGGATCGTCTTCGACGAGTGGGCCGAGGTGCTGCCCGGCGCCGATGCGCTGGCCGCGACGAAGACGGGCCAGGACCCGGTCCCGGTGGAATCGGAGATGACCGGAGTGGCGTTCCACTTCGACCGGCCCGATGCGAAGGCGCCGCAGGCCGTCCTGATCGCCGTGCCACCCAATCCCGTGCGCGGCTGGACCGCGGACGGACTTGCACTCGTGGTCCGCGACACCCTGGAGCTGGTCAAGATGCGCGCGGTCGACCTTGCCGATCTTCCGCTGATCGACGACATACTCCCCGCCTGCCGGGTGGGCGACTTCGGCACCACGGCGCTGGCGTCGATGCTGGAGGACTTCTGGATCGAGCTGGCAGAGGAGTAACCGATGCCCCGGACAGCGTTTGAGCACAGCGGATTCTTCCGGTTCAGGCTGGAGCCGCTCTCGCGTACCCACGAGGTGGCCTCCGGGCTCGCGGCCCGCGTCCACGATCCGGCATGGGCCCTCGTCCGGCAGTGGCAGTTCGGCGAATTCGCCGGCCAAGACGCCGGCTCGCCCGTGCTCGCGCAGATCGACGGGCACAGCACCCTCATTTCCGCATGGCGGCCGGCAGGCCAGGGGGATCCGCCGACACCGGATGGTCCCCGGCCCTGGGTGACGTACGACCCGACGACCGGTCCGCTCGATGCGCTCGTCGAGTCGGAGGACGGCGGCGGGCCGGACGAATACCTGCGGGTGGAAGGCGGCGCGCATTTCGTCCGGCTGCTGGACGAGGCGGGCCTGATGGCCAAACTCCCGCAGGTCATGGCCGTATACGCGTTTGAGTCGATGCCGGCGGAGCCGGTGAGTCTCGTCACGCTGCTCGCGCCCGACGTCCCCGATGCGGTCTCACTGGCCAAGGATCTGGACGGCGACGGGCTGCGCGTACCGGGGCTGGCCGCCGTCGGCGAACAGTGGATCGGCTGGTGGCACGGGGTCGCGTCCGCGACAGCGCCCTCCGGACCCGGTACGCCCGATGCGCTCGACACCTTCGATCCGCACCGCTTCGAGCACAGCGCGGACTTCTCGTTCGGCGACCGGGTCTTCCATGCCGAGGAGTACCTCGGTGACGGCCTGGACTGGTTCAGTGTGGATCTCGACCCGGCCGCCTCACCGGCACCGGTAGCGTCCTCCGCTCCCGTCAGGTCGTTCCATCACGAGGTGGTCCCCTCGACCGTACGCTTCGGCGGAATCCCTGCCGACCGCTTCTGGGAGATGGAGGACGCCCAACTGGACTTCGGGTCGACGGACGTCTCCGCATTGGACACCGGCCGCCTGCTGATGATCGCCTTCGCCGAGGTCTACGGCAACGACTGGTTCCTGGTCCCGCTGGAAGTGCCGGCCGGTTCGCTGACGACGCTGAAGCCGATCGTCGTCACCGACTCGTTCGGCGCCACGCACACCGTCGAACGCGCCGGGCGCGACAACCCCCACTGGAACCTGTTCACGGTCACCGGCGCCGACGACGGACTGCTGCTCCTGCCGTCCGGACAAGGCGCCGTCGGCGAGCGGCTCGAATCGGTGATGCTGGCGCGCGACGAACTGGCCAATCTCGCGTGGGCCGTCGAGACATCCTTCACCGATGCCCGGGGCGAGCTCGTCGACCGCAGGGCGCGCTGGCTGCACATCGCCCCGCAGGGGCCGCCGCCCAACCCGGCCGGTTCGTACGCGGTGCAGACGATCGTGCCCGACTACTGGCTGCCGCTCGTGCCGCACGCGATGACGGCGGCGTCGATCCGGTTCGCCCTCGTGCCACTGCTGCAGCCCGGCGCGGACTCGAAGCCGCTCGGCAGTCTGCTGCACACCGACCACTGGGTGCACGAGGAGGAGGTGCCGAGGGAGGGGGCGCTGGTCACCCGCCGCCCGGTGCTCGCGCGGTGGTTCGACGGCTCCTGGCACGTGTGGGTCCGCCGCGAGAAGAACCCCAGTGGCGGTGAGAGTTCCAGCGGACTGCACTTTGATGTGGTCCGGCCGTCCGAGACATGGCCGTAGGCGGTACGTACCACAGCCGCGATGCAACGGTTACGTCACGCAGGCGGTTCGCCGACCATCGCGCTCGCCGAGAACGCCAGTTGGAACGGGCGCTGGAAGAGGATCCGCGCGAAGTTCGAAGCGGCCAGGCCCTCCCACCCGGGAGGGTCCTGGCCGGGGGCGAGGGCGGGCGGGCGTCCGCCGGTCACCCGGGGTACGACGAATCCGTTCACGGTCGGGACTTCGTCCCAGGTGAGGTTGGGCCAGGAGTCGAACGGCGGGGATTGGGGCGTGCGGACGTCGAAGCCGAACTGGGCGCCGCGCATGGGTTCGCGCATCACGAACATCCAGTGTTCGGCGACGGCCTGTGCGGCGGTCAGGCCGGCGAACCCGTACAGGTTGGTGCGTTCGTCGACGGGCAGTACGAACCTGGGTTCCTTCCAGGTGACGTCCGGGCTTTCCACCTTCCGGTCCACGGACTTGGCGGCGAGGACGACGGTGCCCGGATACCGCTGCAGTACCTCGCCGCGGATCAGGACGACGAGAAGGCTCGTGCCCCGGTCGGGGTCGTGGTCGCCCAGTTTGTCGTCCAGCGCCCAGCGGGCGATCTCGCCGTAGCCGGGGGCGGCGCCGCCCGGCGGCCAGAAGCGGGAGAACGGTGTGCCCGCCTCGTCCGTCGGATACTCGCGCCACCGGAGCTCGCGGTTGAACTCCTGGTTCAGTCCGACCAGCATCGCCTCCACGAAGGCCGGGTTGGGTTCGAGGAGCGTCGAAGAGTTGTCAGGGAAGGCCGAGATGCCCGGTACGGCCCATTCGGGCCAGCGGGTCAGCAGCTCCGCCCCGACCGGGAACCCGAACTCCGGGTGGGTCATGATCGGGCGCAGCGGGCGGGCGTCCTGGTCGGTGCGTTCGCCCATCACCACCTGGCCGAGACGCGACGTCATGTGTCCCATAGCCTGCGGGACCGGGCGGATAGCGCTCCGGATGCGCGTGACGAGTGTGCCGGACGTCATGCCCAGACCGGCTGCGGCCAGTAGGGGTGTGGCTCGCTCCTCGGCTCTGATCTTCCGACGGATCCCGCGCAGGGCCCCCTGCCGCGCTGGCGGCCGCGCCGCCGCATGAGGCTCACCCGGCTGTTCCCGTTCTTGCTTCATGACGAAGAGGGCTTCGAGCTCCTGTCTCGGGTTGCCGAACTCGGGGAACATCGGGCTTGCGATGCCTTCCTCGCAGAAGTCGACGGCGATCATCCACAGCCCGAACAGCACGTCGTTGAGGGTTTGGGATGCGAAGGCGGCCGACGGGTCGCCGGCACGGGCCTCCGATGCGGCCATCGGCCCGTGTACGACTTCGCCGGCCGGCGGGATCGCGGAGCGGTCGACCCCGGCAAGCCAGGTCGATGGCAAGGAGAGCTTCGAGGCGTCCAGGGCCCGGCTGAGGAAGGGCGCGGCGGCCGGCGCGCTCACGTCACTCGCCGGGACCGCTGCTGGCGCTGGCACCGTGGCCGCCGCCACCTGCATGGCCCGGCTGCTGCGGCGGCGGAGCGCGCCGCCGGGGCGGGTCAGCCGGACGAAGGCCGTCGTGGCGACGCCGTCCGGGACGGCTGAGTGGCGCAGCAGGCTCGCGACCGGCTGTCCGCCCGTGCCCTCCTCCTCGGTCTCGACGACGTCACGGTAGAGCGAGGACAGTTCGGTGAGCGGGGCGGTCCGCATGGGGTCGAGGTGTTTGGCCTGTGCCGCCCGGGCGGCCTCGGCGGCGAGTTCCGTGGCCGCGAGGGCCTGGTTCGCCTCGTTGACCTCCCCGACCTGCTCCCAGGCGCGGGCCATCAGGAATTCCTGTTCCAGCTGGACGTAGCGGGCGCCGATCGCGGCCGCGATGCGATATTTCACCTGTGTGTTCAGCTCGTTCATCCAGCCATCCGCGGGAACCTGCTGCGCGCCGGTGTGGTGGCTTCCGTACAGGGGTGCGGCGACGGCTTTCTCGTCGCGGTCCGGCGGCATCCCCACCCGGTCGGGCTGCCGCCGGGCCGCCGGCGCGTCCAGGTGGTCGACGATCAGCTCACGGAACTTCTGCATGCTGGCCGTGTCGCTCCACACGTCTTTCGCGGTGTCGGTGTGCGGCAGCCGCAGGGCGCCGTGGACGCGCACGGTGACCTGCGCGGGTGCCACGCCCTGCAGTACGTCCTTGTGCGGCCACGGGTGGCGTACGTCCACGGTGCGGGAGCCGAAGCCGTCGAGGCTGTCTCCCTCGACCGGTGCGACCTTGCGGGCGAGTTCCTCGAACGATCCTTTCGGCCCGGTGCGAAAGCGCCACGAGTGATAGACGGGCAGCCGGGCGTGCGGCTGTCCGGGCGACCATGCCGGGGCGGTGCCGTCCGGCGGCGGTGTGTCGCCGAGACCGGCGGCGACGCCCGCTTTGGTGGCAGGGACCACGCACGCCAGCCAGCCTTGGTCTGGATCGAGCGCGCGCGGGCAGATCAGCCGGGCGACGACGTTGTCGACGCCGCTGCGTACATCCCGGGTGACGGCGCCGTCGGGGGTCTCGCCGTCCTCCACCCGCGCCTCGACGTGTACCAACGCCCAGGCGTCGCCCAGGTCGGGCAGTGCGGTCGCGGGGGCTTCGACTACGGGCAGCGGGACACCCTGCTTCAGGTCGCCCTCGTCGTCGCGCAGGACGAGCAGGGCCAGCCATGGCACCTTCCGGGCGGCTGGGAAGCTGAGCAGCCACGGGAGGCTCGCGTCCGAGAACTCCACATGGGCGAGGTAGTTGGCCGGGCTGTTCGGGCATCCCGGCGGCGGTTCCTCCCGTACGACCACCGCGCGGTCGAAGCCGATGGTGTCGCCGGGGCCGAGGAGCTGGAGGGCGGGGCCGGGGCGGTCGGGGAAGGTCTCGTCCTCCATGCCTTTGATCGCCCGGGTGATACGGACGGCGGGGCTGAACGACGGCCTGGAGCCTGTCACCGATGTCGCGTCGGCCGCGGCGCCGACCTCTGCGGACGAGATGAACCAACGGCGGGTCATCGCAGGATCTCCACCTTCATCGTGTCGATCGGTCGTTGCGCGGCACGCCACCGGTCGGCCCTCTCGGGCGCGCGCACAGGGCGGGCGAAGCCTTCGAGGACGAATGCTCCGGTGCCGGCCAGGGCCCGGCCGTTCTGCGGCGGTGGCCCGGTGAACCAACCCGACTCGACCTTGTAGCCGGTCTCGTAGCTCTCGTCGACGAGGTGCCGTGAGCCGATCCGGACGTCGGTGTCGGAGAGCCGGACGCCGCTCGTACAGTCTTCGAAGGCAGGGCGGGACAACTGCTCTTCGTCGTTCATCGCGAAGAATTCGCCGGGTACGAACGGCTCCGTGAGCGGTCCGAAGGTATCCATCGGTTCGTCCGTCGCACGCTCGACAGGGGTGATCCGCCACGACTGCTCGGGCACGCCCACCCGGTGGAACCGGGTGATCGGCTTTTCGAGCGGAACGACCTTCTCGCTCACGCGGAAGGTGGCGTCCGGCGCTGCCACTTCGCCGCGGGCCAGCAATCCGTTGGCCACGTCGGTGTACCGCAGGCCACTGCGGTCCGCCAGGCTGCGCTCGGCCGTCCAGGCGTCCGGCTTGGCCAGTGCGTCGCGCAACAGCGGGAGGATGTCCTCGGCCCGGGCCGCCGACGCCGGGAGTTCGCCCCACCGCTCGTCGAAGTCCAAGGACACGTCCCAGAACAGCACGGAGATGGTCCCCGTGCCGAACGCGTGCCAGGGCGCGGGCCCTTCCAGGGTGAAGTCGAGCCCTATGGAGGCCAGTCGCTCGCCGAATGCAAGGACGGCGACCCCGGCGTACACGTGCACGGCGAAGGACAGCGTCGGCTCCCACACGAAGAGCGCGTCGAGGCCGAGGTAGCCCTCCACACCGCACCCGGCGATCACCGCGTCGAGGTGCAGCTTGGCGCCGAACTGCAGCGAGTTCGAGGTCAGCGCCAGGTATGCCTCCGCGCGCAGGCTGATGATTCCGTTACCCAAGTCCATGGACAGTCGCTGCAGTTGGGGTACGCCGGGCGGGCGGGCGTAGCGCGGGTGGAAGCCGCCGGCGGACAGGACGAACACCGCCTCGCGTCCGCCGCGCAGCTGCAGGAAAAACTCACCGGCGACGGGCAGGCCGACGATGCGCGACCCAGTGAGGGTCGCCAGCAGCTCGACCGACGGCACACCGGGATCGATCTTGCCGAAGACGTTGGCCTGGAGCCGGATCAGCGGCACGACGGGATCCGGCAGGGCGATCGTCAGCCGGCCGACAAGGAAGGCCCGTACCGGGTCGGGCATGTCGAGGATGAGCGCGGCGGACAGGGAGACGATCCGGCCGCCCCAGGTGATGCGCACCATCGGGCCGATGACGAACCGGCTCCTCGCGACCGGGAAACAGGCTTCCAGGGAGCCCGCTATCTCGTCGGCACGGGCGACGGCGTTGCCCGGGAACAGGATCCGGTCGGCGTTGCCATCGAGGACCAGCCCGCGCAGACGCTCCTCGTCGCCCCGCCGGTTGACGCCGACAAGGCCGCCGACCGCGTCGAGCGCGAAGCCGAAGCTGAGCTGGATCCCCGGGTACCCGAACTCCGCACCGAGCAGTACCAGGAACGACAACTGCTTTTCATTGACGGGGAGTTGCAGCAGTCCGATCGCCTGTACGCGGACCACGCCGAGGTCGACGTCCAGGACGCCCGCGTACGCACCGCTGCCGGCTTCACCGCGCTGCTGCACCGCCCCGCCGCCAGAGACCGGGCCCGCAGCGAGCCCGATGCCCATTCCGGTGGGGAAGTTCGCCGAGATGCGCAGTGGGTCGACACCGATCCGGTCGGCGTCGAAGCTGACGGGCAGGCTGAGCCCCAGGCCGTCGAGGTCGGCGCTCAGCGGGAGGGCGGCCGGCTTCGCGAACAGGGACAGCGTCGGTCTGAGGACGACTTCGGTGCCGTCGTCGTCGAGTTCCAGTGCGAAGCGCCGGGCGGTTGCGCCCGGAAGGTTCAGGCTGACGGGGAGTTCGAGGCGGGCGCCGCCGTCCTCGAACCGCAGGCCGTCCGCGCGGCTCGCCCGGATGGCGAAGTCGGTCTTGCGAGTAGTCGTGGCGCCGCTGTCGCCCAGGAAGGACGAGAGCGCGGGCGGCAGTACGGCTGCTTGGAAGCCCAGCACGCCGAGTTCGACGGTGAAGGGGACCTGGGGTGACGCTGTCGCCGTGAGGTGGAGGGCGTCCATCGAGATGTGCGGCCCGTCGGCCGGGCCGCAGGTGATCTGAGCACGATGGGCCAGGGTGATCGTCGCGGTCCCCGCCGGTGTCACGGACGCGCCGCCGGGAGAGAAGGACGCGGTCCAGGCGTCCTGGGACTGCGCTTCGGCGGTGACGCTCCAGAGGCCGTCGGGGTGTGCGCGGCTGAACGTCACGCCCGGGGTGACGACGACATCGACGGTCGGGCCGGTGTCGTCCGGCCCCGGTGACACGGCGAGCACGGCGCGGGAGCCGCCGTCGGTCAGAACCAGGGCCAGACCGCGTGCCGCTCCGGGTGCGCTCTCCCATCCATGGGCGCGGACGGGCGATCCGGCTTCGGTGACGTCGCCGAGTGCGTCGCGCAGCAGCCGGAGCAGGGAGTGGCTGTCGGGGAGGGCGGCCAGCGGCTCCAGGAGCCTGTCCTGCAGTGCAGGGTGCTCGCCGGTGAGCGCCTGAAGGCCTGCCAGCGGGTCCCGTAGGGTGCGGGCCGCGTCGTCGGCCAGCTTCCAGAACAGCGCCGACACGGTCTTCAACAGTGTGTTCGGGTCCATCGCCGCTCGCCTTCCCAGCGGATCGCGGGAAACGCCGTGCTCTTTCGACAGTAGGTCCCCCGCCTGCCCGCGGCGAGTTCACGGCCAGCGGTCGCGGATCGTGGCCGGTCCGCGACCGCCGGCGAGCAACGCTTGACGGATGCGGCGTGGAAACGGCTGCGGCCGTTCCTGCCGGTCAGCAACGGACGTTGTGGCCGGTGGCGGGACCATCGGCAGGTGATCGACGGGATCCTGCACCGCGTTCGGACCGGAGTGCAGTGGCGGGATCTTCCAGAGCGGTTCGGCCCCTGGAAGACCGTGTACGAACGGCATCGGCCGTGGTCGGCCGACGGCACGTGGGAGCGTCTGCTCCAGCAGGTCCAGGCCGCCGCGGACGCCGCCTCCAGCCAGCGCTCGCCATGCTCGCTCTCTGAAGCTCGAACAGGCACAGCTGCTCGCTCGGATGCAACGCCTGCGCTGACCGTGACAGACGTAGGCATCCCCGCCGCGTTCCTGCCCTCCGGCAGGGACTTCTGGCGGGGGAAGCCGCCGCCTTCGTGCGGCGTTCGGAGCGGCGGCGGGCTCGATCGTTTCCCGCCGCGCTACGGGGCGATGGGACCGTTTCTCTTGTCCGGGTGCGCCGACAGGACGTAGCGGGTGGCGGACAGATTGGACAGGCCGAAGAGCTCCATCAGCCGGACGGGGTCGGCGCAATGGCGGGCTTCGTCGTAGATCCGGTCCACGCGCAGGACGCCGGCTGGCAGGCCGAGCCGTTTGAAGGGTTTCTGGACAACGCCGGCGCTGATGGGCGGGGCGGAGTCGTCCACGGCGGTGTTGCGAGTGACGAAGAGGTGGGGGTTGGAACTGTCGGGCCAGCGTCGGTGGCGCTGGAGTTCCCACCTTGTGGCCAGGCGCAGGGTGAAAGCGTCGAGGTAGACGAGGTGGTCCATGCGTCCCGGCCGACGTAGGCGTAGCAGGCCCTTGCTGCGGTCGAGGTCGGTCCGTAGGAGGCGGACGAGTTGTCCGGGGAGGAGAGCGTGGATGGCAACGAGGGCGACCATGAAGCGGTCGCGGGGGTCATCGAGTCGGTCGAGGAGACCGGCGATGCGATCGGAGGGCAGCGAGGTGGGCAGAGTCCGGCTGCTGGTGAGAGAGACGCTGCGCGCGGGATCGCGGAAGACGAGGCGTTCGCGTTTGAGGGCCCTGAAAAGGGAGCGCAGCGAGGTGTGGAGGCGGCGGGCCTGGTCGCCTCGGAGCGGGTCCAGGGCATCCTCGATGTGCTTCTTGGTGATCTCTCGGGGATCGGTGAGCCCCTCGGCGATCCATGCTTCGAGGGTGTCCAAGATGGCGGCTACGGTAGTTCTCGACGGTCTTGGGGCTGCGTGCCCGGCTTGGGGTGCTGCCTTGACCGAGGAGCACGTCGATGAAGGTGTGGACCGCGGCGGTGAAGGCCGGTTGGCTGATGGTGGTGGCGTGGTGTCGGGCGCGGGCGAGGCAGGGGTCGCTGGGCAGTTGGGCATGGAGCAAGCCGCGTACACGGAGATAGTTGACGACGCGGGCGCCTTGGAGGCTGGCGCGCATGGAGGCCAGGGCCCGGATGTCGCTCTCACGGATGGGGACGTCGGTACCGAGGTGTCCCGTGACGATGCGCAGAGTGCGGAAGCTGCCGCTGAAGGAGTCGGTGTTCCATCCGCGGTCGCGCATGTAGGTGGTGAAGTCGGTGACCAGGCTGGCGGCCGCCTCGGTGAGGGCGGGTGGCCTGGTGGTGTCCAGGCGCGTCCAGTCCCGGGGCGGGGCCGGGAAGAGCTCCAACTGGGCCCCGTCGAGGAGGTGCTCGGACAGTCGGCGTTCGGACTTGGTCCGGGCGCGGACGCGGCGGCGTTTGAGGGCGAAGCGGCCTTGAGGCGCCGCCGTGGCGGCCAGCAGGCGTCCGACGGCCAGCCCTGGGGCGTGCGGGCGGGTGAACCACAGCTGATCGCCGTTCTCCATCGCGACCTGGGCAGTATCGACCTCGGTTTCGGCCAGGACGATCCGGCACATGCGGCACATGCCGCTGCCGAGCAGCAGCATCCGGTGACAGCGCTCGCACTCCGCCTCGCTCCCGCCGCGCTTGCGGATCTCAAGGCACCAGCTGGTGCACGGCACACACAGGACCCGTCGGTCGTTCGCCCAGGCCAGACAGTGCGCGCACTGCCCCCGCAGCTCAGGGTCCCGCTGCCCGCCTTGGCGGATGGGGCCCGTGTTTCGCGGCGGGACCATCCGCCGCGACGGAGGCGGCGCGAGGAGAGCGGCCCGCCCCAGGGCCTGCCCGAGGATCGGGCCGTTGTAGAGGAGGTCCTTCAGTGCCTCGGCAGCGACCTGGTGCTGATCGGGGTCCCGGGCCGCCAGGGCCAGGCGGGCGAACCCCTCCAGCCGCCAGATCCATACGGTCCGGGCCCGTACCCGGCGCTCGTCCGCCATCTGCCGCAGCTGCTCGGAGACGGCCTCGAACCCGGGGATGTTCCGGTCGCCGATGCGGGCCGCATGGGTGCGGGCGAACTGGCGGGCCGGGGTGGGGAAGAGCCCCAGCTGCCCGGCAACCTGGGGCGGGCAGATCCGGGGATCGTCCTGCACCAGCCCGGGACACCGAGCCCGTAACCACGAGGGGATGCTGTAGCGCCGCCCGGGTTTGGCCTGGGGCATCCGCACCGGCCTCGCCTCGGGCAGGGCGATCCCGTCGATGTCCAGGGCGAGCTGACGCGGCCGGCCCGGGGCGAGGACTTCGTCGTGGAGCTCGCCCCAGGCCCAGGGGTCGTCCTCCCCGAGGCGAACAGCCAGGAGACAGGGCGCGCACACTCCCGCCCGCGTCACCGGCACGGTCCAGGCGCAGCGGCGGCACGCAGCCTCCGTCCAGCCGTCCCGGCCCGAGGACACGCGGATCCACGCCCACGCGCACCGCGGGCACATGGCGTTCCCGTTCACCGCTCCCCAGCCCGCGCACGTCCCGCACGACCCGAGCAGCCCAAAGCCCCTGATCACCGTTCGACCCGGGTCAGTTCGGCGGCAGCGGGCGCCGGGCCCCGCCGCTGCCAGGACGGGGAATTGGGCGTGCGGGCCCGCTCTCGCCGACGGCCCGCTGCTCGGTCTCCGGGCGTCCCTCGGTCGCGGCCACCGGCTCGGCTTCCATCAGGTCCGCGACCGTGCACTGGAGGGCGGCGCAGATCATGTCCAGGTCCTCCAGCCGGATGGTGACCGGCTTGTTCGACCACAGCGCGGCCACCTTGCTCAGGGATGGGGTGAACCCCACTTCCCGAAAGGCCGCCTGCAGTTGGGTCGGGCGCCAGATGTCGCGCTTGGCCGCGGCCCAGCGCAGGTTCCACTTCAACGGATCACGCCTCCGTGCTCAGCCGGCGAACTGCCCGCCGGGAAGACTCCAGGCTTGCCCGCTCCGGGTCGCCCTTCGCCGTCGCGAGATAGCCAACCGTGGTGGATGCCCAGACATGGCCGAGCAAGACCTGCACGTCCCACAACGGCATCCCCGCCTCATAGTTGTGGGTCGCGCACGCGTGCCGCAGCAGATGCGGAAAGAGCTCGCTGACCGGCCCCCGCAGATGCTCGCGCGAAGCCATTTTCAGCGCGCGCCGGAACGTGTCGGGCACCACCGGCGGCGCGAGCAATCCCTCCATGCCGGCCAGCGACTTCGCCAGCCACTCGGAAGGGAACAGCGGCGCCCGCGGGTCGCAGGGGTCATCCGGAAACTCACCCCGCACCTCCTCGACGTACCACCACAAGAGCTCGCGCCCCTCCTGGAAAAGGAAGGCTTCACGGTCCCGGGGGCCGGAGCCGCCGGCGCCCTTGCCGTGGACCAGGAACCGGCCCCATTGCCCGTTCTCCCAGTGCACGTCCCCGAGCTGCACCTGACACAGCTCCGCCGCCCGGACCCCGGAGATGTACGTCAGCTTCGACATCACGTAGTTCCGGACCGCCACCGGATACTTTCGCGCCTGCGGCAGAGCCTCGCGCCACGCAGCGAAGAACTCCTTCGTCGCCCGCGCCGACGGCGGGATCCGCAGCCCGAAGTCACCCCGGTGGACAGGCCGGTTGAACGCATCGACCGGCGATTCGACCACCGCACCGAACCGGCGGTGAATCTCGCCGGCGTACCGCTGTTCCAGGAAGGCGTAGTAGAGATCGATCCGGTTGATCTTCGACCGGATCGTCGTGTGCCGCGGCCTCTTGCCCGGACCCGCAAAGTACTTGTCCAGCTGCCGCGAGCTCAAATGCCACGGCATGACGTCGTAGTACGAGCAGATCTCCAGCACCGGCTGGACCAGCGACTCCAGTGTCCTCGGTGACAGCCCCGCGACGTCCCGGGCCCACACGTACTCGGCGAGAGAGTCCTGGTACAAAGCCCGCTCGGCTTCCGCCGATGCGGTTGCCGCACTCTGCCGCTGGAGCGTCAGGACGTCGGCCAGGCCCGGCTCTGGCTGCTCTTGCTCGCCAGACCGGCCCTTCACAACGACGTCGCCACCCGTGATCAGGGAGAAGCGGCGGGTCCCGGAATCTGTCACAAGCAAGCAAATTACGGAGAGAACTCATGAAATCTGCGAGGAATCGTCAGATCCCCACACGATCGAGTGAAGCGACTACGCGCGGCCCCGACCTGCATGAACAGCCGCAACTCCCGCATGGAACGGCGGAACGAACCCGTCGGCGCTCCAGTTGGGTGAACAGCTCGCCCTCGCCCACGACCTGGCGGGGCACGCAGACAGATGGGCACCTGTCCCGACGACCGCACCATCGCCACGCCGCTCTTGCCCGCTACGACCGGTATCCTCGCACGCCGCTCCTCTCGAGTAACACGACCAAGACGCGACGCGGACCGTGCTGATGAACACCCGGGCGTGCGTCAGGCCTTCGCCGCGACCGCGCTGCAGATCGACGGCTACCTCGCCGGGCCCGCGGCCGTGCCGATGACCGTGGTCACCCAGTGCGCTGGCGGGCGCCCCCGGGCCGCCTCCGCCTCGCGGAAGGCCTGAGCCCGCCCTCAGCCGGTCGCGGTCCAGGCGCCGCTGAACAGTGCGCACTCCAGCAGGTCGGGAGCCGCATCAGAGGGCCAGGCTTCCGTGCCGGCGATCTGCCGGGCGGCTGCATGCATGAAGGAGAGGTAGACGCCGTACCGGTGGGACGTCCAGTCCCATTCAGCCCAGACCCAGGCCGCCACCGTGCCGTCGGGATCCAGACCAGTTGCACGGCCGACGGCGGCCGCCAGCGGGCGCAGGCTGAGGGAGAGCACCCTATCGAGGATGAGCGGCTGCAGGCCCGGCACGGCGTGCAGCGCCTGGCCCGCGAAGTACAGGAACTTGGTGAAGAAGGACGGGCCGAATTCGGGAACCGCCTTGTGGAGCACCATGTAGGCCTCCTTTGCGCCCTGCTCGCGTAGGGCCGTGACCGAGGCGGCGAGGGACGCGTCCAGATTCTCGGCCGCCAGGATCTTCTGCAAGGTCGACGGGCCGCTGCCGCCGGGTGTGCCGCTCTTGCCCTTGCCCCACACGTAGGTGGCGACCAGGGCCTCCCTGAATGCCTCACGCCGCAGCGCGTCGGCGACCATCCCGGTTACCTCCGCGCGGCTGACCCGGGCATCACCGGCGTGGGAGGCGGGTGCAAGGCCCGCGGGCCACGGAGCGATCGACGCCCACCGCGCCGGGACGTAGACGACTGCGTGGGCGCCGGGCGTCCCATCCGGGTACGCCGGCTCGTTCTTCGCCCACCAGCGGCCCAGCGCCGTCAACGCCTCCTCGGGCAGCAGGCGCACCGCCATCTCCTGGTCCACCGCGTCCGCCCGGCCCTGTCTGTCCACGCCGCCCCCTCCACCTGGACACCCTCGCCCATCTCACCAACGCCGGTGCGTGGGCGGCCTCTGTCCCCTCCAGCGCCCGCAATCCGGCAGGAGCGTCACCGTGGCCAGCCCTGCATCCGGCTTCGGCGTCTGAAGGACAGCGCCGCAAGAATCAGCAGCCCTGGGGCGATGATGCGGTAGGAGAGTTCGGTGTAGCGGCCTGCTGCGGTGAGCGAGACAGGCGATGACCGCAGCTGCGCCGCGTTCAGCAGGACGCTCAGTGCCTGTTCCAAGCGCACGGAGGTTATCCGCTGGTCCAGGGGCTGGTCAGGTGGGACCGGGCGGGGGGTGCTAAGGGTGACGGCGATGTCCTGGCCGGTGAGGGTTCCTTGCAGGTGCGGTTCGATCGGGCCTTTGGGCAGCCCCCAGAGCATGAGGACGAGCAGGCCGGCCGTCATCGACACGGCCAGGAAACTCAACACACGGCTGGCACGCAGGCTGTAGCCGGTCAGGAGCCAGTAAGCAGTCAGCAGCAGTCTCTCGGAGCGCGGCCTGGAAAGGTCGTGGCGGCGGAAGTCGTCTTCGGCGTAGGCGAAGTCGGCTGCTTCGGGGCGGTGGTGGTTGACCGCGGCAGTGCGCAGCGCCTGGTACAAGGAGACCAGTTGCTGCGGTACCAGGACCTCTACACCGGGTGGCGCCGGTGTCCATCCGCTGTGGCCCCGGGCTGCGTGCCAGTGGTGCTCCTCGGCCAGCGCTCTGCGGGGCAGGAATTTGATCGGCAGCCCACGGCGCCAGCGGATGCCCGGTGGTGTGGTGGCGAAGCGGCATTCACCGACCAGGTGGATCTGCTCGAGCTGGCTGGCGCCGTTGAAGCGGCACTGGGAGAGGTCGAGGTCTTTCAGACGAAGGCGGGCGGCGTCTGTTCCGGCCAGGGAGAGCAGTCGCACGAAGGCATCATCGCCCGATGGATCGGCCACAGGCGAGCCGTCACGGGCGATCAGAGGGGTGGGAGATCCGGTGATCTCCAATGGCCAGTCCAGGGCGACGTCCTCGACGACGAGGGCGGCGTGGCGCAGCAGAAGGGCGGCGGTGGATTCGAACCGGGTACGGCGGCACGTCATGCGGGTCGCAGAGGCCATGACTTTGGCCGGCTCGGTGAAGTGCGTCTCGGTCAAGTTGAGTGTTCCCTCGCAGGTGAGGGGGCCGAGGAGGCGTGTTGCTGCGAATGCCACGCGGCCGAAGTCCGCATCGGCGCGGAATCGGGCCTGTTCGAAGTCCGCGTGCTGGGAGAACACGCTGCCTGTGAAGTGCGCGTGTCCCCCAACCAGAGCACCGGTGAAGTGCGCCGTGTCGCCGAAGGCAGCGCCGTCGAAGCCGGTGTCGTGGGCAAAGGCCGTGCGGTCGAAGTGCACCGCGGCCGAGAACGAGACGCCTGTGAATCTGGCACTGCGGTGGAAGAGGGCGCTGTCGAAGCTCGTGGTGCCGCTGAAGGTGACCCCGTCGAAGGTGCTCACACTGTTCCATGCGGTCCTGTTGAACCAGGCGTCATCGGCGAAGGTGCTGCCGCTGAAGTCTGCGTCCTCACGGAAGGAGCTCTCGGCGAAGTCGGCCTCTCCGACGAAGGTGACGCCATGGAAGCTGCACGGCCCGGTGAAGGCGACCCGGGCGAAGTCGGCCTCTCCGGCGAAACGTGCGCTGTCCCACTGCGTGCGTCCCAGTTCCGCCGGAGGGACGTCCACCAGTTCCGCCACGGGTGTTTCGTGCATGGCGGGTCCTGACGGTCGGCGTGTGCGCCGTAGGACGTCTGTCAGCACATCCGACGTCAGCACAGTGCCGCGCAAGTCGATGTCCGAGCCGGGCCTGAGAGTGCTGAGGTAAGCCTCGCGCTCGTCGGTCGGCAAGTGGGGCAGGCATCCCTGATACGGCTCGATCCGGCGCCCCTGGCAGTGCGGGGCTCCGCTCTGGCACGCCGGCCACGGCGGGGGCGCGCTGACCGTGTGCTCGCCCGCGGCCCCAGGCGGGACCAGCCCCGGTTCGGGCATTCGGCTGTGCTCTCCATTCGCCCCGCCCGGTTCCGTCCCCGGCGCGGCAGCCTCCGGTACCGGGCCTGGGGGTGCGGGCGGCTGTGGTGTCCCGGCGGAGCCCGCCGCAGGAGCAGGAGCGGATTGCGCGGCTTCGACAACCACCGGTGGGCGGCCGCCCGCCTTGCGCTCATCGCGCGCCGCCAGCCGCAGCTGCTCCCACCACTGCCACTCGGTGGGCGCGCGGCCGGATTTCCTGCGGGCCTGCCCCTGCAGGTAGTCGATCATGACTTTGAAGTTGCGCTTGTTGGACGGCACCGAGCGGCCGGTGAACCAGTCACTGAGCGTCTGCGGCTTGAAGTCGACCGGCGGTGACTGATGCTGGCCGTAGCGGACGATGCGCGCATTGTCGACGAGCCCCGCCTTGGCCCTGAGGTCCCTCAACGCGGCGACCAGCCTCGCCTGCGCCCCCGACTCCTGCGCCACCGCCGCCGTTCCTCCTGCCCCTGCGCAATCCGCTCCGGATCCGCACCGGATGCGAGTTGCCGCTCCGGATCCCCTGCGTGAGCAGCATAAACGGCGTCCGGATCCGGTTTCAGGCGAATCAGGCTATCGCCGGATGGCACCCCGGCCCGGCTTTGTGGGGGCAGCTGCCACCGACCGGGGGCGGCAGTGACCCGGGAGGACCAATCATGGAACCGCGCAAGCCCAATCGCCGCCTTCGCACCCTCGTCCGTACCGTCGGCTACGCCCTGCTACGCGGGGCGGTCACCGCCCTGGGCACACTGGCCGTGCAGCACGCCTGGCAGTGGCTGACCACGTAAAGGGACCCCGCCCGGCCCCCTTCCACCAGGGGGCCGGGCGGGGTCCCTGTGGGGTGCGCTGCCGCCCCGGCGGACCGCACGCGCGGCTCCGGCCCCTCTTGCCCGCCAGGCCGGTACTTCACAGCTACGTCGCCACCCGTGA
Organism: Streptomyces sp. NBC_01003; assembly: GCF_045162695.1. Lineage (NCBI taxonomy): Bacteria > Bacillati > Actinomycetota > Actinomycetes > Kitasatosporales > Streptomycetaceae > Streptomyces > Streptomyces sp. NBC_01003. The sequence goes on from NZ_CP108707.1 coordinate 76,298, forward strand.
TGGGGGAGAAGCGGCGAGTCCCGGAATCCGTCACAAGCAAGCAAATTACGGAGAGAACTCCTGAAATCTGCGAGGAATCGTCAGATCCCCACACGATCGAGTGAAGGGTCTACGCGCAGCCCCGACCTGCATGAACAGCCACAACTCCCGTACGGAGCACCGCAACGAACCCGTCGGCGCTCCAGTTTCAGGGCGAACAGCTGCCCTTCGCCGACCAGCTGGCGCGGGAGGGCCAGCACGTCCTCGACCGCTTCATCGGCGAGAATCGGCGTGCCGGCGGCGATCCTGCCGACCAGCGGAACGTGGGCCATGTCCGGCGCGGGAGGCGTTGGTGTCTCGTGAATCCCGCCGGTGGGGCGCGCGCGGACGCGGTAGGCGCGTGGGCGGTTGGGGTCGCGGTAGAGCACGCCTTTGCGTTCGAGGGCCATCACCTGATGCGCGACGGACGACGTGCTCTTGAGCTTGACGGCCTGGCCGATCTCCCGCATCGACGGCGGATAGCCCTGGCGCGCAACCTCCCGTTCGATGAAAGCAACGATGGCGGCCTGGCGGTCGGTGTGCCCGTCGTCGTTGACCCGAATACCAGGCGGCCGCCCGGCCCGGCCGGCGGCTTCGACTGCGTGCATGTCGTGGTGCTCCCCCTGGACAGGATCTTGCTTTTGTGGACAGTAACCCGCCAACCACCACAGATGGAACACTGTCGCGCTATCCAGCTCACCCGCCCGACGCCTACCCAATTGCAGACAGGTCAGAAGGTCAGGTGAGAGTCAGTTGACTGCCGGCCCTCTGGGTTGGGCTACTCGCCCTGCTCCTGCTCGGCTCGGGCTTCCGCCGCGTGACTTTGTCTATGAGAACGGGTTCTGGCTCAGCTTCCGTGCAGCGGCCACTACTGAACTTGATTGGGTGATGTCGGGACCGGCCGCCCGACAGGAGTCGCCGTGTCGCGGGCCTATAGGTGTTGCCGAGCAGTCCATCGGGAGAGGATCCTCCCGTGAGCCAGCCACTGCCGCAGTTGCCGAAGCCCGAGTTCGTCTTGATCCCCATCGAGGCCCCACCCGAGGTGCCCACCCAGATCGCTGTCGATCTCCGGGAGACTGGCATCCCAGGCGGGTTGATCGGATACGAGTACCGGCCGCTGAGCGAGCCGGTGTACTTCGGGGGGATCGGTGAGCGCGGGTCGGTCGCCATCGCGACGAGTGGCCTGTTCGGACACATCGCCGTCGACGTGGCCAGTGGTCACGTGGTGCAGGTTCCCAAGATCGAGTCAGCGACGGCCAGTCACGTAAACAGGAACCTCGACTCCTTCAACCGATGCGTCGCGGCCGTGATCGCACGCTTCCCGTTCTATGCGGAGGGCGACGAGGAGAGGCGCGAGGAGGTGGCGGAAGAGCTGCGCGATCTCGTCTCCGACATCGACGAGACCGCTGTCATGAACAACGGGTTCTGGGAGACCTTCTGCGACGACGTGGCGATCGGGGACTATGCGGACTGGGATGAGTGATCCGGGACCGGTCCCCGGCTTCGGCCAGCCATCCAGGCTCAGGCCGGTGGCAGCGATGCAGCCGTCAGGACGGGCCCGGGGAGCGCGGGTGCCGCGGGCGCCGGACACCGGCGCGGCACCCCTGGTGGCCGGTGGGCGGTCACTCACCGTGGCGGTCGGATGCGTCGGGGCGCGGGACGGGGGCCTGTCGCGTATGGCGATGGGCCGGGAGCGGGTTGTGGCGGCGCTGTTGGTGCTGCCACCGGGCGCGCCACCAGGCAAGCCGGTGCGCGGAGTCCTGGGGGAAGACCGACTGGATGGCGGTGACGAGCAGGCCGAGGGCGAAGCAGGTGAAGGCCACGGCGGTCAGCCACCACGGGGCGCCGATCAGGGCCAGGGCGAGGCCGCTGATGCCGGTGGCGGCGGACGAGATCAATGATCGGTTCGGGTAGTGCATCGAAGGTTTCCCCCTAGGGCGGGCGTACGTGTGCGGTACGCGGGATGTCGGAAATCCGGGCGCTTTTTGCTCGGCCTGCATCCAGTTCTACGAAGAGGGTTCTTCGGTGTTGTATCGGTGGGTGTCACATGCGCCGTCGGGCGCTGCGTGCCCTGGGGGCGTAGCGGTCGAACGCGTAGCTCCATGCCTGCTGCATCGACTGCTCCGCGATCAGTAAGCTCCTTGCGTGCGCGGCGGTGGCCAGCCACCGCACGAGGTCGGTGGAGGTTCCGGCGAGGAACTCATCGGCCACCGATAGTCCCGGCCACTGCCATATCGCCTTGTGCACCCGGAGCGGTGAACCGATCCGGCTGTTGAGGCGGGTGGCCACGAGCGTGAACTGACGGACGTTGCCGCGCGTTTCCCGTAGGTACTGCAGATCCTCCTCGTCGTGGCCGTCGTGTGTGAGGTCGTCGATGAGGTCGTCCATGTCCTGCAGGGTCGCCGCGCGTGCCTCGGCCATGGCGCGCCGGCGTTCCTCGGCGCTGATGAGGCCGAAGTGGTACGCCGTGCCCACCGGGATGTCCAACGCGAGGCGCAGGTCAGGGTCGTCCTCGGCGTCGAACTGGTGGTTCCAGTCGACGAGAAGGGCCTCGATGTAGCCGGTGATCTGCTCGGGCCGCAGTCTGCTCCCGGCGGCGAGCAGCGCTTCGGCGCCGGGCACGGGTTCGATGCCCGGCGGGTCCGGCCGGCGCTGCAGCGGCCACACCGCTTGCCGGTTGCGGTAGGGGAAGGTCAGGGTGCGGCTCTCGGCTGTCCACGCCGCGTACGGCTGCGGCAGCCGTCCGGTTGGTGTGAGGGCGGGGGCGACGGCATGCCATCCCGGTGGACGGGAGAGCACCCAGCCGGGCGGTTGGATCATGTGCTCGGCCGAGTCCGTCCCGGTGCGGCCGGTGAGCCAGTCCTCGAAGTGCTGCAGGCTCACCAGGCGTTCGGCCCGCCACACCGCTGTCCCGCCGCGCCCGCTCCAGTCGTAGCTCGTGGTTCCCCGCTGCAGGTATGCCCGACGGCCCTCGTCGGCGTGGAGGGCGTCCTGGTGCAGTTCGTTCCAGGCTTCGCCCTCCTCCTGCAGCAGCCGTTCGTTGTCCTCGGCTTGAGGACCGGTGAGCAGGTCGCGGGCGATGTTGGCCGCGACCTGGAAGCGGGCCGGGGAGTGCCAGGCCACGTCCTCCTCGAGGGCCGTCGCGACCGTCAGCAGGTGCCGGTCGTCATCCCGCACGCTGTCGGACGTCCAGGCCGTCGCCGTGCGCACCGCCGCGGCCGCGTCCAGGAGTTCGGTCTCCGGGCCGGTGCAGAGCGCGGCGGCCGCCAGCCTCCATAGGTTGCGGGCAGCACGGTGCCGCAGGAGGGGAAACAGCCCCTCCAGGAACTCGTCCGTGAACGGCTCGGCCGCCGCGATGGCGGTCACCACCGCATCGGTCAGCACCCGGCCCTGGTAGTCCCGGAACGCACGCTGGTACTGCCCCGGCAGCCGCAGCGAAACCGCGCGGGCCCGTTCCAGCAAGCCGGCACTGACCCGCAGCCGCAAGGGCCGGTCCGCACGCGGATCGCGTCGCCAGCGCGGTGGCGGCGGATAGCGCAACACGGTGGAGATATGCGTCAGCCTGTCGTCGGGATGTTCGCGCTCCTGCCGCTCGACGTGCTCGGCCAGCAGTCGACGCACGGTCGCATCCCGCGAGGCGCCCTCCCTTGTCATGACAGCGGCCAGCGCATCGAAGGCGCAGGGCGGGAGCCGGACGTTGGTCTCTGTGTTCTTCAGATTCTCCGGATGGACAGACACACCGCGATTATCAGGACCGGACCCGGCACGATGCACCCGGCCTGGTGGTCGGCGTGAGAATGACATGACCCTTCGTCACTCATGCCAGCAACGAGTGAGCACCACCCGTCAACGTCAACGACCAGATCGCTGCGCCTGCGCCACTGACACTCAGACGACGACGTTCAACTGACACTCCCGAGGCCGACGACGACCGGTAAGTCGATCGGCTCCGGCGCGTGGGTGCTGAGGCTCAAGAACTCTCACGGGTTTCGGTGTTCACCGGTGTGCGCGGAAGAACTCGGTGAGGTCGTGCGCGAGGAGCTCGGGTTCTTCGTGGGCGGCGAAGTGTCCGCCACGGGGCATGCGGGTGTACCTCGTGATGTTGTACGTGCGCTCGGCCCAGCTGCGGGGCGGCTGGGTGAGGTCGGCTGGGAACAGGGCGAGGGCCGTGGGCACGTTTACCCGCTCCACCCGCCTCGTCAGCCGCTGGGCGTATTCGTAGTAGGGCCGGAAGGAGGTCGAGATGGTGTGGGTGAACCAGTAGAGCGACGCCTGCGTGAGGAGGAAGTCGTCGCTGAACCGGGACGACAGGTCACCACCGCAATCGCTCCACGCACGGTACTTCTCGACGATCCAGGCAAGCAGCCCGGTCGGCGAGTCGGCCAGACCATAGCTCAGCGTGAGAGGGCGGGTGCTCTGTTCGTGCAGGTACCCGCCCTCTTCCGCGGACCACCCCGCGACGGAATCGAGGTACTCCTGCTCCTCTGGGGTGACACCGGCCGCGTCGTAGGCGACCGGACTGGCGATCGCCATCAGATGGATGCCCACCACGGCCTCGGGGTGAGCCTCGCCGAGCCGGGAGGTGATGCCGGCACCCAGGTCGCCCCCGTGCGCGGCGTAGCGGGCGAAGCCGAGTTCGTCGTGCATGAGCCGGTGCCAGATCTCATGTGTCTGCGGCTGCTTCGCGAGCGAGGGCCGCTGAGGTGAGAAGGCGAATCCGGGCAGCGAGGGGACGATGACAGTGAACGCGTCGGCGGCGTCACCCCCGTACCGCGAAGGCGTGGCCAGCCGGCGGGCGAGGGTGGTCAGTTCGATGAAGGAACTGGGCCACCCGTTGGTCAGGACGATCGGCAGGGAGCCGGGGTGTTCGCCGTCGAAGCGCAGGTAGTGGACGGGGGTTCCGTCGATGTCTGCGAGGTGAGACGGCAGGGCGTTGATGGTGGCTTCGTGGGTACGCCAGTCGTATTCGGAGGCCCAGTATGTGACGAGGCGTCGTAGTTCGCCGGAGTCGGTGCCGGTCTCCCAGCCGGTGGCGGGCCAGGGGGTCGGCCAGCGTGTGTTGAGCAGCCGTGAGCGCAGCTCGTTCAGCTCGGCCTCGGGGACGGCGATCACGGGCGCGTGGCGGGTCATAGGAGTCTCCAAGGTTTCGTTCTCACATGACAGCAGTGCGTGCCTGGGCGCCGGAGCCGCTCTGCGTGCGCTTTTCGGGGGACCGGCGGGTGGTACCCGCTATCACAGCGGACAGGGCCATGAGGATTGCGATGACGAGCAGGGCGTGCCCGACGGTGGTCTGGTTTGCGAGGAATCCGATGAGGGGCGGTCCGCCGACGAAGCCGCAGTATCCGATAGAGGTGATGACGCTGACGCGGCCGGCGGTACGAGCGGGCTCGTCGGCCCCGGCACTCATGCTGATCGGAAAGCCGAGCGCCGCACCCATCCCCCAGAGCAGACTTCCCGCGAACGCCAGTCCAGTGGACGGCCCAAGCGCGAAAAGGGCGACGCCGGTGGCGGTGACGGCGGCGGCTGTCCGAAGGACAGTGACCCGTCCGAACCGGTGGAGGACCGCTGGCCCGAGCCAGCGGCCGGCGGTGAGCGCGGTGAGGAACGAGGCGTACGCCAGCGTGCCGATCGTGGCGGTGACGTGGTGACGGTCGATGACCGAGACGCTGACCCAGTTACTGCCCGCCCCTTCCGCGACCGCGAAGGCCAGTGCGACGAGCCCGACCGCCACGGTGCGCGGTTCTCGCCACGCGCCCAGACCCGAGCGGGACATTTTCACCGGCGGTGGCACTGCGATGGGGTGCGCGGCGTGCTCAGGAAGGAAGTGCCGTGTCGCCGCGGGTATCGCCCCGGCGATGACCGCTGCGACCACGGCCACATGGATGCTTACCGGGACCCGCAGCGCGGTCATCAGCACACCGACCACGGCACCGGCGACCGTACCGAGGCTGAACGCGGCAAAGAAGCGTGGCATGACGGGACGGCCGAGCTGCCGTTCGACGGACGCGGCGTGCACGGTCATCGCGACATCCCAGAAGCCCGTAGCCGCGCCGAGCAGGAACAGTCCGGCCACCAGCAGGGATGTTGAGAAGGGGTATCCGAGCGCGATGACGCCGAGGCTCGCGCTGACGAGCAGTGCCACGGCGGTGATGGCCCGGCGGGGGCCGATGCGTGTGACGACAGGTCCCGACAGGGGCAGCACGATCACGCCGCCGACGGCGATGGTGAGCAGCAGGAGTCCCAGTGATGCCGGGTCGAGGTGCAGCTGCGTGCGGATCTGGGGGAGCCGGGAGGACCACGTCGATCCGGCGAGCCCCAGACCGGCGAAAACCGCGTAGGTTGCCCTCGCACCGGCCGTCACCTCTCGTGCTGTTGGCGCCGTCGGGACGGCTGCAGACGCTCTGGTCACGATCCCGGCCGGCCGGCTGGGCCGAGAGTCTGGTCGATCGCGTCCCGCGTCCTCTCGCGCGACTCCGGCGCGGTTGTGAGCAGAGCATGCATGATCATTCCCTCAAGCAGGGCGTCCAGGCGGGCGGCGCTGTCCGGGCCGGTGAAACGGGCCAGAACAGTGCGGCTGTCCGCCGTCCATTCCTGCGTCAGGGCTCGCAGTCCGGGGTTGCGGAGCGCCGCCAGGTGCAGCTCGAATCCGAGGACCGCACTGCGGTGCCTGGCAGGACCACCGTGGACGAGATCGACCAGGACCTCCACGAATTGCTCGTGCGTCTCGACGCTCTGGAACAAATTCTCGAACACCGCGGACTGCAGCTCGACATGCCGGGCGAACGCCTGCGTCTGGAGATCGGTCAAGCTGGCGAAGTGATAGGTGATCGACCCGAGCGGCACGCCGGCCCGGGCAGCGATGTGCCGATGCGTCGTCCCGGCCACCCCATGATCCGCAATGACGTCGAGAGTGGCGTCCAGGATGTGCGTCTTCCGGCCGGGGTCGTTGCGACGGGTCCGCCGCCCACCACCCGATCCACCGGAGGTCCGGCGCTCACCGCCGACCGCTTCCTTGGCCGTTTCACCTTCGGGAGGCTCCGCCGACGGCGGTTCGATGTGCAGCATGCGTACAAACGTACAAGCCTTAAGAACAGATGTACAAATCAATGGATGCTCACAGCCGCCACGCCGCGGCATCACACCTGCACCTTCGGCATGCACACAACCGGCCGTTCGCCATGGTCTGCGGTCCGGACGGCTACCCTCACGCTCGCCTCAGCCCCGCCTGGCCGAAGGAAGCACTGCGACTTCCGGTTGGGCGCACTCGACATCCACATCGGCAGCCACCACACGATCCAAGCTCCGCCAGCGGCCGCCCCGGATCAGCGCCTGCTGTCACCCGGCGCGAGCAGGCTGGTGACTTCGGCGATCGCCTCCGGGGAGGGATGGAAGTACTTCCGTACGTTCTCGGGCTTCTTGTGCCGGGACTTCGCCATCAGCATCAGCAGGCTCGCCCCCGCCTCGCCGAGGTGCGTGAGCCCGGAATGCCGCCACTCGTGCAGATCCCAACCCGTGCCACTTTTGCCGCCGAGGGCGGTGTGCTCGTCCAGCAACATACGGGCCTGCCCGTACGACAGCCGGACCAGCCCGGTGTCCGGGCACACGTCGCGCGGCGCGAGGACCTTGCCTGGGCCCGGCCTGCGGTGGGTGACGAACACCGGCCCGCGCGTACGGCCCTTGAGCAGGCGGGGCAGCAGCCGGGCGGTGCCCGCGTCCCAGTACACGGTCTCCAGCACGAAGTCCTCGTGCATCGCGCCGCGGCGCCGGGTGCGCGGCCGGGCGCCCTTGGCCTTCACCGGGGCCCGGCGCCCGGCGAGGTCCAACTCCTCGATGTTGACTCCGAGGATCTCCTCCGACCGCGCGACCGTTTCGTAGAGCATCCGCCACAGGGTCTTCTCCCGGAGATGGACATTGCGGCGGGCGATCAGCCGGTCGATGGCCATCTTCGAGCGGGCCGGGGTCTCAGAGGGCGTTTTCTCCCGTTGTTTCATCCCGGGTTGCCGGGTTGAAGGCGGTTCAGGTGCCGCGCCAGCTGGGGGTGGATTCGGCGGTGAGTCTGCGGGTCATGAGGTTGATCATTGCGAGGTGGATTATGGCTTCGGAGCGGTGCGGGTGGGCTTCGTAGTCGCGGGCGAGGCGTCGGTGGTTCATGAGCCAGCCCAAGGTTCTCTCGACGGTCCAACGGCGGGGCAGGACGGCAAATCCCTTGGTGGCGGGGTCGCGGCGGACGATGTGCATGTCGATGCCGAGAGTGGCGGCGTGTTCGACGAGGTGCTGGCGGTAGCCGCCGTCGACCCAGGTCTTGCGGACGGTGGGATGTTCGGTGGCGACCCGTTCGATGAGCGTCTGGCCGGCGATGGAGTCCTGCACGCTGGCCGCGGTGACGAGGACTCCTAGGAGGAGTCCGACGGTGTCGATGACGATGCTCCGCTTGCGGCCCACAATCTTCTTGCCCGCGTCGATGCCCTGCTCGCAGGCGGGAACATTGGTGGAGGTTTTGATGCTCTGGGAGTCGATGACACATGCGGTCGGTTCGTCCTCCCGGCCTTCCTGCCTGCGGACTTGCCGACGCAGGAGGCTATTGAGCTGGTCGAAGACACCCTCTTCCTGCCAGCGCGCGAAGTAGGCATAGACGGTGTTCCAGTGCGGATAGTCGTGTGGCAGGTAGCGCCAGGGGATCCCGGTGCGGTTCACGTAGAGGACCGCGTCCAGCAGACTGCGCAGGTCGTGGTCGGGAGGCCGGCCGATGTCCAGTCCGCGGCCGCGGCGTTCGGACCGCCAGGCGGTCAGGACCGGCCTGGCCGTTACCGAGGACGAACTCGCGGCGTGCGCTGGACGACTGGAAGAGGCAGGGGCTTTGCCCGGAGGGACCCCTCCTCATCGACTGCCGACTCACTTGGAGGAGCTGTGGAAGGAGCGCGATCTGAGCACTGAGGCTCACCGGGCTGCCTTCACCGCCCTGGCCCGGGAAGCGTCGTTGCCATCCGATGACCTGGCCGAGGCCCTGTATGGCCGTTCTCAGCTGTCCGCAGCCTGGAGACCTTATCCCGATACCGAGGACACTCTCAGTGCCCTGCGTATGCGAGGCGTCCCGGTCGCCGTCGTCAGCAATATCGGCTGGGACATGCGTCCTGTCTTCCGCGACCACGGTGTCGATCACCTCGTCGACGCCTACTTCCTCTCCTTCGAGTACGGCGTGAAGAAGCCGGATCCCCGGATCTTCCAGGCGGCCTGCGACAAACTCGGGGTGGCGCCCGACGAGGCTCTCATGGTTGGCGACGAACGCGTTGCGGACTCCGGTGCCGTCGCTCTTGGTTGCCAAGTCCACCTGGTCGATCACTTGCCCGTGGACCGGCGCCCAAACGCCCTGGCGGCAGTGCTCCAGCTCCTTTGACATGGTCGAACCGAGGTCGGTGGGCCCTGCCATTTGATGGGCTCAGTTTGGTGTGACATCAGCGGCGGGGCAGGGGGACGACGCCCTTGGTGTCGTCCCCCTGCCGTTGATCCGGGACCGCAGCGAACGTACTCAGCTGGCGGCGCAGACGCTGGACCTCGTCGTCCTTGGCTGCCAGGGCCGACAGCAGATGCCGGTGGCGCTCCTTGAGCTGGGTGAGTTCGGTGTGGGTGCGGGCGAGTTTGCCGGTGAGCCGCTGGTTGAGGTCCCGCAGCCGGGCGATGCGGGCCTCGCGTGGGTCGGGTTGCAGGCCTGCTGCCCAGGCGGCTGCCCGCCGTTTCTCGAACTCGTCCTTCAGATGGCCCCAGGTCCGGTAGAGGGACGCGCGGGAGATGCCAGCTTCACGGGCGAGTGTCTTGGCGTCGCAGGCGCCGTTGGGCGGGATCTGCCCGGCCAGGAGCCGGTCGATGGCCGCGCGGATGCGTCGCTCGACTTGGTCTCGCTGCTGGTGGCTAAATGCCATGTCATCCGGCCTTTCCGGCTGCCGTGTCGATCTCTTCGAGAACCCGCATGGACCGCTCATGCTCGGCCCGCATCCGGTCCTTCTCCGCGGGTGAGATGCGAGGGCTGGCCAGCAGGACGGCGCCGTTGTCGGCTGCGGTCTGCCAGACCGAACGGTGAACGAGGTGGTGGGTGGCCATCGAGCCCCCAGGACTGCCAGCCCTCGGCAGAGAAGAAGTGCACCAACATGCGCCGGGACGGTAGGCCCGTGACGCGACCTTCATCAACTGCTAACCCCACGACCAATCAACGGGAGTTGAGGGATGTGAGACACGCCAAGAAAGCAGCGACAATCTGGGTCCAGAACGACTTCTGTGCCCGAGTGAAGGGCGCCTCCGACAACTCCCCCGTCACCTACGAGGACCCGCAGACCAAGGAGAAGACCACGCACGGCACGGCCGACGGCCAGAAGGCGTGCCTTCACCACTGCCTCACGTACACGGCCACGCAGGCGATCGTCGTCGGACTCGGGGCCCGCGCGCTGGGCATCCGGCTTCACCCCGCCGCCGGAGCAGCCGTGCTCGCTCTGTCTTTCGGCACGCACTACATCGCAGACCGCAGGGTGCCGGGCGACGGCGTCCTGGAGAAGCTCGCCATCAAGACCGGCAAGGAGAACTTCTACCGCCTGGCCGACTTCGGCATGAACGGCGCCTTCCACCTCGACATTCTCTGCACCAAGTCTCGGGCAGCGGCGATGCTGTGATCGCAGTCGATCACGCCTCGGGTCTGGCCTGGTCAATGGCGGCGCCAGCGTCGAGTGCCAGTTCTTCGATCCGCTCGATGAGCTTCGCATTGAGGTCTGCCCGGCGTTGAATCAGGCGCCCGAGCTCAGTGCTCAAGATGCCGAGGGTGTTGAAGCGGTTCGGTTCCCCACCCTCGGCAGTTCTAATAATTTCGCGCCGCAAGTACCAGGACAGATCGCTGAGGCCATCGGAGATCTCTGCCGCTAGTCCTTCGACGGAAGGATCGGGGAGTACTACGCGGTAGCCTTGCTGGGCTGCCGCTCCACCTGCTTCCTTGACGTCCTGGTCAAACTTCTCAAGATCGACAGCCACCCCCGCGTCCAGGTTCTGCTTCGCTCGAAGGACAACGTCCAGCCACGCCCGTCCGGCAAAGCGCAGTGATGTCAGCCGGACTATCTCTTCTCGTGCTTGCAACCTGCTGCGCTCTTTATCCCGTTCCGCTATCTCGCGGCGGAACTGGCGGATCGAGACGTAGACCGTGGCTCCGGCCCCTAGTGCTGCACCGCCGAGTCCGCTGATGAGGGCGTAGATCGCTGATGTATCGGCCACCAGAAGACTATGGCACGCCAGAGCACAGCCCTCCCAGCATCACGCTTCTGTAAGCGTCCGGGGTGAATGGCGTATATCTCGCCGATCGCCCTACTGGTGTCCGCGCTGCTAATCACTCTGTTGTGAGACGGCCGTGAGGGACAGAGTGCCCAGGTTCCCGGAGGCAGCTGCCGCGACAGGTGAACCTGGGACCGCTTGGAGCGCAGGAACGTCAGGGTCAGCTCGATGCCTTCGACCTCGGCCTTCCAGCCCTGGGCGGTCACGTGCTGACGGCGGGCGGCCAGGTCGTCCAGCCGGGGCAGCAGCGGATCCCAACTTGGTGCAGTCAACAGACCACTCCTGGCACCACGGCTGGGAGACCGTCGTCGCCCTCATCGCCACCACCAAGGCGACCACCCAGTGAACACCCGCACCCGCTGAAGCGCGTTCCCTCCTCAGTCGGCATCGCCTCGCTGGGGAGCACGCGGACTGCGCCCTGGCTGGGAACTCGACTGGACGGCGGCGGAAGCCGGCCGCTGGGGCGAGCCCTTCACCTGGCCCCGCGTCACCGACACCGAGCTGTAGCTACGCCCCGGGACGGCCGCCAAAGGCCGGAAAACCAGTCGGCCACCCCGGGCCTACCCACCCCGTACGAGACGAGACAGGGAGACCCCAGTATGGACTCCGTCCCGCGCGTACAGACCCGGATCGGGCAGCGCGCACTCTTACTGACCACCGCAGCCGTGCCGTTGGCCGGCTGGACCGTCCACGCCGTGACGCTCCACCAGCGCCTGGCCGCGAGCCGCCGCGACCCCCTCACCGGGCTGCTGCGCCGCGACGCGTACACCACCGAGGCCCGGCAGGTCCTACGCCGCCACGGCGACGACACAGCCGTCGTCCTGGTCGACCAGGACCACTTCAAGGCCATCAACGACACCTTCGGCCACGCGGCCGGTGACACCGTCCTCGCGGCGACCGCAGCCCGGCTCACCGCCTGGGCGGGCCCGCACGCCGCCATCGGCCGCCTCGGGAGCGATGAGTTCGCGATCGCCCTCGAGGCGCCCCGCGGCCGCCGCGAGGACCGCCTCGCACAGCTCATGAGGATGCTGCACACGCCGGTGCACCTGGACTACGGACAGACCGTCGACGTCGCCGCCTCCGTCGGCGCAGCGACGCCCGACGTCCTCAACACCCGCGACCTGTCCGTGCTCCAGCAGGCCGCCGACGCTGCCCTGTACGACGGCAAGCACTCCGGCCACGCAGTCCTCGCCGACGCCCGGCACGCAACGCACACGTCCATCAACGGGCGCCGCGCCGGCCGCCCCGGAACCGGAATCAGGGGGCGAACCGCATGAGCACCGCCACCCTGCCCGAGGACGACTGGATCCGCGGCCTCACGATTCACCAGCTCTATGCCACCTGCATCCTCGCCGGGAAGAACCTGGAAAACAGGCCCCGGCCCTGGTCGTGGCCGGGCTCGGTCCTGATCCACGCCGGGCAGAAGCTGGAGCGCCCGCCCTGCGTACCCGCTAGATGATCAATTCCAAGGGATGCCTGCGGAGGGTGTGGGGTGGGCGGCGGCCAAAGCCACCGCGAGACGGTCAGGCGGCGGGCTGCCGGCCCTGGTTGTCGAGGTGGCAGCGGGCGATCAGGCGTCAGGGTCGACTTCGGGGTGCGTGAACCGCACGAGCTTGCCCAGCGACCGGGCGTAGGCGATTTCGGCTCGGGTGCTGTCTCCGATGTAGTCGCCGACTACGAGCACCTCATCAGCGAGCCGAATCTTCGCCCGGTGCAGATCGTCAAGTCGAACCTTCAGCGCCTCGGCCTCGACAGGATCGGACCAAAGTTCGTGCGGCGACTTCATGTCACAGCCCGGTTTGACGACAATCTTTCCGGCTTTGGTCTCCCGCAGATCGGCCTCGTTCATCTCGGTCATGAAGCGGGTGGAGCCGCAGATCACGACGATACGCGGCAGGCTCAACAGCTTCTTCGCGTCGGCGAGCTTCTCCTCGGGGGTGAGCAGTTGCGGGTATGACACTGGTTCCTCCTGGTGGTGTGCTCCAAGGGGTGCCTGCGGAGACGAGAACGAGGGTGTCCAAGATCGTTTTGTGACGAACGACGTGGACACCCTCGCGACAGCACTCTATGCGACGACCGACGACATGCTGAAGGAGCATCCCGACCTGGCGCCATGGCACCCGCCGGTCGGCATTACGCCCCGCCTGAGCGATGCCGAACTGGTCACCCTCGCCACGATGCAGGCCATACTCGGCTACACCTCCGAGGCCAAATGGCTCCGCCATGCCCGTGCCCACCTGCGCCACCTCTTCCCCTACCTGCCCCAGCAGCCCGGCTACAACAAGACCGGGCGTCCGGGCTGGCGGCCAGCGAGCCCGGACGACTGGACGGAGAGTTGGCCGTTCGGGCGCGCGCTGCCGGGCTCGACTTCATGGCGACGACGGAGCACAACTCAGCTGCGGAGCCCGGTGTAGAGGAGGAGCGTGATCGCCGGCGTGACGAAGAACGTGAAGTCGGACACCACGCACCCCCAGGTCGGCAGTCGTGGGGTGATCCAACCACTGCAAAGATCATTTCGCTAGGAGTTCTTACTCGGGCGGGGCAGGCTGCCCTACCCCGTGCCTTCCGGCGGCTCACCGCGGCCAATTGTCATTGACCAGCGCACCGTTGACGGTGCTTGGACCGAGACCGTGCCCTTTTTCTCCACTCCGGCGACGCCAACCTGGTTGTAGGTGGTGGTGACTTCACCACCGACACACTTTAGTGGGAAGCTGACCTTCACCGGATTCAGGGAGACCTTGATCTCCCCCTTGCCTCGGCATCGCACGGCAATGATGAGGTCTTGCCCCTTCTCGCCCTTGCGGTACTCGAGGGTCCGTCCTCCACGAGTCCCGCTTTGGCGGCCGGCGACAGTCTCGGTCCCGTCCAACTCGGGCGGGGACTTCACTGACTCCTGTGCGGGGGTGGCGGATGCGGACTTGCTGGGGGCAGCCGGTTTGGAGGCTCTACCGGAGGCTGCGTGGTCGGGCGAGCAGGCAACTACGAGCGGCAGCATGACTGCAGGCAGAAGGGCCAGCCTCGCGAGGAGCCGCCGGGGCATTAGTGGGTCTCCCAGATGTACCAGCCGACGCGGTTGGGTGTGTACAGCGTCGCGCTGTGCTTAACCCCCTTGGTGCAGTTGGCGTAGACCCACTGGCTGTAGCCATCGGTCTTCAGCCGGTAGACCCCGTACTTGGCGTTGGTGCTGTACTTGGAGGGCGTGTCGACCGTGATCTTGTTACCCATCTTGGCGGTGAGCTTCGCGGAGAGCTGGACGCTGTACTCCTGCTCGATCTCGGCCACCGCAACACCGGCTTTCGCCTTCAGTGTGCCGCTGACAGCGATGCCTACCTCACCCGTCACTTCGGAGGTGAACTCCGATTTGGCCGTACGCGAGGTGCCGTTGTAGTTGGACTGCGTGGGGCCCACGCCCTTGTGGTACTTCTTGTGCTTCGCCGTGGACTCCCACAGATATCCCGGCTCGCACGGCTCCCTCGGAGGAACCTGCGGGTCCTTCGGAGGGGCCTCCGTCGGCGGCGTCTCGACCTCGCTGCCACCCCCTTCAACGAGGTCGCCCTCCTCGGGGTCCGCGGGAGGCACCGTCTGCACTGCCTCGGTCGGGGCAGGAGTCGGGTCCTCCGCGAAGGCCGGGTTAGCCGTGCCCAGCACCGCTATCGCCAGGGTCGGTGCAACCAGCAGCGACGCTGCTCGTGAAATGCGCATAAAGATCCCCCTCTAGTTGGGCGAGAAGGGGGCTGTGTGCGGCAATCCCCCGATCGCAGGCCCTGATCTTGCAGGGGAACGCACCAACAGAACAAGATCCCCATGAAGATTCTGAGGAGAACGTGAGCTTCCGGTTATGGGTATGCGGAATTTACGCGACGCCAATATCTCCATTCTGGACACTTTCGGCACCCGTGATGCCGACTCAAGGAAAGTTCAATCCTGCACTTATCCCCTCGCGTACACCCTGTCGCCCGGACTCAGGTGGTCGATAGCTCGACGGGAAGAGTCTCGCGACAGCAAGAAACAACTAGGCACTGTTTCCCGGATCTCCTTACGTGAGCGGGGTGTTGGGGGCAGGCTGGCTGTATGGGCCGTGGAGATCTGACGAATGCGGAGTGGGATCGACTGGAGTCGTTCTTACCGGTTGGTGGGACGCGTGGGGGCCGGTGGAGTGATCACCGTCGGGTGATCAACGGGGTGTTGTACCGGGTGCGGACGGGGGTGCAGTGGCGGGATCTGCCGGAGCGGTTCGGGCCTTGGGAGACGGTCTACAAACGGCATCGCCGCTGGTCGGCGGATGGAACGTGGCAGATGCTGCTGTCGAAGGTCCAGGCTGCCGAAGATGCCAGGGGCGGGATCGACTGGGACGTGTCGGTGGACTCAACAGCGGTGCGGGCTCACCAGCATGCCGCCGGCGCCAGGAAAGACTCGCCCACCACACCGCCTCAAAAGGGGGCAGTCCAGGGGGCGAACCGGGCCGATCCAGTGCTCCGGAAACTCATCGTCCGGCTGGAGGAGGTGGTCAGATCGGCGAATGCCTGGGACGTTCCCGCGGCGGCTTCACGACCAAAATCCACCTCGCAGCCGACGGGCGATGCCGGCCCCTCGCCCTCGTCCTGACACCCGGCCACTACGGTGACGGCCCGAAGTTCGAGCACATCCTGCAGCAGATCTCCGTGCCACGCGCCGGAGTTGGTCGACCTCGCACCCGGCCCGACAGTGTGTTGGCCGACAAGGCCTACACGTCCCGCAAGAATCGCCGCTATCTGCGGCGACGCGGAATTCGGCACACCATCCCCGAGCGCCACGACCAGCAAAGACACCGACACAATCGTGGCTCCCGAGGCGGCCGTCCCACCGGGTTCGACAGCGAGCACTACAAGAAGCGCAACACTGTCGAACGCGCCATCAACCGGCTCAAGGGCTTCCGTGCCGTCGCCACCCGCTACGAGAAACGTGCCTACATCTACCTCGGCACCGTCACCCTCGCGACCCTCGTCATCTGGCTCCGCACCTGATCCGAGAAACAGACCCTAGGAGCGAGGTTGGACGCTCCTCCGGTTGACCTGGGGATGGAGCACTCCGGTGGACGTGGGGGTCGCGCCCTCTTGGCGCCTGCCGTTCCCCGCGGTTCCCCGCTTGTTCTGGCACGGTTGTGGCACGGGTCTGCCCACTCGCGGGCCGGCCACCGTCGCGGTTGGTGGCCCTCGCCCGGACTGTCACGGGGCGAACCGCTCCGGGTGGAAGTCCGCAAGCATCTCGTCTCTCTTCCCGCTGAGGATCTCCGAAGCAAGCAGTCGGCCGATTACCGGCCCGAGTGTGATGCCGCTGTGGGAAACGGCTTCGTAGTAGCCCGGCACAGACGGCACTGCTCCCACCGAGGGGAATCCGTCGGCCGGGATTGGTCGGTTGGCCACCCGTGTCTGCGCGATGCGACCGCCGCTGAGCCCAGGAACGACGTGCCGCGCCGATTCGTGGAGCAATCGTGCGAGTTCCGACGGATCTTCGCCTGTGTCGATGAGTGCGTCGATCTCGCGGCTGTGGAGGACCACCGAAGAGTCCCCGTCAGGACGGATCTCAACGTGAGGCGCGTGCATGGCCCGGCGGACCGGGACCTGAGCACAGCCAATCCGGGTGACGACGCCGGGTTCCCGACGCATCGGCAATTGCCGTGAGACGAGCCCGGCGACGTCGGCAGCGTTGGGGCCCGCTGCGTTCACGACGATGTTGACATTGAGACAACTCCCGTCGGACAGAGCAACTGACTGGATGCTCCTGTCGGCACCGATGGCGATTTCACGGACTGTGGTGCCGAATCGGTGTTCGGCGCCGGATGCGACGGCCTGATCTACCAGGCGGCTGACGAGATTACGTCCGTGCACCCAGGCTTCGTCGGGGTAGAACACTACGGGAACGTCGTCGGGCACCGTGAGAGCAGGTTCGAGGCGACGGCGCACCTCGCCCCCTGTACACACCTCGACCTCGTAGTTCCAGCTAGCCAGCAGCTCCGCTGTTTTCAGGAGCTGTCTCTCTGCTGCGGGATCGTCTGCCCAGCGCAGGTGACCGCTGGGATACCACCAGGAGTCTGGCCCAATAGTCCGGGCAAGCTCACGGTGCGCTTCCATACCCGCGACGTTCAGGTCGAAGTAGGACTTGCGCACTGTCTTGTTGCTGGCATTGGCCCACGAGAAAGACCAGTTGGTGACTCCTTCACCTGGCTGGCCTGCGTCGATGAAGACCACTTTGACGCCGCGCCGGGACAGGTTCCAGCCCACGCTGGCTCCGAGGATGCCCACTCCGACGACAGCAACGTATTCAGGCTTCACGAACACCTCCTTCCCCTCCCAGTGCGCCGCAACCCAGCACTCACCCCTGCTCCCATCCCGCCCGCCGTCGACCCACACACCGTGGAGCGGGCGTGGTTCATGGCGTCCAGGTGGAGCGCGCCACTGTACGAACGACCTGGACGCCATGGGCCGCGTCTGCTCGGCTCTGCCTGGGTCGATGGTGGACGGGATGGGAGCCCCCAACGCTCGCCACGATGTGCCCGCGGCCGGGAACGGCGCCCCCTCCACCCCGGTGCCGGCCGATCCCCCGCCGGAGGCATCCTCTGTGACCGTGGGCCGCGTAGGTCGGGCGCTCGACTCATGACCTCCGGCCCTATCCACACGTGGGCGGGCGTCGGCGCAGCCTGGGCGGAACGGGCCGAAGGCAGGAGCGGCGCCCCGAGCGGAGCCGGGAGCCCGCCCGGCGGAGCGGAGCGCAGCCGGGTGCTTGATGAAGTAGGGAAAGTTCCACCGCGCTGTCTGGTCGTGCTCGGCTCGGTACTCATCGAACAGGCTGAAGAACAGGTCAATGGCCTGCTGGTGAGATGCCTGCGCCCTGGCCGTCAGTGACCGCCCGCGTTGATGTCAGAAGCAGATGTGAAAGGCCACCTACCAAGATCGGTAAGTGGCCTTATCGCTTGTGCCCCCAGCAGGATTCGAACCTGCGACACCCGCTTTAGGAGTTCGATCCGAGCCCGCTGTGATTGCGGCCCCCTGTGCGCACGGGCGCCACATATGGTTGTCGGCAGCCACCGCGGTCCGTGGTCGTTGATGTCAACGTTGGATGTCAGCGGAACAGCTCTGGCACCGGACAGACTTGCAACGGCTCTCCCGGTCAGTCGGCCCAGCGTCACCGGACATGCCGACCGGCGACATCCACAGCAGTCGACAGGTCGGCGAAAGTGCGCTTGCGGCAGTCTGCTTGGATGCCGGAGATGACGACGAGTTCTCTTGTTCCCCGCGCAGACGACGCTGATTCCGACCGCCTGAAGGCCTTGCTGGAACGTGCCGCCACGGGCCGGGACAGTCAGGCCTGGAGCGACCTCTGGACGGAGCTCTACCACAACGGCTCTCTGGACGTCGCCCATCCGCTGGTGCTGCACACGCTGGCCGACATGGCGGAGGCCGACAAAGCCGGCGTGGCGCCTTCGGCCCTCCACTTGGCTGGCGCACTTCTCGTCCAGGCCGACCAGCGGTCCGAGACCCGGAACCTGCGGCACCAGTACGCGCCGGAAGTTGCACGCCTACTGGGCGCCGCACACCGGTGGCGGCAGGTCACCGCCGACCGCAACGACTACTGCTATCTGGTTGAGGCGGTCCTGAACCTGGAGGGTGACATCCACTGGGCGGAGGACTTGGTCTGGGGCGTCGTCAGCGAGGAATACGAGCTCGAGTGCCCCGATCCCGACGGGTGCGCGTCGCTGTGGGTGATTTTCGGAGAGCGGGGCTTCTTCAGCGCGGCGGAGGACTACGCCCTCTCTGACGACATCGAGACCTTCCCTCTCCATCCGGCCGATCCTCGCGCCCTGGAAGGTCTCGGCCGACGCCTCTACGACCTTGCCCTGGCCGACGGTCATGAGGAAGTCGCGCGCGCCCTGACTTATGCCTTCGGTGAGGCGACCTGCCCGGAGTGTGAGCAGCGCTTCTCCGTCATTGGGCAGGTCGTCGACTGTTCCAGCTGAGAACCGCGTCGGGGAGGCAAGGTTTGAACCCACGACCTCTTCGTCCCGAAGCAACTTGGGCGGGCGGTCGACCTTGGATCAGTGCGCTCGTGACCTGCGGCGACAGTCCATGGGCGTTCGTGGGTGTTCGCTGCTGTGCGCGGGTGATGGGTGGTGAGTACCCCCGCGCCGCCTGACCGGACCCCATCACCACAGCTCACCGCACCAACTCGTATGTCCGAGCGGCACAAGGCAGAGCGCCGCGGATCCCACCCCTTCTCAATAGTGGATCACCTTCGCTATCGTGGAGGTATGAGTGACGGCATCACCTTGTCCAGCGGTCTGTCCATGTCCGAGCTGGGGGCCAGGATCCGGGGCGAGCGACGGGCCCGTGGTATCAGCCTGGAGCGGCTCGCCGAGCTCAGCGGCGTGAGCCGGAGCATGGTGTCCGAGGTGGAACGCGGCGCCAAGACACCGAGCGTGCTGGTCCTCGATCGCCTGGCGACCGCACTGGGCACCTCAATCGCTCGACTCCTGGACGAACCGGTCCGCCCCGACGTCATGGTGCTGGCTGCTGACCGGCAGCACGTGGTACGGGACCCCGCCGGGTGGGAACGGCGGATCCTTTCCCCGGTCCTGCCGGACATCGAATTCGAGTTCATGCGCACCACCCTGGAACCGGGCATGGACGCAGGAGAATTCTCCCCACACGCGCCGGGATCCCACGAGTACGTGGCAGTGGAACACGGGTGTTTGCACCTGACCGTCGACGGCGTGGCCTACCGGCTTGAGGCCGGGGACGCGGCCTATTTCCCCGGCAACCGCCGGCACGCATTCGCCAACGACTTTGCCGACGAGTGCGTGTACTACCTGGCTATGACGCTGGCCCCGGCAGCCGACTCCCACCTCCACCTCACGTCGGGAGGGCACGATGCATGACCTGCGGAAAGCAGTCCGGTCGGCAGCGGACCTGGCAGCCGATCATCTGGCAGGAGTGGCCGAGAGCCCGGTGTGGCGGCCGGTGCCTGAGGCAGACCGCACATGGCTCACCCGGCAACCACTACCCGCCGGCAGCCGCCCGCTGGCGGACCTACTGGATGAGGTGCGCGACCGGATCCTGCCGTATCCCATGGGCAACGGGCATCCCCGGTTCTTCGGTTGGGTCAACTCCCCGCCGTCCCCGGCCGGCGTCCTGATGGCCCCCCTGGCTGCGGCCATGAACCCCAGCTGCGCGGGCGGAGACCACACTGGCGTTCTGCTGGAGCGCACCGCCGTGCGGTGGCTGGCAGAGCTGGTGGGATTCCCCCACCCACCGGGGGCCGGGCTGCTGACCAGCGGAGCCTCCATGGCCACCATCGTGGCACTGGCCACCGCCCGCCACCATGCCTTCCGCGACCAGGGCCACGACGTGCGCGAGACCGGCCTGTACGGGCATCGCCCGCTGGCTCTCTACGTGTCCGCCGAGGCTCACAGCTGTCTGCGCAAGGCGGCAGAACTTCTCGGCCTGGGCACCCGGTACCTCCGCACCGTCCCGGTCGACTCGGCTTTTCGTATGGACACCGGCGAGCTGCGCCGTCTGATCGCGGCCGACCAACGAGCCGGGGTGCGGCCGTTCTTCGTCGCCGCCAGCGCGGGAACGGTCAACACCGGAGCCGTCGACCCCCTGGATGAGATCGCCGCGATCGCGCTCGAGTACGGACTGTGGTTCCACATCGACGGTGCCTATGGCGCGCTCGGCATCCTCGCCGACGACGCCGCCCCTGGCTATGCGGGACTGGAACGGGCGGACTCGCTGGCTCTGGACCCGCACAAGTGGCTTGGCGTCCCCGTTGATGCCGGCTGCATCCTCTTCCGTGAACCGGCCGGCCCGCGCGACGCCTTCAGCCTGGTTCCCCCCTACCTGCGCGACGAGAACGCCGGGGAGCTGGGCTGGTTCTCCGAGTACGGCACCGAACAGACCCGCCCGTTCCGCGCGCTGCGGGTATGGGCCACGATCGCCCACCTCGGACGGGACGGCATCGTTGACCTGGTGCAGCACACCACCAAGCTCGCGCGCACGCTCGCCGAGCTGATCGAAGCCTCCGACGACTTCGAGCTGCTCGCCCCGGTGGTCACCTCCGTCACCGCATTCCGCCACCGCCCTCCAGCCCTCGACACAGACCGCACGGAAGCACTGAACGAGGCAATCCCGGCCGCCGTGCAGCGCCGTGGGCACGCCTTCCTCACCGGCACACGGATCTCGGGTGCCGCGGCCCTGCGCGCCTGCGTCCTCCACCCGGGCACCACGAAGGACGACCTGACCGTCCTGCTCGACGAAATCCGAGCCGCTGCGCGGGAGATCACCTCATGAGTACTCAGCACCTGGTCGTCGACCTCGGCGGCGTGCTGTTCCATTTCGACCACGCCCATCGCCTGCAATGCCTGGCCGATGTCTTCGCGCTCCCCACAGACCGAATCGACATGCTGCTGTGGCGCTCCGGCTTCAGCGCCGACTGCGATTCGGGCAAGTACCCGCACGCGGCAGAGATCCGGGACCGTATCCGGGCTGCCACCGGCTTCACCGGCAGCGACGATGACCTCGACGCCGCATGGTGCAGCGCCTTCCGGCCCGACCATGCCGTCCGGGCGACACTGGAACGCCACCGCGGCTCCCTGCCCCTGGCCCTGTTCACCAACAACGGCCCGCTGGAGCAGGAGGCGCTGATGCGGCTGTACCCCACGATGTTCGACGGCTTCAGCCACCTACTGTCCAGCCACCGGCTCGGACACCGAAAGCCCGACCCGGCAGCCTTCGACGCCGCCGCGAAACATTTGGGCGCTTGCCCCGACGACATCCTCTTCATCGATGACAGCGCGGCCAACACCGACGCAGCACGCGCCGCAGGCTGGACCGCTCTCCGCTTCCGGAGCAGAGAGACCCTCGAACAGACCCTGCACTCCCGAATCCAGTAACTGATCGTTTCAGAATGAAATCGTTGTGGCGGCTTGGCAGTTGGGTGTTGGGTTGGCAGGATCTGTTGGGTGTCTGCCGACCTTGTGCCTGATGACCTGTGGGAACGTATAGCCCCGCTGCTACCGGTGCGTCCGCCTCGGCGGCATCGGCATCCCGGGCGGTTGCCGGTGGATGACCGTGCTGCTCTGCGAGGCATCGTTTACGTGCTGTGCAAGAGCGTGAGCTGGCGGGACGTCCCCGCCGAGCGGATCGGCTGCAGCGGGGTGACGGCCTGGCGGCGTCTGCGGGACTGGACCGAAGCCGGAATCTGGCCCCGCCTGCACGAAGTCCTGCTGGCGGAACTACGCAAAGAAGGCCTGCTGGAGATGGACGACGCCGCGATCGACGGCTCGCACGTCCGGGCTCTCAAAGGGGGGCTCACACCGGACCTTCGCCGGTCGACCGGGCACGCCCCGGCAGCAAACACCACATCATCGTCGACCGGCACGGAACCCCGCTCGCTATCACACTGACCAGCGGAAACCGTCACGACGTCACCCAGCTCATGCCTTTACTGGACGCCATACCGCACATTCGCGGCCTGCGCGGCCGACCCCGGCACCGGCCCCGGCGGCTGTTCGCCGACCGCGGCTACGACTTCGACAAGTACCGGCGCCTCGTCCGGGCTCGCGGGATCACACCCAAGATCGCCCGCCGTGGCACCCCGCACGGCTCCGGCCTGGGCAAGACCCGATGGGTCGTCGAGCGCACCTTCGCCTGGCTCCACCAGTTCAAACGACTCCGCATCCGCTACGAGATACGCGCCGACCTCCACCTCGGACTGCTCCAACTCGCCTGCAGCATCATCTGTTTGAGACGACTCCGGACCTCATTCTGAAACGATCAGTAAGCCACGGCGTGAAACCGGGCCCTACGCGGTGAGTCGGAGTGAGCCGCTTGTAGCGGCAAAAGGCTGAGCGAAGCCGAGAAAGCCAGATAGTTGCAAGGATTGCGCTCGAAGCGGCGGTTGAGCCGGCGGTACCCAGTCGGGAAGGACATGGTCCGCTCGATAACCCACAATCCGCCAACGGCGGCGGCGCGCATCACGCTTCAGTCGACCGAGGCGTCTCAGGCGATGCCGCCCTCGGCGTCAACCCGGGCGATGCGGCGACGATCCAGACGTGCCCGGGAATGCGGACACCGTCGATGATCTCGAACTCCACGAGGGCGTCGCGCACTTCGGAGCGGATACGGGCGGTGGTCTCCGGGTCGACATCGCGCAGGTTGTAGCGCACCGGGCCCATGGCGAGGATGAAGTCGGTGGCGTCGCCCGCATCGGCGCCAAAGGTCATGGGAACCTCGGCGGGGGCTACGTCGATGTCGGTGAACCCGGAGGCGGTGAGCATCTGGCGGATGCGCGCAGGGTCGAGGAGAGACCCCATGCCCCTGGCGGCGGGGGATGCCTCGCGCAGGAACGGGGAGAGTGCAGCGGTCGCACGGGCGTAGGAGCTGTCCGGGCCCGCAGGCTGTGGGCCGAGGAACGCAAGTCGCCCGGCGGGCACGAGCGAGTGCCTGAGATGAGTGAAGGCCGCGATGTGGTCGGCGAAGAACGTGACACCGCCGCGGCTCAGGACGACGTCGAAGCCTCGGCCGGGCAATGGATGCACTTGGGCGTCGCCCTGTTCGAAGGTGACGTTGCCGATGCCTTCCGCGGCGGCGTCACGGCGGGCGCGGTCCAGCATGGGCGCGGACAGGTCAATTCCGACGACGTCTCCGCAGTACGCCTGCCGCGCGGCGATGCGCGTCGTCTGGCCGGTGCCGCAGCCGACGTCGAGGACCCGGTCACCGGCCGCGCTACATGGACCGAGTTGAAGGCCTGGCCGGACGGCGAGGCATAGCGGCCTCCTGTGCTCGTCAGGCCGCCGCAGCGTCAAGCTCGGGGTGACGCACCGCCCGCTTCAACGCCATCTCCACGTCGAACCGCGACTCCCCTGCCTCTTCCTGGACCCGGCCGATGGCCTGCTGCACGGCGAGCGCCGTGGCCACCGTCAGCCGCCTCTCCTGGATCTCCGTTTAGGCAGCGCGTTCCAGTTCGATCAGATCGTCAGGGAGTTCGATAGCCACATCGCAGAATCTTAAGATGCCGGCGCGGTCGGCCCAGCATGCCGCACCGTCCTGACCGGCTCGGTTCCCTGCGCCTTGGCGTGCCGGATAGCGCCGCGGCCATGACGGGGTGGCTGCCGCAGTGCTGACGCTGCCGCTCGGCTCATACCGAGCCCTCGTGATCGGGGGCCTGGCCGCGGCGTATCTGGCGCTGGCGATACTGACCGTCCGCGACCGACGACGCACCCTCCCATGATCGTCACCTCTGTTTATCTCGCAGCCGTTCGGCCTCGGTCCTGGCGGTGCGGTGGAGGGAGGCGGCGGTCTCCATCGCGTCGTCGGTCGCGGTCACCGCGCGGGCTTTCAGGTCGGCGAGGAGGCTGCTGGCGATGCCGCGTAGTTCGTCGCTCATGTCGACGAAGTCGGCCAGCCGTTTGAGAGCCGCGAGTTCACCGGCACGCAGGGGGACGCTGAGGAGCGTGTCGTCGGACAGGATGTCCGCTGTGGCCAGCCTCTGGCTGGCGGCGTTCCGCATCGGCGGAAGCGTTCGTTGAATTTGTTGTTCCGGTCGAATCGGCTTAGTACTCCAGCTGTAGATCGTGATCTTCATGCCTGAGTAGCTCACAGGAGCGGTCGAGAGCGCGTGTTTCGAGGACGCGGCGGAAGTCGGCGTCGTGCTTGCCGCTTTCAGCGGATGCTGTCGGCCGGTGTCGAGCGAGTGTCCGTGCCCTGTCTGACCAGGACGACCAGTCGCTCTGCTTGAGTGGCGTCGGTGGTGGTCAAGGCGATCCCGTTGGCCAGGGCGAGTAGTTCCGATGCGTTGAGGTCGGCGCGGACAACACCGGCGCTTTGCGCCCGAGTCAGCAGTGCGGACGCGGCTGTGTGCATCGACTGGTGCCAGCGGTCGAACAGCGCCGATCGCTGACCGGTGCGGTCATCAGTGATCGACAGCGCCAGTTCCCGCTTGGCTGCCACGTGTGCGATGAAATCCTGAAGCCAGGCGAAGAGGGCGTCGCCGGGAGGATCCTCGGCCAGCAGGGACTGGCTCCGGGCGCAGAGCTCGGCCACTTCCTCGGAGTAGACGGCGATGATCAGTTCGCGACGCGTCGGGAAGTGCCGATACATGGTGGCATTGCCGACGCCGGCCCGGCGGGCGATGTCGTCAAGCGGGGCGTCGACGCCGTGGTCGTGGAAGACGTCTCTGGCCGCGGCCACGAGCAGGTCGTAGTTGCGCTGGGCGTCCGCGCGACGACGACGCTGGGGTTCCGAACGCGGCGCAGGTCCGGCGCTCTGCGATGGCATGACCCTCCTTGTTAATCGGGGACTTCCCCGGTTACGGTAGCCGAACGCGGCAAACGGGGAGCTCCCCACTTGCTGCCTCGTATTCCCACCAGAGGAGATGCCGCATGCCGCAGGGGACAAAAGACACCGCGCACCCAGGACCGGGAGAGATTCACCGGCGCATCGTCGAGAGCTACGCGCAGATCCTGGAAGGCCGGCTCGAAGACGCCCTGGAACTGATCGACCCCGAAGTCGTCGACCACCGGGGAGGCACCCAAGGCGATCACCGGGGACGCGAAGCCTGGCGACAGAAGTGGGAGCGGATGAGCGCGGGCAGCGCGTTCCACGACGTCTCCGTGACGATTGAGCAGAACGTCGTCTCCGGCGACACCTCCGTCAACCGGTACACCAGCAGGGGCACCCACACAGACTCCGGCCGACGCTACGAAGTCCTCAGCATGGACATGGTCCGCGTCCGCAACGGCCGAATCGTCGAGCACTGGGCCCTGCGCGACGCCGATGCGATGCGCGACCAGTTGGGCCTGTGAAAGAACCTCCTGCCTCTGGCGGCCAACTGGTGACCGCCGGGCCCAACGGGAACCTCGCCCGCTGGCAGGAGGCGTTCGACAACCTCATGGGCCGGGTCGCGGGTCGGTTCGCCCGGGTCGAACCCCGTCGCCGGATGAGGAAGTTGGTGCTGGGACTGCTGTCCGACCTGCCGCGCAAAAACTGCTGGACCATCGCCGAGTGGGCCGGCGACACGCCCCCGGACGGCATGCAGCACCTGCTGGGCAGGGCCAAGTGGGATGCCGATCAGGTCCGCGACGACGTACGCAGCTACGTGGTGGAGCACCTGCACGACGACCAGGCGGTACTGGTCGTCGACGAGACCGGCGACGTGAAGAAGGGCGTCGACACGGTCGGCGTCCAGCGCCGCGGGCCTGTGCAGGGCACGGTGGCGTGGCCGGCCGATGTGGGTGGTGAGCCGGTTCGCCGACATCCGGCAGGCTTTGAGCGATCCTCGGCTCAGCGCCGACGACCGTACGCCCGGCTTCCCCGTCCCGGCCCCCGCCGACTCGGAGGTGGCCCAGTCCTTCGTACGGATGGACGACCCGGAACACATCCGGCTACGGAGGATGCTCACCGGCGAGTTCACCGTCAAGCGGATGGAGCGCTTGCGCCCGCTGATCCAGGAGCAGGTCGAGCACTTCCTGGAGCAGATGATCAGTCAGGGGTCAGCGGCGGATCTGGTGAGCGCCTATGCCTTCCCGATCCCGTCCATGGTCATCTCACTGATGCTCGGTGTGCCCTACGAGGACCACGCCTACTTCCAGGAGCACAGTGCCACCCTCGTCAGGTCCGACGCGACCGACGCGGAGAAGCAGGCCGCCACCATGGCGCTGGCTGGCTACATGTACGAGCTGGCGGTGCGCAAGGAGCGCGAACCGACGGACGACCTGATCAGCCGGCAGCTGAGGCGGGTCGCCGCCGGGGAGATCAGCCGTGACACCGTGGTCGTCAACGGTATGGCCCTGCTGGTGGCCGGGCACGAGACAACGGCCAACATGATCGCCTTGGGCACCCTGGCCCTGCTGGAGCAGCCCGACCAGCTCGCCCGGATCCGCGACACCCATGACCCCACCGTCGTGGCCAACACGGTCGAGGAACTGCTGCGCTACCTGACCATCGTCCAGGACGGGATCTTCCGCGTCGCCACCGAGGACGTCACCATCGGCGGGCAGCTCGTCCAAGCCGGCGAGCCCCTGCTCATGAACCTGCCCGCAGGCAACCGCGACGCGTGCTTCACCAGCGACCCCGACGCCTTCGACCCGGAACGCAACACCCGCGGCCACCTCGCCTTTGGCTACGGCACTCACCAGTGCCTCGGCCAGCTCCTGGCCCGCGTGGCACTCCAGATCGCCCTGCCCGCCCTGCTGCGCCGCCTGGCCAACCTCCGCCCGGCAGTGCCGCTGGACCAGATCGCCTTCCGCAACAACACCATTGGTCGGGGCGGCTGCGCGGCCGACCGACTCCGGTGCGGGGCACGGAGATCTGTTCCAGCACACGCTCGAGCTGGGGGCCGTCACCATAGTGTCCGGTTCACCGTCCAGCGCAACGGCGACATCGGATCGCCCCGCTCGTCAGGTTCCACCAGTGCCAGCAGCGCGGGCCGCAGACCCGGATCAAGGTCCACGGCCTTCTTCCGGCCACCACCGGCCCTGCGCACCCGTCCCAAAGGCTCTTCGCCGGCCTCCAACTCGCGCGCCCCTTCGCGGACCGTCGTCTCGCTGACCTGGGCCGCCTGCGCGACCGCCCGGATACCGCCGTGGCCCAGGAGCCGGGCCTCGGCCCCCATCATCAGCCGCCGCTGCCGCTCGTCCAGGTGCGGGAACAACACCCCGAACTTGATGGCGAGTTGATCTCGAGTTTCGTCGGATATGCGCATACCACGTGAACGAGCTCGCCCGTGGGAAGCAACACGTTGATTCTCTGCGAGCCCTTACAGTTCCACGCCGTACGGCGGTTCCGCCCCGGCCCGCGAGCAGGTGACGGCCGCCGCTCGCGCCGCGAACCGCAGGACATCGCTCCAGTCTGCGGGCCCGAGCCCTGCGAGCCCGTCACGGGACAGACGGTCGCGGGAGTCCAGGGCGTGCAGCAGCGCCGCGTTCACTGTGTCGCCGGCCCCGATCGTGTCGACGACCTCGACGTCCACGCCGGGCACCGCGTGCGGGCCGTCGCCCATGGCGGTGAAAGCCGTCAGACCCGCACCGCCACGGGTCACGACGACGGCCGACGGCCCGGCTGCGAGCCAGCCCTCGATGCCGCCGCCGAGCCACTCCGCATCCTCCTCACTGAGCTTGAGCAGGGAGACGTACGGCAGCCAGCTCTCGAAGCGTGCCCGGTAGGCGTCCGCGTCCGGGATCAGACCGGCGCGGATGTTCGGGTCGAGGGCGACGAAGACGCCCCGCGCGGACTCGCGCCGCATCAGGTGCTCATACGCGCTCGCACCCGGTTCGAGGACGAGCGAGCACGTACCGACGGACAACGCCCTTACCCCCGACGGGAATTGAGCCGGGGCCGTGAACAGGCGGTCCGCGCTGCCCTCCGTATAGAAGGTGTACGTCGCCGAGCCGCCCTCGGCGACGGACGCGACCGCGAGGGTGGTGGGTTCGGCGCCGCGCTGGACGAGGTCGACCGCCACTCCTTCCTTCTCCAGGTGCGAGACGAGTGCCGTACCGAACGCGTCGGTCGAGACGCGGGAGCAGAACGCGACGTCTGCGCCGAGCCGCCCGAGCGCGACGGCCGTGTTGTACGGTCCGCCGCCGCGCGCGGGCAGCAAGGGGGCGAGCGGGTCGCCGGTGCCGCTCTGCGGCACCAGGTCGATCAGGGCTTCACCGGCGACGACGATCACGCCAGGGCTTCCTTTCCGGTCAGGGTGATCCCCTTGGAGTCGGGGCGCAGGGTGAGTACGGAGACGGCGGTGACAGCGGCGACGCAACAGCCCATGACCACATACGTGCCGCGGTAGCCGATGCTGTCGTAGCCGAGGCCGGCGAGCGGGGAGATGATGGCGGCGCCGAGCTGGGTGGCCAGCTGGAAGCCGACCAGATAGATCGTGGACGACAGCCGGGGCTCGAAGTGGCGGTTGATGTACTTGAAGATCGCGATCAGCATGATCGGCAGCTCGACGGAGTGCAGCAGTTTCACCGCGGAGATCGCGAGGGCGCCGGTGACCAGGCCGGAGAGCAGGATCCGGGCCGCCATGACGCAGCCGGAGATGAGCAGCGACTTCTTCGGCCCGATGCGGTTGACCAGGAACGGCGCGAGCGCCATGCCGCCCGCTTCGAGGAAGACCTGCACGGAGTTCAGGTCGGAGAACATCCGGTTGCCCTCGGCCTCGGTGGAGAAGAGCGAGGTGAAGTAGGAGGGGAACATCGCGTCGTACGTGTTGTACGTAGCTGTCACCGCGACCACGAAGAGCAGCAGGCCCCAAAAGGCGGGGTAGGCGAAGAGGGACTTCACGTCCGAGAGCGAGACCGAGGAGGCCGCTTCGTCGACGGCCTCGGCGCGGCGGCCGTCCGCGACCCGGATCGCGACGATCAGGCCGACGAAGACGGCGGCGGCGACGGACGCGGCCCAGAAGTTCAGATTCGGGTTGATGTTGAACAGGCGGCCCGCGAAGAAGGTGGCGGCGGCCCAGCCGAGCGAGCCGAACATCCGGGCCCGCCCGAACTCGAAGCCGTGGAAGCGGCCGAGGCGCTCCGTGTAGCTCTCCAAGGTCGCGACGGCGACGGCGAAGGCCATGGCCAGGTAGGCAGAGCCGACGACCAGGCCGAGGGCGAAGTGGTGCTTGAGCAGCGGCCCGTACACGTAGATGTACATCGGGCCGACCAGCAGCATCAGGCCGCCGATCCAGTACAGGAGGTTCTTGCGCAGGCCGAGGCGGTCCTGGAGGTAGCCGTAGACCGGCATCGTGATCAGACAGCCGATGGCGTTGGCGCTGATCACGAGAGAGCTGCGGCCGGCGCTCAGACCGATGTCCTGGGTCAGCCAGATCGAGAACAGCGACCAGGACAGCGACCACGTCACGAAGAACATGAAGAGCGCGGCGCTGGCCAGGGTGAAGTTCACCTTGCGCCGGCTGTGCCCGGGAGCAGGCGCGGCCCCGGACGCACCGGTGGGCCGATCTCCGCCGGGGTCCGCGCCCGTCTCCTGCCGGCCGGGACTGCCCGCGGCGGGGGACGTGGCCGTCGCCGCTTCCTTCTGCATGGTCATGTGTGCGCTCCCTCGCGCCAGGCACCGCGTCGTACGCGCGGAGCCGCTTCATCATGCCGGAATGATTCATTCCGAATCTAGTCCCTAACACGTGCTAGGGCGGGATTACTATCACGTGTTAGGTTCCGTTTGGCAAGAGGCAGGACACGCACCGGCAACACGCCCGACACCGTGCGCCGGGCAGAACCACACACCGACGGCGGCGCGCCCCCGCCTCGACGCACCGCCGACACGGCGCACCCGAAACGGCGCGCCCGCGACGGCCCGACCTCCGGGCCCTACGGCAGTAGCCGTGGGCCCTATGACAGAAAGTGATGCCGCCATGGCCGACCGGAACACACCCCGCCTCCACGTACGGCCCGCCGCCGGTCAGTGGTGCAACGACCCCAACGGCCCGCTCTTCCACGACGGCCGCTACCACCTCTTCTTCCAGCACAACCCGGGCGCGCCCGTCTGGGGCGACATCCACTGGGGCCACGCCTCCAGCCCCGACCTCGTGACCTGGACCGACCACGGCATCGCGCTTACCCCGACCCCCGGAACCCGCGACGAGCTGGGCGCCTGGTCCGGCTGCGCGGTCGTCGACGGCGGTGTGCCCACCGCCGTGTACACCGGAATGGACCGCACCGACGGCATCGGCTCGGTCATGCTCGCGCGCGCCGCCGACGAGGCGATATCGACGCTGAAGGCCGAGCCGGAAGCCGTCGTCCCCGGCCCGCCGACGGGCCTCGACCTGCTCGCCTTCCGCGACCCGTTCCTCTTCTCGTACGAGGGCCGGCGCTGGGCCGTGATCGGCGCCGGGCACCGTCGCGCGCCGGAGGCGGGCGGCCGCCCCGACGTGCTGCTCTACCGCGTCGACTCGCTCAACGAGTGGACCTACGCCGGCTCGCTCCTGGACGCGGCCCACCCGCTCGCGGCCCGCCACGCCGCGCCCGCCGACGCCTGGGAGTGCCCCGCGCTGCTGCCCACCGGTGACGGCCGCTGGATCCTGCTCCTGTCACTGTGGGCCGCCGACATCACGTACTCGACCACGTATCTGATCGGTGATCTCGCGCCGTCCGGCACCGGGTTGACCTTCGTGCCGTCCTCGGGCGGCATGCTCGATCACGGCCGCGACTTCTACGCTCCCACCGCCCTCGTCGAGGACGGCCGAAGCCTGCTGTGGGGCTGGAGCTGGGAGTCGCGTACCGAGGAGGAGTCCGTGACCGTCGGCTGGGCGGGCTGTCTGACGCACCCGCGCGAGATCGGCGTGCACGAGGACGGCACGTTGCGGCTCGCGCCCGCGCGGGAGTTGACGGGGCTGCGGGGCGCCGAACTGGCAGTGGGAGACGCGCTTCCCGCCGCGTACGAGATCGAGCTGGACGTGGCCGTCGGCCACCCCGACTCCGAGGTAGAACTGCACCTCGGGGACACCATCGCGCTGCGTCTGAACCCGACGCGCGGGCTCGCCACCCTCGACCGGACAGGCGCGCCAGCCACCTCGCACCATCCGCTGCCCAGGACCGCGCAGGTCACCGCCGTCGTGCCGGGCGGGTCCCGGGCGCGGCTGCGGGCTCTGGTCGACGGGCCGCTCGTCGAGGTGTTCGTCGACGAGCGGGCCATGCTGACGGAGAAGGTCTACCCCGCGCCCGAGGGCATGCTCGGCGTCGCGGTCGTGCGCGGTGCGGCCGAGGTCCGGGTGACGGCCTGGGAGCTGACCGGTCGCTGAGCCCGCAGGCGGGCGGCGAGAGCGCTACGGGGCGACGGCCCGGTCGCCCTCCCGACACCTGGACAAGGCCCTTCCCACCCTCGGGCTCGTCGCCCCACCCCGTCGTGGTCGCCACCGGTCCCGCCATGGCGCTCGGCACGTGCATCGGCGGCCTGCGCACCAGGACGACGGGTCACGGCATCACGGAGCTGTCCGGCACCCAAGGCGCTTGCGCCGCCGCCGGTTCGCGGTTCAGCTTGGGCTGCCCACCGACTCCCGTTCCACCACCGGGCAGTCAAGCAGCAGGCCCGCCGACCGGTCGACGTCGTGCCCCGCGTCCGCCGCGTCGAGCAGAGCACGGACCGCCTCCGCGCCCATCTCGTAGTGCGGCAGCGCGACCGTGGTGAGTGCCGGGACCAGATGGGCCGCCATCTGGTCCTGGTCGTCGTAGCCGACGAGGGACAGCTTGCCGGGGACGTCGATCCCGAGTCGGGCCGCCGCCAGCATCGCGCCCGCCGCGACGCGGTCGTTGGCGCAGACGATGCCCGTCGGGCGGGTCTCACCGGGCTGGTCGAGGATCCGCAGGGCCGCCGCGTAGCCCTCGTCGATCTGCCAGCCCGCTCGCACCGTCCATCCCTCGCGCGCCGTGAGTCCGGCGGCGCGCAGGCCGTCGGTGAATCCGCGGGCGCGGTCGGACGCCGCGATGTTGCCGGTCTCGCCCGCGAGCAGCGCGATGTCGCGGTGGCCCGCCGCGATCAGCACGTCCACGGCCGAACGGCCGCCGCCCCGCTCGTCCGCCACCACGTACGCGTATGAATTCGGCTGCTGTGGGAGGCAGTTGGCGAGCACCGTGCGGGCCGGGTCCAGGCTGTCCGGGACCTGGGTACGGCGCATCGACATCGCCGCGTAGACGACGCCGTCGACCCGGCGGGCCCGCAGTTCGGCGATGGCCTCCGTTTCGGCGGCCGGATCGTTGCGTGACTCCAGGAGCAGGACCTGGTGCCCGCGTTCGCGGGCCGCGTCCATCGCGCCGAGCACCATCCGCCCGGCGAACGGGCTCGTCGCGATCTCGTCACTGAGCAACCCGATGACCGCGCTCCGCTTGCGCCGAAGGGAACGGGCCACCTCGTCGGGCCGGTAGCCGAGTTCGTCGGCCGCCTTCTTGATCCGTTCCTGCGTCCCGGCGGAGAGGTTGCCCGCCGCGCGGCCGCTGAAGACGAAGGAGACGGCGGCCCGTGACACCCCGGCGAGTTCGGCTACGTCGCGGGCGGTGGGGCGGCGGTTCACGGTGTCGTCCTCGATTCATGGGGCCCTGGGTCGCGCCCGTTCCTGTACGCGGCCCGTGCATGCGTCCAGTATCTCCGTACGAGGTCACGAGTGCCGTCGGTAGGGTGCTCTCATGGTGGGCAGAGGCGGTTCGGGCGGCAAAGCGGTCGGTGCGCGGGGGCAGGACGCCGCCGGTGCCGGTGGCACTTCGGGCGCCAGCGCCCGGGGTGATGCGGGGGCAGCCGAGCCGGGTGCCGTCGCGCGGCCCACCTCCCGTGACGTGGCACGGCTCGCGGGCGTCTCGCACACCGCCGTGTCGTTCGTGTTCAACGGCCGCGCCGACGGCAATCTCTCCGCCGAGACCCAGCGCCGGATCCGCGAGGCCGCGACGGAGCTCGACTACCGGCCGAACGCCGTGGCACGCGGTCTGCGCAGTCGGCGTACCGCCGTGATCGGCCTGGTCACCGACCACATCGCGTCGTCGCCGTTCGCGGGCGCGCTGCTGCGCGGCGCGATGGAGACGGCCTGGGAGCATGAGCATCTGCTGTTGACCGTCGACTCCTCGGGCGACGCGGCGAAGGAGGACGCCGCCGTCGCCGAGCTGCTCGACCGGCGGGTCGACGGCATCGTGTACGCGGCGATGTCGCTGCGCCGCGCGGACCGGCTGCCGAAGGGGCTCGACCGCACGCCGTTCGTGCTGGCCAACTGCCTTCCCCCGGAGGGGAGTCCGCACGCCGCCGTGGTGCCCGCCGAGCGGGCCGGCGGGCGGGCCGCGGCACGGCTGCTGCTCGACGCGGGGCACCGGCGGCTCGCTCTCGTCGGCGGGCTCGACGACATCGCGACCGCCGAGCGGCTGCGCGGCTTCCGTGACGCGCTGCGCGGGGCCGGGCTGCGCGCGGCGGCCGAGGACGTGGTGCGCACGGGCGGCGAGATCTCGGCGGGGTACGAGGGGGGCCTGGGCGTCCTCGACCGGCCGCGCCCGGACCGTCCGACGGGCATCGTCTGCTACAACGACCGCGTCGCGGCGGGGGTGCTGCATGCCGCCACCCGGCTCGGGATCGACGTACCGGGCGAGGTGTCGCTGGTGGGGTACGACGACCAGGAGCACATGGCGGCGTTCCTGAATCCGCCGTTGACCAGCGTCGCGCTCCCGCATCGCGCGATGGGCGAGGAGGCGGTGCGACTGCTGCTCGACGCCATCGGCGCGCGGCGCGCGCCCGAGGCGCGGGTGCTGAAGCTGGAGTGCCCGGTGGTCGTGCGGGAGTCGGTGGGAAACGGGCCGGGCGCGCGACGGTAGCCGGGCGCCCAGAGAACCGGTTGCCGGGAACGGTTCGTTTCGGGTAGCGACCTAAATCGTGTCAGGAAAGTGAACCTGGCCCCTTTCCACCTTTAACGAGTTAGGTCTACAGTCCTGGTCGCCCCCCGTCAGTGAAGCTGGGAGAACCGAGGACCGATGACGCCCCCTGAGCCGCGCCTGAACCGCAGGACCCTTTTCCGTACGGCCACCGCCCTCGGCGCCGCCGCGGCGCTGCTGCCCGTCGCCGCGCCCGCGCAGGCCGCCGCCCCAGCGGCGCACAGGGTGAAGGCGAAGTCGAAGGCGAAGTCCACGTCGACGGCCACCGGCTACCGCGACACGTACCACTTCACAGTCCCCGACCAGTGGAAGAACGACCCGCAGCGGCCGATCTGGATCGAGGGCGAGTACCACTACTACTACCTCTACAACCCGGACTACCTCACGGGCGGGACGGAGGCCGGTACCACCTGGCGCCTGGCCACCAGCACCGATCTGGTGTCCTTCCGCGACCGGAGTGTCGCCGTGCCCAAGGACACGACTGTGAACGGGGACGTGTGGTCGGGGTGCGCGGTGGTCGACCCCGGCAACACGGCCGGGTTCGGTGCGGGCGCCGTCATCGTCGTCGTCACGATGGAGCCTGACAGCACCGCCAACTCCCAGGCGCAGTACCTGTACTACTCCACAGACGGCGGCCACACCTTCACCAACCACGGCACCGACCCGGTCCTGGCCAACCCGGGCGTCAAGGACTTCCGCGACCCGAAGGTGATCCGCGACGAGGAGCGGGGCCGCTGGGTGATGGCCCTCGCCGAGAAGACCAAGGTCGGCATCTACCACTCCGACGACCTCAAGTCCTGGACATACGCGAGCGGCTTCACCCACGAGGGCCTCGGCACGCTGGAGTGCCCGGACCTGTTCCACATCGCCGGCACCGGCGGCACGGCCACCTGGGTGCTCGGTGTGAGCGCCAACGGCAAGGCGTCCGGCCTGCCCAACACATACGCGTACTGGACCGGTTCCTTCGACGGCACCACCTTCACTCCGGACGCCGCCGCCCCCCAGTGGCTCGACCACGGCTTCGACTTTTACGGCGCCGTCACCTTCGACAAGCACCGCGCCGACGGCTCCGTCGACCCGGCCATGCGGTACGCGATCGGCTGGATGAACAACTGGGACTACCCCAACACCACGCCCACCATCGACTCCGACGGCTTCAACGGCACCGACTCGATCGTCCGCGAGGTGACCCTGCGCAAGGACCCCTCCGGCACGCTGTATCTCGCCGCCAGCCCGGTCACCGCGCTCGACGACCACGTCTCCAAGACCGTGGACCTCGGCGATCTCACGGTCGACGGGGAGCTCGCGCTGTCGTACACCGGCATCTCGTACGAGCTGACCTGCGAGATCACCTGGGACGGCGCGCTCACCGGAGCGGGCGTCCAGCTGCGCAAGTCGGTCGACGGAGGGCGGCACATCGACGCGGGCGTCTATGACGACTTCGCCTTCGTCAACCGTCGTGGCGTGCCGAATCCGGACTCCTCCGGGAACTACCAGGAGAGCCATACACCCTTCGACGCGGCCACTCGGTCGGTGCGGCTGCGCGCGCTCGTGGACCGGACGACCGTCGAAGTGTTCTTCGACGACGGGCGGTACGTGCACTCGATGGAGGCGTTCCCCTACCTGGTCGACATCGGGGTCTCGCTGTTCACCACCGGGGGCGCGGCGGTGTTCCGCGACACCATGATCCGGGAGTTCACCGTCTGAGGCACGTCACACAGGAGTGAACCACTTTCCTGCTGCCCGTCACTCGGACACCGAGTGACGGGCAGCAGGAAAGCCGCGGAACGCGAGCGCCGCGCGAACCGGAGCGCACAGGTCTTCACGGGGCGGGGTGCTCCTTGTGCTGGGGCCGTCCCTGCCCGCGTGGAGCGCACTCGGGGGCGCGCTCGGTGTGCTGCATGCACCAGGGCCGTACCTGCGCACACGGAGCGCACCTTGCTGGCCTGGGACCTCTCATAAGCCCACGACGCTTTCCGACTACTTTCACAGGTTCCGGCAAACAGCACTTAATGGCGCATACGCGTTAAGGACGGGTGGCTCGGTCACCCGGCCACGGTGCCTGCCTGCTCGCAGGAGCAGGCAGAGCTGCGCCGCTTCCTTCCGTGCCGTGCACGGGGTTTCCTGCCCTTGCCGTAAAGCCGGTGCGTCCACGGGCGTTCTACTCCCCCACCCAGGGGGCGAGTTCACCCCCGCCAACGGCGAGGCGAACACCAGCACCATAGGACCGCCACGACCGGGAACCGAGAACCGACACATAACAGAAATATCATCGCATATCGATTGCCAGTGGTGGCTGTAACGCTAGCTGGCATGAGTGAGAACACTGTCACCGTCGTCCGTGAGGCTCTGGACCCGAGCCCCGCACAGCGCGAGATCCTGCACCGCTACGCCGAGGCGTCCCGCCGCAGCTTCAACTTCGCCTACGGGATCAAACACGCCTGGCAGCAGCAGTGGAGCCACGGACGTGACTGGCTGATAGCCCAGGGGCAGTCTCCGCAGGAGGCTGCGCGGAACGCGCCGGTGAAGGTCCCGGGCCAGTTCGACATCCAGAAGATCTTCCTTGCCGTGAGGGACAGGCCGTTGGCGGGGCCGGTGTGGCCGGGTGAGGAGCTGCGGTCGTTGTTTCCGTGGTGGCGTGGGGTGAACGCGATCGTGTGCCAGCAGGCGTTTCGGGACGCGGACACGGCGTTCTCGAACTGGAAAAGTGCTGCGCGGCGCGGTGTTCAGGTCGGCTATCCGCGGCCGAAGCGGTACGGGCGGTGCCGGGATTCGTTTCGGATGTTCAGCGTGCGGCTCGTGTCGGAGAACCTGCGCCATGTGCGGATCGGCGGAGAGAAGACGCCCGGCGGGCAAAAGGCATTCGTCGTGCGCCTGCACCGCCCCGCGCGGCGTCTGGCACGGCTGCTGGCGCGGGGCGGGGAGGTCAAGTCGGTGACGATCGCGCGGGAGGGACGCGCCTGGTTCGCGTCCTTCAACGTGCGTATCCCGGCGCCGGAGCCGGTGCGGGCATCGCGCCGCCAGCGCACCGCAGGCACCGTCGGCGTAGCCCTCGGCGTGACGGTGTTCGCTGCAATGTCCAGCCCGCTGGTCATCGGCGACGACAAGGTGCAGCTGTTCGAGAATCCGCGGCACTTGGACAATGCCCGGCGGCAGCCGCACAAGTGGCAGCGGCGCATGGCCCGCCGGCACGTGAAGGGGCTTCCCGCCTGGCGGCAGTCGGCGGGCTGGCGCCAGGCGCGGGACGAGGTGGCGCGGCTGCATGCGCTGGTCGCGGCGCGGCGTGCGTCAACGCAGCATCTGCTGACCAAGCGTCTGGTGACGCAGTTCGCGCACGTCGCTCTGGAGGATCTGCAGGTGATGAATATGACCCGCAGCGCGCGGGGGACGGTTCAGGAGCCGGGACGGAACGTGAAGGCGAAGGCGGGCCTGAACCGGTCGATGCTGGATGTCGGGTTCGCGGAGATCAGGCGGCAGATCGAGTACAAGGCCCCCTGGTACGGGGCGCGGGTGAGCGCGGTCAACCCCGCCTACACCTCACAGACCTGCAACCGGTGCGGCCACGTGGACGCCAAGAGCCGCCGCACCCGTGACCTGTTCACCTGCACCCGATGCGGGCACCACACGCACGCCGACATCGGCGCGGCCGTCAACATCAAGCACCGCGCCCTCGCCGCCCAGGAAGAAGCTGCTGGACAGGAGCCGGACGGCGCACAGCGCCCAGGGGCGGACGGGAAGTGAGTCGAAGGATGAGTGACGCTACTGCCAATGGCCCTGACCTGCCCGATCCCCGCGACCCGATGACCGTCGAGGCGGTCCTGACACGGTGGCCCACCGGCGCATGGAAACGCGAGCTCATCGACGGAGTCATCTACTTCTACGGCGAGTTCGACCAGCGGGACATCGAAATCGCCCAGCGGACATACCCAGGGCGCCGGATGCTGGTCAACCGCGCCAAAGACCTGGAAGTTCATCCCGGCGGCGCGGGCCCGGCACGGTCCGTGCTGGACAGCTCGTGAAGCCCGGGGACGCTGCGACGCTGCCCGCTCGTAGGGGGCACGCCGTCTTCAAGACGGCTGCCGACGGCCCGCGCCGCCTCAGCGCAGTCTTGAGCCGGCGTGTCTCCGACGGGCGGCCCTCCCTCCTCGCCTGGGCCGAGCCTCATCTACTGGGTCACCTTCTAGTTCTTCAGCTCCCCGACCTGGACCGCGAGCTCCTTGTTGCGCGACGCGCTGGATGAGCATGACGGCGACACTATCGTTGATGACGTGCGGGCGTGAAATGCCCCTGCTGCCGCAGGGCGCAGGGGTTCTTGGTGTTCACGGTGTCGGCTTCGTGTTCACGGTGTCGTGGAGAGAGCCGGTGTCTTGGCCGGGAGGGGCTGCTGGGAGACTGGCTGCCTGTGACTCACTCTGATCTTGCTCGCCGTATCCATGCTGCTTCCCATCTGACCGGGCAATTCACGCTTCGGTCCGGCCGTACTGCCACGGAGTACTTCGACAAGTACCGGTTCGAGGGCGACCCGGTCCTGCTGGACGAGATCGCCGGGGAGATGGCTCCGCTGGTGCCGCCGGGCACCGAGGTCCTGGCCGGCCTGGAGATGGGCGGCATCCCGGTGGTGACCGCACTCGGCCGACACACGGGGCTCCCCTGCGCTTTCGTGCGCAAGCAGGCCAAACCGTATGGCACCTGCCGTCTCGCCGAGGGCGCCGACGTCGAAGGCCGTCGGGTGCTGGTCGTTGAGGATGTGGTCACCAGTGGTGGACAGATCGTGCTGTCGACCGCGGACCTGCGGGGTCTGGGGGCTCAGGTGCAGGAGGCTCTGTGCGTGATCGAC
The DNA here is from genome assembly GCF_045162695.1 of Streptomyces sp. NBC_01003. NCBI lineage: Bacteria > Bacillati > Actinomycetota > Actinomycetes > Kitasatosporales > Streptomycetaceae > Streptomyces > Streptomyces sp. NBC_01003. The sequence continues at coordinate 115,828 of NZ_CP108707.1, forward strand.
CATGAGCAAGGCGGTGCCGATGCCCTCGCGGCCGAGGGCATCGGACTGTTGTCGCTGCTGACGGCCGCAGATCTGCGGGCCGCTGCCGTCTGACCGGCCGGGCGCCCTTCAGTCCGTCGCGTGTGTCTCGGTGATGGCGAGGCGGGTGAAGGACTCGTCCACGATGCTCTTCTCGTCGGCGAACGCGTCGATGAGGGACTGCAGGGCGATGTTGTTGACCGAACGGGGCAGGCCGCGGCTGGTGAGGTGGATCAGGTCGACGGCGTCGTCGGAGAACAGCGGATCAACGCGTCCAGCCAGCAGGCACAGTGCTTCTGTGAGAAGGGGCTCTGTCGTACCCGCGACGTAGGGTCCGGACACGTGACCGATGAACCCACACGTGAGATGAACCGTCTGATCGATCTGGAGCGAGCAGCCGTCGCCGCCTTCGCAGCCGTACGGGGTGAGCCCTACTCCGCGGAGGCATGGAAGCCCTGGTACGACGCGACATGGGCCTTTCAGAAGGAGGTCACGGCATATGCGAAGCAGGACGGGGTGGGCATGAGCCGCTACGAGGTTGAGATGGCCGCGAAGGCAACCGCCAGGCACGAGACGCCCGCTGAGTGATGCGCAAGTGAGGAGCCCCCGTCACCGGCCCAGTGAATCCGGTGGCCGCGGAAACGCGGGGACTAGTACTGCAACGGTCTTTGCCGTGACTGGTGGGCAGTTTCGGGCGGTGTGTGGCCGCGTTGTTTGTAGTGGCTGGCACGGGCTTGGAACTGGCGTTGTCGGCGCCAGTGTGACCAGTGCAGGACGTGGCCGATGGAGGCCGGGCAGCGGTGCGTGAGGCGGGTGATCAGGCGTCGGATTTCGGGGAGGGTGAGAGGGATGAGCTGGGAGGATCCGTTTCTGCTTTCCCTGCATCGAGTGCGCGGGCCCGCAGGACGGTGAGGCAGGCGTGGGCGGCCATGGCGTGGGTGATGTGGCGGTGCCAGCCGGGATAGCGGCGGACCTGGTAGTCGTCCAGGCCGCATTCCTGCTTGGCGGTTTGGAAGCATTCCTCGACCGCCCAGCGGCTGCCAGCGACGCGGATGAGCTCGTCGAGTGTGGTGTCTGCTGGGCAGTAGGCGATGTAGTAAGAGATCTCCTGGGGCCGGCTGACACTGCGGCGGGCCATCACGTAGTGCCGACGGTCTTCGCGGTGCCAGGGCCGGACCTCGACCCTCGCCCAGTCGTAGACGCGTGGTCCGTGGGCACCGTTGCCACAGGAGCGGCGTTTCCACTTCTGCCTGGGAAGTCCGGGAAACAGGTCGTGGACAGGATGATCGATGGCCCAGCGGGTGACGACGGTGTCGTGGCGGGTGGTGGCCATGACGTGGAAAACATCGGCCCGCTCGAGCTCGGTCCGCCAGCCCTTGGAGAAGCCGTAAGCGGCGTCCGCGGTCACCCACCGGAACGGGATCTTCTCGGTGATCGCCCGGCGGACCATCGCCTTGGCAATGACCACTTTCGTTTCGAAGGCGACCGTGTCCTCGATGCCTGCGGCCCGACAGCGTTCGCGGTCATCGGTCCATGACGTGGGCAGATACAACCGGCGGTCGATCAGCGTGCGGCCGCGAGCGCTGGCATAGGCGAGGAAGACACCGACCTGGCAATTCTCCGTCCGCCCCGCCGTCCCGGAATATTGGCGCTGGACCCCGGCCGAACGGACACCCTTCTTCAGGAAGCCGGTGTCATCCACGATCAGGACGGCCTCCGGGTCGCCGAGATGCTCGACGACATAGTCGCGGACGTCGTCGAGGACCTCGTCCGCGTCCCAGTCACACCGGTTCAGCAGCCGATGCATCCGGTCGGGAGCCGCGTGACCGGCCTCCTCGGCCAGCGTCCAGCCGTTCTTCCGCTCCAACGGAGATATCAGCCCCCGCATATACGCCAGGGCCGACTCCCGCGGCTCCGACCGAGCAAACCGGTGCACAAAACACTCATGCACCTCACCCAGACCCGACGCCCACGTCCTCACATCACCCAACACCCCACCCATGACCAGACCAACGACCACCCTGGCAACCAGTCACGCCAAAGACCGTTGCAGTACTAGGTCACCGGGGACGCCATCAACGACTGGGGCCGCGGCCGCGGCCCGACGTGGGAGACAGAGAACGGAGAGACCAAGGGGCGGGCCGGCAGGCCAGGCCACCCGGGCAACGCTGCCTCTTCCTCCGGCTGTCGCGGAGAAAGAGGTGTCGGTGTGCCCGAAGGGCTTGCCCAGGGGGCCTGAGCAGGGGAAACCCTCAAGATCACGAAAGAGGGGTTCACACCTCCGGCCGTACCTTCGGTGCACCCTTGGGTGCACCTGTGCAGGCAAAGCCGGTTTCCGCAGGTCGCAGCACCCCGGCCGCGCCTCTCAGAGCGGCTTCGCAGAACTCGGCGGTTGTGAGAGGGGTTCTGCGAGAACCGGCCTGGGCAAACGTGCTTGGCGCTGGCCAGCAGGAACGGTTCTCACAACCGCGCCGGGCGATGCCGACCGGTCAAGGCCAGCGGACCCGGCCAGGGCCTGCGGCCCTTCCGCGACCCCGATGCCATCGAGGACGAAGGGGAAGACGGCTGAGGGCCGGCGCATCCGAGACGGCCTGTGCCCGCTGCGCGGCCCGGCCGCGGCCGGTGATGGCGACGCGGACGGTGGAGAGGAATGACCTCTTCCTGGCGGCGGTCTCCGGATAGGTACGGGGAAGTGCTTATCGGCCGGTTCCGGGGTGGGCGTGGCGGCCGTCGTGGTGGGGTCCATGCCAGTCGAGGCACAGCACCGTGGCGTCGTCGGGCAGGTGGCCGCCGCAGGCGTCGGTAACCGCTGCTGCCAGGACGCGCACGACCTCGCGGGGATGTTCGGAGGCGGTCTCGCGCATGAGGCCGGGCAGGTCGACGGACTCGGCTTGTCGTTCCTGCATGCCGTCGCTGTGGAGCAGGAGCCGGTCGCCGGGGCGCAGGTCGAGGAACTGTACATGGTACGGGGTGGGTCCGGGGGCGCCGAAGAGCAGGTCGACGTCCAGGCGCACCTCGTTCACCGTGCCGTCGCGTAGGAGCAGCGGCCAGGGGTGTCCGGCGTTGACGACCTGTGCGCCGGTCCCGTCCAGGGCGATGCGCAGGAGCTGGCCGGTGGCCATGGTGTCGTGGCCGTGGTCGAGGAGAGCCTGGTGGATCCGGCGGGCCTGCTCGGTCAGGCTGGCGCCGTCGCGACGAGCGCCGCGCGAGGCATTGACCAGGAGGGTGGCCATGAGTGCGGCGTCGACGTCGTGGCCCATGGCATCGGTGACGGAAAGATGCAGGGTGTCGTGGCCGAGGGCGTAGTCGTAGGTGTCCCCGGCGGCGTCGTCGGCCGGGACCAGGCACGCGGCGAGCACGAACTGTGCGGCTTCGCAGGAGGGCGCGTCGGGCAGGAGCTGGCGCTGGATTTCGGCGGCCAGGCTGAGAGGGGTAGCGCGCTGACCCCACCGGTAGAGGTCGGTGAAGCGGCGGTCGGTGACGATGATGTACGCCAGCGCGTGCGCGGCCTCGCCAACCTCGTCCAGGATCTCCTGGCTGACGTGCGGCAGGGACATCTCCAGGACGCCGATGGTGTCACCGCGGTTGGTCACCGGGGCGAACACCCGCTTTCCGTGCCCGGCGTCGGGGGCCTGCACCAGCTCCTGGGTGCGCAGCACCTGTTCGTAGACGCTGCCGGCCAGCTGGATCTGATCGGCGTCGAGGCCGGCCCGCGGGGCGATCCCCTCGTCGACCCGCACCATCTGCCGGCCAGCGACGCCGACGAACAGGAACGACACCGCCCGCGCGTCGAACCGGTCGCGTAGATTGCGCGCCACCACGGCGAGAGACGCCCCCGGCGCCGCGTCCTCCGCAGCGGCGAGCACCTCGGCCAGCCCGAACGGGTCACCCGGCATCCTTGCCTCCGCTCATGCGAATGTCCCAGCCTGACCGCGGGCACTGCCCGCATGCGATCTCACACCGGTTCCACCTCGGCGGCGGGCAGGCACGCCCAGTCCCTCGCATAAATGACCGGTTGTGAGGACCGTTCCTGCTGGCCAGCGCCAAGCACGTTTGCCCAGGCCGGTTCTCGCAGAACCCGTCTCACAACCGCCGAGTTCGGCGAAGCCGTTCTGAGAGACGCGGCCGGGGTGCTGCGACCTGCGGAAACCGGCTTAGCGTTACTGGCTGTTCCGTTGGTCCTACCGGACCGGTAGAGGCGCGGTGGCTGAGCCTGTCCGTGTGCGCAGACTGACCGACCTGGAGGGGCAGAAGCTGCAGCAGATCGTGCGCCGTGGCAGCACGAGTTCGGTGCGCTACCGGCGCGCGATAATGCTGCTGGCCTCGGCGGGCGGGAACCGGGTTCCGGTGATCGCCCAGCTGGTGCAGGCGGACGAGGACACCGTGCGTGATGTGATCCACCGGCTGGGTTCTATCTGGCCTTCGGCGTAAGCCTGGCCGGCTTCGTTCTGGGCTCGAACGTCCTGGGGCTGGCCGGCGTCGTGCGTCTGCGTCACCGGCTCCTCCTGCTCATCGGAGCCTCCGCCGCCATCGGCGCCGTCGGGGCGCTCCTCGTCGGCCCCGTTCTGGGCGCCGCACCGGCCCCGCTTGTGCCGCTGGTCTTCGTCCTGGCCCTGCTGGCCGCCGTGACGGCGTTTACGACCAAGCTCCTGGGTGTTTTGCTCGGACCGATTGGCCTGCCGGTGACCACGCTGTTGCTGCTGACCGTCGGCAACGCCACGAGCGGCGCGGTCATCGGAGCCGACCTGCTGCCCGCCGGGGCCCGGGCGGTCTCCGCCCTGCTGCCGCCCGGAGCGGCTGTGAGGGGCATCGCCGATCTCAGCTACTACAACGGCTCGCACCTGGCCGGTCCCGTGATCACCCTGGCTGTGTGGGCCATCGTCGCCGGAACCCTGCTGAGCCTGCGTCCCCGCCTGATGCGACGTCGAGCAGCTGTCGCCTGACCGACGCCCCACCATCGGGGTGATGTGGCCGCCAATGACTGGTCGGAGCCGCTACGCACGAGCCCGTCGTGGCTGTTCAACGCCACCGCAAGTCCGCTTCCGTCCCCGTCGCCGGCAGGGCGGGTGCCGTCGAGCGCGGCGCGAACGCCGTAAGGAGGAGACGCTGGAATGGAACACGAACGCACATCCGCCGACGTGGCACAGCGGCAGCGCAGTCTGCGGTTCTCCGAGCTGCCGGAGCCCATCCGGCTTAAGGACACCGTGGAAGAGCGGCCAGCTGTGGCCCACGATTCGGTGAGCGGCGCCTACAACCCGGATTGGTGGCTCATACGCATGGGCGGCCTGTGAGTTGCTGCCTCAAGCCGGCCGCGGCGGCCCCGCCTGTCGACACCACTGCGACCGGGCACCGCCCCGTCTGGTGGGTCCTCGTAGATCCGCAGCGCTGCGCCGTCCTTCGTACGCTGCACCAGTCCCGAGAGAGGTCGTTGTGAAGTCGCGGAAGATCCTTGTCCGGCTGACATCGATCGCAGCCGCCGAAGCGGTCGCGGTCGGATGCTTCCTTCATGTCTTTTAGCCGAAGCCTGCCAGGTGACATCGACGGAGCGTTTGATCCGGAAAGCGGCCTGGCGGCTCGCGCCTGGTGCACCAGATGTGGCAGCTCTCCCGGGCCCACCTGGGCCGGACCCGGGAGAGCTGCTCGGAAGCCGGTCGCATCGGATACACGGGGTTGCTCACGAGGCGGTCCGCCAGTGCACCGACCGATCGGCCTCAGGCTGCAGGCCGAACATCTGTCTCGTCGGTGGGGTATCAGGACAGGCCTGCGGGCATGAGGACGTGCGCGGCAGAAGGCCTATGCGGCGGGCCTGCGCCTGCGCCTGCGCCTGCGCCTGCGCCTGCGCCTGCGCCTGCGAACGCGTCGGCCAGTATGAGGTTGCGCTGTCGCCGACCGAATCGGCGCTCTGGTTGTCGCCGTCTATTCGGCCCAGGGGTGGAATCCGGTGTCGAGGATGTCTTCGAGAGCGGCGCGGAGCTGGGCTGCCTTGTCGCCGCCGAAGCTCTCCTCGAATTCGGACTGCACGGTACGCCAGTACGGGAGGGCGGCGGTCATCCGGGCGAGGCCGTCGGGGGTGAGGGTGACGATGCGAGCCCGGCGGTCTGTTGGTGACGGTTCGACGGTGACGAGGCCCTCGCGAGCGAGTGGTTTGAGGTTGCTGGCCAAGGTGGTGCGGTCCATGGCGATCATCTCGGCGAGGCTGCTGATGGTGATCTGCTCGTGGGTGCTCAGCTTCTGGAGGATGCTGAACTGTGTGGCGCGCAGGCCCGTCGGGGCGAGCGCCCTGTCGTAGGTGGCGCCGAGGTACCGGGCTGCCTTGCGCAGAGCCAGGTTGTTGCAGGATCTAGCGGTGTCCCTCTCGGTGCCGGCCATGCTCTCCTCCAGATGCGGGGTCAAGGTACGAGTATATGCACCTAACCGCTAGCGGTGGCGCGAAAGTGTCTTCACGCCTGCGGTCCGCCCGGCGTCGGCGCCCGGCTGGGCGTACGGCGGAACCCCGGTGGCGCGGCGAGGCGCGACCTGCCGGGCCCGAGCACCGAGCCGGCGTGTTGATGGGCCAGTTGCCAGGTTGTGCAGCGAGTCATCGGCACGGCCCGGCATGGCACCTCGCCGGTGGCCGCGACGGTCATTTCGCCGGGGCGTAGGCTCAAAAGGCGTCGAAGTTGTCGGGTGCGACAGCCTGGCCGCAGCGGCGCGGGCAATCGCATCGTGCGGAGCTGCAGCCTCCACTGGCATCGCCCCGCGGCCCGGATCGCGAGCCTGGGAGTATCCGTTCGCAAGTGCGCCGCAGTCTCTCGGCGCACGCCCGCGAGAAGGACGAGAGGTCTTGCACTTCCCCAATTAGGAGCATATGCTCCTAATGCGGGTTGGGTCTCATCGAATCCCCTCCCTGTCTTCCCGCGACACCCAGGGAAGCGCCGCCGGGACGGCCGCGCCCCCAGTTCCAGCCGCGGATGCGAATGCGATCTTGCCCAGTCACCAAGAAAGGGAATGCCTATGGCTGCCAGCCACCTCGTCCTCATCGCAGGCGCGGGAGACGTGGGCCGTAATGTCCTCGAGAAGCTGCGCGCACGGGACGTACCGGTGCGTGTCATGGTCCGTCGGGACGACGACCGTGCCGCGCAGATGCGGGCACTCGGGGCTGAGGTCGTCCTTGGCGACCTCACGCGACCCGAGACCGTCGCGCCCGCTCTGGAGGGCGTTCGGAGCATGTACTTCGCCATGCCTGTGTCACCGGACCACCTGCTCGCGGCAACCGTCGTGGCGAGCGTCGCGCGGAAGTGCGGCGGGCTGGACGCACTTGTAGACATGTCGCAGATGACCGTGTCGCAGATGACCGCCACCAGCACCGTGGAGTCCCGCCAGCAGCGGCTGCATTGGCTGGCGGAGCAGGTGTTCAACTGGTCAGGTCTGCCGGTGGTCCACATCCGGCCCACGACGTTCCTGGACAACCCGCTGTTCACCGTGCTTCCGGCGCAGACGATCCGTAAGAGGGGCACGATCGAGCTGCCATTCGGAATCGGGCGCACCTCGCCGATCGCCGTGGACGACGTCGCCAGGGTGGTAGCCACCGTGCTGCGCGACCCCGTCCGCCACGTGGGCCACGTCTACGAGCTGACCGGCCCGCGCACGGGCGACATGACCGAGATGGCCGAGCTCTTTTCCGGGGCGCTGGGCCAGAAGGTCTCGTATGTGGACGTCCCCCTCGAGCAGTGGCGCAAGGAGGTGCTCTCCACGATCGGTCTGCCGTCCCACATTGAGCAGCACATCGTCACCATGTGCCGCCTGCATCAGGAAAACCGGTACGACCGGGCTTCGGACGACGTCGAGCGCCTAACAGGTACCTCCGCCCAAACAATCGAGGAATTCGTCGCGGCACGCAAGGACTTCTACCTGGGCTGATATGTCCCCGAGGGCTCGCCGCACGTCGGGCGACGAGCATCAACAGAACAGGCGCCTGCCCCCGGTCACGGGTCCCCACCGCGCCACCGCACCCGCTCGAGCGAACCGCTGCGTCCAGACACCCCCCGTGTTCCGCACTACGCGCGGAACACGGACAACGAAAGTGATCAAAGAAGATGAACATGAAACTAGAGCTTTTCGTCCTGCCGGTCTCGGACGTCGACCGCTCCAGGGCCTTCTACGAGAAGGCCGGATTCCGGCTCGACCTCGCCAAGGACATCACCGACGACTACCGCGTGGTCCACCTCACGCCGCCCGGGTCCGAGTCGTCGATCATCTTCGGAAAGGGCCTCACCACGGCCGCACCTGGTTCGGCTCAGGGTCTGTACCTCGTCGTCGAGGACATAGAGGAGGCCCGCGCAGACCTGGTCGGCCGTGGAATCGAGGTCAGCGAGGTGTTCCACGACGACAAGGGCATCTTCTTCCACGGCCACGACGCCGGAGATGTCGTCCACAGCGGTCAGGGCCAGGAGCGAATCACCGGACCGCACCCCGAGCGTGCGAGCTACGGCTCCTACGCCACTTTCAGTGACCCGGACGGCAACGGCTGGGTGCTCCAGGAAATCACGCAGAGGTTCCCCGGCCGCTGACCGGCCCCTCCCGGCAGATAGCGACGACCGGGACAACTCGCAGCTTCGACGTTGTCATCGGCGTCGGCCCGGAGAGCGTGAACGCCGCCGACCGTACCCGCGCTGCAGGGCTCAGTGCGGTGATCGCGGAAGGCGACCTTCACTGCCAAGCGGGTGGCCATCGAGACGGTCGACGGCGAGGTGAAGGCCGAGCGGTCGGACCCTCGTGCCTCGTTTCCGAGCGACGTGCACGCTCCCTGGGACGACCTGCCCGTCGCCTACTTCGCCGGGGATGCCACGTGGACGTACCTCACGTCCCCCTTCGCCTTCGGCTCTGACGGGTTCAAGGCCGTGGGCACGACTACACGCCCGAGGCCATCAATGTGGGCCCCGCCGCGCACTGTCCCTGCGCGTACCAGGAGTTCGACGGAATCACGACCCGGCGCCGCGTCTTCCAGCTCGGCAAGGACGGACCAGTATCCCGGGACATGGAACTCGTCACCATCGACATCGAGAGCGTCCGGTTCATCTGAGCGAGCAACGCGGCCCCTTCCAGCGACGTCCCAGCAGCACGCGACGACAACACCAAGGCGGGTGCTCCGTACCGCCGGGCAGCTGGCTCCGTCTCGTGATGCGGCAGGTGCGGCGATGAGCGCCCAGCGGAAGACGCTGCAGGAGCACGTGGAGATCCCCGGCATCTGTTTCATCCGGCAGCCGGAGAGCACGCTGCGCTGCACCCTGTCTGCGGGCCACCACGGCGAGCACCGGCATTTCTACAGCGGCACTCACCACAACCAGCCTCTCACTGGCGCAGTTGTCCTGGTCATCGTCCGTGACCAGCCCCGCCGACTTGTCGGACAAAAGCGCCGGGGTGGCGCACCGCGGTCGAGTCCCTACTTTCCATCGGCATTTCCGGACCTGCTGCCCGCAGAGCGATCAAGGCCGCCGCCACCGCTCCGCAGTAAACCGGCAACATCGTCACCGCCCGGCAAGCCCGCGACATCCGCGCCAACCCTCAACTGGCCGTCTACGACAATCCCAACACGCTGCTGATGTGTGTCTACAAGCGCGACAAGGCCCTGTGCTACCGCGGCACCAAGGACACCCCCAGCCTCGACCGGTGCGTTCCCACCTGCGCGAACATCGCCCGCACCGATCAGCACGCCGCCGGTCTCCGGCACCGTGCCACCGTGCGCGATCAGCGGGCAGCCCAGGCCCCCGGCCCGCTGGGCGAGCGGCTACGCAGCAACGCCGGGCGCCTACGCGACCTTGCCGACGCCCACTACCGAACCCGGACCACACTCCAGGACGGCACCGCATGAGCCCCGCACCCGACTAACGCGACCGTATCCGCGCGGCCATCGGCCGCATCCTGCAAGGGGCCCCACTGCGCTCCAACGGCGCATGGACGATCGTCGCCCTGGCCGAGGAAGCCGGCGTACCCCGCAACACGCTGACCGAGCGGCACCCGGACCTCAAGAACGATTTCTATGCGCAGGTCAGGGCGCGCGGTAAGACGCCAGACTCCGAGATCCGTCTACGCAAGCAGATCGTCAAGCTGAAGGAACTCCGCGTCAAGGACGCCAAGGAGCTGTCGCAGTTGCAGACCGACATAGATCACCTCGTCCGCGACGTCAACCAACTGACCGTGGAGAACCGGCAACTACGCGGTGCGCTGTCGCAGCCCAGCTCCCCGGTCAGAGCACTGCCGACGCAGCCGCGGCCCAATCGGATCCCGTGAACCGCGCTCAGGGGCCCAGCTCGGCCGTGAGGAACATCGTTACAGCCGTTGGCAAGAACCCTCATCGTCCTGGGCCGCTACAGCTTCAACGCCTCCGTGCCGTGCGAGGGCCTACGTCCGCTGCGTGACCCGGACGCGATCGAGCTCGACGAAGACGGTGCGAAGGAGTAGAGCCCTCAACCAGGTCAGGCCGATCAGCCTTGTAGGGAGCGTGTCCATTCCTGCGCCTGTCGGGGCCGGGCCGTCTATCGCGAACGCCTCAGCTCCACGTCCCGCAGCGGCCCTGAATCGCATCAGTCGAGGGCGTGGCTGCGGCCGGTCTGCAGGATCTCGGCGGAGAGCTCGGGCTCGACGTGGCGTACGGCGCGCGCGAGCATCAGCGCGCCGACCATTTCGCTGAGCAGGCGGATGGCTCTATGGCGGGCCTCGGCCGGGTCGAGCTCGTGGCCCTTCTCCTCGGCTTCGCGCGCGAACTCGGCGGCGAAGCCGGTGAGGTAACCCTCGACGCCTTCGGCGTACGCGCTCTGCACGGCTTCGCTGTGCCGTCCGGCGTCGGTGACCAGGGAGGCGGAGGGACAGCCGCCGTCCGGGGCGTCACGGTGCGCGGTGGACAGATACCCGGCCACGACCCGCTCCAGCGGAGAGCCGGCCTGGCCCGGACCGTCCTCGATCGTCCGGGCCAGGCCCCCGAGCGAGGCGGCGAAGGAGGCGCCGCACACCTCCACGGCCAGGTCGTTCTTGGAGGCGAAGTGGTTGTAGAAGCCGCCGTGGGTGAGTCCGGCTTCCTTCATCAACTCGGCGATGCCGACCGCGTCGATTCCCTGCGAGCGAAACATGCGGCCCGCCGCTTCGAGGATGTTCTGCCGGTTGCGGGCCTTGTCCTCCTTGGTGATCCGCGGCATGGCCGTCCTCTCGCGTCGCTCTCGGTTTGACATTTTTAATGATGCCTCTCATCATAGCAGAAGTTCCAATGATGCCCATCATCAATAGTTCGTGGAAGGGGAGCGTCATGCGCGCCATCGCCTACGACCAGCACGGAGAAGCCGGGCAGGTACTACGCCTAAGCGAGCAGCCGGCCCCTGCTGCGCCCGCGGCCGGGCAGGTACAGGTGCAGGTGCTGTCCCGGCCGATCCACCCCGGCGACCTGGCGGGAGTGGAAGGCCTTCCAGGTGGGCCGCGGCAGCGGTTCGCCACGCCACGGATTCCCGGCGTGGAGGGAATGGGCGTCATCGAGACCGTCGGCGAGGGTGTGCAGGATCTGCGGCCCGGTCAGCGGGTGGCGTTCTTCCCGGTGCCGGGCGCGTGGAGCGAACTCGTCACGGCGCCGACCCATCTTGTGGTGCCGGTGCCCGAGGACCTCAGCGACGAGACCGCGGCTTTGATGCTGGTCAACCCGCTGACCCTGCTCTCCTTGCTGCGGGCGGTCGAGGACGCCCAGCACGGCCAGGCCGGTCCGGTGGTGCAGACGGCCGCCGGTTCGTCGGTGGGAAAGCTGGTCAGCGCCGCAGCACTCAAGCACGGCATCCCGCTGGTCAACCTGGTACGCAGCGCCACGGGGGCGCAGACCTTGCGGCAGCGCTTCCCCGGACTGCCGACCATCTCGACGGCCGACGCGGACTGGCGCACTCAGGTCCAGGACGCGACCGGCGGCCGGGGTGCCCAGGTCGTACTGGACGCCGTGGGCGGATCCCTGACCGGTGAGCTGGCCGGGCTGCTCGCCGACGGCGGCACGCTGATCACCTACGGACAGCTCGGTTCCGGCAGCACGCCGCTGGAGTCGCTCGCGCTGACCCCGCGGGCCCTGACCGTGCGGGGCACGTCCATCTTCCAGTGGATGGCCGCCCGCACGCCTGAGGAACGGGCCGAGGACGTCGCCTTCGCCGCCCGTCTGGCCGCGACCGCCCCGGAACTCTTCGAGGTCGCCGCCAGCTACGACCTCGCCGACTTCGCGAAGGCCATCGACCATGTCCGCCGCCCCAGCAAGAGCGGAACCGTCCTGCTCACCAGCCCCGCACCCTGAACCCCACGAAGGGCACCGCCATGAAGATCGGAACCCTCGGCGCCGGAACCGTCGCCAAGGCCATCGCCCGCCACGCCGTGGCCCACGGCCACCAGGTCGTACTGAGCAACAGCCGCGGCCCCGCCTCCCTGGCCGGCCTCGCCGACGAACTCGGACCGCTCGCCCACGCCTGCACCCCGGAGGAAGCCGCCGCGGCGGAACTAGTCGTGCTCGCAGTCGGCTGGCCCCAGATCCCGGACGCGGTAGCCAGCCTGCCACCCTTCGACGGGCGCATCGTCATCGACGCCACCAACCAGTTCGCCTCCCCGCCGCCGCCCATGAAGATCGCCGACCTGGGCGAACTGACCGGCAGCGAACACGTCGCCTCACTGCTGCCCGGAGCCCGCGTCGTCAAGGCGTTCAACACCCTCTACGGCCAGTACATCGCCGCCGACCCGCGCCACCAGGCCGGACGCCAGGTGCTGTTCCTCGCCGGTGACGACGCCGACGCCAAGACCACCGTCAAGGACCTCACCGCCGCCTTCGGCTTCGCCCCCGTCGACCTCGGCTCCTTGCGCGAGGGCGGACGCCTCATGCAGCTCGGTGGCCCACTCTCCGGCCTCCACGCCCTCAAACAGGACTGAGCCGGGCCCTCGCCCATTCCTCACTCTCCTCCTCATCCACCCCTCAGCACAAGGAAGTTGCTCATGACCACCACCCAGCCCCTGCTGCAGCCCGTCCGCCTCGGCGCGCTGGAGCTCCCCAACAGCGTCGTCATGGCCCCCATGACCCGCGCCCGCGCTCAGAACGCCGAGCTGGCCCCCACCGACCTGCACGCGACCTACTACGCGCAGCGCGCCGGCGCCGGCCTGATCGTCACCGAGGGAACCTGGGTCAGCCCCGACGCGATCGGCTTCATCAACGCGCCCGGCATCTACACCGACACGCAGACCGCCGGCTGGGTGAAGGTCACCGAAGCCGTCCACGAGGCCGGCGGGCGGATCGTCTCCCAGTTCGGCCACCTCGGCACGGCCTCCCACCCCGACCACCTCGGCGGCCGCCTGCCCGCCGGACCCTCGGCCATCAACCCCGACGAGAAGTCCTTCACCCCCTCCGGACCGAAGGACACCGTCACCCCGCGCGCCTACACCGCCGCCGAGATCGCCGCCACCATCGCCGACTACCGCCATGCGGCCGAGAACGCCCGCCGCGCCGGCTTCGACGGCGTGGAAATCCACGCCCAGCAATCCCACTTGATCCCGCAGTTCCTCAACCCCCGTCTCAACCAGCGCACCGACGCCTACGGAGGCAGCAGCGAGAAGCGGGCCCAGTTCCTCCTCGACATCCTCGACGCCGTCAGTGACGTGTGGGGCAGCGACCGCATCAGCGTCAAGATGTCCCCGGGCTGGAACAACGGAACCACGTTCACCGCGGACGAGGAGACACTCGCCGACTACGACCAGCTGCTCAAGAAGCTCAACGACAGCAACCTGGCCTACCTGCACCTCCTGGGCACCCCCGGCACCATCGAGGAGCGCATCGCCCTCTTCTCCCGCTACCGCGCCCACCACCAGGGCAACATCGTCGCCAACCTCGGCTTCACCCAGGCCCTCGGCAACGAGATCCTCGACCACGGGATCGTCAACGCGGTCTCCTTCGCCGAGCCTTTCATCGCCAACCCCGACCTGGTCGAGCGCTTCGCGCAGGGCCACCCGCTGGCCGACGGCGACCGGGACACCTACTACGCCGGTCACACCGAGGGCTACACCGACTACCCCACCTTCACCGCCAACTGAGCAACTACGTCTTCCTGCGCCTTTGACGGTTGATCGGAGGCCCGCCGCGCCCGCTCCTGGCCACAGCGAGGAAGCGGCGCGGCGGACCTCGGACGCGCCGACTGGAGGCACCCCTCCGGATGACCTTGAAGCCAGCCGACTGACCCGGGATTTCCGGATCTCGGTTCACATGGAAGCGGCGCCCGCCGGATCGGCGAAGCCGCGGCAGTTTTGTAAGGGAAATGACCATGAGCAGCATGACCAAGCGCGTCTCGATCGCACTCGCCTCCACGGCACTGGCCGGCGGAGCGCTTCTCGGAGGCGGCGGCTCGGCGTCGGCAGCCACGACTTCGGTGCCCGTGCAGCACACGCAGCACGTGTCCGCCACCTCCGTGACCGGCAGCGAACGAGTCGGCCGCTACGCGGACCACGAGGCCGAAGCGGCGTCGGGGCACGGTGTCAGTGCCGCTCGTTTGTACGAGGACCAGGTCGAGTGGTCCCTGAACCACAGCTGACGCGGCCCGGACCGCCCACTCCGGAACGGCGGCACCTGCCCGGACAGCAGCACGGCCGCCCCCGGAAGACGGCTGTACTGGGTGCGAGGGCAGCCGCGGCGACGTTCCGCACGAACGGGAAGCGAGGAGCTGAAACTGCGGTGCACGCGACTGCACCCCGATGGCGGCTCTGACAGGCACATGAGCAGCTCACATGTCTGCCGAAGCGACCAGCGCAACGAGTACGGTCCCGATCTACAACTGGAGCATCAGGCATAGCTCTGAGCCCGGTACGTCTCCAACAGGCGTAGCCAGACCTCGCTGGCGGTGGGGTAGCTGGGCACCACATGCCACAGCACGGAAAGCGGGATCCTCGCGACAATGGCCGTCGTGGCGGAGTGGACGAGATCCGCGACTCCCGAACCGACGAACGTCGCGCCCACAACCGTGTCGCTCATCCGATCGATGACGAGTTTGGCGCGCCCGAGGTAGTCATCTCGCATCACATATGTGCCGGCGAGGGCGGCCATGTCGTACTCGACCGTTGCCACGTCGATTCCCGCTTCGCGGGCCTGCCGCTCGGTCATACCGGCTGATCCGACCTCCGGGTCGGTGAACGTCACCTGCGGGTTGCCGCGATGCCCGTCGGCAGCGCCCCGCGCACCGCTCTGCGCGCCGGCCACGGAGTGCCCCGTGGCACGAGCAGCGATCACCTCGCCGGCGACCCGCGCCTGGTACTTGCCCATATGAGTCAGCAACGCGCGTCCGCAGACATCACCGACCGCATACAGCCAATGCCCGCTCACCGCCCGTACAGCTTGCTCGTCGTCCACCTCGAGGAAGCCGCCGTCGGGGTATCCAACCGACTCCAGGCCGATGTCCTGAGTGTTGGGAGTGCGGCCGGTGGCAAGCACCAGTTCGTCGCCGACGAGCGTGCTGCCGTCGTCCAGCCAGACGGTTACCTCTCCGCCATGAGGCAGCCCGACTCCCGTGTCCCGCGAGTCGTCGCGTCCCACCTTGGTGATCGACCTTCCGGGAAGAAGCCGCACCCCCGCATCCCTGAGCCGGTCGCCGACCATACGCCCGGCAAACGATTCCTCTCGCGGGAGCAGCTCGGTGCGCCGGTATACAACGCTCAATTCGGCCACGCCCAGCGCCCGCAGCCACGTCGCCGCCTCGCACGCGACCACTCCACCGCCCAGGACGACGACCCGGCGCGGCACCTCGTGCAGGTTGGTGACATCGCGGGAGGTCCACGGCCGGACCTGCGCCATGCCCTCGATCGGCGGCACCGTGGTGCAGGACCCTGTGTCGATCACCACCGCGTGCCTCGCGGTGAGCACACGGGTGCCGCCCGCTGCCATCTCCACCGCCACCGAGCGCTCTCCGTCGAGGCGCCCGTACCCGCGGACCACGTCGATGCCGGCACCGAGTGCCCACCCGATCTGCGAGGAGTCGTCGAGACCGTTCACGACGGTGTCCCGGCGGGCCAGTGTCGCCGGCACGTCCAACACGTGATCAGTCAACAGCGACGCGACACCGGGCACATGCTGCGCGTTTCCAAGGACGTCAGCGGGGCGCAGCAGGACCTTGCTGGGCATGCAGGCCCAGTACGAGCACTCGCCACCCAGCAGTTCAGCTTCCACGAGCACCGCGTCCAAACCCGAGAACTGTGTGGCGTATTGAGCCGCGTTCTCGCCTGCCGCGGCACCACCCAGCACGATGACATCCCACTCGGAGCGATCCGGATCCACACTTGCTGCCATAATCGCGCCTTCCTATTCGGATCGCGAAAAAATCGAGACGGATGAACTCCTGGAAATCCGACTTCACTGGGAATGCATTGGGTACGGCATGCGCAGGCGTTTCATACTGGGCGTATATGTTGGCCGACGCCGCCAACTCTCACAGGAGAAAGCCTACGCCTCCGGCTGTTTTCGAGTAACCGCAGCCTAACGAGACCACGGATTGGCGAGGTTGCACTCGAGTTGGACGTTGTCTCCGTGGGTCCGCCGCCACGGTCATCCTCCCCATCGAGGAAAACGCCAGTGGCCGACTGGCCGCGGAGAGGGCGATCACGAATGAACTCCTCCGGCAGTCGGCCACGGATTCCTGCAGCCTGGGCCACCTACGAGTCCTCCACTGGCAGTCTTTAATCCGCCCATCAAACGGGCCGACATGACCGTTATGGCCGAGGTCACGAACCGGCCAGGCATAGAAGGCCCACGACTACACCCAGGTCGCCACTGAATGTGAGACAGCGCCTCTCGTTTGACGCTTTCTGCACTGGTGGAATGGAATGACGACGAGCATTCGCCAGTGGGCACGGCTGACGGTGGTGCCGTGGATGCGTTTGAAAGGTCACAGGCAAATCGTCAGGCTTCTCAGGCGAAGTCCGAGGGCGGGCTGTAGCCGCGGGTGTTGACGAGGTGGTGAGTGAGTCGCGTGAACGCGCGGGAGGCGGCGCTCTGGTAGCTGCCTTGGCGTTGCAGGAGGCTGGCAGTGCGTTGCGGCAGCGGCGGGGTCAAGGGGACCGTGGTTGGGATGGTCGTCCGTCGATGAAGAAGCAGCAGGCAACTGACGAGGCACACGCGCACGTGCGGGCGTTGCAGGAACGGTTCGGCCCGCCCTCGCAGGAGAGCGGCTGGAGCGAGGAACAGCACGCCGAGTACGCCGCGGCGTGGAAGGCGTGGCAGGGACGCCGCCGTCGAGGTCCACGCTGCGATCGGCCGGGACGAGAGCGGATCACGGTATGAGGTTGAGGCTGCCGTCAACTGCCCGGTCGTGAACGACCGGGCTTGCTGCTCGAGTCATCACTGGCTGTGATGGGTTCGGCTGCGTCCAGGACTCACGCGATGAGGGTGAGTTCGGGGGCCGTTGACTGGGCCCCGCAGACCCACACGTACCACCCGCGGTGGGCGATGTTGTGGGACGCGTTGCGGTCTGCGTGATCAACGAATCCGCAGACCCGGCACGAGAAGACGGCCTGGGAGGGCCGGTTTCCGCGAGCGGCGTGATGACACTTCGAGCATTCCTGGCTGGTGTACGCCGAATCGACGTACACCACCGGCACCCCGGCCCGCTTCGCCTTGTAGACGATGAACGAGCCGAGCTGGGCGAAGGGCCAGGAGTGGATCTTGACGCGTTGGGGCCTTCTCAGCCGCGCCCGCTCGCGAATGCCCGTGAGTGTCTCCAGGGCGATCCCGCGACCGGTGCGTTCAGCCTCCGCCACAATCCCTTTGCTGATCTTGTGATTGATGTCCTTGGCACGCCGGGCTTCCTTGCCCGCATGCCTCTTCGCCCGCCGCCTGGCGGACTTGGTGCTCTTCTTCTGCAGCTTGCCCCGCAGCTTGCGATCCTGTTCCCGCTTGCGGTTGATCCGACGCCCGCAGTGGCGCTCGCCGTCGGAGGTAGCGGCGATGTTCACCATCCCCAGGTCCACCCCGAGGAAGCCGGCCGGGTGGGTGTTCGGGGCGGCTTCGTCGATGTCGCAGGTCGCGATCAGGAACCACTTCCCGTCCCGGAACAGCAGGTCGGACTCGCCCTTGCGGTGCGCAGCCAGCACAGCCAGCTGCTCGGCCTGCCCCGTGAAGGCCACACCCTTGAGCCGGCCGGCCGTGGTCCAGATCGATACCGTGCGTGCCTGGTGCTGCCAGGACAGCATCCGGTCGTCGTAAGGCTGCGCCGCCTGGGGCCGGAAGACCACCGGCTTGCCCGAGGCGCGGATGTGCCGCCTGGAACCGGGCCGCCCGTAACGTCCCGCCCGGACGTTCGCCTTCAGGGTGGTGTAGGCGTCGCAGGTCTTCTTGATGGCATGCTGGGCGGCCTGGGCGCCCAGTCCCCACCTGGCCCGGATCTCGGCATAGGCGTGCTTGCGCAACTCCAGCACACGTCGCGCCTCTTTCTCGAATACAACGGACGCGGCCCACGTGGCGGCCTCGTTGCAGGCGTGCAGGGTCGCCTCAAGTGCCGCCGCCTGTACGGGCGTCGGCAGCAGCTTCACCCGCACCACCAGCTTCACGAGCAGCGAACCTATACACCTGGACGAAGACCCACCACACGTTCGCCCCCGCCCCACCCGAACGAGCGATACCCGCTCCGGCCCTGCCCGCGCACACCGCCGTAGCCCGGCTCCGCCGGAACGCCCCGGGCCGCTCCGCGGCCGTGATGGCCTGCGGCACGTCACGGCGACGCTCCTCGTCGCACCCCGGGGAGGCGATTCCTCCCGGGCGCGAACGCCCGGGGTTCCTCGCAAGAATCCGCTGAAGAAGGCTGTGCGATACCCCGACGCCGAAGCGGCCTGACGGCACCCAATCAAATCTGGTCCTGCTGCGCTTCTAGGAAGGGGAGCACCGGTGAATGCCGGCGTGCAGCACTGGGAGGACTCGTTCGCCGCCGGCGACGGGTTCCTGCGCCCAGGTGCGGGCGAGATGAGCCTCCTCACCAGGCACCTGCCACCTGCAGCCGGGGCGCGGGCTCTGGATGTGGGGTGCGGGCTGGGCGGATACGCCGCGGAACTGGCCCAAGTCGGGTACACAACCCTCGCCGTGGACTGGGCGGTCTCCTCAGTTGCCGCCGTCCGCGATCGCTACGAGGGTCTGGAGCCGAACCTCGAGGCTCGCCAGGTCGATTTCGAGGATGCCAAGGCCGTCGCTGAGCTGCCTTCGGACAGCTTCGACGTGGTGACGATGCGGTTGGTGTACGCATTCATGAACGACGGGTCCGCCGTCGCCGGGCGGTTGCGCCGTTTGCTCCGGCCCGGCGGGGTGTGGGTGGTGACGACCCCGCTCGCGAATCGCCTCCCGGTCGATCGAGCGCACATCGTCCTGGCCGGCCAGGACGTCGGCGGTCTCCTGGCGGGGTGGGACAGCGGTGCTTGGTACGACCTGGAGCCCGGCGGTCTGCGCTGTTTCATCCTTAAGAAATGACCTGGGCAAGAGGGTTCCTCGGCCGCCGGCGGTCGAGGAACCCTCTCTACTGCAGGCTCGCGTCTTGGCGACTTGGCCATGCCCGTCAGGTCGCCCGCTGGGGTGGCGCGCTCCGCAAACGCGGGCGTGACCTCCAGCGGGAAGAAGCCCAGGGAGCCGGTAGATCTGCTCCGCGGCGTGAGCCGAAGCCGAGCATCGCTCGCAGGTATCCCCAAACCCTGACCTAGCCCGCCCCGGCGGCGGCGAGGTGGGCGTCCAGGGCGACGACGCCGTCGACGCCCTGGCAGAGGCCCACGACCACCGGGACGAGACGCGGTTCCGGGACGTGACCGCGCAGGGTGACGACCCCGTCCCGGACCTCGACTGCGACGGTGCCCTCGTCCAGGCCGAGGATGCGCCCCAGGACGTCCTGCTCCACCTCGCCGCGGATCTCGGCGTCGGAGCGGATGAAGGCGTCGAGCAGATCGCTACGGCTGACGATGCCAATGAGGAGCCCGTCGTCGCCGACCACCGGCAGCTGCTTGACGTGCCGACTGCGGAGTTCCCGAGCGGCCAGGGGGATCGTCCAGTCGGCGTGGGCGGTGAAGACGGGGCTGCTCATGAGCGCGCCCGCGGTCCGAGCCCGGGCCTTGCCCCAGGCGCCCTCATCGCTCCCGTCCTGCCCCTGCGGATCGGGCATTCCGGTCTCGTGCCGCAGCACATCGGACGCGGACACGACGCCGACGAGAGCGCCGTCGTCGTCGACGACCGGGGCCGCGACGATGTCGTTCGCATCCAGCAGGCCGACGACGTCCTGGACCGAGGTGTCGGGGTGGAGGGTGACGACATCCCCGGTCATCACGTCACCGACGGTGGTGCGGTGCAGCATGGCGTCGGCCTCCTCTGTTTGCGACGGGGCTGCCCCGGTCGGACCACCCGGGCGGACTGCGCGCGGGTGGTCCGGCCTCCGAGGCCCTGCCGGATCGTCAACGCGTCTTCTCTACCCATGACAGCACCCCGCCGCTCCAGAGGCCAGTGGCGTTTGACCTGGCGAGGAGAGCAGCGGCCCCCACGGCCAGAGTGCCTCCGAGCGCGCGGTAGGTGCTGGCACATCGACGCCATGTCCGCGTCCGTCTGGAGTTGAGCGTTGCAGTTGGCCGAGCGGGCCAACTAGGGCACTCGGTCACTGTCCGGTCTCAGATATCTCCGGGCACGACGTCGCTCCGACCTGCGGTACCCGGACTTGAGGGAGACGCCCAGCGCGTCCAGTGTCTCGCAGACGACCGGGCATCCGCCGGTGCGGCGGGCGGGAGCCACGACGGCCGCAGGGCTCGTGACCAGCACGGATACCGAGACCGTGCCCGGACTTGCGCGAGACACCGGGACGGATGCCCGGATATCTCCGAGACTGCCCGGACTTCACAGAGGCCGGACAGTCACAGCAACGACACAGTGGGACACGCGGGACCCAGGACTCGCGTTGTTCGATTTTTGTTCGATACATTGGTGACAGAACAAGTCATGCGACTTGAATCGGTGCTCGTGTGATCGGAGGTGCAACGTGACGGCCTCCGGGTTCTCTCACCTGCACGTCGCCTCCGGATACTCGGCCCGCTATGGCGCTTCACTCCCCCACGACCTGGTCCGCCGGGCCGCCGAGCGCGGCCTCACCACGCTCGCGCTGACCGACCGCGACACAGTCGCCGGGACGGTGCGCTTTGCCAAGGCCGCTTCTGCTGCCGACGTGCGCCCGATCTTCGGCGTGGACCTCGCCGTCGCCCCTGCCACCGAGCCCGATCCTTCGGCCGGCCGGCGCCGCACGCCGGTGCGTGGCGGTGCGCATGTGGTGGAGGCGCGGTGGCGGGTGACGCTGCTGGCGCAGGATGTGGGTGGGTGGGCCCGGTTGTGCCGGATTGTGTCGGCGGCGCACGCCGCGCCCGTGGACGGGGTGCCGGTGGCGGCCTGGCCGGTGCTTCAGGAGCACCTCGGTGAGGGCCTAGTGGTGTTGCTCGGTCCTTCGTCGGAGCCTGTTGCTGCGCTGATGTCTGGGCGGCCGGATCTGGCTGAGCGGCTGCTCGCGCAGTGGCGGACGATCGCCGGGCCGGGCCTGCGGTTGGAGACGGTCTACCTGGGCCGGTCGGGGACCGGGGCGGGGTCGTTGCGGTTGGCGGCGCGGACCGTGCAACTCGGTGACGACCTCAGCGTGCCGTTGGTCGTCTCGAACTCGGTGCGGTACGCCGATCCGGCACAGCACCGCCTTGCGGACGTGCTGGATGCCGCCCGGCTGCTGCGTCCGATCGACCGGCGCAGCGTCGACAGCGGCGAGCGGTGGCTCAAGGGCGGCGGTGAGATGGCGGCCGTCGCCGCGCGGATCGCCCAGGCCGCGGGCCAGGGGCCCGAGCGGGCGGCAGCACTGCTCGCCGAGACCGAGGCCACGGCCGCCTCCTGCACTTTGAGCGCACAGGACTTGGGGATGGGGCGGCCGCACTTTCCCGAGCCGCACGTGGTGGGCGCTGACCGGGTTCGGGGCGGTGCGATGCGGCTGCTGCGCCAGCGCTGCGAGGCCGGCATGGTGGCCCGCGGCCTGGATTCGGATGCGGCGGCGGTGCGGCAGCTGGACTATGAACTCGATGTCATCGGACGGCTCGGTTTCGAGGGCTACTTCCTTGCCGTGGCCCAGGTGGTCGCGGACGTGCGGGCGATGGGTGTCCGGGTCGCCGCACGCGGCTCCGGTGCCGGGTCCATGGTCAACCACTCACTGTTCGTGGCGACCGCGAATCCGCTCACACACAGGCTCCTGTTCGAGCGGTTTACCGACCGGTCTCAGGGAGACTGCCTCGTTCGTTCGGGTGGCATCTGAGTCCATCGCGTACCTCTTTACCGATCGCCTGAGTTCTCTCCACTGCGTACGGGTTCGTCGGAAGGAGTGCAGTGCGGAGTGGGATGGTCCTCGGGGACCTAAGGGTTCAGGAGATGCCCCGGGCCGGTGGGGGAAGGTCGCACACGATCGTCTGGCCCGACGGGGCGATGGAGGAGGAGTCCGACGGCTTCTTGCAACTGTACGAGGGCAAGGGCACGCAGAAGACCTACGCATACCACCTCGTTGATCATCTGCGGTGGCGGATCCGGGAAGGGCTGACGACAGAGACGGTGACGATTCTCGATCTCCACCGCTACATGGGTGCGGTAGGTGCGCGGGTGCCGCTGCTGCACGGAGAGCCATGGCGGGTGCCGCCGAAGCGGCCGTACGGCGAATCGGCGCTGCAGGTCACAGCGGCGTGCCTGAAGGGGTTCTATGTACACCAGTGTGCGTTACGCAGGCTGAACGGGGAGTTGCGGGAGGAGTTGGACGTACGGCGCCTCCCGACACAGGCGGACCGTGACCGCTCTCTGTTGGGGCATGTGAAGGCTTCGATGCCGGCGAACCCGTTGGCCCCGCGGGGCGGAACGCGAAGGCGGCATCCCAAGATGCTGCCGGACGGGGCCCGGCCGGAACTGCAACAGGTGGTCAACACCGCCCGAGACGCGATGGTGGTGACCTGGCTCGCGGACTCGAGCATGCGCATCGGCGCATTGTGCGGACTGCACCTGGCTGATCTTCATTTGCGGGAGGGCGCAGCTTGCGGTGAGTGCGTATCTCCGCATGTGCACGTGTGCCACCGGTGGGGCAATCCGAACCGGGCGGCGGCAAAGGGCAAGAGTGACTGGCAGTTGACCGATGGCGTGATCACCGGCGGGGAGATCTTCCGCGCCAGCCCCGCGATGATCAGCTCCTACTTCGCGTACATGACGACGGAGTACGCGACATACGCAGGCGGGCACGGCATGCTGCTGATCCAGCTGGCCGGGCCGCAGCACGGCGAGCCGTGGACGACGGACGCGGCCCGCGGAATGCTGCGCCGGGCAGGCCGACGGGCCGGCCTGCCCGGGACGATCAAGCCGCACAGTTTCCGGCACACGGCGACCGCCAAGGTCTTGGACGCTTCCGGCAATGACCCGATGGTGGCCAAGGTGGTCGGCAATTGGGCTTCGACGCGGATGGTCGATGAGGTCTACGGGCATCCCGACATGCACTCGCCAAAGTTCCAGGCTGCTTTGACAGCGGTGTGGGGTGAGCAGGCGTGAGTGAGCCCGTCCGCCGACTCCTGCCTGTGGTCGACGTAGGTGGGGCGAGGAGTCGTACCTCCTCGGACCGGCTGGAGGTACTGACCGCGCTGATCGCCGCGCCCTCCTTCGACCCGCTGCTGCGGGGTGACGTGATTGTCGTGCCGCCCCACCATGAGACCTTCGCCTGGCGGTGCGGGGTCCCCGAGTGCGAGCGGGCCCTGCACGAGAGCACCGAGTTCTGCACCGTGCACTACCGGGATTGGTCGCGGATGAGGAAGGAGGGAGGGGACGGAGCGACGCTGGCGGAGTTTCTGCGTACAGCCCAGCCGCTGAAGCCGCGCTTGTGGGCCACGACCGCGCCTCCGTGCCTGATCTGCGTCGACGTTCCGGCGTGGGGCAACAGCCCGCTGTGCTTCCTCCACAAGAACCGCTGGCGGACCTACCGAAGGGAGACGCGCCAACGCGATGGGACGGAGCAGGACTTCCACCTATGGGTGGCTGAACAGCCCAGGTTGCCGCACTTCGGGCAATGCCAGGTCGTGGCCTGTCCGGAGGTGGCGGTCCACCTGCTGGGCCTGTGCCGGCGCCACTATCTGGTCTACCGAAAGGACGAACAACCCGGCGGTGCGAGGGTCCCGAACAACTGGGGGCGAATGCTGACTGAGTGGAAGAAAGCAACACCGACCGTCTCTTACGAGGATGAGGCGGAGTTCCGCCGATGGTGCCAGGCAACCAGTTCGTTCTACCGCTCTGACGGCAAACTGACCCTGATGGGGCTACACCCGCTGGTCAAGGCCGAGGTCAAGTGGGCGATGTTCCGTCACACCCAGGTCCCTGGCGAACAACTGGGAACGACATGGGCGTTGCCTCAGATCCAGCGGCTTGCTGAGGAATGCCGCCGGCACCGAGCGAACTCGCTGGCCGACCTCGACCTGGAGCCGAACACGAGCGGCCGCCCGCTTCGATTTCAATCGGTTGCCAAAGCGATGCTGCAGTATCTGCGGCTCATCTACTTCACCAGAGAAGACAGCAAGGACGCGGGGTTCATCGAGACAGAGCACTTCGGTGTCCGCTTCCCGCACCGGATGTCGCACTGGGACCTCACCGGTGTTTCACAGCGCTGGCTGCGCGATCTGCTGTGGGACTCAATGGCGGACCGACTGCTGACAGATCCCCCACGCTCTGGTGCCACCCTTGACCAGAACCGGCGAGCCTTCGTGGAGTTGAGCGCCTTCCTCGATGCCCGGGCTCCCGGCGGGGGCCACGACCCACGGGTACTGGACAAGTCCCTCGCCATCGACTTCGCCGCTGACCAGCGACACCGGGCCGAACATCGACTGAAGTCGCTCGGCCTGCAGCGCCGCGGCCGAGGCGACCGCCGTACCGGCCAACCGTCCACGGTCACCCCGATTCGGCGGCTGCCGGCGTATCCTGCGCGATGCACTGCACGCCGGAGTCACCGATCAAATCGGTCTTGACCGAGGCTTCATCGTGTCCATCCCCTCGTATCGCCCTCCTCTGCGGCGTCGTTCCCCCTTCCCGGACGACCTCGCCCGCGCTCTGGCCGATCCTGGAAATTTGGGTCAGATGGAGGACCGTGACCCCACGGACCGGGGACTGCGGGATGCCTGGGAGGCCTTGGTCCTCACCGGCCGCCGGGCGAACGAGGTCCTCCAAGTGCGCTACGACTGCATTGCCCGGCTGGGCGGGCTGCCGCTCTTCTGGCACGACCAGACGAAGGTCGGCAACTTCGACCAGGCCATCCGCATCCCTGAACGGCTCTACGAGCGCATCGAACGGCGCCAGGCCACCACCCGTGCCCGATTCATCCAGCGCTACGGCCGCCCGCCTACAGCGCCCGAGAGCAAAGCCATCGCGCTGTTTCCGAGCAATGTCCGCAACCGCAACCTGATCAAAGGCGTCAGCTACGGCTGGTTCCACGAGACCTTCCAGGCGTGGCTGGCCACCCTCGACCTCGGCCACGGCGTCCCCCACCAGGCCCGGCACACCCTGGCCACGAACCTCCTCAAGAACGGCGCCGACCTCGTCCACGTCAAGCGCTATCTGGGCCAGATCTCCAAGGAGATGGCCGAGCACTACGTGCACCTGGCGCACAACGACCCCAAGCTCGAGGACGCGCTGAACGCCCTCTGGGTCGCGGGCCCCGGCTCCGCCGAACCCGGCATCGTGCTCTACGCCAGTGAGCCGATGACCCGAGAAGAGGCCGAGGCTCTCTCCCTCGACCTCACTCGCAAGTCCACTCCCGCCGAGGGCGGCTTCTGCACCTTCCAGCCAGTTGTCGATGGCGGGAGCTGTCCGTGGAACCTGAACTGCCACAACTGCGACAAGTTCGTCATGTCCGGAGCCGACCTCGTCTACTGGCACCGCAAGCGCGAACAGTGGCGCATGCTCGCCGAACGGGCACCGGACAGCGCCACCGCCGACTATCTGCACCAGGTCTTCGAACCGACCGCCCGCGCCATCGACGGTCTGGAGAAGGCCCTCGCCGCCGTCGGCCTGCTGGAGGACGCCCTCGCGCTGGACCTGCGGCGCCCGCAGGACTACTTCGGGCGAGTGTGGAGCACCGCCTTCCGCGCCCAGGAACTTGCCCGTCACGAAGACCAGGACGTCATCGACACCGGTGCCGAGCTCGACACCGAAACCGAGGAAGAGATCCCGTAATGGGCGACAACCACCGTTCCCAGCAGGCCGCCGGCCTGATCCGCAGCGTCGCGACGCTGACGACCGTTCAGCGCGAGCTGGGGCATGTTCCGCTCAGGGCATCGGCCCTGTACGGACATGCAGAGCTGATCGTGCCGGTCGAGGACATCGTCGGGGCCGTAGACCCGGGCGGGACGAAGCAGAGCTCAGAAGGTGAGGGCACCCCGTGACGTCGGTACCGGGGCAGACCGCGGCGGCCGTCGCCGCCCGGCAGCGGCAGACCGAGAGAAAGCTGACTGAGGTCGACGTGGCCATCGCCCGGCTCCGTCGCGAGCGCGGACGGCTGACCGTACGTGCCATCGCGGCCCGAGCGGCCGTCTCCGCCACCTTCCTGTACGAGAACCCGGCCGCCCGCGCCCGCGTCCAAGCCGCCATCGCCGACAGCAAGAGCCGCCACGACCGGATCTCCAGCGAAGCGCACGACCAGGTCGAGGCGACCTGGCGGGAGCGGGCGCTTAACGCCGAGGCCGAGCTCACACGTGCACAGAAGGAGATCTTCGTCCAGCGGCAGCGGCTGGGCGAGCTCATGGGCCGGCTGCGTGACTTCGAAAAGATGGTGCCCGGCGAATCGGTCCAGGCCCTGGTTACCGAGAACACCAGCCTCAAGCACTGCGTCCAGCAGTTCACCCGGGAGCACCGGATGGTGCAGGAGCGTCTCGAGGGCGCGCGCTCCAACCTGCGCTTCGCCGGCAAGCGCGCCGCGGATCTTGAGGTTCAACTACTGGAACTGCAGCGCCCTGCCGCTTCCGGCCGTCCCGCTCCATAGGGGCGGGACGGCCGCTCTCGGCGAGCGGTGGATCACTCGCATCCGTGTGACATGTGCCTGCTATATGTCAACTGTGATTCGCAGCGATATTTGGCTGGGCTCGTCCGGAACGTCGTAGGTAGCTCGGACGCTCTCAGAGGTGGTCGGCCAGTTCTCTCACAGATACTTGGCCAGCCCGCCGGTTCAGTCTCTGGCCGTGTGATCTGCGCGGCGCTCAGCTTCGGTGCGTTGCGACCCCCAAGGCTTCGATGGCGTCGAGGGTGGGCTGCGGGGCGGCGCCATCGGTCACCAGGACGTCGATGCGGTCGAGTGGTGCGACCGCGGCAAGCGCGGTTCCGGGGTGATGATCGCGTCAGCCGTGTCGGGACCACCGGCTGGGTCTGTCTCGTTGGTGTATCTCTCTGGCTACCCCACACGTCCGGCCGGAGATCCCGACCATATCTCCAGGGCATTGACCGAGGTGCTTGCACTGGAGCACCATCAGAAGGATGCCGCCAAGCTAGACCGGCCTGGCGTTCCGGTACGGCACGGCTCACTCACCGGCCGCCGGGGTCCTGGCGCACCACCCCACCCGGCGGCAGGTCCTCCTGTGCCGTGAGGGCGGTGAGTGCGTCGCGCAGGCCGGCGCGGGCGGTGACGCCGAGTTTCGGGAACACGTTGTAGAGGTGTCCGCTGACCGTGCGGGCGGACAGGTGCAGCCGTTCGCCGATCGCCTTGTTCGTCAGCCCCGAGGCCGCGAGCGTGGCGATCTGCAACTCCTGAGGAGTGAGCAGGGTGTCCGTCGAACCTGTCTGCCGCCGGGACACACCGGTCGCTCCCAGTTCGTTTCTGGCGCGTTCGGCCCATGGTGCGGCCCGCAGCCGATCGAAGATCGTCAGCGCGGCGTTGATGCGGATGCGTGACTCCACGGTGGCCCGCTCCCTGCGCAGGTGCTCGCCGTAGGCCAGCAGCACGCGCCCGCGTTCGAAGGGCCACAGGTTCTCGGGCGCCGCCGCGAGGGCCCGCTCGAAGTGGGCGTTCGCCACCTCTCCCTCGGACACCAGCCCCTGCGCCCCGGCCACGAGCATTGCCCAGCGGGAGGAGATCTTGGCGATGTCCATCCGCAGCATCGCCTCGACGTAGTTCCGCGCCTGGTCCGACCGGCCGGTGCGGACGGCTGCCTCGACGAGGTCGTAGGCGACGAACAGTTGCAGTTGCCGGGCGGTGCCGGGTTCCAGTCCGCGTGGGCTGATCCTGGTCGCCTCGGTGTACGCCGTCTCGAAGTCGCCGCGGCCGATCGCCGCGAGGGTGCGTACGCGGTACACGTGCTGCGGCACGATGAAGGCCTGGCGGGGGATCGACCAGGCCAGCATTCCCTCCAGCGGTTCCTCGGCCTCTTCCTGTTGCCCGAGTGCGGCTGCGGCGAGCGCCCTGCTGTAGTGCAGGAACCAGACGAAGTTGACGTACCCGTAGGACTCGGCGCGCTCCAGTCCCTCCTCCGCGAAGCGCTGGGTGTCGTCCCATCGCCCGGCGAGGTAGCTCTCCGCGCACAGCAGCATGAGCGCGTTGGTGACGGAGGCGACGGCCCCCGTGCGGGCGGCGTCCTGCCAGACACGCAGCAACGGTTCCCGCAGGTCGGCGAGGCGGTCGACGTCGTTGGCGACATACCCCACGCGGATGATCTGCCCGGGGTCGAGCTCGGTCGTCAGCGTCGCGATCTCCCGGTCCAGGGTATGCAGTGCCTCCGGGGAGACAAGGGCCGGATTGGACACGACCTCGGAGCGGACGATCAAGCCCTCCGGCAGCAAGTCGCGGTACTTGTCGACCAGTTCGAGGTAGGGATCCCACATCTCCTTGCGCCCGTTGAGCGAGGCGATCACCGAAAGGACCCAGATCGCGGAGTTGATCTCATCCGCGGTCGGCTCCGCTTCGGGGGCTCGCAAGGCAGTGGTGAGCACCCGGAAGGCCGAGACGACGTCCGCGTCGGAATACAGCATGAGCGAAGCCGCGGCCGAGGCGGTCGCCAGCGAGCCGACGTTGGCGTCCAGGCGGCGCGCGTCGGTAAGCAGCTGCGAGACCGTCTGGAGGTCTCCCATCACCTCGGCCGCGAAGTACGCGGCCCCGGCCAGACGCTGTGATCGGTGCTCGGGATCCGGGCTCAGATCGGCCGACCGTGTCATCGCCGCCACCGCCGCGGACGGGTCTCCGCGTTTGAGTGCCCGGATCGACTCGTGCTGAAGGAGGGTGGCCACCTCCTCGTCGGGGCCGAAGGACGCATCGGCGAGATGCCAGGCGCGGCGTCCCGGATCGGCACGTCGGCAGCCGGCGAGTGCCCGGTGGGCCCTGCGCCGTTGCTCGGGCCGGGCCAGTTCGACGACGGCGGAGCGCACCAGCGGGTGGCGGAAAACGACCGAGTGGCGGCTGTCGACGACGACGATGCGCTCACGTTCGGCGATGTCGAGCTGACTGGCGGCATCGGGTCCCACCACACTCTCGGCGGACATTGCCTGGCCCGAACCGTCCAGGGCGAGCAGCAGGAGCAGATCCCGGGTCTCCGGTGCGAGCGTGGCGATCCGGGCGGAGAACATCCGGGTGAGCCGCTCGGTCAGCGGCAGCACGGTGGGAAGCGCGTCCGCCGTGGGGTAGCGGTCCGAGGTCAGCGTCGCCGGTAGCTCGACGAGGGCGAGCGGGTTCCCCTGGGCCGCGGAGACGATGCGCCGACGCACATGCTCGGCCAGGTCCTGGTAGCGGGCGGACAGTAGGGCTTCGGACTCCGAGTCGTCCAGGGAATGCATGGTGAGGCTGTTGACGTCGCCACGAATGCGCAGGGGCTCCCCGGTCGTACGGACTGCCGAGAGCATGCGCACACGGGTTCCGGCGACCCGCCGGGCCACGAAGGACAGGACGTCGGCGCTGGCGTCGTCGAGCCACTGGACGTCGTCGATGATGGCGACCAGCGGCTGTTCTCGTGCGGCGAGCAGGAGCAGTGACAGGACCGCGGTCGAGATGAGGATGCGCGAGGGGGTCGCGCCGTCGCCGAAGCCCAGTGCCACCCGCAGAGCGCTTTCGTGGTCCGGGCCGAGTTCCGCGAACAGCGGGACCAGCGGCACCAGCAGCTGGTTGAGGCCGGCGAACGCGATATTGGCCTCGAACTGAGCGCCGGCAGCCCGCAACGT
This sequence comes from Streptomyces sp. NBC_01003, assembly GCF_045162695.1. NCBI lineage: Bacteria > Bacillati > Actinomycetota > Actinomycetes > Kitasatosporales > Streptomycetaceae > Streptomyces > Streptomyces sp. NBC_01003. The sequence continues at coordinate 146,039 of NZ_CP108707.1, forward strand.
CCTCATACCCCTGACGCGGGCGAGATCGGCGGCGGCGTCGAGCAGGGCGGACTTTCCCACACCGGGATCACCGAACAGGGTCAACGAGCCGCCGAGTCGGGCGGTGTCGTCGATCACTGCCCTGATGAGGTCCAGTTCGCTGGACCGGCCGGTCAGGCCGGTCCCAACGCCCTGGCCTTCGGGGCCCAAGTGCTCTGCGCTCATGAGGAGGCGCCTCTTTCCCCTGTCTGTCTCGACTCTATTCGACGCCGCACAGCACTGCGTCGTCCTGTTCTCTAGGGGGCAGTGGTCGTGGCGGCGTCCTCGATGAGGTGGGTGACGGTGCCGGGGTGGGAGATCATCGCGACGTGGGAGCTGTTGATCTCGACGGTGTGCGAGTGGGCACGCCGGGCCTCGAACCGCTCCACCGGTGCGCCCAGCGCCTCGTCCTGCCTGGCGACCAGGGCCCAGGAGGGGACGGTGTGCCAGGCGGCGGCCGTGGCCGAGGAGGCGAACGCGGCGGCGGCGACGGGGCGCTGTTCGGCGCCCATCACGACGGTCTGGGAGGCGGGCAGGTCGGCCGCGAACACGGCCCGGAAGCGGGTGGGGTCGACGTACAGATCCGAGCCGGCGGTGCCGTCGGAGTTGCTGAAAGGCACAGGGCGCAGGGCGGGTGCCAGTTCGTTGGTACCGGGGAACTTGTTCGACAGCGCGCTCAGTTTCTCGCCCTTGTCCGGGACGAGCGCGGCGATGTAGACCAGGGCTTTGACCTGGGGTCGCCGGCGGCCTGGGAGATGACGGCGCCGCCGTAGGAGTGGCCCACCAGGATGACCGGACCCTTGACACTGGCCAGGACGCTGGCGACGTAGGCGGAGTCCTCGGCCAGGCCGCGCAATGGGTTGGCCGGAGCGATGACCGGGTAGCCGTCGCGCTGCATGCGCTCGACCACGCCGTTCCAGCGCGAAGCGTCGGCGAAGGCGCCGTGCACCAGTACCACCGTGGGCTTGGGGGCGGCGGGGGTGGTGTGGGCGGAGGCCAACGGGATCAGGGACAGGCTGGCCGAGGCCGTGACGGCGGCAGTGATGAGCAGGGTGCGCAGCCGGGGGCGGGGGATGGACATGATGGATCTCCTTGGGAGGGGGCGGGGGGAGGGGAAACTGGGTCAGGCGGCGCTGAGGGCCAGGTGCCCGGAGGTCGGTGGGTACGGGCCGCCCGTGCTCCTGGACCAGGCCGGCGGGCAGGGGGTGCGGGGCGCACACGAGGGCGAGGAATCGGGCGACCGTGGCACTGACGGGTCCGATGCGGACCGTGGGTGCGCTCGCGCACGGCGCGTGCGTGGCAGCGCAGCAGGGCCCGCCCACCGCTCCCGTCGCGTGGATCGTCCTGTCCTGGTGCCACTGGTCAAGGCCTCCATGGGCTGTCAGGACGAGGTCCAGCAGGTCGGTCATGCCATGAAGTCGCTTGGGTGTGGAACCCCCTGGGCCGGGGGACGCGCGACCCGCCCAGGGGGTGGCTGCGGGGAGGGGAAATGCACAGGGCCTGCCAGGGGCGGGGCGCTGGTCAGACGGCCTGGCTGAGTGCCTGGAACTGGGGGTCGGTCAAGGTGACCTGCGCGGCCTGGGTGTTCTCCTCCAGGTGGGCCACGCGGGAGGTACCGGGGATGGGCAGCATCACCGGGGAGCGCCGCAGCAGCCAGGCCAGGGCCAGCTGGGAGGGGCTCGCACCGTGCTCCTTGGCGAGCGTGTCCAGCGGGCCGCCCGGGCGAGCCAGCTGGCCGGTGGCCATCGGGAACCACGGGATGAAGCCCAGGTTTTCCCGCTCGGCGTACTCCAGGACGTCCTCGGCACCGCGATTGGCCAGGTTGTACAGGTTCTGCACGGAGACAATGTCCGCGATCTTCCGGGCTTCCTTGATCTGCTCCACGGTCACCTGTGACAGGCCGATGTGGCGGATCTTGCCCTCCTGTTGCAGCAGGACCAGCTCGCCGACCTGGTCGGCCAGTGGGACCTTGGGGTCGATGCGGTGCAGTTGGTAGAGGTCGATCCGCTCCACGGCCAGGTGGCGCAGGCTCAGTTCGGTCTGCTGCCGCAGGTATTCGGGGCGGCCGAGCGCGCGCCAGTCGTCCGGGCCCGAGCGGGAGAGCCCGCCCTTGGTGGCGATCACCAGGTGCTGGGAGTACGGGTGCAGGGCCTTGCGGATGAGCTGCTCGCTGACGAACGGGCCGTAGGAGTCGGCGGTGTCGATGAAGTTCACGCCCAGCTCGGCAGCCCGGCGCAGCACGCGCACGGCCTCCTCGGGGTCCTTGGGGTCGCCCCACACTCCGGGGCCCGTCAACTGCATCGCACCGTAGCCGAGCCGGTTGACGGGCAGGTCGCCGCCGAGGCGGTAGACCCCGGAGGAGTCGGCGGGGCGTGCGGTTTCCTGTGTCATGATCTGCCTTCCTGATCGAATGAACGTTCGTCTAAAAGTTCGGCGAGGACCCGACGTTTTCACGGGTCGGCTGGTGGAGCGCGGAGGGAGCCTCTGTGGCCGGGGCAGGTCGGTCGCGTTCACGCGGCCCTCGACTCGGGGCGTGGGATGCCACGCTGGCGTTCGGTCAGGCCGCCCCAGATTCCGAACGGCTGACGGGTGCTCAGTGCGAACGCGGCGCACCTGTCGAGGACCGGGCAGGCCCGGCAGACTTCTACGGCCCGTTGTTCGCGCCTGCGCCGGCGGTGGCCGCGTTCGCCGGGAGGCGAGAAGAACACGGCCGATGCCATGCCCCGGCAGGCGGCGTCTGCCTGCCATTGCCAGGCGTCGAGCAGGGGGGCGAGGGGACTGGCGTTCATGGTTGATTTCTTCTCCGCGGAAGTAGGAGTAGCGGGCGGGTGGTACGCGGGCGGGCAGGAGGTGGCAGTGGCCGGGCTCCCGCCCACTCGCGTGACGACTAGGAAGCCAGGAAGTCGACGAGCGCGGTGTTGACCTGGTCCGCGTGGGTCCACAGCAGCCCGTGGGGGGCGTCGTCGATCTCGACGTACTGCGCGGCGGGTACCGCCTTGGTGAACTGTCGCCCGGTGGCATCGATCGGCAGGATCCGGTCGGCGGTTCCCTGCAGGATGAGCGCCGGCACGTCGATCTTCGCGATGTCGGCGCGCATGTCGGTGTGCCAGCTGGGCACCACGGCCGAGGACGCGAACGGGGACATGCGCGTGGCGGTGACCCAACTGCCCCGCACAGCCTCCTCGCTGATGCGGGTGCCCAGGTTCACGTCGAGGTTGTAGAAGTCGTTGAAGAAGCTGGTGAACCAGGCGTACCGGTCCTGCTGCGCGGCCGAGATAATCCCGTCGAACACGTCGGCCGGAAGGCCGGTGGGGTTGTCGGGAGTCTGCAGCAGGAACGGTTCGATGGGTGCCAGGAACGCGACCTTGCGCAGGTTGTCGGTGCCGTGGGTGCCGATGTAGCGGCCGATCTCGCCGGTACCCATCGAGAAGCCGACCAGGGCGACGTCCTTGAGGCGCAGCACGTCGAGCAGTACGTCGAGGTCGTTGGCGAAGGTGTCGAAGTCGTAGCCGGTGGTGGGCTGGCTGGACTGGCCGAAGCCCCGGCGGTCGTAGGTGATGACGCGGTGTCCGGCCTTGAGGAGTGCCGGGATCTGCAGCTCCCAGGACTTGCCGTCGAGCGGGTAGCCGTGGATCAGCACGACGGGCGAGCCATCGCCGTGGTCCTCGTAGTACAGGTCGACGTCGGTGGTGTTTTCCTTGGCGACGGTGATGTAGGGCATGGCTTCGCTTCCTGAGTGGGAGGGGTTGGACGTGACGATGTGATGGTGAGGGGAGAGGGCCGCCGGTTCAGGGCCGGCGCAGGGCCTGGACCGCGAAGGCGGCGACCTCGTGGTCCTGCGCGGGTGATCCGCCGCCGGCCCCCAGCGCCCCGACGACGACCCCGCGGGCGTCGGTGATCGGGACGCCGCCGGCGACGAAGGCCAGCGGGAGCGTGGTGGCGGTCTGGATCGAGGACAGCGGGGCGCCGGACTGCACGGCGGGGGCTAGATCCGCGGTCGCGGCGCCGAAGTACACGGAGGTGCGGGCCTTGGCCCGGGAGGTGTCGATGGAGGCGAGCGCCGCACCGTCCATCCGTGTGGCCAGTACGGTGTTGCCGCCGCCGTCGAGGACCGTGAAGGTGTACGGGACCCCGAGCTCAGTGGCCTTGTGGACGCCTGCGGCGGTGGCTGTGGCCGCGTCGTCCAGAGTGAGGATGACGGGCGAGATCTGCGTGATGGGCATGGCCGTTCCTCTTCAGGTCGTGCTGGGTGGTGTTACTTCTCCTGGTAGGGGGCGGCTTTGGCGAGGTCGGGGCGGGTGACGGGGTGGCCGTCGATGGTCTGGTAGGTGGCGGCGGAGCGGCCGAGGGTGTCGAGGAGGGTGGCGGGGCCGGCGAAGGGCTTGCCGCCGATGTGCCAGCCGTCGGTGTGGAGCTCCCCGATGAGGACCCAGACGATCTCGCGGAAGGCCTCGGATCCCTCGAACTTGACCATCACCTCGGTGAGGGCGGCGGCCATGTCGTGCTTCTCCTGGGTAGTGAACACTCCTTCGACCAGCTTGACGTTGACGAACGGCATGGGGTGCTCCTTGGATCGGGATGCGTTGTCCCACCGAGCGGCGGGGGCAACTGAATCGTCATCCCGGGGGCATCCGGACCGCACCAGTCATCCGACCTGACTGCGAAGGGCCTCTGCGCGACGCCGCCCTCACACCAGAGCCGTGCGGCCCGCGGCAACACCCCGCACTGGGTGTGCCGTGTGCCGGTGACGAGCGCACCGGGCCGGTGCCCGCATGCGCCCAGGTGGGACCGGGGCGGTGAAACCCGGGTCGGATGACTCATGCCCGGCCGTGGAGCGGCGACGACCATGGGTAGGGACGGCGCAGCCGCCGAACCTCTCACCGATGAAACGAGAAATCCCATGTCCGAAGAATCCAACAGGCAGCTGGTCGCGGAGGCGTTCGACGCCTGGGCCGCCGGCACCGGTGGGGTGTTCGACCTCCTGGCCGAGGACGCCGACTGGACCATCGTCGGCAACAGCGTCGCCTCCGGCACCTACCCCACCCGCGCCGCGTTCCTCGAAATGGTCATCGATCCGTTCAACGCCCGGATGAGCAGCCCGCTGGTGCCGTCTGTGCGGGCGCTGTACGCCGACGGGGACACCGTGGTCGCCCTGTTCGACGCGAGCGCCACGGTGCGGGACGGCTCTCGTTACGACAACACCTACGCCTGGTTCCTGACGATGCGCGAGCACCGGATTGTCAGCGCTGTCGCGTTCTTCGACAGCGTCGAGTTCAACGACTTCTGGGCCCGGGTCCAGCCCGCCTGACCCCTACCGCCTCAATCCCCTTGACCGCCCCGTCCCAAGATTGGCAGTGCACACCATGTTCGTTGTGATCCTGAACTACACCGCGCCGCTCGAAGAGATCGACCGCCACCTGGAAGCCCACAACGCCTGGCTGGAGGAGAACTTCGCGGCCGGGCACTTCCTCGCCTCGGGCCGCCAGGACCCCAGGACTGGCGGCCTGATCCTGGCCCGGGGCTCCGACCGCGAGGAACTGGTCCGCATCCTGGCCTTGGACCCGTTCGGCCAGAACAAGGTGGCCACGCACACGCTCATCGACTGGCGCCCCTCGCGCGCGAGCGCCGAAGCCCAGTGGCTCCTGCAGCCGTGATCCCCGCCGCGACGACGTCCGTAGGATCTGCCGGGCTCGGCACCCTGCACACCGTGCGGGCCGGTGTCCTGGACGTCGCCTACTACGTCGCGGGCCCGGCCGAGGGCCCCGCCGTCCTGCTGCTGCACGGATTCCCCTACGACGTCCACAGCTACGTCGACGTCGCCCCGCAGCTGGCCGCCGCCGGGATGCGAGTGATCGTGCCCTACCTCCGGGGCCACGGCCCACTCGCTTCCGGGACCCCGCCACCCCACGGTCAGGGCAGCAGGCGGCGCTGGGGACCGACGTCGTCGCGCTCATGGACGCCCTGGGCCTGCCGCGCGCCGTGCTCGCCGGCTACGACTGGGGCGGGCGCGCCGCCAACATCGTCGCGGCGCTATGGCCCGACCGGTGCGCCGGCCTGGTGTCGGTCAACAGCTACCTCATACAGGACATCAGCACCGCCGCCCAGCCCATCCGACCCGATCTTGTAGCCGGGTTCTGGTACTTCCACTACTTCGCCACCGAACGCGGCAGGCGCGGCCTGACCGCCAACCGCCGAGACATCGCCGAGGTGATCTGGCGACGCAACTCACCCGACTGGGACTTCGACGACACGCTCCTGGACCGCACCGCCGAGGCATTCCGCAATGAGGACTATGTGGAGGTGGTCATCCATTCCTACCGGCACCGGCTCGGCCTGGCACCTGGTGACCCCTCCTACGAGGCAATCGAGCAGCAGCTCGCTCGCCAACCCGACATCCCAGTGCCGAGCATCACGCTCGACAGTGAGGCGGACGGCAACTTCTCCGCCACCGACGGCTCCGCGTCGGCGGCGCACTTCACCGGCCCGCGCACCCACCGCCGGGTGCCGCACGCCAGGCACAACCTCCCCCAAGAGAACCCCGCCGCCTTCACGGCCATGGTCCTCGACCTGGCTCGACCGGCCCAACCCCAGCTCCACCGCCCCTAGCGACGGCGGCCACCACCCGGACCCACCGAAAGACAGTGACCATGCGCGCAGCCGTACTCAGACAATTCGCCACCCCGCTGGAACTGGCCGACATCGACACACCGGTGCCCGGCGTCGGCCAGATCCTGGTCAAGATCGCCGCCAGCGGCGTGAACCCCCTGGACACCAAGATCCGTGCCGGTCTGGCCGCACACGCCCGTGCTGTCCTGCCCGCGGTGCTGGGCCTGGACCTGGCCGGCACTGTCGAGGAGGTTGGGCCGCAGGTAACCGGCTTCGCCGTCGGCGACGAGGTGTATGGGCTGAGCGGCGGCGTCGGCGACCTGCAGGGATCACTGGCCCAGTACGCCGCCGCCGACGCCCGCCTGCTCGCCCGCAAGCCTGCCTCTTTGACCATGCGCCAGGCTGCGGCGCTGCCGCTGTCGGTCGTCACCGCATGGGAGGGGCTGGTGGACCGGGCCAAGGTCGGCGCCGGGCACAAGGTCCTGGTGCACGGCGGCGCAGGCGGCATCGGCCACGTCGCGGTACAGATCGCCCGCGCCCGCGGCGCCGAGGTCTTCGCCACCGCCTCGGCCGCCGACGCCGAGACCATCCGTCGGCTCGGCGCCACCGCGATCGACTACGCCACCACCGAGGTGGAGGAGTACGTCGCTGCCCACACCGGCGGCGAAGGCTTCGACATCGTCTTCGATACCGTCGGGGGCACCGTCCTGGACAACTCCTTCGCCGCGGTGCGCCCTTACACCGGTCACGTCCTGAGTGCCCTGGGCTGGGGCAGCCACAGCCTGGCCCCGCTCTCCTTCCGCGGCGCCACCTACTCCGGGGTCTTCACCCTGCTGCCCATGCTCACCGGTAACGGCCGCGAGCACCACGGCGAGATCCTGCGCGAAGCCGCCGCCCTGGCCGACGCAGGCCTGCTCAAGCCGCTGCTCGATCCCCGCCGCTACAGCCTGGACACGGTTGCCCAGGCCCATGCGGCCGTCGAGGACGGCTCGGCCCACGCCAAGATTGTCGTCGACATCGAGGCCTGACCCATCGCGAAGGAGCCCGGTAGCGCGACCATCGCGCTGCCGGGCTCCTTGCTGTTCAGCGCCCGCTACGGCGCGGCGGGCAGGCCCGTGTCGTACTTGGCCAGCAGGCCCAGCATCCGCTCGTCGATGCGCTCGGGACCCCACGGCTGCCCCTGCACCCCCGGCCGGGGCTCGTCGCCGCCTTCGACGAACAGGCCCTCGGCTCCCCCCGGGGTGTACATGAACACCAGCTTCGCCGGGTGCAGCCCGGTGTTGGTGAACCGGTGGGTGTTCCCTCGCGGACAGAACACCAGGTCGCCGGTGCGCGCGGTGAACACCCTGTCGCCGTCGAGGAACTCCAGCTCCCCGGACACGAGGTAGAACGTCTCGTCGGTGTGCACGTGGACATGCGGAGCCGGCCCGCCCCCCGGAGGCACGCTGGCCTCCACGAAGCCGAACGCCCCGTTGGACTGCTCGGCGGTGAGCTTGGTCGTGTAGATGTCTCCGTTGAACCAGGTGGTGATTCCCTCGGCGGCGGGAACGTGCAGGCCACCGCCCCGGCGCTGCAGGCCGGCAGGGGATTCGGGTACGACGAAACTCATCAATGGCTCCTGTGTGTGGATCAAGAAATATGGTTCGTCGCTCAAGGTCCTGCCGGGTGGTGTTACTTCTCCACGTAGGGGGCGGCTTTGGCGAGGTCGGGGCGGGTGACGGGGTGGCCGTCGATGGTCTGGTAGGTGGCGGCGGAGCGGCCGAGGGTGTCGAGGAGGGTGGCGGGGCCGGCGAAGGGCTTGCCGCCGATGTGCCAGCCGTCGGTGTGGAGCTCCTCGATGAGGACCCAGACGATCTCGCGGAAGGCCTCGGATCCCTCGAACTTGACCATCACCTCGGTCAGGGCGGCGGCCATGTCGTGCTTCTCCTGAGTGGTGAACACTCCTTCGACCAGCTTGACGTTGACGAACGGCATGAGGTGCTCCTTGGATCGGGATGCGTTGTCCCGCCGAGCGGCGGGAACAACTGAATCGTCACCCCGGGGGTCTACACGCCGCACCAGTCATCCGACCTGGTTGTTCCCCTGGCTACGGAAACTCCGGATCATCGTGCTGCTCGCCCAGGGCGGTGAGTGCGTCGCGCAGGCCGGCGCGCGCGGTGACGCCGAGCTTGGGGAACACGTTGTACAGGTGCCCGCTGACGGTGCGCGCGGACAGGTGCAGCCGTTCCCCGATTGCCTTGTTCGTCAGCCCTGACGCCGCGAGCGTGGCGATCTGCAGCTCCTGCGGGGTGAGCTGGACCTGGCTCGCGTCGGCCTGCCGGCGCGACAGGCCGGTGGCGCTCATTTCGTTCCTGGCGCGCTCGGCCCACGGGGCGGCCCGCAGCCGATCAAAGATTGTCAGCGCGGCGTTGATGCGTACGCGTGACTCGACGGTGGCCCGCTCCCTGCGCAGGTGCTCGCCGTAGGCCAGCAGCACGCGCGCCCGTTCGAAGGGCCACAGCTCCTCGGGCGCCGCTGCCAGTGCTCGCTCGAAGTGGGCACTCGCCACCTCGCCTCCGGACACCAGCCCCTGTGCTGCCGCCACGAGCAGCGACCAGCGGGAGGAGATCTTCGCGATGCCCATGCGCAGCATCGCGTCGACGAAACCCCGGGCCTGTTCGGTGCGGCCGGTCCGTACGGCCGCCTCGACTAGGTCGTAGGCCACGAACAGTTGCAGTTGCTGGGCGGTGCCGCCTTCCACGCCGCGCGGGCTGATCCTGACCGCCTCGGCGTACGCCGTCTCGTAGTCGCCGCTGCCGATGGCGGCGAGCGTCCGCACCCGGTACACGTGCTGCGGCACGATGAAGGCCTGGCGCGGGAGCGACCAGGACAGCATCCACTCCAGCGGTTCCTCGGCCACGTCCTGCTGGCCCAGTGCGGCGGCGGCCAGGGCCTTGCTGTACTTCAGATACCAGACGAACTCCAGGTACCCGTACGCCTCGACAAGTTCCAGGCCCTCCTCGGCGAAGCGCAGCGTGTCGTCCCAACGCCCGGCCAGATAGCTCTCCCCGCACAACAGCATCAGCGCGTTGGTCACCGAGGCGACCGCACCCGCCTGCCTGCCTTCGCGCCACACCCGCAGGAGCGGTTCGCGTAGGTCGGCGAGGCGGTCGACGTCGTTGGCGACATAGGCGACGCGGATGATCTGCCCGGGGTCGCGCTCGGTGGCCAGGGCCGCGATCTGCCGGTCCAGGGTGGCCAGTGCCTCGGGCGAGGCGGTGGCGGGGTTGGTGGCGATCTCGGAGCGGATCAGCACGGACTCGGGCAGCATGTCGCGGTACCGCTCCACCAGCTCGCGGTAGGAGTCCCACATCTCCTTGCGCCCGTTGAGGGCGACGGTCAGCGACAGGATCCAGATCGCCGAGTTGACCTCCTCCGCGGCAGGCTCGACGTCTGGGGCCCGCAGCGCAGCGCTGATCACCCGGTAAGCCGAGATGACGTCCCCGTCGGAGTACAGCAGCAGCGAGGCCGCCGCGGAGGCAGCGGCCACCGAGCCCACGCCCGCGTTCACCCGCCGGGCATCGCTCAGCAGGCTCGACACCGACTGCAGGTCGCCCATGACCTCGGCGGCGAAGTACGCGGTCGCCGCCAGCCGCTGCGACCGGTGCTGGAGGTCCGGGCTCAGGTCCGCCGAGCGCGTCATCGCCGCCACCGCGGCCGTCGGGTCCCCGCGCTTGAGGGCCTGGATCGCCTCGCGCTGCAGCAGGCTGGCCACCTCCTCGTCGGGACCGAAGGAGGCGTCCGCCAGGTGCCAGGCCCGGTGCCCCGGATCCAGGGCCCGGCCCTTGGCGAGCGCCCGGTGGGCCCTGCGCCGGGCCTCGGCCCCCGCCAGTTCGACCACCGCGGAGCGCACCAGCGGGTGGCGGAAGACCACCGCGTGCTGCCGGTCGACCACGACGATGCGCTCGTGTTCGGCGATCTCCAGCTGGGCTGCGGCACCGGGGCCCACCACACCCTCGTCGGACAGCACCTGACCAGAGCCGCCCAGAGCGAGCAGCAGCAGCAGGTCCCGGGTCTCAGGAGCAAGAGCGGAGATGCGGGAGGCGAACGTCCGGCTGAGCCGCTCGGACAACGGCAACACGGCGGGCAGGGCATCGGCGCTCGGGTACCGGTCCGGGGCCAGCATGGCCGGCAGCTCGACCAGGGCGAGCGGGTTCCCCTGCGCCTCGGTGACGATGCGCCGACGTACCGGCTCGGCCAGATCCGGGTAGCGCCCGATCAGCAGGGACTCAGCCGCCGCATCATCGAGGGAGCGGATGGTAAGGCTGTTGACCTCGCCGGCCGGCGGCTGCCCGGTGGTGCGGACCGCCGTCAGAACACGCACCGCAGTGTCGGCGACCCGCCGGGCCACGAACGCCAGCACGTCGGCGCTCGCGTCGTCGAGCCACTGAGTGTCGTCGACGAGTACCACCAGCGGTTGATCGCGCGCGGCGAGCAGGAGCAGCGACAGCGTCGCGGTCGCGATCAGGAGGCGCGAGGGGGTCGGGCCGTCGCCGAAGCCCAGCGCCACCCGCAGGGCGCTCTCGTGGGACGAGTCGAGCCGAGGGAACATCGGAGCCAGCGGCACCAGCAGTTGGTTGAGCCCCGCGAACGCGATATTGGCCTCGAACTCGGCCCCGGCCGCCCGCAGCGTCCGCATGCCGTTCGCCAGGGCCAGATCGGCTGCCGCGTCGAGCAGCGCGGACTTGCCCACCCCGGGTTCGCCGAAGAGCGTGAGCGAACCGCCCAGCCTTCCGGTGCCCTCGATGACGGCCCTGATGAGGTCCACCTCGCTGGAACGTCCCGTCAGGTCGGACGCCGCCCGGCGGTGCTCGGGCCCTTCCCGTTCCGCGGTCATCGGGATGGCTCCTCTTGCCGTGTGAAACCTGTTGTCGATCACCTGACGGATGCGCGAGGAGGTTGCGTCAGCGCACCGTGCGCAGGTCCTGGACCGGGCGCGACCATGGCGCCTCGCCGTCGCGACCGCTGCGACCCTATGCCACGGCCCACCGCATTGCCATTCTGTGCGCGAGGCCGGGAATTCAGGTGATTTGACCCAAGCAGCAGGTCACGGACAGCCTGACGCATGCCCCGGCCAACGGGGTCTGGCGGGCAACATCCCCTAATCCCAGGGCACCCCTACCCGAGACCCTCTCAGCCAGAGGTCGTCTTCTCCCCCTGCTTCATCCCTGGATCAGGGGGAGGGAGCGACCCCTCAGGTGCAGCGACGTGGTGTTGTGTGTGTCAGGGGCGTCGACAGTCGGCGAGGCCGATGGCCCGCATTGACGAACACACTCAGGTGGCGACCCACGGTCCAGCGACTGACGTCCTCGGTGAACCGGAGTGGGCCGGCCTCCTCACCCCCGCCGACCGGTGCGGCCCGACCCCGCTCTTCTGGTCCCATGTCCGCCCGTACGGAGAGGTCAACCTCGACATGGATGCCCGTCTCAACCTCGCTGCGGCCACCGTGCCCAGCCCTCGGGCCCCGCTGGATGACCAGCTGGCCCCGCCCGGGACCGGGGCAAGACGGAGCCTTCGCCGATGGAGGCAAAGCGGTGGCGGGCCGTTCCGAACCTTGCCGCTTGTGCTACGACCTGCGCCAGTGGCTCGACGACAACCCCGTGTAGTGGCGGTGCCGGGAGAAGAATGCGCCAGTTCTACCGGCTCCGAACCCACTACACTCTTGTGCCTCACTGCCCGCCCTGAGCTCCAATTGTGGGCGTGATCGAGCACGGGGGGACACATGAAGGAACGTGCGGAAATGCGCCCGCGATACGCGCGTCTCGCACCGCTGCTGAACCGAATCCCCCTAGGAGGTTGGTTCGCCCTAATCCTAGCGAGCGGGATCTGCGCGCTCACCGCCCTCGGGTCTCTCGTTATCGATGAGCCTGGGCCCAAGTGGCCCCCGAGGCCGCCGATGCCGAGCAGCACTCCCGAGCCGCCTGACAGCACTGGCGAGCCGAGCAGCCCTGACCAGCAAGATTACGTGGACTCGTTGGACCGAGCCCGAAGGCATCTCTCCCTGGGGAAACTTTACGTAACCGACGCCAGATACATCGATCTCGTCAAGGGGGAACCGCGCCAGTTCGCAGTTGATGTCGCGGGTTCCATGCCGGCGCTCTCGCGGAGCAGCCCAAGGGTACTGACCTCAAACATCCACGTCGGCTCCCAAGTAGGAGTGAAACTGCACTGTTCTGGGGCCAACGTGAAGTGCTCAGCACTCTCGACAGAGCGTCAGAACGTAACTGGGCCGGATGATCTAGCAACCTGGGCCTGGGAGGTCACGGCCAAAAGCACCGGCAAAGTTACCTTCGTCGTCACCGCGACCTCGTACTACCGGAACACAGACATTGTCCTGTACGAGAAGCCGCCGATCACTACGCGCGCCGTCGTGGTGGCGGCGCCCCCACTCACAGCGGAGATGGTCGGTTCGCTTGGGTCACAACCGCCCTTGAGTGGGTAAAGGGGGCGATCGTGGAACTGGGTGTGCTGGCCGGATCCTTGGCCACTATCTGGGCCTCGTACTTCGCCGTCAGGTACCACCGCTATCCCAGCGCTGAGGCTGAGGTGGGCACCGCGCCGACGGCTGCGACCAATGGCCCGCGAGCGCGGCCGGCAAGCCCACCTGCTGCTCCCCGTCCAACCTCGGAACCTGCCAGCGGGGACACAGCACCGGCGGCTGCGACCAATGGCCCGCGAGCGCGGGCTCGAACCCCATCGCCCCCTCCCTCTCAGGCCTCGACACCTCCACGTATGCCGGACCGCTCCTCCTCCTGACGCTGGTAGCCCTTGGCCCCGCCCGTCGGGTACCTGGCGGCCGGCCCCGTCAGCAACGCCCTCGGCGTACGGACGGCCCCGGCTGCCACGGCGGCCGTGATCGTGGCTGCCGCCATCGTCCCGCTGCTGCTGCGTCAGGTCCGTGATCTGGCGCTTGCGCCGACGGTCGTCGCCGACGCGGATTCCTTGGTGAGCGCGCCGTGATAGAAGGTCCGGCCTACCTGGACCGCCGCGTTTGTCAGTGACGGTTGCGACCATGCCGCACAGACAATTCTGCAGAAAGAGCGAGAGGGGCACGGCTGGTGAGGAAAGCAGCACAACGCTGACGAGCTGGCCAACCGGGGCAACGACGCCGACGGCCAATCTCCCTTACCTTCTTCGACGTCGACTACGAGCGCGGCTCCCGAGCACATGGTCGCGGCGTCCGCGCGGCTCTCCCCGAGGGCTGGCTCATCGAACGCGCTGGCCTGGTCCACGCCGATTTCGACGCCGAACGCTTACGGATCACCGGCGACGAGCTCGTCACGGGGCCCCACCCGGCGAGCGCGCTGATCAACGCGTTGCACGGCAAGCAACTGGTCGTGGGCCAGGGCATCCTCACCACCGACCTGCGGGCCGCGGCTATGGTCACCCCGATCCCCAGTCGGCTCCTGGACCGCACCATCGACACGCTTGCCTTCGTCCACCGCGTCCGGGGCGGCTCCTACCCAGTCGGCTGCAACCTCGACGACCTCGTCAGGGAGATCCTGGGCGCGGTCCGGCGCAAGCTCCGGTTTCCCACCTCCGCCCCTGGCCTGCGGCCCGGCGGCACCATGGGAATGTCGCCTGACCGGCACGGCGCCGACCCGACTCTCGCCTGGGGCGCCGGGAAGCCGGTCTGGACGCACGCGAAGCTCGACGACGAGCACATCGCCGAGCTCACGGCGGACGCTGCTGACCTACGAGGCCCGCACCATCTGCACCGACCCCGAGTCCACCTCGCGGGGCGAGCAGCCCTGGATGGCGCTCGGTGAGAACCCTGGCCGCGAACTGACGTTCGGTGCTGTCGGCAAAGTGCGGAAGCCGTCGATCGCGTTACTGGACCTTCGTCTCGGGCTGGGTCGGCATCGTGCTGCGCGCCACGCTGGAAGCGGTCAAGGATGCCGCCGAGCGGAGGTCGGGCGGGCGGTGAGGCAGCGAGCGGACGGCGTCCGGCGGGCGGTGAACCGCCCGCCACACCGGCAGAGTTCCGGCTGGGCGCTGCCCGCATGGTCGGCGCGGAGATCCTTAGCACCGGCCAGCGGGTCCGCGCACTGCGGCGTCACCGGATCCCACGCCTGGGAGAGGCTCTCGCCCACGCAGATCTCGCTCTGGAGCAGAGCGAGCACGAGGACCCGGTCCGGCGGCGGTTCGCCGCCCACGTAGTCGGCGGAAGCGGACCCACCGGCCACGCAGACAATCCGGTCCCAGGCCTCGCCCCGATGGCGGCGAAGCACACCGAGTCCGCCCCGCCTCATCTATGCCCGGCCGGGAATCCCGACGAGTTCATTCAGGCCTTGTGATCTATGTGATGGATATGCGCCTCGGGCCCGGGGAAAGTGAGCGTCACCTGGTCAGTACCCGAGCAGCGCACCTCGTAGGACGGAGTTCCGTCCTCGTGCTGGAGACCGACGCTCTCGCCGTCGCGCCTGGTACCGCCCGTGGTCGGCCTCGACAAGCAGTTGATCGCCGAGGCCAGCTCGCATGATCACATCACCCGGCGAGTCCGTCGTCGTCGACGCCACCTGGTCCGATGCGGGACAGCGCGAAGCCGCCCTGCGTATGACCGAAACGCACCAGCGACGATCCAGTGGCCCTACTGCCAGGTTCCGGGCGACGTGTGGCCAGCCTGCCTGAGTACCCGGGCTCCCGGAGCGCCCGACGCCGGCCTCGACGTGGCCACCGTCATGGCAGCAAAGGAGCTGCCGAGGCGGAGACAGTCGCGGTCGATACCCGTGGCCCCGTCGGAGGCTGCGGTCGTCCAGGCGTTGGCGGTCGTACGCCCGCACGGCACCGGCCAGGCCCGGGGGTCTTCGCCGCCCCTACATGGAGCCGGACTGTGCAGAGACCGCGCGCCGGAGCGAAGCGAGCACGAAGGAATCGGTTCGGCGGCAGGCCACCCTGTCCCGGCAGAAGGGACCGATCGGCCCTGTGCAGATCCGCGTCACTCAGGGAGCGTGAGAAACACCCCACCGGTTCCGCGGAGGAGTGAGGATCATGCTGGAGCACCGCACCGTGCAGGATCTGATGAGCCATGCCGTCGTGCACGCACGCCTGGACACCCCGTTCAGGGCGGTTGCGGCGATGCTCACCGACAACGACATCACGGCCGTCCCCGTCGTCGACGACCGGAACTGTCCGATCGGCATCGTCTCCGAGGCCGATCTGCTCCGGCACGAGGCCGTCCTGCCGGACCCCGAGGGACACGCCCCCGCGCCGCGGCTGGACCCGCGCGAGCGCGGCCGCGCCGAAGCTGACACCGCCGGCGGTCTGATGAGCGCGCCGGTCGTCACCGCCCGCCCGCAGTGGAGCGTCGTGGAGGCGGCCCGGGCGATGGACGGCCACAAGGTCAAACGACTGCCCGTGGTGGATGAGACCGGACAGCTCATCGGCATCGTCAGCCGCAGCGACCTGCTGCGGGTCTTCCTCCGCAGGGACACGGCGATCAGTGAGGAGATCACCCTCGATGTCCTGCACCGCACGCTGGGCGTGGGGCCCGGCGCGGTCGACGTCACGGTGGCCGACGGAGTCGTCACCCTGCGCGGCAAGGTCGGGACCAAGAGCCTCGTCCCCATCGCGGTACGGCTGTGCCGCGCGGTCGACGGAGTGGTGACCGTTCACGAAGAGCTCGGCTTCGACGTCGACGACAGCGAGGCCGGGGCCACGGAGAAGCCGAACGCGGCCGGCGTGATGGGAAGTCACTGACACCGCCCGACGCTCGCCCGCACCGGTGCTCCCACCGAGCGCGCGGCAGTACTGACACACATCCTGGGGAGGACGCGCGAGTGACGCCGCTGAACGGCAGGTGCCCATGAATTCCCGTGACCGGATCGCAGTGATCGGCGTCGGCAACGACTTCCGGCGCGATGACGGTATTGGCTGGGCCGTGGTGTCCCAGCTCCGTGAACGAGTCGGGCACAGACTGCCGGCGAACGGCCTGGAGCTGACGGTGAACGACGGAGACCCCGGCCGACTGATCGGTCTGTGGGAGGGCGCGCATCTCGCCATTGTGGTGGACGCCGCCCACGCCCATCCCGCACAGCCGGGGCGGGTGCACCGGATCGAGCTGGAAAGACAGGAGCTGCGGCAGTCCGGGCAGACGAGTTCCCACGGGCTCGGCCTGGGTGAGGCCGTCGAGCTCTCCCGCACGCTGGGCCGGCTGCCGACACGACTGGTGGTGTTCGCGGTGGAGGGGCAGGACCACACCCTCGGCACCGGTCTGACGGAGCCAGTCGCGGAAGTGGTGGAGCCCTTGGTTCAGCGGATCGAGGAAGAGATCGCTGGGTTCCGCGCCGCCGCACAAGCACCAGCACCCGCGCCTCGGCTGGAGTGACGCGGTGACGCATGCGACGCAGGCTGCCGAGTCCGAGACCTCACACCGCGTCCCTGGCACGTCGAGGTGGCCGGGACGGTGCGGGGGTGTGTGCTTTCGGTCATTCGTCCATCGGCTGGCCAATGGGGTCGGCCTGGACGGCTGGGTGCGCAACATCGACGGCTACGTCATGGTGGCCGCTGTCGGTCCGCCCGCCACCCTGGATGCCTGCGTGGCCGGGACGCGCCCGAACTCGCCCCGCGGCCACCGCTACCCGTTCATCAACACAGGTACTGTGGCCCGCGCGCCACGGTCGTCACCGACCTGCCGTACAGCTCGGAACGCGCCGTTATGCGAGCGTTCGCCCTGTGCCCGCGGTGCGCCGCCGAAAAGGAGCCCAGTGACCGGCGCTCCCACACCGAGCCACTCGCCTGCCCAGCCTGCGCCCCCGGCTGTCCTGGCAGGTCGGTGACGACCGGCAACACCAGTCACATCGGTGAACAGGCCCTGCGGCAGGAGGTTGCCGCGATCGGCGGGGTAAAGATCGGCGCGGTCAAGGGGCTTGGCGGTTGCCAACTGGTCTGCGACGCACCGACCGCGGCGGCGGTCGGCGAGCTGCGCCGCGACAAGGCGCGGACCGCCCAGACCTTCGCCGTCATGGTCAGGAACCTCGCGGCTGTGGAGCGCCTGGGCGCGGATCAGCCGTACCGAACGGCCCGCGCTCACGTCGCCGGCACGGCCCGTCGTCCTGTTCACGGCCCATCCGCGGGCTGGCGAGCCGGGTCCCGCCCCGCTGGTCTCGCCGCGTGGTCACGCCGCCCGAGCCACCCATGCGGTCGATCGTGTGTCCGCGGCCGTCCGCCCCGGGACGAACGGAATGCCGTGACGGCCCCGGGGCCATTCGGCCCTGGCCGGAAAGCTCCCGCGCATGGTCCGTCTGAAGATGAGTTCTGAAGAAGACGAATTCTGAAGACGAGTGACGAAGCGGCGCTCGCGAGAAAGGGACAGCCATGACGGACTCCGGCGGCTCGGCGGCCGTTGTCATCGGAAAGGACGGCCTGGAAGCACTGGTCGAGCTCCTCGTCGCGCGCGGGCGCACCGTTATCGGCCCCACGGCGCGCGACGGCGCGATCGTCCTGGCGGAGCTGGCCTCAGCCGAGCAACTCCCGTACGGCTGGGGAGTCGAAGTGGAAGCGGGGTATTACCGGCTGCGCCCCCGGGAGGACGGGATGGCGTTCGCGCACAGTGCGGGCCCTCAGTCCTGGAAGACGTATCTGCACCCGCAGCGGGTGCGGCAGTGGAGCGCGGAGCGCGGGCCCGGCGGCGAGCTGACGATGCGGGCGGACGACGATCTCGCTCCGTCGTACGCGTTCCTCGGGGTGCGGCCGTGCGACCTGCGGGCGATCGCGATCCAGGACCGGGTTCTGACGGGCGGGAAGTACGCCGATCCGGCCTACCGCGACCGCCGAAACGGCGCCTTCCTGGTGGTGGTGGAGTGCACGGAGCCGGGCGCGACCTGTTTCTGCGTGTCCATGGGCACCGGACCAGGTGTCGACGCGGGCGCCGACGCGGGCTACGACCTCGCGCTGACCGAGGTCCTGGACGACGCGGGGCACCGCTTCTGGGCGCGCGCGGGCAGTGTCGAGGGCGCCGAGGTGCTTGCCCTGCTGCCGCGTCAGGCTAGCGGCGACGCGGTGACGGCCGAAGCCACGGCCACGGCGGCGCGGGAGAGCGTGACGGCCGCCGCCGAGCGGATGGGACGCTCGATGCCGCCGGTCAGCCTCCAGCGCCTGATGGCCGGCTCTCTGGACGCCGAACGCTGGGACGATGTCGCGGCCCGCTGCCTGGCCTGTGGCAACTGCACCATGGCCTGCCCCACCTGCTTCTGCACCACCACCGAGGACGTCACCGACCTCACCGGCAACCACGCCGAACGGTGGAGCACCTGGGACTCCTGTTTCGACCTCGACTTCTCGCATCTGCACGGCGGCCCGGTCCGTGAATCAGGGCGCAGCCGCTACCGGCAGTGGCTGACCCACAAACTCGGCACCTGGCACGACCAGTTCGACTCGTCCGGCTGCGTCGGCTGCGGCCGCTGCATCGTGTGGTGCCCAGTCGGCATCGACATCACCGAGGAGGCGGCCGCGCTCCACGCGGAGACCTGGTCCGTGCCCGAGGGCCCTGAGAGCGGACGCCAGCCGTGACCGCCACGCCTGTGCTGGATGCCCTGCCCACCGGGAGCCGGGAGCGGCTACTGCGGCTGGGACGCGATGTGTCCTTCCCCGCCGGCGCCCTGCTCTTCGAAGAAGGCGGCCGCGCCGACCGCTTCTGGATCATCCGCAGTGGTTCGGTCGCGCTCAGCCTCCATGTTCCGGGCCGGCGTCCGCCCACGGTCGAGACACTCGGTCCCGGCGACCTGCTCGGCTGGTCGTGGCTGTTCCCGCCCTACGAGTGGCATCTCGGAGCCGAGGCCCGCAGCCCGGTGCACGCTGACGAGTTCGACGCGGCGACGGTGCGCGTCTTGTGCGGAGAGGACCTCGCTCTCGGGTACGCGCTGGCACAAGCCGTGGCCGGGGTCATCGCACACCGCCTCAAGGCGACCCGTATGCGCCTGCTCGACCTCTACGGTCCCTCCGCAAGCAGGCCGATGCCATGACGACTCCGGTGCCTTATCAGGTGGTGCGCCGGGAGAGCGAGACGGCGGACACCGCGACCGTCGCACTGCGGCCGGTCGGAACGGCGCTGCCGTCGTTCCGGCCGGGCCAGTTCGCGATGCTGTACGCGTTTGGAGTCGGCGAGATCCCTGTCTCCGTGAGCGAGATCAGGCCTGCCGACGAGGGCCTGGTCCACACCATCCGGGCCGTGGGCGCCGTCTCAGGCGCCCTCTACGGGCTGCAGCCCGGCAGCGCCGTGGGGGTGCGCGGCCCGTTCGGCACCGACTGGGAGCTGCCCGCCGGTGGGGGACGTGATTTGCTGATCGTGGCCGGTGGCATCGGACTGGCGCCCCTGCGTCCGGTGGTGGTCGACGCAATCACGGAACCGGACCGCTACGGCCAGGTCAACGTGCTCATCGGCTCGCGCTCCCCCGACGAGCTGCTGTACCGCGCCGAGATCGGCCACTGGTCCACCGAAACCGCCGCCCACGTCGCCGTCACCGTCGACCGGCCCGACGACCATTGGCCGGGGGAAGTCGGCATGGTGACGACCTTGCTCCACCGGGCGCGGTTCCGCCCGTCCAACAGCATGGCATTCGTCTGCGGTCCCGAGCCGATGATCCGAGCCACGGCCCGTGACCTGGTCCACCGAGGCGTTCCTGCCGAGCGGATCCTGGTGTCGCTGGAGCGCAACATGCGCTGCGCGACGGGTCATTGCGGCCACTGCCAGCTCGGGCCGTTGCTGGTGTGCCGCGACGGCCCGGTCCTGGGCTGGGACCGCGCCGAACCGCTGCTCGCCACAAGGGAGCTGTGAGATGCCCGCCAACCCGAAGCTCGCCGTGTGGAAGCTCGCCTCCTGCGACGGATGCCAGCTCACTCTCCTCGACTGCGAGGACGAACTGCTGGCGCTGTCCGGGCAGGTGGAGATCGCCCACTTCCTGGAGGCGTCCAGCGCCGCGGGTCCGGGACCGTACGACCTGTCGCTGGTAGAGGGCTCGGTGACCACCGAGGCCGACGCCGAGCGGATCCGGCACATCCGGGCCGTCTCACGCCGCCTGGTGACCATCGGCGCGTGCGCGACCGCCGGCGGGATCCAGGCACTGCGCAACTTCGCCGACGTCGAGGAGTTCCGGGCCACGGTCTATGCCCGCCCCGACTACATCGACACCCTGGCCACGTCCACCCCGGTATCCGCCCACGTGCCGGTGGACTTCGAACTGCGGGGCTGCCCCATCGACCGGCGTCAGCTGCTGGAAGTCATCACCGCACACCTCGCCGGACGCAAGCCCGGCATCCCCGGTCACAGCGTCTGCTTCGAATGCAAGCGGCGCGGCACCGTGTGCGTCACCGTCGCGCACGGCACACCCTGCCTCGGACCGGTCACCCATGCCGGCTGTGGCGCGATCTGCCCGGCCTACGGACGTGGCTGCTACGGCTGTTTCGGCCCGTCGGCGTCCACGAATCTGCCTGCGTTGATCCCGAGGCTGCGCACCGACGGCCTTGACGACCGTGACGTCGTGCGCCTCCTGCGGACCTTCAACGCCTACGCGCCTGACTTCGCCGAGGCCTCGACAGCGCTGGAACGTGACGAGGGGAGCGCCCCGTGACCCATCGCGGATCCCGTGTCCTGCATGTCGGCTCGCTCTCCCGGGTCGAGGGCGAAGGCGCCCTGCACCTGCGGGTGGACGACGGCCGGGTGGCCGAGGCCCGACTGCAGATCTACGAACCGCCGCGCTTCTTCGAGGCGTTCCTGCGCGGGCGCGGACACACCGAGCCGCCGGACATCACCGCCCGGGTGTGCGGGATCTGCCCGGTGGCGTACCAGATGAGCGCGTGCGCGGCGATCGAGGACGCCTGCGGGATCACCGTGGACAGCCAACTGGCCGAGCTGCGGCGACTGTTGTACTGCGGGGAGTGGATCGAGAGCCAGACGCTGCACATCCATCTCCTGCACGCCCCGGACTTCCTCGGCCGCGTCAGTGCCATCGACCTCGCCCGCACCCATCGCGCCGAGGTCGAGCGGGGACTACGGCTGAAGCAGGTGGGGAACGCGCTCATGGAGCTGCTCGGCGGCCGGGCCATCCACCCGGTCAACGTCCGTGTCGGTGGTTTCCACCGGGCCCCGACCCGTGAGGAACTCCGGCCGCTGTACGAGCGGTTGAAGCGGGCCATGGACGACGCGTGGGCCACCGTGCGCTGGGTCAGCGGCTTCGAATTTCCCGATGCCTACTGCGACGAGGACTTCCTCGCCCTGGCCGAACCCGGCCGCTACGCGATCGCCACGGGCACCCCCAAGGTGCTACCCGGAGACGGCGGACCCCAACGCTCCTTCCCCGTAAGCGACTTCATCGAGCACGTCGTCGAACGGCAGGTCCCCCACTCCACCGCGCTGCAGTCGGAGCTCGACGGCCGCCGCCACCTGACCGGTTCGCTGGCCCGATACGCGATCAACCACCGGCTGCTGTCCCCGCCGGCGCTCCAAGCCGCCACCGAGGCTGGGCTCGACGCCGTGTGCCGCAATCCGTTCCGCAGCATCATCGTCCGGGCGGTTGAGGTCGTGTACGCGATCGACGAGGCCATGCGGATCATCGACGCCTACGAGCCGCCACCCCACCCGTCGGTCGAGGCGCCGCCCAACGCCGGGACCGGACACGGCGCGACCGAGGCACCGCGCGGCCTGCTGTACCACCGCTACACGCTCGACGCCGACGGCACGGTGACCGACGCCCGCCTCGTCCCGCCCACCTCCCAGAACCAGGGGGCGATCGAGGAGGACCTGCGCCGCGTCGTGCAGGCCGCGATGGACGACGGCGACCCCGGCAACGCTGAGCTGACCGCGCTGTGCGAACGAACCATCCGCAACCACGATCCGTGCATCTCCTGCTCCACTCACTTCCTCGATCTGACCGTCGAGCGCACCTGAAAAGGCCCCCACCGCAGCTGCATCCTCCCAGGGAACGCGCCCCGTACTCCCACGAAAGGCCGGGCCATCGACCTGGCCCGGCACGGCTGCGGCTCGGGGCGAGCAGGAGCGGGAGGCCATAGGACAACCGGCAAGCGGAACAGGCACCCTGGCAGCCCGAGCCGATGACGCATCACAGCAGAATGCGTCACAGACCGGCACGTTGCGCGTGGGCCTGCGTATCTGCGCTACGCCCCGATGAACGTCGTCGCCGCCGGGGAGGCGGAATGGCAGGCCCCCCGCGGGCTGGATCGGCTTCGGCGGGCTGAACACCGTCGCCGGGGGCACCTGGTCCTGCCCGTGCTCGCCTTCCGGGCCTTCCTTGCACTCGTACATAGACGAACAACCGGACAGTCCCCTGCCGTCGGCAGCAACAGGCAGGCGCGGAGGGGGACGGCCCTCGGCCGCGGCTGCACCCCGTGGGACGCGGGGTCGTTCCGGCTCCGTTGACGACCGCCTCAGCCATTACCGGCTCCGGACGTGGGGCACTCGCAGCGCATGGCACTCACACAAGGCACGTACCGCTCGCGCCGCACCCGCCGGGGGCCAGCCGCGACCATCGGCATCGGTGCCGCCGCGGGCGCGACAGCTGCGGCCGGCCTCCTGTTCGGCCGCAAAGAGTCAACGATCAGCAAGATCGGGCCCGACCAGGAGCGGCCGCGGATCGCCACAGCGCTCCGTACCGACCGGCGTCCGTCGCCACGTGCTCGCGGCACAGCACGCACACAGCGCAGATCCAGTCGGTGCTTCCACACCACCTGCCAGTGACGGCCGTCGCCTCAGCCTAAGGGCATGCCCACGTGGTCTAGCGGGATGCGCAGACCACCTCGACGAAATGGCCCACCTTCTCCTCCGGCAGACGTCGTGCGAGGTCCGCCTCGCTGATCATGCCGACCAGCCGACGGTTGTCGATGACCGGGAGCCGCCGGATCCTGTGCTCCTCCATGGCCAGCACGACTTCGTCCGTGTCGGCCTCGGCGTCAATGGTGATCGGCTTACCCTGCTCGAGCATGCCTGCAGTCATAGTCTTCGGGTCCTTGCCCTTGGCAAGACACTTCACCACGATGTCGCGGTCGGTGATGATCCCGTGGAGCCGGTCGTCCTCCCCGCAGATCGGGAGAGCTCCGACGTCCAGCTCACTCATCCGGCGTGCCGCGTCCTCCAGCGTCTCGTTCTCCTGGATGCAGGCGGCGCCGGTGTGCATGATCTCTCGTGCTGTGGTCATGGCCGTCTCCTTCGAGCCTAGCGATCTGCGTCGCAGTCGCCGGGACGCCCTTGGAGCCAGGCCCGCCCCGACTGCTACCCCCTACGATCAGTGTGGTTCGTCCGCTATCGATCCGCATTCGGGAAAAACGACGCTCACTCTTCGGCCCCTCTCGTGCCTTCCACGAGGGTTTGAGCTGCCCAGCGGCGCCTCGCGGCGCCTCGCGGCTCCTCGTGCTCGCATTGCTCCAGGCAAGCTTGACGCGGGCGAGCGCTGTCTCAAGGCAGGGCATCCAGTGGCGTCGCAGTGCGCGGACCCGTCGGCGCGTGCTCAGCACCTCCGCTCCGACGATCTGGGCGGCCGCCCGGGCGACGGCGTACTCGGCGGCTGCTCCTACCGCCTCGCGGTAGGCAGCTGCGGCAAAACCCAGAGCAGTGTGAGCCGGTGCGGCCGATGTGGGAGCGCGGTCCTGCAAGGCCCAGGTGACCTCGGACGGATGGCGGACGCCCATGGTGAAGGTTCTCGTCGATCGTGATCCTCGCGGGGCCGACTCCGGCCGCTGCGCCATCGAGTGCGTGTTCCCCACCGAGGAGAACCGCTCGGAGAAGCCAGGTGTCGGCTTCCTCCACTCGCTCGTGCCACCGGCTGCCGCTGCTCTCCTCGCCTGGCGCAGGCGCTCGTGGCGGATGCGGAGGATGCGCCGTTTCTGTTCGAGGAGGCGCGCCCCGAAGGGCGACAGCCAGACCATGCCGCAGGTGCAGGCGGCCGGCGAGTGAGGGCGGGACACGGAAGGTTGTCACTCGACCGTCCTTCTCTCGTCGTACTCCATGGACCTGTCGTTCCCGTGGGTGTCCGCCAGGAGCGTCACCGGGCCGGGGTGGGACAGGGCAAGGGCCCGGAAGGCCGCCTCCTCCAGGCCGAACGCCTCGACGTACGAGTCGCCCATCGTGCCGACGGCCGACAGCCCGTCGGCGGTGGCTGCGGCGACATTACTCGTCCCGGCGCATCTGACCATGGCGCTCAACCGGGCTGCCTGGAAGTCCGCTCGGGGGCTGTGGATCCGTCGCAGGGAGAAGTCCACGACCGTCCCGCCGCGGCCGGCCACACCACGCGGCCTTGGAGGCCGCCGTCGTCGGGCATCTCATAATCCCCCTGCGGCCGCATGCATGAGATGGAGCGGCACGTCGTGCCGGAGCGCCTCGTCCGCACCCCCAGTCCACCGCCTCAAGACTCGCCTCGGACCCGTCGACGCCGACCACAAGGGGAACCGCCGCCGCTCCCCCTCCCTTGTTCCGGACTTCTGGCCTGCCCGAGGGCCGCCTCGCCGGGGACCACATGCGCCACGAGGAGATCTGGGGTAATCCTCGATGTAGCAGCGCCGTGGTCTGTCGGTCGGCGCCGACCGACAGCGCGTCGCATCGAGCGCGTCCCCAGCCGGCTTGCACGGCCACCGACGCACCAGGCGGCAGTGGTCCGGACAGTGGCCACGCTCACCGTCCGTCCAGCTTCGTACGTGATGGAGGCAGTCGCCGTGGAACGAGTCCTCACCGTCGGCCTCGACGGCTCACCCGAGAGCCTCGCCGCCGCTCGCTGGGCCGCCGACGAAGCCGAGCGACGCAATCTCACCCTGCGCCTGCTGCACGCATGGCCCCTGCTCGCGCCGGAACCGACCCGCATCCCAGCGGAAGTCGACCAGAACTACTGGGCCAAGCGGCTCATGCACAACGCCCAGGCAGAACTTCAGACGCGCCACCCGGGCCTCACCGTTGTCGGCAACCTGGTCGCCGACGACGCCCAGAACGCGCTGCTGCACGCGGCGTCGGAGTCCGAGATGCTCGTGCTCGGCTCGCGGGGTCTGACTCCCGTGGAGAGCTACTTCCTCGGCGACATCAGCATGTCGGTCGTGGCACGCGCCGAGCGACCCGTCGTCTTGGTCCGCGCCGACCGGCAGGAAGAAGGCCACACGCCCGAGTCAGGTGCACCAGACGATGTGGTGGTGGCCCTGAAACTGCACGGCCCGTGCGACGAGCTGCTCGAATTCGCCTTCACCACCGCCGCGGCGCGGGGCGTACCCGTCCGCGCGGTCCATGGCCGCAGCCTGCCGATCCACGCGTACGCCCCCTGGGGCGTCGACCACACTGTGACTCAAGCGGAAAGGCAAGACGCGCGGAAGGGCCTGAGCCAGGCCCTGCTCCCCTGGCGCGAGAAGTACCCGGGCGTGGTTGTGACCGACACCATCCGCCTCGACAGCCCCGCCAGGGCCGTCGTGGCAGCCGCCGCGGGCGCCGAGTTGCTGGTCGTCGGTCGACGCAAGCACCACCCTCCCCTGGCACCACTCCTGGGCCCCGTCGCCCAGGCCGCCGCCCACCACGCGCGTTGCCCTGTCGCCGTCGTCCCCCATGACTGAGCCGAGCCACGACGGGGACCCGATGGCGTCGGCGCGGCGAGCCGACGCCCCCCTGACGCCGCCCTTCCCGCGCGCGGAGGCGCTCGAGACTCACACCGCGGTGGTGCTCTTCGTCGGGGACCGGGCCTACAAGGTGAAGAAGCCGGTCGACCTGACGTTCCTGGACTACACCACGGTGGCCGCCCGGCGGACCGCCTGCGAGAGGGAAGTTGTCCTCAACCGCCGCTTCGCCCCTGACGTCTACCTCGGCGTCGGCGAATTCCGTAGCCCGGACACGGACGCGCCCGAGCCCGTCGTGGTGATGCGCCGCATGCCCACCGAGCGCCGCCTCTCTCGACTCACACGGGGAGGCGCGGCGACCGACGACGTCCTCCGCGCCGTCGCCCGGCTGCTCGCGACCCACCACGCGAATGCACCTCGCAGCGGGGAGGTGAACGAGCAGGGGACGCGTGACGCACAGTCCTCACGCTGGGAAGCGAGCTTCGCCCAGGTCCGTGCCCTGCCCGACGACGGCACCGCGCCCGACGGAGTGGAGGAGATCGAGCACTTGGTGCGCCGCTACCTCGCCGGACGCGCCCCCCTGTTCGACAGGCGAATCGAGCAGGGACGGGTGGTCGACGGCCACGGAGACCTGCTCGCCGAGGACATCTTCTGCCTCGACGACGGCCCACGCGTCCTGGACTGCCTGGAGTTCGACGACCGTCTGCGCTACGTCGACGGCCTGGATGACGCCGCCTTCCTCGCCATGGACCTGGAGCAACTCGGGGCGCCGGAGGCCGCAACGTTTTTCCTCGCCGAGTACGGCGAGTACTCCGGCGACCCGGCACCACCCTCCCTGCGCCACCACTACGTGGCCTACCGCGCGTTCGTCCGGGCCAAGGTCTCCCTGATCCAGGCACACCAGGGCACGCCCAGCGCAGAGGCGGCAGCACGCCGACTGATCACGACCGCCCTTCGCCACCTGCGCGCCTCGGCCGTCGGTCTGACCCTCGTCGGCGGGCTCCCGGGCAGCGGCAAGTCCACACTCTCCGGAGCGCTCGCCGACCGCCTCGGCGTCACCCTGCTCAGCAGCGACCGCCTCCGCAAGGAACTGGCGGGCATCCCCGCAGAGCAGCAGGTCGCCGTTGCCTACGGCGAGGGCCTGTACACACCCGAGTGGACCAACAAGACGTACGCCACCCTGCTCGACCGCGCATCGGCCCTGTTGTCCCAGGGTGAGTCCGTCGTCCTGGACGCCACTTGGCACAACGCGGGACAGCGTGAGGCCGCTGTGCGCATGGCCGAACACACCCACTCCGACCTCGTCTCCCTGCACTGCCAGGTTCCGGACGATGTGGCTACAGCCCGCCTCGCCACCCGCCCACCCGGCGTGTCCGACGCCGATCTCGATGTGGCCGCCGTCATGGCTGCCGCGGAAACGCCATGGTCCGAGGCCGTCAGGATCGACACGAGCGGCTCCCTGAGGGCCGCGGTAGTCCAAGCGCTGGCGGCCATCCGCCCACACGCCGACAGCCAGGCCCCGGTCTTCCGTCGCCCCTACATGGAGCCGGACTAGACGAATGCGCTCGCCCGCAGATGGGCGGGGTCGGCGGCCGGGTTGCCGGCCCGCGCACCAGGTTTCGCGGGACGCGGCACGCTTCCTCCTGATGGTTGTACGGGGGAACCCCAGTCCGGCAGACATGGCAGCGCCGGGCGCTGTACGCCGCTATGGCGCTTCACGAGGTGGCCACCGTGGGTGGGCAGAAGGGCCTCGCTCGTGGCGAGACGTTGCGGGCCGTGGGCGCGTGCTTCCTCTCCGCCTTTCGCGCTCACGGGGCACGGGGCACGGGGCCCGTCTGCCGAAGGAACGACGGGAGATACGGCTCCGCTGCGCCAACGGCACGTCGGCCCGGGTGTACCGGGAGACCGCCTCGGCAACGGCTTGGCGATGCTCGGCTCGCCCTGAGCTACTCCGGCCGAGCCGCTACCCGCCCCCTCCGGTGTCATCAAGGTCTGTCAGCCGCTCGGCCTGGGCCGTTCGGCCCCTACTACTCACGGGTGGGTCGTGGTGGTATGGAAGTGAGCCGAGGGTCTGATGGGACGCTGCGAAGCGGAGTGAAACCGTGCACCGCGCAATCCGGGTCCGCGAGAAGCGGGCAGCCCTCGGTTCCATGATGCCGGAAGACCGCTGCGGCCAGTCGGTTCGCAGCCTTGTGGTGCCGAGCGCCCGCACAATCACCATTGGCTTCCCTGCCGGATCTGCACCTTTGTGAACCGTCACTGCCCCGCCAAGTCTCGTCGGGGGCCAGTCGGTATGGCCCGCAGTGCGGCCCGGCCCAGACCGGGCGAGTCTAAAGGGAGGCAGGCGTCGGGAGGAGCGCGCATGCACTGGAAGACGATCTCCAAGGACACCGCACCGCGCGTCCCGCCGAATCTCGCGGACTACGACCGGGCTCGTTCCGCATTCACCTGGTCGCAGGCACGCAGCGCGCTGGCTGGATTGCCAGGCGGCGGGCTGAACGTCGCGTACGAAGCGGTCGACCGGCACACGGCGGCGGGCCTCGGAGACAAGGTCGCGCTGAGGTGCGTAGGTCGTGACAACGCCGTCTCGACCGTCACGTACAGCGAGCTGGCTCACCGCACGGCCCGCTTCGCGAACGTCCTACGGTCGCTCGGCGTCGGCCATGGGGACCGGGTGTTCACTCTCCTCGGCCGCTGTCCCGAGCTCTACACGGCGGTGCTCGGCACGCTGAAGAACACCAGCGTCCTGTGCCCGCTCTTCTCGGCGTTCGGCCCCGACCCGGTGGAACAGCGGCTGCGTCTCGGCGACGCACGCGTGCTGGTGACCACCGCAGTTCTGTATCGGCGCAAGGTCGCCGACCGGCGGATGTCGCTGCCCGTCCTCGAACATGTCCTCATCGTCGGCCCCGGCGCCGAGGAGCTTCCCGGCACGCTCTCCTTCGACGAACTGATGTCCGCGGCCTCGGACACGTTCACCATCCCGCCGACCTCGCCGGAGGACATGGCACTGCTGCACTTCACCAGCGGCACCACCGGCACCCCCAAAGGCACCATCCACGTCCACGAAGCGGTCGTCGCCCACCATTCCACGGCTGCGTACGCGCTCGATCTGCATGCCGAGGACGTGTACTGGTGCACCGCGGACCCCGGCTGGGTCACTGGCATGTCGTACGGCATCGTCGCCCCCCTCGTGCACTGCGTGACGGTCGTCGTCGACGAGGGCGACTACGACGCCCGGCGCTGGTACAGGATTCTCGGCGAACAGCGGGTCAGCGTCTGGTACACCGCGCCCACGGCCCTGCGCATGCTGATGCGCGCCACGCCGTGCGAAGGTCCGTACGATCTGCCGCGCTCCTACGACCTGTCGGCCCTGCGGTTCATCGCCTCGGTCGGCGAGCCCCTCAACCCCGAGGCCGTGGTGTGGGGCCAGGAGGTGCTGGGCCTGCCGGTGCACGACAACTGGTGGCAGACCGAGACCGGCTGCATCATGATCGCGAACTTCGCGGCCTGCGAGATCCAACCCGGTTCGATGGGGCGGCCGCTTCCGGGTGTCGAGGCCACTGTGCTGAAGCAGGGCGAGGACGGCCGGGTCCTGATCGCCGACGGCAAGGTCACGGAGGTGGACAGCCCCGACGTGGAGGGAGAGTTGGCGCTGCGGCCGGGATGGCCGTCCATGTTCCGCGGATATCTGCACGACAAGGAACGCTACGAAGCCGCGTTCACCGACGACTGGTATCTGACCGGCGACCTGGTCAGGCGGGACGCCGACGGCTGGTACTGGTTCGTGGGGCGCGCCGACGACGTCATCAAATCGGCGGGGCACCTGATCGGCCCCTTCGAGGTGGAGAGCGCGCTGATGGAACACGCGGCGGTCGCGGAGGCCGGAGTGATCGGGCGACCGGATCCTGTCGCCGGGAACGTCGTCAAGGCGTTCGTGTCATTGCGCCCCGGCGTGGAAGCGACCCCGGATCTGGAGCGGGAGCTGCTGGCCTTCGCCCGCCGCCGGCTGGGCCCGGCCGTCGCGCCCCGGGAGATCACCTTCGACCAGAACCTGCCCAAGACCCGGAGCGGCAAGGTCATGCGCCGCTTGCTGCGTGCACGCGAAATCGGTCTGCCCACCGGCGACTTGTCGACGTTGGAGGGATCCTCATGAGCCAGGCCCGCAACTCCCGCACCAGGAAGGCAGCCCAGGGAACCCCGAAGCCTGCCAAGACAGCCGCGAAGAAGACCCCGACGAGCAAGAGGACCGCGCGAACAGAGGTTCCGGCCGCCAGGCCGGGCGCCGTGCACAGGTTGGATCTGCTGAAGGCCATGCTGCGCATCCGGCACTTCGAGGATCGATGTGTCGAGCTGTACAGCGCAGCGAAGATCCGCGGCTTCGTCCACCTCTACATCGGCGAAGAGGCCGTCGCCGTCGGCGTCAACGAAGCCCTGACCCCCGAGGACGCGGTGGTCTCCACCTACCGCGAGCACGGCCACGCACTCGCCCGCGGCATCCCCGAAGAGGCCGTCATGGCCGAGATGTACGGCAGGACGACCGGCTGCAGCGGAGGCCGCGGCGGATCCATGCACCTGTTTGACGCGAGCCGCCGCTTCTACGGAGGTAATGCGATCGTGGCCGGCGGTCTCCCGCTCGCCGCTGGTCTCGCCCTCGCCGACCGCATGCGCGAACAGGCCCACGTCACCTGCTGCTTCTTCGGCGACGGAGCCTTCGCCGAGGGCGAGTTCCACGAGACGGCCAACCTCGCCGTCCTGTGGAACCTGCCGATCCTGCTCGTCTGCGAGAACAACCTCTATGCCATGGGTACAGCCCTCGAACGGCACGAGGCCCAGACCGACCTGGCGATGCGCGCAGCCTCGTACGGCATGGTCGCCTGGGCCGTGGACGGCATGGACGTCGAGGCCATGGAGCACGCCGCCCGCCGCGCCACCGGAGCCATCCGGGCCGGCGCCGGCCCCCATTTCCTTGAGGCGCGCACCTATCGCTTCCGCGCCCACTCCATGTACGACCCGGACCGCTACCGCGACAAGGAGGAGATCGAGCGGTGGAAGACCCGGGACCCCATCAGCCAACTCATGGACCGCATGCGCGAGAACGGTCAGCTCGACGACGAAGAACTCACCGCGATCGAGCGCCGCGCCGCCGACGAGCTCGACCGCGCCGTCGAATCAGCCGAGCAGGCACCGGAAGAGCCGGTCGAGGACCTGCTCGTCCACGTCACCAGCGCCCCGGCGGAGGTGACGTGACCATGAGCACGGGCGGGCAACCGGAGGAAGCCAGGACGACGTACCGGGAAGCGATGCGCGAGGCGTTGCGTGAGGCCCTGAGCGCCGACGACCGAGTCTTCCTCATGGGCGAGGACGTGGGCCGCTACGGCGGATGCTTCGGCGTCAGCCTTGGCCTGCTGGAGGAGTTCGGGCCCGAACGGGTCCGCGACACACCGCTGTCGGAGTCCGCATTCGTCGGGGCGGGCATCGGCGCCGCCCTCGCCGGGATGCGACCCATCGTCGAGATCATGACCGTCAACTTCAGCCTGCTCGCGCTCGACCAGATCCTCAACAACGCCGCCACCTTGCTGCACATGTCGGGTGGCCAGCTCCCCGTCCCCCTGGTGATCCGCATGACCACAGGTGCGGGACGACAGCTCGCCGCCCAGCACTCGCACAGCCTGGAGGGCTGGTACGCACACATTCCCGGCATCCGGGTCCTCGCGCCGGCCACCATCGAAGACGCCCGCCACATGCTCGCCCCGGCTCTCGCTGACCCCGACCCCGTACTGATCTTCGAGCACGGAAGCCTCTACAACGCTTCCGATGAACTCTCCCCGTCCGCCGCTCCCGTGGACATCGATCACGCCACGGTCCGCAGGCCCGGCACCGACATCTCTCTGATCACCCACGGCGGTTCACTGTCCAAGGCGCTCGCAGCGGCGGACGAACTGTCCATCGAGGGCATCAGCGCGGAGGTCGTCGACCTGCGCACGCTCCGGCCCCTCGACAACGAAGCAATCACCGCCACCGTGGCCCGCACGCACCGCGCGGTGATCGTCGACGAAGCCTGGCGTACCGGCAGCCTCGCCGCCGAGATCTCCGCCCGCATCGCCGAGGGGTCCTTCTACGAACTGGACGCCCCTGTGGAGCGGGTGTGCAGCGTCGAAGTTCCCATCCCGTACGCCCGGCGGCTGGAGGAGGCCGCCCTGCCGCAGACCTCCGACATCGTCGCGGCGGCACACCGGGCGGTGGGCTGACCATGGCCGAGTTCACCATGCCGTCCCTGGGCGCCGACATGGACGAGGGCACACTCCAGGAGTGGCTGGTCCGGCCCGGGGACCAGGTCCACAAGGGAGATCCCGTCGCGGTCGTCGAGACCGCCAAGTCCACGATCGAGGTGGAGTGCTTCGAGACCGGGACCATCGGAAAGCTGCTCGTCGAGCCGGGCACGACAGTGCCCGTCGGCACGGCCCTCGCCCTGATCCAGCCGACCGCGGGAAGGACCCAAAAGGTGGAACCGCGGAAAGCTGAGAAGCCGCGGAAGCAAGAGAAGCCCGGACAGTCCGAAAAGGCCGAGGCGAAGCGTTCGACCCGGCGGGCGCCACAAGCCGCGCAGGCCCACACCCGGCCAGAAACCACCACAGGCCCAGAGCCGCCCGCCGCCCACAGGCGCGGGCACGTTGAAGCCGGCCCCTTGCTCCGGCACCTCGCCGAGCGCCGCGGTATCGAACTGAAGGGGCTAAAAGGATCCGGGCCGGGAGGGCGCGTCACACGGACCGATGTCGAACAGGCAGTCGCGGCCGCCGAGGCTGCTGCTCCGCTATCACGCGTACGAGCGACCCCACTTGCCCGCCGACTCGCCGCCGAACTGGACGTCGACCTGACAACAGTGACGGGAACCGGCAAGGACGGCGCCGTCCGGGCGACCGACGTGCGCGAGGCGGCCCCGGGGCCGGCAACCACGGCCCCGCCCGCACGCCACGTCACTACTCCGGTGCGTCCCTCCGAGGACCGGCCGGCCGCGATGCGCCAGGCGATCGCGGGACTCATGGCCCGCGCCAACCGGGACATCCCCCACTACTACCTGTCCACGACCGTCCACATGGCCACCGCCATGGATTGGCTGCACGAGCACAACCGACGAACCCCCGTCGACCAGCGGCTGCTCCCTGCCGCCCTGCTCCTGAAGGCCGCAGCCCTCGCGGCCCGGGAGGTCCCCGAGCTCAACGGCTTCTGGACAGATGACCGTTTCACCGCAGGCGACGGCGTACACCTCGGCGTGGCCGTGTCGCTGCGGGGTGGCGGGCTCGTCGCCCCAGCTCTGCGCGACGCCGACACGCTCGAACTCCCCCAACTGATGGCTTCTCTCAAGGACCTGGTCGCCCGCTCTCGCACCGGCAGGCTCCGCGGCTCGGAAGTGTCCGGCTCGACCATCACGGTCACCAATCTCGGTGATCAGGGCGTGGAAGCCGTCTTCGGTGTCATCTACCCGCCACAGGTGGCCCTGGTCGGCTTCGGACGGGTCGTGGACCGCCCGTGGGCTGTCGATGGCCTGCTCGGCGTACGGCCCGTCGTCACCGCGACCCTGTCGGCGGACCACCGGGCAACCGACGGCACAGTCGGAGCCCAATACCTGACCATGGTCGACCGCCTCCTGCAGAACCCGGAGCAGTTGTGAAACATGCCGAAGCTCTCGACATCGTCAAGGAATCAATCTCACACGTCATCCCCGACGCCGACTTCACCGCCCTGGGGCCCGACGACCCGTTCCGCGATGCCCTCGAAATGGACTCGATGGACCTCCTCAGTTTCGTGGAGACGCTAAGTGAACGGACCGGGATCCGTATCGACGATGAGGACACCCCGCAGCTCACCACCCTGTCCGCGAGCACCGACTTTCTGGTCGCCCGCTCAAGGTGAGCGGGTGCGGCCCGCAGCACACGACCGACGCCGGGGCGGCGCCTTGCTTCTCACCTCTGGTACCGGCCCGCCGGGCGGCGACAGCCGACCTGCGCCCGGCTTGCATGGAGACGACGGCATACTCGCATTCTGCGCACTAGGTGTATCGAGCTTCAGCGTTGTTGGCGCGGGCGGCCGTGGTCGAGTGCAGGCAGTGGCGACAACTCGTTCGTGCATGCCCCGGGCACTCGCGTGTACAGCTACGAGTAGGTCCCACGGTGCTCTCCCTCACCGCGCCCGCGTCCGACCACTCCCCCATCGCGATTGACGTGCCGACTGGGCCGTCATGGCCCGGCCCGGCGAGCTCTGCGAACCGGATCTGCCCGACCGACAGCCGCGGTCAACCGGCCGGGATCCGCTCGTAGCGGGTGAATCCCGGTGTTTGCCATGTCTGGCCGTCGGGCCGGACCGCGAGTGCCTCGTACCCGTCGAGGGAGGTGAGCCAGCCCCGTGCGTCCTCGCCTCGGGCGAAGGCAGCGGTGGCATAGGCGTCGGTCTTGGTCAGGCGGGGGCCTACGACGGTGAGGGAGGCGAACGTGGTGGCCGGAGCGCCGTGGTGCGGGTCGTAGATGTGGGCGCCGCGTTCGGCGACGC
Source organism: Streptomyces sp. NBC_01003 (assembly GCF_045162695.1). Lineage (NCBI taxonomy): Bacteria > Bacillati > Actinomycetota > Actinomycetes > Kitasatosporales > Streptomycetaceae > Streptomyces > Streptomyces sp. NBC_01003. The sequence continues at coordinate 180,779 of NZ_CP108707.1, forward strand.
CCGACGTGGCGATCGCGAGGTCGGTGTCGGCGGTGATGACAGTGAGCAGTTCCTTCGGGCGGAGGGGATGGGCGATGCCGATCCGCCAGGGGCTGTCCGGGGTGGCCCGGCCGCGGAGTTGGAGGTCACCGCCACCGTTGACGCACGTCTGGTGCGCGCCCGCGTCGTAGAGGAGTTGGGATGCTCTTTCGGTGGCCCAGCCCTTGACGAGCCCCGAGGGGTCGAGGGTTCCGGCGGGGGTGATGCTGAACCATCCGTCGCTGTGGTGGGCGGCCCGCGCGCACAGGGACAGGGCCTCGTGCACCTCGGGCGGGCAGTCTGCAAGGCGGATGTCACCGCGGTCGAGGCGGCTGATGTGGCTGTCGGGCCGGTAGGTGGAGAAGACGGCGTCCATCTTGTGGAGGTGGCGTACGGCCTCGGCGAGGGCGCGGTGGATGGCGGGGGTGGGCGTGTCCCTGCAGAGCGCCCTGGACCAAGCCCATGCCTGCAACCGTCACCAGGCTGCACCACGTCGAGCACGTCATGGGCGCTGGCGACTGAGAGCAGAGAGTTCAGGCGTGAGACCCGTTGATCGGCTCGGGTGAGAACTCCTTCGGCTTCTCCGGCCACTGTCCGCCTGAATCGCAAGATCGCACCCTCGGCCTGTTGCCGCAGCCGCTCGGGGTCCGGCCGCTGCTCCGGTCGCCCATAAGTTCCTCAGTGCAGCGTGCTCAGGCCTTGATGCCTCGCGTGGAATGCGGCTCTCGACAGTCGGGCCGCAGCGCATCCGGTGACGGCGGCGATTGCGGCGAGGCCGACGGCGCTCCAGCCGAGGGGCTCGGTTTCCAGCACCGACTGCAGGAATGGTATGTAGAGCGCGGCCCCGGCGAGCAGGACCGAAGCGAGCACCGACAGCGGCAGGAAGAAGTTCTGGCGAGTCAGCAGGCGCGTCCGCAGACCCAGCACGACACCGAGCTGGCTCGCCAGGAGAGCGAGGAAAAGCACGCTCTGCCAGGGCAGGCCCGAGTGCTGGGCAACGACCCCGGCGCCGAGGCTCGAAGCAGCGACCACGCCCGCGAGGAAGAGCAACCGCTGCCAGGCTCCGTCAGCAAGGATCTGCTGGCCCGGCGGCCGTGGGGGCCTGCGCATGGCGCCGGGCGCGACCGGCTCGGCTCCCATGGCCACACCCGTCAATCCGTGGGTGAGGAGGTTGATCCACAAGATCTGCCCCGCTCGCAGCGGAAGGGGGAGTCCCAGCAGGGGGCCGACCAGCATGACGAGGATCTCCGCTGTGCCGCCGGCCAGCCCGTAGACGAGGAAGCGGCGGATGTTGTCGTAGACGCGCCTGCCTTCCTCCACGGCCGCGACGACCGTGGCAAGCTCGTCATCGGCGAGTACCAGGTCGGCAGCCTGTCGGGCGACCTCCGTACCGCGTCGGCCCATCGCAACGCCGATGTCGGCCTGCCTGAGGGCAGGGCCGTCGTTGACTCCGTCACCAGTCATCGCGGTGATCTCACCGTGCGATCGCCATGCCTCGACAATGTCGAGTTTCTGCTGCGGAGTCGTACGGGCGAACACCCTCACCGTGGTGAGGTCGGCGACCCGACCGGCGGCCAGGTCCGGGCCGGTGATGACGTGCTCCTGCCCGTGGTCCTCGTTCACCAGGCCGACACGCTTCGCGATCGCCCTGGCCGTGGCAGGGTGGTCCCCTGTGATGAGCACGGGGGTGATGCCTGCCGCGCGGCAAGCGGCGAGAGTGGCGGTTGCGTGCGCCTTGGGCGGGTCGCTGATCGCCACGAGGCCGAGCAGACGCAGGCCCGATTCCGCTTCGACGGGATGGCTCGGCACGTCGTCCCGTGTTCCCGAGGCGACCGCCAGCACCCTGTAGCCCCGGGCGGCCAGCAATGCCGCTTCCTGCCGGGCGCCACGGAGCAGATCTGTCGTGTCGCCGAGGACAGCCGTGTCCAACACCACTTCCGGCGCGCCTTTCAGACACACGAGCACCTGGCCCGACGGTGTCATGTGCAGGGTGCTCATCCGCTTACGCACGCTGTCGAAGGGCGACTCGTCCCGTCTCGGGAGGTCACCCACAAGGCTGGCTCGGTTCGCGCACCCGGCTTTGGCCGCCGCGGCCAGGAGCGCGGCTTCCATGGGGTCACCGACCGCGCTCCACAGGCCCTTGTCCGCAGAATCCTGGGGTGGGCGCAGCTCGGCGTCGTTGCAGAGGCACGTCACGGTCAACAGCTCTCGCGCAGGCTCGAGTTCGTCTGTATTCGGCCTCTTGCCCTCAACCTGCACGTCGCCTTCCGGCTCGTAGCCGACGCCGAAGAAGTCGAATGTGCGGCGTGGCGTCCATACGTGCTGAACCACCATGCGTCCCTCGGTGAGGGTGCCGGTCTTGTCGGTGGCCAGTACCGTCACCGAGCCCAGCGTCTCTACGGCCGGAAGCCGCCTCACCAGAGCGTGCCGGTCCGCCATCCTCCGCGCGCCCAGCGCGAGGGCCAGGGTGACCACGGCCGGAAGGGATTCCGGTACGGCCGCCACGGCGAGGCTGATCGCCGTCACCGCCATCGTGGCGACCGGCACTCCTCGGACGAGGCCGAGCACGAACACGACCAGGCAGAGAGCCAGCGTCACGGCGGCGAGGACACGGCCGAGGGCTCCGAGACGGCGCTGCAAGGGAGTCGGCTCCCGCTTGCCGCCGAGCTGGGCGGCGATGCGGCCGAGCGCGCTGTCGGCTCCCGTGGCCGTCACAGTTGCCACGCCGCGTCCTCGTACGACGACGGTCCCGGCGCTCAGCCGGGCGCCGGGGTCCTTGTCCACGGACACCGATTCACCGGTGAGCATGGACTCGTCGACCAACAGGGCGGATGCTTCGGCAAGTTCGGCGTCGGCGGCGACGATGTCACCTTCACCGAGGATCAGTACGTCGCCGGGCACAACTTCCGCGGCGGGAACCTCCCCCGGGGCGAAGTCACGGAGCACCCGAGCATTGGGGGCGGACAGGGCCGACAGGGCGGCCACGGCGTTGTCGGCCCGGACCTCCTGCGCGACACCGACCGTGGTGTTCACCACGATCACCAGCGCGATGACCACCGCATCGGCATGGTCGCCGATCGCGAGAGTCAGCACGACGGCACCCAGCAGCACAAGGATCAGCGCATCCCGCAGTTGCGTGAGAACTCTGGCGTACAGCGGGACGGTCCTGGCTGCCGCCACCTCGTTACGGCCGTGCTCCGCGAGCCGGCGGGCAGCCTCCGCCTTCGTCAGCCCTCTGCGAGAAACCGCGGGAGCGGGCGCCTGCTGAGCGGCGGGCATCGTCACGGCGGTCCTCACACGACGGGAACCGTGATCACCGGACAGTGGGCCCGGTGCAGCAGCCCATGAACGACCGATCCAAGCCGCATACCGGTATAGCCACCCCTGCCTCGCCTACCCAGGACCAGCGCAAGTGCGTGCTCGGCGGCACCGGCGAGCTCCTCGACCGGGTGCCCGGTCAGCACCTCGTGCGTCAATCCGACGTCCGGGTACTTCTGCGGCCATCCGGCCGTCGCCTCCGACAGCATCCTTCGTTGGGCTTGCCGGGCGACCTCCTCGTCGTTGCGGAGGAAGGCCGGCGGCTGCCACACGGATATGGCACGCAGCTTGGCTCCTCGGAGGTCGGCCTCTTCGAGCGCCAGCGCCAGCGCCGCCTTCGACGATTCGCTGCCGTCGATGCCCACCACCAGGTAGGCGGGCTGCTGTGTCACATGCTCGGCGTCACCCACGACGACGACCGGGCACTGTGCCTGCGCCGTGACAGGGACGACCAGGGAACCGGCACTGAAGAACTCCGCCGTACGGCCCAGGTGCCGCGAACCGAGGACGATCATGCGGGCCTGTCTGGACATCCGCCCCATCGCCGGAGCAGGAAACCCCTCGACCAGTTCCACGGCGGGTTCGACCTCGGTGTGACGCTCCCTGCTCCAGGCGGCAGCAACCCTGAGGGCTTCCGAAGCGGCTTGGTGCAGGGCCATGCTGCGGGGGGTGTCGTCGACGTGTTGCGTGCTGTGCTGCGGAAGCACGGCAGCGACGAGTCGCAGCCCGTACCGGCGCCGTCGGGCTTCGTCCACCGCCCAGGACAGAGGCAGACGCCAGTCCCGGACCGGGTCGATACCGACGACAATCTCGTCTCGTGCGCCCACGTCCATCACGACTCGCTCCCGTGCTCGTGTTGGTGCCGTGCAATGAGCTGTACAGGGCAGTGCGCGTGGTGGAGCAGGCTGTGTGTCGCATGCCCGAGGGTGCGGCCGAGGTAGCTGGGTGACCGCCGACCGCCCATGACCAGCAGGTCCGCCTGTTGCGAGGCCTCAACCAGGACCCCGGCGACGGACACGCTCTTCTCGGCGTCCACCTGCACGGTGAGGTCCGGGAAATCCTCGCGGATATGAGCCGCCACCGCGTTCAGATGACGGACGTGCTCGCCCGCGATCTCCTTGACGTCGTCGAGGAAGGTGGCGACACTCCCGGCGGATTGCAGGATGCTCCACACGTGCAGCAGCCGCAGCGAGCCCTTGCGAAGCTCGGCCTCACGGGCGGCGTAGCACGCGGTGTCCAGGTCATGTTCATCGCGGACGGCAGCGAGCACCACCCCCGATTCGGCACCGTTGTCGATGCCTCTGACGACGATGACGGGCGTCTTCGCACCCGCCACCACCTTCAACCCGACCGAGCCGAGCATGAGCGTGCTGAATCCGCCCGCGCCGCGGCTGCCCACCACGATCGTGCCGTGCAGTCCCGCGGATCGGTAGAGACTCGGGACCGGAGCGCTGCGGCTGAACTCTGTGTCGACCCGCAAGCCGGGAAACTGTTCCTTCACGGCGGCAGCCGTGGAATCCAGCAGTTCACGGCCCGCCTGGCGGACGCGCTCAAGACTCTCCACCGAGAAGAAGAGGGCCCGGGTGTCCGTGTCGGCCCCGTACACGATGTGCAGCGGGCGCTCACGGCGCGCGGCCTCGGCCGCTGCCCACAGCGCTGCATGGCGGGCCGGCTTGGAACCGTCGACTCCGACGATGACGGAGCCGAGTTCCGGGCTACTTCTGCTGCCTTCCATGGTTCCTCCTCAGAGAACCGGCAACCAGACCACGACTCCCAGGCTGGCACTGCTCGCCAACGCAGCAAGAGTGCCGCTCAGGGGCCTGCCGGGGGCCAAAGGTCCTGGTTCTTGCCAGACGTCGGCCTCCAAGCCCGCGGCAGGTCCGACTGATCGTGGCTCCGGACCATCCAGCCCCCCTCCCCTCGTAGGGGTCGACCGATCGTCGAACCCAAGTGGGCCGGTGTAACGACAAAAGGTGCCTTGCCGAAGCAGAACGAGGTGGGATGCCCGATGGCTGGCGAGACGTCCCTGTCGCCACCTCGACCTATTTCAAGGATGTCGCGAAGCCACTCGCACGGCATGACATGGGGTTGGCCCCCGTAGTACGTACGTCGCGGCCGCCCGCGAACGACGTAGACCGCCTCGTCGAAATCGTCACCCACTGTGACAGTTGAGGCTCTTTCTGCTCAGGACCGATCAGCCCCCGGCGGACCCCGGACGGCCCTACCTCGTGAGGGCAGCGATGCCCAGGATCGAACATGAGGGCCGATAATTCAGGAGGAGGCATGGAGCGGGTGCACATCCACGTCGCGGATGGGATCGTCCACCTGAAGCGGCCCCTCCCAGACGCGTCCCTGAGGGACGTGCTGATATGTGTCGCACGCACGGCACCGGGAGTCGTGGGCGTCACCGCGCAGTTCAACATCGAAGTCCCCTAGGGAGGGCGACGATGAGGCACCGCACCGTCGCCGATCTGATGGCCCCAACAGCCATCAGCGTCCAGCGCGGCACCCCGTTCAAGGAGATCGCCCGACTCCTCGACGAGTTCGACATCACCGCCGTGCCCGTCGTGGACGAGGCCGAACATCCCGTGGGTGTCGTCTCCGAAGCCGACCTGCTGCACAAACGTGTTGCCGGGAGGGGCTCCCCCACCGCGGCCGACATCATGACCAGTCCGGCCATCACCGCCGCACCCGAGTGGAGCGTCGTCCGTGCGGCACGTGTCATGGGCAGACACTCGGTCAAACGGCTGCCCGTGGTGGACGCCGCCGGCCGGCTCGTCGGAGTCCTGAGCCGCCGAGACCTTGTACAGCTCTTCCTGCGCCGTGACCAGTCGATCCGCGAAGAGATCGTCGAAGACGTGCTGACCCGCACGCTCCAGCTCAGCCCTTCGGCTCTGTCCGTCGAGGTCACCGACGGCGTGGTGACCCTCAGCGGCACGGTGGGACGGCGCATGCTCATCCCCGTCGTCGTGCGGTTGTGCCACAGCGTCGACGGAGTGGTGGACGTGATCAATCGGCTCGGTTACGAGCGAGACGACATGCCTGTCGGCTCGCCGACGGCCACTGAGCAGTAGGAGAAAACCGTGAGGCATCGAAAAGTGAGCGAGCTGATGACCCGGGAGGTCATCACCGTCCCCCAGAACGCCGCCTTCAAGGACATCGTGCGGACACTCACCGAGCACCAGGTGTCGGCGGTACCGGTCGTCGACTCCGCGGGGCATCCCCTCGGCCTGATCTCGGAAGGGGACCTCCTCCAGAAGTCTGCGGGCCAAGGCGACTACTTCCGGTCGCTGCCCGAACGGGAAGCATTGCAGGAGGACAAGGCAGCGGCGCTGCGTGCCGAGGAGCTGATGTCCGCTCCCCCCGTATGCGCCAATCCGGACTGGACCGTCGCCGAAGCCGCCAGGCTCATGGAAGCGCAAGGCGTGAAACGTCTCCTCGTCGTCGACGAGACGGACATGCTGGTCGGCATCGTCAGCCGACGCGATCTGCTGCGCATCTTCCTTCGTGACGACGACGCGATCCGCCACGAGATCATGGGGGACATCCTCGACCGCACCCTGCGTCAGGGCCCCGCCGACACCATCACCGTCGAGGTGGCCGACGGTCGCGTCGAACTCCGCGGAACAGTGCAGTTCAAAAGCCTGATCCCGGTCATCGAAAGGCTCTGCCGCACCGTGGACGGCGTGATCTCGGTGAAAGAACTGCTCGGCTACGCCGTCGACGACAACGTAGAGACGTGAGGGGCTGAGCATCATGCTGCCGAGCGCCCTCCACCCTGTCATCGTCTCGGCCCGGCTGGACGCTCCCCTGTCCCGGTGCCTTGGGCTGGTCACGTGGATCCTGGCCGTCCAGCCCCCCGACCGAGTGCCGGCCCCTGTCCGAGACCCCTGAGGAGGGCCATCATGAACGGATTCATCGCCGTCGGTCTCGACGGCTCGGAGGAGAGTCTGGCAGCCGCCCACTGGGCCGCGCGAGAGGCGCTTCTGCGCGGGGTTCCGCTCCGCCTCGTCCACTCCGAGCAGTGGTCGACCACCCGCGACGTCACCCCCATCACCAGTGCCGAGATGCGGTCGCGTTGGGCGGAGACGCTCCTGCACGATGCCGCAGACGCCCTCCACGGCAGCCATCCCGAACTGGGCATCAGCACCCAGTCGCTCGACGACCTGCCGGCAAGGGCGCTGGCTTCCGTGGCCACCACCGCGGACATGCTCGTCCTCGGTTCCCGGGGCCGCGGCGCGCTCACGGGCTTCGTCCTCGGCTCGGTCGGGATGGCGGTCCTCCATTCGACCGAGCGACCCGTCGTGCTGGTGCGCGCAGGCGAGGACGCGATCCCGCACTCCCGATATCACCACGCTGACCGTGAGCTGGTGGTGGGAGTCGACACCAGCAGGCCCTGCGAGGCGCTACTGGCCTTCGCCTTCGAGGAAGCGGCCCGCCGGTCCTGCACACTGCGGGCACTGCACTGTTGGACTCTTCCTCCGCTGGTGGGGTACGGAGCCGCCTACGACCCCAGACTCCATGCTCAACTCGAGATGAGCGCGAAGGCCGGCCTGGACGAGATGTTGAAGCCCTGGCGTGAGAAATACCCCGAAGTCCACGTCACCGCACGTGCGACCGTCGGACATGCGGCCTGGCAGCTCGTGGACGCGGGGGCCGAAGCGGGACTTGTCGTCGTCGGCCGACGCATCCGCCGGTCGTCGGTCGGCGCACACATCGGCCCGATCACTCACGCGGTCCTCCACCACACCCGGGCACCTGTCGCCGTCGTCGCACACCAATAGCCGCGCCTCGGGCACGTCACCACCGCAGGCACCTTGGTCTTACCGGGTCTGTTGTCTGTTGTCTGCCCGCGCTGCTGAGGGATCCGGACGCCCCGAAGCCGGCACTGCCTCACCCGGCCGGCTACGAGGCCTCCATGTCCAGCCAGCCCGAGTACGGCTTGAGGGATTCCTGATCCGACGGTGCCCCGACGGCTTTCATGTCTCCATAGGCTGTTCTCTTCAGCTACTCTCCCAGGTTCTCCATGGCCCGTGCAGCGGCAAGTTCGTCCCCGATCTCCGGTACGTCGTCGTCCTGAGGCGCGCAGCGCGCGGTGCCGTGACCGGTGAGCTTGTTCGTGCCGGTGTTCACTTCCAGACGGGCCTTCGTCGTCCGGTCCTGCTCGAAGAGGTAGAGCCGGACCTTCCACTCAGTAGCGTGTGACATGACGTGCCTCCGGTAGGTGTGTCAGGGCTTCGTGCGGTGGTCGGCGCGCCTGAGCCATCGCCGCAGTTCGTCGGTTCCCCAGACGAGGACGGGGAAGGTGGCGATGAGGGCGACGACATTGAGCGGCAGGGCGGCGGTGCCGAACAGGCCTTGCAGCGGCGGCGCGTACACGAGGGCTGCGGTGAAGGCGAGTTCGAAGGCGATGCCGGCCAGGAGCAGGGGGTTGGTGAACAGGCCGATGTCGCGCAGGGCCGCGTGGTCGGTGCGGGCGGCCACCGCTGTGCCGACCTGGCAGGTGACGATTCCGGCGAACGTGGCTGTGGTGGCGGTGATGTACGCGTGATGCAGCGGGTCGCCCGCACCGGTGGGGTCGCCCGGGTGCCACCCGGCCCGCCACAGCACGTAGAAGAACGCGCCCATCACCAGGACGGCGGACACCGTGCCGAGGTAGCACCAGCTGCGGATGAGCATGTCGCGGGAGATGACCCCTTGCGAACTGGGTCGGGGCGGGCGGCTCATGGTGCCCGGCTCGGCTCGTTCGCGGCCGAGAGCGAGGGCGGGGAGAGTCTCAGTGCCGAGGTCGATGGCGAGGATCTGGAGGACGGTCAGCGGTAGTGGGACGGTGCCGGCCGACAGCGCGAAGACCAGGAAGGGGACGACCTCGGGAGTGAGGTGGGCGAAGATGTAGACGATGAACTTGCGTACGTTGTCGTAGACACGGCGGCCCGATTCGATCGCCGTGACGATGGTGGCGAAGTTGTCGTCGGTCAGCACCATGGTGGACGCTTCTCGGGCGACGTCCGTGCCGGAGAGGCCCATCGCCACGCCGATGTGGGCGCGGTGCAGGGCGGGGGCGTCGTTGACGCCGTCCCCGGTCATGGCGACGATCTGGCCGTGGGCGCGCAGGGCGTCGGCCACCTTCAGTTTGGTCTCGGGTGAGGAGCGGGCGAAGACCACTTCGGTGTCTGCCGAGGCGAGGAGTTCGTCGAGTTCGTGGTCGGCGATCGTCTCGGACTGTGCCACCACGTGCAGACGAGGCAGACCGATGCCGACCTCTCGGGCGACAGCTGCGGCGGTGGCGCCGTTGTCACCGGTGACGATGTGCACGCGGAGTCCTGCCCCGTGGCAGCGCCGGACGGCGGCGGCGACCTCTTCGCGCGGTGGGTCGTACAGGCCGACGAGCCCCAGCAGGCGCAACCCCGTCTCCGCGTCCTCGCGACGGCTCGGCGCCTCGGCGCCGGCCGGAAGTCTTCGAGCGGCGACCGCCAGGACGCGCATTCCTTCGCGAGCGAGTGCCTCAGCCGCGGCTGCCGCGGACTCCGAACTGCCTTCCACTGTCTGCAACACGGTCTCCGGCGCGCCCTTGACGATGATGCGCAGACCTTGCTTGTCATCGGCATGGACTACGGACATGAGACGCAGGCGGGGATCGAAGCGGAAGAGGGCCCGGCGCCTGGTGTCACGGTCGGCGAGGTCGAGGGGAGCGGCGTGGGCGGCGGCGCCGTCGACCAGGGCGATCTCCGTCGGGTCGCCGTGGAGTTCGCCTTCTTCGTCCCGTGTGACCGTCGTACACATCGCGCTGGTCCGCACCATCTCTCCGTCCCAGGGGCCGGGTTCTCTTCCGTGCTCCGGCGTCCACACGGCTTGGAGCCGCATGCGGTTCTGGGTGAGGGTTCCGGTCTTGTCCGTGCAGATGACGTTGGTGGAGCCGAGGGTTTCGACGGCGCTCAGGCGTTTGATCACAGCTCCTTGCCTGGCGAGTACGCGTACCCCGACGGCAAGTGCGAGGGTGATGGTCGGCAGAAGCCCTTCGGGGACGTTGGCGACCAGCAGGCCGATCGCGAACATGAGAGTGTCGGTCACGGGCAGGCCCACGGCGACACCGGCCACCAGGAACACCCCGCCCATGGCGACTGCGACGGCTGCGATGAGCCATGCGACCTTCTTGACCTGCTGTTCAAGAGGGCTGGGGTCGCGCCGGGTGCGCTGACTCAGTGCAGCGATGCGACCGAGTTCCGTGTGGTTTCCGGTGGCGAACACGATCGCCTGGGCCTGACCCCCGGTGCATATGGTGCCGCTGAACACAAGGTTGGGTTCCTGCAGGAGTGGCGCCCCGATGAGTCCGGGGCCGACGACGCGTTCGGCCGGTGCGGACTCGCCGGTCAGCATCGACAGGTCGACCTCGATGCCTCCCTCGGTCAGTCGCGCGTCGGCGGGAACCTTGGCGCCCTCTTCGAGCACGACAAGGTCGCCCGGAACCAGTTCTCTTGCCTCCCCGGCCGAGGGCCGGCCGTCGCGGATCACCAGTGCATGCTCAGGCAGGTACTTCGCCAGAGTCTCCACCGCCTGCTCGGCCTGCCGTTCCTGGAGGAGCGCGAACGCCGCGTTGACGAGAACCACGGCGACAATGGCCCAACCGAGCACGGGAATACCTGCGACGAACGCGAGCGCAGCCGCCGCCCAGAGCAGCAGGGCCAAGGGGTGAGCCAGCTGCCGAACAAGTTCACGCCACAGAGAGGTGCGGGCCTTGCGACGGACCTCGTTGAGTCCGTAGACGGCGAGGCGGCGGGCCGCCTCACGCGCCGACAGCCCACGCGCCTCCGTCCCGAGCTCTCGCCGTAGGAGCGGCAGCGGCTCCAAAGGGTCCGGATTCAGGAGCGGTTCCTGGCCGGCGGACGGAGGGGTGGTGACGGCTTCAGTCATCATCCGCTCCCGGTTCCTTGCGCATCCGTCCGGACCAGCGTGGCTCCACGAGTTGCCACTCGCGGTCCCACTCGGCCAGGCTGCGCGCTTCGACACGTCGGAGCCTGAGACCGACGGCTCCGGCAGCGGAGAGGGCGAGTACCCCGAATGCAGCGGCCCCGGTGCCAACGGCGTTGGAGGCGAGTTCGCCGTCGGACCGCGGGGCCAACGCTTCCCTGCCCGCGTGATCGACCCACACCCCGACCGTCCCGCCCACAGGCGTGCCGGCCGCGACCCGGATGGTGGCGGTGTGCCGGTGGGATGCGGGATATGTCCAGGCCGCGCGTGCTGTGGCCGTCCGGGTGCTGTTGAAACGTGCGGGGAACGTGCTGTGAGCCTCTCCGAGCGTCGTCGCCGAGACCCGGTGCCGGTGCAGGGCCTCCGCATGGGCCGCGTGGGTTTCGGTGTGCCAGACAGCCACCCCGATGGCGATTGCGCAGAGCACGGCGATGAGCGGCGAGAGCGCCAAGGCTACGAGCCAGTGGCCACGGGCACGGTCGGCCGTGCGCCTCAGGTCGCTGGAGCGGCGACCGAGCAGCCGTCGCAACGGTCCGTTCCGCGGTCGAGCCTCGAACATGTCGTCCCTCCGCCCTGTGGCGTGGCCGGGTCGCTCAGTGGAGGCCAGCGAGCTCGGCGCTGATGTGGTGGGGGCCGCGCCGAACGGAACGCCGGCTTCTCATCTTTGGCGACAGCTTTGTTCGTGGCATGGTCGGCTCCTCATCCGCCCGACGACACGCCCACCCGGGGTTTTCCGGGTTCGGCCGGGCTCATTCGGTCCGTGCCGTGTCGGTTCAGTTCGGCGGCGGCCACGTGCTGCTTCACGGTGGCGAAGCTGTCCGGGGCGACGGAGATCGAGTCGATGCCCGCGTCCACCAGGAACTCGGTGAAGTCGGGGTCATCGCTGGGCCGTTGGCCGCACAGGCCGACAGTGCGGCCGACGGCCTGCGCGCGCGACACCAGGATCTCGATGCTGCGGGTGACGGCGGGGTTGCTCTCGTCGAAGACGTGTGAAAGGGCCTCGGAATCGCGGTCGACGCCCAGGGTGAGCTGGGTGAGGTCGTTGCTGCCGATGGAGAAGCCGTCGAAGCGTTCGGCGAAGTCCCGGGCCAGGATGATGTTGGCGGGGATCTCGGCCATGACGTACACCTTGAGCCCGTTCTCACCACGTTGCAGGCCCTGTTGGGCCATGACCTCCAGGACGCGGTCCGCCTCTTCGAGGGTCCGGCAGAAGGGGATCATGACGATGACGTTGGTCAGGCCCATCGATTCGCGGACGCGGCGCAACGCGCGGCATTCCAGGGCGAACCCTTCCCGATACCCGTCGCTGTAGTAGCGGCTCGCGCCGCGCCACCCGATCATCGGGTTCGCTTCGGACGGTTCGAAGGGACGGCCGCCCAGCAGACGCGCGTACTCGTTGGTCTTGAAGTCGCTGGTGCGGACGACAACCGGGGAGGGCCAGCGGGAAGCCGCGATCCGGGCGATTCCGTAAGCGAGACGGTCGACGAAGTACTGTGCCCGGTCGAGGTAGCCCTCGGTGAGCTGGTCGATGGCGCAGCGATCGTGGTGGTCCAGTCGTTCGGGGTGCAGGAGCGCCATCGGGTGGGCCTTGACCTGATGCGCGACGATGAACTCCAGTCGGGCGAGCCCCACTCCGTCGGCGGGCAGCCGCCACCAGCGGAAAGCCGCCGACGGATCGGCGAGGTTCAGCATGATCCGGGTCCGGGTGACCGGCAGTTCGGCGAGGTCGGTCTCGGTCTCCTGGTAGTCGAGCAGTCCCGCGTACACCCGGCCACGGCCGCCTTCGGCACAGGAGACGGTCACGTCCAGGCCGTCGCCCAGTACCTCGGTCGCGCGGCCGGTGCCGACGATCGCGGGGACGCCGAGCTCTCGACTGACGATGGCGGCGTGCGAGGTGCGGCCCCCATGATCGGTGACGATCGCAGAGGCCCGCTTCATAATCGGCTCCCAGTCGGGATCCGTGATGCCGGTGACAAGCACTCCCCCGGCCGGGAAGCGATCCAGGCCCACCGGCGAGTCAAGAGCGACAACCGGGCCTCGTCCGATGGCCTCACCGACTGCGATGCCCTCGACGAGGGCTTCACCCGGCTGAGCAGTCAGCCGGCAGCGGCGCAGGGTCGAGACGCGACGCCGGGACTGCACGGTCTCGGGCCGGGCCTGCACGATCCACAGGTCTCCGGTCAGGCCGTCCTTGGCCCACTCCAGGTCCATGGGGCAGCCGTAGTGTTCCTCGACAGTCAGGGCCCAGCCCGCCAGGAGCCGGACTTCCGCATCGGTCAGGACCCGCCGCGAACGCTCCTCTCCCATCGTGTCGACGGTCTGGGTCATCCCTTGTTCCGCATAGACGGCCTTCTGCCGCTTCGCGCCGATCCGTACGTCGATCACCGGGTCCAGCGACGCATCCTTCATGCTCGGTTTGAACACCGTGTACTCGTCGGGGTCGACCTGACCACTGACGACCGTCTCCCCCAGCCCCCATGCCGCGCTCACGACGGTGACCTCGGGAAAGCCGCTCTCCGGGTCGAGGGTGAACATCACACCTGCGCCCGCGAGGTCCGAGCGGACCATCACCTGGACTCCTACGGACAGCGCGACAGAAAGGTGGTCGAATCCCATCCGCTCCCGGTAGTCGATCGCACGGTCGGTGAACAGCGACGCGTAGCAGCGGTGGACCGCCTCCAGCAGCCGGGCGGTCCCGCGCACGTTCAGGTAGGTCTCCTGCTGCCCTGCGAAGCTCGCTTCCGGCAGATCCTCGGCCGTGGCGCTACTGCGCACGGCAACCTCGGGTTCGTGCCGCCCCTGGTCACGGGCGAGTTGCTCGTAGGACGAGACGATCTCGGTGCGCAACTCCGCCGGCAGCGGCTCGGCAAGGATCATCGCTCGGATCGCAGCCGCCACCTCTTCCAACGCCGCCCCCTCGTGGAGCCGTCCGAGTTGCTCGTCGATGCGCCCGCGCAGCCCGTGTCCTCCCAGCAGCTCTCCGTACGCGTCGGCCGTCGTGGCGAACCCGGGAGGCACACGCACACCGGCGGAGGCCAGGTGGGCGGTCATCTCTCCCAGGGAGGCGTTCTTCCCGCCCACACGGCCGACATCCTGACGGCCGAGTTCTGCGAAGGGGATGACTCGAGCAGTCGTGGCCATGACGTCCTCCGTCGTAGGCGAGGTGATGGCGTGCTCAGTAAGGCAGCAGGCGGCCGGACGGGGTGCACAGGTCCGGCGGCGCGGGCTTGTGCGGCTGCTTCGGCCGGGCCTGGATCCGAAGGCGCTGCATCGTCCTCACCTCTTCACGGGCGGAATCCCGAGCAGTGTCCGGATTCCACGATCGCGCCGTGCGGTGCCCGGGTCGCAGTGCCGAGGGGGCAGGAGGAAGGGGCCGAGTGGGCCGTACCAGGGAGGGACCGATCGGCCCATACCCCCGGAGCGTGGCGGCCGCGCTTCCTGCGCTGCGGAGCTGATGACACCCCTTGCGGTCCCCCTCCAGCCGCCGATCCACGCCTCCGGCCGCCCGCCTCACGGCCGAGTCAAGGAGCCAGATTCCGCCTCATCAGCAAGATGTACGCCGCAAGGATTCCGAGCACGCCGACGCCGACGAGGTCGCCGACGCCTAGGCCACGCTGACTGCTCAGGCCAGGGCCGGACTCCTGGGCAAGGCAACCTCGAAGCGCTACCGCATCCCGGCCTCGTCCACGGCGGCGTCGGCCGCCGCCGGCTCCAACAGCCCTCTCAGCCCGCGGGCCACCTTGCTCGGCGGGACGAGAAAGCTCCACTCGGTCACCTGCCCGCTGCGGCCACCCCACGCCGACCACAGCTCCGCACCACTCGGCCGGCCTGCTCGGCTCGACGCCATACGCGGCACTCATACGACCAGTCTGTCCCCCACCCTCCTGTGTCCGCTCACCGACCCGACGACTCCAACGCCCCCTCGGTGGGCCGTGGATGTGCACCCGGGCCGAAAGGACCCCGGTCGGGCCCGTGCGGCCCGTGGTGGTGGGGGCTCGGCGCGCCCACCCTGGGAGCAGGAGCAATGAAGGGAGCCGGCGTGATGACAACCGCCACCACCATGAACGCGGCCCTCCCCGCCGGACACCGCGAACGGCTGATGCAATTCGCCCGTGAGGTCTCCTTCGAGGCCGGGGCCCGCTTGTTCGAGGAGGGCAGGCGAGCCGACCACTTCTGGATCGTGCGAACCGGCACCGTAGCTCTGGACGTGCGCGTGCCAGGCCCGCGGCCCGCCGTCGTCGAGACGCTCGGGCACGGCGAACTGGTCGGCTGGTCCTGGCACTTCCCGCCGTACATCTGGCACCTGGGCGCCGAGGCGATGAGCCCGGTGCGGGCCTGGGAGTTCGATGCGGAGGCCGTGCGGGCGGCGTGCGCCGAGGACCCCGAGTTCGGCCGGGTGATCGCGGTCTGGGTCGGGCTCGTGGTCGCCGACCGGCTGCACGCCTCCCGAATCCGGCTGCTCGACCTCTACGCCCCTCACGGCAGCGGTGGTCTGGCATGACCGCAGTGACCCGTCGTCGCCGGCGTTCCGAGGAGGAGAACATGGACACCAGCCCTCACCGTGTGAGTGACGTGATGACGCGCGCCGTCGTCGCCGTGGGCCGCAAGACCCGGTTCAAGGACCTCGTCGAACGCATGGAGCAGTGGAAGGTCAGCGCCGTACCCGTGCTGGAGGGCGATGGCCGGGTGATCGGGGTGGTGTCCGAGGCCGATCTGCTGCCCAAGGAGGAGTTCCGGGACAGCGATCCGGACCGGTACACCCAGTTGCATCGCCTGGCCGACATGGCCAAGGCCGGGGCGGTGTACGCCGAGGAGCTGATGAGTACGCCGGCCGTCACCGTCCACGAGGGCGCCACACTCGCCGAGGCGGCCCGCATCATGGCGCTCCGGCACGTCAAGCGACTGCCCGTGGTGAATGCCGAGGGGGTACTCGAAGGCGTTGTCAGCCGTGGCGATCTACTGAAGGTGTTCCTGCGCCCGGACAACGACCTCGCCGACGAGATACGGCGGGACGTTCTCGACGTCCTGTTCCCGGCCCCGGTCGAGCCCGTGCACATCACAGTGGTCGACGGCGTCGGGACCCTGACCGGACGGGTCCAGGACGCCACCCGCATTCCGCTTGCCGCGCGCCTGGTGCGAGGCGTCGAGGGCATCGTGGGCGTGGACTGCCGACTCACCGCAGCCGACCGGGCATGAACCGGCGCGGCGAACGTCTGCCGCCCGCCCAGAATCGAGGGTCGATGCAATCGAGGGTCGATGCGCGCCAGCGGTCCGGACCGCTGGCGCGCATCGACCCTGGGCGACAGCCGTGGCATCGTTGCCGCCCTTTTGTGCCGACGGCCCGGACTCAGGGCGTGACGGCCCGGCCGGTGCCCGGGAGGTCGGGGTCGAGGTCCGGGTGGCGGGGCATGCCGACCAGTGCGCACTGCACGGACACCACACCAGGCACGGCCCGTGCGAGGCGAGTGGCGAGTGGGATGAGGGCGGTTTCGTGGACGTGGCCGGCAAGCGTGACGACACCGTCGTGGACCTCGACCCCGATCGCTTCCGTATGGGTGCCGAAGAGCCGAACGACGACATCGCGCCGCACCTCCTCGACGATGGCCTCGTCGTCCCGCAGGAAGATCTTCAGCAGGTCGGAGCGGCTGACGATGCCCTCCAGAGTCCCGTCGCCGCCGACGACCGGCAGCCGCTTGACCTGGTTGCGTGCCATGACGCGTGCGGCGTGGGCAAGGGTGGCGTCGGGCGCCACGGTGACGGCAGGAGCGGTCATCAGCTCGCCCGCAGTCACAGCGTCCGCCTTGCGGACATCCGCGAGGTCCTGCACCTGCCCGTAGCGGCCGACATCTCCTCCGCTGTATTCCTCCTTGGGCAGCAGATCGGCCTCGGAGACAACGCCGACGACGTGTGCGGCGTCGTCCAGCACCGGGAGCGCGCTCACCCGCCAGTCGCGTATGGCCTTGACTATGTCCTTGAAGGCCGCGCCTGTCCGCAGTGCGACGACCCGGTGCGTCATCACGTCGTTCACAAGGGTCGGAGTGCCGTTCATGGCATCCTCCAGGGCTCGGGTGTCGTCTCGGACACTTTCAGGCTGCGGCCTCGGACCCGTCCCGGGCATGGGCCGAGTGGGCCCGACACACTCGACCGCCGGCCCTGCCCCAAGCGCGACCGGCTCCCACTGACACCGTCCACGTCAGCCGCCTGAAACCGTACGGCCCGACCGAGGGGCCAGGTGGTCCCTGGTCAGCCCTCCCTCACCGGCACAGGCTGGAATCGGCAGGACCGACGCAGACCTTATGGAGTCATCATGTACGGCACCCCGCACTGTACAGCGACGGTCTGATCGAGACGGAGCACGACGTCGACCGGGGACTGCAGCGGCTGCGCACCGCTCTCGCCGGCCCCATTTCCAGTCTGGACGACCTATGCACATCGGTCGTCGACACCCTGGCCCCGGACGGACCGATGGACGACGACATCGCCCTCCTTCTGGCCCGCATCCACCCCGCCGCTGACTAGAACGGCTACCACGCCCTGGTGATCGGCGCGCTCACCGGCGAGGTGGTGCGCCGGGCCACGGGGCACACGCTCCGGGAGGTGTGCGAGGAGCGGGTGCGCGCGCCGTACGGCATGGACTTCTTCCTGAGGCTGCCCGAGTCCGAGGAGCCCCGCTTCCGCGCCGTCCAGCCGATGCTCCCACCCCCGAGCAGCAGGCCCTGCCGGCCGACCGGGCCGCACACGCTCCGCGCCCTTGGGCTGTCCCGCAAAAGATCTTCAGGTCGATGCAGGGGCAGTTGGTCCCGGTCCGGCCCGCCCCGAACTGGTCGGGGCGAACTGGGGGTTTGGCGCATGCCCGTTGCGTAGGCTCGTTGGGTGCAGTGGCATCTGGTATTCGGCTTCATGGCTGCAATCACACTCCTGACATTGATTCCCGGCACGAGCTTCACGCTGGTCACGCAGCAGGTGATCGCGGGTTCACGGTCGGATGGCGTCCACGCCACATTGGGCTTAGCGTGCGGACTCCTGGTGCATGCATCGTTTGCCGCTCGCGAACGCCTCCCGCACCATGCGGAAGGCGGAGGTGGTCCTCCTGGTTCCTGCGGCACTGCACAGCAGAACACCCACGCCGAAGCGCGGACAATAGGGAACTTCCGAACCGCGACATCTGACCTAAACGCTACGCGCCCTCACACCCTGTCACCATCGGGAAAACGCCCCTGTGCCCCACCCCCGGCAGGTGTGCGCAGGACCTGCCGGTGCCCAATGACCGTTGCCGCCTCAGCTCGCAGGCGGTGAACCCGACTCGGCGCGGCGGTATTCAGCGTTGATGCGCTGGGCCTCTTCGAGCTGGTCCTCGAGGACGATGATGCGGCAGGCGGCCTCGATGGGGGTGCCCTGATCGACGAGTTCCCGGGCGCGGGCGGCGATGCGCAGCTGGTAGCGGGAGTAGCGGCGGTGGCCGCCCTCGGAGCGCAGCGGGGTGATGAGACGGGCTTCACCGATGGCACGGAGGAAGCCCTGGGTGGTGCCGAGCATTTCGGCGGCCCGGCCCATCGTGTAGGCGGGGTAGTCCTCGTCCTCGAGACGGTCGAACGAGTCGTCTGCTGTCATTTGCACCTCTCTGTGGAACACGCTTGAGGGGCCCTGGTGCCATATGGCACCAGGGCCCCGAAGGAACATTCACACCATCTGCCGGCCCTGGAACTGCGCCGGCCTTCTGTGTCCGCTGACCCGACCTGGGAGTTGTCGGGGACGCGGGGATCGCGGTTGCTTGACCGGAGACCACCTCACTATCGATGTCCTGCGGTACCCGGGCTCAACACTCCGCCCGGGCGATCCTGATGGCGCTCGTTCCTCCGTTCTTCCCTCGGTGATCAACCACTTACTAAACGGGGGGACTTGATACTGCTGGTACTGCTCTACTGCGTACTGCTGGTGTTGCGAACTGCTGCGTGGCCTGTGGCAGCGCCACTCTTCGGCAGCCAGCCCCGTCGCCCGTCCTGCGTCTGCTCTGGCTTAGAACCCCACTGCCGAACCTCCCGGTGCGCGCGCCCGCAGCCGACGCCTTCACCGAGGTACTGCTCACCAATTTCACTGCTGGGTACTGCGAACTTGCACTGACGGGTACCGCCGCTGTTGACCGCGGTCCCGCCGGCGGCGGCCCCTGATCACTGCGGGCCACCCGGTCCGGTCGTCAGCCCCGTCGCCGTTCTGCAACAACCCTGGCTTCGGAACTCCACCACCACACCGTCCTACGCACTGCAACTTCTGCACCACTGCCCGGCAGTTCATCTCTGCCAGGCCCTGCTGACCTTTTGGCTACGAGAGAAACCATAACCACGCCACCACCCAATGTCTACTCTGGCCGACATAGATTTCAGCGTGGTCGACAGCGAGATATTCGACCTCAAACAGCGGAAGGGCGAGAGCAATGCCGATCACCTGCTCGCTGTCGGTGATCGCCAGCTGCCGGGAGACCTGTGAGCCGAGGTCGCCCCCATGGGCGGCGTAGCGGTGGTAGCCGAGTCGGCGCATCAGCTGCGCGAAGGCCCGGGCCACCCCGGGGCGAGGCCCAGCCGCCGGGAGTGGTTTCTGAGCGGGGAGAAGGCGCCCAGGCCTCGGCTTCGGGATGGTGGACGGATTCGACGTCAACGAGGTGATCGAAGCGGGATGAGCTGCACCCCGTTTCGTGGAGTCCCCGGCCTGCCCCGGATCCCGTGTCGTACGGTCTGACGTCGCGGTCGCCCACCGTCCGCAACGGATCTCACCGAACCCGGCGGTGCCGCCGGTACGGCTGAACCAATACCGGGAATCAGGCGGCGACGAGCTCCTGCTCGCGGTCCGGCGTTTTGACCTTGGGCTTGTTGTTCGGCAGCGAGAGCCGGAAGACCTTGTGCCACGCGGAGAACACCTGCTTGGGCAGCGGCCCGGTGACGTACTCCAGCTCGTACTTTTCGAACAGCGCGCGCACCTTCACCGCGACCTCGGCGTACCGGTTGCTCGGCAGGTCCGGGAACAGGTGGTGCTCGATCTGGTGCGACAGGTTGCCGGTCATGAAGTGCATGGCCTTGCTGCCGCTGATGTTCGCCGAGCCCATCATCTGGCGCAGGTACCACTGGCCGCGCGTCTCGCCCTGGATCGACCGGCGCTCGAAGACCTGCACGCCCTCGGGGAAGTGCCCGCACATGATCACCGAGTGGGTCCAGATGTTGCGGACCAGGTTCGCGGTGAACGTGGCGGCGAGCGTGGTGAGGAACGACGGGCCCGACAGCAGCGGGTGGATCACGTAGTCCTTGAGCACCTGCTTGCGGATCTTGCGGCCCACGGCCTTGGCCCGCGCGCGGAACTCCGGGTTCTTGCGGCGGCGCTTGTGCAGGTTCTTGCCGAGCTCCAGGTCGTACGCTGCGATGCCGTACTCGAAGAAGCAGGCGTTGATGAAGTTCCACAGCGGCTGGCCGAGGTGGAACGGGTGCCACTTCTGGTCCTCGTCGACGCGCATGATGCCGTAGCCGAGGTCGTTGTCCTTGCCGATCACGTTGGTGTACGTGTGGTGCAGCTCGTTGTGCGAGTGCTTCCACTGCTCGGACGGCGAGACGTGATCCCACTCCCAGGTGGTGGAGTGAATCTTCGGGTCCCGCATCCAGTCCCACTGGCCGTGCAGGATGTTGTGGCCGATCTCCATGTTGTCCATGATCTTCGCCACGGACAGGCCGGCGGTGCCGATCAGCCACGCGGGCGGGAAGATCGAGAACAGCAGCACGCCCCTGCTGACCAGCTCGAGCTTGCGCTGCGCCGAGATGACCTTGCGGATGTACGCGGCGTCCTTCTCGCCGCGGTCGGCGATCACCTCGTCGCGGATCGCGTCCAGCTCGCGCCCCAGCTGTTCGATCTGCTCCGCGGTCAGGTGGGCGGTGGGGTCGATGGCGGTCAAGGTGCTCCTACCGTTCGATGTCGCAAGGGCCCGCCGCGGCGGACACACAGGTCTGGATGAGGACGCCCGGCTCGGCCTCGGTGATCTCGCCGGTGCGCAGGTCGCGGACGGCGCCCGACTTGAGCGGCGTGACGCAGCCGAAGCAGATGCCCATGCGGCACCCGGAGGGCATGAGCACGCCCGCCTCCTCGCCGACGTCCAGCAACGGCGTGGCGCCGTCCGCGTCGACGGTCTTGCCGCTGGCGCTGAACGTGACCTCGCCGCCGTCACCGGCGACGACGATGCGGGGGCGGAAGCGTTCGGTGTGCAGGCGCTCCTGGACGCCGTGCGCGGTCCATTGCTCTTCGGCGGCGTCGAGCAGGCCCGCGGGTCCGCAGGCCCAGGTCTCGCGCTCGGCCCAGTCGGGCACGAGTCCGTCGAGACGGGCGATGTCGAGGATGCCGTCCGTGTCGGTGTGCACCTCGGTGAGGCGCAGCTTCTCGTCCGCGACCAGGCCGTGCAGTTCGCTGCGGAAGATCACGTCTTGCGGCTGTGGCGCGCAGTGGACCATGACGACGTCGTCGAACTCGGTGTCGCGCAGCATGCCCATCACGGGCGTGATGCCGCTGCCGGCCGTCAGGTAGAGCACCTTGGCGGGCTTGGCCTGCGGCAGCACGAAGTCACCGGTCGGCTGGTCGAGCTGGATCAGCGTGCCCGGTTTCGCCCTGCGGACCAGGTGGTTGCTGACCTTGCCGTCCGGGATCGCCTTCACGGTGATCGTGACGCGGCCGTCCTGGCGGTTTGTAGGCGAGGTGATGGAGTAGGCACGCCACAGGCGCACCCCGTTGACGTCGACCCCGATCCGCATGTACTGACCGGCTGTGTGGCCGCGCCAGCCCCGTCCCGGCCTGATCACGATAGTCGCGGCGTCACCCGTCTCGGGGTGCACGGCCTCGATGCGCCCACGCAGGTCAGCGCCCGCACGCAGCGGGCTGACCAGGTCGAGGTAGTCCGACGGCAGCAGCGGCGTCGTGACCATCTCCAGCAGTTTCCACGCCCTGCTGCGGAGGGCTGCACTCGTCATGGCTCCAGCTTGCTGCGCCTCAAGGCGTAAAGTCCTGACCGCAGGACGTAAATCTGGTCGGCTGAATTGTTCGCAGGGAACAAAACGTGAGCCATGCAATCCGGAGGGCCAGCGAACTGGCCCTGGATGAGACGACGGTCACCGCACTTCGGGCCGCGCTGAAGACCACCGCCGACGAGGTCGTCCAGGCGATCATCGACGAGGTCCCTTCCTACGCCAACGCCCTTTCGGGCCGCATGGGCGGCACCATCCGCCGAGCCGTCCGCACCGCCCTGGGGCACTACCTGGACCTCGCGAGCGGGAACGCCACAGGCGGCGACGCCGGTGACGCAGCCTACGAGTTGGGCCGCGGCGAGGTGCGCGACGGCCGTTCGATGGACGCCCTACTCAGCGCCTACCGCGTCGGCGCCCGCGTGGCCTGGCGATGCCTGGCAGCGGGTGCCGTACCCGCAGGTCTGCCCGCCGCCGAGGTCGCCAAGTTCGCCGAGCTGACCTTCGCCTACATCGACGAGCTCTCCGCCGCGAGCGCCGCGGGCCACGCCGACGAACTGGCCGCCCGGGGCAGGGCCCACGAGCGCCACCTGGAACACCTGGCCCGCGACCTCCTCGCCGGCGCGAGCCCGGACGTGCTGCTGGCCTCTGTTCAACGGGCCGGGTGGCAGCCTCCGGTTTCGCTGACCGCGGTCCTGCTGCCCGCCGCCCAGGCCCGGCCTGCCTACCGCACTCTCGACCCGAGCACCCTCGTCCTCGACGATCTGCCGGATGCCACCGGTGTGCTGCTCGTCCCCGATGCTGACCGATCACATCTCTTGCGGCAGCTAACCGACCGCACCTCCGTGGTCGGCCCGGCCCGGCCATGGACCCGTGCGTCCGCCTCGTACGCACGAGCCGTACGCGCGCGCTCCCTCTCCTCTGATATTCGCGACACCGAGGACCACCTGCCCGAGCTGGTGCTGAGCGCCGACGTGGACGCGTTCGCAGACCTGCGTGCCCGAGCCCTCGCACCGTTGCGGACCTTGCCTGTCGCGACCGCACGGCGGCTGGAGGAGACGTTGCGGGCGTGGCTGCTGCACCAGGGCAGGCGGGACGAGGTGGCGGCGGCGTTGTTCGTCCATCCCCAGACAGTCCGGTACCGGATGTCGCAGCTGCGGGAGCTGTTTCCGGATCTCGCATCGCCACACCGGGTCCTTGAACTGACGCTGGCGGTCGGTCTTCAGGTCAGCTGACGCGTACTTCGACCGTCCACGACCGCGTCCGCGAGCGGTCCAGGAATCGCGCCTCGTTCTCGGTGCCATCAGCTGGCTCGTGCGGCCCGGGGAAGAGCGGTATGAGCCAGCTGAGACCGGGGGTTGATGTGAAGACCAGACAAGGCCTCGGGAAGCCCGTCGGGGGCGCTGTCTCTGAGAAGCGCGGTGGCGGATACGGTCGACTGGATCCGGTGGACGATGCGCACCCGCCCGCTCGTCGACGCGCTCATCGAGCATCTGGTCGGTGATCTGGGCCGCTATGCCCTGGAAAACAGCTTTCATGTCGTCGTGGAGGGCGCTGTCCTGGCACGAGCTGACCCACGGGCGCGCGCCGGGCTGCAGCTGAGTGACCGGCGGGGAGGCCAGGCCGGGTCACCAGGGGCGGGGGGCCGGGCCGCTCGCGCCGGGGACCACCGTGGTTCTGCGACGGCCCCCTCCCTTCCGACAGGTCAGCCGGACGGCCGACCGGGCCGGCCTGGCACACCGCGCGAGGGATGATGGGGATGGAATGACGGAACATGAGGTCAGGAGCTTCCATGGCGAAGCGGGTTCACCGACCCCGTGAGGACGCGGAGTTCAATTTCATCCTCGGGATGAGCGCAGTTCCGGTCCTCGCATATTTCACCGGGACATGGCCCAAGGCAATAGAGCCCTGCCGGGTAATGGACCTCGTCGTGGGTGGCATCGCCGACGACTACACGGGCCGCCTGACGGCCGTCCGCACCGACATCACGCGTTGTCCGGCCGCAACCGAGCGATACGGGATCACCGGAGCCCCGTCCTACGTCCTGCTGAAGGAGGGAGAGGCGGTGGCGCACGGCGCGGGGCCTATGACCATCGCCGAGGTACGGAAGTTCCTGGACGGTCACCTCTGAGCGGCCGCTGCGGCACGCGGCCGCGACGCCCGTCACGTCTCGTCTATGGAGCTGCGCCGCCTGAGACACCTTGGGGCTGAGACACCCCCACAGGTCACATAACGCCGTCGAAGACCGTGCCGGGGCGTAGCGAGTTCATGCCGGCCACGGCCAGATCCATCCACGCTGAGGTGACCGTCCGCCCGGACCGGGCCTGTAGCCGGACGGTCTCGGCATCGCGCCACAGGACGGTGCGGTGCCCGTCGAACTTGATCTCGTACCACCAGCCCTTGCCGCGGGGCAGCGTCGGCAGGCCTCGGCGAGGGCGACAGCGACGGGGTACTCCACAGGGCCAGCCTGCGGCGACCGAGCCGGGGATGCGCGCTGGCCTACGCTGCGCGGAGAGGCCCGGCGGTGCGCCCTATGTCCGGCCGATGCTGCTGCCGGGCCGCTCCCCTACTACTGGCGTGCTTCGGTGTTCTCCCGGATCGCCTGCGCGACGTCCAGCAGCGCGTACGCGACGGCCGCCAGGCCCTCGCCGATCGCGTCGGTGCCGTCACGGTGACCACAGGCGGATTCGCGCGTTAGGACTGCGTGACCACGATGACGCCCCGGCCTGCGCCGGTCACCCGCGACAAAACTCCGCCCACGTCTGGTGCGCCGATCTTCGCGGCGCTGGCCGCCCGCTGGCAGGCGCAGGGGCGTGTCGTGCCGGGGCAGGTGGACCGGGAATGGGCCAAGCTGGCTGACAGCTGCCCGTGGCCCAGCTCATAGACCAGCGTGGTGCGTGCCCCTCCACCCCGCGCCCGCACCCGCTGTACCGGCCGGCAGCCTCGACCGCCTGCCCGGCCACCGAGGCTGCCGGACCGGCCTGTCAGGTTGGGCCCCTCCCGGTCCGGCGGCCTGCACCCGGTGCCGGTTGGGCCAGTGTCTTGCGCAGGAGTTGCATCTGGTGCTGGTCGAGCTGGATCTCCCACTGGCCGTCCACCTTGCAGTCGAGGGGTCTGGGCGGTGAAAGCCCGGAAGGCGGGCGACGATGGCGGTGTTGCGGTCCTGAGGGACGGTCTCGGTCGGCCCGACGCGGACCCAGTGCTCGAGGTGCAGGGTCTCGCAGGCCTCTGCGGCGGCGGCAACATCCGGGTGAATGCGGATGACTCGAGTCAGCTCGCCGTATCCCAGTTGGCCCACCAGGACCCCGTAGGCGGGGTCTTTGGCCGCGGCGCGGTGTACATCGGCCGCGTACAGGCCGAGGGTGACGGTGGCCGCCTCCATGGGCTCGTCAGGCTCGGCGAGCGGGGCGAAGGGGTCGAGGGCACGCACGCGGTCGGCGACCGCCTGCTTGCTCAGGCCGAGAACCCGCCCGACCTGTTCCAGGGTGTGTGGTGCCTTGCCGAAGGCGTCCGGTTGCCGGGTCCGCAGGGTGAGGGCGTTGACGAGGCCGAGGCAGGCTTCGCGCAGGTAGTCGGCCCGGCCCAGGGTGCGCAGCAGGTCTCCGCACTCCCAGGCTGTTTCGAGGTCGATCAGCAGCACCCGCAATCGTGCGATTTTGTGCTCCTCCGGGTTCTTGTCCGCGTCGATCCGCAGCACACGTTCCCCCGCGATCGTGCGCTCATCTGGCATAGTGGGCGGTCATTTCCGGCCAACTAGACGCCAGACGCAACAAGTGCGGCATATAAGACACATTCACCCCGACCGGCGACACTTCGTGCTCATGTGCGGTGATCTTTCCGCACGGTGCGGGCACAGCCCCACCGCACCCGCACCGCACCCCCAGGAGCCCCCAGGAGCCCCCAGGAGCCCGCAGGCGCCCGTCGGCGCCGCGCTCCAGGGCTGCCGGACCGTGGTGGTTGGTACCCGCCGGTCGGGCAGCCCCACCAGTCCACCATCTCGGCCGGTCCGCAGGAACAGCGCCCGCAGCGCGAAGCCCTGGCCGTGCCCCCGAGGGGGAGAGGCCAGGGCTGTCGGTCACGCGGTCCGGGGAAGGGGAACCGGGGCGGCCGTTGTCGCACACCATCTCAACGATTGCTTTGCCCGCGTGGACACGCTCCGCGTCCACGCGGCGCGCCTTTGTCTGCCTCCTGGGAGGATGCTTGTCATGGAGCCGCTGCCGACGCCCTGCCCCGCCGACCGGATCCCGGACGCGACCGGACTCGCCGCGTTCGAGGCCGCGTGCAAGGAGGGCAAAGAGCAGCGCGTCGCGTTCATCGCAGTCGAGCAACAGGGCCCGCTGTGGGCGGTCAAGGCCGACGCGCTCACCGCCCCGCAGCACACCATCACCACCACCGCCCATGACGTCAGCTGTGGTTCAGGGACCACACGACCTGGTCCTCGTACCAGCGGGCGGCACTGACACCGTGCCACGAGGCCGCCGCGTCGACCTGGTCCTCGTACCAGCGGGCAGCACTGACACCGCGCCACGAGGCCGCCGCGTCGACCTGGTCCTCGTACCAGCGGGCAGCACTGACACCGCGCCACGAGGCCGCCGCGTCGACCTGGTCCTCGTACCAGCGGGCAGCACTGACACCGCGCCACGAGGCCGCCGCGTCGACCTGGTCCTCGTACCAGCGGGCGGCACTGACACTGCGCCACGAGGCCGCTTCGCCCTCGTGGTCCGCAGCCCGTACGTAGCCCACAGTGTCCTGCCCACGGTGGTCGTCATCCGTGTGGCGGCCGGCTTGCTCGCTGTTGGTCGCGGAGGTGGCGGACACGTCCTGCGCGTGCTGCACGGGCACCGAAGTCGTGGCTGCCGACGCCGAGCCGCCGGCGCCGAGAAGGACTCCCCCGGCCAGTGCCGTGGAGGCGAGTGCGATCGAGACGCGCTTGGTCATGCTGTTCATGGTCATTTCCCTTGCGAGACTGCCGCGGTTTCGCCGAACTGGCGGCCGCCGCTTCTAGGTGAACCGAGATCCGGAAATCCCGGGTCAGTCGGCTTGCCGCAAGGTCATCCGGAGGGGTGCCTCACATTCGGCTCTGCCACCGTACCCGAGGGGTGCCTCATGTTTGTGGTGAGGCTCATCACAGCACGTCGGAGGGGTGAGATTGCGATCGGAAACGTGACAACGACCGAATTCGAGGGGGGCCTCATGTTACGCTCGAGCCATGAGCCACCACCACGCCCCGTCCGCGACGGAGACCCCGACGAAACCCCTGCGCCGTGACGCACAGCGCAACAGGGACGCGATCGTGGCCGCCGCCCGCACGGCCTTCTCCGAGCAGGGCCTCGGGGCGTCCCTGGAGGGCGTCGCCCGCGAGGCCGGCGTCGCGATCGGTACGCTCTACCGCCACTTCCCCACCCGGCTCGACCTGGTCGAAACACTCTTCGACGCGAAGTACACGGAACTGCTCGCCACCGCGGAAGAAGCCGCGGCCATGGACGACGCCTGGGAGGGGTTCTGCCGCTACCTGGAGAAGCTCTGCAAGCTGCAGGCCTGCGACCGCGCCTTCAACGACCTGGTCTCGGCACGGCTGCCCCTTCACGTGGCCGGCCGCAAGATGTACGAACGCACCAAGGAACTCTGCGTCCAGATCATGCGCAACGCCCAGGAACAGGGCGTCCTGCGCGGCGACGTCACCGCGCAGGACATCGCCTTCGTGATCTGGTCCCAGGCCGGGATCATCCAGGCCACACGCACCATCGCCCCCCAGGCCTGGCGCCGCCACCTCCACCTGATGCTCGACGCCTTCCGCACCGAGGGCGCCCACGAACTGCCCCAACCTCCTCTGACCAGCCAGCAGGTCGACCAGACCCTCGTCACTCTCGAGTGCACCGAAGAGGGCTGCCGCGAGCAGTCCTGACCACACGAGAGACGAGGCCACCGACAACAGCTGCGCATCACACCGGACCGGCGCCACACCGGACCGGTGCCTCGGCCGACCGGCCGGGAAGACCCCGAACAGCACCCCGGGCAGCAAGACCACGGGCCGTCCCACCGCCGCCTTCCGGCTGCCCCGACCCGTCCTGTCACACACCGCCCGCATCTCACAGGGCATCCACAGACGCCGGTGGCTGAGAGCGCCTTCACCATTCATGGCATCAGCGATGCAACGGTCACGGATGCGTCGACCTGGGACCAAGCTGATCTGGCAGCCGGCGTAGGCACCGGTAGCTCACGTGAAGCGTTGTTCGTCTGCCTCGACGCATCCGAAGGGGTCTGATGCAGGGTCGGGTGACAGGTTGACCTGCCCCACGGTTTGGGTTCCAGCTTGACCTGCCCCACCTCTCAGGTTCCAGTTCAACCGACAGCATCACGTTCGGCGAGGCCGGGCTACTTGCTGCGCGAGCGCCGCCCGAAGACCGCTTGGCGCAGGGGTGGGTACTGCTGGCGCAGGTCGGTGCGGCAGGAGGGGCAGTGCCGGCCGTCCTCCGGCGGGGCGGACTCAAGGTCGTATCCGGGTGGGCCGGCATCATTGACGGCACCGAGATCCGAGTCCGCCGCCCGGCCGCCGAACGCAAGGACCGGGACAAGTTCATCTCCGGCAAGAACAAGCAGAACGCCGTCAAATCCATGGTGGTCACGGACGACGAAGGCCGCGTGCTGTTCTGCAGCCGGACCAAGCCCGGAAGCTGCGCGGACATCACCCACGCCCGCCAGTTAGGGCTGGTCAAGCTTCTGGCCGACGGACCCGCAGTCGAGATCCTCGCCGATGCCGGCTACCAGGGTCTGGGTGCTCAGACCGGCGGACGGGTGGTGACGCCACCGCACCGCAAGTTCAAGAAGAACGCCCCGGACTGGTACGAGGAGATCT
Organism: Streptomyces sp. NBC_01003; assembly: GCF_045162695.1. NCBI lineage: Bacteria > Bacillati > Actinomycetota > Actinomycetes > Kitasatosporales > Streptomycetaceae > Streptomyces > Streptomyces sp. NBC_01003. The sequence goes on from NZ_CP108707.1 coordinate 209,924, forward strand.
ACGAGCGCCAGCGCAAAGCGCACTCCTCACGCCGCATCCGCGTCGAGCACGGCATCGCCCACCTGAAGAACTGGCGGGCCCTGACCCGCCACCTCGGCCGCCGCGAGCACATGAGCGACACCGTCCAAGCCGTCGCCGGCCTGCTGTCCCACCAACAGACCACGGACCTCAAATCCGCACGGCAGCTGTGAACCCCGAGCCCCACTGAAGTTTTCGACGTCTCACTGCCTACCGTGCACGAGCTCGTTAGCCGTTACTGCCGATTCCAGCCCGCACGCCGTTCCCTCCCGACAGCTTGACGACACACCGGGCAGCGTTCCTCTACCTGCTGTGTACGCGCCCTAACATCCCGTGAGGAAATGATCGGCGCCCTCGGGCTGCGGAAGGCGAGAGAAATGATCGCACGAAGAGACGTACTCGTAGCCGGGGCTGCCGGTGGGGCGGCTCTGGTTCTTCCAGGACCTAATGGGGCGGTGGCACTCCCGAACGGGACCGCGGTGGCCCCGGGGGCTGGGTCTGCCGCCAAATTCCCCGTCCCCACCCTGGATCCCACGACCGTCCCGAAATACGTCACCAACCTGGTGATCCCGCCGGCGATGCCGAAGGCCGGCCACTCGCAGGGGCACGGCATCGACACGTACGTCATCGGCGTCCGGCAGTTCAGCCAGCAGGTATTGCCGCCCACTCTGCCGTCCACCACTGTGTGGGGATACGGCTCGCTCGGCGACAAGACCACGTTCAACTACCCGTCGTTCACCATCGAGGCCAAGGTCGACCGGCCCGTCCGGGTCACCTGGGTGAACGATCTCGTCGACAAGCACGGCCATTTCCTCCCGCACTTGCTGACGGTCGACCCCACCCTGCACTGGGCAAACCCGCCGGGCGGCAAGGCCGGGCGTGATTCCCGACCGACGTTCACATCGACGCCGGGTCCGTATACCGGCCCCGTGCCGATCGTCACTCACCTGCACGGTGGGCATTCCACCGAGGAGAGCGACGGCTACACCGAAGCGTGGTACCTGCCACGCGCGAACAACATTCCTCCTGGATTCGCCACCGTAGGCACGTTCTACAACGAGTTCCGGGAGAAGTTCGCCGATGCGCACGGCCTGAAGTGGGACCCGGGTACAGCGACCTTCCAGTACGCCAACGACCAGCGGGCATCGACCCTCTGGTTCCACGATCACACCCTGGGTCTGACCCGGCTCAACGTCTACGCCGGACCTGCCGGGTTCTATCTGCTGCGCGGCGGCGAGTGCGACCTTCCCAAGGGGACTCTGCCCGGACCGGCGCCCGCCTTCGGCGACCCACCGAACACCCGGTACCACGAGATCCCCCTGGCCATCCAGGACCGCTCCTTCAACTCAGACGGCTCGCTGTTCTACCCCACGACCCGGGAATTCTTCGACGGGTTCGCGGGTCCGTACATTCCCACCACCGACGTATCGCCCTACTGGAACCCCGAATTCTTCGCCAACACCATCGTGGTCAACGGCCGGACATGGCCAAAGCTCGAGGTCGAACCGCGCCGCTACAGACTGCGCTTCCTCAACGGATGCAATGCCCGGTTCCTCATCCTGAAGATCGCGGACAGTCCGACCGCCCGACCGGCCCAGTCGGCCGTACCGTTCTGGCAAATCGGCAACGAGGGCGGGTTCCTGCCCGCACCGGTACAGCTGCAGCAGCTGCTGTTGGCCAACGCGGAGCGGGCCGACGTCATCGTCGACTTCACCGAAATCCCGGAAGGCACCGAGCTGTACCTCATCAACGAGGGACCGGACGCACCCTTCGGCGGCCGGGGCATTCCCTTCGACGCGGCGAATCCCGACACCACCGGGCAGGTGATGAAATTCGTGGTCGGCCCGCTGGTGAGCAAGGACAAGAGCGTCCCGCCGAACAAGCTCAAGCTGCCCAAGATCAGGCCACTCGGCTCGTCGAGCGTCACCCGCCGGCTCTCCCTCAACGAGATGACCTCAACCAACGTCCCTCCGGTGCCGCCTGACACACCGGTCGAGACCTTGCTCGGCACGGTCGACTCCGCCGGCAATCCGGTGCTGCTCGGCTGGGCCGACCCGGTCACGGAGAACCCGAGACTGAACGCGACCGAGACATGGGAGCTGTACAACTTCACTGCGGACGCCCACCCGATCCACATCCACGAGGTGGCCTTCGAGGTGGTGAACCGCCAACCGTTCAACGGGTCCCCCATTCCGCCGGAGAGCTGGGAGGGTGGCTTCAAGGACACCGTGATCGCCTATCCGGGAGAAATCACCCGGGTGAAGGCCCGGTTCGACCACCCTGGTCGCTTCGTCTGGCACTGCCACATCGTCGAGCACGAGGACAACGAGATGATGCGGCCGTACCAAATCGGAGGCAGGCGCAAGAAGGACCACTGACAGGTCAGCGCCCGTGGTCGGTCACAGAACTCAGGCCACCATGGAGGTGGTCCACCACAAACAGCTTCGGCCGTGATCGCGAAGGCGGCCAGGTCGACGGGGTGGCCTGATCAACGACCCCCAAGCACGACGGAGGGCCATTCGCGATCACGCGAATGGCCCTCTCACCAGTGTCGGGGCGCGGGGTTTGAACCCACGACCTCTCCGTCCCGAAACAACTTGGGCGGGCGGCTGACCTTGGGTCGGTGTGCCCTCACCTGCGGCGATGGTCCACAGGTGTGCGCGCCCGTCCGGCGCTGCTCGTGGGCGTTGTCACGCCGTTAGACACGCACGCCTCCTCGGAGGGCCCCACGGGCGACGCGTCAGTGGGGCCGGTGACGGTCGCGGTGGTTGCTGTACTCACACGCTGTACGAGCGCTCGGTTGATCAGTTCCCGGTAGATGGCCCGGCCGCGTATGTGTAGGGACGCATTCCTTCAGCGTCTGCGCCGGTCCTTGCTGTGGTCACCGTATGACGTCCAGCTCCGAGTACATACCGGCCGCGTAGTGGCCGGGGAGGTTACAGACCAGCTCGTAGCGGCCGGGCTGTAGCGTCACCGTGGTCCAGGCCATCGCCCCCGGCATGACGCCCTTCCCGGCCCCCGCACCACAGCTGCGCGAAGCCTCCCCGAGGCTCCCCGCCTCATTGATCCGCCCATTGGAACCGGTAGGGCGTTCTCCTGGAGCTTGACCTGGTGGCAGGGACAGCACGACCACCTCGTGGGTGAGGGCGCCAGCGTTGAACACCCGCAGCGACACCACTCCGGCCGGGACCGTGCTCGGTGTCGCGTGCAGACGCAGCATGCCCATGCCCTGCCAGTCGGTGCCGCCCGTCGGGTTGCGTCCCTTGGGCCGCCCCATCATGCCCGGCCCCATGTCCCCCACGGTCACATCCACCGCGTGGCCTTTCAGGACAGGCGCATTGCACTGTGCGCTCCGGCCCTGCCAGGCTGCTGGCGCACTGCCGCGGAAGGCACCGGTGGCGGCGAGCAGCACTGCGGTCGCGATGCCCAGCACCAGTGCGGCGGCTGCCCCCACAGCCAGCCACATCCCGCGCGGGCGGTTCGCGCTCACCGGTGCTCCTGCAGTAGCGCGAGCCGACGTTTGTACTCGTCCTCTTCGATCTCCCCGCGGGCGAACCGCTCGGCGAGCAGGTCCTCGGCTCGCCTGCTTCTCCACCCGGGCTCGCCGGACGAGGGAGGCGGGCTGTTCTGGTGGCCGAGACGGCTGCCCGCGAGGTAGTGGACAAGCGCAACGACACCGGCGATCACCAGCGCCCAGAACAACACCATGAACATGACCATGACGAGCCAGCCGCCCCAGCCCCAACCGCCGTACCACATCATGTGGATCACCGCCCTCGGCTGGTGGGTAAGCGTCCCCCACCTCTCGATTGATCGGAGGCTGCCAAACCCCTGCCTGCTCGCCACCCTCCGCCAGTCGGATTGGCCGGCCTAGTGCCGTCCGGCCCACACCTCACCGACGACCGGCCCGCCCAACGGCTCAAGCTCGTCTAGCGACCATCTCGGGAGGTGACCGCCGCTTCACGGTGATTTCTCTGCCGGACTGACGATCCGCATTGCCTGCATGTGAGCGCCGCGGCGCATTCGACGTGAGGTCGGCGGAGCGGCTTTGGGCTGGAGCTGCTTTGGGGCGTTCGCCGGCGCCCGGGGGCTGTCGGAAATGGCCTTGTAGATCGCCAGTGTGGACCCGTGGCGGATGACAGCCACACTGCTGGGGACCTTCAGGCCGTCCTCACCGGGCTCGGCAACCCACTTGAGCCGGAAGGCGACCCCTTCATCGCCCCGCGAGGGAGCTTTGGCGGCTTCGACGTTCTCGTACGTCACCTTCATGGCACCCGCGCCCGCCGCCTCGTAACCCTTGCAGGACTTCAAGCCCGCACGAAGTTCCTTCATGACTCGAGAGGCATCCGCTGAGCGGTACGACACCAGGGTAATGATCGCCGAGTGGCCCTCCGTGCCCGCGATGCGTTGCACGCTGCCGACGGGGGTGTAACCGCTGGCTCCGTCCACTGCGGCGCCGACCGGCGCGCACAGCGAAGGGTCGGTGGCGGGGCGTACAGCATGGATGACGCCATTGCCGACACCTTTGGTCCCCACCCCAACCTCCTCCACTTGGACTCCGGGAAGGTCATGCGCGTCCACGACGGCATCCTCGAGCTGCTGCTGAGACAGCACACGCGCACTCTGCTCCGCGCTTCGGCTGACCGTCGCCTTCGCCGTCGGGGCGCCTCCGTCATGCTCGCCGCCGCAACCCATCATGCCGATGGCCATCAAAGTCATGACCGCCAGGTGTCTTCGCCCGATGGACCTGCTCGTCGCCATCGAGGTCGTCGAGGCAGACCCGCCGCGGCGCATCGTCGAACGCAACGTCAGCGCGGCTTGCGCGAACAAGGGGAGGGATCATGATTCGAAGAGCCCACGGAGAAACTGCACCGCACAGGCCAGCTCGTCCAGGAGGAGGGCGTCTTCGACCAGCTCAACAGCCTTCTCCGAAGAACGTGCTGACCGTGCCCATCTCCGCGCTCCTCGCGCTGTCGGAGGGCGGCTACGGCGTCCAGGTTGTCAAGGGCTCCGCCGCGGCAAGGAATTGCAGTTGGCACTGCAGTTGGTCGAGTGCTCCGCGGTGACTGGGATCCGAAGCGATGTCATGACACCTACAAAAAGGCGCGTGAGTTGGTCAAGGTCAAAGCGGAGGGGCAGCAGATCGCGACGGCCGAGGCGTCGTCTCAGGCGACGGACGTCATCGACCTGATGAAGGTCCTCGAGGAGGCCGCCCGTTGCCGAGCTCTGCCGGCGAGCCGCTGGTGTCGGTCCGTCGCTGTCCGGCTTCACGGCTCGCCCAGAACCGCTGCCACAGGTCCAGCCGGGCCCTGAGCGGGTCGGGGCCGATCACGGCGCCCTGGTCCGTGAAGTTGATCAGCCGGTTTACGGCCGGGTCGTGGCGGGGCCACGCCGGACGTCCGCCGCCGTTCGGGTCGCCGGACTTGCCGAACGACACCCAGTAGCCGCTGGCCAGGGTGGCCATGCTCTTGTCGGCCGTGGTGACCTTGTCGCCGACCAGGGCGGAGGGCAGGTCGAGGGTGTAGGGGATCTCGAAGCCGTGCAGTGTGCCCTTCTGTTTCGCCCGCTCGGACTCGGCGACGTACGAGAAGCGGTACCACCAGACCGGCTGCCGCGCCTTCGCCGCCTGGTCGGCCAGGTGCCGGGAGGGTTCGACGAGTGTCCTGTCGGCGAACACCTGTTGCCGCAGTTCGGCCAGACTCTGGTCGCCGTGAGGGTCGTAGAGCTTGCGTGCCTCGGGGGCCAGTGCGCCGAACTGCGCGAACAGTGCCGCCTTGGAAGCGGCCTGCCCGATGGCCAGGTCACGGTCGTTGGCACCTACGATGACCGGCACCTTGGCCTGGTGGGCGGCGGCGAAGGCGGCGTCGGGGGTCTCGGTCAGGAAGCGGCCGTCGAGGATGGAGCCGGAGATGCCGGTGACCTGTTTCCCGCCGGACAGGCCGGCCAGGACGGCGGTGGAGTCGGTTCCCTCGACCAGCTTCCCTGGCGGCAACGCACGCAGCTTGGCCAGCGCCCTGCCGTCTGTGCCGTCGATGCCGACGGAGTGCGCGTAGTCGACGGCCCGCCGTTCGGCGTTCCGGAGCGGGGTGAGGGGCAGGACGTCCGCTCGGGCCGTGGGGATGCCGGGCGACTGCAGGATCGCCCGCTGGAAAAGGCCGCGCGAGAGCGGCGAGACCATGTGGGCCATGACGGAGCCGCCGCCGGCCGACTCGCCGAAGATCGTGACCTGCTTCGGGTCGCCGCCGAAGGCGTGGATGTTGTGCTGCACCCACTTCAGTGCGACGAGCTGGTCCATGTAGCCGTAGTTGCCGACCGGTTGGCCCGGTGACTGCTCGGCGAGGGCGGGATGGGCGAAGAACCCCAGCCGTCCCATCCGGTAGTTCATACTCACCACGACGACGCCCTGCCGGGCCAGCGCGTCGCCCGGATACATGGTGGTGTTGCCGTGGACGAGTGCGCCGCCGTAGATCCAGACCATGACCGGCAGTGGTGCCGAAGGGCGGGCCGTCCCGGGACGCCAGACGTTCAGTGTCAGGCAGTCCTCCGACTGCGGGACGTGGTCCGTTTGGGGGCACGCCGGGCCGAACGCGGTGGTGTTCTTCACCCCGCTCCAGTGTGTGACCGGCTGTGGGTTGCGCCAGCGCAGGGCGCCCACGGGGGGCTGGGCGTACGGGATTCCCCTGAAACCTTCGACGCCTGCCGACTCGGTGCCGCGCACCATGCCGGAATCGAGGGAGACCACCGGTCCCGTGGACTTCGCCGAGGGCGTGAACGCGACTGCCGCCAGGCCGAGGGTGACAACTGTTCCCAGGACCGCGCCGTACCTCGACCGCATCATGGCGCGCCTCCCGCGCATTGGCCTCCGGGTCATCCCCGACTCTAAGCGAGAAGGGACGTACCAGCATGTTTCAGCACTTCAGGGAGATATCGTCCCGTGTCACCCCGCCGTCAGGAAGTCGTACACCGGCCGCATGGGGGCGAGCGTGAGGTCGGTGACGATGTGGCTGGCGGAGACGATCTCGAGCACGGGCAGATCGGCCAGCGGCGCCATGACGTGGGCGAAGAGCTGGAGACGAGCCGGCCCGGTCCAGGCTTCCTTGACGGTGATGTCGGTGATCTCCGTCCGGGTGAGGTCACAGACCCGCAGGTCGCCCTGGTAACCGGGGACGATCTTGACGGCGAAGGTGGGCACGGCGACGCTGGCTCCCCCAGTCCAGCGTGCCGGCCAGGGCGCCCTGCTCGACGGCCAAGGCCGGTGAGCCGATCGCCTTGGGATAGGCACTCAGCTCCCGCGCCTCGTGGCAGGGCTGGCCGCCCTGCTGGCCGACCTGCTCGCCCGCGGCGGCCGCCAACCCGCCCTCCCCGCAGCCGACTTGGCCCGTGTGGTCATGGCGCTGTCCGAGGGCCTGAACGCGCACGCGCTCACCCACCCCGACGCCGTCACGGCCAACAGCGACCTGGCCAAGCGGACGCTCCCGCCCGTGCTGCGGGCGCTCAGCGAGCCGACCCCCCGGGTCGGCTCGGCCGGATAGGTCAGCGGGAGCCGTGTGCCTGGACCGCGGCCAGGTGACCGAGGGCCTCGAACCCCGTCGTGGTCGTGTAGGTGCCGCTAGGCAGGTAATCGCCCATCACGGCGCGCTCGTCGCCGGGGGTCTCGGTGTCCTGCACAGCGTGGTGGAAGCCTGTGGACGGCAGCATGTTGCGCAGGATCAGCATGGTGTCGTCCGGGTGGCCGGCGCCGTCTCCGTTCGGGGACAGGCTCAGCCAGGTGACGCCGTTGGCGGCGGTGGCGTTGGCGGGCCGGTCCTGCGGCAGGCTCAGCACGATCGTGTACCGGCCGTGTCGGTCGGTCAGCACGTGTTCGTCGTCCACGCAGGCGGCCGCGCGGGTGGTGGCGTAGCTCTCGTTGGAACACAGTGACCAGTACCGCAGGTCGGTGTGCGCGGCCATGCGCGGTTCGCGATCGAGGGTCGCGGGGGTGACGGGCAGTCTGCCCCGCAGGACCAGCACGTTGCCGAAGGCGCGGCTGACGTAGCCGGCGACGTACTGGTTGTCGCGGTTGGAGTACTGGCCCCCGGTCCGGGCGGGTGTTCCATCACAGGCGCCTTGGTAAACGCAGGCCAGGCTGAAGGCCGGATTGTAGAAGGTGTGCCAGACGGGCCGGGCGGCGGCGGGGAATCCGGTCGGACGACCCGGCTGGTCGCGCAACGCCAGATAACTCTGCAGAGCAAGGGTGGTGAGAGGCAGCCGGTTCCGGGACGCCTCGACCGCTTGGCACAGAGCCGGACCCGTCACGGTGGAACCATCCGCCAGATGCAGGGTGGGGCGGGGCAGACCGGCGCCGCCAGTGGCGTCACGACCACGGTCGGGCAGGTAGACGCGGTAGATCAGAGCCATCTTCGTCTGCCCTGCCACGCCGGCGTAGAGGGTGTTCCCGGCTCGCTGCGCCGGGTTACTGGGCGCGGGGTCGCCCAGGACAGCGACGTGGTATGAGCGGTGGGCGTCATGAGCGCGCCGGGCCCCGGGAAGGTAGGGGTTGGACGAGCCGGGGTCCGGCCGGGTGGAGATGTCGTCGAGCGCATCGGTCGGCGCGTGCGTGGCCATGTCGTAGCTGTTCAGCGACTGGTAACGGGCGTGGGCGTACGCGCCGTCGAACGTGAGCCGGGCGCCTGTGGGCAGGGTCAGCTGTGCGGACCAGTAGCGGGCTCCGGCGTCAGGGAAGGCGTAGTTCTGGGCGGGGTCGTCGACCATACCGGCCGGCCCCTGCCACAGACAGTCGGCCGCCTGCGCGCCCGCGCTCTCGTCGGCGCCCCCACGGGCGTGGGCGGGGGGTGCGGCGGTCAGGACGACGCTCGTGATCAGAGCGCAGGCCAGGGTGCCGAGTGGAGCGGGGAGCAGGCGCACGCGGACTCCTCCTTGAGTCTCGATGACCCCGCATCCGCGAGGCTCCCGAGACGCTAGAACCGTGTGGGACACTCGTCAATAGTGTTTCATTTGGTTCAGGCGTGCAATCTGTCCCGCTCTACGATGGCCCGGTGAAGTCGACCCCGGATTCCGAGCCTGTGCTGCCCCGACTGCAACGGCCGACGCGTGAGCTGGCCGTCCAGTACGCCCGGCGGGTGTTCCTGCACGGAGACCGCGTAGACATGCGCACCCTGGCGGCCACCCTGGACGTCGGACGCAGCACGCTGTACCGGTGGGTCGGTGACCGTGAGGCACTGTTGGCCGTGATCCTCGCGGAGTTGAGCGCCGAGACATGGCAGACGGTGTCCGAGGGCAGCGCCGTCGGCGGAGTGCGGGGGGCGCTCGCCGACATCCGCCGGTTCATGCAGGTGACGTCCGGCCACGGACCGCTGCGGCAGTTCGCCGAACAGGAGCCCACCGTGGCCCTGCGGGTGCTTATGGCCGAGGGAGGCCAGGTGAACGCCGCCCTGCGCGCCGGCGTGACTGCCTGCCTCACTGCACACGGATTGAACGGAATCGACGCACGGACGGTGGAGATCGTCGTTCAGCTGGGTACCGCGCTGCAATGGACTCCTATCGTGATCGGCGAACCGCCCGCCATCGACCGTGCGATCACGCTGATCCAGCACCTGCTCGACGAGCCTGCGACATCATCCCGGCTGTAGGCGCTCAGAAGGTCAACAGTTCGCTGCAGAAGTACGCAGCTGCGCCCCGGCAGGACCTTCGGGGACTGGCACGAGTCCAAGTCGTCTATCCCCAAGCCCACTCAGGACGCCCTCAAGGGCCTGGAATGGGTCGGCCGCCGCGAGGATTTCTGCATTTGTGGACCCTCGGGGACGGGAAAGTCGCACTTCACCGAGGCCCTCGGGCAGACCGCGCACGCCGCCGTGCAGCTGATCATCCGTCGTCTCTGCGTGGAGCCGGTGCCGAGTCGCAGTGCACTCCGAGGAGTTGTCCGCGATGGTCGACGGCCGCGCTTTCGGGCAGACCTGGCTTCACGACGACCATGCCACGCTCCACTTGTTTGCGCTCAATGCCGCGAAGCAGCAGACCGACTTTGTCGCCGGCTTGCCCCACGTCGACTCGCTTGCGGGACATTTCGACACCGGTGACGGTGGCCTTGATCGGCTTCTCCTTCGTACCGACCAGTTCCACCTCCTCGTTGACCTTGATGACACCGCACTCGATGCGGCCGACGACCACAGTGCCTCGGCCGGTGATCGAGAAGACGTCATCGACCGACATCCGGAACGCTGTCATGGTCTCCGGCATGGTGGTGGGTGGGGTGGGCTGGTCTGCTGGCAGCGCGGGCTCCGGGGCAGGGCCGAGTTGTCGCAGTGCCTGGGCGAGGTCGGCGGCGTTCGGGTACCGCTGGGCGGGGTCCTTGTGCAGCAAAGTCAGCACGAGGTCGTCCCAGGCGGGTGGGATGCCTGTGGCCACCGAGCTGGGGGCGGGTGGTTCCTGGGTGAGGTGAGCCGTGAGGAAGCCCACGGTGTCGGGGGCCTGGAACGGCAGCCGGCCCGTGATCAGTTCGAAGAGTAGGCAGCCGAGCGCGTACAGGTCGCTGCGCGGTTCGGGGAGGCCGCGTGCTTGTTCGGGTGCCATATAGGGGGGCGTGCCCACGATGAAGCCGGTCTGGGTGAGGCGGTCCGCGGTCGCGTAGGGGTCGGCCGCCCGCGCGATGCCGAAGTCGAGGACCTTCACGATGTCGGAAGGCGTGATGAGGATGTTGGACGGCTTGATGTCCCGGTGCATGATTCCGGCGTTATGTGCGTCAGCGAGTGCGTCACCCATCTGCGCGCCCCATCGGGCGGCGTCCGGCAAGGCCACGGCTCCTCGGCGCAGTTTCGCGTCCAGGCCCTCGCCTCGGACCAGCTCCATCACCAGGAACGGGGCCATGTCGTCCTCTGTGCCGGTCTCGCCGAGGTCGTGGATGGTCACGATGTTGGCGTGCTGCAGCCGGGCAGTGATCTGTGCCTCACGCAGGAACCTGGCGCGTGCCTCGTCGCCATAGCGTCCGCCACCGGTGAGCAGGGAGATCACCTTGATTGCGACGGGCCGGCCCAGCGCTTCGTCCTGCGCTTCCCATACTTGGCCCATCCCTCCCTCGCCGAGCTGTTGCACCAGGTGGTAGCGGCCCCCGAGGAGCTGGTCTCGCATGGCTATGCCTCCCCCCGTTCGAATATTTCTGCCCCGCCTGCCGGCGAACCGGCACGATGGAGATCACGATGCGACCGCGGCGGCGACACGCCCGATACCCAGAAACCCGCCAGACGGCAGGGTTGTTCTCCAAGATGGCCACCCGAATCGCACAGCTGGTCTGGCGCGGTCAGCACCCCGCGCTCGGCCACCGACCCATCGACCATCCGGAAGCCCTCCGGTCGCGCATACCACTACGGCCAAGTCGACCGTAATGCAGGCGACTTCGGGCTGTCCGGCGGGTTAGTATTTCTCTGCACGCGGCGGCGAACCCCAGCTCATCCGTGCAGGCGACTACAGATATTCACGACAGCGGCCGATCGCCGCCGCCGGCGCCGGCGCCCGCCACCGAGTACCGGCCCTGGGCTAGTCCGTCGACTCCCGGGCCGCCGCGCCGTGGATCCAGTCCACCTGGCCCCCATCCGTCGCCGACATAGTCCAGCAGTTGACCGCGGCGGATCAACCGGATCCGTGTAATCGCCACAGACCGCGCACAGCAGCGGCGCCCGATGCATTCCGAGTGAGTGCGAGGGCTTCTTGTCTTCCCGGGCGCGCCGGGCCCCCTCCCAGGTGCTCATCGCGCTGCGGCCCGGCCCCGCGCCGTCCGTCCCGGATAAGCTCACATATTCGGGCACCAAGTCCTCGCCTGGCCCCTGGACGGACGCTCAGGGCCCCGTTCGGAGTTGGCTCGGGAAGTAGCCGACCTCGAGCACCACACACCGTCAGTTCGGCCCGCTAAATAGCCTTTTCGTGCGATGCCGAACGGCCCCTCATCCAAGGGGCCGTTCGCGCCGCCGACAGTTACTCGAACGACGTCGGGCTGTGGCCGCATCCTGCGTACGCACTTCGCGGCACTCCTGCACGGACCGTTCGCGCGCATGGCAGCGGAGTTGTCCCTGCTCCAGATCGCCGCGTTCGCGGTGGGGCTCATCCCGCGCGACCTGCTCCAGGCCATCGCCGCGGAACTCGCCGCCGTGGACGCGTAGCCCTGACCGCCTAGCAGCCCTCGGCCCTCAGGATCGCCGGCAGAAACCTGCGCTGCAATGCACCCGGTGGCAGCCGATCGGATTCGACGAGGGACTGCATCAACGCGCCTTCGTGGAGGGCGATGAGCAACCGGGCGAGCGAATCGAGGTCCGGGTTCCCGTGCCGCCCGACGCGTGCGAAGAACCCCGTGAGGAGTTCGGTGAGCCGGGCCCGCAGTAGGCGATCGTGCTCGGCGAGCCGCTCGGCGGTCTGCGGATGCCGGATCGCGTGGAGGGTGAACTCCGTGGACGCGAGGAACCACAGGCGTTCCTCGTCACTGTTCCTGTCGCCCGTCAGGCCGTCGAGTGCCTCCTCGACCGTCGAGGCATCCGAGATCGCCGCGTCCAGGCGGGCCACCTCACGGTCGGCGTGTTCGTCGAACAGGGCGAAGAACAGGGCTTCCTTGTCCTCGAAGTTCGAGTAGAACGCCCCTCGCGACAACCCGGCTCGTGTGCAGATCTCTTCGATCGACGCGCCGCGGAAGCCGCGCTCCGCGAACACCTCGAGCGCCGCTGCCTGCAGTCTCGACACGCTTCGCGCGCGAGTCTGCGCACCCTTCGCCATGGGCATCCTCCCCAATCCATTGACGGTGCCTGCGGCGCGTGCCAGAGTACCGGCCAGCCATAAATGAACAGGTATGTATTTTATGGAGGGCTCCATGGAGACACTCGCAGCCGACACGCAGGCGGCTCTTGGCACCGAAGAACAGATCGCGGCTCTCAATCTGCGTCCGGCCGGGCTGTCGGTCGAGGACGAGCGGCAGCTGCGCAAGCAGGAACTCGCCGCGTCGTTCCGGCTGTTCGGCAAACTCGGCTTCGGCGAAGGGGTCGCCGGGCACATCACCGCACGCGACCCCGGCGACCCGGACCGCTTCTGGGTCAACCCGTTCGGCATGAGCTTCCGGCACATCCGGGTCTCCGACCTGCTTCTGGTCGACGGCGCGGGCAATGTCGTGGAGGGAAAGCGCCCGGTGAACCGCGCGGCGTTCTGCATCCACTCCGAGGTGCACCGCGCTCGCCCCGACGTCGTCGCCGCCGCCCACGCCCACTCGACGTACGGCAAAGCCTTTTCCAGTTTGGGCGTCTGGCTCGACCCGCTGACGCAGGACGCCTGCGCCTTCTACGAGGATCACGGCCTTTACGCGGATTACCACGGTGTCGTCAACGACACCGAGGAGGGCCGGCGCATCGGGCGGGCGCTCGGCCCGAACAAGGCCGTCATCCTCCAGAACCACGGAAACCTCACCGTGGGGCAGACAGTTCTGGAAGCGGCCTGGTGGTTCATCACCATGGAGCGTTCCTGCCAGGCGCAGCTTCTCGCGATGGCCGCCGGCACTCCCAAGCACATCGACCACGACAGTGCGGTCGTGGTCCGGGAACAGATCGGCACCCCACTTTCCGGGTGGTTCCAGCTGCGTCCCCTGTGGGACGAGATCGTCCGGGAAGAGCCCGACCTCTTCGAGTAGCGCATCGGCGAGCCCGCCGCCCCCGGCAAGGCCCGGTCCCAGGAGGCCAGGATGAGCACACCGCAGACGAACTTGCGCGATCAGGCAGCCAGGAAAGTATTCAGTCGCCGACCACCTCGCTCACGGAGGCTCGGGCGGCAGTCTCGTCGACGAGGTTCTTGCCGGTGGCGAACGCGAGGGCCAACTATCCGCGGCCGTGCTGGCTGCGATCACGGAGCACGCGAAGGCCACCGGGCAGAACCGGTACGACGTCGAGCGGGCCGTGAAGACGGCGGTCCGGCATGCCGAGGAGGACCCGGCCGAGTAGCCGAGCAGGACGTGAAGACAAAGGCCCGGGGCGGCGCCTGAGTTGACGGCAGCTACGCCGTGCTGTCCGGCCACGCCTTCAGCTCGACCCAAGACCCGTCCGCGGCCTGCTCGGCCAGTGCGACGCGGGCGCCCGGCACGCTGCCATAGCTGCCGATCCAGGACCGGAACTTCCGCTCCCCGGTCTCGCGGATGGACCACTCGCCCTGCATGACGACAGCGCCCCTGGTCGTGAGGATGACGCGGTATCCCAGGGTGCCATGCCCTGCACTCTGTCACGCCCCCTGCGGCGGGTCGACGAGGACCCGCACGGTGGCGCCGGCCTGCTCGGCGGCGCTGCGCTTTATGGCGATCATGGCGGCGTCGTCGTTGAGCTGTCCGCTGACGTGGTGCAGCAGCTCGACGCACCCATCGTCCTCATCTGGGACAACTTGAACGTCCACAAAGACCGCCGAATGCGGGCCTTCATCGACGCGCAGGACTGGCTCACCGCCTACCACCTGCCGTCTTACGCACCCGACCTCAACCCCGTGGAAGGGATCTGGTCGGTCCTCCGTCGAACCACCCAGGCCAACACGGCCTTCACCGACCCGAGCTAGCGGGAGCGAGGAACAGGCCACTCGTACTGCGCGCGGGACGCGCCGTGGGCGGCGGTATCGGACGGTCGCGGTGACCGGCCTGTTGGGCGGGGCCGCGACCGCGGTGGGGACGGGGGTCGGCACTGCTGTTTGGTCCTGGCTGACGACGTGGCTCGGTCATCTCGTCTGACACGGCGCGCATGGGGCCCTCAGGCCTTCGGGCTTGGGGGTTCTCGTCGTGCGTGAAGCCCTCGAACGTTTCAGGATCCGAGGGCTTCACCGTGTCGCGCGGAGGGTCTCCAGCAACCCGGAGGGCGGGGCTGAGACCGTCTCGGGGTATCGATTCATAACTGGCGGCGACACTATGGGGCCGTTGCGGACGTGTCGGCATCCCCTTGGGCTGCCCCCTCGCTCCCGGCATTGGCCGACGGCTCGGCGGCATCGCCAGCTTGCCCCCTCCACCGATACCAGGCCCGCATCGCGGCCTCAAGCGGCAGGCGCATGAAGGGGATAAGCACCACGGCAATGAATCCGGCCTGCACAGAGAAAGTGATATCGGTAGCGAGTTCTTGGATCCTTGGGCCTCTCGGTACCGGCGAGCCACTCGATGAGCGCCCACTCCCCCCATGCCCTGCACAAGGAAGGTCAGACCCCAGAGGACCTGGAAGTAGAGGTCGACGATCGGCGCCGTCGTCGTGCTGCCATCACTCCCCCATCTCCCCACTCCTGTGATCCGCAGTGTGAAAGCCCTGCCCAGGCCCGGCAAGAGGGCCTGTCCCGCCGCGCCAGCTGAGTCGCACTAGTCACCGCCGGTCGAACGGGATCGGGTACGAGATCGTCGGCCGCGGCGCCGGCTTCGGGTTCTCCCAGCCCGGGAAGTGCACCGGATACACCGCCGTCGACGCAGGCCGCGGCCTGGTCCCGCTACCGCTGCCCTGTCTCTACGCACTTCTTTTGGGACCACGATTCCAAGTTCTTCTGGCCCCACCACGGGACCGCAGGGGGCGCGCAAGGCGCCTTGTGCGCCCCATGTTCCAGGTTCTTTTGGCCCCACTTCGTTTGAGTGGTTCCGTGGCCGTCGGGCGGGGTGGGGAATTTAGCTTTGAGGTATCGGTCAGATGCCGGGAACGCGCCCCCGACAGGTGTGTGGCTTTGGCCGACCCGGCCTCCCTCAGATCGCTGACCGCCCAGTGTCGCGGTGACTGGACGGGATCGGGCGATGGTCTGGCCGGCACTAGGACCCCGGCCGGGGGCCCAACGTGACCGTGATCGACGCCCAACACCCTGCATCCCACCCGCAGACGGCCCAACGCATTCACCCCAACGTGAGCCCGTCACCCGCCGGTTGCCGCCCTGGCCCCAACGACGGAGCCCTCGACCACCAAAACGATGGCCGAGGGCTTTGTTGTCCAGGGTGATTACGGTCCGGAGGTCGGCAGTGCCGGAGGAGCCGTCGGGCCCGGAGTGGGCGTCGTATCGTGCCGCTCCTCCGCTGCGGGACGGAACGCCCACCACAGCACGGCCAGCAGCCCAACGCCGCACGCACCAGCAACGAGCAGCCCGACCGCAGGACGCCGAGGGGAGCGAGCCAGGCGCAGCCCCAGCCAGCCGACGCACGCCACGGCGAAGACCGCGATCGTCGAGGAGAGGTCGCCGTTCCTGTAGGTGACCAGCAGGGCGTCGTAGTTGGTGGACAACACCAAGAGCGCCCCGAAGAGCACCGTAACGACCGCGCACACGCCTTCCAGCAGGCGCAACACACGTCGACCTCTGTCCATATCGAACTCCTCTCCTCCGCCGACCGCAGGGCCCTCAGTTGGCTGGCGGCACCGACGGCTGAGCCTGAACGTTCTCCGTCACCCGTCCGTCCGCGTCCGTTTCGGTGGTGCGAGTCTCCCCTGCCTTCGGTGCGGGGGCGGACTTGGGTGCGACGGGAGCTCCGGACGGCTTGAGCAGCCCACGCGTCTTGACCTTAAGCGTCTTGCCGTTGGCGTCCTTGACCACCTTGCCGTCAGCACCGATGAGCGGCATGGCCTCCGGCATCTTGCTCTCGTCGACCGTGCCGTCGGCATTGACCCACGCAGGGGTGGGCGGCGGCGGAGGCGTCTCGGACTGCGCCCCGGAGGCGGTCGCCGCAGCGGCGCCGATCAGCAGCGCAGCGACTGCCGTACCCATGGCTATGCGTACCTTCTTCACGTGCGGCCAGGTGCTCAAGGCGCGCCATACGCTGCACCTGTCCGACGAAGGACCGGGTGAAAAGCCGCTGCGCCGACGCCTCGCCGTATCGCTAGTGCCGTGGCCGGATAGGTTCACTGTGTTGTGACGCCTGGTATGGCATCAGCCGAGCCTTCGCGCCAACATCAGCGTCACCGTCAGCGATGCCGCCGCAGTCATTGCCATCCCGATGGCGGGCGAGGTGAGTTGGGCGACGGCTCCGGCCGCTGCCGCGCCCAGGCCCTGCACCGCCAGCATGCCGGAGCTGTGCAGGCCGAGCGCCTGGCCGCTCAACTCCTCCGGAGTGAGAGCCAGCAGGCGGTCCTGGAGCAGCAGGCCGGACGCGTAGCCGACCGTGGCGAGCGCAACTAGGCCTGCTGCCAGAGTTGGTCCTGGGTGTAGCGCGAACAGCAGGTAGGGCGCGGCGAGCAGTGCGCACAAAGGGACGGCGAGCGGGGGCCGCCAGCGGGTGGGCAGCACCCGTCCGACCAGCAGGTCCCCGGCCAGCATGCCGAGCGCGCCGACGGCGAAGAGCAGTCCCGCACTGCCGGGCGCGTAGGGGACGTAGAGCGATTCCACTCCGACCACGAGTCCATTGGGGAGCCAGAGTGCGAGGAAGACCGCGCGGCGGGGTGCCGAGGACCAGAGGCGGGCGTTGGTGCGCCAGGTCTCGGTGACCGATGGGCGGCCTCCGGCTCGCGACAGGCGCGGGCGCAGCCCGAAGCGTGTCGCCGCGGCTGTGGGCAGGTGCAGTGCGGCAGCGGCGAGCAGGGCGCCGCGCGCAGAGAGCGTGGCCACGAGTATGCCGCCGACCGCGAAGCCGCAGATCTGGACGATCCCGGCGGACATGCTGACGACCGACCGTCCGAGCAGGTAGCCGTCCCGGGGAAGGATCTCGTGGAGCAGGCCGTAGCGGACCCCGCCGCCGACCGATCCGGCCAGGCCGAGCCCGAGCAGCAGCGCGAAGAGCGCCCAGACCGGGAGCCCGGGGAGTGCTTGGAGGGCGGTGCCCAGGCCGGAGAATAGCGCGAGGCCGGTCAGCGCGGCGCGCGGCGGCAGCCGGTCCGCGCTGGACAGCACCGTCGCCGCACCGACCAATTGGGCGAGTGCGGGGCCGAACATGGCGAGGGACGAGAGCAGCGCGGAGCCGGTCGATTCGAAAACAAGGAGGCTGAGGGCCAGGCCGGCGACCGTCTGTGCGGCGGTCAGCCCCGCCGAGGCGAGCAGCAGCGGGGTGAACTCCGGGGTGCGGAAGAGGTCGCGGTAGGTGCGCATGGCCGGGGAGTCTGTCCGGCGTGATCGGCGGGGTGGGAGACTTTCGCAGGGAGGCGAAACCGATGAGCTGGTGGCAGGTGACCGCGGACACGCTCGCCGCGAGCTGCTTCGTCGCCTCGCCTCTGGCCGAGACGGTCGCGGCGCTGAAGACGCTGCACGACGGCGCTCCGGCTCACCCCGGCGAGCGCCGCTGGCTGGATGCCCATCAGCCGGACTATCGCGCGCGGTTGGCCGCCGATCCGGTCACCGCGGCGCTCGTCCCCGCCGCGCTGGGACCGCGCTGGAACGCGACCTTCCTCACGCCGACGCCCACGGGAGAGGAGGCCGACTTCGATGAGGAGCTGGCCCGGATCCGGCATACACCTTCGGATACCGCCCTCGCCGACCTGGCGGAGTCGTCGAACGGCTCACTGCCCGCACCGCTGCTGGACCGCGAGGACCTGGCGAGGCGTGCCGCGGACCTGCTGGAGTGGGTGTGGTGGGAGACCGTCCGGCCGACGTGGCCGCGTCGCCGACGGATCGTCGATGCGGATGTCGTCGCCCGCACCGGGCGCCTCGCGGCCGGCGGCTGGGCCGCCGCGCTGGGCGATATGCGCCCGGGGATGCGCTGGCTGGGCTGCAACCGCCTGCAGATCACCGCGTACGAGAGCCCCCCGCTGGAACTTGCCGACGTTCGGCTGCTGTTCGTCCCGGTGACCTTCGCCCGGAGCTGGGTCTGCTGGGACCTGCCGCCCGAAGGCGACGCAGCCTGGACCGCGCGTCGATTCGCGGTGGTGTACCCGTGCGCGGGCGTCCTGGCCGCCGAGGCAGACAGGAAGCGCGCACCGCAGGCGCTCTCGGCGCTGCTCGGCTCAGCCAGGGCCGAGCTGCTCGCGCTGCTGGAGAGCCCGAAGAGCACCACGCAGCTGGTCGCCCTCACCGGGCTGCCCCTGGGCTCGGTCGGCCGCCACCTGCGCATCCTGCGCGAGGCCCGCCTTGCGGAACGTCGCCGAGCGGGCCGGTCCGTCCTCTACTACCGAACGTCAGCCGGCCAGGCCCTCATGGACGCGCAGCTGGCGCCGTGACCGGGACGTTCACCGGGCGTGTACTCGGCCGGGGACATGAAGCGTCAGCTCCTGGGCCCATCCCAAAGCCCCCCTGGCGCACGAGTCTCGCCCTTGTGGGCGGACAGGTTGTCCATGATCACGTAGATCGGGGCGCCGTCCGGGCGGGCAACCCGGATCGACCGCAGCGCGGCCAGGGTGTTGCCTGCCCCCTTCTTGCGCCGGTTGATACCCCACAACCTGTCGTCGCCGACCGAATAGCAGCCGTGGAAGTACCTGACTCCGTGGGTGCGGTGGTACGTCGCGGGATGCCGCTCGGGGTGACCAGCGGGAGCCCAGCCGGCTCCGGCGGTGGGCCGGATCCCGAGCGGGCCGAACTCGTCGAACACGAACGCGCGGTCTGGGAAGCGGTCCAGGACGTGCTCGATGCGGTCCAGCTTGGCGTCGCGCTCGAGGTCCGGTGACTCCTTCCACGTCTTGGTGCACTGGAAGGTAACGCCGCGGCGTGTGAACAGGCACCGTAATGTATCGCGGCCGATCCGGATCACGCGACCGTGCACTTTCCGCAGGTAGGCGGCGAGTTTACGGATGGACGAGCGAGTGAAGGGCTGGCCGAGCTTGGTCGGGCGGGTGGTGGCCGTCTGGACGACGAAGTCCTCGTCGTCAGGACTGAGCAGGCGGGGACGGCCTCCCGCCCACCGAGGGTCCAGGCAGGCCAGGCCGATCTCGTTGAACCGGTGGATCACATCCCGGACGGTGTCCTCGTCGGCCTGCACCAGCTGCGCGATCACCGGCACCCGGTTCCCGCCGACCGAGGCCAGCAGCATCATGGCCCGCCGGAACCGCACCGAATTGGTGCTGCCCCGACGCACGATCTGCTGCAGCTTCTGCCCCTCCTGGTCGGTCAACCTGCGCACACGGACAGGCTCAGCCACCACACCCCCAACGGTCGAAACGGACGCCACCGCACATCCAACCGTTCCATCTACCGACCCGGCCAACCAATGCGGTCACAGCACTAGCCAGGACGTCGGCGGTCTCCTGGCGGGGTGGGAAAGCGGTGCCTGGTACGACCTGGCGCCGGGCGGCCTGCGCTGTTTCATTCTTCAGAAATGACCTGGCCAAGTAGGTTCCTCGGCCGCCGGGCGGGAGTTCGCCACGCAGGAGGCGGTCCATGGCGGCGCGGATCGCCTCCTCGTTGCGTCGGCGTTCGGCGCTACTGATCTGGCCCATGAGTCTCTCCGTGATCTGCGGCGTCGATTCCGGCGACGATGCAGCTTCGTTGGACAGAAGAGCCGACATGTACCGACGTCAGGATCCGGCAGCGGACGCGTGGCGAGGTAACTCGGTGGCCAGGCGTCACATGACCGTCCGGTTGTCGAACCACCCTGTGATCACAGCCAGTTACAGGGCCGGTCGGGAGGTCAGGCGGTCAGCGCCGCAAGCTCCGCGTTGGCGCGCTCGGTGACCAGGGCGAGGACGCGGCCGGCGGCGGCCAGGTCCTCGGCGGGGATTCCGCCCCAGATGCGGGCGGAGATGGGGGCGGTCTCCGCCCCGGCGGCGGCGAGCAGCTCGCGCCCCGCGTCCGTGGGGCGAAGGTGCGCGCCGTCCTCGACGAGCAGCTGCTTGGCCAGCAGCTCGTCGAGGGTGGCGCGGATCTCGGCCGGATCGGCCTTGAGGGAGCCCTGGACCTCGGTGGCGAGATCGTCCGGCGTCTGCGGGGCGTCGCCGGTGACAGCGGCGCGCAGGGCGACCTGCTGCTGGAACGTGGCGCCGTGCCGGGCCAGGACGTGCTCCAGGACGCCGCGCGCGGCGTAGTGTGCCAGGGCGAGGCCGCGGGCGTCGGCAACGGGCGCGGTAGCGGTGGATGCGGTGGTGGTCATGGTGTTCTCCTCTGCGTGCTCTGGTCGTTCGGTACGGATGGAGCGAGAGGTACGTCGAGCAGGGTCGTCAGCTCGTCGGTGAACGCGCGCGTCCGCAGGGCGTCGAGGCCGCCGAGCGGCTCCAGCAACTGCTGAAGCAGTCCCTGGACCACCGCGATGGCCTGCCGCGTGACAGCCTGTCCTTGCTTGGTGAGCGCGAGCTGCACGGCGCGTGGGTCGCGGGGATCACGGGTGCGCTCGATCAGGCCGGCCGACTCCAGGGCACGCGCCAGCTTCGAGACGTACAACGCCTCCAGGCCGGTGTGGTCGGCGAGTCGGCGCTGACTGGGCCGCTCGCCAGCGCGCTGCATGCCGTGCAGTGACGCAACCAGTACGTACTGCGCGTGGGTGAGACCCAGCGGAGCCACCGCGCGATCGACCGCGACACGCCACTTGTTGGCGAGCCGCCATACCAGGAAGCCGGGCGTGGGGCTCGGCGATGAACCCTTGCTCATACGAAATAGAGTACATGGATACTATGTCCATGGCTACTATTTTCCTCGGCTGTGACGCCGCATCCGACTCGGGGCAGCAACGGACCGACGGAACACCTCCAGCGGGACCGCCTCCGCCCCGCCACATGATCAAGACTGAAGAGAGGCTCTAGTTCTAAAACTGGCAGACGGCGTTCCTCCGCCACCCACCTCTTACCCTCCACTTGTACAGCGGCACTTCTGCCAGCGGTTGCGTAGATGATCAGCGGCGCGACCTGCTTTGGGGATGTGGGCAGCTGTCATCGTCGGTCACCGCCGACTGTCCTCCCACGGCCCGGAGACGGCCCTGCGACGGCCCCGATCGTGTTCACACTGAGTAGGAGCGCTCATGCGGAACGGGGGCGGGCGGAGGACGCTGAACGCATGAGTGAGCCTTCTGCACTTCGACAAATCGCGGTCGCCGTGGTTCTTCTCATCGTCGATATGGCGGTGATCGCTTGGTTCCTCTGGAGCTATGCGTGGATCGGATGGAGGGATGGCTGGAACCCGCAAGATGTGCCGGAGGCCCCGAGGGTTGCGTGGCGTGCGGTGTGGATCTTGGTAGGGGCAGCGGTGGTGACAGGTGTTGGCCTTGTCGCCCTACGGTGGCGCATTTCGGGGGCCGTTCAGTTGTCCGTGTTGGGCATCGGCGCGTTGCTCTTCGTCTACTTGGCTGTTCGTAAGTAGAGCGACATCGAGGACACGAGCGCCGGCGCTTTGGCAATCTTGAAAACCGTCGTGGCGCGAGTCACCGCGGGTTCAAATCCCACACCCACCGCGTAGTTTGAAGGCCCCTGACCAGGAACATCGGTTGGGGACCTTGGTCATGCAAGTCCCCCGTTGGTGACCGCGATTCCCCGTGAGTCCCCGGTTTATCGGGCACGGATGGGACACGGTCACCCGGGGCCCTCTCGGGCTGGACAGAGTCAGAGAGTCATGAACGGTGAGTGCTCGGCGAGAAGGAGCTTGCGTAGCGTCGAGAGAATGCGGGACAGGACGCGTCGACGTAGCGATGCGGGTGCGGGCATGGCTCCCCCGGGAGTAAGGTACGCACAGTCGCGTACCTCCCGGAAGGTACGCGCCCATGCGTACCTTGTCGAGAGGTGGAGTGATGGACGCTGGCGAGTTGGCGCACCCTGGCGTCGAGGAGCTAGAGGTGGGCCCCATCCTTCTGGCGCTTGCAGACGAGAACCGGCGTCGAGTTGTAGCTGAATTGTCTGCGCAACCTGACGATGAGCGGCTCTGCGCCTCGTTCGACCTGCCGCTGAGCAAATCCAGTCGCACGCGACATTGGCGAGTGCTGCGTGAGGCGGGCCTCGTCTATCAGCGCAATGCCGGAAACGGGCTGTACATGCGCCTCCGCAAGGAGGACCTGGAGCGCAGATTCCCGGGCCTGATCCAAGCCGTTGTGGCTGCTGGCTAGGCCGTGTCCGACGGGTCGCGTGACGATCCGCATGGCTGAACGTTCCGGGAAGGGTGCGAGGAGCCTTGTCGGATGCCGAGTGGGATCGGCTGCAACCTCATCTGCCTAAGAACTCTGGGCGGGGCGGGCGTTGAGACCCGATCTCGTCTGCGCGGATCGGGCCTACAGCTCACGCCGCAACCACCGCTACCTGCGCCGACGGCGGATCAAGCACACCATCCCCGAGCCGGGCAACCAGAAGGCCAACCGTCGGCAAGACGGCGGCTCGACGATCGGCCCAGGTCAGCGGCGCCCCGAACCCGGTGACTGGGAAGCCGTCGGCCGGTCCTGGCTACGCGCCGACGACCGTCGGGGATCAGCGCGGCGGAGGCGTCCGGGTCCGGAGGCGGTCGGTGAGGGCGTCGCCCAGGGCCGCGCCCGGCGGGCCTGGGTGCTCGATGCGGAGCTGGTCGGCCAGGTCGCCGACGCGCAGATGGACTGCGGCCTCCAGGAGCTGGGCGTAGGCGTCCGTGGCGGTGCGGATGCGGTGCCTGGCGACCAGCGCGAGCGCCACGGCCAACGGAGCGGCAGGCCACCACCACATGGTCAGCGGGGCGTACAACAGCGCCCACCCGGCCAGCGTGCCCGCGTGGGTCAGCGCCTGTTCAGCGGCGGTGATCTCGGCGCGAGCGGTTTCGGGCAGGGTCAGCCACAAGTGCGGCCACACCAGGGGCAGATCCACGTGATGGTCGCGCTCCAGGCGGACGACCACGGAGTGCAGGCGGTCGCCGCTCCAGGTGGGCCGGTCCGGTTCCTCGGCGGCGACGCGGAGCAACGCCCGGTGCAGGGCATGCCGGACGCCAGGGTCGGCGCGTCGGCCACTGTGCGCCAACTCCAGGGCGTCGTCGTCTAGTTGCCGACGGTAGCGGGCGGTGGTCGAGGTCCAGCGGGCACGGCGGCGGGCTACCAGGGCGCGAGCTCCCCGGCGCAGCGGACGCGGCCAGGAGTGCCAGTCGGCGGCCAGTACGGTGCGTTGCACCAGCGTGCCCGCGCTCTGCGCGGCAAGCCCGGCGGCCGCCGCGGCCGCGAGGACCGCGCCGAGCAGGACGACCTGCCCGCCGACCGTGCTCGCCGCGGGCGCCTCGGCCCACCCCGTGACACGGGAGACGAGCAGTCGGCGATCAAGGGCGTGGGCCTGGCCGAGGGTGTGTGCGGCGGTCGCGACGGCCAGGAAGAAGGCTCCGGGCAGCACCAGAAGCGTCAGCCAACGCTCGGCGAGCTTCTGCCCTAGAGCAGTGAGGAATCCGCCCACCGCTACAGCCGTTCGCGGCGCAACGGCTGACCGGTGATGCGGCACCCGGCCGGCTCCTGGGCGTCCGGCCAGGCATGGCGTGCGCATCGCCCGGTGGGGCACAACAGCACCCAGTCGTCGGGCCGTTGGGCGCCGACCCCGATCGGGAACAGGCCACGCCCCTGACCGCGCACCCCCGCCGCGTCCCCGGCGAACAGCAGCGCCTCGTGCAGCGCGTCCAGCGGCGCGGTAGGGTCCTGCCCGGCGCGCACCGCCGCCACCACCCGCTCCAACGGCTCGGCGCCCTGCGGCCCATATGCCCGGAGATCCTCGCGCATGCGGTCCAACTGGGTGCACACGTAGGCGATGTCGTCGCCCGTGCCCCCGGTCCGCGCGTCGTGCCGGTCGTCCATCGCGTCCCCCGATCGCCGAAGCCCGCTCCGGCGGAACTGGAAGCGGACCTGTGCCGTCATGGTGTGGGAGAAGGACCACACCGGGCAACCTTCAGGTCCGGTGCCTCGTGGCCGTTCGGCCGCCGCAGGGAGCACGGATGAGTACGCGTGACGCATTACTGGAGTCGATCCGCGCCAGGCTCAACGAGGTGGTGGCCACCGGCGACCGATCGCCCGTCATGGAACAGGCCGCGATCGGCGATGCCATGAAACTCATGCAGTACGGGGTGAACGAGACGGCGGTGGACGCCGAAGTCCTGGTCGCCCTGGGCTGGTTCTACTTCTGGCGCTCCCAGGAGCTTCCCGAGCCGCGTGCCGAGGCGGAGCGCGGGGTCGCGCTCCAGCTTCTCGCGATCCCGTTCCTCGGCGGCGAGCAATTGCTCCCGGAACCACTGCTGTTGCCCCTGGCCGAGTCGGCGATCCCCGAAGCCACCAAGATGCTCGTACGCACCCTGCGGACGCCCGTGGGCGTGCGGGATGCGGCCCTGACCGTGGCGTTGTGGAGCCAGATCACCCTCCATCTGCCGGAGGACCACGTGGCGTACTACTCGGGCCTGAGCAGCCTGGGCCTGGCCTGGCGGCGCAGGTGGGAGATCGCGGGCGATCCCGTCGACCTGAACTGTGCTGTGGAGGTCGCCCGCGAGATCGCCGAAACCCTGCCCGCCGACCGGCCGGGTCGGGCCACCTACTGGTTCCACCTCAGCACCGCCCTGCAGCTGCGCTTCGAACAGGGAGAGGACGTCGAGGACCTGGACGGCGCCGTCGAGGCCGGTCGCGAGGCCGTCCGCACCGCGACGGACGACGACCGCGACCGCTGCCTCTACCTGACGGGCCTGTCCAAGGTGCTGCTGACCCGCTACGCCCGCACGGGAGACCGCCTCGACTTGGGCGCGGCACTGCAGACCGCTGGTGAGGCCATCGCGCAGGCGCCCGAGCGGCATCCCGACCACACCATGCTCCTGACCAACCACGCCAACGCGCTCCTCGCGCGGTACGCGACCTACCTAGAGGCCGACGACATCGTGGAGGCGGCACGGACCAACCGCTTCGTCGTCCGGATCGCGCCGCGCACCCATTTCGAGTATGCCCGGTACCTCTCCAACGCCTGCGAGGTCCTGCGGCTGCTCTTCGCGCACACCAAGAACCCCGAGGACGTGAACGAGGCGATCGAGTACGGCTACCGGGCGGTGCGGGCCACGCCCGCTGGTGATCCCGAGCGGACCATATACCAGATCGGGCTCGTCCAGGCGCTGCGGGACCGCTTCGACGGTCTGGGTGACTTCGGCGACCTCGGTGAAGCGGTGGCGGTCTGCCGTGCGGCGGCCCGGGGCGCGGCCCAACTCGACCACCCGGACCAGGCGATGGTCATGAGTGTGCTGGGGAGCGTGCTGCAACAGCGGTTCGAGCGCGACGGCACGACCGAGGACCGTGACGAGGCGTTGGGGGTGTGGGAACGCACCGTCGCGATGAGGACGGCCCTGCCGCTGTTGCGGGTCGGCACCGCCCGGCTGGCCGCCGAGCTGGCCGCGCCGTCCGACCCCGGGCGCGCGGCCCGGTTCCTCGAGCAGGCCATCCTCCTGCTGCCCGAGGTGGCCCCGCGCCGGTTGCGCCGAGGCGACCAGCAGCGCGCACTCGGCGCCCACGGCGACTGGCTCACCGCGGATGCGATCGCGCTTGCCCTGTCCGACACCGGGCTGTCCGCACCGGAGCGGGCCTCGAGAGCGCTGCGTCTCGCGGAGGCCGGACGCGCGATCCTGCTCGCCCAGTCCCTCGACGTCCGGGGCGACGTGACCGAGTTGCGGGAACAACACCCAGACCTGGCACGGGAGTTCGTCGCGCTGCGTGACCGGCTCGACCAGGACACCGACACGGTCGGAGCGTCGGCCGCCGTGCCGGGGGCGCCCTCGCTCTCCGCACGCCTGAGGCTGGCCAAAAAGATGGAGGTGCTCCTGGGTCGCATCCGCGCCCACGACGGCTTCGCCCGCTTCGGGCTGCCTCCTACTTTCGACGAACTGGCCGCGCAGGCCGACCGCGGCCCCGTCGTCACGCTCAACGTGAGCCGCCACCGCAGCGACGCCCTGATCCTCACCCCGGACGGCGTCACCGCCTGCCCCCTGCCGGGCCTGGCGTTCGAGGAAGTCGTCCGCCGGATCGGCCAGTTCCACCTTGCGCTGGTCGCGGCGACCGCCCCCGACGCCGACCGGATCGCCGCCCAGCGCATGCTGCACGAGGTACTGGAATGGCTATGGGAGGCGGCCGCCGAACCGGTCCTGACCGCACTCGATGCCCTGGGTCAACTCCCCGACGGGCAGGACGCGTTGCCCCAGGTGTGGTGGGCGCCGGGCGGGATGCTCAGCCTGCTGCCCCTGCACGCGGCCGGGTTCCACCGGGACCCCGGCCGGGGACAGGGCCGGCGCACCGTGCTCGACCGCGTCGTCTCCTCCTACACCCCGACCGTCCGCGCCCTGCGCCACGCCCGCGCCCGCCGCCCCGCCGCCACCGACCGGCCGCGGTCCCTGATCGTCTCCATGCCGACCACGCCCGGCCACGCGCCCCTGCCGCACGCGGCCGAGGAGACCGACCGGCTCCGGGCCGTGCTCAAGGACCCGGTCGTCCTCAGCGCGTCAGGGGAACGGCCCGCGACGACGGCCGCCGTCCTTGCCCAACTCGAGCACTGCGCCCTCGCCCACTTCGCCTGCCACGGCATCAGCGAGTCGACCGACCCCTCGCAGAGCAAGCTGCTCCTCCAGGACCACGCCGAGACGCCGCTGACGGTCTCCGCGCTGTCCCGGGCCGACCTCGCCCACGCGCAGCTGGCCTATCTCTCCGCCTGCCGCACCGCGCACCCCGGCAACCCCCGGCTGCTCGGTGAGGCCATCCACCTCACCAGCGCCTTCCAACTCGCCGGCTTCTCCCACGTCATCGGCACGATGTGGACCATCGACGACCGCCTGGCCGCCGACGTCGCCGAGTCCTTCTACGCCCACCTGGCCGACGGCCCGACCGGCACGCCCGATCCCGCACGGGCCGCGACGGCCCTGCACCGAACCGTCAAAGACACGCGCGACCGCTTCCCGGCCACACCGTCCCTCTGGGCGGGCTATCTCCACTCCGGCGCCTAGCGTCCTGCGTCCTGGTCTTGAGTTCTGCGGTCTGATGGGTGTGTGCCCGGACCGCGGTTGGACCCGCTCGTCCTGTCCAAGGACGAGCGGAGGACGCTTGAGGGGTGGGCGAACCGCAGGAGGACCGCCCTCATCCTGATCGCGAGCACCTCGCCCGACCTGATCAACGCCCAGCGGGCAGCGGTCGAGGCGTACCAGGCACTGCACCCCGCACACGGCGGCGCGCTCCGCGGCTACCACTCGTCCCGCCCCGCCACCGACGGGTGGACCGTCGAGCAGTCGGCCGAGTACGACCGGCTGTGGGCGGAGCTCCGCAGGACGGCGACGGTTGTGTACGCGCACAAGCACTGGCAGCGGTGCGGCAGTCAGCGCCCTACCGACGGGCCACAGGCGCAGCCCTCGAGCACCCTTGTCCTGCCGTCGTATCCAGCCCATTGGTATCCCCACGGGCCGTGACTCTGGGGCGTTCCGACTGCCGTGCGTCAGGAAGTAGCGTCCTTCGGCGGAGTGGTCCGTCGGTGCCGCCCCCGCCCCTTCCCCAACGACGGGCCGGGGACCGGCCGCTCCTCGACCGGGCTGGGCGGATAAAGGATGGCCTTAGCGGCGTCGAGGCTGTCCGCAATGCTCACAGTGACCCACTCGGTGCCGTTGAACTCCTGGATCGCGCGGGGCGCGCCCGGGTCGACGTGTGCACCGCGGTGCGGTCCTTCCGTGAGCGGCACTGCCCGCAGCCGGCCCCGGGCCCGCTCGCGGCGCTCCTCGCGCTTGCGCGCCCACTCCTCGAGCGGCTCCTCGCTATCCACGGCGACAGGATGGCGCAGCCACGCCCCCGGCCGCCAGCTTGGGCGAACGCTTCACCACGCGACGCAAACCAGTGCGGGACCGCCACTCTCCGGCGACTCATCCCCGCGTGGAAGGAACCCACTCCTCATAACCGACACGAGACCCTCGAGGCGCACCGTGGCCCTGCTCGTCGGAGCCGTCCTGGTCGTCGTTGGCGTCGTCATCGCCGCGTTCGCCGTGTTCGACGGCAGTGGCAGCTCCGGTCCGACGCGGCCTCCGGCGACGCCCCGTCCGCCGACGAGTCAGCCGCCGACATCCCGTCCGCCGACGACCGAGCCGCCGACGTCGGCTCCGCCCTGCTTCCGAGCGGGCATGCGCTCCGAGGGCGACACGAACTGTCCCGACGTGCCGACCGACATGCCGACCGAGTCCAGCGCGCCGCCCACCGGCATCCCGTCGGACCCGCCCACGGATGAGCCGACAGAACCGCCGACGGACCAGCCGACGACGCCGCCCTGCGGCAGCACCGGGGGCGCCGGAGGCGGCGTCGCCGGGACCGACGGGGCCTGACCTACCCCGATCGTGTGAAGCGCCCGCCCGGAACGAACCCCGTACTGGGCGGGCGCCGTCATGCCCACCATGACGACCAACGATCTTCACCAGCACATCCCCGTGCACGTCAGCGTCACCATCGTGGGCGCAGACGAGGCCACCGTCCGCGACTTCGCGAACGCCCTGGACCGCTGCCACAACGTGACCGGGCCCGGCGACCCGTACCGGGTGCCCGGCCACGCAGGCGTCCACATCCACGTCTACGGCCACACCGACCCCGTCGACTACGCCGGCTGAAGCCCAGTGTCCTGTGACATCGGACCTCGGCTGCGAGGGCAGGAATGATGGGCATGGACATGTATGCAAATCCGGCCCGCCCGGAGGCACTTGCCGAGCACTTCACGCAGATCCGCCAGGACCGGCCAACTTATCTCCGCCGCTGGGACCTTTTGGAGCGGTATGTCGAGCGAGTACGGGCCGAGGGATTTGAGGCGTTCCCTTCTAGCGGAGGCGTGAGGATCGGTGAGCCGGTGCACCGTGTCAGTCCGGCGTACGCAAACCACACGGGGAAGATTGACATCGACCTGCCCGAGTCCAGTGGCGAGCAGTTGTTGACGCTTCCCTTCATGGGCCGCAAGGACCCTGTGACGGAGCAGCGGGTCAAGACGACGCATTGGTGGTTCGTGAACCTGCGGGTGGCTGAAGACCTCGGGAACGAGCAGGAGGCCCTGGAGACAGCTGTGACGCTTACCTGCCGCGCGGCTGAGTGGATGAGGAACGGGCGAACCGACTGAGGCTGATCGCGGCGTATCGGATGCTCGCCGCGTCTCTCCCCTGACCGGGGATCAAGCGAGAGGTCCGTTCCCGACTCCGGCTCTATGCCGGAGCTTCAGCTGCGGACCCGGAAAGGGCGGAACAGGACGTCGTTACGTACGGCTCGCTGCCAGACGTGCGGGCCCTGCGGCCCGGACCGGCCTTCGCGACGTGGCGAGCCACCTCCGCCGCGATGGGAGCCGTCAACGCCTGCGACAGGACCCTGCTCCCGTCGGGCAGCCGCACCGCTACCCGGTGCGGCCGGACCGCCGGCCCCACATACCCGACCACGTCCGCGTCGACCGTGTCCGAGTGCCTCACCTTCCGCCAGACGTGCCCGGCCCGGTACGGGGAAGAAGCCCGCTTGCACACGACGCCCTCGATCCCCTGGTCCCGGAGCGTGTCGTACCAAAGCTGCGCGACATCGGGATCGTCGGTAGCCGGGACGGCCTGGATCGGAGGCGGTACATCGTGAAGCAGATCAAGAAGCAGGGCGCGGCGTTCGGTGTAGGGATGCCCGCGGACGTCCTGGCCGTCATAGGCGAGGACATCGAACACGGCATAGGAGGCAGGGAGGAGCGCAGCGAGCTCCCGCGCACGGGCCGGACCTGAGTTCGCACGGGACTGCGCGGCCGCGAAGTCGATGCGGTTCTCGTTGTAGATCACCGCCTCGCCGTCGAGGACCGTGCCGGGGTGCAGCGAGTCCATGCCGGCCACGGCCAGATCCATCCACGCTGAGGTGACCGTCCGACCGGACCGGGCCTGCAGCCGGACGGTTTCGGCGTCTCGCCATAGGACGGTGCGGTGGCCGTCATTCTCCAGACTTCGCTATGTCTCATGAGACAGTGTCTGCCCCTGTCCAGTAGCGGGGGAACGTGGCTGCCTACGCCTGGGTAGCGGCCGACGCTGTTTCTGTCGCGGGGGCATCACGCAGGCCGAGCCGTAGGTGTTCGACGTGGTAGAGGGCCTGTTCCAGAAGCTCGGCGACGTGGTTGTCGTAGAGGGCGTAGACGATGGAGCGGCCCCGGCGCTCTCCGGTGACGAGCCCGAGATTGCGCAGCAGGCGGAGCTGGTGGGAACAGGCGGAGGCTTCCATGCCCACGGCATCGGCGAGGTCTCCGACTGCGCAGGGGCCTTCCTGGAGGCGGGCCAGGATGTACAGCCGCGAAGGGGTGGCCAGGGCCTGGAGGGTGGCGGCGACATCGGTGGCCCCCGCCGTATCCAGGCGCTCGCGGGGGGTGGCGTGGTGCTTGTCGTCGGCTCCGTGACCCATGGCTCCCATCCTACCCATCACACCTGAAGACCTGTTCAGATGTTCCTGTACGGTGGATGTGTCGCCACGCTTCCGCCCTGAAGGGTTGTTTTGTCATGCCTTCTGACCTGCTCCAGCGGCCCGAACGGGCAGCTCCGGCTGCGCCGGGTACAGCGCCACGGCGGCGTACCCGGGTGTTCGCCCTGGCGGAGGCGCGCTGGGCCGCCGCGGCGCTGGTGCTGTTCCTGATCGCGCTGCCGCTCCAGCTGACCGGCGCACCCGCCTGGGCGTGGAGCCCTCTCTATGCCGCCGCCTACGTCACCGGCGGGTGGGAGCCGGCCTGGGCGGGGCTGACGGCGCTGCGGGAGAAGACCCTGGATGTGGACCTGCTGATGATCGTGGCCGCGATCGGCGCGGCCTCGATCGGGCAGGTGATGGACGGCGCCTTGCTGATCGTCATCTTCGCCACCTCCGGCGCTCTGGAAGCCCTGGCCACCGCCCGCACTCAGGACGCGGTGCGGGGACTGCTCGACCTCGCACCGACCACCGCCACCCGCCTGGCCGACGACGGGAGCGAGTCGACGGTTGCGACTGGGGACCTGGTGGTCGGGGACACCATCCTGATCCGCCCCGGAGAACGGGTCGGCGCGGACGGCCGCGTCCTGGACGGGGCCAGCGACGTGGACCAGGCAACCATCACCGGTGAGCCGCTGCCGGTCGCGAAGGAGGCCGGTGACGAGGTCTTCGCCGGCACTCTCAACGGCACCGGTGTCCTGCGGGTCAAGGTCGAGCGCGACGCCTCGGACTCGGTGATCGCCCGGATCGTGGCCATGGTCGAGGAGGCTTCCGAGACCAAGGCGCCCACTCAGCTGTTCATCGAGAAGGTCGAGCAGCGCTACAGCCTCGGCATGGCCTTCGCGACCCTGGCCGTCTTCCTGATCCCCCTCGCGTTCGGTGCGGACCTCACCGGCTCGCTGCTGCGGGCGATGACCTTCATGATCGTGGCCTCGCCGTGCGCGGTGGTCCTGGCGACGATGCCGCCGCTGCTCTCGGCCATCGCCAACGCCGGACGCCACGGCGTCCTGGTGAAGTCCGCGGTCGTCATGGAGCGTCTCGGGCAGGTCGACGCGGTCGCACTCGACAAGACGGGCACCCTCACCGAGGGCACCCCTCGCGTCACCGACATCCACCCTCTGGACGGCTCCGGGCTGGACGAAAACGCCCTGCTGGCGCTGGCGGCCGCCGCCGAGCACCCCAGCGAACACCCCCTGGCCCGCGCCGTTGTCGACGCCGCCCGCACGCGCGGCCTGACCATCGCAGGCATGCGGGACTTCACCTCCACGCCCGGTATCGGCGTCGCCGCCACAGTCGCCGGGCACGCGGTCGCGGTCGGGGCCCCTGCCCGCCTCCTCGACGGCAACGACGACACCGACGCGGCCCGCGCCGTCGAGGCGGCGGCGGAGCTGGAGGACGGCGGCCGCACCGCCGTCCTGGTCCTGCGCGACAGCCTCCCGGTCGGGCGTGCTGGGCATCGCCGACCGGCTGCGCCCCGACGCCGCCGCGACCGTCGCCGCCCTGACCACCCTGACCGGCAGCACCCCGATGCTGGTCACAGGCGACAACCTGCGCGCCGCCGCCCGCCTGGCCGCCGAGGTCGGCATCACCGACGACGACGTCCACGCCGGCCTGCTGCCCCAGGACAAGGTCGAAGCCGTACGCCGCCTGGAGGCCCGCGGGCGGAAGGTGCTGGTCATCGGCGACGGTGTCAACGACGCCCCCGCCCTGGCCGCCGCCCACACCGGCATCGCCATGGGCCGCGCCGGCTCCGACCTCGCCCTGGAGACCGCCGACGCGGTCATCGTCCGCGACGAACTCGCCACCGTCCCCACGATCGTGAGCCTGTCGCGGGCGGCCCGCCGCCTGGTGGTGCAGAACCTGGTCATCGCCGCAGTGTTCATCTCCGGCCTGGGCATCTGGGACCTGGTGGGCCACCTGCCGCTGCCCCTCGGTGTTCTCGGCCACGAGGGATCGACCGTCATCGTCGGCCTCAACGGACTCCGGCTCCTGCGCGACACCGCCTGGAACCGCGCCGCAAAGGACACGCGGTGAGCCGCCACAGCAAGAAGGCCACCCCCGAACCGGGGGTAGCCCGGCCCACGGTCACCGTCTGCCGCGGCTGCTGCTGCGGCACCCCGGCCAAGGTCCCGTACCTGGACCACGAAGCCCAGCTCACCGACCTGCGCGCCCAGCTGGCCGGAGTCGCGATGGTCCGGCGCACTGACTGCCTCGACGCGTGCGAGCGCGCCAACGTCGTCGTCATCCAGCCCTCCGCCGAAGGCCGCAAAGCAGGCGGACGCCCGGTCTGGCTCGGGCAAGTCAACGACCCCGACGCCGCCGCCGACATCGCTGCCTGGGTCAAGAACGGCGGCCCCGGCCTCGCCGAAGCGCCTGGCATCCTCGACCTCTATACGTTCAGCCCGTCCCGACGCGTCCGCCACGAACTCGAAGACTGACGAGCTGTCTTGCGACATACCAGAGCCGAAAGGAACAGGTGCCTCTGTGGGACAACTTGAAGTGTCTGGAGAACCGTCCATCTTG
Source organism: Streptomyces sp. NBC_01003 (assembly GCF_045162695.1). Taxonomy (NCBI): domain Bacteria; kingdom Bacillati; phylum Actinomycetota; class Actinomycetes; order Kitasatosporales; family Streptomycetaceae; genus Streptomyces; species Streptomyces sp. NBC_01003. The sequence continues at coordinate 243,672 of NZ_CP108707.1, forward strand.
GCCTCGTACCACCAGCCCTTGCCCATCGGCAGGACCATGACCGACTGGGCCAAGGCGAGCTGCACGGGGAAACTCCACGCCACCAGCCTCGGCACCCGGACGCCGCCGCGCGCGGTCGGCTGCGCCATCCACCGCGAGACTGCCCCCACCGGCCACTCGCCCCCGGAAGCCTCCGCAGGCCGGGCCGTGTCCCGCTGGCCTGCACCGTTTCGGACGTAAGGGTTCCGTGAGGAGCAGGGTGCGCCTCTTGCCCGTGCCGTATGCTGCGGCCGCCAACCCGGCGGCCCTGCGCCACGGGCGGAAGGGAGCTGCGTGCAACCGCACGTCACCCAGGCACTCCACCAGCACTCCGTCCCGCTGCGTAGCAGCGAGGAGCGTCACTCGACGCTTTACGGCCGCGACGGCACGCCGAGCGATCCGCTCGTCTGCGCCGCCTGGTCGAGCATGTGCTGGACGTTGGCGGCTGTAAACGGCGAGTTGAAGGGCGAGGCTGTAGACATGGTCGCGAGGCCAACAGCTCAGCTCTCCGAGGGGATGCGCGCGGCGAGCTCCCGGGCGAACCACTCGGCTTCCTCACTCAGCTCGTCCAGGCCCTCCGCAGCGATCAGTTGAAGAAGACGTAGCAGGTCATGGGCCTCGTCGAGGGTGAGCACTTCCAGACGGCGCACTGTGGCGTCCTGCGCCGGGACCAGGCTGGTGGCATCCGAGTTCATGTCCTGGATAACGACCACCAGAGCTCAAGAGCATCCGGAAGAGCTACCAGAGCACCCGCACGACCCTACCCATATCCGTGCGACTGCCGGGCTGGCTTTGTCCACGAGAACGGACGGCAGATGTTCGCCACGTCGGGAGGCACTGCCGCCGTCCTCTGTCGAGTTCACAGCGTGAGTGAGGCGGCAGTGCGGCTGGTCACGTCGAGCAGTGCCCGGCCGGGGGTCCCGCGGTCTAGATGTCGCCGACGGCGAACCGGTCGATCGTCGTGGTGTAGCTGGTGAGGCCCCTTCCCGCGCCGCTCGCATGACGGCAGCTGTGGTGCTGGCCTCTGGTGCCCTGCTAAGCAGTGCATCCGCCGCCGCCCAGCCTTTCCCGAATCCAGCATCTGGCTCACCACAGACTGTGACGGCTACCGACGATCGAGGCGATGGTTGCGGTTTCTTGGACCCGCGCTGCCCTCAATTCTCCAGCTGGCTTCAGCACCTGATCGACTCGGCAGTTCGCCCGTAATGTCCTCGTGCCGTGCGAGGGGACAGCCGGCGCAGTGGGAGGCCGAGGCGCTCGACCCGACCGAGCTGCAGGGCCTGGTCCGCGCCACTGTCGCCCCGTATGTCGCAGCTGAGGGCATTTCGCCGATGAGTGGCCCTCCAACCATCCGCCGAGGCCCGGGCGTGATGCGGGCAGCCACTCGTCTGGTCAGCGACCGACAGCATTGCGCAACCCCGCCAGAAGCCTCATGAGAGGCAAGTAACTTGAGGACACCGGCCCTTAAAGTCACAGCGCTCCATCGCCGGTGGGACATGTGACCTCCAGCGATACTTGGCCAGCCCAGCCGACGGAACCGGCAGCTCATGGACCCCGTGCTCAACAGCGACCGAGTACAGCCACTCAAATACGGTGGTCGGCACGCGAGATCAGGCAGCGCTCTCGGTCGGCCGCCATGGCGCTGTCCTGGCCGACGAGGTCGGCGATCGCGGGCTGCCCAGAGAAGACTGAGACACCACCCCCTTTGCCCAGACTTTCGCGAGACGCGGGCCCTGTTGCCCAGAGAACTCCGCGACTGGCCAAGTGCACGCTCAATTCCGCGGAGGCAGCGCCAAGGCCTGAACAAGCGCTTCGACGACGCGCTCTGAGTGATCTGGCAGATGCTCGGTGACCCAACCGGCCGCCAGGTCAAGGAAGTCGGCAAGATCCTTTTCTACGCCTGCCAGCAAGCGCCGTAGCTCGATTGAGGGAACCTCGATCCACTGACGGCTGTCAGCGTCGAAGTCGGCGGTAAGGCGGACGATAGAGCCGTGGAGTTCGGCGGCCGGCGAGGGATCGTGGCCAAACCACGCCGCCGAAGCACCCCCGTCGAGAACTCCCACCAGTCGCCTCGGTCCTCCAGGCCGCTACAACACCCCGGCACCACTGAGGTGCCAGTATCGGAGTCGACCACCTGCAGCCCGCCCGCCGCAAACAGTGGGTCCATGGTCAGCAGCCCATGGAGGAAGCCCTCGAGTGGGTCGTCAGGGCGCGGTGGACGGTCGTCTGTGGGGTCAACATCATTGCACTCGGCCAGAGCCATCACCGCCGTACCAACCTCATCCGGCGTCAGATGTCCATCGAGCGCCAGGAACGTGCAGGACTCGGCATCTGAGACCGGCCAGAGGTCAAAGCCCACGTGGTTGGGGATTTCGAGGACGGGTCGGACCGTGATCACCCCGCGATGATGTCGCAGGCTCTTCGTAGGCGCACGAGTATTTCTGTCCTGCTTGGAGTCGCGGATCGGCCCCAGCCACGCCGCTCATGGGCTTCAGGTGGCACGTGCGTCGTTGTACGTTGCGCCACGGTGTGGGAAATGTAGGCACTCCGGTGTCGGCGGAGCAGGCAAGGTCGCAGCGCTCGACCGCTACCCCGGTGGGCACCTCCAGCACTCACCCGGACCAACCAGAACACCCACGGGCCACCTACGGCGCTCAGTTACAGCTGTGTGCCGAAGCACGAAAGTTGGCACCATCGGCGGCCACTGACCTGCACCCCTGGCCCGGCGATGCACGGTAGTTGTCAGTAGATCGGCAAGCTCCTTGTCACCAGCAGCGCGGAGAGCATCGTAGTTGTCACCGCGGCTCTGGTGGCCTGCCGGCCAGCTGAGCTGCACGGAGCTATGGCTGAACGCGCCAGTTGGCTACTTTGCGCATCATGGTTGGCCGGAGGGCAGCGATCTATCCGCGTTTCGTCACGCAGCGGACAGACTCCATGCCCCGGCCGAGCGCACCTGGTAGTAGCCGCGGCCCGGCCACTGGAATGTGAGCTCGCCGGACCTGCCCTGGGTCACGGTCACCCGGTAGGCGAGCCGCTCGTCCAGAGCCTCCACCTGGATCAGGCTCGGTCCCTCGTACCGCAGAACACCCGGCCCCGGGTCCCCCCGGTAGTGCACGACATCGGACCCGGTGCCGTTGATCTCGTCGTGGAAGCGGGGGGCTTCTCGCATCGGTGCCACAGTCGCCGTCCACGCCTCCCGGCCGCCGGAGGCAAATACCCGGAAGGCGACTGCCTTCTCCGCCTCCGGCAGCGGAATCCGGGCGATGACGGGGGTGCCGTCGCCTGACAGCCGGTAAAGCCGTGAGGAGCGCCCCTTCCTGCCCTCGAAGCGCAGGTTGACCGGTGCCCGCTCGTTCGTCGAGAAGACCATGAGGGCCGGCCGGTACGACGGCATAGCCAGTTGATGCGTCTGTTCGCCGCTGCTTCCCGTCCCGCTGACTTGCAGCTGGGGGGCGCTCACCAGCGTGGTCGTCGGGAACTTGGCCGTACGCGGCTGTGCGTCAGGGAGCCTGCTGCCCGGTTCCGGCCGCGGAGTGATCGGGCCTGGGCTTTCCGCCAAGCGCACCGCGTCCGCTGCGCACACGGCGATGTTGCGGGCGCTACCCCCGGGAGGCGCCCACCTGACCTGTCGGACGGCCCGCCCGTGCCGGGCGTCGAAAAAGCAGAGCGGCATGCGCTCCGGCAACGGCTCGCCGGCGAGCAGGGCATCCAGACAGGCCAGCGCGTGTCTGCCCTCGTTCAGGGCGCGCAGGACGTCGAGTGCGTCCGTCCAAGTCTGGTCGCCACCAAAGTCCCGCTTTGCCTGCTCGTACGCATCGAGGGCACGCGCCAGCTCGGTGTGCATCGCCTCTGTGGCACCGAGCTGGCCGGGGCTGAAGGAATGAATGTTCAGGGCCTCACCGAACGCGGTGATCTCGGCGTCGATCTCGGCGAGCGCCGACTCGTCGCGTGCGCGCCACGGCCATAGGTGGCGGAGCCCCCCGCCCACTCCTCTACGCATGGCCGCCATCATTCCGTACGACCCGGCAGGGCACCGCCATAGGACAGTAGCGGCTCCGCTCAGCCCGGAACCTCAGAAGCCTGATGAGGACCCGTTCCATAGCAAGCGGATCTATGTGCGGTCGCGGTTGCAGCGAAAGACCTTGCCCGAGCTTGTGGACATCGCGCGGCGCGTGATCAGCGAGTACGGCGACGAAGACCTGCAGGGCCTGGTCGGCACGCTAGGTGCTCGCGGCGTCGACGGGGAAATGAAGAATCTCATCTTCGCCGCCGATGGCCCCAAGCCGCAGATCGTGCTGCCGGACTCCATCAGCAACACCATCCGCATCGTGAAGAACGAGCAGTACTGCCTGGTGTACGACCAGCCGCTGGAAGACCGCGGGTTGAGCTGGTCAGATCTGGTGGCGTGGTGGGTTCGCCAGCACCCCGAGCACGCGGATGATCCGACGGGCGCGCGTGTCTCAATGCGGGAGCGGCTGCGTCGCTCGCTGGGCGACAACGGTGCCGAGCTCCTGGTGTTCGACACCTACACCGAGCTCGGCTTCGACCTCCCGGCGCTCATCCCCCAGGTCTAACTCCACTACGACCCGTACAGTCTGGCCGAACTGGGAGGTGTCAGTCGTCTTGCCCGCCAGCGGATGGACTTCCTGCTACTGCTGAATCAACGCGCCCGGGCGGTCATCGAGGTCGACGGCATTCAGCACTACGCTCGGCAGGCCGACACGCTGACGATGCAGCAGCCTGGCGTCGCCTGGCTGGCTGATCCTGCGCGCTACGCCCCGATGGTGGCGGAGGACCGTCAGCTCACCTTGCAGGGCTACGAGGTCTACCGCATCGATCGTCACGAGCTACACAACCACGCAGCCGCGAAAGCGATGCTCACCGACTTCTTCCAACGCCTTCTGAGCCGCCACGGTCACAACGGCTCGGACTGACCATCGAACCTCCGTCCAGCATTTCAGTCGCCACCGACAACGCGGGCTTGCCCAGGGCCTACCTGGGCTTGCCCGTGTGGTCGGTCGCCACGGCCTGCCAAGGTCAGGTGCGGAAGCGGGAGAGCCAGCCGCTGGCCTTCTGCGCTGCCTGCTCGGCTTCCTGCTCCCGGCGCAGGCGCCCCTGCTCCTGCCGGTCGCGTTCGTCGGCTTCGGCCTGCTGCTCGACAGCGACGGCCCGGCCCTGGCAGTCCTCGCACAGGTGCGGGTGCGACTCGGGGTTTTGCCAGTTCCGGAAGTCGACCGCCTTCAACCGGTCGTCGGTGAACTTCCGCCCGCAGTCAGCGCACACCGGCCGCTGTGCCTCCCGCTCCGCAGCTTCCCGCTCCGCGCGGCGCTGTTGCTCATCCCGGGCAGCTTGGCGGCTACGGGCGATGGCGGCCTCCCGGCGGGGGTTGCCGATCGCGTCCAGCAGCGGCTGTCGCTCCTCGCGGCCGAAGCGCCAGAAAGCGGGCCCGGCCGGTCCGTGCTCGCGCAGCAGCTCCAGCGTGGTCGCCACGACCGGGATGCAGCCATCGTAGGAGTGGAAGCCGCCCCCGCTATGCCACCGGCCCTGCCAGTGATGGACGGTGAGGTCGGCGACCTTCACCATCTGACTCTTCGCGGAGCGCTTGCCGACCTGGTAGAAGACGAGCAGGACCGGCGGGTGCACACGCTCGTATCCCTCCCAGACGGGTGCGGACCAGCGGGTGCGCCACATCGGTTTCTCGATGCCGTCGGTGTCCTTCTCCTTCCGCCGGAAGAACCGCGCGTACTTGTCGAACTTCGCCGCGATGAGGACGGCTTCCTCGGTGCAGTTGTCGACCTCGATGAACAGCAGCGGCACATCGTCGTCCGGGGCGATCACGACGACGTCGGCGCGGGCGCTGCCGATCGCGGGGTTCTTCCAGGTGCCCTTCACCGGGAGCGCGACCTCGGTGGCGTAGGAGCTGATGGCGCCGATCCCCTTGAGTGCGTCGACGGCGGCCTGCGCGGCGGCGACCGCTTCGGCCGGCTCCCCCGAACGCCGGCCCCCGGCCATGGAGGGATCCGGCCCCCCGAACCCGATGATCTCCTCCACCACCGACAACCAACTCAAGTACAAGGAGAGAGAAGAGGGTTGTGACAAGCCGCTACGGCCCCCGGAAACCAGTGGTGACCAGGGGCAACACAGGATGCGCGGACGTCGGGCACGGAAGTGCCTTCGGCAGGGGGAACGGAAGCGCCAGCGGCAGGAACTCACCGGGGCTTGCCCACCGCTGCACGCAGTACGCGGGCGGCACGGGCCGGGCGGGGCCGCCACGGTGTGCAGGGCTCCATCGTGCGCGACGGGCTCGTCGGCCGGACACGGCGGCGGGGGTCGGTGCGGGCGCAGGTGTGGCACGGGGTCCTCGTTCCTCCCGGCCGGGCCGGGACGGGGCGGCTGTTCGTCCGTCCCGCGCGCACCTGACGCGTGCGGGACGGGCGCCACCCTGCGGGATCACCCCTTGACCGCGGTCTGCTCATCCCGACCCGCGGTGTCCCCTTTTTGCCCCTTGACCACCCCATGACCGCAGGGATCGACCGTGGCCTGGCTCTGTTCGCGAGTTTCGGCAGCAGGTGTTCACCAGTTTTGGTTCTGGCTCAACTTCCGTGAAAACCATGCCGACCGGGCTCGCGCCAGCCTCTGGACGAGCCGCTGACCTGCCGGTTCGCCGGGGACGCCAGCCTCGGACACCGAGGATCGGTTCGACTTCACGGAAGTTGTGCCAGAACCCCAGTTTTGACAGCACCCCTGGGGCCCGCGGAATCGAACGGGTCCGGCTCGCATCAGTCGGGGGTCCGGAGGGGATGCCATTCGGCCAGCAGGATGGTGGCGTCGTCGGTCAGGTGTCCGCTGTGGTCGAGGATGTCGCGGCTGAGACGGCGCAGGGCCTCGGGCGCGGGCTCGCCGGCGGCGGTGGCCCGCACGACGGTGTCGACCAGGCGGTCTTCGCCGAAGAACCCGCCGGCCGGTGAGCGGGCCTCGGTGACGCCATCGGTGTGAATGAGGATCCGGTCTCCGGGCTCGAGCTGGAAGCGCTCGACCGGAGGGGCAGAGTCCGGCTGGCCGAGGCCGACGCCGAGGCCGAGGCCGAGGGGGAGGTTGGGGTGCCGGGCCAGGGCGCCGGCCACGACGCGCTGGCGGCGGATCAGCAGCGGGGGCGGGTGGCCGCAGTTGACCCAGGCAAGTTCCCCGGTCACGGGGTCGAGGTCGGCGAAGACGGCGGTCAGGAGCCGGTCCGGAACCCAGCAGCGCAGGGCCTGGTCGACGACGGGGGCAATGTCGGCGAGGGTGCCGTCGGTGCGGCGGGTGGAGCGGCAGCCGGCTAGGGCGAGTGCCGCGCACAGGCCCGAGGCGGTGTCGTGGCCCATGGCGTCGACCACGGCCAGGTGCAGTTTCCGCTCGCCGAGCGCGTGGTCGAACGCGTCACCGCCGATCTCGTAGGCGGGTTCCAGCACGGCGCTGGACGTGACCGCCGTGGTGCCCAAAGTGCGGGGCGGCATGAACGCCCAGGCGAGTTCGGCCTGCAGCGTCATCGGGCGGGTGCGCACCGTGGTGAGCAGGGTGTCGCTGTACAAGGTCTTGGAGACCACCAGCAGGGCGGTCAGGGACGCCAGTGCCTTGGCGCGCTCCAGGGTGTTGGGGTCCAGGTGGGGTGCGGTGAGGCGGAGCACGCCCATGCGCTCGATGCCGTCGACCAGAGGTAGCCACAGCACCAGGTGGGGTGTGTCCGTGGCCAGGCGCTGGGAGCGGGTGCGGTAGCACCAGCCGGCCAGGGTGCCGTCCACGGCCAGCGCGGCGTCCGCGCCGCCGTCCGACGGAGCCAGGGGGATGAGGTGGGTCTGCTGGACGTCGGCGAGGTAGACCGTCGCGCCGGCCAGGCCCAGGTCGCGCGCGCCATGTTCGATGAGCGCGGCGAGCTCGCCCGGTGCGGTGTCGTGCGACCGCTCCAGCAGGCGGGCCAGCACCGGGCCGAGCACGGAGTCGTCCACACCCTCCACCGTCCTCTGCCGCCTTCCGGCCTGCCACCGCGTGCCTGCCCTGGGGCCCCGCTGAGCGTTCACCGGGCCGGTGGCACTGTCTGCCAGCGGGCCGCGGCGCGCTTCTGCCAGCAGGTCGGCCGCTCCAACCACCCCCCACCGCCGCCCGGCAGATGACCGAGCCGAATCGAACGCCACCCAGGACGGCTGCTGTCGAGACTGGTGAACATCTGCTGCCGAAACTCGCGAACAAAGTCAAGAGGACGATGCAGGCGGCAGCGAACGTGGATCAGGAACGACGCAAGGCATGTCCCAGCTGTCGGCGCACATCCCACAGAGAACACCGTTGCGCCCCGCACAACACGCGGCGCTCATCGATCCCCGCCCGCGGGTTCGATTTGCAGCTATCGGACACGCGTCACGGTCACCACGGCATGACGGGTTGTACCTGCCAGCACCTCAACCACCAGACCATGCGACGTCGTCACGTACGACTCGCCGCCAGACGTGCGGGCCCTGCGGCCCGGACCGGCCCTTGCGACGTGGCGCGCCACTTCCGCCGCGATGGGAGCCGTCAATGCCTGTGACAAGACTCTGCTTCCGTCGGGCAGCCGCACCGCTACCCGGTGCGGCCGGACCTCCGGCCCCACGTACCCGACCACGTCCGCATCGAACGTGTCCGAGTGGCACTGGTGGAGTGTCGGTATTCGAGGGTTGCAGTATTCGCCCGCAGGGGCGAGCACTCCCACACCCGGCCCGGTCACGTCAGCGGTGACAAGGCGTACAGCTCTCGCCGCAGCGGGCGCTGTTTGCGCGAAGACGCCGGATCAAGAAGAAGACCGGCCTCTTGCGGTGAACCCGGGCCTACGGGCCCTGCCGGCAGCGGCAATCCCGCGCGGATGAAGGCTCACCGGCGCTACGAGGTTCACGGCGCCGGTAGGGCACCGATCTGCTGCATCACCCCGAGGAGGTCGGGCTGGCCTCGTTCGCCGACGATCCGGCCGTCGGCCAGGTAGTAGAAGTTCATGGCCTGCACCGAGATCTTGTTGCCGCTCGCCGGGATCCCGAAGAATTCACCGTCGTGGGTTCCCCGCATGGTGAACCGCGCGGCCACGGTGTCGTCTTCGGTGACCGTCTCCTTCCAGTTCCAGCGTCCACTGAACGTCGGGGAAGGCGCTGCGTATCATCCCGAGGACTTCCATGTACCCATCGGGCCCCCGCAGTGGTTCCGGGTGGCTTGGTGCGTGGAACACCGCGTCCGGAGAAATGACCTCGCGGGCGAGATCCTCGTTGCCCGTGTTGATGAACTCGACGAAGCGGTTCATCACTGACTCGGTGGACTGCGATGGCATCTTGCTGTGCCTCTCCAGAGACGTTTGGGCGGGTACCTGCGAGCGTAACATCGAATCGATGTTCACATCGATTCGATGTTCGCGTGCGAAGATGGACTCATGCTGGAACTCGCGATACTCGGCTTCCTCGCCGAGGGACCCCTGCCCGGACACGAGCTGCGCCGCCGCGTCTCACAGCTGACCGGCTATACGCGGCCGGTCAGTGACGGCAGCCTGTATCCGGCGATCAATCGTCTGACCAAGGCGGGCTTGATCGAGCGGCGCGCCGACCCGGCCGCGGGGGCGGCCCGGTACGGGCTCAGCCTGACCGCGGCCGGACGCGCCGAAATGCTTCAGCGTCTACGCAAGCCCGCCGACCACGAGATCACCGACTTCACCCGGTTCTACATCGTCCTGGCATTCCTCTCCCAGCTGCCCGACGTGGCCGAACGGCACGAGGTGCTGCGCAGACGGCTGGAGTTCCTGGAAGAACCGGCGAGCTTCTTCTACGACAACGAGCGGCCCCTGCGTGCCGAGGAGATCGCCGACCCCTACCGTCGCGGCATGCTGCTCACCGCCCGAGCCACCAGCCGCGCGGAGCGGACCTGGCTGCGCGAGACCCTCGGGGACGAAGCCCCCGTATTCGACACCGGATGCGCCGACAGCGACCCGCACGCACCCGCCGCTCCCGCGAGCTGACTGTCCACGGAGGTACCCCCATGCTTGCTTCCTGGTACGACGACCAGGGCCCCGCCGCCGATGTCCTGCACGTCGGTGAACTACCTGATCCTGTCCCCGGCCCCGGCGAGGTCCGCGTCCGTGTCACCGTCTCGGGCGTCAACCCCGGCGACACCAAGAAGCGGCGCGGCTGGCTCGGCTCGTCCATCCCCTATCCACGGGTGATCCCGCACAGCGACGCCGCCGGAGTCATCGACACCGTGGGCGCCCAAGTCGACGCCCGCCGCGTCGGACAGCGGGTCTGGGTATACGGCGCCCAGTCCTACCGGCCCTTCGGCACCGCTGCTCAGTACACCGTCGTACCCGACCACCAAGCCGTACCTCTGCCAGATCATATGAGTGACGAGCTGGGGGCGAGCCTCGGCATCCCCGGCATCACCGCCCACCGCACCGTCTTCGCCGACGGCCCGGTCGACGGCCGACTGGTCCTGGTCCACGGAGTCCTTGGCGGCGTCGGCTCCCTGGCCGCCCAGCTCGCCCACTGGGCCGGCGCGACCGTGATCGCGACCGTCCGCCGCACCGCGGACCTCGACCGCGTCGACCCGGCCGTCGTCTCCCACGCCGTCGCCCTGGATTCCGGCGACCCCGCCGCGGCCATCCGCGCCCACGCGCCACGGGGCGTCGACCGGATCATCGAGGTCGCGCTGTCCGACAACGCCGACCTCGACAACACCGTCGCAGCCAACAACGCCGTCATCGCCGCCTACGCCACCCGCACGGACCGCACCGAGATCCCCTTCTGGCCGCTGCTGTTCAACAACGTCACCCTGCGACTGCTCGGCAGCGACGACTTCCCCGCCGAAGCCAAGCGCCAGGCCGCCCGCGACCTCACCTCCGCAGCCGCCGTCGGCGCCCTCACCGTCACCGTCGGCGACCGTCACCCGCTGGACGACATCGCCAAGGCCCACGACCACGTCGACGCCGGCGGTGGCCACGGCCGCATCCTGCTCACCATCCCCCAATAGCGCAAACTCGGAACACTGCCCTACTCAACTGCCCAGCCCTGCGGGGCGGCCCGTCGCGCTGCCAAGCAATCGGACCAAGACCCGCCGGCGAGGGTCGCCCAGCGTTCGACGGGAGCAAGCCGCCGAGTTCGGCCCCACGAGTTGACTGCGAACCCACGGGTCCATCCCCCAGAATCAGGGCACCGCACCCTCGAGTTCGTGCTGAAGAGCCTTCAGTTTCCGCGAACTCAGAAGGTCGAGTTGTACGCGGCGATACGCCATGACGCTCGGGTCGAAGGCATGTCCAGCAGGGCTTTGTCGGCCAAGTATGGGGTGGGCCGCTTTGTGGCTCTGCCCGTGATCCGTCGGATGGAACTCAGGGGTGCATGACGATCTTTCCCACGTGCTCCCTGCGGGAGAGCTCTTCCTGCGCCTGAGCGGCCTGGTCCAGTGGGAAGGTCGCGGCGATGACGGGCTGGACCTCTGCCCGACGAGCCAGGTCCATGAGGAGCTCTGGTCACCAAGGACCACCGCGACAAGGCGGCCGACTACCTCGGACTGGGCGTCAAGGAGGGAGCCCGGCTGGTTGCCGACGGCCGCCAGACCTCGTTCGCGGGGCACGACGAGCCGGTTCGGACCATCCCCACAGGCGCGGGAACGACGCAGCCTTGGCGCGCTCCTCGGGCTGCTCCAGCGGACCATCCCCGCGGGCACAGGGGCGACTCGATCTCTGCGGTTTCGTCATCGCGGCTCTGCGGACCATCCCCGCAGACGCAGGGACGACCTCGACGGCTGGAAACTCTACGTGCTCAACCGCGGACCATCCCCGCGGGCGTGGGGGCGACGTGAGAGGCACGCCCTTCTGGATCGTGAGCGACGGACCATCCCCGCGGGCGCGGGGACGACTCCCGAAACCGCAACTGCCGCAGCACGTAGCACGGACCATCCCCGCAGGCGCGGGGGCGACATGCCCAAGAAGGACCGCGACATGCTCGACTACGGACCCTCCCCGCGGGCGCGGGGGCGACAAGTCGGCGGCGAACACGGCCTGTACAAGCTGCGGACCATCCCCGCGGGCGCGGGGGCGACTAGCGCGGCTGCGGGGGTTCCGATTGCCCCAGCGGACCATCCCCGCGGGCGCGGGGGCGACATCACCGGTCTCGGCGTGTCCTTCGGCCGGATCGGACCATCCCCGCAGGCGCGGGGGCGACGTCTCGGTCTGCTGTTCCAGCTTCTCGTTCTGAGGACCATCCCCGCCGGCGTGGGGACGACCGCTGCCAGTGTGCGACCTCGGCCCGGCACTCCGGACCATCCCCGCAGGCGCGGGGGCGACCCCGAGGGCGTCACCTGGAATCTGGCGCAGGGCGGACCATCCCCGCGGGCGCGGGAGCGACTTGGGCAGCAGGGCGTTATCGATTGCGACGCACGGACCATCCCCGCAGGCGCGGGGGCGACTGCGCGTGGATGAGGAGGGTTTGTGGCTGCCCGTGAAGACGTCGGCCCGGCCTGATCCGCTCCCTCAACTCGCCCGTACGGGTCGGTCGGGCGGTCGGGCGGTCGGGCGGTCGGTCAGACAGTTCGTCGGCCGGCTGCCGGTCAGTCGGCGGGCAGGCCGAACCAGCGGAGGAGTACGGGTCGTGCGTCGTCGGGGGCGTCCTCGGGCCCGCGGGCATAGCGCGCGAGCAGGGCCAGATAGTCGTCATGGAACGCGTCCAGCTCACCCTTTGTGAGGTGGATGAGGCTGCGTGAACCCCGCATCCAGCCTTCGGACTCCGCCTGTCCGGCGGTGAACTGCCGGGCGAGCTCGACGTCCTCCTCCATCCTCATCCGGTCCAGCTCGGCCGACATGGCGCGCTCGGCCTCCGTCAGCTCACCCTGCGGCGGTCTGCGGATGTCGAGGCCGCGCACCCCGCGCCACCAGCGCTCACGCCCGGTGGAGCGCTCGGGGATGTCTTCGATGAGGCCGCTGCGCTCCAGCATGCGCAGGTGGTAGCTGAGCGTCCCTGTGTTCTCGCCGAGGGCGGCGGCCAGTGTGGTTGAGGTGGCCGGGCCCGCCGCGCCGAGGTGGCGCAGGATGCGCAGGCGCAGGGGGTGCGAGAGGGCCTTGAGTACCTCGGGGCTGTCGACTGTGCGCCGCCCTGCGGCGTCTGCTCTCCGCTCTTTCGTCATGGCGGCAGTCTATCCAGATAGCAGCTGTTTCTCTGCAGACCTTCCTCTGCAGAGAAACCTCTGCAATGCTGGGACGTATGACGCCGAACCGAGTGACCTTGAATCGCCCAGTCCGCCGCTTCACAAGTGCTGCTGCGGGGGCCCTACTTGCCGGACTCGCCCTGGGCGCCGCACCCGCGTATGGAGCTGAACGGGCCGCGGATCTGCCCGAGTTCGACTTCTCCGTCTGCCCGACCGTCGATGAGCTGCCCGCGGGTGCGGACCCCGGGACCTGGCGCTGCGAGGTCATGCACGCCACGGGGTATCTGCGCATGGGCGCCGTCGACGAGCCGCTCACCGAACCTATGAAGATCACCTTTGCGGAAGGCCGTGTGGACGGTGAATTCCGCCAGGTCTTCGGGGAGATGACCGCTGCGCCAATCCAGGTGGGAGGCACCCCGTTGACCCTGACTCCGCAGTACGGCAACTACTCGGACTTCCTGTCCGACGACACCCGGCGCGGCGAGTTCGACATCAAGTTCGCCATAGGCTCGGCGCACGGGCTGCCGGCCCTGCCGTGGTCGGGCTGCTCGGTGGGCAGCGATGAGAACGCGGTCCACCTGGTGCTCAAGGACACCGATCCCACCAGGGTGATATCCAAGGACCCTCTGGTCGTCGCCTTCGGTGCCCAGGACACGGAGTTCGCCGCCCCGGGCACTAGTGGCTGCGACCCCCTGAGCCGCGCGCTCGACCGGGCCCTGGGCCTGCCGTCCGCGGCGGGGGCGAACGCCTTCGACATGGATGTCACGGTGGCCATCCGGCCCTACATGTAGACCGGTTTCGGTTGAGTAATTGTCAACACCTGTGAGTCAGTTGAGGTGGTTCAGGCCGCGTGAGCATCGGAGCGTCCTACGAGGTGGCCGCGCTCGAAGCGGGCGCCCGCTCGGACGAGGGCGACGAGATGGGGTGCGCTCACGGCTCGCCAGCGGGCTTGGGCGGACTCGACGAGCTTGAAGACCATCGCGAGGGCAGCCGAGCGGACCATCTCCGCAGGCGCGACGGCAACTACCTGGAGTGGAACGAACAGCAGGCCCAGAACGGACCATCCCCGCAGACGCGGGGTGACAGCTTCCAGCCGTCGAGCGGGCCGAGCATCTGCGGACCATCGCCGCGGGTGCGGGGGCGACTTGTCGATCGAGTCGATGTTGGCCTTGGCGTCCGGATCATCCCCGCAGGGGCGGGGGCGAACACCGAGCCCATGCACATGGACCGGCCCGTGTGCGGACCATCCCCGCAAACGCGAGGACGACTGACACTCGGCCGAGGCCACTCGCTGAGCACGCGGACCATCCCCGCAGACGCGGGGGCGGCCGGGGGAGAACTGCCCGTCCCTGTTGTCGATCGGACCATCCCCGCAGGCACGGGGCCCACCCGAACGTCGAAGTCGACGACATCGCGTACGAGGGACCATACCCGCCGGCACGGGGCCGGCGGTGTGGGGCAGGATAAGCCGCGTTGTAGCGCTCTTCCCTGAGAGCGCATAGAAGCCGAGCTCTTCCGGCATGGACGAGCTCGGGTGATGTGAAGGACAGACGTATGGCCAGCGGCACCGTGAAGTGGTTCAACAGCGAAAAGGGCTTCGGCTTCATCGAGCAGGACGGCGGAGGCCCCGACGTCTTCGCCCACTACTCCAACATCAGCGGCAACGGCTACCGCGAACTCGGAGAAGGCGAAAAGGTCACCTTCGACATCACCCAGGGCCAAAAGGGCCCCCAGGCGGAAAACATCGCCCGCAGCTGACCACACGCACGGTCATGAAGATGTGAGGGTGTGGGGGTGCTCGCCGGCAACGGCAGACACCCCCACGCACGAATCACGAGCCGCACGAGTGCAGACACCACCCCGCAGGCGCAAGGACGACGAACCCTCGACCCGGGTGTAGTGGGCGTAGTTCGGACCATCCCCGCAGGTGCGGAGACGACTTCGGGCTCACCGACCCGGACAGCCCGTTCAAGGAACCATCCCCGCGGGCGCGGGGGCGACTTGATGGTGATGTTCGGCTCGCCGGCCTCGCGTGGACCATCCCCGCAGGTGCGGGGGGCGACAACCGCTTGGTGCAGTCGTACGGCACGTCGTTGGGACCATCCCCGCAGGCGCGGAGGCGACTACAACGTCCTGGGACCTGAAACGGGACTCGCCCGGACCATCCCCGCGGGCACGGGGACGACTCGACGATCAGGTCGCCACGGCGCCATGCGGCGGCGGGTTCGTTCAGTAGCCGAGCGGCGCATGGCGGTGCGGCTGTCGCAGGAGCGGCTGCGTATGGTCGGCGACGACGAGGCGCCCGCCGAGACGGACATCGTCGCTTCGCTGCCATCCCTGAGGTGCTGGCAGCCGCAGGAGGCCCCGGAGCCGATCAGGGTGCTTGGGAAGGCCCGGACCTGCGGGTCGTCGAGGACGCGCAAGAGGTGCCGGGCGGGGATGATGACGAGGACGAGGAGTGCGAGGCCGCCTTCCCCGGCGACGATACTGCTCCCGTCGATGAGGACGACTTCTACTCGGACGCCATGGACAGCCGGTGAGTACGGCTGTCGACGAGGATGGCTTCGAGGGGGACGGCCGGCAGTACTCTCCCACCCGTCTGGACGGCTGGCTGGAGTTCGTCAACGGGCCCGAGCGGGTCCAGCGGGAGAGGCTCTCCGGCAGGGACCTGTCAGCCCTCTGTCCTCGGGATCTGCTGCGGTACAACGACCGGCGGGCAGTCTGGCATGCCAACATCGGTCCGATCAAGACCCCTCAACTGCTGCAGCTGCATGACGAGCTCGCTGAGATCGTCGACTCCAACCGGCAGGACGGGGACAAGGCGAAGCCGGCTGCCCTGGTGGACGCCTATCCCGGCCTGGGCAAGAGCACGGCGGTGCGGGAGTACGCCCGTGATTTCCACCGTACGCAGATCGCCATGCGCGGGGAGACCACGCCGGACGGACACCGCCGCGTCCCGTTGATCTACATCGCCTGCTCCCCAGCCGGCCGGTCGGCGCGAACGGAACAAGCAGCGCAAGCTCGACCGCATCACCGCCGCGGCCCGCGAACTGTTCGCTGAACGCGGCGTCGACGAGTCACCACCCGGCAGATCGCCGACAAGGCCGACATCGGCACCGGCACGTTGTTCCTGTACGCCAAGACCAAGGGCGAGCTCCTGCTGCTCGTCCAGAACTCCCTGTATACCGAAACCCTGGAGCAAGGCCGGGCGGGCGCCGAGAATGCCCCCGACGCACTGGGTGCGATGATGGCGATCGTCCGACCGGTCGTCGCATGCAACCGGGCCCATGTCGACAACGGGCGCGTCTACCTGCGCGAGATGGTCTTCGGTGACCCCACCGAGCCCCGCCACCACCAGGCCCTGGTCATCACCGCGCGTACCGAGGAGGCCGTCGCCGCCGCCCTGGGCCGCGCCGGGCGGCTCGGCGAGAGCGATGCTGCGACGCTGGCGGGCGTCGTGTCCGCCGTGCTGTTCCTCGCGATGGCGGCGAGCGTGAACGCGGCCGCGAGCGTCGAGGAGATCCTGCATGACATCCGGGACCAGCCGGCGGTCGTGCTGCCGCGACTGACGCCGGCGACGCCCCGGCCGGCAGCGCTACGGCCGCCCGGGGGCAATCGCGGCCCCTCGCCGGGGTGCCCGCGATGTTCGACGGTGGGTGCGACCGGTCGCGCACACGCCGCGCGGTGTCCGGGGCTCCGGCCCCGGTCAGCGGGCTTCCGTCAGGGCCGCGTGCGCAGCGGTGAGGATCTCCTCGGAGAGCTGGGAGCCCTTGGTGGCCCGGGACAGGACCAGCGCGCCGAACAAGGTGCACAGCCGGGCGATACCGTCCCCGCCCTCGCCCCCTTCCTCGTCCCCGGCGGAGGCGAGGAACTCGGCGAAGTCGACCACGCCTGCCGTGTAGACGCGGCGGGCCTCGCGATCCTCGCCCCCGCGTGCGACGTCGACGGCGAGGGCGGCGACCGGGCAGCCGTCCGCCGCGTCGTCACGGTGTTCGACGGAGAGGTAGGCGTCGATCAGGGCCCGCTGAGCGGCATCCCGCTGCCCGTCGTACCGCTCAAGCCCAGCCGCATGGCGCCGGGCGAGCTCGGCGAAGGCGTGGGCGGTCGCCTCGTCGACGAGCGCCTCCTTGGAGGCGAACTGCTTATAGAAGGCGCCGTGGGTCAGACCGGCCGCCTTCATCAGGTCAGCGACGCTCACGTGAGTGCCCTGCTCCCGGAACAACCGGGAGGCGGTGTCCACCACCCGCCTGCGGTTCTCCTCCGCCTGCGCCTGCGATACGCAGCCCATGACCACCTCCCATTTGGATGTCGACTGGCATCTATCGTAACTCGGTGTTTAGATTGATTTCGTAATCTAATTCGTGTGGGTGGCCCGACGGCACCCGCCAGGACCTGGAGCAGACATGGAACTCAAGAACGCGGTCGCGGTAGTCACCGGCGCCAACCGGGGCCTCGGACGGCACTTGGCCGCCCAGCTCGTCGAGCACGGCGCGAAGGTCTATGCGGCGGCCCGCCGCCCCGAGACGGTCGACCTGCCGGGTGTCACCCCGCTGCGCCTCGACGTGACGGACCAGGAGTCGATACGGGAGGCTGCCCACGTGGCGTCCGACGCGACACTGCTGATCAACAACGCGGGCATCTCCACCGGCTCGACGCTGATCGGAGGCGACCTGGACGAGGTACGTCGCGAGATGGAGACCAACTTCTTCGGCCCGCTCGCCGCCACCCGGGCCTTCGCCCCCGTCATCGAGAGCAACGGTGGCGGCTCCGTACTCAACGTCCTGTCCGCCCTGTCCTGGTTCCACCCGGCTGGCCTCGGCTCCTACGCGGCCTCCAAGGCCGCCGCTTGGGCGCTGAGCGACGCGACCCGTGAGGAGCTGGCACCGCGCGGGATCACCGTCTCGGCGCTGCACGTCGGTTACATGGACACCGACATGGCCGCCGGCGTGCCTGCCGATCAGAAGGTCGCCGCCGCCGACGTCGCGGCCCAGGCCCTTTACGGCATCGAGACCGGCCTGCCCGAGATCCTCGCCGACGAGACCAGCCGGTACGTCAAGCAGAGCCTGTCCGCGGCACCCCAGCCGAACGCGGGCTGACGCTCACCCTCCACTCCGGCGCGACCGCCTTCCACCTCACGCAAGGACATCTCATGCGTTACGAACTTCGGCACCGGCTGGGGCGCAGGCGCCGAGCCGGACGAGGCACGCCGGATCTTCGACCGGTTCGCCGAGGCCGGCGGCACCTTCCTCGACAGCGCAGACGGCTACCAGTTCGGCGAGTCGGAGGAGCTGACCGGAAAGCTGATCTCCGCCGACCGCGAGCACTTCGTCCTGGCCACGAAGTTCGCCCTCGGCGCCGCCCCGCAGCCGGACATCTCCAAGACCGGCAACAGCCGTAAGAACATGGTCGCCTCGGTGGAGGCCAGCCTGAAGCGCCTGGGCACCGACTACATCGACGTGCTGTGAGTGCACTTTCCCGACGAGCTCACGCCGATGGAGGAGCTCCTGCGCGGGCTCGACGACCTGGTGAGCTCCGGCAAGATCCACCATGCGGCGCTGTCCAACTTCCCCGCCTGGCGCGTCTCGCGCGCGGCAACCCTCGCGGACCTCAAGAACTGGGCGCCGATCGTGGGCATCCAGCACGAGTACAGCCTCGTCGAGCGCACCGCCGACCGCGAGCTCCTGCCCATGGCCGAGAGCCTCGGCCTCGGCGCAGCTCTGTGGTCCCCGCTCGGCGGCGGGCTGCTCACCGGCAAGTACCGCAGCTCCGCCGCGGGGCGCCTGAGCGACCTGGGCATGGTCATCCACACGGAGAGCACCGACCAGAAGACCGCCGTCGTCGACACCGTCCTGGCGATCTCCGAGGAGACCGGCGTGACGCCCGCCCAGGTGGCGGTGGCCTGGGTGCGCGAGCGCGCCGCCCGCTCCGTGGCCACGCTCGTCCCGATCATCGGCCCGCGCAGCCTCGCCCAGCTCGACAGCTACCTCGGCGCCCTCGACGTCCAGCTGACCGACGAGCAGTACACCCGCCTGACCGAGGTCAGCGCGGTGCCACTCGGCGCGCCCCACGAGGGGATCGCCGCCTCCCTGGACCGCCTCCAGGGAGGCGCCGCCGACCAGATCACTGCCCCGGTCGTGCCGGTGGCCTGACAGGCGAACGCGGCTGAGGACACATGACGCCCGCGCCTCAGCCAGAAAACGACACAAACCATCTCGTACTGGGGAAGCCCGGGACGAACGGAGATCCCGCTCTCAAAGACGGGGCACGGAATGGAGACGACGATGAAGGCTTTCACGATCGAGAAGTACGGCGACCAAGCCGGGATACGCGCCGCCGAGGTACCCGACCCCCAGGTGGGCGCCGACGACGTCCTGGTCAAGATCCACGCGGCCGGCATCAACCCGCTGGACCTCAGGATCCGCAACGGGGACTTCAAGGCGTTCATGCCCTACCGTCTCCCGCTTGTCCTGGGCAACGACCTCGCCGGAGAGGTCCTCCAGGTCGGGTCCTCCGTCACCCGGTTCGCGGTGGGCGACGAGGTCTATGCCCGGCCCGACAAGGACCGCATCGGCACGTTCGCCGAACTCCTCGCCGTCCACCAGGACGACCTGGCCCCCAAACCCGCCACCCTCACCATGACCGAGGCCGCCTCCCTCCCCCTGGTCGCCCTGACCGCATGGCAGGCACTGGTCGAGCGGGCCCAGGTACAACCGGGTCAGAAGGTCCTCATCCACGCGGGCGCCGGCGGCCTCGGCTCCATCGCCGTCCAGCTGGCCAAGGCGCTTGGCGCGCACGTGGCCACCACCGCGAGCACTGCCAACATCGACCTGGTCAAGGAACTCGGCGCGGACGTCGCCGTCGACTACCGCACACACGACTTCACCGAACTCCTCGACGGCTACGACGTCGTCCTGGACTCCCTCGGCGGCGACAACCTGGCCAGGTCCTTGCGTGTACTCAAGCCCGGCGGTCAGGCCATCAGCGTCGCGGGCCCGCCCGACCCGGCCTTCGCCCGCGAACTCGGCGCGAACCCGATCCTCCGCCTGGCCATGACCGCGCTCAGCTCCAAGACCCGGCGCCAGGCGAAGCGCCTCGGCGTGACGTACTCCTTCCTGTTCATGAAGGCCAGTGGCGACCAGCTGCGCGCACTCACACCGCTCATCGACGCCGGGAAGATCCGCCCCCTCGTCGACCGCGTCCTCCCGTTCGACGAAACCCTTCAGGCCATGGAGTACGTCGAGAAGGGCCGGGCGAAGGCCGGCAAGGTCGTCGTCTCCATGACGTAGGGCGGGCACCCCGGCGGCGACCGGCTTCACCCGATCACACCCGCGTCGAGCAAGGCGTGGTGCGCCCGGTCACGGGCAAGGCGCCCGGCTTCGGCAGGGCCGTCATCATCAGCCCCAGCTGACCCGCCCCCGCGGCGGGCGACCAGAAACACACCAGGAGAAACCATCATGGGCAGCACCGGCACCCCGAACGAACCCGTCATCACCTCGTACGCCCATACCCCGTCACCGCCGGCGGCGTCACCTACACCTACCGCGAGCTAGACGAGCAAGTCCTATGCGCTCAGTGATCAAATGCGATGAGGGAGCGCATGATGGGTGCTCCGGTCTTGTGGTTGTGCCAGATCGTGGCGGCCATGGCGAGGATGCGCTGGGCGACGCGGACGGCAACACCCTCGTGAGTGCGGCCGCCGTGCTGTTCCAGGCCCAACTGTCCCTTGAGCGTGTCGTTCACAGACTCGATCAGCTGGCGTACGGACTTGAGCAGTCTCTCGCCCTTGCGCTTCTTCTCCCGCTTGAACGACGGCCTCAGCAGCTCGATGCCCCGCATCGCGAGATCGTTCTCGAACTCCTTGGAGGCGAAGCCCTTGTCGGAGATCAGGAGGAGTCCGGGCCTGTCTGTGACCAGGCCGGCCTCGACGTCAAGCATGGACTGCAGTACTTCGCGCTCATCCATCTTCGGGTTTGCAAGGGCCCACAGGATCGGCATGCCAACCGGCGCGCAAACCAGGTACAGGCGTAGGCCCCAGAAGAACCGGGAGTGGGACGCACAATACCCATATCCGGCCCAGCCCACCATTTCTGAACGTTTCGCTGTCGGCCGGGACATCCCACACGGCACTGGTGTCGAGTCGACGATCCAGTGGTTGTCGAACCAGAAGTCCGTGTCCACGGCGAGCATCCGTATCGCCTTCTTCACCAGTGGCAATGCCGCCTTGAGGCGCTTGTTGTACCCGGACTGCTGCGGCAGGTACGGGAACATCGCGGCCAAGTGCGCGTACCGCAACCAGCGCGTCTCGGAATGGAAGCCGAGCAGCGCCTGCGCGACCGCGAGGGTGACCAGCTCGGCATCGGCCAGCTGCGGCGGCCTACCCATCCAACGGCTGGCTTCCAGCTCATCATCAACCTTCACGTACAGCGCGGTCAGCAGAGTATCCAGGTCATTCGTCACGCAATGATCTTGGACACCCTCTGTGTGTTCCCGAACGCACCGCCAACCTGATACCGCTGGGGCGGACTCAATGCCTGACCAGCCACAAGACCCGGTCCCACGAC
Source organism: Streptomyces sp. NBC_01003 (assembly GCF_045162695.1). Taxonomy (NCBI): domain Bacteria; kingdom Bacillati; phylum Actinomycetota; class Actinomycetes; order Kitasatosporales; family Streptomycetaceae; genus Streptomyces; species Streptomyces sp. NBC_01003. Next base: position 265,427 of record NZ_CP108707.1, read on the forward strand.
AGAAGGTGGTACACGACCAGCACACCGGCGAGCATCACGGCGAGCGTGCGGGATCCCGCCGAGTACAACGCCGCCGCACCGCCGAAGAACACAGCCAGCTCCAGCAGGAACCGCAGCGGACCAGGTGTCGCAATCACCGTCCCCCCGGACCGGGATGCATCGTCTGGGGTGGCGAAGACTCCCCACAGCACGGCCACGATCAGGGGAACGGCAACCACGCAGACATACCGCAGGGAACCAGGCACGACAGCCCATGCCCAGAGCCCGAAGCACACCAGAGCCACCAGCTCCAACACGAACCTCACACCGAGAGACAACGGGTGAAAGCCATACCCAGACGACATACGCGCAGTTCCCTCCGTCGTAGTCCCTCCAGGATCACAGACCGCCGCACGGGAAGTTCCAGAACCACCAGATCAGACATCGGACTTATTCGTCTAGGGCCCAAGGGCGGCGTCCCCGTCGTGTTCTTCGTGCACCTCGCCGCGACACTGGACAACTGGGACCCGCGCATCATCGACCCCCTCGCGAAGGGCCGTCACGTCTCGCCTTCGACCAGCGCGGTGTCGGGGCCTCCACGGGCCAGGTGCCGGACAGCATCGAGGCGATGGCTGATGACGCCTACACCTTCATCACGGCACTCGGCTTCGACAAGATCGACGTCTTCTCCTTCTCCCTCGGCGGCTTCATCGCCCAGGCCCTGGTGGTGAAGCACCCCGAGCTCGTCCGCAAGTTCGTCCTCACCGGCACCGGGCCCAAGGGCGGCAAGGACATCGACAAGGTCGCCGGCACCACGTACCGGGACATGCTGCGCGCCACCCTGACCCGGTCGGACCCCAAGGAGTTCCTGTTCTTCAACCGCAACGCCACAGGCAAGCCCGCCGCCCGCGCGTTCGTCAACCGGCTCAAGGAACGCACCGCCGACCACGATGCGAAGATCAAGGTCCAGGCGTTCCAGACACAGGTCAACGACCCGGGACTAAAAGTCCCGGGCTTGCACACGCGTAGTTGTTATCTGCAGTTGTTCTCTCCTGATGCTGCAGCGGCGCCGCCCCGACAGCCGCGGAGCGTGCGGCAGCGAGCCACGTGGGCGGGGCCAGTCGGCGAGTTCGTTCAACTACCTGGCACACAAGTCTTTTTAACGATGTAAGTCCTGTGCTGTGATGAGCGCCATCGCCGAGGCCGTCCCAGGAGACAACGATGTCAACTCTGTCTGAAGAGCGCCCCCATCCCGACCCCCAGAACGCCGACATCCCCCGCGCCGAGTACCCTCGCCCCGGCTTCGTCCGGGACGACTGGCTCATTCTCAACGGCACCTGGCAGTTCGCCTTCGACCCGGGCGACAGCGGACTCGAGCGCGGCCTGGTCCACTCCGAGTTGCCTGAGCGGATCGCTGTCCCCTTCTGCCCGGAGTCGGAGCTGTCAGGCATCGGGGACACCGACTTCCACCGGGCCGTCTGGTACCGGCGCACGGTCCGGATACCCAAGGACTGGCGGGGCCGGCGTCCCGTCCTGCACTTCGGGGCTGTCGACCACGACGCCACCGTTTGGGTCAACGGGCGTGAAGTGGCCCGCCACAGTGGCGGGTTCACCTCCTTCAGCGCCGACCTCGGCGGTGTGGTGAGCGCGGGCGACGAGGCGGTCGTCGTCGTGCGCGCCAGGGACTCCCGGCAGGGCCCGCAGGCCCGTGGCAAGCAGTCCGACCAGTACGCCAACTACAGCTGCCACTACACGCGCACGACCGGCATCTGGCAGTCGGTGTGGCTGGAGCCGGTGGCCGACACTCATCTGGGGCGGCCCCGCATCACGCCGGACCTCGCCGCCGGCTGCTTCCACCTCGAACTTCCCCTGTCCGGCAGCCGCGCGGGCCATCGCATCCGGGCGCGGCTCACCGACGAGCAGGGCACCGTGGTCGAGGCTGCGGTCGCGGCCCACCTCGATCTCGCGCCGCGCCTCGTGCTGCCCCTCCCGGAGGAGCGGCGCAGGACCTGGTCGCCCGAGGACCCGCACCTGTACGAGGTCCACCTCGACGTGGTGAACGGCTCCGGCACCGTGGTCGACAGTGCCCGCTGCACCGCGGGGCTGCGCTCGGTCACCATCGAGGGCAAGCGTGTCCTGCTCAACGGCAAGCCGGTCTTCCAGCGCCTCGTCCTCGACCAGGGCTGGTACCCGGACGGTCTGATGACGGCGCCCGACGACGCCGCGCTGGTCCGTGACATCGAACTGTCGCTCGCCGCCGGGTTCAACGGGGCCCGTCTGCACCAGAAGGTCTTCGAGGAGCGCTTCCTCCACCACGCGGACCGCCTGGGCTACCTGGTGTGGGGCGAGTTCGGCGACTGGGGCGCGAGCAGCGGCCCGCTGAGCGGCGACAACCAGCAGCAGACCGTCGGCTTCGCCGCCCAGTGGCTGGAGGCCGTCGAGCGGGACTACTCGCACCCCTCGATCATCGGCTGGTGCCCGCTCAACGAGACCCGTCAGCAGCTCCACGACCGGCACACCACGCTCGACGACGCGACCCGTGCGATGTTCCTCGCCACCAAGGCCGCCGACACCTCGCGCCCGGTGCTGGACGCCTCCGGCTACTCCCACCGCGTAGCCGAGACGGACGTCTATGACTCGCACTGCTACGAGCAGGACCCTGAAACCTTCCGGGAACTGATGGCGGGGCTCGACAAGAACGCGCCGTTCATCAATCCGCAGGACGAGCCAGGCGAGAGAGAATGGTCGGTGCTGTACCGCGGTCAGCCGTATTTCTGCAGCGAGTTCGGCGGCATCTGGTGGAACCCGGAGGAGGCCGCGGCAGCGGGCGGCGAGGACCAGAACGTCTCGTGGGGATACGGGCAGCGCCCCCGGGACGAGGAGGAGTTCCATCAGCGCTTCGCCGGTCTGACCGGGGTGCTCCTCGACGACCCGGCCATGTTCGGCTACTGCTACACCCAGCTCACCGACGTCTTCCAGGAGCAGAACGGCGTCTACCGCTTCGACCGCTCCGCCAAGCTCGACGTCGAGCGGGTCCGTGCCGCTCAACTGCGCCCGGCCGCCATCGAGTCGGACACCGAGGGAGCGGCGTGATGGCCGTTTCGCGCAGAAACCTGCTGCGCGGCGCTCTGTTCGGGGCCGCCGCGGCCGCGACGGCCCCGGCTCTGAGTGCGTGCACCTCGATCGCCACCGCGAGCACCGACGCCATCCAGTACTGGAACCCGTTCACCGGCGGCGACGGGGGCCTGATGAAGGACATGGTGAGCCAGGTCGAGCGCCGGGTGTCCGGGCTTAGGACAACCACCACGGTCCTGGACTGGGGCGCCTCGTACTACACCAAGCTGGCGATGGCCTCGGCCGGCGGCCGTGCACCCGACGTGGCGATCATGCATGCGTCGCGGTTCGCGGGCTACGCGCCCGGCGGGCTGCTCGACCCATGGGACATGGACATCTTCCGGGAGTTCGGCATCACGCCGGGCACGCTCAACCCGAAGACGTACAAACGCGGCACATACCAGGGTGATCAGTACGCGCTGCCGCTCGACACCCACCCCTTCGTCGTCTTCTACGACAAGGAAGTGATGGCCAAGGCCAACCTGGTGGACAGCGACGGGAAGTTGCTGCCCTTCGACGGACCCGAGGGCTATCTGGACGCGGCCAAGCGGCTGCGGTCCGTCAACAAGGGCGGGCTCGGTCCGGTGTACGGGCACGTCAACGACACCGCCCAGAACTGGCGGATGTTCTGGTCGCTGTTCCCGCAGACGGGCGCCGAGTTCGACTTGTCCGGCAAGAAGGCCGTCATCGACCGGGACGCGGCCGTGAAGGTCATCACCTTCATGCAGCAGTTGACCGCACCCCAGTGCCGGACCATGGACCCCGCCACCTCCGTGGGCTCCTTCGCCAGCCGCAAGGCCCCGTTCATCTTCACCGGCGAGTGGGACTCGGCCGCGTTCAGCCAGATCAAGGGGATGGACCTGGGCGCCTCGCCTTTTCCCCAGATCTACGACAAACCCGCGTCCTGGGCCGACAGCCACATGTTCGTCCTGCCGCACCAGGACAACCCCGACCCCGAGCGGCGGCGTACCACGCACCGCCTGGTCGCAGAGCTGTTCAAGGCGAGCTTCACCTGGGCCAAGGCAGGCCACATCCCCGGATATCTGCCGGTCGTCGATTCGCAGAAGTATCAGCATCTGGAACCGCAGATCGACTACGCGGCCGCGGCGAAGTCACCGGCCCTCGACCCGCCGGCCTGGTTCATGTGCGCCGGCGCCGATGTCCAGGTGCAGCTGTGCCAGGCCATCCAGACCGCTCTGGTCGGCGCCAACTCCGCGACGACCGCCGTGGGCAAGATGATCACGGCCCTGAACTTCTACCTCGGCAAGCCGAATCCCGCCTGACACGCCACGAGAGGACAGCAATGTCATGAGTACATGGCAAACCCGCGGCGCCGGTTCGACTCGCCGCTCAGCGCTCGGCCGCACGTCCGGGCCCCTGTTCGTCGCCCCGTTCATGGTGGTCTTCGCGCTCTTCCTCGTGGTGCCGCTCGTCTGGGGCCTATGGATGAGCTTCACCAACTCGAGCCTCACCGGCCGGGGTGACTCCACCTTCGCCGGGTTCGGCAACTACGCCGAGGCCCTCACCGACGCGAAGATGTGGGAGACGATCGGCCACACCGTGCTCTTCACAGTCATGTCCACCGTCCCCCTCGTCGCCTTCGCCCTGGTCATGGCTCTCCTCGTGCACGCCGGGCTGCCCGGGCAGTGGCTGTGGCGGCTCGCCTTCTTCGCTCCGTACCTCCTCACCAGCGCCGTCATCTGGCAGGTCGGGCTCCTGCTGTTCCAGACGGACTCCGGCATGCTCAACACCCTCCTCAACGCGATCGGCCTGGACGGCGTCGGCTGGCTCGTCGAGGAACGCTACGCGATGTGGTCGGTGGTCCTGATCACCGTCTGGTGGACCGTCGGCTTCAACTTCCTGCTGTATCTGGCCGCCCTGCAGTCCGTGCCCGACCAGCTCTACGAAGCGGCGGCGATCGACGGCGCCGGTGCCTGGCGCCGACTCTGGTCCATCACCATCCCCCAGCTCCACCGGACGACCGCGCTGATCACGGTGTTGCAGGTGTTGGCCTCGCTCAAGGTGTTCGACCAGATCTTCCTGCTCACCAAGGGCGGTCCGGACGGCTCCACCCGGCCGGTCCTCGAGTACATCTTCGACACCGGCTTCACCGGCTACCGGCTCGGCTACGCCGCCGCCATGTCGTACATCTTCTTCGCCCTGCTGCTCATCCTCTCCATCGGGCACCTCAAGTTCTTCTCGCGCAAGGAGGCGTGACGATGACTGCCGACACCCTGACCCGCCCGACGGTCCGGCCGGCCGGCGGGGCCGAAGGCCGGACGCGCGCCCGGCGACGCAGCACCAAACCGCAGCAGGTGATGGGCTCGGGGCCCGGGGCCAAGGTGGGCGCCTGGATCGCGCTGGCGCTGATGGCCGTGATGTGGCTGGCGCCCATCGCCTGGGCCCTGGTGACGTCGCTCAAGACGGAACCCGACGCGGCCTCCGTCGGGGACGGCTGGATACCGGAGCACGGCTTCACGGCCGCCGCCTACGGCAAGATATTCAGCAACGGGAAGATCCCCATGTGGGCGCTGAACAGCTTCTTCGTGGCGGCGATGGTCACGGTGCTGACCGTCGCGGTGTCCGCGCTCGCGGCGTACGGGTTCTCGCGCACGCTCTTCCGGGGCCAGCGGCCGCTGTTCGCAGCGACGATCGCGTCGATCATGGTGCCGCCGCAGATCCTGATCGTGCCGCTGTTCCGCGAGATGCTCTCGCTGAACCTCGTGGACACCTACGCCGGCATGATCCTGCCGCAGGTCGTGGCGCCGCCGATGGTGTACATCCTCAAAAAGTTCTTCGACGCCATCCCGCGTGAACTGGAGGAGGCGGCCCGGCTCGACGGGGCGAGCAATGGCCGGGTGTTCCTCAGTGTCATCCTGCCGCTGTCCCGGCCGATCCTGTCCGCCGTGGCGGTCTTCGTCTTCATCGGCGCCTGGAACAACTTTCTATGGCCGTTCATCAGCACCAGCGACCAGTCGCTGATGACGCTGCCCGTCGGCCTGGCGACGGTCAAGGACTCCTACGGGCTGCAGTACGCGCAGCTCGCCGCGTCCGGGCTGCTCGCTTCCGTGCCCCTCATCCTGGTCTTCATGATCTTCCAGCGTCAGATGGTGAAGTCCGTGGCCACGACGGGGCTCGGCGGCCAGTAGATGCCGCACCACGCGAACCGCCCGGTCGGACCGGCAGCCTTGCCGGTCCGACCGGGCGGTTCCATGGCCCCGGCTCTCAGCCGATGGCCCGCCGCAGCCTGTCCGCGATGCCGGCGCTCTCCTCCGCGGTGTGTGCGAGCACCCCGTTCTCCGTCATCAAGGCGTGGTACTGCTGCTGCTCGTAGGGCACACCCTGCGGCAGCCCGGCGATGTGCCAGTACAGGTGGCTGTTGCCCTGCGCGCTGCCCAGCGACAGCAGATACGTCCGCTCCGGGGCGAACATCGCCTCCACCGCGAGCGCCACCCTGCGCACCACGACCATCAGCCTGCCGTACGCCGCCTCGTCCAGATCCCTGACGACGTGCTCGATGTGCGCCTTCGGTGCCACCAGCGCCTTGCCCGGCAGCGTTGGGTACTTGTCCAGGTAGGCCACGTGCGCGTCGTCCTCGTAGACCGTCTCGTGCCGGTGCTCCGGGTCCCCCGCGAGGTAGGCGCAGATGTAGCAGGGCTGGTGCGCGTGCGGGCCGACGTACGCGTCGAGGTCCATGTCCTCCCGCCTCATCCGGCTCACCCTGCCTCGGGAAGCTGCGCGCTGATGGCCTGCTCCAGCTCCGTCATCGTGCGGCCGAAGACGGCCCGCAGATCCACGTCGTAGCGGTGCGCCAGAATCAGTACGGACCACAGGCAGTCGGCCAGTTCGTGCTCGAGTGCCTGCCGCCCGCCGGGCATCTCCCGGGCGCCCTCCTCGGCCATCACCAGTTTGGCGAGGTCTCCGACGTCGCCCATGAAGCCGAGCATGAACTCCTCCCGGGTCCACACCCGTCCTCGTTCGTGCAGGTTCAGCTCGTCGTACAGGTCGTGGATCCGTCGTGCTCGCTGCAGCAGTTCGTCGAGCTCGGCCACAGACACCTCCTGCTCATCGAGGACTAGTGACGATGCGTGGCGTCCGCGTGCCGGGGGTCCGCGGGGTGCTCGAAGCCGGGCATCAGGGTCACCGATTCGGCGTGGCGGCGTTCCAGCCACAGTGTGAAGTGGCGGTCGGCGGCTGCCTGGTGGAGTTCGTTCTCGATGGCGGGGCGCTCCGCTTCGTACGGGCCGGGGTGCAGGTCGCGGTTGCGGGCGTAGTAGTCGCGGATGGCGGGCTCCGGTACGGCGATGTCGGCGGTGACCCGGGCGCGTACCGCGGGGGCCACCGGCAGCGACGTCAGGACTGCCGCCGTCACGCCGCCCATCCTCAGGGCGTCCGTCAAGTGCAACTCGGCGCGGACGTCCGGCGGTTGAGGTGGCAGGTCCAGTGTTGCCGCTTCCTGTTCGACGACTGCCTCGTACGTCATGACCTGGACAACCCAGCGGCGCAGGTTGCGCGCGTCCGCGGTGCCGGGGCGGGGCAGGCGGGGGGCCAGGGGGCCGCTTCGGAGCGCGGCCACTCTGGCCTCCACCTCGGCCTCGGTGAGGGTACGGTCACCGACGACGGCGGCGATGTGGGTGTGCGTCACGGGACGACCTCGATCTCGACCGCCTCGGTGTAGTGCAGACAGCCCGCGGCGGCCAGTTTGACGACCGCCCACCAGCGGCCGGGCCGGGTGCCGACGGGGACGGACACCGGGAAGCTCAACGTGTGCTCACCCCGCGCCGGAACCTCCGCGCCCGTGTTCCAGTGCGGGAACAGCTCGAAGGTCTGCCAGGGACTGATGAGTTGGGCCTGGACGTGGACCGGCGTGCGGGCGTCCGATGCCAGGTGGACGTCGAGCGTGCCCGCCTCTCCCGGGGCCAGGCGCAGGGCCGTCGTCCGGAGGGTCGCCACCGGCTCGGCGGGCGGCGCCTCGCCGACCTGGACGCGGGTCACATCCTCGAAGGTCTGGCCGTCGTACGTCGTGCGCGCCCGCAGCCAGTATGTTCCCGGCTCGGCGGACGGCGGCGGCGTGATGCGCAGCTCGTGGGCGAGGTGGCCGCCCGGTTCGAGGGCGTAGGGCACCGTGACCGTATCCGCCGACCAGCCCTCCGGGAGCAGGACCTGGACCTCTCCCGCGGTGGACGCCCCGGTGAGACCGGAGGCCACCGTGAGCGTGAGGTCGCCGGCTCCGTGCAGCACCTGCGGGTGCAGGTGGACGGCCACCGGAAGGTTGCCGGTCGGCGCCGGTCCGGTGTTGTGCAGCCAGTAGCGGGTGAACACCGGCTGATCGGGCTCGCGGCCCGGCTCCACCCCGCCACGCGCCTCGGCGAGCGCGGCGACGACCGTCGCAATGTCCATGCCGCCGAGGTCGACGGTGAGCCCGGCGAGGCGAGACTGCGGGCGCTCCAGCAGGGTGGCGCGGTGTGCCTCGGTGAGGGGCAGGTCCGTGGCCAGACGGGCCTGGACCGGCCGGCCTGTCGCCTCGTAAAGACGTATCGTCAACCCCGATACGGGGCCCGGCAGTTCACCTTCCGCCAGGGGGTTCCCCGTCGGCTTGAGCGCGCTGAGGACGACCTGGCCCGCCGGTTCCACCGCGAGGAACGACCGCTTCTCCGGTTGGCCCGCGCGCTCGCCGCGTACCGCGCGCAGCGGGTGGTTGACGTCGTGGGCGCGCGGGACCACGTTCTGCGCGCGCCAGTCGCCCGGTCCGGCCGTGAGCGTGTAGTCGAAGGAGTGGGTCCAGTGCTGCTGCTGGAACGTGGAGCCGTCCGGGTGCGTGCGCCGCGGCGTGTCGATCCACACGCCGGAGGGCCAGCCGGTGCAGGAGCGCATCAGCGACAGGTGCAGGGCGCCGCCGGAGTCCACCGCGAAGCCGGGAACGCCCTGGTTGACGAGGGCGACCGTGTAGTCGTCGAGCGGTGGTTCGGTGAGCGGGCCGCCGTCCGCGACCTCGATCGCCGCGTCGTCCAGGTCAGCGACCAGGTCGTCCACCGCGCCCTCACCGGCCACGACGAGCACCGGCAGCGCGTGTGCGGCGCGCAGGTCTGCGCCCGGCACCCACACCTTCTCCAGCGGGCTGTCGGCCGGGACCCACAGGCGGGCCCGGCCGGTCGCCGCGAGCTGCGCAGCGAACGCGTCGGCATACTCCCCCGTCAGCACCTGGGCGGTGAACGGGTTTTCGTCCGGACCACCGATCGCGATGCGTACGTCGGGGAGGTTGGAGTCCACGGCGAGGTCGCCGTAGCGGGCGCCGGGCGCGGCCGAGCAGGTGCTGGTCACGCCCGCCTGCACCAGGGCGACGGCGAGGTCCTTGGCGCCGGCGCCGTCGGGCGTGACGATCTCGGCGATGCCGAGAGCGCGGTCCCCCTCGGCGAGCCGGACGCGTGCGGTGGATGACAGGGCGAACCAGTTGTTCGCTGGGTTGTCGAGGGTCCAGGGATGCTCCGCCGAGTCGGCGTCGATCAGGCCGAACCCGCGCCCGATGACGGCGTTCGCGACCTCGCTGACCGGCAGGGCGCCGGGCACCCGCACCGGCCAGCGCAGCCGCAGCAGCCGGTCGGCGCCGTCGAACGCGTCGACGTGCGTGACGCCGTCGAGACGGTCGACGCCGTGCCAGAGGGTGAGGGTCTGCGTGTACCGCACCGGGCCGACCGTGCCGGTCACCGTGATCCGCTCGCCGAGGGCGCTCGTCTCGGTCCGCACGGATGCGGCGGGCGCGGACGCCGAGCCGATCACGGCCCCGTTCGGCACCAGGTGCCAGGGGCCCTCGTGGTAGCGGGGGTGCGTCGGGTACTCCTCGTAGACCAGGACTTCGTTGCCGACGCGGCCGGCCTGGAGCAGTTCGCGGCCTTCGACGGTCAGCCGGGAGACGCAGCCACCGCGTCGCGGGTCCACTTCGAGAATGTGCGTCGAGTTCGCGATGCGGGTCGCTCCGTCGGACGGCGTCCAGTTCGAAGCCGTACGGGAGGGGCGGAGGCGGATGGCGCGGTAGCCGAGCGACGGCACGTCGGCGGCGAGGAAGACGACGTCGGCCTCGGCGAGCGAGCCGTCCTCGCGGTGGCTCGCGTGTTCCAGGACGAGGGGGGTGCCGTCCGTCAACTCCCAGCCATAGAATCCGGTTTCGGGGTGGGAGAGGCGGATGCGGACGAGGTCGGTGCGCGGCCAGGCCGACGGGTTGAACACGGTCACCGTGTCCTCGGCCGCAGGGCCGAGGCGGCGCAGCGAGACATCGAGGACGTCGCGTCCGGTGTCGTAGGCCTCCCGCCAGCTGGTGAGCAGGTCCAGGTAGACCTGGTCGGACTCGGAGCCGGTGATCGCGTCGTGGTGGGCGCCGTACGCGAGCTGCCGCCACGCCTTGTCGATGCGGGCGTGCGGGTAGTCGGCACCCGTCTCGACGGAGGCGAGGGTGGCGAACGTCTCGGCCTCGGTGAGCAGTGACTCGGCGGCGCGCTGCGCCTGCTTGGTGTCGATGAACGACACGTCCTTGCCGGTGTAGACCGGGTTCATGTCCCTGGTCTGCGGCGAGGGTTCGGTCAGCTCGCCGCGTACGGCCGCGAAGAACTCGCTCGGCAGAGCGCACTTCAGGCGCGGCCAGGTGTAGCGGGCGGCGAAGTCCCGGTGGATCTCGGTGACCCAGCGATTGGGCGGGGTGTAGTCGGTGCCGACCGGGAGGAGCAGGTTGCGGGTCGCGGCGACGTTCCTCATCAGCCGGTACAGCTCCAGGACCGCGTCCTCGGCATCGGCGAGACTCGTGGCGGAGTCCATCCACCAGCCGGCACTGTAGTGCGCCGGCATGTAGTGGGTGAGGATGCCGCGGCCGCTGGGCGAGAGCCACTCGAACTCTGCGGGGAACTGCATCGTGGACGGGTCGCCCCAGCCGTCCTGCTCCCGGTCGCGGTCGGTGAGCATCGGGCCCCACTGGTGGTGCGGGCCACGTGCCCACGACGACGAGGTGAGCCCGGCGTCGGCGGCGAGGCCGGGGAACTGCGGGTCGTGCCCGAAAACGTCCAGCTGCCAGGCGGTCTGCGGGTCGCCGCCCATGACGCCGCGCTGGAAGCCGATGCCGTACACGAGGTTGCGGGCGGTCGACTCGGCGGAGGTGAGGTTGGTGTTGGGCTCGTTGTAGGTGCCGCCCATCAGCTCGACGCGGCCTTCCGCGAGCAGCCGGCGCAGCAGGGCGCGGTCCTCGGGGTGGGCGTCCCAGTACGGCTTGAGGTAGTCGACCTCGGCAAGCACGAACTTGTAGTCGGGGTCGCGGCGGGCCGTCCGCAGGTGCAGCCGCATCAGTTCGAAGCCGGTGTACTGCCAGCCGATCCGGAACTGCTGCGCCGTGTCGCCCGCGTCGTCCCAGGTGGTGGTGTACGCGGCCTGGGTGTTCCACCACACCGGGTCGTAGTGGAAGTGCGGCACCATCCACACCGTCCAGCCGGGCTCAGCCACGGTCAGCTCGGCGTGTGCCACCTGATCGCCGGCGGTCACCGTGAGGGGGACCACTGCGCCGGGTGCGGCGTCGCAGCGCACCCCGATCTCCATGGGCTTGCCCGGCTCCCCCGCCGTGGTCTCGCCGTACGCGCCGGGGCCGGTGACGACGACCGGGGCGGGCTCGTCGAGTGTCACGCGGACGACTTGCAGGGGGTTGTCCGCGGGACCGACGAACAGGTCGGTCGGCTCGACCCCGATTATGCGCACCGTGCTATCCCTTCACAGATCCGGCCATGTTGAAGGAGCCGGAGAGGTACTTGTTGACGAGGACGTAGAGCAGGACGGCCGGCGTGGTGTAGATGACGGAGAACGCCGCCAGCTGCCCGTACGCCACCTGGCCGTACTGAGAGAAGAACGAGTAGATGGTGACCGCGGCCGGCTGCTTCTCCGGGGTGTCGAGCAGCACGAACGGGACGAAGAAGTTGCCCCACTGGCCGACGAACACGAAGATCGCCACGACGGCGACTCCCGGCGCCATCAGCGGTGCCACCACCCGGCACAGCGACTGGAACCAGCCCGCGCCGTCCACCCAGGCGGCCTCCTCCAGGCTGATCGGCACCCCGTCCATGAAGTTCTTCATCATCCAGATGGCGAACGGCAGCGCGCTGGCCGTCAGGAACAGCACCATCGCCGCCACGGATCCGTACAGCTGGAAGCGGAAGAACATCGCGTAGACCGGGACCATGATCGCGGTGAGCGGCAGGCCTGTGGAGAACAGCAGCGTGAGCATGAAGTGCCGTTTGTAGCGCAGCCGGTAGCGGGAGAGCGGGTAGGCAGCAAGTCCGGAGACGACGACCGTGAGCAGGGCCGTGGAACCGGAGATGACCACGGAGTTGAGCAGCGGCCCGTACACCGTGTCCCAGTTCATGACGGCCCGGAAGTTGGAGAGCGAGAAGGAGAAGGGCAGTTCGGCGGCCGGTGAGGAGCCGGGCTGCACGGAGGAGAGCAGCACCCACACGAACGGACCGAGGAAGCAGAGCGTGATCAGCACGATCACGGCGTGCGACGCGGTGCGCGCGCCCCAGCGGGTCATCAGTCCTCCACCTTGATCAGCCGCAGGTACACCAGCGACAGCAGGCCGCCGAACAGGAGCATCACCAGGGCGATGGCGCTGCCGTAGCCGACCTCGAAGTACTTGAACGCCTGCTCGTACATGTACAGCGGCGTCGTCTGGCTCTCCTCCCCGGGACCGCCCCCGGTCAGCGCGTAGATCAGGCCGAAGCTCGCGAGGGTCTGCAGCGTGGTCAGCATCAGGTTGGAGAGCACGGAGCGCTGGATCAGCGGCAGGGTGACGCTGAAGAAGGTGCGGCCGGTGGAGGCCCCGTCGACCTTCGCGGCCTCAATCACGTCACGGGGCACCTCGGACAGGGCCGCCGAGTAGACGAGCATGGAGAACGCGGTGCCCCGCCAGGTGTTGGCGAGGATCACGGCGAGCATCGGCGCGGAGACCAGCCACTCCTGGTGCACGCCGAGCACCGAGTTGAGCGTGCCCTTCTCGTCGAGGAACGAGAACCAGCAGGCGGCGGCGACGACTTCGGGGACCACCCAGGCCGCGATGACGACGCCGTTCACCACACCTCTGACGACCCGGTTCTTGCCGCGAAGCACCAGGGCGATCAGCAGACCGAGCACGTTCTGGCCGAGCACGGCCGAGAACAGGACGAAGACCAGGGTGCGCACCAGCGAGCCGGTGAACGCGTCGTCGCCGAAGAGCCTGGTGAAGTTGTCCAGGCCGACGAAGTGCGAGTTCACGGAGGCCGACCCGGTGAGGGTCTCATTGGTGAAGGCGATCCAGACGCTCCACAGGATCGGCCCCACCAGGAAGATCGCGATCAGGACCAGGGCTGGCGCGAGCGGCAGGAGCCAACGCAGCGAGCGGCGGCCCGGCGACGGCGTCTTCGCCGTGGTGCGCGTCGCCGGGGCGGAGGCGGTCATCGTCATGATGTCGAGACAACGTTGTCTGCACCGACGATCCGGCTCACTTCCTGGGCGTACCGCTTCGCCGCGTCCGCCGGGGAACTGCTTCCGGTGGTGACCGCCTCCATCGCCTCCTGGATCTGCGCGGAGACCTTCGGGTACTGCTCGTAGGCGGGCCGGTAGTGGGTGACCTTCGCGAGGCCCGTCCAGAACTCGATCGAGGGGTCGCTCTTGAGGTACGCCGGGTCGGACGCCACGTCCTTGCGGACGGCGAGGTCGCCGGAGCCCTCGGAGTACATGGCGGCGTTCTTCTTGTTCAGCGCCACCGTGATGAAGTCGAAGCCCTTCTGCTTGAGCTTGCTGTACGAGCTGACCGCCATGACCCAGCCGCCCGACATGCTGACAGCGCCCGGCGCCTCGCCTCCCTGCGTGGGCATCGGGACCCAGCCCATCGTCTTGGTCCACTCCGGCCACGGGTGCGGTCCGGCGGGCTTCCAGGAGCCGGAGATCCAGCCGCCGTCCAGGCTGATGCCGAGCTTGCCCTCGGGGAACCACTCGAACAGCGCCTTGTCGGCGAGCTTGGCGTTGAGGGCGTCGGCCTTCTTGGGACCGAGGTCCTCGCGGTAGATCGTGTCGATGAACTTCAGCGAGTCGGTCAGTCCCTTGCTCCGCGCCACCCACTTGCCGTTGTCGAAGAGGGTGCCGCCGGGGGTGCCGTACAGGAGCATCTCGAAGCCCTGCATGGTGGCGCCCTCGCCGTGGATCTTCGCGGAGTACATGCAGAACGGGGTGACGCCACGCACCTTGCGCTTGATGGTGCGGGCCGCGTCGAGGATGTCGTCCCAGGTCTTGGGGGCCCAGTTCTCGGGCAGTCCCGCGGACTTGAAGACGTCCTTGTTGTACCAGAGGCCACGGTTGTCGGTGGAGATCGGGACGCCGTACGTCTTGCCGTCCAGGCCCCGGGCCGCCTGGCGCAGTGACTCGGGGAACTGCTTCTCCCAGTCGGGCCACTTGGCGAGGTAGGAGTCCAGCGGGGCCAGCTTCTTGGCCGCGACGTCGGCGTTGACCTGGAACGTGTCGTGGAAGTAGACGTCAGGGGCGGAGCCGGGCGAGCGGTTCAGGAGGGCGAGCTTGGTGTAGTAGTCCTCGCTGCTGCCCTGGACCGGTGTCAGCTTGACGGTGACACCCTTGTGCGCGGCCTCGTACTCCTTCTTGGCCTCCTTCAGCATCTTCTCCAGGTGCGGCCAGGTCTTCTCCACGCGGTAGAGGACCTCGAGCTCACCCGGCTTACGGCCGGACCCGCTGCCGCAGCCCGAGACGGCGGCGGTGGCCGCGGCGGCGAGGGAGGCGGCAAGGAGGGTGCGTCTGTTCAACTCATGCTCCCGGCGACCGAGTTACAACGATAGAAAGCCAAGTGCGGCGCGCCGTAGATCGGTTGACGCGAGGCCGTCAACACTTGGGACGTCATTGCCGGTCAGTAGCAACGAAGTTGGGCCTCCGCGGCGGAAATCTGCGCCTACCCATGGACAACATGCCCTCGACAGGCCTACTTTCGCCGACTGTTTACAACGATGTCAGGCTTTCGAGGAGCAGTGATCGTCGATGGTGTCACGAAGAAATCTCCTGCAGGCGGGCGGCGCGGTCCTGGCGGCCGGAAGTCTCGGGGTCTCGCTGCCGCAACAGGCAGGGGCTGCCGAGCGCGGAGCGGCGGCCCGCCTTCTGCCGTCCTTCGGCCGGGCCACCCGGCTCGACGTCGCCGACGTCAGTGAGCTGAACGGCAACGACCAACTGCTGCTGACGACCCTGCAGGGCATCGTCAACCGGCGCAGCCCACGCCTCTACTTCAACTTCGACAGCGGCGAGGTCGACCTGCGCTGGCTCGCCGGCACCGGCGCGAAGGCCACCCACCACGCCGACGCCCTGGACCTGGTCGGCCGCTACCGCGACGAGGTGCGCGGCGCCGTCCTCATCGACCCCGACGTGCCGGACTCGGTGAATGTCGCCACCACGCTCGCAGGACTCCACAACGCCGTCGCCGCCACTGCCGAACAGGCGAAGACCCACGGCCTGAAGACCGTCACCGACCTGCGCGGCCGCTTCGACGCCGACGACGTCCTGGCCACCTACCGCTGGCAGCTCGACCACCTCTTCCCGCACTGCAGCCACGCCCTGCTGGCCGGCCTGCCGCCGAGCCGGACCGTCAACGTGGCGGGGGTCAAGTGGCGTGAGGTCGCCCGGGAGACCGAGCGGATCCGCGACATCTCCAACCGCAAGGTGCGCACGCTCGACCTCAGCCCGGAACTCGGCGGCGACAACGATGTCTACCTCCGGTTCCAGGACTCCTTCGGGGACGACGGCTGGGGCGCCTCGGTCGCCTCCGTCACCGTGAAGGCGGACGGCAAGGACATCGCCTCGTTCACGCCGGGCACCGACGCCGAGAAGCCGTACCTGTTCGACGGCCTCAACTCCTCCCTCGGGGACAAGTCCAACCGGTTCAGCGACGGCGGCGGCTACTTCGTCTACCACTTCACCGCGCCCGCCGGCGCCAAGGAACTCACGGTCGACGTCGACATGTGGAACCAGTACCTGGTCACCGCCGCCACCACCGCGCCCACCCGCGTCGAACCCTTCCCGTACTTCCGGGACTACGTGGTGGCGAGCCGGGGCATGGTGCTGTGGCTGCCTCCGTCGGGCGACACCGGCAAGCTGCTGGACGAGACGTTCACCATGCTCAAGCCGACGACCCCGTACACAGGTTGGTTCTCCAACGACGTGGCCGGCGAGTGGGGCGGCGTCGACCGCGCCTCGCAGCACGGCATCCAGGTCGTGCCCGCCGACTTCTACATGAACGGTACGGTGCACGCCGGCACCGGGGCGAAGATCTCCAACCAGGTAAGGCCCCGCCCGAAGGCCGAGCTCCACAACCGCGTGTACGTGACGCTGACGGTCGGCGAGGGCGACAACGTCCAGTACTGCCAGCGCCGGATGCGGGACATCTGGGACGACCCGAAGCGCGGCACCGTCCCCGTCAACTGGACGGTGAGCCCGCTGCTCGCCGACATCGGACCGGCGCTCCTCGCGTACTACCAGAGGACCGCGACCGCCAACGATCTGCTCATCTCCGGTCCGTCCGGGGCGGGTTACACCTACCCCGGCTCCTGGCCCGAGGAGGCGCTGGACGCGTACACGGCGCTCAGCGGCCGTTTCCTGCGCCGCACCGGCATGGACCTGGCCTACGCCTACAACCCCCGCAACACCGCGGGCGACGGCTGGATCCCGTTCGACGAGCGGGTCATGGCGTCCTACCGCAAGAACACGCCGGTGCGCGGCGTCATCCAGTCCTGGGAGACCGGCGACCTGCAGGTGCGGCCGGCCGGGATTCCGGTGATCGGCAACTTCTACCCGCAGGGCAAGGGCAAGGAATTCCGCGACGCGCTGCTCCGGCACATCGAGGGGCGGGACACGTCGAAGCCGATGTTCGTTGCCGCCGCGATCAACGCCTGGGACTGGACCCCGAGCGATATCACGGACCTCGCCGCACTACTGGAGGACCCCTTCGAGGTCGTCCGCGGTGACGCGTTCTTCTCGCTGATGGACCGCAGCACCGTGTGAGGGCTGCTCTCGCATCGCCCGTCCTTCTCACGACGCCGCCCGCGCAGCACTCCGGCGCGGGCGGCGTGGGACGGTGGAGGGGCCTAGGTGTATTGACCTGAAGCGTTGTTAACGCGGGTGATGGGTGGCTGGCCGCCGAGTGCGGTGTGTCCGCGGTGGTGGTCTAGTGGTGGAGGAAGTCTGCCACGGCTTCGCTGCGTTGAGGGTTGCTGGTGTAGGGCCGGATGTAGGCCCATTCCTCGAGCAGGGTGCGGTTGAAGCGTTCGACCTTGCCGTTGGTCTGGGGGCGGTAGGCGCGAGTGCGTTTGCCGGTTGCGCCCAGGGCGGCCAGGACCTTCTTCCAGGCCAGGCTTTTGCGGTATGCCCAGGCGTTGTCGGTCAGAACGCGCTCGATCCGGGTGACGCCATGGGCCTGGTAGAACGCGGCCGCCCGGATGAGGAAGTCGGCGCACGTCGCCGCCTTTTCGTCGGGGTGGATCTCGGTGTAGGCCAGGCGGGAGTGGTCGTCGACGGCAGAGTGCAGGTAGTCGAATCCCACGCCGCTGCGGGTGGCACGGCCGGCCTGACGGCCCAGGGTCTTGTGTCCGCCGCCGGCCGGTATCCGGCCGAGTTTCTTCACGTCGACATGGATCAGTTCGCCGGGCCGGTCGCGTTCGTAGCGGCGGATGACCTGCCCGGTGGGCCGGTCGAGGAAGGACAGCCGGCTGAGGCCATGGCGGACCAGGACGCGGTGGACGGTGGAGGCGGGCATGCCCAGGATCGGGCCGATCCTGGCGGGCCCGAGCTTGCGGCTGACACGCAGATCGCAGACCTGCCTCTCGAGCTCCGGTGGGGTTCGCCGGGGTGTCTGGTAGGGGCTGCTGGGCCGGTCGTAGAGGCCGCTTTCGCCCTCGGCTTGCCAGCGTCGGACCCATTTGTAGGCGGTGGGACGGGAGATGCCCATCTCCGCGGCGACGTGCGCAATTGGGCGGCCGGAACAGACGCGTTCGACCAGGATCCGCCTGCCGTGCAGGGTCAGACGGGCGTTACGGTGGGACATGAAGGCCTCCGTGCGGTGCAGATTCGACACCTCCACCACACACGGAGGCCTTCGCCTCCTTCAAGACCCGCGCGTGTCAACAACGCTCATGCTCAATACAGCTAGGTAGTAGCCCAGGAGTTCTAGGAGCTGTCCGGACGATCATGCTGTTCGTTAGGGTGCGAGCGTGTCGAAGACGAGCGTGAGCAACGAGACGGACAGCATGCTCTGCCTCTGGGTCGAGCCGTGGGGAACCGATCACTGGATGCGTCCGGGCGAGGAGTTCACCGTGGCGACCGAGACGGATCCGGAGGAGTCGCCCTTTAACGTGGTGGTCCACGACCAGGGCATCACGGTATGGGTGAACTCGGCCAACGACGCTGAGGTCTTTGACAAGAACGGCAACCCAGCGCCGTGTGGTCACCAGCGTCCGGCGGACGCCGGGCTTTGAGGAGTCCGGCCTGTCAGGACCTCAACCAGATGACGAGGGCGGCGGCGATTGCGGTGCCGAGGTAGACGTAGCCGCGCTTGATGCCCCTATGGATGTCAATCGGCAGGGGCTGGTGCCAGGGATTGCCTCCTGGAGGGGAGGAGGGCTTGGTAGATCTCGCGGGCCACGTAGCGTTTCAGGCATCGGATGGCTTCGCGTCGTGTCTTACCCTCGGTGACGCGTCGTTCCACGTAAGAACGCGTGCGCGTGTCCCAGCGCAGGCGGGCGATGACGATGGTGTAGAGCGCTGAATTGGCCTGGCGGTCACCGCCGCGGTTGAGCCTGCGGCGCTGGGTCTTTCCAGACGATGCTTCCACAGGGCTGACGCCGCAGAGGGCGGCAAAGGATGCCTCGCTGGCCAGGCGGTCGGGGTTGTCGCCGGCTGCTGTCAGCAAGGCCGCGGCCGTGTCCGGACCGACGCCGTAGAGACCCAGGAGCTTGGGTGCGCAGGCATCGATCGCGGTGCGGATCCGGGCCGTGAGGTCGTTGATCTCCTCGGTGAGATGCAGGATCCGCTTGGCCAGGAGCCGGAGCGTATGGCGGGATGCCGCCTGCGGCCCCGTGCCGGGCGCGGGCCGCAGCTGCGAACACCGGCGGATGAGTTTGGGGTTGCTCAGCCCAGCCAGGGACTCCCGCAGAGCCGGCTCTGCCGCCACGAGTACGGCCTTGAGCTGGTTGATGGCCATGGACCGGGACTTGACCGCGGAGGCCTTGGCCATCTTGAACAGCCGGATCGTCTCCACCGGTCCGTCGGTCGTCTTGGCGGTGGCCGTGGCCCGGCCGGAGAGGACCGCCCGGGCGGCGGCTGCCGCATCGATGGAGTCGGACTTGCCGTGCCGACGTCGGGCGGCCTTGTCGGGTTGGTTGACCTCGGTAACCGTGACGCCTTCATGGTGCAGATAACGGGTCAGGGCGGCTCCGTAGGAGCCGGTGCACTCCACCCCGGCCCGCTGTAACTGCCCGAAAGCACGGGCCCAGGAGAGGAGTTGGCGATAGCCCTCCCGGGTCGTGGGGAAGCCTCGCGTGTCCAGCAGAAGACCGGTGCTGGTGATGACCGCAGCCACGTGGACGTCTTTGTGCGTGTCGACTCCGAGCAGGACGTGTTCGTGCTGATCAGCCGTGTCGTGACGTGGATGGCTTTGCTGAGTCATGCTGGGCATGGTCGCCTGTCTCCTGATCGCCTCGGGAACATCGGTGGCCGACGCCGGAACGGTGTGGCGGTCAGGACTGTGATGGTGCCTGTCGCGAAGGCCCCTATCGGGACACGCCCACCGTTTCGGTGGCAGCACGCACCGCCTCAGACGGCGGTCGGCAGATCAAGCTCAAGGCACCAGGGCCAGTCGTATCGCGGGCCAGACCACCGCCCGAGGCGGCACCCCCACATCCTCACAGTCGTATCTCGTAGCCACGGCCCGGAAGTTCTTGAGCCGGTTGATCGTCCGTTCGATGGTGTTGCGCTTCTTGTACCGCTCTTCGTCGAAACCGGGTGGCCGTCCGCCACGTGAGCCTTTGCGCAGGCGAGAGGCCTGGCTATCGGTCTTCTCCGGGATCGTGTGCCGGATGCCGCGTCGTCGCAGGTATTCGCGGACGAGGCTATTGCTGTATGCCTTGTCTGCGGCGAGACTATCCGGCTTCTTGCGGGGCCTTCCCAGCCCGAGACGGGGGACACAGATCTTCTCCAACACTGGTTTGAACTGGGTGCAATCGGCCCGCTGACCTGGTGTGACGATCAGGGACAGTGGGCGGCAGCTGCCGTCCGCACTCAGGTGGAGCTTTGTAGTGAAGCCGCCGCGCGAGCGGCCCAGGCCCTCACCTCCTGCACCACCTCCTCCAGGCGGGCGACGAGGCTCTGCCACGGGTGTCTCGTCCTGGTGTTCTGCCAGGGCGTCCCCCTTTGACGCGGGAGCCGGCGGCGGATCGGTGCGGGCGCCGGCGGCGTGATGATGAGCCCGCACGATGGTGGAGTCGACCGAGATGTCCCAGTCGATCTCACCCGCCGCGTCGGCCTCGGCCTGGACCTGCTGGAGCAGACGCTCCCAGGTGCCGTCGGCCGACCACAACCGGTGCCGTTCATAGACCGTTTTCCACGGGCCGAACCGTTCGGGCAGGTCCCGCCAGTGCACGCCGGTCCGCACCCGGTGCAGAATCCCGTCGATCACCTGCCGGTGGTCCCGCCACCTGCCACAACGCCTGTTGCTGACCGGCAGGAACGGCCGCAGCCGTTCCCACTCGGCATCACTCAGATCACCCCGCCCCATGTCCACATCAACGACCCGGGCAGGGAGTAGTCACATGATCGGCCGGACAGCTCCTAGTCGGCCGAGAAGGTGATCGCGGTTCTCTCGTCGGTGAGCGTCGCGTACGCGATGGGCTAACCGTTGAACGAGACTGGGCTGGGGTGCAGCAGGCGTGGGCCCCGAGCCACCGGCGGAAGGGGCGGAGCCGGACGATCCGTCGGAACCGGACGTACCCAAGGGGGGCGTGGACATGTCAGTCATCTCCAGGTGGATCGACGCTACGAAGAGGTCGTGGGCGAAGCCCCGTGAGTCAGAGGCAGAACTGTATGGGTGTTGCCCCCCAACGCACCAAACTCTGCAGCCAGGCCGCAAACTCTTGTCTCCACTTCGAGGCTCGTGACCTGACTCGATGGCGCGAACGTGACGCACTGAGGTCAGTCGTGGTGCCACCAAGCCACCGCGAGGCCGACGAGGACGCCTCCCACGTGCCGGAGAGCGCCCGCGAGGAGTGCCGTGGACACAAGGCGCGGCCACGACGCAACGGCGGGTACGCCATGGTCCCGGCGTGCAGCGGCGACGGCCGACAGCTAACCGCCCGTGCCGACAACTGCGTAACGACTACTGCCTTCTGCTTCTCGCTGGTCAGCTGCAACTTGTACGAATCAGCTTCCATGCCAACACGCCACCCACCGCGCTTCTTCACGAAGGCCAAGATGGCCTTCCGGTCGGCCCTCAGCCCTTTAAGCTCCGCCTGCTCCTTGGGCGTGAGTCGCCGGTCAAGCACCCAGCTCGTCCACGGTTCCTCGTCGCTGAGCCCTGGGTTCATCTTCCAGTCGAACGGCTTCTTTGCATCCTCGATCACATCCGCGTTGTGGTCGTCGCGCTTGGCGTCTCCCTGCGAGTGCCTGTTCTCCAGCCAGTGCGACACCTCGAAGCCGCCAACGATGCTGACCAAGGCCACCACGCAGGTGACGGCGATCGCTCTGAAGGCGCGCTTTCGGCCGCGAGCCGGATCCTGTCCCGACAGGAGCTCCAGCACTTCATCGCGCCACGTCGGCGGGGCTGGAGTAGGTGGGGCAGGCGCTGCCGGAGCGTTCGTGGAACCGCTGCCGGAACCGGCAGCACCTGGGCTGGCGTTGCCGGCCCCGCTGGGGGTCTGCCCATTTCCTGCAGCAGGGTCCGGGGCAGTCGGGTTCGTCATCGTTCCTGCTCCTCGCGGCCACGTCAGCCTGACACGTGATGGGACACAGGAATGTACTTCACCACGCGTCAACTCTCGTGCACACACGTGGGGTTGATCTCGCCGCTATCGAGGCCAGTTCAACCTCTATAGGCCATCTCCTGCTGGAGCAGCATCCACTGCCCTACGCCCCACAGGGAGAGGAAAGGCTCTCTCCCTCTATGGAAAAGAGGTGTCTGGAGGATCCGGCGCTGGCCCACCTGCGCTGACCTGCAGCCAAAGAAGGTCACCCGATTTGGGCGGGCTTGGCTCTATCGAGCAGTAGTGAAGTCACTCATCGATAAGTTCGGGAAGCGCCCCGTTCCTCGGACAGTTGATGTCGACGAGTGCGGGAGGCAACGAGGTTCTTGCCAAGGCGGCATCGGGACGCTTCTGGCGAAAGGTACTGGTCATCCCGTCGCCTCCGCGGCAGCACCGGCCTGTGGCCGGGTGCATACGCCCCAGCGTGCGAGGGGCGGGCCGACGGCACCCAGCGTCGCGAAGAACAACGCCAGCAGCAGCCAGCCCGCCGTGCCAAGGCCGAGCACCACCGTGGTGAGGATCGAGGGGGCAAGAGCCTGGCCTGCGCTGAAGCCGAGGCCGAGGACACCTTGGTACTGGCCCTGGGCGTGGTCGGGGGCAAGCCCGAAGCCCAGGGCGAAGCCCGCCGAGGACTCCCAGACCTCTCCCAGACTGTGGACGAAGATCGCCGCCAGGACCAGTCCCGCCGCAGCCCAGACCGGGGTGTACGCCGCCAGCGCCATCATCGGGCAGCTGACGAGGAAGAACAGCCCCGCGGTGCGAAACGCCCTGCCGCCGTCGTGCGGGGTTTCGATACGGGAGCCGATCCTGGTCTGCATCAGCACGCAGAAGGCGGAATTGACGGCGAACAGTACGGCCACCGTCCAGCGCGGCGCTTCGGTGTGTTCGGAGATCCAGATCGGCAGGAGCAGGGAGACCACCGGGTACTGCAGTCCCATGGCCCCGTAGAGGGCGGCGAACGTCAGGAACGGACGGTCCTTGAAAGCGAGCCAACGGCGCTGCTGCGGAGGTGCTGCCAGCACCGGATAGCGGGGCAGCAGGAGCAGAAGCACCGCGCACAGGGCGAAGCTCGCCGCGTTGCCGAGGATCAGCGTGACATAGGCGCCACGGGTGTCTGCGGCCAGCGCCAGCCCGGCACCCACCGTTCCGAGAATGACGCCCAGGTTGACGAAGGTTCGCAACTTCGCCCTGAACAGTGCCGGTCGCTCACCCCCGACCCGGACCACCAGAGCGCCCCAGGCCGCCCCACCGGCGGCCGCGGCGATCTGGTCGACCGTCGCGATGATCGTGAGCGCGGCCCAGCTCTCGACGAGGACGAGGGCCGCCATCGACATCGCCTGGACCGCGAGGGCCAGCATCATGATCGTTCGCGCCCCGCGCCGGTCGGCGAGATGCCCTCCGGGTATCCCCGCGCACAAGCCGATCACTCCGGCGATGGTGAGCGCGGCGCCGACCTGCACCGCGGGCAGGCCCACGACCAAGGTGAAGTACAGCGCCGACGCCGCGTTGAACAGACCGTTGCCGACCCGGTTGACGAAACTGGCGGCGATCAGCACGCGCTCCGGCCTGCTGTCCCCCGCCATGCGGCCTATTCGGCCTACCAGGCTGCCCCTGATCATGGACGGCAGGCTAACAGCGGCCGCAGAACCCGCCCCAGGTGCACCAAGATCGCGTGCCCTGAGTGCGACACGGGCCCTGACGAGTGCCTCATCCCTAAGGCCGATCATCCGACGGCGGGTTTCTGGCGTATCTGGGAACCGCCGCGAATCGCATCTGATGCGAACTGGATGCATTTTGCGCCGCGTTGACCTGGCGGGTAGCAGGAAGCCGCTGATCAGCGGATGGAGGGCTCTCCGTGTGCCCGCCGAAACGGTAGCGGACAGGCCGGGCCGTGTCGTTCCGCTTCGCTCGATCGGATGGCTGACCTGCCGTTCCTCTCCGGGCTTCGCATCCGATGCGAGATTCTCGCGCCGGATGTGATCTACGGAGCGTGACGTGGCGGGCAAGGACAGGGCGACGCAGACGAGCCCGAGGACGACGCACGCTTGCCCCTCCTGCAGCACCTCAGTACGGGGCAACAGGAGTGGACGGATCGGGAGCAGGACATCCAGGTGTCCGGCGAGTCTGAGGAGGTGGGGCGACCGTTCGCCCTGCGATGGGCCGACAGGCTCCCACCCGAGCAGGCGGGAGACCTGCTAGCCCAGCTGCACGGACGCTTCCCGCGCATTCCTGGTCAGCTCGATGGCGAGCTCCTACGCTACGCCGCGCACTTTGGGGCGCGGGCGGTGGTGGTGAGGGTGCGGCCGGGTTTCCATCTCGATAGCTGCCACAAGCGGGGGCCGTGCAGGTGACGGCAGCGGGCCAGTCCCTGCCCGGACAGAACGCTCATACGTAGCAGGCTGCGGACTGTCAGCTGGTCGTGGTAATCGGTGGCCATCTGGGGGTCAAATCGGATCCGGTCGGCCAGTCCCCCTGCGGTGAGCCGGAGTTGGAAGTCGACGTCCTCAAAGGCTCCGCCGGCAAAGGCCGGGGCGGTGATCTGGTAGGTGCGGGCGGTGTCGAGGGCGACGAGCATGTTGCCGCCGACGACCATCATGGTCGGGGGCGTGACGTACGCGGGAGGGATCGGTGCGGGCTGCGGTGAGTTTGCCGGACGTACGGGCAGGCTCGGAGGTGCCCGCCGACGCCGTGACGGCGGCCGGGTAGAGCGGGGCTGGCTTTGTTCACGAGATGCGACAGCACTTGTGCGCGGCTTCGGGAAGCATCTCCCGGATGTAGCGGCACTCGGATGTTCACGAATTTTGACAGCAGGGGTGGGGTGTCGGTCTGGCTTACGTGCTGTCGTCGCCGGCGGCGAGGATGGTGTGGCTGGCCTCGAAGAGCCGGGTGCAGCGCTGGGACATGGCTTCGGGTGACTGGTCGGGGTGCTTGATCCACCAACGGACCAGAGCGGTGCACAGGCCGCGCCATGCGTGTTTGAGTGCGTCGGCGTCGAGTGGGTCCCTGGTTTCGGCGGCGTGCACGAGGTCGGCGGTGCCGATCGCGGCGAGGTCGTCGATGGCTTCGCGGTAGTACGCCGCGCGGTGGGCGGCGTTGCTGCCGGGCGGCAGCGAGGGGTCGTAGAGGACGAACCACGTTTCGCGCTGCCCGTTCAGGGCGGTGAACAGGGCGTTCAGTACGCGAAGGGGCGTGGGCGGCGCGGCGGTCTCGTGTTCGGCCATCGCGGCGCGGATGGCGCCCAGCAGCCGGTCGCCGACCGGTTCGAGGCAGGCGAGGTAGAGGTCCTGCTTGCTGCCGAAGTACTGATGCACCAGCGGCTTGGTGACGCCCACGCGGGCGGCGACGGCGGCCACGGTGGTGGCCTCGTAGCCGTGGTGGCCAAATTCCTCGGTGGCCGCGGCCAGGACCTGTTGTTCGCGGTCGGCTCTCGGCACGCCCTTGGTGCCGGCCTTAGAGGAGGGCGTTGTCATGATCCCAATCTTACCCTAGGGTAATTTACTGTTGGGTAAATTACTTGACACGCTGGAGCGCACTCATGCCTGCCACCGCGACCGACCTTGGCATCTCCCGCACCCGCTCCTGGTGGGGCTGGGGCTATGCCGACGCCCATCCCGACGACGCCGAATGCGCCGCGATGGGAGCCCTGCTGTCGGGCACCCTGGACCGTCCGCTGCCGATACCCCGCATCGCCGACCTGCCCATCGTTCGCCCCGTCGTAATGCCCCCGCCCTCCCTGGCGCACCTGGTCACCGCCGACCCGCGGGCGCGCGCCGCCCACGCCATGGGCAAGGCATACCGCGACGTCATCCGGGCCCTGCGCGGTCGGCCCGGCCGGATCCCCGACCTCGTCGCCCACCCGACCGACGACCAGGAGGTGGCCGACCTGCTGGACTGGGCCGGCGGGCACAATGTGGCCGTCATCCCCTTCGGCGGCGGCTCCTCGGTGGTCGGCGGCGTGGAGTACCGCGGCGACGCCCACCGCGCCGTGCTGTCGCTCGACCTGACCTCGATGGACCGCGTCCTGGAGATCGACACCGCCAGCCGCTCTGCCCGCATCCAGGCCGGGGCCCTCGGCCCCGTGCTGGAGGCCCAGTTGCGGCCCCACGACCTGACCCTGCGCCACTTCCCGCAGAGCTTCGAGTTCTCCACGCTGGGCGGCTGGCTGGCCACCCGCGCCGGCGGCCACTACGCCACCGTCCACACCCACATCGACGACTTCGTGCAGTCCCTGCGCGTGATCACGCCCGTCGGAGCCGTCACGTCCTGGCGCCTGCCCGCATCCGGCGCCGGACCGTCGCCCGACCGGCTCTTCCTCGGATCCGAGGGCACGCTCGGCATCATCACCGAGGCATGGATGCGCCTGCAGGAGCGCCCCCGCCACAAAGCCTCCGCATCCGTGGCCTTCACCGACTTCCACCGCGCGCTGGACGCCGTGCGTGTCATCGCCCAGTCCGATCTCGCCCCGGCCAACTGCCGCCTGCTCGACCCCGGCGAGGCCCTGCTCTCCGGCGCCTCCCACAACGGCTCCACCGTCCTGGTCCTGGGTTTCGAATCCGCCACCAGCCCCGTCGACGACCGCCTCGCGAGCGCCGTGGACCTGGCCCGCACCCATGGCGGACACGGCCAGACGCATACGGCCGACCGCAACGCCCCGGCCGACTCCGCCGTGAGCGCCTGGCGCTCGGCGTTCCTGCGCATGCCCTACCTACGCGACGGCTTGGCCCGCATGGGGGCCGTCGTCGAGACCTTCGAAACCGCAGCCACCTGGGACAAGATCCCCGCTCTGATCGACGAGGTCCGTACCGAGGTCGGCGCCGCCGCCCTCAAGGCCACCGGACACCCGGCCACCATCAACTGCCGCCTGACCCACGTCTACCCGGACGGAGCCGCCCCCTACTTCACCGTGGCCGTCGCCGGCCGACCCAACGACGAGGTCAAGGTCTGGGACGACATCAAAGCCGTCGCCGGTGAAGTCCTGCACCGCCACCGCGCCACCATCACCCACCACCACGCCGTCGGCCGCGACCACCGCCCCGGCTACGACCTCCAGCGCCCGAAGCCCTTCGCGCTGGCCTTGCACGCCGCCAAGGACGCCCTGGATCCCCACCGCATCCTCAACCCCGGCGTCCTGCTCGACTGACAAGACCGGGCAGTCGGACGAGGGCAACGTGGACTGCCGCAACGGCTTTCACACACCAGCCCCTCCGACCTCGCCCCCGCCGGCCTGAAAGGTCAAGCCCTGAAGTGCTGTCAATTCTCGTGAACAGTGACCGAGGCAGAAACCGGGTGCCTCCCGAAGTTGTGCACAAGTGCTGTCCCATCCCGTGAACCAAGCCATGCGGGGATACGACGAAGGGCACTCGGTATTTCGTCGTTGTACGGCCGGCGACCTGGGCGACGTCCACCCGTTCCGCACTCGCTCCTGACGCGTGCTGGTGGACCACGGCGGAGTTGCGTTCAGCGCATGTGGCGGTCGAGCCGGACCAACTGCTCGACTTCATAGAGGGGTACGGGGAAGGGTGGCTGCCGGATGGGGAGATCTCGCTCAAGGGACGGGCCGTCCCGGCTCTCGTAGACGGGCCAGTGCACAGCAGGCAAACCCGGCACCCTTCGATCTCGCCGAGTCCGTCGAAGTGATGCTTCGCCAACCGGTCCCTTGAGGACGCGTCCGAGGATCTTGAACAGAAGGTCCGCGAGGCGGTCTGGATAATCGACGAGGTATGCGGTGATCAAGTTGGCACTGACTGCCATCGCCGAACAGCTTCTGAAGTCCTCGAAGAGTTCCAGGACTTCGTACGCACCGTGCGACCGAGTACGTCGGAAGGAAACTAGCAATGGGCCGCTTTCGCGATTGGCGGACGGGTACCCGATACCCGGACGAGGGCGTCGAGCCGTTGGCGCGCTCCCACGTGGAGGCGGCCCTGCTCGCGCTCAATGGCCCGGACAAGCCCTACCGCGTGCGCACCGCGCTCGCGGAGGAGAAGGCCGACGTGGTGGCAGAGTGGCACATGCTCGAGCCGGGATGGGGCAGCGGGATGGGACGCCGACAGGTGGAGCGGACGTTTAAGTTCCGTATGCGTCTGGACGGTGGGGCCCATGACGTGCGGGTCTGCGCCGATGTCCGCGAGACGACCCGCGCGGGCGACCCGCCCACCCGCGTCGTGGAACGCAGACATGGCAAGGGCTCTCGCACCCGAGTGAAGTCTTGGCGCGGAAGCTACAAGAAGGGCCAGGACGGTCGCCGCCGACGCGTTGACGACTTCCGCTTCGACTCGAACGATCTGAGGGACCCGCTGCAGGAGGTCGTGCTCACGTCGGGTTGGACGTGGCGCGGGACGCACAAGCCGTGACTGCTTGAGCCGTGAACCTGGGTTCGCACCCACCAAGCTCGGGGACGGAAACTGCTGGCGACACCTGAAGCCACCTCGAGAAAGTCACCAACAGCCTGGGCAGAGCAAGCGTGGTGCGGGCGTAGCGCCGTCACCTATATGCACGTTCGGTCGCTTGGGTCGCTGGTCGGCGCTGCCGGAGCTCAGGAGCCGACGGGGACAGCGTCTGGTGTGCCCTGGGACCGCGGTGTGCACCGCCGTTTCGCGGCGACGGATGAAATCTTGCGACAGGGATTTCATCAGGTCAACGAACAAACGGCACGACCGCTGGACTTCGGACTTCCCGCACGAAATAAGGGGCCCGGAGAAGGGATTACGACCGGCAGGGCGCGGCGGGCGCGCTCACGGCCTGCATCGTGATCGTCATGCGCCGGTTGCACCCGCCCCCCGTACCGGGAATGGCGGGCTGTCGGCACCGGTCCTCTGCGGTGGGGCGGTTCGGCCAGCGAGACACTGACGACACCTCAGCCGCGCTCTCGATAAAACCGGTGTCGGAAAGTGCAGGTTAGGAGAGAACGGTGCAGTATCAGCTCTAATCTCCACGCGTCCCGACGGCGCCGAGGCGACAGCTGAGGAAGAACATGGGCCAGAATGGCACCCGTCTGATGGCCGTGTCGGCCGCTCTTGCCGGAGCGCTCGCGCTAGTGCCAGCCGCTCCGTCCGCGGCCGGCGCCGACCACCGGACCGATACCGCGCTCTCGTTCGGGACGGTGGCCGCACCGCAGGCCCTCCCCGACTCCACCTCCGCCCCGCCTCCCCCGCGACTTCCGCGGCAAGGGCAAGTGGATCGTCCGGGACCTGGACATCACGGTGCCCTTCACCTGGGAGGGGCGGGACGGCAACAGCCAAATGACCGCCGGGGGCCCGCAGTACCCAATCTGGTTCACCAACCTGATCTACCACGACACGCTCTACACGCTCACGTACAAATGGCCGGGCCTGTACGAGCACCCCTGCTCACGCATCCCGGGCTTCAACCTGAAGGCACTGAACCAGGGGTTCGAGAAAGCCCGGTTCGTCGGGCGGGAGACCCTCAGGCGCACCACGCCACGGTACGTGAACCACTGGCGGGTGGGCGTGGTCCTGCCCGAGCTCCCTCCCGGGAACCACCCGCGCCTGCCGCTCGCTCTGGGCGACATCTATGTCGACGAGAACAACCGGGGCACCTTCTGGCAGGTACTGCAGTTCGGCGTCCAGAACCTCTACGACCCCGAGCTGGACGAATGGCTGGTCATGGACACGTTCCAACACCGCCCCGGAATCGTCACGCTCCCCCATCGATGCGCACCGCCCCACTGAGAACGGTCCCGATCCATCAAAGCCGCCACGCCGCAGCACCGCAGACGGTCTGATCCGCAGCCGTGCCACCACCATCCAGCAGCAGGTACGGACGTGGCCACCGGAGGCGGGGTGCTCATGATGGGGCGGCCTCCGAGGGCGAGCGCTGGCCTGTGACGAAGACGCGGCGGCCGGCATCGTGTTCCGCCGGGGTGCGCCCGGCGACGAACAGCTCGTCGGCGAGGGACTGGGCGTTTCGGACGCGGCCGAGGACGACCTCGGCACGGCAGGCGATGACCTTCGCGTGTTCGGCGGTGGTGAGGGCAACCGTGTACGCCTGGGCAAGGTCCGCTGTACGCCGTGCGGTTCCTCGGCGAGCCGCTGCTCGGTCTGGTCGGCGCGCTGTTCGGCCTGGGCTTCGGCCGTACGGTCGTGGGTGCGCTGTAGTGCGGTCTGCTGGCCCTGCACGGTGCGGCGTGGCTCGTCGGCCTCGGTGAGTGGCATCGCACGGCCCCAGGCGATTCCAGAATCGATTTATTCTTTTCTTTATCGGTGTTTTCTTTTCCTTTATTCAGGTGTGACCTCATGGCGCCCGAGTGGAGTTGGCCCTCTGACCACGGCGACAGGCGCGGCCCGGCAGGTACGCGCGATCCGCTGTGGGATGCGGCGGCCTCTTCCAGGGCGGTACTCCGCGCCCTGGAAGAGGTGTGGGGAGCGGTGACCGCTCACGCCGCCGAGTGTCGGTCTCGTCAGTGGTGGTGGCGCCGAGACCGTCCATGAGGGCAGCGACCCTGCAGCAGTGGTCGTGCCCTACACCTTCTAAGAACCCCAGCAGTCGGCCGCAGTCACCTGACCTGCGGATCCGCGAGAAGAACGACTCGATCAGCCTCGACATCAAAGCCGAGCACCGGATGGCCATAGTCGCCCTCCGGGTCCATCAGCACCGACTTGCCCAACCGCCGCCCGATCTCCCGAAGGAAGCCACAGAACACATCAAGCCGCTCCTGGCCCTGCAACTCCCGCAGGTCGATGTCGAAGTCGACTTCGTCGTCACCATGGAAGCGAAAGATCGCCAGCACATCGGCAGTCGGCCAGACCCGCAGGTCCGGGCACTCGGCATCTGCCGGGCGGGTCAACACGGCCTCCGCACTGGGCACCGGAAGCACCATCTCGCCTTCGGAGTACTGGCACTTCCAGCCTCTCTCAGAGACAAGATCGAGGACTGCCTGCCAGTCCTTCACCGACGCATCTGGGACACGCATGTCCGGCAGCGACCCCATCAAGTCCGGGTCGAAGAAGCAGCTCACGTCATCCCACAGCAGATCTCCCACACCGCCATGCTGCCTGTCCCCAGGGTTCAGCGCAGCCCCGTTTCCCTTGACCAAAGGCATAGGGGCTCCCCCGCCTCGGCCCGCGGCACCTGCCCCGCGAGGCGGGTGCTCTGGTGGTGCAGGGCGAGGACCTGGGAGCGTGGATGCAGGCGCGGCGGCTGGGGTGGGACAAGCTCGGGGCGGCGCAGCAGTGGCTGCTGGAGAGCGTGCTGGGCGTGGAAGAGGCTGGCGAGGACGAGCGGCCGGTGCGCCGCACGCGGGATGACAAGTGGATGCTCAATCTGGCGGCTGCGCGTCGCTTCCATGCCCGTGAGGGACACCTGAACGTGCCCAGGAAACACGTCGAGCTGGTGTCGGTGGACGAGGCCGGACGCGACGCGGCGGGCGTGGAGGCCAGCTCCGGGGCCGGCGTCGAGGGACAACGTCGAGCAAACCTCGACCAGCTCGGCATGCGCTGGTAGCGGCTACGAGGCAGCACGGACAGGAGCTCGGCCCCATCCACCGTCCGTCGGTGCTGCCGCCTCACTCCGACCGTGCCGTGTTCAAGGCGGGCGCGCCAGGCAGCTAAAGGATGAGCTGGCGCCTGAACTCCTGCGCCCGCGGGCGGGAGGTTCTGATTGGGTGGGTGCTCCGGCGCCACACGAGAAAGTTGCCAGACATGACATTGCCTACTGAGCTGACCGAGGTTCTGGGCGGCCCGGCCATCTGTTTCCTGACGACGCTCATGCCGGACGGTTCGCCGCAGATCACTCAGACCTGGGTCGACACCGATGGGGACCATGTAGTCATCAACACGGTGACCACCCATCAGAAGGTGAAGAACATCCATCGTGATCCACGCGTCGCCGTCGCAATCGCAGATCCGGCGGAGCCCTCCCGCTACTGGGCAATCCGCGGCCGCGTCCTTTCGTCCACGACCGAGGGCGCCGAGGCGCACATCGACAAAGTGGCGCACAAGTACCTCGGCGGACCTTATCCCTGGTTCGGTGGGCGCGACCAGGAGCGCGTCCTGCTGACCATCAGCGCCGACAAGGTGCACTCGCCACGCGGTTGAGCGGCTGAGCGGCTGACGGACCGCATCCGTCCTCGCAGACGGCGACCTCGCGAAGCTCGTCATGGCCGGGGCGGGCGCCCGCCCCGGCGGCGGACGCGAGGCGCTGGAGCATGAGCTGGCCGACTGTCTGTGGTCCGCCCCTGAACCTCGCCCACCGGTACGGCGTCGGCCTCGGCCACGCCTTCCGGCGGGCCATAGACGACCTCAAAAAGCTCGATCCGCGCCCAACTGCCCGCTGAACAGAGCCGGTCAGTCGACGATGTACCACTCGTCCTTCATGTACCCCATGGTGGAGTCACCGAGGTCGCTCTCGGAGAACGTCACGGACGACCTGATCGACTCGGCCGGCATCTCGAACCTGTCGGGTGCCAGCTCGACGCCCCGCTGCGGGTCGACCGTCGCGGTCTGCAGAGCCTTCTTCTGCGCCGGAGAGATCATCTGGAACGTGATGACGAACGTCGACCTGCACGGACCGAACCCTTGGTCCTCGGCCTGCTTCGCCGCGGGCCCGGCCACCTCGCAGACCGTGTCGATGTCCTCCCGGCCCACGGCGTGGAGGAACTGCTCGTAACGCTTGATCGCCCCCTGCTTCGTCTTGGGCGCGGGCTGCTCCCCAGGTGAATCCGCCGGTGGATCCACCGGCGGCTTGTCAGCACCCCCGCAAGGTTCGTCGGTGAATACGCCTGGCAGCTGACGCCCGCGCCTGGGTCAAGCCAGTGGAACGAGAACTCAACCCCGTTCACCTGGACCGAAACAGCCGATGAGATCCTCGACTTCCTCGCCCGCTCCTGCCAACGGATCTCCGGCGCAGGACACCAGTTGGACCCTGTCAGGTCGCTCAGCTCTTGAGCTCTGACTGGTGGTACGCGGTGCCCGGGCAGCCCCGTGCGGCCGTAGCCGCACGAGGCTGCCCGGGCACTTCAGCTGAGTTGTGCCTCAGCGAAAAGCGGCGATGCGACGGGCGGCCCAGTCGTTGAAAGGACGCGGGGCGCGGCCGAGGACTCGTTCCACGTCCGAGCTGATCCGCAGTTCGGCGGGGTTCGGGGCGGAGATGATGTCCAGGGTGTCGTCGGCGAGCTCCGGCGGCACGAACTGGGTCATCGCGGCCTTGGCCTCCTCCCGGGTGAGTTCGTGGAACTGCACCGGCGAGCCGAGCACGGCGGCGATGACCTCCGCCTGCTGACGGGGCGTGATCACCTCGGGCCCGGTCAGCTCGAAGATTCCGCCAGTGTGACGGTCGTCCAGTAGGCAGGCCGCCGCGACCTCGGCGATGTCCGCCGGGTCGACGATCGGAACCCCGACATCGCCGAAGGGTGCGGCGACCGTCCCTTGCGTGCGGACGGACTCCGCCCACGCCAAGGCGTTGGAGGCGAAGCCGCCCGGTCGCAGGATGGCCCATTCCAGGCCGGACTCTCTCAACGCGTCCTCCACCGCGCGCATCGCGATCCGCGACGAGCCGAGCGGCCTGGTCGCCACGCCCTGCGAAGACAGCAGGACGACCCGGCGGACCCCTCTGGTAACGGCTAGGTCGATAAGGTCGGTCGGCCTGGCTTCGGGGGCGTGCAGGTCGCCGGACAGCAGGAGGAACAGCGCCTTCGCCCCGTCCAAAGCGGGAGTGAGGCCCTGTGGCTCGGCCAAGTCAGCCGGCACGTGCCGGACCCCGCCCGGCGTTGCCGCCGCGTGCCGTGACACCGCCGTCACCTGCTCGCCCGCCTCGGCCAGGGCCTGCGTCAAAGGCCGGCCCACATTTCCGGTAGCCC
This sequence comes from Streptomyces sp. NBC_01003, assembly GCF_045162695.1. Taxonomy (NCBI): domain Bacteria; kingdom Bacillati; phylum Actinomycetota; class Actinomycetes; order Kitasatosporales; family Streptomycetaceae; genus Streptomyces; species Streptomyces sp. NBC_01003. Next base: position 299,390 of record NZ_CP108707.1, read on the forward strand.
CGGTCACCACGATCATGTTCAGCTCCTAGTCCGTTGTGCACTGCGGCAATTGACGCTAGGAGGCAGGCTTACTTTTCGTAAGAACATACCCAGAGGTAAGCTCCGGACATGAGGGAAGGCGCGCAGCTGACGCAGGCCGAGGCGAGCAATCGGTATGAGGTGTTTCACACCGACTGCCCTGCGCGCGACGTGGTCGACCACGTGACCAGCAGGTGGGGTATCTGGGTGCTGATCTCCTTGCGGAGCAACGACCTTCGGTTTTACGAGCTGCGCGACAGCATCCAGGGCATCAGTGAGAAGATGCTCGCTCAGACACTGCGCGCGCTGGTCCAGGACGACCTGGTCTGGCGGAAGGTCGAGCCGACGACGCCTCCCCAAGTCACCTACGGGCTGACTGGGTTTGGCCAGGACGTCGGTGAGCCACTGACGGACTTGTTCGACCGGATCACGCACCGGCTGGCAGCCGGCGGGGCGTCCGCCACGGAGCAACTGAGCGCAACAGGCCGCCCAGCCAGTCTCAGTTCCGTGGCCGATCGGCCACGGAATAGCCACCGGCCGTGAGATTCGGCCAGCCAATCCGAGATCCCACACCTGGATGTAGGATCTCGCGGCTCGTGCCATAGAGCATTGCGCTGACCAGCATTTTCCTGATCTGTCTCAAGACGTTGCCCTACGCCTCTGTCTCACCTCCCATGGCATTTCCTCGCGGGGCGACACGAGCGTGCTGGATGATGGCGGGGTGCAACTCCCCTACGTCTACCGCGTCACCAAGTACGACCCCGCCGACCGTGACGAACACGGGTATTACACCGGCAGTGAGGACATCGTCAGCGATCACGGCGAGGTCGAGGCGTCTTACCTTCAGGCGGTCGCGGCCTTCGCCAGGGACACCGGCGTCGATCACCTGGCCGTACGTGAACCACAGGTTCCGTCCTACGTGCACTTCGGTGCGGAGCCTCCGGTGGACGGCTTTGGGTTGGACGGGCTCTTCCCTGCCGGCCCTACCGGTTTTCACGACGGGGCAGAAGTACCGCTCGAAATCGGGCTGCAGCTGGTGCGCGCCATGCTGCGCGACAACGGCGCCTGGTGCCGGCTGGAGGCGGAAGGCGCGTTCGCGGTCCATGTGGGATGGGACCAATACCTCTACATCAGCAGCAGCCGGCCTTGCGAGGAAGCGTTGGCCCACACCCGGGAGCTCGGGCTGTTCCCGGAACGCCTGGACGCCTCCCCGTACGCCTTCGGGGCCGAGGAGGAAGAGCAGGGCATCCAGCGGCCCGGCGATGACGACTTCTGGGCCGACCTGCACAGGGCAGTCGCCACCGGCCGTGCGGGAATCCTGGAAGAGACATATCTCGAAGGCGCCTCACGATGGCACCACCTCACCAGCGACACCATCGACCCCGTTCGCGTTGGACTGGCTCCCCGGGCCCGTCTCGCCGTCTGGCCGTCCCTGTCCACCGACATCGACGCCGTCCTGGGAGCCCTGCCCGCTGATGGCCTCGTCGAAGGCGTGTGGCAGGACAACGACGGCAACATCCACAGCGCCGTCGCCGGCGAGGACGGGTTCCCCGAACTGACCGCCCGGATATCCCGTGCCTATGCCGCCGCGCTCCTGTCTGCATATGCGGGTGAATCGATGCCTCTGTGCACTGCTGTCATGCCCGACAACGACGGAGTCCTACGGGCTCGTTGGCGAACCGAGCCGACGCCGAGCGACCGCGACTGGGCACTTCGTCAGCCTCAAGGGTGAGCGCTTCGACCGGCCTGTCTCAGATTGGTGGCCGCCCGGCCATCGAGTGGCCATCGGTCGTGAGATTCGGCCACGGAATCTGAGATCCCACACAGGCTGTAGGTTCTCACTTTCGGTGTCATGCGCCGACGCTGCGACTTGGACGTTTCCCTTCAGTCTCACGACGTGTCGGTCGGCGGCGCTATGTGCAGGCGATATGCAGTCAGCCGTGAGACTGTGCAGCGAAATTTGAGACCCTACAAGCCTGGTGTAGGGTCTCGCCGCTCGTGACATGTCGATCTTGCGTGACCTGGGCGTTCTTGGCTGTCTCACGGCCTTGTCACCCATGATCAGTCTCAAATCCGTGGCATTTCCTCGCGAGGGCGAGGTCGAGGTCGAGATCAGGCGGCTTGTCCGAGTCGGCCGAGTACACCACGCTGAGCCCCGAGCACGGGGGCTACCGGCGAGCCCAGATCGCGCACCGATGAGTTTCCCGCGCCGCGCTGGTCTATACGCCGGACACCCACGGACGGAAGGCTGGGCCATGCGGAAACTGATCTACGGCATGAACCTGACCCTGGACGGCTACATCGCCGCGGCCGGCGACGACATCGGCTGGAGCGGACCGCCGAGCGACGAGCTGTTCCAGTGGTGGCTCGACCACGAGCAGGCGAGTGGCCTGTCGCTGTACGGGCGCAAGCTGTGGGAGACGATGAGCTCCTACTGGCCGACCGGCGACCAGCAGCCGGGCGCCACCCCGGCGGAGATCGAGTTCGCGCGGAACTGGCGGGACACGCCGAAGGTGGTGTTCTCCTCGACGATCGACAAGGTCGACTGGAACACCCGCCTGGTCACCGGCGACGCGATCGCCGAGATCACCCGGCTCAAGGCCGAGGACGGCGGCCCAATGAACATCGGCGGCGCAACGCTCGCCGGGGCGGCCATGCGCGCCGGGCTGATCGACGAGTACGCGATCGCCGCCCATCCGGTCCTGGTGGGCAGCGGCACGCCGTTCTTCACCGCGCTGGACAGCTGGGTGAACCTGAACCTGGTGGAGACGCGGACGTTTCCCGGCGGCGTGGTCCTGACCAGGTACGAGACGAGGCGCTGAGCAGCAGCACCCACGCGCTAGTCTCACGGTGATGTCGTATACGACATCGGTACGACACCGCCCGTGAGATTACGACATCAGCCGCGAGACCCTACACGACGCCAGGTGCTGCTACGCGGCGAAACCGACGTTGGTGACGTACTCGTACTGGCCCCACTGCGAGCCAAGGTCCGGCAGGACGTCGGCTGTCCATGCGGCATCCAGGCCCTGATGGTCGCCGGCCGACCACGCGCCCACAATCCTGTCCCAGCGGCGCACGTTCATCATCACCGGGCGCAAGCCCGGCGTCACCTCCCGCGGCACGGTCGCCGGCCAGTCGCCGACTGCGTCAACTCGCTGCCCGTGCGGAGGAGTTCGGGTCATTGTTCGAGCTCGCTGAGGGACTGGACGCGCTCGTGCGGGGCTACGCCATGCACCCTTGCGGCGTCATCCTGTCCAACGCTTCGCTGCTGGACCGGCTGCCCGTGCAGTCCACCCCGGGCGGCCAGTACCCGATGGTCCAGGCAGACAAGGAGGACGTGGAGGACCTCGGCCTGCTCAAGCTGGATGTGCTGGGCGTGCGGATGCAGTCGGCGATGGCCCATGCGGTTCATGAGGTCCGCCGCACCATGGGCCGTCACCTTGACCTCGGCAACCCCGACCACGTCCCCCTCGACGACCCGAAGACGTTCGAGATGATCCGCCGCTCCGACACGCTGGGCTGCTTCCAGATCGATTTTGTGTCAAGTCCAGCCGTGTTGCTTCCATCGCCTTGCAGACCCTTCCATCGCTCCGTGTGCACGACACGAATGCTGGGGGGCCGATTTGGTCGGCGCAGGCCGGATACAGCGTCCGTTCGCATCAAGATCGGTTGGCCCAACCGTCCGTGCTCCGGAGCATTCCGCGCGTCTACCGCGCGGCGCACCTCGGCACGGCGACGCATTTGCGGGCTTTCCACATGAAATATTGCAGAGAGATGCCCTACACAGGGTCTGTACGGAGCTCGGTTGCGTGCGCGGCCCACGTTCCGGACATCGCCCGAGTCGCCCGTACCGTGTCCGGAGCGGAGATGCTGGGGCACATCCATGATCGGCCTTCAGCTCGTGCAGCATCGACCGTTCGCCGCCACGATCACTTCACCCGGGAGCAGAGACCACGCATGGCACGCATCTTCATCACCGGATCGACCGAAGGGCTGGGTAAGGCGGCTGCCCTGGATCTCCTTGACGACGGGCACGAGGTCGTCCTGCACGCGCGCAACCCGTCACGGGCGGCGGATCTAGGCGCCCTCGCGGACCGCGCGGTCGGGGTTGTCGTCGGCGATCTCTCCAGCGCCGAACAGACGCATGCCCTGGCCGAGCAGGTCAACGCGCTCGGCCGGATGGACACGGTCATCCACAACGCGGGCATCTTCATCGACCACGAGCGCGTCGCCACCGCCGAAGGTCACCCGCGCACGCTGGCCGTGAACGTACTCGCGCCCTACGTGCTGACCGCCGAGATCCAGCGACCGGCCCGGTTGATCTACATCAGCAGCGGCATGCTGGACGACGGCAGCGCCTCCCTGGACGACCTCGAGTGGACATCACGGCGATGGAGCGGCGTCCAGGCGTACTGCGACAGCAAACTTCTCGTCGCCACGCTGGCATACGCGGTGGCGCGGCGGTGGCCGGGCGTGATCGGCAACATCGTCGATCCTGGCTGGGTGCCCACCCGGATGGGCGGGCCGAGCGCGTCGGACGACCTCACCCTCGGGCGCACGACGCAGGTGTGGCTGGCGGCCAGTGACGACCCGGAGGCGGCCGTCAGCGGGGGCTACTGGTACCACCGGCACCGCCGGGAGCCCATTCCGGCCGCCTCCGACCCTGACTTCCAGGACGCCCTGCTCGACGAGCTGAACCGCCTCACCAGAGTGCGGCTGCCCTGACGTGCCCACGGTGTCGCACGGCAGTGCGTCGGGGGTTACTGCCGATGGGGCCACTGGCAGCAGGTCTTCGTACGCAGTGACCGACCCGGCGAAGTCTTCGCTGTCCGCGAGTAGCTTGGCGTAGGTGGCGCGGACGGGAAGGGTCTCGATGTGGTCGGGTGGTATGAGCCGCTGGTAGTCGCGGAGCAGTTCGCGACACTCCTCGGCCGCCCCTGCCGGGTCGCCCGCCTCCGCCCCTGCCGGGTCGCCCGCCTCCGCCCGGCAGTCGAGCAGGCGGCCGCGCATGCCGAGCGTACTGGGATGGTCGCGGCCCAGGACCCGCGCGCAGTCCGCGATCAGATCCTGATAGACCGGGATCATCGTGTCCGCCTCCGCGTCGTCGGAGCGGCAGTCTGCGAGGGCACTGCGCAGCTGGAGGGTGTCCGGGTGATCCGGGCCCAGCACTCGACGGTGCACGGCGATCAAGTCCTCATACGCCACGGGGGCCGCCGCCGTGTCGCCCGCTTCGACCCCGTCGCAGCCCCTTCCGGCTGGCAGGGTCCCACCTTCGAAGACGGCGAACTGGCCCAGCTCGTAGCAGCCGCCGCGACCAGGGGCGCCGCCTGGGCCAGTTGCCCGCTGCCTGATCCGGAGTTGTCCACGGACAGTGGGCCATCCGGGTGAGCGGACGACTCAAGTCCTTGCTGACGGTCAGTTGATCTCCCTGTCCGTTATGACTATTTGTCGCCTGTTCGGCAGCTCGTGCTTCGGTCCTGTCGGGGCTCGCGGCTGGTGTGCCATCTCCGATGTCAGTGGTGGCTGCGATGCGGGCGGCGTGATCCCTTGGAACCTGCTCGATCTCGACAGAGCCCTGCGCGCCTGCTGGGCCGCCGACACCTGTTCGCCCGACGACCAGGCCGACTGGCAGCCCGGCAACCCGGCTTGGGGGCACTGTGACATCACGGCCTTGGTCGTCAACGACGTCTTCAGCGGTGATCTCATGGTCGGTGAGGTGCACCTTGACGGGACCGAGCACGGCTTCCACTGGTGGAACCGGCTGCCCAGCGGTATTGAACTCGATCTGACGCGCGAGCAGTTCCAGCTCGGACAGACCGTCACCGCTGCCCGTGTCGTCGCGCGCCCGCCGGGCCCTCTGCCCCGCCGCTGGGAGGAGTACCTCCTTCTGCGAGAGCGCGTCATCAAACACCTCGGACCGCTTCCGGAGCCCGTCTGAGGGGAGAGCCGGGGTCAGCCCGTCTGATTCAGCGGGACGACGCCCCGAGGCACTGCTGCGATGAGACTGCCCTCAAGGGCTCACTACCCCACACGGTCCCTCTTCAGCTGACGCTTGTCGTCGACGGCGGGCGGTCTGATCAAGCCGTAGAGCCCTCGCAAGTTCTGGAACTTCAACACTGCCGCTCGTCACGACATAGACGCGTTGGGGCACAGCCGTTAGCTGGCTGCATGGGGTGACTCCCGTTCTCGCGTACATCGGCTGTCCGCACGAGCGTGCGCCCCCCAATCCCGCGTCGAAACCACGTCACGACTCACGCACATAGCCACCTGCCGAAGGCTTAACAGCCCATCGCACTTGGCGAGTCGCCGGTAGCAGAGAGGGATGCACGCATGCGCCCATCGACTGCGAAACATGGGGGACGTGCGGGCTACCAGCACCAGCCCCTAGGGCGCCCGATCCTATAATGCCCAAAACATGATGCTATGCCGGATATGGATGTCCATGGATGACGAAAATCGCCCCACAGGCCGCCCAGCCTCCGCGAGTCGGCGCGGGCCCGACAGTGAACGATGGGAAGCGACGGCTGCCGTGGTGGCGGGCGGCGGAGCGCTGGTGGTCTGGGAGCCTGCTTTCACGCTCGGCGCCTATCACGTTGTCTTCTATTACCAGTTGCTCACCCTCTGGGCGGTATCGACTGGTGTACTGCTCAGCGCTCTACTGCTACGTGAACGCCTGCCCCGGCACGGATGGGCGTACCTGGCCTGCCTGGCGTTACCCAGCGTTTGGCTCACCATCGCCGCCATCGTGCCCCACAAGGGCGGGACGCCGCGAGAGCTGCTCTTCCTGGCAGGCGGCATCCTCAGCGTCATTGGCACACCAGTGCTGACCTGGACCCTTCTTCGGATCCTGCTGTTTGGGGAATCCGAGCTCTCCGCCCGTCAGCAGTGGAGGGTCGTCGGCACGATCGCAATCGTCGGGGTGCTCGCCTTCACGCTCGGCACACTGAACCATGTGTTTCTGACGTGCGGAGATTTCAACGTCAGCGGCAACAGCGTCCCCAAGGGCTGCAGGCCGGGAAGTGCCTCCCCGTTCGGCTGACCAATCGGGTTGGCTGGGAAGGGGATGACGACATCGGCCATGAGAGCACTCAGATCAGTACGAGGACAGCCGGCCGCCTTGGCGCACGCGTCGTCACGATGGTGGGCTGCTCCGAGTACCTTGTCGGCGCTACGGAGCTCTGTGCGCGGGAGCTTGTGGCGCGCGATGGAGGAGTGCCGGTACAACTACCGGTGAGCACATCCCCACCGACCAGCAACGGTGGCGCCTACCTCGCCGCTCTCGGCCAGTGCTATATATGGCGCTCCCCTGCTGGACCGGCCGCGCACAGCAGCGCTGCTGAGGGCTTCACGCAAAGGCGCGGCCGCGCTCGGGCTGCGCGTCGCCGCCCTATTCGACTTGCCGGTGCTTAGCTGCTGCGGCGCGTTCGAGGGGGACCTCGCTGAAGCAGGGCAGCCAAGCCGCCCGTGTGCGTTGTGGCCGCCAGGCCAGCTGCGGCATGATCGTTCGACATGTACGCAACGAGGTTCGATGCACTGTTCGAACGCGGCCGGGAAGCCGTACTGGCCGGTGCGGTCCAGTGCCAGGTGCCGCCTGTGGACGGCGGGAATCGCTGGGTCATGTCTGTCGTCATGCGACCTGACTCCGCGACCGCCCGCAGGATCGGGGAGATCACCCGCGAGGCGATGACCGTCGCTGGGAAAGAACACTGGCCGACCGGTACTGCTGACTCCTCGCACTTCACCCTTCGCGCGCTGGAAGAGCACCGTGTATCGGTCCGCTGTGATCATTTCACTGCTGCCGCGCTGGACCTTCGGTCTTCACCCAGCCTCCCTGCCGCCCGCGAGCCGACGACGCCACCAAAGGTCAGAGCGCCACTGCCGGTGGTCGGCGAACGGGTCGGAAAGAGTGCGCTTCAGGTACACAGTGTCCAGAGCGGCTACTTGACGCTTCAGCTCGGACCGAGCCCGGACAGGCAGCTGCTCCAGGACTAGCTCAAGCACGTCCCGTGCATGCCTCACGTCGTCAAAGGAACAGCCGCGGCACGAACACACCGCGTCCTGCGGATAGAGCGGCCGACGTCCGGGCGGTTCCAGAAACGCTTGGTATCGCCGCAGCGCACGGTCCGTGGCACCGGGATAGACGTAATAGTCGCCCGACAGCCTCTCAACTCGATGTAGTGCGAGGCTGGTGCGCGTGGAGAGCCCGTGGATCCGATCCGGCGGCGGGCCCTCCCAGACGCGAGGACCATACTGTTCGACGCGCAGGGCGCCAGGCCGTCTACGCGGCACCGGCCTTTCGATCTGCAGTCATGGACGTCATCATGCCGGCACCCACGCCCCTCAGTCAGGAGTAACGGGACAGGCTGTAGGATCTCGCCGCGCGTATATCAAAGGGCAGTGCTCTGACCACCGGACTTCTGAGCTGTCTCAACTCCTGTCCGCGCGCCTGTGTCTCAGTTGTGTGGCATTTCCTCAGGATGCATCCGCTCTGACCACGCGCGCCGAGTCACGCCTCGCTCGATGCGGCTGACGATGTCTTTCTTCGAGGGCGCGTCCAAGGTCTCCGGAAGTCTGTCGAAGGTGTCAGGGCGGACGTCGAGCAGACCCCAGATCTGTTCGCCGGTCGTGACGGTCAGCAGCAGCTGGCACCTCCACTGTGGCGATACTTCGGGACGGTGGCGGAGCTGGTGCACGAGTGTGGGGACCAGGTAGTGCTTCGCCTCTGCGGCGAGGTGTTTTCGGAGCCAGTCGACCGGGAGCCGCTGGCTGAAGCCGCGGATGGCAGCCTCCTGTTCCAGGTCAAGAAGCTGGTCGGTGTCGACGGCTCGGGCGGTGTGGGGAAGCTCTGGGGCCGGGTTCTCCCGTTCCGCGCGGCGCCCTCGTGATGTCAGGCGGCGCCCTTCACGTGGCGGACCAGCCACATCAGCAGGGCGTCCAGGTCGGCGGCGGCCGAGAGGACCCGGTCGACCGCCTCGGAGGTGTGCAGCCACTCCTCGCAGCCGAGAGGACGGGCGGCGATCAGCGAACGGTGGCGCAGCAGCTTCGTACGGGGGTGGTCCGTCGGATAGCCGCGCGGGGGGCGTTTCATCACGTCCCCGGAGATGTCGTAGCCCTTCTTCCGCACGTCCTCGACGATGGCGGACAGTTCACGGCCGCTCCCCTCGGAGGCCACGGCTTTGCGGAACATGTCCACCTGGCCGGGATCGGGGTACCACCAGGCGCCCTGGATCCGCAGGCCGTCCAGGGCGAATCGGAGACTGATCTCGATCTTGCGGCCGAGTCGGATCACCGCGCCCTGGTGTTGCCACCACCAGGAGTCGGTGCGGTAGTGCCAGACGGAGAAGTCCTCGTACCGGGGATCAGTGTCCGCGATCTCGTTGAGCAGGGCGATCATCGGCTGCCGGACCAGGCGTTCGCGGTCCGCGCGGTAGCGCTCGCGGGTCGCGTGGGTAGGTTCGCCCTGGAGCTGCCACAACACGTCCATGGCCTGCTCCGGCCAGCCGGTGAACTGTCCGCGCATGCGCGGAGGATAGCTCACCCACTCTCCGCGCGCGGAGAGTGAGACGGCAGGGAGGCGTAACCCCAGGCAAGGTGGGAAGTGCTGCGGCGGGGCTCTCGCCAGCCAGTTCGATGTGCCGTGCGCGGTGGGCGAGTTCGTCGAGAAGCACGGCGAGTGCAGTCGATATGAAGCGGGCGGTGAGATTGTGCAGCCGAACTTGAGATCCCACAGGTCTGTCAGGCCGCGAAGCCGATGTTCGTGACGTACTCGTAGGCACCGAAATCGGACCCGAGGTCGGTCGTTATGCCGTCGAACCAGGCTCTCCTCTGGCCGCCAGTCGGTGACGTCCAGGAGCAACCCGTCCAACGGCCCGCCGATGAGCGTGGCGTAGGCCCGGGCGGCGATTCCTCCTTCAATACTGCTGAAGAGTAGGGATCACGAGAATGCATGAAGGGCTGCCAACCGGCCGGTCGGCAGCCCACTGGGGCCAGTCCTGGTCAAGGTCCCACTTTCACCAAAATTCCGGCACCTGCCATTCAACACATGCCGGACGCTTCCCCGAAGACGACAAGAACTCCTTTACAGCTTGCCGCACAAGAGAGATAGAAATTTCTGACCTCTCGGGAAATTCGGTCATATTTCCCATGATGGAGTAACTGACTTCACCGCGCCCATCGTCGGGCCCAAGCGAAACGAAATTTCCGTCATCCATGAAGGAGAGAACTCCGACCTGGAGATCCCCGTTAACCCCCACCATCAACTCGTGATCCGGAACTCCCACAGGCATGAGCGGCCGTTCCAGGCTATGCAGGACTGCCATGTTCTCCGAACAGTCACTCCCGAGAAGCTCGCCGATCAAGCTGTCGACCTCCTCGGGGGAACGAAGCATCACCGGGGCATCCCCGTGCTCATTCCGGTAATAGGCTTCCACTCCACGCATCACTTCACCCCTCCCCCCTTCGGGGCCGGTCGTCGGCGGGTTCCGCACCGGTCGTCGTACACAGCGGCGACCAGCGCCTCGGGCGCGGGCTGCTGATCCGGGCCCAGGTAGCGGACCCCATTGTCCTCGGGGGGGCTGCCCTGTCTCCCGACCCATCGGGTGCCGCGGCTCTCGGCGTGCGCCAGCCCCACCGCTCGTCCCACACCAGCGCCGACGCCGGCGCATCGAAGGCCAACACCACGGCCGCGGCCAGAACATCGTCGGCCACCGGCACGATCACCACGCCCTGCTGCGAGGCGAGGCCCTCGGCCACCAACGCGTCCACCACGCTCCGCACGTACAGGCGTAGCCGTCGCCCGCGCAGCGCCGTGCGAGCATACGTGATCGCCGCCTTGCGGACCGCGGCCGTATAGCCCAGACGCTCCGTAGCCTCCTCAAAAGACAGGTCCTCCTCGGCGGCGCACAGGTCGGCGATGCGCTCCCGCGCACCTGGGCAGCACCCGGGTCTCGGTGGAGTGGGCGACGCCCAGCTCATCCTGCAGCCGTGCGAGCGTCAACCCGCTTTCGGCATCCAGCAGTTCACCGACACGGGCCTGCAACTGATCGTGGGAAACCATGCCGCCACTCCCCTTGGGCCGTTGCGCCGGATCGCCTCCAGCCGCGGACGACCGTGCTCCCGTAGGCGCGCAGCACCCCGCGCGGCCAGCCCCCGACTCCCCCGACCTTCACCAGGTGCGGCGCGAGCCGCGGGTCTGTCTTGTAGGAGTCCAAGTCTTCGGCGTGACCCCAAGAACGCGGCCGACCCGCTCCAGCAAGTCCTCGTCATCGGCCACGTCCGGAAGCGCAGGCACAGGGTCGCCGACGAGGTAGGCCGCGGCACATCGCGACAAATGGCGACGGCACGGGTATTCACGAGGGGGGTACCTGCACGGCAGCAGGGCATTAGAGACCTTTTGCCGGGGCTCAGGCGATCGCTCCCTGCCTTTCTGGTGTCGGGGTCAGTCCCACCAGAAGTCCCAGCTGTTCATACCGACGATGCGTTCCGCGTAGGCGGTCAGGGTGCAGGGGTGGGGGCCCTGCCAGATGTTGTCCGGGCAGAAGGCGAAGTGCTCGGCGGCGACCAGGAGAGCATCCTCGATGCACATCGGGGGTGCCGCGACGCTGAGGTGGAGAGTGTCGAAGCCGACGGCCACGACGCGTGCACCGAAGCGGTACTCCCAGTCGCGCACGACAGCCGAGAACTTGGCCGTGTCGTCGTCGTAGTTGGCCGGACCGTCCCAGCCGACGGCAGTCAGTGTGTCCGCGCCGCAGGCGGCGGCGACGAGCCCGAGGCGCGCATGGGGGTGCTGGTCAGCGAAGACCTGCGCGTACTCGGCAGCTAGCTCATCAGCACTCGTCACGGGCTCGTGACTGAGGATCGGACGCGGCCAGGTCTGCCCGAACGGAGCGGTGACGGCGAGCCGCTCGCCCGGTATTAGCAGGTCATCGTCCTCGTCGGTCTTCGTGTACACGCTCCACCATCGCGCCAGGAGTTCGGCCGAGTTGTGTGCTTGGGGTGAGGACATGCGCTCGGGGAACAGTTCACCGGATACCCAAGGCCGGAATTCGGCGTCGCCTGTGGCGTGGGCGTCGAGAAGCAGCGGCCACAGGCCTGAGGCGCAGTGCTCGGCGAGCAGACGAGCCCACAGTTCGACGGAGGCCGGAGCGGTGCTCAGCCACAGTGGCCGCACGTCACCGTCCCCTTCATCGGATGTGATCATCCGGCCCTCTGGGAGCGGAACAGCAAGAGAGGCAAACAGTTCAGGGGTCACGAGCGGAGGCTAGTTCGAGGGTCTGACAGTGAGGATGATGGTGTCGTGACGAGCGTGCGTTACGGATGACCATGTGAAGGTCCGCTTTCGGATGGACGTGGCCGACGGCGGCTGGCCGTCGGCGAGTGTTGAGAGCCTGTGGGCGATCGACCTCGGTGATGGAACGGTGCAGTTGGACAACACCCCGTGGTTTGTGCGCGGAGTCGCCAGTGACGACATCATCCGAGTGGAGGATCGACGACGGCGTCCGCTGGGCCGAGGAGGCGGCCGGCCCAGCGGACGCCGTCGTGCAAGGGTGCGCAACTGCCGCTGGGTCGCCTGACTGTCGAGGCGCACGTCGAGGGCTCCTGGAACAGTGCTGTCTGCCCGCAGGCCCGTGGGCAGACAGGAGGCGTCGAGACCGTCACGTCTGGTGATGAGGGTCGGGTGGATCATGAAAGCCCGCCGCAATGCCCGCGACTACGAGTCGCCTGCCGCAACACGCGGAAGCCCACCTGCCCTGGTCACTCATCACCCTCATAACCCGCCGGCTCACCCGCAAGCAGCCCCAGTGGGCGAAGAAGTCACCGTCTGCTTCACGGCAAGAGGACCTCGATGCCGTGATCCTCGAAGTTTTCTAGGAGCAGTTCGAAGAGGGCCCGGTGTCACTCTCCACCCTGCGGTGGCGGACCAGATGTGTCCTCGCGACGTCTGAATGCTGTCATTCCAGGGTGAACGGAGGAGAGGCGCCCCCAGCGGCCTCTGAGGCAGTCGTTCGCGGCGTCGAGATTCCATCCGAAGTACCCGCCGGGCCCATTGATTGCCTCACCCAGCGCGCAGTAGAAACTGTTGGCATCGACGACTTGGCGGCCGTCCAGGGCGAACACCTGCCCCGGCTCGGCGTCCACGGGGTGCCCGGGGCGCTGGTATTCGTGGGACCACAGGGCCACGGACAGCCAGGCGCGCCGGCCTTCCGAGGGGTCTGTTGCTCGATCGGGTGACATCTGAACTGGCTTGCTCTGTGGGGCAGGTGGGAAGGATGCCGCTGTGCCCAAGCCCTGTCCGGAAGAGTTCCGCGAGGATGTCGTGCGGGTCGCGAAGAATCGCGGGCCCGGGCGTGACGCTGGAGCAGGTGGCTGCCGACTTCGGCGTCCATGTGATGTCGCTGTCGAAGTGGATGCGCCGCGCCGACATCGACGACGGGGTGAAGCCTGGAACGAGCAGTCAGGAGAGCGCGGAACTGCGGGAAGCCCGCCGCGGATCAAGCTGCTGGAGCAGGAGAACGAGGTCCTGCGCGGGGCCGCGGCGTGTCTGTCCCAGGCCTCCTCTGCCGGGAAAAGGATCTACCCGCTCGTGGGAGAGCTCGCCGGCGACGGTGTTCCCGTCACGGTCACGTGCCGGGTCCTCCAGCTCGCCCGACAGCGCTACTGTCGCTGGCTGGAGAGGCCGGTGACCGGTGCCGGGTTCGAGGCCGAGGCCCGCGCGAACGCGTTGTTCGACGCCCCCGTGGGGATGCGGAGTTCGGCTAGCGTTTCCTGGCCGACGAAGCCCGCAGCGTGGGGGCCGGCATGGCTGACCGGACCGCGTGGCGGATCTGCCGGGACAACAGCTGATGGAGCGTGTTCGGCAAGAAGCGCGGCAGGGTCAAGAAGGCCGGTCCGCCGGTGCATGACGATCTCGTCCGTCATGACCGTCCTGGCCCTCCAGGCTGCGTGACCGAATCTGTCACCCAACCCTGCAGCAGACTCCAGCGTCGAATGCACGAGATGAAACAAGAGGAGGAACCTGTGAAGAAGTCTCTGCGATCAAGGACAGTCGCGTCGCTGGCGGCTGCCGCAGCCATCAGCCTTGCAATCCCGGGCGCCGCAAACGCCGCTGATCACTCCGCCAAGTCCGCGTCATTCACTGACGGCTGCGCAACGGGGATGGTGACACCCATCAGCACCTGGGGTCAGATCAGGGAATTCGCGAAGAATAACGCCCGGATCCTGGAAGCAGTGCCGAACGACCAGAACCGTGTCTGCTCCCCGAACAGCACCGTCGTAGGTGACCCCTACAAAGGATGCGGATACAACCGCGCAAACGGCTGGATCAAGGTCAAGACCTTCGGTGGACAATGGGGCTGGGTCGCCATGACCTGCTGGGACGACGCCCCCTTCTAGGAACGGCGTCTCGCCCGTCCTCTCCTGTGGGTGGAGCTACGCCGTCGTCTCTGGGTGTACACCCGGTCAGAGGTCGAGGACGGCGCGTAGGGCCTGGTCGACGCGGGCCATCGTGGCGGGGTCGACGGTGCCGCGGTGAGTGGCGTCTGCGAAGCGCACGGCGCCCAACTGTTGGACGTTCACGGCGACCGCGGTGCAGGGGATCGGGTTGTCGATGACGACGGACATCGCGGTGTCCGGGTAGCGGCCGGCGGGGTGCAGCACGATCGCGAGGACGGCCCCGTACGCCTCATCGAGGCCGGACAGGGAGACCACCAGGACATGGCGGTCGTCGGGCAGGGACCAAACGTCCCCGCGCTTGATCTCTCGGGTCACAGGGTGTCGCCCTCGCCCGCCAGGTCCTGCCCGAGGCCGAGCTCGGCGAGCTGGTGACCGGCGTCGAGGGTCGCGGCGCGGCGGGCGGCGCGCACCACGTACGCGTTCACGCTCAGCCCTGCCGCCTTCGCGGCCTGCCTGATCGAGGGCGCAAGTTCGTCGGGGACGCGGAGGGTCATCGGAGTAATCGACATGACACCAAAGTAGCCACCGAAAAGCGGTGTCGTCACGTGATATCAGCAACGTGCCGGGCCTGGTCCGGGGACTCGCCCAGAAAATCGAACAGACGCTCTACTGAAATGTATGAGCACCAACGCCCCGCACGCCTTAACCGACCGACAGCGCCGCATCGTGCTGTGCGCGCGTGAGTGGATCGCGGAGCATGGCGAAGCGCCATCCGTGCGCGAGCTGGGAGCGGCCGTGGGGCTGACCAGCACTTCCAGTGTCGCGTATCACCTGCGACGGCTCACCGGAACGAGGCCTGGTGGTGGAGACCCGAGGCCGCCACGGCGATCACTGCCCGCACTGCGGGCAGTGATCAGCCCACGCCCTGACTTTGCCCTCAAACGACGAAGGCCCCCGCCGCGCGGCGGGGGCCCTCTCTGCGCGCTGTGTGACCAGGCGCCGAGCGGTTGTGACGTCGTGGTGAGTGCTGCGGTGAGCACTCACCACAGCACTCACTGTGAGCGCCGCGCCTCGGGGAGCTGCGGGGACTCGGGGGTGAAGACGGGCACACCACCCATGTGCATGATCGCGCGCGCCTGCCCTAGCAGAGCGTTGAAACGGTTGTGCAGGTTGCGCGTGTCGGAGAGCTGTCTGCCCCTGGCCCAGTGCCGTTCCATCCCCCGCCCACGGCGCGAAGCGCCAGCCGCCTTCGGGTGCGAAGCACCCAACCGCCCTCACGGGGCGCGGAGCGGCCCGCCAGCCAACGGGCGCGGAGCGCCCCTACCCACAAAGCCCACCCAGCGGCGCGGAGCGCCGCTGCTCCCAGCTCTGTTCCCCACAAGGCCCGTGCCCGCCTCCGCCGGCCACCCGGCTATGCACGGATGACGTCCAGCGTGCCGTCGAACCGCTCAACACCCGGGTAGACCTCACCCAGACTGCACACCGAGAACCCGCACCGCCGGTAGAAACCGACTGCCTCGGTATCAGTGCGTGCCGTGATCCGGCGAAGGTCGAACTTCGTGACAGCTGCCTACAGCAGCTCACGCCCCAGCCCCTGTCCCTGGCCGGAAGGGGCCACGGCGATGTGGACGACGGTCGCAGCCTTCTCCACCATGCACAGGCCGAGGACAGCGACAGCCCGGTTGTCGTGCAGGAAACCCAGCTACCGCAATGCCGAATCAGTGCGGTAGCCCTCAACGACCTGAGCCAGCCGTCCCGGTACAGGGCCGACAGCGATGGCCAGCAAGCTTTGAACATCCTCCCCGTCCGGCCGGGACCGCAGGTCAGATAACTCGCCGATCAGCACCACCTCAGGCTACAGACCAACCGAACGCAGAACTTGATCAACAACTAACTACACGGCATTGGAGCTAGATCCGAAACTCGTGGAGCAAGCCAGATGTCGGCGGCGCGCGCCGCGCGGCCGTTTGTAGTGGAGTTGGGAGAGCGGGGGCCAACTACACCTCGCCTGTGGCGAACAGCTCAAGGTGCCCGCACTTGGGGCAGCGGAACGCCTCTATCTGCCGCCGGAGTCGGCCCATCCGCTTGGCGCCCCCGAGAATCCCCCGCTCCAACGCGCCCTCGATCCAGCGTGCATACCCGCGTGAGTGCTCGCCGGCATCCTCGACGAAACCCTCCACCAGACCGACGGTGCTGCACTGGGTACATGTGTAGCTGTTCATCCCGTGAGTGTAGGAGGCGGTGCGACCAGGCCAGGCACATAGCCGTCGACTCCTGCCGGGCTGGGGCGGCGAAAGCCGAAGCCCACGGCCGGTATTGCCTACGCAGCCCTCAAGCAACGGCTCCCTGCAGACAAATCAGCGATCCCGATCCAACGAGACCACAAGCGAATCGGAGGAGATCGGGCGCGGCTGTCCAGTCTCAATGAACGTACGAACACTCCGGCACCTTCACCAACCCGGATGTACTCGCTGACTGGCTCGGACACGGTCGCGAGTGGGGACCAGCGTGCCGTCCACGATCAGTACGGCGTCCTTGGCGAACCTCTCGCGTGGCTGGAGCGCGAGCATGGGCCCGAGGTGGTCGATGATGCGGTCCGCGGCCGACTTGGACACACCGAACAGCGGGGCGAGCTGGCGCATCGTCAAGTTCGTCCGCCAGTAGGCCGCCAACAGCAGAACCCGGTCCTCCAGCGGCAGGCCCCACGGTCGGCCCTTGCGAGTCGCGTCCGCACCCTCGCGCCGCAGCACGGTCACCACAGCATTTTGCCCCGCGGCCGCCTCTGGTCTGCCTTGATCTCCTCCGCCAACCTCACCAGCTCCCGGAGCGCATGCGCTCTGCTGAAGGCGCTGAGATGGTCAACATCCCGACGGCGCCGCGATACACCGCCCCGTGCGGCGATCTTCCGCCCGTTCCCATGCCTGCCCCCATGCCTGCCGTGCGATGCCTCGCAGCCTGCACCCCTCAGCGAAGGCCAGGACGAACTGTCGGTCCGTTCAGACGTCCACCCCGGCCGCCCGAACGATGATCTTGCCTTGGTTCTCGCCCCGCAACATCCCCAGGAACCCGTCCACGATGCTGCCGAAGCCGTCGACCACGGTCTCATCGAGCGTGACGTGTCCACTCTGCAGGTGTGGCACGACGAACTCGTACAACTCCTCCTGCACGTCACGGTAGTTGCGGACCAAGAAGCCCTCCATGCGCAGGCTCTTCTCGACAATGTCGGGGAGGTTGCGCAGGGCGTAGGGCTTGCCGGTGCTGTTGTACTGGGCGATCGTGCCGATCCGCACGATCCGTCCGTGCTCGCGCAGCGAGGAGATCGCCGCTTCGAGGTGCTCGCCGCCGACGTTGTCCATGTAGAGGTCGATACCGTCGGGTGCCGCCTTGGCGAGCAGCTCGGCCATCGGGCCCGTGTGGTAGTCGAAGGCCTCGTCGTAGCCGACGTGTTCGGTCAGGTAGGTGGCCTTCGCCGCCCTGCCCACGCTGCCGACCAGCCGTCCCGCACCCATCAGCCGGGCGAGCCGCGCGGTGGCCGTGCCCACACCGCCGGCCGCCGCCGAGACGAACACGTCCTGCCCCTCGCGGAGTTCGGCGATGCGGGTGAGACCGACGTAGGCGGTCAAGCCGGTGCCGCCGAGGATGCTCAGGTGCGCGGAGAGCGGTACGCCGTCGAAGCGGGGGACAGCACGCGCCTCTTCGGGGGTGACGACAGTGTGGGTGCGCCAGCCCTGCCGGTGGAAGACGATCTCGCCCTCGCGAAGCTCCGGGTCGCGGGAGTCCACGACCCGGCCGATGGTGCGGCCCTCCAGGGGAGCGTTCAGCGCGAAGTCCCCGTCCATCATTTCGCGGTGATAGGGGTCCACCGACCAGTACAGGTTCTCCACCAGCGCCGTTCCCGGGCCGGGTTGCGGCATCGCGGACTCGACGAAGGCGAAGTGGTCAGGGGTAGGGAAGCCATGGGGGCGGGCGGTCTGGTGCACGGTGAGCGCGGTCTCGGTCATGACGGTGACCGTACGAAGGAATGCGGAGGCCAGGGAGAGGGTTGCGCTCATGGAACGGGCCGATCCATGAAGGGCCCTCATAGAAGCAGGTGGGACCCCCTATGACAGCCGCAGCCCCCAAAGCCCCCGCACCCACTGCGGCTGCCGCCACCGACCTCGCCCCGCACGAGCTCCGCATCCTCGTGGCCGTCGACCGCGAGCGCGGGTTCTCGGCAGCCGCCAAGGTCCTCGGACTGACCCAGTCTGCAGTCTCGCACTCCATACGCGGGACGGAACGCAAAGTCGGAGCGGCCCTCTTCGAGCGGGGCCGCAAGGGCGCGACGCCCACCGCGGCCGGTGCCGCCGCTGCCGCCCACGCCCGCCGGATCCTGCGGCTCCTGGACACCCTGGCCGCAGAGGCCCGCGGCGCCGAGCGGGGGACGGTCGCCGGCCCGCTGCGCATCGCCGCCTTCCGTAGCGCCGCCCTCTACCTGCTGCCGCCCGTCCTGGAGCGCCTCACCGTCCGCCACCCCGGCATCGAACCGGAGGTGCGTGTCGTCCGGGAGTTGGGCGCGGGCACCGCCGGCGAGGTCGTCGAGGGGCGCGCGGACGTGGGCATCGCAACGGTCGGCGCCACCTCGCCCGTGCCCGCTGGGCTCATCGGCGACGTACTCATCGAGGAGCCCTACTCGCTGGTGCACCCGGCCGGCCACCCCGCCCCGCGCTCCCTGCCGCTGGTGGACTGGCACGAGAACTGCGGCTCCTACACCCGTCAGTGGTGGGCCGGACAGGACTGGATTCCGAAGGCGACCGTCCTGACCGAGGACGACGGAGCGGTGCTCTCAATGGTGAGCAGAGGTCTCGGCATGGCGATCATGCCCGCGCTCTCGCTGAACGAGGCACCGGCCGGCATCGAGATCACCGATCTCGGACCCGAGCGCCCGACCCGTTCCGTGGGCTACATCACCACCCCGGAGCTGGCCTCCAGCGCCTCCGTCCGCGCCCTGATCCGCGAGCTCAGAGCGGCCCGCCAGTGAAACTGGGTCGAGTCTGAGCGGAGCGGAGCCTTCAATGCCTGCGAGAAGCAGCAGGGTTGTGCCTGCGCGAGATCGCCGCGCTGCGAGTTCGGCACCCTGCACTCGCGATGTGCGAGGCGCCCCGCGGGTGCCTGGAACGAACGTGGCCCCCAGCGCCTGGAGCAGTGCGGGCTGCGCGCCTTCGGCCACCTCTCCGACCGCGGGCTCCTGCGCCTGGAACCCGCAGGTCACCGTCACCCTCTTCGCCCACAGCATGGTCCTCATCCCCGACCAGGCCATGCTGCGACTCATGCCGACGCCCGACGACAGCATCGACCGCTACATCACCGCCGCCGTCCGCATGCTCCTCGCCCGCTACGCCACCAACCAGACCTGACCGGCGGCTGCGTCCGCGGGCGGACGTCGGGGAACAAGCTCATTTCCGTGAACACATATCGCGGCGATCTGCACTTATTGTGGCTTTTCAGGTGTTGACGCTCGGTGTGGTGATTCTCAGGCTGGTAGGCGGGGCTGGTGGAAGGGACTGCGGTCGTGAGTGGTGGGCAGAGTGGACTTCCCCGGTTGCTGACGGCAGCGGAGACGGCGGCGCCGGTGGATGCCGTCGATGTGATCGCGGAGGACCTGCGGCGGCGTTTCGAGGCCACGAAGGTCTCTTTCCTCATCGTGGACCTGACCGGGAAGGCGGTGGCGCGGCTGTCGACCGCCCCTGCGGAGGATGGGCGGGAGGTGGAGCGGATCCCTTTGTTCGGCAGTGTCTACGAGGAGGTGGTCCGCACCCAGCGGCTCTATCAGGAGGTGACCGGCCAGGGGCAACGGGTGATCGTGCCGGTCACCAACCGGGGGGATGCGATCGGGCTGCTGGAACTGCTCCTGCCGGCCGATCCCGGCGAGGACGTCCTTGATGAGGTCGGGGAAGCCGCCCATGTCCTGGCCTACATCGTGATCGCCAACGGGCGTTTCACCGACTTCTACACCTGGGGTAAACGCTCCAGACCACCCACCCTGGCAGCGGAAATCCAGTACCAGCTGCTTCCCTCGTCTCTGTCGTGCGAGGCCGCGCAGTTCACGCTGTGCGGGAGCCTGGAGCCTTCCGAAGACCTCAGCGGCGACACCTTCGACTACACCCTGGACCGGGACGCACTGCACGTGTCGGTGACCGACCCCATGGGCCACGACCTCGATGCGGCCCTGGCTGCCACGGTCCTCGTGAGCGCCCTGCGTGGCGCCCGCCGCTCAGGAGCCGGACTGGCCGAACAGGCCCACCGGGCCGACCGGGCACTCGTCGACCACGGCCACGGGCACGCCACCGGGCAGCTGCTGCGCATCAATCTCCACACCGGGCGGGCCCAGCTCGTCAACGCGGGACACCCCTGGCCACTGCGCATGCGCAACGGCACTGTGGAGGTGATCACCTGCGAGGTGGACCATCCCTTCGGGCTGTCGGAGTTCACGACCCTCCCCTACCGTGTTCAGGATCTCGATCTGCGCCATGGTGACCGTCTACTCATGTTCACCGACGGCATGGTCGAACGGCATGGGGAGAAGGTCGACCTGCCTGCCCTGCTGGAGCGCACCCGGGGCCTGCACCCGCGGGAGACCGCGTTGATGCTGACGTCCGCAGTCCGGGACGCTGCCGAAGGGCGGCTCGAAGACGACGCCACCGTGATGTGCCTGGACTGGCACGGCCCGCAGGAGACTCAACGACACGTCAACTCCGGCGCGGACACCCAACAAGCCTCAGCCAGGCGCACGAAACAGCAGCCGTGACCAGAGTGCTCTCCTGGACGGTGCCGGGCTGCCGCTGAGCAGCTCTCGCACCGCGCCTCCTCCTGCAAGCCTGAGCTCCCGCCCCTTCCCCAGCCGCTACGGGCGGCCCCGGGACCTACCCGAATGAGACATCACGAGGTGTCTGGAGACCCATCGAACTTGATCTCGTACCACCAGCCCGGCCCCGAGGGCAGAGGCGGGACGGCCTCGGCGAGCGCGACAGCCACGGGATACTCCACGCCGCCAGCCTGCGGTGGCCAAGCCGTGGCCGCCCAGCGCAACCTCTTCAACCGCATGATCGGCCAGCTCTACCACTGCCTCCAGCACCACAAGCTGTTCGACGAGCAGACCGCTTTCCCCACCGAACTCGCCGCTGCAGCTTGACGCGTTGGCATCGTGAGGTGTCTGCCATGCGGCAGCCGCCGACGTGGACGTACACAGGGTCTCGACCGCCCAGGCCCATCTCGATCAGCCAGTCCGGGGCCGGCGGCTGAGCCTGCGCGCCACGTTGGCGTTCTGTCTCGCGGCGTTCCTCGGCAGCGATCCATCGGCGGGTGCGGTCCAGGTCTCCGACCTGCGCACGCTCCAGGAAGCGCAGCATGTAGAGGCGTGTCGGAGCACTGGAGCCGTTCATGCGTTCGATATTGCGGCTGCTCGCCGACCACGGCAGCCAGGGGGCGAACAGAACAGAGCAGCGATGGATGCCAGCAGCACGCCGCGGATCTTGAATGTGGACCCCCGCCAGCTTCCACCCGCTCCGGAAACGACCAGTGGGGCGGAGGCCTTCGCCAGGATTGGCCGCACCCCTCGGCCGTGCGTCGCCTGCGGCCGGCCCGCGACGGCCACCCGCATCGTCGCCGTCCCCGGGACCGGCCCGCGCTGGATCGACACGTGCACGCCCCACATGATCGCCACCACCAAAACGGACGCGACGCCCGCGCCCGAGTCTCAGGCCCTATCCAGCCTTCGCGACGCGGTACGGCACGCCGGCGTCGAGACCGCGCTCCTCACCGCCCCACTCACCGAGGCGGAATACACCCGTGGATGACCACCGCTACCGCCTCACCCTCACCACGACCGCGGGCCGCACGGTCATCGATGGCCGGTGGTCAAACCTCACAACGGCGGAACGCAAGTTCCGATCGTGGATCGGCAGCTACAGCGCCATTCCGAGCGCCCACATCGCACTGGCGGAGCAGGCCGCGGACGCTACATGGACCGAGTTGAAGGCCTGGCCGGATGAGGGCGTATCGGCCCCCGCGCTCGTCAGGCCGCCGCAGCGTCAGGCTCGGGGTGACGCGCCGCGCGCTTCAACGCCATCTCCACGTCGAACCGCGACTCCCCCGCCTCTTCCTTGAACCGGCCGATCGCCTGCTGCACGACGAGCGCCGTGGCCACCGTCAGCCGCCCCTCCTGAATCTCCGTCCAGGCAGCGCAGTTCAATCAGATCGGGTCCCGGCGCACATGGCAACCAGGCGCACCCGGGCGGCCCTCTCGGCGTCCCACCCACTCCGCGACGCTCCATCAGGGTGCCCGGCTCACGCACTAGATGAGAATGGACCGAGATGCGGGACGGACGAGTTAGGACGATGAGGAGGCGGCCGATTTGGGGGCGCGCTGGAGCGCGATCATGGCGGCATCGTCGCCCAGGCTGCCGCCGCTGTAAGCGAGCAGGTCGTCCCGGATCCTCCGGACGAGAGTCTCGGGGTCCCCCGCAGCCCACGAGGTGATCCGTTCGGCGAGCGGGTAGAAAGTGCCCGCCTTGTCGCGGGCCTCGATGACACCGTCGGTGTAGAGGAGAACGATGTCGTCGGCCTCCAGTGGGAACACGTCGGGGGTGTATCTGGGCGTCGAGAACTCGCCCAGACCCAATGGAGTTTCGGGCTGGTCGGTCATGAGCGGCGTGACATGCTGACCGCGTACCAGCAGGGGCGGTGGGTGGCCACAGTTGATCACGTGGATCACGGGCTCGTGGTCAGGGATCTCCAGGACGGCAGCGGTGATGAAGTCCTCTTCGGCGCGTTGGTCTGTCTCGGTGAGTTCGGCCAGGTCGCGGGTGACGCTTCCCTCCAGGTGCCGTGTGAGTCCGGCCAGGTCGGCGTGCTGGTGGGCTGCTTCACGGAAGGCGCCGAGCAGAAGGGCTGCGTCGCTGATGGAGCTCAGGCCCTTGCCTCGCACATCGCCGATGATCATCCGAGTCCCCTCGCCGACGCGGGCGGCGGCGAAAAGGTCGCCTCCGATGCGGGCCTCGGCCTCGGCGGCCAGGTAGACGGAGGCCACTTTCAGCGGGCCAAGGCGAGGGGGAAGAGGACGCAGCACGACACGCTGCGCCGCCTCTGAGACCGAACGTACCTGCGCCAGTTCCCGCTGCCGACGCTCGCGCAGATAGCAGAAAGTCGCGACGACCGCCGTGACAATGGCCAGGGAGAGGATCTGCATCTCGTGGTTGAGCGTGAGCGGCCACCCACGGCGTGCCACACCGATCACCAGCTGCGCCACTACCGCGAGGGCGCCGACAGCCGCCACGAGCCGGGCACCACCGATAGCGGCCGTGACGGCCGGGGCGGCGACCAGCAACGGGCCGAGGTGCACGTCGGGCGGTGCCAGGGTGTCGACCACCGTAACGACCGCGATCAGGCAGAGCGGAAGCGCCAGCAACGCATGACGCGGCTGCCACGACCGACGGAACTCCCGCTTAAGACGCATCGTCCATCAGTACCTGCGCGCCATGGCCCTGTCACAGCCGTCACCTGCTCCGCCCGCTGAATCAGCCATGTGCACTGAGCACGTTACGCTGTACGGGGCTGAGCACATGCAGCCGTACCCAACAGCTTCGTCCCGAGATGCCGTCGATCCGCACCTCCAGCTCACTCAGCACGCGGCGATGTCGGCATGGTCGCGGCCGCTACTTCTCTGATGCACCCTGGCCGGCCTTCACGCACGGCCCACGAGTCGGATGCGTGGTTCCATCTGTGGCAGCGCCCCGGCCGGGCCGTCGAGACCTGCGTCGCCTCCCACCGTGACTGTCTGCGACGCCGACCGCTACGGATGGAGTGCTCGGCGCAGCGCTTCGATGGCCAGCGTGCGTGCGACAACGGTTGCTTTGGAGTCGCGGAGGCTGTCGAGCATGAGGAAATCATGGACCATCCCCAGCACTCGTACCGCCGTGACGTCCACTCCCGCCTCGCGCAGCTTGGACGCGTACGCCTCGCCTTCGTCACGCAGCACATCGGCCTCATCGGTGATGACCAAGGTGGGGGGAAGACCACGGAGTTGCTCGATGTCGGCGCGCAGTGGCGAGGCATAGATTTCGGCGCGCTGCTCGGCGTCGCTTGTGTAGGCGTCCCAGAACCACTTCATCCCGTCGCGAGTGAGGTAGTAGCCATCGGCGAACTGCTCGTACGAAGGGGTGTCGAAGTTGGCATCGGTGACCGGATACAGCAGCACCTGGGCCGCCAGGCGAACATCACCACGTTCCTTGGCCATCAGCGCGAAGACGGCGGACATGTTGCCGCCGACCGAATCGCCGCATACCGCGATCCGGGAGACATCGAGGTTCTGCTCCTCGCCGTTCTGGACGATCCACTTACCGACCGCATAATTCTGCTCGATCTGAGTGGGATACTTCGCCTCGGGGGCCAGGTCGTAGACCGGGAAGACCACCGCAGTATCCGATCCGGTCGCCAGTTCCCGAACCAGTCGGTCGTGAGTTCTCTCGTCGCCGAACACCCAACCGGCGCCGTGGATATACAAAACCACCGGGAGGGTTTTCGTCGCCCCCTGGGGACGGATGATTCGGGCTCGGACCTGGCCGTACTGGCCTGCGTCGATGCTCACCCATTCCTCATCCACCGCGGGCTTGGCCACCCCCTGGCCCGCCTGCAGACCATCAAGGATCTCTCGGCCGTTCTCCGGTGGGACTTCGTAGAGGCGCGGGTGCGGATTGGTGGAATCCGCCAGTTCCTGGGCCGCGGGCTCCAGGACCGGCGTCGGGAGCGACAAAGAAGTAGCCACGGTGCGCCTCCTGCCTCAAATTCGATCGTGACGGCCAGGCCAACCCCTCTCCCATCGTCTCTCAGCAGCGAATCGGCGCAACTTTGGCCCTGCATCACGAGCTTGCTGAACGCCGGGGTGCGAGGTGGCCCGCCGCGCGGGCAATTCACCTGAGGTCATCCATCGCCGATACGAGGGCTGCGTCGACGGACACGAGGAACTGAACAATATGAAGATCGAGAAGGCCATGAGCTGGGGGGTTAAGGCCTAGCAGCACTTCGCGATGTCGACTCCGCTTTACCCAGCGGCGAGGTGGCAGCGCCCGTCATCGTCCTGACTCTGCGTGCCCGCACGCCTGCTCTGAGTTCCTGACTCTCTTTCTGGCCGCGCTGAGAGAGCCGGGGTTCGCAGGCGGGTAGGCGTGTGACGGATTCACCTGTTCAGCGCGCGATTCCCGGGATCACCATCCGCCATGAAGAGAGGAGAACCGAGTGGCCGGACCCCATTTCTCGGATGAGACTGGATCAGTAGGTGCTTCGAGCGCGAACAAGGTGCTGCAGTCACAACTATTCCTTCTCTCGGCTCCAAATTCTGAGATGGCGAAGGAAGTTGAAAGGAGATGGCAGACACGGCAAGCGCGACACAGGCAGCCAGCACTGAGGAACAGATCAAGTAGCTGCGCGAGATGTTCGCCGATGCGCCGGAGGTGGGCAAAGCGGCGCTCGAGCGGGTGCTCGCCGAGATGACGGCGGACGCGTCTAGGACCCCGCCGGCACGTGTGGAGAGCGCGGGCCGGGTCGGGAGCCGCCTGGGCAAGGTTTCCGAGCTGACGATCTTGGTGCCGCTCGCACCTGGCGGTGCCAAGCGGCTCCAGGGGCTAGCCTCGCCGTTTCGTTTGGGGACGGCGGCTGTTGGGGCGGAAACGCGAAAGTGCCTTCCTGACCTGGGACGATGAACCTTGCTGAGGGGTTCTGTCGGTCCAGGCGGAGGGCACTTTCTACGTGCAGGCTATCGGGTTGCGTCCCAAGATCCAGGTCAGTGCAGATGGTTCGGGGGTGGTCGGTCATGCCGGGGCACGGTTACTGGCTGATCTCGCTGATGCCACCGGGCTCACCGCCTCGTACTCCACCGCGCTCAGGCCGCTTCGGCCGCGCGGGACTGGGCATGATCCCGGCCGGATCGCCACCGACCTGGCGGTGATGCTCGCCGACGGCGGTGAGGCCATCGCGGACCTGGCCGTACTGCGGGACCAGGCAGGGGTGTTCGGTTCGGTCGCCTCGACACCGACGGCCTGGCGAATGCTCGCCGACACCGACGAGAGGACACTGGCTTCTCTGCGCTCGGCGCGTGCCCAAGCTCGGGAAGTCGCCTGGATGCAGGCCGCCGAGCAAGGCGAGGGCATACCCGCAGTCCGGGCCGCGGGACGCATTCTGCCCGGGCTGGTCCTGGACCTCGACGCCACGCTGATCACCTGCCACTCCGAGAAGGAGCAGGCCGCACCCACCTATAAAGGCGGCTTCGGCTTCCACCCGCTGCTGTGCTTCCTGGCCAACACCGGCGAGGCACTGTCGGGCCGACTGCGTCCTGGAAATGCCGGTGCCAACACCGCGAGCGACCACATCACGGTGTTCGACCAGGCACTCGCGCAAATCCCCGACGGGCACCGGCACGGCACCGACATCCTCGTCCGCACCGACAGTGCCGGATCCGCGAAAGCCTTCCTCGCCCACGTCCGCCACGTGCGGAAACGAGGAATCCGTACCTTCTTCTCGGTCGGATACGCCATCACCGAGCCGGTCCGCCGCGCTGTCCGGGCCATGCCCGAGCGTCTCTGGCATCCCGCCCTGGACCAGGACGGGACTCTGCGTGATGGCGCCGAAGTCGCCGAGCTGACCGGCATGGTCGATCTGGACGGCTACCCAGCCGGCACCCGCATCATCGTGCGCCGTGAGCGGCCCCACCCCGGAGCACAGCTGTCCCTGTTCGACCAGGACGAGGGCCTACGGCATCAGGTGTTCCTCACCGACACTCCGTACTCCGGTGACGGTTCCGCCCAGTTCCTGGAGGTCCGCCACCGCGGACATGCCACTGTCGAGGACCACATCCGGTGCGGCAAGACCACCGGATTCGGCCGCTTCCCCTCCCGAGACTTCGGCGTCAACGCCGTCTGGCTCGAACTCAGCCTCGCCGCGATCGACCTGCTCGCCTGGACCCGTGTCCTCCTCCTGGACGGGGAGCTGGCCACCGCCGAGCCGAAGAAACTCCGCTACCGGCTCCTGCACGTCGCCGCCCGCCTCACCCGCGGCGGCCGCCGCCTCCACCTGCGAATATCGGCGACCTGGCCCTGGAGACACGAACTGACCACGGCCTTCCACCGCCTCGCCGCACTGCCCCGACCCGCCAGCTGACTGGCAAACCCCCGTCCGCCCACGACCCGAAAGAACCCGGAGAATCCGACCAACGCGTCGGGACTCCGACCTGCCCAAGCACCGAAATTACGTCGGCCACCCAACAGTTGGCGATCAGCGACGCCGCCTCAGCCCAACCGAAACGGCGAGGCTAGTGGTTAGGAGAGAGAAGAGGGGTTGTGACGAGCGTGGGAGAGGGCGTACCAGGGCAGCTGAACTGGGGAAACCTGCAGCGCCCCCATGGCAGGTACGGAAGTGGTCACGGCAGTGTGAACAACAGCGACAGCGGGAGGAGACTCCACTGCTGGCTTTGACCAGAGTTCCGTGAAGCCATTTGATCAGGAAGGCTGCGGAGAGGACCACGGCTGCCCGTCAGGTGCTGCAGCCGGGCGGCCAGCCAGTACGTAGTCGCTGTACTCGTCACCGGCCATGGACTGAATTGCCCAGCGTTCGCGCACGGATCCGGTGCTGGTTTCGGCAGCGTCCAAGGCGCCCGGAATTGTGAGGGACGCCGGGTGTCCGCTCGCGCGCCTGCTCGTGCCGACGGGAGCCCGGGTAGCCGTCCAGCTTTCTCCCACCCTCCTGGCGCCCGCGCTTCCCACGATCAGAGCAGCAGCACGAGCGCGTACGCGAGGAAGAACGCCGCGACCAGCACCACGAGGACGAGAATCAGCGTCAGAGGCGCTCTCGCCCATCCCCTGAACGGGTTGTGAGTCTCCTGAGGACCCGCCCCCGACATGCTGCCCTCGGCCGGCGGGGCCTCCCCCGGCTGCACGCTCCTGCCGGGTTCCAGTCTTGTGGCCCTCTGGGGATCCGGATTCGTCGAAGTAGTCATGTAGTGCGAGTTCCCCCGATCGCCACAGGATTCGCCTGCCACTACAGGGCATGTGGCGTTCGTGGGGATTGAGGTGCGTTGCCGAGGAGCCACCGACGGCTCTGGCTTCCTTCCCAACCCGCTGATCAATGTCAGTCCCACCAGAACGCGTTCCATCGGGCCCAACACAGGCGCCGAGGCTTGGCTTCTCCATTGGAAAGCCCTTGAGCGTTCTCGTTTGCTGGCCCGAGCACTTCAGGGGTCGCAAGTTGCGCCCGCGAGCAGCCGGAAAGAAGCCAGGTGCTCGACGCCGGCCCGGCGTGCAAGATCTAGGCATGTCTACCGAGGTCAGCGGGATGATCGAGTGTCGGCCAGGTGCCCGCCTCTGAGGTCCTGACGATCAGCACTCGATATGGCACGCCGCCACCGATCTGTGGTTGCTCAACATCGGCAACGCCTACGACGCGCTCGCTTGCCTCTTTGGAATTGGCAACACCTGCGGCTTCCGGCCCCTCGCCGAAAACCGGGGTCTCCCGGCCGATGCGTCCACGGCCCTCACCACCGCACATGAGGCATTCGCGGCCGCGGACGTGCGTGGCGCCACTTGGATCACCTGGTCTGAGTGCTTGCTGCCAACTGGCAGGAGACCGACAGCTCTGGCACGCAAAGCCGGGAGAGAGGGGCCGGTCAAGCCTCGCACGGGGCCCCGCCTGGAGCGTGATGCGCACGCTGGGCGATCTGCACGGTGCATCCGACGTGCGGCTCGTTGCCCGGTTCCACTGACGCCGTGACTCCAAGCTGAGCGTTCAACAGTGAGGCATCTTGTCCCGTCTCAGTCGATCTGGTCCCAGTTTCAAATTATCTGGTCCGATTCGCCCGGCGTCTCAGATGATCTGGTCCGCCAGAACACCTGTCGGCGGGAGGCCGCCCTGGGCCCGGGGCGCCGGGGAGGCTGGCTATCGAGCGAGGTCGCGTTGCGGAATCCGGCGAGGCCGATAGCGAGGACGGCGAGGGCCCGCGATCAGCGCGGTGACGGCGTCTGCGACAGACGGATTTGAGAGCGCCCGCGCATCAGCGCGGCCGCTGAGGCTGACGGCCCCTGCGCCCAGGCCTGGCCGCTGCCGTCTCGCTGGGACTCGTGCCGGCGAAGTCGCTCCCGCCGAAGACGGCGCCGTCGTCGCTCACTCCTGATCCGCTTGCTGCACTCGGTTCCCACACCCAGGATCAGCAGCAGCGCAAGGAGAACCGCCATGACCATCTGGGACACACAGACCACCGGCAAACCGACCAGAGAGCAGCCGTACCCGATGGAGGCGGAGGAAGCCGCCGCCACGCACAGCACCAGCACGTCCCGGCCCGTCCGATCGGGAACCGGTGCTCCCTTGGCACCCCACCTCTCCATGGCTCGGACGAACCAGACAGCAAGCAGCGCCGCCACTGCGAGCCCTGCCAGCTCAGAGCGTCCGCCGGTAGGGAAAAGTTGTTGCCCGCGGCAGTGGGCGGGACGATCATGACGAGGATGTCGGATCTGCTTGAGCGCGTGACCGCCTTCCGCGCCGCTTTCGCCCGCCGCCAGGCTTCTGAGACCGTCGAGCTGCCCGGGGCCTTCGCCGTCCGCGACTCGGACTTCTCCCAATCCCAGGAGCACAACCAACTGATCGTCCACGCCTCAGACGCCGACCCGGCGGCACTGCCCGAACTGGCTGCCCAGGGCCTCGGACCGCGCCAGCAGTACCGGATCACGGTGCTGGACGAGGCGCTCGGGGAGCGGGCCACCCCGGTGCTGGCGGCGGCCGGCTACGACCGGGACACCGAGCTGATACTGGCCCGGGAGACGGCTGGCTGCGCGCTGCCCCAATCTGCCGCGCGCCCGGTCGAGCTGGCCGAACTGCGAGCGGCGGTGTTCCGCCAGCAGCTGGACTGGGGCTTGGACGAGGATCTCGCTCGACAGCTCACCGAGCGCCGTACCGCTCGCCTGCGCGGCGCCGAGGAGGTGTTCTTCCTGGCCGCCCGGACACCGGATGGGGAGATCGCGGCCTGGGCCGACCTCTACCTCGACCGAACCGCGGGGCTGGCTCAGCTGGAGGACCTCGTCACCGCTGTGCTGCACCGTAAGCAGGGCCACGGAGACACCCTGCTCGCCACAGGTCTGGCGTTGGCCGCCGCTGCCGGGATCCCCCAGCTCTTCCTCGTCGCGGACGTGACCGACTGGCCGCGCGAGTGGTACTCCTGCCGCGGCTTCACCGAGCTCGGCCGCAGCTACTCCTTCCTCAACCGCTGACGGCGGGGATGAACCGGGGCTCACTGCTGCCGGGCACCCTGAGCCCGGCTTCGGATGCAAACCAGCGACAGTACGCCAACTTCCCCAAGGTGTAGGCGAGTAGGCGATAACAGAGCACACACGGTTCGCCCGATCATGGAGCTCTCTACGCTTCATGATCACCGGGGGACCGTGCCTGCTGTCGCTGTCCCATCATGCATTCTCGCCCCGATCCGCGACCAGTTCCTCGCGCTGCTGCCCGTGCGCGAGGACCGGCACCCGCTGGGCTGCCACAACCCGAGGATCAGCGATGCGCTCGTCTTCGACCGCCTGGTGCAGGTCCTCGTCTTCGGCTGCGGATACGAACGTGCCGCCGACGAGCACTGCTCGGCCACCACCTTGCGCCGGCGCCGCGACGAGTGGATCGCCGCCGGCGTGATGGAGACCTTGCGGATGGTCGCGCTCGCCGCCTACGACCGCATGATCGGCCTCGAACTCGACCGCCTGAGCGCCGATGGCTGCATCACCAAGGCGCCCTCTGGTGGCGAGTGCGCCGGCAGGATCCCGGTCGACCGAGCCAAACTCGGCATGAAACGCTCGCAGTTGACCGACGGTACCGGCAAACCGCTGGTCACCGGGCCAACACCCGCGACCACACCCTGCTGCCCGCTACCCTCGACCGCTTCACCGCCCTGGAGCCGACCCTCGGGCCGCTGCCCAGGCACCCGCGTCTTGCTCTGGATGCCGGATACGACTACCACATGGTCCACGACGACCTGGCCGCCCGCGGGATCGCCGCGCGCATCGCCGCGCGCATCGCCGCGCGCGGCGCGAAGACCCCGATCCAGACCGGCGGCCGTTGGGTGGTAGAGCGCACGAACTCCTGGATGAACAACTTCGGCAAACTCCGACGCTGCACCGAACAGCGGAGAGCGGCCATCGAGTTCTAACGCTTGACCGCCTCAACGCCGGCTTAGATCCTGATGCCGATCTGCCCCTGCTCCGACTTACCGATGGTCGCGGTCACGCGAACTCCCCCTCTTCGTCCTGGTCTGACCAGCGAGCGCGGACCGCCCGCTCATGTGGTCGGCTCAGACACAGTCGCCTCTCCCTCTGGAGCAAGGTCAAGCGATCTTCGAAGCTGTGACACCCCTGTCGCAAGTCGCCGACCCGACTGGCCTGAATGTCCGGCACGCGGATTGTGTGCCGGACCCTTTTGCAAGGGCGGCGGATCGGGACGCGGAAGCAGCAGTGCCCTGCCAGGGGCCTTTCGCGTGCCAGAGGGCTCGTCCGGTCGGGCGGGCCGTCTCTCGTCCCGGGTGGTCCGATTGGTTGGATCATCCGGTGGGTCGCGCCGGGACGTTCCGGGGCGGCGGCAGAGCCGAGGTTATGAATGCGTCACCGACCATCCATGAGCATCAACCTCAGGAGCCACTCGATGCGCCCCATCAGAGCAGCCTGCCTCGGCACGGCCACTGCGCTGGTCACCCTGCTCGCCAGTGCCCCTGTCGCGGCCGCCGCGACGGACATTGATTCCGCCCACGCCAAGGGCCGGGACCGGGTCATCACAGTCATCGGTCGCCTCTCACAGCAGACCCGCTTCCCCGTCAACCCCGGGGGCGTCGCCGCCCAGGGCGATCGGACCGTCTTCCGCTCGATCCTCTTCGACAAGGACAACAAAAAGGAGGTCGGCGAGACCAACGGCACCTGCACCACCACCCTGGTCGAATACGACGGCGGAGCGGAGGTGTGCGCCGTGACCTACAACCTCCCGGGCGGCCAGCTCACCGTGCAGGGGATGGTCTTCGGCATCTTCACCAAGGGCCTCCCGACGATCCCGCCCCCTTCGTTCGACAACGCGATCACCGGCGGCACCGGGAAATTCGACCGGGCTCGTGGTCAGGTCCACGCCGACACGATCGGTACGGGCCTCAGGCGCTTCACGATCGACCTCGACTGACTGAGCATGCCCCCGCCCGGTGAGAAGCCTGGCGGGGGCGCTCCTTTGCTTGACGCAGCTCTCAGCAGTCCGATCCCAGACGTCGTCGCGGCGTGGACTTTGGGCCCGGAGCACTTCGGTGATTGATCAGCTCGGCCTAGGTGCACCCGGAGCGGTGACGATGGACGCTGGAAGCATGACGGCCCTGCGGTCCGGCGTGATCCTGTTCGGGCTGGTCGTGCTGACCGTGAAGCTGTTCTCGGCGACCGAGGAACACCCCGTCCGGCTGCAGGCGATCCATGCCGCGGACAGCGCAGGGTGCAGCACCGCCGGTTCTGTGAAGCAGAGGACCGTGAAATCCCGTACGAGGAGGTCGGGCGCGGCTGGGAACTGCCGGACGGACGACTGGTGCCGCTGACCGATCAGGACCTGGCGCGTCTGCCACCGGCGACGAGGCACGTCGTGGAGGTATTCGGTTTCGTGCCCGGGCAGGCCATCGACCCGATCGCGTACAGCAGGCCGCACTACGTCGGCCCCGGCGGCCCGCAGGCCGACCGGCCGTACGCGCTGCTCGTCGAAGCGCTCGCCCGCAACTGACAGGTCGGCGTGTGCAAGGTCGCCGTCCGCTCCCGGGTACGGATCGCACTGCTGCGGCCATGCCACGGGGTGATCCCGCCACCGGCCACCGGCTTCGGCATCCGGTCCGGGAGCAACGGCTCAATCCGGGCCCACTGCACGTCAGTCAACCGCACACCCGGACCAACGACCAGCTGTTCCAAACGGAACTGCCTAGCCTCGCCCGCCTTCTCGCGACGGCGGTCGTCCCGTGCTCTCCCGCACGACCAGCCGTGTCGGCACCAGCGTGGTACCTGGTTCCGCCTCGCCCTGCCGGACCTGACGCAGCGCGCTCTCCACGCAGCGGCGGCCGACCTCGGCGAAATCCTGGTGGACCGTGGTGAGCGGTGGCTGGAACGAGCCAGAGTCGGGGATGTCGTCGAAGCCGATGACCGAGACGTCCTCGGGGACTCTGCGGCCCCGCTCTTCCAGGGCCCGCAGTAGGCCGAGCGCCATCTGGTCGTTCGCCGCGAACACCGCGGTGCAGTCGCCCTGTTCGGCCAGGCGCAGGCCCGCGCGGTAGCCCGACTCGGCCGACCAGTCGCCGCGCACCAACGGTGGGACCGCGCGGCCCGCGGCCTCAAGTGCCCTGCGCCACGCGTCCGTTCGGCGCTGCGCGGCGAACGACTCGGAAGGGCCCGCCAGATGCCAGACCGTGCGGTGGCCGAGGTCGAGGAGGTGGCGTACCGCGTCGCGGGTGCCGCCCGCCTGGTCCGTGTCCACCACCGCGTAACGGTCATCGGCGTCCGAGTCCGCGACCACGACCTTCACGTGTGGCGGCAGCGTGAGGCTCGCCGAGTCGAGCAGATGGACCTCCATGATGACGATGACCGCGTCCACCGCCAGTTCGCCGAGGCGTGAGAACGCGCCGCGCACCTCGTCCTGGGTGGGCACCGCGACTGGGAGGAGCGTGACCGCGTAGCCCTCCTGCGCGGCCGAGGTCGCGATGGCCTCCAGCGTGCGCATGTTGCCTGTCGTGGAGAGCGTGAACGTGATCACGCCGATGGTGCGGAAGTCGCCCCGCTTCAGCGCCCGCGCCGCGCTGTTGGGGCGGTAGCCGAGCTCCTTCATAGCGGTGAGGACCCGCTCGCGCGTCTCCTCGTTGACGCCGGGAAAGCCGTTCGAGACGCGGGAGACCGTCTGGGACGAGACACCCGCAACCCGGGCGACGTCGGCCATCGACGCGTTCTGCGTGCGGCGCCGGGCGTCGGTCCTGCCGCGCTTCGGGGCGCTGTCCGTTGCTCCCACCGTTGGCCTCACCAGTCGAGTTGATCGTTCACGGCGACTCTTGACCGTCCTCTGCGAGGCAGTGTAGACATGCCGCCACCGAATGTTTACGCAAACATAATACCTGTCGGTCGCTTGCGCGCCGGAATGTTTACGCAACCATCCGAGCACCATCCGCGAGGCACGTACGAGCGAGGGACGCGAGATGACGACGCTTCAACCGCCGGCCGCCGCAAGGCCACGACCGGCCGGGCCACCGGTACGCAGGGCGCGCCGCTCGTGGACGGGGTGGGGGTTCATCGGCCCCTTCGTGCTCGTCTTCGCCCTGGTCTTCCTGGCGCCGCTCGCATACTCGGTCTATCTGAGCCTGTTCCGCACACAACTCATCGGCGGCACCACCTTCGTGGGCCTGGACAACTACCAACAGGCCTTGCAAGACGGCCAGTTCTGGGAGGGAGTCTTCCGCGTCGGACTGTTTCTGCTGATCCAGGTGCCGATCATGCTCGGCATCGCCTTGCTCGTCGCCCTCGCGATCGACAGCGGCCGCCTCTACGGCAAGGATTTCTTCCGGATCACCGTCTTCCTGCCCTACGCGGTACCCGCCGTCGTCGCGACCCTCATGTGGGGCTTCATGTACGGCACCCGCTACGGCTTGGTCGGCGACGTCAACGACGCGTTCGGCGTGAAGCTGCCCGACCCACTCTCCGCCGACCTGGTCCTCGCGTCCATCGGCAACATCGTGACCTGGGAGTTCGTCGGCTACAACATGCTGATCTTCTTCGCCGCGCTGCGCGTCGTACCGCACTCACTGTACGAGGCGGCCGAAATCGACGGTGCCGGACAGTGGCGCGTCATCACGGCCATCAAGCTCCCTGCGATCCGCGGCGCCCTCGTCATCGCCACGATCTTCTCGATCATCGGCAGCTTCCAGCTCTTCAACGAGCCCGCCATCCTCCAGAAGCTCGCGCCGAACGCGATCACCACCGACTACACCCCGAACTTCTACACGTACTCGCTGTCCTTCGCGGGCCAGCAACAGAACTACTCCGCGACGGTCGCCATCGTCATGGGCATGATCACGATGATCGTCGCCTACGTGGTCCAGCTGCGCGGCATGCGCAAGGGAGCGTGAGCGCGATGACCACCACCACCGGCTCCGTGCGGCCGACGGCGCCGCTCAAGTCCGTCGCCCCGCGCCTGCGTTCACAGCGCCGCAGGATACCCGGCCGCCCCCGGCGCAGCGTCCTGCTGACCGTGCTCACCGGCGTCGTCCTCGTCTACAGTCTGCTGCCGCTCGTGTGGCTCCTGATCAGTGCCACCAAGTCCCAGCAGGGTCTGGCCCGTTCGTTCGGCCTGTGGTTCGACGGGAGCTTCGACCTCTGGCACAACATCGGCGACACCTTCACGTACCAGGACGGCGTCTTCGGCCGCTGGCTCCTCAACACCCTCCTGTACGTGGTGGTGGGCGCGGGCGGCGCCACCTTCCTCGCGGTCCTCGGCGGATACGCGCTCGCCAAGTTCGCCTTCCCGGGCAAGCGCGCCGTGTTCGCCGTCGTCATCGGTGCGGTCGCGGTACCGGGCACGGCCCTTGCCGTCCCGACGTTCCTGATGTTCAGCAAGATAGGGCTCACCGACACCCCGTGGGCCGTCATCATCCCGTCGCTGATCTCGCCGTTCGGCCTCTATCTGATGTGGGTGTTCGCCACCGAGGCGATACCCACCGAGCTGATGGAGGCCGCCCGCATCGACGGCGCGAGCGAGCTGCGCACCTTCTTCCAGGTCGCCCTGCCGCTGCTCGCGCCCGGCACCGTGACCGTCCTGCTCTTCACCACGGTCGCGACCTGGAACAACTACTTCCTGCCGTTGATCATGCTGAAGGACCCCGACTGGTATCCGCTCACGCTCGGCCTGGACTCCTGGAACAAGCAGGCGCAGACGGCCGGCGGCGAAGCCATACCGCACCTGGTGCTCACCGGCTCACTTCTCACCATCGTGCCGCTGATCGCCGCCTTCCTGCTGCTCCAGAAGTACTGGCAGTCCGGGCTCTCCGCCGGAAGCGTCAAGGAGTAGGCGCAGCACCGCAGTTCACGCCCCGTACACCCTCTGCAGGACCACGAAGAAGTGGAAGCCATGCCCATGCCCAAGAACTCCCGCCGCCTGCTGCGCGGCATAGGTCTCCTCTGCGCCGTCGCCCTCGGGGCCACCGCCTGCGGTGGCTCCGACAACGACAGCTCGAGTGACAAGCAGGTCAGTTCGGCCGACATCCAGTCGGCCCTGAAGAAGGGAGGCACCGTCACGGTGTGGGCGTGGGAGCCCACCCTGAAGCAGGTCGCCGCCGACTTCGAGAAGAAGTACCCGAAGGTCGACATCAAGCTGGTCAACGCGGGCACCAACAATGACCAGTACAAGGCTCTGTCGAATGCGATCTCGGCGAAGAAGGGCGTCCCGGACGTCGCGCAGATCGAGTACTACGCGCTCGGCCAGTACGCCCTGACGAAGCAGATCACCGACCTCAAGGCGTACGGCGCCGAGAAGCTGGCGGACTCGTACTCGCCCGGACCGTGGAACTCGGTGAAGTCCGGCGCCGGCGTCTACGGCCTGCCCATGGACTCCGGCCCGATGGCGCTCTTCTACAACAAGAAGGTCTTCGACAAGTACAAGATCGCCGTCCCGACGACCTGGGACGAGTACGTCGAGGCCGCCCGCAAGCTGCACAAGGCCGACCCGAAGGCGTACATCACCAGCGACGCCGGCGACGCGGGGCTGACCACCAGCCTGCTGTGGCAGGCCGGTTCGCACCCGTACAAGGTCGACGGCACCAAGGTCGGCATCGACTTCACCGACGCGGGCGCGAAGAAGTACACCGACACCTGGCAGAAACTGATCGACGAGAAGCTGGTCGCGCCCGTCACCGGCTGGACCGATGACTGGTACAAGGGCCTCGGCGACGGAACCATCGCCACGCTGCCCACCGGCGCCTGGATGCCCGCCAACTTCGCCTCCGGTGTGAAGGGCGCCTCCGGCGACTGGCGCGTCGCCCCCATGCCGCAGTGGGATAAGGGCGCGCACACCAGCTCCGAGAACGGCGGCAGCTCCCTCGCGCTGCCCGAGCTCGGCAAGAACAAGGAACTCGCCTACGCGTTCGTCGAGTACGCCAACTCCGGTGCGGGCGTGCAGACCCGCATCAAGAACGGCGCGTTCCCCGCGACGACGAAGGACCTCAACTCCTCGTCGTTCCAGAACACCGAGTTCCCGTACTTCGGCGGCCAGAAGGCCAACAAGGTTTTCGCCGAGTCCGCGAAGAGTGTGCCCACCGACTGGAAGTACCTGCCGTTCCAGGTGTACTCCAACTCGATCTTCAACGACACCGTCGGCAAGGCCTACGTCTCCTCGACCAAGCTCACCGCCGGGCTGAAGTCCTGGCAGGACGCGTCCGTCAAGTACGGCACCGAGCAGGGCTTCACCGTCGAGAAGTAGCCCGCCGCCTCCCGCGACCGCACCTGTGGAAGACCGCTCCCCGAAAGGACGCGCATGACCGCCCCCCTCACCTCCCGTTTCCCGTACGCGAAGGGCTCGGACGGCACCCGGCGCCTCGGCTACGGAGCCGACTACAACCCCGAGCAGTGGTCACGGGAGGTGTGGGCGGACGACATCCGGCTCATGCGTGAGGCCGGGGTGAACGTCGTCTCCCTCGCCATCTTCTCCTGGGCGCGGCTCCAACCCACCGCCGACACCTGGGACTTCGGCTGGCTCGACGAGATCATGGACCTGCTGCACGCGGGCGGCGTCGGCGTCGACCTGGCCACCGCCACCGCGTCGCCGCCGCCGTGGCTGACCGCCGCGCACCCGGAGATCCTGCCGGTGACCGCGAGCGGCGAGACGCTGTGGCCGGGCGCCCGGCAGCACTGGCGGCCCACCTCGCCCGTCTTCCGCGAGCACGCCCTGAACCTCGTCCGCCGCCTCGCGTCCCGCTACGCCGATCACCCTGCCCTGGTCGCCTGGCACGTCAACAACGAGCTGGGCTGCCACAACGTCTACGACTACTCCGACGACGCCGCCCGCACCTTCCGGTCCTGGCTGCGCCGCCGCTACACCACGCTCGACGCCCTCAACAACGCCTGGGGGACGGCCTTCTGGTCCCAGCGCTACAGCGACTGGGAGCAGCTACTGCCGCCGCGGCTCGCCGCCTCGCACCCGAACCCGACCCAGCAGCTCGACTTCAAGCGCTTCTCGTCGGACGCGCTCAAGGACCACCTGCTCGCCGAGCGAGAGATCCTGCGCGAGCTCACCCCGGACACGCCGGTCACCACCAACTTCATGGTGATGCCGGGCACCAAGGGCATGGACTACGCGGACTGGGCGGACGA
Organism: Streptomyces sp. NBC_01003; assembly: GCF_045162695.1. Taxonomy (NCBI): domain Bacteria; kingdom Bacillati; phylum Actinomycetota; class Actinomycetes; order Kitasatosporales; family Streptomycetaceae; genus Streptomyces; species Streptomyces sp. NBC_01003. The sequence continues at coordinate 338,209 of NZ_CP108707.1, forward strand.
GGTCGACTTCGTCGCCAACGACCACTACGTCACTCCCGGACCGCAGGACCGCGACGAACTCTCCTTTTCCGCCAACCTCAGCAGCGGCATCGCGGGACACCGCCCCTGGTTCCTGATGGAGCACTCCACCAGCGCCGTGAACTGGCAGCCCGTCAACCCACCGAAGACACCGGGAGAGTTGGCCTGCGACTCGCTGCTGCACGTCGCGCACGGCGCCGACGCCGTCTGCTTCTTCCAGTGGCGCCAGTCGGCGGCCGGAGCCGAGAAATACCACTCGGCGATGGTCCCGCACGCCGGAGCCGACAGTGAACTCTTCCGCTCCGTCGTCGAGCTGGGCCGCACCCTCGACGCGCTCGCCCCCATCGCGGGCAGCGAGCGCGAACCCGCCCGTGTGGCGATCCTCTTCGACTGGGACTCCTGGTGGGCCGGCGAGCAGGACTCCCACCCGACCTCCCGCCTCGACTACCACCGCGAGGCCCTCGACTGGTACTCGGCGCTGCTTCGTCTCGGCCACCGCGCCGACGTGGTGCCCGCCCACCGCACCGACCTGTCCGCGTACGACGTCGTCATCGCGCCCGTCCTGCACGTGGTGCCACAGCCGCTCGCCAAGGAACTCACCCGGTACGTCGAGGGCGGCGGCCACCTCGTCACCACATACTTCTCCGCGATCGTCGACGAGAACGACCACGTCTGGCTCGGCGGCTACCCGGGCGCGCTGCGCGACGTCCTCGGCATCCGCATCGAGGAGTTCGGGCCACTGCTCGACGGCGACACCGTCGAGCTGGACAACGGCACCACCGGTGGCCTGTGGACCGACCGGATCTCCGTCACCAGCACGGACGTCGAGGTGCTGGCGGCCTACCGCACCGGCACGTACGCGTCGCGCCCCGCCGTCACCAGGCGCGGCACGGGCCGTGGCTCGGCCACGTACGTGTCCACCCGGCTCGGCGTCGACGGGCTGACCGTGCTGCTGCCCGAGCTGCTCGCGCCCGCCGGGGTGACCAGCGAACTCCCCGAAGCCGCACGGGGGTTGGTGGAACACGCCGTGCGGCGCGACATGGAGTACCGCTATCTGTTCCTGGTCAATCGGAGCAACGAGCAGGTGGCGCTGCCGGGCCTGACCGGTGACGTGCTCGTCGCGCCGCGGTCCGAGGGCGACGGCCTCGTCCTGGCGCCCCGCCAGGTCGCCGTCCTGCGGCAGTCCGCCTCCTGAATCCACCCGCTCTCGCACCACCGACACCCCACCCACACAACGACATTGGGAGCACACGTTGGCGCGCTTGACCCGCAGACGGTTCATCGGCATCGCCGCGGCCACGGCCGCGGCCGCAGGAACCCAGCTCTCAGCCGCACCGCTCGTCGCCGCAGCCGCCGGCGCGACGGTCACGGTCACCCCCGACCCCTCGTACCAGCAGGAGCGCTTCGAGGGGTGGGGCACCAGCCTGGTCTGGTTCGCGAACGCGACCGGGCACTACCCGGACGAGATCCGCGAGCGGATAGCCGACCTCGTCTTCGGCCGTGACGGCCTCGCCCTGAACATCGCCCGCTACAACATAGGCGGCGGCAACGCCCCCGACGTACCGGACTACTTGAGGGCGGGCGGCGCCGTCGAGGGCTGGTGGAAGGCGCCCGAGGGCACCACCCGCACCGACACCGACTGGTGGGACCCCGACAACGGGGACCACTGGAACGGGGACGCCGATGCCACCCAGCGCTGGTGGGTGGACCGGATCAAGAAGGACATCACCCACTGGGAAACGTTCTCCAACTCGCCGCCGTACTTCATGACGGTCAGCGGCTATGTCTCCGGCGGCTTCGACGCGTCGAGAGACCAGTTGAAGGAGGCGTCCGTCGACGACTTCGCCACCTATCTGGCCGGGGCGACACGGCGCCTGGAGAAGGCGCACGGCATCAAGGTGAAGACCGTCGACCCGTGCAACGAGCCCAACACCAGTTACTGGGGTACGAAGTTGGGCGCCGACGGGAATCCGACCGGTGGCCGTCAGGAGGGCTGTCACATCGGCCCCGCCCTCCAGCAGAAGATCGTGCCCGCGCTACACACCGCGCTCAAGAAGGCGCGGACGACGGCGGTCGTCTCAGCAATGGACGAGACCAACCCGACGACCTTCGCCTCGAACTGGACCAGCTACCCGGCCGACGTGAAGAGCCACGTCGCCCAGATGAACGTCCACACGTACGGCACCGGCGGCCGGACCTCCGTCCGCGACCTCGCCAAGGCCGACGGCAAGCCGCTGTGGATGAGCGAGGTCGAGGGCGACTGGGGCGACGGCCAATCCTTCACCGACATGCGGCCCGGACTCGGGCTCGCCCAGCACATCGTCGACGATCTGCGCGAACTGGAGCCCAGTGCCTGGGTGTTCTGGCAGCCCGTCGAGGACTGGGACAACATGAAGCCCGGCGGGGAATCCGCCGAGGGAGGCAACTGGGGCGAGATCCAGGTCTCCTTCAGCGCCGGCCCCGACGACACCCCGGAGACCTGCCCGGTCCACACGAACACGAAGTTCGACACCGCCCGGAACTTCACCCACTACATCCGTCCCGGCGACCACCTCATCAAGACCGACGACACGAGCAGCACCGCGGCCGTCACCCGTGGCGGCAACGGCGCCGCCGTCGTCCACGTCAACAGCACCACGTCCTCCCGCACGGTGACGCTCGACCTGTCGAAGTTCGCGACCGTACGCCAGGGCGCGACCGTCACCCCGGTCGTGACCAGCACGGCCGGCAAGCTGGCCGAGCAGACGCCGGTCGCGGTGACGGGCCGTACGGCCTCGTTCACGGTGCCCGCGCAGTCGGTGACCACGTTCGTGATCAAGGGCGTGTCCGGGGTCACGAAGGACGCCGCGACGCTGCGCAAGGGACGAACGTACGAGCTGACCGGCGTGCAGAGCGGCAAGGACCTCACTGTCGCCGACGGCGGCAGCACACTCGTCATCGAGTCGGGGACGGGCATGGCCGGTCAGCGGTGGCGGCTCGCGCAGATCAGCGGTGAGGGACCGGCGAACCGCAGGCGGCACGTCTTCACCAGCGCCGCCGACGGCAGGCGGCTGGCCGTCCGCGACGGCGCACCGGTCGTCGAACCCGACACTGACGAGCGGGACGCGGCCGCGCAGTGGATCCTGTCGACGACGGGTGACGGCACGTACACGCTCGTCAACGCCGGTACGGGCCGACTCCTCGAGGTCGGCGGACAGGCCACGCACGAGGGGGCGCCCGTCGGGACCTGGCAGCCCAACTCCGGTTCCAATCAACGGTGGAAGGTCACCGATGTGACGTCCTGAGGACCGCGTCGGCGCGCCCCACGGCGTCGTGCCGTGGAGCGCGTCCCTCGCGGGGTCCGCTGTTGCCGCCTGCTCCCGAGCGGCGCCGACGCCATCCGGGACGGTTGCGCGTTCCCGACCGGGCAGCGCCGGCCGACGTGATGTAAGTGCTGCGAACCGGTTGGCCTGGCGGGACGTTCCCGCGGAGAGAGTGGGCTGCTCCGGAGTGACCGCCTGGCGCCAGCTGCGGGGCTTGACCGAGGCAGGCGTCCGGCCCCACCTCCGACGGTATCCACCTGCGGATCCGTCTCGAAGAGGCGAAGGCCGCGGTCCTGGTCGTCATGGGCGTGCGCGCGGACGGCACCAAGGAGCCGATCGCGATGACGGACGGCCACCGCGAGTCCGCGGAGTCCTGGGCGAGCCTTTTGCGGGACTGCCAGCGCCGCGGCATGCGTGCTGCCGTCCTCGCCGTGGGTGCCGGCGCCCTCGGCTTCTGGAACGCGCTCGATGAGGTCTTCCCCGAAACCCGCCACCAAAGATGCTGGGTTCACAAAACGGCCAACTGCCTCGACACCCTGCCGAAGTCGGCCCAGCCCGCGGCGAAGAAGGCCATCCAGGACATCTGCAACGCCGAGGACAAGGAGCACGCCGCTCAGGCGGTCGCCGCGTTCGCCAATCAGTACGGCGCGAAGTTCCCCAAGGCCGTCAAGAAGATCGTCGATGACGAGGACGAGCTCCTGGCGTTCCACGACTTCCCCGCCGAACACTGGATCCACCTGCGCACCACGAACCCGATCGAGTCAACCTTCGCGACCGTCCGCCTGGGGACCAAGGTCACCAAGGGCGCTGGCTCCCGAGCCGCCGCCTTGGCGATGGTCTTCAAGCTCGTCGAGTCCGCGCAGGCCCGCTGGCGAGCCGTGAACGCACCCCACCTCGTCGCCCTCGTCCGAGCAGGCGCCCGCTTCGAACTCGGCCACCTCGTCGAGCGGCCACCGACGATCGCAGCATGAACCGACCCTCGTCCGAAACTAAGGTCGTCACCGTGAACCATGTCGCAGTGCGTCTTGAGCGCACCACCGATCAAGACATCCACGACGACCTCGTGCTGAGCGTCGGCACATGGCGGCACGTGTCCGACTCCTTCTACCTCGCAAACGATCCCACCGCGACGGCCACCAAGAACGTGCCACAGCAGCTCGTCCGTCTCCTTCAGCAATGGGGCGAACTGGTCTCCCAGCTGAGGCCGGCGGGCGGCTCCGCGTTCCTGCCCTTCGACTTCTCCGACGAATGCACCGGCTGGCTGCGGGTGACGTCCCAGGACGGCACACACGCTCGGGTGGAGGCCGGATGGAGCCTCATCCAGGGATGGAGCTTCAACCCCTCGGACATCGCCGACACGGCCCACCGCATCAGCGACTTCGAACCGGAGGCCGGTGCAGCGGTGGACTGCCTCATCGACGATCTACTCGCCACGATCACCAACAGCCGAAGAGGGTTCATCGAAAGCAGCAATTGATCCACAGGTCTTGACGATCACTCCGCGCCTCCTGGGAACTCCTGCAGACCCGCTACCCGCACTACCCCGTCTACGCCCCGGACCTCGACGGGCTGGATGCCTGGGCTCCGCGACGGGGTCAGGGCGGGAGGCTCTCAGCCTCGGATCCTCTTCCGTGGGGCGGCTAGCTCCGCCTGAACCGCGTCACCGCCGGGCTGCGGCGTCGCAGCGGGTGCGGAGTGGGCACCGGAGCGGCGGCCGTCGGCGGCCCGGTTCCAACTGCGCAGCGTCTCGGTATTCACACCGAATCGACGGCGACCGACTTGAGATAACTCCGGACGGGACCGGTACAACGCGAGGGTCTCTGGAGTCAGGGCCCGCCGACCGCGATCCCGGCAATGTGGTCGGTGGTGACCGTCTTACCTCGTCATGGCCGAGGAGGGCCCCCGCCCCGGCGGCGGGCGCGAGGCGCTGGAGCATGAGCTGGCCGACTGTCTGTGGTCCGCCCCTGAACCTCGCCCACCGTTACGGCGTCGGCCTCGGCCACGTCTTCCGGCGGGCCATAGGCGACCGCGACAGCCTGATCCGCGCCCAACTGCCCGCGGAATAGGCAATAGGGTCTGGTCCTTGGAAGTGGCCGCCCGGCGCGTACGAAGAACGCGCCCGCACCGGACCCTGCTTCGTCTGCGCCTTTCTCCGTGGGGCCCCGACTGCCGCCGCGAGACGGTCTACGAGGACGACGCCCACATCGCTTTCCTCGACCGATGGCCCACTCTCCCCCCGGCCAGGCTCTCGGCAGCCACGCCCGCGCGGAAGTACATCTCCGCGAGGCCGTCGGCCCTAATCTGCTGCAGTTGCTGCTCGTTGGCCCCCCCTGCTCGTGGGCAGTCCCTGCGTTCGGCATCGCCCCTTTGGCTTTGTTCACGAGAACCGACAGCACCTGTACACGAGTTTGGGCAGCACTCGAAGCTCTGCAGAAATCGAACAGTTCCTGGCTTCAGGCACCGTGGGCCCCTGCCGAGAGTTCAGCAGGGGCCCACGGTGCAGAGAGTTGCGGAGGGCCGGGACCTGTCCTCGATGAGTGGCGTGCCGGCCGACATCAGCTACCGTCTGCTGCCGGTCTGACGGCCCGGCATCACTTCAGATGTCGGGTGAAGAACTGGGCCGCGGTGTCCCCCGCGAACTGCGGGACGCCGGTGTGCCCGCCCATATTGGCGTGCAGGGACTTCTCCTTGGAGCCGAAGGAGTCGAAGAGGTCCAGGGCCGCCTGCCGGTCATTCCCTTCGTCGTCCCACTGCAGCAGGACGTGCAGCGGAATGGTGACCTGCCGGGCCTCCTCGAACATGGAGCGAGGCACGAAACTTCCGGCGAACAGAACGCCGGCCGAGATGCGCGGCTCGACCACCGCCAGCCGGATGCCGATGGAGATAACTCCCCCCGAGTACCCGACCGGGCCGCCGATCTCGGGCAGCGAAAGGAGGGCGTCCAGGGCGGCCTGCCATTCCGGGACGGCCTTTTCGACCAGTGGGAGGATGAGGGCGTCGACGATCTCGTCGCTGACCTGCTCGCCGGCCTCCATCGCCCGGCGCAGGTCCGCGCGGGCCTGCTCGGCGGCGGGCCAACGGGGCCGGCTGCCGCTTCCGGGGAGCTCGATGGTGGCCGTGGCGAAGCCATCCGCCGCGGAGTGCCGGGCCCGGGCCACCAGTCGGGGGTACATCTTGCTCAGCCCGAGGGGAGGGTGGCCGAGCAGGATCAGCGGCGCCGGTACGGATGCGGATGCCGATGCGGGTGTCCACAGGATGCCGGGGATCTCAGCGAGGGTGAATTCGTGTTCGAGGACGCCGTCGTCGAGGCGCTGTTCGGAAGTGAAATGCATGGTCGTGCCTTTCGGGAGTGCACTGGAACGGCGCTCCCGGACGACCTGTCTATCGCCCGACCGTGGCCCCGGAGGGGAGCACCCATGTCGATACTGCGTTCACGGGTACCACCTCCTCGATCTCTCGCACGGCCTCCGGAAAAACTAGCAGTGGTCGCCCTCGTCCGCCTAACGGGTTTTTGCCGAGTCTCCGGCCGGATGCCCCGGAGGCACTACGCAGAGCTACTCGGGGTGTCGTCGCGACTTCCCGAGTCGCGGCTCTGCGACGGCAGGGTGCACTGGCGCTGTCGTTTCTCATGAACATCGAACGCGACGCACCGCCGACGCCGCCCAAACTCGTGCACAGGTGCTGTCGGTTCTCCTGAACAAAGCCAGACGCGAGTGTGCCCGGCGACGGCATCGGCTTCGTGAGGGCGCCGCCGGGCACGACCACCCTGGCACGAGGGAGTGACAATGAGCCGACCCGATGACGCGAGCTGACCGCCGCCCTCAGCGGCCCCGTCTGTAACTCTCGGTCGGTGTCAGTGTGAGCCGACCCAGCCACTCGAAGTCGTCCGGGTAGTCCCACTCCTCGGCTGCGGCAAGTACATCGGCAAGGTCCTCGCGCGGGATCGCGGGACCCGGCTGGTAGCCGGTGGCACCGTCTGGTGTTGTCCACGGGATGTACCGGCAGACCTCGACCATTCCACGGTCGACAAGTGCGAGGAGCATGGGCGCCAAGTCAGCCGCTGGCGCCGACGCCAAGGGCTCCTCCAGGTCTCCCCGGACTCCAGGCAGGATGTCGATCTCACTCGCATCGAGCACGAAGGCGTACTCGACATCGGACAGCTCGCTCCCGCTCATCTGGCGATTCTCGCAGGTAGCGGCCGTTCCGATTCTGCCTTGTGCTCGGGCAGCCACCGGTCCTCAGGCTCACCTACGGGCCATCTCCCGTGCCCACTCGGGTCAACTGGAACACTCACGGGCCATCTACAGCCCACAGTTGGCCGCGGGGCCCGACCCCCGTGACGTGATGATCTTCGCGACGCGGTCCGGAGTGATCTCGGTGGTGTCGATGACCTCGGCTCCCCTGCGAAGCCGGGACAGGGACTGCCGATAGTCGGCGAGATGGTCAAGACGCCACTGACAGGCAGCGATGCTCTCCGGCTTCATGTCGGTCTCGATGCGCTCCACCAGCGTGTCCTGGTCGGTATGCAGCAGGAAGTGGTGCACCGGGATACCGGCCTGGGCAAGGCCGGTATGGATCTCCTGCCAGTTCTGCTCGACCAGAACCGTCTGGGTGACCACCAAGGTGCCGCCGACGTAGTCGAGCACCTGACGGGCGGTCTCCACGACGAGTCCCCCCACGGAGGGAAGTCCTGGAAGTCCCGTTCCGGTACCCCCAGGACGTGCCAGAGCATCTCCCCGACCTTCTCGGCATCGAAGAGCCGGGAATCCGGGATCCGAGAGGTCAACTCCTTCGCCGTGGTGGTCTTTCCTGCCCCGAACGTGCCGTTCAACCAGATGATCACCGGCCCGACCCTACGTGCGTCTACTCCTCACGTGTCCGGTCTCAGATATCTCCGGGCACGACATCGCTCCGACCTGCGGTACCCGGACTTGAGGGAGACGCCCAGCGCGTCCAGTGTCTCGCAGACGACCGGGCATCCGCCGGTGCGGCGGGCGGGAGCCACGACGGCCGCAGGGCTCGTGACCAGCACGGATACCGAGACCGTGCCCGGACTTGCGCGAGACACCGGGACGGATGCCCGGATATCTCCGAGACTGCCCGGACTTCACAGAGACCGGACAAGCTCACAGCGACATGTGACCGCCAGTGATATGTGGCCAGGGGCGGTCGCAGGACCTTGGTGACCAGCCTGTACTCACGGGCGGTTGGCCATTCTTCTCAGCCGTAGCCGGCCAGTACGGTAGCGATGCGTGGCAATGTTGTGCTGAGGCATGCTTCGTGGGGCGCAGCGGTCGGCTACTCACCAGTGGCGCCATCGATGGCCTCGCGGAGGAGATCCGCATGGCCGACATGGCGGGCGTACTCCTCGATCACGTGCTCAAGGACGAACCGCACATCAGTGTCCCCGAATTCCGGGTTCGGCACGATGCGCGCGAAGTCGACGGCCACCTGCGCGAATACCTGCCGCGACTCCTCGCACGCCTTCAGGTAGTCCTCGTAAACATCCCTGGCCGGCGTAGCGTCCGACTCGTCGTACCACTCCCCACCGTCAGCGGTGACGTAGGTCCGATAAGGAAAGAAGCGAGGCTTCGTGTCGGCCAACGTCCGCTGGAACCAGGCACGTTCGACCCCCTGCAGATGGCGCATGAGCCCCAGCAGGGTCAACGCCGACGACCGCACAGGACGCAGCCGCAGTTGTGCCTCCGAGAGGCCCTCGCACTTCCACAAGAAGGTCGCTCGGTGGTAATCGAGATTCGAGGCGATCACGTCCAGCCATGGGCCCGAGACTGCGCGCTCAGGCCGGACGATCTTCTGGACCACAATGTCGCTCACGCTGGTGTCTCCCCACCGGTCCTCAAGCTTGGTCGAGTTCGTACGTGCCCACGATCCGAGGACTGCGGGGCGCCTCTGCTGGCACCTCACGAGCACGTCCGCCCAAGAAGACCTCTCTTCGCATCGGAACTCATCGCTCGATGCCGCCTCGGGAGTGGCCATCCACGGCTGCGAGTGGCCAGGTATCGCCGTTGTGACTGAGCGCCGTGGTTGGCCCGACTGGCCAGGGGCGTGCTGAGTCGGGCACCACGTCCCGTCTGCTGCCCCGACGATGTCGAAGCCGACCACCGTCACATACTGGCGGCCTGTAGTTGGGTGAAGGTGCCGACCTTCGCCGACCATGCCTGCCGGCCTGGTAGAGGACACCATCCCATCAGCGAGTCGGACGTGACGGTGTCAGGCCAGATCATGTAGCCGAGCATGACCAGCCAAATGAAGATCACTGCCCGGGCCAGCGCCCGTCACCCATCGTTTGACGACGAGTCCGCACTCCAAGGCCGTCGGTCAGGTGTTCCGCATGAGCATCACGTCGGCCTCGGACAGGGAAGACTGACGCCATGCAGGACACCGTCGCAGTCGCCTTGATCACGGCGGAATTCGTCAGTCGTCACGGCAGGACGCTAACAAGATCAGCGTACCGACGGTATGCCGGGTAACGGCGTGGGTGCTGGTCTGGAGCCCCGACCCCAGACACCAGCCGCCGCGTGACGCTCCGCCGCGACCCGGCGGGCACCTCCAGCACTCACCCGGACCAACCAGAACGCTCACGGGCCAACTGAAGCGCGCAGTTTCGACAGCCCCTGACCTCCCGTGATGCTGGGAAGTCAGCGGCTCCAGGGCTGGCAAGCCTCACACGGTCGGCCGGTCGGCTACGGGGCCTCCACGCGAAAGATGACCAGAAGGGCCCGGGCGGGAGGGGTGTCCGCGTCGAAGAACTGTGTGGCCGGCGCGGATGGCACGGTCAATCCATGCATGCGAACCTCGTGGCAGCTGAAACAGAAGGCTGCCTCGAACAGCACCGGTCCGCGAGAATCCTGAGCATCGGAATACGCGAGGCCGAGGATCTGCCCGCGCACAGTCACCCGCCGACCGCCCGTGCCGAGCGGCGGGTGCACGACTATCGGCGCCACCGCCATGCGTCCATGGCCACCCGAATGGCCGGTGCGCGCATGCGGTACGGGTGTCAGTCTCGGAGGATTTCCGCAGAGCCCGCCCCGTCTCCCTTCCTTCCGGCCGGGCGGGCTTCTCTCAGTCCAGAACGCCGAGCTCGGTGTCGGGCCAGCAGTAGCGGTACGCGTCGACACCCTCGGTTACGGCCGCAGAGCCTGATCGCGCTCGCCGCCGCGGCTGCGCTTGCCCGCCATGTGGCAGCCGCCGACGTGGCCGTACACGGGGTCGCGTCCGCTAGGCCCATTTCGATGAGCCAGTCCGGGGCGGCCGGCCGTCGCTCTTGGCCGCGCCTCTGCTCGACTTCGCGTCGCTCAGCTTCCACGACGGTCCGCCGGACACGCTCGAGGCTCATGGCGAGCCAGGTCTCCAGGGTGCGGAGGCGGGGCAGGCGGGGCAGCGGATCGTTCATGCGTTCGACACTATGGCCGCTCGCCGACGCGGCGCATACAGGGTGAGTTGGCGACGCCTCCGGCAGGCGACCGCACTGCCCGTCTATGCCGGTGCGAGCCGAGCAAGGGCGGTGTAGACAGGAACCATGCCGCAGCGCCGCGAAGGACTTCGACGGCCGGTGCGAGCGGGTCGGGCGTTGCTCGTCATCCCGATCGCGTGGATTGTTGCGGTGTCCGTGATCGACATTCTTGCGCCGCCCAACATTCATCTGGGCCCGCTGCTCGTCGCGGCCCCGGCGATCACGCCGTTGTTCGGCGGGCCCCGGACGGTGGGCCTGGTCTCTGCACTGGCGGTGATCGCACAGACGACCATCGGGTTGGTGCGCGATCCTGACACGATGCTCTCGTCCAACCACCAGGCACAGATTTTCGCCCTGGTGCTGGTCGGCACGAGCTTGGTGATCTTCTCTGTACTGCGGGAGCGTCGCGCAAAAGTGCTGGCGCAAGTGCGGTACGTGTCCGAGGCCGCCCAGCGTGTGGTCCTGCCGCCGCTGCCCAAGGAGATCGGGCCGCTGCGCGTGGCTTCCCTCTACCTTGCCGCCGAGGCCGAGGCCCAGATCGGCGGGGATCTGTACGCGGCGGCGCGCACCACCTCCGGCACCCGGCTGATCGTCGGCGACGTGCAAGGCAAGGGGATGACCGCGGTCAATGACGCCGCCTTGCTGCTCGGAGCATTCCGCGTCGCTGCCCACCGCCAGGCGAGCCTGGGCGAGCTGGTGACCTACCTCGACCGAAGCGTGTGCTGGGACCTGATGGAGCCGGGCGAGGCGAGTTGCTTCGGCGAAACGTTCATCACCGCCACCATCCTGGACATCCCCGACCGGGACGGCCGGGTCCAGATGGTTGCCTGCGGGCACCCGCCGCCGGTCGTCCTGCGCAACGGCCGACCGACGACGATGGACGCCCTCCATCCCGCACCTCCGCTGGGCCTGGGCGAACTGGCGCATCCGCGATACCACGTCGACAGCTTCCAGTTCGAGCCGGGTGACCTTCTGCTGCTGTACACCGACGGCGTCACCGAGGCCCGCGACTCCACCGGCACCTTCTACCCGCTCGCCGAGCGCATCACCGGCTGGACCGAGAACGACCCCGACGCCTTCCTCGACCGCTTCCGGCGCGACCTGCTGCACCACGTCGGCGGACACCTGAACGACGACGCCGCCATGATCGCCATCGAACGCCCCGCCATACCCCCGGCCTGATCACCCGGCCCCTCTTGCACCACACAAGAAGACGCGGCTCAATGCTGCGGTCGATGACAAACGGTCCGGATCCGCTGTTGCCGTAACCGACCAGAACGGAGGGGATCATGCAGATCAACGACATGCTGCGGATCCTGAGCGTGGACCCCGCGCAGCTCCCTCCCGCCTCGGGCCCACGACCACCGCAGCGGAAACCTTCGCCCGCATCGGCCACACCCCGCAGCGCTGCGTCCCCTACGGCCGGCCCACGACAGCTACCCGCATCGTCGACGTCCCCGACGCCGGGCCGCGCTGGATCGACACAGGCACGCCCCACATGATTGCCACCACCAAGACGGCCCCGACGGGCGCACCAGACGTGGAGCCGCTGGCCACTCTCCGTCCGCTTGGACCGGGCCGAGCGCCCTGTGCCCTCGTCTTTGTCGTTCACCGCTCCGTTCCCTCCGCTACCGAGCCTGCCAACAGCTGGTCCGAAAAGCCATCGCCGGCCGCCGCGACGACATCGTGCTGACCACGAAAGCCAGCCTGCCGATGGACAGCGAGCGCAACCACCAGGCAAGTTCGCGCCGCTGGCTGGTCACCGAGCTGGACAACGGCCTGCGCCGCCTCGGTGTCGACCACGTCGATCTCTACCAGATCCACCAGTGGGACCCGAGAACCAGTGACGAGGAGACGCTGTCGACGTTGACCGACCTGCTAGGACGAGAGCGTCTCGATGTCGGTGTGCTGCTGGCAGTAAGCGGCAATCAGCACCGAGGCCATGTCCATGGCGTCGGAGGCGTCCGTGGCACGGATCAGCGTCATCCACTTCCAGTCGCGCGCGATATCCGGCTCGGTGTCACGATGAACCTCCTGGCAGTTCATGACCGCCTCGGAGACGAGCTGGTCAACCGCCTGCCGCAACGGCTCGGGCATCGGGGTGCGTTCCGCGGCGGGCACGCTAACCATGCACGAGCTCGTTAGCGCGACCGAACACCCGCCGATGGGTGGAGTCGATGTCGATGAAGGCCACCTGGCGCACACCGGGTAGCAGCGGAGTGTGCGAGGTCAGTTGAGTCAACTGGCGGTGCACACGGTGCAGTTGGAGGGCGCGCCCATGGGTGAACGAGCGCAGGAACGTGCCCAGCGTCGAAGGGGCCCGTACGTGGGTATACGCGCCCGGCATCGCCCCGCGCCGCAGCCGGTCTGCGTCCTCGATGCCGTCCGCTCCCGCGCACATCGCTGCCACCGGCGACGTCACCTTCGCTGCCGGGTCCGCTCCGCCGCTGTTGACCGCGCCCTCGATCCATGTCGCAGCGTCAGTCAGGTCGGACAGCCGGGCCCGCTGCGCCAGCCGGACCACCGGCACCAGCCCCGCATCCGCGATCAGATTCGGCTCATCGAACGCGACAGAAACGGCCGCACTGGCGTGGGAAGAATGCATCTCGCGGATGTTCTAGTTCTCTGCAGGTGGAACCGTAGGAAGTCCCATCGTCCTGGTTCAGAGGGCATCCGCGTCTTCATGTCCGGCTCACGGACAGACACCCACTCGGTGAACCGAGGCTCAGAGGGTGTCTCACGTGGCAAGTTTCGGGAGCTTCTTGTAGCCGGTCAGGGCGGCGGCCAGGCCGAGGAAGGCGAGGAAGTGCGAGCCCTTTCGTTCGTATCGGACGGTGAGGCGGCGGTAGCCGAAGAGCCAAGCGATCGACCGTTCGGTCTTCCAGCGGTGCCGTCCGAGGCGTTCGCCGGACTCGATGCCGGGCCGCGCGGTGCGCGCGACGAGCCCGCGCTCGCGCAGCCAGGCCAGGTGTTCGGCGGAGAAGTACGCCTTGTCCGCGCGGAGTTTGACGGGTCGGCGCCAGTGTGGTCCCCGGCGGGACCGGACGGCGGGTATGCCGCGGATGAGCGGTTTGAGGGCGAGGCTGTCGTGCATGTTCGCGCCGGACACGGCGACGGCGAGGGGGATGCCCTGGGCATCGGACAGCACGTGCAGCTTGCTGCCCTTCTTGCCGCGATCGACCGGGTTCGGCCCGGTCAGCGATCCTCCCTTTTGGCGCGGACGGAGGCCGCGTCGACGATCGCCGAGGTCCGGTCCACCTCGCCGCGGGCCCCGAGTTCGTCCAGCACCGCCCGGTGCAGCCGACGCCACAGGCCGGCCTCGGTCCATACCGTGAGGCGGCGATGCGCGGTGGGGGGTGGGGGCGACGTGCCGGACGTCGGCGGCAGATGCCGCCAGGCACAGCCGCTGGTCAGCGCGTACAGCACTGCCGTGAAATCGGCCCGCTCGTCACACGGAGCGGTCCCACCACCTTGCGGACGAGCAGCGAACGACGGCAGCAACGGGGCGGCCAGCTCCCAGAGTTCATCAGGAACCAGACGCTTCGACAGATCAGCACCCACGACCGGCATGCCGCACGAGCATCAAGTCACGTGAGACAACCTCTAAGCCTTGATGGGTGCGGCCGACCTGGCGGCCTGCTCGATCTTCGCGCGGTAGGCTGCACGGGCTTCCTCGTCGATCTGCTTCTCGAGTTCGGCGCGCAACCCGGTCCGGCCGTCGAGGCCCTCGCGCAGGATATCGGCGTGCCCGGCATGCCGGATGGACTCGCCGAGGACATGGACCATGATGGCGAACAGGTTCGTGTTCGGATAAGGCTCCGGCCACCACGGCACGTGGCCGGGGGCGTCGAGGGGAAGCTCGTTGATCGTCGCGTCCGAGTGTTCCCACGTGCGCCGGTAGAACCCGATGATCTGATCGCGGGTCTCGTCCTCGGTCGCCCACTGATCGCTGCCGTTGGAGTCCTGCCACCGGGGCAGCGGTTCCGGGGAAGGGCGGTCGAAGACCTCGCCGAAGTACCTGGCCTCGACGGTGGCCACGTGTTTGACCAGGCCGAGGAGGTTGGTCCCGGTCGATGTCAAAGGTCGGCGGGCGTCGTATTCGGACAAGCCGTCGAGTTTCCAGAGCAGCGCCTTGCGGTCCCGCCGCAGTCTCCCGTGCAGGTTGTCTTTCGCGAATTCATCGATCATGCGGCATGAGCCTGCCATGGGCTGCTCGTGGTCTCAAGATCCCGTACGTGGTCCGCAACGACTGGCAGAGCCGAGGCCTGGCCATGGCCGCCGCCCTGACCTGCTACAAGAAGCTCGCGAAACTTGCCACGTGAGACAACCTCATACACGTCACGGGCAATGACGATGAAGTGTTCGAGTTCGCCGGGGATGCCCGGGCTGGTGGGCTGGTGGGCTGGTGGGCTGGTGGGCTGGTGGGCTGGTGGGCTGGTGGGCTGGTGGGCTGGTAGACGATTTCGGTGATGCCGTTTCGTGCGTAGGCCCTGAGCTGGTCTCGGATGCGGTCGGGGGGTCCGGTGACGGTGGTGGAGGTGATTGCCTGCCAGCTTCCGGCGTTCCAGGCCGTATTGTCCGCTGTGTTGAGGCCGGTGAGGTGCTGATCGTGTACAGCGAGGTGACGTTCGGAGCGGGGATGGGCGGTGATGGAGTCGAGCCAGGCTTCTCCGCCGGGCTGGGTGGTGGGGTCGCCGCCGAATTCGTAGGCAGCGTGGTAGGCCAGTGCGTTGCCGGGGCCGGCTGCGGCGCGGACACGGGGGGAGTCGAGTGGTCCGTCCTCGCCCAGGACGGTTCCGTGGATGCCCAGGGCTGCCCAGGTGAATTCGTGGGATTGGGCAGGTTCGCTGTTGACGGTGAACACACCGTCAGCGATCTCATGAGTGAGGGCGAGACCTTTGGGGCCGAGAGCGGATACCAGCACAGGGATGTCAATGGATCGCTGCGGTGCGTTCGTGCCGGGATGCATCATGCGCATGAAGGTGCCGTCCCATTGCACGGTGTCACCGCGCAGTAGACCGCGCACCGTCCGGACGTATGTGCTGAGGTAGGGACCAGGTGGCCGGGGCTGCGCCGAGAGCCCGCGTACCGTTAAAACCGGTACCGAAGGCGAGGGCCACTCGGCCGGGTGCGAGAGCGGCGAGGGTGGCGGCGCCGGAGGCGTTGACCATTGGATGGCGCAGCGTCGGAACGAGGACACCGGGGGCGAGGCCGATGCGGTGGGTGCGTTCGGCGGCCAGGACAAACATCGCCCAGACGTCAGGGCTTTGGGGCGGGGTGTCGTGGAGCCAGGCGCGATGGTAGCCCAACTGTTCAGCGGCGGCGATGCGTTCGGGAGAGTGCAGCGATGTGGCGAACTGGCAGGACACGTTCCATCGGTCAGCGTCCTTGGAGAGAAAGGAAATTCCCACTTCCCAGGCTCACCCCTGGGAGCTGGGCGACAACTTGGTGGTCACGAAAACACTGTGGGGCCGTGACAGATTCCGTGGACGACCACGGCAACCCTTACGTGGTCGGGGCCGGCAATGGCACTTCACGATCGATGATCTCGAACGGCCCGCCGATGGCGGTCACCGGCGCGACTCGACAGGCGCTCGCCTCTATCCCTGCCTTGGGGAGTGGGTCTGAATCTGAAGCTCTACGCCGACATATGGTCACGACGGGCCGCGCGAACCGAACGACACGGTCAGATACGCCGTTGCGGACTCAGATCTGCGCTCTGCCGCCATCAACGAACAGTTCGATCCCCGTGACGAAGCTGGAGTCATCCGAGGCCAGGAACAGCGCCGCCTTGGCGACTTCGTCGGGCTCCCCCATGCGGCCCATCGGAATGGTGGATGCAATCTTCGCGATGGCATCTTGAGGCTGCACCGCCACAAGCGGAGTTTCGATCGGGCCAGGGCTGAGGACGTTGCACCGGATACGGCGATCCTTCAGCTCCACCGTCCATCCTCGGACGAAATTTCGGACGGCAGCCTTGCTCGCACCGTAGACCGAGAACGCGGGAGTTCCCTTGACGCTGGCAACGGAGCCCGCGAGAATGACAGAGGCGCCGTCGTTCAATAGCGGCAGGGCCTTTTGCACCGTGAAGAGCGCCCCCTTCACGTTGATGTTGAAGATTTTGTCGAAATGCTCTTCCGTGACATCTTCCAGTGAAGCGAACTCACCCACCCCGGCGTTGGCGAAAACGATATCTATTCGCCCCTTCGCCTTGACGGTCTCGTAGAGGCGGTCAAGGTCGGCCAGTTCGGCGACGTCACCCTGAACGCCGGATACGTTGCTGCCGATTGCCTTCACGCTTTCATCGAGTTCTTTCTGGCGGCGGCCCGTGATGAAGACATAGGCACCCTCTCTGACGAAGAGCCTTGCTGTGGCCAGTCCGATCCCCGCGGTGCCGCCGGTGATGACCGCAACCTTTCCCTGCAACTTGCCCATAGTCGCTGCTCCCAACATTCTCAATCGTGACTGGCGGATTGTTCGAGTTCATCCCGGATGCCCTGCGGACATCCTAGTTCGGGGAGATCGGATCGAGCAGATATGCCCACGCCCAAGGGTGGAATCAAAGCACCAATCGGCGGTCCTGTGTCTATAAGGGTTGTCCCGTAAATGATCTCCGAGCTGCCTCGGGCTTGCTTGGCCGTCGTGCGGGCCGCTCGTCTATCCGGCGAGGGCGAAGTTGTGCATCCGGGCGATGCCGAGCATCGCGTGGTGGACTCCGTCGCCTTTGAGGCGGCAGTCGCGGAGGATCTTCCAGGTCCTCATGCGCGCGAAGACGTGCTCGACGCGGGCGCGGACCTGCTTGTGGGACTTGTTGTGTGCTTCCTTCCAGTCCGGAAGGTCTTCGCCCTTTCGTCGGCGGTGGGGCATGACGAGCCCGGTGCCGGAAAAGCCGCCGTCGGCGATCGTCAGTGTTCTGCCGACGGCGGCTTTGGCAGCGGATTCCTCCCACGCCTTGCAGTCGTTGCGGTTTCCGGCAAGAGGCCGGCCCACCACGACGACCAGGCGGGTGTCGGCGTCGATGACGACCTGGTGGTTGGTCGAGTACCGGAATTTCTTGGACTGCTCCGCCACGGTGTGGTCCCGGGTCAGGACCAGGGTGCCGTCCACGATGAGCACGGTGTCCTTGGCGAACCGCTTGCGGGGTTGGAACGCGAGCATCGGTCCGAGGTGGTCGATGATGGGCCGCCCGCCCCGCTAAGGGCTGTCCCGCATGTCAGGCCGAGGCTGTCGTCCTGTCCGGCGCGTGAGGGAGGATCAAGGGCAATCTGGTCCATCAAGTGCTCAAGAGGCAGCTGTGGTTGACGGAGGGCAGACGTTCGAGCTCTTCCGGTTCGCAGACAGGGTCCAGAGCGTCGCTGTTGAGGTGAGATGTGATGCGCCTCTGACGATGAGTGAAGAGCGGTACTACTCAGCCGAGATCGTTGTGCAGAGCGGCTTCGTCAACGGGCGGGTCGGTCTGCAGGTATCACGTGAGGAACTGGACGAGTGGGAGC
The DNA here is from genome assembly GCF_045162695.1 of Streptomyces sp. NBC_01003. Classification (NCBI taxonomy): domain Bacteria; kingdom Bacillati; phylum Actinomycetota; class Actinomycetes; order Kitasatosporales; family Streptomycetaceae; genus Streptomyces; species Streptomyces sp. NBC_01003. The sequence goes on from NZ_CP108707.1 coordinate 356,496, forward strand.
GTTGTCTGGATGCCCTTGAGGCTGAGGAGGGGGCCGAGTGGCCGGCGGGCGGCCGGAGTGCCTGGGTGGACGTGGTTCCCGATGACCCGGTGGAGGTGACGGTGCACGACTCGCCATCGACGCAGATTGCGGTGTGTGTACCGATCGACGTCGCCTCGGGCTGGCTGGAGGAAAACCGGCTGCGGTTGGATCGTGTCCGGGCGGCTATCTCAGCTTCTTCATAGGGCTCGCAGGGTGTGATGGTCTTCGTGTGGCTGGAGTGATCACGGCGTCTGTGTCGTCTTGGACAGCACTGTTCACCGGGCTGAGCCCGCGCTGTTTCCGCAAGCTGGTGACGGCGCTCCGTCGCGACGGAGCGGACGCGGCCCGGGGGGCCGACCCGGGAGCCTGCCATTGGACGACCGGGTGCTGCTGGTCGCGGCGTACTACCGGACGAACTTGACGTTGCGCCGGCTCGGCCCTCTCTTCGGGATCTCGAAGTCCGCGGCCGGTCGCGTCATCGACCATCTTGGGCCGCTCCTCGCGCTTCGGCCGCGCCTGCGGTTCCGTAAGGATTCCGTCCTCATCGTGGACGGCACCTTGGTGCCCACCCGCGACCACACGGTGGCCGAGCAGTCCAAGAATTACCGGTATTCCACCAACCACCAGGTGGTCATCGACGCCGACACACGCCTCATGGTCACGGTCGGCCGGCCCTTGCCAGGCAACCGCAATGACTGCAGGGGATGGGAGTTGTCCGGTGCGAAGGCCGCCGTCGGCCGCACGACAGTGATCGCCGATGGCGGTTACCGCGGCACGGGCCTGATCATCCCGCACCGCCGTGAACCTGGGGAAGCGGGACTTCCGGGCTGTGATCCGCTCGACGCAGGAGCGACCAGCGGCCTGGCTCTCCTTGGTCGTGACCCACACGGGCACATGCCACCTGCGTCGGACCTCCACGCAAGGTTCGCCGGTCATTCACCAGGCGGGCGAAGTTACCTGCGAGAAACATGGGATGTGCGATGACGAATACATCCCCCCGCGGCCCGACCTCACCGAGTCCCAATGGCTGGACCTGGACACGACCATCACCACCACGGGCCGCCCGGTACCCGCCGCCGGCGCGCCGTCCGGGCTGGTCGGCCGGCGCACCGTGCTGGGCGGCGCCGTAGCCGGGGCCGCCGCCCTGGCCGTGCTGCCGCAGACCGCCGCCGCCTCGCCGAGATCCGCGACCGCCTCCGATGTCCCTGTGGCCAAGTTTCCCTTCCCCGGCGGGCCCGGCCGCGGCGGACAGTACGCCGTACTGCTGACCGGGGACGCGGGCACCGGCGATGACGCCCAGTACGCCGTGGCCACGGCTGCCAAGGCGATCTGCCGCACCGAAGGCGTCACGCTCGCCGTCGGCCTTGGCGACAACCTCTACGAGAACGGCCCGGAGTCCGCACACGACGACGAGTTCGCGACCAAGTTCGAGCAGCCCAACGACGGCATCGACGTTCCGTGGCTGATGGTTCTCGGCAACCACGACTGCTCGGGCCTCATCCCCGGCAGCGGCGGCGACCCCTCGCGAGGCGACCGCGAGGTCGCCTACGCCACGACGTCGCGGCGCTGGCACATGCCGGCCCGCTACTACTCCACCGCGCTGCCGTCGGCAGCGGACCCGGACGTCCCGCTGGTCGAGTTCTTCGCCATCGACACCAACCCCGTCGCCTCGACCGTGGCCCAACTGGACCCGTACTTCCAGTGGAACGGCCCCTACATGCGCGAGCAGCGCCGCTGGCTGGACTCTGCACTCTCCGCCTCGCGCGCCACGTGGAAGATCGTGATCGGCCACCACCCGTACCTGAACAACGGCAAGCACGGCAGCGCCGGTTCCTACGACGGCTTCGTCATCGGGAACTACACCAGCGGCATCCACCTCAAGGAGCTGTACGAGGAAGTGGTCTGCGGACGAGCCGACCTCATCCTCTCCGGCCACGACCACACCCAGCAGATCCTCGAGCCGACCGCGCGCAGCCGCGGCACTCGCCAGATCGTGTGCGGCACCGCCGGCAAGTCAGGCGACGGCAAGGCCCACGGCACCCACCCGGCGCGCTGGCAGGACTTCTCGCACAACGGCTTCATGGTCCTCAAGGCATCGGCGAAGAGCCTCACGGTCGACGCCTACACCGTGGACGCGGCGACGTCGACATCGAGCCTGGCCCATAGCTTCACCACCATGTCCGCCCTGACGGCAGTCCGCTGAGTCCCCCGGACCCGCCATGCCAAGACGCCGCGCCCCGGGAGGGATTCCGGGGCGCCGCAGGTTCGGGGTGGGGCAGGTGCGGGGTGGGGCAAGGCCGTCGGCGCCGATCGTCGGCCGTGACTGCGCCGGAAACACCCCGTCGGCATTTCTATGTCTGGAGAATCCTTTTCCGTCCACATCCTTGCCCTCGGCAGCCTGCGCTGCGGCTCACACAACCGTCAGCTTGCCGAGACCGCCGTCAAGCGCATCCCTGAGGGCGTCGAGGTCACCCTCTGCGGGGGCCTGGTCGAGGTGCCTTTCTACAACGAGGACATCGACACCACCAAGCAGCGTCCTGACGCCGCGATCCGTCTGAGCGAGGCCGCCACGCGCGCCGACGCGTTCCTGCTCGTCACCCCCATGTACACCGGCACCATGCCCGACAGGTTGAGGTACGCCATCGACTGGCTGTCCCGCCCGTTCCGCTCCAGCGTTCTGGCGGGTTCGCCGACTGCTGTCGTCAGCACGACCTTCGGTCAGTACGGCGGCGTGTGGGCCCAGGACGACGCCCGCAAGTCCGCCAGCATCGCCAGCATCGCCAGCGCCACGATCGTGGAGGACGTCAAACTCGCGATGGCCGTCTCAGTGCCCCGCTTCGCCGAGACCCACCCGGCCGACGCTCTGCTGCACGATCGGGTGACATCTGAACTGGCCTGCCCTGTGGGGTGGTTGGGAAGGATGCCGCTGTGCCGAAGACGTATCCGGAAGAGTTCCGCGAGGACGGCGTCCGGGTCGCGCGGAACCGCGGCCCGGGCGTGACGCTCGAGCAGATGGCCGCGGACTTCGGTGTCCACGTGATGACCCTGTCGAAGTGGATGCGCCGCGCCGACATCGACGACGGGGGTGAAACCCGGAACGACCAGTCAGGAGAAGGCGGAACTGCGGGAGACGCGTCGGCGGATCAAGCTGTTGGAGCAGGAGAACGAGGTCCTGCTCAGGGCCGCCGTTTACCTGTCGCAGGCACATCTGCAGGGACAAGGATCTACCCGCTCGTGAGAGAGCCGGCCGCGGACGGTGTTCCCGTCACGGTCACGTGCCGGGTCCGCAAGCTCGCCCGACAGCCCTACTACCGCTGGCTGGAACGGCCGGTTTCCGATGCCGAGTTCGAGGAGGCCGAGCGCGCAATCGCGTTGTCGGACGCCCATCGCGAGGAACCGGAGTTCGGCTACCGACTCCTGGCCGATGAAGCCCGCAACTCGGGGTCGGTCATGGCTGACCGGACCGCGTGGCCACCTGTCAGGAACTACGGATCGCGATCGTGACCTGGATCGAGAGAACCAACCACCGCACCGCCGCAGTCAAGCTTCACTCGGCCGGCTGACCCCCATCGAATACGAAACCGTCATGACCACACCGACCCTCGAGGAGGCGTGACCGAACCTGTCACCCAACCCTGCACCAGACCCGTGCATCAGAAAGTGGCTCTGCTTGACCTTGCCGACCTACTTGAAGCGTGTGCGGCAACGCCGGGCAGCTCCTTGTGCTTCATGGGTGGCTAGCCCTGCCTGATCGTTGAACTTGTGGTGGCTCGGGGTGAGTTGACAGATGCGGCACGGGAGCGGATAGCTCAGCTGCTGCCGCGCATACCGGCGCGCGAGGAAGACGGATCCTTCACAAGGTGAGCGTGCCGTCGGGCTCAAGCCTCACGTCCACGCTTTCGCTGATCCGCTCGAGCGTCGTGCGCAGCCAGGCACGGTCCTGTTCCGGGGCGCATTCCAGCCGCATCCGCCGGGCCCGCAGGGGCACCATGCGCAATCCCGTCAGCCGCCCCGTGTCAGCGGCCACAGAGACGAGGTAGGCGACGCGGAGGTCATCGCGGTACTCCTCGTAACCAGAGATGCCCTCGTAGTCGTCGATGAAGTCGCCGCAGCCGTACAGGATCAGCCGGTCGCGGTATACCTCGATGGGGCGAGGATGGTGCGAGGAGTGTCCGTGAACGACGTCCACTCCGCCGTCCACCAGGGCATGCGCGAAACGCACCAGTTCCCGGGGTACGTGATAGCCCCAATTGGACCCCCAGTGCACGGACACGACGACGACATCGCCCGGTCGTCTCACCTGCCGTACCCGCCGGACCAGGGCCTCGGCCGCCGCAGCCGTCGGCCCTGGAACATAGGCGACTCCGGCCCGCCCTGCGGTCGCCGCCCAGCTCGGCGGAATGCCACTGGACGACATACCGACGGCGAACACCAGGACCCGAGCGGCCCGACCCACCGGGACCACGGCGGGCGCGTACGCCTCCGCGGCGTCACGCCCCGCACCGGCACACCGCAGGCCCGCCCCGGCCAGCGCGTCGAGCGTTTCCGCCAGCCCTGGACGGCCGAAGTCCAGGACATGGTTGTTCGACAGGACGCACACGTCAGGCCGGGCCACCGCCAGTGCTGGCACATTGCCAGGGTGCATCCGGTAGTGAACCGCCTTGCCGTGCGCGAATTCCCCGTCGCCGGTGATCGCCGTCTCCAGGTTCACGATCCGGGCGTCCGGGGCGGTCCGCTCCAGCAGGACGAGCGCATCACCCCACGGCCACTGCGGGCCGACCGGCGCGGGGATCGGGCCGGCGGCCTCCTGCACCAAGTCCACGTAGGACCGCGCGTCCCGCACGTAGTCCTCCCGCAGCTCGGGATCGCCGGGGTGCGAGAGTATCTGGTCGACGCCGCGTCCGAGCATCACATCACCGCACAGGAACAGCGTCACTATGCCGGAGCCCACGTGAACAGCTTAGACCGGCCCCCGGGACCGTCACTCAGTCGTGCGGTCGGCAACGGGAGGTCTCATAGTCCCGGTCCCCAGTGAGGAACCGGTCGAGCACGTCCTGGCGGACGCGAGCTCTTCACCTCGTGGCGCAGAACGCTGCGCTGGTGACCATCAAGCAGCACCTCGACACTTGAGCTCCCAGCATGCGCCTACGCCTTCAAGCCCCAGCAGGCCGGCTGAGCCAAATCCTTCTCTACGGGTTCCAGGCCCGCGCACGGCGTCCCGGGTGGCCATTGAGCCGGACCCCGCAAGGCAGGGTTGCGGAATCCAGACCGCCACCCGCCTCGGGGCGTGCTGGCGGGCTCAGATGAGGCCGAGTTGCCGCATCATGCCGAGTTCGTCACTGCTACCCCAGCGCTCGACGAGCTTGCCGTCCTCGAAGCGGCTGATCTGCATACCGCGGAAGCTCACCGACTTGCCGGTCGGCGCATGCCCCGCGAGTTCGCCGCGGTGGGTGCCCGTAATGGTGTATGCGAAGGCCAGCTCGTCCTCGGTCGCCAGCAGGTGTTCGACCTCGACGTGCAGGTCGGGGAAGGCGCGCCTGAGGTCCCGGAACATGGCCTGATACCCCTCGGGACCCGGGCCCTGTCCGGGGGCGGCGTCGTGGTCGATCGAGCCGGGAGCGACGACGTCCGCGATGGCGGCGAGATTCCCGCTGTTGACGGCCTCGCCGAAGGCGGTCTGGGCGGCGATGTTGTCCTGCTGGGACATGGCACTCCTAGGTCTGTGAAGGCATCCGCCTGGCCTGCCACTCCGCTGGAACGGCCCACCATGGCCACCGATCCTCTGCAGCCGGTCCGGAAGCGCCGCCCGACACGCCAGCAAGCACCCCGTTACGGGCCGCCCCATACGTCCGTCCGCCCCAACGCCAGCTCGTACGTGCGGACGCTCCTCCCCCACCCGTCCGGCCGCACATCCGCCCGCCGCGCTGTCGAGCAGCCCGAGAGCTCACCGGCGAGCGCCGTTGTTGCCGGGCACCCCCGCGCGGCGCTGCTTCGACTACGTGCGGCACGGCACCATCGACCTGTTCACCGCGCTGAACACGGCAACCGGAAAGGTGATCAGCCGGCTGTCCGCACAGCATCGGGCCGTGGACTCTATGGACTTCCTGGCGGAGATCGACCGCCAGACCGAGCCCGGCCTGGCGGTCCATGTCATCTGCGACAACCTCTCCGCCCACAAGCCACCGGTGGTGCACGCATGGCTGCTCGCACTCCCCCGGTTCCCCCTGCACTTCACCCCGGCCCACTCGTCGTGGATCAACCAGGTCGAGCGGTGGTTCGCCGAACTGCAACGACGCTGTCTGGAACGTGGCGTCTTCTGCTCGCTAGACGATCTCAAGACCGCACTCGGCGAATGGATCAAGATCTGGAACGCGGCCGCCAGGCCCTTCAAGTGGACCAAGACCCGCCGACCAGATCTGCCACTACTGCGACAGGATCTCCGGACCGACTCACCAGGCGCTGTGCCGCGGCTTCAGTGCCGCCGTCTTCAGGGCGCGGCACCCGGATCCACCGTCGCCGGCCCCTTGCGCGGTCGCGCAGCCTTCGGCCGATGGCCTGACGTTCCCGTGACCGGCGAGGTGACGGCTGCCGGACCGGGTAGGGGAATTCGTGCGTTCACCGTCGATGCAACTCGACTACCGGGCAGCCGCGGTTTCACGGGAAGTATGGAGATGATCAGCAGACGAACCTTCGGAAAGGTCGCCGGTACGGGAGCGGTTGCGTCCTCGACGGCCGGCCTTTCCGTGGCATGCTCGACTGCCGTGTCCGGCGAAAAAAGTCATTTTCCGCAGACGGACGAGCAGGTAGAGGCAAACTCAGGGTTCGGCTCATTGAAGCAGGTCAAGGCGGGCGTCCTGAATGTGGGATACGCCGAATTTGGCCCGGCCCATGGCCCGGTGGTCGTTCTTCTGCACGGCTGGCCTTACGACATTCACAGCTACGTCGCTGTCGCGCCGTTGCTGGCGGAAAAGCGATACCGGGTCATCGTTCCGTATCTGCGGGGCCATGGCACGACGCGCTTCCTTTCGAGTGGGACGTTCCGGAACGCGCAGCAGTCGGTATTTGCTCTCGACATCATCGCCTTGATGGATGCACTGCGGATCGACAAGGCGATCCTCGCAGGCTACGACTGGGGATCGCGGACGGCGGACATCATTGCGGCGCTCTGGCCGGAACGGGTCAAGGGCCTGGTCTCCGTGAGCGGCTATCTGATCACGAACCTGGAAGCCAACAAGAAGCCGTTGCCGCCGAAGCTCGAGTGGGCGTGGTGGTATCAATTCTACTTCGCCACGGAGAGAGGCCGACTCGGCCTCGAACAGAACCGGCATGATCTGGCGAAGCAGATCTGGAAGTTCAACTCCCCGACATGGGCTTTTGATGACGCCACGTTCGATCGCACCGCGGCAGCGTTCCGCAATCCGGATTACGTCAGCATCGTGATCGACAATTATCGCTGGCGGCTGAGCCTGGCCAAGGGCGACCCCCGTTACGACGACCTCGAAAAACGGCTCGCCGCAAGTCCCGTCATCACCGTGCCCACGATCACCATCGACGGCGAGGCCGATCCCTTCACGCCTGCGGGCGGCGGCTCTTCCTATCGCGACAAATTCACCGGTCACTATGCGCACCGAACCCTGAAAAATATCGGTCACAATCTGCCCCAGGAAGCGCCCCGCGACTTCGCGCAGGCCGTCGTGGACGTCGACCATTTTCCCGCAGCCGGGCAGACGTCATCTCCATGACGGCGGGGTCGCGGGCCTCGCCGGACCCCCTCTGCCTCGACTCTCATCGCCACTCCTCGCTGCGGGGAGCGCAGACCACGTGCAGTCAAATGATCGACCTGGCCGGAAGATCGGCACGACCGGGCAATCACCACCAAGAAGCCGCCATGTCTGACCACTTCAGCGCCGAAAAACGCAAGTCACCCGGCGACGACGTCCGCTTCGGCCTGCGGTCAGTCCGCAACGTGCCTCGACGAGACGCTCGGCATCAACAGCACCGAGACTTTCGGCGGACTCGTCGCGGTCTGGGTCGAATCCGTATGACACCGACGAGTCTACGAGGCACTTCTCACCAGGGAACACGAGCAGTGGAGCGGTGAGTTGTAAGCAGCTCGCCCAGCGGAGGCTCGGCGCGGTGCCCGCCAAGAAGACGGCAACATGAACCAACCGCGGCGCAGGCGACTGTCACACCCCGCCGAGGCCCCGGGTCTGGTGGACATGCCGTTCGCCTACGGCGCCGTGCCTCAAGCTGATGCAGGGCGCCAATGGCTGTTTCGCCCAAAACGACGCGCCTGCGGCTCTCGCTCTACTCCGTCCATCGCCCGCCGCGCTCAGCCCATGAACGCCGCTGGCCCCATGTCGCACTCGACTGGATGCGTGACCGCAGCAGGCGTCGCATCCACCGCGCAACTGGTGCTCTGACCCGCGATGGTTCGCCAGGTTGCGGCTCGCGTTGACGGGTGCCGGGGCCGGGGCCGGTTGGAAGATCACCGCCGCGCGGTTCCCGCCGGCCAGGGCGGCCGACCGCTGTCGGCAGCACAGAATTTCGCAATCTTTCGGTGCGATGTCGGCCGACACGTAACAAACTTGTGCGCATGGCTGAGCTTCTCGCGTCATCTGATGACGCCCACCCCATCACCGCTCTCGACGACGGATCCGGGCCGAACCTGCTGGTGGTGCACCCGGGTGGCGGAGACGCGACAACCTGGGACGGCGTCACCCGCCAACTGACCGACGACTTTCGCGTCGTCAGGATCCACCGACGGATCTACGCTCCCGGACCAGGCACAGACATTGCGCCACCCCACTCGATGGCCGTCGAGGCGGCTGACATCGTCGCCGTCGCGGAACTCCTCGACTCCCCGGTGCTTCTCGTGGGTCATTCCTCGGGCGCCGTCGCCGCGCTGGAAGCCTCGCTGCTCGCCCCGTCGGCGTTCGCCGGACTGTTCCTGTACGAACCTCCCTTGCCCACCCGGGAGTTGATCGCCGGCGCGGCGGGCGTACGCGCGCGTGCCGCGCTCGACGCGGGCGATCCGGTCGAGGCGATGCGCATCCACATGCGCGACATCGTCCGCATGCCCGCGAACATGGTCGACGCGATGTTCGCCGACCAGCGAGTGCAAGCGGCGTTCGCCGCCTACGCGGCGCCGCAGATCGCAGACGACGAGGCAATCGACGCCCTCGGCGTCGGCGTTGATCGCTTCGCGAACCTCGACACGCCGACGACCCTGATCGAAGGAGACCTCAGCCCCGCCCACTTGCGCGAGCGCCTGGCCGATCTGGCGGCAACGCTGCCGAACGCACGGATCATCACCCTTCCCGGCCAGGGACACATCGCCCACCTCACCGCTCCTGAACCACTGGCCAACGCCATCCGGGACATGGCGGAACAAGTTCTCCACACATGAAGCGTCCGGGACGGCCCATGAGCTGAAGGCACTGAGCCGTTTCCAACCTCACGTTGAGGCGTGGTGAAGTACGACGACGCCTTTGACGATGTCGGTGATCCGGTTCGTGCTGCAGCGGAGCTTCCGCAGCGGTCGCCAGCCCTTTGAGGGTGGCCATGGCCTGTTCGCCGACGCAGCGGATTTTGGCGTGAGCGGTGTTGTGGCGTCGCTTCCACCGCTTGAGCTTGCGTCCTTGGAACGGCACCCGAACGCGGCGGTCGGCGCCCTGATACGCCTTGTCCGCCCAGCAGTTCAGGACCCGTGTCGGCAAGAGCGTCGGTGATCCCGTGGGTGCCTGCGGCGGTCAGATCACGGTCGCCCCGCTTGTGTTTCCCGGAGTCGTACGGGGTGTCTGCGGCGATCCGGTCGATCGGCAGCAGCGTGCCGTCCAGGATCACGAAGGCCTTCGTCCGTGCTGTATTCATAGCCTGGGCCGGGGCGGGCCGAGGGCGGCCAGGACGCCGATGGCCTCGCGTATGAAGTGGTAGGCGGTCGCGATGCCGATGCGGAACCCGGCAGCGAGCTGATGGTAGGTGTCGCCGCTGCGCAGATGGGCCAGGGCGAACAGTGCCTGGCGGCCCGCCGGGAGCCTGGGCGAGCTGATTTTGCTGGTCACCTCGGACGACGACGGCGAGTGGCTGGTAGCCGCGGGCACCCTGCGGGACCTCATCGAGGGCTGATGCTACGACGGTCCGGTACCCGCGCATCAGGACGAGGAGGGAGGGACCGAAGTCCCCCGCGACGTCGACACCGCCGACCGGCATGGCCGGTGTCTCGGTGCTCATAACAGGAATGACACCGGCCCACTCGTTGTTGCACACATCATCTGCGCAGCATGCGATCTATCAGACAACGCACTTCCGTGACGAAGCGCCGCGGATGAGAAGGCAAACGTCATGCTCAAGGTCGGCATCATCCTCGGCAGCACCCGCCCGAACCGCAACGGCGAACAGGTGGCGAAGTGGGTGCTCGACATCGCCTCGCGCCGCGACGACGCCACCTTTGAGCTCATCGACCTCCGCGACCATCCCTTGCCGCACCTCGACGAGCCTCTGTCGCCGATGTTCGGTCAGTACCAGCACGAGCACACCAAGCGATGGGCGGCCAAGATCGCGTCGTTCGACGGGTTCGTCATCGTGACACCGGAGTACAACCACGGCATCCCCGGCGTGCTCAAGAACGCCATCGACTTCCTCTACGCCGAGTGGAACAACAAGGCGGTCGGCTTCGTGTCCTACGGCGGGGTCGGCGGGGCGCGGGCCGTCGAGCACCTGCGTCTCGTCGTCGCCGAGCTCCAGATGGCCGACGTACGCCAGCAGGTCGCACTGTCGATGATCACCGAATTCGAGAACTTCAGCGTCTTCAAGCCCGGCGCCCACAACGTGCTCGCCCTGAACACAATGCTCGACCAGGTCATCGCCTGGAGCACCGCGCTCGCACCGCTGCGCATGGCCGCGGCCGTCGCCGCCTGAGCTGCCCGCCTGGGGCTGTCGGCTCATCCAGCTTCAGATCCCGCCGACCGGCGGTCGGCGGGATCTGGAAGGCGCTCTTCGATCCCCGCCGCCCCCACACCACAGCTTTGACCAGCTCAACCAAGTGGGCGCTGGTCATCTACGGAGACGTGCCCTGCGTCCTGATTTCTGCGACGGGTTACGGCGTAGCCCGTGTTGTTCTCGGCGTTCGGCGCTCGGCGCCGCTCCAGTTCCGTGCCGCTTCCGGGGGGGGCGTCCGTGGCCAAGCGCACCCCGAAGAAGGGCAGCAGCAACCCCGTGCGGCTGTCGGTTGATCGGCTACGGAAGGCCTGGCCCGGTCCCACCGGGACTCATGTGCGACTTGCCACGGCGGCGCGGCGGACACGGACGCCGTCGACGCGCTGCTGGACACGACTGGAGCCCGACTCATCCCGGCCCGGCGGTCGTCAGTCGAGAACAGGACACGGCAGGCGCAGCCCTGCTGGATGGTCTGGGCAGCACCACCAAGACGTTCAGTGCAGCCCTGGCAGGTTCGGCGGCGCACCTTGGGTCAGGCGCTGTTGGCTGCCTGCCAGGCCGTGATGATCGCGGCTGGGATGCGCCCGTGTCTCCACACAGCCACGGAGCCGGCGTCCAGAGACCCTGCGGCCTGTCCGTGAGTCGGGACTCAGCGGGCCGAAGTCTTGTGGAACAGAGCTCAGCGACTTCATGATTACCCGTCGGGCGTCCCGGGGCCCACACGCACTGCTGTCACGGAGGCTTCAGCGGCTACTGGGGGCCGCCCTTGCCTCCTATGACGCTGGGGGCGTAAGAGGAGGCTTCCCCTGGGTTCCAATCGGCCCAGGACTCGCTGAACTCGGGGCACGCATGTCAGACGGCAAGGACGGTCCTGAGGAAGGTCCTGTCTTGGCTAAGGCCTGAGGACGATCTTGCCGTGGGTGTGGCGGCGTTCGAGCTCGGTGTAGGCCTCGCGGACTTGCGCCAGCGGGTAGACGTTCGCGATCGGCACCTCGAGGTGTCCGTCGGTGATCAGGCCTGCGAGCTCGGCGAGCACCTTGGCGCCCGGCCCGGCCGAGGTCCCCCCGTCGGTCTTCACCCCGTGCTTCTCGGCGGCCGCGAAATCGGCGATGGTGTCGATCCGATCGGTCGCGACGCCGAGGGCGAGGGCCAGCTCGACGTACCCGTCGCCGAAGGTGTCGATGAAGGCGTCCACGCCGCTGGGCGCGGCGGCCCTGATGCGGTCAGCTACGCCGTCACCGTACGCGACCGGGATCACGTCGTGGCTCTCCAGCCACTCGTGGTTGCTCTCGCTCGCCAGGCCGATGACCGTGGCCCCGGTACGGCGCGCGAGCTGGACGGCGAGGGAGCCGACTCCCCCGGCGGCTCCGGAGATGACGACGGTCTCGCCCTCCTTGGGCCGGACGGCGTGGACCGCCCCCCATGCGGTGACACCGACGACGTACAGGCTGCCGGCCACCTCCCATGAGACCTTCTCCGGCTTGCGCGTGAGGTCACCGGCCTCGACCAGGACCAGCTCGGCCTGGGAGGCCCGCTGCTGGGTGAATCCGAATACCTCGTCGCCGGGCGAGAATCCAGTAACCCCAGTGCCGACCTCCTCGATGACCCCGGCGAGGTCGCTGCCCTGCCCGGACGGGAACCTCGACGGGAACAGGTCCGCCAACGCCCCCGTGCGGAGACCGCCTCACTGGGGTTGATGCCGGCCGCTTTCACGCGTACGAGGACCTGCCCATCACCGGGCACCGGGCGTTCCACCTCCTCGACCCGCAAGACGTCGATCCCGCCGAACCGGTCGTACCTGACCGCCTTGGGCATGATCTGTCTCCTTCGACTCGCTGAAGCTGACCGGGGTGTGGGCTACGCCCGCCGGAGTTCGAGCACGGGAATGATGCGGATTCCGGCAGTCTGGCGTGCGTACTCGGCAAAGCCGGGGTAACGCCGCGCTTGCTCGGCGTAGATGCGGTCGCGTTCGGCACCGATCAGTTCGCGGACGGTCACCTGGTAGGTCGCAGTGCCGCGTTCGATGGTGCCCTCACCGGCGGCGGTCAGGTTGCGGTACCAATCCGGGTTGGTGGGTGCTCCGCCCTTGCTTGCGAAGACGTAGACGATGTCCGGCGCGGTGTCGTGCGGGAGGTACATCATCGGGCTGACGTGCTCCTGCCCGCTCTTGCGGCCGCGGTGATGGACGATGACCAGCGGAGCGCCCTCGAAGACCCCGCCGACCCTGCCCTCGTTCGCTCGGAACTCTGCGATGGTCTTCGCGTTCCAGTCGAGTGCTTCGCTCATGTCGAACTCCTTTCGTTCACGACCCGGGTTGGGCGCTGGGAGGATCAGTTGTAGGGACAGAGTGGGTTCTGCCGTGCGCTGGGCAGTGACGCGAGCCGCACCGGAGACATCGCTGGCACGAGCTGTCCGGTCTGTCCGGCGCCGCGATCGCTTCGTCGAGGATCGCGTGACAGGTCTGGAAGACATGGGCACCTCGGGGGTGTTTTCGAGGGTGAGGGAGACATCGGCGACGGCAGCTCCACGGGTGAGGCGGATGGTGTCGTCGACGAAGCCCCGTGCGCCCCGCCCTGGATGATCAAGGGCGCCAACCACCCCGAGCGCGTCCGCACCACCACCGAGGCCGCCGGCACCCCGGTCGACCAAGCCCTGAACCGTCAATGCGCACGCCTCCAAGGACCAGCAGCAAACTCCACAAAAGCCGCTTAGCATGAAAGGTAAGGCTTCATCTCCGGGCCCGCGCCGCAGCGGCAGGGAGGCCGTCATGGCGTTCGACACGACGGGGTTCGAGCAGACCGACAACCGCTACATACCGATCCCCGAACACGGCCTTATCGGCGATCTTCGTACGACCGCCCTGGTCGGCACGAACGGAACCATCGACTGGTACTGCTGCCCGCGCTTCGATGCGCCCAGCGTCTTCGGGTCCATCCTCGACGCCGACCGGGGCGGGTCGTTCGAGTTGGCCGCCGAGGTCCCGACCCGCACCAGACAGTTCTACTTCCCCGACACGAACGTGCTGATCACGCGGTTCTTCGCCGCGGACGGGGTGGCGGAGATCCAGGACTTCATGCCCGTGGTCGACGAGTCGCGCGAGGCGGACCGGCACCGGCTGATCCGGCGGGTGATCTGCGTCCGCGGAACCCTCCCGTTCCGGGCGCGGATCGCCCCCCGCTTCGGCTACGGCGCTGAAGCGCACACCACCTACCTCGAAGGCCACACGGCGGTGTTCCGCTCCCCGTCACTGACGCTCGCGCTGACCGCCACCGCGCCCCTGGAAAGCGACGGCCTGGACGTGTGGTCGCACTTCAAACTCCTTGAGGGCGAGTCCAACGTGTTCGCCCTCGACCGGATCGGCGACGACGTCCCGGCCCGGTCGTGCCCGCGCGCCGAGGCGCAGGAGCAGGCAGAGGCGACCGTCCGGTTCTGGCGCCACTGGCTGGCCGGTTCGCGCTACCACGGCCGGTGGCGGGAGACGGTGAACCGCTCCGCTCTGGTGCTGAAGCTGCTCACCTACGCGCCGACCGGGGCGATCGTCGCCGCACCGACCACCAGCCTGCCCGAGCAGATCGGCGGCGAGCGCAACTGGGACTACCGCTATGTCTGGGTCCGCGACGCCGCCTTCTGCGTCTACGCGATGCTGCGCCTCGGGTTCACCTCGGAGGCCGAGGCGTTCATGGGGTTCATCTCCGAGCGGGGCATCCTGCGGGGTACAGGGGAGGGCGGTCCGTTGCAGATCATGTACGGCATCGACGGGCGCAGCGAGCTGCCCGAGTACGAGCTTCCGCACCTGGAGGGATACCTCGGCTCCGCACCGGTCCGGGTGGGCAACGCCGCCACCGGCCAGCTCCAGCTGGACATCTACGGTGCGCTGATCGACTCGATCTATCTCTACGACAAGTGGGGACAGCCGATCAGCAGCGACCACTGGGACGAGGTCGGTGCCGTGGTGGACTGGCTGTGCGAGCACTGGGACCAGCCCGACGAGGGAATCTGGGAGACCCGCGCGGGCCGGCGGAACTTCGTGTACTCGCGGCTGATGTGCTGGGTGGCACTGGAGCGCGCGATACGCATGGCGAACCGCCGGGGCCTCCCGGCGGACCTGACCCGCTGGCGGAAGTCCCGGGACGCGATCTACCGGCAGATCATGCAGCGCGGCTGGTCGGCCGAGCGAGGAGCGTTCGTCCAGGGGCTGGACGGCGACGTGCTGGACGCCTCGCTGCTGATGATGCCGATGGCCAAGTTCATCGCGCCCACCGACCCCAAGTGGCTCTCCACCCTGGACGCCCTCACCGCAGACCTGGTCTCCGACTCCCTGGTCCACCGCTACGACCCGGCCGCCAGCCCCGACGGCCTGCACGGCCCCGAGGGCACGTTCTCGATCTGCTCCTTCTGGTACGTCGAGGCACTGGCCCGCGCAGGTCGATTGGAGGAGGCCAGGCTCGCCTTCGAGAAAATGCTCACCTACGCCAACCACCTCGGTCTGTTCGCAGAGGAGATCGGCCCGACCGGAGAACAACTCGGCAACTTCCCACAGGCCTTCACCCACCTCTCGCTGATCAGCGCCGCCTTCAACCTCGACCGCGCACTCGGCTGACGCGGCACCGCCGCCGGACGCAGCGCCCGACGCGGGCGCCGACTGCCCGCCCGCAGTTCTCCGCCGCCCGACCCGCCACTGCGGGCTCATCGGATCAGGAGCGGCCTTGCCATCGCTCCTCGTGCCGGTCGGACGTGTCATCACATCCAACCGACGCAGTGCCGGTCACGACCAACCCAGTGATCGTTTCCGGTCACAGCGCAAGGAGGTCGGGGCAGCGGCCGGCGTTCCAGGACCGGCCGTCGGCGAACGGTTGCGAATGGTCCAGCTTCGCGATGGTGTCGAGCGGGGGCCAACCCGCGAGCCCTGACCCGAACGCGCCCCGGCCGTCGGTCAGCGGGTGTGGCGGCGGACCGCGTCGAGGAGCTGGTCGATGTCCTCGGCGCTGTGGGAGAAGGCGGTGACGAACCGGACGATTCCCGGTTCCCAGCGGTCGTGATAGAAGGCGTATCCCTCGGCGAGGAGTCCCTCGGTGACCTGCTGGGGCAGGCGGCAGAAAAGGATGTTGGCCTGCGGCGTGGCCAGCAGGCCGGTGCCGGGGATGGCCTTGAGGCCGTCGCCGAGGCGGGTGGCCATCGCGTTGGCCTGGCGGGCGTTGTGCAGCCACAGGCCGTCGGTGAGGTACGCGTCGATCTGGGCCGCGTGGAAGCGCATCTTGGATGCGAGCTGGCCGGCGCGCTTGGCCCGGAAGGCGAGCTCGGTGGCGAGTGCGGGGTCGAAGCAGACGATGGCGTCGGCGGTCATCGCGCCGTTCTTGGTGGCGCCGAAGGACAGGACGTCGACGCCTGCCTTCCAGGTCATCTCGGCCGCGGTGGCACCGAGATGGTCAAGGGCGTTGGCAAAGCGCGCGCCGTCCATGTGCACGCCCAGCCCCGCGTCCTTGGCGATGGCGGACAGG
This sequence comes from Streptomyces sp. NBC_01003, assembly GCF_045162695.1. Taxonomy (NCBI): domain Bacteria; kingdom Bacillati; phylum Actinomycetota; class Actinomycetes; order Kitasatosporales; family Streptomycetaceae; genus Streptomyces; species Streptomyces sp. NBC_01003. Next base: position 372,953 of record NZ_CP108707.1, read on the forward strand.
CGGCGGATCTCCTCCAGGGTGTAGACGCTGCCGCTCTCGGTGGCCTGGCTGAGGCTCACCACGGACGGCTGCACGCTGTGCACGTCACCGGCCCGACGGCCCACCGCCGCCTGCAACGCTTCGGGGTCGATCTTGCTGTCGGGGCCTGGAACACCGACGAGCTTGGCTCCGCCGGTGAAGAACTCCGGAGCGCCGCATTCGTCGGTGTTGATGTGGCTGTCGGGGTGGGAGAGCACGCTGCCCCACGGCGGGGTGAGGGCGGCCAGGCTCAGGCCGTTGGCGGCGGATCCGGTGGAGACCGGGAAGACATCGACGTCCCGCTCGAAGATCTCGCTGAGCCTGCGGCGGGCGCTGTCGGTGAAGGGGTCGTTGCCGTAGGGCAGGACTTGCCCGGCGGCCGCTTCGGCGACGGCCCGGGCTATCTGCGGGGATGCGCCGGCCATGTTGTCGCTGATGAAGGCACGGCTGGAGGGGGTGGTGGCGATGGTGGTGCTCATGAGGGGTCCTTGGGTGTCAGGTGCTGATGGGGGAGGCGAAGACGACGGTGATGTCCACTTCCTCGGCGCCGGTGCGGTAGAAGTGCGGGGCGTCTCCGGCGAAGGCGAGCATGTCGCCGGGGCCCAGGTCCTGCGGGGCGTCGACGGGCCCGGCGGTGACGTGCCCGGTGGCGATGAGCAGGTGCTCGATCGTGCCGGTTGCGTGCGGGACGCCGGGCAGCTCCGTCTCGGACGGAATGCGCAGCCGCCAGATCTCCAGGCTGTTACCGCTGCTGATGCGGCGCAGCAGCTCCCGGGAGACCTCGCCCGGCTCCAGGTCCGTGGCCGGCCGGAAGACCGGACCGGTATCGGCGTCACGCGCCAACAGGTCGGCGATCGGGATGCGCAGGGCGATCGCGATCGCATCCAGGGTGTCGATCGTCGGATTGCCGTTGCCGGCCTCCAGCTGCGACAGCGTGGCCTTGCTCAGCCCGGCTCGCCGGGCCATCTCCGCGGCGCTCATCCCGCGCTGCTGGCGGCGCAGGCGGATCTTCGCGCCGACTGCGGCTGCGGTACTGCTCGCCGGCTGGCGACCGGCCGGGGGCGTCATCAGCGGCTCCCCTGCGTCGCGGTGCAGGACACGCGGCTGCGGCCCTTCTTGACCTTCAGTGTCGGCAGCACGACTTCGGCCGGGTCGCCGAGGCTGCGCACGTGCGTGCCCCCGCACTGCGCTGCGTGCAGCGCGTCCAGGTGCCGCACGCGCCACCCGTCGGCGAGAAACCATGCGAAGACCGGCAGATCGTCGGCGCGCGCCGCTGCCGCCGCAGCACGCAGCACAGCAGTCATCCCCTCCCGCCCTTCCGGTAGCTCGGCCAGCCGCGCCTCCGTCTGGGACGCCTGGAACTCGATGCCCGCCCGACCAGGGAAATGGTTGCTTCCGACCATCTCCCACCCCCTGCATCCGCCCGACCACGGCGACGAGGTGTCCGGCCGTGTGCGGCGCCGCGTGAACTTTCCGGGCATGAAGGTCGATCCTGGCTCGCACTTTCTGCCCATCGGCGAAGAGCAGAAGGCTGCCGCCGCCATCGCCACAACCACTCCCGACTCGCGGTGCCGGACCGGGATGATCTCCGTGTCCTCAGCCGCCAACGGGCTTCGGGCCGGCCCCCGCCCTGCGGATGGATCAGGCGGCGCTCGACGGCTGCCCATGGCGTCCCGTCCCTCTCACCGACCGCGACCACCGGCGTATCGACCTGCTCCAGGTAGGTGTCATCGAGGTAGGCACCGACCTGTGCGCCGACCTGAAGAGCCTCGGTTGAATGAACCATACGTTCACTATACCGAACCATCGAGCTAGTGAACCCAGCGTTCGTTTTAGCGAACGCTGGGTCGCGGTCAAGGGGAAGCGACTCCGCACGCCGCGCATCCCAGGTGTGGATGTCGTCACGGATCCCCCAGCGCATGCGCAGGTCGCTCGGTGAGACTGCGGACCCTGACGAGCCTTACCGTCGCACTCCTTGCCGATTCATCGCTTCGCCTCCGCTTTCGACGCGTTCGGGCCGCTCGGATCCGAACCAGGACGAGCTGCGCTCAACCCCGACCAACGCCTCCTGTACAACCCCGCCGAGGCGTATTTCGGGCCGCTTCGGCAGTACCCCCTCTCCAACTCCCGCGATGTCAACTACGCGTTCCAGACGAGGCAGTTGCACCGCTACCTCCGCGGGCGCAACCAGAACGCCTGGCACGTTCGCGGTCTGGGCGGCCAGGACCTCGGGGTGCCGGGCGAGACTCAAGCCGGGGACGGGGCCTCGGCGATACCCACCTGAGCCCCGACGCCGTCGCGTTCGGCGGCGGCGAGAGCGGCGTCGAGCAAACCGGGGAACCGGGCGGCCGGGTCATCGCGGCGCAGTTGAACGAAGCTGCGGGTCCCTTCCTGGCTGCCGCGGATGATTGCCGGCGGCACGGAGTGTGCGCATGTCGTAGCTGAGGATGGACTAGGCGACCGGTGTGCACAGGTTGCCCCACGGGTGTTCGCGGTCGTCGGCCAGTGCGCGGACCACGCCGATCCGGATGGGGTCGTTGAGCGCCGCCATCACGTCCGCGATCGAGCGGTGGGGGCAGCTGAACCGTGCTGGTCAACAATGCGGGTGCCGTCCGCATCATGCCGCTGGCGGACGCCACCGCCATAGGCATCAACGCCATGTTCGACCTTCACGTCATCGCGCCCAGCCTGCGGCGCACGCGGCACTGCCGCACCTGCGCCGGAGCGGGGGCGCGATCGTCAACGTCTCCAGCACCCACGGCTACCGGCCCAACCCCGTTGCCGCCGACCACGGGGCGTCCGAGGCCGCCCTCGAACAGCTGACCCGCACCTGGGCGGTGGAACTGGCGGCCGACGACATCCGCGTCAACGCCGTTGCTCCCGGCCCGACCGAAAGCGAGGCCGTGGCCGCCGCCGGTCTCCCGAAGCCGTCATCGATCACGCCAAACAGCAAGAGGCCGCCCTCATCCCCCTGGGCCGCCGCGCCGAACCCGAAGAGGTCGCCGACTGGATCCTGCGCCTGACCGACCCGGACACCACCTGACTCGCCGGCCAGACCCTCACCGTCGACGGCGGCCCGGAACTCGTCGGAAACCTCACCTCGCGCGACCAGGCTCTGCCCAAAGCGGCCTTCGACGAAAGACGAAACCGGGACACAGCGCCGCTCGCCATCCCCCTGCGCGCGACGCCGGGCCAGTGGATGACATCGGTGGGGTCTGTGGTGCAGGTCATCTGACGGCTGGATGCAGGGACTCCCAAGGTTCTGCCGCGCCGCCTTGCAGCTCGCCCGGCGAATGCGCATGGGTTCGCGGTCAAAACACCGTGCGTGCCGTGGCCGCCTGAGTAGGCTTCATCCGTTCGAAGCGGTTCAAATGCCCATATGGCCGAGAGGGAGTGGCTCCATCTCCGAGCGTCCGAACTTCGCGGAGTTACTGCGCCGCCATCGGCGCGCAGCCCGCCTGACGTTGGAGGCGCTCGCCGCTGCCTCAGGAGTCAGCGTACGGACCTTGTCGGACCTCGAGCGCGGGCGGAGCAAAGGGCCTCAGAACCGGACCGTTACCGCCCTGGCGGACGCGCTCGCGCTGGAGAGCGGCGCCCGCAAACAGCTCCTCGAGCTTGCGCGAGACGGCCGCCTACGAGATCACTGGACCCGTCCGACAGGCCTGCGTGAGCTACCTCGGTCCGTGGACGACTTCACCGGCCGCGCCGAGGAACTGGTCTGGATCGATGATCTCATTCACGCCGAACACTCCCCCGTTGCCTCCGTGGTCGGGCTCATCACCGGCTCCGCAGGGTCAGGCAAGACGACCTTCGCCGTCCGCTTCGCCCACGCCTTACGACCAAGCTTTCCCGACGGAGTGTTCTTCCTCGATCTGTTCGGCATGTCGCAGCGGCCTCTCGCCATCGACGACGCCCTGAGGCTGGTGATTGGCGCCCTCGGCGTAGCGGACCAGCACATACCGGCCGACACCCAAGGTCGAAGGTTCCTGTACCGCTCATTGCTGCGAGACAGACATGTCCTGGTCGTCCTCGACAACGCCGCGTCCGAGGAGCAGGTCCGCCCGCTGTTACCAGCAGAGGGCGCGGGCCGGGCTCTGGTCACAAGTCGGCGGTTGCTGGCCGGCCTTGAGGGCGTCCGCCGGCTAGCTCTGGGGCCGCTGCCCTTGACGGAGGCCACGCAGCTGCTGGCCCGGATCGTGGGTGAGCGTTCCGCCTCGGACGGGGAGCCGGCGCTTACCCGGCTCGCTCAGTTGTGCGGTGGGCTGCCGCTGGCGCTGCGCATCATCGGAAACCGGCTGGCCAGTCGGCCCGGGTGGAGTGCCGCCGAACTCGCCGCCCGGCTGTCGGATGAGGAGCGCCGTCTCGATCAGTTCAAGGCAGGCGACCTCAAGATCGCCAACGCGTTCGGGATGTCCTATGAACAGCTGGCTGCTTCCGCCCGGCGGGTCTTCCGGCGGCTGGCAGTGGTGCCCGGCCGGGACTTCGACGCCGCCCTCGCGGGAGTTGTCGGCGGGATCTCGATCGAGGATGCCTGGAGCGCGCTGGACGAACTCGTCGACCTCGGCCTGCTGCAGGACAGCACATCGGGCCGTTACCGCTTCCACGACCTCGTGCGGCTCTTCGCTCGCGAGCGGCTCGAGGCGGAGGAGAGCTCGGTAGAGCGCGAGGCGCTCACCGCCAGGGTGACGTCGTGGCTGCTGCGGATGGCCACGACGGCCGGGCGGTGGTTCGAACCGGCCTACGGCCGTCCCGACCGGCCTGATGCCGACCTCGCCGCCCTGTCCTCACCGGAGCAAGCCGAAGTGTGGCTGCGTGTGAACGTGGACAACTGGCTGACTGCGATGCGACGTGCGGCGAGCAGCGGTCAACAAGCCGCCGTCCTCGACTGCGCCGAGTCGACGCACTGGTTCTCCGACCGGTGGATCCATGGCCCGCACTGGCACGACGTGTTCACCCTCGGCGCGCAGGCCGCTGCCGCTCTGGCTGATCCGGCCCAGCACGCGACCCAGCTCAACTATCTGGCCTGGGTCCATGGAATCCAGATGGAAAGCCCGCAAACCATGCTGCGGTACGCGGAGGAGGCGTTGGACCTCGCCGTCCGGAGCGGCGCCACGGTGCAGATCGCCTGGTCGCATCACTACACCGCGATCGCGCTCCGCAAGCTCGGACGACTCGATGAAGCCGCTGCCTCGGCGTCCCAGGCGGCGGAGATGTTCAAGTCCATCGGTGACACCGATTCCTACCATGCGTGCATCACCAACCTCGGTCACTGCCTCCGTGACGACGGGCGCTACGACGAAGCCCTGGAGCGATACCGCGAAGTGCTCGCCCTGGTGAGCGACGACGAATCCGGGATGACACCGAGCATCGCTGTCCATCTTCGGCCGCACACGCTCTCCGTCATCGGCCGGTGTCTGGGGCTGCTCGGCCGCCCTGGCGAGGCGATACCCATGCTCACAGAGGCGACCGCTCTCATGGAGCAGTTCGATTCCAACTATGTGCAGGCCGGGGCTCTGGAGACACTCGCGGCCCTGCTTGCCGAGGAGGGCCTGACCGGCGAGGGGTGCCGAGCCTACGCGCGTGCGGCAGAGGTGTTCGAGGCGATCGGCGACGACGAGGCGCACAGCCGCTGCCACCACCTGGCGACCGCCCAACGGACTGAAGCCACCTGAGCCGATATGCGCAGAACTTCTGCGTGCTGTTCTGCATGGCGTGGCCGCTTGCACGCGACTTGACTTGGCTGCACAGGACGGGCGCGGGCGCCCGTCCATCCACGTCAGGAGTGACCATGACGGCAATCAGGAACATCGTGCTCGTGCACGGTGGCTTCGTGGACGGGTCGGGCTGGCAAGGCGTCTACGAGCAACTGACGGCCGACGGCTACAAGGTGGCCGTCGTACAGAACCCGACCCTGTCGCTTGCCGGTGACGTCGCTGCCACCCATCAGGTCCTCGACAGTCTCGACGGCCCGGCCGTTCTCGTCGGCCACTCCTACGGCGGCGCCGTCATCACCGAAGCCGGAAACCACCCCAACGTCGCCGCGCTCGCCTACATCGCCGCGTTCGCCCCCGACAAGGACGAGTCGGTCAACACCCTGATCGCCGACCCGCCGCCCGGCGCACCCGTCCCGCCGATCCTGCCGCCCAAGGACGGATTCCTCTTCCTCGACCGCGACAAGTTCGCGGCATCGTTCGCCGCCGACGTGCCCGAGGCGCAGGCCGCGTTCATGGCCGACTCCCAGGTCCCATGGGGCGTCGACGCCCTCGGTGGCACGGTCTCCGAACCGGCCTGGCGGACCAAGCCGTCCTGGTACCTGGTCGCCACCGACGACCGGATGATCCCGCCACCCGCCCAGCGAGCCATGTCCGAGCGAGCCGGCGCGACCGTCACCGAAACCCCGGGAAGCCACGCCGTCTACGTCTCCCGCGCGGCAACGGTAGCTGCCGTCATCACCCAGGCCGCCGAAGGCCAGGGCCGCCAGTCCTAGCAGGCACTCGCGCTCCCGTGTCGTCCGGGCGGCACCTGCGCCCGAACGACACGGGAGCGGCGTAGACCACGATCCGGGCAGCCTCTCAGCGTGATGGACGGCCTTGCGGATGCGGCCTTGGACGGATGCGGCGGCTGCTGAACGGGGCAACCTGGAATGCCGACGACATCCACGACAACCTGCAGACACAGGCTGCCGACAAGCTCGGCGAGGACGGCGGGGTACTCATCCTCAACGACACCGGCTTCGCCGAGAACAGCACCATCTCTGCGGGCGCGCAGCGCCGGCACTTCGGCACCGCCGACCACACCGAGAACCACCAGATCGGCGTCTTCGCCGCCCACACAACCACCCGTGACCGGGCTCTGGCGGACTGCGAGCCGGCACGAGTCCGGCCGCCACACCCCGCGCAGCGGCTCCTGGCTACGCAACATCTACCTTGATGGGGATCTTTGAACACCGGCCTGGGCCGCTCCTCGCCCCACATGCTTGGTCTTTGAACTGTCTGGGGAAGACGGGAAGCGGAGAGCGCTCCTTGATCACCAAAAGGTAAAGATTGGCCCTGCCTGGTGACTGGCGGTTGGATCGGATCGGGTCTGCACGGCCCCGTTGGTGAGTGTGGGGCCCGGGCCGTTGGGTTGATCGGTCCGCGAGCCTTGATCGCTGCCGATCCTGCTGATTGGTTGGTCGGCATGACTGAACTTGGACCCGTCGCCTGGCCACCTGCCCCGATCAGGACCGAGCGACTCGTGCTCCGTGAGCCCGAGGCCCGGGACCGCGCGGCCTTCATCGAGCTGCTGTCGTCGCCAGATGTGCATACCTACCTCGGCGGCCCCCGGCCGCGTGACGAGCTTGAGCGCGAGACGCCCGGGGTACCCGAGCGGTGGCCCGGGAGTTTCGTCGTTGATCTCGACGGGTCGATGATCGGCCAGATCCTGCTCAGGCGAGCAACGGAGCACCGTCGTCCGGCTGCTGCGGGGAAGGCCGATCTCGGTTATCTGTTCCTGCCGCGTACGTGGGGATTCGGGTACGCCGCCGAGGCGTGCGCGGCGGCGCTCGACTGGTTCGACGGCGTCCTTCCCGGCGAGCCGGTGGTGCTCACCACCCAGACCGCCAACGTCGGCTCGATGCGTCTCGCGGCGAAGCTCGGGTTCACCGAGGTAGAGCGGTTCCAGGCCTGGGGCGCCGAGCAGTGGCTCGGCCTGCGGTCCCCGGTCACGCCGTCCGCTTGAGCTCGTGCTCGACGGCGCGGAGCCCCAACGCGACAGGCACTGCCAGGACGGAGCCCAGCGCTGTCGAAACTCGTGGACGAAGCCCCGTTGTGGGCCCGCCGACCGGCAGGTCGGCGGGCTGATTCGTGATGGTGGGGCGGGCGGATTCCTGAGGGGCAAGCAGGGCGACGCTCGTGACAGGCTGGTAGCAGTGGGGACAGCTCCGGACGGCCGTCGGTGCCAGGGGGTCGACGGTTGCCGGTGCCGCCGGTTGTGGGGCGAGGGTAAGGGCTCGGGGGAACTCACCGAGGCGACGGGCTCGTTCCTCGTCGCGGGTCCGGTTGGGTCTATCTCCTTGGGGTGTTCTTCGAGCCGACGTCGGGCCCCAGCGATATCCACACATCGACAGGCAGCGACAATCATCGCCCAAACGAATCAGGCCAGCTCAGCCGAGCCCAACCGAAATGGCGATGCCAGATCGCACGTTTCGGTTCAATTGATCGTCGACCCGGGTGTGCCGCTGAGAACGGTCCAAGAGACAGGCTCTAGCCCCGGCTGTGCAAAACCTGCGAGAGCGCGCTCATACTGATGTCGACGATCGTGCGGAGCTGCTTCTGACTCGCCCTGGCCCTGCTCATCACGGCCAGCGACTGGTTGACCGCCGTGATGTGAATGGCGTAGTTCTCGGCCTCGCCCTCGGCCAACTCCGCGGTGTTCAAGGCAGTCCGCAGCCGCGCACGCTGAAGCCCCACAGCTTCGATCGCACGCGTGGCGATAGCGGGGCTGAGTACTGGTGTCGCCATCGCGGTCTGAGCGACCAGACATCCGTCCGGCACATCGGGGTCGGCGATGCGTTGGAGGGTGACCTCGAAAAACGCCTCTATCGCCCGCAGCGGTTCCCCGGACGTACCGGAGGCAAGCGCCTGTTCGTACCTGTCTCCATACCGGACGGCGTAGCGGTCCAGGCAGCGCAGGTAGAGCGCGTCTTTGTCGCCGAAGGAGGAGTAGATGGAACTTCGGTTCAATCCGGTCGCCTTGGAGAGGTCGTCGAGCGAGGTGTCGGCGTACCCGGACCGCCAGAACTGGACCATCGCCGCGTGGATCGCGATTTCCACGTCGAACTGCTTCTTCCCGGCCATCCCGTATGCACCCCGTTCTTCAGCTAGTCCATCGTGGCCTTTCCCATCCTGTCTTGAACTGAACAGTCCAAGATATGTTAGACAGGAGGCATGACCGACGCCACCGTCGACCAGAACCATGTCCGCGGGCTGCCGCTGTGCGACCTCGCGGGCTTCACCCACCGCTGGGTCGACGCGGAAGGGATCCGGCTTCACGCCGTGGAAGGCGGTCGGTCGAGCGGCCCCACCGTCGTGCTGCTCGCCGGGTTCCCGCAGACCTGGTGGGCTTGGCACAAGGCGATGCCGCGCCTTGCCGAGCGCTTCCACGTGATCGCGATCGACCTGCCGGGACAGGGCCACTCCGATCGTCCCCAAGGGGGCTACGACACTCACACCGTCGCTTCGCGCGTACAGGCCGCGCTGACCGCGCTCAACGTGCCGAAGTACTGGCTCGTCGCCCACGACATCGGGGCCTGCGTCGCCTTCTCGCTCGCCCTGAAGTACCAAGACCGCCTGCACGGCGTCGCCCTGCTCGACGCCGGCATTCCCGGAATCACCCTCCCGGACACCATCCCAACGGACCCCGAACGGGCCTGGAAGACCTGGCACTTGGCATTCCACGTGGTGCCCGAACTGCCCGAGACGCTGATCACCGGCCGCGAACGTGACTACGTGGCCTGGTTCCTGAGGGTCAAGACACTGTCCCCGAACACGTTCGACAGTGCCGATATCGACCACTACGCCGCCTCCATCGCAGCCGAGGGAGGGCTCCGAGCGTCTCTCGCCTACTTCCGCGACGCCGCGGAATCAGCGCGCAAGAACCAGGACGCTCTCGCTCCCGGACGAGGGCACTTGACCATCCCGGTCCTGGGAATTTCCAGCTCTCACGGCTCGATCCCCGACATGGCCGCCTCCATCAGCCCCTGGGCAGAGAACGTGACCGGCGTCGTCATCCCGGAAGCCGGGCACTTCATTCCCGACGAGCAGCCCGACGCAACCGTGGACGCGTTGACCGTGTTCATCGATGACGCGCGTGTCGGGTAGAGCGTGTCAGGGAGTTCGCCAACACCACATGCTCCGCACCCTCGCCGAACTAGCCGTACCAGCAGTACCAGCAGTACCAGCAGCAACGCCGTTCGGTTAACTAGGGCTGTCCCGAAAAAGATCTTCGACGTCGGTGATGGTCTACCCCATGACCGCTCGGGCCGCGTCGAGAAAAGCCGACCGGTTGCCCTCCAGGTAGTCCAGCACGCTCTCACCGTCGGACAAACCTTGCCAGAGGGTCCGGTTGAGGTCGAGGAAGTGCGGTGCGCGGCATGCACGGGCTGAGGGAACTGGATGCGGAGAGCCGATCCGCGACCCACAGCCTGTACATGACGTCCCGGGTCGAGGTACCAATCATCGGTGTCCCCCACCCGGAAGGCCGCGTGCAAGCGCAGCATTCCGCTTCTGCCGACACCTCGATGAACCGCTCCAGCAGCGCCAGCCGTTCCGCGCGCCGAGTCTCTGACAGGCGGTCCGCTGCCGTCCCTGCTCAGCACGTTCTGCTGGTCGCGGCGTACTGGTGCACGAACTTGACGATGTATCAGCTCGCCCCACTCTTTGGGGTGTCCAAGTCGGCAGCGGACCGCATCGTCGCCCACCTCGGGCCGATGCTCGCGCTCCAGCCAACCCTTCGGAGCAGCGCGGAGATCATTTACGGGACAGCCCTTGGGCGGCGAAGCCGATGTTCGTAACGCAATCGGAGGCGCCGTAGACCCCGCAGTTCGCCGTTGTAACGCACTGCGTCTGGATCCCCCTGACCTCCTCCAGCGCCGACACGAGAGCCACAGGGCCCGGGGCTGCATGCGGGCGGGCAACTGCTCGTTCTTGGCAGCTCGCAGGCCCACGTCGCGGGTGGGACATGGCTGCCCCCACTCACTGATCCTGCCGCCGGCGACGCCGACTGCGCACAGCGTAGAACCCTCACCCGGACGTGGCTTCGGCCTGGTCGTTCTTCGTCTCGGTCGCCTCAGGCCGCCTTGCGTGCTCGCTGACGCGCTTGCCGAGCAGGACGAACAACAGGATGAGACCGACAGTCAGCAGGATGTGTCCGAGTCCGGCGGTCAGTGGCACCGCCTCGGAAATGTGGTCCTCGTCGCGGCCGAGCACGGTCAGGATTCCGTGTACCCCCATCATCCCGGTCGAGATGGCGATGCCGACGTTGTAGAACCAGAAGAACGCGGTGAAGAGCCGCGTCCCTGACAGCTGGAAGACTTTGTCGAGGACGAGGACGACAAGGAAGACGATCATGCCCAGGGCCAGCAAGTGGGTGTGCATGAGAGCCAGTTGCGTCTCCCCGCTGAAGTCCTTGATCTTCGTGAACTCCCGGTAGAAGAGCCCCGAGAGGACTCCCACGATCATATAGACGTGTGCCGCGTAATACGATCTCCGCACAGCGCATCCCCCTGAGTCGAGCCGCATACGATCGCGGCATGTGATCGGTTCATTCAAGCGCCCTCAACGGGCCCGCAAGGTGGTTTCACCGAAACGAACGCGCGTCCCAGCTCGCTCGAAGGTGTCCCTCCGCGATCTTCCTGCACAGCCGCGCCCATACGCGGGCACCTCAGTCCTCGACACCTGCACGAGACGCACACGCGAGCGCCCCAGCGCGCTCTGCCCGCAGGCCTGTTGAACGGCGACAATGACGGTGCCGCGCTTTCGCGGCGGCAGCCGGTTCCGCCGAGCGTGGCGGGCCGGTCCGCATCAGGTCTTCTCCGCCACAGCCTTGCAGGCACGATGCAGTCCCCTGCCCATGGCACGCAACCTGCCGTGGTCGACGCAGGCCGCACAGGTCATGACGTGGTCCAGATACTCGCCGTAGGCCTTGAGCACGCAGGCCACGCTCCGAAATTTGCCGAGCCCTTCACCACGGGCCCCAGGCTGCTTGCGGGCGCTCAAAGCGACCATACGTGGCCAACATAACTGCCTTGGCATGCTGGCCCGTTGAGCAGGACCGCGCAGGATGCCCACGTCTGACCGCCACCGACGGTGTCCCCGGGTGGTCACTGATCCCATGGAAGCGACGGCACACGGACGACCGTGAACCGCACCGACTCCGACAGGCGGCGTAGCGGGGTACTCGGGCCCAACGGTCGCCACGGGTCGCCCTAGGCGGTTCACGCGTCGGGACTCTTACCGCGGCCACCTTGAGCACCCGGTCGACCCGGCCTTTCGCGATCTCCTGCATGTCGGCGGTGCCCTTCAAGTCCGTCCCCCACGCGGTGATGACGACCGCTCCGGTCCTCAGAACGACCTTGGCGCTGTAGTCGTCCTCCGAGATCTCTTCTGAGAGAGCGTCCGTGTACTCTGCGCCCGTCTCTGTCTGCAGAGGCTTGGAGTCCTGGGCGTCCTCGCGTCCAGCGGCTGTCATAGCCTTGGCAGTGACGGTCGCGCTCTCGGGGGAGTCGAACGAATAGACCTTGATGTAGACCGTCCGCCCGTCCACGCTCACCTGCAGCTCCTCCAGCGTCTGGTGGTTCTCCAGCGTCCTGAGCGCCATAGCCGTCAGCCCCGCGCATCCCGTCCCGGCGTCAAGTCCGCAGTGCCTCACGGCCTCCGCGCCCTCGTGGAGATCGGAGCCGCGACCGCCCCAGTCCTCGGGGATGCCGTCGTCACCGGAAACGGCTGTCCGCCCCTGCGTGCTGCCGAGGAAGGTGTAGTCGGGCTTGGGTACGAGATCCCTGAGGGACCGTTGCACGGTGCAGGCCACCGGATCCATCGGGTTGGAGCCGGGGCGTACCTTCTGGAGCCGGCCGGCCTCCTTGAGGTCCTGCAGGACGGGTGCAGCCAGTTCGCGGGAGGGCAGGCAGCAGCACTGAGCGATGATGCGTGCCTTGTCCCGGCTGAAGAACTGGAAGATCCTGTGGCACTGGTGGCTCAAGGGCGACAGTGCCCACCAGGCCATGCTAGGCATCGCACGCCTTCACAACCTCGCCCGCACCGGATAGCTCACGCCCCATTGCTCGCGCCGGCTCCCCACTTCGAGAGCCGCCGGACCACCCGAGCGGTTGGCCAAGGGCTAGTCAGGGCCGGAGGTGTTTCAACGTGAACTCGGGCAGGGCGTACGGGCCGGATTGCGGAAGGTCGGGATCGGCAGGGACATCGGCGTCGGTGATGTGCGACGCATGTGTTTCAGCGTTGTCGACGGGCGTGTAGGCCAGTTCGGACTCCGCGGGGAGTTCCCAGAAGCTGCGGGTGTTGGCAGAGACGGCGTACACCGTGGCAAAGCGCGTGGAGAGCGGGGCGGTGAGTGCGGCGCGGCAGAAGCCGACGGCATCGCGCGGGCTGAGCCAAGTGGCCAGGTGGCGCGGCTCGGTGGGCGCCTCCTCGAAGCTGCCGATACGCAGGCAGATCACGGAAACGTCGAACTTGTCCGCATACAGCCGCCCCAGGGCCTCGACAGCTGCCTTGCTCACCCCGTATAGGCCGTCGGGGCGCACCGGCCCCTGTGGGCCGGTGCGATGGACCGTGGGATAGAAACCGCTCACGCGGTTGCTGCTGGCCAGCACGACCCGTGGAATCGCCACGCGGCGGACGGCCTCCAGGACATGGTGGGTGCCCAGCACGTTGACGTCCAGGAGATGCTCAAGCGGTGCTTCGTCCGGCAGGCCGCCCAGATGGAGCACGGCGTCCGCACCGGCGAGCGCAGCCTCGACGGCGGCCGCTTCCCGAAGGTCGACGCTGTGCGTCACCTCATTCGCGGCCTCGGCCTGGAAGGGAACGCGGTCGAGCAAGACCAGGCGGCCAACCTCACTGCGCAACGCCCGGCGCACGACCGAACCAATATTCCCTGCTGCCCCGGTGACGACCACTGTTCCGAGCCCCACTGCTCGCCTCCCCAGTTCGGCCTCAACAACACCCTGGAGCCTGTCCTACTGGACAGGTGACCGCATTCGCGAAGGCCGTCCCACTTGGCTTTGACCGCGCGCTAGGCCCGCAGGAACGAGGTGGAACGGAGCGTCCTGACGTTCAAGGGCTGCCGTGCCGTGGCCACCCGCTACGAGAAGCGGGCGTACGTCTTCCACGGCACGGTCACCCTGGCCGCGATACGGCTGTGGCTGCACGGATGACGCCCGACGGCGGGGGCCGGGCCGGTGCGCGCGCTCAAGTCGTTCAGGCCGGCAGGAACTCGCTCCGGCAAGCGGCGCACCAGCAGCCGGCGGGACGGGTCATGTGGGCAGAGCTCAGGTCGAGTTGTTGATCACGAAGGTGTTACAGGCCGCGGAACCGGACTTCTTGAGGCAGATCTCCAGGTTGCAGTTCGAGCCCCCCCGGATTCATCCGGCGGGGAGGAGTCACGCAACTCGGCACGCCTCACTCCGTCGCGGACGCCGCCCGCCGGACCCACGAAGACGTGCTCGAGCACTGCGGACCGGTGGACGGCGAGCTCCTCGTCGTGGCTCTGCTCGAAGAGAAGGCCGGGATGCTGCTGCGTCACCCTGTGCGTTGCCTCGCAGGGGGCCCCATCATTACCGGGGTCTCATCGCAGAGGCGGCCGAAACGAATACCGATCTGCGACTTACTACCGCACGACGGCCCATCAGACGGGTCAGTCTGACTCCTGTCGAAGGACGCGGCGAGCCGCCTCAGCCTCGGCTGCCGGCGGGGACACCTCGTCGAGGACATCAAGCTCGTCATCCCCCTCCAACTCCCGTTCCCAGGCTGCGGCGAGCCGCTCCTGCTCCTCCCCGGGCCTGGCCACGACGGTCTCCCTGTCCTCGGGTGCCAAGGCCGCCAGGAAGCGTGCGACTGAGTCGTTCGGCATGCTAAACACCCCTTCGCTGGGCATGGTGCTGGTTCGGGCTCAGCATGATCAATCAGTCCGGCGATCGCGGCCCGACACAGCCGCAGCACACTCGGATGGCGCCATCTCGAGTGCCAAGCCTCGCCCGACTAGTACCGCCCCGAGTACACCCTGCAGACGCTATTCCTTGCTCACGCGCTCGTGCGGGCGATCGACGAGGACTCCCGGCCACAGGGCGGCGGGGTGGCGAACATTGATGATGAGGCGGTGTTTGCCGCGATCATTTACGTGCTGGTCAGCGGGTGTGCCTGGCGGACTCTGCCTCCGTGCTTCGGGCCTCGAAGTCGACCGTGCACCGCCGATTCGTCATCTGGTCCAGGGCCGGAGTCCGGGGCCGGCTGCACCAGAAGGTCCTCCAGCTTCACGACGGGCAGAGGCTTCGGAGCTTCGAACTCCCCGCGGAGACCGCGCAGTTCCGGACCACGGCGGGAACCTCACAGGCGCCGGAAGTTCCAGCACTGCCGCGGGCATCGCGAATCACGTCGCCGCGTCCTGGCCCACGTGCGCGGCGTCTCATCCGGCATGCATGCCACCATCCAGAACTCGGGCACCGACGTCTCGATCGGCGTGTTCTTCTCCCTGATGATCGCCCACCTGGCCAGAACCTGCCCCACAGGCTCACCGGCGGCCGGCGGATCACAAAATCGCCGTGATACGCCAGCTGGAACACGTGGAGCCCACGCCAACGGTTCTCCTGCCCGCACAGGAATGAGGTCTGCAGCCAGCCGCTCAACCTCGGGTGATTTCCGCCCGGCCGCGGTGCGCTGGAGCGTCGGTGTGGAAGTAGTGGCCCTTGTCGAGGTCTTCGAGGAGCCCGGGGTGGGTCGGCTGCCAGTCCAGCAGCTCTCGGGTCAGGGTGTTCGATGCCTGTATGTCGAGGCCGATGAAGGGGGCCAGCCAGGTGAAGTGCTCGGCCGCGGCCTCTGGGGCCACGGAGGTCACCGGCACGTTGAGGTGGCGGCCGATCACTTCGGCGATGTCGCGGAGCGCGACGCCCTCGTCCGCGATGCCGTGCAGCACCGATCCGGCGGGTGCCTTTTCGACGGCCAGGCGGAACAGCCGCGCGATATCAAGGCGGTGGACCGCCGGCCAGGGATTGGTGCCGGTGCCGGTGTAGCCGGAGACGCCCTTGGCCCGGGCGGCGGCGATCAGGCCGGGCACCCAGGCGTAGTCCCCCTCGCCGTGGACGGTCGGAGAGACCCGCACCACCGATGAGCGGACGCCGCGGGAAGCGAAGGCGAGCGCGGCCTGGGCGGTAGCCGTTCGGATCAGGAAGGGCGAGTCGTCGATCGTGGGCACGTCCGTCTCGGTCACCACGCGCCCGGGCGGGAGGCCGATGAAGCCGGAGGCGAGGACGAAGGGGCGGTCGGTGCCGGCGAGCGTATCGCCGAAGGTGTCGACGGCGCGGCGGTCGGCCTCGGCGGCGCCCTCGTAGTCGCCGGAGAAGGCGACGTCGCCCTTGAAGGCGAGGTGGATCACTCCGTCCGACGCGGCGGCCGCGTCCCGCAGGACCTCCAGGTCGTCGATGGTGCCGCGGATGACCTCCGCGCCGGTGGCGGTGAGCGCGGCGGCGGAGGCGTCGGAGCGGGCGAGGCCGACGACCTGGTACCCCGCCTCGATGAGCTCGGGAACGAGGGCGGAGCCGATGTAGCCGGTCGCGCCGGTCACAAAGATGCGCATGAGAGACCTCAACTTTTGACTTCAGTTACTGTAATCAACCTTAACGGTCGATTGCAGTCGCTGTAATCACGTAGGATCTACCCATGGGTAGATGGGAGCCGAACGCGCGCGGGCGCCTGGCGACAGCAGCGCTGGAGCTCTACAGCGAGCGCGGATACGAACAGACCACCGTGGCGGAGATCGCCCAACGCGCCGGGCTCACGGAACGGACCTTCTTCAATCACTACGCCGACAAACGCGAGGTACTGTTCGCCACCGTCGGCGAGTTTCAGGAGCTGTTCGTACGGGCGGTCTCCGATGCGCTGAAGTCCGTGGCGCCGATCGACGCGCTGGCGGTGGGACTCGATGCGATCTCCGGGATGCTCACCGACCAACGCGACTTCGTGCGCACTCGACAGGCTGTGATCATGGCGAACCCCGAGCTCCAGGAGCGCGACCTGCTCAAGATCGCCTCAGTCTCGGCCGCGCTCGCCGACGCCCTGCGCCGACACGGCGTCACGGAGCCGGCCGCGAGCCTGGCCGCCGAGTCGGGGGTCGCCGTCTTCAAAGTCGGCTTCGAGCGCTGGATCGCGGCAGACGGGGAGAGCGAGTTGTCGCGGTTGATGCGGGAAGCGCTGGAAGAACTCAAGGCCGTCACCGCGGGCGGCGAGGCGTCTTGACCTGAAGGAGTGCCGCCGACCGGCAACGTCACCCGCCCACGCCCCTCCCCCAGCCACGGCCCGTGACGGACTCCCGAACGAGCCTCCGCAGCATGGCCAATACGTCGGCCTGCGAGCACCGGGGTGGCGGCGAGCACGCGTGAGGAGCTCGTCGCCGCGATCACCCACGTGCTGGTCAGCACTGCGCTTCGCGGGCATTGTCACCCGTACTTCAAGTGGCGACTACAGGCTCACCGGGCGCAGTTCGCCGCCACAGAGTTCCTCAGCGTCACGGCTGTCCTTCGGCCTGTGCGACCGTGGGTGCCGGTGTTGAAGCGAGCCGACGCGAAGTCGTCGCCCGACACTGGTAAGGCCAGCGGTGACGATCTTGCTGTCGGTCTGTACCGCCGACCACACCGCCCACCACGATCTTCAATCAGCTGAACGTGCGCCGATAGGCGTGAGGGCTGACTCCGGTGGTGCGCTTGAAGCGGTCACGGAAGGCGGTGGGTGAGCCGAAGCCGACCTGGGTGCCGATGCGTTCGACGGAGTGGCGTGTGGTCTCGAGGAGGTGCTGGGCCTGGCGGATGCGGGCGCGGTGGAGCCACTGGAGCGGGGTGGTGCCGGTCTGTTCGCGGAAGCGGCGCATCAAGGTCCGGGTACTGGTCCCGGCGTGGGCGGCGATGTCGGCGAGGGTGAGGTCGGCGCCCAAGTTGCCCTGCAACCAGATCAGCACGGGTTCGAGGGTCGAGCCCTGAGGGCTGGGCGCGTAGTCGTGGACGATGAACTGCGCCTGGCCGCCCTCCCGTTCCAGGGGCATGACGGAAAGCCGGGCGGCGTCGGCGGCGACGGCCGAGCCGTAGTCGCCGCGAATCATGTGCAGACACAGGTCCAGGCCCGCGGCGGCGCCGGCCGAGGTGAGGAACTGGCCGTTGTCGACGTACAGGACGTCCGGGTCCACCTCGATCTCCGGGTGGGCCGCGGCCAGGGCGTCGGCCGCGACCCAGTGCGTGGTGACGCGCAGGCCGTCGAGGAGGCCGGTGGCGGCCAGCGGGAAGGTGCCCGTGCAGATGGAGGCGATGCGCGTGCCGTCCTCGGCGGCCGCCCGCAGCGCGTCGCGGACGGCGGGCGCCAGCGGAGCCACGAGGGCGGCCGTACCGGGCACGATGATCGTGTCCGCGCCCTTCAGCCCTTCCAGCCCCCACGGGGCCCGCAGGGTGAAGGAGCCCGTGTCGATCTCTGGGCGCTCGGCGCACACGCGGATCTGGTAGCCGGGGCGTCCGTCCGGAAGGCGGGTGCGCGTGAAGACCTCGATCGGGGTGGCCAGATCGAACGGGATCACCTGATCCAGCGCGAGGACAGCGACAGTGTGCATGGCCAGAAGATACCGCTTCTCCGGGGGCACAGCCTTGGCCCGAGCACCCCGCCAGCCCTTCCTTGGCCAGCTCAGTGGCCTCTTCACCAGTGATGGCGTTATTCCGTTGAAAGGTGTCACTAATGCCACTGGGGCAGGACTCGGCAGCCGATTAGCGTCGGGAGCGAGCCCGGTGCAGACCGGGCCTGTCGCACTCCCGAAGGAACCCTTCATGCACGCCCAGATCGTCCTGTTCGACGGCTTCGATCCACTCGATGCCATCGGCCCCTATGAAGTGCTGTACGCCGGCGGCACCGCTTCCGGCGGTGCGGTGAGCGTGGAGCTGGTTTCCGCCGAAGGACCGCGCGAGGTGGTCAGCGGCACCGGGGGCCTGGTGCTGCGCGCCACGACCGCCCTCGACCCCACACGCGCGGGCCTGATTCTGGTGCCCGGCGCCTCGGGCCGCGTGGGAGAACCCGGCGAAGTCCCTGACCATGACGCGGGGGCCGGGGAGTGGCAGCAGGACGAATTCATCCCCGTGCTCCTGGGCCGCACCCTGACCACCGAGCTGCCTGCGCTGCTGAAGGCGGCGATGGACAATCCGGAGGTGACGGTCGGCGCGGTGTGCGGCGGCTCGCTCGTCCTGGCCATGGCCGACCTGCTGGAGGGCCGCCATGCGACCACCCACCACTTGGGCCTGGACATGCTCGATGCCACTGGCGTCCACGCCGTGAGCGCCCGCGTCGTCGATGACGGCGACCTCGTCACCGGCGCCGGTGTCACCTCCGGCCTCGACCTCGGCCTGTACCTGCTGGAGCGCGAGGTGGGCCCCCAGATCGCCCACGCCGTCGAGGAGTTGTTCGCACATGAACGCCGCGGCACCGTCTGGCGTCATCACGGCCCGGCGCCCGTCGGCCTCTGACCACACACCGCACCTCCCCTCGCATTACCTCTGCTCACATCGCACCGTGAGGAAGCAGCAACAGCATGTCCGTTGAAGGCACTTGGGACCTGTCCGTCTCCACCCCCATCGGTAAGATCAAGGCCGTCGTCGAACTACTGCGCCAGGACGGTGTCCTGACCGGGGTCGCCCACGGGACGGGAGAGGAAGTCCCACTCACCGATATCACCCTCGACGGCGACCGGCTCACCTGGAAGCAGACCGTCACCAAGCCCCTGCGCCTGAACCTGGCCTTCGCCGTGACGATCAGTGGCGACACCTTGACCGGCGCCTCCAGGGCCGGACGCCTCCCGGCATCCAAGGTCACCGGCCGACGCCGTGCCGTCCGAGCGGCGACGGAACACTGACCGTGACGAAACTCCTCCTCTCCCTGCATGTCCTGGCCGCCGTGCTGGCCATCGGTCCAGTCACCGTCGCCGCGAGCATGTTCCCCAAAGCACTGCGCCGCATCGACGCCGACCCGGGTGACCACGAGGCGATCCTGACCCTGCGGATGCTGCACCGCATCTGCCGCGTCTACTCGGCCGTCGGCATCGCGGTTCCCGTCTTCGGGTTCGCCACGGCCAGCAGCCTCGGCGTCCTCGGCAGCGGGTGGCTGATCGCCTCGATCCTGCTGACCGCCGCGGCCGCCGCCAACTTGGCGCTGCTGATCCTTCCCGCCCAGGAAAACGCTCTCGCTGTCGCGCAGATGCCCGGTCCCGGCTCCCGATCCGCCGGCCGCCTCGCCATGCTCACCGGCGTCTTCAACCTGCTGTGGGCAACGGTCACCGTCCTGATGATCATCCGTCCCGGCTCCACCACAGGAGCATGACCGTGCGCTTTCGCCCCTTGCGCATCGCCGCACATGTCGAACTCATCTCCCTGGTCATCATGTTGGCCAACCTCGCCACCGCGCACCTCGAACCCATCTCCTCCTTGATGGGCCCCACCCACGGCTGCGCCTACCTGTTCGTCGTGACCGCGACCTGGCGCCTCGACCCGGTCACAGCCACGGCCACCACCAAGGCCACTGCCGCCATTCCCGGTGTCGGCGGCCTCCTCGCGCTCCGTCAGCTCCCACCCCGGCACCATTGATCAACACAGCCGGGACGCCGTTCAGTCCTGACGTCCTTGGCCTCGGCGCCGATCTCGTACCGAGAGCCACTTGCCGGCCGACGGCGGCAGCGAGAGGAGACAAGGGAGACAAGAAGGGGGCTGCGGTCAGATCACGAGGGCACGGCGGTGTGCGCTTCGCGGACGATGCGATCAGCAGTGAGGCCGCGGTGTCGAACCACCCGCCGACATCGCCGAATTCGCCTTTCATGTCGGCGAAGTCGTTCGCCAGCGTGCACAGATTGCGGTGCAACAGCACCACCTGCCACGCTGCCTCGTCGGCGGGCTCGCCCAGCGTCCAGGCTCGCCCAACGTCCAGACGAAACCATTGATGTCGGTGCGGCGGGGGTGGGCACGGACGCGGGGATGGAGGCCCTCAGCGAGGGCTTACGCACTAGTCATCACGTGTCATCCATCGATGTCATTGCGCGATGAAATGTTGCGGAGCCCCTGCTTCTCTGCCGTCCGCCGTGCCCACCATCGGGGTCAGCGCCTCACCCCGCGCGCCGCGCGGTCGCTCACCGCCCGACGGTCAGCCGGTACGTCCGGGAAGCGTCCGCGAGGCCCGCCGTGCTGCGTGCCGTGATCGTGAAGCGGTCTGTACCCGGCGCGGTGGGCGTGCCCGTGATGCCTCCGGTGTCCTGGTTGAGGTGCAGGCCGTCGGGCAGGGCACCCGCAGATATCTCGTAGCGGACCGTCGCAGGGGTGTTGGTGGTGACGCGGGCCCCGTAGAGGCGGCGGTGCTTTGCGGTGGGCAGGGCGTCGGCGGACAGAGCGGGGGCAGGGGTGAGGACGCTTTCGGGCGTGCCGATCGGGGTGCCGTCCGCATCGGTCTGCTGGAGGGACCATTCCTTGCCGGGGGTGACGACGTCGAGGTGCCAGTTCGTCGTCAGGTCCCGCAGCCGCGTGCGCTGCGCCTCGGTGAAGGCGCCGACGTTGCGGGCCGCTTCCCACTGCTTGATGGCGTCGAGGATGCGCAGTGCCTTCTCGCCGCCCGCGGTCAGGTCGGCGATGCCGCCCTGGAAGCCCACGCCCGCGTTCAGGCCCGCGGCGCGCGCCAGCTTGCCCTCGATGCTCACCAGCGTCTCGGACGACCTGAGGCTGATCCAACCCAGCATTCCGGGAAGGAAGTTGGCGCGATAGAAGGCATTGTTGACGAGGACCTGATTCCAGGAGGTGACGCCGACCTCGCCCCAGCTCGCCCGGGTCAGCGCGTCCCAGGTGTTGGAGGACATCCTGCTGGTCTCGGTGACGAAGCCGTCCTTGCGCTGGTTCTTCCTGTAGGTGCCGTTGATGAGGCGCGCCATACCGTAGCTGCCCCAGCCCGACTCTCCCGCCGACTCCACGCCGTCGTAGGAGTTGGCGCGGATGCCGGTGGTGTTCCAGGCGGTGGAAAGGCGGTCGGCGATCTCGTCGATGATGCCGATGCCACCGATGGGGCTGTTGTAACTGTTGAGCAGGAGGCGCGCGACGGTTTCGCCGCCGGCGTGGGCGCCGGCGGTCGAGCCCATCTGGGCACGCTTGACGCCCGTAAGTTCCCACGTGTCGCCGGACTGCGCGGCGGTCGCGTACTGCACGAACTCGTCGCCGATGCGCAGCATTTGGCCGTACGGGCCGCTGCCGAGGAGCGCGCCGGCGTCGAGAGTCAGGGTGGTGTCCGTCGCGGTGAGCGGGCGGATGAGGCGGGCACGGCCGCCGAGGGCAAGGCGCGGGTCGGCGGGGGCGGCGACATAGGCGTCGTTGGTGGAGATGAAGTCGGAGATCGTGTGCACGCCGATGTGGACGCCGTCGGCCTCGGCGGCGCGCACGGCCGCCGTCGCACCGGCGTCGTCGCCGCCGAGCGAGGAGTCGAACTGGTAGTGGCCGGTGGTCTGCCAGGGGCCGACGGCGTTGGGCAGGGAGTAGACGCAGCCGACGCCCGCGGCCTGCGCGAGACGGGCCGCGTCCGGGACGTTCGCGCTCTTGAGGTCGTGGAACACGAGGAAGGACTCGCTGCTGGCCTGGGCCGTCTTCTGCCACTGGCCGTTCTGCGTCGGGTACGGCAGTCCTTCGCCGGAGGCGACGGCCGACAGGACGGTCGGGGTGAGGTCGGGTGCCGCGCCGAACAGGGCGATGCTCGAGCCGGTCACGCGCCCCTGGCCGCCGGGCAGCGGGCCGACGGGGATGCGGTATCCGGCGCGGGTCCCGCGCGGGCGCTCCTTGGTGTAGTCGAAGGTGAAGGCGCGCAGCACGGAGCCCCATGGGGTGCGCCCGGCCACGCTC
Organism: Streptomyces sp. NBC_01003; assembly: GCF_045162695.1. Classification (NCBI taxonomy): domain Bacteria; kingdom Bacillati; phylum Actinomycetota; class Actinomycetes; order Kitasatosporales; family Streptomycetaceae; genus Streptomyces; species Streptomyces sp. NBC_01003. Next base: position 395,619 of record NZ_CP108707.1, read on the forward strand.
CACTCCTCGTGCGGGGCGACCTGTAGGTCGGAGGGGTTGTCGGCGACCTCGCTCTCCCAGCCGAGGTCCTGGTACTCCTGCGGCCAGGCGCCCTCGGTGCGGTCGGTGAGCGGACGCAGCCCGAGCGCGAACGCGCCGTCGTGTACTACGCCGACGCACTCGCCGACCGTCTGCGTCACGTTCGTCGCGAACGGGCCCCACAGCAGCGTCTGTACGTCCGCACCGCGGGGGCCCTGGACCCGTACGGCTTCGAGCGTGGTGTAGGTGCTCTTCGCCCGCACCTCCACGTCGACGGTCACTCCCGCGGTGTCGTGGGTGAACCGCAGCAGTGAGTGGCTGACGCGGGCGACGCGGGTCGGCCGGACCTGCTTCCCGTCGACGACGAGGCTGACGAGCGAGGCTGATCTGCCGTCGGCGGCGTACTCGCGGCCGGTGCGGTTGTCGCGCAGGGACACGACGGTTCCTGCCGAGTCGAGGCCGACGGCGAGGTGTCCTGCGGTGAGGGTGAGTGTGCCCTTGGTGTGCTGCGGCGTGGCCGCAGCGGACTGTCCGGCGGCGCCGGCGGGTGCGGTCGTGGTGACGCCGATGCCCAGCGCCAGTGCACCGACGCCGAGGACCGTTCTGCGGGACGGGTACGTACTCATGGCTCTCTCCTTCTTCCACTGTGGTCACAGGTCGGGCCGGCACGGGCTACAGGTGCACGACCTGTCCCGTGCGCCGCGCGTGTTCCGCGGCGAAGACGATGCGGTGGGTGTCGCGGCTCTCCTGGGCGCCGGTCAGGAGCAGTTCGGGGCGCCCTTCGTGCAGGGCCCGCAGGAACGCGGTCATCAGCCCTTCGTCGCCGCCGCTGTGGCCCTCGGCCGCCGATGAGCCTCCGTTGTCCGTGTCGACGACGGTGCGTTCGTCGGTGGCGAAGTCGTAGATCTCGATGGTGCGGCCGTCACCGGTGAGCTGGCCACGCGTCCCGAAGATCTTGGTGTGGCGGTTCTCCTGCGGGGTGAACGCGGTCAGCGTGAACGCGGCGGTGACCCCGTCCTCGTACTCCAGGTTCACCACCTGGTGGTCGACGACGTCGTTGTCGCTGCGGTAGACGCAGCGCCCGTACGGTCCGGTGCGCAGGGCGCGGGTGACCGCCTCCTCGGTCAGTTCCTCGGCCGCAATCCTGGTGAAGTACCGCTTGACGCCGCCCTCGCGCAGCCCCACGTGGTACAGCTTCTGTGCCGCGTAGGGGCAACTGCCCTGGGCCAATGGGCAGTCGAGGCAGCGCTCGGTCGATCCGGCGGGCGCGTTCTCCGGCCGGAAGTGGCGCAGCGAACCGAATGAGGAGACGGCGCGCACAGGCCGTCCGACGATGTGGCTGAGCCAGTCGATGTCGTGGCAGGACTTGGACAGCAGTGCGAACGTCGACTCGTCCGTGCGCCGCCAGTTGCCGCGGACGAAAGAGTGGGCGTAGTGCCAGTAGCCGATGGGTTCCAGGTGCTGGACGGAGACGATGTCGCCGATGCGTCCCGCGTCCAGGAACTCCTTGAGGCGGCGCGTGTACGGCGCGTACCGCATCACGTGGCAGACGGTCAGCGAGACCCCGGCTTGTTGCGCTGCGGCGGCGATCGCGTCGATGTCCTCGGCGCTGAGCGCCATCGGCTTCTCGAGCAGCAGGTCGTAGCCGAGCGCCGCGAACGCCTGGGCGGCTTCCAGGTGTTGGGCGTCCTGTACGGCGATGACCACGGCGTCGGCGAGCCGTGGCCGGGCGGCCAGTTCGCGCCAGTCGTCGAACCGGGCGTCGTCCGAAACGCCGTGACGCTGGGCCAGTGCGGTACGGCGCGCGGTTCGCGGTTCCGCGATCGCCGTGATACGCACGGGTGTCTCCGCGCGCTCGGCGAGCTCCAGATATCCGGTGCCGCGCGCCCCGGCCCCGGCGACGGCGAGGGTCAGCGGGCGGTCGAGGGTACGGCCGTGATGGGCGTGCAGATTGGCGAACGGGGGGGTGGGCAGTTGGGTCACGTACGTCATCCCTTGACGGCTCCTCCGGTGAGGCCCTTGACGAAGTGCCTCTGGAGAGCGAGGTAGAAGATCAGGACGGGCAGCGCGGCAAGAAACATCAGGCCGAAGACCTGGCCGTAGTCGGCCTGGTGCTCGCCGATGGCGCGGTAGACGCCGACGGTGACGGTGGTGCCGCCGGCCGGGCCGAGGATGATCAGCGGGTTGAGGAAGTCGTTCCAGATCCACACCCCGAGGAAGATCAGCACGCTGGCGGTGGCCGGCCGCAGCAGCGGGAAGACGACCTGCCAGAACGTGCGCCACCGGCCGGCGCCGTCGAGCTGCGCGGACTCCTCCAGTTCGAGCGGTACGGTGCGGATGAAGCCGGAGAAGACGAAGACTCCGAAGGGCACGTAGTAGCCGACGTTGAACGCGACGATCCCCTGAAGGGTCGTCATCATCCCGGCCAGGCGGAGGACTTCGGTGACCGGGACGAGGATCACCTGTGGCGGGATCATCAGGCCCGCGAGCAGCACGAGCAGGGTCAGGCGCGCGAGGCGGCTGCGTGAGCGGCAGAGGTAGTGGCCGAGCAGCGCGGAGACGACAGTGAGCACGACGATCGAGAAGAGAGTGATCGTCACGGAGTTGATCAGGCCGTTCCAGAACAGCCGGTCGGGCCGGTCCAGGGCGGCGCGGAGGTTGTCGAGGGTGGGCGGCCACGGCAGGGAAGCCGGGTGCCCGGCGATGTCCTTGCCCGGCTTGAAGACATTGGTGAGGACCAGATAGAGGGGCAGGAAGAACGCGGCGGTGACGACGAGGGCGGCCACGGGCCGGACCCACGGTGCCTTTGTCGTACGGGAGTTGGCTGCGGACATCACAAGTCGACCTCTCGGCGCTGCAGGAATCGCAGGGCGACGCTGGAGACGGCGGCGACGATCACCAGCATCAGCAAGGCCATGGCGGAGGCCTCGCCCGTGCGGTTGGCGGTGAACCCGGTCCGGACCACGCTGAAGGCGAGCGTGGCGGTGGTGCCGGTGCCCGGCCCGCCGGCGGTGAGGACCTGGATGTGGTCGTACGCCTTGAAGCCGGTGATCAGCAGCATGACGGTGTTGATGGTCAGCGCGGGCGCCAGCATCGGCCACGTGACCTTGCGGAACTGCAGCCACGGCCCTGCGCCGTCTAGCTGCGCCGCCTCGCGCAGTTCGCCGGGCACGCCCTGCAGTCCGGCGAGATAGACGACGGCGCAGAAGCCGAGCATCTGCCAGCTGATGATGAAGCCGACGGAGTACAGGGCGAGATCGGGGTCGGACAGCCAGCCCGGCGGCGAGGAGACTCCCGCCGAACGCAGCAGGGTGTTGACGAGCCCGTCGTCGGTGAGCATCGCCTGCCACACAACGGAGACGACCACCGACGACAGGACGACCGGGACGAAGAAGACGCCGCGCAGCGCGTGGTAGAGGCGGCCGCGCCGGTCGAGCAGGACGGCGACCGCGAGGCCCGCGACGTTGGGCACGATCACGATGACCAGCGAGAGGATCGTCGTGACCTTGAGGGCCGTCCGAAAGGTCTCGTCGGTGAGGAGTTCGGTGTAGTTGTCAAGGCCGACGAAGTGGGTGTGCGGGGCGAACTGGTTGGCGTTGGTGAAGCTGTAGCCCACGCTGAGCGCGATCGGGGCGACGACGAAGCAGGCGTAGAAGAGCAGCCCCGGAGCGCCGAAGCCGAGGAAGTGCCGCGCCGCGGGCCACGGGCTGCGGCGTGCGGGCGAGGCGGCGCGGTCCGTGCGGCGGGACGGCACGGCGGTGGCACGGTCGTCGGTGAGCGCGCTCATTCGGTGTCGGCCTTCGCCCACGCCTCGTCCAGGGCCTTGGTGACCTGGTCGGCGTTCTTGCGGCCCGCGATGATGTCCTGCGCGAAGGCGTACGACTGGTCGACCGTGCCGGGCAGCATCGCGTCGTCGCCCGTCTCCACGAGGAAGGCGTTGACGACGCCGTCCGCCGAGACCGCGCTGTCGTAGACCTCGGCCGTGGCCCGGTAGACGGGGCCCATGCCCTGCGGCGGCGTATAGCCCTTCTCGGCGATGATGGCGCCGTCGGACTTCACCACCGCGTCGAGGTTCCGGCGGTCCTCGTTGAAGGCGAGCGCGAACTTCTTGGCCAGGTCGACGTGCGCGGACTTCGCACTGACCGACATGCCGCCGCCGGTGTAGGAGGGGAGCACGGTCGAACCGTCCTCGGTCGGAAAGGTGAAGACACCGATGTCGTCCTTGACCGGGCTCTGGTCGGCGGCGGTGGCGAACCAGCCGCCCATCGGGTACATCGCACCCTTGCCGGCCAGGAACGCCTTCTCGGTCGCCGCGTAGTCGCGGGAGAGGCCCGACGAGTCGACGTAACCCTTGTCGACCAGGCCGACGAACTTCCCGGTGGCGTTCTTGAACAGTGGATCTGTGAACTTGACCTTGCCCGCGCGGCGTTGGGCCAGCCAGTCCGGTGTCTTCCTGTACACATCGGTGCCGACAAGCGCGGTCCACAGGTACGAGGCCGCGAAGGAGTCCTTGCCGCCCCCGCCCACGACGAACGGATCGACGCCCGCCTTCTTCAGCGTGGCGGAGTCCTCCAGCAGCTCCCGGTACGTCTTCGGAGGCGCATCGATGCCGGCTGTGCGGAATATGGACTTGCGGTAGTAGACGAGCGGCGTCGGCTGGGTGTTGTACGGGAGCTGGTAGATCTTCCCGCCGATGGGGTTGGAGTGCGGGAAGGTGAACGATGTCAACTCGGCGTCAGTGAACGGCGCGAGCTGTCCCGACTCGGCGAACCCCGACGGCGACACCGCGATCATCACATCCGGGAACTGACCCGAGCCGAGCAGCTGCTTGGCGTACCCGGTGCGGTCGGCGCTCGGCGCGACGAGCTTCTTGATCCGCACCCCCGGCACCTTCTTCTCCGCGCGGGCGATGGCGGCGTCCCAGTACTTCGCGTCCAGGTTCGGCGTCTCGAAGGTCAGAAAAGTCAAGGTGGCCTTGCCCTCCCCGTCGTCGGCGGACGTCGTGCCGGCCGGGCTGCACGCACCGGCGACAAGGCCAAGAAGCAGCAGGGGCATGGTGGTTCGGGCGATACGGTGCACGGATCACGCTCGTTTCAGGCGGAGGTCGACGGCCGCGGCGGACGGGAACGCGCTGCCGCCCGTGCGGTTTTATTTCTGCTACCTTCTGAAATAAAGCGGCTCGATAGTCCACCCGGGCCGCCACCACGTCAAGGGGGTCGATTCACATCGCTGCCACATCGGGGGCCGATTCCTCACTGCTGCGCCGGTTCAACCAGGCCGCCGTGCTGCGCGCTCTGCACGCCGCCGCGGACACCGGGCTGACCCTCACCGAGCTGGTCAAGGCCACCGAAGTCGCCCGCGCCACCGTCGAGAACGCGCTGGCCGGTCTCGTCGAGCAGGGCCTGGCCGCGGAGGTCACCCCCGACCCCGACGCGCCCCGACGCCTGGGCCGCCCCGCCAAGCGCTACCGCTTCCGCGCCGAGTCCGGCTGCGTCCTCGGCCTCGACATAGGCGTCCACAAGGCGCTCGCCGTCGTCTGCGACCTGGCCGGCACCGTGCTCGGGGTGCACCGCACCGCCATGGGGCCCGAGCTGACCCCGGACCAACGCATCGCCGCGGCACGGGCGTTGGGTCACCGGACGCTGCGCGGCGCCGGACAGCAGACCGACGCCGTACGGGCCGTGGGCGTCGGCACCACCGGGATCGTCGACACCGACCACACCGTCACGATCAGCGCCGTGCTGCCCGAGTGGCAGGGCACGAATCTCGCGTCCGCGTTCGAGACGACCTTCGGCGCGCCCGTCGTCGCCGGCAACGACTCCAAGCTGGCTGCGCTCGGCGAGCGCTGGCGCGGCGGCGCCACCGACGCCCGCGACGTCGTCTACATCCATGTGGGGCGCCGCATCTCGGCCGGCATCCTGCTGGACGGCACCGTCCTGCACGGTCGGCACGGCGCGGCCGGGGAGATCGGCGTCCTGCCCGGCTCCGGCTGGCACAACGCACACCGGCGGCTCCTGGAGCGGTGGGGCACGCCCGAGCGGCTCTTCGACGCGGCGCGCTGCGACGACCCCGCGGCGATCAAGGCCCTCGACGGCTTCGCCGCCGACCTCGTCCAGGGCGTCGCCGCCGTGGTCCTCACCGTCGACCCGGAGGCGGTCGTCATCGGTGGCGGTCTCTCCCGCGCCGGTGAACTCCTCCTCGCTCCCCTGCGCAGCCGCCTCGCCGAGCTCTGCCTCTTCCCCGTGGCCGTGGTCGCCTCCCAACTCGGTGACCAGGCGGTGGCCCACGGAGCGCTCCGGCTCGCCCTCGACGGAGTGGAAAACCGCCTGTTCAGCATCGAGCACTGAGACCACCTTCGGCAGCACGCGCGGGGACGCCCCCTCAGGCTCCTTCAGGCCCGCCGCGCGCCGCGTGATCGCGGCTGCGCTCGGAGAACACCAGGTCGGCCGGGGCCGGCGGAGGAGCAGTGCGGCGGGCCCGCCCGGCCAAGTGGGCGCTCGGTTGCCCCAGGAAGGGACAAGGCCAAGGGCGAGAACAGCAGGTGGGACGGCGGCTGCACGAGAGGCAGGACTTCCACGACTCCATGCAGACGCACACGGCGGCGGCACTCATCGACGAGTGGCGCGACCAGCAGGACGCGGCGAAGAAGAGCGACAGGGCAACGTGCCCGGACCTGAGCAAGGGCTGAGCCTCCAGCACGATCACCGTCCGGCCCCCTGCCAAATGGAGGCGTCGCAGCCGGCCTGGGCACCGTCCTTCCAGTGACTGGTGAAAGCCCCTACCGGGGAAATCCGGTTGGGCGTTTCGATGCTCGGCGCAGACGGGCGAGTTATTGGTCTAGGCCAGCCGCTCCTGTCCCGGTATCCTCGCCCGTAGCCAGTGGCACACAATCCCCCCACCCACGTTGCGTGCTGGCGCGGGCGACGCCCGCTCAACTCCACCCAAAGCAGCCGGGTGAACTCCCCCCACTCGCCGCCTCTAGGAGTCACGGTGAAATTTCGCACCAGAAGCTCTGCGATCATCGGCACCATCTGCCTTGCCACTTCCCTCGCTTTCGCCACGGCGTACGCCGACGAGCCGGCCGCCCCGTCCCAGGCGGCGGCAGATGTCGCGCTCACGGAAGTGGCCACAGCCCAGAATCCGACCGCAGGTGCCGCCGGGCCCGACGGCACCGTCTGGATAGCCGAACGCGCGGGCACCGTACGGGTCCTGGACGACCGGGGGCTCGGTGAGCCCGTTCTCGACATATCCAGTGAGACGACCACCGACGGTGAACGCGGCCTGCTGGGCGTGGCGTTCGACAACGAGTTCGACCACTTCTACATCTCGTACACGGATCTCGAGGGCACCAGCACCATCGACGAGTTCGCCGTGCAGTACGGCGCGATCCAGGCGGACTCCCGGCGTACGGTCCTCACCCAGACGCAGCCGTACGAGAACCACAACGGTGGCGACATCAAGTTCGGCCCCGACGGCTACCTCTACATCGCGTTCGGCGACGGCGGCTCGGGCGGTGACCCGCAAGGCAACGGGCAGAGTCTCGACACGCTGCTCGGCAAGCTCCTGCGGATCGACCCGAGCGGCGGCGAGCCGTACGCGATCCCGGCGGACAACCCGTTCGTGGACGACCCGGACGCGAAGGACGAGATCTGGTCGTACGGGCTCCGCAACCCGTGGCGGTTCTCCTTCGACTCGGGCACCGGCGACCTGCTGATAGGTGACGTCGGCCAGAGCGACTGGGAAGAGATCGACTGGGCCCCGGCGGACAGCGAGGGCGGCGAAAACTACGGCTGGGCCTCGATGGAGGGCACACATCCCTTCCGGGGTGGCACGGAGCCCGCGAACCACGTGCCGCCGGTCCATGAGTACGACCGTACCGGGCTGGGCTGCTCGGTGACCGGTGGATACGTCTACCGCGGCGACGCGATCCCGGACCTTCAGGGGCAGTACCTGTACAGCGACTACTGCGACGGCACCGTGCGCGGTCTGACGATCGAGAACGGCGAGGTGACGGGCCGGAGCGACCTCGGAGTCAACGGCGGCGAGGTCGTCTCGTTCGTGGAGGACGGCGACGGCGAGCTGTACGTGCTCGCCCTTGGCGGCAGCATCTCCCGTATCGACCCGGCGTAACAGTTTCAGTCGGCTCGTGGGAGCGTGAGCCGCTCACGACATCCCGTCCGATCATCTCGATCGGGCGGGATGTCGTCGTTCCCGGACTCACCGCGCCCGCATCGATTTCTCCGCGGCGCACACCAGCTCCACGACGGGCCGTGGCAATGAGCCGGTCGACGGGTCCTCGGCCTGCTCGACATGACGCTCTATGGTCGCGGCGAGGCGTGGGAGGACCGGCCCGTGATCGGCGATGTGCGCGAAGGGCACCCGCCCAAGGGCCGCAAGGCATACTGGCAACGGCGCTCGGACGCCGACGGCATCGCCACCTGGGGCCCGACCAGCCGGCCCGTGTCGCAGTGGAGCCGCACCAGCGCAACTCCCGTGGTGACCCCCGGCCACACGGCTCCAGACGATGACGAAGCTATTCCCCCCCACGCGCTCGATCGCCGCCCGGCATGGAACGGGGAGTGCCCCGTCGCCGGCCAGCGGCGACGGGGCACGCTCCTACGACCTCCGATCTGACCGGTCAGGACTGTGCCGTCAGCATGAAGCTCTGCGCAGGTAAGCCGTCGCAGGTGCGTTGGGTGAGCTGGGTGCTGTTCGTCGCGGCGCTCGCCGCCGTCAGGCACTTGGCGCTGTGTCGGGCGATGAAGTGGTAGCGCCCAGTACCTTCCTTGACGGGCAGCCATTGCTGGTTCTGCCCTCCGGCGTAACTCCAGAGTTGCAGCGGCGCCGTATCGGCGGCCGAGGCGCCGGTGACGTCGACGACCTGTTGCGGGTTGGCGCGGATGCCGACCTGACGGTATCCGCCCTCGGTCGAGCGGAGCCGGAACTGCTGCGCCTGCGTGCCGTTGCATGTGTACTGCTGGATCGCTGTCCCGTTCGCCGTGGCGGCCGAACGGGCGTCCACGCAGGTGCCGTTGCCACTGTTCTCCAGCGCGTACCAGGAGGTCTCGGAGATCGAATCCTCCGGCGGCGGCGTGGTGTCTGCGCCGCCCAGCCACTTCAGCCCGTCCAGCAGGAACCGGTTCTGGGTCTCACTAGCGAACGTCGACGACAGGCGGGTGTTGGTGTCGTAGTTCATCGCGTTGTGGCCGAAGTTCGCGTACAGCATCTTGTACTTCGTGTTGGTCCACAGGATCGGGTAATAGCCGCTGTACCAGGACTGGTTGGGATCCGTGCCCAGCGGGAAGCTGCTCGGGTCGACGGAGGCCAGGATCTTGATGTCCGGGTTCTGCCGAAGGTCGTTGGACCAGCTGTACCACTCGCTGACCGACGAGGTGAACGTGGCCGGCAGATTCCTGGTGGACGGATGGGTGCGGTCCTCGACCTTCAGAACCGCGGTCGTCGGGCCCCAGGTGTTGGACTTGAAATTGCCGCTGCCGAGGAACTGGTTGTGGTACCAGGGCCAGCTCGCCGCGTCGGTGGTGAAGGCCGAGACGTGGAAACCCATCCAGGCGCCACCGCCGCGCATGTACTGCTCGAATCCCGTCCGTTGGGCGGAGGTCTGCGGCAAGTCGTCGAGGAACAGAACGACTTGATAGGCACTTACGCCGCCGTTGCTGAGCAGGTCCCAGTTGTTGCTGGCGGTGTAGGTGAATCCGTTCGCCGCGGCCTGCTTGGGGAACCAGTCGTTCGCCTCCTTCTCGAAATCAATGTGCGCCGCGTCCCAGGTGCCGCTGTACAGCGCGAGCACCTTGAACGGCGCGGCCGCCGTGCTCGCCCGGGCGGCGGGCGGCGCCGCCAGGGTGAGCAGCGTCGCCAGCAGGAGGAGGACTCGCAGGGTCACGCGCGCCGAGCCGGATCTTAAAGTGTGCATCGTTGGATCGGTCCTTTCCGGGCTGGTCACGCGCTCACGGGTAGCTGACGAGGTTGGCGACGTTGGTGGAGGAGTTGGAGGGGCCGCCCCGGTCGTTGACGACGTGGCGGATCGTGCCGGTGCCGCCCAGTGAGACCGTCACCATGTCCTTGAAGCGCACATTCGTGTTGTTGGGCGCCTCGATGGCGCGCTCGGCGGCGACGCCGGGGTTGACGTTGAAGTAGCAGTAGCTGCCGAAGCCGTACACCTGGTGGCTGGTCACCGAGTTCGCCACCTTGTAGGCGGCGTAGCCCTGCGTGGAGCCGTTCATCCAGGCCGCCTGGTTGGGCGGGTCGTACGGCATCTCGTTCTGGTAGAAGTACGTGCGTCCACCGTTGCCGTTCCAGATGGTCTGGTGCTTCTGGTAGTGCTCGACGAAAAGGCCGTACATCGTCGCGTCATCGCCGTTGACGACGAGCCCGGTGTCGGCGGTGTTGCTGGTCCAGCCCACCCCGCTGCCGTGGTCGGCTCGCCATAGCCACAGGTGGTCGCCGATGACGTCGTCGCTGTTGATCGTCAGGCTGGTGGTGGCCTTGCCGACTCCCGCTCCGCCGATGCGGAAGAACACGTCGTGCAGCGCGCTGGGGTCGGCGCTGTGGTCGGCGGAGGAGCCGCTGGGGCCCATTTCCATGAGTTGCGCGGAGTTGGTGGTCCCGGCGTCGATCAGCAGACCGGCGAGCTGGACGCCGTCCACGTCGGCGACCGTCATCGCGGTGATGCCGTTGTCGGGGATGAGTGTGGCGAGGCCGAGGCCCAGGACGACGGTGTCGGGTCGTGTCACCTTCAGTGTCTGGCCGAGGTGGTAGACCCCCGGCGTGACAAGGAGGTTCTTACCTGCGGCGAGCGCGTCGTTCATCTGCGCGGCCGTGGCGCCCGGCCTGACGATGAAGAAGTCGTCGAGGGACAGGGACGCACCCGCAGGCGTGCCTGAACTCCACGTCGTGCCACTGGTGTTGGCGCGCACGGAGGGGACGAACACCTTCCAGGAACCTGCCGAGTCGACGTACAGGAACGGCTTCTCGCGAGTGACCGGCGCCTGGGCGACGGTGGTGTACGGCGGGCTGGGGAAGCTGTTCGCGGGAGCGTTTTTGGCGCCGACGAACACCATGTTCCAGTTGGAACCGGTCCAGCTGCCCCACTCGGTGTTCCGCGACAGCCACTGCTGTTGGGAACCCGAGTTGACCTGCCCGTCGATCTTCGTGTCGGCCATGTAGCCGCCGCTGGACCAGCCGCCGTCGTCCAGGGCGAGGTTGCCGCGCAGGTGCATACGCCGGTACGGGGCGGCCTGCGACACCGCCCAGCGGTCCGTGCCGCCCGTCGGGGTCACCGACAGGTTCTCGGCCGACCGCCAGAAGTTCTGGGTGGCGTTGCCCTGGAACCAGTCGGCCTCGGCGTGCACCGCACCGCGGATGGTGACGTCGTCCGGGGACAGACCGAGGCCCGCGACCTGTGTGTAGAAGCCGACGTTGGCGTTGGCGTCGTACGTGCCGGGCTTGAAGAGGAACGCCTTGCGGGCAGTGCCGAACTGGTTGGTCTCCTGCTGCGCGAAGGCCGAGTTCAGGCTGTTCTGGATCGTGGCGGCGGGCGTCGACGGGTCGAAGACGGTGACGTTCGGGCCGAGATCCGGAGTTCCGGGCGGCGGCGTGACGTCGACGGGATTGACGTAGAAGGACTGGGCGGCTGTGCCGTTGCACGTGTACTGCGTCAGCTGCACGCTGTCCGAGGTGGAGGCGCTCGGCACGTCGAGGCACTTGCCGCTGTTGCGGTTCACGAAGTGGTACGCGCCACTCGACTCGGCGACGGCCTGCCACTGCTGGTTGGCGCCGCCGCTGTACGTCCACAGCTGCACCGGCGCGCTGTCCGCCGTCGAGACGTCGGTGACGTCCCATACCTTGCTGGCGTCGGCCCGGTTGTCGACCCGGGAGTACCCACCGGAGGTGGCCTCGATCCGCCACTGCTGAACCTGGGTGCTGTTGCAGGTGTACTGCTGGACGGCGGTCCCGTCCGCCGTCCCAGCGGCCCGCGCGTCGACGCACTTGCCGCTGCCCGCGTTGACGACGGTGGCCCAGCCGGTGGGCGGGGCGGCCGCCTCGGCGGTGACCGGCTCCCGGGCGGTCGCTCTGCCCTGTGCGGCGACTGCCACGCCGGACATGCTGCTCGCCATGAGGGCGAGCACGGTGAGCACCTTCGGTATCCGGTGGCGGCCGGAGTCTCTTCTCGATCTGGTTGGGGCGGCTGTGGATCTGAGCATGGTGGCCCTCCTGCGCTGATGGGTGGGGTGGGGAAGGTCAGCCGGTGTACTTCGCGAAGACGCGCGTGTAGTCCCAGTTCTGCTGGCTCACGCCGGAGCAGCTGTCGGCGACGCCGCCCGTGCAGGGGCGGTCCCGGTTGACCGACCAGAACGTCAGCCGCGCCAGGTGGTGCTGCTGCGCGTACGCGAGGATCGTCTGGAAGTCGGCGACGGTGACCGTCTCGTTCTGGTCGGTGATCCCATTCATCGAGGAGATGCCCATGTCCCGGTACGCCTGGTCGTCGCTGTAGCCGTAGGCGTTCTTGAGGGCCGTCTTGAGTCCCTCGGCGGCGCGCTGGGTGAGCGTGCCCATGTTCTGCCCCGCGCCGCCGAAGTCGAACGGCATGATCGTCCAACTGTCAACGGCCAGGCCCGAGTTGGCGGCACGGTTGATGAGGCTGGTGTCGGGGCCGGACTGGCCGGTGCCGATGGTGACGTACACCTTGATGCCGGGGTTGTCGGCCTTGATGGTCTTGAGTGCGTCCACGGTGCGCTGCTGGACCGTCGGATTGCTGTAGGCGTCGGCCTCGATGTCGATGTCGATCGCCTTGAGCCCGTAGGCGTTGATGACCTTCTGGTACGCGCCCGCCAGCGCGCCGGCACTGGTGCAGGAACTCTCCAGCTTGTTGCCGCTGTAGCCGCCGAACGAGGGGATGATGTCACCGCCGTTCGCCCGCACGGTGTTCACGGTCTGCTGGTCGACGCCACCGGTCAGCGGGCGGCTGCCGTCCCACTGCGGATTGCAGGTGCCGTTGCTGAGCACGAAGGCGAGGGTGAACCATTTGACGCCGGTGGCGTTCATGACCGTGGTCGGGTTCGGCGGGCTGCCCCAGCCGTTGTAGAGGTACGGGGCGACGGCCATCGGCGCGGTGGGGGTGGAGCCGCCGCCGGTGGGCGCTGTCCACTTCTGGTTCGCTGCGCCGGTGCAGCTCCAGATCTGGATCGGGGTGCCGTTCGTCGAGGTGTTGCCCGTGGCGTCGGCGCACTTGTCGGCCTGCTGGTTGACGATGTCGCCGGCCGCGGAGACCGACCACTTCTGGTTCGCGCCGCCCGTGCAGTCCCACAGCTGGAGCCTGGCCCCGTTGGCGGTCGAATTGCCGGTGACATCAAGACACTTGCCCAGGGCTCGTATCGTTCCGTCGGAACCGACCGTCCACTGCTGGGCGGCGGTGCCGTTGCAGTCGTAGAGCTGAACGGCCGCGCCGTTCGCCGAGCTCGCCCCGGCCACGTCGAGGCACTTGCCGGCGAGACCCGTGATCGTGCCGGTAGCGGCAGAAGCGGGTGCCGCACCGAAGGCGCCGGCGGAGAGCGCAAGCAGCGTGGTGGTGAGCGCGCTGCGGATCACGGTGGAGCGCGCGAGGGGTGGTCTGGTCATCGGGGATCACAGCCCTTCATGGGAGGCCGGCAGTGGGGGTCCCCCTGTTCACGTTGACGAACAGAGAGTGCATTCATGAAGCTGTGGCGATCCGGAACCTAAAGGTCTGCACCAACGACGTCAAGAGGTGAAGCAAGAAGGGCCTGAACCGAGCTGCGCTCGCAAGGAGTTGAACGCGCGAAGGTCCCCGGATGACGTCCCAGTGGCCTCAACCTCTTCTGACCCAAGGCGCGCGTTACCTGGTCGGCGAACGACTCCGCGGCAGATGTCCGGTTCCAGAGCCCGCACGTCGGGGCCTATGAGGACTTGCAGCGCAGCCGGCTGTCGTCCCACTGATCGCGCACGTCGACTGCACGACGCCAGGCCGGTCCCGGCAAGCAGGCCTTGCCCCACCTGCCTCTCGAGCTGAGCCATCCCGTCTCAGCACCGTACGGGCTGCGGTCGCCCCCGTCCTCAGGACTCTCTCGGCCCCAACGGTCCGGCGGCGGGCCCCTCCCCCGCCGGCTCCACGTAGGACGGCAGTTCGCGCATCCGGCGCAGCGGCGACAGGAAGACGGGCAGGAAGGTGAGCGACCGGCCGACTGCCCCGGCCAGCAGCGTGCCACGGACGCCGATCGTCGAGCCCAGCAGGCCGCCAAGCAGCGCCCCGAAGGGCATCGCACCCCAGATCAGGAACCGCATCGTCGCGTTCATCCGACTGAACAGCCCGGAGGGGCATGGCGCCTGGCGGAAGCTGACCTGGTTGATGTTGTAGACCACCAAGGCCCCACTGCCTGCCAGCGGCGCCCCCTCCGCCGGACTCGTCCGCGCGTCGGCAAGGTGTCGGGGTCGTGAGCGAGGTGCCCGGAGTAGTACCCGAACGCGATCAAGAACTCTGGTGGGCAGCAGTGACACCGGTGCAAGGAGGAATGAGGTCAGCCGGCCTGCCTTGCGGGCACCCCTCGAAGGGGCAGATGAGGCTCGGTGTTGCGTCAGGAGGTGGCCTGGCTTCGTACAACCGCACGACCACGTCTATCGCACTGAGGGGCGGTGACACGGGCCTGCTCCGGTCCCGGTCCGACCGTAACCGGACGCGCAGGCAAGCGCTTTTACTCGCTAAACGTTCAGCCAGTTTCTAGCCTAGGTGTCTGGAGGTCTTGATGACCGAGAGAGTTCAGGTAACGCGCAACGACGACGGCAGCGCCCGCCCCAGGATCCAGCCCCTGGCCGCAGAGCAGTGGGACACGAGGACGCGCGCGCTCCTCGCTACCGCGACTCGGGATCCCGGAGGCCGGGTACCCAACATTTTCACCACCCTGGTGCGACATCCCGACCTGTACGAGCGGTTCCTGCCGTTCGGCGGCCAGTTGCTCCATACCGGCCGGCTGCCGGGCGAGATCCGCGAGCTGCTGATCCTGCGCACCTCGTACAACACCGGCGCCTCGTACGAGTGGGGACACCACGTCCCGCTGGCCAAGGAAGTAGGCGTCACGGACGCCGACATCGAGCGCATTCCGCGAGGTCCGGAAGCCGATGGATGGACGGACCTCGAGCGGCATCTGATCAGGGCGGCGGACGAGTTGCACTGCGCCGCGCGGCTGCCCGATGCCACCTGGGACGCCCTCGCCGCACACTTCGACGATGCGGATCTGATCGAGATCACCATGCTCGTGGGGCTGTATCACATGGTGGCGTACTTCTTGAACACCATCGGCGTCCAACTGGACCCGGGCTTCTCGAACAGCGGGTTCGTGGACGGAGCACGGGAACTTGGGTGAAGCGCGGGTTGCCGACCGTGCGGCCCCCCGCCTGGCCGGACGCAAAGTACTGGTGCTCAGCCGGGACCCGTCCAGACGACGGCCCGCAGGCGCCCGTCCGCAACGGCCGGGCGTTCGCCGTCGGCCCGATGCGCGGGCCGGCGACAGCGGCGTCCTCGGCGTCGCGGTCGAGACGCATGGCCGTGATGAGAACGGATCCGCGTCACCGCCACGCGCGGAGCCTGAAGTCCCGCCCGTCCACAGCCGGCCTGTCTGGCGAAGGCGCCGACCGGGCACTGTCCCGCCGGACCCCGGCACGCGGGAGCTCTCTCGGCGCGTCTCCGCCTGCGGATATCCTGGTCGGCGTCGACCGCCCGGCCGACCCGAGCCCACACCGCAGACCGAGCAGCGCCGCAGAAGGAGCGCCCGCCTTGCCCGAGCAGACCACGGGGTCCCGCCCCACGCTGGAAGCTGTCGCCGCGCATGCCGGCGTGTCCCGGGCCACGGCCTCCCGGGTCGTCAACGGCGGCGCGGGCGTGCGCGCCCCGCTGGTGGACAAGGTGCGCAGGGCCGTAGAGGAGCTCGGTTATGTTCCCAACCACGCGGCCCGCACACTGGTCACCCGGCGCAACGGTGCTGTCGCGGTGATCATCGCGGAGCCCGAACTCCGCATCTTCTCCGACCCGTTCTTCGAGCAACAGGTCCGCGGCATCAGCCGGGAGCTGACCGAGCACGACGCCCAGCTGGTGCTGCTGTGGGTCGAGGGGCCCGGCGACCACGACCGGATCGCCCGCTATCTCGGCGGCGGGCACGTGGACGGGGCGCTGGCGTTCTCCCTGCACAACGACGACGAACTGCCCACCCTCATCGGGCGGACGGGCATACCGACGGTGTTCGGCGGAAGGCCCGCCGCCGGCTCCGGCCTGAACGTGCCGTTCGTGGACTGCGACAACCGGGGCGGCGCGCGGGAGGCCGTCCGGCATCTGGTGTCACTCGGCCGCCGGCACATCGCGCACATCGCGGGCCCGCGCGACCAGATGTCCGCGCTGGACCGGATCGACGGCTACCACGACGTGCTGCTCAAGGCCGATCCCGCGCTGCTGTGCCAGGGCGACTTCGCCGAGGAGAGCGGCGCCCGCGCCATGGCCGAACTGCTCGACCGGCGGCCGGACGTCGACGGCGTGTTCGTCTCCAATGACCTCATGGCCGCGGGCGCCCTGCGCACCCTCCGCGAACGCGGAGTGCGGGTACCCGAGGACGTGGCCGTGGTCGGCTTCGACGACATGGCGTCCGTCGTGCGGACCACGGAGCCGGCGCTGACCACGGTCCGGCAGGACATCGAGGGAATGGGCCGGCTGATGGTCAAGCTTCTGATGCGGCAGCTCGACAACGCGGACGGCGAGGCCCCGTCGTCGGTGATCACCCCGACGACCCTGGTGCGGCGCGCCTCGGCCTGAGGGCTCCCCGGGAACACGGCACGGGACGGGCATGCCCCCGGCGTTGACTGCCCCCTGCGGCGGCCCGCCCAGTGATCAGTTGTAAGGCATCATCGGCGCCGGCTGCCGTGCCTGTCTGCAGATTCGACGCGGCGTTGCCGATCGCACTCCAAGCCTCCAGCCCGACCATGCCACCGAGCGGACTGCCGACGGGGGTTGCGGTGGGCGACGCACAGGGCCCGGGACTGCGTGTACTTCTCCCAGCGCGTGACCGGGGCGATCGCGAAACAATGGCACCTCTCGGCCGGTCGAACGTGCTCACTCCCCAGGTCGTAGGCCAAGCGTCGTGCCCAGGTGAAGGGCCGGGAGCGGGTGGCGTACCTGCATGCGCACCTGGCAGCGGTGACCGCGTCTTTGAGGACGGCCTCGACGTGCAGGGCCCTTTCTTACGCAGTAACGCAGGCTGCGCCGTCTCGCCCGGGTCGAACGAGCAAGCAACCCAGGATTTCTTGGACGACTGTCCATGTATGCTGGACACCTGTCCATGAAGTTCAAAGGAGACGGAAGACCGATGGAGACGACGGCGAATGTCC
Organism: Streptomyces sp. NBC_01003; assembly: GCF_045162695.1. NCBI lineage: Bacteria > Bacillati > Actinomycetota > Actinomycetes > Kitasatosporales > Streptomycetaceae > Streptomyces > Streptomyces sp. NBC_01003. The sequence continues at coordinate 413,037 of NZ_CP108707.1, forward strand.
TGGTCGGACTGGTGGCCGCCCTGCACGCGTACATCCTGGTTCTGGAGATGTTCCTGTGGGAGAGGGCGCCGGGTCGAAAGCTCTCCGGTTTCGACGCCGACCTGGCCCGCGCCACCGCGCCACTGGCCGCGAACCAGGGCCTCTACAACGGTTTCCTGGCGGCCGGACTGATCTGGGGTCTGATCGCCGGCGACCCGACCGGATTCCGCGTCAAGGTCTTCTTCCTGGCCTGCGTGCTGATCGCCGGCGTGTACGGCGGCGCCACCACGAACCGGCGCATCCTGACTGCCCAGGCACTGCCAGGCGCGCTGGCCCTCGCAGCCGTCCTGGTGGCCCGGTGACAGCCCCCAAGGCAGACCCCCGGGCGGCCCGGACCCGAGCCCGGCTGCGCCAGGCCCTGCTCGACGAGTGCGCGCAGCGCCCACTGGCGGACGTCAGCGTCGCCGCGCTGGCACGCAGGGCCGGGGTCGGCCGCGCCACGTTCTACGTCCACTACGGCGACCTGGAGGCGCTGGCCGTCGACGCCTGCGCCGACGTGGTCCGCGAAGCAGTGGACGCCCTCCACGCCTGGCGCGGCACCCCGGACCCCGCGAGCCCGCCGCCCGCGCTGAGTGCCTTCTTCGCCGGCGTCGTCCCGCACGCCGGCCTCTACCGGACGCTGCTGCGCCCCGGCGGTGGCGGCCCTCTCGGCCGCGTACTCCATCATGATCTGCGCGCCCGCAGTCACACCGAGCGCACCCTGGCCGGGGCCCCGCAGCCCGACCTGATCTCCTCGGCCGTGTCAGCGACCTTCGCCGGCGTGCTCGCCGACTGGCTGCACGGGCTCATCAAAGCCACACCCGACCAGATCACCCACCAGATCTGGCACCTGCTCGTCACCCTGCACAGCATCCGCATGCCTTGACGCAGACCGACAGCGATCCGGCCTACCGACTGTGTTCACTCCCCCTGCACGGCGCCGCGATCAACGCACTGGCCGGCCAACCATCGGGACGGACCGAAGTGTCGCTCTCGCAGTGGAGCTGCGAACTCCCCGTCGAGGCCGGGGTGGTGCCACCTCGCTCAGCAGAACCGAAGCCCTTGACACCGGTCCCCCGGCGCCAGGGTGTCAACGCTCCGTACAACCTCTCGCGGGAAGGTGTCGTGCCCGCCCCGTATGCGGGGCGGGCACGGTCATCACCAGCCGATGCCGAGTGTGAGTGCGGTAGGCGGGTCGGCATTGCCGAGGATCTGCACGGATGACTGATCGTTGATGTCGTCGTAGGGGAAGCCGTAGGCGCGCTTGTTGAGGCCGACATCGTGGAAGAAGCCGGCGTAGTCGTTCTTGACGCTTGCGGTGTAGTAGGCGGAGGGGGTGTACCAGGTGGCGGTGTCCAGGGCCACGCCCCGGTTGAACGCGGCGCAGAATTCTGCGCCGAGTTGTTTCTCGGTGTCGCTGCCCGAGGCGAGTGCCCCGGCACAGGCCACGGTGTCCGCAGAGGTGGGCTTGTCCAGGCGGAAGGAGCCCGTGCCGTTCTTCGTGAAGGTGAGCGTGGTGCCGCTGACCTGGCCGCTGAATGTCTCGCCCAGCCGGGTCAGTTTGAAGGGATGGGTGGAGTAGTAGCTCCAGGCCTGGTCGATGTACGCCTGCAGATAGTTCGCCTGCGGGCCTCCTGCCAGGAAAAGGTTGGAGGAGCGCGGGGCGATGATGCGGTGGGTGCCCTGCAGCGGCTTGAAGGCCTCGCCCACTGAGGCCGCGTACCGGGACATGACCTGCGCGCGGGTCAGTGTGATGCCCTGGGTGTTGTCATAGCCGCTCGATGCCTGCGTCAGGTGCGCGGTCATGGGGAAGCCGAACTGGTCGACCTGGGTGGTGTTTCCGCCGAACGCCACCTGCCCGTGGACGTAGGTGTACTCGTACCAGTCGTAGTAGACGTCGGTGTTGGGGTCATTGGGGTTGCGCAGGTCAGGGCCGCCCCATCCCTGGTCGTCGGGAGAGACCGGGATGTACATCGGGGATCCGAGCGAGACATAGATCCGTCCCCCACGGATGGATGTGGGTGAGGGGACGGAGCCGTCCGACTGCGCCAGCGTGAACGACATGTTGGGGTAGTTGACGCCACTCTTGGTGAGATGACCTGGTGCTGTCGCGTCCAGGTGGCTGATGTGGGCCATCGTCCCGTCGGCCTTCATGTACGACCACTGGCCGGGCGTCACCTGCCCCAGCACGGTGAGGTAGATCTGTGAACCGGCGTAGACACCGCGGGTGTTGTTCTGGAAGGTGATCGGGAAGGTGCCCGCACCACCCCCTCCACCGCCACCGCCTCCTCCGCTGCCCACTGTGTAGGTGAAATGCGGGGTGTCGTAGAGCGGGCCGTTCTTCTCGTACGTGAACCAGTACTCGAGGGCGAAGCCGCTCGGCAGGCCGCTGACGATCTGCCGCCACGTGCCCGCATTGTTCGTCATGCGGAAGCTCTGCAGGCCGGCGTCGGGTGAGAGGTAGTGCACGTCGACGAGGGAGGCGGGCGTAGTGGGTCTGAACGAGATCTCGGCTGCGCCGGAGCCGGTCGGGGCGACTCCTTGGGTGTAGTCGGCGGCGGCCTGTGCGGGCGCGAGGGTGGTGAGGGTGAGGCCTATGAGCGTCAGAAGGACGGTCAGGGTGGCGGCCAGCGGCCGTTTGCGTAAGGGATGTCTGGTCATGGGCGGCACTTCCTGCCTGTCAGTGGCCGAAGTTGAACCAGTTGATGTTCACGAAGTCGGCGGGCTGGCCGCTGGTGAAGGTGAGGTAGACGTCGTGCTTGCCGGTGACGGCGCTCATGTTGGCCGGGAGGTCCTTCCAGGTCTGCCAGCCGCCGGTGTTGGCCACGGCGAAGCTGCCCACGGGTGCGTTGGTGCGGCTGTCGAGACGCACTTCGACCAGTCCGCTGACGCCGCCGGACGCGCCGCTGGCTACGCGTGCAGTGAACTGCTTGGCCGGTGTGCCGCCGAAGTCGACGCCCTTGTACAGGGCCCAGTCGCCGTTGGCTGCAGTGGCGAGGTTCTGGCCTCCGCCGGTGTCAGTGGTTGCATCGGTGGTCAGTCCGGATTGCTGGTCGGCGGACTCGGCCTGGATGGTGCTGTAGGCGTCGCGGTTCCCGGACGGCGGCGTGGTGGGAGGGTCGGTCGGAGTGCCACCGCCGCCGGTGGACTGCAAGACCTGGACGTAGTCGACGACGAGCGGGTGGCCGGGCTCGGTGCTGCCGTCGGGGCCGCCGCCGAAGGCCGCGGGGAATTCGCCGCCCATGGCGACGTTGAGGATGATGAAGTAGCCGTGGTTGGTTGCGTTGGTCCAGGTGGCCGCGTCAACCTGGTTCTGGCGGACGGTGTGGTAGTTGACGCCGTCGAGGTAGAAGCGCATCTCCTGCACGGCGGTCGACTTGTCCCACTCGACCGCGTAGGTGTGAAAGCCGGCCTGGCAGGTGGCGCCGGCGCATACCTTCTGGCCGCCGATGCCTGACTTCTCGTTGCAGGGTCCGCCCGGGCTGGTGCCGCAGTGCATGGTGGCCCACACGTTGTTGATGCCCTGGACGTTCTCCATGATGTCCAGCTCGCCGATGCCCGGCCAGTTCCACCAGTTGCCGCGGTAGGGAGCCCCAAGCATCCAGAATGCAGGCCAGTAGCCCTTGGCAGCCGCGCCCGTCACGTTCGGCATCTGCAGCCGCGCCTCGACGCGCAGTTTCCCGCCGGCGGGCGGCTGGAAGTCGGACCGGATGGACTCGACGCGGCCGGAGGTCCAGTTTCCGGCGGCGTCGCGTCGGGGAGTGATGCGGAGGTTGCCCGAGCCGTCGAGCGAGACGTTGTCGGTGCTGGAGGTCATCGTCTCGACCTCGCCGGTACCGAAGCCCGCGGGTCCGCCCGGGTAGCTGGTGCCTGTCGTGTACTGCCAGTTGGTCGTGTTGACTCCGGAACCGGCCGGCCCGTTGAAGTCGTCGGCGAAGACTTGTGTCCAACCGGCCGGCGGCGGAGGCGCGGAGGCCATCGCCGGCAGGGTGACGCTGACCGCGGCGGCTGCGAGACTCAACACGCTGAGGACCGCGATCGATGCTCGCCGCAAGGGCGCGCTGACGTGCGGGATTCGTTTCACGGGCGGGTACCTCTTCCATCGGGACTTGCACGGTCACGACATCTTGAGAGCGCTCTCAACCCATCGCGGACACTGTGCTCTCCGCCACATCAAGCGTCAAGAGTTGAAACACGCAAACCCCAAACACGACCACATAGTTCAAGTGCCGGAGAGACGAACGCCACCCAGATCACCGCTGCCCACACAGCGCCCGTTCCGGGAGTCACTCGGCACTGAGCCTGCGCTCGGCAGCGACTCCGGCAACCACACGCGCCATCCCGCCGAAGGGCTTCAACGCCCCACGGCAAGAAGGCCATCCGAACGTGGTGCCGCTCGTGACGTCCCCCGAATGCGAGGGCCCCCCTTTGGGGACGAGCCGGCGCCGACGATCTCGGTCAGCTCCAAGGTCGTGCGCGCCCGCAGGCACGTAGCTGACCGCCTCACGCTGATGACGGTTAGTCGCGGTGGACAACCGTGATGTGATGTTCAGGGCCAGGGGCTTCGAGTTCGTCGACCACCGCGACAGCCAGGTCCTCGGCGCTGATCCACGATCGGCCCTCGGCGCTGGTGAGCAAGGTGTCGGTGCCCCGGCGATAGTGGCCCGTGCGTTCACCGGGTTCGAGCAGGGCGGGCGGACTCAGGTAGACCCAATCGGCACCGGTATGAGCCTGGCAGGTTCGCAACTGAGCGATCCCGGCAGCGGCGACGGCCTTCAACTCAGGGGACACATACGCGGGATTGTCGGCGACCAGCAGATCGTGACCGTCGGGGCTGCGCAAGGCGCCGGCGCCGCCGACCACGAGGACACGAATCCCGAGCTGTGCCGCGATGTCCAGCACCGTACGGGTGGCGCCGACCAAGAACTCCTCGTCGACCGGGACGGTCCGCACGGTCAACACCACGGCGTCCACGGTGCCGTTCGGGACGGAGCCCGTAAGCGCCTCGCGCACCGCGTGCACGTGGTTCACCTCGACTGCGAGTGGCGTCACGTTCGGGTCCTTGCTTGCAAGCTTCCGGGACAGGGCAAGCACATGGTGCCCGCGTGCCCTGGCCTCGGTGATCACCCGGCTGCCGACCATCCCGGTGGCACCCAGCACGGCGATCGTCATGTCTGCGCTCGTCGAATCTGTCTTCATCGAATCCGTCCTTCTCGAACGTGGCCTTCTCGAATTTGATGTTCTGTCAGCCTGTCGCGCGCGATGCGGCCGGACAGGCGCGGGGCGCTGAACTGCGCGGCGAGCAAGGCGGCCAGAGCAACAACGAAGCCAAGGGTCTGCAGCGGGCTCAGGGACTCGCCCAGCACGATTCCGATGACGGTCGCGACGAGCGGTGACAGCAGTACCAGCGGTGCGGACGCGCCGACCGGCAGCTCTGCGATCCCGCGGAACCAGAGGGCGTACGCGATCAGCCCACCCATGCTGCCGAGCCACAGGTAGCCGCCGACAGCTCCGGCATCGATCCGCTGCGGCACCCCCTCGATCGCAAAAGTGAGCGGGAGCAGCAGCAGGCCGCCGACCGTCAGTTGCCAGCCGGCCAGGGCCAACGGACCGACGTCCGCGGGGCGGCCCCAGCGCTTGGTGAGGACGACCCCGCCGGCCATGAGGGCCGTATGGCCGAGGCCGGCGAGCACCCCGACGGCGTCCAGCCGGGCCTCCGGACCGAGCACGACGAGTCCGACACCGGCCACGCCGATCACACCCCAGGTCAGTCGCCAGAGCGTGGGCCGGTCGTGGAGCAACGCGATGGCCAAGCCTGCGACCAGCAGCGACTGGGCAGCGCCGAGGGTGGCGGCGACGCCGCCGGGGAGTCGTTCGGCCGCCAAGAACAGCAGAGGCATCCCTCCGATGTTGAGCACGCCGAGGATGACGGCCTTCCACCACCAGTCGCCGCGCGGGAGCACCCGGGTGATCGCCAGCGCGAGCAGCCCGGCCGGCAACGCGCGCATCAGCCCGGCGAAGAGCGGATGCCCCGGCGGTAACAGTTCCGTGGTCACGACGTACGTGGTGCCCCAGGAAGCGGGAGCGAGTGCGGTCAGTGCGACGGTTGCCACCTGCTGCGCGTACGGGGTCCGCAGCAGGCCAGGTGACCGCTTGGTCAAGGAGTGCATGTGATGAAGTCTCGGCACAACGCGTCATGAATCCAACGCATGCTTGCGATCGCAGCCATGAACCAGAACGATTACGGTGTGGACCTCCAGCAGATGCGCTACGTCGTCGCCGTCGCCGAAACCCGCAACTTCACCCGCGCCGCCGAACGCTGCTCCGTGGTGCAGTCGTCACTCAGTCACCGGATCGCCGGCCTGGAACGAGAGCTCGGGATCAAGCTGTTCGCCCGATCCAGCCGACGGGTCGAACTGACCAGCGCCGGTGCGGCGTTCGTCGTCGGCGCGCGTGAGTGTCTGGCCGCTGCCGACCGCGCAGTCGCCGACGCTGCCGCCGCGACCGGCGTGATACGCGGGCGACTGGCCGTCGGCGTGATCGTGACCACGGCCGCCGTCGACGTACCCGATCTGCTGCAGCGGTACCGCGCCCAGCACCCGGACGTCCACGTCGCCCTCCGCTCCGGACGCAGTGACGAACTGGCGACGGCGATCCGGAACGGCCATCTGGACATCGCCTTCCTCGGCCTTCCGGAGGGTGATCGGCCGTCCGGTGTGGAAAGCGTCGTGCTCGATCACGACGAGCACGTACTCGCGGTACCGGCCGGTCACCGTCTTGCGGGCGTATCCCATGTCACCCTGCGGGAGATCGCCGACGAGACGTTCGTGGACTTCGTGGGCGGGACACCCGCCCGAGCCCAGTCCGATCAGGCGTTCGCCGCCGCAGGCCTGGTCCGCGACGTCGCGTACGAGTCCGGCGTCGTCGAGCTGATCACCCGGCTCGTTGCGCGCGGGCTCGGCATTGCGCTGCTGCCATCAGCGTTCATCCGACCACTGGCCGCGGACACCCCCGAACTGGCACTGGTCCCAGTGGTCGACGGCCCTCATCGCATCGAGTATCTGGCGTGGAGCCGATTCAACCCCAGCCCAGCCACTCGTGCCATGCTCAAGGTCCTCGGGGTCGGACGACAGGCGCTGGAACAAGAGGTTCTGCAATGCGATGGCCCGTAGGGAAGATCTCACCACTTGTCCACTCGATGGCCTCATCGTCCCAGGCCGGACCAGCCCACCGCCCAGGCCGGCCTGGTGGCCGGCCCACTAGGAGACACATGAACTCGTTGACGTCGGGCCGCGACAGCGATCCAAGCCCGTGCATCCGGACGGCGTTCGTCCGCCGCACCGCGCGGTGACGGCGCAGCCCGTCGCCGTCGTCCTCGTCGGCGGCCGCGGCTTCGGCCGCATCCACCGTGCGAACCTGCGTCGGCTCACCGGACAAGGGCAGGTCCAGGTCGTCGGGGTCTGCGACCAAAGCCCCCTCGACGCCGAAGAGTTGGAGGGGCTCGGGCCCTTCGGGTCCATCTCGCAGTCCACAGACCTCAAGGCACTCCTGGAGCGCACCCGCCCATCGGTGACCATCATCAGCACACCCCTCCATACACACGTCCCACTCGCGCTGACCGCCGTCCGGGCGGGATCGCACGTACTGCTCGAGAAGCCGCCCGCGTCCTCCTTGGCAGGCTTCCAGCAGCTCGCCGAGGAACTGGACCGGTCCGGTCGCGTGTGTCAGGTCGGATTCCAGTCCTTCGGCTCCGCGGCCGTGGCATCCGTACGGCAATTGGTGGCGGACGGCGCAATCGGGCGGCCCGTGGGCATCGGTGCCGCCGGAGCGTGGGTGCGAGAGGCCCGCTACTACGCCCGCTCCCCTTGGGCCGGACGCCGCCGCGTTGCCGCCGGCCCCGGGGCGCAGGACATGGTGGACGTCGTCGACGGCGTGCTGACCAATCCCCTCGCCCACGCCCTGGCCACAGCGTTGCGCGTGGACGGCAGCGATCGCCAGGACGACGTGGCCACCGTGGAGTTGGAGCTCTACCGGGCCCATGACATCGAGGCCGACGACACCTCATGTGTCCGTGTGACGAGTACACACGACACGACCATCACGCTCGCCGCGACCCTGTGCGCCGAGCAGAACGCCGCGCCCTACATCGTCGTGCACGGCGAACAGGGCCGTATCACTCTGCACTACACGGAGGACCGTGTACTTCTGGAACGGCGGGGTCAGGCACCCCAGGAGTACGAGCACCCACGTACGGACCTCCTGGAGAACCTGATCGCCCATCTCCGTGACGGCGACGAGCTGTTGAGCCCGCTGGAACGCAGCGGCGCCTTCACCCGGGTGGTGGAGGCCGTGCGCACCGCACCCGAGCCCGTGCGCCTGCCCCCGGGCGTCTGGCACCCACTCGGCGAGGGTGCCGAGCAGCGTCGGTTGATCCCTGGTATCGACGCCCTGACCGCATCGAGCGCCGGCCGCCTCGCGCTGTTCTCCGAACTGGACGCGCCCTGGGCGAGGGCGACGGAGGGCTGACCTCCGGCCTCCGCCCCACGGCTGCTGCCCTCGAAGCTGTGGCTTGCCGTCAGTGCTTCGTCGTGTGGCGCTCCCCGAACAGGTCCGTCGCGTCCACGGGCCGCCCCGTGGCAAGGGACTCGTTGCCGGCGATGCCCACCGCCAGTGCGAACGCGCCGTCGCGGGCCGTGGCACCCTTGCCCGCTGCCGGAGCCGCCCCCTCGTCGGAGCCGTCGCCGAGCGGGCCGAAGAGTTCCTTGAGCATGCGCAGATCTCCACCGCCGTGCGAGCCCGCCGCCCCTTCGAAGGTCACCTCGCGCGGCTCCTCCCACAGGGGGCGGAGCAGGATGCGGGTACGGCCCGGATTGGCCATCAGCACGCCGCCATGCGCGGCCTCTCCCCCAGGGGCCGCGGTGCGCGGGGGCTGCCACGTGTTCTCCTCCACCTCGAGCTCCAGGCGGCCCGCGGTGCCGTTGAACATGACGCGGTAGCCCTCCCAGGGCGAGTAGGCCGTCAGGTGGTACGTCATGGTGGCGCCGGTGTCGTAGCGGACAAGGACCGCCAGGTCGTCCTCGATGTCGATGCCGTCACCGAAGACGTTGCGGTCGCGCACATAGGTGTCGCCCGCGGCCTCTGCGTCGAGGTACAGGGCGGTGAGACCGGGGTCGGCCGCCAGGTGGATCGCGTACGGGTCGTCGGCCGCCGCCGCGTCGCCGTGCGCGCGCTCGTAGTCGCGGCGCAGTCCGGTCGCCTCGCCGTTGCCCCGGCCGTAGAAGACGAGCCCGCCCTCGGCGTGGACGCGTGAAGGGGTCGCGTTCAACCACCAGTTGACGAGGTCGAAGTGGTGGCCCGACTTGTGCACGAGGAGGCCGCCGCTGTGCCGCTTCTCGCGGTGCCAGCGGCGGAAGTAGTCGGCGCCGTGACGTACGTCGAGGAGCCACTCGAAGTGCACCGATCGCACCTCGCCTATCGCGCCGTCGGCAAGCAGCTGCCAGACCTTTTCGTGGGCCGGGTTGTAGCGGTAGTTGAAGCCGACCGACAGGTCGCCGCCGGTGCGCTCCAACGCGTCGAGGATCGCACGGCACTTGGCGGCGTCGGTCGTCAGGGGCTTCTCCGTGACGACGCGGCAGCCCGCCTCCAGGGCGGTGATGATGTAGTGGTCGTGGGTGGCGTCGACGGTGGTGACGACGACCTCGTCGATCCGTTCGCGCCGCAGCAGGTCCCCGAAGTCGTCGGGCGCGGCAGCGGTTGCCTCCAGGCGGCCGAGGCCGGTCAGCAGCCGGTTGTGGTGGGCGATACGGGTCGGGCTGGGGTCGGCGAGCGCCACCACGTCGTAGTGGGCGCGGGCACCGAGGGCCCGGGTGTACATCTGGGCACGGTGTCCGGTGCCGACGATGGCGGCGCGCCGGGTGGTGAGGGCGGTCATGGTCAGGGTTCCTTCCGTGGGGCGGGGCCGGTGGAACGGCGGACGATCAACTCGCTGTCGAGGACGATCTGCTGGGGATCAGCCGACTGCGGTCCGCCGCCCTCGATGCGGCGCAGAAGCAGATTCACGGACCGCTCCCCCAGCGCATCGAGCGGCAGGCGCACGGAGGTGAGCGCCGGGGTGGAGGTCGCGGCGAGGAGTATGTCGTCCACGCCGACGAGGCTGAGGTCGTCGGGCACACGCACACCGCGCTCGCTCAGCCGGGACAGGATCCCCAAGGCCAGCAGGTCGTTGTGCGCCACGACGGCAGTGGCACCGGAGGCAAGGGCGAGGTCGGCTACCTGCGCTCCGGTATGGAACTTCGGTTCGTGCGGGCCGAACTCGCTGACCTTCAGGCCCAGTTCCTCGCAGGCCACGCGCACGGCGTGGCCGCGCTGCTCGCTCGACCAGGAGTCGCGGGCGCCCAGGACGAGGGCGAGGTGACGGTGCCCGAGGGCATGCAGATGCGCCACTGCCTGACGCAACCCGTCGGCTGTGGGCATGACGACCGTCGGCACTCCCGGCACGGGCCGGTTGGCAATGACGCTGGGCACCTGCTGGATGATCTCGTCGAGGCGCTCGGTGTCCATACGTGGCGCGACGAGGAGCAGCCCGTCGACCTGGCGGGCGAGGGTGAGGGCCAACTCGTATTCGTCGTCGGGGTCTTCGTCTGTGTCGGCCAGGAACACCGCATAGTCCTTGCGGCGGGCGCGGGCCTGTACCGCCTTGGCGACCACCGCGAAGAACGGGTTGGCGATGTCGGGCACGATCAGGCCGAGGGTCCGGGTGCGGCCGAGGGCGAGCGAGCGGGCGACGCGACTGGGTGTGTAGCCGAGCCGGGCCGCCGCTGCGAGAACCCGTTCACGGGTCTCGGGTCTCACCTGTTCGGGCGAGGCGAAGCAGCGGGAGACGGTGGAGGGAGACACCCCCGCCTCCGCTGCCACATCCTCGGCGCTTGCAGTCATGAACTCGCCCCGTCGGAAGAGCTCGACCGTCCTGTGCGCAGGACCGTCCCACTGTGACGGCGACGCTCTGTGCGTACGGCCTTCTCCTCGCGGCCGCGTCGCTCCACCGCCACAGCCGCGAGGGCGAGGACGCCCGACACCAGCGGGAGGAGGAGCAGCAATTGCCAGGCGCAGACTGCCGTCGCGCATACCGCGGCCGCGAGTGTCACCGAGCCCACGAGGTCGTCGCGGGAGCGCGCCAGGGCGACGCGCCGCCACCCGGCGAAGCCGTTGGCGAGGGTCGCAGGGCCGGCATCGCCCGGCTCGCTCCACGCGGCAGCCGCGCGCAGCTGCACGACGACCACGGCGACGCCGGCCGCCGCACACACCACGACGAGCAGGCCGTGGCCGGGCAGATCGCCGGCCACAGCGGCGATCCGCAGGTCGGCCGCGAGGAATGCGAGGGACGCGAGCCCCGCCGCACCGCGCAGGGTTCCACCGCGCAGTGCGCGGCGCCAGTCGGCGGCGAAGCGGCGGGCCGTGCCCACGCTCGGGCCGTCGGGCACGCAGCGGCGCACCGCCGCGCAGCCGGCTGCCATCGCTGCGGGCCAGGTCACCAGGGGCAGGGAAGCCAGCGTCACGAGCACGCCTATCCACAGGACTTCGGCGAAGAGCGTGAAGCGTTCACCGTACGGGGTATCGCGCACCCGGCCGTCTCGGTGACCGGGGTCGCTCCGGGTCGTCATCGCATACGTCATGACCGTGACCGCCCTTCAGCCCTTGAGCCCGGAGGTGGCTGCGCCCTCGATGAGCAGGCGCTGGAACGCGGCGAAGAAGGCGATCACCGGCAGCAGGGAGAGGACCGACATGCCCAGCATCGCGCCGTAGTCGGTGGCGCTGGAGGAGTCGACGAACAGACGCAGGGCCAGCGGCAGCGGATAGTTCTCCGGCGACTGGAGGTAGATCAGCGGGGCGAAGAAGTCGTTCCACGACCAGATGAACGTGAAGATCGCCGTGGTGATCAGTGCGGGTCGCAGCAGCGGCAGCACGATGTGCCAGAAGATCCGGAAGTGGCCGCAGCCGTCGATCAGGGCGGCCTCGTCGAGGCTCTGCGGCAGATTACGGATGAACTGCACCATCAGGAACACGAAGAACGCGTCGGTGGCGAGGAACTTGCCGAGCAGCAGCGGCACGAAGGTGTCGACCAGGCCGGCCTGCTGGAACATCGTGTACTGCGGGATGAGCAGCAGGTGGTGCGGGAGCAGGATGGTGCCGATCATCGCGGTGAACATGACGCCGCGGCCGCGGAAGCGCAGCCGTGCGAACGCATACGCCGCGATCGAGCACGACAGCACGTTGCCGATCACCGAACCCGCCGAGAGAATCAGCGAGTTGGAGAAGAACCGCCAGGTCGGCACGTCCGCGATGCCTTCGAGAGCGGTACGGAACCCCTCCCACGTGGGCCGAGAGGGAAGCAGGTCGAAACTGGAGAGGATCTCCTGGGGCGGCTTGACCGATGAGGTGAACACCCACACCACGGGGTAGAGAAGGGCGAGCAGCAGCACGGCGGCGCCACCGTGCCAGAGCAGGGCGCCCCGGTCGAACGGCCTGCGCCGGACCGCTTGGGTTCGAGGGAGGGTCGGGGTCGTCATGGTCACTTCTCCTCACCCGCATAGTGGACCCAGCGGCCCGACGTCTTGAACAGGACCGCGGTCACGACGCCGATGACGATCAGCAGCACCCAGGTCAGGGCGGCCGCATAGCCCATCCGGAAGTCGTTGAAGCCGAGTTCGTACAGGTACATCGAGTAGACGTACGTGGAGCCCGCCGGGCCGCCGGTGCCGTTGGAGAGCACGAAGGCCGAATTGAACATCTGGAAGGCGTGCACCATCTCCAGGACCAGATTGAAGAAGATCACTGGAGACAGCATCGGCACGGTCACGGAGACGAAGCGGCGGATCGGGCCGGCGCCGTCCACCTCGGCTGCCTCGTACACGTCCCGCGGGATCTGTTGCAGCGCGGCCAGGAAGATGACCATGGGCGCGCCGAACTGCCAGACGGAGAGGGCGACCAGGGACATCATCGACCAGTCGGGGTCGGACACCCAGCCGCCGGTGTCCAGGCCGAAGATGCCTGCGGCGCGGTCGACGACGCTGCCGGTGGAGAAGAGCAACCTCCAGACGATGGCCGCGCCGACGCTGGCTCCGATGAGCGAGGGCAGATAGAAGGCGGCCCGGTAGAAGTTGCGGCCTCTGCGTCCGGTGTGCAGGAGCAGCGCCACGCCGAGGGCCACGGCGAGCTTGAGCGGGGTGGCGATCAGCACGTACTGGAGCGTGACCAGGACCGAGTCGCGCACCTGCGGATCGTCGAAGAGGATGCGCCGGTAGTTCTCGAGGCCGATCCAGTTCCGGGTGTCGAAGAGGTTGTAGTCCGTGAAGGACATGAACAGCGAATAGAACATCGGAGCGAGGGTCAGCAGACCCGCGCCGATCATCCAGGGAGTCAGGAAGACATACGCCGCACGGTCGCTGCCCCGGCGGCGCTTGCCCGGGGCGACGCCGGGGGTGTGGGGGTCTCGGCGGGCCGCCGGTATCGCGGCCTCGGTCGTCGTCGTACCGGCCATGGGTTCTCCATAGGTCGTGGGGGTTCTCGGGCCGGCAGTCGTCAGGAGAGGACGACCTTCGCCTGGTCGAAGTAGAGGTCGACGGCCTCGTCCACGGAGATGACGCCGTAGCCGAGCTTCTCGGCGATGCGCTCCAGGCGGACGTTCAGGGTGGAGCCGCCGACTCCGGGGGCGGGCGGTGTCGCCGCTGCCACGCCGGCGATCCGCTTCTCGTAGCCCTGGGTCAGGCGCACGAACGGGTCGTCGGTACTGGCCGCGCCCTCCTGGCGGGTGGTGGGCGCCATGCCGATGTTGGTGCCGAGGATCTTCGCGACGCGCCGGTCGTTGATCATGAAGTTGATGAACTGCGCTGCCTCACTGCGGTACGGCGTCGCGCCCGAAGCGCTGAGCAGCATGCCCGGCTTGGCGTAGAGGCCGCTCGTGCCGGTGTCGGTGGGCGGGGTGGTCAGCTTCAGGCGGGTCCCTCGCGCCTCGCTGCGGCTGCCGACCTGGTTGTCCCACTCGAACATCGAGGCCGCACGGCGTGCGGTGACCGGAGCGCCCGGCTTCGCCTCCAGGATGACCCGGGCACCCGCGATGCCGCCGGCGTCCCGCCAGCGCTCGATGAACGACAGGTAGCCGTGCAAGTCGTCGGGTGTGAAGCCCAGTTGACCGGCCTCGGTCCACGCCGTCCTACCGTGCTGCATCATCCACATCTCGACGCCCATGTAGTTCTGGCCGGGGTTGTCGACACCGACCTGTGCGCCCTTGGTGAACTTGGAGATCCTGGCGGTCTGCTCGACGAACGTCTCCCAACCCGTCTTCAGATCCGGCGGAGTGGCCCCCGCCTCGGCATAGAGCCCGGCGTCGTACATGAGCGCGATGCTGTTGCGCGACAGCGGAACGCCGACGCGGCGACCTTCGATCAGGCCGGCGGTCCGCAGCGCGGGCACGACGGCGCTCGCGTCGATCTCCTTGCCGGCACCGGTGAGTTCGGCGAGATCGGCGAGGAGGTCGTGATGGGCGAAGGTGCGCAGCCAGGCATAGTCGACGTGCAGCAGGTCGGGCGGATTGCCGCCGGCGAGCGCGGTGGTCACCTTCTGCCAGTACGCGTCGAAGCCTACGAAGCTGGTCTTGATCCGGATACGGCGATGATCGCGTTCGAATACCGCGATGCACTGGTTGATGAGTTCGGCCCGGCCGGCATCACCCCAGAAGAAGTAGCGCAGCGTGGCGGTGCCGCCGGAGGCTACCGAACGGGCGCCGCTGCTGCAGCCCGTGGCGAGCGACGCGGACAGCAGGGCTGCCAGGGCGGTACGGCGGGAGGGGGCGTCATTGCCCATGCGGCTCCTCCGCGAGGTAGGTCAACTGCGTTGCGTCAATTTCTTGTTGAGGCGCGACTCTTGCAGGCGCTCGCAGAGCCGTCAATGCTTCCAGCAAGCGCTTTCCCAGAAGGGTTGCAACGGGACGGACAGCGGACATGCAGCCGCGCCGGCTCTACGGATCGGTACTCTCGGCAACTCCTGCGAGCGCTCGCAGAGCAGAGTCGCCGCAAGGTCGCAGGCTTGACGTCGCGGCCACCCCGGCACCCAACCGGGGGGACAGTGCGGCCGAGGGAGGCCGCCTGACCGGGGTCTTCGAACGCTGACCCCCGGCCCAGAGCCCGACACACCCAGCGTGCCCGGGGCTGTCCGTTCTCCGGCACACCCGGAGAACGGACAGCCCCGGGCACAAGCATCTACGGGAAACGAGAAGGCCCACCGCTCCCAACGCCTGCGCAACGAGGTCTCACCCGTACCGCGCGAAGCGCATTCAGCCGGTTCGGCGATTCCCGCGAGAGGCTCAAGCGGGTGACCATGAATACCCCCGCCGTCCCGGGACACCCGGGGAACGTGACATTCCGCGATCTGCAATGTGTACGTGGTCCCTACACCAGCCGTCGCCGGGCGAGCTGCCCGCGGTAGGGGCTGAGCAATCACGCAGAGGAGCAGCTGCAGCCATGACCCACAACAAGAGAGACAAGGAAGTCATGCGGGAACTGCTCCGCCATCACGGGCAGACCTATGCTGCCGAGGCCCACATCCAATTGAAGAACTCACCGCAGCCGCTCTACCGGACGCTCGTCCTGGCGCACCTGCTCAGCGCGCGGATCCGTGCCTCTGCCGCGGTCTCGACGTCGCGGTCCCTGTACGAGGCCGGGCTGAGGGACCCGAAACGCATGTGCGCAGCCACCTGGCAGCAGCGCGTCGATGCCCTCGGGCGTGGTGGTTACCGCCGCTACGACGAGCGCACGGCAACCCAACTGGGTGAGGGCGGCCGCATCTTGATCGACCACTGGGGCGGCGATCTGCGCAGGATGCGGGAGCAGGCGGACGGCGATGCGGACGAGTTGCGGCACCTGTTGCGGGAATTGCCGGGGGTCGGTCCGGTCGGGGCGGACATCTTCCTGCGGGAGGTTCAGGACGTGTGGCCGGAGTTCGGCCCTTTCGTGGACTCCAAGGCTCTTCAGGGCGCCACGCGTCTGGGACTGCCGCGGCGAGCCTCTGAGCTCGTCCGGCTCGCCGTTGATGGGACGAACGCGCAGATGGCCTCGGCCCTGGTGCGTGCGGCCCTGGACGAGGCGGTCGCGGCGGACTGCCTGGACCGCGTCGCCTGACGGCTGCTCTCAACGGCACGACTCGTCCTGTGCGCGGAGCCTGGAGCACGGAGCCGCCAGTATCAGGCATCCTTTCCATCCGCCGGGGTACCCGCGTGCCACACCAGCCCACCGAGGAACGGAGAGATCCGTGAGTGACCGCCGACCCGAGGTACCGGTACCGGGGCCCACCCCGAGGGACATGCCCGACCAGCAGGCAGGCACCGGCGCTGATCCCTGGGAAGCCGCAGGCGATGTGGCACAGCCGACCGATGGGGAGCGGCCCGAGCCCGACCCGGAGATCCCCGACACAGACGAAGCGGGTACCGGCCGACGGGGCACCACCCCGCACTCCGGAAGCCCGAGCCCCGAGCACCCCGTGCCCGACGAACCGTCCGGCTGACGCTCCGCGCCAGGTGGCAGCTCCGGCACAAGGGGCCGGACAGGACGGCCGCCACACTCGGTCGGTCGGTTGTCACCCACGGAGGGATGCCAGTCGGCCGCACGGCCGGTCCCAGGGTCGGTCCGTCCGTGCGTCATCAGCCCTGCCCAGGGATTGGCGCGGCCCTGCGCGGCGGCGTCCGCGATCGTCCAGCGCTGGGCGTCCAGCCGTGGATCGTCCAGTTGGCTCCATGAGATGGGCACGGCGACCGGTGCGCCGGGCCTGGCGCGGACCGCGAAGGGAGCCACTGTGGTCTGCGCGTAGGCGTTGCGCTGCACGTCGAGGTAGAGCCGGTCGCCGCGGTCCTTCTTGCGGGCCTGGGTGGTGAGGTCGTCAGGGTGCGCGTCTGCAAGGGTGTTGGCGACGTCCATGGCGAAGTCGCGTACCTCGTCGAAGGCGTGGCGCCTGGCGAGGGGGACAACAACGTGCAGACCCCGTGAGCCAGTGGTCATCAGCCCGGACGGGAGCTTCAGCCCGTCGAGCAACTCCCCCAGGAACCTTGCCGCTTGACGCACAGAGGTGAAGCCACCCCCGTCCGCCGGGTCGAGGTCGAAGACCAGGCGGTCCGGCCGGTCGATCCGGTCGGCTCTGGACAGCCAACGGTGCAGCGTGAGGCAGGCCTGATCGGCGAGGCGGACGAGGGTCGCGGTGTCCTCGCACACGGGGTGGACGACCGCGCCGCCCTCTTTGGACACCTCGGCGCGTTCGATCCAGTCCGGGTAGTGGTCCGGGATGTTCTTGTGCATGAACTGGGGCCCGTCGATCCCGTCCGGGTGCCGTTCCAGCATCAGCGGTCGGCCACGCAGATGCGGCAGCATGAAGGGTGCGACCGCGCGGTAGTACTCGACGAGGTCGCTCTTCGTGTACGCCTCGCCAGGGCAGCTCCCGCTCGCGGGAAACGGCACCTTGTCCGGGCGGTGGACGTCGACGGTCCGACGGCCCACACGGACCGTCTCGGAGCTGGTCATCTCGGTGTCCTCCGGTCAGCGCACGACGGCCGTCTCGACCACCAGCCGCGCCGCCGCCGCGATCGACTCGGCATCGATACCGGCTGCGTGCAGTTGCTCCGCGGGACTCGCCGAGCCGGGCATCGTCCGGACAGCCAGCCGCACCAGTCGCGGCACGGGACGGCCGTCGGCAAAGGCGTCGAGCACCGAGTCCCCGATACCGCCCTCCGCACGGTGGTCCTCCACGGTCAGGAGGCAGCCGGTGCTTTCGGCGGCCTCGCGCAGGGTGCTGCGGTCGACGGGCTTGACGGAGTAGAGGTCGATCACCCGGACGTGGACGCCCTCGCGGTCGAGCAACTCGGCGGCCTTCAACGCCTCGTGGAGGGTGACGCCCGCCGAGACCACGGTCAGCCGGTCCTCGCCGGAGGCGCGCAGCACTTTGCTTCCGCCGATCGGGAACTCCTCGGTGGGGCTGTAGATGACGGGAGTGTCGCCGCGGGAGGTGCGCAGATAGCGGATGCCCTCGAGGTCGGCCATCTCCGCGACGAGCTTCGCCGTCTGGTTGGCATCGCACGGATACAGCACCGTCGAGCCGTACATCGCCCGGAACATCGCCAGGTCCTCGAGCCCCATCTGCGAGGGCCCGTCCTGGCCGATGGCGACGCCCGCGTGCGACCCGACCAGGTTGATCCCGGCCCCGCTGATCGCGGCCATGCGCACGAAGTCGTACGCGCGGGTGAGGAACGCGGCGAACGTGGAGGCGTACGGCACCCAACCGCGCGTCGCCATCCCGACCGACGTGGCGACCAGTTGCTGCTCGGCGATGTAGCACTCGAAGAAGCGGTCAGGGTGCTCCTTGACGAAGAACTCGGAGCGCGTGGAGTCGCTCACCTCGCCGTCCAGGGCGACAACGTCGCCACGGGCGGTTCCGACAGCGGCGAGCGCCCGCCCGTAGGCGTCGCGTGTGGCGACCTCGTCGCCGGTCTCGTAACGGGGAAGGTCCGCATGGCCCGAGCCCACGGGATGCAGCATCCGTGCGGCGGACGGATGCTGCACCTCTACCCGTAGGTCGCGTACGCCGCCGAGTTCGGCGATCGCTTCCTCGGCGTCCGGCAGCGGCTTGCCGTGCAGGCCCTCGCGGTCCTGGACGGATGCCACGCCCTTGCCCTTGAGGGTGCGGGCGAGGATCGCGGTCGGCTGCCCGGTGGTGGACAGGGCCTCGTCGTAGGCGCGGTCGATGGCGTCGACGTCATGCCCGTCGATCTCGACGGTGTGCCAGCCGAAGGCCTGGAAGCGGCGCGCGTAGGCGTGCAGGTCGTGTCCGTGCCGGGTCGGGCCGCGCTGACCGAGGCGGTTGACGTCGACGATCGCCGTGAGATTGTCCAGGTGCTCGTAACCCGCGTGCTCGGCGGCCTCCCACACGGAGCCCTCGGCGAGCTCGCTGTCGCCGCACAAGACCCAGACGCGGTATCCGGTTCCGTCGAGCCGTTTGCCGGCCAGCGAGATGCCGACGGCGACGGGCAGCCCCTGTCCGAGCGAGCCGGTGGCCGTCTCGACCCACGGCAGCTGTCGTGGCGTCGGATGCCCTTCGAGACGGCTGCCGAGCCTGCGGAAGGTGAGCAGCTCGGTGTCGTTGATCGCGCCGACCGCCTTGTACGCGGCGTACAGCAGCGGGGAAGCGTGCCCCTTCGAGAGTACGAACCGGTCGTTGCCGGGGTGTGCGGCGCGGTCGAAGTCGTAGCGCATGTGGTGCGCCAGCAGGACGGCCATCAAGTCGGCAGCAGACATCGACGAGGTGGGATGCCCGGAGCCCGCGGCGGCGGAGGCGCGGATGCTGTCGACACGCAACTGCTGGGCGAGTTCTGAAAGTTGACGGGTATTCATGTCACTCCTTCCGAGGGGTTGTCGCACCGGACAGGGCTCCCACTACCCACGCCGGCGGTTGCTTGCGCACCGGCGCGCCGGTGAACAAGTGCCCGTACGCGGCAACCTCCGTACCCGTGTCCGGCCCCGACAGCCACGAACGTGCAGCGCGAGAACCAGCGCCCGGGGTCGTCGGCAACGGCGGGACGAGCTCGACCTGCCTGATCCCGTGGTCGCACAGATGCGGCGCCTCGGGCGGCCCGTGTACGCGGCGACGCCTGGAAGAGGCAACAGTTTGTTGCCGCTCCGGGCAGTCTTACGCCGGGACGCCCGGGACACAGTGCAGGCCGGCTGACACCCGGCGAAGTCGGCGCCGCCGATCCCGAAGCGGGGTCGAACCACTGTTCGCCTCCGAGATGGTCGCTCTTACGCGCTTATCGCGTCCCCCTGACATGAGCGTCCAAACGTGCAGCAGTGGTCCCGCATCCGTACTTCCAGGGCCACGGACCCCCGGGTTGCGGGACACCCATTCCTGCGCACTGCCCGGCAGCACCTGCGCGTCGCAGCGCACCCATACGCCCTGAAATCGTGTCCGAGAGGTCGCCGGCGGAGCTCCAAGACGTCATATTCGCTGGTCACAGCATTGGTGTCGTAGCTGACCGCGGATGATCTGAGGGCCGCGCGCTGACGGGGACACGGGCGCCCGTCCGTCACCTCTGACGCCTCACCGACAATGCTGAGGACCGAAGCGCCCCGATTCGGTGGTGCCGCGGACCGATCCGCGCCCGCCGGGTCGTACCGCGCGGTACTACGTGACACCACTGCCCTGCGCACGTCCGTTCAGGTTGCGTACAGGCTCAAAGTGCCATCGTGCGGATCATGACCGCACAGCACGTCCTCGACGACCGCCCCCTCGCCCCCGTACGCCGGATGGCGAACAAGGTGCCAGAGGTGACCATCTACTTCTGGATCATCAAGGTGCTGACCACCGGCATGGGTGAGACGGCGTCGGACATCCTGGCCCGCACCCTCGGCCCGGTACCGGCGGTCGCGCTCGGCGGCCTCGCTCTGGTGGCCTCCCTGGCCGTCCAGTTCACCCTCCGCCGGTACGTCGCCTGGGCCTACTGGACCGCCGTCGTCATGGTCAGCGTGTTCGGCACCATGGCCGCCGACATCCTGCACATCGGGCTCGGAGTCCCGTACGCCCTGTCGACGCCGGCCTTCCTCGCCGTACTGGCCGCGGTCTTCATGCTCTGGTACGCGAGTGAGCGGACTCTGTCGATCCACTCCATCCAGACGCGCCGCCGCGAGGCGTTCTACTGGGCGGCCGTCCTCGCCACGTTCGCCCTCGGCACCGCCGCGGGTGACCTCACCGCCACCGCCGGCTTCGGCTACCTGGGGTCGGTCGTCCTCTTCGCGGTCGGCATCTGCGTGCCCGCCCTCGCCCACCGCTTCGGCGCCCTGAGCGCGGTGACCGCGTTCTGGACCGCGTACGTCATCACCCGCCCCCTCGGAGCTTCCCTCGCCGACTGGATGGCCCTCGGCCACGCCCGCGGCGGCCTCGGCCTCGGCCTGGCGCCGGTCACCCTCGCGTGGACCGTCGCGATCATCGGATTCGTCAGCTACATGGCCATGTCACAGCGCGCCACGGGCGCCCACACCGCAGCCTGAGGACCAGGGCGCGCAACGCGCCGTGGAGCCTGGCTCCGAGGCTCGCGGCACCGTGCGCAACGGCGGCCGGCCGCCCCAGCACCGAAGTCCGGTACGATCCGCACTTCTTCATACCGGGGAGGGATCATGGCCGAGAGCGGCGGCGCCGAAGGCACCGACAACAGCGCGAGAACCTATGACGATGTCGTGGACGAACAGACCGCGGTCCGGCTGGTGTACCGGCCTCAGCCTGCCGACGCACTGGTCGGCCTGCGGGTCCGCGAGCGGATCAAGCGGACCGGGCTACTGCTGCGAGGTGTCTTCCTCGCACTGTGGGTGGGGCAGTGGCTGCTCTCCACCGTGGGCCGCGGGAGTATCGACGTGCTCTCGACGGTCCTGTTCTTGTTCGTCGTACTGGTGGTGTAGGGGTATCCGCGGCTGCAAGCCGCACAAGTGCAGCGGATCGTCGGATGGCAGGGCGAGTACCGCGCCACCGTGTCTCCGGCCGGGATCACCTGCCGCACCGACCACAGCACTCTGATCCAGAAGTGGTCCGTCTTCCGGGGCTACCGGGAGACGGCAGGTCACTTCGTCCTGCTCAGCCGGGACCCCAACATCTCGTGGCTCGGTGTCCTTCCCAAACGGGGCGTGCATGAAGGTGAGGACCTCGACCGGCTGCGCGCCATTCTGGACGAGCACACCCCTCGCGTGTGACGGACTCGAAAGGCACCACCCACGGACAGGCCTGACCCGTGAGGAGTGTCAAGTTAACAGCCCCTTTCGCATCCGGTGACAGCGGAGCAACGGGGCTCGTTGACATCGTGTGCGAGATATCAACGAGCTGGTGAACACGGCGTCGTCGGGGTCGCGGCGTCTGGTGTGTCCCCCGCCCGGCCGCCGGCACACCATCCGAGAACATGTGCTTTGACGTCCTCCCCCCGCTGAAGCAGGGGGATTCCTAGCTCACTTTGCCTGGCACCTAGCAGGTGGCAGGGCTTACAAGATCAGCACTAGCCGGGTTGAGACCAGCCCGGACGAGCATCACGCGGGCGGAGTTCTTGTCCCTGGGCGACACGGTTCCGCACGCGGTGCACGTATACGTTCTCTCGGAGAGAGGTAGACGATGCTTGGCTCTCGCACCGCAGTGCGCACAGTCCATGGTGGTGTGCGCAGGGCTGACGAGGTGCACGGCGCGGCCGTGTTTACGGGCCATCTCGACCAGGGCGCTCTTGGTCGCGCCGATCGCAGCGTCAGCGGCCTTGCGGGCCATCGTCGACTTCGCCAGGAACTTCGGGCGGAAGTCCTCTACCGCCAAGGCGTCGTGGTCGCGGACCACACGCTTGGCCCACTTGCGGGCGGTGTCCTGGCGCTGCCGGGCCACCTTCTTGTGCAGCTTCGCCGCCTGCTTCTTGGCGCCCTTGTAGCCGTTCGAACAGGGCTGCTTCTTCGGCTTCCTGCGGGCCATCATCCGCTGGTAGCGGGCGAGGCGCTGCGCGGCCTGGTGGCCATGCTCGGGATGGGGAAGGTCGTAGTCGTCGGATGTGGTGGTCGCGGTCTCCTTCACACCCCAGTCGATGCCGATCACGCAGCCGGTTTCGACAAGCGCCTGGGTGCTGGTGGCGACCACGAACGAGGCGTACCAGTGGCCGAGACTGTCGCGGTAGACGCGCACGCTGGACGGCGGCTCGGGCAGCTCACGCGACCACACGACCGTCGCCGCGATGCCGCCGGCGAGATGCAGACGGCCGTCTTTCACCCGGAAACCGCGCCGGGTGTAGTTCAGGCTCGGGCCGGCCTGATGCTTCTTCTTGTACTTCGGCATACCGGCCCGCTGCCGCATCGGCAACCCGGCCTTGATGTCTTTCAGTGCCTTCGCCCGGGACTTCGCGAAGTCCCGTATCAACTGCTGCTGCACAACGCTGGAGCCCTCACGCAGCCACGCGTTCGCGGTACGGGCCGCGGTCAGCATCTTGTCGAGCTGCGCCGGACCGCACGTTGTCGTCTCGCCGGTGGCCTTGTTGTGCAGATGCACGGCCCTCGACTTGGCCACCGACTCGTTCCACACCCAGCGGCAGCGCGCCCATTCCGCTTCCAGCGCGCGGATGGCCGTGGACGACAGGCGCAGCCGGAAAGTGTAGCGGGCGTGCCCGCCACCGGCCGTCAACGCTCCGGTCGTCATGAAGCACAACCTATCTGGGAGGACTGACAGTTGAGAACAACTGATCTCGGTGGGGTTCCTCATCATCACGCGGGGTGGACACCGGATCGCCCTGACGACGATCCGTCTTTCTCTGCCCTGCTCCGCAGGAGTCCAATTCCTCCCCGGCCCAAAGGCCGGGGCATCCTCGGAGGAATCCGGTGAAAGGGCTGGCACTTGCCTCGGGAGCCCTGGATGATCGCCGGTGCAGTGGCCGCGCGAGACGAAGTGGCATCCGGGTGCTCGGGACGGAGCGGGAGAGGCCCATGGAATGGTTCATCGGAATCGGTGTGCTCGGAGGCTTGGCACTCATCACCGCAGGCGTGGCGTCGATGCGCACAGGCTGGACGCCGCGCTGGAGCCGAGTCACCCGGCCCTCGGTCTACGGACTCGGAACACTGCTGGTGGGTGTGCCCTGCGTGGTGCAGGGGCTCTTCTACTTCCGAACCCTGCCAAGCCCACCCTGGGAGGTCCGCTTCTTCGGACTCAACGTCCTTGTATTCTCCGGGCTGATCCTTATCGGAGTGAGCCAGATGCGACACAGAAGGTGAACTCCTCACCAACTTCCGACGACCCGCACGCGCTGGTCGCCTCGAGCCGGCCAACTCCCGGGATCGCCACCCCACATCACGCGAAGTGACCTCCGTCACCTCACTCAATGGCGAGGTGACGTTTGCCGGCTGGGCCGCGCTGTCTGAGTGAGCCACCCCGTGACGGAGGTGCCTCACCTGACTTTGGTAAGTGGCCCATCGCGGCCTTCTATTGGGGTGGATCGTCTTGAGTCGTACCTCGCGTGCATACAGACCGCTGAGCCTGAAGCGACGGGCGTGGATCACGCTCGGCGCGGTGGTGCTGGGTGGAGGGGGCCTGGTGACCTACGCCGTGGCCACCCCTTCCCAGGATCCAGGAGCGGCGGGCCGGGCCAAACGGCCCGTGAAGGTCTACGACCTCGCGCTGAAGGGCACCACGAGCGGCAAGCGTGAGCTGCCGGGCACGCAGACCAAACAGTTCTCGATGCTCGGCGTCTCCTGGACCGACGCGACCAAGCGGCTGCACGGCAGCGCCCAGGTGCGCACCCGCAGCCTCGAGACCGGAGCGTGGACCGCCTGGAAGGACCTCGAGGCGAACGTCGACCCGTTGGAGGGTCCCAAGGCCGGGGCCGAGATGCGCGGCGCGTCCGAGCCGCTGTGGGTCGGCCCCTCCGACGGCGTCCAGGTCCAGGTCGTCCACAAGAACGGCTCCTCCGACTCGGGCCTGCCCAAGGGCCTCGAGGTCAACCTGGTCGACCCCGGCGTGGCAACCGACGCCGAGATGAAGGCCAAGCCTGCCGCCTACGTCGCGCCGGCCGTCAGCGACAGCGCTTCGCCCACCGACTCGGTCACGCCCACCGACTCCGCGTCCCCGAGCGAATCCGCCGTCCCGACCGCGCCCGCGTCGGCTTCCTCCACACCGAGCACGTCCGCGAGCCCGTCGGCCACCATCCCCACGGCTCCCCCGTCCACCGTGCCCGAGCCGTCGATCACCTCACGGGCCGGCTGGGGCGCCGACGAGTCGCTCAGCCCCGACCCGTCCGAGTACAACCCCGATGTGAAGGCCGTCTTCGTCCACCACAGTGACGGGACGAACGACTACTCCTGCGCCGACTCCGCGTCGATCGTGCGGGGCATCTACGCGTACCACACCCAGACCAACGGCTGGAACGACATCGGCTACAACTTCCTGGTCGACAAGTGCGGCACGATCTTCGAAGGCCGCAAGGGTGGCGTCGACCGGCCGGTGCTCGGCGCGCACACGTACGGCTGGAACCGGGAGTCCACGGGCATCGCGGTGCTCGGCGACCACACCTCCACCGGCGCCACCAACGCCGCGCTGACCTCTGTCGCCCGTATCGCGGCCTGGAAGCTCGGCCAGTATAACGCCGACCCGGTCTCCACCGTGAAGCTCACCGCCGGCGCGACGCAGACGAACTACTTCGGCACCAGCTTCACGGCGGGCAGCCAGTACACGTTCAACCGGATCTCCTCCCACCGCGACGGTTACAACACCCAGTGCCCCGGTAGCTCCCTCTACGGCCAGTTGCCGACGATCCGCGCCTGGGCGTCCGGCCCGGTGCAGGACCTGAAGGTCACCTCGCTGTCCGGTGCCGGGCAGTCCGGGTCGACGTACTACACCAAGGGCGCCATCACGGCGAAGTGGTCGACGACGACGCCCGGTTCGCTGATCTCCAAGTTCGAGCTGCTGGTGGACGGCAAGGCTGTCGCCACCGCATCCGGTACCGCCACCTCGGTGGGCACCACCCTCGCCCTGGGCACCCACACCGTCGCCGTGCGGGCCGTACACCAATCCGGCAAGACCACGACGACCACGGCGCTGAACGTGGTGGCGGAGACGACGGCCCCGACCTTCACCACCGCACCGAAGCTCTCCCTGCGCACCGGCACCGTCAACACCACCTCCGTGCCGGTCACCCTCGGCTGGAAGGCGACCGACAACACCGCGCTGAAGTCCGTGAGCCTGCTGACCCCGACGACGGCCACCTTCGGACCGACGACGGCCAGCTCCAGCCGCACCGCCGCGTCCGGCACCGCGAGCACCTGGTCGATGAAGGCCGACGACTACGCGGGCAACACCCGTACATCCTCCGCCTCCTTCACCCCGATGATCCTCCAGGAGACCTCGGCCACCAAGTCCGGTACCTGGACATCCCGTTCCTCCACGAGCTACCTCGGCGGCAAGTCGTACTCCAGCGGTTCCAAGGCCGCGAGCCTCACCTGGACGTTCACGGGCCGCTCAGCCTCGTGGGTGGTATCGCGGGCGTCCAGCTCCGGGCAGGCGTACGTATATGTCGACGGCGTCAAGGTCAGTACCGTCGACCTGAAGTCGTCCAGCACCCTGTACCGCCAGGCCGTGTGGACCAAGTCGTGGTCCAGCAGCGCCAAGCACACCGTGAAGGTCGTGGTGGTGGGCACTAGCGGTCGTCCGACGATCACGACGGACGGACTCGTCTACATCAAGTAGCTCCCCGCCCTGCAACACGGCAGCGGCCTTCACGATCGGACCAGGTCCACCTGATCGTGAAGGCCGTTGCCGTTTGCGCCCCACGCTCTGGTGTCCGTGACGAGCACGGTCGCCGGACAACGCGACTCAGCGGCCTGCAACCGACTGATGCCCCCTCACCGCGGCCACCGACCGCCTTCCAGACCTTCCTGGACCAGCTCGGCATCCCTCGGTCGAAGTCATGGCGAACCCTGGGCAGTTGACCTCACCTCCAAGGTCCCCGACAGAGTCGGCCCAGGGCGTCCGATGGCCGCAGGACAGTGAGGGCGCGCAAAGTCAGGGTGCCCAAGCCACCGCAGGTCCTCGGATGCAGATCTCGTGTGATCTCGTGTGTTCCATACGTGAGCCGGCTGCTGTTTCAACGGCCGTGCCGGTGCTCCGTTTCGCGTGGCCGGCTGGTCAACGTCATAGCCCCGGATCGGGGGACTTGCAGGCGACGCGTCGGATGCGTGGTTTCGTCGTCTGCATCAGTCGACGGCCTTCAACTCGCCCAGCGCGTCACCGAGGTCGAGCTCGGTACGGCCACGGGTCTGGAAGCCCTGTTTGAAAAGCTCTGCCGTGCGCTGCTGTGCTGCCTCACCCCGAACGAGTTGCTGGAACAGGGCAGCATCTGCGCGCACATCGGCAGGAGTAGCCAGGCTGATGGCGTTGATGGCCGATTTGGCGGCAACCAGCGCATCACGCGGGAAGCCCCCCATTCGCGCGGCGATGCCGGCTACGAACTCGTCCAGCTCGGCGTCGGGCACCGCGCGGTTGATCCATCCGTAGCGTTCGGCGAGTTCGGCATCGAAGTCGGCCGACGTCAGCACCGCTTCGAGCGCTCGGCCCCGGCCCAGCAGACGGGTCAGGTGCTGGATCGCTCCCGCGCCGGGCGGGGTGCCGATGCCCACTTCGGGCTGGCACAGGACAGCGTTCTCCCGGGAGGCGAAGCGCATGTCGCAGGCGAGGAGGAACTCGCTTCCCGCCCCCCGTGCCCGGCCGCGCAGCTTGGCAACGGTGACGGCCGGGATCTCGCTGAGTCTGCGGAACAGCATCCCCAGGGAGGCATCGCCCGGACCTCCGGCTTTAGCGGCTTCAGCGGTGTACTCGGGGACTTTGGTCAGGTCTACGTGCGGGAAAAAGAAGTCGGGGTCCGCGCTGTCGAAGACCACCACTCGTGCAGTCGCCGGTCGGGAAAGCTCCTCGAGCAGTCCGACGAGATCGCGCACGACCTCGGGACCGATGAGGTTGATCGGCGGGGCGTTGAAGGTGGCGGACAGAACATTGCCGTCCAACCTGGTGCTGATGGTTTCGTACGAGGCGGTCATGCCCTCTTCCTTTCGGTGCACATCACGGCCCGGTGGCAATCCCGGCTGTCAGGGCTCGCACTCCTCGAATCGCAGCACGGCCGATGCGGCAATCTCCTTCCCAGCCGCTGTACACGTTCAGGCAGTGGTCTCGACCCGACCCGGCGCTGACACCCCTTCCACTCTCTCCCGGATCGCTCACTCGCACAGCTCTCTCCCCGATCACTCACTCGCACAGCCCTGGAGCGTGATTCCCGCACGCTGAACGCACCCCGGATCCCTGCAGCGACTCCTCCACTCTTGGCGTCTGGTTGATGCAACCGCACGATGCCTGCTCAGGCGTCCCGCCCCTCCCTGAATGGCCGAGGGGCCGACTGAAGTACGCAGGGGCCAACTAACGCACTCAGTCACTACAAGGCTGTGACTGAGCGCCGTAGGTGACCCGGCCGGCCAATTACGGTGCTCAGTCGGGCCGGATGAAATCGCTCGCGAGCGCCTGGTCGTCATAGGTCTGCAAAACGGCCTCGACGACAACATCAACCTTGCCGACCTGGTCTTCAAGCGCCTCTCGGTGCACGGCACCACCCTGCGCACCCGGTCCAAGGAGCAGAAGGCCGCCATCGTCACCGAAGTCCGGGAGAAGGTCTGGCCGATGGTCGACAACGGGTCCGTGCGGCTGGTCGTCGAGGATCAGCTGCCCCTCGACGAGGCCGCCGAGGCGCACCGGCGGATGGAGACCGGCGGGCACACTGACAAGATCCTGCTGGTGAACGACCAGAAAGCACGACTCTGGTTGCCTTGACCTTCGGCGACGGCAATTTCGGCGACGTCACCAAGGGCGCTCTGGTATGCCTCGGCGTTGCCCGGTTCTTTCTGCCAGGCGCGGATGGTGACGGTGGAGGACTGGTGCAGTCCGTTCGCGAAAGCAGCCACCGCGGCAGGGTGCGGCCGATCTTGGGTGTCGACATCGCCGCCACCCCCTCACCCCGAACCGACCGCCCAGGCCCGCTCGGTCAAAGAATCCGGTCACGGCCATCACCCCCTGGCTCTCAGCCTGTCGCCCAACGACCAGCATCGAACGGCACGCCGGCCGGGCCACCGAGGCCTGAACGCCGTCTCAGGAACGACAAGAGTGCACAAGCAGCTGACACGCGCGGTACCTGCGGCCACACTGTTGATCAGTTCAGCGACCTCACCGGAGGAGACCGGATGACCGCGAAGGACGACGCGCCAAGCCGCCCGTTCCTGATACCCAAGGCGCGGCTCGCGATCGGCTCGGTCACAGCTGTGCTCGTAGTCTTCGCGGCCGGCTACGGCGTCGGCACAGCGACCAGCGGTCACAGCAAGGGCACCCAGCGCGAGAGCCGGGCCGACGTCTACCGGGACGGATATTTGGCGGGGCAGAAAATATCGGGCGCCGGTGAGGAGATCACAGCCGGTGCCGCCCGGGAAAACTGCAGTGAACTCTTTTACCAAGCCCCGTACCTGGACGAATGGCAGAGTGGTTGCCTCGCTGGAGCACAGCACCTGGCACCGTATCCACCCTCGAAGTGAACTACACAACTCCCCGCCCGCCTTCGAACAACCGGCCCAACGAGCCACCCGCACAAGGGTCCTGGCGGACAGCAGGACGGCTTCCACACGATCGG
Organism: Streptomyces sp. NBC_01003; assembly: GCF_045162695.1. Lineage (NCBI taxonomy): Bacteria > Bacillati > Actinomycetota > Actinomycetes > Kitasatosporales > Streptomycetaceae > Streptomyces > Streptomyces sp. NBC_01003. The sequence continues at coordinate 442,297 of NZ_CP108707.1, forward strand.
CGCGTCGCCCCGGACATCGGAACGGGGCTGGTCCCTGCATGCTGGGGACAGCCTCTTGTTCACGAGTTCGGGCTGCGAGGGGCGGTCACCGAGTTCGCCACGAACACCGACCTCGCCACCTCACCGAACCGCGCAGTGACTTTACGTGAAGACGCATCGCCGGACAGTGCATCCACACTCATGACGATCCTGGGTCGATCCTGTGCATCTTTGCAGGCCACGACAGAGATATCGGACGAGGCCACCCATCTCCCCGCCCACCCCCTCCCCACACCGTGATAACACGGAGTAATCAAAATCGAGGAGGGCTACGACCGCATGGGTATCTTCAACCGTCGCCAGAGCGCGACCATCGAGCCGACACCTACCGCCGGCCCCCGTACCCCCTTCCCCGACGACGCCGCCGGCGCCACGCTCGACCCCGCCCTTCGCGCACTGACCGGGCAATGGACCATCGACCGCCCCCACAGCCGCATCGGCTTCTCCGTACGCCACGCCATGGTCACCACCGTCCGCGGCGCCTTCACCGACTACGACAGCACCCTGTACTTCGACGGAGCCCGCCCCTCCCAGTCCCGCGCCGACATCACCATCCGGGTCGCCAGCGTCGACACCGGCGTCGAACAACGCGACGCCCACCTCATCGGCACCGACTTCTTCGACGCCCGCCGCCACCCCGAGATGACCTTCCGCAGCACCTCCACCACCCACGAGGGCAAAGAGACCTTCCGCATGACGGGCGACCTGACCATCCGCAGCGTCACCCGCCCCGTCGAACTCCAACTCGACTACCTCGGCTCCGTCCTCGACCCCTTCGGCTACGAACGCGCCGGCTTCGACGCCACCACCACCATCGACCGCACCCAATGGGGCCTCGTCTACAACCAACGCCTCGAAGCAGGCGGCACCATGGTCAGCGAAAAAGTCCGGCTGCAGTTCGACATCTCCGCCATCCGCTCCACACCCATCGCCTAGCCCCACCACCCCGCACGAAAGCCTCGCTCTCGCCTCACCCACCACCCGACAGGCGGAAGCACAGGGCCCTAGTGACAGGCCAGGAAGAACCAGAGGCCGCCCCGTCCTCCGCGGCCGCCGCACCTCCACGACCTTCGGCTCGTCCACCATCCTGGCGAACTCGGCGCCAGCGAGGCGCTCGTAATCGGGAGCACCGAAGGTGATCTCCACGGACACGGGACCGCTGACACGAGTCCGACGACGAGGTCATCGACCGCACCTTGGCCGTTCCGGGAGTGGCGGGCAGGCGGGTGAAGTCCCTGAACCACGACACCGGAGCCCCGTACGCATCACGCAACGGGCGGCGTGACGGTCCACAACGCGGCGCAGTGGCTCGCCGGGCGGGGACGTCTTCACGGTCAGCATCGGCAGCGACCTCACCAGGGCGCCATTCGGGCGAGGATGGCACGGCTCCGGGCTGAATCGGCTGACGGGCGCGGCGGAGAACACAGCGGCGACGCTCGGTCGGCCGCGGGTCAGGGTTCTTCCGGGCCCTCCTCGTCGAGTTCGAACCAGACCGTCTTCCCCTCCGGTTCGGGGCGGATGTTCCACCGGTGGGCCAGCAGGTCGAGGAGGACGAGTCCGCGTCCGGAGGAGGAGAGTTCGCCGGGTGCGCGCCGGTGCGGGACCTCGTCGCTGTGGTCGGTGACCTCCACGCGCAGTCGTCGCCGGCCTTGGGCAGCGCCGCTGATTTCGGCCCGAAGGACAGCGGCATGATCGGTATGGATCAGTACGTTCCCGAGAAGTTCGGAGACGAGCAGGAGGACCGTGTCGACCTGCTCCGGCCGCGCCCAGTCGTGGAGCAGGCCCTGGAATTCGATCCGTGCGTCGGCGAGTCCCTGGGCCTGATCCTGTTCGAGGGTGAAGCGCAGGTGCCGCCCGGCCCGGTTCGCATGCACATCCGACGGGTCGCGGCGCAGGAGCAGCAGCGCGATGTCGTCCTCCGTGAAGGAGGCGCCGGGTTGGTCGCCCGGCTGTGCGGGGGACGGGGCCACGACCGCGTTCAGAAGCCGGTCCGCCAGGCCGTCGAGGTCTTCGGGACCGCCCGGAGTCAGCGCATTGCGCACACGGAGCCAACCGGAGTACATGTCGTGTCCGCCGGACTCGATCAGACCGTCGGTGCAGAGCATCAGGATCTCGTTCTCACGCAGGGAGAGGACACTGACCGGGTAGTCGTCCTCCCCCAGGTCGAGCCCGAGGGGCAGGCCACCCCGCACGTGTTTGAGCAGACAGGTTCCGTCCGGCAGCCGCAGCACGGGATGCGGGTGCCCGGCCCGGGCGATGCGCAGGATGCCGGTGGCGGGATCGGCCTCCAGGTAGATACAGGTGGCGAAGCGGCCCTCGCCCAGTGACGTCAGGAAGCGGGACGCGCGCACCAGGACGGCGTCGGGGCCGTGGCCCTCGGCGGCGTAGGCGTGGATGGCGGTGCGCAGTTGCGACATCAGCCCGGCGGCCTGCACATCGTGGCCCTGGACATCGCCGATCACCACGCCGAGGCGGCCGCTGGGCAGGAGGATGCTGTCGAACCAGTCACCGCCGACCATGAGACCCCCGCCGGTGGGCACGTACCGGCCGGCGACGGTGAGGCCGTCGACACCGGGGTCGATCCGGCTCATGCTGCTGCGCAGGCCCTGGGAGAGTGCGCGGTCAGCCTGGCCGTCGTACGACTGCTCGATGCTCTGGCCGAGCAAGCGGGCCACGGTCAACAGGAACGTGCCCAGACCGCCGGTCATCGGTACCGGGGCGTCGAAGGCCGCCATCCATACGCTGGTGAGGTGGCTGTACGTCGTCAGGGGCAGGAAGGCCCAGGCCTCGTACCCCTGCTGTCCTGCGAGTTGCCAGGCGGACGGGAAGCGGTCGCGGTACTCCTGCGGGGAGGCCAGGAAGACGGGGCGCCCGGTCCGGGCCACCTGCGCGGCCGGATGAATCGTGCCGAGAGGCAGTCGAAGCGCGTCGACCTCGCCGTCGCGGAAGCCGACCTGTCCCCCACACTTCAGGACTTCGCGGTCGGACCGGAACACCGCCTGACCGCACAACGGCAGGGTGGCGTCGGCCAGCTGGGAGATCAGGGTGAGCGCCTCCCCGAGCGACGCGGCCCGCGCCAGGGCGTGCCCCGTCACGAGCAGGTCGGCTCCGCGGTGGCGCGTCCGCTCGGACGCCTTGCCGGACCCGGCGGCGGTCGGGCCCGCCAAACGGTTGAGACTCGCGAGCTGGCGCACCTCGGCGTTGTACTCCTCGGAATCGCCGTGCTCGCGCCCGCCACCCACCTGCGGCACTCCCGTCTACTCGGCGCACTCTGCCTTTCCCGCTCCTCCCATGGTCCGTCGATCCGCCCTGCCTCGCCTGCTCACCCACGCCCCGGTGCCCTTCGACCTCCCGATCCGGATCGAACGCGTTGACGGATGCGGACCGGCGGAACGGAGATCGGCAGGCACCGCTTCGACGACGTTGTTGAGGTTCAGTCGCGGCTGAGGTGCGTCGGCCCTCGAATGCGATCCAAGACGCCGAGAGGGCGAGGCGCTGGGGGCATCGCCCTGCGCTGCTGCCCACCGGGACGGTGGGCTGGCAGCGCTCTGCGCCATCGGGACGACCACAGCGGGTGCTACGCGTCCGGTGCACTGAACCGGCCCCCGGATTTCGCTCGAGCAGGTCGACACCGAGCAGCAGACGGCCCAGCAGAGTCAGTCCACCGACCATTGCCACAACGCCGTGCAAGGGCTGGGCCATTCGTCGTGCTACGTACGCCTGTCCAACATTCTTGCTCTGCCACGTCTCGGCGTCTCATGGGGGACTCGCCACGTGATCATCCCACCGGGGGCTACGGATGTCGTCTCCGCCTACATCCGTAGCCCCCGAAACCGGCTCGCACGACAGCGTCACCGCACCGGTCCTGCTCACCGACGTCCTCACCGCGGCAGCCGTCCGGGGTGCCATAGGGATTCCCTATAGCGCCTGCTGACCTTTCGTCTTTGCCTCTCACTATTTTCCGTACGTACCGTGAAACAGCTCGACGAGGTGCTCACCGCGATTTCCCGAGAAATCGCGCTCTGCGCATGTCGACCCTATTCCGTCGAGCGGACTGACACGCGAATTGAGAGGACCGGTGGCATGACCACGATCGAGAACGGATCGGGAATGCGAGAACTCGCGGGAAAGCGGGCCCTGGTCACGGGTGGTTCTCGCGGCATCGGAGCGTCCGTCGTGCGCCAACTCCTGGACGCTGGTGCCGAGGTGCTCACGACTGCCAGGTCGGCGACGAGCACGGTGCCGGAAGGGGCCACCTTCCTGGAGGCCGATGTGCGGACACGGGCTGGAGCACAGGCGCTCGCCGCGGCCGCACAGGAGGTACTCGGCGGGGTGGACGTCCTGGTCCACAACGCGGGTGGGGCGCGGCCGTACGAGGGTAGTTCGGCGATCCCCGACGAGGAGTGGCAGGACGCGCTGGACTTGAACTTCCTGGCGTCGGTGCGGCTGGACTCGCTGCTGCTGCCGGGGATGCGGGAACGGCGTTCGGGGGTGATCGTGCACATCTCGTCGGCCGCGGTCCTCACCCCAGTAGGACCGTTCCTGCACTACACGGCGGCGAAGGCGGCGCTGGAGAACTACAGCCGGGGACTGGCCTTGGAACAGGCCCCGTTCGGAGTCCGGGTCAACTCTGTGTCTCCCGGCAGAGTCGCCACTCCCGGTGGCGAAGAGACGCGGGAGCAGTGGGCGCGCCTGGATCTGGCGCCGGGCCAGAACGACGCCACCACCGCGCCGCTGGGGCGCGATGGCCGGCCCGACGACATCGCCCAGGCGGTGCTGTTCCTCGCGTCCGGCCGGGCGAGCTGGCTGACCGGGAGCTGTCTCGTCGTGGACGGCGGCGAATTCCCCAGGGGCTGATGCCGACATAATTCCGGAACGCCGGTTTCGACAAAAGAAATTCAGCGGCGCCCGCTTCCTTCTCGGCCGTCAGGACGCGGGCGAGAAGGAAGCGGACTCGGACCAGGTCTCATGACGCAGGAGTTCGAGCAGGGCCGTCTCCGCCGGACCCGCGCCGGGGGCCGGACCACGGCGATGACGGGCTGGGACACTACCGGGAAAACCGGACGCACGAGGTGCTCGTAACCGTGGGGCACCGCGGAGGCCGGGACGAGCGTCACCCCAAGGCCGTGGGCGGCCCAGCGCACGGCCGTCGCCGTCTGGGACACGCGGGCGGCCGTGGTCGGGGCCAGATCGTTGTCCCGCAGTACGTTCAGGAGTACGCCGTCGAGCGCGCTGTCGCGGTCGAACCTCACCCACGGCTCCCTCTCCAGTTCGCGCAGCTCGACCCGGTCCGCGGCGAGTTGCCGGTGCCCGGCGGCAAGGGCCACGACGAACTCCTCGTCGCCGAGGTGGTGCGCGTCGGCGGGGCTCTGCTCGCACGCCGCCATCAGGGCCAGGTCCAGCACGCCTCGTCGCCCCAGCCGCTCCAGCTCGGCGGAGCTCGGCTCCTCGAAGACGGTGACCTCCAGACGCGGGAAGCGGCGACGCAACGCGCGCAGTGCACCCGGCAACTGCCGTGTGCCAAAGCCCATTTGCACCGCGACCACCAGCTCGCCGACCAGCTCATCGGCGCCGGCCCGCGCCGTGGCCCTCGCCCGCCGCGCCGCGCTCACCGCGGCCTCCGCCTCCCGCAGGAACGCGCGGCCGACCACGGTGGGCACCAGTCCGGTCGGCGTGCGGGCGAACAGTTCCACGCCGAGTTCCCGCTCCAGGCCGCGGATCTGCTGGGACACCGACGGTTGAGCGACGTGCAGCCGCTCCGCGGCCGCCGTCACCGAGCCCTCCTCGGCAATGGCCAGGGCGTACTCGAACTGACGAAGGCTCATCGGCTTCCGTTCCCTCGCAGCGGCGGACCGGGGCCCACCCGTTGTCGTCGTTGTAGCAGCAAGTAACTCCGTTCCGCCGGCGGGGATTCCCGTAGACAGGGCCGGAGCTGATCAGCTCTCGGTAGCCAAAATTGGTAGCAGGTGCCGACAACTGGCAGGCGGCATGAGGACACCGCGTCGTCCGAGGGCTGCGCGCGGCCCCGTGCTGCGCGCGGCCCCGTGCTGCGCGCGCGTCGCGGCGGCTGTGAGAATCGCTGTCCGATTGTCGGAGCACGGTGACAGACACTCAGTGTGGACAAGACTCTCGCGGCGACGGTGGCGGCTCGATCGAGACATCGAGGCGGGAGGTGTCGCCGCTGTGGTCATGGGGTGGCGCGCAGCAGGACAAGGGATCCGCTGTAGGTCGGGCGGCTGCGCAGGTGACCGAACGCCTCGTCCCAGGCGCCCGAGCCGAGGGCGCGGCGCAGCGAGGTGTCGAAGTCCTGGCGGGCGCGGTCGTCGACGAAGCTCCAGGCCGAGCAGGCTTGGCGGGCGGCGGGGTCGAGGAGGAGTTCGGGGCGGCCGTAGTACGTCTCATTGAAGCCGTCGGTGCAGTCCAGCGGGATGGGAACGGGCTGGATGGTGGTGGTGTCGCCGAGCGTGGCCGTGAGTCGGTCCAGGGGTGGGTAGCGGCGCGCTTCGGTCTCCAGCACGTCGGGGGCGTACTCGTAGAGCCAGAAGTCGCGAACGCGCGCGGGGTCGCAGGTCAGGACTACGACGGGGCCGTGGGTGACGCGTCGCATCTCCCGCAGCCCGGCTTCGACGTCGGACCACTGATGGACACTGAAGAGAGTCATCGCCGCGTCGAACTGCCCATCTGCGAAGGGGGGGCTTCGGCGACGGCGTCGATCGCGGTGGCGAGTTGGGCCGGGCGCTGGACGCGCATGGCCAGGGAGGGCTCAACCGCCGTGATCGTGCGCGCCTCGGTCTCATAGGACCCGGTTCCCGCCCCCACATTGAGGACGGTGCGCGCATCGCCGAGGGCCTCAGCAATGACGTGGGCGATGCGCTCGTCAGGGCGGCGGTAGGAGGCGTATCCGGAGCCGATGGTGCCGTAGTCGACGTCGCCGGCGCTGCCGTCGTAGGTGCGCATGACCATGGAGGGACCTCGCGTTGTGGGCCGGGCCGGGGCCGTGACGTCCGCGCCCCGAACAGCAACACCTATCTTGCATCTGCCGCATGGAATCACATAGAGAACTTGCTGATGCTTGGCAGATCGGCCAATAAGCGTGGCATGTGCGTCACTCGACTTGGAGGTTGTGTCGGCGAATCGGCCCGTTACGGGCTGGCGTCCTCCTGGTACGAATGACGCTGGCCGGCCCAGGCGTCGGCGATGTTGTGGTAGCCGCGTTCCTCCCAGAAGCCTCGCCGGTCCTGCGTCATGTACTCGATGCCGCGTAGCCACTTGGGTCCCTTGTAGCCGAACAGGTGCGGGACCACCAGGCGCAGCGGGAAGCCGTGCTCCGCAGTGAGCAGCTCATCGTTGTGGTGGGTGGCCATGACGGTGGAGTCGGCAATGAAGTCCTCGAGGCGCAGGTTCGCGCTGTATCCGTATTCGGCCCAGGTCATCACATGGGACACGCCCTCGGCGGGTGGAACGAGGTCCGGCAGGACGCGTGCCGGGATCCCGAAGAAGGTGTGGCCGGTGGTGCTGGTGCCGGACGCGCAATGCAGGTCCGCGACCACGGTGACTTTGGGCAGGGTGGTGAGTTCTTCGAAGGTCCAGGAGTGGGTCGCTTTGTTCGCGGTGGCGCCGAAGACCTGGAGGGTCCATCGCTCCGGGCGGAAGCGGGGTACCGGTCCGTAGTGCGATACGGGCCAGCCTTTGGCCAGGCGCTGCCCCGGCGGCAGCATGCCTTTCTCCATGACACAGCCCCTTGCTTTCCTTTTCCGCAGATGCAAGGCGAAAGCCTAGTCCAGAGTCGGACAAGCGATTCAAAAGGGGGCTAGAGCCTCGCGTGTGCTGCCCGTGAAGGGATGTGTCGGCGGCGGCGCGTGGCGCACTCCACGAGCGCCACGCACCACCTCTCCGTATTCACCGGCCGGGTCCGCGAGAGCCGGTGCGGGCCGTCGGCGAGGATGGCACCAGTGCATCAGTGAGCGGTCACAAGATCTACCGGGCGGTGACCCGAAGGATGCGGGACTGCTGAGTGCTGTCCTGGTTGATCACCCAGGTGGGGCGGGTGCGGGTCTGCGGCGGTCGACGTGCACGCTGGTGAACTTCAGGCAGGCGTTGGGCCGCATGCCCACCTCCGGACCGAGCTTTTCGACGGCTTACCGGGGCAGCTGGAACACCAGCCTCGCCCGCGCCCGACGCCAACATCGTCACCGGCGGCGCCCTGGCTCCGTCACGTCGATGCGTACCGCGTCGGCGACGACCGGGAGGTGGGAGAGACGGGCTGTTCGCCGTCTCTCAGTGGCCGCGGAAGGCCTCCTCCAGCCACCAGGCCCCGTGCTCGGCGGTGACCTTGGCATCGATGAGCAGGGGTGTGGAGCGGGGCCCGGCGACCCAGTCCCGGACGGGTTCGAGGTCGGCGCGGGTGCGGACGGTGACCGCTTCGAAGCCGTAGCCCCGGGCGATGGCGGCGATGTCGGTGGGCGGGAACTCGACCGTGTCCAGGGGGAAGTGGCCGGGGGCGAAGTGATGGACCTCTGCCCCATACGCGTCGTCGTTGTAGACGACGGCCACCATCGGCAGTCCCAGGCGGCGGACGGTGTCCAGTTCGACGGCGCTCATCAGCGCGCCGCCGTCGCCCAGGGCGGCGACGGGCAGCCGGTCGGGCCGGGCCAGCGCCGCGCCGATCGCCGTCGAAAGGCCCAGGCCGATGGACTGGAAGGCCTGGGTGAAGCACAGGCTGTTGTGGTCGGGCACCGACAGGAACATAGAGGGGTAGCCCATGAAGTTCCCGGAGTCCACGCCGATCACGCGCTCGGCTGGCAGCAGGTCGTCCAGCGCGATGGTCAGGGTGCGCGGGTCGATTCGCTCATGGCTGCTCTCGTCCTCGTAGGACACGTCGCGCCAGCGCACGCGTGCGGCAATGGACTCTCTGATGGTGGGGGTGCGGTAGCCGGTTCGTCGCCCTCCGCTCGCTTCGAGGGCGCGCCGTGCCGTGCGTTCGACGTCGCCGATGATGCCGAGGTGGACCGTGCGGTGCCGGCCGAGGGCGGACGGGTCGTCGTCGACCTGAACGACGGTGGCCTCCGGGCCGATCAGCCGTCCGTGCCGCATCGTCCACATGTTCAGTGCGCAGCCCCAGCCCACGATCACATCCGCGCCCTTTACGAGTTCCGCGGTCAGGGGCGAGGAGAATCCGCCGGACACGTCGAGCGACCACGGGTTGTCGTGGAACAGCCCGCGGGCGACGGCAGAGGTGGCCAGGAGCGCGCCGTGCTGCTCGGCGAGCGCGGCCAGGGCGTCGCGGCCGTTGGGCGTCCGCGCTCCCCGTCCGGCGACGAAGACCGGGCGCTGCGCGCGCTCGATGGTCTGCACCAGTTGGGCGACGGCGTCCGACTCCGGCTCGACCGGGGTCCGTTCGGGAGGCGGCGTGATCGATGTGCCCTCGGGAACATCCAGGGCCTGGATCTCCAGCGGCAGATTGAGCAGTACGGTACGACGCTCGTGCAGGGCTCGCCGCACGGCGGCGCATGCCTGCTCGACCGCATCCTCCGCCGAGGTCACACGCGCGCTGACGGCACCCACCGAGTGGGCCAGCGCGTCCTGGTCGACGTAGAAGTTCGAGGTGGTCTCGGTGGTCTCCGCCGCCAGGACGAGCAGCGGGGTGCGGCTCTTGGCCGCCTCGGCGATGCCGGTCAGCGCATTGGTCAGCCCGCACCCCTGATGCACCGACAGCGCCGCCACCTTGCCGCTCATACGGGCATAGGCGTCGGCCATGGTGGCCGCCCCGCCCTCATGGCGGGCCGCGACGTACCGGGAGCCGGCCGCGACCAAGGCGTTGGTCAGGTGAAAGTTCCCCGAACCGACCACACCGAAGACGTGGTCGACGCCGGCCGCGGCCAGGGCCCGGCCGACCGCCTCTGCGACCTTCACGCGTGCTCCACCAGTGCGAGCACGCGCGCGGGCGCGCCGGATCCGGTGACGATGGGCAGCGGTCCGGCCAGCACAACGGCGCCGGTCGGCGGCAGCGCGGCGAGGTTCTGCAGCTGGGTCAGGCCGTACTTGCCGCTGCCCATCAGGAAGGAATGGCACGGGAAGGCCGGATCGAAGCCCGATGCCTGGCCGGCGTCAGTGCCCACCGTCTCGACCCCGAGACCGATCACGGGCGCCTCTTCGGCGACCCAGCGGGCGCACTCCGCCGAAAGCCCTGGGGTGTGCGGGCCGTTCTCGTCAGCGTTGAGGAACTCCCGCTGAGCATGCGAGCGGTCGTCCCATCCTGTGCGCAGCAGCAGCCAGCCCCCGTCGGGCAGCGACCCGTGCTGCGCTTCCCACGCCTTGATGTGCTCGACCTCGACCAGGAAATCGGGGTTCGCGGCGGCCTCGGCGGAGAAGTCCAACACGGCTGCCGGGGCAATCAGTTGCTGTGCGGGCACGGATGCCACGTCGGCGAGGCCCTGCCCGGTGATCCAGTGGTTGGGCGCGTCGAAGTGCGTGCCGGTGTGCTCGCCGCTGCGGAAGTTGTTCCAGTACCAGGCGGGTCCCCGGTCGTCGTAGCGACTGATCTCCTCGAGTTCGAAGACCGCGGTCTGGCCGAACTGGGCGGGCAGTTGGAGCACCGGTGTGGACGACGACAACGGCGCCGTGAGATCGACGACTTCGATCGCGCCACTGCGCAAGGCGGACGTCAGCGCGGCGAGGACGGAGGGGTGGGACATGCTGGCCTCCTGCAGATGGGGGCTGATCCGCCGAGGATCATAGTGCTCGCGCGGGCGTTTCAGAGGTCGACGCCAGAGGGCGGGCCGACCTGCTTCGGGGCCGCGAACTCGTCCGGTGGCAGTGGCAAAGGTGCACACATCACGGCGGAGCTTGGGTCATCCCCGGGGGCCGGGGCAATCGGAGACCCGGGCGTTCGACCGGGCAGCCCTGGGCCGGCAGCGCGACGGGGCCTGGATGACGACGGGGGCGCCCGCGTCGCCTGGATCAGACAGCGCGCCCCGGACGGCGTCGACCGTGCGGGACGGCTGCCGACCTTCCTGGTCGATGACGTTGATGCCCTACGGGAACAGGTCGCCCGCACCGTCTGCGGTGGCACTTGGCCACCGCCCGGAAGATCAACGCACGCGCGGACTCCATCGTCCGGCCCGCTGAGCGGTCTCGCATTCGGCCACCTCCCGGACGGCAGATACCCGGGTCCGCACGAACGGTTCCGTCTCGGCTGCCCCATGCGTCGATGTCGGCCCGGTCCCGGGCCGAGCGCTACTCCTCATCGACCGCAGCCCTGACCCGGCTGCCCGCCCGTCTTGAAAACTGAGCCGGGTGGACGGCCTCTGCCTCACGAACCGACCCGCGCAAGACATCCGAGAGTCGATGCGCACGACGCTTCGTTCGGTGTCCAGCGACGCGTCACCGCGGCTCCGGTGACGGTCGCAGGCGTCGCAGCCATGCCTCGGTCTGTGACAGATGGGCGGAGGCCGCGGCAGCAGCGGCCGTGGGGTCGCCGGCCGCGAGAGCGGTGATGAGCGCCTCGTGACCGAGGTCGCTGGCCAGTCGCACGGTCGCCGCTTCCCGGGTGCCGTAGACGCTGTAGTGGGCACCGCGGGCACGCAGCAGGCCGGCGAGCGCGGCGAGCGTCTCGTTGCCCGCCGCCGCGCAGACCGTGGCGTGGAACTCATGGTCCAGCGACTGGAGTTGTTCCTGGTCCTGCGTGCGGGACAGGCGCTCCTGAAGTTCGCGCAGGTGCGCCACGACCGTCTCGTCCGCGCGCGCCGCGGCGAGTGCGGCGGCGTGTGACTCGATGGCGCGGCGTACGTCGAAGAGTTCGAGGAGACCGTCCAGCGGGAGGACGTCGACGGTCGCGCTGAAACCGGCCAGCATGTGCGCCGGGTTCAGGGCGGAGACGAACGTGCCTGCGCCGTGCCGGGACTCCAGCATGCCGAGGGCCGCAAGCGACCGGACCGCCTCGCGCAGTGAACCGCGGGAGACGCCGAGGCGGGTGCACAGGTCGGGTTCGGGCGGGAGCCTGCTGCCCGGCCCCAGCTCGCCGCTCGCGATCATTGCGCGCAGGCCCGCAGCCGCGGTCTCGGTGGCCGCCATCCTCGTACCCCCTCCGGTTGCCGCGGGACTCCCCCGCCATCGTGTCCGTAACGATGTCACGGCACGGCTATTCCTCGAGTCATCTAATGACTGAGCTTGCGACTGGACGTGAAGATTCTGCCCACCCCCCTGTTCAGCGGGTAGGTTACCGCCTACGGTCCTCCGGGAGAGCGACAGTCATCGGATGACTCGGAAAGCTGATATGCCTTCGCACCCCCTGGACCACTGGGCACTCGACCCGGACATACGCCACCTCAACCACGGTTCGTTCGGTGCGGTGCCGCGCACCGTCATCGAGGAACTGCACGCCCTGCGCGCCGAGATGGAGACCAATCCGGACCGCTGGTTCCGCGGGCTCCCCGAGCGTGTGGCGCAGGCCCGCACCGACATCGCCGGCTATCTGCACACCGCTGCGCAGACCCTCGCCCTCGTCCCGAACGCGAGCGCCGGGGTCAGCACCGTCCTCGCCTCGCTCCAGCTGCCGCGCGGCAGCGAGGTGGTGATCACCGACCACACCTACGGCGCCGTCGCCATGGGCGTGGCCCGCGCCGCCGCACGTGCGGGGGCGCGCGTACGGACCCTGCACGTGCCGCTCGACGCGACGCCCGAGCAGATCACCGCCCGGTTCGCCGACGCCCTCGCCGACGCGCAGGCCCCGACCTCGCTCGTCGTCGTCGACCAGATAACCTCGGCGACGGCCCGTCTCTTCCCCGTCGCCGACATCACCCGCCACGCCCACGCGGCCGGCGCGCTCGTCCTCGTCGACGGCGCCCACGCTCCGGGCATGCTCGCCGACCCTCTGGCGCAGTCGGGCGACGCCGACTTCTGGATCGGCAACCTGCACAAGTGGCCCTGCACACCACGGGGTACTGCCGCCCTGGTGGCGCGCGGAGACAGAGCCCAGGAGCTGTACCCGCTGACCGACTCATGGGGCGCGCCCGACCCGTTTCCGCTGCGCTTCGACCAGCAGGGCACGGAGGACCTCACTCCCTGGCTCGCGGCGCCGCGTTCCCTGGAGTTCGTGGAGCAGCAGTTCGGCTGGGAGGCCGCGCGGGTCCGCATCACCGAACTGGCGGGCGAGGCACAGCGGATGCTCGCCGACGCGCTCGGCGCGGACACCGCCGCGGTCGGCGGGAGCGAGGCCCCGGCGATGCGCCTGGTGCCGCTGCCCCACGGCACGGCCACCGACCAGGCGGCCGCGCACGCCCTGCAGCGCCACCTCTCCGTCGCCATCGGCTGCGAGACGGCCGTGACCACCTGGCACGGACGCGGCTACCTGAGGCTGTCCGCGCACCTCTACAACGACCGAGCCGACTATGCGCACTTGGCCGACCACCTTCCCGCAGCCCTGACCGAAGCGGCCGCATAGCGGGCACGGCTCGACGGCCTGCCATCCACCGCTCCCAGAAAGGGCAGTAAGCGTGCGCACCAAATCCATCGAGGCGACCCTGCGGGACGCCGAACGCCCCACGACCCGGCTGGCCCGCTCGCTCGGGCCGCTCCAGCTCACGATGATGGGCATCGGCGTCACCATCGGTGGCGGCATCTTCGTCCTCACCGGCACGGCCGCCGCGCATTACGCGGGCCCCGCCATCGCGCTCTCCTTCGCGCTCGGTGCACTCGCCTCGGGCCTGGTGGCCCTGTGCTACATGGAGTTCGCGTCGACGGTGCCGGTCGCGGGCAGCGCGTACACCTTCGCGTACGTCTCGCTCGGCGAACTGACCGCGTGGCTCATCGGCTGGGACCTGATCCTCGACATGACGATGGGCGCCGGGGCCGTGGCCAGCGGCTGGTCGCAGTACGTGGTCGACTTCCTCGCCACGTTCGGACTGCACCTGCCCTCCACCATCGCGGGCCCGGCCGCCGTGGTGAACGTGCCCGCCGTACTGGTCATCCTCGTCCTGACGGCTGTCCTGGCCGCGGGCGTCCGTACGACCGCACGCATCAACACGATCATGACGCTGGTGAAGCTCGCCGCCATCGTCCTCTTCCTCTGCGTCGGCGTCTTCCACATCGACCCTGCCAACTGGACCCCGTTCATCCCCGATTCGCGTCCCCCGGGCGGCGACGGCGATGTGTGGCAGCAGCCGCTTCTGGGCTGGGCGGGCATCAGCACGAACGCCACTTTCGGTCTCGCGGGCATCCTCACCGGCGGCGCCATCGTCTTCGGTGCGTTCTCCGGCTTCGACATCATGGCCAGTAACGCCGAGGAGGCCAAGCGCCCCCAACGCACCCTGCCCATCGCCCTGATGGCGACCGTCATCGTCTGCGCCGTTCTCTACGTCGGCGTGTCACTCGTCATCACCGGAATGCGTCCGTACACACAACTGGACACCGCGGCGCCCGTGACCGGCGCGCTGGCCGCGGTCGGCTCGGACTGGGCCGTACGGATCGTCGGCCTCGGCGCGATCTGCGGGCTCACCACCGTGGTCATGATCATGCTGCTCGGGCAGAGCCGCGTCTTCCTCGCCATGAGCCGCGACCGCCTGCTGCCCGAGTGGTTCTCCCACGTCCACCCGATCACGCGCAGCCCACGCCGGATCACCTGGACGCTGGGCCTCGCGGTGGCGTTCATGACGGCCGTCCTGCCGATCCAGGACCTCGCCGAACTCGGCAACATCGGCATGCTGACATCATTTGCCGTCGTCTGCGTCGGAGTGATGTACCTGCGCCGCACCCGCCCCGACCTGCCACGCGGTTTCCGTACGCCGTGGGTGCCGTTCGTGCCCGTGGTGGCGCTGCTCCTGTGCCTGCTCCTGGTGGGCAGCCTGCCTCTGATCACCTGGGTCCGCTTCCTCATCTGGATGGCGGTCGGTCTGGTGATCTACGCACTGTGGGGGCGACGCAACAGCCGCGTCGCCACGGGCGAGCTGGCCGCCGAGGCGCTCGACGCGGACCCGGTACCGTCCGGTCGCCCGTGAGGGGTCGGCCGTGAACAAGCGGACGGCTGCCGCTTGTTCGCCGTCATACACGGGGGACGGTCTTCTCGTGGACCTTCGGAGGCATCCTCGTCGTAGAGCGGCTGCTCGTCGGAGTACGCGACGCACATGGGCAAGTGCCGTATACGGCCCCTCAGTTGGGGGTCGACTCCATGGTCAGGACGTGCTCGACCAAGGAGATCAGGACCTCCTTGCCGGACTCCCGGTCGCGTACGTCGCACAGGAGCACCGGGGTCTCGGCGGTCAGGTCGAGGGCGCGCGCCACCGCTCCCTGGGTGTGCGTTCGGATGCCGTCGAAGCAGTTCACAGCCACGATGAAGGGGATGTCGCGGCTCTCGAAGTAGTCGATGGCGGGGAAGCAGTCCGCGAGGCGCCGGGTGTCGGCGAGGACGACCGCGCCCAGACAGCCTGTGGCCAACTCGTCCCAGACGAACCAGAAGCGGTCCTGGCCGGGGGTGCCGAAGAGGTAGAGGGCCAGCGTGTCGCGCAGGGTGATCCGACCGAAGTCCATGGCGACGGTCGTCGTGGACTTCGTGGCCACGCCCTCCAGACTGTCCACCGGGCGCGAGGCCTCGGTGAGAGGTTCCTCGGTGCGCAGCGGGCGGATCTCACTGACCGACTCCACCAGCGTGGTCTTCCCCACGCCGAAGCCGCCGGCGATCAGGAGCTTGAGAGCGGTGAAGTCGGCGGGCGCCGCGTGCGCGGCGCGGTCAGAGTGCACGGAGGCCATTGATCACTTCTCGCAGGAGGTGGGCGGGGGGAGGTTCTTTCCCGGCGGCGGTGGACTCGGGTGGAGTGATGCGGATCAGCCCTTGGGCGGTGAGGTCGCCGAGCAGGACGCGTACGACGCCGAGCGGCAGGCCCGAGTCCGACGCCAAGTCCGCCACCGGGCGCGGCCCTTGGGCACACCGGGCCAGGAGGCTGCGCTGCTCGGGCGGGATCGGGCCGCGCGGGGTGGCGGCCGTGGAGCGGACGATCGCCATCAGGTCGAGGCGTTCCGCGCCGTTGTCCGTACGCGCGCGGCCCGCGGTCATGGCGTACAGGCGGACCAGAGGGCCGGCCTCCTCGTCGTAGCGGTCGGCCCAGGGATCGGGGTCCCGGTCGGCGGCGCCGGCCGTCGGCCGGCGGCCAGGTGGCAGGTCGGTCACGACGTCCCGCCGTCCGGCGTCGGGGCGCCGTCCGTCCTCACGGGTACGGCGAGGTGCTCACGCACGCGCTCGACCAGCAGGGCCATCTCGTACGCCACGAGGCCGATATCGGCGTGCCCGTCGGTGAACACCGCGATGCACGACCCGTCACCCGCGGCGACCACGAAGAGGAAACCACCGTGCAGCTCGACCATCGTCTGGACGACGCCGCCCGCGTCGAAGTGGCGGCCCGCGCCCTTGGCGAGGGAGTGGAACCCGGAGGCGATGGCGGCGAAGCGCTCGGACTCATCACGCCCCAGGCCGCGGGAGGCGCCGACGCACAGGCCGTCGGTGGAAAGCATGACCACGTACCGGACCTCCGCGACACGGTCGACCAGGTCGTCGAGGAGCCAGTCGACACCGCCCGCGCCGCCCGTGCCATGGTCGTCGGGGTTGTCACCCAGGTTCGTGACGGTGAAGGTCGGGGTCATCGGTTTCGGAATCCTTCTTCGGTCGCGGTGTGAGGGTGGGGCGCGGCATGCGGGGCGCCGGACGGGGTTCCGGAGCCGGACGGTGTGTCCGGCTCGCCCTGAGCCGCGGACGCGCGGCGCCGGCCGGAGCGCAGGGACGCCATCGTGGCGCGCGCGGCCTCCGGGGACCGGACGGCCGGGCCCTGGGCCGGCCGTGAACCGGCGCCCGTGTTCTCGTCACCGCGCAGTTCGGGGGCGAGGCTGGCCTGGCGTACCCGGCGCGGCAGACCGTCCTCGGAGTCATGGCTCGAGGTGGCTTCCGCGGTGGGGGCGAGCGAGGACGGCGCCGGCCGGGGGGCCGCGTGGCGGCCATGAGTGGGGACTTGGCGGGGCGCAGTGTGAGCGAGCGGTGGCTCGGGCTCACGCTCCGGTCGGGGGATCGATTCCTGTTCAGGGCGCTGCTGTGCCGATATGGGAACGGCGACCGGAGCAGAGGCCGGTACGTGACCGGACTCCACCGCCCGCGGCTCCGGCTCCGGCTCCGGCTCCGGCTCCGGCAGAGGCCGCAAGCCCGGATGCGGTGCCTCCAGGAGCTGCTGCGGAACGAAAACGACGGCCGTGACGCCGCCGTAGACCGAGCGGCGCAGGGTGACGTCCACCTGCTGGCGCTCGGCGAGGCGGTTGACCACGAACAGGCCGAGCCGACGCGAGTCGAGGAGGTCGATGTCCGTGGCCCGGATCTTCTCGTTGGCCGCGGCGAGCGCCTCGTCGCCCATTCCGAGGCCGCGGTCCTCGACCTCCAGGACGGCACCGGCCCCGACCTCCTCTCCGCGCACCACCACGGGGGTGTGCGGCGGCGAGAACGCGGCGGCGTTCTCCGCGAGTTCGGCGATCAGATGGATCAGGTCGGCCACCGCCGTGCCGGCCAGACTCAGATCGGGGATGTCGTGCAGCTGGACGCGGTCGATGTCGGCGGTCTCCGCGATGCCCGCGCGTACGGCGTCGACCAGCGGGACCGGGTTGCGCCAGGCACGGCCGGGCGCGGAGCCGGACAGGATGAGCAGGGACTCGGCGTGGCGCCGCATCCTGGTCGTCAAGTGGTCAAGACGGAACAGGTCTTCCAGGTCCGAGGGGTTCTCGGTACGGCGCTCCATCGCATCGAGGAGCTCCAGCTGGCGGTGGAGCAGCACCTGGCTGCGGCGGGCGAGGCTGACGTAGACGCCGGAGACTCCGGTGAGGACGGCGGCGCGGCCCGCGACGGCGCGCAGGGCGGCCCGCTGCACGGTGGTCAGCGCCGCGCCGACCTGGCCGATCTCGTCCCGGATGGGAGTGCGGGCGAGCGGGGCCTCGGCGTCGAGGTCGAGGTCGTCGCCACCGTGGATGCGGCGGATCGCGGCCGGCAGCCGCGTGGCGGCGAGCTCCAGAGCGGAGTTCCGCAGTCCGGTGAGGTCGTCGACCAGGCCGCGCCCGATGCGTACGGAGAGCAGCAGCGAGAGGACCACACCGAGGAGGCCGAGGACTACAGCGAGGCCCGAGCTTCCAAGGGTCGCAAGGGAGTACGGCTCCGCGTCGGCGCTCGTGTCGACGGCGGCCCGCTCCGCTGCGGCAAGCCCGGCCAGGGTGTGTCCCGCGATGGAGTGCCAGTCCCCCGCCGACACGGCGGACACGGCCCCTTCCTCGCCGGCGTCGAGGACGGCGTCCTGAGCGGTGGCGAGTTCGGTGGCGCTGCGGGACGCGAGAACGGCGCGGTAGCGGGCGGCGTCCTCGGCCCGCAGGTCGGACACCGCTGCCTTGGTGAGCCCGCGCTGCTGGGCGACGTCGCCGATGAACGCGCGGTACTGGGCGGCAGAGATGGTGCCGCTCGCCTGCGCGGCGCCGAGCACGGCGTCCTGGCGGCTCAACGCCTCGCGGGCACGGGCCAGTTCGAGGACGGTGCGGGTGTCGGAGGCGCGGTCGGGGCGGTCGGCGCCCGCGAGCCCGGCGCGCACCGCGAAGGCCCGGTCGACGGCCGTGCCGTAGCCGGAGAACAGGGCGGCGGAGTCATGGGGCGTCTCGCGCTGCTCGGAGAGGGACCCTGCGCTCTTGAGCAGAGCACTGATCCGGTCGGGCAGCTGGGCGTCGAGGGCCGGGAGATCGGTGCTGCTGGAGCGGATGCCCGTGCGCAGGGCCGTGACGGCCTTGTCCGTGCGGGACCGGGCGGCATCGAAGTCACGGCGGGTGGACGGGCCGGGAGCGGCCCGGTACTTCAGCGCGGCGGCACGCTCGTCCTGGACCGTGGTGGTGAAGTCCGTGACCGGCTTCACCAGGGCCGAGTTGATCTGCCGCAACTGTTCGGTGGACGAGACCTGCGACGCGGTGGTGACGGCAGCGTGCCCCCACAGGGCCATCAGCGAGAGGACCGGCACCGTCAGCAGGGTGACGACCTTCGCTCGGATCGACTTGGGACGCCACCGTTCGGGCAGCGGAAAGCGTGCGGGCATGACCAGGGATCTCCTTGGCGGTGCAGGAGTGTTGAGGGCGCGCGAAGTGGCGTTCGGCCCGGGGAACGGCGGCGGCGTACGCGCGTGGCGAGAAATGCGCCGCGGAGATGACGCAGGCGGCTCAGGGAATCCGGCTCAGGCGACCGGAAGCTCGACCTCGTGCAGCGGTCGAGCCGCGGCCTCGCCCTCGGCGCGCTCTCGCGCCGTCGGGGACAGAGCTACGAAGGCGCAGGTGAGGAAGAGGAAGGAACCGAGGACCACGGCGAGCGGCAGGATGAACGCGGTAGCGCTCGCTCCCGGCAGAGGTGCGTTGCTCGCATGCACGTCCACGGTGACCGCGGCCATGCCGGTGTAGTGCATGCTGCTCACCGCGAGCCCCATCACGAGGGCGGCGACGGCGGCAACGGCTGGGCCCCGCACGGAGAGCGCGGCCCACAGCGCGGCGGATGCCGCAGCGATCGCGATGACGACGGAGGCGGTGACGACAGCCGGGTCGTACGAGATCGTGCCGTTGAGCTGTACCGCGGCCATGCCGATGTAATGCATCGCGGCCACACCGAGGCCGGTGCCGACGCCACCGAACAGGATGGAGCGCACGCGGGACTTGCCATATCCGGCGGTGAAGACTCCGGCGCCGACGACAGCGATGGCGACGAGCAGGCTGAGCAGGGTGAGCGGGATGTCGTAGCGGATCGCGGTGCCGTCGACGGTGTAGCCGAGCATCGCGATGAAGTGCATGGTCCAGATTCCGGCACCGATCGCGATCGACGCGCTGACCAGCCAGTTCCTTTTGGACCGTCCCCCGGCTGCCAGGGCGCGCACTGTGCAGCGCAGTCCCAGCGCGGATCCGACGACGGCCATGGCATACGACAGGACCGGCGTCGCCCAGCCTCCGGCCATGTGGTGCATGTGACCCACGGGTTTCCTCTCACTGTCCTGTGTCGGCCCCCCGGCGACCGGGACGCTAGCACGCAGTGGATCTCCGTCCATGGGGCGTCGATATTTGCCTGCAGGCGGGTTACTGGACGGTAAAGCCCTGGTTCAACGGCCTTTCGGGCATCCGCTCTTCATCTCGCGCCGACATCGGTGCGACTCTTGTCACGCCGCACATCGAAGCGCTTCAGACACCCTGGACGAGACGCTCAGGTCGGGATGTCTGGGACATACCCGTTCAACTGGAGGCGGGGCTGATGACGCTGGGCTTGAGAACGGGCGACTCGGTGGCGAGCCGACGGACCCTCCCGCCCAGCCGGCGCAGGTGCGGCACGGCAGCGCTCTGTGCGGCACGTTGTCGCGACGAGTGGCAGCGCAGGCTCCATCGGGGTGCACCATGCGGCGGCCCCACGGCCCGGTCCGCTCGCCCGCACAGGCCGCCGGCAGGAGGCGGCAGGAGGCGGCAGGAGCCCTTCTACCTGCTGTGCACGCCGGAGTTCGACCACATCAGGGAGCAGGCCATGGCGTGCGGCGGCGGCCCCACCGGGTGAAGGCGAAGCCTCCGCCGCGCCGTTGGGTCCGTCAGGACGGACAGCCGGAGTCGGCGATCACGAAGGTACCCGGCGAGGTTTCTTCCAGGGTGTGGGTGACGTAGAGGTTGTACAGGCCCATGTTCTGGTTGGAGCCGTTGGCATAGACGTAGCCGAGGCTCTGGTGGGCGCGTCCGGCGGCGACCTGGTTGTAGTTGTTGTCGGTGTAGCACTGATGGGTGGCACCGGTCGTGGCCGCCTGTGCCGAGGTGGAGGACGCGCCTACGGCCCCGGAGCCGTCCACGGCGGCCACGGTGTAGCTGTACGTCGTGCCGGGGGCGAGCCCGGTGTCGGTGAACGAGGTCGAGGAGGGCGAGCCGACCTGGGCGCCGCCGCGGTAGACGCGGTAGGAGGCCGCACCGTCGACGGCGGTCCAGGACAGAGACGCCGAGGTGTCGGTGGTGGCAGTGACGGTGAGCCCGGTCGGTGCGGGCAGGGAGCCGCCGCCGTCGGTGGCGTCGAGGCCCCAGGAGTGTCCGATCCAGTACGAGGCGCAGATGTTCATGTCAGGCAGGTACTGGCTCGCCGTGCCGCACTGGGTGGCTCCGGTGCCTGGGTCGACGGCCTGGCCGTGGGACATGCCCGTGATGCTGTACGACTCGACGACGGCTCGACCGGAAGTGTCCTGGTAGACCTTGTGCGGGTAGCCCTGCACGGTGTCGCTGACGTCGGCCGTGGCATCGGCGCCGTGGACGTCGGTCCACTGCTCCACGAGCTCCGTCATATTCATCGGCACGACGGTGGTGTCCTGGGAGCCCTGCCACACCGCCACCGTCGGATAGGGGCCGCTGTAGCCGGGATAGGCCGCGCGTACCTTGTCGCCCCACTGCTGCGGGGTGAGGTTGGTGCCGGGGTTCATACAGGTCAGACCGGCGGAGACAGTACGGGCACAGTCGAAGGGAAGGCCGGCGGCCACCGCCGCGCCGGAGAAGACGTCCGGGTAGGAGGCCGCCATGACCGCGGTCATCGCTCCGCCCGCGGACAGGCCGGTGACGTAGACACGTGAGGGGCTGGTCCCGTAGTCGGCCGCCATCTTGTCAACCATCTGCTTGATGGACAGGGCCTCGCCCTGGCCGCGCGAGAAGTCGGACGACTGGAACCAGTTGAAGCACGAGTTGGCGTTGTTGGCGCTCTTCTGCTGGGGCAGCACCAGCGCGAAGCCCCAGGCGTCGGCCCACTTGGTCCAGCCGGTCTCGCCGTCGAACGCCGAGGCCGACTGGGTGCAGCCGTGCAGGGCGACCACCAGCGGGCGCCCGGACGGCAGCCCGTCGGGGACATAGCGGAACATCTGCAGGCTGCCGGGGTTGGAGCCGAAGCTCGTCACCTCTTGCAGGGACACGGCTTGCGCCGGTGCCGGGGACAGCAGCCCGAGGATCAGGGCGATGACGGACAGCACGAGCGCGACGGCGGACCCGGAGCGCGGCCGCCATCCGCGGCCGGCAGGCCGCCGCCCGCGTGGGAAGCGGCGCCGCGAGGAGTGGGGGGAAGCAGGATGCATCGTGCCACCAGGTGATCGCGATGGATGGGGAGAGGGACAACCCCCGGCCCTGGCCGCCCGGCACTGGACAGCGGTACACCTCCCGGGAGTTACGGGGACGTTACGTCCGGCAGGTCGGCGACAGTAATGGTGACGCGCCCCACCTCGAAGGGGTGCGGGCTGTGGGCCCTCACCGTTGCGCCACGCGAGAAGGCCCCGGCGGCGGATGATGTGCCTGATGCCCTCGCATGGGCGTCACCGGGCCCGGACTCCAACCCCATGACCGCTCCTGGTCGTTGCAAGGGCGGCGGCTGACGGCCGGTCGCCAGGGCAGCGATCCGGAACGCGTCCGACGCGACCTTCTGCATGCCGTCCAGCAGTGTGGGGACGTCCGCCTGTGTCCCCGCGGACGCGTAGCGCGCGGACCCTCTCCGGCCGATCCGTCAACCTTCCCCGCCGCGCATGGTCACGGCTTCCCCGGCGTGCCGTAGCGCACGAGGGTGGTGGGCACGACGACGCGACGGGCGGTGTCACGGGAACGCGCCTCACCGAGCCGGGCCACGAGCAACCGGCCTGCCTCCCTGCCGAGTTCGTCGCTGTCGTAGGCCGCGATGATCAGCGGCAGTCCCAGCGCGTCGGCCAGTTCGAAGTCGTCGAAGCCCGCGAGTGCGGTGGTGGTACCGGCGGCGCGGATCGCGCGGAAGGCTCCGATGGTGTTGCGGTTGTTGGAGCAGAACAGTGCCGTCGGCGGCTCAGGCAGTGCCAGCAGTTCGGCCGCGGCACGCGAGGCCTCAGCGGTCTGCTGCTGCCCGAGCCGTACGTAGCCCGATTCGCGTTTGATGCCCGCGTCGACGAGTGCGTCGGTGAAGCCGCGCAACCGCTCGGCGCCCGTATAGACAGCCGGCGGGGAACCGAGAAAGCCGATCCTGTGGTGTCCCGCGTCGAGCAGCTGTCGGGTTGCCGTGCGCGAGCCGCCGTAGTCGTCGACCAGGACGCAGTCGGCGGTGAAACCACTCGGCGGTCGGCTGGCCACCACGACGGGTACGCCGTTGTCCGCCGCGGCGGCCAGGTGGCGCTGGTCGTCATCGGCGGGGACGACGATGATGCCGTCGACCCGCCGGGCGACCAGGTCCGCCACGAGGCCGCGCTCGCTGTCGAGGTCGTGTCCTGTGTTGCCGATGACGGTCTTCAGGCCGTGCTCGGCGACGACGGCGTCGACGCCGAGAGCGAGCCGGGAGTAGAAGGGGTTGGCGAGGTTGGTGACCACGAGCCCGACGAGCCCCGTGCCGCTGCCCAGGCGCAGGCTGCGGGCCATCTCGTTGCGGTGGTAGCCGAGTTCGGCGACGGCGGCTCGCACCCGTTCAGCGGTGTCGGGCAGCACCTTGGGGTCGTCGCGCAGGACACGCGAGACCGTCATGGCGCTCACGTGCGCCCGCTGCGCGACGTCGCGCAGTGTCGGTTGCGGGTCCTTCGCCCCGCGGGTGTCGGGCATGGTCGCGGTCTCCCCCGTGGTCAGTCGCGGACGGCAACGGCGCGGGCCGCGCCGATCAGCGCGGCGTCCCCGGCGAGGCCGGCGGGTTGCACCGCACGAGTATGCCGCCTGGGGCGTTCCGGACAGGCATCCGGGCCTATGGCGTCCGGCGTCCAGCCTCCGTCCGCGAGTCCCGCGTGCAGCGCGGGGGCGACCAGGTCCCAGGAGCCGGCCATCGAACCGCCGACGATCAGAGTGGTCGCCCCGAAGGCGGTGAGCCGTGGTCCGAGGACGGCGCCGAGTGTCATGAAGGCGTCGTCCAGGACGCGTCGGGCCCGCCGGTGCCCCGCCCTGGCCAGGTCGGCGATGTCGCGCACGTCGGCGGACGGGTCGCCGAACCGGGCGCGGATGGCCCGGCGGGACACGGACTCCTCCAGTGGTGCGCCGTCAGCCTCCGTCAGGTCCATGCGCCCCTCGGGCGGCACCCCCGGCCCGCGCGCGACGATCCCGCCCTCGACGAGGAAGGCCGAGCCGACACCGGTGCCGAGGGTGATTCCGACGGCACGGGAGTGTCCGCGCGCGGCACCTACGAACCACTCGCCCATCATGAAGGCGTGGGCGTCGTTGAGGAAGACGACGTCACCCGGCCGTTGTCGCAGCTCGTGCAGCAGCGCCGTGCGCACGTCAACCCCGTACAGGGCCTCGAACTTGCCGACGCCGGCGAAGAGCGCGATGCCTTGCGCGTAGTCGAAGGGACCCGGCACCGCCATGCCCCATCGCGTGCCCGCGGGGACGTCGAGGTGGTCGGCGCAGCGCCGTACGACGCCGAGGATGTCCTCGGCGCCGGCGTGCGGGTCGAGCGGCCGGTGGGTGCGCCGCCCGACCCGGCCGTCGGGCAGGTCGACGACGGCCGCCGTGACATGGGTGCCGCCGATTTCGAGGACCGGGATCAACGGACGAGGGCCTTCACGACCCGGACCGGTCCCCCGTTCGCCGCGCGCACGGAGTACCGGCCCACGGCGGCCGGAACGGTGAGCGTCTCCGCGTACGCCAGCTCGTGCCGGTCGCCTGCCGCGGTGTGTACGCTCACGCCGTCGCCCTCGACCACGTTCAGGATGTGGAACCGTCCCGCGGTGTCGTCATCGGCTTCGGCCCCGGCGTCGAGCACATACCTCCTGACCTCGTAGAACATCTCCTCCAGTGCGCCGATGACCTCTTCTCGCCAGCCCTCTCCCGTGCGCAGGTTGCGCGGCTGCTGCACCAGGTCGCGGGCGACCGCGTCGCCGCGTCGTCCGGTCTCCAGGTTGGCGAAGCCGTGCTCGTAGGGCAGCGGACGCGGGTTGCCGTCGGCGTCGGGTCGCAGCCAGTCGTAGAACCGCAGGCTGTACAGGTAGGGCGTGGCACTGATCTCCAGGACGAGGTTGCCGGCCCCGCTGGCGTGCGGGGTGCCGGCGGGGATCATGAACAGTTGGCCTTGTTCGGCGGGGAACGTCAGGACGTGATCCTCCACGTCGAGGGGTGTGCCGTCCGTAGCGGCTTGCCGCACCTGCCCGCGGAAGGCCTCGACGTCGGCGTTCTCGCGCAGGCCGAGGAACACCTTGGAGTCGGGGCTGCCGAGCGTCATGTAGTACGTCTCGTGCTGGGTGTACGGCCAGCCGAACCGTTCGCGCATGTACGGCTCTTTGGGGTGACAGTGCACCGAGAGGTTGCCGCCGCCGACGGTGTCGAGGTAGTCGAACCGCAGGGGGAACGATGTGCCGAAGCGGGCGTGGACCTCCTGGCCGAGGACGCGGTCAGGCTCCAGGGCGCACATGAGCTGGAACGGCACCTCGGCCTGGGCCAGCGGTCCGGTGCCCACGAGGATGCCCGCCTCGGGCGCGATCAGCTCGTAGCCGAGGGCTGTGTTGCGCGCGTCGGGGTTGATGCCGAGCGTGCGCTGGGCCCAATGCCCGCCCCACGGAGTGGAGTTGAAGTAGGGCCGGGTTCGCACCGGCTTACTCGCGAGAGCGGCGTACGTGGCCCGGAGACCGGGACCGTCGAGCGACACCGGGTGTTCGGGGTTCTGCACGTCGAGCCAGCCGTCGAGCCGGTGGGCCAGCGCGTCGCGCTGCCGGTCGAGCATCGGCCAGTCGCTGTAGAACAGCCGCTTGAGGTCGGGCTTCTCGCCCGGAAGGCCGAGGTTCACTCCGCCGACGCCGGCGACCGCGGCCGCCTCCGCGTACCGCTTGGGCACGTCGGCGTACCAGAGCAGGTCGTGGTCGACGAGTGCGGCGCCGGGCCCGTGGACGATGAGCAGTCCCTCGTCCGGCGGGGTCGGTGTGGGGAGTGTGTCGAAGAGGTCGTCGAGAGGGTTGTCGGCGAGCTTGCGGAAGTAGGGGTCTTCCTCGTCCTCCGGCCGCTCGGTGCGCTTGCAGATCTCGGCGGGTGGTGCGTAGTGGGCGCGTACGTCGAGCAGGGCTACCGGGATGCCGCGGGCCGCGAGTTCACGGCGCAGCTGTTCGCCGAGCGCGTCCCAGTCGACGGACGGCGAGCCCTCCACGGCCAAGACCGCCGGGCCTGTGGGGAGTTGAGCGGCCACCGCTTGCCAGCCGGTGCTCAGAACGGCCTGCGGAGCGGGGGCGTATCGCGGGTCGAGCCGGTACACAAAGTCTCCTTCGGGCATGGGTGTCAGCGGCGGAAGAGCACCGCGGTCGTACCGAGGGCGGGCAGGTCGACGGTGACCTCGCCGTCCCGGACGGTCAGTTCGTCTGCGGCCCTGCCGTGGTAGTCGGCGCTTCGGGCCCCGGAGACCGCGAAGAGTGCGCGCACCGGGCACGCGACGGGTTCCTCGGCGAAGGACTGCAGGCGCAGCAGCACGGCTCCGTCCGCGTCGGGGGTGGTGGCTCCGACGAGACGTACACGCGGGTCGCCCACCGTCACGAAACCCAGCCGGTCCGCGGCCTCGTCGGACACCGGTCCGCGGGCCCGTACGGCGTGCAGCGGACGCGAGAGGCCGGCCGCGGTGCGCGGGCCGAGGCCGGCGGCATCGGCGCTGGGCGTGCTGGAGAGGCTGTAGCGGAACGTGAACTCGAAGGCCTGCTCGCTGGGGAAGTTGGTGTCCCAGAGGTTGTTGTGGATCCAGGAGTAGACGGTCGCCGGCTCGTCGTGGCCCATGGTCTTGGGGAACGGCGCATACGGCAGGGCGATGTTGCCGAACTGCACGAGGGGCGCGTCCTGCGTGGCCCAGGCGACGGCGAGATCGTCCTCCTGCAGAGTGATCCAGCGGCGCACGGCCCGCATGTGCAGCGCCGAGCCGGGGATGACCGGCAGTCCGGTGCCGGTCGCGCCGCCGGAGGCCTCCATGCGCACCGTGGGCGTCTCGAAGGCGAACGGAAAGGCGAAGTAGGCACTCTCCTTGCCGAGGGTGGCGTCCTTGTCGACCTGGTTCTCGATGTCGAGGCGACCGACGCCGTGCGGCAGGGTGAGGGTCGTGCGCACCCGGTTGGCGCCCGGCGGGCGCGTCTCGTAGGTGAGTGTCTCGGCGGTGGCCGAGGAGTGGCGGGCGATGAGCGCGGCGGGCGGGGCGACGGAACGGTTGCCCAGGTGTTCGAGGCGGTCGGAGGCGGTGGTGCGGCTGGAGTTGTGGTTGAAGCCACCCGCGGTGGTGTAGCTGTCGTGGATGTAGGCGTTGAAGCCGGTGATGGCGTCCGCGCGGACCAGTTCGCGCCCGCTCGCCTTGTCCACGACGGAGGCGATACTCGCACCGGCCAGGTCGACCCGAACAGCGAGGTGTTCGTTCTCCAGGAGCAGTGGATCGGGGTGCGCGTAGGCCGCGGCGGCGCTGCGGGCCGGGTCCTCACGCTCGGAACCACCTGTGGGGTTCCAGCCGGTGGCGGCCTTGACCGAACTGTCCTCTCCCGCGCTCGCACCCTCGTCGTCGACCGTGCGCACGTCGAGGCGGACGGAACCGGCGGGCGGCACGTCGTCGACGCGGACCAGCAGGAAGCGGCCGGCGTCGCGGTGGGTGTCGTTGATCTGCGGGCGCTCCTCGTGCCGCAGGCGCTCGCCGGAACGGGCGTCGTGCACAGCCACGGAGCGTTCCAGCGGGACGCTGGATTCCGGGAGGAAGATCTGCGCGACGTCGGTGCGCGGCCAGGAGCAGGTGTTGACCACGTGGTACGAGGCCGGGGCGTC
The DNA here is from genome assembly GCF_045162695.1 of Streptomyces sp. NBC_01003. NCBI lineage: Bacteria > Bacillati > Actinomycetota > Actinomycetes > Kitasatosporales > Streptomycetaceae > Streptomyces > Streptomyces sp. NBC_01003. Next base: position 470,068 of record NZ_CP108707.1, read on the forward strand.
GGCGGGACGGGAGAGGCGCTGGCCCAGGCGGGCGCCCGCCCTGTTCAGGAGCGACTGTCCGTCGTCGTGGGCGCGCAGAGCCTGCGCGTACTTCCAGTGCCACTGCTGCTCTCCGGAGTGGCCGTGGTCGTGGCCGTGCGTCCAGGGGTCTCCGGCGCCCCAGGTGTGCTCGTCGAACAGCGACACGGCCTCGTACACGCCGGCCGCGTCGCGGGTGTCATCGGCTGCACCTGAGGCGTCGAGGACGCCCGCGAAGGTGCCGAGGGTCTGCGCGTCGGCGACGACGGCCTGTGCGGAACGGGCCAGGGACAACGGGTGGGCTCCGGAGCCCACGCCGTCCACCCACCAGTCGGTCCAGTCGCCTTCGAAGGTGCGGATCCGGTCGCCGAGCCGGGACTCCGCGTCGGTGAAGAAGTCCTCGTTGCGCGAGAGCCGCAGCTGCGGGTAGGCCCAGGTCTCGTTCCAGCGGCGCACCGTGTCGGCGATGATCCGTCGCGGCGGGGCGTTGTCACCGAACTTGCCCTGCACGCGCAGGTGCAGCACGTCCCACGGGTAGGGCTCGCGCTTGATCTCCTCCTGGTCCATGGTCCAGCCGAAGACCCCGCCGCGGTAGGGGTAGGGGTTTGTGGCGAGTGAGGTCAGGTAGGCCGGGAGCAGGTCGTCGACGCTGGAGTAGTCGGTGTCGAAGCCGAGCAGCGGGCCCTCCATGTAGGCCAGACCGTGCGGCGTGTCGGTGACCCAGACGAGCAGGCTGTTCCCGCTGGGCGCACGCCAGCGGAAGAGGCGGGGCAGCTTCTCCCCGCCCACCAGGTGCGGGACCGACCGTCCGGCCCAATTGTGCGCCACGGAGAGGTACTTGACACCTGCCGAGCTGAGCGCGTCGACGAGACCCACGACGGAACCGGGCACATCGGTCTGCATGGCAGAGGTGAAGGGGATGTCGTACTGCTCGCGCACGTCGTGGGCCAGGCGCAGCAGTTCGTGCAGCTCGTCGGTGGAACAGGTCTCGGTGTGGAGGTTGAACGGCATCGCGGTGAGTTCGATCCGGCCCTCGCGCACCCGCTGGACGAACTCCTCCACCTGTTCCGCCGGGCGTGCGTCCGCCCACTGCTTGAAGGACCACAGGGACTCGACGCACCAGCGGAACTGGGACTCGGGCGCCCAGTCGTCGGTGGCCTGGGTGAGCTCCAGGCACGAGTCGAGGAACGAGAGGTGTTCGGCGAGCACCCGGCCCTGCGGGTCGGTGTAGCCGATGTCCAGGTGCGAGTGGTGCACCAGGTGGATGGTCCACTGGCGCTGCGGGGTGAGCGTCACGTCGATCCCGTCGCCGCCCGCCCCTTCCGGCAGGGTCAGCGTGACCCGCTGCGCCGTGTCGACGGCGGGCAGCAGCAGCCGGACGGAGCCGCTCGGCCCGGGGATGCGCTCGGCGGGCAGCAGCGCCCCGGAGGCGGTGCGCACGGCGAGGTCGGCCGGTATCGAGGAGCCGTTCACCGCCTCCACCCGGAGGGACTGCATCAGGCCACCCCCTTCCGCCCGGCGCATCAGCGGCTCGGTGGTCAGCCGCAGCGCGCTCGCGCCCAGGCTGCCTTCCGCGCTGACGACGGAGCCGCGCAGGCTGTCGCGAATCCGGTCGTTGTCCCAGTCGGTGGTACGGACGAGGGCCCGTGTGGTCATGCGGACATCTCCAAGTCAGGTGAGAGCAGGTCGGGTTGGAGGGCTTGGGCTCAGCGTGCGCTCGCGGTGACGCCGCGCAGGAACAGGCCCCGGAACGTCAGGAAGACGACGAGCGTGGGCAGCGAGACGATCAGCGCGCCGGCCAGGATGACGGGCGGACCCGAGGAGGCGTAGGCGTTGTTGAGCGAGGTGAGGGCCGCCATCACCGGCTGGATGTCGGGGCTGCGGCTCAGCGTGATGCCGAACAGCAGGTCGTTCCAGACGGCGGTGAACTGGAAGATGAAGGCGGCCCCCAGGCTGGAGCCCATCAACGGCACGTGGATGCGCCAGAAGATGCGCCGGAACGAGGCACCGTCGATCATTGCCGCCTCGGTGATCTCCGGCGGCATCGTGGTCATCTGGTTGCGGACGAGGAAGAAGGCGAACGGGACGGCCCAGGCCGCGTACACGAGCATCAGGCCGAGCCGGGTGTCGTAGAGATTGCCGTCGGCGTACATGCCGAACAGCGGCGCCAGGAACATCTGCAGCGGGAAGAGAGTCCCGGAGTAGATGAGCCAGAACCAGAACGCGGGCTTGGGGATGGGCAGCACGACGACGGCGAAGGCGGCCATGGCGGCGACGATCACGGCGGCGGCGCCGCACACCACGGCGTACACCAGTGAGTTGAGGAAGCTGTCGCCGATGCCCGCCTGACTCCAGGCGGTCGAGAGGTTGTCCCACAGTGCGAAGCCCTGCGGGGCCCAGTCCGGTCGGCCGGCGTACTCGGCGACCGGCGTCAGCGCGTTGACGACCAGCAGGTACACGGGGATCAGCCAGAGCACCACGCAGCCGCCGACGAAGAGATTGCGGAAGGTCCTTCCCACGGGATGTCACTCCTTGTCGAGCGGCTCGGATCAGCGCGGGGACGTCTCGGGCATCTGCCGGCGCAGATACATCCATGAGGACGCGACGACGATGACGGACAGGACGAGGGCGACGGCGGAGCCGTAACCGACGTGGAAGAGCCGGAAGGACTCGCGGTACATGGTCAGGGCCAGGGTCTCGGAGGAGCGGGCGGGGCCGCCCTGGGTGAGAACCCAGATCATGTCGAAGGCCTTGAGGCTGTTGACGATGGCCATGCCGATCACCACTACGCTCACGGACCGCAGTTGAGGCAGCGTGATGTAGCGGAACATCCGCCAGCCGGTGGCGCCGTCCAGCTCGGCCGCCTCGACGGTCTCCCGCGGGATGGCACTGAGACCGATGGCGAACAGGACGACGTTCAGCCCGGTGGCCTGCCAGGTGCTGGCAACGATCATCGAGAGGGTGTTCTGCGGCCATTCGAGCAGCCAGGGCCGCGCGAGCGAGTCCAGGCCGAGGCCCTGCAGCACCTGATTGAGCGAACCCCCGGACGTAAGGATGAACTTCCACAGCACGGCGGTCGCGGCACCCGAGATCGCACACGGCAGCACGACGACCAGCTGCGCGATCCGTCCGAAGCGCATCCGGTGCGTCGCCACGGCGATGGCGAGACCGGCCGCGACGGGCAGCAGGAGCGTGCCCGCCACCCACATCACGGTGTTCAGCAGCGACCGGCCGAAGATCGGATCCTCGGCGAGCCGTACGTAGTTGTCGAGGCCCGTGTAGTGGCTGGTGAAACCGTTGTCCTCGAAGAGGCTGCCGTAGACGCTGCGGAAGAACGGGTACACGAGCAGCACCCCGACGAGGAGCAGTGCGGGCAGCGCCCACGGAAGACCGGTGAAGGGTCCTCCCATCCGGCCTGCACCCCGCGCCCGGCCCGCCGCCTGATGGGGCGTGCGCGTGGGAATGCGGCGGCGCACCTGAACGCTCGTGCCCGACTCGGTCGCGGCGACCGTGCTCACGGCGTCCGTCATGACTCCTCCGCCTCCTTCCACACCTTCCACGCCTCGTCTGCCCGGTCCTGCATGGTCCGCAGTACCTTCCGGTACGAGGACGGATTGATCAGGAATCCGGCCAGGTCGTCGACCGTGGACTCGACCAGCTCCGGCGGGCCGAGCTCCCAGAAGCGGTTGAGCAGGCGGGCCTTGTTCTCCCGCACCGTCGTGGCCACGCCGTCGATGATCGTGTTGGCGGGCGTCACCGTCGGGTTGGGGCAGCCGTCCTGCAGCGTGTGCGAGAACGCCTTCATCACCTGTGGGTGCGGCCAGGCTCCGGCGGCCCGGTAGGCCTCGTCGCGGTCGGGCCCCTTGACCGTGCAGACCAGGGCACTGGTCTCGAAGACGGCGGCGGGGCGGACCCGGGTGTTCTGCATCGGCAGGACGAACGCGTCGACGTTCTTGCCGGGCTTGCCGCCGACGCCCACGAACGTGCCGCCCAGCCAGCTCCCGCAGGGCAGCATGCCGACCTTGCCATGCACGACGCCCGCGGCGGCCGCGGCGTGTTCCATGTCCATCGACGTGAACCAGTCCTTGTCGAAGAAGGAGGCGATGGTGCGCAGTGCCCCTTCGGCGCGCGGATCGGTGTAGCGGGCCCGCCCGTTGAGGAGGTCCTCGTAGAACTGCGGGTCCTGGCGGCTGAGGATCTCCTGGAACCAGATGAACGCGGGCCACCGCCCTGCAGTGGTGCCGTGCAGCGGCGTGATGCCGGCACGCTTGAGCCGGCCGGCGACGTGCAGGAAGTCGTCCCATGTCTCGGGCTTCCTCAGGCCGTTGTCACGGAAGACCTCGGGGTTGTAGAAGAAGACGTAGTAGGCCAGATTCATCGGAAGGCCGTAGACGCGGCCGCGGTAACTGACCGCGGAGCGCAGCGCCGGGTCGACCCAGCCCTTACGGGCCGCGCTCGCCCAGTGGTCCGACAGATCGACGATGCCGCCGGTGCGGGCCAGATCCTGCAGGCGGTACCCGGACCAGTACTTGAGCATGTCCGGTGTCTTGCTGGTGCGCAGCGAGGACTTGACGACCTGTTCGAAGGACTCGAGGGACGGGATGACCTCGGGAACGAGTTCGAGTCCGTCGACCGAGCGCATCGCCTCGCCCGCCGCCTTGAGGGGAGCGGCCCATGACGGGTTGTCCCCGTGCAGGGCCACCTTGCCGGGCGGCTGTCCGGCGGCGGTGCCGCACGCGGTGACCAGTGGCACCACAACGGCGGCGGAGGTGCCGGCCACGGCGGCTCGCAGGAGCGTGCGGCGGCTGGGGAAGGTACGTCCGGTGAACGTTCGAGCGGGTCCGATGGGCGGGTGACGGCCTGTCATGGGGCGGCTCCCTCAGGCTGTTGACCAAGATCGTGTTATCGTTAACACTCGTTGCGGGGAGCTTGGCCCCGGCCCGGGCCGATGTCAATGGCCGCGTCACATCGGATCTTTGAGGGGTCCGTCGGCCCCGCCCCTCTCCCCCGCTCAGGCCGCCGGATACGAGCTCTTCGGCCCTAGACTCGCTCCATGGGCAGAACCGACCGCGCCAGCCGCGTCATCGCGGCACCACCGGCCACCGTCTACGCCGCCCTCCTCGACCAGGAGTCCCTCGAGGCCTGGCTGCCGCCGGACGGCATGCGCGGGCGGGTCGAGCGGTGGGATCCGCGGCCTGGTGGCGGCTTCCGGATGGTGCTCACTTACCTCGACCCTGCCGACAGCCCCGGCAAGACGTCGGATGCGACGGATGCCGTCGACGTCGGGTTCACCGACCTGGTGCCATCGGAACGCGTGGTGCAGCGGGCGGTGTTCGAGTCGGACGACCCGTCGTACGCGGGCATCATGACCATGACCTGGCACCTCGCTGCCACCGGTGACGGGACCACGGTGACCGTCACGGCCACGGACGTGCCACCCGGCATCGACCAAGCGGCCCACGAGAGCGGGATCGCCTCCTCGCTGGCCAACCTGGCGTCGTACGTCGAAGCAGTTCGCTGACGCAGGGGCGGCACGGCCCACCCTGCCCAGGCAAGCCTCGTGCGGGCACCTCAGCACCCTGGCCCCGGACGCCGCACCGTCCCGCCACACCTCCCCCGCCACGTTGCTATGGCACAACTCGACGACTGCCCGCGAGAATCTCTCACGCATGCTCACACCCGGCGGTCAGTCGTACGACCTGTTCGCCGAGGCCCTCAGCACCCTCGCCGAGGGCGGCATGCACGTCACGTTGGCATGACACGCGTCGCACCGAAGCGCCCGAGTTGGTGATGCGCCAGGTCTGGGCACCGAGCGGGTACGCTGCCCGCTCGCTGGGGAATGCTGGGGAATCGCTCCGGGGAGGAGCGAGAAGGGGTGCGATCATGCGCAGAGCGGCAGGAATCAGGCACAGGGGCGGGGTGGCCGTCGCCGTGCTGGGCATGCTGCTCACGGCTGCGGGATGCGGCACCGGCGCCGGGCCAGCCGATTCCGGTGCCTCGGGCTCCGCCGGCACCGCGGGCTCCAGCGGCAAAGACGCCTCGTCGAAGGCCTCTGCGGGCTCACTCACTTGGGAGTTCGAGCACATCGCGGACTTCAGCGGAAAGCTCACCGATGTCGCCGCCCTGGCCGAGGACGACGTCTGGGCGGTCGCGACCGAGAACAACGGCGAGTCCAACGCCCACCTGCTGCACTACGACGGTACGCGGTGGAAGCGCGAGCCCCTGCCCGAAGCGCTCGGCGCCGGCGTCTATCCGCCCTTCCTCGAAGAGGTCGGTGAGAAGACGCTGTGGCTGCGGCCGCAGACCGCTGAAGTGGCCCCCGCCGGGAACCGCTGGGCACAGTGGGACGGCACCCGCTGGTCCGCGGTGCCGAGCCCCCCGCCAGGCACTGCCGGTGACTTCGAGGCCACGGGCCCGGACGACATCTGGACCCTCGACGCGAGCAAGCAGACCGCCCAGCACTGGAACGGAACCCACTGGGCCACGACCCGCCTGCCCCACGGATCCTCCGACCTCGCGGTGGTGGGACCGGACGACGTCTGGGCGGTCGGCAGCCGCTCGACCGGTCCGGGCACCGAACTGGGCTCCGGCGAGGGATACAGCCAGCCCGCCTCGATGCACTGGGACGGTACGTCCTGGAAGTCGGTGGACACCCCACAGGCCCGATTCAAGGACCCCGTCCCGCCGGAGCCTGGCGCCAACCTCGACCAGGTCTTCGCGCTCGCCAGCGGTGAGGTCCGCGCATATGGGATCAACACCTTCAACCACGGCGAGGTCGACGACGAACCCGCGGACCAGTTCATCCGGCTGCGCCGGGACGGATCGAAGTGGGTCGATCAGGAGCCCGCGCCCGGCGGTTGCGCTCTGCGGAGACCGGTCGCTCAGGACGACAAGGGCCTGATCCTCGAAGGCAATTGGTACCTCACCGACGACGGCAAGTGCGTGAAGGTCAAGCGCCACCGTCTCCCCCTGTCCACCGGCGCCCGCAAGGGATCGAACCAGTCGCTATGGCTGGAGGAAATCCACCGGGTGCCCGGCACCGACGAATGGCTGGGTGCAGGACACGTCCAGGTCAACCAGTCCGGCGACCCCTTCGGCGCCCCCGTCGTCGTACGCCTCAAGCGCGGCGGCTGACTTCGCCAACCGCCCGGTACCAACCGACGTCTCGGGCTACCTTCACTGACGACCCAAGCCGTGCGCCTGCCGGGAGGACTCGGCCCAGATGCCGCCAGGGTCCCTGAAACCGGCGGTTGCCCCGCTGTCCGGGCGGCTCAACGCCTGGCCTCATCGAGGATCGGCTCGCCGTTGCACTGGGTGAGCGTCTTGTCCATGCCCTTGACGGTCACCGGGCCCCGGACGCCGTTCGTCAGGGCCGCCCGCGCGAGAGCTTTGCCGAGCGTCACACGAGATGGTTCATGCCAGGGCAGTGTCTCGGCCAACTCTCTTTGAGTTCTTCTTTTCTGTGGACAAAGTGTGGACGCTCCGCGACCCCATCCCTACGCTGAGCGTCGCTCGGCCACAGAAGTCTGCGTTACCCACAGCGGAACCACGCAGGAGGAAGAGTGACGCCACGCCCCGTGCACATATCCCGCTCCAGACGTCGCGGCGCCCGAAGAGCCACCGGGCTGCTGCTCACCGCTCTCCTCGGTGCCGGCCTGGTCGCCCCGACGCCGGGCGCGGCCGATGGCGGTCCGCGGCCGTTCGCGGATCTGCCCCCGCAGGAACCGGGGGTGACCCTGCGCGTCTTCGACGTCCAGTCACCGCTGAGCAAACTCTGCGACCTCAAGCCCGCGCAGACCCCGAACGTCGACAAGCTGATCCCCACCGCCGACTGGACCTCCACCGACGGGTTCGGGTTCGAGAACAACTTCGTGTCGCAGATCATCGGCAATCTGAATGTGCCGGAGGCCGGCTCGTACGGCTTCCGGCTGATCAGCGACGACGGTTCGCGGCTCTTCCTCGGCGGGCAGCAGGTCATCGATCACGACGGGCTGCACGGAGCCGAGCCCAAGGACGGCGAGATCACGCTGAACGCCGGTTACCGGTCGCTGCGCATCGACCACTTCGACGCGGGTGGCGGCCAGCAGGTCACTCTGCAGTGGAAGCCGCCGGGAGCAGACGAGTTCACCACGGTGCCGAACTCCGTGCTGAGCACGGACGCCGATGTCGTACGAGTGACGGCGCCCGGTCGCAAGGAGTGCGAGGGGACGTACGACACCCCCGGAGACGGGCTGCCGCTGACCGAGGTCAACCCGGGGTACAAGCTGACCGATCTGCGGCCCAAGGGCTTCGAGCCGCAGGTCTCCGCGATGGACTGGCTGCCCGACGACCGCCTTGCGATCACCACCTGGGGCGGCAGCACCGAGACGAAGGGCGAGGTGTACCTCCTCGACCATGTCACCGGGGACACCGGGCCCGACAAGGTCACGTACAAGAAGATCGCCGACGGGCTCAAGGAGCCGATGGGGATCAAGTACGTGGACGGGAAACTGTATGTCTCCGAGAAGCATCAGCTGACCGAGCTGAACGACACCGACGGCGACGACACAGTCGACGAGAAACGGAAGATCGCCGAGTGGCCGTACGGCGGAAACTTCCATGAGTTCGCCTTCGGGCTGCTCTACGACAAGGGCGACTTCTATCTGAATCTTTCGGTCGCGATCAACTACGGCGGAGCGAGTACCGATCCGCAGCCCGCGCCGAACCGCGGTACGACCGTCAAGGTCAACAAGGCGACGGGCAAGGTCAGTTACCTCGCCGGTGGTCTGCGTACCCCGAACGGGATCGGGCGCGGCCCGGGCAACGATCTGTTCGTTGCTGACAACCAGGGCGGCTGGCTGCCCGCGTCCAAGTTGGTGCACATCAAGCAGGACCGGTTCTTCAACCACTACATGAACCCGGACGGTCCCTTCGACGACCAGCCCGTCACCAAGCCGGCGCTCTGGCTGCCGCAGAACGAGATCGCCAACTCGCCCAGTACACCGATGCAGTTGAAGAAGGGGCCGTTCGCCGGGCAGATGGTCTTCGGTGACGTCACCTACGGAGGACTCCAGCGGGCCGACCTGGAGAAGGTCGCCGGCGAGTACCAAGGTGCGGTGTTCCGGCACACTCAGGGCCTGGAGTCCGGCATCACGCGGATCAGCACAGGGCCCGACGGCGCGATCTACACCGGTGGGCTCGGCGCCGACGGCAATTGGGGCCAGGAGGGCAAGCTCCGCTTCGGGCTGCAGAAGCTGACGCCGACCGGGAAGACCGCCTTCGACATCAAGACGATGCGCGCCACCCACGACGGCTTCGAACTCACCTACACCAAGCCCCTGTCCGAGGAGACGGCGGCAAAGCTCACCAAGGGCGCGTACTCCGTCGAACAGTGGCGGTATGTGCCGACACCCGCGTACGGCGGCCCGAAGGTCGACGAGGAGTCGCTGCCGGTCGCGTCGGCAAAGCTCTCCGACGACCACCGCAAGGTCCGGCTCACCATCCCGGGCCTGAAGCCGGACCGCGTGGTGCACGTGCGCTCGCCCCGCCCGTTCTCGTCGTCCGAGGGCGAGCAGCTGTGGTCGACCGAGGCTTGGTACACGCTCAACACCAAGCCAGGTCCCGAGGAGCCGGTCACCACCTATGACGCCGAGTCCGCGAAGCTCTCCGGCACTGCCGACATCGACACCGAGCACGCAGGCTATACCGGCGGGGGCTTCGTCGACGGCTTCGGCGAGCAGGGGGCGAAGGCGAGCTTCGACGTCGTGGTCGACAAGAAGGGCACGTACGACGTGGGCCTGCGGTACGCGAACGGCCCGCACCCCGCACCGGGCACCAAGACGATCAGCGTCACTGTCAACGGCGGCGAACCGAAGCAGACGAGCCTGCCGTCCACGGGCGAGTGGAACCGCTGGTCCACCAAGACCGAGCGGCTCGAACTGCGCAAGGGCCGCAACACGATCACGTACGCCGTCGGGGCCGGTGACACCGGTCATGTGAATCTCGACGCGCTCGACGTGCGCAGGCCCGGCGCCCGGATCGACCTGTTCTCCGGCGGGAGCGTCTCCACCGCCTGGCAGCACTCCGACGGCCGCAGCGCCGAATGGCCGCACACCCCCGAGAAGTCCATGGAGGTCTGCTGCGGCGACCTGCGCACGAAGCAGCACTTCCAGGACTTCAAACTGCATGTCGAATTCCGGGTGCCCAAGCTGCCGGACGACGTGACCGGACAGAACCGGGGCAACAGCGGGGTCTATCTCCAGGAGCGTTACGAGGTACAGATCCTCGATTCGTTCGGCGTGGAGAAGCTCGCGGACAACGAGGCGGGGGCGATCTACCAGAAGAAGGCCGCCGACCTCAACGCGTCCACCGCACCGGAGACTTGGCAGACGTACGACATCACGTTCCGCTCGGCCCGCTTCGACGCGGACGGCAAGAAGACGTCCGACGCCAGGATCACGGTGGTGTGGAACGGTAAGAAGGTCCATGACAACGTGGCGGTCGACGGACCGACGGGCGCGGGCGACCCGGAGTCCGCGGCGGCCGGCGCGATCCGGCTCCAGGACCACGGGAACAAGGTGCGATTCCGGGACGTGTGGGTGGAGCCACTGTCCTGACACGGCTGTTTCCGCAGGGCACCCTGGCGACGGTTCGCTCACCGGGCCGTCGGCAGGGTGCCGCTCACCGGCGCAAGGGCCGGGCTCAGCCGATCAGAACGTTCACACCGTGGCCGCTCGCGCCCTGACCGCGTCCGCCGGGTCCCAGCCCGCGCGTGGCACCGAGGCGAGCAACAGCCGCGTGTATGGGTCCTGCGGGCCGGCCAGGACATCGGCCGTCGGGCCCTGTTCGACCACGGTGCCCCTCCGCATGACCACGACCTCGTCCGTGATGTGCTGGACGACCGCCAGGTCGTGGCTGACGAAGACGAGAGCGACCGCGGTGTCGCGGCGGATCTCTTCGAGCAGGTGCAGGATCTGCGCCTGGATCGACACGTCGAGCGCGGCCACCGCCTCGTCGAGTACCAGCACCTTGGGGTCGACCGCCAGCGCCCGCGCGATGGCGAGCCGCTGGCGCTGGCCGCCGGACAGGCCGTGCGGCCGGGCCCCCGACTCACGTGCGCCGAGGCCTACTTGTTCCAGGAGTCCGTCGGCGAGGGACTCCTCCCGGCCGTGCAGGCGCAGGGCCGTGGTGAGGCACTGGCGGGACGTGAGCCGGGGGTCCAGGGACACGTACGGGTCCTGGAAGACCATCTGGATCTCGCGGGCCCGCGCGAGTCGTGCCCGGGTGCCGCGTGGGGTGCGTGGTGTGCGGGTCCGGCCGGCGACGGAGACGGTGCCGGCGTCCGGCCGGACGAGGCCGACGAGCATGCGCGCGACGGTCGTCTTGCCGGATCCGGACTCGCCGACGATGCCGAGCGAGCCGCCCGCCGGGACGGTGAAGGTGACGCTGTCGGCCGCGGTGACGCGCCCTCCGCCGGGCAGGCTGTACGTCTTGTGCAGTCCTTCCACCGCCAACAGCGGTGCGTCCTGGGGCACTTCGGCGGTCATCGGACGCTCCTCTTCAGCGGGGCCGGGCCCGGGCCGGTGGGTTCGGGCAGTCGGCGGCAGGTCGCGCTGTCCCCGCCGGACAGGGGCGACGGCTCGGGCGTCCAGGTCGAGCACGCCGGTTCCGCGTCGGCACAACGGTCCGCGAACTCGCAGCCGCCGAACGTGTCCGCGAGGGACGGCGGGCGCCCGGGGATCGGGCGCAGCTCGCGCCGCCCCTCCCCCAGCGTCGGCGAGCAGGCGAGCAGTCCCTTCGTGTAGGGGTGCTGTGGCCGGTCGAAGAGCTGGGTGGCGGGCTGTTGCTCGACAACGCGGCCCGCGTACATGACGTACACGCGGTCGCAGTACGCGGCGGCCAGGTGGAGGTCGTGCGTGATGAACAGGAGGCCCAGGCTCCGGTCTGCGCGCAGGGTGCGCAGGAGCGAGAGGATCTCCGCCTGGGTGGTGACGTCCAGGGCGCTGGTCGCCTCGTCGGCGAGCAGCAGCCGGGGTTCGGCGGCGAGGGCGCCGGCGATGACGACGCGCTGGAGCATGCCTCCGGACAGTTCGTGCGGGCGCTGGCGGGCCCGGCGTTCGGGGTCGGAGAGGCCGACGGTGTCGAGGAGTTCGACGGCGCGGGTGCGGGCCGTCTTCTTGTCGAGGCCGGTTCCCGTGAGCCGTTCGACGAGGAAGTCGCCGACGCGGCGGACCGGGTTGAGGGCGGAGCGCGGGTCCTGGTGGACCATGGCGACCGTACGGGACCGGTGACGGCGCAGGTCGTCGCCGGTCAGGGCGAGGACGTCCGTACCGTCGACGCGCACGGATCCGGATATGGCTGTTCCGTCGGGAAGTGTGCGCAGGGCCGCCTTGGCGGTGGTCGACTTGCCCGAGCCGGACTCGCCCACCAGGCCGACCACTTCGCCGCTCGCCACCTGGAGGGAGACGCCGCTGAGGACGGGCCGGGCGGTGCCGGGCAGGTGGAGGGTGAGGTTGTCGATGTCTAGGAGCATGGCTACTTCCTGCTGCCGAGTCGGTCGGCGGCCCAGACCCCGACGACGTTGAAGGACACCACGACGAGGGCGATGGCGAAGCCCGGGACGAGCGCGGGCAGGAGCGCGCCCTGGACGACGGCGGCCTGCCCTTCCTGGACCATCAGTCCCCAGTCGGAGCTGGGCGGCTGGGCGCCGAAGCCCAGGTAGGAGAGCGTGGCCAGGGACATCAGGGCCTCACCGAAGAGGACCACGAGATAGCCGACGACGGAGCGGCCGAGGTTGGGGACGAGGAAGCGGGCGCAGATCCGTGCGCCGCCCATGCCCAGGACCCGGTAGGCGTCGATGTACGGCTTGCGGCGTTCGGCGAGCGCCACTGAGCGGGTGTACTTGGCGACGGTCGGGGTGTACGCGAGGCCGAGCGCCAGCACGGACGTCGTCATGCCGGAGCCGAAGACAGCGATGATCAGGACGGTGAACAGGAGCCCGGGGAACGCGTACATGACGTCGGTGAGGCGGGAGACGAGGGTGTCCACCCAGCCGCCGCGCCAGGCGGCGAGTGTGCCGAGGGTGACGCCGAGGAGGGCCGCGATGGCCAGCAGCAGGATCGGGGCGATGAGGCTGGTGCGGGCTCCGTACAGCACTCGGGAGAGCAGGTCCTGCCCGGAGGAGTCGGTGCCGAGAAGGTGGTCGCCACTCGTGCCGACGAGGGACGCCGAGAGGTCGATGGCGTCGGGTGCATACGGGGCGAGCAGGGGTGCGAGGACTGCGGCGAGTACGACGAGGGTCATCACGCCGCCCGCTACGACGACGCCGAAGGGGCGCCGGTTCTTCGTGAGGTGCAGGCCGCCCGGTGCGAGGGTCTGGGTGCTCATGCGGCGGCCTCCTTCACCCGCGGGTCGAGGAGCGGGTGGACCAGGTCGACGAGGGTGGTGACCACGATGTAGCCGGTGACCATGAGGAGGAGTACGGCCTGTGCGACCGGGAAGTCGTGGGTGTTGATCGCGCCGACGAGCAGTGATCCGACGCCGCTGATCCCGAACGCCGTCTCGACGACGACGGTGCCGGCGAGCATGCCCGCCATGACGAGGCCGCACATGGTGACGATCGGGCCGAGTGCGTTGCGCAGGATGTGCCGGCGCACGATCTCGCTCTCTGGGATGCCGGAGGCACGGGCGGCCTCCACATGGTCGGCGGTGCCCGCGTCGACCATGGACTGCCGGGTCACGCGGCTGATCAGGGCGAGCGCGCCCAGCGCGAGCGAGAGGGCGGGCAGGGTCAGATGGTGCAGGCCGCCGGCGAAGCCCTCGCCGCTGCCGGTCACCGGGAACCAGCCCAGTTGGACGCCGAACAGGGCAACCAGGGCGATGGCCGAGACGAACGAGGGCACCGACGCGGCGAGTGTCGTGCCACCGACGACCGCCGAGTCGATCCAGGTGCCGCGGCGCACGGCGGCGAGGATTCCCGCGCCGACGCCGAAGACGACGAAGAGCACGGTCGCGTAGGCGACGAGGGCGAGTGTCGTCGGGAAGCGGGCGGCGACCAGGTCGGCGACCTGGTCGCCGTACTTGAAGGAGCGGCCGAGGTCGAAGTGGAGACAGTCGCCGAGCCAGCGCCCGTACTGCACGACGAGCGGCTCGTCGAGGTGGTACTGCGCGCGCACCAGGTCGAGCTTTTCGGGGGTGAGTTTGTCGCGGCCGCCGGCCAGGAAGACGGCGGGGTCGCCGGGTGCCGCGTACACGGCGGCGAAGATCACGAAGGAGGCGGCGACGAGGGTGGCGAGCAGTCCGGCGAGGCGCCGGGAGATCCGGGCAAGCATCGGTGGTCAGCCCTTCTTCGCGCCGAGTTCGGCGGCCCACGGGTAGTAGAGGTACGCCATGGAGGCGGGCGGTCCGGTGAGCTTGGTGTTGAGGACGAGGACGGAGGGGACCTGGGCGACGGAGATCCACACGGCGGAGTCGGTGAACTTCTTCTGGACGTCGACCGCGAGCTTTGCCCGCTCGGCGTCGTCGAGGGTGGCGAGTGCCTTCTTCACCTCGGTGTCGTACGCCGCGTCCTTGAAGCCGACCCAGTTGTTCGAGGAGTCCGACAGGGCGTTGTCGTAGAAGCCCATCGGGTCGGCCTTGGAGATGTACCAGTCGCCGACCAGGACGTCGATGTCGGCGCGGGCCCGCGGGTCGCTGTAGAACTGCTCGAACTGCGAGGTCGCGACCGTCTTGATCTGCCCCTTGAGGCCGATCCGCTGGAGGGCCGCGCGCACTGCGTTGGCGATGACGGTGCGGCCCTGGCTGGCGTCCGTACCGATCACGATCGGGGTGGCGGCATCGGTCCCGGACTCCTTCACCAGCTGCTTGGCAGTGGCGAGATCGTCGGCCGAGGGGCTGGCGGGGGCGTAGTCGACGGCCTTCTGGGCGGCTTCGAACACGGGCTTCTCGTAGCCCCAGGCGCCGGAGCCGACCGGGGTGCCCCAGGGCTGGACCATGCCGCCGTAGCCGGACGCGGCGATGCCCTTGCGGTCGAGTGCGAGGGACAGCGCCCGGCGGACCTTGGAGTCCTTCAGTCCGCCGCGCTCGGTGGGGATGAGGACGAGCGACGCGGTGGAGGGGCCGTAGTGCTGCTCGATGCCCTTCTTGCCCTGGAGGGCAGCGGCGGTGTTGGGCGATTCGGCGTACGCGCCGTCGGCCGCGCCGGTCGTCAGTGCGTTGACGAGGGCGCTGTCGGCGGCCCAGCGGAAGGTGACCTGCTTCGTCAGCGGCTTCTTGCCCCAGTAGGAGTCGTAACGGCGGATGGTGATGGAGTCGCCGGACTTCCAACTGCTCAGCTCGTACGGCCCGGTGCAGGCGTCGGGCTGTCCGGGTGTGCCGAAGTCCTTGCCGGCCTTCTCGACCTGCTCCTTGTTCCACACGATGCCCGCGTCACCCGCGAGCGCCTTGAAGAACATGGCGTCCGGTGCCTTGAAGGTGATCGTGACCTGGCGGGCGCCGGTCTTCTTCATCGCGGCGATGTTGCCGAACTCGTCGCCCTGTTCCATGTCGGGGTCGGCGTGCCGCTTCAGACTCCACAGCACGTCGTCGGCGGTCATCGGGGTGCCGTCGTGGAAGGTGACGCCGGAGCGCAGAGTGAGGACGAGGGTCTTGTCGTCCGGCGTCTCGGCCTTCTCGGCGAGGAGGGGCTTCGTCGACATGTCCGGCTGCAGTTGGTAGAGGCGTTCGCAGACGTTGGTGAGGACGACGCGGCCCGCACTGGTGCCCTGGGTGTCCAGGTCGAGCGAGTCCGGCTCGTCCTCCAGGAGCCAGTCTGCGTTGGCCAGTTCACCCTTGGCGGCGGTGGTCGTGGGGGTGAGGGTGAGCTTGGCGGCGTCGGCGGTCGCGGAGCCCCCCGCGGTGTTCCGGGTGGCTCCGCTACAGCCCGCGGCCGCGGCGATCGTCGCGACGACGAGGCCTGCGGCCACGGCCGCCCTTCTTCTGGAACTGGTGTGGGTCATCGCTGATTTCCTGTCAGTTCTGGCCGTACGGGCCGTCGTAGAGGTTCCAGGGGAGGTGCTGGTACTCGCGGTCGCAGGGCGTTCCGGCGGTCACGTGGTAGTCGCCGGTGGTCAGGTCGGCCAGGGAGGAGACGAGCGTCGTCCAGTGCTTGACGGCCGGCTGCCGGGGGTCCGGGTGGGTGCACAGGGACTCGGGGAGACCGAGGTGATCCGACATGGCGTGGCGGATGATCTTGCGGGATTCGTCGGGCCCCGCGGAGCCGCGCAACGCCCTGAGCCCCTGCTCGGCGCGCGGCACGCGGACGAGGGAGTCGGACGACATGGGCCGGTAGCCGGCGGCGGCCAACTGGGCGGGGACGCCTGCCTGGTAGTGGTTGCCGTGCACCAGCAGGCCGTCGGTCGGATACATCCAGCCGTGTCCCGCGGGTGTGGTCTCCAGGTCGATGGCGAAGCCCTCGCGGCAGGTCAGCAGGGCGTTGCTGGCGATGTGGGCGCGGGTGCGGCAGAGCACGTCGAGGGCGTCGGTGATGTTGCTCTGGTCCAGGACGCTGCGGCGCACGACGGTCTGGGGCAGGCCGATCGCGTCGTCGAAGCGGCCGCCGAGCCCGTTGGCATTGAAGGCGATCCCGGCGGAGTTGGCGCCCTGGCGGCCGATCTGACCGGCCTCGACCTGCATGATCAGGGTCGGCTTGGGGGGCTGGACGATCCGGATCATGACGACGGTGTCCGCGACCCCGGCGCGCCAGTCCCAGTTCTGCCCGGCGTAGACGTGCCCGTCGCCGCTGGCCTCTCCGTAGGCGGCGAAGGAGGTGCAGCCCTCGGCGGGCTCTTCCTCGGGTGTCCTGCCGTCGGCCTCCATCTGCGCGAAGGACTTGTCGTAGATGACCTCGCCCCGCGCGTTCAGAGCGAGGACGTCGAGCAGGTCGACTCCCGCGCCGTCCGCGATCCCCCGCATCTCGTCGACGAGGTGGGGTGCGTAGTCGCGTACGGGTTCCAGCCAGCGGGCGGCGCGGGCGGTGACGCGGTCCCAGGTCAGTCCGGCGGACTGGCCGAAGGCCTCCTCGTAGTAACCGAGGGCGGCGTGCAGTTGGGGCCGCACGGCCTCGCCGTACTGCCGGCCCCGGTCGAGCGGGCTGCCGGAGATCTCGATGACCGGAAGGACCCGGGTGGAGGCGGTTTCCGTGGGACGGGGTGTCATTGTTCTCCTCGCGACGGAGCGCTCCCGAACGACGCGGAGGACCGAAGGATCCTGTAACGTCGATTTCAGAGAGAGCTCCACTTGGAACGTTCTGCCCAGGACAGTAACGTCGACCACACGGAAGTCAATGGTTGTAATGGAAATTTCAGAGGACGGAACCGGTGCGACGCGGCTCCGGGCAGCGATTCGCGACCAATGGGACGAACTCTCCACATCCGAGCGGGCCGTGGCCCAGCACCTCGCCAGCGCGCCCGTCGAGCAGCTGCTCTTCGCCAGCGCGCAGGAGCTGGGCACGGCGAGCTCCACCAGTAACGCCACCGTCGTCCGGGCACTCCAGCGCCTCGGCTACGCGGGCCTGCCCGCCCTCAAGCGCGAACTGGCCAGCGACTTCACCTCTGCCGTCGCCCCCGAGGTCCGCCTCAAGCAGCGCATCGCGCACGTGGGCCGGGACCTCGCGTCCATCTGGACCGATGTCTTCGACGAGGCCCGCGAGCGCATCGACCACACCCAGCGCCTCACCGAATCGGACGCCCTCAAGCGCGCCGTGACCGCACTCGCCGAAGCGCACGAAGTGTTCTGCTACGGAATCGCCGCCTCGGAACCGGGCGCCCGCCACCTGGCCCTCGCACTCGGCCGCATCGGCCGCCGGGCCCGATTCGTCTCCGAGACCGGCTTCGCCCTTGCCGACCAGCTCCTCGCCCTCGGGCAGGGCGACGCGGTGGTCATCTTCCAGCCCGGCCGCCAACTCGTCGAACTCACCGTGATGATGGAGCGGGCCCGCGCGGTCGGCGCCAAGGTCGTCCTGGTGACGGACGAACTGGGCGAAGCCTACGAAGACCTCGTCGAGGCGGTCCTGACCGCGCCGCACACCCCGACCGGCATCACGGCGGAGTCACTGACCGGCCTCCTCGTCGCCGACGCACTCCTGCTCGCACTCGCCACGCTCGACGAGTCCCGCGCGGTGGACTCCTCCCACCAGCTCACGGCACTACGGGAACAACTGCTGCGACCGAAACGGCGGGGCTGACCGACGGGGAACCGCCCGGGACCTCCCGGTCATTCGAGGCCTGCGTTGGTTCGGGCACCGACCAGCAGGTCGGACGCGGCGCTCCCCCGCCGCCTCTGTCTCGCTGACGAATGTGGTCCTTCCGATCTGGCGGCCGTCATTGCCCCCCGTCGCGTACGCCGCAACGCAGGGCGGGCCGTTCGACCACAGCGCCCTCATCCCGGTCGCAGATCAGGCGCGGTAACGGATTTCGAGCATGATGCAGCCGGCCGGAGTGCGGTAGGGACCGTGGCGCATGCCGGGCCGGCGACTCGCGTAGTGACCTGGCCCGAACGTCTGCCCGAGTGTGAGGTCGACCAGGTCGCCTTCCAGCAGGTACACCTCCTCGACATAGTCGTGGGTGATCACTCCGGCGGCACTGGTGTCCAGACCAGGCAGCCAGCGCACGAGCCGGGTCAGCACAGCAGGGTCATCCGGATCCCGCGACAGCACCTTCTCCTCAGTGCCCGGCTGCGCGGCTTCCCGCCACGGCGCAGCGTCTCCCGCAAAGAACTCGAGTTCCTGTTTCATGACACCTCTCCCTGATCCCTGACGGCCGCCCGCCGCGGGGATGCGGTCGTTCCGGTTGTTCCGGTTGTTCCGGTTGTTCCGGTTGTTCCGGTTGAAGTTTCGATGGCGTTTGTGGCACCGGGACGATTCAGTCGGTTCCGCCAGCCCGGTCTCGACGGCCATGTCGGCGCCGACAGAGCGCGAGAAGGTCCGGCAGGCCGCACAGCACGTGGGGGTGCAGGGGAACCACGTTTCTCTCTGCGTGTGCGGATGGACAAGGACACTATTCATGATCATCGGCAGGATTGGGAACAGCCTCTATCGGATCACTTCATACCCGGGGCGATATGGGATGAGCGTGTGCGTGGTGCCGGGGTGGCGGGGCCGTGACCTTCAGAGCAGGCTTGGATAAGGACGCCCGCGTGGGCCACTTCGTCCGGCGCGGCGGGTCTCTGAACCAGCCGGGCAGGAGAGCCATGGACACGGCCGCCTTCGAAGATGCCAGCCGGACGCTGCTCAATGAGCATCCCGGTGACGAACGGGGCCGCATGCTGCAGTCGCGCGGCCTGAAGACCTCAGGCGCGTTCCATGCCTTCGCCACCAGCAGCGACCTTGTGGTCAAGCTGCCCGCCGCGCGGGTCGCCGAGCTGATCGAGACCGGCACCGGTCGGCCGTGCGAGCCCCACCCGGGACGGCCGATGCGGGAGCGGGTTCGCCTCACCCCGTCCGATGCCGAGCTGTGCCTGGCCTGCCTGGCGGAAGCACGGGAGTTCGTGACCGGCCTCGCCACCCGGTGACCAGCGCCGGACGACCCGGTGACCACCGCCGGACGACATGGAAGGAATTCCGACGATGCCCCAGATGCCCAGCCCGGCCCTTCAGACCGCGCTCGCCTATCACCGGGCCTGGACCGGAGGCGACTTCGAGCAGGCCATGACTTACATCGCCGAGGACATCGTCTGCCAGGCACCGGCCGGGCGCTTGGAAGGCGCGGAAGCCTTCCGGGGCTTTATGGGCCCCTTCGTTCAGATCCTCACCGGCTCGGATCTGATCGCCTCCTTCGGTGATGAGACGACCGCGCTGCTGATGTACGACACCAGCACCAAGCCGGTCTCCAGCGCACCGGCCGCGGAGTGCCTGACGGTCCGGGACGGGACGATCACCCACCTGCGGATCATCTTCGACCGGACGCCGTTCGACGCCGCGAGGAAGGCTTCAACGGCACCCTGACCGCGACCGGGGAGACGCAACGGCCACCGACGAATGATTGATCAGCTGATCGTGTCCGCAGCACGAGCGATGCGGTGTCGGGCCGTTGGGCGAGGTCGCCGGCGGCACACACCCGTACCGAACTCGGCTGGACGCCCGCCCGGACCGACATGCTCAGCGAGATCGGCGAAGCCCGCCTGCGCGAGTTCGCCAACTGATCCGGAACGAACAACAGCAGGCTGAACAGACCGAAGCGGTGTGTGGTGCGGGCCCAGCGCGCCAGGCGCGCCCCGGAGTTGGGGATGGCATTGCTGGTGGGAGTAGGTGCGTGGTTCCGCGACCGGGCCCGGGCACGATCGGCCCCCGCCGGCTGCACGGTTTCGTTCGGATCTTGACTTGGGCACAGGAGGGGTGACCTGAGTGATGCGAAATGGGAGCGGCTACGGGGCTCCTCGCAGTGAGCAACGGACGTTGCGGCCGGTGGCGGGAGCGGCCTGTGCGCTCGACCGGATCCTCGCCGCCAACCTTCGGCACCATTACCCCTCCGCGAGCAAGTCCTTACCGCGGGGCGATGAAGTCTTTCCTGCTGGTCGACATCGGCCTGTGCCGCGCGGGCGGCGGTGATCCAGAGGTGTCGACCACGGGGTGAAGCAATGGCTCGATCCGTGCCCACTGGGCATCAGCCAACAACTCACCCAGGCCAACGATCGGGTGATGCGCAAGAAGACGCCTAGTTGATCCGGGCGGGCCCCGTATCGGACCTCAGCGCCCGGGCCAGCGCCAGCACACTCAGACCGAACATCAAGACGCCCAGGGGGAGATGGACCGACGGGACGTGTGCGATGCCGAGCACGACCTGGACCGAGGCGAGTACGAGGAAACCTGACGCATGCCAGACAGGCCGGAGCGAGCCGCCGCCCCGCTTCCACGCCAGCACCGCCGCGAGCACGTACAGCATCGACGCCCCGTACATCACACGGGCCCCGATGCTGTGCAGCGTCTCCCCGTAGGACGAGGTCAGCAGCAGGCCGGCGGAGACCGCCTGAAGGAAGATGGTCAGGGTCTGCAGGGCGATCGCGATCTGCAGGAACGAGGAGCTGCGCTGTGCTTTCGTGGTCGCTGTCGCCGTCACCTGAGTGGCCATGTCACAGTCCCCTTGTCCGCCCGTGGGCAGTAGATCGATAAGGTCTCACCAGCCCGACGACGCGGGGCTGCGAAAGGTAAGGCGAGGGGGCGGCCGAAAACATGGGGACTGTCGGCACCAGCACCGATGAGGTAGTCGGCGAGCGACGCCAACTGATCAATGTCGCTTACCGGTTGCTCGGTTCGGTGACCGAGGCCGAGGACGCCGTACAGGATGCCTACGCACGCTGGTACGGGCTGACACGAAGCCGGCAGGAGGAGATCCTGTCCCCCGGCGCCTGGCTCACGACGGTGACCGGCCGCATCTGCCTGGACCTGCTCGGCTCGGCGCGGGCCCGCCGTGAACGCTATGTCGGCGCGTGGCTGCCCGAGCCGCTGCCCGACCGCACCGAGTGGGACCGCGCGGGTGGCGCCGACCCCACCGGCCCTGCTGACCCCGCCGACCAGATCGTCCTGGACGAGTCGGTGGCCATGGCCTTCCTCGTCGTCCTGGAGTCGATGACGCCCGCGGAGCGGGTGGCGTTCGTCCTGCACGACGTCTTCCGGTACCCGTTCGCCGAGATCGCCGACGTTCTCGGCCGCACCCCTGCGGCCTGCAAGCAGCTGGCGGCCTCCGCCCGGCGTCGGGTGAGCGTCGCGCGCGCTCCAGTGACGGCGACCAGCCAGGCCGACGTGGTGAGGCACGTCAAAGAGGCATGGGAGACCAAGGACATCGCAGCCCTCGTCGGCCTCCTCAACCCGGCCGCCGTGATGACCGCCGACGGCGGCGGCATGGTCGGCACCGTCCTGCGCCCGGTCGAGGGCGGCGCGCGCATCGCCCAGTACATGGTCGCCATTGCCGACAAGGCTCCAGGTCTTGAACTCCTGGAGCGGTCGGTCAACGGTGTGCCGGGCCTGGTGGCCCAGCGTGCCGGCGTCGTCATGACCGTAGCCTCGTTCGACGTCTCCGACGGGCGCGTCACCCGGATCTGGGTGGTCCGCAACCCGGAGAAGCTGCGGCCGTGGGCGCGGGAGGACTAGGGTCTTTCGCTTGGATCAGGCCGGATCAGGGAGCGGGGTCATGGTGTCCCCCTGCTCGAGCGAAGCCAGGGCCGGCGCGGCGAACGGTGGTCCCGACGTCGGTGGTCCGCTACGGCGCCTGAATCCAGCACGACGTGCCTGCGTAATGGAATGACGGGTTCCCGAGGGCACGCCCTCGCATGCGAAGCCGCTGGGTCCAACTCTGCAAGCGGGCTCACAGAGTTGGCCGAGGGCAGAACCGCCGTGTGACAGGTGCCCCGTCCGGCTGCGAGCCGGACGGGGCACCTGAACGGGACCTAGAGTGCCAGGAGTTGGCCCGCGGCCAGTGCCGACGCCACCGTGCCGCCGACCACCACTGCCGAGGCCGCGAACACCGGAACTCTCAGGGTCCAGGCGCGCAGGGCCCGTGAGCGCGAGAGCCGGTCGAGCAGGGCGTCACGACTGCGCAGCACAAGCACTCCGACGCCGGTGAGCGTCACGGCCATACCGACGCCGAACGCGGCCACCAATGCCAGGGCAACGGCCACCTTGCCGGTGAGAAGTCCGGCCAGCAGGACGAGGAACGCGGAGGGCGAGGGCAGGAGACCGCCGGCCGCGCCGAGCAGGACGAGCCCCCGCCAGGTGAGCAGGGACGGTGCGTCGGGGATGTGGTGACGGTGCCCGTGATCATGGCCACCGCCGTGCCCGTGCCCGTGATCATGACCACCGCCGTGCCCGTGCCCGTGATGCGTCTGTGTACGCACGTCGACCTGCTTGCGGCGGCGTAGATGCGTGTGCAGCAGGCGCACGCCCACCCCCACCACCACCAGCGCCGCGATCAGTTGCAGCCATCCTGTGAGCGCCGCCATGTCCGGCGCGCTCTCGGCCAGCAGCCACCAGCCGACCGCCAGGACCCCGACCGAGAACGTATGCATCATGGCGACGACACCGCCGAGCCACACCGCGTCGCGGGGCCGGCCCCGGCCGCCCACGAGATAGCCGGCGGCCAGCGACTTGCCGTGCCCTGGCGCACAGGCATGGAGCGCGCCCACGGCCGCAGCCACCAGCAGGGCCGTCGGAAGCGCCGCGCCATGGTCCAGCAGGGACGCCAGATTGGTGGTCCACATCCCGCCCGCAGCCGACGAGCCGGTGCCTGCACCGGATTCGCCCGATACGAGGGAGAGCTCCCGCGTGGGCTCCTTCGCCGTGTGCAGTCCGCCGCCACCCTGGTCTGTCACGGAAAGTGTGCGGTAGGCGGGGTTGATGTCTGTCAGCGCGGTGACCGTCAGGCTGATGCGGTCCACAGGATGAGGGCAGACGAAGCGGAGCTTCATGCCGTCCGCCTTCGCGACGCGGCACGGGGCTCCGTCCTGACGTACGACGATGTGCGAGCGCAGATACCGAGCCACATCGCCACCGGAATGCTTCTTCACGACGGCGATGTCGTCCTTCTGCGCGGACCAGGCCGTGTCCACGACGGGGCCGTTCGCCTCGATCCTGACGACGGGCGGGGTGCCGAAGGGGTGCGCCTGCGCCGTCCCCGCGCTGCCGAAGAGCAGCACGGGGACGGCGGCCAGCAGGAGCAGCACCCCGGTGCGGAGTGATTGCACGCTGATGCTTCCTCTCAGTCCCGGCGCGCGGCCAGCGCGTGGACCGTACCGTCGTCGGTGAGGGCGAAGACCCAGTCACCGCTGACGGAGAGCGCCGAAGCCACTCCCCCGCCGAGGTGGTACGCGGCCTGCTGCCTGCCGGTGGCGCGGTCGAGCACCAGCAGACGGCCGTCCCATGTCCCCACGTACACCGAGGACTTCGTCACCAAGGGGTGCATCGTGGGCGACCCTGCGCCGGCCTCGCAGCCCATGGCGACCCGCCAGGGGTCGTCAAGGGGGCTCTTGCCCGGCAGATATCCTGCCTTGGTCTCCCACACGGGCTTCGACGGATCGGACGCACTCGTGTCGTAGGCGCGGACCACACCGTCGCGGCCCGCGACATAGGCGATGTCGCCCCACACGGCGGGGCTGGTGAGTGGAGCCCGGCCCGGCTCGCAGACACTGCCGCCACCGAGCTTGGACTCCCAGGCCACCGCGCCCGTCTCCGGGTCGTGCCCGCGAACGCCGTACGCCGTGAACGTCACCAGCTTCGCCGGGCCCGACGCGGGCTGCGTCAGCACCGGCGAGGAGTGGCTGTCGATGTCGCCCGCGGTGTCCTTCGCCCACAGCTGGGTGCACTTCGCGAGGTCCATCGCGATGACGGTGTTGCTCGACATGGAGTGCAGATAGGCAGTGTTGGAGCCGGGCTCGCGGATGGCGGTGCTGTGCGCCTGGCCCCAGGAGAACGCGGCCCCGAAGCCGCCAGGCAACAGCACGCCGGTCTTGGCGTCCCGGCAGCGGACCATGCTCGCGTCCTGGTAGACGGCGACCGTACGGTCCTGGCCGGTGAGCGCGAAGACGCTCACGGGTCCGCCCGCGCGTCCGTAGCGGCGCACGGTGTCGCCGTGGGTCTCCTCACGGTCGATCGACTCCCAGGCGACATGCCCGTCCTTGGCGTCCAGGGCATAGACCCGTCCGACGCCGGTCGTCAGATAGACCTGTCCGCCGTGCAGGGTCGGCGCCGATTCGGCGTCGCCGTCCAGGTAGGTACGCCAGAGTTCCCGGCCGGATGCGATGTCGTACGCGAGCATCATGCTGTACGGCGAGTCGAAGGCGCGGGAGGAGACGATCAGTCTGCCGTCCGCGATCACCGAGCCGTTCAGGTTGAACTGCTCGCCGGTGTGCCGGGTCCACTTGAGGTCGAGCCGGTCGCCAGGGTTGTCGCCGCTCGCGGAACGTCCTGCCTCGTCGCCGCCCTGCCGCAGCCAGTCCTGCCCGGTCTTCGGCTTGGTCAGCCTGGAGTCCGGTACGACGTCGAAGGTGCTCTTCTGCACCGGGAACGCCTTGCCCTTGGTGTCGTACGCCGTTGCCTCGGCGGTGTAGCCACCGGGCCGCAGGCCGCGCAGCGGCGTGCCGCTCGCACGGGTCCATGCCCCGCGTGCGTCGGGACAGGGCTCGGCCTTGCCGCCGGGCGGGGTGTAGCAGTTCTGGATGCCAGGCTTGGCGGCTCCCGTGCCGAACCGCGCGTTCGTCCGCTTCACGACATGGCCTCGGCTGTCCCGCACGGTCAGTGTGGCCTTCGCGGGAGTACGGCCGTCGTCCTCCGCGTACACCTCGACGGGCACCCCGGCCCTCGTGCCGTGGACGCTGCCCTGCCCTGGGCTGACCAGGGCGGAGTCGTCATCGATGTCGAACTGCCGGTGGACGCCGGTCACATGACCGGTGTCCTCGTTGCGGCTCGTACGCGGATCGTCGGTGATCCCGCTGAAGTCGAGCACCTTGTAATCGGGGTGGGCTCCGTCGATGCCGTACGTGCCCTGATTGTTGATCTCGACCGACCGTTTGAAGGCGCCGCGCCGGAACTCCGCCTGCTGGTTGTGCCCGGCCGCGACCATCCGTACGTCGTACTTGGCCAGTTCGTCGATGGTCGGCTGCATGCCCGCGCCGGGGCCCCACTGGGTGAACAGCGAGCGGTGCGCGAAGACCAGCACCTGCTTGCCGACCGCGTGCTGGGCCAGGTCCCTGCGCAGCCACTCCAACTGCGGTCCGAGCCCGCTGGCGTCGTAGTTGTCCTCCAGCACCACGATGTGCCGGCCGTTGCGGTCGAGGCTGTACCACTCGGGGGCGAGATTGCGGCGGTAGTACTCCAGGCTGCCCGCATAGCCCTTGGAGGTGGCCGTGCCGCCGAAGTCGTGGTTGCCCATCACGGGGTAGAAGGGGTGGCCGAGCCGCCCCGTCTCGAGCCCCTTGCTGAACAGGTCGTACGCGCCCTGACGGCGCGGCTCTTCCGCGTAGTCCGTGACGGTCAGGTCCCCGGTCGCGATCTGCATCGTCGCGCCGTCGACCTCCGACATCGCCCGTACCTGGCCGGTCCACTGGGGCAGTGCCGTGCGGGCCTCGGCGTCGGTACGGTTGCCGACCTCGGGGTCGGAGTTCATCACCCACTTCTCGGTGGGCCGAGCGGCGTTGCGGTCCGGAACGAGCGCGAAGTCGACACCACTGCCACCGGTCTCGGGGACCTTGTGGAAGAACTGCGGGATGTAGTCCTTGCGCAGGGCCGGGGTGTATCCGTCGGGCGAGACGATGCTGACGAGATCCGTCTCGCGGCGCGTCGGGTCGATCTCCAGGGTGTACGAGCCGTCGGCGCGCGTGGTCGTCCATGCGGCTCCGTCGGTGACATCGACGCCGGGCATGGCCCGCTCACCCTTGTCCCGCCTGCCGTTGGCGTTGCCGTCCCTGAAAGCGGTGCCCTTGACGGTGACGGTGACGGTGGCCGGCGCCGTGTCGTCGGCGAACGCCGCCTGGGGCACGAAGCAGGACAGGACGACGACTCCGGCGGTCGCGACGCGGAGCCGGCGGCCTGTGCGCGAGCCACGGAGCAGGGACGGCAATGCTCTGGCGGCGAGTACGAGCACGACACCGCCAGCCACCACCAGTGAAACGGTGAGCCAGGGGAACTCCGGTGGCGCGTGTGCGCCCTTGGCGTCCACGAGGGGCGTGGCGGCGGAGGCGTCGACCGCGGTGCCGTCGAACTCGACGACGATCTGGCTCAGTCCGCCCTTCTTCAGCAGCGTGCTCAGGTCGAGCGCGTCGAGGTGGCAACTCCACGCAAGTTCGATCACGACGCCGCCGGGAACCCCGCCGTCGTCACCGGGCACACCCGAGCCGGTGGTCGGGCAGCCGGCCGGCAGCACCCTGGATGCCCAGGCACCGGCGTCGGCGGCGGACACCACGTCGCGGTGCACGATGAGACGGCCACTGGTCACGTCAACACCGGTGGAAACGACGAGCTCGGCATGCTCGCGCGAGACATGCGCCATGGCGGGCTGGGCGCCGGCGCCCAGCGCGAGGAACAGCAGTACGAGACAGAGCCCGCCTGCTGCGCGTATATGTTTCATAGCAGCGGAGACTAGTCATCATTCGTCAGTTCAGAACCAAAATCGATCACGTTTAACCGGGCCGTCCGCAAGAGTTCAGCCACGAAAAGAAGCGCTGCCGCGACCTGCCGCCCGGCCTTGCGACCCGGGGTTCGTACCGACCGGTAGGTAACGTTGACGTCCTGCCCCGGCTCCTACGCCCCCGGCGGGCACCACGGCGTGCGCAATCCTGGAGGTGGGCTGGAGCGCTGACCGAGGGCTTGCGCGACGCTCGACCCGGCCAACCATGCAGCTCAAGGCCCAACCAGAGTCCTCAGCCACCAAGCTGAAGGCACCCGGCGCGACATGGGCGGGCAGCCTGACACGTGCGCCGGCCCATCACGTCGGCCCGGCCGGGCCAGCCCGTCGGAGGACATCCGCACAGGCGGCGTACCGCCCTGCTTCGTCGATCGCCTGGCCGCGGGCAACCTGCTGAAGTCGTTGCTTCCTGGAGGTGGGCTGGAGCTGACCGGGTGCGGTGTCAGGCGTCGGGGGTCGAGCGGCGTGCCGTGGGGTGGGGAACGCTCCGGCGGTGGATCGCCTTGAAGGTGTCGCTGAGCGCGGTCGAGCTGCGTTCGTAGGAGCGCTGGGCCACGCCGACGAAGAGACAGTCGATGAGGGCGAGTTGGGCGATTCGACTCACCGTGGCTCCTGAGCGCAGGGGCGTTTCCCGGACCGACGTCGTCAGTACGAGGTCGGAGCATTCGGCGAGTGGCGAGCGCGAGAAATTGGTCAGAGCCACCGTCGTCGCTCCGCGCTCGGCGGCCGCCTGCAGAGGGTCGATGGTGTCCGCTGTGGTGCCCGAGTGGGAGATGCCCAGGGCGACATCCCCCGGTCCGAGCAGGGCGGTGGCCGTGAGTGCGGCGTGGACGTCGGTCCATATGAAGGCCATCAGGCCGATCCGGTGCAGTTTCTGGTGGAGGTCCGCCCCCACGAAGCCGCTCGCCCCGACACCGAAGATGTCGATGCGCCGGGCGCCGCCGACCGCGTCGACGACTTGTCCTAGCGCGCCGATGTCGAGCTGGGCGCGGGTGTCCTCGAGTGCGCGCGCCTCCTGAAAGACGATCTTGTCCGCGATCTCGTCGAGGGTGTCGGTCGCGCTGATGTCGGTGTGGCTGTGCGTCCGGGGCTGACTGAGCGCGTGCTCCAGAGCCACGGCACCGGCGAGCGCCAGGCGCAACTGCGGATAGCTCTTGAGCCCGTTGGCCCGGCAGAACCTCATCACTGTGGTGACCGAGGTCTCCGCCCGTTCGGCAAGGGTTCCGATGCTCCAGCGCGAGGCTTGTGCGGGGTCCTCGAGCACGACCTGGCCCACTCGTTGCTCGGCCGGAGCGAGCGAGGGAAGCGCCGAGCGGATGCGTATGAGGACGTCGGCGGTCGGCTCGCCGGTGGACTCGCGAGAGTCGGTGCCATTGGTCGAACGAGCCATGCGGAGCCTCCTCGGTGCGTGGAGGAACAGGCTATGCGGAGCAGATGACATGTCAAGAAATAACCAGAAAGGAAAGGTTGAAGGAATTCATTGACATGTCTCGGTGGCCGTTCGGATACTGGCGTGGCTCGCCGGGCTCCGCGTCGGCGGAGCGGGAGCGATCCTGCCCGGTCCGCCCTCCCCCAGCGGCTCGTTGATCAGCCGCTGTCCGGCGTGGTCGACGGACGGTCTCTCCACTGCGTTCCCATGCCCCGGCCCGGGCCTGTCGTCGCGTCCAATTCCTTTTCTTGTTCCGTGAGGTGAGCTTCCTTGGGTGTTGTGCTGGCCGTAGATGTGGGCAAAACCGGCTGCCGTGCCGCCGTGTGGACGGCCGGCTCCCTCGAGCCGCATGAGACCTGCGAAGCCCACGGAGCTCCGGGGCTGGCGCAGCCGGACGGTGTGCCGCTTACCGAGAAGGCCGTTCTCACGGCGGGGCGGGCCGCCCTCGACCGGGCCGGAGTCCGCATACCCGACGCGGTGTGCGTCGGAGCCGCGGGTGCGGCCACCTCGCCATCGGCGGCCCGTGAGCTGGCACAGCGGCTGCTGACCACGCTCGCCGCAGGTGAGGTCGCGGTCACCAGCGACGCCATCACGTCGCACGCCGGAGCCGTCGGCGGCGCTCCGGGCATCGTGCTGGCGGCCGGTACGGGAACGGTGGCCGTGGGCCTGGGCCATGACGGAACGTTCGCGCGGGTGGACGGCTGGGGTCCGTGGCTGGGCGACGAGGGCAGCGGATCATGGATCGGGCGGGCCGGACTGCGAGCTGTTCTGAGGGCACACGACGGCCGGGGGCCGGCGACTCTTCTGCAGGAAGCCGCCACGCAGCTCCACGGCCCGCTCGATGGACTCCCCGGCGCGCTGGACCAGGGCGGCAACACCGCCAGAGCAACGGCGGCTTTCGCGCCGACCGTCGCGAAGGCGGCCTCCACCGGCGACGAGGTGTCCATCGGCATCCTGCGCGAGGCCGCGATCGCGTGGGGAGAGACCGTCGTCGCCGTGGCGCGCCGGATCGGTGGCACGTCGCCCCTGTGCGTGGCCGTGACGGGAGGACTCGTCCACCTGGGAGACGCGCTGCTGCCCGAGTTCGACGCCTTCCTGGCCGGGTCCGGGTACGAACTGCCGCGCGTGCAGCCCTCCGGAGGCTCTCTCGACGGTGCTCGGCTGCTCGCCTCCCGGCGGGACGCGCCCCAGGAGCCCTTCGTAGTCAGGGCCGGGCCCGACCCCTCCTGACACTTCGCGCCATCCCGGGGCCGCCGGAGCCCCATAGGTGGTGCTGCCGCGCAAGCAGCGCAGGAACACCATCCGGCTCACCTGCAACGTCCCGGACGTCCTCGTCCGGCGTGCGCCCACCCAGTCGGCGAAGCATCCCGCGCAGCGCACTCCACACAAACGACTTCGCCACCCCCACCCTCGCCATGCGCTCCGTCAACCCATCCGGACAGAAAGGCACGTCGTGCGACTCTCTCTGCGCTCGTCCGAGCCAGGATCACGCCCGAACAGAGCGTCCCGCATGATCGTCGGCAGCGCTGCTGCCGTCGGCGTCATCTACGGCTACGACGTCGGCGCCAGTGCAGGCGCGCTGTTGTTCCTCCCCGGCGATTTCGGTCTCACCACTGCACAGGCCGCGTCTTTCGTCACGATCCTTGGCATGGGCCAGCTGATCGGCGCCCTGCTCGCGGGCCGGCTGATCAACGCGATCGGACGCCGGGGCGGAATGCTCGCCGAGCACGAACCGCGGAGGGCTGGTCGTGATCTACCAGCTCGCCAACTGCATCGGCATCATGCTGGCCTACGCCGCCGCGTATCTCCTGGCTCCCACCGAGTCCTGGCGATGGATCCTGGGCGTCGCCGCGATTCCCGCCGTCGGCGTCTTCTGGGTGCTGTGCACCCGGATGGACACCCCGCGTTGGTACGTAATGAAGGGTCGGCACCAGCACGCTGAAGAAGCCCTGCGCAAGCTGGACCCGAGTGCCGACACCGCCCGTGCGCTCGCCGAACTCCGGGCGACCCTCGACACGCAGACCACAGGCCCGCGCCGCCGGGGCGAGTCGCTGCGTGTCCTCGTACGCCGGCCCTACCTGCGGGCCCTCGTCTTCCTGGTCGGTCTGGGCGCCATCATGAAGCTGACCGGCATCAACGCACTGGTCTACTACAAGCCCCTGATCCTGCAGTCCATGGGCTTCAGTGGATACACCTCACTGCTGCTGATTCCCGCGGGCATCCAGGTGGTCACGGCGATCGCCACCACCTTTTCGGCCCTCAAGGTCGACCGCATCGGGCGCCGGCCTCTGATGCTGACCGGACTCGCGGTCATGGCGGTCGCCCACGGGCTCATCGCTCTCACGTACTTCACCGGTGTGCGGACCACCTCGATGCAGGTGCTGGCGATTCTCGGATTCGTGCTCTTCCAGGCCGGATTCGGGCTGGGACTGGGCGCGTTGATCTGGGTGTACGCGTCGGAGAGCCTCCCCGGTCCCCTCCGCGCGGCGGGTGCGTCGATCACTCTGACCGTCGACTTCGGCATCAATCTCTTCATCGCGCAGTTGTTCCTCACCATTCTCGACGCGGTCGGCGGAGAATTCGTCTTCCTCGGATTCGTGGTCATCACCCTCGCCTCGTGGGTCTTCATGTGGAAGCTCGCTCCGGAGACCAAGGGACGGTCGCTCGACCGCATCAAGGACTACTGGGAGAACGACGGAAAGTGGCCGGAGACCACCGCCGTCAAGGACGCCACCACCAAGCAGCCCGAAACCATCTGACCCCCGCGACGAGCACCTGAAAGAGACAGCGAAGATGACCGAGAAGATGACTGAAAAGACGACCGAGAAGATGGCTGAGAAGCCCAATATCCTCTTCCTGATGACCGATCAGCATCGGATCGACACCCTCGGCTGCTACGGGAACGACATCGTTCGCACCCCGAATCTCGACCGGATCGCCGGCGACGGCGCGCGGCTTGACCGCTGTTACACCCCGACGGCCATCTGCACACCCGCCCGCGCCAGCCTGCTCACCGGCCTGCACCCGTTCCGGCACCAGCTGTTGGCCAACTACGAGTGGAACAGTGGTGGCCGCGAGGAACTTCCGGACGGTCTGCCCATCCTGTCGCGGGAACTCAGGTCGGCCGGCTACAACGTCGGGCATGTGGGCAAGTGGCACGTCGGACGCGACCGGGGACCGGAATACTACGGGCACGACGCCGAACATCTTCCCGGCGCCGTCAACGGCACGAACCTTCCGAGCTACCTCAACTGGCTCGACCGCACGGGCCAGGTGAAGCCCCAGGTCCAGGACGCCGCCCACGGTGTCCTCCCCGACGGGTCACCGGGCCATCTCATCGCGGGCCGCCTCGACCAGCCTACCGAGGCGTCGTTCGAGCAGTTCCTGACCGATCGGGCGCTGGACACGTTGCGCGGCTATGTCTCCGACCACCAGGACAGCGGAAAACCGTTCTACCTCGCGTGCCAGTACTTCGGTCCGCACCTTCCCTACCTGGTTCCGGACAAGTACTACGACATGTACGACCCCGCCGACGTTATCCTCCCCGCCTCGATGGCGGAGACCTTCGTCGGCAAACCCGAGGTTCAGGAGCGGTACAACGAGTACTGGTCCGCCGACCATTTCAGTGCCGACGAGTGGCGCAAGTTGATCGCCGCGTACTGGGGTTACGTCACGATGATCGACGATTCAGATCGGCAGGCTGCTCGACGTCCTGGACGATGCCGGGCTCTATGCGAGCACGGCGATCATGTTCACAGCCGACCACGGCGAATTCACCGGTGCCCACCGTCTCAACGACAAGGGACCCGCGATGTACGAGGACATCTACCGGATTCCGGGTCTCATACGCGTGCCGGGGGCAGAACCGACCGCTGTCGGGCAGTTCACCTCACTCATCGACTTCACCGCCACGATCCGTGACCTCGCGGGCATCACACCCGACATACCGGGAGACGGCCAGAGCTTGCTCCCGCTGGTGCACGGTGAAGAGCCGACGGATTGGCGTCGGCACATCCTCGCCGAGTTCCACGGGCATCACTTCCCCTACCCGCAGCGAATGATCCGCACCGATCGCTACAAGCTGGTCTGGAACCCGGAGAGCGTCAACGAGCTGTACGACCTCGACGAAGACCCTCACGAGTTGCTCAACGTCTACACGTCCCCGACTTACCGTTCCGTGCGGCGGGAGCTGAGCCAATCGCTGTACACGGA
This sequence comes from Streptomyces sp. NBC_01003, assembly GCF_045162695.1. Taxonomy (NCBI): domain Bacteria; kingdom Bacillati; phylum Actinomycetota; class Actinomycetes; order Kitasatosporales; family Streptomycetaceae; genus Streptomyces; species Streptomyces sp. NBC_01003. Next base: position 502,849 of record NZ_CP108707.1, read on the forward strand.
ACTCCGCGAGCGCGGGGACATGTTCTACCGGTGGATGCACTTCATGGCAGATCTCGACCGGACCGACCGAGACCCCGCCGACACAGGCGCACAGCCCCAGCGCCGCCCCGTGGTGTCATAGCCGAGCACGCTGGCGGTCGCTCCGTCCCGTCCGAGATCCGCTGAGCCCGGCCGCTGGATCCGACAATGCCCGGCAGGGCCGCCGGAATGGCACTGCCGTTGTTTGGCTGCCCCGGCGAGTCGGCTTCCAGCCGCCGCACCCGCAGCACCCGAGCATCACTCAGCCGAAGGAAACCTCAGCGACGCCCCCGTCGGCAGTTCACAACGATCGAGTCAATTACCTGGAGAAAGGGGACGTGGGCCTGCGCAGCAGCCACTGCCCGAACGTCCGACGCGGGGGCCGCACCACCACGCGGCCGTGGGCCTTCTGACCAGCCAACTCCACTCGCAGAGTGACCGGCGTATCAGGATTCGTCGGAGCGTGACGGTACTTGACCCTGCTGTGTACCAGTTGCAGACCATCGATATCGACCACGATGCCCGGCCTCGTGACCAGCGTCAGAGTCTTCCCCGTCATGTACACGTCGATCCGCAAGGTGTCGTGCGTGATCACGGCGTCAGTGAAGTCGAGCATCACCTCGCAGTACGTCACCGCGAGCTCGAGCCTCCGCGGCACCACCCAGCGCCCCACGCGCTCGACCGCGCCGCTGTGGACCTGTTCGATCCGAACTACGTCCTTGACCTCTGCTCCAGTCCCGCCGACCGTAGCCGATGCGGGCGGCAGGTCAGCGGTGAGCGCGGCCAGTTCGCTCAGGGTCCGCGCCGACAGGGCGACTTCCAGACGCTCGTCCAATTCGTCCACGGTCAGCAGGCCGTCCCCCGCCGCGATACGCAGCACATCCACCACCCGGTCCCGGTCCGCATGAGAGGCCCGCAGCTCGGGCGGCGAGCCGGGGCCGGAGCGCTTCCCGGTGGGCGAAATCTCTCCCGACATGCTTCCGTCCTGGTCCTGTCGAACGTCTCCGCGCGACGCGGGCTGCGGCGCAAGCAGAAGACTAACGCTATATCGCGACAGGGTCTCATCACGGATGAGGATGGTCAGCGCCATTCCACGGCATGCGACACCCATCATGCCGAGGCCCGGTCGCGACAACAACCGCACCCCCGGGGCCAGTTCATACCTTTTCCCAGGACCGCCGCTTTCTCCCGAAATCCATGAGCCCAACGCAGGCTGATCCCTGGGCCGGCTCCCGCGGACCGCCTGACCCCACCGTTTTCCAGGCCCGGCCCCCCTGGGCCGTAAACGGTGGGGTGGGCACCTCTCGGCCCGCCTCAGGTCCACCAGGCGGGGGCGCAGGCCAGGGCGGCGTCAACGAGGTCGTCCTTGGTGACAGCGTCGTCCGCCATCCACGCCTGGATGGCGCCGGCGAAGCCATGGGCCACGAACTGGGCGATCACCTCGCGGTTCGCCTCGGGGAGCGCCGGGTGCGTACAGCGGTCCATGCAGGACATTGCATAGTGCGCGAAGTGGCTCACCAGCGCCTCGTAGACGCCATGGCCCGCCGGATCGCCGAGCGAGTGCTCGTACACTCCCGCGAAGCGCGCCATATGGTCGGCCGCCTCGCCGATGGCCATCCGAACCCTCTGCCCGACCGAGAGGTCGCCCTGGGCGCGTCGGCCCTCTTCGAGTTCCCGCCCGCGGTCCAGATCTGTATTGAGCACCTGGATCAACAGCCCCAGAGGGCTGGCGGAGCGGTTGTAGAAGGTGGCCCTGGTGACGCCGGCCCGGTCGGCCAGCTCGGCGACGGTGATCCGAGCGACGGGCCCCTGCGAGGCGAGTTCCACGATCGCCCGCTCCAGGGCGCGGGTCGTGCGCGCGGCACGCGGATCAACACGCTCACTCATGGCCGCTCCGAGCCCAGAGGCGCCACATTCGATCGATCTGCGGCACTTCCAGCCTCAATGTTCGTATACATGTGTCAAATACTTTCACGAACGATGTCACGCAATGCCCCATTCACCCCTCCCCGCAGACGGAGAGCCCCGGGATCCCAGTCAAATAATCATGGGCAAGTCTATTTTTAGATGAGTCTACGTTTTGCGCTACAGTGGAATCGGCCCCGGAGGTCAGTTCCGGAAGGCCGGTCCCGAAGGAGACACCATGAGCAAGGTCTGGTTCATCACCGGCACATCCCGCGGCCTCGGCCGCTCGTTCGCCGAGGCCGCCCTGGAACGCGGGGACAAGGTCGCCGCAACCGCCAGGAACGTAGCCGCACTGGACGATCTCGTCACCAAGTACGGCGACGAGGCGGTTCTGCCCCTGGCGCTCGACGTCACGGACAAGGCGGCCGTCGCCACCGCGGTGGCCGCCGCGCACGAGAAGTTCGGCCGCCTCGACGTGGTCGTCAACAACGCCGGCTACGGCCTGTTCGGCATGGTCGAGGAGATCACCGAACAGCAGCTGCGCGACCAGATGGAGACGAACCTCTTCGGCGCGTTCTGGGTCACCCAAGCCGTACTGCCGATCATGCGTGCCCAGGGCAGCGGCCACATCGTCCAGATTTCGTCCGTCGGCGGCGTCGCCGCCTTCCCCTCTCTCGGCGGATACCACGCCTCCAAGTGGGCGCTCGAGGGATTCAGCGAAGCCCTCGCCCAGGAGGTCGCCGGCGCGGGAATCAAGGTCACCGTGGTCGAGCCGGGCGGCTTCAGCACCGACTGGGCCGGGTCCTCCGGCGTACACGCAGACCCGAACCCCGCCTACGACCAGGTCCGCGAGGCCATCGGGGCCCGCCTCGGCGACGCCCGGTACGCAGAAGCTTCCGACGCCGGGGCCGCGTTGCTTCGGATCGTCGACGCGGAGAACCCGCCGCTGCGGGTGCTGTTCGGCACCGAGCCGATCGAGATCCTCGAGCCCATTTATGCCCAGCGTCTGCAGACGTGGGCCGACTGGCACGAGGTGTCCCGGATCGCGCAGGGCTGAGCGGGCGCTGCTGCGCCGCGTCACGTACGACGCCCAGCCCGGCGCCATTCAGTTGGCTACGAACACCATCCACCACACGCACACCCGAGGCTCCGGCCACGCACCGCACGCCCCTCGGTTCCCTCACCTGCAGGAGACACCCCCATGACCGCACCGCAGACGCCCCGCACCTTCGGGGCCACCACTACCGCCGCTGAGATCCTCGACGGCGTCGACCTGCACGGCCGACGGGCCGTCGTGACCGGAGCCAGTTCTGGAATCGGCGTGGAGACGGTCCGGGCGCTCGCCGCGGCGGGTGCCGACGTCACGCTGGCCGTGCGGAACACCGACGCGGGCGCCCGCGTGACCGAGCGCTTGGAAGCCGAACTGCCTTCTGGCTCAGGGAAGTTGACCGTGGGGCGGCTCGACCTCGCCGACCGCTCGACAGTCACGGAGTTCGTATCGGCCTGGGACGGCCCGCTGCACATCCTCGTGAACAACGCCGGGCTGATGGCCCCGCCGGAGCTCGCCCGCACCCCTGACGGTCGCGAGATGCAGTTCGGCGTCAACCACCTGGGGCACTTCGCCCTCGCTGTCGGACTCCACCCGGCGCTGGCGGCGGCCGGCGGAGCCCGGGTCGTCTCGGTGAGTTCCATCGGCCATCTCTTCTCACCGGTGGTCTTCGACGACCTGGACTACCGCTTCCGCCCTTACGACCCATGGACCTCCTACGGGCAGTCGAAGACTGCCAATGCCCTGTTCGCCGTCGGTGCCGCCGAGCGCTGGGCCGACGACGGCATCACCGCCAACGCGCTGATGCCGGGCAACATCGCCGACACGTCACTGGCCCGGCACATGGACATGCAGCAGGTGGCCGACTTCATCGCCTCGGGAGAACTCGCTCTGCCGCCGGGCAAGACGGTGGAGCAGGGCGCCGCGACCTCGGTCCTGGTGGCCGCCTCTCCGACAGTGGAGGGCATCACCGGCCGCTACTTCGAGGACTGCGCGGAGGCGAAGCCGGTGACTCAGCGGGCCGGCGCCGTCGCGGGCGTCGCGCCGTACGCACTTGACCCCGACAACGCGGCTCGCCTGTGGGCCGTGTCCGAGGCTTTCGTCCGCTAACGCTCCATGCTGCTCGCTACGACCGCGCCACGAGCAATGGGCCCTGCTGCGCCGTCACACTTGCCGCCGCCCCCGTGGGGTCTCGGCGACCGAACAGAAAGAGCCAGAGAGAACGCGGCCGCCCTAAAGCGTAGATGCATCCAAACATATATTCGTCCACGAACAGCCATAGAATGGAGCCCGGGAGAGAAAGAGGATCCATGAACCTGCGGGAGCGCAAGAAACTGGCGACCTGGCGCGCCATCCGGACCGCTGCGTTGCAGCTGTTCGAAGAGCAGGGCTACGAGACCACGACCGTCGAGCAGATCGTGGCCGCGGCGAATGTCTCGCGCGCCACCTTCTTCAACTACTTCGCCGGCAAGGAAGCCGTGGTCTTCGACCAGGACTCCGAGGAGCGGGGCGCCTGGCAGACTCTCATGGACGACCGGCCCGCGGACGAGCCGCTGTGGGAATCGCTGACCGCGATCCTGACCGGGTTCCTCGAAAGCCTGCGGGACCGCATGCCCCTGCAGCGCCGCCTGAAGGCCCAGTCACCGGCCCTCGCTCAGTCGGGCCAGAACTTCGGCGAGGCGTTCTTCACCGAACTGAGGAAGTGGGTGGCATCCCGCGCCACCCCCGCCGACGAGATCACCGCGACCCTGCAGGTGAACCTCGCACTGGCCGCCGCCATCACCGCCTACGACACCTGGCCCGATGACGAGCCCTTCGACGGGTTCATGCAACGCCTCGAGCAATGCCTCCGCGAGGGGCGACCCGTCGTAGCCACCGGCTGAAGTTCCCGCCGAGGCCACGACGGCGTCCAGTGCGGTGGCTGCTTGCGGGACCGGTGCCGGCCTCAACAGAGGGAACGTTGTCCCCCCTGCCGCGAAGGCGCAGAAGATGGCGATTCCTGGATGAAACAAGGGAACTTCGGGCGACGCACCACGCCGCCGTGGAGTGAGTTGGCCGAAGGGCTGGTTACCCGGCACCGGGCGCCACTCGCCAACGGCGACGACCCGGCACCCGGCGACTGGGGGTGGCCGTGCACCACATCTTCAACCCATCCAGCGGCGACTTGGACGACATCGACCACCGAAAACAGGGAGACGGCTCTCCACCTTGCCGTCTCGGAGGATGCTCAGTCGAGGCAGAACTCGTTGCCCTCGATGTCGTGCATCAAGAGGCACGACTCGTTGTACTCATCGGCAATCAGCAGTCGCCCGCGTACCGCGCCGAGCGGGACCAGACGTGCACACTCGGCTTCGAGTGCGGCGAGGCGCTCTTCACCCACGAGCCCGGTTGCGACCCGCACGTCAAGATGCACCCGGTTCTTGACCACTTTGCCTTCGGGAACGCGCTGGAAGTACATTCGCGGGCCCACACCTGAGGGATCCGTGCAGACAAACCCTGAACCCTGACGCTCAGGCGGCAGCGAGCGATTGTATTCGTCCCAAGTAGCAAACCCCTCCGGTGCCGGCGGTACGACGTACCCCAACACCTCGCACCAAAAACGAGCGACGCGCTCAGGATCCGCGCAGTCGAAGGTGACTTGGAACTTCTTGATCGATGACATCGGCGCACCATAGCAGGGGGACTCTGTTGCTCATCTCCCCGTAGGCATATGCACGTTGACGGGGGGGATGGTCCTTGAGAGCCGTTGCCATGTCGTGCGGTCACAGGGGGGTGACCCTCAAGGCGAACCGGACCGCTCGGTCACCGCGATCGGCGCGAGCAACCAGTTCCGGCGCGCGGTCGGCCTGCTCCGCCGCGGCACATCCGAGGTCCTCCCGCTGTGCGAACAGACCCGTGACCGGGGAACTCATGGGCGGCGCCGCGCACGACGGACGGCTGAAACGGTCACAGTGCATGGCGCCGGAAGCCTTGCTGCTCGCGGTGCTGGAGCAGTACCGGACGGCATGAGCGGGTGTATGAGCGGGCGCCTACACACGGCCCGCGCTCCGGCCACCGGGCGTGTGGCGCTGACTCGGGTCCGGAAGGCGAGGGTGGCAGGCTGTCCATACGCGGCAACCGCGACACCTCGGGGTCGAGATCGGAGTGAATGATGAGGGCAGTCCGTTTCAGCGAGTTCGGTGGCCCGGAGGTTCTGGAGATCGTGGATCTGCCCGATCCGCATCCGGGTCCGGGCGAGGTCCGGATCGCGGTGCGCGCAGCCGGCATCAACGCGAGCGACTGAAAGAAGCGCAAGGGCCTGATGGATGAGGAGCTCCCGCAGACTCTGGGCTACGAGGCGGCGGGCGTCGTCGACGAGCTGGGCGACGGCGTTACGGACGTGGTCGTCGGCGATCGCGTGTTCGGCTTCTCCACCGAGGGGGCGGCCCAGGCCGAGCTGGCGGTGCTGTCCTCCTACGCGCCGATCCCGCCGTCGCTCGACTTCCCCGGCGCTGCCGCACTGCCGGCCGCCAACGAGACGGCCATGCGCACGCTCGACCAGCTCGGCGTAGTGAGCGGCAGCACGCTGCTGATCAATGGCGCTTCCGGAAGCGTCGGCAGCGCCGCGGTTCAGTTCGCCGTGGTGCGCAGTGCGCGCGTGATCGGCACCGCGAGTCCGTCGAACCATGAATATCTTCGCTCGCTGGGGGCCGAGCCCGTGGCCTACGGCGAGGGCCTCGTCGACCGGGTTCACTCACTCGCGCCCGAAGGCGTCGATCTCGCACTCGACGTGGCCGGGAGCGGCATCCTGCCCGAGCTCATCGGGCTCGCGGGCGGCCCGGAGCATGTCGTGACGATCGCCGACTTCACCGGCGCTCAGGAGCACGGGGTGACATTCAGCCGGGGGGACACCGGCCGTGCGGTCCATGTCCTCGGCGAGATGGGCGAGTTGATCGAGTCCGGGCGCTTCTCACTTCCCGTCGTGCAGACCTTCCCGCTCGCCGAAATCGCCAAGGCGCACCGGGTCAGCGAGGACGGCCACGTGCGCGGGAAGCTCGTGCTGGTGATCGACCCTCCAACACGCGGCTCCAGGTGACGCGCGCAGACAAGAGGATGGCGGCGCGGTAGGTGATGGCGCCGCATCCGGACCGTTCGCCGACTCTGGGGGGAGAGACGGCGGAGGCCTCCAACGTCTCTCGGTGACCGCTTCCACGGTCGTCCGTGCCGTTGGCCGGCTGGGTGCTCCAGATCCGACGCGCGAGAGCATCAGCGAGGTCTACGGTGTCGCCGGCGCACCGTACGCAGATGGCTGAGTCCGCGGATGAGGTGGCGCCACGCGTGACGAGCTGGAGGTTCGCCCCCGTCTCGGGATACGTGTACCCGGCCACCCACGCCATGTTGAACGCCTCGGTGCGCAGCCCGAGGTAGTCGGCGCAGAAGCCCTTCGCCGTGTCGACGTCGGCTACAGGGAGGTTCATGCGCATGTGCATCTCCTGTCCCCGCCAGGCGGTGCTCTCGGCGGCACAGCTGCCATGTCCACTGCGACGCTGCGAGCCCTCCGCCCTGCGGCGGTGCTCACCTTGGGCACCGCCGCCCACATCCACGCTCCGTCGCACCGCCTGTCCGGACTGCTCCGATCGTCAGCAGATCCGCGGGAGTTGTTCGCCGATCGGCAGGTCGACGACGCGTGTGCCGCCGAGGCCCGTACGGGCGACCACCATGCCCGGATGCTCCTCGACGGCCTCGCCGATCACTCGCGCGTTCGCACCCAGTGGATGTGCGCGCATCGCATCGAGTACGGCGTCCGCGTGTTCGCGCGGAACGAACGCCACGAGTTTGCCCTCATTGGCCACGTAGAGGGGGTCGAGCCCCAGGATCGCGCACGCGTTGGCCACGGCCGGCGGGACAGGCACGTCACCTTCCCGGATGACGACGCCGGCGCCGGAGGCGACCGCGATCTCGTTGAGCGCGGCGGCCAGTCCGCCCCGGGTGGGGTCGCGCAGCACGTGGAGGTCCGGTGTTACGGCAAGCATGCAGTCCACCAGGCCGCCCAGCGCGGCACAGTCACTCTCGATCTCGACACCGAATTCCAGACCCTCACGCACGCTCATGATCGCCACTCCGTGAACGCCGATGTCACCGCTGACGATGACGACGTCGCCGGGGACGACACGCTGGGGGCGGAGGTCCACGCCTGACGGGATGAGCCCGATCCCGGCGGTGTTGATGAAGACTCCGTCTCCGTGACCGCTCTCGACGACCTTCGTGTCACCGGTCACCACCTCGACTCCCGCGCGCCGTGCGGCCGCGCCGAGGGCCTCGGCGACCCGAGCCACGACGGACATCTCGACACCCTCTTCCAGGATGAAGCCGCAGGACAGGTAGGCGGCCCGTGCGCCGCTCATGGCGAGGTCGTTGACAGTGCCGTTGACCGCGAGGTCGCCGATGCTGCCGCCCGGGAAGAACAGGGGCCGCACCACGTAGGAATCGGTGGAGAACGCCATCCGGACACCGCCGAGGGAGACGGCGGCGGAGTCGCCGAGCTGCGACAGCGTCTCGCCGCCGAAGGCGGGCGCGAAGATGTGCTGCACCAGTTCGGCGGACAGGGCTCCTCCCCCGCCGTGTCCCATCACCACCCTCGGATGATCACGCAACGCTACCGGGCAGGTCCATGCGGTCGGGTCCACGGCTGTGAGTTGGGTGGTCTCAGGCAACGGGGCTCGCCTCCAGCGGTGCGGTGGTGATGTCGAGGCGCCGGTACAGGTAGTAGGCGGCACACGCACCCTCGCTCGAGACCATCGTGGCTCCGAGTGGATTGCGCGGTGTGCAGGTGGTGCCGAATGCGGCGCACTCGTTCGGCTTCAGCAAGCCCTGCAGAACCTCGCCGCTGCGGCACTCCGCGGGTTCACGGGTGTCGATGCCGGCCACGGAGAATCGGTGCTCGGCGTCGAATTCGCGGTACCGGGAGGAGAGCCGCCAGCCGCTGTTCGGGATGACACCGATGCCGCGCCAGGCCCGGTCGGTGCCCTCGAAGACGTCCGCCAACATGGCCTGGGCCGCGGGATTTCCCTCGGGCCGGACAGCGCGCGGATAAGCGTTGTCGACCGTGTGCTCACCCCGCTCCAGCTGCAGCACGGTCCGGCGTACGCCTTCCAAGATGTCGAGAGGTTCGAAGCCGGTGACCACGATCGGAACGCGATAGCGGTCCGCGAGTTCGGGATACTCGCCGATGCCCATCACGCTGCAGACATGTCCGGCGGCGAGGAATCCCTGGACCCGGCAGTTCGGGGACTGCATGATGGCCTCGATCGCCGGCGGGACCCGCACGTGCGACACCAGGAGACTGAAGTTCCTGATGCCCAGCTTGCGTGCCTGATAGACCGTCATGGCGTTGGGTGGAGCGGTCGTTTCGAAACCGATGCCGAAGAACACCACTTCCCGGTCGGGATTCTGCTGGGCGATGTGCAGAGCGTCCAGCGGCGAGTACACGACGCGCACGTCGCCGCCCTCACCGCGCACCTGGAAGAGGTCTCGGCCGGTGCCCGGCACGCGGAGCATGTCACCGAAGGAGCAGAAGATCACCCCCGGCCGGGAGGCGATCTCGAGAGCCTTGTCGATGACCTCTAGCGGGGTGACGCACACGGGACACCCCGGCCCGTGGATCAACTCCACCTGATCGGGCAGGAGTTGATCGATGCCATGCCGGATGATGGTGTGCGTCTGTCCGCCGCACACCTCCATGAGGGCCCATGGCCTGGTCACCACGGAGTGGATGTCGTCGAGCAGACGCCGCGCCAGGTCCGGATCCTGGAACTCGTCGAGGTACTTCACTGTTGGGCCTCCTGTGGAACTTCCTCGTTGTCGGCCCACTGAGGTCCGCCTGCTTCCGCCGCAAGCTCCCACGGGTCGCCGAACTCCTCCTGGAGCATGCCGAGATTCTCGAAGAGCTCCAGCGTCTGCCTGGCCGATTCCTCGTCCAGTTTCTGGAGCGCGAATCCCACATGGACGATGGCGTATTCGCCCACCTGAAGGTCCGGCAGGTACTCCAGGCACACCTCCTTGACCACGCCGCCGAAGTCGACGGTGGCCATGCGGGTGCCGTCTCGATCCTCGATTTCCGTCACTCTCCCGGGTACCGCCAGGCACATGGGGACTCTCCTCGCTGTGGTGGTCCGATCCGGCTTGCCGACTGCGGTGTCATACTGCGATTGCACGCCCCGCGATCATCAACTGACCGAGCGCCAGCCCCCCGTCGTTCGGCGGCACTTCGCCGGCGCGCAACACTGTGAATCCGTCCTCCCCGAGCCCCCGTGCGCAAGCCGAGGACAGCAGGACGTTGGCGAACACACCGCCGGTCAGGACGACAGTGGCCGTGCCGTGCCGGTCGCGCACCACCGCACAGATCCGGCGTACGAGATCTGCTACTCCAGCATGGAAGCGGGCCGCGACGACCTCCGGCTCCGCGCCTGCGCGAACGTCCTCGACCACGGCTCGCACCACAGGTCCGGGGTCGGCAGTCATCGGCTCCGACGTTTCCGGACTCAGCGCGAAACGGTAGCCGGCGCCATCTCCGTCCACGGCCGCCCGCAGTGCGGCCGCCTCCAGCTCGATGGCGGCCTGTGCCTCGTATCCCACCAGGTGGCACACGCCTGCCAGTGAAGAGACGGCGTCGAAGAGCCGGCCCATGCTCGACGTCGGCACACAGTTCAGACGACGCTCCAACTGCCGTGCCAGTACCCGCCGTTCGTCATGGGGGCAGGCGATCACACTGGGCAGGTCGTCCGTCCATGCGATGCCCGCTTCCCGGAGATGCGCGAGCGCCATCCGGTACGGGCGGCTCACGGCGGCGTCGCCGCCCGGCAGGGGGACGTACGCCAGATGCCCAAGACGCCGGGACGTGTCGTATTCCGCTAGCAGGATCTCGCCGCCCCACACCGCCCCGTCGTCGCCGTATCCCGTGCCGTCGAATGCGATGCCGATGACAGGCGCGGTGCCGTCGAGGCCATGCTCGGCCATGACCGCGGCGACATGAGCGTGATGGTGCTGCACGCGTACGACCCGGCGGGTGTTCGCGTGCCGTTCGGCCCACTGCCCGGATCGGTAGCCGGGGTGCCGGTCCGCCGCCAGCAGTCCGGGCTCCACACCTGTGATCGTCTCCAACTGCCGTTCTGCGCGCGTGAAGACGTGCTGGGTCTGGAGGTCGTCCATGTCTCCGATGTGCGCGGACAGCCAGGCCCTCCTGCCTTCGCCGAGGCAGAAGGTGTTCTTGAGGTCTCCCCCCACGGCGAGCGAGGGCCTGACCGGCACCGGCAGGGAGACCGGCAGCGGGGCATAGCCACGAGCGCGGCGTACCGTCATCCGTTCCCCGTCGCACACGCGCACCACGGAGTCGTCGCAGGGCACGTGGATGGGGCGGTCGTGGGTGAGCCAGGCGTCGGCCAGCGGCGCCAGCCGCTCCAATGCCTCGGCGTCGTCGGTGACGATGGGCTCACCGGCCACGTTGCCGCTGGTCATCACCAGCACTCGCGGCCCGTCCGGGTCCCCGGGCAGGCCGAGCAGCAGGTGGTGCACGGGTGTGTACGGAAGCATGACGCCCAGATCGGGACTGCCCGGCGCCACCGCGTCCGAGAGCCGAAGCGTCCCTGACGTGACGTCAATTCGGCGCCTCAGCAGGACAATCGGCCGGACACCACCAGTGAGAAGGGTCCGCTCGGGGGGACTGATGTGCACCAGGTGCTCGATGTCGGCGAGGCTCTTCACCATCACCGCGAACGGCTTGCCGCCCCGTCCCTTGCGGCTACGGAGCGCGGACACGGCCTGGGAGTTCTCGGCGTCGCAGGCGAGGTGGTAGCCGCCGATGCCCTTGACGGCGAGGATGGCGCCGGCGGCCAGGAGGGCGCGTGCCTCGTGGATCGGGTCGACGTCGGTATCGGGTCGGGGCGACGCGTACACAAGGCTCAGGCGCGGGCCGCAGGAACGGCAGGAGACGGGCTGGGCGTGGAATCGGCGGTCTGCCGGGTCCGTGTACTCGCGTGTGCAGTCGGCACACATCGGGAAGCCGGCCATGGTGGTGTGCGCACGGTCGTAAGGGAGTCCGGTGACGATGGTGAAGCGCGGCCCGCAGTGTGTGCACGTGATGAACGGGTGACGGTGCCGACGGTCGCCGGGGTCGGACATTTCGGCGAGGCACGCGGCACAGGTGGCCGTGTCAGGGGAGACGAGTGTGCGTGACGATCCCTGCGACCGCGAGGCGACGATGGCGAATCCGCTGCTGCCCGTGAGGGGGACCTGCTCGTGTTCCACGGACTCCACCAGGGCCAGTGGCGGGGCCTGTTGAGCGATCCGGTCGCAGAACCGGGCGACGGCGGCGTGATCGCCCTCGACCTCGGCGACGACACCGTCCTCGGTGTTCGTCACATGCCCTGCCAGCTCCAGCGACGTGGCCAGGGTGTACAGGAACGGACGGAACCCAACACCCTGTACGACACCTCGTACGGTGACGCGACGGCGCTGAACCGGCTGGGCGACGGCCGGGGCGGGCTGAAGTGTGCTCACGGGAGGGGCCGCGTCATGACATCGTCCACGTGATGGTGGTGGTCGTGCGGCTGTGCGGCCATGACCGGTTCGTGGACGGCCCCGCCGTCCGCAACCGCGAGGGCACGATCGAGCAGCTCCCCCACGCCGCGGCCCCGTCGAGCCGAGGTCAGGACCACCTCCACTCCGGGATTGACCTGGTCGACGTGCGCGCGGAAGGCCTCCTCGTCGAACTCGACGGCTTCGGCGATGTCGGCCTTGGTGACCACGACCAGGTGCGCGAGGCCGAAGGCAGTGGGGTACTTCAGAGGCTTGTCCTCGCCTTCGGTGACTGACGCGAGGACGACTCGAAGGTCTTCTCCGAGGTCGTAGGAGGCCGGGCAGACCAGGTTCCCGACGTTCTCCACGAACAGCAGGCGGGTGGCTTCCGGCAGCCAGCCTTCCAGGTGCCGCCCGAGCATTGAGGCTTCGAGGTGGCACAGCCCGTCGGTGAGCACCTGCTTGACCGGCACGCCGGACCGGGCCAGTCGTCTGGCGTCGTTCTCGGTGGCGAGGTCGGCGGTCAGCGCGGCGGTCGGCACTCCGCGCTCACGCGCGCGCAGGAGTTCGCGTTCCAGCAGGGCCGTCTTCCCGCTTCCGGGGCTGGACAGCAGATTGACCATCGTGGTGCCGCGGCTCGCGAGTTCGGCGCGTAGAGCGTGTGCGGTGGCGTCGTTCTTGGCGAGCACCGCCTGGTGCAGGTCCACGGTTCGGCACATGACTCAGCGCTCCTCGGAGATCGGTTCGCAGGTTGGTCGGCGGGCGGTCGGCTCTTCCTCCCAGCGCACGCTGACGATCTGCAGCTCTCGGCCCGCCAGCAGTTCGGGCGTCGGCTCACCGCAGCGCGGACAGCACAGTCGCGGCGGCATGCCCACCGCCCATTCGTCGGCACAAGGTGAGCAGCGTGCCCGGCCGGGCACGGACTCGGTGACAAGCTCGGCCCCCTCAAGGAGGGTTTCGGCGCAGGCGAGTTCGAAGCAGAAGGACAGCGCGTCCGGGACGACGCCGGCGAGCTCGCCGACCTGTAGTCGCACCGAACTGACCGCGGTGACAGCGCCGTTCAGTTCCGCCGCCTCTTGCACCTGGCCGACGACAGCCATGGCGATGGACATCTCGTGCATCGGTCTCCGTCCTGGCAGAGGCCGATCGTGGTGCGGCCATTGCGCTCGGCTCCATTACAGGGGGCCCGCTGCCGAGCGACCGCGGGGCTCGCCGACTCCCCTGCCCGGGTGCACCGTTCGGCGCAAGCAGGCCGCTACATGCTTCTCATACGCAGGTAGCGCTGGACGTCGGGCATGAACTGCCGTGCCAGCGCGGCGAGCGCGACGACGGCGATGGCCCCGATCACGGACTTCTTCATGAACCTCTCCTCACTTACGGGCCTCATGGGCAGCGGTCCCGACCACGGGCGCCTCGCCCTCACCCACGATCGCCTGGATCAGACGTACGGCTTCCGGAACCGCGGCGGCCACCGGAGCACTCAGACCGATGCCTTCCTCCAGGGAGGCGGGCTCGCAGCCGACCACAACGGTGCGGCCGGGAGGTGTCCCGCCGGTCCCGGAGCAGAGTGTCTCCAGCAGGGCCAGGACCGCGTCCGGTGACATGTGGTGGCCGTCGAGCACGGGTCCCTCCGGCGAGATGTCACCCGGCGAGTCGACTTCGATGCGGTAGAGCGTTCCAGGGTCACCGCCGCGGGCGGTGGCGTCGACGAGCACGAGGGTGTCGTATCCGTCGAGCAGTTGGTACGCGAGATGCACACCCCGTACACCGATGTCCATGACCTCGACGTGCCCGGGAAGACGGTGTGTTGCGAGTACGCGCACCGTCTCGACGCCGAATCCGTCGTCGCCGAGAAAGATGTTCCCCACACCGGCGACGAGCGTTCGAGCGCCGGTCTTGTTGTCCCCGGTCACTCGTCCTCCAGTGGGGCGATTTCGTCGGGCTGGAAGTACAAAAAACGGCCCTGCTCCCGACGGATGTCGGCGCCGGGGTCGCCTTCGACGGTCACCGCCAGATGTACGCCCCCGTCGACGTCGTGCAACACGGCCTCGACCAGCGCGGTGCGTCCGTGCAGGAACAGGTCTTGGGCGTCGGTGCGACGCCGTCCCGGGCGCAGGATCACCCGGCTTCCGGCGCTCACCGGCCGGCCGTCGACCGAGATCTCGTCGCGGGCCGGGTCCAGGCCGGCGTCGCCCTCCGGATTCCACCAGGGGGTCTCGGGCATGACGACATGCGACTGTCCGAGCTCGACGAGAAGGTCCGCTTCGACCTCGTCGTCGGGTGCTTTCTGGGCAGAACCTGTTACTTCCCGGAGTGAGCGAACCGCTCCGTGCAGGCGTTCCAGCACCTCGGGAGGCATGGATTCGGCCAGGTCGATCACGGCGGCGGCCTTCGCGTCCGTACCGCGGGCCTCACGCTTCTCCTGATCGGTGAGGGCCGCGGTGCGCAGGGCCAGGATCTCGTCGATCTCGGTGGCGTCGTACAGCGCTCCGGGACTTTCGGGGGCGACGGCCGGATGGTCCTCCAGGATGATCGGAGAGGAGAGCACCAGGTCCGCTTGGCCCGGCTCGCCGGCGAGGACCGGCCAGGTGTGCAGGTTGCGGCACGAGGCGACAGCGCCTTTGGCCCATTCCGGAGGATCGGTCATGGAGAGAAACGAGCCTGCGCTGAGACACAGCAACAGGTGTGCGGCGACGAGCGAGTGCGGGAGCGCCGCGTCCCGGTTGGCTCTGCCGTCGTCCGGGGACCAGGTGCTGGTGTTCTCCACCACGGCGGTCAGCCGGGAGACCCGGTAGGGGCCGTCGACTTCGCACGTGGAGAGACGTACGACTCCGCTGACCTCTTCGCACCGGCGGACCAGTCGTCCCACCAGCCGGCCCTCGGCGTCATGGACGAGTTCGGTCTCCTCGCGCGCGGGGCGGCTGAAGGGGACAGTGATTCCGTCGCCGGCGAGCTCGGCCACGGTGGCGGTCACTTCGACGCGTTCCTCCGCGCCCTCGTCCCAGGGAACCAGCACACGGTCCGGGAGCGACAGTTCGGACGCGTCCTCGAACGAGCCGTCCTGGCGGGCCCGTTGCACCGTGCGCCGCTGAGCATGCAGGAAGCGCACCTCGACCGACAGGGTGGCGCCCGTCCTGGGCTCCATCAGACACTCGGTGTGCTGGAAGTCGTGCTCGTCGCAGTCCGCACCCCAGGCGGGCGGGACCAGCACTCCGAACTGCCAGCGCAGCCGGTTCTTGGCTGCCGACGCCCGATACGGATAGAGCACGTAGCCCTCGAACAGCACCGCGTCGGCCACCGCGCGGGCGGCGGCGAACCGTGACTCCGTCTCCTGGCTGAACACGGCGGTCGTCACGGCGCCGACCTCTCGGTGGTCTGGGACAGAGCGTCCGCGTCAGAGGATTCCAGGAGGGTGCGCACCGTCGCTTCCCAGGAGGACAGCGCCCGCCGCGAACGGAACGCCAGCAGGTCGTCCATGGTGTCGCGGGGCAGCCGTACCCAGCCGGTTCCCGGGAAGTGCTGGTCGATCATCTCCTGCCACACCTTGACCGGCATGGGGTAGGCGGCCTCGCGGTCCCAGGGCACGGGCTCGACGTGGAACCCTCCGGCCCCGGTGAACGCGGTCCCGGAAAAGAGCATGAGGAGCGGCACGTCGCCACTCGACAGAGCGTGGAAGTAGCGGGTGGAGGCGACGTCCATGTCGTACGTGCAGGGCACGACCAGGTCGACTTCCGTCTGCCCGGTGAAACTGGGGACCATGAGGGAGATCTGTGCGAACTGCAGCGGCTGGAGGGTGCTGCCCCAGCGGGCTCGGCGGCCGAAGAGGTCATGCAGTCCTTCGGCCTCGTCGGCGTCGTAGCCGCGCCTGGCCGGTTCGATGCGCATCTGGCAGCGCAGGGCGAGCGCGTGCACGCGCGTCTGCTCGGATGCGTCGATGCGCAGCCGGAAGACCAGGGTGGGGCCGGCGGCGTACTGGTCTGCGCGCACGCCGACGCAGGAGAACGAGAACTCCGTCATCGACGGTGCGCCTCCTCCGGTGTCCTGGCCCGCTGCGCGATGTGATCGAAGAACGCGGTCAGATCGGCACGGGCCTCCGCCCCGCCGTCGAAGCCCTGCCACAACATGCGCATCCGTCCCACGAGTTCGTAGCAGATGTCGACCGGCACGAGATAGCACTCGGTCCGCTCCTCCACCCGTCGAAGGAGCAACGCCTCCACGTCGGGTTCGAGCAGTTCGGCCAGACGGCTCTTACCGAGTGCGGTCTGCCAGGTGGACGGGTCGAGTTCGCTCTCGGTGGCGCCCGCCGGGCTGGGGTAGAGCGCGACCAGTCTGTCGAGCGAGGCATTGCGGAAGAAGAACGCGACACTGACCGGGATCTGCAGGAGCTCCCAGGCACCGGGGTCGAGTTGGTCGTCCGGGTCCGCCAAATAGCGGTCCGGGACGGTGCGGAACCTCCCGCCACCCGCGCCGCTCTGCTCGAAGAGCATGGCGCACGGCGTGCAGGCGCAGGCGAGGGCGCGGTTCTCGGTGTCGACCATGTGCCGGTGGTTGCCGTCGTCGATCGGCGCTCCGCACAGTTCGCACGTCTCGGGCCGAGCGGTTCGCGGCGCCGCGAACCGCCGCAGCCCCGATGCAGGCGGACGAGTCCGCTTGTGCGGCGTACTCATGGTGCCTTCGGCGTGGCGGGCGCGCTGCCGGCAGCAGTTGAGGGCCGCCGCGAGATCTGCAGCAGAGTGGGTTCCTGCGAGGATTCCGCCCCCTGAATCTCGACCGTCGTCACTTCCGGCGCGAAACAGGCGAGGGCATCCTCCACCGCCTGACGGCCGGCCGCCGCGGTGCTCGCGCAGCCGCAGCCCGAGCTCTCCGCGGAGCGCAGGTGCAACGTGCCGGTGGCGTCGTCGAAACTCAGAAGCTCGACGGGATGGCTGCGCACGCTGCCCAAAGCACGGGAGATGCGCGTGGCGGTGTCCTCGGGGTGCAGGTCGTGCAGGACGAGCAGGCTGGTGACCAGGGCGTCGTCGAGCAGCGCGGCGAACGGGTCGCCTTTGGACTTTGGTGCTTCGAGCAGCGAGACCATACGGGCCAGGCCTGTGCCGTAGAAGTCCATCAGTACGCGCACCAGTTCCTCAGCCGCACCGGCGGCTTCGGAGTCTCCCTCGGCGGTCAGGTGGTCGATGATTTCTTCGACCCGCCGGCCGGCCTCCTCCGCGTTCGCCGCCGTTCCGCCGGGCGGCCGGGCCGTGGTGGTCGACGCGCTCATCCGGCCAGGCCGCTCAGTCCGGTCGGCACGTGCATCTTCTGCACGGTCTTGCCGCCGCCCACGTACATGTGGACACCGCAGGGCAGACAGGGGTCGAAGCTGCGCACCGCCCGCATGATGTCGATGCCCTTGAAGTTCTCCGGGGTGTTCTCCTCGAAGATCGGTGTGTTCTGCACGGCGTCCTCGTACGGGCCCGGGGTCCCGTAGGTGTCCCGCACGCTGGCGTTCCACGGCGTCGGCGGATAGGGATGGTAGTTGGCGATCTTTCCGTCGCGGATCACCATGTGATGGGACAGGACTCCGCGTACCGCCTCGGTGAAGCCGACGCCCAGGCCCTCGTCGGGCACCTCGAACTTCTCCCAGGTCTGGGTGCGCCCGGCACGGACCTCCGCCAGGCCCTTCTCGGCGCAGTGCAGCGCGATGGCGGCGGCGTAGGCCTGGAAGTAGGTGCGGGCCCGGTTGCGCTCCAGCGCGTTGCTCCACTTCGGGATCTTCCATTCGAAGCGCGTCTCGGGCTTGGTCATCGTGCGGGGCAGGGTGATGACGACGCTGTTGCCGGTGGCCTTGACGTAGTCGGTGTCGACGAGTCCCGACAGCGCGGTCGACCACAGGCGGGCGATGGGGCCACCGCCGGTGTCGAGCGCCAGGTAGTCCTTGCCGTCGAACCAGCGAGGCGACATCACCCAGCTGTAGTTGCCCTCGAAGTCGCGCTTCTGGGGGGCCGGGATCGTGTGCTGGTTCCAGGGGTGGCGCGGGTCGACCGGATTGCCGAGCGGGTCGTGGGTGACGAACTGCTCCTTGCCCTGCCAGTCCTCGTAGTACGAACTGCCCAGCAGGATACGGATGCCCAGGTTGATCTCGGTGAGGTCGTTGGTGACGAGTTTGCCGTCCACGATGATGCCCGGGGTGACGAACATCTTCCGTCCCCAGTTGCTCATGTTCGCGTACGTGAAGTCGCAGTACTCGGGGTCGTTGAGCGCGCCCCAGCAGCCGAGCAGAACGCGGCGGCGGCCGACTTCCTCGTACCCGGGCAGTGCCTCGTAGAAGAAGTCGAACAGGTCGTCGTGCAGGGGCACTACGCGCTTCATGAACTCCACGTAGCGCATGAGGCGGCTCATGTAGTCGGTGAAGAGCTGGACGGACGCGATGGTGCCCACGCCGCCCGGGTAGAGCGTGGAGGGGTGCACATGGCGGCCCTCCATCAGGCAGAACATCTCCCGCGTGTAGCGGCTGACCTGGAGGGCCTCACGGTAGAACTCGCCCTCGAGCGGGTTGAGCGAGCGCATGATGTCGGCGATCGTGCGGTAGCCGTGCTCCGCGGCGTGCGGCGCCTCGGTGCGCTCGGCGAGTTCCAGCACGCCGGGGTTGGTCTCGCGGACCATCTTCTCGCAGTAGTCGACCCCGACCAGGTTCTCCTGGAAGATGTTGTGGTCGAACATGTACTCAGCGGACTCGCCGAGGTTGATGATCCACTCGGCGAGGGGCGGCGGCTTCACCCCGTACGCCATGTTCTGCGCGTACACGGAACAGGTGGCGTGGTTGTCGCCGCAGATGCCGCAGATGCGGCTGGTGATGAAATGCGCGTCACGGGGGTCCTTGCCCCGCATGAAGACGCTGTAGCCGCGGAAGACCGACGACGTGCTGTAGCACTCCGCCACCCGCTTCTGCTTGAAGTCGATCTTGGTGTGGATGCCGAGGCTTCCCACGATCCGGGTGATCGGATCCCAGGACATCTCCACCAGGCCGTTGCCGTCGGTCTTCGTCTTTGGTGCCATCTTCTGTGCAGCGCCCTTCGTCAAGTCTTCGTACGGGAGGTCGGATCACCTGGGACGGCCACCCCGAGGGCGCCGTGCGGGACACCATTCACCACGGCGGCCGGTATCCGGTCGCCAACTCCTTGCCGCGGTGGCGCCACTTGGGCTCCTTGTCCACGGTCTTGGCCGTGATGGAGCGGAGCTTTCGGATCACCGACCCGTACGCGCCGCTCGCCGCGCTGGACAGCTTGCCGCCGGGCGGCTCGTCCATGAACGGCATGAACTTGTCGGGGAAGCCGGGCATGGTGCAGGCGATGCAGATGCCACCGACATTCGGACAGCCGCCGATGCCGTTCATCCAGCCACGCTTGGGCACGTTGCACTTGACGACGGGTCCCCAACAGCCCAGTTTGACCAGGCATTTGGGCGAGTCGTAGGTGGTGGCGAACTGGCCCTGCTCGTAGTAGCCGGCCCGGTCGCAGCCCTCGTGGACGGTGGCCCCGAACAGCCAGGTCGGACGCAGCTTGTCGTCCAGCGGAATCATCGGGGCCGACCCTGCCGCCTGGTAGAGCAGATAGGTCAGGGTCTCGGAGAAGTTGTCCGGCTGGATGGGGCATCCCGGTACGCACACGATCGGGATGCCTGCCTGGGACTTCCAGTCCCAGCCGAGGTAGTCGGGCACTCCCATGGCGCCCGTCGGGTTGCCCGCCATCGCGTGGATGCCGCCGTAGGTGGCGCAGGTCCCGATGGCCACGACGGCCAGCGCCTTGGGCGCGAGCCGGTCGATCCACTCGCTCGTCGTGATCGGCTGGCCCGTCTCCGGATCGTCACCGAACCCGCACCAGTAGCCCTCCGGCTTGATGGCCTCGTTGGGGATCGATCCCTCGACGACCAGCACGAAGGGGTCGATCTCGCCGCGCTCCCCCTTGAAGAACCACTCGATGAAGGTGTCCGCGCCGCCTACGGGTCCGCATTCGAAGTCGATCAGCGGCCAGTGGACGGCGATCTTCGGCAGGCCGGGCAGCACGCCGAGCACGATCTCCTCGATGCTCGGCTGCATGGCCGCGGTCAGGGCCACGGAGTCGCCGTCGCAACTCAGTCCCGCGTTGATCCAGAGGATGTGAATCGTCGGGGATTCTTCCTCTGCCGGCAGACCGGGTACGTCGGAATCGACCACGGTCGGCGTTGCTGCATCCATAGGGATGCCTCCTAGGGGGAGGGATACAACGAAAGGGCACAAATCGGCCCTCGTTATCCTTGATAGCAGGCACCCGGTGAGTACGCGACGTGGCCGTGCGCGGGCGCGCGCAGACCACCCGGACAGGTCACCGACCCGCCGCACCGCCGCGGACCAGGTGGTACGGCGCCTCGGTGGAGGGCTGCTTACGAACGAATGCACGCCGCAACGCGTGGTACGGGGCGTGGGGATCCGAGAAGGTGCGGAGCATGCTGGAGAGCTCCGCTTCCCGGTAGAGGGACAGCGGCTTGACGGATTCGTCCCGCTCCCGTGTCTGCTTCTTCGCCGCGATGCGCTCCTGCATCCCGGAGGAATTGGCGAGCCGGACGGCCAAACGGGTCACTTCGCCCGGGAAGTCCTGCGGGCAGCACTCGACGAGGCGGTCCACCAGCCCCGACCGCAGCCCCGACGACGCGCTCACCGGAAGCGCCTCCTGCGTCAGTCGGTCGGCCACGTCGGCGCCCACGCGGCGCGGCAGCGTGTAGGTCCAGTACTCGGACCCGTACAGCCCCATCAGACGGTAGTGCGGGTTGAGCACCACGCCCGCACGGCACCACACTTCGTCCGCGGCGAGGGCCAGCATGGCCCCGCCCGCGGCTGCGTTGCCGCCCAGGGCGCTGACCACCAGCCGGTCAGTGGTGGTCAGGACGGCCTCGACCAGGTCGTTCATCGCGTTGATGTTGGCCCAGGACTCGGCGCCCGGATCATCGGCCGCCTCGATCACGTTCAGATGGATTCCGTTGGAGAAGAAGTCCCGGGTGCCGCCGAGGACGAGCACGGCAGTGGGTCGCGAGCAGGCGGCCCAGTAGGCGTCGAGCAGGCGCCGGCAGTGCGACGTGCTCATGGCGCCGCCCGGGAAGGAGAAGGACAGGAACCCGACCGCCCCCTCCTCGCGATAGCTGATGTCGGACCAGGTACGCCGGTCATGATCCGCGTCAGGCGCGTAGACGCTCTCCGGAAGCTCGGGGAGCCGGTCGGCGAGGGCCTGAACGGCCGGCAGTTTGAACGGCCTGGGCTCCCCCGGTCTGCGGCGGGGCCTCAGTTCGGGAATCCATACGGCACCATCCACTGTCGCCCGGCAGATCGCCCCGGCCCTGGTGGCGAGCAGCTCCCCGGGGCGCCCCTTCAGTTCGTCCTCCGGGTAGCCCCCGTGCAGGTGCCACTCATCGCCCAGGAGTTCGTCCAGCACGCCCGGGGACGAGTCGGCAGCCCGTAGCTTGCGCAACACGGTCTCGGTGCTGTCCCGCGCCCAGCGGATGCGCCGCAGGCCCTGGGGGTAGGAGGGGCGGGTTCCTGCCGCCGCTCTGTTCCTCACCTGAGCCTGAGGCAGGGGCGAATAGGTGCCCGAGGCGAATCGGTCGACGGCCAGGAGCACCGCGTCCGACGCGGCGTCCGACACCTCGTTGCGGTACAGGTCGCTCTTGCCGACCGGAGACACCGTGAGGCGGGCCGATGCCCACACGTCGCCGGCGTCCATCTGGCCGTTGGCCTGGAGCACGGTGACGCCCCAACGGTCAACGCCCGCGCTGATCGCCCAGTCGAGCGAGGAGGGGCCCCGGTCACCGACGGGTCCGGGGTGAACGACGAGGCAGGTGTGCTCCCGCCACACGTCCTCGGGGATGGCCCTCTTCAGCATGGGCGCGATGACCAGCTCCGGCTTACAGGCGCCGAGTACGCCGCGCAGCGCGTCGTCACTGGATGCGAGATGCACGTCCAGACTGTGACCTCGATCCCGCAACTCGGCGTGGACGCGCTGGGTGAGACTGTTGAACGCGCTCGCCACCAGCAGAATGTGCACGGCAACCTCCCGTAGCCCCGCGGCTGCAAGACCGGAGCGGGTCCGGTCGGGCGTCAGCCTCGGACACGGGGCAGGAGGCACACCGAAGCCGGGCCGCGTCGTCACTCCAAAGCGCAGAGATTGACGACCACTCGGCTCACGTGCGAGTCGTCGACAGCGCCGTCAGGACAGGTCCGTCGCCAAGCGTCAACGCACGCCTGCGGTGCCGCTTCCGGCCGAGCCCAGGACCGGTCGGTCGTGCGGGGTCGGTAGCCACGCAGCCGGGGCAGGCGTTGTTGATCAGAATGTTGGTGCCGCTCAGCTCCTTGGCACGGTCGAGCACTCACATCGCGCGTATCACTGAAGCGTTGAAGGCAAGCGAGGGACCGAACCGTGGCCGCTCTCGCCACACGATGACGAGGTCGTCGTGGACCTTGTCGCCGTCGACCCGATCGGTGAGGAGCGTGCCGAGGCACGGCGCCTGGGCGAGGCCGTGGCCGTTGCAGGCGATGAGACAGGAGACGCTCCTTGTCGCCCGTCCGGCCACCGGCAGCCAGGGCGGTGTCATCGCGATCGATCCACCCCACTGCCCGCTCAATCGCAAGGTCACGCAACGACGGGAATCGGGCGTGGAAGCCCTGGGTGACGCCTGCGGCGACCTCGAGGTGCGGCTTGCGAGCGCCCACTGCGCCCCGTGCCAGCTGCAGTTGGCGTACACCCGCGACGATTGTGTGAGGACGAAGCCGGCCAGGGGCTGAGGCCGCCCCTAGGCCGCACCTGGGGACGACGAGGCCACACACCCGTCGTACGAGTCACTGCCGCGGGCACCGAGCGCGTCTCCATGGCGGCGCTGATCTGCACAAGGTCCGGCCACCGATCCCGGCTGATCTACCGTATCCATCTCGACCGCGCCCCCGCCGAAGGCCGACGCAGGGGTTTCACCGAGACCGACTACGCCCACCTGCTTGAGTGGTGATGCCGGCTCTCACAGGAGTCGGTCCTGTTCATCGACATGTGGTCGGGCACGTCGACCGGGTGCGACATCACCGCCCAGCGGCGCGCGGCCCGGCGCGCATTTCTCCGGGCCCCGTCGGCAAGTCACGCCAGGAGAAGCCGCATGAGCGTCAGGTCCAGCCACCGGCCGAACTTCGTTCCGACCTCACGCACCGTGCCGGCATGCTGGAAGCCGAAGCGTTCGTGCAGCCGGATCGAGGCGGTGTTGCCGGCTTCGATTCCCGCGATCACCACGTGGTGGCCGGCCTTGCGCGCGCCGGAGATGAGTACGGTCAGCAGCGCGGATCCGATGCCGAGCCCGTGGAGTCCCTCTCGGACGTAGACGGAGTTCTCCACCGTGTGGCAGAACCCGTCGAAGTCCTTCCACGGGCCGTAGACCGCGAACCCGGCGACCTCGCCGTCGACCTCGGCCACGAACGCCGAGCCACGGTTCAGGTGGGTGGTGAGCCAGGCGGCCGCTTCGGCGGAAGTCTGGGTTCTGGTCGTCCAAAGGGCCGTGGAGTGCTCGATCGCGTCGTTGCGGATGACTCGCACAGCCTCGGCGTCACCGATGCATGCTGTGCGGACGCTTACCGCCACCCCCGACTTCTCGTATATTAGATTCATGTCCAACATGGTAGACCCACTGGTGGCGCAGATCGCGGCCCGCATTCGCGTCGAGCGAGAGCGACGCCGGTGGACCCTGGCCCAGCTCGCCGAGGAGTCGGGGGTGTCCCGCGCCATGATCCACCGGATCGAGCGCGGTGAAAGCAGCCCCACCGCCGCGATCCTGGGCAAACTGTCCGCCGCCTTCCAGCTCAGCGTCTCCTCCTTGTTCGCCCTCGCCGAAGGCGCGGCCGAAGCGCCCGCCGGCGGCGGGTCCCCCGACGGCGAGAGCGAGTCCGGAGGGGTGCGCCGCCGGGGCGAGGCAGTGGAGTGGACCGATCCCGCCACCGGGTACCGTCGCCGCCAGATCACCGGCCTGAAATTCCCCACTGAGGTCGCGGAGATCCGCCTGCCCGCCGGTGCCCGCGTGCCGTATCCCGCCGCCGCCTTCGCGTTCCTGCGACAGGTGGTCTGGGTGCTCGACGGACATCTGACCTTCCACGAGGGCGATGCGGTGCATGAACTCGACGCGGGGGACACGATCGAACTGGGCGAACCGTCCCCACGCGTCTTCGCCAACACCAGCACGACCGAATGCCGTTACGCCGTCATCCTGGCCCGGGGGACAAAACCGTGAGCCTGGCCCCGAGCTGATGTCAGGCAGGGGCGCGGGCCTGGCCCGTGCGGGGGCGTCGTCCCTCCATGCTGGACCGGAAGCCGGTGGGGTTCAGCGGTGTCCGGGAAGCCAGACGGGAGCGCTGCTGCCACAGGGAAGCAGGACATCGCGGAATCTCGCCGGCAAGCGAGAAGCTGAGCTCGAACACCGCTTGCTGACATGTCCGCAGCGGCGGACGATCTGGTGGGCTGGTACCTACGACGCCGATACGTACCGATCGGGACGTGGCGGTGGGACGTCACGAACTACGAAAGCGTCGTTCTCGCAAAGGACCTCTCGGCGATCCTGGACGCCAACTGAGGACGACCGTAAGCACAACGGGTCAGAGCATCAGGCGGACCGTCGACTGCTGTCGAGCCATTCGGCGTCGTTCCACTGGACGGGCATGGCGCCCACCGGCTCGAAGCTGATGTCCGGGTCGTTGCTGTGAACCAGGCACATGATGCGGTGTCCGAACAGCGCCGCGCTGCGAGCGCGGTCGGCAAGGATGTCCAGCACGATCTGCGCGGTACGCGGTTCCGCACGCGCAAACCGGTCGTAACTCGTGAAGACGATGACCAGGCCGGTGGCGTCCCGGGTGGTTCCGTACTCGTACGACTCGACGTCGCGGAGGCAGTCATTGAGTGCGTCGAGGTTCTGACCGTAGGAGTCGGGAAAGCTCAGGGCCCAGGCGATGTCCCGGTGCATGTCCGTTGCCTCAGCCCACTGGGCCGCGTCCAACGCGACGACCTGGTAGCCGTGTTCACGCAGCCAGACGGCGGCCGCATCCAACAGCTGCCGACGCCAGTACAAGGTGACGAAGGAGTCCATCATCAGGCGAAGGGCGAGGTCACCGGACAAGTCGGCGTCGGGGTCGAAGGCGGTCACGGGCGAACCCTAGCCGAAGGGCTTACTCACGCGACCACGGCTTTTACCTCGAGAACCCGGCCCATGGCGCTCAGTGGCCCGAGTCAGCCGAGATCTGCTGTATGAGGCTCATCATGTCCGGAGCAACCCACTCCTCGGCGATCTTGCTGCCTTCCATGCGGTAGATCTCGATGCTGCGGAAGCTCACAGGCCGCTGCGTCGCCTCGATCCCCTGGAACGTGCCCTGATGGGTGCCGCGGAAGTGAACGCGCACCGCCACCTTGTCCCCGACGCCGAACATGTCCTCGACCTGGATCTGCAGGTCGGGGAAGCCCGCCAGCATGGCCCGGGTCCCCAGCTTCCACACCTCTCGCCCGTGCAGCGGGTCCGGCATACCGGGGACGTTGGCGATGAAGTTCTCCGTCAGCAGCTCCGCGCCCGCGTCGAGATCGCCGCTCTGCACCGTCTGGTAGGCGGTGTGGATCAGGGCCAGATTCTGCTCAGGGGTCATCGTCATGGTCATGGGAGCTTCCTTCTCTTCGGCAGATCGAGCGGTACACGATCAACGGGCGCAGGACGTCGCACCGACAGCGACGAGTCACCTGGGGGTGATCCGGGCGGTACGACGCCTGCTCCGCATCGCATGCCCTCAGTAGAAACCCTGCCGTCGCGACAGGGTCAACGGGGGGCAGAGCGGTGCGTGCAACGGTCGCCGTTGCGCACACCGGGGACGTAGGCGGAGATCGGATCGTCCAGCTTGACCCGGTGCTGGTCGACGAATTGGAGGAGCGCGGTGACCGTGAACGTCGTGGTCTCGCTGCCGATGCGGATGTGGGAGTCGACGGCCATCGGCCGGCGGGTGGCGGTGTTGGCGCCGCCAGTCGCTCGGACGAAGCTTTCCTTGCCCGGCATCCACAGTCCGAGGACGGCGCCGGGGATGCCGGCCCGCTTGCGGACGTCGGCGATGGCCTTGTCCAGCCGTGCGTTCACCTTGGGGCCCACGCCGCCAGACGGGGAGTCGTCCGAGCCGTTGTTGTCGTGCCGGTCAACGCCCGCGGCGTGGACCGGCAGAGCGGGCACCACCGCCACCGGGGCCGGCACCGACGCCACCAGCACCGCTGCGGCGAACAGACGTCGGGGGGATACGTCGCATGTCGGAGGCCTCTTCCAGATCGCGGGAGCGGACCGCAACCGCACCCACCCCGGCCCCCGACGCAGCATCCCGGCCGTTGCGCACCCCGCCAAGTCCACTCACTCGGAGCCGCACTAGCCACCGCGCCGGCCCCCGCCCCGCCCTGGGCAGTCGGAGCGCACAGGCAGAGCGAGAGCCGGAGGCAGTGGCAGAGTCCCGCGTCAGCGCCCCGCGCGCGCCGTGTGGGCGAGGTCCATGTCCGTCGTCTCCGGGGCCAGGAAGTGGGAGACCAGACCGCCGAGCGCGAGCACCGCCGCGCCGACCAGCAGAACGAATCGCGGGCCCACGTGTTCCAGGCCCATCGGCAGCAGGAACGTACCGATCGCGGCACCCACCCGGCTGATGGCCGCCGCGAATCCGACTCCCGTGGTGCGCAGCGCGGTGGGGAAGACCTCCAGCGGATACACCGCCGTCAACGCGCTGGACGCCGCGTTGAGGAAGATGAAGAACAGGAAGCCACCCACCACCACCGGTGTGACGTCCGGCCACATGGCCACAAGGGCGAGGCAGACCGCGGTGATCCAGAACGGGGGGATCAGGAGCTTGCGGCGGCCGATGCGTTCGACCACGAGGCAGCCGAGCGTCACTCCGGCGACGGCGGTGAACGCGTAGACGAGGAGTGCGGCGACCGCGTTGTCGCCCATGTTCAGGGCCTCGAACACCTCGCTCCAGAAGGCGCCGATCGCGAAGTACGGCAGGACGAGCGCCGCCCAGAACGTGCCGGCGAAGACGGTCGCCCGCAGGTGCTTGCGGCTGAACAGGGCCCGGAATCCTGCCTGTTCACCGGTCTCGGCGAGTTCGGCGTCCGCGTCGAGCTCGATGCCGTACCGCTCGATGAGCGTCTGGGCCTCCTCGGTGCGGCCCTTGCTGAGGAGCCAGCGCGCCGACTCCGGCACGCCCCCGCGCAGTGCCAGACAGACGACGGCGATGACCGCGCCGCTGGACAGGGACCAGCGCCAGCCGCCGTCCATCTCGGCGAACAGGGCGCCGACCACGGTGGCCAGGGCGTATCCCACGTACCAGCTGATCTCCAGGCTGCCGAGCAGTCGGCCGCGGCCCTTGCTCGGCGCGTACTCGGACAGCAGGGGCGCGCCGACCGCGTACTCGCCGCCGATCGCCAGGCCCATCACCAGGCGGATCAGGAAGAGTTGCGTGCCGTCCGCCACGAAGAACTGAGCCACCGAGCTGATCAGGAAGATCAGCATGTCGACCATGAAGACGGGGCGGCGCCCGAACCGGTCGGCGAGCCAGCCGAATACCGGTCCGCCGAAGAAGATGCCGATCAGCGGTGAGGCTCCGACCAGACCCTGGGCGACCGTGCCCAGGTGCAGGTCCGCGGTGAGCGCGGTCATCGCCATGCCGATGCCGCCGATGACGTAGCCGTCCAGGCCCTGGCCCAACTGGGTCGCGGTCTTCAGGCGGAAGTGCAGCCGGGCCCGGTCGCGGGGGCTGCCCGCCGCGGACGAGCCGTGGGGGCGTTGGGAGACAGGCGTCATTGCCATGGGGACTCCGTAGGTTGTGAGAGCAGGGGCAGGCCGGGATTCAGGGGGTGGGCCAGTCCAGGGCTACGTACTTGGTCTCCAGGAACGCCTCGATTCCCTCGCGGCCTCCCTCGCGGCCGATGCCGGACTGCTTGACGCCGCCGAAGGGGGCGGCCGTGTCGGAGATCAGGCCGCGGTTGAGGCCGACCATGCCGGCCTCGAGGCGCTCGGCGATCCGCAGGCCGCGGGCCAGGTCGCGGGTGTAGACGTACGAGGCAAGGCCGTACGCGGTGTCGTTGGCGGCGGCGAGCATCTCCTCCTCGTCGGTGAAGGTGACGATCGGGGCGACCGGGCCGAAGACCTCGGTGTGCAGGATGTGGGCGTCGGCGGGGACGTCGGTGAGGACGGTGGCCGGGTGGTACCAGCCTCCGTCGGCGGGGGCCTCGCCCTGCGCGGCGATCCGGGCGCCGCGGTTCACGGCGTCGGTGACGAGGCCGGAGATCCGTTCCACCGCCGTCGGGTTGATCATCGGGCCGAGGGTGACGCCCTCGGCGAGGCCGGGACCGGCCTTGACCTCACGCATCGCGGCGCCGAACTTCTCGGTGAACTCTGCGGCGACGTCGGAGTGCACGTAGAAGCGGTTGGCGGCGATGCACACCTCTCCCCCGCCGCGCATCTTGGCGTCCATCGCGCCGCGTACGGCGGCGTCGATGTCGGCGTCGGCGAGGACCACGAACGGGGCGTTGCCGCCGAGTTCCATCGTCACGTTGACGACGTGCTCGGCGCACTGGCGCAGCAGGACGCGGCCGGTGGCGGTGGAGCCGGTGAAGGAGAACTTGCGGACACGCTCGTCGTCCAGCCAGGCGGAGACGGTTTCTGGGGCGCGGTCGGTCGGCAGTACGTTGAGCAGGCCGGCCGGCAGTCCGGCCTCGGCGAGCAGCGCGGCGACGGCCAGCGCGGTCAGGGGTGTCTCGGGCGCCGGCTTGAGCACTACGGGGCAGCCTGCCGCGAGCGCCGGGGCGATCTTGCGGGTGGCCATCGCGGCGGGGAAGTTCCACGGCGTCACGAACGCCGTGACGCCGACGGGTGCCTTGAGGATCGCGTGCCGGAAGCCGCCCGCCGGTGCCTCGCCGAAGCCGGAGCCGATGCGCACGGCCTCCTCGGCGAACCAGCGGAAGAACTCGGCGGCGTAGCCGACCTCGGCCTTGGCGTCGCGGTACGCCTTGCCGTTCTCCAGGGTGATGAGCCGGGCGAGGGCGTCGCTGTGCTCGTGCATCAGGCGGAAGGCGCCGGTGAGGATCTCGGAGCGGCGGCGAGCCGGGGTGCGCCGCCACTCCTCGGCCGCGGCCGCCGCGGCGTCGAGGGCGTCGGCCGCGTCCTTCGCCGAGGCGGCGCCGACCTCGCGGACGACCTCGCCGGTGGCCGGGTCGTACACCGGGTACGTGCGGCCGTCGGACGCGGCGCGCCACTGCCCGCCGATCCACAAGTCCCCTTCTCCATAAGGCGACTTGACGATGCTCTCGATATCGGTGGCGAGGTCGGTCTCGACGGCGAGGTCGATGTCCATGGACTGCTCCTTGCACCGGTCGCGGGCGCTCAGGGCGCACGGAACCGGCAGGTGGAAGAAAGTGTTGCCAAGCGGACCGGCGGAAAAGGGCGTGCCGAAGGGCAGGCCCGGTGCGGGGCGGGGACGTCTCTGGGGTCTCTGTCCGTCGCGCTGGGGCCGGGATGCGAGGAATTTACGGGCCGTTAACGGCCGGGAACAAGACGTCTGTGGCGATCGAGACGTGAGTTGCGCTCAGCGCAACCGCTCCCCCGTGCCGCCGCCTACTGCCGCGGCTCCCAGCCGAGCTGGGCCGACACCTGCGCCGCGGCGGCCGCGGCGGCACGTCCCGCGTGGTCGAGGCGCGCCGCGAATCGCTCGGCGGGCGCGGTGACGTTGAGCGCGGCCACGACCCGGCCGCGGAAGTCGCGCACTGCGGCGGACACGCCGACGAGCCCGGGCTCGAACTCCTCGACCTCCCGGGCGAATCCCTCCGCCTGGGCCCGCCGGATGCGGGACCAGAGGTCGGGCACCGACACCTCTTCGGTGGCCCCGAACCGCACATACAGCTCGTCGGGACTGGCGCCCTCCAGGAGCACCGGCCCCGCGGAGGTGATCCAGGCGGAGCAGCCGCGGCCCTCCCATTCGCGCAGCCGGTAGGAGTGTCCTGACACCGAGAGCAAGGTGCGCACCTCCCTGTCGTGCAGCACGCACAGGTGGGTGGTCTCCTCCAGGTCAGCGGCCAACCGGTGCATGACCGGCCCCGCCACGCGCACGACCCGGCTCTCCGAGGTCCGCGCGACCAGCGAGAACAGCCGCCAGCCGAGCCGGTACTCGAGGCTGTCGGGGTCCCGCTCGACGATGCCCTCGTCGGCGAGCGCCTTCAGCGCCCGGGAAACCTGGCTCTTGTCGCGCCCCACCAGCTGGGCTATGCGTACGACGCCGAGGCCGCCGGTGCGGTGGGCCTCGGGCGAGCCGAGGGCTTCGAGGAGGTCGACGTCGCGGCGCAGGCCGTGGCCCTGGCTGCGGACGGACCGGGGGGCGTTCACTTCGTTCACGCTCGCATCGTAGAGGCGTCGGGCTGCCGGCGAAGTGCCTGGTCAGAGTCTGGTCACGCGAGGGTCCTGGGCGGGTGGGAGCGTGGGGGTTGCGCGCATCGCAACCCCGGTTTCGATTTCCGGTGCGGGCTTGCACGCCGGTCGCGCGGCGACCTAGTTTCGCCGAGCAGCCGGCCGAAGGCGGGTACGTCCCGCCGGTGCGGCTACGTCTCGTGCCGCGAGTCGGCACACCCTTCAACTCGTCCGGCGTGCTGGCCTGTTGGGCCTTCTGTGCCCCTGGCCTGATCCCACCCTGTCCCGCCCTGATCCTCGTACGGGAGCACCACCATGTCCTTTGCCTCCACCGCCCTCATCGGTGAAGCCTTCGTGGGCGACGGCGTCAACGCCGCGCACACCAACATCGTCCTCGGCCGCAAGGGTGGTCCGGTGGAGACCGCGTGGGCCACCGCCCTGGCCACGCCGAGCGCGGGGCACGTGCCGTTCATGACGGTCGTGCGCCCCTCGGTGCCGGTGAAGCCGCTGACCCTGTTCGTCAACAAGGCGGCTGCCGACGGGGAGCTGCACGAGCGCGCCACCTGGGGCTCGGCCCAGGCGGGCCTCGCACAGGGGGTCGCCGACGCCGTGGCCGACGGGACCGTCCCCGCCGGCGAGGCGGACGACCTGCTGATCATCGCCGCGATCTGGGTCAACCCGGGCGTCGACGACCTCGACGAGTCCTTCCGTAACCAGCGCGTCGCCGCCCACCAGGCGCTGCGCGCCGCCGTCGAGGGCCGGCCGACAGCCGGGGACGTGATCGACGCGGTCAAGTCCGGTGTCACCAATCCGTTCTACACGCCGTCGGCGCAGCAGCTCGCGGACTCGGCGCCCAAGGCCTGACGCTGCGCTCAACTCCCCATCCCCGCACCACACTTACGGCATTCCCCTTACACCCTCGTACGCCGCTGCAGTAAGGAAAGATCATGAGGATCGGATTCATCGGTCTCGGCAACATGGGCGGCCACATGGCCCGTCATCTCATCCAGGCGGGGCACCAGGTGACGGTGCACGACACCCGCCCCGAGGCCGCCGCCGAGCACGTGGCACTCGGTGCCGCGTGGGCGGAGACCGCCGCTCTGTGCGCGAGCGACGCCGAGGTCCTGGTGACGATGCTGCCCAACCCGCGCATCGTCGAGGACGTGCTGCTGCGCGGCGCGGTCGCCGAGGCGCTGCCCGCCGGGTCCCTCTGGATCGACATGTCGACGTCCACGCCGGCCGCCGCCGACCGGGTCGCCGCCGAGGTGCTCGACAAGCGCGGTGTGCGCCGGCTCGACGCACCGGTGAGCGGTATGGCGCACGGCGCCAAGGCCGGGATGCTGCAGATCTTCGTCGGTGGCTCCGACGCCGACTTCGCGGCGGCGCTGCCCGTGCTCGAGGTGATGGGTGACCCCGACCGCATCCTCCACGTGGGTCCGCTGGGCGCCGGTTACACGGTCAAACTCATGATCAACCTGCTCTGGTTCACCCACCTCACGGCCTCCGCCGAGGTCCTGGCGATGGGTGTGAAGGCGGGCGTCGGCCTGGACACCCTGCGCAACGCGCTCCTGGCCAGCCCGGCCGCCTCGAACTTCCTCGAGAACGACATCATGTCCATCCTGACCGACGGGGACTACGACGACTCCTTCGCCATGGCACTCGCCTGCAAGGACCTCGGGCTCGCCGTGGACCTGGGCCGCGACATCGGCGTCTCCACCGAACTGTCGGCCCTGGTCGAGCAGATCTACCGCCGCTCCAAGGCTCAGCACGGCGACCTGGCGGGCGAGATGAGCCCGGTCCGTCTTTACGAGTCCCTGGCGGGCCAGGAATTCCGGCTCCCGGCGACGCCGGCACGGGAGGCGGGCACACCGGCGGCCGTGTGACCGGAGAGGGCTGGGTGGCATGAAGTAGCGCTTGGGCCCGGTGCCGGTCGTGGCACGGGGCCCAGGCGGTGGGCTCCCCCGCACCCCCCTTCCCGCCTCCGTTTGGCTCTCTGCCCGCGCGTGCGGTCGGGAGGGCACGGCATCTCGGTGTCAGCCGTAGCGGAACGGTCAGGAGTGGTGCTCATGGCGACAGGCCGGGGTGATCGACCCGCGACCGGCTCCGGGGTCTCGTACGCCAGGACGCAACCGAGGACAACATCACCGATCACTCGGCCGGCGCCGTGGCGCCGGAGCACTTCTGACCGGACACGTCATTCGACAGGCACGTCCGGCCGGATGATCGTCACTGGGCACGGAGCGTGCTGTGCCACCTGCTGACTGACCGAACCGAGCAGCGCCCGTCGGAAACGGCCGTGGCCGCGGCCGCCCACGACCAGCATCTCGGCGTCCTGGGCAAAATCCAGCAGCACGTCGGCCGCATTGCCACGCACGAGGCGTTCGTGCACCAGCGAGCCGCCCTTCTCGCCGAGGACGGCGCGGACCTCCTCGACCAGACCCTGCTCGGCCTGCCCCTCGTCGAAGTCGGCGTCCACCGCCGGGGCCGACCACGACGCCATACCGGGTACCTCCCACGCCGACACCGCCTCTACCCTCCCGCCCACCAGGTCCGCGTACCGGACGGCCCAGCGCAGCGCGGCCCGCGAAGAGGGCGAACCGTCGATGCCCACTACGATCCTCGGCGGCCTGTCCATCGGCGTTCACCCTTTCGATGCTTTACCTCCACAGTGTCCGAATCCCGTACACACCGCCACGTGAGGCGGCCCGCAGTCAGCCACGGGCCGCAACCGCCGGGGAGCGGCCCGTCGGGCCCTTGCCCGCCCGCTCAACCCGACCCCGGCGGTGACCACCGTGGGCCTACGGGCATCGGCCTGTGTGAGCAGGGCACCGCCTCGAACCCACAGCGTGGACCGGCCGCAGCCGGTCAGCGAGCCGGCCAGATGCACCTGGCACCCATCGGTGGCACCACGCAGAGAGTTTTATCCTCACGCGTCCGGCACCCAGCTCCCGTGGAAGCCGAGCGGTACCCGTCCCGGCAGGTGGATGGGCTCCCCGTGCACCATGCCGTCCCCGAGCATCCAGTGGTGGGCCCGGGGGTCCTCAACTCCCAACGCGTTGGGGCCGGTTCGCAGGTAGCGGCCGTCCAGGTCACGCGGTACCCGGCCGGTCACCTCGAGGCCGAACGCGGTGAGTTCCTCGGTGACCGGTGCGAACGCGCCCTCCAGGAACGGAGTTGACCCACTCCCCCCGGCCACCGTGTCGCGGGTGGCGGCCTGCGCCTCGATGGCGTAGCAGACGGGGCCGTAGCCTCCGACGACGCTGCCGGCTGCCGCGACTGCCGCTCCCTGGAGGATCCTTCGGCGTGTGTGACTGCTCATCGCTCTTCCCCGTCCTTGGACCGTGCCCGGCAGGTCCTCGCCGGTGCTGGGAAAAGCCTGCCGCGCGGCCGACGGCGAGTCAGTTGGCCTGAGGCCCGGGTGGGGGTGGTGCCAGTAACACCCCCACCCGGGTCGCTAACCGGGAACGGCCGCCGTGTCACGTCCCCCGGCCAGCCGCAGTGTCACAACGGTCGCAAGCCCCGCCGCGACGCCGAAGGTGAGCGCGGCCGGGACTCCGTTGCCCAGCGTTGAGAACACATGAACAGGCCCGTACACGGTGGCCGTGTCGTCGATCGCCATGTGCAGCACTTGGCTCGCCAGCAGTCCCAGTACGGTTGCGCAGACCGCGCCCATCGCCATCGCCGGCACCGTGGTGCGTGTGAGCAGGCCGGGCAGCAGACGTAGCGCCCACCACACCACGGCCAGCAGGATCACGTCGACGGCGCGGTACAGCAGCCAGTCCCCGAGCCCAGTGCTCCCGGGGCCCGTCCAGCCGCCGAGCAGCAGCCACTGGCGCAGCAGGTCGCCGGGCTCGGACAACATTCCTCCGCTGCCGAACGAGGTCTGGATCCGGGCCGCCACCGATTGGTACGAGAGGACCACCAGCGACAACGCGACCACCGCGGTCCCCACGCTCGCGGCCAGGCGGGCCGGGCGCGGCGGCACACTCTGCCGGGGCAGCGGCTCCTCACCCTTGGCAGTGACACGCGCCACGATCACCGTGACCACGGCGGTCAACAGTCCTGTGAACACCGTGACCGGGCCGCTCGAAGCGACCGCACTCGCCAGTGCCGGCAGGACCCGGTAGCTGCCGTGCCCCCTGGATGCGATCAGCCACGGCGCGGAGACCGTGACCGCCAGCGTTCCGGCCACCGGGGCCCAGGCCCACAACGCGAGGAGGGTGGCCGGCGTACGGCCCTGCGTCGGCGGGATCCTGCGGACCAGGAGCAGCGCGCCGGCCAGGAAGAACACGAAGACCGCCACGAATCTGATCTGCATCGCCGTGCTGTACAGATCGGCGTACTGGGTGCTTCCGCCCGCCGCTGTGCTTGCGCCCACAGGCCCGCCCGACATCAGCTCCGCCGGGGAGTCGTACGACCACGGTGCGAGCCATCGCACGAGTTCGCTCACGGACTGTGGGTCGAACACGCTCGTGGTGCCGCGCAGTTGCAGTGCCTGCGTGCTCGCCCCCGCCCACCACAGCAACAGCGTGATCAGCAAGCCTCCGACCAGTGCCGGTATCACCGCGCGCCGGTATGTCATGTGTCGTCCCCCACCTTGGCCCTGCAGCTGTACGTGCTGCGATCAGCGGAAGAATAGGCGGTGGTGATCGCGTGCGGCACGCGTCCGCGGGCAACGGCTCCACGGGGAGCCTTGCGCAGACGGGCGCCGGAGTGCCGGCGGGCCCGCCGGCGGCCATGGCCGCCCCGGTCGTCGCGGCCGGAGCGGGCACCGTCCTCGCCTTGCGCAAGCGGCGCGGCGACGGAGAACGGTCGGCCTGAGGCCTCGCCCCACGGGCACCCGGCGGAGGGCTGACACTGCCTCAGTTCTCCGCGGGCGCCTGTGGGCAGCTGGCCGGGTGGAGGACACCCGGGAAGTCCCGCTGCACGACAGCGACCCCGTCGTAGGCGACCTGACTCCCGCAGCGGCATGCCCGGCGGCGGAGTCACGATCACAAGCGAGAGTTGGCCACCTGACCACCATGAAACCAACCTGCGCCGGACATCGATGCCCGCGTGCGCACGGGCGCGAAGTGGGAACTTCCTGTCCTCGCGCGTTACGGTGGACGACCTGATCGTTTGAGAAGTGACACGACGGCCGCGCCGTCGTCGGGGGAAGTGAGCAGCCATGGCCATGGTGGGGCTTTTCTGGATCGCCGAGGGTGATGTGTATGTGGGCGCGAAGCCGTCCGGTCTGGCTACGGGGGTACGCCTGACACCCGAGGGCGTGGTGGGCCTCGGCGACGGCCAGTCGACCCTCTACCTGTGGGAGGACGTGACCGCCCTGACGGTGGCGGACGTCCCCGTGAAGTCCCTGAAGCGGCAGGTCGGCGTGGTCAAGGACCTGGCTCTGGCCGCGGTGACGGAGCTGGCGCTGCCGGTGAGCTCGGGCCGGATCGACGAGGCCCCGCCCCTGATGGCCGTGCGCGTCGAATCGTCCGACGGCGACCAAGAGTTGGCGGCCTACGTCGCCGCGGCCGTCGGCTACCCCCAGACCGAGGTCGATCTCTCCCGCGTCCTCCTGTCCCGCCTCACGCAGGGCGCCGCGACGATGGAGACGACGCTGGCGGCGATGTCGGCGTGGGGCCGCGCCTGGGAGGGCGGGTCGCCTCGGAGCTCGCAGCGGGAGCAGCTGTTGCGGGAGTGGGCGGCCTAGCGTCTCCGACTCCGATCGGGGCCGGATGACGGCTCGACTGCGGCCAGGGCCCCGGTTGTGGCGCCGGGCTCGGCCGTGACGGCCGCTCAGATCACGGGCAGGCGATGGCGGTCAGCGCGTTTCGTCAGCACTCGATGAGGTTGACCGCAAGTCCGCCGGGCGCCGTCTCCTTCTACCTGACGGACATGTCGGCGCCGGTCTCCCCTCCGTGCGCCAGACCTTCTCGTTCTCCAGCATCAGCGCGGAGATCGACAGGCCGGTCTCCCCGGACAGGCGCAGCGGCTCGTCGCCCGCGCTGCACGGGTGGGTGAGCACTGTGACGTCGAGCTTGATCCGGTCTGCGCCGACGGCGTCCTCGTCGACGACGAACCCGCCGCCGACCGAGTAGTACGTCTTCTCCCACAGCGGAAGGCGGTCGGCGTCGATCCACGCCGGGGCGGCAAGACCGGTCGTGGAGCGGTGGACGTCCCCGTGTCCTTCGGCGGCGTCACCTTCACCACCGGTGACATCCTGCACGCCGACGACGACGGGGTCGCCCCCCTTCCCGGGGGCACGTCTGCCTCATTCGTGTCTGGTTCGCCCTTGTCTACAGCGCGCCCTTCTCAGCGTCTCCCGCCAAAAGCGCGTCGAAGACCGCGACATCCGCCGGTCCCTCCAGCGCGTCCTTCAGTGCGCGTCCGATCCCGGCGAGCGCGGCTCCCTTGCCGTGGGTGTGGAGCGCCTCCTTGGACTGCCACTTCTCGACCATGACGAAGTGGCCGGTGGTGCCGGTCTTGCGGTGCAGGGCCCAGCGGGCGCACCCCGGCTCCGCGTGCACATCGGCCGCGGCCGCTCGCAGTGTCTTCTCGACGAGTTCCTCCTGACCGGGCTTGGCGATCATGGTGGCGATGACGACGTACGACATGGGGTGCTTCTCCTGGGGTGATCGATGGGCGGGCGGGGCGGGGAAAGGCGCAGTGTCAGAGGCCGTAGTGGGTGGCCAGCGTCCAGGCATGGTCGATCATCTGGTCGATATAGGCGGTGCTGGGCGGGCCGCCCTCCGCTGCATTGCGTGGCTCGTCGAGAGCGCGTCGCAGGACGCCCTCTCCGATGACCGCCACCTTCCATACGGCGAGTACGTGCCAGAAGGCGAGCTCCGGCCCGATGTCACGGCCGCTCGACCGGGCATAGCTGTCGACGAGTTCGTCGCGTCGGGCGAAGCCGTCCAGCGCCGTGACGCCGAGGGCGGGGCGGTCGGGCGGGACTTCGCCGGGCTCGGGCCAGTAGGCGAGCAGGGTGCCCAGGTCGGCCATCGGGTCGCCGAGCGTCGACAGCTCCCAGTCGAGCGCCGCGCGCACGGCGCCGGTGTCCGGCGAGCAGATCACGTTGCGGACGTGCAGGTCGCCGTGGACCAGGACGAGGCTCTGCCGGTCGGGTACGCGGCGGCGCAGCAGCTCGGTGAGCCGGTGGAGGGCGGGCTGGTCGCGAGTGCGGCTCTGTTCCCACTGCCGGGACCACCGTTTCAACTGCCGTTCGGCGTAAGGCCGGTGGCTGGCGAGGTCGTGCAGGCCCGTCGTCTCCAGGTTCACGGCGTGGATGGCGGCGAGGGTGTGTGTCAGCGACGGTCCTACGCCTGCCCGTACCCGGGTGGGCAGTGCCTTGGCCACTTCAAGGCCGTCGAGCACGATCCCGTCGACGTGCTCCATCACCAGGTGGTGCACGCCGTCGTCGTCGCACAGGCCGACCACGGCGGGTACGGGGACCTGGGTGCCGGCGAGGGCCGCCATGATGCGGTGTTCGCGCCCGATGTCGTGGGCGGTGGGCAGCAGGGGGCCGTGCGGGGGACGGCGCACCACCCAGCAGTGGCCGTTGGCGTCGTCGACGCGGTAGGTGAGGTTGCTCTGGCCGAGCCCGATACGCCGGGCGGTGAGCGGCCCGGTGACCTGCTCGCCCCGCTCCCCCAGCCATCGGGCGAGCGCGCCGAGGTCGGTGCCCGTCGGCGCTGCGACGACGAATCTCGCCCCGCGCTCGTCCCCCCGGTCGGACAGCTCGACCACGCATCCTCCAACGGTCATGTCTCTTACGGTTTCACCGACGGCCGCCCGGCGCGAGGTCCGCCATCATCGGGTCCGGGCCGGCAGTGCGCGGCAGCGATGTGCTGCTTCAGGTCACTTCACAGACGCCTGATAGCGCCGCATGCCGCGGAGCCACCGGTCGTAGTCGCTGCCCTTGTGGCGGTAGAAATCGAGTACCTGCGGGTGCGGAAGGACGAGGAACCGTTCGTCCCCGACCGCCTCCATCACGCGGTCGGCGACATCGAGCGGCCGCAGCAGCTCCCCCGAGTCCAACACGGCGCGGGCGGCGGCGCGTTCGACCGGATCGTCCGACCGGGTGCCGGCCATGAGCAGTTCGGTCTCGACACCCTGCGGGCACAGGCAGCTCACCCGCACCCCGCTGTCCCCGTACGTCACCGAGAGCCATTCGGCGAAGGCAACCGCGCCGTGCTTGCTGACGGAGTACGTCGCGGAGCCGATCTGTGTGAGCAGCCCGGCAGCCGACGCCGTGCTGAAGAAGTAGCCGGCGCCGCGCTCCATCCAGCGTGGCACCAGCAACTTCGCGGCACGCACGTGGGCCATCACGTTGACGTCGAGCGCGCGACTCCACTCGTCCTCGCTCGCGTCGAGCCCCGCGCCACCGCCGACACCCGCGTTGGCGAAGTACAGGTCGACCGGTCCGAACCGCTCCTCGGCCGCGTCGACGATCCGCTCCAGGTCGGCCGTCGACGCGGCATTGCCCGCCACTCCCCCGACCCGCTCGCCGTGCGAACCGGCCAGCTGCTTGACCGTCGCGTCGAGGCGGCCGGCGTCGAGGTCCGTCAGCAGGACGCCTTGAGCGTCGTGTTCGAGGAGGCGCTGCGCGATGGCGGCGCCGATGCCGCCCGCTGCCCCCGTGACGATCGCGACCTTCCCGTTGATCTGCACGAACTCTCCCGTTCAGTTGCTCGACCGTCTCTCCTGCGGTCCCTGCACCGTAATTGAATCCGGTGTCACCTTCAATGCCTCGTCGCGGTGGACCCGACCCGCGCGGAGCGCATGTCAGCCCTTCAGTCGCGTCGCCGCCCACGGCATCAACTCCGCTGCCAGGGACTGGCTCCAGGGCCGCACCAGGTCGCGCAACTCGGCGCAGCCGTCCGGTCCCAGGGCCGTGTAGGGCGCGGCGGCCATCCGGTCGGTGGCCTCCTCGACCGCCGATCGCCACTCCTCCCCTTGCGCGGTGAAGGCCAGGTCAGAGCCGCCGGCGAGCCACCCCCGCGTACGCAGCGCCTCCACCGCCTCCGCCCATTCATCCGGCGACCAGGAGCGCGTCGTCCGAAGTGTCTCGGCCCCCACCGGCCCGGCCGCGGCATGGGTGACCAGCGCCTCGACGTTGTTCAGCCCGGCGTCCAGGAGCGCCGTCACGTGGCCGTCTCCCCGGAATTCACGCAGCAGCGTCTGGGCATGCCAGAGCACGAGATGCGGCTCGTCGGGCCAGGGCAGCGCGGCGTGCGCGGCGAACAGGGGCCGTCCGTGCAGGTACGGCAGCGCGGCCTCCGCGGCGCGCCTGGACAACTCCGCGGCCCGCCGAGTCCCCTCCGACGCAAGAACCTCCGCCCCGAGAATCCTGCGAAGCGTCCCGTCGATGCCGGCCAGCCGTGCGGCGAGGAACGCCTCGGGCGGAGCGGTCCGCCAGGCGGCGGGCAGCGCAGCCCGTACGGCCTTCGGGTTGAAGTTGTAGAAGGTGGCGATCACGACTTCCGGTGCGACCGGGCCCAGGGCCGCCGCGCGGGAGGCGAAGTATCCGGGCCCACTCTCCACCCCCAGAGCCGCGTAGGCGGCGTGTGCCTCGGCCGAGAAGTAGACCGCACCGTGGTAGGGCTCGACCGTCTGCCAGGTCCGGCGGGCGTAGGCAGGTGCGTGTGTCGTCGTCATGCGTGTGTCCCGTCGCTGGTTCGAGGCGTTCCAGGAAGCGCAGTTGCTCAGTCCCGCAGTATCGTCCCCGGCGCGTCGGCCGTGCTCGTGTCCGCCTTCAGCAGGGCGGGATCGATCGCGCGCTTGAGGATCTTCCCGGTCGCCCCCTTCGGCAACTCGTCCACGACGGCGACGAGATGGGGCACCTTGTAGGCGGAGAGACGTT
This sequence comes from Streptomyces sp. NBC_01003, assembly GCF_045162695.1. Classification (NCBI taxonomy): domain Bacteria; kingdom Bacillati; phylum Actinomycetota; class Actinomycetes; order Kitasatosporales; family Streptomycetaceae; genus Streptomyces; species Streptomyces sp. NBC_01003. The sequence continues at coordinate 543,654 of NZ_CP108707.1, forward strand.
CCTTGGCCCATGCGCGCAGTTCGGCCACGCCGAGGCGGACGCCGGGCCGTACCGCGATGACGGCCGCGACCTCTTCGCCGTAGAACTCGTCGGGGACCCCTATGACGGCCGCCTCGACGATGTCGGGGTGTTCGTACAGGACCTCCTCGACCTCGCGCGGGTAGACGTTGTAGCCACCGCGGATGACAAGGTCCTTCTTGCGGTCGACGATGCGCAGGTCTCCGTCGTCGTCCGTGGCGCCGAGGTCGCCGGTGCGCAGCCACCCGTCGCGCAGGGCCTCGGCGGTGGCATCGGGTCGGTTCCAGTAGCCCTTCATCACAACGGGGCCCTTGATGTGGACCTCGCCGACCTGGCCGGGCGGCAGTTCGTGACCGTCGTCGTCCCGTACGGAGACGGCGCAGCCCGGCAGGGCCCGTCCCACGTGTCCCGGCTTCGCCGGCCGGCCCGCGAGATGGCAGGTCGCGGCGCCGGTGGTCTCCGTCAGGCCGTATCCCTCGACGATGGTGCAGCCGAACCGCTTCTCGAAGGCGCGCATCACCTCCACCGGCAGTGAGGCGCCGCCGGAGGACGCGAGGCGCAGACCGGCGAAGTCGGCGCCGGTGTCGTCGGCGGTGCGCAGGACGGCGTTCCACATGGTGGGTACGCCCGCGATGAAGGTGGGGTGGTCGCGGCGGATCATGGCCAGCATGGTCGACGGGTGGAAGCGTTCGAGGAGGGTGAGGCTGCCGCCGGCGCGCATTGTGGTGGCCATCACGCACGCCTGCCCGAAGACGTGGAACAGGGGCAGGCCGGTCACGGCGCAGTCCTCGGCGGTGATGGCGTGCACGTCGCAGAAGACCGCCGCGCAGGCGTTGAGATTGCCGTGGGTGAGCTGGGCGCCCTTGGGCCGTCCTGTGGTGCCGGAGGTGTAGAGGAGAGCGGCTGTGTCGTCGTCCTCGCTTGGGTGCACATCAAGGATCGAGGGGGTCCCTGTCGGACCCGTTTCGGTGAGACCGGGCCGCAACTCCCAGTACGGGATGGACAGTTCGTCCGCGGCCTGCGCGGGTGCCGGAGCGATCGCGTGCCAGCCCAGGACGAGTGACACCTCCGCATCGCCCGCTATGAACGCCAACTCCCTTTGCGGGGCCATGGTGTTGGCGGTGACGGCGATCGCTCCGGCGGCGAGGATCCCGTAGTAGGCGAAGGCGAACTCGGGCACGGAAGGCGCGACGAGCAGGACTCGGTCGCCGGGGCGTACGCCGTGCTCCGCCAGGCGGCCCGCGACGGCGGCGGCGCGCTCACGGAGGCGGCCGTAGGTCCACTCCTCACCGTCCTCCCCGCGAAGGGCGATGCGGTGGGGTGTCGACGAGGCGTGATTCCAGACTGGTGCGGCAGCGTTGGTCATGCGGGGCGACCTTCCGTGCTCACTTGGGGTCGAGGGGGCGGAATGCGGGCGCGCGGCCCTCCAGATAGCTGGCGACGCCCTCGGCGGCGTCGGGTCGGCGGAAGGCTTCCGGCATGAGTGCGTCCGCCGCGTCGGCGGCCGTGACGAAGTCGGTGTCGAGAGCCTGGAGCACCTGGCGCTTCATGACGGTCATCGACACGGGTGAGGACCAGGTGGCCAGTTCGGTGGCGTACTCGACTGCGGCGTCGAGGAGCTGAGCCGCGTCGACGACCCTGTTGACCAGCCCCATTTCGTACGCCTCCGTACCGCGCACCACCCGCCCGGACAGCAGCAGGTCCATGGCCCGGCTCTGGCCGATGAGGCGCGGCAGCAGCCAGGCGATGCCGTACTCGGCGATCAGGCCGCGGCGCGCGAACGCCGTCGTGAACTTGGCATCGGGTGTACTGAAGCGGATGTCGCAGTAAAGGGCCTCGACGAGGCCGAGCCCGGCGGCGGCCCCGTTGACGGCCGCTATGAGGGGCTTGCGCAGCGTCAGCGGGAACCACCGCGGGCGCTCCCTCTTCGGCATCGCGCCATCCATCGACTCCACTGTCGCACCAGCCTGTTGCAGGTCGTCCATGTCGGCGCCCGCGCAGAAGCCGCGGCCCGCTCCGGTCAGGACGATCGCCCGCACGCCGGGATCCGCCTCGGCTTCGTCGAGCAGAGCGAAGTAGCGTTCTTCCAGCTCGTCGGTCCAGGCGTTGAGACGGTCCGGGCGGTTGAGCGTCAGCACGAGCACGGAACCTCGCCGTTCGGCCAGAACCGTCGTCGACTGGGCTGCCTGGATACTTCCGGTCACCGTCGTCCTCTCCCCTTCAGCGGTTCGAGCCTCTGGGGCCCGCCTCATGTATATTTGAACCCAACGTCAAGTTCAACACCTACGACACGCCCCTTACCGGCGTGAGTTCCTTGCGCCGGCCAGCATGCGAACAACAGGAGTTCTGGGCACATGACGACACACATGCCGGTCACCGACTGGGAGCGCGTCGCGGCGCGGGATGTCACGACCAACGGCATCACCCTCCGCGTCTTCGAACACGGCGAAGGACGGCCGGACAGGCCTCCCGTGGTCCTGTGCCACGGCTTTCCTGAGCTGGCCTTTTCCTGGAGGCATCAGGTTTTCGCGCTCGCCGGGGCGGGGTACCGCGTACTGGTTCCCGACATGCGCGGGTACGGCGGCAGCGCACGCCCCGAGGATGTCGACGCCTACGACATCCTGACGCTCTGCGCCGACCTGGCCGGGCTCCTCGACGACATCGGCGCGGACGACGCCTTCTTCATCGGGCACGACTGGGGCGCCTCCGTGGTGTGGAACATGGCGTTGCTCCATCCCGAGCGGGTACGCGCGGTGGCCGGGATGAGCGTGCCGCCGACGCCGCGCGCCCCGGCCCCACCGCTGCCCATCCTGCGCTCACGCAACGGCGACGACTTCTACATCGTGTGGTTCCAGGAGCCGGGCGTCGCCGACCGGGCGCTGAGCCAGAACGTGCGCAGGACCCTCGTCACGAGGGAGATCTACTCCGCCAAGTGGGCCGCCAAGGCCGACGAGCAGTTGCCGCCTCCGCGATGGATGGGCGACGAGGAACTCACCTACTACGTCAAGACGTTCGAGGAGACCGGCTTCACCGGTGGCCTCAACTACTACCGCAACCTCGATCGCAACTGGGCGCTGACCGAGCACCTGGACGGCCGCCTCATCAATCAGCCGTCACTCTTCATCACCGGGTCGAAGGACCCGGTGGGGAAGTTCATGCCCGCGCGCCTCGACCGGATGCTCACCGACCTCCGTGGACAGATCGTCCTCGACGGCGCCGGGCACTGGATCCAGCAGGAGCGAGCGGAGGATGTGAACGCCGCGCTGCTGGAGTTCCTCTCCGCCCTCGGCTGATAATATCCGCCGCTACCGGTGATGTACGTGATCGATCAAGAGTGGATGGACCCCAGTGGCTGCCCAGGCCCCGGCCGCAGACGGCGGCCAGAAACAACCGATCACGCCACGCAGCCCGCGCGGTGTCCGGACACGTAACGCGCTGATCACCGCCGCCCGAGAGGTCTTCGAACGCGACGGATATCTGGACGCCCGGATCACGGACATCTCCAAGGCGGCGCATGTCGCCTCCGGGTCCTTCTACACGTACTTCAACAGCAAGGAAGAGATCTTCCAGGCGCTCGTCGAGCAGGTGCAGGAGGAGATGCTCCACCCGCACCTGCGCGAGCGCACCGGGATCACCGACACCAGGCAGCTCATCGACGCGTCGAACCGTGAGTACCTGCGCGCGTACAAGAAGAACGCGCGCCTGATGGCGCTGTTCGAGCAAGTGGCCCAGGTCGACGAGAAGTTCATGGCGCTGCGCATCGAGCGCGGCAACGCGTTCGCGCGCCGCAACGCCAGGCTGATCCAGACGCTGCAGGAGAGCGGCGAAGCCGACACGAGCCTGGATCCGCTGGTCACGGCGCACGCCCTGTCCGTGATGGTGAGCCGCATGGCCTACATGGTGTTCGTGCTGGGCCAGCGCATTCCCTTCGAGCGGCTCGTCACGACACTCAACAAGATCTGGGAGAACGGCCTCCAGCTCACGGCCTCCGAGCCGGAACGCTGACCGCTCGGAGTCCGGCCGCGGCGGCCCGGCCCGGCGCCGGCGGCGGTGCTTCGACGGTGACCATCAGGCCGGAAAGCGCATCTGAGCCGGGGCGGTGTCGTAGGGATCGTCCTCCGCGGCGAAGTGTGGCAGTGGTACGTCGCGACACCTCGCCGGAGGCTTCCCTCGTCGACGAACTCGCCGTCCTCATGGGGACCGGACTGCTGGGCGTCGTACGGACTTTGAGCCGTGAGCGGTTCCGCCATCGCGCTGCGGCCGGAAGCGACGGAATGTTCGTGGACACCAGCAAGGCGGGCCCACGCCGCTACTGCACGGCCGAGGTGTGCGGCAACCGTCGCAACATGGCGAACTACCGCGCCCGTCGGCTGGCCAGTGGGGGGAGGCGCAGCCCTCCCGGACCGCGGGGCCCAAGGGCTGACAGGGCAGGCCCTCGGTCCCGGCCAATGATCGGTTGATCGAGGCCCTGCCGGCCGCACACAGGAAAAGCAGGTCAGAGGAAAGACGCAAGCCCGTCGAGGAACCTGCCCACGTCTTCGGCGGAGTTGTACGGCGCCAGGCCCACTCGAAGGGCGGGGTTCTCCAGCTTCAGGGCGGTGAAGGTCTCGTAGGCGTAGAACGATCCAGCGGGGGCCAGGACGTCGCGTGCGGCGAGATGGACCTGGGCCTCGCGCGCGTCACGGCCTTCGATCGTCATCAGGAGGGTCGGGGTGCGGTCGGCCGCCTTCGAGTGCAGGGTGACGGCGTCGCCCAGAGCGCGCAGCCCCTCTTCGAGCCTCGTACGCAGCGCCCGCTCGTGCTCGTGCAGGGAGCCCAGCGAATGGGCGAGCCGCTCCCTGCGCGCGGCCCCCGTGCCCGGGTCGATCGCGGCGAGGAAGTCCACGGCTGCGGTGGCTCCCGCCAGGATCTCGTACGGCAGGGTGCCGAACTCGAAGCGCTCCGGCACGGTGTCGGGGGAAGGCGCGAGCTTGTCGGGGTGGACGGTGTCGAGGAGCTCGGGCGCCGCGGCGAGCACGCCGCAGTGCGGTCCGAGGAATTTGTACGGGGAGCAGACGAAGAGGTCCGCGCCCAGCGCGGGCACGTCGACCAGGTGGTGGGCGGCGTAGTGCACCCCGTCCACGTACACCAGGGCGCCGACCTCGTGCGCCCGGTCGGCGATGCGGCGCAGGGGCGGCTTGGTGCCCAGCACGTTCGAGGCCGCCGTGACCGCGACCAGGCGCGTCCGGGGCGACAGCGCCCGCTCGAACGAATCGAGGTCGAGCTCCATGCTCTCGCTGTCGATCTCAATCCAGCGGACCGTCACCCCGGCGCGCTCGGCCGCTTGCACCCAGGGGCGGACGTTGGAGTCGTGGTCCAGGCGGCTCAGGACGATCTCGTCGCCCGCGTTCCAGCCCTTGGCCAGGTGACGGGAGAAGTCATACGTCAGCTGGGTCGCGCTGCGCCCGTGGACGACACCGTCGGCGGGCACATTGAGCAGGTCCGCGTGGGCGGCGCGAAAGTCCGTGACGGCACGCTCGGCGTTGAGCTCGGAGCGGCTGACAACCCCCCGGTTGGACAGAGGGCCCGTCAGCGTCGCGACTATGGCGTCGGCGACCGGGCGCGGGGTCTGCGTCCCGCCCGGACCGTCGAAGAAGGCAAACCCGTGGTCCAGGGAGGGGAAGTGGGCCCGGAGAGCGTTCACGTCGATGGCCATGGCCTCAGCTTTCTGGAGAAGGGGAAGGCTCCGTGCGCCCACCGTAGGGGTCTGGGAATAGCTCGTACACAGAGCTAAACTTATGTCATGGCCACGGACGAGCTGGCAGATTCCTTCGCCGACGCACTCGCCGCCGTGCAACGCCTGACCCGGCGCAGGCTCCGGCGCGGCCTGAGTGCGCCCCCGTTTCGCGGCGCTCAGGTAGAGCTGCTGCGCCTGGTGGTCGACCGGCCGGGAATCGGTGTGTCGGCCGCCGCCCGGGAGCTGCGTCTCGCCGGGAACTCCGTTTCCACGCTCGTCAACCAGCTGGTCAAGGCCGGCTTTCTGCGCCGCGAGACCGATCCCTCGGACCGCAGATCGGCGCTGCTGTACGCGACCCCGGCCGCCGCGGCCCGGTTGCGCGACTGGCAGGTCCGGCGGGGCACATTGATGCGGGAACAACTGGCGGCGCTCGACCCGGCGGACCGGGCCGCGCTCGCCGCCGCGCTGCCGGCCCTGCGCAAGCTCGCCGACAACCTGCACGAGGACCGCACCCCCACCGTCCGCACGCCCACCGTCCACACAGAAACCATCCGCGCAGAAGCAATCCACGCAGAAGGTGAAACGCCCCACGCAGTACAGGGAGTACTGGGAGAACCGGGAGGTGCCCAGGCATGAGCGAGGACCCCGCGGTCTGCTGCCGCGGACTGGAGTACGCGTTCGGTGAGACCCGGGCCGTGGACGGCCTCGATCTCACGGTCGGGCCGGGCGAGGTCTTCGGACTGCTCGGACCCAACGGCGCCGGCAAGACCACCGCGATCCGCTGCATCACCACGCTTCTGCCGGTGCCGCGCGGCCGCGTATCCGTGTTCGGGCACGACGCGGCGACCGAGCGGATGGCGGTCCGCCGGCTCCTCGGGTACGTGCCGCAACAGTTGTCCGCCGACTCCGGCCTGACAGGGCGGGAGAACGTGACGCTGTTCGCCCGTGTCTTCGACGTCTCCCGGCGCGAACGGGCCCGCCGGGTGGCCCAGGCACTCGCCGCGGTCGACCTCACGGACGCCGCGGACCGGCTCGCCAAGAGCTACTCGGGCGGCATGGTGCGCCGGCTGGAACTCGCCCAGGCGCTGGTGAGCGCCCCGCGCCTGCTGATCCTCGACGAACCCACCATCGGCCTCGACCCGATCGCCCGGACCAGCGTGTGGGACCACATCAACGCGGTCCGCGGTGCCACCGGCATGACCGTCCTGGTCACAACCCACTACATGGACGAGGCCGACCAGTACTGCGACCGGGTCGCGCTCATGCACCGCGGGCGCGTGCACGCTCTCGGTACCCCCGACGGACTCCGCCGCGACCTGCACGAGCAGCGCGGGAACGCCGGATCCCAGGAGCCCTGGCCGACCTTGGAGGACGTCTTCCGCGACGTCGCCGGCCGCGGGCTCGACAGCGACGGTGGCGAAGGTGGTGACTTCCGCGATGTCCGCAGCACCCGCCGCACCGCGTCAAGGCTCGGCTGACCCGGCCGAGTTCGACCTGCTTCTGACCCCGCCCACGGCCCGTACCGGATGGCGCGTGGCGCCCGCCCGGGTGGTCGCCCTGTGCGCCGTAGAACTACAGAAGCTCCGGCACGACCGTTCGGAGTTGTACACCCGAGCCGTCCAACCCGCCCTCTGGCTGCTGGTGTTCGGCGAGACCTTCACCCGGATCAAGGCGATCCCGACCCACGGCATCCCCTACATCGACTATCTCGCGCCCGGCATCATCGCCCAGTCCGCGATGTTCATCGCCATTTTCTACGGCATCATGATCATCTGGGAGCGGGACGCCGGCATCCTGACCAAGCTCCTGGTCACGCCCACTCCGCGCGCGGCGCTCATCACGGGCAAGGCCTTCGCCGCCGGAGTCAAGGCACTGATCCAGGCCGTCGTCGTGATCGTCATCGCGGCGCTCCTCGGCGTCGCCCTGACCTGGAACCCACTGCGTCTGCTCGGCGTTGCCGTCGCGGTGGTGCTGGGCTCGGCGTTCTTCGCCTGTCTGTCGATGACCATCGCCGGCATCGTCCTCACCCGGGACCGCCTGATGGGCATCGGTCAGGCCATCACCATGCCGCTCTTCTTCGCATCCAACGCCCTCTACCCCATCTCGCTCATGCCGGGCTGGCTGCAGGCGATCAGCCGGATCAACCCGCTCAGCTACCAAGTCGACGCGCTGCGCGGCCTGCTGCTGGGCACACCGGCGCATCTTCCTCTGGACTACGCGGTACTCGCAGTGGCCGCCGCACTCGGCATCGTCGCCGCGTCCTCGCTGCTGCCCCGACTGGCCAGGTAGCCCGCGCGCGGCACCCCTCCGGGGAGTCCCCGCCCTGCATCCGGCGGGCGAAATCGGTGCTCCCGCCGTAACGTCGAATTATGTCCGTAAATCTCGTAGTGCTTGGCAAAGAGGGGCAGGCCTCGGAGCACCGAGGCGAGGTGCTGCACTTCGTCGACGGCAAGGAAGGCAAGTTCTCGTACTCGATCGACGCCGGTGCGCTGCTCGTATGGAAGGCAGACCCCCGTGCCGAGACGAGGGTAGAGGTGGCCTACGCCCCCCACGCGTGGATCAAGGCCAGCGGGGCCCGCAAGGACAGTTGACCGCCGGGCGACACCGGCCTGCCCTGCCGCAAGCCCCAACAGCGGCAAGGCGGGCGCCGGCACCCGCTCCCTGTTCCCTCCCTTCCATGCTCCCACTATTCCTGATAGGAACACTTCTAACAGGCATAGTGGTGACGGGCTGAAGTGAGGGAACCCTGGCATGGCATGCTCCGACTTGGAATGGTGACTCCGCCCCCTCATGAATGAGGGGGCTTCTCGCTACGCCGCTGCGGCTTCGCGACGGACCAGCCCGGCCCGTAGAACGTTGGTGGCTCCCACCGTGTCCGCGTGCGCTCTGTGGCCGCACGAGACGCAGTGGAACTTTTCTTGGGTGGGCCGGTTCTCCGCGCTGGTGTGCCCGCATTCGGGGCACTGGCGGGAGGTGTTGCGGGGGTCCACGGCGATCACTTCCCGTCCGGCGCTTTCAGCCTTGGCGGCCAGGATCGTCAGGAACACCCCCCATCCGGCATCGGCGATCGAGCGGTTGAGTCCCGTTTTCGCGCCGGCCCCGTTGGGCAGGAAGGCGCCCGACTTGGCAGGGTCGGGCTTCGGTGCGGCACGCCGGACCATGTTGCGGATCTTGAGGTCTTCGTGCGCGATGAAATCGTGTTCGCGCACGAGGTCAAGGGCGGTTTTGTGTGCGTGGTCGAGGCGCTGGCGGCGGACCTTGCGGTGCAGCTTCGCAACCTTCTCGACCGCTCGCCGGTGGTTGGCTGTCCGCTTGTCGCGGCGCACACACGGACAGGGCCTGCTGTGCGGCTTCGAGCTTCGCGGCGCTCTTCGCCCCGTGGCGCGGGTTGGGGACGAATCCGCCGCTGGAATCGGCGAGGAAGCTGGCTATGCCCAGGTCGATCCCGACGACCAAACCCGTCGCGGGCAGCGGTTCGGGCTGGACCTGTTCGGCACTCAGCACGACGAACCACTTCCGGCCCTCTCGTTTGACGCTGACGGTCTTGACCCTGCCGGCCACCGCCCGGTGCTGGTGCACCTTGACGTGCCCGACACCTTGAAGGCGGACACGAGTCACCAGGTCGTGCGGCGTGGAGTCCCACCGGCAGCCGTCCCCGTCCTTCGGGAACTCCACCGTGTCGAACCAGTTCACCCCACGAAAGCGCGGATAGTCGGGCTTCTCACCGGACTTGACCCGGCGGAAGAACGCCGCGAACGCCTTGTCCAACCGCCGGAGCGTGGCCTGCTGACTGGAGAACGACCAACGGCCCTGACGCTCCGGGTCGAACGCCCGGATGTCCTTCAGCTGCACGGACTGCTGCCCGTACTTGATGCTCGTCTTCGAGGCGTGCCGGTAAGCGTCACGGCGCTCCTGCAACGCACCGTTGTAAAGGGAGCAGTGATCACGCAACATCTCACCGAGCGCCTGAGCCTGCCGCACCGTGGGCCGCATGACGAACTTGTACGCACGAATCACCCAGCCCACCCCCTTCAGCTCTTGTCAGCAACATAACCGAGGCCACTGACAACCCCTCCGCAGACAGAACACCCACGCACACATGACCCGTCACAGCAGCCCCAAGACGCGTTTCCCACCGACCCCGGCTAAAGCCGGGGATACCCACGCAAGATAAGAGATGGCGCCATTCACCGACGGCCTGATCACCTCGGAGGGATTCCTCCGCGACCTCGCGGGCACGCTCGAAGAGTGGCTGCGACGCTGGCACGTGGAGTACCTGCCGGGCGCCGTGGGCCGGGGCATGACCGAGGAGCGTCTCTGGCGCGCCTGGAGCGGCCCGGACACCGTGACGGTCCGGATCCTGTGGTCGCTGCCGGACAGCGGCGCGTTCTTCGCCGCGCGTGCCGCGGCCGGCGCCGATCCTCGGGTCGCGGCGTTCTGGGCGTACACGGACGAGATCGCGCTCGACCGCGACCGTCATGTGCTGGAACCGGTCGCACGTGTTCACGAGGAGGCGGCGACGTGACCCGCTGGGTGGCTCTGCTCCCGGACGACAACACCGAGGCGTACAGCAAGACGGCTATTGCGGGGCCCGGCGTCCTGGGCGGCTCCGCGGCGGCCGATCTGCCGGGCAGTTTCGGCGGCACCGGCGCCACCTGGGACGTGACGGCGGACCGGACTCCCGCCGACATCGCTGCGGAGGCCGGTCTGCCGGAGCCTCTCGACACGGTCGCTCTCGCGCAGGTACGCGGGCGGTACGTCCCCCTGCGCGGCCCGCGCGTGAAACGAACACTGCTCCTGGCGGTCCGCCCCGGCACATCCAGCACTCTCGTCGAGCGACTGGAAGCGGATCTCATGGCGATGCCCGCCCACGTCTCCACCATCCGCTCCTGGTCCCTGAGCAGGGTGGACCAGACGCTCGCGGCCTCCCACTGGACCCATGTCTGGGAGCAGGAGTACGCGGACGTCCAGGGCTTGACCGGCGAGTATCTGGGCCACCCGTTCCACTGGACCTGCGCGGACCGGTGGTTCGACGGCGAGATTCCGACCGCCGGAATCGTGGAACCGCGCCTGGTCCACGTCTTCCGCTGGAGCCGTGAGCCGATCCTGGCCTCCCCCTGAGGCCGGGACCTTGGCGGTGGAGGGCTCAGTCGGCGACGTAGGCGATGAGCTTGGCCATGTTGCCCGTGTAGGCGGACGTCGTGATGCCCTCGGCACTGTCGTGCGGCTGGTACGGCGGCTCCGCGGGCGGTGCGGCCGGGTCGTACGGCGAGGTGTCGTTCAGGTCGCCCACGTGCTTGCTCATGTAGGCCATGCCCTCGTACGGCGTGGCCGGTGCCGGGCCGAGGTACGGGTTGGTGGTGGTGCCGATGGGGGTGATCCAGTGGTCCTTGGTGCCGAGGTCGTCGACGAGGGCGCTCGCCTGGTCGTCGGACACCTCGGGCAGGGCAGGGTCGGCGCCTCGGAACAGGTCGGTGAGGTCGAGGTCGCGCACGCTGAAGTAGCGCGGAAGTTCCCGCAGTCCGCCGGGTGTGAGCGGTGACCGGTCGCGCAGATCGGCGACTTCGGAGCGGCTCAGCGCCATCAGCTCGTCGTACGTGGACTTGAGGCCGGGGAGGTCGACGGAGCGGCCACCGGAGTAGTGGCTGAGTGTGTTGCGGTGGTCGTGGTCGTAGTAGTAGGCGCCGTTGCGGATGTTGGAGCCGAAGCGATGCACGAAGCGCGGCCGGTTGGTGTCCAGCTCCACGAAGGTCGGGTGCGTGGAGTTCTTCAGGAGCGGGTTCTCCTCCTTCTGCTCGCTGGTGAGCGGGCAGGACTCCAGCCAGGCGATGGCCTCGGGCACACGGCGCAGGTAGTCGTGGTCGCCGGTGAGTCTGAAGTAGTGGAACAGCTGCCGGATGTTGGTCTGCGTGGTGTGTGTGGTCAGGGACCGTGGCTCGTACGAGCGGGCGCTGGCCGGAGCGCCGGCGGGCCGGCCGCCCACCGTGTGCGAAAGGTGCTGAAGGCCCCATCCGGCCTGGGGTCCGGGCTGCTGCAGCCGGTGCAGGCAGGCCATGGCGCGCAGCACGGGCCGGGTCAGGTCACGCCGTCCCAGCGCCGAGATGCACATGAGCAGGAACTTGATGTTCTCGCCGAGGACGTCGTCGTTGAAGGTGACGTGGCCCGTGTAGTCGCCGTCCTGCATGCCGTGCTGGACGTCCGAGGGCAGCCAGGAGGGCCGCTCTTCGGGCCACGGCATCTCGCTCACCGCTCCGGAGAACGCGGGGAAGCGCTGCGGCCAGCCGCCGTCGGCCGGGCCTCCGCTCAACTGTCCCCTGAGCATGAAGTCGATGACGCGATTCAGGGACGTCTTGAACTTCGGGTGCCTGCGCTCCACGTAGAGGCGCAGGATCAGTTGCGCCGCCGTGGAGGTGCCGGCGTCGTCGAAGGTGGCGTTGCCGTAGTAGTGCTGGAACTCCTCCAGGCGCCAGCCGTTGGCGCCGATGGTCGCGTACCAGTCGCGCAGGGAACGCTCGCCCGCGAAGTCGTGGATGTAGTTCCAGCCTCCGATCGGGAGCTGGGCCTCGACGAGGGCGAGGCCCGTGCGTTCGGCGGCGCGGTAGATGGTCTCGTCACCAGTGGCGTGGTACGCGTCGAGGAGGCTGTGGCCGACGCTGGGCGTGCCGGGCGGCTGGACCCAGCACATGGTCCGCTTCGCCTCCATCTCCCCCCAGGTGGTGGACAGATCGGGGAGGTAGCTCCAGACGTACGCGCCGCGGTAGGACACGTGCTCGTCCATGAAGGCCGCCGCACGGCGCATCGCTCGCTCGGCCTGAGTGCGGCCGGCGGTGTGTGACCCCGCCGGGTGCGCGGCCGACCGAGGCGCAGCCGACGCGATGCCGGGCTGCAGCCCGACCAGCGCTCCGACGGCGGGCGCTGCGGCGAGTCGGGCGAAGGTGCGTCTGGACATGGGTGTTCTCAACGGTGTCGCCTCCAGGCATGACGGATGCGCGTCGTGGGGCGCGCCGGTAGGCAGGACGGCCCCACAACTCGGGTGTCAGGGAAGGGAAAAATCGTCGGGGCATAGAACTATCACCCGCCGTTCGGGACCCTCAAGAGTTCTCACCAGTGAAAGTTGTTCATGTACTCGATCAACTGGCCGATCAAAGCGGGCAATTAACACGCTTCGCGCGCCAAAGCCTCACATTGATTCATGTATATAAACGCAAACGATCTATCGCAGGGGTATTGTGCTCGCGCCCCAGGGCCTCCTAAAGTCACGCACGCTGTCAGTCGAATCGATTCGACGATCGCAGCGGACAGCGCCGCGGGAGCGGCCGGAACCAGAACGGCCAGGACGACCAGGACCGGACCGCAAAGGAGCGGGAATGGCCACGATCAAAGACGTCGCCGAACGGGCGGGCGTCGCGCCCAGCACCGTCAGCTATGTCCTCAGCGGCTCCCGCAAGATCTCCGAGGACACCCGGCGCGCGGTGCAGGCCGCCATCGCCGAGCTCGGCTACCACCCCCGGGCCAGCGCCCGCACGCTGCGCAGCGCCCGTAGCGACGTTCTCGCCCTGGCCGTCCCCCGCGTGCCTGGCGAATACCGGGCGGTGGACGGCCGGTTCGCCATCGACATCAGCGATGCCGCCCGCAGCCACGGCTACGACCTACTGCTGATGACCGACCTGGACGGGGTCGGCGGGCTGCGCCGGGTGGCCGGCAGCGGACTGGCGGACGCGGCGGTCCTGATGGCGGTGGAGGAGCAGGACCCCCGTATCGGCGCCATGCGCGAACTGGGCTTCCCCACCGCGCTGCTGGGCCGCGGCGACGACGACTCGGCGCTGCCCTGGGTCGACCTCGACTGGGAGGCCGCCGTCGCCCTCGCCTTGCGCGAGACCGCTGCGGCCGGCCACCGGCACATCGCCTTCCTCGCCTCGGCCGGCCACGAGATCGCGGCCCGCCGCGGCTACGCCGTCCACGGCCTCGACGGCGCCCGGCGTGCCGCGAAGGAGACGGGCGCGGACATCCGGGTCCACCCGTCGAGCAGCGACCCCGCCGTGCTGCGGCGCCGAGTGCGCGACGTGCTGGGCGCGCGGCCCGCCCCGACCGCGCTGGTCGTCCAGCACCTTCACCGCCTCCCCCACCTGCTTGCCGAAGTGGCCGCGGCAGGCCTACGGGTCCCCGAGGACCTCGCCGTCGTGCCCGTCGGCACCCTCCCCGACGACCTGGGCGGACGGCTCCTGCCGCGTATCGAACTGCCCGTCGCAGAGATGTCCCTGGCAGTCGTCGAACTCGCGGTCAAGGCGATTGCCGCCGCGCCCCCCGGCCGTGGGACCCAGACCCGTCCGGCCCCCGGCCTCCCCCCTCACCGCCTGATCGCGCCGCGGATGGCGCCCGGGCTCACCATCACGCCGCCGAAGAGACAGGCCTGAGCGTCGTTTCGACGATGCGACGGCCGCGAGCCGCGAACCACGGACAAAGAACCGCTCGCGAGCACCCCAACGCACTGCCGCGCACCATCCCCGAACCGCACGGCAAGACCATCAACTCCCCGAGCCGCAGCCCCGATTGGAGAACCGCTCGTGCACTCCCGCGCAGAGCGCAGACTGCCACCCGCCATAGCCGCAGGCCTGGCGATCGCCACGGCCGCGCTGGGCCTCACCGGGTGCGCCGCCACACCGGCCGCCGACACCGTCACCGTGCTCAACTCGGCCACGGACACCGCCGAGCACACCGCCAACCAGAAGTTCTTCGACCGCTGCGCAAAGCCCCTCGGGCTGAAGGTCGAGCAGATCAGCGTGCCCGCGGACCAGGTCGCGTCGAAGGCGCTCCGGATGGCCTCGTCCAAGTCGCTCACCGACATCCTGGAGCTCGACGGGTCCGAACTGCCGCAGTTCGCCGGGACCGAGGGCCTGCGCCCGCTGAAGGAAGTCGGCGTCGACACCTCCGGGTTCTCCGGCAGCGCCACCTCCCTCGGCTCGTACGACGGCACCCAGTACGGCATCGCGCGCTCCGTCAACTCCCTGGCCCTGATCTACAACACGAGACTTCTCCAGGCGGCCGGGGTCGCGCCACCCACCACCTGGGCCGAGCTGAAGACCGCCGCGAAGAAGATGACTCGCGGCACCACCTACGGAATGGCCTTCAGCGCGAGCCCGAACGCCGACGGGGTGTACCAGTTCCTGCCGTTCTTCTGGTCCGGCGGCGGTGACGAGGCGAAGCTCGACAACGGCAAGGGCGAGGCCGCACTCCAGCTGTGGAAGGACCTGGTCTCGGACGGATCCGCCTCGAAGTCCGTCGTCAACTGGAACCAGCAGGACGTCAACGACCAGTTCGTGGCCGGCCGCGCCGCCATGATGATCAACGGGCCGTGGCAGGTGCCGGTGCTCGACGCCCAGAAGAAGGTGGACTGGGCGGTCGCCCGTATCCCGGTGCCCGAGGCGGGACAGGACGCGATCCCACCGATCGGCGGCACCGTGATGGCGGTGCCGAAGAACGAGGACCGTTCCCGCGAGAAGAACGCGGGGAAGATCCTCAACTGCCTCAACTCCCGGAAGAATCAGCTGGAGTGGGGCGAGTCGGTCAACAACGTCCCCACCCGGGCCGCCGCCGCGCGGGCCTACGCCGAGCAGAACCCCAAGCTCGCCGCCTTCGCCGACCTGGTCACCACCGCCCGCTCCCGGACCGCCGAGGTCGGCACCCGCTGGCCGGTGGTCGGGGACGCGCTCGCGGGCGCCTTCCAGTCGGTGCTGACCGGCAGGACCAGTCCCGAACAGGCCCTGCACCGCGCCCAGCAACAGGCCTCCACGGGGAAGTGAGGAACCGGACATGAGCACCTTCGCCTCCACCGTTCCGGCCACCAAGACCTCCGGCTCCTCGGCCGCCCCCGCAAGAGTCGGCTCCGGTACCCGCCGCCGCGGGCTGATCCGGTGGCTCTTCGTCGCCCCCGCGCTCGCCTACATGGCCCTCTTCTTCGGCTACCCGCTCGTCCGCAACATCGTGATGAGCTTCCAGCACTACACGCCCAAGACGTACTTCACCGGCGAGGCACCGTTCACCGGCCTTGACAACTGGCGGGCCGTCTTCACCGACGAACTGTTCGCCGGCTCCCTGTGGCACACGGCGCTCTTCACGGCCGGATCCCTGCTCGGCCAGTTCACCATCGGACTGGCCCTCGCCGTCTTCTTCTCCCGCCGCTTCCGGCTCTCCGGCTTCGTGCGCGCGATCCTGCTGCTGCCCTGGCTGGTGCCCATGGTCGTGTCCGCCGTCGTCTGGCGGCGCATCCTCGACCAGGACCACGGCATGCTCAACAGCGCCCTGCACGCCGTCGGCCTGACCGAGGGCGGCGTGCCATGGCTGAGCAGCCCCGGCGTGGCGCTGCTGTCTGCGATCATGGTCAACATCTGGATCGGCATCCCGTTCAACATGGTGATCCTCTACGGCGGCCTCCAGGAGATCCCGCGCGAGCTCTACGAGGCGTCGTCACTGGACGGGGCAAGCCCCTGGCGAACCTTCCGCAGCATCACCCTGCCGCTGCTCCGCCCGGTGGTCACCGTCGTCCTGGTTCTGGGCTTCATGTCCACGGTGAAGATCCTCGACCTGATCCTCGCGCTGACCTCGGGCGGGCCTGCGGACTCCACACAGACCCTGGGCACGGTCACGTACCAACTGTCCTTCCTCCAGCTCGACTTCGGCCAGGGCGCCGTCGTGGGCAACGTTCTCATCCTCATCAGCGCGGTCTTCGCCGTGCTGTACCTGCGGGCCAACCGCGCCGACTTCGGAAAGGGGCAGTGACCGACCGTGAACCCGAACTCGAACCGTCGCCGCCTGCGGGCCGCCTGGAACACCACCGCCGCGCTGCTGATCCTGGCCGTCCTGCTCTTCCCGGTCTACTGGATGCTCAACACCGCGCTCCAGCCCGAGTCGAGCGTCGCCGCGACCGAGTGGTTCCCGGCCTCGCCCGGCCTGGAGAACTTCGACACGGCGTTCTCCAGTCAGGGCGCCTCGCTGCTGACCAGCTTCGTCGTCGCCCTCGGCGCCGTCGCCGTATGCCTCTCGCTCGCCGCGCCCGCCGCGTACGGGCTCGCCCAGTTCGGGCTGCGCGGCGGCCAAGGCATCGTGTTCACCACGCTGATCACGCAGATGGTGCCGGGCATCGTCATCGCCAACGCCCTCTACAGCGCGTACGCGGAGCTGGGCCTGGTCAACTCCTACCTGGGGCTGATCCTCGCCGACGCCTCGCTCGGCCTGCCGTTCGCGATCGTGCTGCTGCGGGCCTTCATGGTGTCCATACCGAATGAGGTCGTCGAGGCGGCGATGGTCGACGGCGCCAACCGCTTCACCGCGTTCGTCCGCATCGTGCTGCCGATGAGCCGCAACGCCCTCATCACTGCCGGGCTCTTCACCTTCCTGTTCGCCTGGTCGGACTTCATGTTCGCGCTGACCCTCAACACCACCGACGACGTCAAGCCGATCACGCTGGGCATCTACCAGTTCGTCGGCGCGCATGTCAGCGACTGGGGCGCGGTCATGGCCACCGCGGTGCTGTCCGCGGTGCCCGCGGCGATCCTGCTGGTCGTAGCCCAGAAGTACATCTCCGCCGGGATCACCGGCGGGTCCATCAAGTAATGGCACCCCACAGCGATAAGGGCTTCAGCCGCATGAGTACCCCCGCATTCCCGGAATTCCCCGACGGCTTCTTCTTCGGCGCCGCCACGGCGAGCTACCAGATCGAGGGGGCGTACAGGGAGGGCGGCAGAGGGCCGTCCATCTGGGACACCTTCTGCCGCGAGCCCGGACGCGTGGCCGGCGGCGCCACCGGCGACATCGCCTGCGACCACTACCACCGCTACCGCGAGGACGTGGCTCTGCTGCGCGGCCTCGGCGTCGACAGCTACCGCTTCTCCGTCGCCTGGCCGCGCATCCAGCCCGACGGCACAGGACCGGCCAACGCGGCCGGACTGGACTTCTACGACCGGCTGGCCGACGAGTTGCTGGCCTCCGGGATCTCCCCCGCCACCACCCTCTACCACTGGGACCTCCCCCAGGCGCTGGAAGACCGTGGCGGCTGGCGGGTACGGGAAACAGCGGAGCGCTTCGCGGACTACGCCGGCCTTGTCGTGGAGCGGCTCGGCGACCGGGTGGGCCGCTGGATCACCCTCAACGAGCCGTTCTGCAGCGCCTTCGTCGGCTACGGCGCGGGCGCCCACGCCCCCGGCGCACGGGAGGGCCGTGGCGCGCTGGCCGCCGCCCACCACCTCCTCGTCGGCCACGGCCTCGCCGTCCGCGCCCTGCGCGAGGCCGGCGCCCAGGAGGTCGGAATCACGCTCAACCCGGACCGGCTGCTCGCCGCCACCCCCGGTTCGCCGGCCGACCTGGCCGCCGTGCGCCGGGCCGAGACCCTGCACAACGAGGTGTGGCTGGACCCGCTGTTCGC
The DNA here is from genome assembly GCF_045162695.1 of Streptomyces sp. NBC_01003. Classification (NCBI taxonomy): domain Bacteria; kingdom Bacillati; phylum Actinomycetota; class Actinomycetes; order Kitasatosporales; family Streptomycetaceae; genus Streptomyces; species Streptomyces sp. NBC_01003. The sequence goes on from NZ_CP108707.1 coordinate 561,806, forward strand.
CGGGCGCCATCCGCAGCACGAAGTCGAGACCTGGGGCGAGCCGGCCATCGCCTCGAGCCGACTCGACAGTTCCTACGGTCTCGACACTTCGTTCCGGCTCGACACTTCGTACCGTCTCGACGGCGACCTCGAACTCATCGCCGCCCCACTCGACTTCGTCGGCATCAACTACTACCGGCCGATCACCATCGCCGACGCCCCGCACCGCGACCCGGACCCTGGGACCCGTACGGCCGTCGACATCCGGGTCACCGAGACCTGGCGCGACGACGTACGGCACACCACCATGGGCTGGCCGGTCGTCCCACACACCTTCACGGACCTGCTGGTCGACCTGACCGAGCGCTACCCCGAGCTGCCCCCGCTGGTCATCACCGAGAACGGCTCGGCCGAGGCCGACACCGTCACGGACGACCGCCGGGTCCACGACACCGACCGGATCGAGTACCTCCGTAGCCACCTGGAAGCCCTCTCCGCCGCCATTCGCGCCGGCGTCGACGTACGCGGCTACTACGTGTGGTCGCTGCTCGACAACTTCGAGTGGGCCCGCGGCTACGGCCAGCGGTTCGGCATCGTCCGGGTCGACTACGACACCCAGGAGCGCATCCCCAAGGACAGCTACCGCTGGTTCCGGGACCTGATCGCCACCCACCGCGCGCGAACCACCACCGCCGACAAGGACCACCGATGAAGTTCACCGACGGCTACTGGCTGATGCGCGAGGGCGTCCGGGCGTCGTACGCCACCGAGGTCGCCGAGGCGCGCGTCGACGAGGGCCGGCTCACGCTGTACGCCCCGGTGCGGCATGTGGAGCAACGGGGCCACACCCTCAACAGCCCGCTCCTGACCGTCGAATGCTGGTCGCCCGCCGAGGGCGTGATCGGCGTCCGCTCCACCCACCACGCGGGCGCGGCCGCACACGGTCCCGACTTCGCCCTGCGCACCGACCCCGACCACACAGCGAAGATCACCCGGGACGGGTCCCTGCTGGAGCTGACCAGCGGGGAGCTGTCCCTGCGGGTGGACACCTCCGCACCCTGGCGCCTGGACTTCACCGCCGAGGGCCGCGTCCTCACCTCCGCCGGGTCCCGCGGCACCGGCTTCGCCCTCACCGGCGACGGCCGCCACCACTCGCTGGCCCAACTGTCCCTGGGTGTCGGCGAATTGGTCTACGGGCTCGGCGAGCGCTTCACCCCGTTCACCAGGAACGGCCAGACCGTGGACATCTGGCAGGCCGACGGCGGCACGGCCAGTGAGCAGGCGTACAAGAACATCCCCTTCCATCTCACCAACCGGGGCTACGGCATCTTCGTCAACCACCCCGGCCACGTCTCGTACGAGATCGGGTCCGAGGCAGTGGGGCAGGTGCAGTTCAGCGTCGAGGACCAGTCGCTGGAGTACTACGTCATCCACGGCCCCACGCCCAAGGACATCCTGGACCGCTACACCGCCCTCACCGGCCGCCCGGCGCTGCCGCCCGCCTGGTCGTTCGGGCTGTGGCTGTCCACCTCCTTCACCACCTCCTACGACGAGGAGACGGTCAACCGGTTCGTCCGCGGCATGTCGGAGCGCGGCATCCCGCTCGGCGTCTTCCATTTCGACTGCTTCTGGATGCGCGAGTACCAGTGGTGCGACTTCACCTGGGACCCCGACGTCTTCCCGGACCCGGAGGGAATGCTGCGCCGCCTCAAGGACGACCAGGGGCTGCGCATCTCGTTGTGGATCAACCCGTACATCGGCCAGAAGTCCCCGCTCTTCACCGAAGCCATGCGCCATGGCTACTTGGTGCGCAGGGCCGACGGCGATGTGTGGCAATGGGACTTGTGGCAGGCGGGCATGGCGCTGGTCGACTTCACCAACCCTGAGGCGCGGGAGTGGTACACGGGCAAGTTGCGCGGTCTTGTCGCGCAGGGCGTGGACTGCTTCAAGACCGACTTCGGCGAGCGCATTCCGACGGACGTGGTGTGGCACGACGGTTCCGACCCGGAGCGCATGCACAACTACTACACCCAGCTCTACAACGAAACCGTCTTCGAAGTGCTGAGCGAGGCGCGGGGCACCGACGAGGCTGTCCTCTTCGCGCGGTCGGCGACCACGGGCGGGCAGCAGTTCCCGGTCCACTGGGGCGGCGACTGCGAGTCCCACTTCGGGGCGATGGCCGAATCGCTGCGCGGCGGGCTTTCGCTCGGCCTGTCCGGCTTCGGCTTCTGGAGCCACGACATCGGCGGCTTCGAGGGCACGCCGACGTCCGAAGTCTTCAAGCGGTGGGTGCAGTTCGGCCTGCTGTCCTCGCACAGCAGGCTGCACGGCAGCAGGTCGTACCGCGTGCCGTGGGACTTCGACGAGGAGGCCGTGACGGTCACCCGCGACTTCACGCGGCTCAAGCACCGCCTCATGCCGTATCTCTTCCGCGCGGCCCAGCAGGCGCGGGAGCGGGGCACGCCGGTGATGCGCGCCATGCTGCTGGAGTTCCCCGAGGACCCGGCGTGCCACGCCCTCGACCGGCAGTACATGCTCGGCGAGGACCTGCTCGTCGCCCCGGTGTTCTCGGCGGACGGGACTGTCGAGTACTACGTGCCTGACGGGACGTGGACCCATCTGCTGTCGGGCGAGCGGGTCCGGGGGCCGGGCTGGCGACGCGAGCGGTACGGGTTCGACAGCCTGCCGTTGCTGGCCCGCCCCGGCTCGGTGATCCCGTTCGGGGAGAGTGACGACAGCGCGGTGTACGACTGGGCGCACGGGGTGACGCTGCGTGTCCACGCCCCGTCGGACGGCACGATGACACTCACTCGGATCCCTGCCGCGGATGGTTCCACGACAGCCACCTTCCGCACGCGGCGGGAGGGCGACGTCATCACGGTCGAGACCGAGGGCGAGGGCGCCCAAGTGCCGTGGCGGGTCCTGCTCGTCGGCAGCGAAGCCGTCGGCGAGCGCTCCGAACAGACCACCCTCGGCACACTGCTCACGGCCGCGCCCGGCGTCACGACGGTCACGGCGCTTCTCATGGAGGCGGACTCGGCGTAGCGACCTGAAGGGGAGCGGCTGGAGGAGCGGTCACTCCCCCTCGGGCCGCCAGTCGAGGAGTTTGACCTTGCCGACGCTGTCGACGTGGGTGTGCATGGCCCGGGCCGCGTCTTCGGACGAGCCGGCCCGCACGGCTTCAGCGACGAGTTGATGCTGTACGAGTGACTGGGCAGGGCGGCCGGGCTGGCGCAGTGACTCGTTGCGGCTCTCCGCGATCGGCTGGGCTATCTCCGCCATGAACTCAGCGAGAAGCGGGCTGTGCGCCGCCGCGGTGACGGCGGCGTGGAAGCGCTGGTCCTCGGTCACGCACAGCTCCCCGCGCCGGACGGCTCCGGCCATGGCCTCGAGTGCGGCGTCGATCTCCTTCAGGTCCTCGTCCGTGCGGCGTTCGGCTGCGAGGGCTGCGAGTTTGGTCTCCAGCGCGTCCCGGGCGTCCAGGACGTCGGGGAGTCGACGGCGTCGTTCCACCATGGCTTGAAGTGGTTCGGTGTCGAGGCGGTCGCGGAGCAGGAACGTGCCACCGCCGTGGCGCACTTCGACGAGGCCCTGCACTTCCAGGGCCACGATGGCCTGCCGCACCGAGGTCCGGCTCACCGCGAGGCGTTCGGCCAGGTCGCGTTCAGGGGGCAGCCGGTCGCCCGCCTGGAGACTTTCCACGTGTACGTATTCGCGGAGCCGCTCGACGACTTGCTCGTACAGACGAGGCCGGGGAACCGGACGCAGTGACTCGGACAACGGATTACCCGTCCCTTCCCCCAACACTCGTACTGCCGCTCACCCTTGACAGCACATCAGACCCTGTCGACACTCTAGCGCAGGCCTAGAGGCCCAGTGGTCCATCCAATTTGACTTCCGAGAGGCACGCCGACACCTGGCCCCGAGCAATTGCCCGCTCCGCTCTGTCGGCATCCCCCCATGTCGTCACCTCCTGAGCCGAATCGAGGTACCCGTGACGATCAATGAGCAGTCCACCGCAAGCACCGGCACCCCCACCCCCACACGGCTGACCGGTCCCCAACGGCACGCGTTCTGGGGCTCGTTCGGCGGTTGGGCCATGGACGGCTTCAGCTGGACCATCCCCGGCCTCGTGCTGGCCCCGGCCCTGACCGCGCTGCTCCCCGCCAGCGGCGTCCCCGTCACACCCGACAACATCGGCTGGCACGGACAGGTCAGCGCCGCCGTGTTCCTGCTCGGCTGGGGATGTGCCTTCATCTGGGGGCCCATCGCCGACCGCTTCGGCCGCAAGCCCGCCATGATGGCCTCCATCCTCATGTACGGGGTCTTCACCGCCCTGGCCGGCACCGCCACCCACCTGTGGGAATGGAATACGTATCGCTTTCTGGCAGCCGTCGGTGTCGGCGGCGAATGGGCCATGGCCGGCACGCTGCTCTCCGAAGTGATCCCCGAGCGGGTGCGCGCGCGATTCGGCGGTCTGATGCACTCCGCCGCCTACTTCGGCGTCCTCGCCATCTCCGTCATCTATCTGCTCGCGGGACCTGAACTCGGCTGGCGGGGCATGTTCTTCGTGGGCGGCCTCCCTGCCCTGGCCGTCTTCCTCATCCGGCGCACCACTCCCGAGCCGGAGCGCTGGCAGGAGGACACGTCCAGCCAGCAGGCGCGGTCCTTCTGGCAGCCCGTCGTCGAGGTTCTCTCGCCGCCCTACCGTGCCCGCACCGTGGGCAATCTGCTGCTCCTGGTGGTGTGTGTCATGGGCCTGTGGGCGGGCTCGACCTACGTGCCCACAGCCATGACCGGTCTGTCGGAGGAGGCCGGTTACAGCCATGCGGCCACCGTGCGCCTGGCCAGCCTCTCGTCCATGACGGTGGCCGCCTTCACGATCCTGGGCTGCTTTGCAGTGCCGCGCATCGCGGCGCGCATGGGGCGGCGCGGCGCACTCGCCTCACTCTTCGCGCTGATGATCGTCGGAATCGTGGGAGCCTACGGTTGGGCCTATCCCCACCACTCGATCGCCCTGCTCTTCACCTTCCTGCCGGTACTCGGCCTGGGCGGGGCCAGTTTCGCGGTCTTCACCATCTGGCTGCCGGAGCAGTACCCGACGCGGATGAGGGCGACCGCTTTCGCCTTCACGACCACCTTCTCCCGCTGGGTCGCCGCGGGCGGCACCTTCCTCATCGGCTACGGCATCCACGCCACCGGCTCGCTCACCCTCCCCCTCACCCTGACCGCGACCGTCTTCGTCATCGGCATGCTCCTGGTACGCCTCGCCCCGGAGACCCGCAGCACGGCGCTTCCTTCCTGACCGCCAACACCCTTCCCGTGCCGGTCAGTTCGTGTGCCCAGGATCCTTCTCGTGGTCGTCGGCATCCGACGAAGCACCCTGCTGCCCGGCCTCGCCGACGGACTCGGCGTCGAGCGGCACGCCGTTCGTCCGCAGCACGTGTCGCACGTCCAGGATCAGTGGGAACACTTCGTGGTTCTGGTCCTCGCCCTGTTCGTCCCAGGCTCGCTGCTCGGCCTCGACCGCCATCCGGTCCTGGGCGAACACCCGTTCAGTGAAGCGGCGGATGAGCGGCCATGCCAGGTGGAGCACCCCGGGCACCGACGGCTTCGCGATCATCAGCAGGCCGTAGGCGTGGTTGACGCGCTGTTCGGCGTCCTCCGGCACGTAGGCCGCCCAGAGGGAGAACGACGGGAGTTCGGCGCCGTCGGGGACGGCTTGCAGGGTTTGGTACGGGTACTGGGTGCGGATGGTGATCTCGTCGGGTGTCTGCTGTCCACCGAGCCCCTCGGCGGACAGCAGTCCGGCGCCGCGGTCCTTCTTGCCCCCGGCGGGGACGAAGAGGTAGCGGGCCTCTACGAACTGCGGGCCGGTCTCGTACCCCAGCAGTTCGGGCTGAATTCTGCCCAGCACGCTGCGGTGCAGGAACTGGTGGTTCATGTCGAGCAAGTTCTCGTGCATGAACGAGTAGTGGCAGCGCACGGTGCGCGAGAAGGTCATGGTCCGGTGCGTGGCCGCGCCGAACGCCGGCAGCACCGGGAACGGCGCCGACTCGGCCTTCTCGGGGTCGCCGGGGAAGACGAACACCAGGCCGAACGCCTCGCGGACCGGATACGACCGCACACCGCGCGGCGGCCGCTCGCACCCCTTGGGCAGGTACGGGATCTGCGAGATGCGGCCGTTTCCGCGGTAGGACCAGGCGTGGTAGCAGCAGCGCAAGGCGTCCCCCTCGACAACTCCGAGGCTCAGCGGCACCTGACGGTGCGCGCACCGGTCCTCCAAGGCGTAGACGCTTCCGCTCCGGCCGCGGTACAGCGCGATCCGCCGGCCGGCGAAGACGGCGGCGAAGGTCCGTTCCCTGCGCACAGCCCGCGACCTGGCCACGGGATACCAGTAGTCCGGGTCGATCCCGATGCGCCGCAGGTCGGCGACGGCCTCTCCGCGTTCGTCCACCGGACGTCGGGGGAAGCCCGCCGGTCCGTCGGCGCTGTACCCGTCCGTTCCGGGAAGGGCCTCGGTCATGTACTGCTCCCTTGCGCTGGAGCCGGCAGGACAGGGAAGCACCAGGCTCCCGGAGGTGTACGCGCGTCGCGCGGCCCGCCTGTCCCAGGCCGAGTCTTAGGGGTCCGGTGGCTGCCGATCAGCGGGCGCGCCGGCGGCGGCATCGGTTCGGTCCGACCCACCGGAGGCCGAGGGCGCTCCGCCTGCGAGCAGCAGGACTCCATTTCTCCACGGTGGTAGCAGGCGGCCCGAACGGCAACTGCGACAGCGTGCGTCGCCGGTCCATCAGGGCGCGGCCGGCCGAACACGACAAGGTGCGTCCACTACTGGACCAAACGCCCCCGCAGGCCGGGAGACGGCCCCCCGTTGCTCCATTTGCCTGTTCGGCTCCCCTGCGCGCGGTACTGGGCTTCGCCGTTCCCCGTCGACGCGTTGACGCCGTGCGATCGTGCAGCGTCAGAGCTATGCGACCAAAGGAACGTATGAACGAGACCGTTTCAATTCCTACCAGAACGGTCGATGCCGGGGATGATCACGTCTTCCCTCCGGCGACCACGACGGTGCACGACCGGGCTGATCTGGACTCGCTCCTGCGATCAGCTCTCGCCCTCGAACACGCCACCATTCCCCCGTACCTCTGCGCGATGTTCTCCCTCAAGGACGGAAAGAACCGCGAAGTCGAACGCATCATCCGCAGCGTCGTCATGCAGGAGATGCTGCACCTGGCACTGATCGGAAACATCATGAACTCGATCGGTACCACCCCCAGGTTCGACGACCCGGACCTGGTTCCCGTCTACCCCGGGCGGCTGCCCGGCGGGGTGATCCCCGACCTGGAGGTCTCGCTCGGCGCCTGCTCGATCGAACGGGTACGCCAGGTCTTCATGGGGATCGAGCTGCCCGAGGACCCGCTCGCCCCGGCCGACCAAAGAGCGCTCAAGGACATCGTTGATTGCAACCCTCAGCTGGACGAACACGGGAACATCCAGAACCTCAACGAAGAGGCCCTCGACGCCCCTCGGAAGTTCTTCGCCCTGGCCGACTACGACGCCACCACCGTCGGCGGGTTCTACCAGCGCATCGCACAGGTGCTGACCGATCTCGACGAGAGTGACGAGAATCTGTTCAGCGGCGATCCACGCAGACAGGTCAGCTGGCCGCACGCCCCCGGACGGCTGTACCGGGTGACCAATCTGCAGACAGCGCTCTGGGCCATCCTCGAGATCATCGACCAGGGCGAGGGCCACGCCCAGGACCCGACCGTGGGTCCGCTACCGGGAAGGGCGTCATGACCAGCACCGAACAGGACGGGGCCGCCGGCGGGCCCGACCGACGTACCGCTCTGCAACTGGCGGCCACTGCCGCTGTGTCGGGGGTGCTCGCCACCGGCGCAGGGGCGCCGGCTTCGGCGTCGGCCGCCACCGAACCGTCGGCCGTCACCGAACCATCGGCGGCCGACGGACCACCACCGGCCGTCCAGGCTGAGTCAGGCACGGATGAGCTGGCGCACTACTACCGGTTCTGGGAAATCGTGCAGGGGCGCCGACTGGTCAAGACACACGGCTACTGGGCGTTCGACGGGCCGCCGATCCCGTTCGATCCGAGCGGTGTGCATCGCCTGGTCGAGAATCCCGACACCCAGCGGCTGGAAGAGGGCTCGGCGGCGCGCAAAGCGTCCGAACGGTGCGACCGCGCCTACACCGAGATGCTCAGGACGCTCAACCGCGTGTTCGACGGCCACCCCGAAGAGCTCCGCCGGGCCCAGAAGCAGATGGAGGTCCTCGGTAAGCAGGCCCGTGCGCTGATGCGGATGCCGAGCGCCCCCGGCGCGAAGACCTTCCTGGCGCCCGCCTTCCAACTGACCGAGGACCGCTGAGGAGGATGTGTCCGCGGTTCTGACCGTGGATGCGTCCGCGGATGCCCTCCGTGGATGCCGTCTGTGGATGCGTCCGCGCATCCCACAGCGGATGCGTCCGCGGTTTCGGCGCCTGCGCTCGCGGTGCCTGGTCCGGTCACCAGCCCTACGTTGGTGACATGGCAGTGATGACCGCTAAACGTCCGGGAGCGCAGGCTCGGGTTCGCGTCATGGACGTCTTGTTGGCGGCCGTGGTCTTTCTGCTGTCGATGGTGGCGGTCTCGATCGTTCATGAGGAGCACCGGCTCGCCATCCGATGGCAGGCCGTGGTGCTCGTCGGGACCAGCTGCTTCGCGCTGGTGTGGCGGCGCCGCCACCCCTTCGGCGTACTCGTCGTGGCCGGCGCCTGCGCAGTGGTGCTTCAGGCGCTCGGATTCCGGGAGGGTCCACTGGGGACGAGCTCGGTCATCCTGTCCGTGTACACGGTCGCCGCGTGCACCGACCGGCGCACCACCTGGACAACAGCGTGCGTGTCGGCGGCCGTGCTGGTGGGAGCGGCCATTGTGACCGACCCACGGACGTGGCTTTCCCCCGACAACGCGGCGATGCTGGCATGGACGGCTCTGCCGGCGGCGGTCGGTGACGGCGTGCGATCGCGCAGGGCCTATGTGGCAGCCGTGGAAGAACGGGCGGAGCACGCGGAACGCACCCGCGAGCAGGAGGCCCGTCAGCGGGTGGCGGCCGAACGTATGCGGATCGCGCGTGAGTTGCACGACGTCGTGGCCCACCACATCGCCCTGATCAACGCCCAGGCGGGCGTCGCCGTCCACCTTGTGGAGCAGCGGCCCGAACACGTACTCACGGCCCTGGAGGGGATCCGCGACGTGAGTCAGTCCGCGCTCGACGAACTGCGGGTGACCGTGAGCCTGCTGCGGCAGCCGGACGAGACAGCCGCGCCCCGTGATCCGACGCCGGGCATGGGTCACGTACCCGACCTTCTGGCGTCCTTCGAACGTGCTGGGCTTGCTGTCAAACAGACGCTGAGCGGCGCCCCCAAACCCCTGCCACCGGCGGCCGACCTGGCGGCGTACCGCATCATTCAGGAGGCCCTGACCAACGTGCGCAAGCACTCGGGTGTGGACCAGGCCCGACTGGACCTGGCCTACCTCCCGAACCTGCTGACGATCACCGTGCAGGACGACGGACCGTCGCAGCCCACTCGTTCCGACCCGGGAACGGGCCACGGGCTGATCGGGATGCGCGAGCGGGCCGGCACAGTCGGAGGCAGGGTGCAAGCGGGACCTCGCGCCGAAGGCGGTTTCACCGTGATTGCCGAGCTGCCGCTGCTGTCCGGCACGGCCGAAGGCGAACCGGCGTCGGCGGGTACCGACGAGACGGCTTCGAGGGGCACCGCCGAGGAGGGACGAGCGTGACGATCCGTGTCCTTCTCGCCGATGACCAGGCTCTGCTGCGGGGCACCTTCAAGATGCTGTTCGATTCCGCGGACGACATGGAGACCGTGGGGGAAGCCGAGAACGGCAAGGAGGCCGTGGACCTCTGCGAAGAGCTCCATCCGGACGTGGTCCTGATGGATATCCGCATGCCCGAGATGGACGGCCTCGACGCCACGCGCCTGATCAGTGAGGCTGAGGACCTCGCCGGGGTGAAAGTCCTGATCCTCACCACCTTCGAGGACGACGAACACGTCGCCGAGGCGCTGCGCGCGGGGGCGAGCGGCTTTCTCGGCAAGGGTGTGCGGCCGGAGGTCCTGCTCGAAGCCGTCCGCACGGTGGCCGCCGGTGAGGCGCTGCTCTCCCCCGTGGCGACCCGCGCACTGATTTCCCGTTTTCTGGCTCAGCCCGAGCTGTTTCCGGCCGTCGTCCAGGAACGCCTGCAGTACCTGACACCGCGGGAGCGCGATGTGATGTGCCTGGTGGCGCTGGGCCTATCGAACGAAGATATTGCCGAACGTTTGTTCGTAAGTCCGCTGACCGCGAAGACGCACGTCAACCGCGCCATGACCAAGCTGGCGGCGCGCGACCGGGCCCAGCTCGTGGTCATGGCCTACCAGTGCGGCCTGGTCAGCCCAGTGGTGGAACCGGCCGGCCCACAGGCCTGAGGGCCGCCCGGAGCAGGCGGGACGGCGTCGGCCGTACGCGCGGGCATCGGATACCACGGATGCAGTAGACGCGATTCGCTTCAGGGGGACGACGCGTGATCGCCCCGCGTCGGCCACATTGAACGTATGAACGGAAGCAGGTCCTCGAGCCCCAGTGCCCCGCGGCACGACCGGCCCTCGGCGCCTGCCCGCCTCATGTGCCGCAGCTGCGCGATTCCGCGCTTGTGCGGTGGCCAGGAGAGGACTCGACATGTTCAGTAACTCGCAGGAATGCCACACCACCCGTGAACGGCTGGCCGGCTACACACTCGACGCACTCGCCGAGGAAGAGGCCCGCGCCGTCACCGCCCACTTGGCGACCTGTTCCGCGTGCCGGGACGAGCACTACTGCCTGGCGGCAGTGGCTGCTCACCTGATTCCTCTCCGGGAGGCGCTGGCCGACGAGTCGCGCCGCAGCATGCCCCGTCGGCGCCGCCCGGAGCGGACCGCGTCGCTGACTCTCGCGCACTGGGCGAACTGCAAGGTGCTGGCGGCGACCGGCTGATACGCGGCGTACGGGAGGGGAGGGCGTAGCCCGTCCCCCGGCAGACGCCCTCCCCTGTACCGCTCCGTCTCCGCATCCAGAAGTCGTGACACCGCCAACAGGTCGTCCACGCAAGGGCGTTGGGCACCTGTCGACAGGCCCGACGATCCGCATCCGACTTCTCTTGCGGAGAGGCACAACCATCCCGATGTGTCGCGAGTCACATGATGTAAGAGCAACAAACTCGCAAAGATCACAAGGGGGAAATATGCGATTCAGCCGACCTGTCCTGACTGGTGCCGCTCTGGCAGCCCTGGCGATCGGGGGCACGACCGCGCTGGCGGGACCCGCCTCCGCCGCGCCCAACACCACACCGCAGAAGGTCTGCGGAAGCAGCTACAAGACCGTCAACTCGGCGCCGGTCGGCTCACTGGGCACGGTCTACCTCACGTACAACGCGTCGAACGGCAAGAACTGCGTCGCGACCATCCGCAACAACCCCGGCACCCGGCTGGACATGTCCGCGTGGATCTACGTCTCCGACACCGACCAGGGTGACCAGGACTACGGGCAGTACACCTCGTACGCGGGACCGATCTACGTCTACGGCAAGGCCCACTGCGTCGACTGGGGCGGCAACATCAACAACGTGTACGTCCAGGTGACCGGGTCCAACTGTGCCGCGCTCAGGGAGCACCGGGTCACCACGACCCGCTGATCGCTCGCCGCGCGACTACGCACAGCTGACCGACGCACCACCGACCGGCCAACGGGGAGCACATCACCCACCTTGGCCGGTCTCCGCGCGAAGTGCCAACAGACTCGGGCCTGTTGCAGCCGATCGCAAGGGCCTACGTCGCCCGGAACCGTCCTTGCTCCACCTCGGCGACCAGCCCTCCGCCCTTCAGCACGTCCAGGTGCTGCACCGCCGTCCTCCGCTCGACCGGCCGCACATGCGGCCCTTCGACGTGGGGCCGGTAGACGAGCCTGTGCTCGACGATCTCCTCGACGGTCCGCGGCTCCGCAAGGAACGTGAGCAGCGCCGCCTCGCGCTTGGCCACCACGCCGGCAAAGGCGTCGAGCCGGCGCCGGAATTCCTCGGCGCCCTCGATGACGCCCTTCTGGTGGGACGTGCCGTACCAGCGGGCGTCGATCTCCCGGCACCGGCGCATCGACGCCTCGAAGTCCACGAGACTGCTGCCGAGGTCCCCGTAGTACGGACCGAACGACGTCAGGTCGATGTCCCCCACGAACAGGAAGCCGTCCGGCTCGATCAGGAAGCCGCTGTGGCCCGCGGTGTGCCCCGGCAGATGCACGACGGTCACGGTGCGGCCGCCGAGGTCGAACACGGTCCCGTCCTCGAACCCCTTCGCGTCCGGTCGCCCCTGCACATGGAACTCGTCCCGCATCATCTTGTCGACGGCGTCGACCTCTTCGGGTGGCAGGCCGATCCCCGCGACCAGAGCTTCGCGGGATCGCAGCGCGTCGAGGTCACCTCCGTGGGTGTGGACGGGCACCTCGTAACTGCCGAGACCGGCGATGTGGTCCTCGTGCGCATGGCTCACGAGCACCAGGTCCGCGGGCGGCCCGCCTTCGACGAGCGACAACGACGGGTCGACGACCAGCGATTCGGCCGTGCCACGCACCAACAGCGTGTTGCCGTACGGATAGGCACCGCGTCGGTCGCCTACGAGCACGCTGACGTCGCCGTACTCTGCCGCTGTGTATCCCGTGGTACGCATTTTCAAGACTCTCTCACTTTCCGGTCCGGCATCCGGTCGAACGCCCACATCGCGTGCGGCACCGGAGCGTTGAGGACGAGCGCGGGAGCGAACCGCGGCCGGGCTCGCCATACGGTGTTGAGGTCGTCGTGGGGATCGTCGCCGGCGAGGACGGTCTGCGGGACGGCGCAGGGCATGCGGATGCTCCGCAGGTGTGTGGGAGGGAAGAGTGTGGGAGGGGGCCGCTGCGCGGGCAGGGGTACTACCTGGTGTTCAGCGGGACTGGAAGTCGGCCAGTGCGTGGACGACGTGGGACGACGCCGGGTAGAGCTCGCGGTACAGCGCGTACAGCTCGTCGTAGCGGGACGTCATCTCCGGGCGCGGGGTGACTAGTTCCTGGACCGGGTTCCATGCGTCGATGCGGGCGTCGGTCACGAGTTGGGCGGCGAGGAGCGCCCCTCCGTAGGAGGCGCCGATCGAGGTCGTGCGCACCTCTTGGGCCCTGCCGGTGACGTCGGAGACGATCTGGGTCCACAGGCGTCCCTGGGTGCCGCCGCCGACAGCGACGACGCGGCGGATGTCACCCCCGGCGGCCTCGATGGCCTCGATGTTGTGCCGCACTCCGTACGCCGTGCCTTCCAGGGCTGCCCGGTACAGGTCTCCGCGGGTGTGGGACAGCGTGAGGCCCGCGATGACCCCGCGCGCCCGTGGGTCGGCGATCGGGGTGCGCTCCCCGGCGAAGTACGGAAGCATCAGCAGGCCGCCCGCGCCCGGGCCCGACTCCTCGGCCAGGCACAGCAGTTGCCGGTAGTCGTCGCTGCCGAACAGTTCGCGCAGCCAACTCGTGACGGCGCCGGACGTTGCCATTCCGCCGGCGAGGTTGCGGGTGTCGGGGAGGGCGCCGACGGTGCTCCACAGCGAGGGGTCGCGCAGCAGCCCCGGCACGGTGTGGACGAGGAACATCGTCGTGCCGTACATGAGCATGAGGTCGCCGATCCCATGCGCGCCGACGCTCAGCGCCTCGGCCCAGGCGTCGATGGTTCCGGTGGTGACCGGGATACCGGTCGACAGGCCGGTGAGGCGCGCGGCCTCGGCGGTCACCGTGCCCGCCGCCTCGCCGGACCAGCGCAGTTCGGGAAGTTCGATGCCGGGGGCGATCAGGTCGCTCCACCGGGTGTACCAGTCGCGGGTCAGGGTGTCGTAGAGCGGGGTGCTCTGGCTGGCCGAGTGGTGGTCGAGGACGTAGGCGCCAGTGAGTCTGCGTACGAGCCAGGAGCTGGGCATGTAGAGCCTGCGGGCGCGGCCGTAGAGCTCCGGTTCCTGTTCGGCGATCCACGCCACCTTGGCCCCCGCCGCCTGGGTCGTGAGCCGCGAGCCACAGCGGTGGGCGATCTCTTCGGCGCCCAGCTCGCTTTCGAGCCGCTCGATCTGGGGGACGGAGCGGGTGTCCACGCCGTAGAGGATCGCGGGGCGTACAGGTGTGTCGTTCTCGTCGGCGAGCAGCACACAGGGGCCCATACCGCTGACCCCGACCGCGATGACCTCCGCGTCGCGGACGGTGGTCAGCTCGCGGGTCAGGGAGACGAATTCATCCCACCAGATGTCCGCGTCCATCTCGACGTGCCCGGGGGCCGGGCGGTCGACGGCGTGTTCACGGACGGCCGTGTGCAGCACGGCTCCGTCGAGCCCGACGAGGACGCCCTTGCTGCTGGACGTTCCGATGTCCACACCGATGACTGCTGACTGAGGCATACGAGCACCGTATTTCTCGGTTCGTTCCGGAGCATTGCGCTGGGTCATTTCAGGCCGGAAGTCTTGATGGACTCGACCATCTGGCGCTGGACGACGAGGAAGAGGGCGAGCATGGGTGTCACCGCCACCACGGCGGCGGCCAGGACGTAGTTCCAGTTCGCGCCGTACTGGGTGCAGCACCGGGAAGATGCCGGCTGCGGACAGGACGACCGCCAGGGGGACGAGCCCGGCCCGGGGGCCGAAGGGCCGTCGCCGCGGACGACCCGCGGCCGGGGTTGTGCCCGTGTCCGCGGCAGGAGCCGCCTTGTTGAGTGAGAGGGCAGGGGGCGACGATCTACGACGTGGCACGCGCGGCCGGGGTCTCCCCGGCAACGGTGTCGCGGGTGTTCAACGGCGGCCGGGACACGGTGGAACGGGCCGCGAACGTACCCAGACCGGCCTGCTCTCTTCGGCGACGTTCCGTGGCCCGAACTGGTCAGCCCGTCACCGACCTCGGTCCAACTACCGTCGTACGAGCTCGGGTTCGCCGCGGCGGGACTTCTTCTGGAGCGCATCGCGGGCACGGACAAGCCACCGCAGACGGTGGTCCTGCGTACGTCCCTCCAGGCCCGGGACTCGACGAGCGGACCGGCGCGGGGGCGACGGTGCCCGAACGACAGCGACGTTGCCCGGGACGCCTGAGGCATGCCGGGCAACGTCGCCGAGCGGCACGTCAGGCCTCGGGGGCCGGTGAGAGGTGCTCGTGGACGGCGAGCCAGCGGCCGGAGTCCTGGCGGGCGAACACGATCGTCTCGCGTTCGTGGAGCGTCTCCTCGCCGGCCGTCGTGGCCACCGTGGTCTCGACCCGGTGGCTGAACACCGCGGTGTCGCCGAAGGGCTGCACCAGCTGATCGGCCGATGTGCAGCGCACGACCCGGAATCCGTCCTCGGCGACCCAGCGGTTCCACAGGGCGCGGTAGTCGGCGGTGGACGCGACGCGTTCGGCGGTGGTGTGGAAGACGAACGTCGCGTCCGGCGTGAACGCGCCGAAGTAGTCGTCGAGGCGGCCTTCGCCGAACGCGGACACCAGGGCGTCGGCGGCCTTCAGGACCTCGTCGGTCATGGGTCGTGCTCCTTCTGGCAGGGGTGCGGGGGCGGTTCAGCCGATGCGGGCGACGGCGCGTACGGGCGCGCCGTCGGCGGCGGGCAGTTTCAGCGGCAGCAGCGAGACCTCGATGGGCTCGCCCGCCGACTGCGCGTCGACCAGTGGGCCGAGTCCGGTCAGGTTCTCGGCGATCACGGCGTGCGCCCCGCACAGGATCTGGTGGGCGGGGAACTCGTCGGCGGGGGTGGGATCCACGCTCAAGGCGTCGATGCCGACCGTACGAACTCCCGCGGCGACCAGGAGTTCGGCCGCCTCCCGGGTCAGGTACGGGTGGGTGAGGTAGTCGTCGGTGCCCCAGTGCGCCGACCAGCCGGTGGCCACGAGGACGATCACCCCGGCCCGGATCCGGCCCTCGAAGAGGTCCGGCCCGAGCGGCGAACGCGGCTGCGCGCCGCGGGCGTCGACGACGACGGCCTCTCCCACGAAGCGGTCCAGTGGGAGCTGGTCGAGGGTGGGCAGCGAGTCGTCGATGTGGAACGGTGCGTCGACATGCGTACCGGACTGGGACCCCATGTCCAGGTGCAGGACGTTCACGCCGTCCGCCGCGACGCTCAGGGCGGGGGTGAGCGTGACGCGCGGGTCGCCGGGGTAGACCGGCATGCCGGTCGCGAGCTCGACGGACAGGTCTACGAGGCGCATGGCCGTCACGCCCTTTCCGCGGCGGCGGCGACGGGCGCGGGAACGTCGTCGGTGATCGGCGGGACGGGCGTGTTCGAGGCGCGGACCAGGCGCGGCCCCTGCGGCCCGTAGACCTCGCGCGGCTCGGGGAAGAGCCACAGCAGGGCCAGGTAGAGGAGGGCGGCGACGCCCAGGCCCACCAGGAGCGAGAGGTCCACTCCGCCGGCCAGGTCGCCGAGCGGGCCGACGAACTGGCCGGGCAGGTTCACGAACATCAGGGCGAGGACCGCGGAGGTCAGCCACGCGCCCATGCCGCGCCAGTTCCAGCCGTGGGTGAACCAGTAACGGCCGCCCTTCTGGCGCCGGTTGAAGACCTGGAGCGAGTCGGGGTCGTACCAGCCGCGGCGGGTCAGCCAGCCGAGCATCATGATCACCATCCAAGGGGCGGTGCAGGTGATGATCAGCGTCGCGAACGTCGAGATGGACTGCGACAGGTTGGCCGCGAAGCGCCCCACGAAGATGAACCCGATCGACAGCACACCGACGAACAGCGTCGCCTGCACACGGCTGAACCGGGTGAACACGCTGGAGAAGTCGAGCCCGGTGCCGTAGAGCGAGGTGGTGCCGGTGGACATGCCGCCGATCAGCGCGAGCAGACACACGGGCAGGAAGTACCAGCCGGGCGCGATCGCGAGGAGCCCTCCGACGTAGTTCGACGCGCTCGGGTCCATGTACTTGGCCGCCTTCTCCGCGATGATCGAGGCGGTGGCGAGCCCGAAGAAGAAGGGCAGGATCGTGGCGATCTGCGAGGCGAACGCGGCCGTGACGACCCGGCGGTTCGAGGCCTGTGCCGGGATGTAGCGGGCCCAGTCGCCGAGGAAGGCGCCGAAGGACACCGGGTTGGACAGCACGATCAGGGCGGAGCCGATGAAGGCGGGCCAGAACCCGGCGGACGAGGCGGACGAGAACGACCCCTGGTAGCCCGGGTCGAAGTCCCCGGCGAAGGCGAAGAAGCCGAGGACGAACAGCGTGGACGCCGCCACCACCGCGATCTTGTTCACGAACAGCATGAACCGGAAGCCGTACACGCACACCGTCAGCACAAGCAGCGCGAACACGCCGTACGCCAGCGCGAACACGCCGTCGTTCTGCGGCACCCCCATCAGCCGGTGCGCGCCGCCGACCAGGGCGTCGCCGGAGGACCACACGGAGATCGAGAAGAACGCGACGGCGGTGAGCAGCGAAAGGAACGAGCCGACGATCCGGCCGTGCACACCCAGGTGGGCCGAGGACGACACGGCGTTGTTGGTGCCGTTGCGCGGGCCGAACACCGCGAGCGGCGCCAGGATCAGCGCACCGGCCACAAGGCCGAGCACGGTCGCTGCGAGACCCTGCCAGAACGAGAGGCCGAACAGGATGGGGAAGGCGCCCAGGACGCAGGTGGCGAAGGTGTTGGCGCCACCGAACGCGACCCGGAACAGGTCCAGGGGCTTGGCGGAGCGGTCCGAGTCAGGGATGCGTTCGACGCCGTACTGCTCCACCTCCGTCAGAGCCGGGGAATCACTCATTCGTCCTCCTTGGGAGCGAGCAGGTCGATCAGGTCGTCGGCGGACGCGACGGGCATTTTTCTTGCGCGACAGCGAAACATATGCAGGTGGTCGGGTGAGTGTGCACGGCAAGGGATTGCCACGGCAATCGGTGCAGGCACGAAGAGGTAGCCTCACTTTGTGGCTGAGCACAAAGAACACGGCACCGACCGGGTGGACCGGCAGCGGGTGACCGTCGCGGATCTGCTGTCCTACCCCGCGTTGCAGTTGCGCCTGGTCGCGGGCGCCGCGGGCCTGACCCGCCCGGTGTCGTGGGCGCATGTCAGCGAGCTGGACGACCCCACGCCCTGGCTCCTGGGCGCCGAGATGATCATGACGACGGGTCTCGCGATGCCGCGCTCGGCCGCCGGACAGCGGGCCTACCTGGAACGGCTCGACGACGCCGGGGTGGCCGCCCTGGCCGTCTCCGCCCAGCTGCACATGCCTCCGCTGCGCCAGGCGTTCCACGCCGCTGCCGAGGAGCGCGGCATGCCGGTTCTGGAAGTACCGCTCGCCGTCCCCTTCATCGCGGTCGCGCAGGAAGTCGCGGCCGCCGTCCAGGACGACGCCCGCCACCGGCTCGGCGCCCAGCTCGAGGTCTTCGGCGCCTTGCGCTGGCTCACCTCGGAGAACCTGGACACGGCCGAACTCTTCAGCCGCCTGGAGAACCTCTCCGGATACGCGATCTACCTGTGCACCCGGCAGGGCCGGCCCCTGCTGCCCGGCGTGCCCGCGCCGGACCCGGCCCTGCTGCCCCGCTCGGCGGACGCCCCGCCGACCATCCCCGGCGGATTCGCCCTTCCCGTACCCTCACCCGGCGGACCCGCCGGCTTCCTCATCGCCATCGCGCACGACGGCGCACGCCCGGCAGGCCTGGCCGTCGTGCAGCACATCGCCACCGTGGCCGCACTCCAACTCGCCATGGTCCGCACCGAACGCGAGACGCTGCGCCGCGAAGGCACCGAGATCCTTGCGGAGCTCCTGCAGGACGCGCTCGATCCGGCCGTCGCGAAGCGCCATCTGCTGCGCCACTCCATCAAGGGCGAGGCCGCCCTGGCGGTGGTCAGAGGCGTGACACAGCAGGCCGTACTGGAAGCGCTCCACGACGAGCCCTGCCTGCTCCTCAACCGGGGCGACGACCGCTACCTCTTCGGCTCGCCCCGGCTCGGCGACACGATCGCTGCCCTCCCGGGGGTGACGGCCGGCATGAGCCGCCCCGTCCGGCCCGGCGCCTCGCTGCGGGTCGCCCAGCGCGAGGCCCTGTGGGCCGCCTCCCACGCCGCGGCATCCGGCCGCCCCCTCGTCCGCTACGCCGACGACGCCACCGGCCGCTGGCTGCCCGACGACCCCGCCGCGCTCACAGCCCTCGTGGACCACGTGCTGGGCGACGCACTGCGCTACGACAGCAGCCACGGCTCCCGGCTGCTCCCCTCCGTGCGTACCTGGATGGAGCGCGACCGGCGCACGGACGAGGCCGCGACCGCGCTCCACATCCACCCCAACACCCTCTCCTACCGCCTCCGCCGCTTCAGCGAGCTCACGGGCCGCGATCTGTCCGCCACGGCGTCCTTCGCCGAGGTGTGGCTCGCGATCCGGGCGGCTGGGCAGTTGGGGCTTCTGGACTGATGGCCCCCGCCTGGTGAGCGCGACCGTGCGGCCCGGCTCCGGTCGGCGGATCCGCACACAGGGCAGCCCCGTCCACACCGGGTCCCTGCCGTCGAAGGGCTGACCTTCCCGCGCCCGCTGGTTATGCTGCCGCCGAAGCGTTCACGGAAGCGCTCAAACGAACAGCGGGTGTCGAGGGGGCCATCAGCATGCGTGAGCCGGTCGAACTCAGGCGGCAGCGGATTCTCGCCGTGGTGCAGTCGCGCGGGGCGACGCGGGTGAGCGATCTCGCCGCGGAGCTCGCCGTGTCGGTGGTGACGCTGCGCCGCGATGTCGAGGAACTCGCCAGGGAGGGCAAGCTGCGCCGTGGTCACGGCGTCGCCCGCCCGGTGCTGCCCGAGACGGAACGGGCCGCTGCCCCCGTCGAACCGATGGGCGACGGCGGCCCGGTCGCGGTCGTCGTTCCCGAACGCCACTCGTATCTCTACGAGGCGCTGCACGGCGCCCGGACCGCGTTCGAAGAGGCGGGGATCCGGATCGCGCTGCACATCGCGCCGGCTGTCGCGGGAGCCGAACAGCCCATCGTGGAACAGGCGTTGGCGGCCGGCGCGCGTGGCCTGCTCATCGCCCCGCGCTGGCGGAGTCGGGCCACGGAGGAGGCCGACTACACGTGGCTCGCCTCCCTGCCGGTGCCCGCGGTCGTGATGGAGCGCAGGCCACGGCGCGGCAGCGCGCTGCACGCCGTGGACACGGTCTGTACCGATCACTGGTACGGCATCCATCTCGCCGTCGAGCACCTCACGGGCCTCGGCCACCGGCGCATCGTGCTCGCCGCGAGGGACGACAGCCCCACTGCCCGCGCCCTGCGCGCGGCGTTCGTCGAGATCGCCGCGGACCATCCGGACGTCGACAAGTGGGCGGTGGCGCTCAGCTCGCCCGGGGCGGCTCCCGACCCGGCGGCGGAGGCGGCGGAGAATCCCATTGAACTCCCCGTGCTGCTGTCCGAGTTGGGGGCCACGGCAGCAGTGCTGCATGGTGACGTGGACGCGCTCATGCTGGTGCAGTCGCTGCGCGACGGCGGGGTGCGGGTCCCTCAGGACTGCTCCGTGATCGCGTACGACGACGTGGTCGCGGGTCTCGGCAGCACGCCGCTCTCGGCCGTCTCGCCGCCGAAGGCCGAGGTGGGCCGGGCGGCGGCGGAGTTGCTGCTGCGCCGGCTGGGCGGGCAGTCGTCGGCCTCGGGGGCGGGACCGGCGCGACGCCTGGAGCTGCTCCCCACTCTGCAGGTGCGCGGTTCGACTCAGGCCCCGCACACCGTGGAATCGCACGCATCCGACGCCACAGGAACCGGCGGCACAACTGCCGCCCCATAATGAGCGTTTGACCGTTTCATTTTCTTCTGATCGCTCTATTGACCAAGTCCGGTCAGCCGATCAGGATTCCCGTGACTCGAACACGCAGGAGCCGCGGGAGGCGCCCATGCCTGGTCGACAGAGCCGTCGATCGGTGCTCGCCGCGATCACCGCGCTGCCCCTGACGGGCGCCCTGAGCGCCTGCAGCGGGAACGACAGCGCGTCATCCGGGAGCAGCAGCAAGTCCGGTACCAAAGGCAAGACCACCATTACGTTCTGGTCCGCGCTCCGCGGCAGCCAGGAGGTGGTGGATGCGTTCAACAAGACTCACGACACCATCCAGGTCGCTTTCGAGCAGATACCGTCCGGCACCTCCGGCGGATATCTCAAGCTCAGCAACGCGGCTCGCGCGGGCAACGCGCCCGACGTCGCCACCATCGAGTACCCGCAGGTCCCGGGCTACGCGATCGACGGTGTGGCCCGGGACATCACGGACGTGATCAGCGACAAGCTCAAGGCCAAGCTGCTGCCGCAGGCGCTCGGACTGACGACGTTCGAGGGACGCACGTACAGCGTGCCCCTGGACGTCGAGCCGATGGTGCTGCACTACCGCAAGGACCTTTTCGACAAGTACGGCTTCGACGTCCCCACCACCTGGGACGAGTACACCGATCTGGCCCGCGCCGTGCGCCGGACCGGCGGCAAGCGCAAGGTGACCTTCTTCTCCACGGACATGGGCCAGTTCTCGGGCTGGTGCTGGGGGGCCGGTGCGCACTGGTTCGACACCTCGAAGGGCGCCTGGAACGTGTCGCTCGCCGACGCGCCCACACGCCGCGTGTCCCAGTACTGGCAGCGGCTCATCGACGAGGACCTTGTCTATGTCAATCCCCCCAACAGCCGCGAGGCCGACGCCCAGGTCGGCAACAGCCTCGTCCTCACCCGGCACAGCGGAGCCTGGGACGCGGGTGCGCAGATGAATGCGCGCCCCCAGCAGAAGGGACTGTGGCGGATCGCCCCGCAGCCCCAGTGGGACCCGGCGAAGCCGGCGCTCGGCACCCAGGGCGGCTCGACGTTCGCGATCACCAAGGACAGCAGGCACCCCGAGGCCGCCATGGAGTTCATCGAGTGGCAGGTCTCCAGCCCCGACGCGATCAAGGCCCGCCTGTCCAGCGGCGCGAGCAGCCAGTACCCGGCCGTGACCGAGCTGATCAAGGAGGGCCGTGCCGCCTTCGACCGCTCGTACTACGGCGGGCAGGACATCTACACGCTGTTCGAGAACGAGGCCCAGAAGATCAGCGACGGCTGGGTCTGGGGGCCCCGGATGACCGCGACCGGGCAGGTCATGTCGGACGCCTTCGCCCGGGCGGCGGCAGGCTCCGGAACGATCGAGTCCTCCATGCGCGCCGCGCAGGACGGAACGATGCCCGACCTCAAGGCGCTCGGCCTCAAGACCACCCAGCACTCCACGTGAGCCCTCGCATCCCGAAAGGCAGGTGAGTCCCATGACCGCGACAACCCATGTCCCCGCTACGGCGGCGGCTCCCCCGCGGGAGGCGGACGGCGCCCGGCGCAAGGCGCAGCGTGCGGCGGGGCGCCGCCGGGGCGGCGCCGCGGGCGTCCTGATGGCCCCGTTCTTCATCCTCCTCACGCTCGTCTTCCTGATCCCGGTCGCGACGGCGGTGTGGCTGAGCTTCTTCAGCGACGACCAGCCGGACCTCGGCTTCGGCCCGGAGCGCACGGTCTTCGTCGGCCTGCGCTCGTACGCCGCCGTGCTCACGGACCCGTCGTTCCTGTCCGGCCTCGGCACGGTCGCGCTGTACTGCGTGATCTACATCCCGGTGATGACCATCGGCTCGCTGGCGCTGGCGCTGCTGCTCGACTCAGGTCTCGTACGGCTCCGTTCCTGGGCCCAGTTGGGCCTGTTCCTGCCGCATGCGGTGCCCGGCATCATCGCCGCGCTGATTTGGCTGTACCTCTACACACCCGGCATCAGCCCGATCATCCAGTTGCTCGGCAAGGCCGACATCACCGTCAACTTCCTGGGCCTGCACACCGCGATTCCGTCGATCGTGAACATCGCGGTGTGGAGCAATCTCGGCTACAACATGGTCGTCTTCTACGCGGCCCTGCAAGCGGTCCCCCGGGAGGTCCTGGAGGCGTCCGTGGTCGACGGGGCGGGTCCGGTGCGCACCGCCCTCCAGGTGAAGGCACCGCTGGTGCGCTCCTCGATCGTCATGGTCGCGATGTTCACACTGATCTGGGCGCTGCAGCTGTTCACGGAACCGATGCTGCTGCGCGCGGGGTCGCAGGTCGTCGATGCCCGGTTCTCCCCGAGCATGTACATCTACGACGCGGCGTTCAGCCGTAACAACTACTCGCTCGCGGCCGCCGCGTCGGTGATCCTCCTCGTCATCACGATCGCCGTCTCCTACGGCGTCACCCGCTGGACCAACCGCGTCAACTCGGCCGAGGAGAACGCCCGATGACCACTGCCGAGCTGAGCAGGTCCGCCCTGCTGCGCCCCCGTCTGCTGGGCCGTACGACCGTCAACGTCGTCGTCGCGATCTCCGTCCTCTACACCATGCTGCCGGCGCTGTGGCTGGTGCTCGCCGCCGGCAAGTCCCGCGACGCGCTGTTCAGCAGCAACATCCTCTCCTTCAAGGACTTCTCGTTCGTCCAGAACGTCAAGGACCTGTTCGCGATGGACGGCGGCCTCTACAGCCGCTGGTACGGCAACAGCCTGCTGTACGCGGTGCTCGGCGCCGCGATCGGCGCGATGATCAGCGTCGCCTGTGGCTACGCCTTCGACAAGTACCACTTCCGGCACAAGGAGAAGCTGTTCGGCCTGGTGCTCGCGGCGGTCATGGTGCCGCAGACGGTGCTCGCGCTGCCGCTGTACCTGCTCGCGTCCGCGACCGGCGTCGTGAACACCTTCTGGTCGGTCTTCATCCCGGTCCTGTTCAACCCCTTCGGTGTGTACCTGGGCCGCATCTTCGCCCAGGGCTACGTGCCGAACGAAGTCCTGGAGGCGGCCCGCGTCGACGGCGCCGGTGAGCTGACGACGTACGTCCGTGTCTCCCTGCGGATGCTCGGCCCCGGCCTGATCACGGTCTTCCTCTTCCAGCTCACCGCGATCTGGAACAACTTCTTCCTGCCGATGGTGATGCTGTCCAACCAGAAGCTCTATCCCGTCAGCCTGGGCCTGTTCCAGTGGAACAGCCAGGCGACCGTCTCGCCCGAGTACTACCCGGTGGTGATCATGGGTTCGCTCCTCGCCGTCCTCCCTCTCGTCCTCGCGTTCATCTTCCTCCAGCGGTTCTGGCGGTCCGGCCTGACGGCGGGGGCGGTCAAGTGAGCAAGCCCCGCGTGGCGCTGGCCATGTCCCCCCAGGCCGCGGCGGCCGTCTTCACGCCGCGGTCCGTGGCCGCGCTCGCGGAGGTGTGCGATCTGGCGCCGCTGCCCGTACTGGACGACCTGACGACCGTACGGGCCAAGGATGTCCTCGCCGATGTCGAGGTGCTGGTCACCGGCTGGGGCTGCCTGCCGCTCGACGCGGACGTACTGGCATCGGCGCCGCACCTGAAGGCGGTGGTGCACGCGGCCGGCTCGGTGCGCGGGCATGTCACCGACGCCTGCTGGGAACAGGGCGTCGAGGTGTCCTCGGCCGCCGCGGCCAACGCGCTGCCGGTCGCGGAGTACACCCTCGCGATGATCCTGCTGCACGGCAAGAACGTCCTCGAACGGGCCCGCGACTTCCGGCGGACCCGTGCGCGCGACAACTGGCTGCTGACCACGCAAGAGGTGGGCAACTACCGCCGCACGGTGGGCCTGCTGTCCGCGTCCCTGATCGGCCGCCGGGTGATCGAGCTGCTGCGACCCTTCGACTTCGAGGTGCTGCTGCACGACCCGTACGTCACCGAGGCGGAGGCCGCCGAACTGGGCGTGGAGTGGGTGGAGCTGTCCGAACTCTTCGCGCGCAGCGACCTGTTGAGCGTCCATACGCCGCTGCTTCCGGCCACACGCGGCCTCGTCAGCCGGGAGCTGCTCAGCTCCATGCGGGCGGGGGCCACCCTCATCAACACCTCGCGCGGCGCCGTCGTCGACCAGGACGCACTCACCGACGTCGTGAGCACGGGCCGTGTCCGGGCGGTGCTCGACGTGACGGACCCCGAAGTCCTGCCCGCCGCTCACCCCCTGTGGGCCTGTCCGAACGCACTGATCACGCCCCACCTCGCAGGTTCCCAGGGCAACGAGTGGGAACGCCTCGCCGACACGGCCGTCGGCGAGGTGGCCCGGTGGGCCGCGGGCGACGGCTTCGCCCATCCCGTACGACGCGAAAGGCTGGCGTTCCTCGCATGACCATCCCGTTCGAACTGCCCGAAGACGACCGCGAGTTGAGTCCCCGGACGGGCTACACGCGCGCACACTGGGAGGCCGTCGCCGACGGGCTGCTCGGCGCCGCGTGGCGCTGGGCCACACCTGAGGGCGCCCTGCTCGACCTTCCGGGACGCCCCTCCGCGTCCGGGGACCGCTCGGACGGCCTCGAAGGCTTCGCCCGTACGTTCCTGGCGGCCGGTTTCCGGGTCGCGGGCGCCGGCGGAAAGGACCCGCGCGGCTGGCTTGAGCGGTACGCACAGGGCCTCACGGCGGGCACTCGGACGCCCGGCCGGGACGACGCCGAGTCATGGCCGCTGATCCTCGACCACCATGTGCAGGGCCAGCCGATGGTCGAGTCGGCGTCCGTGGCGCTCGGCCTGTCTCTGACCCGGCCGTGGCTGTGGGACCGGCTCGACGCCGATGTGCAGGACCGGGCGGAGAGCTGGCTGCGCGGCGCGATCAATCACACGCCCGCACCCAACAACTGGTACCTGTTCCCGTTCACGGTGGCGTCGTTCCTGGAGTCGGTCGGCCGCGGCGACGAGGCCACAACGCGCGCCATGGAGCGGGCACTCGGGCTGATGGAGACGTGGTACCGGGGCGACGGCTGGTATGCGGACGGCGACGGGCAGGCCTTCGACCACTACAACGGGTGGGCGCTGCACCTGTACCCGATGCTGCACGCGCACCTGTCCGGCGACACCGCGCTGGCCGCCCGGTTCGGGCCCCGTCTGCGTGAGCACCTCGAAGGGTTCTCGCTGCTCTTCGGCGCCGACGGGGCGCCGATCCACTTCGGGCGTTCGCTGACCTACCGGTTCGCGGCGTCGGCGGCCGTCGGCATCGGCGCCGTCACCGGCCACACTCCGCTGACGCCGGGCACGTCGCGCCGCCTCATCAGCGGGAGCCTGCGCTACTTCCTCGACCGGGGCGGGGTGACGGACGACGGGCTTTTGAGCCTGGGCTGGCACGGCCCGCATGACGCGACGTTGCAGACGTACTCGGGGCCGGCATCACCGTACTGGGCGTCGAAGGGGTTCGTGGCGCTGCTCGCGCCGGAGGACGATCCGCTGTGGACGGCGACCGAGGAGCCCGCGCCGAGCGAGGGCCCGGACCGGGTGCTCGCACTGCCCGCGCCGGGGCTGCTCGTCCAGTCGACGCGGGCCGACGGGATCGTACGGCTCCACAACCACGGCAGCGACCACGTCCGCCCGCACGAATCGGAGTCGGCCGCTCAGGACGACCCGCTGTACGGCCGTCACGCGTACTCGACGGCCACGGGCCCGACGTCCCGGACGAATGTCGCCGACAACCATCTTTCCATCGTGGTCGGCGGCGCGGCCAGCGTGCGGCGCCGGATCCGTCCGCTGGGCGCGGGCCAGGGTGACGGGTGGGGCTGGGCCGCGTCCTCGCACCTGCCGGTGTTCGCCTCGGGCCCGCCGATGGTGCCGGGGCTGCGCGTCGAGAGCGTGACCGTGGCCCGGGGCCGGTACGAGCTGCGGGTGCACCGGGTCGTGGGGGCACCGCACGGGGCGGGGGTCACGCTCACCGGGTGGGCCTCGGACGCCTTGAGTTCGCAGCTGCACGGCCTGTACGGGTGGGGCGAACGGGACGAGGTGCGGGCGCCGCAGGGCACGGCGTACGAGCGGTGGGTGCGGGTGCCGCGACTCTCCGGCGAGGCCGAGGGAACGGCGGTTTTCGTGGCGCTGGCGTCGTTGAGCGCCGACGAGCCCAGCGCTCCGCTCAGCGACGTGGTGTCCGACGTGCGGTTCGGCGAGGGGGAGTTGCGCGTGCTGTGGGCCGATGGTCCACAGACCGCCGTGACCTTCGAGCCGGTGCGCGTCACCCATGGGTGAGGCCCGTTCCCGAACCGCCGGTCCGCGTCCTTGATGCCTGCGGCCCGCGCGTGCGGGCCGCAGGCCGGGCGCCGGTCCGTCAGGCGGCGGGCAGCGGCTGCCGCTCACCGCTCGTGGATTCCCGCACCTCCAGCCAGTAGGGGGCCACGTGCACCTCGAACGGCGGGGCATCGTCCGCGCGAATGCGGGTCGCCAGGCACTTCACGGCCAGGGAGGCGATCGCGGCCTTGTCAGGAACCACCGAGGTGAGAGACGGCGTGCCGTACAGCGCCTCCGCGGAGCCATCGATACTCGCCAAGGCGATGTCCCGGGGGATGTGCAATCCCGCTTCGAACGCGGCCCGTCGGGCTCCTACGGCCAGCAGGTCGCTGAAGCAGAACACCGCGTCGGGCCGCACATCCGCCGGCAGCGCTGTCAGGGTGCGCATCGCCAGGAGCCCGTCACGGCGGTCGAACTCCTTGACCAGCGGCGCAAGCCTGGGGTCGTAGGTCAACCCTGCTTCGTGCAGCGCCAGTTGGAACCCTGCCAGGCGCTGGCGGCTGGTCGCGGACTCCGGTCGGTCGACACCGATCGCGGCGATCCGGGTGCGGCCGAGACCGGCCAGGTGCGCGGTGGCCTCGCGAGCCGCGGCGACGTTGTCGATCAGGACGTGGTCTGCGACTACGCGATCGCGTTCGTAGCTGCGCTCGCCGAGCAGCACCAGGGGGAACTCGTCGGCCACGGAGGCGAGTTCGTCGGGTGAGACGTGCAGCGGCGACAGGATCACGCCGTCCAGCAACGACGCGCCGACACCCGTGGCCAGACGCAGCTCCTCGCCGGCGTCCCCCAGGGTCTCCTCGATCAGGACGGTGAAGCCCAGCGCCGCCGCCTCTGTTCTCACGTGGTGTGCGAGCTCCGCGAAGTAGGGCGTCGCGAGGTCCGGGACCGCCAGCGCGATCAGGCCGCTGCGCCCGGTTCTGAGTCTTCGCGCCGACGGATTGGGCCGGTAGCCGAGTTCCGCCACTGCGCGCATCACCCGTGTCCGCGTCGCCTCGGACACCTTCGGGGCGTCACGTACAACGTTGGACACGGTCTTGATCGACACCCCCGCGCGCTCCGCCACGTCTTTGAGTGTCACTGCTGCCATTCGATCGCCCCCCGCACGCGAAGTTCCCCCAGATTATGCACCCGTGAGCACGGATCACCGGGGTTCCCGCCGTCGGCAAACTCTTTCCGACGAGGGGGTTGACCCTGCGGATACGTGGCAGTTACAACGTTGGAACGACCTCGCAGCAAGCGCTTGCCGTCCGTCTCTCGAGAGGGTTCCCATGTCTCCAGATCGTCCCCACCGTCCGCTCCGCGCGGCCGTCGTCGGAGCGGGTGGTATCGCGCGGTCCAGCCATCTGCCGGCCTTGCAGAAGCTGGCCACGGAAGGGGAGACGGACGTCGTGGCCGTGGTGGACGTGGACGACACCGCCGTACGTGCCTTCGCCGACGCGTTCCAGATTCCCTACGCGTCCACGGATCTCGACGCGATGCTCGCCGAAGTACGCCCGGATCTCGTCGTGTTGTGCACCCCGCCCGCCGTGCACCGTGAACAGTCCGTCGCGGCGCTACGAGCCGGTGCCTGGGTCTGGTGCGAGAAGCCGCCATGCCCGTCTCTGGCCGACTACGACGCCGTCGAGGCGGCCGAGAAGGGCGGCGACGGGGACCCGTACGCGTCGATCGTCTTCCAGCACCGCTTCGGCTCCGGCGCCCGGCACATCCGCCGGCTGCTGCGCGAGGGCGCGTTCGGCCGGCCGCTGGTGGCGCACTGCCAGACCACCTGGTACCGGGACACCGCCTACTACGCCGTGCCGTGGCGCGGCCGTTGGGCGACCGAGGGCGGCGGCCCGGCGATGGGTCACGGCATCCATCAGACGGATCTGCTGCTCGATCTGATGGGGCCGTGGACCGAGGTGCGCGGCATGGCCGCGCGGCTCGTGCACGACGTGGAGACCGAGGACGTGTCCACCGCGCAGATCCGGTTCGC
The DNA here is from genome assembly GCF_045162695.1 of Streptomyces sp. NBC_01003. Lineage (NCBI taxonomy): Bacteria > Bacillati > Actinomycetota > Actinomycetes > Kitasatosporales > Streptomycetaceae > Streptomyces > Streptomyces sp. NBC_01003. Next base: position 590,806 of record NZ_CP108707.1, read on the forward strand.
CGACGGTGCCGTCGGCACGGTCGTCAACAGCGTGCTGAGCCCCGACGAGGTCAGCCGCATCCGCATCGACTGCGAACTCGCGACGATCGAGCTGACGCACCTGTACGGCTACCGCAACGCCGACTGGCGCATCACGCCCGCTCCCGGCGTCCCCGAGGAGACCGTCGCCGGCTGGCACGACTTCGGCGAGGACGAGCCCAGCTCGCACCTCGCCCAACTGCGGGCGCTCGTCGCCGACATCAAGGCCGGACGACGCCACGCCACCAGCGGCGCGGGCGGACGCCAGACGCTCGAGTTCATCACCGCTCTGTACAAGTCCGCGTTCACCGACGTGCCCGTCCGCGCCGGTGACATAGCCCCTGGCGACCCCTACTACACCGCCCTGCACGGCGACGCCCAGGGATGGGCGCCTGCCGGCCCCCACCAGGAGGAGGACCCCGCATGACGCTCGCACTGACCCACGCCCACGGCGACCGCATCACCGTCGCCCACGCGGCCACCGGCACCGAGCTGTTCGCCTACGTGTACCGTCCCGAAGCCGCATGGGAGGCCCCCAAGCCGTACCTGCACCCGATCCGCACCCTCTCCGGCGCGGTCGTCACCGACTACCGCCCCAACGACCACCGTTGGCACAAGGGACTGCAGCTGACGGCCTCTCACCTGTCGGGCCAGAACCTGTGGGGCGGCAACACCTACGTGCACGGCGACGGATACCTCGCCCAGCCCGAGAAGGTCGGCTCGATGGCCCACGTCGCCTTCGAGGAGGTCTCCGCCACGGACGGCCGCGCCGTCATCGCCGAGCGTCTGACCTGGCACCCGCACACCGAGGAACTGTGGGCCGACGAGGAACGCCGCATCGAGGTGCGCGACGTGGACGCGGATTCCGGCAGCTGGTCGCTCACGTGGACCTCGGCCGTCACCAACCGGCGCGACGAACCGCTGCACTTCGGCAGCCCCACCACCCATGGCCGTCCCGCGGCCGGATACACCGGCCTGTTCTGGCGCGGGCCGCGGGCCTTCCGCGACGGGCGGGTCTTCACCGCCGAAGCGGACGGCGGAGATCTGATGGGCAGTCAAGCACCCTGGCTGGCGTACGTCGGTGAGCACGACGGGCGCGACGGTCACGCCACCCTTGTCTTCGAGCACGCCACCGCCAACGACCACGCGGGCGACAAGGGAACGCACCCCGCTCACTGGTTCGTGCGCAGCGACCCGTTCGCCGCGGTGGCGCCGTCCTGGGCCTTCCACGAGGAACTCGTCCTCGCGCCGGGCGACACCCTTACCCGTAGCTACCGCGTGACGATCGCCGACGGCGCCTGGGACCGCGAGCAGGTCGCCGCGCACCTGCGGGGGCACGCGTGGTGAGCGCGACGTACGACGGCTTCCCGGCGGCGGTGGGTGTGTCCCACCTGACGGTCTACGACTGGCCCACGGTCGACGGGCTGCCCGGCGGCGGCACCCCGCATCTGCACCTCACGTGCAGCGAGGGATACGTGGTGACGGCCGGGCGTGGCACCGTGCAGACCCTGACCACGTCCGGCTACCAGGAGACACCTCTGGAGCCGGGCACCGTGGCCTGGTTCACGCCGGGCACGATCCATCGACTCACCAATGCCGGCGGCCTGCAGATCACCGTCGTGATGCAGAACAGCGGCCTGCCCGAAGCGGGCGACGCGGTGCTCACCCTCCCCCAGGACCTCCTCACCGACGCCGAGACCTACGCGACCGCGATCCGTATCCCCACCGACGTCCCGGAAGCCCGGCAGGTGGAGGTCGCCCGCGCCCGCCGCGATCTGGCGACCCGCCGGTTCCTGGAACTGCGCGAAGCCACCGAGGGCGGCGATCCGGAACCGCTGGCGGCGTTCCAGCGGGCCGCCACCGAGTTGATCCGCCCGCGCCTCGACGCCTGGGAGCAGCGCTGGCAGGACGGCGCACATGCCGCCGCGGCGGCGACCGGGTCCCAACTCGGCGCTCTGCGTGCGAAGGACGCCGGACACCTGGCCCGGGCCAGGGTCACCGCGACCGGGCCCACCGCCCGGGGACGCTTCGGCATGTGCGGCCGACTGGACGTCTACCTCGGCATCTGACGACCGGCCTCGCGGCTGGTCACCACCCCGCCCAGCTCACACCCTGCCGCGAGGCTGGTCACCACCCCGCCCATCTCCCACCGGCCACGAGGCTGGTCACTACCCCGTGTCCATCTGCCTCCGGCCACGAGGCTGGTCACCACCCCGCCCAGCTCACACCCCCGCCGCGAGGCTGGTCACCACCCCGCCCATCTCCCACCGGCCACGAGGCTGCTCACCACCCCGCCCCTCCCCCTCCATCCACGCACCGTCCCCTGGGAGGCCCCCCATGCCCGAGCCCCGAAGCGGCCGGCGCCCACTCCCCCGCCGGGCCGTCCTGGCCGCGGCCGCCGTCGGCCTCAGCACCGCGCTGAACTCCACGCTCACCGCCTGCGCCACCGCGAGCGGCAGTACATCCGGCGGCGTCACCCTCACGTTCTCCTGGTGGGGCAACGACGACCGTGCCGCGCGCACCGAGCAGGCCGTGCGGCTCTTCGAGAAGGAACACCCCGGCGTCACCGTCCGCACATCGAGCGGGGACTTCGGCGCGTACCTGCAGAAACTGGCCACGCAGGCGGCCGGCGGCGGCATGCCCGATGTGGCGCAGCTCGACTACCGGCAGGTGTCCCAGTACGCGGGCGGGGACGCGCTGATGTCACTGGACGACGCCATCAAGAACGGGACGATCCGCACGTCCGACATGAGCAGGGACTTCCTGCGCACCGGCACGTACAAGGGCGGGCAGTACGCCCTTCCCATGGGCCGCGGCATCACCGGCTACGCCTATGACTCCGCCGTCTACGAGAAGGCCAACATCCCGTCACCGAAACCCAGTTGGACGTGGCTGGACTGGGAAAGGGCCAACAGGAAGATCGTCGCCCTGGGACTGAAGTCTCCCGACGGCCGCCCCTTCGCGGGTGCCAATGACGGCGGGACCAACGAGGACGTTTTCGAGACCTGGTTGCGCAGCCGCGGCGGAAAGCTCTACGCGAGCCAGACCGAGCTCGGGTTCACCGAGGACGACCTCACCGCGTTCTGGACGTTCTGCGACCGGCTGCGCAAGGACGGCACCATCGCTCAGGCCAGGGACACCGCGCAGGCCAACAGCACCGAGACGAGCCCGATGGGCCGCCATCTCGCCGCCGCCGACTTCACCTGGGACGCGCCGTTCCCCAGCTACCCGGCCCTGCTGGGCGACTCCGTCCACTTCGCACCGGTCCCCACGACCGACGGCCACCAGGGCTCGTACTTCAAGCCGAGCATGCCTGATCGTCCAGTTCATGCGCGGACTGCCGCGCGAGCTGGAGGAGTCCGCCCGCATCGACGGCTGCGGCGCCTTCCGCACGTACTGGTCGATCACGCTCCCCCTGACCCGGCCCGCGCTGATCACCACCGCCATCTTCACGTTCATCTGGACGTGGAACGACTTCTTCACGCAGATGATCTATCTGTTCGCGCCGGAGAAGTTCACCATCACCCTCGCCCTGCGCAGCTTCGTCGACCAGTCCAGCACGTCCGCGTACGGGCCCATGTTCGCCATGTCGGTGATCTCGGTCCTGCCGATCGTGCTGTTCTTCTTCGTCTTCCAGCGCTATCTGGTGCAGGGCATGGCCACCTCCGGGCTGAAGGGCTGAGCCACCATGACCCACGCGCCCACCGCGTCCAGCCGGGACAGCCGCGATCGCCGGGAGCCCGGCGAGGTCTTCGGGCCGAGCTTCTCCCTCTTCGCCGACGTGCTCCTGGTCGGCCTGCTCACCACCGCCGCCTGCCTCCCGGTCGTCACGGCACCCGCCGCATTCGCCGCCGCGTCGACCGCCCTCCGTCAGACCGCTGTCCATGGCCTCCCGGTCAGGGCCGGTACGTACGTCGCTCACCTGCGCGCACACATGACCGCGCGGGTGCTGGCCGCCGGGTGTGTTCCGCCGCTGCTCGCACTCGTCCTCCTGATCGACGCCGCGCTGTTGCGCAGTTCGCTGCCCGGAGCGGCCGTCATGTCACCCGCGCTGGCGCTGCTCACGCTGGGCGCCGCGGTCGTGGGGCTGCGCGCTACGGCGCTGGAGGCTCCGCACCGGCTGTCCGCACGCGAGGGATTCGTCCGCAGCGTCGCCGACCCGCGCGGCTCGCTCCTCCTCGCCGGTGCCGTACTCCTGAGCCTGCTCCTCGCATGGTCGATTCCCCTGCTGGCTCCACTGCTGTCCGGTCCGCTGGCGTTCGCCGCCACAGTCGTGGGGCTCCGCTCCACCGCGGACTGATCCGCGGCGACGCCCACTTCCTCCGTACTCCCGTACGACACCACCGGAGTTCCCGCATGCCGTACTCCCATCTGGACGCCGCCGGCCACCCTAGGCCGCAGCTCGTCCGCGACCCCAACTGGCGTGACCTGAGCGGTCCGTGGCAGTTCGCCTACGACGACGCGAACCGCGGCCGCGCCGACCGCTGGATGGACCCGGAAACCACCGAACCCTTCACCGCCACCATCACCGTGCCCTACCCGCCCGAGTCCGAGGCCTCCGGCGTCGGCGACACGGCCTTCCACCCCGTGCTCTGGTACCGGCGCACGATCGAGGTCACCCGGCCGACAGCGGGCCGGCGCCTGCTGTTGCACTTCGGCGCAGTCGACCACCGGGCCGAGGTGTGGGTGAACGGACAACTCGTAGAACGCCACGAAGGCGGCCACACTGGCTTCTCCTGCGACCTCACCGATGCCGTCCACCGGGACGGTGAGCAGACCGTCGTCGTCCGGGCCGAGGACCAGCCGCTCGACGCCACGCAACCTCGCGGCAAGCAGGACTGGCGGCGGGACCCGCACATCATCTGGTACCACCGCACCTCAGGCATCTGGCAGCCGGTATGGCTGGAGGACGTGCCGGACGAGCACATCACGGTCCTGCACTGGATCCCCGATGTCGCCCACGCCCGCGTGCGCTGTCGGATCCGGCTGAGTGAGTGGCCGCGACGCCCGTTGACCGTCACGGTGCGCCTCGCCCGAGGCGATCGGGTGCTCGCCGAACAGCGCACGCTGGCCGACGGCCAGGAGACGGAGTTCGATGTCGCGGTGCCGGCCCTTCGGCACGCTCAGGACCTCGACGACCTGCTCTGGAGCCCCGAGCAACCCCATCTCGTGGACGCGATCGTGACTCTGAACGACGCGGCCGACGACACCCCCGTCGACCGCGTCACGTCCTACCTCGGTCTGCGCGACATCGGCTGGGACGACGGTGTCTTCCTCCTCAACCACAAGCCGTACTTCCTGCGTTTCGCGCTCCAGCAGGGCTACTGGCCCGCATCCCATCTGGCGGCCCCGGCAGACGCGTTGCGCCGGGACGCCGAACTGGCCAAGTCGATCGGTCTCAACGGGCTGCGCATCCATCAGAAGATCGAGGATCCCCGCTTCCTCTACTGGGCCGACCGGCTGGGGCTGATGCTCTGGGAGGAGATGCCGTCGGCGTACACGTTCGGCACGCAGACCGTCGAGCGAGTGGTCGGCGAATGGACCGAGGCGATCTCCCGCGACCTCAGCCACCCGTCGATCGTCGCGTGGGTTCCGATCAACGAGTCCTGGTCCGTCCCGAACCCGGCGCTCGTCCCCGCCCAACGGCACTTCATGGACAGCCTCTACCACCTGACCAAGGCCCTCGACCCGTCACGCCCGTCCGTCTCCAACGACGGCTGGGAGATCTCCGCCGCCGACATCTGGGGTGTGCACGACTACACGCAGCATGCGCAGGTACTGCGCGAGCGTTACGGGCACTCCTCGTTGCGGCAGGGCGAGATCGTCGAGCAGTGGCCCGGTGCCAAACGGCTCGTCCTGGACGGCGTGCGCCACCAGGGGCAGCCCGTCGTACTGAGTGAGTTCGGCGGGGCCACCTTCGAACCGGCCGAAGGCGCCGAGTGGTTCGGCTACGACACCGTGAGCACGAAGGAAGAGTTCTCCGAGCGCCTGGCCGGGTTGGTGGCGGCCGCGGTGGACTCCGGCCTCGCCGGTTTCTGCTTCACCCAGTTCACCGACACCGAGCAGGAGATCAACGGCCTGTTCACCGCGGACCGCCGACCGAAGCTCCCCGAGGCGGAGTTGCGCGGAATCCTGACCCGGACCCGAGGCCGGTCGGGAGCCAACACATAGAGTCGCCGCCGACTGTCCCGTCTTCTCCGTCTCCCGCGGCCGGCTCGTCGGCCTGGGGACCGCAGCCGTCGCCGTCAGCCTCCTCGCTCTCACCTAGGCTTCCCGCAGACGAAAGACCCTGGACCGGCCCACAACCCCGCAAGGAGCAGAGCGTGTTCATCCAGCCCTGGGACGCCGCACTGGACGACGCCGAATGGCAGACGTGGATCGCCGACGGCCACGACTTCGGCCAGCTCAGTGTCAACGGCCTCCCCGGCCAGGCTCCGATGGTCGTCCCCACTCACTTCACCAGCGACAACAGCCGGCTCTTGATCCACCTCGCCCGCCCCAACCCGGTCTGGGAGGCGATCGAGTACGACCCGAACGTTACGTTCACCGTCATCGGCGACTACGCCTTCGTCCCCGGCCCCTGGCGCGCCAAGCCCGACACGCCGCCCACCGACGGCGTCCCCACCAGCTACTACGCGGCCGTCCGGTTCACCTGCCGCGCCCACATCGTCGACGCCCCCGAGGCCAAGGCCGAACTCCTGCGCCGCCAGCTCGCCCACTTCCAGCCGAACGGCGACCACGCCCTCGTCGCCGTGGACCAGCCGCCGTACGGCCGCATGCTGTCCGGCATCCGCGGCCTGCGCCTGGACGTCACCGAGGTGCGCGCCAAGTTCAAGTACGACGACAACAAGCCCGCCGAGCACCGCACGACGGTCGCCGACCGCCTCACGGCACGAGGCCAGGCCCTCGACGTACCCACCGCCGGACAGCAACGCCGCCGCCTGGACCGCACGGGCGACTGGAAGCCCTGACAGGGCGGACGCCTTCCTCAGGTCGGGGACTTGCGATGAGTTCGGTGAGCTCGTCCAACACCCCCGCACAGCCGCCTTGGCACGTACATCAATCAGCGCCACCTGCCCCGGGGGGCGACGCGGATCACATGTGTGCGGAGTTACGGTACGCACATCGGTACTCAGAAAGGTCAGGTAGCCATGTCGAAGACGGTGACCGCGCAACTGCCGGAGATCCGCGATGAACTCGCCGCCTTCTACCAGGATCTGCACCAGAACCCGGAACTCTCGCTCCAGGAGACACGAACCGCCGGTCTGCTGGCGCAGCGCTTGCGCGACGCGGGATTCGACGAGGTGGCCGAAGGAATCGGCGTCACCGGCGTGGTCGGGCTGTTGCGCAACGGTGAGGGGCCGGTGGTCATGCTCCGCGCGGACTTCGACGCGCTGCCGGTCGAGGAGAAGACCGGGCTGCCCTACGCCAGCCAGGCGCGTGGTGTGGACAACGAGGGCCGTGACGTTCCGGTGATGCATGCCTGCGGTCATGACATGCACGCCGCCTGCCTGACCGGCGCCGCCATGCTGCTCGCGCAGTCGCGTGATCAGTGGCGCGGCACCTTGCTGGTTGTGTTCCAGCCGGCTGAGGAACTCGCGGTCGGCGCGCGCGGGATGGTCGATGACGGACTGTTCGAGCGGTTCCCCAAGCCCGAGATCGTGCTGGGCCAGCACGTCGGGCCACTGCCCGCAGGGGTCATCGGTTACGGCACGGGCCCGGTGATGGCTGCTGCGGATTCCCTGAACATCACCCTCCACGGTCGCGGCGGCCACGGATCCCGGCCCGAGGCGTCCATCGACCCGGTGCTCATGGCGGCGAACGTGGTCACGCGGCTGCAGGGCATCGTCGCGCGGGAGGTGCCTCCGGCGGAGACGGCCGTGGTGACGGTGGGTCGCCTGCAGGCGGGCACAAAGGACAACATCATCCCCGACAAGGCCGAGTTGGGGGTCAACGTCCGTACGTTCACCCCGGCGATCCGCGACAAGGTCCGCGACGCGATCCAGCGCATCGCCACGGCGGAGTCGCAGGCGAGCGGCGCGGAGCAGCCGCCGGAATTCGACTGGACCGGCGCCGCTCCGGCGCTCGTGAGCGAGCCGGATGCGACGCAGACCACGGTCGCCGCGTTCGCGGAGCACTTCGGGCCGCAGCGGATCATGCCGATGCCTCAGGTGAACGCGAGCGAGGACGTGGGCGTATTCGGTGAGGTGCTCGGCGTGCCCACCGTGTTCTGGTTCTGGGGCGGCCTGGACACCGAAACGGTTCTCACCGCGCTCGCGGAAGACCGGCTGGACGAACTGCCGGCCAACCACTCCCCCCACTTCGCCCCACTCGTCGAGCCCACCTTGAGCACGGGCGTGGAAGCACTCGTCGTAGCCGCCCTCGAATGGCTCGCGGACGCGTGAACCAGTGGTCCTGCCGGCGTTCACCGATCGCCGGCAGGTCCCCCGCCGCCGAACGTCTCCAGCAGTACGTCGACGACCTCGTCCACGTCCGCCTCGGCGAGGTCCTCGAACGCCCCGGAATGGCGGGCGAGCAACACCCCGGCGACCGCCGCCACCAGCACGTCGGCCCGCAGCCCGGGCCGGTCCCTGCCCTCCCGGGCGAAGCGTGCCCGCAGCGGATCCACGAGCCGGGCGCGCAGGGCCGCGCGGGTGGCGTCCTGCGCGGCCCCGTCACTCAACGGCTGGACAGCGACCCTCAGCAGAGGGACCGGACCGCGCCGCTCCGCCCGCTCGGCGACCTCGCGCAGGCGCGGCTCCGTGAGCAGGTCGTCCGGCGCGGTGTCGCCGTGTTCGGCGCGCAGCACCTCCACGTACAGCAGGGGCTTGCTGCCGAAGTAGCGCGCGATCAGGGCCGGGTCCACACCTGCCCGCTCGCCGATCTCGCGGATGGTCGTGCGGTCGTAGCCGCGCTCGGAGAAGAGTTCGGTCGCCGCCCGCAGCAGCGCCTCGCGGGTGCGGGCGGAGTTCCGGCGCGGGCCCGCGGCCTCCGCGCTCATGGGCGGCTCGGCTCGGGGCGCGCCTGCTCACCCTTGGCGACCGGCGTGGTCTGCCCCGCCGCGACCACGGAGGGGCGCAGCCGGGTACCCGTCCGAGTGAGTACCACGGCGAGAATGCCGGTGATCACGAAGGCGGCGCAGCCGGCGAGGCCCGCGTTGCGGTATCCGTCGTCGGCCGGCAGCGCCGCGCCGGGGTCGGTGGCGGCCTGGAGGATGACCGCGCTGAGCGCGCTGCCGGTCGAGTACCCGATGTACTTCATGACCTGATTGAAACTCATGGCACTGCCCGTCTCCTGCACGGGCACCCCACCGACGATCAGGCCGGGCGTGACCGCGAAGGTGACGCCCACGCCGAGTCCGGCGAGCGCCATCATCGTGCCGATGCCCCACAGGCTGGAGCGGGCGAGCAGGAAGCAGACCAGGCCGGCGAGGGAGAGCAGGCAGCCCAGCGGCAGCATGCGGGCGGGCGTCGCCGCTGCGCCGAGCATCCGCACGAGGCGGCCGGTGACGAGGCTGGCCGCGGAGAACGGCACGAGGAGCAGGCCGGTGACGACGATGGACGAGCCGAAGCCGTATCCCGCGGACTCGGGCGTCTGGACGTATCGGGTGACCAGGGCGATCAGCAGGTAGGTGCCGACGCCCCCGACCATCGTGGTCAGGTTGGCGACGAGTACGCCGCGATCCTTGATGAGCCGTACGCGCACCAGCGGATGCGTGGAATGCATCGAGTGCAGCACCCACCCGGCGAGCAGGACGACGGCCGCGACGGCCAGTGCGAGCAGCGGCGCGGATCCCCAGCCCCACCGCTCTCCCTCGGCCAGCGTCACCAGGAGGGCCGCCATGCCGCCGGCGAGCAGCAGCGCGCCGGGAAAGTCCATGCGGGTGGCGGGGCGGTTCGGCGCCGCGGGCACGACGGTCACGGTGGCGATGAACGCGGCGGCGGCCGTGGCGACCGCGAACCAGAATCCCGCGTACATGCCGAGGTACTGGGCGAACAGGCCGGTGATCGGATAGCCGAGGCCGATGCCCGCGGCGGTGGTCAGGGAGAGGGTCGCCACCGCAGACCGTGCCCGCTCCGGCGGCAGTGCGTCACGGGCGGTGGCGATGGCGAGCGGGACGAGACCCATGCCGACGCCCTGCAGCGCCCGGCCCAAGAGAAGGCAGGTCAGCCCGAGAGGCAGGGCCGCCAGGAGACTGCCCACCAGGACCACGGCAAGACCCGTGAGGATCACGTTCTTGCGGTGCGGGCCGTCGCCGAGGCGCCCCATGACCGGTGTGGCGATGGCTCCGACCAGCATCGTCAGCGTCAGCGCCCACTGTGCGGTGGAGACGGCGACGTGGTCCTCGGCCGCGATGGTCGGGATGAGCGGTGCGCCGAGGCTGCTGACCACGGCGACGAGCATGCCGAGCGAGACGAGGACGGGCACAAGGGCCCGCGGATGCCGAAGTGCCGGTGTCGGAGCCGTTGCGGCGGACGTGTGCGCGGACGCCGGTATGGAGGGCTGCAAGGGAGGGTTCCCGTTCTTGTCATCAGGCGATGTCATTGAATGATGACACGGCCCGGAACCGCTCCGGGCCGCCCCCACCCCCCGGCGCCCGCCGCGCGTCACCTCAGCTCGGGACCCGCAACGCCCCCAGGAGCATCGGCAGCGAGGCGTGCAGCTCTCGCTCCCAGTACGGCCAACTGTGGGTCCCCGGCCCGTAGAAGTTGGTCGTCACATGGCGGGCGCCCGCCCTTTCGAGCGCGCCCGCCAGGGCGTGGTTCTGCCGGTCGAAGTCGGCTTCGAGGGCGTTCGTGGCACCCGGCGGGTCCAGCGGGCCGGCGGTGCCGTCGCCGCACGACAGGTACACGGGGATCGGCCTGAGTCGCTCGGCCAGGTAGTACGGGTCATGGGCGGCCCACACATCCCGTTGCGCCACAGGGTCGCCCCAGACCCGGCGCGGGTCGTCGCCCTGGCCCCCGAAGAAGCCCATGATGCGGTTCACCGACTCGTCGTTCAGCAACGGGTGCACGGATCCGGAGTACGCCGCTGCCGCCTTGAACATGCCCGGGTGGCGGGCCGCGTACATCAGCGCACCCTGCCCTCCCATGGACAGTCCGGCCACCACGCGACGCGGTCCCGCTCCCCAGTCGTGTTCAAGAAGCCGGCGCAACTCCTTGGTGTGGAACGTCTCCCAGGCGGGGTCGCCACCCTGCCCGTAGTTCCACCAGTCGCTGTACCAGCCGTTCCAGCCGGCCTCCGGCATGACCACGAGGACGTCGCGCAGGCTGTCGACGCGTGCGACGTCGGTCCGGCTCGTCCACGATGTGTAGTCGCCGCAGCAGCCGTGCAGCAGCCACAGGGTCGGCCAGTGCCGGCGGCGGTCGTCCAGGGTCCAGCCGTCGGGCGTGAGAAGACGGACCTTGACGGTCCGGCCGCCGAGAGCTGGGGACCGTACGGACAGATCCACCTGGCGGTCGGCGACCTGGGTGACGGCGACGACCTCGGCGCCACGGGCGGGAGCGGCGGCCACGGACGGTGCGTTCGGCGTCAGGGCGAGCAGCAGTACGGCCAGGAGGAGCAGGAGGCATCTGGCGCGGCGGATCGAGGCGGCGGTCATGGCGGCTCCTGTCGGTGGGATCAGTCTCGGCCGGGGAGGACCAACAGGGCGTCTCCGACCGGGCGTTCGCCGGTCGCGTCGGACGGGGCGTTGATCACGTGCCCGTCGGCGACCATGGTGGTGGACCCGCCGCCGTCGAGGTTGATCGCGTCGCGCAGGCCCAGCGCCTTCGCGACCGCGGCGCTCTCCGGGATGCTGAGTCCGAGCGCGCCCGTGCCGCGTCCGTCGGCCGTGACGAGGACGGTCCGTCCGGCGGCGTCGACTCCGGCCAGTGTCCGCGGATTGCGCTTGTGCACCCAGCCGTAATAGAAGCTCGGGTTACCGGGCTGGACCATGCCGTCGGCGGCCACGGTGATGTGCGTACGGCCGTCCCGGACGAGTTCGGGGCCGCCATTGAGGATGCTGGTGCTGGTGGACGGGGAGACGGTGCGCCCGTCGGCGTCCTTCAACACGGCCTGGATCCGCAACTGGCGTCCGATCTGCGCCAGTTCGACCAGTTGGGAGACGTAGCGTCCGGTCGCCTGTACAGAGCTCCCGCCTTCCGGTAGCGATCCGCCACGCGGCGAGCGCACCTCAAGTACCCGTCCGTGGCGGTCGAGTACGGCCTCAAGGCCTTCGCCGCCCGGGGTCTTCCCGCTGAACTCGCCGGTAAAGGCGACGAGTTCGTCGTCGTCCTTGCAGGTCGTGTCGTGCAGCGGCAGCGAGGTGGGCGTGTCGTCGGCGGTGCCGCCGCAGTTCCTGATCAGGCCGGGGACGCGGTTGATCCCGTCGAGTGGAATCGAGGCGCCCCGGCCGGCCAGCTTGCCCTGCCAGGTGAGCCGGGCGATGCCGGTCCGCCTCCCGGAGTCCTGGATCACGAGGGAGGGGCGCGTGCCCACGGGCTCGCTCAACAGCCGGCCACCGTACACACCGACGCCGGCCGGATCGCCGGGGGCACCGGCGTTCGGGTCGAGCACGAAGAACCCTGCGTTGACCCCTGCCGTCGCCCCGGCCGCGGCCACGAGCTGACTGGTCTTCTCACGGTTCTCGAGATCCGGCCCGTACGAGGCTCTCAGCGCGCCGCGGAAGCGGTGCGGGTCGATGGTGAGGACGTCGATCCGCCACGGACCCCGGTCCGTGGGCTCCCCGTCCCACCCGCGATACACGGCGGCACCGGTGAATCCTGCCGTCCGAAGCCGGGTGCGCTCGGCCGTGGCCGCGGACTGCGCCCCGAACTCCCCGACCCGGACGCGCCATCCGAGCGTGCCGCCCGCGAAGTCCGCCGTCGCCGGTGCGGCGACCTCCTCGGCCCGCGCCTCGAAGCCGTCTTCGCGCAGATGGGCGACCAGTTCGTCGGCGCTCGCGCGGTCGTTGAGCGCTGCTGGTGGCGCATCGGGATCCGGCGAGCCGGCACCGCCGGGGATGGAGACCTCGACCGTCCACCCGAGCGCCGGGGCGTCGGCGCCGCGCACGATACGGGTGAGGGTGACTCCGGGCTGGAGCTGCCGCGTCGTCCGCGTCTCGGGCAGGCCGGCGGGGCCGAGCGGCAATGCACCGGCCGACCCTGCGGCGGGCGCCGACGAGGCCGGTACCGACAGGCCTCCCACGACGGCGAGAACGGACAACACCGCGCCCACTCCGAACAGTCTGCTGTTCACGTGCCCCCCACCGGACGAAGAACGGCTCTCCCGTAACGGTGCTTGTGGTCGAGACCACTCGTCAAGGCATGTGCACGTCATCCCTGCATACGACGCGGCCGATGACCGTGGGCCCAGGCCGATGAGGCGTCCCGCGCACGGACCCGCACTACTCAAGATCGAAAATGTGAAGGCTTCCGGGGTGGCTGGTGACAGCTCTGGACTTTCGTGTTCGCGCTGATGCAGGGTGTGCCCACCGCAGTCGGAGTTCCGCTTGGGCCTGTCCCCTCCCCAGTGGCCCGTGGTCACGGCTGCGCGGGCACCCGTCGGGTGCCCGTCCCATTCCAGGTCAACTTCTCCCTGCCCAACGGAAGTTGCGATTCTCCATGCCCAAGGGAAGTCCAGTGAGCCCTCACGGAAGACTCGTCCGCCGCTCCACCCCGCTCGTGCTCGCCGCCGCGCTCGCCCTGTCGGCCACCGCCTGCAGCAAGGAACAGGCCACCACGACGGCCGGCGGCGTGAAGCTGGTCAAATCCGGCCAGTTGACGACGTGTACGCATCTCCCGTACGCGCCGTTCCAGTCGGAGAAGGGGAAGAAGATCGTCGGCTTCGACGTCGACCTGATCGATCTGGTCGCCGACGACCTCGGTCTGAAGCAGGAGATCGTGGACAAGTCGTTCGAGACGATCAAGACGGGCGCGGACCTCAACGCAGGGGTCTGCGACGTGGCCGCCGCGGGCATGACGATCACCCCCGAGCGTAAGCAGCACCTCGACTTCTCGACCCCCTACTTCGACGCCAACCAGGCGCTGTTGGCCCGTAAGGGCGTCAAGGCGACGTCGCTGGACACCATCAAGAGCGGCAAGATCAAGCTGGGATCGCAGTCGGCCACCACCGGCGAGGACACCGCGCACGCCGGCGGCATCGACTCCAAGTCGTTCGAGAGCTCGGACGCCGAGCTGAACGGACTGCGCACCGGTCAGGTGGACGTCGTGATTCAGGACTACCCCGTGGTCCAGAACTGGCTCAAGGACCCTGCCAACGCAGCGAAGTTCAGCGTCACGGGCACCGTCCAGACGGGTGAGAAGTACGGCTTCGCCGTACGCAAGGGAGGCAACGCCAAGCTCCTCGCCGCCATCGACAAGGCCATCAAGAAGGCCAAGCAGGACGGCACGTACAAGAAGCTGTACGAGAAGTGGATCGGCCCGATGCCTGCGGAGGCCGCGTCCCAGTGACCTCCTCTCACGCACCCGTCGCGGGGAAGGCGCCGGCCCGGCCGGCCGCGCGCCCGCGCCTCTCCCCGCGTCGGCGGCGCAGCATGCTCCGCGGTGCGCAGTACGTCGTCCTGGCCGGCGCGGTGATCGCTGTCGCCGTACTGGCCGACTGGCACCAGTTGCAGCAGCAGTTCCTCGAACTGTCCGTGGCCAAGCGGATGTTCCCGGATCTACTGACGGTGGCGCTGGCCAACACGGTGGCGTACACCCTGTCCGGATTCGGTGTGGGCCTCGTACTCGGGCTGGTCATCGCCCTCATGCGGCTCTCCTCGGTCGCCCCCTACCGCTGGCTCGCCTCGTTGTACATCGAGGTGTTCCGCGGACTGCCTGCCCTGCTGATCTTCATCTTCATCGGGGTCGGCGTCCCCCTGGCGTTCCCCGGTCTGGCCATCCCCGGTGGCGCGTACGGTCAGGTCGCCGTGGCCCTAGGCCTCGTGGCCGCCGCGTACATGGCGGAGACCATCAGGGCCGGCATCCAGGCCGTGCCCCGGGGCCAGATGGAGGCGGCGCGAACGCTGGGCATGTCCCACGCGAGGGCCATGTGGTCGATCGTCATCCCCCAGGCCTTCCGCGTCATCGTGCCGCCGCTCACCAACGAACTGGTCCTTCTCTTCAAGGACTCGTCACTCGTGCTGTTCCTGGGCGTCTCCTTGCAAACCCGTGAACTCACCAAGTTCGGAAGGGACTTGGCCAGCGAGACCGCCAACACCACACCCATCTTCGTGGCCGGTCTCTGCTACCTCCTGATCACCGTCCCGCTGGGCTACGTGGTACGCCGCCTGGAGGCGGGCCATGCGAAGGCGCGGTAAGCGATGAGCGCCGGCGAGCCCTCCGGCACCATGAGAGAACACAAGGGGACGGGCATGCCGAATGCCACCACCACCGCCGACACGTCCGCGCCCACGCCGACCCGGGCGATCGAGATCCGCGCGCTCCACAAGTCCTTCGGTGACCTCCAGGTCCTGCGCGGCATCGACTTCACTGTCGACACGGGCGAGGTGGTGTGCGTCATCGGCCCTTCCGGGTCGGGCAAGTCGACGTTGCTGCGCTGCACCAACCTGCTCGAACAGCCCACTGAGGGCCACGTCCTCATCGCCGGAACCGACATCACCGACCCGGATGTGGACATCGACCGGCTCCGTCGCCGTATCGGCATGGTCTTCCAACAGTTCAATCTCTTCGCGCACTTGAGCGTCCTGGACAACCTGACGATCGCTCAGCGCCGGGTGCTGGGCCGGGACAAGACCGAAGCGGTACAGGTGGCCCGACAGAACCTGGCCCGCGTCGGACTCGCGGACAAGGAAGGCAGCTATCCCTCACAACTGTCGGGCGGTCAGCAGCAACGGGTGGCCATCGCCCGCGCGCTGTCGATGGGCCCCGAGCTGATGCTGTTCGACGAGCCCACGAGCGCGCTCGACCCGGAACTCGTCGGCGACGTCCTCGCCGTCATGCGCGGCCTCGCGGACGACGGGATGACGATGATGGTCGTGACCCACGAAATGGGCTTCGCCCGGGAAGTGGCCGACCGTGTCGTCTTCATGGACGACGGCGTCATCGTCGAACAGGGAAGCCCCGACGAGGTCCTGGGCAACCCCAGCCACCCACGCACCCGGGAGTTCCTCGCCCGAGTCCTACGCCCGGCGGACACCCTCACGGAGTCCTGACGGGATACGGCGCTTGCCGACCGCAGACGGATGGCCGGGATGCATGTCGGCACGCACCGCTCCCGGTCCCCCAGGGTGCGGCCCGCCAAGGCGACGGATACCGGAACCCCTCACACACGTGCGCCACGGCGCGCGCAGCCCGACACACGCCCCTGGTCGCCGACCGGGGGCGTAGTCACGATCCTCGAAAGGATCACTCACGGGTTCGCATCGGCCACAGGGGGCCGTTGCTCCGGGCGGCAATGGTTCCGGTACCCCTCGCTCGTCGTCGGTCACATGCTTCCTGGTGAGTACGAGCCGGAACAGCAAACCACCGCGCAGCGAAGGTAAGTGCCAGGGCAGAGCACTCGAAGAGCCGGTCAGCGGGTGGCCGGCCTGCCGATGCCGTACAGCAAGGTGTCGACGACGCGTGTGGCAAGGGCGTCCACGGCGGCGTCGGTGTCCGGCGCCTCGGCCGCAGCCTCGTGGATGAGGGCGTAATAGACGCGCCGCGCCCAGTCCAAATCGGTGTCGGGCGCAAGAAGGCCCGCATCGCGGGCTCGCGCGAACAGCCGCTCGCACCGGGCCAGGACCTCGGCGTGCACGCGCGCGGCCTCAGGGGCGCCAGTGGGGTCGGCGCCCATGGCGAAGCCCCATCCGATCTTCACTCGGAGCACGTTCGCGGTGACCTGATAGAGGGCGATCGCCGGCGGCGCGGTTTCCGGCCGGGCGGCTTCGACGGCCTCGTAGAACCGCTGCGTCGCCCATGTGGCCAGTGCCGTGATCAGAGCGTCCCGTGAGGCGAACCGCCGGTGCACGGTCGTCCGCGCGACCCCGGCGGCCTCGGCGATCTGCTCCATCGTCGCTGCCGGGTTCACTGACAGCACCCGCTCAGCGGCTTCGAGGATCGCTCGTACCGTCCGCTCGGCGTCGGCGCGCAGCGGCTTGGCAGAGGCGGGCAGCGCCATGGGGTGCCGATCCTTCCGGGTCTGTGGGTGACTCCATGAGGATACGACGGTGTGGCGACTCGCGGATAACTTGCAACATCAATGATGCATGTTTTAATGATTGTGCATCACCTGGGACGCAGCTACCTACGGAGGTACACCATGGACCTGCAGTTGAACGGCAAAGCTGCGCTGGTCACGGGCGCGAGCCGGGGTATCGGACTGGCCGTCGTTCGAGCCCTCGTCGCCGAAGGAGTCCGCGTCGTCGCAGCAGCCCGCACCCCCACACCGGAACTGAAGTCGACCGGCGCCACGTCTGTGGCGGTGGACCTGTCCGATCCGGCCTCGGCGGAGCGTCTGGTCACCGAGGCTGTGACCGAACTGGGCGGCATCGACATCCTGGTCAACAACGTCGGGGGCGGCGACGGGGGCCTGGGCGGCGGCTTCCTCGACATGACCGACGCACAGTGGGCGGAGGTGGTGGACCTGAACTTCTTCGCCACGGTCCGTGTGACCCGGGCCGCCCTGCCCGCGCTGCTGGCCACCCGCGGCGCGATCGTGAACGTCTCGTCCGTCGGCGCCCGTGTCCCGAGCAGCGGACCGATCGCGTACACCACCGCCAAGGCCGCACTCACCGCCTTCGGCAAGGCGCTCGCGGAGGAATTCGGCCCGCAAGGTGTCCGGGTGAACACCGTCTCCCCCGGACCGGTCCGAACCGCCATCTGGGAAAGCCCCACCGGCTACGGAGCGGAACTCGCCGCATCCCTGGGCATCCCGCATGCCGAGCTCGTGGCCGGACTCCCCACAGCGACCGGAATGCTCATCGACCGGCTCATCGAACCGGACGAGGTCGCAGCCCTCGTCACGTACCTCACCTCACCACGCGCCGCGGCTACCACGGGCACCGACCACCTCATCGACGGCGGATCCGTCAAGACCGCCTAACCAGCCGGCGCACACGGCAGCAGGACGTCAACCCACGGGCACACGCTGACAGCACCCCGCCTCAACATGACGCCCGATCTCACAGATCGCTTCCGTCGTCACGCTCCCGGTCCGCGACGGCAGCGCGCGCCGCCTCCGGGACCACCGGTCACGTCTGCGCACGACGCGCCCGTCTGCTGCGCAGGGCGCCGCCCACGATCACGATCGCGTGCTGGGACCACGCGCAATGGCAGCTGTCGCACACCGTTTTGATCCACCCCAGCGAGGCGTCATCCCGGCGCCGCTGTCGTCCGACTGCCCCGCAGAACTCACAGGTGACGGCAGAACGCTCCTCGGCCGCGGCGAGAAGCACACGGATCTCACCGCCGGCCGAGTCCGGAACTCCGGAGACCTGGATCCGCACCGTGCCGAACTTCTCCTTCAGATCGTCGACCCGATAGTCGGCAGCGTGGGCCCGGAGGCCTTCGTGCAACCGTTCTTCGCGCTCAGCGTGTCTCATGAGACATGTGGCTTGGCGCCGGACCCGTGATTGACCTGGAGGTCAGCGGTGTTGGCGAGAGCCTGCCGGGGGCGGTGGCGAAATGGCGGCTGAGACGTCTTGGCCGACACCATGCGTGAGGTCCGCCCGTCTCGGCCCCGACGTCTGATCAACGCCCACTGGACGATCGCTAAAACGCCCCGCTCGTCTCCGGACCGGCAGGGCGTCGCGTCCCCGGCTCCTCTCGCGACTCGATGCCGGGCATGCGCCGATTGCTGCGTCTTTCCGCGTACGCGCGGCCGGGCGACACCGTGCACATCTCCGAGATGTCCGTCTCGTGCGCGGCACCCAGCACATCCTCGACTTCCTTCACCGCGATCGTCTCGCCCCGCGCATCCACGATGGCGTGTTCTCCCACGAGAATCGCGTCAACGCCCTCCACGACGCCAGCTTCAGAACCCGTCTTCCCCGCCTTCGTAGCGTGCGCGTCTAATCGGCAACGTCAGGCGGCCATCCGGGCACATGCCGCACATACCGAGGTGGCCGAGCCGCCACCTCGATTTCCTGCGGCGGCGGCCCTGGGCTATTCAGGACGATGCTCGCCACTTGGGCGAACTGGCTCGTCACGGCCACCAGGCGCGGTGTCTGTAGGTCGATCATGTCCTCCAGAGCGTCTCGGTCGGACGGTCCTCCGGCCCTGGTGATCTCGTGGAGGAAGCGGATCGTCATCTCAAACAGATCGGTCGCCTGATTGACGACCGCGTACGCCGCCTGCGCCGCGATCTGGGGCCCTTCCAACTCAACTTGAAGGGCCCCGTCCTCCAACGCAACCAATGCCGCATTCAGGCGCCGTAGCGTCTCGTCAGCCTGCTGCCTGGACGGGGTACCCACTATCGGGGGCATGGCTTGTTGGAAATCCCGTACGAGCTGGGGGAGTCGGGTGTAGGTGTCCCGCTGATCCTTGCGGCGTGTGGCGTTCACGGGCCCCAGGTCGCGCGCCTCCTCGTTGGGGTCGTCTCCGTGGAAGTCGCCCTGTGAGGCCCCCTTGGCCCGTGCCAGGCGTGAGCGCGAAGGCTGGGCTTTTTCGAGCAGAGTACTCCAGGTGCTCTCGGCGAATGGCTCACCTGCCCATTCGCTCCATACCCGGACCACAGCAATCAGCTGATCATCGCTGGCCGGACTTGGCGTCTTTGCTCTGGTCCAGTCGTCATGGAGCCATTCACCGATGCGCCGGTCCAGGGACGAGTCCCTACGATCGGCAGTGCGGGCGGCCTCACGTCGCGAGTATGTGCGCCCGTTCCGCCTGCGGGCGGCTTTGGCCTTCCCCTCCAGCGTGCGCAGCGCGTCGTACAGCTCACGCGCCTTGTCCGGCTTCGACATCTTCCCCCTACCGCAACGTCCGAGCCTGCCCGCCGTGCCCGCAGCGGGCACGGCGGGCAGGCAGCTGACCTGGAGCGTAAAGGGAATTTGCCCGCAGTGCCCGGCCCTTCAGACACCGCGGGTGTTCGGCTTGCACTGTTTCCTTGCTCGACCGCGGGGGTCGATGAAGGAGGTAGCTGACGTGTACGTGGATGCAGTGGTGATCGGCGCGGTGATCACAGGAGCCGCGATGCTCGGCGCGGCGGTAGTGACGGGGACGGCAGCGATTGCGGCGGCGGTGATTTCGCGCCGAGGCCGAGGCGGCTCGGCCGACGCCCGGTCAGGAGGATGGGAGCTCAGGCCGGTTGTCGGCTGCGGGCGGACGGGGGCGATCGGGGAGGGGAAGGCGCCGGGGACGAGGCCGTAGCTGTCTCTCGCTCATTGCGCCTGCCAGGAAAAACTCTACTCGGCGTATCGAGTCACCAACTGCGCGTAGGCTATGGCTCGGTCGCGCGTCGATCTGTTCGTTCTCTCCGTTGCCCGTGCTCCCGCGGGGCACGGGCCCCGCCAGCCCGCAAGGGCTGTGGAATCCACGGAGAAATCATGAACGACGAGCAGGACGAGCGACCACCCGAGCCACACTGGTACTGGCTTGCCATGCTGTTGATCGCCGTGACCAACATGGTGGTGTCAGCCGCGAACCTCGCGGCGAGGTTGCACGGCGGCAGTTGATCGGAATCTCTCTCACTCGACTAGAGAGACACCCCGATCAACTGGCAGCGCTCGGGTTGAGGGCCCTTCGGCACGGTGGCCACCGTGTTCGGGGGGCTCTCGTCGTTGTGCGGTTCGCTGCGCCGACTTGCGCCCCCATCTGATGGCCTAGGCCATTTGACATGTGGGGCGACTTGCCTAGGCCACGCTAGCAGGAAAGTGCACACCCAGTGGGACTTCATGGCGGCTTGTGGACGGAGCTGGAACGCAGCCAGCACGGGCGCATCCGTGAGGGCGGGGTGCCGGTGTACGAGGCCCGGGTGCGTAGCTGACCGGTGCCCAGCAGCCCGTACAGGCTGTCCCACAACCGCTGGTTCGCCGCCCCCCGGGCAGCAGGCTGAGGATGAGTCAGTGCCGCTCAGGCTTCGCTGAACGCGACATGAGTTCCTTGACGGCTGCCTGAGGGGGTTTCCCGCTGTGGACGATGTCGACGACCGTGTTGGTGATGGGCATGTCGACAACGTGGCGGTGCGCGAGGTCAAGCACGGACAGACAGGATTTCACGCCCTCCGCAGTCTGCTTTGTTGCGGCGATGGTCTCCTGCAGCGTCATTCCGCGGCCGAGGTTGGCGCCGAAGGTGTTGTTGCGTGAAAGGGGTGAGGAACAGGTGGCGAAGAGGTCGCCCATGCCGGCCAGGCCCGCGAAGGTGCGTGGGTCGGCGCCCATCGCCTCTCCGAGACGGGTGGTCTCGGCGAGGCGATGGGTGATCAGTGTTGCCTTGGTGTTGTCGCCGAGGCCCATGCCGTCAGCAATGCCAACGGCCAAGGCGATGACGTTCTTCACTGCGCCGCCGAGCTCGCAGCCGATCACGTCGCTGCTGGTGTATGGGCGGAAGAAGCTGGTGTGACAGGCGGCTTGGAGCCGCATGGCGACGGATTCGTCCTTGCAGGCTACGACGCTGGCCGCAGACTGTCGCCGGACGATCTCACCGGCCAGATTGGGCCCCGACACAACGGCGATGCGCTCCGGGCCCGCATCTGTGACGTCGGCGATGACCTCGCTCATCAACTTGGCGGTCCCGAGTTCGACGCCCTTCATGAGGCTGACCAGCACCGTGGTCGGGGCGATCGCAGGCGTCCAGGCGCTGAGGTTGGCGCGCAGCGTCTGGGAGGGAGGCACGAGCACCACGAAGTCGGCGTCCGACGCGGCCTTCGCCGGATCGGTCGTCGCCGTGATCCCCGTCGGGAGTTCGACGCCTGGGAAGTACTCCGGGTTGGTGCCAGTGGTGTTGATGGCGTCGACCAGCTCGGGGCGTCGCCCCCACAGGGAGACCTCGCATCCCGCGTCGGCCAAGACCACGGCGAAAGCCGTGCCCCAGGAGAACACGGCGAATCGGGTCGTCACCGACCGGCCTCCCTCTGATCACGCAGTTGGTACGACGTGCACGTCGGCGGCCTAGCTCCGTACTTCGCGGGTCACTCTTTTGCACAGCCTCCGAGCTTGATCACGGTCCTGAAGTGATCGCGCTTCGGCGGGTTCTGTAACTCGGACCGCTGCGCTGATCGGTGGCTGACCAACTGCGATCAGTTGATCTTCCCGAATGGGTGACCTGCGGAGAACGGACCTAGCGTAGTCACTGCGGCCTGGCCGGAACCGGTACACGAAAGAGTCGTACGCGGCTGGGGATGGTCAGTGGTACGTCCTCCCCTCCTCGATCGAGCGGGCACAGGGCAGCGAGCGCGAGGGAGCGCTGGCTGCGTACCCCCTTCGCCGCCGCCCGCACTCTGCTGGTGCCCGGCGTCTGCTACGCCGGGGGCGCCGCAGCCGGGTCACTGCCCGGGGTAGCTCCGAGCGCCGCGAGGATAGTGTGCGGCGTAGCCTCCAGGTGAGGGTTGTGGTCCAACAGCAGTTGCTGCCCAGGAGTCAGCTGGTGGACTACTACGGTCCAATCAACCTTGACAACAAGCACTGCACCGACTCTCACGACAGCGTCCTTCGTCGGCTGGAGCGAACCGAGGAGCGGGCCAAGGTTCTGCATGAACAGTGCGGTGACCTCGGCGTCAGGTCGCTGGAGGAAGCGGGCGTCGGCGCTGTGCAGCGCCGAACGCATCGTCTCGCGGGCGGCTGGCGACCGAGCGGCCCGCGAGACGGCCGCCCGCATCCGCCGGAACCACGATCCGAGAACGGGCTCATCGCGTTCCACCACGGTGAGCCCTGCGGCAGCGAGCACGCCGTCGAGAGCGGTCTCGACCTCTTCGTGTACGGCTTCGTCCGATACGTAGATCGCCACCGGCAGCATGCTGAGGCTGTCGGTCCGGGTGGAATGCGGCTCGTACTGCTCCAGGGCCCTGACCAGCGTTGCGAGGCGGAGGGGTGAGGCGCCCCCGGCCGGCTCACCGCTGTTGGGGGCGAGCCGCCGCGGGCCCAGAGTTTCGAGGTCCGCGAGGGCGTCCTGCAACTCCTCAGGGTCGTCCCGAGCGAGCGCGTCGGCAATCGTGTTCACCGCCACGTCGACGTCGGCCCAGTGCGCTGCGGGAAGTTCCAGCGCTGCCATGTCCCGGACGACCTGCAACGCCGCCACGATATCCGCACGCGCAATGTGCGGCCCGTCAACAGTCATGCCATCTAGGCTAGTTGACTCGGTATCGCATTTTGTCAGTCCCCGAGACGTGGCTGCGAGGCACCCGTGGCATATGTTTCCAATCAGCAGTCTCCGCATGAGAAGGAGCGAAAGCGCCGCGAGGAGGAAGAGCGGCTCGCCCTTCAGCAGCAGGTCCGCGAACGCTCAGCCCAGCGCCTTCGCGACAGCGCCGGGCGCGATACCCACCCGGACGTGGACAGTCTGACGGCTGCGGTCGAAAAGGCGAAGCCCGGCACCCGCCGCTGGACCGCCGCCGTAACGGCCCTGTCCGCGGAGTTGCTCCTGCGCTTCCGCCAGAGCCCTGAAAAGGGTGTCGCCGACCTCGTGACAGCGATCCGGATGCTCAGCAAAGCGGACGAGAGAGGCCCCGCGGCGCATGGCACCGGCGGCGCCGACACGGCTGAGGAACGGCCGACAACCGTCCGGCAGCGGGGACCCCGTTTCGCGCGTGCGACCGCAGCCGCAAGACGGTTCGTATCCAGGCTCGGCGCGGACCGGGGCGTGGGGGCTGGGGGCGCGGAAGACGCCGCGCGGGTGGCGTTGCTCGTGGAGTGCCTTGAGGAGTGGGAGGTCGTTGAGCAGGTCTCGCCGCCCGGTGGGTGGGGCGTGGACCTAGGCCGGGTGCCAGATCTCGATGTCTTGCGGCGACGGCTTGCTGGGATGGCGGGGGCGCCGGCCCGCGTGCGGGTTCGTGCGCTGCACGCCCAGGGCAGCGCGCTCGCGGCTGCGGACGGGCCTGGCGCGGGGTATGAGGACATGGCCGCCGCCGTTGCCCTTCTCCCGCGGACGGCCGGGTGGGGGATGAATCGCGGGCAGAGGCGCCCGGCGGCCGAGCAGGTCGCGAACAAGGCCGAGGTGACGGCAGACGCGGCGGCCTGCGCCATCGCCGCCGGGCGCCCCGTCGAGGCGATCGAACTGCTGGAAACCGGCCGCGGGGTGGTGTGGGACCAAGTGCTGCACGCCACGATCCGGGCCGAGGTGCGGGCCGTGGACCGCAGGCTCGCCCGCCGCATGGATCGGATCTGCCGCGATCTGGAGCGGCCCGGCCGGAGAGAGGCGCCCGACCGCTTCGAGGCGCGCGATGTGGCGGCGTGGCGGACCGCCCGCCCCGACATTCCCTCTGCGGTGGTCGCGTGGCTGTGGGGGCTGGCCCTGCCGCTCACGGGAAAGCGGGCCGCGCGCCGGGAGCGGCAATGGGCGCGGTCGGCGCAACGTGCACAGGGCCTGCTGCCCGACGCGACGTTCCAGATGGCGAGCTACCCCGGCGACATTAGGCCCGCCGCCGCCGAGGGGCCCGTGGTGGCAGTGGTCCTCAGCCGGTTCGGATGCTACGCCCTGCTCCTGACAGCTGAGGAAGATGCCCCGGATGTCGTCCCATTGCCTGCCCTGAACCTGCGGGCCGCGCAGCACAAGGCCCGCGACTATCTCACCGCGTTGAACGAATTAACCGGTAGGGAGCGGGAGGCGCGCATCCAAGCAACGTTGCACTGGCTGTGGGAGACCGTCGTCGCGCCCGTCGTCGCCGGTTTGGAGCTGCTTGGATGGAGTGGAAAGGGCGAGGACGGCGAGTTGCTGCGGTTGTGGTGGTGTCCCTCCGGGCCGCTCGCGTTGCTGCCACTGCACGCCGCCGAGCCGCAGCCGGTCGAGGGCGGCACCAGTACCGGGGCCAGGGAGCGGGCCGTCTCCTCGTACACCCCGACCGTGCGCAGTCTCATCTCGGCCCGCAAGGCCCGGGACCTGCGCCAGAACAGCAACGGGCAGGGTGGGAATCGAGGCGAGCGGGAGCGGCTGCTGCTCGTTTCAGCGGGCGGCCTCGTCGGTCATCAGGCACTTCCAGCGACGGCCCGTTTCTTTGACTACCTCACCAGCCTGCTCGTCGAGGACGGGCTGACCACACTGCACGGGCAACAGGCCACGACAGGAAACGTGAAACGCGCGCTAGGGCGGCACAGCCGGGTCCACTTCGACTGCCACGGCCGGCAGGACCCGGTGTCGCCGGAGCGCACCGGCCTGGTACTGCACGACCAGGATCTGACCATCGCCGACCTCGCCGAAGTCCGCGCCGAACGGCCGGAGTTTGCCTTCCTCGCCGCGTGCTCCACCGCGGCCCCGGACCACATTGACCTCGACGAGATGATCTCCGTGACCTCCGTTCTGCACTACCGCGGCTACCAGTCCGTCATCGGCACGATGTCACCCGTCCTCGACAGAAGTACCGAGCGCGTCGCGATGGCCGTGTACGAGGGGCTTGTCGCACACCAGTTCGATGCGGAGCCCGCCTCGCCGCTGAGCTCGACTGCGGCCCTGCTGCACCACGCCGTGCGCCAGGAGCGCCGACGGCGTCCCCGCCATCCGAGTACCTGGGTGCCGTTCATTCATGTGGGGGTCTAGCGTGGACGCCGCGCTCGAGCCGGAGCTCCTCATCGCCGTCGCGGGCGGCGGGCTGACTCGCGCCGATCTGCTGGCCCTCACAAGTCTGCCGCTGCCATTCGACGCCAGCTCCTGCGCCATCATCAGCCAGGCCACGAGCCGCTGGTTGGGCGAGACCATTTACGTGATTGTCGACGCCGGGCAGCGGCAGCGGCTCACGGAAGCAGCCGGGGAGCGTGCCACTGCGGACTGTGTCGCGGCCCTGCAAGCATGGGCGGACTCGTACCGGGCGGCCGGCTGGCCCGGACACACCCCGGAATACCTGCTGGACGGCTATTTCCGCTTCCTGGCGTCCACCGGCGACGTACCCCGTATGACCGCCTGCGCCACCGACTCGGCGCGGCACGCTCGGCTGCGCATGCTGACCGGCGGCGATGTCGCCGCCGTGCACGAGGTTGCCGCCTGTCAGGCCGCGCTCGCCGCGCACGGTGCCCCCGACTCTACGGCCGCCGCAGTTCTGGAGGAAATCCGCGAGGCCCTGACCACTCGTAACGACGAATTGCCCACCAGCCTGCCCGCGACGCTCGCTGCCGCGGGCGATCCGATACGGGCCGACCAACTCGCCCGCTCCTTCTGTGCCCCGGCCTGCAGGATCGCCGCCTTTACCGGTCTGGCCATCGCGCTCCTTGACGAGGGACGCCATGCTCAGGCACGGAACACGATCGGCGAAATCGCGGCCGGTGTCAGACGGTTGGAGACATCCGGCTACGAGTCGGTGAGGGATTCGGTCGTACGGCTCGCCGCCGCGCGCCAGTGGACGTCGGCCGTGCGCATCGCCGGCGCAGCGCCCACGGTGGTGGGGCGGCGGGAATGTCTGCGTGCGCTGGTGGATTCCATGGTCGCTGCTGGGCACCTTGATCAGGCTGAGTTCCTCGCCCTGAACTTCGCCCAGTTCGCCAGCGGCCAGGACGGTGGGGGCGATGATGACACCGGCGGCGCCGACCTGCTGGCGCTGCGGACGGTAATCGTCGCGCTCGCCGCCGACGGTCAGGGCGTCCGGGCCGAGTCGCTGGCCCGCGCCTTCCCCGACCGCGCTCGGCTCCGGCAATACGAGGATGTCCCGCCCGAACTCATCACAGCGCTCGCCGTGGCCGGACGGGACGACCAGTTCCACCGGCTTGTCTTCGCTGTGCCCGACGCTGCGAGCCGTAGCTGGCTGGTGACCGACGCGGTGGTCGCGGTAGCCGCGGCCGGCGATGTCAACCGGGCGGAGGAGTTGGCACGTTCCATCGCCGACGACCGCGGGAGGGCCGACGCACTGCTGGAGCTTGCCGTGCAGCTGCTGGCGATGGGCGAACCCGAACGGGCCCTGTCCGTCGCGCGGTCGATCGACATCACTTCGGAGCCCCCCTACAGACGGTTTTTCCAACCGCGGCCCAATCCACATGACCCCTCGGATAGGCATCTTCTGCTCGACGTACTCGGCGTCGGGGTACGGCCGGGGGTTGTGCGGGCGCTCGTGGAGACCGGGCAGACGGACTTGGCCGAAAAGTACGTCGGCCACATCCGGCCCGAGAGCGATCGTGCGTCGGCCTATTGCGAGTTGGCGGTGGCGCGTGCCGAGATGGGAGACACGGCATGGGCTGAAAGCCTGCAGAAGGGGTCGGCCAGCCTCTTTGGGGCCGAGGGCTTGTCGGTGCTGAGAGCCCAGGGATTGACGGTGCTGAGAGCGGTGATCCGCGCCCACCTGGCTGCCGGTGATCGTGACCGGGCCATACGGATGGCGAATACGGCCCGAACACCGGACCTGACCCGAAAGCTCCTGTGCGACATCGCGGTGTGGATGGCCGAAAACGGAATGACCACAGACGCGGAACGCTTCACCGCGAGTCAAAGGCACGGCTTCGAGGACACCGTCGCCGATAGCGGGCGCGGGCCCGCTGGCCCGCTCGGCATGAGGGGCGGCGCCTTCCCCGTTCTGGCCGAGATGCAGGCCGCTGTCGCCGCCGCGGCTGCGGCCGAAGGTGATGCGGCCACCGCCCGCCGGCTCGCCCAACGTGCGGCGGAGCTGCCATGGAGGTCTGCATTGGCCCTCCGCGAACGACCCGCGCGACACGGCCCGCGGACACTGCCGTCCATCAAAGCCCGGCACGACCTGGCCCACCGGCGAGGAAAGGCGGTTAATGCGGTCGGTGCCGGAGACGCCTTCGAGCAGTTGGTCAACGCCCGGACGCGGGTGCTCGGCCCGGACCACCCCGACACCCTCACCGCCCTGCATGATCTGGCCCACTGGCGGGGAAGAGCGGGGAATGCGGTCGGAGCCGGAGACGCCTTCGAGCAGTTGGTCAACGCCCGGACACGGGCGCTCGGCCCGGACCACCCCGACACCCTCACCGCCCTGCACGACCTGGCCCACTGGCGGATGAAGGCGGGCCATGGCGGCCGCGCCACAGACGCCCACAGACAGCTGATCAACGCCCTGACGCGCGTGCTCGGCCCGGACCACCCCGACACCCTCACCGCCCTGCACGACCTGGCCCACTGGCTGAGGAAGGTGGGGGATGAGGCCGGTGCCGCAGACGCCTTCGCAAAGCTGGCCCACTGGCGGGGGAAAGCGGGGAATGCGGTCGGAGCCGGAGACGCCTTCGAGCAGTTGGTCAACGCCCGGACACGGGCGCTCGGCCCGGACCACCCCGACACCCTCACCGCCCTGCACGACCTGGCCCACTGGCGGATGAAGGCGGGCTATGCGGGCCGCGCCACAGACGCCCACAAACAGCTGATCAACGCCCTGACGCGCGTGCTC
Organism: Streptomyces sp. NBC_01003; assembly: GCF_045162695.1. Taxonomy (NCBI): domain Bacteria; kingdom Bacillati; phylum Actinomycetota; class Actinomycetes; order Kitasatosporales; family Streptomycetaceae; genus Streptomyces; species Streptomyces sp. NBC_01003. The sequence continues at coordinate 619,216 of NZ_CP108707.1, forward strand.
GGCCAGGACCACCCCGACACCCTCACCGCCCTGCACGACCTGGCCCACTGGCTGAGGAAGGTGGGGGATGAGGCCGGTGCCGCAAAGCTGCTCAACGACCGGACACGCGCGCGCGAAGCCGAGGCCCGTCAACGAGCTAAACGACAAGCTGAACGCAACCGGCCCCTCTCCTCCCTCCCATCGATCGAGGAGAAAGGTGCACGCGCGGACCGCCCCGACACCCCGACTGCCCACGGCAACCTCACCCACGGGCAGGGCCAGGCGAGGGACAGAGACCTCACCCTCGCTGCCCTCGCTGAGCGCTTCGAGCGCTTCGAGCGCGAGGCCGAGGTCCGTCGACAAGCTGAACGCGACCGACTCCTCTCCTCCCTCCCATCGATCGAGGAGGAACGTGCACGCACGGACCGCCCCGACACCCCGACTGCCCACGGCAACCTCACCCACGGGCAGGGCCAGGCGGGGGATGCGGCCCGTGCCGTAGACGCCCTCAAGCAGCTGCTCAACGACCGGACGCGGGTGCTCGGCCCGGACCATCCCGACACCCTCACCGCCCGAAGCCAGCTCGCGAGGGAAGGCGGCATGATCAATGTCGATGAGTTTGGGAGCAACTGCTCGCTTGTTCGCAGACTCCGGGATCTTCCGACGGTCCCCCTCATCGGGCCGAAGGTAGTCCACACCGATTTCCTCGGGCGGCCTCTTGGCAAGCCGCCAGCGAACACCGTGACACCTGCCTGCCGCCTGTGCAGCTACCTGGGCCCCTCGTTCCCCGTCGGGACGCCGTTGCCAGATGTCCTAGCGCCAATCGTCGTCCACGTGGGTGAAATGCATCCCGATTCAGAGGAGGCCGATGCACATCCCAAGACGCTGCACAGCTACATGCCTGGTCTGACCGACGAGGTGCTGCTGAGGGTGAACACGCGGCGGGCCGAGAACCCGTACGGCGACGGCACGAGGTGTGAGCCGGGATGTGGATGCGGCCAGTGAGACGAGCGCGGCGACCAACGGTTCACCGTCACTCACGGTAGATGCACAACGGCTTCTCAGCTTGTTCTTTAACCTCGGTCCGGCCATGGCGGGGTGGCTGGCGGGCCTGAGCGTGAACGGTCGAATCGGGATGCGTCGTTCTGCAAGGCAGTTGCATACTCACCGCATGGCCTTGTTCTCTGGGCGGTTCCGGGATCCGCGCAGCACCGAGTACGACTTCATCAGCTTGATCATTGTGCGGTGTCCTGGTTGCGAAAAGGCCGCTCGTGTCGTTCCAGCGCCCGAAGACTCTGATCCCGGGGGTCGGATCCTGTTCAGGCCGCGACGTCTGGTCTGTCGTGGCTGCGGAGTGTCTCGAGTGTGGAGCGGCCGTCGTGTCGCGCTCCCTGCCGGCACAGCTCAACCCGCGACGGATCCCTACTTCGGTATGCCTTTGTGGCTCCAGGTTGAGACCCGGCACGGGTGGTTGTGGGCGTACAACCTCGAACATCTCGACTTGATCCGTCGTTTCGTCCAGGCACCGCTGCGGGAACGAGCGCCCTGGTACGACACCGGGCAGAAGATGACGTTGGTGGCCCGTCTTCCGGCATGGCTCAAGCGGGCGAAGAACCGGGACGAGATCCTGCGTGCCGTCAGCCGCATCCAGGCCTCGCTGGTTGCCGCCTGACCTGCTCACCGGCGTTCAAACATCACTCGAACTTGATCTCTGGTTGGGCTGTTCAACGGACACGCGGGCGGCCTCCGCACGATCATGTGCTCCGACCAAAGAGGCACTTGACCAGTGCGAAGGCCGTAAGGGTGAGTCTGCTGCCTGATGCTGTTCCGGCGGAGGCGTTCGCGAACGCCTCACGCTTTCGGGACGACTTATTCGATTGTCTGACGCGCGCGGGGACGAACTGTTCGAGCTCGTCGACGCGTTGCTGTGCGCGGACGGTCCGGTGACGTCGCCGGTAGACCTGACGCTGGTGGCCGAGCACCGGCGCGGGCACGGCGCGATGTACGAGGCGTTGAACCACGGGAACGTGGATGTGCCCCGGCTGCGGCAGGTGCTGGCCGGTCTGCCGATGCCGCGGGCCGCCGACGGGCGCCTGGTTTTGGCGGTCGACGTCAGCAACTGGTTGCGCCCTGACGCGCCGACCAGCGCGAACCGTCTGTTCTGCCACGTCTACGGCCGCAGCGGACGGTCCTCGGACCAGTTCATTCCCGGCTGGCCGTACTCGTTCGTCGCCGCCCTCGAATCGGGCCGGACGTCCTGGTGCCAGCTCCTGGACGCCGTCCGTCTCGGCCCCGAGGACGACGTCGCCGAGGTCACCGCCGCCCAGCTTCGCCGTGTGGTCGAGGACCTGATCGAGATGGGCCGCTGGCACTTGGGCGACCGCGACATCCTCATTGTCTTCGACGCCGGCTACGACGCCCCGCGCATGGCCCACCTCCTTGACGGCCTACCGGTCGAGGTGTTGGGACGGATGCGCTCCGACCGCGTCATGCGACGGCCGACGCCCTCGCTCAAGGAGTACGCCCTGTCCTACCCCCAGGGTGGGCGACCGCCGAAGCACGGCAAGGAGTTCCGCTTCGCCAAGCCCGAGACCTGGGGCGAGCCAGACGAGGCAACCGTGCAGGTCACCGACCGATACGGCACCGCCCGCGCGATGGCCTGGGACCGCATCCACCCTCGCCTGACCACCCGTTCCGCATGGATCGACCACACCGGCGAACTCCCCATCATCGAGGGCACACTGATCCGCCTCCAGGTAGACCGCCTGCCCGGCGGCCACGACCCCCTGCCGCTGTGGCTGTGGTCGTCCGCCACCGGCCTGAACTGCTAGGACGTCGACGTGCGCTGGCAGGCGTTCCTACGGAGATTCGACCTGGAGCACACCTTCCGGCTGATGAAACAGACCCTCGGGTGGACCCGTCCGAAGCTGCGGACCCCCGAAGCTGGCGAGCGCTGGACCTGGCTGATCATCGCCGCGCACACTCAGATCCGACTTCTGCGCGGGGCAGCCGCCGACTTGCGGCGGCCGTGGGAGAAGCCCTCCGAGCCCGGCCGGCTCACCCCGGCCCGAGTCCGCCGGGGGTTTCGGAACCTCCGCCCGCACCTGCGCTGTCCAGCCCGCGCGCCAAAACCCTCGACTCCCGGCCCTGGAAGACCACTTGGCTCGAAGAACCGGGGACCCGCCACCCGCTACGACGTGGGCAAGACCGTGAAACGACCCGAGAGCATCATCGAACGAAACCGACTCAGACCATAAAGAACAAGCTCAGCTTGAGATTTAACCTCGCCGTTCGAACGCGGCCCTCTGCCGCGCCAGCTGGCCGTTTTCACCCGATTCTTTCCTGCTGTAGGTGCGTTGATCGCGTCCGAAAGCGCCGGTCAGAGGTGTTCGAATCCGCTGGGTTAAATCTCAAGCTCAGCCTGGATCGGTCTCAGCGGGGTTGGCGAGGACCGCGCGGGCGGATGGGCGTGATGGTGACCGAGACGTGCCTGTCGAGTTGCTGCCGGAGGGCTTCGTTGTCGTGGAAGAGGGCGGCGATCGCGGTGTGGGCGGCCTTGAGCTTCTTCTCCAGGAGCGTGCATTCCTGGGTCTTCGCGGTCAGGCGCTTCTTGAGGTCGGCGATGGCCGCGTCGCGCTTGGCCTCCCCGGGGGTGGCCTTGCCGTGGGCGGCGAGGTGCGCGTCCCATTCGGCCAGGATCGCGTGTGCGCGGTTCATCGTCGCGCGGCTGACCTGGGCTTCTTTGTAGAGGTTCTCTTTGGTGAGGCGGCCGTCGGTCCGTTGCGGGCGGCCTTCGAAGAGGCGGGTCATCGCTGACCGAAGGGCGGCGGCGGTCTTGGGGCTGACCTGGTCTTCAAGGTTGCTGTCGGCGGGGCCGGTCACTGGGGTTCTCCCGACATCTTGAGGACGTTGCGGGTGATGTCGAGTTCGCGTTCGGCGAGGTCTCGGCGGCAGGCCGGGGTGGCGGGGTTGTTGATGAGCTGGAGCTGTTTGCGCTGGTGGGAGTCGTAGATCGGGAGGTGCTCGGGGCCGATCATGCTGTTGGCGCATCGGTCGGGCCGGCAGCGCTCGTCTAGGGGGCCGGTGTGGCCTTCCGGGATGATCGCGTTCTCGAGGCAGACGGCACCGACGGGGTTGGTGTGGTCGGCGGTGCAGTTGTTGAGCATGCCGAAGCGGACATGGATCCGTGTGGTGCGTAGGAGGGTGTCAGCGGTGCGGGCGTCCCCGTTGCGCGCCTTGACGGTGGCGTTGATCTGGTCGAAGGCGTCTTTGACGCGTTCGGCGCCGGGCCCGAATCCGATCTCTTCGCCTGCGGTGTGACACTCGTAAAGGTCCTTGATCTTGCGGAACTTGACGTTGTCGAGTGCGTCCCCCAGGTACTTGGCCCACTCGGTGTCGGAGGCGGCATAGCCGCGGGTGGTGGCGTTGGCCAGAGCCCTCTTGGCGAGGTGCTTCAACTGGATGCCGGTAGCGATCTCGGAGCCGGGGAACTGGTCGGTGAGCATCGCCATCGTCCGGCGGAACATATGCGGGCGGATGTAAGTGGTGGGGATCTCATCAAGCCCGGTCCAGTCCCGGCCGACGTTCACGAACGTCACGAATGCCGCCAGCATTTCGGCGCCCCCAAGCGTGGCGTCGTCCCGAGTGGCTCGGATGGGCGAGAAGACCCGCTCGGGATGCCGGGAGACGGCCTCGGCGACCGCGAGGGCCTCAACGAGGGGTTCAGCGATCCACCAGTGCTTGCCGGGGCGGTCGGTCGTGCCTTTGATCTTCGTGGAGGCGATGGCGGGGGTGTTGTAGTGCTCGACGACGGGATCCCGCAGGATCTCGTGGATCTCTGAATCGCGCATCATCGACAGGCCCACGACCAGGGTAAATGCCGCGTCACGCAGTGCCGTTCTCGCTTCGAACAGCGCCTGCGGACCAATGCCGGGGTGCCACGGCCCTGTGCGGCCATCAGCGCGGACGACCTGTGCAAGCTCACCCGTCAGTGCGTGGGCCGTGGTCCGCCCCTCGGCCACGGCGTCGAGGACCAGAGTACGACGGCGTCTCTTCTTCGGACTCTTGATGTCGGAGAACGCGGTGTAGAGAGTCGGGTCGTAGCCGAGGAGGAGCGTCAACAACGCCCAGTTCACCGGTGAGCCCTCGTCCGCGGTGGCCGGGGCATGAACAGGGACCTTGTTCTCGGGCTCGGCGAGCCACTCCTCAAGCCGGGCGTCGATGCCGTGGGGTGACAGTCGGGCGACCTCTCTGAGCTCACGATGCCGCAGGTCCGCGTGCAGAATGTCGGGGGCGAAGTTGTGGATGTAGGCCCAGGCTGCACGAATCAGCGGAAACCAGGTTGCTGGAGGGACGGTGGGGGTGGAGAGAGTCAGGCTGGAACTGGCTCGGGCAACCTGGCGGGCGCTCTGACCAGGCCACGGATCGCCCGTCGGCCAGGGCAGACTCAAGGCCGGTGCCGCTGCCGCCAGGGTCTTGAGGCCACTGACATGGTTCATGACCGAGTCCGCGCTCGCACCCTCGGCGGCCAAGTCGGTGATCCGTTGCCGCAGGTCATCCACCGTCCACGCATCCGGGTGCGCTGGAAGCCCCTTCGCATGGGCCCACCGAGCAGCTGTCCGGAGACGTGAGGCGATCTGGGCCAGAGTGGAGGGAGCGGAGGTCCCGGCGAGGACGACGCCGCTTCTGAGGACTGCCGGGTGGCGCGGGTTGAAGGAGAGCATCATCAACTCGCGTGCCAGCAAGTTCCAGTACGGGTCCACCAACTCCAGGCTGAAGCAGATCTTCCACATACTCGCGTTGACGTTAGCGGGCCGCTTGAGGACGCCGTTGAAGTTCCAGAACTCGGTGTCACCGAACCGGGGGACCACGGCGCCAGGCTCGCGGGCTCCAGGCAGCAGGGAGCGGCCCTGAACGACAGGTTCGTCGTCCCGGAACAGCGGCGGGCGTCGCTGCTGGGGCAAGGTCAGGATCATGCGTCGAACTCCGTGTGGGCCGCCAGCGGCAGGTCCAGGACGGCCTGGCCGGCTTCGATGTGTTTGCGGGCCTGGGCGAGTTCCTCGGGTGTGCGGTCGTCCAGGACTGCGTGGAGGTTCACCCAGCTCTGTCCCCATAGCCGGGTGAAAGCACGGGGAGCCAGCAGTGTACGAAGTCGCTCCAAGTGCACTTGGAAGAGGAGGAGTTGAGGCAGGTTGGAGGGCAGGATCCAGGCGTTGCGGCATTCGAGGCAGCGCAGTGGGGCGACAGCGCAGAGTTCACCGGGCCGGCTGAAGGGCGATTGATAGGGGTTCTTGCAGTGAGAGACGCCCATGTCGAGCTGTCCGGTCATGATGTCGTCGGCCTCCTGGGCGGACAGGCCGGTGTCTTCGAGCAGGCCCTGGTCAATGTCCTCAGTGCCGGAGACGACGGTGGGGCCATCGACACGGTCGAGGGCCTGGTCGAACCAGTGCTGCTGGGCTGTGGCGATCGTCCGGCCGGACAGGATCCGCAGTGTGGTGCCCTGGGCGTAGTGGTTGGCGAAGGTCTCCTCGGTGTGATCGTCCGCGGCGGCGCCGATGCGTCCCTCGGTGACGATGGTCTTCTCGACCTTGGTCGATTTCCGCAGGCGGCCGATGTGCCGTTCGCCCTTGACCTCGACGCCCATGGCGTCCAGCCAGTGGCCAAAGTTCGCTCTGCTGCGGCCGGGGGTCCACCGATCAAAAACGGTGATGTAGCCGGGGCGGACAGCGGCGTTGACGAAGAGCGTGTCGGTGACGTGCGCGGCCTTGGCTCGAACCCGGGCTGTGAGGTCCAGGAGTTGCCGGACTACCTCGCTGGCCTCGCGCCGGGGCCAGTTCACAACGAGGTGTCCGCCGGCATCGCCGTCCGCGGCTGGAACATCGGACAGACTCTGGTCGCGAAAGGCCCGGTGGCGAAGATGCCCGCCACGGTTCTTGAGCAGGGTCAGCCGGACGCCCTTGGGCAGGAACTCCACTTCCGTCTCGCCGAACCCGGTGACCTCCTCGGAGGTGTAGCCGGTGGCATCCATCAACAAGATGCGGAACGCGTGCAGATCAAGGGCGGTGGGATACAAACTCGCGAGCAGACGGCGCGCCAACTGGAGCCGTGCCACGTGCGGCTGAGGGGCCTTGCCCGGCCCCGCGGTGAACTCCACAAGTTCCTGCGGCCACTCACGCGACGGAGGCAGAAGCCGGCGCAAGTCGTCGACACTGATCTCGTCATGAGCCAGGCCCCAGAGCAGGTGGGGAACGCTGGTCCAGCAGCCCTGGTCGCGATGGCGCCCTTGTTCGGCCAGGGCCCAACCGGCTTCCAGACGCTTACGCGTCGCATGCGCACTCTCCCAGGCGGCGCGGACCAGGGCCCGCTTCTCCTCACGGGTAAACTCATCCCGCTCCGTCCTCTCCCCACAACTGACGAGCGTGGGCCCACGGGCCAGTCGTGCCAAGGCCGGAGACACTTCGCGGTCGGGGTGATCGTCCCGGCGGACGATCAGCACACGCAGAGAGGAGGCCAGCATGTATGGCTTCGTCGAGCTCGGCGCGTTGCCCTCGGGCAGGGACAACTCCCACTGCACGAGCGTGTCGAAGAGATCCGGATCGGCCAGACTCGCTCCCTCGGCCTCATCTCCAAGCACCTTTTCCACGTACCGACAGAGACGGTCGATCGCGGACTCATAGCTCCTGGCCTGCTCCTTGATCGCAGTGGCGGCGACGTACTCGGTCCACTCGTCCGCCAGCTGCATGGCCAGCAGCGAGCAGCGGTAGTCCGCCGGGTCGACCGCCATGAGGGATCCGGGGACCTGCACCACCCGGGGACCAACGCCCCCGGGCTGGACCGGGTTGGCCAGGAAGGGCAGGAGCCGCTCGAGTTCTTCCCTGCTCCGGCCGCCTTTGCGCTGCGTCGTGGTCATGAGCGGCCCCTGTTCGTGCCGGACAGAGCATGGGAGGCGATCTCGGCATAGGTCGCCTCGTCGTCGCCCACCCAGCTGGAGAACGCCGCCTCGAACTCGTTGATCAGGTCGTCCGTGTACTGGAGGTACTGGTAAGTGGTCTCTGGACTTGCGTGACCGAGCCTGCGGCTGACGATCAGTAGTGGGTTGTGCCGGATGTGTCCAGTCAGGTAGGAGCGGTGCCGACGGCGGCGGGCCCGCAGATCGGGCTCCTGGCCATCCATGATGTTCTCCAGATAGGTCAAAAGCCGCAGAGCATATGTGTGTCTCAGGTCGTGCCATCGCCAGCGCTTGGCGGGCAGAAGCGGGGTGGTCTCGTCGGCGAGCTCGTTCATGCGTGTCCATGCCCGGTGGCGGTAGCCCTTCCAGGCGTCCGCCCCCGGCATCAGCCCGCCGCGGCAGACGAACAAGGTCAGCGCCTCCAGGCCGAACTCGCCCTCATGGACAGTGATCCGCCGGAGCTTGGCGGGCATGGCCGCCATCTGGAACTCACGCACGACGCCGTCCAAGATGCCACGCACTCGGCCTCCGGCCATGTCAATGTCGCCCACCACGAACAGGTCACGGGCCTTGCGCTCCAAGCCCCGGGCCGCCCTGCGGACGATGTCCGGACGCTCCAGCAGGCAGAACAGGTCCGCGGAGGCGACCGCGTCCTCGGGGACGTAGACGGTGCGCGCCTTCCCGTACTTCGCGCAAGCCTGAACCGTGAACTCCGCTCCCCCTGGGGACATCCCCGGCCAGAGCCCCACCTCCGGAAGCAGCACTGGTGCCCACTCCCGCCACCGTGTCCCTGATCCCAGGGCGATGTTGGCACCCGCTCGGTCGCGGAGCGGCGACCACCCGCGGAAGGCCGGATTCACCTCTGCCCCGGGCAGTTGGCCGCCCAGCCCCACGTCCCGGAAGTACCGGTACTGCTCGAAGCTCAGATGCCGGATGTCCATGCTGGACCGGATACGCGGCGCCAGCGCGTTGCGACCCCGCGCCGCCACCCTCGCCGGGCGGTGCGACAAGAGCCCTCGCTCGACGAGGAACCCGTAGAGGTCGTCCTGGACGAATGATTCCTTGCCCCAGGCCGACGCGCCGATCGGCTTCTCCTGCCAACGGCACCGCTGGTCGCGGTACGACACGAGATCCGACTCCACCGCCGACAGCACATCGCCGCCCAGGCCGGCCAGGTGGTCGTCCAGTCGTCCGACTGCCCGCCCGTAGTCCTTCAGCGTGCTCTCGTCCAACAGCGCCGTCGACAGGTACCGGCCGTACTCGCACAGCGGTGGCACCGGTATCTGTGTCTCCTCGTCGAGGAACACCGGCGTCCCGTCGAGCACCCCCCGCCGCTTCAGCAGAGCGGCAACCTCCTCCGCGGAGATCACGTCACTGTCCAGGAACCTCTCCAGTAGCCCGGACTGCACAAAGGCAAGATCCACACTCGCCCCTTCCCAGGGGCCCGACAGAACTCCCGTCAGCTCACCTGTCTCGTACCGCAACAACGGATCGAGACTGAACCACAGATCTCATGAGACAGATCTGAACAGCGGAAAGAACAGGTGTAACAGGAGGGGATGCCAGCCGGGACCGACTGCACGCAGCTGTTGTGGCAACTGGTCAAAGGCGCGGCGCTGTTCGTCCTTCATCTCTTCATCATGCGCCGTCATCCCACGCCAGACTCAGTCGGCCGGGGTCACGCTGCGGCCGGCAACCGCGTCGAACACGGCCCAGCCGTCCATCTGTTCCGTTGTAAGGAACACGCGGCCGGCACCTGCGGGACACGGCCTCGTCAAGCAGGGCTGTGACAGTGCCAGCCTCATGAAGGTTCAGCCAGCCACCCTCTACGGTGCCGACAGACCCGGAGGGAACAAGGCCATCGGCAAGTTCACGTCACACGTCTACTGAGCCACGCCCCGTCGACGTACCGAGGCGAGCTCCGCGCTGTGGGCACGCCATGCCCCGATGCCCCCCTCAATGCCTACGTCCGACGACCGACGCATGCCTGCAATGGGTCTTGCGATGGACCACCGGGGTCGTCATTGCAGGTGACGACCCACATCACCCCGCTGCCTAGCGTGTTGATCGTGATCGGAAGCGAAGCTCCGGTCGCCTCCATCACACCGACACGCGGGGAACTGCCATGCCCAGAACACGAATTGATGCAGTGGCTCCGTCAGTCGTCTCGCTTCTACTCGGCCTGTGGGGGATCCGACGCGAGAACAGCATGTGGCGCGACGAGGCGGCGACATGGCAGGCGGTACACAGGAGCGTTCCCGAGATCTGGCACCTGCTCGGTCAGGCTGACGTGGTCCACGGCCTCTACTACCTCTTCATGCGGGGCGTTTTCGCCGTCTTCGGAGACAGCCTCCTGACTCTGCGGCTGCCCTCGGTAGTCGCCATGGCCGGCGCCACCTCCCTCGTCACCCTTCTGGGGACCCGACTGGCCGACCGGTGGGCTGGACTGGCCGCGGGCCTGGCCTTCGCTCTGCTCCCGGCGGTTCAGCAGTACGCACAGGAGGGCCGCTCCTACGCGCTGGTCACAGCCGGTGCGGCACTGACCTGTTGGCTCCTTGCCGTGGCGATCGACAACCCGCACCGCCCGGGCCTCTGGGGGGCGTACAGCATCGTTGTGCTCACAGGGGCGCTGCTCAACTGGTTCTCACTTCTGCTGCTGCCCGCCCACGCCGTCACGATCGCGCTCTCCCGCCTGCCCCGCGCAACCGCTGTGCGATGGGCAGTCGCCTCGTCCGCCGGCACGATCGGCGCACTCCCCCTCGTCATCGCCAGCAGCGCCCAGTCACGGCAGGTCGCCTGGATCCCTCCGACCAGGCTGAGCACGCTGCTCGGCCTACTGCTGACTCTGCTCGCGGGCGCGCTCTGTGCATGGTTCGCACGCTCGAAGGAGGACCACCGCCCGCTGCACAACACCCACCTCCAACCCACCGCGCTCGCGCTGCCTCTGCTCTCCGTTCCCCCGCTCCTGCTGCTCGCTGCCTCCCTGACCCATCCCGTCTATCTCTCCCGCTACATCTTGTTCAGCTACATCGGCCTCGCCCTGCTCATCGGCACAGCATGCCGCGCGCTGGCCCTCCGCCTACGTACTCCACCTCGCCGACTCATAACCGTCTCCACAGCCCTCGCCTTTCTCGGCCTGCTCCCCCTGGAACTGTCACTGCGCAGCACGGCCGGCCGAGTCGACGACGTGTTATGTACGGCCGAAAACGTCGCCGCGGCCCAACATCGAGGTGACGGAGTCCTCTTCATCCCCGCAGCGCGCCGTGACACAGACCTGGTCTCGCCCTCCGCGTTCACGGGGCTCAAAGATCTGGCACTCGTTCGCGACCCCCTGACGTCCGGCACTCTGAACGGGGTGGAAGGCAGTCCACCGCAGATCGCGGCCGCCATGATGACCGCACACCGCATCCTGGTCGTCACCGACGACCAGACGCCTTCGGCTCCCACGGCTCGCGACCGAACCAAGTTGCGCGTCCTCAAAATGCACTTCGCCCTGCGCTCCGCAACCAGCGAGCATGGCCGCACGGTCACGGTCTACGAAGCCCGGACGGCCGCCGTTCCGGCACGCAGTACTGCCACGACGCCACAAAGGCGCAAAACCGCGCAGGTGCAACCACGACAACGGCGCCGTGGCCTACAGCACCCGTAGTCCGTGTACCGCCCGTCGAGCACATCACCTCTGGCGTCCGCCGACGACAAGGGAGTTGAAGCCCAACTGGTCGGCGGGGCTGCCGTCCGGGGGTTTCAGAGCGAACTGCCGTGAAACCCTCTGGATCCGGACCGGATTGCAGCGCATCCTGCTGGGATGCGCTTCTCCATCAACATCCCCAACTTCGGTGACTTCGCCGACCCCCGTAACGTCGCGACCGTGGCGGCAGCCGCCGAACAGGCGGGCTGGGACGGGCTCTTCGTGTGGGATCACGTGCTGCACCGACATCACCAAGGGCGTCCCTTCGGGGATCCGTGGATGCTCCTGACCGCCGCCGCGCTGGCGACCTCGCGGATCCGATTGGGCACCCTGCTGACGCCGGTCCCTCGTTACCGGCCGCAGCAACTCGCCCGCCAGGTCGCCACGTTGGACCAGCTCAGCGGCGGCAGGGTGATCTTCGCCGCGGGGCTGGGCGGTCCGGTCGAGGACGAGTACCGCAGCTTCGGCGACGCCGCCGAGCCGCGCGTCCTCGCCGAGCGACTGGACGAGGGGCTGGTGCTGCTGGGGCGCTTGTGGTCAGGCGAGCCGGTGAACCACCACGGCCGGCACTACGAGGTCCGGGACGTGACGATGCTCCCCGCCACCGTGCAGCAGCCCGCTCCCCCGGTGTGGATAGGCGGATTCTGGCCACGCCGTGCGCCCATGCGGCGGGCAGCGCGCTGGGACGGCGCGGTGCCGCTGTTCGAGACGGCCCGACATGGGCATGTGCCGGATGTGGCAGAGGTACGGGAACTGATCGGCTTCGTGCGCAATGAACGTACGGCCGGGACGGACCGACCCTTCGAGTTCGTGCTCGGCGGCGCCACGCCCCCGGACGCGGCGAAAGCCAAGGACGTGATCGGACCGCTGCACGACGCGGGCGCCACCTGGTGGGACGAACGGCAGATCCAGACCGGTCCCGACCTGGATCGTCTGACCCCGGTTCTACGCCGAATCGAGGCGGGGCCGCCAGTGCTCTGAGACGTCCTTGCCGTTGGTCAGCTGTCGTGCCGTTGCCCCAGCAGGCGGGCCTGTTCCCTCTTCAGCTGGGCGAAGCCTCTGCGTGCGTACGCGGCTATCTCCTCGCTGGGGAACGGTACGACTGAGAGGTGCTGGTCGTAGCTGTCCCGTGCCCATCGTGCGGCCGTGATCTCGTAGCCCGACACATGTGCGCAGAGTTGAAGCAGGAGCGGCGGCATCGCCGGTTCGCTCAAGAGGTCGGCGTGATGGATGACGAGGTCGCGCATGGCCCGGATGTTCGGAAGGAAGACGGTCATCACCCACAGTCGCCACTCGGCGAGTTCCTCTTCAGCCCGATGGTGACAACCACTGCGATCATGAAGGGCGATGCTAGCGAGATGGCGTCTCCTGGTCCGTCTGCGGTGGCAGATCAGGGTCGCTGCGACTCCTGCATCGACCCGCCCCGAGCCACGCGTGCATCCGCCCGTAGCGGCTCCGGACCGCTTCCACCAGCCGCAGTCGCGTACCCCCTCGATCACCAGCGGCTTCCCACCCATTGACGCTCCGCGCGACAGATCGAAGAATGGGCGCCTCCCATCTGACAACGTTGTCGTGCGAAAGAGGTCCCGCACATGTCTCACCACCCCCTGCAGGTCGACCGCCGGAGATTCCTGCAACTCCTGGGCTTGTCGAGCGCCCTGGCCGTCCTGCCCGCCATCGCCGTCGCGAACTCCGCCCAGGCTCTGGACAGTCCCACCAGTTCCGCCGACTCCTCCGGTTCCGCCTCTCCCCCGGACGAGACAGCAGCCGCATACCACCGCGTTCTGCTCCAGCACACCCACTGGTCCGAGACGCAGTGGGACGAGGCGCGGGGCTACTACACGGACAAGGATTTCGGTTTCGCCGTCGTTCTCGGCCATGCCGTGCTGCTCACGCACGGCACGTACGACGACGAATCGGCCGGCGTCGACCGGGACACCCTCAAGGCACGCACGCTCGCCACGATCCGGCACTTCGCGGCGTCGAACCGGCTCACGGGCGGTACCCAGTGGGGCCGCAAGCTGTTCTTCGACACCACGTTCCAGTCGTACTTCATCCTTGCCGCGCGTCTCCTCTGGGACGATCTCGACAGCGCGACGCGCACGAACGTCGACACCATCATTCGTGAACAGGCCGTTTACACAACGAAGTTGGGAAGCGGCGACGACCCGGACTCCGGCGACTGGACACCGAACGGCCTTGAGGGCGGCTACGTGGGGGACACGAAGCTGGAGGAGATGGGCCTGTACGCGCAGACGCTCGCACCCGCCCTCGCATGGGCGCCGGACGACGCGCGCCGCCCGGACTGGGAGTCGGGCTACGGCACCTGGTCGCGCAACGAGGCGGGGCTCCCCCCGGCCGACCTCGCCAATCCGGCGCTCGTCGACGGCGTCGCCGTCTCCCGCAACACGGCCCGGAATCTGTACGACACGTTCATCGTCGAGAACCACGGATCCTTCGGCCCGCATTACCAGGAGGAGTTGTGGCGTACCTCGGGACGCAACGCGGCGCACTTCCTGGCCGCCGGGCAGCCGCTCCCGCAGGTGCTGACCGCACAGCCCAACGCGCAGCCGCTGTGGCACACGTTGCTGGGGGTGATGAGTGACGCCGGTGAGCCGTTGATGCCGATGGTGAACGACCGCGAGCATCTGTACGGCAGGGACGTGATCCCGCTCGCGTTCCTGGCGCAGGTGACGGGCGACCGGGCGGCGGCACGGGCCGAACAGGCGCTGGCCGAACGGCTCGAGGCGTACCAGAAGTACCCGCCGGAGTACCGACTGGCCAAGTTCTCGGGTGAGCCGAAGTACGAGCCGGAGGCCCGGGCCGAGCTGGCCATCAGCTATCTCCTGCACATGTGGGCGGCCGCGAAGGGCGAACGGGTCCGGCCGCTGTCTGCGGACGAGCTGTTCGCCCAGGCGTCGGGGGTCGCGGACTTCGGCTCGGGTCCTGGTCTCGTCTCGCACCAGACACGGGCCGCGTGGGCGGGTGCCGTCAGCAAGCCCGGCTTCGTGAAGTTCGCCTGGCAACCGGCCCACGACGACTGGCTGTTCAAGCTCAGCGGCGGTACGCCGATGTTCCTGCCGGCGACCACGGGCAAGGTCGCGCAGCGAACCGTCCGGACGTACACCTCCCGGCGCGACGGATTCGACGGCAGCGCCACGGTGCTGCGTCTGGACAGTGGATACGCGGGCTTCACGACACTGCCGACGGGCGCCGTCGTCTACGCGACCTCCGGAACGACCTTCGGGGAAGGGCACCTTGAGGTACACAACCTGACCATGCCGGGGATGGCCGGCCTCGACGGCGCACGTACGTACCGCTTCGAGGAAGGTGAGGTCGAGGTGCGCGCGCAGGATGCGGACACCTCCCCGACCGCGGCTGCGGCGCGCGTCGACGAGGTGGGCTTCTCCCGTGCCACCGTGCGGCACATACGCATGCTCGGGGTACGCCCCGATCCGACGTACGGCTACTCCCTGTACGCGTTCGAGGTGCGCGACGGTGCGGACGGCACCGACCTCGCACAGGGCGCGACGGCCACCTCGTCCTCGAACGATCCGGGCAAGGGTCCGGAGCTGGCCGTCGACGGTGCTCTTGCGACGCGCTGGGCGGTCGCCAAGACCGAACGCCCGCGTGCCGACAGCTGGTTGACGGTGGACCTGGGCGCCGCGCGCGAGGTCGACCGCGTCACGCTGCGCTGGGAGGCGGCGGCCGGGCGTGCGTATCGCGTGCAGGGGTCGGCGGACGGCGAACGCTGGGAGGACCTGGCGGCCTGGCCGGTCCCCGATGTGAGCAGCCGGGGTGGCTGGCTCGACATCGACGGGCGTGCCGGGCTTGTCGTGCGCGGATCGGATGCGGACCATCCGATCGCCGTGTACGGCGACACGATCCTGGCGGCCGACGGGCCGGCGGCGCCGGTCGTGGTCGAGGGATATGCAGGTGCGTCGGCCGACACGCTGCGCGCGCTGGCGCGGAACGCCTCGCCCACGGCTGGGAGCAAGGCGATCCAGGTGGCATTCACGGAGGAGCACCTGAGCCTGTTCAACCTCTCGGGCGACGCGGTCACCACGACGGTGGACGTGCCGCAGTCCGGTGCACGTCGTGTGGTGTTCCAGGGAGACCAGACTCTGACCGACGGCGGAACGACCTACCAGGCCGGACTCGGAGCATCTGAAGCCCTGTTGCTCGCTCCCCGGTTCACGCTGGCTCCTGTGGCGGGTGCGGGACGACTGCCCTCTGGACTGCGCGTACGGGTGACGGACGGCGCCACCGTACAGCTCTCCGGGGCGAGTTGCCGCGTTCGCGTGGAGGGGCAGCACCGCAGCGAGGTCGCCGTCGTGCGGCGTGGGCGTGAGACGACGCTCCGCCTTCACGGCGTGACCGCCTTCCCGCTCGACGACCTCGCCCTCGACCGCACCGTGTTCCCCACCAGTCCACTGCCTGCCGGCATGTCGGACCCCTCCGCGGCGGTGGACGGCAACCCGGCGACCTCGTGGCGGCCCGGTCCCGACGGGCGCATGGTCGTCGACCTGGGCGAGCGGCTGCCGTTGCGTTCGGTCGAGGTCGCCTGGACGGACGCCGGGGCGCCCGCTCTCAGTGTTGAGGTCAGCGACGACGGTGTCACCTACCGAGGTGCGGGCCGCGCCGACGGGCGCGGCCGTGTCCGTGCACTCGACCTCGACACGTCGGCGCGGTATGTCGCCGTGAAGGTCGAGGGGCGGCTGTCCAGGGACACCCGCCTCACCCGGCTCACCCTGCGCTGAGACTCGCACAGAACGCATCCCGAGGGACCCGGCCCAGCCGCGCGGCAGGCCGGGTCCCTCGCCGTTTCGCACGGGGCGAACTCCGCGTCTGCGACCTCAACTCCCTCTCACCGCAAGGCCACACCCGACCGGAAAGTTTCGTCCGGCCCCTTGACCTGCCCCCCGAGGCGCCCTCACAGTACGGGCTAATACGCATTACCTAATACGCATTACCAGCACGCGGTTACGCGATGACGAAGTGTCGACAGCAAGGAGCACCAGGCGTGGAGCAACCCAGGAAGCGCGCGAAGCCCGGCCGGGCCCCGTCCCCCACCGGCCGCACGTCGCGCCCGCGCCAGGCCGAGGTGGCCCGCCTCGCCGATGTCTCCCAGGCGACCGTCTCCCTGGTCCTGAACGCCCGTCGCGACGGCAAGGGCGCGACGATCTCCGAGGAGACGCGGCAGCGGGTCCTCGACGCGGCGCGCACCCTCGGCTACGTCCCGGACCCGGCGGCACGCCGGCTGGCCGCCGCCCGCAACAACCTGCTCGGCGTCTTCAGTTTCACGGCGACCTTCCCGACCGATGTGCAGCACTCGTACTACCCGTTCCTGGTGGGCGTGGAGCAGGAAGCAGCCGCGCGCGGCTACGACCTCGTGCTGTTCACCGGGTCGAGCAGTGGGGGCGCGGGCGCCGCGGGGCCGGACGCGCTCAGCCGGGTGCGGCTCGCCGACGGCTGCCTGTTCCTCGGCCGGCACGTGCCGCGCGCCGAGCTGAAGCGGCTGGTCGCCGACGGGTTCCCGGTGGTGCATCTGGGGCGCCGGGAGGAGCTCGAAGGGCTCGCCTGGGTCGGCGCCGACTACGTCAGCGCAAGCCGCGAAGTCGTCGCGCGACTCGGCGAGTTGGGACATCGGCGGATCGTGCTCGTGCGCGAGGACGACGACGCTCCCGCGTCGGGCGACCGCCAGGAGGGCTTCCTCGACGGTCTCGCGCGGGCGGGTCTGCCGGGAGGTCCTGACGCCGTGCTGCGCTGCGTCGATCCGGTGGCGGAGCTGACGGCGGACCGGGTCCGGGCGCTGGTCACGGACGGTGTCACCGCATTCGTCGCGGAGGAGACCGACACCGGCGCCGCGTGGCGGGCGGTGAGCGGGGCGGTGCGGGCGGCCGGGCTCTCGTGTCCGGAGGACGTCTCGCTGGCGCTGCTCGGGAGCCCTCCGCCGGACCTTGCCCGGGAGCCGGTGCCGATGGGCTTCGACGTGCCCCGGCACGCGCTGGGCGCCGCCGCGGTGCGGTTGCTCGCCTCGATGGTCGCCGGGGAGGAAGCGGACGAGCCGTTGGTGGCGTGCGAGGTCCGCGACGGGGTGACGGCGGGGCCGCGCTTCGACCAACTCCCCTGACAGGTGAGCCAGTTCAGAACACGTGAAGCACAACCACAAGGAGCACTGTGATACCCGAACCGGACATCCTGATCGTCGGCGGCGGCCTCGGCGGTGTCGCCGCCGCGCTCGCCTCCTGCCGGGCCGGCCGGCGCGTCGTGATGACCGAGGAGACGGACTGGATCGGCGGGCAGCTCACCGCCCAGGCCGTGCCGCCGGACGAGCATCCGTGGGTGGAGCGGTTCGGCACGACGGCGTCGTACCGGGCGCTGCGCGAGGGCATCCGGGCGTACTACCGGCAGTGGTATCCGCTGCGCGGCGAGGCGCTCGGGCTCGCGGACCTCAACCCGGGCGCCGGGCGCGTGAGCAAGTTGTGCCACGAACCGCGGATCGCACTCGCCGTCCTGGACGCGATGCTCGCCCCGCACCGGGCGTCGGGCCTGCTGACCGTCCTGACCGAGCACCGCGCCGTCTCCGCAGAGGCAGACAACGATGTCATCCGCGCTGTCACACTGCGGGATCTGCGCGGCGACACCCTCACGACCCTCCCCGCGCGCTACGTCATCGACGCCACCGAGACCGGCGAACTCCTCGCACTCGCAGGTGTTGAGCACGCCAACGGTGCCGAAGCGCAAAGGGAGTTCGGCGAGCCGCACGCACATGCAGAGGCCCGGCCCGACAACCAGCAGGGCATCACGGTCTGCTTCGCGCTCTCGCACCACGAGGGCGAGGACCACATCATCGACCGCCCCGAGGACTACGAGTTCTGGCGCGCCTACCGGCCCGACTTCTGGCCGGGGCCCCTGCTCGGCTTCGAGGCACCCGACCCGCGCACCCTGGAGCCGGTCCCCCGCACCTTCGTGCCGAACCCGGAACTCGACCCGCTCGCGGTCAGCGCCGACCAGAGCGCCGACGCCGGGGACAAGGAGCTGTGGGGGTTCCGGCGGATCCTGGCGCGCAAGCTGCACCGGCCGGGCGCCTTCGACTCGGACATCACGCTCGTCAACTGGCCGTTGAACGACTACTGGTTGAAGCCGTACATCGGCCAGGAGGCCGAAGCGCTGCGCGAGGCGCGGCAGTTGTCGCTGTCAGTTCTGTACTGGTTGCAGACGGACGCCCCACGCGCCGACGGCGGCACCGGCTTCCCGGGACTGCGCATCCGTCCGGACGTCACCGGCACCGCCGACGGGCTCGCCAAGTCGGCGTACGTGCGCGAGTCGCGGCGCATCAAGGCGGTGACGACCGTCGTCGAGCAGGACGTCGCCATCGAGGTGGTCGGCCCGTACGGCAGGACCCGCTACCGCGACTCGGTGGGGGTCGGCGGCTACCGGCTCGATCTGCACCCCTCCACCGGCGGCGACTCGTACATCGACATCGGCTCGGTGCCGTTCGAGATCCCGCTGGGCGCGCTGGTACCGCGCCGGGTGCGCAATCTGCTGCCCGCCGGCAAGAACATCGGCACCACCCACATCACCAACGGCTGCTACCGGCTGCACCCCGTCGAGTGGAACGTCGGCGAGGTGGCGGGCGCGCTCGCCGCGCACTGCCTCAGCGAGGACGTCGAGCCGCAGCAGGTGCAGGCCGAGGACAAGCGGTTCGAGGAGTTCGCGCGGCTGCTCGACCGGTCGGGCGTGCAGCGGCACTGGCCCGACGTCCGCGGGTACTGACGACCCTCCCCCCGCTCCCCCACACCTACAGCAACGTACGCACGTCAACGCACAAGGAGGTGCCCTGACATGACCGGCATGACCCCTGACCGTCGCATCCGCGTCGGCATCGACGTGGGCGGCACGTTCACGGACGCCGTGGCGGTCGACGCCGCGACGCTCGCGCTGGTGGGCCAGGTGAAGGTGCCCACCAGCCACCACCACGAGGACGGTGTCGCGCATGGCATCGTCCAGGCGCTGGAACAGCTCCTGGAGAAGGTCGAGCGGACCGCCCCGGACGTCACGTTCCTGGCGCACGGCACGACGCAGGCCACGAACGCCCTGTTGGAGGGCGACGTCGCGAAGGTGGGCCTGATCGGGATAGGCAGCGGGGCGGGCGCGGTGTTCACCCGTCGGCTCGCCTCGTTCGGCAGCCTCGAACTCGCTCCGGGCAAGCGGCTTCCGCTGACGTACGCGCATGTGGCCGACCCGTTCGACGCCGAAGCGGCGCGTGCCGCCGTCGAGCAAGTGCGCGACGAGGGGGCCGAAGTCCTCGTCGCCACCGAGCCGTTCGGGGTGGACCGGCCCGAGGGCGAGCAGGCCGTCCTCGGCGCCGCGCGTCCCTCCGGGCTGCCACTCGCGGCGGCGCACGAGATCACCTCGCTGTACGGGCTGCACAAACGGACGCGTACGGCCGTGGTGAACGCGGCGATCCTGCCCCGGATGCTGGCCACGGCGGATCTCGTGGACGCGTCCATCGCCAAAGCCGGAGTGACGGCGCCGCTGATGGTGATGCGCTGCGACGGCGGGGTCATGTCGCTGGGCGAGATGCGTCGGCGCCCGCTCCTGACGATCCTGTCGGGCCCCGCGGCGGGCGTCGCGGGCGCGCTCATGCAGGAGCGGATCAGCGAGGGCGTGTTCCTGGAGACGGGCGGCACATCGACGGACATCAGCGTGGTGCGGCGCGGCAAGGTGGCGGTGCGGCACGCGACGATCCTCGGCAGGACCTCGTACCTCAACGCCCTCGACGTACGGACAGTCGGGGTCGGCGGCGGTTCGATGGTGCGGATCGCCGGGAACCGAGTGGTCGGTGTCGGGCCGCGCAGCGCGCACATCGCGGGGCTGCCGTACGCGTGCTTCGCCTCGCTCGACGACCTGCGGGACGCGCGGATCGCCACGGTGCGGCCGATGGACGGCGACCCGGACGACTATCTGGTGCTCGATGCGGCGGGCGGCCGGCTCGCTGTGACGATGACGTGCGCGGCGAACGCGCTCGGCCGGGTCCCGGAGGGCGACTTCGCGTGCTGCGAGCAGGAGGTGGCACGGGCCGCGATCCAGCCCCTCGCCGCCGCCCTGGGCACCGATGTGGCGGGCGCCGCGCGCGCCGTCCTCGACGCCGGGACCGCGCAGGTCAAGGCAGTGGTGGACGCGATGATCCGGGACTACCGGCTCGACCGGGACACGGCCGTACTGGTCGGCGGGGGCGGCGGGGCCGCGGCGGTGACCCCGCACCTCGCCGCCGACGCGGGTCTCGAAGGCCGTATCGCCCGGCACAGCGAGGTGATCAGCCCGATCGGTGTGGCCCTCGCGCTCGTCCGCGAGCAGGTCGAGCGGATCGTGCCCGGCGCGACGCAGGAGCAGATCCTCGCGGTGCGCGCCGAGGCCGAACGGGCCGTCGTCGCACAGGGCGCCGCGGCCGAAGGGGTCGAGGTAGAGGTGACGGTCGACCCGCAGACCAGCACCGTACGGGCCGTCGCCACCGGCGCGACCGAGCTGCGCACCCAGGACCGGGCGCACCGCGCGGACGACACCGAGCGGCTGAGCGCGGCTGCCGCGAGCCTCAAGACGCAGCAGGCGCGGGTGAAGGTGCTGGCCGGCACGGCTGCGTACACCGTCTACGGCACCGAGGTCCGGCGCAGGTTCCGGGCCGACCGGCAGCCGGTTCGGGTGGTGGACGCGGACGGGGTGGTGCGGCTCGGCGTACCGCACGCGCGGGTGTCGACGACGACGGTGGGCGCGGCCGGTGAGGCGCTGGCGTCGCTGGTGCGCGACGCCACCTCGTACGGCGACGGCGGTGTGCGGGCTCCGGCAGTGCGGCTGCTGGTGGGCGGCCGGATCGCGGATCTGTCCGGCGTGCTCGAACCGGATGCCCTGCTGGCCCTGGCTCGCAGCGAGTTGCGCTCGCGGGGCGCCGACGAACCGGTCGTCGCGGTCGTGGAGTCCCGCGCATGACCGGCGATCGCGACGAGGACCTGGACCTCGCGGTGCGGCTGCTCGCCGGGACGCCCACGCACGAGGGACGTGATCCACTGATGCTCCGTCACTGGGCGTCGACAGCCGAGGAGTTCGGCAGTCGCATGGCTCCGGATCCCGGACCGGTGCGAGTCGTCGAGCAGGACGGCGGCCTCGCGGCCGGCCTGCTGGCCCGGTACCGGTCGAGGCCGCCGGTGGTCGAGATCTACGTCGACACGGTCGACCGCGCCGAGCGGCTGATCGCCGAGCGCGACTGGCGGCACTGGTACCCCGAGGGGTCGGTGCGGGCAGCCGCCCTCGCCCACGAGCAGGCGCACGCCTGGCTCCACCACGCTCATGTCCGGGCCGAGTTCAAGCGGGCGCTCGGCCACACGGCACTGAGGCTCGGGCGGCGCCGTCTTTACGCACATGTCGCGGGCGCCGACGAACTGGCCGCGCACGCCTATGCCCGCGCCGCCTGCGGCCTGGGCCGCAGTCCCCTGCTGCTGACGGAGGCGCTGGCCGCCGCCGTGTCCTGCGAAAGCGAGAAGTGACCCATGGGTGTCGTGATTCTGCTCGTCATGGCGGCCGGAGTGGCCGCCATGCTCAGCCGCAAGCTGCCCACCGCGTTCGCGCTGGTCCTGCTCGCCGTGGTGATCGCGTTCCTCGCGGGCGCGCCGCTGACGGGCAAGAACAGCGTGTTCGACACGGTGCTCCAGGAGGGCGCGCCCGCGCTCGCCGCCACGATGATCGCGATCCTGCTCGGATCGTGGCTCGGCAAGCTCCTGGAGGAGACCGGCATCGCGGGCACCCTGGTCCGTAAGATCGTCGAATTCGGCGGAGACCGGCCGGTGTTCGTGGCGCTCGGTGTCCTCGCGGTGTCCGCGCTTGTCGGCACCGTGACCGGCTCCGCGCCCGCGGCGATGCTCGCCGGGCTGATCGGTATCCCCGCGATGATCGCGGTGGGCATCCCGAAGGTGACCGCCGCGGGCACGATCCTGATGGGCATCGCGGCCGGGATGCCGTTCGAGCTGCCGGTGTGGCAGTTCTTCTCCACGGCGCTTGAGCTGCCGGTGGACACGGTGCGCGGCTTCATGCTGAAGCTGTTCCCGTTCGCACTGGTGGCGGCCATCGCCTACGTCCTCGTGGAGTCGCGGCGCCGGGGTGTGGAGCATGCGTGGTCGCTCAAGTCGGTTCAGAAGACACCGGGCTCGCGCGGCAGCAGTCGGCGGCAGCGGCTCGGTGACGCCCCGTGGTACGCGCTGCTCACTCCGGTGGTGCCGCTGGTGCTGGCCCTTGGCTTCGATCTGGCCATCATCCCGTCGCTCCTTGCGGGTGTGCTGTACGCGCTGGTGACGACGACGCGGCCGCGCGAGATGAACCGCCGCCTGCTGCGCACCCTGTACGGCGGCTTCGAGGTGGCGGCTCCGCCGATCACGCTGTTCGTGGCGATCGGCATTCTGCTCGCCGCGGTGAAGCTGCCCGGCGCGGTCGACGCTCTGGAGCCGCTCGTCAAGGCGGTCAGCCCGCACAACGCGGTGCTGTTCGCCCTGGTCTTCACACTCCTGGTGCCGCTGTGCCTCTACCGCGGACCGCTGAACGTGTTCGGCCTGGGCGCCGGCATCGCAGGCGTCCTCATCGCCACCGGCATCTACCCGGCCGTCGCCGTACTCGGCATGGCCACCTCGTACAACCAGGTCTTCGGCGTCGCCGATCCGACCAGCACCCAGACGGTGTGGAGCGCGCAGTACGCGGGCGTGTCGCCGCAGCAGGTGATGGTCCGGACGCTGCCGTACGTGTGGGCGGTGGCGCTCGGCGGCCTGTGCGTCACCGCCGCCACCTACCTGTGAAACCCCTCTGAGAGAAACCGACTTCAGGAGCCGATCATGCAAGAGCCGCAGTTTGGCCTGGACCGTCGCATGTTCCTGCGCACCACCGCCGTCACCGGCGCCGCGTTCGCCCTCGGCGGCCTTTCGACGCCGTCCGCGTCGGCCGCGCCCGGCGGGTTCCCGGACTACGCCTACGTCCGCACCCTGCTGTCACCGTCCCAGCTCAAGTACAACCCGACGGGCGAGATCATCTTCCCGACCGTGCGCGGCGTGTACGACAAGTTGGCGTCACCGCTGGGCCGTTACTACCTGTACTACGCGCCGCACGACGCGCCGGGCGGCATCTGCCTGGCGTACGGAGACTCGCTTGAGGGCCCGTTCACGGAGTACCCGGCGAACCCCATCGTGTCGAACAAGTGGGACCCGCACTACTCGGTCAGCCACGTGTCGTCCCCGCACGTGCTGTGGAACGAGGACGCCAAGGAGTTCTGGCTGTACTTCCACGGCGAGAACACCACCACGCGCCTGGCCCGGTCCAAGGACGGTGTGCACTTCACGTACGACAAGGTCGTCCTGTCGACGTCGATGATGCCCACCGGCACGACCGAGACGTCGTACGCCCGTGTCTTCCGCCACGACCTGCCGGCGCGCGGCGCGCACTACGTGATGCTCTTCATGCTGAACAACACGACCAACCACCGTGACATCTGCTGGGGTTGGTCGGCCGACGGCAGAAGCTGGACCTTCGACCAGACGCCGCTCGTACGGCACTCGGACGTCGGCGCGGTGAACGTGGGCGGCCCCCACCTGCTGACCCGGAACGGCTCCGCGTACGTCGTCTACAACAAGGACAAGGAGAGCGGCGGCGACCTCATGATCACGGAGGTCGGCGCGGACTTCTCGCTCCGCAAGCACCTCGGCGTCTTCTACGACTCCCGTTCCACAGCCCCCGAGAACAGCCGGGCGGCAGCGCCGTCGTTCGGAACGGAGCAGGGGGTGCCGTACATGGTGTACGAGGCGGGCGAGCGGCTGGCCGGGGTCATCGCCGTCGCCCGGGGCTGACCGAACTGATCCCGGGCGGGGTACGAACTGGCGGGTGGTCCGCACGGCACACACCTGCCGCGCGGACCACGCCGACAGCCCTCAGGGCGTCATGCTCTGCGCAGGCCGTCCAGGTGGTCGCGCAGAGCCCGGGCGGCCAGGTCTCGTTCCTCGCCGAGGACGAACGCCCGGACGCCCGCACCCCGCCACTCCTGTTGCTTCTCCGGAGTACGGCACATCGCGGCGAACGGCACCCCGTGTTCAACGCAGGCCGCCTGCACCCGGCGTACCGCCTCCTGCACCTTCGGGTCGCGGGTCTGCCAGGGCACGCCGTACGACTGGGAGAGGTCTCCGGGGCCGGGCAGGACCATGTCCACGCCGCCGCCGGCCAGGATCTCGTCGATCCCGTCCACGCCTTCGGCGTCCTCGATCAGGGCGATGACCATGATCTCGGCGTTGGCCGAGGCCAGGTACTCGACCGGGTCGACCAGCCCGTAGCCGGGACCGCGCCCTCCGTTCAGGGAGCGCATGCCCTGCGGGGCGTAGCGCCCGGCCCGGATCGCCTCGTCCACGTCGCGGCGCCCCCGAACGTGCGGGATCACGACGTCCCGTGAACCGCTGGTCGACACGCTGGGTGCTCGAGAGCACCCCGGCCACCGGGCCTCCCGCACACTGTGCGGGGGCGGACGAGACCTTCGGCCAAGGCATGATCCGGCCCCACTGACGTGTGGGCCGTTCCATCGTGCCGGGCCGAGTGGTTCTCCCGTCGCCCCGTGGGTGCCGATGAGCTGACGGCCCGGCCCCAGCAGAAAGCAAGGCAATGACCTTCGACCCCCTGGCGTTTCTCACCGCCTTCGGGCTGATCTTCCTCGCGGAACTCCCCGACAAGACCATGTTCGCCTCGCTGGCCATGGGCACCCGGATGCGGCCGCTGTACGTGTGGTTCGGCACCTCCACCGCCTTCATCGTGCATGTCGCGATCGCTGTCGGCGCGGGCAGCCTGCTCAGCCTGCTTCCGGCCATGGCCGTCAAGCTGGTCTCCGCCGCTCTGTTCGCGTTCGGCGCCGTCGTCCTGCTGCGTGGCGGGGACGATGACGACGAGGAAGGCGCCGCCAAGACCGTCACCGGTTTCTGGCCCGTCTACACCACCGCCTTCATGGCCGTGTTCATCAGCGAATGGGGCGACCTCACCCAGATCACCACCGCCAACCTGGCCGCCACCAACCCCTGGCTGCCCACCGCCCTCGGCTCGGCCCTCGCGCTGATGTCGGTCTCCGCCCTCGCCCTGCTGGTCGGCCGCTTCATCGCCAAGCGCGTCCCCCTCAAGACCGTGCAGCGCATCGGTGCCGCGTGCATGGCCGGACTCGCCATCTGGACCCTGATCGAGGCCTTCACCGCCTGACGCCGCGACGTGAGCGCCTGACGGGCCTCAGGTCGGGCGCTCAGCTCCTTCCCTGCGCCCGATCGATCCACCCGGCGACGGTCCAGGGGCGCGCCTTGACTTCAAGCGCTTCAAGTATCGGAGGGTTGGCTCATGGCGATGACGTACAGGTCCGGCGCGGTGGACGACGCCACACCGCTCACGATCCAGCAGGTGTCCAGGCGTACCGGTCTCTCCGAGCCGACTCTGCGCTACTACGAGAAGATCGGCCTGATCGGCACCGTGGGGCGGGACGAGAGCAGCGGTCACCGGCGCTACAGCCCGGCTGCCGTGGAGACCATCGAGGCGCTGAGCTGCCTGCGGTCGACGGGGATGAGCGTGCGGGACATGCGCGCTTACCTCGCGCACCTCGACACCGGTGACGCGCCGCGCCTGCGCGAGCTGTTCCAGGACAACGCCGAGCGCGTTGCCGAGGAGATCGAGCGCATGCGGATCCGGCTGCGCTACCTGCAGCTCAAGACCGATCTGTGGGCCGCGCGCGAGCGTGGGGACACCGCGGCGGAGCAGCGCGCCGTCGACGAGGTCACTCCCGTCATCGCCGACCTACGTTGATGAGAAGGAAAGGCAGGAGTACGCCATGAACAACGATCTCGTTCTGGTGACGGGCGGCAGCGGCTATGTGGGGTCGCATGTCGTCAAGCGGTTGCTCGACGAGGGATTCCCGGTCCGCACGACGGTCCGCTCGATGAACCGGGCGGACGACGTGCGGGCGATGGTGGGCCCGCGTTCCGAGCGGCTGGAGTTCGCACAGGCGAACCTGACCGATGACGCGGGCTGGGCGGACGCCGTCGACGGATGCACCTACGTCGTGCATGTCGCGTCACCGTTCCCGCCCGCGCAGCCGGACGACCCCGACGAGCTCATCGTCCCCGCTCGTGACGGTGCCCTTCGTGTTCTGCGGGCGGCGCGGGACGCGGGCGTCAAGCGCACCGTGCTGACGTCTTCGTTCGCCGCTGTGGGCTACAGCCGCAAGCCCGGTGAGGAGTACGCCGAGACGGACTGGACCGACCCAGCCGACGACAACACTCCCTATGTCCGGTCGAAGGCGATCGCGGAACGGGCGGCATGGGACTACATCGAGGCGGAGGGCGGTGGACTCGAACTCTCGGTGATCAACCCGAGCGGAATCTTCGGCCCGCTCCTCGGCCCCCACCTGTCCGCGTCCACCGGCCTCGTCAAGGCGATGCTGGACGGCGCGATGCCCGTCGTGCCGCCTGTGTACTTCGGCGTGGTCGACGTGCGTGACGTGGCGGACATCCACGTCCGGGCGCTGACCCACCCGGCGGCCGCCGGCGAACGGTTCCTCGCCTCCAACGGCCCCGCCATCAGCTTCCTCCAGCTGGCCCGGCTCCTCCGCGAGCACCTCGGCGAGGCAGGCGCGCGCGTCCCGACCCGCGAACTGACCCCCGACGAAGTGCGCGAGGCCGCCGTCAGCAACCCCACGCTGCGGGACGCCGTCAGGCAGTCGGGCGGCATCCCCGTACTCCACACCGAAAAGGCCCGCACCATGCTCGGCTGGGAACCGCGCGACACGGCGACCACGATCGTCGACACCGCCCAGAGCCTCATTCAACTCGGGCTCTGTGAAGGCGAAACGCCCCGCCCCGGCCAGTAGGCAGTCGGTCCGGGCGGGAGCGGCTCGGTATCCGCTCCGCTCAGTCGGCAGACCCGTAACAGCTGCGCGACACGGAGCCGGTGTCCGTGGCTGTAGACGATCCATCGGACCGGCTTGTCGGTGTGCTTCCGCAGCCGGTCCGGTGCGGGGCCGACAAGCTGGGGTTGCGCCGCAGCGCCGAGCGCAACAGGTCCTGGCGGGAGCCGAAGCAGTGGCACACCAACCCGCGGTCGACCCCGTCGTGATCGGCCACCTCCCGGAGGTTCAACCCGCCGCGCACGCCGTCCCGTTCGAGCAGTTCGCGTGCGGCGCGTTCGAGTTTCTGGACGGTGATTTCGCTGTCCATCGACGGGCCGGAGGCCTTCTCGTTCTCGCCCAGGACCTCACCCTACGACGCGGCGTCAGAACGACCTCCTCATCGTAGGGTGCCCTTCAACCGCCGCACCGAGCTGTCAGCCGACCGAAGGAACCGCGGTCCCGGATCCGCTGCGGGTGAGGTGGGAGCGCCGCCGCGTCGCGATCGCAATGGCCGTACCGATGCCCGCGATCAGCAGTCCGATCCCACAGAAGATCAGCGGAATCAGCCACAGCGAGACAAACCCGTCGATCTTCGCGTCCCCCGGGTCATCGGCGCGGTACAGGACGTCAACCCGCTCACCCTCGTCGTACGCCGGTGGGTTGGAGCCCATCGAGCTCCGGAACGTCGTCGGCGCACCGCCCGCCGGCGTGAACTCGACGACCGGGTACGCCGTGGGCCCGCTGCTCTGCCGTGACTTGCTGTACGAGCTGACGTGGCCGCCCTGCCACTCCAGGTACACCACGGTTCCCTTGGCACGCTCCGCATCGGTCACGAACGAGATCGACACCCCTCCCACGATCGCCCCGATCGCGAAGAACAGCGTCCCGAACGCGATGACCCCGAACGTGATCCACCAGCCGGCACTCCGCCGCCCACGTACCTGAACCTGCACAACGTCCCTCTCACTTGTCCGGAGTGAGAGGACGCTATCCCAAGTGCAAAGACCGCTGCGCACCCGCCCCCACGTCGTTCACGTCGCGGCGGAACTCCGGGTCCCCGGTCCGCGGCGGGATCCGGCCGTACTAGATTGTCGGCCCCCACCAGCGACGACGCGACGTACACAGAGGAACCATCGATGAACCGAGCTGCCCTGCCCGTCATAGCAGCGGCCGCCCTGTTGGCCCTCTCCGGCTGCCGGTCAGGCACGGGGCAGCACTCCGCCCTCCCCTCGACACCGACGCCCTGCGCCTCCCGCAGCGCGACCGCCGACGCGAGTCCGAGAGCCGCCGCCGAGCCGCTCCGGACGAAGATTGCCTGGCGGGCCGAGGAACTGCCCGGC
This sequence comes from Streptomyces sp. NBC_01003, assembly GCF_045162695.1. Lineage (NCBI taxonomy): Bacteria > Bacillati > Actinomycetota > Actinomycetes > Kitasatosporales > Streptomycetaceae > Streptomyces > Streptomyces sp. NBC_01003. The sequence continues at coordinate 648,105 of NZ_CP108707.1, forward strand.
GGATCCCTGCGCATGACGATCGGTGATGTCGACGCCGCCCCCAAGGACCCCAAGTCCGTCCGGAGCAACGACTATCGCGCACCCGCCGGCCAGACCGAGTGCGACAACGTCAGAATCATCAAGGTGCACGGCTGGTGGTGCACCACCACCGTCTCCTCCGTCGCACAGGACGGCGAGATCGTGCTCGGCGGCGCCACACCCCGCGCGACGATCCACTCCGCAGGCTTCCGCACACATTGCTCGGGCCACCACGCGCGGATCCGGCAGCACCACGAGATCCAGCGGGACAGCTGGTCCGGCTGGCGCGCCTACAGCAAGCGCGGCCACACCCCCTGGACAACCGCCCAGCGCCAGGCCCACGGAAACGTCTCAGCACCCTGCCCGCGCGGACGGGTCGGCACCTACGACTACCGCCTGGCGGTCACGGTCGAGGTCGCCGGCATCCAGGCGGACGACTCCCCGGCCGCGAGCGCCGGCATCCGCGCGGACTGCGGTACGGGCATCAGCTGAGCGCACACGCGGACACCTCGGACGGGTGAGGTCAGCTGTTCTCGCCGTACGCCGCCGCGATCTCCTGCGACTCGGCCCACCGGCTGTACGTCGGCTGCTGCGGCCAGCCCTCCGGCGAGTCCTGCCACTCCTCCTGGCGGCCGTACGGCAGCAGGTCGACCAGGCCGAACAGATGGCTCAACTGCTCGGTGCCGCGTCCGTCCGTGTGCCAGGTCCGGTACACCTTGTCGCCGTCGCGCAGGAACACGTTGACCGCGAATCCGGCGTTCGGCGGGGCGCCGACGTCGCTGCCGAACGAGCTGTTCGCCGTCGAGTACCACGTCATCTCGTTCCCGACCTTGCGCTTGTACGCGAGCGCCTCGTCGATCGGGCCCTGGGTGACGATCACGAACCGGGCGTCGAACTTCTCCAGGCCCATGAGCCGGGTGAACTGGGTCGTGAAGCCGGTGCAGCCGCTGCACTGCCACTCCGCGTCCTCGAACCACATGTGGTTGTAGACGATCAGCTGCGGGTGGTCGCCGAAGATCTCCGCGAGGCGGACCGGGCCGTCCTCGCCCTCCAGTACGTAGTCGGGCATCTCGACCATCGGCAGCTGACGGCGCTGGGCGGCGATGGCGTCGAGCTCCCGGGTGGCGGCCTTCTCCCGGACGCGCAGCGCCGCCAGCTCCTTCTGCCAGGTGGCCGCGTCGACGACGGACGGCAGGGCGTTTTCGGTGGTGGACATGGTGCCTCCGGACGGATCTGGTGCCTGTCTGGGAGTACTGACTCCCGGGGCGGCCGGAAGTCATCGGTCGTCCCCCAGCAAGATCGCACCGGCGACGGCAACCGGCATCTTCAGAGCCCGCATGGTCAGCTTCCGGGCCCGCATGATCAGCCGACCGCCACTGCCCTGCCGTTGCCCCCAGGGCGTCGGCGCCCCCTACTTGTTCGGGCCCCGGAAGCGGCCGAACGCCTTCGTGAAGGCCGTCAGCGGCGAGCCGTCCGGTCTGGCCGAGCCCGGGTCGACCGGCCGGGGCACACCCGCGCCGCCGGTCGCCTCCGCCAGCGCGGCCTGCGCGGCCTCGGCCGCCTCCCGGTAGAGATCACAGGACTTCGTCATGGCCTCCAGCGCCTCGGCGTACCTGACGACCATGCCCTGGGCATGGACCAGCTCCTCGTCCGGAGTGAGCAGGTGCCAGCCCTGGCGCAGCCGCGTCAGGGCCCGCTCGGCGTCAGCGGGCAACGGCCTCGGCAGCGCGGCGAACTCCCTGATCCTGTCGAGGAGTTCGGTCGGTTCGGAACCGTCCAGGAAAACACTGCGCACCGTGAAGCGCTCCGCCTCGTAACCCGGGACGGGCGGCACCGTGGGCAGGACGACGGCGCCGCCGCGCGGCATCCGCAGGCTCAGCTCCCGCTTCATCGCGACGTCGGCGATCTGGGCCTGGCCCGGCGTGCCCCGGTGCTCGACCACCCGGTGCCGCAGGCTCGGCGGCAGGAACGCCGAGACAGGCTTCTGCCCCATGGCGTCCGGCGTCATCGCCTCGTGCACCACGACATGGATGAACCAGCTGTTACGGGTGCAGTCCCGCAGCCGGTGGCGCAGCTCGTCGTCGTCCTTGGGCAGGTAGTTCGCGGCCCGCAGGCGCACGCCCGGCACGGTGTCGTGATCCCAGTCGACCCGGTCGCTGTCGGGCCAGAACATGGTGGCGGGCGAGGGCCAGTGCGCGTCCCACACCCGCTGCGCCTCGGCTGCGAGGACCCAGGTGACGCCCTCGCCTTCCTTGCGGCGGGCCTCGGGGTCGTACGTCGTCAGCTGTGCGCGCACGGTGACGTCGTCGGCGACGCGCCAGCGGGCCTCGAAGAGGCGGCGGGCCGTCGGACCGGGGTCGGCGGATTCGTCCCGCGGGTGCAGGGCCGTGGAGCGGGCCGCCTCGACGGGGTCGAGGTCCAGGAAGTCGTCGAGCACCCCGGCCGCCTTGAGGGCGATCAGGTTGCGCCGGACGTCCTGCTCGGGCTCGGGCCCGAGATGGCGCCCGCGCCCCAGCCACGCGGTGTCGGGGGCGGTGGTCGAGTAACTGCTGTTCTTGGCCATGGAATCGTTCTGTGGGTGATCGGGGGCTCGACCAGTATGGTCCCTGCACCGGTCGATGGAAGGGGAACCCCCTCCCCGACTTGCATCAATCGCGGCCGGACGGCCCGAACCCCGACGTCAGGCGCGAGGCGGCGGCTTCGGAACGTTGCACGTGCGCGCGTCGGCCGCCGGCGCCTGGAGCACCAGTACCGACAGGTCGTCCTCGACCGGGCCCGTCCCGAAGTCGTGTGCCGCTCGCCGCACATGCTCCGCGAGCGCCTTGGCGCCGAGGCCCATGCCCTGGCGGAGCACGTCCGCGAGACCGTCGTCGTCGTCCAACTGCCAGTTGCCGCGGCGCCGTTCGGTGACGCCGTCGGTCACACACAGCAGTGTTTCGCCGGGCGCGAGATCGAAGGTGCTGGCCCGGAATTCGGCGCCCTCGTCGATGCCGAGCAGCATCCGGGGTTCGCAGGCCGGCTCCACCCGGCCGTCGGTGAACAGATGGAGGGGCGGGGGGTGGCCGGCGCTGGCGACCCGGCAGCGGGCTCCTGCCACGCCAGGTTCGACGGCCAGCTCCCCGTACAACAGGCTCAGGAAGCGGGTGGCCGCCTGCTCGCCGTCGGCCGATAGCGCTTCGGCGCTCTCCTCCGCCATGGCGGTGTTCAGCCGGTCGAGCACCGATTCGACGCCGTGGCCTTCGCGCGCCAGGAGCCGCACCAGATGCCGGGCGAGGCCGGTGACGGACATCGCCTCCGGGTCCTTCCCCTGCACGTCCCCGAGCAGGAAGCACCAGCGGCCCTCGCCCTTCGGGAAGATGTCGTAGAAGTCGCCGCCGACGGTCTGGCCCTCGCCGTGCGGCTCGTAGACGATCGCGCTGTCGATTCCCGCGATGCTGGCCAGGGTCGTCGGCAGCTGCCTGCGCTGGAGGGCGACGCTGATGGTCGTCTGCCTCGTGTACTGACGGGCGGTGTACACGGCCTGCGCCACGCGGCGGGCCACGTCGTCCACCATCCGCACCACCGCGTCGGTCATCTGCAGCTGGCCGGTCCGGCCGAGGAGCAGTACCCCGACGTCCGTGTCACGGATGGTGAGCGGGAAGGCGAACGCCGACCCGCCCGCACGGTCGGCCCCGCCGCTCTCCGGCCAGGGCCAGGGCGTGCCCCCGGCGCGGATTCCGGCGGACGGCGGGATCCGCGCCAGCTCCTCGCGCAGCGGCACGATGCGCTGCTCGTCGACGTGCCAGACCCGGGACAGCTGCAGCCCCCTCCCCTGGGTCCTCAGCCAGATGCCGCACCAGTCCGCGAGCCGGGGTACGAGCAGCTGGGCCGCGAGCGCGGCGACCATGCCCTGGTCGAGCTGCCCGGCGAGAAGCTCGCTGGTCTCGGCGAGGAACGACGGGCCGCTGCGGTCGACCCAGTCGGCCGCGTACCCGTGGCTGCGTGCCAGGTGGTCCTGCGACCTCGCGCCACCGGGTTCGGCCTGCACCGTCCCGGGTCCAGCGGTCTCGCCGGTACGGGCCGGGGCGGCGTCGGTCCCCACCGATCCCGGCTCCGCCGACGAGGACTCCAGCCGGAACCACACCCGCTTCTCCGACCGGCGGTACGTCACGCCCCAGGCCTGGGAGATCGCGCTCACCAGCTGAAGGCCGTAGCCGGGCTCACCGTGCCGGGCGTCCGCCGCGCTGCGTAGGCCTCTGGAGGGGTGGCGGTCCACGACCTCCACGACGACGGCCGTGCCGGTGTCCGGGTGCCGCTCCAGACGGCAGACCACGTCGATGTCGGTGCCGGCGTACACGACGGCGTTGGTGACCAGCTCGCTGACCAGCAGAACGGCGTTGTCGACGAGCCCTTGCGGGACGGTCCCGGGAGCGGGAATCGGGTCCTGGCCGGGAGGCATCTCGGTGGACGGCGTCGTACCCGTGAGCACCTCACGCAGGAATCTTCGCGCCCGCGCGGACGCGAGCTGGTTCGCCGGCAACTCCTTGCTGCACACGAATTCGGCCGAGTGTGCGGGCAACGGGATCACGACGCCCCCTGGGTGCGGCCACAGCGTGTGGGAGAAGTATTTTCGCGCCCCTTATAATATGACAAACATGCTTAAACAGGCCGCTGGTGCGCGCGACGAACTCCGGGCGGAGGGTGGTTCATGACCATGGACACGACGCGGCCCGAGGCGGCCCACGCGGCCACGACGGACTCCGGACAATGGGTCCGCACGAGTGAGCTGCGCCCGCTTCTCGCAGCGATGAAGGCCCTGTGCGACGGCGATTTCACGGCGCGTGCCGACAGCTCGCTGGAAGACGGCGATGCCGCCCCGGTGGACCCGGTGGTCGCCGAGATGGGCGCGGTCCTCAACCAGATCATCACGCGGAACGGCCATCTCGCCACGGAGCTCCAGCGCGTCCGGCACGAGATCATCCGGCGGGGCCGGCTGGACGAGCGCATCTCGGCGAGTCCGGGCTCGGGCACCTGGACGACGAACGTCGAGGCCGCCAACACGGCGATCGAAGCGCTGGTGGGCCCCGTCGCCAAGGCCACGCGGGTCCTCGACGCCGTCGCGGACGGTGATCTGACCCAGCACGTCGATCTGCACGACGGAAGCCGCCAGCTCCGCGGCGACCTGCGGCGCCTGGGCATCGGCGTGAACCGCATGGTGGACCAGCTCTCGCTGTTCACCGGAGAGGTGACCCGGGTCGCCCGTGAGGTGGGCACCGAGGGGCGTCTGGGGGGCCGCGCGAAGGCGCAGGGCCTGTCCGGCGACTGGCTCCACGTGACCGAGGCGGTCAACACGATGGCGTCGCGGCTGACGGCGCAGGTGCGGGACATCGCGGTAGTGACCACCGCCGTGGCCCGTGGCGACCTGACGCAGCAGGTGACCGTCGAGGCCACCGGCGAGCTGCTGGAGCTGAAGCTCACCGTCAACACGATGGTGGACCAGCTGCGGGCGTTCGCCGACGAGGTCACCAGGGTCGCCCGCGAGGTCGGCACCGAAGGGCAGCTCGGCGGACGTGCCCAGGTCAGGGGTGCATCCGGGGTCTGGAAGGACCTCACCGACAGCGTGAACTTCATGGCGTCGAACCTGACCTCCCAGGTCCGCAACATCGCCCAGGTCACCACCGCCGTCGCCAACGGAGACCTGAGTCAGAAGATCACCGTGGACGCGCGGGGCGAGATCCTTCAGCTGAAGTCGACGATCAACACGATGGTCGACCAGCTCTCGGCGTTCGCCGACGAGGTCACCAGGGTCGCCCGCGAGGTCGGCACCGAGGGCCAGCTCGGCGGACGTGCCCAGGTCAGGGGTGTGTCCGGGGTCTGGAAGGACCTGACGGAGAGCGTCAACTTCATGGCCGACAACCTCACCTCCCAGGTCCGCAACATCGCGCAGGTCGCCACCGCCGTCGCCGAGGGTGACCTCGGGAAGACGATCACCGTGGAGGCCAAGGGAGAGATCCTTGAGCTGAAGTCGACGATCAACACGATGGTCGACCAGCTGTCCGCCTTCGCCGACGAGGTCACGCGTGTGGCCCGCGAGGTCGGCACCGAGGGCAACCTGGGCGGTCAGGCCCAGGTCAGGGGTGCATCCGGGGTCTGGAAGGACCTCACCGACAACGTCAACTTCATGGCGCTCAACCTGACGTCGCAGGTCCGCAACATCGCCCAGGTCACCACCGCCGTCGCCAACGGAGACCTGTCGAAGAAGATCGACGTCGACGCCCGCGGCGAGATCCTGGAGCTGAAGGACACCGTCAACACGATGGTCCAGCAGCTGAGGGCGTTCGCGGACGAGGTGACCCGTGTGGCCCGCGAGGTCGGCACCGAGGGACGGCTCGGCGGCCGCGCCCAGGTTCACGGCGCCTCCGGGGTCTGGGAGAACCTCACGGACAACGTCAACTTCATGGCCGACAACCTCACCTCCCAGGTCCGCAACATCGCCCAGGTCGCCACCGCCGTCGCGCGCGGTGACCTGTCGAAGAAGATCGACGTCGACGCCCGCGGCGAGATCCTTGAACTCAAGACCACGATCAACACGATGGTCGACACCCTCTCGTCCTTCTCCTCCGAGGTCACGCGCGTGGCCCGCGAGGTGGGCTCCGAGGGGCAGCTGGGCGGCCAGGCCCGCGTGGAGGGCGTCTACGGGACGTGGAAGCGCCTGACCACCAGCGTGAACGAACTGGCCCTGAACCTCACCACCCAGGTGCGCGCGATCGCCGAGGTCGCCAGCGCGGTCACGCAGGGCGACATGTCCGGCTCCATCTCGGTGGAGGCCCAGGGCGAGGTCGCCACCCTGAAGGACAACATCAACCTCATGGTGGCGAACCTCCGTGAGACGACCCGGGCCAAGGACTGGCTGGAGTCCAACCTGGCCCGTATCGCCGGACTCATGCAGGGCCACCGCGACCTGGTCGAGGTCGCCGACCTGATCCTGCGCGAGCTGACCCCTCTGGTGAACGCCCAGTACGGTGCGTTCTTCCTGGCCGAGGCGGGTGCGGAACCGGGCGAGGATCTCGAGCTCCTGGCCGGTTACGGCACGGGGCAGGAGGAAGGCCGCAGGCCACGCCCCCGGCTCAGCCTCGGCGCGCCCGGCTGGGGCCTGATCACCCAGGCCGCCGCGGAGAAGCGCCGGATCCTCGTCGACGCGGTCCCCACGGACTACATCACCATCAGCTCCGGCCTCGGCGCGGCGCCGCCGGCCAGTGTCGTCATCCTGCCGATCCTCTTCGAGGACCGGGTGCTCGGCGTCATCGAACTCGCCTCGTTCAGCCGCTTCAGCGAGGTCCACCTCGCCTTCGTCGACCAGTTCGTGAACACCATCGGTGTCTCGATCAACACCATCATCGCCAACTCCCGCACCGAGTCCCTGCTCTCGGAATCGCAGCGCCTCACCGCCGAACTGCGCCAGCGCTCCGACGAGTTGCAGATCACCAACGCCAAGCTGGAGGAGAAGGCGGCGCTCCTCGCCACGTCCTCCCAGTACAAGTCCGAGTTCCTGGCGAACATGTCGCACGAGTTGCGCACTCCCCTCAACTCGCTCCTCGTGCTGTCCCGACTGCTCGCCGACAATCCCTCCGGCCGGCTGTCGTCGGAGGAGGTGGAGTTCGCCGTCACCATCCACCAGGCGGGCTCCGACCTGCTGCAACTGATCAACGACATCCTCGACCTGTCGAAGATCGAAGCGGGCCGGATGGATGTGCACCCCAAGACGCTGCCGCTCAACAAACTGCTCGACTACGTACGGGCCACGTTCCAGCCGCTCTCCGGGGACCGGGGCCTCTCGTTCGACATCAAGGTCGGCGAGGACGTCCCCCGCGAGCTGTACTCCGACGAACAGCGCCTCCAGCAGATCCTGCGCAACCTCCTGTCGAACGCGGTGAAGTTCACCTCGTCCGGCGGGGTGGAGCTGATCGTGGAGCGCGCGACGCCCGCGGACTTCGAGGAGGAGACGCTGCGCGACGCGGACGACATCATCGCCCTCTCCGTCAAGGACACCGGAATCGGCATCCAGCCGGAGATGCTCAGCGGGATCTTCGAGGCGTTCCAGCAGTCCGACGGCGCCACCAACCGAAAGTACGGCGGCACCGGCCTCGGCCTCTCCATCAGCCGGGACATGGCGGCCCTGCTCGGCGGCAGGATCACGGCCGAGAGCGAGCCGAATGTCGGCTCCACCTTCACCCTCTACGTCCCTGCGAACTACACCGCCCCCGCGGTGGAACCGCTCCCCACGGCCGGCGAAGTGCAGGCCATCACCGGACCGGACTCACCGGCCCGCCGGCCCACGGCCCGCGCACAACCCCCCACGGACGTCGACGTGTTCACCGACCCGGTGTCCGTGCCCCGCACGGGAACCCGCACCGCCGACGACCTCACCGTCGACCTCGTGGACGAACACACCGGCTGGCCGGAGACGACCCGGCTCAAGGAGTGGCTGACCGGCGCCGCCGCCGGGGTGCTGGCCAACCGCCACATCCTGATCGTCGACGACGACATCCGGAACGTCTTCGCGCTGACCCATGTGCTGGGCCGCGTCGGAATCACCGTCAAGTACGCCGAGAACGGCCGCGAGGGCCTCGAGGTCCTCGACCGGACACCCGATGTGTCCCTGGTCCTGATGGACATCATGATGCCCGAGATGGATGGTTACGAGATGATCGCGGCGATGCGGCGCACCCCCCGCTTCGCGAACCTGCCGGTCATCGCGCTCACCGCCAAGGCGATGCCCGGCGACCGCGAGAAGGCGATCGAGAGCGGCGCGAACGACTACATCCCCAAGCCGGTGGACGTCGACCGGCTGCTGTCGGTGATCTGCCGGCTGCTCGACCCGCACACCCCCTCCGAACCGCCTCCGGACACGTCCGGTGACGCCAGCTCGGGGCGGACGCCGTGACGGCGCCGCAGGAAGCGGCGGCGGACGCCTCCAGCATCCTCATCGTCGACGACATGGAGGAGAACCTGGTCGCCCTCGAAGCCGTACTCGGCTCGCTGGCCCGGGTGGTCCGCGCGCACTCGGGCGAGGCGGCGCTCAAGGCGATGCTGCGGCAGGAGTTCGCGGTCGCGCTCATCGACGTACTGATGCCGGGCATGAACGGCTTCGAGACCGCCGCCAACATCAAGGGCCTCGACCAGACCAAGGACATCCCGATCATCCTGCTGACCGGGGCGGCGGTCGACCCGAACTACGCCTATCGCGGCTACACGGTCGGCGCGGCCGACTTCCTGGTCAAACCGTTCGACCCCTGGTTGTTGCGGACCAAGGTCAACGTCTTCCTGGAGCTGCACCGCAAGAACCGTCAACTTGCCGATCAGGCCGAGCAGTTGACTCGTCTCCTGGCAGTCGACGTGCCCACGGAGCCAACCGAGGAACAGCACCGCCTTGCCGATGTGGAACATCAACTCGCCCAGGTGGAACTCCTGTTGCGCGCCAAAGAGACCACGGACGACCTCGAGGCGGCAGGCCTTGCCGACCGGATCGCCATACTGGAACAGGCAGTTGGGCGGCTGCTGGAAGCCGGAAAACAGTAGGAGTCGGTGGCTGGGAACCGGGATGCCCCACCGGCCGGCGGTGAAACCGCCCGATGGGGCCCCACGCCCGCTCAGCCCGCCGGCAGTGCCTGTTCGGCGGCCTCCAGCTCGTCCTGCGGGTCCAGCATCCGGGCCAGCACGTCCAGATCATCCGCGTCGTAGCGGGACTTGACGTCCTCCCACCAGCTCTCGGCGGCCAGGCGCAGCAGGTCCACGGCCTCCGCATGGCGTCCGGTCCGGTTCAGGACGAGGCCGTAGTAGCCCGCTGTCTCGGTACCGAACGCCTCGTCCCGGCCCTCTTCCCAGGCCTTGCGCAGGTACGGCTCCGCTTCCTCGTACGCGCCGCGCTGGGCGATGGCCTTGCCCGCCAGCATCGCGTTCAGTGCACTGTTGTCGGCTGCCGCGCGGACATACCACCGCTCGGCCTCCTGGTAGTCCTTGTGGTAGTCGGAAAGCCAGGCCATGGCACCGCAGGCGTCGTGGTCCCCGGCCTCCGCGGCGATCCGCTTCCAGTGGTCGCGCCGCACGGGCTCGCCCAGGTCGTCATAGAGCCACCTGAGATCGGCCGCAGCCGCCGTGTCGCCCGCCAGCGCCGCGGGTTCGTGCCAGGGAAGCATCCAGCGTGCCGCTGCCCCGCCCCACTCGTAGAGCATCTTCCCGTACGCGTACGAAGCCTGGAGATCCCCGGCCTCGGCCCGTTGACGCAGTTCCGGCAAGCGGCGCAGATCCTGCTCGGGCGGCACCTCGTCCTCCTCAAGGAGCCGGGCGATCTTGGCGAGCCGGTCGGGGACGACCTCGTCGTCGGGATCGACCTCCCTCAGCCGGGCCTCGGCCTCGTCGAGCCGGCGCTGCCGACGGAACAGATCGGAGAGTCTCACCAGCGCAGCACGGTGTCCCGTGTCGGCCGCGAGGGTGTACCAATGCTCGGCCTCGGCGAGTTCGCCGCGCTCCTCGCTGAACAGGCCCAGGACGAAGGCCGCGCCGTCGTAGCCCTCGGTGTGGGAGCGCAGGAGGAGTTCACGGACCTCGGGCCAGCGGTCGTCGGAGTGGTGCCGCTCAAGGAAGATCGCGTGCTCGACCAGAGCCACCCGGCTGAGGTATCCGGCCCTGCGGAAGTAGTTCCCAGCTTCGTTGGTCAGACCGGGGTAGTCCTTGAACTCACTGTCCATGTCCTCCAGGGGCTCGACCGCCTCGCCCGCGGCCTCGGCGTCCTCGGCAGCGTCGAGGTCATCGGCGACCCGGTCGAAGGTCTCGCGAATGTGCTCGAAGAGCTGCACCCACCGGAAGACGGCGATGTCCCCGATGTCCACGCCCTTCATCAGGAACTCGGCTGCCTCGTCCGGCTTTCCCTCGGCCGCCAGGAGCTTGCCCAGTTCGATCTTGCAGTCGAGACGGCCCATCTCCCAGCCTTCCCGGAACCATTCCGCAGCCTCCGGGTCTCCGTTCTCCTTGAGCAGGACGGCCAGACCGTACGCGCAGCCGGAGTGGCGGTCCGCGGCAAGGCGGTAGAGCCGCTCGGCCTCCCGGCGGTCACCGCGGATCTTGCGGTAGCGGGCGAGGGTGTACGCGGAGAAGGCGTCGCCCGCCTCAACCGCCCGCTCCCAGTACGGAATTCCTTCGTCGACGCGGCGGCCGAGCACAAAGAAGTCGGTGTGGCGACGGGCGGTCTCCTCGTCACCCTCTACTGCGGCGGCGACGAGGCCCTCGCCACGTTCCTCGATGGTCTGCGCTTCGTTCTGTAGTGCCATTTCGAGATCGTTTCATCCTGCCGCGCGACGGCCAACGGTGGGACATCGGTGCGGAGTTCACCGGGGGCCCGGGCCGCGGCCCCTGTCTCGTTCCCCCTGTCTCGTGTCTCGTCACGGCTCGCGTGGTGGTGTCCCGTGGTATCCCCGCGAGCAGCGGCCTCGGCAGGGGGCCCTCGATCCGGGCCCCCCTGGGGTCACGCCAACGTCGGCGCTTGGTCCAGGGGGATGACGCGGGCCGTGGCACTGGCGGTCGCGATGGTCGCTCCGCCGGAGTCGGCGAGGGTGGCTTCCAGGAAGGCGATGTCCCCCGCCCGGTGCACCACGCGCCCCTTCCCGACGATCCGGCCCGGGCGGACGGGCCTCAGGAAATGGGTGTGGAGTTCCAGCGTGGACTGGAACTGGTCCGGTTCGAGCGTGGCCAGAAGTGCGGGACCGACCGTGTCGTAGAGCATCGCGGCGAGGAAGGCGCCCAGCACGTTCCCGGCCGGGTTGGTGAAGTCCTCCGTCGCGGTGAAGGCCAGCTCGACGGTGCCGTTGTCGCCGTCCGCATCGAGGACCTCCAACCCCAGCGTGGCCGCCGCCCGTGGCAGCGGCGCGCGCCCCTCCACGCCATCTCAGAACGGCCCGGATCGTCCTGTCATCGCAACGCTCCCAGGTCGAGAGTACTGTCGAGGATTCCGTCGGGATTTCTCCTGCCGTTCCTATTCTCCGCCTCCCCCTCGGGCCTCACTCCTGCTCGTCCAGCAGGAAGGATCCGTACTGGGGCTTGCCGGCCCGTTCGTAGACGCAGTACTGAACACCCGCGCCGGTGGCCCCGGATTCGGTGAGCGTCCAGGCGACAGGGGCGGCACCTTCGGCGAAGAGCCGCTTGCCCGTCCCGAGGATCACGGGGTTGATGAGCAGCCGGTACTCGTCGACGAGGTCGTGCTCCTGCAGGGTGCGGATGAGGTCGCTGCTGCCCTGCGTCATGATCACGCCATCGACCTGGTCCTTGAGCTGTGCGACGGACTCGGCGGCCTCGCCCTTGAGGAGGTGGGAGTTGTTCCACTCCAGGCCGCTGTCCAGGGTGCGCGACCGCACCTCGCGACCGCCACACAACCACCGTCGCCCCCTCGCCTGCCCGAGACGAGGCCGCCTCGGCGGCGCCGGCGCTGTGGAGAGTGCGTGCCCTGCGGAAGCTGGCGGGGGAAGTCTGGGTGCTGTCGTTGGCTTCGTCGTCGGCGCGAGCACTCCGCAGGTCGCGCCGTTGTCCCGCACACGACTGATCACGGTCGTCACCTCCGGGTCCGCGAGCGCCCCGCGGCCCGGGCAGGAGCCGATTGACGACGCTGGGCGTCGCGACCACCCGAATCGTCTTCATTCTGGACGCCACGTACAGCCGCACCTTGTTGACCAGGCGATCGGCATGGGAGAGCAGCTTGCGCCCCTCGACGGCCATCGCGTCACCGGTCGGCGTGAGTGTCGCGCCGACCGGCAGACCGGTCGAAGAGCGCAAGCCCCGGACCCCGTTCGAGCCTGCTGACCTCCTCGCTCACCGTCGGCCGGGAGATATGGAGTGCCTCCGCCGCCCGGCCGAAGTGCAGATGCTCGGCGGCCGTGACGAAGATCTCGATCTGGCGCAGCGTGATTCCCACAGATCAAGCCTGTAGCGGGCCGGTGGTCTGATGAGTGTTTTCCGGTCCAGCGGATTCAGCTAACGCGGCCACCGGGCCGACGGTGCGGTACGCGAATGCGTTACCCGTTGCGCGCGGCCGCCACGAAACGGCGGATCAGGTCGGCGCTCTTGACGCCCTTCTCGGACTCGACGCCGCTGGACACATCGACACCACCGGGGGCGGCCGACCGTACGGCCGCGCCTACGTTGTCAGGGTCCAACCCCCCTGCCAGCAGCCAGAACCCCTGGGGCGGGCGTTCGGCGAGCAGGTCGGTGTCGAAGCGGGCACCGCTGCCCGGCACCGGGGCGTCGAGGAGCAGCCGGTCAGCGGGATCCATCTCCGGACGCGCGAGATAGCCGTCCCAGGCCAGGGCACGGATCGTCCGGAACCCTTCGGCGCGGAGGCGTTCGAACGCCGCGTCCTCCTCGTCGCCGTGCAGCTGGACGGTGGTGAGGCGCGCGGCGGAGGCCGTCGCCAGGACCTCCTCGATGGGCTGTCGCCGGAACACACCCACGGTCTCGACCTCGGCCGGCACGCGTCGCGCCAGCTCGCGGGCGGCTTCGGCACCGATCAGTCGCGGGCTGCCGGGCGCGAAGACGAATCCGACGGCGTCCGCGCCTGCCGTGACCGCCGCGTCGAGTGTGTCCGCCGTGCGCAGACCGCAGATCTTTACGTACACCGATCCCTGCTCTCTTCCTTCTCTGCCTTCGCCGGGCCGGCCCCGGCGCGATGAGCTGCCGAGGCCTCGTTCGCGGCGGCCGGTGTCACCGTAGACGATCCCGTCACCGCGCCTGCGGGGTGCGTGCCCGGCAGGCGCGCGGCCGGTCCTCACCTCGCGGGCGACGGGTCCCGGAGCGTCCGCACCGGCGATGCGGACTCGGGGGGTCTCCGCGTCGACCGGGCGCGGCATCAGCAGGGACGTCAGGAAGTCGTCCTTCACCTTCCAGGCACCGGAGTTCTATCAGCGCCACGGATATGTCGAGACCGGCCGAACCTCGGGAATCCCGGGCGGCGCCGAAGATGTCCACATGTCCAAGAGGCTGGGACAGGCCTCGACGAACTGGACTGGCCGCCTGCGTCCGCGGCTCGCCCTGGACCTGCTGATCGCCGCCTCCCACTGAGCGCTCGACTGATGGATGATCCGACCGGACACTCCCGCTCAGACGAAGTGGACGCCATCGCCCGCCGCTCCTGTCCCGTCCTCCGACCCTGCGTACCGCTCGAGTTGCTGTTGGCGCCACTGCCCGGGAGGTTCGCCGTGGTGGCGGCGGAAGGCCGCGGCGAAGGCATAGGGCGATGCGTAGCCGGTCCGTTCGGCGACCTGTGCGAGCGTCGACTGGTCGGTCCGCAGATAATCTCGCGCGAGCGTCATGCGCCAGTCGGTCAGATACTGCATCGGCGCCTGGCCCAGTGCTCGCTGAAAGCTCCGCGCGAAGGCCGCCCGCGAAAGACCGCTGACGGCTGCCAGTTCGGGCACCGTCCACGCGCGGGTGGCATCGTCATGCATGGCTTGCAGCGCGGCACCCAGCCGAGGATCGGCAGAGGCCCGGAACCAGCGGGGCGCGCTGCCGCTCGTCCTGAAGCTCGTGCGGATGGCGAGGACGAGAAGGATGTCGAGGAGCCGGTCGAGCACGGTCTGCCGGCCGGGCTCCGAACCGGCCAGCTCACGTGACAGCACAGCGATGACATCGTGCAGCGGGTCACCGACAGCCGCGGAGAGCGGCAGCGCCTGGGGCAACGCGCGGAGCAGCCCCTCTCCGACGTCGCCGGAGAACCGATAGGCACCGCACAGGAACACCGTGGCACGCCGGTCATCGAGATGCGTGTCGTGAGCGTGCCGTGCTCTGAACTCTTCCGGGTCCAGGCAGGCTGCCGCGGGCTCATGGGCGATGTGGTGATCGACTCCACCCCGTACGAGTGCCAGCTCGCCGGGCGCCAGTTCGATGGCAGCCTCGGGGTCGTCGAACCAGAGCCATGCGCGCCCTTGAACGACGGCGTGCAGCGAGAGCTGGATGCTGCCCGCGAGCCGCAGGCCCCAAGGGGGCACGGCCACGGTCCTGGCAAAGACACCACCCGAGGCGCGCGCCCTCGTCAGGTGATCCTGGAGGAGGTCCATAAGGCGAGTGTTCGCCGAGACTCACTCAGTCGTCAACAAAATGAGCGTTCCGCATAAAGAAAACGCGCCTGATGCGCATTGATTCACTCCATCTGTGCTCGCATCCTGGAGCCATGGACAACTCACCCCGGACCACACTCGTACTCGGCGGCACCGGAAGGACCGGAGCGCTGATCGCGAAGACTCTCGCCGAACGGGGACTGGCCGTGCGGACAGCGGCGCGGCACGGTGCCGATGTGCCGTTCGACTGGGACGACGCGGCCACGCACGGCCCCGCCCTCGCCGGTGTCGACCGCGTCTACCTCGTCACCCCCGTCATGCGTGTCGCGTACGCCCGGCTGGTGTCCGACTTCCTGGATCTCGCCGAAGCCTCCGGAGTACGGCACGTCACCTACCTCAGCACCTACGGCAGTGACCAAGCCCCTCCGGAGATCGACATCAGGGCCGTCGAACGTGAACTCATGCGCCGGGAAGCGTTCACGTGCTCGTTCGTCCGCCCCGCGTGGGTCATGCAGAACTTCAGCGGCGCGCACCTGCCCGTCGTCCAGGGCGTGATCACGGTGCCCACGGCCGGCGGCGCGGAGGCGTTCGTCGACGCGGCAGACATCGCCGCGGTTGCCGCCGAGAGGTTGGCCGACCCCGATGCCCACGCCGGCGCGGCGTACGCGCCCACCGGTCCCGAAGCGCTCACGGTGGCCGAGGTCGCCGGCATCATCGCGGGCGTGATCGGCCGACCGGTCAGGCACCACGACATCGAGATCGATGCCTGGATCGACGGCGCCGTCGCAGCGGGCCTCGTACCGGCCGACTACGCAGTCATGCTCCGCTGGCTGACGGGGACGATCGCCGCGGGCCACGGCTCGCGGCCCGATGACGACATCCTCAAAGTCACCCGAGTTCCGCCGACCAGCTTTGCGGAGTTCACCCGGCGGACCGCCCAGGCCTGGGCCCTCCCGGCGGCGGCGCACTCGTGACCGGCCGACCAGGATTCGAGGCGCTCGCTCCGTTCTTCCGGATCGTCGGGGAAGGACTGAGCGGGCTCGTCGAAGGAGCGGACTTCTTCGACACGTTGGCGGAGGAAGTCGTCTTCGAGTACGTCGTCTCCGTCCCCGGTTACCCACGGAGCGTCGTGGGCCGGGAAGCCGTCGCGGAGCTCTACCGCGGCTACGGAGAAACGATGGTTCTGCACAGCTCCGACGAACTGGCCGTCCACCGGGACCGCGAAGCGTCGGTCGTCGTCCTCGAGTACGCGGTCCACGGCCTGGCCGTCAGCACCGGTCGCGCCTATGACAACCGCTTCGTCTCCGTCATCACGATCAACGACCGAAAGATCACACACTGGCGTGACTATCTCGACCCCACCGCTGTTTTCGACGCAGTCGGCTGGCCGACTCGAGGCAAGTGAAACGCACGAAGCCGACGGCTCTTGGCGGTTGAGCCCTCAACTGGCCCCGCCCGGTTGCTGTTTGGGCCGACTTGGCCATGTGCGGCGGATCTGGCCGTCGGTCATCGCGGTGGTGTGCGCCGCCGGTTCCTGCATCAGGCCGAAGCCCATCAGCAAGGCCTCGGCGTAGCGGCGCCAGGCGTCGGGGGCGACATCGTGGGTGCGGTCGGCGACAGCGCCGATCATGTGCAGGAAGGCGTACACGTCGGCGCCGGCGAAGTCCTCGCGGCAGGCACCCGCCGCCACCGCCGCTTCCACCAGGCCGTCCACGTGGCGGCCGAGGTCGTCGCGCATCTCGGCGATCGGCTTCGTGTCGATGCTCGCGCTGCCGAGGACGACCTCAAGTGCCCGGTCCTGGGCCCGCCACCCTGCCGCCTCAAGCAGGTAGTGGCGCAGCGCCTCCCCCGGATCCGCTTGTTGCTCGGCCGTGGTCGCAAGCTGAAGGAACGTGGTGAACCGCTCGGTGAACAGGGCGTCGATCAGCGCCTGCAGATCCGGGAAGCGCCGGTACACCGTGCCGACCCCGATGCCTGCCTCACGCGCGATCTCGTTGAGGGTGACGGCGGCCCCGCGCTGCGCGAACATGCGGTCGGCCGTCTGCATGATCAGCCGACGGTTTCGTTCCGCGTCCGCGCGCAGCGGCCGTTGCGTTTCCCGGGTCACACCGCGACATTCTCCATCATCGCGGGGCTGCGCCGGTGCTTGACCAGTACCAGGACGCCCGTAACGGCACCCCAAAGCAGCCACGAGTAGACACCGCCGCGCTCGAACACGCCTGCCGTACTCGCGGACGCACCCACGAACACCTCGCTCAGCAGGCCGAGGACGCCGACGGTGATGCTGAAGATGCGGTACGCAGGGGGCAGTCCGAGGCTCCGCAGCGACCCTGCCATGATCGCCACCGTGTTCGCGCACAGGATGCCGACCGCCGCCGCCCCGACGTGGACGGCCAGGCTGAGCTTCGCGCCGTCCCCGGCGCCGTGGAACAGACCCACCAGCACAAACGCCACGCCGTGCGCGACCGCGAGGGCGGTGATGACACGACGGGCACGCCCCTCGACCAGACGGGCAAGCAGCACGACACCCGTCGCGAACAGAATCCCCTGGACGATGAACGACGCGTTCATCAACTCATGTGCCGGCGAACAGATGTCGCGCCCCTGGAACTTCGTACCGCACTCGGGCACACCAAGGTCGCTGATGTAGTTCGTCGCATAGCTGTAGGACGGATCGGTCCAGGCCGCAGCGGTGATCGCTTCGGCGGCCACCCATTGCACCGCGTTCACCACCAGAAGGACCGCCCCCAGCGGAAGCCACACCCTGCGTGCCATCGGAACCCCTCTCGCCTGGTCGCGCCATGAGCGACGCCGACCGACACCACCGTACCAGTAAGCGGATAGCTCTATCCGCTTACTGCCAGGGGCGAGGCGTCCCGGCATGGTTGCTCCCATGTCATGGACCCGGCACACGGCGGCGGGGGCCGGCCGCCAACGGTCAGCCCCTCGGCGCCACCCGCGTCACTGCATCGGATCGAGTCGGATTGATTCGGATCGAGTCGGATCGAGGGAGAATTTCCTTCCGACCGATCCGAAGGGCTCGCGGGTACGAATGAATGGGGCGCCTAGAAGAGGCCCTTGACGCGGGCCGCGCAACCAGGGCGCTCAGTCCCGCCCTCGCGCCTGCTTGAATCGCTCGAGCCCTTCGGCGAGTTCGATGATCGGGTCCGGGTACGCGTATTTGGCGCGCTCGGGTCCGGGCAGCTTCCACGGCTCGTGCACGGCGGGCCCGGCGAGGCCCGCGAGTTCCGGCACCCAGCAGCGCACGTACGCGCCGTCCGGGTCGTAACGCTTCGCCTGCGTCACGGGGTTGAGGACGCGGTTGGGGCGCGAGTCGGTGCCTGTCCCCGCCATCCACTGCCAGTTGAGCTGGTTGTTCGCGATGTCGCCGTCGACCAGGAGGTCCAGGAAGTGCCGGGCGCCGACGCGCCAGTCGACGTACAGCGTCTTCGTGAGGAAGCTCGCCGTCAGGAGGCGGCCGCGGTTGTGCATCCAGCCCTCGTGACGCAGTTGCCGCATCGCCGCGTCGATCACGGGATAGCCCGTACGCCCCTCGCGCCACGCCTCGATGTCGCGGGCCGCGGCCCGTTCGGAGCGCCAGCGGTCGTGGCGAGTGCGGTAGTCGTGCGTCGCGGCGGCCGGGCGCGCGGCGAGGACCTGGTGGTGGAAGTCGCGCCAGGCGAGCTGACGTACAAACGCGTCGGCGCCCGGACCACCGGCTCGGCGCGCCCGATGGACGAGTTCGACCGGGGACAGCGTGCCGAAGTGCAGATGGGGCGACAGACGTGAGGTCGCGTCGCCGGGCAGGTCGTCGTGTCCGTCCTCGTAGCCTCCGACACCGTGCCGCAGCCACGCGGTCAGCTGTGTACGGCCCGCCCTCTCCCCGCCCGCCGCGAGGCCCGGGGAGGTCCCGGAGACCCGCGCGTGTGACGGCACCTCCTCCGTGGCCACGCCGTCCGGGACCCGGATCGTGCGCGGCGGCGCGAGGACATCGCGCAGGCGCTGCTCCGACCAGTGCCGGAAGTACGGGGTGAACACGGCGAAGTGGTCCGACGACGCCGGGGTGACGGCGCCCGGCGCCACCGCGGTCACGACCGCGTCATGGACGATCAGCCTCCGCCCCTGCGCCTCCAGCACGTTCCGCAGCCGCTCCTCGCGCCGCTGCGCGTATGCGCTGACGCCGGCCGCCATGTGCACCTCGTCCACGCCGGTCTCGGCCGCGACCCCGGCCACGGCATCGACGACGTCCCCCGACCGCACCACGAGACGCCCACCGCACGCGCGCAACGCCGCGTCGAGATCACCCAGGCAGTCCGCGAGGAACGCCTCCCGATTGGGCACCGCATACCCGGCGGACGCGATCCCCGTGTCCCGTACGAACAGCGGCACCACCTCACTCGACGCCCGGAGCGCCGCCCGCAGCGGCGGATGGTCGTGCACACGAAGGTCGGACGTGAACAACACGATCGAGACGTTCGCCATGGCCCCGGACTCTACGAGGTGGAACAGCGGGACGTCTGGACGCGGACGGTGCGGTCACCGAGAGTCGTCACCCTCTGCCATCTCCACACGTGAGGAGCCACTCGGCACCCACGCCGCCCTCCGAGGGTGCACAGTGGATGGGTGGGCCTACGGCGGCGCCTGGGAGGTCTGTGGCAGCGGTGGCAGCCGAGTCACGCGCTGGTGATGCTTCCGCTCGCGCTCATCGTGGTGATCACGGTCGTCGACATCCTGGTGCCGGCCGACGTGCATCTGGGGCCGCTACTGGTCGTGGCCCCCGCGCTCACCGCCTCCTTCGCCGGACCCCGCCTGACGGCATTCATCGGGGCCCTGGCGATCGGGGCCCAGATGTTCATCGGCATCCATTTCGGCGTCCTGACCACGCGCAACGTGATGGTGCAGGTCTTCTCCCTCACCGTGCTCTCCGCCCTGATCGCGTTCTTCTGCCGCGTGCGTGAGCACCGCAAACGGGAGCTGGCCAAAGTGCGCTCCGTGGCCGAGGCCGCGCAGAGGGCCCTGCTGCGGCCGCTCCCCCACCGCATCGGCCCGTTGCGGATCACCTCGCTCTACCTGGCGGCGGAGGACGAGGCCGAGATCGGCGGCGACCTCTACACGGCGACAGGCACCGACGACGGCGTACGGATGATCATCGGTGATGTACGGGGACACGGGCTGTCCGCGGTCGGCGAGTCGGCGCAGCTGCTCGGTGCGTTCCGCGTGGTCGCCGACCAGCACGCCACGCTGCCCACGCTCGCCGGCGCCCTGGACCGGAGCGTGTCCCGTTACCTCACCGATTTCATCGAGGCGGAGGACGGGATCGCCGAGCACTTCATCACCGCCCTGCTCCTGGAAATCCCCAATGCCGGGCGCATGACCCGCATGACCTGCTGCGGACATCCCCCGCCGTTACTGCTGCACGAGCGCCACGTCCGTACTCTCACCAGCGCCCACCCGGCCCCGCCCCTGGGCGTGGCTGCGCTGCCGGCCGCGCAGTTTCCCGTCGAAGAGTTCGCCTTCGACGCCGGTGACACCCTGATCCTTTACACCGACGGGGTCACCGAAGCCCGCGATGAGAACGGGGTCTTCTACCCATTGGCGCAGCGAGTCGAGCAGTGGGCCAAGAACCGCCCGGAAGCACTCCTGGATCACCTCCGCCGGGACCTCCTCGCCCACTGCCGAGGACATCTCGGCGATGATGCCGCCGTCGTCGCCATCCAGCGCACACCGGCCCCTCGGGTGGACCGGCACTGACGGATCCGCCTGCGAAGGGCCCCTAGCGTCGGCCGGTCCTCGGCGGTTCGCCGGGCCGCTGTTCGGTGAGAGCTTCCAGCGCCGGCAGGGCATCGCGCAGCGAGCGCTGCCGGTCGGGGCTGAGCTGGTCGATCCGCTCGGCGAGGCGGGTGGCTGCCATGCGGCGCGTGGAGTCCAGGAGCGCCTGGCCTGTGTCGTCGAGGGCGATCAGGGTGGCCCGCTGGTCCTTCGGGTCCGCCTCGCGCTCGATCCATCCGAAGCCGTCGAGGAGGTCCACCATGCGGGAGACGGTGGACAGGGCGATGCCCATGCGCGTCGCGAGGTCGCTGATGCGCAGCGGCCCGTGCGCGGCGAGCGCCGCGAGTGCGGCCAGCCGACTGGGGGTGAGCTGGCTCTGCATGCCTTGGGCGCGCAGTTCGGGGAGGAGCTGCTGGATCGCGGCACGAAGCCGCTCGGCGAGCTCCGCCGACTGCTCGTGGTCGAAGGGGGAGGTGGGGGAGGTCATCACGGCCCCTCGGATCGGGGCATCGGCGGGGGTGCCTCAGGGAGCGTAGACGTCTGGGGAGGAGGGGCGGGCGCCGGGAGCGTAACTGTCTTGGGCAGGGTCCGGTCGTCGTAGATATAGCGGCCGCCACGCAACAGAGAAGCGATGGCGGCGACGACGCACGCGGCGATCGCGAAGCCGAAGGCCACGGACAGGCCGTCGGCGAACGGCTGGGAGATCAGCTCCGGGAAGAAGCCGCGTCCGGTGAGGTAGTCGGCGTGGCCCGGGGGCAGTTGAGCGAGTACGTGCGGGCCGAGCAGGGTCTGGATCGGGTTGTAGCCGAGGAGCGAGGCGAACAGCACGCCGACCGGCGGGAGGGCGGCGACCTTGGCGGCGTCGGCGGCGGGTACCCCCTGGGCGGTCAGGCCGTGGTTGAGGGCGGCGGGCAGGGCGCTGGACAGGCCCGCGATCATCAGGGAGAAGAAGATGCCGATGGAGAGCACCGTGGCCGAGTTCTGGAACGTGGTGCTGATCCCGGCGCCCACCCCCCGCTGGTCGGGCGGCAGGCTGTTCATGATGGCCGCCCGGTTGGGTGCCGCGAACAGGCCCATGCCGAGCCCGTTCAACAGCAGGACGAGGGCGAACATCGGATAGCTGAAGTCGACGGGCAGCGCCTGAAGGGCCAGGAAGGTGGCGGCGGCCAGCAGCATTCCCCCGGTGGCGAAGGCCCTGGCCCCGAACCGGTCGGAGGCCCAGCCGGAGAAGGGCCCCGCGACGAGGAACCCGACCGTCAGCGGAAGCATGTAGATGCCGGCCCACAGCGGGGTCTGCTCGAAGCCGTAGCCGTGGCGGGGCAGCCAGATGCCCTGCAGCCAGATGATCAGGATGAACATCAGGCCGCCGCGCCCGAGCGCCGCCAGCAGACTGGCCACGTTCCCCGCGGTGAACGCGCGGATCCTGAACAACGACAGGTGGAACATCGGCTCGGGGACCTTGGTCTCCACCACGCAGAAGACGACGAGTACCGCCACGCCGCCGGCGATCGCGGCGATCACCCATGGGTTGGCCCAGCCCATGATGTCGCCGCCGTAGGGCTGGATGCCGTAGGTGATGCCGGCCAGTACGGCGATCAGGCCCACGGCGAAGGTGAGGTTGCCCCACCAGTCGAGCCGGGCCCCCGCTCGTACACCCGTGTCGTGCAGCTTCAGGTACGCCCACACGGTGCCGAAAAGGCCGAACGGTACGGACACCAGGAACACCAGATGCCAGTTGACGGGGCCGAGCAGGCCGCCGAGGACCAGGCCGATGAACGATCCGGTGATGCCCGCCACCTGATTCAGCCCGAGCGCGAGGCCGCGCTGACGGGCGGGGAAGGCGTCGGTGAGGATGGCGTTGGAGTTCGCCATCAGCATCGCCCCGCCGACGCCTTGCAGGACCCGCATCCCGATCAGCCACAGGGCGCCCGCCGTGCCGTGCATCCAGGTCACCGACAACAGCACCGAGAACACGGTGAACACCGCGAACCCCATGTTGTACATCCGGACCCTGCCGTACATGTCACCGAGGCGGCCGAAGCTGACCACCAGCACGGCCGTGACCACCATGTAGCTCATGATCAACCACAGCAGCAGGCTCGTGTTGCCCGGCTGCAGCGGATCCACGCCGATCCCCCGGAAGATGTCCGGCAACGCGATGAGCATGATCGACATATTGATCGTCGCGATCAGCACGCCCAGCGTGGTGTTGGAGAGCGCGATCCACTTGTAACGCGGTCCTGGCTCACGGAAACGACCCCGACGTGCGGCGGCCGACTCAGCGGTTGTCCTTGCCACAGGGCATCACTCCCGCCCGGGAGTTAGTTGCTTGACATCAACCAATCTACTCCTGGCACCCACATGCGGCCATGCCACCTGACCTGGGCAGACGTGCCGCCCGACGGGGCTGCGCCATCGGTGTGGCCTCCGCTCATTACCTCCGGGGTAATCGACCGCTCTCCGCTCCCCCGGAAGGATCAAGCACATCGCAGGGAATCCCGCCGGGATCCGGCCGCAGCCGCGAGGAGAGCGCCATGTCCGTCAAGTCCACTGTTACGACCACGAGTTCAGCCGCCAACGCGACTTCCGTCGCCGAGGACACCCGGGCGGTCGTGCAGGAGTTCCTTGCCGCGCGAATCGCCGGTGACACCGCACGGCTCGTCACGATCTTCGCCGACGAGGTCGACTGGCTGCTCGCCGAGAACCCCGCCGCCCCTTGGATCCGTCCGCGGACCACGGCCGTCGAATGCGCCGCCCAGTTCACGGAGTTGATGGAGCACACCGTGCCCGAGGACGCCCGCGCGTCCGTCGACACGTTCCTCGTGGACGGCGCCGACGCAGTCCTGATGGGACACCTCTCAGGGACCGTACGCGCGACGGGAAAATCCTTCGAGGGCCCGTTCGCGCTGCACCTCACCGTCGAGGACGGCCGGATCACCCGGCACCACCTCTATGAGAACAGCCTGTCGATCGCCGAGGCCTGTGCCCTGTGACGTGCTGTGCGGATCCTGCCCGTGAGGGATCTCCGGGTTCAGGGCTGTCTACTGATTCACGGACCCGCGGGTCTTCAGGATGCGGTCGAGCACACTGACGGCCAGGACGACGATGCCTATGCCGGCCAGGATGGCGGCGACGACGTGCAGCCCGGAGTCGGCGACGTCGTCGCGGACGACGATGCCGGTGTCGCCGTCTGCGCCGTCCTGTGTGCCCTCGCCCTCGTCGCCGCGCTCCTCATCAAGGAGGTCCCCAGGCGCGGCAAGCCGATTGCCCCGGCGCCGGACGCTCCCAAGCCCGCCGCCGAGCCGGCCTCCGTCGCCGGACCCTCACCCCCTAGAACGCCCGCTCACCTGACGGATCCGTACGGAGATGGGCTGCGCCCGAGCGCACCGCCCATACGAAGACCGCGAGCGCCAGGACCCCGACCACGACGGAGTCGTACGGGGCCGGCAGATGTCCGGAGCCTCCGAACGTGCCAAGCCATGACAGCAGGGTCAGCGCCGCCAGATGGAAGACGATCCAGGCCCCCTGACGCAGTTCCTCGCGTACGGGGCGTCCCGCCGTCCGGCGCCGTTGCAGCAGGTACAGGGGGACTCCGGCCAGGACCAGGGGCAGGGCGAGCCGCAGGTGTTCCCAGCCGGACCAGTAGACGAACTCGGTGGACACGGCGAAGCTGACCGGCGCGATCCAGCGCACGCCCGGCACCTGACCGTCCGCGAGGGGCACACCGCGCTCGCGGTCGTGAGCCCGGAAGGACGCGACGGCGACCGCCGAGGCCGCGTAGATCAGGAGGTACATGTCCCCCATCACGCTCACGATGTCCTGCCAGCCGCCGAACGGCAGCATGAACAGGATGATGACGACGAGGTTGAGGACCAGGGCGCGGCGCGCGATGCCGGACCGGGGGTCGATACGCATGAAGAACCGGGGCACCAGGCCGTTCTTCGCGAGGGCGTACGTGTGGCGGGCGTCGATGGCGACGCCCACGTAGGCCGAACCGCCCGGGGAGACGACCGCGTCGACGTAGAGCAGGGTCGCCAGCCAGTGCAGGTTGAGCACCAGGGCGAGCTGGCCGAACGGGGAATCGAAGTTGACGCCCTGCCAGCCGTGCGCGAGGAGTGAGTCGGGCACCGTGTACAGGAAAGCGAGTTGAAGCCCGAGGTAGACCAGCACCGCGAGGGCGATGCCGGTGAGCACGGCTGCGGGGACGTTGCGGCGCGGATTGCGGGCTTCGCCGGAGAAGTCCAGGGGGGCCTGGAAGCCGTTCACGGAGTACACGATGCCGCCGCCGGCGAGTGCGGCCAGGCACGCGGCGTAGCCGTACGGGGCGAAGCCGCCGTGGTCGGTGAGGCGGCCCGAGTGGGTACCGGACAGGAAGAGCGCGACGATCGTGACCACGGGGACGACGACCTTGAACACCGACACGAGGTTGTTCAAGCGGGCGAACATCCGTACCGCGAACCAGTTCAGCGCGGTGAGCAGCACACTGAGCGCGGAGGCGACGCCCAGGCCCGACGCGGTGAGCTTGCCGCCTTCGTAGAGCCCGGGCACGTAGTGGGCGGCGTATTGCATGATCGCGCTGATCTCGGCGGCGGTGCCGCCCACGGAGAGCAGCACGGACCAGCCGACGACCGTGCCGACCAGGCGGCCGCTCGCGTACAGCGGCCACCGGACGGTGCCGCCGCCCTCCGGCCTGGTGGCGCCGAGTTCGACCATGACCAGGGCCACCAGCGCGCAGAGCGCGCCGGCCACGATCCAGGACAGCAGTGCGGCGGGGCCGGCGGTCTGGGCGGCGTACAGGGCGGCGAACAGCCAGCCCGAGCCGAGGATGTTGGAGAAGCCGATCGCGGTCAGGCCCCAGAAACCGAGATCCTTGCGGAGCCGGTTCTCCTCGGCGCGGGCGTCCGCATCGCCCACAGTCCCCGCCGGCTGATACTGCGCCACGTGGCCAACCTCCCAGACGATCACAGACCCAGGGGGCTCAGCGTGCCATGCGGCGCCTCACCGTCGAAGGAGCTCTGCCGTGCTCAGCCGCCGCTCTTGCGTCGGAACGACTTCTGGCTCGAAGCCGGACCGTGCGCGCCACGGATCTTCGACCCGGTCTTCGCGGCGCCGCCTGCGGTGTCCGCCTGCATGCCGCGCTTACGGTCGAGCGCCTCGCGGAACTTGCGCTTCAGGTCGTACTGGCCCTCCTCGTCGGGCGCCAGCCCTTCCGTCTCGGGCGCCGGCTTTTCCGTCTCGGCCTCGGTCGGCTCCGAACCTTCCTGCGATGCAGACTCTGCAGCCATGGTGACCTCCTGGGTTCGGGCAATGGGAAGGACAGCTTGTCATGCTCGTCAGTACTCGTGTGCCCGCGCCCGGTAGCTCCGGTCGTCGCCAGTGGACGGTCATGTCGGTGCGACGAGTGCGTCGATGACTCTACTGAAGGCGGTCCGGTCGGGGGCGGAACGGCCGAGCGAGGCGGCCTGCTCGGCTGTCGTCGCGGCCGCCGTGTCGACGAGGCAGGACGTGGTCCGCAGCAGCGCTGCCGATCCGGCCGGATCGGCGCGGATCCCCGACGGGGTCAGGTCCAGATTGCGCATCGCGTCGAGCGCGGCGGCCAGCAGGTGTGCGCCGACCCCGTAGGCGTTGCCGGCCGTGGCGGTGCGGGCCAGTGCGGCGAACCGGGCCCGGGCGGCGGCGGCCGGTGCAGGGGTGAGCAGGGCGTCGAGGCGCTTCCACTCGGCCGCCATGGGTCCGGCGAGCCGGCCGGACAGGCGCTCGTACGCCTCAGCGGTCGCTTCGAAGCGCCTTTTCATCGCGGTCAGTTCGGCCGGTTCGATGCCGTCGGCCATGAAGGGCACGCCGGTGGTCGCCGCGGTCGTACCGTCGCTGAGGTGCACCTTCAGGGTGTTGGCGTCCCTCTGCAGGCTGACGGCGTGTTCGAGCTTGAGCAGGGAGTGGTGCCGCTCGTGCTCCCCGTGTGCGCGCGCGACCGCCGGCATGGCCTTCAGCTGCGCGTGCTCAGGTAGTTCGTCGGTCACGTCTGTGTCTCCGTGCCGGGCGATCTGTGTGGCGCAGGCTATGGATGATCCGGCGTCAACTCCCCCTGAACAACGAGCTGTTCGAAATATCGACCGTTACCGGCCGGGCATCGGCGCGATGGATTCCGGTCGTCTCCCGTTCTCTGAACGTCAAGCATCCGTCCCCGCCTGCGTCGTATGCCGTCCCTAAGGTCCTCGGAGGTTTCCAGGGAAGGCACTCATGGACGAAAGCCTCGCCATACGGGCTCGCGGGATCACCAAGTGTTTCGGCGACGTCATCGCACTCGACGACATCGATCTGGATGTGGCGCCGGGGCAGATCCACGGCCTGGTCGGACCGAACGGCGCCGGGAAGACGACGCTGCTCGGGCTCCTGCTGGGCCTGGCCGTCGCCGACGACGGCAGACTGGACATCCTGGGTTCGCCCATCGGGCGGGCGCTCGCCGCTCCCGAGGGCGTCGCCGGCTTCGTGGACGGTCCCGGTCTCTACCCCTCGCTCACCGCCAGGCAGAACCTGGCCGCGCTGGCCGCCCTGCGCGGCGTCGACGCACAGGCGTCGGGGATCGGCGACGTACTCGAACAGGTCGGGCTCACCGATGTCGCCGACGACCGTGCCCGCGGCTTCTCCCTCGGCATGCGTCAGCGGCTCGGGCTCGCCGCGGCCCTGCTCACCAAGCCCCGGCTGCTCGTGCTCGACGAGCCGTCCAACGGACTCGACCCGGCAGGGAAGAAGCACGTACACGGTGTCCTGGCCCGGCTCGCGACGGAGGGCACCAGCGTCGTGCTGTCGAGCCACCGCATGGACGACCTCGAGGCGCTGTGCTCGGAGGTCACCATCCTCGCCACCGGACGGATCGTCTTCTCCGGCCCGCTGAGCAAGCTGGCCGCCGAGAACGGCGAGCTCGATTACCGGCTGCTGACCTCCGACCCGCAGGCCGCGCGCCGCCTTGCGGCCGACACCTCTGGGATCCGCGTCGTCGACAACGCCGTGGGACGACACGACACCGAAGCACTCGTCGTGCGCGCGCCGGTGCCCGCCCTCGACGAACTGGTGGTGCGGCTCGTGCACGCGGACATCGCGCTGCGCGAGCTCGCGCCCGTGGTGTCGCCGCTCGAAGCGGCGTTTCTCGCCCTCACCGAGCAGCAGGAGAACAGCAGATGACCGCAACCATCGCCGCCGGCCCCGCCGCCGCTGCCGCCGCCCGTGTCTCGGTGGCGCGCGGCTACCGCTTCGAGCTCGTCAAGCTCGTCTCGCAATGGCGGATCCGCCTGCTGGTCCTCGCCTGCTGGATCGCGCCGGCGCTCTTCGTCGCGGCGGTGAGCCAGCAGAGCTCGCTCCCCGTCGACACGCTCTTCGGTCGCTGGATGCACGCCACGGGATGGGCCGGATCGCTGGTGGTGCTCGGTTTCTCGGGTACCTGGGCGCTCCCGCTGCTGACTTCGGTGGTCGCCGGTGACGTGTTCGCCTCCGAGGACCGGCTGGGCACCTGGCGCCATCTGCTCGTGGCGGTCCGCTCGCCCCGGCGGATCTTCGCGGCGAAGGCACTGGCCAGCCTCACCGTCATCCTGCTGCTCGTCGCCGGGCTGGCCTGTTCCAGCGCGGCCGGCGGGGTCGTGGCGGTCGGCAACCAGCCGCTGGTCGGTCTCGACGGCCACCTCTTGTCGCCGGGAGACGCGGCCGTCCAGGTCCTGCTCGCCTGGGTCTGCGTACTCGCCCCGACCCTGGCCTTCGCCGCGATCGGACTGCTCGGTTCCGTCGCGCTCGGGCGCTCCCCGATGGGGCTCCTGCTGCCCATGCTCGTCGCGCTCACGATGCAGCTCGCCCAGATGCTGCCGCTCCCCGTCGCCGTGCGCCTGGCCCTGCCCAGCTACGCCTTCATCGCCTGGAACGGTCTGTTCACCGGCCCGGCACAGCTCGGTCCGCTCCTCATTGGCATCGTTGTCAGCCTGTTGTGGGCGGTGACCGCGACGGCGCTGGCCCATGTCCTTTTCCTGAGGCGCGACTTCACCAACCTGACCCACGACGGCTCGGGGCGCCGCGCCATCACGGTCGGAGCCCTGCCCCTCGTCGGGCTCCTCGTCCTGACGGCCGTCGTCGTCGCCCCGGCGACCTCGGCCACGGGCTCCGGGATCGAGCAGGACAAGGTGCAGCGCTCGGTCGCCACGGCATTCGCCCATCTCTACCGCCTGCAGACCGAGCAGCTCAACCGCCCCGACGTCACCGAAGCGCAGCTCAAGGCGAGCGCGGCGTGCACCAAGGGCAGCACCAGGGTCGCGGCCGAAGGGCCGGGCAACGACTGGCGCTGCGTCGTCTCCTGGCATCTCCCCGACGTCGAGGCCACCGGGTCGGCCATCTACCAGCTCGACGTCACCGCTGACGGGCGGTTCATGGCCGACGGCGATGGACCGAAGGAAGTGAACGGCTACTTCCTGGTGCGGACCCCGACCGGGGACGGACCGAACCCGCTCTGGCAGTTCGACGGCAATGTCGAGCTGCTCCCTACCTCGAAGGGATAAGTCCATGCAGGTGACACGCCGTCGCAGGCGTACCGCGAAGGGCCGTTCCGGCCTTCTCGGCAGACGCATCGGCCGTCGGATACCCCTGGCCACGGCCGGCATCTCGGCTCTCGCCCTGGCCGCCGCCGGCACCGCTTTCGCCCAGACGCACCAGTTCGGCACCGACCAGGTCGGCCAGAGCACGCGTCAGGGCCAGGTCATCTCCAGTGATCAGTACATCGCCCCGTACGGCGACCGTCTCGTCGTCAACAACGGCAAGATCATGTCGTCCTCGGTCAGCCCGGACGGCACTCACCTCGCGGCCTCGATCACCGACGGCGGGATGGCCCTTTCCATCGTCGACCTCAAGAGCTGGAAGGTGCAGCAGCTCGTCGGCAACTCCGCGTCGGCCGATCTGCGTATCAGCGGCAACGACGTGGGCCAGGAAGGCCCCACGTACTCGCCCGACGGTTCGCAGCTGTGGCTGGGCCAGATCGACGGCTACACCAAGTTCACCGTCAACGCGGACGGCAGCGTCGCCAACCCGACCTCCGTGAAGATCCCGGCGGACGGGCCCAAGCACGCGCTGGTGGGCGAGCCCGTGTTCTCGTCCGACGGCTCCACCGTGTACTCGGCGGTCAACGGCCAGAACCGCGTCGTCGCCATCGACGCGGCGACCGGCGCCATCGAGCAGAGCTGGTCCGTGGGCAACGCCCCGCGTGACATGGCCGAGGTCGGCACCAAGCTCTATGTCAGCAACGAGGGCGGGCGTCCCGCGAAGCCCGGCGACACCACGATCAACTCCTACAACACCCAGGTGCCCGCCGACCCGGTGACCGCCTCCACCACCACCGGCACGGTCAGCGTCATCGACCTGGCGAACCCGGATACGGCCGTATCGAGCATCAACGTCGGTCTGCACCCGACCGCGCTGTACGCCAAGAAGAACGCGCTGTTCGTCACCAACACCGCCACCAACGACGTGTCGGTCATCGACACCACCAAGAACAAGGTCGTGCAGACCGTCGCCACCCAGCCGTGGCCGGAGTCGTCGGTCGGCTACGAGCCCGACGCGGTGACGCTCACCGACGACGGCCACCTGCTGGTGACCCTCGGCCGCGCCAACGCGGTCGCCGTCTACCGGTACACGACCCCGCAGGAGCCGGTCAGTTACGTGGGTCTGCTCCCGACGGACTACTTCCCCGCCGAGATCGCCACCGTCGGCAAGCAGGTGGTCGTCTCCAACACGCGTGGAATCGACGCCCGCCGCCCCACCACCAGCGCCGGGCACGCCACCCACGACACGACGTCGAGCGTGCAGCGGTTCACCCTGCCGAACGACCGCGTCATCAAGTCCCAGACGGCCAAGGTCTTCCGGCAGAACGGCTGGACCCGCGGCTCGGTGACGCTCACCCACGGCAATGGCAAGAAGAAGCCGAAGCCGGTGCCGGTCCCGGAGCGGCTCGGCGACCCCTCGACGATCAAGCACGTCTTCCTGATCGTCAAGGAGAACCGGACCTACGACCAGGTTCTCGGCGACGTCCCGGAGGGCAATGGCGACCCGTCGCTGGCGCAGTTCGGCGAGAACGTGACGCCGAACCAGCACGCCCTGGCCAAGCAGTTCGGCCTGTACGACAACACGTACGACATCGGTACGAACTCCGCCGAGGGCCACAACTGGCTGATGCAGGCCGACGACCCGGAGTACACCGAGTCCTCGGCCGGTGAGTACGCACGCAGTTACGACACCGAGGACGACGCGCTCGGTCACCAGCGGACCGGCTTCATCTGGACCGGTGCCCAGGCTGCCGGGAAGTCCGTACGGGACTTCGGCGAGTTCCAGCAGTTCCTCACCAAGCCGGCGGACGCGAGCTGGCAGAACCTGTACTGCGACTCCAAGAACATGGGCGCGACCGGTCAGGACACCGCCTACCCCCTGGTGTCCTCCTCGCCCATCCCGTCCCTCAACTCCGTTTCGGTGCACGGGTTCCCGAAGTTCGACACGAGCGTCCCGGACATCTACCGGTCCGAGATCTGGAAGCGTGACTTCGAGAAGAACGGGCCGGCCAACCTGAACATGTTCTGGCTGTCCAGCGACCACACCGGCGGTCCGGCGAACGCCGCCGCCCAGGTCGCGGACAACGACCTGGCGGTCGGCAGGATGGTCGACGAGATCTCGCACAGCAAGTACTGGAAGGACTCGGCGATCTTCGTCGTCGAGGACGACTCCCAGGCCGGCCTCGACCACGTCGACGGCCACCGCGCCCCGATCCAGATCATCAGCCCCTGGGCCAGGCACGGGGTCGTCGACAGCCACTACTACTCGCAGATCACGATGATCCGCACCATCGAGCAGATCCTCGGGGTCCACCCGATGAACCAGAAGGACAGCGCGGCCAGCCCGATGCGTGGAGCGTTCAGCCAGAAGGCGGACCTCACGCCCTTCAGGACGCTGCCCAACCGGACCTCGCTCACCGGCGGTCTGAAGACCCCGCCCTCCTGCGGCCTGGACACCCCTGCGCCGCAGAACCCCAATGCCGCGGCGGCGCCGTCGGCGAAGGTGCCGGCGGACAAGCAGAAGCTCGCGGCGCAGTGGGACGCCTGGAAGTCGCAGCAGCGGCTGACCGGGCGCGACGCCAAGCCCGACTTCGCGAACCCCGCGCAGATGAACCACTTCACGTGGTACGAGACGCACGAGTGGTCGAAGCCGTACCCCGGCGAGAACAAGATCTTCGCCCCGAAGGACGTGCCGGGCGCCTACATCCCGTCACCGGAATCCGACGGCTGACGAAGTCAGAGCGCGGATCCCAGGTCGCAGATCCGAGAAGAGGGGCCCCTGCCCGGCATCGATGCCGGGCAGGGGCCCCTCTTGCCAACTCGGGCCCGTTCAGCCCGAGCGCCGCTGCCGAAGCGTCAATCCCGCGTAGACCAAGGCGCCCAGGGACATCCCGACGACTGCGGACAGGTCGGCGCCGCCGAGGGCGGCTGCGACCGGGCCGGTGTAGATGGCCGTGTTGGCGCACAGGAGCGCCGCCCCGACGCCGATGGCCATCGCGGCGGCTCCGGCGGGACTCACTCCGTGCCGGTACCAGAAGCGGCTGTGAGGGGTCTGGTCCTGCAACGCGACTCCGTCGTAGCGGTTGCGGCGCAGGAAGATGTCCACGGCGTAGATCGCGAACCCAGGGCCGAGGAACGCGACGGAGAGTTCCAGGCCGCTGTTCATGGTGTCGAGGAAGTCGGACACGAACAGGGAGTAGAAGGTGAGGCCGAGCGCGATGGAGGCGTCGAAGATGACGGTGAACGCGCGGCTCCAGGGGATTCCACCGGACTGAAGGGCCAGGCCGCCGCTGTATGCGGTGAGTACGTTGTTCGTGATCGAGCCGAAGATGACGACCAGCAGGAAGACCGGATAGAACCAGCCGGGCACGACCGCCTTCAGTGACGTCTGCGCGTCGGTCATGTCCACCGCCGTGCCGGCCAGGACGCCGAGTCCGCTGAGCAGGACGGCCGGCACGAATCCGCCGACGGCCGTCCACCAGCACACCGCCTTGCGGGAGGTGTCGGCGGGCAGATAGCGGGCGTAGTCCGCGCTGCTGCTCCAGGACAGGGGGCCGCCTGCCATGATCGTGAATCCCGAGGCGAGGATCACCCACAGCTCGTGGCCGTGGACCGCGGTGGCAGCAGGTGTCCGGTAGCCCCAGTCCGTGTGGCGCAGCACGTAGTACGCCAGGACCAGGACGCAGGCGGTCAGCGCCCACGTGAACCAGATGCTGCACCGCATGATGGTGGCGTGCCCGTACACGCTGATGGAGAACGTCACGACAGCGGTGACCAGCACGATCGCCACCTTGACCGGGGTGTTCGCGTGGATGCCCAAGTGCTCGACCAGTGCGAATCCGGCGAGGGATCCCAGGGCCAGGCTGATCGCCTCGTAGGCCACTGCGACGGTCCACCCGAGCGTCACGTTGAGGAATCTGTTGCCTCGGACACCGAACATCGCCCGCGTCACCACCCAGCTCGGCGTTCCGGAGCTGGGGCCGCTGATCGCGAGGTACCCCACGCCCGCCCAGAGGAGGTTGCCGGCCACGATCACCGCGAAGGACTGCCAGATGTCGAGGCCGAGCAGCACCATCGCGCCGCCCAGCACGATGTACAGGTAGCTCATGTTGGAGGCCGCCCACACCGTGAACAGGGACCGTGGCCGACCATGGCGATCGGAGTCCGGGATGTGGTCGACACCGTGGGTCTCCACATGACCGGTGCGGTCGGTGACCGGCTCGCCCCGCTCGGGCCCCTCGCTGGTGCCGCCAGTTGCCCTCAACGCCATCCTGACCTCCGGAAACCCGCTATTGGGATACGCACCAGTTGCTTGTTGGGGTGGGCGTCAATAGCATCCCAGGTCATGCCGTCGACCTCACGGACCGGACGACGCCGCTTGCCCGCCGGCGAGCGGCGCGCGGAGACATTGCGGGCCGCCGGCGTGATCGCCGTGAGCGAGGGCCTGGACAGGCTGACGGCGAAACGGGTCGCCCAGGCCGTGGGCGTCGTACCGGGCCTGGTGGACTATCACTTCAAGTCCGCCGACGAACTCATCGCCGCGGCCTTCAGCCACGCCGCGACCGCCGACAACGACGCGGTCTTCGAGCAAGCGGAGCGTCTGGACCATCCGGTGGACCGGGTACGGCAGTTGATGCAGGCGTGGCTGCACGAGGACCGCGACCCCGTCAGCCTGTTGTGGCTCGACGCCCGGCAGGCGAGCCGGCGCCGCCCGGCGCTGCTCGCGGCGGTCACTCGCCGGATGAACGCCGCCCGGGACCGGCTGGAGGCACACATCGAGGCCGGGGTCGCGCGAGGCTGCTTCCGCGTCGAAAACGCCGGTTACGCGGCGATGCACATCCTCGTCCTCATCGACGGCCTCAGCCCGCAGGCCGCCATGCGCACACAGATCGACCACGCCGAAGTGCGCGAGCTGATAACCGCCACGACGGAACGCATCCTCGGGCTCGACGAAGGTGTCCTCGCCTGGGCGCAGGACCACGACGGGACCGACACATAGCCGGGCGAACCGACACGGCGACCGGACGACGAACCGCGCACGGACCCGGCGTTCACACCAACGGGCCCTCGATCAAGGACACATGATGGCAACCCGTCCGGCACTGCCCGTGGTCCAGGACTGGTTCGGGGTCACTGCGATCGACAGCGCGCTCACGCTGATCGACGAACCTCATGTCCATGAACTGCTCGACGCCAACACCTGGCCGGTCCGAGGCCGCGACCGCGATCTCCTGGTCGACCGCGGTCCAGGAGTGGGTGACCTGCCGTCGCTCCTCTGGGTGCGGCCCACGAGTTCGCCGATTGCTGGACACACCCACTGGAGGCCGTGCACCGGAACTCGGGTCGCTGCTCGGCTCGACATGGGCCGCTGGAGGCGGCCTGCATGACTTCGACCTGCCTCCGCTGCTCATCTCCACGGTCCCGCACGCAGGCTACGACCCGTCGAGCTACGAACTGCGCCCCGCACGCGTCACGCGTCAGCTCCACGACGGTGGTCGCATCGATCTCGGCGACCGCGCGCCGACCGTGCTGCATCTGCCGGGCCACAGTCCGGGCAGCATCGCCCTCTTCGACGAATCCGACGGGACTCTGTTCAGCGGCGACGTCGTGTACGACGACGTACTCCTCGACGAGCTGCCAGATCATCGATGACTACCTCGCTTCGGCCGAGGCACGGGCCGCAGGCGGCTCGTAGTAGCCGGGTTCCGCCGGGAGACCTAGGGCCTTCGCGGGATCAGCGAGTGATCGCTTGCCCGCTAGGCTCCGCGCACCACCTGTCAGTTGACAAGAAGTCCTCACCGATCAGGAGTTGACACGATGCCGGCCAACGCCGCGGCTCATGTACGCATCGCCCGTCCGTCGCGTGACCTTGAAGCGGCGGAACTCTTCTGGGTCACGGGACTCGGCCTCGATGTCCTCTACCGGCACGCGTCGGACGGCACGCCTGACGACCACTCACTTCTCATGGCCGGCTGGCCGGATGCGGCCTGGCACCTGGAACTCGTCAACGATCCCGCCGCACCCGTGGAGCCGCGGCCGACCGCCGAGGATCTACTGGTGATCTACCTCGGCGAACCGGTCCCGGACTCCCTCGTGGAACGCCTCGAACAGCACGGCGGCAAGCGGGTCCCGGCGCACAACCCGTACTGGGACACGTGGGGTGTGACGATCCAGGACCCGGACGGCTACATGCTGGTGCTGTCCACCCGCAACTGGTCCAACTCCTAGCGCCCGCGTCCGGTCAGGCGAGGACGGACAGGAGCAGGGCCATCCCGAGACCCATCACACTGACCAGCGTCTGCACGACGGTCTGTGTCTTGCCGGCCTGGGTGAGGTCCATGCCGAAGGACTCCTTGACCAGCCAGAACCCGGCGTGGTTGACGTAGTTGAGGCCCAGGGAGCCGGCGCCGATCGCGACCACCAGGAGCGAGGCCTCGAGCCCACCACCCGTGCCTATCAGCGGGGCGACGATGCCGGTGGCCGAGACGATGCCGACGGTGGCCGAACCGGTGGTCAGGGACAGGAGCAGGGCGATCAGCCAGCCCAGCACGATCACGTTGAGGTGGGCCCCCTCGGCTGCGGAGGCGATGGCGTCACCGATGCCGGAGTCCTGAAGCACCTGCTTGAACGCGCCGCCGCCACCGATGATGAGCAGGATCGCGGCGATGGACTTGAGGCTGTCCGTCAGGGAGGAGCGGGTCGCCTCGCTGGAGCGGCCACCACGTACGAGGGTCACACCGAGCGCGAACAGGAATCCGGCGAGCATCGCCACCAGCGGTTCACCGACGAACGTGAGCGCCGCACGCACGGTGCTGGACTCGTCGAGCACGGTTTCGGCGAGGGTGCGCAGCAGCATCAGGGCGACGGGTATGAGAACCGAGGTGACGGCCAGTCCCGTGGGCACACCGGCGCGCTGCAGAGTGTCGGTGTCCGTCCCCTCGGCCGGGCCGGTGGAAGAAGCGTTGGTGGTGGTGTCGACTGCGTCGTTCCGGTCGGCTCCGGTGAACTGGGCCACGAGCACGGGGTCGGGCCGTACGTCGGCAAGGCGGGGCGCGATCCAGCGGGCGTACACAGGGCCGGCCAGGATGACGGTCGGGATCGAGCAGATGATGCCGACGCCGAGGGTCAGGCCGAGGTCCGCGTGCAGGCCTGTCATGGCGGTCAGCGGTCCGGGGTGGGGCGGCACCATGCCGTGCAGGGTGGACAGCGCGGCGATGGCGGGCACGCCGAGCAGCACGTACGGAGAACCCTTCGTCGCGCCGTCGTCCTCCAGGCGGCGGGCGATGCTGAAGATCAGCGGCAGCAGCACGATGAGGCCGACCTCGAAGAACATCGGAATGCCGATGACGAATGCCGCGGCCGCGACGAGCCAGGGGAGCCTGCGGTTGCTGGAGCGGTCGACGATGGCGTGGGCGATGGCGTCGGTGGCGCCGGAGTCGGAGAGGAGGCGGCCGAGCATGGCTCCGAGGGCCAGTGTGAGGCCGATGTCACCGAGCGTGCCGCCCGCTCCCTCCTCGATGGACCCGGTCAGTTTCGCCACGGGTTCGCCGGCGGCGAGCCCGGTGCCGATGGTCACCACTATGAGGGCGATGAACGGGTGGACGCGGAGCCGGGAGTTGATCAAGTAGATCAGCAGCCCGATCGCCACGGTGAGGACGAGCAACAGATACCAGGTGTGTGAAGTCATACGGGAGGGGGTGCCTTTCGGGATCTGGCCGTGGTCGGGCCGGGGGAAAACGGGCATGGCTCGGCGAGCCCGCGCGCACGGGGGCTGGACCGTCCCGGTCATGGGTGGGTGGGGTTACGTCGGGCAGCTGCCCGTGGTGAAGGCCTTCGGTATCGAAGGGAGCCGTCGGTGGACGACCGCCTGGTCACTCCCGTCCGAGGGAGGCGGCGAGATCGGCGACGAGCTTGTCCTGCTGGGTGAGGTAGGCCGCGAACGTGTCGCCGGTGGCGAACGCGTCGGTCCAGCCGTGCCGGTCGAGCTCGGCCTGCCACCGCGCGGACCGGTGCAGATCGGTCAACGCATCGACCCAGCGCTTCCTGTCGGCGTCACTGATGCCGGGCGGGGCGACGATGCCCCGCCAGTTGCTGAAGACCAGGTCGATGCCCGACGACTTGAGCGTCGGGACCCCGGCCAGGGGCTCGACCGGATGCTCGCCGGTGACGGCGAGGACACGCAGCTGGCCGCTGTCGATCTGGTCGAGGAACTCACCCAGGCCGCTGGTGGCGAAGTCGACCTCACCGTCGAGCAGGGCCGGCAGCAAGTCGCCGCCACCGCCGCCGTAGCCGACGTAGTCGACCTTCTTGGGGTCGATGCCGACTGTCTTCGCCAGCTCCATGGGCAGCAGGTAATCCGGCCCACCGGGGGATGATCCGCCACCGACGGCGAGGCGTTCAGGGGCCTTTCGCCACGCGGTGATGAGGTCGCCGACCGTTCTGTACGGCGAGTCCTTGCGGACGACGACCGCGCCTGCCTCCTCGATGAGACGGGCGATCGGTGTGGTCCGGGCGACCGTCACCTTCGCCTTCGCCTCATGCGACGCACCCACGACGCCGAGGCCCATCTGGAGCGCGAGCTCTCCGTTGCCTCGTTCGTCGACGATGCGCTGCAGTCCGACCGTGCCGCCCGCGCCGGGAAGGTTGAACACCTGCACATCCGGCGCGATGTGCGTCTCGTCCATGACGCGGGCCGCGGTCCGTGCCGTGGTGTCGTAGCCGCCACCGGGTGTGTTGGGCACCATGATCCGCAGATCACGGTCCGACTGGGCCTGCCCGCCCGGAAACACCCCACATGCGCTGACGGTGAGAAGTGTCAGTGCGGCGACGGTGCCGAGAAAGGCACGTGCGGGACCTCTCATGGCACCTCGCTTTCGATTTCAACTGCCGGGCGTCATGATTGTCCGACACGGCACGCGGGCTGCCCACGTTGTGTCAGTAGCAAAGATTGAGTTAATTGTGGTCACCACGTTCCGCCGCCATACCCTCGCGGGCCAGATGCTGGTGCTCCAGCTCGCCATCGTCGTGGTGGTGCTGCTGGCGGTCGCGGGTGTCTCGCTCGCCCAGTCCGAGGCCACCTTCCAGCGGGTAGAGGGCCGCAAGGTCGACGCGCTGGCCGAGCAACTGGGGGCCAACCCCCTGGTCCGCAGCCAGCTCATGAAGCCTTCCCCCGGCGAGGCACTGGCCCCGCTGGTGCACTCCACGCTGGCGCAGTCCGGCGTCACATCAGTGACCGTGGCCGACGCACAGGGCCGCATCGTCTCGTCCACCAACCCCACGGTGGTGGGTGAACGGCTGAGCCTGGGAGCGGGGGTTGCCAGAGGCCGCAGCTGGTCCGGCGACCTGACGCTGGACGGAAGCCGGGAGCTGGTGGCGCAGGTGCCGGTTCTGAGCGCCGCGCGGCAGACGCTCGGGCAGCAACTCGGCACCGTGATGAGCGGCGAGTCCTCCCCCACCGTGTGGCAGCGGCTCAGCGGCGCCTCGTCGTACCTGCTCGCCTACCTGGGCATCGCGAGCGGGCTCGGTGTGATGGGTTCCTGGCTCCTTGCCCGACGGGTCAAACGCCAGACGTACGGCCTGGAGCCGCGCGAGATCGCCGGCCTCGCCGAGCACCGCGAGGCGATGCTGCACGGGATCGCGGAGGGCGTCGTCGCACT
This sequence comes from Streptomyces sp. NBC_01003, assembly GCF_045162695.1. Classification (NCBI taxonomy): domain Bacteria; kingdom Bacillati; phylum Actinomycetota; class Actinomycetes; order Kitasatosporales; family Streptomycetaceae; genus Streptomyces; species Streptomyces sp. NBC_01003. The sequence goes on from NZ_CP108707.1 coordinate 687,198, forward strand.
GGACCCGCAACTCCGTCTCACGCTGGTCAACGACGTGGGCCGGCACCTCCTCGACCTGCCCGAGGACTGCGTGGGGCAGAGCATCGACGACCTGGGTTTCGAGGGGCGGCTGCGGGACGTCCTCGTAGGGGCCCGGCACGACGCGGCCGACCGGCACGACCAGGTGGTGATCCGCCGCGGACGCCTCCTGGTCATGAACCGGATGACCGTCATGAAGGACGGCCGCCTGCTCGGTTCGGTCACGACCCTGCGCGATCGCACCGAACTGGCCGAACTGGAACGGGAGATCGGCTCCTTCCGCAGCTCCTCCGAGCTGCTGCGCGCGCAGGCCCACGAGTTCGCGAACCAGCTCCACACCATCTCCGGTCTGATCCAGATCGGGGAGCAGGACGAAGTGGTCCGCTACATCCGCGCCCTCAACCAGCGCCGCCAATCGCTCGATGTGACACTCGCCCGGCGCGTGCGCGACACCGCGATCGCCGCGTTGCTGATGGCGAAGTCCTCCCTCGCTGCCGAACGCAGGGTCAGCCTGCGGATCTCCGCCGGGACCGCACTCGGCCGGCTGGCACCGGAGGACGCGGCCGATCTGGCCACCGTGATCGGCAACCTCGTCGACAACGCGGTGGACGCCGCCGCTTCCGATGACGACACCGGCGACGCGTGGGTCGAGGTGGAGCTGCGGCAGGACGCGTCCAGCGTGGAGGTCGTGGTCCGGGACTCCGGCCCCGGCCTGCCGCCCGAAGTCGCTCGGGAGGTCTTCGCGCACGGCTTCACCACCAAGGCCGCCCAGGAGGGCGAGCGCGGGATCGGCCTGGCCCTCACCAAGCTCGTCTGCGAGCGCCACAGCGGCGAGATATCGGTGGCCAACACCGCCGACGGCGCCATGTTCACCGCCCACATGCCCCTCGGCCACCCGGCCGATGTGGCGCCCGAAGGAGTCCCCGGATGACCGCCCCGCACGACACGACCGCAGGAGACGACTCGATCGACGTGCTCGTCGTGGACGACGACTTCATGGTGGCCCGGGTGCACCGCACCTTCGTCGAGCGCGTCGTGCCGTTCCGCGTCATCGGCACGGCTCACACCGGGCAACAGGCGATCGACGCCGTCGAGGAACTGCGCCCCGACCTCGTCCTGCTCGACCTGTACCTGCCGGACCTCTTCGGCCTCGATCTCATCCCCCGGCTGCGCTCAGCCGGCCACGACTGCGACATCATGGTCATCAGTGCCGCCCAGGAAGCGGAGACGGTGCGCCGCGCGGTCCACCGCGGCGTGGTCGACTACCTGCTCAAGCCCTTCGACTTCGAGGACCTGCTCCCCCGGCTCGAGCGGTACGCCGCCCGACGCCGCCGGCTGCTCTCCGCGGTCGTTCGGGGCCAGGCCGACGTGGACCGCGTGCTGGGCGGAACGGCCCTGGCCGCTCCGGGCGGTGGCCTCCCCAAGGGCATGAGCGTCGAGACCGCCGCGGTGGTCGAGCGCGCCCTGCGCGAGGCCGACAGTTCTCTGTCCGCCACCGAATGCGCCGCCCTGACCGGCATCTCCCGCGTCAGCGCCCGCCGTTACCTCGAGTACTTCCACGGCTCCGGCAGCGCCGGCGTGTCACTGCGCTACGGCGTCGCCGGCCGACCGGAGCGCCGCTACGACTGGCAGGGGTGACGTCGGGGCGGTGACCGTGCTGTCGGCGGCAGCCAAAGGGGGCGTCCCGCAGACCGTGCTGCGGAACGCCCCCTCCTGAGGCGGGTCATCGCTGCCCGCGGGCTGGGAGTCCCGCGGGCAGGTTCAGGTCACGTCAGCGGTGGCCGCCGCCGTGCCCGCGGCCGTCGCCGTGGTGGCCGCGGTCGTTGCGGTCGCCGCCCCAGGAAAGGGTGTCGACCCTCCAGTTGCGGTGGTCGCGCAGGGTGGCGGTGTCGGAGCGGTTGTCCCACACGTACCTGCGACGGTCCTGGTACACGTCACGGCCGCTGTCGCGTCCGACACCGGTGTGGACGCGGACCGTCGAGCGGCCCGCCAGGCGGTAGTGATGGAAGGTGTAGGTGCGGCCGTCCCTGGCCGACAGCGTCCACCCGTCGAGGTTCACCGCGTGGCGGGACGTGTTGGTGACATCGATCCACTCCTTGTTGAGGGAGCGGTTGCTGCCGTTGTCCCAGCCCGGGGAGTTGTACTGCGCGCCGGAGATCTCGACGCGGTCGCGGTGCAGGCGGCCACCGGCGTCGGCCGACGCCGACGCGGCGAACGTTCCGACCAGCGCGCCGGCCGCGAGAGCGGCGGCAGCCGTACGGCGGGCGGCAACTGACATGAAAGCGGACATGAATGCCCCTTCACTTTGTACTGCAGACCCGTGTACCGGCGTGGTCCGCCGCAGGTCTGCTATGTGCGGGTCCCGGCCCGGTGGCCGAGAACGCACAACTTGCCAACGGATCGTCCCGAATGTGCGCAAGGCGTGAAGGCCGTTACAAGTCGTCCATATTTCTGTTGCTCTCGCATGTATCGTCCATTTATGCACTGAAGGCACCAGGTTGACGTCTCAGCCGTTACCCCGCACGACTCCGGCCCGGCTTCCGCCGCGCCTCGCGGCGGTCCGTCACCCAGAAGCGCGTAACAGCCGTACCGCTCCCCACCCGTTCGGCCCCAATTCCGGGTGGCCGGACATCACCGGGGGTCCACGAGCGGGAAGAGTCTCGTGACGACCTGCCGATCACCCACCCATTCCAGTAAGGGAACAAGACGTGCACCTGGATCTTTCGGGCCGGACCGCTCTCGTGACGGGCTCCACGCAAGGCATCGGAGCCGCGATCGCGACCGGGCTCGCACGCGCCGGCGCGCGGGTCGGAGTCAACGGACGCGACCAGGGCAGGGTGGAGGCGGCCGTCGAGCAGCTCAAAGTCGGCGTGCCGGACGGCGACTTCGTTCCGGTCGCCGCCGATGTCGGTTCCGAGGAGGGCGCTCAGCGCGCCTGGGAAACGCTGCCTGACGTGGACATCCTCATCAACAATCTCGGCATCTTCGACGCGCAGAACCCCTTGGACATCACGGACGACGAATGGCGCCGCTACTTCGAGGTGAACGTGCTGGCCGCCGTCCGGCTCACGCGGCTGTACCTGCCGCGAATGACCGAACGCGGCCGGGGGCGCGTCCAGTACATCGCGAGCGACTCCGCGGTGGTGATCCCCGCCGAGATGATTCACTACGGCATGTCGAAGACCGCCCTGCTCGCGGTCAGCCGCGGCTTCGCCAAGCACGCCGCGGGAACGGGCGTCACCGTGAACTGCGTCATCGCGGGCCCTACCCACACCGGCGGCGTCGAAGACTTCGTGTACAAACTCGTCGACCGCGACCTGCCGTGGGACGAGGCGCAGCAAGTCTTCATGCGCGAGTACCGCCCGCAGTCGCTGTTGCAGCGCCTGATCGAACCCGAGGAGATCGCCAACATGGTGGTGTACCTGAGCTCCGACCTGGCGTCCGCGACCACGGGCGGCGCGCTGCGGGTCGACGGCGGATACATCGACGCCATCCTCCCGTGAGACGCCGCCCTACCATCGTGCTCGTCGGGCCGGAAGACTCATGGGGTCGCCTCTGCGCAACACCACCAAGTAGCCGTTCTCCCAAGGAAGTTCGGCGCACAGCGGCGACTCCCTCCATTCGTCAGGCTGTTCGCGGCTTCGTCAGACGTACTTCCTCGACCCCCAGCAGGCCGAGCAGCGGAACCCTGGCGGTGCGCTGCTCGGGATCAACGACGAGCCTTGAGCTGCGGATCCGGTCCAGCAGCAGTTCGGCGAGCGGCATCACCATGTGCCGTCCCCAGCAGCGCTCAGAGGCATGCCCGAAGGGCAGATAGCCCGGCGTGGCGTCGGGGTCGAGTGTGTCCCAGCGCTCGGGCCGGAACGCGGGGGCGTCCTCCCACCGGGCCGGGTCGCGGTGAGAGAGCAGCGGGAGCAGCAGGACGTCGTCGTCATCCCGGATCCGGCTGTCGATCGCGGGGTACTCCGGGGAGGCGTTGCGGAGGATGTTCCACGAGGGCGGCAGCAGTCGCAGGGCCTCGTGGACGATGTTGCGGTTCGACGTGCTGTCGTCGAAGGGGGAGCCGAGCCACAGTGCGTTCGCGACGAGCGTCGAGACCGTGAAACACACCGGGGCGGCCGCTCGCCGGTAGACACCCATCGCGTACCTGCGGTCCTGGTAGCCGACGGCCTCGGCCGCCCGCCCCGCAAGACCGGTGAGGTGGGCGCCGAGGCGCGGCCAGCCGGGCAGCGCGGCGCCTGCGGCGATCACGGACCAGGTGAGCTTGGGCGTCAGTTCGAGGTTACGGCTCATCAATATCCGCAGACGGAGGGGGTCTTGGCCAAGGATGAGGTCCCTCAGGAAGAGGTGTCCGGTGAGAGGCCAAGGACCCGACAGGTCGACGTCCGGCGGCAAGGGGCGCTTCAGCGCCTCGCGGACGTCGTTGCCTATCGTCCGGGTGACCGACGAGGCTTCGCCTCGCGAGATCGAGCGGCCGTGCAGCGGCTTGAACGTCGGCCGCTCGGTCTCCGTCGCCCGGCGCGCGGCGAGGATCCGGTCGGCGACGTCGTATCCGGCCACTCCGACGGTGTCACTCTCGAGCCGGAAGACGTCCTGGCCCAGGTGGTCGTCGAGGAGGGCTGTCAGTCGCGGGGCGAACACGGTACGGCGCGTGCGCGGCGCGGAGGTGAGCGACACGGGGTCTCCGGTGACGGTGGGTGGCGGAGCCCCCGCTGTACGGCAGCCGGCGTCGGGCGCAATGCTCGCTGCCACCGCACAGCGGGGGCGGGTGGAGGCGTGCCGGATCAGTACCAGAGGTACCAGGCGCTCGCCTTCAGGGACTTTCGGGCCGCGGCCTTGTTGCGGATAGCGAAGAGAAGCTTCATCACTGCACCCCCTCTCAGGGCGGAAGGAAGACACGCGACGGGTGCCGGGGTGAGCCGGTGAAGATCGCATGCCGGTGGCGCGGTGAACCTTCCCTGCCGTGATCAACGGCCAATCCATCAATTCACCGAAGAGCGTTTCGCATATCCACTTTCAGACCTTTGTTTTCCCTCCGCGAACGGCGCTCTACGTGAACCGGGTGCGGCCTCGAAGGGTCGCCGAGTTCGCTTCATACCCTGGTCGCGGCGCTGCGGGTGAGACCCGGAAAGGGGACGGTGCACAGCGCAGGGCCGTGGAAGGCGACGTTCCCACCGCGGCCAGTTTGGCCGGATGGGCAGCCCTCGCCGCCGAGCAGGCAGCGCCGTGACCTGCGTGCGAAAATGGGTTCCGGGTCGTACGAAGGCATCCCGGACGGCGTTGGGGCGCCGTGAAGGGGAAGTCGCCCGGCGGCGCCGCTCCCCGTCTTGCCCATCCCGTCGACGGGCCGGGAGGCTCACCATGAGCGAACGACGTACTGCGTGGCCGGAGCTGGTCTACGAGGATCTGGCGCCGATGGTCGGCTACGTCAACCGGCTGGTGCAGGTCGGAGGCAAGTACACCCTGGACGAGCCCTTCGAGACCGGCTGGGGAAACATCGTTCTCGATGTCACTTCCCGTGGGCTCCGGACGCCGACCCATCGGCGGCAGGGAGTGACCTTCGAGGTGCACTACCGGCTCCTCGACGGTGACGTGGTCATCGAGTCCGACCGGGGCTCGGTGACGGTACCCGTGTCCAACGGGTCCCTCGCCGCCTTCTACACGTCGTTCTGCGACGCCGCTGCCGCGCTCGGTGTGCGCCCACCGCGCACGTCATTGATCTGCGAGATCCCGGGTGCCCCGCGAACCTTCGCGGACGATGAGGCCGAACGTACCTGGGACGGGGACGCGGCTCGGCTGATGTGGACGGCGTTCAACCTCGCGGCCGGCGGGCTCGAGACGTGGCAGGCGCCCTTCGAGGGGCATCGCCCGCGGGTCGGTGTGATGTGGGGCGGTTTCGATCTGTCCGCCACGCGTTACCGGGCGCATCGAGCCACCCCGGAGGCTGGCACTCCGGCATTCATGCAGAACGCCGCGCGCGACGAGTACGTGTCGGTCGGATTCACCTTCGGGGACGCCAAGTCGCCCAACGCCGCTATGTACGCGTACATCTGGCCCCAGCCGGAGGGTCTCGAAGGCCGGTCCTGGGGTGTCGACGGCGCGGCCTGGAATCCCGATGCGGGTCTGGCCCTGCTGCCATGGACCACGCTCAGGGAGATGGCCGATCCGCACCAGTCCATCGTGGCCTTCGGCGACTCCGTCTACGACGCGGCCGTGGAAACGGCGGGCTGGCCGGCCGACCTGGTCGGACCCCGCTGCGACGGCTGGCGCATGAGCACGACACCACCAGCAGCCGACCGCGGCCGGGACCACTGAACCAGAGGTCACCAGACGGCTTCGGCGCCAGACGGTCGTAGTGCGAGACGGTCGCAGTACCGGATGACCCTCAACGCCGGGCGTGGCGAATCTTCAACCGGCCGAACCCCATGGTCCCAGAGATCCGAATCCTCGGCCCGCCCCTGCCGGAGCTCCGCGGCGCCTTGTAGCGCAGGTCCTTCCACCCGGTGTGCAGACCCTCGACGTCGACGATCGCGTCGCGAGGAACCGTGATCCTGGCCCTGCCGGTGCCGACTTGAAGCTCGATGTCGACTGCCGGATGCTCGAAGACCGCCCGGGACAGGTCCAGGCGCACGCTTCCGAACGCGGACTCGACCCTGAGATTCCGAGGGACCCGCCATGCTCCGCGCCGCTGGATCCGTCCGCCCAGGGCGCCGATCGTGGACGAGGTGCCCGCATCCTCCTCCGGGAGCGAGGCAAGAGCCGGCCCGAGGTCGCTGTGCGTCTTGGCGGTGAGCACCTGTTGCAGCCGCTCGTCCATCTCCTCATGCGAGAGGTGACCCTCGGCGTACGCCTCCTGCACACGTTGCACAGCTGTGTTGCGGTCGTCTTCGCTGATCGGGCGTGCCGGGTTTTCCTGCGGGAGATTCACCGTTTCACTCTAGTGTCGGGAATTCCGCTGCCGCCGAGGAATCCACTCGGCCAGGGCCTGGCCCCGGGAAATCGGTCTGCGCCCTTCCCTGCTGAGCAGCCGGAGCGCGACTAGTGTGCACCTCTGACAAAACGTCACGAAAGGAATCCCTCATGGCCTCTCTACTCAACCCGTACATCAGCTTTGCCGGTGATGCCAAACAAGCCATGGAGTTCTACAAGAGCGTTTTCGGCGGCGAACTGTCGGTGAACACGTACAGCTCATTCGGCTCCGAGACGCCTCCCGGGTACGCCGACAAGGTCATGCACGGCATGCTCGAGGCTCCGAACGGCTTCACGCTCATGGGCGCGGACAACCCTCCGGGCATGGAGCTCAAGCAGGGCAACAACTTCTCCGTGAGTCTGAGCGGCGACGACGCCGACGAGCTCCGCGGCTACTGGGAGAAGTTGTCCGCCGGCGGCAACGTGGCGGTCCCGCTGGAGAAGCAGATGTGGGGCGACGTGTTCGGCATGTGCAACGACAAGTTCGGCATCACCTGGATGGTGAACATCAGCGAGGCCGGCGCCTGACCAGCCACAGATGCCGGGCGATTCGCGGGCGAGAGGTGTGCGTCAGCTGCCCCTACGCATCAGCAGACGCCCCTGGCGGAACCGTTCACCCTCGCGTGGCTCGCGCAGCATCCGGCCCACCTCGGTGAACCCGGCCTTGGCGGCCATCTTCGCCAGGTCGTCGATCGGCCACCGATAAGCCGTCACCACCTTGTGGTCGAACTCCGTGACCGGATCGTCCCCGGACTCGAAGAAGGCGAGCAAGAGGTGGCCGCCGGGCGTGAGAACACGGCGGAACTCGTCGAAGTACGAGGGCACGTCCTGCGGTGGGGTGTGGATGACCGAGTACCAGGACACGATGCCGTTCAGCGAGCCGTCGGCCAGGCTCAGGGCGTCCATGGAGCCGACCTCGAACCGCAGGTCCGGGTAGGTCTCGCGGGCCAGATCGATCATCGCCGGCGACAGGTCGATGCCGAAGACATCGAGGCCGAGGTTCCGCAGGTGCGCGGTCACACGGCCCGGGCCGCAGCCCAGCTCGGCCACGGGCCCGCCGTCGTTCGTCTCCACGAGTTCGGCGAACGCGGCGAGCACCGCGCGGTCCAGCGGCTGTGTGTCCAGCTCGTTGCGGACGAGTTCGGCGTAGAGGACGGCCACGGCGTCGTAGGCGTCCGCTGTCGCATTGTGGTGGGCGGGAGTCTCAGTCACAAGCGACGACACTAGAGCCTCGCGCCGACAAGTGCCCCGCCGGTGGGCCTCCCCCCTCTCAGGGACCCCATGAGTGGGTCAACTCCCTTGATCTGCTGGCAGTTTGATGCAGCCGAACCCCGAGGCCGCCGCCGCACACACATCGGTCACCGGCCCCCGCTCAGCCCCTTTCGGTGCGCACGCCGCGTCAGTGGGCGGTCGATCGCTTCGACCAGCCAGTCCAGCTCTGCCTGGTCCCCGAGGACGGGATTCGAGAGCTTTCCGACGCCGTCGATGGTGATCTCGACGACGTCGCCGCCCCGGAGGGTGAAGTCGAGTCCCGGCACGATGCCGGTGCCGGTGGACAGCACCGCGCCGTCGGGGAACGGCTGGGAGTGCCAGAGATGGTCCACCAGCCCTTGCGGCGGACGGTGGAAGGAGGCCGTGGTGGTCGTCGCTTCGTAGGCGACGGACCCGCCCCGCCGCACCACGAGGGCGATCTTCAGGGCGGTCGCGTCCTCGATCTCCCAGAAGGGCGCTATGCCTGCGGACACCGCCGCGCTTCCGGCGTAGATCTTGGCCTGGGGCAGATAGAGGGGGTTCTCGCCCTCGATCGAACGGGAGCTGACGTCGTCCACGATCACGTAACCGACCGTCTCGCCATGCCGGTTGAGCACGAGGCCGAGTTCGGGCTCGGGGACGTCGAGGTCTGAGTCCTCCCGTACGGCGATCGGCTCGTCGTCGGTCACGACGCGCCAGGGCTGGGACTTGAAGAACAGCTCCGGACGCTCGGCGTCGTAGATCCGCTCGTACACCGACTGCTCGGTGCTCTCCGCTACCCGGGCGTCCCGGGAACGCTCGTAAGTGACGCCGGCGGCCCACAGCTCCATCAGGCCGTCGAGCGGCGGGAGCAGCAGGACGTCGCCCACCGGAAAGCCGGGCCCGGTGGAGGCAGCGGTGGCCTCCGTCAGCGTGCGCAGTTCCGCTGCCGGAAGTCGCAGCAGGTCGGCGACGCGCGGGGCGCCTTCGAAAGCGCGGATGGTTCCGGTCCCGTCGCTGACTCCGGTGTGTACGGTTCCGGTGTCGTCAGCGAAGCGCACGATGCGCGTCATTTTCGTTCCCCTCCACGGGAGTTCGGGTGGTCTGACCCACCCAGTGGAAACCGGTGGCCACGACGGCCCCGGCGGCGGCGATCGCCGCGATGACATAGAGGCCGCCGGCCCCCGAACCGGTACCCGACTCAACGGCACCCATCACATACGGGCCGACGAAACCGCCGAGGTTGCCGAAGCCGGAGATCAGCGGGATGGTGCCGGCGATCTGGATGCCGGCGAGGATCGTGGGCGGCACCGTCCAGAACACCGGCTGCGCGCCCAGGAAGCCGAAGGCGGCGACACACAGGGCGGCGACCGCGGGCACCGGCGGCAGGAGCACGCCGCCGAGCAGTCCGGCGACGGTCAGTACGAGGGCGAGCCGCAGGGGCCCGCGCCGGTCGCCGGTGCGGTCGGAGTACCAGGGCAGGATCACCACGCCGAGCAGGGCGAACACCCAGGGCAGAGCGGACACGAAGCCGATGCCGACATCGCCGAGACCGTCGATGCGGCCGACCAACGCCGGCAGCCAGAAGGTGACCCCGTACACGCTGATCTGGATCGCGAAGTAGACGAACATCAGCCGGAGCACCCGGCTGTCGCCGATGATGGCGCGGGCGCGCTGCGGTGAGCGCATGCTCGGGTCCGGGCGGTCCGCGGCGATGCGGTCGGTGAGGAGCACCTTCTCCTCGCTCGTCAGCCAACTCGCCTGTTCCGGGCGGTCGGTGAGGAGCCAGGGGACGGCGACTGCCAGCAGGACGGTGGGCGCGCCCTCCAGGAGGAACATCCACTTCCAGCCGTCGAGCCCGGCCAGGCCGTGAAGCCCGATGAGATAGCCGCCGAGGGGGTTGCCGATGATGCTGGAGATGGCGACGGCGGACTGGAACATCCCGGTCGCCTTGCCGCGGTCGGCGGCCGGGAACCAGTACGTGATGTAGAGGATCACGCCGGGGAAGAAGCCGGCTTCGGCGGCACCGAGCAGGAAGCGCAACGCGTAGAAGCTGGTGGGGCTGTTGACGAGTGCCATCGCGCAGGACAGCAGGCCCCATACGAACATGAGGCCGGCCAGCCAGCGGCGGGCGCCGATCCGGTGCAGAGCGAGGTTGGACGGGACTCCCAGCACGGCGTATCCGACGAAGAAGACGCCGGCGCCGAGGCCGTAGGCGGCGGCGTCGATACCCACGTCCGCCTCGAGGTGGGGTTTCACGAGCGCGACGTTCGTGCGGTCCAGAAAGCTCAGTACGAACATCAAGAAGAGTGGGGGGAGCAAGCGCCGGGACACCTTCCGGCGCACGTTCTCCACGGTGGACACCGTGTTCATCGGACCTCCCTGCGGTCCACGCTGACTCGCGTAGGGGTTGCGGCTGTCTGTCAGATGTCTGGCCCGGGGGCGCCGTAGACATCTGACCACTGGACCGTAGCGATGGCCCAACTGACGGGCAATACCTGGGAACTAACGAGATGATCTGAGCGAAACATCTGGCGAGCGCGGCAGACATCTGACATCTTGGCCATCAATCCGCCGGAACACACAGGAGTGACCGCCGATGAATGCTCGTATCGTCGATGTGGAAACGATCGACGTCCGCTTTCCCACGTCCAAGGATCTCGACGGCTCCGACGCGATGAACGACTCGCCGGACTACTCGGCGGCGTATGTGGTGCTGCGCGTGGCTGGCGGCGACAAGGCCACGGACGTGTCCGACGGGCACGGCTTCACCTTCACCATCGGCCGCGGCAACGACCTCGCAGTCCAGGCCGCACGGGCGATCGGCGAGCGGGCCGTGGGCATGTCCGTCGCCGAGGTCGTCAGCGACCTGGGCGGCTTCTCCCGCCATCTGCTCGGCGACAGTCAGCTGCGCTGGCTGGGCCCCGACAAGGGGGCGATCCATCTCGGCACGGCCGCGGTCGTCAACGCCGCCTGGGATCTGGCCGCCAAGCTGGCGGGCAAGCCGGTGTGGAAGCTGCTCTCGGACTTCTCACCGCAGCAGTTGGTGGATCTGGTGGACTGGCGCTACCTCAAGGACGCGCTGACTCCGCAGGCCGCCCTCGAACTCCTCGAGTCCCGAGTGCCGGGCCGCGCCGAACGGGAGGCGTACGTGCGCCGGCACGGCTACCCCGCGTACACCACCAGCGCAGGCTGGCTCGGTTACGACGACGCCAAGCTCGCCCGGCTGTGCAAGGAGGCCGTCGCGCATGGCTGGGACGCGGTCAAGCTCAAGGTCGGCGCCGACCTCAAGGACGACATACGCCGCTGCCGCATCGCCCGCGAGATCATCGGCCCCGACCGCAGGCTGATGATCGACGCCAACCAGACCCTCGGTGTGGACGAGGCGATCGCCTGGGCGGACGCGCTCGCGGAGTTCGACATCTGGTGGTTCGAGGAGCCGACGAGCCCGGACGACATCCTGGGCCACGCCGCCATCGCGCAGCGCATCGCGCCGATCCACGTGGCCACGGGTGAACACGCCCACAACGCCGTGATGTTCAAGCAGTTCCTGCAGAGCAAGGCGATCGGCATCTGCCAGATCGACGCCTGCCGGCTCGGCGGCGTGAACGAGGCGGTCGCCGCCCTGCTGCTCGCCGCCGCGCACGATGTGCCGGTCTGCCCGCACGCGGGCGGCGTCGGCCTGTGCGAGCTGGTGCAGCACCTGTCGATCTTCGACTACGTGGCGGTCAGCGGCTCGATGGAAGACCGCGTCGTGGAGTACGTGGACCACCTCCACGAGCACTTCCACGACCCGGTGCGCATCCGCGGCTCGCGCTACCTGGTGCCCGAGGCTCCGGGCTACAGCGCGCAGATCCGCCGCGAGACGCTGGAGACCTACCGCTACCCCACCGGCCCGGTCTGGGGCGAGGCCGACCGGATGGGATCCTGACCTCATGTCAACGAAGAGGGATGCGGACGGCTTCGGCGAGAGCGGGCACAGTGTCGTCGACGTGGCGATCAGCCGGCTCAAGAAGCGCATCGAATCGGGCGAGTTCGCGCCGGGGCAGCGGCTTCCCCCGGAGACCGCGCTCGCGAACGAGCTGCAGCTGTCCCGCCCCTCTCTCCGCGAAGCCGTACGCGCGCTCGCCATGGCCGGAGTCCTCGATGTGCGGCGCGGTGACGGCACGTTCGTCACGGATCTGCGGCCGGACCGGCTGGTGCGCGCCATCGGCAGCTTCCTGGACCTCGCCAACGACACCGGGCTCGACGAGATGCTGGAGTGCCGCAAGGTCATCGAGCCGGGCGCCACCGCGCTCGCGGCCACCCGGATCGACGCGGCCACCCTCGATGGTCTCCAGCAGCGGATCGAGCGCATGCGCACGCTGAACGACCCGGAGGAGCTGGTCCGCGAAGACCTCGCGTTCCACGCCGACATCGTCGCCGCGACGGGCAACCGCACCCTCGAGTCGCTGCTCTCCTCGGTCACCCAGCAGACGGCCAGGGCCCGTATCTGGCGGGCCCTGATCAAGTCCGACGTACTCGCCTGGACCCACGAGCAGCACATGGACATCTACCGCGCGCTGCGCGACCACGACAGCCTCGCCGCCTTCACCGCGGCCAGCCGGCACGTCAGCGACGTGGATGCCTGGGTGCGTGACCGCCTGGACGCGGTGCGGGAGCGCTCCTGAGGGAGGGGGACCCCGCCACTGTTCGTGTCACGCGCGCCCCAGGACGACGAGCGCGACCAGCAGCACCGTCACGGCGGCGCTCATGCCCTGGGCGACGACCGCGGTGAGCGGGAAGTTCCGTTCGGCGGTGGCATGGCCCTGCGAGTGTCTCCCCCGGCTGGGCAGCCCGCGGAAGAGCATCATGAAGCCGAAGGCGGCGACGGTCGGAACGACGGCACAAGCGGCCCACGCGGAGCCGTGCGCGTTGCCGAGGAGGTACGCGGTCCAGGCGGCAAGTCCGGCGACGGCCAGGGCGATGTGGCCGAGGACGAGCCACAGCGGCAGCCGCGTCACGCCCGGCGTGCGCAGTTGCAGCCCGCCGTGGCGGATCCACACCATGGCCAGAGATCCGCCCAGGCTCGCGGTGACCAGCCGGACACACAGCACGGCGACGCGCATACGCTCCCCCTCGGCATCCGTCGTCCTTTGACCCAGCACAGCGCACCGCCGGGACGACCGTTCAGACGTCCATTCATCAATTCACTCGCAGGAATGAACAACGGCCCCATCTCCCCCGTCGAATCAATGTGGTTGGCTGCGTTGTATGGGTCTCAGGCGATCGTTCCGCAGTCCGACAAGGGGTGGGTCATGAGCGACCGCCGCGCGCGCTCGGAATCGCAGTCCGGCCGGGCCCCGACACCCATGGCGGTGCCCCCGTTCGACCCCGAACTGAGCCTCGCACTCGCCGACTTGGACAAGGAGTCGAGGGAGCCGCTCACACCGGAGAATCTTGCGGCCCGGCAGAAGCGGGATGTCACGGCCCGGCGCAGGCCGACCGTCGGGGATCTTCGCGCGGACGGCCGTTTCGAGGTGACGGAGTTACGCGTACCGGGACCGCCCGGCGGGCCGGAGGTCACGCTCGTGACCGCCCGGCCGTCCGGGCTCGTCGGACCGCTGCCGCTGCTCTACTACATGCACGGCGGCGCGATGGTCATGGGCAACGCATGGTCCGTGCTTCCCCGGATTCTTCGCGAGTGGGCGCTTCCGCTGGACATGGCCGTGATCTCGGTCGAGTACCGGTTGGCGCCGCGGGCACAGTACCCGCAGCCGCTGGAGGACTGCTGCGCCGGGCTTGCCTGGGCGGCCGAGCACGCGGCCGAACTGGGCGTCGACCCTGAGCGCATCATCATCGGAGGCAAGAGCGCCGGCGGCGGGCTCGCCGCGGCCCTCGCCCTGCTGGCCCGCGATCGCGGCGGTCCGGAGCCGCTGGGGCAACTGCTGCTGTGCCCCATGCTCGACGACCGCGGCAGCACCTTCTCCAGTCAGCAGATGTCGGGCCTCGGGCTTTGGGACCTCACCTCGAACGCCACCGCGTGGCAGGCACTGCTCGGTGACCTCTCCGGTGCTGAGGACCTGCCTCCGTACGCGGCCCCCTCCCGTGCCACGGACCTGTCACAACTCCCCCCGGCGTATCTCGACGTCGGGTCGGCGGAGATGTTCCGGGACGAGGGTGTGGCGTACGCGAACGCGATCTGGCAGGCCGGCGGCCAGGCTGAACTGCACGTATGGCCCGGCGCCTACCACGGCTTCGACAGCCTGGCGCCTAAGGCGGCCGTGAGCCGGGACGCACGCGACGCACGCACCCGATGGCTCCAGCGCCTGCTCGCCGACCGCCGTACTTGAGCTTGCGCTTGCGCTTGCGACTGCGCACCGGCGTCGGGGGAACAAGTCTGCGACCTTAGAGAGTTGGTATGCCACGGCTCGACCACTATCCAGCGAATGGAACGGAATGTTCCGTTCGGAACGATATCTTCATGGCATGTCAATGCACGGTTTTTTCGGGACCTGGGCCGGATCCACCACGCGGCGAAGGTGCCGAGGCGGCCCGCCACGGGACCTGGTGCACGGAACGGGGGTTGAGGCTCCGTGTCTCTGATGTCCCCGGCGCTCGCCGACCCGAACACCCGCACCCGATCCGCTCTCGTATCCCGCCACGAGTGGGAGGGATACCGCTGTGAGTCGCGGCTGGTCCGGGCGGCCGCGCCGCGTATCGCACCGCTGGTGCTGGTCGGCGGCGCGTTCCAGACCAAGGAGAGTTGGGGCCGTCTGGAGCGTGAACTGCTCGCGCACGTCGACGTGTTCACCGTCGACCTGCCGGGATGGGGTGCCGGGAACGTCCTGCCCGACCGTCATGGTGCGGACTTCCTAGCGGACGCCCTGGGGCACATGCTCGACGAGTCGGGGCTGACCTCCGTCAATCTCGTGGGCGGCTCCTACGGCACGGCGATTGTCTACCGCCTCGCGCAGCGGCGGCCGGAACTGGTCGAGAGGATGGTGCTGGTGGGCACCATGACGTCGATTCCCGGGCACGCCCAGGTAGCCATGCGCCGGACTCTGGACCTGCTCGTGGAGCGACGTATGGAGGAGTTCGCCGAGGAGACGGTCGCGTTCATGGTCAACGCAGACCAGATCGACTCCGTCACCGCAGGCTCCCGGGTTCGCCGCTTCCTGATGCGCCGGATGCTCAACCTGAGCGAGGAGGACGTCGCGAAGCACCTCGCCAACACGATGCGTCTGCTCAGGCACGAGATGCTCGACACGAGCCGGCCTCCGGCCATGCCGGTGCTGGTCGCCACCGGGGAGCACGACACGTTCACCACTCCGGACCTGTGCCGACATCTCGCCGCCACGTGCTCCGACAGCTGGTTCACGCAGGTCGCGGACGCCGACCACATGCTTCCGCTGGAGCGACCGGTCGAACTCGCCGATCTGATCACACACTTCCTGGCGGGCGAGGCGTTGGAACAGCTCGCGTACTGCCGCGAAGTCGAGCGGACTTCCGCGCCCTGCCCAGCACGGTGAGAACGCCCGGCGGCGTCCCGGGCGCTACTTGATCATGTGACTCCCGGTCCGCGTGCTCGTTGGTGGCGTATGGAAGAACGCGAGTCGCGGCAGCCCGACGACCTGGCAGGAACACCGGGCTGCGCGACTCCGGTCGAAAGGGGACCCGCACTCGATGCGCATCCAAGTCATCACGGTGGGTTCGACCGGTTCGGTCGCCCCGTACACCGGCCTCGCACATCGGCTGTTGGCCGACGGGCACACCGTCGAGATCGTCACTCACGCCAAGTTCGCCCCGATGGTTGCTTGTTGCGGACTTCGCATGGAGCCGCTCGAAGCCGACCCCTTTGAGGCGCTGATCGGCGCCCACAGGCGCGCCAACGGCGGCGCCAAAGGTGCAGCGCATCCGTCGGGCACTCCCCGCTCGCTTCAGCTCCAGGCGCTCAAGTCGCTACGGTCGCTCGTCCGGTCGACCGAACAGGCCATGCTCTCGCTGGTGGACGCCATCCTCGCCGCAGTGGATCCGAAGGCCGACCTCATCCTGCTGTCGACCATCGCGGCCCCGATCGGCGCGGCCATCGGGCGCTACCACGGCATTCCCACCATGGGTGTCTTCCTTCAACCCGACGTACCCACAGCCGAGTTCGCCCCGTGCACGATGGCCTGGCACGGCCCAGGCCGCACCAACCGCCTGCGGGGCCACGCCGCGAACGCCCTCGTCGACACCCTGTACCGCACGGCCAATCGCGCCGTTCACACCCGCCTGGGTGTCGGCCACCGCAGCGCCCATCGCCTGCGCGGCGTCCGCGAGCGCAACCAGTGGCCGATCTGGCACGGCTACAGCCCTTGGGTCGTTCCACGCCCGGCGGACTGGCGGCAAGGACTGCACGTGGCCGGCTACTGGTGGCCGCACGAGTGCCCGAACTGGCAACCACCCACCCTGGTAAGGGACTTCCTGGCCGCAGGACCACCCCCGGTACTCATCGGTTTCGGAAGCATGATGCCCGGTGACCCCGAGGAGCTCGGCCAGATCGCAGCGCAGGCTCTTCGGCGCGCAGGGCTGCGTGGGGTCGTCCAGTCGGGCTGGGCCGGTCTCTCGGTGGTCGACGACGACGTCATCACTGTCGGCGAGATCCCGCACAGCTGGCTGATGCCGCAGACGGCCGCGGTGGTCCACCACGCGGGCGCGGGCACCACCGCGGCCGGTCTTCGGGCGGGGGTTCCGGCAGTGCCTGTCCCGGTCATGACCGACCAGCCCTGGTGGGCCGCCCGACTCGTCCAGCTCGGGGTGAGTGCGGAAGCACTCCCCTGCACCGAACTGACCGCCGCACGGCTGGCCTACGCACTCACCCGCGCGACCCAGGACTGTGCGCTGTCGCGGAACGCCGCGGCAGCGGCCGTACGACTGGCGCACGAGGACGGAGCGGGGGCCGTCGCCCGCGCGGTCGCCGCGCTCGGCTGATCCGGGTCATCCGTGCGAGCGCCGGCCCGGCGCTCGCCGGACGCACCGAACGGAGCAGGCCACCGCCAACATCAGCATGAGGATTCCCTATGTCGCAACAAGCCCCGCCACCACACCTCGCCACGCCGTTGGCATCACCCGAACACGACACCTCGCACCCCGGCACCCCGATGCCACCGCTGGACGCCTGGATGCACCGCCAGCAGAGCAGCGGCGGCTCCAACATGACGGCGGCGCTGCTCGCCTGGTTCGAGGGCCCTCCCCCCACACTGTCAGCCCTTCGCCGCCTGGCCGGTGACCGGCTTGCGCGCTACGAGCGGCTACGGCAGATGCCGAGCGCACCCGAGACCGATCCCACGTGCGACACCTGGCCGCTGTGGTCGACCGGCGGGCCTTTCGAGGCCGATCACCACATCGCCGAGAGCCGCGACGTCACCACGGCCGGGCTCGAAGCGCACATCGCAGCCCTGTTCACCACACCACTCGACCCACTCCGCCCGCCATGGCAGCTGCACCTCATCCCCACCACGGGCGGCTTCGTCCTCCTGTTCCGCGCCCATCACGCACTGCTCGACGGCAGGTCGATCGCCACGTTGCTCCGCGCCCTGTTCGACGAAACCGGCGCCCTGAGCCCTCCGCGAGCCGGCGGCCCGGCGACAGCGGACGCACCCTCCCGCGTCCGTCAACTAGCTTGGAATTTAGGCGACTTGATCCCCAAGGCATCTCCACTGCCCTTTCACGGTCCGGTGGACCCTCACCGCGTCCTGTCCTTCCGCCAGGTGCCGCGCAAGGAACTCGACGCCGCCCGCGCCTCATTGCGCTCCGCCGGGTCAGGCGAACGCGCCTCTACCAACGCGGTCTTCCTCTCCGCCACGGCGGGAGCGCTGCGAACGATGGGCATCACCGGTCGGCCACTGCCGAGGTTGCCCGGCATCTGCGCCCTGGTACCCGTCGACGTACGCACCGATGAGGAGTCACAACTCCTCGGCAACCATTACGCCACCGTCCGGGTGCCACTCCCCCGGCAGCGGGATGCGCGGCTGAGACTCGCCGCCGTCGACTCCTTCATCCGGCGAAGCGCCATCGGTGCCAGGGCACGCGCCCAGGCCGCCGTCGTCTCGTCACGACCACGCAAGATCACCCCTCTGACCAACGCGGCGGGCCGTTACGTCGATTCACCCCGCTACTTCTCCCTCCTCTGCAGCAGCGTGTCCACGCACGCCGGCGAACTCACCCTCGGACCGGCGCGACTCACGGCAATGGCAGGCATCCCACCGCTCGGCCCGGGCCACCCGATCGCAGTCACCGCCATCCATCACGGCAGCACGTCCGTCGTCACCGCCATCACCGACCACAACCACCGCCACCTGGGCCAAGCACTCGCTGAACGAATCCACGACGAAGTCCGCGCCCTGGCCAACTGAACGACTCCAGGAAGAGAGGGGGTCTGCCGGCGTCGGTGGAGTCGAGGTGCCGGGTGTCGGAGTACACCCCTTCGCCCGTAAGCCCGGACAGGAGAAACTCGTACGACAGTGGGTCATCGGATCGCGTCGATGTCTCGGTCGTACGTCGGCCGCAGGTCTCCTCCGAGGACGAAGTCCCTGCCCCGCGACTGCCGTTGCCGGCCCTCCTGGTGGGTCTCCTGTCGGTCATCAAGGAGCCCGGCGGGTGAGTGCCCTCATCAAGAGGAGTTCTCGGGCGGAGAAGACCTTCCTCATGGAGCAGGCCGTTGAGCAGATGTTCCGCCCACGCAGCGACCGTTCCACGTGAGACGAGGTCACTGGGCTGTGCCGCGATCGGCGTGCGCATGCGTCGATGCCGTCCCCGTGGCTCGCGTCAGGAAGTGGTCGCCGGCGCCTGGAAGTAGTGCCCCTTGTCGAGGTCTTCGAGGAGGCCGGGCTGAGTCGGCTCCCAGGCCAGCAGGTCGCGGGTCAGCGTGTTCGACGCCGGGGCGTCGATCCCGACGAAGGCGCTGAGCCAGGTGAAGTGCTCGGCGGCGTTCTCGGGAGCCACGGAGGTCACCGGCACGTCGAGGTGACGGCCGATCACTTCGGCGACGTCGCGGATTGCGACGCCCTCCTCCGCGACGCCGTGCAGCACCGATCCGGCGGGGGCCTTTTCGACCGCGAGGCGGAACAGGTGGGCGGCGTCGAGCCGGTGGACGGCCGGCCAGCGGTTGGCGCCCTCGCCGAGGTAGCCGGAGACGCCCTTGGCGCGGGCCGTGGCGACCAGCGCCGCCATGAAGCCGTTATCCCCGTCACCGTGGCAGGTGGGAGAGAGCCGCACCACGGACGAGCGCACGCCCTGCGAGGCGAGGGCGAGCACCGCATCTGCGGTGGCCACGCGGATGGAGATCGGCGAGCCGTCGTTCGTGGCCTTGTCGTGCTCGGTCGACACCCGCCCGGGCGCGAGACCGGCCACCCCGGAGGCGATGACGAAGGGCCGGTCGGTGCCCACGAGTGCGGCGCCGATGGTGTCGACAGCGCGGCGATCCGCCTCAGCGGCCCCCAGGAAGTCACCGGTGAAGGCGATGTCGTGCTTGAAGGCGAGGTGGATCACCCCGTCCGACGCGGCGGCCGCCTCACGCAGTACGTCGAGGTCGTCGACGGTGCCGCGCACGACCTCGGCCCCGGCGGCGGTGAGCGCGGCCGCGGAGGCGTCGGAGCGGGCCAGCCCGACGACCTCGTGCCCCGCGTCGATGAGCTCGGGAACGACGGCGGAGCCGATCCAGCCGGACGCGCCGGTCATGAAGATGCGCATGAGAAACCCCAAGGAGTCGATGGCAGGTGGCATCACAGTGATGTCAGTGCCTGTCATCAACGCTACACCTGATGTCATTCACTGTCATCACGTAAGATCTGGCCATGGGTAGATGGGAGCCGAACGCGCGTGGGCGTCTGGCGAACGCGGCGTTGGAGCTCTACAGCGAGCGCGGGTTCGAGCAGACGACCGTGGCGGAGATCGCCAAACGGGCCGGACTCACGGAGCGCACGTTCTTCCGGCACTACGCGGACAAGCGCGAGGTCCTGTTCGCCGGCTCCAGCCGGCTGGAGGAGGCGCTCGTGAAAGCGGTCGCCGACGTTCCGAAGTCTGCGGCGCCGATCGACGCGGTGGCCGTGGGCCTCGACACGGTCGCCGAGTTCTTCACTGACCGCCGTGACTTCGCGCGGCAGCGTCAGGCCGTGATCATGGCGACCGCGGAGCTCCAGGAGCGCGAGCTCATCAAGCTCGCCTCGATGTCGGCCGCGCTCGCCGACACCCTGCGCCGACGCGGCGTGGCGGAACCGGCCGCGAGCCTGACCGCCGAGGCGGGCGTCGCCGTCTTCAAGGTGGGTTTCGAGCGGTGGATCGGCGCGGCCGAGGAACGTGAGATGTCGCAGTTCATGCGGGAATCACTGGACGAGCTCAGGAAGGCGCTGACGGGCAACTAGCCCGCCTCTCCTGCGTCACGCACCTTTTCGGCGTACGCGAGGCCGGTACTTGCGTGCCCATTGCTGCACGCCGGCGAGCGACGGGAAGCGTTCGTGCAGTTGTTGGGCGTTGCGGTCCAGTTCCTCCATCAGGCGCTGTGTCCGGTGTTCCGTGTCGAGTTCGGCGAGGATGCGGTCGATCTCGGTGAGCAGAGCCCCCTGCAGTTGCCACTGGCTCGGGTCGTCCTGGACGGTGTCCAGGAGCAGTCGCGCGACGTGTTCGCGCTGGGCATTGGCGGCGGCGAGGTGGCTGATCAGGCGGTCCTCGGCCGTTTCTGATTCCGAGCTGGTTCCGGTGCCGACGAGTACGGCGAAACTGACGACGGCGTCCGCGACATGGCCGAACAGATCACGCATCGCGTGCGACACCTCGGGTTCGAGCAGCCGCTCCTCGTCACGCTGTTTGGCCAGGTCCGTGAGGGTCCGGGCGATGACGCGCAGCACGACGGTGCAGATTTCGAGCGTGTCGAGGCCGGTCCGCAGCACCACGCGGTGCAGTCGCCCTTCCCGTACCCGGGGATTGAGCCGGAGGCTGTCCTCGGCCTGCCGCAGGGAGGCGTCCACGTCGGCGATGTCCTGATCGAGGCGGCGCGCCTCGTGGAGCCGTGCCGCAGCGAGTGGCCAGGGGGTCTCATCGTCGAGCTGGTCGCTCAGGTCAAGCAGCAGTCGACGCATGCGCCGGGCGAGGTCCTCCAGGGCCTCGCCCGCGGTGTCCACCCATAGGGGCGGGGCGAAGAAGAGGTTGAAGGCGAGCCCGGTCAGGGCTCCGATCAGGGTTTCCAGTACGCGGTCCCATGCGCTCGATGCCACTCGGGTGACGCCGAGTACGAGCATGGCGCTGATCGCCACCTCGGGCACGAACTCGTCTGCGCGCACGAAGGGGCCGATGGTGAGTGAGGCCAGGATGATCAGCGCCAGGCTCCACCAGGTCAGCCCTACCAAGGCGCTGAAGCCGATGGCGATGAACACCCCGACGACCACGGCGTTGATGCGGCGGATGCTCATCTTCACGGTCGCGTACAGGGTCACCTGCACGACCAGGAGAGCGGTCAGGGGGGCGGTCAGGGGGGCCGGTTCGCGGCTGAGGCGCAGGGCGATGACGTAGGCGATCGTCGCCGCGGCGGTGGCCCTCAGCGTCTGCACGGCGACCGGGTGCCGCAGCCGTTTCACGAGCTGACGCCCGCTCGGAACACGGCTCAGCAGCTTCGCCAGCCGCTCGGGTACCAGACGCATCTTCAGTCCCTTCCCCAATCCGTACGGCGCCTCCCGGCGGCGTAGACCGCCCGGGTCATGCAGGACGAGATCGCGGGCGGCCACCGTGTGCACGGCCGCCGACGCGGGCGGCACGGTCCGCGCGCGGCCGCCACCACTATGGACCCGGCACCATCTAGACCGCCGACGGCTCCTGGGCCCGCTCGGCAAGGCCGAGTTCCGCGACACCGCGGCCTTCGCGACCGTCCATCTGATGGAGCGTCTGTCACCGTCCGAGCGCGCGGTGTTCGTCCTGCGGGAGGCCTTCGAGCTGTCGTACGACGAGATCGCGCGTGTCCTGGACACCACCGTCTCGAACTGCCGTCAGATGCACCATCGTGCGGGCCGCCGTGTCACTTCGGTCCGCGACAGGTTCACGCTCTCCGAGGACGACCACGCCGAACTGCTCGCGCGCTCCTGGAAGCCGCGAGGGGCGGCGATCTCACGGGCCCGAGCGACCTGTCGGCCGAGGATGTCGTCGCCTGGAACGACGACGGCGGCGAGGTCAGGGCTGCGCTGCGCCCGGGCGTGGGCCGCGATCACGTGATCGCGTTCTACGCCATCCTCAACGTCGACAAGCCCGGACACGTGAGGTAGGGGTGTCCGTGGCCGGCGCCGGTCGGTCGGCTATGGACCGGCGGTGATTCCGGTGAGGATGAGGTCGATTCCGGAGAGGAACTCCGCTCGGTCGTCGTGGTCGCGCAGCCGGCCCGCGACGCTGCGGATGAACGCGTACTCGTCGGGATCGAGGCTTGCCCATGCGTCCGCGACGGCGGTCAGGAACTCGGTCCGGTCCGTGTCCGGCCGGACCGAGCGGGCGTTGGCCGCGTTCTGTTCGGCCACTCCGAGGATGTAGCTCCACAGTGCGGACGCGACGGTGAACTGGGCGGTGGGGGGTACGCCGAGCGCTTGCACCTGGCGCCCGATGTGTTCGAAGACCCGCAGCATCGGCGACCGACCCGGGGCCCGGACGAGTTGGGCGCCGATCCACGGGTGGTCGTCGATGGCGTCGAACACGCCGAGAGCAAGGGCGCGGATCGAGTCCTGCGGAGTGGAATCGGCGGTGTCGGCGGTCATGGCACCGGCGACGACGGCATCGGCGGCGGCGCTGAGGAGCTCGTCCTTGCCCGCGACATGCCAGTAGATCGCGCCGGGCCCGGTGGCTAGGCGCTCGGCCAGCGCGCGGAACGTGAGCCCGCCCTCGCCCGCCGTGTCGAGAAGAACGATCGCGGCCTCGACGATGCGCTCGCGGGAGAGCGGCTTCTCTCGTCGCTCTGGACGACGCGTCCTGGTTGCCATGCTCACATCCTGGCACACGCCTGGAACCCCGTTCCAGCTTGACATCTCTGGAACAAGGTTCCAGGCTCACGCTGGAACAACATTCCAGAGATGAGATGACCTGCCGGGTACCCGCCCAGCGGGCGTGCGACAGGCAAGGAACCACCATGACCACACCCGTCACGATCATCGGCGCCGGCCTCGGAGGACTGACCCTCGCCCGCGTCCTCCACGTCCACGGCATCCCCGCGACGGTCTACGAGGCGGAGCCCTCGGCCGAAGCCCGCACACAGGGCGGCCAGCTCGACATCCACGACTACAACGGGCAGCTCGCGCTGGAGGCGGCTGGCCTCACCGAGGAATTCCGCGCAATCATCCACGAGGGCGGCGAGGCCACGCGCGTGCTCGACCAGCACGGCAAGGTGCTCCTCGACGAACCCGACGACGGCAACGGCGGGCGGCCCGAGGTGCTCCGCGGAGACCTGCGGCGCATCCTCATCGACTCCCTGCCCGCGGGGACGGTCCAGTGGGGGAAGAAGCTCACCGGCGTCTCAGCACTCGGTGACGGCCGGCACGAACTGGAATTCACGGACGGCTCCAGCGTGAGCAGCGAACTCCTCGTCGGCGCGGACGGCGCCTGGTCAAGGGTCAGGCCGCTGCTCTCCGACGCCGAGCCCGAGTACGTAGGTACGACGTTCATCGAGACCTACCTGTACGACGCGGACGAGCGGCACTCCGCGGCGGCCGAAGCGGTCGGCGACGGCGGGATGTTCGCGCCCGCCCCGAGCAAGGGGATCTCCGCGCACCGCGAGGCGGGGAACATCCTTCACACGTACGTCCAGCTGAACTGCCCCGCCGAGTGGATCTCGGGCATCGACTTCACCGACGTCACCGCCGCGACCGCTCGCGTCGCGGCCGAGTTCGACGGGTGGGCGCCGGAGCTCACCGCGCTGATCACCGACGGCGAGACGGCACCGGTCCCGCGCGCCATCCACACGCTCCCGACCCGGCACCGGTGGGACCGCGTGCCCGGAGTGACGCTTCTCGGTGACGCCGCGCACCTCATGCCGCCGTCCGGCGAGGGCGCGAACCTGGCGATGTTCGACGGCGCCGAGCTCGGGAAGGCGATCGCCGCGCACCCCGACGACATCGAAGCGGCACTCGCCACCTACGAAGAGGCGATGTTCCCGCGCAGCGAGTCGGAAGCCGAGGATGCGCGGCTGCTCATGGCGCTCTGCCTCGACGACCGGGCACCGCACAGCCTCATCGACTTCCTCACCGGCTGAAGTGGTCTGCGGCGCAGGTCTGTTCAGGGCAGATCGGTTCGGGGCGGATCTGTTCAGGAGGGGGCTCCGGTCAGAACTTCCACCTTGCCGGTGTCGAGTGAGTAGTAGGCGCCCACGACGGCGAGGTCCCCCTTCTTCACGAGAGGGGCGAGGTCGTTGTTGGTGCGCAGTCCGGTCGCGGTCAAGGTGACCTGCGCGCGGGCCATGGTCTCGACCGGGTCGTCGCCGCCCTCGCGGACCGCCTGCTTGTATGCCGGTTGCAGAGCCTCGACGATCGCCTGCAGGTTGCCCGGCAGCGGCTTGTCGTCGCGCAGGGACTCGTACGCCGCCTTGACGGCGCCGCAGCGCTGATGGCCGAGGACCACGATGAGCGGGGTGCCGCTCGTCATGGGCCCGTACTCGACGGAGCCGGTGACGACGGGCCCGACCGCCTCGCCGCCCGTGCGCATGACGTAGAGGTCGCCGAGCCCGGTGTCGAAGAGAAGCTCGGGCGGTACGCGGGAGTCGATGCACGAGAGGACCGATCCGTACGGCTCCTGCTGCTGAGCCACTAGCTCGCGCCGGTCCGGATCCCGGTCGGGGTGCTGGAGGTCTCCGCTCACCCAGCGCTTGTTGCCCTCCATCAGTCTCGCGAATGCCGCCTCGGGCGTGGAGGGCCTCGGCATCGACGTGGCGCTGCTGCTGGTCGGTGCCGTGACGGCTTTGGTCGGTGTGCACCCCGCGAGCGCGACCGTGGCGCTCGCGAGTGCGCCGGCGAGCAGAAGCCTGCGGTCCGGAGATGCTGCTGTGTCCATCGGTCGTTCCCCTCGGTGCCGCGTGCCGCTCACACACGCCCGTGTGTTCTGACAGGGGCGATTGTGCTGCCAGGTGCGGGTGACCTGACGACAGGCACGAGCGGGCACGCGGCACTTTGCCACCGGGCGGGCTACAGCGCGGGCCATGCGGGCTGTGCCGGCTGTAGAGAAGCTCAGGCGGCGGCCTCGGGGATCCGGTCGGTCGTCAGGCGCGGCAGCGCAGCATCTCCAGCGGGGGGTTGGCGAGGAAGTCCGCCCAGAAGTCCGCGCCGAACTCGCGCACGCCGGCGTCGGACACTTTCAGGGGGACCCAGGTCACCTCGCCGAATCCGGCCGCCCGCAGGCACTCTTCGTAAACCTCGCGGCGCGGGCACATGGTGACGAACGAGACCGGCCCGACCGGCGGGTCGAGCAGCGCCGAGATCTGGACGCGCGGGCCGGTCCCGGCTTCCTCGCCGGTCAACTCGGAGCGGAAGCCGTACTTGTCGAGTGACGGCCCGTCGAAGCGGTAGTCGGGTGTCTGGTTGAGCAGAAAGAACTCGGCGCCGGGCGCGACGTTGCGGTGCACGTTGCGGCATATCTGCTCGAAAGCGGCGATGTCCTCAGCGTAGTTGAGCAGCTGGACGGCCGTGGCGATGTCGAAGCGCCGACCGAGGGGCCGCAGTTGGGACACATCGCCCACCTCGTAGCGCACGCCCAGCAGATCTCGCTGCTCCAACCTCTCGGCCACGGCGACCATTTCACCGGAGATGTCGATTCCGAGCACCTCCGTGGCGCCGCGCCGCTTGAACTCCCTGCTGTAGAAGCCGGTACCGGAGGCCAGGTCGAGGACCGACTTGCCGCGCACATCCCCGACCATGCTCAGGAAGCTGGGCACCTCCCCGTACTGCGCCAGCGGCAGGGACTTGACCCCCTCGAACACCTCACCGATCTCGTCGTACTGCTGCTGCTCGCTCACTGTGATGTCCTCCCCTGCGCCTGGTCATCCCCTTGGCCCGGCCCCCGTTCCCCCGGAGACGCCACGGCCACTGGCGGGAAGTCTTCCCGCGCCCCGGCAGACGGTCGTACTGGCAGAAGCCACAAGATCCGGGCATCGACGCGATGTCCGGGTACAAGCAGGCACTGGACGAGCCGATGCGCTGGCCACAAGCGGGCGCAGGACAAGGCGATGTGCTGGCCACAAGCGGGCGTAGGGCAAGGCGATGCGCTGGGCACAAGCGGGCTTCGGCTGCGTAAGGGCATACGGGCTCGAATGGCCCGGCGGCTCAGCCGTCGGCGGCGAGACGTTCCAGCCACTCGGTCAGCAGGTGCTGCTCCGCTCCGCTGAGGGTTGCCTGTTCGGGCAGCGCGGCACGCAGGGCGCGCGCGGCGCCGGCCGGACCGGCGGCCTGCACGGCCGGCTCCTGGTTGGTGACGGTGGCGACCATGGACTCTCGAAGCGTGGTCAACAGGGCCGGATTGCGCTGGTCGTCGGGCAGTGACAGCCAGGTGAGGACCGCGCCGCGCGCCGTGGCGTGGATGATCATGGCGGCAAGCTCCTCGTCGACCCGCAGCCAGCCGCCGGCGGCCAGCCGCCGGATGCGCCCCATGAGGATCTTCATGCCCGCCTCGAACGCAGCCGACGAAGTGGTCGTGGGCTCGCTGTACATCAGCGTGTACAGCGCGGGGTTGTCCAGCCCGAACTCGACGGCCAGATCCCAGCCGGCCCGCAGATCCTCGATCGGGTCCTGCGGATGGGGGGCCACGGTCTTGCCCGCGAGGAACTTGGCGAAGCCGTGCTCGGCCACCGCTTCGAGCAGTCCGTCCTTGTCGCCGAACAGCCGGTAGATAGCGGGCGGTTGGAGGCCGGCGGCGACAGCGACGGCGCGCGTCGTGACCGCGTCACGACCCTCGCGCGCCAGCAGATCCGCGGCGGCCTCGATCACCCGCTGCCGGGGCTCTTCGCGCTCCGTGGGTGCGGGCGTCTCGGAATCGACGGCGGCCGCGCCGCGGCTACCTCGTGAACGTGGTGGCATATATCAACGATACAGCACGAGCGGTACCATCGTTAATATCAGCGATACGTTAAGTGCGATTCCACTGGAACCAAGCGTTGGGGTAAACCATGATCATCGTGACCGGAGCGACCGGAAAGCTCGGGCATCAGATCGTCGAGAGCCTGCTGACACACGTACCCGCGGACCGGGTCGGCGTCAGCGTCCGCGACCCGCAGAAGGCGCGGGACCTCGCGGACCGGGGGGTACGTGTACGGCAAGGCAGTTTCAGCGACGCCGCCGGTCTCGCTCACGCCTTCGAGGGCGCCTCGCAAGTGCTGATCGTCTCCGTCGACAAGATGGGCTCGGACGCCGTGCGGCAGCATCACGCCGCAATCGAGGGCGCGATCGCGGCGGGCGCCCGGCGCATCCTCTACACCAGCCACATGGGCGCGAGCGCCACGTCGCACTTCGAGCCCTGCCGCGACCACGCCGCCACCGAAGAGGCCCTGCGGACCTGCGGTGTGCCGTACACCGCGCTGCGCAACGGCTTCTACGCCACGAGCGCGCTGCAGTTCCTGGGGCATGGGCTGGAGTCCGGTGAGGCCGAACTCCCCGCGGACGGGCCGGTGAGCTGGACCGCGCACGCCGACCTCGCCGACGCGGCGGCCGCCGTCCTCGCCGACGAGGGCCGCTTCGACGGCCCGACCCCGCCCCTCACCGCCGCGCAGGCGCTGACCTTCGAGGACATCACCGGCATCGCGACGGAAGCACTGGGCCGCATCGTCAAGAGGATCACGACCCCTGATGGTGCCTTCCGCAAGCAACTCGTAGGCCATGGTGTCCCCGCCGAGGCTGCCGACCAACTGCTCGGCGTCTTCACCGCCAGCCGCGCGGGCGAGTTCGCAACAGTCGACCCAACGCTCGCCGACCTGATCGGGCGCGAACCCACGTCCCTGAGCAGGGTGTTGCGCGAGCACCTGGGCGACAACCGATCCACACCCGTATGAGTGTTGAGCGTCGGGCTCGTCGAGGTCAGGTTAGGTCGCGCTGGTGGGCCGCAGTGGCGGGCGTCGGCACCAGGACGAGCCGGATGTGGATGGCTCCGGTTCGGACACGATGCCCAGCGTCTCGCCGACGGCCTGTTCGGCTCTTGCGGGCGCGTTCGCCGAGGATGTGTGCGGGCGGCTGGATCTCCTCGCGGGGCCTGACGTGGCACCCGGTCGGCGCGGGATGCCCGGGCGGATCGGCGAACGCGACCGCCGTCGGCATGGCGACGGCGACCAGGACGCCGGTGACGATGGTGAGGGCTTGCAGGCGGACTCGGCGCGAGGGCCTGAGGAACGGGCGTCCTTTCGGTGTTCGGTGTCACTGCGACAGGCGTCGAGGGACACGAGGGACCTGGCAGCAGGTGCAATTACCGTGCCGGCAGGCCCAGTTGTGCAGTAGGAGGGAGAGAGTCCTCTTACGCCGTGGGGGTCAGGGCGCTGGGCTGCTCCGCGGGCGCCAGGCCGGGCGCTCCGTCACCGTCCTGGTGGCTGCCGGAGTCCGGCAGGTCAGGCACGTTCGGGACATCAGGCACGTCCCGCACGTCCGGCTTCTGGCTGTTGCCGGGCTCGGGCCGCAGGTCCGGCGGCGGCGCGGAGTCCGGAGTGGGCGTGAGGTCGCGGGTGTACTGCGGGTCCGGGGCGGGCGCCGGAGCCTCGTCGATCCAGGAGCTGAGCCGGCCGTCGGGCGCGAGCACGACGTGCAGGCCGTTGCTCTCACCGGCGGCCGAGCGGCCGTTCGCGTCGAGGGTGCCGATCTGGGAACCGTCCGCGAAGATCGTGACCTGATAGTGGTCGGCCGACAGCTTGTAGACCTTGGCGCCGGAGCCGTCCGCGAGGGTGGCCGTGGCGACCAGGACACGCTTGTTCACGGGCTTGGGCTTCGGCTGCGGCTTTGCGCGGTCCACCCATGACGTGATCGCGCCGGACGGCGACAGCTTGACGTGCAGGCCGTTGAGGTTGAACGCCTTCGCCTTGCCGGCCGCGGTCAGCGTCGCGACCTTCTTGCCGCGGTAGAGGACATCCGCCTGGGCCGTGCGCTTGCCCGTCTTGTAGACCTTGGCCGTGTGGCCCTTGGCCGCGAGCTTGACCGACTTGAGGTAGACGCGCTTCTTCTTGGCGTGGGCCGCCGATTCGACGGCGGCCGTGGCGGTGGGGGTGTGCTGCGTGGCGGCCATCGCGCCGGAGGCGGCGACCAGGCTGATCGCGGCGGTCGCCGTGGCGGCGACGATGGTCGTACGCAGAGCGCGGGGGGTCATGCGCATGGTGAAAGACGCTCCCTGGGGTCGGTTCAGCGGTGGGGTGCGTGCCGCGCCGTTGCGGCGACATCAACGAAGCTACGCATCACACATCAAGCAGACCCATAGAGAATGTAACGTCCCAAATGCGACTAAATCGCAAATTCTTTACGGAGATCCACACCAGGCAACAAAACATCCTGCCGCCGAGGCCGCAGGGCCATCAATCGCCGCTCGGCCACGCGACCAGCGCCAGCTCGGCCACCTGGGACAGCTCGTGCACATCGGCTCCGTCCCGCGCGCGCTGCGAAAGCCCCTGCACGATCGTGGCGAAGTAGGACGCCAGGGCCGACGCATCGGTCCCAGCCCGCAGCTCCCCTTCCCCCTCGGCCCGGCGCAGCCGCTCCTCTATGGCAGCGACGCCCGCGTTGCGCACGTCGCGCAGGAACTTCGCGATCTCCTCGTCATGCACGGTGACGTTGGTGGCCGCGCTGATCGCCAGGCAGCCCGGCGGGTGCGACGGATCCGCGTAGAACGCCGCCGCCTCACGCAGGATCCGGGACACGGCCCCGCGGGCCGTCGGCTCCTCGGCCAGCGCACGCGCCGGGAAGGACCCCATCGGCGACCGCCCGTACGCCTCGACGGCCTCCCTGAAGAGCGCCTTCTTGTCGCCGAACGCCGCATAGAGGCTGCCCGGGCGGATGCCCATCGCCACCGTCAGCTCACCCAGGGACGTCGCCTCGAAGCCGCGCTCCCAGAACAGCCGGACGGCCGCCCACAGCGCCGCGTCCCGGTCGAACGTGCGCGGACGCCCTCGTGCCTTGCTCATGCTCACCATTCTAGAGCGTTCACTCAAAAACTCATGCTACGGTCCTTTCTTGATCAGTCACTCAACAAATAGCGAACTCGATCAGAGAGGCCCTCAGCCCATGAACGGACATCTCGACGGGCAGTCGGACGGACACGTGAACGGGCGACTGAAGGGGCACCCGAACGGGCAGCTGGAGAGGCGTCCCAGCGGGCAGCACGGCGGGCAGCTCGCCGCGCACCGGCACGACGAGGGGCACACCGTCGCCGGGTGGGCCGGCTTCGCCGTTGCCACGGCCGGGGCGATCGTCACCGGGCTCGGCATCTGCGGCTGGCGCCCGGGGATCTGGCTGGGGATCTGCGTCCTGGCCGCGGCGGCGCCGTTCACATGGGTTCTGCACCTCGCGGGCTGGGGTAAGGCGCCGGGTCCGCGACCTTCGGACCTCAGAGGCCGGGACCGCGCCGCGCGTGACGGGCACGCGGACTGCCTCGGGTGCCGACTGGCGGGACGACGCGGCGTTCCGATACGCCCGGAATCCGTCCCCGAACCCACCGCCACACCCACACAAGCGCCGTCCCCCGCCGACCTCTGACACGGGAGACGGCCAGGGCACACCGGGCGCACATGAACCCGCTCCTCACCACCGCTGGCATTATGCAGGTGAATACCTGCATAATCGGAGTGTGAGTTTCGAAGCGACTGCGATGGACCATGCCTTCAAGGCGCTGGCCGACCCCACCCGGCGGCGGCTGCTCGACCGTCTGCGCGAGCACAACGGCCAGACGTTGCGCGAGCTGTGCGACCGCCTGGACATGGCGCGCCAGTCGGCCACCCAGCATCTCGACATCCTCGAGCGGGCCGGCCTCGTGACCGTCGTCCGGCGCGGACGCGAACGGCTCCACTACCTCAATCCGGCTCCGATCCACGAGATCGAGGAACGCTGGATCTCCGAGTTCGACAAGCCCCGGCTGCAAGCGATCAGAGCCATCAAGAACCAGGCAGAGGAGTACGCCATGACCAGCGGATCAGCATCCGTACCGTCCTACGTCTACGTCACCTACATCCGGGCCGGTGCGGAGCAGGTGTGGCAGGCCCTGACGGACGCAGACCTGACAGCGCGCTACTGGGGACACGCCAACGTCTCCGACTGGGAGCCGGGCTCGGCCTGGGAGCACCGGCGCGTCGACGGATCGGGGGCCGTAGACGTCGTCGGTCAGGTCCTCGAGGCCGACCCGCCGACGCGCCTGGTCATCACGTTCGAGGACACCCCGGACGCCCGGGCGCCGCGCGACCCGTCCGTCGTCACCTTCCTCGTCGAGCCGCACGAAGACATCGTCCGGCTCACCGTGACCCACGAGAACCTTCCCAACGCGGAGATGCTGAACGGCATTTCACAGGGATGGCCGGCCGTCCTGGCGAACCTCAAGTCGCTGCTCGAGACCGGCGAGGTGCTCCCGCAGGCACCGTGGGACATGGCCGGCACGCACGCCTGAAGCGGCAGGCACGACGCCCCCTCCCCCAGCCACCCCGCGCAGGACTGAAGAAAGAAGACGTGATGGACACCAGCCCTCTTCGGGACGCCTACCGCTCGCTCCTGGACGCGGCCACCACAGTGGCCGGTTCCGGGGACACGATGCCCGTGCCGTCCACCGGCGAGTGGAACGCCGACCAGATCCTGGCGCACGTCGCCATCGTCAACGCCACCACCATCGCGACCGTCGCCGCCGCGTCCGCGGGAGCACCCACCACGTACGACAACCGCACGGCGCACGACACCTGGACCATCGAGCGCGTCATCGGTCTCGCCGGCGGCAACGCAGGACTCCGTGAGCGCATCCGCCTCCAGGCGGATGCTCTCTGCGCCCTCGGCGGGCCGATGCTGAGCGAGACCGAACTCGACACGCTGGTGCCCACCTTGCTGCTGTCCCACGACAAGGTCCAGGTCGATCAGCCCCTCCCGCTCAGGGACCTCATCGCTGGTCTGGCGGAGGTGGAACTGCCCGGCCACACGCGGCAACTCCTGTCCCTGGTGCCGCCATCGGCGACCGGTAATTAAGGGGTGCCAAGTTGCCACCTTCCACCAGGTGGCTCCGTCGTCGTACACCAACACCCGAGTGGCCCGGTGCGCGCCGATGATTTCGTGCAGGCTCCGCAGTCATTCAGTCAGTGACAGTGGAGATCCGCGGGCGAGCAGCCGTAGCGGCCGGCCAGTACGAAGCACACCAGGAGACCATGAGATGCGCACTCTGATCAGTACCGCCTTCGTCTCGCTCGACGGCGTCGTCGAGGCCCCGGGTGGCGAGCCCGGCTACCGGAACTCCGGGTGGACCTTCAAGGAGGTCGAATTCCTCCCGGAGGCGTTCGAGATCAAGGGCCGCGAGCAGCAGGAGGCCGCCGCCATGATGATGGGCCGCGTCAGCTATGAGGCGTTCAGTCCCGTCTGGCCCGGCATGGAGGAGTTCGCCCAGTACAAGGCCATGCCGAAGTACGTCGTCTCCACCACCCTCACCGAGGACGATCTCGTCGCGGACTGGGGCGAGACCACGATCCTGCGCTCCCTCGACGAGGTCGCCGCGCTGAAGGAGACCGAGGGCGGGCCGATCATCATCCACGGCAGCGCCGCCCTCAATCGGAGCCTCTCCGATGCCGGCCTCATCGACCGCTACCACCTGCTCGTCTTCCCACTGCTGCTCGGCGCGGGCAAGCGGCTGTTCAGCGACACGGACAAGGAAACCCAGAAGCTCAAGCTGGTCGAGTCCGAGGCGTACGCCAACGGCTTGCAGAAGCAGGTGTTCGACGTCGTCCGCTGACAACACCGGGTGACGGTTCGGGTGGGCTGAGCCGCGTCGACCTCGTCGGGGGTCGCGGGGCGGATCCGGCCCGGTCGAGATCATGATCCGGTCGGCGGCCGCTGGGCCCGGCGGCCCGTGCGTGATCAGCAGCGGCGTTCGGCCGCGAGTGGCGTCGAGTATGTCGGCAAACACGGCGGCGGCGCCCGGGGCGAGTCCCTCGGTGGCCTCGTCCAGGACGAGCACGGGCGGGTCGGCCAGCAGCGCGGGGGCCAGGAGCAGGCGCCTGCTCCTGGCCGCCCGACGTCGAAGACAGCGGCGCCCCCCTTGAATTCACCCGCCGTCACAGTTCCGGTGGACACGATCTCCACGGCACCAAGGTGGAGCGTGACCACTCTGTTTGCCGTGATCGTGCTGGTGCGGCCGTTGTTCCAGGCGTAGGTGAACGTGCCTGATCCCCGGTCAGGGCGCAGGACAGAACTGACTGGTGCAGGGTCACCGTGAATCCGCCGTTGGACAGCGTGGGGTCCGACGTGACCGGACAGTCGACGTGGCCTCCGACGCAGACGGTGACGCCCGGTCGAGCGGTACCCATGTTCGATACCGCCCGCATGACGCCACCGCGTGAAGCGGGACCCGGCCTCTTGTTCAGGCGGCCCGCGGCGGCCAGTTCTTGATGGCCTTCGTACGCGGCGCCGCGTACGTACGCACCTTCGAGGTGGAGAGGCCGAGGCGGACGAGGGACTCGGCGATAGTCACCGCCGCCGCGACGCCGTCCACGACGGGGACGCCCGTGCGCTCGACGACTCGCTCCGTGAGGCCCGCCATGCCGCCGCAACCGAGGCAGATCACCTCGGCCTTGTCACGTTCGACGGCCTGGGCCGCCTGTTCCACGATGGCCTCGACGGCGGCTTCCGCGTCGCTCTCCAAGTCCAGCACGGCCATTCCGCTGGCCCGCACCGACGCGCAGCGGTCGGCGAGACCCGCGAGCTTGAGGCGGTCCTCGATGAGCGGCACGGTCCGGTCGAGCGTGGTGACCACGGAATAGCGGTGGCCAAGGAACTGCGCGGTGCTCGCGGCGGCTTCCGTGATGTCGACGACCGGGACGTCGAGGAGTTCCTGGAGCCCCTCGCGACCGTGCTCGCCGTACCCGGCCTGGATGACGGCGTCGAAGGGGTGCGGGTAGGAGCGGACCGCCTCCATCACGGCCACGGCCGCGAGGTAGCTCTCGTAGTTGCCCTCCACGGACTCGGCCCCGAACGGCGGGGTGAGGGGCACGATCTCCGTGCCCGGTGAGGCGACGGCGGCGGCCTGGGCGCCGATGCTCTCGGTCATCGAGGCGGTGGTGTTGACATTGACGACGAGGATGCGCATTTCTTGGCTTTCTCTGCTGAGGCCGGCCTGGGCCGAAGGTGGTACGAGGGTGGTGCGGGGGGCCTGGCGCGGAGTCGTCAGGCGGCGTCGACCGCGATGGCCTCACCGTCGACATCCCGGGTCGCCTTCTTGCGGTCGGCGAGGACCAGGTAGACGACGGCGGAGAGGACCGCGCCGATGAACCAGGAGAATCCCGAAACGGACTTGAAGGCGGGGACGAGGGCAATGACGACGGCGACGGCCGCGGCGGGCACGAAGGCGGCGATGGCCTTCATGTGGAACCCGCGCTGGTAGAAGTAGTCGCCCTGCCGGTCGTCGGTGTAGAGGTCGGGGACGTTCACGCGGGTCCTGCGGACCAGCCAGTAGTCCGCCATGACGACGCCGAAGATGGGGCCGAGCAGTGCTCCGAGTCCGCCCAGGAAGTAGTTCACGACGGTCGGGTTGTCGTAGAGGTTCCACGGCAGGATGACCAGGCCTATGACGGCGCTCACCACTCCGCTGCGGCGGAAGTTGAGCGTGCGCGGGAAGAGGTTGACGAGGGCGTAGATGGGCGCCACGAAGTTCGCCATGAGGTTCACCGCGATCGTCAGCGTGATGAACGCGAGTGAGGCCGCCGCCATCAGGAACGTGTTGGGGATCGAGCGCACGATGTCCTCGGGCCCGGTGATGACCTCGCCGTTCAGCTTGAACTGGGCCCCGCTGAGCACGACCACGATGCCGGCGAAGAACAGCATGTTCACCGGGATGCCGACGAGGTTGCCGCGCACGATCGCCCGGCGGCTCTTCGCGGAGCGGGTGAAGTCGCAGAAGTTGAGCACGAAGGTGCCGTAGATGACGACCCAGAGTGCGGCGCTCTCGAAGATCTGGCGCCACATGTCGACGCCGCTCGGCGCGTGCCCCGTCGACAGAGCGATGGAGCCGTCGGCGCGGATGAACATCCAGATCGCCAGCGCGGACATGGTGATCAGGATCGTCGGCGCCGCGAACGCCATGTACTTGCGGATGAGTTCCATGCCGTAGCTGACGATGACGACCTGAATGACCCACAGGGTCAGGAACGTTGCCCAGCCCAGGCTCGACAGCCCGAGGATCGAGTTCTCGTCGAGCGAGCGCAGGCCGGGGAAGAGCACCTTGACGAGCGCGCCCAGCACGGACGCCGCCAGGTACGTCTGGATGCCGAACCACGCGATGGCCACGACGCCACGGACGATGGCCGGGATCTGCGCTCCCTTGACGCCGAAGGAGATGCGGCTCATGACGGGGAACGGGACACCCGTCTTGCTGCCCATGTATCCCGAGAGGGTCAGGAGCAGGAAGAGCAGCGCTGACGCGATCGCGAAGGCGGCCAGGATGTTCCAGACGCTCATCCCCAGGGCGAACAGGCCTATCGCGAAAGCGTAGTTGCCGAGGCTGTGCACGTCGTTGCCCCAGAGGGTGAAGACGTTGTACGCGCCCCAGCGACGACCTTCCTTCTTCGTGGGGGCGAGGTCGGGGCTGTACAGCCCCGGGCTCGTCCGGGGTTTCCCGGCGACCGCAGCGGTGGGTGGCGTTTCGTGCACGGCGGCCATGACACACTCCCGGCGTTTCCGTATTGCGGAATAATTTTTCCTTGTTTCGGAACGGGAGATTACGGGGGGCGGTAGGGGCGGTCAATAGGCCACTGCCCAGAATTTATGCGCAACCGCGCGGCGCTCCACCGTGACATCTCTCACGACGTGAAGATTGCGTGAGCAAATTGTTTTCGGGTGACACAGGCCCCTCGAACCGCCCGGCGCCACCTCACGCGCCCGTGAGCAGGATTTCTGCATACCAACGCGCGATCCGGACCGGATCCATGGACGTGACCTTTACCTTCACCCATGTTTTGGTATACAAAATCTGCATGCCAGCCCCGCCGTCATCACCCAGCACCCAGAAGGAACAGCTCCCGGATCCCCGGCGCTGGTGGGCCCTGTGCGTCCTCGGTCTGGCCCAGCTGATGATCCTGCTGGACAGCACCATCGTGAACGTGGCCCTGCCGTCCATGCAGACGGAGTTGGGTATGGCGGACGGCGACCGCCCGTGGGTCGTCACCTCTTACACGGTCGCGTTCGGCGGGCTGCTCCTGCTCGCGGGCCGCATCGCCGACCGCGCGGGGCGCAAGCGCGTCTTCGCCTCGGGTCTGCTCGGCTTCGCGGTCGCCTCGGCGGCGGCGGGAGCCGCTCCCACGGCACAGGCCCTGTTCGCCGCCCGCGCCGTACAGGGCGCCTTCGCCGCACTTCTGGCGGCCTCGGCCCTCGCCCTGGTGGCCACGACCTTCACCGACCTGCGCGAACGCCGGAAGGCCATAGCAGTCTTCGGTGCTCTCGGCGGGGCCGGCGCCTCCCTCGGCGTCGTCCTGGGCGGGCTGCTCACTCAGTGGTTCGGCTGGCGCTGGTGCCTTCTGGTCAACGTACCCATCGCCCTCGCCGCCCTGCTCGGCACGCTGTGGACACCGCGCGATCGTGCCCAGCGCCTCACCGGCCGCATCGACATCGCGGGTGCGGTGCTCGGGTGCGGTGGCCTGACGACGGTGGTGTACGGGTGCAGTCAGGCGGAGGCTCAGGGCTGGGCGTCTCCCGGCGTACTCGGCGTGCTGCTCGCCGGGGCCGTGCTGCTGACGGCGTTCGCCTGGTGGCAGACCCGGGCCGCCGCCCCGCTGCTGCCTCCGCGACTGCTGCGCGACCGCCGCCGAGTCGCCTCACTCCTTGCCGGCGGCGCACTGATGGCGAGCCAGCTGTCCGTCTCGCTGTATCTCACGTACTACCTGCAGACCGTTCTCGACTGGTCCGCGCTGGCCAGCGGCCTGGGCTTCCTACCCATCAGTCTCGTCACGACCGCGACCGCCACCCAGCTCGGCACTCGCCTGCTGCCCAGGCTCGGACCGCGCGTGATGATGACGGCCGGCCTGTGCATCGCGGCGTGCGGGCTGTTCCAGCTCACGCTCCTGGACCCGGATTCCACGTACGCCGCGAACGTCCTCCCCGCGCTGATCACCTTCAGCATCGGCCAGGGTGGCAGCTTCCTGGCCATCATGACCGGTGCCACCTCCCGCAGGACTCCGGCATCGCCTCGGCGACGGTCAACTCTGCGCAGCAGATGGGCGGTTCCATCGGATCTGCCGTGTTCAACACAGTGGCCGCGAGCGCGGCAGCGGCCTTCCACGGCAGCCGACGAGCCGCCGCTCTGCACGGCTTCACCTCGGCCATCTGGATCCCCCTCGTCCTGCTCCTCCTGGCAGCCGTCGCGACGGCCACGCCGGCCGGCCAACAATCTACCCGCGTATATGCGTACGCAAATACTTTGCGCCGCAATCCTGAAGGGGTCGCAAAAAGGCAGGGAAACGGAAGTCGCGGCGCTTGACGCGGAGAAATAGAAGGAAATCCCGAAGGTGCGGTCCGACTTCCCCAGCGGGCAGCCGGACCACTACCGTCCGTAAATTCCTGAACAGGCTTCCTCGACTCAGGCGAAGACGATCCCCTCCGCGACGTCGGCCCGGATCTCCGTGCCCACCCGGCGCTCCAGCAGGTCGTCGATCCGTTCGAGCGGTCCGATGAGCGCTCGTCCGCCGGCCTTCGCGACCCGCACCGCGGCGTCGACCTTCGGCTTCATGGACCCCTCGGCGAAGGCCATTTCGGAGATCGCTTCCGGGGACGCCGTCAGGATGTCGCGCTGCTCGGGTGTCCCCCAGTTCTCACTGACGTAGTCGCCGTCCGTGAGCATGATCAGCATGTCCGCCTTGAGCTCGGCCGCGAGTGCCGCGCTGGCGAGGTCCTTGTCCACCACGGCCTGCATGCCCGTCTGGCGGCCCTTGCCGTCGATCTTCACGGGCACGCCTCCGCCGCCGACACAGACGACGAGCCGGCCGTTCTCCAGGAGCATCCGCACGAGCGGTGCCTGGACGATGCGCCGCGGGGCGGGGGACGGCACCACGCGCCGGAACGCCGCACCGTCGCGCGCGATCGTCCACCGGTACTCGGCCGCTGCCTCAGCGGCGTCCTGCGCGGAGTACTGGGGGCCGATCAGCTTCGTCGGGCGCTCGAACGCCGGGTCCGCCTCGTCGACCTCGGTGGTCGTGACGACCGCCGCCACCTCGCGCTCCCCGGCGAGAGCGTTGGAGAGCTCCTGCTGGATGACGTAACCGATCATGCCCTGCGTCTCCGCGCCGAGGATGTCCAGCGGGTACGCCGCCACGTCCTGGTAGGCGAGGTTCTGCAGAGCGAGCAGACCCACCTGGGGTCCGTTCCCGTGAGTGATGACGAGCTCGTGCTGACGTGCGAGGCCGGCGAGCGCCTCGCACGTGGACCTCACGTTCGCCCGCAGATGGTCGGCCGTCATCGGCTCCCCCCGACGGGCCAGCGCGTTGCCTCCGAGAGCCACGACGATGCGCATGGATTCCCTCCACAGACTTGTTCGCTTCCCCATTGTCAAATGGTATACCAGTGAGCGAATGTTGAGGGGAACCCATCACGCCCCATGGGCACGGTGAGGGCGAGGAGGGTGCAGTGACTTCTCTGCGTACAGCCACTGAGCTGCGCGCCATATCCGGCGACGCCGCGCTGATCGCGCACCTGCGCGCATTCCGCGGGCAGGGCGTCGTCGAAGGCGTCTTCCACCGTACGGTCAATGTACTGACGCCTGGTGACAGGCTCATCGCTCTAGCCGCCCGAGGCGGTGGAGACGCTCCACGGACCCTCGTCGCCGATGCGCACAGCTGGTCGGACCGGGGCATCGCGGCGAGTCAGACCGTGGAGTTCGCGCCGGGCGTCATCACCGTCCGTACGGCGCGCGGACGCCTGCGGGTGCGTACGGAAGGTGCAGATGAATGGCATCCCATTCTGCCGTCGCTCGCGGCGCTCGGCCCGGGCGAACTCGCGACCGCCGCCTCGGCGCTCGACCGGCTGATACGCGCACACGGCTCACGCGGCGGCATGCTCGGTCCGACTCCCGCCGCGTCGTCGATGGAGGTGGCCGTCACCCGGGCACTCGCCGACGGGCGCGACGTCCTCATACGCGCGATCAGGTCCGGGGACGACGCAGGTATGCGCGACGGCGTCCTGGCGCTCCTCGGACTCGGCCCGGGACTGACGCCCGCGGGCGACGACTTCCTGACCGCGTCGGCCCTGCTGTCCTCGCTCCCTGGCAGCGGGCTCGGCCCGTTCGGGCGGGCGCTTAGGGACGTCCTGCGTGACCGCCCCGGCCGCACCACGCGGTTGAGCCTCGCCACGCTCGACGAGGCCCTGACGGGACGGGCCCGTGCCTCACTGCTCGACGTCCTGCACGCGCTGGCCAGCCCCGACCGGCGGGGCGAGGTACACGTGACGCAATCCATCCGCACCCCGGTCCGACATGTGCTGGCCCTCGGCCACACGTCCGGCACCGACATCTTGTCCGGTCTCGTGACCGGGCTTCGCCTGGAGAAAGAACTGCGAGGTTCGCTGTGAGCATCACAGCAGTCGTCAAGAAGAACACCTACTTCGACTCGGTGTCCCTGATGTCCGTCTCGACCCGGGCGAATCAACTGCCCGGCGTGGAGCAGGCGTTCGTCGCCATGGGCACCGAGATGAACAAGGGCGTGCTGAGCAACCTCGGCCTCCTCACGGCGGATCTCGGTGCCGCGGGCACCGGGGATCTCATGATCGTCGTGGAGGCGGGCGAGGGAGCCGATCAGGCAGCACTGCTGGCGGAGGTCGAGGCCCTCCTCGTACAGAAGGCACCCGGTGCGAGCGGTGCGGACACGGTCACGTACCGGACGGTCGACAGCGCCGCGCGCGGCATCCCCGGGGCGAACCTCGCGATCGTCGCGGTCAACGGCGCGTACGCGGGCCGCGAAGCCCGCAAGGCGCTGGAGAACGGCCTGCACGTGATGGTCTTCAGCGACAACGTCCCGATCGAGGAAGAGGTCCGCCTCAAGCAACTGGCGCACAGCAAGGGCCTGTTCATGATGGGACCCGACTGCGGCACCGCGATCATCAACAACGTCGCGCTGTGCTTCGGGAACGCCGTGCGGCCCGGCACCGTCGGTGTCGTCGCGGCATCCGGCACCGGCGCACAGGAGGTCAGTGTCCGTATCCACGCTCTGGGCGCGGGCATCTCGCAGCTCATCGGCACGGGCGGCCGCGATCTGAGCGAACAGGTCGGCGGCATCATGATGATCGACGGGATCCGGGCCCTTGCCGCCGATCCCGGGACCAGCGTGATCGTGCTCGTATCGAAGCCGCCCGCCCCGGCCGTACAGGACAAGGTGCTGGCCGAGATCGCGGGCGCGGGCAAGCCCGTCGTCGTCTACTTCGTCGGCGGATCCGAGGAGGCCGTGACCGCGGCCGGCGGACACTTCGCCGCGAGCACCCAGGACGCGGCGCTCCAGGCCGTCCGCCTCGGGTTCGACTCCCATGCTGCCGTCGAGGAACTGGCCGCCAAGCAGGTGGACGAGGTGTGCGCCCGGCTCGCACCTGAACAGCGTTACGTGCGCGGCCTGTTCTGCGGCGGGACCCTGTGCGACGAGTCGATGTACGCGCTGCTCGAAGTCAGCGACAACGTATGGAGCAACATCCAGAAGGACCCCGAGCGCCGTCTTACGGCCGGCAGTCCCAGCGTCGGGCACACCTTCCTCGACTTCGGCGACGACGACTTCACCAACGGCCGCCCGCACCCGATGATCGACCCGTCGCTGCGCCTGGCGCGCCTTCTCCAGGAGGCCGCGGACCCCCAAGTCGCCGTCGTCGTCATGGACTTCGTCCTCGGATTCGGCGCCCACGAGGACCCGGTCGGGGTCACGCTCCCCGCCATCGCGCAGGCCACGAAGATCGCCTCGGACGCGGGCCGTCACCTGGAGATCGTGGGCTACGTCCTGGGCACCGACCTCGACGCCCCGGCCCTCGCCGAGCAGGTCGCGGCCCTGGAGGCCGCCGGAGTCACCGTCACCCGCAGCAGCACCGAGACGGGCCGCTTCGCCCGTGAGACCGCCCGGAAGGCACACCGCGCATGAGCACTCAGGCCACCAGCCTCTTCAACAGCGACCTCAGCGTCATCAACGTCGGACTGGCCATGTTCGAGGGGGACATCACCGCCCAGGGCGCGCAGGTCTCGACCCTCGACTGGGCTCCGCCCGGCGGCGGCAGCCCCGAGGTCCTCGCGGCTCTCGACGCGCTGGAGGACCCGCGCGTCGCCGAGCGGACCGAGGCGGCCAATGCCGAAGCCGTCGAACGCATCATCGGCGCCCGCCCGATGCTGGTCGGCTTCGGCCGGGCCATCGACGTGGTGCCCGGGATGACACCGACGACGATCCTGCACGCCGGACCCCCGATCACCTGGGACCGGATGGCGGGCGCCATGAAGGGGGCCGTCACCGGCGCCCTCGTGTTCGAAGGCCTGGCGCGCGACCTCGACGAGGCCGAACGGCTCGCGGCCTCCGGCGAGATCACCTTCTCGCCCTGCCACGAACACGACTGCGTCGGTTCGATGGCCGGTGTCACGTCCGCGTCGATGTACATGCACATCGTCCGCAACGAGACCCACGGCAACACCGCCTTCACCAATCTCTCCGAGCAGATGGCGAAGATCCTCCGCATGGGGGCGAACGACGAGAGCGTCATCGAGCGCCTGGCCTGGATGCGGGACGTCCTCGGCCCCATGCTCAAGGAGGCCATGGAGATCGGCGGCCCCGTCGACCTGCGCCTCCTGCTCTCCCAGGCCCTGCACATGGGCGACGAGTGCCACAACCGCAACATCGCGGGCACCCTGCTGCTCACGCAGGCCCTCACTCCGTCCCTGTTGCAGACGAGTTTCAGCACCGAGCAGAAGAAGGAAGTCTTCGACTTCATCGCCAGTTCGGACTATTTCTCCGGACCCACGTGGCTCGCCATGGCCAAGGCAGCCATGGACGCCGCTCACGGCATCGAGGGTTCGACGATCGTGACGACGATGGCCCGTAACGGCGTCGAGTTCGGCCTCCGCGTCAGCGGCCTGCCCGCAAACCAGTGGCTCACGGGCCCGGCCCAGCCCGTCGTCGGGCCGATGTTCGCCGGGTTCAAGCCCGAGGACGCCGGTCTGGACATCGGTGACAGCGCGATCAGTGAGACGTACGGCTTCGGCGGTTTCGCGATGGCGACCGCACCCGCCATCGTCGCGCTCGTCGGCGGAACGGTGCAGGAGGCCGTCGCCTTCACCCGGGACATGGGCGAGATCACGACGACTGAGAACCCGAACGTCACCATCCCCGCCCTGGGGTTCCAGGGCATCCCCACCGGCATCGACGTCCGCAAGGTCCTGGCCACGGGGATCCTGCCGGTCATCAACACGGCGATCGCCCACAAGGAAGCGGGCATCGGGATGATCGGCGCCGGCATCACACACCCGCCCGCCGCAGTCTTCGAGCAGGCCGCCACAGCCCTAGCCCTTGCCAGCACGGTCGCCTGACGGCGCGCCGGCCCACCCACGGAGGCCAGGATGAACAGACGCGATCCCGCCGCGGCGGACACGGCCCACGCGGGCCTCGAGCTGGACCCGGAGTACGAGCACACTCCCGTTCCGACGGAGAGCCGCAAGTCCCTTCTCACCGTGTCGGCCGTGTGGTTCGGATTCCCGATGATCCTGACCAACGCCGTCCCCGGCGGAATCGTCGTCGCGCTCATGGGCTTCTGGCGCGGTCTGGCCGCCATCGTCGCCGCGAACCTCGTGATGCTGGTCTACGTCGGTCTGCTCAGCCACCGGGCGGGCAGCACGGGCGAGAGCTTCTCCCTCCAGGCGACCAAGACGTTCGGGAGGGTCGGC
Organism: Streptomyces sp. NBC_01003; assembly: GCF_045162695.1. Lineage (NCBI taxonomy): Bacteria > Bacillati > Actinomycetota > Actinomycetes > Kitasatosporales > Streptomycetaceae > Streptomyces > Streptomyces sp. NBC_01003. Next base: position 730,464 of record NZ_CP108707.1, read on the forward strand.
TACGTCGTCGCTTCCGGTTTCCTCGCGACGGTCGTCGTCGGGTGGTTCGCCTTCAACACCGGCGCCACGGGTGCCACCCTCCACCAGGCGTTCGGCTGGCACGAACAACTCGTCGCCGCCGTCGCCGGGGTCGCCTTCGTCGCGATCACGTTCCTCGGCATCCGCGCCCTGTCCTGGCTGGGCGCGGTAGCCGCCCCGCTGTTCATCCTCGTCGGCCTGATAGCCCTGGTGATCGTCTCCGGGGACCACGACCTCGCGACCGTCCTCGACTACCAGGGCGTCGGCGGGAACAGCGCCCTCACCTTCGGCGCCGCCGTCTCCCTCATCATGGCGACCTTCGCGGACTCCGGAACGATGACGGCCGACTTCACCCGCTGGTCCAGGAACGGCAGACAGGCCGTCATCGCGACGGCCACCGCGTTCCCCGTGGCGAGTCTCGTCGCCCAGATCACCGGAGGCATCGTCGTCGCGGCCGGCGCCGTCGCCTCGGCCGGCACGGTCGGCGGCAACTTCCTCCCGATCCTCACCGGCGGTCACGGAGTCGCCCTCGACGTACTGGCCGCGGTGTTCGTCTTCGTCAACCTCGGCTCCGTCTGCAGCCACTGCCTCTACAACGGCGCCCTCAGCTGGTCGCATCTGACCCGTACGAGGATGCGCGTGATGACGCTCGTCCTGGGGGCCGTCGGCACGGTCGCCGCCCTCGCCGGTGTCTGGGACCACTTCCTCGACTGGCTGGTCGTGCTCAGCGTGTTCGTCCCACCGCTCGGCGGTGTGCTGATCGCCGACCAGGTGCTCCTGCGCCGCCGGCCCGACGAGCGCGCCGCGGCGGCGGTACGTCCCACCGCGTTCGCCGCGTGGGCCGCCGGAGCAGCGGCCGGAGGGCTCGTGCACTGGTACGCGCCGCAGTTCTCCGACGCGGTCACCGGCCTGCTCGTCGCCCTGATCGCCTATGTCGCACTGGAGGGGATGCCCGAACGAAGCCGGGGTGCGTGATGGCGGACGCAGGTGTGTGTCTCGTGGGTGTGTGTCTACTGCTCCGGGGTGCGCCTGCGGTGTGCGGCGGCTTCGCTGCGGCCGGTCGCCAGGTGCTTGAGGGCCAGTTCCTCGACGCGCGGCACGTCCCGGGCCTCGATCGCCTCGTACAGCTCCTCGTGCTCCTTGGCGACGCCGGCGATGTCGTCGTGCTGGCCGAGCAGCCAGCGCATGCGGCTGCTCAGGGTGCGGCCGAGCTCGTTCAGCAGCTCGTTGTCGGCCAGCGCCGTGACCGTCTCGTGGAAGTCGGCCGCGGCCCGCCGCGCCGGTACGGCGTCCCCCTTGGCCGCCGCCGTCAGCTCGGCGTCCAGGTCGGCCCTCAGCCGCGCGAGTCCCGCGCGGGTGCGCCGCTGGGCGGCGAGACGGAACGCCAGCATCTCCAGGGCGGCCTTGACCTCGTCCAGATCCTCGACATCGGAGGCGGTGAACTCACGCACCACGGCCCAGCTCCGCGGGCGCGGCGTGACAAGACCCTCGTTCACCAGGTCCTTGAGGGCGTCACGGACGGGCAGGCGGCTCACGCCCAGCTCGGCCGCCAGTTCCCGCTCCACGAGCTTGCTGCCCGGCGCCCGCACACCGTCGAGAATCTGATCGCGCAGCGTGCGCGTGACCCGCTCCGACTCGGGTTCAAAAGTGTCATCCCCTGCCATGATCCCTATTCTCGCACCGCGTCGCAGGTCATTGGGCCCTACCCCACCTTCGGCGGAAGACGGAGGACCGGGTCACGGCCGGCCGGCCGGGTCGTCGGATCCGTGCTCCTGCCGGTCGAGGATGGCCACCGCGATGGCGGCCGCGCCCGACGCGTCCCCGTCCTTGACGGCCCGGTGCAGGTCCTCGTGCGACGTGTCATCGCCGCTGAGGGTGTGCTGCATGCACTGGTCGGCCTTGACGCTGTCGCGCAGTGCGTCGCTCATCCCCCGGTAGAGGTTCTGCAGTACGGGGTTGTGGGAGGCCTCGGCGATGCGGAGGTGGAAGTCGACGTCGGCGTCCGCGAAGGCGTCGACGTCGGCGTTCCGGCTCGCGTCGGCCCGGTCGTCCAGGGCCTGCTGCATCTGCTGGAGATCGTCCGCCGTGCGCCTCGTCGCGGCGAGCCGGGCGGCGACGATGTCGAGGCCGCGGCGTACGTCGATGATGTCCTGGGCGGCGGCGCGGTCGAGCTGGCGGCGCAGTGCGACCTGGGCCTCGTCGGTGGCGGTCACGAAGGTCCCGTTGCCCTGACGGGTCATCAACAGGCCCGAGTGCACGAGGACGCGCACGGCCTCGCGCACCGACAGGCGGCTGACGCCCAGCGTCTCGGCGAGCCGGCTCTCGGACGGGATCTTGTCGCCGAGCTGCCAGGCACCCGTAGCGATCTCCTGTCGCAGCGCGGCGATCACGGTGTCGACGAGGGACGGCGCCCGTTCCACGTTTCTCATCCCCACCTCTTCTCTAGTCATCTGATGACCTGATAACTCTAGCGGTCGGTTCTTCTCCAACGAAGGAGTTATGCCGTCATGACGCACATCTTGTTCACAGCAATACGTCTGGACGGCGGGCAGCCCCGCGACGTTCTTGTCGCCGACGGGCGTATCGCCGCCATCGCCCCTCCCGCTCTGCCTGAAGAGTACGAAGTCGTGGACGGCGGCGGCGCATTGGCCCTGCCCTCGCCGGTCGACGCCCACATCCACCCCGACAAGACCACGTGGGGTCAGAGGTGGCTCAGCCGTACGCCCGCGTCGACCCTGCGGGATCTGATCGACGGCGATGTGGCCGCGCGGGCGGGCATGACGGCGCCGGTCGAGGAGCGCGCCGGTGCGCTCATGGACCGTGCCATCACCCGCGGCACCCGCGCGATGCGTGCGCATGTCGACGTCGCGCCCGTCCACGGGCTCTCCAATGTGCACGGCGTCCGTGCCGCCGCTTCCTCGCGCACCGACCTGCTCGACGTACAGGTGGTGGCCTTTCCCCAGCTCGGTCTGCTCACCGAGCCGGGGACGGCCGAGCTTCTCGAGAAGGCCCTGTCCGAGGGCGCCGACGTGCTCGGCGGCCTGGACCCGGTGGGCGTGGACGGGGACATGCACGGCCAGCTCGATGTCCTGTTCGGCCTGTCCGAGAGGGCAGCCGTCCCGCTCGACATTCACCTGCACGACAGCGGTCCCGCCGGCATCGAGCAGGTCACCGAGATCGCCCGCCGTACGGTGGCGCACGGCATGCAGGGACGCGTCACCGTCAGCCACGCCTTCTGCCTCGCCGATCTCGAAGGCGACGGAGTCGCGCGGATGGGCGAGATCCTCGCCGGGGCGGGGGTGTCCCTCACGACCTGCGCCCTGGGAGCCGACCCCGTCGTCCCCTTCGGTCCCCTGGGCGAACATGGGGTGCTGGTCGCGGCGGGCTCCGACGGCGTACGCGACCCATGGACCCCGTTCGGCGACGGCGACATGATCACTCGGGCCCACCTTCTCGCGTACCGCACCGATGCCCGTACGGACGCCGAACTCGCCGCGTGCTACGCGGTCGTGGCTCACGGGGGCGCCGCTCTCCTGGGCCTCGAGCGGACGGAACTGCGCGTCGGTGACCCCGCCGACTTCGTACTGCTTCCCGGCGACTCGGTGGCGCAGGTCGTCGTGGACCGGCCCGTGCCGAGCCTGGTCGTGCGGAGCGGACGCGTGATCGCGCGCAAGGGACAGCTGGCCGATGGCCGGCAACAGCGAGACCGTCTCGCCGAAGGGGCCTCCCGATGATGCGCCGCACCCTCCCCGTGATCGGGCTCGTCCTCACCCTCGCCGCCTGCACCGCCGGAGCCCGGCAGGCGCAGCCGGGCGCGCCGGTGAAGCTCGACCTGAAGACCACCACCCCCGCCGCCACCAAGGGCCTGGGCAAGGTGACGTGGAACCTCCCGTACGAGCCGCAGACCCTGGACCCGATCCGTTCCTTCAACTACGCGGAGAACACCGCCCTCGCCAACATGTGCGAGAGCCTGCTGCGGCTGACCCCGGACTTCAAGATCAAGCCGGGCCTCGCCGTCAAGGCCGCCAACCCGACGCCCACCACCTGGGTGTACACGATCCGCAAGGGCGTGACGTTCTGGAACGGCGATCCGCTGACCGCCGACGACGTCGCGGCGAGCCTGCGACGGCACCTCGACCCGAAGCTCGGCACCTGGTGGGGCGACTACTTCAACACCGTCAAGTCGGTCCGGGCCACCGGCTCCATGCAGGTCACGGTCACCCTCAAGCAGCCCGATGCCCTGTTCAACCAGGCGATGGCCACCGGCGCCGGCGCCGTCGTGCAGAAGAAGTTCCTCGACAAGGCCGGCAAGTCGCTCGGCTCGCCGTCGAGCGGCGTGATGTGCACCGGACCGTTCCGGTTCCATGACTGGAAGTCGGGCGACTCGATGACGCTCAGGCGCTACGACCACTACTGGGACAAGCCCCTCAAGGCCAAGTCCGAGTCCCTGGTCCTGCGGTTCATCGCCGACGAGACGACCGCCGTCAACGCCCTGCGCTCCGGCGAGGTCGACGGCCAGTACTTCTATCTGCCGCCCGCGGGTCTCGGCCAGCTCCAGAAATCGACCACCGGCTCGGTGACCCTCGGCCGCTCCCTCACGTTCTGGGCGCTGCTCGGCTCGGCGAAGTCCGGCCCCTACGCCGACCCGAGGGTGCGCCAGGCCCTGTCACTCGCGCTGGACCGCGCGGCGATGTCCAAGGTCGTCTTCCAGGGAACGGCTTCCCCGCAACGCTCGCTGACGGGCAGCGACTACTGGGGCTACGAGCGCAAGACGTATCAGAAGGCCTACGAAGCCCTCCCACCGGAGACCACCGATCTCGCGAAGGCCAAGGATCTTCTCGTCCAGGCGGGCTCGCCCACGAAGCCCATCGTCATCGGTGTCCAGGGCAGTTCGGCCGTGCACGAGCAGACCGCAAACCTGCTGAAGGCCACCGGCGAAGCGCTCCGCCTCAGCATCGAGATCCGGGTCGTCCCGGTCGAGCAGTACGGCAACCTCTACAGCGACCCCAGGGCCCGCAAGGGCATCGACGCCTTCCTCAGCACCTGGTACGGCAACGTGCCGGATCCGCTGGACATCTACACCGTGTTCCGGGACGGCGGCCGGACAAACTTCAACGGCTACAAGGCAGTTGACGGCGCAATCGCCGACGCGCGGGCCGAGGGGGACCCGGCAGCTCGGGCGTCGCTCGTCACCGGGATCCAGGAGAAGGTGACCCGCGACGTCGTGTGGATGCCCCTCAACAACCTTCCGGTGATCCTCTACATGAACAAGCGGGTGACGGGCGCCGTGCCGTCCTTCCCCTACCTGTACTACCCGTGGGCCGCAGGGCTGGGGGCCAGATGATCACCTATCTGGCACGGAAGTTGATCGCACTGGCGGTCGTCCTGGTCGTCGCCTCGTTCCTCGTCTACGGACTGCTCTACCTCGTACCGGGCGGGCCGATGGCGTTCCTGCTCGGCAACCGGAGCGGCACGCCCGAGCAGATCGCCGCCATCCGGGCCCAGTACCGGCTCGACGACCCGTTCCTGGTCCGTTACGCGGCGTGGCTCGGTGACGCCGTGCGCGGCGACTTCGGCAGCTCCCTGGTGTACCGGCAGCATGTCTCGGGCCTGATGGGCGCCCGCGCGGCGACCACCGCGTTCCTGGTCGGCTACTCCACCGTCCTGATCGTCGTGGTCGGTGTGGCGGGCGGCGTGCTGGCCGGACTGCGCCGGGGCCGCGTGGACGCTGTCATCAGCGCGGTCTCCTCGGCGTTCCTCGCCACGCCGACCTTCGTGATCGGCGTGCTCCTCGTGATCGTGTTCGCCCTGGGCCTGGGCTGGTTCCCGGTGTTCGGGCCTGGGGAAGGCCTGTTCGGCCGGCTGTATCACCTGACGCTCCCGGCGATCACCCTCAGCCTCGGCAGCGCCGCCTTCCTCGCCCGCATCACCCGCGCCTCGGTCCGCGAGGAGCTGGGGCGCGAGCATGTGGAGACCGCCCGCAGCCGGGGAATCGCCGAGGCACTGGTCATCCGCCGGCATGTACTGCGCAACGCGTCGATCCCGGTGATCACCGTCACCGGCCTGACCGTGGCCAGTCTCATCGCCGGCTCGGTCGTGGTGGAGAACGTGTTCGCCCTCGACGGCCTCGGCTCCCTCTTCGTACGGGCGATCCTGCAGCGCGACTTCGCGGTCGTGCAGGCCGTCGTTCTCGTTCTCGTCGCCGCCTTCGTCCTCATCAACCTCGTGGTGGACCTGTGCTACAAAGCCCTCGACCCGCGGATGTCCCGATGACCGCCGTGGCCACCCGCGTCCGCGGGACACTCGGCAGATTCAGCCCGTCGCATGCGGTGCGTGCGCTCGGCGTGCCCGGCGTCACCGCGGCGGCGCTGCTCACCGTGGTGCTCACGGTCACGCTGCTCGCGCCCGTCCTTGCTCCCTACGACCCCGACCAGCCGGACCTGTTCAACTCGCTGGCCGGGTCCTCGGCCGCGCACCCCCTGGGCGGCGACGCCCTCGGCCGGGACGTGCTGTCACGGCTGATGTGGGGCGCCCGTACGACGTTGAGCGGTCCCGTCCTCATCATCTGCCTGTCCACCGTCGTCGGCACCGCGCTGGCGATCACCGCGGCATGGGCGGGCGGCAAGGTGGACGCGGTCGTCTCACGCCTGCTGGACGTGCTGTTCGCGGTCCCGGGGATCGTCTTCGCCCTGATCACCGTGGCCGTACTCGGCCCCGGCGTCACCGGCGTCGTCCTGGGACTCGCCGTCGCCTACACCCCTTACGTGGCGCGGGTGGTGCGCAGTGCGGCGCTGCGGGAACGCAACATGCCCTATGTGGCGGCGGCCTGGGTTCAGGGCCGGTCCGCGTTCGCCATCTGCGTACGGCACCTGCTGCCCAATCTGCGCCCGATCATCGTCGCCCAGTCGGTGTCCGCCCTGGGCTTCGCGGTCATCGACCTCGCCGCGATCTCCTTCCTGGGGCTCGGCGTGCAGCCGCCCACCGCTGACTGGGGGCTGATGGTCAAGAGCGGACTGGACAGCGCAACGCGCGGAGCGCCGCTGGAGGCACTGGGTGCGGGCCTGTTGATCGTGCTCGTGGTCGCCTCGGTGATCGTGCTCGGCGACCGCCTCGGCAAGGAGGAGGGTGACCACCGATGAATCTCCTGAAGCGTGAGAGGGATCAGCCGGAGAAGAGTCAGGCGGAGATGGGTCTGCCCGAGGGCGGTCTGCTCGATCTGCGTGGGCTCGGGCTCGCGGTTCCGGCCGGCCGGGAGTGGCGGCCTCTCGTCGAGGAGGTCGACCTGTCGATCGGCCGGGGCGAAGCCGTGGGACTGGTCGGCGAGTCCGGCTCGGGCAAGTCCATGACGGCGCGGGCGATCCTCGGGCTCACGCCGCCGGGGGCGCGCGTCACCGGTGAGATCGTCTTCGACGGGATCCGGGTGACCGCCATGGACCGGCGGGCGCTGCGCGGCCTGCGGGCCCGGCGTATCGCGATGGTCTTCCAGGATCCGCGGGCCCACATCAATCCCGTGCGCAGCATCGGCGACTTCCTCACCGAAGCCATGATCGCCAACCTGGACGTGCCCGCCCCCGAGGCGAAGGCGCGGGCGGTGCGGCTTCTGTCGGACGTCGGTATCGCGGACGGCGAGCGGCGGATGCGCCAGTACCCGCACGAGCTGTCCGGCGGGCTGCTGCAACGCGTGATGATCGCGTCGGTCCTTGCCGTCGAGCCCGATCTGATCCTTGCCGACGAGCCCACCACGGCCCTGGATGTCACCACGCAGTCCGAGGTCATGGCCATCCTCGACGAGCTGCGCCGGGAGCGCGGTACGGCCATGCTGCTGATCACCCATGACCTGGAGCTGGCGGCGGCCACCTGCGACCGGCTCGCCGTCATGTACGCGGGCCGGATCGTGGAAACCCAGGCCGCCGGCGCACTGACGGCCACGCCCCGTCACCCGTACACCTCCGGTCTGATGCTCTCGCGTCCGAGCATCGATCAGGTCGTCCACCGGCTGCCCGTCATCCCCGGGCGGCCGCTTGCCGCCTTCGAGGCGGACGACGGGTGCGCGTTCGCCCCGCGGTGCGCGCATGCGCGACCGTTCTGCGGGGACGGGCGGCCGGCCGTGGTGGAGCTGGAGGGGGCGCTCGTGGCGTGCACGCGGGCCGGCGAACTCACCTTGCAGGGAGAGTCATGAGCGACTTCGTGATCGAGGCGGCGGGGCTGCGCAAGAAGTTCGGGCAGGCGGTCGCCGTCGACGATGTGTCCTTCACGCTCTCGCGCGGCCAGTCGCTGGCCGTGGTCGGCGAGTCCGGCTCCGGCAAGACGACGGTCGCGCGGATGCTGGTCGGCCTGGAGGCGCCGACCGGCGGGTCCATCAGCGTGTGCGGCCGGCCGCGTCGGGGCGGGCGGGTGTCATCGGCGGAACGCCGCAGGCGCGCCCGCGAGATCCAGATCGTGTTCCAGGACCCCTACTCGTCGCTCGACAAGCTCCAGCGGATCGGCGATGTCGTGGAGACCAGCCTCGCCCTGCACTTCCCGCTGACTCCCGCCGAACGGCGCAGGCGGGCACTGGAGTTGCTCGAAGCGGTCGGGCTGGCCGAGCGGCACGCGTCCATGGTCCCTCGCCAGCTCTCCGGCGGGCAGCGGCAGCGCGTCGCCATCGCCCGCGCCATCGCCGTCGAGCCGGAGGTTCTCGTACTGGACGAGGCGGTGGCGGCGCTCGATGTGTCCATCCAGGCGCAGATCCTCAATCTGCTCGCCGACATCCGCGAACGCAGCGGCATCAGTTACGTGTTCATCTCGCACGACCTCGCCGTGGTCCACCAGATCAGCGACATCGCCGTCGTGATGTCCGGCGGCCGGATCGTCGAGCGCGGAGACACCCGCGATCTGCTGCGCGATCCCCGGGAGGAGTACACCCAGGCACTGCGCGCGGCGGTCCCGCGTCCCGGCTGGAAGCCGAGTCGGAGGCAACGCGCCTGAGGCTCAGGAGGGGAGTGGCGGCGGGCGCCGCCACTCCCCCGGCCCCGTTCAGGAACCGGCCGTCGCCCCCACCGGCGCGCGTCGCACGACGTCCACCAGCGACCGGTCAGTGATCTTCAGTGCGGGGGACACGGCGAGCGTCAGGGTGGACACGCTCATGAACGGGTTCAGGTGTTCCCATCCCCACGCCTCCAGGGCGGCTCGTACGGCGCCCGCCTCTTCGGCGACCCGCGCTGCGGGCTCGGCCGACAGCACGCCACCGACCGGGAGCGGCATCCTCGCCGCCACGCTCTCTCCGGCGGTACCGCGGACGACGGCCACGCCGCCGCCGTCGGCCACCACGGTCGCCGACGCGGCGGCCATCGCCGCACGGGACGTACCGATCGTCAGCAGGTTGTGACTGTCGTGGGCGTACGTGGTGGCCACCGCGCCCGAGGCCAGGTCCCGGCCGAGCAGCGGCGCGAAGACAACTCCGTCGCGCCCGTGGCGATTGCGGACGCGGACCAGCACGGCCCGGCCCTCCCACGCCACTTCGCCGCCGGACACGGGGAGTTCGACCTCCGCGGCCTCGGTATAGGTGTCCCGCGGGTTCACGCGCATGGCCCGGAACCGGTGCGTCCCGTCGGGCAGGTCCACGCGCCAGCGGAACCCTTCGGCGTCCTGCGCCTCGACGTCGACCCGGCTTTCCAGGGCGCCGGCCTCTCCGGACCGTGCCTCGTAGACCGCGGCTCCGTCCCTGCCCACGACCTGACCACCGGCCAGCACGACGGCCGGGTCGAACGCGGCGAGTTCGCCGCGCAGGAGGACCAGGTCGGCGCGCTTGCCGGGTGAGACGACGCCCCGGTCGTAGAGGCGCAGCCGCTGCGCCGGGGTCCAGGTCAGCGCGCGCAGGACGACGTGCGGCGGGAAGCCCGCCGCCACCGCCGCACGGGCAATGTGGTCCAGGTGTCCCTTGGTGACGATGTGGTCGGCCGCGAGGTCGTCGGTCACGAGGCACAGCGGTGGCAGCTGGGGCAGGTCGAGGAGTGCCTTCGCGACGTCCTCGTCGAGGCACTTCTCCTGGAGCATCATCGTCATGCCCAGGCGGGCCTTCTCCAGGACCACTTCCGTGCGGTTCTTGGTGTGGTCGGAGTCCACGCCCGTGGCCAGGTAGGCGCTGAGTTCGGCGCCGCTGAGGTTCGGGCAGTGGCCGTCCAGGATCGTTCCCTGTGCCCGGGCGGCGGCGGTGACCTCGGCCATCCGCGGGTCGCCGGCCACGACCGCCCGGTAGTCCATGACCTCGCCCAGCGCCACCACGCCCGGCCAGCGCAGCATCTCCGCGATGTCGTCGGCGGACAGCGCGGCACCGGCGTGCTCAAGACCTTCCAGCGCGGGCACGCACGAGGGCACGCCCCACAGCTGGGTCTGCGGCGTCCGGTCACCGGCGTCGATCATCCACCGCATGGCGTCCCGGCCCGCGACGTTGACGATCTCGTGCGGGTCGGCGAGGACCGTGGTGGTGCCGCGGGCCAGCGTCACCGCGGCGAACTGCTGCGGCGTGAGGAAGGCGCTCTCGATGTGCATGTGGGCGTCCACGAAACCGGGGACGATCCGCATGCCGGTGGCGTCGATCTCCTCGCGCGCCTCGGCGGGTGTGCCCGGCGGCAGTACGGCGCTGATCGCGCTCCCCCGGACCAGCACGTCCGCGGGGAACTCCTCGCCGGTGAAGGTGGACACCACGCTCCCGCCGAAGATCCGGAGGTCGTGCTGTTCACTCATGTCGTCGTGCTCCTTCGTGGACGGTGCCGTCACGGGACGAGGGTGTAGAAGTAGTAGCCGAGCGGGATCATCACGATCCACAGCGGCCAGGCCACCTCGCGGATCCGCCCGCTGACGGTCTTGACCAGGACGTGCGCGGCCAGGCCCGTCGCGATGCCGGTGCCGAAGTTGCCGAAGAACAAGGTGGTCGCGACGGTCAGTGCCGCGGGGACGGCGTGCGTCGGGTCCTTGAAGTCGACGTTCTTCAGGGCACCGAGCATGTTCAGCCCGATGTACATGAGGACGGGCGCCGTGGCCGCGGACGGGATCAGCGTCGCGAACGGGGTGACCAGCAGCAGGAGGCCGAAGCCGCAGGCCGCCCACACCGACGCGAGGCCGGTCCTGCCTCCCGAGTCGGCACCGGCCGACGACTCGAGGTAGGCCGTCATCGAGGGCGCGCCGACGGCGGCCCCGCCCATCACGGAGACGGAGTCGACGAGGAACGGGCGGCGGGAGCCGGGGATGTTGCCGTCCTCGTCGAGCAGCCCGGCCCGCCCGGCGACGGCCAGCAGCGTCCCCGTCATGGAGAAGAACTCCGAGACGAAGAACGCGAAGATGTACGGGAAGTACTCGGGCTTGAGCGCGCCGAGGATGTCGATGTGGAAGAGCAGCGGGCCGGGCGAGTCCGGGGCCGAGACGAGGTTGTCGGGGACCTCGGTCACGCCCAGCGGGATACCGGCGATCGTCACCGCCGCGATGGTGATGAGGAACGCGCCGGGCACCTTGCGCGAGGCGAGCGCGGTGAGCAGCAGCAACCCGGCCAGGGCCAGCAGCCCGGCGGGCTTCGACAGGTCGCCGACGGCGAGCGCCGCCTTGTCGGCGTTGCCGACGACGAGGTCCGCGTCCCGGAATCCGATCAGGGCGATATAGAGGCCGAGACCGCCGCTGATGGCGTACTTGAGGTGCATGGGCATCAGGCGCGTGACGAGGTCGCGGATGCCGAGGAGGGTCAGCACCAGGAAGGCCACGCCGGACCAGAAGACCATGCCGAGCGCCGTGTCCCAGGGGACGTGGTCCTGGCCGACGATGGTGAACGCGACGAGCGCCACTCCGCCGAGGCCCGGGGCGACGACGAAGGGCAGGTTGGCTATCAGGCCCATCGCCAGGGTGGCCAGGGCTATCGCGATGATGACGGCGGTGGTGGCGGCGCCGTGCGGCACACCGGCGCCGGCCAGCTGACCGGGCACGACGACCACGGCGTAGGCGGCGGCCATGAACATCGAGGCGCCCGCCACGATTTCGGTGCGGTGGGTGCTGCCTCGGCCGCGGACGCTGAAGAGACGTTCGGTGAGCGAGGCGGGTGGCTCGGTCGTGACGGCGGTCTGCTCGCCGGTGGTCGGAGCGGTGGGTGGCATACGAAACCTCGGCGGGGATGAGGGGTCGGGGCAGGACCGCCTGCGGCGGCGTCGGCGCGGGAGGGCTCGCGGGAGGTGGGGGCACCCGGCTTGGGCCAGGTCTCTGCAACCGGGTTCTGTAACCGGTTGCAGAGACCGGTTGCAGGTATGATGACACGCCGTAGAGCGAATGTGAACACAGGGGCCCGCGCATGCTCGGCGGGCACGTCAGGCAGGGGGCGGCGATGGCGACGCTGATGGATGTGGCGCGCGCGGCGGGGGTGTCCAAGGCCACGGCCTCAAGGGCCCTGCAGCGCCCCGAGCTGGTCGCGGAACCCACCCGCCTGCGCGTGCTGGACGCCGCGCAGCGCCTCGGCTTCCACCCCAACGCCGCCGCCCGAGCATTGACCACCGGGCGGACGGGACTGGTCGGCCTGGTCGTGCCGACGCTGTCCAACCCCTTCTTCGCACCGCTCGTGATGGGCGCCCAGCAGACCGCCGAGAAGACCGACCATCACCTCTTGATCGCCGTCTCGGAGTACGACCCCGCGCGCGAGGCGGAGCTCGCCGACCGCCTCGCGGAACAGGCCGACGGGCTGATCATGGTCACGCCGGTGGGTACCGACGCCGCGCTGCGGGAACGCGCGCGGCGCTTCCCCCTGATACTGGTCGACCGCCAGGTGGGCCGGCTGCCCGCAGTCGTGGCCGACACGGCGACGGGCCTGGCGCAGCTCATGGATCACCTCCTCGACCAGGGTCACCGGGACATCGCGTATGTCTCGGGTCCCGCGGGCTCCTGGGCCGACGGGCAGCGGTCCGCGATCCTGAGGGAGCGCGCGGAACAGGCGAAGGCCCAGCTGCATGTCCTCGGCCCGATGCCGCCCACGTTCGACGCCGGGATCGAGGCCGCCCGCACCCTCCCGCGCGAGGCCACGGCCGTGCTCGCGTACAACAGCTACCTGACGCTCGGCCTGCTGCACGGACTCACGGCGGCGCATATCCGGGTGCCCGAGGACGTGAGTCTGGCCGCGGCAGACGATCTGAGCAGCCTCAAGTCGACGACACCTTCCGTGACCGCGCTCGACGTCCCGGTGGAGGAGGTGGGCGCACTCGCCGTCACGCGCCTCATCGACCTGCTCGCCGGCCACCACGTCACGGTCACCTCCCGGCTGCCGTCCCGGCCGGTCCTGCGCGCGTCGACGGCTCCGCCCGCGAACCGGTAGCCCCGACTGCCCACTACCGAGTGCGGGTCAACGCGTCCAGATAGTCGTCAAGGAGCCCGGCCTGGCGACGGGGCGGGAACGCCTTGGGGTCGAACAGCGCCTGCACCACCAGGCCGAGTACGAAGGCCTGGGCGCCGGCCGCGATGCGCGCCGGATCCCCGGCGCGCAGTTCGCCCGCCTCCTGAGCGGCCTCGACGAGGGCGCGCAGCCTGTCGCGGCCTCGCCCGTACTTGCCGGCGTAGTCGGCACTCAGCCCGGGGTCGGCGAGCGCGGTGTCCCAGGAGGACACCCAGATCCGGTTGCTGTCGATTGCCTCGCCCGTCAGCGGGAGGATGCTCATCAGGGCGGCCTTCAGCGCGGCCAGGCCTTCCCCCGCCGCAGGCCGGGGGCGCGAGACGGTCCGCTGCTCGAGCAGGTCAAGGGCGTACGCGACCAGGTCGCGCTTGGCCGGGAAGTAGTGGGTCAGCAGGCCGGTGGACGCGTCGAGTTCGGCGGCGACGGCACGCATGGTCAGGCCGCCGAATCCGTGCGCGACCAGCACCCGCCAGACCGCCTCGGAGACGTCACGGCGACGGGCCTCATGGTCCCCCTTGGTACGTGGCATGCTGCTACGGTACATAGCCAAAACGCTTGTTGTGTGAATGGGGTCCTCATGTTCTCTCTCCCCCTGCGGGACGACGCCCGCCTCGCCCCGCTCGAGATATGGCATGCCGAGGAGTTCGCCGCCCACCTGGACCGGGCGCGCGAGCACATCCGCCCGTGGGTCGGTGCGGGGTTCGTCACTGTCGACGTCGACGGGGCGCGCGCCACACTGCGCCGGTACGCCGAGCGCCAGGCCGCGGACGGCGGCCGCCTCTACGGCATCTGGCTCGACGGCACGCTCGTCGGCGGCGTGATGTTCGTGGACTTCGACGCCGCTTCCGGTTCCTGCGAGATCGGCTGCTGGCTGGAGCCGGACGCCGAGGGCAGCGGCCTGATCACACCGGCGTGCGGCACCTTGCTGGACTGGGCGTTCACCACACGGGGCCTGCACCGCGCCGAGTGGCACTGCCGGGCCGACAACGAACGCAGCGCCGCGGTGGCCAAACGGCTCGGCATGACACTCGAAGGCGTCCAGCGCGAGTCCTGGCTGTACGACGGCACCCGTCACGGCACGCAGCTCTGGGCGATCCTCGCTCCTCAGTGGCGCGCCCGGTAACCACGACATCGCGCGCCCGGGGATGGCGGACCCAGCAGCCACCCCACCGCGGCGCCCCATCGCTCGTACGCGTCCCGCGCACACGTTCCCGTGGTGCGGGACGGCGCGCGATCACGTTCCGCTTGACCGGCTGCCTCATTCGGCAGGTTTGCACTTCCCGGGCGCGAAATCGCCCCCTTCGCGCCGTACCTGGCCACCACTCCCGGCTGCTTGCCTTGTGGGTGCAACGAGGAGCTTTCGTACCACCGATCGCTTCGCCCACCCTCGTTACATCTCCTGGGAGGGAATGTGTCCGTACCGGACAGTGCCACCGGTCCCGCGAGCGACGAAGAAACCGCACCTGAAGTCCCGACCGACCAGCAGCTGACCAGTCTTGGTACCCATGCGGCACGCCGGCTGGCCACGACCACCAAATCCGCACCGCAGATGCAGGCCATCACCTCACGGTGGCTGCTGAAATCCCTGCCATGGGTGGACGTCAAGGGCGGTACGTACCGGGTCAACCGGCGTCTCCAGCTCAGCATCGGCCGCGGCCGGGTGCAGTTCGACCAGAACGGCGGGAACGACATCAAAGTCATCCCCGAGACGCTCACCGAACTCCCCGTCCTGCGCGGGTACGACGACATCGACGTACTGAAGGAAATCGCCACCCGGTTCCGGACCCGGGAGGTGCGGGCCGGGCAGGTCCTCTTCGAGGCCGGGCAGCCGGTGACCGAGGCGTACCTGGTGGCCCACGGGCGGTTCACCCGCTTCACCGAAGGCAAGTACGGCGAGGAGGAGGTCATCGGCGTCGTCACGGACGGCGACCAGATGGGCGACGAGGCCATCGGCCAGCCGGACCCGCTGTGGCTCAGCTCGGTCCGGGCCGAGACCGCGGGCACGGTTCTCGTACTGCCCTGGGACGTCGTCGAGGAGCTCACCGAGCGGACACCGTCCCTCGCCGCGCACCTGCGGGAGTACGCCGAACGGCAGCGGCTGCCGAGGAACCGCAAGGGCGAGGCAGACGTCCCCGTGCAGTCCGGGCACACGGGTGAGCCGACGCTGTCCGGCGGCTTCGTCGACTATGAACTCACGCCGCGCGAATACGAGTTGTCCCTCACTCAGACCGTCCTGCGCGTCCACACCCGCATCGCCGACCTCTACAACGACCCGATGGACCAGACCGAGGAGCAGCTCCGCCTCACCATCGAGGAGATCCGCGAGCGCCAGGAGTGGGAACTCCTCAACAACCGCGAGTTCGGGCTGCTGCACAACGTCGACTACGGCCAGCGCATCAGCACCTTCTCCGGTCCGCCCACCCCCGACGATCTCGACGAACTGCTCTCCATGCGCCGTAAGACGAAGCTCTTCCTCGCCCATCCGAAGGCGATCGCCGCGTTCTTCCGGCAGTGCAACCGGCGCGGTCTGGTGCCCGGCACCGCGAACGTCGACGGTCACGAGGTGCCCGCCTGGCGAGGCGTTCCGCTGTTCCCCTGCGGCAAGATCCCGGTCACCCCGCAGCACACGACCAGCATCCTCGCGCTGCGCACCGGGGAGTCCGACCAGGGAGTCGTCGGCCTCTACCAGACCGGCATCCCCGAGGAGTACCAACCCGGCCTGAACGTCAGGTTCATGGGCATCAACACCACCGCGATCATCAACTACCTCGTCACCGCCTACTACTCGCTGGCGATTCTCGTTCCCGACGCGGCGGGGATCCTCGAGAACGTGCAGATCGGACGGACCGCCGAATGACGCACGACGACGGACGGGGTACGCGATGAGCGCACCGCCGGACACCACCGCCCCGTTCTCGCCGCCGGGGCCGCCCAACCTGGCCCACACCCTGCAGACACGGCGCGGCGGGGCGGTCCCCGGGCTGCGTCACCAGCCGGCGGTCCCCGCCGATCCCGTGAAGGTCGAGGAGGTCGACCGCAGACTGGAGATCTGGGCCCGCGGTCTCGATCTGTTCCCCGAGGCGTGGTTCGAGGACTTCGCGAGCTTCCAGGTCGGGCGGGCCGTGGTGCTCCAGCACCCGGGAGCGGCCGACCTGGACCGCCTCACCGCCGCGGGCAAGCTGCTGCTCGCCGAGAACATGGTCGACGACTGCTACTGCGAGGACAAGGGCGGATCACCGCGCGGCCTCGGCGGCCGGCTGATCATGGCGCAGTCCGCGATCGATCCGTACCACGGGACACCCGAGGCGGAGGCGCAGTGGCGCCACGGCGTGCAGGCCGACGGCCCGCTGCGCTCGTACCACGTGGCCTTCCAGGACTACACCGCTTTCGCCACACCCAGCCAGGCATCCCGGTTCGTCCACGACATCGCGCGGCTGCACCTCGGGTACCTCGCCGAGGCCGCCTGGGCGGAGACCCGGCACATGCCGCGCGTGTGGGAGTACCTGGTCATGCGGCAGTTCAACAACTTCCGCCCCTGCCTGTCCCTCGTCGACGCGGTCGACGGCTACGAGCTGCCCGAGGCCGTCTACGCCCGGCCCGAGATCCAGCGGGTCACGGCGCTGGCGTGCAACGCGACGACGCTCGTCAACGACCTGTACTCCTTCACCAAGGAACTGGCCAACGACCCCACCCACCTCAACCTGCCGCAGGTCGTCGCGGCCAACGAACGGTGCGGCCTCAAGGCCGCCTACCTCAAGTCCGTCGACATCCACAACGAGATCCAGACGGCCTTCGAGGAGGAGGCCGCGCTTCTGTCCGCCATGTCACCCCTCGTCGAGCGGTACGTCCAGGGCCTCAGCACCTGGGTGGCCGGCAACCACGAGTGGCACGCCACGAACAGCCGCCGCTACCACCTGCCCAACTACTGGTAGCCCGCGCTCCGGTCCAGCCACTCGGACCGACAGTCCGTTTCACCTGATCCACCGTCAAATGCACTGCGAGGAGTACCTGTTGACCACCGCTCCCCACTTCACCTCGGCCGTTCCGCTGCCGGCCCAGTCCACGTACCAGTCCCGTGTCGCCGAATACTGGAACGCCGAGGAAAACCCGGTCAACCTCGAGCTCGGCAAGATCGACGACCTGTACCACCACCACTACGGGATCGGACCCGCGGACAACTCGGTGCTCGACGAGCCCGACCCCACGCGGCGCAACGACCGCATCACCGCCGAGCTGCACCGGCTCGAACACGCCCAGGCCAACTACCTCGCCGACCACCTCGGGCCGCTCACCGCCGCCGACCGCGCCTTCGACGCCGGCTGCGGACGCGGCGGCGGCAGTGTCGTGGCGCATCTGCGGCACGGCTGCCAGACCGACGGCATCACCATCTCGGCCAAACAGGCGGACTTCGCCAACGCCCAGGCCGCCAAGCGCGGCATCGACGGCCAGGTCCGCTACCACCACCGCAACATGCTCGACACCGGTCTGCCGACGGGCGCGTTCGCCGCGTCGTGGAACAACGAGTCGACCATGTACGTCGAGCTGGAGCTGCTCTTCGCCGAACACGCCCGGCTGCTGCGCCGCGGCGGCCGGTACGTGGTCATCACCGGCTGCTACAACGACAGTTACGGCCGGGCGTCGCGCGAGGTGTCCCTGATCAACGCCCACTACATCTGCGACATCCACCCACGGTCGGAGTACTTCCGCGCCATGGCCCGCAACCGCCTGGTCCCCGTGCACGTCGAGGACCTCACCGAGGCCGCGCTGCCGTACTGGGAACTGCGCAAGCAGGCCGACCATCTGGTCACCGGCATCGAGGACACGTTCCTCACCGCGTACAAGAACGGCAGTTTCCAGTACCTGATGATTGTCGCCGACCGCGTCTGACTCCGTCCCCGCCCTCTCCCTGATCCGGTGCCGTCAGCGTGAACCGACCTTCGTGGGGTAGGAAGGCAACGCCCGCACACCGGGCGGACGGATCACGCGGAACAGGGAGAGGGCGGTCGGATCATGGCGCTGGAGCAGACGGCCCAAGGCATGGTGCAGGCGGTCGTCATCCACAACGGACGCCTGCTCCTGGTGAAACACCCGGACGGCAGTGAGCTGCCGTCCGGCATTCCCGAGCCCGCCGAGTCGGCGCAGGCCACCGCCGCGCGCCTCGTGTACGAGCTCACCGGCTATCTCGTCGACGGTTCATCGACACTCGAACCGCAGGCGGCTCAGGAAGATCCCAGGCCGGCCGTCCTGTGTCAGCTGCTGACCGAGGACCCGTCGGACGGGGCGCGGCTCACGCCGGAGCAGATCCATTGGGTTCCGGTCGCGGCGGCCGTCGACGCCACGCCCCCGGGAGCCGTGCGCAACTACTTGGAGGGCCACACGCCCGTGTGAGGCCCTCCAACTGGTCTGCCGGACCTCGTCACGAGGCCCAGCGGCCATTGGCCTTGCGATGATCGTGGGGCTGCTGGGACTTACCGGGCAGTTGGTCCTTCGCCTGCTTGACGGCCGCCTGCGGGATCTGCGAGTGGAAGTACAGCAGCTTGCCCTGCCCTCGTGCACCTATGCCGTGGTGCCCTTTCGCCGGTGAGTTCTTGCTCATGACTCGGCACCTCGCCATCTCACGTCGGCTTCGCGGGCCCGGAAGTGGAAGTCCCCGGCCGCGCATTCCGTAGATTTCACGGTACGCCGCTCCTGACGATGACGGCGGGTCGAGACGGTGACGGCGGGCCGAGACGAACCCACCCCGCAGGGCAGGGGCCGTTACCCGTCGGTCGGCCGTCTCCGCCCTGCGTGTCCCGGTGATCAATGCGACGCTGACATCGTGCATACCTCCGATCTGACTCCTGAAATCCGTGCCGCCCTCAGCAAGCAGCGGCCGTATCCCGCGATCACGTTGGTCACGCCGACCGATCCGGATTTCCCCTTCAGCGACAAGGACCGAATCCTCATCCGCGACCTGGTCACCGAGGCCAAGCGGCGGCTGGTGGACGACCCGGACGTGGAGCGGGAGACGAGGTTGGAGCTGCGGGATCAACTGCTGGATCCCGCGGAGATCGAACGCGCGACCGATCCTTTCCACCCGGACGACGCCATGGTTGTCTATGTGGCCGTGAACGAGCCGGTCCAGGTATGGCGGATGACATCGCTCGCACCGGTGGAACCCCGCGTGGAATTCGGCACGGCATTCCTGACGCGGTACCTGGTGGCTGCCGAGCAGCGCTCCCGCCCGTACCTGGTTCTCGTCCTCGACCAGGAGATGTGCCGTCTGTACCACGGGTCTGTACGACGGCTGCAGGAAGTGGAGAAGAACGGGTGGCCGGACAAGCCGCAGATCCCGTCCCCCGAGGATGCGATTCCCGGCTCCATCCCCCACTCCACGCCGTACGAGGGGCATGAGGAGCGGGTCGAGCAGTACCTGCGGACCGTGGACAAACGGCTGGGGCAGTCCTTCGAGGAGCACGACGGACTGCCGCTGTTCGTCATCGGCGGCGACAAGATCCTCTCGACGTTCAAGAGCGTCACCCGCTACGGGAATCTGATCGCCGGGACATTGCCGCTTACGGGCATGGACAAGGAATCGGCCCAGGATCTGGAGAAGCGGCTTCAGCCGGTCCTCGCCGACTTCTACGCCAAGCAGGTCGCCGAAGCCGTCTCCGAGCTGAGCGAGGCGCGTGGACAGGGCAAGTACGTCGGCGGCGCGCCGGAGGTGTGGACCTCGGTCGCCGACAAGCGCGCGCGCCGCCTGGTGGTGGAAGAGGGGCTGATGCTGGCGGGCCGCATCACCGAGGACGACCGCGTCCTGGAGCTCGTGGACGTACCGAAGCCGGTGACGTTGCCGGACCCGAAGAAGGACATGGAACCGTCGGCGCACGCACTTGGTGTGGCCACCGACATCGTCGAGCGACTCGTGGACAACGCGATCGCGGCCGACGCCCGGGTTCTGTTCGTCCCCGACGGGACGCTCCCGGAGGCCGGCGGCGTGGCGGCGCTGCTGCGCTACTGATCCCCCGCGTACGGGAGCACGAGAGACGGGAGCCCTCAGTGAGGGCTCCCGTCTCTCGTGTCTGTTTCCGCGCAATCTAGAGATACGGCGAACCGGATACATCGACCACGTGTGTGTGGCGCTTGCAGTGTGCCTTTTCTACGTCTGGCCCCGGCGCGACCACAGCGGTACGGCCGTCCGAAAAGGCCACTTGGTAGAGATCGCGATTCGTACCAGAGATTATCTCCTCGACCCTTACGGTCCTGTCACCCCTGAGGCCGTGCAGGGTCAGATAATCGCCCTTCTTGGCTTCCATGTGATCAGCCTCTAATGCTGACAGATTCCGACGCCTCTGATGGGGGCACCGTTTCCACTCAATCCCGATGGTTGCCGATCCGCAAGCGGAGCGGAAATTGGCCGCCTTCGCCCGGACCCAGCTCCACCCGGCTCGATGTCGCTTTGTGCTAAAGATAGCTTTTGCCCGAATGCAGGGAGCTCCGGCCGAGAGAAGGTGCAGTGGCACTAGCAGTCGCTCAAGAGACCATGGCGCGATGGCAGTTCGGCATCACCATCGTCTACCACTTCCTCTTCGTCCCGCTGACGATCAGTCTGGCCTCCATCGTGGCGGGCTTCGAGACGGCCTGGGTGCGGACGGGCAAAGCGAAGTATTTCCACGCCACGAAGTTCTGGGGCAGGCTCTTTCTCATCAACATCGCGATGGGTGTCGTCACCGGCATCGTCCAGGAGTTCCAGTTCGGGATGAACTGGTCCGACTACTCACGCTTCGTCGGCGATGTTTTCGGTGCCCCGCTGGCGATGGAGGCGCTGATCGCGTTCTTCTTCGAGTCCACGTTCATCGGCCTGTGGATCTTCGGCTGGGACAGGCTTCCCAAGAAGCTGCATTGCGCGTGCATCTGGCTGGTCGCCATCGGCACCCTGCTCTCCGCGTACTTCATTCTGGCAGCCAACTCCTTTATGCAGCACCCGGTCGGCTACCGGATCGACAAGGAGTCCGGGCGGGCCCAACTCACCGACATCGGCCGGGTGTTGTTCCAGAACACCACGCAGGTGCAGATGTTCCACACCGTCACCGCTGCGTTCCTCACCGGTTCCGCGCTGGTGATCGGTATCTCCTCGTACCACCTGCTGCGCGCCAAGCGCGGCAAGGAGACGAACCGCCGGAACATCGCGCCGATGCGGACCTCACTGCGGGTCGGCCTGATCATCGCGGTGGTGGCGGGGCTGGGCACCGCGCTCAGCGGCGACCGGCTGGGCAAGGTGATGTTCGATCAGCAGCCGATGAAGATGGCTGCCGCCGAGGCGCTCTGGGACACGCAGGGTCCCGCCCCCTTCTCGATCTTCTCGGTCGGCAACGTCTCCGAGGGCCACAACACCGTCGCGCTGGAGATCCCGGGCCTGCTGTCCTTCCTCGCCAAGGACAACTTCCACTCCCCCGTCCCCGGCATCAACGACAGGGCCCGTGCCCAGGCGGCCGAGTTCGGCGGTGAGCCGGAGGACTACATCCCGAACATCTTCATGACGTACTGGGGCTTCCGCCTGATGATCTTCTTCGGGATGACCAGCTTCGTGGTCGGTCTGATCGGTCTGTGGACCACGCGGCGGAAGTTCTGGCTGACGCGGGCCCGCAGGACCGACGACGACGAGCCGCCGATGCTGATGCTCACCGACAAGGTCGAGATGAACGCCTTCTTCACCAAGTGGAGCTGGCGGGTCGGCATCCTCACCATGGCGTTCCCGCTGGTCGCCAACAGTTTCGGCTGGATCTTCACCGAGATGGGCCGCCAGCCCTGGGTGGTCTACCACCTGATGCGCACCTTCGAAGCCGACTCCCCCCACGTGACGACCGGCACGGTGATCGGCTCGATGACCGCGTTCACCGTGCTCTACGCGGTACTTGCGGTGATCTGGGTGAAGCTCATGGCCAAGTACGCCATGGCCGGCCCGGACTCCGGTGAGCGGCCGCCGACCAAGGACCCGACCCTGCGCGGGCCCTCCGCGCCGGACGCCGACCAGCCCCTCGCCCACGCGTACTGAGGACGGATCGTCATGCACCTCCACGATCTCTGGTTCATCCTGATCGCCGTCCTGTGGATCGGCTACTTCTTCCTCGAGGGCTTCGATTTCGGCATCGGCGTCCTCACCAAGTTGCTGGCCCGAAACAGCACCGAGCGCCGGGTCCTGATCAACACCATCGGCCCGGTGTGGGACGGCAACGAGGTCTGGCTGATCACGGCCGCCGGTGCGACCTTCGCGGCCTTCCCCGACTGGTACGCCACGATGTTCAGCGGCTTCTACATTCCACTGCTGATCATTCTGTTCTGCCTGATCGTGCGGGGCGTGGCCTTCGAATACCGGGCCAAGCAGTCCAGTGCGCGCTGGCAGCACAACTGGGAGGAGGCCACCTTCTGGACGTCGTTGCTGCCCCCGTTCCTCTGGGGCGTGATCTTCGCGAACGTGGTCCGCGGCCTGGCGATCGACGCGGACAAGTCGTACGTGGGCGGCCTCGGGGACCTGTTCAGCGGTTACTCGATCCTCGGCGGCTTCATGACGCTGGCGCTGTTCGTCTGCCACGGCGCGGTCTTCGCGGCCCTGAAGACGCTCGGGGACATCCGTGACCGGGCCAGGACGCAGGCGACTCAACTCGGCGCGGCGGCGGGCCTGTTGCTGCTGGCGTTCCTGATCTGGACGCAGGTGGAGTCGGGCAACGGCCGGAGTCTGGGCGTGATGATCGTGGCGTTCCCGGCACTGATCGGGGCGCTGGTCATGACCCGGCTCGGCCGTGACGGCTGGGCGTTCACGCTGTCGGGACTGACCGTCGTGGCGGCGTTCGCGATGCTGTTCCTGGCCCTGTTTCCGGACGTCATGCCGTCGACGCTCGACCCCGACTGGTCGCTGACGGTCTCCAACGCCTCTTCGTCGTCGTACACGCTGAAGGTGATGACGATCGTCGCGGCGGTGTTCACGCCGATCGTGCTGATCTACCAGAGCTGGACGTACTGGGTCTTCCGTCGGCGGATCGGCGTCCAGCACATCCCGGCGGGTCACTGATCATGCGACCTGTCGACCCCCGGCTGCTGGCGTACGCCCGCACCACCCGCGCCTTCCTCGCCGGATCCGTGGTCCTCGGCGGGGTGGGCGCGGCCCTGCTCGTGGCCCAGGCAAGCCTCATCGCAGAGATCGTGGTGCGGACGTTCAAGGAGCACGCGTACGACCTGACGTGGCCGCTGCTCGGTCTGGTGGCCGTTGCGCTCGGGCGGGCGCTCGTGGCCTGGCTGACCGAGCTGGCGGCACATCGGTCGGTGGCCCGCGTGAAGTCCACGCTGCGCGGGCGGCTGCTCGACCATGCCACCGCGCTCGGCCCGTCCTACCTGACGGGCCGGCGCACCGGCGAGCTCGCAACGCTGGCCACCCGGGGAGTCGACGCCCTGGACGACTACTTCGCCCGCTACCTTCCGCAGTTGGCGCTCGCCGTCGTCGTGCCGGTCGTGGTGCTGGCCCGGATTCTCGGTGCCGACTGGCGGTCAGCGGTGATCATCGCGGTGACGCTGCCGCTCATCCCCTTGTTCATGGTGCTGGTCGGGCTTGCGACGCAGGACCGGATGACCGGGCAATGGGCCGGCGTGTCACGTCTTTCGCATCACTTCCTGGACGTCGTGGCCGGCCTTCCGACGCTGAAGGTCTTCAACCGGGCCAAGGCGCAGGCCCGTTCCATCGCCCGCATCACGGACGACTACCGCAGGGCGACGATGCGGACGCTGCGGATCGCGTTCATGTCCTCGCTGACGCTGGAACTGCTGTCGACGCTGTCGGTGGCGCTGGTCGCGGTGGCGGTCGGGTTCCGGCTGGTCGACGGATCGCTGGATCTGCGGACCGGCCTGCTGGTGCTGGTTCTCGCCCCGGAGGTGTATCTGCCGATTCGTCAGGTGGGCGCCCTGTACCACTCGAGCGTGGAGGGGCTGACAGCCGCGGGCGAGATCTTCGAGGTCCTGGAGACCGCGCCGCCCGACTCGGGGACTGATCCGGCGCCGGCCGGCGCGGAGATCAGGCTGTCGGCGGTGAGTGTCGCTTACGAGGGGCGCTCGGTGGCGGCGTTGCAGGAGGTGTCGCTGACGCTCACGGCCGGAGAGACGGTTGCCCTGACCGGGCCGAGTGGCGCGGGCAAGTCCACGCTGCTCGCGGTGCTGCTCGGGTTTGTCCCGCCGTCGGCCGGTGCCGTGCTCGTCGACGGGCGCGACCTCGCCTCCTTCGACCCGGAGAGCTGGCGTCGGCAGATCGCGTGGGTGCCGCAGCATCCGCATCTCTTCGCGGGGACGGTCGCCGACAACGTACGGCTCGCCCGGCCCGAGGCGACTGACGCCGAGGTACGTGCTGCGCTCGCTGCCGCCCACGCCCTGGACTTCGCGGAGCCGGGCCTGGTGCTCGGTGAAGGCGGTGCGGGGCTCTCGGCCGGGCAGCGGCAGCGGCTGGCCCTGGCCCGCGCGGTACTGGCGGACCGGCCGCTGGTGCTCCTGGACGAGCCGACCGCCAACCTCGACGGCGAGAGCGAGGCCGCGGTCGTCGAGGCCGTCCGCTCGCTGGCGACGGGCCGCACGGTCCTGCTCGTGGCCCATCGCCCGGCCCTCCTCGCCATCGCCGACAGACGCGTGCACCTGGGCGTCCCCCATGAGGGCAGGGAAGTGCGCGCCGCGGAGCCCCGGCGTTCATCGGTCGCAGCTCCTGCCGACCCCCGCCCATGTGCGGTCCAGCCACCTCCGGAGCCCGGGCGAGGCAACGAGGCCCGGCCCCGGCTCGGCCTCGCCGTGCTCCTCGGGTCGCTCGCGTTCGGGTGTGCCGTCGCGCTGCTGGCAACCTCCGGGTGGCTGATCTCGCGGGCCTCCGAGATGCCGCCGGTCCTCTACCTGCTGATGGCCGTGACATCCGTCCGCGCGTTCGGGATCGGGCGGAGCGTGTTCCGTTACGCGGAGCGGCTGGTCTCGCACAACGCGGTCCTCACGGCTCTCGGTGGCGTACGAACCGCCGTGTACCGCCGTCTCGAACAGCTCGCCCCGGCCGCGCTGCCCGCCTACCGCCGGGGCGACCTGCTCGCCCGCCTGGTCTCCGACGTCGACGCGGTCCAGGATCATCACCTGCGCTGGCGGCTGCCCGCCGCCGTCGGGGTGGTCGTGTCGCTGGGGACTTCCGCCGCGCTCGGCGCGTTCCTCCCGGCGGCCGGTGCGGTGCTCGCCGTGGGACTGCTGCTGGCCGGGGCCGTCGTGCCCGCGCTGGCGAGCAGGATCTCCGGACGGGCGGAACGGCAGCAGTCTCCGGCCCGCGGCGAGCTGACGGCCCGCGTCGTCGACACGTTCACCGGCACCGCCGAGCTGATCGTCGCCGGGGCCCTGCCGGCCCGTCTGGCCAGGGTCCGCGCCGCCGACCTGCGCCTGACCGGCCTCGCCGCCCGCTCGGCGGCCACCGCCGCGCTCTCGGCGGGCCTGATCGCCCTGATCACCGGGCTGACCGTCGCCGCCACCGCCGCGCTGGGCATCCAGGGGGTGGCCGGGGGCGCGCTCCCGGGCGTGTGTCTGGCCGTCGTCGTGCTCACCCCCCTCGCCGCTTTCGAGGCCGTCGCGGGCATGCCCACGGCCGTCCGGTCCCGCGAGCGTGCGCGCGCGGCGCGGGCCCGCCTCGACGAGGTCCTCGCGTCCCCCGCGCCGGTCGCCGAGCCCACCGCCCCGGTCGCGCTCCCCGCCGAGCCGGCGCCCCTGACCGTCCGAGGCCTCACCGCGCGCTGGCCGGGTGCGCAGCGTGACGCTCTGCGAGGCGTCGATCTGGACCTCGCCCCTGGCAGACGTATCGCCGTGGTCGGCCCGTCCGGCTCCGGGAAGACCACCCTCGCCCTCGTACTGCTCCGGTTCCTCGACCAGACCTCGGGTGCCGTCACCGTCGGCGCCGGTGCCGGGGCCGTCGACACCCGGGCGCTCACATCGGACGACGTACGCCGGGTGATCGGGCTGTGCGCGCAGGACGCCCATGTCTTCGACAGTTCACTGCGGGAGAACCTGCGTCTCGCCCGGCCCGACGTCGAGGAGCCCGGCCTGCGGGCCGTACTCGCCAGGGCCCGCCTGCTCGACTGGGTCGACAGCCTGCCCGCCGGTCTCGACACGATGGTGGGCGAGCACGGGGCCCGCCTTTCCGGGGGGCAGCGGCAGCGGCTGGCGCTGACCCGCGCGCTGCTCGCGGACTTCCCCGTACTGATCATGGACGAGCCCGCCGAGCACCTCGACCTGCCCACCGCCGACGCCCTCACCGCGGATCTGCTCGCCGTCACCGAGGGCCGTACCACTGTGCTGATCACCCACCGCCTTGCCGGACTTCACAGTGCCGCCGTCGACGAGATTCTGGTTCTCGACCACGGCCGGATCGTGGAGCGCGGCAGCTGGTCCGAGCTCATCGACCGGCAGGGTGGACGGCTCCGTGCCATGTGGCTCCGTGAGCGGTGGGCGGACGCCCTGGTTGCCGCGGGCGATGGTGTCCCGGGGCAGGTGGCGCCCATTGATCAACCGGCATAGCCTGACTGAAACTAATATTTTGTCGGCTTATGCCCGTAATCGCATGGTCGAAGGGTTGAGTGTCTTGAGCATCGACAGTGAGGCGCCGGAAGAACTGGAACCCAGTGTGGGGCCGATCCCCAAGGAGGATCCGGAGTATCACCCCTACCACCACCCGGCTGCCGGCTGGGGTGCCGCGAAGAGCGTGACCCAGTTCCTCGTGCGCGAGCGCGAACTGGTGGACGGCCCACGGGCGATCATGAAGATGAACCACGAGAACACGGGCTTCGACTGTCCGGGTTGCGCGTGGCCGGACGACACCAAGGGCCTGAAGCTCGACATCTGCGAGAACGGCATCAAGCACGTCACGTGGGAGATGACGCGCAAGCGCGTCGAGCGCGACTTCTTCGCCGCCCACACGGTGACCGAGCTGTTCGAGTGGAGCGACTTCAAGCTGGAGGACCAGGGCCGGCTGACCGAGCCGATGGTCTACGACCCTGACACGGACCATTACGTCCCCATCAGCTGGAAGGACGCGTTCGAGCTGGTCGGCAGCACCCTGCGCGGCCTTGAGAACCCGAACCAGGCGTCGTACTACACGTCCGGCCGGCTCGGCAACGAGGCCACGTTCCTCTACCAGTTGATGGCCCGTGAGCTGGGCACGAACAACCTGCCCGACTGCTCGAACATGTGCCACGAGGCCAGCGGCCGTGCCATGCAGGCGTCCCTGGGAACGGGCAAGGGAACGGTCGACCTCAAGGACTGGGAGAGCGCGGACGCGCTGTTCATCATGGGGGTCAACGCCGCCTCCAACGCGCCCAGGATGCTCACCGCGCTCGCCGAGGCCTACCACCGTGGCGCGCAGATCGTGCACATCAACCCGCTCATCGAAGCGGCCGCGACCCGCACCATCGTCCCGCACGACTTCATGGACATGGCGCTGTTCAAGACGACGAAGACCAGCACCCTGAACCTCCAAGTGCGGATCGGCGGCGACCTGGCGCTCCTGCGCGGCATGGCCAAGGCGGTCATCGAGGAGTCCAAGCTGGACCCCAAGGCGCTGGACCAGGAGTTCATCGACCGGCACACCACGGGCTTCGACTCCTACCGGCAGCTGTGCGAGAGCACATCGTGGGAGGAGCTGGAGAGGCAGTCCGGGGTCAGCCGCGACGACATCCTCAAAGCGGCGCGCGTGTACTGCGACGCCGACCGCAGCATCATCAGCTGGTGCCTGGGCCTGACCCAGCACGAGCACGGCGTCGACACCGTCCGCGAGATCATCAACCTCCTTCTGCTGCGCGGCAATCTGGGCCGTGAAGGAGCTGGCCCCTCCCCCGTACGCGGTCACAGCAACGTCCAGGGGAACCGCACCTGCGGCATCGATCACCGACCCGACGACGAGTTCCTCGACCGCCTGGCGAAGTACTGCAAGATCGACCCGCCGCGTGAGCACGGCCTGGACACCATCGGCACCATCCAGGCCATGCGCCGCGGTGATGTGAAGGTGTTCGTCGGCATGGGCGGCAACTTCGCCCTCGCCGCGCCCGATTCGCCGATCACGTACGAGGCCCTGCGCAACTGCTACCTCACGGTCCAGGTGAGCACCAAGCTCAACCGCAGCCACCTCGTCCACGGCCGCCAGGCGCTCATCCTGCCGTGCCTCGGCCGTACCGAGAAGGACCATCAGCGCAAGGGCATCCAGAGCACGTCCGTCGAGGACTCGATGAGCATGGTGCACATGTCCGTCGGCATGAAGCGCCCCGCGTCGCCGCACCTGCTGTCCGAGCCCGCGATCGTCGCGGGCATGGCCCGCGCGGCCCTGCCCGCGAGCCGCACGCCGTGGGAGTGGTACATCGAGGACTACGACCGGATCCGCGACACCATGTCCCAGGCACTCGACGGGTTCGAGGACTTCAACCGCCGCGTGCGCCTGCCCCTGGGCTTCCGCCTGAAGCAGCCCGCCCGCGAACTGGTCTTCCTGACCCCGTCCGGCGGCGCGGAGTTCTCCGACGCGGCCCTGCCCGACGTCGTACCGGCACCCGGCACCCTGGCCCTGGGCACCATGCGCTCCCACGACCAGTGGAACACCACGATCTACTCGGACAACGACCGCTACCGCGGCATCAAGAACCTGCGCGAGCTCGTCTTCATGAACGAGGACGACATGCGCGAGCGCGGGATCTCCGAATTCGATCCCGTCGACATCACCAGCACCGCAAGGGACGGCAGCCACCGCTACCTCAACGGTTACCTCGCCATCCCGTACGACATCCCGCGCGGCTGCGCGGCCGGGTACATGCCCGAGATGAACGTGCTGTGCGCGCTCGTCGACTACAGCACGCAGAGCGACCAGCCGATCATGAAGCACGTCAAGGTGACCATCGAAGCGGCCGCCTGAGCAGGAAGGCGCGCGAAGGAGGGGCCCCGGCCGGGCTGACGACCGGTCGGGGCCCCGTCGCGTTCACTCGTGACACGGCGTCAGACGGATTGCCGGACTCCGAGGTGCCTCAGAGCGGACCTCGCCGCGCCGGCGCCGCACATGCCGTGTGCGCCGGGGCCGGGCGGCGTGGCGGCCGAGCAGATGAACACGCCGGGCAGGCCGGTGCCGTAGGGGTCGAGCGCGGGGCGCGGGCCGAGGAGCAGGTGCGGGACCGTCTTGGCTCCCGTGACGATGTCGCCTCCGACGAAGTTGGGGTTGGCCGCGGCGAAGTCGGCGGGCCGGGTGATGTGCCGGCCCACGATGCGTTCGCGTACGCCGGGGGCGAATCTCTCGAACTGGCACAGGATCGCTTCGGTGGCGTCTCCGTCGTAGTCGTACGGGACATGCGCGTAGGCCCAGACTGGGTGTACGTCGCCGACCGAGCGGGTGGGGTCGGCCAGGTACTGCTGGCCGACCAGGACGAAGGGGCGCTCGGGCATCCGTCCGGCCACGACGTCCCGCTCCCCACGTGCCACGTCGGCGAACGGGCCGCCGAGGTGGACGGTGCCGGAGCGTCGCGCGTCCTCGTTCGTCCAGGGCACGCCGCCTTCGACGGCCAGGTCGACCTTGAACGCGCCGGGACCGCGGCGGAAGTGCCGGTAGGCGGACCGTACGCGGGCGGGTAGCCGGTCGCCGTAGATGCGGGCGATCTGGCCGGGGTCGAGGTCGAGGAGCGTCACGTCGGCGGGCGGGATCTGCGAGGAGTGGGTGATGTGTACGCCGGTGTGGATCGTGCCGCCGTGCTCGCCCAGTACCTTCTCGAGGCTGCCGGCGATGGACTGTGAGCCGCCCTCGGCGACGGCCCACCCGGCGGCGTGCCCGGCGGTGAGGATGCCCAGTCCGATCGCCGACGTGAACGGGTGGGTCAGCGGACGGAACGCGTGCGCCGCGACGCCCGCCCACAGCGCCTGCGCCTGGGGGGTTTTGAAGAGACGTGCGAGGACGCTGGCGGGCAGGGTGGTCGGCAGGCCGAAGCGCGCGAGCAGCAGCGGGTGCGTCGGGACGCGCAGCAGGGGGCGCATGACGTCCTGGGCGAGAGCGTCCCAGTGGCGCACGGGCGTTTCGAAGAGTGCCCGGTACCGTCCGGCGTCGGCACCGAGCATGCGGGCGGTGTCCTCGACGGAGCGCATCAGTACCCCCGCACTGCCGTCGTCCAGCGGGTGTACGCAGTCGACGTCCGCCAACTTCCAGCGCAGTCCGTGCCGTTCGAGGCCGAGTGAGCGAAGCGCCGGCGAGGCGACGGCCATCGGGTGGATGGCCGAGCAGTGGTCGTGCAGCAGGCCGGGCAGGATGGCCTCGTGGCTGCGGGTGCCGCCGCCGACCTCGTCCGCGGCTTCGAGGAGCGTGACCTCAAGGCCCGCCTTCGCGAGCAGGGCCGCGGCGGCGAGCCCGTTGGGCCCGCCGCCGACGATGACGGCGGACGTCATGACGCCGTGTCCATGGGCGGCAGACCCTCGACGGAGCTGTCCGCGTCGGGCACCGGCCGCAGCGGGTGCAGGGACTGCACCTCGTAGACCGGATAGTGCGGGCCGTCGGTGGGCCAGGGCTGCCGGGTCACCATGTCGCGCACCTTGACGTGTCCGCGTTCCAGCAGGCCGAGGGCGGCGTCGTGGACCTCATACGTCTGAGTCTGCCGGTGGATCGGCTGACTCTCCAGGCACACCACGCGGACCTCGCCGGGCGCGAAGCCGCAGCGGGCCTGTACGGCACGCAGGAGCTGGTCGTCGTGGAGGTGGCCCTCGCCGAAGTTCCAGCCGATCGCGAAGCCGCCGATCAGCTCTCCCTCGACGACGGCGTCTTCCTGGCCGTCGGTGACCCGGTCGACGAGTCCGTTGTGGGCGCGGCCATGGGCGTGCATGGCCCGCCAGCCGTGCGCCTTGCCGGCCATCAGCAGGGCGGTGTCCGCGTCGTACAGGGTCTCCAGCTGCCTGGTGGGCAGGCGGCACGACGTGGTCAGTCCCGCCTCCAGTCGCTCCAGGGCGTCGCCGGTGAACACCCACACCGTGGTGGCCCAGTTGCCCGCGTAGTAGCGCATCGCGGGGAGGAAGGAGACGAGGTCGGGCCGTACGTTGCCGAGGATCGGCAGAAACAGCAGGCTCGGCAGGATCACGACCAGCAGCCAGGGCGATTGCAGGTCCTGGACCATGACGTCGCCGTGGGCACCGAAGAGGTAGAAGAGCGAGAAGATGAAAAAGAGGTTCCACTCCAGCGGTACGCCCATGGGGACCGTCGAGAGGATGTGGAGGTGGAAGACGGCCATGTAGATCAGGGCCGCCCACGTCCACCAGCCGCCGTCGCCGAAGAACACCAGGTAGAGCGGGACGCCGTACTCGGTGGCGGTTCCGATGTGGGCCAGGAGGAACGGCAGCCTGGAGGGGCGCAGGTCGCGCGGGTGGTCGCGGTAGAAGACCCGCTTGACGCGGCCCGAGGGGATCAGGGGCGCGTTGCTCATCATCGTCGCCACCACGAACGGGAAGTGGTGGTTGAGCTTGGACGTCGCGGCTCCCCACCACAGCGCCAGCATGACGAGCTCGAAGCCGATGAACATGTCGCTGTAGGGGAAGAAGAAGACCAGCAGCGACAGCCAGTACTGCTCGCCGCGTGCCGCGAGGAAGATGGTCTTGTCCCGCAGGCCGAGCACGGCGACGGTCGCGATGAGCGGTACGGCCGCCAACGGGTCGAGCAGGCCGACGTGGCCGAATCCCGCGATGATGCTCCCGTCGCCCGGGCGGCTCAGCAGCCATGCGCCCGAGGCGAGTACGGCGGCGTACAGCAGGACGTCGGCGACGGTACGGCGATCGCCTCGGGTCAGCGGCACCTTGTCCGGCCACGGAGGCAGCCTGATGGTGCCCGGCCGCAGCCAGTACAGGATGGAGCCGATCGGCGGGTTGAAGCGGGAGGTGAGCGGGCCGGATCCGCAGCCGAGGCCGACCACTTCCCACAGGAGGGTGAAGACGATCAGCTTCTGGTAGACGATCGGCTCTTCCCACCAGGAGGCCACGTCGGTGACGGTTCCGAGGCCAGGGGTCAGCGAGATCACCAGGGCCGCCCCGCCGCCGTAGAGCAGGCACTTGACGACGTAGAACAGGAGCACCCCGTAGGGGCTGCCGAAGCCGTACTCGACCCAGTCCCGGGTGAGGATCTCCAGGCGCTCGCGGCGCGGCAGAGTGCGGAACGTGTCGGCGTCGACAGGCGGCAGTTGGGGTTTGATGAAGCCCATGAGGTCACACCTTTGTGTCTCGTCGGAGCCGTTCGTCGGGAGGAAGGCGGTGGCGCCCCTCCTGGTGGCCTCCGTGAACGTAGGCCCAACTGCCCCGCCGCGGCG
Organism: Streptomyces sp. NBC_01003; assembly: GCF_045162695.1. Lineage (NCBI taxonomy): Bacteria > Bacillati > Actinomycetota > Actinomycetes > Kitasatosporales > Streptomycetaceae > Streptomyces > Streptomyces sp. NBC_01003. The sequence goes on from NZ_CP108707.1 coordinate 763,209, forward strand.
ACGGACGCGCGTCACAAGATGTGCGCGGGCTTTCGTGCGGCGGGCACGAACGAGGGGAGAGGGCTTCCGCGTAAGGTCCGGGCATGTCGACAGAACAGTCTTTGGCCATCGCAGCGGTCGACAGCCTTTGGGACGCGCGGGAAGAGCTCATCGCGGGGCTCGTGCGGGTGACGCCCACCCAGATCGCCGCGCTCAATCACGACGCCGCCCTGCGTTCCCTGCTCGAAGCGAGCATCACCGAGAACATCGTGGCCGCGTTGAACTTCATCAAGCAGGGCATCGACCCGGACGATCTGGAGGCGCCGACCGCGGCCCTGGCGTACGCCCGCGTGCTGGCCCAGCGCGACGTGCCGCTCTCGGCCCTCATCCGCGCCTATCGCATCGGGCATTCCCTGGTCCTCGACCAGGCCTTCGCCCGCCTCGACGACCTGCCGCCCGACGACCGGGTGCCGCTCGTTCTTGTCCTTGTCCGCCGCTCGGCGCTGTTCATCGACCAAATCTGCGAGCAGGTCGGGCGGGCCTACGAGCGCGAGCGTGAGCGGTGGGTGGCCAGCCGGAGCGGCGTACGCCAGCAATGGGTCAACGAGTTGCTGGGCGGCGGCCCGGTGGACAGGGCGGCCGCCGAGCGGGCACTGCGCTACCCGCTGGACGCGCGCCATGTCGCGCTGACGCTGTGGCCGGCCCGGGAGATGACCTCGTTCGACCTGATCGCCGCCGTGGAGGACGTGCGCGCCCACGCCATGGCGGTGCTCCGGGCGCGCGCCACGCTCGTCGTACCGACCGACGAGCGCGAGGCGCGCCTGTGGCTCGCGCTTCCGGCCACGGGCGGCAGCCAGCTGGAGAGACTCGTGGCGCCGGAGGGAACGCTCCTCCATGCCACCGTGGGACGCCCCGGCGCCGACCTGGCCGGCTTCCGCACATCGGCGCGCCAGGCCGCCCAGGTCAAGGAGATCCTCACGACGCGACTCGACGGCACGCGGACGCGGCTCGCCGGCGCGAGGAAACGGGACCCGCGCGCCGGCCGACCGCGCTGGGTGCACTACGCCGAGGTGGCACCGGTCGCGCTGATGGCCGGAGACCTCCCGGCCGTACACGACTTCGTGACGGCCACGCTGGGCGAACTGGCGCAGACCGGGCCACGCGGTGCCACCCTGCGCGAGACGCTTGAGACGTTCCTCACCCACCACCGCAGCTACGCGGCCGCGGCACAGGCGATGAACCTGCACCGCAACTCCGTCCAGTACCGGGTGCAGCAGGCGACGGCACTGCTGCCGGACGGCGCCCACAGCCTCGACGACGACTTCCACGTCCGCGCCGCGCTGCTCGCCGCGCACTGGCTGGGGAGTGCGGTCCTTACGTGACGGATCCCTCGCGCCCGCCGGTCACTTGCCGGTGCCGACGGGGTCGACCGTGATGGCCGGGCCGGAGCCGTCGGTGGCGGGAACGTTGATGGTGACGGGCAGGGTGTGGGAGTGCGTCTCGTTGGGCGGGGTGACGACGAGGCTGGTGAAGGTGACGCCGGAGCCGCCGGAGCCGTTCGACGGGTAGTGGAGCGTGAAGCGGGTCTCCTCGCCGGGCTTGACGCTGACGCTCGGCGGGGCGAGCTTGCTGCGCTCGGCGCTGACGGTGCCGTCCTTGCTCTTCAGGTCGGCTCCGGGGAAACCCTTGAGGGTGCAGGTGGCGGAACCGGTGTTCTTCAGGTTCACGATGAGCGTGCCCTCGGCCATGCCGCCGGAGCTGCTCAAGGCGAGGTGGGAGGTCTGGCAGGCACCCGTACCCGTTCCTGAACCGCCGTTGGAGGAACCCCCGGTACTCGCGTCGGATCCCGCCGTGCTGGTGCCGTTGCCGGTCGATGCGCTGCTGCCGCCGGAGTCCTGAGAACCGGAACTCTGGGCGGAAGAGGAGGAGTCGTCCGACCCGGCCGAGGAGTCGTCGCCGCTCTGGCAGGCGGTGAGCGAGAGGCCCGCGGCGACGGCGACGGCGAGGAGGGAGAACTTCTGGACGCGCATGGGGGTCCCTTTCAGGGGGTCCGCTCAATCGTCTTGAGCGAGCCGTACTGATCGTTGATCGATCGCTTGCCGATCGCTTCCTGATCGGCTGTCGATCGCTTGCTGATCATTGAGACCCTGGCTGCGCGGGACCCGTTCCGTTCAACCGTCCTCTAATACATGGCTGTTACAGACGCCCTGGCGGGCGAGATCCGGCATGCGCGGTGTGTGCCCGCGCAGGACAGAGGGAGTTGGATGCGGCGGAGCGCGGCCGACACGACGGATCAGGCCAGTTCGGCGTCCAGCCACTGCAGGATCTCGGGGGTGACCGGGTCGGTGATGTCGGCGAACTCCTCGTGCTTCTCGAGGAACTTGGCCACGTAGGGGCAGACCGGGACGATCCTCTTGCCGAGCTTGCGCACGTCGGTGAGTGCCTGCTGGACCAGCCGGCCGGCCAGGCCCTGTCCGGCATACGCCTCGTCAACTTCCGTGTGAAAAAAGACACGTTGCACACCACGGTCGCGGTAGGCGGTCAGCCCGGCACGTGCGCCGTCGACCAGGATCTCGTACCGGTGGCGCTCATCGTTCCGCTCGACGGAGGGAACAGAGGGAACAGAGGAAGGCTGGGTCATCGGGTTCCTTTGGAAGAGATCAGCGACGCGGGGGGTTCTTGCGCGGCGCGATGGTGGCATGGGGCAGAGCAGGGGCGGGGAGACGGTCTCCGGGGTAGCCCTCGACAGCGCCGAAACGCTCCGAGGCGCTCTCCCATTCCTCTCGCGCCCGGACGATGTCCTCGTGACTGCGGCCGATGAAGTTCCACCACATCACGATCTCCTCCTCGAACGGCGTTCCGCCGAGAAGGACCGTCCGGGCCGTCTCGTCGGACTCGTTGACGAGGGTCAGGGTGTCGGCGCCAGGGTGGACGTAGCCCAGGTCGGCGGCGCGTAGCAGGGTGTCGGCCACACGGACGTCCCCGTGGTCCACGAGTACGCCGTGTTCGAAATCGGCGTCCACGGTGAGCGTGAGCGACGCACGCGGCGCAAGGGTGATCTCGGCGCCGAGCAGGGGCGTGAAGGTCGGCACCGGGGAGACGGATCCGGCCAGGACACCCAGGAAGACCCTGATCTCGGCGCCCTCCGTCCGCACCGGCTCGGGCACATGGTGCTGGAAGTCCCGCTCGGTGTGCCGGTGTTCTTCGGGGAGCGCCACCCAGAGCTGGACGCCGTGCAAGGTCGTGGTGCGCGGGGTGGAGACCTCGCTGTGGCTGATGCCGTGTCCGCCGGTCATCAGGTTCAGCTCACCGGGCCGAACGTAGGCGTGGCTGCCGAGGCTGTCGCGGTGCTCGATCTCCCCGCTGAACAGCCAGCTCACCGTCTGCAGTCCGGTGTGGGGATGCGGGGCGACATCCATGCCACCTGTGCGGCCGACATCGTCGGGGCCGTAGTGGTCGGCGAAACACCAGGCACCGATCAGGGTCCGGGACCGCTGCGGGAGCGTACGTCGCACGGTCATCGCCCGCGGCCCGCCCAGAGGGACGTCGCGCGGGGCGAGCACGTCGGCCCGTTGCCCCTCGGCCGACAGCTCGCCTGCCACCCGGGAGCCGTCATGCACTCCGACCGGACCTGCTTCCGCATTACTCATCGCGGCCACCTCCTCCAGCCATGATAGTTTTATGTTCAACAACTTGTCTCGATCTTAGAACACGAAACGGCCCCATGTACACATCGGAGCAAGGGCCCGCGAGCGGCCCGGAGAAGTCCACGTCGAACCAGCCGGCGGCGGGATCCACACCCCGGCGGATCTTCATCGACAAGCAGAGCCCCAAGGCCTACCACTCACTCGTGCAGTCGTCGGAGGCGGTGCGAGCGGCAGCCGCGGACGCGGGCCTCGACCGCAGGCTGGTGGAACTGGTCAACCTCCGCGTGTCACAGATCAACGGCTGCGCCTACTGCCTGCACGTACACACCCGGGCGGCGCAGCGCGCCGGCGACACGACCGAGCGGCTGGGCGTGCTGTCGGCGTGGCGGGACACGGAACTGTTCAGCCCCACGGAACGAGCGGCCCTGGGACTGGCGGAGGCGACGACCGTGCCGTCCGACGCCGTCGCGCAGGAATCCGCCTACACCGCCGCCCGGGCCGAGCTCACCGAGGATCAGATCGCCGCCGTGATCTGGGTCGCAATAACGATCAACGCGTTCAACCGCGTATCGATCCTCAGCAAACACCCGGTACGGGCGGATGACTGACGCATCCTCAGACATTCACATCCCTGGCCATTCAGACGGTTGCCGAAATTCGCTTCGTGTGCCGTGGTGGGTGCCTCTACCCTGACTCGGTGACGACTCAGGTGATCGTGTTGAACGGTGGGTCCAGTTCGGGCAAGTCCGGGATCGTCCGGTGCCTACAGGCGGTACTGCCGGATCCATGGCTCGCTTTCGGCATCGACCGGCTGATCGAGGCGATGCCCGCGTCCATGAAGGCATCGGGCGAAGGAATCGAGATCGCTTCAGCCGGCGCAGTGAGCGTCGGAGCGGTGTTCCGGGAGCTGGAAGCAGCATGGATGGAGGGGGTCGCCGCGACGGCCGGTGCAGGCGCCCGGATCCTCATCGATGACGTGTTCCTCGGCGGGACGGAGTCCCAGCAGCGGTGGCAGAAAGCTCTGGGCGGACTCGACGTGCTGTGGGTCGGGGTCAGGTGCGACAGCGAGGTCGCCGCGGGCCGCGAGATCGTCCGCGGGGACCGCGCCCAGGGGATGGCCGCGTTGCAGGCGGAGACGGTCCACCGGGGCGTCGTCTACGACCTGGAGGTGGACACCACGCACACGGAGTCCCTGGAGTGCGCGCGGACCATCGCCGCCCAGGTCAAGTGATTTTCCGCAGGTCGGCCCGGGTGCTGTCACCATGACGGCGCCGTTTAGGGTGCGGTCATGACCTCGCAGAACTACCTCTCCGAACTGTTCTCGCTCGACGGCCGGACCGCCGTGGTGACCGGTGGCAGCTCCGGCATCGGCAAAGCCATCGCCGGTGCGCTCGCCCGCGCTGGGGCGAGCGTGGTGATCGTGGCCCGCAAGGAGGCCGAACTCACCGCCACAGTCGACGAGCTGACGGCGGAGGGTTGCCGAGCGGCCTGGGTGAGCGCGGACCTGAGCACCCGCGACGGGGTGCGCGCGGCAGCGGAGCAGGCGGCCGGGGTGTTCGGCGAGCCCGACATCCTCGTCAACAGCGCCGGGATCAACCTGCGGCCCCCGATGAGCGAGCTCGGCGACGAGGTGTGGGACGCCACGATGGCGGTCAACCTGGAGGCACCCCATCTCCTGGGCCGGCGCTTCGGACCCGGCATGGCCGAGCGGGGCTTCGGGCGGATCATCCACATCACCTCCCAGCAGGCGCACCGGGCGTTCGTCCAGAGCGGCGCATACGGGGTATCCAAGGGCGCCTTGGAGGCGCTGGCCCGCTCGCAGGCCGAGGCGTGGTCGCCCCACGGCGTCACCTGCAACACGCTCGTGCCGGGCTTCGTCATGACTCCGCTCAACGCGCGCTTGTCGTCCGACCCCGAAAAGGTGGCCGCGCTGGCCGCCCGCACGATGGTCGGCCGCAACGGCCTGGCCGAGGACTTCGCCGGAGCCGCGGTGTTCCTGGCCGGCCCGGCGTCCGCCTACGTCACCGGCCAGGCAATCTTCGTCGACGGCGGATTCTCGGTTCACTAGCGGCCCAGGGTGGGCTCAACTGCCGTGCATGTCACGTCAGTTGAAACTACGCCCCGTGGTCGGCCTCCCGAGCCGCACGCTCGACCCGGCCTCGATGCTCCTCCCACCAGGCCGGGTCGTCCGAGGCCATGCTGTCGTTGCCCTTGCTCATCCCCGCGGCGCCGTCCACGAGTTCGCGGATGATGTCGGCATGGCCGGCGTGGCGATGCGTATCGGCGATGACGCGTACGACGGCATGATTCAGCGTCACCTCGTCCCTGCCACTGGGCCACCACGGCACCTTGCCGACGGTGTCCAGCGGCAGCGCGTCGATCGTCGCGTCGGCATGCGCCCACGCGCGCCGATAGAGCTCCACGATGAACTCGCGTGACTCGTCGGCGGTGGCCCACATGTCCGCGTTGAGCTCTGCGCTCTCCTCGACCCAGGGCAGGGACTCACCGGTCGGCCGCCCGAAGGTGTCACCGAGGTAGCCGAGTTCGACGCTGGCCACGTGCTTCACGAGGCCGAGCAGGTTGGTTCCGGTCGGTGTCAACGGGCGGCGGATGTCGTACTCGGACAGCCCTTCGAGCTTCCACATCAGGGCATCGCGGGCGGACTGCAGATAGAAGTGAAGGTCAGCTTTGGGCTCCGAAGCGGTCATGGGGCCAGTCTGCCGCCCGCGCGAGAGTCGTTCACCCTCGTCAGCGAACAATATGAACGCTACTGATCCCGTCATAGGATTTCGGCTCGGCCGTCCCTAGCATCTCCCCCGCCGCGCAACGGTGCGCGCAGGGTGACGAGGAGCAGGCCCATGGGCATGATGACCAGACGCATCGCATCGGGTTTCCGCACGAGGTCCGTGTCCGGTCGGCACCACCGGCGCGCGGCGACGGTTGCAGGCATCGCGGGTCTGGTCGCCTGCGCACTCCCCGTGCCGGCTTCCGCTTCGTCGGCCGCCCCCGCGAGCAGACCGGCCTCCACCGCCTGCCCCGCGAATCTGGCCGGGAAGGCGACCTGTTACACCGGCCAGGACTCGAACGGCGCCTACTACGCGATCGCCGTCCCCAAGACATGGAACGGCTCGCTCGTGGTGCACGCCCACGGCGGCCCTGACCTCGGCGCGGGGTCCGACCCCGAGCGCAGCGTCGACGACCTGAGCCGCTGGGCGGTGATGGTGGACGAGGGCTACGCCTGGGCCGGTTCGTCGTATCGGCGTGGTGGCTACGGGACGCGGATGGCCGCCGCCGACACCGAGAATCTGCGTCGCCTGTTCGTGACCGAGTTCGGCAAGCCGAGGCGGACCTACGTGCACGGCCAGTCCTGGGGCGGCAATGTCGCCGCCAAGGTCGTCGAGACCTACGGCGCGGCGAAGCGCGGCCCGTACGACGGAGCCCTTCTCACCAGCGGCGTTCTCGGCGGCGGTTCTCGCGGATACGACTACCGGGTCGACCTGCGCGTGGTCTATCAGTACTACTGCCGCAACCATCCCCGGCCCACCGAGCCTCAGTACCCGCTGTGGGAAGGGCTGCGTGCCGACTCGACCATGACGGCCGCCGGGCTGCGGGCGCGCCTTCAGGAATGCACCGGGTACGCCTCCGAACCCGAGGAGCGGACGGCGGCTCAACAGCGCAACCTCGACGACATCCTCGCGGTCACGAAGATCCCCGAGCGCACCCTCGAGTCGCACCTGCGGTTCGCCACGTTCACGTTCCGCGACATCGTGCACAGCCGGCTCGGCGGGCGGAATCCCTTCAGCAATCAGGGCGTACGGTATTCCGGCTCCCACGACGACCGGGCGCTCAATGCCGGGGTCGAGCGGTTCTCGGCCGACCCGACCGCCGTACGCGACCTCTCCTACGACAGCGACCTCACGGGCAAGGTGACCATCCCCGTGCTCACCATGCACGCGATCGACGACCCCACCGCGTTCGTCGAGCACGAGGCGGCCTACCGGGCCGGCCTCCAAGGCGCCCACCGCGAGCGGCACTTGGTGCAGACGTTCACTCGGGAAGGCGAACACAGTGAGCTGAGCAACTCCGAGTACGCCAACTCGATCACCGCACTGGACGCCTGGGTGCGGACCGGGAAGAAGCCGACGCCGAACTCGATCGCGGCCTCGTGCACCGCACTCGACGGCAGGTACGGCACCGGCTGCTTCTACGACCCGGGCTTCTCCCCCAGCGCTTACGCGTCACGGGTCAACCCGCGTCCGGGTGGCCTGCGTTGGCCGGCCATGACCGCCGGCCAGGAGAAGACCTGGAGCCGGATCGACGGCGTGGGCATCGCACCCTGAGACCACCGACGTGACCGCGATGCCACCGAGGGACGGCCCCGCTCCCGGTGGCATCACACCGTGGTGATCATGCCTCCGTCGATGACGAAGTCGGAGCCGGTGACATTGGCGGTTCGGTCGGAGGCCAGAAGCAGTACGAGCTCGGCGACCTCCTCGGGGTGGGTGAAGCGGCCGGTCGCGGCGTCCCGCGCGACGTGTTCGATGACAGCGTCCGCCTCAAGTCCCCCGGCCTGACCGACAGTTGCCGCTACGCCGTCCTTCCCCAGCCACATATCCGTGGCGACCGGACCCGGGCTGACGGTGTTGACGCGGATGCCGCTCGGCCCCAGCTCCTTGGACAGCGACTTGCTGAAGCTCAGCAGCGCCGCCTTCGCCGCGCAGTAGTCGATCACGAGCGGGTCGGGCAGTCGTGCGTTGATGGACGCCACCGTGATGATCGACCCGGCGGTGCGCTGGAGCATCAGCGGCAGCACCTCGCGGGTGGCTCGTACGGAGGCGAGGAAATTGATGTCCAGGGTGGTCGTCCAGTCCTGGTCGGTGACGGACGAGAAGCCACCGGTGCGCGTCCGGACCGCGCCGACGTTGTTGACCAGGATGTCGGGCGGCCCGAAGGCGGAGCCCGCCGCCGAGACGAGCGCGGCGGGCCCTTCGGGAGTCGCCAGATCCACCTCGACGGCCCGAACCGATCCTGTCCGGACGAGGTCGGCCAGTTCATCGCCCACGTGGCGCGCCCCTGCCGTCACGCGGACCCCTTCGGCCACGAGGGCCTTGGTGACGGCCAGCCCGATGCCCTTGCTCGCACCGGTCACCACCGCGGCTCTGCCCTTCAGCTTCAATTCCATGAGACGCCTTTCTGCGCCGGGCGGCGAGCGAAAACCGCGCAAACGGGACGGCGTTTCACAATACGGATTCCGGCGGCGCGCACGGCGCGACGCGCGGCAACACCGTCTGGCGCACATGGAGGACATGGTGGCCCGGCAGATCGGTTCGCCAGGGCGCCTGAAATCCGCTCCCTCATGAGCACACCGCCCGACGGATTGCCTCGCTACCGAGTCCTGACCGGCCCGTATGACGCCTCGTTCTGCCAACGCGTCAGCGAAGCGCTCGGCCTTGGCCACGAACTGCATCAAGGCCCCGCCGTCACCTTCGACGGTGGGAACGTCATCGTCGCCCAGGCAGTGGTCCGGCCGGCATCGCCGTAGCAGGATCGGTCACGATCGCGGCCCACTGCTCGGCGAACGCACCCCACAGCGCGCGCAGCCCTGTCTCCGCCCCAGCCACCTCGGCCACGACGCCGGCGGGTTCGAGTCCGAGGGCCCGCAGCGGGCCGACGTCCGACGTTCCCCAGGTGCGGATGTCGTCAGCCAGGACCTCGGGGTGGAACTGAACACCCCAGACAGATGTCCCGATCCGGTACGACTGATGGGCACAGCGCTGGCTGGTGACGAGCGGAACGGCTCCGTCGGGGAGGGTGCCGGTCTCCTCCCAGTGCCATTGCACCGCGCGCCATGGCATGCCCGCGCCCGCTTCCGAGAAGGGGCCGAACAGCGGGTCCGTTGCCGCCTCCTGAAGTGGCGTCAGTTCACAGAGTCCTACCTCGGGGTGTGCGGCGTGCCGGACTTCGCCGCCGCACGCCACCGTCAGCAGCTCCATGCCCAGGCAGATCGCCAGCGTGGGCACGTCACGAGCCACGGCCTGGCGCAGCAGGTCCCGTACAGGCGGCAGCCAGGGCGCGCGTTCATCGTCGTGCGGGCCCATCGAACCGCCGAGGACGAGCAGCGCATCGTGGTCGTCCAAGGTGTCGGGCAGTGCGTCTCCCGCCCAGGGGCGGCACATGTCGATCGACAGCCCCTGTCCGGCGAGGCGTTCACCGAGCTGAGCCGGGCCCGCATCCTCCTCGTGCTCGACGACGAGCACCCGCGCGGCGCTCACCGCCGCCCCTCCGCGACCAGTACACCCTGATGCAGGAAACACACCTTGTTCGACACCTCCCGGGCGAAGCCCATCTCGCGAGTGGCCAGCAGCAATGTCATACCTCCTTCGGGTAGTTCGCACACGATGACAGGCAGGAGAACGCACCACCCCCTCCCCTCACAGAGTGATGCGCGGGCCGTCCCATGGGACATGGCCCACCGCCCTGCCGTGCGGGTCGAGGAGTCGGCCCATGCGCTTGGCCGTGACGAGCGTGACCGTGCGATCGAGCACGCGCAGATCCGGGAGCTGCTCACACATGTGGGCCTCGAATCCCGTGACGTCCTCCGTCGTGCGCACCCATGCGATGACCAGGAAGTTGGCGGTCCCGCTCACCGCGCTGCACAGCCGGACCTCGGGCATGAGGCTGAGCGTGCGTGCTGCCGCGTTCAGTTGGTGAGCCGGGAGTTCGATGCGGTAGGTGGCGGTGAGCGGCCAGCCGGCGGCGCTCTGGGCGAAGTCGCAGCGGAAGTGGACGGACCGCGTCTCCAGCAGCCGCTGGAGCCTGCGGCGCACCGTCGCCTCGCTGACGCCCAGGTCCCTGGCCAGTTCCTGGTGGCTTCGCCGCCCGTCCGGGCCGAGCGCGGCGATGAGTGCCGCGTCGGCGGTGGCCCCAGTCGGGGAGCGGCGCGGAGGTTGCTGTGGGGGTACCAGGAGTGAGCGTTGCTGCCGGTCCAGAGCCCGCATGCGCCAGCCGCTCCCCTCTTGGTAGAGGCGCAGGCCGAGGTGGATGGCCGTCGCCTCCACGCCCGGCGCGGAGGGCAGATCCCGGCGGACGAGCACGGCGAGGGCGGCCGGCGTCGGGGCCGCCACGGTCAGGAACAGATCGAAGTCACCCGTCACCTCCTCGACGCTGAGGACTTGGGGCAGCGCGCACAGGCGGCGCGTCACTTCGTCGACGGTGTTCGGTCGGCAGCGTACGTCGACGTAGGCGAAGCTGGTCGTGCTCGCGGAGGGGTAAGCCGTCAGCCAGGCCAGCCCCTGACCGACCAGCCGGTGCCAGCGCCGGGACGCGGAGGTGGCGTCCACGCCGAGCGCCGGCCCGATCTGTGACCACGGCGCACGCGGGCTGCGCTGCAGGGCCTCGATCAACGCCAGGTCCGACTCCTGAAGCGAACCGGCCACCGTATCCCGGCGTCCTTCCGGCCCTTCTGTGCTGCTGTCAGGCATCGTGCACGGTTCTCCGTCGAATTCCTGCGTTATCACGAGTGAGTGATCAATGGTCCCCATCCTGGACTCACTTCGGCCCCGGTGTCGACCCCCGACCCCCGGACCCCGCCGGAGATCTGGGAGGACTGACATGGAGACCGACAGGTCCCTGACCGTTCCCGCGCCGCGCGAGGGCGTTGCCCTTGCGGGACGGCCTCGACGCCCGGCTGCCCGGCCTCGGCCTGCTCTACCGTGACCTGCACTCCCATCCCGAGCTGTCCATGCAGGAGCACCGCACGGCCGGGATCGTCGCCGCGGAGCTGCGTGGGCAGGGCTGGGAGGTCACCGAGGGCGTCGGCGGCACGGGGGTGGTCGGGGTGCTGCGTAACGGCGAAGGACCGGTGGTCGCGCTCCGGGCCGACATGGACGGCCTCCCCGTACGCGAGGCGACGGGACTCGACTACGCGTCCACGGATACGGCACTGTCGCCGGACGGCGAGCCGGTTCCGCTCATGCACGCCTGCGGCCACGATCTGCACACGGCGGCTCTGCTCGGCGCCACTGGCCAGTTGGCGGCGCACCGGGAACTCTGGCGCGGCACGCTGCTGGCGATCTTCCAGCCTGGCGAGGAAACAGCCGCCGGGGCCAGGGCCATGCTGGCCGACGGTCTCCTGGAGCGATTCCCGCGGCCCGACGTGGTGCTCGGCCAGCATGTGGGGCCGCTCCCGCTGGGTTCGGTGGCTACGCGCCCCGGTGTCGTGATGGCCGCGGCGGACAGTCTCAGGGCACGTCTGCTCGGACGGGGCGGGCACGGTTCGGCTCCGCACGCCACGGTCGACCCCGTGGTCATGGCGGCGGCGACGGTCATGCGGTTGCAGGGAATTGTGGCCCGCGAGGTCTCGCCGACGGAGTCGGCGGTCGTCACGGTGGGCTCACTGCGGGCCGGCACCAAGGAGAACATCATCCCCGACGAGGCCGAACTCAAGATCAATATCAGGACGTTCGACGCCGCCGTGCGGGAGCGGGTGCTCGCCGCGGTGCGCCGTACGGTCGAAGGGGAGGCAGCGACCTCCGGCGCGCCTCGCCCCCCGGAGTTCAGCGAGATCAACTCCTTTCCCCTCCTTTCCCCTGACGGTCAATTCGGACGGGGCGACGGAACGCGTCCTCCGCGCGCTCGGGGCGGGCGGCGCTCAGGTGCACACCCTGCGCTCCCCGCTGTCGGGCAGCGAGGACTTCGGCCTGCTCGCCACTGCGGCCGAGTGTCCGTCCGTCTTCTGGTTCTTCGGCGGCACGGAGCCCAGCAGCTGGGAGGGCGCCGATCCGGCGGGCGAGCAGCCGCCCACCGCGCACGGCAACCACTCGCCGTTCTTCGCACCGGTGGCGGATCCCGCGCTGCGTAACGGGGTCACTCATCTGCTCGACGCCGCCGCGGAGTGGCTCGACTCGGTGTGAACCTGGCGCCGGTCCAGGGCCGGGGCCCACGCGCACGCGCACCATGGGGTCGTACAGCACTGCACTCAGCCCCGGCCCTCCGGACGCCGCGCCACAAAGACCAACTCCTTGCCGGGGCGGTCAGCGGCGTCACGAACCTCGTCGACCACGAAGCCTCGCGAGACCAACTGCGCCTCGATCTCCGGCTGTTCGCGGAACCGCAGGGTCGAATCGGAGGTCAGCACCTCACCGTCCTCGGCGAATACGTACGTCCACCGGAACGTCACCAACGGCCCACTCACGTCGGTCACCTCGACCCAGCTCTCGACCACACCAACTCCCGGGATCCGCGTCTTCGAGTAGGACTCCTCGCGGTTCCACTCCTCCCAGGCACGTCTGGCCGGGTCCCGCGTCTCTAACACCAGGCGCCCGCCGGGCCGCAGTGCCTCGTACGCCCCATGCAGCGTCCGCCGCCAGACCGTCGGGTCGACGATGGCCTGCGCGACGTTCGCCGTCATGGTCGCCAGATCCGTCCGCAGGGGCGGGAGCGCTGTCGCGTCGCCACAGATCCAGCGCACCCGCTGGCTGCCGGGCTTGCCCCGGGCCACATCGACGGACGCCCGCGCGGGGTCGACCCCCACGACCTCGATCCCCCGATCGGCGAGCAGCAGCGCGAACACTCCCGTCCCGCAGCCGATGTCCAGCACCCGACGCGCTCCGAACTCCTCCGCCATACCCACGTACGCGTCGAGATCGCTGCGGTCAGGATCGAGCGCGTCGTACACGGCGGCGAGCCGTGGATGTTCAAATCCCTCATCTGGCATGCGACCGAAGGTATCGGGCACGATCCGTGAACCCCCGACAACTTCCGGCCAGTTCCGCTCGGCACAACCGCGGCGCGCCGTCATGTGTCCAACCACAGAACGCCGGCAGGAGCCGGCAACGGGGGAACGGGGACGCGGACCATGGAGAAGTACAGGGTCACCCAGCACATCACGCGGTTCTTCTGGCTTCCGCGCGGCACGGAACGGCGTCAACCCACGTCGTACGCGCGCCTGACAGGGATCTGGCTGGCGTCGATCGCCGTCGGGACGGCGGTCACCGCGGCCGGTTGGGACGAGGAGTACGGCGGCGCCGACATCATGACCGTGATCGTCGTCCTGAACGTCATCGACGACATCATCACGGGCGTGCGGCACCGTTGGCCGGCCGCACTCGCGGCAGTGGCCCTCCTGTACGGCGGGAGCCGGCTCACCGGCGCCGTCCTGTCCGGCTCCCCCGAACCGGCCTGGGCCACGACCATCGCCGCCGCCGTCGGCGTCACACTCGCCCTCGCGGCAACGGCCGCCGTCACCCGGCTCCCGCAACGCCTGGCAATCACGGCCCGGTGAGCCGCATGGCACCGCCGGTTCGCCCCGCAGGTTGAGCTGCGTCGGTACGTACGCCGTGGCACTCTGGCCGCATGACCATCGAGGTTCGCCCGGCTTCGGTCTTCGAGGATGTCCGTACCCTCGTCGGCCCGAAGTCGCCCGCGTCGACCGTCTGCTGGTGCCTGAGTTACCGGATCCCCTCCAAGCTCAACAACGAGCTCCGTGGACCGGCCCGCGGCGAGTACGTCGCCGAGCTGTGCCGCACGGGTCCCCCACTCGGAGTTCTCGCCTACGACGGTGCCGAACCCGTCGGCTGGGCCGCTGTCGCACCACGCGCGGACACCTCTTTCGCGCGCAACCGCAAGATCCCCCATGTCGACGACCTGCCGGTGTGGTCGCTGTGGTGCATCCGGGTCCGCCCCGGCCACCGCAAGAAGGGCATCTCGCACGCTCTCATCGCGGGCGCCGTCGAGTACGCCCGCGCACAGGGCGCACCGGCGATCGAGGCGTACCCCTTGGACAACGGCGACGCGAAGGTCGACCTCACGATGGCATACGCGGGGCTGCGCAAGAACTTCGAGCGCGCGGGGTTCACCGTCGCCGCTCGGACCACCTCGGTGCTGGCCGGCCACCCCAGGGTTCTGATGCGACTCCGCCTTGAGTGACCTGGACGGGCCACCGGGGACACCACGGGCCCCGCACTCTGGCAGTACGAGGCCCGTACAGCACTCAGGAGATGGTCAGGCGGTGACGGAGTACCACCGCGAGCAGTGGCCTCGCCCTTCACCACACAGACGCGCATGTTGAAGGTGTGGCCCTCCGGAAGGTTCTGGGTGTTGCAGTGGACGGCCGGGGCGGTGTCGTGATTGGTGTTCGCGGAGAGGCCGACGGCGAGTTCGGCGCGGATGTAGTAGCCGTCGCCCGTGCCGTCCTCGGCACACACGGTGTCGCCCTTGCGGGCGTCGGTCGGATCCTGGTACCACCTGCCGTCGCCGGCGAACTCGCCATTGATGTAGGCGTAGATCGTCGTGCCGTTCGGGTCGGGCGAATTGCTGAAGGAGACCGATGGCGCCGCGCTCGCGGGTCCGGCCCCGAATCCGAGAGCCGCGGCGGTGATCATGACGCCACTGGCGGCGACCGAGGCGACTCGCTCGGTGATCTGCATGGGATGTTCCCCCTGTAGTTGTGGCCCGCCTGGCCATACCTCCGCAGGCAGCCCAGAGGCTTCCGGCGACGCGGTGTCGCGGCTCCCGGCCGGTGGCTCGATGCCCAGGCGGCGGACGGCGTACAGCGAGAAGTCCAGTGCCTGGTCGTGTCCGTACGCCTCAGAACAGAATCCCCGAGCCGCACCGGGGAGTCGTTAGCGCTCAGTCCACGGACCGCTTGGCTGTGAGTCGCCATCGGACCGGTGCGTGGCGGACCCATCCGCCTACGGGCCCCGTGCACGCGCTGAGTAGGATTCCCGCACCTCGCTCCGCAGGGTGAGGCACAGGGCGGGGCTTGGGGCAGCGAGGGGCATATGAGATCCGGGATCGGGGACTTCGTCCGCGCGGGAGTGGGCCTGCTCCTTGCCGTCGTACTGCTCGGGGCGTCCTGGCCGCTGTGGCAGACCGCGCAACAGGCGCGCGGGGACGACGTCGCCTTCTCGAAGGTGGCCATCGTCGAGAACGGTCGTCGCACCGGCCAGTTGAAGGTGTGCGGAGGCCTCAACCGCAAGCCGTACTGCCTGCAGCGCGAACGCGTCACCGTGCGGGACTCCGCCTACACGCCCAAACGCTCCCGCACCAAGTACACCCTGGAACTGACCCGGGCCGACCACCGCCGCACGATGGAACTCGCCTACAGCGACACCCGCTCCCACGACGAGCGGGACTCGGTGTACGGGCGGGCACGGGCCGGGGAACCGGTGACGCTGTTCTGGTGGCGCGGCTCGGTACGCATGATCCAGGCCGGGAAGGACAGCGGCGACGACAGGTCCGTCGTACACACCAGCCGCTACCCGGGCCGGCTCTTCACTACGCCCGCGGCCCTGACCTCCGTCCTGTGGGGGCTCGGACTCGGGCCGCTGTGGGCGGCGATGTGGCTGCTGCTGCGCGGGCGGCGCAACCCGCTGACGATGGCATGGCAGTGGCTCGCACCCGTACTTGCCCTGGCCACCGCGGGCGGCGTCGGGGCATTGGCGGCGTTGATCGAACCCCGGCCCCGAGCGGTGGTGCTGAGCTTCGCGGTGGCGGCCGTGGCCCTACTGGTACCCGCTCTGCTCTGGCTGCGGTGGTGGACGCGGACCCGGCTGCCGCGCAAGTGCGACGTGGAGCCGGTGGAGCCGGTCGAATTGCACGCGGTGGACGGCGCCGTGTCCGGCACCGGCGCGTGGAAGCTCGCCATCAAGGGCCCGCTGTACGTAGGACCGGACGTCATCGGCACGACCCCTGACCCGGCCGCGAAGGTGGCGCTGAAGCCGCTGCCGGGCCCGCTGCGGGTGATCACCGTACGGCCGCCGTACCGCAGCGACCCGCGCGCAGTACGCCGGTACTCGATCCACCCCTACCTCGACGAAGAAGCACGCGCACAGAGAGCAGAACAGCAGCGCTGGTACAGCCGCGGGCAGCAGACCCAACCGACCCACCCCCTCGTCGCCGTCTGCGAGGTCCTCGACGGCCCGGGCCGGGGCTCGGAGGTACTGATAGCAGCACCGGAGCAAGACATGCCGGAGGTGCTGGGCGCCATCGCCGCCCACGCTCGGCAGTGGCCGTGAGCCGCTCCCGCGGGCCGCTCGGGCAGGCCCCCATCACGCGTATCGGAGTGGGGCTTCAGCGGCTGCACGACAATGCAGTCACGAATGCATCACTCGATATTCATATTTCCTTCACGTTCTCTACTCACGCACTACCCTGATCCCGCCTGTAACACCTCAGGGGGGACAACATGACCAACGCGTACACAACGCCGCCCGCACCGCGTCCGGTTGACACCCGTCCGCTGCGCAAGCGCAAGCGCGTGTGGCTCGGCGGGTCGGGCCTGCTGCTCACCGGTGCGCTCATAGTGGGCGCCGGCAACGGCGATCAGCAGCCCGTCGCCGCCGAGGCCAAGCCCGGGCCGACCGTCACCGCCACCGTGACGGCCACGCCGAAGCCCGCGCCGACCGTCACCGAGACCGTCAAGGCCAAGGCGAAGCCGCGCCCCACGGTCACCGTCACGAAGACCGCCCAGGCCGCCGCCGACACCGGCAGCGATAACGGCAGTGGAAGCGGCAGCCAGGACACCACCGGCACCTGCTCGATCGTCTCCAACTCAGGGAACTGCTACTCGGCGGGCCAGTTCTGCCGCAACAGCGATCACGGCGCCGTCACCACCAACGAGGGCGGCACGGGCATCAAGTGCGTGTACAGCTCCAACGCCTGGCGCTGGAAGTACGCCTGACGGCGCATCGCCTCACCCCGAGGCGGACCCCGCACCGCGTTCACTCGCGCCGGCCTGCCACTCGCGGCCGATTGATCGAATGAGTGCCGGATACACGCCCACGTACCGGAACGGCTTGATGGCTGCTCGTCGCCGCCGATCACGGCCCGCGCAGCCGCGGGGAAGTCATGCAGCTGACCAGGGACCGGCTCCTGCGGTAGTCGTCCGTATCAGGCCGCCGCGTACTTCATTCTGCTCGCGGCCGAGACCTCACGTCCCCGGTGGGACGGGCGGCAGAATCGTCGCATGCAGCCGGTCTTCGTTCTCGTACACAGTCCGTCCGTGGGTCCCTCGACCTGGCACCCCGTAGCCGAACGCCTCGAGGCGGCGGGTCACCAGGTGCGGGTGCCGTCCCTGCTGCACGTCGCAGCCGGCCCCCCACCCTTCTGGCCCCGCGTCGTCAGCGCCGTCCGGGACGACCTCCGGCAGGTCCCGGACGGCAGCCCCGTCACGTTGGTGGCACACAGCAACGCGGGCTTGTTCCTCCCCGTGATGCGCGCGGGTCTCGACCATCCGGTGACCGGCTCGGTCTTCGTCGATGCCGCGCTGCCGGCCCGTACCGGACCAACTCCTGTCGCGTCACCGGAGATACTGGAGTTCCTCACCCCCATGGCCGTGAACGGCACACTGCCGCGCTGGACCGACTGGTGGGACGAGGCGGACGTGGCACCCATGTTCGCCGATCCGACGACGCGTCGGACCGTCATCGAGGAGCAGCCCACCCTGCCGCTGTCCTTCTACGAGCAGCACATTCCGGTCCCGGACGGGTGGGACGACCACCCGTGTTCCTACCTGCTGTTCGCCCCGCAGTACGAGGATGTCGCCGCCGAAGCGCGCGAACGCGGCTGGCGCGTGGCACACCTGCCGGGTGAACACCTCCATCAGATCATCGATCCTGAAGGCACGGCCCGGCACCTCATCGAGTTCGCCCGCACACCTTGAAGCGTGAGCCACCTCGCCTCGACGTCACACCAAATGGTTCCGCTCCCGTGCGAGACTCGGGGCATGGCAGGTTCTGGGGAGTTCGAGCCGGAGTCGGAGCGGGTTACGCGGCAGCTCCGGGACGACATTCTCGATGGTGTGCGCACGCCCGGCAGCAAGCTCGTCGAGCGCGAGCTGGCGGCACAAATAGGGGTGAGTCGCGTACCCGTTCGCGATGCCCTGCGCGTGCTGGTCGCCGAGGGTCTGGTGACTCCGCGGCCGCGGACGTGGGCGGTCGTGAGGGAGTTCACGCCTACGGACATCGCTGATCTGAACGAGGTCCGCGAGGCCCTTGAGGTGATGACCTTCCGTCTGGCCGCTCAGCGGGGTGACCGCGTCGGCCTCGAGCGGCTCCGCTCCAACCTCGACGAGGAACTCGCGGCCGCCCGGGCAGGCGACGCGGTTCGCGCCCGGCGTGCGGCGGCGGACTTCCACGAGACCGTGACGTCGATGGCGGCCAACGAGTTGCTGAGCGAACTCGAAGGTACGTTGCGCAGCCGGATGCGGTGGCTGCTTGGCCGGCACGACAACCTCCTGGCGATGGCGCTGGAGCACGAGGCCCTCTACGCCGCTGTCGCCGAGCGCGATGTCGCACTCGTCGAGGAACTCGTCGTCCAGCACCTGGAGAACAGCCGCCGCGCCATCGCCGACAAGCGCCGCTGACCGCACCTCCCCGATCAGCCCTCCCTTGTCGACCCTGATCACTGCCAGGAGACGAGGAGGGCTGACGGGCTGGGCGCGATGGCCGCCCAGAGGGCGCGGATCAGCCTCGTACGAGGGCCAGTTGGTCGGCGACGACCACTCCGTCGTGCAGGACCGTGCGGTCCGTGCCGCGGTCCATCACCGCGCTGGACGGTGTCTCGCCGTCGACAAGGAGCAGGTCGGCCCGGTCACCGACCGCAAGGCCGGGACGGTCGCCGACCCCGGCAAGGCGGGTGACGTCGTGGCTCATGATCGACGCCCCGCCCATCGTCGCGACCGCCAGGGACATCTCGATCAGCTCGTCACGGCGGAAGTTGTTGGTGAAGGCGAGCTGCCAGGTGCGGTCGAGCATGTCGCAGTTGCCGTACGGGCTCCAGTAGTCGCGCTGGCCGTCCTCGCCCAGGCCGACGCGCACGCCCGCCTCGGTCAGATCGACGAGTGACAGCTGCCCACGGGCCGACGGCGCCACGGTGGCCATCGCGATGTCCAGCTCGGCGAAGTCGTCGATGATGCGGCGGCTCACCGACTCGGAGACCGAGCCCAGTTCATAGGCGTGGGACATCGTGACCTTGCCCTGCATGCCGAGCGCCCGGGTACGCTCAAGGATCAGATCGGTGGAGAACACGCCCAGCTCCCCGGGCTCGTGCAGGTGGATGTCCACCTCGACCTGGTACTTCTCCGCGAGCCCGAACACGACGTCCAGGTGGCCCTTGGGATCCCGGTCCAGGGTGCAGGGATCGATGCCGCCCATCACGTCGGCGCCCGCCTTCAGCGAGGCCTCCAGGTATTCGACGGTGCCCTTCTCGCGGAGGATGCCCGCCTGCGGGAACGTCATGATCTGGACCTCGGCCCGACCGGCGAACTTCTCCTTCGCGGCCACCACCGCCTCGAACTTCTCGAGCTTGCAGTCCACGTCGACCTGGGCGTACGACCGCACGCGGGTGGTGCCGTGGGCGATCATCCGCTCCAGGGTGCCGGCCACCCGCTCCACGAGGGGGACCTCCGCGGAGCGCCAGTTCTCGCGGTCGTTCATGGTCATCGTCCACACTCCCGGCCCGCCGGTGTGCGGCCGGAACGGCAGGCCGATCCGGGTCGAGTCCAGGTGCACGTGCACGTCGCTGAACGACGGCAGCAGGAGCCGGCCGCGGCCCTCCACCACTTCGCCGGACGGCTGCGCGGCGGCGTCGTACGGGCGGATCGCCGCGATGCGGTCGCCGGACAGGACGACGTCGCTGCGCTCGCCACCCCACGGACGGACGTCACGGATCAACACTGCTGTCACCTCTCTGCTGTGCCTTGTGGTGCTCTGTTGCGCGGTACTGCTGTTCATAGGGACAGGGATCGGGCTACCGGGTCGTCGTGGCCGGCATCTCGGCCGCGACGTCGGCGTGGTGGCAGGCGATGTCGCCGCTCGGCACGCTCTCCGTGCACAACTGGCGCTGCTGCGGGTCCAGTTGCGTATGCACGGGGCACCGGGACCGGAACACACAGCCGCGCGGAGGGTCGGCCGGGCTGGGCAGATCGCCCTTCAGCCGGATCCGCCCGCTCCGGTCCGCCGCCGGGTCGGGCTGCGGTACGGCGGACAGCAGCGCCCGCGTATACGGGTGTTCCGGAGCGCCGAAAACCCTTGAGGTGTCTCCGTATTCCATGATCTTGCCGAGGTACATCACCGCGATGCGGTCGGCGAAGTGCTGGACCACGGACAGGTCGTGGGCGATGAAGAGGTAGGCCACCCCGGTGTCCCGCTGGATGTCCTCGAGGAGGTTGATGACCTGCGCCTGTACCGAGACGTCCAGCGCGGACACGGGTTCGTCGCAGATGATGAGTTGCGGGTCCAGGGCGAGCGCCCGGGCGATGCCCACGCGCTGTTTCTGACCGCCGGAGAACTCGTGCGGGAAGCGGTTGTAGTGGTCGGGGCGCAGCCCCACCCGGTCCATCAGGTCCCGCACCTTGGCCTTGACGCCGCCGGCCGGCGTGATCCGCTGGGCGACGAGCGGCGCGGCGATCGCGCTGCCCACGGACTGGCGGGGGTTGAGCGAGGACGAGGGATTCTGGAACACCATCTGCACCCGGCGCCGGTATTCCTGCAGTTCCGACCGGCGTAGCTCGGCGATCTCCCGGCCGTCGAGCCGGATGCTCCCGGACGTCGGATCGAGGAGGCGCATGAGCAGGCGGCCGGTGGTCGACTTGCCGCAGCCCGACTCCCCCACCAGGCCGAGGGTCTGTCCGGCGTCGACGGAGAAGCTGACGCCGTCCACGGCTTTGATCGCGCCGCCGCCGGGCCTGAAGGCGCGGGAGCGGATCGGGAAGTGCTTGGTCAGGTCGGTGACCTCCAGCAACGGCGTCATCGGGCCACCTCTCCGGTCGGTTGCAGCGTGTCGAGGTGGCACCGTGAGGGGTGCCCGTCGATGCCGGTCAGTGTCGGGCGGCGCGTACCGCAGGCGTCGTCGGGCACCAGGTGCGTCTTCGGGCAGCGGTCGGCGAAGAGGCAGCCGTCGGGCAACGCCAACAGTGAGGGCGGGAAGCCCGGGATGGGGTTGAGCCGCTCGGACCGCTGCGCCAGCGACGGCATCGAGGCCAGCAGTCCCTGGGTGTAGGGGTGTCGCGGGTCCTTGAAGAGGTTCGCGACGGTCGCCTGCTCCACGCACTCGCCGCCGTACATCACCACGACCTGGTGACACACCTCGGCGACCACGCCGAGGTCGTGGGTCACCAGAATGACGGAGGTCCCGGTCTCGTCCTGCAACTCGTTGAGCAGGTCGAGGATCTGGGCCTGCACGGTGACGTCGAGGGCCGTGGTGGGTTCGTCGGCGATCAGCAGCTCGGGTTCGCAGACAAGGGCCATGGCGATCATCGCGCGCTGCCGCATACCGCCGGAGAACTCGTGCGGGTAGGCCGAGTAGCGGCGTTTCGGGTCGGGGATTCCGACGTGGCCGAGCATGTCGACGGCGACCTGTGCCGCGGCCTTCTTGGACACGTTGTTGTGCACCCGGTAGGCCTCGGCGATCTGGGCGCCGACGGGGTAGAAGGGGTGCATGGCCGACAGCGGGTCCTGGAAGATCATCGCGATCTTCTTGCCGCGGTAGGCGCGCATCTGCGTCTCGGTGAGCGTGTTGAGGTCCTGTCCGTCGAGGAGGATCTGTCCGGTGACGGCGGCCGTGGTGTCCTTGAGCAGGCCCATGAGTGCCTGGGACGTGACGGTCTTGCCGGATCCGGATTCGCCGACGATTCCTACGGTTTCCCCACGCGCCAGGGTCAGGTCCATCCCGTTGACGGCGTGCACCACACCGTCGTCGGTCGGGAAGCTCACCCGTAGATCGCGGATGGCCAGCATGGGCGCGGCTTCGGGCGTGGTCATCAGGCGACCCTCACTCGCGGGTCGATCACCGCGTAGGTGATGTCGACCAGGACGTTGGCGACAATGATGAAGAACGCGGCCATCATGGTGATGGCCATGGTGACCGGCAGGTCGCCGGCCTGCGCGGCGTGCACCGCGGTGAATCCGACGCCCGGCACCGAGAAGATCTGCTCGGTGAGTACGGCTCCGCCCAGCAGGCCGCCGATGTCGAGGCCGAGCATGGTGACGACGGGAGTGATGCCGGCCCGCGCACCGTGCTTGAACACGATGTTCCGCCGGGACAGTCCCTTCGCGCGGGCGGTACGCATGAAGTCCTCGCCGAGAGTCTCCAGCATGTTGCTGCGGGTGACCCTGATGTACTGCGCGCTGAACAGGACGGCCAGCGCCACCCATGGCAACAGGTAGTTCAGGAACCAGCCGCCGGGCCCCGCGGCGTCGAACGGGGTGGCGATCTCGTTGGTGGTGAACGGCAGCAGGTCCAGCGTGCTGACGAACAGGAGCAGCAGCAACAGGCCCGTCACCGGAATGGGCAGCGATACACCGACGGAGGCGCCGCCGACGATCAGCTTGTCGGCGAACCGGCCCTTGCGGAGTGCCGCAAGCAGACCGAGGCCGACACCGGCGATGGTCCACAGCACGATCGCACCGCTGGCCACCGACAGTGTGTACGGCAGGGCCCGGCCGATGATCGTCGTGACGTCCTCGTTGGTCTGGAACGACTTGCCCAGGCACGGCCAGTTGCACAGGGTCTCGGCGCCGGGTGCGCCGACCGTGTGGCTGCCGACCAGCCCCGACATGTACGTGAAGTACTGGGTGAGGAAGGGCTTGTCCATCCCGAGCGCGACCCGGGCCTCGGCGATGCGCTGCGGTGTGCACTCCTGACCGCAGGCCGCCGCGGCCGGGTCCGCCGGACCGAGCTGGAACAGACTGAACGTCACGAAGCTGATGACAAACAAGAGCACGATCATCGCGACGAAGCGCCGCATCAGGAAACTGGTCATGGGTGCGACCTGCCGGCTCGGGATGAACTCACCGTTCGATTACCTCTCTTGTGCAGCGTGCGTCAGTGCTCGGCGCCGACGATCGACAGGTCGATGGCGCCGAAGAAGTAGCCCATCTGGGCGCCTCGGACCTTGGAGCCGACCACGCTGCTGGTGTAGCTGCGCACCAACGGGACGAGCGGGTAGGTCTGCATGGTCCGGTCGAAGAGGGTGGCCCACTTCTTGCCCAGTTCCTCGCTGGTCCCGTTGGTGCCGCGGAGCTTGTACATGTCGCGGGCGATCTCCGGGTCGTGGAAGCGCGAGATGTTGGAGAAGCCGTAGGTCTTGCCGTCCAGACTCGGCCCCACGTTCGGGTCTACGGTGGTGCGCACCGAACCGCTGTCGGCGCCGCCGCACCAGCCGCTGCGGGCGACGTCGGGCATCTGGTCGCCTGCCAGCACGGTGTAGTAGTTGGCGGCCGGGATCGGGCGCAGTTGCAGGTCGATGCCGAGCTTCTTGAAGTTCTGCTGGAGCACGGTGCCGACGTTCTTGTAGCGGGCGTTGGTGTCCGCGTAGCCGTAGACCAGCTTCTTGGGGACCTTCTTGCCCTTCAGGAGCTTCTTGGCCTCGTCCAGTTTCGGCTTGCCCGCGGGGTCCAGGTCGGTGTGCTGCGCGACGTAACCGCGCTGGGCCGGGTTGATGTACGACTGGGCCACCTTGCCGAAGCGTGCGCCGCCGTACTGGACCTGGATGGCGCCCCGGTCGATGGAGAGTGCCATCGCCTTGCGGACGTCGGGGTCCTTGATGGTCTCGGTGTTGAAGTTGAGCACGTCGGTGCAGCCCAGGAGACCTGCCGCGGTGCGCGTCTTGACCTTCGGGTCGTTGAGCTTGGCCGCGTCGGACGCCTGCAGTCCGCCGTTGCTGTCCAGCGTGATCGCCGTCGGGTCCGAGTCGGCGAGCAGCTGCTGGCTGATGGTGGCCTGGGCCGTGGACAGCGAGAAGGTGAACGTGTCAGGCAGGGCGGGCCTGTTGGGGTCGGTGGCAGGGTCCCACTGGTCGTTGCGCACCAGCTTCATCGAGCGTCCACGGTCGTACGACTTGATCTTGTACGGGCCCGAGGAGACCGGGTGGTTGGTGTAGTCGAGCTTGGTGTCCTTGGCCTTCGGCACCGGCGCCGTGTTCGACCGCGACACCAGCGCGGGGAACTCGGCGAACGGCTGCTTGAGGTGGAAGACGACGGTGTGGTCGTCGGGGGTGTCGATCGCCTTGAAGTCGCCACCGGCGTACGGGCCCTTGTAGCCGTCGTCGGCCAGGGCCGAGTTCAGCTCCTGCGGTGCCTGGGTGTAGACGTCGCGGGCGTAGGTGCGCTCGACGCCGTACTTGACGGCCTTGCTCGTGATCGGCGTGCCGTCCTCGAACTTCAGACCCTTCTTGAGGGTGTAGGTCCAGGTGAGGCCGTCGGCGGAGGCCTTGCCCAGGTCGGTGGCCAGGTCCGGCACGATGGTCGGCGGCCGGCCGGCGGTCTCCTTGGCCATGGTCAGGGTGCGGTAGTACAGCTGGCCGACGTTGGCGGTCTGTACGTAGTTGCTGTTGCCGGGGTCCAAGGTCTGGAAGTCCGAGGACATCAGGACGTTGATGTTCCCGCCCTTGGTGGTGTAGCCCTTGCCGACCGTCACCGGCGCGTAGGCGTCCGCCTTGGCGTCGGCCCGGTCACCGGGAGTGGGCTTGGGGCCGCCGCAGGCGGTGAGGGCCAGCCCGGCACTCACCGTCAGGGCGAGCGCCGCCTTGGTGCTTCGATTCACTGCGTCTCCTTGCGGACGGGAAAGGGATGGCGCACGTCAGGGGCCGACCCGAGGTGCGTCAAGGTGGATCAGAGGTGGGCGGATCAGCTTCGGGACGACTTCGGGTCGAGGGCGTCCCGGACCGCGTCGCCGAGCAGGTTGAAGGCGAGCACGGTGATCACCAGTGCGCCGGCCGGGACGGCCAGGAACCACGGGTCGGAGAGGTACCAGTTGCCCGACTGGGCCGCGTTGAGCATCTGGCCCCAGGAGGGAGTGGGGTCCTTGACCCCGACGCCGAGGAACGAGAGGGCCGCCTCCGCGGTGATGTTGGTGGGGATCATCATCGTCGCGTAGACCAGCACGACCCCCATCACGTTGGGGATGATCTGCCGGAAGATGATGCTCCGGTGGGAGGCACCGTAGGCCTGCGCGGCCTCGACGAACTCCTGCTGCCGGATCGAGAGCACCTGGCCACGCACAACTCGCGCCAGGTACGCCCAGCCGAAGAAGCCGAGGATGATCACCAGTGAGGCGATCGGCACGAGGCTGCCGGAGTCGAGGGAGGTGCCCCGGAGCCGGGACTGGAGGATCGGGGTCAGCGACAGGACGAGCAGCAGGTGCGGGAAGGCCAGGAACAGGTCCATCACGCGGCTGATCACCATGTCGACCTTGCCGCCGAAGTATCCGGCGGCCGCGCCGAGCACGGTGCCGAGGACCACCGACACCACGGTCGACAGCAGCGCGATGGTGAGGGAGATCCTCGCGCCGTAGGCCATGCGGGCGAAGATGTCGCGCCCGAGCCCTGGTTCGAGTCCGAGCCAGTGCTCGCCGGACGGGAAGCGGTAGTACGACAACGGCAGGCCAGGCGTGTCGAAGTCGTCCAGGAATTCGGGCCCGGTCCGGGCAGTGAACGGGTCGGAGCCCTCGATGGCCACCAACACCGGGGCCAGGACGGCGAACAGCACCATCAGGGCCACCACGATCAGCGCGGCGACAGCGATCCGGCTGCGCCGAATGCGAAGCCATGCCGTTCCGAGCAGCGATCGCGCGGTGGCGATCTCGGCGGTCGGCTCGCGCTCGGTTGGCGCGGCCTCGGACTCCGGTGAAGGCAGGGTGGCCACCTGCCCTTCGGAGGGCTCCGGCGCGCTGGCGCGGCGCGTCCGACTCGGCGACTCATGCGGATCCGGCACGTCGATCCTTCGGTGCTCGGGGGTGTGGGTGGCCGGAACGGTATACCAAGAATCGCGGTTTCCACCAGGGTGATGTGACATCCGGCGCATCACCGTTGTGCAGACCACAAATCAGCCTTACTTGCCTTGTCATCGGCGGGTTATGGTCATGCGGAGCGCGGTGCGAGCCCGGCGCCGGTGACCTGTCCGACGGTGCGGCGCAGCCCTTCGCACCCGGGGACTTCGGCGGCCAATCCGCCTACTTGGTGTACCAAATCTGAGAGGGATGTCGATGACAACCTTGGTGACCGCTTCATGGGTGATCGCCCACGACGGACGCTCACACGTGGAGATCCCGGACGGTGCCGTGCTGATCGATGGCGACACCGTCCTCGACGTGGGTACGCGCGCCGAACTGGCGCGCCACGAGGCCGACGAACACATCGACCTCGGTGACGCGGTGATCACCCCCGGCCTCATCGACCTCGACGCCCTCACCGACATCGACCACCTGATCCTGGACTCCTGGGCGTCCCCGGATCTGTCCTCGGGCTTCACCTGGTCGACGGACTACTTCGCCGCGCCCCGCGCGGTGTTCGACGCGGCGCAACGGCGCACTGTGCGCGAGTACGCACTGACCCAGCTCGCCCTGCACGGCGTCACCAGCTACATGCCGATCGCCTCCGAGGTGCACAGCGACTGGGCCGAGACGTACGAGGACTTCGTGGCGATGGCCGAGGTGTCCACGAAGCTGGGTCTGCGTGCCTTCCTCGGGCCGTCGTTCCGGTCCGGGGTCAACGTGATCGGCGCGGACGGCAAGCGCACCGTGCAGTTCGACGAGCAGGCGGGCCGGCGTGGCCTGGCCGACGCGCTGCGCTTCCTGGACCACACCACACAGCTCGCCGACCCGCTGGTGACCGGGGTCCTGCTCCCCTGCCGGATCGAGACGCTCACCCCGGACCTCCTGCGCGACATCGCCCAGGCCGCACACCAACGCGGCGCGCTGGTACGGCTGCACGCCCTGCAAGGCATGTCCGAGCGCGACTTCATCCAGCACACCTACGGGCGTACGCCGCTTCAACTCATCGCCGAATCAGGGCTGTTGTCGGACCGGCTGATCGTTCCGCACGGAGTGGTGCTGGACGTACACCCGGAAGTGCTCGGTGCCGACACCGGAGATGTCGCGGTGCTCGCCGACGCAGGTGTGTCGATCGTGCACTGCCCGCTGACCAACGCCCGGTACGCCCACAACCTGCATACGTTCGCCGGTTACCGGGCTCGGGGGGTGAACCTGTGCCTCGGCACGGACTCCTTCCCGCCGGACCTGATCCGGGGGATCGACGTGGGCACCCAGGTCGCCAAGATCCAGGCCGGTGACCTGGGCCAGGGCCGTCTCGCCGGCTACTTCGAAGCGCTCTGGACCGGTGGCGCGACAGCGCTGCACCGGCCTGACCTCGGCCGCCTGGCCCCGGGGACCACCGCCGACCTCGCGGCTTTCGCCCTCGACGACTTCCGCATGGGCGTCACCGAGGATCCGCTGCGCACCCTCGTACTCAACGGCACCGCCCGCGACGCGGTCCTGACGATGGTCGCGGGCAAGGTGGTGATGCGTGACGGCGCGATCCCCGGCGTCGACCTTCCCGCGCTGAGGCGCGCCGGGCAGGAGCTGTTCGACCTGATGCGGGCGGCGTATCCGGAGCGGGACCATCGGGGTCGCCCGGTGGACGAGCTCTTCCCGCCGGTGTTTCCGCGAGGGTAGGGCACTTGGCCCCTCCCCCTCGATAATCGCTGGCGCGGCACTCCGCCCCCTGGTGGGGTGTGGGGATGAACGAAGGCAAGGAGAGCCGGGCGGCCGTGCTGACGCTGCCCACGCTGGAGCTCCGGCATCACGCCGTCATCGCGGGCGAAGACGGTGAGGAGCAGGTGGCGGCGTCCGTCGGTCCGGACGGGCAGGTCATCGCTTTGTGGTCGAAGCCGCGCGACGTCGCCGGACTCTCGGCCACTACGACCAGCGCCGGAGGCGCGACGTTCCCCGAACCGCGCGCGACGAAAGCTGTCGACGCCCGCGTGTCGGTGCACGCGCCGCACCTCACGGCCTCCGTTGAACTGCCCGGCCTGGAGCTCGCCCACGTCACCGTTCAGCCACTGCCTGGAGCGCGGATGCTTGTCGTCGGCGCCCGAGCCAGGTGGCGGCCGGAAGGCGCTGACCGTAACGCGATCGTCTACGACGCCGACGGCCGCGTGGTCGCCGAAGCCACCCTCGGCGACGGAATCTCGCACGTCTTCACCACGCACACCGGCGACATCTGGGTCGGCTACTTCGACGAAGGGGTCTACGGCAACCTCGGGTGGGGCAACCCGGGCACACCGGCACCCATGGGCCAGTACGGCCTGATCCGCTTCTCCCCCGACCTTGAGACGCAGTGGCACTTCCCGTCGCACACATCCGAGCCGTGGGGAGCGATCAGCGACTGCTACGCACTCAACATCGACGGTGACGCCACCTGGGCCTGCTACTACACGGACTTCCCGATCGTCCGCATACGCGACGGCGTGGTCACGTCCTGGCACAACAGCGTGGCCGGAGCCACGGCCCTCGCCGTCGAGGACTCACGCGTCGCCCTGCTCGGCGGCTACGGACCGCACCACGACCGGCTGTCCGTGGGCACCCTCGACGGTGAAGAGCTCCGCATCACAGCCGAGTACCGGATCGTGCTGCCGAACGGTGATCCCCTGCCGAAGTACGCACAAGTGATCGGCCGCGGCCCGGACTTGCACATCCTTTCGGGCAACGACTGGTACCGACTCACCCTCAGGGACATCCCCCATGCCGCTCCCTGAGAGACTGCACGTCATGACCACCGCCACACGCAGCACCACTGTCGAGATCCCCACCGGCGACGGCACCGCCGACGCCTATCTCGTTCACCCCGACGACAACGCCGCACACCCGGCCGTCCTGCTCTACATGGATGCCTTCGGGATGCGCCCTCATCTCCGGGCGATGGCCGACCGGCTCGCGGCGGCCGGCTACACCGTGCTCGTCCCCAACGTGTTCTACCGTCGCGGCCGGGCGCCGGTCGTGGCGCTGCCCGACTTCATCAGTGACGCCGAGCGGCCGGCGCTGTTCGAGCAGATCGTCCCCCTCATGGGCGACCTGACCGCGGAGGCGGTGGCACGCGACTCCGCCGCCTACCTGTCCTGGCTGGCCGACTGCCCCGCGGCCGCCGCAGGACCCGTCGGCGTCACCGGCTACTGCCTGGGCGCCCGCCTGGCCCTGCTCACCGCGGGCAGCCATCCCGAGAGGGTCGCGGCGGCGGCCGGCTTCCACGGCGCGGGCCTGGCCACCGACGACCCCACGAGCCCCCACCTCCTCGCCGGCCGGATCACCGCGGAGCTCTACTTCGGTCACGCCGACCAGGACCAGTCCATGCCACCCGAGCAGATCGAACGCCTCGACAAGGCGCTCTCCGCGGCGGGCGTCCGCCACCACTCCGAGGTCTACACGGGCGCCCACCACGGCTTCACCATGGCGGACACCAACCGCTTCGACGCCGAGGCCGCGGAACGGCACTGGGTCGCGCTCCTCGACCTGCTGGGCCGCAACCTCTGATTCCGCTGCATGCCTAGATGGCCTGGGAGGCCGCCGCGCGCAGCGTTCGTGCTGCAACCTCCAGGCCTTCGAGCGGGCCCAGTTCGAGGTCTTCGTGCTCGCTGTTGACGGCCATGTCCGCGTCGACGTCCCGCAGCGCGCCGGCCTGTTGATGACCTTCGCGCGAGCGGGGGTGGACGTTCCCGGCGACGTGTCGGTCGTCGGTTACGACGACAGCCATCTCTCCCACCTGATGCCCATCGGCCTCACGACCGTCCGCCAGGACGCCCTCCTCATGGCCGAACAGGCGGTGCGCTTCGCCGTGGAGCGCCTGGCGAACGGTGAGTTGACGCCGAGGGAGGCGGTTCCCGATCCGAAGCTGGTGGTACGAGGGACGAGCGGCCCGCCGCGTAATGGCTGACGAACCGGGCCGCCACCATGTATTCGTGCGCCGTCTTTCAGGCCGCGACAGTCCCGCTCACCTAGCGTGTCGCCGCCTGGAACGTGCGCCGGTACGCCAGCGGCGAGACGCCGATCGCGGCATGCAGATGCTGCCGCAGTGACGCTGCCGTCGCGAAGCCCACTTCGCCGGCGATCCGGTCCACCGGCAGATCGCTGGACTCCAGCAGGTGACGCGCCCTCGCGACCCGCTGCTGGGTGAGCCACCGACCCGGGCTCATCCCGGCCTCGTCCCGGAACCGCCGGGCGAACGTACGCAGGCTCATCTGCGCATGGTCCGCGAGTTCGGCCAGCGTCAGCGGCAGGTCGAGGTGGTCCAGTGCCCACTCCCTGGTGGCGGCCGTACCGGCGGCGGACGCCTCGGGGACGGGCTGCTCGATGTACTGCGCCTGGCCCCCTTCGCGCCAGGGCGGCACCACACACCTCCGCGCCACCTGGTTGGCCACCTCGGCGCCGAAGTCCTGCCGTACGACGTGGAGGCAGACGTCGACACCCGCTCCGGCACCGGCCGAGGTGAGGATGTCGCCGTCTTCGACGAAGAGCACATCGGGGTCGAGCTTCACCTGCGGGAAAAAGAGCCGGAAACTGTCGGCCAGGGCCCAGTGCGTGGTGGCGCGACGGCCGTCGAGCAGACCGGCCGCCGCGAGGACGAAGGCGCCGGTGCAGATGGACACGACGCGGGTGCCGGGCCGGATGTGCGCGAGAGCGGCGGCCACCGGGCCCGGGAGCACGGACCCGTTGGGCGGGCACTCGTCGACCGGCGGGATCACCACGGTGCCCGCCTCGCCCAGCGCTTCGGGGCCGTGCTCGACGGTGATCAGGAAATCGGCGTCCGTGCGCACGGGGCCACCGTCGACGCTGCAGGTGCGGATCTCGTACCGGCCGTCCGCGGCGCCGAAGATCCGCCGCGGAATGCCCAGCTCGAACGGATGGACTCCGTCGAGCGCCAGCACCACAACCCTGTGCACGCCACTGCCGCCCCTGACGCCCCTGACGTCACCGACACCACTGCCACTGCCACTGCCACTGCCACTGCCACTGCCACTCATGGCACGATCCTATCGAATGGTGGCAGTCATGCCATTTTCTCGGGCGGTCGGCCACGGCACGCTGGAGCGGTGAGCACTTCAGAGAACACCGCACCCACCACGCCCGCCGCCCCCACCATGCGGGCCGTCAGCCAGGACACCCTCGGCGCCCCCGAGGTACTCAAGGAGGTCGAGCGCGAGCGCCCGGCACCGGGACTGAGCGAGATCCTGATCAGGGT
Source organism: Streptomyces sp. NBC_01003 (assembly GCF_045162695.1). Classification (NCBI taxonomy): domain Bacteria; kingdom Bacillati; phylum Actinomycetota; class Actinomycetes; order Kitasatosporales; family Streptomycetaceae; genus Streptomyces; species Streptomyces sp. NBC_01003. The sequence goes on from NZ_CP108707.1 coordinate 794,844, forward strand.
CCATGCCGCAGGCGTCAACCCGACCGACTGGAAGCACCGGGAGCACGGCATCTTCCTCGGCGAACCGCCGTTCATCCTCGGCTGGGACGTGTCCGGAGTCGTCGAGCAGACGGGACTCGGCGTGACCCTGTTCAAGCCGGGCGACGAGGTGTTCGGCATGCTGCCCTACCCGCACGGTGTGGGCTCCCATGCCGAGTACGTCACCGCGCCCGCCCGCGCTTTCGCACACAAGCCGTCCGAGGTCGACCACGTGCAGGCGGGCGCCATTCCGCTCGCCGCGCTGACCGCCTGGCAGGCCCTGGTCGACACCGCTCAGGTGCAGCCGGGGCAGCGCGTCCTGATCCATGCGGCGGCCGGCGGCGTCGGCCATCTCGCCGTGCAGATCGCCAAGGCGCGCGGCGCGTACGTGATCGCCACGGCCAGCGCGGCCAAGCACGACTTCGTACGCGGTCTGGGCGCCGACGAACTGATCGACTACCGCACGACCGACTTCACCGAGGCAGTCCGCGACGTGGACGTCGTCCTGGACACCATCGGCGATGACTACCGCAGCCGCTCCCTGCCCACGCTGCGCCCGGGCGGTCTGCTGGTCTCCATCCTCCCGACCGGCACCACGGAGCTGGCCGAGGAGGCCGAGCGGCTCGGCGTGCGGGGCGTGGAGATGATCGTGGAGGCCGATCACGCCGGAATGAACGCGATCGCCGACCTGATCGCCACGGGGAAGCTCCGCGCGACGATCGCCGACACCTTCCCGCTCGCCGAGGCCGCCAAGGCACACGAGCTGGGTGAGACCGGCCGGACAACCGGCAAGCTGGTACTTGTCGTGCGGTAATGACGACCGCTCGTCCGTCAGCCCATGGACGGGTCGCCCTTGATGAGGGCGAAGGTGGCGCCGAACGGGTCCTTCACCATGGCCAGGCGCCCGACGCCCGGCACGTCCATGGGCGGGAAGAGCGTCGTGGCACCGCGCTCGGTGGCGGCAGCGTAGGTCGCGTCGCAGTCCTCGACACCGAAGTACGGGTGCCACTCGGCGCCGGACCCGGCGTCGAGGTTCTCCTGCTGGAGCTGCATGAAGCCGCCGTGGCCCGCCTCGCCCACGTCCGCGGAACCGGCCGGGGCGACGACGGTGTACGGGGGGCCGTCATCACCCGACGGCATGTCCTGGTACTGCCAGGAGAACACGTCGCGGTAGAAGTCCTTGGCCGCGCCGGCGTCGGTCGTGTAGAGCTCGGTCCAGCACAGGGCGTTGGGCTGCATGACCGTCTCAAGACCCTGGACGTCACCGGGCTGCCAGACGGCGAACTGCGCGCCGGCCGGATCGGTGAACGCGGCCATCCGCCCCGAGGTGAAGACATCGCCCGGGGGAACGCGGACCGTACCCCCGGCCGTCTCCACCGCCTTGGCGACACCATCCGCGTCAGGGGTATGGAAGTAGATCGTCCAGGAAGGGGCGGCGCCGTCCTCGGTCAGTGGACCGGCAGCGGCCACGCTCTTGCCGTCGAGCTGGAAGAACCCGTAGCCGCCGCCTTCCGGCCCGGCGGACCGGAACGTCCAGCCGAACACACCGCCGTAGAACGCGGCGGCCGCGTCCACATCCGGCACACCGAGGTCCAGCCAGTTCGGCGCGCCCGGTACGTACGTCGTCGACAGCATGATCAGGCCTTTCGTGTACTGACGAATCCCGACGCAACGCAGCATGGCAGCCCGCACTGACAATCGCCGCTCGGCGCACGGTCTCCGCAGTTCGCAGGTGGTGCCGGTTACCCGAACTGGCCGGGCTGATAGTCGCCGGCGGGCTGCTGAACGAGGACGTTCACACGGTTGTAGGCGTTGATCAGGGCGATCAGGGACACCAGCGCGGCGAGCTGATCCTCGTCGTAGTACTTGGCCGCGTTCGCCCAGACCTCGTCCGAGACACCGCCGCCCGCGTCAGCGATACGGGTGCCCTGCTCGGTCAGCTCCAGCGCAGCGCGCTCGGCATCGGTGAACACCTTCGCCTCGCGCCAGGCGGCGACCATGTTGAGACGCGTCTGGTCCTCCCCGGCCGCCGTGGCGTCCTTGGTGTGCATGTCGGTGCAGAAGCTGCAGCCGTTGATCTGGCTGGAGCGGATCTTCACCAGCTCCTGAGTGGCAGCCGGAAGCGTCGAGTCCGTCACCACCTTCGAGCCCGAGTTGATGTGCTTCAGGACCTTGGCCGCGACGTGGTTGGCGAAGAGGTTGAGGCGGGCTTCTTCCATGGCGAGCTCCTGGTTCGTGCCGGTGGTTACATCCCTCTGACGGAGCGGCTCGGCACGATGTGACGAGTCCAGATGTGACGTGCGTCACACAGGCCTTCCGGGCCCGGGCGCCAGTGGTGAGAGCCCCGCCCTTGGCGTCCCGTTAGGCAGTCTGCACGTCCGGCCCAGGTATCGCATGACGGGAGCGCTGATCACGGAGAGGGAAGGAGGGGGGAAGAGAGCGCGATACCGGGCGCCGCCGTTCGTCAGCGGATACCAAGTGCCGTCCGGCAGACCGCGCTCGGCCGGATCCCGGTAGCTTGGCCCTATGCCCTCTGCACTTGTTGTCGGTTACGACCCTGAGGCGATTCCCGGCGTCGACGCGGGAGCCCTTCGCAAGAGTCTTGACGAGGAGTTGGACCGGTTCGGCGAGCACGGCATCGATGCGGCCATGGCGCTGGTCGTGTTCGACGATTCGGCCGAGTCCGTCCTCGTGGCGGCACTGACGGAGCGCCCGTGGGACGTGGCGGTCGTCGGCGGTGGGATCCGCAAGACCGAGCAGCTGCTTCCGCTCCTCGAAGAGATCATGAACCTGATCCGCATCCATGCGCCCCAAGCCGCGATCGCGTTCAACACGAACGGTGGCGACAGCGTCGAGGCGGCACAGCGCCGGCTGTGAGCCCGGCCGGCCCGAGAGTTGGGGTGGGACGGGTGCCCGAAGCGGCTAGGAAGCCTTCGGCAGGTTCAGGTCGCGGTTGATGGCGCGGGCCGCGCGCTCGACGGCCGCGACGCCGTTCTCCATGGTGCGGTTGTCGTGGGAGAGCACGGCCATCCCGTAGTCGTGACCGCCGCCGGTGAACACGCCGACGCTGTGCACACGCCAGCCGTTGGTCGAACGCTTCAGCCAGCCGTTCTTGACGTGAACGGTCGCCGTCCCGGGCGCGCCGGCCGGCGTTCCCCAGCGCTGATCCGGGACGACACGAGTCATGAGCCGCAGGGCGTAGCTCCGGGAGCGCGTGCCGAGAACGCTGTTGTCCGAGGTCAGCAGGCGGAGCAGCTTCACCTGGTCGCCCGCCGTGATCTGGGTGCGACCCCACGTGCCCTTCGGGCCGGGCACGGTGTCCCGCATTCCGGCCAGGTTCAGGAAGTGCTGGATGCCGTCATGGCCGACCTGGTGCCAGAGGGCGTTCGTGGCGGCGTTGTCCGACTTGGTGATCATGGCGGTGGTCAGGTCGACCTCGCGTGAGGTCAGGTGACGGTTCTCGTCGGCGACCTGGCGCAGCAGGGCTCCAAGAATCGTGACCTTGACCACGCTCGCCGAGTCGAAGGCCGTGTCGGCCCGGAACGCGCACGAGGTGTCCGTGGTCCGGTCGTAGAGCGCGAGCGCCGAGGCCTTGCCGTGCCCGTGGAGCGATGCGGCTATGTCGCGCTCCAGGCGGTCCGCCAGTCCGGGCCGGTGAGAGGTGCACGTCACCGGGGAGCCTTCGACGCTCGTGGCGGCAGTACTCGTACCCGCGGTGCTCGACTGTGCAGGGGTGGCGGCCATGAAGGCGGTGAGAGCCGAGCCGGCGGCCAGGACCGCGGCCAGTCCCTGCTTTGCGCGTCGCGTCAGCGGCATGTGCGTTCCCGGCATGGATGTTCCGTCCTGCTCTGTGTCGGCGGTCGCATCGGCAGTAGGTGCTCGCCGTCGGCGGCGAGGTCGACGTCCTGCGACACGGCCTGGGATTCGACCGATGCCCCACACCAGGGCTTCGCGCCCGCCGGCGGGGAGGTCCGTCCGTTGCACTCGGTGTGCGGCGCTTCCTCGCGCACACCGGGCGGTTGGCCGCCGGATGAGCGACCCGGATCCCGAATGACGGCGACGCTACAGGGAGGGAGGAGTCGACCGGGCGAAGCGTGAGCCGATATGCCAGCTATGGGCGTTTTTATGGCGTGTGATGTTGCTCATTGCCGGATTTGTCACCAGGGCTGCGATCGGCTCGGCGGACGGGGAGCGCAGGGAAGGGTGATGTGGCCGGTCAGGGGCGCGGACGCCGGGCCTCCTACGATGATCGACATGCACCCCGCGCCGGCTCTCCACCACCTTGGCAGCCCCTTCGTCAACTTCCGGGACTTCGACTTCGGCGAGGGCTCCCACGGGTACCGCTGGATCAGCACCAAGCGCTTCCGCCTCCCGATGGACGCGCCGGACGACCGAACCGTCCTGGCCGCCCTGATCGCGCACCCTCAGTTCCGGGACACGTACGACGGCACGGGAGTCCAGGACTGGCCGCGGCACGGGCAATGGTGGCTCGAGCGCATCACCCCCGGCGCCTACCAGGCAGTCGACGCCCTCACGGCAACCGAGCTCATCCGCACCTGGGCCGGCCGGTACGGCGACGTGCCGCAGGAGCTCGAAGCGCGTCTGGTGGAGCAGCACTACGCCCCGATCCGCACGGCGACCAGCCAATACGTACTGGGCGAGCCTCCCGATGATGCCCTCCACGACTACGGCCCCATCCACATCGACTTCCACGAACTGGTCCTCATCGACCGGCCCGCGGCCACCCTCACCCTGCTCGTGGCGGCGGACGACTAGAGCGTGGCGTGCGGGTGGTCGAACAGGCCGTACGCACAAGGGTGGTTGAACTGGCTGACTCGCATGCGTGGTTGAACAGACCACCCACGCAGCACCCGCACGAAGACGACACGCACCACCCTCCCGAATGCGCTTGTGCGCCCTTCCCGGCCCCCAATACCGTGCAGCGGTGGATCTCTTCTCACGCTCTTGGACGGCGTTGCGCACAGCCGTCGCCGAACTTCCGGACGAGGATTTCGAGCGGCCTTCCGGCTGTACGGGCTGGCTCGTGCGGGACCTCGTGTGCCACCTGGTCATCGGCGCCCAGGACGTTCTGATCACCCTGGTCACGCCGGCGGAATCCGAACCGACCGTGGACGCCGTCACGTACTGGGGCATCGTCGAACCCCCGACCGGCGAGGACCCGCTCGACGCGCTGGTCCCCCGGCTGGCCGCCGCTTACGGCGAGCCGCGGTGGCTCAAGTTCCACCTCGACGACGTCGGTTCCGCGGCGGGCCGCGCCGCCCGGCTCGCCGATCCCGCCGCCCGCGTCAGCACCCGCGACGAGGTGCTGACCGTCGGCGACTTCCTGTCCGCGTACGTCCTCGAATGGACCTTGCATCACCTCGACCTGATCGCCCACCTGCCGTCGGCCGCCCGGCTTCGCGCCGAGCCGCCCGCCGAGGCCCTCGCGGCGGTTCGCGCGACGCTGGAGAAGATCGCCGGGACCCCTTTCCCCTCCTCGTTCTCGGACAAGGACGCGCTCCTGATCGGCACCGGACGTCGCACACCGACCGACGAGGAGAAGGCCGCGCTGGGCGGCTTCGCCGCGAGGCTCCCGCTCGTCATCGGCTGAGCGGGATCGGTCCACGGGGCGGGCGCGAGTGACATGCCGTCGCGGCAGCGCGTCGTCCGAATCCCGCCAGCATTGGCTCACGCGGGCAGCGAATATCGGTAAGGCCGAAGGTGCCGGCCTGCGGCCGCACCCCTAGGGGCAGGACCTCGGGCCCGCCCCGCTCCGCCCCGTTCCGCCGCGCGAGAGACCCGTGACTTGAACCAGCCGCACCAGCACACCCCCGCCCCGGACACACTCTTCAGCGACGGCGTACCGGCCGCCGGCGCGCCACCCCGCATCCCGCACGACCCAACCGTCCCGGCACTCAGCGGACTCAACTGGGCTGACCTATATGGCCAGTTGAACGACCAAGGTGTCGCCGTCACCCCGCCTCTCCTGTCCCGCACACAGTGCCAGGAGATCATCGACACGTTCGGGGAACCCGCCCTGTTCCGGTCCACCGTGGTCATGCAGCGCTACCAGTTCGGCCGGGGCACCTACAAGTACTACGCCGACCCCACCGCCGTACCGCTCGTCCAGACCCTCCGCGAGCGGCTCTACCCGCCGATGGCGTGGATGGCCAACCAGTGGGCGCCTCAGCTCGGCGAACGCACCTTCCCCGGCACGCTGGACGAGCTGATCGACGAGTGCGCGGACAACGGGCAGAAGCGGCCGACCCCGCTGATCCTCCAGTACGGCCAGGGCGACTACGCCTGCCTTCACCAGGACATCTACGGCGACATCGTCTTCCCGCTGCAGATCGCCGTCATGCTCAACCAGCCCGGCGAGGACTTCACCGGCGGCGAGAACGTGTTCGTCGAGCAGCGCCCCCGCTTCCAGTCCCGCGCCATGGTGGTCAAACCGCAGCTCGGCCAGGGAATGATCTTCCCGGTCCGGCACCGCCCGATCCGCGGCAGGAACGGCTTCCGCCGGCACCCCATGCGGCACGGCACGAACGCCGTCGAGTCCGGACACCGCAACACCCTCGGCCTCATCTTCCACAACGCCCGCTGACGGCCCGTGCTCAGCCACCCCACCCCACCCCACGCCGCCGCCCCTCACGACAAGGCACCGACCCCCGTCAGGGCAATGTCCGAATCCCGCCAGACATAGCTGCGCATAAGGCGCAGAGTTGTTGGCAGTAGGACATCACCGTACGAGGAGATCCGGAAGGAACAGACCCATGACCGTCTACAGGACGCTCGACAGCCCGCTGGGTGAACTGCTGCTCGTGGGCGAGGAGTCGGCCACCGCGAAGGGCGGCACCGCACTTGCCGCGCTGACCGTACCGGGCCAGAAGAACGGCGCCCTCGTCAAGGACGACTGGGTCGAGGACGCGGACGCGTTCGCCGAGATCACCGCGCAGCTGCGCTCGTACTTCGACGGGGGGCTCACGCACTTCGACATCGAGTACGCCGGCAGCGGCTCGGAGTTCCAGCAGCGGGTGTGGAAGGCGCTCGAAGCCATCCCCTACGGCAGCACCCTGACCTACGGCGACGTCGCCGCGCGCATCGGAGCCTCGAAGGCCGCCGTCCGCGCCGTGGGTACGGCGATCGGCGCGAACCCGCTGCTCGTCGTACGCCCCTGCCACCGCGTGATCGGCGCGAACGGCGCCCTCACGGGTTACGCGGGTGGCCTTGAGCGCAAGCGGCAGCTTCTGGACCTGGAGGGCCTGCGTCAGACCGCATGAACGCAAGGCCCTGAACGCCGCCCCTACGGCTCCCCGGCTCCGAGGACACGCACGTCGACGGAGCCGGGGTGACACCTTCGACCCGAGGATCCTCACCATGCTGGACACCACCCGTCTGACGGGCCCGGTCGCGGACCGCGTCGCTCACGAGGAGTGGGGCGCCCTGGCCGACGAGCTCAACACTTACGGAAACGCCCCGACAGGCCGACTCCTCACGCCCGAGGAGTGCCGTCAGATCGCGGACCTCTACGACGACGCCGAACGCTTCCGCACCACCGTCGACATGGCCCGCCATCGTTTCGGCTCCGGGCAGTACCGCTACTTCACACATGAACTGCCGCACGTCGTACGCGAGTTGCGGAAGGCCTTCTATCCGCGGCTGCTGCCCATCGCCCGGGACTGGGCCGAGAAGCTCGACAGAATCGGGCCCTGGCCCGACTCACTCGACGAGTGGATCGAGATGTGCCACACGGCCGGGCAGGACCGCTCCGCGCAGATTCTGCTGCGGTACGGGCCCGGGGACTGGAACGCGCTGCACCGCGACGTGTTCGGTGACATGCTCTTCCCCCTCCAGGTCGTCATCGGCCTCGACGCGCCGGGAACCGACTTCACCGGTGGTGAGTTCCTGATGACCGAGCAGCGCGCCCGCGCACAGTCGAGGGGATCGTCCACCACCCTGCTCCAGGGCCACGGGCTGATCTTCACCACCCGCGGCCGGCCCGTCGCCTCCAAGCGAGGCTGGTCCAACGCCCCCATGCGGCACGGCGTGAGCACCGTGCGTTCCGGGCGACGGCGCACCCTCGGACTCGTCTTCCACGACGCGGCATGAACCCCGACGTCCCGCCCGCCCCGTACGAGCCTCGGCGCACATACGCACTGCTCGGCCGGGACGGCACGCCCTACCTGAGCACCACCCCGGGAGCGCTCGGCGGGCACCGTCGCGGGCGCCTGTACGGGCGTCTGGACTGCCCGTCCGCGCTGCGGGCCATCTCCCGAGGGCACTACGTGAAGCACCGGGTGTTCTTCCCGGACGAGGCCACCGCCGTCGCGGCCGGATTCCGGCCGTGCGCGGTCTGCCTGCCCGAGGAGTACGCCCGCTGGAGAGCCGACCGAGAGAGCACACACCACGCCATGAACAACCTCTCCGACCGGGAATCGTCCCGCTCGCCCCTGATCAGCCCTGCGGACCTGGCCGCGCACGGCGACCTGCCCCGCCCCTCGCCGCACACGGCGGCCGAACTCGCCGCACTCATACGGCTGTTGACGCTCCCCAAGTCCCGGATCGAGACCGTCACCGTGGGACACAGCCGTGACGAGGCGTCCAGCCAGGCCGCCGGCACGTTCGCCACCGCCTGGGCCGCGCGGGGCGGCAAGGTGCTCACGACGGTCGACTGGCCCGAGACCGCGGCCTCCTGGCTGCGGCCGGCCACCCGGCTCACTGCCGGACTCCCCGACGCATGGGTGGTGGCCGCGGCCCCGCTCGGCTTCGCCCAACTGGCCCGCCGCCTGCGCCACTCCACCGACTGGGACCCGTGCCGCACCTACGCGTTCGCCTCCCTCAACGACTCCCGCCTGCCGGCACTCACCGGCCCGGACACCCTGCACGGCCTGCGCGGAGCGACCGCCGACGGGGGCACATGGGAGATACGCCGCGGCTGGGTGACCACGTACGACCCCGCCGACTCGGCCTCATGACCGGGACCTCATGACCGGGGCGGCAACACCTCTCCGCGCGACGGAATGCGCGGCACTTCGTACAATTTGGCCCCGAACGATACCCTGCCCGGAACGCGCCGCGGTGGCGCCGAAGGAGTGTGCTCGTGCCAGGCCAACGATCCATCACCGAAGCCGAGAAGCTGGCAGAGGCGAAGCTCGGTGGAATGCCGGTCCGCCATGAACAGATGGCGGTGGTGGCCAACATCTACCGTGCCGCCTCGGCCGTCCGTCAGCACCTGGAGAACTCGGTCCTGCGCGAGGCCGACCTCACCTGGACCGCGTTCGTGGTGCTCTGGGTGATCTGGGTCTGGGGTGAGTCGGAGACGCGCCATGTGGCTGAGGAGGCCGGTATCTCCAAGGGCACCCTCACCGGGGTCTCCCGCACGCTGGAGGCGCGGGGCCTGGTCCGGCGTGCCGGGCACCCGAACGACGGCAGGCTCGTGCTGCTCAGCCTCACGGACGAGGGTGAGGAGCTGATGCGACGCGTGTTCCCGAAGTTCAACGAGGAAGAGGCCTTCGTCGCCGGGCAGCTCAGCGACGAGGAGTGCCGCAGCATCGCGGACGGGCTGCGCAGGGTGGTGCTCCAGGTCGAGGAGCACGGCGAGGAGCGCCGGCTCGCCCTCCTGGACGGCGCCGAGCCCGCCCCCCGCCGCAGCGGGCGCCGCCCCAAGGCCTGACCGGCGCCACGGGAGGCGCGTCAGTGAGCGCGCGCCGCCCGGACCAGGGCATCGAAGATGCCTTGCTGTGCCCCGTCCTCGTGTGCCGTGTCCTCCGGGTGCCACTGCACGGCAGTGAACCAGCCGCGCGCTTCCGGGAGTTCGAGCGCTTCCACCGTTCCGTCTCCGGCGCGTGCGGTGACACTGAGTCCGGAGCCGAGCCGGTCCACCCGCTGGTGGTGGTAGCAGGACGCGTCCACCTTCTCGGTCCCGGTGGCCTGTTCGAGAAGCGACAGGCACTCGATCTCCACCGGGTGCACAATGTGCCGGTGCTCGCTTTCGGGGCCGCCCATGTCCTGGTGCAGAGTGCCACCGAGCGCGGTGTTGACCACCTGGAGTCCCCGGCAGATGGCCAGTAGCGGTATCGCGGTGTCGAGGGCCTGGCGGGCGAGTTCGAGGTCGAAGGCGTCCTGGGTGTCGTCGACGTCGTAAACGCTGGCGTGTGCCGCGGTGGCTCCGTAGCGGTGTGGTGCGATGTCGCCGCCGCCGGGCAGGAGCAGGCCGTCGAAGCGGGCCAGCCGGGCGGCCACCTCGCCCGGGTCGGCGGTGCCGCCGGGTGCGTGTGGGTGGAGGGTGACCGGTTCCCCGCCGGCGTTCCAGACCGCCTCGATCAGGGTGCGGGCGTTGACCTCTGCGGCGTAGCGAAGTGCTGAGGTGGAGGCGGCGAAGCGGGCCGGTACGGCGATGAGGGGCCGGGCCGTCACAGCTGGATCCAGGTGGTCTTGAGTTCGGTGTACTTCTCGAGCGCGTGGGCGGACTTGTCCCGGCCGTTGCCCGATTGCTTCATGCCGCCGAAGGGCACAGTGAGATCGCCCTCCTCGTAGCAGTTGACCCACACCGTTCCGGCCTTGAGGGCGCGGGATACCTGGTGCGCTGTGGACAGGTCGGAGGTCCACAGTCCGGCGGCGAGTCCGTACTCGGTGGCGTTGGCCAGGGCGACGGCCTCGTCGAGGTCGTCGAAGGTGAGGACGGACAGGACGGGGCCGAAGATCTCTTCGCGAGCGAGCCGCATCCCTGGGTTCACCTCGTCGAAGACGGTGGGCTGCAGGAAGCTGCCGCCGGTGTCGGTCAGGGTGCGGGTGCCGCCGGTGCGCAGCCGGGCACCCTCGCTCGTGCCCGTGTCGATGTGGTCGAGTACGCGGCCGAGGTGGGCCTCGCCGACCAGGGCGCCCATCTCGGTGGCGGGGTCGAGGGGGTCGCCGACCCGCAGTTCGCCGGCCCGTCGCACGATCGCCTCGGTGACCCGTTCGGCGACGGAGGTGTGGACGAGGAGACGGGAGGGGGCGGTGCACATCTCGCCCTGGTTGAAGAAGATGCCCCAGGCGGCGGTCGCGGCCGCCTTCTCCAGGTCGGGGGCGTCGGGCAGGATGATGTTGGGCGACTTGCCGCCCAGTTCGAGCCAGACCCGCTTGAGGTTGGAGTCCGCGGCGTAGTGCAGGAAGTGCCGTCCGACGGCCGTCGACCCCGTGAAGGCGAGGACGTCGACGTCCGGGTGCAGTCCGATGGCACGCCCGGCGGTGGAGCCGTCACCGGTGACGACGTTCAGGACGCCGGGGGGCAGGCCCGCCTCGGTGGCCAGCCGCCCCAGTTGCAGCGCCGACAGGGGCGAGTTCTCGGACGGCTTGAGGACGACGGTGCAGCCGGCCGCGAGCGCCGGGGCGACCTTCCAGGAGGCGATGGTCAGGGGGAAGTTCCACGGGACGACCGCGCCGACCACTCCGGCCGGCTCGCGGGTGACGAGGGCGAGCGCGTCGGGCGCGGTGTGCGGGGACTCGTCGGTGAGCTTGTCGGCCAACTGCCCATAGAAGCGGAAGCTGTTGGCGGCGGCACGCAATTCGATGTCGTACGCGTCCGTGATGGGTTTGCCCATCTCCAGGCTCACGGTAAGGGCGAGGCTGTCGCGCCGTTCCTCCAGGAGGTCGGCGAGGCGGAGCAGTGCGCGGCCGCGGTCGGCGGGAGCGAGGCGGGCCCACGGGCCGGCGTCGAAGGCGCGGCGCGCGGCGGCCACCGCGGCGTCGACCTCGGCCGTGCCACCGTCCGCGACCTGTGCGAGGACCTGTCCGTCACGGGGTGACACGGCCGCGTAGGTTGCGCCGCCGCCCGCCTCGTCGGCGCCGTCGATGTGGTGGAAGCCGGACAGGTCCAGCTCCTTGGCGCGGCTCAGCCACTCGTCGTGGGTGAGTTCCAGCATGGTGTGGCCTCCGGCTCACTGAATGTGTTTGAGGTCAAAGGAAATCGCGCCCGCTTGCCGGGGTGCGCCGGCGACCTGTGCGCCGGGCGCACCCCGAGAGGGAACGGGCAGAGTCAGGCCGTCGCGGCCCGCGCACGAACCGCGCGGGCCGCGACGGCGCTCAGCACGAGGACGGCCGGGACGCTCAGCACGAGCCAGGTCGCCGTCTCGGCCGAACCGCCGATGAGCGTCGTGAAGTTGGCCAGGATCACCCAGATCGCGCCCCCGATTCCGAGCGCGCCCAGGGCCGGTGCGATCAGCGTGTTCCAGAGGCGGGTGTCGAGGCGCTGCCTGCGGAAGAAGACGATCACGGAGACCGACGTCAGGAAGTACAGCAGCATCATCGCGAGGACGGCCACGCCGCTGAACCAGGAGAAGAGGCTCAGCACGGGGTCCTTGCCGAGCAGCGCGAAGGGCATGACGAGCAGCAGCGCGAGCGCGGTCTGCACGGTGCCGGCGGCCCAGGGCGAGTGGCGCCGGTTGAGCGTACAGAGTCTGCGCGGGAGCACCCCTTCGCGGCCGAGCGAGAACAGGTAGCGGTTGGCGGAGTTGTGGAAGGCGAGGATGCCGGCGAAGAGCGAAGTGGCGAGCAGGACCGGCAGGACGTCGCCCGCCCAGCCGCCGAACAGGTCCGCGACGGGCGAGAGGACGAACACCACGCCGTCGCCGCCCGCCAGCGCCTTGCCTGCGGCCGCGGTGGCGTGCGAGGCCCCGTAGGCGGAGACGAGCATCCATGAGGTGAAGGCGAAGAAGCCGGTGACGACGGCGACGGACAGGTAAGTGGCGCGCGGAACGGTCTTCTTGGGCTCACGCGCCTCCTCTCCGTAGATCGCGGTGGCCTCGAAGCCGAACATCGACGCCACCGCGAACATCAGCGCCACCCCCGGTGCCCCTTGCAGCGCGGCCTTCGGCGAGAAGCTCTCGGCGAAGCCGAGCCCCTCCGGGCCGCCGCCCTTGACCAGGGTGACCAGCGCGAAGACGAGCAGGATGCTGAACTCGGCGAGGACGAAGACCGCGAGCACCTTGGCGCCCATCTCGATGCCGGCGGCGCCGAGCACCTGGACGATCACCATCGTGACCACGGCCCAGACCCACCAAGGCGCGTCGAGGCCCGTGTACTGCGCCACAAGCCCGCTCACGAGGGACCCGTAGAGCCCGTACATGGCGGCCTGGATCGTGCAGTAGGCGAAGAGTGCGACACCGGCGCTGCCGGTGCCCGTGGTCCGGCCGAGGCCCCTGCCTATGTACGTGTAGAAGGCGCCGGCGTCCACGACATGGCGACCCATGGCGACGAAGCCGACCGAGAAGAGGAAGATCACCGCCCCGGCCACGGCGTATCCGGCCGGGGCGCCCGCGCCGTTGCCCAGGCCGACGGAGATGGGGAGGGCGCCTGCGATGCCGGTCAGCGGCGCCTGCGCGGAGAGGACGAAGAAGAGGATGCCCACGACGCCGAGGGCGTTGGACTTGAGCTTGCCTGCTGTGGGCGGGTCCTGCACGGTCTGTTGCCTTGTGACCGTCTGACTGTCCACGCGGATCACCTGCCGGGGATGAGGGAGGGGCGATTCGTTTCAGGCCAAACGAGTTGCCCCATAGTCGGATGGGACCCGTCGTTTGGCAAGGCCCTGCGGGATGCTTCCGGCTGGGCTCCGCCTGTCCCTCGAACCCGTGGGTGGCGAAGGTCAGGCGTCTTCTTCGGAGTCGGCCCCGAGCCCGCGCAACAGGGACCTCAGCTCCTCCAGAGCGGCCTCGGTCATCTCCGGCTCGCCCAGCACGAGTTGGTGCAGGACGAGACCGTCGAGCGCGGCGAAGACGAGCCGCATGAGGGCCGGGCTCGCATCCTTCGGAAGCATGCGGTTCAACTCGCGCTGGGCCGCGTCGAAGTACTCGTCGTACAGGGTGCGCAGCGGCGGCAGCAGCTCCGGCCTCCGCCGGGACTCCAGCATCAGCTCGTACTGGAACGCCTGCAGGTCCGGGTTGGCGGCGACCATCTCCGACAGCCCTGCCGAGAAGTCCGCGGTCCTGCCGGTGCCGGACTCCATGGCGCTGGTGTGCAGGCTGGTGTGCACCGTGTGGGCCAGCGCCGCCTCGATGAGGGCGTCACGGGAACCGAAGTGGTGCACGACCAGACCGTGGGTGACACCGGCCTCCTCCGCGACGGCGCGGTAGGTCAGTTTGCGCAGGCCACCACGGGCCACCACCCGCACGGCCGCGCTCAGCAGCGCGTCACGGCCCGCTCCGTAGTCCAGCCGTTTGCGCGCCCCGCCACGAGGGCTTCGGCTCTTCTTCTCGTCTGGCGCTTCGGCGGATTCGGTCACGTCAGGGACCCTACCTAGCCCGCGGTGGCTGCCGGTCGATTGCGCAGCACCGCGCTCGGGGCGCCGCGCCGGGCGGCTTCGGAGTCGACCCGGCACGACGCGGTTCGTGATCCGTCAGCCCCGGCGGGGCGGGCGGATGCCGCGGAACTCCCAGTCGCCGCCCAGCGCGGTGGACAGGACTTCCTCGGACTCGGTGGGCTGGGCACCCACGTCGGAGAGGATCGCGGTGGGGCCGGTGACGATGTGGTTGGTCAGCCGCCCCAGGCCCTCCACCTCCACCTCGACGACATCACCGGGCTGTACGGGACGGGAGTTGGCCGGTGTGCCGGACAGCAGCACGTCGCCGGGGTACAGCGTGATGGTGCGGGCGATGTCGGCCACGAGGTAGTGCATGTCCCACTCCATCTCCGCCGTGGAACCGTCCTGCACCACCTCTCCGTTGACGTAGGTGCGGAGGTACTTGTCGTGGAAGTCCCAGTCGGTGACCAGGCCCGGGCCGAGCGGGCACAGGGTGTCGGAGCCCTTCACCCGCAGCATGGAGCCGGCGTCGGTGTCGCGGAAGTCGTGCAGGCCGTAGTCGTTGGCGATCGTGTAGCCCGCGATGTACTCCCCCGCGTCGGCCGGCGAGATGTTGCGCGCCGTCCTGCCGATCACGATGGCGACCTCGCCCTCGTAGTTGAGCCACTTGCAGCCCTCGGGGCGCACGATCGCGCCCTTGTGGGAGTTGAGGGCCGAGGTGGGCTTGTGGAAGTAGGTCGGGGTGGGCGTGAGCTCGATCTCGAACTCGTCGACGCGGCTGCGGTGGTTGAGATGGACGGCGACGACCTTGGAGGGGACGACCGCGGGAAGGTGCTGGGCATCCTCCACCTTGACGCGGCGGCCGTCGCCGGCGACCAGTTCGTCGTCCTCACGGAGGACCTGGACGGCCGCGCCGTCCAGGAGGATGCGGCGGTACTCGGGCATGAGAGGGCTCCTAGGCGCGGCTGTGGGGGTTGTGCGGTGCGGGGTGTGCGGGCAGGCCGTTGCCGGTCCAGCCGCCGGCGGGGCGGTCGAACCACAGGTGGACCTGGCCGGTGCCGATCGAGTTCTCGTACTCGCCGTACTGGCGCGCCCTGGCGACGCAAGCGCGCTCGCCGAGGGCGCCCGCCATCATCAGGTAGTGGAAGAACTTGGCCTCGGGCTTGAACTTCCAGAACTCGTCCATCGTGTCGAGGACCTTGTCGTGACGGCCCTCCTTGAACCAGGCGATGCGTTCGTGGTCGGCCTGGCGCGCCTCGGCGGTGAAGATGTGCGCGGGGTCGCTCGATTCGTGGTCGCGCAGTTGCCGCAACGGCCAGAAAGTGTGCGACAGGGCGCCCGAGGCGATGAGCAGGACGCGGCGGCCCGGGGTGGCGGCGATGCCGTCGGCGAGCGCTCGCCCGAGGCGCAGGTGGTCCTCCATGTCACCGGTCTGGCAGACGCCGATGGTCACCCACTTCTTGTCGGGCAGGCCCTCGCCGAGGAACTTCCACAGGTTGGTCGTGGCGTAGTAGATCGGCAGGTACGGGTCGTCGATCGCGGTGATCCAGGTGCCGTGCTTGTCGGCGAACCTGGCTATGTTCCCGGCGAGTTCGGGGTCGCCCGGGAAGTCGTAGGGCATCCGGCACATGCCGCGGGGCAGCTCTTCGGAGGTGAAGAGGCCTGCCCGGCGCTGCTGGGCGGTGACGACGAATTCGACGGTGGTGGCCCAGTGCGAGTCCAGGACGACGACGGTGTCGTACTCCTGGGAGGCATCCCCTTCGAAGACCTCGCGCCGCAGTTCGTTCAGGCCGGTGACGAGGGTGATCTCCTTGCCCTCGTTCAGTTCCAGGCGCGTCTCCTGCGGGAGTACGACGGTGGGCACGTGGGCGAGCAGCCCCGCCCCGACGATCTCACCCATGGTCCCGCCAACCCTTCGGCGCCGTCACGGTGTTCTTGAGGTCGCAGTAGAAGTCGAAGCTCCAGGTGCCTCCCTCGCGGCCCACCCCGGAGTGCCGGGAGCCGCCGAAGGGCGCCTGGAGGTCGCGTACGAAGAAGCAGTTGACCCAGACCGTGCCGGCGACGAGCCGGTCGGTGACGCGCTCGGCGCGCCCGCGGTCGCCGGTGGCGACGGTTGCGGCGAGCCCGAAGCGGGTGTCGTTGGCCAGGCGGACCGCCTCGTCCTCGTCGGCGAACGTCTGCAGGGTCAGGACGGGGCCGAAGACCTCCTCCTGCACGATCTCGGAGTCCTGGGCGACATCGGTGAGCAGGGTCGGCGCGTAGTACTGGCCTTCGCCCCGTCGGCCGCCGATGACGGCGCGGGCCCCGGCTGCGAGGGCCCGCTGCACGAAGCCGTCGATCTTCTCCAGCTGGCGGGGGTGGATGTTGGGGCCGATGTCGGTGGTCTCGTCGCGCGGGTCTCCCTGCCGCAGGGCCGAGGCCTTCTCGGTGAAACGTCGGGTGAACTCCTCCGCGATCGTCTCCTCGACGAGGATGCGGGTCGCGGCCAGGCACACCTGTCCCGCGTTGTCGTACTGCTCCACGGCCAGGTCGACGGCGAGGTCGAGATCGGCGTCGGCGAAGACCAACAGCGGTGACTTCCCGCCGAGTTCGAAGCTGGCGGGCACCAGGTGGGCGGCTGCCGCCGCGGCGATGGTCTTCGCGGTGGGCACCGATCCGGTGAAGCTGATGCGGCGCACGTCGGGGTGGGAGACGAGGGCGCTGCCTACCTCGGCGCCGTAGCCCTGCACGACGTTCAGGACCCCGGCGGGCAGTCCGGCCTCGGCGGCTATGTCGGCGAACAGGGAGGCGGTGAGGGGCGACCACTCGGCGGGCTTGAGGATCACGGTGTTGCCGGCGGCGAGCGCCGGGGCGATCTTCCAGGTGGCGAGCATCAGCGGTGCGTTCCACGGGGTGATCAGCACGCAGGGGCCCGCCGGGTCCCAGCTGACGTGGTTGGTGTGGCCGCGGGTGTCGAAGTCGTCGTGGCCGAGGCCCACGAGCCAGTCCGCGAAGAAGCGGAAGTTGTGTGCCACGCGGGGCATGACTCCGCGCCGGTGCGAGCGCAGCAGGGCGCCGTTGTCGTGGGTCTCGACGATCGAGAGGTCCTCGATGCGCTTCTCGACGGCGTCGGCGACGGCGTGCAGGATCCGGGCCCGTTCTGCGCGCGGGGTGGCCGCCCAGCCGGGGAAGGCCGCGCGGGCCGCGGCGACGGCGGCCGAGGCTTCTGCCGCCGTACCGCGGGCCATCTCGCCGAGGACGCTCCCGTCGATCGGCGAGACGTCCGCGAAGGTGTCGGCGGAGGCGACGCGTTCGCCGCCGATCCAGTGCCGGGTGTCGACGGTGACACCGGCCACGGTGAGGGTGTGTTCGCTCATGTCCAGTCTCCAAGTGGCAGGTAGTGGGTGGGAGTCACTCGGCTCCGGAGGTGCCGGACTCGAGCAGCGTGCCGCCGTCCCACACGACGCCGACCTGCCGGTGGTAGGCGGCGATCGGCTCCCTGATCTCCAGTCGGGCCAGCTCCTCGGTGGGCGCTTCGAACAGCTCCAACTCCGCCTCACCGACCCATGGTTGACCCGCCTCGAAGGACGCGGCGCCGGTCTCGATCAGCTCATCGAGAGCCAGTCCCTTGCCCTTCTCGATGGAGGGCAGCCAGCGGTGGTGGGCCATCGGGTGGCTGTTGACGAAGCCGTTGGTCTCGGACGGTTCGCGCAGGGTGACCACGGCCTGCGCCAGGCGGCGGTCGGCCGCGGCGAGGGTCGCGCCGAAGCGGGCGCCGGCTTCGATCCGCGGGGCGGGCCCGTAGGGGTGCGGGCGGGTCTGGTGGATGGAGCCGAGCTTCTTCGGGTAGCCCTGGTGCAGGCCGCGCGCGACGGCGAAGTCCTTGTCGACCCAGATGTACACGCAGCGCGAGTAGGTGCGCCCCTTGTACTGGCAGCGCACGACCGCGAAGGCCTCCTTGTACTGGGCGAGCACGGGGTCGAGCAGTTGGCTCCCGTCCGCGGCGCAGGACTGCCAGTCGGCCCAGATCAGCGCGACAGCGCCGGGGTCCTCGTCGGCCAACTCCAAAGGTTCAGGGAGGAGTTCACGCACCCGGGCGGGGTCGGTGCGGTACTCGACGGTGAGCAGGTCGCCGGAGTAGTGCCACGGCGGGGAGGGGATCAGCGAGGCGTCGCCGGTCGCCGTCTTGGGGTGGAAGTAACCACGGACGCTGGCCATGACTGGGGGTTCCTTACGAGGTGAGGGCGGGCTGCGCGAGGAGCTGGGCGCGGTAGCGCGCGGCGCCGGTGGTGGCGGCGGGGCCGCCGAGCGCGACCACTCCGACGAGCCGGTCGTCGGCGTGATAGCCGACGAGGACGTCGCCTTCCGGGTCGCCGTCCAGGACGCGCACGTCGGCGATGCCGAGGGCGGGTGCGCCGAAGGACTGCAGCCGGAACTCGTGCTGGTCGCTCCAGAAGGTGGGCAGTGGGGCGAACGGCGCGGGCTGCGCCACACTGCCGACGAGATGGGCCACGAGGCTCTTCGCGGCATGCTTGGCGGTGTCGGTGGGGATCGACCAGTGCTCGACGCGGCGGGGTACGCCGTCGTAGCGGGCGTTGGGGAAGCGGGCGACGTCGCCGACGGCGACGACGTTCGGGTGGCCGCCGACGCGCAGCTGATCGTCGGTCAGGACCCCGTCGGACAGATCCAGGCCGTTGCCGTCCAGCCATTCGGTGTTGGCGACCGAGCCGACGGACTCCACGACCACATCTGCCGGAAGCACCGTCCCGTCGGTCAGGACGACACCGGTCACCCGGCCCTCGCCCTCGAAGCCCGCGACACCCGCCCCGAGGGCGAAGCGCACGCCGCGTTCCTCGTGGCGCCGACGCAGGGAGCGGGCCAGGAGTGCGCCGAGCGGGCGCAGCATCGGCAGCGTCTCGGGGTCGACCACCGTCACGTCGCCGACGCCGAGGCCCTTGGCGGTGGCCGCGACCTCGCAGCCGATGAAGCCCGCGCCGATGACGACCACGCGGACGCCCGGCCGGTTCAGTTCGTCACGCAGGCCCCGGGCGTCGGCGAGGGTGCGCACGGTGTGCCGGCCGCTGCCCGGGCCCGAGGGACCGTCGCAGCGCAGCCTGCGCGGCCGCATTCCGGTGGCGCCGACCAGACCGTCGAAGGCGAGTTCCGTACCGTCGTCGAGTCCGACGACGCGCTCGTCGAGGCGGGCGGAAGTGACGGTCGCGCCCAGCCGCCACTCGACGTCCGCCGCACTTGCTCGGGGCGTGAACGCTAGGGACTCGAACGGCACCTTCCCGGCGAGCACGTCCTTGCTCAGCGGCGGCCGGTTGTACGGCATATGGGGCTCGTCGCCGATGACCGTGATCGCGCCCGTCCAGCCGGCTGCGCGCAGCTGTTCGGCGGCGCGCAGGCCGCCCATCGAGGCACCGGCCACGACGACGCGCCCCGGACTCCGGGGGACGTGAGCCGTCTCGGCCATCTCAGGCCTCGATCCGGATGGCCTGCAGCGGACAGACGTCGGCGGCTTCCTCGACCTCGTCGCGCAGCGCGTCGTCGGGGTCGCTGACGTAGGCGAGGCGCCCGGTGTCGTCCAGCTGGAAGACGTCGGGGGCCGAGAAGACGCACTGTCCGTGGTCCTGGCACTTGTTCATGTCGACGACGACCTTCATGGCCGGTCCTCCTGGAGGTGAGGGCGTCGGGGCGCACTGAGGGAAGTGGGGCCCGGCTCCGTGGCCGGGCCCCCGCCAAAGGGGTACGGATGGCCGCACTCCCCAACTCGTTTGGCTTCAAACAACATAGGAAGCGAACGGACCCTGGTCAAGAGCTATCCAGATGGATAAATTCTTTCCCCGCACCCCTTGCGGAGAAGGGCGGCCGTCCATACCGTTTGGCACCAAACAATGGGTGGACGCCGGTCCGGCGTCCGCACCCCGACGCCGGGCCCTCGCCGGGTGGGCCACCCCGCCCGGCTGCCGGCCACCACGCCCCGTACACATCCGCCGAGGAGACATCGGTGAGCGCTCAAGACACCCCAGAAGTCCGCACCGCCATGGACCGGCTCGCCGCCGACGGCATCGACGTGGTCCGGGTGACGTATCCCGACCTGATCGGCACCGACCGCGCCCGTGACGTCCTGCTCGACCATCTGCCCTCGGCCTGCGACCACGGCCTCGCCTTCTGCCGCGCGGTCTACCACACCACCCCGCAGGGCGACGTGGTCCCGGTCCGGGGCGGCCTCGACGCGGGCCTCCCCGACGTGACCGTACGACCCGACCTCTCCACCGCCCGCGGCCTGCCCTGGGAGCCGGGCGTCGCCTGGTGCCTGGGCGAGACAACCGACCCCGCCACCGGCTCCCCCAGCCCGGAGTCCCCGCGCGACCTGCTGCGCTCGGTGCTCGCCCGCTGCGAAGAAGCCGGTCTGCGACCCGTCGTCGGCCCCGAGCTCGAGTACTTCCTGCTCGAACGGGACACGGCCGCGCCGACCGGCTGGCGCCGCTACGGACAGGGCGTCGCCGGAGTCGTCTATACGGCCGGACTGCGCGCCGACGCCGACAACCATCTGCTGCCCACCCTGCGCAAGCTGCGCGATCTCGACATCGGCGTCATCAGCGCGAACCACGAGTTCGACGCGGGCCAGTTCGAGATCAACCTGACCCACTCAGCAGCGATGGACGCCGCCGACCGCGCCTTCCTCTTCAAGTCCGCGGTCAAGGAACTCGCCCGAAAGGAAGGGAAGTTGGCCACCTTCATGGCCAAGCCCTTCAACGACGCGGGAGGCTCCGGCTTCCACCTCCACTTCTCCGGCGAAGCCGCTGGTGGCTCCGTCGTCGAGGAGGGCCGCAACGTCTTCGACGACCCCTCGGGCGCCTACGGTCTGTCGGACACCGCCCGCCACGCCATCGCCGGCATCCTCGCCCATGCACCCGCGCTCACGGCCCTGCTCAACCCGACCGTGAACTCGTACAAGCGCTTCGGACCCGACACCCTCGCGCCGTGGCTGATCGACTGGGGCCTCGACAACCGCAGCGCCATGGTCCGCATCCCGCCCGAGCGCGGCTCCGGCGCCCGCCTGGAGCTCCGGCTCGGCGACGCCAGCGCCAATCCCTATCTCGCGACCGCGGCGCTCTGCGCCGCCGCGCTCCTCGGCATCCGGGACGGCAAGGAGCCGCCGGCGCCCCTGCAGGGCTACGGCTACGACCCCGAGAAGTCCCAGATGCTGCCGACGACCCTGCCCGCCGCACTTGACGCCCTCGAAGCGGACGACGCGCTGACCGAGGTCCTCGGCAAGGACTTCACCGAGTCCTTCCTCACCTACAAGCGCGACGAGGTCGACCGCTTCAACCACCACGTCACGGACTGGGAGTTCACCGAGTACTCCTACCACCTCTGACCTGCCGCACCACCTTCAGGAGCACCCTCATGACGAACCCGACCGACGCCATCGACCCGGCCGACCCCATGCCGCTCGCCGACGTCGACCTCGCCGACCTCGACAACTTCACCGACGGCGTCACCCCCTGGCGCATGTTCCACACCCTGCGCCACGAGGACCCGGTCCACTGGCAGCCGGAAGAGGCCCCCAACTCGGGCTTCTGGGCCGTCACCCGGCACGAGGACATCGCACGCGTCGACCGCGACGCCGAGACGTTCACCTCCACCAAATTCGTCAACCTCGAAGAGGTCGACGACGACCAGATCAAGAAGCGCGCCTCGATCCTGGAACTCGACGGCGTGCGTCACCGGGCGATGCGCAGCCTGCTCCAGCGCCAGTTCGGCGCGAGCGTCATCAACAGCTACACCGACTTCCTGCGCGGGCTGACCGCCAAGACCCTCGACGCGGCGCTCGCCAAGGGCAGCTTCGACTTCGTCAAGGAGGTCTCCGCCGACTTCCCCATCAACGTACTGGCCCGCCTCCTGGACGTACCGTCGGAGGACAACCAGCAGCTCATCGACTGGGGCAACCGGATCATCGGCAACACCGACCCCGACTACGCGGACGTGCTCCTCGGCAGCGAGGAGAGCGAGAAGTACCGCGACCTGCCGTTCCGCTCCCCCGCCTCCCTCGAAGTCTTCGAGTACGGACGCGAGTTGGCCCGTCAGCGACGCGGCGGCCACGGCACCGACCTGGTCTCCAAGCTCGTCAACGAGACCCCCCGCGACGGACTGCCGCTGTCCGGACAGGACTTCGACAACTACTTCCTGCTCCTCGTGGTCGCCGGCAACGAAACCACGCGCCACACCATCACGCACTCCATGCTGGCGCTGCTCCAGCACCCCGAACAGCTGGCCCGCCTCCAGGAGGACCCCTCCCTGATCCCTACAGCGGTCGAGGAGTTCCTGCGCTGGGCGTCCCCCGTCTACCACTTCCGCCGCACCGCGACCCGCGACGTCGAACTCGGCGGCAAGCAGGTCAGGGAGGGCGACAAGGTCGTCATGTGGTACGCGTCCGGCAACCGCGACGAGAAGGTCTTCGGCAACCCGTACGACTTCGACGTCGCCCGCGCGGACAACGACCACGTCACCTTCGGCAAGGGAAGTCCACACCTGTGCCTGGGCAACCTGCTGGCGCGCACCGAGATCCGCATCATGTTCGAGGAGCTGATCCCGCGCCTGGCCGGCATCCGCCTCAACGGCGACGTCCCACGCGTCCGCTCCAACTTCGTCAACGGAATCAAGAAGCTGCCCGTGGACGTCACGCTCGCCTGAGGAATTGCCCCCGCCGTCAGCCACCGAGACGCTGCGCGAGATCGGTCAGCTCGCGCAGCCGACTCCTGCGACCGTCTCGGCCGGGCTCGGATGCCGCCCACCGCTGCCCGGCCGCTCGCGGCGCCGCGCAAATCCCTGTCGGCCGCGCAACGCGTCGTGGCAGAATCCGCGCATGTCAGTTCGATACCCGCGCCCCCTGCGTCCCGGTGACCGTGTCGGTGTCACCTCTCCGTCGAGTGGTGTCTCGAAGGAGTTGAGTGCGCGCCTCCAGGTCGCGATCCGTGAGGTGGAGGACCGCGGGTACGAGGTTGTGGTCGGGCGGTGCATGGGCGCTTCCCGGCACATCAGCGCCTCGGCCGCCGACCGCGCGGCCGAGTTGATGTCGATGCTGACCGATCCCACCATCAGGGCGGTCGTCCCGCCGTGGGGCGGGGAGACCGCGATCGATCTGATCCCGCTGCTCGACTGGGACCGGCTGCGCGACGCCGAGCCGACCTGGTTCGTCGGGTTCTCCGACATCTCGACCCTGATCACACCGCTGACCCTGCTCACCGGCACCGCGACCGTCCATGGCAACAACCTCATGGACACGCCTTATCACGCACCCGAAGGGCTGCTGTCGTGGCTCGACATCGTCGCCGCTCCCCCGGGCCACCGCTTCACCCAGACTCCGCCCGGCAGCCACCGTTCCAGCGGCTTCGACGACTACGCCGCATTCCCGGACGTGCGCGAGTACACGCTCGACGTCCCGGGCACCTGGACCCGGATCGACGGCAGCGGCGACGTGGAGGCCGAGGGGCGGCTGATCGGCGGCTGCATCGAGACGCTGTGCGGTCTCGCGGGAACGCCGTACCTCGACGTCTCGGCCTTCGCCCGTGACGAGTCCCCCGACGGACTCCTCGTCTACGTCGAGGCGTGCGAGGACAACGCCTTCACCATCTGCCGGAACCTGCACGGCATGAAGCTCGCCGGCCTCTTCGACCACGCGAACGCGATCCTCGTCGGCCGGACCAACGCGCCGGACGCCCGCACCCTCACCCAGCACGAGGCCGTGCTCGACGCGCTCGGCTCCCTGAACGTGCCGATCGTCGCGGACCTGGAATGCGGCCACGTCCCGCCCTACATGCCCATCGTCAACGGCGCGCTCGGCCGCATCGTCCACACGCCGACCCGAAGCGAGTTGACGCAGACGTTGGCCTGACACGACGTCAGCGGGGGACGGCAGGGCCCCAGGCCCCTCGGCCCAGAGCCCTCGTCCCCCGCCCCCATCCCCCGTCAGGCGATGTGGCGGAGCCGGCGGACTGCGAGACAGACCATCGGAACACAGCGGGGGCGCCTGCATGACCGGGCGCCCCACCGCAGGTTCGGCCGCGTCGCGTTCAGCGCCCGTCGGTGTCGATGCGGAAGCGAAGCCTGCAGATCACCGCGTCGGTGTCGCGGCGTACCGCGTGGGCGACGACGGAACCGCGGTGGTTCTGGAGCAGCCGCTGCCAGACGTGGGCGGACTCCGTTTCCGGGATCAGCACGGTGATCTGGGAGTCGGCGTGGGTGGCGGACAGCTCGCGTACGTATGCCGAAACGGGACGGCCGAGGGCGCGGGTGGGCGAACTGAGCTCGACGAGATCGATGCCCGGGTTCCACAACTCCCAGTCGCGGTGCAGGGCTTCGGCCTCGCGACGGTCCTCGGGAGCGGGGTGGGTGACGGTGATCGCCAGCACTTCGTCGCCCAGCGAACGGGCCGCGGTGAGCGCCTTGCACGTCAGCTTGGACAGGCCCGCGACGGGCACGACGACCAGCGAGTGAGCCTGCTGCGGCGGCTCGGGTACGCGGCCGAGTTCCAGACGCTCCCCGATCCGGCCGTACGCGCGATACACCCTCTCGAAGCCGAGGACCAGCAGCGGCACGGCGAGGACGATCAGCCACGCGCCCTCGGTGAACTTGGTGAGGGTGACGACCACTCCCGCGACGCCGGTGAGCAGGGCACCGAAGCCGTTCAGTACGGCCTTCGCACGCCAGCCCCTGACCCGGTCGCCGTACCAGTGCCGGACCATGCCGATCTGGCAGATCGTGAAGCCGATGAACACGCCGATCGCGAAGAGCGGTACGAGGGTGTTGGTGTCGCCGCCGGAGAAGACCAGCAGGAGCGCGGAGACCAGGGCCAGCGCGAGCACCCCGTGCCGGTGGACCTGCCGGTCGGCCTTGAGGGCGAACACATGCGGGAGGTGGTTGTCGCGGGCCAGCAGGCTCATCAGCACGGGCAGCCCGCCGAAGGACGTGTTGGCGGCGAGCGCGAGGAGCACCATCGTCGCGAACTGCACCACGTAGAAGGCCACGTTGTGCCCGAAGGAGGCATCCGCGAGCTGCGCGAGGGCCGTCACGCCCTCGACCGGCTGGAGATGGAAGCGGCCGATGAGGATGGACAGGCCGATCAGCATCACGCCGAGGAGGGCGCCGAGCGCCACCTCGGTGCGCTGCGCGCGACGGGCGGCCGGGGCGCGGAAGGACGGCACCGCGTTGGCCACGGCCTCGACACCGGTGAGGGCGGAGCAGCCGGCCGCGAACGCCTTGAGCAGGAGCAAGGCCCCTACGGTGGTGGCGCTGTTGCCGAGCGCGGAGGTGTGGCCGTCGGCCGACGCGGTGCTGACCGGGCCGTCGCGGAAGAGCCCGACCACGATCATCGCGAGGATCGAACCGACGAAGAGGGCGGTCGGCAGCAGGAACGCCTTGGCCGAGTCGACGACGCCCCGCAGGTTGATCGCCGTGACCAGGACGAGAACTCCCAGGCAGATCCAGGTCCGTTCGTCGTAGAGCTGCGGGAAGGCGGAGGTGAGCGCGGCGACACCGGCCGTGACGGAGACCGCGACGTTCAGCACGTAGTCGAGGATCAGGGAACCGGCGGCCACCAGGCTGGTACGCCGCCCCAAGTGCCGCTTCGCCACGGCGTACGAGCCGCCGCCGTCCGGGAACGCGGCGATGACCTGACGGTAGGAGGCCACCAGGACCGCCAGAAGCGCTGCGATCGCCAGCGTGACGGGAAGCGTGAACCCCATCCCGTAGGCACCGGCCACGGCCAACACCAGAACGATCGACTCCGGTCCGTACGCCACCGAGGCCATCGCGTCCAGGGACAGTGCGGCGAGCCCCTGGAGCGCGGTGAGCTTGTGCCGGTCACCGGCCCGGGCGGCTCCGGCGTTCCCGGTGTCAGGCCGGGTGTCAGGCGGCTCCTGGACGCCGTCGCCGTATGCCGCCGTGTTGGCGCTGCCTGCGTGTATGGCCATGTTGCCGGTCCTCCGATAGAGCAATTCGAGGACCAGCGTGCGTGCCGTTCGGGAAGGGGCCCAGCCGTCTTGCCGTGATCCATACGCCCGGCGGAGCACTCTTCACGTGCCTCATACGCCGCGGCATTCGGCGATGGCCCGAATCCGCAGCGCCATGGTCACGGTCCGCATTCCCTTCGGATACTGGGCGGGAACCACCCTGGCCGACCGCTACTTCGCCGACCGGCCCGACGGTCTCCGCCGGCGAGCGGCGAGGATCTGCTGGTGGCCACGGCATGACACCCCCGCGGCCCGCGCCCCTCAGCCGCCCTTCACCGGGCGCGTGACGTCCAGCGCCGCACCCGTCTGATCGGCGAGCGTCACAGCGACGAGGCGCGCCTGGAGTGGCGGGACGGGGCCGGGCCCAGGCGTGAGCATGTAGCGGCCGAGGTAGCGGCCGTTGCCGTATGCACGCAGTTCGATCTCGCCGTCCGGCCAGCCCCCGCTGTCGACGTCCCAGCGCCTGCGGCCGACCACCACGGTGCCGTCCTGTTCCAGGCGTGGCGGCCGCCCCAGGAGCGTGCCGTACTCGAATCGGCAGCCGCGCAGTCCGAGCAGCTCGGTCAGCTGTTCGCGCACATGGCCGACGACCGCGTCCGCGGAGGTGGAGGACTGGGCGAGGTCGGCGGTCCCGTGGATCCTCGCGAGGTACTCCGCGTCGGTCACCGTGACCACCTTCAGCCGGCGCGCGCGGGCCGCGAGCTGCGACACGATCAGCCCGACGACCAGGAGCAGCACCGCCGTCTCGACGTCGTCGGAGTCGGTGATGCTGAACCGTTGGTACGGGCGGGTGAGGAAGAAGTCGAACCAGGCCGCCGCCGAGAGCGCCGCGACGGCGCCCGCCAGTCGGCTGCCGACGGCCGCCACGGCGACGACCACCACGACCAGGATCAGGGCCGCGTTGGTGGACGAGAGGTCCGTACGGAAGGGCACCAGCACGAGCGCGACGAGGAAGGGGCAGACCAGGCCGGCGGCCAGTGCGATCCGGTCCCGCACGGGGTAGCCGGTCAGCGGATTGCCGGTCATACGTGTCGCCTCCAGCTCTCGGGCACCGCCCCCAGATCTACGTATCACGGGGGTGCTCCGCCCGCCCCGCGAAGCCCGGGGGCAGCCGCGTGACCTGCCTTCCCTTCAAGTGTGCTGCGCGGCGTGGGCACCGTCCATCGCCCCGGTCGTGCCCCCACCGGATGCGCTCCGTCGCCGTGCCGATCCCCCGGCCGCTGGTGACAATGGGCGGCACGGACGAGCGGCGCCGTTCCTCTCAGCACGGAGCCGGGCGTGGGCCTGGGTCTCGTGAGCTGTGGACGCGGGCCCGGGTGTCCGTGTGATGGCCGGGACCCCGGGCTGGGCAGCACGTCAGGAGCACACCGATGGCCACCACCCACGGGCCCCGAACGAGTCGCCTGCGCGCGTGGATGCTCGAGGGCCTGTCCGACATGGCGAAGACCGCTCCGCATGGGGCGGACGCCGCCGCGGAGCCGTCCCACAAGGGGCAGCCCTGGTGGCGCGTGATGTGTCTGACCGGCGTCGACTACTTCTCCACCCTCGGCTACCAGCCCGGCATCGCGGCTCTCGCGGCCGGTCTGTTGTCGCCGGTGGCGACCATCGTGCTGGTGATCGTCACTCTTGTGGGTGCGCTGCCGGTGTACCGCCGGGTCGCGGAGGAGAGCCCGCACGGCGAGGGCTCGATCGCGATGCTGGAGCGGCTGCTGTCCTTCTGGAAGGGCAAGCTGTTCGTCCTCACCCTGCTCGGCTTCGCCGCGACCGACTTCCTCATCACCATCACCCTGTCGGCGGCGGACGCCTCCACCCACCTCGTCGAGAACCCCCATCTGACCGACACCCTGCACGACAAACAGATGGTCATCACGCTCGTCCTGGTGGCCCTGCTCGGCGCGGTGTTCCTCAAAGGGTTCCTGGAGGCGATCGGCGTCGCCGTCGTCCTGGTCGGCATCTATCTCTCGCTCAACGTGGTGGTGGTGGTGACCGGCCTCTGGCACGTGATCACGAAGGAGCATGTGATCACCGACTGGTCCACGGCACTCACCGCCGAACACGGCAACGCGTTCGCCATGATCGGGGTCGCCCTGCTGGTCTTCCCCAAGCTCGCGCTCGGCCTCTCCGGCTTCGAGACCGGCGTGGCGGTCATGCCCCACGTAAAGGGCGACCCCACCGACACCGAGGAGCGGCCGAAGGGCCGTATCCGGGGCGCCAAGAAGCTGCTGACCACGGCCGCCGCGATCATGAGCGTGTTCCTCGTCTCCACGAGCTTCATCACCACACTGCTCATCCCGGAGAAGGAGTTCGAGTCCGGCGGCCAGGCCAATGGCCGGGCGCTCGCTTATCTGGCTCACGAGTACCTCGGCAACACCTTCGGCACGGTCTACGACATCTCCACCATCGCGATCCTGTGGTTCGCGGGCGCCTCCGCGATGGCCGGGCTCCTCAACCTGATGCCCCGCTACCTGCCGCGCTACGGCATGGCCCCGCACTGGGCCCGCGCCGTACGCCCGATGGTGATCGTCTTCACCCTGGTCGCGTTCCTGGTGACCTGGATCTTCAACGCCGACGTCGACGCCCAGGGCGGCGCCTACGCCACCGGTGTCCTCGTCCTGATCTGCTCCGCCGCGATCGCCGTCACCATCGCAGCCCGCAAGGCCCACCAGCGCAACTGGACGATCGGCTTCGCCGTCATCTCGGCGGTGTTCCTCTACACGACGGTCGTGAACGTCATCGAGCGCCCTGACGGTGTGAAGATCGGTGCCTGTTTCATCGCCGGCATCATCCTCGTCTCGCTCCTCTCCCGCCTGGCCCGCGCCTTCGAACTGCGCGTCACCCACGTCACGTTCGACTCCATGGCCGAGCGTTTCGTACGGGACATCGCCAGCCGCAAGGTCAGGTTCATCGCGAACGAGCCCGACAACCGCGACATCGCCGAGTACCGCGCGAAGATCGACCAGATCCGCCACGACAACGACGTCGCGGCACACGAGGACTTCGTCTTCGTCGAGGTCACGGTGCTCGACCCGTCGGAGTTCGAGGGGGACCTGAACGTGCGCGGCGAGGTGCTGCACGGCCGCTACCGGGTTCTGGCCCTGGAGGGCTCCTCGATCCCCAACGCCCTGGCCGCCCTGCTCCTGCACATCCGCGACACCACGGGCCGGGTTCCCCACATCTACTTCGAGTGGACCGAGGGCAATCCGCTCGCCAACTTCCTGCGCTTCTTCCTCTTCGGCCAGGGCGAGGTGGCCCCCGTCACCCGCGAGGTCCTGCGCGAAGCCGAACCCGACCCCGCCTGCCGGCCCCATGTCCACGTGGGCTGAACTCCCCGGCGCTCCCGTCAATCGGTTGCCGTCAGCGCTTCGCGCGCGGCGGTGAGGATCTCCTCTGAGATCGGGAATTCCCTGGTGGCGCGGGCCAGGACGAGCGCGCCGACCATCGTGCAGAGCCGGGCCATGCCGTCCTGGTCCTCGGTGGCCAGCCAGTCGGCGAAGTCGCCGACTCCCTCGCTGTACACGCGGCGGGCCTCACGGTCACCCGACTCGCGTGCCATATCCGTGGCGAGTGCGGCGGTGGGACAGCCGCCCGCCGAGTTGTCGCGGTGCGCGACGGAGAGATAGACGTCGATCAACGCCTGCTGCGCGGCATCGCGCTGCCCGTCACTCCGCTCGAGGCCGTCCGCGCGACGCCGAGTGAGCTCGTCGAACGCGTGGGCGGTGGCTTCGTCCACGAGTGCCTCCTTGGAGGCGAACTGTTTGTAGAAACCACCATGGGTCAGGCCGGACGCCTTCATGAGCTCGGCAACGCTGACGTGCGTCCCCTTCTCCCGGAACAGCCGGGAGGCGTTCTCCACGACGCGCTTCCGGTTCTCCAGCGCCTGCGCCTGCGATACGCGACCCATGGGCCACCTCCCCATTCTCCCCATTGGATGTCGGTTGCCATCTATCCTAGTCCCTGCTTAGATTGTGTATGTAATCTAATTGGCGGGACCCGGACACCGGGCCCCCGAATCGCTGGGAGCGGACATGGAACTCAAGGGCGCGGTCGCAGTCGTCACCGGGGCCAACCGAGGGCTGGGCCGCCATCTGGCCGACCAGCTCGTCCAGCGCGGAGCGAAGGTGTACGCGGCGGCGCGGCACCCCGAGAGCGTGGACCTGGCGGGCGCCACCCCGCTCCGCCTGGACGTGACCGACGCGGGGTCGATCCGGGAGGCGGCTCGTATCGCATCCGACGCGACCCTGCTCGTGAACAACGCCGGGATCTCCACCGGCACCACCCTCATCACCGGCGAACTGGACGCCGTACGCCTCGAGTTGGAGACGAACTTCTTCGGGCCTCTCGCCCTGACGCGGGCCTTCGCCCCGGTCATCGAGAGCAACGGCGGAGGCGCGGTGCTGAACGTGCTCTCCGCGCTGTCCTGGCTGCACCCGGCCGGGCTCGGCTCCTACGCGGCGACCAAGGCCGCCACATGGGCGCAGACGAACGCCGTACGCGAGGAACTGGCCCCCCGCGGCATCGCGGTCACTGCTCTGCACGTGGCGTACATGGACACCGACATGGCAGCCCACGTCCCGGGCGACCAGAAGGTCGACCCCGCGGATGTGGCGGCTCAGGCCCTCAACGCCGTGGAGGACGGTCTCCCCGAAGTCCTCGCCGACGAAGTCACCCGACAGGTCAAGCGGAGCCTGGCCACCACACCGAATCCGGCGTGAGGCCGATTACCTCCCAGCCGTGACCGAGCGGGGGTCATTGCACCAGATGAAGATCTCTGTGCCCGGCTGACGCTCCGAGAACCGGCCCAACGGGGAGACATCCCGCAGCAGTTGGCGTAGGTCCCTCTCGAAGGCGTCGAGTCGCGTGTCGAACAGGTGCGGCGCCGAGAACGACATCGAGAACACGCCTGCGACCAGGTTGTCAGCGGTGCGTTCCAATGGCTGTCCGCCTGGCACTACGTGGCGCTGTGGTCCGGAGAATCCCGCCCGCGTGAGCACCGCGGCCTCGTCGCCCGGTGTCCCGTGCGGCAGCACGCCCCGACCGGCCCGGCGGACCGGTCCGAGATACTGCTTCACCAGTTCGTCGATGGCCGAACAGGGCACCGCCGGGTGCGGAAGCCGATCGACGGCGCGCGTGTCCGTCTCCGTCTTCAGGTCGGAGATGTGCGCGAGGAGCCCGCCAGGCCGGAGCATGCGCCTGATGGTGGCCGCGACCCGATCGCGGTCCATCCAGTGGAAGGACTGGGCGAAGGTCGCCACGTCGAACGTGCCGAGGCCTGCCGGCAGATCCTCGGCCCTGGCCCGGACCCACCGTGTCTTCCCGGCCACGCCCTGATCGTCGGCTTCTCGCGTGGCTTCGGCGATCATCCCGCGGTCCGGGTCCACGCCGACGATCTCGCTGAACAGACGCGCCAGGCTCAGGGCGACGACGCCCGGTCCGCATCCGACATCGATGAGCCTCCCGCGCCCGTCAAGCCTCAGAACCTCGGCGAGCGTGTCCGCCAGCCCGGGGGCGTACGGCAGTCGCCCGAGCCGGTAGTAGCGAGCGGTGCCCGCGAACAGGGTGTCGTCCCACTCCCATCGACCACCCATCCCCACCCACCGCCCGTCATAGAGTTCACGCACATGTCCGGCGGGCCGATGATTCCACGGCCGGACGGTAGCGTCTCGTCGCATGCCGTTTCCCGATGAGGTCGTCAGCCCCTTGGCAGTCGTCGACTACCGGCCCCAGTGGCCGCTGGAGTTCGCGCAGTCGGCCCGGCAGTTTCGTGCGGCCATGAGTGGGGTGCCGGTGGATATCGATCACGTGGGGTCCACCTCGATGCCGGGGCTGGCAGCCAAGGACTGTATCGACGTCCAGATCCGGGTGCCTTCGATCGACGAGGCACGCGATGTCGCCCTGCTCTCGGCTGTCGGCTTCCGGTGTCGGCCCGAGCCATGGAACCGTACAGAAGTCTCCGGCGGGATCGCGTGCCGCAAGCTCGTCTTCGCGCCGCCCGTCGGCGCCAGGCCCTGCAACGTCCATCTCCGGGAGAGCACCGGGCCCAACGCCCGCTACGCGCTCCTG
Organism: Streptomyces sp. NBC_01003; assembly: GCF_045162695.1. NCBI lineage: Bacteria > Bacillati > Actinomycetota > Actinomycetes > Kitasatosporales > Streptomycetaceae > Streptomyces > Streptomyces sp. NBC_01003. The sequence continues at coordinate 827,196 of NZ_CP108707.1, forward strand.
TTCCGCGACTATCTGCGAGCCGACGAGCCGGCACGGCGGGCATGGGGAGCGTTCAAGCAGAGGCTGGCGGCGAGTGTGCCCGACCTGTTCGACTACGGGCAGATCAAGGCGACCGCCACCGAGATCCTGATGACCGCGGCCGAGCGGTGGGCGACGGACACCACCTGGACCGTCCCGCCGCCGCAGACCCCGACGGCCTCCGCGTGATGACGGGTAGCGGGTGGCGCCTACCCCCGCCCCGCATCCCCACTCCATGATTTCGATCATGGGTAATCCGCGCGCTTCGCCCTAGCATTGCGCGCCGTGAACAGACACCCGATGCGCAAGAAACTCGTCCTCCTCGGCGCGGCGGGCGCCCTCACCGGCGCGGTGGTCGCCGCGGGCGCCCTGTGGCCGGACACCGAGGCCACGGCGGCGGCGGACGGCGCGCAGCAGCGTTCGGTGACGGCGGAGCTCAAGCACTGGCCGGCGCCCGTGGCGAAGAAGCTGGCGAAGGTCATCGCCGCCCATGACCACCAGGGCGCGTACGCGGTCTTCGACGCGGACAACACCACGTACCGCAACGACCTCGAAGAGGCCCTGCTCCCCTTCCTGGAGATGAAGGGCGTCCTGACGCGCGACACCATGGACCCGTCCTTGAAGATCATTCCTTTCAAGGACACGGCCACGCACAAGGAGACGCTGACCGAGTACTACGCCCGTCTTTGCGACATCGACGACCAGGTCTCGTACCCGTGGGCCGCGCAGATCTTCTCCGGGTTCACACTGAAGCAACTCAAGGGCTACATCGACGAGTTGCTGGCCTACGACAAGCCTCTGCCGGGCGGGGTGAAGCCGCCGCAGTTCTCGACGGGTATGCAGGAGCTCTACCGCACGCTGAGCAAGCACGGCATCAAGGTGTACGTGGTGAGCGCCGCGAGTGAGGACCTCGTACGGATGGTGCTCGCCGACCCCAAGTACGGCTACGGCGTCCGGCCCGAGAACGTACTCGGCGTCTCCGCCCTGCTCAAGGACCGCAAGACGGGTGAAGTGACCAGCTCCCGCAAGGAGATCGCAGCCGGCCACTACGACCAGGCGAAACTCGCCGACCATGAACTGACGCCCACCCTCTGGGCGCCGGCCACCTGGTACGAGGGCAAGCCCGCCGCGATCAGCACGTACATCGACGCCTGGCAGAAGCCCATCCTGGCCGCGGGCGACACCCCGAAGAGCGACGGCCCGATGCTGCTGCGGTCGACGGACGTGGAGCACGGCGGCGTGCGCGTGTGGGTCAACCGCAAGGACAGCTACATGAAGGAGATCGACGGCATGAAGGCCGCGGGCGCGAAACGGCAGAAGGAGCTTGGCCAGAAGGTCACGGCGGACAAGCAGTGGCTGACGGTGACGCCGGAGCAGATCCGCTGAGGCCGGCCGAGACGCGGTCGGTCACAGGTGGGAGATGGGCGGGGAGCCTTCCCTGCGTCATGTCTTCCAGTAGTCGCGCTGCGGCAGTTCGACCCACGTGTCCGGTGGACCCATGACTGCGCGCGCGTCGGTCAGGCGCAGGCCCGCGTAGGCGCACGAGTAGGCCACCGCGTTGTAATGGAAGAGGTAGGAGACCAGGACTTCTTCCGGCGTGTCGCCGTGGTCCGGCCCACCGCCTGGGTGGAGGTCCGAGCCTTCGATGACGCCGTCGCGGGCGATGATGCCCTGGTTGCCGCTCTTGGGGTTGGCGTACAGGCCGTAGGAGTAGGTGCCGGTGGACAGCGCGGTCATGACGCCCGGCATCTGGGGCGCGTAGCCCCAGGGCTGGGTGACGACGCACCCTCCTGGCACGGTCGTCACGCCGATGATCTGGAGGCTCTCGTCCATGTCGTAGGCGTAGGGGTCGTCCAGGAGTTCTTCGAGGTCCTCGCAGTCCGCGGGCTTCGCCTCCAGGCGGCGGATCGCCTCCTGCGCGTCGATCCCGGCCACGCAGGCGAGGCCCGTGCCCTCGTAGGGGAAGGTGCCCAGCGCCTCGACGAGGCGTCTGCCCTCCCGGGCCACCGTGCGCTCCGCCTCGGTCAGCCCGCGTTCGCCTTCGGGCACCGGGAACAGATCCGGTGTCGGTCCGGCCAGGCTGAGCCGGCCGGGCGACCAACCACCGAACTGGAGTCGCCAGGGATCGGCCCCGGCGGCGGCCAACGCCCTTGCGTTGTCGGGCCGGTTCCCCATGACCGCCTCCCACAGCGCGGTCGTACCGTCGTCGAACGCGTCCACATCCCGTACGCGTCGCGCCAGTTCCGCCACGACCTCCGGTGAGCCGAAGGTCGCCGCCCGGTGCAACGGGCGTCCTCCGCCCCAGCCTTCGGGATCGGCCCCCTGATCGAGGCGCCGTCGGATGTTGTCGGCGTCCTGCCAGTCCTCCCACCTCACGCCCGCCCAGCCGCTGTCGACCTCTGCCATCGTCCGCCCCCTCCGGTGCTCGCACGGGCAGTTCGTCGCACCGCCCCCGTACGAACACCATGGCAGAGGGGTCTGACAACGCGGGCCCTGCCGCGGTCGATCAGCCGAGGGGCACGTCCGCCGAGCGCGACGGAACGGCGTCGAGGGAGGCGACCATCGCCTCGTCGAGTGCGATCGCGCCCGCCGCGGTGTTGGCCTCGAGATGATCGGGGTCCGCGGTCCCCGGGATGAGCAGCGTGTTCGGGGAGTGCTGGAGCAGCCAGGCCAGACCGACCTGTGACGGCGTACTGCCGAGGGACTGCGCGGCGGCCAGGACCGCAGGCTCCTCCGTCACCTTCGGAATGCCGGGGAACGCGCTGCCGAGCGGGAAGTACGGCACCCAGGCGATTCCCTCGGCGGCGCAGATTTCCACCATGGTCTCGTCGTCGCGCGCCACGAGGCTGTAAGCGTTCTGCACGCACACGATGCCCGCCGGGATCGCCCGGCGCAGGCCCTCGGCCGTCACGCTGCTCAGTCCGATCGCGCCGATCATTCCCTCGTCGCGCATCGCGGTCATGGCCGCGAGCTGGTCGTCGATGTCGACCACCTGGTCGCCCTCGGCCCGGAGCCCGGGTCCGGAGTCGAGCCGCCGCAGGTTCACCACAGGGACCTGGTCGACACCCAGGGATTTGAGGTTGTCCTCGACGCTCGCCCGGAGCTCCTCGGGCCGCTGCGCGGGGCGCAGGGGGATGCGACCGCCCGGATCGGGGTCGGCGCCGACCTTGCTGACGACGAGTACGCCGTCCTCGGGGCGGAGCGCTTCGCGCAGAAGCCCGTTGACGAAGGCATTGCCGTAGAAGTGGGCGGTGTCGACGTGGTCGATGCCGAGCTCGACGGCTCGGCGCAGGAGGGCAAGTCCGGCGCGGCGGTCGTCGCGCAGGCGCTCGAGCTGCATCGCCCCGAAGCCGACGCGCGAGACCGTGCGGCCCGCGAGCTGTCCGGGGCCGCCGGGGCGTGCCACGCCCGTGGCTGTGGTGTCGGAAGAGGGAGTGCCTGCGGTCGTCATAGGAAGTCGCTCCTGTGGGACGATTGGCTTAAGCGGAGGAACCTCCGCTCTATCGACCGTACCACTACCGGAGGGACCTCCGCTTTGACTCCGCCGGAACCGACGCCCACCGGCGCGCCCGCAGACATGCCTCAACCCGCCGAGCGCGGCGCACGCCCCCTGCGCGCCGACGCCCGGCGCAACCGCGAGAACCTCGTCGCTGTCGCGCGGGCAGTCTTCGCCGCCGCCGACGGCACCGTCGCCTTGGAGGGCGTCGCCCGCGAGGCAGGGGTCGGGATCGGCACGCTCTATCGCCACTTCCCCACGCGCGAGGCGCTCGTCGAGGCCGTCTACGCCGCCGAGCTCGACGCCGTCACCACGAGCGCTCCCGCCCTGCTCGAGGAGTTCCCGCCCGATGTCGCGCTCCGCGCCTGGCTCGACAACTACGCGAAGTTCACGGCGACGAAGCGCGGGATGATCGACACACTGCGAGCCGGCTGGGCCTCGGGACGGATCACGACGCCGACCACGCGCGAACGGATCACGGCCGCGATCGGCACGATCCTGACTGCGGGAGCGGAAGCGGGCTCGCTGCGCGGGGACGTCGACCCGGATGACGTCACCGCGATCGTCCTCGGAGCGTTTCTGTCGACCGCCGCCAACAGCAGCACGCCGGAGCAGACGGGCCGGCTGCTCGACCTGGTCGTCGACGCCGTGCGCCCGAAGTCGCACTCGTAGGAGAGGCGGACGACGTCAGCCGGATCGCGTCATTCCGCGCTGAATCTGCCGAGCAGCTCCAACGTCGTGTCCAGCGCCGCCTCCAGATGGGCGATGCTGCCGGTGGCCATGAGGACGGTCACCCCGCCCTGCACCGTGGCGACCAGGGCGGCCGCCGTACGGTCGGCGTCCAGCGCGGGGTCCATCCGCCCGCTGCGCTGCATGCACCGCACGCCGTCCCTCAGCGCGGACTGCCACTGGGCGAGCAGTTGCCCGGTCAGCTGCTGCGAGGCGGGTGTTCTGCGGCCCAGCTCGGTCATGAGGACGCCCAAGGGGCAGTTGACGCCCTGCCGTTCGTAGCGGCGGACGACCGCGTCGCGCCAGTCGCGCCATGCCTGCCAGGTGTCCAGCCGGCCGAGGTCGTCCAGGTGGGGCTGCTGGTCCTCCAGGATCCGCTCCGCCTCCAGGGCGGCGACGGCGAGGAGCAGCTCGTCCTTGCCGCCCGGGAAGTAGTGGAAGATCTGGCTCTTGCTGGTCGCGGTACGGGCGCGGATGTCGTCGAGCGTGGTCGTGGCAGCGCCCCGTTCCCTGATCTCGGCGGCCGCGCCCTCGACGATGCGTAGCCGGGTGGCGGCACCCTTCGCGGTGAGGCGCGCTGCTGTCGTCCCGCTGGAGATCATGATTCCCTCGCTGCCACTGTGGACCTGCTGGTCCATTTTAGGCGGAAACCGCGAGGCCAGTCATCGTGCAACGGCCGAGACGGTACGGGACTGGGCCCGCCCAGGAGTTCCCGGGCGGGCCCAGCCGTGGTGCTCCGGCGTCAGATCAGTCGCTGGAGCAGCCGCTGCCCGTCGCGGGGTTCAGCAGACCGATGACGCTGATGGAGTCGCCGCAGGCGTTGACCGGAATTTCGATCGGTAGCTGGATGACGTTGCCGGAGATGAAACCGGGCGAGTTGGCGGCGGAGCCGTCCGTATCGCTGTCGGCGCTGGCCACGCCGGCCCCTGCGAGGACGGTGGCGGCGCCCAGAGCGGCAGTGACGATAAAGGTCCGGATACGCATTCTTCTCCTCGAGTGAGATGACGGTACTTCCGGACCAATAACACCCCCCTCACCCGCCACCCGCGATTCATTGCACCCATCAGGGGCGTGGCGACGACCCGGCGCAGCCAGGCGGTCAGCTCGGGAACATCCCCGCCGTCGCGTTGATCCACGTACCCGTGATCGAGGAGGCCGCGTCCGACGCGAGGAAGGTCGCGAGCGCGGCGATGTCCGCGATCCTCGGCGAACGCTTCGTCATGCGCAGGCTGTCGAGGTGGGCGAGTACCCCCTGGAGGGCCGCCTCGTCCATGTCAGGGGCGCCGGCCCCAGCCAGCTTCTCCGGCGTCAGCGTGTCCGCGACACCTGCGGTCCAGATGCCCAGGGCACGCACGCCGGACGGGCCCAGCTCCTGCGCGAGCTGGCGGATCAGCGCGTCCATCGCGCCGTCGGCGGCCCCGGTGCCGCCCAGCATCGGGGTGCCGTTCCTGGAGCCGCTGTCGAGGGAGAGGATCACTCCCCCGCCCTGGTCGACCATGCGCCGGGCGGCGGCTCGCGCGGTGATGAACTGACAGGAGATGCCCTGTACGACCGGCCGCGTGTAGTCGTCGACGGACATCTCTGTAAGCGGGATGCCCTGGAGGTCGCCTCGCGGCACGAGGTTGAAGGAGATGTCGATCCGGCCTGCCCGCTCGACCACCGCGTCCGCCTGCGCCTCCACGGCCGCTTCGTCCAGGGCGTCGACGACGTCGTACTCCGCGCCCACCTCGGCCGAAGCCTTCCGCAGGGTGTCCTCCGTGCGCCCCGCAAGGAAGACCCGCGCGCCCGCGTCCGTGTACGCCCGCGCCACACCCGCTCCCAGGGAGCCGGCTCCGCCGTAGATGACTGCGACCTTGTCCTTCAGCACGTCCGTGAGCATGGGGCGTCGTCCTCTCCTCAGCCGGACACCGCGTGCGTCCGCTGCTTCATAGGACTCATCGTCCGCCGAAACTCATCGCCGCACGGGCAGATTGTTCATAGGAGCGGCACCCCATGGGGTGAAGCTTGCGAGCCCGCCCGTTCGCCGCCGAGGACATGTGGGAGGGGTATGGCCGTACCTCCCGCCACCGGAACGAGGTCGTCACATGCTCCGCACCAGGCTCCTGTCCGTCGCCGCCGCATCGCTGTTCGTCTGGCTCGGTCCGGCGGCCCCAGCGGTCTCCGAACCGCCCGATGCCACGGTCACCGTCACGTCGCCGGCCGCCGACTCCGTGCACCCCGTGGACAGCAGTCTCTTCGTGCGGTGGCGCAACGACACCGGACAGGAGGTCGACGTCTGGCTGACGCAGGGCGACGGTGAGGGCGGGGCGCAGCGCCTGTTCAAACTGGCCTCGAAAGCGAGCAGCAAACCGGAGACTGAGCTGGTCGCGGCGGTGCCTCCGGTGCCGGACGGCGCCGATTACACCGTCGAGGTCACGACCCGGGACACGGGTGTACGCGGCTACAGCGCCCCCTTCGAGGTGGGCCCGGTTCCGGCCGACGACCCGGCCGTCGGCACCGGCTCCGGCTCCGGCTCCGGCTCCGGCTCCGAAAAGGGCGCCGCGCCGCTCAGCTGGGTTCAGGCGCAGGACGGGCACAGCCCTCGGTAGGTCACCTCGACTTTGGACACTCTGAAGCCGAACCGCTCCTGCGCCGGGAGGCCGGACAGCGGGTCACCGGTCGGATGGACGTCGCGGATGATTCCGCAGCTGGAGCACACCAAGTGCTGGTGCGGCCGGTGCGCGTTCGGGTCGTAGCGCTTCGCCCGGCCGTCGGTGGAGACCTCTATGACCTCGCCCAGCGCGACCAGCTCGCCCAGCGCGTTGTACACGGTCGCTCTGGAGATCTCGGGCAGCCTCTGCACCGCGCGGGCGTGCACCTCGTCGGCCGTGAGATGCACATGATCACCATCGAGAACCTCCGCCACGACGCGCCGCTGAGAGGTCATCCGCCAACCACGCCCCCGCAGTCGCTCAAGCAGGCCACTCATATCGGTTCACCTTTTCAGGTTCGGTGGGATACCCGAGGTTGACCGGCGCACTCCCGGTCCCGTCGGAAATGCGATTGGTGCACTTCTTGACTTGGATTCTGTCCATCGTAGGATCGGTTATGGCGATAGCCAAGGGACAGGAAGACTCCAGTGCGGCAGGAGACAGAAGTTGATCAGCTCCGAGGGGCGCGCGATCGTGCGTCGGTCGTCGCTCTCTCCACGCCGCCTGAGGCCCTCCGCGCACTCGACGCGGCCGAATTCGTACCGCTTCGCCTCACTTTGAGCCGTAGTGTCGAACTGTCCCGGAAGACCGTGGCCTCGCGATCGACACGATCCGCTCGATCAATAGTCGTGTCTCGATTGTCTGGATCGACGAGGCTGAGGCCATCCACGGGGCCCGCGCCCCACCCGCTCCACCGCCGTAGTTCCTGAGCAGTGTGATCCGCCCCGTCCGGAAGGATTCCCAATGTCTGAGAACCAAGATGCGATCGTCACAGACGCGAAAACACAGGACGGAGGAGGCTGCCCGGTCGTGCACGGGAGCGCCCCGTACCCGACGCAGGGCAACGGCGCGAACAGCCAGTGGTGGCCGCAGCGGCTCAACCTGAAGATCCTTGCCAAGAACCCTGCCGTGTCCAACCCGCTCGGCGAGGGCTTCGATTACGCCGAGGCGTTCAAGACCCTCGACCTTGCCGAGGTCAAGCAGGACATCGCGGAGGTGCTGACCACCTCGAAGGACTGGTGGCCCGCCGACTTCGGCCACTACGGCCCGTTCATGATCCGCATGGCGTGGCACAGCGCCGGTACCTACCGGATCAGCGACGGCCGCGGTGGCGCCGACACCGGGCAGCAGCGCTTCGCCCCGCTCAACAGCTGGCCGGACAACGGAAACCTGGACAAGGCCCGCCGTCTGCTGTGGCCGGTCAAGAAGAAGTACGGCAAGAACCTGTCGTGGGCCGACCTCATGGTCCTCACGGGCAACGTCGCCCTGGAGACGATGGGCTTCGACACCTTCGGCTTCGGCGGCGGACGCGTCGACGCCTGGGAGCCCGACGACGACGTCTACTGGGGTCCCGAGACCACCTGGCTCGGCGACGAGCGCTACACGGGTGACCGTGAGCTGGAGAACCCGCTCGCCGCGGTTCAGATGGGCCTCATCTACGTCAACCCGGAGGGCCCGAACGGCAACCCGGACCCGATCGCCGCGGCCCGCGACATCCGTGAGACGTTCCGCCGGATGGCGATGAACGACGAGGAGACCGTCGCCCTGATCGCCGGCGGCCACACCTTCGGCAAGACCCATGGCGCGGGCCCCGCGGAGGAGGTCGGCGAGGCCCCCGAGGCCGCCCCGATCGAGGAGATGGGCCTCGGCTGGAAGAACGCGTTCGGCACCGGCAAGGGTGACGACGCGATCACCAGTGGTCTCGAGGGGATCTGGACGAACACCCCGACCACCTGGGACAACACCTTCTTCGACATCCTCTTCGGCTACGAGTGGGAGCTCTTCCAGAGCCCCGCCGGCGCCAACCAGTGGCGGCCGAAGGAGGGCGCGGGAGCGGGCACCGTACCCGACGCCCACGACGCGTCGAGGAGCCACGCTCCCACGATGCTCACGACGGACCTCTCGCTCCGGTTCGACCCGACCTACGAGCCGATCTCGCGCCGGTTCCACGAGAACCCGGCCGAGTTCGCGGACGCCTTCGCCCGCGCGTGGTTCAAGCTGACCCACCGCGACATGGGCCCGATCGTGCGCTACCTCGGCCCGGAGGTCCCGAGCGAGGAGCTGCTGTGGCAGGACCCGCTCCCCGCGGTGACGCACCCGCTCGTCGACGCCTCCGACGTCGCCGCGCTCAAGGGCCAGATCCTGGCCTCGGGCCTGACGGTGTCTCAGCTCGTGTCCACGGCCTGGGCGTCGGCCTCGTCCTTCCGTAACAGCGACAAGCGCGGCGGCGCGAACGGTGCGCGCATCCGCCTCCAGCCGCAGAGCGGCTGGGAGGTCAACCAGCCCGACGAGCTGGCGGCCGTGCTGCGCACGCTGGAGGGGGTCCGCCAGACCTTCAACGGCGCCCAGTCCGGTGGCAAGCAGATCTCGCTCGCCGACCTGATCGTGCTCGCCGGTGCCGCGGGCGTCGAGAAGGCCGCGAAGGACGCGGGCTCCGACATCCAGGTGCCCTTCACGCCGGGGCGTGCGGACGCCACTCAGGAGCAGACCGACGTGGAGTCGTTCTCCGCGCTCGAGCCGTCCGCCGACGGGTTCCGCAACTACCTCGGCAAGGGCAACCGCCTGCCGGCCGAGTACCTGCTCATCGACAAGGCGAACCTGCTCGACCTGAGCGCCCCCGAGCTGACGGTCCTCGTCGGCGGCCTGCGCGTCCTCGGCGCGAACTACGGGCAGTCGGCGCACGGCGCCCTCACCACGACCCCCGGGTCGCTGACCAACGACTTCTTCGTCAACCTGCTCGACCTGGACACGACGTGGAGCGCGACGGCCGGCGACGCCAGCACCTTCGAGGGCCGCGACGCCTCGGGCAAGGTCATCTGGACGGGCACGCGTGCCGACCTCGTCTTCGGGTCGAACTCCGAGCTGCGCGCGGTCTCGGAGGTCTACGCGAGCGATGACGCGAAGGAGAAGTTCGTGAAGGACTTCGTCGCCGCGTGGGACAAGGTCATGAACCTGGACCGGTTCGACCTCTCCTGATCACACGAAGTCCGGGCCGGCCCGCTGCGGGCCGGCCTGGACTTCCGCGTTTCCGCATCGCGACTTTGGCTGCACCGGTGCGAGACGCGCCCTCCCCGAGGTCACACCGCCTCAGAGCCACGGCAGCCCCACCCCGCCCTGAACAAATGACCGCAGCCTTGTTGAGCCGCCCTGTGGCGCGCGGGACCATTCGCCCCATGGACGAGCCGGGCGCTGCCTACGAGATCCGCTACGGGTGGACCGCCCCGGCATGGGTGGCTCTGGCGTTCGCCCTGCTCATCGGCGCGGGATTCATCCCCGGCGCCGAACCACCGGGAAGCGGCCACGTCGAGCTGATCCTCGCGCCCTACGTGGCGCTGGTCGTGCCGCCCGCCACGCTCCGACTGACCGCTGTACGTATCGGCCCCGAAGGCATCGCCTTGGGCCGCCTGCTGTTCTTCCGTAGACCGGAGTTCCTTCCCTGGTCCGAGATCGTGTCCGTCAGCCTGTCCGACGGCGCGCGGGGGCCGGGACGCTTCCGGATCCCCGAGCTCACAGTGCGTCACCACAGCCGGCCCGTCCCGCGACGGGGGCGGACCACGTCCCAGGCGCTGCGCGAGTTCGACGCCTATCTGACTGCGCACGTGGATCCCGACTTCGTCGAGGCCTTCAGAGGAACCACGGAGTCCGCCCGTTCCATGGTGCTGTGCAGGGTGGACACCGCACGCCTCGAACGGGCCGTACGGGCCTTCGCTCCCCAGGTCCACTTCTTCGGCGATGCCGGCCGACCATGACGATGCGGCCAAGAATCCGACTGAACGCATGCGTCATACAAGGGTGTTGAGTGACCATGGAGACACCTGCGGAGGCGGGCCGGGGACCGATCGACACGTACGGGGACGAGGGAGCCATGGCCGAGCAGAAGGGGCCCCAGCCGCCGCGCTCTCCGGCACCGGTCGCAATGAGCCTCGGCTCGGGCTGCTTCCCGTGGACGGTGCTCGCGGTTCTGATCGCCCTGGTCTCCGGCCTGTTCCTGATCCTCGGCCGCGGCGGCGGACCCGGGAACGGCCACCCCGACGGGGGTAAACAGCAGGCCTATGTCGACGAGATCGACGAGGCGCGGCAGCAGCTCTTCAAAGGTGAACTCGTCCGCACCAGTACGAAGTCGCTGCATCTTGTGGCCGGCGGCGATCCGCTCCCATACCGGGCCCAGATCCTGGGCAGTTGGCGCTCGGACGGAGCCGGTGAGACGCACTCCCCGACCAGCGCGGGTGCTCAGATCGGCGTGAAGTTGCACTGCTCGGGTGCCCAAGTGCGGTGCACGCCGCTGTCCTCGGAGCGTCAGAACGTCATCTCCGAGAAGGACGCGGCGACGTGGCTGTGGGACGTGAGCGCCGAGAAGGCGGGGACCGTCACCCTCTCCGTGACGGTGACCGCCTACTACGAGGACACCGACACCGTGCTCTTTGAACAACAGCCCGCGACGGCCCACGTCGGGGTGACAGCCCGGCCCGGCGACCGCTTCGCATGGGTGACACAGGCGTGGCGGTGGATTTCCGGCGCGATCACAAGCCTGGGCGGGCTCGCCGTGTCGGTGACGGCCGTCATCACCCTGGCGGTGCTCGTGGCCCGCCGAACGCCCCGGGCGCCCGACCCCGAGCCCGGCAATGACGACACCGACGCGGACACCAACTCGCCCTCCTGAGCGTCTCAGCGCGCCGCGACACTACGTGAGGCCAAGGTCACAGTTTCGCGCAAAGTGGCCGACTCCAAGCCCAATTTCCCAGGTCAGGGACGCCCGCAGGGCGACTCCCGACCTCCGCCCCGCGGCACAGCGACGCCGATTGTCACACCGAACCTCTAGGCTTCTTCACATGTCCACCACTCCGATCCCTGGTTCCGTGCGGTCCGCCGACGATTTGAACGAAGAGATTCGCTGCCTGATGCTGCGCAGCGGTGGCCGGTTGAGCGCGGCGCAGCGCCGGGAGTACGAAGTTCTCGTCATCGAGTGGTCCGCGGCGGTACGTGGCGAGGTTGTGAAGGCTGCGTAAGTCCCGGGCCTTCACCTGCCGATCCCCCGCGTGGGTCACTCGGACGGCTGCGGGGTCAGGCGGTGCAGCCCCTTGCGGTCGTAGTAGCGGGTCATCGCGAACCCGAAGACCGCGGAGATGACGGAGCCGACCGCGATCATGATCCAGGCGCGCAGAAGACCGGCATCGGCTCGCGCTTCGAAGAAGAGGATGGAGCGGACTCCGCCGCTGAGCTGCCTCATGGGTTCGAAAATGCCGAGGAAGCGGTAGAAGCCGGGGACCGCCTCCAGCGGAATGGTCGCTCCCGACGACGGCAGCCCCAGGACGATGAACACGAACATGGACACGAGCTGCCCGATCCCGCCGAAGGCCGCGTTGATGGCCTGGACGCCCAGGCTGACCGCCAGGGTGGCGCAGTAGGAGAAGATCCACAGCAGCGGCAGGTGTGAGGCGTCCATGCCGAGGATCCCGACGGTCGCCAGCATGATCAATGTGGTCGTGAGGAGCGTGATGCCGGCGCTCATCACCATCTTCAGCAGCAGCGTCTGCGTACGGCTGATCGGCACGGTGGGGCGGCGGGCGTGCCAGGGGCCGATCTCACTGTCGGCGTAGCCCAGAGCGGTGTCGACGCCCATGCTGGTGAGGTTGGCGCCCAGGAACCCGGTCAGAACGAGCAGCAGGGTGTAGTAGAAGGCGCTCAGACCCAGACCGCTGTGGTCTCCGATGGGGTGCCCCACCTGCGTCGTGACACTGATCGGATCGGCGAGCAACAGGCGTGCGGTGGGCGTGACTTGTCGGCCGGCGTTGGCTTCCGTCAGCTGTTTGCCGATGGCCTGGGAGGCCCGCTCGGCTGCCGTCGTGCTGATCCTGCCGGCAAGGGAGGAGCCGAGGCTGCCCATGCCGGGGTTGGTCAGCACGGTCAGTGTCGGCCGCTGCGTGGCCTTGCTGGTGGTGAGCGCGCCGATGGAGTCGGTGAAGTCCGGCGGGATGACGAGGGCACCGTAGACCTTGCCCGATTCCAGCTCGTCCTGGGCCTTGCCGCGGGTGAGCGGATGCCAGTCGACCTTGCCGCCGGAGGTGTTGGCAAGAGCGGCCTGCGCGACCTGCGTCCCCAGGTTCTGGCTCTGCCCCGGCAGGGGTTTGCCGCGGTCCGAGTTGACCAGCGCGATGGGCAGGTTCCGCAAGTCGCGGTTCGGGTTCACGATGCCGCCCATGTAGAGCAGGGACAGCAACAGTGCGAGCATCCCGGTCAGAATGGTGGGCACCAGCCACAGCTTCGGGCGACGCACGAGTGCGGAGGCGCGCGCCTTGGCTGCGGCGTGGCGGGGTGCGCTGTCGTCGTCCATGATTCTCCTCGGTTCGCGGCGCCGGGCCGGGTGATCGCACCTAAGGGCCGCCGGAAAGGCCCGATTGAGGTGCGTTTGCCACCTTCTCTGCCGCGACGGCCGTCCGCGACGACCAACACGGCCGAGGCCGTACGACCAAGGGTGTTCCAGGTGCCCGCACCAGCAGTCCGCTCGTGTGGCCACCCCGCCGCGTGACCGGGCCCGCATCCCGCATCGGCTCCAGACACGCCTCCAGACACAGCAAGGCCCGGATCCAGAAGGATCCGGGCCTTGACCGTCAGTAGCGGGGACAGGATTTGAACCTGCGACCTCTGGGTTATGAGCCCAGCGAGCTACCGAGCTGCTCCACCCCGCGTCGGTAGACACCACCGTACGCCATCGCAGCCGGTCCCCATGACCATGTGCCCGCCGAGCGCTAGCGGACGAGGCACGGGCGCTTGCTGTCGAACTGCCAGTCCGGGACGAGATGCCGCATGCCGATGGCGTCGTCGCGCGCGCCGAGGGCCTTCGTCTTGTAGAGGTCGTGGGCCGCGAGGAGCCGGTCCATGTCGAGCTGGACACCCAGGCCCGGGGCGTCGGGCACGGCGATCTCACCGTCGACGATCCGGGGCGGGGCGGTGGTGAGGCGCTCCAGGCCTTCCTGCCAGATCCAGTGCGTGTCCAGGGCGTTGTACTCGCCGGGAGCGGCGGCTCCGCAGTGGGTCACCATGGCGAGGGAGATGTCGAAGTGGTTGTTGGAGTGGCAGCCCCAGGTCAGGCCCATCGCGTTGCAGAGCTGGGCCACGCGGACCGAGCCCTGCATGGTCCAGAAGTGCGGGTCGGCCAGAGGGATGGAGACCGACTGGAGGGCCAGGGCGTGGGTGAGCTGGCGCCAGTCCGTGGCGATCATGTTGGTCGCGGTGGGCAGGCCCGTGGCGCGGCGGAACTCGGCGAGGATCTCCCGGCCGGAGTAGCCACCTTCGGCTCCGCAGGGGTCCTCGGCGTAGGCGAGGGTGCCGGACAGGGGGGTGCACAGCTCGATCGCCTCGCGCAGCGACCACGCGCCGTTGGGGTCGAGGGTGATCCTGGCCTCGGGGAAGCGGTCCTTCAGCGCCTGTACGGCCCTGACCTCCTCGGCGCCTTCCAGGACGCCGCCCTTGAGCTTGAAGTCACGGAATCCGTACCGGTCGTACGCGGCTTCGGCCTGGCGGACGATCGCTTCGGGTGTCAGGGCCTCTTCGTGCCGGACGCGGTGCCAGTCGACGGCCGCGTCGGGTTCGCGGACGTATTCCAGGTCGGTGCGGCCGGGGTCACCGACATAGAAGAGGTAGCCCAACACCCGTACGGAGTCGCGCTGTTGGCCGTCGCCGAGGAGTGCCGCGACGGGGACTTCGAGGTGCTGGCCCAGGAGATCGAGCATCGCCGACTCGACGGCGGTGACGGCGTGGACGGTGGTGCGCAGGTCGAAGGTCTGGGCGCCTCGTCCGCCGGCGTCGCGGTCGGCGAACCTGGCTCCGATCTCGCCCAGGACACGCTTGTAGTCGCCCACCTTCGCGCCGACCACGAGGGACTCGGCGTCGCGCAGGGTCTGGGTGATCTTCTCGCCGCCCGGCACCTCGCCCAGACCGGTGCGGCCTTCCGAGTCCTGGAGGACGACGACGTTGCGGGTGAAGTAGGGGCCGTGCGCGCCGGAGAGGTTCAGCTCCATGCAGTCCCGGCCGGCGACCGGATACACGGCGAACGCGGTGACGGTCGGCTGCTTGCTCAAGGTCATTGCGGTTCCTGTGGTCAGAAGGTGTGTGGGTTGATGTGTGTCACAGGCTCAGGACGTCCAAGGCCCATTCCATGGCAAGTACGCCGCCCAGGCCCAGCACCGCGAGCACCGTCGTGTACGTGGTCCTGACCTTGATCGCCTCGATGACCGAGAGGTTGAAGTACTCCTTGAAGAGCCAGAATCCGGGGTCGTTCACATGGGAGAACGCGATCGACCCGCAGGAGACGGCGAGCACCATGATTTCGGGGTGGATCCCGCTGCCCGCGAGCAGCGGAAGCACCACGCCGGACGCCGTGACGACGGCGACCGTCGCCGAGCCGAGGGCCACGCGGAGGATGACCGCGATGAGCCACGCCAGGATGAGGGGCGAGATGGCCCAACTGTCCGTGACGTCCTTGATGTAGTCGGAGATTCCGCCCTCCACGAGGACGTTCTTGAAGGCGCCGCCGGCGCCGATGACCAGCAGGATCATCGCCATCGCCTGGGCCGCCGAGGCGCAGGAGGCGCTGACGTCCGAAAGGCTGCGGCCGATGCGCGGCCCGAAGGCCCAGATCGCCAGGAGCAGCGTCAGCATGAGCGCGATCGGTGCCGAGCCGATGAACGCGACCGCGTGCAGGAGCGGGCTCTCGCCGGACGTGGCCATGTCGATCACCGCGGCGCCCGCGATCAGGACCACGGGGAAGAGGGCTACGAGCAGCGACCAGCCCATGCCTGGCATCTCTTCGTCGGTGAACTCGCGGTCACTGACCAGGCCTTTGGGGATGGACGGGTTCATCGCCTTGACGAACGGCAGGCGCGGCCATGCGAGGGCGATGAGCGCTCCGGCAGGTACGGCGATGAAGAGACCGTAGAACAGGGTGTGTCCGACGGAGGCGTGGAAGGTCGCGGCGACGGCGGTGGGGCCGGGGTGCGGCGGGAGGAAGCTGTGCATGGTGGACAGGGCGATCGACATCGGCAGCCCGACCCACAGCAGCTTCGCGCCGGTGACCCGCACGAGGGTGAACGCGATGGGCACGATGATGATGAAGGCGACCTCGTAGAACATGGTGACGCCGATGAGCATGGACGTGACCACCATGGCCACCTGGACCCAGCGCGGTCCGAAGGCGTCGAGGAGCCGGTTGGCTATTCGCTGCGCCGCTCCGGAGTCCCCCATGACGCGGCCGACCATGGCGCCGAGGCCGATGGTCAGCATCGTGTCGCCGATCTGGCCGCCGATGCCCTCCGAGAGGACGTCCGGGATCGTCGCCGCCGGAATCCCCTGCACCAGCGCGACGCCGATCGCCACGAGGAGGAGGGCGGCGAACCCGTTCATTCTCAGCCTGGTCATGAGGAAGAGCAGAATCAGAACGCTGATTCCCACTACGACGAGAGGCAAGTCAGTTCCCCTTTGAACTGTGGAGCACGAGTCGGGCGGTTACGGGGGTGAGCGCATCGAAGTGACAGGGCTTCAACTACGTGCGCCTGAAGCTCAGTTGACGCGCCGTACGGCTCCGACGAGGTTCAGCCCGGCGTCCAGCACCTTCTCGAGATCCGCGAGGTCGGCCGGGGACGGGTCGGTGAGCGGGGCGCGTACGGGGCCGACCGGGAGACCCCGCAGCCGCGCCGCGGCCTTGACCAGGGAGACGGCGTAGCCCGGGACGCGGTCGCGCAAGTCCACCAGGGGAACGTAGAAGTCGCGCAGCAGCTTGTTCACCGCTTCGTCGTCGCCCGCGCGCAGTGCGGTGAAGAAGGCGTTCGCGATCTCGGGCGCGAAGGCGTGGACCGCGGAGGAGTAGGCGGGCACGCCGACGGTTGCGTAGGCGCGGGCCTGCATCTCGGCGGTGGCGGCGCCGTTGAAGAAGAGAAAGCCGTCGGGTGCGGCGAGTGTCAGGCGCTGGAGCCGGTCGAGGTCGGAGTGCCCGTCCTTCAGACCGATGACGGTGGGGATCTCGGCGATCCGGCGCAGGGCATCGGCGCTGAAGGCGACCTGGTCGCGCTGGTACGCGATCAGCGGCAGCCGGGTGCCCGCGGCGATCCGGCGCAACTGCTCCACCAGCCCGTCCTGCGGGGCGCCGACCAGGTAGTGCGGCAGCACGAGCAGGGCGTCCGCGCCCTCCTCCTGCGCGATCCGGGCGAACCGCAGCGCCTGCGCCCAGCCGTAGCCGATACCCGCGACCACCGGCAGCCGCCCGTCGGCGACCTCGACCGTGACCCTGACGACCGCTCGGTACTCCTCCTCGTCCAGCGAGAAGAACTCCCCGGTTCCGCAGGCGGGGAAGACCACGCCCGGCACGTCGGCCAACTGGACGGTCAGATACGTCCGGTAGGCGTCCATGTCGAGGCTGCCGTCGTCCCTGAGGCTCGTGAGCGGGAAGGACAGCACCCCCCGTGTCATCCCGTCACGCAGCTTCTGCGCGACATCCTCGGGTTGCGTGCCGATCTCGTTCATAGATCTGATCCCCATATGCAGATGGCGTCCATGTATGGGAATGGAGGCTAAGTCGGTGAACTGGCCGGGTCAATGGGTGAAGCGCCGCCGATTTACGATGACCGGCACCGGCAAGCAGGGGGACACAAGTGACATCAGGGGTTCGCGGGGTGAAGTCGGCACTGCGCACGGTCGCGCTGCTGGAGCTGCTCGCGGCGAGGGACGACCGGCCCGCGCGCCTGGACGAACTCGCCGAGGAACTGGACGTGCCGCGCAGCAGCATGTACCAACTCCTGCGGACCCTCGTCGACTGCGGCTGGGTGCGCACGGACACCACCGGCTCGCTGTACGGGATCGGGATCCGCACCCTCCTCACCGGTACGAGCTACCTCGACAGCGACCCACGCGTGCGCGCCGTGCGCCCGTACCTCGACGAGGCGTCGGACGCGCTCGGCGAGACGATCCACCTGGCGCGGCTCGACGGTCCGCACGTGGTCTATCTCGCGACCCGCGAGTCCCACGAGTACCTGCGCACGATCAGCCGCGTCGGCCGCCGGGTCCCCGCGCACGCCGGCGCCCTCGGAAAGGCGCTCCTCGCCGAGCGTGCGGACGGCGAACTACCGCTCGGCGACGGCCCGTTGGCCGCCCTCACCGCGAACACGCACACCGACCGAGCCGCGCTTCTCGCCGACCTCGCGGGTGTCCGCGAGCGGGGCCACTCCCTCGACCACGAGGAGACGGTGACCGGTATCGCGGGCTTCGGCTTCGCCCTGCGGTACGACGCACCGGCGGTCGACGCCATCAGCTGCTCGGTCCCGGTCGCTCGCCTCACCGGGGAACGTCAGGAACGCGTCGTCGCCGTGATGCGGGACGTACAGACGAAGATCGAGGCGGCGTTGTCACCTCGCTCGGGGGCGCCTGATTGGCGGTGAGTCGGTGCGACGGGAGGTGCGCCCTGAGCTTCGTCACAGGTGCCGGAGCAGGGCCTCCAACGCCGGATTGTCGTTGTTCTTGCGCCACACCAGATTCAGCTCGACCGGCTTGGGCTCCCTCAGGTACAGCGGCTTGTACGTGATCCCGCTGAACCTCATCTGCGCCGCGGCCTCCGGGACCAGGGCGATGCCCCAGCCTGCGTTCACCATCGCCAGAATGCTGTGCACCTGGCTGAGGTACTGGGTGAAGACGGGTGCGACCTGGGCGGCGCGGAAGATGCTGACGAGCAGCTCGTGGAAGTAGCGGGCCTCGACCGGCGAGTACATCAGCACCTGCTCCCCGTCGAAGTCCTCCACGCGCAGGTCCCCCTCGCGCGCGGCCAGCGGATGGCCGGTGGGCAGGGCGGCGAGCAGACCCTCCCTGACGGCGGGCCGGGTCTCCAGGTCGGGCCCGGTGTTCGCGGGGCGGATCATGCCCAGGTCGAGGGAGCCTTCGGTGATGGCCTCCAGCTGATCGCGGGTGACCAGTTCGCGCAGCACGACCTCCACTCGAGGCATGGCCGAGCGGGCCACTTCGAGCAGGGTGCCGAGGGCCGAGTTCGCGCTGGCCGCCGTGAATCCGATGGCGATGGCTCCGGCCTCACCGGCCGACACCTGCCGTACGGCGAGGGCCGCGTGCTCGGACTGCCGCAGGATGTGGCGCGCCTCGTTGAGGAAGGTGCGGCCTGCCGGGGTGAGCCGCACGGACCGGTTGGTGCGGTCGAGGAGCTGTACTCCGAGGTCGTGCTCGAGGAGTTGGATCTGCCGGCTCAGCGGGGGCTGCGTCATCTGGAGGCGCTCCGCGGCGCGGGTGAAGTGCAGCTCCTCGGCCACCGCCACGAAGCTCACGAGCTGTGCCAGCGTGAACAATGATTCTCTCCGGGTATCAGCGCATGCAAAATTGGTCTTGGACGTGGATCAATCGCCGACTCTAGCTTCAAGGGGAGTCAACGCCTCCGTCGGCCGCAGACCGACAGGGCCCGCCGACACGGCCGGGCGCGGCCTGCCGTGTCGGCCGGTCGCATCCGCCTCACACCCCAGGGACACGCAGTGGTGACGAAGACCCACACGACCACCAACGCCGCGCACGTCGCAGGCGAGGCGACGCTCGACAGGATCTCCTGGATCAGGCTTTCCTCCATAACGCTGCCGCTGGCCACGCCGATCAGCGACGCCAAGGTCCTCACCGGGCGTCAGAAGCCCATGACCGAAGTGGCGTTCCTTTTCGTGGAGTTGGAGACCGAGCAGGGGCACGAGGGCATCGGCTTCAGCTACTCCAAGCGGGCCGGCGGCCCCGGCCAGTTCGCCCACGCCAGGGAGATCGCCGACAATCTGCTCGGCGAGGACCCCAGCGACATCGGCAAGATCTGGACGAAGTTGGCCTGGTCCGGTGCCTCGGTGGGCCGCAGCGGTCTGGCCACACAGGCCATCGCCGCGTACGACGTGGCCCTGTGGGACCTCAAGGCCAAGCGCGCGGGCCTGCCGCTGGCCAAACTCCTGGGCGCCCACCGCGACTCCGTACGCTGCTACAACACCTCCGGCGGTTTCCTGCACACCCCGACCGAGCAGGTGCTCGACAACGCGTCCGCCTCCCTGGCGAGTGGCATCGGCGGCATCAAGATCAAGGTCGGCAACCCCGACCGCAAGCAGGACCTGCGCCGCCTGACCGCCGTCCGCGAGCACATCGGCGACGACGCCCCGCTGATGGTCGACGCGAACCAGCAGTGGGACCGGCCGACCGCCCAGCGGATGGGCCGGGCCATGGAGGAGTTCGACCTCGTCTGGATCGAGGAGCCGCTCGACGCCTACGACGCCCAGGGCCACGCCGCGCTCGCCGCTTCGCTCGACACCCCCATCGCCACCGGCGAGATGCTCGCCAGCGTGGCCGAGCACTGGGAGCTGATCCGCCACAACGCGGCGGACATCATCCAGCCCGACGCCCCGCGCATCGGCGGCATCACGCAGTTCCTCAAGCTCGCGGCGCTCGCGGAGCACCACAACCTCCAGCTGGCACCGCACTTCGCCATGGAGATCCACCTCCACCTCGCGGCCGCCTATCCGATCGAGCCGTGGGTGGAGCACTTCGACTGGCTGGAGCCGCTGTTCAACGAGCGCCTCACCATCAGCGACGGCCGCATGCACGTCCCGTCCCGCCCCGGCCTCGGCATCACCCTCACCGACCAGGCCCGCGCCTGGACCCAGGCCACCCATGAGGCCGGCAAGCGCCACTGACGCCTCAGGGCATCACACTCACTCGTCCGGCGCCTCCTCAAGGGGGCGCCGGACGCATGCCCGCACCTCCCCCACTCGCTTAATACCGATCCTGTATCGCCGGATGCGAAATCAGTGTTGGACCGGCATGAGTCGTTGCTCGTAGCGTCGTCACCGGGGGCACCCATCACGCCCTACCTCGACTCCAGGAGCAGAACGCAGATGACGTCTTCCTACACCCCGTCAGAGCTCGGCAGGCGCATCGGATCCGGCCTGCTGTCCTTCCCCGTCACCCACTTCACGGCCGACGACCACTCCTTCGACGAGAGCGCCTACCGCGACAGCATCACGCGCCTGGCCGGGTACGAGGTGGGCGGCCTGTTCGCCGCCGGCGGCACCGGCGAGTTCTTCTCTCTGACGGGCGCCGAGGTCGAGCGCGTCGTCGCCGCCGCCGTGCAGAGCGCCCCCGAGTCGACGCCCATCCTGGCGCCGGCCGGATACGGCACACGTACGGCCGTCGAGTACGCGCAGGCCGCGGAACGCGCGGGCGCCGACGGCATCCTGCTCTTCCCGCCGTACCTCACCGAGGCCGGGCAGGAGGGCCTGGCCGACCACGTCGAGGCCGTGTGCCGCTCCACCTCGCTCGGCGTCATCGTCTACAGCCGCGCCAACGCCGTCTACACCGCACCCACTCTCGCCCGCATCGCCGACCGCTGCCCCAACCTCATCGGCTACAAGGACGGCGTCGGCGACATCGACGCCATGACGCGGATCTACGCCCGTCTCGGCGAGCGCCTCACCTACATCGGCGGCCTGCCCACGGCGGAGACGTTCGCTCTCCCCTACCTCGAACTCGGCGTCACCACCTACTCGTCGGCCATCTTCAACTTCCTGCCCGAGTTCGCCCTCGAGTTCTACGGCGCCGTCCGCGAGCGCAAGCACGACGCCGTCATCAAGCTCCTGGGCGACTTCGTCCTGCCGTACACCGAGATCCGCAACCGGCGGCCCGGCTACGCGGTGAGCATCGTGAAGGCGGGCATGACCGCGGTCGGCCACAGCGCGGGCCCGGTCCGGCCGCCACTGACCGACCTGACTCCGGACGAACTGGCCGAGCTCGCCGCGCTGATCAACGGCCTGCCCACGCCCTCGGCCTGACGTCCCGTCGGAGTGCCCGCCACCGATGTGGCGGGCCGGCCGGTCACAGCTTGAACACCACTCCGCGCCATGTCCACCCCGCGCCGAGGATCGCGTTCTGCAACGGGTCCTTCATCTCCGCGGGGTCGAAGCGGAACACCTCCGTCTTGTGCAGGCGGCCGTCGGACCCCCGCTTGACCTCCCACTGCCGGCTCACCGTGGTCACCTGCCCTCGGGAGTACTCACGGGACCGGGCGAGCCTGGGCGTGTCCCCGACCCACGTGACCTCCCACTGCTCGTCGAGCGCGCGAACCTCATTGCTCTCCGGGACCAGGCGCATCCTCGTCTTCAGCGTCCGGCTCATCCGACTCCGCGAGAAGAAGGTGCGCCAGGCCGGTTCCGTGACCCGCCACTCGGCGACGAGGTCGGCACCCTCGGCCGGGGTGCCATTGCGTACGACGTACGGCACGTCGGGCCCGTTGATCGCGAGCAGCGCGGCGCGGACTTCTCCGACCGGGCGCGGTACGACACCGGTGTCGGGATGCCTGGTGCCGGTCAGTTTGTCGAAGAGACCCATCGGGTCAACCTACGGAGACACCCGCCGTACGGACAAGCTCGCCGCCGGCCTGCGCCATGGCCCTGGGGCAGACCAACTAGCGTTCCGCACTTCGTTTTCGCCGGCTCCGGGAGATCCACCGGCCGGCCTCCGTCACGAGGCCCAGCACGAGTATCGAGCCCAGCACCGATGCCACCAGAACCTGCGAGACGGCTGCCGCCCGCAAGTCCACCTCGAAGAAGCCGACGGCGGCCAGGCCGGGCAGCGCTGAGCCGACACCCAGCACCACGACGATCCGACGTGTCCCGCCGGGAACGGGACTCCCCTGCGCCGCCCAGACCTTCAAGCTCTCCCGGAACCAGAACAACGCCAGAGCCACCACCTCGAGGCCGGTGACCAACACCGCCACGACAAGATCGACCACCCAACCCAACACGCCCCCATGCTTCCGCGCCGACCGGATCCTGGCCTGAGTACGGATACTCAGGCCCTGCACACAGGCGCGATTTTGCCGTCATTTTTGCATCCGACCGCACAACCATTTTATGAATTCCATTCGCGCGGCCACGCGCAAAAAGAATTCGAAGAATGATGGAACTGGCGGACCGCGAGTGCAGTCTTATCCCGTGACCAGGAGCCCGCAGGATTCACTGCGGCACCGAATGACGGGGAAGGTTTCACCGACCATGCACGCTCGCACCCGCACCGCTCTCTTCGCCTCCGCCGCTATCGCGGCCACGCTCTCCCTCACCGCGATCACCCCGGCCCTGGCCGGCACGTCCGCCCACACCACGGCCGTCGCCGCCCCCGCGCCGTCCCAGGGCGACCCGCGAAGCACCACCAACCGCGTCGCCGATTTCTACGGTGCGTACATCGACTCGATCTGGGACAACGAGGACCCGGCCGCCGGCGCCAACGCGAAGGCGCTGCGCTCCTTCTACCTGTCGGCGGCGGCGCAGAAGAAGGTTGCCGCGTTCGAGGCGAAGGAGCACGCCGACGGGATCCTGTTCGCGCAGAACGTGCCCGTGAAGTGGAAGGTCGACTACACGGGATCCGGCGCCGGCCACGCGACCTCGCTCGTCACGCTCACCTGGAGCGACGGCGCCAACCCCGAGGTCACCAAGATCAAGGTCCAGTCGGACCTCCAGACCCGCAAGATCACCGACCTTGCGGCCGTCAACTAGCCCGCACCCGCCTGGCGGTGGCCCGTACCGGAGACGTCCGGTACGGGCCACGCGTATCTCCCTTTCACAGGGCATTCAAAAGCACGGCCGTCGGTCACGATCTCACGGGCCGCGCTTTATCGCAGTATTCTCCGCCTTGCAGTACGTACTCTTCAGCGTCGACAGCATTCGTGTCCTCGAAATGCAGTCCGCTCTGACCGTCTCGGCAGATGCAAGAAATTCAGTACGGCTCGGCTACACGCGGGCGGCCCGGGGCGCTCTGGCCAAGTCAACGGGCTTGCGTTGCACTGACGTTGCGGACGCCGGGACTGCTGCCGTGGTCGTCACGGAAGCCTGGCCGGCCTTGACTGCCCGGCAGACGACAAAGGGCAAGGAGAGTGTCCACTCCCTTGCCCTCTTCAACATATAGCGCACAGGGGGCCTTGCGGCAAGGCCCCGGTCCTGCCGCAGAATGGCCGGCCTAGGCCAGGACCTGCGAAAGTCAGAGATTCGCGTTGTACATGAGCTTTGTTCATGTACGGGGCATGCGCGATCCTCGTCATCGTCGTCATCGCTGCCGGACTTCGCGGACCGCCCGGCCGACAGTCAACTCGTCACGTAGGGGATTTCATGATCGACGTCATCGTTGTGGGCAGCGGACCGACCGGTTTGATGTTGGCCAGTGAGCTGCGGCTGCACGGCGTGAACGTGGTCGTGCTGGAGAAGCTGAACGAGCCGACGAAGGAGTCCCGCGGACAAGGCCTGCACGCGCGCAGCGTGGAGATGATGGACCAGCGCGGCCTGCTGGACCGGTTCCTCGAGGTCGGCGAGAAGTTCAGCGTCGGCGGTCTCTTCGGCGGCATCGTCAAGCCGTGGCCGGACCAGTTGGACACCGCCCACCCGTTCGGCGTCAAGGCCTGGCAGCCGGTCACCGAGCGCCTGCTCAATGAGCGTGCGCTCGAACTCGGGGCCGAGATCCGGCGCGGGTGTGAGGTGGCCGCGGTGAGCCAGGACGAAGACGGGGTGACCGTCGAGTTGACCGACGGCACGCAACTGCGCTCGCGCTTCCTCGTCGGGTGCGACGGCGGCCGCAGCGTGGTGCGCAAGCAGGTCGGCGTCGGCTTCCCCGGCGAACCCGCCACGGTCGAGACGCTGCTGGGCGAAATGGGGGCGACCGAGGATCCGGAGACGATTACGGCCGTCGTCGAGGATGTCCGCAAGACTCAACTGCGGTTCGGTCTCATCCCCCAGGGGGACGGGATATACCGCATCAGCGTGCCCGCCGCGGAAGTGGCCGAGGACCGTGCGACCGCGCCGACCCTCGACGATTTCAAGCAGCAGCTGCTGGCGATCGCCGGCACCGACTTCGGCGTTCACTCGCCGCGCTGGCTGTCCCGGTTCGGCGATGCCACCCGGCAGGCAGAGCGCTACCGGGTCGACCGGGTGTTCCTTGTCGGCGACGCGGCACACATCCACCCGCCGACCGGCGGGCAGGGGCTCAACCTCGGCGTCCAGGACGCCTTCAACCTCGGCTGGAAACTGGCCGCAGCGGTCAACGGCTGGGCCCCGGAGGGGCTGTTGGACACCTACCACGCCGAGCGGCACCCGGTGGGTGCCCGCGTGCTGGACAACACCCGTGCGCAGATCACCCTGCTGGGCACCGATCCGGGCGCGGCCGCGCTGCGGGAGCTGCTCTCGAAGCTGATGGACTTCGAGGAGGTGAACCGGTACGTGACCGGGATCATCACCGCGGTCGGAGTCAGCTACGACTTCGGCGAGGGTCACGAACTGCTCGGCCGTCGGATGCGGGACGTGGAGTTGAAGCGGGGCCGCCTGTACGAGCTGATGCACGAGGGCCGCGGGCTGCTCCTCGACCGGACAGGCAACCTCTCGGTGCAGGGCTGGGCGGACCGGGTCGACCACGTCGTCGACGTCAGCGAGCGACTGGACGTGCCTGCGGTACTGCTGCGGCCGGACGGGCACGTGGCGTGGGTCGGTGAGGATCAGCCGGATCTGCTCAGCCACTTGTCCAAGTGGTTCGGTACTGCTGCCAGTTGAGCGCGTAGGACCGGACGCGAGTGCGGCAGTCGTGAAGTGCGACAGCAGGTGGCAGCAGCACCTCGACAGAACCGGCCCCGTCGGTTGAGCGACGGCGCGGGGGACGGCCGCCATGGGTGGTCCCCCGCGACCTGCACAGGACGAGAGAGATGAGCGACGGACTCGGCTGGATCGCCCGCGAAGAGATCGCCTGGACCGGCTACTGCATCACGCCGGCACGCGGCCTGGATCCCTATGAGCACCGGCCCCCTCCTCGCGGTGTCGAAGGGCGGCGCACACGTCTTCCGGCTGTACTACGAGAGCCGGAACCCGAAGCTGCCGCCGCCCGAGTTCACGTACTTCCACAACGGGGAGTACGTGTGCGGCTTCGACGTGTATATGCATTCGTGGTCGCATGACATCAGGGGCTCACGTCCCGATCTGGTGCGCGCCGCCCTCCAGGCGGCGGGCGTCCCCGACGAGGACAGCCGGGACACGGCGCACACCAAGTCTCTCGCCGTCGTCGAGGAGCAGTTCCACCTCACCCTCCCCAAGGAACAGGTGCTGCACGGCAAACTCCCCGCCGCCCTCATCAGGGGGCAGGAGTCCGTGTGAACCAACCCCCGCTCCACGGCTCATGGCCTACGCGTCGCTGCCCGAGGTGTCGGGGAACGAGTGGTGCTCGTGCGCCACGGTCCAGCGTCCCTCTTCCTTGCGCAGCCCGAGCGTCAGGCGCAGGCGGTTCTCCGGCTGCGCGGCCAGATCGTCCGGCGCTCCGCAGTGCAGCAGAGCGTGGGCGTAGGCGACATCGTCGCCGGCGGTGACGTCGAGCGACACGAGGTCGAACACGGCCCCTTGTGCCTGCCACTCGAAGAACGGCGGCCTCGTCTCGCGGTAGGCGTCGAGGCCGCGGACGCCGTCGTGGGGCGGCGGTACGTCGAACATCACGATGTCGTCGGCGTGGTCGGCCAGGACGCCCTTCATGTCGCCCGCGTGCACCGCCGCGGCCCAGCGCTCGACCAGGGCCCGAATCTGCCGCTCGTC
Source organism: Streptomyces sp. NBC_01003 (assembly GCF_045162695.1). Lineage (NCBI taxonomy): Bacteria > Bacillati > Actinomycetota > Actinomycetes > Kitasatosporales > Streptomycetaceae > Streptomyces > Streptomyces sp. NBC_01003. Next base: position 853,739 of record NZ_CP108707.1, read on the forward strand.
GTCCGTCATGGCCGGCTCACCGTCCTTTCGACGCGCGGCGCGGGCGGGCCTCGGTCGCCGCGTCTCCACGCCCCGTACGTCTCTCCCCCACGCTCATACGCTAGCTCCGTTCGTGTGCGCCCGGGCCCTGGCCTCCGTGACCAACCCGGCCGTCACCACCAGTAGGCCGGCGGTTACACCGAACGCGGCGGTGAGGCCGTTCAGCCACGCGTAGCCACTGCTGCTGGGGTACGTGGTTCCGTCGTCCAGCACGCAGTCGAAGCGCAGCGGCACATAGGAAGTCCGGTGCCCGACCAGGTGCTGGAGGGTGTTGTCGTCGACGGCGTCGCGGCACGAGGGCGCCGGAGACGAGGACGCGCCGCTCTCCGACTCGTGTTCGGACAACTGCACCGCGCCGAGCCCCAGCACGTACAGGCCGACTGCCGCTGCCGCCGCCATCGCGGCACACCAACGCGGCAGATGCAGGGACCAGTCCGCCCGGCGGCCGGGAAGGGCGACGGAGAGGAGCTTGACGACCACCGCGACGACCCAGACGGGGATCGCGACCAGAGCGGGCAGTGCCAGAAAGACGAACACGAGCCAGGCACCCTTCACAGGCGTTCGGCGCGGGCGAGTTCATGGAGCACAGCTCGCCGCTTTGCCCGGAGTAGACCTTCGAAGGCATCAACAGGTTGTGCTCATCGCCTGATCGTCACGGGTTTGCGCTCACCGGGTGGGACTCCCAGTACCAGGTAGATCCGCGCCGGGCGGTGCACAGTGGAGTCATGGCGACCACGGAGTTCGGGCACACGGTGCGGCGCTGGCGCGACCGCGTCCCGCCGGAGGCGGCCGGGCTGCCCGTCGGCGGTGGCCGGCGCGCGCCCGGGCTGCGCCGCGAGGAGCTCGCCATGCTGGCCGGCATTTCCGTCGATTACGTCACCCGCCTCGAACAGGGCCGCGCCACCAACCCCTCCGAGCAGGTCGTCGAGGCGCTGGGCCGGGCGCTGCGTGTGTCCGCGACCGAGCGTGAGCACCTGTTCCACCTGGCCGGGCTCGTACCGCCGGGGCAGGGCACGGTGCCTGCCTTCATCACGCCGAGTGTCCAGCGAATGCTGGACCGGCTGACCGGGACGCCCGTCGCGGTCTCCGACGCCACCTGGACGCTTCTGCTGGCCAACCCCCTGTACACGGCGTTGATGGGCGAGCGGCACGGCGACGAGCGCAACGCGGTGTGGCGCAACTTCCTCGGCGCGGCCGGCCGCGTCCGCCACACGCCGGAGTCCCTGCGCGCGCTCGAGACGGCGCAGGTCTCCGACTTGCGTGCGGCGGCGAGCCGCTATCCGCAGGACCAGCGGCTGCGGCGGCTGATCGCGGAACTGCGCGCAAACAGTGACCGGTTCGCCGAGCTGTGGGATTCCGGCGCCGTCGGGCAGGCCGCGGCGTCGCGCAAGACCATCGATCATCCCGAGGTGGGCGCCCTGACGCTGGACTGCGACATCCTCAGCGTCGCGGGCACCGGCCTGCGCATCATCATCTACACCGCCGAGCCCGGCACCCAGGACGCCGAGCGTCTCGCGCTCCTCGGCGTCATCGGCACCCAGACACTCGCCGGCCACCAGCCCGGCGCTCAGTGGCCGTAGGGCGGCTCGAAGCAGCCGGTCTCCATGTACGGGCCGTTGACGTCGACCTCGTAGTTCGTCTTCTGCACGAACGCCGTGACGCATGCGTCGGCATGCACGCGAAGGCCGACCTGTGCGCCTTCGGGCGTGACGTACTGGTCGGTCTCGTAGCGCGCGTCCATCCCCCGTACGCTCAGCGTCCCGCCGGCCCGCTCGCCCCCGTCGCCGCTCCCCTCCTGCGCGTAACCGAGCTTGAGGAGTGCCGCGCGGACGGTCTCGGGGTCCCACTCCTTCTGCCCCCAGAGGCGCTTGAGCACGGGCTCGATGCGGGCGGCTTCCCGCCGCGCGTCCTTCTCGCTGGCGGGCGACATGTCGCCGGCGCGGCGGTAGGCGTTGTTGTCGCCGATGTGCGGCGCGCCGTCCACCACTCCGGGCTCCACGTAAGGGGAAGCGGAAGGAGGCGTCGTGGCGGAAGAAGGTGAGGGAGGCGGGCTGGAACTCGCGGATGAGGTCGGCAGTCCGGCCGCCGTGTCCGCGGCGTGCTCCTCGCCGCAGCCGGTCAGCGTCACGGCAGCAGCGCTCAGCAGGAGCGCGAGCGCGGCGCACCGTCCGCGCATCGGCGTCGTCAAGGTCAGCATGGGCGAGACTCTGCCATCGCCGAGCCGTCTGTGGGGGCCGCCGAGCCATGTTGTCCGCGCCTGCGTGACACCGCGTCCGTCCCGTGGGCCGGTCCTCATCCGGCGGCTGACCGGTATTCCTTCGGAGGCGATCCGTACCTGCCGCGGAAGGCGTGGCTGAAGTGGAACGGCCCCGCAAAGCCCGAGGCCGCGGCCACCTGGGCCACGGTGAGTTCGGTACCCGTCAGCAGGCACGCCGCATGCTGCAGCCGCGCCTCCCGCAGGGCTCGCATCGGCGTGGAGCCGGTCTCCTCGGCGAACAGGTGGGCGAACCGTGAAGGTGACAGGGCCACCGCCGTGGCAAGGGAGTCGACGGTGTGCGCGGCTGCCGGGTCGGCGTCGATCAGGGCCTGGGCGCGGCGCACGCGCGCGTCGCCGGGGCCGGTGACGCCGGACGGGGAGGTGGCGAGCAGCAGGGCGCGCTCCACGGAGCCCAGGGCCAGCGCGGCGGCGTCCGGGCCCGTCGCCACCGAGGCCGGGACGGTGCGGCGCGTGGCGCTCATCGGGCGGGGCGGAGCGCCGGCGCCGGTCCAGCGGCTGTCGGCGTGCGCCTGCCGCAGCGCCGCGGCGACGCCGGTACGGGATCCGGGGTGGACATCGGGCATGACGTGACAGCCGCTGCCGAGGTCGTACGGGCGCAGGCGCTGCTCCCAGCCGGGGCGCAGCAGGAAGTGGGCCCACCACAGCCCCCAGTGGTCGGCGTCCGGCGCGGTCCGGTAGGTGTGATGTACCCCCGGCGCGAGCAGCACCAGGCTCCCGGGTCCCGCAACCGTCCCGGCGCCGCCCTGGCGGACGTGACCGGCACCGGACTCCGTCCACAACAGGAGCCAGCTCGGGGCGCCGGCCGTCCTGCGGACCGCGTAGTCGGGCTGCCCGTCGTGGCGGCCGACGATCAGGACACCCGGGGGCGGAGCAGCAGTTTCACGAAGGTCTGTGGCGGACACGCGCATAGCCTGGCACACCGGCGCGGTTCTACGGTCGTTGTATGAACACAGTCGATATCTCGACCTTCGAGGCCTCGGGCTACGCGATCGCCCGCCAGCTCCTGTCACGCGAAGAGGTGGCCGCGCTCACCGACAGCTTCATGGAATATCCCCGACGAGGCTCTGTACCAGGGCACTTCCTGCCGTCGGCGCAGAATCCTGACGGCCCGCACGATCCGCTGCGCGAGTACCCACGCATCATGCACCCCCACCTGATCGACGACACCGCCATGCGTTACCTGCTCGACCCGAGGATCACCGCGATCGTCGCCGAGCTGATCGACGAGGAGCCGATAGCAGCGCAGAGCATGCTGTACTTCAAGCCTCCCGGCGCACGCGGGCAGGCGCTGCACCAGGACAACTTCTATCTCCGGGTCGAGCCGGGCACCTGTGTCGCGGCGTGGGTGGCGCTCGACCACGTGGACCGCGACAACGGAGGGCTCGAAGTCGTCCCCGGCACGCACCTCATGGACCTCTTCTGCCCCGAGGAGGCCGACCCCGACACGTACTTCACGAGGGAGTACGTGCCACCGCCGGCGGGCCTCGCGCGCGTGCCCGTCGACATGGAGCCGGGCGACGTCCTCTTCTTCAACGGCAGCCTGGTCCACGGCTCCGAGCCGAACACGACCACGGACCGGTTCCGCCGCAGCTTCGTGTGCCACTACGCCCCGCGTTCGGCCCGCCGCATCGCCCGCCACTACCGCACGTTCACGCTGGAGGGCCAGGAGGTCTTCCTGGCCGAGGCGGAGGGGGGCGGCCCCTGCGGTACGGAGTTCCCGGTCACGTCGCCGCACTAGCGGCTCTCGTTCGGATCATGCCGGGTTCGCGGGGCCTGGCCCGCCCTCCCCCGAGTCTGACCGCGATGGCCGTCGACGCGCTCATCTTCGCCGCAGAGGACGCCGGGGCGACCGCGCCGCAGCTCTGGCCCAGTGGCAGCAGTGCATCCTCCGGCACGAGGTGGAGCACGGCGGCGGCCGCCCTCGGTGACGGGGTCAGCGCTGCGGCGGCTTGATCAGGTACATCCGGCGGGCCAGATCCAGCGCGGTCAGCAGCACCCAGGCCCCGTTCCACCGGTATTCACGGCGCTGCTGCCACACCTCACCGGTACCGCTGGGGTCGGCGGCGCGTGCCTGAATGACGACCTGGGACCGCTGGTCCCAGCTCGTGATCTCGTCCGCGTGGCTGCGCACCTCCCAGTCCCTCCCGCCACGGATCGCCTGGGTGATGTACGCGGGAATCGCCTGGAACCGCGCCCCTTCGGACAGGGCCACGGCCAGCGCCTCGACTCCGGTCGCCAGCGTGTGGGTGCTCGTGTTCGGGTCATGGTGGAAGATGTCGCGCACCGCACTCCGCAGGCGGCCCCGGCTGATCGTGGTTCCGGGGAGATTCCGGTAGTTGACGCCCCAGCCGAAGTGCTCCCTGCGGACGCCCGGGTACACGTTGCCCGGGACCATGTCCCTCGTGCGGCCGTCCACCTGCTCGGTGAACGTGTAGAAGACCCGGCGGCTCGCGTCCCTGTTCTCCACGTAGAACCCCAGCAGATAGCTGTCGGACCGGCGGAAGACTCCTCGGACCATACCGCCCAGGATGAACTCGTCCTCGGTGAACCGTCCGATGTTGATCGACTGGAAGGCATTGGGGTCGGGGTTCTGGATGAGGTGGCCGGCGCCGGGCCGTCGGACGCTCTCGTCCCCCAGCATCGCGTTGCGGACGTTCGCGACCGTGCGGGTGTAGAGGTCGGCGAAATCCTCGTCGTCCGTCACCGCCCTCGGCTGTGCCTGCTCCTGGGGCTGTGGCTGGGCGCGGGCGCTGTGGTCCTGCCCGATCCGGGCTGGTGCGCCGTAGGTGACCGCCCCTCCCGCGCCCAGCGTGCCCGCCAGCACCGAAACCACCACAGCCGCGCTGACCAACCGCCGGCGCACCGGCCCGCGTTCAGACCGTTCGGCCCGTTCGCCCCTTCGCGTCATCTCTTCTGTGTCTCCCATGTCAGGCCCAGAACTCGAACTCGGCCTGCAGCGTGCCCCTGGTGACCCGGCCCCCGTCGCTGTAGTAGAGGGCCTTGTACTCCGCGCCCTTCGTCAGGTTCGCGTCGATCAGGGTCGAGCCGTACGCGCCGCAGTTGGCGTTGCCGCAGGCCCAGTCCCACGTGACGCGCTTGCCGTTGCTGTCCTGGATCTCGATCCAGTCCCAGCCGTTGTACGGATCCCGCCCCGAGGGCGCCACCCAGGTGACACTGACCCCCTTGACGTGGGACTGGTACCAATAGCCCCTGAACTGCGCCGGTGACACTTCACTGATCAGGTAGTCGGTGTTGATCTTGCCTGGCTGCGGGTCCGCGGGACCATCGCTTTGGACCGTCGGCGGCTGCCAGTGCTCACGCGCCGGGTCGGCCGCGGGAGCCGCCTGCGCAGCGGCCGTCGTCGGCTTCTCCGAACCCTGCGACGCGGCGGAAGCCGTCCCCAGCGCCACCGCGGACACACTCGCGAGCACCCCGGCCATGATCGCGGCCCGCCGCCGGGGCGGATTCGCCCCGGCCCGTAAGGAAGAAGCCTTTCCCGTACCTCGCGTGCGGAACAACATGCGTACTTCACCTCGCTGTTGATCGGTGATCGATGCGAGTGAAACGCTAGGGAACGGTGATCGACATTCCTTTAACGATCGCTCAACGCGAGTCACGAGAGGCCCTGGACGTGACGGTCCTGGGCGGACAGGTGCTCAGCTTCCGCTCCTGACCTCCAACGCCCTTCCCAGGACGGGCGCCAGGGCTTCGGCGTAGCCCTCTGCCACATGGCTTTCGTCCCGGTAGACGAAGGTGTCGTACACCGCGACGGGACAGTCTCCGTGCGTCGTGCACAGCCAGGGCTGCGGGTCGATCACGGAGACGCCGGTCGAGCGTGCCGCTGCCTTCGTGGCGTTCCTGCGGGTCACGTCGTGCAACGCCTCGGGGACGCGGACCGAGCAGTCCCGCAGGTGCAGGGGGTGGATGGCAGCGCAGTCGAGTACGTCCTCGCGAGGCCAGGGTGTGTCGAGGAGCGCGACGACCCGGGCGCCTGATCGCGAGAGCTTCCGGAACGTCCGGACGTAGCCGTCGGTCCATCCCGCGAGCGGGTCGCGCATCGTCTGCGCCGGGGTGCCCGCGTCGGAGGAGGACACGAGAACGAGTGAGGGACGGAGCTTCTCGATCCGCGAGAGCGCGTCGGCGCGCCAGCGGTCACATGTCGTATAGGGACGGCGTGCGTTGACGATGGTGACCGTGGCCGCCTTGCAGGAGGCCTTGGTCATCGATATCAGCTTCCAATGGTGCTGCAGGGCAAGGACGTTGAGCGCCGGGAACCACTGGGCCGCGTGGGAGTCGCCGAAGAGTACGACGACATCCTTCGAGGACCGGTCTCCGTACACGCACATGGGTGCGCTCGTGCTGGCGTAGTTCTGGTGGCACCCGTCCCGGTACACGGCGGACCGTACGTCCGTGATCCCTGTGAGTGGCGGTGTGAGGTTGTCCGGCAGGCGGGTGCCGGTCGTGCCGAGGGCCTGCGTGAGGCGCGCGCCGGGGTCCGGGGCGGAGGCCAGGGCGTCCTTGAGTACGGGAGCGGGCTCGCCGGAGCTGATCGACGGCGGGAAGGCCGCCGCGATCAGCGCGGTGGACGCGGTGACGGCGGTCAGGGCGAGGCCGAGCCGCAGGCCACGGCCCGGGCGGCCGCGCAGGGCCCGGTGGAAGCGCACCGGGTTCTCGATCAGGCGCAGGGTCAGCCACGCCGGGAGCAGAGCGGTCACACCAAGGGCCAGCTCCAGGTGCGTGCCGGCAGGCCTGTCCAGCGCCTTCGGCCCGATGACCAGGAACGGCCAGTGCCACAGGTACCAGCTGTACGACAGGCCGCCGAGCCAGGTCACCGGCCGTGCGGTGAGCATCCGGCGCGCTCCCGGCCACGCGGGCGAGGTGCCGCCGACGATGACGAGGGCGGCGCCGATGACGGGTGCCGCCGCGGCCGTTCCCGGGAAGGGCGTGTCGGCGTCGAAGCGCAGCGCGGCGGCGACTATGCAGGCGAGACCGGCCCACGTCATCGCCACGGCCACGCCGGACGGCAGACGCGGAGGCCGGAGCAGGGCGAGCGCGACCAGCGCTCCGGCGCCCAGCTCCCAGGCGCGCGTGTGCGAACCGAAGTAGGCCCACGGCGCCGACTGCCCGGTCACGTAGACGCTCAGCCCGAACGACAGCGCGCACAGCGCCACCAGGGGTATCGCCAGGAGCGCGCGGCGCCGCCTCGACAGCCGCCAGCCGAGCAGCAGGAGCAGCGGCCACACCAGATAGAACTGCTCCTCGACGGCCAGCGACCAGAAGTGCTGGAACGGGGACGGAGGGCTGCCCTCCGCGAGGTAGTCGGTGCCCGTGGCCGCGAGGCGGAAGTTCACCGCGTACAGGGCGCTGGCGAACGCGTCGCTCATGTACTCGGCGAAACGGATCTTCGACAGGAACAGCCACGATCCGGCGAGGGTCACCAGGACGACGAGGGCCGAGGCGGGGAGCAGGCGCAGCGCCCTGCGGGCGTAGAACGCACGGATCGATATGCGGTCGGAGGCGGACAGTTCGCGCAGGAGCGAGGACGTGATGAGGAAGCCCGAGATCACGAAGAAGACGTCGACCCCGACGTAGCCGCCGCTGAACCGTGTGACCCCGGCGTGGCCCAGGACGACCAGAGTGACAGCGAGGGCCCGGAGCCCCTGGATGTCAGGGCGCTGCCCAGACGCGGCGTGTGTCGCGCCCGGCGGGGGTGAGGTGCGCCCGGCGTCGGACGCCGGCTTCTCTTCCACCGTCCCCGTCGACTGCGTGGCGGGTTCGGTTGCTGCCTGTCCGGCGTGCGTTCTTGCGCGAATTACGGCGTACGGAGTCCTGGTCACGTCTGGGACTGTCCGGTCAGACCCGTGTGTTGCGGCCGCGCACCCTTCTTTTTGAGCACTCAACCAGGTGTTCACCGGCAGGGCGCCTGCGAGTCGTCCGGTGTTGCGCCGGCGCCCGGCACCATGGCGTGGCTCACGCAACGGCTGCCGCGGAACGGAGACATGCGGTCATGGAGGACTCACTGCGCGCCCGGATCAGGGCGGGTGACGCCGATGCCTTCGCGGAGCTCTTCGACGACACCTCTTCCGAGGTGCACCGCATGGCGTTGCGCGCGACGGGCGACTGGGCGCAGGCCGAGGACGTCGTGTCGCTCACCTTCCTGGAGATATGGCGGCTCCGGCAGACGGTGCGCCGCGAGGACGCCCCGCTCCGGCCGTTCGTCCTGGGCGTCGGCCTGAACGTCCTGCGCAACCAGTCCCGCTCGGCCCGCCGTCATCGCGCGGCCCTGGCCCGGCTGCCCGCCTGCGAGCACCTGCCGGACTTCGCAGACGAGGTGGTCGACCGCATCGCGGACGCCGAACAGGTCGCCGCCGCCCGCACGGCACTGGACGCGCTGAACCGCGCCGAGCGCGATGTCGTCCTCCTGTGCGGCTGGTCGGAGCTCAACTCCGAGGCCGCCGCCGAGATTCTGGGCGTGGCACCTGGCACGGTCCGCTCGCGCCTGTCGCGGGCGAGGGCGCGGCTGCGGGCGTCCGTCGACGCGTAAGCCCACGAAGGCAGCGACCCGCACGCCGGTTCAGAAGTCGACGGACGGCCTGTCGAGGAGGCGCGCTCCGATCACCGCGGTCCGCAGTGTGTACCGGTGGACCGGGTCGGCCGGGCCCGCGCCGGTCGGCTGGTGGACACGTTCCTGGCGGTACGTCAGGGCGCGCACGCTCAGCGAGAGCCGGCGGGCCGCCGCCGGGCCGCCGCCGCGCCGACGCAGCCCACATCAAAGTAGGCGGTGAGAGCCGACCGGGTCCACGAACTTCACTGGTAGCCCTGCCCATTGGGGAAACTCCCCGTCGACCAGGAGCCTGACGAGGGCCTCACCGATCGCAGGGCGCGCCTCCGCGGAATTCGTCGTCGCCGACCACAGTTCCTCGTCCCGGCCCGCCGCTACGGCAGGCATCCTGAGCCATCGCAGTCGTGCGCCGCCGCACCCGTCCACCGGTTTTCACCGGAGTACCCGCCCTCACCTGACCTCTCACTCCTCCGAGTCCCGCAGACGCGCCTCAATACCGTCGAGCAGGAACGTCAGGCTGAGTGCGAACTGCTCGTCCATATCGGGCCCGGACGGTTCCTCCATCCAGCGCGCCAGCAGTTCGTGCCCGCCCTGCTGCGCCACTCCCCTGACCGCGTTGACCGCCGCGGCCAGCCGCTCGGGCGTGTCGATTCCCAGCCGGCGGCGCATGGCGTGCTCCTCGGCCTCCTGCTGTGCGCCACCGAAGACATGCCGGTCGAGCAGGGCGGCGTACGCGACAGCCTCCCCCAAGGCGGCGCCGCGCCCCACGAGCACACGCAGCTGGAACTCGGTGCGGTGCAGCATGTGCGGACCCAGCGGGGGGCGGGTCGGGACGAGCTGCGCGAACCACAGGTGTCTCTTCGCCATGGCCCAGCTCTCCATCGCGATCCCTCGCAGGTCCGCGCGCCAGTCGGGGCCCGGCTCCGCCGGCACGGGAATCTCCGCGGTGGCGGCGTCGAGCATCAGGTCGACGAGTCCGTCCTTGCTCATCACGTGGCGGTACAGCGCCATCGGCGTGTACGGCCCGAGGCGTCGGGCGACCGCGGCCATGGTCAGGGCCTCCGCTCCGCCCTCGTCGGCGACCGCCGTCGCGGCCCGCACGATGTCGTCCCGCTCCAGCGGGCTCTGCCGGCGCTTCGGCGGCTCCGCACGGGTCCAGATCAAGGGCGTACCGAACTTGGGCCACGCGGAACCCTTCGGCGTTCCTGCCGTCGTCCCCGGCACATGACAACGCGCAGTACGCGCGCTTCGTGAGCCAACTGGTGACCCGCTGCAGGGGCCGTATCGACTACTGGCAGTGCAACAACGAGCCGAGCAATACGGGCCTCCTCTGGGACGACACCGCGCCCGAGTACGTCGAGCAGCTCACGGCCTTCACCCGTGCGGTGCGTGCTGCCGACCCCTGCGCGCGGACCGTCCTCGGCGGCTGCGGCCACGACGTCCTGTCGAGCCCGCCCGGCAGCGCGGAGCGCGTCTTCTTCGACCATGTGGTGGAGCACGGCCGCGACGCGTTCGACCTCTTCTCCGTGCACCTGTACGGCGACCCGCACGACATCCCGGATCATGTGGAGCCCGTGCGCGCGATGATGCGCCGGCACGGCTACGAACGGCCTGTGGTGGCCGGTGAGTACAACGGGCCGACACTGTTCGAGTTCCCCGAGGCCCAGGCCGCGTTCCAGCAGGAGATGATGGCGGCGTTCGCGTCCCCAGCCACCGGCGCGGACGCGGAGCCGCCGGACCGCGGCACCATGCGGGCGCTCTACGCCCGGGAGGCCGAACTCCCGGACTCGCTGCGGATGTTCCTGGAGGACTGTCCTGCGGAACTCGCCGCGCGCAGGGACCGGATCAACTGCCGCCAGGTCGTGACCCGCAACGTTCTCGCCCTGGCCGCCGGCGTGTCCCGCACCGTCTGCTGGAACCTCGCGTCCGAGATCCCCGGCTACCACGACCGGCTCAACATGATGGGGTTCCTGTTCGGCAAGCTCGCCCTGCTCGACTACGACGGACCGGAGCTGACCGGACGTCACCCTTCGGCCGACGCGTTCGCCCGCCTGGCCGGACATCTGGACGGCGCCGACGGCGTGCGCCGCCTCGCGGTCGGGGCACGTCCGGACCTGTACGTCTTCGAGGTGTCGCGGCCCGGGCGCGGCCCCCTCGAGGTCGTGTGGACAGCAGGGGACGTGTTCACCGGCGAGGACGAGCCGCCCACACGGATCGAACGTCCGTGGCCTCATGTGGAGGTTCACGCCGTGGACGCGTTCGGGGTCGCCGTACCGGTGACGCGTGACGGGTCACTCGTCCGCTTTCCCGTGTCCGTGACCCCCGTGTTCCTGTCGTCCGAGCCTGCGTAGCCGGTGAACGGCCCGTCAGGCGCGGCCCGCGGCCTTCTGGCTCCCGCGGGCGGACCCGACCGAGCCCCGGCCGCCGAACAGGCTCGCGCCGCCCCTGACGGCGGCGACCGGCATGACGTGCGCCGTCGATGTTGCCGCCGACGGCGAAGATCTGTGGCCTGTAAGTGGTGCGGCGGAGCACGAAGTCGAGGAGTACCAGCAGGATCAGGAAGATGAGGAGGGCACGTGGCAGGCCCTGGTGGCGGTTGAGGATGTAGGCCGTGGCGAAGGCGATCGCGGCAAGGAGGACCGTGCGCAGCACGATCCGGGCGACCGGCCGGAACAGCACCCTGGCGACCTTCCGCCGTCTGGCGTCCAGGAGCGACGCGGCCAGGAAGAGTCCGCCGCCGACGGCCGCGGTGACGTAGGCGGCGCCCGGGCATGGAAGCCGCCCAGCTCAGGCGTGCGAGGATCGCCCGGTGACGATTCCAGGCAGCGGCGGCCTCACCGAGTACCTACGTTTCCAGGCAGTCTCGCCGAACGAGCGGGGACACTTCACGGGCGTGTTCGGGCTGGTCAACCGTCTCGGCCGGGCGGGCAGGCTCAGCGAGGAACAGGAACTCTTCCGGCGCGAGAACAACGCCTGGTACGACCTCGCGTACCCCGACCCCTCGAAGGTGGACCCGTCGGTCTACGACCCGGCGGTCAGCCCCACCGCCACGGCCTGGTTCAAGCCGACGGCAACGCACCTCATGGAACGCGTCGACGGCTACCTGGAAATCCTCGCCGCACACGGAGTCGACTGCCGCATCGTCCGGTCCTCCGACCCGGGCCAGGTCATCTACGAGGACGAGGTCCAGATCGTGGTCGTGCCCCGAGGGGAATCCAATGGATGACCTCGGTCCGCTCGACTGGGACCAGGTCGAGCAGCGCGCGGCGCGTGGTGACACGTCGTATCTGCGGGAGTTGGCGGCCCGGCTCGCCGAGCGGCGCGAGGCCGCCGCAGAGCAGGCGCGGGAGTACGGACGCCATCTCGCCCATGTCGTACGGGTACTGGCACTCACCCCCGGACGTGACAGCCTGACGCAGTTGCTCCTGCTCCTCGACGAGAAACAGGCGTCGACCGGCCTCCACCCACGCTTCGTCGCTTCACTCCTCGCCGAGCGCCACGAGCCCGCCGATCTGGCGGCCACCGTGTTCGACCGGCCCCACGCGGACCGTCTCGACGAGCTGCGCGGCTGCCTCTTCCACGAGTTGATCCTTCGCGGCGTGGACGTCGACGACTTCCGGCCGCTGCGCACCTGGACGATCGTCCGGCCGGGCTGGTCCGCCCTCGCATGGCTGCCGGATCAGCTCCGCGCCATGGAGACCACCCTTGACTTCCCCAGCCGGTCGCTGCGCGGCTCGGCCAGAGGCGGCGGATCGGGCCTGCCCACCGAGGGCCGGATGGATCCGCCCACGCCAAGGGTGACCGCCCGTTCCGCCCTTCAGGACGTCGCCACCACGGACGTGTACGAGAGCATCGTCGCCGCCCCGGAGGCCGGGGAATGGGGTGACCACGGAGCGTGGGTCTTCCGGCTCGACGAGGCCGTCGCACCGGAGCAGGTGCCGGCCCTCCTTCCGACACTGCCCATGCCCTGCGTCGACGGGCTCGGCCCCACGGGCCGCTTCGAGATCGCGATCCGCCCGGTGGACGAGATCTGGCGGCTGCTCTTCGCCACGGCGTCGATGGGCGGCATGTACAGCACGGGCGTTGACGGTGCCTACGGACGGCTCTGGGCCTGGCGTTCGCTGGCGGGCCTCAGTGGCACCGCCGCGGACGCGAGCGCCGATGAGGTCGAGCGACACACGAGCCAGAGCACGTGGTTCCACTTCGAGGCCGACGCGGAGTGGTTCCACAACGACCTCTGCGCCGACTACGGCATCGCCACGCTCTCGCCGGACCGTCGCCGGCTCGCCGTCCTCGCCGCCACGGACACCGACTGATCAAGCCCCGCCAGAGCATGCAGATGGGCATGACGCCCCGTCAGATATCCGGTTCGACCCACTGCTCAAGGAAGTCGTCACCGAGGTCGGGTGCGAGGTCGTGTTCTCCGCCGTACGGGGACAGCTCGGCCCAGATCACCTTGCCGCGCGGCGGATAGCGCGTGCCCCAGCGTTCGGCGTAGTGGGCGACGAGGAACAGCCCTCGTCCGCCCTCGTCGGTGGTGGCGGCCCGGCGCAGATGGGGTGCTGTGCTGCTGCCGTCGGAAATCTCGCAGATCAGGGTGCGGTCGTACAGCATGCGGACCTTGATGGGCTGCGTGCCGTAGCGGATGGCGTTGGTGATCAGTTCGCTGAGGATGAGCTCGGCGGTGAACGCGATCCCGTCGAGGCCCCAGTCGTCGAGCTGGCGCAGGCACGCGGAGCGTACGGGGGCGACGGCCGCCGGATCGCAGGGCACGTCCCATTCGGCGACCCGGCTGGGGTCGAGAAGCCGGGTGCGGGCGACCAACAGGGCGACGTCGTCGTCGGGCCGTTCCGGCATCACGACGTCGAGGACGTGCGTGCAGGTCTCCTGCGGTGTGCGGTTCGCTCCATTGGACAGGGCGGCGCGCAACAGCTCGATGCCGGTGTCGAAGTCGCGGTGCCGGCCCTCGATCAAGCCGTCGGTGTACAGCACGAGTTGGGAGCCTTCGGGCAGGAGCAGTTCGAGGGTCTCCATCGGCATGCCGTCGCCGAGTCCGAGGGGCGGGGACACGGGTACGTCGAGGAGGGTGACGGTGCCGTCGGGGCGGACCACCGCTGGTCCGGGGTGGCCGGACGAGGCCATCGTCACGTGTCCGGTGACCGCGTCGTAGATCGCGTACAGGCAGGTCGCCCCGACGATGCCCGCGCCGTCGCCCTCGCGTGCCACGTCGGCGTCGATGCGGGCGACCTGTTCGTCGAGGTGGCTCAGGAGTTCGTCGGGGGTCAGGTCGAGGGACGAGAAGTTGTGGACTGCGGTGCGCAGTTGCCCCATGGTGGCCGCCGCGCGTACGCCGTGCCCGACGACGTCGCCGACGACGAGGGCGACGCGGGCGCCGGGCAACGGGATGAGGTCGAACCAGTCGCCGCCGACCCCCGCTTCGGCGGGCAGGTACCGGTGGGCGACCTCGAGCGCGGACTGCTCCGGCAGCGCTCCGGGCAGGAGGCTGCGTTGCAGGGTGACGGCCATGGCGTGTTCGCGGGTGAAGCGGCGGGCGTTGTCGATCGCCACGGCGGCGCGGGCAGCCAGCTCTTCGGCGGTGGACAGGTCGTCCGGCTCGAAGGGCCCGGTGCTCTCCATGCGCCAGAAGTTTGCGAGGCCGAGCACGACGCCGCGTGCGCGCAGGGGCACGCTGATCAGGGAGCGGACGCCGTGTTCCAGAATCCGCCTGGCGCGCTCGGGGTCCTGCGTCCGCCAGCTGTCGACCGCGCGCAGATCGCCCTCGAGTACCGCACGGCCGTCGCTCATGGACAGGGCCATCGGAGTCTCGGGGGCGTACCGGATCAGTTCGCCCACGGGATAGAACACGTCCTTGCGCGAGATGCCCGTGACGGCCGCGCGCCGCATTTCGGTGGTGTCGCCGCTGGGCTCGCCGCCCCGTATGACGCCGTCCAGGAGTTCTACGGTGACGACGTCCGCGAAGCGGGGGACGGTGACATCGGCCAGTTCCTCCGCGGTGTGTACGACGTCCAGGGTCGTGCCGATGCGTACGCCCGCGTCGTAGAGGAGTTGCAGGCGTTCTCTGGCCGACTGCGCCTTGCCCGCGAGGGCCCGCAATTCGGTGGAGTCACGCAGCGTCACCGCGTTACCGGCGGGCCCGCCGTACAGGGCCGTCGGCCGTACGTTCACCGCGAGCAGGCGGTCGCCCGCGCGGTGCACCTCGTCGGTCACGACCTGTTCGGTGACGAGGAGTTCGGCCATGTGCGGGGCGAGGCCGAGGTCCGCGATGGCGCGACCTTCCGCACCCGGCGGCAGTCCGAGGAGCCGTTTCGCCTCGTCGTTGGCAAGGAGCAGGCGGCCGTCCCCGCTGGTGATGAGCACGCCTTCCTTCACGGCGTGCAGGACCGCGTCATGGTGCTCGTACATCCGCGAGAGCTCGGCGGGATCCAGGCCGTGTGTCTGGCGCCGCACCCTCCTGCTCACAAGGACCGAACCGGCCGTCACGACGAGTAGCGCGCCCGCGGCGGACCCCAGGAGCAGAGGCAGTCTGTCCGACACCCCGGCGTTTATGTTCTCCACGGTGATCCCGACGCTCACGAGGCCGACGACGGAACCGTCGGTGTCGATGACCGGGACGGTCGTGTTCACGGCGGGGCCGACGGATGTGTTGAAGGTGCTCGTCATCGGATGGCCGGCGAGCGCGGGAGCGAACGAGCCGATCACGCGCTTGCCGATCAGGCTCCGGTCGGGGTGGGACCAGCGGATGCCCGCCGTGCTGAACGTCACGACGTAGTCGACGCCGGATGCCTTGCGGACCGCTTCCGCGCTGGGCTGGAGTGCGGCGCTCGGGTCGGCGGACTTCATGGCGCTCAGCGTCCCCGGGGAGTGGGCGAACGCCTCGGCGGTCGCGGCCGAGGTCTGCCTGGCCTCCCGCATGGACGCGTCCCTGGTCTGGAGCACGAGCGCCGCCCCGGCCGCGACAACGAGCAGCACGGTCAGTGTCAGCTGCAGCAGAAACACCTGGCCTGCGACGCTGTGCACACTGACAAGGGAGCGGAGGCTCTGTCCCCAGGAGGGCCGTGGCTCCCCGAAGACGGTCCCCTCCTGTCGGGCGGCAGGCCGCCCGAGGGACTGCGTCATATCCCCTTTGTAACACTGTGCGTAATCAGGGGCGAAGCGCCGGCCGGAGAACCGCTGCGGGCAGCGCCGGCGGCGAGTTCCCTCACGAGGAGTGACCCGGCGAACGCGTCAGCCTGCCTGTGACCCGTAAACGCGCTCGACTGTCATCGTCATGAGCACCCTGCGGTCCGACACCATCACCGACCGGTACTCGTCCCAGTCGGGGTGCTCGCCGGATGCGGCGCGGTAATAGCTCACGAGGGCCTCGACCTCGGGGCCGTGCGGGTCCGTTCCCGGTCCATCGAGCGTCACCGGGCCCTCGGCCGTGGCCCATGACCAGCCGTCGGCGCTGGTGACCTCCAGGGCGGCGCGCGGGTCACGGCGAAGATTCGCCGTCTTGGCGCGTCCCTCGGTCATCGAGACGTAGAGAAGACCGGCCTCCTCGTCGTAGAAGGGCATGACGGGGGAAAGCTGAGGCAGGCCGTCCGACTTGATCGTGGCGAGAACACCGAGTCGGCTCTGGGCGAGCAGCGTGCGCGGGCTGAACGAAGTGTCGGTCACATACAAGTTCAAGTCCCGATCTGACGCCGCTATTCCCCTTGGACACACGCTCACCGCATCGCAGGGCCGGGGTCCCGCAGTCCCGCAGCTCACGGATGGGAGACTGGTCTGCCATGTGGCTTCGAGGGGATGGACGGGATCATGCGACGCCGTCGGTGACGACGAACATCGTGGCACTGGTCATGGCGGTGACCGCGACAGCGGCCGCGACGGGCTGTACCCGCCTGATCGACGACAAGGGCCCGCTGCCGTCACGGTCCGCGGAACCGCGGCTGTCGGCGGACACGGCGGTGCGCGAGCTGACGTCCGCGCTGGCGGCGGAGGGCATCACGCTCGATCGGGCACCCCAGGATCAGATCGTGATCGAGTGCACCGAGCAGCTGACGGGCCGTGGTGAACCGGCGAAGGCCCGCGCGGCCCTGAAGTCCGGTTTCGCCCGTGCCCGTTCCGACCACGGCTGGAAGAGCGGCCCGGACATCGGCAGCGCGTCGCTCACCCTGCGCAAGGGCAACTGGACGGCGGCGGCCACCCTCTGGCCCGCGACGGCTGCGTCCCCCACGACGCCGGTCACGATCATGGTCAACCTCGTGTGCGACGGCGCCCGCTCGAAGCCCGGGACAGGCGCCTCGCCGACCCCGACCCCGACCGCGTCCTGAGGGTGACGCTTTCGGGCCTCGGCTACTCGCCGCCCGGCCGCGCCGCCTCCGCACGCAGTTTCGCGGCCCGTTCGGTCGGGTCGTAGGCCGGTCCGACGCCCTCGATCAGCAGCAGATCGCCCTCGATGTGGTCGGTCCGCAGCCGCAGAATGTCCTGGTACGGGGGCGAGTTGTACCAGGCACGCGCCTCGGCGAGGCCGGGGAACTCGATCAGCACCATGCTGCCCGGCCAGCTGCCCTCGACCACTTCGGCGGGCGGGCCGTGGATGATGAAGCGGCCCTCGAAGGGGTCGAGCGTGGCCTGGATGCGCTCCAGGTACTCGATGATGTCGGCGTGATGCCGGCGGCTGCGGAGATGCGCGAAGCCATAGGCGGGCACGGTCGGGCTCCCTCGTTCGGGTCCTCGCGGTGCGGAGACGAGGACCCGAACGTAGACCGGGAGCGTTCGAGGGGTCGATTACCTCTGAGGTAGTTGCCAGGGAGCCGCCGCGGCGTTCACGGGACAACCCCCTGGACCATGGTTCAGGAAAGGGCCCCCACGTGTGCGAGGGCCTGCTTCAGGAGGACGCCGTGCCCGCCCGGCATCTCGTTCTGGACCATCTGCGACGATGCCTCCTCCGGGGTGAACCAGACGAGGTCGAGTGCGTCCTGCCGGGGCCGGCAGTCACCGCTCACAGGGACGATGTAGGCGAGCGACACGGCATGCTGGCGCGGGTCGTGGAACGGCGTGACGCCGAGCGTCGGGAAGTACTCGGCGACGGTGAAAGGCTGCAGGGACGCCGGCACGCGCGGCAGGGCGACCGGGCCGAGGTCCTTCTCCAGATGACGCAGCAGCGCGTCACGGACGCGTTCGTGGTGCAGCACCCGGCCGGAGACGAAGGAGCGGCTGACCGTCCCGTCCCGCCCGATGCGCAACAGCAGTCCGATGTGGGTGACTTCACCATTGTTGTCGACTCGCACCGGTACGGCTTCGACGTACAGGATCGGCATGCGGGCGCGCGCCAGTTCAAGGTCGTCGGAGGTGAGCCAGCCGGGCGTGGTTTCGGTCGTATCAGACATTGGGCGATCGTACTTTCAACGTCTCCCGCGTCACGCACGCCGCTCCCGGCAACACCCCGATCGGGGACGGACGGTCGTACACGAATTCAGGCAAACGACACGAGGTGGAACACCGGATGCCGCGCCGCCTCCGCGGCGAACTCCTCGTCGGTCGAATCGAGCGTCACGTCGAAGTAGGCCCGGGTGACCGGCACTTCCCGCAGGTACTGCCGCAGTACGGGGACGCTTTCCTCGGGGCCGAGTTCGACCACGCGCAAGTTCTGCGACCGGCCGCCGCGGCTCAGGCCGACCTCGCCGGCGACGCGCGCGTTGCGTACCCAGTTGCTGACCCCGTACGCGGCGACGAGCCAGCGCTCACCGCCTGCCGACATCACGTCGACCGGGGTGGAGTACGGGCGGCCCGACTTCCTCCCCTTCACGGTCAGGATGTAGCGGTAGCCCTTGCCGATCCCCAGCCGGGTCATGGTCGCGAACACCCGGTTGACCGCGCGCGTCCCGAGTCCGACACGGTATGACTTCGCCATGCGCCCCTCCCCTGTTTCCGACCTGCCGTGCTCGATCCTGTCCTGATCGAACTCGTCCTGGTCGCCTACGCGCCGAAAGCCTACGTTCTCCTCTTGGAACAGCCCCAGTTGACCATCCGAAGGCAGGCAACATGTCCACACGCCCACCGCTCCCTCCCTTCACCCGCGAGACTGCGATCGAGAAGGTACGCCTCGCCGAGGACGGCTGGAACAGCCGCTCCCCACAGAAGGTCGCCCTGGCCTACAGCGAGGACTCACGCTGGCGCAATCGCGCGGAGTTCGTCACCGGCCGGGACGCGATCGTGGAGTTCCTGTCGCGCAAGTGGAACCGGGAGCTGGACTACCGGCTCATCAAGGAACTGTGGGCCTTCGACGGCCACCGCATCGCGGTCCGCTTCGCCTACGAATGGCATGACGACTCCGGCCACTGGTTCCGTTCGTACGGCAACGAGAACTGGGAGTTCGACGACGACGGTCTGATGCGCACCCGCCACGCGAGCATCAACGACCTGCCGATCGAGGAGTCCGAGCGCAAATACCGCTGGCCGCTCGGGCGCCGCCCCGACGACCACCCGGGCCTCACCGATCTCGGTCTGTGAACACGCCCACGCCGCTCGCCGCGATGTGACGGCGTAGCACCCCGCCGTCACGGGGATGGGACGGCGGGGGCTGCCACGTCGAGCGTGACTGTTCAAGTTTCACAGACTCAGGGCGTGATCGGAACCATGCCTCGCGAACGGACGGACACACGCGGCTACGAAGGCCCCGGAACCGAACTCCCCATCCCCTCCTAACCGTTGGCCGTGGTCGACTTGTGGCGCTGGTAGTAGCGGGCCACGCGTGCGCGGTTGCCGCAGCGGGTGGCCGAGCACCAGCGGCGGCGGGGGTGGGCCGGCAGGAACAGCAGCACGCAGTCCTCGGCCTCGCACTGCCTGACCCTGGCGATCCCGGGGTCGGTGAGGAGGTCGGCGGCGGACTCCGCCAGGTGGGCGGCGAGGCGGACACCCAGCGATCCGGTTCGGCGGGGCGCCGCTGTCACGGCAGCGCCGTCCCAGGCCAGTTCGCGGACGGCCGGCGCGAGGCGCTGCGCCTCGGTCAGCGCGCGCAGTGCCGAGTCGGGGGGTGCGTTTCCGTCGGTCACCGCGCGGAGGGTGACCTCGATGTGAGCGCGGACGGCGTGGACTGCGGCCAGGTCGTCCGCGCTCGGGGTGGCCCGAGCGAAGCCCTCGGGGAGTCGGTCCCCTTCGAGGTCCAGCCAGACGGCGAGACGTCGTGGCGTGTCGATCAGGTCGGCGGGGCGGCCGTCAGGTCCTGTCGGCCGGGTGTTGACGAGGTCCAGAACCAGGGGTTCGCCGGTCAGCGGTTCACCGTCACTCATACCGCTAATGCTACATCCAGCCATTGACGCGTTAGGAGAGGAGTCGCTATAACTGGTCGCCCTGACTAATGCGTCTTCTCGCATCGGAGGCATGTGACATGGAGTCCCGGACCGCACCCCGCGTCGCCCTTCCCGCCCGAACCGCCCACCGGCGCATCGACGTTGACGGAGTCGACGTCTTCTACCGGGAGTCCCTTCCGGAGCGCGCCGACGCCCCCGTACTCCTGCTTCTGCACGGTTTTCCGTCGGCCTCGCACCAGTTCCGTCGCCTGATCGACTCCCTGGGCACGCACTACCGGCTCATCGCACCCGACTACCCCGGCTTCGGTCACACCTCGGCGCCCGACGGCTTCGAGTACAGCTTCGACCGGCTCGCGACCGTCACCGAAGGCTTCGTCGAACGCCTGGGCCTGACGCGGTTCGCCCTCTATCTCTTCGACTTCGGCGCACCCGTCGGCTTCCGCCTCGCGCTGCGCCACCCGGAGCGGATCACCGGTCTGATCGTGCAGAACGGCAACGCCTACGCCGAGGGCCTGTCGGACGCCGCGCGCGACTTCACCGCGCTCACCCCGAACACTCCCGGGGCCGAGCAGACCATCATGGGCCTGTTCACCGAGGAGGCCACCCGCTCCCAGTACGAGGGCGGCACCGCCGATCCCGCGCTGGTCGCCCCCGAGGGCTGGCTGCTCGACCAGCACTTCCTGGACCTGCCGGGCCGCAAGCAGGCCCAACTGGCCCTGGCCTACGACTACAAGAGCAACGTCGCCGCCTACCCGGCCTGGCAGAATTGGCTGCGCGAGCACCGGCCGCCGACGCTGATCACCTGGGGCGTCGACGACCCCTTCTTCCCCGAACCGGGCGCCCGCGCCTACCTCCGGGACGTCCCTGACGCGGAGCTGCACCTCTTCGAGACGGGCCACTTCGCCCTGGAGGACCACCTGCCGCAGATCGCCCCTCTGATCGCCGACTTCCTGGACCGCCTCTGATCCTCCGTGGACGGCCTGCGGCGCGGGACGCGTACGAGCCTGCCGGGGCGGCGCAAGTCCTGCTCGTCGGGGACCTGTTGGCGAGTGCCATTCCCCTGCCGGAGGCGGTGATGGGCGGCCTCGCGGTACGTGCGAAGTGGTCCGCGAGGCCGCCCGGGTGCGCCGTCCTGTCAGGGCGCCCATCGCCGACCGTACGCACAGGATCGTCGCCCGGCTCCCTGAGTTACGCCGGCCGGGATCCTCCGGGCGCGGGCTGCTGAGACAGGTCCAGCTCCCCGACCACCTGGTCATCGCTCATCTCACCGGTCAGCCGGAATCCGAGCCCTAGGTAGAACCCCTCCGGGCCGCTCGCGCCGGGGTGCCACGTGACCGTGAGGCGGGTCCCGCCCCGGCGCCGGATCTCGTCGGCCACGGACTCGACCGCGAAGCGGCCGTACCCCCGCCCCTGTTCACCGGCCGCGACGTTCAGGCGCCAGAGTCCGGAGCGCACGTCGTTGCCCGTACCGTCCCCGGCGAAATCGATGTCGAAGAAGGCCATGAGGAAGCCGACGGCCCTGCCGCCGTCCATGATCAGCCGGGGCCAGGCCACTCCGGGATGCACGTAGGCCTCGGCGAGGGACTTCACCACGGGGGCGACCAAGTGTTCCTGGTCCGGCCGGACCTTGAGGGCTGTCGCGGTCTCGAAGTTGGCCGGGGTGATCGCCTCCGGGCGAGGCTCCGTCGTCATGCCTGTACCCTCTGCGCCCCAGGAGGGCGGATCAAGTGCTTTTCGGCGCCATGCGGCGGGCGGCCTCCAGTCATGCCACGTCTCCCGGTTCGCGGGGCATGCGGCTCACCAGGCCAGCATCAGCCAAGCGCGATGCGGCAGTTCCGTCTCGGCCGTGATGCCCTCCGCGCCGTGGAACACGCTCGCCGGTTCCGGGGTCTTCAGCGGGTCGAGGCGGACCGACGAGACCGCGTCGGGTGGCGTGGGGATGTCGACGTGGGGCAGCGCGGGATCGAAGCTGCCGTTGGCCACGGCGAGTCGCGTCACCCCGTCCTGGTGGGACAGGTGCGGGATCAGGTGCGGTCCGCCGCTGACCAACGGCAGCGTCGGGGCCTGTCCCTCCAGGAACCTGATGACGGCGTGCATGACGCGCTGCCCGAAGTCGTCGCGGGGCAGGTCGGCGGGGTCGGTGGCGGCGAGTACGGCGACGCGACCGCCGAGCTCATTCACGTATCCGCAGCTGCCGGCGCCCCACGCGTCCTCCCCCGGGGTGAGGATGTCCGTCCACACCACGGCGTCCGGATGCGGGCGCAGGCGGGCCAGCGCGGGCTGTGTGTTGACGCTCAGCAGCGTGCCGACGAGGTCGGGGTCGGGGTGGTGGGTGATCTGTTCGAAGCTGAACGGGTCCGCCGTCCGCGCGTCCTCGCGGTCGACGACCTCGACGACCTGGACACCGAGGAGGGCGCCGAATCCGCGTTGGGTCAGCACGTCGGCCGCGATCCCGTCGAGCAGCAGTCCGCCCGTGAGCATCTCCCGGATCTCGTCGTCGTCGAACGCCCAGGCCAGCGTGCCGAAGACGGCCTGGACCGGAGCCTTTGAGGCGGTGACCGGGACGCCGTAGCGCAGCAGGAACTCGGCTGCCCCGCGCGGGCCGGTGCGCAGCTCCTCCAGGGTGCCGGTCCGAGTGCGGACGTGGGCCGCCGCGTCGTGCCGGTACGGCAGCCCGACCCCGAGTGTCCGGGCCTGCTTGGTGTGGCGCCCCGCGATCCAGTCGAGGGCTGGGCGTGAGCGGCGCAGCAGCTGAGCCGTGCCGGGAAAGCGGTCGGGGCGGCCCGCCTGCATGGGGTGCACGTTGAGGAACAGCGCGTCCGAACCCGACAGTTGGGCCGTAGTCATCTCGGACCAGGTCTGCACGTCGGACTTCGACCAGGTGGTGTGCGGCCAGTTCTCGATCTCCGGCTCGGACTCGACCCAGTCGGGCCGCAGCGCGCGCTGGGATTCCAGGAGCCACATCTGGCTGCTGAGGGAGCGCGGGGCGCTGTCGCTGTACGGGGCGAAGTGCGGGCGATGCGTAGCCCGGCCCTGGACGGCCAGGGCCTGGAACAGCGCCGGCCAGTCGCGGCCCTCGACGGAGTGGACGTCGGGCAGCGAACTCATCAGCCCGAGCCGGGAACGGCCCGCCGAACGTTCCTCGACGACCTCGCTGAGCCGCTCGGCGATCTCCGTCTGGACGGTGCGCCAGACCTGCTGGAGCAGGGCGCGCCACGGGTGCGGCGGGCCGGGTTCCGTGATCGCCCGCACGACCTCGTCGCGGGTCACGGGACGGCCGACGAGATCGGCCAGCCGGTCCAGGACGGGAGTCTCGAAACCCCCGCCCCAGTCCAGGGGGGCGTGGTTGTGGTAGCGGAAGTCGTCTTCCAGCCACAGCACGCGGAAGCCGAGTCCGGCGAAGCGCCCGTAATGGGCGTACAGCCATTCCCGCCAGCGGGGGCAGGTGAACGAGGCCTGCGCGGCAGCGGTCCTGCCGCTGGGCGAGACCATCGGCAGGAAGCCGTGGGCGTCCTTGCGGCCGCGGTCCGCGTGGCCGGCCGTCACCCACGGGTTGAGGCTGACGTCGAGTCCGGCGTCGCGCAGGATGTCGCTGACGGTGGCCGTGGTCTCGTACCAGCGGTCCTCGGCCTCACCAACGACATAGCCGTCGAACACTTCCTCCGCGGCCAGCAGAAGAACGACTTCGTCGACCCTTGCCTCCTGGCAGGCCCCGGCCAGGGCGGTGGCATGCGCGACCACCTCGGCCGGGTCCTTGCGGGGAGGAAGCTGGAATCGCAGGTGGTAGCGCGCCGACAACGGGACTCTCCTTGTATGAGTTGTACGAGGGCGGGCGCGGCCGGTGGCTCCGCCGGCCCACCGCCCTGTCCGGCCACGCAGCTCCGAAACGTGACGAGGGGAGCTGCCGCGAGGGACTGACGATCTGCGGACGAAGGAAAGCTATCTGCTTGAAATTGCTCGGTCAATGGATCTTTCGCGCAACTTCAAGCAGATCCACTGAACGGGTCCTGGGCGCCCTACGTCACACCAGGTCCGTCGACATGGCCAGGGCCCGGTTCCGTTCGAGTTCGCGGGTAACGAGGTCGAGTTTGGCCTCGACGCGGGCCACGGCGTCGGCGCCGAGCAGGAGGCGGAGCGGGGGTTCGGGGGTCTCGGCCAGGCCGACGACGGCGGCTGCCGCTTTGGCGGGGTCTCCGGGCTGGCGGTGGTTGACGTCCGCGAGGGCCTTGCGGGTGCCGCCGGCAGTGGGCGCGTAGTCGTCGATCACGTGGGGTTCGGTGTAGAGACTCGACGCGTCGAGGAAGTCGGTGCGGAAGCCGCCGGGTTCGACGACGGTGACGTGTACGCCCAAGGGGGCGAGCTCGCCGTGCAGGGCCTCGGTGACGGCTTCGACAGCGAACTTCGTCGCGCCGTACAGGCCGACGCCGGGAACGGTGGCGAAACCGCCGACCGAGCCGATGTTGATCACGTGGCCCGAACGCTGTTCCCGGAGCGTGGGCAGCACGGCCCGCAGGGTGCTGAGCACCCCGAAGACGTTGATGTCGAACGCGTCGCGCACGGCCGCGTCCGAGACCTCTTCCACCGCCCCGAGGAGGCCGCGCCCCGCGTTGTTGACCAGGACGTCGATGCGGCCGAAGCGCGCGAGCGCGGCATCGACCGCGGTGCGTATCGTCGGCTCCTCGGTGACGTCCAGGTCGACGGCGAGCAGGGCGTCGGACGCGTCCGGGAAAGCGCGGCGCACAGCCTCGGCGTCGCGCGCGGTGGCGACGACCTCATGCCCTCGCGCCAGCGCCTCCCGCGCGATCTCCGCTCCCAGGCCGCGCGAGGCGCCGGTGATGAACCAAACAGACATGTCTCCTGCTTTCGTGAGCGTGACTGACTGCGTGTGCCGTAGGGGTGGGCACGGGTCGCGGGTGCCGTATGCGCTGTACGCGGATGCGGCTTGCGGATGCGGCTTACGGCTTACGGCTTACGGATGCGGTTTACGGGTGACCCGGTACGGCACGGGTGAAGGTGAAGACCGTTTCCCGTTCCTGGCCGTCGTCGGGGAGTTCCCGGTCGGCCCACCTGTCCATGACTTCCACGATCTCGTCCTTGAACTGGGCGAGTTCGGCATCGGTCATCCGCAGCCACACCTCGGCGACAAAGGGGCCGAGCGGCCAGCGCTGCTGCTCGGACTGGGGCTGATCGGCCCAGCGGCGCACCTGGTTGATCTGCCGCTCGAGGTTGAGGGACTCGGCGGCCTGCGCGACGGCCTCCCCCGCCGCGTCGTCGGCGAAGTCGACGGAGGACCACAGGAGCTTCGGCGTGGTGCGCCGCCACCACCGTTCCCGGCGGTCGCGGGCGAGTTCGGGGGCCTCCTCGATCAGCCCCGCGGCGGCCAGCGCCTTCAGGTGGTGACTCACATTTCCGACCGCTTCGCCCGTCGCCTGCGACAGTGCGCTGGCGGTGGAAGGGCCGTCGAGCTTGAGCAGGTCGAGCAGGCGACGACGGACCGGGTGGGCCATCGCCGCCAGCACCCGGGAATCGGTGATCGGAGGGGCCATACGGGCGACACTACTTACACAAGAACTCTTGTGCAATGGTTCTTGTGGGATTGCTTCAACCACGGTGGAACAGGTCCTGCGGATCTACGCGCACCCAGCCCTGCCGCGTGGTGGGCGGGCGCGGGACCTCCCGGTGCAGGGCGCGCCATTGATGCACGAGCGCGTCGTAAATGGGCGTCGGCGAGGCGGCCCCGCCCGTGCCCAGCGGGGCAGCGTGACGCGGTCTGGGCGCAGGAACGCTTTTGCGCGGGTCGTTCATGCGCTGACCAACGACCGCGCCCCCTCCTGGCCACGCCATTGGCGAAGGATCTTTCCCAGGACACACATCCGAGAGGCGACGGATCGCCGCGAAGCCGCGACGTCGCTCCGTCACACGTCGAGCGTGAGCCTCGGTCCGGCGCTCCGCGACACGCACAGCAGCATCGTCCGGTTCTCGGCGTGTTCCTGGTCGGTGAGCAGGTCGTCGTGGTGTTCGGGCGTACCGGCCAGGACCGGCGTCTCACAGGTGCCGCAGGTTCCCTGGCGGCAGCTGCTCAGGGTGCGTACGCCGGCGCGGTCGAGGGCGTCGAGGATGGACTCGTCCGGAGCGACCGCGACGAGGCGGCCGTCGCGTGTCTCGACCTCGAATCCCGCTCTCTCTACGGGAGTTGAGTCCGCGACCGGCGTTCGCGGGGTGAAGCGCTCACTCGTCAGTGTCAGGTTCGGCCGCCCGGCGGTGAAGCGCTCCAGGGCGTCGAGGAGGCGCGGCGGGCCGCAGGCGATCAGGTCTGCGGGTCCGCCGTCGGTGAGCCGGGCAACGAGAGCGTCGAGGTCGACCGGTCCGGTGCGGGCGGCGGGCAGGACGTCCAGCCGGTCCCCGTAGGGGAGGAGTTCGGGCAGGAAGGCCATCGACGACTCGGCGGCACCGAGGTAGGCGAGCCGCCAGTCGGCACCCGCGCGTTCGGCGGCGGCCAGCATCGGCAGGATGGGTGTGATGCCGATGCCGCCCGCCACGAAGAGGGTCCGCCGTCGGCCTGGCCCGTAAGGGAAGGTGTGGTGCGGGCCGCGTACCGCCAGGCGCAGCCCGGGGCGGGCGATGGCGTGCAGGCGCGCGGAGCCGCCCCTGCCGTTCTTCTCGCGCAGGACGGCGATCCGCCACGACCGGGGGTCGGCCGGGTCCGAGCACAGTGAGTAGTGCCGGATCGTGCCGTCGTCCGTGGCCACTTCTATGTGTGCGCCGGGCTCCCAGGGAGGCAGGTCTCCCTCGTCGTCGCGCGCGAGGCTCAAGGAGATGACCCGGTCGGCCACGGCAAAGACACCCATGACGCGCACGTCGAAGAAATCCCGCGTCATGCCGTTCCCTCCAGCGCAGTTCCCTCCGGTGCAGTTCCCTCCGGTGCCAGACCCTCCGCTGCCGGACTCTGCCGCGTCAGACGGGCGTTGACCGCCGTGAGTACGTCGCCGTCGTGCACCAGCTCGACGGCCCGGCGCACCCGCGGGTACAGCACGACGTCGCGGTCGGTGCGGTCGACGGGCCGGCCGTCGGCGGACCTGGCCGCGCGTACGGTCTCCCAGGCGGTCCGGGTGGCGGGGCTGAGGGCGGAGGGGTCGGCGCCGGCCGCCGCGAGCCGCAGGTCGAGCGCCTGGGCGGCCATGAGCAGCTCGATCCCGATGACGTTCTCGATGTTGCGCACGACGGTACGGGCATGGCGGCCGGCGTTGTTGGCCATGCTGACGTGGTCCTCCTGGTTGGCGCTGGTCGGGATGGAGTCCACGCTGTCGGGGTGCGCGAGGGTCTTGCAGTCGGAGACGAGTGCGGCGGCGAGGTACTGCGGGAGCATGTATCCGCAGTCCAGGCCTATGGTCCGGCTTGCGACGAGCATGTCGGGCAGGCCGCGGTTGAGGGTGCCGTCGTCGAGGCGGAAGAGGCGGCGTTCGGCGATGCTGCCGGCCTCGGTCACCACGATCGACACGAAGTCGGCCGCGAAGGCGACGTATTCGGCGTGGAAGTTGCCGCCGGAGACCGCCTTGAGCCGGCGGGTCGCAGGAAGTGCCGGGAAGATCAGCGGGTTGTCGGTGGCGGCGTTGATCTCGTTCTCGATGATGCCGGTGACGAAGCCGAGCGTGTCGAGCACGGCGCCGTGAACCTGGGGCACGCAGCGCAGCGAGTACGCGTCCTGCGGAGGCTGGCGACCGGGGTCGTGGTCGCGGTCTCCGTCCACGAAGGCGCTGCCCGCGAGCAGTTCACGCATGCGGGCGGCGACGGCGATCTGGCCGGCCTGGCCGCGCGCCTGGTGGAGGTCGGCGATGAAGGCGTCCCCGAACCCGTTGAGCGCCTCGGTCGACATGGCGGCGGTGATGTGCGCGTGTTCCAGCAGATTGGCGGCGTCGTGGAGGGCGAGCGCGGTCTGGGCGCAGGAGAACGAGGTGCCGTTCAGCAGGGCGAGACCGTCCTTGGCGCCGAGCGGGATGCGCGGGACGCCGGCGGCGGCCATCGCCTCCTTTCCGCTGACCGCGCGCCCGTCGAGTACGGCCTCTCCGGAGTCACGCTCGTCGTCCTCACCGTCGGCCGGCCGGCACAGCACCAGGGCGATGTGGGCCAAGGGGATCAGATCACCGGACGCGCCGAGCGAGCCGTACTCCGGAACGGCGGGCAGGACATGGCGGTTGAGCATGTCGACGAGCGTCTCGATGACGGCCGCGCCGACGGCCGAGTGGCCCTGGAGGAGGCTGACGATCCGGATCAGCATGGTGGCGCGGACGACTTCGGCGTCGACGTTCGTGCCGACTCCGGAGGCGTTCGAGATCACCAGGCGGCGCGACAGTTCGGCGGCGTCGCGCGGGTCGGTGAACGCCTCGCGCCCCGCGAGGGATCCGAAGCCGGTGTTGACGCTGTAGACGGGCTCGACCGGTTCACCGCGCTCCATCGCGTCGAGTACGCCGCCGAGCCATTCGGCGGACGGTCGGGTGTGCTTCAGGGCTTCGGCGGTGACGCGGACCGGTCGGCCGTGCCGGGCTACGTCGACCAGGTCGCGCAGCGTTACGCGGCTGCCGTCGAGTACGAGGGGGTCCACCACTGCGGTACCGGCGGGAGAGCCCTCGCGTACGAGCGGTTCGGGGAGCGGCAGTTCAGCTGTCACGGGTTACCTCGTCCGGTCGTCTGGCGGATGATTCGGGGGCGAGCGCTGGTGCGGTCGGGGCGGTGGGTGCCCATGTGTGCAGCGAGTCGCCGAGTTCGGCGGCCGACGTCAGCAGCGTCTCGTGGGCCGAGGTGATCCAGTCACGGGTGTCGCAGCGCGCGGCCGGGCCCGCCACGTCGAGCGAGCAGACGGCCTCGCCGTGATGGAAGACCGGCACGGCCACGGAGAGCGAGCCGGGGTGGAGTTCGCCGCGGGAGACGGCCCAACCGTTACGGCGTACGGCCGGCAGTACCGCGCCGAGCTGCTCGCGGGTCGGGGTCGCGTCCGTGTACCGGCCGAGGGGGCCGCCGAGCACCTGGCGGACGACGGCCGCGGGCGCCCAGGCCAGCAGCACGCGCTGCCCCGCACCGGCGTACAACGGCAGCAATTCGTTGATTCCGAAGGTGTACTTGAGTGCTTTATCCGGCTCGACGCGCCGCAGGCACAGCGCCTGGGCGCCGACCCGGATGATCAGCACGGCCGTCTCCCCCACGCGCTCGACGATCCGGCGCAGAACGGCGGTGCCGGTCTCGATGAGATGGGCCTGCACGGAACTGGTGCCCCACAACCCGGCCAGGGCGGGTCCCGCCCGGTACACGCCGTCGTCCTCCTCGGTGTAGCCCTGCTCCCTGAGGATCCGGAAGTAGCGGTAGGTGGTGCTCACCGGAAGGCCTACGCGTGCGGCGGTCGCGGCGACGGTGGTCTCCCCGGTGACCGTGAGGTCGCGGAGCACGGTGAGCCCGCGCTCGAACGACGAGGTCTCCCCCATGGCTTCTCCTGTCCGCACCGACCACCGGGACGCACGGGCCATCCGCCCCTGTCCAAAGGTTCGGTCCGTGCCACCCCGCCCGGCCAGCGCTGTTCTCACTGAGTGAGAACAGCGCTATCACGTGGCGTGCCCCCGTCTCTACCGTGCGGATTCCGGTACACGGCCCGGACGGACGGCCGGCACGGTTCGCATGGGCCCGGCTCGAACGGGGTTCGCCCCGGCCCTGCTCGGCTCGGCCCGGCTC
This sequence comes from Streptomyces sp. NBC_01003, assembly GCF_045162695.1. NCBI lineage: Bacteria > Bacillati > Actinomycetota > Actinomycetes > Kitasatosporales > Streptomycetaceae > Streptomyces > Streptomyces sp. NBC_01003. Next base: position 883,650 of record NZ_CP108707.1, read on the forward strand.
AGCGAGAGGACAGGCCATGACGACGCGCGCCCAGGCACCGCAGATCCGCGTATTCGACGAAGACCCCTACGCCCGCGAGCACTTGGTCGACCCGCATCCGCTGTTCGCGCGGATGCGGGAGGCCGGTCCCGCGGTGTGGCTCGCTCGGCACGGGGTCCATGCCTTCACGCGTTACGAGGTCTGCCGGGAGATCCTGGCCGACCACGCGCTGTTCCTGTCCGGCGCCGGCGTCGGCCCCCGTGATCTGCGGCGCGAGAAGGCCTGGCGTCCCCCCGGCATCCTGGAGACCGACCCGCCGGCGCACACCGTGATGCGCGACGCGATGGCGGACCTCATCTCGCCCCGTTCGGTACGGGCCCTGCGTGCCGGATTCGAGGCGTTCGCGGAGGAGTTGGCCGACGCGGTCGCCGCCCGCGGCCGCTTCGACGCTGTCACCGATGTCGCCGAGGTCTTCCCGCTACGGGTCTTCGGTGACGCCGTCGGCGTCCCCCGGGCCGGCCGCAGTGAGAACCTTCTGGCTCACGGCGCGATGAACTTCAGCGCGTTCGGCCCGGACAACGAACTCCACCGCAGTTACTTCGCCGCCGGTGAGGCGACCCACGCGTGGGTGATGCGCAACTGTGCCCGCGAGTCCCTGTCCGACGACGGGCTCGGCGCCCGTATCTGGGAGCAGGCCGAGGAGGGGCGCCTGAGCGACGAGCAGGCGACGCTTCTGGTGCGCGCGATGCTGTCGGCCGGTCTCGACACCACGGTGATTGCCATCGGGAACCTGCTGCGCGCCCTGGCCCACGACCCCGGGCAGTGGGCCCTGCTGCGCGAGGATCCGGCGAACATCCGGTTCGCCGTGGACGAGTCGTTCCGCCACGAGTCGCCCTTCCAGTCCTTCTACCGGACGGCCGCACGCGACGCCCTGCCGGGCGGGGTCCCGGTGCCGGCCGGGGCGAAGGTCCTGCTGTTCGTCGGCGCGGCCAACCGCGACCCGCGGCAATGGGGGCCCGACCCCGACGCGTTCCGGGTCACGCGGGCGGCGAGTGGTCATCTGGCGTTCGGGATGGGGATCCACCAGTGCGTGGGCCAGCCGATCTCCCGGCTCGAGACGGAGGTCCTCCTCACCGCGCTGGTCCGCCGCATCGAACGCCTGGAACCCGCCGGTCCGGAGACCCCGTTCGTGCACAACACGCTGCGCGGCTGGTCCTCGGTCCCGGTGCGCGCGGTGGCCGGCTGAGCCTGCGGAGCTCCGGCCGCCGCGCGCATCCGAGGCCCAGGGTCAGTCCTTCGTCAGCCTCATGGGAATCGCCTTCAGGCCTCCCACGATGAAGCCGCCGGCCGGTTCCAACGACTCGGCGGGCAGGGCGAGTTCCAGGTCGGGGAAGCGGTCGAAGAGGGCCGGGAGGGCGATCGCGGCTTCCATACGGGCCAGGGGTGCGCCCAGGCAGCGGTGGACTCCGTGGCCGAAGCTGAGGTGTTCGGCGCTCGGGCGGCGTGCGTCGTACTGGTCGGCGGTGTCCCCGTGCTGCCGCGGATCGCGCCCGGTGGCCGCGAACGACGCCAGAATCGCCTCGCCCTTGCGGATGGTGGGCCCGTCCGGGATCTCGATGTCCTCGACGGCGAACCGGAGCGGAAGGTTGACGACGCCGGGGGCCCAGCGGAGGGTCTCCTCGATCACGTCGTTCCAGGAGAGCTTGCCCGCACGGACCAGTTCGAGCTGCTCCGGGTGCGTCAGCAGGGCGTGAACGGCGTTGCCAATGAGGTTGACCGTGGTCTCGTGGCCGGCGACGAGGACGAGCAGGAGCGTGTCGATCAGCTCCTGCTCGGTCATCCGTTGGCCCTCCTCGTCCCGCGCGGCGACCAGCACACTGGTCAGGTCCGACGCGGGTTCCTCGCGCTTCAGCGCGGCCAGCCCCTTCAGCAGCGCCTGGATCTCGACGAACGCGGCGCCCGCCTCCTGCGGGTCGACGGAGGTCATGATGATCTCGGAAAGCCGGGCCAGTTCGGCGCGGGTGTCACCCTCGGGGATACCGAACAGCTCGCAGATGACCTGCATCGGCAGCCGGTGCGTGAAGCCCTCGCGGAGGTCGACCACGGATCCCCGGGGCGCCGTGGCGAGTTCGTCCAGGAGGGCGGCGGCGATGCGCTCGACCGAGGGCAGCATGGCGTCGGTGCGGCGGGCCGTGAACGCCGGTGCGATGAGCTTGCGCAGCCGTCGGTGGTCGCTCCCGTACGCGGTGAACATGTTGTTCACGCCGACCCAGGTGGCCAGCCAGGACTCGTGGTACTCGCCGCGCTGCCACGCGGGCCAGTGCAGGTTCGGGTCCTTGGACACGCGTGGGTCGGTCAGCAGGTCCTTGAGCAGGCTGTGGCTGGTGATGGCCCATGCCTCGGGACCGTCGGGGAGCTGGACGAGCGTCGCCGGGCCCGAGGCGCGCAGCCGCGCGGCCTCGGCGTGGACGTCCGCACCGGCCGGGTCGATTGCGACGGGTTGCGGTCCCATGAAGTGGCTCCTGCCTGGTCGGGATCTTGGGGCCGGAGGATGACACGCCCCGCGGCGCGAGAGCCCTGAGGAACCTACCCAAGATCATTACGACTGTCCGGCAGGGATGGCCGGTTGGATGCGGCCGGGCCAGGGTTGCCGGTCGCTCGACAGCGGTTCTGGCCGGGCGGGCGCGCGGGGCACCCCTCAGTGGACCGGTCCTCGACGGGTCCCGTCTTGGCCGAAAGTCAGCCACTCGACGGACGGTCAACAACCGTATGTAGACGGCCGAGTTGGCGCGGTGAGCAGACCGGAGACACCTGCCCGCAGGCGCCTCACGGTACTCCCGCCCCGCTCCTGGCACGCCGTCCCGCGCGAAACTCCAGGCTCAGCTCTGCTCGGTCGGCAGCTCGAGGCGCGTCAGGTGCTCGGGCGTGAGGGCGTGCAGGAAGCTCTCGGCGTCGAACACTTCGCCGACCGCGACCACGCCGGTCACCACGCGGTCACCTTGGAGAATGCGCGCGAGGGCCTCGACGACGAGCGGCGCCGTGACGGCATAGATGTCACGACCTCCCGCCACCGCGCGGCGCGTCTCGTGGCCGCGGGTCACCACGGCCTCCACGAGGAAGGACTGCGCGGAGCGGCCGTCGGCGTCGGCGGGTACGGGCTCGGGGGTGTCCTCCGCGCGGATGTCGCGCAGCGGCGCGAGGTTCATCACCGCGCGCACCTCGGGGGTGCGCACGTGGCGCGGAAGCGTGACCTGGTCGGCCGTCGCGAACACGACGGTGTCCTGCTTGCCGAGCGGCTCCGGGAAGGTCCACGGGGAGACGTCCTGCGCATACGAGAAAGGGCTCAACTTGCCTGCGGTGTAGGTGAGATGGCGCCCGGCGTTGCTCTCGCCGGTGCGGCGGGTGCCCTGGGTCGGGTGCCAGCTGTCGAGGCCGTACGCGAGTGTGATCTCGTCCGCGTCCGGCCAGTCGCCGAGAGCGGCGGTGGCGAGGAGGTCACCCAGCCCGCCGTAGAACGCCAGGGACGGAACGACGGCGATGCCGGCCTCCCTGGCACGGTCGCCGTAAGTGTCGAACAGGGCGGCGGTGACGGCCTGTTCGGCCCCGACGTCCAGGTAGGGGATGCCCGCGCGGAGCGCCGCGTCCACCAGGGGGCGGGCCGTGTCGAGGAACGGTCCGGCGGCGTTGATGACCGCCGCCGCTCCTTCGAGGGCCCGGTCGAGGGAGGCCGCGTCGTCGGGGAGCGCCTGACGCACGGGCGCGCCGGGAGCGAGGTCGCGCACCGCGTCGAGCTTGCCCGCGTCCCGTCCGACGAGCACCGGCGTCGCTCCCCGTCTCAGCAGCTCCGCCACGACGAAGCGGCCGGTGTGACCGTAGGCGCCGAAAACGACGACCGGCCGCCCGTCGAGCGACCCGGCGGTGCGGTGCGCGGCAGGTCCCGAGAGGGTGTTGCTCATCGTTGGCTCCAGTGTCCGAAGGGCGGTGGTGTGCGGTTCGACAGCAATGATCCGGGCGCGGGACCCGCCCAACCAGTGGCAGGAATGACGAGGGTCGTACAGTTTCGGACATGCATACCGCCGCGCCTTCCGTTGCACGTTCCGCTGCGCATTCGGTTGCGATGGCGCTTCCCGAAGGCACGATGCTTTTCGAGGCCGCGGCGGCGCTCGAAGTCTTCGGCTCCGACCATTCCGACCTGGCCGCGCCTTGGTACTCGTTCACCACCTGCGGACCCGCCGGGTCCCGCGTCGGCGACTGGCTACGGGCCGACACCAGCCACGGACTCGAGGCCGTCGCCGATGCGCAGACGGTGATCATCCCGGCGTGGCGCGACGTCGAGCAGGAGCCTCCGCAGGAACTGCTCGACGCCCTCCGCACCGCCCACGCTGCAGGCGCCAGGATCGCCTCGCTGTGCACCGGCGCCTTCGTCCTGGCCGCGGCCGGACTCCTCGACGGCCGCCGCGCCACCACTCACTGGGCCCACGCGGAAAGGCTGGCGGCGCGGTACCCGGGCGTCAGGGTCGACGCCGAGGTGCTGTTCACCGACGAGGGCGGCGTCCTCACGTCCGCCGGCAAGGCGGCCGGGATGGATCTGTGCCTCCACGTCGTGCGCACGGACCACGGGGCGACGGTCGCCAACGCCCTGGCGCGGCACCTCGTGACGCCGCCCCATCGGGACGGCGGCCAGGCGCAGTTCATCCCGGCGCCGGTGACGCACGGGCGCGACCATCCGCTCGCCGATCTGCTCCCCTGGGTGCTGGCCCGGATCGACCAGCCGCTCACGGTCGAGGACATGGCCCGCCAGGCGGGCATGAGCAGCCGCAATCTGGTGCGGCACTTCCATGCCGTCACGGGGACGGCACCCCTGAGGTGGCTGCTGAGCCAGCGCGTGCGGGAGGCTCAGGAGCTGCTGGAGTCGAGCGACGACACCGTCGAGCGGATCGCGGCACGGACGGGCATGGGGACCTCGGCCACGCTCCGGCGACACTTCACCCGCGTCACAGGCCTGCCGCCAGAGGCCTACCGGAGGACGTTCGGCGGCCGGTGACACGGGCCGCACCCCGCGCGATGCGCACCCCAGGATCACCGAACCCTCACCCTGAAGCTGAGGTCGAGGTGCCACTCGATGAGACCACGCCTGGGACCGCGCGTGGGACGACGGGACCACGCCTGGGTGCCGCCCGGGATCCGCCTGGTACCGACAGTCCCAGGAAGACGGGACTCCTGGCTGATCGCAGCGCGGGGCCGCACGCTGGCGGCATGACGACAACACTCATCACCGGAGCGAACAAGGGTCTCGGCTTTGAAACCGCCCGTAGACTCATCGCCGCAGGCCACACCGTCTACGTGGGCAGCCGAGACGCCGAGCGCGGGCGCCGCGCCGCCGAGCAGCTCGGCGCACGCCGGGTCCAGCTCGACGTCACGGACGACGCGTCCGTCAACGCCGCCGCGAAGACGATCGAGGCCGACGGCGGCCTGGACGTGCTGATCAACAACGCCGGCATCGAGGGCCGGACCCCGGACGGAGGCGTGATCGGCGCCGCGGACGTGACCGCCGACGAGATGCGGTCGACCTTCGAGACGAACGTCTTCGGCGTCGTACGCGTGACCCACGCGTTCCTGCCCCTGCTGCGGAAGTCCGACGCGCCGGTCGTGGTCAACCTGAGCAGCGGCCTGGCCTCGCTGGCCCGGGTCGCCGACGCGGGTACGCCGACTCACGCGTATCCCGGAGTCGCCTACCCGGCGTCGAAGGCCGCGGTCAACATGATCACCGTGCAGTACGCGAAGGCGTTCCCCGGCATGCGGATCAACGCGGTGGAGCCCGGCTACACCGCGACGGACCTGAACGGGCACACGGGCATCCAGACCGTCGAGGAAGGTGCCGAGATCATCGTGCGCATGGCCCAGCTGGGCCCCGACGGCCCGACCGGTACATACGTCGACGCCGAGGGCCCGCTCCCCTGGTGACGGCGGGGGCCGCTCGACGGAGACGCCCCCGGCTCCCCTCCTCACACCATCCCGTCCGCCATGGCCCGCGTGACGTCACGCCCACCGCGTACACGTCGCGCGAGGTTGGCGGCAGCGTCGGGCCACCCGGCGTGGTCGAAGGAGAAGCCCGCGTCGAGCAGCCGGCCCGGGACGACGCGGCGGCTCTTCAGAAGGAGTTCGGTGTCCGAGCGGAGCGCGAACGCGCCGAGTTCGGCCATCCGCTTCGTCGCGGGAAGGCCCACCGGGACGCCCCATGCCGCGCGTAGCGCACGCATGAAATCACGCTGCGGCAGCGGCTCGGGGGCGGCGAGGTTCACGGGCCCGTCCAGGTCGTCGCGTTCGATCAGGAACCGGACCGCTCGGGCGAAGTCACGGTCGTAGATCCAGGACACGTACTGGCCACCGCCCGCGACCGGACCGCCGAGGCCGAGTCTGGCCAGGCGCAGGAGGACGTCGAAGACGCCGCCGCGGTCAGGGCTCATGACCATCGCGGCGCGCAGGGCGACCTTGCGGGTGTGCGGGGTGGCGGCCCGCTCCTGCGCCCGCTCCCACGCCTTGGCGATCTCGACGCTGTAACCCCAGTAGCCCGGGACGCCGGCCTCGTCGCCGCCGAGTACGCCCGTCGTCTCGTCGTTCGGTGCGGCGAAGCTGTGGGCGTAGATGGTGGCCGTACTCATCTGCAGCCACGCCCTCGGAGGTCGCGCGGCGGCGGCGACGGCCTCGCCGACGACCTCGGCGGAGCGCACGCGCGAATCCATCATGGCCCGAAGGTTGGCCTGCGTGTAGCGGCAATTCACGCTGCGTCCGGCGAGGTTGATCACGACGTCGCTGCCGTCGACGACCTCGACCCACGGGCCCAGGGTCTCGCCGTCCCAGCGGACTTCGCCGTCGTGCACGGGCCGCCGTGTGAGGACGACGACTTCGTGTCCCGCTTCGGCCAGTTCACGCTTCAGGATCGTCCCTACCTGCCCGGTGCCGCCGGGTATCACGATCTTCATGGAGCCCCCTCATCGTGTCGGCACCACCTTAGCGCAGTTATTTGAACACGTTCAAATAGAGAGGCGCCCAGGAGGGCCGGCCGCGCGAGACGGTCCTCAGGCCCGGTCGCGGACGTGCAGGCCGAGTCCGCTCGTACCCGGTGCCTCGACCCCCGGCAGGAGCCGCATGTCGTGGTCGTAGTCGCCGCCCGTGAGGGGGCGGAAGGGGACGGGCGTGGCCGTGAAGAGTGTGTCGAGCCGTCGCGCGTACTCCGCCCGCGCGGCGGCGAAGCGGTCGTCGGGCAGTTCGTTCGAGCGGTACACCGCGAACGGCTCCAACGGGTTCATGCCGGTGAACCAGAACAGGCCGTGCTGAATGGGGTGCAGGACGTCCGCGAGGCTTCCGTGGATACCACGGTCGGAGAACGCCGACTCCCGTGCGCCGACGGTCACCGACACGAGCGCCCGCCTGCCCGGCAGGGAACTTTCCCCGTACGGCGGCGGGACCGCAGGGCCGTACGCGAAACCGCTCGTGAAGACCCGGTCGATCCAGCCCTTGAGGATCGCGGGCGCCGAGAACCACCACATCGGGAACTGCAGGACCACCGCGTCCGACCAGCGCACCTTCTCCTGCTCCGCCGCAATGTCGGGCGACAGACCGCCCGAGAGCGTCGCCCGCTCGGAGTCGGCCATCACGTGCAGCCGGCCCGCTCCGGTGTGCTCGGGGAAGTCGTCGGCGTCCACCGTCGCCTTCCACTTCATCGCGTAGAGGTCGGACACCTTCACCTCATGTCCTGCCGTGCGCAGGTGCTCGACCGCGAAGTCGGTCAACGCGGAGTTGAGCGAACGGGGTTCCGGGTGGGCGCTGACCACGAGGATCTTCTTGGGCTGCTGAGACGTCGTGTCGTTCATGCCACCACGTTCGCCCAGGCGCGTCCGGGCAGCCAGCACCCTGATCAACGGCGGAACGCCCGTCCTGGTACTGCGAGGGCCACGCATACTTGGGCCCATGGACGGCGTGAACCACATCGGGGAAACAGACGCGGGCACCGCCCTCACCACCGGCGGCTCGCAGCATGGCCTCGGCGACTTTCTCCGCGCCCGCCGCGCGCGCGTCAAACCGGAGCACGTCGGGCTCTCCGGCGGCCGTCGCCGACGGGTACGCGGACTGCGCCGCGAGGAGCTGGCACAGCTCGCCGGGATCAGCGTGGACTACTACGTACGCCTGGAACAGGGCCGCGCCACCCAGCCGTCCGCCGAGGTCGTCGACGCGCTCGCCGGGGCGCTCGGCCTCGACACGGCGGAGCGCGGGCATCTCGCCACCCTGGCAGGCGCCCGGCAGGGCCCCGCGCCCGAGGCCCGGGTCAGCCCGATGCTGCGGCGGCTCCTCGACTCCATGGCCGGCTTCCCGGCCTTCGCCACGAACCATCGCCTGGACGTGGTGGCGTGGAACGCCCTCGGCGCCGAGCTGATCGGCGGCCTCGGCGAGCCGGCCCGCCGCGACCGGAACAACGCGCGGTACCTGTTCCTCGACCCCGCTTCCCGCGTCGTCCACCCGGAGTGGGAGGACCGGGCGGCGGAGGCCGTGGGCCAGCTCCGGGTCTGGTCGGGGCGCTACCCCGACGACACGGATCTGGCCGCGCTCATCGCCGAACTCACCGCGCTCAGCCAGGAGTTCAGGCGTATCTGGGACAGCGGCGAGGTCGTGATGTGCGCGGCGGGGCGCAAGCGCCTGAGGCACCCGGTGGCCGGGCTGCTCACGCTGGACTTCGAGACGCTGCACGTGCCGGCCGCGCCCGGCGAGACGGGTCTGGTCGTGCACGTCTTCAGCGCCGAGGACGGCAGCGAGGAGGCCGCGGCTCTCGCGCGGCTGACCGAAACCGTTACAGTGGCACACAGGCCGTGACTGGCGCTGGGGTGGAGAACCACCGGGGAGCGGCCTGACCAAAGGGTCGATGTATGCCGTGCGCCTGGGCGAATGGTCAATGACGCCTGGGAGGCGACCATGTCCCCGACACAGACAGCCCACCACATGGACGGCACCGGCACCGCTCGGCGCCTCGTCGAGGAGTCCGCGGGCAGAGCGGCGGAGCTGGTGAGGCGCACGGGCTCGGCGCCCTGCCTCGCGACCGTACTGGTGGGCGAGGATCCCGCCTCCGTCACGTACGTCCGCATGAAGCAGGCCCGCTGCGCCAAGGCCGGTATCGAGTCGCGGCGCGTCCAGCTCCCCGCCGAAACGACGACCGCGGAGCTGGTCGCCACTCTCCGCACCCTGTCGCAGGACGCGTCGGTGCACGGAATCCTGCTCCAGCACCCCGTGGGCCCGCACATCGACGAACGCGCGGCGTTCGAGGCCATCGCCCCGGAGAAGGACGTCGACGGAGTCACCATGACCTCGTTCGGCGCGATGGCCTTCGGGCTGCCCGGGTTCGTCTCCTGCACACCGGGCGGCATCATGCGGCTCCTCGACGAGTACGACGTCGATGTCGCGGGGCGGCATGCCGTCGTCGTGGGCCGGAGCGCGATCCTCGGCAAGCCGGCCGGGATGCTGCTGCTCGCCCGGGACGCCACGGTGACGTACTGCCACTCGCGGACTGCCGACCTGAGCGCGTTCGTGCGGGAGGCGGACATCGTGGTGGCGGCCGTGGGCAGGCCCCGGCTCATCCGCGGCGAGGACATCAAGCCCGGCGCTGTCGTCATCGACGCCGGCTACAACGCGGGCAACGTCGGCGATGTCGACTTCGACACCGCGGCCGAGCGGGCCCGCCTGATCACCCCCGTCCCCGGCGGGGTGGGCCCCATGACCATCGCCGTCCTCCTGGCCCAGACGGTCACCGCGGCGTACCACCAGCTCGGCGTGGACCTCGATCGCGCGCTCGGCTGACAGGACCGCGTCGATCGCGCATCCGGGATCCCTGGTCGGTGGCGGCGTCGAGAAGTCCGGCGGCCGCCACCTCGAGGGCGGCGCGCGGCAGCGGTGCGCACTCCAGCGGTGCGCACACCTCGAAGCCGAGGTGCCGTACTGCCGTCTCGCCCGACGGCAGCATCTGGAGATACTCGGGCCCGTCGGGTTCCTCGCGGCCCATGAGGAACCCGACGGTCAGCAGTGTGCCGACGGCGATCCGCGCGGATCCGGCCTGCGGTTCACGGTCGATCAGCGTGAATTCCCGCTCGTACGGGCCCGTCGGCGGCGCCTCCAGGAGCCACCGGGCGAACTCGGCGGCGCGCGGCGCGCCTTGGCCCAATAGCAGGCGCCCAAGGAAGTACCCGTCGAACCACCAGCCGCCGTTCCCATCCACGCCGAGGGCGATCCACAGGTCCTCCTCGGGCCGACCCGGGTAGTGGCACCCACGCCATGGAAGGCGAAAGAGCGGACCGGTCCCGGGACGCTCACCTCCGTACACCATGCAGCGATCTCCTTCGTCCTCCAAGGCTCAAGCGACCCAGTGCGGCCGTCGCACGGTGGACGCCGGCGGAAGGCCGGCGGCGAGCGCCGTCGCCATGCGGTGGACAGCTTCGCGCAGGGTGTCCGCCGGGGTCGTGTACGGGATGCGCATCCGCTGCTCGAAGATGCCGGGGTCGGTGGCGAAGCAGGCGCCGCTCTCGATCCGGACGCCGTTGTCGAGTGCTCGTTCGGACAGCGCGGAGGCCACCGGTTCGCCCAGGTCGACCCACAACGACAGGCCCCCGGGAGGCAGTTGCCAGGTCCAGTGCGGCATGTGCTCCGTCAGTGCGGCGACCAACGCGGCGCGCTGCAAACGCAGTTGCTCGAGTCGGGGCGGCAGAAGCCCGTCGGCCCGGTCCAGGAGGGCGAGTGCCAGGAGCTGATCGACGACCGATCCGCCCATGTCGGTGGCCACGCGCTGGCCCGCGAGTTCGGTGACGAGCCGTGCGGGCGCGCGCAGCCAGCCGATGCGCAGGCCGCCCCAGTGGGTCTTGCTCATCGAGCCGATGCTGATGACCTGCCCGGTGCCACCCTTCGCCGCGTGGGAGGCGAAGGGAGGCGGCGGGGGAACGTCGAGCGCGAGGTCGGCCAGCGTCTCGTCGATGACCAGCCAGGTACCGGACCGCTCCGCCGCGCGCAGGACGCGTGCCCGCTCGTGTTCGGGCATGAGACAGCCGGTCGGGTTGTGGAAGTCGGGGATCAGATAGGCCAGTTGGGGCACGACCTGGCGGAGGGTCGATTCGGTGATCCCGATGTCCCAGCCGGTGTCGGTCACGGGGACGGACACGGGACGCAGCCGGGCTCGACGCAGTGCCTCGAGGGCGTTCGGGTAGGACGGGTTCTCGACCATGACCCGGTCGCCGGGGCTGCTCAGCAGTCCCAGGACGAGCGTCAGCGCGTGCTGTGCGCCGGACGTCACCAGGATCTGTTCGGGCAGGGTGGCGAGGCCCCGTCGCGTGTAGCGCTCGGCGACGGCGGCGCGCAGGTCGGGCAGGCCGTAGGGGTGGTAGCCAGGGGTGTGGGCCTGCTCGGCAAGTTGCGGGGTGATGTGCGCGAGGGCGTCGACGAGTGCCTGCTGTGGGAGCCCGGGGGACGCTCTGGCAAGGTCGATCGCGGTGTCCTGGGGGCCGAGGAGGCGGGTGATGCCACTGGGGGCGCGGCCTTCGGGCAGGGCGGTCCACGTGCCCGATCCCTGGCGGCTGTGTGCGTAACCGCTCTCGCGCAGCAGGTCGTACACGGCGGTGACGGTGGTTCTGCTGGTGTCGAGGGCGGCGGCCAGTTCGCGCTCGGCGGGGAGTCTGACGTGCAGGGCGATGCGTCCGTCCAGGATGAGCGTGCTGATCGCCTGCGCGAGGTGGCGATAGGCGGGTCTCGTGCCGACGGTGTCGGGCAGCATCGCGGCGAGCTGACGGCTGCCCAGGCTCCGGTCCACGCGGCCCACCCTGTCCACCGGCAGGAAGGCGTTCGCGTCAGTCAAACCATTCTCCCGAGATTGGCCATGTCATCCGGGCCAATCACTCTACAGAGTTGCCGCAATGGCCTTGAAGGCCCACGACACCCACGGTGGAGGCAGGCACATATGCGGCAGGACACGGACACGACGGCCCGCTCCGAGCAGGCGGCGCCGGGCGACGAAGGGATCGGGTGCAACCGCCCCTCTCCCTCACTCACCTACGTACGCTTCGGCGAACGCCCACTCCGCCGCCTGCCCCAGTTGTTCATCGGCCTCGCCCTGTACGGATTCAGCATGGCCGTCATGGTCCGCGCCGGGCTGGGCCTGAGTCCCTGGAGCGTTCTCAACGAGGCTCTGGAGAAGCACACTTCCCTGAGCTTCGGCACACTCACCGCGGTCGTGGGTGTGTCCGTCCTGCTGCTGTGGATCCCTCTGCGGCAGCGGCCGACGTTCGGGACCGCCGCGAACATCGTCGTCATCGCCGTCTCGTCCGACTTCGGGCTCGCGCTCGTCCCCGAGGGCCTGACACTGCCCGAACGCGTCGGGCTCCTCCTGGCCGGGACATTCGCCAATGCGCTGTCCGTCGCCGTCTACGTAGGCGCACGGTTCGGGCCGGGGCCGCGGGACGGGCTGATGACCGGCGCGTCCGCCCTGACGGGACGTTCCATCCGCGTCGTCCGCACGTTCATCGAGGTCTCCGTGCTCGCCATCGGGTGGCTGCTCGGCGGCGGCGTGGGGCTCGGCACCGTGCTGTACGCCCTGACCGTCGGCCCCGTCACGCAGTTCTACCTGCCCCGGTTCGCCTACACGAGCCCGACCCGGACCGCACGCACGGGCCCGCCCGTCACCGGCTCCCGCACCTCTTCGTAGAGTTTGTGCAGTGAACCTTCACCACGCACCCGATCCACACCTGCCGATGCTGAACGTCCCTCAGGCCGAGCGCCTGCGGAGCCTGACGGCCGCTTACTTCATCGCCCGTCACGGCACACATATGACCGTGACGGGGGACGCGGTGCGCCTGGAGGGCAGGTTGAGCCCGCTGTCGAACCTCGCGCAGCGGTGTCGCCAGTCCGCCGAGGACGACTGGCCGCGGATCGTGGAGCAGCACTTCGCCGGCTTGGAGAACGCCTCCCAGGGAGGCGAGAGCACCACGGAGCTCCTGGAGCGGACGTGCTGGCGGCTGCTGCCCGACGACGCCTTCCCGGGCGACACGGCCGACGGCTTCCGCCATGCGCGGCCGGTCGCCGAGGGGCTGCTCGCGGTCCTCGCCCTGGACGCACCCACCTCCGTACGGATCCTCGACGACCGGGACGTGGCGCGCGTCGGTGCCGAGCAGCTGTGGGCTGCGGGCCGCGCGAACCTGATCCGTGAGCCGGTCGAGCACGACGAATTCCGCGGCCCGCAGGGCGCGTTGATGCACTCCGTGTACGGCGACTCGTTCTTCGTCTCCAGCAAGGCGCTCGTACTCCCCGATCTGGTGAGGGAGTTGACCGGCCGGGAGCTGCCGGAGGCCGGGGCGCTCGTCGTGATGCCGACGAGGCATCTGCTGGCGTTCCACCCGATCGTGGACGGCGGCGTGGTGGACGCCGTCAACGACCTGGGCTCCTATGCCATCGGCGCCTACGAGGACGGGCCGGGCGCGCTCTCACCGCGGCTGTACTGGTGGCGCCAGGGGCGGCTTGTCTCGCTCACTGTCTTCGACCACGAGAACCGGTCGTTCTCCGTGGCGCCGCCGCAGGAGTTGATGGACCTCATGAGGTCCCTGCGTAGCCAGGACTCCGCCGATGCCGCACCGGAACCGACGCCTCGGGCGCAGACCCCCGATCAACTTGCCCTGAAAACAGCTGAGTTGATATCCCGGCTGCCCCAGTCCCCCGCGGCCTTCGGCGACGCGTTCGCGGCCTCGCTCGCCCTGAGCCACGTGCGCTGCACGTCCGACCCCGACGGGGGAGCGCTGGAGACCTGGGAGGCATGGGTCGGCGCCATGCAGGTCGGCTCGGCACTGTTCGCCACCACGACCTCCCGGGAGAGCAGCGTCGCCTGCCGGATCGGGCACGACGTCGTGACGCTTCCGGTCACCGGCCCCGCCCCGTACGCGGACGGCCGCGCCTGGCTCAACGCCTTCTATCTCGCCGCCGTCTGCCGTGAGCGGGACCGCATGACGCAGTTGTGCCACGTGCCGCTGGACGACCTGCGTCGGGCCGCGCCCATGGACGAGTACGTCTTCCACTGGATCGACACGCTCCAGACGTACTGGTTGCAGCGCCCCATGGACGATGTGGTCCAGAAGCTGCTCGCCACCATGAACACCTCTCACTCCGACGTGGCGACCCGTACGCCTGCGGACTTCCTGAACCTGGTCGGCTACCAGCCCGTCGCGCTCTTCCACCGTCTCGTGACGGGTGACCACGAGGCTTTCGCGGAAGCGCTCACGGAGGCGCTGGCCCATCACGAGCGCTACTGGAGCGACTCGACGGGGCCGCACAGCCGGGTGGCCCTCGGCCCGCTCGCGCTGGCGTGCCTCGCCTTCGACTCGGAGTTCCCGGTCGACAGCAAGTCGCCGTATCTGCCCACCTGTCTCCTCGAGCGGGCCTGGTACGGCGAGTTCGACACGTGAGAGCGGGCTCCGGGGGCGGCTACCGCCGGGCGGCCTCGCTGCGGTAGAAGTCGAACTGCGTCACACCGGCGTAGCCGTAGCTCTCGGGGTGCAGTTCGTGCAGCGCGACTCCGCAACGGGCGAGCGGGCCAAGGGTCTTGGTCAGCAGTTCGCCCGCCTCCGCGATGAACGCGGCCTTCTCCGCGGCGCTGTTCGTGCCGACGGTGACGGTGGCCTCGACATGGGCATCGAGGTCACCGGCCAGCGGCCTGCCGTCGACGTAGTAGCAGTCGGCCGGCACCAGGTCGACGTGCACGACGGTCCTGGCGCCGGACTTGCGCAGCGCCGACACGGCCAGGCCCGTCAGGCCCTCGGCGAGGGTGCGCTGTACGCCGGCGGGAAGTGCGGTGTCGGTGACGGTGACGCGGATGAAAGGCATGGCTTCTCCTGAGCAGGTGCCGGGGGTCCGCCAGAGGTGGCGGCACGGACCAAGCGTCACCGACCTGGCACGATTGATCCAACGCATACGTGTCATAGGTATATGAGGCCCTTGCATGACCGTGAACCTTTCCCAGTTGAGGGCGTTCCTCGCTGTCGTCGACGCGGGCGGATTCAGCGCGGCGGCGGCCGAACTCGGTCTGAGCCAGTCGGCGGTGTCTCACGCGGTCGCGTCCCTGGAACGCGAGTTGACCGCCCCGCTGCTGGTGCGTTCCGCTCCGGTGCGGACCACGGTGCTCGGCGAGCGGGTCGTGCCGCACGCCCGGACAGCGGTGGCGGCGGCCCGGTCCGTGGAGCAACTCGCGGCGGACGCCGCCACCATGACGGGCACCGTGCGCCTCGCCGCCACACCCACGGTCTGCCAGGGGCTGGTCCCCGGCCTGCTGAGACACTGGCGCGAGGACCAGCCCCGCGTCACGGTCAGAGTCTTCGAAGGGGACAGCGCCGAGATCGCCGCCTGGCTGGAGAACGGGACGGCCGATGCCGCCATCCTGATCGACCCTCCCGCAGGCCCGGGCGTCCAGCTCGCCGCCGACAGCTACCGCGCCGTGCTGCCCCTGGACCATCCCCTCGCCGGCGAGCCGGTCGTCGACATCCGTGACCTGGAGGACGATCCGTTCCTGATCTCGCCCAACGGCTGCGAGGACCGCATCCGGACGATCCACCGTCTCGCCGGGCTGAGGTTCACCCCCACGCACCGGGTACGGGATCTGGCAACCCTGATCAGCATGGTGCAGGCCGGTATCGGCGTGACCGTCCTGTCGGAGGTGTCCCGCTCCCTGATCCCGCCGGACCTGGCGCTGCTGCCGCTGCACCCCCGGACCTCACGGCGCCTCGTACTGACCGGACCCCGGGCCCGCCCCTGGCACCCGGCCGTCCGCACCTTGGCGGACTCCGCCCTGGACCATCTCGCCGCGGCCGGTGCCGTGTCGGACGCCCACACGGGCTGAAGAATTCCGTCGAAGCCACGGACGGTGTTGCTTACGGTGGCGGCATGACCCATGGGAAGACCTCATACGTGTGCCTGCCCTGTCGGGTCTCGTACAAGCAGCCCTACGACCGGGACAGGGAGCGGATCTGTCCGCGCTGTGCCGAGCCGATGATCCACGCAGGGTCGGCCTTCGCCGCGCCGCGCCGCCGCGACACCGCCGCGTGGCGGACGCTCTCGGTTCTGCTGCACGCGGGCGTGGGTTTCCACAAGAGTTGCTGCGGCGGCCCGGGGTTCCGGCCCCGCGGCCTGCGTGAGGTGCGCGAGCGCCTTGCGTACGCCGAGCGGTCCGGTGAGCCCGTCGCCCGCGCGCTCAAGCGGTATGACGTGCCTTAGATCGGCGGGCCCGGTCAGCGCCGACGGACGCCGTCGCGTCGAGTGGCGTTGACGCAGAGCGCGGCGGCCGCTGCGCCGGTGGTGAGGTGAGCCAGGACCCCCTGACCGGCCATGCGCTTGTTTATTGGTCGCACACTCAATAGCATCCCGGGTATGCCGTCAAGCGTCCAGCACAAGCGAATTCGGAAGACGCCGGCCGCCCGACGTGCGGAGATCGTCGACGCGGCCGCCGCGGTCGCCCTCGCCGAGGGACTCGAGTGCGTCACGCTGCGGCGGATCGGTGAGGAGCTCGGCGTCCGCCCCGGACTGATCAGCCACTACTTCCCCTCGGCGGACGACCTCGTGGCGGAGGCCTTCGGCAGCGCCTCCAGCGCCGAGCTCGACAGCCTCCTGCCCGCCGAGCGAGCCCAGGCGACGCCCACGCTGCACCTGGGGTGGTTCTTCGCACGCGCGAAGGGCTCGCCCTACGACAACATCAGCCGCCTCTGGATCAACGCGCGCCACCTCAGCCGCTACCGGCCCGTCCTGCGCGACCGGGTCGCCGAGCAGGAAGCGGCCTGGCGCGAGCGGCTCACCGACCTGATCCGGCAGGGCGTCGACCGGGGCGAATTCCATACGGACGACCCGTATGTGACGACCATTCAGATCTTGGTCGTGCTCGACGGCCTCGGAGCGCACGCCAACACCGACACCAGCAGCCGTCCCGCCGCGGTGTCGCGCATGGCCGCCACGACGGCGGAACGCGAACTCGGTCTTCCGCACGGGACGCTCACCCGACCCGACGCGCCGCTCGCGGCGTCACCCACCGGCTAGGGTCCCGCGTCCCGGCCACCACCCACCGGCTGGGACCCCGCGTCCCGGCCACCCCCACCCGCCCTTCAAGGAGCCGCTGTGCCCAGCTCTCTCGTCCTGCTCTCCGCCCGCCTGCTCGACCCGGTCACCGGCACGTTCCTGCCGCAGACGGCCCTCGCCGTGTCCGGCGGCCGGATCTCCGCCCTGGGCGACGACCACGGCATACGTGAGCACGTGGACGCTTCGACCACGGTGATCGACCTCAAGGGCGCCGTGGTGACCCCGGGCCTGGTCGACGGGCATCTCCACCCCGTCTCGGGCGCCGAGCTGACGGGCGGGCTCGACCTGTCGGGCTGCACCGGCGTGGAGGACGTGCGCGCGGCGCTCGCCGCCGAGGTGCGGAACCTGGCGCCGGGGGCGTGGCTGCACGGCTGGGGGCTCGACCCGAACGTCTTCGGCGACCGGCCTGTCGGGATCGCCCCCTTCGACTCCGTCCTCGACGGCGTGCCGGCCCTTCTGCTGCTGTTCGACGCCCACTCCATGCTGGCCAGCCGGCGCGCGCTGGAACTGGCCGGTGTGGACGGTCCGCGCACCTTCGAGCAGGCCTCCGCCGAAGTGGTCTGCGACGAGCACGGCCGTCCCACCGGTCTGCTCCAGGAGGACGCCGCTTGCGAGCTCGTGGAACGCGTCGCCCCGCAGCCCACGCGGGAGGAACGCCGCGACCGGCTCGCCGCCACGCTGCGCGCCATGGCCGCCTCGGGGCTCACCGGCGGTCACGTGATGGACGCGAACGGCGACAGCCTCGCCCTGTTCTCCGAGCTCGACGCCGCCGGTGAGCTCGCACTCCGACTGCGGGTCGCGCCGTGGTGCCAGCCCGGCACCGACGCCGAAGGAGTGCGGGCGCTCATCGAGCAGCAGGGCGGCGGCGGCGCGCTGTGGCGCACGGACGGCGTCAAGATCTTCATGGACGGCACCATCGACAACGGCACGGCCTGGCTGGAGCGCCCGGACTGCCACGGCGAGTCCACCCACGCCTTCTGGCCGGACCCCGAGGTCTACACACGGATCATCGGCGAGCTGCACCGCGCCGGAGTACCCACCGCCACCCACGCGATCGGCGACGCCGCCGTACGCCATGTCCTCGACGCCGTCGAGAAGGCGCAGGCCACCGGCGGGCGCGGGGCGCGCCACCGGGTCGAGCACATAGAGACCGTGCCCGACGACACCCTGGGCCGGTTCGCCGCGCTCGGCGTCATCGCGTCCATGCAGCCCACCCACTGCTGCGACTTCACCCGGGCCGACCACACCGACAACTGGTCGCGCCGCCTCGGTGAGGAGCGCGCGTCGCGCGCCTGGCGCTGCCGCGATCTGCAGGACGCGGGCGCCACCGTGGTCCTCGGCTCCGACTGGCCGATCGCGCCGTATCCGCCGCTCGGGGTCATGGCCGGCGCGCGCCACCGCCGCCCGAGCCGCGACCTCACCCAGGACCCGCACGGACCCGAGCAGGCGCTCACGCCGCTGGAGGCGCTCCAGGGTCTGACGGTCAACGCGGCCTACGCGGCGGGCGAGGAGCACGCGGCCGGGCGGATCGCCGTCGGCTGTCGCGCCGACCTCACCGTTCTCGCCGACAACCCGCTCACCACGGCCGACACCGCGCTGCCGGATCTGCCGGTGCTGCTCACCGTCCTCGACGGCCGCCCCACGCACCGCGACGTGAGCCTGTAGTTGTCCATGGGTACGCGGCGCCGTTCACACCGGCTCCGCGTACCAGCGGCGGTGGACGAACGGTTCCACCAGGAGCACCCCCACCGCCGCGACGGCCGCCACCGAGGCCGCCGGAAGCGAACCCCACGCGGCCGCGACCGCCCCGGCGAGCACCACCAGCGGGCGCACCAGGGTCAGCGGCCCCAGGCCGACGACCACGGCGAGGGTGCCGGCCCGGAACGGGCCCCACAGGTAGCAGCCCAGGCTCAGTGCGACGATCACCGCGTAGGGCGCGTAGCACAGGAGCATCCGGTGGGCGGCGGCGTCGAGTTCGGCGTAGCGCGCGCCCCGGTCCGCCGCGGCGACGAGCAGCGTCACGGCGAGGGCCGCGCTCAGCAGCAGCGCCGGGGCGCCGACCGCGAGACCGCGGCGGGCCGCGAGCAGCGCCCGTTCCGACTTACGGATGCGGCCGTCCCGCCCGGTGTAGGCACGGAACCCGGCGAACGCCGCGTCGACGAGCGCCAGAGCGGCGAGCAGGAAGGCGTTCACCCGGCGCCCTCCCCCGCCGAAGCCCCCTGGCGTGTCCCGCCCACGGTGTCCGCACGCCCGACCAGGCGGCCCGACGGTCCGGGTCCCAGCTCGGCCCGCAGCGGCGGCAGCAGGTCCGGGCGTACGCCGATGACGGGGCGCAGGGTGGTGCAGAAGGGGTTGCTGCGGCCCCGCGGTTCGTACACGAGCGGGGTCAGGCCGTCGGCGTGGGTGGCGGCCGCCAGCAGTGTCTCGTCGTCGTGGGCGCGGCGGGCCGACATCACACCGTCGTGGCGGCCCAGCGGATCGCGCATCCGCGCCCGGTGGAAGACCCACGCGCCGATCGGGGCGAGACCGGTGGCGGCGATGTCGAAGTGGCAGAACGCGGCGGTGCCCGGCGTGGCCTGGGCGGCGAAGAAGGCGTCGAGGTCATCGCCCCGGAAGTGGTGCAACACGCCCGTCGACACGTACACGGTGGCGGGCTCGTCGAGGGCGAACGCGTCACCCCGTACGAAACGGCAGGGCAGTGCCTCCGCGCGGGCGAGCCGCCCGGCCTCGGTGACCAGGGCCGCGTTGAAGTCCACGCCGACCAGGTCGACATCGGGGCCGAGGGCGCCCGACGCGGCCAGCCACCGCACGAGGTAGCCGAAGCCGCAGCCGACGTCGACCACCCGCAGAGGGCCGTCGGTCCGCCCGGCGGCGCGGATCACGGCGAGCAGCGGACGCAGGAGTTCGGCGATGCGGTCGCCGAGGCGCAGTTCCTCGCTGAGCCGCTGGAGCTCGGTGTGGACGGCGACGAGCCGGCGGTCCACGGCGAGCGGATCGAGGTTCCCGTCGTCGTCGCACGCCAACCCGGCGGCGATACGGGCGCCACGGCGGTCACCCGCGGCGACGAGCCGCGCGACGACGTCGGCGCCCCGCACCGGTAGGCGTGCGCGCGTGCCGGGGTCGTGGTCCACGACCAGATCGGATATCTCGATGAGCTGCACGGGGAGAAGGTACGCGGCTGGGGAGGCCGTCGGCGCCGCGCCCTGGGAGGCGGTGGTGGCGGCCCGGTGTCGCACAACGGCCGGACGGCCCCGCCCGCCCTCGGACGGACGGGGCCATCGCTCTCGCGGCTACCGCGAAACGACCTGATCGGACACCGCACCCGGCACCGGCGCGTAGCCGGTCGCCCGGCCGGTGAACGTGCCCCGGCCCTGGGTCCGGCCGCGCAACTGGGACGCGTAGCCGAAGAGTTCGGCCAGCGGCACCGTCGCCGTGACGACCGCGGTGCCCGCGCGCATCGCGGAGGCGGAGATCTGTCCGCGTCGCGCCGCCAGGTCCCCGAGCACCCCGCCCACGGCCTCCTCGGGCACGGTGGCCGTGACCTCTACGACCGGTTCGAGGAGCGCCATGACGCTCGCCCGGAAGGCCGCCCTGAGCGCGAAGCGGCCCGCCGTACGGAACGCCATCGGCGAGGAGTCCTTGGGGTGCGTGGACCCGTCGGTGAGCGTGACCTGCACCCCGGTGACCCGATGGCCGCCGAGGGGGCCCTCGCTCAGGGCGTCCCTGCACCCGGCCTCCACGGCCTGGACGTAGTCCCGCGGCAGCCGTCCGCCGGTGACGACCGACCGGAACACGAAGTCCGCCGCGCCGTCGCCCGTACCGTCCTGCGCCACCGGCAGCGGCCTTACGTCCATGACGACGTGCGCGAACTGGCCTGCTCCCCCTTCCTGTTTGACATGCCGGTACACCAGACCGGACACCCCGCGCGCGACCGTCTCCCGATAGGCCACCTGCGGCCTGCCGACGCCGACCTCCAGACCGTGGGCCCGGCGGATCTTCTCCACCGCCACCTCCAGATGCAGTTCACCCATGCCCGAAAGGACCGTCTGGCCGCTCTCGCGGTCCGTCCTGACGACGAGCGAGGGGTCCTCCTCGACGAGTCGTGCCAGCGCGGACACCAGCCGGGCGCTGTCGGCGTTCCTGCGTGCCTCGACCGCCACGGAGACGACCGGTTCGGCCACCGTGGGCGGTTCGAGGACGAGAGGCGCGTCGGGTGCGCACAGGGTCGCGCCGCTGCGGGCGGCCTTCACTCCGGCCACCGCGACGATGTCCCCGGCCACCGCGCGCTCCACCTCGGTGTGCCGGTCGGCCTGGACGCGCAGGATCCGGCCGATCCGCTCCGTACGCCGTGCGCCCGCATCCCACACCGCCTCTCCTCTGTGAACCGTTCCCGAGTACACCCGCAGATAGGTCAGACGCCCGCGAGGAGTCGCCTGCACCTTGAACACCAGCGCGGCCAGCGGTGCCGCCGGATCGCAGGCCCGCTCCTGCTCGTCGCCACCGACGGCACCGCGGACCGCGGGCACGTCGAGCGGTGACGGCAGGTAGGCGATGACCGCGTCCAGGAGCGGCTCGACACCGCGGTTGCGGTACGCCGATCCGCACAGCACGACGACGCCCTCACCACTGCGCGTCAGATCCCGCAGCGCTCCTGCCAACGTCCCGGCGGACAGAGCCGATCCGTCGCAGAACTCCTCCAGCGCGCCGGGATGCAGCTGCGCCACCGTCTCCTCGAGGAGCCGCCTGCGCCGCCGCGCCTCCTCGCGCAGCTCTACCGGAACAGGCCCCTCCTCATACGTGTCGCCGCCCTCTCGCCACACGAGAAGACGCATGCGGATCAGATCGACGACACCGGTGAACGCGTCCTCGCTGCCGACCGGCAACTGGACCACCATCGGTACCGTGTCGAGTCGCCGACGCATCGACTCGACCGCCGTGTCGAGATCGGCACCGGCACGGTCGAGCTTGTTCACGAAGGCGATGCGCGGCACGCCGTGGCGGTCGGCCTGCCGCCAGACCGACTCGCTCTGCGGCTCGACGCCCGCGACGGCGTCGAACACCGCGATCGCGCCGTCCAGCACGCGCAGGGAGCGCTCGACCTCGTCGGCGAAGTCGACATGGCCCGGGGTGTCGATCAGGTTGATCCGGTGCCCGTCCCAGGCGCAGCTGACCGCCGCGGCGGAGATGGTGATGCCCCGCTCGCGTTCCTGGACGTCGAAGTCGGTGACGGTGGTGCCGTCGTGGACTTCGCCGCGTTTGTGGGTGGCGCCGGTGACGTAGAGGATCCGTTCGGTGACGGTGGTCTTGCCGGCGTCGACGTGGGCGAGGATGCCCACGTTGCGGACGGCGGTCAGGGGGTCGGTGTCATGACGGTGCAGGTCGGTACGCACGCCTGTGGCCTTTCGGGTGGTTCCACACAGAGGCAGCGCGATTACCGGACGGACAGCGCAACGGGCCCCGCCGAAGGGTCGGTTCGGGGTCGTGCGGACACGTGAGGTGTCAGATGTTCGTCGCGGGGGTCCGGTACCGGCCGCGCAGCCGGTGCCGGGCGCACCGAGACACCAGGATCACCTCGAACCGTGACCGGGGAACGACGACAGCGGTGCGGTGACGCACGGCCCGGCTCCCCTCACTTGTCACGGCGCGCGCTGCGACGAAGGGCAGCGGCGTGAATACGTGGCGAGTGTAGGGAACCGGACCCGTGCCGGGCACCCGATTAAAAGCGTCCCGCAGGCTCGTCGCTCAGGGATGCATCCGCGCCCCCTTGAGGACCTTGTCGACGGCGCCCCGCGCGCCGTACACGGCCATGCCCACCAGGTCCAACTGGTCGGCGGGCACGGCCCGGACCGCCGCGCGGTTGTCCCGGTCGTTGCCCGTGCCGAACAGCTCCGACGTGAACACCGCCGTCGGCAGCGAGCGGGACAGGGCGCGTCCGTGCGCCGTGGTCAGGGTCTGCTTCGACCCCTCGAAGACGAGCACCGGCTGGCGGAACATCGGCAGGTACGCGGTGGCGTCGGCGTCCTCGTACGGGGCTCCGACCACCTCGGGCGCCGCCGTACCGAGCCCGCTGACCAGGAAAGCGGTCACGTTGAGCCGCTGCCAGGGCTCCAGGTCGTCGCGCAGCAGGACGGCGATCTTGGTGTCGAAGCGGACGGGCGCGGGGCCGGAAGGGTCATCCGCCCCGGCCGGGGTCGGCGTCGCAATGTCGGTGGGGATCTCGTCCATCGTTCTCATGCTTCGAGACTGCGCTGTCCACCCCGGTCAGGTCTTGTACGTTCCTTGCATGGTGCCCCGGCCGGAGATCTCCGCATGGCGCCCGCAGGTCGCGGGTGTCGTGGAGGTGTTCCACGCCCACTTCACCGAGCACGCGTACCCCATGCACGTCCACGACGCGTGGACGCTGCTGATCGTCGACGACGGCGCGGTCCGCTACCACCTGGACCGCCACGAGCGCGGCACGCCGAACGACACCGTCAGCCTGCTTCCGCCGCGTGTCCCGCACAACGGGTCGCCCGCCACCGCACACGGCTTCCGCAAGCGCGTCCTCTACCTCGACATGACGCAGCTCGACGAGTCCTTCATCGGTGCGGCGGTGGACGGGCCCGACCTCACCGACCCCGTCCTGCGCACCCGAGTCGGCCAACTCCACAGCGCGCTCGAGCACCGGGGCGACGAGTTCGAGGCGCAGAGCCGCCTCGCCCTGATCGGCGAACGGCTGCGCACCCATCTGCGCCCCGGCTCCCCCGACACCGAGCGGCCCGGCCGGGGCGTCGCCCACGACCTGCGGGACCTCCTGGACGCGCGGCTCCTGGACGGCATCGCCCTGGACGAGGCGGCACGTCTCGTCCACGCCCACCCGACCCATCTCGTACGCGCCTTCAGCGGCGCCTTCGGTATCCCGCCGCACCAGTACGTGATGTCCCGCCGCGTCGATCTGGCCCGCCGCCTGCTCCTCGACGGGCAGCCGCCGGGCGAGGTGGCGACCGCCGCCGGCTTCTACGACCAGTCGCACCTCACCCGGCACTTCAAGCGGGTCCTCGGCACCACCCCGGGCCGCTACGCCCGCACCGCGCCCTGAGCGCTTCGGGTGCTTTTAGCGGGTGTTGTACACGTTCGCGGAACCACTTCCCCCTACCGTCGTTGCACGGATGCCGCCGGGCGCCGAGGCCGGGCCGCGACAAGACCCTGGGAGTGCGTGTGAAGGTTGTCTGTGTCGGTGGAGGACCCGCCACCCTGTACTTCTCGATCCTGCTGAAGCTTCAGGCCCCGTCGCACGACATCACCGTCTTCGAGCGGAACCCGGCCGGTTCCACCTACGGCTGGGGCGTCACCTACTGGCCGGACATGCTGGAGCGGCTCAGGCGCCATGACCCGCACTCCGCGTCCGCGATCAGCGACGCGTCGCTCCGCTGGCGTGACGGGGTCGCCCATGTCGAGCAGCGCACCACGACCCACGAGGGCGACGAGGGCTTCGCCATCGGCCGGCACCGGCTCCTCGACATCCTCGCCCGCCGCGCGGAGTCGCTCGGCGTCGCCATCGAGTACGGCCACGAGATCCCGGAGCGCGAGCAACTGCCCGGGGCCGACCTGGTCGTGGCCGGCGACGGCGCCAACAGCCGGATGCGCGACCGCCATGCCGGACACTTCGGCACGCAGACCACCCTGGGCAGCAACCCGTACCTCTGGCTCGGCACGACCAAGGTGTTCCGCTCCTTCACGTTCGCCTTCGCGCAAACCGCGCACGGATGGATCTGGTGTTACGCGTACGGGTACAGCGGCGAGCACAGCACCTGCGTCGTCGAGTGCTCCAAGGCGACCTGGCAGGGCCTCGAACTCGACCGCCTGCCCCAGCCGGAGGCCCTGCGCCGCCTGGAGGGAATCTTCGCGTCGCTCCTCGACGGCCACGCCCTCATCGGCCGCAGCGACCACGGCGGCCCGGCCCCCTGGCAGACCTTCCGCACCCTCACCAACCGGACCTGGTCGCACGGCAATCTGGTGCTGCTCGGCGACGCCGCGCACACCACGCACTACTCGATCGGCGCGGGTACGACGCTCGCGATGCAGGACGCGATGGTGCTGGCGAGCTCCCTCGCCGAAACGAAGACGATCCAGCCGGCGCTCTCCCGCTACGAGCACATCCGCAAGAGCGAGCTGCTGTCCGTGCAGAGCGCCGCCCGGCACAGCGCCCAGTGGTACGAGAACCTCCCCCGCTACATCCACCTCCCGCCGGCCCACATGTTCGCCCTGCTCGGCCAGCGGCACTCCCCGCTGCTCCCCCACGTCCCGCCCCAGCTCTACTACCGGATCGACCAGGCCGCCGACCAGTTGCAGTCATTGCGCAGACTCAAGCAGTGGCTGGGCCCCCGTCTCGCCCGCACCCTTCAGCACCGCAACTCCGCGCGCGGGTGAGGCACTTCGGGTCAGAGCCGGATGATCACGACGGCCGTGTCGTCGGCGTTGCCGCCACGCGGGATCACTTCGGCGAGGACGGTGTCGGCGAGGCGCTCCGCGTCCGCCGACGCGTGGCGGGTCAGGCAGTCGGCGAGGCGGTTCAGGCCCGTGTCGATGTCCTCGCGGCGCCGCTCGACCAGGCCGTCGGTGTAGAGGACGAGCGCTGCCCCGTCCTCGAAGGCGGTCTCGGCCTCGGGTCTGGGGGCGTGTTCGGGGCGGGCGCCGAGCGGCGGGTCCGTCGCCCGGTCGAGGAACTCCACGGTGCCGTCGGTGTGGAGCAGCGCGGGCGGAAGGTGGCCCGCGCTGCTGTAGGCGATGGTGTGGTGGTCGTAGTCGATGACCACCTGTGCCGCGGTGGTGGACTCGGCGCCCTCGACCGAGCGGGCGTAGAGGCCTAGCGCGTCGAGCGCGGCCGCGGGGCCGTCGGCCACCCGCACGGCGGCGCTCAGGGCGCTGCGGAGCTGGCCCATGACGCCGGCCGCGTGCAGTCCGTGGCCGACGACGTCACCCACGGCCACGGCGAGCCGGTTGTTAGGCAGTTCGGCCAGGTCGTACCAGTCGCCGCACACGTTCAGGGTGCCCACGGCCGGCCGGTAGCGTACGGCCGTCCGGCCACCGCCGACGCGTTCCGACACCGGCAGCATCGCGGACTGGAGGGTCAGGGCGACCTCGCGTTCGCGGGCGTGGGCCTGGCGCAGCCGCTCGTTGACCTCCTGAAGTTCCCTGGCGCGGGTGTAGAGCTCCGCCTCCAGCACCCTGGCCCGGTCGCCGTCTCGGCCACCCCTGGCGCGGATCAGCTCGGTGACCTCCTCCACCCGGTGCAGCAGCAGCACGACGCTGCCGTCCGGGCCGAAGACAGGGGCGTTGACGGGGCTCCAGTACCGCTCCTCCCACTGGCCGGGCCGGTCGGGGTACTCGACGTCGTAACGCTGCAGGGCCATGGCGTCGCGTTCCCCGGTGGACGCCACCCTCCGCAGGGACACCTCCAGGTTCCGCATGCCGGTCGCCGCGTCGTCGTTGGGGTTGTCGGGGAAGACGTCGAACAGATACCGGCCGACGAGCTGTTCACGGGTGCGCCCCGACATGTGGCAGAACGCCTCGTTGGCATCCGCGTACACGAGGTCGGGCCTGAGCAGTGCGACCGAGCCGGGCAGCGCCTGGAACACCTGCTCGTAGTCGATTCCGGAATCCCTCACGACGCGTCCCGCCTCCTTGCGTGTGCCGCCCGTGCGGCGACGGGTGCCGGGGCGCCCCGCGGTCGAACGACCACAGGGTGTCCCAGCCGCAGGGGCCGGAGCTCCAATTACGTCATCGGCGGCGTGTCCGACGGGAGGACCGCCGGGACGCCGTCAGTGGTGCCAGGCGCGCCCGCCCGTGTTGTGGATGAAGCGCTGAAGCACCTTGAGGGTGGTCAGATACTCCTCGTCCGAGACGCCCGCGTGCCGCTCGGCCCACAACTCGCCCTGGAGCGCCGCCAGTTCGTCGAAGGAGTCCTTACCCGCCGCCGTGAGCGAGAGCCGCCCCGCGGCGTCCTCGGTGAGCCAGCCGCGGGCGATCGTCGCGTCGATCTCCTCCGCCAGGACGACCTGCCCCACGTCGAGGTAGCCGCTGAGGGTTTCGGACACCTCACTCCGCGTCTTGACGTGCTCGGCCCGTGCGACCTGCGCGAGGACCCACCACTGCGGTTGGGTGGTGTCCTTCTCCGCGAGGGCGCCCCTGGTGCGGGTGACGACGGCCTTGTAGGCGGCCCAGGCCCAGTAGCCGATGGGCTGCTCGATCAGTTCCGCGTCGTTGTGCGAGTACTCCATGGCTGGTTCGCTCCGTCCGGTGCTCATGATCCTTCGGCACTTCCGAGCCTAGAAGCTCAACCACACTTGAGGTCCAGGGCCCGCGGCGCAGAAGATCGCCGCGGTTTCGGATCGCGCGCGGCGGCCGTGCCCTGGCACCCTGCTCTCATGAGCGATGCGGAAGTGCTACTCCTCGGTGGACGGGCCGGTGTCGGCAAGACGACCGTGGGCTGGGAGGTGTCGGCCCTCCTGCGCGCCATGGAGGTGTCGCACGCCGTGATCGAGGGCGACTTCATGGGTCAGGTGCATCCGGCGCCGGAAGGCGACCCGCACCGGGCCGGAGTCACCGAGGACAATCTGACGGCCGTCTGGGGAAACTTCGCCCGCCGCGGCTACCGCCGCCTCATCTACACGAACACGGTGAGTGTGCTGCCCGAGACGGCCGGCATGTTCGAACGCGCGATGGGAGCGGGCGTCCGGATCGTACGGGTCCTGCTCACCGCCTCCGACACCACCGCCGGAGAGCGGCTGGCCGCCCGGGAGCTCGGCTCGGAGCTGGAGACGGAGCTGCGGGGCAGCGCCCGCAAGGCGCGGCTCCTGGACGAGCGGGCACCCACGGACACCGTGCGGGTGGCGACCGACGGGCGGACGGTCACGGACATCGCCCACGAGGTGCTGGCGGCAACCGGCTGGGCCGACCGGCCGCCTGTCACCGGGTGGACCTAGGGCCTCTCGTTCGGATCACGCCGGGCCCGCGGGGTCTGGCCTGATCCAGACGAATGACGCTAGCCCGCCGTGCCCGAGCGGGCCAGCCAGCGGCCCCCGTGGCGTGACACCTCGATGGGGCGGCCGAAACACTCCGTCATCCGGGCGGCCGTCAGCACCTCGTCGGCCCGGCCCCCCGCGAGAACGCGGCCTTCGCGCAGGAGCAGCGCGTGGCCGATCGCCGGCGACAGCTCCTCCAGGTGGTGGGTGACGGTGATGGTCGCCAACTCCCGGCGGCCCTCGGCGAGTTGACGCATCGTGTCGATGAGGTCCTCGCGCGAGGGCAGGTCGAGCGCGTTGAAGGGCTCGTCGAGCAGGAGCAGGGACGGGTCCGCCATCAGCGCACGGGCGATGAGAATACGGGCCCGCTGGCCGCCGGAGCAGACGCCGTAGGGCCGGTCGGCGAGTTCCTTGATGTCGAGTTCGGCCAGGAGCATGTGCGCGCGCTCGCGCACGTCGGCGTCGTACTTGCGCCACAGCGGCTGCACGGTGCCGGTGTGCCCGGTGAGGACGACGGTGTGCCCGGTGAGGTCCTGCGGCACGCGCTGCGCGCTCGACACCAGGCCGATGTGCGCGCGAAGTTCGCGTACGTCGACCTTGCCGAGGCGGTGGCCGAGGACCTCGACGGTGCCGGTGGTGGGATGCATCAGGGCGCCGATGAGGCGGAGCACGCTGGTCTTGCCGGCGCCGTTGGCGCCGAGCAGGGCCCAGTGTTCGCCCGAGCGCACCGTCCAGTCGATGTCGTCGAGGATGACCTGGCCCGTCGTGAACCTGCGGACGCAGGCCCCGTCGAGGGCGGCGACGATCCGTGCGTTGCTCACTGACGCCTCCTGTCGAAGTGGACCGGCACAGGTTAGCTGCACACGGCATTCAAACGCGGAGATGTCCAGTTCGTGGACCTCGGTGGGTGGTCAGGGGCCTTTGACGGTACAGGTGACGGCCGGGGCGCCGACCCCTTCTCGTAGGGTCGTCACCACCAGTCACCACGCGTACATCCGAGGAGAAGCTCGTGACCATTGCCTTCACCGACGTACGGGCCGCGGCCGAGCGCATCGCGGGGCACACTCGCCCGCTCGTGCCGGCTCCCCTGGGCCACGGGGCGTTCGACGGTGCGTTCGGCGAGGCCGAAGGGTGGCTGGCGCTGGAGTTCATGCAGCACACCGGGTCATTCAAGGCGCGCGGCGCCTTCAATTTCGTGAGCAGCCACGTAGAGGCGAGCCTGATGCCGGACGCGGGCGTCGTCATCGCTTCCGGGGGCAACGCCGGGCTCGCCTGCGCCTGGGCCGCGGCCCGCCACTCGGTCCAGGCCACCGTCTTCGTCCCCGAGACGGCGCCCGCCGTGAAGGTCGACAGGCTCAGGCGCCTGGGCGCCACGGTCCGGCAGGTCGGCTCGGAGTACGCGGAGGCGCTGGCGGCCTCGCAGAAGTACGCGGCCGAGAGCGGCGCCCTGGAGTCGCACGCGTACGACCACCCGCTGATCGCGGCCGGTGCCGGCACGGTCATGGAGGAGATCGTTCAGGCGCGGCCCGGCGTCGACACCGTCCTGGTGTCGGTGGGCGGCGGCGGGCTGTTCACGGGGATCGCCGCGTCGGCGCGGGAGCACGGCGTGCGCGTCGTGGCCGTGGAGCCGGAGCACTGCTGCGCCCTGCACTCCGCGCTGCAGGCGGGCGCGGTGGTCGACGTCCCGGTCGACTCGGTCGCGGCGGACTCCCTCGGCGCGCGCCGCACCTCCGAGATGGCGCTCGCATGGGCGGGCCAGGACCACGTACGGTCCGTTCTCGTCACCGATGAGGCGATCGTGTCCGCACGCCAGGCCCTGTGGGACGACCGGCGGCTCGCGGTGGAGCACGCGGCGGCCGCGGCGCTCGCGGCGGTGACCTCCGGCGTCTACACGCCCGCACCCGGCGAGCGGGTCGCCGTGATCCTGTGCGGCGCGAACACGGACCCCGGTGACCTGACGCGGAGCGCACGCCTCCTGTCCTGAGCGTGCACCCCCGCGGGCGCTCCAGCGCAAACCCGGGCGATCGAACCTACGATGGTGTTCTCCGGCCCCTCCCCCGCGCACGCTCGCGGGGACCGGCGCCGGGCGAGACGCCGATGAGTTCGGGGTGGAAGACGCAATGGCACAGGCCGCAGGCCCAGCGCGCACCGTCATCCTGACCGTGGACGACGACCCGGGGGTCTCCCGCGCCGTCGCCCGGGACCTGCGGCGCCGCTACGGCGAGTCGTACCGCATCGTCCGCGCCGAGTCCGGGGCGTCGGCCCTGGACGCGCTGCGCGAGCTCAAGCTGCGCGGCGACCTCGTGGCGGTGATCCTGGCCGACTACCGGATGCCCGAGATGAACGGCATCGAGTTCCTCGAGCAGGCCATCGACATCTACCCGGGCGCGCGCCGGGTCCTGCTGACCGCGTACGCCGACACGAGCGCCGCCATCGACGCGATCAACGTCGTCGACCTCGACCACTACCTCCTCAAGCCCTGGGACCCGCCGGAGGAGAAGCTCTATCCCGTCGTGGAGGACCTGCTGGACACCTGGCGGGCCACCGACCGCAAGCCTGTGCCCACGACGAAGGTCGTCGGGCACCGGTGGTCGGCGCGGTCGTCGGACGTACGGGAGTTCCTCGCCCGTAACCAGGTGCCGTACCGGTGGTACTCGTCCGAGGATCCGGAAGCCCGGTGTCTTCTGGCCGCCGCCGGCGAGGACGGCTCGCGGCTCCCGATCGTGATCACCCCGGACGGCACCGCGCTCGTCGAACCCGAGGACGCGGAGCTGGCCGCGCGGGTGGGCCTGGCGACGACGCCGACGGCCGACTTCTACGACCTGGTCGTCGTCGGCGGCGGCCCCGCAGGGCTCGGCGCGGCCGTCTACGGCGCGTCCGAGGGGCTGCGGACGGTTCTCGTGGAGCGCTCGGCGACCGGTGGACAAGCAGGCCAGAGCTCACGGATCGAGAACTACCTCGGCTTCCCGGACGGCGTGTCCGGGTCGCAGCTCACCGAACGGGCCCGGCGCCAGGCCGCGAGGTTCGGCGCCGAGATCCTCACCGCCCGCGAGGTGACGGGCCTGGAGGTGAACGGCGCCGCGCGCACCGTGCTGTTCTCGGACGGCTCCGCCGTCTCCGCGCACAGCGTGATCCTCGCGACCGGTGTGTCGTACCGGCAGCTGGACGCCCCGGGCGTCGCGGGACTCACGGGGTGCGGGGTCTTCTACGGTTCCGCGCTGACGGAGGCGAGCGCCTGTCAGGGGCACGACGTGTACATCGTCGGCGGCGCGAACTCGGCGGGACAGGCCGCCATGTTCCTGGCCAGGGGCGCCAAGTCCGTCACCCTCCTCGTGCGGGGCCCGTCGCTGTCCGCCTCGATGTCGCACTACCTCGTCCAGCAGATCGAGGACGCGCCGCACATCTCCGTACGCACCGGCACCGTCCTCGAGGCCGCCCACGGCTCCGGTCATCTGGAACAGCTGACTCTGCGCGACGTGGCGACCGGGCACACCGAACTCGTCGACGCGCAATGGCTGTTCGTGTTCATCGGGGCCGCGCCGCTGACCGGCTGGCTGGAGGGGACGGTGCTGCGGGACAGGCGGGGGTTCATCATGGCCGGTCCCGACCTGACCCCGGACGGACGGCCGCCCGCGGACTGGGATCTCGACCGCCCGCCGTACCACCTGGAGACCAATATCCCCGGCGTGTTCGTGGCCGGGGACGCGCGCTCCGAGTCCGCCAAGCGCGTCGCGTCCGCCGTCGGAGAGGGAGCCATGGCCGTCATGCTCGTACACCGGTATCTGGAGCAGTCGTGAACGGGCAGCGGGTTCCGTGCAGCCGCGAGGAACTGGGCTCGCTGTTCCTGTTCGAGAAGCTCGACGCGGACCAGCTCGACCGGCTGTGCCGCGAGGGCCGCGTGGAGGCCTTCGATCCCGGACCCGTATACGCCGAGGGCGATCCGTCGACCTGCTTCTACGTACTCCTTGAGGGCGAGCTCGTCTTGTCCCGGCGCGTCGGCGCCGACGACGTCGAGGTGAACCGGAGTTCCAGCCGCGGTGTGTACTCGGGCGCCTTCCAGTCGTATCTCGGCGACCGCGCCCCGCAGACGTACAACAGCTCGATGCGGGTCACGGAGCCTTCCCGGTTCTTCGTCCTGCCGGCCGGCACCTTCGCGGCTGTCGTGCGGGAATGGTTCCCCATGGCCGTCCACCTGCTGGAAGGGCTCTTCTTCGGTATCCGGAGCACCCAGCAGATGATCGGGCAGCGGGAGCGGCTCCTTGCGCTCGGCTCACTGTCGGCCGGGCTCACCCACGAACTCAACAATCCGGCCGCTGCGGCCGCGCGGGCCACGTCGTCGCTGCGGGAGCGGGTCGCGGGCATGCGGCACAAGCTGGGCGCGATCGCCGCGGGCCCGTACCGGCGGGCCACGCTGGAGACGCTCATCGAGATCCAGGAACGGACGGCCGACCAGGTGTCCAAGGCTCCCGCACTGACCCCCCTTGAAACGTCCGATCGCGAGGACGCCCTCACGGACTGGCTGGACGACCACGGGATCACCGCCGGCTGGCAGCTGGCGCCCAACTTCGTCCAGGCGGGCCTCGACATCGACTGGCTCGACCAGGTCGCGGCGGCCGTCGGCGAGGAGACCCTCGAAGGCGCCGTGCGGTGGCTGAACTACACGGTCGAGACCGAGCTCCTCATGAACGAGATCGAGGACTCCACCGCGCGGATCTCCCACCTCGTCGACGCGGCCAAGCAGTACTCCCAGCTCGACCGGGCCTCGTCCCGGTTCGCCGACGTGCACGAGCTGCTCGACAGCACGCTGATGATGCTCTCCGGGAAGTTCGGCAACGGCATCAAGGTCGTCAAGGACTACAACCGCACACTGCCCGAGGTCCCCGCCTACCCCGGCGAGCTCAACCAGGTGTGGACGAACCTGATCGACAACGCGGTATCGGCGATGAACGACGCAGGCGGCGAGGGCACGTTGACCGTGCGCACCGCGCTCGATCGTGACCTTCTGCTCGTGGAGTTCCGCGATACCGGGCCGGGGATCCCCGCCGACATCCGTGGCCGCATCTTCGACCCGTTCTTCACCACCAAGCCGGTGGGCGAGGGGACCGGGCTCGGCCTCGACATCTCGTGGCGCATCGTCGTCAACAAGCACCACGGCCAACTCGACGTGCAATCGGAGCCCGGAGACACCCGCTTCCAGGTACATCTCCCCCTCACGTCCACGAACTCCGACCAGGAACCCGTACCCGACCCCCCTCAGGAGCCTTCATGAGCACCCCGAACGGAATCGACCCCTCGGTCCCGCCGAGCGGCACCGGCTGCGCCGAGTGCGATGCGCTCGGCGGCTGGTGGTTCCATCTGCGGCGCTGCGCGCAGTGCGGCCACATCGGCTGCTGCGACGACTCACAGGGCAAGCACGCGACGGAACACGCCAAGAACAGCGGCCACCCGGTGATCCGCAGCTTCGAGCCGGGCGAGACCTGGTTCTGGGACTACAACACGTCCTCGATCATCGAATCGGGTCCCGAACTCGCGCCTCCGGTCAGCCACCCCGCGACGCAGTCGACCCCTGGCCCGGCGGACCGAGTCCCTTCGAACTGGACCGAGTTGCTGGGCTGACGGGGTTCCCTGGACGGAAGCTCTCCGGATCAGGCCCGCCCCGGGGCCGTGAACGTCACGTCCGCCGAGTGCGTCGTCGTGTCCGCGTCGCTGCCCAGGGCCCAGGCCGCGACCCGCGAGACGGTGGCGGCCGGGATCTCCTCGCTGATGCCGGGAGCCGCCGGGACGTTCTGCGTCGCGTGGGCGTCGTACGGCAGGACCACCCGGTAGCCCCGCGCGAGGGCGGTGCGAGCGGTCGCCTGGACGCACATCTCGGACATCACGCCGCAGACGGCGAGCGCCTCGACCCCGGCGAGCACACCGCCCAGCGTGGTCCCGTCGAAGCCGTCATCCTTGGGCTTGCGGATCACGACCTCGGTCGGGCCCGGCTCGACCGGGTGGTGGAGTTCCCAGCCCGGCGTGTGCGGCTCGTCGTCCGCCCCTGGCTGCCCGTCGTTCTGGAGGTGCACGACGAGCGCCCCGCCGGTACGGGCCCGTGCGATCAGGTCGGTCGTGCGCTCCACGAGTCGGTCCGCGTCGGGCACCGCCCCGTCACCGACGACGAACGCCGACTGGACGTCCACGACGATCAGGGCCTCCACAGGATGGGTCATGCGGCCATCATGACCGTCGGCACCGGGCAGCTCCACAAGGTTTTGCGCGCTCCCGTGCCTGTGCTCCACTGACATCGGATGCCGGTCAGGCCTCTGACGTGGGCGTTGACGCCGACGCCCCATGATCGACAGCAGGGAGAGGTTCGATGACGACGACCGCGAAGCCGAGCGTGCAGCACGAGGACGAGCAGGTGCGGGTGACCCGCTGGGACTTCGAGCCCGACACACGTACCGGCCGCCACGTCCACGAGCACGACTACGTGGTCGTGCCCGTGGTGGACGGCCGGATCAGCGCGTTCGCCCCCGACGGCACGGTGACCGAGTCGCAGCTGCGCGCGGGCGAGTCCTACGCGCGCCCGGCGGGCGGCGAGCACGATGTCGTCAACACGGGCGGCACGTGGCTGGCGTTCGTCGAGATCGAGCTCAAGGGAACGTCGAAGGCCTAGGGTCTTTCGGTCACCTGACGGCGGTCACTTCACGAGGTACTTGCACCCCGCGATCGACTTGCCGTCCTTGTTGTCCGCGACCTGCTTGCCGTCGACCTTGATGACGCAGGATGCCGGCTCGAGCTGACCGTCCGAGGCGGTCACCGAGCCGGGGACGACCGACACCAGGCTGCCGACCTTCAACTCGGCTCCCTTGATGGTCAGTCGGGTCGTCTTGGTCCAGGGCAGGTTCACCTGTTCCGTCTTGCTCTCACCGGCCGTCCAGAGGACCTGCGTACTGCCCTGGCCCTGTACCTCGAAGGTCACTTCGCGGGTCGCCTCCTGCCCCCCGGCCGGCTTCGAGGCCGCGTGCGTGGGGGCCTTCGACGTGTCCTGCTTCGCCCCGGCCTCCTTGCTGTCTCCCCCGCCACTGCCGCACCCGGCCAGCAGAGCGGCTGTCGCCGCGACCAGAGCAATACCGGTTACCGTCCTGCGCACGTTTCCTCCGTGATCCCCGTACAACTCAGCAGTTCGGCCCGGGCACAACTCGCCCGGGCCGAACTGCTGAGCATACTGGGGCGCCCGGGACGGTCACCCGGTGCGGGGGGCGTCCGTCCGCATCGTGGACCCGTCATGGCTCTAGGAAGGTTCGGGCCCCGGCGCTACCCTCCGCGCATGATTTCGACCGTTGTCTGGGGTACCGGAAATGTCGGGCGCGCGGCCATCCGTGCCGTCGAGGCCCACCCGGCGCTTGAGCTCGTCGCCGTGCTGGTCCACGACGCCGCGAAGGTCGGCCGCGACGCGGGCGAACTCGCGGGCCTCGGCCACGAGTTGGAGGTCAGAGCGAGCGACGACATCGAGGCGGTGCTGGCCGCCCGGCCCCGCGCCGTCGTGTACGCGGCCTCCGGCGACATCCGCCCCGACGACGCCCTGGCAGACATAGCCCGGGCCGTCGGGTCCGGCGCCGTCGTCGTCTCGCCCGCCCTCTATCCGCTCTACGACCACCGCAGCGCGCCGCCGGAGTTCCTGGATCCGGTGGTGGCCGCGATCGCGGAGGGCGGTGGCTCCCTGTTCGCATCCGGCGTCGACCCGGGCTGGGGCAACGACGTCCTGCCGCTCCTCGTCAGCGGGCTCGGCAGCACCGTCGACGCGATCCGCTGCCAGGAGATCTTCGACTACTCGACGTACGACCAGCCCGACTCGGTACGGCTCCTGGTCGGCATGGGCCAGCCGATGGACTACGACCCGCCCATGCTGTGGGAGACCGTCCCCACCATGGTGTGGGGCGGGCAGATACGGCTGATGGCGCGGGCGCTCGGGGTCGAACTCGACGAGATCCGCGAGACGTTGGACCGCCGCCCGCTCGACGCCACGGTGAGCACACGCACGATGGGCGACTTCGAGGCCGGTACCCAGGGCGCCGTACGGTTCGAGGTGCAGGGCATCGTCAGGGGCGAACCCCTCATCGTCATCGAGCACGTCACCCGCATCCACCCGTCCTGCGCGCCGGACTGGCCGACGCCGCCCGACGGCACCGGGGCGCACCGGGTGGTCATTGAGGGCCGTCCGCGCATCGAGGTCACCGTCGAGGCCGCGGACGAGGGGGAGAACCGGTCCGCCGGCGGCAACGCCACCGCTGTCGGCCGCCTCGTAAACGCCATCGACTGGCTCGTGGACCAGGCCCCGGGCCTCTACGACGCGCTCGACGTCCCACTGCGCCCCGCAGTCGGAAAGCTCGGCCATCGCGGAAGGAAGCAACGATGATCATCGACATCCCCGAGGGACAGGAACCGATCGGCTACGTCTGGGGGGACATGGTCCCCGGTATCGGCATGGCGGCCGCCAACTTCTCGCTGTCCGTGTACGCCCATACGACGCTGGGTCTGCGGGAGTTCGAGGCGGCCCGGCTGCGGATCGCGCAGATCAACGGGTGCCAGTTCTGCCTGGACTGGCGTACCGACCGGGACGGGGAGAAGGTCGAGGAGTCCTTCGCGGACGCGGTGACCGAGTGGCGTACCAGCGACGCCTTCGACGACCGGACCCGGCTCTCGGCCGAGTACGCCGAGCGGTACGCGCTCGACCACCACGGCCTGGACGAGGAGTTCTGGTCCCGGATGACCGCGCTGTACAGCCAGGTCGAGATCGTGGAGCTCAGCATGAGCATCGGTTCCTGGCTGGCGTTCGGCCGGCTCAACCACGTGCTGGGCCTCGACACGGTGTGCGTCCTGCCCACGGCCTGAGACGCGGGGGCCGCGACCGGCCCCCGCTCTCTGCACCTGCTACAGATCAGTCGCGATGATCTTCTCGATGTTCCGCTCGGCGAGCGCCGTGATCGTGACGAACGGGTTGACGCTCGTATTGCCGGGGATCAGCGAGCCGTCGATGACGTAGAGGCCCGCATACCCGTGCAGGCGGCCGTAGTTGTCGGTGGCCTTGTTCAGGACCGCGCCACCGAGCGGGTGGTACGTGAGGTGGTCGCCCCAGATCTTGTACGTGCCGAAGAGATCGGTGCGGTAGATCGTGCCCTCCTTCGAGTTGATCTTGTCGAAGATCGTCTTGGCCATGTCGATGGAGGTCTGCTTCCAGGCCGTCTGCCAGTTCAGATCAGCCCTGCCTGCCTGCGCGTTCCACGAGAACTCGGCGCGGTGCGGGGTGTTCGTGATCGACAGATAGAACGAGGCGAAGGTCTCGATCCCGGTCGGCAGCGGCGCGACCTCGGCGAACGCCCCTCCGGCGGCCCAGTTGTCGATGCCGCCGCAGGGGATCGACGCCTGAACCTTGCCCGTCGGGTCCCACAGGTGGTTGGCGCGGCCGCACATGACGTTGCCGTTGTCGCCCCAGCCCTTGCCGACCTCGCCGTTCAGGGCGGGCAGGGCGCCGGTGGCCTTGAGCTTGACCAGGAGCTTGCTGGTCCCGACGCTGCCGGCCGCGAAGAACACCTTGTCCGCGGTGACGGTCTTGGTGGCCGTGGTCGTGCCGGTGGTGTCGATCTGCTCGATGACGACCGTGTACCCGCCGCCGGGCGCGGGCGCGACCGAAGTCACCTTGTGCAGCGGCGAGATGGAGACCTTGCCTGTGGCTCTGGCCTGGGCCAGGTAAGTCTTCTGAAGTGACTTCTTGCCGTAGTTGTTGCCGTAGAGGATCTCGCCGGCGAGCGCCGACTTGGGGACCGTGCCGGCCGCTTCCTGCTTCATGTAGTCCCAGTCGTACACGTCGGGTACGAAGACGAACGGGAAGCCGGAGCGCTGGGCGTGCTTACGGCCGACGCGCGCGAACTGGTAGCACTCGGCGCTCTCGAACCAGGCCGGGTCGACGGTGCCGACGCCTAACGCCGCGTTGGCGCGCGGGTAGTACGTCGCGTACATCTCGGCGGCGTCGACCGACGGGAGGATGGCGCCGAAGTTCTCGCGCTTGGGCGTGACCGCCATGCCGCCGTTGACGAGGGAGCCTCCGCCGACTCCACGGCCCTGGTACACGATGATCCCGCCCAT
The DNA here is from genome assembly GCF_045162695.1 of Streptomyces sp. NBC_01003. Taxonomy (NCBI): domain Bacteria; kingdom Bacillati; phylum Actinomycetota; class Actinomycetes; order Kitasatosporales; family Streptomycetaceae; genus Streptomyces; species Streptomyces sp. NBC_01003. The sequence continues at coordinate 921,887 of NZ_CP108707.1, forward strand.
TTCCTCGGCGTCCAGAATTCCGGTGTAGCGGGGGACGTCTTTGTCGAGCGGGAAGCCGAGGAAGTTGCTCAGGGGCTGTTTGGTCTTGGTCCGGAGCCAGTAGGAACGGGCGTCCGGGCTGGTCGTGTTGGCGAATATCTTGCCGTCCGGTCCGGGGGTGTCCCAGGCCATCCCCATTTCGATCATGTGGACGTCGACGCCCGCCTGGGCGAGTCTCAGCGCGGCCACGGAGCCGCCGTATCCGGTGCCGACGACGAGGGCGCGGACGTGCGCGCCGGGGTCGATCGGAGTAGCGACGGGCGCGGGCGCGGCATGGGCCGCGGGGGCATGAGCCGACAGCGCCGCGGCGCTCAGAATAGAACCAGTTCCAGCGATAAAAGTGCGTCGCGAGACGTTCTTGGAACCGATTGCACGCGTGGTGGGACCACTCATGGCACGTTCCTCACTTTCGATGGAATCGAAACGAGTTCTACTGCCGTTCGCGCATCAAGTCACTACACACGAATAGGTAATTCATGTGCGCCGAATAGGTAACTCGCGTCCACTCGACCCCGGGCGCACCGACGGCCCCGGGCGGCCGCGGAGGAGTTAGCACTGTCACACAGATCCAGGCAAGTCCCTGCATGTAAACAATCGAGCGGGTTACTACACTTCGTCAGGTTGTTCGGCGCCCGGCCGGACCGGCAGCACGGCTTTCATGCGGGATCACCGTTGATCCAGCTCCGGCGGCGACACGCAAGGAACCCATGACGACCTCACACAACGGCAGCGACGTCCCCCCGCTCGACGGACCGCTGCCCGGCACGGTGACACTCGACGACGCAGGGGGCGTCGCGGGGGAGCACGGGACGCCGCCGATCGAACCTCTCGACCTGACGGTCGCCTCCCCCGACGCGGAGTCCTTCGAGGACAGCACCGTCGCGGCACACAGCGGCATGGCCCTGTTCACCGCGGGCCCCGCCGCCCCTGCCCGCACCCTCATGAACATCTTCGGCGCGTCCGTGCGCGACCACCGCGACGAGGTGGCCCTGGACGACGGCGCGAAGCAGCTCACGTACCGCGCGCTCGCCGACGAGGTGGAGAACCTGCGGGTGCGGCTCGCGCTGGCCGGGGTCCGCAGGGGCGACCGGGTCGGGGTCCGCGTCCCGTCCGGGACCAATGATCTCTACATCGCGATTCTCGGGGTGCTCGCCGTCGGCGCCGCCTACGTCCCGGTGGACGCAGAAGACCCGGACGAGCGCGCCGAGTTGGTGTTCGGCGAAGCCGGGGTCCGGGCCGTCATCGGCGCCGGCCACGACCTGACCGTGTGGGGACCCGACGGCACGGAGGAGGGCGCCATCAGGACTCCGCCGGGATCGGCCGGCTGCCTGCCCGGCACCGAGGACGACGCGTGGATCATCTTCACGTCCGGCTCCACCGGGAAGCCCAAGGGCGTCGCCGTCTCGCACCGCAGCGCCGCCGCCTTCGTCGACGCCGAGGCCGCCCTGTTCCTCGCCGACGAGCCGATCGGCCCCGGCGACCGCGTGATGGCAGGCCTGTCCGTCGCCTTCGACGCCTCGTGCGAGGAGATGTGGCTGGCCTGGCGCAACGGCGCCTGCCTGGTGCCGGTTCCGCGTTCCCGAGTCCGCAGCGGCGCCGACCTCGGTCCCTGGCTCGTCGAGCAGGACATCAGCGTCGTGTCCACGGTGCCCACGCTCGCCGCGCTGTGGGAGCCCCAGGTCCTGGACGACGTACGCCTTCTGATCTTCGGCGGTGAGGCGTGCCCGCCCGAGCTGGCGCAGCGCCTGGTCACCGAGGGCCGCGAGGTGTGGAACACGTACGGCCCCACCGAGGCCACGGTCGTCGCCTGCGCGTGCCTGATGACCGGCGAGGAGCCCATCAGGATCGGCCTGCCGCTGGACGGCTGGGAGTTGGCCGTCGTCGACGAGGCCGGCGCCCCCGTCACCCTCGGCGCCACCGGCGAGCTCGTCATCGGCGGCGTGGGCCTGGCCCGCTATCTCGACCCCGCCAAGGACGCCGAGAAGTACGCGCCGCTGCCCTCCCTCGGCTGGGAGCGCGCCTACCGCAGCGGCGACCTCGTCAGGGCGGATCCGGAAGGCCTCGTCTTCCTCGGGCGCGGGGACGAGCAGATCAAGCTCGGCGGGCGCCGCATCGAGCTCGGCGAGGTCGACACGGCTCTGCAGGCGCTGCCCGGTGTTGCCGGGGCGGCCGCCGCCGTGCGCACGGCGCGCAGCGGCAACCAACTGCTCGTCGGCTACGTCGTCACGCAGGACGGCTGGGACCGCGCCGAAGCCGTCGAGCGCCTGCGGGCCGCGCTGCCCGCCGCCCTCGTGCCGCTCCTCGCCCCCGTCGAGAGCCTGCCCACGCGTACGTCCGGGAAGGTCGACCGGGCCGCGCTGCCCTGGCCGCTGCCCGACCTGGAGACCTCCACGGGGCCCGCCGAGCAGCTGTACGGCACGGAGGCGTGGCTCGCGGAACAGTGGGCGCACACGCTCGGGGTGTCCGTGACCGGCGCCAAGGACGACTTCTTCGCGATCGGCGGCTCCAGCCTGGCCGCTGCCCAGCTGACCACCCGCCTGCGCACCCGCTACCCCAGCGCCGCCGTCCTCGACATCTACCAGCATCCGACGCTGCGCAAGCTCGCCCGCCATCTGGAGGAGTCCGCACAGGGCACGGAGGCGCACCGCGATGTCGGGCCGGTCCCCGTGCGCGCCCAGATCCTTCAACTCCTGCTTCTGGTCCCGCTGTTCACGCTGGTGGGGCTGCGCTGGTGGGTGGCTCTCGCCGCGCTCGGCAATGTCCTGCACCGGTTCGGGTCCTATGCCTGGGCTCCGGCCCTGTCCTGGTGGTGGGTGGCCGCTGGGGCAGCGGTGCTGTTCAGTCCGGCGGGGCGGCTCGCGCTCGCCGCGGGAGGCGCGCGGCTGCTGCTGAGAGGCGTCGAGCCCGGCACGTATCCGCGCGGCGGCCAGGTGCATCTGCGGCTGTGGACGGCGGAGCGGCTCGCCGAGTACAGCGGCGCGACCTCGCTGACCGGTTCGTGGCTGCTGCGGTACGCGCGCGCCCTGGGCGCCCGGATCGGCGCGGATGTGGACCTGCACTCGCTGCCGCCGGTGACCGGCATGCTCAAGCTGGGCCGCGGCTGCGCCGTCGAGGCCGATGTGGACCTGTCCGGGCACTGGCTGGACGGCGACCGTCTGGTGATCGGTGCCGTCAAGGTCGGCGGCGGGGCCGTCGTCGGCACCCGCAGCCTGCTCTTCCCCGGTGCGCGCGTCGGCAAGAAGGCCGAGGTGGCCCCCGGATCCGCGGTGACCGCCCAGATCCCGACCGGCCAGCGCTGGGCCGGCTCCCCCGCCGTGAAGCTGGGCAAGGCCAAGCGGGACTGGCCGAAGCAGCGGCCGAAGCGCTCGTACGGGTGGCGGCTGATGTACGGGGCGTCGGGCCTCGCCCTGTCCGCGCTGCCGGTCCTCGCGGCCGTGCCCGCGCTCGCGGTGGCGCTGCGCTTCGTGCCCGCGGACGCGGGTCTCGGCGAGGCGCTGCGCGGTGCCCTGCTCGCGGTGGTGCCGGCCGCGCTGGCCTTCGGATGCGCGTACGCGCTGCTGCTGTTGGGCGCCGTGCGGCTGCTGAGCCTTGGGCTGCGGCCGGGGCTGCATCCGACGCACAGCCGCACCGGCTGGCAGGCCTGGACGGTCACACAGCTGATGGACGCGGCCCGGCAGACGCTGTTCCCGCTGTACGCGGGGCTCGTCACCCCTCTGTGGCTGCGGCTGCTCGGCATGAAGATCGGCCGGGGCGCGGAGGTTTCCACGGTCCTCGCCCTGCCGAGCCTCACCACGGTCGGCGACGGCGCGTTCCTCGCGGACGACACCCTGACCGCGCCGTACGAACTCGGCGGCGGCTGGGTGCGGATCGGGCGGGCCGCGATCGGGCGGCGGGCGTTCCTCGGCAACTCCGGCATGACCGGGCCGGGACGCAGCGTCCCGGACGGCGGTCTGGTGGGTGTCCTGTCGGCGACTCCGAAGAAGGCCAAGAAGGGCACCTCGTATCTGGGGCTGCCGCCGATGAAGCTGCCGCGCGCTCCCGAGGGCGGCGACCACTCCCGTACGTACGACCCGCCGGCGCGGCTGCTGTGGGCGCGCGGCGCGGTGGAACTGTTCCGGCTCGTGCCCGTCTTCTGCTCGGCGGCGCTGGCCGTCCTCACGGGCGGGGTGCTGTGCGCGCTCGCCGGTGCGACCGGCGTGGGCTGGTGGGCGGCTGCCGCGCTGTCCGGGGCGGTGCTCCTCGGCGCGGGCGTCGTGGGCTCGTTGGCGGCGATCGCCGCGAAGTGGCTTCTCGTGGGCCGGCACCGGGCCGGTGAACACCCGTTGTGGAGCGGCTTCGTCTGGCGCGACGAGCTGGCGGACACGTTCGTCGAGGTGGTCGCCGTGCCGTGGCTGATCGGAGCGGTGCCGGGGACCCCGCTCATGACGCTGTGGCTGCGCGGCCTGGGCGCGCGCGTCGGCCGGGGCGTGTGGTGCGAGAGTTACTGGCTGCCGGAGACGGACCTGGTGACCCTCGGCAGCGCGGTCAGCGTGAACCGTGGCTGCGTGCTGCAGACGCACCTCTTCCACGACCGGATCCTGCGGATGGACAAGGTGGCACTCGGAGCGGGTTCGACGGTGGGCCCTGGCGGAATCGTCCTGCCGGGCAGTACGGTCGGCGCTCGCGCCACTCTGGGGCCCGCGTCCCTGGTCATGGCCGCGGAGTCCGTACCCGACGACACACGCTGGCTGGGCAATCCGATCGAGGCCTGGCGGTCCTAGAAGGGCGGACACACCTTAAGGTCGGTCAGGACTTCGATGCGTACGGCACGAGGTGGGGGGCACGACACAGACACGTTGGGTACGGCGCAGGGAGTGGACACTTCAGTGAGCGGCCAGACAGCGGCTTCGGAGCCGTACTTCCCCGGCCACGGCGACCCCCGCTACCGGGTGCACCGCTACGAGCTGTCCGTCGACTACCGCCCCGGCCCCAACCGCCTCGCAGGTCACGCCCGCATCAGCGCCATAGCGGGCCGGGCGCCGCTCACCGAGTTCCATCTCAACCTCGAGGCCTTCAGGCTCGGCAAGGTGCTCGTCGACGGCCGGCCGCCGCGCTACACGCACCGTGGCGGCAAGCTCCGGATCCGGCCCGTCAAGCCGCTGCGGGCCGGGGCCGCGTTCACCGTGGAGGTGCACTGGTCGGGCAACCCGAAACCGGTCAACAGCCCCTGGGGCGGGCTCGGCTGGGAGGAGCTGTCGGACGGCGCGCTCGTCGCGAGCCAGCCCGTCGGGGCGCCGTCCTGGTTCCCGTGCAACGACCGGCCCGACGACAAGGCCGCCTACCAGATCTCCCTCACGGTCCCCTCGCCGTACACGGTGGTCGTCGGCGGGCGCCTGCTCACGCGCACGACGAAGTCGTCGACGACGACCTGGGTGTACGAGCAGCAGGCACCGACGCCGAGCTATCTCGTGGGCCTCTCGATCGGCATGTACCAGACCGTCCTGCTGGGCGAGCCGGGGCTCGGCGGTGTGCCGCAGAGCGCGTACGTGCCCGTGCGTCTGCTGTCGCAGTTCTCGCGGGACTTCGCCCGGCAGCCCGAGATGATGCGGCTCTTCGAGGGCCTCTTCGGGCCCTATCCCTTCGGTGAGTACGCCGTCGTCGTGGCCGACGAGGACTTCGACGTCCCGGTCGAGGCGCAGGGGCTCTCCCTGTTCGGCGCGAACCACGTGGACGGCGCGCGAGGCTGGGAGCGGCTCGTCGCGCACGAGCTCGCCCACCAGTGGTTCGGCAACAGCCTCACCATCGCCGACTGGCGGGACATCTGGCTGAACGAGGGCTTCGCCAAGTACGCGGAGTGGCTGTGGTCGGAGCGCTCGGGCGGCCGATCCACGCAGGAACTGGCCGCCGCCGCGCACCGCGAGCTGTCCGTGCTCCCGCAGGATCTGCTGCTCGCTGACCCCGGCCGAAAGTCGCTGTTCGACGACCAGGTCTACGAGCGCGGCGGGCTCACCGTGCACGCGATCCGGTGCGCGCTCGGCGACGAGCCGTTCTTCCGCATGGTGCGCGACTGGGTCTCGGCGCACCGGCACGGCGTGGTCACGACGGAGGCGTTCACGGCGCACGTCGCCCGGTACGCGGCGGCGCCGGTCGGTGACCTCTTGACGGCGTGGCTGCGCCGCAGGCCCCTTCCCCCGCTCCCGGCACCTCTCGTCCCGTACAGGTAAGGATTCCCCGTGGCTGACGGAACACCCCGCTTCCCCCTGGATCCCACGCCCGTCCACGTGCCCGACGCCGTGCTGGACGACCTGCGCCGGCGCCTCGACATGACGCGCTGGCCCGACGACGTGGGGAACGGCGACTGGTTCTACGGGGTCGACCGCTCCTACCTCCAGGAGCTGGCCGAGTACTGGCTGCACAGCTACGACTGGCGCAAGGCCGAAGCCGCGATCAACGCCTACGAGCACTACCAGGTGCGCGTGGACGGTGTCCCTGTGCACTTCATGCGCAAGCCCGGAGCCGGCCCGAACCCCACGCCGCTGATCCTCACCCACGGCTGGCCCTGGACCTTCTGGCACTGGTCCAAGGTCGTCGACCCGCTCGCCGACCCCGCGGCCTTCGGCGGGGACCCGGCCGACGCGTTCGACGTCATCGTCCCGTCCCTGCCCGGCTTCGGCTTCTCGGCTCCGCTGCGCGACCACCCCGACATGAACTTCTGGAAGGTCGCCGACCTCTGGCACACCCTCATGACCGACACTCTCGGCCACACCCTGTACGCGGCCGGCGGCTGCGACATCGGCGCCCTGGTCACCGGTCAGCTCGGCCACAAGTACGCGGACGAACTCCTGGGCATCCACATCGGATCGGGCCTGAAACTGGACTTCTTCACCGGCGACCGCGCCTGGGACTTCAGTGGCGGCCGGCCCGTCCCCGACGGACTGCCCGACGACATCCGGGCCGGGATCCGGGCCCTCGACCGCCGCTTCGCCTCCCACCTGGCCGTGCACGTCCTCGACCCCAGCACGCTCGCCTACGGCCTGAGCGACTCGCCCGTCGGGCTGCTCGCCTGGATCCTGGAGCGCTGGGTCAGCTGGAGCGACCACCACGGCGACATCGAGACCGTCTTCACGAAGGACGACCTGCTCACCCACGCCACGATCTTCTGGGCCGGCAACACGATCGGCACGTCGACGCGGTACTACGCGAACGCCAACCGCTATCCGTGGACGCCCGCCCACACGCGCACGCCCGTCGTCGAGGCCCCCACCGGGCTGACCTTCGTCGGCCACGAGAACCCGCCCGGCGTCACGACGGCACAGCAGCGCGTCGACAACTGGCTCGCGAGCGACCGCGCCGACTGGTACCACCACGTGAACGTCAACGCCCATGACGAGGGCGGGCACTTCATCCCGTGGGAGGTCCCGGGCGCCTGGGTCGACGATCTGCGCCGCACGTTCCGCGGGCGGCGCTGAGCGGGGCCTGTGGGCGCTACTCGAACCGCGAAGGGTCGCCCGCCCCGCGCCGTACGATCTCCGTCTCGCCGCCGGAGAAGTCGATGACGGTGGTCGGGTCGGTGCCGCAGTCGCCGGAGTCGAGCACGACGTCGACCTCGTGGTCGAGCCGTTCCTTGATCTCCCAGCCCTGCGTCAGCGGCTCCTCCTCGTCGGGCAGGAGCAGCGTGCTGGACAGGATCGGCTCGCCGAGTTCGGCCAGCAGGGCCTGCACGACGGCGTGGTCGGGGATCCGGACGCCGACCGTCTTCTTCTTCGGGTGCAGCAACTGGCGCGGCACTTCCTTCGTCGCGGGCAGGATGAAGGTGTAGCTGCCGGGCGTCGCCGCCTTGATCGCACGGAACACGTCGTTGTCGATCTGCACGAACTGCCCGAGCTGGGCGAAGTTCTGGCACATGAGCGTGAAGTGGTGACGGTCGTCCAGGTGGCGGATCGCGCGGATCCGGCTGATGCCGTCCCGGCTGCCGAGCCGGCACCCCAGCGCGTAGCAGGAGTCGGTCGGATACGCGACGAGTTCGTCGGCCCGGATGCTGTCGGCCACACCGCTGATCGTGCGCCGCTGGGGGTTCTCGGGGTGTACGTCGAAGTACTTCGCCATTCGCCGATTGTAGGGGCCGCGGTCACACTTCGATCTCCGAACGGGCGCGGCTCTCCCCCGAAAGCAGTCCCCCGAAAGCAAAAGGAAATGCGGTCACGACACGCCAACGGGTTGTATGGCCCTCATGGTGTCTTCCGACCGACTGCTGGCCTTCGCGGCCATGTCGTTCCTGCTGATCGTGATTCCGGGCCCCAGCGTGCTGTTCGTGATCGGACGGGCGCTGAGTCAGGGCCGCCGTGCCGCGCTGACCACCGTCGTGGGCAACACGCTCGGCGCCTACGTGCTCGTCGTGGCCGTGGCGCTCGGTGTCGGTGCCGTCGTGGAGCGCTCGGTCCTCGTCTTCACCGCGCTGAAGCTCGTCGGCGCCGCGTATCTGGTGTACCTCGGCATCAAGGCGGTGCGCCAACGGCGTTCGCTGCACGCCGCGTTCGCGGGTGACGGGGTCGCGCACGGCAGCCTGCGTACGCTGTGGGAGGGGTTCGCCGTCGGCGTGGCCAACCCCAAGACGATCGTGTTCTTCGCCGCCGTGCTGCCGCAGTTCGTGGACCGCGGCCAGGGGCACGTCACCGTTCAAATGCTGCTGCTCGGCCTGGTCTTCAACGTCATCGCGGTGGTGTCCGACAGCGTGTGGGGCCTGGTCGCGGCGACGACGCGGAGCTGGTTCGCCCGCTCGCCGCGCCGGCTCGGCACGGTCGGCGGCGTCGGTGGGCTCACGATGATCGGCCTGGGCGTCACCGTCGCGGCGACGGGCCGTACCGACTAGCGAGATTCGCCTGTCTACGGCGCGAGCGCGACACCCAGGTAGGCGGCGCCTATGGGCTTCGGCGCGCCCTGCTCGTAGAAGACGTCCAGAGCCGTGATCGTGAATCCGGCCTCCGTCAGCAGGTCGGTGATCGGGCGCGTGAGGTGACAGCCGCCGAAGAGCCGCTTGTTCACCGGTTCCATGCGTCGCTGCCAGCGGCGTACGTTCTCGTCCCCTTCCGGTGCGAGCCCGTGCTCCAGGAAGTGCAGTGTCCCGCCGGGCCGCAGCACGCGGCGCACCTCGCGCAGGGCGGCCCCGGCGTCGGGGATGGTGCACAGCGTCCAGGTCGACAGCGCGGTGTCGAAGCTGTGGTCCTCGAAGGGCAGCGACTGGCCGTCCGGGCCCGCGCGGCGCACCGGGACGGACGCCGCGCCGACCCGCGCGGCGGCGAGTCGCCATCCGACGTCCGAGGGTTCGATCGCGACGACGCCCTCGACGGTCGACGGGTAGTAGGGGACGTTGTGTCCCGTGCCGAACCCGATCTCCACGACCTGGCCCCGCAGCCCCTCGCAGACCCGCCGTCTCAGCGGTGTGGTCATCTTCACGCCACAGGCGACATCGATGATCCGGGGCAGCACCTGCTCGGCATAGAACCCCATGGCGGTCCTCCGTATCTCCTTTCCAGCATGGCATCACGGCGGCCCCCGTGCGACGTTGCCGAACCGCGACCTTCCGGACCGCAACCATGGCTTTTCCCGAGCGGTCCAATCCGTAACTCACAGGAGACCCAGGAGAACGTCTTGTCCCGTGCGCCCCGTAATCGCCGTCGTCTGTCGCAGGCCCTGATCGCCTGCGGATGCACGGTGACGCTGCTCGCCGGCTGCTCGGAGGGCGACGCCCGCGAGGACCGCACCGCCGACCCGGCTCCGAGGGTGCCCACGGGCCGGGGTGCGGGCGAGCGCGGGCTCGGGGACTTCGACCGGGACGGCTACGACGACTTCGTCACGCCCCTGACCACGCGGAACAAGTTCCGGCAGCCGACCGGCTACCACCTGCTCGTCCTCCCCGGCTCCGCCAAGGGCCTGGACCCCGGGCGCCGCAGGACCTACCGCGACTTCTTCTACGGTCCGCTGCTCCGCGCCGACCTCGACGGTGACGGCTACACAGACCTGGTCGCGACGCAGACCGACCACCACGCCAAGGATCCGGCGCGCCGGGACGACCCCGGCACTGCCGTGATCCTGCCCGGTGGCAAGAAGGGCCTCGGCGACCCGGTCCCCGTCAAGGCCGCCGGTCTCGTCATGGCGAGCGCGGCCACCGATGTCGACGGCGACGGGACCGTCGACCTGGTCTACGCGGGGTACCACCCCAACGGGAACGACACCCAACTGCCGGACCGGCAGGGCCTGGTGGCCTACGGCCCCTTCGGCAAGGACGGCGCGCCCGCCCGCACCGCCGCACTCAAGAACACGGCGAGCCCCAGCCAGGCGATCAGCGGGGACTTCGACGGCGACGGCTTCGGCGATGTCATGTTCACCGACCCCATCCCGGGCGAGGAGGACGCGGATCCGCCGGTGGACAACGGCCCGTACGTGACGTACTTCCGGGGCAGCCCCCGCGGGCTGACGCCGGCCCGGCCGCCCGGGAACCTCGGCAACGATACGTACGACGGAGTCATGGTGCCGTGCAGCGGCGACGTCGACGGCGACGGGATCGAGGACATACTCGCGCCCGGCTACCGCGAGGTGGGTGTCGCGGAGGGCCCCGCCTCGGGGCGGCTCACCGTGGCGTACGGCTCGAAGTCGGGTGCAGGAGGCGGGCGGCCGAACGTCGTCTTCGACCAGGAGACACCCGGTGTTCCGGGCGACTCGCAGGGCAAGGACGGTTTCGGAAGGGGCGCGGGCACCGGCGATGTGAACGGTGACGGGCATCCGGATCTGCTCGTGGACACACCGGGAGAGGACCAGGGCGACGGCCGCTTCACGCTGCTGCCGGGCGGTCCCGACGGTACCCCGGCGGGCGCGAACGCGACCGCCTTCGACCTCGACACCCCGGGTGTGCCCGGCAAGCACGACCCGTCGGGCGGTGACGGGTTCGCCGCCACGTTCCCGCTCCTCGACGTCAACGGCGACGGCCGCTCCGACGTGGTGGCGAACGCCCCCGGCTATCGGCGCGGCAAGGGCGGCATCTGGCTCTTCCCGGGTACCCCGGAGGGACTTGGCACGGCCGGACGGATCCAGTTCCTGGATCCGTCCGGCCTCGGGCTCCCGCCGCGCACCGCGTAGGCCTCAGCCGTCCGGGGGTGGACCGTCCCGTGCGGCCCGGTTCGCCGGCGAGGCGCTGGACGCCGCGCCGGCACCCGCGCCGCTCGCGCTCTCCTCGGCGGGTACGAGGGGCATGGTGCCGCCCTGGAGGCGTTTCAGGTCGGAGGGGTTGATGCCGGCCTTGCGGCCCCGCCGATCGATCAACGATCCCGGGACCGCCCCGACCACCGCCCCCGCTTCACCCGGCCTCCGGCCCTGCCAACAGGTCGCGTACCTCCTCCGCGGTCGTCTCCTGAAGGTCCTCGCCGAGCAGCAGCCAGCGGGTGATGCCGATCGATTCGAGGAACGGCAGGTCGTGGCTGGCGATCAGGAGGGCGCCCTCGTACGACTCCAGTGCGCTCGTCAACTGCCGCACGCTGGCCATGTCCAGGCTGTTGGTCGGCTCGTCGAGCATCAGGAGCTGCGGAGCCGGTGCGGCGAGCATCGTCGCCGCGAGTGCCGCACGGAAGCGTTCGCCGCCGGAGAGGGTGCCGGCCGGCTGCTCCGCGCGGGCGCCCTTGAACAGGAACCGCGCGAGCTGTGAGCGGATGTGGTTGTCGGTGACGCCCGGGGCCATGCGGGCCACGTTCGCCGCGACGCTCAACCGCTCGTCCAGTACATCGAGGCGCTGCGGCAGGAACCGCAGCGGGACGAACGTCTTCGCCTCGCCCGACAGCGGTTGAAGCTCACCGGTGAGGGTGCGCAGGAGCGTGGTCTTCCCGGCTCCGTTGCGCCCCACCAGCGCGATGCGCTCGGGGCCGTGGATATGGAGGCTGCCGTCGCGCAACTTGCCGTGCGGGAGGCTCAGTTCGTCGAGGCTCAGGACCGTACGGCCCGTGGGAACGGCGGTGTGGGGCAGGCTCACGCGGATCTCGGCGTCGTTGCGGATCGCCTCAGCGGCCTCCTCGCGCCGCTCGTGCGCCTCGCCGAGGCGGTCCTCGTGCAGCCCGCGCAGTTTGTCGCCGGACTCCTGCGCGGACCTCTTCTTCTCCCCCGCGACGATTCTCGGGGCCTTGCGCTGGGCGTCCAGCTTCTTGCTCTGCCGGGCGCGGCGGGCCACCTTGATCTGGGTCTCCTCCAGTTCGCGCTTCTGCCGGCGCACGTCGGCCTCGGCGGCCCGCAACATCCGCCCTGCCGCCTCCTGCTGGGTGGCGAGCGCCTCCTCGTACGCGGACCAGCCGCCCCCGTACCAGCTCACGGAGCCGGAGCGCAGTTCGGCAATACGGTCGACCCGTTCGAGGAGTTCGCGGTCGTGGCTGACCACGACGAGGACGCCGGAGCGCCAGGAGTCGACAGCCTCGTAGAGCCTGCGCCGCGCGAAGACGTCCAGGTTGTTGGTCGGCTCGTCCAGCAGGAGGATGTCGGGGCGCTCCAGAAGCAGGGCGGCAAGGCGCAGGAGGATGGTCTCGCCGCCGGACAACTGGCCGACGGTGCGGTCGAGTTCGACGTCCGCGAGGCCGAGTGAGCCCAGGGTCGCGAGGGCCCGCTCCTCGACGTCCCAGTCGTCGCCGACCGTGTCGAAGTGCTCCTCGCTCACGTCGCCGTTCTCGATGGCGCGCAGCGCGGCGCGCCGCTCGGCGATACCGAGGGCCTGGTCGACGCGCATCGCGGTGTCGAGGGTGATGTTCTGCGGCAGGTACGCGAGGCTGCCGCCGACGGTCACTGACCCCTGGGATGGGGCGAGTTGGCCGGCGAGCAGGCGCAGCAGGGTGGACTTGCCGGTGCCGTTCGTGCCGACGAGTCCGGTACGGCCCCGGCCGATGGCGAGGGAGAGCCCGTCGAGGACAGGGGTGCCGTCCTGCCACTGGAAGGACAGGCCGGAGCAGGTCAGGGAGGCGCTGGGCGCGGTGGGTGTCGCCATGGTGTTTCTCGCATTCGCAAGCGCGGTGGGAGGGGGCTACGTATGCGAGCACCACGCGGCGACCGAGCCGGGAATCCGGAGATCCGAAAACCGGGCAAGGGGGGTGCGGCTGTCCGACAGATCATCGGGGACGGCTCATGCACCGAGGTCGCATCCACGCGGGGTCACGGGCGGCACGGAACGGCCGCTGCGGCGTGACGGGCGTACGGCGGCGAAGGCCGTACGGCGCGGTGATCGCGATCCTCAGATGCGCAACGTCCACCTCAATCGGAGACAACAGAGACGCCGAAAACCTTAACGACCGGGTGATCGGAAGGCAAGAGCCGCAGGTCACGGGCTCTATCCTGCCCGCCATGCACCCTGAGCGCCCGACATGCACCATGCGCGGCCGCGTGCAAGTCTGGGAGTGGCCGGACTGCCGTCGGGCACTCGACTCCGGCGCACTCCGGCAGGAGGAACGATCATGAGCAAGAAACAGAGCCGACACAACCGCGGCGCCCGCTCGGGCGGCCACGACCATGACCGCACTGCCCCCGCCGCCCCGAAGAAGTCGACGCCGGAGCCGATCACTAAGGCGACCGACCCCTCTGAGGAGCCCGCACGCCGGATCTCGGAGCACCACTCGCACAAGCAGCCGCGGAAGTTCGGCCACAACTGACGCGCGGGCGGCCGCCCACACCGTCACGGCCTGCGACACGGGGTCACCGAACGCTGCCCCCGCGCGGAACGATGCCCTCGCGCGCACGAGCGGTGCCCGCCCGCCGCCGGCCGTTCATGATCGCGGCCCTAGAGTGCCCGCATGAGCCGCCTCACCTCGAACGGTGCCACGATCCACTTCGACGACCTGGGCCCGGCGGACGGCGTGCCCGTCGTCCTGATCCACGGCCACCCCTTCAACCGCACCATGTGGCGCCCCCAGACCGCCGCGCTCACCGCCGCCGGATACCGCCTCATCGCCCCTGACCTGCGCGGTTACGGGGACAGCGACACGGTCGCGGGCACCACCCTCTTCCCCGCGTTCGCGGACGACATCGCCGCCCTCCTCGACCACCTGGAGCTCGACCGCGCCGTCGTCGGCGGTGTGTCCATGGGCGGCCAGATCACCATGGAGTTCCAGCGCAGCCACCCGCAGCGCGTGCGGGCCCTGGTCCTCGCCGACACCTCGCCGGTGGCCGAGACCGACGAGGGCAGGGCCTTCCGCAACCGCCTCGCCGACCGGCTTCTCGCGGAGGGCATGGACGGTTACGCGGGTGAGGTGATCGACAAGATGCTGGCCCCCTACAACGTCACCGCGATGCCCCAAGTCGCCGCGCACGTACTGGAGATGATGCGGACCACCGACCCGGCGGGCGCCGCCGCGGCCCTGCGCGGGCGCGCCGAACGGGCGGACTACCGCGAGACGTTGGCGGCCACGTCCGCTCCCACGCTCATCGTGGTGGGCGCGGACGACGTGTACACCCCACCTGAGGACGCCCGGGCCATTCAGCGGCTGACCCCGCACGCGACCCTCACTGTCGTCGACCGCGCGGGACATCTGCCGAACATGGAACAGCCCGATGCCGTCAACACCGCACTGATCGACTTCCTCAACTCCCTGCCCGATTAAGGGATGTGCCGGAGCAGGTTCTCGTCGGGCTTGTCCGCGAAGAACGGAACGGGCTGGGTGCGGTCCGGCGATCTTGGTTTCGCGAGGCCTGGGGAAGAGTTCGGCCCCGCCCGGCTTCGGCCGCCGCGAACGCTTCGACAGGCGCCGAACTGTCCGCGGCCTAGGGTCTGCGGCATGCGAGACGAAGGGGAGAGGGGCGGGGCGGAGTGACGGTGTGGGAGATGGTCGCCGTTTGTGCGGCCGGGGTGGGCGCCGGAGCCATCAACACCGCGGTGGGCTCCGGGACTCTGATCACGTTCCCGGTTCTGCTCGCCACCGGCCTGCCGCCCGTCACCGCGACCGTCTCGAACGCGCTCGGTCTGATCCCGGGATCCATCAGCGGCGCCATCGGCTATCGCACCGAACTCGCCGGGCAGCGGCGGCGCATCCTGAAGCTGGGTGGTGGTGCCGTGCTCGGCGGGTTCGCGGGCGCCACGCTTCTGCTCACCCTTCCGGCCACTGCGTTCGAGACGATCGTGCCGGCCCTCGTCGGTCTCGCTGTCGTCCTGGTCGCGTTCCAGCCGCTGATCAGCGGCCGAGTGCGGCGCCGGCGCGAGCGGTCCGGCGCGCGCCCGCGCGGCGACGTGGGGCCGCTCCTGTTCGCCTCCCTCACGCTCGCCAGCGTCTACGGCGGCTACTTCTCCGCCGCGCAGGGAATCCTCTACGTGGCGCTGATGGGCATGCTTCTGGACGAGCCGCTGCAACGCCTGAACGCCGTCAAGAACGTCCTGGTCGCCCTCGTCAACGCCGTCGCCGTCCTCTTCTTCCTCTTCGTCGCCGACTTCGACTGGACGGCCGTACTGCTCATCGCGGCCGGCTCCGCACTCGGCGGTCAGCTCGGCGCGAAGGCAGGCCGGCGCCTCAGCCCCGTGGCTCTTCGCGCCCTGGTCGTGACGGTGGGGACCGTCGCCGTCGTCCAGTTGCTGCTCCGGTGACCGAGCCTGCTCACCCTGCCGAGGCACCCCCATGGGGTTCGAACACCCTGAACTGCGCACCCTGAGCGTCCCGCAGCGTGGCCCAGCGCCCCTCCTCGTCCTCCCACTCGCCCGTCACGGCACCGTCGTGTTTGACGGCCGCACGGGCGCGCTCGGCGACGTCGTCCGCGGTGAACTGGACCTGCCAGTGCGGTCGGACGTCGGGATCGGGGGCCGCCTCGACAGCGCCGGAGCTGATCCGGGCCATCGACAGGCCGCCGCAGACCAGGACGACCTCTTCGTTCTCGTAGCGGACGTCGCAGCCGCCGGGCCCGGTCCAGCCGAGGACCTCGCCGTAGAAGATGGCGGCGTCGAAGGCGTTCCTGGTCACGAGCCGGAGCCTGACCTGCGCCTCGGGGTGGCATCCGCTCCAGTCCCGATCGACGTGCCCGGACCAGATCCCGAAGGTGGCGCCGCTGCTGTCGGACACCAGTGCGGCGCGGCCCAGCGGGAAGGGGATCGGGCCCACGCCCACGGTGCCGCCGCGTTCGCGGACCCGGCTCGCCGTCTCGTCCGGGTCACCGACGGCGAAGTACGGCAGCCAGGCCGTGGCCACGCCGAGGGCGGACGCCACCGCGCCGATGCCCGCCACCGGTCTGCCGTCCGCCATCGCGACGACGAACCGGTCGCCGAGGCGGCCCGGGCGGAATTCCCAGCCGAGCACGGCCTCGTAGAACGCTCTGGTGGCGGCCAGGTCGTGCGCCGCAAGGCTCACCCAGCATGGGGCCCCGAGCACGGCGCCGCTCGGCGGGCCGTCCTCGTCACCGGCCTCGGTGGCCAGTCTGTCGGTCATCGTGCACCATCCCTGAATCACGGCCTGCGCCCATTGCAGCAAGAACGGCCTCGTGCGGCCATCACCCAGTGGGGCGACACGCACCTGGCCGGAAGCCGCCGGGCGAGAGGTCAGGAAGCCGGGGCGCCTCGGAACGCCCAGCGTAGAATCAGGATAAAAGGTGCTGAACGGGCACGCTGTGGGCCGTGCCGCGTCGGCATCCTGGTCTCGGGGAGGGTGGTGCCCCGGTCCCGCCGGAAGGAGTCCACGATGACGACCGGGCAGGCAGTCGATTCCGAGCGGAAGGAAGAGTTCGCCGGGCGCATGGCCCAGGTGGTCAATGACGCGTGTCTGGGCTATCTGTGCAGCCTCGGCCATCGGACAGGGCTCTTCGACACGATGGCACCTCTTCCGCCGTCGACCAGCGTCCAGATCGCCAAGGCCGCGGATCTCGACGAGCGGTACGTACGGGAGTGGCTCGGCGGCCTGACCGTCGCCGGTGTCGTCGAATACCGGCCGGCCGACGGCACGTACTGGCTCCCGCCCGAGCACGCCGCCTCTCTCACCCGGGCAGCCGGGCCGGAGAACATGGCCTCGCTCCTCCAGGACCTCGCACTCTTCGGCATCGTCGAGGACGAGGTTCTCGACTCCTTCCGCACGGGCGGCGGGGTCCCCTACTCCTCGTATCCGCGGTTTCAGGAGCTCCAGGCCGAGGAGACGGAGCGTGTCTACGAGGTGGCCCTGGTCGACGCGATCATCCCGCTGGCGCCGGGCCTGCCGGAGCGGCTGCGTGCCGGGATCGACGCGCTGGACATCGGAACCGGGCAGGGCCGTGCGGTGAATCTGCTGGCCCAGGCGTTCCCCAAGAGCCGGTTCCGCGGGGTCGACATCTCAGAGAAGGGCATCGCGGCGGCGCGCGCCGAGGCGGAGCGGCTCGGCCTCGACAACGTCCGGTTCGACGTGGTCGACACCGCCGATCTGAGCGGTACGTACGACCTCATCACGGCGTTCGACGTGATCCACGACCTGGCCCGCCCGGCGCGCACCCTGGACGCGGTGGCCGCCGCGCTGCGCGACGACGGTGTGTTCCTCATGGGCGACATCTCCGCCTCCAGCAACCTGGAGGAGAACATCGACCATCCCCTCGGCCCCGCCCTGTACACCTTCTCGGTCTTCTACTGCATGACCGTGTCGCTGGGCGAGGGCGGCGCGGGGCTCGGCACGGTGTGGGGGCGGCAGCGGGCGCTGCAGATGCTCGCCGATGCCGGGTTCGGTGACATCGACGTGGAGCAGGTCGAGGGCGACATCCTCAACGTGTACTACGTGGCCCGCAAGTGACCCGCGCCGACTACCGGGTCAGTCGCCTACCGGGTCATGCGCCGGCCGGAGAGCGGCGGACCAGGCGTGCGTGCGTGGCCGCCGGGGAGCTGACGAGTTCCGCGACGTCGTAGCCGGCGACGCCGTCGCCGAGGTTGTCGAGCAGGCACTCTCCCTTGCCGACGAGGAGCGGCACGATGGCCAGGTGCAGTTCGTCGACGAGACCGGCACGCAGGTACTGCTGGATCGTGGCCGGGCCCCCGCCGATGCGCACGTCCTTGCCGTCCGCCGCCTCGTAAGCCCTGGCGAGGACCGTCTCGATGGGCTCGTCGGTGAAGTGGAAGTCCGTTCCGCCCTTCATCGACACCGACGGACGCGGGTGGTGCGTGTGCACGAACACCGGGTGGTGGAACGGCGGGTTGTCGCCCCACCAGCCGGTCCACGCCTCGTTCTCCCACGGTCCGCGATACGGGCCGAACATGTTGCGGCCCATGATCGTGGCGCCGATGTTGTCCTCGCTGCGGGCGACGAACTCGACGTCGACGCCCTGCTTGCCGTCGGCGTGGTCCTTCATCGCGGCGAACATCCAGTCGTGCAGGCCGTCGTCGATCCCGTCGCCGAAGGGCGCGTCCATGCGCTGGTCGGTACCGGCGGCGAACCCGTCGAGCGAGACAGTGATGTTGTGTACGCGGAGCTTGGGCATGACGTCTCCTTGGTGGTGACGGTAGCGGGTCCGTTCCCGCTCTCACCCCTGCGTCGAACGGTGCGGGGCCGGATCGACAGCCCGTCCCGATCTTCTTCCAGGAATCCCGTCACCGCAGCGCGCACGGGGCAGGCGACCCTCAGGCGTCGGGGAGCCCGGCCAGCCACTCGATGAAGATGCGGTTGACGTCGTCGCCGCGCTCCTGCTGGATCCAGTGGCCGCAGCCGTCGAGGATGTGCGACGCGCGCAGGCCCGGCAGGGTGGTGGGGTAGGCGTCGATGGCATCGGCCAGCCACGTGGTGGACGCGTCCATGGCGCCGCCGATGAACAGGGAGGGCTGGGTGACGGGGGCGCCTCGGTGGGCGGCGAGTTCCTCCCAGTCCCGGTCCATGTTCCGGTATCGGTTGAGCGCTCCGGTCAGTCCCGTACGCTCGAACTCCCCTGCATACACGTCGAGTTCGGCCTCGTCGAGCCAGGCGGGGAGCCGGTCGACGGGGAAGCGTTCACGCATCGTTCCACCCCGGGCGACGAAGTGCGGGTCGGGTGCGCCGGGCGCGGCCATCGTGTCGGCCGACAGCGCGGCAAAGATGCCCGCGAGCCAGCCGCGCACGTCCGGCTCGATCTCCGCCTCGGCCCTCCCGGGCTCCTGGAAGTACGAGACGTAGATCTCCTCGTTCCCGCCCATGCCCGCGAAGATGTCGCTGGGCCGCGGTCCGCCGGGCGGGGTGTAAGGGACGCTCAGCAGCGCGACCGCGCGGAAGACCTCCGGCCTGAGCAGGGCCGAGTGGGCGGCGATGTTCGCGCCCCAGTCGTGCCCGACGAGCACCGCGGACCGCTCGCCGAGGGCGTGCACGACGGCGACGTTGTCGTCCACCAGGTCGAGCATTCCGTACGCGGCCGGGTCGGCGGGCTTCGAGGAACGGCCGTAGCCGCGTACGTCGAGTGCGACGGCCCGGTATCCGGCCGCCGCGAGCGCCGGCAGCTGGCGGCGCCACGAGTACGAGCTCTCGGGGAACCCGTGCACGAGCAGGACCAGCGGCCCGGCGCCCTGCTCCACGAGGTGGATCCGGCCCGCGGGCCCGTCGACCAGTCGGTGTGTGGCTTGCGCGGCCTGCTGCGACATGCGACCTCCTGTAGACACCGTGCGGCCACGCCGGGTGCGAGCGGCGGTGGCGGCCCTGACGCCGATCATGCAACGGGCCTTGGCGCGCCACCGACCCTTCTTGCCGTTCTGGCAAAGAATCCGCTCGGCCGAGGCGATCTGCTGGAGTGCGTTCTGCTCAGTCGCCCGCGCCTCCGATCATGTCCACCAGTTCCGCCAGCGCGGTGGCGGCTTCGGGCAGGCCCGGCGTGGGCGTCACCGGTTCGTCCAGGTAGATGTCCCGCCGGAGTTCGATCATGAGTGCGCTGACCCTCGGGTCCTTGCCGTAGTGCCGCAGCGGCACGTACGTCCCGGCGAACGGTGTGTCGAGGGCGATGCCCCCGAGCCCGCCGAAGGCGGCGCGCGCCTGCGCGAGCAGGGCGTCGGGGGTGTGGAAGGGATCAGTGCCCAGGCACACGTGCGGGCGCGGGCCCGCGCCGTGGAGTTCGTACGGCAGGGCCCGGCTCGGGTACGAGTGCACATCGACGATCACCACGCGCCCGGCGGCGGCGAGCCGGTCCTCGACGGCGTCCGTCATCGCGGCGGCGTAGGTGTGGAAGTAGGTGTCGAGGAGCTCGGGGCCATCGGCGGGAGGTTCGGGCCGGAGAATCTCACGGTGGGTGGTGCGGGTGTACACCGCCCCCATGCCGACCGCGCTCATCTCCTCGCGCTCGTCGGGAAAGCGTTCGGGGTCCACGACGAGGCGGGAGAGTTCGTTGACGAAGCGCCAGGGCGTCATCGCCGCGTCACGCGCGGCCAGTTCGGCGATGTCCTGCGTATGGGCGTCCGTGATCAGGTCCAACTCCCGTTCCAGACAGACGTCGTCGAGCACGATGCCCTTCCGGACGTACGCCGGCACGACACGCGAGCCGTGCGGCACGTGGAGAAGCACGGGCGAGGCCGCGCTCCCGGGAATCAGCCGGTACGACGGCCGGGTGTCCTGTACGGAACTGTCCATGGTGTCCATGTGCCCACTCTCCCCCGCCCGATGGCCCTCGCAGGCCGCAGTGCGCGGACGGGTGCTTCGCCGTCACGTGGGCCGAGGCCGACCGCGTCCGGGTTGATCCGAGTGCGGTAGGAGCGCTGCGAGACCAGTTCGCCGCCCCGAGGCCGAGCCCGCCGGGCGAAGGGCTACGCGGGCGCGGGCCGCCATGACGGGGAGCGGCCCAGGAGCGCGACGATCTCGTCGAGCAGGGAGCCACCGTCGGCCGCGACCGCCGGCGCGAAGGCCGCACGGGGGCCGAGGCGCGCCTCGCCTCCGGGCACCACCCGCGCCACGGCGAGCGCCGCATCGAGAAGTTCGGGGTCGAACGTCACCGTGTGCCCCAGTGTCCGGGCCACGTCCCAGGAGTGCACGACGTAGTCGACGAGGTGGAAGCTGACGGCCTGCGCTCCGGGGAACGGTCCGCCGTCGCGGATCTCCGGGAGCGGGAACGCCCGCTCCGTCACCCCGTCGACGGCGAAGGCCTCCAGGACGTGCTGGGCAGCCGCGCGGTACGTCCCGACGGGGTCGTCCCCCAGGGGACGCGGCTGCCACACCGCGATGTCCGCCTCTCCGCGCGAGGCCGCGGCGAATCCGTAGTGCTGCGCGGCCATGTGACCGAGCAGGTCACGCAGCGTCCACCCGGCGCACGGCGTCGGCCTGACCAGGTCCCCGGCCGTCGCCCGCGCCACCACGTCGACGCTCGTACGCACCGCTTGCGCGTCGAGCGCGACCAGATCCTTATTCGTAGGCATACGCTTATGATCCGCTGACGCCTATCACATGTCAACGTCTATCATCGGCGCGTGATGGCCAAGAACGGCGGACGGCGCGACCTCGCCGCGATGCTGCAGCCCCTGGTGCGTTCCCTCATCGCCGCCGAGCTGCCGGTGCTCGCGTCGCACGGGATCTCGATGTGGGGATACGTCGTCCTCAGCGCCCTGGACGACGGCCCGGTCCGCACGCAGGCCGCGCTCGCGGCGGCCATCGGCGCCGACAAGACCCGGATCATCTCCACGCTGGACACGTTGCAGGAGAACGGACTGATCTCCCGCACCCCGGACCCGCACGACCGCCGGGTCCGGCTCCTCTCCATCACCGACGACGGCCGGCGCGTGCGCAGGTCCGCCCAGGCCGACATCCACGCGCACGAGGACCACCTCCTGGCCCGGCTCCCCGCGGCCGACCGCCGTGTCTTCCTCGACTCGGTCCACACCCTGACCCCGGATGCGGACACCCTCTAGCCGGCCCCTGCCCCCAGGTGTCCGAGCACCGAGCGCACCGCCCGCTCCACCGCGTCGCGTGACGCGTCGGTGGGGTCGACCGTCTCGAAGCCGTGGTGTCCGAGCGGCACGTCGATCACCTCGACCGCGGTGCCGCAGTCCGCTGCCGCGGACACGAACTCCTCGACCGTCACCGCGATTTCAGGGCGCTCGAACCCCACCCGCGTCAGCACGATCGGCAACTGCCCCGCACCACGGACCGCCGCCGCCGGGCGGAACCGGCTGTCGGTGAGCCCCCAGCCCGGCAGCGGCGCGAGGATCGGGTACGAGGCCGCCACGCACCGCAGCCACGGCGGCGGCGCCGCGAGCCAGTCGGCAGACAGGAGCCCGCCGGCGGACACGAACCACAGCGCGACGCGGGTGCCGTCGACCCGTGGATCGGCCCGCACGACATCGATCGCCCCGGCGATGTCGTCGGCGGCCCGTCCGTACGCGGTCAGTTCGTGGAGCCGGTGGTCCACGGTCACGCCGACGGCGCCCAGGCTCGCCACGTACTGGGCGTAGCCGACGAAGGCGGGCCAGTCACGCGGTGTCGGGCGGGCGCCGGCCGGAACCGGCCCGCCGTGCACGAAGACCACGGCGGGCCGGCGGCCGTCGGCATCGGGCAGATGCAGATCGACACGGCCCGTCCGCTCCCGGGGCCGCTCCTTGACGTCCATGAGGAACGGCCGTAGATGCGCGGGCTGTTCGCGCCCGGTGGTGGACACCTGGTGCCCCTCCCCCGCGGCGGCCCGGAGCAGGACGTCCACGAGCTCGCGGGGAGCGGAGAGCATCGGCCAGTGCCCGGTCTCGAGTTCGAAGAAACTGACACCCGCGTCGGCGAGCGCCTGGAACGCGGGATCGCCCATGGCCACCATCGCCTCGACCACGGCGATGCTCGACCCGTTGGCCCTGCACAGGACACCGGTCGTCGGCAGCTCGGCGCCCGCGCCGGACAGACGCAGCGGCTGGGTGAGCGTGGCCAGGGGCTGGGGAACGGCCTGTTCGGTCAGGCGTTCCAGCGCCTCGGCCGTGAGGCCGGCGACGCTGCCCCAACGCTGCCACTCCACCACCACCGGCGCGGGCAGCGTCCCGGCGCTGCTTTCCTGGGACAGGGTCAGCACGCGCTCGCGGACCGTCTGGTCGGGCACCAGCTTGAGAGCCGGGTCGCCGTCCTGGGGGATGCCTACGTCCACCTGGACGATCCTGGCGATCCGTTCGGGCCGCCGGTGCGCGGCGCCGCGCACCGGGTGAACGCCGTAGCAGTGGCCGACGAGGACCACGTCCTGCGCCTCGACCCGGTCGATCAGCCGCACCAGCTCCTCGATGTGCGTCTCCAGATCCACGCCCGGCCCCGCCGGACGACCGCCGCCGTCCATGCCCGTGAGCGTCACTTCGTACGCCCGCTCCCCCGCGTCCCTCAGCCCGGCGGCCACTTCCCGCCATACCCAGCCGCCGGTGTGGGCCCCCGCCACCAGGATGAATGCCGTCATACCCGTCTCCTCACACGCCATCGTCCACCAACCGGCCGCACCGGCCGTCCACGCTCGCCGGTACCGTAGGAACTCCCCCTGAGGGAGGTTCAAGCCTTGACCGCCGACAGCACGTGGTCCATCGGGGAGCTCGCCGAACGCGCGGGCGTCACCGTCAAGACGGTCCGCTTCTACTCGGACCGCGGTCTGCTGCCCGAAGAGCCCCGCAGTACGGGCGGCCATCGCCGGTACGGACCCGAGGCGCTCGACCGGCTCCGCGTCATCCGCTCCCTGCGCGCCCTCGACCTGCCGCTGCCGGACGTGGGCCGTGTGCTGAGTGAAGAGGGCGCGCTGGACGACGCTCTTGAGGACGTCGTCGCGGGGCAGTTGCGGGACATCGGCTCCCAACTGGCCGCGCTGCGCTGGCGGGAGGCCGCGCTGCAGCTGCTCCAGGACTGCACGCCTGCCGAGCGTACCGAGCGGCTGCTTCTCGTCGGCGCGATGTCGGCCCCGCCCAGTACGGCCGCACCGGCCCGGTTCTGGCGCCGGTGGCTGCCGCTCCGGATGCCCGCCCGAGTCGTCTCCGCCGTCCTCGAACAGGCCGTACCGCAGCCTCCGGAGGACCCGACTCCGGCCCACGTCCTGGCTTTCGCCCGGCTGCACGCGTTCACCTCGCGCTCGTGCGAGGGCGGCGACCGCGGCCAGCCGGCGGCGCACCGGACCGACGAGGGGTTCCGACCCGGGGTGCTCTACGAGGGGCTCAGCGAGGCCCACGCTCTGGCATCGCCGCACCTGCGCGACCAGCAGTCACCGCACGAGGGCGAGGCGCTGGACTGCTTCGTCTCCGCCCATGCGGCCTCACGGGGCGTACGCGACACCCCCGCGTTCCGCCGCGCGCTCAGCCGTGTGCTGGCCGCCGATCCGCGTATCGACCACTACTGGCAGCTCGTCGCCGAACTGACCGGGCCTTCGCGGCCGACGCCCGGCGCCGCCCACGACTGGCTCTGCGCCGCGCTCGACGCCCAGGTCGCACGTCAGGCCACGTAAGGGGCGGGCAGCCAGCGGCGGTTAATCGCTTGGGCCGGCGGCGCCCGCTTCCGTATCTTGGCGCAACGGCAGACGCGCCATGCGGCTCTACGCGAAAGGCTTCCATGTGCCCTCGTAAGTTGCGGCCCGAGGAGGCGGACATCGATGCCTCGTTGGTGCGCCGGCTCGTCGACGCGCAGTTCCCTGAGTGGGCCGGGCTGCCGCTCACCGAGGTCATCTCGGCGGGTACGTCCAACGCCATGTACCGCCTCGGCGAGGACATGGCCGTGCGGCTCCCCCGCCGTGCGGGCTCCGCGCAGGACGTGGGCAAGGAGCACCGGTGGCTGCCCGTGCTCGCCGGAGCGCTCCCCTTTGCCGTCCCCACGCCCCTGGGCAAGGGCACTCCCGGCGAGGGCTTCCCGTGGCCGTGGTCCGTGTACCGCTGGCTCGACGGCGCCAACCCCGCCCCGAACCGCACCCCCGAACCGGCCCTGCTGGCCGAGGACTTGGCGGAGTTCGTCTCCGTACTCCAGCGTGTCGACCCCACCGGCGGCCCTGCTTCCTACCGCAGCGAGCCGCTGGCGGAGCGGGACGAGGTGACGCGTGCGGCGATCCGCGAGCTGCGGGCGGAGCTGGACGGTGACGCGGCGGCCGCCGTCTGGGAGTCGGCCCTGCGGGCGCAGGGGTGGGCCGGGCCCGCCGTGTGGATCCACGCGGATCTGCAGCCCGGGAACGTGCTCGTCGCGGACGGACGGCTCAGCGCCGTCATCGACTTCGGCTGTCTGGGCCTCGGTGACCCGGCGGTCGACCTCATTGCGGCCTGGTACCTGCTGCCCGCCGGTGCACGCGAGGTCTTCCGGACCGGCTCGGGCGCGGACGACGACGCCTGGGCACGGGGCCGCGGCTGGGCCCTGTCGGTCGCCCTCCTGGAGCTCCGGTACTACCGGAAGAGCAACCCGGTGATGGCCTCCATCGCCCGCCATGTCATCGCGGAACTTCTCACCGCCGACACGGCGGCGGCCTGACGATCCGTCCTGCTCACGCACCGACACCACCCCGGATCGGGCCGCAGCGGCACGCAACCACTGTCGAGGCAGGCACGCTCACCGCCCGGATCAGTCGGCACCCGCGCGCAACCACTGGTCGAGGCAGGCGAAGTCCGCCTCCGTGAGGCCCCGTCGAGGGTCTACGCGATGCAGCAGGGCGCGTTCCGGGTGATGTGCGAAGACCCAGGCACGGTCGATGCCGGTGATCTCGTCGTCGACCCATGCGAAGGGACGGCCCTGCGCCTCGACGACCAGGGCGCGGGTCTTCCAGTGCAGGCCACGCACTCCGTGCCATTCATCGCGCGCGTACCGAACCGGCGGGTCGGGCCAGTCCACCACCGGCAGCGGCGGCAGCCCGAGGAGCGGGGCGACGCAGTCGTTCGCCTCGTCCATCCAGGTCGTCGCCCAGACGAGTTCGCACGGGAGCGCCGCGAGCCGGGGGCCGTACTCGGGGTTGATCCTGGCCAGCAGGGGGTTCAGGTCGGCGCCCAGCGGGTCGGGGCATCCTGGCCGGCACATCGGATACGTCGGGTAGCACTCCGGCGGCCCGCCGAACGGAATCAGCGGCCCGTCGACGTCGAGGAAGAGCAGCGGAAGGTGCTCGGATCCGGTCACTTCAGCACCGTAGCGACTCGGGCACCACGCCCGCGGCCACGCCGCTAGTGTGACGGGCATGACTGGGGACACGGGGCCTGCGGACAGCCACGAACTGGTGGGCGGCATGATGAACGCGGGCGCGGTCTTCCGGCGGGGCGACGTGGTCGAGCGGCCGGCGCCGCCGAATGTCCGGGCGCTCCACGCCTACCTCGCGGCTCTGAGGCATCAGGGATTCGATGCGGCTCCGGTGCCGGTCGGCGTCCGTGCCGACGGGCGTGAGCAGTTGGGGTTCATTCCCGGCGACGTTGCCGTCCCGCCGTTTCCGCGGTGGGCCATGTCACAGACCGCGCTCCGGTCGGTCGGGGTCCTGCTGAGGAGCCTGCACGAGGCGAGTGCGCGCGTCCCGGTGGACGTATCCGCCGGCTGGGCCGGGGAGCTGGCCGATCCCGAGGGCGGAACGATGCTGTGCCACAACGATGTGTGCCAGGAGAACGTCGTCTTCCGGGACGGCCGCGCAGTGGCTCTGATCGACTTCGACCAGGCGGCCCCGGGGCGCCCGGTCTGGGATGTCGCGATGACCGCCCGCTACTGGGTCCCGATGCGGGACCCCGAGTCCGCGGCCCCGCTCTGTCCCGTACCTGACCCCTCTCACGCGTTGGACGCCCCGGGCCGGCTGCGGCTCCTCGCGGACGGTTACGGGCTCTCGCCGCGGGAGCGCGCCGAATTGCCGGAGGTCGTCGAACAGGCCACCGCGGTATGCCGGGCGTTCGTCGCCCGGCGCGTGGCCGACGGGGACCCCGCCTACGTCCAGGCGCTGCGCGACCGAGGCGGCTGGGAGCGCTGGGACCGGATTCAGTCGTGGCTCAGTGCCGGGCGCGAGGCGTTCACGACGGCCCTGCTCGCCTGACCCGGTGCCAGGCGCGAGGCATTCACGGCGCTCCTGCTCGCCTCACCCCGCGCGCGACACACGCCCCCTTCCGCCCCCCGTGAGGTGTCCGAAACCAGTGATTAATCAAGCGGGTGGTGAATAGGGCTGGTTGGCGGGGTGAAGAATGCGCAACCATGGGCACATGACCGCGGCCCATCGCGCCATGACCCAGCTGGAGTCCTGGCCGAACCTGGTAAGTGGCTCTCCCCGGTGCGCCGTTGGGCGCGCCTTCGGGACAGCAGGGTGCGACATCGTGCATTTCCATGCCAACGATGCGGCAGACCTGTACCTCACCCGGACGGCGGTCGAACGCCTCCTTCCGCTGTTGCGCGACAGCACCGCGATCCGGGTGCGCCCCGGCGCCTCCTGGATCACTGTGCTGCTCGACTGCGACGACGACGTGGCACTCCTGCTGACGCTCATCAGCGTGGCACTCAAGGAACACGAAGCGTTCGGAGTGCCCGAGGAGGAGTGCGCCGGGCCCCGCACCGCCCGTACGGCTCCGCCCTGTGACTGGGAACCACGGGCGATCCCTTCGCCGCGCGCCTCCGGCCCGACGGCACCTTCCGGCCCCGCTCACCACGGCCGTGTCCACGACGCGTGGAAGGCCGTCGGACGGATGCTGCCGCACGGCCACTGACGAGAGCGATGCCGGGGTGCGCGGGCCGAAATCCGTAACAGGCACTTCAGCAAGGGCCGTCGACCGCCGGTCAGGCACCTCCGCCCGTCAGTCGCCCCGGCCCACCACGGCCTCCGCGCCCCGCGCCGCCCCCGTGCTGTCGCGCTCGATCAGGCGCGGCAGCGGCACCTGGACCGTCCGCGACGGGCCGCCGTCCAGGAGTGCCGTCAGTTCCTGGGCCGCGGTGCGGCCGAACTGGACCGTGTCGCGGGACAGTGCCGACAGCCAGGGCTTGACCATGCGGCACAGCGGGGAGTCCTCCCAGGCCACCACCGAGACGTCGCCGGAGACCGAGAACCCCAGTTCACCGGCGGCGGCGACCCCGGCGACGGCCATCACGTCGTTGTCGTAGACGAGCGCAGTCGGGGGTGTGTCGCCCTCCATGACGCGGCGCGTGACCGCGGCGCCCTCGGCGTCCGAGTAGTCCGTGGTCACGGAGCGCACCTCGGTCAGGCCACGGCGCTCGGCCTCGGCTCGCAGGGTGCGGATACGCCGCTCGGTGTGCGCGAGGCCCGGCAGGCCCGCGATGTGGACGATGCGGCGGTGCCCGAGCGCGTACAGCTCGTCGACGACCGACGCCATCGCGCCGGCGTCGTCCGCCCACACCGTCGACATGCCAGGGTGCTCCGCGTCGGGCACTCCGCCGATCACCACGGCGGGCAGCCCGAGTTCGTCGAGGAGTGCGGGGCGCGGGTCGGCCGTGCGGGGGTCGACGACGAGCACGCCGTCCACCCGGTGCTCGGCCCACCAGCGCCGGTAGACGGCGCACTCCGCCTCGACGTCCTCCACCACCTGGAACAGCAGGCCGAGGTGACGCTCCGCCAGGACTTCCTGTATGCCGGAGATGAGCTGGAGGAAGAACGAGTCCACGCCCAGCGTGTCCGCCGGGCGTGCCACGACCAGGCCGACCGTGGCCGCGCCTTCGCCGGACAGGGCGCGGGCCGCCGTGCTGGGCCGCCAGCCGAGCTGCTCGGCCACCCGCCGCACCCGGTCGCGGGTCACCTCGGAGACCCCTGGCCGGTCGTTGAGCGCGAAGGACACGGCGCTCTCCGAGACACCCGCCCTGAGCGCGATGTCCTTCATGGTCGGTCGGCGCGCGGGAGACCGCTTGGCTGGCACAGCTGCCCCTTTCCCCGTGGAACCCCGGTGGGTTGCCCCGGCCAGCCTAGCGCATGCGAGCAGAGACTAATGCGCTTGAGTTCAAGACCCTAAAGCGCATTAGTTTCGCACTGCAAAAGGTCTACTCCACTGCTTTGACCTGGTGTTTTTCCAGGGGACTCCCGGAAGTTTCAGAGAATGCATTGACTTTTTCCGTGATCGCAATGCAGGGTCTGCACGGCAACATTCGACGCCGCCGCAAAGGAGCCGTGTCACCGTGCCCATCTCTCGCAGAGCACTAGCCGCTGCCGCCGCCATCGCTGTCGTCCTGCCGCTGAGCGCGTGCGGTTCCGGGGGTGACGACAGCGGCTCGACGGACGCCTCGGGCAAGATCGAAGGCAGCATCACGTTCCAGACGTGGAACCTCAGGGCCAACTTCAAGCCGTACTTCGACGGCCTGGTCAAGGACTTCGAGAAGAAGTACCCCGGCACGCACGTGAAGTGGATCGACCAGCCGGGCGAGGGCTACGCCGACAAGATCAGCGCGGATGCCGCCGGCGGCACGCTGCCCGACGTCGTCAACGTCTCCCCCGACCTCGTAGCCCCGCTCGCCAAGGCCGGCCTCGCGCTCGACCTCGACAAGGCGGCGTCGAAGTACAAGAAGGAGTACCTGCCGGGGGCCTGGGCGAGCCACCAGATACCGGGCATGGACGGCACGTACGCCTTCCCCTGGTACCTCAACACGGGGCCGCTGTTCTACAACAAGAGCCTGTTCAAGAAGGCCGGACTCGACGCGTCGCAGCCCCCGAAGACGTACGACGCGCTCTTCGACGACGCGCTCCAGCTCGCGAAGAAGAGCAAGGGCAAAGTGGCCACGCTCGCCAACGTCCCCACCATCGAGGACTTCGGCCGCTACGGCGCTCCGCTCATGAACAAGGAAGGCACCGGCTTCGCGTTCAACGACGCCAAGGGTGTCGAACTCCTCACGAAGTACAAGGAGTTGTACGACGCGAAGGCGCTCGACCCGCAGGCGCTGACCGCGACGCCCGAGTCGACCGGCAAGAAGTTCCTGACCGGGGCCGTGGCGATGAACCCGGGCAGCGCGCTCGACCTGTCGAAGTTCAAGAAGGAAGCGCCCAGCCTCTACAAGAACATCGGGATCACGGACCAGATCACCAGCACCGGCAAGGTGAACATGTACGTGATGGGTGTGATGGTGAACTCGCGCTCCAAGCAGAAGCCTGCGGCCGTGGCGTTCGCGCACTACGTCACCGACGCGCAGCACCAGATGGAGTTCGCCAAGAAGGTCGCCATCTTCCCGAGCACCGCGGGCTCCCTGGACGACCCGTACTTCACGAAGCAGGACGGCTCGGACGAGACGCGGGTGCGGATCGCCGCGGCGGACTCGCTGAAGTCCGCGGTCAACTACACGCCGGTCCTGTTCAGCGAGCAGATGAAGACCGAGCTGCGGAACTCCGTCGCCAAGGCCCTCCAGGGCAAGGAGAGCCCCAAGACCGCTCTTGACAACGCGGTCAAGGCCTGCGACCGGCTGCTCCAGCAGCAGGGCTGAGCCCCGGAGCCGTACATCATGACGAGTCCCCTTCCGACCGTGAAGACCGCCGCCAAGACCTCGGCGAACGCAGATGTGATGTCACCCGCGAAGTCCTCGGGTGAGCGGCCGGTCTCCCGCGTCCGACGCCATCTGCCCACCAGCCCCTGGCTGTTCGCCGCTCCCGGGCTGCTGATCGTCGCCGTCTTCATCCTGTATCCGTTCGTCTCCACCGTGGTCAACTCCTTCACCGACCGGCGGACCCTGATCCCCGGTGAGTTCGTGGGCCTGGCCAACTTCCGGGAGCTGCTGCACGACGACATGTTCTGGACGGGGCTGCGCAACAGCGTCCTGTACATGGTCGGGGTCGTCCCCGCCCTCGTACTCCTTCCGCTGCTGCTCGCCCTCCTCGTCCAGAAGAACATCCCGGGCATCACCTTCTTCCGGTCGGCCTTCTACACACCGGTGGTCGCGTCCATCGTGGTGGTCGGCCTGATCTGGGTGTGGATGCTGGACGAGCGCGGCCTGGTGAACTCAGCTCTCGAAGCCGTGGGGATCGGCAAGGTCGGCTTTCTCAGCGACCAGTGGCTCCTCCTGCTGAGCGCCATGGCCGTCACGGTCTGGAAGGGCCTCGGCTACTACATGATCATTTACCTGGCGGCGCTGGCCAACGTGCCGCGCGAACTGCACGAGGCCGCCTCGGTGGACGGTGCGGGCGCGGTGCGCCGCTTCTTCACCGTCACCGTGCCCGCCGTGCGCTCCACCATGGTCCTGGTCGCCGCGCTCTCCTCGGTCGCCGCCTTCAAGGTGTTCTCCGAGGTCTATCTGATGGCGGGGCCGAACGGTGGCCCCGCGGGCGAGGACACCACGCTCGTGATGCTCGTGCAGCGCACCGGCACGGGCCTGACCGGCCGCGTCGGCTACGCCTCGGCGATCTCCGTCGTCGTCTTCGTCGTCACCGTCGCGCTGATGCTGCTCGTGCTCCGCGCCGACCGGAAGGAGGACACGTGAGCGTCACCGAGGACGTCCGCGCCACAACAGCCCCGGATCCGGGGCTCGTTCGGCACCGGCGTGCACCGCGCGTCACCGACGAGAACGGCCGGCGTATCCGCGTCTGGGAGCTCGTACTGCGCTACGCGCTGCTGCTCGCCGTGCTCGCGATCACCGTCGGGCCCTTCCTCTGGCAGCTGTCCACCTCCCTCAAGGGAACGCACGAGGACATCTTCAGCTCGCCGCCGAAGTTCCTGCCGGGCGATCCCACTCTCCACAACTACGAGCGCGTCGCCGACACCATCCCCGTCTGGGACTATGCCTTCAACTCCCTGAAGGTTGCCACCGCCAACGTGGTCACCAACTGCGTCGGCTCCGCTCTCGCGGGCTACGCGCTCGCCCGGCTGCGCTACCGCGGCCGGAAGATCGCCACCCTCGTGTTCATCCTCGCGATGCTGGTGCCCGTCGAGAGCATCGTCATCGCGCAGTTCACGACGATGCGCGAACTCGGCCTCAACAACACCCTCGTCGGCGTGGTCCTGCCGGGCTGCATCGCCGCCATGAACGTCCTGCTCATGCGCAACGCGTTCCTCAATCTGCCGTACGAGATCGAGGAGGCGGCCTTCGTCGACGGGGCGAACGCCTGGCAGCGGTTCCTGCGGATCGCGCTGCCGTCCGTGAAGGGGACCCTCGCGGTCGTCGCGATCTTCGCGTTCATGGGCGCCTGGGACGACTTCCTGTGGCCGCTGATCGTGCTCAGCGACCCGGCGAAGTTCACCCTCACCATCGGCCTGAACTATCTGCACGGCACCTTCGCCAACGACGAGCGGATCGTCGCGGCCGGCACGATCATCGCCGTCGCACCGCTGATCATCCTCTTCGCCTGCCTCCAGCGGTACTTCTTCCGCGGGGTCGGCGAGGGAGCCGTCAAGGGCTGACCCCTCCCCCGTGACCGAGGCCCTGCCGTACCGAAGAACCAGGACTCCGCATGACTTCTGCCGGGCGCTTCGGCGTCAACTACACCCCCAGCCAAGGGTGGTTCCACCACTGGCTCGACTTCGACCTCGACGCCGTGCGCGCCGATCTCGACTCGATCGCCGCGCTGGGCCTCGACCACATCCGGGTGTTCCCGCTGTGGCCGTACTTCCAGCCCAACCGCACGCTGATCCGTCCGCGCGCCGTCGAGCAGCTCGTCCAGCTCGCCGACGCGGCGGCCGAGCGCGGGCTCGACGTGAACGTGGACGGCCTGCAAGGGCATCTGTCGAGCTTCGACTTCCTGCCCGCGTGGACGCAGACGTGGCACCGGCGGAACCTCTTCACCGACCCCGATGTGGTCGAGGGCCAGGAGGCGTATCTGCGCACGCTCGCCGGGGCGCTCGCCGACCGGCCCAACTTCATCGGCATGACGATCGGCAACGAGGTCAACCAGTTCGCGGCGGGCCCGCACCCCGATCCGGACCGCATCACACCGGAGCAGGCGGGGAGTTGGCTGCGCCGTGTGCTCGCCGCGTGCGAGGAGGGCGCGCCGGGGCGCACCCATCTGCACGCCTCGTACGACGCCGCCTGGTACCAGGACGACCAGCCGTTCACGCCCGCGCACTCCGCACGGCTCGGCGCGCTCACCGCGGTGCATTCGTGGGTGTTCAACGGTACGGCGCAGCGCCACGGCCGGACCGGGACGGCCACCGAGCACCATGCCGCGTACCTCGTCGAGCTGTCCAAGGCCTGGGCCGACGATCCGCACCGGCCCGTCTGGCTGCAGGAGGTCGGCGCGCCCGCGCCGCTCGTCCCGGCCGAGCACGCCGCGCACTTCACCGAGGCCACCGTCGAGAACGCGCTCGACTGCCCGGACCTGTGGGGCGTGACGTGGTGGTGCTCGCACGACGTCAGCCGTGATCTCGCCGATTTTCCCGAACTCGAGTACAGCCTCGGCCTGTTGACGAGCGACCGGCAGCCGAAACCCGCGGCGAAGGCCCTCGCCCGCATCGTCGCGGACCGGCGCGCCCATCCCTCTACACCCGCGCCGCGCACCACCGCGCTCGTCGTCGACGCCGGTGACGACGAGGCCGCCCCGAACCGCTCGGTGTGTGCCCCAGGCGGCGCCGTCTTCGAGGCGTTCGCCCGGCTCACGGCCGACGGGGCCCGGCCCACCACGGTCCTCGCCGGCCGCGCCGACGACAAGAAACATCTGGTGGCGCGCGGCATCACCGAAGTGGTCACACCGGACCACGTCACACGGACCGTCGGCACGGCTCCGTAACCGGTCGAACCCGATGCGGACCGCACGATTCGAGGTGTGCCGCGTCGGGGAGTTGTACAGCGTCCCGCCCACCCCCCGCCTGGTAGACACCCGCACCCCGGACCTTACGGAGTACCCCTCATGCATGACGACCGCGCCCTGGTCGAAGCCCGTCTCAAGCGCGTCCTCGACGAGCGCATCCGACCCGCCGTGTACCCCGAGTCCGTGCCGCTGGAGGTCGCGGTGTGGAACGCGCCGGGCGAGCCGGTGCCGGTCGAAGAAGGGCTCGCGGCGACACCCCAGCCGATCGCGGTGGGCGCACGCTGGGGCGCTCCGTGGGCCACCTGCTGGTTCCGCGTCACCGGAACGGTGCCCGAGGCCTGGGCGGGCCGGACCGTCGAGGCGATCCTCGACCTCGGCTTCGACGAGAACATGCCCGGCTTCCAGTGCGAGGGCCTGGTCTACCGCCCGGACGGCACCCCGGTGAAGGGCCTCAACCCACGCAACCAGTGGGTACGCGTCGGCGCCCCGGTGGAGGGCGGCGAGGAGGTCCGCCTGCACATCGAGGCGGCGTCCAACCCGGTCATCCTCGACTACCACCCCTTCCTGCCGACGCAGTTGGGCGACAAGGAGACCGCGGGCAGCGAGCCGCAGTACACGCTGGCGCGGATGGATCTCGCGGTCCTCGACGAGACCGTGTGGCAGCTCGTCATGGATCTCGAAGTGCTCGGCGAGCTGATGGCCGAGCTGCCGGTGGAGTCCGCGCGGCGCTACGACATCCTGCGCGCCGTGGAGCGCGCCCTCGACGCGGTCGATCTCCAGGACGTGAACGGTACGGCGGCCGCCGCCCGCGAGCGGCTGACGGGCGTCCTGGCCGCGCCCGCCGTACCGTCGGCCCACCGCATCAGCGCCGTCGGCCACGCACACATCGACTCGGCGTGGCTGTGGCCGCTGCGCGAGACAGTGCGCAAGGTGGCGCGGACGACGTCCAACATGACGGCGCTCCTGGAGGACGAGCCCGACTTCGTCTTCGCCATGTCGCAGGCCCAGCAGTGGGCGTGGGTCAAGGAGCACCGGCCCGAGGTGTGGGCGCGGGTGAAGAAGGCCGTCGCCGACGGGCGGTTCGTGCCGGCGGGCGGCATGTGGGTGGAGTCGGACACCAACATGCCGGGCTCGGAGGCGATGGCCCGTCAGTTCGTGCACGGCAAGCGGTTCTTCCTCGACGAGTTCGGGATCGAGAACGACGAGGCGTGGCTGCCCGACACGTTCGGGTTCGCCGCGGGCCTTCCGCAGATCATCAAAGCCGCGGGCTCCAAGTGGTTGCTCACGCAGAAGATTTCGTGGTCGCAGACCAACAAGTTCCCCCACCACACGTTCCAGTGGGAGGGCATCGACGGCACCCGGATCTTCACGCACTTCCCGCCCGTGGACACGTACAACTGCTCCATGAAGGGCAGCGAGATCGCCCACGCGGCGAAGAACTTCAAGGACAAGGGGGTGGCCCGGCACTCGCTCGCGCCGACCGGCTGGGGTGACGGGGGCGGCGGCACGACGCGCGAGATGGTCGCGAAGGCGGCCCGCCTCCGTGACCTCGAGGGGTCCGCGACGGTGGTGTGGGAGACGCCGGAGGAGTTCTTCAAGAAGGCCGAGGCGGAGTACCCGAACCCGCCCGTGTGGGTCGGCGAGCTCTACCTCGAACTCCACCGCGCCACGCTGACCTCCCAGGCCAGGACGAAGCAGGGCAACCGGCGCAGCGAGCACCTGCTGCGCGAGGCCGAGCTGTGGGCCGCGACCGCTGCGGTGCGGGTCGGCTTCCCTTACCCGTACGAGGAGTTGGACCGGATCTGGAAGACGGTGCTGCTGCACCAGTTCCACGACATCCTGCCCGGCTCGTCGATCGCCTGGGTGCACCGCGAGGCGCGCAGGACATACGAGCGGGTCGCGGAGGAGCTGAACGGCATCATCGGCGCGGCCCAGCGCGCCCTGGCCGGTGAGGGCTCGGGGACGCTCCTCTTCAACTCGGCGCCGCACACCCGCGACGGCGTGCCCGCGGGCGGCGCCCGTAACCCGGTCATCGAGGGCGAGGCCGCGATCGCGTCGCGCGCGGCGGGCGGATTCGTCCTGGACAACGGGCTGTTGAGGGTGGAGATCGACGACCGGGGCCTGGTCGTGTCCGCGTACGACCTCGTCGCGAGTCGCGAGACCGTCGCGCCGGACCGGGCCGCGAACCTGCTCCAGATCCACCCGGACTTCCCGAACATGTGGGACGCGTGGGACGTCGACGAGTTCTACCGCAATACCGTGACGGATCTCGTGGACGCCGACGAGGTGGCCCCCGGCGAGGGCGCGTCGGTGCGCATCGTGCGCAGCTTCGGAGACTCGCGCGTCACGCAGGTCCTCTCGCTGACGGCGGGTGAGCGGCGGCTCGGCATCGACACGGAGGTCGACTGGCACGAGACGGAGAAGTTTCTGAAGCTGGCGTTCCCGCTGGACATCCACGCCGAGCGGTACGCGTCCGAGACGCAGTTCGGGCACTTCTTCCGGCCCACGCACACCAACACCAGCTGGGAGGCGGCCAAGTTCGAGGCGTGCAACCACCGGTTCGTGCATGTCGAGGAGCCCGGCTGGGGTGTCTCGCTCGTCAACGACTCGACGTACGGCCATGACGTGACGCGGACCGTGCGGGACAGCGACTCGGGCACGACGACCACCGTCCGTGTCTCGCTGCTGCGCGCGCCGCGCTTCCCCGACCCCGAGACCGACCAGGGTGTGCACCGCTTCCGGCACGCGCTGGTGCCGGGCGCGGCGATCGGGGACGCGGTCTGCGAGGGCTACCGGATCAACCTGCCCGAGCGGCACGTGACCGGCTCCGGCGAGGTCGCTCCGCTGGTGGACGTCGACCAGGACGCGGTCGTCGTGACGGCGGTCAAGCTGGCCGACGACGGCAGCGGCGACGTGGTGGTCCGTTTCCACGAGTCCCGCGGCGGCCGGGTGCGCGCCACGCTCACGGCGGGCTTCGAGGTCGCGGCCGCGGCGGCGACGGACCTCCTGGAGCGTCCGCTCGCCGACGCGGCGGACCCGGAGCGCGACCGCGACCGGATCACACTGTCGCTGCGCCCCTTCGAGCTGGTGACGCTGCGTCTGAAGCGGGCCTGAGCCGGCGTTGTCGTCCGGTGGGCCGGTCACGGAACCGGCCCACCGGACGGCGCGTTCAGTCCTCCGCGCCGGGTGCCGTCCTGGCCTCCCGGGACAGCAGGATCAGGCTGCGGGCCTCGACCAGCACATCGGTGCCCGGCTTGTGTTCCATCTCGTCCGCGACACCCTGCGGGTCGGTGGTGTCGATCCGGGTGGTCCACCTCTCGCCGTAGGTCGCGTCCGGGAGGCGGAAGCGGACCGGCTTCCAGTAGCTGTTGAGGAGCAGCAGGAAAGAGTCGTCGACCACCGGCCGCCCGTACGGAGTGGGCTCGGCGATGGCGTCGCCGTTGAGGAACACGGCGACCGAGTGGGCGTCGCCGCGCTGCCAGTCGTCGTCCGTCATCTCGCGCGCGTCCGGGCGCAGCCACACGAGGTCGGGCAGGGGCTGGCCCTCGTGGGTGTGTGTGTCGCCGCGGAAGAAGCGGCGGCGGCGCAGCACCGGGTGGGCGGCGCGCAGGGCGATGGTGCGCCGGGTGAACTCCATCAGCTCGCGCTGGTCGTCGCTCAGGCGCCAGTCGATCCAGGAGATCTCGTTGTCCTGGCAGAAGGCGTTGTTGTTGCCCTGCTGGGTGCGGCCCAGTTCGTCGCCGTGGGCGATCATGGGGATGCCCTGGGAGAGCAGCAGCGTGGCGAGGAGGTTGCGCTGCTGCCGGCCACGCAGTTCGAGCACGCCTTCGTCGTCGGTGGGCCCCTCGGCGCCGCAGTTCCACGACCGGTTGGTGCTCTCGCCGTCCCGGTTGTTCTCGCCGTTGGCCTCGTTGCGCTTGCCGTTGTACGAGACCAGGTCGCGCAGCGTGAATCCGTCGTGGGCGGTGACGAAGTTGACGCTGGCGCGCGGGCGGCGGCTGTCGTGCTGGTAGAGGTCGGAGGAGCCGGTGAGCCGGGAGGCGAACTCGGCGAGGGTGTTCTCGCCGGAGCGCCAGAAGTCCCGTACGGAGTCGCGGTACTTGCCGTTCCACTCCGACCACTGGGGCGGGAACTTGCCGACCTGGTAGCCGCCCTCGCCGACGTCCCACGGCTCGGCGATGAGCTTGACGCGGCCGATCACCGGATCCTGCTGGATCAGGTCGAAGAACGCGGAGAGCCGGTCCACCTCGTGGAACTGCCGGGCCAACGTCGCCGCGAGGTCGAACCGGAAGCCGTCGACGTGCATCTCGGTGACCCAGTACCGCAGGGAGTCCATGATGAGCTGGAGCACGCTGGGGTGCCGCATCAGCAGGCTGTTCCCGGTGCCGGTGGTGTCGTAGTAGTGCGCAGGGTCTCCGTCGACGAGCCGGTAGTAGGACGCGTTGTCGATGCCGCGGAAGGAGAGCGTCGGGCCGTTCTCGTTGCCTTCCGCGGTGTGGTTGTAGACGACGTCGAGGATCACTTCGAGGCCGGCCGCGTGCAGCGCCTTCACCATCGACTTGAACTCGGTGACCTGCCCGCCGCGGGTGCCCTGGGCGGCGTACGCGTTGTGCGGGGCGAAGAAGCCGATCGTGCTGTAGCCCCAGTAGTTCGACAGGCCCTGGTCGCGCAGGAAGCCGTCCTGCGCGAACTGGTGCACCGGCATCAGCTCCACCGCGGTCACACCCAGCGAGGTCAGGTGCTCGATGACCGCCGGGTGCGCGAGGCCCGCGTAGGTGCCGCGCAGTTTGGCGGGGACCTTGGGGTGGGTGCGGGTCAGGCCGCGTACGTGGGCCTCGTAGATGACGGTGTCGGCGTACGGGCGCAGGGGTGGACGGTCGTTGCCCCAGTCGAAGGCGCTGTCGGTCACCACGGCGACAAGGGTGTGGCCCGCGCTGTCGGCCGGGGACGGTCCGGCGGCCGTCCGCTCGAAGAGCGAGGGGTCGTTGTCCATCTGTCCGTCGATGGCGGTGGCGTACGGGTCGAGGAGCAGCTTCGCGGGGTTGCAGCGGTGGCCCGCCGCCGGGTCCCACGGGCCGTGCACGCGATAGCCGTAGCGCTGGCCGGGGCCGACGGCGGGCAGATAGCAGTGCCATACGAAGCCGTCGACCTCGGTCATGGTGACCGTGTCGTGGCTGCCGTCGTCGTGGAGGAGGACGAGGTCGACGCTCTCGGCGACCTCCGTGAACAGGGCGAAGTTCGTTCCGTCGCCGTCGAATGCCGCGCCGAGGGGATAGGGACGTCCGGTCCAGGTGAGCATCCGGCCACGGTACGGATGATCTTGGATTCGGTGTCGTCACCGCGCCGCCCGCACCTCGTCTGCCGCGCGCCCGGCCCTCGTGTGCCACTGTCCTGGCACACCGCCGGGCCCCGGCTGCCGAAGCAGGCCGCGGCCCGGTGCGACGCGCTCCGGACGGAGCGCTGTGCTGCTGTCACATGACCGGCGTCGGGCGGACCACCCTGCGCGGGACGGACAGTTGCGGCTCGCGTGCGCGGGCTGCCGGGGCGGCGGCCACGAGGGGATCCGCGACAACTGACCCCGCGAACGCCGGGACAGGCACCTCGCGCGGCATCTCGAGCGCTTCGCTGATGCGCGGCGGGGGTCCGACCGGGACCAGCGGGGCGCGCTCGCCGAGACGGGCACGGCGCGAGAACCAGATGATCTTTCCCGTGGCGGTGGCACAGCCGCCCCAGCCGTCGCTCAGCGCGGCAATCTCCGCGAGGCATCCCTCCTTCGGGGCGTAGTGCGGGCCCGGCAGGTCACGCTCGTGGTCGGACACCGCGGTGATCAAATGCTGGCCGTTCCACCACATCTCGACGGTGGTGTTCTTGTCCGTGGCGTGCTCGTCGATCGTGTGAAGCAACACCTCGACGCCGCGGCAGACGGGGTCGACGAGAATGTCCAGCTTCCAGTACCGGAGGTGGGCGGCCAGGATGCGCCTGACCTGCCCGACACGCTCCGAACTGACCTCGACGTCGAGGTGGTAGTAGCAGGGCACTGCTGTATTCATCGTCTTCGGCTCCTCACCGGCGAAGCTCCCGCTCGTTGCTCGCCCCCTACGGGCCGTACCCCGAACACGTAGCGTGAGCACTGATCGCTCCTGAGTCAGCCTCAGCATGAGAGTGCTACTCCATTCGTGCAACACGAGGAGCCGCTCGCGGTGTCGTTGAAGCTCCAACAGGACGGGAAGTACCGCCAAATGCACCATGGAACGGGGTACCGATCGGCGTAATGGTTCGGTACCTCTCCGTGCACGGCCCCAGCGCACCGACCCGGTGCACCGTGCACATCGAAGAGTGGGAAGTGAACAGCGACATGTTGCTGCCTACCAAGACCGAAGTCGCCAGTCATCTGGCGCAGTACCGCGCATGGGAACGCCTGCGGCTGGCGGCGCCCGCCGACCGCCAGGTGCGGGCCCACTTCGAGGACACGGCCTACACGTTGTGCGTGCTGATGGGGAAGCGCTGCGGGCGCGAGGCCGCCGACGCGGCCGAGCACTATCTCCGTCCCAGCGTGGAGCATCCGCCCATGGCCGCCCCGCCGCTCGCGGCGCCCGCGGTCGCCGTCGCCGCCCTCAGCGGGCGGTGACGCCGGACCCTCCGGCAGAAGCGGGACGCCGGCCGACACGCCTGAACCGGGGCATTTCCCGACAGGCCGAGCCCGGTCGGCTCCCGTAGCGTGTCGCCGGAGGGACGCAGCCCGTCGATGACACCCTGCTGTGCCCGGCCACGTGCCGGGCCAACTGGTGTGCGAGAGACGTGACGGCGCGTCCCGTGGCGCATGTGAACCCGGCGGGCCCCCGAGCGAGGACGGCCCTGCCTCGAGCACGGCGGAGGTGCAACTGATGAACCCAGGCACGGTGACGGGCCGCGTCCCGATCGTGGACGTCCTCCCGGCCGTCGACTGCGGCAGGCGTCCGGCGAAGGCGGTCCCGGGCGAGACGTTCGAGGTCTCCGCCACACTCTTCGGCGAGGGCCATGCCGCCGTCTCCGCCAATGTCGTGCTGCGCGGCCCCGACGGCCGGCCGGGCCCGTGGACCCCGATGCGTGAACTGTCCCCGGGCAGCGACCGCTGGGGCGCCGACGTCACCCCGACGGCCGTGGGCAACTGGACGTACTCCGTGGAGGCGTGGGGCGATCCCGTGTCCTCGTGGCGCCGGTCCGCCGGCATCAAGGTCCCGGCCGGGATCGACACGGAGCTGATCCTGGAGGAGGGCGCCGCGCTGCACGAGCGTGCCGCCGCCGGCGTTCCGGAAGGCGCGGGACGCAACGCGGTCCTCGCGGCCGTGGACGCGCTCCGCGACGAGGGACGGCCTCCCGCCGCCCGCCACGCGGCGGCCCTCGCGCCGGACGTGACCGCCGCGCTGGCGGCGCATCCGCTGCGCGAAAACGTCTCCCGCTCAGCCCCCCTGCCACTGCTCGTCGAGCGCGAACGGGCGCTGTACGGGGCCTGGTACGAGATGTTCCCGCGCTCCGAGGGCGCCGTGGTCCGCGAGGGCGAACGCCCGGTGAGCGGCACGTTCCGCACGGCGGCCGAGCGCCTTCCCGCCGTCGCCGCCATGGGTTTCGACGTGGTCTATCTGCCGCCGATCCACCCCATCGGGACCACCTTCCGCAAGGGGCCGAACAACAGCCTGTCCGCCGACCCGTGGGATGTCGGAGTCCCGTGGGCAGTCGGCTCGCCCGAAGGCGGTCACGACGCGATCCACCCGGACCTCGGCACGCTCGACGACTTCGACGCGTTCGTGCGCCGGGCCGGGGAACTCGATCTGGAGATCGCGCTCGACTTCGCCCTCCAGTGCTCCCCGGACCACCCGTGGGTGGAGAAGCACCCGGAGTGGTTCGAGCACAGATCCGACGGCACGATCGCGTACGCGGAGAACCCGCCGAAGAAATACCAGGACATCTACCCGATCGCTTTCGACCAGGACATGCTGGGGCTGATCGAGGAGACGACCCGGGTCCTGCGCTTCTGGATGCGTCACGGGGTCCGCGTCTTCCGCGTCGACAACCCGCACACCAAGCCCGTCATGTTCTGGGAGCGGGTGATCTCCGACATCAACCGCAGCGACCCGGACGTCGTGTTCCTCGCCGAGGCCTTCACCCGGCCACCGATCATGCGGGCGCTCGCCAAGGCCGGTTTCCAGCAGTCGTACACGTACTTCACCTGGCGCGACACGAAGCAGGAGCTCACCGAATACCTCACGGAGCTCTCCCGGGACACGGCCGCCTACATGCGTCCCAACCTGTTCGTGAACACACCCGACATCCTGCCCCGCTACCTTCAGAAGGGCGGCCGCCGCGCCTTCGAGGTGCGCGCCGTGCTCGCGGCCACGCTCTCCCCGGCCTGGGGGGTGTACGCCGGATACGAGCTGTGCGAGAACACCCCGGTCCGCGAGGGCAGCGAGGAGTACCTCCACTCGGAGAAGTACGAACTGCGGCCGCGCGACTGGGAGTCGGCCGAGCGCGAGGGGCGCTCCATCGCCCCGCTCATCACCACCCTGAACCGCGTCAGGCGGAACCACAGCGCCCTGCGCCTGCTCAGGAATCTCCACTTCCACCAGACCGACAACGACGCGCTGATCGCGTACAGCAAGCGCTCGGGCCCCGACACGGTCGTGGTGGTCGTCAACCTCGACCCCCACCACACCCAGGAGGCGACGGTTTCTCTGGACATGCCTCAGCTCGGACTCGACGCGCACGCGAGCGTGCCGGTCCACGACGAGCTGACCGGCGAGACATACCA
This sequence comes from Streptomyces sp. NBC_01003, assembly GCF_045162695.1. Classification (NCBI taxonomy): domain Bacteria; kingdom Bacillati; phylum Actinomycetota; class Actinomycetes; order Kitasatosporales; family Streptomycetaceae; genus Streptomyces; species Streptomyces sp. NBC_01003. The sequence continues at coordinate 964,164 of NZ_CP108707.1, forward strand.
ATGGGGCAGGACGAACTTTGTGCGCCTGGAACCGGGCCGCGCGCCCGCGCACATCCTCACCGTCCTGCGACCGTCCTCACCGCCCACCGGAGGGTCACCCACCACATGATCGTCAACAAGCCCGTCCAGGACAAATTCGAGGACACCCCCACCAAGGACAGGGATCCCGACTGGTTCAAACGTGCCGTCTTCTACGAGGTCCTCGTCCGCTCCTTCCAGGACAGCAACGGCGACGGAGTCGGCGACCTCAAGGGCATCACGTCCAGGCTGGACTACCTCCAATGGCTGGGCGTCGACTGCCTCTGGCTGCCGCCGTTCTTCAAGTCCCCATTGCGGGACGGCGGTTACGACGTATCGGACTACACGGCGGTCCTGCCCGAGTTCGGAAATCTCGCGGACTTCGTGGAGTTCGTCGACGCCGCGCACCAGCGCGGGATGCGCGTGATCATCGACTTCGTCATGAACCACACGAGCGACCAGCACCCGTGGTTCCAGGAGTCCCGCAAGGACCCCGACGGGCCGTACGGCGACTACTACGTCTGGGCCGACGACGACAAGCAGTACGAGGACGCGCGGATCATCTTCGTCGACACCGAGGCGTCGAACTGGACCTTCGACCCGGTGCGCCAGCAGTACTTCTGGCACCGCTTCTTCTCCCACCAGCCGGACCTCAACTACGAGAACCCGCGCGTCCAGGAGGAGATTCTCGCCGCGCTGCGCTTCTGGCTGGACCTCGGCATCGACGGCTTCCGGCTCGACGCCGTGCCCTACCTCTACGCCGAGGAAGGGACCAACTGCGAGAACCTCCCCGCGTCCCACGCCTTCCTCAAGCGTGTACGGGCCGAGGTCGACACGCACTACCCGGACACGGTCCTGCTCGCCGAGGCCAACCAGTGGCCCGAGGACGTGGTCGACTACTTCGGCGACTACACCTCCGGCGGCGACGAGTGCCACATGGCGTTCCACTTCCCCGTCATGCCACGGATCTTCATGGCCGTGCGCAGGGAGTCGCGCTACCCCGTCTCGGAAATTCTCGCCAAAACCCCTGCCATTCCGTCGAGTTGCCAGTGGGGCATCTTCCTGCGCAACCACGACGAGCTCACGCTCGAAATGGTCACCGACGAAGAGCGCGACTACATGTACGCGGAGTACGCCAAGGACCCGCGCATGCGGGCCAACATCGGCATCCGCCGCCGCCTCGCGCCCCTCCTCGACAACGACCGCAACCAGATCGAACTCTTCACCGCCCTGCTGCTCTCCCTGCCGGGCTCGCCGATCCTCTACTACGGCGACGAGATCGGCATGGGCGACAACATCTGGCTCGGCGACCGCGACGCGGTGCGCACGCCGATGCAGTGGACCCCCGATCGCAACGCGGGCTTCTCGTCCTGCGACCCGGGCCGCCTCTCGCTCCCCACGATCATGGACCCGGTCTACGGCTACCAGGTCACGAACGTCGAGGCGTCCATGTCGTCCCCGTCCTCGCTGCTGCACTGGACGCGCCGGATGGTCGAGATCCGCAAGCAGAACGAGGCGTTCGGCCTCGGCTCGTACACGGAACTCCCGTCGTCCAACCCCGCCGTGATCGCGTTCCTGCGCGAACACAAGGACGACCTCGTCCTGTGCGTGCACAACTTCTCGCGCTTCGCCCAGCCCACCGAACTCGACCTCCAGGCCTTCGACGGCCGGCACCCGGTCGAACTCATCGGCGGGGTGCGCTTCCCCGCCATCGGCCGGCTCCCGTACCTGCTGACCCTCGCGGGCCACGGCTTCTACTGGTTCCGGCTCCGCAAGGAAGCCGTCAGCACCGCGTGGTGACCGGCGGCCCCACGCCCCAGGGTCCGCCTGTCCGCCCTCGAAAGGAGTCGTCGCCATGCCCAAGGCCGCACTGCAGAGTCCGACCGGCGTCAGCCCCTCTCTGCTGCTGAACTCACTCGCCGGTCTGCTGCACGAATGGCTGCCGCGGCAGCGCTGGTTCGCGGGGAAGGGCCGGCCCGTCACCGGGCTGACCCTGGCCTCGATGACCGAGCTGCACCCGGGCTGTCTGCACCTGCTGGTGCGCGCCGAGCACGCCGCGCAGGCGACCCGCTCCGGACCGGGCACGCCCCCGGCCGACAATCTCTACCAACTCCTGCTCGGCGTACGGGAGATGCTGCCACCCTCGCTCGCGCCGGCCTTCATCGGCCGCGCGACCGAGGGCCCGCTGACCGGCCTCATGGTGTACGACGCCCTCCAGGAGCCCCGGTCGGCCGGGCTGCTCCTGGAGCGGCTGCGCCACCCGGGCGCGGCGGGCCCTCTGCGGTTCGAACGCGACCCGCAGGTCACCGTGCCCGCCGGGCTCACGCCACGCGTCCTCGACGCCGAACAGTCCAACACGTCGCTGGTGTACGGGGATTCGTTCATCCTGAAGGTCTTCCGGCGCGTCCAGGCCGGCGTCAACCCGGATCTGGAAGTGCCGTGGGCCCTCGCCCGGCAGGGCTGCACCCGCGTGCCGGGACCCGTGGCGTGGTTCCGCACCTCGCAGCCCCAGAAGGCGACGCTCGGCGTCCTCCAGCCGTTCCTGCCCGACGCGGACGACGGCTGGACCCTCGCGCTCCGGTCGCTCGCCTCCGGCAGGAACTTCACCGACGAGGCGTACGAACTGGGGCGGGCGACCGCCGAGATCCATCTCGCGCTGACCGCGGCCTTCCCGGTCGACGCCCCTGTGCCGCACCGCAACCGGCACCTCGCGGAGGCGATGACCGAACGCCTCGAATCCACGGCCCGTTCCGTGCCCGCGGTGCTTCCGCACGCGCCGGGACTGCGGGCCGCGTTCGACGCGTTCGCGCTCGTCGACTCGGCGCGGCCCGCGCAGCGGATCCACGGCGACCTCCATCTGGGGCAGGTGCTGTGGTCGGGGCAGCAGTGGTTCGTCATCGACTTCGAGGGCGAGCCGGCCCGCCCGCTCGCCGAACGCCGCCACGCCCAGTCCCCAGTACGCGATGTGGCGGGCATGCTCCGCTCCTTCGACTACGCGGCCCGCACGCGTCTGCCCTGGCGGCCCGAGTGGTCGCTGCGCTGCCGGGACTCCTACTGCGCCGGCTACGCGGCCGAGTCGAAGACGGACCCGCGCGAGGAACCCGACCTGCTCCGCGCCTTCGAGACGGACCGGGCCCTTTACGAAGTGCTGTACGAGGCGCGGCATCGGCCCGATTGGCTGCCCGTGCCGATGGCGGCGATCAGCCGCCTCGCCGAACCCCGCTGAACCAGGCGGCGGCAACCCCGCCGTCCGCCTGCAGAACTCGCTCACCCCCCGAGGAGACAGAACCGTGGCAGCTCGCAAGACCTCCGCCCCCAAGGCTGTCGGCCTGTCCGACAAGCCGGGCCCCGGTCGCCTCAAAGTCCTGCCCGCCCCCGTTCTGGACGGGGCGGACCGCGGACGCCTGCTGTGGGGTGAGCATCACGACCCGCACTCCCTGCTCGGCGCGCACCCGGTGGACGGCGGTGTCGCATTCCGGGTGCTGCGGCCTTACGCCCAGGCCGTCGCCGTGTCGGTCAAGGGCCGACGCGTGGAGCTCCGTGACGAGGGTGACGGTCTCTTCGCCGGGGTGCTGCCGCTCGACGCGATTCCCGCGTACACGCTGCTCGTGACGTACGACGGGGACGAGCGGGAGGTGGATGACCCCTATCGCTTCCTGCCCGCGCTCGGGGAGTTCGACCTGCATCTGATCGGCGAGGGGCGGCACGAGGAGCTGTGGACCGCTCTGGGCGCCCAGCCGATGACGCACGAAGGGGTCGCGGGCACCCGGTTCACGGTGTGGGCGCCGAACGCCCGGGGCGTACGCGTCTGCGGGGACTTCTGCGCCTGGGACGGCACCGCGTTCCCGATGCGGTCGCTCGGCTCGTCGGGCGTGTGGGAGCTGTTCCTGCCGGGCATCGGCGAGGGAGCGCTGTACAAGTTCGACATCACGCGCCCCGACGGTTCGCACACCGTGCGCGCGGACCCGCTGGCCAGGCGCACCGAGGTGCCGCCCGCGACCGCGTCCGTCGTGACGGAGTCGTCCCACACGTGGGGAGACTCCGCGTGGATGAAGAAGCGCGGGCAGCGCCCGGTGCACGAGGCGCCCTTCTCGGTGTACGAGGTCCATCTGCCCTCCTGGCGCCCGGGCATGAACTACCGCGAACTCGCCGACCAGCTCGCCACCTACGTGAGTGATCTCGGCTTCACCCACGTCGAGTTCATGCCCGTGGCCGAGCATCCGTTCGGCGGGTCGTGGGGCTACCAGGTCACCGGCTTCTACGCCCCGACGTCCCGCATGGGCTCCCCCGACGACTTCCGCCACCTCGTCGACACCCTGCACCAGGCAGGCATCGGCGTGATCATGGACTGGGTGCCGGCCCACTTCCCGAAGGACGACTGGGCGCTGGCGGGCTTCGACGGCACCGCCCTGTACGAGCCGCAGGACCCGCGCCGCGCCGAGCACCCGGACTGGGGCACCCTCGAGTTCGACTACGGCCGCAAGGAGGTCCGCAACTTCCTGGTCGCCAACGCCGTGTACTGGTGCGAGGAGTTCCACATCGACGGCCTGCGCGTCGACGCCGTCGCCTCCATGCTCTACCTCGACTACTCGCGCGAGGAAGGCCAGTGGTCGCCGAACGGGGACGGCGGCCGCGAGAACCTCGACGCCGTGGCCTTCCTCCAGGAGATGAACGCGACGGTGTACCGGCGCTGCCCGGGTGTCGTCACGATCGCCGAGGAGTCGACCGCGTGGGACGGCGTCACGCGGCCGACCCACCACATCGGCCCCGGCGGTTTCGGTGGCCTCGGCTTCGGCCTGAAGTGGAACATGGGCTGGAGCCATGACTCGCTGCAGTACATCGTGCACGAGCCCGTGCACCGCAAGTACCACCACAACGAGCTGACGTTCTCGATGGTGTACGCCTACAGCGAGAACTATCTGCTTCCCCTCTCACACGACGAAGTGGTGCACGGCAAGCGCGCGCTCGTGTCGAAGATGTCCGGCGACTGGTGGCAGCGGCGAGCCGACCACCGGGCGTACCTCGGCTTCATGTGGGCCCACCCGGGCAAGCAACTCCTGTTCATGGGGCAGGAGTTCGCACAGGGGGCCGAGTGGTCGGAGGGCCACGGCCCGGACTGGTGGCTCCTCGACCCGGCCTATGATGCCGAGCCGGACCACCGCGGGGTCCTCGACCTGGTGCGCGACCTCAACCACGAGTACGCGGCCACCCCCGCCCTCTGGGAACGGGACACCACGCCCGCGGGGTTCTCGTGGATCACCGCGGACGCGGCCGACGACAACGTCCTCGCGTTCCTGCGGTTCGCGGCGGACGGCACGCCCCTGCTGGCCGTGTGCAACTTCTCCCCGGCGGTCCGCGAGAACTACCGGCTCGGCGTGCCGGACTCGGTCCCCGGCTGGTTCGAGGTCCTGAACACGGACGCGGCAAGGTACGGCGGCAGCGACGTCGTCAACGCCGGTGTCCTCAAGCCGGACCCTCGGCCGAGCCACGGCCGACCCGTCTCGCTCCAGCTGACGGTGCCGCCGCTGGCGACGGTGTGGCTGCGTCCGGCCTGAGGACCGTCGAGACGTCACTCGAAGGCCGCCGCCGCCTCACGCAGGGCGGCGGCCACGGCCGCCGGGGAGTCGGGCGCGGCCGCTCCCGGGCGGTAGGTCACGGACCTGAGTCTTCCCGTGTGGCGGAAGCTGCCGTGGCGCTCGTGCACCGGCCAGGACACCGGCGACTTGCGGTCGACGCCGACGCTGATGCCCTGGAACGGCGCCATGCCGATGAGCTGGTGCACGCTGTCCGGCGCGGTGCGCTCCACACCGTCGACGGCGACCGAGAACCGCCAGCGCAGGCCCTTCTCGGCGGTCGCGGCGACGGTGACCTCGTGCGACCCCTCAGGTACCGGCCCCGCGTCGGTCTCGTGCAGCACGCCGTACTCGTTGTACGCGAAGTGCAGCCGGCCGTCCTCCGCGTAGAGGACGTAGCCGCCGCCCTGGTCGCCGTGCGAGACGAGGACGCCCTCGCCCGGCGCGTCCACGGCGATCGCGATGTCGAAGGAACGGAACGAGATGAGCCGTGAGGAGCGGTAGCGCTCGAGTTCGGGGGTACCGGGCAGCAGGGTGAGAGGACGAACAAGGCGCTCCTCGACGGGGTTGCGGCGGGCGAGCGCGCCGCTTCCGTCGGGCAGCGGGAAGACTCCGTTGCGCCAGGCCGCGGTCTCCCATGCGGCCGACAACTCCTTCACCAGCTCCGGGTGGCGGGCGGCGAGGTCGTGGATCTCGGTGGGATCGGCGCGGATGTCGTAGAGGGCCCACTCGGAGTCGTCGTAGGGCGCGCCGGGGCGGTGCAGGGTGACGAGCTTGTGGCCGTCACGGTAGTAGCTGCGGTTGCCGGTCATCTCGCAGTACTGCTCGGCGTGGGTGGACGCATGGGCGGGGCCGGCGAGCACCGGGGTGAAGCTGACGCCGTCCAGTTCCTGGAGCGGGACCCCGGAGCGCCTCTCCGGGCGGGCGATGCCGGCGAGTTCGAGGAGGGTGGGGGCGATGTCGGTGACGTACTGGTACTGCGGTCGCACGCCCTGGGTGAGCCGTTCGTCCCGGATCCCGTCGGGCCAGGACAGCACGAAGGGCACGCGGACACCGCCCGCGTAGGTGTGTCCCTTGTAGAGGCGGAAGGGGGTGTTTGAGGCCATGCCCCAGCCGCGTGGGTAGTGGACGAGGCTGCGGGGACCGCCGATGAGTTCGGGGTCGCGGTCGACGTCCGGGGTCCAGTCTGACGGGAGCTGGGGGTGGTGGACGAAGCGGCTGAAGTAGGAGCGGGTGCCTTCAGGTCCGCCCTCGCCGGTGCCGCCGTTGTCCGAGGTGAACACGATGATGGTGTTGTCGAGTTCGCCGAGCGCCTCAAGGGTGTCGGTGAGGCGTCCCAGGTTCTGGTCGATGTTGTCGACCATCGCCGCGTAGACCTCCATGTAGCGGGCGTACAGCCGCTGTTGGTCCGTCGTGAGCGAGTCCCATGCGGGCACGTCCTGTCCGGCCTCGCTGTTGCGCTCCGGCAGTTCGGTGCCGGGCGGGAAGAGGCCGGCGGCGAGCTGGGCGGCGAACCGCCGGTCGCGCAGCGCGTCCCAGCCGTCGTCGTAGTGCCCGCGGTGGCGGGCGATGTCCTCCTCCTTCGCCTGGAGCGGGCCGTGGACCGCGTTGTGCGCGAGGTAGAGGAAGAACGGCTTGTCCGGGTCGTGGGCCCGCAGCGACTTCACCATGGAGATGGCCTGGTCGGTGATGTCGTCGGTGTAGTAGTAGCCCTCGGGCAGCTCGTCGATGTCGAGAGGGCTGTTGTCGCGCACCAGTTGATGCGGGTGGAAGAGGCTGGTGAGCCCTTCGAGGACGCCGTAGTACTGGTCGAAGCCCTTCTGGAGCGGCCAGTTGCCGCGGTGGTCGGCGGCGTTGGACGCCGAGTCGCGGACCAGGTGCCACTTCCCGACGGCGTATGTCGCATAGCCGGAGTCGTGCAGCAGTTCGGCGAGGGTGGGAATGTCGTCGGCGATCTCCATGCCGTACCCGGGGAAGCCCGGGTCGGAGTTGGCGACCATCGCGTAGCCCACGCGGTGCGGGTTGAGACCGGTGAGCAGGGCGGCCCGTGCGGGCGAACACAGCGGCATCGTGTGGTAGTTGGTCAGCCGCACACCCTGTCCTGCCAGCTCGTCGAGGACCGGGGTGCCGATCTCGGATCCGAAGGGGCCGATGTCGCTGTAGCCCATGTCGTCGACGAGTACGACGACGATGTTCGGGGCCCGGTCCTGCGCGGTGCGGCGCGGCGGCCAGGCCGGCTCCGAGTCGGCGAAGGTGCGCCCGACACGTCCGGGGAAGCCGTCGTAGGGGTCGCGGCGGGTGGTCATGGTGTCTCCGTGGGCCGGGTGGTCGGGTGGTCGTCGGGTCGGTCAGGTCGTCGTGCGGTGGGCGGTCATACGGGCGCGCCCACGGGTACGGGATGTGGTGCCGCCACGAGCAGGGAGCGGGTGTACGGGTCACGGGGCCGTTCGCACACCTCGTCCGAGCTGCCGCTCTCCACGATGCGGCCCTCGTGCATCACGGCGATCCGGTGGCTGACCTGCCGGACCACCGCCAGGTCGTGCGCGATGAAGACCAGTGCGAGCCCGAGGTCGCGCTGGAGGTCACAGAGCAGGTTGACGATCTGGGCCTGCACCGAGACATCGAGTGCGGAGACGGGCTCGTCGCAGATGAGGACGGACGGCCCGGGCGCCAACGCCCGTGCGATGCCGATACGTTGGCGCTGGCCGCCGGAGAACGACCGCGGGTGGCGGTCGGTGGCCGAGGGGTCGAGTCCGACCTGGCGCAGCAGGTCTGCGACGCGGTCCCTGCGCCGGTCGCGGTCACCGAGGCCGAACGCGATGAGCGGCTCGGCGATGATCTCCCCCACCGTCATACGGGGGTTGAGGGACGCGTACGGGTCCTGGAAGACCATCTGCACCTCGCGGCGCACCGCGTACAGGGCCTTGCGCGCGGGGTGGGTGACGTCGCCGCCGCGCAGCCGTAGCGTCCCGCCGTCCGCCGGATGGGCGTGCGCGAGGACGCGGGCGAGTGTGGACTTCCCCGAGCCGGACTCCCCGACGATGCCGAGTGTCTCCCCCACGGCGAGGGTGAGCGAGACCCCGTCGAGCGCGGTGAAGCGGCGTGTGCGCGCACCGGCGCCGCGCCCCCGGTAGACCTTGCTGACGTTCTCGGCTTCGAGGACCACCGCCCCGGGAGCGGGCCGTTCGATGCGCTCGGGCCGGGCGGGCCCCGGGAGCGGCCGCGAGCCCTCTGCGGCGGGCCAGCAGGCCACGCGTCCCCCTGCGGCCGCCTCGGTCAGAGGTGGTGCGCTGACGCCGCAGCGGTCCTCGACCAGGGCGCACCGGTCGGCGAAGGCGCACCCGGAGCCGAGGAGCGCCAGGTCGGGCGGGCTGCCGGGGATGCCCGTGAGCCGGGTGCCGGACGGAGCGGAGAGCCGGGGTACCGCGGCGAGGAGGCCCGCGGTATACGGGTGCCGTGGCCGGGTGAGTACCTCGGCGGTCGGCCCGTCCTCGACGACGGTGCCGCCGTACATCACCAGGACGCGTTCGCAGGCGCGGGCGACCACGCCCATGTTGTGCGTGATCAGGACGAGTGCCGTTCCGGTCTCCTCGTTGAGCTTGGCGAGGAGGGTCAGGATCTGGTCCTGGACGGTGGCGTCGAGGGCGGTGGTCGGCTCGTCGGCGATCAGGACGTCGGGCTCGTTGGCCAGGGCCATCGCGATGAGGATGCGCTGGCGCTGGCCGCCGGAGAACTGGTGCGGGTGGTCGTCGAGCCGGCGGCCCGGCTCGGGGATGCCGACCAGGTCGAGGAGTTCGCCCGCGCGGGCACGGCGGGCCTTTCGGTCGCCCGCTCCGTGGGCGCGCAGCACCTCGTCCAGGTGCTGCCCGGCCGTGAGCACCGGGTTGAGGGCCGTCATCGGGTCCTGGAAGATCATGCCGATCCGTGCGCCGCGGACGCTGCGCAGCTCGTCGGGTCCGGCCGACGCGAGGTCCCGGCCGTCGAGGCGTACGGTCCCGCCCGTGACGCGTCCGGTGCCGGGCAGCATCCGGGTCAGGGCGAGCGCGGTGGTGGACTTGCCGGATCCGGACTCGCCGACGACGGCGAGGGTCTCGCCGCGGCGCAGGGTGAAGGAGACGTCGTGGACCGCCCGCAGGGGATCTCCGTCGGGTCCGGTGAACTCGACGCCGAGGTCCCGGACTTCGAGCAGATCGGGTGTCGTCATCGGCGTATCTCCCGGTTGAGTGCCTCGGCGATCAGGGAGAGGCCGAGGACGAGAGCGGTCACGGTGATCAGAGGGCCGGCCGCGAAGTTGGGGGCCTGTGCGAGGTAGGGCACCGACTGGCTGAGGACGCCGCCGAGGGTGGGTTCCGGAGGCCGTACGCCCACGCCGAGAAAGCTCATGGCGCCTTCGATGAAGACGGCGACCGTGAGCGACACGGCGATCTGCACGACGAGCGGGTCGGCGGCGTTCGGCAGGATGTGCCGGACGAGGACGCGGGTGCGTGAGGTGCCGCCGACCCGCGCGGCGACCACGTATTCGCGCTCTCTCTGTACGAGGATCCCGCCGCGCAGCAACCGTCCGAACACGGGAATCTCGGCGAGCGCGATCACCAGGACGACGGGCAGCCGTCCCGGGCCGAGGACGGCGGTTACCGCGAGGGCGAGGATCAGCCCAGGGAAGGCGAGGATCAGGTCGAAGGCGCGCTGGACGACGGTGTCGGCGACCGGGTGGGCGGCGGCGAGCAGGGCGAGGACGCAGCCGATGAGGGCGCCGAGCGGCACGGCGACGGCGATGATGCCCAGGTCGGCGCGGATGCCGTAGAGCACACGGCTGAGCAGGTCGCGACCGAGGTCGTCGGTGCCGAGCGGATGGCTGGGGGTGCCGAACGGCCGGAGCCCGTCGGCACTCTGGTCGGTGGGGCCGTGGCCGGTGAGGAGGGGTGCAAGCAGTCCGGCGAGGACGACCACGGCGACGAGCGCGATGCCGAGGCGGCCCCGGAGGGTGCCGAGTGCGGCCGGGTAGGGGCTGCGGGCGCGGGACGGGCGGCGCGCGGGGAGCTGGGGGGTGTTCATGGCGGTCACTCCCACCTGATCCGGGGGTCGAGCCAGGCGTACACGGCGTCGGTGAGCAGCTGGACGAGGACGAAGACGGTGACGAGGAGCAGCAGCAGATCCTGGACGACGGGGTAGTCGCGGCGGGTGAGGCCCGCTTCCGCGAGCTGCCCGAGGCCCGGCCAGGCGAAGATCGCTTCGACGAGCACCGCGCCGCCGAGAAGGTGGCCGGTCTGCATGCCGAGCAGGGTGACCACGGGCGGCAGCGCGTTGGGCATGGCATGCCGCCACAGCAGGCGGCGGGGCGTGACGCCGGCGGCCGTGGCGGTGCGCACGTAGTCCTCGGCGAGGGTGCGCTCGATGCCGTCCTTGAGGTAGCGCCCCAGCACGGCGGCGCTGGGCAGGGCGAGGCACAGCGAGGGCAGGAGGAGGTACTGCACACCGAGGTCGGGGGCGCTCAGGACCGGCACGCGGCCGCCCGGCGGGAGGACGCCGAGGGTCACGGCGAAGACGAGGACGAGCAGGACGCCGGTGACGAACGGCGGCACGGCCAGGGCCCCGGTGGTGGCGACACGGACCACGGCCCTGACCCAGCGGAGGCGCGAGGTGGCGCCGAGGACCCCGAACCCCGTGCCGAGCAGGATCACGAACAGCAGGGCGCCCACAGTGAGTTCGACGGTGGCGCCGAGTCCGTCGCTGATGAGGTCAGCGGTGTCGCCGCCGATCGCGTACGACGGCCCGAGGTCACCGCGCACAAGGTCGCCGATCCAGCTTGCGTACTGCGTGAACAGCGGTTCGTTCAGACCGAGTCGGTCGCGGATCGCGGCGACGGTCGCGGCGCTCGCGTCCGGTCCCGCGAGGGAACTGGCCGGGTCGCCCGGGACCAGGCGCAGGATCGCGAAGATGAGGAAGGAGGCGAACAGGAGGACCAGGAGGGCGGACGGCAGCCGCCTGAGGAGATAGCTGCGCATGTCAGACCAGGTACGCGTCGTCGAGGTTGAGGTACGAGAACTTGTTGAGGGTGACGCCGTGCAGCTTCTTGCTCGCGACCTGCACCCGGCCGCGGATGGCGAGGTCGATGATGAAGGCCTGGTCGAGCAGGATGCCCGAGATCTTCCGGTACTGCGCGTTGGTCGCGGCGCCGGCCGTGCCCCTGGTGGTCCACGCCTCGCGCACCACCTTGGTGTACGCGGCGGAGCGGTACCTGGAGGTGTTCTTGGCCTCGTTGAAGGGATAGGCGCTCACCGCGAGGGTGGACGGCTGGACCTGGGCGAAGCCGTGGGACATGGTCCACAGCGCCGGCATGTCCTGCGCGATGAGCTTCTTCTGGGCGGTGGCGGGGTCGGTGGGCTGGAGTTCGACGGCGATGCCCACCTGCTTCAGGTCGTACTGGACCGATTCGGCGATGGCGGTCTCGCCGGGCAGGCTGAGGTGCAGCAGCGGGAGCCGGAGCTTGTTCAGGCCGGCGGACTTCAGGAGCCGGCGGGCCTTGGCAGGGTTGTGTGTGTAGTGGGTGCGGCCGGCTTCGGTGAAGGCGGGCGACGACTTGGGCCAGGGTGCGGCGGATGCCAGGCCGTAGCCGCCGAGCGTCTGGTCGACGATGCGCTCACGATCTAGTGCCCAGGCGACGGCCTGGCGGACAGTCTTGTCGTCGAGCGGCGCGACGGTGGTGTTGACGCCTACGTAGGCGGCGCCGTCACCGGTGTCGTAGCTCGTGATCGTGATGTCGGGGTTGCCCTTGACGGCGGCGAGGCTCTTGCCGGGGACCTGGTAGGAGAGCTGGGACTGGCCCGACCGCAGCGAGGAGACCAGCGCGTCGGCCTGGGCCATGACGCGCAGTTCGACGCCGTCGAGGTAGGGGCGGCCCGGCTTCCAGTACGCGTCGTGCCGTTCGAGGCTCAGGCCCGAGCCGGGGCTCCACTTCTTCAGCTTGAACGGCCCGGTGCCGTTGAGCTTCGTGCCCTTGACCGCGTCCTCGACAGAGTGCCGATCCGTGATGATCATGAATTCGAAGAGGTCGAAGAGGTTGGCCACGGGGTGCGCCAGCTTGAGCACCACCTCGTGGTCCCCGCGCTTCTCGAATCCGCTCACCGCAAGCGCGGTTGCTCTCAACTGCGCTGCCCTGACCGGGTTCTGAAGGTTCCTCACCGCGAAGATCACGTCGTCGGCCGTGAACTTCCGCCCGTCGTGGTAGGTCACGTCGTCGCGCAGTTTCAGGGTGATGCCGCGGCCCTCCGCGGCGTAGTCCCAGGAGGTGGCGAGTTCGGGCTGCGGCTTCAGGTCGTCGTCGTAGCGTGTGAGCGTGTTGTAGAGGAGGCGGTGCTGGTACGACTGCGAGCTCTGCGCGAACAGCAGGCTGGGGGTGAAGTCGGTGTTGATGGCGACGGAGAGTGTCCCGCCGCGCTCGGGTTGCGAACGTGCCTCCTTCGCCGAGGAGTTGGCGTCGGTGACCGCGGAGCGGCAGCCGGTCAGGCCGAGCCCGAGCAGCAGGGCGCCGGCACCTGCGGCCCGCAGGGTGCCGCGGCGGGAGACGTCTGGGGGCGTGTACGGGTACTGCTCGGTCATCGAGGCCTGCCTGTGAAGGGGAGGAACGGTGAGGGACGCGAGGGATGGATCGCGTCGTGGCGCGCCGGCGTGCGCCGACACGGCCCTGACGGTGACCCGGGCACGACGAGACGCACCGGTGTCGGGTCACCGAAAAGGTCGGGTCACCCAGAGGGTCGGGGCACCGAGGATCGGGTCACCGGCGTGGCCGCGTCGGGCGGGCGCGCCGAAATGCCGAATTCTTTTCGCTGCGGCAGGAATTAATGACCACCGCAGCGGCTCAGGAGCCGCGTGTGCCGGGGAGAGCCGGGAGGTATCAGGAGAGCGCGCGGGAGCCGGCCGTGCTCGGGCACGGTCGAGGAGCGCGGAGGAGTGAGCGGAAGTCAGCCCTGGTGTACGGGGGGTCGGTCCGCGTCAGAGGCGGACGGCACAGACCGCGCTGGCCTGTCGACAGAGGTCGACGTGCCTGCGGGAGACGAGGCGCATGTCCGGATTCACGGGAGCAATATGACAGTGGCTCGCCGGAGCGGTCAACCGGCGATGTCCGAATCCTGGACCGGGGTCAGCCAAGCGCGGCCACGGACGGACGCGGGCCGATGGTCTGCAGAGGGCTTCTGAACAGGGGATTCAGAAGAACCGTCCCGGCCGCGACCGGCAGGACACCTGGTCCGGCATGTGGACTGACGATGCGTTCGGGGTCGTCACAGACGTGGGAGAGGTCGACCGCGGCGCCCCGGATCTCCTCCAGGTAGTCGGGGTCGAGAAGGCTCGACTGCTCGGTCACCACGACGAGATCCGGGTTCAGCACGTCGAGGAGCAGGGCCGTCGCGCGGCCCACCGCCCTGGCCCGCTCGCGCAGGAGCCGGTCGGCCCGTCGGTCACCGGCCGCTGCGGCGTCCACCACCAGGGACGTGTCCGGTTCCGGGACGATGCCGCGCCGCAGGGCCACCTGGCCGAGAACCGTGTTCGACGCCGTCGCCTCCAGGCATCCGGTGCGCCCGCACGGGCACGGGGCCGTGGAGTCGGGCACCGGCAGATGCGCCACATCACCGGCGCCCGACCCGGGCCCTTGGTGCACCACCCCGGCGATGCCGAGCGCCGCGTCTACGACATTGCCCACGAACAGGTGCACAAGGCTGCGGCGGGCGGCGGGTCTGCCGAAGAGGATCTCTGACTGCGCAATGGCGCGGGCGTGGTTGTCGAGCCGCACGTCGAGACCGCCGAGCCCACGGGCAAGTTCGGCGGCGAGAGGCCTGCGGTGCCAGCCGAGTGCGTCGTGCCGTACGACCGTCCCCTCCTGCGGGTCGACCCAGCCGCCCACGGCCGCGCCCACCCCCAGCAGCGGCCGGCCTCGCACGACGCGGTCCAGGAACTCTCGTAGCCCGCGCGCGACTTGACCCGGCAGGGCCTCCGGTTCGATCCCGTCGTGCGTGAACATGTGCCGGGCAAGCACCCGGCCGCGCAGGTCAACGACCCCGAAGGTCGACAGGGGAACGCCCAGGTGAACCCCGCCCACCACAGGCCCTCCGGCCTCGCCCGTGTACAGGTCGACAGGAATCTGCGGCCGGCCCACGGTGCCGCCCACCGCCAGTTCCGGCAGTTCGCGGACCAGGCCGAGCCGGGCCAGGTCGGTGCACTGGCGCGACACGGCGGCGGGGCTCAGGCCGGAGAGCCGGGCGATCCCGCTGCGGGCCACGGGGCCGTGACCGAGCACCGTGCGCAGAACGGTCGCGGCATTGGCTTCGCGCCGGCCGTCGCCCGCCATGCGCGGTCCTGGGGTGGCGAACGTCATCGTGTCCCTCTCGGTGCGGGTTGCGCCGGCGGTGATGGCGGCAACATTGCGGTGGCGTGAAATCGCGCGGGGCGTCCGGGGCGGGCCGGCGTGCGCCGCGCGGATGGGTCGCACCAGCGGGCGATCGCGGTCAAATGCCGCTGGTCACACGGTGTTCTGCGAGATCCGGAGCCTGCGGTGCCGACCGGTGCGCAGGCGCCGATTGAACCATCAGGTGACACCGCGGCGGGAGCCCGACCACGCTTGACGGTGCGCCACGGGCGCTGCGACGCTCCGAGCCATGTCCGCGACGACCGCTCCCACGTCGCGGCCCGTCGATGCCCGGCGCGATGCGCCGGTGGCGTGTACGGGCCGCTGTCAGGCGACCTCCCGCATCTGAAGCGCATACGTACGCGAGCCGAGATTCGTCCGTCCTCGCAGGGCGGCCGGGCCACTCCGGCCAGGCGGCGATCCACACGCCTCACCTGCGACCACAGCGGTCGACCGTCCCTCCCGATCCCTCGATGTCGGCCCCGCCGACACGTCGAGGACAGCTCTGCCGTCTCACTCCTTCCGCCTCAATTACCTCCGCCTCAATTACTTCCGCTCCAAGCCTAATTGGCCGCCGGCGCAGACCCGCCGTCGAGCTCCTCCCGAAGGGACTCCCTCCATGACCTCCGCACCCGCCACCGACACCCGCCCGGCCCACGAATCCGCCGACCCCTCCGTCACGGTCGAGAAGGTCGGCGGCCGGCTCGGCGCCGTCATCTCCGGCGTACGCCTCGGCGGCGACCTCTCGCCCGCGACCGTGGCCGCCGTCCGCTCCGCGCTGCTGCGCCACAAGGTCGTCTTCTTCCGTGGCCAGGACCACCTGGACGAGGACAGCCACGAGGCGTTCGGCCGGCTCCTCGGCACCCCGGTCGCCCACCCCACCGTTCCGTCCGCGGACGGCCGTTACTCGTTCCCGATCGACTCCGACCACGGCGGCCGCGCCAACCAGTGGCACACGGACGTCACCTTCGTACCCGCGTACCCGGCGTTCTCCATCCTGCGCGCCGTGACCGCCCCGCCCTACGGCGGCAACACGATCTGGGCCAACACGGCGTCCGCCTACGCGAACCTGCCGGAGTCGCTGCGCGCGCTCGCCGACGGTCTGCGTGCCGTGCACTCGAACGACTACGACTACGCCGCGCTGCGTCCCGACGCCGTCCCGGAGCAACTCACCCGGTTCCGCGAGGTGTTCGCTTCGATCAAGTTCCTCACCGAGCACCCGGTGGTCCGCGTGCACCCGGAGACCGGTGAGCGCGTGCTGCTGCTCGGCAACTTCGTGCAGCGCGTCGCCGGACTGACCGGCCGGGACTCGCGCGTGCTCGTCGACCTGTTCCAGTCGCACATCGAGCGCCCCGAGAACACGGTGCGCTGGCAGTGGCACGAGGGCGACGTCGCCATCTGGGACAACCGCGCCACGCAGCACTACGGCGTGGACGACTCCGACGACCACGAGCGCAAGCTGCGCCGCGTGACGATCGACGGCGACGTGCCGATCGGCGTCGACGGACGTTCCTCGGTACTGCTGTCCCCGGAGTCCGTACCGGACCCGGCGTTCGGCATCGCTTCGGGGAAGTCGGCCTCGTAAGGCCTGAGGCCGAGCGGGGAGCGGGGACCGGCGCGTGCGCGGGCCCCGCTCCCCGCACACTCCGCGGACGTTCCCGAAAACGGCTGGACCCGGCCTGCCCCCGGCTCTACGCTCACCCTGTTTCACCCACCGTGTGAAGCAGCTGAACCACCACTCGAACCAGAGACTTCTGCCCGGTGACGGAGTCGGCGTGGGGCGTGCGTCCCCGCTCCACGCCAGCACTGGACGGTTCCAGGCGATGACCACGGGTCGGCCCCTTCGGACGCCGACGGCCCCGGGTGGTTCGCCCCGCCGGGCAGCGAAAGGGACGCGCCGTGCCGTCGGCGACCTATCGCACCCTGCTCCGCACACCTGGTGCGGCTGCCTTCTTCCTGACCGCCACCATGGGCCGCGTGGGCATCGCCATGACGAGCCTCGGCATCGTCTGGCTCGTGCACGACCGGACCGGTTCCTATGCCACGGCCGGTCTGGTGACCGGCGGGTTCGCCGTCGCCGAGGCGCTCGCGGGACCCCAACTCGCCCGCCTGACCGACCGTTTCGGCCAGACGCGCGTCCTGCCACCCGTACTGCTCGCCCACGCCGCGGCGGTGACCGCACTGCTGTGTCTGGTCGCGAGCGATGCCCCGGACCACCTGCTGACGACGGCGGGAGTCCTGGCCGGCGCCACCATCCCCCAGCCGGCTTCCCTGTCTGCGGCCCGCTGGTCGGCACTCCTTCGCGACGACCTGACCCCGGCCCTTCCCACGGCGTTCGCGCTGGAGTCACTCGGCAACGGACTCGGCTACCTGGCAGGTCCTGCGCTGGTCAGCCTGCTCGGGGCGAGCGGTCATCCTGCGCTCGGCACCCTGCTCGCGGCCGGTCTGGTGGTGGGCGGGGGCCTCCTGTTCGCGGCCCAGCGCCGTACCGCTCCCCCCGCCGTGAGTGCCGTCGAGCGTGACCACTCGGGCCGCTCGCTCCTGCGCCCGCCGTTCTGGGCACTGGTCGGTGTCAGCCTCTCGCTCGGCGTGTTCTTCGGCGCCATGCAGGTCTCGGTGGCGGCGTTCGCCGTCGAGCACGACGCGCCGGGCCGGGCCGCCTTGCTCTACGCGGTGTCGAACTGCACGGGCCTGCTGTCGGGCTGGCTGTACGGGCTGCGCCCCCGGCGAACCCCGCCACAGAACCAACTCGTCCACGCCACAGCCTGGTTGGCGGTCAGCTGCCTGCCCCTCCTCGTCGCCGACACGCCCCTGGGCCTGGGCGCGGCACTCGCCGCGACGGGCCTCGCCGTCCAGCCGATCCTGGTGCTGTCACCGGTCCTCGCGCAGGCGACGGCCCACCGGGCCGTCCTCACCCAGGCGTTCACGTGGCTCAACTCGGCATCCGCTGCGGGTTCGGCGGGCGCGGCGGCGGTGTCAGGCCGGCTGATCGACTCACACGGATCCCATGCCGGCTTCGCACTCGCGGCGGCGGCCGCCACGGCAATGGCGCTCCTGGCTGCGCCCCGGACCGGCGCGCGACGGACCCGCCGTACTGTGAGTGGCCCCCGGTCGGACGGAGCGCGGTCGCCGCGGTCTTGACGGGGGCGTCCTGTTCAGGGTGTGGACCGCAGCGGCGGTGCCTGCTGCGTCATCCCTGGTGGCTGGAGTAGAGGCGAGGGCTCTGGGCCGGGGTCATCGGTGTCGACGACTCCGGCGGCCGAGTGGTCGAAGCCGACGGGCCAGCGTGTCCGCTCGCTGGCCACGGCGCCGCTCAGGCGTGCTTCGAGAAGATCGGCGGTCCTCAGGTCGGTGCCGCGCAAGTCGGCCATGCGGAGGTCCGCTTGACGGAAGACCGCGCCCTGGGCGTCGGCCTTGCGCAGGTTTGCCTCGCGCAGGTCGGTCTCGGTGAAGTCGGCGTCACGCAAGTCGGTTGCGACCAGCTTCGCGCCCCGCAGGTCGGCCAGAGTGCAGCGAGCCCGGCGGAGAGTCGCCGTCGCGAGGTCGGCGTGCCGCAGGTTGACCGAGACCATGGACGCCTGGGTCAGATTGGTGCGGTACAGGCCCGCCGCCTCCATGCAGGCGCGGTCGAGGTTGACCTCGGGGAACCACAGGCCGTCGCAGTCGGCCCGTCGCAAGTCGGTGCTGCCGAGATTGACCCACGACTGCTCCCTGTGCTGGCACAGCACACCGAGCGCGGTCAGCGCCACCTGGGCGTCGGCTGCGCGGGTCTCCAGGGGGGCGATGTCGTTGATGGGCACGCTCGCCGCCGGCGATTCCGGACCGGTGAGTGGCCAGGGCAGGTGCGTACGCAGATATGCGGCCTGGATGGAGATGATGGCCTCCCGGTCGCGAGCCGACTGCTCCGCGATCCGCCACAGCGCGTGCAGCCCGCCGATGCGCACGTCCAGCTTGTCGCTGCCGAGCTGGTCGACCGCCCGGCTGAACCGGTCGGTCACGTAGCCCTCCTGGGTGGCACGCAAGCCGTCCTGACTCACCCGCAGTTGCCGCCATGTGGCGTAGGCGCCGAAGAGTACGACGAGACCGCCCGCCGCCTGCAGAAGCGCCGTACGGACATCGTTCACCGCCTTCAGGCGATCCTGCGCGGCGACGCTCGCCCCGGCGAGATCGTGGTCGACCACCACACCCGGCAGTACGACGAACACCGCGCCCAGAGCGGCCAGCCCCGCCGCCCCGGCCAGCAGCCCTGCGACTCCACGATGCCTGATCAACCGGCCGAGCCACGCCTGCCGCCCGTTGCCCTGTCCCCCCGTGCCCATGGGCATGAGAGCCTATGCGCCGCCCAGAAAGCGATCAAGGGGACTGGTTGCTTCTCCCCATCAGACCCCGTACCCGCAGGACCCGCCCGCCAGTAGGTCTTCGACCTCGCTGTGGGCCGCGTCGACGATGGCCGTCACCGCTTGCGCCGCCTCGGCCGAGCGGCCCGCAGCTACCGCTTCGGCCACCTCCTGGTGGCGGCGTACGGCAGCCATGTCGATGTCGTGCGGCATCAGGGACAGCTCGCGGCGGGCCACGAGGAGTTCCTCCGTCACCTCCGCGAGCTGGGCGAACATGCCGTTGCCCGATGCGCCGAGCAGCGCTCGGTGGAAGGCCGCGTCCGCCTCGACGAAGCGGGCGCTGTCGCCGGCCCGGGCCGCGCTCGCCATGGCACGGGCGTGCTCCGACAGCGCCTGCCGGGCCTCCGCGTCACCGCTCGCCGCGGCCAGGGCCGCCGCGGAGGGCTCCACCGCGGCACGCAGCTCGGCCAGTTCGCGCAGCTGGACCTCGCGGCGGGGCGAGGCGAGGCGCCAGCGGATGACCTGGGGGTCGTAGAGGTTCCACTCGGGCATCGGGCGGACCGTGATGCCGATGCGCGGGCGGCTGGTCACCGCCCGCTTGGACTCGAGCACGCGGACGGCCTCGCGCGCGACCGTGCGCGATACGCCGTACCGCTCCTGGACGTCCTCCAGGCGCAGGACCTCCCCGGCGCGGATCTCGTCCGCCGCGAGGGACAGGCCGATCCGGTCGACCACCTGCCCGTGCAGGCCCTGAAGTTCCACGCCACTCCCTGTGTCGTCGTGTGCATCGTGTGCCGGTGATCCCGTCCGGTGCGTTGTCGATTGTCACACCTCCGGTGGGAATCGGAGCACCCGAGGTGTGACGTGCCCGCGGCATCATCGCAGCAGCTCAGGCACCATTTCGGCGAACTCGGCGCAGAACCGGTCGATCATGGCGATCTCCTCGCTGTCGAGGGTGTGCCCGGGTGCCCGGCAGTGCGCGGAGCCGAACCAGCCGCGGCGCACGGAGATCTCCTTCTCCGCCGCGACGATCAGCTCGACGCCCTGCATCCAGTAGGAGAGGTACGGCGTCATGCGGGTGTGCAGGGCGACGGCGCCGGTCTCGTCGCCGCGTTCCCAGCGGCGCCACAGCTCCACGTACAACTCCGTGAAGGAGCAGCCCGGTTGGACGCCGACCGCGCCGCGGCGCAGCGCGTCGGGGAGCTGGAGTCCCGCGTATCCGACGAGGGCGGGCAGCGGGCGCTCTCCCTGAGCGAGTGCCGCGATGAGGCGTCCGGGCGGGGCCGACTCGACCTTCACCCAGCGCAGGTTGGGGTGTTCCGCGGCGAGGGTGTGCAGGGTGGGTGCGTCCAGCGCGGTGCCTGTCTGGGCGGGGGCGTACTGGACGACGACGGGCAGCGGGTCCACGGCAGCGAGCACCGACCGTACGTGGGTGAGTACGGCGTCCCGTGAGGGACCGAGGAAGTGCGGCGGCAGGACGTTGACCGCGTCGGCCCCGCGCTCGGCGGCGCTGACGGCCTGGGCGACGGCGTGCCGGGTGGCGTGGTCGGGGACGGACACGATCGCGGCGGCGTCCGTCCGACCGCGCGTGCGCTCCAGGAGAAGACCGGTGAGCAGGTCCCGCTCGCCCGCGTCGAGCTTGTGGAACTCGCTCGCGAAGCCCGGGAACATCACCGAGCCGACGCCGGTGGCGAGGACGCGGTCGACGACCGTGGCGAAGCCGTCGGGGTCGAGCGCGCCGTCGTCGCGGAAGGGGACTTCGAGTACGGGTGAGACACCGCGAACCAGGGAGTCGACGTCCTTCGTCGACTTCTCTGATTGTTCAATGCGCATGACGGATCCTCAGAAAGCCTGGCGGGGCGGGGCGGAGTCGCTGGCGCCGACCAGGAAGTCGAGATCCACGCCCGTGTCGGCCTGGGTGACGTGCTGGGTGTAGAGGTAGGTCCAGCCGCGGCCGGCGGGCGGTGCCGGCGGCTGCCACCCGGTGCGGCGCCGCTCCAGTTCCGCGTCCTCGACCAGTACGTCGAGGCGTCGCGCGGGCACGTCGAGGCGTACGTCGTCCCCCGTGCGTACAAGAGCGAGCGGGCCGCCGACCGCGGCCTCGGGCGCGACGTGCAGGACGCAGGTGCCGAAGGCGGTGCCGGACATGCGGGCGTCGGAGATGCGGACCATGTCGCGCACGCCCGCGTCCAGGAGCTTCTTCGGGAGCTGGAGGTTGCCGACCTCCGGCATACCGGGATAGCCCTTGGGGCCGGTGTTGCGGACGATGAGGACGGTGTCGGCGGTGACGTCCAGGTCGGCGTCCTCGGCGACGGCGAGGTAGTCCTCCAGCGAGTCGAAGACGAGCGCGGGCCCGGTGTGGCTGAGCAGCTTCGGGTCGGCGGCCGACTGCTTGATGACGGCGCCGTTCGGGGCGAGGTTGCCGCGCAGGACGGCGGTGCCGGTGCCGGCGGGCTGCACCGGGCGGTCCATGGGGCGGATCACCTCACGGTCGTGGACCTGCGCGCCCTCGCAGTTGTCGACGAGGCCGCGTCCGGTGACGGTGACCGTGTCGCGGTGGAGCTGGTCGCGCAGGTCGTTGACGAGTGCGGGCAGCCCGCCGGCGTACGCGAACTCCTCCATGAGGAAGCGCCCCGACGGCATCAGGTCGATGAGCAGCGGGAGTTCGGCACCGAGACGGTCGAAGTCGTCGAGGGCGAGCGGTACACCGAGGCGGCCCGCGACGGCGAGGAGGTGGACGACGGCGTTGGTGGAGCCGCCGATGGCCGCGTTGATCCGGATGGCGTTCTCGAAGGCGGCGCGCGTCATGATGCGCCCCGGGGTGAGGTCGCTGCCGGCGAGTGCGACGGCGCGGGCGCCGGTCTCCTCGGCGAGGGTGCCGCGGCGTGCGTCGACCGCGGGCAGGCCCGAGCCGCCGGGGAGCATCATGCCGAGGGCCTCGGTCAGGCACGCCATGGTGGAGGCCGTGCCCATCGTCATGCAGTGACCGGCACTGCGGTTGAGGGAGCTCTCGAACTCGGTGAACTCCTCCTGGGTGATGGTCCCGGCCCGCAGTTCCTCGGTCATGCGCCAGATGTCCGTGCCGGAGCCGACGTTGCGCCCCTGAAATCGCCCGTTGAGCATCGGGCCGCCGGTGAAGACGATCGCGGGGACGCCCGCGCTCGCGGCGCCCATGAGGGCGGCGGGGGTGGTCTTGTCACAGCCGGTGAGCAGGACGACGGCGTCCAGGGGGTTGGCGCGTATCTGTTCCTCGATCTCCATCGCGGCGAGGTTGCGGTAGAGCATCGAGGTGGGGCGCAGGAACGGCTCGCCCAGGGACATGGCGGGGAATTCGAGGGGGAAGCCGCCGGCCTGGAGGACGCCGCGCTTCACCGCGTCGGCGATGAGCTGGAGGTGGCCGTTGCAGGGCGTCAGTTCGGAGAAGGTGTTGCAGATGCCGATGACCGGGCGGCCGTCGAAGTTGTGACCGCCGCGGCCCGTCGCGCGCAGATGGTGGCGGGAGATGAAGCCGTTCTTGCCGCCGTCGCCGAACCAGGCACGGGAGCGCAGCGGCGCCTCGCTGTCGGCGGGCGTGGGTTCGAGCGCGGCCATGAGTGGTCCTTCCGGTGCGGCGGCGGTGGCCGTGACCGCGGCCGTGATCAAGCCGTGTCCGACACACCCCTTCAATGGTGCTATCAAATCACGATACGGTCCCGGCGTGTCCAGAGGATCGACGCGGATCCGGCACGAACGACGTGGGAGAGCCGTGGAATCGACAGTCATGAAGGCGGTGACCTGGCGGCTGATGCCGTTCCTGGTCCTGCTGTATCTGGTGGCGTACATAGACCGGTCCAACGTCGGCTTCGCCAAGCTGACCCTCCAGGATCAACTCGGCCTGTCGAACGCCGCGTTCACCTTCGGCCAGGTCGCGTTCTTCATCGCGTACGCGATCTTCGAAGTGCCCAGCAACGTCTACCTCGACCGCTTCGGCGCGCGCCGCTGGTTCACCCGCATCATGCTCAGCTGGGGCGTGGTGACCGTACTGACGGCGCTGGTCACCGACGACTGGCAGTTCTACGCCGCGCGCTTCCTGCTCGGCGTCGCCGAGGCGGGCTTCTACCCGGGAGTCCTCTACTACCTCACCAAGTGGTACCCGTACCGCTACCGGGCGCGCATGACCGGCTGGTTCATGATGTCCGCGCCGCTCGCCTTCATCATCGGCAACCCCGTGATGGGCGCGCTCGACGACCTCGACGGCACGCTCGGGCTCGAAGGCTGGCAGTGGATCTTCATCGCGACGGGCGTACCGGCGATCGTGCTCGGCTTCGTCACCCTGCGGCTCCTGCCCGACGGTCCCGAAGGCGTGCGCTGGCTGGCCGCCGACGAGCGGGCCTGGATCGCCGGTGAACTCGCCGCCGAGGCCGACGCGTTGGGCGAGCGCGGACACGGCAGTCCGCTGCGTGCGCTGCGCGACCGGCGCGTACTCCTGCTGTCCCTCTTCTACCTGTGCTTCCCCCTGGGCGCCTACGGGCTGAGCTTCTGGCTGCCGACGATCGTCGACGGCTTCGGCGGCCTCACCACGACGGCCACCGGCTTCATCACCGCCATCCCGTACGTCTTCGTGGCCGTCGGCCTGTACGTCGTGCCGAAGCTCGCCGACCGCAGCGGCACCCGCTATCCGTGGATCGCGGGCACCGCCGCCCTCGGCGCCCTCGGTCTCGCGGCCAGCGCCCTGACCGGCAACCATGTACTGCAGATGGCCTTCATCAGCCTTGCGGCGATGTGCATCTTCGCGGGGCAGCCGGTGCTGTGGTCGCTCCCCTCACGCTTCCTGACGGGGATTCAGGCGGCCTCCGGCATCGCAGTGATCAACGCCGTGGGCAATCTGGGCGGCGGCTTCGGGCCGATGGGGATCGGTGTGGTCGTCGACCGAACCGGGTCTGCCATGGGCGGACTGTGGTTCCTGGTCGCCGCCATGGTCATCGCGGCGGTCGCCACGCCCGGGATCCGGCGGCTCGTCGAGGGCGGGCCCGTGGTCACCCACGCGCCCGACACGTCGGCGAAGGCTGAGGGGCGTACGAAGGTCTGAACGCGGTGAGAGCGAGGGGACGCGGTGGGGCGACGGACTGCCCCCACCCCACCGCGACGGCATCACTCGCCGAGGCACTCGCGTACAGCCGCGATCAGGCGGTTGGCGCGGGCGTCGCCGTGGCCGATCATGCGATTGGCCACATAGGCGAAGCCGATCCCGAACTCGTCGTCTCCGAAGGCGAATTGGCCTCCGGCGCCGTCGTTGCCGAAGCTGCGGGCACCGAGCATCGGGCGGAAGGACGGCGAGTCGAGCAGGAAGCCCGATCCCCAGCGCGCGCCCGCGTCGAAGCCGAGCCACCCCTCTCCCGAGGACACCTCACGCACCGCATCGGTCACCGTGTCCGGCGTGAGCAGCCGCTCCCCGCCCTCGACACCGGTCACGGCGGCCGCGTAGAGCCCGGCGAGGCCGCTCGCGGAGGCGACCGCGCCCGCTCCGGGGAGTTCCATGGCGTGCAGCTCCGGGTCGTTCCAGCCGTGCGGCGCGTCGAGGCCGGGAAAGACGAGCGCCCCGTTCATCGTCACGATGCGCGTGAGCAGATGCTCGGGCCCGGGCATCCCGGGGCGTCCCTCGGCCTCGGCGAGCCGGGCCACGCGCTCCGACTCGTCGGCGGGCAGGCCGATCCAGGCCCGCAGCCCGAGCGGGTCACCGACCGCACGGCGGAAGTACGCGCCAGGGGTGAGGCCCGTGATGCGCCGGATCACCTCGCCGACGAGGAAGCCGAGGACATGGCCGTGGTACTCGTACGCGGTGCCGGGTTCCCACAGGGGCTTCTGCTCCTCGATCGCGCGGATCACCGGCGTCCACCCGGCGATCTCCTCGAAGGACAGCACCGCGTCGAGGGCGGGGACTCCCGCCCGGTGCCCGAGCACCATGCGCGTGGTGACGGTCTCCTTGCCGTGCTGTGCGAACTCGGGCCAGTACCGGATGACCGGCGCGTCGAGGTCGAGCCGCCCCTCCTGGGCGAGGAGATGCGCGCTGACGCCCACCAGGCCCTTGGCCACGGAGAAGACGGGGACGGTGGTGTCCTGTTCCCACACACGCCCGGTCCGCTCGTCCGCGACACCGCCCCACAGGTCGACGACCTTGCGTCCGCCGGCGAACACCGTGACGGCGGCGCCGAGTTCGGGGAACTCCGTGAAGTTCCGCGCGAACACATCGGCGACCGCCCCGAAGCGTTCGTCGGCCCAACCGTTGCGCTGCTCCATCGTGTCCCGTCCTCCGCGTGTCCCTGGGTCGCGGAGCCGCCGGTTACGTGAGCCCGTACCGTCCGCGATCTTCGAATCGAACACGGTACGGGGATGCGCCGCACACCTCGAACGAATTACACGCGGCGGGGTGTGCGCCGTCCACGCAGCGGACGCCGCCCCTCCCCCGGGGTTGCCTCCTAGAACAGGGAAGCTACCCTTGCCGACGTACCGGACACGGGGTGCCCCGCACGAGGGCTGAGATCACACCCGTCGAACCTGAACCAGTTAGCACTGGCGGAGGGATGTCAGCCAATGTCGTTGCCCCATGCCCCGAGCAGCACCGGGACCACCGGACCGCGCTCCGTCTTCGACGGGCGGATGCCCGCGGCGCCCGGTGACCTGCGGGTCGAGGCGCGCGGAATCGCGCCGGTCCCCGAGAGCCACCGCTACGGCGGCGCCGGGCGCCTGTTCACCGTGTGGTTCGCCCCGAACCTGACCATGACCGGCGTCTTCACCGGCACCGTCGGCATCGCACTCGGCCTGGACTTCGCCACCGCACTGGCCGCCGTCGTCATCGGCACCCTCGTCGGTGCCGTGCCCACCGCGTACCTCGGTACGTGGGGCAGCGCGACCGGCGCGGGGCAGCTCCCGCTGGCGCGGCTCGCGTTCGGCCGGGCCGTCGCGGTGCCCGGCGTCCTGCAGTGGCTGTCGTCGGTCGCCTGGGACGCCCTGATCGGCCTCTTCGGCGGTGACGCGCTCGCCCGGCTGTGCGGCTGGCCGTTCTGGGTCGGCGTGCTCGTGATGATGCTGGCGCAGGGCGCGCTGGGCGTGCTCGGCTACGAGGCCGTCCACCGGCTCCAGAAGCTGATGACCTTCGTACTGGCCGCCGCCTTCGTGGTCCTCGCCGTCAAGCTTCTCGACGGTGTCCAGCCGGTCACCAACGGGGCCGCGCACGGCGCCGACCAGGCCGGCGCGTTCGTCCTGACCAGCACGATCGCGCTCAGCCTGTCCCTGTCCTGGGCACCCTACGCCAGCGACTTCAGTCGCTACCTTCCGGCGGCCACATCCCGTAAGCGCATGTTCTGGTTCACGCTCCTCGGCGTCACCGTTTCCTTCGTCGCTGTCCAGGCGCTCGGGCTGTGGGGCGCCTCCGTCTTCACCGACCAGACCGCGCGCGGCGTCGACGAGCTGCTCGGCGGCGGCGTTCTCGGCGCCTTCGGGCTGCTCGCCGTGGCGCTGGCGGCCCTGTGCAGCAACGCGATGAACGACTACAGCGGCTCGCTGGCCCTGCAGACCGTCGGCGTCCGGATCCCGAGGCCGCTCGCGGCGGCGTTCGCCGCGGTGCTCGGCTTCCCGCTGGTGCTGTGGATGCACGCCGCCGACACCGCGGCCCGCTTCCAGAACGTGTTGCTGTTCGTCGGCTACTGGATCCCCGGCTTCGTCGCTGTCGTGGCCGTCGACTGGTTCGCGCGCGCCAGGGCCCGGGGCGGCGCGCCGGTCGACCTGGCCGCCGAGTCCGCCCGGCCGCAGCCCTGGTGGCCCGGGCTCCTCGCCTTCGTCGCCGCCTTCGCCGCGGCGGTCCCGTTCATGGACAGCGGCCTGTACGTGGGCCCGGTCGCAAAGGCCCTGCACGGCGCCGACCTCGCGTACTACGTGGCCTTCGTCGCCGCGCTCGTCGTGTACGCGCCCCTGAGGCTGCGCCGCCCGACCGCTGACGCCCGCACCGCACCCCACGAGGAGGCCCGCGCATGACCGTGCCTGCGAGCGGCGGACGCGTCGCGCCGCCCCGCGTCCTGACCGTCGCCGGATCGGATTCGGGCGGTGGCGCCGGGATCCAGGCCGACCTCAAGACGATGCTGGCGCTCGGTGCCCACGGCATGAGCGTCCTGACGGCCGTCACCGCACAGAATTCTCTCGGGGTCCAGGGAGCGTGGGAACTGCCCGTCGACGCGGTGCGCACGCAGTACCGCAGCGTCGTGGACGACATCGGCGTCCAGGCGGTCAAGACCGGGATGCTCTCGTCGCCGGTCCTCGTCGAGACTGTGGCCGAACTGCTCGCCAGCACGGACGCCCCCGTGGTCGTGGACCCGGTGAGCGTGTCCAAGCACGGCGATCCACTGCTCGCTGAGGACGCGCTGGACGCCGTACGCACGAAGCTGCTGCCAGTCGCGACGGTGGCCACGCCGAATCTGGACGAGGTGGCGCAGCTGACCGGCCTCGCCGTCACGGACGACGACGGCATGCGCCGGGCCGCGGCACGTCTCCTGTCGTTCGGCCCGCGGTGGGTGGTCGTCAAGGGCGGCCATCTGCCCGGGGCGGCCGTGGACCTGCTCACCGACGGCACGGAGGAGCACTGGCTGCGCGCTCCCCGCCACGACAACCGGCACACGCACGGCACGGGTTGCACCCTGGCGTCGGCCGTCGCCGTGGGCCTCGCCCATGGCCTGCCCGTGCCGGAGTCCGTCCGCCTGGCGAAGGAGTACGTCACGGGGGCGATCGCCGCCGGGTTCGCACTGGGGTCGGGCATCGGCCCGGTGGACCATGGGTGGCGCCTGCCGGGCGACCGGTCCATGGGTGCGTGGCGAACGGACTGACTCCGCCGAGCACCACCCGGTGGACGCGCAACACGCCCACCTGCACACAATCAGGGCCCGATGGGCGTGACCGCCCTCCCATCCACTTGACTGTTGCCATGACCACCCTGCCCCGCCAGCCTCAACAGCCCCCGCAGACCGGCCACATGATCGTGTGCGGTGGTGACGCGCTCGCCGAGCGGCTCGCCGCCGAACTGCGCGCCGTGTACGGCGAGCGGGTCACAGTCGTGGTGCCCTCCGTACGCGTCACCAGGCAGGGCGCCGGTCCGGCCGGACGGGCGAGGGCGGCCGCTTTGCTCTCGCGGATGCAGGCGGTCATGAGCCGTACCGTGTCCACCGCGGCGGGCGACAGCGTTCCGCCGCCGCGGGTCATGGAGGCGCCGGAACTCGACGAGGAGGCGCTGGCCGAGGCCGGTGTGGCCGACGCCGCCGCGCTGGCCCTCGTACACGGTGACGACGAGACCAACATCCGGGCCGCGCTCGCCGCCCGCCGTCTCAACCCCCAGCTGCGCCTGGTCATCCGGCTCTACAACCGCAAGCTCGGCCAGCACCTGGAACACCTCCTCGACCAGGCCGCCGCACTCTCCGCCCCCGGCGTCGACCCCGAGGCACTGGACACCACGACGACCGTCCTGTCCGACGCCGACACCGCCGCACCGGCGCTCGCGGCCACCGCCGTCGCCGGTACCAGCAAGGTCGTCCAGGCCGACGGGCTCCTGCTGCGCGCCGTGGAGCGCACCCCGCCGGGCCGGGGCGAGGTCGCCGACCCCGGCCTGTGCACCCTCGCCCTGCTGTCCGCGACCGCCAACGACCCGGCGGGCGCCGAGGGTTCGGACGTGGGCGGCGCGGAGGGCCCGCTGCTGCTGCCCGACGAACGCACGGTCGCCGCCGCGACCGGGCGCGGCACGGTGGTCCTGGAGGCCGTCTCCCCCACGGTCGCCACTCCCAACGGCCGCGCGAGCAGCCGCCGTATGCCCCTCGGCTCGCTGTTCTCGCGCCGGCTGCGCTGGTCCCTCGCCGGTCTCGTCACGAGCGTCCTCGGCCTGGCCGTCGCCTCCTGGGCCACCACCGGCGACCACCCGCTGCACGCCGGATACCTCACGCTCCTCGACCTGTTCGCCATCGACGACCCGGCCATCGGGCAGCCGCTCGCCCGTCAGCTCCTCCAACTCCTCACGGGGCTGGCCGGACTGCTCCTTCTGCCCGTGCTCCTCGCGGCAGTCCTCGAAGCGCTCGGCACCTTCCGTACGGCATCGGCCCTGCGCCGCCCGCCGCGCGGCCTGTCCGGTCACGTCGTGCTCCTCGGCCTCGGCAAGATCGGCACCCGGGTTCTGGCCCGACTGCGTGAACTCGGCATCCCCGTCGTCTGCGTGGAGGAGGACCCCGAGGCGCGCGGCGTCGCCCTCGCCCGCCGCCTGCGCGTACCGACCGTCATCGGGGACGTCACCCAGGAAGGCGTCCTGGAGGCCGCCAAGGTGCACCGCGCCCACGCCCTGCTCGCCCTCACCAGCAGTGACATCACCAACCTCGAGGCCGCGCTGCACGCGCGGTCGGTCAAGCCCGATCTGCGGGTGGCGCTGCGCCTGTTCGACGACGGTTTCGCGACCGCCGTCTACCGCACGCTCCGCTCCGCGCATCCCCGGGCCCTGACCCGCAGCCGGAGCGTCTCCACGCTCGCCGCACCCGCGTTCGCGGGCGCCATGATGGGCCGCCAGATCCTCGGCGCCATCCCCGTCGAGCGCAGCGTGCTGCTCTTCGCCGCCCTCGATGTGGCGGGACATCCGCTGCTCGACGGCCGAACCGTCGCCGACTCGTTCCGGGCCGGTGCCTGGCGTGTGATCGCGCTCGACGCGACGGCGCCGAGCGAGCGGCGCCCCGACCTGGCCGCGTCCCCCGCCGACGACGACCCCGACCGCCCCACGGGTCTCGTGTGGGACCTTCACCCCGGGTACGTACTGCGTACCGAGGACCGCGTGGTGCTCGCCGCGACGCGCCAGGGCCTGGCCGAACTCCTGCGGCACGGCCCCCTGGCCCGTACTCGTGCAGGCGCCCCCTAGGAAGCACAGTGCCCGGTGTGATCACCACCTCCCGCCTTCTGTACGAGCCACCCGGCCAAGTGTGATCATCGGCTCTCCGCGCGCCTTATCCTTGATCCCGCCACACCCCTCCCGCTCGTCCTCGCGCTCGCGCGGGGCGAAGTACGTTCCGTGGCAACCAATTTGACGGGGCTGTCTTTCAAGGGTGGTGCGCAGGTTGTTGCTGGCGGATCGGTACCGGTTGCACAAGGCGATAGGCCGCGGCGGTATGGGTGAGGTGTGGCAGGCGACCGACGAGATGCTCGGCCGGCCCGTGGCCGTGAAGCTGCTCCTCGCCCAGGACGCGGATCCGTCCGCGGCGGCCAGGTTCCGCATGGAGGCGCAGACTTCGGCGTCGCTCAGCCATCCGCATGTGGTGGGTGTCTACGACTTCGGCTCCTGGGAGCAACGCTTCTACCTCGTCATGGAACTCGTCGAGGGCGGCAGTCTCGCCCACGAGACCGCGGGCGGCGCGCGGCTGACGCCGGAGCGCGTGGCCGACATCGCGACCGGCGCGGCCGCCGGGCTCGCGGCCGCCCACCGCCAGGGCGTGGTGCACCGGGACATCAAGCCGGGCAATCTGCTGCTCACCCCCGACGGCACGGTCAAGCTGGGCGACTTCGGCATCGCCCGCTTCCTGGACGATCCCGCCGCCGGGCTCACCACCACCGGGCAGATCGTCGGCACCGGCCTGTATCTGGCGCCCGAGCGCGCCCTCGGCAAGAACGCGGGCCCGCCGTCCGACGTGTACTCGCTGGGCTGCGTGCTCTATCAACTCCTCACCGGAAACCCGCCGTTCCGCGCCGACACCGCGACCGGACTGCTCTACCAGCACGTGGACGCCGCGCCCGTGGCCCCGGGGCGGCTCGGTATCCAGCTGCCCCCGTCGTTCGAGAACTATCTGCTCGGCCTGCTGGCCAAGCAGCCGGAGGACCGGCCGACGGCCCAGGAGGTCACGGACTGGTTCCGTACGGGTGCCTGGCAGGGCCGTCCCGAACCCCTCCCGGAGCCCGTGCCGGAGGCCCCCGCGCCCGTACCGCACCGTCACGCCGCCCCGGAGATCCGGACCACTTCCACGACCTATCAGCTGCCGTCGTCCGGCCGGGCGGCACGCCGCGGGGCGGCACGGCGCGGTGGCGTCATGGCGGCGGCGAGACGCAGACCGAGAACCATCGGGGCCATCGCCGCTGCCGCTCTCTTCGTCGCGTCCCTCCTGATCGGCATGGCGTGGTTCGCCCCCGACGACAGTGCCGCGACCACACCCACGGGAGCACCGTCGCCCGCCGCGTCCGCGCACTGACGGGGCGCCCGTTCCGGCGGCGCACGCTGCGGCCATGATGGGGTGCGCCGTCTTCTGACCGACCACCATGGAGCTCACCGTGCACACCCGATCCTGGGCCGATCTCGCCGTCCACCGCAGCCGGGTGCGCGGTTGTCTCCTCGGCGGCGCGATCGGTGACGCGCTCGGCTACCCCGTCGAGTTCCTCTCCCTCGACGCGATCCGCGCCACGCACGGCGCGGCCGGGGTCACCGGCCTGGTGCCCGACACCGACGGTGTGACGGGCCGGGTCAGCGACGACACCCAGATGACGCTGTTCACCGCCGAGGGGCATCTGCGGGGGTACTGCCGCACCCGGGACCGCGGCATCGGCGGCGCGGAGGCGCACATCGTGCACGACGCGTATCTGCGGTGGCTGGAGACGCAGAACCACCCCGGTCCGCTGCCCGCCGACGACCTGCGCCACCGCATCGGGTGGCTGCGGCACGAGCCCTGGCTGTACGCGCGCCGCGCGCCCGGCAACGCCTGCCTGAGCGGCGTCGAAGCGGGGTTCACCCCCGACCCGTACGGGAAGCCCACCGGTGAGCCGGGGCCGGTGAACCCGAACTCCAAGGGCTGCGGCGCCGTCATGCGCTCCGCGCCCTTCGGCCTGACGGACCTGGGCGCCCGCCGGTCCTTCGAACTCGCCGCCCAGTGCGCCCAGATCACACACGGACACCCCACCGGCTACCTCGCCTCCGGTGCGTTCGCCGCCCTCATCAGCCACCTCGTCGACGGCGAGTCCCTGGAGGGCGCGGTACTGCTCACCCTGCGGCTGCTCGCCCGTTACCGGGGCCACGAGGAGACCACGGCCGCGCTGAGCCGGGCCGTCGCGCTCGCCGAGGAGGAGGGCGACGCGACCCCGGAGAGAGTCGAGACGCTCGGCGCCGGATGGGTCGCGGAGGAGGCCCTCGCCATCGGGGTGTACGCAGCGATGGCCCACACCCGTCCGCAGACCTTCTACGTCGGCAAGGAGGGCACTGTGTGCAACCCGAAGCCGCCGCGCACCCCGATCGAGGCCGCGTTCCTGCTCTCGGTCAACCACTCGGGCGACAGCGACTCCACGGGCTCCCTGTGCGGCAACATCCTCGGCGCGCTTCACGGTGACGTACACCTCCCGCACCAGTGGCTGACGGAGATCGAGGGACGTACCGCCGTCGCCCGGCTCGGCGACGACATCGCGGCCGAGATCCGGCCCGGCGAGAAGCGTCCCTGGAACTACTGACGCCGCGGCCCGCGCCTGCCGGCCAGGACCGCCCGCTCCTTCGCCGCGCGCACCGACGCCGACAGCCCGTCGATGTCGTACGCCCCGTGGTGGCGCCGTCCGTTGACGAAGAACGTGGGGGTGCCCGAGACGCCGCTGAGGTCGGCCGACTCAAGGTCCTCGGAGACCCGCCCCACTCCACTGTGCGCCCGCAGGCTCTTGTGGAACCGGTCGGTGTCCAGGCCGAGTTCACCCGCGTACTTGACGAGGTCGGCGGCCCGCAGCGCGTCCTGGTGGGTGAACAGCAGGTCATGCATCTCCCAGTACGCGCCCTGCTCCCCGGCCGCTTCGGCCGCCTCCGCGGCGAGCTGGGCGTGCGGGTGTACGTCGTTCAGGGGCAGGTGGCGCCAGACGTAGCGGATGTCGCCGAAACCGGCGAGGAGTTCCCGCACGACGGGTTCGGCCTGTCCGCAATAGGGGCACTCGAAGTCGCCGTACTCGACGACCGTCACGGGCGCGTGCCGCGGTCCCCGCATGTGGTCGCGGTCCGGGTCGACCGGCACGGCCAGGTCGACGATACCTTCGGCCGTCCCGAGGAGGGCCCTCATCCGGGTGGGGCGGGGCAGGACGCCGATGACCCAGGAGACAAGCCAGGTCATCAGGAACGCGCCGACGACCGCGCTGAGGATGCCGATCTTCGCCTCGGCCAGTTGGCTACCGTCGAACGCGAGGGTGGCGATGAGCAGGGCCACCGTGAATCCGACGCCTGCGATGGTTCCCCCGGCCGTAGTGGCGCCCCAGCCGACGGACGGGCGCAGCCGGCCGCGGCTGAGCCGGGTCGTCAGCCAGGACGCGCCGACGATGCCGAGCGGCTTGCCCAGGACGTAGCCGAAGAGGATGCCGAGGGTGATCGGCGAGGCGAACGCGCGGGCCAGTTCGCCGCCGCTGAGCTCGATGCCGGCGTTGGCGAGGGCGAACAGCGGCACGATCACATAGCTGGTCCACGGGTGGTAGAGGCGCTGCAGCCGCTCGTTGGGGGACAGGGCCGACGCGAGGCCCCGGCGGACCGACCGTTCCAGTTCGGGGGTCGGCTGCTCGCGGAAGAGCCGGAACAGGCCGCTCGCCCGCTCCAGCGCGGTACGGCTCGCCGGGTACGCAAAGGTCAGCAGCCCCATGGCCAGGCCGATCACTACTGGGTCCACCCCCGACTCCAGCAGCGCCACCCAGACCGCGACGGCCAGGAGCACATACACCCAGCCGCGCCGGGTGCCGGTGGCCCGTACCAGCAGGATCACGCCGAACAGGCCGAGTGCCACCAGCAGGGCGGGAACGTCGATGTCTCCGCTGTAGGCGACAGCGATGATGATCAGCGCCACGAAGTCGTCGACGACGGCCACGGTCAGGATGAAGATGCGCAGCCCGCCGGGCAGCCGGTTGCCGAGCAGCGCCAGCATGCCGAGGGCGAAGGCCGTGTCGGTCGACATCGCGGCGCCCCAGCCGTGGGCCGTGCTCTGCCCCGCGTTGATGGCCAGGTAGACGGCTACGGGGACGACCATGCCGCTGAGTCCCGCGACGAGGGGCAGCGTGACGCGCCGGCGTTCGCGGAGCTCCCCCATGTCGAACTCGCGCCGCGCCTCCAGGCCGACGACGAAGAAGAAGAACGCCATCAGGCCGCTGTTGACCCACTCCCGCAGGTCCAGCGACACCCCGGCGGAACCGATACGGACGGAGAAGTGCGTCCCCCAGAATTCCTCGTACGTGCCGGGTCCGATGTTCACCCAGGCCAGTGCCGCGAGCGCGGCGACGAGCAGCACCGAGGCGCTGCCGGTCTCGGTGCGCAGGAAGTCGCGCAGCGGTGTGCGCAGCTCCTCGCCGCTCGTTGTCTGCCCGTCGAACCCCGAGCTCATCGGCGGCATTCCCGTCTCTCGATGGCCCGCGCGGACCTGGCCGGCGGCTGCTCGGGCGAGCGCCCGAGCGCGGTGAGACGGTAGTCGACGCGCGGCGGTCGTGCGATTCGACACGGCGACCGTGTTCGAGTGCCCGCCCCGTGAGGCGGGCACTCGAACGGTCGGGTGACCTCAGCCCAGGCCGACCGCGAAGACATGCAGGTTGCCGTTGTCGGGCAGCGTCACGCTCTTGATGTGCTTCCCCTCCGGTACGTCGAAGGGCTTGGTGGCGAAGACGTACGCGGCGGGCCCGGCGCCTCCTGACTGGTTGCGGTGGTCGGTGCGGGCCACGGTCGTGTTGCCGAAGACGGGGTCGGTCCCGCCGCCCGGCAGGGTCCAGTCGCCGAACGACAGATCCGCGGTGGCGGTGGAGCCGTCGGTGAACGTCACGGTGGCGCTGCCGCGCTGGTCGCTGTGCGTCGCCGAGCCCACGAACAGCAGTTTCCTGGCGTCCTCGGCCCGGTCCTCCAGGTCGATGCGCTGACCTGCGGCCACGACGTTGTCGGGCCGCCCCTGGGGCGCGGCGGGCCACACGAAGGACGTGCCCGCCACCTCGACGCGCGCTCCGCCCTTGAGGCCGGCTGCCTCAAGGCCCTGACGGGAGTAGGTGTTGCCGTCGCCGTCGTAGTCGCCCTGGCCGCGGTCGGCGTCGTCGGAGGAGCCGGTGTTGTCGTACGCGGCGGCGAGACCACCCTCGGCGGCGACGAGCACGAACACGGAGAGCTGGACGGGCTTGTCCCCTGCCCCCTGCCCACGGACTGTCACCGGGATCTCGTAGTAGCCCTCGGCCGTGCCGGCCGCGGCCTTCACGGACAGGGCGAGCTCGCCCGAGCCGGTCTTCGCGTCGAGGCCGAGCCGCCCGCCCGCGGACGAGACGGTCAGCCTTTCGGGGGCCTTCGCGGAGACGGTCAGCGCCTTGTCGTGCCCGGCCAGACGCTGGCCGTGGACGGTGACCTTCGCCGCGTCGCCGCCGGGGACGGCCGACGCCGCGTTGGGCGTCGCGCTCGCGAGGAAGGGACGCTCGCCCGAGCGGTACGAGGGCGGCGCGGCCTTCGCGGATGTCGCCCAGGTCTTGTCCGGGGTGCCCGACAGCGTGAAGTCGAGGCGCGCCCCGTCCTTCACCGCGGACTGCGGGAGGTAGGTGCGCTCCCAGGTGCGGCCGTCGAGCGCGAGCCCGTGGACGTACGGCGCGTCGGCGGAAGCCTTCGGGGCGCGGATGTCCAACTCCCGTCCCTTGCCGGGCAGATCGAGGACCGCGCGCTCGAAGAGCGGGCTGTGCACGGCGAGATCCGGGGTGCCGGGTGTCGACGGGTACAGGCCGAGCGCGGCCCACACGTACCAGGAGGACTGGGCTCCCAGGTCGTCGTTGCCGGGCTCGCCGTCCGGAGTCGGGCTGAAGAGGGTGGTGGCGACGTCCCGCACGGCCTTCTGCGTCTTCCACGGCATGCCCAGGTGGTTGTACACCCACGGCACACCGAAGTTGACCTCGTTGCCGGCCCACATGTAGGGCTCGTTCGGCCCGGCGTTCAGCTTCGTGAAGAAGGTGTCGAGGCGGTCGGCGGCCGCGTCGCGCCCGCCCATGGCCGCGATCAGACCCTCGGTGTTCTGCGGGACGAGCCAGTTGTACTGCGCCGCGTTGCCCTCGTCGAAGCCGTCCTGGCCGAACTTGCCCGGGGGCGGCGGCTGGTAGGCCGGGCCGTCCGGGAAGCGGCCGTCCTCGCCGCGCGGCTGAAGGTAGCCGGTGGCGGGGTTGAGGATGTTCTGCCAGTTCTGGCCCCGGCGGGTGAAGGTGGCGGCGGTGTCCTTGTCGCCCACGGCCTTCGCGGCCTGCGCGATGGCGAAGTCGTCGATCGCCCACTCCAGGGTGACCGATCCGCCCACCCGCTGATGGTCGCCGCGCGAGGCGTCGTTGTTGGGCATGTAGCCGCGCTCGACGAACTCGCCGATCCCGGGCCGTTCCTTGTACGCACCCGGGGTGTCGTCCACCGAAGTGGCGCCCTTGACCAGGTACTTCAGCGCCTTCTTGACGTCGAAGTCGCGGGCGCCGAAGGCGTAGAGGTTGGCGATGAGGGGGACGGAGTTGTCGCCCGTCATCTGGCCCGTGTAGTCGTTGGCCAGGGGCCAGCGCGGCCACCAGCCGCCCTGTTCGGCGTCGTTGACGAGCGACTGCGCCATGTCACTGGCCTGCTTCGGCCACAGCATCGCCTGGAGGGGCGCCAGCGAGCGGTAGGTGTCCCAGTCGGAGAAGTTCGCGTACTGGTTGTGTCCCGCGGGCAGCGTGCGCACCTTGTCGTCGAAGCCGATGTAGCGTCCGTCGGCGTCGTTGAAGGTGTTCGGGTGCATCAGCGAGTGGTACAGCGCGGTGTAGAACGTCTTCAGCTCACCGGTGTCGCGCCCGGCGACGCGGATCCTGCCGAGCGTGTCGGCCCACTGGTCGCGGGTCTGCCGGTGCAGGGCGTCCAGGCTCCAGCCGGGCACCTCGGCCGCCATGTTGGCCTCGGCGCCGTCCACGGACACGTACGACATGGAGACCTTGGCCCGCACCGTGCGCGAGTCCGCCGTCCCGAAGGTGAGGTAGGCGCCCGCTTTGGGGGCGTCGACCGAGTCGGTCTCCTTGGAGACGGTCTTGCCGTCCCACGTGCCGTGCGCGGTGAACGGGCGGTCGAAGGTGATCGCGTAGTGGACCGTGTACTCGTTGCCCTTGCCGCAGAAGTTGCCGGTCGTCGCGGACCCGGTGACCTGCTGGTCGCCGACGACGCGCAGGTCGGCGCGCTTGTTGCCGGAGAGGCTGGCACCGCCCTTCACCAGCACCTGGGCCGCGTCCGCCCCTTCGGGGAACGTGAACTGCGCCAGACCCGTACGCGTGGTGGCGGCCAGTTCGGCCCGCACCTTCGAGTCTGACAACGTGACCGCGTAGTACCCGGGTTCGGCCTTCTCGTCCTCGTGCGAGAAGGACTCGGTCCGGTCCCACGGAGCCGATCCGACGTCTCCGGTCACGGGCAGGATCGGCACGTCGCCGAAGGCCGTGCAGCCGACCGAGGCGTGATCGAGGCTGAAGCCGCGGATCCTGTCGCTGTGGTACTGGTACCCGGCGTACGAGCCTGCCGT
Source organism: Streptomyces sp. NBC_01003 (assembly GCF_045162695.1). Classification (NCBI taxonomy): domain Bacteria; kingdom Bacillati; phylum Actinomycetota; class Actinomycetes; order Kitasatosporales; family Streptomycetaceae; genus Streptomyces; species Streptomyces sp. NBC_01003. The sequence goes on from NZ_CP108707.1 coordinate 1,001,995, forward strand.
GTCCGGCGAGAACTGCATCATGCCGAACGGGGCGGCGGGGCCCGGGAAGTTGTTGATCTCACCGACGCTCGCGCCGCCGCGGCCCGTGCCGATGAGCGGGTCCACGTACGCGGCGGGATCGCCCACCAGGGACGGCTTCGCCGCGGTGGCAGGGGACTTGGATGACGTAGACAACGTTGCCCTGGCTTCTGACAACGTTGTCGGAGCAGCCGAGGCCACCGCTGACGCCCCCATCAACAACCCGGCAGCCAGCGCGGCGGCCACCGCACTGCGGGTTCGACGACTTCTCGCACGTGTCACACATGTTTTTGTGGAATGAGCGCGGCTCAGCCACCACACACTCCGGGAGCGGGTGCCGTTCGGTCAAGGGGCGTGCGCCGATTGCCTCTTGAGCCGCCGCGACTCCCCTGCCTGGCGTTCCTCTCGCGCTACCGGGATTCATTCGCAGTGCATCGGGCTTCAGCCCGGTGGTGAAGCGAATCTGGAGATCGCGACGCGGAGCGTCGCGGCTTCCCTCCCTGCAGAGCAGGGAGGTGTGGCCCTCTGGCCTGCCGGTGCGCAGCGGCATGGCTCGCCTCCCACCCGGCCTCCGCCCCACGCGTCCAACGATCAGTAGCGGGCGCGATAGGCCGAACTTGCGCGCGAGCCTCAAACAGGAGGACGATCTTGATCAGCTCCGGTCTTCTGGGGCGGTGCCCGGGAGGGCGCACCTAGGGTGACGTTCATGCAGCTCCGGTACGCCTTCAGGTTGTACCCGGAACCGGGTCAACGCATCACGTTGGCGCGAGCGTTCGGGTGCGCACGCGTCGTGTTCAACGACGCGGTGCGTGCCCGGAAGGACGCCCACGCGGCGGGTCAGCCCTATCCGAAGGCCGCCGAGCTGTCCCAGACCCTGATCACCCGCGCCAAGCGGACCGTGGAGCGGTCTTGGCTGGGCGAGGTGTCCTCGGTGGTGCTCCAGCAGTCCCTACGCGATGTGGAGGCCGCCTACCGGGCGTTCTTCGCCTCCCTCAAGGGTGAGCGTAAGGGCGCGAGGGTGGGTGCGCCGCGGTTCAAGTCGCGGAAGGATTCGAGGCAGTCGATCCGGTTCACGGCCAACGCCCGCTGGTCGATCACCCCGGGTGGCCGGCTGAACCTGCCGAAGATCGGCGCGGTGCGGGTGAAGTGGTCCCGTGCCCTGCCCGTGGTGCCGTCCTCGGTCACGGTAATCAAGGACTCGGCGGGGCGGTACTTCGCGAGCTTTGTCATCGACACCGACCCGGCCGCCGACGTTGCGCGGATGCCCGCCACCGACCAGGCCATCGGTATTGACCTGGGCCTGACCCACTTCGCGGTGCTGTCCGACGGCACGAAGATCGACTCCCCGCGGTTTCTGCGCCGGGCGGAGAAGAAGCTCAAGAAGGCCGGGCGGGAGCTGTCCCGCAAGCAGAAGGGCTCGAAGAGCCGGGACAAGGCCCGGCTCAAGGTTGCCCGCGCGCATGCGCAGGTCGCCGACGCGCGCAAGGAGTTCCACCACCAGCTCTCCACCCAGTTGATCCGCGAGAATCAAGCGATCGCCGTGGAAGACCTGTCGGTCAAGGGCCTCGCGCGCACCAAACTGGCCAAGTCCGTCCATGACGCGGGCTGGTCACAGTTCGTGACCATGCTCGCCTACAAGGCGGCTCGGTACGGGCGGACCTTTATCAAGATCGGTCGGTTCGAGCCCACCAGTCAGGTGTGCTCGACCTGTGGTCACCACGACGGGCCCAAACCCCTGCACGTGAGGGAGTGGACCTGCCGCGAGTGCGGCACCGACCACGACCGTGACCACAACGCGTCGATCAATGTGAAACAGGCCGCCGGACTGGCGGTAACAGCCTGCGGAGCGAAGGTAAGACCAGAACCTGATCTGGCCCAACGCGAAGAAACAGGAAGCCATGGAATCCCAGCAGGAAGCCGTGCCGCGTAGCGGCACAGCAACCCGTGGGACGGCCAGAATCCTCGCGCTTCAGCCCGAGGAGCATGTCAATTGGCGTTCCTGTCGAGCTTGAGGGCGTTGGCCCAGAGCGCGGTGGACGTCTCGACCAGCTCGTCGAGCGTGTCGTCCTCACCGAGCCCGTACGCGTAGTAGGCCATGCGGCTCACCATGCCCGAGAGCGCGCGCGCCGCCATGAGGGGGTCGAGGTCGCGGTCCGCGAGCCCACGGTCCTGGAGGTCCTTGATGGCGCGCGCGTTGCGGTCGGCGAACGCGCGGCTCCGGCGCCGGCGCACCTCCCGGAACCCGGAGTCACCGGCCGCGACCTGATCGAGGATCAGCATGAGCTTCGCGTTGCGCTCGTACGCCTCGAAGTAGGCCCGGTTGCTGGCCTCGATCACGCCGACGGGCGAGCTGTCCTCGGGGTCGAGGCGCGGCATGCCCGGGTGCAGCATGTCGTCCTGCGCGACTTCGAGCACGGCCTGGAAGATCTCCTCCTTGCCGGCGAAGTACGTGTAGAAGGTGCCGGTCGAGCAGGCGGCCTCGGCGGTGATGTCAGTGAGGCGCGAGTCCAGATAGCCGTCGCGTTCGAACACGACGCGGGCCGCGGCCACGAGCGCGGCGCGGGTCCGGGCGCCGCGCGCGGTGGCGGGGGGTTCACGCAGGGCGGAGGTGTCCGCGAGCGAGGGGATGTCCTCCCCGTCCGGTGCGTGGCCGCGGGTGGTCATGTCGTGGGGCCTTCCTGTGCTGGCTTCTGCTGCTCACGTGTGTGCCCGCCGGGCGCTGCAGCCTGGTACTGCTCGCCGGCACCGCACACCTGCGAACTCACCTGTGGTGCCCGCAGGTACGGGAGCGAGGCGATCTTCGCACACCCGCGTGCGCCGATCGCCTCCTTTCCCGCTTGGCCCGGCAGGACCCCTCGCCAGTACCGTGCGGTCAGCGGGTGCGGCCCCACTGCGGTTCCCGGCGGCGCAGTTCACGCATCGCGATGGTGCGCTTGTGGACCTCGTCGGGGCCGTCGGCGAGGCGCAGGGTGCGCAGATGCGCGTACATGCTGGCGAGCGGGAAGTCGTCGGAGACGCCGCCTCCGCCGTGCACCTGGATGGCCCGGTCGACCACCTTCAGCGCGACCTCGGGCGCGGCCACCTTGATCGCGGCGATCTCGGTGCGCGCGTGCCGGTTCCCCACGGTGTCCATGAGGTGCGCGGCCTTGAGAGTGAGCAGCCGGACCATGTCGATCTCGATGCGGGACTCGGCGATCCAGTCCTGCACATTGGCGCGGTTCGCAACGGGCTCGCCGAAGGTCGTGCGCGCCTGGGCCCGGTCGATCATCAGGTCGAGGGCGCGCTCCGCCATGCCGACGGCGCGCATGCAGTGATGGATGCGGCCGGGGCCGAGCCGCGCCTGGCTGATCATGAAGCCGTCGCCCTCTCCGGCGAGCAGCGCGGTGACCGGGACGCGGACGTTCTCGAAGACGACCTCGGCGTGCCCCTCGCGGTCCTTGTAGCCGAAGACGGGGAGGTTGCGCAGGACGGTGACGCCGGGGGTGTCGATCGGCACGACCATCATGCTCTGCTGACGGTGCGTCGCGGCTTCCGGCTCCGTCTTGCCCATCACGATGAGCACCTTGCAGTTCTTGTGCAGGGCGTTGGAGGTCCACCACTTGCGTCCGTTGAGGACGTAGTCGTCGCCGTCCCGCTCCATGCGGAGCTGGATGTTGGTGGCGTCGGAGCTCGCCACGGCGGGCTCGGTCATCGCGAAGGCGGACGCTATCTCGCCGTCGAGGAGCGGCTTGAGCCACTTCTCCTTGTGCTCGTCGGTGCCGAAGAGGGTGAGCACCTCCATGTTGCCGGTGTCCGGCGCGTTGCAGTTGGTGGCCTCGGGGGCCAAGTGCGCGCTGCGGCCCATGATTTCGGCGAGCGGGGCGTACTCGAGGTTGGTGAGGCCGGGGCCCCACTCGGGGTGCGGGTGGAAGAGGTTCCACAGGCCGCACTTCTTCGCGTCCGCCTTGAGCTCTTCGAGGATGGGCGGGTGGAAGTGCGGATCGCCGGACTCCGTCATCTGCGCCTCGTAGACGGACTCCGCCGGGTAGATCCGCTCGTCCATGAAGGCGAGCAGCTTCTCCTGGTACTCCTTGGCCCTGTCGGTCAGCTCGAACACGTGGTTCTCCTCACGGGGGATGGATTTCGGGGGCCGGCGCGGCAGCGCGGCGCGGCCGGCTAGCGGGACCGGGGATCGGGCTGCGCGTCTGCCCGTGCTGCTTGTGCTGCGTGTATTTCGTGTGCCGCCGCTGCCTGTGTCGTCTCTGTCGCCATGTCCAGGTGCAGCAAAGCCCTCAACTCCTCGGCGGTCGTGGCCGCTTCGCGGTGGACGATCCCGGCGAGGCCGGCACGTCGTGCCGCGACGATGTTGTGTTCGAGGTCGTCGACCATGACGGTCTCGGCGGGCTCGGTGCCGAGCCGCTCGCACGCGATGGCGTAGGCGCGCCGGGACGGTTTGCGTACGCCGATCTCTGCGGAGATCGCCACGGCGTCGAAGATGGACTCGAGGTCGAAGCCCGCGTAGCAGTCGTCGCCCAGGGAGTTGGAGAGCAGGCCCACGCGGTGTCCCGCGTTCCGCAGCTCGGCGACGAGGTCGAGCATCGCCTGGTCGGGGCGCAGTTCGGTCTGCATCAGGGACAGGAGTCCGGGGCCCTGGACATCGGCTCCGTGCGCGCGCAGCCGCTCGGCGAAACCGTCCTCGAAGTCACGCTGGCCGAGTCGGCCTTCCTCGTGTTCCACGAGGAGGGCGCCGGAGAGCTCGTCCTTCGCGAGCAGCCTGAGCGGGAGCCGCGGATCCACGCCGAGCTTGGTGCCGAAGGCCTCGAACGCCTTGAACACGCTGGTGGTCAGCACTCCCCCGAAGTCGAAGAGGACGGCGCTGATTCGGGTACCCAAGAGACAGCCTCCTGGTCGCAGGTTCGGGAAGCATTCGCAACGTACCTGAACCCGGACTCAACTTCAATGACTCCCTCTGCGCTCGACCGTCTCAGGGCGTGCGCGAAACCCGGACATCCCACGCGTGTCGCCCCGGTCCACCGGCCCCCTCGGGCGAAAGTGACCGGACAGCCGACCACCCGCCCCTCGCTATCGCCCTCTCCACCCCCGCCACAGGCGCCCCACGGACGACCCCGAGGACCCCGTCATGAACACCCGCCAGACCCTCCGCCGTTGCGGTCGCACCCTGAGCCGCGGCGCCGCCCGGCCCAACGTGCTGTTCGGCGGCGTCTACGGAGCCGTCCTCGCCAGTTCCATGGTCGCCGCGCTCACCCAGTACGGGCGCTCGTCACGCGCGGACCGCATGTACGACGCCAAGTGGCTCCTGATCACCGCGCTCGCCTCGGCCCTGGCGCACGGGTACGCGCACCTCATCGCCCGGCGCGGGGACGAGACCCACCATGGGGCGTTCACCGCGGTGCGGGCGCTCGCCGAGGAGTGGCCGCTGCTCCTCGCCACCCTGCCGACGCTCGTGATGCTCTTCGGAGCGGGACTCGGCTGGTGGAACTACTCGGGGATCGAGTACGTCGCCCTCGGCTTCAACGTCGCCCTGCTCTTCGGCTGGGGTCTGACGGCGGCCCGTGTCAGCGGCAGGTCGTGGGCCCGGTCGCTGCTTCTCGGCGCGGGCGACGCGCTGCTCGGCCTGATCGTCGTCGTGGCCAACGCGCTGATCAAATAGCGGGCCGAGCGCGCGCCGTCCGCGGCGTGTCAGGGCGTGACGTGCGCGGCCATGACGTGCTTGATCCGCGTGTAGTCGTCGAAGCCGTAGCGGCTCAGGTCGCTGCCGATGCCCGACTGCTTGTATCCGCCGTGGGGCATCTCGGCGAGGACCACCTGGTGGCAGTTGAGCCAGACGCAGCCGAAGTCGAGCTCGGCGCTCAGCCTCATGGCGCGGCCCAGATCGGCGGTCCATACGCTGGACGCCAGGCCGAAGTCGACGCCGTTGGCCAGGGCGATGGCCTCTGCCTCGGTGTCGAAGGGCTGGACGGTGACGACGGGGCCGAAGATCTCGCCCTGCACCACGTCGTCGTCCTGGCGGACGCCGGAGATGACGGTGGGCGGGAAGAAGTAGCCGGGGCGGTCGACGCGCCGGCCCCCGGTCTCCACGTGGGCGTGCTCGGGGAGCGTCGCGATGACGGACTCGACGCGGGCGGCGTGGGCGGCGCTGTTGAGAGGGCCGTAGAAGGCGTCCTCGTCCGGTGAGCCTGTCCGGGTGTCGCGCGCGGCGTCGACGAGGGCCGTCAACAGGGTGTCGTGGAGCGGGCGTTGGACCAGGATCCGGGTCACGGCAGTGCAGTCCTGGCCGCCGTTGAAGAAGGCGGCGTCGGCGAGGGCGCGGGCCGTGCGGACGGGGTCGACGTCGGCGAAGACGACTGCCGGCGCCTTGCCGCCCAGCTCCAGGTGGACGTTCTTGACCTCGCGGGAGGCCTCGGCCATGACCTCGGAACCGGCCCGCGTGCTGCCGGTGATGGCCACCATGTCGACGTCCGGATGGGCGACGAGCGCGCGTCCGGTGTCCCGGTCGCCGCACACGATGTTGACGACGCCCGGCGGGAAGACGCGCGCGGCGAGTTCGCCGAGCAGGACGGTCGACCAGGGCGTGGTGTCGGACGGCTTGAGGACCACCGTGTTGCCCGCGGCGAGCGCGGGGCCGAGCTTCCACACGGCCATCATCAGCGGATAGTTCCAGGGCGTGACCTGGGCGACTACACCCACGGCCTCGCGGCGGACGTACGAGGTGTGGCCCTCCGCGTACTCGCCGGCGGCAACACCCTCCAGAACACGGGCTGCTCCCGCGAAGAAGCGCAACTGGTCCGCGCCACGGCCGACTTCGAGGGTCCGGGTCGTCTCGCGCGGCTTGCCGGTGCTGCGCACTTCCGCGTCGACCAGCTCGTCCGCGTGGGCGGTCACGAGGCCGGCGAGGCGCAGGAGTGCCTCCTGCCGCTGGGCCGGGGTGCTGCGGCGCCAGGCGGGCAGGGCGCGCCGCGCGGCGGCCACGGCCGCGTCCACGTGCGCGGCGGACGAGCGGGGCGCGGTGCCGTAGACCTCTCCCGTCGCGGGGTCGGTGAGCTCCATGCGGTCCGCGACCTCGGTACTGCGGCCGTCGACGATGTTGTGCAGGGTCAGGTCAGACATGGCAGCTCTCCTTGCGCAGGGAGGCGACAGTGACACCGGGGGCCAAGCGCCCGTCGGTCACCTTCAGCTCGACGAGGGCGGCCTTGCCGCTGTCGAGGGACCGCTGGAGCGCGGGCCCGAACTCGCCTGTGACAGTGACGGTTTCGCCGTGGGCGCCGAAGGCGCGGGCGAACGCGGCGAAGTCCGGGTTGCCGAGGCCGGTGCCGCTCACCCGCCCCGGGTAGGCCTGCTCCTGGTGCTGGCGGATGGTGCCGTACTTGGCGTTGTTCAGCACGATGATCAGCGGCTTGGCGCCCTCGGCCACGGCGGTGGCCAGTTCCTGACCGTTCATCAGGAAGCAGCCGTCGCCCGCGACGGAGACGACCCGGCGGTCCGGATCGTGGATCGCGGCGGCCACGGCGGCGGGTATGCCGTAGCCCATGGACCCGTTGCGGGGGGCGAGTTGGCGTGTGCCGTCGTGGTACGTGAGGAAGCGCTGCGCCCAGATGGCGTGGTTTCCGGCGCCGAAGGTGATGACGGCGTCCGCGGGGAGCCGGTCGTCGAGGGTGGCGAAGACGGTGGCCAGGTCGAGCGGGTCATCCTCCGGGACCGGGGTGCGGAACGCCAGGTGGGCGGCCCTGTCCTGCTTGGTCCGCACGGCCCACGGCACGGGGCTGCCGGGGCGCAGGGTGCGTACCGCGTCCGCGAAGGCCTCGGGGGCGGCGAGCAGGGTGAGTTCGGCGGGGTACAGGGCGCCCGGCGGCTGCGGTTCAGGCAGCACCTGGACGAGCCGGGGTCCGGTTCCGTCGATGGGAAGCAGCGTGAACCCGTCGGTCGCGACGTCACCCGGTGCGGTCCCGAGGGCCAGCAGCAGGTCGGCCTCGCGCACCCGCTGCGCGAGCGCGTCGTCGCGCCCGTAGCCGAGCGGGCCGACGTACACCTCGGACTCGTTGTCGATGAGGTCCTGGCAGCGGAAGTCCACCGCCACGGGCAGGGACCACGCCTCGGCCCAGTCCCGTACGGCGGCGCGGGCGTCCGAGGTCCAGCGGCCGCCGCCGAGGAACAGGAGGGGGCGCTCGGCGGTCGCCAACAGCCCTTCCAGGGAGACGAGTTCGGCCGGGGTCACGCCGCCGCCGGGGACGGGTAGCGGGGTTGCGTCGGCGACGCGTACGACGTCCGTGAGCATGTCCTCCGGCAGACCCAGGACCACGGGTCCCGGCCGGCCGCTGCTCGCGACGGCGAACGCGCGGGCGACGTACTCGGGGATGCGCGCGGCATCGTCGATGGTCTCGACGAGCTTGGCGCTCGCGCCGAACGTGCCGCGCAGGTCGAGCTCCTGGAAGGAGGCGCGGTCGGTGTGCCCGCGCGGCACCAGGCCGATGAACAGGATCACCGGCGTGGCGTCCTGGTACGCGGTGTGCAGGGCGACCAGCGCGTTGGTGGCACCGGGCCCCCGGGTCGTGAAGCAGACTCCGGGGCGCCCGGTGAGCTTGCCGTGGGCCTCGGCCATGTAGGCGGCGCCGCCCTCGTGGCGGCAGACGACCATGTGGACAGGGGCGTCGTGCAGGGCGTCGAGCGCGGCGAGGTAGCTCTCGCCGGGCACGCCGTAGACGGTCTCGACGCCGTGTGCGGACAGCTGGTCGATGAGGACCTGGCCGCCGGGACGGGCGGGGAGGCGCTGGGTCATGCGGTGGCCTTCTGAGGTGCGGAGGTGTTCTCGGGCGTGGTGGCGGACCGGCTGCCGAGCAGCGGTCCGGCCAGGAAGGAGCCGGCCGCGGTGCAGGCGGCGATGAGGACGAGGAGGAGGGCGACGCCCCAGGACGCGCCGTCGGTGACGCCGGTCAGCCAGGCGGCGACGAGCGGGACGAAGCCGCCGAGGACACCCGAGAGGTTGTACGACATGGCGACGGCGCTGTAGCGGAAGGTCTCCGGGAACAGGCCCGTGACGACGGCGCCGATGGTGGCGTACGGGATGGAGATGACGGCGACGCCGAGGGTCACACCGAGGATGACGAGGGCGGTCTGTCCCGTGTCGACGAGCCAGAAGACCGGGAAGGCGACCAGGACGGACAGCACACCGCCGACGGCGCACACCTTCCACGGGCCGACGCGGTCCGCGATCCGGCCGCCGATGTAGATCACGACCATCTCGGCCACGGCGGCAAGGAGCGTGGCATTCAGCATCACGGACTTCGCGATGCCGAGCTGTTCGGTGCCGTACGAGATCATGAAGGTGGTCAGCAGGAAGAAGCCGCCGATGCCGAGGAAGGCCGCGAGGACGCTGATGATCATGCGGCCCCAGGTCTTGCGGAAGGCCTCGATGAGGGGTGCGGGCGCGGGGCCGTTCTTCTCGGCGTCCTCGATCATGGCGCGGAAGACCGGGGACTCCTCGATGCGCAGGCGCAGGTAGAGCGCGAAGACGAGCAGGCCGAAGGCGGCGAGGAACGGGATGCGCCAGCCCCACGCGTAGAAGGCGTCGTCGGGCAGCAGGCCGACCAGGGCGAAGGCGCCGCTGGAGAGCAACGTGCCGACGGGCGAGCCGAGTTGGGGAACCGACGAGTAGCTGCCGTGCTTCTCCTTCGGCGTGTGTTCCAGGGTCAGGAGCATCGCGCCGCTCCACTCCCCGCCGACCGAGATGCCCTGCACGAAGCGGAGTACGGCGAGCAGCACGGGTGCCCAGATGCCGATGGTGTCGTACGACGGGAGGAGGCCGATGCAGCCGGTGGCGACACCCATCATGACGACCGTGATGATCAGCGCGGCCTTGCGTCCGTAGCGGTCGCCGATGTGGCCGAAGACCGCGGCGCCGATGGGCCGGGCCGCGAAGCCGACGGCGAAGGTCACGAAGGAGGCGATGGTCGCCGTCGTGGCGTCGAGCGAGGGGAAGAACAGCTTGTTGAAGACGAGCGCGGCCGCGGTGCCGTAGAGGAAGTAGTCGTACCACTCGAGGGCGGTGCCGATGAACGCGGCGGACAGGAGGCGCTTGATGTCGGCGGTGCCGGCGACGGTGCGGCCTGTTGGTGGCGTCGTGCTGTTGGAGCTCACGGAATCTCCCGGGGGACGGTGACCGCCTGGGCGGTCGGGGGACGGTGGAGCGGGGAGCGGGCCTCAGGCGGAGGCGGTCATGCCGAGCGGGTCGTGGGCGACGGTGCCGCCGACGGAGGTGGCCAGGATCCGGATCGCGCCGATGCGGTCCGGCGAGATGCTGGTGGGGTCGGCGTCCAGCACGGTGAAGTCGGCCAGGTAACCGGGGCGGAGGACGCCCTTTCGGTCGCCGTAGCCCGTGGCGTGCGCGGAGCCGACCGTCCAGGCACGCAGCGCGGCGAGTGCCGTGACGCTCTCGTCCGCTCCATAGGGCGCGCCGGTCTCGGTGAGGCGCTCCACCATGGACTGCATCGCGGGCAGCGGGGCGCCGGGAGCGACCGGCCGGTCCGAGCTGCCGGGCACGACAATGCCCAGGTCGAGCAGGGAACGCAGCCGGTACGACCACGGGGTGCGCTGCGGCCCGAGCGCTGCCGCCATGGCGTCCCCGAAGGCGTACAGGAAGTTGTGCTGCGGCACGGGCACGGCGCGCAGCTCGGCGAAGCGGGCGAGCTGGTCGGGGCGTACGACTCCGGCGTGCTCGATCCGGTGGCGCACGTCGGGGCGTGGGTGGGCTCGTTGGGCGCGGGCGAAGGTGTCGAGTGCGAGGTCGACGGCCCGGTCGCCGATGGCGTGGGCGGCGACGGTCCAGCCGGCCCGGTGCGCGGCCACCACGGTGTCGGCCATTGCCTCCGGGTCGCCCTGGAAGTATCCGGTGGCGGACGTGTCGTGGGGGCAGCCGCAGAACGGTTCGGTGACGGCGGCGGTGCGGCCGAGCAGCGAGCCGTCGAGGAAGATCTTTACGGGTCCCAGCGAGAGCCTGTCGTCGCCGAAGCCGGTGCGCATGCCGAGGTCGAGGCCGAGGGTGATGGCGTCGTCGGCGTGAGCGGTGAGCGGGTGCAGCACGTCGGAGGCGGCCATCACCTGGGCCCGCGTATGCAACTGGCCTCCGTCACAGGCAAGTTGATAGGCGGCGAGCTCCACCGGACTGTGCCCGATCCAGCCGCCTCCGATGCCCGCTTCGGTGAAGCTGGTGATGCCCTCGGCGAGGTAGCGCCGGGTGGCGGCGCCGATGGCGTCGGCGAGGGCGGCCACGGGGTACGGCAGCACCTGGCGTTGGACGAGCTGCTGCGCGGTCTCTTCGAGAAGTCCGTTGGGCCGCCCGTCCGCGTTTCGGGCGACGACTCCGCCGGTGGGGTCGGCGAACCCGTCGGCGAGCGCTCCGGCCTTCTCCAGGACGGGCGAGTTGACGATGCAGGCGTGTCCGGAGGTGTGCTTGAGCCACACCGGGCGGCCGCCCGCGGCGCGGTCGAGTGCGTCGCGGTGCGGCTGGACGCCGCCGAGCTTGTGGTGGTCGAGCCCGGCGCCGATCACCCACGCGTCCTGCGGCCGGCCTTCCGCGTGGTCGGCGACGGCGGCGTACACCTCGTCCACCGACCGGGCCTTGGACAGGTCGAGCTGGGCGAGGGTGAGGCCGAACCACGCGGTGTGGCAGTGGGCGTCGTTGAATCCGGGGACGAGGGTGGCGCCGCCCGCGTCGAGGACGCGCCGCGCGGGCAGGGCTTCGACGTCCTCGTCGAGTCCAGCGATCCTGCCGTGCAGGACGCCCAGGCTGCGGGCGGTGGGCCGGTCGTCGTCGAGGGTGAGGATGCGCGCGTTGCGCACCAGCAGATCGAGAAGCATGGGGTGGGTCCGTCCCTCAGGCGAAGTGGTGCAGTTGGGCGAGGGGCAGTTCGGTGACGGCGTCGGTTCCGGTGGGGACGTCGTCGACCAGGACGGGAGCGGGCTCGCGCGGCACATGGACGCGTGGCGTGGCGGTGTTGTGCAGCATGTCGGCCCGGGTCAGTCCGCGTGCGCCGACGATCGGCGCGTACTGCAGACCCTGCGGGAGCGCGGCGCGGGCGGCCCGGTCCTCCAGGGCGGCCTGCGCGACGAAGATCCGGGACAGGCGTGCGGGGGCGTCGCCGAGTGCCCCGAAGTAGGGGCGGTAGGTGCGGGGCTGGGTCAGGCGGGTGGAGCCGGAGCCCGATCCCGTGTTGCCCCAGGCCACGAAGCCGCCCTTGACCACGAGTTCGGGCTTGGTACCGAACCAGGCGGGGTGCCACAGGACGAGGTCGGCCATGCGGCCCGGCTGGAGGGAGCCGACCTCGTGGGCCAGGCCGTGCGCGATCGCCGGGTTCAGGGTGATCTTCGCCAGATAGCGCAAGGCCCGTGCGTTGGCGGGGTGTTCCACTCCCCCGGCGCCGTTCGCGAGGGCCTGCACATGGGCGAGTTGCCAGGTCCTGCGCACGGTCTCGGCCATCCGGCCCATGCCCATGGAGTCGGAGTTGACGATGCTGATCGCGCCCAGGTCGTGCAGGGCGTTCTCGGCGGCGATGGCGTGGCCTCGGATGCGGCCCTTGGAGATCTCGATGTCGCTGGGCGAGTGGTGGTTCTGCCGGTGGACCGTCATCGTCATCGGGAACAGCTCGCCGACGGTGTTGGCGGTGTACGGAACCGTCGGGGTGGTCGACGAGGGAAGCACGTTGGGCTCGGAGAGAATCTCCAGAAGGTCGGGGTGACCGCCGCCGCCCTCGACGTGGTAGGCGTGCACGGTACGGCCGCGAGTGGCGCCGATGGTGTCGCGCAGATAGCCGGACTCGTTCATGGAGTCGGTGTGCATGGCGACGGGCAGGTCCGCCTGTTCCGCGGCGCCCAGGCACGTCTCGATGATGCGCGGGGTGGCGCCGAAGTCCTCATGGATCTTGAAGCCGCCGGCGCCCGCGAGTACGGATTCGTCGAGCAGGGCGCGCGAGGTGGAGGAGCCGCGGGCGAGGAAGGCGATGTTGAGCGGGGTGCCGCGCCAGGACGCCATCAGGGTGTGCAGGTTGTGCGCCGGGTTGCAGCCGATCTCCCACACTCCGCCGAGGCCCATGCCGACGAGCGTGGTGACTCCGGCGGACAGTGCGGCGGGTGCCACCTCGGGCGAGGAGAGGTGGACGTGGCTGTCCACGATGCCCGGGGTGGCGATCAGTCCCTCGCCCGGGATGACCGAGGTGTGGGAGTCGATGGCGAAGTCGACGTCCATGACATCCGGGTTGCCGACGCCGCCGACGGCGACGATCCGACCGTCCTTGATGCCGATGTCGGTCTTGCGGACGCCCAGCACCGGGTCCATCAGGACCACTCCCGCGACCACCATGTCGAGCGCGGAGTCCCGCTCGGAGCGCGGCGATGCGAGCAGTCCGTCGCGCACCGTCTTGCCGCAGCCGCCGAGCAGTTCGTCGCCCGGTGTGCCGTCGTCCTGTTCCACCTCGACCCACAAGCACGTGTCGCCGAGCCGGATCCGGTCGCCGGTCGTGGGCCCGTAGAGAGCGTTGTACGTGCGGCGGTCGACCTGCGTCATGACGCCTCCTCATGGCGTGCCGTCACCACGTCGACTTCTCGCACGGCACCGGGTTCGAAGGACAGAGCGGTGCCCGCCGGGATGTCGAGCCGCAGGCCCGCGGCGGCCTCGCGGTCGAGCTCCAGAGCCGCGTTCGCCTCGGCGAGCGGGTAGTGCGAGGACAGGTAGACGGTGCGGTCGCCGTTGTTTCGGATGGTCAGCCGCGAGCGGAGCCTGCCGGTGTTGATCAGGACCGGGTCGGGTGCGGTGCGGACGGCTCCCGGCCCGGGTCCGCCGCTCCCGCCCGTGGTGGAGATGGGGTGGTCGATCGCCACCAGGGACGTACCGCTCGGGAACAGGGCCTCGACCTGGATCGTGGTGACCATCTGCGGCACCCCGTCCATGACGTCGTCCTCGGTGAGGACCTTGCGGCCCGCCGCGATCACTTCGTCGAGGCTCAGGCCGTCCCAGGCGGCTTCGAGAACCTCGTCGCAGATCAGGGCGATCGACTCCGGCGCGTTCAGCCGGCGCCCGCGCGCCCTGCGGCGGCGCGCCAGTTCCGCGACGGTGAACAGCTGGATCCGCTCCAGCTCTCGAGGGGTCAAATGCACAGCTACCCGGCCCTCCATGCAGTGGAATTCCGGCCACGGCCTGCCGGACACTCCAAGAATTCACGGGGTCCGGCGCGAAGCCAACGTTGATTTGGCGCCGATGGGGCGGCCAGGATTGTGCACATGAACAGTGAGCCCGTCCTCTTCCCACCTCCTGATCCCCGGGTCACCGAGCTGGCCCGGCGCTGCCTCGAGGACATCGACAGCCTCGTCGGCCTGTGGGTGGACTGCGTACGGCCGGTCCGTGCCTCCTACGCGGACCGCGTCTCGGAGGAGGACTTCCGCGCCACGGCCTGGCAGGCGTTCGAGTACCTGCTGCGCAAGGTCGCCTGTCTGCCCCTGCCCGAGCGCATCGCCACGGTCTCCGAAGAGATCGGCGAGAGGCGCGCCCGCCAGGGTGTCGCTCTGGACTCCCTCCTCGCGGCGGCGCGCCTCGACTTCCGCGTCGTCTGGGCGGCTCTGGTCGACAAGGCGGGCGAGGAGGACAAGGCCGAGCTGGTGACGTCCGCGTACCACGTGTGGGAGGCCGTGGAGAAGCACGTCACCGGGATCATGACCGCGTACCAGCGCACCATCCTGGACATGGGACGCCGCGCGGCGGACGAGCGGCGCATGTGGTTCGCCCGGCTCCTGGACAGCGAGGGGCGCAATCCGACCGTGGTGCGGGACGCGGCGCTCGCCCTCGGCTTCCAGGCCGACGACCGCTTCCTGTGCGCGGTGGCGCCCCCGCAGCACGGAGCGGGGCTGCGCAGGACCGCGGCGGCGCTGCGCACGGCCGAGGCTCCCGTCCAGTTGCAGGAGGTCGCGTCGGACGTGGTCCTCACCGTGCAGCTCGGCCGGCGCACCACGGCGGAGACCGTGCTCGCGCTGCTCCAGGAGACCGCGTGCGGGGTCGCTTCCGCCGCGGCGGGGCTCGCCGCGGTGCCGCGTGCGGTGGTCCTCGCGACGGCCACGGCGCGCGTGCTGCCCGCGGACGCCGCGGGGCCCCGGCGCCTCGAGGACAGCTGGCTCGACGTCCTGGTGCACCGCGCCGAGGGCTTCGGACGGGATCTCGCCGACGACGTACTCAGCGGGCTCGACACGGAGGCGGTGCCCGCCGGCGAGACGAGGCGCCTGCTCGATACCGTACGGTCGCACCTGGCCGGGACGGGATCCGTCGCGGACACCGCGGCCGCCCTGTACTGCCATCGCAACACGATCCAGCAGCGGATCAACCGGTTCGCCGAGCTGACCGGCCGCGATGTGCGGCGCCCCGAGGACGCCGCCCTGGTGGCCCTCGCCCTGCGCGCCCGTGACCAGCACGAGAAGGACCACCGGCCATGAACAGCAAGCACGTCGCGTTCGACGACCTCGACCGCAAGATCGTCGCCGCCCTGATCGCCAACGCCAGGACGAGTTTCGCGGAGATCGGCGCGGCCATCGGCCTGTCCGCCACCGCGGTCAAGCGGCGCGCCGACCGGCTGCGGGAGAACGACGTCATCACCGGCTACACCGCCACGGTCCGGCCGGCCGCGCTCGGCTGGAGCACCGAGGCGTTCGTCGAGGTGTACTGCGACGGCGCGGCGCCGCCTCGTCGGCTCGCCGAAGTCGTGCGCAACCACCCGGAGATCACCTCCGCGATGACCGTGACGGGCGGCGCCGACGCGTTGCTGCACGTCAGGGCCACGGACGTCGGCCATTTCGAAGAGGTGCTCGAACGCATCAGGGCCGAGCCGTTCATCCGCAAGACGATCAGCTACATGGTCCTTTCCCATCTGCTGCCGGACAGTGCGGAGGCCGGCGCCCGCGAGCCCGCCCCGGACGACGCAGCAAACCAGCGCTGACCTCCCCATCTGCGCAGCATTACTGCGGACTCACGCATCCAAATGCTCTTGTCGAGCGCGACTGCCGCTTCCTACCGTGGAGACACCCTCTGATCGTTGTCCCGCTGGAAGCGGAGGTACCCGTCTGTGCCCAGGCGCTATCTGGTGTGCGAGCCTCGATACTTCGACGTTCAGTACGCCATCAACCCGTGGATGCGTGACGACGTGCGGGTCGACACCGCGCTCGCCATCGCGCAATGGCAGAACCTCATCGAGACCTACCGCGCGCACGGACACACCGTGGAGACCGTGCCACCCGTCCCGGGCCTGCCCGACATGGTGTTCGCCGCGAACTCGGCGCTCGTCGTGGCCGGCCGCGTCCTCGGCTCCTACTTCCATGCGGAGCAACGCCGCCCCGAGTCCGCGGAGTACGAGACGTGGTTCAAGGCGGCGGGCTACGACGTCCACCGCCCGGAGTCGGTCTGCGAGGGTGAGGGCGACCTCGTACCGGCGGGCCGCTACGTTCTCGCGGGCAGCGGATTCCGTACGACGCGTGCCGCGCACGACGAGGCGCAGGAGTTCTTCGGCGTACCGGTCATCGGACTCCGCCTGGTCGATCCGTACTTTTACCACCTGGACACCGCGCTGTTCGCCCTCGATCACCCCGGCGATCCAGATGATCCAGATGATTCGGACGGCGGCACCATCGCGTACTACCCGGAGGCGTTCTCGGCCGGGAGCCGCGAGGTGCTCACGCGGCTCTTCCCGAGCGCCGTGCTCGCCACCCGCGACGACGCGATGGCCTTCGGCCTCAACTCCGTCTCCGACGGCCGTCATGTCTTCGTCGCCCCGCAGGCCACCGGGCTCATCGCACAGCTCGCCCACCGCGGATACGTCCCCGTCCCCGTCGACCTCTCCGAGTTCCACAAGGCCGGCGGAGGCATCAAGTGCTGCACCCAGGAGATCCGTTCATGACTGTCGCCCCCGTCCAGGCCCCGCGTTCGTCGGCCGAGCTGATCAGCGCCGAGACGCCGGTGCTCGCGCACAACTACCACCCGCTGCCCGTGGTCGTCGCCCGCGCCGAGGGCACCTGGGTCGAGGACGTCGAGGGCCGCCGCTACCTCGACCTCCTCGCGGGTTACTCGGCCCTCAACTTCGGCCACCGCCACCCTGCCCTGATCGAGGCCGCCCACCGTCAGCTCGACCAGCTCACGCTGACCTCGCGCGCCTTCCACAACGACCGTCTGGCCGGCTTCGCCGAGGGCCTCGCGGAGCTGACCGGGCTCGACATGGTGCTGCCGATGAACACGGGCGCCGAGGCCGTGGAGAGCGCCGTCAAGGTCGCCCGCAAGTGGGCGTACGAGGTCAAGGGCGTCCCCGCGGACCGGGCGACGATCGTCGTGGCCGACGGCAACTTCCACGGCCGGACGACCACGATCGTCAGCTTCTCCACGGACGAGTCGGCCCGCGCCGGGTTCGGGCCGTTCACACCGGGCTTCCGCGTGGTCCCCTACAACGACCTGGCCGCGCTGGAGGCGGCGGTCGACGAGACGACGGCGGCCGTCCTGCTCGAACCCATCCAGGGCGAGGCCGGGGTGGTCATCCCGGACGACGGCTATCTCACCGGGGTACGCGATCTCACGCGGCGGGCCGGCTGCCTGTTCATCGCCGACGAGATCCAGTCGGGGCTCGGCCGCACGGGCCGCACGCTCGCCGTCGACCACGAGGCCGTACGCCCCGACATGCTGCTCCTCGGCAAGGCGCTCGGCGGCGGCATCGTGCCGGTGTCGGCGGTCGTCGCGGGGCGGGACGTCCTGGGGGTGCTGCGGCCGGGCGAGCACGGTTCCACGTTCGGCGGGAACCCGCTGTCCGCGGCGGTCGGCTCCGCCGTCGTCGACCTGCTCGCCACCGGTGAATTCCAGCGCCGGGCGGCGGATCTGGGCGAGGTGCTGCGTGCCGGGCTCGAAGCCCTGACCGGGAAGGGAGTCAAGGCCTTCCGGGCCCGCGGGCTGTGGGCGGGCGTCGACATCGACCCGGCCATCGGCACGGGCCGCCGGATCAGCGAACTCCTCCTGGACGAGGGCGTGTTGGTCAAGGACACCCACGGTTCGACGATCCGCCTGGCCCCGCCCCTGACCATCACCCGCGAAGAACTGGAGTCGGCGCTCGCCGCGCTGGGGAGGGTGCTGGGCTAGCCCCTGGACCCGGGCGCGATCGGCAGACCGGCCCGGCCACCGTCAGCGGTGGCCGGGCCGTGACCTCGGGCTTAGCGTGGAAAGGACCGCTGTCCCCGATCGAAATTGGTGTGTCGTCATGGCCGACAAGCCGACTGTCGTTCTGGTGCACGGGTTCTGGGGCGGCGCCGCCCACTGGGCCAAGGTCATCATGGAGCTGCACCACCGCGGCTTCGGCTCTCTGCACGCGGTGGAGAACCCCCTGACCTCCCTGGCGGACGACGCCGAACGCACCCGCAAGATGGTCAAGCAGGTGGACGGCCCCGTACTCCTGGTGGGGCACTCCTACGGCGGCGCCGTCATCACGGAGGCGGGCGACCTGCCGAACGTGACAGGCCTCGTCTACGTCGCCGCATTCGCGCCCGATGCAGGCGAGAGCCCTGGGCAGATCAGCCAGGAACTGCCGCCCGCGGCGATCGAGAACCTCGCACCCGACTCTGACGGCTACCTGTGGATCAAGCCGGACAAGTTCCACGAGAGCTTCTGCCAGGACCTGCCCGCGGACGAGGCCCTCGTCATGGCCGTCACCCAGAAAGCACCCCTGGCCTCGACGTTCGGGGACAATGTGACCGCCCCTGCCTGGCGGATCAAGCCGACGTGGTACCAGGTGTCGACGGACGACCGCATGATCGATCCGGCCAACGAACGCCGCATGGCCGAGCGGATGAGCCCGCGCGCCGTCATCGAACTCGCCGCAGGGCACGCTTCGTTGGCCTCGCAGCCGGGCCCGGTCGCCGACCTGATCGAAAAGGCGGCGAACGAACTCCCCGGCTAGCGGTTGGGCCGGCGCTCCGCAGCGGACCGACAGCGGCTCAGGCGGTCGTCGACAAGCCGCCCGATGCTTGATTGGCTTACGCCATGCGCATCGACCGACTCGACCACCTCGTCCTCACCGCGCACGACCTCGACGCCACGGTGGCCTTCTACACGAAGGTCCTGGGCATGGAGGCGGTCACCTTCCGAGGCGGCCGCCGTGCCCTGACCTTCGGCCACAGCAAGATCAACCTCCATGAGGCGGGCCACGAGTTCGAGCCGAAGGCGGCCCGCCCCACGCCCGGCAGCGCGGACCTGTGCCTGATCGTCGACGAGCCCGTCAAGCGGATCATCGCCGAACTGGCAAGCCACGGCGTCCCGTTGGAGGACGGACCGGTGGAACGCACGGGCGCCACCGGCCCCATCGTCAGCGTGTACGTGCGGGATCCGGACGACAACCTGATCGAGCTCAGCAATTACGTGGAAACGGCGGACCTGCACACATCCTGACCAGGGTCTTTCGTTTGGATCGGGGTGGATCAGGGATCAGGGAGCGGGGGCCTGGGGTCCTCTGCTCGAGCGAAGCCGCGAGCCCGGGGCAGTGCGTGCCGGACCCCGCGAGCCCGCGTGATCCGAACGAGAGGCCCTAGCGCTCCTCGCGCCCCACGTCCCGTACGAGATCCAGCGCCCTGCCCAGGGTGGTCAGACGGGCATCCAGGGTGTCGCCGGCCGGGTAGAGGCGGACCGTGTCGACACCCGCGGCGCTCCAGACCCGCAGGCGTTCGCGGACCATTGGCTCGGTGCCGATGAGGGTGGTGGCCAGGACCATGTCGTCGGTGATCAGTTCCGCCGCGCCGTCCCGGTCGCCGGCCTGCCACCGCGCGCGGACCTCGGCCGCCGTGTCGGCCCAACCCTGCCTGCTGTAGGCGTTGTTGTAGTAGTTGGTGGTCGCGGATCCCATGCCGCCCAGGCTGAAGGCCAGTTCCTTCTTGCGACCCGCGACCATCGCGCGCAGCGCGTCCTCGTCGTCCGCGAACGCCACCTCGGCGCCCTGGCAGATGTCCAGGTCGGACCGCTTGCGGCCGGCCGCGGCGAGCCCGGCGTCCAGATGGTCGAAGTAGGCCTCCTGCGCACCTTCCGGCACGAAACTCGTGCCGAGCCAGCCGTCTGCGACCTCGCCCGTGAGCCGCAGCATCTTGGGCGAGAGTGTGGCCAGGTAAACGGGCAGGTCGTGCTCGGCGCGCATCGACAGGCGCATCGGCTTCGCCTCGCCGCCGGGCAGCGGGAGGGTGAACTCCCGTCCCTCATAGGAGAGTTTCTCCCCCGCGACGGCCTGCCGGACGATCTCGACGGTCTCGCGCATACGGGACAGGGGCCGCGCGAAGGGGACGCCATGCAGCCCCTCGATCACCTGCGGTCCCGACGGTCCGAGTCCGAGCAGGAAGCGGCCCTCGGAGATGTTGGACAGGGTGATCGCCGCGCGGGCGATCGCGGCCGGGGTGCGCGTCGCGAGCTGGATGATCCCGGAGCCGAGCAGCATCCTCTCCGTGCGCGCCGCCAGATATCCGAGCGGCGAGGGCGCCTCCGAGCCCCACGCCTCGGCCACCCAGCAGATGTCCATCCCGAGCCGCTCGGCCTCGGTCACGAAGTCGACCGTCTCGCGCCAGCTGCCGCCCGAGGCCTCGATCGTCGTAGACGTACGCATCACTCGCCCCGCCCTTCCGGAGCCGGGCCGCCCTCGGCCAGGTCCTTGACCGCGTCGAGCGTGGCGGTGATGCTCCGCTCGAACTCCCGCAGCCGCACGAACACGATCTTCTGCTCCTTCTCCGGCATCGCGTCGATCGCATACGAGAGCCCGGAGCGGCCGGGGCCGAGCTGCATCCACTGGGCCAGCTCGGTGCCGCCGTCGTCGAGCGGGTTCAGGGTGAACTTCCATAGGGCGCTGGGCTGTTCGGGGTCCTCGACCGCCCAGGCGAACTCGCGTGGTGCCTCACACGCGACGACATACGAGGTGGTCTCCCACTCCCCCAGCGACTCGTGCTTGCTCCGCCCGAGGAACCGCGCGCCGAGCGTGGGGCCCGCCGCCGCGTCCAGCCAGGCGACCGACTGGAGTTCGGCGCTGAGCGCCGGCATCAGGTTGATGTCGGAGACGAACTCCCACACCCGCTCCGGCGACGCCTGAACCCTTCTGCGGACCTCGACCGTCGGTTTGTCGGCGTAGCGCGCGCCCGTCCACTCCATTGCCGGTTGCCTCTCCGTCTGCGGGAAGTTCACTGGGCGGATCCGTAAAAAAGCGACCCTGAGCATGAGAGTTGCGTAGATAGACTCACTCGTCAAGGGGTAACGCCGAAGGGCGGAACGACGGGGAGTCAGTCCGCGAAACGGGCCTTGATGTCGGGGCGCTCCGCGAGGCGGGGCGGATAGCCGGGGCCGAGGCGGGGCCGCGTGTTCTCGGCCGTCATGGGCTCCTTGCACTCGCTGCACACGACCTCGGCATGGCCCTCGTGGCCGCACCGGTCGTGGTGGAACACGACGGGCGGACCGGCCTCCCCCGCCAGCCAGCGGTCGCCCCAGCGGTTCATCGCGGCGAGCACGCCGAAGAAGTCGCGTCCCATGTCCGTGAGGACGTAGTCGTAGCGGACGGGCTCGTGCTGATAGGCGCGCTTCTCCATGAGCCCCTCGTCGACGAGGCGCCGGAGGCGGTCGGCCAGGGTGTTGCGCGCGATGCCGAGCTCCTCCTGGAACACGTCGAACCGCTTGATCCCGTAGAACGCCTCACGCAGGACGAGCGGCGTCCACCAGTCGCCGAGCAGGTCCATGGTGCGGGCGATGGAGCAGGGCCAGTTGGCAAAGGAGGTCCGCCTCATGCCGTCAGCATACGAGGGTCTCGGATTGAGACCCAGCAGTTCGGGCCCCGAGGACACTCCGGCAGCCGGCCGGTTCGGGCGTTCCGTACGGCTGTGGCACGTGACCTACGACGCAAACGCCCCGTCCCTGTTGTGGAGCCCGGCACGGAACTGATCCAGTGGCCGGGACCAGCCGGCGCGCGGCGCCGCACGAGGAGGGGACTCACCCATGACGTCCGGGTACTTCACGTCCGTCGACGATGTGTCCGCGCGGCTCGCCGCGACGGGCTACCTGGCGTCCCCCGCGGTGGCCACCACGGTCTTCCTCGCCGACCGCCTCGGCAAGCCACTCCTCGTCGAGGGTCCCGCGGGCGTCGGCAAGACCGAACTGGCCAAGGCGGTCGCCGAGGTCGCCGGCGCCACCCTCGTCCGGCTCCAGTGCTACGAGGGCGTGGACGAGTCGCGCGCCCTGTACGAGTGGAACCACGCCAAGCAGCTCCTGCGCATCACGGCGGGCCGCGACGAGTCGTGGGACGAGACGCGTACGGACATCTTCAGCGAGGAGTTCCTGCTTCCGCGCCCGCTGCTGACGGCGATCCGCGGCAGTGACCCGAAGGTGCTGCTCATCGACGAGACCGACAAGGCCGACGTCGAGGTGGAGGGCCTGCTCCTGGAGGTGCTCAGCGACTTCCAGGTGACGGTGCCCGAGCTCGGCACGATCAGCGCGACGCGCCGCCCGTTCACCGTCCTCACCTCCAACGCGAGCCGCGAGCTGTCCGAGGCGTTGCGCCGGCGCTGCCTGTTCCTCCATATCGGCTTCCCCGAAGAGGAGCTGGAGCGCCGGATCGTGCGGCTCAAGGTGCCGGGGCTCGACGAGGCGCTGGCGCAGGGCGTGGTGCGGGTGGTCGGCGCGCTCCGCGCCATGGACCTGCGGAAGGTGCCGTCGGTCGCGGAGACCATCGACTGGGCCCGCACACTCCTCGCCCTCGGCGCCGGAACGCTCGACGAGCAGGTTGTACGCGACACGCTCGGCGTCGTCCTCAAGCATCAGGAGGACGTGCTGAAGGCGGCGGCCAAGCTGGACCTGGACGCCGTGTGAGCGCGACGGCGGCCGGCGTCCCGGAGCGGCTCACCGCGCTCGTGCAGGCGCTGCGCTCGCACGGCGTCCGGATCGGCACCGGCGAGACCGTCGATGCCGGGCTCGCCGTCGAGGCGCTCGGCCTGACCGACCGCGAGCATCTGCGGGAGGGCCTGGCGGCGGCGCTGCTGCACAGCGAGGGGCAGCGGGCCGTCTTCGACCCCGTCTTCGATCTGTACTTTCCCCGGAGTGTCGGCGCCCCGCAGGACACACGGCACGAGCCGAGCCCGGGGAGTCCGTGGCAGGACTCCGACACGGCCGACCTGCGCGAGCGGCTCGCCGCCGCGCTCGCCGCCAACGACCAGGAGTTGCTCGACCAGTTGGCGGCCGAGGCGGTGGACGGCCTCGGCGGCTACGGCACCGCGAACGGGGCGGGCGGCTCGGGTGGGTCCGGGGGATCGGGTCCGTCGGGCCGCTCGGACGGCTGGTCCTCGCACCAGACGCTCGCCCGGCTGCGCCCGGAGACCCTGCTCGCCCGGATCCTCGCCGGGATCCGGGCCGGGGCCACCGGCGACGACGAGTTCACCGACCGGCTCCAGGCGGACGAGATCCGCCGCCGCATCCAGGCGTTCCGCGGACGCGTGGGCAGCGAGGCGCGGCGCCGGGTCGCCGAGCGTCGCGGCACCGACGAGATCGCCCGCCGCGCCATCGCACCGACCGCCGACCGTGTCGACTTCCTCATCGCGGGCCGCGCCCAGCTGGACGAGCTGCGCCGGGCGGTTCAGCCCCTGGCCCGCAAGCTGGCCACCCGCCTCGCCGCCCGCAGGCGCCGGGCCGCGCGCGGGCGGATCGACCTGCGCCGCACGCTCCGCGGGTCCCTGTCGACGGGCGGCGTCCCGATGCGGCCCGTGCTGCGCCGCCGCCGTCCGGCCCGCCCCGAACTCGTCCTCCTGTGCGACGTGTCCGGCTCGGTCGCGGGGTTCGCCAACTTCACGATGCTGCTGGTGCAGGCGCTGCACGACCAGTTCAGCAAGGTGCGGGTGTTCGCCTTCGTCAACCGCGTCGACGAGGTGACCGACCTCATCGGCCGCGACACCGCCGGGCCCGAGGGACTCAGTGCCCGCATCCTGACGGCGGCGGCCGTGACCGGCTGGCACGGGAGCAGCGACTACGGCACCTCACTCGGCGAGTTCGCCGAGCGGTACACCGACGCGGTCGGCCCGCGCAGCACCGTCTTCGTCCTGGGCGACGGCCGTACGAACATGAGCGACCCCAACACGGGGGCGCTGCGGGACGTCGCCGGGCGCGCCCGCAAGGTGTACTGGCTCAACCCCGAACGGCGCTCGCTGTGGGACACCGGCGACTCGGCGGCAGACGCATACGCGGAGATCGTCGAGATGTATGAGTGCCGCAACGCCCAGCAGCTGAGCGCGCTCATCGCGCGGCTGCTGCCTGTTTGAACGCTGTTCGCGGCGACGGGGAAACGGTGCGCGCCGGGGCGAGACGTGCGTACCGGAGTCAGCGGTGACCGGCGGAGTCAGACATGTGCGAGGAGCCTGTCCAGAGGGCGTGGAACGCGGTCGAGGTCGAGCCGTTCCACGAGTGAGCGCGCGTACTGCGTCTTGCGGCCGCTGTGCGTCCCCATGAACCGGCGCAACTGCCGCTCCACGCCCCGGTCCCGCTGCGCCGGCTGCTTCTGGAAGGTGCGGAATGACCTCAAGTCGCCTTCGACGTCCAGGACTTCCTGCACGGTGTCCGCGCCGAGGCCGCGGATCAGCTCGTCCTCCAGGTCCGCGACACACACGTAGAAACCGAGCTGCTCCATGTCGGCGTGGGTGAGGTGGGGGCGCGGGCCGGTCCGCTCGAGAACGCTGCGGAAGTAGTGCTCCTCCCCCGCGTCGCACAGCCCGGCGATAGTGACGTCGAGCCCGTCCGGGCCGCACACGGCGAGGAATCTCCCGATGCTCATCGCACCACCGAGCGGCAGCACCGCGACACCCTCCTGGTCGAGGCCGCGTCCACGCCGCCGGGCCAGCGCCTCGACGGCGACCAGGTCGCTCTCCCCCTCGACCAGGACGACCTTGCGCACACCTGCCGCGACGGCCAGCTCGCGGGCCGCCTCCGCGGCGGGCCCGTCGCCTCCTCCGCGTGCCGCCCACGCTCCGGCCGCCCGACGGAACCGCCTCATCTCGTCCACAGGCCCAGTTTCGCAGGGCACGGGGTGTCCCCGTCCAGCGAATTAGCTCACACGTTCGAATCTAGGAGTACGCTGACCTCATGGCAACGCACCAACTCCAGGGGTCCCTGTTCGACCAGAGCGACGACGTGCGACTGCGCCCGCTGGACGGGGTCCGCAGGACCGCACTCGGCGACGGCGCCTGGATCGACCTGCTGCCGGGCTGGCTGACCGGCGCCGACGCCCTGTTCGAGCAGCTGGCCACGGACGTGCCCTGGAAGGCCGAGCGGCGACAGATGTACGAGAGGGTCGTGGACGTGCCGCGCCTGCTCGCCTTCTACGGCGCGGGCGAGCCGCTACCGCACCCCGTCCTCGACGAGGCGCGGCAGACACTGTCGGCGCACTACGCGGCCGAGCTCGGCGAACCCTTCACCACGGCCGGGCTGTGCCACTACCGCGACGGGCGTGACAGCGTCGCCTGGCACGGCGACCGCATCGGCCGCGGCGCCCGCGAGGACACCATGGTCGCCATCTTGTCCGTGGGTGCGCCGCGTGACCTGCTGCTGCGCCCGCGCGGTGGCGGCAGCGTGGTCCGCCGGCCGCTGGGCCACGGCGACCTGATCGTGATGGGCGGCTCCTGCCAGC
Organism: Streptomyces sp. NBC_01003; assembly: GCF_045162695.1. Lineage (NCBI taxonomy): Bacteria > Bacillati > Actinomycetota > Actinomycetes > Kitasatosporales > Streptomycetaceae > Streptomyces > Streptomyces sp. NBC_01003. Next base: position 1,027,689 of record NZ_CP108707.1, read on the forward strand.
GGACGTGGGAGCACGCCATCCCGAAGACGACGCGGGCCGCGGGCGGACGGATCAGTGTCCAGTTCCGGCCGCACGGGGTGCAGTGACCCCGCGAGGCCGCCCGGATGCCAGGATCCCTGCCATGACGGACACGAACGAACTCACGGTGCGCCGGCGCGCCGACGCCGATCTGCCCAGCTGCGTCGAGGCGCTCGCAGGAGTCCAGGCGGCCGACCGCTATCCGGTGGACTGGCCCGCCGATCCGGCGGGCTGGCTGACCCCGCACGGGATGACCGACGCATGGGTCGTCGTGGCGGGCACCGATGTCGTCGGGCACATGGCGCTCACCCCGCCGGGACCTGCCCTGGCCTCTGCTGCGGGGCTGCCCGAGCGGCGCCTGGTGGCCGTGGCTCGGCTCTTCGTCAGCACCGGCGCCCGGCGGCACGGGGTGGCCGCCCTGCTGCTCACCCGGGCGATCGAGACCGGCGCCGCCCGCGGGCAGACACCGGTCCTGGAGGTCGAGACGGCCGCGAGCGCCGCCGTCGGGCTCTACGAGCGCGCGGGCTGGCGCTACGCCGGCACGTCCACCGCCGACTGGACGACCGCCGACGGCCGGCTCGCCCGGATGCGCGCGTACGTGGCGCCTCGGATCTCATGAACTCCTCGTATCCCGTGAGCTTCTGACGATGAATTGGGCAACCGCGCGGGCTTCAAGGTCCGGCCCGTCAGTCACCCCGGCCGGGCCACCGCCCGACGCGGCTCCGGCGGCGATCAGGACTCGTAGCGACGGCAACGGACAAACCTTGACATCCGTTCGACCGGCTCTTTACGGTCGGCCGTGGATCTTGAGCGTTCACGGCTCGGCACAGAGCGAGCCGGGAGCAACCTTGTCTCCGTCGTCTTCGACACCCACCACACCGGCGCGCGCCCGCCGCACCCCACGCCGGGCCACCGCCGACGGCCCGCCCACGACGAGCAGGACTGCCATGGCCACACCTTCACACGCCGGCGACTCCCCCGAGCGCGACGCGTTCCACCCCGACCTTTCGGACCATGACGCGCCACCGCCGCTCCGCGCCCGGCTCCACCACATCCGCGCGGGCGAACTGGACGGCGACACCGCGCAGACCGGCGGCATGCGGCGGTTCGCGGCGATCAGCGGGAGTACGGTCGGCTCCGAGCGCATCTGGATGGGCCAGACACACGTGGCCCCCGACACCGCCTCCTCCAATCACCACCACGGCGCCTCGGAGACGGCAATCCATGTCGTGAAGGGCCACCCGGAGTTCGTGTTCCTGGACGACTCCAGCGGCGCCCCCGAAGAGATCCGGCTGCGCACAGCACCGGGCGACTACATTTTCGTGCCGCCCTACGTCCCGCACCGCGAGGAGAACCCGAGCCCGGACGAGGAGGCGGTCGTGGTGATCGCGCGCAGCACGCAGGAGGCGATCGTCGTGAACCTGCCGGAGCTGTACGTACTCGACCAGGATTCCCCTTCCCCGGCAGACAACTGACGCCACGTCACCATCGTGGTCACAGAGGCGGATCGGGGCGGAGATGTGCCCGGAGTGCGCGTGCCATCCGGTCCGCCTCACCGTCCGTCACCCACTCCTCCTCCGGCCGGCCGAGCATCGCGAAGACGCCGGGACCGCGGCGCTCCTGCGGGAGGTCTGGCGGTCGGGGCACTACGTGGAAGTGCACGTGCGAGAAGCCTTCGGCCTCGGCGAACTGCGCCACGTAGGTCTTCTCGCAGCCGGTCACGCTCCGCAGCGCGCGGGAGAGCCTGACCTGCCAAACGCCCAGCGTCGCGGCCTGCGCGTCGGTGAGGTCGTGGACGGCCGTGACGTGGCGTCGCGGCAGCAGCACCAGCCAACCGGGCAGCGCCGTTCCGACGGCGTGGACCACCCGCCAGTGCTCGTCGAAGGCGATGCGTTCGCGTGGCGGCAGACCGGCGAACTGCGCTTCCTTGCCGCACGGGTAGCAGTCGTGATCCGTCATGCCGGGGATCCTAGGAGCCCGATCCGCGCCCTCGCACCCCCCTTACGCAAGGGGGTGACGTCCGAGGTGATGGTCCGCGAGGTTCAGCGCCTCGCTCACCAGGCGTCGCAGATGCCCGTCGGGCAGCGCGTAGATCATGCGGCGACCCTCCTTGCGGACGGTCACCAGGCCCGCGAGACGGAGTCTCGCCAGATGCTGGCTGACGGCGGGGCGAGCCGCGCCGCACGCCTCGGTGAGCGTCGTGACGTCCGCCTCGCCCTTGCCGAGCGTGTGCAGCAGTACGAGACGCGTGCGGTCGGCGAGGAGGCCGAGGAGGTCCGCGGCGTATGTCAGTTGCTCGCCGCTCGGGTCTTGCGGGTGCGCACCGTGCGCAGGTGACAGGTGCATGCGTGCGCTCATACGCACATAATGGAGCGAGACACCTTCCGGTGTCCACCTCGGCCCCGGTCCCCCGGCCCCTGCCCTCCACCCCCGTCCAGGAAGGCCCGACCCTTGAGCCCTCAGCACGGACACGCACCCCACGACAGCACGCATCACCACGGTCACGAGCACGGCCCCGCGTCGGGAGCCGCCCGGTGGCGGCACCGGCTCACGCACGTCCTCACCCCCCACTCCCACGAAACCGCCGACAAGACCGACCGGGCGCTCGAAGCCTCGGCCCGGGGCCTGCGCGCCCTGTGGATCTCGCTGGCCGTACTGGGCGTTACCGCGGCGGCGCAAGCGGTCGTCGTCGTGCTCTCGGGATCGGTCGCGCTCCTCGGCGACACGGTCCACAACGCGGCGGACGCCCTCACCGCGCTGCCGCTCGGCATCGCCTTCGTCCTGGGCCGGCGGGCCGCCAACCGCCGCTTCACCTACGGATACGGGCGCGCCGAGGACATCGCCGGGCTCGTCATCGTCCTGACCATCGCCGCCTCCGCCGCGTTCGCCGCGTGGACGGCCGCCGACCGGCTCCTCAACCCGCGCGACATCACGTATCTGCCGGCCGTGGCCGCGGCCGCCGTGATCGGGTTCCTCGGCAACGAATGGGTCGCCCGCTACCGCATCCGCGTCGGCCGTGACATCGGCTCCGCGGCGCTGGTCGCCGACGGACTGCACGCGCGTACGGACGGGTTCACCTCGCTCGCCGTGCTCATCGGGGCGGGCGGCGCAGCCGTCGGCTGGCGGCTCGCCGACCCGATCGTGGGGCTGGCCATCACCGCCGCCATCCTTCTCGTGCTGCGCGACGCCTGCCGTGAGGTCTTCCGGCGGGTGATGGACGCCGTCGACCCGGCCGTCGTGGACAGCGCCGAGCACGCCCTGGAGCACGTACCCGGAGTGCTGGCCGTCAGTGAGCTGCGGATGCGCTGGATCGGGCACCGGCTGCGCGCCGAGGTGGCCATCGTCGTCGACGGCGCGCTCAGCGTGCGGGCAGCCCACGAGGTCGCGGTCGCCGCGGAGCACGCCCTGCTGCACGCCGTCCCCAAGCTCACCGGCGCTCTGGTGCACGCCGACCCCGCGCCCGACCCCGGCGTGCCCGACCCGCACGCGGTACTCGCCCACCACTCCGCGTAAAGGCCGTCGTACTGCGCACCCTGGTCAACAGAGCACTCACAGGCACCGCTTAACATCACCGGTGATGATGGGAAGCAGGACGCAGCGTGCGAGGCGCGGCGCGTGGTGGGCCACGCGGATCGCGGCGCTCTGTCCCGCGCTGAGCGTGCTGCTCGCGGCGCTGGTGATGTGCCTGGGCCCTGCCGCCCACGGCACCGACGGCATGACGGACAGCTCGCTTCCCGCAGTCACCTCAGTTGCCTCGGTCACCTCTGTCACTTCTGTTACGGCTGGTGTCGCGGCTCAGCACCACGCGCGGTCCGCACACCCACACACTGCGGAGACCGTCGCGCGCCGGGGCACCTGTCCGGACGGGGACAGGTGCTGCGACCCGGTCTCCCGGGGTGTACGCGCCGTGCTCTCCGCTCCCGCCCAGCCGCATCCGGCGGTGCTGCCCCGTATGCCCGCCGCCGCGATGGCGGAAGCCCCGCTCCCGAGCACCTCGGGCCTCCCGCCCTCCGGCACCGCCCCCGATCTCCACGTCCTCCAAGTCCAGCGGACCTAGGCCGATGTCGGGCCGGCGCGGCGTCCAACGCCCCGCCGTGCCGCACGCGCGCTCGCGCACACCACGACATCACCCGTCCCGCAGGACCGCCGCGCCACGACACCGCGCGGCGGCGAGGAGTCATACCCATGAGCAGAACCAGCAAGAAGGCCGCGGCCACCGCACGCAAGGCCCGGATCGACGAGATGCGCCGCGCCCAGCAGGCCCGCGACCGGCGCAACCGCATCATCACCCTCACCCTCAGCACGGTCATCGTCGCCGGGCTCGTCGGCTTCGGCGCGTACGCCATCAACAGCGCGAACGACAAGGACGACCAGCAGACGGCCGCGACGAAGAAGCCCGTGCGGGGCGAGAAGAGCTGGGACGCCAAGAAGCTCGGCCGCAACCATGTCACCAAGGCCGTCACCTACAAGATGAATCCGCCCGTCGGCGGGGACCACAACCAGGCCTGGATGACGTGCGACGGCACCGTCTACACCAAGGCCATACCGAACGAGAACGCCGTGCACTCCCTCGAACACGGGGCGGTCTGGGTGACCTACAACGGCAAGGCCGGTGACGCCGACGTCGCGAAGCTCGGCGAGAGGGTCGCCAAGACGCCCTACTCGCTGATGAGTCCGGTCGACGGCCAGGCCGGTCCGATCATGCTGTCCGCGTGGGGCCACCAGCTCACCGTCGACAAGGCCTCCGACCCGCGGGTCGAGCAGTTCTTCACCAAGTACGTGCAGGGTGCGCAGACCCCCGAGCCCGGCGCCGCCTGCACCAACGGCCTGGAGGGGAGCTGATGACGGCCTCGACGGACACCGCCGGGTCCGGTGAGGCGGCCGGGCGGCCCGCTCCCGTCCGGCTGCTCCTCGTGGGCGCGGCCGTCCTCGTCGCCGTCGCCCTGGCCCTGTGGGTTCTGGCCACCCCGGGCAGCGGCGCCGGGCAGCCGTCTTCGGCCGAGCCGCCGGCCGTCGGCTCAGCGGACGCGGGGTTCGCCCGGTCGCCCGTCCCGCCCCGGCAGAAGGCACCCGCATGACGACCACGCTCGACTCGCAGGACCCGATCGCCGTCGCGGCCACGGCGGCGATCCGCCGGGGTGAGGTACGGGCCCTGCGCCACCTGCTCGCCGAACACCCGGGGCTGGCCTCCGCCGCGATCGCGGAGACCGCCCGCCCGAACTGCTCCGGGATCCGCACACTGCTGCACATCGCGACCGACTGGCCCGGCCATTTCCCCAACGGTGCCCAGGTCATCGCCGCCCTGGTGGAGGCCGGGGCGGACCCCGACGCGCGTTTCTCCGGCGCACACACCGAGACGCCCCTGCACTGGGCGGCGAGCAGTGACGACGTCGCCGCCGTCGACGCCCTCGTCGCGGCCGGCGCGGACATCGAGGCGCCCGGCGCGGTCATCGGCAACGGCACGCCCCTCGCCGACGCCTGCGCCTTCGGGCAGTGGCGCGCCGCGTTCCGGCTCGTGGAGCACGGCGCCCACGTCACGTTCGATCAGGCCGCGTCGCTCGGCCTGATCGACCGGGTCAGGGCCTGGGGGGCCGCCGCGGAACCGCCGACGCCGCAGGAGGTGGCCGACGCGTTCTGGTGCGCCTGTCACGGCGGCCGCCTGGCCACCGCCCAGTACTTGTACGGACTGGGGGCGGATCCCGGCCGGGTCGGCCACGGCGACAAGACGCCTCTGGACGTCGCGCGCGAGCAGGAGGCCACGGACGTCGTCGAGTGGCTTTCCGCTGTCGCAGCGAAGCCGGTGGGTGACTCCACGTGATCCGTGCGATTCGGTGCCGCTCCCGGGGTGCTCAATCGGCCCGTGGCGGCTCCAATGGAGGTTGGGGAACCTCGGCGAGGAGGCCTGTTCCATGACGAACGCGACGCGACTGCTGACCGCCCTTCCTCACGAGCACCGCGAACGGCTGATGACGCTCGCCAAGGAGGTGTCGTTCGACGAGGACGAGCGGATCTTCGAGGAGGGCCACATCGCCGACCGGTTCTGGGTCGTGCGCTCGGGCGCGGTCTCTCTGGACCAGCAGGTCACCGAGCACAGGAAGGTGACGGTCGCCTCGCTGGGCTCGGGTGATCTGCTCGGCTGGTCATGGCTGTTCCCGCCGCACAAGTGGGACTTCGGCGCCGAGGCGTTCAGCCCCGTGCGCGCCTACGAGTTCGACGCGCAGGCGGTGCGCGACCTCTGCGAGACCGATCCGGCGCTGGGCATGACCCTGATTCGTACCGTCGCCGAGATCCTGGCGTACCGGCTCGGGGCGACCCGCGCCAAGCTCATGGAGCAGTACACCATCCACCGGACGCAACCGATCTGACACCGGCCGCAACCGAACCGCGCGGGCCGCGCACCGCCGCAGCCGCCCTCAGACCCCGCTCGCCACCTCCCGTTCCGTCACCTCGGACAGACCCTCTCCCGGCTGCGGCACCCGCAGGTGCCGGAGTCGGGCCGTGCACCAGATGCCGACGGCCGAGATGGCCATGAGCATGAGTGCCGTCGGCCAGTAGTGGCCGCCCGCGGCCGCGGCGAGGGAGACCGCCGCGAGCGGCGCGAGGCCGCCGAAGACCATGTTGCAGATCTGGTAGGACAGCGAGATGCCGGTGTAGCGGACGTGCGGGGCGAAGCCCTCCGCGAGGATCGAGGCGATGGGCCCGTACAGCGCGGACATCACCAGGCGCATCGCCAGCATCATCAGCCAGATCAGGACGACACTGCCGGTGCCGAGGGCCATGAACTGCGGGATCGACAGGACGATCACGCCGGCCAGGCCCGCGATGACGACCTTGTGCGGGCCGATCCGGTCCGCCAGCCAGGACAGCCACGGCGTGACCAGGAGTTCCAGGAAGGCTGCCAGGGTGAGGCCGTTGAGGAGCATGGACTCGGACAGGTGGAGGTCACCTGTGCCGTACGAGAGCAGAAAGCTGGTCACGACGTAGTAGCCGCCGGTCGCGGTGGCCAGGGCGAAGACGCCGATGAGGACCGTGCGCCACGCTTTCTGGAAGACCTCCACGACGGGCAGCTTCTGTTCGGCGGCGGTGTGCTCGTCGCGCACCTCGGACATGACGGGCGACTCCTCCAGCTTCACCCGTACGACGAGGCCGACGATCACCAGGACCGCGGACGCCAGGAACGGCACGCGCCAGCCCCAGCTCATGAACGCGTCGTTGCCGAAGAGGTTCATGAGACTGAAGGCGCCGGTCGACAGCAACGCGCCGACGGATGAGCCGAGTTGGGCGAACGAGCCGAAGAACGCGGACTTGCCGGGCGGGGCGTTCTCCACCGTGATGAGTACGGCGCCTCCCCACTCGCCGCCGATCGCGATGCCCTGGATGAGGCGCAGCGTGATGAGCAGGACCGGAGCCAGCGCGCCGACCTGGGAGTAGGTGGGGAGCAGGCCGATCGCGAACGATGCGACGCCCATCATCATGAGCGTGATGACGAGGGTCTTCTTCCGGCCGACGCGGTCGCCTATGTGTCCGAAGACGATGCCACCGAGCGGGCGCAGCAGGAAGCCGACGGCGAAGGTCGCGAACGCCGAGAGGGTCTTGAGGTAGGGCGACATGCCCGGCGGGAAGAACACGTCGTCGAAGACGATCGCCGCAGCGGTGGCGAAGGCGTAGAAGTCGTACCACTCGATGGAGGTGCCGGCGAGGGCCGCGAAGGCGGCTCTGTACGGGCTCTGTCGGGTGGCGGATGGCTGTGTCGGCATGAAGCCTCCGGGGACAGGAGAGGCGGGGAAGGGGAGGGGAGAGGACGGAGGGTCAGCGGCCGGGGGCGGCCCAGGCGCGGGCGCCGCCGATCCAGGTCTCGCGCACGCCGATGGAGGCGAGTTCGGCCGGGTCCGCGGTGAGCGGGTCGCTGTCGAGGACCACGAAGTCGGCGAGCATGCCCGGGGCCAAGGCGCCGACCGCGTGTTCGCGGTGCAGGGCGGCGGCCGCCGCAGCGGTGTGCGCGTGCAGGCCGTCCGCGACGGGCATGCGCAGCGCGGCGTCGCCAAGGACGGTGCCGAGTACGGTGCGCCGGGTGGCCGCCGCGGAGATCGCCTCCAGGGGGGCGGGCGGTGCGACGGGCGCGTCGGAGCTGAAGACGACGGGCACGCCCGCGGCGAGGCAGGCGCCCGCCGGGTTGTAGCGGTGGCCGAGGTCGCCGACGGCGGTGAGCGTGCCGTCGCCGGTGCGCAGGTGGTGCTGGGGCTGCATGACGGGCACGACGCCCAACTCGCCCATGCGGACGATCTGTTCGTCGGTGGGCAGACCGGAGTGCTCGATGCGGTGCCGGATGCCGGGCCGCTCTCGGTCGGCCTGCGCCTTCTCGACGGCGTCGAGGACCATGCCGATGGCGAACGGGGACTGGGCGTGGGTGGCGGTCTGCAGGCCCGCGCGGTGGGCGCGGCCGACGAGCTCGGCGTACTCCTCGGCCGAGTGGTAGAGCTGCCCGTGGTGGCAGCAGTCCGCCGCGTATCCGTCGGGGAAGTACGCGGTCCAGCCGCCGAGTGTGCCGTCGGCGTAGAACTTCACGCCCTGGACGCGGAAGTGGTCGTCGCCGAAGCCGTTCACGACGCCCAGGTCGAGCGCGGTGTCGAGGAGCGCGGACGTGAGGTAGGCGGAGACGCGCAGGCGCAGCGAGCCGTCCTGACGGGCCCTCAGATAGGTCTCCATCTCGCGACGCGAGGCCTGGGCGTCGCCGACAGTGGTGACGCCGGCGGCGAGGAAGACCTCCTGGGCGCGCAGGAGGTGATCGGCCATGATCGCGTCGGGTTCGGAGAGGTGGAAGTTCGGTCCGTGGTTGCCGATCTTCACGCCGCCGGGTCCGGTGAGCAGGTCGCAGGCCGCGTCCCAGAGCTGTCCGTCGGGTTCGCCGGAGGGCAGGCGGCCGATGCTGCCGCCCTCGGGGTCGGGGGTGCCCGCGGTGACGCCGCAGGTGCGCAGGGTGTGGGAGTTGACGACGCCGCCGTGGCCGGAGGCGTTCATGACGTACACCTCGCGGTCGGTGGCGACGCGGTCGAGGTCGTGACAGGTGGGGTGGCGGCGTTCGGTGAGCCTGCGGTGCTCGTAGCCGAAGCCGCGCACGGGGACTCCGGCGGGGAGTTCGCGGGCGGCGTCGGTGAGGACGGCGACGAGGGTCTCGATGTCGGGGACGCGTTCGGGCCGGCAGTCGACCCAGGCCAGGGCCTGTCCGTACATCACGGGGTGGCAGTGGGCGTCGACGAAGCCGGGGTGGACGAGGCCGCCGTCGAGTTCGAGGCTCTCGTCGATCCGGCCGCCGAGCGCGGCACGTGCCTCGTCGGCGGTGCCGACGAGGACGACGCGGCCGCCGCGTACGGCGAGTGCCTCGGCGCGTACGGGGGTTCCGGCGGCGGCGACCGCCGCGCCGGTCACCAGGAGCGTGCGGTCGGCGTCATCGAGGGGGTGGTGCATGAAGGGGCCTGCTTTCGACCGTGGGACGACCATGAGGGCAGCCGCGCACAGACAGGCGCGGCGAATGATTCGTTCGCATGGACGATAAGCAGCCGACGTTGACTTGACTAGATGTACTGCTGAGAAACTTTTCGTAGGTTCAGGCGAGCCGTCACTTACGCATCATCCGACCTGCGTCTCATTCGGCGGCCGGATCCTCATAGCGCTCCTTGATGAGTTCCAGGTGCACCCAGCTCTCCACCGCGCGCACACCCTTCACGGCCCGCATGTCCTCGACGGCCGTCCGGATCGCCGCGAGGGACTCCACCGTGATCGTGCCGACCAGGTCCGCGCGGCCCATGCAGGAGGACAGGAAGGAGACCTGGTCGCGGTCTGCGAGACGTGCGGCGACCTCGTCCCGCTCCGCCTCGACGCGCACCGCGAAACCGCACAGGATGCCGAGACCGAGGAGTTCGGGGCGCACCAGCGCGAGGACCTTCGCGACGCCGCCGTCGAGGAGCCGCAGCGTGCGCGCGCGGGCCGCACCGGCCGACAGGCCGACCCGCTCGGCGAGCTCGGCGAACGGGAGGCGGCCGTCGGCCTCCAGCTCGCGCAGGACGAGCTGGTCGGTCTCGTCGAGTTCCGTGACAGCCGGCTCGCCCGCGAGCAGATACGGGTCCTTGAGGTGACGGGTGGAGATCAGCGGGTCCACGACGTCGACACCGGGCAGGCAGCGGACGCGTTCGATCGCCCGGTCCAGATCGGCGATCCCCTTCGTGCGCAGCTCGGCCATGACCGCGTAGCCGCCGGCGGTCAGCGTGACGAACGGCGCCTCGGGCATGGCGGCGATGGCGCGCGCCACGGGCCCGGCCGGACCGCGGACACCGATCGACAGATGCGCCGACGCGGTGAGACCCCGGACGGCGGGGTGCACGACGGCCACCACACGCACACCGCCGCCCTCGAGCAGTCGCTGGACGCGGGCCCGGGTGGCGGGCCGGGAGAGGCCGACCCGCTGCGCCAGCGTCTCGTACGTCAGACGGCCGTCCGCCTGCAGCTCGCGGACGACGGCGAGGTCGATGTGGTCCAGGTCCACCGGGGCTTCCCCTCAGCTCGGCTGCCCGGGCACGGCCGCACCCGGGGTCGGCGCCCATTGTCGACCACGGCGGCACGGGCGCTGGACACCCGTGACGCCCATCACGGACGCCCGTCTCATGCGGACTGGACAATTATGGAAGACGAAACGTAACTTCAACACCGAAGCGACCGACGAATCATTCGTCGCCCTGAGTTCGTCGCTCCAAGCGTGGGGAGAATGTGATGGGTCAGCCGGTGGTGGTCTTCACCGACCCCGAGGAGCTGGATGTCGAGCCGGGCGCGCGCCTGCTGCGCGACGCGGGCTTCGAGGTCCGCGTGGTCGGGAGCCGCGACCCCGCCAGGATCGCGGCGGCCGCGCACGACGCCGAGGCCCTGATCGTCGGCTACGCCCCGGTGGACGCGGCCCTCCTGGACCGACTGCCGACGGTGCGCATGCTGGCCACGATGTCCGCCGGTTACGACATGGTGGACACCGCCGAGGCCCGCCGGCGCGGCCTGTGGGTGAGCAACCTGCCGCACGCGGCCACCGAGGACGTCGCCGTGCACGCACTCGCGGCCACCCTCTCCCTCGTACGCCACCTGCCGCACGCCGACGCCACGGTGCGGACCGGCGGATGGAACACGGAGTTCGGTGAACTGCCGCGCCGGGCCAGCGAGTTGACGCTCGGCCTGGTCGGGTTCGGCCGTATCGCCCGTGCCCTGGCGCGGATGGCGGCGCCCGTCTTCGGCCGCGTGGCCGCCTTCGACCCGCACGCCGATCCGGCCGGCTGGCCGCCCGAGGTCGACCGGCTCGACCTCGACGAGCTGGTGAGCCGCGCCGACGTACTGTCCCTGCACACCCCCCTCACCCCGCAGACCCACGGTCTCGCGGACGAGGCCCTGCTCGCCCGGATGCGGCCGGGCTCGTTCCTCGTGAACGTCTCGCGCGGTGAACTCGTCGACCCCGACGCGCTCCTGCGCGCGCTGGACAGCGGGCACCTCGCCGGGGCCGCGCTCGACGTGTTCCCGGTCGAACCCCCGCCCGCCGACGACCCGTTGCGCACCCACCCGCGCATCCAGCTCTCCCCGCACAGCGCGTTCCTGTCCGACGCCTCGCAGCGCGCGTACGTGTGCGCGCCCGCCGAGAACGTCATCGCCTGGCACCGCACCGGCCGCCCGCTCACGCCCGTGGTCGACCCGACCCTCGAAGGAGCCGTCTCGTGACCGACCTGCTGACCCCCGCCGCCGATCAGGACGCCGCGCAGACGGAACTGCGGCTGCGCCGCGAACTCGCCGCCGTCTACCGGCTCGTGGCCCATTTCCGCATGACCGACCTGATCTTCACGCACATCTCGCTGCGCCTGCCGGGCCCGGACCACCACTTCCTGATCAACCCGTACGGGCTGCTCTTCGAGGAGATCACCGCCTCCAACCTGGTCAAGATCGACCTGTCCGGGAACCCGGTCGAGCCGACCCCCTATCCGGTCAACCCGGCCGGGTTCGTCATCCACAGCGCGATCCACGCCGCCCGCGAGGACGCCCAGTGCGTCCTGCACACGCACACCAAGGCGGGCTGCGCCGTCGCCGCGCAGCAGGGCGGGCTGCTGCCGCTGAACCAGATGTCGATGGAGTTCCACAACCGGGTCGGCTACCACGACTACGAGGGCGTGGCGCTCAACCTGGACGAGCAGAAGCGCCTCGTCGACGACATCGGCGGCCACCCCGCGCTGATCCTGCGCAACCACGGCCTGCTCACCGTCGGCGGGAGCGCGGCCCAGGCGTTCCTGCGCATGTACTACCTGGAGAAGGCCTGCGAGATACAGGTCACCGCACAGGCGGGCGGCGTCCCGCTGACCGTGCCGTCGCCGGAGGTGTGCGAGTACACCGCCCGGCAGCTCGCGGGCGAGGCGGAGGCCGACTCGGACTTCCAGGACGAGGACGCGTACGAGCTGGCGTGGGCGGCGATGCTGCGCCTGCTCGACCGGATCGCGCCCGACTACAAGGACTGAGCGAGGACTGAGCGGGAGCCAAGAGCTGAACTGAGCCTCAGGGGAAGTGGACGGCGGGGCCCTCTTGGGGCCCCGCTCGCCCTTCGTACGGTGGTGCTTCGCCTGGAGTTAACCCGCACGTCACCCCGCGACCGCCATGGTCGGTAAGCATCTGTTCTTCCGATCGCGGTTTCACCAGGGGGAACGACAGTGCAGAGCGCCCGTGCCAGACGTGTGATCAAGCGGAGCGCTCCGGCCGGCGTGGCTTCCCTCGCGGCCGTGCTCCTGCTCGCGGGGTGCGGCGCGGGCGGCCCGGGTGACTCCGACGATCAGGCGTCCTCGGCCGGGGCCTCCCCCGTGGCCGACATCGACTGCGCGGGCAAGAGCCAGGTTCCCGGCTCGGGTTCGACCGCCCAGGAGAACGTGATGAAGTACTGGATCGACCAGTACCAGCGCGCCTGCCCCGGCGTCCAGATCGCGTACAGCCCGCTCGGTTCGGGCGCCGGTGCCGCCCAGTTCCTGCGCGGCGCGACCGCGTTCGGCGGCTCGGACAGCGCGCTGAAGCCCGAAGAGGTCGAGCTGTCGAAGCAGACGTGCACCGGGGGCCGGGCCATCAACCTGCCGATGGCGGGCGGCCCCATCGCGGTCGGCTACAACCTGCCCGGCGTCGACGACCTGGTCCTCGACGCCGCGACCCTCGCCAAGATCTTCGACACCCGGATCACCACCTGGGACGCCCCGGAGATCCGCGCGCTCAACCCCGGCGCGGAACTGCCCTCGACCCGCATCCGCCCGGTGCACCGCTCGGACGACTCGGGCACGACGCAGAACCTGCAGGCCTACCTCGCGGGAGCCGCCCCGGCCGCCTGGCCCTACTCGGCGGAGAAGTCCTGGCAGGGCAAGGGCGGCGGCTCGGCGAACGGCTCCAGCGGTGTCGTCTCGCAGGTCAACTCCTCGTACGGGTCGATCGGTTACTTCGAGCTGTCCTTCGCGGCGAGCAGCCAGGTACCGACCGTCAGCATCGACACGGGCACGGCGGAGCCCGTCGCCCCGTCGCCGGAGTCCGCGTCCGCCGGAATCGCCGCAGCCCGTGTCGCCGGCGAGGGCAAGGACATGTCGCTGAAGTTCCGCTACGGTCACTCGGCCGCGGGGGCGTACCCGATCGTCCTGGTCACGTACGAGATCGTGTGCGACAAGGGCAACCGGGCCGCCACACTCCCCGCACTCAAGTCCTTCCTGACCTACACCGCGAGCGACGAGGGCCAGCAGGCGCTGACCCGGATCCACTACGCGCCGCTTCCGGACACGGTCGCCACCCAGGTGCGGGAGACCGTGCAGTCCCTGTCCTGACGGCCGCAGGACCGCGCGCCGTCCAAGCGCACTCGGCCCCAAATGCCCTGAGGTCACCGGGAGTTCGCGCGACGGTGCGTGACGCCCCGTTCCCCTCGTCGCCCGTGAGTGTCACCATGCTGAGCCCGGGCATGTCCCGCGGCCTGACGGGAGGCTCCTATGGCTCAGGTGTACTTGCGGCGGCTGTCTCGGTGGCAGGCGGAGCAGCAGCGAGATGCCGTCGCTGACGTGTATGTCTCGGCGTACCACGGGGCCGCGGGGGCCGAGTACCGCGACCGGCAGGGGTTCCTGACCCGCTTCGAGAAACACGGCCGGCGTCCCGACTTCGACATGGTGGTGGCCGACTCGGGCGGCCTCGTCGGCTGCGTGTACGGGTTCCGGGCCGACCGCACCGGTGACTGGTGGGCAGGCTTCCGGGGTGACCTGCCGACCGAGTTCGAGGAACTCACCGCGTCCGGCCGGGCCTTCGTTCTCGCCGAACTGATGGTGCTGCCCGCCCACCGGCGCCACGGCGTCGCGACGGACCTGCAGGTACGGCTCCTCACGCGCCACGACACCGATCTGATCGTCGCCGCGGTGGACCTGCCGGACCCCGCAGACCCCGAGGCGCCGGGCTCCACGCTGCTGCGCTCCTGGGGCTGGCTGAATCTCGGCACATCGGACCCCGGCGACGCACCCGGAGCGCGCGACCAGCAGCTGTGGGTGCGCAGGCCCCTGAGGTAAGCGCCCGTCCCTCCCCCACGCCCGGTCTATAGCCTCTCCCCATGGGTCTGGACATCACCGTTCTCGTCGTCGACTGGGACCACCTCGGGCGGACGCCTGCCGCTGAGCGCCTCGCGATGCTCGAGGACGCCGCGTACCCGGACGACGACTGCGACGACGGTGGCGGTGCGGACGCGCGGGTCGAGCACGGGTGGGTGAGGTGGCCCGGGATGCCGTGGTGCGCCCTGTACGAGTTCTTCGAGACGCTCGGTTCGTTCAAGCCCCACTTCTGGGCCGGCCAGGCGTGGGAGGACGTCCGTGACTTCGCCGAACCCGGCCTGCGGGCCGCACTCGACGCGTTCCTGGCAGGGCTGTTCTGGATGGGCCTCGACGATGACGCCGACACGGGCACAGACACAGAAACGGATACGGAGGACGAGCCGGCCGTCGGGCTCTTCCCCGCCGAACCGGACCCCTGGCACCCTCGGCTGCTCGTCGTCCGTACGCCGGAACAGGTCCCGGACCTGGCGCGCGCGTGGGCCGTTGCCGCACCCCTTCTCGAAGGACTCCGCGAGCCGTACGCGATACACGCGGAGCGTCCAGGGCGCTGGATCGCGAACTTCGAGGAGTTCGCCATGCTGCTCCGCGACTGGGGCGAGGTCGTGACCGAGGCGTCCCGGAGCGGCCGTGGCCTGATCGGACTCCCGATCTGACGGCGCCATATGACGACGTGTGATGACAGCTGCGGACATCGCGGGACCGCTGAAGACCGCTGCCGGCGAGGTCGCGTACCGCCTCCCACCTCCTACGACCGGCCTCGGACCGCTGTTGACGCGCATGGGATGCTGAGGCGTCCGCGGATCATGGCTGGATCAGGAGAGTGCGGCAGAGTGAGGGCAGTGACACGGGTGACGGCGATCGGGGGCACGTGGGACCGGTTCGTGGCGTCCGATCCAGGACTGCTGCGGCTGATGGCGGGACTGCGGACGGTCGGCGCGATCGCGCTCACCCTGGCCGTTCTCGCGGCGTTCCACACCGATGTGACGCACATGGTCGCCGGCGCCATGGCCGCGATGGTGGCCACGTTCGCGATCAGGGAGAAGGACGTACGCGGCCAGGCCGTCACCCTCGCCCTCGGCCTGCCCGTGGCGCTTGCGGCGGTGTCGCTGGCCGCGCTGCTGCACAACCAGGTCGTCGCGGGTGACCTCTTCTTCATCGCCCTGATCTTCGGCGCCGTCTACAGCCGCCGCTTCGGGGACCGCGGCACCGCGCTGGGCCTGATCGGCTTTCAGATCTACTTCGTCTCCCTGTTCGTGAGCGCGACGGTGTCGTCGCTGCCACGGCTGTACGCGACGCTGGCCGTCGCCTTCGCGTGCAGCGCGGTCGTGCGCTTCGCCGTCGTACCGGAGACACCGGAGCGCGTGCTCGGCCGGCTGCGTGACGCGTTCAGGGCGCGGCTCGGGCAACTGGTGGGCACGCAGGCGGAACTGCTCGACGCCGAACCGGACCAGCTGGAGAAGGTCCTCGACGACCTGCGGCGGGGCACCGCACGGCTGCACGAGACGGCGCTGATGATCCAGGGCCGCCTGGAGGAAGGCACCCGGGACTCGGCCACGGCCGCCCTCGTACAACGCAGGATCGCCGACGCCGAGATCGCGGCCGAACGCCTCGGCGTCCTGCTGCTCAACGCCCGCAGCGCCGAGCGTGCCGACACCCTCACCCTGCATCTGCCGCACGCGCCCGTGCCGGAGCCGTCGAAGCGCCTGTACGCCGACGACGACGCGACCGCGACCCTGCGCCGCGACCTCAACGCTCTGCACCTGCTCGTCGCCCGCCCGGTGACGGGCAACCGCGGGACGGCTGTCGCGCACGTACGCAACCGGCTGCTCGCCTACCGCGACGAGGACAATCTGCCGCGCGGCTCCGCCGCCGTACAGGACGTCTTCCGCGGGATCGGTGAGGCGGCGCGCGCCGTCATGGGCCTGCGGGTCGCCCTCGACGGGCCGCAGGACGAGTCCGACGACTCCCCGGCGACGACGCGCTCCCGCGAGGAACTCGACGCCGAGGACCTCGCGATCACCAGCTCCGAGCAGGACGAGGACGACAAGGACGACCGCACCGGGCTCCAGCGGCCCACCACGCGGGCCGCGTTCCAGGTCGCGGTGGGCTCGTCCCTGGCCATCGTCGGCGGCGAGTTCCTCTCCAGTCAGCGCTGGTACTGGGCGGTCCTGACGTGCTGGGTGGTCTTCCTCAACACCGCGTCCACGGGCGAGATCCTGGTCAAGGGCTACCGCCGGCTCCTCGGCACGGTGTTCGGCGTGGTCGCCGGTGTCGTGCTCGCGGGCGTGGTCGGTAACCACACATGGACGGCGTTCGCCCTCGTCCTGGTCTTCATCTTCGCGATGTTCTTCACGGCGCCGCTGTCGTACGCCCTGATGTCGTTCTTCGTCACCGCGATGCTGGGCCTGCTCTACACACTCCTCAACACGTACAGCCTGGACGTGCTCGTCCTGCGGATCGAGGAGACGGCGCTCGGCGCCGCGTGCGGCATCGTCGCCGCGGTGCTCGTGCTGCCGGTGCACACGGACCGCCGTACCGACGAACTCCTCAGTACGGTCCTGGTCAGGCTCGGTGACGTCGTGTCGGCCGCAGTGGAGCAGCTCAGCGGCGGGCCCGCGGTCGATCTCCTCGACAAGGCGCGGGACCTGGACACGGCCCTGGAGGATCTGCGCGCCTCCACGAAGCCGCTGACGCACCCGATCACGCCGCTACGGGTGCGGAGGCAGACGGCCCGCTATCTGGTGGCGCTCCTGGAGACCTGCGCCTATCACGCCCGTTCTCTGGCGGCGACGGCCGAGCTCGTGCCGTACAGCAAGACCATCGCGGCGGATCCGCGGCTCGAGCGGGCCGGGGTGCGTATCGCGCACAACATCGACGTGATCGACGCGCATGTGCGGGACGAGAAGACCGGCGGGGAGGTCCAGGCGGGCGCGAGCATCGCCTCGATGCTGGAGGCGGACGGGACGGGGGCGCTGCGCTCGGGCACGGTCACCTTCCGCGTGCTGCGGCATCTCCAGCGCCTCGACGAGGGGGTCGTGGGTCTCGCCCGGCCGCTCGATGTGCCGGTCGCGAGGCACCGGCGCTGAGGCGCTGCGGGTTGAGGCGCTGACGATCGAGGCGTTTCAGGAAGGCGGGAACGGAGCGGGCCGGGGCGGCCTGATCGGCTGCCCCGGCCCGTCGACCGTGTCCGTCCGCCGACTTTCGAGTGGCCGGCGGTCAGGCGTCGTTCCTCAGGCTCAGAGAACGCCGGACTCGGAGATCGTGACCTTCGCCGAGGGCGCGCCGCTGCGGGAGCCGAGGCCCTCGATCTTCTTGACGAGCTCCATGCTGGACTCGTCGGCGACCTCACCGAACACGACGTGCTTGCCGTCGAGCCAGTCGGTCACGATCGTGGTGATGAAGAACTGCGAGCCGTTCGTGTTCGGGCCCGCGTTGGCCATGGAGAGCAGGCCCGGCTTGGTGTGCTTGAGCTGGAAGTTCTCGTCGGCGAACTTCTCGCCGTAGATGCTCTTGCCGCCCGTGCCGTTGCCGGCGGTGAAGTCGCCGCCCTGGAGCATGAACTGCGGGATGATGCGGTGGAACGACGACCCCGCGTAGCCGTAGCCCTTCTCGCCCGTGGCCAGGGCGCGGAAGTTCTCCACCGTCTTCGGGACGACGTCGTCGAAGAGGTTGAAGCTGATGCGCCCGGCGGGCTTGTCGTCGATGGTGATGTCGAAATATGCCTTGATTGCCATGGCGACATCCTTGCACTCCCCATGACCCGTCCGCTCCTCGGGCCGGGCTTTCGCAGGTCGCCAGGGCCGCGCGTCCACTCGTTCGGCCCGCCCCCGCATCGGCGACGGCCCGCCGACCGGGCAGCTCCCCGCTGAACGAGGTGCCCCGCCCGTACGTACGTGAAGCGAGGGGACGGGCCGGTCGGCGCTCTCAACGCCCGTTCCCCTCAAGGTCGTTGACCTGTTGTCCGTACGCCGTTTCGCACGTTGGGGAGTCTGGATGAGGCACGCGCGACGCACCGCCCGGCGGATCACACGCCTTGCTGCCGTCGGCGGCCTGCTCTGCGGAAGCCTGCTGGTCACGCACGCGATAGCGAGCGAACCCGGCGCCTTGGGTCCGCCCGTCCCGGTGGGCGAACGGCTGGTGACGCAGCTCGGCACCGCCCGTACGGCGGGCAGCTGGCTCGCCGCGGACGGGCGGACGGTGGTCGCGGTGACCGACGCGGGCGCCGCGGCGGACGTGCGGCGGGCCGGGGCGCGGGCCGAGGTCGTGCGCCACAGCATGCGCGACCTGCGCTCGGCCGCGGCGACGCTGCGGGCGGCGCCCCGCGTGGCCGGTACGGCGTGGGCGATGGACTACGGCTCGAACGAGGTCGTGGTGCGGGCCGACTCGACCGTCTCCGCCGCCGACTGGTCGCGGCTGGCCGACGTCGCCAGGGCCATCGGCGCGTCCGTCCGCATGGAGCGGACCCGTGGCACGTTCACCACCCGCGTCGACGGCGCCTCGCCGATCTTCGCGAGCGGCGGGCGCTGCTCGGCGGGCTTCGACGTGACCGACGGCAGTGACGCGTTCCTGCTGACCGCGGGGCACTGCGGCCCGGTCGGCACGACATGGTTCGCAAGGCCCGGCGACGCCACGGCACTGGGCACCACCGTGAGCGGCACGTTCCCCGGGAACGACTTCTCCCTCGTGCGTTACGACGATGGGGTGCCTCGCGCGGAAAGTGACGTCGTCGCCATCGGCGGAGGCCGTGGCGTACGCATCACCGGGGCGACCGATCCCGTGGTGGGCCAGCGGGTCTTCCGCAGCGGCAGCACCACGGGGTTGCACTCCGGCCGGGTGACCGCGTTGAACGCGACGGTGAACTACCCGGAGGGCACGGTCACAGGACTCATCCAGACCACGGTGTGCGCCGAACCCGGCGACAGCGGCGGCCCCCTGTTCGCCGACGGGCTCGCCCTGGGCCTGACGTCGGGCGGCAATGGAAACTGCGATGCCGGGGGCACGACGTTCTTCCAGCCCGTCGGAGCGGCGATGACGGCCCTCGACGTACGCCTGGTCGGCGCGTCCGGGGACGATGGGTCGCAGGCGGGGGCCGGTTCCGGGCAGGCGAGGCCCGGCGGC
Organism: Streptomyces sp. NBC_01003; assembly: GCF_045162695.1. Taxonomy (NCBI): domain Bacteria; kingdom Bacillati; phylum Actinomycetota; class Actinomycetes; order Kitasatosporales; family Streptomycetaceae; genus Streptomyces; species Streptomyces sp. NBC_01003. The sequence continues at coordinate 1,047,446 of NZ_CP108707.1, forward strand.
GACGGCTCAGCACCGTCCACGCCTCCCGCAGGCTCCGAGGCGGGCGCTCCGGGTGGCGGCGGGACGGGTACCGGAGTGGGCACGGGTCCTGGTACGAACATGGGCGGGGCCGCCGAGACCGGGGACGGCCCCGTCTCCGGCACGGGAACCAGCACTGACACCGGCCCGGTCGCCGCGATCTCCAGGGTCGTGAACACCCGCAGCGTCGGCCCGGGCCTGCTGGTCATCGGCGGCAGCCTGATCGCCCTGGTGGCGGCGCGGTCCATGCGTTCGTCACGTCTGTCACGACGGGGACGCGGGGCCTGGTCCTAGGTGATTCGACGGTGCGGCCGTGCGTGGCAGGCCTCCAGAGCAGCGGCCTCACGAGCCACCCCACCACCGGGATCCCCACCGCGGCCGGCGCTCCGAGGCGGTCGTGTGCCGCAGCCCCTCACACGACACCGCCGCACCGCTGCCCGCCTGAACCGTCTTCACCGCCCCCTTCGGTCGTCATTTTCCTCCGGAGCGCAGGAGCCTTACCTCGGACCCCCACCCCTCCAGGTCTTCAGCCCAGACTGGACAGCCTGAGCTGAAGGTTTTAGCGTGAATGCATGAACAACGCCGAGGGCATCGCCCACGCCGAGGGCATCTCAGAATCCGCGGACCGCGCCGCGCGGGAACTGCGCGTGATGTTCAGCCGCCTTCGGCGCCGGCTCCGCGAGGTCTCCGACAGCCAGGACCTCACCCCGTCCCAGGTCTCCGCACTCAACCGGCTCAGCAAGGCGCAGGCCGCCACGGCCAGCGGTCTCGCCGCCTCCGAGGGCGTTCGGCCGCAGTCGATGGCCGCCACGCTCGCCGCGCTCGACCAGCGCGGGCTGATCGAGCGCCGGCCCGACCCCGAGGACGGCCGCCGCCAGCTGGTCACCCTCACCGACGCCGGCCGCGACAGCGCGGAGGGCACCCGGCAGGCCCGCGGGGAATGGCTGGCCCGGGCCTTCCAGGACGGCTACTCGGAAGAGGAGCGCCGCACCATCGTCGCCGCACTGACCCTCCTGGAACGGCTCACAGAAGCCTGACCGGAGCCCCTCGAAAAACGATCGATCCACCCCGAAAGGCCCACCCATGGCTCTCACCACCCTCGACGAGCGCACCGCTCTCGTTGTCGTCGACCTTCAGAAGGGCATTGTCGGCGCGCCCACGACTCCGCACAGCGGCCCCGAAGTCGTCGCCCGCTCGGTCGAGTTGGCCGATGCCTTCCGCGCGCACGGCCTGCCGGTCGTCCTCGTGCGCGTCAGCGCCGCCCCCGACGGAGCTGACGCCGTGCCGGGGCGCAACGAGACCCAGGGCCACACCGGCGCCCGGCCCGAGGACTGGGACGTCATCGTGGACGAACTGTCCGGCCACCCCGAGGACATCACGGTCACCAAGCGCAACTGGGGCGCCTTCTTCGGCACGGACCTGGACCTCCAGCTGCGCCGCCGCGGCATCACGCAGGTCGTGCTGACCGGCGTCGCCACCAGCATCGGCGTCGAGTCCACGGCCCGCGCCGCCCACGAGCACGGCTACCACGTCACCCTGGCCACCGACGCGATGACGGACCTGGACGTGGAGGCGCACCGCAACAGCATCGAGCGGATCTTCCCGCGTCTCGGCGAGACCGGCACGACCGAGGAGATCGCCGAACTCCTGGCGAAGACCCGCGCCTGACAGGCGAGTTGATCCCCGAAGGCCGCCCCGCCACTGGTCGGATTCCGGCCGGTACGCCGCCCGACCTTGGCGGAACGGATCCGTCCGGGACAGGATGCCCGCATGAAGGGTGATCTCTTTTCCAGCGAGCACGTCGTACAGCCCGCCTCCGCGCCGGGAATGACCGCACAGAACGCCAAGTCGATCCGCTACGTCGTCGACGGCGACATGACGGCCCGCCAGGGCGCGATGATCGCCTACCGCGGGAACCTGCAGTTCGAGCGCAAGGGCCAGGGCATGGGCGGCATGCTCAAGCGCGCGGTCACGGGCGAGGGCCTGCCCCTGATGACGGTGCGCGGACAGGGCGAGGCCTGGTTCGCGCACGAGGCGCAGAACTGTTTCATCGTCGACGTCGAAGCGGGCGAGGCCCTGACGGTCAACGGGCGCAACGTCCTGTGCTTCGACTCCACGCTGTCGTACGAGATCAAGACCGTGAAGGGCGCGGGCATATCCGGCGGAGGGCTGTTCAACAGCGTCTTCACCGGGCAGGGCCGGCTGGGGCTCGTCTGCGAGGGCAACCCGCTGGTCATCCCGGTCTCGCCGCAGCAGCCGGTGTTCGTCGACACGGACGCGGTCGTGGGCTGGACCGCCCATCTGCACACCTCGCTGCACCGGTCGCAGTCCATCGGGTCGATGATCCGCGGTGGTTCGGGCGAGGCCGTCCAGCTGAAGCTGGAGGGTGAGGGGTACGTCATCGTGCGTCCCAGCGAGGCGACTCCGCAGAAGGCCCAGCAGCACTGACGCCACACGGTCCCCGCGCACTCAGAGGTGGCGGCCCCGAGATCCGGTGAGCCGTCACCCCAGGGTGCGCTGCCACCGGATCTCGCCGTCGTGCATCCGGTCCGTGGGCGCCAGTCCGCAGGCCCTGGCGACGGCCGCCGACGCGGCGTGGTCCGGGTGGATGTGCGCGACGACGGTGTGGACGGGCCGCTGCCCGAGCCGGTCGACCAGTCCGCGCGCCGCCTCCGTGGCGAGGCCCCGGCCCTGCCACGGCACGCCGACGACCCAGGCGACCTCGGCTTCGAGCCCGTCGTCGCCGGGGCCGACCGTGGCCTGGACCGTCCCGGCCAGACACCCTTCCTCCCTGACCCGGAGCACCCAGTTGCACCACGAGACGGCCGGATCCGGGGAGCCCGCGATCAGGCGCCCGTAGCGTTCACGCAGCTCCGGCGGTGCCGGCGGTGCGCCGCCGATGAACGTATGCAGAGCCGGGTCGCCGAGCACCGCGGCCATCTCGTCGGCAAACTCTGCCCGGAGCGGCAGGAGTTCGAGCCTTCCGGTCGCGATGACCGTCGCCGTCACGGGTTCGCGGAGTCTGTCCATCGCGTCACCGTACGTCCACGCCGGTGCGCCGGACACCGCGACCACGGCATCCGGCGCACCGGCCCATCCGGGCTCTACCTTTGATCTTGGCCAGCGCTCCGGCGTTTACGCCGGGGGTGAAGGCCATCTCAGAAATGCTCTGACCCGGACCGGAGCACGGGGCAGCACTCTTTGCCTCAGCCCACGGGGCGCTTCTGGTTCTCGATGTACTGCTTCACGACGGTCAGGGGCGCCCCGCCGCGGCTTCCGGCGACGTACGAGCCGGACCAGAAGTGTCCGCCCCACAGGTACCGGCGGACGTGCGTGTCGTACTCCTTGCGCAGCAGCCGGGTGGATATCCCCTTGAGGGAGTTGACCAGCTTGGAGAGCTGCACCTTCGGCGGGTAGTGCACGAGCAGGTGTACATGGTCCTCCTCGCCGTTGAACTGCTTCAGCTCGGCTCCGAAGTCCGCGCACACCTCCCGCATGATCTCTTCGCACCGCGTCAGCATGGCGTCGGTCATGGTCTTGCGCCGGTACTTCGTGACGAAAACCGAGTGAACGTGCAGGTGGTGGACGACGTGACGGCCGGTGATTACATCAGGGTTTGGGTTCCAGCGTGGTGACATGAACCACGTTTGTATGGTGATCGCTATGCAGCTCAGGTACGGGTTCCGCCTGTACCCGAACGGTCCTCAGCGCTCGGCGCTGGCCAGGGCGTTCGGGTGCGCTCGGGTGGTCTTCAACGACGCGCTTCGCGTCCGTGAGGACGCCCGTGCAGCCGGGCTGCCGTTCGTCGCCTTGGGCGATCTGTCCAAGCGGCTCACTTCCGCGAAAAAGACGACGGAGCGTGCTTGGCTAACTGAGGTGTCCTCGGTGATCCTCCAGCAGTCCCTTCGGGACCTGGACAGCGCGTACCGGAACTTCTTCGACGGCCTCAAGGGCAAGCGCCCGAAGACGGGACCGCCCCGCTTCAAGTCCAAGAGGGACACCCGGCAGGCGATCCGCTTCACCGCGAACGCCGGATGGAAGATCACTCCTGGCGGCAAGCTCCGGCTTCCCAAGGTCGGCGACGTGGCCGTGAAGTGGTCCCGCACCCTGCCGTCCACCCCCACCACCGTGACTGTGATCAAGGACAGCGCGGGAAGGTACTTCGCGTCGTTCGTCGTGGAGACCGGTCCGGAAGAAGTCCTGCCGCCCACCACACCCGAGGTCGGAATAGACCTCGGTCTGGGGCACTTCGCCGTTCTGTCTAACGGCCGGAAGATCGACAGTCCGCGCTTTTTGCGTCGGGCTGAGAGGCAACTCAAGAAGGCTCAGCGTTCCCTGTCCCGCAAGGACAAGGGGAGCGCCAACCAGGACAAGGCCCGGCTTCGCGTCGCACGCGCTCATGCGCGGGTGGCCGATGCGCGCCGCGAGTTCCACCACCAGCTCTCCACCAAGCTGATCCGCGAAAACCAAGCCATCGCGGTGGAAGACCTGGCGGTCAAGGGACTCGCCCGTACACGCCTGGCCAAGTCCGTGCACGACGCCGGATGGTCACAGTTCGTGACCATGCTGGAGTACAAGGCCAGCCGGTACGGGCGCGCCTTCGTGCGCATCGGCCGGTTCGAGCCGACCTCTCAGGTCTGCTCGGCCTGCGGCGTCCAGGACGGCCCCAAGCCCCTCCACGTCCGAGAGTGGACGTGTGGAGCCTGCGGGGCCGTCCTGGACCGAGACATCAACGCGGCGGTCAACGTCGCGAAGGCGGCCGGACTGGTCGTGTCAGCCCGTGGAGCGCAGGTAAGACCGGGACTCGTCCCGGCGCAGCGCGATGAAGCAGGAACCCACCCGAAGCCGCGCCCGACAACGGCGCGACAGGCGGGAATCGCCCTCCTTTAGGCGGGCGAGGATGTCAATGAACCGTGATCGCGAACACGTGGATCGCGTCCGCGTCGGGCAGGGTGACGGTGCGGATCGTCTTGCCCGCGGTGAGCGGGACCGAGTTGCCGAACAGCTTGTAGCCGGTGCCGAAGTTGGCGGGGCCGGTCGGAGTGTTGCGGTGGTCGGACGTGGCGACCGTCGTCGCGCCGTACTCCGTGCCCGCCGTGCAGCACCAGTTGGGGAACCCCAGGCTGCCGGTGCTCGTGGTGCCGTCGGTGTAGGTGACCTCGACCTGGCCCGAGGCGAAGCCGGCCTCCGCGCCGAGGAACCAGAGCTTGGAGCCGCTGCCGGCGAGGGTGATCGACTGGCCTGCGAGTTCGACGTTGTTCGGGGTGCCCGGCTTGGCAGCCGGGAACGTCCAGGTCACGCCGTCCTTGCTGACCTTGGCGCCGGGGGTGATCCCGGCGGCGGCGAGGGCCTGCGCCGAGTAGCTGTCGCCGCCGCCGTCGAAGTTGCCGGTCGTGTAGTTGCCCTCGGCGGGCGGCGCCCCCTCGTTGGTCACGCCGACGTTGTTGAAGGCGGCGTCCAGGCTCGGGTACGGCACTTCGGTGACGATCGAGGCGCGTCCCGCCACGGAACCCTCGCCGGCGCCACCCGCTCGATAGCGGGCCGTCGCGGTCAGGGTCGTGACGGTGGTGCCGGGCTCGGCGTCGGGGCCCTTCGCGGTGATGGTCGCGGTGGCCGAGCCGCCCGGCCTGACCTTGCCCAGGGACACCTTCGACGTGCTGAGGCGCCAGCCTTCCGGGGCGCTGATACGCAGTTGCGCGCCGGTGAGTCCGGTCGGGCCGTGGTCCGCGAGCCCGACCTTCCAGGTGGAGGTGGCGCCTTCGCCGCCGGTCCGCGTCCAGGTGATCGCGGTCGCGGGCTGCGCGCGGTGGGCGGCACCGGCGTGGACGCGGTACAGCACGGTCGCATGCGCGGGCACGTTCGCGGCGATGGTCCCTGTGGTCTGCGTGGTCCGCTTCGACCAGAGGTCCTTGAGGAGGTACGAGGATCCGGCAGGCAGCCCGGCCTTGGCGGCCGTCGTCGTGATGGTCCGTGCCTCGTCGGACGAGTTGAACAGGGCCACGGCCCGGTCGCCGTCGGCGAGGGGCTTGGACAGGACGTCGTAGCCGTCGCCCTGCTGGACGATGCGGCCCTGGAGGCCCTTGGCGTCCTGGTCGACGGCAATGACGTCCTTGTTGCCGAGCACGGCAAGTGCCTCGGGCGAGGCCTTCGTCAGGTCGGTGCTGGAGATGAGCGGGGCGGCCATCACGGACCACAGCGACATCTGACTGCGGATCTCGTCGCCGGTGAGCCGGGACTGTCCGGCGAGCAGGAAGTCGGGGTCGTTCCACCGGCCCGGGCTCTGCAGGTCGGCCAGCGGCACGTTGTAGGCGTAGTTGTACTTGATGGAGGCCCACTTGCCGCGCGCGGACGACGACTCCATGGCGACGTCGGCGCCCTCCCGCCACAGGTTGCCGACCTCGGCGGACCAGGAGATGACGTGGTGCCAGTCCTTCTCGCCCTCGAAGTAGGCGGGCGCGGAGACGGAATAGACGATGGGCCGGCCGGTGTCGAGGAGCGCCTGGCTCATGTCGCCGTAGAGCTTGTGGTAGACGTCGTCCGCGCTCTGGCCCGTGGGAACGGGCACATTGCAGCCGTCCAGCTTCAGATAGTCGACCTTCCACTTGGCGAAGAGGTCGGCGTCCTGCTTCATGTGCCCGTACGAGCCGGGGTAGCCGCCGCAGGTGGCCGTGCCGGCGTCCTCGTAGATGCCGAACTTCAGTCCCATCGCATGCAGTTGCTCACCCACGTAGGCCATGCCGTGCGGGAAGCGCGTGGGGTCGGGGACGAGGTTTCCGTCGGCGGCGCGGGTGTGCGTCATCCAGCAGTCGTCGGTGGTGACGGTGTCGTAGCCCTTGGCGGCCAGGCCGGAGGAGACGAGTGCGCGGGCATTGGCGAGGACGGTCTCCTCGCTGATGTCACAGCCGTAGTAGGACCAGTTGTTCCAGCCCATGGGCGGGGTCGGTGTGAGGTTGGGGTACGGGGTGGTGGCCGCGGCGGCGGGTGCGGCGGACGGTCCCGCGAGGCCACCGAGGGCGAGCGCCGTGGCGGTGGCGGCCACGGACAGGGCGCGAAGGGCGCGGGCCCGGCCGCGGCGCGAGGGGTGCGGGGAGGTGCGGCGCCGTGCGGATCTGTGCTCTCTGTGAGCTCTCCCGGACAAGGGATCTCCCGTCTACGAGCGTCTACGAGCGCGCCGGGGATGACGCGACGGGGACACCGTGCCGAGAGAAGCTCGTTCCTGCAAGATGTATGGCGATTTCTTGCACAAACAATCAACTGGTGGTGCAGTTCGGCACCGTGTGTACCAATTCGCCCTCGCTGCCTATCAGTTGCCCCCCGGAACGTCGGTGAACCGCGGGCGAACTCCCGTACAACCCTTCCCCCTCATGCACTGTCAAACAGGGCGCCGGACAAGGAACGGGCCCTTTCCGGACAACCCCCGCGCTGCCCGGTCGTCCTTCTCATCAGGAGCCGCTCGTGCGCAAGAACCGTTCCGCCGCCCTGGCCGCGGCGTCATTCCTCCTTCTGTCCGGTGCGGCCATCGCCACCGCCCCCTCCGCCTACGCCGGCACCCCCGGAGGCACGCACGCAGGCGACCGCAACAGCGATTTCAACGGCGACGGTTACGAGGACGTCCTCGTCGGCGCGCCCGGCGCGACCGTCAGCGGGAAGAAGGGCGCCGGCCTCGTCACCGTGCAGTACGGGTCGTCGCGAGGCATCGGGACCACCAATGTCGCCCGCTTCAGCCAGTCCACCTCCGGTGTGGCGGGCGCCGCCGAGACCGGTGACGCGTTCGGGAAGGCCGTGGCCACGGGCGACCTGGACGGGGACGGCTACGACGACGCGGTCGTCGGCATCCCCGGCGAGGACATCGGCACGACCGCGGACGCGGGCGGCGTGGCCATCCTGTGGGGCTCCAAGGCCGGTCTCACCGGCGCCGCCAGCGACTGGCTGGAGACCCAGGAACCCACCGCCGGCGAGAAGTTCGGCACGGGCGTCACGGCGGCGCACTTCACGAACGACACACCGGGCGACGTCCTCGCCGTCCTCGACCGCGACGACCTGGAGCTCTTCGCCTACGACTCCGCGCCCCAGCCTGCGTCGAAGGCGCCACTGGAGCGCCGCTCCACGAGCCGCCTGTCCAAACTCGCCGACGAGCGTGACATCGTGCCCATGTCGCTGACCACGGGGGACTACGACGACAACGGCTTCGCGGACCTCGTCGTCTCGGGCGTGACGGCGGGCTCCGAGCCGGGACACGGCTGGTCGTCGTACCTGTCCGGGCACGCCGACGGCCTCACCTACGAGCGCGATCTGCGCGGCGGCCCCGTGGCGGCGTCGGGCGACATCAACGGCGACGGGTACGACGACCTGGTGACCGGCGAGCCCAACTCCCCCGACGACGGCGGCGCTTCGATGACCGGCGGCCTGGTGGGGGTACGCCTCGGTGGCCCCGACGGGCCGTCGGCCGACGTGCAGTGGTGGACGCAGGACTCCGCGGGCGTACCCGGCACCGCCGAGCGCGGCGACGGCTGGGGCACGGACCTGTCCGTCGCGGACACGAACGGGGACGGGTACGCCGACGTGGCGATCGGCGCGGCCGGCGAGGACATCGGCACGGTCGCCGACGCGGGCGCCGTGTGGGTGCTGCGCGGTGCGGCCGCGGGCCTGACCGCGACCGGAGCGCAGTCCTGGGACCAGAACTCGGCGAACGTGCCGGGTGTGCCGGAGAAGGGCGACAAGTGGGGCGGACAGGTCCGCCTCACCGACCCGAACCGCGACGGCCGCTTCGGCCTGCTCGCGGCGGCACCGGGCGAGAACACGAACGACGGAGTGGTCTGGGTGTTCTCGGCGGGCTCCGGCGGCGTCACGGCCTCCGGCTCGTGGACGTACGGCGCGGGCTCGCTCGGAGCTCCGTCCGCGGACGCGCTGTTCGGCGCGGCCATCGACGAGTAGGACCGTCGACGCGTAGGACCGTCAAGGAACATCCGAACCAGGCCGCCCGCCTCCCCACCCCCTCGGAGACGGGCGGCCTTCCGCACTTCCCGTACGTCCATTTGATGACCGGCCGACGTCAGGTAGCACTCAAGTCGTACGGCACAACACATACGTGGACGGATCCGCCGGGACCCTCGCCGCTCGTACGTTCTTGATCAGAACGCAGCGGCACGACGGGACCGGCGAAGGGACACGGCTACATGTACGGCAAGGCATTCGCCCCTGAGTATCAGGGCGAGTTGCGCACGGCCCTCGGGGTGAACTCCTCCTACGAGGACGTGCGCGCGGCGGCGGGCCGGTCCCTCGACACGGCGGCCGGCCCCCTGGAACGGGCACGCGCCGCACTGGCGCTCGCCGAGGCGAACCGGCGGCTCGGCCGCGTCCGCGAGGCGGGCGACGCGTGGCGGGGCAGCTATCGCAGCGCGCGGACCGCCGGGCACACGGGGGCGATGGCCTGGGCGCTGTGGAGCGGCGGCACACTCGCCCGCCAGTGCGGCTCGTTGCGCCTGGCCCGGCGTCTGCTCGGGCACGCCGTCACCCTGGCCGCCCACAGCGACGACCGGCTCGCCCACGGCTACGCGCTCGCGGGCCTGGCGGAGACGGGACGCATCCAGGGCGACTACGCGGCGGTCGCCGCCCTCCACGAGGAGCTGCTCGAACAGGGCCGCGCCCACGGCGAACCGCGGCACATGGTCTGGGCGATGTCCGGCATCGCGCAGATGCACCGCAACACCGGCGACCACGCCAAGGCCCTGGAACTGTTCGAGGAGTCGGTCCGGGTGGCCACCGAGGCGGACGACGCGCGGGGCCGCGCGTGGTCGCTGCGCGGCGTGGCCGATGTGCTGTCCGTCCGGGGCGAACCCGACCGGGCGTTGTCCCTGCTCTCGGAGGCCGAGGGCATCTGCCGCGCGATGGATCTGGCGAGCGCGCTCGCGTACAACCACAAGATGCGCGCCAATGTCCTTTACCGGGACGGGCGTTATGAGGCAGCCCGGGACACCTACGCATCGACGCTGGCCGAGTTCCGCCATCTGCACGAGCCGCGCGGTGTCGCGCTGTGCCGGCTGGGGCTGGTCAAGTCGCGCTCCCGGCTGGGCCGCGACCGGTGTGAAACGCTCGCCGAACTCGACGTTCTCGAGGCCGACTTCACGCGGATCGGGCTGCGGCACGCGCGGGAGATGGTGGTCGCGTTCCGCGCGGAGACGGCTCCGGATGCCCTTCGGCCCGGGCACCGTGAAGCGGCCTGACCGCCTCGGTCACTCGTCGAGCGTGATGCGGATGCCCACGGTGCCGTCGAGGCCGCGGCGCAGGCGGCTGCCGAACAGCGTCACCTTGCCGAGCAGGCCGTACTTGCTTCCGATCAGGTTGCGATAGCGGGCCGTCACCTCGGGGGAGCAGATCTCCGCCGTGGCGGGCGACTGATCGCCGGTCGGGTTGCCGCGCGCGTCGCACGGCCCCACCAGGACGTCCGCGCGATTGCGGATCCGCTTGACCTTCCACGAGTCGGCGGAGGTCCAGGCGCCGAGCGCGGACCCGTCCCTGACCACCCAGACGGGGGTGGCCACCGGGCTCCCGTTCTTCCGGAAGCTGGTGACCAGCAAGTACTTCCCGGCGCCGAGCCGCGCGAGCCGCGTGGTGTCCATGTCTCGAGTCTACGGCTCCCCGGCGGGCGGCAGTCGGGGCCCAGCCGCGTCCGCCACTCCGGGTGTGGACGTTGCAACAAATTGTGAAGAAGGTGAGAGCTTTCTCTGCATCCCGGTGATCCGCGCGTCCGAGCCCGGCCCGGCCCGCGACGATGATCACGCCGCGCGCCTCCTCGTGGCATCCAGATCGGGGTGCGCAGGGCCAGGAGACTCCAGAAGCGCCGACGCCTTCGGCGCTTCTGGAGTCGTGCGGGCCGCACCGGCGCGGGGCCGGAGCGGGAGTCAGCGAAGCGCCGTCGCCAAGAAGGTGCTGAGCGACAGGGTGAGCCCCACTATCGCCATCAACAACGTCCCGTACTCACGCCAGGCCCGGGGCCTGCGCTCTACCTCCGGCCGATACTCACCAGGGCGCGAACGGGCGGAGTCGGCGGGGCTCTGCTGTCTGTGCGACTGGGTCACACGGCATCAACTCCCGGCCGGACCAAGGCGATGCGGCCGAGATCAGCCACGCAGGACGACTCCGTGGCGGGTTCGCATCCTCCGCATCTCCCACAGCGAGACGGCCGTGACCGACAGCGGGCCGCCCAGCAGGGAGCAGAGCTGTGCCGCGACCGGGCCTTCCGGCATGCCCTGGTCGATCAGGTTGAAGACCGCCACCGCCCACACCAGTACGGCGGTGAGCACGGCGGGCAGCATCGGATGCACGTGGGCGGTGTTGAAGGCGGTCTTGGCGGAGTAGAGGGAGGCGAAGAACAGGAACGGCAGGCCCCAGACGATGACGGCCAGGACGACGAGCGCGCTCAAGGCCGCCGCCCACTTGGGCAGCTTGTCCAGGTAGCCGCTGGTGGCCGCCACCACGATCACAGTGGCGAAGACGGCCACGGACAGTACGTACCAGGCCACCGTCCTGAGCGGTCCCTTGAGCCGGGAGCGCAGTGCCGGCCGCAGGTGGGGAGGGGCGTACAGGATGAAGCCCAGGACGACGAGCGGACCTGTGACGATCAGCAGGACCGGCGTGATGAGCAGGTTGCCGAAGCCGTCGCTCGCCGCTCCGTGCCACGCTTGCTCGCCCTTGCCGTAGTAGAAGGCCAGGGCGAGCGTGGCGACGAGGCCGAGCACCGAGCGGAAGAGCTGGACGCGCAGCACCAGGGGGTCGTTGATCCGGACGCCGCCGTCCTGCACGAAGAGCCGGGTCGCCACGCGGTGTCCCGAGTGAATGATCGCGGAGATGATGTTGAGGAACGGCACGCGGCGCAACGGGTTGCGGCGCCGGGGTGGCACGGGCGGCCGCGGCGGGCCGTACGGGTACGGCCCGACTTGGGGCGGGACGGGCTGCGGAGGTCCGTACGGCCCGGCCCCCGGCTGCGGGCCGTAGGGGCCTGTGGGTGGTGGGCCGTACGGGTTGCCCGAGCCCGGACGCGCAGGTGCCTGCCCGCCGTTGTTCTGGGGGCCGTTTCCCGGTCCCCATCCCCCCGTTGCCATGTGTCCTCCGCGCCCGGCCGTCCAGGGCCGTCGTTTCCTCTGGGGCGCATGGTGGGGCCCCTCGTCGGCCGAGCATTCTAGGCCACCGATTCGGCCAGGGCAGTCACCTCCGCGGTCTCTTCCCACGACCCCCCGGCGCCGTCTCGTCAGACCAGGAGGTCCGCGACGAGGTCTGCGAACTCGTCCGGCGCGGCGAGGCGGATGCCCAGGTCCTCGGCCTTGGCCCGCTTGGAACCCGCGCCCTCCCCGGCCACCACGAGCGAGGTGCGCTTGGAGACGCTGGAGGAGGACTTGCCGCCGGCCCGCTCGATGAGTTCGTTCATCTGGTTGCGGCTGAGCTTCTCCAGGGGGCCGGTCATGGCCCCCGTGACGACGACGGTCATGCCGTCCAACGGTCCTGCGGCGGTCGCCGGCTCGCCCGCTCCGTCCGTCTCAGCCTCGTCCTCGGGGGCAGGCGGGGTGGCGCCGGGTTCGGTCATGTTCACCCCAGCTGCGCCCAACCGGTCGACGAGCGGGGCGAGTTCGGCCAGCTCGGAGACGATCACCGGGGCCTTCTCGGCGCCGATGCCCTCGACCCGCTGCATCGCCTCGGCGTCCGCGGCGCGGATGCGGTCCATCGTGGCGAAGTGCCGGGCGATGCGGCGGGACATGGACCGCCCGGTGCCCCGCACCCCGAGGGCGCACAGCACCCGGGACAGCGGCTGGGCCTTGGCGGCCTCGATCGCGGCGAGGAGATTGTCCGTACTGGTCTCCCCCATCCGATCGAGCGCGAGGAGCCCGTCACGGGTGAGCGCGAACAGATCGGCCAGATCGGCGACCAGGCCCGCCTCGACGAGCTGGACGACGCGGGTGGCGCCGAGGCCCTCGATGTCGAGCTGGTCGCGCCCCGCCGCGTAGGAGAGCGAGGCCACCAGGTGGCAGTTCCGGCCGCGTTCGCAGCGCCAGCGCTGCTCGCTCGTGTCGATGCCGGAGCCGCACTGCGGGCACACGTCGGGGAACGCGATCGGCCGTTCGTCGCCGGTGCGCAGGTGGGCGACGGGGGCTTCGATGCGGGGGATGATGTCGCCCGCCTTGTAGACCATCACGTGGTCGCCGAGCCGCAGGTCGCGGCGGGTGATGTCGGCCGGGTTGTGCAGCGTGGCGTACGTGACCGTGCTGCCGTCGATGTCCACGGGTTCGAGGACGGCGCGCGGGGCGATGATGCCCGTACGCCCGACGTTCCACTCGACGTCGAGGAGGCGGGTGATCTTCTCGACCGCCGGCAGCTTGAAGGCGATGGCCCAGCGCGGGGCGCGCGTGCCCGTTCCTGCGGCCTCCTGGTCGGCGGCGAGATCCGCCTTGACGACGATCCCGTCGATGCCGAACGGCAGCTCGGCGCGCAGGCCCGCGATGTGCTCGACCCGCGCGAGCACCTCCTCCACGGTGTCGACGGTGAGTCCCGAAACAGCCGTCGTGGCCGGTGTGTTGACGCCGAGCGCGGCCGTGCGGTCCATCAGTTCGCCGTGGGCCAGGGAGCGCAGCGCGTCCGTGTGCTCGGCCGACGTGTCCGGCAGGGGCAGCAGGCCGTACGCGAAGAACGTCATCGGCACCGTGTAGGCGCGCTCCTTGGCCCTGAGTGTGCCCGCAGCGGCGTTCCTCGGGTTGGCGAAGGGGGCGCCCCCGTGCTCCGTACGCACCTCGTTCGCGTGCTCGAACTGGCTGATCGTCATGAGGACTTCGCCCCGCACCTCGACCGTGTGCGGCTCAGTGAGGCGGTCGGGCAGGCCCTCGATGGTGCCGATCGCGTGCGAGACGTCCTCCCCGGCCGTCCCGTCGCCCCGGGTGATCAGCCGCGTGAGGCGGCCCTCGTGGTAGCGCGCGGCGATGGCCAGGCCGTCCAGCTTGGGCTGGACGTTCCACCGGGTCACGTCATGCCCGATCCTGCGGGCCACCGACGCGGTCCAGGTGGTGAACTGCTCACCGTCGAAGACGTTGTCCAGGCTCAGCATCGGGACCGTGTGCGGCACGTCCCCCTCGACGGCGCCGCCCGCGACCTTCCCGGTCGGCGACTGCGGCAGCACCTCGTCGGGGTGGTCCGCCTCGTACGCGGCGACGGCCCGGACGAGCCGGTCGTACGCGTCGTCGTCGAGGGCGGACGTACCGCCCGTGTAGTAGGCGCCCGCCGCCAGGGACGCGTCCGTGACGGCCTGGGCATAGGCAGCGGCATCGGCCAGGACGAACTCACCAGAAGTCGTTGTCATGCTGCCATCGTGCCTGGTGGCACTGACAATCGACCGGAGGCGACGGCAACGCCCGGACTCAAGCGCTCCGCTTCAGACCCTCAGCCGGTCCTGCGCCTGCACCCCGTCTTCGAGGCCCGCGACGCCGAACGCCTTGGCGAGGCCCTGGGCCGGCATGTCTCCGTAGATCGTCTCGTAGGAGCCCTCGGGCACGACGTACGTCTCGTGCCAGATCCCCACGTGCGTCGCGCCCTTGCGGGCGTACCGGTTGATCCGCGCCCACCACGGGTGATGGCGCTTGTCCGGGGCGGCGGCGTAGGCGAGCAGCTTCTCCTTCGACTCCCAGTACTGGACGACCATATAGGTGCGCGGCGAGCCCGTGAGGAGGATGTGGTGCAGGAGGCCGAGAGAGCGGTCGCGGTTCAGCTCCTTGATCATCATGGGCATCGCGATGAACACCGGCAGCCACCGGTGGACCGCCCAGAAGTGGTTGATGCGCATGCCGATGAGGAAGACCACCACATCCCCCTGTGCGCCCGCGGTCATCCGTCCGGCATGTGTCCTCGTGCCCATGTCGCCCCCGATTCGGCCGTGTTGGAGAGTTCTGGAGAGTTCCGCTACCCAGACACCCATGCTTGGATAGTGGCACTGCCCAAGGAAGGGTGCAAGAGATGCGACTCGCGGAACTCAGCGAGCTGAGCGGGGTCTCCATCCCCACCATCAAGTACTACCTGCGGGAGCAACTCCTGCCCCCTGGGCGGCGGATCACGGCCACACAGGCCGAGTACGACGACTCCCACCTGCGCCGGCTGCGTCTCGTACGGGCCCTGATCCAGGTCGGCCGGGTGCCGGTGGCGACCGCTCGCGAGGTGCTCGCGGCGGTGGACGACGACTCGCTGGGCCGCACGATCCGCCTGGGCGCGGCCCTGTGGGCGCTGCCGCAGCCGCCGGAGGCGCCCGGGGACGACCCGGCGACGGTCGAGGCGACCTCGGCCGTCGACCGGCTCCTCGAGGAACTCGGCTGGGACACCGCGCGCGAGATCGGCAGCCTCTCCCCCTCGTACCGCACCCTCGTCACGACGGTCGCCACGCTCAACCGCCTCGGCTACACCTGCGGAACGCCCGAACTCGCCCCGTACGCACGGCACATGGAGCGCGTCGCCGAGCACGACATCGACCGGCTCGACACCTTCTCCGAGGAAGTGGAGAAGGTCGAGATCGCGGTCGCTGCGGCGATTCTGTACGAGCCGGTCCTGCTCACGCTGCGCAGGCTGGCGCAGGAGGAGCAGTCGGCGCGCCGGTTCGGGCTGTGACGGCTACGCGGACTGCGGGGCTACGAGGAGTGTGACCCTGCGCGCCGGTACGCGCCGCCTCACGCCGACGGGTCGAACCCCGTAGCCATCCGGGCGTACGCGTGCAGCATGGCGATCACCTCGGTACGTGTGCGGCGTCCCGCGAGCACCTCCATCTGGAAGCCGTCCTCCATCGCGACGAATCCGGCGGCCAGTTGACCTGCGGGCTCGGCGAGCGTGAAGTGCCCCTGCGCCTCGCCGAGGACCAACGTGGCGTAGTACACAGTAATTTGACGCTCCGTCAGCGTGGCGTCGAGAGTGGCCGCGCGGGGGTCACGCAGGCTGCGCGGCCAGTACTCGAAGAGCAGCCGGGGCAGCAGGTCGTCGGGCCCGTCGGCGACGCCGTGCTCGACGCAGGCCCTCAGCCGGTCGCGGGCGTCCGGGAACTTCTCGGCGCTCTCCTCGCGCTCACGGCTGAAGCGCTCGATCGCCCGCTGGAACGTCTCGTACATCAGCTCGTCGAGATCGTCGTAGTAGTAGAGCACCGCGGCCGACGTGACCCCCGCCTCCTCGGCGACATCGCGCAGCCGCAGACCTTCGAGACCCCTGCTGTGCAGTGCGCGCAGCGTGGCCTGGTGCAGTTGCGCACGCCGCGCCTCCTGGTCCTTGCGCCGCCCCACGACCGCCTCCGTCCGACCCGGGTCCAACCCGATTCACTGATGACGAAGTAAAGATACCGAACCCGTCCTTGACAGGCCTCAGGGCCCGTTCGTTAAATCTGCGTTTAACGAAACGTCGCCGCCGACCAGAAGGCCGCCGTGAACCCTGATCCCCCTCAGACCCTCGCCCCCACCACCACGTCCCCGCCGCCCTCCAAGGGCCTGCGGAGCGGGTCCGTCGGACTGCTCGCCTCCGTGGCGCTCGGCCTCTCCTCGGTCGCCCCCGCCTACAGCATCGCCGTGACCCTCGGCTTCGTGACGGTGGCCGTCGGCCACCTCGCACCCGCCGCGCTGCTCCTCGGATTCGTGCCGATCCTGCTGACGGCGTTCGCCTTCCGCGAGCTCAACAAGGAGATGCCGGACTGCGGGACCACCTTCGTGTGGACGACGCGCGCCTTCGGCCCGTCGTCCGGCTGGCTTCTGGGCGGCTGGGTCACCCAGTTCGCCACGGTCACAGCCATGGCCGCGCTCTCGCAGGTGGGCGCCGGTTACCTACTGGGGCTCCTCGGCCTCGACTCACTGGCCTCCGACGAGACCGCGGTCGCCGTCACCGCGGCGCTCCTGATCGGGGCCATCACCGTCATCGCGTACCGCGGCCTCCAGCTCGCCGCAGTCGTCCAATACGTCCTGCTCGGGCTTCAACTCGTCGCCCTCTTCGCCTTCGGCGCCGCCGCCCTCGCCCGGCACGGCGCGCTCACGCCGTCGCTCGGCTGGTTCGACCCGTTCGGCTTCGACAGCTTCGGCGCGTTCGCCAAGGCGGTCCTGCTCTGCCTCTACATCTACTGGGGCTGGGACGCGCTGCTCACCGTCAACGAGGAGACCCGCGACAGCGAGCGCACCCCCGGCAAGGCCGCGCTCATCTCGACGCTCGTCCTCCTGGTCACGTACCTGTTCACGGCGGTCGCCGCGATCAGCTTCGCCGGGACGGGCACTTCGGGCCTGGGGCTCGGCAACGCCGGCAACGCGGCCGACGTCCTGTCCGCCCTCGGACCGCCCGTCCTCGGCACAGCGCTCGCGAAGGGCGTCCAGCTCGCCGTCTGTGTCTCCGCGATCGCCGCCCTGCTCACCTGCGTCGTCGGCAGCTCGCGGGCCACGCTCTCGATGAGCGTCCACGGCGCGCTGCCCCGGGCGTTCGCCCGCATCCACCCGCGCCATCGCACGCCGTCCTTCGGCACCGTCTTCATGGGCACGGCGGCCGCGGTTCTCCTCGCGGGCCTGACCTGGCTCTCGCCCGCCTTCCTCGGCGACGCGATCCTCTCCATCGGCCTGCTCATCGCGCTCTATTACGGCGTGACGGGCCTGGCCTGCGCCTGGCTGTTCCGTGGCCGGCTGCGCCGCTCCTGGCGGGACGCGCTCCTCAAGGGGGTGCTGCCGCTCGCGGGCGGGCTGATGATGCTCGCCGCGTTCGTCCGCAGTGCGGTCGACATGACCGACCCCTCGTACGGCTCCACCTCACTGTTCGGCGTCGGCGGCGTACTCCTGCTGGGCCTCGGCTCCGTCCTGCTCGGCCTGGTCGTGATGCTTGCGCTGCGCCACCGCTTCCGCCTCTTCTTCCGCGACGGCCGCACCGCCGTCACCCGACTGACTGTCACCGAGGACTGATCCATGCGCACACTCAGCATCGCCGCCGTACAGACCGCCCCCGTCCCCTTCGATCCCGAGGCCACGTGGGCGCTGTTCGCCGACCGTGTCCGCGCGACCCGCGCCATGCTTCCGCACGTCCAGCTCGTCGTGCTTCCCGAGCTGATGCTGTCCGCGGAGGCGCCGCTGTTCGACGCCCGCGAGGACTGGATGGACAAGGTGGCCGTCACCGTCCCAGGACCGCTCACCGACCGGATCTGCGACCTCGCCCGCGAGACGGGCCTGTGGCTGATACCCGGAAGCGTCTACGAGCGGGTCGCCGACGGCACCGTCTACAACACCGCCCTCGCGGTCTCCCCGCAGGGCGAGATCGCCGCCCGCTACCGCAAGGTCTTCCCCTGGCAGCCCTACGAGACGACGGCGCCCGGCAGCGAGTTCGTCGTCTTCGACATCCCGGACATCGGCAGGATCGGCCTCGCGATCTGTTACGACGGCTCGTTCCCGGAGACCGCGCGCCAGCTCGCCTGGCTGGGCGCCGAAGTGATCGTCCAGCCCACCCTCACCACCACGAGGGACCGCGACATGGAGATCGTCTGCGCCCGCGCCAACGCCTGGACGAACCAGGTGTACGTGGTGAACGTCAACGCCGCGGACCCCGCCGCCGTGGGCAGCAGCGTCATCGTCGACCCCGAGGGCACCGTCCGCCAGCAGGCGGGCCCCGGCCAGGAACTCCTCGCGGACGTCCTCGACCTGGACGCCGTCACCCGCGTCCGCGAGTTCGGCTCCTCGGGCCTCAACCGGCCCTGGGCCCAGCTGGACAGGTACGGCTCCAGTGTGCAACTGCCGATGTACGGCGGCTCGTTCCAGCCGCGTCCTCATCGGGGCTGAACTCCCCGTCCCGGGCCCACCCTTCGACCGTCCGGAGGGCGGGCCCGGACCTCAGCACTGGAAGCCGAGGATCAGGAGTGGAACGCGAGATACGGAGCCAGCACCAGGAGTGTTCCTACGAGGGCGTACTTGAGGCGGCGCGCCGGGACAGCGTGGGCGATCTTCCATCCCACCATCACGCCGGCCAGCTCCGGTACTCCGACCAGCGCGGCGAGCCCCCAGTCGACGGAGCCGTGCAGCACGTACCCGACCGTGCCGATCGCCGCGATCACCACGGACTGTGCCTGCGCCGCGGCCAGTGCGGAGAGCGCCGGGAGTCCGCAGACGACCAGGAGCGGCACGCTCAGCATCGGACCGCCGAGGCCGAAGAGCCCGGCCACGACTGCAACTCCGAAGCCCACCAGGACAATCCGCGTCAGCGGCACGCTGACCGGCTCGCTCCCCGCGACCCGCGTGCGGCGCTCGCGCACCCACACCAGGACACCCGTCACCGTGACGGCGCACGCGAGCAGCATCCCGAACCCCCGTCCCGTGACAAGGGTGTTGAGCACGACACCGAGAGGTGTGCCGACGAGGGCGGCCACGGCGAGGACCGTTGCCGTGCGCCGCGTGACCGCGTCCCGCAGCTGCCCCGAGCGCGTGTACGCGGCGGTGCCGAGCGCGCCGGTCGCCACGTGGGTCGCGATGGCTGTGCCCGCGACGCCTGCCGGGGAGAGCCCCGTCAGCAGGAACATCCCGATCGTGGGCAGCACACCCCCGGGCCCCACCGCGGTGATCCCGATGCCTCCCGCGAGCCCGAACAGGGCGAGGAGCACCAGGGTGAGGACGTCGAGCTGCATGGGCATGGGGGACTCCGGAACAGGGCGGTGGGTGCGCGGGACTTGGATCCGGTGCGGGGGGACTTCGGTCAGGAACGAGGCGGTACGGGTCCCCGGTGGACCAGGGCGTGCAGGGCGAACCGGTCGGCGCGCACGCGCAGGGTCTCCGCGTCGACGGGACGGCCGTCGGCAAGACACGTGAGGCGGTCGATCGCGAACAGGGCGGCACCCGCGGGGATTTCGAGGAGCCGCGCGGTGTCCGGCTCGGCGGTGACGGCATGCACGGTGACCTCCGCGCTGCCGAGCCGGTGCCCCGTCGTCTCCTCGATGAGGTCGAAGACATCCCGGTGGGCCAGATCACAGTCGAGGAGGGGCCGGCCGATGCCGGGGGCGAGCCAGGTCGAGTCGACGGAGAGGGGGCGGCCGTCCAGGCTCCGCAGGCGTTCGAGGTACACGGCCTCGGATCCGTCGGACAGCCGGAGCCGTTCGGTGACCGCGTTCGGCGCGTGCGGCACGATCCTGGCCGCGCGCACCTCGTTGGTCACGGTGCCGTAGTCGACGAGCGTCTCCGCGAGGCCGGTGAGTCGTTCAAGGCCGTGCCCGTACTTCGCCGTCACGATGCGGGTCCCGATGCCACGCCTACGGACGATCAGCCCCTCGTCGCTCAGCAGCGCGAGGGCCTCCCTGACGACGTTGCGGGTGGCGCCGAGCGCGTGGCCGAGCTCGCGTTCGTCGGGCAGCATCCCGTGTTCGTAGACGCCTGAGGTGATCTGCTGCCGAAGCGTGTCGGCGACCCGCCGCGCCCGCTCGGCACGGGGCGGGGTGCCACCGGGGTGCGGGGGATGTTCATCACGCATGGGGCGGTTCACCACCGTTCGTCACCTGCATTCCGGACCCGAAGCTACCCCACCGCCCTCACCTGCCGTGTTACGCCGAAGTTACGCCACCCATGCTGACCTGCGAAAACCACTGAGCTGCGGTTTCGCGGTCGGATTTCCGGGTTTCGCCGGGCAGCACACCTACATACCCGGCGTCGGATGTGGGATGCGCGCGTTCCTCAAGGAAGCCCTGCCCTCGGTGCGCTCCCCCGCCGATGCCCCGACACCTGCCGGTCGCTACTCTGCCCGGATGCGCGATGGGGGAAGCGACGGCAGCGCCGTGAGCGAGAAGGACCGCAAGGGCAATGACGAGCACGGCGACGCGACACCGGAGAACGGCGCCGGTGCCACTGCGCTGCGGCGCCTGACCGGCCCGTTGCGTGCTCACCGGCTGTTGTCCTCGGCGGTGGCGGTCGCCGTCGTCGCAGCGGTCGCCGTCCCGCTGGTCCTCGCCGGATCCGGTGCCGACGCCGAACCCTGCACCGTGGTGTCCGACAGGACACGCGCCCTCGCCGAAGATCCCGCCGCCGCCACCGAGGCACTGGACCCCGGTGACAGCCTGGACCGTATCGGTGGTGCGAGGCAGCTTCTCGCGCACGACGGGTTCTGCGGGGACGGGGCCCGCGTCCTCGGCCGGGTCATTGACGCGGGCACCCGCGCGTCCGGGCCCGGAAAGCCGCACACCATGGCGCAGGCCCGCAGCGCCTACGCCGTCGCCGCGGCCCTCGGCGCCCGCGAGATCCCGGCCCGCCTGGCACCCGCGGTGGCCCGGATGATCGCCGAGTACGAGGTGGACGCCCTCCGCGACGACGACTTCGGTGGGATCGGGGCAGACGATACGACCGGACCCGCCGCGCCCCCGGCCGAAGCCGCCCTGGACAGTCACGGCTGGGTCCGGCTGGGCCGTTTCCTCTCCCCGGGCGAGGCCCACGCCACCTTCGAGTACGGGGACCAGTACAGGGACGTGACCGCCGACATCCCCGCGCTGGTCGCCGAACTCGCCAAGAACCCCGAGGCGTTCGCCATCCTCTACGACGCGCACCGCGCCCAGCTCGCGCACTACCTGGAGCGGCTGACCCGCCAGGGCGGCGACCCCTCGTACCGCCCCGGAGACAAGTACGGGACCCCCACGACCTGGACCGACAACGATCTCCAGGACCTGGCCGACCACATCGGCACCCTCATGGCGCTGCGGTCCGGTTACGCGAAGGACCGCACGATCCAGGACGTCGCGGCGTTCGACGCGTCGGTACGCAAGCACAGCCGCGGCACCTTCCGGCCCGCGTCACACCGGCTCACGACCCGCCCACCGATGGGCGACATCGCCGACCGAACCCCGTCGGGACCACTGCGCGGCGACGTGATGGACGGCCGGCGCCAGATGTTCACGGTGCTCGACCGGTGGGCGAAGGAGCGCGGCGTGCCTTCCCAACGAGCTGCGGCCATGCGGCAGTTGATGGACGACTTCTACGTGCGGGCCCTGTGGCTGGTCTCCGTCCAGCGTTTCTGACAGGAGCGCCGCGTCGCTCCGGCTCAGAAGAGCCGAGGCTACGTCGCTGTCGCTCAGAAGAACCGCAGTCCGGAGCAGCCGCGCCGCCGCACCTGGTCCTCGGCGAACGCCTTGAGCAGTCGTCGCCGTTCCGCTTTGTCGACGCCGAGGGTGTCCTTCGTCGCGTCGAGCGCGAAGTTGGCCGCCTCACCGTCGCAGCGGGCCGTGGCAGTCAGGGGCCGGCGTTCGCCGTTGTCGTCCGATGCCGTGAGGCGGCTGCTCCAGTCCCCGTACCAGGCGCCGAACGTCATCCCGGCCCGGCCCGCACCGTCGCCCTGTTCTCTGCGCAGGTCGCAGACGCTCGTGGGCGCCGTGTCGTTCGCCTCTGCCGCGAGGCGCCATCCCTCGCCCTTCGCGAGACCGGCTCGGGCCAGCCAGTCACACCCGGTGCCTTCCGCCTGCGCCGGGGACACGGTTCGCCGCCATCGCTCCTCGGTGTCGAACCCGGTGGTCCCGTGCGGCACCTTGAGGGGGCGGGCGCCGCAACTGAGGCGCTTCGAGGCCGAGTTGGCCAGGGCCACGGTCGTACGGTAGACGGCCCCGAGAGCACTCCGGTCGACGTCCCCGAACGTCCCGACGCGGACCAGCATCTTCCGCGGCCGGCCCTCGGCGTCCTTGCCCAGCGCCGGACACTGCGTCACGATCCGCACGACCCCGGCGTCGTCGACTGTTCCGGGCAGCCCGCCCGACAGCACGGCGTTCGGTGTGAAGCCGCCCTCCGGGAAAGCCCTCTTGAACTCCCGGTCCTGGTCGTCACGGCCGGTGTACGCCGACATGGCGACCAGTGTCACACCCTCGGCGTCGTCCCCGTCGAACGCGAGGCTGCACCCGTAGAAGCCGAGTTCCGGAATCCGGCGCGACTCCTCCTCCATGAACTGCGCGTCGTCAGGCGTGAGTTGTGCGACGGAGTCGCGGGGCAGGGCCCCGTCGCAGGCGTGTCCGACGAGCCACCAGTCCTGCGCGTACGGCTCGGCCATGTAGCCACCCAGGCCGACGACGGCCGCTGCCGCCACCGCCACCTTGATCCAGCGCCGCATCGTCCCTGCCCCCGTCACCACCGAAACCGTGCGGCCCCCGTGGCCTCACATGTACCGCCGGACCCTACCCGGCCCGCCTGTTCGCCCCGCGCCCGGGCCGAGCCGCCCCTCTCCCGGCTCAGGCCGTCATCGTGCGGACCGGGCTCCCCGCCAGGAACGCCTCGATGTCCTCGACCGCGCCCTCGAAGTAGCCCTCGTAGTTGCGGCGGGTGACATAGCCGAGGTGCGGCAAGCCGAGGAAGTTCGGGGCGCTGCGCAGGGGGTGGCCGGCCGGGAGCGGTTCCGTCTCGAAGACATCGGCGCCGGCGCCCGCGATCCGGCCGTCGTGCAGGGCGCGCACCATCGCGTCCTGGTCGACGATCGCGGCGCGCGAGGTGTTGACCAGGTAGGCGGTGGGGCGCATGCGCTTGAGTTCGTCCGCGCCGACCAGGCCGCGCGTGCGGTCACTGAGTACGAGGTGGACGGAGACGAAGTCGCTGCTCTCCAGGAGCTCCTCCTTGGAGGGCGCGAGGGTGACACCGGCGGCCGCGGCGCGCTCTTCGGTGAGGTTCTCGCTCCACGCGGCCACCTCCATGCCGAAGGCCTGGCCGACGCGGGCGACCTTGATCCCGATCTTCCCGAGCCCCAGGAGGCCGAGGCGGCGTCCGTGCAGGTCGGCGCCGAGTGTGCTCTGCCAGGGGCCCATGTCCCGCAGGGCGGTGCTCTCGCGCACCAGGCTCCGGGCGAGGCCGAGAATGATCGCCCACGTCAGTTCGACGGCCGGCTCGGAGTTGCTGGCGGTGCCGCACACCGTGACTCCGTGCCGAGCCGCTGCGGCCAGGTCGATGGACGCGTTGCGCATCCCCGAGGTGATCAGGAGACGCAGCTGCGGGAGGCGGGCGAAGAGGGTGTCCGTGAAGGGTGTGCGCTCCCTCATCGCGACCACGATCTCGCAGTCGCCGACCGCCGCGACGACGGCGTCCTCGGTCGGCAAGTGGCGTTGCAGGGAACGGACTTCGACGTCCGTCCCGACTCTGGTCCAGTCCGCCATGGACAAGGCCACGCCTTGGTAGTCGTCGAGCACGGCGCAGCGCAGTCTGGTCAACGCAACTCCCCTGAAAGATCCGGTACCGGAAACACTAATGGCTCCTCGCGGTCACCGTGCGACGACCTCGGGCCGAGCACACCTGTACACCTGCCGAGTCGACGCACGGACAATTCGGGTGTGGACCCGGTGCTGGACCGCCCCCGGCTCACCTCTTAGGGCAATTCCTGAACCTGATGATGGAATACGGCATGGCGTCACGCACGAACGTACTCATCCATGTCCTGGTCGCCACCCTGCTGTTCCCGCTCAGCGTGGGGTGCTCGTCCGGCGACGCGAAGAGCGAAGGCCCGGACTGGAGTCCGCCGCCCCGGCACGCGGGTTTCGACTACCAGATCGGTGGTGCCTATCCGCCCGCGAAGGGCGTCGGTGTCGTGAGCCGCGACCGGGCGGCTCGGCCCGCCCCCGGCCTGTACAACATGTGTTACG
The DNA here is from genome assembly GCF_045162695.1 of Streptomyces sp. NBC_01003. Lineage (NCBI taxonomy): Bacteria > Bacillati > Actinomycetota > Actinomycetes > Kitasatosporales > Streptomycetaceae > Streptomyces > Streptomyces sp. NBC_01003. The sequence goes on from NZ_CP108707.1 coordinate 1,072,059, forward strand.
TCAACGCCTTCCAGGCCCAGCCCGACGAACGGGACGACTGGCCCGCCGACTTGCTGCTGCGCGACCGGAACGGCCGGGTCGTGATCGACCAGGACTGGGACGAGCCGCTCCTGGACATCGGCACGCCGGACAAGCGTGAGCGGGTGGCCGCCCGCGTCGGCCCCTGGATCGACGGGTGCGCCGACCATGGCTTCGACGCGGTCGAGCCGGACAACTACGACAGCTACACACGCTCGAAGGGGCTGCTGAGCGCCCGCGACGCAAAGGCGTTCATGTCGTTGCTGGTGAGGCGCGCACACCGGGCCGGGCTCGCCGTCGGCCAGAAGAACACGGCCGAACTGGCCCCCGACGGCCACCGGTTGGGGGTCGACTTCGCCGTCGCCGAGGAATGCGGCGCCTACGACGAGTGCGGTGTGTACGCCGAGGCCTTCGACGACCGGGTCGTGGTGATCGAGTACACCGACACCGGCCTGCGCAAGGCCTGTAGCGCATTCGGAAAGCGCTTGGACATCGTGCGCAGGGACCACGACGTGACGACTCCCGGCAGCAACGGCTACGTGCGGCGCACCTGTTGAGGGGTGTGCGGGTACGCGTCGGGCAGGACACGCATGACGGGGACGGGGAGCACGGTGTCCCGCAGGGCCACCGCGGCGGCGTGCGTGCCGCGCTGCGGTCCGAGGTCGAGCGAGCGCAGGGACCAGCCGGAAGGGTGGACGGCGCCGTGGCGTGGACGGTCACCCACGTAGTCCGCGTCCAGTGCACGCCCCAGGCCGACGCCGACGCCCTTGAGGTAGGCCTCCTTGCGGGACCACACCCGGCAGAAGGCCGCGGCGCGCGACCCGGCAGGGAGCGCGGCGAGATCGGCGCGTTCCGCCGGGTGCAGCTCCTTCACCAGGTCGTCCACGGCCCCGGGGTCCGGCATCCGCACGGCATCAACGCCCACCGGGCTTCCCGCCACGCAGATCAGGACAAGCCCCTCGCAGTGCGAGAGGGAGAAGTGCAGCGGCGGGCGGGGGCAGGGCAGCGCCGGGCGCCCGTGCGGGGCGCCGCACTGCGGACACGGCTCGCGGGTGAACCGGACACTCCCCGGCGAGGTCCCCAGACACGCACCGAGGACCCGACGCAGGGAGATGTGTGCGGCCAGGTACAGGTCGCGGTCCGAGCGCCGCACGAAGGCGGCGGCCCGGGCGCGCTCGTCGGCATCGAGAGCGGAGTCGTCCAGCAGGGGGTACGGCTCTCCATGCTCCGGGGTCCTGAGCAGCCACAGGGACGGGCGACCGTCCCAGGGACCCGGAGTCGCCGGGACGGCGGGGTCGGGGGCGAGATCCGGCTCGGAGGCGACGTCCGGCTCACGCGCGAGGTCCGGTTCCGGGGTCACGGGGAGCCCACCCTCATCACGCCACCCGCCAGGCCCCACAGCCCGCCCGGCTCACTCCGCGGCGCCCGCGCCCGTACGGCATTCCGGGTGGCCCCAGCCCTTCGGGTTCTTGGCGATGGGCTCACCGGCCGCGTAGGACCGGCCGCAGACGCAGCGGCCCGGGAACTTGGCGTTGAGCGTGCGCGATGAGGCCGTCTTCGATCGGGCCGGGCCCGCCTTGGGCTTCCTCTTCGACGGGCCGGCGACCGTGTCGGGTGACGCCGGGGGCTCCGGGGACCCGTAGTCGGTGCCCGCAGGCTCCTGGACGACGGCGGCCTGGCTCGCGGCCCGGTCGGCGAAGTCGTTCAGCCGGTCGCCGTCGACCTGGTGCGCGGGAACGTACCGGAACTCGACTGCGCGCCCTTCGAGCAGCGCGTCGATGCGGGTGACGAGCTCCTGGTTGGCGACCGGCTTGCCCGCCGAGGTCTTCCAGCCGTTGCGCTTCCAGCCGGGCAGCCACGTCGTGACCGCCTTCATCGCGTACTGGGAGTCCATCCGGACCTCGAGCCGCTCGCCCGGGTCCGTGGCGGCGAGGAGGCGCTCCAGGGCGGTGAGCTCCGCGACGTTGTTCGTCGCCGTGCCCAGCGCGCCCGCCTCCCAGCGAACCGGGGTCTCCCCGCCGTCGGCGACGACCCAGGCCCAGCCGGCGGGCCCTGGATTTCCTTTCGACGCCCCGTCACACGCGGCGATTACACGATCTGCCATGACACCGATCATGCCAGTGCCGGTGAGCGGCGGACGCCGCACCCCGTCGCCCGACCCTGGCACGCACGCGACCGCGCCCGCACCGGCGATCAGGCCCGCGCCACCAGCCGCTCGGCCGCCGAGCGCGCGGAGGCGAGCACCGCGGACCGCTCCGCACCCCGCTGGCCGATCACGATGCGCGTGCTCAACCCGTCGAGCAGGGCGAGGAGTTGGGAGGCGCGCTCGGCGGTGTCGAGGGGGGCGAACCGCCCCTGCTTGACCCCCCGGTCCAGAAGGGTCTCGAGGTCCTCCTGCCAGCCCTGGTCCAGCTCGTCCTGGGCCTGGCGCAGCGCCTCGTCGGTGGAGGTGCGGGCCCACAGCTCGATCCACAGCGTCCAGCGCGGGTCGCGCGGGCCGCGCGGCAGGTACAGCTCGACGAACTGGTCGAGCTTGCGCTCGGCGGTGACGCGCCGGGACAGCAGCACTCTGCGTTCCTCGGCCAGGCCGCTCTCGCTCCAGCGCAGGGCTTCGAGGAGGAGGCGGTCCTTGCTGCCGAAGTAGTACAGGATGTGGCCGCCGCTGGTGCCGAGGCGCTTGCCGAGCGCCGACATCGTGAGCGATGCCAGGCCGTCCTCGGCGATGGCCGTCATCGCCTCCTCGAGCATGCGCTCCTGGGCGACCTGCCCGTCGCGCCGTCGCGCAGTAGCCGCCACAGCCGCGCCTCCCTGATCCGTGATCCCGACACCCATGACCCTATCCGGCGATTTTCGCGAGGGGTCTTGACGTACGGGACGAGGAGGCGCATCTTGAATGCCGTTCAAGAAGTTAGAACGATATTCAAGAACAACATTCAAGGACGGCGGGATGACACAGCAGCACACCGAGGAGGCCGGACCCGCGCAGGCCGGACCGGCGGTCGCCGCCACCGGTGACGAGGTCTTCCAGGTCGAGACCCACGGGATCGACCCCATCCCCGACGAGGAGCGGCACGGCGGGGCGAAGGACCTCTTCTGGCTCTGGTTCGGCTCGAACCTCACCTTCACGTACGTCATCAACGGCGCGCTCGCCGTGTCCTTCGGGCTCTCGTTCTGGCAGGCGACCGCGGCCGTCGTCGTCGGTGGCCTGGCGTTCTTCGCGATCAGCGCCGCGGGACTGAGCGGAATCCGCACCGGCACCGCGACCCTGGTGATCTCCCGCGCGCCCTTCGGTGTCCGCGGGAACTGGCCCGCCGGCCTGCTCAACTGGATCGTCTCGATCGGCTACACGATCGTGAACACCGTGGTCGGCGCGCTCGCCCTCGAAGCGTTCTGCGCGGACCTCGGCTGGCACGGCTCGACCGCCCGCGCCTTCGCGCTGGCCGTCACGATGGTGCTCACCTTCGCCGTCGCCCTGTGGGGCCACGCCACCGTGCAGTTCGCCGAGCGCTGGATGGCGTACCTCCTCGCCGTGGGCTTCGCCGCACTCCTCGTCTTCCTGATCCCGGGCGCCGACACCGGCGCGTCGACCGGCGGCGTCCCCGGCGCCTCGGGCTGGAGCCTCGCGTTCGTCGTGATGCTGGCGGGACCGTTCTCGTACGTCCCGATGCCCGCCGACTACACCCGCTACCTGCCGCGCACCACCTCGCTGCGGTCGATCACCTGGAGCGGCGCGCTCGGCGGGCTCATCTCCTCGGTGGCGCTCGGTGTCGCGGGTGTCGCCGCCGCCACGCAGGCCGACATGTCGGACGCGGTGGCCGGCGCCGAGGGGCTGCTGCCCGGCTGGTTCCAGCCGCTCTTCCTCGCCCTGGTGCTCGGCGGCTCAGTCACCAACTCGATCATCACGCTGTACTCGTCGAGCCTGAACCTCCAGGTCCTCGGCATCCCGTGGAGCCGGTCCAAGGCGATCCTCGTCAGCGCGGGCGTCACCGTGGTCGGCTCGCTCTACGCCCTGTTCCTCACGGACTTCACCGACTCGCTGCTGTCGTTCCTGTCCCTGCTGATCATCGTGTTCGCGCCGTGGGGCGGCGTGTTCCTCGCCGACATGGTGATGCGCCGCTGCCGGTACGACGCCCCGTCCCTGCACACCGGCCGCGACGGCGCCTATTGGTACCGGGGCGGCTACCACCCGGCCGGGGTCGTCGCGCTGCTCGCCGGCATCGTCTTCGCCTCGCTGACCTGCGACTCCGAGCTCTGGACCGGCCCGCTGGTCGCCCCGCTCGGCGGTGCCGACCTGACGCTGCTCGGCTCGGTCGTCTCCGCCCTCGTGTACTGGGCGCTCGCCCGGCGGACCGTCGCCCCCGCCGCGTAGACCTTCTCCCGAACCACCGGTATCACCACAGGAGTTACCCCTCATGTCCCACTCCCCCGCCCCCGCCGACCTCGTCCTGCGCGGCGCACGCGTCCACACCGTCGACCCGGCGCTGCCCGAGGCGCAGGCGCTCGCCGTGCGCGACGGAAAGATCGTCTGGCTCGGGGCCGACGCGGACGCCGAGGCCTGGACGGGGCCCGGCACCGAGGTCATCGACGCCGGCGGGAAGCTGGTCCTGCCCGGCTTCATCGACGCGCACAACCACGTACGGCTCGGCTCCGACGACGCCTGCGTCCAGCTGGCCGGCGCGGACACACTCGACGAGATCCACGACCGGATCCGCACGTGGCGGGCGGCGCACCCCGGCGCCGCCTGGATCGAGGCGGAGGCGTTCGACTACTCGGCGATCCCCGGCGGCCGGATGCCCACCGCCGCCGACCTCGACCCGGTGACCGGCGACACCCCCGCGTTCGTCCTCAGCTACGACGTGCACACCGCCTGGCTGAACACGGCCGCGCTGCGCCGCCTCGGCATCGACAAGGACCGTACGAGCCTGCCGTTCGGCGAGGCCGCGACCGACCCCGAGACCGGTGAACCCACCGGATTCATCAAGGACTTCGCGGTAAAGGGCCTGTCCCGCGACGGGCACCGCGCGCTCAAGGAGATCGGCGTGCCGTGGGCCTCGGCCGACCGTCAGTACGGGCGCCTCGCCAAGTCCCTCGACGACGCGATCCGCCTCGGCATCACGACCGTCGTCGAACCGCAGAACTCGATCGACGACCTCGCCCTGTTCGAGCGCGCCCGCTCCGAAGGCCGGCTCCGCTCGCGGATCGTGGCCGCGCTCTTCCACCCGCGCGGCACCACCGACGCCGACCTCGACGACTTCGCCGCCGCCGCGGCCCGCCACGCGGACGACCGGCTGCGCGTCGGACCGCTGAAGCTCTACATCGACGACGTCGTCGAGCCGCGCACCGCGGCGCTCCTGGAGCCGTACGCGGGGTGCGGCCACCACCGCGGCGAGACCTTCTACCCGCCGGAGGAGTTCGCGGACCTCCTTGCCAAACTCGACGCGCGCGGCTTCCAGTGCTTCGTCCACGCGACCGGTGACCGCGGCATCCGCACGGTCCTCGACTCCGTCGAGCACGCCCGTACGGTCAACGGTGAGCGGGACGCCCGCCACCAGGTCGTGCACGTCGAGTGCCTCGACCCGGCCGACACCGCGCGCTTCACGGCGCTGGGCGTGGTCGCCTGCATGCAGCCCAGGCACTGCGCCCCCGAGGTCGCCGGGCCGGGCAAGGACTGGGCGGAGAACGTCGGCACGGACCGCTGGCACAAGGCCTGGCCGATGCGCAGCCTCCACGAGTCGGGCGCGGTCCTTGCCTTCTCCAGCGACTGGAACGTGGCCGAGATGGACCCCATGGTCGGCATCTACACGGCTGTCACGCGACGCCCGCTGTTCGGCGGCGAGCCCTGGATGCCGGACGAGACCGTGGACGTGGAGACCGCGGTGTACGGGTACACAATGGGTTCCGCGTACGCCAACTTCCTTGAGAACGAGCGGGGTTCGCTGAGCGTGGGCAAGGCAGCGGACTTCGTGGTCCTGTCCCGCGACATCCTGAGCGCCGCACCCGAGGACATCCCCGGCACCGTGGCCGAAACAGTCGTCGTGGGCGGCAAGATCGAGCACAGCATCTGAGAGCCCACACAAGAACCCGCGTACAAAACGGTCAATTAGGAAGGATAAAGTAGCGCGTCAGCCTTCGTCCGCCCGAGACGCTTCAGGAGAACCACGTGACCTCAGCGACCGCCCCGACAGAGTCCGCAGCAGCAGACGTCGCGACCGAGGGGGCCGTCCCGGCGCAGGCCGGGCCCGCCGAGGCCGAGGCGAACATCTGGGTGCCGGGCGGGGAGAGCGTGCCGGACGAGGAGACGCCGGAGGACGCCGCGCCGGTCTCGGACCTGGTCGCCGAGGACGCGCGGGCCTTCGGCGTCTACGCCCGGACCGGCGGCTGGGCGTTCGCCCTCATGGTGGCGCGCAGCGTGCGTCCCGGCGGGCAGGCCGTGGGCGAGACGCCCAAGATCTCGGCCCGCCGGTTCAGCGAGCTGGCGGGCTGCTCGGCGGAGCGCGTCATGCGCTACTACAAGGCCTGGGACAAGGCGGCCGACGACGGTCTCGTGCCGCACTTCGAGGCACTCACCCCGGGCCAGGACGTCGAACTCCCTGACTCCGACGCCTGGTTGACGTACTACGCGTCGCGCTCCATCGCCGTGTCGCCGCGGGGCCACGCGATCTCGGCGGCCGCCGAGGCCGAGGGCATCCGCCCGACCAAGGCCTTGGAGGTCGCCGAGAACCCGACCGCGCTGCGCGCCGCGATCCTCGCCGACCCCGGCACCGCCGAGGCGGCCAGGAAGGCCCTCATGGACCGTCTGGAAGAGGACCCCGCCCTGCGCACGGAGCTGGTGAGGGGCATCGTGCGCACCGACGACCTCAAGAAGGCCGTGGCCGCCGAGGCGAAGGCCGGCGACCGGGTCGAGTACGTGCGTCAGATCGCGGAGAACGGCCAGATCAAGACAGCGGCGGGACAGAAGATCGAGGCACCGCGCGAGCTGCGCGAGGAGGCCGAGCGGCACCTCTCCCTGATCGACGAGCTGGACGACGACGAAGAGGCCGGCGAGTGGGCGCGTGAGGCGTACGACAGCGTCCGCGAGCTCGTCACGAAGACCGTCGAGAGCGACCCCGACCTCCGGGTGAAGGAGCGCAGGGCGAAGTTCTACAACAGCCTGCAGAAGGCGACGAAGGTATTCGAGGAGCTCACCCTCGACGACGCCGAGGACGACGTCTACGAGGACGACATGCTCAAGCGCCTGGAGGACCTCCAGCAGGCCATCGCCTCGTGCATCTCGGCAATCCAGGCAAAGGTCCAGTAGGAAACCGCCCGGCCGGAGCCCCCACAGGCGTTCAGTCGCGTGCGAGACAGGCCGGAGACAGCGAAGTCCTACCGGGCGGTCAGCCGCGTTCGAAACGGGAGGGAACGTGGGGCATGTGCGCGCGGAGCCACCAGCACCACGTACCGGCAATTGGCCGGCTGACGTGCACCCGTAGAACAGCGAGCACGTACATGCCCCCGCGGCCCCGCACCCAAAAACGCATCTGCCAGTCCTGCCCCGAGCCCGCACCCGAGAGCAGACCTCAGCAGAACGACCGCCCCGAGCCCTCACCGGTAAGAAACGCATTGCCGCCGCACGCCCACATGAACTAGGGTCTCGCCCCGTGACTGCCGGGTCGGCCTTGGGCCATCAACGAGTAGGGCACCCGGCCTCCGAGTGAGGCCGGGGCGGGCGCGAGGCCCGCCGATCTTCTTTTGCTTCCGCGATCCAGATGTCGTAAGTCCCGGAGACGAAAGAAGAGAATGCCCAACGATTTCAATCAGCACGTCATCGAAGAGTTCCGAGCCAATCGCGGTCGGCTCTCAGGCCCCTTCGAGGGTGGCCGGATCCTCCTCCTCACCACCACGGGAGCCCGCTCGGGCGCCGCACACACCACGCCGGTCGGCTTCCTCCCCGACGGCGGCGAGCGCGTCCTGGTGATCGCCTCGGCGGGCGGCGCGCCCGGCAACCCGGACTGGTTCCACAATCTGCTGGCCACCCCGCGCGTCTCGGTCGAGGACGGCGTGTTCACCTACGAGGCGGAGGCCGAGGTCCTGACGGGAGCCGAGCGCGACGCCGCGTTCGCCCGGGCGGTCGAGCGCGATCCCGGCTGGGCGGAGTACCAGGCGAAAACCTCCCGAGTGATCCCCGTGGTCGCCCTGCGGGCCGTCGAGAGCGGCCCGCCGAACGTGACGGGCGCGACGTCATGGGGTGACGGGCTCAAGGCCGTCCACGACGGGATCCGGCGTGAACTGGGCCTGATCCGCAAGGAGATGGCCGAGTCGGGCCCGGGTCTCGGTCTGGGAGCCCAGCTCCGGATCAACTGCCTCACGCTCTGCAAGGGACTGCACAACCATCACGCCGGAGAGGACGCCGCCCTGTTCCCGTTCATCGGCTCGCGCCACCCCGAGCTCGGCGCGGTCCTGGAGCTGATGCGCGAGGAGCACGAGCGGATCGCCGTGCTCCTCGCGCGTCTGCAGGAGACGGTCTCCACCGACGCCGCCGACCCCAGCCTGGTGCTCCCCGAGGTGGAACGGCTCACGGACGAACTGGAGAGGCACCTGCTGCACGAGGAGGAGCAACTCATCCCACTGCTGGACGCGGCGATGTAAGGCCGCCTCGCCACAACCAGTCCGAACGAGCCCCACACCGGTCACGCACCGGTCACGCAACCTCGGTGACCTTGGCCACGAAGGCGTCCAGGTTGCTCATGGCGCGGGCGATCCGCTCATCGAGCGAGAGCGACTCCTCGTAGCGCCCGGCCCGCAGCTTGGGCTGGCGTTTGCCGCGCAGATAGAGCGAGCAGGCGAGGTCCGCGCAGAGATAGATGCCGACGGTGTTGCCCTCCCGCCCGCGCGCCCCGGCCAGGGGCGCCGCGAGGAGGGCGACACCGGAGGAGGCGTGTCCGGTCAGGCACACCTGGCACATGCTGGACTTCACGGCGCTGGTCCGGCCCACCGAGGGAACCCGCAGGGTGATGCCGAGGGGCCCGTCGGGGCCGGGGCGCACCAGGTGGGCCCGCAGGGGCGCTCCCGGGTCGACCCAGCCGAGAAAATCGAGGTCCTCCCAGGGGACCTCGGCGAAGTCGAGGGGGAGCTTCATCCGGGCGGCCTCACCCTTCGTGCAGTTCACGAAGGACGCCCGGATCTGTTTCTCGTTCAGTGGTTCCACGTGCGGCGACGATACCCACCGCCGCTCGCACAAGCATCCGCATTTCCCCGCGGAGCGCGGCCGGCACCGGTGCGGTCGACACGGCGCGAACAAGCCGCGCCACGCCCGGGAACACCCCATCGGCTCCGGCCGTGCGGCACATGCCCCGTCCGCCCCGCCGGTCCGACGGCACGCCCCGACCAGACAGAACACACCCCTGGCAGAATCGGAACAACAGGGTTCGGCCAGATGTCCCCGATGGGCGGACTGGCCGATCTTCGAGTGGCCGACTGGATGCCCAAGGCATCTAATGAAGATCACCGAGGAAGACTCACCGCCTGCGAGGTCACCATGACCGTGACACCCCCCACGCCGGACACCGTCGCCTTTCCCCAGGACCGCACGTGTCCCTACCACCCGCCGGCCTCCTACGATCCGCTGCGCTCGGCGCGGCCCCTCTCCCGTGTCTCGCTCTTCGACGGGCGGACCGTGTGGGTGGTCACCGGCCAGTCGACCGCGCGCGACCTGCTCATCGACCCGCGCCTGTCCACCGACCGGGAGAACCGCGCCTTCCCGATGCCCACGGAGCGCTTCGCCCTCTCCCGCAAACGGCGCATCGCCCTTCTCGGAGTCGACGACCCCGAGCACAACGCCCAGCGCCGCATGCTGATCCCGAGCTTCACCCTCAAGCGGATCACGGCACTGCGGCCCCGCATCCAGGAGACCGTCGACCGGCTCCTCGACGCGATGGTCGAGCAGGGTCCGCCGGCCGACCTGGTGAGCGCGTTCGCGCTGCCCGTGCCGTCGATGGTGATCTGCTCGCTGCTCGGCGTGCCCTACGCCGATCACGACTTCTTCGAGGAGCAGTCGCGGCGGCTGCTGCGCGGGCCGAACGTGTCGGACACGGAGGCTGCGCGCGAGCAACTCGACACGTACTTGGGCTCGTTGATCGACCGCAAGAGGCGCGAGCCGGGCGAAGGACTGCTCGACGAGCTCATCCACCGCGGGCCTGACGAGAAGGAGATCGACCGCGAGGAGCTGATCAGCCTCGCCACGATCCTGCTGATCGCGGGGCACGAGACGACGGCGAACATGATCTCGCTCGGCACGTTCACCCTGCTCCGGCATCCGGACCTCCTGGAGGAGCTGCGCTCCGCCGACTCGCTGCTGCCGGCCGCGGTCGAGGAACTGCTGCGCTTCCTGTCCATCGCCGACGGCATCCTGCGCGTCGCCACTGAGGACATCGAGGTCGCCGGCGAGACCATCCGGGCGGACGACGGGGTCATCTTCTCCACGTCGATCATCAACCGCGACGGCGACAGTTTCACGGCCCCCGACTCCCTCGACTGGCACCGCCCCACCCGCCACCACCTCGCGTTCGGCTACGGAGTCCACCAGTGCCTGGGACAGAACCTGGCCAGGGCCGAGATGGAGATCGCGCTGGGGTCGCTGTTCTCGCGGCTGCCCGGACTGCGCCTCGCGGCGCCCGCCGAGGAGATCCCGTTCAAGCCGGGAGACACGATCCAGGGCATGCTCGAACTCCCGGTCATGTGGTGACCGCCCGAGCCGCAAGAAAGGCGCAGACCGTGCGGATCCGGATCGACAAGGACAGCTGTGTGGGCGCGGGCATGTGCGCGCTGACGGCGCCGAACGTGTTCACGCAGGACGACGACGGCTTCAGCGAGGTGCTGGAGGGCCGCGAAGACGGCGCCGGTGACCCGCTGGTGCGGGAGGCGGCCCGCGCCTGTCCGGTGCGGGCCATCACCGTCGCCGACGACTGAGGACAAGTACTAGGCGGGCGGTACGACGGCCAGCGGGCAGGGCGCGTGGTGCATCACGGCATGCGCGACGGACCCGATCCGGGATCCGACGGCCGAGCGTCGGGCGCGGCGGCCCACGACCACCAGCTGGGCCCCCGCGGCCGAAGCGAGAAGGACCTGGCCGGCGCTGCCGATCTCGACGTGCTCCACCACCGGCACGTCGGGATACCGCGTGCGCAGCGATTCGAGCGCCTCGCCGAGCGCCTTCTTCTCGTACGGCTCCATGCCGCCGGCCTCGTCGAGCAGCTTCAGCGAGGCGGGGCTGTACGCGTACAGGGGTGGCAGTGTCCACGCGCGGACGACCCTCAGCGTCGCGCCGCGGGCGGAGGCCGTGGCGAATGCGAACTCGAGGACCGCGCGGCTGTCCTCGGGCGCGCCCTCCTGGCCGACGACGATCTCGCGGCCCGCCGCCTCCGGTTCGGCGCGGTCGTCGGCCCTGACCAGGACGACGGGCCGCGCCGACTCGGCGATGACCTGCTGCCCGACCGACCCGACCAGGAAGCCGACGAGCGCGCCGTGTCCGCGGGAGCCGAGGACGAGGAACTCCGCGTCGGCCGCGGCGCCGAGGAGCGCGGGAACGGCTTCGTCGGACGGGGACTCGACCGACAGCGCCAGCTGGGGGTGACCGCCGGCCACGGCGCGCCCGGCCTCGTCGGCCACACTTCTGGCCCACTCGGCCTGCGCCGCGAGATCGGGCGCGGACGCCGCCACGTCCGGCAGCGGGGACCAGGCGTGCAGCAGGCGCAGCCCGTATCCGCGGCGCACCGCTTCGCGCGCAGCCCACGCGGCCGCGGCCGAGCTCTCCGGCGATCCGTCCACTCCCGCGGTGATCCAGCGGTCCATGCGCCTGCCTCTCCGTCGCCGATCAGGTCCCGACCAGTGTGCGTCAGCGAGGCGGACAACACGTCGGAACCATCTAGGGTCTCTCGTTTGGATCAGGCTGGATCAGGGAGCAGGGTCATGGGGGTCCCCCCTGCTCGAGCGCAGTCGAGAGCTTGGGGGAGCGTGCAGCTGCAAGGCGGAGGAGGGAGTCGACGCGATGGGGGTCCCCCCTGCTCGAGCGCAGCCGAGAGCTTGGGGGAGTCGGCGAGTGACGACAACGCCGCAGATGGGCGTGCCAGACCCCGCGAGCCCAGCCTGATCCAAACGAAAGACCCTAGGTGCCGCTGCCTGCGGCGCCGGTGGGTGCCGTGACGGCGTCGCCGAGGTACCGCGACCAGCCACCCGCGGGTACCTCTCCGACCTCCAGCGAGCGGAGCCGGTCGAGCACGTTCGGGTCCTGGGCGTCCAGCCAGTCGACGAACTGCCGGAAGGAGACGAGGCGTACGTCCTTCTTGCCGGCGATCTCCTTGAGCGCGGCCTCGACGGCGTCCATGTAGATCCCGCCGTTCCAGTCCTCGAAGTGGTTACCGACGAAGAACGGCGCCCGGTTCGTCTCGTACGCCCTCTTGAAGCCCGCGAGGTACGACTCGATGGCCTGCTGGCGCCAGCCCGCGTAGTTGTAGGACGGCGCTCGCGTGGAGTTCTTCGACTGGTTGGCCAGGATGTTGTAGTCCATCGAGAGGACCTCGAAGGTGTGTCCGGGGAACGGGATGCCCTGGAGCGGCAGGTCCCACAGCCCCTGCCGCTTCTCGGGCCAGCGCTGGACGCCGCCGGGGGACGAGGCGTCGTAGCGCCAGCCGAGCTCGCGGGCGGTGGGCAGCAGGTTGTCCTGGCCGAGCAGGCAGGGCGTGCGGCCGCCGATGAGTTCCTTGTCGTAGTCGAACGGCAGGGGGTCGTGGTCGTGCCAACCCGTGTTCGTACGCCAGGTCTTGATGAACGAGCTCGCCTGCTCGATCTCGCTGTACCACTGCGCGGGCGTCCAGTTGGCCACGGAACCGGAGCCGGCGCAGAAGTGGCCGTTGAAGTGCGTGCCGATCTCGTGACCGTCGAGCCACGCCTGCCGGGTGTACTTCAGCGTCTCCTTGAGGTGCGCGTCGGTGAGATACCCGACGTCGGAGGCGCCCACGGGGTTGTTGGGCGGGTAGTAGAGCCGTTTCTTCGACTCGGGCAGGAGGTACAAACCCGACAGGAAGAACGTCATGTGGGCGCCGTGGGTCTCGGCCAGTTCGAGGAAGCGAGGGAAGAAACCCTTGCCGACCTCGCCCGCACCGTCCCAGGAAAAGATCACGAACTGCGGTGGCGTCTGGCCGGGTTCGAGGGGGACGGGCGACTCGGGCTGGTTCGGCTGCTCGCCGGTGTACGCCGTCGAGCCGTCACCGATCAGCCGCGGAGCGGCCTTCATGCCCTGGTGGGGGGCCCGGTCGGGGCGGCGGCCGGGGCCCCCGGGCGGGCGGGTCGCGTCCGTGCCCATCCCGCATCCGGCGAGGCCCGCGGCGGCAACGCCCAGGCCGATCCCGAGTCCCAGACCCACGGCTCCTCTGCGGCTGATCTCACTCATCGGCATCCCAACCCGCGTCCGCGAGGGACACGTTGCGCAGCCCCCTGACAACACACGCACCGTAAGTCGGATAAGCACACAATTAGTACATTTAGGTCGGCGCGGCGGGCAAAGCGCTGTCCAATGGGTCAGCTCCGGCCGGGGTCGCCGACGACCTTCCCCGGGTTGAACAGGTCCAGCGGGTCAAGGGTGTTCTTCACCGCGCGCTGCACCGCGCAGACCTCGGGACCGAGTTCCCGCCGCATGCCGCCCCGCTTGAGCAGGCCGACGCCGTGCTCACCGGTGACGGTGCCGCCCTCGGCGACCGCGGCGCCGAGCAGTTCCTCGAACGCGGCCTGCGCCGCGCGCCGCGCCTCGGCGTCCCCGGGCGGGGTGATCAGGAGCGGGTGGAGGTTGCCGTCCCCGGCGTGCGCGATGGTCGCGATCCGCACCCCGTGCCGCTGCCCGATCTCCTCGACGGTGGCGAGCATGGCGGGCACTGCCGAGCGCGGTACGCAGATGTCCTCGGTGAGCACGGGCCCCAGGCGTTCCAGGGCCGGGTAGGCGGGCCTGCGGACGTCGAACAAGGCTTCGGCCTCGACGGCGTCGGTGGACTGTTCGGCCCAGAGTGCTCCCGCGTCCGCGAACGCCTCGGCGACTGCAGCCGCCTCCGCCGCCCCCGCGTCGCCCGGCGCGTCGATCCGCGCGAGGAGCAGGGCGGCGGCGCCGGGCTCGATCCCGAGGTGCTTCCAGTCCTCGACGGCCTGCATGCAGTGCCGGTCGAGGAGTTCCAGGGCGGCGGGCTGGAGGCCGCGCCGGGTGGTGAGCGCGACGGCGGCACCCGCCGCGACCAGGCCGTCGAAGGCGCCGACGACGGTGCGGGGTTCGGCGGCGGGCGCGGGACGAAGGCGCAGCGTGATCTCGGTGATCACTCCGAAGGTGCCCTCCGAGCCGACGAACAGGCCGGTCAGGTCGTAGCCGCTGACACCCTTCGTGGTGCGCCGGCCGAACCGTACGCCGGTGCCGTACTCGCCCGCTGGCCCGCCCATCACGGCTTCGAGGCCGAGGACGTAGTCACGGGTGACGCCGTACTTGAGGCAGCACAGGCCGCCGGCGTTGGTGGACACGTTGCCGCCGATGGTCGACCAGGGGGCGCTGGCGGGGGCCGGCGGGTACCAGAGGCCGTGCTCGGCGACGGCCGCCTTCAGGTCGTTGTTGACGACGCCTGGCTGTACGACGGCGAGCAGGTTCTCGGTGTCGATCTCCAGGATGCGATTCATCCGCGAGAGGTCGAGGACCAGGCAGCCGTCGGTGGCGTTGGCGCCGCCCGAGAGCCCGGTGCCGGCGCCGCGGGTCACGACGGGTACGGACAGCGCGGCGCAGGCGCGCACCACCTGCTGTACTTCGCCGGCGTCCGTGACCCGGACCGCCGCGAGCGCTCGGCCCACCGGCGCCCATTCCGCGTCGTCGTGGCTGAGCCCGGACAGCACGTCGCCGTCCTCGATCAGCGTGAGGCCGGGCAGCGCCTTGGCCAGGTCGTTCAGGAGCTCGCGGTCGGGTGCCGTGTCGATGTCGCCGTCTCCTCGCGCGAGAACCGTTCGATTACGGTCGCAGTCTAAAGACGGCCTTGATCCACTTCCCGACCGGTACCCGCTCCACGATGACCTCGGTGGCGAGCGCGTGGACTATCTCGAGACCGTGCCCGCCGATGCGCCCGGGGTCCCTGACGAAGAGACGGGGCACGGCGACGCTGCTGTCGTAGACGGTGACGGCCACCTCGTCCTTCGTTCCCTCGAGATCGAGGACGTACGGTCCGTGGCTGTGGCGGTCGGCGTTGGTGACGAGCTCGCTGACCAGGAGCAGCAGGTCGCCGCGGGATCTGGCGTCGATCAGGGCGCACCACTCCGACCGCAGCTGCTCGAGGAACACCTCGGCGAAGGCGCGCGCGTCGGCGATGCAGCCCGGCTCTCCGGTGTACTGCGTCGCCCGGCGCAGCGGCTCGACGGGGTCGGCAGCACCGGTCGGCATCAAGGCTCCGTCCAGGTACTCGGTCATGCGGTTCTCTCAATGGGATCGGTCGGCACAGTAACTCCCCTGCAGACCTCCTGATACCCAGTGGCGCGTGCGGCAGTCATAACCGGCCGGAACGGGCGGCTCGGCACGCCGCCCGTTCCGGTCCCGCGGTGCGCGAGGTCAGCAGCTCATTTTCCACGTGTGGGAGTCGCCGCTGTCATTGCCCCAGCTGTCGGAGGCGATCTCCTGGCCCGGGGCGAGGCAGACGGTGCCGAGACCGACGAGACCCGGGTTCTCGTAGACCTGCACGTGGTCCTTGATGCCGGGGCCCGAAATGCCATGGTTCGCCCAGGAGGAGTCCTGGTCCTGGATGGGGTCCTCCCAGTCGTGGTCGTCGCCCGACCAGTTGGTGCGCTGACCGCCGAAGTCCGCGTCCGTCCAGGCGCAGAACTGGCCGCTGGGGCACGAGGCGCCGAAGGCGGCGGACGAGGTGGCGACGGCGCCGCCGAGGGCGAGGGCCACGGCCGCGAGGAGCGCGGCGGAGTTCTTGATGATCACTGTGTCTCTTTCTCTTGCTACGGAGTCCGTGACCGGTCGGTGAGGAGGTGGGTCGCGCGGGTCAGGGCGTGCGCCCGAAGGCGCTGCCAGTCGGCGATTTCGGTGCGGTGCGCGGCCCGGACCGAGGCGAGGCTGGTCTTGCGGTAGGCCGCTTCGGGCTTGAGGTTGTTGACGACGGTCGAGACCTGGAACCAGCGGCGCTGGTCGCCGTAGAGGGCGCGCTGCGCCGAGGCCAGGCAGCCGTCGGTGTGCGCGCGCACGGAGTATCCGGTCGGCAGTCTCAGGGAGAGTTCCGCGCGTCCGGCGCCGAAGAGGGCGTCGGCCAGGTGTTCCTCCTGGGCCTTCGTGCCGGGCCGTCTGCCGGGGCGCGGCGGGGTGAGTCCCCGCGCGGTGAGGCAGCGGCCGGTCAGGAGCTGGGTGGCGGCCTTGACGGTGTCGTCGGCGGAGAGTGCGGGCCCGGGGTCCGGGGCCGCACAGCCGGTGACGAGCACTCCGGCCAGAAGCAGTGGGCCGAGCGCGGTGAGCGCCGGGGCCGGCCGTGCCCAGGGGCGCGGTCGGTGGGTCATCGGCGGATCAGCCCGCTTCGCATCCCATCTTGTTGTCGCTGACGCCGTCGAACTTGGTGGCCCACGCCTCCCAGTTCTCGTCGTAGTCGTCCTTGCGGATCTCGCGGTAGAGGCAGCTGTTCCCCGGTCCGTAGCTGATCGCGTAGACCGTGCCGTCGACGCGGGAGTCGAAGGAGTAGGCGTGGCGCTGGGTGCCGTTCTCCGCCTCGGCATAGCCGGGTGGCGCGTAGCACCAGGCCTGGCCGTGCTGGCCCGCCTCGGTCCAGAAGCAGACCTGTCCGGGGCCCGCGGCGCGTACGGAGCCGGCCGGCGCGGTGGCGACGGCGGTCGGTGCGGCGAGGGTCAGCGCGGCGGCGACGCCGGCGAGAGCGGTGGTGAGCAAGGTGGTGCTGCGGCGCATTCGAGCGGCTCCGAAAGTGTGGTGACGACGCTGTGCATGACCACAATCCCCCGGCATTTACGCAGGTAAGCGCGGCGCCACCCGTACCGGCTACTAGTCATATAGGCGCCGCGCCGATCATGCGTGTGGCACGAGCGCGGCCCTGGACGCGCGGGTGCGCTGCATCCGCAGGGCGTCGATCGACTCGGCGAGGAACTCGTATTCCGTGGTGTCGTCGCGAGTGATCAGCCGGACGAGTTTTCCGTCGGCGAGTTCCTCGGCCACTTGTTCCTGCCGCTCGACATCACCGCACCAGTCGCGCAGCGCTCCGGGGACATCGGGGACGGTGTCGGCGACCGGGGCAATGGCGTGTTCGGGGAAATGCGGATTGCCGGGGCGCGGATCCAGCCGTTCGGCTATCCAGGAGGCGCGGTCGCGCAGCCACCACATCGCGAGCGGCAGAGTGGGCGCGCGATACGTGCCGAGCGGTACGCCGACGCGCTGACCGCCGCAGATTCCGTACGCGGTGACATGGCACAGGAATTCCTCGTGCACGCTCTCCCCCGTCGCTCGTTCGCCGCCCTGCGGGCCTCACTTTCATTCCGTGCGATGTGCGTGGTCCGTTCGGGTGCGCCGGGTCGGGACCGGCGAAATGATCTATTGGTCGGGCGCCATTCAACTTCCTCAGAAGACGAGTATCGACACTTCCGGCGCGCTGTCACCATGCCTTTCTGGCCAGTCTCCTGGCATATTCAGGGCCTCTAATGGCCGGAATGGAACGGGTGCGCGGGTGTGAAATCGTCGCCATCGAGGAAGCAGCACGTCATGCACTCCAAGGACGTTCTCACCGACGCATTCGGACGGATCCACGAAACGGTTCACTCGGCGGTGGAAGATCTTTCCGCCGAGGAACTCAACACCCGGCTCAATGACGACTCGAACTCGATCGCGTGGCTGATCTGGCACCTGTCACGCGTGCAGGACGATCACATTTCCGACGCCTTCCAGACCGATCAGGTCTGGCTCGCCGACGGCTGGGTCGACCGCCTCGATCTCGCCCTGCCACCCTCCGACACGGGGTACGGCCACAGCGACAAACAGGTCGCCAAAGTGCACGTCCCGTCGACCGATCTGCTGCTCGGCTACTTCGACGCAGTGCACGAGCGCACCCTCGCCCACCTGGCAGAACTGAGCGACGCGGATCTGGACCAGGCGATCGACGACACCTGGTCGCCGCCGGTCACGCTGGGCGTGCGCCTGGTGAGCGTCATCTCGGACGATCTCCAGCACTCCGGACAGGCCGCCTATGTGCGCGGGATTCTCGAACGCCTCTGAAACCCGGTGCGCACCCCGTGTGAATCGGGCGCACCCAGTCACTGTGTTCGCACGCTTCCAGCCATCGGAACGACGCAGTCCACTACGAGAGGAACCCCGCACAGGATTGACGGCTCCTGCGCGGAGGGGCCGCCGGCCACTCCCTACCCACGCCCAGGCCGGCGGCCCCGCATCCGCGCTCCCCGGAGTCAGCCCTCCAGCCGCTCCTCGAGCCGGATCGTGACGCGCTCCCCCGCCTCCTTGCCGATCGCCTGGCGCACGTCGGCCTTGATTGGCAGCTTGTGGCGGCCGTCCCCCAGGGCCATGAACGAGCTCCGGAACGGGTGTCCGTCGACCGTGCCCCTGACCTTGACCAGGCCGCGCGTCCCGAAGAAGGCGGCCGACTCGGGCCATACGACATAGGTCCAGCCTCCTTCACTCGGGCTCTTCTCCAGGACGGCGCCGAACTCCTCGTTCAGGCTGCTTGACGTGCTCATATCTGCCTCCTCGGACGCTTTCCGGCATCACTGAAGACCTTCCGCGCGCACGGAACTCATCGCACCTGAGGGCCCTACGCATCAACGCCGGCGCACGCCCCGGCAACGGTTGAGGTCTTGACAACTCGATTGGTCTGGACCAGCTTTGGGCCCTACAGCGGTGGCCACCGTTCACTCCCGCCCCCTTCACTCCCCACCGGAGGCAGTAAGTGGACCGTGCACGCAGATGGATCGAGGGCGCACTGGCCTTCACCGCGGCCGCAGCGCTCGGCGTCACCGCTCTGGCGACCACGGCGCAGGCCGCCGACATCAACGTCGCCAAGAACGCCGGGTTCGAATCGGATCTGAGCAACTGGACGTGCTCCGCCGGCACCGGTTCCGTGGTCGGCTCCCCCGTACACAGCGGCGCCCGGGCGCTCAAGGGCACACCCACCGCACAGGACACCGCCCAGTGTTCCCAGGCCGTCGCGGTCAAGCCCAACTCGACGTACACGCTGAGTTCTTGGGTCCAGGGCAGTTACGTGTACCTGGGCGCGAGCGGCACGGGCACCACCGATGTGTCGACGTGGACACCGGGGTCCTCCGGCTGGCAGCAGCTGAGTACCACCTTCACGACCGGCGCGAACACGACGTCCGTGACGGTCTACACGCACGGCTGGTACGGGCAGAGCGCGTACTACGCCGACGATGTGAGCGTGCTCGGTCCCGACGGCGGCGGTGGCGGTGGCGATCCCGTCGTCATTCCGGCAGTCCCCGCCGGACTCGCGGCCGGCACCGCGACCTCCTCCTCGGTCGACCTCTCCTGGAACCCGGTCTCCGGCGCCACCGGCTACAACGTGTACCGCGACGGCTCCAAGGTCGCCTCCGTCAGCGGCGCGTCCGCCACCGCCACCGGGCTCGCCGCCGCCACCTCGTACAGCTTCCAGGTCAGCGCGACCAACTCGGCAGGTGAGTCCGCGAAGTCGGCGGCCGTCACCGCGAAGACCGCGCCCTCCGGCGGCGGTGGCGGCGGCACCGTGCCCAAGCACGCGGTGACCGGCTACTGGCAGAACTTCAACAACGGCGCCACCGTGCAGAAGCTGCGTGACGTCCCCTCCCAGTACGACATCATCGCGGTGTCCTTCGCCGACGCGACCAGCACGCCCGGGCAGATCTCCTTCACCCTCGACCCGGCCGTCGGATACGCGTCGGCCGCCGACTTCAAGGCCGACATCGCCGCGAAGCAGGCCGCGGGCAAGTCCGTGATCCTCTCGGTCGGCGGCGAGAAGGGCAGCGTGTCCGTGAACAGCGACGCATCGGCCACCGCGTTCGCCGACAGCGCCTACTCCCTGATGCAGGAGTACGGGTTCGACGGCGTCGACATCGACCTCGAGAACGGCCTCAACTCCACCTATATGTCGAAGGCCCTGCACCAGCTCTCCGCGAAGGCGGGCGCGAAGCTGGTCCTCACGATGGCGCCGCAGACCATCGACATGCAGTCCACCTCAGGTGAGTACTTCAAGACGGCGCTGAACGTGAAGGACATCCTCACCGTCGTCAACATGCAGTACTACAACAGCGGTTCGATGCTCGGCTGCGACGGCAAGGTCTACAGCCAGGGCTCGGTCGACTTCCTGACCGCGCTCGCCTGTATCCAGCTGGAGGGCGGCCTCGACCCGTCGCAGGTCGGCCTCGGCGTTCCCGCGTCGACGCGCGGAGCGGGCAGTGGCTACGTGGACCCGTCGGTCGTCAACAACGCGCTCGACTGTCTGACGCGCGGCACCGGCTGCGGATCCTTCAAGCCCGCGAGGACGTATCCGGGCCTGCGGGGCGCGATGACCTGGTCCACGAACTGGGACGCGACGGCGGGCAACGCCTGGTCGAACAGCGTTGGCCCCAAGGTGCATTCACTCCCGTAGGACCCTGCGGCGCTTACGGCGGCACTCAGTTCAGCAGCTGCCACAGATGGGCGCAGGCGGCGTCCTCCGTGGGATGCCGCGCGATCGTCTCGTGGGTGCCGCGCTCGTACGCGCCGGTCTCCCAGCCCCCGCCGGGGTCCTCTCGCACATAGAGGAAGTCGGTGGGGGTGGGGGACGGTTCGTGGACGCCCTCGATCCAGTAGTGGGTCGGGGGCACGGCTGCCTGCCGCAGAGCCCGCTCCAGTGCGTGCCGGTCCACGAGCCGTCCTCCTGTCTCGATCGTGCCTACGCGGGCTCGAGGTAGTCGTGTTCCAGGAGCCACTTCACGTTGAGGCGCTGGCCCTCACCGGGGTTGAGGAACACCTGGTCGAGCTTGATCTGCCGGCCGCCGCCGGGCTGCTCGAACCAGGGAGCGATCGGGCCCTGCCACACGAAGAACGGCTTGGCGACCTCGTAGACGTGATAGTCGCACGCGTAGGCGAGCTCACGGGTGTTGAGGTTCTGCGGCGGCAGCGCCCGCTTCTTGTACGCGTCCCCGGCGGGCGCCAGATAGGAGCCGTACTCCGAGCCGAACCGGTCGAGGGTCTGCCCGGGCCGCAGCTCGGTGGGGCGGCGGTCGACCTGGCCGTTGGTCTCGGTGAATCCGTCGTTCGGCGGGTACTTCCAGTGGCCGGAGTCCGCCGGCCCCTCCCAGTACTTCTTCAGGAACGCCTTCGGGCTGAGGGAGCCCGTGCGGTGATAGGCCTTCAGGAGCGGGCCGACCGGAGCCTGCCACTTCTTGGGCAGGTACTTCGGGCCGAGCCGGGCGTCGCCCTGGAACTCTCCCGTGCAGGGCTCGTGCGCGGCGGGCGCGGGCGCGGGCTCCGCCGCTGCCGCGGACGGCGGCGCGGTGAGCGCCATCGCAGCTCCCAGAGCGGCCAGGACCAGACGTAGGGACTTCACGCAGTCGTCTCCTCGATGCTTCGACGGATCGTCAGGTCCGCATGCGCACAGTGACCATGCGGACACTCAGGGAGACTATGACGATCTTCGGCTGCGGCGGCGACATCCGGCCACCGCGCCGTTCACTGCACCTCGAAGACGCGTCACCCCACCTTGAAGACGAGTCACGCCACCTCGACGGCGAGTCAGCCCGCCATGAAGACGAGCGTGCCGTCCGGGAGCCGCGCCTCGATCCGGGCGCCGTGTTCCACGGTCCGGCTGACGGTGCAGTACTTCTCGTGGGTCAGGCGCACCCCGCGTGCGAACACGTCGGCGGCGTGCTCGTCGCCCTCGGGCAGCTCCACTTCGTAGCTGACGCGCACCGCTCCGACGCGGCCGTCGTCCTCGGGCCGTGACACGGACTCCACGACGATGCGCAGTCCGTCGTGTTCGACGGTGCGGGCCGTGCGGTCGGTGACGAGGCCGCCGCAGCCGCCGAGCGCGGCGAGGAGCAGCTCGACCGGGGTGAACGACGGCTGCACGTCCGGGTCTTCGGCGGCTCCGATGCGGACCTCGGCGCCGCGGTCGTTGCGTGCGGTCCAGTCGCGGAAGCCGTTGCGGACGGTCTCGATGCGGTAGTCGGCCATGTCGGGTGGTTCTCCCTCGCTGCGGTCGCCCGGTCCTGCTCGTCCCCGGCACCGTACGGGCGAGGGGGCGTGGGGCGGCGCAGGCCGGACCGTCGGGCGGGCATGAACGCCCGCTCGGTCGCGTCAGGGAGTGGGCAGGCGTCCGCCGCAGCGGGCGCAGTAGGCCGCCGCGGCGTCCTCGGAGACCCGGTCACAGGCGGGGCAGATACGGCTGAGCAGGCAGGCCGGTTCGCCGCCCTCGCGGGCCGGGGTCCGCGCGATGGTCAGGCCGGGGCGCCTGCGGTGGGCGGTGAGGTAGGCGAGACCGTCGGGGCCGGCCGTCACGGACCGCCGTTCGCCGCGCGCTATGAACACGAGCGCGCCGGGCGCGAGTTGCTCCTCCTGGTCGGCGTACCGAAGCGATCCGTCGCCTTCGAGGACGACGAGCAGGACGTCGAGATCCGGCTCGACATGCTCGGCCACGACGGTGCCGGGCCGCAGCCGGACGACGTTCGCGTCGAGCTGCCGGGCCGCGCCGTCGAGCTTCCAGACGGCGCCTGTCCGTGACTCGTCCGCAGTACGCAGCACGTCCGCAAGTAGCACTCGGGCCGACGGCATGACTCTCCTCATTCAGCGGTGGGTACGTCGTGCACTCCGCAGCCTACGGCGTGCGCGGGGACACCATCAGCGACTGTCAACTAACGGTTGACACCCCCGTACTGTCAACCTACGGTTGTCACATGACGGAATCTGCGAAGCCCGTGGGCATGACCACAGCCGTACGCCTCGACGATCTGATCGACGCCATCAAGAAGGTCCACACCGACGCACTCGACCAGCTCTCCGACGCCGTGATCGCCGCGGATCATCTCGGCGACGTCGCGGACCATCTGATCGGCCACTTCGTGGACCAGGCGCGCCGCTCCGGGGCGTCCTGGACCGACATCGGCAGGAGCATGGGGGTCACCCGGCAGGCCGCCCAGAAGCGGTTCGTGCCGAAGGCCTCGAGCGAGGCGGGCGAACTCGATCCCAGCGCGGGCTTCGGCCGCTACACCCCGCGGGCGCGCAACGTCGTGATGTCCGCGCAGAACGAGGCCCAGGCCGCCGGCAACGACGAGATCCGGCCCGAACACCTCGTGCTCGGCCTGCTCGCGGAGCCCGAGGGGCTCGCCGCGCAGGCCATCCGGGCCCAGAGCGTACTCCTGGACACCGTGCGGCAGAACGCGACGGCCACGCTGCCGCCGGCCGTGTCCGACGTGCCCGGCCTCATCAAGTTCGACGCGAACGCGAAGAAGGCCTTGGAACTGACCTTCCGCGAGGCGCTGCGCCTGGGCCACAACTACATCGGTACGGAGCACATCCTGCTGGCCCTCCTGGAGCAGGAGAACGGCGCGGGCACCCTCGCCGAGTCCGGCATCGACAAGGCCGCCTCCGAGGCACACATCGTGGAGACGCTGGCCGCGATCGTCAAGGAGCGCTCGAAGCGGGAGTCCTGACGGCCTGTCGACCGGCCGCTGTCCCGGAGTCCGCGTGGCGCTCCGGGACACCCGGGCGGTCATGCGTCGCCCTGGTCCCGGATGGGAGACTGCCCCCATGACTGAGCGCGCAGGAACCCAGGCCAGGCCGGAGGATCTCGTCGACGTCGACGAACTCGTCGACGCGTACTTCACCAAGGTCCCCGATATGGACCGCCCCGAACAGCGCGTCGTCTTCGGCACGAGCGGGCACCGGGGCTCCAGCCTGGACGGCGCGTTCAACGAACGGCACATCGCGGCGATCACGCAGGCCATCGTCGAGTACCGCACGGCCGAGGGCATCACGGGCCCGCTGTTCATCGGGCCCGACACCCACGCCCTCTCGCGCCCCGCGCTGGACACGGCCCTCGGCGTCCTCGCGGCGAACGGGGTACGTGTCTTCGCCGACGTCCACGACAGCTACGTGCCGACCCCGGCGCTCAGCCACGCCATCCTGCGCTGGAACAGCACCGCGCCTGACGAGCTCGGACAGGCGGACGGCATCGTCATCACGCCGAGCCACAACCCGCCGCGCGACGGCGGCTTCAAGTACAACCCGCCGCACGGCGGCCCCGCCGACTCCACAGCGACCTCTTGGATCGCGCGCCGCGCCAACGAACTGCTCGCCGACGGCAACCGGGACGTGCGCACCACGAAGGACGTGGCTCCGGAGTTGTACGACTTCCGTGAGCGGTACGTCGAAGAGCTGAGCTCCGTCATCGACACCGACGCCATCCGGGCCTCCGGGCTGCGCATCGGCGCCGACCCGCTCGGCGGGGCGAGTGTGCACTACTGGGCGCGGATCGCCGAGACGTACGGCCTCGACCTGACGGTGGTCAACCCCGAGGTGGATCCGACCTGGCGGTTCATGACGCTCGACTGGGACGGCAAGATCCGGATGGATCCCTCGTCGGCCCCCGCGATGGCGTCCGTCCTCGCGAAGCGGCACGACTACGACCTGCTGACGGGGAACGACGCGGACGCCGACCGGCACGGCATCGTCACGCCCGACGCCGGTCTCATGAACCCGAACCACTATCTCGCCGTCGCGATCCACTACTTGGCCACGCACCGCACCGGCTGGCGGTCCGATGCCGCGATCGGCAAGACGCTGGTGTCGAGCGCCGTCATCGACCGGATCGTCGCGTCGCTCGGCCGCGAGCTGCTCGAAGTCCCGGTCGGGTTCAAGTGGTTCGTGCCGGGGCTCGTCGACGGGTCGGTCGTCTTCGGCGGCGAGGAGAGCGCGGGCGCGAGCTTCGTGCGCAAGGACGGCGGCGTCTGGACGACCGACAAGGACGGCATTCTTCTCGCGCTGCTCGCGGCCGAGATCACCGCGGTGACCGGCAAGACCCCGTCGCAGTACTACGCCGAACTCGCCGCGGAGCACGGCTCGTCCTCGTACGCGCGCGTGGACGCGAAGGCGACCAAGCAGCAGAAGGCACGGCTCGCCGAGCTCAGCGGCGACGCGATCACCGCGGACACCCTCGCGGGCGAGCCCATCACCGGGAGGCTCAGCCACGCGCCGGGCAACGGCGCCGCGATCGGCGGCGTGAAGGTCACCACGGAGAACGCCTGGTTCGCCGCACGGCCGAGCGGCACCGAGGACGTGTACAAGATCTACGCCGAATCGTTCCGCGGCCCCGACCACCTGGCCCAGGTGCAGACGGAGGCGCAGTCGATCGTGGACGCGGCGCTCGCGGAGAACTGACGGAACGTGGGCGGCAGCGCGCGGACTTCTGCCCGAGCACTGCCGCCCACGCCATTTCGCTGTGCTCCGCGTACGACTACTCAGCGGCCGTCGCCTCCGTGAGGCCCGGCACCTCGGCGACACTGTCCAGCACGTAGGTGTGCGGGTGCAGTTCGAGCTCCGTGCGCGGGAGCTGGCCGGTGAGGACGGCGACGACGACGCCCGCGCCCGCGTGGTGCCCCGCCTGCAGGTCGACCGCGGTGTCACCCGCGACGAGCACCTTGCGGACGTCCACGACGCCGGTCTTCTCCATCGCCCGGTGGATCATGTACGGGGCGGGGCGGCCGCGGACGACCTCGTCGGCGGTGACGACCGCGTCGAGGTTGCCGCCCTCGCCCGTGGACCAGCCGAGCGACGCGAGCAGCGGCAGGGCGACGTCGTCGCTGAATCCGGTGGTCAGGGCGACCTTGATGCCCCGGGCGCGCAGTTCGGCGAGGGCCTTGTCGGCCTGGGCTATGGGCTGCGGCGGGACCTCCGCGTAGCGCTGCTTCAGGAACAGGCGGAAGACCCCGTACTGCCGCTCGACGAGCTCCGCGTCGGGGGTGCCGCCGCCGAGGCGGACCAGGGCGTCGATGGCCTCGCGCTTGTCGGTGCCCATCCAGGTCTGGAGGTCCTGCGCGTCGACGGTCACGCCGGTCGATTCGACGGCGTGGCGCAGCGCCTCGTACACCGCGCCGTGTTCCTCGATCGTCGTGCCTGCCATGTCGAAAACGGCGAGTTCAATCACTGGGGTTCTCCTCGTCAGTGCGGTACCGGCCGACGACGGTGCGTCCCTCGGCGGTGTTCTCGATGGTGAAGTTGGCGAGTGTGGGCAGATAGCGGTCGTCGGCGTACTCCAGGGGCACGCCGTCCCGCGAGAACGCCAACCGCCTTACGCGCAGCAGGGGTTCGCCCGGCTCGATGCCGAGGAGCGACGCGTCCTGCGCGTCGGCGGCGATGGCGTCGATGGTGTGGCGGGCGTGGTGCAGGTCGACATCGCGCGCGCACAGCGCCTCGTAGATCGAGCCCGCGTCGGGGTCCATGTCGAACAGGTGCCGACCGACGTGGAGGACGAACGTGGAGCGCTCGACCATGACCGGCACACCGTCCAGGTGACGCAGCCGGACCAGGTCGACCACGGGTTCACCCTCGTCGAGGCCGAGCCGTGCGGCGGCCTCCGGGGAGGCCCGGCGGCGGGCGACCTCGACGGTCAGCTGCCCCGGTTCGCGGCCGATGGATCTGGCCCACTGCGTGAACGACATGAGCGACGCGAAAGGCTGCGACGGGGCTGCTCTGCGGGCGACGGGCGGCTTGCCCCGGCCGCCGACCAGATGCCCGTCGGACCGCAGTATCGACAAGGCCTGCCTGACCGGCCCGCGGGAGGTCCCGAACTCTTCGCAGAGCTGGGATTCGCTCGGTACCGGCTCGCCCTCCGGCCACTCACCGGACTCGATACGCCGCAGGAACTCGGCGCCGAGCTTCTCGTGGAGCGGAACACCCTTACTTGTCTTCACAAGCTGACTATGGCAGCTCGACCCGCCTCGCCTCAAGGCCCGCACGTGGCCAGTGCGGGGCCCTCGGGTGACGTTTCGGGGTCCCCCACCCCCACCCCGGGGCACGGAAGGTAAACAGACGGAAAACTTGTACACACAAGTCTTGCCCCATGCGCCCAAGGCCTCGCACGCTGCAATCCATGAGCATCACAACAGCGTCCCCCTCCACCCCTTCGCCCGCCTCCGAGCTGCCCAGCGGCCGCAGCGACCTGGTCATCGTCGGGGCCGGGGTCGTCGGCCTCGCCCACGCCTTCGAGGCCGCCCGGCGCGGGCTGACCGTCACGGTCATCGAGCGGGACTGGCAGCCCGTAGGGGCTTCGGTACGCAACTTCGGGCACTGCTGCATCACGGCACAGCGCGGCGACCTGCTGGAACTCGCCTACCGCTCGCGGGCCGGATGGCTGGAGGCCGCGAAGAGCTCGGGCCTGTGGGCCAAGGAGGCCGGCGCGCTCGTGGTGGCGAGGTCGGAGGCGGAACTGACGGTCCTGGAGGAGCTGCGCGAGGAGCGCGGCGCGGACACCGTCCGGCTGCAGACCCGCGAGGAGGTCGCGGGCGAGCTCGGCCGGGGCGCCGACGCCGGGGACATCGTGGGCGGCGCCTTCCTCCCCGACGACCTGCGCGTCAACCCCCGCGAGGCCGCCCCGGACCTGGCCGCATGGCTGTCCATACAGCCCAACGTCACCGTGGTGTGGGGCACGAACGTGAACGGCGTCGAGGAGGGCACCGTCCACACCGGCCGCGGCCCGGTCCACGGCGACCGGATCCTCGTCTGCGTGGGTCACGACCTGGACCGCCTGTACCCCACGGCGGCGGAGGAGCACGGCATCGAGCGCTGCCGCCTCACCATGGCGCGCGTCGCGGCGCCCGACGCCTTCCGCACGGACGCGGCGATCCTGACCGCCACGTCCATGCTGCGCTACGACGCCTTCACGGCCATGCCGTCGGGGCCGAGGCTGCGCGAGGAGGTCATCGGCCACAGCCCCGAGCTGCTCGACGTCGTCGCGAACGTCATGTTCACCCGGCTGCCCGACGGCACCGTCCTTGTCGGTGACTCCCACGCCTACGGGCGGACCACGATCCCCTTCGAGGACGAGCCGACGGCACAGCTCCTGCTCGACTCGGCGGCCAAGGTCCTCGGCACGGGCGATCTCCAGGTGAAGGAGCGCTGGCAGGGCGTCTACGCGAGCAGCGGCAGCGGCCCCCTCCTGGTCCGCGACATGGCACCGGGCGTACGGGCCATCTCGGTCACCTCGGGCATCGGCATGACGCTCTCCTTCGGCCTGGCCGCAGCCACGTTCGACGAGTCCCTGACCGCGACGGCCTGACCGGCCACCCCGGCACAGAGGGCACAGAGGGCAGCCCGCGCCGCGAGCACGTCTCGCGGCGCGGGGCCCGGCATCACGCAGCACTGCGGCACGTCACCCCCCGCACTCAGCGCCACCAGGCACCGAGGAAGAGGAGACCACCATGCCCGACGGCACCCGGCGAGGGCTCGCGCTCGACCCGCTCCGGTCCCCCGCCGCCGGCCCCGGATCCGTCCGGCGGTCGCAGCGCCGGCGATAGCAGATCTTCGCAGTCACCTGGATCGCGTACGCGAGCCTCCACCTCCTCCGGCAGGCGTTCTCGGTCGCCGGACTCGGCATTCTGGACGACCCCGCGGTCAACCACACGCTCACGTCCCACACGCTCGGCGTGATCGACGCCGACGCGATCGTCGGCGGCCTGCTCCCGGGTTCCTCCCGACCGCCGTGCTCTTCTACGGCTTCGTGGCCGCGGCGGCGCTCGCCGGTCATGCTGCCGCACTGAAACCGGACGGCCGTGACGGCCTGAGGACCGCGGGGTCCGGCCCGGGGTTGATCAAGTTTTTGCCCTTGGCCGGATCCCGACCGTCCGGCCCTCCCGCATTCCGGCAAGGACCGGCGCGCCGTCGCGATTTGCGATGGGGACCATTCCACTCTGTCAAGCAAAGAGCGGCCGAAACCGTCGGGTCACCGGCTTCCACCGGGTTACCGGCGCGTTGACCGTACACAGTGCCATGTCACACGCTCGACACATAGGTGCCGGATACAACTGATTCGGCGCCAGAACGGCATGCAGGAGGAACATATGTGTGGCATCACCGGCTGGGTCTCCTTCGATCGCGACCTGCGCGCTTCGGCCGACACATTGGATGCGATGACGCAGACGATGGAGTGCCGCGGCCCGGACGACCGAGGCACGTGGGCCGAAGGGCCCGCGGCGCTCGGCCACCGCAGGCTCGCGATCATCGACCTGCCGGGCGGGCGTCAGCCGATGACCGCCGAGACGCCGAGCGGCACCGTCGCGCTCGTGTACTCCGGCGAGACTTACAACTACACGGAACTCCGCCGCGAACTGACCGGACTCGGCCACAGGTTCACCACCGACTCCGACACCGAGGTCGTGCTGCGCGGTTACCTGGAGTGGGGCGATGCGCTGGCCGAGCGCCTCAACGGCATGTACGCGTTCGCCGTCTGGGACGGCCGCGAGAGCAAGCTCGTGATGATCAGGGACCGCATGGGCATCAAGCCGTTCTATTTCTACGAGACTCCGGACGGCGTCCTGTTCGGGTCCGAGCCCAAGGCGATCCTCGCCAATCCGCTCGCGAAGTCGCGCGTGACGTTGGACGGCCTACGGGAGCTGTTCACCATCGTGAAGACGCCGGGCCACGCGGTCTGGGACGGGATGCACGAGGTGGAGCCGGGCACCATCGTGACCGTCGACCGCAGCGGACTGCGGCAGCGGGCGTACTGGACGCTGGAGACCCGCCCGCACACCGACGACCGCGCCACGTCGATCGCGACCGTGCGCTCGCTCCTCGACGACATCGTGCGCCGCCAGCTCGTCTCCGACGTGCCGCGCTGCACGCTGCTGTCCGGCGGCCTCGACTCGTCCGCCATGACGGCGATCGCGGCGCGGCAGCTCGGTGAACAGGGCGAGACCGTACGCAGCTTCGCCGTGGACTTCGTGGGCCAGACGGAGAACTTCGTCGCCGACGAGATGCGCGGCACACCCGACACCCCGTACGTGCACGATGTGGCGAAGGCGGCCGGCACCAACCATCGCGACATCGTCCTCGACTCGACCGAGCTGGCCGACCCCGAGGTGCGCGCCCGGGTGATCCGGGCCCGTGACATCCCCGCGGGCTTCGGGGACATGGACACGTCGCTCTATCTGCTGTTCCGGGCGATCAGGGAGCACTCGACGGTCGCCCTGTCGGGCGAGTCCGCCGACGAGGTGTTCGGCGGCTACCTCCAGTTCTTCGACGAGGAGGCGCGCACTGCCGATACGTTCCCCTGGCTGGTTCGCATGTCCCAGCACTTCGGCGACGACTCCGACGTCCTGCGCGACGACCTGGCCGGCGCCCTCGACCTGGACGGATACGTCCGCGAAAGCTACGCGGGCGCTGTGCGCGGCATCCAACGCCTGGACGGCGAGAGCGACTTCGAGTACCGGATGCGCAGGATGTGCCATCTGCACCTGACCCGTTTCGTGCGGGTCCTGCTCGACCGCAAGGACCGCACGAGCATGGCCGTCGGACTGGAGGTGCGCGTCCCGTTCTGCGACCACCGGCTCGTCGAGTACGTGTACAACACGCCCTGGTCGCTGAAGTCGTTCGACGGCCGGGAGAAGAGCCTGCTGCGCGAGGCGACCGCGGACGTGCTGCCGAAGTCGGTGTACGACCGGGTGAAGAGCCCGTATCCGTCGACGCAGGACCCGAAGTACGCCGTGGCACTCCAGGACCAGGCGAAGGATCTGCTCGCCCGGCCGTCGCACCGGGTGTTCGACCTGGTCGACCGGGAGCGGGTGGCGCGGGCCGCGAACCGTGACGCACCGCAGACCGAGCAGGCGTCCCGGCGCGGGCTCGAACGCACGCTGGACCTCGCGCTCTGGCTCGACATGTACAGCCCTGAGCTGGTCCTTTCCTGAGCCCGGTCCGCTCCGGCGGCAGCGTGCGGCGTCGGCCGGACACTGCCGCCGGGTGCGGTGCCGTGCGCGCGGAGTCCTCAGCCCGCGTAGACGTCCTCCACGTAGCGTCCGTCCATGATCAGACCGGCGAGCCAGCGCTCGGCCGCGTCGTCGTCGGCTCCCGGTGTGCGCTCGCGGAACAGGGCGCGGAACGCGTCACGCACGCCGGGCGCCATCCGGGCCCCGTCGCCGCAGACGTAGACGCGCGCCCCGGCCCCGAGCAGCGCCCACAGTTCGTCTGCCTCGGCGGCCACCCGGTGCTGGACGAAGGCGTGGCCCGCCTCGGGCGCCTCGCTGAAGACGGGGCGCAGGGAGACGGCGCCCGCGGCCTCGGCGGCACGCAGTTCGTCGGCGTGCAGGAAGTCACCTCGGGGGTGGTCGCAGCCGAAGTAGCACAGAGCGGGTGCGAGCGGGGTGCCGGCGGCCAGCAGCGCGCCGCGGTCGGCGATGGCGCCGCGGAACGGGGCGAGGCCCGTCCCCGCGGCGATCATGACGACCGGGGTCTCCGAGTCGTTCGGGACACGGAAGACCTCGCGGCACGGCTGGACGCGCGCGAGCACCGTGTCACCGGGCCGCAGCCCGGCCAGGTACGCCGATCCGGTGCCGCGGAACCGGCCGCGGCCCGAGCGGGCCGGGGCGTCGAGGACGGACACCATGAGGTCGGCGTGCGTGGGGCTCTGCTCGGCGCTCGACGAAATCGAGTAGTGCCGGGGCTTCAGCGGCGGGAGCAGGTCGAGGAGTTGCGGCCAGGTCAGCGCGCCGCGCAGCGCGGGGTGGTCCTCCACGAGTTCGACGAGCGTGCGCGGGTCGTCGGCGAGGGCCGCGAGCGCCGCCTTCTCGGGAGAGCAGGGGTTCGCCTCGGCGAGCAGCGCCACCTGGGCCGGGGTGGGAACGTGCCCCAACTCGACGTGGGATGTGAGGAGTTCACGGACGGTCAGTGGGCGGTCGAGCGCGAGCCCGTCGCGGCGCGGGCGCCGGGCCCTGATGTCGAGGACCGTGTCCGGGCCGACACCGAAGGCTGCGGCCGTCCGCTCGACGAGCGCGGGATCCTGGGCGGGCAGCACCGTGAGATGGTCCCCCGTGCGGTACGTGACGCCCTCGGGCAGCGCCAGACGCACGAAGCGCTTGGTGCGCGGGTGGTCGGGCGCGGTGAGGGAGCTTGCCTCGGTGACGGTGAACGGGACGAGCCCGTGCCGGGCTGCCGCGGCGTCGAGCGGCCCACCGCCGATCTCCCGGATCTCGTACGCGTCATCGGGCTCCGCGGCATCGGCCGGAGCCGCGTCGGGGTCCCCGTACTGCGTGAGGAGCGCGGCGCGCAGCCCGGTCGTGAACGTGCGGACGGTGGCGTTGAGGTCGCCGGAGGCGTCGGCCGCGGCGCGCTCGCACAGACGGGTGCCGCCGAGCGCGTCGAGCCGTTCGTCGATGCGGGTCGGTACGTGCTGGTAGGTGGCGGCCCAGTTGCGGTCGCCCACGCCGAGGACCGCGTAGGTGACGTCGTTCGCGGCGCCGTCCTGCGCACCGTCGAGCCAGGCGGCGAACTCGGACGCGTCGTCGGTGGGCCGGCCGTTGTAGGAGGCCGCGACCACGACGACGGGGCGGTCGGTGGGCAGCGCTCCCGCGTGGGTGTCGAGCGGTGCGACGGCCGTGTCGCAGCCCAGCGCGGCGACGTCGTCGGCGAGCTGCTCGGCGAGGCCGCGGCAGGTCCCGTAATTGCTGCCGTGCAGGAACAGGACCCCGGTGCCGGGCCGCACCCGGGCGGGCAGTGTGTCCGGCGCGGCGGTCCGCTCCTCTACCGGCGCGTGGCCTGGCAGGGCCGGATGCTTCCGGTCGGCGGAGGTGCGTGGGACGAGCGTGAGGGTGAAGCCCTCGGGCTTGAGCGTCAGCGTCTCCTTGACCGTGAGCGCGTAGTCGGCGTGGTCGACGAGCCGGTAGCGGTGCACCAGGAGAGCGAGCAGCATCGTCGCCTCGTGGAGCGCGAACTGCCGCCCGATGCAAGCGCGTTCACCGGTTCCGAACGGCTTGAAGGCGTGCGGCGAGCGCGCGGCCTCCGCCTCGGGTGTGAACCGGGAGGGGTCGAACAGCTCCGGGTTGTCGCCCCACACGGGCTGCCGGTGCAGCATCGGCGCGAGGACGGTGACCGCCTGCCCGGCGCGCAGCGGGATGCGTCCGCCGAGGAGCGTGTCCTCGCGCGCGTGGCGGCTGAACGCGGCCGCGGTCGGCCACAGGCGCAGCGCCTCGTTCAGTACCTGCCGCGTGTACGTGAGCCGGCCGACCTCGTCGAAGGTGGGCTCGGGGTCGGCCGCGTCCCCGAACACGGCGTCGGCCTCACGGCGTACCAGGTCGAGCACCGCCGGGTGCTTGGCCAGGTAGTACAGGGCGAAGGACATCGCGCCGGAGGTGGTCTCGTGGCCCGCGATGAGGAAGGTGATGACCTGGTTGCGGATGTTCGCCGTGTCGAGCGCGCTGCCGTCGGGGTGGCGGGCGGTGAGCATCAGGCCGAGCAGGTCGTCGCCTTCGGGCGCGTCGGTGCGCGCCGCGATGACGTCGTCGACCACCTGCGCCAGATAGTCCGCGTCGGCCTTGAACGCGGCGTCGGCGGCCGAGTGGTCGGCTCCGGGTGTGCGGGCGAGCCGCTTCATCGACCATTCGAGGCAGCGGACCATGGCCTCCACGAAGGGGTGCGGCTCGGAGCCCTCGAAGGACCCGAAGTCGTAGCCGAATCCCGCGAGTCCGATGGTGTCGAGGGTCATCCGCGTCATGTCGCCCGGCACGTCCACGGGGCTGCCAGAGCGCGCGGCGCGGTCCCAGGACTCGATGAGGCGGCGGGACACCTGGTACATGACGGGGTGGTAGGTCCGCATGGAGCCCAGGGCGAACGCGGGCATGAGGATGTCGTGGGCGCGGGCCCAGTTCGGTTCGTCGTTGTACGCGGTGAAGAGGCCGTCGGCCGTGAAGTTGCGGACGTTCTCCAGGGCCGGGCCGACGTGCTTGGCGAAGCGGGTCTCGTCGGCGAGTTCGGTGACGAGGTCGAGGTCGCTGACGAAGAGGGCGTCGCGGCCGTGCAGCCTGCGCACGAGTGCGGGGCCGTGGCGGCGCGTCAGCTCCATGGCCTGCTGGAGCGGCGCGGGTCCCGGACCCGTGGCGGAGATGTCGATGAGCGGAAGGCCGTCGGTGGGGGCCGGCGGGAGCAGCGCGGAGTCGGGCATGGGGGCGGCAACTGCCTTTCGCGGTACGGAGTTCGGTGCCTGTCCAGCTTGGTCCCGCGGCCCCACCGGGCCGGGCCTTCGCACTGCATGATTGTGTAGTGGCCTGCGGCGATCCGTGCTTGCGCTCGCGGGGCGGACGTGCCATGGGTCCGGACGCGACATGGCGCCGGACCAGACATGGTCCGGACGGTGACGGTCACGGCACCGGACGTGACATGGGAAAGGGGTACGCGATGGACGGCGTGCTGTGGCGCAATCGCGCGATGCTGCTCTTCGACCGGATCCCGATGCCCGTCGCGGTGTGCGAACCCCGCGGGACGATCATGCTGGCGAACGCGGCGATGGCCGCGGAGTGCGACACCACCCCCGGCCGTCTGAAGGGCCGGGACATCCTGCACCTGTTCCGCCCGCGGGACGAGTCGCAGCTCCACCGGATCGCCGAGGCGCTGCGGCTGCGGCGGCGCTCCCGCTACCAGGTCTCGGTCACCTGGGAGACGCCGGACGGGGCGCTGCGGGAGGGCGAGCTGACGGTGGATCCGGTCAGCGACACCGTCGAGCGGACGCCGGATCTGCTCGTCATGCTGCGGGTCGTCGGCGAACGCCCGGCCGCGCTGCCCGACCGGCCGCGGGCGACGGCCGGCGCGGCCGAGTCACGCATCCTGGAGCTGCTCGCCGCCGGCGCGACCACGGCACAGGCGGCCCGCGAAACGGGCCTGACCACGGACGGCGTCAACTACCACCTGCGGCGCCTGACCCGCCGGTGGGGCGCGACGAACCGTACGGAACTGGTCGCGCGCGCCTACGCGTCGGGCGTGCTGACGCCAGGGGTGTGGCCGCCGCGGGCCGCGGGACCGGACGGCTGACGGCTGACGGCTGACGGCTGACGGCTGACGGCTGACGGCTGACGGCTGACGGCTGACGGCTGACGGCTGACGGCTGACGGCTGACGGCTGACGGCTGACGGCTGACGGCTGACGGCTGACGGCTGACGGCTGACCGTAGGGGACGGGGTTACGCCTCGTCCATGCCCGGGACCGGCGCCCCCGAAGGCAGTCCGGCCTCGACATAGGCGGCGTAGTGGATCTTCCACGGGGCGAGCGTCCCCGCGTGCGGACCGTCGAGGCTCTCGCCGCGGTCGGCCGCGTCCAGGGCGGTGAGGCAGACCTCCCAGCCCGCGGCGTTGCGGGCCGCGGTGTCTGCGGCCTCCAGGACATTGGTCAGGGTGAAGCGGGTGCGGCCGGCGTCGAGCGCCTCCAGGTCGAAGCGGAGTTCGTCGCCGCCCCAGCTGAAGGAGAGGTGGCGCGGGGCGTCCACGGCGAGGACGCGGCCGGTCGACTCCGGCATGTTCGGGTCGCCGTGGAAACGGATCACGCCGCCTGCGCGCAGCTCGATCTCGACCTGGGAGGGGAACCAATGTGCGAGCTCGGCGGGATCGGTGACGTATCGCCAGACCCGCTCGATCGCGTGGTCGTACGTGCGAGTGAAGCGGATGGCGGGACGGCCGTCGTCGAGCGGGGCGTAGCTGCCGGTGGGTCCGGGCTGCGGGGTGGTCATGGCCTTCAGTCCTTCGCTGGTTCGTCGTCCTCGGGGGCGTGGGCGTCGAGGCGGCGCCCGAGTGCGTCGAGGCGGTCGTTCCACAGGCGCCGGTATGGCTCGAGCCAGGCGTCGAGCTCGGCGACCGGTCCTGGCTGGAGCCGGTAGACGCGTCGCTGGGCTTCCTGCTCGACGTCGACCAGGCCCGCCTCGCGCAGGACCCGCAGGTGCTTCGAGGTGCTGGGCTGGCTCAGGCCGCAGGCCTCGACGATCTCACCGACGGGCCGCGGATGCTCGAGCAGCACCGCGACGATGGCGCGGCGGTGCGGGTCGGCGAGCGCGGTCCAGACGGCGGGTGCGGGCATGACTCCAATATGCCTCATCGGTTATATGCCGGTCAAGGAATGTAAGATGCTGCTGCGGTCGATGCGGCTGCGCTGACGACCGCCTCGGCCGCGGCAGGTCCCGGATAGTGTTCGAAGGTTGAAGCAGCACAGCTCTCGCCACCCGGACCCGGAGCCGCCATGTCCCAGCCGTCCCGCCCGTACGTCCTGCTGTCCGCCGCCGTCTCGCTCGACGGCTGCCTGGACGACGTGGGACCCGAGCGCCTGCTCCTGTCCAACGCCGAGGACTTCGACCGCGTCGACGCAGTGCGCGCGTCGTGCGACGCGATCCTCGTGGGGGCGGGCACTCTGCGGGCCGACCGGCCGCGGCTCCTGGTCAAGTCGGCGCAGCGGCGCGCCGACCGGGTGGCCGCCGGGATGCCCGCGTATCCGCTGAAGGTGGCGGTGACCGCGTCGGGCGAACTGGACGCAGGAGACCCGTTCTGGACGACGGGCGGCGACAAGGTCGTGTACACCACCGACGCCGGGGCGCTCCTGGCGCGGGAGCGGCTCGGCGCGCTCGCCGAGGTGATCGCCCTCGGGGAGACCGTCGACTGGGCGAGGCTGCTCGACGACCTGGCCTCGACGCACGGTGTGCGGCGCCTGATGGTGGAGGGGGGCGCCCGGGTCCACACCCAGTTGCTCCGGAGCGGTCTGGCCGACGAGGTGCAGCTGGCGGTGGCGCCGCTCGTCGTGGGCGAACCGGACGCCCCCCGACTCTTCGGCCCCGGCGCGTACCCCGGCGGCAGCCGGCACCGGATGCGACTCCTGGAGACCCGCCCCGTCGGCGACGTGGTCCTGATGCGGTACGCGCCCTGCGCGCCCGGCACCGATGACTCCCCCACCGCGGCCGACCGGCACTGGCTCGCCCTCGCCTGCGCACTCGCCGCCGACTGCCCGCCCTCGGAAACGGCGTTCAGCGTCGGCGCGGTGATCGTCGCGAGTGACGGCACGGAGCTGGCGCGCGGGCACTCACGCGAGGGCAGAGACCCGGTCGTGCACGCCGAGGAGGCGGCACTCGCCAAGATCGACCCGGCGGACCCCCGGCTGGGGACCGCCACCGTCTACAGCAGCCTCGAACCGTGCGCCCGGCGCGCGTCACGGCCCAAGCCCTGCGCCCGGCTCATCCTCGACGCGGGCGCGCGGCGCGTGGTGACGGCCTGGCGCGAGCCCGACACCTTCGTGGCGGGAGCCGACGGCATCGGAATCCTGGAGGGCGCGGGCGTGACCGTGGCGGAGATCCCGGACCTCGCCGAGGCGGCGATTCGTCCTAATAAGCACCTCATTCTCGCCCCGAGTACACATAAGGAATGAATAAGCGCAGAATGAAGAGTGCGTGGCAGCCCGCCGCGCTACGCGGTGAGACTTCGAAACCCTAAGGAGTCGATTCTCATGGCCGACGTTCACCACAGGCCTGACCTCTCCAGTCACCCTGATGTCTCGGAAATGCGGGACCGGTACGCGCGCGTACTCGGTGGCCGCGATGTAGCCCTCATGGACGCACCGGTCTTCCTGATCGGTCTCTACTGCGCCATCTCTCCCTGGGTGGTCCACTACAGCGCCAGCCAGCCCCAGCTCGCGACCCATAACCTGATCATGGGCATCGCGATCGGAGTCCTGGCCGTCGGGTTCGCCGTCACCCCGGCCCGGATGTACGGCCTCAGCTGGGCCATGTGCGCCATGGGCGCCTGGATGATCATCGCGCCGTGGGTCGTGGGCTCCAGCCCCGACCTGGGAGTCATCCTCAACAACGTGATCATCGGTGGTCTCATCGTCGTGCTCGGGCTCTTGTGCGCGAGCCTGTCGATGAAGAACAGCCGGGCGGCGTAGGAGGCAATGCCGCCCCACAAGAGTCGGCAGATCCGGCGGAATCGGGAGTCACTGACGGCCCGGGAGCGCTCACACCGCTCCCGGGCCGTCGCCGCTCCAGGGTGACGAGGGCGATGCCCGCACAGGCGGCGGCGAGCAGCGCGGCCTCGGTGACTCCCGGAGCGGACGCCGTGCCCAGGACCCAGTCACCGATCCGCACCGTGAACGGCACGGCGAGCTGGACGGCGGCGGTGAACACGGGCCCCTTGAGCAGGATCAGCCGGTGCTGCACCAGATAGGCGGGGGCGTACACGGCACCCCCGAGGAGCGCGATCCCCGCCCACTGCGCCGGCGACGGCGGATGCGCGAGGAGCCCCGGCAGGGTGAGGGGGAGCAGCATCACGGTGGCGGCGGCGAGGAGCACCGGCAGTACGGCCAGTGGCGACAGACCCGCGAGGGTACGCCGGTAGAGGAACCCGTACACCGCGAACCCGAGCATCCCGGCGAGCGCCAGGAGCAGGCCGGGTGCGTCGAGGGTGCCCTGACCGCCGAGGGCCGCGTATGCGCCGGCCGCCGCTGTCGCGAGGACGGCGCCGACCACGGAGTGCCGGCTCGCGCGCTCGCCGAACCAGAGCGCGCCGATGGCCACTCCCGCACACGGCATGAGGGCGACGACGAGATTCGTGAGGGAGGTACCTACGCGCGGGATGGCGAGGAGGGTGCCCGCGGCGTATCCGGCGAAGCCGAGCAGGGCCAACAGGCAGACCAGCCAAGGGCGTTGGAGGACTCGGCGCATCTGCACGCGCCCCGAGGAACGGGCGGCGGCGAAGGCGGTGAGAACGACGCAGCACACCGCGGTGCGCCCCGTGGCGACCGTCAGGGGCCCGGCGGCCGCGACGAGGGCGCCCGACATGAGCCAGGTCCCGGCGAGCAGCGCGACGAGTACGGTCGCGAGCAGCGGCACGAGTGCGCGACGTCCCGTGAGCGTCAACTCCACGTACCGCCTCCGTGGTTCGGGATTCAGGGCTTCTCGTAGATACTCTCGCTTCCCCTGAGTCGTGGTCACCCGTCCGTCGAACAAACTGTTCGCACGGGAAATGGAGCGCAGATGAGCGAATCCGATTCCGGGCCCCCGTCCGAGTCGGGCGACGGGGTCCCGTGGGAAGCAGGCGCCCCCGGCGTCCTGCTCCTGCCGTCCGGACGAACGGTTCGCGGGCGCGGTCTGCGCCGCCCGCTCCCGCCGGGCCCCTCGCCCTCTTACGCGGTGCATCTCCTCGGCCGTCGGCCGCCCGGCGTCCCATGGGAGTCGCGGTGGCTGCGGTGGCCCGACTTCTGGCTGCCGAGCAGCCACGAAGAGGCCCGGGAGGCGTTCACGGACGCGTGGGAGCGTGCCGCCGGGGAGCGGGTCGAGTTCGCGTGCGGCGGTGGCCGCGGGCGGACCGGGACGGCACTGGCCTGCCTGGCCGTCCTGGACGGCGTACCGGCCGACCGCGCAGTGGAGTTCGTGCGCCGGAACTACGCCGCGCAAGCGGTGGAGACGCCCTGGCAGAGGCGGTACGTGCGGCACTTCGCCGGCTGACCCCACCCGGGAGAGCCGGTGGGGCACCGCGAGCTCCGGGCCACGGAAAATGAGTTGCGCGGGCCTGCCGGTAGCCCCCCATCATGGTCGGGCCACGCCCCCGACAGTCCTGGAGCACGGAATGCGTCATTCCTTCGAAGCAGTTCAGCGCCCTGACCGGACGAACTCTTTCGAGGACTCGACCTTCCATGCCTTCCCAGCCCACGCGGCACACCCTGAACATCGGCATTCTCGCCCACGTCGACGCCGGTAAGACCAGCCTCACCGAGCGCCTCCTCTTCGACACCGGCGCGATCACCCGCCTCGGCAGCGTCGACGCGGGCGACACCCGCACCGACACGGGCGAGATCGAGCGGCAGCGCGGCATCACGATCCGCTCGGCCGTCGCCGCGTTCACCGTCGGCGACGTCCAGATCAACCTGATCGACACCCCTGGGCACTCCGACTTCATCGCCGAGGTCGAGCGCGCCCTCGAAGTCCTCGACGGCGCCGTGCTCCTGCTGTCCGCCGTGGAGGGCGTCCAGGCCCAGACGCGGGTCCTCCTCAAGACCCTGCGACGACTGCGGCTGCCCACCCTCGTCTTCGTCAACAAGATCGACCGGGCGGGCGCGCGGGACGAAGCGCTGCTCGACGAGGTCCGCCGCCGTCTGACCCCGCACGTCGTCCCGCTCACGAAGGTCCACGACGCGGGCAGCCCGCAGGCCCGGACGGTCCCGCGAAGCCTCGACGACCCGGCTGCATGGGCCACTGTCGGGGAAGCGCTCGCCGAGGTCGACGACTCGGTGCTCGCAGGTCTGGTCGACGGCCCCGAACCGACCGCCGCCGAACTGCGCCGGGTCCTCGCGGCACGCACCGCGGACGGCTCCGTGCACCCCGTCCTGTTCGGCTCCGCCCTCGGCGGCCAGGGCGTCGCCCAACTCATCGAGGAAATCCCCCGGTTGATCCCTTCCCGACCCGCCGCACAGACCCCCGGAGCCGCACCGCGCGGCACCGTCTTCGCCGTCCGACGCGGCCCGGTCGGCGAGCGGTTGGCCTATCTCCGCCTGTACGAGGGAGAAGTGACAGAGCGTCAACGTGTGACGTTCGTCCGGGACGCGTCCGACGGCTCTGTCACCGAGATCCCCGGACGCGCCACCGGCCTCGACGTGGTGGGGCGAACGACCCACACGCTCACGGCCGGGAACATCGGTGAGCTGCGGGGCGTGCCGGACGTCCGGGTCGGCGACCGGCTCGGCCCACGCGACGGCCTCGACCGGACGCCGGGCTTCGCGCCGCCCACGCTGGAGACCCTCGTACGCGCCGTGCGGCCCGGCCGCTCGGCGGCGCTTCGGACCGCGCTCCTCGACATCGCGGGGCAGGATCCACTGATCCACGCGGAGGCGGCGCCCGACGGGAGCACGGCCCTGCTGCTCTACGGCGAGGTGCAGAAGGAGGTCCTGGCCGCGACCCTCGTCCAGGACTACGGCATCGAGGCCGTCTTCGAGCCGAGCCGCATCCGCTGCGTCGAGCGCCCCGCAGGCAACGTCGAGGTGCACGAGGACATCACGAACAACCGCGAGACGGGATTCTGCGCGACCGTCGGGCTGCGCGTGGAGCCGGGACCCCGGGGTTCCGGGCGGGTCTTCGCGTACGAGACGGAGCTGGGCGCGCTGCCCCGCGCCTTCCACCAGGCCATCGAGGACACGGTCCACGCGACGCTCGGCGAGGGGCCTCGCGGTTGGCCCGTGACGGACTGCCGGGTCACGCTCGTCCGCTCCGGGTTCTGGTCACCGATCACTGTCGCCGGGGACTTCCGGGGGCTGACGCGCCTCGTACTGCGGCGCGCGCTGGAGCGGGCAGGGACGACGGTGCACGAGCCTGTGCACGCGTTCGAGGCGGAGATCCCGCTGGAAGCGCTCGCCGCCGTGACGGCCCGGCTCTCCGCGGCGGAGGCCGAGTTCGGCAGTACGACGGGCGGCACCACGTCCTGGGTGGTCACGGGCACGCTCCCGGCCCGCAAGGTGCGGGAGGCCGAGCTCGCTCTGCCGGGTCTGACGCGCGGGGAGGGCGTGTGGTGGTCCCGAGTGTCCGGCGACCGGCTCGTCCGTACGCCGGAACATGCGGCGTAGGCAACAGGCACTCCCCTCCGTGTCTGCACCTCCCCGGGCTCGCATGTCGCGGCGCACGCGGGGCTGAGCCACGCTGGAGGGAAGCGGTACGCGACGCGGGAGCGGGAGGTGGCGAAGGGCATGGCCATGGAACCCGTCGAGGCGCTGGAGCGGGTCGCCTTTCTCCTGGAGCGCACGCTGGCGCCCCCGTATCGCGCCGGAGCCTTCCGTACCGCCGCCCAGGTGCTCGGCGCGCTGCCCGAGGGGGAGGTGGCCGAGCGCGCCGCGGCCGGGACGCTCGAATCGCTGAAGGGGGTCGGGCCCAAGACGGCGCAGGTGGTGCGGGAGGCGCTGGCAGGCGAGGTACCGGCCTATCTGGAGGGCCTGGAGAGCGAGGGCGCGGCGGCGCCGCTCGCCGAGGGCGGTGAGGGGCTGCGCGCGTTGCTGCGCGGCGACTGCCATCTGCACTCCGACTGGTCGGACGGCGGCAGCCCCATCGAGGAGATGGGCCGAGCGGCGATCGCCCTCGGTCACGAGTGGGCGGTGCTGACCGACCACTCTCCGCGCCTGACGGTGGCACGCGGCCTGTCGCCGGAGCGGTTACGTGAACAGCTGGCCGTAGTGGCGGAGTTGAACGAGCGCTGGGCGCCCTTCCGGCTGCTCACCGGCATCGAGTGCGACATCCTCGCCGACGGATCCCTCGACCAGGAACCCGAACTCCTCGACCGGCTCGACCTGGTCGTCGTGTCGGTCCACTCCAAGCTGCGCATGGACGCGCCCGCGATGACGCGCCGGATGGTGGCCGCCGTGACGAACCCGCTCGCCGATGTGCTCGGACACTGCACGGGACGGCTCGTGACGGGACGAAACAAGGTCGGACGGGGTCGCCCCGAGTCGCAGTTCGACGCGGAAGCCGTGTTCGCGGCGTGCGCGGAGTCCGGCACCGCGGTCGAGATCAACAGCCGCCCCGAACGTCTCGACCCGCCGCGCCGGCTCCTGCGCGAGGCCGTGGCGGCGGGCACGCTGTTCTCCGTCGACACGGACGCGCACGCACCGGGCCAGCTGGACTGGCAGCACCTCGGCTGCGCCCGCGCCGAGGAGTGCGAGGTACCGGCCGACCGCGTGGTGAACACCTGGCCGGCCGACGAACTCCTCGCCTGGACACGCACGCGCCGGGCTCCGAGCCGGGCGGGGTAGGTGCGGGACGCAAAGCCGTCCCCACACCGCCGCGCATGCTCGCTACCCCTCCCCCGCCGCACCCCGCTTCGTGCCGATGACCACGGTGGCGTACAGGTCGTCGTCCGTCACGACCCGGGCCGACAGACCGCTGCGGATGACCGCCGCGACGGCCTCGGCGGCCTGCTGTTCGCTGGTCTCCACGAAGAGGTGCCCGCCCGGGGCGAGCCACTGAGGCGCCCCGGCCGCGACGCGGCGCATGATGTCGAGCCCGTCGGCGCCTCCGTCGAGCGCCATGCGCCGCTCGTGGTCACGGGCCTCGGGCGGGAGAAGGGCGACGTCGCCGGTGGGAACGTACGGGCCGTTGGCGGCCAGGATGTCGACGCGGCCCCTGAGCCCTGGGGGCAGGGGC
Source organism: Streptomyces sp. NBC_01003 (assembly GCF_045162695.1). Taxonomy (NCBI): domain Bacteria; kingdom Bacillati; phylum Actinomycetota; class Actinomycetes; order Kitasatosporales; family Streptomycetaceae; genus Streptomyces; species Streptomyces sp. NBC_01003. The sequence continues at coordinate 1,115,219 of NZ_CP108707.1, forward strand.
GCGTACAGGTCGCCCTCGTGGACCTCGCCGCCGAACGGCGACACGTTCCGGTGGGCGCAGCGCACGGCCGCCGGGTCCAGGTCGGCGGCGTGGAGTTCGGCGGGGTCGGCGTGGGTGGCGAGTGCCGCGGCCACCGCCCCGCTGCCGCAGCACAGATCGAGGACGACGGCCCCGGCCGGTGAGAGGGCGGCCGCCTGGCGGGCGAGGAACTCGGTGCGGCGCCGCGGGACGAAGACACCGGGTTCGAGCGTGATACGCAGACCGCAGAACTCCGCCCAGCCGACGACATGTTCGAGGGGGAGGCCCTCCACGCGGCGCTCGACCATCGCGGCGAGTTCGTCCGGCGTACGAGCCGTCGAGAGGAGGATGTCCGCCTCTTCCTCGGCGAAGACACAGCCCGCTGCGCGCAGCCTGGCGACGGCGGCGGGGTGGTCGTGGTGTGACGGGGGTGACGGGTGAACCGACATGTATGAAGCGTGACCTTTCGGGATGCCGATGGGGCTCCCGATGACCTGCGGCCACCTACGTCCGGCGGACCGCGCGGGTCTGCGAAGGGAGCACCCGACCTGACACAGCGGTAATGGGGCTCACCTCCTCGGCCGAAGCGCTGCTGGGAGCGGTAACACTACCCCAGCCGTCGCCGTGGCCCGGCCGGGAGTTGGGGCCGGGCGCGAGTGACCCTCCGGCCGCCGGACGGGCCCGTTCGGCGCGCATCGGAGGGCCGGACGCGGTTACTCCGCGTGAGCGGTCAGCACTCCTCGCCCATTGAACATTTCGGGCATATCGTGGATTAGGCACATCAACCTGCTCACGGACACCGTCGCCGGCTTACGTACCCCGAGCCGGCCTCCGCACATCGAGCTGGACGACTCAAAAGACAGGGGGTCGCCATGCTGGCGGAACTGCTCACGGCCGCGGCCGCGGCCGCCTCGTTCGGCGCTGTCTACACCGCCGCGGCGGCCCGTGTGGTCAAGCAGTACGAGCGAGGCGTGGTCTTCCGCCTGGGGCGGTTGCACGGCGCGGTCCGTGGGCCGGGGTTCACCACCGTCGTCCCCGGTATCGACCGGCTGCACAAGGTCAACATGCAGATAGTGACCATGCCGGTGCCCGCCCAGGACGGCATCACCCGCGACAACGTCACCGTCCGGGTCGACGCCGTCATCTACTTCAAGGTCGTCGACGCCGCCAGCGCGATCGTGCAGGTCGAGGACTACCGGTTCGCCGTCTCGCAGATGGCCCAGACCTCACTGCGCTCCATCATCGGCAAGAGCGACCTCGACGACCTGCTCTCCAACCGCGAAAAGCTCAACCAGGGCCTTGAGCTGATGATCGACAGCCCGGCCATCGGCTGGGGCGTACAGATCGACCGCGTCGAGATCAAGGACGTGTCGCTGCCCGAAACGATGAAGCGGTCCATGGCGCGGCAGGCCGAGGCCGACCGTGAGCGGCGCGCCCGCGTCATCAACGCCGACGCCGAACTCCAGGCCTCCAAGAAACTCGCCGAGGCCGCAGCCCAGATGTCCGAACAGCCCGCGGCACTCCAACTCCGTCTCCTGCAGACCGTGGTGGCCGTCGCCGCCGAGAAGAACTCGACCCTCGTACTGCCCTTCCCGGTGGAACTCCTGCGCTTCCTCGAACGGGCACAGCAGCCCGGTCCCCCACCGCCCGCCGTCGAGGAGGGCGAACACAACAAGCCGGCGAGCTCCGAGGAATGACGGCGCCACGGGGGCGCGTTCGCACCGGCATGGACACAGCTGACGCGGCACGGCGGTTCGTCGAGACCTGGGAGCGGGGCTGGACGCGACACGACGTCCCGGCGCTCCTCGCCCTCTACGCGGAGGACTGCGTGCACCGCTCGATGCCGTTCAGGGCGCCGCACCGGGGCCGGGCGGCGCTCGCCGACTATCTGCGCTGGTCGTTCGAGGACGAGCGCCCGCTCGACGTGCGGTTCGGGCCTCCGACGGTCGGGCCCGACGGACTGGCCGTGACCGAGTTCCGGGTGGTGGCCGAAGAGGGCGGCGAGGTCTCGACGCTGGCGGGCTGCGTGTTCGTACGGTTCCGCGGTGACGGGCTCGCAGTCGAGACGCGGGACTACTGGCACCAGACCAGTGGTCGACAGGAGCCCGAAGGGGCACTGTTCCTCGGAGCCGAGGGCGGCGGGACGCCTTGAGGGGCGGGGTTGCCGGCCCACCCGGCCCGGGACATCTGATGTCCGATGCCTTGGTAGCGTAGAAGCGGCCCGGGCGGCGGGTCCAGGCGCGTCCAGAGGTGGGGAGACCGCTCATGCCCGGTACCAGGCCGGTCCGGCCGCTGCTCCGGCAGGAAGTCGCCGACGGCATCAAGCGGTACATCCTCGAGAACAGGCTGCACCCCGGCGATCCGCTGCCCACGGAGACGGAGCTGTGCGAGGCGCTCGGCGCGAGCCGATCCAGCGTCCGCGAGGCGGTCAAGATCCTGCACGCGCTCGACATCGTCGAGGTCAGGCACGGCCACGGCACGTACGTGGGACACCTGAGTCTGTCCGCGCTGGTGGAGAGTCTGACGTTCCGCGGGCTGCTGAGCCCCGACGACGACGTGCAGGTGCTCGCCGACCTCGTCGACGTGCGTGAGCTGTTCGAGCGCGGCATGGCCGAGCGGATCGTCGCGTCGCTCAGCGGCGAGCAACTCGACGCACTGGAACGCCTGGTGACCCGGATGAGCGACGCCGGCGTCGGCGGCGACGGCCGGGGCCTCATCGAGGCCGACCGCGCGTTCCACGCCCTGCTCGTCGCGCCGCTCGGCAATGACCTGATGGGCCAGCTCTCGATGGCCTTCTGGGATGTGTACGCCATTGTGGCCCCGCAGATCGACGGCTTCACGCACACCGAGCAGGCGGAGACCGTCGCCGCACACCACAGCATCGTGACGGCGGCCCGCGCGGGCGACCCGGTGGCGTTCGTCCAGGCCATCGGTGAGCACTACGCGCCGGTCCGGCGGCGCATCTCCGAGGCCCGCACGCGCTCTTGACGGCCCTCTGCGGCGCCCGTAGGACGATCCCGACCTCCTCACGCCGACCACAGCTTACTCGGACGACGACGGCGTGACCTGGCACCGCCGCATCACATCGATGGTCAAAAACCCCGCGTGGGGCGGCCTGTTCGCCGCGTCCGGTGAGGGCGTCCAGCTGCACCACGGCCCGCACAAGCAGGCGGCGGGTGCAGGCGCCGGCGACGCCCGCGTGACGACACAATCCCTGCGGCTGGGCGTGGGAATGTGACCTCTACCGTTCCTAGAGACTGAGCGGGAGTGAGTCCTGTTGCCAGGGTCCGTGCTCAGCCGTGTGCCCCGAACGGTTTTGGGCACCCTGGTCCCCCGCGTTCGCTCCGCATCCGGGCGGCACGGATCGTGTCCGTGGTCCGGGCATGCGGGGGTGGGGTTCCTCGCCCCCAAGAGCACGCCGCTCGGCCTGGACGGTCCGATGCCCCACACGATCGCTCTGGTCGTGTGGGGGCGGTGCCGTCCGCCGCCGGATCGGGTGCCCTTGGGCGCGCCTGCCGATCGCGATGCTCGCGGCATCGTGACGGCTGGTCTTCCTGGTCCTGCTGGTGAGGGGCTGCTGCCAGTGTTGCGCGCCCCATTTGGAGGTGTAGGCCGGGTCGACGGCGATGACCGCGATGCCCGTCTGGTCGGCCATGGAGGCAAGGCGGGCGCGGAGTTTGCCGGTGGGCATGCCGGAGATCACCTGGCGGAAGCGGCGCTTGCGTCCGTGTTTCTCGCGGGTCTTCTCCGTCGTGAAGTCCAGGTCTTCGACTGCGACGGCGGTGACGCCGCAGGATTTGGCCCAGTTCAGCAGCCGGGTGAGGGCGTGCCGGACCTGGGCGTCGCGGTGCTGGGCGGTGCCGGACAGGTCGTAGAAGAAGCGCCGGGGCCGGCCGATCGGATTGCCGTGGGTGTCGAGCCGCCAGGCGGCGAGGTGGTCGGCGTTGGTGTCCACGCCGACCACCCCGTGCGCCAGCGCAGCATCCATGGGGATGGTCGGGGTGACGGGGAATGTCCACGTGGCGGTGAGGTACCAGCGTGAACGGGCCACGTCCAGGTGGATGCGGTAGGCGACTGCCCGGTTTGCCTCCACGCGGTCTCGCCATTCCTGGCCGCGGTGCGGAAAGCGCACCGTTGCGGCGAGCACGTACCGGCCGTGCTTGCTGTTGGCGTACGAGGCGAGCGGGGCCGGGAGTTTGATGGACACTTCGCCGTCGGGGCTGATGCGGATCGTCTCGTTCCCGTACCGCTTGCCCGACTCGCCGTCCGCCTGCAGGAACCAGCGCTCCGCCTCCCACCGCTGCCGCCACTCCTGCTCGCTGAGCTGGGCCGTGGCCAGGTGGTGGCGGTTGTTCATCGGACGCTTGCCGCCGCGTACTACGTGCACCCGCCCGGCCTCCCGGTCGGCCCGCACCGCAGCGAGACGGTCCTCCAGCGCTGCCAGGCGGCGGGACTTGGCGTGCCACTCCCGCCGCGACCGATAACCTCCCGGAGCCCGCTTGCCGCCCCTCTCCCCGACCGGCAACGACAGGCGGTGCGTGATGGTCCTGATTCCGGCTTCGAGGTTCTGGATGTGCGCCATCTGTCCGCGCCGGGACAGCGCCCACTGATCATGTGTGGCCTTCGTGATCGCACCCGCCCACCTGGACGACGACCGCGCCGTCAGCTCCCGCTTCCTCGCCGCCCACGTCTGCGCCGAATGCTGCAGACCATCCCGGCAACGTGACATGAGATCCCGTGACGCGAGCGCGCCCAGGTGCGCGCCGACCAACGTGAGGACCTGCTCATCCGCGGCCGTGAGGTGCTTGAGACGGTCACGTACCGCCACACCGGAAGGCCCTGGAGCGACGAACGGTCGGGCGGGCACACGCAGCCCCGAAACTGACCGCCCCGTGGTCCCGCGCACCCCACCCACCCCGCTCCACCCTCTGACCCGCTTGTCATACCGAACAACGAACCACGCGGAGGGAGGTCACGCGTTCCCCTCTCGAACGTCCAGGCAACTCACTTGGTGTCACCGAGTAGATCGGGGAGTACGCGTATATATGCGCTCATGCTCTGTAATGAGTTGAGAATCAAAAGCAGTTGAATACCCCTTGACCGCCCCCACAGGGTGCGACTTAAGGTGACGCCAGGACGTAGGACGTCTTATGTCTGATGCCCTACCCCCTCTGAACCGAAGAGAATCCGGAGCGCCGCCATGCCCCTGACCGCACCCCTGCGCGGGGTCGTCCCGCCCGTCTGCACCCCCCTCGACGAGGCGGGCCGGGTGGACACCGCCTCCCTCGCCCGTCTCGTCGAGCACCTCGTCGCGGGCGGGGTGCACGGACTGTTCGCGCTCGGCTCGACCAGCGAGGTCGCGTATCTGACCGACGAGCAGCGTGCCGTCGCCCTGCGGACCGTCGTGGAGACGGCGGCGGGCCGGGTCCCCGTGCTCGCCGGTGTCATCGACACGACGACGGCGCGCGTCATCGCCCACGCGCGCGTGGCCGCCGAGCTCGGCGCCGACGCCCTGGTCGCCACCGCGCCCTTCTACACGCGCACCCACCCCAAGGAGATCGCGGGCCACTTCCGCACCCTGCGCGCGAGCGTGGACCTGCCGCTGTTCGCGTACGACATCCCGGTCGCCGTCCACAGCAAGCTCCCCGCGCCACTGGTGCGCGAGCTCGCCGAGGACGGCACGCTCGCCGGCCTGAAGGACAGCAGCGGCGACGAGGGCGGGCTGCGCCGGCTGATCGTCGAGCTGGGCGGCCGCGACGGCCGCGCGGACGGGCCCGCCCCGCACTTCTCGGTACTCACCGGATCCGAACTCACCGTGGACTGCGCCCTGTTGGCCGGCACGGACGGCGTCGTGCCCGGCATCGGCAACGTCGATCCCGCCGGATACGTGCGCCTCTACGACGCCGCGCTGGCCGGCGACTGGGCGCTCGCCGCCAAGGAGCAGGAGCGTCTTGTCGCGCTGTTCGGCATGGTCGACGTCGGCCCCGAGGCCGACATGGGGCGCAGCTCGTCCGCACTCGGCTCGTTCAAGGCGGCGCTGCGGCTGCTCGGGGTCATCGAGTGCGGCGACACGGCGTTCCCGCAGATCCAGCTCGGCGCGGAGTCCGTCGCCGAGGTCGCGCGGCACCTGCGTGCTGCCGGGCTCGCGCCGGTCCGATGACGGTCACGGGCCCCGCGATCGGCCTCGACCTCGGAGGCACGAAGATCGCCGCCGCGCTCGTGGCCCCGGACGGCACGGTCCTGGCCCGGCACACCCGGCCCACGCCCGCCGCTGACGGACCCGACGCCGTGCTCGACGCGCTCGCCGACGCGGCCCGCTCGGTCGACGGCGGCACAGGGCCCGGCGCCCTCGGGGTCGCGGCGGCAGGGGTGATCGACCCGGTGACCGGCACGGTCACCAGCGCCACCGACTCGATCCGCGGCTGGGCGGGCACGGCGCTCGCGGCCGGTCTCGCGGCCCGTACGGGGCTCCCGGTGGCGTGCGACAACGACGTACGCGCGACGGCGGCCCCCGAACTGGCCGCCGCCGGCACTGGCGCGTCCCTCGTCTACGCGGCGATCGGCACCGGTGTCGGCGGCGCGGTGGCCGTGGGAGGGCGCATGGTGCACGGAACCGCGGGCATCGCGGGCCACCTCGGCCATGTGCCGAGTCCGGAAGCGGCGGGGCTGCCATGCACCTGCGGCGGCACGGGACACCTCGAAGCCGTCGCCTCGGGGCCCGGGATCGCCGCGCTGTACGCGCGGGTCACGGGCCGGCCCGCGGAACGCCTGGAGACCGTGGCCGAGCGGGCCGCGTCGGGTGAGGAGCCTGCCGTGCGCGCCATCGTGACGGGCGCGGTCGCCGCGGGCCGGGTCCTGGGCGGGCTCGCGAACACGCTCGGGCCGGACCGCGTCGTCGTCGGCGGCGGAGTGCCCCACATCGGGCCGCTCTACTGGGACGCGCTGACCGAGGCGTTCACCTCCGAACTCATGCCGCCGTTGGCTCGGCTGCGGCCCTCCAGGCCCCTCTTCGGGGCCGACGCCGCCGTCATCGGCGCCGCGCGTCTGCCCTCCCAGGTGCCGCTGCACGCGCCGCCGCAGTCCTGAACACCCCTCCCTGGAGTCCTCGATGAACGACCCCGCGCCCTCGTCCCCCGTCGCCGACCTGCTCAAGGGCCGGCTGATCGTCTCCTGTCAGGCACCGCCCGGCGATCCCATGCGCGACACCGACACCCTCGTACGGCTGGCGCGGGCCGCCGCGGCCGGCGGGGCGGCCGGGGTCCGGGCCAACGAACCCGAGGTCGTCGCCGCGATCTCCGCCGCCGTCGACCTGCCCCTCATCGGGCTGTGGAAGGACGGCGACACCGGCGTCTACATCACGCCGACCGTCCGGCACGCCCTGGCCGTCGCCGAGGCGGGCGCCCACATCGTCGCGGCCGACGCGACCGCGCGCCCCCGGCCCGACGGCGGCACGTTCGCCGACATCGTGGCCGCGGTGCACGCCGCCGGGGCCCTGGTGATGGCCGATGTGGCGACCCTCGACGAGGGCGTCGCCGCGGCCGTCGCCGGCGCGGACCTCGTGTCCACGACGCTGTCCGGCTACGTTCCCGGCTCCCCCCGCCAGGACGGCCCCGACCTCGAACTGGTGGCGGCGCTCTCCGTCGCGGTGGACGTCCCGGTAGTCGCCGAAGGCCGTATCAGCACCCCCGAAGAGGCCGCGCTGGCGCTCGCGCGGGGCGCTCACAGCGTCGTCGTCGGCACCGCGATCACCGCGCCCACCGCGCTGACCTCGCGTTTCGCGGCCGCACTCCCCTGTACGTAGTTCCCGCTCAACCCCCACTCAGGCCGTACCGCACCCCACACCGCAGACGGGACTCGACGGCGAGTCCTTCCGGCATCCTGGAGTAATCGTGCACACCACTGCCAAGCCACCGCTCCCCTGGTACCGCGAGGTGAGCCGTCCCCAATGGAAGGCGTTCTTCGCCGCCTGGATCGGCTACGTCCTCGACGGGTTCGACTTCGTCCTGATCACCCTCGTGCTGACCGAGATCAGCTCGGAGTTCGGCCTGAGCACCGTGCAGGCCGCGAGCCTGATCTCCGGCGCGTTCATCACGCGCTGGCTCGGCGGAGCGGTCCTGGGCGCGCTCGGCGACCGGTACGGCCGCAAGCTCTCGATGGTTCTCAGCATCCTCCTGTACTCCCTGGGCACGTTCGCGTGCGGCTTCGCCTGGGACTACACGAGCCTGTTCGTGGCGCGCCTCGCGATCGGGATGGGCATGGCCGGCGAGTACAGCGCCAGCGCCACGTACGTCATGGAGAGCTGGCCCACGCGCGTGCGCAACCGGGCCAGCGGGTTCCTGATCTCGGGCTTCTCGATGGGCTCGGTGCTCGCCGCACAGGTCTACAAGTGGGTCGTGCCCACGCTGGGCTGGCGCTGGATGTTCTATGTGGGCCTGGTCCCGATCGTTGTCGCGCTGTGGATGCGGCGGGCGCTGCCCGAGGCGGCGGACTGGAGCGAGTCGGTCGGCAAGCAGGCGGAGAAGGAGCGGCCGAACCCGTTCCGGCCGCTGTTCGCCACGCCCGCCAGGGCGACGGTGAACGTCGTCCTCGCCGTGGCCGCCACGGTGTCGCTGTTCGCGATCTTCACGCCCGTCGGCGACGGGCTCGTGCCCGCGCTGTCCGCCGTGGCCGCGGTGGCGCTGATCGCGTTCGCCATGCAGCTGGGCGGGCGCAGGAGCTGGCTGCTCTATGTGTCGATGATCGTGACGATCTTCTTCGCGTTCCTGTACTCGTGGCCGATCCAGGCGCTGCTGCCGACGTACCTCAAGACGGAGCTGGGCTACTCGCCGGGACAGGTCACCGACGCGCTGTACTTCGCGGGCTTCGGCACGATGGCGGGCTGCTGGCTCGCGGGCTTCGCCGGGGACTGGATGGGCACTAAGAAGGCGTACGCGCTGACGCTGCTCGCCTCGCTGGTCTTCGTCTTCCCGGTGTTCGCGGTGCGCGACAACCTTCTCCTGCTCGGCGTCCTGCTCTTCGTGCTCCAGGCGACCAGCTTCGGCATCTCCGGGCTGCTGCCCCGGTACATCGGCGGCCACTTCCCCACCGAGAACCGCGCCGCCGCACTGGGGTTCACGTACAACGTGGGTGCGCTCGGCGGGGCCGTCGCGCCGGTGCTCGGCGCGCATCTCGCGGCGGGCATGGACCTGGGGCGCGCCCTGGCCGTGCTGACCTTTGCCGGCACGGTGATCGTGGTCCTGCTGGTCGGCTTCGACGTACCGGGCCGCCTGAACCGCCTCACCGACCCGGACGGCACCGTCGACCACCTCGCCGAAGCGGCGCCGGAGACGGCGACGTCACCGTCCGACGGGCATGTCCCCGCGGCGTCCCGCTGACACACGGACCCCGCCACCGTCACCCTCTGTCCAGGGGCGGAGTTTCTCCGGATTGCGTACCGCCCAGATGTGGGTGATCCGGTCACCGGCGACGCGGAACGCGAACACGGTGACCGTGACGCCGTCCTGCTGGGCGACCAGGCCGGGCCGGCCGTTGACCGTACGCTCCAGCAGTGTCTGGTCGGGTGCGAGGCGGGCGACGTTGAGATAGGCGTGGGCGACCCGTTCGCGACCCGTGATCGGCCGCCGCAGGGCGCCGACCAGGCCCCCGCCGTCGGCGATCACGGTGGCGTCGGGGTCGAGCAGGCCCACGAGGGCGCTCACGTCCTTCGCCGCCCAGGCCTGCTTGAACTCCCGGACGATGCCGGCCTGCGCGGTCGTCGGCCCGGCCGGAGCCTGGGAGGCGCGGATGCGGCGGCGGGCCGAGGAAGCCAGTTGGCGGCAGGCCGCCGGCGTACGGCCGACGACCTCGGCCACCTCGGCGAACGCGTAGCGGAAGACGTCGTGAAGGATGAAGGCGACGCGTTCGGCCGGCGTCATGGATTCCAGTACGACGAGGAAGGCCATGTCGACCGACTCGTCGAGGGTGATCCGGTCCGCCGGGTCCGCCGTGACGCCGTCGGTCCACTCCCGGCGTTCGGGAAGCGGCTCCGGGATCCACTCGCCCACATAGCGCTCCCTGCGCGCACGGGCGGAGCCGAGCAGATTGAGGCAGATGCGGCTGGCGACCGTGGTCAGCCAGGCGCCGGGGGCTTCGATGGCGTCGCGTTGCGGCCGGTCCATGGCGTACCAGCGGACGAACGTCTCCTGCACGACGTCCTCGGCGTCGGCCAGCGAGCCGAGGAGCCGGTACGCCAGATTGATCAGCTGGCGCCGCTCGCTCATGATCGCGCTCAGGCCCGGATCGGCCTGGCCTTGTGCCGTCTCGGTTCGGTTGGCCATGGTGTCGCGCACTCCCTTGCCTCGGCCTCGTCACTGCCCTCCGTCTCTTTGACGAGACAGCCCTCCGGAATGTGACGTCGTGCGCGTCGCCTCACATTCCGGAGGGCTGCGTTGTCGTACGAGGTATACGGAACGGAGGAAGCCGATGACCGACTTTCAAGCGATTGCCGACCGCGTCGAGATCGAGGCGCTGCGCGGTGAGTTCACCGACGCGGCGATGATGCGCGACCGAGCCCGCCTCGCGTCCCTGTTCACAGAGGACGGCGTGCTGCGGATGCCCAACGTCCCCATCGAGTTGACCGGCCGGGAGGAGATCCGCGCCGGGGGCGAGCGGCTGCAGGCGCAGTGGGACTTCTTCGTGCAGAACACACATCCGGGCGTGATCCGGATCGACGGCGACACCGCGACCGGCCGCGCCTACATGCAGGAGATCGCGCGCATGCAGAGCGGTCTTCAGGGACTCAACTATGCGATCTACCACGACCGATACCGCCGCACCGGCGAAGGCTGGAGGTTCAGCGAGCGGGTCTACGAGGTCAGGTACTTCGACACCACCCCGCTGACGGGCTCGGCGCCGGCCGGGGACATCCACGCCACTCAGGAGGCACGATGACCGTCTCGACCCCGACCACGCTGTTCACCGACCCGGCGCCCGCAGACCGCTTGGAGCGGGCGGCCGGCGCGCTGGCGGCGCACGGCTTCACCGCCGAGATCCTCGATGACGCCGCGGGCGCGCGGCACCGGGTGCAGGAGCTGATCCCGCAGGACGCAAGTGTGTTCACCGTGGCCAGCGAGACGCTGCGGCTGTCCGGCATCGACGACGACATCAACACCAGCGGCCGGTACCGGGCGGCCGTCAAGCCCCGCGCGCTGACCATGGACCGGGCCACCGAGGCCGACGACATCCGGCGCCTGATCGCCGTCCCCGACGTCGTCGTGGGCAGCGTCGCCGCGCTCACCGAGACCGGCTCCCTCGTGGTCGCCTCGGCCTCCGGAAGCCAGTTGCCCGCCTATGCCGGAGGCGCCGGGCGCACGATCTGGATCGTCGGCGCGCAGAAGGTGGTGCCCGACCTGCCCATGGCGCTGCGCCGCCTCGAGGAACACGCCCTCCCCCTGGAATCCGCCCGGGCCCAGGAGGCCTACGGACAGCCCAGCGCCGTCAACCAACTCCTGGTCCTCAACGCGCAACCCCGCATCGGCCAGGGCTTCGTCCTGCTGCTCCGCGAGGCGATCGGGTTCTGAACCGGGCGCTCGACGTGGCCTCCCCCGGCTGACGCCGGGGGAGGCTGCGGGCGCGTGGGATCTCAGGCCGTGACGTCGATGTACGTCGAGGGGCCGTAGCTCGATCCGCTGACCGGGGTGACGTACATGCGGACGGTCCTGCCCTCTTTGAGGTCTCCGCCCTTCCACGGGCTGCAGTAACCGGCCGTGTGGCCGCGGGTGTCGACGCTCCGGTCCATGATCCCGTCGTAGTTGTAGTCGAGCGCGGTCTCGATGCCCCAGCCGTCCGACTTGGTGTCGCAGGCGCGGATCGCGTCGCCGGGGATCGAGCCGTCCGGATCGGCGTTCCAGGTGGCGTTGCCGGCGCCGCTGGGCGCGTAGATGGTGACCGTTCCGGCCCAGGCCTGGCCCTGCAGGCCGGCGACGAGGCCGATCGCGCAGGCACCGGTGGCGAGTGCTCTGATCACGGTGCTTCGGGTCTTCATGATGTCCCCTCCCCTTGCCGGCGGGCCGTGCCCGCCGACGCTCGAGGAGGAGAATGCCATACGTAGATCAACTTCGGGAGGCGGGGCGCCCGTTCCCCGTACCGCTCACTTCTCCACCAGTCGCTCCATGAGGCCGGTGGCCTCGGCGAGCGTGCGCAGTTCGGCCTCGTCGAGCTCGCCGGCCAGGGCCTGGACGAGCCAACTGTGCTTGGCGGCGCGGACCGAGGCGAGGGTGTGCCGGCCGCTCTCCGTGATGGCGACGACCGACTGACGGCCGTCGTCCGGGTCGGGCGTGCGCGCCACGAAGCCCTGTTCCTCCAGGGCGGCCAGAGTGAGCCGCATCGACTGGGGCCGCACGTACTCGGCGCGCGCGAGGGCGGCCGTGGTGGCGGGACCTTCGCCGTCGAGGCGCGCCAGTACGGTCCGCTGCGTCGGGGTGAGGAGGCTGCCGGGCGACGCGGTGCGCAGTCGCCTGAGCAGCCGTCCGACGACGGCCGACAGATCGGCGGCCACCTGTTCTGCGAGCGGCTCGTCCGCGGTTTCTCGCTGCATGGCCTCACCGTAGAAGGCCGACAGGCAGCCTTGCAATTTCATCCCATTTCGCCTGGCGGGTAGGCGTGGGGAAACCATCCGCCGTCGCCCCTCTTCCCGCTGGTCCGACCAGTCGGTATGTTCACCTCCTGCGGACCCATCCCGACTCGCCCTGCCCCACCGCTTCGGCCCACGGAGACGCCATGACCCAGCACGCGCCCGGCATCCAAGGACACTGCGACGCGCGCTTCGACGCCGTCCGCGCCGCCTTCGAGGAGAACTTCGACGAGCGCGGCGAACTGGGTGCGGCCTTCACCGTCCTGATCGACGGGGCACCCGTCGTCGACCTGTGGGGTGGCTGGGCCGACGCGGCCCGCACGCGCGCGTGGGAGCGCGACACGGTCGTCAACGTGTGGTCGACGACCAAGGGGCCGACCGCCCTGTGCGCCCACATCCTCATCGACCGCGGACTGCTCGACCCGGACGCGCCGGTCGCCACGTACTGGCCGGAGTTCGCCGCGGCCGGCAAGGACGGCGTACTCGTACGGCATCTGCTGTCGCACCGCGCCGGACTCGCCGGGCTGCGCGAGCCGCACTCCCTGGAGCAGCTCTTCGACTGGGAGCTCACCACGTCCCGGCTCGCGGCACAGGAGCCCTGGTGGGAGCCCGGCACGGTCTCCGGCTACCACGCGCTGACGTACGGGTTCCTGGTCGGCGAGGTCGTCCGGCGCGTCAGCGGGCTGCTGCCGGGCGCGTTCCTGGAGCGCGAGGTGACGGGCCCGCTCGGCATCGACTTCACGATCGGACTGCCGGACAAGGAGGCGGGCCGCGCGGCGGAGATGGTGCACCCGCGCGCGCAGGCCGGCAGCGAACAGGCCGCGGTCTTCGCCCAGTTGGCGCCGGCCGCCCTCGCCGCGCTGACCAATCCGATCGCGGGCGCGTCCGAGGCCAACACCGCGGCATGGCGCGCCGCCGAGATCCCGGCCGCCAACGGTCACGGCACGGCCCGCGCCGTCGCCGCGCTGTACGGAATCGTCGCGGGCAAGGGCCGGTCCGGTGACCGCCAGATCCTGTCCCCGCAGGCCGCCGAGCGGATCCGCGAGGGTCAGGGCAGCTGCCGCGACCTGGTCCTGGGCAGCGGGTTCACGCACGAGACGGAGCTGGGCCTCGGCCTCTGGCTGAGCGGGCCGAACGGCTCGTACGGGCCGAACCCGCGCGCGGTCGGGCACGACGGCTTCGGCGGCTCCTTCGGCTCGGCCGACCCCGAGTCGGGTGCCGCGATGGGCTATGTGATGAACCGGATGGGACCTCACATCGCCGACGACCCGCGGAAGATGGCCCTGATCAGCGCCGTGTACGACGCTCTCGGCTGATATCCGACCACCGGAATCCGGCCACCACGCGCCGTCCCGCGCGCCCTTACCGCCGCGCAACCTTACGGTAACCACATGGGCAGTTCGCCAGGCTAATCTGCTGACTGCCCCAGAGGATTACGAGGCGACGCGACCAGGGAGCCGACCGGATGGCACGCGGCACGACGACAGCGAGGGCCTGCCTGATGGCCCTCACCGTCGGCATGCTCGTCCTCCAACTCCTGGTCAGGAGCGCCCCGTCCGCGTCCGCCCACGAGTCGGTGGCACACACCGGCGGCCCGATCGCCACCTGCGACGACAGCGAGCTGCCTCGGAGTTCGTCCCACCACTACCTGCCCCGCGACCGGTACCGCGCCGAGGAGTACGTGCCCGACGGCACCGTGCGCGGGGCCGCGTGCCCGTGGCAGGTCCAGGCCGGGGAGCCCGGCGTCGCGCCGACGGCAGGCGCCGGCGAGAGGTCCCCGCACCGCCAGCCGAGACGGGCGGCCGACGCCCTCCCCGTCATACTCCAGGTCTTCCGCTGCTGAGAGCGCCCGAGGGCAGGAGCAGTTCCCGTGGGTCTTCGGCGCACCCTCCTGCCCGCCTCCATTGACACTCCGCACGTGTAGGACTACGCGCCCCGCACGGGGCGCGCTGGAGGTATGCGCTCGTGAAGCGTTTGGTACCGCGGCAGGACTTCGCCGCGTCTCTCGTCGTGTTCCTGGTCGCCCTGCCGCTGTGCGTGGGCGTGGCCGTGGCGTCCGGCGTCCCGGCCGAACTCGGCCTCGTCACCGGCATCGTGGGCGGTCTGGTTGCCGGGTCCATGCCCGGCAGCAGTCTTCAGGTGAGCGGGCCCGCGGCCGGGCTCACCGTGCTCGTGTACGAGGCCGTGCAGGCGTACGGCCTGCCCGTGCTCGGCGTCATCGTGCTCGGGGCAGGGCTGCTCCAGCTCCTCATGGGCAGCCTGCGCCTGGGCCGCTGGTTCCGTGCGATCTCCGTAGCGGTCGTCGAGGGCATGCTCGCCGGGATCGGTCTCGTACTGATCGCCGGGCAGCTCTACGCGATGGCCGACACGCCGGCGCCCACGTCGGGGCCGGAGAAACTCGCCGGGCTGCCCGGCCTGTTGATCGACTCGGCCTCTTCGCCGAAGGCGCTCGCCGCGCTCGCCCTCGGCGTGGGCACGATCGTCGTGCTGCTCGGCTGGAAGCGGCTGCCCAGGGCGGCCCAGGTGGTGCCCGCGCCACTCGCCGCGGTGGGGCTCGCGACGCTCGCGGCCGCCGGGTTCGGGCCGCCGGTCGCGCGGGTCGAGGTGCAGGGTCTGATCGAGTCCGTGCAGCCGCCCGGCGCCGACGCGTTCGGGCAGCTCGCGAGCGTCGGGGTGATCGGCACCGTCCTCGCGTTCACCCTCATCGCCTCCGCCGAGAGCCTGTTCAGCGCGGCCGCCGTCGACCGGATGCACGACGGGCCGCGCACGTCGTACGACAGGGAACTCATCGCGCAGGGCACCGGCAACACCGTGTGCGGGCTGCTCGGCGCACTGCCGATGACGGCAGTGATCGTACGCAGCTCCGCCAACGTCCAGGCGGGCGCCCGCACCAAGGCGTCCCGGATCCTGCACGGAGTGTGGCTCCTGCTGTTCGCGGCGCTGCTGCCCGCCGCGCTCGGCGTCATCCCGGTCGCGGCGCTCGCTGCCGTCCTGGTCCACGCGGGCTGCAAGCTCATCCCCGTACGGCAGATCACGGGGCTGTGGCGTGAACACCGGGGCGAGGCGCTGGTGCTGCTCGTCACGGCGGTGTCGATCGTCGCGGTCAGCATGTTCGAGGGCGTGCTCATCGGCCTGGCGCTCGCGGTGGCGAAGACGGCGTGGGAGGCCTCGCACGTGCGGCTCGACGTCATAGACAAGGGCGCGGGACCTATCCAGGTGTATCTGACGGGCAACGCGACCTTCCTGCGGCTGCCGAAGATCCTCGACAACCTGGAGGCGCTGCCGCAGGACCGGCCCGTCGTGCTCGACCTGTCCGGTCTTCACCACCTCGACCACGCCTTCGGGACGGCGCTGCGGAACTGGGCGGACCGGCACAGCGGCGCCGGCACGGATCCCGTCAAGGTCACTCCGGGGCGGGCGACTCCGGGGGGCTGAGACCGGCCCGTGCGGCGCGCTACGGCGTGATCGCGCCGAGCAGGGCCCGCGCGCACAGGTCGCGCACCTGATCCCTTGACAGTTCCGGCTCGTCGAGCCACTCCAGGCACACGGCCACCATGAAGGCCAGCCAGCCGCGGACGGCGAGCCGGAGCACGGGGGATTCGCCGTCGATGTGGGAGCTGCCGGGGTCGGCGGCGAGCGCCTCGACGATCTGGCGCTCCTGCGCGGCCAAGCCCTGCCGGTACACCTCGCGCACGGCCGGGTCGCCCGCGGCCCCGGCGCGCTGAAAGGCGCGGAAGCCCTCGCCGTGGGCCTCCACATAACCGAGGAACGTGTCCAGGCCCACGGCGATCTGCTCGCGCACGGGGATCCCGGGAGCGGCCGCGGTCAGGCGCAGCATCCGCTCGCTCTCGCGCTGGACGACGGCGGCGAAGAAGTCCCGTTTCGTCGGGAAGTAGTGGTAGAGCAGCCCGCGCGAGACGCCGGCGATCTCGGCGACCTGCTCGATCCAGACGTCGTCGTACGTGCTCTGCGCGAAGAGCCGCGCACCCACGCTGAGCAGCTGTTCTCGGCGCTCCTCCGTGCTCAGCCGGCGGCGTGTGCGCTCCTGCTCCCTGGCGGCCATGGCAGCACTTTACCCGCATTACTTGACGTGAATTCAATAGCGGGACCACACTGGGAAGCGTATTGAACCCACGTATAACAGCGGCTCGGGTACACGCACTCTCTACGTCCAGCAGGTGGGGATCATGGCTCAGTTGACGCAGGTGGCGACGGATTCGACACCGCCGAAGGGCTTTCGCAGCGCCGAGCTCGGCTGGCCCGGACTCGACCGGATTCCGCACCCGCCGCGACGGGTGCCTTTCGTCGGCGACATCCTCGGCGCGAATGTGCGCACGCCGGTCCAGGACTCCATGCGGATCGGCAAGGAGCTCGGGCCCGTCTTCCGCCGCAAGGCCTTCGGCAACGAGATCGTGTTCGTCTGGGGCACGCGGTTCGCCGCCGACATGGCCGACGAGTCGCGCTTCGCCAAGCATGTCGGCCTGGGCGTGGCCAATCTGCGGCCGGTGGCCGGTGACGGCCTGTTCACCGCGTACAACCACGAGCCGAACTGGCAGCTGGCTCACGACGTACTCGCTCCCGGCTTCGGCCGCGACGCGATGGAGGGCTACCACCCGCTGATGCTGGACGTCGCGGGGAGCCTGATGGCGGCCTGGGACGCCCGGGAGGCGGCCGGCGAGGCCGTGGACGTACCCGGCGACATGACCAAGCTGACCCTGGAGACGATCGCGCGGACCGGTTTCGGCCATGACTTCGGGTCGTTCGAGCGGGAGCGGCCCCACCCGTTCGTGACGGCCATGGTCGGCACGCTGTCGTTCGCGCAGCGCCGCAACGTGGTGCCACCGGCGCTCGCTCCCCTGCTTCTGCGGAGCGCGGAGCGGCGCAACGCCGCGGACATGGCGTACCTCAACCGGACCGTGGACGATGTCGTCGCCGTGCGGCGGGCCGCGTCCGGATCACGCACCGGCGGGCAGGGTGACCTGCTCGACCGCATGCTGGAGGTCGCCCACCCCGACACCGGGGAGCGGCTCTCCCCCGAGAACATACGGCGCCAGGTCATCACATTCCTCGTCGCCGGACACGAGACGACGTCGGGCGCGCTGTCGTTCGCGCTGCACTATCTGGCGCACCACCCCGACGTCCTCGCGAAGGCGCGCGAAGAGGTGGAGCGGGTGTGGGGCGACGCCGACGAGCCCGCGTACGAGCAGGTGGCCAAGCTCCGCTATCTGCGCCGGGTTCTCGACGAGTCCCTGCGGCTGTGGCCGACGGCTCCGGCGTTCGCCCGCGAGGCCACCGTCGACACGACGCTCGGCGGGATCCACCCGATGCGCAGGGGCGCTTGGGCGCTGGTCCTGACCGCGCTCCTGCACCGCGACCCGGAGGCGTGGGGTGACGACCCGGAGGCCTTCGACCCGGACCGCTTCGCTCCGGCGGCCGTGCGTTCGCGCGCCCCGCATGTCTTCAAACCGTTCGGCACAGGTGCGCGGGCGTGCATCGGCCGCCAATTCGCCCTGCACGAGGCGACGTTGGTACTCGGCCTGCTGCTGCGGCGTTACGACCTGCACCCCGAACCGGGCTACCGGCTGCGCGTCGCGGAACGCCTGACGCTGATGCCGGAGGGCCTGCGGCTCAACCTGGGACGCCGGGCGAAGGTCCGTACAGCGGACTGAGTTCGACACCTGAGTTCGACGGCTGAGCCCCCCTCGGCTCTCGCGTCGAAGGCGAATTGTCAGACCCGTGCGCAAGAGTGGAGGCACATGTCTGTACATCCACGTCTTCGCCGAGCTGAGGGGCCCATCGACATGAACGCGACCAGGAGTGCCGAACTCGCCGCGGCCCAGGCCTGCCTGCGCCTGCTGCACACCGCGCGCGCCGCACTGACCGGATGCGAGCCGGCGACCGCCGCCTCGCTGCTCGCCCTGCCGATCGCGGAGGCCGACGAGGCCCTGGACAGGGCGGGACTCGCGGGAAACGAGGCGTGGCTGCTGGAGAAGCTGTACGACTTGGGAACGGAGAAGCGCGTTCATACGTGAGGTAGGTGTACTCGTCCGTAGGTGAGGTATGTGCGTTCGTCCGTGGGTGACGTGCGTACGTCCACGTCCCGCATTCCCCCGCATTCCCGCGACCGGTCAGGAGAGCTCGTTGACGATCCCACCCGTGGTCCCGCACCGCATAGACCCGGCCGGTGGCTGCCCGCACGCGGCGAACGCGCGGCTGCTCGACCAGGGCGTCGTCGCCCCGGTCGTGCTGCCCGGTGACGTCGAGGGCATGGTGGTCCTCGGCCACGACGCCCTCAAGGACTTCCTCGCGCACCCCGATGTCGCCAAGAGCGCCCGGCACTTCACCGCCCTGATCGAGGGCCGCATACCCGACGGCTGGCCGCTCATGACCTTCGCGACCGTGCAGGGCATGACGACCGCGGACGACGAGGACCACCGGCGGCTGCGGTCGCTGGTGAGCCGGGCGTTCACGGCGCGCCGCGTGGAGGCGCTGCGGCCGCGCGTCGAGGAGCTGACCGGCAAGCTGCTCGACGGGCTGGAGGCAGCCGTGGCCGAGGGCGAGGACGTCGTGGAGCTGCGGCGGCAGTTCGCGCTGCCGCTCCCGATGAGCGTGATCTGTGAACTGCTCGGTGTGGACGAGGAGTTCAGAGGACGACTGCACCATCTGTCGGGCCAGGTCGTGGCCACCGACATCGGCCCACGCGAGGCGGTGGCCGCCAACCGTGAGCTGGTGTCGGTCCTCGCGGCGGTCGCCGCGTCCCGGGCGAGCCGGCCGGGCGACGACCTGACCAGCGCGCTGATCGCGGCTCGCGAGGAGGACGGCGACCGACTGAGCGAGCAGGAGCTGATCGGCACCCTGCTCCTGATGATCGTCGCCGGGCACGAGACGACGCTGAACCTGATCACGAACGCCGTGCGCGCCCTGTGCGCCCACCGCGACCAGCTCGACCTCGTCCTGTCGGGCGGGGCGTCCTGGTCCGACGTGGTGGAGGAGACCCTGCGCTGGGACAGCCCCGTCAGCTACTTCCCGTTCCGCTACCCGAAGCGTGATCTGACGGTGGACGGCACGGTGATCCCCCGGGGCACTCCGGTGCTTGCGGGCTACTCTGCGGCGGGGCGTGACCGGAGCGCGCACGGCCCGGACGCCGACCGGTTCGACGTCACCCGAGCCTCCCCCGCCCGCCACATCTCGCTCGGCCACGGCCCGCACTACTGCCTCGGGGCGCCGCTCGCCCGTCTGGAGGCCACCGTCGCCCTGGAGCGCCTGTTCACCCGTTTCCCCGGTCTCGATCTCGCCGCGCCCGACGCGGAGCTCGCGCGGAAGGCGGGCTTCGTGGGCAACAGCGTCGACCAACTCCCGGTGCGTCTGCGGCCGGTGGCCGAGGCGGCCTGAGGGACGGCTCCCGGGTTCCTGGTCCGCTGGTCCTAGGCCGCGCGACCTGGGCCGATACGGTCCTTCCGCCCGTGGCCCAGGTCCGCCCGGCCCCCCAGACTGACCCTATGGACGCCTCACGCACCGACGCCTATCTCCGCCGCATCGCGACGCCACGCCCCGCGGCGCCGACCGCGCAGGCACTGCGCACCCTGCACCTCGCGCACCAGCGGACGGTCCCGTTCGAGAACCTCTCGATCCACCTGGGCGAGGACATCTCCATCGATGAGGACGCGATCGTCGCCAAGCTCGTGGACCGCCACCGCGGCGGCTTCTGTTACGAGCTCAACGGCGGGTTCGCGGCGCTGCTCACCGCGCTGGGCTTCGAGGTGTCGCTGCTCCAGGGCCGGGTGTACGGCAAGGACGGGCACCTCGGCATCCCGTACGACCATCTCGCCCTCCGGGTCCGTACCGTCGACGGGGCCGATCTGCTCGCTGACGTCGGTTTCGGGGCGCACAGCCACTTCCCGCTCGACCTCGGTGAGCGGGGGGAGCAGCGGGATCCGGGCGGCGTCTTCCGGATCGCCGAGACGAAGGAGGGCGACCTCCGTGTGTCCAAGGACGGGGTACCGGAGTACCTCCTCGAACAACGCCCGCGCGAGCTGCGGGACTTCGAGGTCGGGTGCTGGTACAACTCCACGTCGCCGGGGTCGACGTTCACGCGGTCGCTGGTCTGCTCGCTGGTCACGGACGAGGGCCGGCTGACCCTGAGCGGACGCACGCTGAAGACGACGGCCGGCGGCGAGCGCCACAGTACGGAGCTCGCGTCCGACCGGGAGGTACTTGACACGTACCGCGACTCGTTCGGCATCGAGCTCGACCGGGTGCCGCCGGACCCGGCCGCCTGAATCCGGCCCCGCGGCCCTCCGGCTGTGCACCTCTGCGGCTCTCCGGTCACGCCGGCTGCCCGGTTCTCAGCTGTCGGCGGTGTGCTCGGCGACGGTGCGGTCGAGTGCGGGCACGAGCCAGTCGAGGGTCAACTCCGCGCGGCGCGCGAGCCACGCGGGATCGGGGGCGGTGTCGGCCGGGCCGCCCTCGTACCGTCGGCGCTCGATGTCCGCCACGACCTCGGCGGGCGCGCCCAGTTCGGTGAGGACGGCGAGTGCCTCGGCCTTGCTGACAAGGGTTCCGTCGCGCAGGGTGACCGTGGCCCGGGCCACGACCATCAGCCCCAGGTCGACCCAGACATTCTCCAGCCACAACTCGGGGCGCCCGGTCCTGGGCCGCCAGTAGCCGGCCAGGTCGGTGAGGATGTAGTCCCTGAGCGTGCGGTCGTCCACCGGCGGCAGGGTGCCCGCGATGGGGTCTCCGTGGAGCACGAGGCCGTAGGTGTGGAGTTCGCGCCGGGTGATGGGCGTGACCGTGCGGGCGTAGGCCTCCCGGTGGGCCCAGGTGAAGTGCGTACGGTCAGGGTCGTCGAGGTCCCCGTGCGGCATGTAGGAGCAGTGGAGGTGGGCCGCGAGGGGCAGTTCCGCGTCGATTCCCTCGTGCAGCGTGGCGAGCCGTGTCTCCTCGTCCGGCTTCAGCGGATGCGGGACGACGGCGATCAGGTCGAGGTCGCTGCGCCCTTCCTGGTAGTCCCCGCCGGCGAGCGACCCGTGCGCCCACAGCGAGAACGGGGCAGGCAGTGCCTCGCGCAGCCCGGCCAGAAAGCGGTCGAGCAGGTCGGTCGTGGCCGCCGGATGTGCCTCCGCTGTAGTCATCCGGCCAGTGTGCCAGGAGTCAACTGGGCTTGTACGGCTGGTCCGTAGCGTTCGGTGATCTCTTCAACCGAGGCGGAGCGCACATGGGGGCCGCGTGCGATTCCGTACATGACTCCGAGACCGAGGAGCAAGGAGACGGCAAGCTCGGCGCGCAGGCCCGCATCCGGTCCGTGCAGGCGCTCGGCGAGGCGGTCGCTGACCTGCGCACGGAAGTTGGCGCGCAGGATGTCGCCCTGTTCGCCGTGGAGCGGGGCGAACACGATGCGCAGGATGGGGTCGGCGCCGTGCTCGGACTGGCCGGTGAGGAGGTGGCGCACCATGTGCCGGCCGAGGTCCTCCAGAGGCGCGTCGAGGAAGGGCTCCACGTCCGCCTCGAAGTTCATGACCTGGGAGAACAGGGCGTCCTTGTTGCCGAAGTACTTCAGGATCAGCGGGGCGCTGACCCCGGCGCGCTCGGCGACGGCCTTGAGGGTGATGTCGGTGTGCGCGTGCCGGGCGAGGAGGTGGCGGCAGGCGCGGATGATCGCGGTCTTGGTCGCCTCTGCGTCGCGGCGCGCCGGCCCCGACCGGTGGCCATCTCTCACACCGGAGGTGGATTCCGACTCGGCGGATACCGTCGGGGCCGGGCTCGTCACGGGGTCACGCTCCTTCGAGGGCCTTGTCCGTCCGCCCGGTCGTGCCGCTGACGGACTTGCGCCCTCCATTGTCCGCCGCGTCGGCCGGGACGGTGAACGCCGCCGCTATCACCACGAGGGCGACCGCACCGGCCATGAGGAAGGCCATCTGATAGCCGCGCAGTGCGGGGAAGCCGGCGCCGGTGGCGTGGTGGACGAGGATCGCTGCGACGGCGGCGCTGGAGACGGCCTGGCCGATGGTCCGCATCAGGACGTTCACACCGTTCGCGGACGCGGTCTGGCCCGCGGGCACGGCCCGCAGGATGAGGGTGGGCAGCGCCGAGTACGCGAACGTGGTGCCGGTCGACACGATCGCGGCACCCAGGACGATCACCCACAGGTCGCGGCTGTCCGCGATGCGGACGGCATAGCCGAGCGCCATCGCGGCGCCGCCGATGGCGAGGCTCACGCGGGGGCCGCGCGCGGCGGAGACGCGGGCCGACACCGGTGAGAGGAGCAGCATGATCACACCGTTGGGCAACAGGCACAGGCCGGTCTGCACGATGGAGAGGCCGAGCCCGTAACCGCTGGACCTGGGCGCCTGGACCAGCTGCGCCGTGACGAGCGAATTGGCGTAGAAGGCGAATCCGGCGAGCAGGGCGGCGAGGTGCGGCAGGCCGACACGGCGGCCCACGGCGAGCTGGAGGTCCACCAGCGGACGGGCGGCCCGCAGCTGCTGCCACGACCACAGCGCGAGGATCACGACGGCACCGGCGAACAGGCCGACCACGCGGGCGCTGCCCCAGCCCCACTGGCCGCCCTGCGACACGGCGAGCAGCAGGCAGACGAGGCCACCGGCGAGCCCGGCCGCGCCGAGTGTGTCGAACCGGCCCGGTTCGCGTACGGGCGACTCGCGCACGGCCCAGCAAGCGAGCGCGAGGCCGAGCGCGCCGAGGGCGCTGGTCGCCCAGAACATGACGTGCCAGTTCGCGTACTGGACGATCAGGGCGGCGAGCGGCAGGCCGAGCGCGGCGCCGATACCGACGGTCGAGCTCATGAGGGCGACCGCAGATCCCGTGCGGTGGGGCGGGAGTTCGTCGCGCAGAATGCTGATGGAGAGCGGAACGACCGCGGCGGCCGCGCCCTGGAGCGCGCGGGCCGCGATCAGGACGCGGATGTCGGAGGTGAGCGCGCACAGCACTGACCCGCCGGTCATCAGCCCCAGCGCGAGCAGCAGCACGCGCCGCTTGCCGTACATGTCGCCCGCCCTGCCGAGCACGGGGGTGAGGACGGCGCCGGCGAGGAGGGTCGCGGTGACGGTCCAGGAAACCGCGCCGGGCGAGGCTCCGGTCAGCCGGGGCAGGTCGGGCAGCAGCGGGACCACGACCGTCTGCATGACGGCCATGAGGATGCCGCCGAAGGCGAGGACCGGGATCGTCAGCCGACCACGCAGGCCGGGCAGAGGAGCCATTTCGGGGCGTATGCCGGTATTCATGTCTGGGTTTATCGCGGGCTCCATGGACGCTCCGGTGGACGCCTCCGGGGCGGGGGCGGGAGGTGTGGTGAATTTCTATTCACCTACATGGTGAATCAGTATTCACCAGAGCGCTCGCATATGGCCAGAGCGCCCGGACGAAGCCCCCACACACCCCTGCATACCGGCCTGACAGTCAGCCCGTCGCCGCCTCGCGCACCGCATCGACGAACCCCTGGAGGGCCGGCTGCGAGGGGGCCGTGTCCCGGGTGGCCGCACAGATCACCCGGATCGGCTCCGGTCTGCGGACCTTGCGCAGGACGACGTCGGGGTGCCGATTTCTCAGGCCCATCAGAGGCATCAGCCCGATGCCCATTCCCGCGGCGACGAAGCCCTGAGCGGTCGCGTAGTCCTGACTCGCGACGGAGAAATCGGGGCTGAATCCGGCGGCGGCGCAGGCGTCGCGGACGATTTCGTGGCAGGGACCCGCGACGCCCTCGGTGTCGACCCAGGGTTCGTCGGCGAGCTCGGCGAGGTCGATGACGCGCCGTTCGGCGAGCGGGTGATTCCTGGGCAGGACGGCGCGGTAGGGGTCGTCGGCCAGGTGGCTCATGCGGATTCCGGTGGGCGGCACATCGCGCGTGCGCACCACGACGGCCACGTCGGCCCGCCCCTGCCGCACCTCGGGCAGCGGGTCTTCGGGGTCGGTCACTCTCAGGTCGACGCGCACGCCGGGATGCCGCTCACGCAGGCGCGCCACAGCGGGTGCCACGAGCGCGGCTCCGGCGGTGGCGAAGTAGCGCACGGCGAGTGTGCCGGTGCGGCCGTCGCGCAGATCGGCGAGTGCGGTCTCGGCCTCGGCGACCTGGCGGCTGATGGCGTCCGCGTACCGCGTGAGCAGCCGCCCCGCCTCCGTGGCCTGCACTCCCCTGCCGACGCGTTCGAGCAGCGCCGTGCCCGCCTGCTTCTCCAGGGCGGCGACCTGCTGGCTGATGGCGGACGGCGTGTAACCGAGGTTCGCCGCCGCGGCGGTGACCGAACCGCTGGTGACAACGGCCCGCAGGACCTGCATACGTCGCACATCGAGCATGTAGCAGAGATTAACAGTTGGTCCAGGACTTTTCACTTGTCCTGTCGAGTCGAGTGAGGGAGCGTACAAGGCCAGGGCGACGACGACTGGGAGGTGCGGGGTGTTCGGTGGACGCGGCGCGGCGGTGCGGATGGGGGTGCTCGCGCTCCTGTGGGGCTCCGGGTTCCTCTGGATCAAGTTGGCGCTCCAGCACGGGTTCTCGCCGGTGCACATCGTCGTGGTGCGGTGCGCGCTCGGCGCCGGCGTCCTGTTCGCGCTGAGCCGGGCCACCGGACAGCGGCTGCCCCGCGACCGTCGCACGTGGGGGCGTCTCGTGGTCGCCGCGTTCTTCTGCAACGCGGTCCCGTTCGCCCTGTTCGGCTTCGGTGAGCAGACCGTCGACTCGGGCGTCGCCGGCGTGCTCAACGCGACAACTCCCTTGTGGTCCCTGCTGATCGGCGTGGCCCTCGGCTCGGAGGGGGGCCTGCGACCGCTGCGGCTGACGGGTCTGCTGTTCGGCTTCGCCGGTACGTTGCTGATCTTCGCGCCGTGGCAGCGCACCGGCCTCGCGAGCTGGGGCGCGCTCGCCCTGCTCGCGGCCGCGGCGAGCTACGCGGTGGCGTTCGCGTACATGGGGCGCAAGCTCACCGGGCCCGGCGTCCAGCCGATCGCGCTCTCCTCGGCACAGTTGACGACGGCGACGGCGCTGAGCGCTCTGGCGCTGCCCTTCGGTGGCCCGTCGTCCTCGGGTGTCGATCTCACCGGCGTCATCGCGGTGGTGATCCTCGGGATCCTGGGCACGGGAGTGACGTTCTACCTCAACTACCGCCTGATCGCGGACGAGGGCCCGACCAGTGCGGCGACGGTCGGCTATCTCCTGCCGGTCGTCTCGGTGGCGCTGGGCGCCGTCGTGCTCGGCGAGGGCCTGTCGGCGCGGGTGGTGGCGGGGATGGCGGTCGTGCTGGCCGGGGTGGGGATGACGCGCAGGTCCAGAGCCCGCGCGGTGACGCCCGGCGTCCCTGCGGCGGCGGCCGTTCCTGTTCCGGCCGCGGACCGCCAGCCATACTGCCGACCATGACTTCTGCTGCCACCATCCTTCGCGTCGGGCTCGTCGGCACCGGCACCTGGGCCTCGAAGACGCACGCCGCCGCACTGCGCGCCCACCCCGGGACGGATCTCGTGGGTGTCTGGGGGCGCAGGCCCCAGGCTGCGGCCGAGGTCGCCGCCGCCCATGGGACGCAGGTGTTCGAGGACGTCGACGAGCTGTTCGCGGCGTGCGACGCGGTGGCGTTCGCGGTGCCGCCGGACGTGCAGGCGCCGCTCGCCGCGCGGGCCGCCACAGCGGGCTGTCATCTCCTCCTCGACAAGCCGCTGGCCACGTCGGTGCCCGCGGCCAGGGAGGTCGTGGACGCCGTACGGGCCGCCGGGGTGGCGTCCGTCGTGTTCTTCACGATGCGCTTCGCGAGCGTCACCTCGGGCTGGCTGGCCCAACAGGCCGCCGAGGGTGTCTGGTTCACTGGCCGGGCCGACTGGTACGGGTCCCTGTACACCCCCGGCGACACCTCGGAGCTGACCGCGTCGCCGTGGCGGGTCGGACGCGGCGCCCTGTGGGACGTCGGCCCGCACGCCCTGTCCGTACTGCTTCCCGTGCTCGGGGACGTCACCTCGGTGACGGCCGCGCGGGGCCCGGCGGACACCGTGCATCTGGTCCTCGCGCACGCCTCGGGCGCGTCCGCCACGGCGGCGCTGAGTCTGACCACTCCGGCGAAGGCGGCGGGCGTCGCCGTGGAGCTGCGCGGAGAGTCCGGCATCGCGTCGATGCCGACGGGCGGTGAGTCGGTCGACGCGTTCGGGGCGGCCATCGACGCGCTCCTGGAGTCGGTGCGCACGGGACGGCCGCACGCCTGCGACGCCGCGTTCGCGCTGCGCGTCACGGAGATCCTCGCGGCGGCCGAGGCCCGTCTCGCGTCACCCGGCGGCGAACCAGGCCCCGGCGAGTGAGTCGAGCGTCGTCTCCGGCGGCGCGGGCAGTTCTCGCAGGTACCAGGGCAGATCGCTGTACACGTGCAGGAGTGTGTACGCCATCACGGTACGGGGGGCGAACTTGCGGCCGTAGGCCTCGGTGAAGCGGGTCATCAGGCGCGGGTCGGCCCGGGTGACGAACAGGCCGACGGCCACGAAGTCGTACGCCGGGTCGCCGATCATGGCGGGCTCGAAGTCGAGGAGTCCGGTCAGTTTGCGGTCCCGAGGGTCGATGACGAGGTGCTGGCGCATGAACTCCGTGTGCAGCAGGGCGCGTTCGGGCCCGCACGGCAGCGTGAGGGAGTCGAGGAAGGCGGGGATCTGCTCCAACCAACTCTCGGCAAGGCCGTGTTCGCGCTGCTGCTGTACGGCGCCTGCGCGCTGCTTGCGCACGAACGCGTCCCAGTCCTCCGGGCCCACCGCGCCGGCCAGGGGCGTGGGGTCGAGGGCATGCAGTGCGGCGAGGCATGCTCCGGCCTCGTCGACGATGCGGTCCTGGTCGGCGCGCGGGATGCCGGGCCAGGCCACGGCCAGGTCCGCGCCGGGCAGCCGGGACATGAGGATGTAGTGCCACCCGTTCTCGTACGTGCCCGCCGAGCGGACCTCGGGGGTGGGGACGGGGAGCCGGCCTTCGAGGTGGGCGAGGACCCGGGCCTCGGTGGCACCGTCCTGCGCGGAGGCGGCCGGGAACAGCTTCAGGACGTGCTCGTCACCGACGGCGTAGACGGGCTGGGTGCCCCCTTCGTAGCGCGTCAGCGGGAGGCCGGTGAGGCCGAGCCGGGCGCAGAGGTCGTCCGCTCCCCGCCGCATGACCGCTTCGTCGGGGACCACGGCGTCCCATTGTTCGTCGGTTTCCACAAGGGGCAGCATGGCCCGCACCCTAGGGCGCGAGCCGGAGGGCCTCAACGGGAATTCGGCGCCCTTGCCTGCCGAAAGCGGGTCCCGCCCCGGGTCTTGACCCGCGCCGCCCCTTCGGGGTCCGATCACTCGTGGCCCCGCCGCGCGACCCAGGGACTGTGACCGCATGACTTTGCAGATCAGCGCCACCAACCCCGAACACCCGGCCCTCCTCCTCGAACTCCCCTGGCACGTCCCCCTGGAGCAGTGGCCGGACGAGTATCTGGTACCGCTCCCCCGCGGCATCTCGCGGCACGTCGTGCGCTACGCCCGCGCGGGCAGCGAGGTCGTCGCCGTGAAGGAACTCGCCGAGCGGCCCGCGCTGCGCGAGTACGAACTTCTGCGCACCCTCGACCGACTCGCGATACCCGCCGTCGACCCCCTCGCCGTGGTCACCGGCCGCACCGATGCCGGGGGCGCGCCCCTCGAACCCGTCCTCATCACCCGCCACCTGGGCGGCTCGCTCCCCTACCGCTCCATGTTCGAGACGACGATGCGCCCCGGCACCGTGCACCGCCTCATGGACGCCCTCGCCGTCCTCCTCGTACGGCTGCATCTGGCGGGGTTCGCCTGGGGGGACTGCTCGCTGTCCAACACCCTGTTCCGCAGGGACGCGGGCGCGTACGCCGCCTACCTCGTGGACGCCGAGACCGGGGAGCTGCACCCCCGACTCAGCGACGGGCAACGGGCGTACGACATCGAGCTCGCCCGGGTCAACATCAGCGGCGAGATGCTCGACCTGGAGGCGTCGGGCGCGCTGCATCCGTCCATCGACCCGATCGCGTTCGGCACGGAGATCGGGGAGCGGTACGACGCGCTCTGGACGGAGCTGACGCGCACCTCCGTCTACCCGGCCGGCAAGCACCACTACATGGAGCGCCGCATCCGCCGTCTCAACGACCTTGGCTTCGACGTCGCGGAGATGCAGATCTCGCACGCGGACCAGGGGGACACGGTCACGTTCGTGCCGAAGGTCGTGGACGCGGGCCACCACCAGCGTCAACTCCTGCGCCTCACCGGCATGGACGCCGAGGAGAACCAGGCCCGTCGTCTCCTGAACGACCTGGAGAGCTGGATGGCCACGCAGGACGACTACGCGCCGGGCGCCCCTCCCCCAAATTCTCGGCTGCGCTCGAACAGGGGGGACCCTCATGGCGCGCGCGCCGAAGTCCTCGCGCACCGATGGGTGCGCGACGTTTTCCGCCCGACCGTACGCGCGGTGCGCGACCACGTGCCGGACCGGACGGACGCGGCCGAGCTCTACCACGAACTGCTCGAACACCGCTGGTACCTGTCCGAGCGGGCGCAGCACGACATCGGTCTCGACGCGGCGGTCGCGGACTACGTCAAGAACATCGCCGGCCGCTCACGCCCCTTCAACTCCCCGTCCGCGGACGGACCGCGGCCTCCCGCCTGACCGGAAACCTGCCGCTACGAAGATCGTCGGGGGCGGAACCGGTGACGCGGCCCGGTCGTGGTACCACCGAGGAAGAGGCACGACGAGGGGAGACGGACATGGCCGGGAGTGTGCGGGTCGACGGGAACAGTCTGGTGCTGCCGGGCGGTGCGCGGGTGCGGTTCGTGCGCACGCTGCGCCTGCCGGAGACCGGAACGCATCCGCTGCCGCCGGGGCTCGGCGAGTTCCCGGTGCGGCGGGTCGAGGACCACGCGGACTCGGTGCCGCCCCAGTGGCGGGCGCGCGGCGGCGTGATGCTGCCGATGTATCTGCGCGAGGCGATGTGGCTGAGCTTCGCGGGAACGGCCGAACCGGCCGCTCTCCAGGTGGGCGTGGGCAAGGTGTGCGCCATCTCGGGGCTGCCGTGGAGCAGCCGGCTGTCCCGGGATCCGCAGAACTACGTGGTGCTGCCTCGCCAGCCGTGGCTCGACGGCATCAAGTCCGGGAAGGGCACGGTACGGCAGTTCGTGGCGCTGCCCCTGGGGCTCGGCGCCACGGTCGAGGGCCAGGTCACGGGCGAGGAGACCTGGGGCGGGATCCAGCTCCAGGCCTTCACCCTGAGCGAGCCGGCGCTGGGGGCCTGGCGCGCGGAGGAGGCCCGCAAGCGGGAGGCCGCGCGGGCGATGCCGCCTGCGCCCGGCGGCGTGCAGTGGATGGGGGCCTCCTCCGGCGGCTACGGGGCCGCGCCCATGCCGGCCGCGCCGGGTGCGGCGCCGCAGGCTCAGGCGGCGCGTTCGATGGGTCTCGGCGCGGGCGGCACGATGCGCCAGCAGGTGTTCCGGGACGACCGGCCCGAGTCCGACTGGGCCGAAACGCCCGCGGGCCGCGTGTTCGTGCACCTCGTGACGCCGCCGGACTGGCACCGCATCACGGGCGAGGAGCCGCCGCCGTCGCCGGTGGACCGGGCCGCGTACACGAGGGCGGGGCTGCCCTGGTTCGACTACTACGACGAGAGCGCGGAGGATCTCGCGCCGACGGACACGCTGGGGGCGGTGAAGCCCGCGGGTAAGTGGCTCGGCGACGACCACGAGCCGTGGCAGGCGCCGGACGCGCACCAGGTCAAGCCTCTGGGGGACGCGGGCAAGCCGGTGGAGGACGGCGACTGGTGAGTGCGCTGTGCGGCGGGGTCGGTTCGCCGGCCCCGCCCTGCGGCCGGCCCGCGTGCGCGGCCGCTGTTGCGCGGCTGGGCATGCGCGGGCGGCCGGTACCGTGGCCGCTACGTAATGGCGAGTGACGGCACCGGCCGCAGCCAGTGAGCCCTTGATCTGCCCGGGAGAAGTGCCCGAACTGGGCCAAGCGATGCACTTTCCGGTCACATGGATCGGAATATGACAACTGGCCTTGCACTGTTCCCGAAACGGATCCGAGGGTTCGACGGATACCCAACACCGGGAAATTCAGCCATTTTCGAGCGTCCCGGTCCAGGTGTCCCATCGGCGTGGCCGCGCGGCCCCTGGCATTCAAACCAGCAGGTCGCCGACCCCACGAGCTCCATCATGACGCACTGGCTGATCGTTTTCTTCGGGCAATGTTTATTACCAAAGGTGATGGGAGTAATTAGACTGCACTCGCTCAACTCGGCGTGGACCTCAAGGGATTACCCACCATGAACAAGACGGCGCTCCGCGCCCTGCTCCGTGAACGGCGCGCCCTGATAGCCCCCGAATCCCACGGCTTCACCCGCCCCACGGGCCAGGGCCGGCGCGCCCCTGGCCTCTCCCAGCACCAGGTGGACCAACTGCTCCACCGCACCCTGGGGACGTACCACCGGCTGGAGTCGGGCAACTACCCGAACCCGCCGACGGTCCTGCTTCGGGACGTCGCCCTGCTGTTCGACCTCGACGAACAGGAGTGGGTGTCGCTGTGCCGCTACGCCCTGCTCCAGGATCCGCCCGGACCGCTGCACCAGTCGTCGGGGAAGGAGATCCCGGGCTTCTGGCAGGACGCTGTCGACGGGATCGGGCACATGGCGTACGTCACCGACGCCTCCTGGGACATGATCGCCTACAACGTCGCGTTCGCCTCCCTGTTCCCCGACGAGCAGGTTCCGACGAACACGATGCGCTGGATGCTCCTCGAACCCCAGGGCCGCGAGCTCCTGACAGACTGGGAGAATGCCTGGGCCCCCTGGGTGCTCCCGCAGTTGCGCGCGGCGCTGGTCGCGCGGCCGGAGGACGAGACACTGCGGCAGATCGAGAAGGAGGTCATGGAGGATCCCGACACATCAGACATCTACGAGACCGGGGCTTCGCTCATCCACGCCGATGGCCACGAACGTCCCCTGCTCCACAGCAGGAAAGGGCAGGGCTGGGTGTCGATCTGCGCCGCACAACCCATGACAGCTCCCGGCTCGCGGCTGTTCATACTCGTCTTCCGCCGTGGCACCGAACGCCCCGGTCCACGGCCGCCGATGCTCAGGGCCCACTGAGCAGATGGTCGGAGTCGAGGGGCGTCCAGTACTTTGTGCGACACCCCCCACGCCCGACTCAGCACTGTGGGAGACACCCCATGCCCGCCTACGTCTCGCCCCCTCGGACCATCCTCGGCGCCCACAAGGTCACCACCGACGAGATAGCCGACGACATACGCACGAACCATCCGGATCACCCACGCCTCGGCGCCTTTCTGCGTGTCGTCAACAACTGCGGCGTGCGCACCCGTTACTTCACCAGGCCGCTGAACTCCCCCACAGTCGGCGGTACGGCGGACGTACACGCGCGAACCCAGGCGGCCTTTGACGACGCCGTGGACATGTCCGAGCGCGCCGCCGCGGCCGCGCTCGAAGCGGCGGGGGTCGGCGCGCGTGACATCGATGCCATCGTGACGACGCATGCCACCGGCTACGCGGTCCCCAACCTGGACGTCCATCTGATCGGCCGCCTCGGCCTGCGCCCCACCACGCGCCGTGTCGCTCTCACGACAGTGGCGTGCGCCGGAGGGGTCCACTCCCTCATCCGAGCCACGGACCTGGTGGCCGCGCGGCCGGCAGAGACGGTGCTGGTGGTGGCCGCGGAGGTGCTCTCCACCGCGTACAACCACTCCGCTTCCACCATCGAGGCGATGATCTACAAGGCCCTGTTCGCGGACGCGGCCGGCGCCACTGTCGTGACCAGTGAGCCGCTGACCACCGGGCTCGCGATAGAGGACACGTTCGAGTACACGCTTCCGGACACCTTCGACCGTTACCGCGGCCGTCTGGACGCCCACGGCATGCACTTCGACTCCACCAAGAAGGCCCCGCGGGCTGCGACGGAGACGCACCCGGCCCTCATGGACTGGCTCGCGGGACGGGACGTCGGATTCACGGTGATACATCCCGGCAGCCCGAGCATGATCACCGATACAGCCACCGCTCTCGGCCTCACCCCCCAGGCCGCCCACCACTCCACGGACACCCTCTCCGAAGAGGGCAACCTCGGCGGCGTCAGCATTCTCCGGGTTCTGGAGCGCACCCACACCGCGCCTCCCGCCGCCGGAACCAAAGGCGTCGCCGTCGCCTACGGTCCCGGCTTCACCACCGCCGCCCTCCACGGCCACTGGCACGCCTGAAACGGCGCCCCCCGCCCCTCATCCCACGCCCTGAGGCGGGATCAGCTCTCCCCGGCTCATGACGAACCGCAGGTCCGCGAGCGCCTCGAGTCCGGCGCGCGGGTCGCTGCCCACGGCGATCAGGTCGGCCGGGCGCCCCGGGGCGAGCAGTCCCGCGCGGCCGCCGGCACCGAGCGCGTCGGCGGCCTCGGTGGTGGCCATGTCGATGACGCGCGGCGCCGGCATCCCGATGTGCTCGAAGAACGTCAGGCTCCGGCGCAGGCCGTCGAACCCGGCGCGCTGCACCCCCGCGTCGGTACCGGCGATGAACCGGACCCCGCGTTCCGCCATGGTCCGCACCTGGCCGAACAGCCTCTCGGCGCGCTCGGCCCCGAACACGGTCGGCAGCATCCGCCAGTGCGGACTGACGGTCGGGCAGACGCGGATCCCGCGCTCCGCGATGGTGTCGAGCACGTCGTCGCGCAGATCGTTGCCGTCCTCGGTCATCCAGGTGCAGTGTTCGAGCGTGTCGACGCCCGCGGTCACCGCGGCCTCGATCCCGGCAGTGCCGTGCGCATGGGCGGCGACCGGCAGCCCGGCACGGCGCGCCTCCTCGACGACGACGGCCAGCTCACCCGCGCCGAACTGGGCCTGCCACGTGGCCGGTCCGCCGCGTGTCAGAGCGCCACCGGTCGCCATGACCTTGATCACGTCGGCGCCCAGGAACCAGCAGTGACCGCCCTTAGGGGTGACGGGCGTCGTCGCGGCGACGATCCGGGGTCCCGGCACCGCGCCAGACTCGATCTCCTCGCGCAGCCGCAGCGTGAGCCGCCCGCGGTCCCCCAGGTCCCACACCGTGGTGACGCCGCTCGCCACGAGCTGCGCGGCGCGCTCCCTCATGACGGCGAGCAGCGCCTCGTCGTCCTGCCGTTCGAGCGTCCCGACGGGGTCCGTACCCGCGTCGAAGACGAGGTGGACGTGCGCGTCGACGAGTCCCGGCAGCACGGTGGTGCCCGGCAGCGCGATGCGCTCGTCCCGCTCGTCCCGCTCGTCCCGCTCGTCCGCAAGAACCTCGACGTCGGAGCGTCTCCCGGCCGCGACGACGGTGTCCCCGTCGGTGAGAACGGCACCGTCCTCGACACAGCGGCCGCCGGGACCGGTCACCACACGCGCCGCCGTGATCAGCTTCCTGCTGCTCATCCTGACCTTCCGAAGGGTCGGAAAAAGGGCACCCGGGAGTGTGTCATGAAACGGGCCCTATCGGGCAGGGCACCAAGGGTCATGCACCGCGAGGGGCTCAAGGGGAACGATGGACAGGCGCCACGAACCGGCCGGACCAGGAGCACGGGACCCGTACTTCGACAACGCGAAATACCTGACGATCGCGCTCGTGGCATGCGGGCACGCGTGGGAGCCGCTGACGTACGGGAGCCGCACCGTGACGGCCGTGTATCTCGGTGTGTACGCCTTCCACATGCCGGCGTTCGCTCTCATCTCCGGCTATTTCTCGCGGAGTTTCGACATGGCGCCCGGCCGGCTGCGCCGCCTTGTCGGCGGGGTCGTGGTGCCGTACGTGGTGTTCGAGGTCGCGTACACGCTGTTCTACCGGTGGGCGCAGGACGATCCGGGGTATCCGATCAGCCTGCTCGACCCCTGGTATCTGATGTGGTTCCTGGTCGCGCTGTTCATCTGGCGGCTCACCACACCCCTCTGGCTGCAACTACGACACCCGGTACCGGTCGCCCTGGCGTTGGCCATGCTCGTGTCGATGGCGCCGGACGCGGGCGGTGACCTGGCACTCCAACGGGTGGTGGGTTTCCTGCCGTTCTTCGTCCTCGGGCTGACGCTGCGGCCCGAGCACTTCGAGCGGCTGCGCACGCGGCGGGCCCGGCTGTGGGCACTGCCCGTGGCGGCCGGGGCGCTGGTCGCCGCGTACGCGGTGGCTCCCTGGTTCGACGCGGGCTGGTTCTACCGCCGGGGCAGCGTCACCGGCCTCGGCGCCCCCGCCTGGGCGGGACTGGTCACGACGCCGGCCCTGTTCGCCCTCGCCGTCGTCCTCAGCGCCTGCTTCCTGGCGTGGGTGCCGGGACGGAAGACAATGTTCACGACACTGGGCACCGGGACGCTGTACGCGTATCTGCTGCACGGCTTCCTCATCAAGTCGTCGCGCTTCTGGGGTTGGTACGACCACCCATGGCTGCACACTCCGGCGGGCGAACTGGCGGTGACTGCCACGGCGGTCGCCGTCATCACCCTTCTGTGTACGTCTCCCGTGCGGTGGGTCTTCCGATTCGCCGTGGAGCCGCGCGTGCCGTGGGCGTTCCTGCGTACGGAACCGGCGCGGGAGGCCGAACCGCCGGTGACCGGCGTCCCCGTCGAGCGGGTCCTGCGCCCCTAGCCTGTGCCGGGTCGCCGAACCTTCAGCCGGCCCCCAGAGAGGCACCTCCCTCGTGATCCGCACCCGCTTCCGCCGCTTCCGACTGCTGCTGCCCGCGGCCCTGCTCCTCGCCTCCGTGCCCCTGCTCGGTGGCACGGCGCACGCGGGCGGCACGTGTATCGCCACGCACGAGGACGCCCCGATCTACGCGGGCAACAATCCGTGGACGGACATCGTCGGCTATCTGGACCCTGGAATCCCGGTCAACGGCACACGGCAGGGCGCGGACGAGCTGTGGCGGGTCTCGCGTACGGACAACGGCGCGCCCCTCGGATTCATGCGCGCCGCCGACCTCACCTGCGACGGCGGCTGACCGCCTGCGCGGACGAAAGCAGGGCGTGCATGCGCTCGTTCAGCTGGACCAGGTCGTCGGCGGGCGCGTGGAACGGGAGGCGCACGTCGGCCTGGCCGCGGATTCGTTCGAGCCGGAGGGTGATCCCGTGCCGGTCGACGGCCAGGGGCTGGACCCGGACGACGCCGTGCAGGCTGTCCACGTCGACGAGCCGGGTGAGCTGCTCGACGGCTTCGGGGTGGCAGTCGGCGAGATGGGTGAGCAGGCGGGGTTCTGCCGCGGTGAGTGGGTCGGGCGCGGTCTCGGCGAGTTCGTCGAGATCGATGCCCGTGCGGCCGGTACGCGTCTGGAGTACGGCGCGGACGGGCCTGAGCACGAACTGCTCGCCGTCGGGCTCGAGCGACCCGGACAGCCACAGACGTGCGCGGATCCGGT
The DNA here is from genome assembly GCF_045162695.1 of Streptomyces sp. NBC_01003. Classification (NCBI taxonomy): domain Bacteria; kingdom Bacillati; phylum Actinomycetota; class Actinomycetes; order Kitasatosporales; family Streptomycetaceae; genus Streptomyces; species Streptomyces sp. NBC_01003. The sequence continues at coordinate 1,151,205 of NZ_CP108707.1, forward strand.
CCCTGACGGGTACCGGCGCGGCGTCCGCGAACTCGACGAGCGCGGTCGGCTCACCCCGGGGCGCGCAGAGCACGGCGGCGGACAGGAGGCTGTCGGCCGGCGGCTGGATCCGTACCTCGCCCTCATCGGTGACGCGATGGGATCCCACGAGGTCCTCCTGCCCGATGTCCGTCGTCACTTCGCACGACCAGGCGGTGGCGAGCATTGATCGCGCGCGTGCCGCCGCGGTGGGAGCGGCGGTACTGATCTGTCGGACACCCATCCGAACCTCCTTAGGTAAGCCTTGCCTAAGTTATCGGAGATTCGCGGAGGAGGCCAGTACGTGCGATGGCGGCGAACGCCACGCGATCGGACGGTGAATATGCCGTATGCCCACGCGCGTCGGCCGGGAGCGGCATCATGCCGCCATGGACGGTACTGCCCTTCTGCGGGACCTCTTCACGCCGGACGAGTACGACGCGGTCCGCTCGCACGCGGACCACCTGGGCGTGACGGTGGTCGAGTACATACGTCAGACAGCCGCCGAACGTGCCCTGGAACGACTGCACTTGGCGCAGGCCATGGAGGAGCAGGACCTGCGCCTGGGGAAGCTGTCGATACCGCACGTCGAGCGCGGCCGCTGCGGCGAAGGACCGCCCGCGCTGCAGCGGTTCCTGGACTCCCTGACGCATCCTCCGGAGACGAAGAGCTGACGCGAACGCTCCCGAGCCGGATTGGCCGGCGCGCGCGGGGGCAACCGGCCTCCATGACCTCAGAGACTGCGGCACGTCGGAGAAAGGGCCAGGAGCGTAAGGGCGACGCACGGAAGCGGGTGGCGAGAAAGCGGGTGCCACGGAAACCGGTGGCGCGTAAGCCGGCGACACGGAAGCCGGTGCCGTGGGGGCGGATCGTCGCCCGGGCGCTCATCGCCGGCCTCGCGTTCTTGGCGCTCGTGGCGTTCTCCGCGGTCCTCGCCCGGCTGACCCTGACACCGTCCCCGGCGTCGGCGGACGTCGCGGGGTCCAACATGCGGCCGGGCCACTCCCTGCGCCAGTACGCCGAGTCGTACACGTTCCTCGGCGCGTGCAAGCAGATCGGCGGGAATCTGCTGCTCGGCGCGCCCTTCGGGCTGCTGCTTCCGGTGCTTGTGGCGCGCAAGGGCCGCATGATGCGGGTGCTCGCGGTGACGGTGCTCGTGATGGCGCTCGTGGAGCTGGCGCAGGGCGCGATCGTCGAGGGGCGCGCCTTCGATGTGGACGACGTGATCCTCAATACGGCGGGCGCCCTGATCGCCTACTTCCTGCTCGGGCGCCGCATCGGGCACAGCTACCACGCCCTCGCACGGCCGTCGGGCCGTAACCGCTTGGCGATCAGGTTCCCGGGGAATGGGGCTCGTTACCGGGGAACACCCGGCGCCACCGGCGACGGAAGGAAGTGATCGTCATGCGTGCGCTCAAGCGCGCGGTACGGCGACCCGCACGCGTGGAGTACCTGTTGCCGCAGGGCTCGGGCTCGGCCCGCTGGGCCCGCCGCCTCACCCAGGACTTTCTTGCGGGACGGAGCCCCGGCGGCGCGCACGACGCGGTGCTCGTCGTCTCGGAGCTGGTCGCCAACGCCGCCCGGATCAAGGGCAGTCACTGCCGGATGAGTCTGTGCCTCGACGCGGACGAGCTGACCGTCTCGGTCCACGACGACAGCCCGCACCACCCGCGCCTCAGGCCGGAATCGGTGTCCGCGGAGTCGGGCCGCGGCATCTCGCTCGTCGACGCGCTGTCGCGACGTATGTGCGTGGTGAGCGACCCCTACGGCGGAAAGACGGTTCGCGCCGTACTCGCCCACCCCTGACGACCAGGCCCTTCCGGGCGGCAGCGCTCTGTCTGCCGCCCGGCCTGTTGGACCGGCCTGATCAACCTGCCTGATCGACCGGCTCAGTGACCCCTGGCGATCCACTCCTCCAGGTGGGGCGCCTCCGCCCCGATCGTCGTGCTGTCGCCGTGCCCCGTCCGTACGACGGTCTCCTGCGGCAGCGTGAGGAGCCGCTCCCTGATCGACTCGACGATGGTCGGGAAGTCGCTGAACGACCGCCCCGTCGCACCCGGGCCACCCGCGAACAGGGTGTCCCCCGTGAAGACGGCGCCGAGTTCCGGCGCGTACAGGCTGACCGCGCCGTGGCAGTGCCCCGGCGTGTGCAGCACGGTCAACTCCACGCCCGCCACGGCAAGTTGCTGACCATCGGCGAGTTCCCCGTCAGGCGTGCGGTCGGGGTGCTTCTGCTTCCACAGCTCCGTGTCCGCGGGGTGCAGGAGGATGGGCGCCCCGGTGCGCTCGGCGAGCGCGGGTGCCGCGTCGATGTGGTCGTCGTGCGCGTGGGTGCACACGATGGCGACGAGCCGCCGGTCGCCCACGGCCTCGGCGATCGCGTCGGCGTCGTGCGCCGCGTCGATCACGACGACCTCGCTGTCATCCCCGACGAGCCATACGTTGTTGTCGACGTCCCAAGTGCCCCCGTCGAGGGAGAACGTGCCGGACGTGACGAGGTGTTCGATGCGCGCGCCCGCCATCAGAAGATCACCACCGAGCGGAGCACGTCGCCGTGGTGCATTCGCTCGAACGCCTTCTCCACGTCCTCCAGGGCGATCGTCTCGGTCACGAACGTGTCGAGGTCGAGCCGCCCCTGCCGGTAGAGGTCGATCAGCATCGGGAAGTCGCGCGAGGGCAGACAGTCGCCGTACCAGGACGACTTGAGCGCGCCGCCGCGCCCGAACACGTCGAGCAGGGGCAGTTCGAGCTGCATCTCGGGCGTGGGGACGCCGACGAGGACGACGGTTCCGGCGAGGTCGCGGGCGTAGAAGGCCTGCTTGTAGGTCTCCGGGCGGCCGACCGCCTCGATGACGACGTCGGCGCCGAACCCTCCGGTCAGCTCGCGTACGGCCTCGACCGGGTCGGTGGAGCGGGAGTTGACGGTGTGCGTGGCGCCGAGCTTCCTGGCCGTCGCCAGCTTCTTGTCGTCGATGTCGATGGCGATGATCTTCCCGGCACCGGCGAGGTGGGCGCCGGTCACGGCCGCCGCGCCGACGCCGCCGCAGCCGATGACGGCGACGGAGTCGCCGCGGCCCACGTTGCCGGTGTTGATGGCGGCGCCGAGACCGGCCATGACGCCGCAGCCGAGCAGGCCCGCCGCGGCGGGCGACGCCTCCGGGTCGACCTTGGTGCACTGCCCGGCGGCGACGAGCGTCTTGTCGGCGAACGCGCCGATCCCGAGCGCGGGCGAGAGCTCCGTGCCGTCGAGGAGCGTCATCTTCTGCTTCGCGTTGTGCGTGTCGAAGCAGTACTGGGGGCGCCCACGCAGGCAGGCGCGGCACTGGCCGCACACGGCACGCCAGTTGAGGATCACGAAGTCGCCCGGCGCGACCTCGGTGACCCCGTCACCGACCGCCTCGACGACACCGGCCGCCTCATGACCGAGCAGGAACGGGAACTCGTCGTTGATGCCGCCCTCCCGGTAGTGCAGGTCGGTATGACAGACCCCGCACGCCTGGATCTTGACCACGGCCTCCCCGGGCCCGGGATCCGGCACGACGATCGTCTCGATCCGCACCGGCTCTCCCTTGGCCCGCGCGATCACGCCTCGCACCTGCTGCGCCATGACGATCAGCCCTCCACTCGCTCGTCGCATCGTTCTTGGCCATCTTCACAGATGGGCCGCCGATCCGGGCCGGGGTGACGAGGAGCGCGACCGCACGGGTCGCTAGCATCCGAAGCATGTCTGTCTACGAGAATGTCGAGATCGCCGCCCTCCAGGGCGGCCCCGCCGACCTCCCCCAGTACGAGGGCAAGGCCGTCCTCATCGTCAATGTGGCCTCGAAGTGCGGCCTCACCCCGCAGTACGCGGCCCTGGAGCAGCTCCACGCCGAGTACGCGGGCCGCGGCTTCAGCGTGCTCGGGGTCCCCTGCAACCAGTTCATGGGCCAGGAGCCCGGCAGCGCCGAGGAGATCGCCGAGTTCTGCTCGGCAACGTACGGCGTGACGTTCCCGATGACCGAGAAGGTCGAGGTGAACGGCGAGGGGCGCCACCCGCTGTACGAGCGTCTGGTCACCACGGCGGACGCGGAGGGCCACGACGGGGACATCCGCTGGAACTTCGAGAAGTTCGTGCTCTCCCCCAAGGGCGAGGTCGTCGCCCGCTTCTCGCCGCAGGTCGTGCCGGACGCCCCCGAGGTGCTCGCCGCGATCGAGGCCAACCTTCCGAAGTAGGGGTTACGCGGTTCTCCGATCGCCGGCCTCCGTCATGCCCCGCTCCGAGCAGTCGGCGCGGGGTCTGTCGGAGGCTCCGTGGCCGACCGGGTCGGGCGCGATGACGGCGCGGTGGAACGGCTCGCTCGCCGCGCGGTCTCGCGCCGCTCCCCCGCGTCCACGACAATGGCTGCGATGACGCCCGAACCCGTCGAGTCCACCCCCGGAATCCGGCTCTCCTCCGCCAGGGGTCGCTGGATCCTCGCCTGCGTCGTCCTGGCCTCCGGGATGGCGATGCTCGACGGCACGGTGGTGAATGTCGCCCTGCCGACCATCGGCCGCGACCTCGACGCCTCCCTGTCGAGCCTCCAGTGGGTCGTGAACGCCTACATGCTGACGCTGTCCGCTCTGCTCCTGTGGGGCGGAGCGCTCGGCGACCGGATCGGACGGCGGCGCACTCTCGTGCTCGGCGTGGCCTGGTTCGCGGTCGCGTCGGCGCTGTGCGGGCTCGCCCCCGACCAGGGCGTACTCATCGCAGCCCGCGCGTTGCAAGGAGTAGGCGGTGCGCTCCTCACACCCGGGTCTCTGGCCCTCGTACGGTCCTCGTTCCACCCCGACGACCAGTCGCGAGCCGTGGGCGCCTGGTCGGGGCTCACTGGCGTGGCGGGGGCGCTCGGACCGTTCCTCGGCGGGTATCTGATCGACGGCCCCGGGTGGCGGTGGATCTTCCTGATCAATGTGCCGCTGGCCGTGATCGTGCTGCTGATCGCGGTGCGGCACGTGCCGGAGAGCCATGAGGCCGAGGTCGCCGGGACCCGCTTCGACATGGCGGGGGCCATACTCGCCGCCCTGTGCCTGGTGGGCATCAGTTATGCGCTCATCGGGTCGTCCGGCGGCGCGTCCGCGGTGTCGACGGCGCTGCCCGCTGTGCTCGGTGTCGCCGCCGGCGTCGCCTTCGTCGCCGTGGAGCACCGGCGCGCAAACCCGATGCTGCCGCCCTCGCTGTTCCGCTCCCGGCTGTTCAGCGCGGCCAACGCGATGACGCTGTGCCTGTACGCGGCGATCGGCGGCATCCTGTTCCTGCTGCCCGTACAGCTCCAGATCGCACTCGGCTACAGCGCGCTCGAGGCGGGTATGGCGACGCTGCCGATCACCGTCCTGATGCTGCTGCTCTCCGCCCGTGCGGGCGATCTCGCGCGCCGTGTCGGACCGACGCCGCCCCTGGTCGCCGGGCCGCTGATCGCGGCCGTGGGCCTGCTCCTCATGCTGCGGATCGAGCCCGGCTCGTCGTACGTGGCCGATGTGCTGCCCGCGGTGGCGGTCCTCGGCCTGGGCATGAGCGCGTTCGTCGCGCCCCTGACGGCCACGGTCCTGGCGTCGGTCGAACCGAGCCACGCCGGGCTCGCCAGCGGCGTCAACAACACGGCGGCCCGTGTCGCGCAGCTCCTCGTAGTGGCGGCGCTGCCGCTGGCGGTCGGGCTGTCCGGGGACGCGTACACGCAGCCGGACTCCGTCAACACGTCGTTCCACCGGGCGGCCATGGGGTGCGCCCTGCTGTTCGCACTGGGTTCGGCGACGGCCCTCGTGTTCATCCGTCCGGCGGCGGTCCGGCCGCGGCTGGAGGAGGCGCCGAAGCCGCAGTGCCGCTCGCATCTGGGCGTGGCGGCACCGGCATTGGAGCCCGGGACGCGCGAGCGGAACCAGCCGAAGGTGCTGTAGCGGCGGAGCGCGCGGACCGGCTCAGCTCCCGAACGGGACCTGGGGTGCCGTCAGCGCTGCCGCATCCCGGTGCGGGTGTGCCCAGAGCCCGCGGGCTTGCAGCCGTGGCAGGACGCCCTCCCCGAACCAGTACGCCTCCTCCAGGTGCGGGTATCCGGAGAGCACGAACTCGTCGATGCCGAGTCGGTGGTAGTCCTCGACGCGGTCGGCGACCTCGTCATGGCTGCCGACCAGCGCGGTACCGGCGCCGCCGCGTACGAGGCCGATGCCGGCCCATAGGTTCGGGTGGATCTCCAGGCTGTTGGAGCTTCCGCCGTGCAGGGCGAGCATGCGCTGCTGGCCCTCGGACTCGCTGCGCGCCAGCCCTTCCTGGACGGACCTGACGGTGGCCGGGTCGAAGCCCTGGAGGAGCCGGTCCGCCTCCGCCCAGGCCTGCTCGGCGGTGTCGCGCGTGATGACGTGCAGCCGGATCCCGAAGCGGACGGTGCGGCCCTCCTTCTCGGCGAGGCCGCGGATCCAGGCGATCTTCTCGGCGACCTGGGCGGGCGGCTCGCCCCAGGTGAGGTAGACATCGCTGTGCCGCGCCGCGATCTCCCCCGCGACCGGCGAGGAGCCACCGAAGTACACCTCGGGAACCGGGTCGGGCAGCCGGGCGAGCCGCGCGTCCTGCACCTGGAGGTGTTCGCCCGCGAGATCGACAGTGTCGCCGGCCCACAACCCCCGGACGATCTCGAGGAATTCACCGGTGCGCGCGTACCGGGATTCCTTGTCGAGGAAGTCGCCGTAGGCGCGCTGCTCGCGGCTCTCGCCGCCCGTCACGACGTTCAGCAGAAGCCTGCCGCCGGTCTGGCGCTGGTACGTGGACGCCATCTGCGCGGCGAGCGTGGGCGAGACGAAGCCGGGCCGGAACGCGACGAGGAACTTCAGGCGCTCGGTCTGCTGGCTGAGCATGGCGGTGGTCAGCCACGCGTCCTCGCACCAGGCGCCGGTGGGGGTCAGCGCGCCGACGAAGCCGAGGTCCTCGGCGGCGCGGGCGATCTGCGTGAGATAGCCGATGGACGGGGGCCGGTCACCGCCCGCCGCGGTCACGGGTGTGCCGTGACCACCGCCGACGACGTGGCGGCTGTCGCCGTTGGTCGGCAGGAACCAGTGGAAGGTGAGGGACACGGGCGGGCTCCGATCGCAAGGAACTACAACATGCTGTCAACAGGCCCTGACTGGGCGGGAGTCGACGGGTCAGCTCGCCGCGGCGAGCAGGGGCCTCGCGGTGCACGTGAGCGCGCCGGAGAACTGGTCGACGACGCGGCTGAGCGCCTCGGCCGACCCCGGCGCGACGCCGACCGTGCCGTCCGGGGCGACCGTGATGTCCTTGTCGAGCGTGAACCACCCCTGGACGATGTGGTCGGCGCCCATGGAGTTGAGGACGGGCCGCAGCGCGTAGTCGAGGGCGAGGACATGGGCGGTGGTGCCGCCGGTGGCGAGCGGCAGCACGGTCTTGCCGTCGAGTCCGTACTGCGGCAGCAGGTCGAGGAGTGCCTTGAGGAGCCCGGAGTACGCGGCCTTGTAGACGGGCGTCGCGACGACGACCCCGTCGGCGCGGGCGAGGAGCTCGGTCGCCTCGACGATGGCCGGATGGGCGAAGTCCGCGCCGAGGAGCGCCTCGGCGGGCAGGGTGCGGACGTCGAGCGCTATGACGTCGTGGCCCTGCGCTTCGAGCCGCGCGTCGAGGTGGCGCAGGAGTCGCGCCGTGCGGGAGGTGGCGGAGGGACTTCCGGAAATGGAGAGGACGGTGCCCATGACGGGACCCTTCGGACTGGAATTCGGCACGTGGAATGCGGGCACTGCGAAAGGCGCGAACGCAGGAAACGCAGGAGTGCCGAAATTCAGGAATTCGCGCATGCCGAATACGCGGTGCGGTTCAGTGCGGTGCGGTGGGAAGCCGTGCGGAAATCGATCGGCACGGTGGAGGTTCGACGATGGCGGTCGCCGCGGAGGCGGCCTGGTCGCCGGGGCGCGTATGGCTCGTCAGAGGGCGCGGCAACAGAAGGAGCTGGAGACGCGCGCGAGGTCGACATGGCGTCGCCGCGTGAGGTCCAGTCTCGTGTTCATGCCACCGATCCAACCAGGGGCGCGTCACGCCAGTCAAGAAATCTCCGTGCCGGTCTCGCATCGCGGAACGGACTTCCGATGACGGGAGAATGGACACGAAGGGCGCGCCCCTTTGGGGAATCCCTTGGTGAGTGCGGTTTATCGGCGGGAGCGCGTACCCTCGTGCGCCGCGTCGCGACCCGGTGCACGATGGCTGCATGCTGTTCTCCCGGCTCGCACAGGTGTCCCAGGAGGTCGCGGCCACCAGGGCGCGGTCGCGGAAGATCGCGCTGCTCGCCGAGCTCTTCCGGGCGGCGGAGCCGGACGACGTACCGATCGTGATCCCTTACCTGGCGGGACGCCTCCCGCAGGGGCGTCTCGGCATCGGGTGGCGGGTGCTGCGCGACCCGGTGGCGCCGGCCGCGCAGCCCCGGCTGACGGTCCAGGACGTCGACGCCGCGCTGACCGCCCTCGGCGACGTGGCAGGCGCCGGGTCGCAGGCCGAACGGACCCGTCTCGTCGGGGAGTTGATGGGCGCCGCGACCGAGGACGAGCAGCGGTTCCTGTTCGGTCTGCTCACCGGCGAGGTGCGGCAGGGGGCGCTCGATGCGGTGGCTCTGGAGGGGCTGGCGCAGGCGACCGGCGCGCCGCCGGAGGAGATGCGGCGCGCAGTGATGCTGACCGGGTCGCTCCAGGTGGTGGCGCAGGCCCTGCTGAGCGAGGGCCCGGACGCGCTGGGCGAGTTCCGACCGACTGTCGGGCGCCCGGTGTTCCCGATGCTGGCGCACAGCGCTCCCTCGGTCGGGGCGGCCGTGGACAAGCTCGGGGCGTGCGCGGTGGAGGAGAAGCTGGACGGCATCCGCGTACAGGTCCACCGCGACGGCGACGCCGTACGCGTCTACACGCGCACGCTCGACGACATCACCGACCGGCTGCCCGAGGTCACGGCCGTGGCCGCCGGGCTCGACGGGGACCGCTTCATCCTCGACGGGGAGGTCATCGCGCTCGACGGGGACGGCCGGCCGCGCCCGTTCCAGGAGATCGCGAGCCGTGTGGGTTCGCGATTGGACGTGGTGACGGCCGCCGGGTCCGTACCCGTGGTGCCGGTGTTCTTCGACGTCTTGTACACGGGCGGGGACGAGCTGCTCGATCTGCCGTTCGCCGAGCGCCACGCGCGCCTGGCACGGCTGGTGCCGAAGGTGATGCGGGTGCGCCACGTCGTCGTTCCGGACGGGGAGGACGCGGCGGCCCGTGCGGCGGCCGACGCGTTCTTCGCCGACGCCCTGCGCCGCGGTCATGAGGGCGTCGTCGTGAAGGGGCTCGACGCTCCGTACAGCGCGGGGCGGCGCGGCGCGTCCTGGCTGAAGGTGAAGCCCGTACACACACTGGACCTGGTGGTGCTCGCGGCGGAGTGGGGGCACGGCCGCCGTACGGGCAAGCTGTCGAATCTGCACCTCGGTGCGCGCAGGCCGGACGGCTCCTTCGCGATGCTGGGCAAGACGTTCAAGGGGCTCACGGACGCGCTGCTCGCCTGGCAGACGGAGCGGCTGCGGGAGCTGGCCACGAGCGACGACGGGCATGTCGTCACGGTCCGGCCCGAGTTGGTCGTGGAGATCGCCTACGACGGTCTGCAGAAGTCCACCCGCTACCCGGCCGGCGTCACGCTGCGCTTCGCTCGCGTGGTGCGGTACCGCGAGGACAAGACGGCCGAGGACGCGGACACGGTCGAGTCGGTGCTCGCCGCGCACCCAGCCCCGTGACAAGACCGTTTCTTTGCCAAATATTGGGGCCGATAGGGTGACACACGACGCCCGGTACCTGCAGGCGCCATGCATCACCCAGGACAAGCACGGACAGGGGAGAGCTGTGCCCGCTTCACGTCTGAGCCGCACGCCACTGCCGGGGATCGGCTTCCGGTACGACCTGACCACCCGCGACCGACGCCAGGTGTCGGTGGTCGCGCACCGGGACGGCGGGCGCACCCTGAGCGCCTACCGGACCGACGACCCGGACGCCTGCGACCTGTCGCTGAAGCTGACGTCCGGTGAGGCGGCCGCGCTGATCGACGCGCTGATGCCGTCCCACCACAGCCCGAACCTGCTGCACACCACCGACCTGGGCCTCGTCGCCGAGCGCATCGAGATAGGCGCGACCTCGCACTGGAACGGGCGCCTGCTCGGCGAGACGCAGCTGCGCACAGAGACCGGCGCCTCGATCGTGGCCGTGCTGCGGCGCGCCGAGGCGATCCCGTCGCCCACCCCCGACTTCCGGCTCGCCGGCGGGGACACCGTGATCGTCATCGGCACCCGCGAAGGCGTGGAAGCGGCGGCGACGATACTCGGAAGGGAGTGATCGGATGCACTCCGCGGTGTTCCTCATCGAATTCGGGGCGATCATCCTCGCGCTCGGCCTCCTGGGCAGATTCGCCGGGCGGTTCCGGTTCTCACCCATCCCCCTCTACCTCCTCGCGGGCCTCGCGTTCGGCGAGGGCGGGCTGCTCCCGCTCGGCGCGAGCGAGGAGTTCGTGGCGATCGGCGCCGAGATCGGCGTCATCCTGCTGCTGCTGATGCTGGGCCTGGAGTACACGGCCAGCGATCTCGTCAGCAACCTCAAGACGCAGTACCCGGCGGGCCTCGTCGACTGCGCGTTCAACGCGCTGCCGGGCGCCGCGGCCGCGCTGCTGATGGGCTGGGGCCCGGTGGCGGCCGTCGTCCTCGCCGGTGTCACGTGGATCTCGTCATCGGGTGTGATCGCCAAGGTGCTCGGCGACCTCGGCCGGGTCGGCAACCGGGAGACCCCGGTGATCCTCAGCATCCTGGTCCTCGAGGACCTGGCGATGGCGGTCTATCTGCCGATCATCACGGCGCTGCTCGCCGGTGTCGGCTGGGCGGCGGGCGGTGTCACCCTGGCCATCGCGCTCGGGGCCGCCGGCCTCGTCCTGTTCCTCGCCGTGCGGTACGGCCGTCTCATCTCCCGGTTCGTCTCCAGCGACGACCCGGAGAAGCTGCTCCTGGTGGTGCTCGGCCTGACGATCCTGGTCGCGGGGATCGCGCAGCAGCTCCAGGTGTCGGCGGCGGTCGGCGCGTTCCTCGTCGGCATCGCCCTGTCCGGTGAGGTCGCCGAAGGCGCCCACTCACTGCTGCTGCCGCTGCGCGACCTGTTCGCCGCCGTGTTCTTCGTCTTCTTCGGCCTGCACACCGACCCCGCGAGCATTCCGCCGGTCCTGCTTCCGGCGCTCGCTCTCGCGGTCGTCACGGCCTGCACGAAGATCGCGACCGGCTACTGGGCGGCGCGGCGGGCGAAGATCTCCGTCAAGGGCCGCTGGCGTGCCGGCGGCGCTCTCGTGGCGCGCGGCGAGTTCTCCATCGTCATCGCGGGCCTGGCGGTCACGGCCGGGATCGAGCCCAGGCTCGGTCCGCTGGCGACCGCGTACGTCCTGATCCTCGTCATCGTCGGACCGCTGACGGCGCGCTTCACCGAGCCCGTCGCCGTGCGCGTGTCGCGGTGGCGGCAGCGCGGCGACGCACCGGCCGTGGCGGTCACCGCCGGTGCGGGGATCGTGCCCGCGCCGCGGGACGCGCAGGATCCGGTCGGCCCCGAGGCGGAGGCGCAGTCCGGGCGGGCCTCGAACTCCTCGTCCTGATCCGGTCACCCGCCCGGTCGTCGACCATCCAGGTCGCCGCCCGGAGCGGGGGCCTTTAGCGTGGGGCGGGCGCGTCAGAGACCTTGGGGGGCTTCTGGAGGCACCATGGATCGCCCGCCCTATTGCACACCTGTATCCACCGCCGCTTCCGCGCCACCCGCACCCGTGCAACCCCATGCGGGAGGCGGCCGGCACGAGCACCGCTGGTGGATCCTCGCGGTGATCGGCATCGCGCAGCTCATGGTCGTCCTGGACGCCACCATCGTGAACATCGCCTTGCCGTCCGCACAGCAGGACCTCGGATTCAGCGACGGCAACCGGCAGTGGATCGTCACGGCCTACGCGCTCGCCTTCGGCAGCCTGCTGCTCCTCGGCGGGCGCATCGCGGACCTCGTCGGCCGCAAGATCGTCTTCATGGCGGGGCTCGCCGGCTTCGCGGCGGCCTCCGCTCTGGGCGGAGCGGCCACGGGCTTCGGCATGCTGGTCGGAGCGCGGGCGTTGCAGGGCCTGTTCGGCGCGCTGCTCGCACCGGCCGCGCTGTCGCTTCTGACGACGACGTTCACCAACCCGCGCGAGCGCGCGAAGGCGTTCGGGATCTACGGCGCGATCGCGGGCGCGGGCGGCGCCGTCGGCCTGCTCCTCGGCGGCGTGCTGACCGAGTACCTGGACTGGCGCTGGTGCCTGTACGTGAACCTCGTCTTCGCCGTGGTCGCCATGGTGGGCGGAGCCAGACTGCTGCACGCGGGCGCTCCCGCTGACCGGCCCGAACTCGACGTGCCGGGCACGATCCTCGTCTCTGCCGGTCTGTTCTGCATCGTCTACGGCTTCTCGAACGCCGAGACGCACGAGTGGGGCGACGTGCAGACCTGGGGGTTCCTCCTCGTCGGCGCGGTCCTGCTCATGGCGTTCGGCTGGTGGGAGACACGGGCCCCGCACCCACTGCTGCCGCTGCGGGTCATCCTGGACCGGGACCGCGGGGCGTCGTTCCTCGCCATGTTCATCTCGGGCGCGGGCATGTTCGGCGTGTTCCTGTTCCTGACCTACTACCTCCAGCAGATCCTGCTGTACTCGCCGGTCAGGACCGGCCTCGCGTTCCTGCCGATGGTCTCCGTCATGGTCGTCGTCTCCGTGGTCACGACCAACTACCTCGTACCGAAGCTCGGGCCCAAACCGATCGTGCCGCTCGGCATGGGGCTCGCCGGGGCCGGCATGGCCTGGCTCACCGCACTCGACCTGCACAGCAGTTACGCCGCCCATGTGCTGCCGCCGCTGCTCGTGGCCGGCCTCGGTCTCGGCCTGGTCTTCGCCCCGGCGATGAGCATGGCGACGGCGGGAGTCGCCGCACACGACGCGGGCGTCGCGTCAGCCATGGTCAACACCAGCCAGCAGGTGGGCGGTTCGATCGGTACGGCCCTGCTCAACACGCTGGCCACGAGCGCGGCGGCGAGCTATCTGGTCGGCAGGCCGCCCGGTCCGCAGACCCAGGCGCAGGCGGCCATGGAGAGCTACTCGACCGCGTACCGGTGGTCGGCGCTGTTCTTCGCGGTCGGCCTCGTCGTGACGTTCGTGCTCTACCGCCGCGGCGCCCCCGCGCAGTACTCGGAGGGCCGCGCGGAGGGAGCCGTTCACATGTAGCGCGCCGACACTGGTGCCATGGCGTACAAGAAGCAGAGCGCGGGCCTGCTCCTGTTCCGGCGCACGGCCGCCGGTACCGAGGTGCTGCTCGGACACATGGGCGGCCCGTTCTGGGAGCGGCGCGACGCCGGGGCGTGGACCGTGCCGAAGGGCGAGTACGAGGACGACGAGGAGCCGTGGGCGGCGGCGCGCAGGGAGTTCCAGGAGGAACTGGGCCTTGCCCCGCCGGACGGCACGCCGGTGCCGCTCGGCGACACCGTGCAGTCCGGCGGCAAGCACGTCACCGTGTGGGCCGTGGAGGGCGACCTCGACCTGGACGGCTTCGTGCCCGGCACGTTCACGATGGAGTGGCCGAAGGGCTCGGGGGGCATGGCCGAGTTCCCCGAGCTGGACCGCGCGGCCTGGCTCGGGCTCGACGCGGCGCGCCCCCTTGTGGTGCAGGCGCAGACCGTCTTCCTCGACCGGCTCGCCGAGCGCGTCTGACGACCGCGCCACCGGGTACACGGTGCGTCCGCGTTGCGCGGCGCGACGTGGCGCGGCAAGGTCGAAGCACCGCGCAGAGGAGGTCACCCCCATGCCCATCGCGACGGTCAACCCCGCGAACGGCGAGACGCTCAAGACGTACGACGCCCTGACCGACGAGGAGATCGAGCACCGGCTCCTTCTCGCCGCCGGCACGTTCCGCACGTACCGCACCACCACGTTCTTCGAACGGGCCCGGCTGCTCCACGCCGCCGCGGACCTGCTCGACGCGGACCGTGACGACATCGCGCGCGTCATGACCACCGAGATGGGCAAGCCCGTCGTGGCGGCCCGCGCGGAGGCCGCGAAGTGCGCGAAGGCGATGCGCTGGTACGCGGAGCACGCGCAGGAGCTCCTCGCCGACGAGCACCCCTCGGCCAAGGACGTGGAGGACTCCGGCGCGGTCAGCGCCCATGTGCGCTACCGGCCACTGGGCATCGTCCTCGCCGTGATGCCCTGGAACTTCCCGCTGTGGCAGGTCGTACGGTTCGCCGCGCCCGCCCTGATGGCAGGCAACGTAGGGCTGCTCAAGCACGCGTCGAACGTGCCGCAGACCGCGCTCTACCTCCAGGACCTGTTCCGCAGGGCCGGGTTCCCCGACGGGTGTTTCCAGACGCTGCTCATCGGTTCCCGCGCGGTCGAGGGCGTGCTGCGGGACGAGCGGGTCGTGGCGGCGACGCTGACCGGGAGCGAGCCGGCGGGACGTTCCGTCGCCTCGATCGCGGGCGACGAGGTCAAGAAGACAGTCCTCGAGCTGGGCGGCAGCGACCCGTTCGTCGTACTGCCGTCGGCCGACGTGGCGAAGGCAGCGAAGGTCGCTGTGACGGCCCGGGCGCAGAACAACGGGCAGTCCTGCATCGCGGCGAAGCGGTTCATCGTGCACACGGACGTGTACGACGAGTTCGCCGAGCTGTTCGTCTCCGGGATGCGGGCCCTGCGGGTGGGCGACCCGATGGACGAGAACACCGACGTCGGGCCGCTCGCCAGCGAGCAGGGCCGCGCCGACCTGGAAGAACTCGTGGACGACGCCGTGGAGTGCGGCGCGACGGTGCTGTGCGGCGGGCAGCGCCCGGAGGCATACGCCAAGAGCGGCTGGTACTACGAGCCGACGGTCATCACCGACATCACGGAGGACATGCGCATCCACCGCGAGGAGACCTTCGGCCCGGTCGCCACGCTGTACCGCGTCGGCGACCTGGACGAGGCCGTGACCCTGGCCAACGACACACCGTTCGGGCTGAGTTCCAACGTGTGGACACATGACGCGGCGGAGATCGACCGCTTCGCCCGCGACATCGAGGCGGGCAGCGTCTACGTCAACGGAATGACAGCCTCACACCCGGCCTTCCCGTTCGGCGGCGTCAAGCGCTCCGGCTACGGCAGGGAGCTCTCGGCCCACGGAATCCGCGAGTTCTGCAACATCACTACGGTGTGGGTCGGGGCCTGAACGGTCCGCGCCATGCCCCTGAGGTCAGGGTTCAGGTGCGGCCCTCTGGCATGCCCCGTGGGGCACGCACCATGAACACGTCGATCGGGTCCTCCGATTCGAGGGTGAAGCCGTGGCGCTCGTAGAGGCGGCGGGCCGCGCTGCCCTGGATAACGTCCAGGCGTACGGTCTCGCCCGCCGCGTCGGCCCGGTCGAGCAGTACGCGCAGGACGGCCGTGCCGAGGCCTCGACCCTGGTGTTCCGGGGCGAGGTAGAAGTGCTCGATCCACTGGCCGCCGGACGGCGACGGGCGCATCGTGACGCTGCCCGCGAACGCGTCGTCGGCCAGGACGACGGAGGTGTACCGCTCGGAGAAGGTGTCGCGCAGCCGCTGCCGGACCCGGTGCTCGTCATAGCGGCCGAGGCGCACCAGGTCCGGTCGCATGACAACGGCGCGCAGCTCGGCGATCGGCTCCACGTCGGCGGGCCCGGCAGCCCTCAGCTCCCACCGGACGCGGGGCGGCGGGCCTGCCTCGGAACGCTCCTGACCAGGCGGTTCCGCGTACTCCGTCGTGCGTGTGTCCATCGCCGAAGTATCACAGAGGCCACGTACGTCCCGGTGCGCCGACCGGGGGCAACGGCTGAGGTTCGGCCCCCGCACGCGGGGGCCGAACCGGGCACTACGCGCGCGTGACGGTCAGCCGCGGGCCGCCAGCAGGTGGTCCATCGCCAGCTGGTCGAGGCGCTCGAAGGCCATGCCGCGGGCGGCGGCCGCCTCCACGTCGAAGCCCTCGAAGGCGCTCGCGTCGGCGAGCAGCCCCGACAGACCGTCGGCGGCGGTGGGCCGCACCAGCTCGTCGAGCCGCGAGGCGCGCAGCGCCTCCTGAACCTCCGGGTCGGCCCGGAACGCCGCCGCACGCTCGCGCAGGATGAGGTAGTTGCGCATGCAGCCCTCGGCCGACGCCCACACCCCGTCGTAGTCCTCCGTGCGCGGCGGCTTGAAGTCGAAGTGCCGCGGCCCCTCGTACCCGGCGCTCTCCAGCAGGTCGACCAGCCAGAACGCCGAGCGCAGGTCGCCCGCGCCGAAGCGGAGGTCCTGGTCGTACTTGATGCCCGTCTGGCCGTTGAGGTCGATGTGGAAGAGCTTGCCCGCCCACAGCGCCTGGGCGATGCCGTGCGGGAAGTTGAGCCCCGCCATCTGCTCGTGGCCCACCTCCGGGTTCACGCCGTACATCTCGGGCCGCTCCAGGCGCTCGATGAAGGCGAGGGCGTGGCCGACAGTGGGCAGGAGGATGTCGCCGCGCGGCTCGTTCGGCTTCGGCTCGATCGCGAACCTCAGGTCGTAGCCCTGCTGAACCACGTACTCGCCGAGCAGGTCGAAGGCCTCCTTCATCCGGTCGAGGGCAGCCCGTACGTCCTTGGCCGCGCCCGACTCGGCGCCTTCGCGGCCGCCCCAGGCGACATACGTCTTCGCGCCGAGTTCGACGGCGAGATCGATGTTGCGGATGGTCTTGCGCAGGGCGTACCGGCGCACGTCTCGGTCGTTCGCGGTGAACGCGCCGTCCTTGAAGACTGGGTGCGTGAAGAGGTTCGTGGTGGCCATCGGGACGATCAGGCCGGTGGCGTCGAGGGCCTGGCGGAAGCGCTTGACGTGCGACTCGCGCTCGGTGTCCGAGGCCCCGAAGGGGATCAGGTCGTCGTCGTGGAACGTCACTCCGTAGGCGCCGAGGTCGGCCAGGCGCCGCACGGACTCGGCCGGGTCGAGGGCGGCGCGGGTGGCGTCGCCGAACGGGTCGCGCCCCTGCCAGCCGACCGTCCACAGGCCGAAGCTGAACTTGTCGTCGGGGGTGGGTCGGTACGTCATGTTGCGGCTCCTCGCCAGTCACGCCTATTTCGTCATGGCACTTTACAAATTAGTATGCGGACACGTCGCTGGGAAGAGGCATATCGGGAGAGCATTGGGTGAACGCTCTGTCGCACATGTACTTCGGACAGCCACGAAATCGTCTTGTCGGGAACGGGAGAGCCGGATGTCATCAGCCGATGGACCACTCGTCGTCGGGGTGGACAGCTCCACGCAGTCCACGAAGGCCCTGGTCGTCGACGCCGCCACGGGCGCGGTCGTGGCGAGCGGTCAGGCACCCCACACGGTCAGCTCGGGGCAGGGCCGCGAGAGCGACCCCGAGCAGTGGTGGACCGCGCTGTGCGAGGCGCTGCGCCAGTGCGGTGACGCGGCGCACCGGGCCTCGGCAGTGTCGGTCGGCGGTCAGCAGCACGGTCTCGTCACGCTCGACGCCGCCGGCCGGCCGGTACGTCCCGCGCTGCTCTGGAACGATGTGCGCTCGGCGCCCCAGGCCCGCCGCCTCATCGACGAGATGGGCGGCCCCAAGGCGTGGGCCGAGCGGGTGGGCAGTGTGCCCGGGGCCTCGTTCACCGTCACCAAGTGGGCCTGGCTGGCCGAGCACGAGCCGGACGCCGTACGCGCCACGGCCGCTGTGCGGCTGCCGCACGACTACCTCACTCAGCGGCTGACCGGCGACGGCACGACGGACCGGGGCGACGCCTCGGGCACGGGCTGGTGGGCCTCGGCCACGGAGTCGTACGACGACGACATCCTCGCGCGCGTGGGGCTCGATCCGGCGCTGCTCCCCCGGGTCGTGCGTCCCGGAGAGGTGGCCGGTACGGTCCACGGCTCGGGTGAACTGCCGTTCTCCAGGGGGACGTTGGTGGCCGCGGGCACGGGCGACAACGCGGCGGCCGCCCTCGGCCTCGGACTCCGGCCCGGCACCCCGGTCCTCAGCCTAGGCACGTCCGGCACGGTGTACGCGGTGTCGCGGCGCCGCCCCGCGGACCCGACCGGCACTGTCGCCGGCTTCGCCGACGCGCGCGGCGACTGGCTGCCACTCGCATGCACCCTGAACTGCACGCTGGCCGTCGACCGGGTCGCCGCGCTGCTCGGCCTGGACCGCGAGGCCGTGGAACCCGGCGGCGACATCACGCTGCTGCCGTACCTGGACGGCGAGCGCACCCCCGATCTGCCGAACGCTTCTGGGCTGTTGCACGGACTGCGGCACGACACCACGGGAGGCCAGCTCCTGCAGGCCGCCTACGACGGCGCCGTCCACGCGCTCTTGGGCGCGCTCGACCTCGTCCTCGACGCTGACGCCGACCTGTCGGTGCCGCTGCTGCTCATCGGGGGCGGCGCCCGGGGAACGGCCTGGCAGCAGACCGTACGACGGCTCTCGGGCCGTGCCGTGCAGGTGCCCGAGGCCCGCGAGCTGGTCGCGCTCGGCGCCGCGGCGCAGGCCGCCGGGCTGTTGACCGGGGAGGATCCGGCGGCGGTGGCGCGGCGCTGGGGAACGGCGCAGGGGCCTGTTCTGGATCCTGTGGAGCAGGACGCGGCGGCGCTGGCGCGGATCTCCGGGGTACTCTCCGACGCGGCCCCGCTCCTGGACAGGGGCCCGCGCTGACCACCCCGCCGACCGAGGATCCAGGAAGGCCGACGGCCGCGTGCGCCGGCCCGACCCCATGGGAGCGTCCGGAGGCATGACCGCACCACTGCACGAGCCCCGGCCCGGCACGCCCGACACCCAGCAGGGCATGCGCCGGCGCAACCTCTCGCGGGTCATGCACGCCGTCGCCACGGACGGACCGTTGTCGCGGGCCACGGTCGCCCAGCACATCGGGCTGACCAGGGCCGCGGTGTCGACGCTCGTCGACGAACTGATCCGGTCGGGTCTGATCGAGGAGCTCGGCCCGCAGCGGCCCGGCAGGGTCGGGCGTCCCGGCTCGGCGCTCGTCGTCAGCCGCAGCGGTCCCGCCGGGATCGGGGCCGAGGTCGGTGTCGACCATCTCGCGGTGTGCGCGGTCGATCTGAGCGGCGGGGTACGCGCGCGTGCCGTGCGCCGCGTCGCCAACCGCGGGCGCGCGCCCGGCCCCGTCCTCAAGGAACTGTCCGTGCTGATCCGGGAGGTGACGGCACGTGCCGAACGGGAGGGGCTGCGCCCGGCGGGCCTCGCGGTCGCGGTGCCGGGCCTGGTCGCGC
Source organism: Streptomyces sp. NBC_01003 (assembly GCF_045162695.1). Classification (NCBI taxonomy): domain Bacteria; kingdom Bacillati; phylum Actinomycetota; class Actinomycetes; order Kitasatosporales; family Streptomycetaceae; genus Streptomyces; species Streptomyces sp. NBC_01003. The sequence continues at coordinate 1,170,495 of NZ_CP108707.1, forward strand.
GCGGCACGCATACGGTGGTCCGGGCGCCCAACCTGGACTGGCACGACACGGACGTCTCCGCGCTGCTGCCGACACCGACCGAGCCACGGTCCGTTCTGCCGCTGAGCGTCGACAACGAGGCGAATTTCGGGGCCCTCGCCGAGCTCTGGCTCGGCGAGGAGACCCCCGCCGACTTCCTGCACGTCTCGGCCGAGATCGGCATCGGCGCGGCACTCGTCGTCGACGGCAAGCTGCTGCGCGGAACCCGTGGATTCGCGGGCGAGTTGGGGCACGTTCCGGTCCGCCCGGAGGGTCCGGCGTGCCCGTGCGGAGGGCGCGGCTGCCTGGAGCAGTACGCGGGCGAGGAGGCCGTGCTGCGCGCGGCGGGCCTCGGCCCCGGCGAGGACCGGGTGGGGCTGCTCGCCGAGCGCGCCGCGGCAGGGGACACGGATGCGCGGCGGGCGCTGCGCGGGGCCGGGGCCGCCATGGGCATCGCGCTGACGGGGGCAGTGAACCTCCTCGACCCTCGGGCGGTCGTGCTCGGCGGGGCGCTGTCGCGGCTCGCGCCGTGGCTACTTCCCGCGCTGGAACGGGAGTTGACGCGCCGGACGGCGACGCCGGCCGACGGGGTGACGGTGTCGCGCCTGGGGTCGGACGGCCCTCTGCTGGGTGCGGCGCACTCTGTGGTGCGGGCGGTGCTCGACGATCCGGTGGCGGCGAGCGTGTAGGACGCCGCTGGCCGTCCGGAGCCCCGGGCCGTGGCGCGCGGGTCGCGTGGACGCCTGCGCCGTGGCGCGCGAAGTGCCAGAGGTTCGGACCTCTGACGTGCGGTTGTTCACAATCGGCGAGTTATCCACAGGCGCGCCGCGCCCTCTTCCGCCCCAACCGTCAAGGCCCTTAACGTAATTCACGCGGGACGCCATCGCCTGGGCGCGGTGGCGCGGTCACGTGGATCGGGGGATTCAGGTGTCGGGGGTGGACGTTCAGAACGGAACGGGACTGCGGCGCGGGGCGATCGGGCTGCGCGAGGTCCTGTTCCAGAGCATCACGGCGATGGCGCCGGCGGCCGCGGTCGCCGCCTCGATCCCGGCGGGTACGGCGTTCGCGGGCGGCAGTCTGCCGCTGTCCGTGCTGATCGCGCTGGTGGCCTGCCTGTTCACCGCGTCGTGCGTGGCGGAGCTGGCACGCGAACTGCCCGCGGCCGGCTCCGTATCGACGTACGCCGCGCGCGGCCTCCATCCGAGCGTGGGTTTCCTCGTCGGCTGGGGCTATGTGTTCGTCGAGGCCCTTGTGCCGCCTCTGCTTCTGCTGCAACTGGGCTTCACCACAGCCGGGACGCTGCACAACGAGTGGTCGTCGTACCCGGCGGACCTGTGGTGGCCGTGGTCGCTCGCCGGAGCCGGGATCATCGCCGTGGCAGGCTACTTCGGAGTGCGTGCGTCGGCCCGCTTCGGGACGGTGCTCGGCGCCTTCGAAGTCGTCGTCTTCCTGGCCTTCGCGATCCTGCTGATCTCGAAGGCGGGCAGCGACAACACCCTTTCGGTGTTCGGCACTTCGCACTCGGCGCAGGGGTACGAGGGCTGGAGCGGCGTCTTCGCCGGTTCGGTGTACACGGTGCTGGCGTTCGCCGGGTTCGAGGCGGCGGCGCCCCTCGCCGAGGAGACCCGCGACCCACGGCGCACCATGCACCGGGCCGTCCTCGGGGCGGCCCTGGCGATCGGGCTCTTCTACGTACTGACGACGTACGCGATGTCGGTGTACTTCGGGCCCGGCAGGTTCGCGACGTTCGGAGCGGAGGGCGCCGCGTCGTGGGAGGGCGTGGCCCGCGCCTCGTTCGGCCTCTTCTGGGTCCTGGTGTTCCTGGCGGTGGTGAACTCGACGATCGCGAACGCCAACGCGTGCGCCAACGTCTCGACACGCACGGCGTTCGCCCTCGGCCGGATCGGCGTCTTCCCGAGCGGATTCGCGCGCCTGCACCCGGTGCGCCGCTCCCCCGTCACCGGCGTCGCCGTCCAGTTCGTCGTCGCGGTCGCGGCGATGCTCGGGCTCGGCTTCGCCTACGACCCGGTGACGGCGTTCCTGCTCCTGGCGACGGTGATCGTCACGGTCATCATCGGTGTGTACATCGTGGCGAACCTCGCCTGTGCCGGGTACTTCCTGCGGCGCGGTCGCTCCGTGCTGCGCCCGGTGCGCCATCTCGTCCTCCCGCTCCTCGGCATCGTCGCCTTCGTGCCCGCGCTGCTGACGGCCGCGGGCCTGCCGGTCTTCGACTTCGTGTCGGAGCTGACGGCGCCGGTTTCTTACGCGGGCCCGGTCGTCGCCGTGTGGATGCTCGCGGGGGTCGTGGTGCTCGCGGTGCTCCTGCGGCGCCATCCGGAACGTATAGCGGAGACCGGACGCGTCCATCTCGACGACGACGCACCGGACGGAGCACCGGACCCGGGCTCGGACCCTGACGCACCCACCTCACAGAGCGGAGCGGCACAGCGATGAACGACCCCAGGATCCTGACCGTGCGGCCCGAACCGGGCGAGTACGCCTACACGTTCGGCGGCGCGCCGCCCGTCGCCCGGATCGCGCCGGGCACGGTCCTGGACCTCTACACGGAGGACTGTTTCGACGGGCGGGTGCGGTCCGAGAAGGACCTGGTGTCGCAGGTGTGCGAGTTCCCGTTCCTCAATCCGCAGACCGGGCCCTTCCACATCGAGGGCGCCGAACCCGGCGACACGGTCGCGGTGCACTTCGTCTCCGTCGAGCCGGCCCGCGACTGGGCGGCGTCCACGACAGTCCCGCTCTTCGGCGCACTCACGTCCACCCACACCACGGCCACGCTCCAGCCGCCGCTGCCCGAGGTCGTATGGATGTGGCACCTCGACCGGGAGCGACGCACCGCCCGGTTCACTGCGCACGACAGCGACCTCCAGGTCGAGCTGCCGATGGACCCGATGCACGGAACGGTCGGCGTGGCACCGGCGAACCTCGAGGTCCGCTCGGCCCTCGTCCCGGACGCGCACGGCGGCAACATGGACTCGCCGGAAATGCGGGCGGGCGTCACGTGCTACCTCGGGGTGAACGTCGAGGGCGCGCTGCTCAGCCTCGGCGACGGGCACGCGCGACAGGGCGAGGGCGAGACGTGCGGCGTCGCCGTCGAGTGCGCCATGCGGACCGTCGTGATCGTCGAGCTCCTCAAGGGGGTCGCGACGCCGTGGCCGCGCATCGAGTCGGACACGCACATCATCTCGACCGGGTCGGCGCGGCCTCTCGAGGACGCGTTCCGGATATCCCAACTCGACCTGGTGCGCTGGCTGGAGCGCGACTACGGCTTCAGTGAGCTGGACGCCTACCAGTTCGCCTCGCAGACCGTCGAGTCGCCGCTCGCCAACGTCTGCGACACGAACTACACGTGCGTGGCGAAGCTCCGTAAGGAGTGGCTGCCGGCACGGGAGACGCATCGCGGGCTGCACGCGCACTTGAGGGACGTCGCCGCGACGCTCCCCCGCCCGGACCACCGCACCTTCTGACGACCCACCGCTCGCTGTTCGCAGTTCGCAGTTCGCAGTTCGCAGACAAAGCCCTGCCCCACCGTCCCCACCAGAGAGGCAGACCAGTCATGGACCGAAGGCCACTTCCGAGCCGGCGCCGGTTACTCCAGGCCGGCGCGCTCGCCGCCGTGCCCGCAGCACTGCTCCCCGCCGCCCGCGCCTCCGCCGGGGCGCAGGCCGTCGACTATCCGGGCGCCGAGTCCGTCCCTGCCAGCACCTCCAACTACACGGCGTCCAGCCGCCCCACCAGCTATCCCCTGAACTACGTGATCATCCACGTGACCCAGGAGACGTACGCCGACGCCCTGGCCATCTTCCAGAACCCGGCCAAGAAGGTCTCCGCGCACTACGTGGTCCGCTCGTCCGACGGCCACATCGCCCAGTGCGTCCGCGAGCGCAACATCGCCTGGCACGCCGGGAATTGGGACTACAACACCCGAAGCATCGGCATCGAGCACGAGGGCTGGGTCGATCAGCCGGAGTACTTCACCGACGCGCTCTACCAGTCGTCGGCCAATCTGACCGCCGCGATCTGCGCCAAGTACGGCATACCCATGGACCGCCAGCACATCCTCGGGCACTACGAGGTCCCCGGCACGGACCACACCGACCCGGGCCCGTACTGGGACTGGTCCCGCTACATCAGGATGGTCAACTTCGCCTGAGTGGTGGCCAGGAGCGCAGCGGGGTCGGCCTGCCCGGCGCGCACGCACTGTGACGCATCCGTGCGGATCAGTGTCGGGACGCTTGTCCGTATGCGTCCCCGGCGCGACGATGTCCCCACAGCGATGCACCGCCGCATCGCCCGCCGGGGAGGCCGATTTGACCGATCCATGGGTGGCCCTGGAGCCGGGCACCGATCCGTCCGAGCGGGTACGGGTCCTGCGCCGCGCGCACGAGACGTTCACCGCCGCGGGGACCGTGTCCCGCCCGGTGCGCTCCGTGGTGGCCGATTCCTGGCGGCGCTCCGCCGGAGCGCACGTCAGCCCGGACGCCTCGGCGTCGGTAGAGCTGAGCGACGGCGACCTCGGGGCGTACCGCGCCGAGCATCCGCTGGCCCGCGTCATGCCGCTGTTCCGTGAACTCATGGGCACGTTCGCCCAGGACGGCGAGCATCTGCTCGCCGTGTGTGACGCGCACGGCAGGCTCCTGTGGGTCGAGGGCGACCGGACGACGCGGCAGCGGGCGGGGAAGATGAACTTCGTGCCGGGCGCGCGCTGGTCGGAGACGGCGATGGGGACGAACGCGCCGGGCACGGCCGTGGCGGTCGACCGGCCCGTCCAGGTGTTCGCCGCCGAGCACTTCATCCGGCGTGTCCAGCCGTGGACCTGCGCGGCGGCCCCCGTGCACGATCCGCGTTCGGGGCGGCTGCTCGGCGCCGTCGACATCACGGGCGGGGACGGGCTTGCCCATCCGCACAGCCTGGCGTTCGTGCAGGCGGTGGCTCGTGCGGCGGAGTCCCAGCTGGCGCTGCTCGCGCCGCCGCCTTCGGACGCGGACAGCCTCCGGCTCACCGCGCTCGGCCGGGACGAGGCGCTCCTCATCACGAGCGGCGGACGCAAGATCCGCCTCAGCCGCCGGCACAGCGAGATCCTCGTCCTGCTGGCCCGCCACCCGGAGGGCCTGACCGGCGACGAGCTGCTGTGCGCCCTGTACGAGGACGAGTCGGTCACACCTGTGACGCTGCGGGCCGAACTGGCGCGCCTGCGCCGGGTACTCGGCCCCGACATCCTCGGCTCGCGCCCCTACCGCCTGGCGGCGCCCGTCGAGTCCGACTTCGGGGCGGTCGAGCGGCGCCTGGGGACGGGCGCGGTGACGGCGGCCGCCGCCGCGTTCGGCGGACCGCTGCTGCCCGGCTCGCAGGCCCCTGCCGTCGTTCGTATACGGCGCAGGCTCACCGACGAGATCCGTGCCGCGCTCATCGCGCGTGGCGACCCCGACCTGCTGGCGGACTGGGCGCACGCACCGTGGGGCGAGGAGGACCTCGACGTGTGGCGGGCGCTGGCCACGGTGCGCCCCGCGCCGTCCGTGCTTGCCCGCCTCAGGGAACTCGACGCGGAGCAGGCCGCGCCCGGCCCCCCGACGTCGTACGCAACCTATCTGCAACGTCCGCGCGCCTAGCCTCCGTGCGAAAGCTGCCCAACGGCGGGCGGCTCGCACGGGAGGCCAGCCAAGATGACCCTTTACGCAGCGCCCGGTACCAACGGCTCAGTCGTCTCCTACCAGGCCCGCTACGACCACTTCATCGGCGGCGAGTACGTGCCGCCGGCCCTCGGCCAGTACTTCGAGAACCCGAGCCCGGTCAACGGGAAGCCGTTCACGGAGATCGCCAGGGGCACCGAGGCGGACGTCGAGCGCGCCCTCGACGCGGCGCACGCCGCCGCGCCCGCCTGGGGCCGTACGTCGCCCACCGCGCGCGCCGACATCCTTCTCAAGATCGCCGACCGGATGGAGGCGAACCTCGAGAAGCTGGCGGTCGCCGAGACCTGGGAGAACGGCAAGCCGGTCCGCGAGACGCTCGCCGCCGACATCCCGCTCGCCATCGACCACTTCCGCTACTTCGCCGGCGCCCTGCGCGCCCAGGAGGGCTCGCTCAGCGAGATCGACGACGACACGATCGCGTACCACTTCCACGAGCCGCTCGGCGTGGTGGCGCAGATCATTCCGTGGAACTTCCCGATCCTGATGGCCACTTGGAAGCTGGCCCCGGCCCTCGCGGCGGGCAACGCGGTGGTCCTCAAGCCCGCAGAGCAGACCCCGGCGTCCATCCACTACTGGCTGAGCCTGGTCGCCGACCTGCTGCCGCCGGGCGTCGTGAACGTCGTCAACGGCTTCGGCGTGGAGGCGGGCAAGCCGCTCGCGTCCAGCGCGCGCGTGGCGAAGGTCGCGTTCACCGGCGAGACGACGACGGGCCGGCTGATCATGCAGTACGCGTCCGAGAACATCAAGCCGGTCACCCTCGAACTCGGCGGCAAGTCGCCGAACATCTTCTTCGACGACGTGTGGGCGAAGGACGACGACTTCCGCGACAAGGCCCTCGAGGGCTTCACGATGTTCGCCCTCAACCAGGGCGAGGTCTGCACGTGTCCCTCGCGGGCGCTGATCCAGCAGGGCCACTACAGCGAGTTCCTCGACGCGGCGATCGCGCGCACGGAGGCCATCAGGCCGGGCAACCCGCTCGACACCGACACGATGATCGGCGCCCAGGCGTCCAACGACCAGCTCCAGAAGATCCTCTCCTACCTGGACATCGGCCAGCAGGAGGGCGCCAAGGTCCTGACGGGCGGTCAGCGCATCGAATACGACGGCGAGTTGGCGGGCGGCTACTACGTCCAGCCCACCATCTTCGAAGGCAACAACCGCATGCGGATCTTCCAGGAGGAGATCTTCGGCCCGGTCGTCTCGGTCGCCTCCTTCGCCGACTACGACGACGCCATCAAAATCGCCAATGACACGCTGTACGGCCTCGGCGCGGGCGTGTGGACCCGGGACATCAACACGGCCTACCGCGCGGGCCGTTCGATCCAGGCGGGCCGAGTCTGGACGAACTGCTACCACGCGTACCCGGCCCACGCCGCCTTCGGCGGCTACAAGCAGTCGGGCATCGGCCGCGAGAACCACAAGATGATGCTGGAGCACTACCAGCAGACGAAGAACGTTCTTTGTTCATACAGCCCTAAGAAACTTGGGTTCTTCTAGAGCCTCAAGTTGGGTGCCTGGAGGGAGCTTTACCCTTCCAGGCACCCACAGCCCCGCAGCCCCTATCCGTGACCATTCAGCAACCTTCCGGACCCGTTCGCCGCGAATCTGCGCGCGCCGTGGACCAGTCACGGACCAGCTGGGTCGCTACGTTGCATCGCCCTCGGCGGGGCGAAGCATGCGAAGAAGTGCGAGACGACGTCGGGTGACGGGCGCGATCACACGGCAGTGGGCTCTCGGGTGGTCTCGAGGTCGTTGAGCACCGCGAGGACTGGCTTCTCCACATTGTCAGCCCAACGAGCAAGCTCGGAAAGCAGGCTGGAAAGGCTCAGTGCCTGGTCAGGACGGACCGACGATCAGTCAGTGGCTGACTGTACGAGAGGCGTCGGCTGGACGCTCGGTCGGCGGTTCGGGGTGTATGCCCAGGTGCGGAGTTGCTCTACGGCTTTGCCGATGCGGAAGACGGTCGGGTCGTCATAGGTGTGGCCGACGATCTGGACGCCGGTCGGAAGGCCCCAACTGGAGTGGCCGCTTGGCACGTTGAGGACGGGGCAGCGGTTGCTGATGTTGAAGGGCAGCGTCATGGTCGCCCACAGCGGCTCGCCGTGGTCCTCGCCGTTCACCACCAGACGCCCCAGGAGATCGTCTCCGGCGGGCAGTCCCGGAACGGCCGTGGTCGGACAGATCAGGGCGTCGAAGGGGGCAATCGCCTCAGCCAGTTCGCGCTGCAGCCGGGTCTCGACGCGCAGGCCGTCGAGGTAGGTGACCTGCTCACGGGCGACGGCCATGGTGTCGGCGAAGGCTGCCGCGTACGGCGACATCCGGTCGCGGTGCTCGGCTTCGATCTCGCGGACGAGGGCGCCGAAGATCGTGGAGAAGTGTGCGGCGGCACTGATGAGGAGGTCGTCCTTGGTCCACGGGAGTTCGATCTCCTCGACGATCGCGCCCGCGTCGGTGAGGGCGCTGGCGACGGCGCGGGTGTTGGCCTCGATCTCCGGGTGGACGTCGTAGGCACCCAGGCGCAGGCACAGGGCGATGCGCATCCCGGCGACCGCGTCGTACTCGGTCGGCAGGACGAGTTTCGGGCGCAGCGACACGTGGTCGCGCGGGTCGGGGCCTGCCAGGACGTTGGCGAAGGTGATGCAGTCGTCGACGGTGCGTGCCATGGGGCCGTCCCCGCGGTAGTGGTCGGCGGACAGCGGTGCGACGCCGGGTATCCGGCCGTACGGGGCCTTGTACCCGACGGTGCCGGTGAAGGCGGCGGGGATGCGGGTCGAGCCGCCGATGTCGGAGGCGGAGGCGAGCAGCGCGGTACCGGCGGCGAGGCAGGCGCCCGCGCCGCCGGACGAGCCGCCGGGGGTGAAGTCGGGGTTCCACGGATTGCGGGTGACGCCCCACAGGCGGCTGTGGGTGAAGGTGGCGATGGAGAACTCGGGGGTGGCGGTGCGGGCGTGGACGATGCCGCCCGCGTCGAGGATCCGGTCGATGACCGGGGCGTTCTCGGTCGCGGTGTTGCCGACGTTGACGAGGGAGCCCTCGGTGAGGGAACGCCCGGCGATGGCGTGCTTCTCCTTGGTGGCGACCGGGATGCCTTCCAGCGGGCGCGGCGTCAGGCCGCCCTTGCCGAGGAAGCGGTCCTCGGCGTGCCGGGCCTGTTGGAGTGCCTCGTCGAAGAGCTGCTCGGTGAAGGCGTTGACGACCGGTTCGGTCTGTTCCGCGCGGGCGATGACCGCGTGCATCAGCTCCACCGGGGAGAGCTCGCCGGCGTCGAAGAGCCGTCGCGCCTCGGTGGCGCTGAGGTAGGCGAGATCGGCACCGGCGTCGTTCGGGTTCATACGGACTTCCTTACGGATAAAGGGACTTCACGGACGAGGGTGGGTAGGGGCTGTCAGCCGAGCAGTCGTTTGAGCGCGGCGTTGATCCAGGCCGTCGCCTCCCCTGCGGCAGGGCTGAGGTGGTCCATGCCGTAGAAGCCGTGGACGAGGCCGTCGAACCGCCGGTGCGCGACGCGTACGCCGGCGCCCCGCAGCGCTTCGGCGTACGCGTCTCCCTCATCACGCAGCGGGTCGTACTCCGCGGTGGCCACGACGGCCGGAGCGAGCCCGGACAGGTCCTTCGCCCGCAGGGGTGCGACCCGCGGGTCGGCGCCGAACGCGGCGGAGGCAGGATCGGAGGGGCTGACGCCGAGGTACTGCTCGAAGAACCAGTGCAGTTCTGTGGTGGTGAGGAAGTAGCCTTCGCCGTTCTCGGCCCGCGACGGGTAAGCGCCGGACATGTCCGTGCTGGGGTAGACCAGGAGTTGGGCGGCGAGCGACAGTCCGTCGGCGTGGGCCTGCTGTGCGCACACGGCGGACAGCGTCGCTCCGGCGCTGTCGCCGCCGACGACCAGCCGGGCAGGGTCGCCGCCGAACGCGTCCGCGTGCCGCGCGACCCAGGTCAGGGCGGCGTAAGCGTCCTCGACCGCGGCGGGGAAACGATGCTCGGGCGCGAGCCGGTAGTCGACGCTCACCACGACGGCGTCGAGGTCGCGGCACAGGTTCCGGGCGTGCACGTCGTGTGTGTCGAGGTCGCCGGCCACCCAGCCGCCGCCGTGCAGGTACACCACCGTTGGCACGGGCGTCGTGGCATGCGGCCGGTAGACGCGGGCCGGGACGGAATCCGCCAGCACCGTCGAGGTCACCGTCGCGACCTCGGGCTTTGCGGCCTGGTCGAGGTGGTCGGCGGTCAGCGCCCGCAGCCGGGCTCTGGCCCGTGCAACAGCGTTCTCCCCTGGTTCTGGGGCGCCGAGTTGCTGGAGCCTTCGCAAGAACGCGGCAATGTCCGGGTCCAGAGGCACGTCACTTCTCCTGTCGGTCGCCGGCACACAGCCAGTGGGCGGCCGCCGCGAGCAGCGCCGTCACGCCGGTGTGGATCGTGGGTTCGGGTACGGGGGCGAAGTACGGAGAGTGGTTGGCCGGGACCGTGTCTGGCAGGCCGTCCGTCAGCAAGGTGTCGGGGTCGATGTGCTCGAAGTGGGCCGGGTCGCCGCCCCCGAAGTGCCAGAAGACCGAGGGAACACCGAGCGCCGTGCCGAAGGTGCCGAAGTCCTCGCTGCCGGTGAGGGGTTCGGGAAGGGTGAACACCCGCTCACCGCCCAGGACTTCGGCGATCGCGGTCAGTACGGTGCCGGTGGCCGCGGTGTCGTTGACCGTGACGGGGAAGGCGTTGAGAGCGGTGATTTCGGGCTCCTTGGGCGCGCCGGACGCGGCCGCCTCGGCACGGACGATCCGTTCGACAGCCGCCAGGACCCGCTCCCGTACGACGGGCGTCGTGGAGCGAATGTTGATCCGCAGGTCCGCCGTGTCGGGAATGATGTTCTCCTTGGTGCCCGCGTGCAGCGAACCGACGGTCACCACGGCGGTCTGCGCCGCCCCCACCTCCCGGGAGACGACCGTCTGCAGCCGCATGACGACCGCGGCGGCCATGACGATCGGATCGACGGTCGTCTCAGGCGTGGAGCCGTGTCCGCCGCGGCCGTGAAGGCGGACCCGCAGGCTGTCGGAGGCGGCCATCACCGTGCCCGGGCGGGTACCGACGAGACCGACGGGGGCCGGGGACACATGCTGGCCGAGGCAGACATCCGCGCGTGGAAAGCGGTCCAGGAAGCCGTCCTCGATCATGGCCGGTGCCCCGCCGACCTCCTCCGCCGGCTGGAACACCGCGACGACCGTGCCATGCCATTCCCCACGGGCGGCGGCGAGTTGGGCGGTCACGCCGAGCAGGCAGGTGACGTGCATGTCATGGCCGCAAGCGTGCATGACGGGAACCTTGTTGCCCTCGCCGTCGACGCCCATCTCCTGGGAGGCGTACGGCAGTTGCGTCCGCTCCCGCACCGGGAGCCCGTCCATGTCGGCGCGGAGCAGGACCACCGGGCCCTCGCCGTTGGCCAGGACCCCGACGACACCGGTGCCGCCGACGCCCTCGGTGACCTCCCAGCCCTGCTGGCGCAGCCGTTCCGCGACGACTCCGGCCGTACGGAACTCCTGGAAGGACAACTCCGGGTGGGCGTGCAGGTCCTCGTAGAGGGCCATCAGGCCGGGCAGCCGCTCCGGGAAGCCGGACAGCAGGCGCGCGATGGGGGCGGCGGTCATGAGTGCTCCTTTGCGGGCGTGGGCAGGTCGGACGCGCCGGTGACGGTCCGGAAGGTGGCGGCGTCCTGCGGGGTGAGAAGCGCCATCACAAGAGCGATGGCCGCGCCGAGCACCAGGGAGGCGAAGGCCACCTTGAAGGAGAAGGCGTCGGCGAGCGCGCCGATGACGGGCGGGGCGACCATCCCGGCGACCTGGCCGCCGAAGACGATCGCGCCACTGCCCACGCCGACGTCCTCGGGCGCGAGGCCGCCCAGCGGCACGGCAAGGATCGGCATGTAGCACAGGGAGACGGCGGTCGTGGCGAGCGTGCCGAAGACGATGAAACCGATGAGCGACGGCGAGAAGACCATGAACAGCAGCGTCACGGCAGCCACCGTCATGCCGGGCACGATCACCCTGCGGTGGTGGCCGCCAAGACGGTCCGCGAGCCGCCCGCCGACGACGATCGCGCCGGTCGCGGCGAGACCGGGAATCGCCACGAGGGCCCCGGTCGAGGCGAGCGAGACGCCGTACTCCTCGCTCACATAGGACGGGATCCACGTGCTGAGACCCCACACGATCACGCTGTAGCCGAACATCATGGCGCTGAACCGCCAGATCACGCCTTGACGCAGGACGCCGCCCGCGCGCCGCCGGGCGACGCGGGTCTCCGGCTCCGTCGGCGGCAGCGGCGCGGGGAGCCACACCCGTATCGCCACCAGGACGAACACGCCGAGGGCCGCCGTCGAGTAGAACGCCGAGCGCCACCCGAAAGCGGCGATCAGAGGCGCGACGAGGAGCGGGGTGAGGACCCCGGCGAGGGCGTTCGAGCTCATGATCACGCCGTTGGCGCCCATGCGCTGGGCCGGTGTGGTCCGCTCGACGAGGACCTTCATCGAGGCGGGCGGGAAGACGCCCTCGGCCGCGCCGAACGCGAACCGCATGAGCAGCAGGACGGCGAACGACCAGGCGAAGCCGGTCAGCGCGGTGAACACCGACCAGGACAGCAGGGCCCAGAGCATGATCCGCTGGGCACCGTACCGGTCGGCGAGCAGGCCGCCGGGGATCTGGCACAGGGCGTAGGCGAGGAAGAACGCCGAGACGATCAGGCCCTGTTCCCCGCGGCCCACGTCGAACTCGTCGCCGATGGAGGGCAGGGCAAGGTTGATGACGAGCCGGTCGGCGTAGTCGACCAGCCAGGCGGTGAACAGCAGCACGATCGTGATCCGGACGGTTCTGCGGACGGGCTGCAGGGGCGGAGCAGACACGCGGCACTCCTTCGACTCCGGGTGGCCGAAGCCGGGGCTGGGAATCGGCCGGAAGTGCCCCTACGATCCGGTCCGTGACAGGAATCCCTGGAGAATTGCAGGAAAACATCTCAGGAGAAGCCACAGTCCCTGATTCCCGCGGGACCGGCGGGGCTGCTCCGTTCTCCGAGTTGGACCTGGCCCTCGTCGACGCACTCCAGGCCGCTCCCCGGGCACCGTGGGCCCGGATCGGCAGGGCCCTCGGCGTGGACGCGACCACGGCGGCCCGCCGCTGGGAACGGCTGCGCGCGGGCGGTCTGGCCTGGGTCAGCGCGTACGACTCCGCGAAGGCGACGACCGTCGCCTACGTCGAGGTCAGGTGCCGGCCCCGGGCCGTGGAATCCGCCGGCGCCGCCCTGGCCGACATGCCCTGGGTCTTCAGCGTCGACGAGACGGCCGGCGACTTCGATCTCCTGGCGTCGGTCGTCGCTGCCGACCTGCCCTCCCTCGGCCGCTCGGTGCACGGTCTGATCGGCGGCCTGAGAGGCGTACGGTCCACCCGCACACGCCTCGGCATCACCCTGTACAGCGAGGGCGGCGACTGGCGCATGCGGGCCATGCAACCGTCCGGCGACGCGGGGCTCTCCGCTCCGCGCACCTCGCACCCGACTCCGTACAGCGCCCATATGCACCACCGGCCGCCGCCCGAGGATCAGGCCCTTCTCGAAGCCCTCGGCCGTGACGGACGCCTCGGCTACACCGACCTGGGCACCGCGACCGGCATGAGCGAACACACCGCCCGCCGCCGGCTCCAGCGGATGGTCCGCGACAGGGACATCACTTTCCGCTGCGACCTGGCCCATCCCCTCGCCGGGCTCTCGACGGTCGTGCTCTACCGCACCGCGGTCCCCCACACCCACCTCGAGGCCACGGGCAACGCGCTCGCCCGAAGGGAAGAGGTCCGCCTGGCCGTGTCCGTCAGCGGCTCCGACAACCTCCTCGTCATGGTCTGGCTGCGCGGCCTGCACGCCATCGACCCCTTCGAGGCGCACCTCGCGGAACGCTTCCCGCACCTGAAGGTCAGCGACCGCACCGTCTTCCTCCACACCCGCAAACGCATGGGCCGGCTCCTCGACACCACCGGCCGCGCCGTCGGACACGTCCCCTTCTCCCTGCCGCAGGTCTGACCCCTACGACTGGACCGCGTTCGCCGTCAAGGTCGAGAAGGTCCTCAGTTCTGGCGACGACGCGGCGGCGAGTTCGGTGGCGATGGCCCGGAGCAGGTCGCGGGGGACGAGGCCGACCGCGAACGTGGCGATCTGGAGCAGGGACAACTCCGCGGCCATGCGGGCGAACGGCCCATCCAGGAGTGCCGCGAAGTGCGCCCGCAGGATGCGTTCGCCCTCGGTGTGCGCGAGCAGGTCACGCAGCGGTACGTGGACGCTGAGCGGGCCTGGGGGGAAGTCCTCCGGGCGGGGCGGGGGTTCGGTGGACGCCTCCACCTGGGGGCGCTGCGTCCGGGCGAGCAGATGCGCTTCGGTGACCGGGCCTGACTCCGGCAGTCCGAGCCGCACGTACTGCTCGCGCGGAGCGTCCGAGGTCCTCAGCAGGTCGGTCAGCAGCGTCGCCATGCGCAGCTCCAACGCGTCGTCGACGAGCGAGTGTTGCTGCTCGGGGTCGGTTTCCAGGTCGTAGAGCAGGGTTCCGAAGGCGTACGGGTTGGACATGGCGTGGCCCGGCACCTTCACCAGCGGCACCTCTTTGGTGAAAGAGAACGGTGGTACCAGTTCGGCGCCCTTGAGCTCGGCGGGGGCGAAGCGGCCGCGCATGTGGGTGGGCATGAGGGTGTGCTCGTGCAGGGGCTGGTTGGTCCGCTCCGCGCTCGCCCGCATGTAGACGTGGCGGCCGTCGGTGACGCTGACGTGGCCGCCGAAGGCGCCGAACAGGCCCGCTTCGCGTACGGGGGTGTCGTCGGTGACGGTCCGCTGCAGCGGGTGGCCCTGCATGTCGGGGGTGGGGGCGAGGCCGAAGTGGTCCAGGAGCGTCGGTGCCAGGTCGATGGTCTGGACGAGAGAGGTGCGGCGCTCGCCCTGGACGCGGCTGCGCGGGTCCCAGATGAACAGAGGGGTGTGGATGGTCTCGTCGTACCAGGGCTGGACGTTCTTGCCCCACCAGCCATGCTCTCCGAGCAGCAGGCCGTGGTCGGTGCAGACTATCAGCAACGTGTCGTCCCACAGAGCGAGTTCGTCCATGGTGTCGAGGACTCGGCCCAGGGAGGCGTCGCACATGGACAGCAGGGCCGCGTACTCGCGGCGGGCATGGTCGACCTGTTCGTCGCTCTCGCTGACCTGTTTGTAGTCGGGCCAGTCGAAGTGAGGGCCGTCGTAGGCGTGCGCGTAGTGCTGCTTGTGGCGGGCGTAGCTGAAGAACGGCTCGTGCGGGTCGAACGTCTCGATCTGCAGGAACCAGTCGTCCTCGGCGTGGTTGGTGTACAGGAACTCCAGGCCCGCGTCGAAGGTGCGGGTCTGCGGGTGGTCGGCCTCGTCCGCGAGGTACTGGCGGTTGATCCAGTCCTGTCGCCAGCCCTCCCCGCGACGCACGCGGACGGCGTCGGGAATGTCGGGGTCGGCCACGTGCCCCTTCCAGGGGTCGCCCTCCTGGCCGCGGAAGAACTCGAAGGTGCGGTAGCGGCCGTGATAGGTGGCGCCGCCGTCCTCCCAGTAGTGCTGATGGTCCGTCACCAGGTGGGTGTGGACGTCGTGTTCACCGAGGATCTGGGGCATCGAGTCGTCGAAGGGTTCGAGCGGGCCCCAGCTGCGGTGCAGGAAGTTGTGGCGGCCGGTGTGCAGTTCGCGGCGGGCCGGCATGCACGGCATGGAGCCCGCGTAGCAGGTGTCGAAGGTGGCCGTGCGCTCGGCGAGGCGCGTGAAGTTCGGGGCATGGATTTCCTGTGCCCCGTAAGGCGGCAGGAAGCGCCGGTTGAGCGTGTCGAACATGACCATGATGGCTTTCATCGAGCCTCTTCCCCTGCCACGATTCCCCGTGCTTATGTGCATACGAACATAGGTCGGGGTTGTCGACGGAGACAACCCCCGGTACCCGGAGGATCAGAGCCGAGATGAGCGATACCCGCGCCCCCGCACGCTGCTGCATGCCGACCGGCGGAGGACCGGCGGCCGCCTCCGTGGCCGTACCCCTGACCGCGGCACCGGGCCGGGTGCGCGACGGGCGGAGGATGGTGTCGCTGCCGGGCGGCGAGTTCCTGATGGGCGCGGACGACGCCGAGGGCTTCGCCGGGGACGGCGAGGGGCCGGTGCGGGCGGTGCGGCTCGACCCGTTCCGCATCGACGTGTGCGCGGTGGCCAACGAGCAGTACGCGACGTTCGTCGAGGCCACCGGGTACCGCACCGACGCCGAGCGCATCGGCTGGTCGTACGTGTTCGCCGGCTTCCTGCCGGCGGCTCTGCGGCGCGGCGCTCCCCGGCCCGAGCGAACCCCCTGGTGGTGCGGGGTACGGGGCGCCGCCTGGGACCGGCCGGAGGGACCCGGCAGCACGCTGGAGGGGCGCGGTGACCACCCGGTCGTGCACGTGTCCTGGAACGACGCCGCCGCGTACGCCGCGTGGGCGGGCAAGCGGCTGCCGACCGAGGCCGAGTGGGAGTACGCCGCCCGCGGAGGGCTCGAACAACGGCGTTACCCCTGGGGTGACCAGCTCGACCCCGACGGCAGCCACCGCTGCAACATCTGGCGCGGCACCTTCCCCACGAAGAACACCGCCGTCGACGGATATCGCGGCACGGCCCCCGTCGACGCCTTCGAGCCCAATGACTTCGGCCTGTACAACACCTCCGGCAACGCGTGGGAGTGGTGCGCCGACTGGTGGACCACGGACCACGGATCCGCCCGGCCGCTCGTCAACCCCCAAGGCCCGCGCGGCGGTTCGGACAAGGTGATCCGTGGCGGCTCGCACATGTGCCACGTCTCGTACTGCAACCGCTACCGCGTCGCGGCCCGCACCGCCAACAGTCCGGACAGCTCCAGCGGACACGCGGGTTTCCGCTGTGTTGCACCCGCGTGAAGACTCTTGACACCGTCCGGGCGGCGGGTGAATCTGAGCCTAGCTAGGTTCCTGCGAACATAAGAGGTTCGGATGCAGCTCGACTACGTGATCCTCGGTGCGCTGGCGCTTCGCCGCCTGTCCGGCTATGACCTGCGTCGCTGGATGGAGGGTCCGGGCCGCTACATTGGCTACGGCGTCAAGCTGCCGCAGATCTACCGCAGGCTCGGCACCCTGGTGGAGCGCGGCTGGGTGGACTTCGATGTCGACCCGCGCGAGGGCCGCCCGGACGCCAAGGTCTACCGGCTCACCGAGGTGGGCGAACAGGCGCTGCTCGCGTGGGCGCGTTCCCCGTACGAGCCGTCGCCGCGCCCCATGGACCCCGAGTTCAAACTGCGCTTCATCTTCGCCGGGCAGCTCGACCCCGAGATCGCCCTGGACGTCGTACGCACCGAGCTGGCATACCGGCTCAAGCACGACGCGCTCAGCGCCACGCTGTACGTCCCAGACCCGTACGAGCCGCAGATCGACGGCCTCGACGGGGACTGGGCCCGCGAGGTGCACACCATGGCCCACGAGCACGGCTACGCGTTCGCGGCCTCCTACATCGCCTGGCTCCAGCTGACCGAGGCCCGCCTGGAGGCGCGGCTCGGCCGCTGACCCCGCCCCACCTGGCCCCTCCTCGACATCCCCCATACCGCTTCCGCAGCACGTGGCGAGCCGCACCGCCACGTGGCGGTCGCCCCTTGCCCGATCCCCGACCGGGAGCCGCACATATGCGCATCATCTACGTCGACGTGGACACCCTCCGCGCCGACCACACCACCCCGTACGGATATCACCGGCCCACCACCCCCAACCTGCAGAAGCTCGCCGACAAGTCCGTCACCTTCGACCGCTACTACTGCTCCGACTCTCCGTGCCTGCCGTCCCGCACCGCGCTGACCAGCGGCCAGTTCGGCATCACGAACGGGGTGATCGGGCACTTCGGCCCGGCCGCCCAGTTCCGGCTCGACGCCGGGCACGGCCCCGAGCCCGACCGGCCACTGCTCGGCCAACGCCTCGGCTTCGGCGGGTACTACACCGCCGCCGTGTCGGTCTTCGCCGAACGCCACCGCGCGTACTTCTTCCACGCCAACTTCCGCGAGTCGGTCCGCGCCACCGACCGGATGGGTGACGAGGAGGCGCACGACGTCAACCGCGCCGCGATCGACTGGCTGCGCCGGCACGCCGACGACGACAACTGGTATCTGCACCTGACCTATTGGGACCCGCACACCAACTACACGCAGCCCGCCGAGTGGACCGAGGAGATGGCCGCTTCGGGGCCCGTGCAGTCCTGGCCGGACGAGGAGACGATCGCCGCGCACGCCGAGGTGTACGGCCCGCGCAGCGCTCTCGACCTGCACTACTCGATCCGCGGCGCGGGCACCTCGCCCGTCCCGCACAACATGCCGGACGCGATCCGCTCCCGCGCCGACTTCGAGCACCTGATCAACGGCTTCGACGGCGCCATCTCCTACTGGGACCACCACTTCGGTCAACTCATGGCCGCACTGGAGGAGTTGGGCATCGCCGACGACACCGCGGTGATCGTCAGTGCCGACCACGGGGAGTCCTTCGGCGAGCTGGGCTCGTACGCCGAGCACGGGCACGCCAGCGAGCCCGTCCAACGCGTCCCGCTGATCGTGCACTGGCCAGGGCTCACCGACCGGCTGCCCGAGGAGGCCCGCCGCAACGACGCCCTCCTCTACAACATCGACCTCGCCCCGACCCTGTGCGATTTGCTCGGCTTGGACGTCCCTGCCGGATGGCAGGGAGAGTCGTTCGCACCCGCGGTCCGCGGCGAGCACATCGACTCGCGCGAGTACCTCGTCCTCGGCCACGGCGCCCACACCTACCAGCGCGCCGTCCGCACCCGCGACCACCTCTACATCCGCACCTACCACCCCGGCAGCTTCCGTACCGAGTGGGAGCAACTCTTCGACGTCACCAAGGACCCATACCTGACACGGGACTTGAGGGACGACGAGCCCGACCTCGTGGCACTGATGCGGTCTCATCTCGCCGAGTGGTGGCACGAGTACGCGGGCCGCCCCGGCGCCCTGCCCGACCCCATGCAGACCACCCTGCAGACCGGGCCCACGTACTACAACGACCCCGCCCGCTACGCCGCGCACCTGCGCGCCACCGACCGCGCCCACCTCGCCGACGACCTGGAGCAGCGCCTCGCCACGCTGAACATCCCCGTGTCCTGGCATGCCCCCGACCGGCCCCGCACCGCGGAGCTCCTCGAACGCTGGGTCCACCTGCTGCAGACCCGTGACCAGCGCACTCCCACCCAGCAGGACGGCTGAGCCTCCCCACCCGCGCACGCACCCCGCACCGGCAAAGGAGCCGAGATGCCCACCGATGCCGTACCACCAGTGCCGCCCGTACCCGTGCGATCCGTCCCGCCGCCCACGAAGGCGCCACCGCCCGGCGCCCCTCGCCGATGGCGTCAACTCGCCCTCCTGGGTGGGCTGCTGAATGTGGACAACAGCGAGTCCAGTGTCCAGTCCGTCCTCTTTCCCGCGCTGCGCGCCTCCCTCGGGCTTCCGCTCGCCGCGCTCGGCCAGCTGGTCGCCGCGAGCAAGCTGGCCCACGCCGTCGCCGGGCCCCTCTGGGTCGCGCTGGCCCGCCGATGGCCGCGCAAGAACGTCCTCGCCGTGTGCTGCGGATTCTGGGGCGTGTGGACCGCGGCCATGGGCCTGGCCCAGAACTTCGTCCAGCTCCTCGTCCTGGGCACCATCGCCTCCGCCGGGATCGCGGGCGGCGGACCGCTCGTCAACGGCCTGGTGGCCGACCTCTTCGACGACGCCGACCGCGGCCGCGCGGCCGGTGTGCTGTACGGCATCGCGGCGCTGGGCCTCGGTATCACGGGTCCGCTGCTCGGCCTGCTCTCGGACGTGGAGAACGGCTGGCGGTACGGATTCTTCGCCTCCGGCACCGTCCAGGTGGTCTTCGGCGTGCTGATCCTCGCCTTCCTCCGCGACCCGGGCGTCGGCGCCAGGGACGGCGCCGGCTCCGGACCGGCCGCCGTGGCCCGGCTGACCCGGGCCCAGTTCCGCGGCCTGCTGCGCAACCGCACCCTGCTGCTGATCTGCGTACAACGCCTGACCACCGGGCAGTTCATCCTGATCAGCTTCGGAGTCACCTTCCTGGTCGACGAGCGCGGCTTCACCAACGCCACCGCCTCCCTGGTGACACCGGCCGTCACCGTCACCTACCTGCTCGGCACGTTCCTCGGCGGCTTCGTCGCCGACCGGGTCCACCGGCGGCACCCGCGCACCGGCCGGATCGCGGCCATGCAGACGGCGATCGTCGCCTATGCCGTGGTCGCCTACGCCGCCACCCAGATCGACTGGGGCCCGATGTGGGTGTACATGGTGGTGTTCGGCCTGGTGGGCGGCGTGCAGAGCGTCAATCCCGGCATCAACCGGCCGGTGGTGATGTCGGTAGTGCTGCCCGAACTGCGCAGTGCGGCCTTCGCGTTGATGCTCTCCGTCGAGGCCGCCGGGTGGGCCATCAGTTCTCTCCTGGTCGGCTACCTCGGCGACGCGTTCGGCCTGCAGACGGCATTCCTGTGGCTGGCTGTCGTCCTCATGCTGGCCAACGGCGCCCTGGTGACGCTGCTCTACCGGCCCTACGTGCGCGACGCCGCCGCCGTCCGGTCGGAGCTGGCCCGCCGCGCCGCCGCCACCATCGGAGGAGCGAAGCAGGCATGACCACCGTGACCGAGATCGTCCAGGCCCCGCACCCGGAGAACGCCTCATGAGCACCCGCACCGCCCGCCCCAACTTCCTGATCCTCATGCCGGACCAGCTGCGTGCGGACGCGCTCGGCGCCTTCGGCAACGTGCACGCGGACACCCCGCATCTAGACGCGCTCGCCGCGCGCGGCACGCGCTTCAGCAACGCCTACGTCCAGCACCCGGTCTGCTCGCCCAGCCGCGCCTCGATCCTCACCGGCTGGTACCCGCACACCGCGGGCCACCGCACCCTCACCCACCTGCTCAAGGACCACGAGCCGAACCTCCTGCGCATCCTCAAGGACGCCGGATACCACGTCACGTGGGCCGGGATGCGCGGTGACACCTTCGCGCCCGGTGTCACCGAGTCCAGCGTCGACGAGTACGGTTTCTCGACCTGGCCCACCCGGCTCTACGGCGGGGACTACCCCGAGGGCGTCTGGTCCCGGCTGTTCTACCGGGGCCGGGTCCCCGACGACGGCGGGATCGACTTCGACGAGGCCGCGGTGCGCACCGCCGAGCAGTGGCTGCGCGAGCCTCCGCAGGACCGGCCCTGGGTGCTGTTCGTGCCGCTGGTGGCGCCGCACTGCCCGTTCCAGGTGGAGGAGCCGTGGTTCTCCCGGTTCGACCGCGACGCGGTGCCCGACCCGGCCCCGCCTGGCGATCCCTCCGGTGAACCGCGCTATCTGCGTGCCATCCGCGAAGCCCACGGCCTGGACGAGGTCACCCCCGAACAATGGCGCGAGGTCGTGGCCACCTACTACGGCATGGTGTCCCGCCTCGACGACCAAATCGGCCGCACCACCCGGGCAGTTGAGCAGGCCGGCGTCGCGGACGACACCGTCACCCTCTTCTTCGCCGACCACGGCGAATACCTCGGCGACCACGGAATGATCGAGAAGTGGCCGTCCGCGATGCACGACTGCATCACCCGCGACCCGCTGATCATCAGCGGTGCCGGGCTCGGCGAAGGTGGCCAGGAGTGCGACGCGATGGTGGAGATGGTCGACGTCCTACCCACGGTGCTCGACCTCGCGGGCGTGCCCGCGCCCCAACGCCACTTCGGCCGCAGTCTCCTGCCTCTGCTGCGCGATCCGGCGGCTCCGCATCGTGAACTCGCCTTCACCGAGGGCGGGTTCACCCTCGACGAGGAGCCGCAGATGGAGCGCGCGGACTTCCCGTACGACCTGAAGGCCGCGCTCCAGCACCAGGATCCGACCTTGGTGGGCAAGGCCGTCGCCGTCCGGGACCGGGAGTGGACGTACGTATGGCGGCTGTACGAGCAGCCCGAGCTGTACCACCGGGCCGAGGACCCGCACGAGCGCACCAACCTCGCGGGCCGCCCCGAACGCGCCGACCTGGAACGGCGCCTGCACGACGCCGTGCTGCGCTGGCTGGTGGAGACCTCCGACGTCATCCCGGCCGATCCCGACCCCCGCCGGCCCGACGTGGCCCTGCCCGCCCCCGCCGCACCCGCCCAGCCCTGAACGAGCCCCGCACCCACGCAAGGGAACCAACGATGAACCACCCCGATCACCCCGACTACACCGCCGCCGTCGAAGCCGCCCTGGCCCGCCTCGACCTCGACACCAAGACGCGCCTGCTCGCCGGCCAGGACCTGTGGTCCCTGCCGGCCGTCCCGGAGATCGGCCTGGAGTCCGTGGTCATGTCGGACGGACCCGTCGGCGTGCGAGGACCCGCGTTCAACCCCGACGACCCGGCCCTCACCCTGCCCAGCCCCACCGCGCTTGCCGCCACCTGGAGCCCGGACCTGGCCCGCACGGCCGGCCGTGCCCTCGCCCAGGAGGCCCACCGCAAGGGCGTGCACGTCCTGCTCGCCCCCACCGTCAATCTGCACCGCTCCCCGCTGGGCGGCCGCCACTTCGAGTCGTACGCGGAGGACCCGCTGCTCACGTCCCGCATCGGCGCGGGATACGTCACGGGCCTCCAGGAAAGCGGCATCGCCGCCACCGTCAAGCACTTCGTCGCCAATGACGCCGAGACTGAACGCTTCACCGTCGACAACCAGGTCGACGCCCGCGCCCTGCGCGAGCTCTACCTCGCTCCGTTCGAGGAGATCATCGCCACGGCCCGGCCCTGGGCGCTGATGTCCGCCTACAACTCCGTCAACGGCTCCACCATGACGGAGCACCGCCCGCTCCAGATCGGCATCCTGCGCAAGGAGTGGGGCTTCGACGGCGTCGTCGTCTCCGACTGGCTGGCAGCCCGGGACACCATGCGGGCCATCGAGGGCGGACTCGACATCGCCATGCCGGGCCCGTTCACCGTCTTCGGCCCCGCGCTCGCCGCCGCCGTGCGCGACGGCCGGGTACCGCAGGCCACGGTGGACACCGCCGTACGGCACGTCCTACTGCTCGCCGCACGCCTCGGCCTGCTGAAGGACGCCCCACCCGCCGTGCGGCCGGACGACCACCCCGCGCCCGTGGACGGGGAGGCCGTGGCCCGAGAGATCGCCACCCGGTCCATCGTGATGCTGGAGAACCGCGACCGGACGCTGCCGCTGAACGCCTCCAGCACGCCCCGCATCGCGCTCATCGGCCGGGCCGCCCACGACGCCCGCATCCTCGGCGGCGGCTCCGCCACGGTCTTCCCCGCCCATGTGGTCTCCCCGCTGGTCGGACTGCGCGCCGCGCTCCCGGACGACGTAGCACTCGACTATGCCCTGGGCGCCGACCCGGACAACGAACTCTCCATCGCGGCAGAAGAGTTCACGCTCCGTGCCGTCCTGCGGGACGCGCATGGATCGGTTCTCGCCGAGTGCCCGCTGCCGGTCGGCAACCTGCGCTGGACGACCGACACACTGCCCGACGGCGTCGACTTCGAGGCTCTGGACTCGGTCGAGGTCACCGGCACCTTCACGCCACGCGACAGCGGCACCCACCACTTCGGCACGCGTGGCATCGGCGACTTCCGGCTCACCGCGGACGGCAGCGTCGTGTACGAAGGCGTGGACGACCCGGATTCCGTGGACCCGATGGACGCGGTCCTGATCGGCCGCTGTCTGCCGCGCGGCTCCGCGGACCTGGAAGGGGGCCGCCCGGTCACCGTCAGGCTCCTCAACCGCACACCCAAGGGCGCCATCGGCCCGCTGCGCGGTGTCGCCTTCGGCCTCGCCCACCGGGCGCCGGAACGCGACGGCGACCAGCTCATCGAGGAGGCGGTCGCCGCCGCGTCCGCCGCCGATGTCGCGGTCGTCGTGGTCGCCACCACCGAACGCGTCGAGAGCGAGGGCTTCGACCGCGCCACCCTGCGCCTGCCGGGGCGCCAGGACGAACTCGTCGCCCGCGTCGCCGCCGCCAACCCGCGCACCGTCGTGATCGTCAACTCCGGCGCCCCCGTGGAGATGCCGTGGCGTGAGGACGTCGCCGCGGTACTGCTGAGCTGGTTCCCCGGGCAGGAGGGCGGTGCGGCCCTGGCCGATGTGCTCCTCGGCCACGCCGAGCCGGGCGGCCGCCTGCCCACCACCTGGCCCGCCCGCCTCACCGACACCCCTGTCACCCAGGTCACCCCCACCGACGGCGTCCTGCGCTACGACGAGGGCGTCTTCATCGGCTACCGCGCCTGGCAACGCTACGCCACCGCCCCCGCCTACCCCTTCGGCCACGGACTCGGCTACACCGACTGGACGTACGAGCACATCGAGATCACGGACACCACCACGGCCCGCATCCGGCTGCGCAACACCGGCGACCGCACCGGCCGGGAAGTGGTCCAGCTCTACGTCGCCCCCACCCGGCCCGACACCGTGGAACGGCCGGAGCGCTGCCTCGCGGGATTCGCCTCCGTCACCGCGGAACCGGGCGAGGCCGGCACGGTCGAGATCCGGCTTCCCGAGCGCGCCTTCACCATCTGGGACGAGAACACCGGTGGCTGGACGACGATCCCCGGCGAGTACCAGGTACTGGCCGGCCACAGCGTCGCCGACACCCGCCTCTCGGCCGTCATCGCCGTACCCGCCAAGGACGCCTGAGACCCGGCCGCCTCCATGACGGCACTCCACGAAAGGCACTCCACTTCCATGCAGTCCGCCCCGCCCGCCGGGCCTCTCAACGTCCTGTGGTTGTACTGCGACGAGCTGCGCGCAGACGCGCTCGGCTGCTACGCCACAGGCCCCTTCCGCCCGCACACGCCCGCCATCGACGAACTCGCGGCATCCGGAGCCGTGTTCAAGGAGTGCTACACCAACTCCCCAGTCTGCGTGCCCTCCCGCACCGCCCTGCTCACCGGTCAGCCACCCGAGCGCACCGGCGTCTACCACAACGAGGCATACGCCGACGGCTTCCCACTGCCACCGGGCCTGACCACCTTCCCGGAGGTCTTCGCCCGCCACGGCTACCGCACGACCAGCTTCGGCAAGGAACACATCCCGGCCGGGCTGACCCCGTGGCAGTTGCACGACCCCGCCGGCGGCGCCATGCGCGACCCGCTCAGCGGCCGGGACCCGGCGGACTGCGCCCTGACGGTCACCCCGAACGGGAAGACGGTCGTCGCCGGCACGCTCCCCGAAGGACAGCCGTACGGCCCCGCCCAAGTCACGGAGAACGCCGCCGCCTGGATCGCACAGACCCAGGAACCCTTCCTCGTACGGGCTTCCTTCCTCCAGCCGCACACTCCGGTGATCGTTCCGCACGCGTACGGGCAGGTGCACAGGCCCGAGGACTTCCCGGACGTGCTCCCCGGCTCACGGGCGCCGGTGAGCCGGTTCGAGCGGCGCTTCGCCGAAGTCAGCGGCGGCGGCCAGGACGCCGACCCGGCCGTGGCCCGCCGGGCCCACGCGGCGTACCACAACCTGGTCAGCTGGGTCGACGCCCAACTCGCCGTCCTCATGGACGCCTTGCGCGCCAAGGGAGTTGCGGACCGCACCGTCGTCGTCCTCACCTCGGACCACGGCGCCCACCTCGGCGAGAACGGGGCGTACGGCAAACACACCTTCGCCCGCGGCTCCCACCGGGTGCCGCTGATCATCAGCGCACCCGGACGCCTCGCGCGCCAGGTCCGCACCGACCTGGCCCAGTCGCTCGACCTGGCCCGGACCCTGTTCGGGCTGTGCGGCATCGAGGCACCGGAGTCGTTCGACGGACGCGACCTCTTCCACGACCCGGCACCGACCGGGATCTTCTCTACCATCGGCTACGGCGCACCATGGAGCCGGGCCTTCCCCAACCAACAGCACGGAACCTACGACGACGGCCGAGGCTGGCCCCGCCGCTCGTGCATCCGCACCGACCGCTACCGCCTCGACGCCACCGTCCGGATCGACGGCCGCCCACCACGCGACAGCGAGGAGGAGGACCTCGTCCTGATCGACCGCGTCGCCGACCCCGACGAGACGGTCAACCTGGCAGACGACCGTCAACTGGCCGACGTGGCGAAGGACTTGCACGCCCGGCTCCTGAAGAACGCCGCGGATGCCGTGGAAGTCGACGACGACCTGCTCAAGGACCTCGCCCTCAAGACCCTGGCCCGGCACCGGGAGCTGCGGCGTGGCGGCCGTAGTCCGCTGTGACGCACGGCTTCAGGAAGGATCGGACCAGATGTCCATGGGGACGGTGCTCACGCTGCGGCCTGTCGGGTCGAGGATGCGGCCCATGCGCTTGACGAAGCGCAGCGAGACGGCCTGGTCCAGCACCTTCAGCTGGGGCAGTGCGCTGGTGAGGCGGGATTCGAGGCCGCGGGCCTCGGTGAGGGAGCGGAGCCAGACGCTGATGAGCAGGTTCGCCGTACCCCCGGCGAGGCCGATGCACGCCCGGATCTCTGGTACGGCGGCCAACAGTCTGTTCAGGGCGTCGCGGTCGTCGATCCGGGCCTGGGCCCAGATCGAGGTGGAGATCGGCCAGCCGCACAGGGGTTGAGCCACTTCGCAGCGCAGCTCCAGGTCCTCGTTGGCGATGAGGAGGGCGAGACGCTTTCGTACGGTGGTGATCCCGACGCCCAGCTCCTGCGCGAGGTCCGTGAGCGACGTACGGCCGTCGGCCCCGAGGCGCACGCTGAGGAGCCGGTCCCGCGCGGTGAACGTCTGGGGCGTCGACGGCGACCTGGCCGGGCGTTCGGCGGTGATGTGAGCCCGCTGGCGGGGGTCGAGGGCGCGCAGGCGCCAGTCGGTGGCGTGCACGAAGACATGGGTGCCGAGCTGGGTGCGGGTGGCGCTGATTCCGGGGAGTGTGCCGAGGCGTTCGAGCAGGTATGCGGAGAGGGCGGGAAGCGTGGGCATCGACACGGTGAGCAGCAAGTCCCGGCCGCCACTGGTGTGTTCCACGGTCATGACGTGGGGCCACTGCGCGAGGGTGTTGGCCACGTCGAGCGCACGGCCGGCCTCACAGTCCACTTCTACGAAGGCCACGAAGCCCTGGGCGATCTGAGCGCGCCCGGGCTGTGCCGTGATCCACGCGACGCCCGTCTCGGTCAGTCGGGACCAGCGCCGGGCCACGGTGACGGGGTCGAGGTCGAGTACCCGTCCGATGCGCGACCAGGGGGCGCGGGGGTCGATCTGCAGCGTGTTGACCAAGCTGAGGTCGGCCTCGTCCAGTTGCGCCGGTTGAGCATATTCCTGCAAACGATCAGGCATAGAACAAAAATCCTGCGTATTGGATGAGCGTACGTGTCGAGTATCCATCATCACTGGCAACCGAGCGACAGCGAGGCGAACGTCAGTGAAAGGGGACAAGGGTGTCGGTGCGCGAGGACGCGTGGAGTGTGCAGGGTGATCTGGTCCGCCTGCGGCGGGCGCTGCATGCCGAACCGGAGCTGGGCCTGGAGTTGCCGCGCACGCAGGACAAGGTCTTGGCCGCCTTGGACGGGCTGCCGCTGGAGGTCACCACAGGGAACCGGCTGACCTCCGTCACCGCGGTCCTGCGGGGTGCCCGTCCCGGTCCCACGGTGCTCCTGCGCGGTGACATGGACGCGCTGCCCGTCGCGGAACGCGCCGATCTTCCGTACGCCTCCCGTACGGAGGGGGTCATGCACGCCTGCGGTCACGACCTGCACACGTCCATGCTCGTCGGCGCGGCGCAGCTCCTCAGCTCTCGCCGGGACGAGCTCGCGGGCGATGTGGTCTTCATGTTCCAGCCCGGCGAGGAGGGTCAGGACGGCGCCGGCCACATGCTGGGCGAAGGGGTCCTTGAAGCCTCCGGTGAGCGGCCGGTGGCCGCCTACGCACTGCACGTGACGTCAGGGGTACTCCCGAGCGGGATGTTCGCGACCCGCCGGGGCCCGATCCTCGCGTCCTCCGACAGCCTTCGCGTGACCGTCCGCGGTGCGGGTGGTCACGGCTCGATGCCGCACGTGGCCAATGACCCCGTACCGGCGGCGTGCGAGATGGTTACCGCGCTGCAGACGTTCATCAGCCGCAGGTTCGATCCGTTCGACCCCGTGGTGCTGACCGTCGGCGACTTCCACGCGGGCACGGCCGCCAATGTCATTCCCGACGAGGCCCGGTTCACAGCGACCGTACGGTCGTTCTCCGCGTCGTCGCACGGCCTGATCAAGGACGGCGCCGTGCAGGTGTGCCGGGGTATCGCGGCCGCCCACGGCCTCGATGTCGAGGTGGACTTCGCCGAGCTGTACCCCCTCACCGTCAACGACGCGGCCGAAGCCGAGTTCGTCGCCGACGTGGTGGCGGAGGTGCACGGAGAGGAACGGTTCGCGTGGGCGCCTCGGCCGGCCACCGGGTCGGAGGACTTCTCCCGGGTGCTGGACGAGGTCCCCGGCGCGTTCGTGGTCCTGGGTGCCTGCCCGCCGGACCGGGACGTACAGCAGGCCCCGTACAACCACTCGCCGCGGGCTGTCTTCGACGACCGCGTGCTCGGGGACGGCGCCGCGCTCTACGCCGAACTCGCCCTGCGGCGACTGTCGAAGGCAACGTCGGCCCCCGCCTCCTGACCACTCCGTCCGCGGCTCCCACCCGCCGCGTCCCTCGCACCGCCGCACCGCCGTACACAGCTCGTCCACGCTGTGTCTCGTCCCCCAGGAGGAACCCGTGCCCAACCATGCGCCCTCGGCCAACAGACCCGGCACGCCCGGCACCACGGTGAAGAGCGCCCCAGCCCCGTCCCGGCTCCACACCATCATGAGCACCGGCGTGGGCAACGCCCTGGAGTGGTACGACTGGAACGTCTACGCGATCTTCACCCCCTTCTTCGCCTCGCAGTTCTTCCCTTCCGCTGATCCGACCTCGGCGCTCCTGAGTACCCTGGCCATCTTCGCCGTCGGCTTCCTCATGCGTCCCCTGGGCGGCCTGGTCTTCGGCCGGCTCAGCGACCGCAAAGGGCGGCGTGCGGCGATGGTCGGCTCCATCGGATTGGCCGCCGCCGGAAGCCTCCTGATCGGCCTCGCACCGACCTACGGCACGATCGGCGTGGGCGCCTCCGCCCTGCTGGTGTTCGCGCGACTCGTCCAGGGCCTGGCCCACGGCGGGGAGCTTCCCGCGGCCCAGACGTACGTCGCGGAGATGGCCCCCCGCGAACGGCGCGGGCTCTGGTCGAGCCTGATCTACATCTCCGGCACCTGCGGCATCATGGTCGCCACCGTGATCGGGGCGGTCCTGGCCTCCTTCCTGAGCGAGGACCAACTCCACGCGTGGGGCTGGCGGGTGCCCTTCGTCATCGGTGGACTTCTGGGCCTGTACGCGCTGATCATGCGGCTCCGCCTGGAGGAGACCGAAGCCTTCGAGAAGCAGGCCGACACCCCACACGACGAGCCGCGCCCTTCCGTGTGGCGGGGCTTCTGGGAGAACCGGGCGGCGTGCCTGCGCGTGATCGGCCTCACCCTGGGCGGAACAGTCGTCTACTACACCTGGGCCGTCTCCGCTCCCGCCCAGGCCATCTCCCTCAAGGGCATCGACGCATCATCCGCGCTGTGGGCGGGAGTCCTCGCCAACCTGGTCTTCCTCGTGACGCTGCCCCTATTCGGGTCACTCTCCGACCGCGTCGGCCGCAAGCCCGTCCTGTACGGCTCCTACATCGGCGGAGCCATGCTGGCCTTCCCCCTGAACTGGTTCATCCAGGACCAGGTCTGGCAACTGGCCGTATCGATGACGACGGCCATGCTCTTCATGTCCGCAGGCGCGGCGATCACCCCCGCGGTGTTCGCGGAGATGTTCCCCACCCGTCTCCGCACGACAGGCGTGGGCTTCCCCTACGCGATCGCCGTGGCCGCCTGCGGCGGCAGCGCGCCGTATCTTCAGACGTGGCTGACCAGCACCGGGAAGGGTGACCTCTTCCTCGGCTACACGGTGGTCCTGCTGCTCCTCGCCCTGGTCGTGGTGCACCGGATGCCCGAGACGAAGAACACCGACCTGACGTGACACCGAAGAACACCGACGTCCAAGGACCTCGAGAACGGAGCCGTACTGTGCCGAGCCTGATCAGCAGAGCGATGCCGACCGTGGTGCGGCTCCGTGGCGCCAAGAAGGTGCTCAGCTCGGCGGAGGCCGTCCGGAAACAGGCCCTCGCCCGTTCCCTCCGGCCGACCGGATACGCACCGCCGCCCGGACTGGAGCGCACGGTCGACCTCGCCGTACGCCGGGTGGCCGGATGGCCCGTCTACGACGTCACCCCGCACGGCACTCGCGACTCCGGACGGCGGGCCATCTATCTGCACGGCGGCGCGTACATCAACGAGATAGCACCCCAGCACTGGAAGCTGATCGCCCAGGTGGCCGTCGAGACCGGCACCCGGGTCACCGTGCCGATCTACCCCCTCGCTCCCCTGGCGACCGCGGCCGAGGTGGTGCCGGCCGTCACCGACCTGGCCGCCGAGATCCTCGGCGAAGGGGCCGACACGGCGCTCAGTCTCATCGGAGACTCCGCCGGCGGCGGAATGGCCCTCGCCGTCGCCGTCCATCTGCGGGACCGAGGACAGCCCGCGCCCGCCCGCACCGTCCTCATCTCCCCCTGGCTGGACATCAGCCTGACCGATCCGCGCATCACCCTGCTCGAGGACCGCGACCCCTGGCTCGCCGTCCCAGGTGCGCGCTACGCCGGGGGCCTCTACCGCGGCGCGCTCCCCATCGACCACCCGCACGTCAGCCCTCTGCTCGCCGACCTGACCGGGTTGAACCCGATCACGCTGTTCAGCGGAACCCACGACATCGTCAACGCCGACGCACGGCGACTGGCCGCCCGCGCCACGGCCGCGGGCGTCGAGCTGGACTTCCACGAGGCGCCCGAGATGCTCCACGTCTACCCCCTCCTGCCGATCCCCGAAGGCAGAGCGGCCCGCGCCGCCCTCTGCGCCGCCCTGCTGAGCTGACGCGGAACGACCATCCGGTCTCATCCGTATGCACGGGCATCCACCCGGCGCGGACATACAGGAGGGTGCCGCCCACCCTCCCTTTAGGCGGCGCCCACCCCTGACTCCGCAGTACGTGTCGAGCACCAGCAGTTCGACGGACTCGTCCGCGGCTTCTACGGCATGGACCACCTCAGCCCGGCCGGCGGCGAAGCAACAGCATGGATCAATACCGCTCTCAAGCGTCTGATCGGCTGAGACCGAACCGGATCCCTCCTCACCTCCACCAGCCCGCTCTCGGAAGGCAGTTGCCGTGAACATCCCTCAACCCGATCCGCTCTGGCCGACGTAC
Source organism: Streptomyces sp. NBC_01003 (assembly GCF_045162695.1). Classification (NCBI taxonomy): domain Bacteria; kingdom Bacillati; phylum Actinomycetota; class Actinomycetes; order Kitasatosporales; family Streptomycetaceae; genus Streptomyces; species Streptomyces sp. NBC_01003. The sequence goes on from NZ_CP108707.1 coordinate 1,201,518, forward strand.
GACCAGCCGGGCGACCTGAAGACGATCGAGTCCCTCGCACTCGAGGATCGCGGCCTGCCAGGTTCCACCTACGACGTTCTGGCCCGCGCCGCCATGCTGTGGCCCGACCGGCCGGCTCTCACCGTGCTGCCCAGCGCGGAGCAGTGGACGCGCGGCGAGGCCGTGGGCTTCGCCCAGCTGCGCGACCAGGTACACCGCATCGCGAACCTGTTCCACCAGCACGGTGTCCGCCGTACCACCGCCGTGGGCCTGCTGACCCCCAACACCGGCCTGCTGCCCGCCACGCTCCTGGCCGCACAGCTCGCGGGCATCGCCGCACCCGTCAACCCTTCCCTCGCCGCCGAGCACGCCGAACGCCTGCTGGGACTGGGCGGGGCAAGGATCCTGGTCGCGGCCGGACCCGAACTCGACCCCGGCGCATGGCGGACGGCCCGCACCGTGGCGGCGTCGCTCCGCTGCTCGGCTCTCTTCGCGCTGCGCCCCGTCGGCGCGCCCTGTGCCGCGCCCGCTCTGGAGCCGGTCGAGGGGGTCGAGGTCGCCTATCTGCACGTCGCGGCCGCCGCCCAGTCGGCGGATCTCCGTCCCGGGGTGGTACCCCCGAAAGCCGGTGACCTGGCCGCGTACTTCCACACCGGCGGCACCACCGGCGCCCCCAAGCTGGCCGCGCACACCCACGCCAACGAGGTGACCGACGCCTGGATGATCGCGGCCAACAGCCTGTTGGACTCCGGTTCCGTACTCTTCGCCGGGCTGCCGCTGTTCCACGTCAACGCCCTGGTCGTCACCCTGCTGGCACCGCTGCTGCGCGGTCAGCACAGCGTGTGGGCCGGTCCCCTCGGATACCGCGAGCCGGTGCTGTTCAAGGTCATCTGGAAGATCGTCGAGCACTTCCGGATCGCCACCATGTCCGCCGTTCCGACCGTCTACGCCGGACTGGCCCGGGTACCGCTCGACGCGGACATCACATCGCTGCGCTTCGCGATCGTCGGGGCGTCCCCTCTGCCGCCGGCGGTACGCGCGGCGTTCGAGGACCACACGGGCGTCCCCCTGTGCCAGGGGTACGGGCTGACCGAGGCCACCTGTGGCAGCGCTCGAAGCTTCCTGCGCGAACACCAGCGCCCCGAGGCGGCGGGCCAGCGCATGCCCTACCAGCAGGTGAAGACGGTCCGGATCGACAGCGACGGCCAGTGGCACGACCTCCCTCAGGGGGAACCCGGCATCCTCGCCATCAGCGGCCCCACTATCTTCCCCGGCTACGTCGTCGGCCACGCCGACGGACCGCGCATGGACAGCCTCGGCAGCGTGCGCGACGGCTGGCTCAACACTGGTGACCGCGCGCGCGTGGACGCCGATGGCTTCATCTACCTGCGCGGCCGCGCGAAGGACCTGATCATCCGCGGCGGCCACAACATAGACCCCGCCGTCATCGAGGACGCCCTCCTAGCCCACCCGGCCATCACCGGCGCGAGCGCCGTCGGCCGCCCCGACCCGCACTCCGGCGAAGTCCCCGTCGCCTACGTCACCCTGACCCCCGGCGGAACCGACACCGGCACCGACGAACTGATCGCGTTCGCCGCACGACACGTACCCGAGCGAGCCGCGGCCCCCAAGGACGTCATCGTCCTGTCGGCGCTGCCCCTGACCGACATCGGCAAGCCCTCCAAGATCCCCCTGCACCTCGACGCCACCCGGCGCGCCTTCTCCAGCGCTCTGGCCTCCATCGGCATCGCCTACTCCCACAAGGAGATCCGATGCGACCTGGCCGACGGCCGCCCGACGGTATCCCTGCCTCCCGTCTCCGACCCCGACCTACGCCGCCGGATCACGGGCCAGCTTGCCCCGTACGGCGTGGACTGGGCGTTCGCCGACTCCGGAAGCGACTGAGACTGGCCTGCCGTATCGGGCGGCAGCTCCGAGGGTTGAGGAAACCAGTGGTCTACGCCAACTTCTCCTCGGTGCATGATCAGCTGTTCCCCACACGGACGTTGAGCCGTGGGACGTCGACTGATCGACCTGCGCTTCGAACTCACCCAGCCGGATACCGAATTGGCCCGCACCTCGTTCGACAGCCCGTAACCTGCCCGTCGCAGTTCCACGTGCTGCGTGAACGCTTCGAGATGGCCGACCGACTGCCTCCGGCATGAGGACAGTTCTGCCGACCTGTGCCATGTGGTATCTCGGTGGCCCACTCGTCAGCACCCCGGGCAGCACGCCAAGATCCGGACCAGACGCGGACCAACTCGGCGTCACACCATGCAATTTCCCCCTAAGTACAGGTCAGAAGCGACTAGGGCCGTGTACCACCAGCAGACGAAGAATCTTCTTGTGTCGTACTCGGCGAAGAAGCTCGGCTTCTTCTAGACACCCGAAGAGAGGCGTCTGACCTGGCCTTTTGCCAGACAGACGCCTTTCGTTCGGACCGCTTGCAGCGGGTCCTGGATTGCGCTGTGACTCCCAGTTCCTCCCGCGGGTATCCCACGCCTGACCAGCAGTTCCGGTCTATTTCCGGTCCAAGACCCGGCTCACCCGGCCGCGCCGGGTGGTGGAGCGGACGTTGATCTTCAGTTCGGCGGTGTCGGGGATGACGTTCTCCTTCGTACCCGCGTGCAGCGAGCCGACGGTCACCACGGCGGTGTGCGAGGCGCCGATCTCCCGGGAGACCACGGTCTGCAGGCGCATGACGACGGCGGCCGTCCTGACCACGGGGTCGATGGTCGTCTCCGGCGCCGATCCGTGGCCGCCCCGGCCGAAGAGGGTGACCTTCAGGCTGTCGGAGGCCGCCATGGTCGGTCCCGGGCGGGTGGCGATGAGGCCGGCCGGTGCGGGCGGGACGTGCTGGCCCAGGCAGACGTCGGGGCGGGGGAAGCGGTCCCGGAAGCCGTCGTCGATCACGAGGGGCGCGCCGCCAACCTCCTCCGCGGGTTGGAAGACGGCGAGGACGGTACCCTGCCAGGATTCGCGGTGCGCGGCGAGTTGGGCGGTGGCGCCGAGCAGGCAGGCGACGTGCATGTCGTGCCCACAGGCATGCATGACGGGCACCTCGTTGCCGTCCGGGTCGGTGCCGGTCGCGGTGGAGGCGTACGGCAGTCCCGTCTCCTCCTTCACCAGCAGGGCGTCCATATCGGCGCGGAGCAGGACGACGGGGCGGCCCCGCCATTGGCCAGGACGCCGACGCCTGCGGTGTCGCCGATGCCTTCCGTGCCGCCGATGTTCTCGGTGACCTGCCAGCCCTGGCGCGCAGCCGGTCGGCGACGGCCTTCGCCGTACGGAACTCCTGGAAGGACAGCTCGGGGTGGGCTTACAGGTCCTTGTACAGGGCCAGGAGTCCGGGGAGTTGTCCGTCCAGGCCGGCGAGCATCTCGGTGACGGCGGAGCCTTCAGTGGGCCGGGCGGAAGGGTCGGTGCCCATGCTGGTTCCTTTGCGGGGTTCGTCGGGAGGATTGCCCGGCCCATGGCGGCGCGGAAGGCGGTCTCGTCCTGGGGAGTGAGGCAGGCCATCACGGCGGCTGTCACCGCTCCGACGGCGAGGAAGGCGAAGGCGACCTGAAAGGAGAACGCGTCGGCGAGCGCGCCCACGGCGGGCGGGGTGACCATTCCGGCGATCTGGCCGCCCAGGACGATCATCGCACTGCCCGTGCCGACGTACGACGCCGGAAGGCCGCGCAGCGGAACGGCGAAGATCGGCATGTGGGTCAGGGAGGCGCTCAAGACGGCGAGTGTGCCGAAGAGGATGAACCCGGTCAGTGACGAGGAGAACGCCATGACCGGCAGGGCCAGCGCGGCGACCGACATGCAGGGCACGATCACTCTTCGGTGGTGTCCCTGGAACCGGTCGGCGAGCCGCCCGCCGATGATCGTCGCCGTCGCGGCGGCGAGGGCGGGGAGAGCCATCAGCGCACCCGCCGTGGATCGCCGACTCGGAACTCCTGCAGTTCCTGGGGCCGACCCGGCTCATCGACATCGCCGCGATGGCGGGCGGAATGATTCCGCCCGACCGGCTGCGCCCGGTCGCCCAGGGATTCGCGAAACTTTGAAACCCGGCAGCAAGACCCACCGATGAGGACCGGTGAACGCCGGTGACGGGGCGGCCACCCCGTCACCGGCTTGGCTACCTCTGGCCTGGCTCGACCTCCTGGTGACGAGCACGGTCACGCCGACAGAACCTCGCGCATGTGCATGAGCACCGGCGCGGGGCCCTGTCGATCCAGTTGGAGAGAGTCAGTTCTGAGAGTCAGTTCCCCTCGACCTCGAAAGTGCGCAGCAGATCGGCAGCGACGCTCACGGCAATCGTCGCGGGTTCCTTGCCTGTGATGTCCGCCAGCCCGATCGGGGTCTTGATCCTATCGATGGTGGCATCGTCGTGACCGCCCTCGGTGGCGAGGCGGTTGCGGAACCGCACCCACTTGGCCGCCGACCCGATCAGCCCGATGGAGCCGAGATGGGTTGTGCGCAGGGCGGCGTCGCACAGAGCGGCGTCCTCCGCGTGATCATGGGTCATGATCAGGACGTGGGTGCCGCGCGGCAACTCCGCCAGCACCTCCTCGGGCAACAGCAGCGTGTGATGCACGTGCACCTGCCCCACCGCGTCTGCCAACACGCCGAGCCGCTCCTCGGTGAGGATGTCGGAGCGGGTGTCGATCAGATGGAGGTCGAGGTCCTGACGCGCCAGAATGCGTGCCAGTTCCAGCCCGACGTGCCCTACTCCGAAAATCGCCACCGCCCGTACCACCGCCAGGGGTTCGAGCAGCACCGAGACCGTGCCGCCGCAGCACTGCACGCCGTGCTGGTTGGTCACCTTGTCGTTCAGGGCGAAATCAATCAGCTCCGGCTCCGGCTTGGACGCGGCGATCATCTCCCGGGCCCGATCGATCGCCACGGCCTCGACATTGCCGCCTCCGATCGAGCCCCACGTCTCGGTCTGCCCCACGACGAGTTTCGCACCGGCGTCGCGCGGGGCATGTCCCCGCACGGTCGCGACGGTCGCCAGCACGCCGGGCTCCCGGCGTGCTCGCAGCCGTGCGACCGCGGCGACCCACGTCATGTCAGGCACCGCTCAGCGTTTTTGCTTCGTTTCGGATCTTGCCGTCGGCTGCGTGGCCGTTGGTGGCAGAGCCGTTGTGCGCGAGCCCGTTCCGGGAGACATCACCCTGGCGAGCTGCCTGGATCGCCCAGTACACCGCTTCCGGCGTCGCGGGCGAGGCCAGCTCGACGCTGACCCCGGTCGGCCCGAACGCGGCGGCGGCCTGCCGCAACGCTTCGCGCACCGAGAACGCCAGCATCAGCGGGGGCTCACCCACCGCCTTGGACCCGTACACCGCGCCCTCTTCGGTGGCGTTCTCAAGGAGCGTGACGTTGAACTCCTCGGGCATCTCCGAGAAGCTCGGCAATTTGTAGGTGCTCGCGGCCTGGGTCAGCAGCCGGCCGCGGTTCGGCCCCTCCGTGGCGTCCCAGCGCATGTCCTCAAGGGTCAGCCAGCCCGCGCCCTGCACGAAACCGCCCTCGACCTGACCGATGTCGATCATCGGGGACAGGCTGTCGCCGACGTCGTGCACGATGTCCACCCGCCGGATGCGGTACGCGCCGGTGAAGCCGTCCACTTCCACCTCGGCCGCCGCGGCGCCATGGGAGAAGTACTTGAACGGCGAGCCCCTGAACGTCTTCGCGTCCCAGTGCAGTCCCTCGGTCCGGTAGAAGCCGGCCGCCGACAACTGCACTCGCTGCAAGTACGCGGTGCGCACCAGGTCGTCCCAGGCCAGCTCCTTGTCGTTGCCCAGCGTGCGCGCGACGCCCTCGACGATGCGTACGTCCGAGGCGTTCGACCCCAGTTGGGTGGCGGCCACCTGCCGCAGCCGCTCGCGCAACTGCTCGCAGGCGTTCTTCACCGCCGCACCGTTGAGGTCCGCCCCGGCGCTGGCGGCGGTGGCGGAGGTGTTGGGCACCTTGTCGGTACGCGTCGGGGCCAGCCGCACTTTGTGCAGCGGGATGCCCAGCGTGGTCGCGGCCACTTGCAGCATCTTGGTGTGCAGGCCCTGGCCCATCTCGGTGCCGCCGTGGTTGATCAGTACCGAGCCGTCCTTGTAGATCAGCACCAGCGCGCCGCCCTGGTTGAAGGCGGTGAGGTTGAACGAGATGCCGAATTTGACACCGGTGACCGCGAGGGCCCGCTTGGCGTGCTGGTGCGCGGCGTTGAAGGCGGCGATCTCGCGCTTGCGGTCGGCGATGCCGCCGTTGTCCAGGGTCTTCTGCCAGACGGCGGAGATCCGTTCGTGCTGGACGACCTGCTGTCCGTACGGCGTCGACTGACCCTGCTGGTAGAAGTTGCGCTCCCGCAGATCCATCGGATCCAGGCCGAGCAGCGGCGCGCACCGGCCCATGATGTCCTCGATCACCAGCATGCCCTGCGGTCCGCCGAAGCCGCGGAAGGCGGTGTTGGAGACCTTGTTGGTCTTGGCGATGCGGCCGGCGATACGCGCGTTGGGGATCCAGTACGTGTTGTCGATGTGGCACAGCGCTCGGGCCACCACCGGCTCGGAGAGGTCCAGGCTCCAGCCGCCGTCCGCGGTCAGAGTGGCGTCAAGGGCCCGGATGCGGCCGTCGGCGTCGAAGCCGATCCTCCACGTGGCGTTGAACCCGTGCCGCTTGCCGGACATGGTCAGGTCCTGCGTCCGGTTGAGCCGCAGCCGGACCGGCCGACCGGTCAGCTTGGCGCCGAGCGCGGCAATGGCCGCGAACCCGTGCGGCTGCATCTCCTTGCCGCCGAAGCCGCCGCCCATCCGCAGACACTGCACGGTCACCTCGTGGCTGTGCAGACCGAGAACGTGCGCGACGATCTCCTGGGTCTCCGAAGGATGCTGGGTGCTGCTCTGGACGAACACCTGCTCGGCCTCGTCGATGTGGGCCAGCGCCGCGTGCGTCTCGAGGTAGAAGTGCTCCTGGTCGGAGAACTGGAACTCGCCGGTGAACACGTGCGCCGAGTCGGCGAAACCCGCGTCGACGTCGCCGGTCAGCATCATGGGCCGGGCGCCGTGGAAACTGTCTGCCGCGATGGCGTCCTGCAGCGTGACCACGGAGGGCAGTTCGTCGAGGTCCACTTCGACGGCTGCCGCTCCGAGTCGGGCCGCCTCAAGGGTCTCGCCGAGCACCCAGGCGACCGCGTGGCCGTGGAACATGACCTCTTCGGGGAAGAGCGGTTCATCGTGCTTCATCCCGGCGTCGTTGACGCCCGGCACGTCGGCACCGGTGAGCACGCGGACCACGCCGGGCACGGCGAGCGCGGGCTCGGTGCGCAGCGCGGTGATCCTGCCATGGGCCTTCATCACCTGGACCGGGTACGCGTGCAGCACGTCCTTGGTGCGATGAACCAGGTCGTCGGTGTAGAGCGCGGTGCCGGTGACGTGCAGGACAGCGCTCTCATGCGGCATGGAGACGCCGACGACAGGCTTTTCGGGACGCTCGGACAAATGGCTCATGACGGCACCGCCTCGGTGGTCTGTGCGTGCAGCTTCAGCAGGCTCTGGCCGAGCATCGCGGAGCGGTAGTCGGCGCTGGCGCGGTGATCGTTCATCGGCGTGCCCTCGGCCCGCAGCACCAGGGCCGCGGTCTCGACAGTCTCTGCCGTCCACGGCTTGCCCTCAAGGGCCGCCTCGGTGGCCAGGGAGCGGATCGGGGTGGCGGCCACGCCGCCCAGGCCGATACGTGCCTTGCGGACGATCCCGTCCTCGATGTCGAGTGCGAAAGCGACCGCGACGCTGGAGATGTCGTCGAAGCGCCGCTTGGCGATCTTATGGAAGGCCACGACCGGCGACAGCGGCAGGGGAATGCGCACCGCGCGGATCAGCTCGCCGGGGCGGCGCACGCTCTGCCGGTAGCCCGTGAAGTAGTCCACCAGCGGGACCTCGCGCTCACCGTCGGCGTCGGCGAGCACCACCGTTGCCTCAAGGACGAGCAGCACGGGCGGACTGTCACCGATGGGCGAGCCGGTGCCCAGGTTGCCGCCGAGGGTCGCACCGTTGCGGATGAGGCGGGATGCGAACTGCGGGAACAGCTCTGCAAGGAGCGGGACTTCACCGCCGAGGCGGCGTTCGATCTCGGTGAGCGTCAGCGCCGCCCCGATCACTATGCGGTCGGACTCGACGCGCAGCTCCCGCAGTTCGGGCAGCCGGTCGATGGCGACCACGCAATCCGCCCGCCGGGATCGGATGTTGACCTCGACGCCCCAGTCCGTGGAACCGGCGACCACTACCGCGTCGGGATGCTCGCGCAGCAGCTGCAGCGTTTCGGCCAGGGTGCCCCTGCGCAGGAACGCGCTGCCGTCCTGGGTGTACTCGGTGGCGACCGGTGCGGGCGGGGACTGCTCACGACGTTGCGCCAGCGGGTCCTCATCGGCGGGCGTACCGACGGCGAACGCGGCATCGCGAATCGGGCGATAGCCGGTGCAGCGGCACAGGTTCCCGCTCAGCGCGTGCAGATCGAAACCGTTCGGTCCGTACTCGACGTCGGTGCCTTCGGTCGCGCCCGTGCTACCGGTCGAGTCCGCACTGTCGGCCGCGTCCGCCTGGGCGCAGCGGTTGGGCCGGTAGTACTCGGCGGCCATGCTGCAGATGAATCCCGGTGTGCAGTATCCGCATTGGGAGCCGCCACGGACCGCCATCTCCTCCTGCACCGGGTGCAGCGTGCGCGGTGTACCGGGTTCGCCGACGGTGGCGAGACCTTCGGAAGTGACGATCTCCTGACCGTCGAGGGCCGCGGCCGGGACCAGACAGGCGTTGACTGCCACCCAGTCGGTCGGCTTGTTCACACCGGGACGGGCCACCAGGACGGAACAGGCGCCGCATTCACCCTCGGCGCAGCCCTCCTTGGTGCCGGTGAGACCACGCTCACGCAGGAAATCGAGCGCTGTGGTGTGGCACGCAGCCGGGTAGATCGGTGTTTCTTTCCCGTTGACCGTGATCCGCGCCGCTGTCATGACAGGCCTTCGTTTCGTTGCGCGATCGGTCGATTCATCATGTTCGCCAATTTCAGGCAGCTTTCTGTGTTCAGGCGCGCCACGTGAGAGAGGGGCGGGCGCAAGACAGCACGCAACAGTGACGTGCCGGAAGGTGATGGCGGGAGACCCGGAAAGTGCCACGGACGGGCGGGCACGAATGTGCCACGGACGGGCACATCAGGACGGCGTACTCAGGCGCCGTGTGCGATCCGACCTGGAACCCAGACCGTGCGTTGGGCGAGGCGACCAAGATCAGAGTTGGCGTTCATCCGCTGGTCGCCCCCTTTCGGTAGTGACAGGTCGACGGCCAACGCAAACTAGTGGCTGGGGCCACCAGGGTCAAGAGGTCGCCCTCTGTCTCCGCTCGAGAACCGATCGGAATCAGAGCCGGGACGCCGCCGCCGGCGGCCAAGCGCACAGTGCCTGACCGGGGATGATCTGTGTACCACCAGCAGACGGAGAACGTTCTTTGTTCACGCAGCCCTAAGAAACTTGGGTTCTCCTAGAGTCTGAAGTCGGTTGCCTGGAGGCTTCGTTCCACTCCAGGGAACCCCGACACGGGAGCTACTCTCCGTGATCAGCACGGTCCCTCATGCCACTGCCCGAATCCTGAGCGAACCCCTCAGGGACCAACCGCGGACCAAACGGCCTCCTTGTGGCACCACTTCCGACGGGTCTGTCCAGCACGGCCGTAGGTCTACCGAACGAGCAGCCTGACCTTGCTGTTGACACCCTCCTGCTCTGGCGTCCCTCGCGACAGGACCATTGGGTGCGAGGAGAGCACCCTAGCCCGCCCTCGTCCCGATCAGCCGCCCCTCCACCGTGCCGATCACCAGGTCCCCGTCCGGACCGGCGCTCAGGCCGGTCGGGGTGTAGACGTGCCCGCCAAGGGTGAGCGTCCTCCGCCGTACTACCGTGCCTTCCGCTGCTCGCAGCGTGATCAGCTCGCAGGACCCGGCTCCGGTCACGGCGTGGACGAGACCGCCGTGGACGTCGACCCCGGTAACCCGCGTGTCGAAGCGGTGCGCCCAGGCCACAGCACCGCCCGGGTACGCGCGACGTACGAGGTGGGTGCCGTTGCGCGCCGTGCACGTGTGGACGAGTCCTGGCCCAGCGTCGTCGTCGACGTACACGGCGGGACCGCCGCGCAGGTGAGGGCCGAGGGAGTCGTCCCAGGCGAGCGGGAACAGCCGCTCGATACCGTTGGGGTCCGCCCGCACGACCCACTTCTCCAAAACTTCCGCCCTCACCTCCCCGCCACCTGCGCCGTAGAGGAAAAGCAGATGGGGCGAGCGTCGCACCGGAAAGTCGTAGGAACTGTCGCTCTCCCCCAATGCCAGGGTGGTCAGCTGTCGCCCGGAAGGCGTGAGCACGACGCTCTCGTTCGGCGGCCGGCGCGGCTCGGGAAACAGCTCCCGGGAGTCCCGGGCCACCCAGGCACCATCCGTGCGCGCAGCGATGGCCACCGGAAAGTCGAGGCGGAGTTCGGCGAGTTGGGCGCCGTCGGCGAGGGCGAACCGGCACAGCAGGGTGCGCCGATCGCTGCTGTCGCCCTCCAGGAGGCTGATCCAGACGCTCTCCTCGTCCGGGGTGACGTACAGCCGACAGCCGTTGCGTTGCCACGGCCCGTCAGGCGCCGGCACGCACCACTGCAGGGTGCCGTCCGGCGACCAGCACTCCAGCAGGACCCCGCTCTGCGCCGCAGCCAGCATCCGGCCGTCCCGCAGCACCTCCACAACGGCCACCCCGGGCCGCCGGGTCCAGGCGCGGCGCCTCTCGGCGGCGACGCCGGCAAGGTACCGCTGAGGCTGGTCGATGTCCGGTCCTTTGATGCCGCTCCAGTCGACCTCCACCGGCACCTGCGGCCAGGAGACCAGCACCGCGAGCACGTCAGCAGTAACGCCCTGCCAGTCGTCGCAATCGGCGACGGATCGCGTGTACGTCACCCGGCCCAGGTCTTCGAAGTCGACGACCGGCCGAGCGAACGTCACCTCCAGACGGCGCGCGTCCCGCCAGCGCAGGGCACTGACACCGGCCCCGGCGACGGCCACGTCTGTACGACGCCGGGTCTCCGGCTCGTACATGTGCAGCCCGCCCCGGAGTTCGAACTCGTCGCCGTCCTCCGTTCCCACGGCAAGCACGGGCAAGGCGGGATGGAAGGCGAGCCCTTCGATGCTCTGCTCCAGCACGATCTGGTCCCACAGGGCGAGATCACTCGTCCGGTAGACGACGATCCGACCACGGCCGTCGCGCCCGCTCGCGTGACAACTGACGGCGATCCAGCGGCCGTCCGCACTCACGTCGGTCGTGAAAGGATGGCCGATCTCGGGGAACGGGTCGTCGGGTATCAGACGCATCGCAGGAGCGTATCGTTCGATGATGCTGCGCACGGTGGACAAGAAGGTCATCACCGCAGGTCGACCGGACGCGGTGGGCGTGTGACCGGTCGGCCGGCGCCCGTGGTGCTGCCCCCGTCGTTGCGGGTGCGGCTCGGGCTGGTTGCGGCCCTCGCCGCGCTGGTGGTCGTTGTGCTCGGGGTCCTGTATGCCGGGGCCGGCCGGCCTGGCAGGGTGGACGCGCGGATCTGGGCGGCGGTGGAGGATGTGGGGCCGCTGTGGTGGCACGTCGCTGTGGCCACGGACTTCTTGGGCGAGCCCGTGGGAGCGGCGATGCTGGTAGCGGCCACCGTGACGGGCTGCGTGCTGCTTCGGCGTCCTCGCGCGGCGGTGCTCGCCGTTACCGGCGTCGGCATCACGGTGGGGACGACGACGCTGCTCAAGCACCTGGTGGGACGCACCATCCACGGCGACGAGAACCTGTCCTACCCGAGCGGGCACACCGCTTTCGCCACTGCCCTCGCCCTCGTGGTGGCGCTGCTCGCGACCGGCCGGTTCGGCCTCGGCAGGACGGCCGGCACCTCACTCGTGCTCGCCGCGGCGCTGGTCGCCGGCGCCGCCATGGGCTGGGCGCAGGTCGTCATGGGCGCGCACTACCCGACCGACGCCCTCGGCGGCTGGTGCACCGCGCTGGTGGTCATTCCGGCGACCGCGTGGCTGGTCGACCGGACGGCCGACCGGCTGGGCGATCGGACGGCCACCGCCGGTCGGCGGGCGCGTCGCTGACGTCACGTCACGTCACGCCAAGCGGCGGAATACGGGCTTCACCGGCCGCCCGGCCAACCAGGGGGTGGGGTCGGCGGCGTCCAGTGCCTTCCGGTACACCGCACAGGCCTGGGCCACCACGTCGACAGTGCGGTCGATGTCGGCGTCGTCGAGCGCGCTGCTCACCACGAACGACGGGGCAAGGACTCCTCCCGCGAGGAGCCGACGCAGGAACAAGGTGCGGTACTGCTGCGACGGCTGCCCGGTCTCGTCGAGGGTGGCGAAGACCAGGTTGCTGGCCCGGCCCCGGACGACGATGTGGTCGCCGACGCCCATGCTCGCCGCGGCCTCGCGGACACCGGCCGCCAACCGCTCCCCGAGGGCGTGCAGTTGTGCCGTGATGCCCTCCTCGACATACGTGGTGAGCACGGCCATCGCGGCGGCCAGCGAGTGCGTCTCCGCACCGTGTGTGGTGGACAGCAGGAACACCCGCTCGCTGGAGTGACGAAGACCGCCCCGCTCCATCAGATCCCGGCGCCCGGCCAGCGCGGAGACGGCGAACCCGTTGCCCAGCGCCTTGCCGAACGTGGAGAGGTCGGGGACAACGCCGTACAGACCCTGGGCTCCCGCCTCGGACCAGCGCAGGCCGGTGATCATCTCGTCGAAGATCAGTACGCAGCCGTGCCGGTCGGCCAGCTCGCGCAGGCCGGCGAGGTACCCGGGAGTGGGGTGTCCCCTGCTCGAACGAAGTGGAGAACTGGGGGAAGGCTCGGTGTGGCCGACGGGTTCGAGGATCAGGCAGGCGACCTCGTCCTGGTACCGGGTGAGCAGCTCCTCCGTGGCGGCCAGGTCCCCATATGGGAACGCCACGGTGAGCTCGGTGGTCGCCGCCGGAACACCGGCGGACATCGGCGATGTGCCGATGAACCAGTCGTCGACGGAGAAGAACGGATGGTCGCCACAGATGGCCACCCGCGTGCGCCCGGTGACGGCGCGGGCGAGGCGCACCGCGGCGGTGGTGACGTCGGAGCCGTTCTTCGCGAACTTGACCATGTCGGCGGTCGGCACCGTGGCCAGGAAGCGTTCCGCGGCCTCGACCTCCACGATGGACGGCCGGACGAAGTTGCTGCCGCGGTCGAGTTCCCGCCGCACCGCCTCGAGCACGCGCGGGTGGGCGTGGCCGAGGCTGACCGACCGCAGGCCGGACCCGTACTCGATGTAGCGGTTGTCGTCGATGTCCCACACGTGGGCACCGCGGCCGTGGCTGATGACCGGGGCCAGGTTCTCGGGGTACTGGTCGTCGCCCTTGGCGTAGGTGTGCGCGCCTCCGGGGATCATGGCGTGCAGCCGCTCGTTCGCCAGCTGGGACCGGGGCAGGAGGAACTCTTCGGCATCCACGCTGACTTCACGTCTCCTTTTGCTTCAGTGCCTCGGCGAGTCCCGGCGCCTCCCGGTCCCGCTGGGACATCGATACGACCGGCAGCGGCCAGGGGATGGCGAGCTCCGGGTCGTCGAAGGCGATCGTCACGTCCTCGGCCGGATCGTGCGGGCGGTCGATCCGGTACGAGGTGTCGGCGGTTTCGGTCAGCGCCTGGAAGCCGTGCGCGCACCCCGCCGGGATGTACAGGGTCACCTGCGTCTCGCCGGACAGTTCGAAGAAGGCCCGGTTGCGGTAGGTCGGCGAGTCGGGCCGCAGGTCCACGACGACGTCGAAGATGCTCCCGTACGAACACCGCACCAGCTTGGCCTCGCCTGCGCCGGAGCGCAGGTGCAGGCCGCGCAGCACGCCCCGGACCGAGCGGGACACGCTGTCCTGGATGAAGGCGTCCGGGTCGAGGCCCACCGAGCGGACCACCTCGGCGTCGAAGGTGCGGCAGAAGAAGCCGCGTTCGTCCGCGTACGGCGTCGGCTCGAACAGGTACGCGCCGTCGATAGCCGGGACTTCGATCGCTTTCATGGGGCCTCCCGCATGGCGTGGGTGGGGGCGTGGTCGGCCGCCGGGAACAGGGCCGAGGCCAAGGCGCTGAACTGGTACTCAAGTTGCCGAACGGCGACCAGGTTCCGCTCGGCGAGGGTCCGCCGCAGCTCCGCCGATCGCTGCTCCAGCGCCCGGAACTGCTCGAGCAGCCGGTCGGCGTCGACCTCGCGAGCCGGGTGGCAGTACGCGCCGAGGCCCATCCGGGCCATGAGCGCGTCGCTCTTCGCCGCATAGGTGAGGGCGAGCGTCGGCGTGCCGACCTTCAGCGCGCAGATGAGGTTGTGGTAGCGGGTCGCCACCACGGTGTCGACCGCCGCCATCTCCTTCATCAGGTCGGCCAGCGAGGCCGCCTCGGCGCCGGTGACCAGCGGCGAGTCCACGGCGTCGAGGATCGCGGCGACCACCGGCGCGTCGACCTCGTCGCCGGACAGCAGCCGGACCGGCCTGCCCTCCTCGACCAGCGCGCGGACGAAGCCGATCGTCCCCTCGAGGTAGCGCCGGTGGATCTCCTCGGCCCGGGCGCGGTCGTCGTTGCCGCCGTGGAAGGCCATGACGCCGACACCGACCGGGCCCGGCGGGCCCGAGGGCGCTTCCCCAAGCTCTCCGACGAGCTCCGAGCAGGGGATACCCCATTCCCGCAGCGTCGGCAGGGAGAAGGTGAGGTCCGGGTAGACCTCGTCGCGGCTGGTGTCCACGCCCATCGCCCGCATCGCGTCGCGGGACGGGGTGTCCCGGTACGACCGGTACGCGGCCAGCCGCGCCGACCAGCGCACCAGGGCCCGGGTGGGACGGCTGCCGATCGGGGCGGCGCCGACGCTGACCAGCGCGACCCGGGTGCCGAACAGCCGGCCGGATGCGCAGAGCAGGAACAGCGCGTACGGGAAGCCCCACGGGCGCAGCGGCAGCGTGGCCTCCAGGACGCCCATGCCTGGCACGATCACCACGTCGTGCCGGCGCACCCAGGCGGCGGTGCGGACGGCGTCGACGAGTTTGCCCAGACCCTTCGCCGCGATCGCGCCCGCCCGCGACGCGGTCCGGTACTCGCCGCGGTACCAGTGCAGCCGCGTCGCGGGGATGCCGTACCGGGTCGCGACGACCTCGGGTCCGCCGCACAGCGCGTCCACGGCCGCCTCCGGGTGTTCGGCGCGGAGGTGGCCGAGCACGGCCTCGAGCGACCCGTCGTTGCCGAGGTTGCCGGAGCCGAGCAGGCCGAAGATCCCGACGCGCACCGGAGTTTCGTCCGCGGACGTCATGCCTGCCTCCCCTCACGGCCGGCGACGAGGGCGTCTACGGAGACACTGAGCCCGCTCGGGTCGACCGGGGCGCGGTCCTCGACCCGCTCGCCGGCGCCGGGCCGGACCCGGCTGGACAGCCATGCGGCCAGGTGGCGGTAGCACGCGCGCCGGTCGGCCTGGGACAACGGCGCCCGCCGGATCGCCGCGACGAAGCCCCACACGTACTCCGCGAGCAGCCGGGGCGTCGGGTGCAGCGGGCCTGCCCGGCGTGGGTCCAGGTTGACGGACCGGGAGCGCTTGCCCGGGTTCGCCCGCTCGGCGCGGGTGGGGTGGTCCCGGCGGAAGTACAGCAGCTCCGGCACCTGGTGGAAGGGCCCGTGCAGGGTGATCTCGGCGACGAACGTGCGGTCCGCGTGGTGGTAGCTGTCGAGCGGCTTCACCCGGCGCAGCACGTCGGCCCGCATCACCCCGTAGAAGTCGTCGCCACCGGGCTCGAACAGCAGACTGCGGAAGCGCTCCGGCGGGTGCGGCGAGTCGGTGGCAAGCCCGTATTCGTACGGGACCTTCACCCGACCGTCGCCGTCGATGACCGCCTGGCCGCTGTGCGCGAGGATCACGTCCGGCCGCTCGTCCAGCGTCTGAACGCAGCGCCGCAGCAGGTCCCGGCCGTACAGGTCGTCGTGCGAGGCCCACTTGAACAGCTCGCCGCGGGACTCGGTGAACACACGGTTGTGATTCGGCGTGGCGCCGATGTTCCGGGGCAGCCGGAGGTACCGGATGCGCGAGTCCTGCGCGGCGTACCGGCGGCAGATGTCCTGGGTCCCGTCGGTCGAGGCGTTGTCGGAGATGAGCAGCTCGAAGTCCTCGTAGGTCTGGCCGAGCAAGGCGTCGAGCGACTCGGCCAGGTACTCCTCGCCGTTGTACACGGGCAGGCCGATGCTCAGCCTGGGTTGCGCAGTCATGAGGTCCTCACTTCGGGGATGCGGTTGTGGCGGTGCTCGCGCAGGGCGGACCGCAGTTGCAGCCACCACACGGCGGAACCACTGACGGTCGCGGCGGCGACGCCCCAGGCCGAGCCGACCGTGCCGGCGAGGGCCGCCCCGCCGAGCCCGCAGCTCACGTAGCAGGCGGAGGCGAACAGTTGGCAGCGCAGGCTGCGCCGGGCCGCGGCGAGCGCGCGCAGCCCGGCCGCCGCGCCGGTGCCGAGGCCGGCGCCCGCGACGCCGAGGGTGATCGGCACGATGAGCTCAGCGGCGGAGTTCCAGACGCTGCCGAGCACGAGCTCGCCGAGCCGGACCGGCATCAGCAGCAGCGCCCCGCCCCAGAGCAGCGCGGCGACGGCCTGCCCGCCGCCCAGCAGGAGGCAGAACGTACCGAGGCGCTGCGGGGCCCGCCGCAGCACCCGTGCCGCCTCCGGGACGGTGACCAGCGACAGACCCATCAGTACGGCGAGGAACGGGCCGAGCAGCAACTCGGCACCCCGGACCGCACCCACCGCACTGACCCCGACGATCGCGCCGAGCCCGTACGCCCGCAGCTGGTTCGCGCCGCTGAGGCTGACGTTCTCGACCAGGTACCGGTAGCCGAGATCGCGCTGCTCGCGAAGCCACCCGCGCGCTCCCGTCATCCGGGGCCGGATGCCGGACTGGAAGTAGCCGTACCCCGCCGCCACGGTGGCGGACGCACCCCAGGCGAGCACGAAAGCGGCCACGGTGCCCACGCGGGCCGCCACGACCAGGGCCGGGACGAGTGCGACGCCCCAGACGAGGTCGTTGACGAACGCCTTCCGCCCGGTGCCGGCGGCGAAGAACGAGAACCGCCAGGCGTCCTGCAGCAGCAGCCCGGGCAGCATGACGCCGAGGCAGGCGAACGCGGGCCCCACGCTGCCGCCGAGACCGAGCCCGACCACCAGACACACCACGCCGATGGCGGCACCGACGCCGAGCGCGGTACCCGACGACCGGGCCACCGCCCCGCGCCAGGAGGCGTCCGGCGCTCCGCTGAAGCGCACCACGAGCGGGTCGGTGGCGAGGCCGCGGGAGACGTTGAGCACCACGCCGTAGGTCACCCAGGCCAGGCTGAACACGCCGAACGCGGTCACCCCCAGCGAGCGGGCCACGTAGATCCCCACCACGAAGTTGCTCATGCTGGAGGCCGCCTGGTCGGCCAGTCCCCAGGACAGCCGGCCGACGAGGGCCCGCCGGGCGGATCCGCCCGGCGTCGTCGTCTTCTCCCCCGCGGTGGTCATCGGCGTCATGCCTTGATCAGCCCGGCGCCGTGCAGGGCGTCGGCCGCGACGGCGACGGTGTCGAAGGGCAGCCCGGACCGCTCGGCGACGTCCAGCAGACTGTGCTCGCCTTCGGAGAGGCTGAGCACCCAGAGCATGGCCATCTGGGCCTGCTGCGCGTCGCTGCGGCCGCCGAGCGAGTCGTACAACCCGCGTCGGCCCAGCTGTGGTTCGCCGTAGGGGCTGAGGTTGAGGTACCGCCGGTTGCGGTCGAGGACGGCGAATGCCTCGCGGCAGACGGCGAGCGTGTCCGCCATCGCCTGAGGGGAGACGAAGTCCGGGTTGTCGGCCGAGGTGTGGTACTCGGGGTACCCGGCGTACGGGGTCCGGCTGAGCGAGCCCACGCCGAGATCGAACCCGGGGGAGCAGAACTGCCGCTCGTCGTACCCGTACGGAGTGAACTCGGTGACGTGGTGCGGGCGTTCGGAGGCGGCCAGCACATGCCGCATCACCCGGTCGATCTCCGCGTCGCCGCGCCTGCTCTGCTTGTACGTCAGCCGGCCCGAGTCACCGGCGCAGGCCAGCACGAGCCCGTGCTTGACCCTTCCCCCAGCTCTCGGCTCCGCTCGAGCAGGGGATGCCCCATTGATCCGCTCCGCGTTGCGGGCCAGCCATGTGATCGCCCCGATGGTGCCGGGCGCGTAGATGAACCGGTACGTGTAGTACGGCGTCTCCTGTGCAAGGGCGCGGGCCAGGTACGTCGCCACCGCGATACCGGCCAGGTTGTCGTTGGCCAGCGACGGGTGGCACACGTGGCAGGAGACGATCACCTCGTCGGGGACCTGCCCGGGAATCACATGCTCGGCGTAGGTGAGGTGACCGTCCGCGAGCGTGGAGTCGATGCGCACCTCGTACTCGCCGTCCGGCAGCGCGTCCAGGGTCTCCTGGGCCAGGCAGAACCCCCATGTCGGCTGGTAGTAACTGGTGCGGTACGGCACCCAGGTCGGGTGGTCCGGCAGGGTGTGCAGGTGTTTCCGCAGCTCGGCCAGCGGCATGGTCGCCGACACCGGCACGCTGTAGCCGAGCACGTGCAGGCTGGACGCGGCGAAGTCGACGACGCGGTTTCCGGCGGTGTCGGCGATGTACGCGTCCCGGATGTTCCACTCCTGCGGCACCGTCCAGTCGAGCACTTGCGTCCCGGTCGGCACCTCGTGCACCTGGAGGGGGACGTACTCGCCGACGATGTCCAGGGTGGCACGCACACCGTCGCCGGTGATGCTGCGGCAGAGCGGGTACAGCCGCTCCACCAGTGCCTGCATCTCTTCGCCGACCGCTGTCATCGGCGCCACCGCAGGGTGTCGTCGACAGCGCCGGCTTCGGACGCCGCGCGCAGCACGGCAAGGCGGGTGAAGCGTCGCTCGAAGTCCTCCCGGGTCAGCCCGAACTTCCGGTAGGCGTCGGCGAGTTCGAGCGCGCCCCGCTTCACCGTCCACTCGCAGTCGAATCCGGGGATCGCGGCGCGGAACCGGGAGAAGTCCACCCTGTAGGACCGTGGATCGGCACCGGTCTCCCCGGTGATCACCACCTTCGAACCGGACACCGCCTCGGCGACCTGCTCGGCGATCTCGGCGACCGTGACGTTGTTGATCTCGCTGCCGATGTTGAACGCCCGGTCGTGCACCGCTTCACGCGGCGCGGTCAGCGCGGCCGTGAAGGCATGTGCGATGTCGGCGGCGTGCACGAGCGGGCGCCACGGAGTGCCGTCGGACATCACAAGCACCTCGCCGGACAGGAGCGCGTGGCCCACCAGGTTGTTCAGCACGATGTCGGCGCGCAGCCGGGGTGAGTAGCCGAAGGCGGTGGCGTTGCGCATGAACACCGGGCTGAAGTCGCCGTCGGCGAGCGGGTGCAGGTCGTCCTCGACCCGCACCTTGGACTCCGCGTACGGCGTCACCGGGCGCAGCGGGGCGTCCTCGGACACCAGGTCGTCTCCGCCCGCGGCGCCGTAGACGGAGCAGGTCGACGCGTACAGGAACCGCCGCACTCCGGCGTCGCGGGCCAGCCGGGCAAGGCGTACGGACGCGTGGTGATTGATGTCGTAGGTGAGGTCCGGCGCCAGCGATCCCAGCGGGTCGTTGGACAGCGCGGCCAGGTGGATCACGGCGTCCACTCCGGCCACGTGGTCGGCCGTGACATCGCGCAGGTCCACCCGATGCCCCGCAGGGTCCGCGGGCGGCGGGCCGAGGACGCAGTCGGTGAACAGGCCGGCGTCGAGACCGACGACCTCGTGCCCGGCGGCCGTGAGGACCGGGGCCATCACGGTGCCCAGGTAGCCCTGGTGTCCGGTGAGCAGTACGCGCAAGGTTCAGTCCCCCAGATTGAGCGTGAGTTTGGTGACGGCGAAGGCCTCGGCGTAGCGCGCGTGGCATTCGATGCCGCGGATCCGGGCAAGGCCGAGGAAGGCCTCCCGGTCGTACCAGGGCCGGTGCCGTTGCGAGGGGTAGTGCTCCTGCAGCAGCCGCACCTTCTGTTCTGCGATCTCCGACGACAGCGGCTGGTACGCCGCCGGACGGCCGAGATCGCCGTCCCACTTGACGATCTCGTAGCCGAGCACGAGGTGGTCGCGGAATGCGGTGGTCATCAGCTTCGCCAGGGTGCGGTGATCCTGGTGCGCGTCGTCGGTACGCGGCGCGAGGACCAGGTCCGGCTCGGTCTGCCCGCGCAGCTCCTCGACCGCGGATTTGGCTTCCTCCCAGTGCGCGGGCATCCGGCCGTCGGGCAACTTGAGGACGGTCAGGTGCAGTTCGGCGCCCGGGCAGCCGGCGGCGAGCGCGGCCCGCTCCTCGTCCTCCCGCTCGCTGCCGCCGCCGGACAGCACCAGCGCGTCGATGCGGACACCCGGCCGCGCGAGGCACAGCGTCAGCAGCGTGCCGCCCGCTCCGATGGCGATGTCGTCGCAGTGCGCGCCCACCGCGACGATCCGGTCCAGGGGCCCGGCCCCGAGCCGGATCACGCGGTCCTCACCGCGGCGTTCGTCCCCGCGCCGTCCCGTTCCCACACGGCCCACGGGCGGTCGCCCCGGGCGTACGCGTCGTCGAGCGCGGCCCGCTCCTTCACGGTGTCGGTCGGCTTCCAGAAGCCGCGGTGCTGATGTGCCACAAGGCGGCCCTGCTTGGCCAGTTGGGCACATCCGTCGGCGACCAGGTCCCCGTTCTCCGGTATGTGGTCGAAGACCTCCTGGCGGAGCACGAAGTAGCCGCCGTTCTCCCACAGCGGCATGTCGCTCACCGCGGTGATGCCCCCCACCAGGCCGTCCTCGCCCAGGTCCACGCAGTGGAACGAGGACTGCGGGGGCACCACCATCATCGACGCACCGGCGTCGCGCCGGGCGAACCGGTCGATCATCTCCGGCAGCGGGGCATCTGTGAGCACGTCGGCGTAGTTGGCGAGGAACATCTCGTCGCCGTCCAGGTGGTGCCGCACCCGGCGCAGCCGCTCCCCGATCGGCGACTCGATGCCGGTCTGCGCGAAGGTGATCGTCCAGTCGGCTATGTCGGTGGACAGCAGCTCGGTCCGCCCGCCCCGCAGCACGAAGTCGTTGGACGTCGTCTCCTCGTAGTTGAGGAAGAAGTTCTTGATGTGGTGCGCCCCGTACCCGAGGCACAGGATGAACTCCGTGTGCCCGTAGTACGCGTAGTAGCGCATGACGTGCCAGATCAGCGGTCGCGGGCCGACCATCGCCATCGGCTTGGGCATGTCGTCGGAGGCTCCGCTGCGCATACGCAGCCCGTAACCGCCGCAGAACAGAACGACCTTCATGACTTGACCTCGACAATGCTCAGTTCCGGTATGGGGAAGACCAGCCGGCCGCCCCAGTCGTGGACGAAGGACAGTTGCTCGACCAGCTCGTCCCGCAGGTTCCACGGGAGGACGAGGACGTAGTCGGGCTTGTCGGCGGCTATCTGCTCGGGCGGCAGGATCGGGATGCGGGTGCCCGGGGTGTACCTGCCGTGCTTGTAGGGGTTGCGGTCGACCGTGTACGGGAGCAGGTCGGGCCGGATGCCGCAGTGGTTGAGCAGGGTGTTGCCCTTGCCGGGGGCGCCGTAGCCGACGACCGTCTCGCCGCGCTCGGCCGCCTCGATGAGGAACTTCAGGAGGTCCCGGCGCACCTTGGCCACCCGAGCGGAGAACTCGGTGTACCCGGACAGCTCCTGCAGTCCGGCGGCCTTCTCCCGGTCCAGTACGTCGGCCACCCTTCCCCGAGCTCTCGGCTCCGCTCGAGCAGGGGACACCCCATCGGTCGGCTCGCCGGCCACGTCGGCCGGCCGGGCCCACAGCCGGATGGATCCGCCGTGTGTGGGCAGCAACTCGACGTCCACGAGCGCGAGTCCGCCGCTCGCAAGGGCCCGGATCGCGGACGCGACCGTGTAGTACTGGAAGTGCTCGTGGTAGATCGTGTCGTACTGGTTCTCCTCGATCAGGGTCAGCAGGTGTTGCACCTCGATGGAGACCCAGCCGTCGTCGGCGACCAGGGCGCGCAGCCCCTGGGTGAACCCGACCACGTCGGGGATGTGCGCGTAGACGTTGTTGGCCACGACCAGGTCCGCCGGGCCGTGCTCCTCGCGGACGGCGGCGCCGGTGGCCGGGTCCAGGAATGCCGTGAGCGTGGGCACACCCGCGTCCCGCGCCGCGGCTCCGACGTTCACCGACGGCTCGATGCCCAGGCAGCGGATCCCCCGGTCCACCATGTGCCGGAGCAGGTAGCCGTCGTTGCTCGCGACCTCGACCACGAAGGCGTCGGCGCCGAGATCAAGGCGCTGTACGGCGTCGGCGGTGAACTTGCGCGCGTGCTCCACCCAGGAGGTCGAGAAGGAGGAGAAGTACGCGTACTCGCTGAACGTCTCCTCCGGCGTGATCAGCGGCGGGATCTGCGCGAGCCAGCAGTCGGTGCAGACCCGCAGGTGCAGCGGGTACGCCGGCTCCGGCCGGTCCAGTTGGTCCGCGGCGAGAAAACTCTCACACGGCGGGGTCGCCCCCAGATCGACGACGCTCCCCATCGCCGCCGAGCCGCAAAGTCGGCATCGTGTCATTTACTGCCCCCATCCCCCCTGCTCGCGCGGGTGCCCCCACCGCGAGCCAGTGCTGACCGACCCGCGATCGCGGTGCGGTACTCCTCCACCAGGCGCTCAAGGCCGACGGCCGGGCTGAACCCCTGCTCGTAACGGCTCCGGGCCGCCTGGCCCATGTCCTGGTTGCGGGCCGTCCCGGCCGTGATCCGGCGCATGCAGTCCGCGAGCGAGGCAACCTCGCCCGGCCGGTGCAGCAGCCCGGTCACCCCGTCCTCGACGAGTTCGACGAAGGCGCCGTGACCGGCGGCGACGGTCGGGACCCCGGCCGCCATCGCCTCCACTACCACCAGGCCGAACGCCTCCAGCCACGTGGAAGGGGCCACCACGGCGACCGACCGCGCGATGGCCTCCCGGCACTGGGCGGTGTCGTACAGGCCCACGTACCGGACGTCGTCCCGGCCCGCCGCCCAGGCGGTGACCTCGCGCTCCAGCGGTCCCGTGCCGGCGATCACGAGCGGTACGCCCACACCGCCGTCCGCGGCGATCCGGTCCCACGCGGCCATGAGCAGCCGCACGCCCTTGGCCTCCGCGAGGCGGCCGAGATAGAGCAGATGCTCGCCGGTGCCCGTTCGGCAAGTGCCCGGCTCCGGCACGAAGTTGTGCTTCACCGCCAGCCGCTCGGGTGGCATGCCGGCCCGCACC
The DNA here is from genome assembly GCF_045162695.1 of Streptomyces sp. NBC_01003. NCBI lineage: Bacteria > Bacillati > Actinomycetota > Actinomycetes > Kitasatosporales > Streptomycetaceae > Streptomyces > Streptomyces sp. NBC_01003. The sequence goes on from NZ_CP108707.1 coordinate 1,224,816, forward strand.
AGGACGTCGCGCTGCGCCGCGGAGATGCAGAAGAACCGCTCCACGCCGGACCACCACCGCCGCCGGTTGACCGACAGGCTGACCGCGAGCGGCACCGTCGCCAGGCGGGAGTTGCGGTAGCAGCCGTGCCGGACGGCGGGCAGTGGTGCAGAGCCGACGCACTCGGTGCACGGCCGGCCGTCCCGCTGCAGCGTGCCGGGCGGGCAGATCTGGGTGTAGTTGTGCAGCGTGGCGACGGCGGGGACGCCGGCGTCGGCGCAGGCGGCGAGGACCGCGGGCGACAGGAGCGGGAAGACGTTGTGGACGTGGACCACGTCCGGCCGCTCGGCGCGCAGCCGGGCGGCGAGTTCCGCGCGGACCGCCGGGTTCCACGGCACGAGGAGCGGCACCGCGACCTTGCCCGGCAGGGACCGCGCGGCGATGGTGTCGCTGCGCCGCTCGAACACCTCGACCCGGTGGCCGGCCGCGCGCAGCAGCTCCACCTCCTGGTCGACGACCTTGTTCTCCCCGCTCGGCTGCGCCGAGGCGTAGCGGTTGTGCACTACGAGGACGTGCATGCTCAGGTCATCTCCGATCTCCGGGCCCACCGCGGGATGTGCCGTCGAGGGGCTGCGGGCGTCGGGAGGGGCGTGGCGGGGGCAGGTGCCGCCAACAGCGAGGCGGCCACGGCCAGATGCAGCAGATAGGGCGAGGCGTCGCCCAGGCCTGCCTCGGTGTACGACGCGATCGCGCAGTAGCTGATCAGGAAGATCGCGCAGGCCCTCGACAGCGACGGTGGCCGCAGCAATGCGACGCCGCCAAGGACGATGATGATCGCCGCCACCAGGATGACACCGGTCAGACCCTGCTCCTGGTAAACGGCCAGCCAGCTGTTGTCGATCGGCAACCCGCCGAACGACTTGTCGCCCAGGCCCATGCCGAACAGCTGCTCCGAGGTCGTCCGGGGCGCTGCCAGCAGGGCATCCCAGACCTTGGCCCGGCCCGTGAGGCTGGCGAAGTTCTCCTGGCTCTGTCCGCGCAGGAACCACGCCTGCAGCGCGGAGCCGAACCCCACCGCGGCCACGGCGGCGCACAGCACTGCCCAGGTGAAGAACCGGCGGGCGGCGGCGCTGGTCAGGATGAGCGAGCCGATCGCCAGCACAAGGCCGATGACCAGGCCGAGCGTGGCCGTCCGGGTATGGGTCAGCGCGAGCAGGACGAGTGACGGCACGATGACCACCGCCGCGCTTGCCCTGTCGGTCCGGCGCCCCAGTACGAGCAGCACGGTGAGCCCGATGATCACTGCGGCGTACTGTCCGATCTGTGGCGGGGTGAGCGGCCACAACGCACCGACAAGGCGTCCGCCGTAGAGATCGGGCAGGGCCGCGCCCGGTGAGATGACCAGGCCGGCCGCCACCGAGCCGAGCACCGCGAAGTACATCCGGATGTGGTGCCGGACGAAGGTCAGGCCGCCGTCCCACCAGCGGCTGAGCAGCCACAGCGTGCCGATGAAGAGAGCCAGCCTGGCGCAGCGGAACAGCGCGCCGAACCCGGACTCCAGGTTCGCGCTGGAGATCACGCTCGGCACAAGGAGCAGGGTGAGCAGGAACACGAAGGCGCCGGCTCGGATGCGCAGGCGGAGATTGACCGCGAGCGCCAGCGCGAACGCGGCGACCAACGCGCCCATGGTGACCATCTGGATGAGGGAACGGGGCAGCGGGATGATGGTCTCCGCCCCGGCGGAGCCGAGCGTGTTGAGGACCAGCAACCCCCAGACGATCCCGACGATCTTCGCTGTGCCGGCAGGGCGTGATTCCGCGCTGGGCTGCGTGCCCGCCGTGACCGGTCCGCCCGGCAGCCCACCGCTCCGCAGGCCCTCACCCATCTCAGCCACCCGCCCGTGTGTCGAGGGTGCTGTCCGCGTCCTGCTGGTACGGCGTGCCCTGCCACTGCCCGAAGTCGAGCACCCGGCTCTGGTCCTGGGCGACGAATTTCCATGGCCCGAGGTAGACGTTGTCGTGCCAGCGGTTGTGTTGCTCATGGGTGATTGCCTCAGCCACCCGCTCGCCCTGGTACGGCGACCAGTCCGGATAGGTGCCGTAGTTGGCGAGCACCGCCATGCGGTCGCACTTCACCGTGCACGTGACGACGGACTTGTCCAGCACGAAGCGGTTGTCGTGGATGTCCACCCGCTGGGTCTTCCACCGGCAGTCGGCGTAGAGCGGTGCGGTGGCGATCGCCGGCTTCGCGCAGCGGTCGGTGTCCTTCACCAGCAAGGTGCAGTCACCGGACGAGGTGTTGGCCGGGCTGTTGCAGAACCGGTCGGCGTTCTCCCACAGGGTGATCCCGGACCAGTTGTTCTCCAGCACGTTCCGGTAGATCTCGATCTTGTCGGTGCGGGCCCGGATCCGTGGTTCGCCGCCGGACTCGGACAGGTAGACGGTCGCGAACGGGAAGGTGTCGCCGCGGTCGGCTTCCCTGCGGCCCTCGACCCAGTTGTTCCGCCGGATCGTGTTGTTCCGGATGACCGCGTTGTAGCTGGTCTCGTAGATCAGCGCGGCACCGTCGTTGTCCTCGAGCACGTTCTTCTCGATGCGGAAGTCGTTGTTGTTGGTGTCCGCCCACAACCCGGTTCCGCGGTTGTCGTGCACCCAGTTGCCGCGTACGTCGGCGCCGTTGACGGCCCAGAACTTGATGCCTCCGGTGCAGCCGCAGCCCTTCCGCCGCCGCTCCCAGTCGCCGGTGTTGTTGCCGACGATCTCGTTGCCCTCGACCACCAGGCCGCTGAGACGGCCGGTGGCCTTGTACGCGTTCATTCCGTACTGACCGTTTTCGCGCAGGCAGTTGGCACGGACCTGCTGGCGGGCACCGGCCATCAGTCCGGCACCGGAGTTGTGCTGGATCGTCGCGTGCTCGATCGCCCACCCGTCGGCCGAGTCATGGTTGACCACGCCCTCGTCCTGCGGCGCGACGAAACGTTGCACGGTCAGATAGCGGATGGTGACGTTGCGGGCGGTACCGCCGAACGCGTACTGGTTCTTCTTCCCGCCGTCGAGCACCGCGCCCGGCGCACCGAGGTAGCGGTTCCCCTCCTTGGGGATGACCTGGGCGTAGCGGTCCGGGTCGAGCCTGTGCTTGCCCGGTCGAAGCCAGAACGTGGTGTTCGGGGGGCTGCTCTTGGTCTTCGCTGCCAGGTCACCGACCACCTTGGGGTCGACCGTCACCGCGCCCGCCGGCGCCTTCGCCGGTCCGGCCGCGGGCTTGGCGCACACCCGGGCCACGGGCGTGGATGGCGCGGCGGTCGGGTTTGCCCGGGCGCCCGGCGTGTTTGCCCGGGTGCCCGGCGTGCTCTCACAGCCGGTCGCCGCCAGCAGGGCCAGCGCCAGCGGTGCCGCCGCCAGCGCCCAGTGCCGCCCGTTGATCCCCACACGCCCCCCTAGCCGCGGAACCTGAGTACGGTGGCGAACCCCTCAGCGCCGTCGGCGAAGCCGATGCCGACCAGCGTTGTGGTGGGTTCCTTGCGGCCGAAGCCGGCGGAGTACCAGCCCAGCGGCGGGTCGGTCTCTCCGCGATGCGCCCGCCAGCTCAGCTGCCCGGGCAGGTCGAGCACCGCGGAGCGGTCCTCGCCGTCCCGGGTCCAGGTGAGCACTGCCCGGTTGCCCACCAGGTCCGCGGCGATCGCCGGGCCGAGGTGGAATGCCAGGCGCACGTCCCGGCGCGGGCCGCGCACCTCGTCAAGCACCCTCAACTCCTGGCTCGCAGCGGTCAGTTCCACCCGGCGGCGGTGCACGGAGCCCTGGTAACCGTCGTGTTCGGCGCACCAGCGGGCCGTCCCCCCGTCGGAGGCGCCCGCTGTGTCCGTGGCCAGGACGCGACTGCGGGCATGCCGGGTCCACAGGAACGGGCCGCCGGAGACGGACTGGTCACTGCCGTCCAGTTGCAGGGTGTTGTGGCCGAGGGTCGACCGGAAGTACTGCCGCCACTCGGGTTGCCCGTGGTAGCAGAACGTTCCCGGGTCGGCGAGCACGTCGACCCCGTCGTGCCGGACCTCCACGGACAGCGCGTCCGCGTGGGCATGCGCGGCGATGGACAGGAAGCCGTGCGGACCACCGTCGCAGCGGCACCAGATCTCCTCCGGACCGCGCAGGATGGTCATGCCCGCGTCGGCGAAGTGGGCCGGTCGGCTCGCCGGACGGATCACGGCCGGTGCGGTTTCGTTTTTCGGGTACGGCCGGATGAGCGCGGCAAGGAGCGGGGTGCGCACATCGGTGCCGGTCACCGCCGGCCACCAGTCGAGCCGGCCGAACACGGCGTCCCCGGTGGCAAGGAGCGAGGCCCAGCGGTCGGTGCCCGCGCCGTCCACGACCAGACCGTGTCCGTCGTCCGCGTCCCCCTGGCGGGGCGGACGTAGCCGGTTGTCCACGATGGCCGCGAGCGCGTCGGTCATCCGCAGCAGTACCAGCCGGATCGACGCGGGGACCGGCACGCCTGCGGCATCCGCCTCGGCCACCGCGGCCAGGCCGAGCTCAAGGACAAGTCCGTGATATTCGGTGGCCAGCTCGCGGTTGAGGCCGGAGCCGAAGGTGTTGCCGCGCAGCTGCCGCTCAAGGGACCGCAGCGCACCGGCTCGCCAACGCGCCGAGGAGGGGAACCACCCGAACGCGCAGGCTGCGGCCAACTGCCCGCAGGCCTCGGCGATGACGTGGTTGTTCGCCGAGGACCCCCGGCTGGGGAAGGCGGCCAGCCAGCGCTGGTGGTGCCAGATCTGGTTCAGCGCCACCGGGTTGCCCTCGAACAGCTCGGCCGCGCCCGGCCAGCCGTCGAGCAGCCGGCGGATCCACACCCAGGAAAGAAGCCGGATCCCCAGCTCGATGCCGCTGATCCAGTGCACGCCGCGCAGCGGTGGGTTGGCCTTCCACCACGACCGCAGGTGCTCGGCGACCCGCTCGGCGTACCGCTCGTTCCCGGTGATCGCGTAGGCGGCGGCGAGCACGGTGAGGTACTGGTGCCGGGACAGCTCCCAGATCTGCTTGATGTCCCCGACCGCGTCCTCGTTCCGGTACGGCACGTCGAAGGCGTAGCCCCAGGGAGCCCGGCGCCCCGTCTTCGGGTCGCACCACCAGTCCGGGTCGTCCAGGTCGTCGCGGACCACCCCGAAATACTCGACGTGCCCGTACATCAGCCGATCCGCCTCGGCGACGAGACGTTTCGCGGCGTCCGGCGGTATCGCTGCGATCGTCCCGGCGGGCAGGACCGCGGTGAACCGGGCGCCGGTCACGCTCGGGCAGTCGGGCCGTGCCGACCGCCACCGCCGCCTGCGCACCGCGTCGCCCACCCGGCCGCCGACCTCCCGCGGTCCCATCCGGGACAGCCGCCGCAGGTACCAGCCCGGACTCCCCGAGCTCACAGTCATCGCGCCCTCGCCAGCGTCACCGGCGCGCCGCTGACCAGGCCTGCCTGCACGGCGAGGGTGGCCGACGTGGTGGCGACCAGCGACTCCAGCGGCACCGGCATCGGCCCGCCGGTCCGCACGGCCTTGACGAACGCGGCCAGCTCGGCGGACTGGCCCTTGTCCCGGGCCTTGGGCAGCCGCGAACTGACCCACCGCTTGCGGCCGACCCCGCCGTCCATGAACACCGAGGCACGGACGAAGTCGTCGAGCCGCAGCACCTTCCCGTCCGCGACAAGGTCCAGCGTCTCCTTGGGGAAGCCGGCCGCGCCGGTGGTGACGTAGCTGATGGTGGCGGTGGACCCGTCCGGGTAGCGCAGCACGACCTGCAGGTCCTCGTTGCCGGACGTGGCGACCGCGTACACCGAGACCGGGTCGGCCTCGAGCAGCCAGCTCGCCGTGTCGACGAAGTGTCCGCCCTCGCCGGCGAACCGCGAGCCCTCGGTGCCCTGTTGGAGGTACCAGCTGCCGTGTCCGAGGCGGCCCGCGTTGACCAGGTAGCGCAGGCTCGCCGGACCGGTGCGGGCGCCGAACCGCTTCCTGCCCTCCTGCAACAAGGGCGCGAACCGGCGGTTGAAGCCCACCTGCAGCCGGTCGTTGCCGGACTCCTCCACCGCCGCGAGCACGCCGGCCAGCTCGTCCTCGGTGAGGGCCAGGGGCTTCTCCACGAACACCGTCTTGCCGGCAAGCAGCGCCCTGCGGGTCAGTTCGGCGTGCGAGCTGTGCCGGGTGACCACGAACACCGCGTCGATGGACTTGTCGCCGAGCACGGCGTCGAGGTCGGTGGTCGCCTCGGCGAATCCGAACTTCCGCTTCGCGTTGGCGGCGGACAGCGCCGTCGTGGTGACGACCGTGGACAACTCGACGCCGTCGCGCTGTGCCAGGTGCGGCAGCAGCATCGACGTCGCGTAGTTGCCCGCGCCGACGAACGCAAGCCGCACCGGCGTCTTGGCGGACCGGGCCGGGGTGGACGCTCCGCCGCTGCGTCGCACCGCGGGCACTGCCACCGCCGGGGTCTCCGCTTCCGCGGCTCGGTCGGGGCGGCCGGGGTAGCGGAACAGCACGGCCACGGCCTTGAGGTCGCCGTCCTTCAAGCGCTGGTACGTCTCGACGGCGTCGTCGAAGTCGGCGATGTGGGAGACCAAGGGCTCCACGTCGACGCTGCCGCGGGCGAGTAGATCGAGGAAGCACGCCAGGTTTCGGCGCTCGGTCCAGCGCACGTAGCCGATCGGGTAGTCCCGCCCCTCGAGCTCGTACTCCGGGTCGTAGCGCCCGGGGCCGTAACTGCGCGAGAACCGGACGTCGAGCTCCTTCTCGTAGTACGCGTTCCACGGCAGGTCCAGGCGGCATTTGCCGATGTCGACGACCCGGCCGCGGTCCCGGCAGAGCCGGGCGGCCAGCTCGACGGGCTGGTTGCTGCCGCCGCCGGCGGCCAGATACACCTGGTCCACGCCGTGTCCGTCGGTGAGTTCGGCGACGGCGGCCTCCACGGCCGCGGACTCGGGATCGCCGCAGGCCGAGGCGCCGAGGCGTCGGGCGAGCTCGCAGCGTTCCGGGGCGGGGTCGACGCCGACGACGCGGACCCCGGAGGCGGCAAGGAGCTGCACCACCAGCTGCCCGATGAGTCCGAGGCCGATGACAAGGGCCACGTCGCCAAGTTGGGGTTCGCCGCGGCGGACGCCCTGCATCGCGATCGACCCGACGGTGCCGAAGGCCGCGTGCCGCGGCGCGAGGCCGTCCGGCACCGGGGCGTAGAGGTTCTTCGGCACCCAGTTCAACTCGGCGTGCAGCGCGTGCTCGTTGCCGGCGCAGGCCACGAGGTCGCCGACCTTCACGTCGTCGATCCCAGGGCCGACCTGCTCGACCACCCCGCACAGGGAGTAGCCCAGCGGCGTGTAGGAGTCCAGCTTGCCCATCACCTTGCGGTACGTGGCGGGCACCCCGTTGGTGGCCACGCTCTGCATGACCTTGGCCACCTGGTCAGGACGGGAGCGGGCCTTGCCCAGCATCGACATGCCGGCCTCGGACACCTTCATGAGCTCGGTCCCGGTGGATATCAGCGAGTAGGCGGTGCGAACCAGCACACCGCCCGGCTTGCATCCCGGCACCGGCACGTCGAGCACCGCGAGCTCGCCGCTCTTGTAGTTCTGAACAACCTGCTTCACCCGAAGTCCCCTTGTTTCTAGCCGTCTTCTACGCTGCCGAGCGAGTGCTCCGGGCGGACCCGGAGGTCGCTTCGCGGTACCAGTACTCGAGGGTCAGTACGTGCCACAGATGCTTGGAGAAGTCCCGCTGCCCGGCGGCGTCCTCGGCGACCATGCGCGCCAGCGCGTCGCGGCGCAGGAGCCCGGAGCTGACGAGCACGCCGTCGTTGACCACCTCGCGCACCAGCGGTGCCAGATCCCGGCTCATCCAGGCCCGCAGCGGGGCGCTGAACAGGCCCTTGGGCCGGTACGCGATCTCCCGGGGCAGGATCGAGGTGGCCGCCTCCTTGAGGACGGCCTTGCCCTGTCGTCCGACGATCTTGCGGTCGCCGGGCACGGCGAACGCGGCCTTGACCACCTCGACGTCCACGTACGGCACCCGCACCTCGGTGGAGGCGGCCATGCTCGACCGGTCTGTGTAGGCGAGGTTCAGGCCCGGCAGGAACATCCGGGCGTCGCCCAGGCACATGCGGTTGACGAAGTCGTCGAGCTCGTTGTCCTGGTAGATGTCCGCATGTTCGGTCAGCACGTCGTCGACCGTCCCGGCCAGGTCCGGACTGACCAGGGCGAGCAGCTCGTCCTGGTCGTACATGGTGTAGCTGCGCCGGAACGCGGTCTCCTCGGGCAGGTCGGCGAAGGAGAGGAACCGCTTCGCGAAGCGCACCGACCGGTACCCCCTACGGGCCGTGGCGACCGGCAGCCGGTCCACGGCCCTGAACACCCCGCGCCGAAGGGGCCGCGGGACGCGCTGGTAGCGCAGTGCGAGCAGGTTGGCCAGGTGTTTGCGATATCCGGCGAACAGCTCGTCGGCACCCATCCCCGAGAGCATCACCTTGACCCCGGCCTCTCGCGCGGCCGAGCAGATCAGGAACGTGTTGATCGCGGCGGGGTCGCCGATCGGCTCGTCCAGGTGGTACGTCATCTGCGGCAACAGGTCGAGCACATTGGGAGCGATCTCGATCTCATGCAGGTCGACGCCGAACCGCTCGGCCACCCGCCGGGCATAGCGCAGGTCGTCCGGCATCGCCTCGAACTTGGCGTCCTCGGCGCGGAACCCGATCGTGTAGGCGGAGATGCCGGGCTGGTGACGGGCCGCGAGGGCGGTCAGGTAGCTGGAGTCAAGGCCGCCGGAGAGGAAGGCCGCCACGGGTACGTCGGAGAGCAGGTGCTGCCGGGTCGACTCCTCGACGATGGCGGCCAGGTCCGGCTGCTCGCCGCTGCGGGCTCGCTCCCGCCCGTCGGCGGCGACGTCCTTCAGGTTCCAGTACCGTCCGCGCTCCACTCGGCCGTCGGGCCGGCACCTGAGCCAACTGCCCGGCGGCAGCTTCTCCGCCTCGCGGAACGCACAGCGCGAGTCCGGCACCCAGTAGTACAGCAGCGAGGCCACCAGCGCCGCATGGTCCACCTGCAGCGACCCGTCGGTCACGGCGGCGAGCGCCTTGAGTTCGGAGGCGAACATCAGGCCCGCACCGCGCCGGAGCAGGAACAGCGGCTTGATGCCCAACTGGTCGCGGGCGAGGACCAGTTCACCGGTGCGCTCGTCGAAGATCCCGAACGCGAACATGCCGCGCAGCCGGGGCAGGCAGTCGGTGCCCCAGCGCCGCCAGGCCTCAAGGAGCACCTCGGTGTCGGAGGTACCGCGGAAGCGCACCCCGGCGGCTGCCAGTTCGGCACGCAGCTCGGGCGCGTTGTACAGCTCGCCGTTGTACGTCAGGACGAGGCCGCCCGAGACCATCGGCTGGGCGCCTGTCTCGGACAGGTCGATGATAGCCAGGCGGCGGTGCCCGAGGTGCACTTCGCCGTCACCGACGGGGTGGCTGTACCGGCCCGCCCCGTCCGGACCGCGGTGGGCGAGGGTGTCGGTGAGCCGGTCGGTCACGACCTTCCCGTCCGGCCATCGATAAGTGCCTGCGATGCCACACATGTGCTTACCGCGCCTCCTGGTCGCTGTCCGGGACTCGTACTGCCCATGACGGCCGTTCCGTCCGCACCCGGCCCGTCGCGTTCTCCCGTGCCAGCCGCTCGTTGTGGCCGCGCAGCGCGGTGTGCAGCCCGTCCCACAGGGTGCCGTCGGTCCGGTCCCGCGGATCGGGGTCGATCAGCACCACACCGATCACCGGAATGAGCAGGTCAGCGAGCTGCCGCGCCACGGTGTGCAGCCATGCGGCGCTGCCGTGCCCGGCACGCACGACGAGCACGGTCCGGGTACCGAGGTCCGGGAGGCCGGTCCACGCCGTGCCGGGCGCGACCGAGCCGACGCCGAGCCGGCGCACCTCGTGCGGCACGGCCGCGGCATCCTCGACGCCGACCACGTCCGGGCCTCCTGGCTTCTGGCCGCGGTGGGCGCGCCGCAGGGCCGGCAGATCGTCGATGATGACCACCGGCCCCTCCGCCGCCAGTGCCCTGGCGAGGTCGAGGGCGATCACGCTGGTGCTGCGCGCACAGCCCAGTTCCAGCAGTGACACCGGTTCCGCGGAGCCACGCACGGTGCGGGCCAGCGTCGCGGTGAGCCGTTCGCGTGCCGCCCGGGTCCGTCGGCGCTGCCACCGCCTGGCCGGCCGGTGGGGCGCGCGGCGCAGTTCCGCGATGACCGAGGCGCCCAGGTTCGCCGCGATCTCCCGGCGCAGCACGGGGCGGTCCGCCACCACCGTGCCGACCGCGGCCACCGCGAGCCCGAGGACGAGCCCGAGGACGAGCCCGATCGCGGCGTTGGTCGCAGCGGCCCTGGGCAGGGAGTGCCGCACCGCTCGCGGGGCGTCCACGATCTGAGTGCCGGCGACGATCTGGGGCGTTCCCATGCGCGCCTCCTCGGCGCGCTGGTCGAAATCGGCGATCCGCGAGTTGAGTTCCGCCCGGCGGGCGAAGAGCGACTCGATGCTCGCCGACGCCTTCGGGTCGCTCTCCGGCGTTCTGTCCCCGATCGCCTTGTTGACCTGGGCGAGTTCGCCCCGCATGCGGTCACCCTGGTCGCGCAGGGCCTTGGCCTCGGCCTTCGCGGCTTCCTGCATCCGCCTCACATGGTCCGCGACGAACGCATCCGCCAGCGCCTTGGCTCGGGCCACCGCGTCCGCGTCGCTGTCACCTGTCACATCGATCTGCAGCAGGTTGTTGGTCAAGCCGGTGCCCCGGTAGTCCCGCATGAAGTCTTCCGTGCGTTCCGAGGAGTTGAGGGACTGCAGGGCCTTGTCGGCGATCCTCGTGGTCCGCAGTAGCTCCACGTCGGTGCGGATCAGCGTTCCGGGGTCGTTCGGCTGGTCCGCCTGATGCGCGACCAGCACCTTGGCCACCGCGGCCGGCGGCGGCGGCCGCAGGACCGCCAGCGCCGCGCCGACCAGCAGCCCCAGTAGCGCCAGGGAGCACCACAGGCGGCGGCGCCTGCGCACCGCCACCACCAGTGCCTGCAGGTCCAGCAGGTGTGTGGCTGCCGACGACTCCGAAGTCGTGCTCGTCGTCACGCGGAACCTCCCGTCGAGTGGCCGGGGACCGCGAGCGCCAAAGTGGCGTCGTGCGGAGGATGGCCGGCGGATCGTGTCGGACGGTCCCGGACCGTGCCGGCGACGACGATGCCGACGACTTCATGTCTGCCGTCCGCACACGCCTCGGCGATGCCGGCGAGCTGCCCTGCGGTCCAGTTGCCCGCGCTGAGCACGACCAGGGCGCCGGACTCTGTGTCGCGGTCCGGCACCATCGGCCGGTCCACCGAAACTTCGACCACCCGCAGCAGCGGATCGCCCTCGGCCACGAGCTGCCCCGCGGCCCGGCGGGCGATCTCGTCGCCGTTCGGTACGACAACCAACAGCCGTCGGGAGGACGGCAGTTGGTCCCGGAGGCGGGCGCACACCCGCCGGTAGCGGATGCGCCTGCCTGCCTCGTCACCGGACCTCTGCGGGGTCGGCATGTCCCACCGGGTGTCGACGCCGAGGAGTCTGCGGAACCGGGCTCGCGTGCCACGGTCTTCGGGCCGGTCCGCGAGCCGTTCACCAGGCACGTCGACGGTGCCGATGAGCGTCGAGCCCAGCGCCGCGGCGATCTCCGGTCCGGTGCGCGGTCGGCGGTTCACCCGTGCGACGGCGAGATGGCCGATGACCGCGAGCAGGAAGGACAGCAGCGCCCCAGCGACGACGAGTTGCATCCTTGTCGGCGGGGCCTCACCGGTCGGCCGGGCCGCCGGCCCCATGACGACAAGCCCGGCCTTGCCGGCCGCCGGGTCGGCCTGGTCCAGCTTCGTCATGGCCTCCTCCAGCGAGGTGCGCAGCTTCTCGAGCTCGGTGCGGGCCTGCACGCTCTCCACGGTCTTGCCCGGATCGGCCGCATTGGCCAGGTCGGTGATGCGACGGTTGGTCTCGACCACCTGCTGCCGCAGCGCCTCGGGCCCGGTTGCCGCGTCGGGCTCGGTGCTGCCGTCTGCGAGCCGCGCGGCGAATCCGACGAATTCCTGGGCCACCCGGTCGGAGAGCTGCTGCGCGCGCTTCGGGGTGTCGGCCGTTCCCGAGATCTTGATGATGTTCCCGTCGGCGGCCTTGGCGCTCACCCGGTCCCGCAGCTCTGCGGCGCTGACGCCCCTCCAGCCGAGCTTGGCGGCCACGGGGTCGACCACCGACGAACTGATCGCGATGTCCACCTGGGTCAGCAGTTCGCGCTCTTCCCACTGCCCCGGCAGCAGTACCGATGTCGACGCCGTGTAGCGCGGCGGAAACAGCACCACCGAGGTGCCGTAGCCGACGAGCGCACCCACCACGGTGAGAACGGCGAGAAGCCGCCAGCGCCTACGGAGAATCCGTCCGATCGTGACCAGACGTATCGTGTCATCGCTCAAGGGTGCTGCCTCCCCCGTGCCCGGACCGGGTCGCCCGCCGACACCGGAGTGTGGTCGCGGCACGCGGCGGCGTAGGCGGCGAGCAGCGACGCCTGCGAGTTCTTCCAGGAAAGCTGCCCGCTGATCCGCTCCTGGCCGATCTTGCCCATCCGGGCCCGCTGCTCCGGATCGTCAAGCAGCAGCACGATGAGCTCGGCGAATGCGGCCTCGTCGTTGGCGGGCGCGTAGACGGCGGCGTCACCGGCGGAGACGCGCGCCTCCCGGAGGTCGAAGGAGACGATCGGACGGCCCATCACCATGTACTCCAGGACCTTGTTCATGGTCGAGACGTCGTTGAGCGGATTGCGCGGGTCGGGGGAAAGGCACACGTCCGCGGTGGACAGGTAGCGCACCAGCTCGGCGTCCGGGACGCGCCCGGTGAACTGCACCTGCTCCGAGAGCCCGAGCTGCTGGGACAGCTCCACCATCGCGTCGAATGCGTCGCCGGCGCCGACGAACACCGCATGCCAGTCGGTCCGCCCGAGTTCGTCGCGCAGCTTCGCGAGGGCCCGCAAGGCGTAGTCGACGCCGTCCTGCGGGCCCATGACGCCGAGGTAGCAGAGCAGATGAGGCTTGCCGCGCCTCAACTCCGGCTCGGGCGGCACCGGATGGAACCGGTCGATGTCGGGTGCGCTGCGCACCACGAAAACGTCCGCCGGCCGCCGACCGCCACGGCGCACCGCGACGTCCCGGTAGCTCTCGTTCGTGGCGAGCACGATGTCCGCGGCCCGGTAGGTCCGCCGCTCCAGCGCGCACACAGCGCGGTAGAGCAGGTCCTCGCCGCGGTCGAACCGGGAGAGGTACAGCTCGGGTACCAGGTCGTGCTGGTCGAAGATGAACCGCGCCCCGTGCCGCTTCATCCACAGTGCCGGCAGGAACAGCAGGTCGGGCGGGTTGCAGGCGTGCACCACGTCGACCGGGCCGACCTTGCGGGCCAGCCGGACCGTGTGCCACAACGCCGTTCCGTACTCCCGCAGGTAGCCGGCCGGTCCGCCGGTGGCCGCGCGCAACGGGTAGCGGTGGATCCGCACCCCGTCGATCGAAACCTCCAACTCCGTGTCCCGCTTCTCCCCTTGAGGACAGATGACGTGCACCGTCCAGCCCGCGTCGCGCAGTGTCGTGCACTCCTGCCACACTCGCCGGTCGAACGGCACCGACAGGTTCTCCACCAGGATCAGCGCGCGCCGGGCCGGCCGGGCGCCGCTGCGCAGGTCACCAGACAAGGCCCATGTATCCCGGTTCGGCCCGGCGCGCTTCGGCGTCGGGAATGCGGATGAGGTCGACGAGCAGCGTGCCGTCGTCATGGGGCAGCGCCGACAGCACGGCCGGATCCTTTGTCCCGACCAGGCACACCTCGGCGTGCTCGAGCACCTCGTCGACGGAGTCCACGAGCAGCTGCGCGATGTGCGGCAGCCGGGTCTCGATGTACTCGCGGTTGGCGCCGAGCAGTCGTGACAGGTTCACGTTGGCGTCATAGATCCGCAGGTCGTATCCCTTGCCGATGAGCCGCTCCGCCAGCTCGACGAGCGGGCTCTCGCGGAGGTCGTCGGTGCCGGGTTTGAAGGACAGCCCGAACAGGCCCGCCCGGCGCTTGCCGGTGCGCTCGACCAGCTCCACCGCGCGTTGCAGATGTGCGGAGTTGGAGGTCAGCACGTGGGCGAGTATGGGCACCGAGACGTCTGCCCGCTGGGCCGCGTGGACCAGGCTGCGCAGGTCCTTGGGCAGGCAGGAACCGCCGAAGGCGAAGCCGGGCCGCAGGTAGGCGGGGCTGATGTTCAGCTTGCGGTCGGCCAGGAACACGTCCATCACCTGGTGCGAGTCCACCCCGAGCGCCTGCCACACCGCGCCCAGCTCGTTCGCGAAGCCGATCTTCAGGCCGTGGAACGCGTTGTCCGCGTATTTGATGGCCTCGGCCGTCGGGATCGGCACCCGGAACAGCTCGCCGGGCAGGCCTTCGTACAGCGCCGCCACCGCGTCGCCGCTTGCCGGATCGAGCTCGCCGATGACGGTCTTCGGCGGGTCGAAGAAGTCCCGCACGCTCGTGCCCTCGCGCAGGAACTCCGGGTTGACCGCGACCCCGAAGTCCACCCCGGCCGTGCCGTCGACGTACTTCTCCAGGATCGGTACCAGGAGGTTCAGGCAGGTGCCCGGGAGCATGGTGCTGCGGAGCACGACGGTATGCCGACCGCTCCGCTCGGCCAGCGCGGCGCCGATCTGCTCGGTGACCCGCTCCAAGTATGTGGTGCACAGACTGCCGTTGGGCTCCGACGGCGTGCCCACGCAGACCAGCGACACCTCGCTGCCCGTGATCGCCTCGTGGACGTCGGCGGTGGCGCGCAACGCTCCGGTCCGCACGGCCTCGGCGATGAGCTCGCCGATCCGCTCCTCGACCACCGGCGCCTTGCCGTCGTTGACCAGGTCGACCTTGACCTGGTTCACGTCCACGCCGATGACCTCGTGACCGAGGCTGGCCAAGCACGCGGCCGACACGCAGCCCACGTAGCCGAGCCCGAAAACGCTTACTCTCATGACCCGTTCCTCCCCCCAGGCAGGCCTTTCCGGCCTGCGGTCCGCGCGTCGGCCGGACGATGGCCCTCGCGCATCAGTAAGCCCCCTGCCCCTGCAGCACCGCACGCAGCGTCTTCCACAAGATCACTGCGTCCAGGGCGAGCGACCAGTCCTCCACGTACCGCAGGTCGAGCCGGACCGCCTCCTCCCACGGCAGGTCGCTGCGTCCGCTGATCTGCCACAGACCGGTGAGCCCGGGCTTGACCAGCAGCCGCCGCCGGATGTCCGGGCCGTACGCAGCGGACTCCTCCGGCAGCGGAGGCCTCGGACCGACGAGCGACATCGATCCGGTGAGCACGTTGAAAAGCTGCGGAAGCTCGTCGATCGAGTACCGGCGCAGCACCGTTCCCACCCGGGTCACCCGCGGATCCCGGCGAAGCTTGAACAGCAGGCCTGCGCCCTCGTTGCGGTCGGCCAGCGCGGCCCGGGCCCTGTCAGCCCCGACGACCATGGTGCGGAACTTGAAAATGGTGAACTCGCGGCCGTCCTTGCCGACTCTGCGCTGGCGATAGACCGCCCCGCCCCGGCTGTCCACCAGTACGAGCAGCCCGACCACCACCATCAGCGGCGCGAACAGGAGCAGCAGGATCGCCGCGCCCATCCGGTCGACGACCCCTTTGACCGCCCGGCGGCCCCCGGTGAAGGTCGGCATGCTGACCCGCAGCAGCGGGATCCCGAGCACCGCGTCGACGTGCAGCCGCGGGCCGGCCACCTCCATCAGCACGGGGGCCACGACCATCTCGGCATCGCTGCCTTCGAGGTTCCAGGCCAGCCGCTGCAGCCTGTCCGGTGACCAGTGCGGGTCCGGTGTGACCGCGACGACACGGTAGCCGTCGCGGCTGACGTGGCCCGCGACGTCCGACAGTCGGCCGACGACCGGCACTCCGTCCAGTTGGTCATCGTCGAGCCCGAGACCGTCCGTCGTGCACACCGCATCCACCCGCCAGCCGAGGTGCGGGAACTTGCGGGTTCGGGCGATCAGGTCGCGCACGGTGGCCACGCTCCCGGCAGCAAGCACCGGTCTCAGGCACCGCCCTTCCTTCCGCTGTTTGTGCAGCGAGAGGCGGAGCAGATACCGCTCAGTCATGGTGACGAGCGCGATCGCGGGGATCGCGACGAAGATCCAGAGCTTGATGTTGCGCGAGGTGAGGGCGATCCCGCCGAGCGCCAGCACGACGGTCGCCATGAACAGCGAGCGTCCGAGCCGGCGGAATTCCTCGGCGCCCTGGCCGAGCACGGCCGGAGCCCACGACCGGCTCACCGCAAGCGCTCCCAGCACAAGGAGCCAGGTGCCGAATGCGAGAATTCCCCACTTCTCGTGCCAGTTGGCCGCGTCCCGGGCCCCGAAAAAGTTGCCGATCGCCGCCACCACCAAGGCGGTGGCCACCGTATCGCTGGTGATCACGGTACGGCGGTACCGCTGCTCCCAGTCGTTGGCCAGCTGACTGATCGCCCCGTTCGCCAGACGCTCGCGCGCCGACGGTAAAGGGCCGACCAATTCCCCCTGCCGCACAGAACCCACCCCGGTCCCCAGTCGTTCGACGTGGTCGCCCAACACTGTCCCTCCCCCCAGAAGGCCCCCGCCCCGCACAGTCCTTCCCCTCGGGAGGCCCCCGCCTCCCGCGCCGCGCTGTTCCTCCCCCCGGAGGCCCCCGCCCCCCGCGCACGACATCCCGGCTGTTTCAGCGCTACTTGAGCAACCCACCCTGGCGACCGCGGAATCGCATGTCCTGCCAGGCCCTCGACGCGCGTGCGAACCCGTCGCAACCTCGGGTGCTCCCCGCACCCGAAGCCCTTCGCAGGCTCCAAGAATTGATCACCCCCCACGTCCGGCGCCGGAGACGCAGCTACTGGCCGTCCGTAACACCTGACCTATAGATCATCATTTGTCGCCTCGTGTCCCAGCATGTGAAGCACGGTCAATCTAGACCATCGGGGCCCATCTGGAGAGTGGGATGTGTGGAATTTGTGCTCAAGATTTGAAGCTGGTTCCACGGACCGGTGACCATCCGCGGTGCCTTGATGACGAAGAAGTGGCTCTGACCTGTGACGGCGGCAGTTCTCCGGCTGCCGGCACCGGCAATCCCGAGGCTTCCTGGGACTGCCAACTGGGCGGCCTGTCCGGCGAATCGTGCCGGTGAGCACGGAACGGTGGATGTCAGGTGCGACCGATCGACGGCACGTGGGAACGGATCGCAACCGGCCGATCGGATTGCCACACGCAAACGCCGTGGCAGATCCAGGGGCCCGGGCGGACAGCTTTGAAGCCGAGCACGACGTGAGACTTCCACAGCCTTGCCCTCAACGCCCGTCCCGGGCTTGGCGACCGCCCGTCTCAGCACCGCTCGCCACTTGCAGCAGGGCCATCGCCCTCCCCCGGCACGCGATCATCCCCTCAGGAGCTGTGCAACCGGCTCAGCGCTCCTTGACGGCATGCAGAAGTGTGACGCCGAGCCACGGGCCGCCGTACCAGTACGCGGGGCCCAGTCCACGCAGCGTGCCCTGCCCGATGTGCTCGGCGTACTTTCCGGCCATGGGCCAGAAGTCGGCGACGATCAACTGGCCGCCGGGGCGCAGCACCCGCATGGCCTCGTCCACCGCGCGGTATCGCTCCTCGGGCGACGGGATGTTGTGGATCGCCAGCGCGCTCGTCACGACGTCGAAGGAGCCGTCCGCAAACGGCAACTCGGTCATGTCGGCGGTACGTACCTCCACCCGGTCGGCGACCCCTGCCGCAGCCGCGTTGGCGAGCGTGACTTCGGGCCGGTTCCCGCTCTGGTCCTTTCCGGACCACAGGTCCACGCCCACGGCGTGCCCCGTCGGCAGCCGCCTGGCCGCCTCGATCAGCACCGCGCCGCGACCGCAGCCAAGGTCGAGGAGCTTCTCGTCGCCCTTCAAGCCGGCGCGGCCCAACTCCCGCCTCCAGACCTGCAGTTTGCCGTGCAGTGTGGTGTGCAGGTAGAGGCCGGTGTGGGCGATCAGTACCGTCCCCGCAGTTGCCAGCGCTTTCCGTCCCGGCCGCCATCGGCCGGCGGCCAGGCAGCAGGCCGCGCCGGCGGCACCGAGCACCGCCGGGAACGCTGGGGCGTCAACGCCGTACCGCGGCCACCGGACGCGCGGCAGCGGGGAGTCTTTCCGGTTCTTGGACATGCTCGCAGTGTCACCGGCTCGATCGCCGGGCGTCTTGTAGAAATGTTCCCGCGTGAACCGCGCGACCGGCCTCGCGCCTGCCGGGTCCGGACCGTGGGGCAGGGGTCAAGACGGGGACAGGTATGCGGGGGCGGCCCACGCGACGTCGTCGACCGCGAGCCACGGCGCGACCGCGACGGCCGTGGGCGTCACACCGGCGAAGGCCATGACATCGCGGTGGAGGTGGGACTGGTCGACGTAGCCGGTCTCCGCCGCCACCCGTGCGGCGCTGTGCCCCACGGCCAGACGGTGGGCCGCGTGGTCGAAACGGACCAGCTGCGCGGCGCGCTTGGGATTGAGACCGATCTGGGCTCGGAACCGGGACCAGAGACGCTTACGGCTCCAGCCGACCTCGGCTGCCAGGCGCTCGACCCGAACCCCTCCCCGATGTGTCACCATCTGCCCCCACACGAAGGCGACTTCAGGCTCGACCGCTCGGCGGCCTGCCGCGTGTCGTCGGACGAGTGCGGCCTGCGCGACCGCGAACCGGTCGTCCCAGGTCTCGGCGGCGCGCAGTTGCTCTTGGGTGCGCGCGGCGTCGCGGCCCCAGAAGGCGTCGAGGGAGACCATCGTGGCGCCCGACTCCGCACCGGCGCCGAGCACCGCGTGCGCGACCAGCGGCGACAGCCGTATCTGCAGGCATGCGACGTCCCGGCCGCGGGCTCGAACGCCGCCGGACCCGAGTCCCAGGACGACGCTGCCGCTCTGCTGCCGGCCGCTGAAGTCGTTGACGACGATCGGCCCGTCGCCGAGGTCGACGGCCACCGTGACGGCCGGGTACGGGACCACACCCAGGTCGACGAGGCCGGTCGTACGGGCGCGGAATCCGGCCATGCTGACCCCGGGCAACCGACCGTGCCGCGACGGGGTGGCGATGTCCCACACCGACGCCGCGTCATGGGCCGGCTCGGCGGATCGCATGGCGCCAAGCTACGGGACATTCGTCCAAGACGCGACGGTCGAGACGCGACGACACTGACGGCTCCCGCAGGCCCCGTATGCCCTGCAAGCCCCGCACCAGAAGGGAACACTCGTGATGCTTTCGCCGATCGACCCGTTCATGCCCGCCGTCGAACTCGCCGCGGCCATCCGCCGCAAGGAGGTGAGCCCCGTCGAGGTGGCCGACTGCTTCCTCGAGCGGATGGACCGGCTCGACCCCGCCCTCAACGCCTTCTGTCACCGGGCCGACGACGACGTCCGCAAAGCCGCGTCTGCCGCGGCCGACGCAGTGGCGAGGGCCACGTCGGCCGACGACCTCCCGCCGTTCCACGGCGTCCCGCTGCCGGTCAAGGACCTTGTCGACGTTGCCGGTTGGCCCACCACCTACGGGTCCGCAGGCGCCGGACAGGCACCGGCGCAGGAATCGGACCCTGTCGTGCGACGGTTCGCGGACGCGGGCTTCGTCCTGCTCGGCAAAACCACCACCTCCGAGTTCGGCAGCCTGCCCTTCACCGAGAGCGCTGCCCTGGGCATCTCGCGCAACCCGTGGGACCCGGACCGCACGCCCGGCGGTTCGTCGAGCGGAGCGGGCGCCGCCGTCGCCGCCGGGATGGCGCCCATCGCCCACGCGGAGGACGGCGGCGGGTCGATACGGATCCCCGCGTCGTGCAACGGCCTCGTCGGCCTCAAACCCACCCGCGGTCTCGTCACCAACGACGTCGTGGAGGTGGAGGGCCTCGGCACCAGCGGCGTGCTCACCCACTCGGTGGCGGACGCCGCGGCGGCCCTCGATGTGCTGGCGTGTCACGATCCGGCCGCGTGGTGGTCGCCTCCGACGCCGCGCACGTCCTTCGCCGCCGCGCTGAGGACGGACCTGCCGACCGGGCTGCGAATCGGCGCGCTCATCGACTCCCCCATCGACGGGATACGCGTGCACCCGGCGTGTGTCGCAGCTGTCGACAGAACTCTTCGGACGCTCGAATCGGCCGGCGCGCACCTCGTCGACACCCCTCTTCCGCTGCCGCCGACCGACGAGCTGGTCACTGCGTTCACCACCCTGTGGAACGTCGGCGGTACCGGAATCGCGCTCGCGGAGCCGGACCAGGTCGAGCCGCACAATCGCGCCCTGCGTGAGGCGGCACGAGCGATCGACTCGTGGGCGTACGCGGAAGGGGTGCGGAAGACCCAGCAGTTGTCGCGGCGCATCGTCGAAGGTTTCCTCGCCGGCTTCGACCTCCTCGTGACGCCGACGATGGCCTGTCTTCCGCCGCTCGTCGGTGCCTGGCGGACAGGCACCGACGACGATCCCCTGAGGGCACTGCGGAACAGCTACCCGATGGGGGTGTTCACGTCGGTGTTCAACGTGACCGGCCAGCCGGCCATCTCCCTCCCCATCCACCACGACGAGGCCACCGGCCTGCCCGTCGGCGTCCAGATCGTCGCCGCACCCTGGCGGGAGGATCTCCTGCTCCAGGTGTCCCGCACCCTCGAACTCGCACTCCCCTGGGCCGGTCGACGCCCGCCTGTCGGCTGATCCCGCGGCCGGTGCAGCTGCTACCGCCGCAGTCTTCGCCTGCGGCGTGAGCGCCGGATGCGGCCGGCGGGTGACGCGCTCCCCCGCGCGCTCATGCCCTTGGCGGCGGCTTGGGTGATGTTGCGGGCCATGCCGCCGAAGACGACGGCGTGGAAGGGAGAGACGGACCACCAGTAGACATGGCCCAGGAGGCCGCGGGGGTGGAACAGAGCGCGCTGCCGGTAGCGGGTACCGCCGTCGGCGCCCGTCTCGACATACATCTCCAGCCACGCCAGGCCCGGCAGCCTCATCTCCGCGCGCAGCCGCAGTAGTTGTAGGGGCTCGATCTCCTCGACCCGCCAGAAGTCCAGCGAGTCGCCGACCCGCAAACGCTCCGCGTCGCGTCGTCCGCGGCGCAGGCCGACTCCGCCCACGAAACGGTCCAGCCAGCCGCGGACCGCCCAGGCCAGCGGGAAGGAGTACCAGCCGTTGTCGCCGCCGATGCCCTCGATCACCTTCCACAGGGCCTCCCGCGATGCCTCGACAGGCAGTTGCCGCTCGTCCTCGTAGAGACTGCCGCCGGCCCAGTCGGGGTCGGTGGGCAGCGGATCGCTGGGCGCCCCGGGGACGGCGGCGGACGACCACCGGGTGTCGACCTGCGCCTCCCGTACCCTCCGCAGCGCCAGGGCCAGAGCCTCGTCGAACGGCAGTGGCCGGCCCGGGGGGTCGGGCACGTAGCGGGCGATGTCGTGCTCGTGGCAGACGACCTCGTGGCGGAGCGACTCCGTCAGGGGCCGGGCGATGGATGCCGGTACCGGCGTCACGAGGCCCACCCAGTGGCTGGACAGCCGCGGAGTGAGCACGGGCACCGGCAAGATGATCCGCCGCCGCAGTCCGGCGACCTCGGCGTAGCGGCGCATCATCTCCCGGTAGGTGAGGACGTCGGGCCCGCCGATGTCGAAAGCCCGGTCGACGTCGGTCGGCATGGTGGCCGAGCCGACGAGGTAGCGCAGCACGTCGCGGACCCCGATGGGCTGCGTGCGGGTGTGCACCCAGCTGGGGGTGACCATCACCGGCAGCCGCTCGGTCAGATAGCGCAGCATCTCGAAGGACGCCGATCCCGAGCCGATCACCACAGCGGCCCTCAGCACGGTGGCGGGCACCGGGGCGCCGAGGAAGATGCGACCGACCTCAGCCCTGGAGCGCAGGTGCGGGGAGAGGTCGTGCTCGGGTACGTCCTGCGGAGTGAGCCCGCCGAGGTAGACGATGCGCCGTACGCCGGCAGCGTGTGCCCGATCGGCGAAGATCCGGGCCGCGCGCCGGTCGGTGTCCTCGAACCCGGAGCCGGATCCGAGGGAGTGCACCAGGTAGTACGCGACATCAACGCCACGCATGGCCGCGGCGACCGACTCGGCGTCGGTGACGTCTCCGCCCACCGTCTCCGCGGCGGCCGCCCAGGGGTAGTCACGCAGCTTGCCCGGCGAGCGGGCCATGCAACGAACCCGGTGACCGGCCTCCAGCAGTTGCGGTACCAAGCGACCTCCGATGTACCCGGACGCTCCGGTCACCAGACAGTGCAGCTGCTCCGCGCTGTGCTCTGTGTCCGTGTCCGTGTCCGTGTCCGTGTCCGTGTCCACGACCATCTCCCTGCACACTCGATCCGATGCTGCTCCTTGCCCTCCCGTTTGATCATGGCCGATCGCCCCTCGACTTCCCGCCTCATGACGTGTTGTCGGCGCGCTCCCAGCGGCGACGGCTGACGGCGGGGCCGCGGGCTGTTCAGTCCTCCGGATGCCGCAGCGGCACGACCCCCACGCTGTGTCCGTCGCGGTCCAGGAGCCGACCCATGTGCTTGACCGTGCGCAGCACCACCGAGCGGTCGGTGACCGTCAGGCGCGGCAGCCTGCGTGACACGTGCGCCTCGAAGGTGTGCACGTCGTGCAGTGTGCGCAGCCAGACGTCGACGACCAGGTTGTGCGGGCCCGCCGTGATGGCGCAGGAGCGCACCTCGCGCAGGCCGGCGAGGACCTGGCTGGTCTCCTCCAGGTACTGACCCGGCACGGAGGCGAAGTACATCGCGGACAGCGGCCATCCGGACAGCGGGCGGGCCAGGTCGCAGCGGAGCAGCAGCCGTGACGCGAGCAGGGACTGCGTCCGGCGGCGCACTGTGGACAGGCTCGCGTCGCTCGCCGCCGACAGGTCGCGCAGTGACATCCGGCCGTCGATGCTGAGGAGTTCGAGCAGTCGCGCGTCCAGCGCGTCCCATCGGGTCGGCTCGGCGGACCCGGTGCGGCAGGCCGCGGCCGCGGCCTCCGCCAGGCGCTCGCTCTGCGCCGCGTCCAGGCTGCGCAGGCGCCACCGGCTGCCGTCGGTCGGCAGCCCTGTCGACACATGCGTACGCGTCGCCCGCACGCCGGGGGTCCGCTGGAACAAGTGCCCGGTGAGGCGGGACAGTTCGTCCAGGCTTCGCGTCTGCACCGCGGCCACGATGTCCCGGCCGCCTGCCGTGAGCTTGATGTTCGGCACCGCCGGGTCCTCGGCCAGGGCCCGTGCCACGTCCTCCGCGGCCCCCGGTTCGGTATCCACCTCGACGAGGCCCGTCACCACGATCCGGGCGTCGGTCAGGCGCGGATAGGCGGTCACCCAAGCAAGGCCCGCCTCCTCGAGGCGGTGCCAGCGCCGCGCGGCCGTCACCGGATCGACCTTGAGTACATCGCCGACCAACGTCCACGGGGCCCTCGGATGAACTTGCAGGGCGTGCACGACGCCGCGGTCGAGCTCGTCGAGATCCCCGAGCTCCTGACCGGACGCGGGCCCGGCGTATTCCTGCACCGCCAGGGGCGGCACTTCCCTGCGTGTCGCACGGGAATCCCGTACGAAATCTGCGCTGTCACGCAGCGACGACGTCCGCATCCCACACTCCCCTCCAACCGGTTCCGACTTCAACGCACTTCCAGGAGTGACCGCACGCCATGAACCACCCCATCACGCACGAGGCCGCCAGGACCCCGCTGCGGATCACCAACGCCCGCCTCGTCGACGGCACGGGCGCGTCCCCGCTGGACGACGCGGTCGTGCTCGTCGACGCCGAGGGGATCATCACCTACGCGGGTCCCGCCGCGGAAGCGCCCGAGACCACTGTCCGGAACACGGACCCGCAGGTCCGGACGGTCGACGCCGGCGGCCGCACCCTGCTGCCCGGCTTCTTCGACTGCCACGTACACATGTCCTACGCCCACGGCGCGCACCCGGGCCGCCGCGGTGAGCTCGACCGGATCCTGGTCACCCTCGACACCGCCGGCCGCCTGAAGCAGACCCTCGACGCGGGTATCACCACCGTCCGTGACCTGGCCGGCCTCGCCTCCGGCTACCGCACCGCCGTCGAGACCGGTCGCATCGTGGGGCCCCGCATCCAGACCGCCGTCCGGGTCATCAGCCACACCGGCGGCCACGGCGACGTGCGGCTGCCCGACGGCACGGACCTCAGCGACGGGATGTCCGAGCTGGCCGACACCGCGGACGAGGCCCGTCTCGCCGTGCGCCGGGTCATCCGCGAGGGTGCCGACCTGGTGAAGGTCTGCGCCACCGGTGGCATGGGCAGCCCGTACGACCAGCCCGACGACGAGGGCCTGACGGAGGAGGAGATCCGGTCCGTCGTCGACGAGGCGCGGCGGCACGGCGACAAGCCGGTGGCCGCGCACGCCCAGGGCACCGCGGGCATCCTCAACGCCCTGCGCGGCGGCGTCACCAGCATCGAGCACGGCTACGGGATCGACGACCGGGCCCTCGACCTGGCGGGCGAGCGCGGTGCGTTCGTCGTCCCGACCCTGTCCACGGTCTACGCAGGGATCAACAAGGACACCATGCCGGACTACCACTACCAGAAGAAGGTCCGCTGGTCCGGCATCACCAAGGAGAACATCGCCCACGCCATCGAGCGGGGCGCCCGCATCGCGATGGGCACGGACGCCGCCGTCGGCCCGCACGGCGTGAACCTCATGGAGCTGTCCTACCTGGTCGATCTGGGCATGTCTCCGATGGACGCGATCGTCGCGGGGACTCGCACCTCGGCCCAACTCCTCGGTGTGGACGACCGGTTGGGCACGGTGACCGCCGGGCGCATCGCCGATCTGGTCCTGTGCGAAGGCGACCCGCTGACCGACATCGGCATTCTCGGCGACCCCGCCAACATAGTCTGCGTCGTCCAGGACGGCGTCGTCCGCAAGGACCTGCTCGGCCTCGACGACGGAAGGCGCCCCTGATGCCATCAGTAACCGAACTGCCCGCCCCCGCGCCGAGCCACGACGGGGACGAACCGCGCGGCATCGACCGGGTGCTCGCCCTGATCGAGCGGGCGGGCAACGCGTTGCCCAACCCGATCGTCCTGTTCGCCGGCCTCTTCGTGCTCCTCGCCGTCATCTCCACGGCGCTCGCGCTCGCCGATGTGTCGGTCACCGTGCCGGGGACGGACGAGACCCGGCAGATCACCGGTCTGTTCACGGATGAGGGGATCCGCTGGCTGGTGGAGAACCTGGTCACCAACTTCGCGACGTTCCCGCCCGTGGCCGCCGTACTCCTGATGATCATGGCGGTGGGGCTCGCGGAGAAGGCGGGGCTCCTGGAGACGGTGATGCGGGCGACGCTGTCGCGCGCACCACGGGCGCTGCTGCCGTATCTGGTGGCCCTCGTCGCCTGCCAGGCCCACATGATGAGCGACGTCGCAGCGATCGTGCTGCCGCCGCTGGCGGCGGTCGTCTTCAAGAACGCGGGCCGGCATCCGGTGGCCGGCCTGATCGGCGGATTCGCCTGCGTCACCGCGGGCTACGCGGCCGGGTTCACCATCGGCTCCCTCGACGCCCTCTACATCGGCATCACCCAGCAGGCAGCCGCGGTCCTGCCGGGCGGCGCCGACCTCGACCTCAACCTGCTCGCCAACTACTTCTTCACCGCGTCCAGCAGCCTGATCCTCGGCCTGCTCGGCGGCTTCCTCATCAGCCGCGTCCTGGAGCCGCGGCTGCCCGCGTACCGGCCGGCGGCGGGCGAGGCCGAGGCACCGGAGAACCTGTCCCTCACCAAGGTGCAGCGGCGCGGCCTGCTCGTCACCGGCCTGGCTGTCGCCGCGTACGCGGCCGTGGTGCTGTCCCTGTGGCTGCCCGACGGCGCCCCGCTGCGCGGCAAGGGCGGCGCGCTCGTCCCGTCACCGCTCCTCTCCGGCATCGTGCCGGTCCTGTTCGGCGCGTTCCTGATCGCCGGGCTCGTGTACGGCATCACGACCAAGGCCATCGAGAGCTCGGACGGCGTGGTGACGGCGATGACCGACTCGGTCAAGAGCATGGCGGGCTATGTCGTCCTGATGTTCGTCGCCGCCCAGGTCATCTCCCTGTTCAACTGGTCCAACGTCGGCGTCCTGCTCGCCGTCAAGGCCGCGGCCGGCCTCAACTCGGTCGGCCTCACCGGCCTCTGGGCCCTGATCGGCTTCGTGCTCCTGGTGTCCTTCCTCAACCTCTTCGTGGTCTCCGGGTCCGCGCTGTGGTCCCTGGTCGGCCCGGTCTTCGTCCCGGCGTTCATGCTCCTGGGCATGAGCCCGGCGGTCAGCCAGGCGGCGTTCCGCATCGGTGACTCGGCGACTGCCGTCGTCACCCCGATGAACACCTACCTGTTCCTCCTCCTCGCTCTGCTTCGCCAGTACGAACCCGAGGCACGTCTGGGCACGTTGATGTCCCGCCTCGCCATCTTCGTGCTGCCGTTCCTGGTGGTGTGGCTGGGGATCCTGGCGGTGTTCTACGGCTTCGACCTGCCGCTGGGGCCGGGGGCGCGCATCGGCGTCAAGTGACGCTCACGCGTACGGCTACGCCCCCACCGGAGACTTCCGGTGGGGGCGCCTTCCCGTCGGGCGGCGTACGGGCTCAGCCGCCGGCCACCCACTCCGCGACGACCTCGGCGAACTCCTGCGGCACCTGCTCCGGCGCGGCCACATGCCCGTCGGACAGCACCCGGGTCCCGCAGCCGAGCGCCGCCGCGAACTTCGGCAGGGACGGCCGGGAGTAGTGGCGTCCGGCGCACAGACCGCGAGGGTGCGGGCGGTGATCCGCGGCAGGCGTGGCTCCATCTCGTAGCGGCGTATGGCCTCGTGGCCCTCCTCGACGCGGTCGAGCACGGTCAGCGCGTCGACCACGTACCGGGTGAGGGCCACCTCCTCGCCTGCGCGATGGAAGCCGCGCCGCCTGTCCCACAGACCCTGGAGGTGCGAGCCGTCGGGTGTGGGATCGACGTGGTCGATGCGCCCGTGCCCGCCCGCACCCCGCCGCTTCTCGTCGTCGACGAACGGACGCGGTCACCACGCGCCGTGTCGCGGACGCGTGCTCGGTCGTGAGGTTTCGGGGCATGGGCACTCCTTGCCGATAGGGCCCGGGAATCGACGGAGCGTATGGACGCCTCGGTGCCACCTCAACCAGGTCGGTCCGCCAGACGAGACGCCTCGCTTCACGCGCCCGCTGTCCTCCGGAAGCGTGCAGCCATCACGACCATCACCTTCCGGGCTCGGCGCGATCGCGATACGTGTACTACACAAGTACGGAGCTAAGGTATGAACGACGGCACCTTGCGGACAACGGGGACGATCGGAGACCGAAAGCACGTGAGCAGCAGCACCTCAGCCACCGCCGCTCCCACCTCGCGAGCCCTGATCCTGGAGGAGTTCGGCACCCTGCCGCGTCTCCTGGAGCGGGCGGTTCCCGAGCCGCAGCCCGGGCAGACCCTCGTACGGATGAAGGCGGCGACGGTCGCCCACCTGGACCTCAACGTCCTCGACGGACAGTTCGGCATCCTGCCCGACCTGCCGTCCGTACCCGGCACGCAGGGCAGCGGCACCGTCCTCGCCTCCGGCACCCACCCCGAGGGCGCGCTCGTCCGGGTGCGCGGCGAAGGGCTCGGGCTCAGCCGTGCGGGCGCCTGGGCGGAGCACGTGCTCGTGCCCGATGCCGCCGTCGAGATCATGCCGGAGGGCACCGACCCGGTCCTGGCCTGCATCTACTTCTCCCCCGTCGGCACCGCCTGGGCCTCCGTGCACCCGATCGCCCAGGTACGGCCGGGTGAGCGGGTCATGGTCACCGGCGCGTCGGGCGCGGTCGGCGCGATGGCGGTGCAGCTGGCCGCCCGGGCAGGTGCCGAGGTGGTCGGCGTGGTCGGCCGCCCGGCCAAACTGCCCCATGTGCCCGCCCCCGCCAAGGCGGTGCTCGCGTCCGACCTCTCCGAGGAGGCGGTCGGCGGCAAGGTCGACGTGCTCATCGACACGGTCGGCGGCAAGATCCTGCAAGGCGCCCTTCGTCTGGTCCGCCCGCGCGGCCGGGCCGCGCTCGTCGGCTACACCGCGGGCCGCGAGCTCACCCTCGACCTCGCGGACTTCTTCCTCGCCGATGTCTCGCTGCTCCCCGTCAACATGATCAGCCGGGGCAAGGAGGTCGCCGCGGAGGTCGCACGCCTCCTGCCGGACCTCTCCTCCGGCAAGCTCACGCTGCCGTACGAGCGCTACGGCATCGACCGCCTCGAGGAGGCGGTGGGGCGGCTGCGCACGGGCGAGGCGATCGGCAAGGTGGTGCTCGACCTGGGCTGACCGCGCCGAGGCGGCTGACGGCCGGCGTTGCGGCGTCGCCGGGGCGTGGACGGATTGGTGGACGTCCGAGGCCCCGGACGCCGCAGATCCGTGCGGGCCCAAGGGGCGCAACGGACAGGCACGCCAGGATCGGCAACTACCCTTCCGTCATGCTCCCCCGGTCGGGGCGATCTCGACCCGTACCCCGCTCGCCTCGAAGGCGCGGATCTGTGCGTCGGGCGCCGATGCGTCCGTGACCAGGGTCCACTCCTTCCGCAGCTTCGCCCAGGCGTGGAACGGCGCGCGCCCCAGCTTGGCACCGTGGGCAAGTACGTAGACCCGGTCGGCGCGGCGGGTCATCAGCTCCTTGAGGCGGGTCTGGCGCAGGTCCGCCTCGCAGATGCCGCGGTCGACGGTGACGCCGTCGGCGCCGAGGAAGACCCGGTCGAAGGACATGTGCTCGAGCGCGGCCTCCGTGAGCGGGCCGACGAAACCCTGGCTGAGCGGGCGGAGCGTGCCGCCGAGGCATTCGACGTCCACGCCTTCCGCGTCCGCGAGGGCGTGCAGGGCCGTCAGGCCCGTGGTCGCGACCGTCAACTCCTTGGCGCCGCGCAGCTCGTGGGCCAGCGCGCCCACCGTCGTACCGGCGTCGAGGAGCAGGGTCTCGCCCGGCTCGACCTGCCGGGCGGCCCACTGCGCGATGGCCCGCTTCTCCTCGTACGCCTCCCCCGTGCGCTGCCGCAGCGACGCCTCGGGGTGCGCGGACAGCGCCATCGCGCCGCCGTAGGTGCGCGCGAGGCGGCCCTCCGTGGTGAGGCGGGCGAGGTCGCGGCGGATGGTCGAGGGGGTGACGTCGAAGAGCTGCGAGAGTTCCTCGACGCTGGCGAGGCCGGTGGTGGTGGCGAGGTGGACGATGCGGTCGCGTCGTGCCTGGGATGTGGTCGGCGGCATCTACGGAGTCCTCTACGGTGCGGTGGTAACGGCCGTGCAGGGGACGGCGGTTCAGGCCGCCGGAGCGACCGGCGCCGTCGCCATCTCAGCCGCCTGGCGCAGCGCCTCGACCATGCTACCGGCCTCCGCCGCGCCCGTTCCGGCGATGTCGAACGCGGTGCCGTGGTCGACGGACGTGCGGATGACGGGCAGTCCCACGGTGAGATTGACACCCGCCTCGATGCCCAGGACCTTGACCGGGCCGTGGCCCTGGTCGTGGTACATCGCCACGATCAGGTCGTAGTCGCCACGCGCGGCGAGGAAGAAGGCGGTGTCGGCGGGGAGCGGGCCGCGGGCGTCGACGCCCTCGGCGCGCAGCTTCTCGAGGGCCGGGACGATCTTCTCGCCCTCCTCGCCGTAGCCGAACAGGCCGTTCTCGCCTGCGTGCGGGTTGATGCCGCAGACTCCGATGACGGGGTTCGGGGTGCCGGCGCGCACCATGGCCTCGTGACCGCGGCGCACCGTGCGCTCGACGAGGCCCGGTTCGATGCGGTTGACGGCGTCGATCAGGCCGATGTGCGTGGTGACGTGGATGACCTTCACCTTCTCGGTGGAGAGCATCATCGAGACCTCCTCGGTCCCGGTCAGGTGGGCGAGGAGTTCGGTGTGACCGGGGTAGATGTGGCCCGCCGCGTGCAGGGCCTCCTTGTTGAGGGGGGCGGTGCAGATGGCGTGCACGTCTCCTGCCACGGCGAGTTCGGCGGCACGCGCGATGTACGCGTACGCGGCGTCGCCCGCGACCGGCGACAGCTTGCCCCAGGGCAGGTCGGCGGGGAGCAGACCGAGGTCGACGACATTGACGCGGCCCGGCGTGAACTCGGCGTCGCGCGGGTGGTCGACCGCGGCGATCTCGCAGTCCAGACCGAGAATGCGGGCGGCCTCGCGCAGCCGCGGCGCGTCGCCGATCACGACCGGACGGCAGCGGGTGAGAACGGCGTCGTCGAGCAGGGCCGCGATGACGACCTCGGGGCCGACGCCGGCACCGTCGCCCATGGTGACGGCGATGAGAGGGAGGGGGGTGCTCATACGGACAACTCCTAGGCGGGAGGCGGGTGGTGAAGGGTTCAGGTGGCTGCCGGGGCGGCGGCCAGGCGAGGTCGTAGCGCGGCAGCGATGCGCAGCAGCGAGTCCTCGGCGCCGTAGCTGCCGGGGCGGGTGACGACGCGGCGGCCGTCAGGGGTGCGGGAGTGGACGGCGCCGTGGTGGATCTCGCCGAGCGGCTCCAACTCCCGTATTCCCAGTGCGTCCAGGGTGGTGCGAGCGGTCTCGCCGCCGGTCAGGACGAGGTCGGGGCAGCCCGGGTACGCAGCGGCGAGTGCGCCCAGGGTGGCACTGAGGGCCCGCCCCGCGCCGGGGCGCAGTCCTGCCGAACCGTCGATGGACAGCACGGTCAGGGCGGGAGCGGCGGCGATGCGCGGCAGGCGGGCTGTGCCCGCCGCCAAGTCGGCCGGATCCAGCGGCACATGGTGAGCGCCGAGCGCCGTGAGGTGCGCGATCTGCGCAACCGCGGCGGGCTCGGCGGTCCCGACGACGAAGAGCAGCGGGGCGCGGTCCTGGGCGGGCGCGGGCGGGTGAGTGACGGCAGCGGGACGCACCAGCGCGCGCCCGAGTGCGAGTGCCAGACCAGCGCTGCCCAAGAGCCGGAATCCGGGGCCGAGCCGCAGCGCCGCCGCGGCCACGGCATCCAGGTCGGCGTCTGTCTCGGCGTCCGGAGCGGGGTGCGCACCGGAGTCGGCGATCCGCCGGAACTCCGCGTCCAGTACGGCGGGTTCGGACCGTACGACGCCGAGGGGAACCGTACGGACCGGCAGGCCGGACAGCGCCTCGGGGAGCGAGCGGGGCGCGGCCGCACGCTCCGCGCGCCAGCCGTCGGTGCAGTGCAGCGGAACGCCGTTCACGTGCACCACGCCGCCGGTCACGGTGCGCCCGGCCGCGGGCAGCGCGGGGGCGATGACGACGGCCCCGGCCCCTTCGGCGTAGGCGGCTGCCTCCGCGGCGAGGTGGCCGCGCAGCTGTGAGTCGACCTTCTTGTACAGCAGCCGGGGCGGGCCGGCCTGCGCCGCGCGCAGCGCCGTCCGCACGGCGTACGCCGCTTCGGCGGCCGGCAGGTGCCGGGTGTCCAGGTCCACGACGAGGTCGTGCGCGCCAGGGCTCTCGGCCACGTCGGCGGCGGTGAGCGACAGACGGACGGGTCCGCCGAGCGCACAGGCGGTCTCGGCCGCGCCGGACAGGTCGTCCGCGAGCGCGAGGACGTACCGCAGTACGGGCACAGAAGCGGACGGCGGGACAGACGGGCGTGGGGGCGGGGGCAGGGAAGCCACGGGATCGAACCTCCTTGGGCGCGCCCGGCGTTGGGCGGCCCGGTCCGGATCATGGCACAGATTGCGCGAAGTGCGCGAGACCTCTTGCGCGATTCACGCAGTCGTGCGAGCGTTCCGGTGGCGCCGACGGCCCTCACCCGCGGACCGCGTCGCCCTCGTGGACGCGACGCGTACCGGCTCACACAGCACGGCGCACATCGGCTTGCACCGCACATCGCAGCAGAACGCAGCACATCGCACCGCACTTGGCCGCAGTGCAGCGCACCTCCGGGAACCACCATGGCGACCGGTCGAAGCCGCGCAGCCACACGCCACACCACCCGCGATGCGCACATCACGCACGAGATCGCGCACAAGCACGAGACCGCACGACCCGCACCACTTGCGCTACCCGCACCGGAAGGAACCCGCCGTGACCGTCGGCCTCGAACTCCCGCACGTCCCTGTCCCGTTGTCCCCTCTCGCCCTCGGCACGATGACCTTCGGCGACACCGCGGACCGCGCGACGGCCGCCGCGATGCTGGACGCCGCGCTCGACGCCGGCATCACCGGCGTGGACACCGCCAACGGCTACGCGGGCGGCGAGAGCGAGCGCATCCTCGCCGAGCTGCTGCCCGGCCGACGCGACCAGGTGGTTCTCGCCACCAAGGCCGGCATCCCGCACCCCGACCAGGGCGACCACGCGCCGCTCTCCGCCGAGGGCCTGCGCACTGCGCTCGACGGAAGCCTCAAGCGCCTGGGCACCGACCACGTCGACCTCTTCTATCTGCACCAGCCCGACCGCAGGACACCGCTCGCCGAAACCCTGGCCACCGTCGCCGAGTTCGTACAGGCGGGCAAGGTCCTCGCCCTCGGTGTCTCCAACTTCGCGGCCTGGCAGATCGCCGAGCTCAGCCGCGTGGCCGACGAGGTCGGCGCCCCGCGCCCGGTCGTCGCCCAGCAGCTGCACAACCTTCTCGCGCGCCGCATCGAGGAGGAGTACGTCGAGTACGCCGCCGTCACCGGTCTGCACACGATGGTCTACAACCCGCTCGGCGGCGGCCTGCTCACCGGCCGCCACAGCTTCGAACAGGCCCCGGACGGCGGGCGCTTCGGCGACTCGAAGCTGGCCGCGATGTACCGCGAGCGGTACTGGAACGAGGATCTGTTCCGCGCCGTCACCGACCTCACCGGCATCGCCACCGACGCGGGCCTGCCGCTCACCGAGCTGGCCCTGCGCTGGCTCCTTTCACGGCCCTCCACCGACGCACTGCTGCTCGGCGGCTCCAAGGTCGAGCACCTGAAGGCCAACATCGCCGCCGCGTCCGCCGGCCCGCTGCCCGCAGATGTCCTGGCCGCCTGCGACGAGGTCGGTGCCCACCTGCGCGGCCCGATGCCCGCCTACAACCGATGACCTCGCCCCCATCCTCGTAACGGAGACAACAACATGGCCACCGGCCGCAGTTCTGCCGAGTTCACCGCCACCCTGCGCAATCGCGAACAGCTCATCGGCTACTGGTCGTTGCTCGACTCGCCGGTCGCCGCCGAGCGCCTCGCCCGCGTCGGCTACGACTACCTGGCCTTCGACGCCCAGCACGGTCTCTTCGGCTACCAGGGCATGCTGAACAACCTCCTCGCCACCGACACCAAGGGCAGCACCGCCGTCGGCATGGTGCGCGTCGAGGCCAACGACCTCACCTACATCGGCAAGGCCCTGGACGCGGGCGCGACCGCCGTCATCGTCCCGCTGATCGACACCGCGCAGGACGCCGCCGACGCCGTCTCCGCCGTCCGCTATCCGCCGCTGGGCCGCCGCTCGTACGGCCCGATGCGCGCCCAGCTGCGCATCGGCCCGAACCCGGCCGACACGCACGAGCAGACCGCCGTCCTCGCGATGATCGAGACGGCCGACGGCCTGGCCAACGTCGAGGAGATCTGCGCGACCCCCGGCCTCGACGGCATCTACGTCGGCCCGTCCGACCTGCGCCTGGCCATCGGCGGCGCGTCTTCCACCGACCCGTCCGTGCAGGACGAGTTCGAGCAGGCCCTCACCCGCGTCCGCAAGGCGGCCGAGACGGCGGGCATCGCGGCCGGCATCCACAACGCCGACGGCGCGAGCGCCGCCCGCCGTCTCGCCGAGGGCTTCACGTTCGCGACGGTCGCCGCCGACGTCGTACACCTTCAGCAGATCGCGACGTCCCACCTCCAGGCGGCGCGCGGCGAGGCGCGCTGATGCCTACCACCCTCATCACGACGCCCACCTTCGCCCGGCACTCGGCGCGCCCCTGGCAGATGCTGGAGGAGGCCGGAGCCGGTCCCCGGCGCCCGTCCGAGGACGCGGCGCTGCCCGCCGCCGAACTCCTCAAGCACGCGGCCGACGCGGACGCGTTGATCGTCGGTATGGACGCGATCACCGCCGAGGTGATGGACGCCGCGCCCCGCCTCAAGGTGATCGCCAAACACGGCGTCGGCGTCGACACCATCGACGTGGCCGCCGCCCGCGCGCGAGGGATTCCGGTCGTGTGCGCGCCGGGCAGCAACTCGCGTGCGGTCGCCGAGTACACCTTCGGCCTGCTGCTCTCCGCGACCCGCTCACTCGCTGCCTCGCACACCGCGGTGGCGGCCGGCGGCTGGCCGAAGCTCTTCGGCCCCGAACTGCACGGCAGGACGCTGGGCATCGTCGGCTTCGGCCGCATCGGCCGCCTTCTGGCCGGTTACGCCCGCGCTTTCGGGATGGAGCTGCTCGCCCACGACCCGTACGTCCCGGACGCCGACGTACGCGCGCACGGCGCCGAACCGGCCGCGCTCGAAGCCCTGTTGGCGCGCGCCGACGCCGTCAGCCTCCACACGCCGCCCGACCCGTCCGGCACCCCGCTGCTCGACCGGGCACGCCTGGCGGCGATGAAGGAGGGCGCGGTCCTGGTCAACGCCGCGCGTGGCGGCCTCGTCGACGAGCGCGCGCTCGCCGACCTGCTCGGCTCCGGACACCTCGGGGCTGCGGCCCTCGACGCGTTCAGCACCGAGCCACTGCCCGCCGACCACCCGCTGCGCGCGGCCCCGCGCACGCTCCTCACCTCGCACATGGCCGCCTGCACGCCCGAGGCCAACCAGGCCATGGGTGCGATGGTGGCCGAGGACGTCGTCCGCGTACTGGCGGGCAAGGAGCCGCGCCACCAGGCGAGTTGAGACACAGGGCACCCCCTCAGTACCTGCACCCCCGCACTACGACACCTCGGTACCACGGCACCACCCCCGTCCCATTCCGGATTCCGGCGACGACGCCGGAGGATCCCCCAAGGACCTGACATGGCCACCTCGACCGATGGCGCCACGGCGGCGCCACCCTCCGCGCAGACCGACCCGTACGCACTGCGCGCCGAAGACGCCCGCCCGGCCCCCGAGACCTTCCGCGGCCGACTGCGCCGGCTCGGCCCCGGACTCGTGCTGTCCGCTGCCGTCGTCGGCTCCGGTGAACTGATCACCACGACCTCGCTCGGCGCAAAGGCCGGCTTCGCCCTGCTGTGGCTGGTGATCGTCTCCACCATGGTCAAGGTGTGGGTCCAGATGGAGCTGGCCCGCTGGACCATCCTCAACGGCCGCCCCGCGCTCGACGGCTTCCGTGACGTCGGCCCCCGGATCGGCAGGCTGAGCTGGATCAACTGGCTCTGGATAGGCATGGACTTCGCCAAGATGTTCCAGCGCGGCGGCATCATCGGCGGTACCGCGGCGGCCTGTTCCATCCTCCTGCCGCTCCACGGCGCGTCCCTGAGCACGTCGTCGCTGACGATCTGGGCCCTCATCGTCACCGCCGCCGCCGTCCTCATCCTCCAGACGGGCAAGTACCACGTCGTGGAGCGGGTCGAGGTCATCGGCATCACACTCAAGACGGTCATCACCGTCGGCCTGGCACTCGCCCTGCCCCTCACCGCCTTCGGGTACGGCACCGAGCAGCTCGCCGACGGACTGAGCTTCCAGATCCCCGCGGGCACGGTCGGCATCGCGCTCGCCATGTTCGGCATCACCGGCGTCGGCGCCGACGAGATGACGACGTACACGTACTGGTGCCTGGAGAAGGGCTACGCCCGCTGGACCGGCCCCGACGACGGCACCGAACAGCGCGCCCGCCGGGCCGAGGGCTGGCTCAAGGTCATGCGGCTCGACGTGGGCGTCTCCTGGATCGTGTGCACCCTCTGCACCCTGTCCTTCTACGTGATCGGCGCCTCGGTGCTCCATCCGCAGGGCCTGGTGCCCGAAGGCAACGACATGATCACCACGCTGTCGCACATCTACACCGACACCCTGGGCCCGTGGGCCGAGTACCTGTTCCTGGCCGGCGCGATCGCCGTCCTGTTCTCGGTCACCGTCGCCTCGTCGGCCAGCGTGCCGCGCCTGTGGACCAACACCCTCGGCCTGCTCGGCGTGGTGAACTGGCACGACCTGCGCTCACGCACCCGCACGATCCGCATCCTCACCTGCTGCCTGCCCCCGGTGTGGATGTGCTTCTTCCTGTGGATCCAGTCCCCCGTACTCATGGTGCAGATCGGCGGTATCGGCGGCGGCGTCTTCCTGCTCGCTGTCGTGGTCGCGGTCTGGCGCCTGCGGTACACCGGCGTCCCTCCCCGCTTCCGCGCCAACCCCTGGCTGACCGCCGCCCTCGTCCTGAGCAGCGCGGCGATCCTGTTCCTCGGGGTGTACGCGGTGCTGGACACGCTGGGGCTCACTCCCGGCAGCTGAATGCTGCGGCGGGGCACAGTGGAGGAATGAACGCGGACAACAGGAACATTCTGGCCCGGGGGCGCGTGGCGACCCGGCTGCCGGCCCAGGACCTGGACCGGGCACGGCGTTTCTACGCCGAGCAGCTCGGTCTTGAGCCCGTCGACGAACGGCCCGGTGGACTGCTGTACCGGTGCGGAGACACCGAGTTCGCCCTGTTCAAGTCGACGGGAGCCGCGCCTGGCACCTTCACCCAGATGGGGTGGCAGGTCGACGACGTCGAGACGATCGTGGCGGAACTCGAGCAACGCGGCGTGATGTTCGAAGAGGTCGACGTGCCCGGGTTGCGGACGAAGGACGGGATCGCCGAGATCGACGGAAACTACCCGAGCAAGGGCGCACGGGGAGAACGCGCTGCCTGGTTCCGTGACAGCGAGGGAAACCTGCTGGGCATCGGCGAACCGGTCGTCTGATCAGGGCACCCCCTGGTCCGGCTGACGCACTCGCGGCCCGGGCGGCCGTCGGCCGGCCGGCATCGGTGACACTTGGGGCATGCAGCTTTCCCCGCCCGGCCCTCCCCCTTCGCCCGATCCTGCCGCCGCGCACGGCGGTGGTGCGCCCACGCTGGGGCAGGCCGTCGGTGTGGTCGGGCCCGACGTGGTGGAGGTGCTGCGGGCGCCGTGCGGGACGGACGTGCCGGTGAGCGGGGCCGGGGTGTTCGACGAGGGCGAGACGCTGCAGGCACGGGGGCGGATTCTCATCGCACCCGGCGTCGACACGTCCGCGCCGGGCGCCGCGGGCGTGCTGCGCGCGGCGGACCG
Organism: Streptomyces sp. NBC_01003; assembly: GCF_045162695.1. Classification (NCBI taxonomy): domain Bacteria; kingdom Bacillati; phylum Actinomycetota; class Actinomycetes; order Kitasatosporales; family Streptomycetaceae; genus Streptomyces; species Streptomyces sp. NBC_01003. The sequence goes on from NZ_CP108707.1 coordinate 1,261,927, forward strand.
CGCCGGGGCGGCGGCCGTGGTGCTGCGACGTGGCGCTCAGGGCATCGCGCCGTCGCTCGCCGAAGCGGCCGATGAGGTGTCGACCGCCCTGCTCTCCCGGGCCCCGTGGATCGAGTGGGGCGAGCTGATCGGGCTGCTGCGTGCGGCCATCGCCCGCACCGGAACGGCGGCGCCCACCGAGGCGTCGCCCGATGTGGCGCTAGGTGATCTGTCGGGGCTCGCCCTGGCGCTTGCCGCGCTGGTGGGCGGCGCGATCACCGTCGAGGACCCCGAGTCGAACGTGCTGGCGTACTCGCCGACCGCCGACACCGCCGACCCGCTGCGCAGGCTGACGATCCTGGGCCGCCGGGTGCCGAGCTGGCGGGTGACCGAACTCGCCGAGAGCGGGTTCCTCACCACGCTGTGGGCGAGCGGCGACGTGGTGCACCGGCCCGCGGACGCGCGGTTCCCCGAACGTCTTGCTGTCGCAGTGCGGGCCGGCGACGAGATCCTCGGGTCGCTGTGGGCGGCCGCCGACGGCGAACCGCTGCCGCCCGGGGCCAGGGAAGCGCTGCGGCAGGCGGCCGCCATCGCCGTACCGCATCTGCTGCACCACCGGCTGCGGTCCCGGTCCGCCGCCAGCCGTCGCCGGTACGCGGTGCGGGCCCTGTTCGAGGAGCGCCCGCCGGACGTGGCCGCGGCGGCGGTCGTACTCGGGGTCGAGGCCGGACAGCCGTGCACCGTACTCACGGCGGCCGTCGCGGTGCCGATCGCACCGGACGTACTGGACCGGGCGTTCCACCTGGCCTCCCTGCGCGTCGCCGCGCATCACACCCCGGCCTTCGCGCACCGCGACGGCGACCGGCTCGACGTCCTGCTGGCCGGTACCGGGGCGGGGGACGGTGTGGACCGGCTGGCACGCGACCTGGCCGGCGTGCTGCGCGGCGCCGGGGCGCGGCCGCTGGTCGCGACAGGGCCCGCCGTCGGGGGGCTCGGCGACGCCGCCGCCTCCCGTGCGGGGGCCGCCCAGGTCTTGCGGGTACTGCGCGAGCGCGGCGGGCCCGAGACGGCCTGCGCCGAGGATGTCCGGTTCGCCATGGACGCGCTGCGGGTGACCGATGCGGTCGCCGAGCACGTGCCTTCGGCCGCGGACGCGGTGGCGGCGCTGCTCGAGCACGACGAGCGGCACGGAACGGACCTGCCGCGCACCGTCGCCGCCCACCTGGTGTTCTTCGGCGACGCGGCAGCCACCGCCCGCTATGTGGGGGTCCACACCAATACGCTGCGGTACCGGCTGCGCCGGGCCGGGGAGCTGTGCGGCATCGACCTCACCGATCCCGACGTTCGGCTGCTGGTGGAGCTGGGGCTGCGGCGGGCCGGGCTGATCCCGCTGCCGTGAAACGGTGTGGTGCGGGCGCACCACGTCGTCCCCCGCTCCGTCGTGCGGGCGCACCATGGAGAGGTGGAGGGCGCCCGGCCTTTGTGCGCGGCCACGACGGGACCGGCGCGGACTTCGTGCCGGCGCACGCAGACAGTGCGGGGCTCGGGGCTGCACAGTGAACCTGGGCGGAGCGCACGGGCGACAGGTCGGTGGGCATGGACACCGCCCGCGGCCGCCGCAGTCGGCGGCCCGCCCGGCGGGCGATCCCCGGGCACATAGCCGGCAGTGCGCAGCGAGAAGGCAGGAACACCCCATGACCATGGCCCACGAATCCGCCATCCGCAGGGAGGCGGCCGTGCACGCCGCCGCCGAGCAGGGCCTGGTCGGCGCGCAGGCGCCGGTCCTCGGCCTGCTCGATGTGGACGGGATCCGTGGCGCCGCCCGCGAGCTGCGCGAGGCCTTCGCCTTCGACGGGGTCTCGGTGCAGCACACCTTCGCGGTGAAGGCCGCCTCGCTGGTGCCGGTCCTCGCGCTGCTGAACGAGGAGGGCATCGGCGCGGAGGTGGCCAGCGCCGGTGAGCTGGAACTGGCCCGCGCCGCGGGCGTCCCCGCCGAGCGGATCGTCTTCGACTCCCCCGCCAAGACGATGGACGAGCTGCGCGACGCTCTCGCCCACGGCATCGCGGTCAACGCCGACAACCCGCAGGAGCTGGACCGTGTCGACGCCGTCGTCGCCGATCTCGGGGTCGGCTGCGCGCCCGTGGGCCTACGGGTCAACCCGCAGGTCGGCAGCGGTTCGATCGGGGCGATGAGCACGGCGACGGCCACGTCCAAGTTCGGCGTGGCGCTGCGCGACGAGGGCGCGGAACAGTGGGTGCTCGACGCCTACCGGCTGCGCCCGTGGATGACCCGGCTGCACACCCACACCGGCTCACAGGGTGTCGCCCTGGACCTGATGGCCGAAGGGGTGCGGGCCGCCTACGAGCTGGCGGAGAAGATCAACGCGCATGTCGGCGGGCAGCAGATCGACACCCTCGACATCGGCGGCGGCCTGCCGGTGAACTTCGCCTCGGACGAGGTGACCCCGACGTTCGCGCAGTACGCGCGGCTACTCAGGGAGACCGTGCCCGGCCTGTTCGACGGGCGATACACGCTCGTCACCGAGTTCGGCCGTTCCCTGCTGGCCAAGCAGGGGCTGATCGTGGCGCACGTCGAGTACACCAAGACCTCCGGCGGCCGGCGGATCGCCGTCACACACGCCGGCGCGCAGGTGGCCACCCGCACCGTGTTCGTGCCCGAGTCGTGGCCGCTGCGCGTGGGCGCGTACGACCCCGCCGGGCGGCCCAGGGCGACCGAGCCGCTGGTACAGGACGTCGCCGGGCCGTGCTGCTTCGCCGGGGACCTGGTCGCGCGGGAGCGGGAACTGCCCGAGCTGGCACCCGGTGATCTGGTCGCGCTGTACGACACCGGGGCCTACTACTTCTCGACCCATTTCCACTACAACAGCCTTCCGCGTCCCGCTGTGTACGGATATGTCGTGTCCGATGCGGGAGTGGTGACGTTCGCTCCGGTCAGGTCCGCCCACACGGTGGCCGAGGTGGTCGCGGAGTCCGGTGCGGCGCAGGCCGGCTCGCTTCTCGGGCTGACCGACCGGCCCTCCTCGTAGGGCCCCTCCCCACCTGGGGAAAGTTGCCCCAGGAAACGGTTTAAGGTGACGTGTCGCCGCGTGGTACTCCCGCGGCGCCCCACCGGGACACTGCGTTCCTGGCGTGATCCGCACAGCATCACGCCTGGTCCGTCGTGTTCCCGCTCTGCCGGCCCGCCGTACGGGGGTACGGGCCCTGTCCAACAGGTATGCCGCGCCGCTCTCCGGCGTTCGCTTTAGCGTGCGCGGGTGCGGTGTACCGCTATGCACGTCGGAGAACCATGGAGCACACAGCACAAGCCGAGCCGCAGTCCCGGCCGGCGCAGGCCCCCGCCGCCGCGGCCGAGGCGAGCGCCGCCGGCGCCATCCGCGAAGGCGGTTACACCGCCGGTCTGCGCAACCGTCAGGTCCAGATGATCGCGATCGGCGGCGCCATCGGCACCGGCCTCTTCCTCGGCGCCGGCGAGCGGCTGCACGCGGCCGGCCCGTCGCTGGTCGTCATCTTCGCGCTCACCGGACTGTTCGCCTTCTTCATCTCGCGCGCCATGGGCGAGCTGGTGATGCACCGGCCGACGTCCGGTTCGTTCGTCTCGTACTCGCGTGAGTTCCTCGGCGAGAAGGCCGCGTACACGGCGGGCTGGGTCTACTTCCTGCACTGGGTGTGCAGCGGCATCGCGGAGATCACCGCGGTGGCGATGTATCTGCACTACTGGGCGGCGTTCCGGGACATTCCCCAGTGGACGCTGGCTCTGTTCGCACTGCTCGTGGTGCTCGCCGCGAACCTCATCTCGGTGCGCTGGTTCGGCGAGTTCGAGTTCTGGTTCTCCATCATCAAGGTCGCCGCGATCCTGGGCTTCCTCGCCATCGGCTGCTGGCTGCTGGCCAGCCGGCACCCCGTCGACGGCCACAGCACGGGCCCGCAGCTGATCGCCGACCACGGCGGGATGCTGCCCAACGGCCTGCTCGCCGCCGTCGTGCTCATCCAGGGCGTGGTCTTCGCGTACGCCGCGATCGAGATGGTCGGCATCGCCGCCGGCGAGACCGAGAACCCGCGCAAGGTGATCCCGCGCGCCATCAACTCCGTGTCGTGGCGCATCGTGCTCTTCTACGTCGGCAGCGTGCTGCTCCTCGTCCTCCTGCTGCCGTGGACCGCCTACAAGGCAGGCGAGTCGCCCTTCGTGACCCTGATGGGCAAGCTGGGTGTTCCCGGCATCAGCGGCATCATGAACTTCGTGATCCTCACGGCGGCCCTCTCCAGCTGCAACTCCGGCCTCTACTCGACCGGCCGCGTGCTGCGCTCGATGGGCCTGGCCGGTTCGGCGCCCGCCTTCACCACGAAGATGAACAAGCGCGGTGTGCCCTTCGGCGGCGTCCTGCTGACCGCGTGCTGCTACATCCTCGGCATCGTCCTCAACTACGTCGTGCCGGAGCGGGCGTTCTCCATCGTGCTGAACTTCTCCGCGATCACCATGATCGGCACCTGGGTGATGATCATGGTCTGCCAGATGGTGCTACGCCGCAAGGCGCTGCGCGGCGAGCTGGAGCGCCCCGCCTTCCGGCTGCCCGGCGCACCCTTCACCTCCTGGCTCACGCTCGCCTTCCTCGCGGGCGTCGTGGTGCTCATGTGCGTCAACGGCGGCGACGCCGCCTGGTCGGTGGCCTGTGTCCCGCTGATCGTCATCGGCCTGGTGATCGGCTGGTACGCGGTCCGCGGCCGGGTCGCCGAGCGGCAGGCGACCCTCACCGAAAGGTGAGTTCGGGCGAGCCGCCCGAGCCCACGCACGTGGTTGCCGCGCGGCCCGTCAGAGGGTGTCCAGGGTCCGCCGGGCCTCGGCGACAAAGGCCCGCTTCGCTCGATCGAGGTCGTCCAGCGCCAGGTGCCGGCGCATCCCTGCGCGACCGTCGCAAGGCATGTGCGCGAAGCGGGCCGAGCAGCCGCATGCGGCCGTCCCCGGGGCCCAACGCCGCGCGCAGGTCCAGTAATCCTGCCCGGTCCAACTCCTCGAGCGCTTGCACCGCGCCTTGAACTGCGCCGCCAAGAGGGTCGGATCCGTGCCGAGGGACTCAAGCGGCTGCGCCAGAACGTCGCCGGTATCCACGATGCCGCTCAGCCGGAAGTCGTCGAGGTCGACCGACAGGACGCCTTCCGGGAAACGCTCGTGCAGAACCCGTGCGACCAGGTGGGCCGGCTCCGTCTTGCCCACACCTCCCGGCCCGCTCAGCGTCACTACCAAGGGCCGGGAACGCCCCCGCCACTCCTCCACCGCCTGCAGTACGCGCCCACGCTGCTCGTCGCGGTCGACGAAGTGCGCCGGTTCCGGCGGAAGTTCGACCCTCATGTGCTGCTTCTCAGCCCCTCTCGCCCCGGTCCAACTGCCCGGGACATACACGGAAGTCGCGCTCCTCCAGGACCACTCCCTCGCCGTCCGGGATGCAGGTGAACTGGTCGATCAGGGGCTCGCCTGACGGTCCTCACCACTCCGGGCCGTCCGTTCACCGCGGGCAATCTGGTGGGTGCCGGCGCGGGCTGCTGCGCCCCGAGGGCTGAGCGACGCAGGGGCCGAAGCCGGCTTCGAACCCTTCGGTGCGCACGACGACGGGAGCGCCGGCGGCCAGGCAGCTCGTCAGGGGGATTGCTCCAGATGGAGCTCTCCCCCCGCGCAGCTGACGATCTTCCGGCCCCCTCCATGCTGCGGATCGAATTCCCGCGCGACATGGTCGTAACAGCGCACACATTGCCCGAGCTGCGGCGACAATCGACCGGAGAGCCGCCGACGCTCTCGCCCGCACTCGGCCAACTCATGTGGAGCCGCTGATGACCACCGCACGTGACCTCGCGATCGTTGCCCTGGGTGTGACACCCGACCACCCCGTCGAGCAGGGCGAGCTGTCGCTGGCGCTCGCGGGGGCCGAGGTGTTCGACCTCATCGAGGCCAAGGCCCTGGTCCTGGACGGCGACCGCATCCTGCCCAGCGCTCAAGCACCGACAGGGCACCGCCTGCTGGATGAAGCCACCGGGGCTCTCGTGCGACAGGAGCCGTACGAGTCGGTCGAGGACTGGCTGTGGCGCCGGGGCCGCGGGCTCTCCTCGGCGTACGTCGACGAGCTGGAGCGGGAGGGGCTGACGACCCGGCCGCGGGGCCTGCGGAATCCACTGCGGACCGGGCGGACGGAGCCGGTCGACTCGGCGGACCGGCGCCAGGCAGAGGAGCGCTTGACGTCGGGTGAACCCGTGCTCGCCGCGCTGGCGGCCGCCGCCGGAATCCGGGACGAGCCGGCCGAGGACGCGCCCGAGCTCTCCGGGGACGCGGTCGCGGCCGTGCTGGCCGCCGTCGGGAACGCCGTCCAGGAGCTGCAGGCCGTACGACAGCGCAGGGCGATCGAGGACGCGGCGTACGACAACGTTTGGCGCGGCTACTGAGAACGGTCCCTGACCCGACCCATCCCGAGAGACAGTGTGATGACAACGGTGAGCCGAGGGTGAGGCACGGCTCCCACCGGCTCAGGCCGCCATCCTGGCCTTGATGAGCGGCGCGTCCCGCGTCAGCTCCCGGAACCCGACGCCGTAGTACAGCCCGCGCGCCTCGGGATGCCCCGGCGCGCCCAGGCAGGCGACCGTCATGTGAGTGGCCCCGGCCGCTCGCGCCAGCTGCATCCCGTGCAGGAGCATCGCCCTTGCCAGCCCCGGGCGCCGGTAGTCCGGATGCGTCCCGACGGGTTCGAACTCCGCGGTCCTGTTCGCTTCGTCGAGCCACATGATCGTCGAGGCTGCCATCGTTCCGTCCGGCGCCTCCACGAGGATGTGCAGGTCGCCGCGGTACGGCGCTGTCTGCCGGACGCGCTGGTAGTTCTCGTGCGTGTACGTCGTGGGAGCCCAGGCGTCCAGATGGGCCTGGACCGCTGCCCTCGGCCCGGCCTCGTCGGCGGTGCGGAACCGGAATCCCTCCGGCAGTACCCGCTGTTCCACGTCGGTGAGATCCCGCTCGTTGAGCTGGGTCCAGGACCCGGTGTCGCCGAGCGAGGCAGGGTCGGTCTCGTAGCCGTGCGCCGCCCATCGTTTCAGGGCGAACACATCGGCGGCCGACGGCGACACCGTACGCTCGATGTCCGCCGCCACACCGTCGTACCAGTCGATCACCTCGTCGATGAGCCCGGCGTGGTCGGGGTGGACCTGATACGCCAGACAGGTGCCGGTGACGTCCTTGACCGACCCGTCGCTGCGCCTCACCTGGTGCGGAAGACGAGCCCAGCTCCACGCCACCGGATCCCCTCCGGAGAACCACAGCCGGCGCGGCCGGCTCGCGCCGTCGGCGGCGTGCCCCAGTTCCAGGCCGGCTCGCCGAACGACGCGTCGGCGTTGACCAGGTCCGGCCGGGTGGCGGTGACACGCCGCGCCAGACCCTGCATGAGCCGCACATCCGCGGCGGTCACAAGCTAGAAGTTCGTCATGGTGCGCCACCGTGTCAGGACAGCGCAGAGCCGTCGAACCGTTTTCGCCTCCGTGACCGCTCTCGCACCGCAACACTCGTGATGCCGCATCCACCACCCTTTCGGGTGTCACCACCACGCAGCGTTCGTGGAACCAGAACCGTCCCGGTCGCCCGGCGCGTCCTCGCCTGCACCGGGTGCATCAACAACCTTTATTCTCACCTGAGTTACACCCATTGCCAGGCAGAAGAGCTGGGGAGCCAGATCGCCATGAGCAGCACCAACAAGGACGAGCAGGACGACTCTGTCGATGGGGGTATCAAACCTCTCGCGGCCTTCGATCCGGCGCGCATCGGGCCGTATCTCCTGCTCGGGCGGCTCGGTGCGGGTGGCATGGGGCGGGTCTTCCTCGCCCGTTCCGAGAGCGGGCGCACCGTCGCCGTCAAAGTGGTGCACGAAGAGCATGTGTCCGACGAGCGGTTTCGCGCACGGTTCCGGCGGGAGATCGACGCGGCGCGGCGCGTCGGGGAGCGCTACACCGCTCCCGTCCTGGACTCCGGTCCCGACGACGATCCGCCGTGGGTCGCCACCGGGTATGTTCCCGGGCTCTCGCTCGAACAAGTCGTGCGCCGGTACGGGCCGTTGCCCACCGCGTCCGTGCGCGCCGTCGCGGACGGGCTGCTGCGCGCCCTGAAGGACATCCACGACGCGGGGATCGTGCACCGCGATCTGAAGCCGTCCAACGTGATGCTGACCGTGGACGGGACAAAGGTCATCGACTTCGGCATCGCGCGGGCTCTGGAGACGTCCGCGGAGTCGCTGCTGACCAGTACAGGGATGGTCGTGGGCTCGCCCGGCTTCATGTCGCCGGAGCAGATCCGGGCGGAGAGCATCGGGCCGAAGAGCGATGTGTTCACGCTGGGGAGCGTGCTCACGTACGCGGCCACAGGCCGGCTGCCCTTCGGGTCCGAGGCCAGCAACCAGCACGCGGTCATGTTCCAGATCGTGCAGGACGAGCCCGACCTGGACGGCGTCGACGACCCCGCGCTGCGGGCGCTCATCTCGCGGTGCCTGACCAAAGACGCCGGGCACCGGCCCGACGTGGACACGCTGTTGGCGGATCCGGAACGAGTCGAGTCGGTCGCCGCCAAGGACGCCCGGCTGCCCGCCGACGTCGTCGCGCACCTCGCGCAGCAGTCCGCGCGGCTGCTCGACGCCGAGGCGACGCCGCGTCGGGCGGAGCCCACGGACCGGTCGACCGTCGGCCTGCGGCCGCAGCCCGGACCGCCGGAACCCGTCCCTGCGGCGGGTGATGCCACGACGCCGAAGCGGGAACAGCGGCCTGCCCGTCGGCGCCGCACGCTGCTGGTCCTGCCCATCGTCGCCGTCATCACCGTCGGCGGCGGCACCGTTGTCCTGCTCGAGCAGTTCGGGGGCGGCGGGGGCGGAACCCATGCCAGGTCGCCCCAGAGCAGCGCCGGCGTCACTCCTGGCGGGAGCGGGGCGCCGAGCGGAGCGAGCAGTTCCCCTTCCAAGAAGGGAGACGGGAAGGATGGGGGAAACAGCGAGGAGCAGCAGGGCAACGAGGGCGAGCAGGCCGGGGCGAAGCCCAAGGAGAGCGCCGGGAGTTCGACGTCGACCAGCGGCGCCGACGGCTCCGGCACGGACAGCGGCTCCGTCGGCGGCGCCACCAGCAGCGGGTCCGGCTCGTCGAGCTCGGACGGCGGAGGTTCGTCCGGCGCCGGCGGCTCGTCCACCGGCTCCCCGCCGCCCGCCATGAAGAGCTACAGCGTCAAATACACGAATTCGTGCGTCGGCGCATGCTCCATGCCGGTCCTCGTGAGCTGGCCGGCGATCTCCCGGGCGACCCGCTACGACATCCACTACACGAACAAGGGCAGCCAGTACACCGAGAAGAACGTCGACACCATCCATTCGACCGGCAACACCAGCTACACGATCACTGGGCCGTACTCCGGTGACGAGGTCTGCTTCTCGGTGCGCGCCGCCAACAAGTACGGAGCCTCTGCCTGGGCGGAGACCTGGTGCACCACGGTGCCCTACTAGGGCGTTTCCTGTGGAGCGTTCGAGGGCCCCGGCTCACCCGGCGGGACGTGCCTGCCCCTGCTGACTCGCGGGAGTCCCGGGCCTCAGAAGTCCAGTACGTGTGGCAGCCCGAGGCGGTAGCGCGTCCGGTCGGTGGCCTTGAGTACGTCGAAGCCGGGTGGCTCCGCGCCGGTGAAGAGGCGGACCTCGTCCGCGCCGTCGGCTCCCGCGGCCGCGAGGACGCCGTTCGCGGCGCGCCGGCCCGTCTCGTTCGCGGTCTCCATGCACGTGAAGTCGGTGTTGCTGTGGGCGCGGACGTGGTCGCCCGCGAGGAAGAGGTTCGGGATCGCGGTGACCGCCTCGGAGCGCAGTTCCCAGGACGAGACGTCGTTGAGGAAGTACTCGTCGTCGTTGGTGAGCCCACCGCCCGCGGCCCGGGTGACCGCCGGGTCGAGGAACCAGGAGTGCACGATCCCGTCGGGCAGGACGACATCGCCGTTGTCCTCCAGGCCCGCCTTCATCTGCGCCCAGACTTCCTCGGCGATCTCCTTCGGCGTGCACTGCCGTGCGGGCTTTCCGTGGATCCGGCCCGGTGTCTCCCAGTCGGAGATGACGACGGAGAGGGACTCGGCGGCCGCCCCGTCGCCCCAGGTCTTCGCGAACGGCTGCGACCAGAAGCGGGACTGAGCCACCGGACAGAGCGCCCACGGCGAGTCCATGAGGCTGAGATGGGCGAGCGGCCCGCGGAACCTCTCCTTGAGCCAGAACACGATGCCCTGGCACCAGGCCGTGCGCAGCTTGTCCATCGCGGCGAGCCGCGGATCCGCACGGCGGATGCCGTCGGACCACAACTGCCGTACCCGGTCGACCGGGAGAGCCGCAACGAACCAGTCGGCGTCGATGCGCGCGGGCCCGGCCGCCGTACGGGCGTGGGCGGCGGTGATGCGCCCGTCGGAGCCGAGTACGAGGGACTCGACGAGATGTCCGGTCACGAACCGGACGCCGAGCGAGGTCAGGTGTCGCACCCATGGGTCGATGAAGCGTTCGCTGGTGGGACCGTCGAGGATCCGGTCGAAAGGACCGTCGGGGCCCATGCCGAGTATCGAGTAGAGAATCTTGCTGATGCCCTGCCCGCAGGTGCGCGTGCTGGCCGTCTCGGGACGCAGCGCCTGGATCACCTTCGCCGAGCCGCCCCACATCACCTGGTAGAAGTCGGACTTGCCCGCCGCCTCGATGAACTTCAGCCAGTTCAGGTGCTCCCACTGCCCGAACTGCCGCTCGTCGCAGCTCGTCATGACGATCGCCAGCTTGCGGGCGAGCAACACGACTTCCTGCGGCAGGAGTTGGGGCATGACCCGCAGCAGGCCCTCCAGGACGGCCGGCAGCGTAACGGGGTCGAGGGTGCGGGTGCTGGGCGGCAGGGTGGGCAGGAACAGGTCGCCCTTCCCGTTCTCCCGGTTGAACGCGAAGTACGGCACGGTGGTGAGGTTGTCCCAGACACCGTGCGCCTGCCCCTCGAAGGGGATCCGGCGCATGGTGTCGGGCAGGTTGGTGTAGAAGCCGAAGAAGCCACGGTGTCCGTGTTCCCCGGGCAGATCGCGGCGGCCACCGGAGGCCGTGCCGCCCACCGGCACACTGCGCGCCTTGCCGCCCCACTCGGCCCGCCGGTCGTACACCGTGACGTCGAAGCCGCGCTCGGCGAGCTCGTGGGCGGCGGTGAGGCCGCCGATCCCGCCGCCGAGCACCGCCACTTTCGTACGCGCCCGCTGCGCCGCGGTCGCCCGCGAGGGCCGCAGCCCCAGTGCGCCCGCCGCCGCCATCGATCCACCCAGGGCCAGTAACTGCCTGCGTCCCGGCATCGTGCTTCCCCCATCCACTCCGGCGTTGCTGTCGGCGGGACGCTAGGGGCGACTGCTCAAGATCGGAACGAGCGGCCCGCGATATTCGCAGCTTTCACACGTGGTGGGCGCCCACTGTTGCGCCAGGCGCACTGCCCACTCCTGGCTCCCGAACCGCGTCCTCACGAGCTCCGCGCCCGGTGCCGGGACGTTCGGGCTCGTCCCGTCATGCGCCTCACCAACGCTCTCAGCTCTGCCCCAGCCCGGCCGCGAAGTCCGCGAACCAAGCCAGCATGTCGGGGCGGGTCACCGCGCCTTCCGCGCTGACATCCGTGACGCGGGCGCCCTGGAGGATGCGCTTGACGGGGACCTCCAGTTTCTTGCCCGTCAGGGTGCGGGGCACGGCCTCGACGGGGACTACGGCGTCGGGGACGTGCCGGGGAGACAGAATGTGCCTGATCGCGCCGACGATCTCGTCGCGCAGCGCGTCGTCGAACCGCTCGCCGTCCGCAGGGACCACGAACAGCGGCATGTAGTAGCGGCCGTCGGCCATTTCGGCGCCGATGACAAGGCTGTCCGCGATCCGCGGGAGCCGTTCGACGACGGCGTAGAGGTCGGCGGATCCCATGCGCACGCCCATGCGGTTGAGCGTGGAGTCGGAGCGTCCGGCCACGACGACGGACAGGTCGGAGTCCAGGGTGACCCAGTCGCCGTGCCGCCACACGCCGGGATAGACGTCGAAGTAGCTGCTCCTGTAGCGCTCGTGGTCGGGGTCGTCGACGAAGTGGAGCGGCATCGACGGCAGGGGTGCCGTGACCACGAGTTCGCCCTGCTCCCCCACGAGCGGCTGCCCGGTGGCGTCCCAGGAGGCGAGGGCGACGCCCAGGGAGGGGCCGGAAAGCCGGCCCGTGCGTACCGGCAGCAGCGGGGAGCCTCCGGCGAGCACCGAGCAGATGTCGGTGCCGCCGCAGATCGACTGGAGCCGGGCGTCGGGGGCGAGCCGGTCGTGGACCCAGCCCCAGGTGCTGTCCGGCATCGCCGACCCCGTCTGCAGGATCGTCCGCAGCGCACCGAGGTCCGTATCGGCGGCCGGGTGGGCCCCCGCCTTCTCCCCCGCGATCAGGTAGGCGGCGCCGACGCCGACCGTCGTGGCACGGGTGCGTTCGGCGATCCGCCAGAGACCATCGATGTCGGGGTGGGTGGGGCTGCCGTCGTAGAGGACGAGCGTGCTGCCGTGCAGGAGGCCCGCGACCATGAAGTTCCACACCATCCAACTGGTGGAGGTGTGGAAGAGGTAGCGGTCGTCGGCGCGCAGGTCCACGCCGAGCCCGAGTGCCTTGAGCAGTTCGACGACGATGCCGCCGTGGCCGTGAACGATTCCCTTCGGGACGCCGGTGGTGCCCGAAGACCAGAGGACCCACAGCGGATGGTCGAACGCGACGTCGGCGTACGTGAGTTGGGCTTCACGGTCGGCCAGGTCGGACCAGTTGTGCTGCGTCACGTCCGGCCGCCGTGACCATGCCGGTCCACCGGCGGACGCGTGCAGGCGGTCGACGGCGACGAGGTGGCGGACCGTGGGCAGACCGTCCAGGATCTCGGCGATGTGCGGGCGCCGGTCGTACTCCTTGCCGCCGTGGGGGTAGCCGTCCGCGGCGACCAGGACCGTCGGCCGGGCCTGGCGCAGCCGCGCGAGGACACTGGGCGTGCCGAATTCCGGAGAGCAGACCGTCCAGGTCGCGCCGACGGCGGCGGTGGCCAGGAGAGCGATCACGGCCTGCGGGATGTTCGGCAGGTACCCGGCGACGCAGTCACCGGGGCCGACGCCCATCTCGCGCAGGGCCGCGGCCGTGCCCGCCACTTCCTGGGTGAGCCGGTCCCAGGAGATCTCCACGGCCTCGCCGGTCTCGGACACGGCGATGAGCGCAGGGCGTTCGTCGGTGGCGTGGGCGAGGCACTGCTGCGCGAAGTTGAGGCGTGCTCCGGTGAACCAGGTCGCGCCGGGCATCCTCGCGTCGGCCAGGACCTCGTTGTAGCCGCTGACTGCGTCCAGGCCGTAGAACTCCCATACGGCCGACCAGAAGCCGGGCAGGTCGTCGGTGCTCCACCGCCACAGCTCGGCGTAGTCGGTGAACGACAGTCCGCGCTCCTGTGCCAACCAGCTCAGGAATTCAGTGACGTTGGAGTTCCGGGCGCTCATGCCGACGCCTTCGGCTCGGGTGTCGTACGGCAGCCGAAGGCCTGGAGGAATTCCAGGGCTCGGGGCCACTCGCCGTACCCGGAGGCGGGGTTGAGGTGTCCCACCGGGCCGAGGTCCACCAGCCGGCTGCCCCACGCGTCGGCCAGCGCGGCGACCCTCTCGAAGCGGGCCAGGGGGTCGTTCGTGCTCGCCGCGACGACGCTGGGGAACGGCAGTGTGGCGCTCGGCGTCGGCAGCCAGCCGTTCTCACGCAGGGCCTGCGGTCCGGGGTAGCCGTCCGGCAGCGGGACTTCGAAGTCGGGCGGCGTCGCGAGGAGGGCGCCCTGCACCGGGTGGGTGTGCCGGGCCGCCCAGTGGACGGTGGTGAGCACGCCGGCGCTGTGCGCGACGAGCACGACCGGTCCCTCGATGCCGGACACCACGTCGTTCAGAGCGGTGACCTGAGCTTCGCAGCTCAGCCTGAGGTCCGTCAGGGGCGGCACGGTCACACAACCGGGGAGGCGGGCGGCGAGGGCCGTATGCCAGTGGTCGGGGACGTGGTCGCGCAGGCCGGGCACGAGCACGACCGTGGGCGCGGGAACCGGGTTCATGCGGAGATCTCCGTCTTTTCGAGGGCCGGGGCCGGGGCCGACGCCGAGACGAGGCCCTTGTCGTAGTGGCGCCTGCCGAGGGCGAAGGCCAGGCTCGCCACGATGGCGATGAGCGGGACGAGGCGGAGTGCGCCGGCCAGACCCAGGCGGTCGGCGAGCATGCCGGTCACCGCGGGACCCGGCGCGAGGCCCAGCAGACTGTTGGCGAGGGTGAGCGTGGCCATGGCCGTCGCCGCGACGGCGGCCGGGGTCAGGCTCGCCACCATGGCGGCGGCGGGTCCCGCTGTTGCGTTGCACAGCAGCGTCCCGGCGCCGATGGCGAGGAGTTGCGGTACGCCGGACGGGAGTTGGAACCCGCCGGTGAGCAGGACCAGCGAGCCGGCGCTGCACACGATGGCGACGGTCCACTTGAGGTGGGGGTTCCTGCGGCCGAGCCGGTCGCTGACGATGCCGCCGCCTATCATGCCGATCCCGGTGATCAGCGCGAAGCCTCCGGCGGCGAGTCCGGCCTTGGCGGGCGGCAGGCCGTAGTAGCGGTCGAGGAAGCTGGGCATCCAGGCCATCAGCGCCATCGCGATGAACATCTGCAGGCCGCTGCCGACGTAGGCGCACAGCACGGACACCGACGAGAACAGCCGGGGCAGCAGGGTCCGTACCGGGCCTCCCGTACCCGGTGCGGGGCCGGTGCCGCGGCCGGCCGGCGCCAGTCTCCGCTCGGTCACGACGACGGCGTAGACCGCGGCCAGGACCAGTCCGAACAGTCCCATGACGGCGAACGTCCAGCGCCAGCCCAGGTGTTGGGCCACCACACCGCCGATCGACACGCCGAGTACGGAGCCGAAGGCGCCGCCCGCGATGAAGGCGCCCGACAGCGTGGCCCGCAGGCCCACCGGGAAGACGCTCAGCACCACCGCGATGCCCACACTCCCGTACGCCGCCTCGCCGACGCCCACCATGAAGCGGCCGAGGAACATCTGGCCGTAGCTCGCGGAGACGGCACAGCCCAGGGTGGCCAGGCTCCACACCACCGCCGCGAGGACCAGGCTCCTGACCCGGCCCCAGCGGTCCGCGAGCAGCGACAGTGGAAAGGTCAGCAGGCCGACCATGAGGGCGACGATGCCGCTCAGCGACCCCAACTGGGTGTCGGAGAGCAGCCATTCGGCCTTAAGGAGCGGGAACACCGCGTTCAGTACCTGCCGCGACATGTAGTCGGACAGCAACAGCCCAAAACTGAGGGCGAACACCAGCCACGCGTAGCGACGGGTCATCGGCTCAGCAGGGCCTGTCACCGGCGATGCCGGCGCGCTCCATCTTGCGGACGGCGGGCCAGTAGTCCTGGACCGCGTAGTGCTGGGTGGAGCGGTTGTCCCAGAGAGCGACGCTGTTCGGGGTCCAGCGCCAGCGGACCTGGTACTCGGGGACGGCCGCCTGGCTCATGAGGTAGTTGAGCAGGTGGCTCGCGCCGGGCGCGTGGTCCTGGCCGAACCGCACGTTCTCGGGGGTGTGGTAGTTGACGAAGTGAGTGGTGAAGGAGTTGACGAAGAGGATCTTCTCGCCGGTCTCGGGGTGGGTGCGCACGACCGGGTGCTCGGGGTCCGGGTAGCGGGCCTTGAGCTGGTGGCGCTGTTCCATCGGCATGACCGCGCCGAAGCTGGCCTCGATGCTGTGCCGGGCCCGCAGCCCGTCGATCTGCGTGCGGACGTGCGCAGGGAGCCTGCGGTACGCCTCGGCCATGTTCACCCAGATCGTGTCGCCGCCGACCTCGGGCGTCTCGATGCAGCGAAGCAGGGCGCCCATCGGCGGGCAGTCGCGCCAGGTCGCGTCGCAGTGCAGGGCGTTCTCGTAGTGCTCGGGCTTGCTGTCCAGGTCCTTGTAGATGCGCACGAGGCCCGGGTGGTCGGGGTCGCTGCCGAGGACCGGGTGGTCCTCCAGCGGGCCGAGCCGGGAGGCGAACGCGACGTGCTCGTCGCGGCTCATCTCCTGGTCACGCAGGAACAACACCTTGTGGCGGAGCAGCAGTTCCTTGATCTTGGCGAAGAGCGCGTCGTCTTGGACGGCGTCGCCGAGCTGGACGCCGTGCAGTTCGGCGCCGATGGTGCAGGTCAGCGGTTCGACCTGGATCCGGGTACGGGCAGCGGTCCGGGGCATGGGTGCTCTCCAGGGGTACGGGGACTGGTGGCTCACGGGACGAGGACGGACGAGCCCGTGGTGCGGCCCGCTTCCAGCGTGCGGTGCGCGGTCACGGCGTCGTCGAGGGCGAAACGCTGGTCGACGCGGATCCCGATGCGGCCGGCGGCGACGTGGCCGAACAGCTCCCCGGCGAGGTCGTCCCGCTCGGCCGGGTCGGCGATGTAGTCGGCAAGGGCCGGCCGGGTCACGAACAGCGAGCCGTGCCGGACGAGTTGCATGGCGTCCAGCGGCGGCACACCGGACGAGGTGCCGAAACAGACCAGCAGGCCGCGGCGGCGCAGCGAGGCCATGGACCCGGCAACGGTGTCCTTGCCGACGCTGTCGAGGACGAGCGGGACACCGGCCCCGTCGGTCAGCTCCCGCACGCGCTCCGCGACGTTCTCCTGCCGGTACAGGATGGTGTGGTCGCAGCCGTGGGCGCGGGCGAGTACGGCCTTCTCCTCAGTGGATACGGTGCCGATGACGGTGAGGCCGAGCAGCTTCGCCCACTGGCAGACGATCAGCCCCACGCCGCCCGCGGCGGCGTGCAGCAGGATCGTGTCCCCGGGCTTCAGCGGGTGGATACGGCGCAGCAGGTACGAGGCGGTGAGGCCGCGCATGGTCATGGCGGCCGCGGTCTCGCAGTCGATGGCGTCGGGGAGCCGGATCAGGGAATCGGCGGGCATGACCCGCTCGGAGCTGTACGCGCCGAGCGGGCTGCCGGTGTACGTGACGCGGTCGCCCTCGCCGACGTGAGTGACGCCCTGGCCGACGGCCTCCACGACACCGGCGGCCTCGACGCCGATTCCCGCGGGCAGCGGCGCCGGGTACAGGCCGGTGCGGAAGTAGGTGTCGGCGAAGTTGAGGCCGACGGCCTCGTGCCGGACCCGGACCTCGCCGGGGCCGGGGGCGCCGACGGTGACCTGTTCGCGGCGCAGGACCTCGGGGCCGCCGGTCTCGTGGAAACGGATGGCGTATGCCACGGGATGCTCTCTTCGTTCGGCTTGTTCAGTGTGTGGCGGTGTGTGCTGATTCTTCGGCTTGTTCGGCTGCCGTCAGCGGGCGGATCCGCCGAGCATGAAGCCGCGCTGGCCCGGACGCCGGTTGGGCACCATGCCGAGCGCGGCCAGGGTCTCGTCGGTGCCGGTGTAGTACTCGCCGATGTGGTAGATCTCCTTGGCCTCCGCGCCGTTCGCGATGTCGCGGCCGAGCGTGTCGGCGATGCTGACCATCTGCTCGACCTGCTGCACGGAGCTCATGGGCTCGCCCTTGCGGGCCCACAGGTTGTCCTCGTTGCCCACGCGGACGTGGACTCCGAGGGCGATGGCGATGGCGTTCATGGGGGCGACGGCGCGCATCGAGGACTCGATGGTGAGGACGGCGCCGTCGGGAACACGGCGGACGAACTCGATGAGGTCGGCCGGGTGGCGCCCGGAGAACCCGCCACCGATGGCCACGTAGTTGAGGACCAGGGGGCCGGTGTACACGCCGCTGCGGATGAGACGCTCGACGGTCTCCAGCTGGGCCAGGGTGGCGAGCTGGAAGTGCGGCTGGATGTCGTTCGCGTGCAGACGCTTGAGGTGCTCGAGGTAGAAGTCGGGGCCCGCCTCGACGACCATGTCCCGGTACGCCGCGTAGTAGTCGGGCTTGGCGATGGAGGTCCCGGCGAGGTCGTCGTCGGACATGATCTCGACGATGTTCATCTGGCTGGTGTTGATGGCGATCGTCACCTGGTCGGGCCGCGGGTCGAGTTCGGCCAGCAGGTGGCGGGTGTCGTAGCTGAGCCACTTCGCCTCGGAGCCCTCGTCCTCGGGGGCGAACGAGATGGAACCACCGATCTGCAGGACCATGTCCGGGACCGCCTCGCGCAGCCGGCCGATGAGCTCGTTGAACATCGACATCCGCTTGGAGCCGTGGCCGTCAAGTTCACGTACGTGAATGTGGAGCACGGTGGCACCGGCGTTGTAGCAGTCCACGGCGGCCTGGACGTGCTCGTCCATGGTGAGGGGCAGGTCATCGGCGTCGCCGGGGAGCCACTCGGGGCCGTAGGGGGCCGCCTGGATCACCAGCTTCTGCTGGTTCTCGGGCAGCAGGGAGTCGTCGAGGAAGTGCATGGTCATCTCCTGGTACGTGGACGCGCCGAGCGGCAGGCCTTCGTGGGCACACCGACCCAACTGATGGCTGGCGCAAGGGCGTTGCCTTATCGAGCCGCGGTGGCCCTTGCGGTACGGCCACGTTAAGAGCGGGTTACGCGCGGCGCTTCACCACAGGTGACAGGAGACTTGTCAGTTGGGGACACGGCCGATGGCCGGGTGGGGACAGGGCCTGCGGTCAGTCCTGGACGGGGCCGGTGGCGGCCCGCTGAGCGCGCCAGTCGCGCGCGCTGCTGCCGAATTGGTCACGGAACCAACGCGAGAAGGCACTGGGCGCGGAGAAGCCGAGGAGCCCGGCGATCTCAGTGAGGGAACGGCTCGGGTTCGCCACGAGCTGCTCGGCAAGATGCGTGCGCGTGGCGTTGACGAGCGAGGAGAAGGTCTCGTCCGACGCGGCGAGATGCCGGTGGACGGTCCTGCGGTCGACGCCGAGGCTGCCGGCGACCTGTTCGACGGAGCAGCGCCCCGTCGGCAGCAGGACCTCGATCAGCTCGCGCACCCGATCGAGCTCGGTGGTGTCCTCGGAGACCGCGATGGAGTCGAAGTACTGTCGGGCGTAGCCGCGCAGCAGGGGGTCCGACATCGCATTGGGGGTGTCGAGTTCGGTCGCGTAGAAAACGATGCCGTTGAATTCCCGGTCGAATTCCACGACGGGCCCGAAGAATCGCCGGTGCGCGGAGAGGTCGAGGGGTGCGCCGTGGGAGAAGCACACGGACAGCGGCTGCCAGCGGGCGCCGAGGAACACCCGGAGAAATCCGTGGAGCACGCCGACGGCCAGCTCGACGGACTGCCGGGCCTCACGCGCCTCGCCGTCGAGGCTCACCTTCACCGTGGCGAGCCCGTTCGCCTCCGTGAGTCTGCTGCGCAGCATCTCGTTGTACATACGCTCGTGGCGCACCAGGAGCCGGAGGGCGCTGCGCGCGTCGGGTTCCTCGCGCAGGACGAGGCTGATCGGGCCGAGGTTGGAGAAACGGCGCCGCTCCGCCAGGAGCAGGCCGAAGTCCTCGCGCCGCGCCGCTGCGGCCGACAGCTCGAGCAGCTCGGCGACGGCCGCGCCGGGGATCCAGCGGTCCTGAATCGTGAGTCCGACGGGGTCGAGGCCCACGCGCTTCATGAGGGCACGGGGGTCGATGCCGAGGGACTGGCTGACCTCGATGTAGCGGCTCAGTGCCGCGTTGCGGACCAGCGGTTTCATCGGCGCGCTCCAGGGCTGTGTCCCAGATTGATAAGTCATTCGTCCCGTGACGTCAAGCGATGGCCGGGGTCGTGACTTAGCGTGGCACCACCGCGAAGGACGCACGGAATTCCGATGGAAGACACCTTGGCAAAGTATCGACCTCTTGAAAAGGGGTCGATATCGCGGCGGTAGGGGCCGCGAAAGAGCCGGTGAATCCGGGTCTCGCCACCCGCCTCTCACGGAATTCCCCGGCGGAGAAAGGATGAATGTGGTGCGTGGGCAATCCCCAGAACTTCCCCGCCGCCCCTGCACCGGTCCGGCAGTGTGGCGGGGCCGGGAGCACGCAGCCTCCCGCGCCTGGGCGCTGCACCTGTCACCGGCCCGGCTCGACGAGCTGGACGCGGCCCTGCGGACGGTGCGCGCCCGGGGCACGCCTCTGTTGAAGGTGACGGCCGGCGACTTCCCGCTGCCGACCCTGGCGGGCGAGTTGCAAAGTGCGGCCGACGAGCTGGAGAACGGCCGGGGCTTCGTGCTGGTGCGAGGCATCCCGGTGGAGCGGTACAGCGAGGAGGAGGCCGGCGTCCTCCTGTGGGGTGTGGGACAGCACCTCGGCATCCCGGTGTCGCAGGACGCGACCGGCCACATGCTCAGGCATGTGCGGGACGCGCCCGACGCACGGGCCGCGCCGTCGCCGCGCACCGAAGCGGCCGACGCGCTCGCGCTGCTGTGCCTGCGAGCGGGCGGCTCCAGCGGGCGTACGACGCTCGCCAGCTCGGCGGCGGTGCACAATGCCGTGCTGGCTCGCCGGCCCGAGCTCCTGGACGGCCTGAGCCGTACACACTTCCTCGACCGCCACGGAGAACAGCTCCCGGGCCAACTCCCCTGGCAGGCCGTGCCGCTCGCCCACCGGGACGAGGAGATGCTCAGCCTGCGCTACGACCGCGGCCGACTGGAGTCGGCGCAGCGGTTTCCCGAGGTGCCGCGCCTGAGTTCGGCCGATCGGGAGCTTTTCGACCTGCTGGACGAGGCGGCGTCATCGCCGGAGCTGCGCCTCGACATCGACCTCACCCCCGGCGACCTGCTGCTGCTCAACAATCACGCGGTCCTGCACGCCTGCGGACCGCAGGACGAGGACGGGCCGCGGCGCGAACGGCCGTGGCATCTGGTGCAGTTGTGGCTTACGCCTCATCAATCACGCTCCCTGCCGACGGAGTTCTGGGGCGGTGAGCACTCCGGAACCGGCGGGCGCGGTGGGGTCGCACCTCGCGATGTGATCACCCCGCACACCCCGCACACCCCGACGAAAGGTAAGCAGCCACATGTCCGACCTCTGCGCACTCCTGGCGCGTTCGGCCCGGTCCCACGCTGACCGGACCGCCGTCCGTCAGGGCAGCAGCGTCCTCACGTACGGGGAACTCGACGACCTGACCGCCCGGTTCGCGGCCCTGCTGCGGACCAGGGGCGTGCGCGCGGGCGACCGGGTGGCGATGGTCCTGCCCAACGTCGTGCACTTTCCCGTCGTGTACTACGGAATCCTGCGCGCGGGCGCCGTCGTGGTCCCGATGAATCCGCTGCTGAAGTCGGACGAGATGGCGTTCGTGCTGCAGGACTGTGCCGCCCGGTTCGTGGTGGCCGAGCCTTCCGCCTCCGGCGAGGCCGTTCCGGCGGCGGCGACGGCCGGCGCGGAGTGCCTGGTCGCGGACCCGGTGGCCCTCGACGCGCAGCTGCGCCTGGCCGTACCGATGACCGGAGCGGCCGTGAACGCCGACGACGACACCGCGGTGATCCTCTACACCTCCGGCACGACGGGGACGCCCAAGGGTGCCGAGCTGACGCACCGCAATCTGGTGAGCAACGCGCTGACGGCGGCCCGGACGCTGCTGTGCGTGGGGCCGGACGACGTCCTGTTCGGCGGGCTCCCGCTGTTCCACGCCTTCGGGCAGACCTGCGCCATGAACACCGCGGTCGCGGCGGGCGCCTGTCTGACCCTCCTGCCTCGCTTCGACGCGGCGGCGGCACTGGAGCTACTGCGCCGCGACGAGGTGACCGTCTTCCTGGGCGTGCCCACCATGTACACCGCGCTGCTCCAGACCGGCATCGGGCCGGCCCTGCCGCGGCTGCGCCTTGCGGTCTCGGGCGGCGCCTCGCTGCCCGTCGAACTGCTGCACGCCGCCGAGCGAGACCTGGGGGTCACGGTGCTGGAGGGCTACGGCCTGTCGGAGACATCACCGGTGGCCTGCTTCAACCCGCCGGACCGGCCGCGTAAGCCGGGTTCCATCGGGCTTCCCGTGCGGGGGGTCGAGTTGCGGCTCGTCGGGGATGACGGCCGGGTGGTCGGCCCCGGCGCGGTGGGCGAGCTGGCGATCCGGGGCGAGAACGTGATGAAGGGGTACTGGAACCGGCCGGACGCCACCGCGCGGGCGTTCCAGGAGGGCTGGTTCCACAGCGGCGATCTCGCCCGCGTCGACGAGGACGGCTACTACTTCATCGTCGACCGCAAGAAGGACCTCGTCATTCGCGGCGGGTACAACGTCTATCCGCGCGAGATCGAGGAGGTCCTGTACCGGCACCCGGACGTCGCGGAGGCGGCGGTGATCGGTGTGCCCGATCCGGCGCGCGGCGAGGAGGTGGCCGCCGTGGTGGTGCTCCGGCCCGGCGCAGGCACCACGACGGACGAACTGCGCGACTATGTACGGCAGCGGGTGGCGGCCTACAAATACCCGCGGATCGTGAGATTCGTCGACGCACTGCCCAAGGGGGCGACCGGCAAGATCCTCAAGCGGGACATCGTGCTCGCCCCGCCGGCACCTTCGGGAGCCTGATCCGGCGACGCACTCGAATCCGGCCGGAACGGCCCTCTGGGCGACACGCCATCCCTCAAATGGGTAACCAACCTCGCACGGGTGATGCGAAAAGGAGATGACGGCACCACCGCCGGAGGCCACCTGCCGCGTTCCCCGTGTTCGAACCTTCGAGCGACGGATCGCCCCCTCGACACCGTTACGAGTCACAGATCGCTCACGTTCTCCGAGCATCTGTCCGATCGCCGGCGTAGGAGGTCCCATGGAGCAGCATCGGGTGTCGAGGGGAACGGAGGCACGTGGATGAGGCTGTTTCGCCGTCCGGAGCCGGGGGCTCCCGTTGTCTCGGACAGTGAGAGGGAGTTGTTCGGCGGGCCCTTGCGCTACGACGCGGGCTGGAGCAAGCACGAGTACGCCCGCCTCGACCTCACTCTGTGGAGTGCGCTGAAGTCCCTGCCGCATCTTGTGTGGCAGACCGTCCGACTGGCCTGGCACACGGATCGACGCTCACTGATCACCGTAGGAGTGACGGAAGTGGGCCAAGGCATCGCGGCCGCACTCAAGTTGCTGGCCGTGAACGCCGCTCTGCACGCCGTCGTCGCCACCGGCACCGACGTGCGAGGTCTGCGCGACGCCTTGCCCGCCGTGGTGATGACCGCCGTCGTCCTGGCCGCCAACGCGCTGCTCGCCTCCCGGTCCACCGCGGCAGCCGGGAGCCTGGAGCCGAAGGTCGAACGCGCCGCGTCCGAGCAGTACTTGGCGGCGTGCCAGCGGGTCGAGATGTCGGCGATCGAGGACGGCACGTTCCGTGAGTTGATCGACCGGGCCCAGTTCGGGGCCAACGAAGCCCGCCACATGATCGGTTCCAGTGTCGCGGCGATCAACAGCGTGCTGGCGCTGGTCGCCGCGGGCAGTGTGCTGTCCGTGCTCAATCCGGCCCTGCTGCCCATGCTGTTCCTGATCGTCGCGCCGCGCGGCTGGGGTGTGATGCGCGTGGCCCAGCAACGCTACCTATCGACGATGACCTGGATCGAACACCTGCGGGCCAGCCGGGTGTTGTCCAATCTCCTCACCTCGGTGACCGCGGCCCTGGAGGTGCGCGTGCACCACGTGGGCGCTTTCCTGCTGCGCCACTACGGGATCATGGCGCACACGGCCGAGAGCGAACAGGAGCGATTGGCCAAGGACAAGGCCCGTACCGAACTGGCCGCGTCCGCGCTGTCCGGGCTCGGCTACGCGCTCACCTTCACGGTGATGATCGGGCTGTGCCTGACCGGCCGCATGAGCGTCGCCGTCCTCGGCACGGCGATCATGGCCATCAACGCGGGCTCCGCCGGCATCGGCGCGCTCGTGAACACCATGAGCCAGCTGCACGAGCAGTCCCTGTACGTGCATGACCTCACCGACTTCCTCAAGAAGGCCGAGGACCTGGCGATCCCCGAGGGCGGCCTCGCCCTGCCCGCTCGCCCGCGGTCCATCCGCCTCGACCACGTCTCCTTCCGCTACCCCGGCCGGGACGAACCGGCCGTCGACAACGTCTCCTTCAGCATCGAACTCGGCAGCGTCATCGCCCTCGTGGGCCCCAACGGCTCCGGCAAGTCGACCCTCGTGCGCCTGCTGTCCGGCCTGCACTTACCCGGAGAGGGCCATATCCACTGGGACGACGTGGACATCGCCGAAGCCGACCGCCGACAGCTCTTCGGCCACGTCAGCCTGCTCACCCAGACCTTCGAGCGCTGGCCCTTCACCGCCGCGGCCAACATCCGCATCGGCCAGCCGGACCGCGACGTCACCGACGAAGACCTGCGCAGCTCCGCCGCGTACGCAGGAGCGGACCGCGACATCGCCGGACTCCCCCACGGCATGAACACCTTGCTGGGCAAGAACTTCCGCGGCGCCAGTGACCTGAGCGGCGGACAGTGGCAGAAGATCGGTCTGGCCCGCGCCCACTTCCGCGACGCCTGCATGGTCATCGTCGACGAGCCGACGTCCGCCCTGGACCCGGACGCGGAGCAGCGCGCCTTCGACCAGATCCTCGGCCTCGCGGGCCCGGACCGCATCATCGTCCTGGTCACCCACCGCATGGCCGCGGTGCGCCGCGTCGACCGCGTCTTCGTGCTGGACGAGGGCCGGCTGATCGAGGAGGGCAGTCACGCCGAGCTGTTCGCCGCCGAACCCGCCAGCCGCTACGCGCAGATGTACCGCCTCCAGGCCGACCAGTACGAACACGCACGCCCCGCCCAGCTCCCCGGCCCCACCCGGCCGCCCGCGTCCGAGCCCGCGTGACCTACGGGCGACCGGTCCGACGCGGCCGGATTTTCCCCACGGGGTCAGCGGCTCACGGCGGTTTCGCGGTCGATGCGCGACAGCTTCTCGGGGTTGCGCACGGCGTAGAGCCCGGTGATGAGGCCGTTGTCGATGTGCACCGCCATGACGGTGTCGATCTCGCTGCCGCGCCGCAGAACGAGCGCCGGGTATCCATTGACCTCTGCCGGCCCGAGGGACATCGTGGCGTCGATCCTGCCCAGCACCTGGGCCACCTCGTCGGCGCCCACGACGGGGACCAGCGCGGCCCGCACGACTCCGCCGCCGTCGGTCAGCAGCACGACGTCCGGCGCGATCATGTCGAGCAGGGTCTTGAGGTCGCCCGTCTCGATCGCCTGCTGGAAGGCGGCGAGCGCACCACGCGTCTCGGCCGGGGAGATGACCTCGCGCGGCCGGCGTGCCGCCACGTGGGCCCGTGCCCGGTGCGCGATCTGGCGGACCGCGGCCGGGCTCTTGTCGACGGCTTCCGCGATCTCGTCGTATCCCAGATCGAACACCTCGCGCAGCACGAACACCGCGCGTTCGGTCGGCGCGAGTGTCTCCAGTACCAGCAGCATCGCCATCGAGACGCTGTCGGCCAGCTCGACGTCCTCCGCCACGTCCGGTGCGGTGAGCAGCGGCTCGGGCAGCCAGGGTCCGACGTAGGACTCCTTACGGCGGCGGAGCGTACGCAGTCGGCTCAGCGCCTGGCGCGTGGTGATGCGGACCAGGTAGGCCCGATGGTCCCGCACCGTGTCGAGTTCGACGTCCGCCCAGCGCAGCCAGGTCTCCTGCAGGGCGTCCTCCGCGTCGGCCGCCGAGCCGAGCATCTCGTAGGCGACGGTGAACAGCAGATTGCGATGGGCGACGAACGCCTGGGTGGCGGTGTCCGTGCGGCTGTCGCGAGCGTGGTCGTCGGCCGTGCCGGTGCTTCGCTCTGTGGGCTCGCTCATTGCCTGCTCCTGCCTGTTCGCTCACGACCGTGTCACGCACAAGACGCCGCCCCTCACCGTCTTGTGACACCCGAGGCCGGTGGTCTACGTCACATCGCCGCGCTGTCACAGGATCCGGTCGGGCGGCATCTCGTGTTTGTCAGGCTGCCGCGCGAACGATGCGCACGGCATGCGATGCACGATCGAGGAGACATTGTCATGGAACTCCGTATGAACCTTTTCGGCAGCGAGATCGGTACCAAGATCGGCAAGCGGATCTACGCCGTCAGCCAGGTGATCCAGGACTCGCCGCTGCCGAAGACCACCCAGGAGCTGGTGCAACTGCGCGCCAGCCAGATCAACGGCTGTGGTTTCTGCGTCGACATCCACGGCAAGGACGCCGCGGCCGGCGGCGAGACCCCGGCCCGCCTGAACCTGGTCGCGGCCTGGCGCCACTCCACCGTGTTCACCGAGGCCGAGCGGGCCGCGCTGGCGCTCACCGAGGAGGGCACGCGCATCGCCGACAACGGCCGTGGTGTGTCCGACGAGACGTGGGCCCAGGTGCGCAAGCACTACGACGAGGACCAGGCCGTCGCGCTGGTCTCCCTGATCGCGATGATCAACGCGACCAACCGGCTCGGCGTGATCCTGAACAACCAGGGCGGCTCCTACGAGCCCGGCAGCCTCGCCACCCTCGCGAACTGATCAGCAGGTGCGTCTGGGCCGGTCCTGGATCCTTTCGATCCGGGCCGGCTCAGGTGTATCTCAAGCGCGCTCGACAGCGCTGGAGAGTCGCACCGACGTCAGACGGCCAGGCGGTTCAGCTGGCGGTCGTGCCACTTGCTGAGCAGCAGCAGCGAGGACGTGGCACCGATCAGCGCGCAGAACATGTCCCATTGGGTGTCCCACACATCGCCCTGCGTGGCCAGGAAGGCGTCCGCCGCCTGCCCGCCGATGACGGCCGCCACCCACTCGAACATCTCGAAGACCGCGCTGAACGCCAGGCACGCGCAGACCGTCAGCGGTGCCAGCCATCGGCTGCCGCGCAGCGGAGACGTGCGGCTCAGCAACTCCCGTACCAGGACGGCCGGTACGAAGCCCTGCATGAGGTGTCCGAACCGGTCGTAAGGATTCCGGGACAGCCCCAGTCCGTCCTGCACCCATTCGCCCAACGGCACCTGGGCGTACGTGTAGTGCCCGCCCAGCGCGAGCACCAGCGCGTGCGCCGCGAGCAGACAGCACAGCAGCCCCGACAGCTGAAAGCGTCGCCAGGTCAGGACGACCAGCGGCAGTCCGATCAGTACCCACACCACTTCCAGCAGCCAGGTCGTCCGGTCGCGCGGTGCCCAGGCGGAGAGGGCGACCCCCGCGACCGCGACGGCGACGCAGACACGGGGCAGCACCGGCGACGGGGCCAGGGAGGTGGCCGGAGTGTTCGCCGCCCGGCGACGGGCAGCTGCGATCAGGGACATCGGGGCACTCCTTCTTCTCGGTCGCCTCATCGTGGCGGCCAGGAAGCCGGGTGGCCTGAGTACGGCTACTCAATCAGGAGCGGGCGAGTGGCGGTGGTGATCACGTCGGCGGCGACAGCTCCGCCAGGTACTCGGACAGGGCCGCTGGGCGGTCAAGTGGCAGATCTTGGTCGTCGGCCGGCGATTCAGCAGGTCAGAGCGGTGCGACGGGAGCCGTCAGGTGGCGCAATGCTGCTGCAACACCACCGGAGCCGCGGCGCCGGTACGTTCCCTGCCATGCCTGCCGAACGTATCCCCGCCTCGCTTCCGGTCGCCGCCGCGCGTCGTCGGCGGCTGCGTGCGGACCAGGCCCGGCAGCTCGCGGATCTGCTGCGCCACCAGATCCTGTCGGGCGGGTTCCCGCGCGGCGTCCTCCCCCTGGAGGACGTCATCGCCGCCGACTACCGGGCCAGCCGCAACACCGTCCGGCAGGCCCTCGACCTGCTGCGCGGCGAGCAGCTCGTGGAGCGCAAGGCCGGCGTCGGCACCGTCGTGGTCTGCGAGAAGTACCCGCACGGCCTCGACCGGCTGCAAGGCCTGGCCGAGACCCTGCACGAGCACGGCCGGGTCACCAACGAGGTTCGTACCGTCGGACCGGTCAGCGCTCCCGGCCCGGTGGCGCGCCGGCTCGGTCTGCCCGACCACACCGACGTGCTCTGTATCGAGCGGCTGCGGCGCCTCAACGGGCTGCCGCTCTCCCTGGACCTGTCCTATCTGCCCATGGATCCGGGCGGCGAGCTGCTCGGCTGCGATCTGGAGAACACCGACGTGTTCCGGCTCCTGGAGACACTGACCGGCGGCCCGCTGGGGCATGCCGAGATCACTCTCGAAGCCGTGAACGCCGACGCACACTCCGCCGCGGTCCTCGAGGCCCCGCGCGGGAGTGCCGTTCTGATGCTGGAGCGACTCACTCATCTGCCCGACGGGCGGCCCGTGGACCTGGAGTTCATCCGCTTCCGTGGCGACCGCATCACCATGGGCGGCGTCCTGCGCCGCCACTCGGTCTGACCCACCCCACTTTCCTGCTACCGCCCTCCCTGGAGACAGTCATGCCTGTTGTCCCGCAGCGCGCCGACGTACCCGTGACCATCGACGGGTCGCGGTGTATCGACGGCTGCACGCTCTGCGTAGACATGTGTCCGCTCGATTCGCTCGCCATCCGCGAGGACAACGGCAAGGCGTACATGCATGTCGACGAGTGCTGGTACTGCGGCCCGTGTGCGGCCCGGTGCCCCACCGGAGCGGTCACCGTCAACATGCCCTACCTGCTCCGGTGAAAGGCCCAACTGCCGTGCCACATCAGTCCGTTGTCCCACTCGCCCGGCTGCTGCCGCTCGCCCTCCTGCTGCCCCTTGCCACGGCGTGCGGTGGCGCGGCCGGGGCCGGGGACTCCCACACCGTCACGGTGACCGTCGGATACCAGTCGAAGACCATCAACACCGTCACCGCCGGAACGCTGCTGCGCTCGCGCGGCTACTTCGAGGAGGAACTCGCGGCCCGGGGGAGGAAAGACGGCACGACCTACACAGTGAAATGGCAGGACTACGCGACCGGCGCCCCGATCACCGCCCAGATGACCGCCGGGAAGATCGACATCGGGTCGATGGGTGACTTCCCGCTCCTGATCAACGCGGCCCGGGGCAAGCAGCTGGGGCAGCCGACGCGGCTGGTCTCGGTCACCGGATACAACCTGCGCGGCGGCCTCAACACCGTTGTCACCAGGACTGGTTCACCACTGCGGTCACTGGGCGACCTGCGCGGCAAGAAGGTGTCCACCAGCGTCGGATCGGCCGCCGACGGCACGCTGGTACGGGCCCTGAAGAAGGCCGGGATCGACCCGGAGAAGGGCATCAGCAAGCTCAACCAGCAGCCCAGCGTGGGCGCTTCCGCCCTGACCGGGGGCAGCGTCGACGCACTGTCCCAGTTCGTCGCGTGGCCCGGCCAGTTGGCGTACGAGGGCAAGGCGCAGGCCCTGTACGACGGAGCCGACCTGAATCTGCCGACGTTCCACGGTGTCACCGTCCGGGAGAAGTTCGCCGAGGAGCGCGCCGGGGTCCTCGACGACTTCCTCCGGGCTCAGCGGCGGGCCACCGCCTATCTCCGCAAGCGGCCGGTGGCCGCCGCCGAGTCGGTGGCCGAGGAAACCGGGCTGCCGGCCGAGGCGGTCTACCTCTACAACGGCGCCCACGGCATCGCCACGTTCGACCCGGCGCTGCGCCCGGAGCTGATCGCCGCGCTGAAGAAGGACGTACCGATCCTGAAGGCGGCCAAGCTGGTGGGCGACGTCGACGTGGATTCCTTCGTCGACCAGGAGCCGCTGAAGCGGGCCGGGCACACACCCTCGTACCCGAAGGCGGGCGGCGCCAAGTCCGAGCTGTGGCTGAAGGGACAGGGCTCCACGCGCACCTTCGACAGTCCGAAGCAGCTCCTGAGGGCCGCGAAGGGCGCCGAGGTGCGGGCCGCATACGTCCCGGACGCGCTGACCGGCACCCTTTGGTTCGCCGACAAGGCGGTGTGGGTCGCGGACGGCTCCGACCTGCGCGCCTTCGTCACTCCGAGCCACGCGAGGACGTACGTGGAACGGCACGCCGGCGCCCGCGTCGTCAGCTATGCGGACGCCGTGGAGCTCGCGTCATGAGCGCGGGCCGCTGGCTGATCCGGGCCGCATCGCTTGCCGTGGCCCTCGGGCTGTGGCAGCTGCTGACCTCCCTGGACGTCGAACTGTGGCTGAGGTTCGGCCAGTTCCCCACGGTCGGCGAGGTTGCGTCCGCCTTCGGCGACCGGCTGGGCACCGCCCCGTACTGGCAGGACCTGGGCCACAGCCTGCGCCGCATCGTGATCGGTTTCCTGCTCGCCGCGGTCCTCGGGGTGGCGGCGGGCACAGCGATCGCGCGGTCGCGGTGGGCCGCCGATCTGCTCGGCCCGCTGGTGGAGGTGGCACGGCCGATCCCGGCGATCGCCCTGGTCCCGGTCGCGATCCTGCTGCTGCCCAGCAACGAGCAGGGCATCGTGTTCATCACCTTCACCGCGGCCTTCTTCCCGGTGTTGGTGTCTACGCGGCACGCGGTACGCGCGCTGACGCCGGTGTGGGAAGAAGCCGTGCTCACCATGGGCGGCGGCCGGCTGCGAGTGCTGTCCTCGGTGGTGCTGCCGGGCGCGCTGCCGGGCATCTTCGGCGGGCTCTCGGTGGGCATCGGCGTCGCGTGGATCTGTGTGATCTCCGCGGAGATGATCTCCGGAGAGTACGGGGTCGGCTACCGCACCTGGCAGGACTACACGGTCGTCGACTATCCCGGCGTCTTCGTCGGCATGGCCACCATCGGCGCCCTCGGCTGGCTCACCTCCACGGCGGTGGAGTTCCTCGGCCGCCGCGCCACCGCCTGGCTGCCGCGGCCGCCGGAGCGGGCACCGTCGCGTGCCGTACGCCGCGCCGCCGCTCCCCCGGCAGTCCCGTCCCCCGCTCCGGCCCTGGAGAATCCGGCCCTGGAGAAGGAGCCCGTCTCATGAGTCCCACGAGCACTGCTCCCGTGCGTCAAGGTGCCGAACTCGCCCTGGACGACGTGCGACTCGGCCATCGCGAGGGCCGGCCCCTGCCCGGTACCGTGCGCCTCCGGATCGCGCCGGGCGAACTCGTGGCCGTTCTCGGCCCGTCCGGCTGCGGCAAGTCCACGCTCCTTCGCACCCTCGCCGGACTGCTGCCCCCGCTGGACGGGCAGGTCACCCAGGACGGGGCGCCGATCCGCGGGCCCGAGGCCGACCGGGCGCTGGTCTTCCAGGAGGACGCCCTGCTGCCGTGGCGGAGCGTCCGCGCCAATGTCGAACTGCCCCTGGCCATACGGCGGTCGGGGCGCGAGGAGCGGCGACGCGTCGCCGCGGAGTGGCTGGAGCGGGTCGGCCTCGCCGGGCATGCCCGCAAGCTGCCGCGCCGGCTCTCCGGCGGGCAGCGGCAGCGCGTCCAGCTCGCCCGTGCTCTGGCCGGGCGGCCCCGCGCGGTCCTCATGGACGAGCCGTTCGGCGCGCTCGACCCGCACACCCGCGCCGGTATGCAGGACCTGCTCATGGACATCCTGCGCGGCACCGGCGCGACCGTCGTCTTCGTCACCCATGACGTGGACGAGGCCCTCTACCTCGGCGACCGGATCGCCCTGCTCTCCTCCGGCGAGGTCCTGGACGTCCCGCACCCCCGGCAGCGGGACGCACGCAACGCGCCGGCCACCACCGGCCTCCGCCGCCGCATCCTCACGTCCCTCTGACCACCCGCACCCCTGTGAAAGGCCCGCCCGTGGACACCCCCCTGGCCATCCCCGCCCTCTCCGACGCGACCGAACTCTCCTGCGACGTCCTCGTCATCGGCGGCGGCACCGCGGGCACCATGGCCGCCCTGACCGCCGCCGAACACGGCGCGGACGTACTGCTCCTGGAGAAAGCACACGTACGGCACTCCGGCGCGCTCGCCATGGGCATGGACGGCGTCAACAACGCGGTCATCCCGGGCCGGGCCGAACCGGACGACTACGTCGCCGAGATCACCCGCGCCAACGACGGCATCGTCGACCAGTCCACCGTGCGCCAGACGGCGACCCGCGGCTTCGCGATGGTCAAGCGCCTGGAGTCGTACGGCGTGAAGTTCGAGAAGGACGAGCACGGCGAGTACGCGGTCCGCCAGGTGCACCGCTCCGGCTCGTACGTGCTGCCGATGCCGGAGGGCAAAGACGTCAAGAAGGTCCTCTACCGGCAGTTGCGGCGCCGCGAGATGCGCGAGCGGATCCGCATCGAGAACCGGGTGATGCCGGTACGGGTGCTCACGCGTCCCGAGGACGGCCGGGCCGTCGGTGCGGCTGGATTCAACACGCGTACGGGCGAGTTCGTCACCGTACGGGCGGGGGCGGTGATCCTGGCCACCGGCGCCTGCGGCCGCCTCGGCCTGCCCGCATCCGGCTATCTCTACGGGACGTACGAGAACCCTACGAACGCGGGCGACGGCTACGCGATGGCGTTCCACGCGGGTGCCGCGCTCACCGGCATCGAGTGCTTCCAGATCAATCCGCTGATCAAGGACTACAACGGCCCGGCGTGCGCGTACGTCGCGAACCCGTTCGGCGGCTATCAAGTGAACCGGCACGGCGAGCGGTTCGTGGAGTCGGACTACTGGTCGGGGCAGATGATGGCCGAGTTCGCGGCCGAACTCGCCTCCGACCGTGCTCCGGTGTACCTCAAGCTCAGCCATCTGCCGGAGGAGACCATCAGCGCCGTCGAGTCGATCCTGCACACGACCGAGCGGCCCACGCGCGCCACCTTCCACGAGGGACGCGGCCACGACTACCGCACGCATGACATCGAGATGCACATCTCGGAGATCGGCCTGTGCGGCGGCCACTCGGCGTCCGGCGTACGGGTCGACGCCCACGCCCGCACCACCGTCCCCCGCCTGTACGCGGCCGGCGACCTGGCCTGCGTACCGCACAACTACATGATCGGCGCGTTCGTCTTCGGGGACCTTGCGGGTGCGGACGCGTCCCAGTTCCGCGCCCACGAGGGTGAGCTGCCCGGCGACCAGCTGGCTGCCGCGCACGAACTCGTCTACCGGCCGCTGCGCAACCCCGACGGGCCGCCGCAGCCACAGGTCGAGTACAAACTGCGGCGGTTCGTGAACGACTACGTGGCGCCGCCGAAGGCCGGGGCGAAGTTGTCCCTGGCCGTGGAGGCGTTCGAGCGGATGAGGGGTGAGATCGCCGGGATGGGGGCGCGGACCGCCCATGAGCTGATGCGGTGCGCGGAGGTGTCGTTCATCCGGGACTGCGCGGAGATGGCCGCGCGCGCCTCGCTGGCGAGGACCGAGTCGCGCTGGGGCCTGTACCACGAGCGGCTCGACCATCCCGAGCGGGACGACGCGGGGTGGCTGCACCATCTCGACGTCTACAAGTCCCGTGCGGGGGCTATGGAGTTCAAGGCCCGGCCGGTCGAGCCGTATCTCGTTCCGGTGCCGGAGTTCGAGCCGGTGGCGGCCGGGGCGGAGCGGGTGCTGGGCGAGGTCGCGTTGGTGCCGGTGGCGACGGCGGGGCAGCAGGACGTGGCTCCGGCCGCCCGCCCGGCGACGTCAGCCGCGGCGGCGCCCTCGCCCCCGGCCGCCCAGGCCCCCGCGTCGAGCCCCGCCCTCCTCGGTGTCCTCTCCCTGGCCGAGGAGTCCCCCGGCCTGGATGCCCTCTCCCCCTACCTTGCGGACTCCGACCCGGCGGTGCGGGCGGCCGCCGTCAGCGTCCTCGCCGAGACGGTGCCCACCGGAGCCGGCCCCGCGCTCGCCGCACGACTGCGGGATGCCGCGCCCCAGGTCCGGGAGGCCGCGGCGGGCGCCCTGCGTGAGCTGGTCGAAGTCCTGCCCGCCGAGCCGGAGTTGGGGACCGGCCTGCGGGCGGCACTCGGCGTGACGGACCCGGCGGTGCGGGGCGCCGCGCTTGACGTCCTGCGGGAGCTGCGGCTCGGCGACGCATCGGTGTACGCCACCGCGCTCTCCGACACCGACGTCGACGTCCGTGTCCATGCCGTCCGGGCCCTGGTCTCGGTGGACGCGACCGCTCAGCTCTCGGCTGCCACGGCCGACCCCGCCCGCGAGGTCAGGGTCTCGGTGGCCCGCGGGCTCGCGGCGGTGCGCGACCCGGCACCGGCCCCGCTCGACCCGCTCCTCGACGACACCGACCCGCTGGTCAGGGCGGCCGCGCTGACCGCGCTGGCCGCAACGGGCTGCCCGTCCCCGTATGCCGAACGGGCGGTGGCCGCGCTTGACGACCCCGCCTGGCAGGTCCGGGCCGGCGCCGCGACCGCCCTCCGAACGTCCCTCCCCAGCACGGCAGTTCCCGCCCTCGCCAAGGTGTCGGCGGACCCGAACGCGGACGTCCGCAAGGCCGCCGTCCTCTCACTCCTCACCCACCGCGCCGACCCCGATGCCCGCGCGGCCCTCGCCACCGCGGCCACCGACTCCGACGCGGACATCCGTGCCTACGCATCCCGCGCCACGACGTGACCGCCATCCGTGGCTGACCCACGGCACGCGATCTCCGTGCGGGCGGCGGATCGTTGCACGGGAGAGGAAGGGAGATCCACCATGCCGACACAGGGACCTGCGCAGCAGCCCACGACCGAGCTCGACGCCCGCTACAGCTCCGCACTCAACCCACGCCCGGGTGACGCCGACGTCACCGCCACCGAATGGGCGGAAGCCCAGCGGCAGTTGGAGGCCGCCGAGATCTTCTGGGTGTCAACGGTGCGCCCCGACGGTCGCCTGCACGTCACTCCAGTGATCGCCGCCTGGCACGACGGGGTGCTGTACTTCTCCACCGGCCCGGGCGAGCAGAAGGCGAGGAACCTCGCTCATCACGGGCACTGCGCGCTGACCACCGGCCGGAACTCGCTCACCGAAGGGCTCGACGTCGTGGTCGAGGGCAAGGCGGAGCCGGTCGCCGATCCGGCGGTGCTGGAGGAGGTGATCGCGGCATACGAGGCGAAGTACGGGGCGCACATCACCTCCCCCGAAGGCACTTTCCACGGGATCGGGGACGCGTTCCGGAAGGGGGACGCGATGGTGTTCGCGGTGTCCCCGGCCACGGCGTACGGCTTCGGCCGGGACGACGGGGTCTACTCCCACACGCGCTGGGCGTTCTGAGCAGCAGTCCCCCCGCCCGCAATCCAATCGCCTCCGCGTCGATGCTCCCGTAGGGTGCGCGGGTTGTCGTGGCGGAGGCGGAGAGGCGGTTCGGACTGTGGCACCCGGAACAGTGGCGCGAGATCAGTTGACCGGGGCCGTGCGGGCCGCGCTGGGGGGCGGGCGACAGCTGGAGGCGGTGGAGCGCGTCGCGGGCGGTAGCAAGAAGGGCGTCTACCGCCTGGTGATGGACGACGCGACTACGGCGATCGCCTACCTCTGGGACGACGCCGAGAACTACTGGCCGGCGGCCGAGGGGGACGACGACCTCACCGACCCGTTCTCCCCCGGTCTCGGGCTCGACCTGTTCGAGGCCGCGCACGCGCGGCTGGACGCGCTGGGCGTCCGCGTCCCGGCGATCCGTCTCCTCGACCGCGACGGCACTCACTGGCCGGGCGACCTCGCGATCGTCGAGGATCTGCTGGGCGAAAACCTGGAGCAGCTGCTCGCACGCGACCCACGCGCGGCCGAACCGGTCATGGCCCGGCTCGGCGGGGCGCTGGAATCGATGCGGCGCCATCGAGCTCCCGCGTACGGCAAGGTGGCCGTGGTCGACGGGGGAGGTACATCGCGCGGGACGTCGTGCGAGGGGGTCGTCCTGGACCGTGCGCTACGGGACCTCGCCGAGGCGGCGTCGCGTGATCCGCGGATCGCGCGGGCGGGCGAACGGCTGGAGGAACGGTTGCTGAGTCTCGCGGCGGCGGTACGGCCGCGCGCGGAGTACGCGGTCGTGCACGGCGAACTGGGGCCCGACCACCTACTGGTGGACGCGGGCGGGAACCCGGTGGTGATCGACATCGAGGGCTTGATGTATTTCGACGTCGAGTGGGAGCACGTCTTCCTGCGGATCCGCCTGCACGACGCCTATCCGCCGCTGCGGGTGGACGGACTGGACGAGGACCGGCTCGCGCTCTACATGCTGGCCCAGCGGCTCTCGCTGACGGCGGGCCCGCTGAGGCTGCTCGACGGGGACTTCCCCGACCGGACACTGATGGCAGCCATCGCCGAGCACAACCTCAACAAGGCGCTGGAGCTGGTCCACACCTGAACGGCCTTGTTCACAGCACCAAGGGCGAGGGCTGCCGACTCGGAGCCTGGCCCGACAGTCACTGCGCCGGTCGAGTTCCGCGGATCAAGGAAGGCTGAGAGCGCAGGGCTGCCAACCGGTCCTTGTCACCGGCCGCGGCCAGGCAATCGCCGAGGGCCAGGAGCGACAAGAGCTGTACGGGACGCCCTGCGGAAGCCGCAGCCTCCAGCTTGTGGTGGCCGTCGAGCAGGAAATGGGTCAGCCCCCAGTGCGTGTAGTAGTCGGTCGACCGGTCCATCGCGGGCTGGCACACGTCCAGGGTCGACACGGCCACGGCCGTCGGCACCGTGCCCCGCTCCATCTGCTCGGCGTACTCCTCGACCCGCTCCCGGTCGTTCCACGTCGGGGGCACCATGGGCACGACGAACTCGTAGAGATGGGCTTCGTCATCGACCACGGTCTCGAACGTGCGGTAGTACGGCGTGTGCGGGTACTCCGGAGTCCCCAGAACGCGTCGAGGCCCCACGTGGCCACCTGCTCGTGGCTGAAGTAGTCGCCCTCCTGGCCCGGAACGACCAGACGTGGCTCGACGCTGAGCAGCAAAGGAAGGTAGTCGCCTTCCGGCAGCAGAGTGCCGAACGCGCCGAGCACACCATCGTCCAGGTCCGGGAGCTGCCCGGCGAGGCGCTCCTGGACACCCTCCAACGACAGCGATTCATCGGCACCCTCGAGCCGCCGGAACAGGAACTGGCATGACCCACACCAGAAGCTGAGTTCAAAGGCAGGCTTTCCGTCGACCGCGAGCACCCTGCGCCCCGGCCCGGACCCCGACTCCGGTGGCTCCGCCTCGAACCGCAGCCTCGCCTCGGGCCCGGGAACTCCGAGCCTGCGCGGGTCACCCACCGTGATGTTCATGGTCGTGACCGTACGAGACCCCACCACCCCGCACAAAGCCGTTTCCGGCGTCGAACCGGTGCCACATCCATGCGACCCCTACCTGTGGCGTGTGAACGTGAGTCTCGCTTGCACCTCCCTCGGCTCCGGCGGCCTGAGCCACGGACGTGTCGGGAGCGTCGGCAATCTGCCGTGGTTGAGAGCGAATTCGGGTAGGGAGACCCCGAACCCCGTCGCTATCGCGTCCAGCGCTCGGCTCTCGTCCGAGAGGTCTGCCGCGGGGCCGGCCGGGTCCGGGAACAGGTGATCCGGGGAGAGCTCGACGGGGATGTCGCCTGTCTGGTGGCGCTCCGCCTCGTGCACCGTGAAGGCGTACCGCTGCTGCCCGTCCTCGGCGAAGGCGAGGTGGAACAGGCCCGGCTCCCACCAGACCGTGAGGGCCCGGGTGCCGCGCGACAGGTCGGTGCCGGGGTGAGTCAGACGGGTACGGTCGAAGCCTGGCCAGCGGGCCGATTCGAAGGCGAAGCTCCAGCCGTCGAGGGCGCCGATCCGGGCGACGGGGCCGCGCCGATCCTGCTGCCGCGAGAACGGGAGATCCCAGAAGTCCCGCTCGCTCGCCACCGGCTCCAGCGGGCCCGTGCCGAACCGCTCCGCCAGCTCTTCGGGGCGTATGCCCTCGGCCAGAACGAACCGGTACGCGTCCCTGCGCAGCTCAACCCTGTCTTGCCGATGTGTCAGCCACGCGAGCCCGTCGCGCACCCTGTCCCCCTCGGTGGCGGCCGGCGCGGGCAGCACCCCCGCCTGACCCGCCCGGGGTGTCATCAGCAGTTGCCGCCCCCGCTCCGGAGTGATCAGCGGTCCCAGCAGAGGGTCCCCGAGCAGGCCGAACGGGGCCACGTGGTCCTCCCGATACGGCTCCCACTGCGGCACCCCCGCCGCGAGCACCCGCCACGCGCCATCCGTGTCACCCCAGCGCGCCAGCTCCCTGGCCTCCTCCACCGCGTGCCCGAACGGGCCGGGCGACGTGTACTCGTACGTGCACTGCCTGATCTGCTCCAGGACGACACCGGCCCGCTCCCGGTCCGACGCGTAGTCCTCCGTCACCGGGCCGAGCACGAAGGTGTCGTCTCTCCGGTCCTCGCGCAGGTGATCGCGCACCTTCAGGGGCAGCACCTCACCCGCGTACAGCGGATCGTCCATGCGCGGGTCGACCGGCACCCAGCCGTGCCCGTCGAGCAGCGCCCGAAGCTGTGACGCCAGCAGGGCGGCCCGCGGCCTGCCGAGCTCCCCTGCCTCGCCGAAGACAGTGAGCGCCTCCTCCAACTCGCCTCTCAGGCAGGCGAGTCGGGCCTGCTCCACCTTGGCGTCGAGCTCCAGCGTCACCACGTTCTCGAAACCTGCGTGGCCGCCGCTCAGGCGGTAGAACTCCTTGTACATGCCCTCCATGAACGCGCGGAACGAGTCGTACCGGTCCGGCAGTTCACCACTCCACCCGTGGTACACGTACACCGCCCACTCCCCGTCGCCACCCACATCGCCCGGGTCGAGCAGCACGTCCGTCATGTCCGAGTCGAGCGAGAGCTGCAGCGCCCGGCCCCACATTCCGGCCCTGAGCACTTCTTCCTCGGTCGGGTCCTGGTCCAGATACTCCTCGTACATCGCCTGCCGGCCGTACGGATCTCCGTACGGCGCAATGCGGTCGGCTCCGGCCAGCAGATGGACGAAGCCCCCGGCATGGCGCCAACCGTCCGTCGTCTCAAGGAAGGAGCGGAGGGACGGCGGCAGCGGCACTGCCATCCCCAGCCCCCGGACCCGCTCCTCCAGAGCCGCCATCGCCGCCGGATCGGCCGGGCCGAACCCCAGCCAGCGGCCCTGGACGATCTCCTCGTCCAGCT
This sequence comes from Streptomyces sp. NBC_01003, assembly GCF_045162695.1. Lineage (NCBI taxonomy): Bacteria > Bacillati > Actinomycetota > Actinomycetes > Kitasatosporales > Streptomycetaceae > Streptomyces > Streptomyces sp. NBC_01003. The sequence continues at coordinate 1,300,590 of NZ_CP108707.1, forward strand.
CCTCGAACTCCTCCGGCCCCTCCGCCGCCAGCCCTTCCAGCCATTCCTCGCTCCACCGCTTGAGCAGCGGCCCCCACTCGAAGATCTCCATACGCGCCATCGTGACACCCACCACTGACAGTCGATCATGACCGTTCCATGGCACGGGCTACGCCGCCGCTCGCGTCCCTGAACGCGCTCGCTGACGCCTGACCGTCTCGATGGAATACCCGCCGGTGTGTTCACCGTTCTCTCCCCCGACCAGCGTTGAAGACTGCATCTCGACATGCCCGACGTGATCGACATACACGAGGAGACGCTATGCCCCTTCCGCTCGACGAGCGCGAGGCGTTCCTGGCCGAACCCCACATCGGCGCCCTGGCCGTCGCCCGCGCGGAGGCCGGCCGTGCGCCACTGACGGTCCCCATCTGGTACTGGTACGAGCCCGGCGGCACCTTCTGGATCATGACCGGCCGGGATTCCGCAAAGGCGAAGGCCATCAGGGCCGCGGGCCGCATCTCGCTCATGACCGAACGTGTCGGACCCACGGTCCGCTACGTGACCGTGGAGGGTCCGGTGACATCCGAAGTCACCTCCACAGTCAAGGAATTGACCGATCTCGCGGCCCGCTACCTGCCCGCCGACAAGGTCGAGGAATACGTGAAGACGGCCACCGCCGAGCACGGCGCGCAGGTCACCTTCCACATCCGGCCCGAGCACTGGCTGTCGGCCGACCTCGGCTCCGTCTGACCCGACGAGCGTAGGCGCAGACATCGTCGATCCGGGCCCGCGCGGTTGCGGCCCGGCACGGGCGGGGCGCGTGTTCTCGTCGGAACCCGCGCCCCGCCGTGGGCGTCACTCCATGGTGACAAGCGGAACCGTCAGCCGAAGACGTCGTACGACCGCCGGTAGATCCCGTCCGTGTGCTCACGAATGTCGCGGTACACCTCGCCGAGGCGCCGGTACAGGTCGTGGTTGGCCCGGTCGGGTGTGAACTCCGCTCCAGTGCGGACCATCGCGTCGATCGCCTCGTCGAACGACTTGTACGCGCCGAGTCCGACCGCCGCGCAGATCGCGGAGCCGAGCCCCGCCGCGTTGTTGACCTCGGCACGGTGGGCCGGGACGCCGAAGACGTCGGCGTAGATCTGCATCATCAGGTCGGAGCCGGCGCCGCCGCCGGAGATGACCGTGTGCCGGTAGGTGGTGCCGAGTTCGGCAGCCATGTGCGTGCCGGTGGCGTGGATGGACAGGGCGAGCGCTTCGAGGATCGAGCGGTACATGTGGAAGCGGCCCTGGCGGCCGTCGAAGCCGAGGATCGTGCCCTTGCGGTACGGGGCGTCGGTGGGCGCCAGCCAGTCGAGCACCGTCATCAGGCCGTCGCAGCCCGGCGGGACCTTCGCGGCCTCGGCGTTCAGGTAGTCCTCGACGGACAGGCCCGCCTCCCGCGCGCCCACGACCGCTTCCTCGCCGAGCAGGTCGCGCAGCCAGCTGACCGTCCACATGCCGCGGCGCACGCCGAAGCTCTCGTAGAGGTAGGAGTGCGGCATGCAGGCGTAGTTGGTCCAGAAGTCGGAGGCGTCGGGCACGTTCCTGTCGCCGACGGTCATGCCGGCCACGTACGTGCCGAGGGAGACCAGAAGCGTGTCGCTGGAGCGCAGTCCGCAGCCCAGCGCCTCAACTGCCTTGTCATTGGCGGTCGCCACGACCGGCAGGCCCTCGGGAATACCGGTGTGGCGGGCCGCGGCGGCGGTCACCGTGCCGAGGACGTCGCCCGGCATCACCAGATCGAAGAGCATCTCGCGCGGGACACCGGACTTGGCGAGAGCCGTGTCGTCGGTCGTCCACTGCCAGGTGTCGGAGTCCAACGGCCAGGAGTCGCCCGCGTAGTTGGCGGCGGTGTCCTGGAGGACGCCGGTCATGCGGTGGCTGATGTAGCCGGAGGACGTGGTGACGTACCGCGCCTCGGGGAGGGTGTGTTCGTAAGGGCGCGAGACCCGCGCGTCCATCCAGCTCATGACCGGCTGGGCGAGTGTGCCGTCGGCCTTGAGGACGGCACGGCAGAAGCGGATGGTGCACAGGCCGACGCCGGCGATGTCGGCCACGTCGCCGGGGAAGGCGGCCATGGCCTGGCGGCTGGCCTCTCCGATCGACGTCCACAGGTCGTCGTCCGGGTGTTCCACGACGCCGGGGCGCGGGGTGGCGTACGGACGCAGGCTCTGCCGTCCCTCGCAGACGGCTCGGCCGTGTTCGTCGAAAACGGTCACCTTCGAGCTCTGGGAGCCGTTGTCGATGCCGATGAAGTAGCGAGTCATGGCCCACTCCGGGGTGCGAGGGAGGAGGGGGCCGCCGGGCAATGACGGCCCCCCGTACGACAGTTGGGGATCAGGCGTCGAGCGGGAAGATCGTTCCCTTGTTCATGATCCCGTTCGGGTCGAACGCCTCCTTGAGCTTGGCCAGCATGTGGTAAGCGCTGCCGTGCTCCTGCTTCGTCCACGCGGTGCGGTACTTGCCGACGCCGTGGTGGTGGACCATCGAGCCGCCGACGTGCAGCGCCTCCTCGACGATGATCGCGTTGAGCGGCACGTGGTACTTGCCGATCTCCTCCTCCGGCTCACAGTTGATCTTGTAGTCGTAGACGAAGTAGAGGTTCGTACCCGTCTGGTAGCTGTGCGAGGAGTGGGCGCCGAGCAGGGTGAGGTCGTCGGCGTGCGGGTACTCGGTGCGGATGCGGTTCATGACGGCGCCGTACAGCTCGGTGACCTTCGACCAGTCGCAGGAGACCTCGGTGGTGTAGCCGAGCTCGGCCTTGGCACGCATGACCTCCTTCTCCGCCTCGATCTTGTCCGGGCCCCAGTTGAGGTTGTCGAACCAGGCCTCGATGAGCTTCGGCTCGACCTTCTCGTGCGCGTGCCGACCGGCGACCCGCTCGATCTCCTCGCTGGTGGCGCGCACGATGCCCTTGGGGCCCTCGGCCACGAAGACGACGACGCACTTGCCCTTCGAGAAGTGCGAGAAGTGCTGGCCGGCGTCCTCGGGCGAGTAGACGCGTACGACGGACGGCTTGAAGCCGCCGACGACGACCTCGCGGATGATGGCGGTGCCCGTCGCCATGTCGTCGACGAGGAAGCCGTGGAACTCGTTGTTCTCCGGCTGGTACTTGAAGATCTTCACCGTGACCTCGGTGATGTAGCACAGGGCGCCCTCGTTGCCGATGACGATGTGCCGGATGTCCGGGCCGGTCGCGCGGCGCGGGACGTTCTTGATGCGGCTGACGGTGCCGTCGGGGAAGACCGCCTCCAGACCGACGACCATGTCCTCGATCGCGCCGTACAGCGTGGAGAACTGACCGATCGAGCGCGTCGAGACGAGCCCGCCCATCTGCGCGAGCGGCTTGGACTGCGGGGAGTGCCCGGTCGTGTAGCCCTTGGCGCGCAGCGTGTCCTCGAGCACCTGGAGCTGAACGCCGCACCCGGCGGTGACCTGCATGTTCTCTTCGTCGATCTTGATGATCTCGTCGAGGCCCGAGCCGTCGAGGACGATCGTGTCGGTGACGGCCGTCTCCAGGCCGCCCTCGGTGCCGGTGCGGCCGGTGCGGGCCACGATGTTGATGCGGTTCTCGTCGGCGAAGGCGAGCACCTTCGAAACGTCGTCCACACTGGTGGCGTTGACGATCGCGGCGGGCGGCGGGGCGTCGTAGATGCCGTGCACCGCCTGGTACTTCTTGAAGCGGTCGACGCTCGCCTCGCGCAACTGCTGCTCGTCGGTGACGACCGCGCCCGCGCCGACCAGGGAGGTGAGGCGGTCGACGATCTCTTCTCGGTTCAGCTTCGATGCGGACTGCACCATGTGGATCAACCTTCTTTGTACGTGTGGGGGTGAGGGAGAAGTGGGTGTCGGGTCGGGGTCAGCGGACGAGATAGCCGCCGTCGACGGTCAGGACATGGCCGTTGACGTAGTCGGCGGCGCGGCTGGCGAGGAAGACGGTGGCACCCATGAGGTCGGCGACATCGCCCCAGCGGCCGGCCGGGATGTGGTCGAGGACGCGCTGGTTGGTCTCCCGGTCGGCGCGCGTCGCCTCGGTGATCTTGGTGGCGAAGTAGCCCGGGGCGATCGCGTTGACCTGGATGTTGTGCTGGGCGAGCTCGTCGCAGTACGCCTTGGTGAAGCCGGCGATGCCGTGCTTGGTGGCGGCGTACGCGGGGGACATCTGGCCGCCCAGGAAGGAGAACAGGGAGGCGATGTTGATGATCTTCCCCGAGCGCTGCGGGATCATGAACTTCGTTGCCTCGTGGGCGAGTTCGAAGGGCGCGGTGAGGTTCACGGCCAGCATCGGGTCCCACGCGGCGCGGTCGAACTCCTCGACGGAGGCGAGATTGCAGATGCCCGCCGAGTTCACGAGGATGTCGACCGACCCGAGGGTGTCCACGCAAGTCTCGACGACCTGCCGGGGCACGCCGGCGCCGGTGATGTCGGCCTCGAGGAACTCCATGCGCCGGCCCTCGGCCTCGATCAGCTTGCGCGTCTCGCCGCCGTCGTCGGCGAGCGCCGGGACGAGGACGTTGGCGCCCGCCTTGGCGAGGGCGAGGGAGAACGCCTGACCGAGGCCGGTGTTGCCGCCGGTGACGATCGCGTTCTTCCCGTCGAGGGAGAAGAAGTCCCGGGAGAAGTCCGTGATGTCCATGTGATGCCTGCCGATCTTCTTACTCTTCGAGACTCTTTACGAATCTTCTGAAGCTTTGTATGGATACGTTCTACGCGCTCGGGGCGGTGACTCGAAGGACCCGGCGATCACACCCCTGCCGGCACGCGGTCGCTGACGGGGGCCGGGGGCCGGGCGGCGAGTTCGCGCCGGCGGGTGTGGGCGGTGAGTGTCGTCATCACCAGGCCGAGCAGTGCGGCCGCGAGCAGGAAGACGAACAGCGCGCTGTAGCCGCCACCCTGTTCGGGCACCTTCGGGCTCGCCGAGGAGTCGCCGATCCACCAGGCGCACAGGGACGGCAGGAACGCGTCCGGAAGGTACGCGATGCCGGAGGCGAGCCCGATGACGCCCCCGCGCTCCTGCTCAGGCACCTCCACCTCGCCGACCGTGGACCAGTAGACGCCGCGCGAGGCGAAGACCAGTGCGCACAGGACGAACATCATCACGAGCGCGAGCCAGGCGAGCGCGGTGGTGCGCGGCAGCACGAGGAAGAGGGCGGCGAGCACCGCGCTGCCGGCGAACATCCAGCGCAGGAACACCGCGGAGGAGCGCGTCACCTTGTCCACGACGACGCCGCCCGCGGGTCCGGCGACGAACTGGAAGACGTAGGACCGCACGACCCCGATGACCGCGATCATGGAGGCGGAGACGCCGTAGTTGTCCTGGAGCAGCGGCGAGAAGTAGCCGAGCGTCGTGTAGAAGCAGTACATGAGCATGGCGGTGCCGCCGATGAGCCAGGTGTACCGGTTGCGGGCCGCGGTGAGGAGCTGCTTGAGGGTGACCGTCGCCGAGTCGAGCCCGGCGAGCCGCGTCTTGTCCTCGCGGACGACGAACCACACGATCGCAGCGAAGACGAAGCTCAGCACGCCGTAGATCCGGATCAGCGTGAGGACGCCGTGCGCGGGCACGACGGAGGCGGAGACGACCGCCGTGCCGATGAAGCCGATGGCCGTCGAGACGATGCCGCGGGTGCCTTCGAGGAAGCCGAAGAGCCGGCCCTGCTCGCCGGAGTCGCCGAGTATGCTGATCGACTTCACCAGCGCGGACCAGTACAGGCCCATGCCGACGACGGCCATCAGGATGTGCGCCGCCACGATTCCCCAGAAGCCGGGAACGGTGGCGAGATAAATGTCGGCGATTCCCATTCCGACGAGCGAAATCACGATGAGGAGTTTCGGCGAGAACTTGTCGGAGAACCAGCCGCCGAAGAAATACATGACGATGGCCACGGCACCGAAAGCCGAGATGATGTTCCCGTACTGCTGCGAGCTGAGATTCAGCGCCGCATAGGTAGGTTCGAGGTACACGAACCTGATGTAGGCGACCTGGAAAATGATTCCACCGGTCATGGAGAGCGCGAAGAAGCTCAGCCACTTCTGGGCCTTGTTCATCCGGATCACCGCAGCCACCTCGTCGTGGACAGGAAATGGGCACAAAAAAAGAACAGCAAACTCCGATGTTCGGAGGTTACTGTTCTCTGGTCTCTAGTAACTGTCCCGGCGCGGGGCCAGAACCTTTATTTGATTGTCGCGCCCGTGGCCATGACATGAACTCCGGGTGCGTTCGCCATGCTAGGCAGGGCCGATCAGCAGTGTCAATAGAGTCAGGCGTCACATTCCCTTACACGGCCGGACGCCTACATGGCCCACACGTCACGATTCGACGAGGCTATGGCCGCGGCTCCTGCCTTCAGCGCGGCGAACACATCCTCACGGTCGCACACGAGCCCGCCCGCTATGAGAGGCACCTCGATGTCCTGCACGGCCCAGGAGATGACCCGCGGCATACAGCCCGGCAGGATCTCCACACAGTCGGCCTTGGACTGGCGAACCTGCGGCGCGAGATTGCGGTACGACTTCGAGTCGATGAGGAAGAAGCGGTGGACGGCGAACAGGCCGACCTCGCGGGCGGCGCGCACCATGTGCGCCTTGGAGCTGAGCACCCCGTCGGCGGAGGTGTGCTCCTTCACGTACTGCACCACGATGTCCTTGCCGCTGAACCCTTCGAGCAGGTCCACATTGACCAGGACGACCTTGCCGCTGTCCTTGAGCTGCTGCACGATCGTCGGGAGGTTCAGCAGGGACCCGTAGAGCAGGAAGACGACCTTGCAGTCGGAGTCCATGACGGCGCGCAGCCCGTCGTCGTCGATGACACTGGCGACGACCGGGTGGTCCTCAAGGAGGACCGGAAGTGACACGTCCACGAATGACCTCCCATGGGATCGGCGGCCAATCTCCGCCGATCAGCGCCGTAGCGCAGGGTAACTTCCATCCGCCGGGAGCCGCCACCTGCCCCTGATCCGCCCGGTGGGCAGCGGCGCCCGGACGCCGCTGCCGTCAGGTCGAGTCAGGTCACGCCGGTGCCGTGGCCGCCCCGCCAAGATGCCGGACGAAGAAGTGCACCGCGCTGTCGGCCTCGAACCTGGGCAGTTCCTTGTGCCGGCCCGCGTTGGCGTGCAGCGTCTTGTCCTGCGAGGCGAAGGCGTCGAACAGCGCGAGTCCGGACTCGCGGGGGATGTGCTCGTCGTCCCACTGGAGCGCGAACTCGATCGGAACGGTGATCTGCTTCGCCGCCCCGGCCAGGGTCTCGGGCCAGAAGAGACCGAAGACCGCGGCGGTGATCCTGGGTTCGATCGCCGTCAGCGGCACCCCGATCGCGGTGCCCATGTTCAGGCCGAAGTAGCCGACCGGCCCGTCGGTGCCGATCTCCGGGAGTTCCTGGAGGGCGTCCAGGGTCGCCTGCCACTCCGGCACGGCGCGCTCCGCCAGGTGGGCGTTGTAGCGCTGGACGATCGGGCCGACCGGTTCGCCCGCCGCCATCGCCTGCTGCATCACGGCGATCTCGCGCTCGTCGTGTGCCGTACGGGGGCGGCCGCCGTGCCCGGGTGCGTCGATGGTGGCGACGTGGAAGCCGCCGTCCGCCACGAGCCGCTGGGCCCGGCCGGCCATGGCCGGTGACTTCCTGTGGTTGCCGCCGCCGTGGCCCATCAGCACGAGCGGCGCGCGGTCGGAGCCGGGGGCCGGCGACCAGAGCGCGCCGGTGACCTCACCCACGGTGAAGTCGCGCTCCACGACACCGTTCGACGATGTCTGCGCGGTGAATTGAACAGAGTTCATAGGTGTTGCCCTTCGGGAGTGCCTTGTGGAGGAGGCGCTCCCGGCGAGACCTACGTCAACCGCCCGACCGTGGCGAAGAGGGGAGCACCCACACAGATACAGCGTTCATGGGTCTCACCTCCTCGCACGACGTCACGGCCTGGGCGGGACGCTACCAACGGGCCGCCGTCCGGCCCAACCTGTTTTCCGCCGTCCGCTCAGGCGTTGGGGTCGAACGGTATGCCGGCCGGCTTGGCCTTCTCGAGGTGGTAGTTGAAGTTTCCGTCCTTGAGGCCGAAGACGGCGCTGCCGAAGTCGGCCTGGCTGAGCTTCTCCCGCAGGCCCGCGGGGTAGCCGTTCCAGCCGACGAGGGTCGGGAACTGCCAGGTGTGGCGGTGGTTCTCCGGCGGCTCGTCGTTGGCGGTCGCGGGGCGGAAGCAGTGCGTGCCAAGGCCGTCCTTGTGGTAGACGGCCTTGGGGTGGGTGCCGTCCCAGCGGATCTGGTCACGGCCGTAGACATTGAAGTTGCCGTGCGCCGAGGTGGAGACGTACTTGGCCTCGTTGTCCTGCACCCACACCACGACGTGCTCCCAGTCGTTGCGGTGCCCGCCGAGACCGCTGCCCGCGACGGCCTGGTCCTTCTCGAAGTACAGGCCGTACATGATGGCGCACCAGCCGTTGTTGCACTTGGAGCGGGAGTATCCGTTGGTGCTGTCGAGGTCCCAGGAGTCGTGGCACTGGCCGTTGACGGCCCCGGACGGGTTGAGGCCGGGGTTGATGGTGCCGTCGGGGCCGATGGCGGGCGTCGGGTAGCAGCCGTCACCGTCGTAGTCGTAGGCCGGCTGGAACGTCTGCTCCAGGCCGTCCGCGTTGGCGGGCAGCGCCGGGGGCGGGTCCGCGAGCGCGATGCCCGGGAAAACGATGACCAGCGCGACGGCGCTGCCGAGGGTGAGTGCCGCTCTGCTGATCCGCGAGCTCTTCTTCACTGCGTCCTCCTGATGAACCGTGGGGGGTGTGGGGCACACGCGAACGAATCTGACATGCCCTCGTCATCATCCGCGCCTCAGTTGCCCAGCGAACCCCAGCTGTGTGGCGCAGTGATGAAGAGTCCGTGCCGTCGTCAACAGGCGGTCAGGTCGCTGACGTTGACCGAGTCGGCCATCGCCTGCATGCCCTTGTCATTGGGGTGCAGGTGGTCGCCGCCGTCGAAGAACGGGAGGATTCGCTCGTGGTCGTAGGGGCTGCGCAGGGTGCGGTCGAAGTCGGTCACCGCGTCGAACTCGCCGCTGTCCCTGATGAATTCGTTGACCTGAAGGCGTACGGACTCGGCCGCGGGGTCCCACTCGGACCAGCCCTTGAACGGCGCGATGGTGGCGCCGACGACGCACTTCCCTGCCGCATGGGCCCGTTCGGCGATCGTGCGATAGCCGTCGATCATGTCCTGGGCCGTGACGCCCGTGTGGGCCTTGATGTCGTTGACGCCCTCGAAGAGGAACACGGTACGCACTCCGGGGTGCGAGAGCACATCGCGCTCAAGTCGGTTCAACGCGCTCTGCCCGGCGCCGTCCGCGAGCACCTTGTTCCCCGAAATACCTTCGTTGGCAACCCCCTTGACCGACAGGTCGTCCGCCGACTGCAACCGGCGGGACAGGTAGTCGGGCCAGCGCCGGTCGAGGTCGGTGGTCGACTGCCAGCCGTCGGTGATGGAGTCGCCGAGCGTCACGACGGCCCCCGTCTCCGCGCCGGTCCGCACGGTGACGGAGTCGAGGTAGAACCAGGAGCCGATCTGCTCGGTCCAGTTGTCCGCGCCTTCCTCGGAGGCGTGGTCGCCGGTGGCCGCGTACGACGTCTGCATGGCCATGGAGTGGCCCGTCGCCGTACCCGCCGCTTGCGCGGTGTGCAGGCTCACGACCAACGTGGTCGCGGCGGGCAGCCGCCCGGGCAACGGGTCGCTGTACGTGGTGTCGCCCGCGGGCACGGTGACGGAGCGCGCCCCGCCGAAGGTCAGATGTCGGTTGCTGCCGGGGACCAGTTCCGCGCCTTCGCGCTGAAGGCCGGCGTAGGCGCTGTCGAAGGTCACCGGTTGGTCGCCGAAGGCGTTGGAGAGCCGGATGCGCAGGCCGTCCCCGCCGACGCTGGTGTGCACGATCAGGCGGTAGCTGTGATCGGGCACTGCGTCACCCATGCGGTCGGCGCTCGCGCCCCAGGTGATCACGTCGTGGCGGGCGGCCGCCGGGCCGGCATGGGCGACTTCGGGTGCCCATGCGGCGGCGATCAGTAGCGTGACCGTGATGGCGGCGAGGCGACGCCACAGGTCGAACAGCCCACTGGGCATGACCGATTGCCCCCTCTCGGCCCTCACCGGCCGAACTCCCTCAGGACCGTGGCCTCGCCCGGATTCAGGCTCATCTTCCGTGACATCCCGCCGTACGGCACCGACGTCGTCCCTCTGCTCGCAAGCGCGCCCAGACGGCCGTTGCCGACGGGCAGGGCGGGGGACCCGGTGGGGCGCTGCGGGGCGCAAGAGGCGGTGGAGGCGGCCAGGCCGGCGAGTGCGGTGACGGCTCCGGCCGCCGCGGCGAGGGAGAGCAGGCCGCGTCTGCCGGGGAGTCTGTCCGGTGGATCGGTCGGGAGGGTGGCGTCCATCGTGCGGCTCCAAGGGGAAGGGCGGACAGGTCAGGACGACTTGGGTACGTCGATACGGTCGATGTCCGGTGCGTAGCCGGAGCCGCTGTCGAAGGTGATCGTGTTGCTGCCGGCCTTGAGGGTGACGGGCACGCTGACGGTCTCGACGCTCCCCCAGTCCCCGGTGGACGGGAACTTGTGACGTGTGGCGCCGTTGCCGTTCGCGGAGACGTCGGCCGAGCGGGCGTCACCGCTGATGTACGCGACCTTGACCATGTATGTGCCGGCCTTGTCCACGTCGATGTCGTTGAAGCGGAGCTTGCCGCCGCCGTAGAGGTTGCCGACCTTGTGGTCGCCGGAGCAGGCGCCGCAGTCCCCCACGGAGGCGTTGCCGCTGAGGGTGTTGGCCGGGGCCTCGGCCTCGTGACCCTTCCAGGTCACGGCGGCGCCGTTCGGGGTGACCGTGAACAGGCGCGAGCCGTGCGCGGGCAGGGCCCGCGTCACCTTGTTCTTGTACGTACCGAGGTTCTTGTGGTTCCACAGGTCCCGGACGTCGGCCCTGCCGGTGAAGCCGAGGGACGTCCAGTCGGCGGTGACGGAGGCCGGGGCGTCGGAGAGGTTGAAGAGGGCGACCGTGTAGCTGCCGTTCGCGTTCTTCGCGGCCCACACCTGTTGAGGGTCCGAGGGCGTGACCGGCCGGGCAGGAGGCGTACTCCCCTGGTTCAGGGCGATGACCTCGCGGTTGGTCAGCAGGGAGATGCCGTAGCCGTCCAGCTTGGTCAGGTCGTCACCGGTGTAGAGCGGGGACTTGGCGATGGCCCACAGGGTCGCGTAGCTCTGTCGCTCCGCCTTGGTCAGCCCGTCCATCTCTCCGTTGCCGACGTCGAGCGAGTCGAGGTCGTTCCAGCCGCCGGGACCACCGTGCCGCGTCCAGCCCGGAGCGTCGTCCCAGCGGTCGTCGACGGAGTTCTCCCAGCTGACCAGCGTGTTGCAGTAGCACTCGACGTCCGTGTCGATGCGCCAGCCGTTGGAGTACTTCTTCCAGTCGGCGGCGTGCCCGATGTCGAGGGACCAGGAGATCTCCAGGTGGACCGGGCGTCCGGCGGCGGCGATGGCCTTGTTCCAGGCGGCCACGTCGGCGACGTTGTCGTACTGGTCGCCGCTCTTGCCGGAGCCGGGGCCGACGCCGTCGAGCTTGAGGAAGTCGTAGCCCCAGTCCGCGACGAGCTGCGCCTGGGAGTCGACGTACTTCTGCGCGCACGGCTTCGAGAAGTCCAGTTTGTAGGCGCTGTCCCAGCCGTTGGTGGTGCGCAGGTCGCTGTAGACGATGTCGGCGGTGGTGCAGTCGCCGGTGTTCGCGATGGGGGTCTTGCCCTCGCCGTACGCCTCCTTCTCCAGGCCGGCCGGGAGGTAGATGCCCGCCTTGAGGCCCTTGGCGTGGATGTGGTCGGCGACGGACTTCATTCCGTGCGGGAAGCGGTCCGGGTCCGCCTTCTGGCGCGCGTTCTCGTCGAACTCGGGCTTCCAGGTCTTGTCGCGCCACCAGCCGGCGTCGATGTTGATGTACTCGTAGCCGTACTTCTTGAGCTTCGACGCCATGGCGTCGGTCTGCTTGAGGACGTTCGCCTCGGTGAGGTAGCTGTAGTCGCCGTCCGGGTTGAGGCCCGGGTACTTCGACGACTGCATGCTCCAGCTCGACCAGCCCATGTACGGCTTGGCCGCCGGCTCAGTGGGAGTGGTGGTGTCGGCCTGGGCCGCCGGGACGGTCGTCACGAGGCCTGCTGAGAAGGCGAGGACGACCAGGGCTCTGAGGGGGGTGCGGCGGCCGGAGCGGGCTGCTCCGGGCATGACGGAGTACGAGGATGACCGCATGGGTCGGACCTCCAAGGACGGTGTGAGCGGGGGTGGTTGGGGCCGTGCTGCGGGCAGTTGTCGGTCTTCGGTGCGCGTCGAAACTTCGGGGCGTCGCCGGCTGTCAGTGCCTGTCCGGTCTTCAGCACGCGTCTGAACGTCAGTGCGTGTCCGCTGTGATGAAGGACTGGATCGCGGTAGCCGCGGCACCGCGCGCCCACTCCTCGAAGGGCAGGGGGTGGGTTCGCAGGTCGCAGCGGGCGGCGGAGCCGAAGGCCGCCACGGTGAACGCCTCGCGGATCTGCTCGGCGAAGAGGTCGTACGCCGCCAGGCCCTCGCCGGAGATGATCACGCGCTCGGGGCCCAGGAGGTTGGCCACCGTGGCGATGCCGCGTCCGATCGCCTCACCCGCTCGCGCGTACACCTCCCGCGCTCCGGGGTCACCGCCGTGGGCCAGCTCCAGGGCCTCGGCAGCGTCGGCCACGTGCACACCCGTCACCTCCCGGACCTGGCTGACGATGGCGGAGTCCGCGGCGATCGCCTCGACGCAGCCACGGTTTCCGCAGTGGCAGAGGGGTCCGGCCGGGTCGATCGCCACGTGCCCGATCTCGCCGGCCACTCCGTTCGCCCCCGCCACCACCTGGCCGTGCACCACGAGGCCGCAGCCGATACCGGCTCCGACGGTCACCACCGCGAAGTCGGACAGGCCCACGCCGGCTCCGAACCACTGCTCGGCGACGGTCAGCGCCCGGACGTCGTTGTCCACGGTGACTGGCAACCCTGTTGTCATCCCGGCCAGTTCGGCGAGGCCGACGTCGCGCCACTCCAGGAAGGGCGAGTAGCGCACCGCGCCGGCCGCCCGGTCGACGTCACCGGAGACCGCGATGCCCAGGCCCTGCACCTGCACGCCGAAGCCGTCCGCCTCGGTCAGCAGCTCCTGCACGAGTCCCGCGATCGAGGCGAGGACCGACTTGGGGTCACGGGAGGTGAGCGAGACATGCCGGGCGATCCTGATGCGGCAGCACAAGTCGGCGAGTACGGCGATGAGTTCGTCGCCCGTCACCTTGACCCCGATGAACAGCGCCCGTCCGCCGTCGACCCGCACCGGGTTGGCGGGCCGCCCGAGAGACGGCTGCCGCGCGTCCTCGTCGACGTCCTCCAGGAGATAGCCGGACTCGATCAGCGGCCGCACCGCCTTCGTCACCGCCGCCGCCGAGAGACGGGTCCGCCCGGCGATCTCCGACCGGGTGAGCGGGCCGTGGGACAGCACGGTGGTGAAGATCTGGGAAGCGGCCGGCGTGTGGGCCGGGAACGCCTCGGTGAGGGAAGTCGAGCGCATGGCCGGGAACCTAGGCCCCTTATTTTCCGCTGTCAATGAAAGAAACAGGAATCGCCTGTGCACTCTCTTTGAGGCAGCGGAAACCTCCAAATGCCAGATACGCAAGGGGGATTGATACATGATCCAAGGATTCGGTCGGGTTCCCGCCTCGTTGGCGACCACGGCATCGACTCCCTCAAGTGGGACATGAACCGTGCGTTCAGCGAGGCGGGCCGGCCCCGCCGGCAGGACGGCACCGACCGCCTGGGACCCGCGTACGTACGCAACCTCCAGGGCGTGATCGACCGCCCCCGCGCGGACCATCCCACGCTCCGGATCGAGTCGAGCAGCCGTGGTGACGGACTTGCCGAACCAGCTGACAGGGCGCACGGTGCCACTGCGGTTCCGCTTCCACGTCGCCATGGCCGGAGCGCCGGGCACCGGCGGCGATCTCACGCGATGGCCGGAGGGCGAACCGCGGGAGACGGCCGCGTTGGTGGCCGACTACAACAACGTGCGCCATCTCGGGCAGCACGGCAGGCTGGACCGCCTGTCGCCTCCCTCCGACGACACACCCTCGGTGGTGCAGTACTCCGCGTCGGGACGCCACGGAGACCCTGCTGCTCGCGTGGCTGCGCGCCTCCCGTCACTGAAGCCCTCAACTGCCCGTCCACCCAAGGGTATTGATCCACAAAACTCGCTACCACGACGCACGCACCGCCTCCGTGCACCATGCCGCCGTACGCACCGCGTACGGAATGCACCTCGACCTGCCGCCCGGCGACTGGTCCAGCGCGGCCGTGCGCTGATCCGCGAGACGGAGGCCCGAGCCCCCGCACGAGTCCGGTCTCGGCTGGGCGTATCAGCAGGGCGTCGCATTGGCATGGACCTGCCCATGATCCTTCGATAGGCTCCCCAGCGGGCATTTCCTGGGAGCGCTCCCAGGCTTTGCTGTTCCACCCCCACGATGCTGGAACAACGAAGGGCCAACCCCATGAGACGCACGAAATCCCTGCGCATCACCCTGTCCGCATTACTGGTCGCCGGAGTGTCCGCCGGGTTCGTACCGGCCTCCGCCGGTGCCACCACCCCCGCGGACGAGAAGGCACCGGCCTCCGGGCCCATGCTCGCCGCCATGCAGCGCGACTTCGGCCTCACCAAGAGCCAGGCCGAGGCTCGGCTGAGCGCGGAGAAGAAGGCCACGTCCGTCGAAGGAAAGGCACGGCGAGCGGCCGGATCGTCCTACGGCGGCGCCTGGTTCACACCGGAGAGCGGCCGCCTGACCGTGGCCGTCACCGACCGGAACAAGGCCGCGGCCGTACGGTCGACGGGCGCCGAGGCCAAGCTGGTGAAGTACAGCGCCAAACAGCTCGACGCGGCCAAGGAACGCATCGACGCCCTCAAGGCACCCAAGGGCGTGGCAAGTTGGCACGTCGATCCGGCGTCCAACCGGATCGTGATCGAGACCCTGGCCGGACGGCAGGGCGACAACGATGTCAAGCGCTTCCTCGCGCAGGCCCGCGAGGCCGGCCCTGTCACCGTCGAGAAGACGGCCCACGCACCCCGCACCCTCGCCGCCGGCACGGTCGGAGGCGACCCCTACTACACGGGCAACGTCCGCTGCTCGATCGGCTTCTCGGTGAACGGCGGATTCGTCACGGCCGGCCACTGCAGCGGCGCCGGCGCCGCAGTGAACGGCTGGGACGGTTCGTACATCGGCAACTTCCAGGGGTCGTCGTTCCCGGACAACGACTACGCCTGGGTCAACGTGGGCAGCGGCTGGTGGACCGTCCCCGTGGTCCTCGGCTGGGGCACTGTCCCGGACCAGCTGGTGCGCGGCTCGGCCGAGGCCCCGATCGGCGCGTCCATCTGCCGCTCGGGCTCCACCTCGCACTGGCACTGCGGCAATGTGCTGGCCAAGAACGAGACCGTGAACTACAGCCAGGGCGCGGTGCACGAGATGACCAAGACGAACGTGTGCGCCGAACCGGGCGACTCGGGCGGCTCGTTCATCAGCGGCGACCAGGCCCAGGGTGTCACCTCGGGCGGCTGGGGCGACTGCTCCGGCGGCGGTGAGACCTGGTACCAGCCGATCAACGAGATCCTCAACCGGTACGGCCTGACGCTGACCACGGCCTGACCGCCGCACCGAGGGGCCGGGCTCGGTACGGCGTCGGAAGCACCACCCCGCCGTACCGAGTCCCCCGCATTTCTGCCCCAACGTGCCTTCACCGCACGCGAGATGGCCCCCACGCCCCTCACTGACAGCTCTGCGCGACGGCTTGGCCAGTGACATAATCGCAAGGTCCTTCACGGCCTGACCCAGGGTGCGCGCAGCGGTCCCGGTGAGTCGGTCAGCGATCTAGTACACGCTGGAGTCACGCATGACGGCACAGTCCTCCGGAAGCCGCATCGACACGAGCAGGGCCCACCCGGCGCGTGTCTACGACTGGCTGCTGGGCGGCAAGGACAACTATCCGGTCGATCAGGAAGTGGCGGAGAAACTGCCTCCGGAGTCCCGCCTCAGTGCCCGGCGCAACCGCGCGTTCATGCACCGTGCGGCGGCCTGGCTGGCGGGCAACGGCATCGACCAGTTCCTCGACGTCGGCACGGGCATCCCGACGAAGCCGAACCTGCACCAGATCGTGCAGGGCATCCTGCCGTCGGCGCGGGTCGCGTACACCGACAACGACCCCATCGTGCTGCGGCACGCGGAGGCGCTGCTGGTCAGCACGCCTGAGGGGGCGACCGACTACATCGAGGCAGACGTCCGTCAGCCCAAGGTCATCCTCGACCACGCCCGTACGTTCCTGGACTTCACCCGGCCCGTCGCGCTGTCGATGCTCGCCCTGATGCACTTCATCACCGATGAGGAGGACCCGTACGCCCTCGCGCGAACCCTCATCGAGGCTCTGCCCTCGGGCAGTTACTTCGTGTTCTCCCACGGCACCACCGATGAGCACCCGCACCTCGCGAAGACGGTGAAGAACACGTACCGGCAGGGCGAGATCCCGTTGCGGATGCGTACGCGGGCCGAGGTCGAGCCGTTCTTCGAGGGTCTTGAGTTGGTGGATCCGGGTCTCGTGACGGCGACCCAGTGGTACAAGGACTCGCCCGCGCCCGCGCCCGAGGCGGAGCCGAGCGGCTTCTACGTCGGGGTCGCTCGCCTGCCCTAAAGACCCGACTTCCGCGCATACTCCGCGAGTCCGTCGGCGGTGTCGCCCGCCCACCCCACGTAGCCGTCGGGCCGCACCAGGTACACGCCCGCGCCGTACGCCTCGTACGCCGGGATCCGGACGGTGGGGACGCCGAGCTCAGGGAGTTCGGTGTCCGTGCCCACCGTGAGCAGCGTCCAGTGCGGGCCGCGGAAGGTGTCGAAGAGGCGGACGCCGTCCACCGTTCCGTCCGGCGCCCGGTCTCCCGAGCGGACCGGCCCCGCGGTCGTGCGGGTGTCCACCGCGAGGGACGATTCCCGGTAGCCCAGGCCCAGTTGACGGGTCGCCTCGCCGCGGCGGATCTCCCCGCGGTGCACGCCCGTCGAAATACCGAGCATGTGCGCGGCGACCGGACGACGCTCCTCCTCATACGTCTCGACGAGGGACTCCGGGGCGCCGTCGCGCAGCACCGCGCCCAGCTTCCACCCCAGGTTGTACGCGTCCTGGACGCTGGTGTTCAGCCCCTGGCCGCCGGCCGGCGAGTGGACGTGCGCGGCGTCCCCGGCCAGGAGGACGCGCCCGGCGCGGAAGCGGTCGGCCAGCGCGGCCCGCGGTCGGAAGTCCGAGGCCCAGCGCACTTCGGTCACATCCTCGGGCGTGAGATGGGAACGCGCGGCGACGACCTTGCGGATGCCGTCGAGGGAGACGTCGGGCACGGTTCCCTCGGGGAACTGCGCGGTCACCTGGAAGTCCTCGATGCCGGCGAGCGGGCAGATCGCGAGGAAGCCGTCGCTCCCCTCGCGGGGCGGGAAGACGTGCCAGTTGTCGCGGTCGAGGCCGGTGATGCGCACATCCGCCACGAGCATCGGGTGCGGGTCGACGGTCTCGCCGGTCATGCCGATGCCCAGCGCGCGGCGCACGGTCGAGCGGCCACCGTCGGCGGCGACGGCGTACCGCGCGCGGACCGGGTCTCCGGCGGCGAAGTGCGCGGTCACCGTGTCCGCGTCCTGTTCCACCGCCACCAGCTCGCGGCCGAACTCCACCCGGCCGCCGAGCTGCATGAGCCGCTCGAACAGGATCTGCTGCGTGCGCCACTGCGGCACCATCCACGGGTCGGCATACGGGGAGTCGTCGCTCGCCTCCGCCGGGTCGAACATCCTGTGCTCGCCGACCCGCGTGCCGTCCTGCCAGATCACGCCGACGGGGTAGGGGCCACCGGCTGCGTGGATCGCGTCCAGCACGCCGAGATCGTGGAAGACCTCCCTCGTGCGCGGCTGGATCCCCTTGCCGCGCGACCCGGGGAAGAGCGCGTCGGCGCGCTCGACGACGAGGGCGTCGACCCCGCGCCGGGCGAGGTCGACAGCGAGGGCGAGGCCGGTCGGACCGGCGCCGACGATGAGGACCTCGGTGTGCGTGATGGTGTCTGTACGGGTGCCCACGACAAGCTCCTTAACGTCGTTAAGTTCCATGCTTCGCAGCATGCGCTTAACGGCGTTAAACTGTCAAGTGTGGCTACCCAGAGATCCCCCAAGCTGGACAAGACGCAGGTCGTCGACACCGCGCTGCGCCTGCTCAACGACGTCGGCCTCGACGGCCTCACGCTCCGCGCCATCGCCAAGGAGCTGAACGTCCAGGCGCCCGCGCTCTACTGGCACTTCAAGAACAAGCAGGAGCTGCTGGACGAGATGGCGACGGAGATGTACCGCCGCATGACGGCCGACGACCCGCTCACACCCGACGCCACCTGGCGGGAGCGCCTGCTGACGTCGAACCGCGGACTGCGTACCGCGCTCCTGAGCCACCGCGACGGCGCCAAGGTCTTCAGCGGCTCGCGCTTCACCGGCACGCTGCACGCGGTCGAGATGGAGCGGACGCTGCGCCTGTTCACCGGCGCCGGATTCACGCTCACCCAGGCGGTGCGGGCCACCACGACCGCGTACATGTACACCCTCGGTTTCGTCACCGAGGAGCAGGGCGTCCAGCCCCTGCCGGGCGAGCGCCGCGAGGGGTACGACATCGACGAACGCGCCCGCCGGATGGCCGACTTCCCCCTGTCGGCCGCGGCGGGCGCGGAGATCTTCGAGGACTACGAGCAGCACTTCGAGGACGGTCTCGCCCTGGTGATCGCGGGGATCGAAGCGCGCTACGGGATGGCCTGAGCCATTCCCGCGGTGGTGGCGAAGGGTTCGCGGCCGCGGGAGGCAGGGGTGGTTGGGGGCCTCCGGTCGAGGGCCGGCCGTCACTCGACCGGAGGCTGTACAGGAGGACCGGCGTCTACAGCCCCACGTCGCGGCTGCGGATGTCGTCCAGGGACTCGCGACGGACCAGCAGGCGGGCGCGTCCGCCGTCCACGGCGACCACCGGCGGGCGGCCGACCAGGTTGTAGCCGGACGCCATGGACAGGTGGTAGGCGCCGGCCACGGGCACCGCGAGCAGGTCTCCCGGGTGTACGTCGGCGGGGAGTTCGACGTCGGTGGCCAGGACGTCTCCGGCCTCGCAGTGGCGGCCCACCACGGTCATCGCCGTCCGGTCCGCGGTGCTGTGACGGCCGATCAGACGGGGTGCGTAGCGCACGCCGTACAGCGCCGGCCGAGGGTTGTCGCTCATGCCGCCGTCCACGGCCACGAAGGTGTGTGCACCGGTGCGCTTGACGGCGAGTACCCGATAGAGGGCGACACCGGCCGGTCCGGCGATGGCACGCCCCGGCTCGATGATCAGGCGGGGCACGGTGAGTCCGGCCGCCGCGCACGCCCCGACGAGCTCCGCCCGGACCTTGCGGGCCAGGGTGGTGACGTCCAGGGCCTGTTCACCCGGCCGGTACGCGATTCCGTGTCCGCCGCCCAGGTCGAGTTCGGGCAGGACGAGGCCGTGCTGCTCGTGCAGCCGGGCCATCAGCCCCACCATGCGCCGCACGGCTGCCAGATACGGCTTGACGGTGGTTATCTGCGAGCCCAAATGGCAGTGCAGGCCGGTGAGTTCGAGCTGCGGCTGGTCCAGTATGCGGGCGATGGCGTGCTGGGCGTAGCCGTCGGAGATCGACAGGCCGAACTTCTGGTCGTCGGTTCCGGTGCGGATCTTCTCGTGGCCACCGGCGCTGATCGCGGGCACGACGCGGACCATGACCTTCTGATGTCCGTCGGGCCCTACCGCGGCGGCCAGCCGGGCGATCTCGGAGGGGCTGTCGATCACGATGCGCCCGACGCCCAGGCGCAGCGCGAACTCCAGGTCGTGCGGGGACTTGGCGTTGCCGTGCAGCATTATCCTCTCGGGCGGGAACCCGGTGGTGACCGCGAGTTCCAGCTCACCGGCCGAACAGACGTCGAGCCCAAGACCCTCGTCGTCCACCCAGTGGGCCATGGCCCGGCACAGGAACGCCTTGGCCGCGTAGAGGACTTCGGCGTCGGGGAATGCGTGCCGGTAGGTGCGACAGCGCTCGCGTACCTCGCCCTCGTCGAGTACGTAGGCGGGGGTGCCGAAGCGGTCGGCGACGCCGGCGAGCGGTACGCCGCCCACGGCCAGGTCGCCCGGGTGGGGCTCGGTGGTGGAGGCGGGCCACACCGACAACTCGTCGGCGGTGGCGGTGGTGACTGCGGGTTCGTGAACAGTGGTCATCGTGTGTTTCCCTCTCAACCGATCCACAGAGCGAGCGCCGAGACGAGCGCGGCGGCGCCGGTCACCCGCAGTACCCCGACGGCCTGCGGATCCCATGTGTTCACGCGTGAACGGGAGACCCCGTCCGGCACGGAGGCGACGGGCCTGGCGGGCGCGGGAGCCGGCGCCGAGAACTGGGGGTCCACGGTGACCGTGGTGACTCCCAGCGGCGCCGCCAGCGCACGCAGCGCGGGCTCGGCGAGCCTGATCCACGGCTGCTCGGAACCGAGCGTCGCGGTCAGCTTCCGCTCCGAGGTGAAGCCGACGGCCGTACGGTCGCCGAGGGGGGTACGGAAGAGCCGGGCCGCGCATCCTGTCGGTCCCGGCCGGACCGGAACGAACAACGGTCCGGCCGGGAACCGATCAAGAGGCTCCGGGTCTTCGGGGTACGAGGGTTGTGCCATGGGATGCCTCCTGGAGGATCCGGGGTGATTCACGTGCGGGGATCGAGACCCCGGACGCCGGCGGCTGCCCGGGGCTCACCGCTGAAGCTATGCCCGCCCACTCCCGCTCACCGATACCTCATAACGGGACGCTGACGGTGAGCGGGCCGACGCATACGGGACGCTGACGCGAGGAGCGATCGACGGTGGAGACACCCGTCAGAGGAGCGCCAAGAAGTGGCGTTCGGGCTGTCCGAAGGCCCCGCACCAGGAGTGAGATGGAACCGACCCTCAGGACTGCCCGCGGGAAACCGTCCGTGGGCGCGTGCGAATGAAGAACGGTGAAGTCATGTCTGGTTCCGGCGCCCCCACAGCCGCTCGTGTCGTGGTGGGGGTGAGTGGCTCCCTCGGCAGCCTCACCGCTCTGTGCCGGGCGGCCGTGGAGGCCCGGCGCCGGAGTGCCGCGCTGTGGCCCGTCCTGGCCTGGGAGCCGCCGGGCGGGGATCTTGCCGCCCGCCGCTCCTCGTCGTCGTACGTGCTGCTCGACGACTGGCGGCGCATGGCGTGCCGGAACCTGCTCACCGCGCTCGACGACGCGTTCGGCAGCACCGGCCCCGGCGTCCCGGTGAGCGCCCTTGTCGCGCGAGGCACCCCGGGCCGGGCGCTGGTGGAGATCGCCGACGGCGAGGACGACATCCTGGTCGTCGGCGCCGGCCGGCGAAGTCGTTGCCACCGCGCTTTCTCCCGCTCGGTGAGCCGCTACTGCCTCGCCCACGCCGGCTGCCCGGTTCTCGCGGTGCCGCCGTCCCCGCTGGAGGCGGAGTTGACCAGTGCGCATCGCCGCAACACCTGGCGACTGCGCCTGGACGCACGACACTTGGCCGACGAGTCCGTACGGCCCGAGGCCTGAACCCGGCCGACGGGGCCTCGACTCCGGAAGAGTGCTGCCTGTCCAGGGGGTGACCGACAGGTCGGACTGCTCCGGCTCCTGCGCCGGCGCCATCCGCACACCGAGCACCATGGTGAGTTCGCCGCCGGGGGTGTCCTCGGCGTCGAGGGTGCCGCCCATGGCCTCGGCGAAGCCACGCGCGACCGCGAGGCCCAGGCCGACACCGGCGCCGCGCGGGGCGTCGCCGTAACGCTGGAAGGGCTCGAAGATGCGCTCCTTCGCCGACCCGCGCGTCACCGCTGTCTCCGTACACCCGGGCGTCTGCGACACCGCGCTTCTCCCGCTCTACGCCCACGAAGGCGTGACGCCTGCCGAAGGCGCCGGCCATGTGGTGCGCCTGTGTGACCCGGCGGTCGAAATCGTCAATGGCGCCTACTACGACCGCGACACGCAGGTGGATCCGGCCCCGGCCGCGACGGAGGGCCGCACGGTACGACGCCTCAACAGGCTCGCAGACCTGCTGATCGGCCGGACAGCGTGAACTTCCCCCACTGACGACGGAGTTGCCGACCATGCCGACGCGTGCCCGCGAGATGATCGAACTCGCGCCCCACCAGCTGCCCGCCCTCACGGACTGGTTCCCCCCGGACTCCCCGGGCCCGGCTGCCGTCGGCGAGCACGCCCTCGCCACCGGCATCGGCCGATGGTGGGCGGACCGAGCGATCCGCCCGCGCGCGATCGCCGTTTCCTTGCGCCGGACACGCCCTGCTGCGGGGTGCGCCGGACGTTCTCGCGCCCGAAGCCCTGGCGCCACTGGCGAACCACTACATCGACGCCCCGACCGGCTTCCTGCCCACCCTCGGCGCCGCCTTCGACCGGCTCACTCCCTGGGAACGGATGGTGTGGACCCTGCGGGCAGAACCCCAGCCCGTCACCACACCCCGCGGCGTGACCCTGCGCCGACTCGAACCCGCCGACGCCGACGCCGTGCACGCGCTCGGCCCCGACGCGGCCTGGATCCACACGAGTTGGGGCGGTCCGCCGGGCCTCGCCACCTCCGGTCACGGCTGGGCCACCACGGACAGGAAAGGCCAACTGCTCGCCATCGCCTGTACGTACTTCCGCGGTACCCACCACGAGGAGGTGGCGGTGTTCACAGCCCCGGACCACCGCCGCCACCGCCTCGCCCTGGCCTGTGTGACGGCCCTGTGCGCGGACATCACCGCACGCGGCCACACGCCCACCTGGAACTGCTCGGTCCTCAACCGCGCCAGTCGGCTGCTCGCCTGGACTGCCGGCTTCCGCCTGGTCCACGAGTACGTCCACCACTCGGCCGGGAGCCCCGCGAGACACCGCCGGCTCACTGCATGAACAGGCCTCAGTACGGGAGGGACGCTCTCAGCAGCGCGTCGACGCCCCCGACTGGTTGGTGAGGTTGTCGTTGGACATCCAGCCCGACGTGTTCGTGCCCGCCACCCGCACGTACGTCCAGTTGTGGCCGTATGCGTTGACGACCGAGCAGTGGTACCAGAGCTTGGAGCCGTTTTCGGCCAGGGCGACGGACGAGCACGTCTGGTACGGCCCGGTCACGATGTGGTAGCTGCCGGACATGTAGCCGTACGTGCCCGGGTTCGGGTCGCGGTGGGTCCAGCCGCTGCAACTCTTCGACACCGAGCTCGGCTTGGACGTCGGAGGGGCCGGCGGCTGCGAGGCCGTGGCACCGCCGTCGCTGCTCGGTCGCGCCGACGACCCGCCGCCGTTGTCCGTGTCGCCCGCGCCCTCGTCCCCCGCCTCACTCGGCTGCTGCGACGGTGTGCGAGACGGCGCCTGCGAGGTCGCCGACGACGAGGCGCTCGGCGACTTCTTGCCGCCACCCACGCTGCCCCTGCTCGGCAGATCGCTGACCTGCGAGGCACCGGAACGCGTCGGCGCCGTCCGGGCCTCGTCCGACTTCGTGTCGTCGCCGGTGCCCACCAGGGCGTACGTGATGCCGCCGCCCGCGATCACCACGGCCGCGGCCGTCGACGCGATGACGGCACGGCTGCGGCGCCGGGCGCGGCCGGAGGCGCGGCCCGCCGCCCGTCCCACGGTGGGCTCGCCGGACTGGGGAAGGGTGCTGGCCAGGCCCGGCGCCGGGTGGCCGCCGCCCTGCGGAGGCTGAGGGTACGGCGCGGCAGGAGATCCGAACCCGGGCCCGGACTGATGAACCGCATGCGGCGCGGGGACAGCACCCTGGGCCTGCGCCTGGGCCGGGGGCCCGAAGCTCACCGTGCTGCCCGCCGCCACCCGCTCCAGCATCTCCCGCGCCTGGCCCGCATCCGGCCGGCTCTCCGGGTCCTTCGCCATCAGCGCCCTGAGCACCGGCGCCAGCGCCCCCGCCCGCCCCGACTCGGGCAGCGGCTCGTTCACGATCGCCGCCAGCGTCGACCACACCGACGTACGGCGGAACGGCGACGTGCCCTCGACGGCCGCGTACAGCGTCATGCCGAGCGACCAGATGTCCGACGCGGGGCCCGGCTCCTTGCCCTGCGCGCGCTCCGGGGGCAGGTAGTCGAGGGAGCCGACGAGCTGGCCGCTGCGGGTCAGCTTGTCCATGGCGTCGTCGCCCGCGGCCTCCATGCTGGCTATGCCGAAGTCGGTGAGCACGACGCGGCCGCCGTCTTCGAGCAGTACGTTCCCGGGCTTGACGTCCCGGTGCAGCACCCCCGCCCGGTGCGCCGCGTCGAGCGCGTCCATCAGCTTGGCACCGATCGCGGCCGCCTCGTGCGGCTCCAGCGCGCCGCGCTCGGTGAGCACGTCGTCGAGCGAAGGCCCGTCGACCAGCTCCATGACGATGACCGGCAGGCCGTCCTCCTCTGTCACGTCGTGCACCGTGACCACTCCGTTGTGGCGGATACGGGCGGCGGCCTGCGCCTCCCGCTGCATGCGGACCCGCAGACCGGCCAGATCGGACGCGGAGGAGTCGGTGAAGGCTCTGAGGATCTTGACAGCGACCTCTCTGTCGAGCAGCTCGTCCACCGCCCGCGCGACCACCCCCATGCCGCCGCGCCCGATCATCGAGGTGACCCGGTAACGCCCCCCGAGTACCTTGCCGATCAGCTCGCTGCCGTTCTTTTCCCCCGACGTCACCGCACGCTCCGTTCCGTGACTGTTCGTCAATTCCCGTACCTGGAAGGCATAAGACTAGGGGAATGGGAACAGCGGGGAACTCGCGGCCGGCCGCTGGGCTCAGGTGCCCGGCTTGCGGCCGTAGACGTAGACGTCGTCACCCGTCTTCAGCAGGGACCAGTACTTCTTCGCGGTGGTACTGGTCATATTCACGCAGCCGTGCGAGCCGGGCGGGTTCCACATGCTCACGCCGACCGAGTGGAAGGCCTGGCCGCCGTCGAAGAACTGGCTGTAGGGCATGGGCACGTTGTAGATGCTCGACACGTGGTCGATGTGCCGCCAGTAGATCTTCTTCAGGCCGGTGCGGGTCTCGTAGCCGTTTCGGCCGGTGCGGACCGGCACCGGCCCGTAGACGAGGTTCTTGCCGTCCTGGATCCAGCTGAGCTGAAGCGTCAGGTTCACGCAGGCGATGCGCCCCTTGTTGACGGGACATTTGCCGTCTTTGTTGGGATTGCCGCCGACGGCCTTCTGCTTGTTCATCAGGTCCATCACGCCCCACGTGACGGGTCCCGCGTAGCCGATGTTCGGGCTGATGCCGTGCTTGTTCTGGAAGGCCTGGACAGCCTTGCAGTCCGCGGCGGACTGCTTTCCGTCGACCGGCCGGCCGAGGAACCCCTCCACCTGCTTCTGATAGGGACCGGTCGATGTCGTGCAGCTCGCGGCCTGCGCGGGCGCGGCGCCCAGCGCGAGCGTCAGCGGTGCGACGAGTCCGGTGATCCCCAGTGCGACGGCTCCCCGTCTGCGTATGTCCCCCATGGTGGGCCTTTCCTTGCAGGGCGCTCGATGCGCTCGAAGCGTTTCTCTGCCAGGTAGACCGGTCTCGGGTCGCTCAGGTTGTGGCGTTGCTCGGGCTGGGACCCAATGGTGACAATTCCGAGTTCTTCGCTGGTGAGGAGCGCGGCGACCACGAGCGTCGCTTCGGACTGTCCTGACATGGGCGCTCCCGCCTTGTCGTAGCGGCAGCGCGACCCTTTGTGACGGCCGGGTGTCCCGCGCGGCGGGCCGGGCGATCCCGGTCACGACTCCCCGGAGCCGGTTGCGGATGCTCCACACCCATACTGAGCAGCGGCGGCGCGTCAGCAGGCGCCGACCCACTCCTCGTCGCCGTCCGAGAAGAACTGGTGCTTCCAGATGGGCACCTCGTGCTTGAGGTCCTCGACGAGGCGGGCGCAGGCGGCGAAGGCCTCCGCACGGTGCGGGCAGGAGACCGCCGCGATCACCGCGACGTCGCCGATCTCCAGACGGCCCGTCCTGTGGACGGCGGCGAGGGCGCTGACCGGGAAGTCGGCGGCGACCTTCTCGGCGACCCGGCGCAACTCGCTCTCGGCGGCGGGATGGGCACTGTATTCGAGGGCATCCACCGACCTGCCGCCGTCGTGGTTGCGCACGGTTCCGACGAAGACGGCGGTGCCTCCGGCGGTGGCATCGCCCACGGCCTCGTACACCTCGTCCAGGGAGAGCGGGGTGTCGCGCAGTGCGAGCAGTTGAACGGGGTGGCCGGAGGGGTCCGGGATGTGCGGCATGGTTCGTTCCTGGGGTTGGGGGGCGTTGCGGTGCGTGCAGGGGCGGCGTGAACTCCGGCTTGTGCGTGGCGAGTTGGGGGGGATCAGCCGCCGGCGAACGGAGGCAGTACCTCGACCGTTCCCCCTTCGGCGAGGTGGACCGAAGCGTGGTCGCGCCCGCCGACCGGGCGGCCGTCCACAAGGAACGAGCAGTAGCCGAGCACCCGCGCCAACCGCGGACGGCCGTCGTGCCGGGAACGGACTTGTTCCAGCGCCTCCGCGAGTGTCGCCGCGCGGTAGGGCTCCTGGGCCGTACCGGCCGCGGCCTTGGCCGCCGCCCAGTAGCGGATGGTTCCGGCCGGCGTCGTCGGCGTCGCCACGGCTGTGCCTCCTGTTGTCGAGTTGCTCCGGTCTACGTTCGGCTGTCCCCACGCGGTCACTGTCCCGGCACCTCGAAGACTTCCGCGGTGGCCCCGGCGGGCACCCCGCCGGGCGGGATGACCGCGAGGCCGTCGGCGAACGCGAGGCCGCGCAGCATCGCCGGGCCGTCGAACGGGAGCGGTGCCACTTCGTGGTGCGTGCGTTGCACCGGCAGCAGCCGGGTGTCCCGCGGGTGGCCTGGCAGCTCGGTGGCGGCGCGCATCCGGCAGGGTTCCGCGTCCGGGTGCCCGCCGAGGTGCCGCAGCAGCGGCGCGGCGAGCGTCACCGTGCCGGCGACGGCGGCAAGTGGGTTGCCGGGCAGGCCGACCAGCCGGCGAGTCCGACCGTCGGGGGTGGGCGGCAGCTCGGCGAGCAGCATGGGGTGGCCGGGCCGTACGGCGACGGAGTCGACGAGCAGGCTGGCGCCCGCCTCTTCGAGGGTGGCGTGCAGGAAGTCCACCGGGCCGGCGGCGGTGCTGCCGGTGGTGACGACGACATCGGCGGGCGAGTTGTGTACGGCCTCCCGCAGCAGCCCCAAGTCGTCCGCCACCCGGCGGCGCCCGATCACGTCGGCGCCGCAACTTCTCAGCCACGGCGGCAGCATGGGTCCGAGCGCGTCGCGTACCCGCCCGTGCCGGGGGAGGCCGGCCTCCAGCAACTCGTCGCCGAGTACCAGGAGTTCGACGGTCGGGCGGCGGTGTACGGCGAGCCGGTCGTACCCGGCCGCCGCCGCGAGTCCCAGCACGGCCGGGGTCACCGTGATGCCGGCCGGGATCAGCGCCTCGCCCGCACGGCACTCCTGGCCACGCGGCCGGATGTCACGGCCCGGAGCCACCGAGCCGGGCCCGGTGGAGCGATCGCGCAGCGTGCCACTCTCGGCGTCGAACTCCCCATGTTCCCTCCGCAGTACGGCCGTTGCGCCCGTCGGCAGCCGGGCGCCGGTGGCGATGGGAACGGCGGTGCCGTAGTCGCGGAGCGGCGCGGACCGGTCGCCGGCGAGGACGGCGGCGCCGCCCACCAGCCACGGTCCCGGTCCGGCCACGGCCCAGCCGTCCATCGCGGACGTGTCGAACGGCGGCAGATCGGTGAGCGCCGTCAGCGGTTCGGCGAGAGCGTGACCGAGCGCGTCCGCCAGGGATCGGGTGACGACGGGCAGCGGCTGTCCGACGCAGTCCCGGGCGATCCGCCGGGCCTGGTCCCAGGTCATGTGGGACTCTGCTGCCACTCGCACTGCGCCCGTGCCGTCCAGGGTGTGCGCGCCTGCCGGGGTCATGCGGTGCCCGCGCTGTTCTCGGGCTCGGCAGCCCAGCGTTCGGCCGGCGCCGTCAGCTTGCGGTTCGCGACGTCAAGGTCGACGTCGAGTTCGGACTTGACGTCCTCGATCCATGTACGCATCCAGCTCACCTTCGTTCTTGTCTGCCTCTTGTTCGTTCTTGACTGCCTCTTGTCTGCCTCGGAGGCTCCTGAAATGGGGCCCGTCAGCCGCCGATGGCCGACATCGGGCGTTCCGGGCGGCGGAACTCCGGGCTGTTGATCGCGTGGCCGGGGCCCTTGCGGCCGACCGAGGTCCGCCAGGCCGCCTCCACCGTCGCGTCGTCGGCGCCGCCTCGCAGCAGAGCCCGCAGGTCGGACTCCTCAGTGGCGAAGAGGCAGTTGCGCAACTGCCCGTCCGCCGTCAGCCGCACGCGGTCGCACGTGCCGCAGAACGGGCGGGTGACACTGGCGATGACACCTACCAGCGCCTCGCTGCCCACGATCCGCCACTCCTCCGCGGGCGCGTTGTCCTGCCGCCCGACCGGCACCAGTTCGAAGCGCTCGCCGAGCCGCTCCAGGACCTCCGCGGCCGTGACCATCCGGTCCCGGTCCCAAGCTCCCTGCGCATCCAGGGGCATCGATTCGATGAACCGCATGTGGTATCCGTTCTCAGCCGCGAACGCGGTCAGGTCGACGATCTCGTCGTCGTTGACTCCCCGCACCGGCACCGCGTTGATCTTCACCGGGTTCAGACCCGCGTCCCGGGCGGCCGAGAGTCCGGCCAGTACGTCCTTGATCCGGTCGCGCCGGGTGATCTCGGCGAACCGCTCCGGGCGCAGGGTGTCGAGGCTGACGTTGACCCGGCCGAGCCCAGCCTCCCGCAGTGCGTCGGCGCCGCGTGCCAGGCCTATGCCGTTGGTGGTGATCGACAGTTCCGGAGCCGGCTCCAGGGCGGACAGACGGGCCACCAGGCCGGGCAGGCCCCTGCGCAGCAGCGGCTCCCCGCCGGTCAGCCGGACCTCGGTGATCCCGAGGCGCTCGGTGCCGATGCGGACCAGGCGTACGACCTCGTCGTCGGTGAGGACTTCGGCACGAGGCAGCCAGTTCAGCCCCTCGGCCGGCATGCAGTACGTGCAGCGCAGATTGCAGCGGTCGGTCAGCGAGACCCGCAGGTCCGTGTGGACCCGGCCGAAGCGGTCCACGAGGGGCGACGGAACGGCCGGAAGGCGCTCCGCGCGGTGGCGCCGGAACTGACCGGTCTCGGTCGGCTCGTCGCTGTGATCAAGCACGGTTGCGCCCTCCCATGAAATACCGGTGACCGGGGTTGGTGAAACATTAGAGACCAAAGTTCGCGAATGATCCAGGGGTCGGAATCCGAAGCCTTTCCTCACTCCACTTCTTCCCCACTTATCGATCATCATGGAAAGCTTTCCCCAAGAAGTCAAAGAGGGGCTCTCGATGGCATCATCGGTCGAGGTTATCGAGCCTCGAACCCCAGGCAGGACAAGGGAAAGCGCCTTGATAAGCGGCACCTATCAGGTGATCGGAAATGCCTCTTTGACGCACCACGCGGATTGCAGGAAGCTTCTCTCGCGGCGATGACGCGTAAACGTATCCGGCGCACACAAGTAAACCGCGGTAGAAGTGAACACGGAGAACAGGCGGCCGTTTCCCGGGGACCCGTCCGCCCAGGTGCATGAAAGAAAGAGGCAGACCAGATCATGAGCAGCAGCATCGAGGACCCGATCGACGACCTGACGGTCACGCCGCCCAAGACCTGGGCGACGGGTCTCCCCGCCGTGACGCACGCGCTGGAGTACTCCCTCAGCCAGACGTCCCCGCGCCGCACCATGCTGACGCTGCTGAACATCAACCAGGCCAAGGGCATCGACTGCCCCGGCTGTGCCTGGCCCGAGCACGCGCCGGGCAAGCGGCACATGAACGAGTACTGCGAGAACGGCGCCAAGCACATCAACGACGAGGCCACCTCGCGCCGCGTCACCCGTGACTTCTTCCGCGAGCACTCCATCGCCGAGCTGGACTCCAAGTCCGACTACTGGCTCAACCAGCAGGGGCGGCTGACCGAGCCGATGGTCAAGCGCCCCGGCGCGACCCACTACGAGCCGATCGGCTGGGACGAGGCGTTCGGCATCCTCGCCAAGGAGCTCAAGCAGCTCACCTCCCCCGACGAGGCCCTGTTCTACGTCTCGGGGCGCCTCAACAACGAGGCCGCGTTCCTCCTCCAGCTCTTCGCCCGCGCGTACGGCACCAACAACCTGCCGGACTGCTCCAACATGTGCCACGAGTCCAGCGGCTCCGCGATGTCGGAGACCCTGGGCATCGGCAAGGGCACGGTCTCGCTCGACGACCTGGAGAACTCCGATCTGGTCTTCGTCGTGGGCCAGAACCCGGGCACCAACCACCCCCGCATGCTGTCCTCCCTGGAGGAGACCAAGCGCAACGGCGGCAAGATCGTCGCCGTCAACACGCTCCCCGAGGCCGGCCTGCTCCGCTTCAAGCACCCGCAGCGCCCGCGCGGCATCATCGGCAAGGGCACGCAGATCGCCGACCAGTTCCTGCACATCAGGGCCGGCGGCGACCTCGCCCTGTTCCAGGCCCTGAACCTGCTGCTCCTGGAGGCCGAGGACGCCAACCCGGGCACGGTGATCGACCACGCCTTCATCGAGAAGAACACCATCGGCTACGAGGCCTTCGAGAAGCACGCGCGCCAGGTCACGTGGGAGCACATCTACGACGCCACCGGCCTCTCCCGTGAGGAGATCGACGAGGTCTTCGAGCGCGTCCTGAACGCCAAGTCGGTCATCGTGTGCTGGGCGATGGGCCTTACGCAGCACAAGCACGGCGTCCCCTCCATCCGCGAAGTCATCAACTTCCTCATGCTGCGCGGCAACATCGGCAAGCCCGGTGCGGGCGCGTGCCCGGTGCGCGGCCACAGCAACGTGCAGGGCGACCGCACGATGGGCGTGTGGGAGCGGATGCCGCAGAAGTTCCTGGACTCCCTGGGCAAGGAGTTCGGCTTCACGCCGCCCGCTCACCACGGTCTGGACGCCGTCGACGGCATCCGCGCCATGTACGAGAAGCGCGCCAAGTTCTTCCTCGGCGTCGCGGGCAACTTCGTACGGGCCACCCCCGACAGCGAGGTCACCGAGCAGGCGATGCGCAACTGCAGCCTGACGGCCCACGTCTCGACGAAGCTCAACCGTTCCCACACGGTCTGCGGTGAGACCGCGCTGATCCTGCCCACCCTGGGCCGCAGCGACAAGGACTTCCAGGCCACCGGCGAGCAGTTCATCACCGTCGAGGACTCGATGAGCGACGTGCACGCCTCCCGCGGCAAGCTGCCGCCGGCCTCCCCGGACCTGCTCAGCGAGGTCGCCATCATCAGCCGCATGGCTCTCGCGACCATCGGCGACAAGTACGGCATCCCGTGGCAGGGCTTCGAGGACGACTACGGCACCGTCCGCGACCGGATCTCCCGCGTGATCCCGGGCTTCGAGGACTTCAACGAGCGTGTGTCCGAGCCGGGCGGCTTCAACCTGCCCAACCCGGCCAACCGCGGCGTCTTCAACACCCCCAGCGGAAAGGCCGTGTTCACGCAGAACGATTTCACGATGCCGCACGTGCCGGAGGGTCACCTGCTGCTCCAGACGCTGCGCTCGCACGACCAGTGGAACACCATCTGGTACGCCCCCAACGACCGCTACCGCGGCATCCACAACGCCCGCCGTGTCGTGATGGTGAACCCCGCCGACCTCAAGCTGCTCGGCATCGAGGACGGCGACATGGTCGACCTGGTCAGCGTCTGGCACGACGAGCGGGAACGCCGCGCCGAGAACTTCAAGGTCGTCGCCTACCCGGCCAGCCCCGGCTCCGCCGCGGCCTACTACCCCGAGACGAACGTCCTGGTCCCGCTGGACAGCGTCGCCGACATCAGCAACTGCCCGACTTCCAAGGGAGTTGTGGTGCGTCTGGAGCCCGTCGGCACTCCGAGCTGACCCAACACCCGGCACTCCCACGGCAGCTCAGGGAGTGCCGGAGTCCTCGGAGTGCCCGCCGCGACGGCGGGCCGAAGCACCGTGTTCAGAAAGGTACTTGCCTGCATGCCCGCATCTCGCGCCGTCCGCGGCTGGCTTCCGGCGGCGGCCGCGGTGTTCGCCGCCGGGTGGGGCGCGAACCAGTTCACCCCGCTCGCGGTGGTGTACCGGACGCAGGAGCACTGGCCTCCCGTCCCGGTCGCCGCCATGTTCACCACCTACCTGCTGGGTCTGCTCCCCGGCCTGCTGCTCGGCGGCCCGGCCGCGGACCGGTTCGGCCGATGCCTCACGGTCCGGCCCGCCCTGGCCCTGTCCGCCGCCGCGAGCGCCCTGCTGGCGGCGGCGCCGGTGAGCGCGAACGCCGTCTACGTGAGCCGACTGGCCACCGGATTCGCGGCAGGTGTCGTCCTGACCGCGGGGACCAAATGGCTTCGGGAGCTGTCGGCCTGGGCCGGGCGCCCGGATGCCGGTGACCGGCGCGCGACGTACGCCACCGGTGGTGGCTTCGCGGCGGGTGCGGTGACGGCGGGCGCTTTCGCCGAGTGGCTGCCGCATCCGATGGTGCTGCCCGGCCTCGCCCACTGTCTGCTGGCCCTGCTGGTGCTGGGCGCGACCCGCCGCGTACCGGAGACGGCCCCTGCACCCGGTGCCGCCCCGGTGCCGTCCCGCGTCGTGGACCTGCACCGGGCGGTCGTCGGGAACAGGCGCTTCCTGTGGGTCGTGCTTCCCGCGAGCCCGGCGGTCTTCGGCGCCGCGACCGTGGCGTACGTCGTGCTGCCGCCGCTGGTGGCGAACCGGGTTCCCGGATACGCGCCGCTCTTCAGCGGTCTCGTGACGGCGCTGACGCTCACCATGGGCATCGTCGTCCAGCCCCTGGCCGTATGGCTGGACCACGCGCACAGCGCGCGGGCCACCCTGACCGCCATGGTCACCGTGATCGGAGGACTCGCCGTGGGCGCGATCGCCGTGCACCGGAACTCCGCCGGTCTCGTGTTGGCCGCGGCGGCCCTGCTCGGTGCCGGATACGGGCTCACGCTGGCGGCGGGCCTGATGGAGATCGAGCGGCTCATGCCGCCGAAGGCCCACCCCTCGACGGCGGTCCTCTACCAGGGCGCCACCTACAGCGGCTTCCTCACACCGCTCCTGCTCGCCCTCACGGCGGGCGCGGGCACCGCCCCCTACCCGGCGCTCCTGGCGGGCATGGCGGTTGTGGGCCTGCTGTGCCTGGCTGTCACAGCCGGGAACAGCCGCCGGAGTCTTCCCTGATGGCGCGGCCGCAGGACGAGGTCCGCCACGCGTCATATCGTCGACAACATCGGAGTACTGCTCCGAGGAGAGGAGCACCATCATGGGACGCGTGACCGCGCGTCGGCGTGTGCTGCGAGTTCGGGACGGGGTGTCCTCGTACCGGCCGGACACCATGGCCGTCGAGGAACCGATGGAGATCAGGGTGGGCGGGCGTCCGCTCACGGTGACCATGCGGACACCGGGCGACGACTTCGATCTCGCGGCCGGGTTCCTGGTGAGCGAGGGCGTGGTGCACGCCGGCGACGATGTGGCGGGGATCCGTTACTGCGCGGGCGCCACGGCCGACGGCGGCAATACGTACAACGTGGTGGACGTGGCCCTGGCCCCCGGCGTGGCCGCACCCGACGCCTCTCTGGAGCGGAACTTCTACACCACGTCCTCGTGCGGGCTGTGCGGCAAGGCCAGCCTGGACGCGGTGCGCACCTCTGCGGCGTGGACCGTCTCCGAGGATCCGCTGCGCGTCGGTCCGGAGCTGGTGACGGCGCTGCCGGACCGGCTGCGGGCGGCCCAGAAGGTGTTCGACAGCACGGGCGGCCTGCACGCCGCCGGCCTGTTCACCGCCGACGGCGAACTGCTGTGCCTGCGCGAGGACGTCGGCCGGCACAACGCCGTCGACAAGGTGGTCGGCTTCGCTCTGCGCGAGGGGCTGCTGCCGCTGCGCGAGACCGTTCTGATGGTGAGCGGCCGGGCCTCCTTCGAGCTGGTGCAGAAGGCGCTGATGGCCGGAATCCCCATGCTGGCGGCCGTCTCCGCCCCGTCCTCGCTCGCCGTGGACCTCGCAGCCGAGAGCGGACTGACCCTGATCGGCTTTCTGCGCGGCACCTCGATGAACGTCTACACCGGCGCCGAGCGGCTGGAACAGGTGCCCGTGGCCTGATGCCCTGACCGGTGACTCGTCCGGCGGCCAGCGAGCCCGGTTGGCATTCCCCTGGGCCGTCGGGTAGACCCATGACGTGCTGTTTCGCCAACTCGAATACCTGGTGGCCCTCTCGCGGGAGCGCCACTTCGCCCGCGCCGCCCAGGCCTGTTACGTCTCCCAGCCCGCCCTCTCCGAGGCGATCCGCAAGCTGGAGGAGGAACTGGACGTGCCGCTGGTCCGGCGCGGCCGCAAATACGAGGGCCTCACACCCGAGGGCGAACGCATCGTGGTGTGGGCGCAGCGGATCCTCGCCGATCGTGACGCGCTCAAGGACGAGGTCGGCGCGCTGCGCACCGGGCTGAGCGGCCGGATGCGGATCGGCTCGGTCCCGACCGCGTCCGGCGCAGTCTCCCTGCTGACCGGCCCGTTCTGCGCGGAGCACCCGCTGGTGACCGTGGAGGTGATAGCGGACCTCCAGTCGCGGGACATCCTCCGCCAGCTGCAGAATTTCGAGATCGACGCCGGAATCACCTATCTGCACAAGGACCTTGCGGAGAACTTCCACACCGTCCCGCTGTACGAGGAGCGGTACGTGCTCCTGATCACGGCCGCCGATGCTCTGGCGCATCGCACGACGGCCACGTGGACGGAGGCGTCACGGCTGCCGCTGTGCCTGCTGACCGACTCCATGCAGGGGCGCCGCGTGCTGGACGAGGTGTTCGCCGAGGCCGGGACCCGGCCGTCGCCCCGGGTCGAGACCGACTCGGTGGGCGCGCTGTTCGCCCATGTCAGGACGGGCCGGTGGGCCAGCATCGTGCCGCACGCGTGGCTGCATGTCTTCGGTGTCCCGCACGGCATGCGCGCGGTGCCACTCGTCGAACCCTCCCGGACCGTGCCGGTCGGACTGGTGGTCACGGCCCGCGAGCCGGGTTCGGTCATGGCCCGCGCGCTGACGGACGTCGCCCGGCACACCGACGTGGCGGCCGCGCTGGAACGCCTCCCCGGTGGTCCCGGGGTCTCCTAGGGTCTGTCGTTTGGATCCGGCCGGATCAGGGAGCAGGTCCCCCTGTTCGAGCTCAGCCGAGAGCTTGGGGAGTCGGCGACCGACGGCAACGCCGCGAGGTGCGGTGCCAGACCACGCGAGCCCGGCATGATCCAAACGAGAGGCCCTGGACGCGTCCGGCTACTCGCCGACGGACACGACCGTCACCGTCGCCTGCCCGTCGGGCGCGTCGTAGCTGACGCTGTCGCCGGCCCGGTGGCCGAGCAGCGCGCTGCCGAGCGGGCTGTCGGCGGTGACCAGCGTTTGGTCGAGCACCGCCGCGCCCTCGCCGATCTGGACGGTCGCCACCGAGCCGTCCGAGTACCTCACCTTGAGCGTGCTGCCCACGCCCACCACGTCCGCGCTGGGCCGGCCCGCGTCGGCGGCGCCGCGCAGGCGCACCTTGATCTCGTCGATGCGGGCGTCGAGACGGTGGGTCTCGTCGGAGCGGATCAACTCGTCGGCCTGGTCGGCACGGTCGCCCACCTCGGTGGTGTCCTGCAACGTGGCGGCGTCCGCGTCGCGTTCGGCCGTCACGTCGGCGAGTTCCTGCTCGAGCGCGCGGCGCTCGGTGGCGCTCATCGGTTCGGGCTCTCCGCTCATTCCTGCTCCCTTCACTTGTCGTGGCCGGTGGTCTGCGGTCGTCTGCGTCTGCGTCTGTGTCTGTGTCTGTGTCTGCGGGAAGGTCACTTGCCGTAGCGGGTCGGCGGGAAGGCCTCCCGCTCCGCCCGGGACATCTTGCCGCTGGGCATCTCGCCCCTGTCGACCTCGCGGTCGACCTCCCTCTGGATCTCCTCGTACTGCTTCGCGGGCCGCTCGGGCTTCTTCACCCGCAGCCCGACGCCCCGCAGGTCCTCCTGGGTGCGCCTTTCGAGCTCGTCCACGTTGGGCCGCAGGGGCATGCCCCGCCGGTCGTCGGGGTTGCCCTCGACGTCTCGGTTGGACTTGTGGTGATGGACCATGTGTCCTCCTTGGTTCAGGCGCCGTCAGGCGCGCCCGACCGGATCAGGCATCGGGAGTCTGCTGCGCCTCGGCCGCGGGCGGGTCCTCCGCGGCCCCTTCGGCCTTCGCCTTCTCTCCAGCGCCGTCCTTGCGCACGGTGCAGTGGATGGTGTCGTTCACCACGTCCGCGACGATGGTGTCCCCGGGCTCCGCGTCACCGCTCAGCAGGATCGACGCGATGCGGTTGTCGAGTTCGGCCTGGATCGTGCGCCGCAGCGGACGCGCACCGAACTCCGGCTGGTGACCGTGGGCGACGAGCAGCTTCTTGGCCGCTTCCGTGACGTCCAGGGTCATGCCCTGCGCGTGCACCCGGCGCTTGCTCCGGTCCAGGAGGTGGTCCACGATCTGCGAGAGGTCGTCCCCGCTGAGGCTGTGGAAGATGATGATGTCGTCGATGCGGTTGAGGAACTCCGGCAGGAACCGGCTCTGCAGGTCCTGCATCAGGTCGTCCTTGATCTCGGACGTGTCACCGTGGTGCGCGAGGATGCGGTGGGCGCCGATGTTGGACGTCATGATGACGACACAGTGCCGGAAGTCGACGGTGCGGCCCTGACCGTCCGTCAGACGCCCGTCGTCGAGGATCTGCAGCAGTGTGTTGAAGACGTCCGGGTGCGCCTTCTCCACCTCGTCGAACAGCACCACGCTGTACGGCTGCCGGCGGACCTTCTCGGTGAGCTGGCCGGCCTCCTCGTACCCGACGTATCCGGGAGGGGCGCCGACGAGCCGGGCGACGGTGTGCTTCTCCTGGAACTCGCTCATGTCGAACCGGATCATGTGATCCTCGTCGCCGAACAGCAGGTCGGCGAGGGTCTTCGCGAGTTCGGTCTTGCCGACGCCGGTGGGGCCGAGGAAGAGGAACGAGCCCACGGGGCGGTTGGGGTCACCCATGCCGGCTCGGTTGCGGCGTACCGCCTCCGAGACGGCAGTGACCGCCTCATCCTGGCCGACGATCCTCTCGTGCATCTCCGCTTCGAGATTGAGGAGCTTCTCCTTCTCGCTCGCGGTGAGTTGGGAGACGGGGATCCCGGTGCGGCGGGAGACGATGTCGGCGATGTCGGACGCGGTGACGGAGACGACGCCCTCGCGTCGCTCCTCGATCCCGGCGAGTTCGCCTTCGAGCTGCGCGATCTGCCGCTTGAACTCCGACGCCTTCTCGAAGTCCTCACCGGCCACGGCCTCTTGCTGCTCGCGCCGCAGCTTGGCGATGTGGTCCTCGCGGCTGACGACCTCGGTGGAGCGCCCGGCGCTGCGCAGCCGCACGCGCGCGCCTGCCTGGTCCATCAGGTCGATGGCCTTGTCCGGCAGGAACCGGTCGCTGATGTAGCGGTCGGAGAGCTCGGCGGCCGCCGCGAGGGCGCCGTCGGCGAAGCGGACCTGGTGGTGGGCCTCGTACGCGTCGCGCAGCCCCTCCAGGATCTGCACGGTCTGCTCGACGGTCGGCTCCGGAATCAGTACGGGCTGGAAGCGGCGCTCCAGCGCTGCGTCCTTCTCGATGTGCTTGCGGTACTCGTCGATGGTCGTCGCGCCCACGAGCTGCAGCTCGCCACGCGCGAGGGCGGGCTTCAGCATGTTGCCCGCGTCCATGGCGCCCTCGCCGGTGGCTCCCGCGCCCACGACGGTGTGCAGTTCGTCGATGAACAGGATGATGCTGCCGCTGGCCTGCTGGACGTCCTCGATGACCTTCTTCAGGCGCTCCTCGAACTGGCCGCGGTACTGCGCGCCGGCCACCATGCCGGAGAGGTCGAGCGAGACAACTCGCTTGTCCTTCAGAGTTGCCGGGACCTCACCCGCCACGATGCGCTGGGCCAGACCCTCCACGATGGCGGTCTTTCCGACGCCGGGCTCACCGATGAGTACAGGGTTGTTCTTGGAGCGCCGCGAGAGGATCTCAATGGTCTGCTCGATCTCGTCGGCCCGCCCCACGACCGGGTCGAGCATTCCCGCCTTCGCGTCCTCCGTCAGGTCCCGGCCGTACTCGTCGAGCGTCGTCGCCGGCTTCTTGGGCTCCGCGGCCCCTTCCGTGCGGGACGCCTGATCCGCGAGGCTCTCCAGTCGGTCCGGGCTGAAGCCCTGCGCGCGCAGCAGTCGGGCGGCGCCGCTGTCGGAGTCGCTCAGGAGCGCGGCGAGGATGTGCTCGGGGCCGATGTACGAGGCTCCGGCCGCCTGCGAGTGCGAGTAGGCGGCCTGGAGCGTGCGCTTGGCCGCCGGGGTGAGTCCGGGCTCCGCCGACGGCTGGCCTGACTCCTGCGGAAGGACTGCGGCGACTTCCGTCGACAGCGCGTCGGGGTCCACACCGATCTGGGAGAGCAGCTTCCGGGTCGGATCGATCTTCGTGGTCGCCCAGAGCAGGTGCTCGGTGTCGAGATCGGAGGTTCCGTCCTCGATCGCCTTCTGGGCGGCGAGACCGAGGAGTTCCTGCGACGAATCCGTCAACAGCCGTCCGATCGGCACGCGTTGGACGGCCGGCGGTGAGGATGCCGGCGACATTCCGAAGAACCGGTTGAACAAGTCGCTGAAGGGGTCGGACGAGCCGAACCCTGAACCGAAGGACATCGACATGCCTGCTCCTGATGGAGAGATATTGGTTCAACTCAAGCGCGATGTCAGCTGGGCCGCAACAGCAGCGAAATCGGTGCACCTGAGCGCCGGAATCAAGTGCGGAGGGGAATGCAACCCAATGGCGCGGGCCTGATTACCCAATGGCGCGGGCCTGATTGCGGGCGGGCGGCCGGGGACGCAGGCTGTCGTCGAGAGAATCCGGCGGGTGAGCGCCGCGAGAGTCGACGGAGTCGGAGAGCACATCATGGTTGAACGCGCAGACGTCACGCGGTCGCATCCCGCACGAACTGCCTGGTGGGCAGGGGCCGATCCGGCAACGGAGCTTCAGCACCTGTGGGGCGAGGTGAGCCGTCTGCTGGAGCGCTCCTCGCAGCCTGCCGGACCTTCGCAGCACTGGATGCCCGTGGTGGAGGAGGCGGACTCAGGTGTCGCCTATGTGGTGCGCGCGGAACTGCCCGGTGTCCCTCGTGAGCGCGTGAACGTAGAGGTGGACGGCAGGGAACTTCACATCTCCGGCGCCGTCGACGAAACCACGGACGGAAATGCGCTGCGTCGCCGGTCCGGGACCTTTTCCTATGGAGTTCGCGTTCCCGGCGACGTCGATATCGATCGTATCCAGGCGGATATGGCGGAAGGCGTCCTGACGTTGCGCCTGCCGAAGACCGCGGCGGTGACGCGGCGAACGATCGAAATCCGCGCCGAAGACACCGAAGAATAGCCGAAGGCACCGAAAAATAGGGGCCGAGCGGCGCCCGTCCCCTCTCAGTGTCCACCCGCCTGCTCCGGACGTCCTGTCTGCGGAGACCTCCTGTCGTGCGGATGTCAGCCGGTGACGATGCCCGTGACGAGGTTGATGGTCGTGGCGAGGATGCTGGTGCCGAACACGTACGACAGCAGCGAGTGCCGCAGCACCACCGAGCGGATCGTCGAGGTCGAGACGTTGGTGTCGGACACCTGGTAGGTCATGCCGAGGTTGTAGCTGAAGTAGAGGAAGTCTCTGTAGGCGGGCGGGTCGTCGTTGTTGAAGTCGATCCCGCCGGAGGCCGTGTAGTACAGGTACGCGTAGCGCGTGGCGTACATGAGATGGAGTGCCGCCCAGGCCATGAACACGCCGCCGAGCGCTACTGCCGCCGCGGCGTGGCCGCTTTCGGATTTGCCGAGCAGGAGCAGCAGCACGGTGGCGACCAGGCCGCACAGGGCGACGCCGACGATCACGAGCTCATCGGTGATGGGCTGGAAGTCCTCCCGTCGGGCATTGACCCGGGTGGCTTTGGCGTCCATCGGCCACAGCACCACCCAGCCCGCCAGCACGAAGAGCAGTTCGGTCGCGGCGATACCGGAGAGAACACCCAGCGCCGCGTTGTTCACCACTCCGACGATCGCCCCGACCACCGCACCACCAACCACGGCGGCACCGAGCCGGGGAACCGCGGACAAGGGCAACCGTGTGGTCATAGATCACCACACTAGTCTTTCCGCCACGGGCCAGCCTGGCGAAGCCTGCGGCGGGGGCACAGACTGGATTCAGCTGGATCCGGTGCAGTCGGCTGCAGTCGGCCGGATCCGCCGCAGTCGGTCGGAACCAGCTGCAATCAGATCGGAAACTCCGCTCGGAGCCGGTGGTATATACCGGACATGCCTTCTTCCCGCCGCCCAGTCGCTGCCGTGACCAGGCACGGTTGGCGGCCTGCCGTGGCCAGCGTGGTGCGCCTCCTCTCCCCGCGCGGCTCACTCGCGCTCCAGCGGGCGGACGGGGCTCTTCTCTTCGCCGTACGCGGCGCCTTGGCGATGGCACTTGTGGCGCTGCCGGTGGCGATCGCTGGGCGGCCCGATCTGTCCGTGTACGCGATGCTGGGCGCCTTCACCACGACGTTCGGGCGCAACCTGCCCTACCCGCGTCGCGCTCGCGTTCTCGCGCTGGTCGCGGTGGCCATGACGGCGTGCGTGGGCTGCGGATCGGCGCTCGCCGCGTGGGTTCGTCCGGGAGCCGGCGGCTGGGGTGCCGCCGTCGTGGTCGCGGCGACGGCGTTGGTCGCCGGGCTGGCGAAGCTGGCGTGTGACGCGACCCGGTTGAGCGGGCTCGGCGCGGTGCTGTTGTTGTTCTCCTTCGCGGTGGCGGCCAATGGCGCGCCCACCACCGCCGAAGTTCTCCCGCAGACCGGGCTTGCCGCGGCCGGCGCAGCGGTCGCCTGGGTACTCGGTGTGTCCGGCTGGCTGGTGCACCCGGACCGTCCGCAGAGATTCGCCGTGGCCAGGGCCCTGCGTGAGCTCGCGGGACTGCTGACCGGGCCTGGACCCGGCGGCGACACCCGGCAGGCGCGACACCGTACGACGGTTGCGGTGCTGCAGGCGTACCACTCCCTCGCTATCGCGCCTCCGACGCAGGCGCACCAGGCCGGCCGGGACGGAGTCTTCGTACGCCTCACCGACCTGTCGTGGTCGCTGCTGATCAGCTCGGCGCGCAGGGCGCCGGTCGACCCCGCCGCGACGGCGGAGCAGCTGCTCCGGCAGGCTCGTATCCTCACCGAGCGGAGCCGCCGACCGCCCGCGCTTCTGCCGGAGCTGGCCGGCCCGCCTGGCGAGGGCTCTCCCACGGCCCCTGTGTCGGGGCCCGCCGCGGGACCGGGCCACCCTGTCGCCTGGCGCGCCACCGAACTTCTGATGGGGCGACGCGCTGGTGGGCCCGAACACCGCGCCGTCCTCGCCGTTCCCGCGGTGCGGATGGTCCTGGGCACCGGGATCGCGGGCGGGCTGGCCGTGGCCGGGGGGCTTGAGCACAGCTACTGGGCGTCGATCTCCGCCGCCGCCGTGCTGCACTCCGTCAACCTCCGCACCACGGCCCAGCGCGCCGTCCAGCGCACCCTCGGCACGGTCATCGGTCTGCTCCTCGCACTCGGTGTGCTCGCCACAGACCCGAGGCCGGTGGCACTCGCCTGCGTGATCGTGCTGCTCGAATTCCTCCTTGAGTACTTCGTCCCGCGCAACTACGGGCTGGGCGTCGTCTTCCTCACCCCGCTGGCCCTGCTGATGAGCGACCTCGCCGCGCCCGCCCCTGCCGGGGAACTCGTCGCCGACCGCGTCCTCGGCAGCGTGCTCGGCATCGTCGTCGGGCTCGGCTGCGCCCTTCTGGTGGTTCATGACCACGCCGCGCTGCGCGTCGAGCGTGCGCTGGCCGCCTGCACGCAGGCATCCGATCAGGCGGCACGTTCGCTGGCCGAGAGCTCGGGACCCCAGCTTCCGGTCGTCCAGGTCCAACTGGTGCTGGCAGTGGTCGAGTTGCGCGATGCCGACGACGCCGCCGCGGGCGAACTGTGGCCGGCGGGGATCGACCCCGCCGAACTCGCGGCCGCCGAGCAACGTGCGTATCTCCTGCTGGAACGGCTCCACCATCAGCGGTAGCGGCCCACGGCCAACGCGCGCGGGCCTCCGGCCTCGGGCTAGCGTGGTGTGATGCGCCACGAGGTGTCCGATGCCCATACCGCGAGGACGGTGGGAAGCGGTGACCTGCCCGTTCTCGCCACCCCGTGGCTGATCGCGTGGATGGAGGCGGCCACCGTGCGGGCCGCTGCGCCCTTCACGGCGCCGGACCGGACGACGGTCGGAACCGGTGTCCGCATCAAGCACCTTCGTGCCACACGCGTGGGCGCCTGGGTCGACGTCCTCGCGGAGCCGCCGGCCGAAGCGGAAGGCCGACGGCTCACCTTCCTCGTACGGGCCCTGGACAGTACGGGAGCGCTGGTCGCGACGGGCGAGATCGACCGGGCGATCGTCGACCGGCGACGCTTCCTCGCAGGGGTGTCGGACCAGGACTCCGGGACCGATCAGGGTGCGCGTGGGGGCCATCCCTGATGGAAGCGCGCGGCGTCGGCGGCAAGATCGACGTCATGACATCCCTCTCGCGACGTTCCCTGTTGGCAGGCAGTGCGGCGGCGGGCACGATGCTGGTCGGCACGGGACGTGCTGCCGCGCAAACGCCGTCGGGCTCAGGCTCGCTGGACACACGCGCCTTACAAGAAGCGATCTCCGACCTCACCCACCCACCGGCCACGTCCGCGCAGTTACTCGTCGACCATCCGGGGCAGCGCTGGTACGGCACGTCAGGCGTGGCCGACATCGGAACGACCCGTCAGGTACGCCC
This sequence comes from Streptomyces sp. NBC_01003, assembly GCF_045162695.1. NCBI lineage: Bacteria > Bacillati > Actinomycetota > Actinomycetes > Kitasatosporales > Streptomycetaceae > Streptomyces > Streptomyces sp. NBC_01003. Next base: position 1,343,542 of record NZ_CP108707.1, read on the forward strand.
GGACGACGCGTTCCGCGCGGGCAGCGTCACCAAGGCATTCGTGGCGACGGTGGTGCTGCAACTGTGGTCGCGGGGACTCGTGGACCTCGACGAGCCCCTCGGACGGCACCTCCCCGGACTGCTTCCGGCCGAGTCCGCGCGCATCACCGTGGCGCAGTTGCTGAACCACACGAGCGGGCTCCCCGACCATCGCGACCTGCCCGACGTCAGCACCCCGGAAGCCGTCCTGCGCCATCGGTTCGACAGGTGGACGCCGGAGGAACTGGTGCGCACCGTGACGCTCGATCCGCTCAAGTTCCGGCCGGGCAGCAAGCAGGAGTATCGGGGCATCAATTACGTCCTGCTGGCTCTGCTGGTCGAGGCCCTCACCGGACGCCCGTACGGCGAGGTGATCAGAGAGCGTGTCGTCCGTCCACTGGGCCTGCGAGGCACTCTGATACCGGGCCACGACACGCGACTGCACGGCTCTCATGTGCGCGGCTACCTGCAGATGACCGACGGGTCGCTGCGGGACGTGACCGTGTACGACCCTTCCTACGCGTGGGGCGAGGGCGAACTGGTCTCGACGGTCGCCGACCTCATCCGTTTCCATCAGGCGCTGTTCTCCGGCGAGTTGCTGCCACCGCGCGCGATGGGCCACCTCTTCACGATGCCACCCGACAGCGTGCGCATGCTCGACGGCAGTCCCGCCCGGTACAGCCTGGGTCTGCAGCAGGCCACGGTGAACGGCGTGACGTTCTGGGGGAAGACAGGGGACACCTATGGATACCGGACGCGCGTGTTCTCCACACGCGATCAGCGGCTCCGCTGGGTGCTCGCTTACACCCAGACCCGGCTGGCTTCTGCGGAGGACATGACCAACCGGGTCGTTTCGGTCCTGACCTCTTGAACCAGGGCCTCTCGTTTGGATCAGGCTGGGCTCGCGGGGTCTGGCACGCCCATCTGCGGCGTTGTCGTCACTCGCCGACTCCCCCAAGCTCTCGGCTGCGCTCGAGCAGGGGGGACCCCCATGACCCTGCTCCCTGATCCAGCCTGATCCAAACGAGAGACCCTAGCGGCGGACTTTGTAAAGGAGGTGCAGTACGCGGTCCCCCTGGAGCACCACGTGGGGGTCCTCCAGGAGGTGCTGGGTGTCGACGGACCCGAAATACCGCTTGCCCGAGCCGAAGACGACGGGCACGACGTCCATGGCCACCTCGTCGACCAGCCCCAGAGCGAGCGCCTGCCCGCCCACATCTCCGGCGGCCACGCCGACGGTGCTGTCCCCCGAGAGTTCCTTGGCCTTCGCGATCGCCTGCGCCACACCGTCCACGAAGTAGTACGACGCCTCTGGGTGCCAGCCCTCGGGCCTCGGCCGGTGCGACACCACGACCACGTGCTCCCCCGCCGGCGGTTTCCCCTCCCAGCCGTTGGTCATGTCGAACAAGTGCCGCCCGATCACCAGCGTCCCGATGCTCTCCCACATCGGCCGGACGTAGTCGGCTGAGATCTTCGACATCGACAGCTTCCCGTTCGAGCCGATCTCGATGTCGCCGTTCGCGTACCAGTCGAACAGCGGGCCGACCTGGTCCTCCGAGTCGGCGATGAAGCCGTCCACGGAAACCACGTTGTGCATGACCACTTTGCTCATCGGATCTCCTGGGTGTCCGTCGCGTGAATCCCTTACATGCATAGACCGAGCACGCCCCAGGGACTCATCGCTCGACGAGAGACATAAGCGGGCAGGTCGCACCGCCCGTCTACGTCACCCCGGGTGTCAGTCCCTTTCGACGTCGATGTTGGTCAACCGGGCGTAGCGCTGCGGGTCCCGGCGCCGGATGCGCAGGGCGATGTACATGCCTGCCAGCAGGACCACGGGCAGGGGTGCCAGGAGGACGGCGTTGACCGTGTCTGAAGCGCCCGTCAGAAGGTCGAAGTGGAGGACCGCCAGGACGGTGAGGAGCGCGAGACCGGCGAACGCGATCAGCGGGGACCAGACCACGCGGGCGGCCGACATGCCCCGTCGGTCGCGCCGGAAGAAGGCCCACACGGCGAGGGCCGCCAGGGCCTGCATGACCATGATGCCCAGGACGGCGATGCTGTTGGTCCAGATGAGGACCTGCGAGAACGGGTCGGCGGCAAGGGCGGCCCCGAGGAGGATCACCAGGAGGTTGAAGACGGTCTGCGTGCTCACCGCGATGCCCGGAGAGCCGTGCCGGGCGGAGACGATGCCCAGTCGCCGCGGCAGGAGTCCTTCGCGTCCGAGGGCGTAGAGGTAGCGTGCGGCGGCGTTGTGGAAGGCGAGGGTGGCCGCGAAGGCGCTGACGATGACGAGGGCGTGCATGGTGTCGGCCAGCCACGAACCTACGTACAACTCGCCTGCCCTGAAGGTGAGTTCGGGGCCGGTTGCGGCGCGGGCCATGGCCACCGCCTTGTCCGTGCCGAACGCGCCCATGATGAGCCATGCGCCGACGGAGTAGAACAGGGCGAGGAACCCGATGGCGATGAAGGTGGCACGCGGGACGGTGCGGCTCGGTTCGCGCACCTCCTCCGCGTAGATGGCGGTGGCTTCGAAGCCCGTGAAGGCGCCGATCACGATGACGAACATGCCCGCGATCCCGCCGGTGGCGAGCGTGCTCGGGTCGAAGGAGTGCACGTCGAGGGCCTCGGTGCCCCGGTGGCCGAGGATGCCGCCGTCCATGATGAGCAGGGTCAGCACTTCGAGGATCAGCGCGACGCCGAGGACCTTGGCACTGAGGGTCACCCTGAGCCAGCCGAGCACACCCACGGCGAGGACGCAGACACCGGAGAGCACCCACCACGGGATGTCCGCTCCGGTCGCGTCGTGCACCGAGCCGGCCGCGAAGTAGCCGAAGGCCGCAGCCACTCCGGGGGTGATGAGGTTGTACGACACCACGGCGACGTGGGCGATACCGACGCCGATGGTGCGTCCGAGGCCGCGGGCCACGTAGGCGTAGAAGGCGCCGGCGTTGCGTACATACAGGCTCATCGCCGTGAAGCCCGCGGCGAAGAGGACGAGCAGGGCGCCTGAGATCAGGTAGCCGAGGGGGGCGCCGGGGCCGCCGATGGCGATGGCGACGGGTGCCACGCCGGCGAGCACCGTGAGTGGGGCGGCGGCGGCCACCACGAAGAAGACGAGATCGAAGGTGCCGATCCGTCCGGAGGAGAGACCTCCGCCCGAGTCCTGCCCGGCGTCGCCGGGTGCGGGTCTACCGGCGGCTCCGGCCACTCCGGTGGCTCTGGTGGCTCCGGCCGCTCCGGCCGCGGGCTCGGCTGTGGACGGCTGGACGCTCATCGCTCCTCCTGCGGGGCAGAGGCGTCGCCGCCCGGTACGGAAATGGCGGGGAAGTTCGGGAAGTCGTGCTCGGGTGCGGGTCCCACGACGCGTCCGCCGTGGAGGACCAGGAGGCGTCGCGGGTGGGCCGCGACGGCCTCCGGTACGCCGGCTGCGGCGATCACGACGAGGTCCGCGCGGCAGCCGGGGGCGAGGCCGTAGCCGGTGAGGCCGAGTGCGGCCGCGGCCTCGTCGGTGGCCAACGAGGCCGCGTAACGCAGTTCCTCGTCGGTCATCAGGTCGCCTTGGAGGCCGATGACGGTGGCGCGTTCGAGCATGTCCGCGGTGCCGTAGGGCCACCAGGTGTCGCGGATGTTGTCCGAGCCGGCGAAGACGCGGACGCCGTGGTCGCGCAGGCGCAGCACGGGCGGCATGGAGTGCCGGGGGCCGTTCGTCATGATCGCCACTCCGGCCGTGGCCAGGGCGGTGGCGGTGCGGTCGAGTTCGGGGCCATCGACCTCTCCGAGGGCGTAGGCGTGGCTGACGGTGACGGTGCCGTCGAGGCCGAGTGCGGCCGTCCGCTCCGCGATGGCCCGCAGCTGCCGGGTGCCGGTCAGGCCGCCGTCGTGCAGATGGATGTCGATGCCCGCTCCGTGCCGCTCGGCCAGGCCGAAGACGATGTCGAGCTGGCCGTCCACGTCCCCGTCGAAGCCCGCCGGATCGAGCCCGCCGATCAGGTCGGCGCCCTCCGAGAGCGCCGCGTCGAGGAGGTCGGCGACGCCCGGCGCGGTGACCACGCCGCTCTGCGGGAACGCGACGATCTGGATACCCAGCCGGTCGCGGAACTTCTCCCGCACCTCGACCAGCGCGTGCAGGCCGTCCAGACGCACGTCCGGGTCGATGTCGACGTGCGACCGCACATGGCCGGTACCGAGGGACACCATGCGGTGCGCCAGAGCCGTGGCCCGGTCGGCCACCGGTACGTCGGTGGAGGCGCGCAGGGCCCGTTCGTTCGCGATGTGTTCGCGCAGCGTGGCCGAGGTGGGGTGCGGCTGCCAGGGTGCGCCGAGCAGCGTCTTGTCCAGGTGGGCGTGCCCGTCGACGAGCGCGGGCAGGACGAGTGCGCCCCTGAGGTCGATGCCGCCGGGCCCGACGACCGACCCTCGGCCGGTGTCGGGCCGGCCGGGCTCGTTGGGCCGGCCGGCCTTGTCGGGTTGGTCGACCAAAGCCGTGACCCGACCGTCCGCGAGGTGGATGTCGGCGCGCCGGCCGTCGGGCAGCGTGGCGTTCCTGAGGACCTCGGGGGCGAGCGGGATCGACGGGGTGTCGGCGTGATGCGACACGACTTCCTCCAACTGTTCGTTCGGCGCCCGGCACGACTGACCAGCCGGTCGGCGAATCCGGCGGAACGCTGCTGGTGAGCGGCGGGCAACGACAAGCTAACTGGTATACCAAATACCAGGCAATGGTCTGTGGGATCTTGTTTCCGCGGTCTGCGATGATCAGGAGCACCCCCGGGGGCGGTCACGGCCGTGCCCGCTCGCCACTGAAGAGGACTCGATGACCACCCGCGCTGACCGCCGCCCCACGATCGGTGAGACCCACCAGTCCCTGAGAGAGCGGGTCTACGTGGAACTCCGCGAGCGGATCATCGAGGGGACGTTCCCGGCGGGCATGCGACTGGTGGAGCGCGAACTGGCGGAGCAGCTGGGCGTCTCCCGCATCCCCTTGAGGGAAGCCATGCAGCGGCTCGAACGGGAGGGCTTTCTGTCCGTGCAGGCCAGGCGCGGCTCCGTGGTCACGGATTTCGGCGCGCAGGACGCGACGTACCTCTTCGACGTCCGGGAGAACCTCGAGGGCCTGGCGGCGGGACTCGCGGCGCGCCACGCGACGACCACCCAACTACGCACGATGGAGCGCCTGTTGACGCGCAGCCGCAAGGCGTCCGACGCGGGTCGGCTGCGCCAGGCCGTGGCGCACAACGCGGACTTCCACCAGCAGATCGTCGAGGCGTCGGGCAACCCGCTCCTCCAGGAGCTGATGGCACCTCTGGACGCGCGACTGCGCCGGCTCTTCCGGCTGACCTCCGACCTCAACGACGGCGATCCGATGTGCGGGGAGCACGAGCGTCTGTACGAGGCTGTCCGCGACCGCGACGCGGTCCGCGCGGAGGAACTGGCCCGACGCCACGTGGCCGGCACCCGCGACTCGGCGCTGCGTTACTTCTCCGACACGGCGACGCGGATCGCTGACGGAGGCAATGGCGTGGACAGCGGCACCGACGCGGGCTGAGCAACGCGGGAGGCCAGGGCCCCCGCCTCCCGCCACTCCTGTCCGAGGAGCAGCCCCGTGCCGAGTTCCGTCAGGCGGTCCGCCGGGTCCGGGCGCTCGCCGAGGCTCCGCGTTCTGACGGCGTTGTCGATCACCGCGAGGACCGCGCGGACGGTGATCTTGGCCTCGTCGAGGGCGCGGGCCGGTGGGGGTCATGCCCGCACGTCGCTGTTCGCCGCCGATGATGCCTCCGCGACGGGGAGTTCCGTCTTGCCGGGGAAGTGCTTGTGGAGGCTGGGCCCGGCGCCCACAACCTGCGCGATGTCGTCGGTGTTCACCGACTGGAAGCCGCGCTCGTCGAAGGCGCCGGGGCGATCTGTTCCGGGCCGGCGGTTCCGCTACTCGACGGGTGCGGCGGCCGGAGTCACCGCCTCCTGCTCATCTAGGTCCGCAACCTTCGACTCCATGCCCGGCGCCGGCCGGAACGCGGCGAGGCAGCCCGCGCTGACCAGCGCCATCACGGCGAAGGCGCTGGCGACCGGGATCCATGAGTCTCCGGCGGCACTGAACAGCCAGGTCGCCGCCGCCGGAGCCAGCGTGCCGATGAGCCCCGCCGTCTGGAAGCTCATGGAGAGGCCCGTGTAGCGCACCCGGGGAGCGAACCAGCCGGATATGAGCGTGCCGATCGAGGCGTACGCGACGGTGCTGGCGAGCATCGGCAGGCACATGGCGAGCCAGAGTCCGGGCACGGAACGGGTGTCGGCGAGCCAGAACATCGGGAAGGCCACGACGAGGTGCAGCAGGATGCCGGTCAGCGTCACCCGGCGCAGCCCGAGGCGTTCGGCGACCAGGGCGGCCAGCGGGGTGCACACGATGACGACGACGGAGGCGGCCGTGCCGGCGCCCGCAACCTGCGAGTCGGTGAAGCCGAGTTCGTTGACGGCATAGGTCGACATGAAGGTGACGACCACGTAGTAGCCGCCGACGGTGATGAGGAAGGCGCCGGAGGCGAGCAGCCAGGTCTTCCAGGCGTCGCGGACGACGGCGACGAACGGTGCGGCCTGCTTCTCCTCGGCGGCCTCGGCCCGGCGTGCCGCCTCGAACTCGGGCGACTCCTCCATGGAGCTGCGGATCACGAGGCCGACCAGCACCAGGACGGCGGACAGCAGGAAGGGCAGGCGCCAGGCCCAGCCGACGAGTGCGTCATGGCCCGCCAGTGCCGCGAGCGCGAAGACGCCGGTGGACATGAAGTAGCCGACCCCGTCGCCGACTTGAGGGAAGGAGCCGAAGAAGGCCCGGCGCCGGGGCGGGGCGTGTTCGACGGCGAACAGCACCGCGCCGCCCCACTCGCCGCCGACCGCGAGCGACTGGACCATGCGGATGAGGACGAGCAGGAGCGGCGCGGCGACGCCGATGGAGGCGTAGCCCGGGAGCAGGCCGATACAGAAGGTGGCGCCGCCCATGAGCGTCATGGACCAGATCAGGGCGCGCTTACGGCCGTAGCGGTCACCGATGTGCCCGAACACGACCGCGCCGAGCGGGCGTCCGAGGGAGCCCACGAAGAGCGTCGCGAACGACATGAGCGTGCCGAGCGCCCGGTTCATCTCGGGGAAGAACAGCTCGGGGAAGACGAGTGCGGCGGCGGTGGCGTAGATGCCGAAGTCGTACCACTCGACGCTGGTGCCGATCATCGAGGCCCCGGCGACCTTCCACGGACCGGACCGGCGCCGTGCTCCCGGGTCCGTAGCGCCACCTGCGACTGTGCTCATGTGCGTACTCCTTCACGGCCAACAATTGGGTTCGCCATGGACCCAAAAACGTGGGGGCGACGCTAAGGCGGTCGTCAGGGCCTGTCAATAGGGTTCACGCCAAGTCCAATATCATGGCCACCCGGGGGCATGACGGGACGCGCGTGACCCGCGAGTTGGGAGAGGGCCCGTGAGCAACAGCGAGAGTCGTGACGAATGGACGGCCGGAACCCGCCAGGCGGCGTCGCACGCCGTGGTGGCCGAGGCGCTCCGGCAGCGCATCGCGCTCGGCGGCTTCGGGCCGGGCGACCGGCTGCCCACCGAGCGGGAGCTGTCCGCCGTCTTCGGGGTGGGGCGCAACACCGTGCGGCAGGCGGTGCGTGAACTGGCCGAAGAAGGCCTGGTCACGACCACGTTGGGGCGAAACGGCGGCACTCGCGTGGCGCCCATCCGGCCCGGCGGGGAAGGTTCCCGGGCCGCGATCACCGCGACGATCCGGGCCTCGCTGCGCGACTACATGGAGTACCGCCTCGCGATCGAGCCGTACGCGGCGCGCCTCGCCGCCGAGCGCGGGGCGGGGGCGGCCCGCCGCGAACTGGTGGCGATGCTGGAGAACCAGGTCGCCGACCTCGGCGAGTACCACCGTTGCGACACCGCGTTCCACCTGGGCATCGCGGCCGCCGGCGGGAACGAGGTGCTCGCGGAGGCGGTGACGCGGGCCCGCGCCGAGATGTTCGTCGGCGGCAACGCGCTGTGGCTCGGCTCCGACTGGAGCCGCGTGTACCCGGCGGAGCGGGACTTCGGCTCCGCGTTCCGGGAGGAGCACGAGGCCATCGCACTCGCCGTGCTGTCCGGCGACGGCGACGCGGCAGAGGCGCGGATGCGGGATCACCTGCTCGACTCGAACCGCCAATTCCTGGCGCTGCTCGACCAGTTCGCCGCTCAGGACTGACCTCGGGCGCACCCCCGCACCCCATACGACCGGCCCCCTGCACCCGCAGTCCGTACGCCCGTCGATTGACGCGCGCCCTGGGCGACGCCTAATCTCCGAAATGGGTCCAGGTGAGACCCAAAAAGCAATTCCGCAGCGCGCGACAGGAGAGACGCCCCGTGCACTCTTACGACGAGGACCTCACTCAGCAGGTCATGGACCACCTGCTGCACCGACTCCGGCTCGACCCGCCGCCGCTCGGTCGCCTCGGCGACCACCAGGAACTGACCCTGGCGCTCAAGGACGCGATCGGACCCGCCCCGCAGCCCCCCGCCGATGTGCTGCGCACCTACACCGACGCCCTGGAGCCCACGGTCGTCTCGTGCGACCACCCGGCGTTCCTCGCGTTCATACCCGGCGCCCCCACCAAGGCCGCCGCCCTGTTCGACATGGTGCTCTCCGCGTCCTCCCTGCACGGCGTCTCCTGGCTGGAGGCGTCCGGCGCGGTCGCGGCGGAGAACCAGGTGCTGCGCCTGTTCGCCGACCTGGCGGGGCTGCCCGCCAACGCCGGCGGCTGCTTCGTGAGCGGCGGCTCCGCCGGAAACCTCTCCGCCCTCGTCGTCGCCCGCGACACCGGCCGCCACCGCCGCGGCCTGGACGAGCGCGCTCCGGTCCGGATCGCGGTGAGCGACCAGGTCCATTCCTCGGTCGGCAACACACTGCGCATCCTCGGCGTCGAGCCCCTCGTCGTGCCCACCGCCGACCACCGCCTCACCGGCGAAGCCCTGCGCGCCGCGCTGGACGCCGCCGAGCGGGACGGCGGCGCGCCCGTCGTCGCCGCCGTCGCCACCGCGGGCACCACCAACGCCGGCATCATCGACGACCTCGAAGGCGTCGCCGAGCAGACCCGCGCCCGTGACCTGTGGCTGCACATCGACGCCGCGTACGGCGGCGCGGCGCTCTTCGTCCCGGAGCTGCGCGAGCGGCTGCGCGGCATCGAGCACGCCGACTCGCTCGTCGTCGACCCGCACAAGTGGATGTTCGCGCCCTTCGACTGCGGCGCGCTGCTCTACCGCGATCCGAAGCTGGCCCGCGCGGTCCACACCCAGGACGCGTCCTACCTCGACGCCATCCACGGGGCGGACGGCGCCGACGACGAGACCGAGTGGAACCCGAGCGACTACGCGTACCACCTCACGCGCCGCCCCCGCGGTCTTCCGCTGTGGTTCTCGCTCGCCGTGCACGGCACCGACGCCTACCGCGACGCCGTCGCCCGGGGCGCCGACATCGCCCGTCGCACCGCCCGCCTCGTCGAGCGGACCGAGGGCCTGGAGCTGCTGCGCGAGCCCGAGTTGACCGTGGTCCTCGTGCGTCGCACCGGCTGGCAGCCGGAGGACTACTACGCCTGGTCCAAGAGGCTGCTCTCCTCGGGGACCGCCTTCGTCACCCCGAGCGTCTGGGAGGGCGAGACGGTCGCCCGCCTCGCCTTCCTCCACCCGGACATCACCGAGGGGACCGTCCGCGCCATCCTCGACTCGCTCGTCGACGAGGGGTAGACCGGGCGCGGGACATCACGGCGACGGGGCGCGCCACCGGGCCGCACACGGGTCAGCACGTAGACACCGGCGCGCCACCGGGCCGCACACGGGTCAGCACGTGGACCGGGGCGCGTCACCCGTGCCGTACAGGGGTCGGCACGTGGACCGGGGCTCGTCAGTCACCGTGCCGCACAGGGGTCGGCGGCTCGTCAGCGCCCGGGCGTCGCCGCCTCGACCGGCTCCTTGCCCATGCGGCTGCGGGCCGCGCGGACCGTGGACGCCGGCGTGGGGGCCAGCGTCCGGTGGAGGTTGGTGCGCATGGTCGACGCGGCGTCGAGCACGTAGTTCTGCCGGACCTTCCACGGACTGCGGTCGCCCTGTCGGGGGAACGCGTCGATGGAGCGCTTCACGTAACCGGAGGCGAGGTCGAGCAGCGGGCGCTCGTTCAGAGCGCCCGTCGGCCTGGGTTCCACGGCCGCGTAGTCGTGGCGGCGCATGTGGTTGAGCACCTTGCACACCAGCCGCGAGGTGAGGTCGGCGCGCAGCGTCCAGGAGGCGTTGGTGTAGCCGATGCACACGGCGAAGTTGGGTACGCCGGTCATCATCGCGCCGCGCCACACGAACTGCCGGTTCAGCGCGACGGGTTCACCGTCGACGCGCGGCGCGATGCCGCCGAAGGCGAGGAGCTTGAGTCCGGTCGCGGACACGATGATGTCGGCCTCCACGACGCGGCCCGACTTCAGGCGGATGCCCTCGGGGACGAAGCGGTCGATGTGGTCGGTGACGATGTCGGCGTCACCCGAGTTGAGGACCTTGAACAGGTCCGCGTCGGGCACCGCGCACAGCCGCTGGTCCCACGGGTCGTACGACGGCGTGAGGTGCTCGTCGACCAGCCGGTCGTCCTTGACGATGCGCTTGTTGAGCCCGGTGAGCACGCGCCGCGCCACCTTCGGGCTGCGCCGGCAGAACTGGTAGACGCCGATGGTGAACAGGATGTTCTTGCTGCGCACCACCCGGTGGGCCACTCCCGCGGGCAGGGCCGCGCGGATGCCGTCGGCGAGTCTGTCGCGGGAGGGCAGCGAACTGATCCAGGTAGGGGAGCGCTGGAGCATGGTGACGTGGGCGGCGCTCTGCGCCATCGCGGGGACCAGCGTGACGGCGGTGGCCCCACTGCCGATGACGACTACGCGCTTGCCCGCGTAGTCCAGGCCCTCGGGCCAGAACTGCGGGTGCACGACCGTGCCGGAGAACGAATCGGCCCCCTCGAACTCGGGAGTGTGCCCCTTGTCGTAGTCGTAATAGCCCGCGCAGGAGTAAAGGAAGTCGCAGGTGACGGTGGACAGCGCACGGTGGCCAGCCTCGTCGGTGCGCTCCAGCGTCAGGGTCCAGCGCGCCGCCTCGGTCGACCAGTCGGCGGCGAGCACCTTGGTGCCGTAGCGGATCCGGCGGTCGATGCCGAACTCGGCCGCCGTCTCCTTGATGTAGCTCAGGATGGACCCGCCGTCGGCGAGCACCTTGCGGTCCCGCCACGGCTTGAACGGGTAGCCCAGCGTGAACATGTCGGAGTCCGAGCGCACGCCCGGGTAGCGGAACAGGTCCCACGTCCCGCCCATGGACTGCCGCGCCTCGATGATCGCGTACGAGCGTTCGGGGCACTCGGTCCGGAGCCGGTACGCGGCGCCGACACCGGACAGGCCGGCGCCCACGATCACCACGTCGATGTGCTCGGCAGGGGCCCCGGAGCCCGCGGTGCTGGAGTCTGCGGTGTGCGTCATGTTTTCCAGTGTCGGGAACCACAGCCCACAGGAATTGACCTGGGACGACAGATCTTTGACCCTGTACGACATGTCCGTGATCAGATCGGCGGGGTTGCGCGGCTTTCGCGCCACGGTGGCGGAGCTCGGCGGTGACGCCGACTCGTACGCACGGCAGGCCGGTTGCCCACCGGACGCGCTCGACGTGGACGACCTCCTGGTGCCCGAGGAGGCGATGGCGACGGTGCTCGAACTCGCCGCCGCCGACCTCGGCTGCGCCGACCTCGGGCTGCGCATCGCCGCCCGGCAGGATCTGGGCATGCTCGGCGCGCTGGCCCTCGCGATCCAGAACTCGGACACCCTCGGCGACGCCCTGGAGTGCACGAGCCGCTACCTCTTCGTCCACGCCCGCTCGGTGAACCTCAGCCTCGAACCCGATCCGTACGGCACGCCGGGGATGGCCGCGCTGCGCTACGGCGTGCGCGAGGGGGTGGTCGCGCCGCCGCAGGGCATCGACCTCTCCCTCGGCTTCATGCACCGGGCCATCAGATATCTGGTCGGCCCGTACGGACTGGGCTCCGTGGAACTCCCCCACCCCTTGCTCGCCCCGCTGTCCGTGTACGAGGACTTCTTCGGCGTACCCGTCAAGGGCGACCGCCCCGCGGCGCTGCTGCGCGTACCCCTGAGCCTGGCCAACCGGTCGCTCGGCGGCAGCAACGCGCACCTGCGCCACCTCGCGCTCGCCTACCTCGACGAGCAGTTGCCGAAGGAGCCGGCGGACGTCGTGGGCAGCGTCCGGGCCGTCGTCGAGCAGTCGCTCGGCACGTCGTCGCCCGAGATCGGGGCCGTCGCCGGCCTGCTCAACGTCCATCCCCGGACCCTCCAGCGGCGGCTGCGCGCCGCGGGCACGACGTTCGCCGAGGTCATCGACGAGGAGCGGCGCACCGCCGCCCGCCGCTACCTCACCGCCACCGACCTCCCCCTCGGCCAGGTCGCCCTGCTCCTCGGCCTCTCCGAGCAGTCGGCCCTCAACCGCTGCTGCCGGCGATGGTGGGGCGCCACACCTCGCGCGATACGCCTGGGCACGCAGGGACAACCGACCGACTCGTGAGCGAGCCTTGGACCCGACCGGCCGACGCGGGCCTTGGGCCGACTGCTCCACTGCGCCGCCCACCCCGCTCCGTCCCACTTATGGTGCTTTACGAGGATGGTCCGGCCGTGAGGACGTAGGGAGTGCGCATGCGGCGTCTCACGTGGGCACGGGCCGTGGCGGCGGTCGTCCTGGGGAGCGTCCTCGTCGTCGCCGGGCCGCAGGTATCCGCCGCCCACGCCGAGAGCCGCCGCGCGGAGTGCGGCACCGACGCGTACCCGTGCTCCGGGGTGAACTGGCTGTACGAGTACAACTTCGCCCTCGGGCTGCATCCCTTCACCACCCCGCACGACGTCCGGTCCCAGCTCACGCACCACTTCTGGCTGTTCCCCGTGAGCGGCAGCGGCTGCCGGGGTTCGGTGCAGCAGGGCGATCAGTGTTCGCTGGTGGGCGACAACCCCGTGTCCGTCGAGCGCGTCGGGAGGACCTACTTCCAGATCACCACGCTGCCGGGACACACTCTCGGGGACGGTCTCCACATCCGGTTCTCCTTCTCACGGACGCTCGGCATGCACTTCCTGACCGTGCGCGCCTGGTACGACGAGGCGACGACGTGCACCAACGGCTGCAGTGTGGTGAGCGGGCTCGGCGCCCTGGCGGTGTGGCAGGTCCTTGCGGACACACTGAAGATCTCGGCGTTCGCCGCGTGAGATCGTGGGCCACGCCCGCTCGTTGCTCACTCGAGTCCAAGGAGAAGCGTCGTGACCGGTTCGGCACCGACCTCTGATCTCACCGGCTGGCAGAAGGCGCCCTTCACGGGCGCCGGGCTGACCTACGACGTGTACGAGAAGGGCAGCGGCCCCGGCGTCGTACTGATCCCCGAGATCCCCGGCATCACGCCCGCCGTGCTCGGCCTCGCCGACCATCTGGTGGAGCAGGGGTTCACGGTCGCGATCCCGTCCCCGTTCGGCGAGCCGGGCCGCGAGGAGTCCGTCGGCTACTCCCTCAAGGTCCTGACCCGGCTCTGCGTCGCCTCCGAGTTCCGCGCCTTCGCCACGAACGCACGCCGCCCGATCGCGGACTATCTGCGCGCACTGGCCCGCGATCTCGCGGCGCGCACGCCGGGGCCCGGGGTCGGCGTCATCGGCATGTGCTTCACCGGAGGCTTCGCGCTCGCCGCCGCGGTGGACGACGTCGTGCTCGCGCCGGTGCTCAGCCAGCCGTCGGTGCCGTTCCCGGTCAGCGGGGCGCGGCGGGTCGACCCGGGCCTGTCCCGCGCCGAGTTCGACACGGTCGTCAGCCGCTCCAAGGAGTCCGGCCTGTGCGTGCTCGGCCTGCGCTTCAGCGAGGACAGGGCGGTGCCCGCCCAGCGGTTCCGCACGCTGCGCGAGCACCTCGGCGACGCGTTCGAGGTCATCGAACTGGACTCGTCGCCGGGCAACGCGGGCGGCTTCGCCAAGTCCGCGCACGCGGTGCTCACCACGGAGGTGCGCGAGGAGCCGGGCAACCCGGCGCTCGCCGCCCGCGAACGAGTCGTCTCCTTCCTGCGCGAACGGCTGGTTTCAGAGGCTTCGTAGATCCCGGGACCTGGCGCGGGGGCGCAACCTTCCTGCAACGTAGCGGGGAGTTGACTGTGGCCCCGCGACACCGTCCTACGGAAGGAGCCTGCCGTGAGTGACGAGGCCCCGCGTGTGGAGCTGACCCCGGCGGCCGCCGATCTGCTGCGGCGGCTGCGTTCGGCCCATGGGCCCCTGATGTTCCATCAGTCCGGCGGGTGCTGCGACGGCAGCGCTCCCATGTGCTACCCGGAGGGCGAGTTCCGTACGGGCGGCAGCGATGTGCGGCTCGCGTCCCTGACCGTGGAGGGTGTCGCGGAGCCGGTCGCGTTCTGGATGTCGAAGAGCCAGTTCGAGGTGTGGAGCCACACGCGGCTGATCGTCGACGTGGTCGAGGGCCGCGGCAGCGGCTTCTCCCTGGAGGCACCCGAAGGTGTACGTTTCCTGATCCGTTCCCGGCTGGTCGGCACGTAGCCATCGACGTGCCCCTCCGCGTCTGATGAACTCCCTTGTGACAGAGGTGAGTTACGCGGACAGCAGGGGGTCACATGAGACATCGCGACGGACGCTACAGATCGGCCCTCTCGGCCTGTGCCGCATTCGGCGCGCTGGCCGGCACCGTCCTCGCCGGGGCGGCGCCGGCCAGCGGCGCGGAGGGCGGCGGCACTTCGATCGCTCCGGGCGTCACGTACGAGGAGTTCGACATCCCCGCGGCGAAGGGGCTGACGCACGCGCATGTGCTGAGCGTCGATCTGCGCAACGCGCGCGTGCGGGTCGATCTGCTGCACCCGGACGCGGTCGGCGGACGGGCCACCGTCTCCTCGCTGGCCGACGAGAGCGGCGCGGTCGGCGGCGTCAACGGCGACTTCTTCAACATCACCGAGTCCCAGCACCCCGGCGTAGAGGCCACCGGTGCCTCCGTCGGTCCGGCCGTCGCGAGCGGCCGGACGCTCAAGGCCGCCGTACCGGACGGCCAGCGCTTCGGTCCCGCGCTCCCGCCCGGCACCACTACCGAGGACGTGCTCGGCGTGGGCGTCGACCACCGCGTCCGGCTCGACCGCATGGCCCTCGACGGCTCGGTCAGCGCCGACGGCCGACGGCTGCCGCTCGGCGGCCTCAACCAGTACGCACTGCCCGTCGGTTCGGTCGGCGCGTTCACCTCCGACTGGGGCGCCGTGTCGCGGGTGCGCGCCACGTGCGGCACCGACACGAACCGGGCCGCGCCGTGCAGCACGGACACGTACGAGGTGACGGTGCGCCACGGCCGTGTCGTGTCATCGGCCGGCACTCCCGGCAGCGGTCCCATTGCGTCCGGCACCACTGTGCTCGTCGGACGCGAGGCGGGCGCGCAGGAGCTGCGGAAGCTGTCGGCGGGCGACCACGTCCGGATCAGGCACCGCCTGGTGGCGGCGACGTCGCACATTCCCTACCAGTTCGCGGTCGGCGGCTACCCCGTACTGCGGGACGGCGCCCCGCTGCCCGGCCTCGACGCGAAGACGGCCGCGGTCCGCACCGCCGCGGGCACCACGGCAGACGGCCGCCGTCTCTTCCTCCTGGCCCTGGACGGCGCCCCGCAGTACCGCACCGGCCTGACCATCGCGGAAGTGGCGGACGCGATGCGCAAGCTGGGCGCGGACGACGCGTTCAGCCTGGACGGCGGCGGATCGTCCACCCTGGTCACGAGGGACCCGGGCGCCGCGACGACCACCGTGAGAAACCACCCGACGGACCCCCCGGAGCGCGCCGTGGCGAACGGGATCGGGGTCTTCTCGCGACGCTGAGCTCCGCGCTCACGCGGCCAGGAACTCGTCGCGGAGGGCTACTCGGAGCCCTCCGCGCACCGCCCGTCTCACGCCCTGTCACGCACCGCCACAAGCCCGTTGAAGACCCCCACATACGCTGTTCCGTCCGGGCCGAGCGTGACCGGGGCCCAGTTGTTGTCGTAGGTGATGCCCGTTCCCGCGAGTTGCTTCCAGCGGGGTTCGCCCGTATGGAAGTCGACTGCCGTGAGGTACCAGGCATCTATGCCCAGGGAGTTGGGGTCCTTCGTGTAGAAGTACAGGAGGCCGTTCGCGGTGGAGAGTTTGGGGACCGTGGAGGGGGAGCGGACCTTGCTCTCCCATACGGTGTCGCAGCCCGAGCCGTCCTTGCGTACGTCGACCCGGGTGACGCCGCCGACGACGGAGCGGCCGAAGGTGAGTGAGGTGATGTTCTCGTAGCCGTAGTTGTTCTCGACGACGAGGCTGTTGCCGTAGCTGATCAGGGAGTTGTCCGTCGTGGAGGCGCCGGAGCCGAAGACGGGGACCTTGCAGACGAGACGCTGGTCGTCGGGGACGTCGCGGCCGCGGCGGTAGACCAGGATGTTCATGCGGTCGTCCGCGTTGTCGGTGATCGCGACGTAGTCCTCGCCCGAGCCGAACAGGTCGGGTGTGGTGCCCGAACCCTGGTTCACCGAGCCGGGCTTGGTGCCCGTGCCGCGGTCGTACGTCTGGCGCCAGACGGGCTTGGGAGTACCGTCCGCCGCCGCCTCGAAGCTGTAGAGGGCGTGCTCGGAGACGATCGAGACACCGTCCTCGGCGACCGAGAAGGAGTTCTGGATCTCCTCCCCCGGCAGCTGGATCGACTTGATCGTCCCGTTGGCCGGGTCGACCGTGCCGACGCGCCCCTGTCGCGTCACCCACCAGACGCGGCCCTGCCAGTCGGGCATCACCGACGTCACCGGGTCGCAGGTGCCGCTCGGGTAGAGGTTCGTCCAGCTCACGCAGTCGTGCGGCACCTGCCCCGTCAGGTCCCAGTCGTCGGTCACGCGGAAGCTCCAACTGCCGTCCGCCGCCTGCTCGTGCGCGAGTCTGATGATGTGCTGGCGCGAGTCGGCGAGGACGAGCCGGTCCTCGTTGTCGAGGTACGAGTAGGCGCCGCCCGAGGTGTCCTTGAAGATCTTCGAGAAGTCGAGCCGGGTGATGGCCTCGACGGTGGACGGGCGCTGCGGGAGCTTGTACTCGGCGAGGGTCTTCAGGGAGTGCGGGTCGAGCAGCTTCACCAGGAACCCTGTGAACGTGCCGCAGACGGTGACGATGCGGCCGTCCTTGTCGAAGGTCACCGTCGCGCATTCGCCGCCGAGCGCGGCCATCTTCTCGCTGCTCACCTCGGGCTTGTTCCCCAGCGGCCCGCTCCAGGGGTACGTGCCGCTGCCTGCCGCGTCCGCGTGCATTCCGCTGCGGCCGTTCGCCGCGAGATACGGGTGCTGCGGTGGCGCCTGACCCGGCACGGGGCGCGCCTCTGCGGGCGCTCCCGCGTACTGCTCGACGAGCCGGTGACCGGGCGCCTTGGGGATGTCGTCCGCCTGGGCGGGGTACGCGACACCGGCCGCGGCGATCGTCATGGTCAGGGCGAGGGCACGGCTCAGAGCTCTGCTCGTCATGGCGCGAAGCTAAGGCCACACCCTTGAAGTGTCCATGCGCACACGGGTGTTGTTCACGAACCCGAAACGATCTACGGACCCGTGGGCGACGGCCGATGGATCAAGGATGCAGACTGCTCACGATCCCCGCCGTAGCCGTCAGGCCGTTGTGCAAAGTGGGCGCCATACTCGTGCCGGCCAGCAGGAATCCCAGCAGCACGCAGACCATCGCGTGCGAGATCTTCATCGCGCCGTTGCGCAGAAAGACCACCGCCAGGATCAGAAGCAGCAGCACGACCGAAATCGACAGGGACATCGCCGAACCTCCTCCGCCACGCCAACACCGCGGCCTTCGGCCGCAAGTGTGGCGTAGCGGAGGCTGCGCCCGGGCGAGTGACGTGTCCGCCGAACGAGTGATGTGGCGGCGGACGCCTACTTCTCGTGGGCGTCGAGGAACGCTTCGAGACCCGCGAGGTCGTCCGTGTTGAGGTGGTCCACCCCGGCAGCGAGCAACTCGCCCCACACGGCGTCGCGCTCGGGTCCCGCGACGTCGGGCGTCGCCCAGAAGCGGACGCGGCGGCCCTCCCGGTGGGCGGCCGACACGATGGAACGCAGCTTCTCGCGCTCGGCGGCCGGGATCGGCCCCGCACCCTGCCAGGTGAAGTTGTTGGCCCAGTTGTCACTGATGAGCGGAGTGAAGGAGGCGGGCGCGGCAGCGCCGAGGTCGGTGAGGCGGCCGTCGTAGAACGCGCTGCGCGCTCGCTGCCGCTCCATGGGCTCGCGGGCGGCGCGGTCCCCGGAGATCACCGCGGTGACCGCGCCGGTGCGCACGCGGCCGTGGGCGTACGTGGTGAACAGGTGGCGGTAGCCGCGCAGTTGGCGGTCGAGTTCGAGGTAGGTGGCCGCGCCTTCGGTCTTGATGTCGACGAGAAGCTGGAGGGGCGTGCGGTAAGCCCGGTACACGGAGCCGTGATTGGCCCTGACGCGGGCCGCGAGCGGCTCCAGGTAGAGCGCCGCGAGGGTGCGCTTCGGGTCGAGGTCGATCGGGTCGTGCGCGACGAGGAGCTCGCCGTCGACGAGGTAGATGTCCGCCTCGACGCTGGCGAAGCGGTGGTCGAGGGCGTCGAGGAGGGGCCGGGGGTGCTCGTAGTCGTTGTGTGCGTGGGCGCGCAGCAGGGGGCGGGGGCCGCGTCCCCGCTCGGACGCCTGCGCGTACCCGGGCACGGCGACGGTCGCGGTGACCGCCGCGGCGAGGGTCGTGAGGGCTCTGCGACGGGTGAGGTGGGCCATGTGTTCCTCCCGGGGAATGCCGTACGGGCCTCAGCGAGTATGAGGTCCCGCACGTCTCAATGGGCGATACCAGGGAGGGAGTTGGCCGGACCTGCATGCGGCGTTCACCTGTGTGCTCAGGGTGAATGACGGGCAGCCGGGCGGGGGTCGGACCGCCCCTCGTTCACCTGCCTTCTCCGGCGGAGCCCAGCGCGTCCCACGCCACCGTCCGGCCGCACCAGCGCTCGAGGAGACGCCGGTCGTGGCCCACGGCCAGCAGCCCCGCGCCCGTCTCCGCGCGATAGTCCTCCACAACGCCCACCAGGGCCGCCGTCGTGGACGCGTCGAGCATCGCCGTCATCTCGTCGCAGATCAGCCAGCGGGGGCGCAGGGCGAGGGACCGGGCGAGGCAGGCGCGTTGCAGCTGGCCGTCGCTGACCTCGTGGGGGCGACGTGACAGGAGGTCGGCACCCAGGCCGACGGTCGCGGCCAGCTCGCCGACGCGATCGTCCGGTTTCAGGCCGGTGGCCCGCAGCGGTTCGGCGATGAGGTCGGCGAGGCGCAGCCGTGGGTCGGCCGACATGCGCGGCTGCTGGAAGACCACGCCGAACGCGGTGCGCTGCTCGCGGGGCGCGCGGTGGCGCCAGCCGCGGGCCGGCTCCCCGTCGATGACGACGCGGCCGGAGTCGGGGCGGTGGAGCAGGGCGGCGACGCGAGCGAGGGTGGACTTGCCGCAGCCGCTGGGCCCGAGAAGCCCGACGGCCTCGCCGGAGGCGATGGTCAGGCCGGCGTTCCGCACGACGGGGTTGCCGCGCTCGTACCCGGCGGTGACGGAGATCAGTTCAAGCACACGGCGCCTCCGGCGGCACGGTCGCGGGATGGTGGCAGGCCACGCCGTCCGCGAGTGCGGGCCGGGTCCCGCAGGTGTCGGCGGCGCGGTCGCAGCGCGCGGCGAACGCGCAGCCGGCCGGGAGCGCGCCCAGTTCGGGCGGCATCCCGGGAATGGGCGTGAACTCGCGGTCGGGCAGCGCGTCGAGGAGGCCGCGGGCGTACGGGTGCCGGGGCCCGGGGCCGCCGAAGAAGTCGGCGGCATCGGCGAGTTCGACGATGCGGCTCGCGTACATCACGGCCACGCGGTCGGCGATCCGCT
Organism: Streptomyces sp. NBC_01003; assembly: GCF_045162695.1. Classification (NCBI taxonomy): domain Bacteria; kingdom Bacillati; phylum Actinomycetota; class Actinomycetes; order Kitasatosporales; family Streptomycetaceae; genus Streptomyces; species Streptomyces sp. NBC_01003. Next base: position 1,363,523 of record NZ_CP108707.1, read on the forward strand.
CGGCCGCCGCGAGGTCGTGCGTGATGAGCAGGAGCGCGCGCTCCGCCCCGATGTGGCGGCGCAGTTCGTCGACGGTGCGCTCCACGAGGTCGCGGTCGAGTCCGGTCGTGGGTTCGTCGGCGAGGAGTAGGGGCGCGCCGCCGACCAGGGCCAGCGCGGTCGCGGCCCGCTGGACGAGCCCGCCGGACAGTTCGTGCGGGTGCCGGTCGAGATGCCCGGCGGGGAACGCGGCGCGCTCCGCGGCCTCCTCGGCGGCGGCCCGCAGCCGTGGCCCGCGTCGCACGCCGGTCAACTCACTTACGGTTTCCTCCAGTTGGGAGCGGACGGTCCGTACGGGCGTGAGGTGCGCGGCGGGGCTCTGCGGTACGAGGCCGACGCGGCGGCCGCGGACGGTGCGGGCCAGTGTGCGCTCGTCGGCGGCGAGCAGGTCGAGGTCGCCGATGAACGCGGACCCGGCGGTCTCCGCGTTGCCCGGCAGGAGCCCGAGGAGGGCCGACGCGAGCACCGACTTGCCGCATCCGCTCTCCCCGACGAGGGCCAGGCACTCGCCGCCCGCGAGGTCGAAGCGTGCGCCGCTGACGGCCTGCACGTACACGCCGTCTCGCATGCGGAAGCGTACGGACAAGTCCCTTACGGACAGCACGGGTTGGGGCCCGGTCACAGCATGAGCTCCGATCGGCGGCGGGGGTTGAGCCGTTCCCGCCAGGCGCCCGCGAGGCCCGCGATCGCCAGGGTCGGCACGATGATGAACAGGCCGGGGAAGAGCGTCGGCCACCAGTCCCCGGCGAGCAGCGAGCCGCGTGCGGACTGGACGAGGGTGCCCAGGCTCGCCTGGTGCGTGGGCAGGCCCAGGCCGAGGAACGACAGGGCGGACTCGTGCCAGATGGCGTGCGGCACCATGAGCACGGCGGCGAGCGCGGCCTGCGGAAGGACGCCCGGCAGCAGGTGGCGCACGGCGATCCGCCACCGCGACGAGCCCCCGGACACGGCCGCGTCGATGTACGGCCGTGAGCGCAGGGAGAGGACTTCGGCGCGCACGATACGGGCCGTGGACAGCCAGTGCGTGAGCGCCACGGAGACGACGACCGGCCAGACGCCCGGCCGGAACATGGCGACGACGAAGATGCCCAGGAGCAGGTGCGGCACCGACGAGAAGACGTCCACGAGCCGCATCACGACCCGGTCCGTCCAGCCTCCGACGGCGCCCGCGAGCGCGCCCACGGCCGTGCCGATGACGGTCGCCACGACGGCGGCGACGACCCCGACGAGGAGGGAGACGCGCAGCCCGTACACGCAGCGCAGCAGCAGGTCGCGGCCCACGTCGTCGGTGCCGAACGGATGGGCCCACGAGGGCGGTTGAAGCTTGGCGGCGAGGTCTACGGCCTGTTCGTCGAGGTGCGCGAGGAGCGGCACGACGAGGACGGCGAGGACGACCACCGCGACGAGGACGGCGGACGTGCGCACCCGCCACGCGCGCGTGGAGCGGCGCGCGCCGCCGTAGGTGCGCCAGGTGAGCTCAGCCATCGAAGCCCACTCTCGGGTCGGCGAGGCCGTAGAGGAGATCGGCGGCCAGGTTGCCGAGGAGCACGGCGAGCGTGGCGAGGACGGTCAGCGCGGCGAGCAGCGGGAAGTCGACGGACGTCGCTGCCTGCACGGTCGCGGCGGCGATGCCCGGCCAGCTGAACACGGTCTCCACCAGGAGCGCGCCGGTGATCAGTTCGGGTACGCGGGAGCCGATGAGGGTCAGCACGGGCAGCATTCCGGAGCGCAGGGCGTGGCCGAGCAGGACGGTGCGCGGGGCGAGTCCGCGTGCGCGCGCCCCGCGGACGGGGTCCTCCTCAAGTGCGTCGCCGACGCCCTGGCGTACGTACAGGACGAACCAGGGAAGTTGCGAGACGGCGAGGACGGCGGCGGGGAGCACCAGGTGCGAGGTGACCTGTCCGGCGGTGATCGTGGTGCTGCCGGTGTCGGTGAGTCCGCCGGCCGGGAGTGCGCCGAGTCTGAGGGCGAACAGCCATACGGCGAGCAGGCCCAGCCAGAACGGGGGCGCGGCTTCGAGGGTGTAGGCGACCGCGGTGACGGTCCGGTCGAGCCAGCCGCCCTGGCGTCGCGCCGCGAGGACGCCGAGCGCCGTGCCGAGCAGGACGGCGGCGAGGAAGGCGGTGGCCGCGAGCAGGACGGACCAGCCGATGCGTTCGCCGACGACGTCGGCGACGGGCTGCCGCAGTACGGAGGAGTCACCCAGGTCGCCCTGGAGCGCGGAGGTCAGCCAGTCCCACCAGCGGGTGACGAGGGGCCGGTCGACGCCGAGGTTGGCGCGGAGCTGGTCGAGGTTGTCCTGCGAGGCGGTGAGACCGGCCGTGCCCGCGTAGGCCTTGACGGGGTCGAAGGGGGACGCGGCGGCGATCGCGAAGACGCCGAAGGTCACGGTGGCGAGGACCGGGACTGCGAACAGGATCCGCCGTCCCGTCAGGCGCGCCATCGGCCCCCAGGGGAGCCGCCGCTTCACGAGGCCGACTGCCACTTCTCGACGTTCCACCAGGGGCCGGAGGCGAGCCCGTGGTCGTGCGGCTCGACCTGGGTGGTGAGGTCGCCGAACCGGTCGCCGACGACGTAGAGGTGGTCGATGTGCGTGAGGAAGGTGTAGCCCGGGTTCTTCACGAGTTCACGCTGCACGGTGTCGTACGCGGCCTTGCGCCTGTCGCGGTCGTCGGTCCTGCGGGCCGCGTCGAGCGCCTTGTCGACACGCGCGTTGTCGTACCAGGCCATGTTGTTGAAGCCGTCGCCCGCGAGGGAGGACTTGAGGAGCGTGTACTGGTCGAAGTCGGGGTCGGCCGGGGAGCCGCCGCCGGCGAGGACCGCGTCCTTGGGCATGCGCGGCTCGATGACCTCCCAGGTGCCGGACTCGACCTTGATCTGGATGCCGAGCTTCTTGGCGTCGGAGGCGTAGGCGAGGGCGTGGTCCTGGCGGAGCTTGTCGCCTGTCAGGTACCAGAGCGGGAAGGAGGCGCGGACGCCGTCCTTCGCGCGGATCCCGTCCTCGCCGGGTTTCCAGCCCGCGTCGTCGAGGATCCTCCTGGCCTTCGCGAGGTCGTGGGTGCGCTCGGTGCCCTCGGTGAACCAAGGGCTGTCGGTCGGGACCGGGCCGTACGCCTCCTTGCCCGCGCCGTAGAGGATCGAGTCGACCATGGCCTTGCGGTCGACGCCGATGTCGAGCGCGCGCCGCACGGCGGTGTCCCCGGCCACCTTGTTGCCGGTGGGCAGGGTCACGACGCGGTAGTCGAAGGTGCGGGCGGCGTACGTCTTCTTGTCGCCGTCGCTCTTGAACGTCGCGGCGAGGTTGGGCGGCAGGATGGCGCCGTCGAGGTCGCCGGAGCGCAGCCGGGTGGCACGCACGTCGTCGTCCTTGATGACGGCCATGGTGAAGTTCCTGACCTTCGGCTCGCCGCCCCAGTAGCGGGGGTTGGCCTTGAAGGTGAGCTTCTCGCCCTTGGACCACTTCACGAGCGTGTATGGCCCGGTGCCGACCGGCTTCGTGGTGAAGTCACCGGTGTTGACGTCCTGCTTGCCGGCTATGTGCTCGGGCGCGATGGGCAGGACGGTGCGCTCGGCGAACGGGGCGTAGGGGTACTTGAGGCGGAAGACGACGGTGTCGTCCCCCTTGGCCTCGACCGTGTCGACGGCGTCGAGCTCCGCCTTGGAGGCGTTGTTGGTCTTCTTGTCGAGGATCGTCTCGTAGGTGAAGACGACGTCCTTCGCCGAGAAGGGCTTCCCGTCACTGAACCGCACGCCGTCGCGCAGCTCGTACGTGTACGTGCGGCCGTCGGCGCTCACCTTCGGCAGGGCGGCGGCGAGCGCGGGCTGCAGCTTCATGTCCGCGTCGTGGGTGAGCAGCCCGTCGAAGACCTTCGAGTTGCCGTCCTTGCCGTAGCCCAGGAGCGGGCTGAGCGTGTCCGGTTCGTAGGCGATGCCCACGACCGCGCTCGACGCTGCCCGCCCCTTGCCGCCCCCGCCAGAGCCGCCGGGCGCCGAACAGGCCGCGGCGGTCACCGACAATGCGGCGACCGCCGCCACCGCTGTCGCACCTCGCGCCGGCCTGACCACCATGCCCACCCCTATTGAAGATCAACTCTTATTGCGAACGGGTCGCAATAATGCCATCTCGTCAAGGGAAGGTAAAACCCGGGGTCAGGCCCGGCGTCGGACCCGGGGTCAGGCCCGATGTCATGTCTGGCATCGGACCCGGTGTCAGGGCGCCCGGAGGTCGACCAGCTCGGCCAGCTCCTCCCGGTGTCTGCCCGCGGAACCCAGGGCGATCGAGTCGGCCTTGGCCCGCTTGAGGTAGAGGTGGACGGGGTGCTCCCAGGTCATGCCGATGCCGCCGTGCAGCTGGAGCGCCTCCTCCGCCGCATGGACGGCCGCAGGTCCCGCGTACGCCTGGGCGACGGCCACCGCGACATCGGCGTCGTCGCTCGCGGCGGCGAGGGTGTCCGCCGCGTTGCGGGCCGCGGCACGGACGCCGACGACCTCCAGCCACACCTGGGCGAGCCGGTGCTTGAGCGCCTGGAACGAGCCGACGGGCCGGTTGAACTGGTGGCGCTCGCGCGTGTAGCGGACCGTTTCGGTCAAGCACCAGTCGGCGAGGCCGAGTTGCTCGGACGCGAGAAGTCCCGCTCCGGCCCGCAGCGCGCGGCGGACGGCCGGAACGGCGTTGTCGGTCAGCACGCGCGCGCGTGCACCGGCGAAGGTCACCGTGGCGACGGGCCGGGTGGGGTCGAGGGACGTCCGTACCTCGACGGTGACGCCGTCGTCGGTGACATCGACCGCGTACAGGCCGCTGCTCGTCGGTACGAGGAGCACATCGGCCGCCGCCGCGTCGGCGACGCCGGTGACCCGCCCTTCCAGCCGGCCACCCTCTTCCCGTACACCGGTGAAGGCCTGGCCGGGCGCGGCCGACAGGGGCACGGCGAGCACGCCCACCGTGCGGCCCGACGCGAGCGCGCCGAGCAGCGTGGAGGCCTCGTCGCCCGAGCAGTCGAGGAGCGCCTCGGTCGCGACAACGGCGCTGGTGAGATAGGGAACGGGGGCGACGGAGCGCCCCAGCTCCTCGAGCACCACGGCCACTTCGCGGTGCGTCGCACCCTGGCCGCCGAGCTCCTCGGGGATCAGCAGGCCCGCGAGCCCCATGCCCTCGGCGAGGGACTTCCACAGCGCGCGGTCGTGCGGCTCCTCCGTCTCGACGCGGGCGAGCACCGACGCGGCGTCGCAGTGGGCGGCGAGGAGGCCGCGCACGGCGGACCGCAGCGCCTCTTCCTCCTCCGTGTACAGCAGATCGCTCATCGCGCGAGGTCCTTCCAGGCGACGTCCTTGTCGGTGCGCGGCTCGGACGGCAGTCCGAGGACGCGTTCGGCGACGATGTTGAGCAGGACCTCGCTCGTCCCGCCCTCGATGCTGTTGCCCTTCGCGCGCAGATAGCGGTATCCGGCGTCTCGGGCCAGGAAGTCGACGACGGCCGGCCGGCGCATGGTCCAGTCGTCGTACAACAGGCCCTCATCGCCGAGGAGTTCGATCTCCAGGCCGCTGATCTCCTGGTTGAGGCGGGCGAAGCCGAGCTTCATGCCGGAGCCCTCGGGGCCCGGCTGGCCCGCGACGAGCTGCTGGCGCAGGCGCTCGCCGGTGAGGCGGGCGACCTCGGCCTCGACCCACAGCTTCAGGAGCCGCTGGTGCAGGTCGTGGGTGCGCAGCTCGGGGCGTTCGCGCCAGGTCTTCGCGACCGCGGAGATCATGCCGCCCTCGCGCGGGATACGGGAGCCGCCGATCGACACGCGCTCGTTCATGAGCGTGGTCTGCGCGACCTTCCAGCCGTCGCCGATCTCGCCGAGGCGGTGCGCGTCCGGGATGCGGACATCGGTGAGGAACACCTCGTTGAACTCGGCCTCGCCGGTGATCTGGCGCAGCGGCCGCACCTCGACGCCGGGGTCGGTCATGTCGCAGATGAAGTACGTGATGCCGCGGTGCTTGGGCACGTCCGGGTCGGTGCGGGCGATGAGGATGGCCCAGCGGGCGGCGTGCGCGCCGGACGTCCACACCTTCTGGCCGTTGATCACCCAGTCGCCGGTGGCCTCGTCGCGCACGGCACGGGTGCCGAGGGCCGCGAGGTCGGAGCCCGCGCCGGGCTCGCTGAACAGCTGGCACCACACCTCCTCGCCGATCCACAACGGGCGCAGGAAGCGCTGCTTCTGCTCGTCGGTGCCGAAGCCGAGCACCGTCGGGGCGGCCATGCCGAGGCCGATGCCGATGCGGCGCGGATCGTTGTCCGGGGCGTCCGCCACGGCGAGTTCGGCGTCCACGACGGCCTGGAGCGAGCGCGGCAGACCCAGCCCGCCGAGGCCCTGCGGGTAGTGCACCCACGCGAGCCCGGCGTCGAAGCGGGCCTTCAGGAAGTCGGTACGGTCCGTGGTCGCGGGCGGATACGCGGCCAGCAACGTCTGCGTGCGGCTGCGCAGTTCGGCGGCGTCGGTCATGCGCCCGCCCCCTCGTGGCCGGGCACCACGGCGACGCGGCCGGTGGTGACGCCGTCGGCGACGCGCTGCACGGCAGCCGCCGCGCCGCCCAGCGGCACGCGCTCACTGATCAGCGGCTTGATCGCGCCGCGCGCCGCGAGCTCGGTGAGCTGCTCGTGGCAGTGCGCGACCAGCTTCGGGTCCTTGGTGTTGTACAGGCCCCAGTGCAGGCCGAGGATCGCGTAGTTCTTCACCAGGGCGTGGTTGAGGGCGGGGCTCGGGATCGTGCCGCTCGCGAATCCGACGACGACGATCCGGCCCTCGAAGGCGACGACCTTCGTGGACTGCGTGTACGCCTCGCCGCCGACCGGGTCGTAGATGACGTCGGCGCCCCGGCCGCCGGTGGCCTCCTTCACGGCGGCGATGACGTCCTGCGCGCGGCGGTCGATGACGACGTCGCAGCCGAGATCGCGGGCCGCCTTCGCCTTCTCCTCGCCGCCGACGACGCCGATGACGGTGGCGCCGGCCGCCTTGCCGAGCTGGACGGCGGCGCTGCCGACGCCGCCCGCCGCCGCGTGTACGAGGAGCGTCTCGCCGGCCTGGAGGTGCGCCCTGCGATGCAGGCCGAACCAGCCGGTCTGGTAGCCGATGTGCAGGGCCGCGGCCTCGGCGTCGTCGAGCGCGTCGGGCGCGGGCAGCAGGGCGGCGGCGTCCGCCACGGCGTACTCGGCGAAGCCGCCGTGCGGCAGCGCGGGGTTGGCCAGCACGCGGCGGCCGTCCTCGGTCTCGCCGCAGATCTCCACGCCGGGCGTGAACGGCATCGGCGGCCGCACCTGGTACTGGCCGCGGCACATCAGCGCGTCGGGGAAGTTGATGTTCGCCGCGCGCACCCTGAGCAGGACCTGGCCGTCGCCGGGGACGGGCCGCTCGACGTCGGCGAGCTCCATCACCTCGCTCGGCTCGCCGTTCCGGTGCACTTGCCATGCCTGCATGCGGGGCCTCCACGGGACTTCTTCGTCTTACCGGGTTCGCTCGCATACTAAGCGGTCGCTTGGAGATCTGGGAACAGGCCGGGGGCCTTTTTCGCGTACGCGTCGCGGTCATGTCCAAGGCTTGTCGCAGGCATGGAGCTTTCGGCGTCCACGCGGTATCGATACGGCATGACGGACTCGACCGGCCCCGCCCGCGCGACGACACCGCAGGGGCTGCCCACCCCTCCCCCGGCCGGCACGACAGCGCTCCCCCCGGGAACGTACCGGGGAAGCCTGGTCCTCGTCACCGGTGGCGGGACCGGGCTCGGGAAGGCCGTCGCCGCCGAGTTCGCGCGGCTCGGCGCCGACGTGATGATCGTGAGCCGCCGGGCCGCGCACCTGGAGCCCGCGCTGGAAGAACTGGGGCGCGTGAGCCGCGACGGCGGCACGGTGACGGCCGCGGTCTGCGACATCAGGGACCCGGACCGCATCGCCGAGGTCTTCGACACGGCGGAGGCGGCCCACGGGCGCACCCCCGACGTCCTCGTCAACAACGCGGCCGCCAACTTCCCCGTACCCGCCGAGGACATGAGCCCGAACGCCTGGCGCACCGTCGTCGACATCACCCTCAACGGCACCTTCTACATGACCCGTGAGTTCGGCCGCAGACATCTCGCGGCGGGCACGCCGGGCTCGGTGATCGCCGTAGGCGCCTCGTACGCGTGGACGGGCGGCCCCGGCTTCGCCCACAGCGCGGCGGCCAAGGCGGGCGTGAAGAACCTGGTGGAGACGCTGGCCGTGGAGTGGGGCCCGTACGGGATCCAGGTCAACGGCCTCGTGCCGGGGCTCATGCCGCACGAGGACATGACCGGCGACATCCGCGCCAACCTCGAGAGGGGCGGACCGAGAGGGAGCGCCGACCACGACGCCCGGCAGCCCGCCCTGCGCGTCGGCGCACCCCGCGAACTGGGCTGGGCCGCCACGTTCCTCGCCTCCCCCTACGCCCGCTTCATCAGCGGCCACACACTCGTCGTGGACGGGGCGAACTGGCAGCGGCGCGGACTGGCGAGCCCGCCTGTGGTGACCGTACGGGAGCAGATGGGGAGGGGGCCGTTCCAGTAAGGACCGTTCCCGGAGGGACCGCGAAGGGCGGCCCTCACGCTCTACTTCCCGTCGAACCGCGGCTCGCGCCGCTCCGCCTTCGCCGTGTACCCCTCGCCGATGTCCTCCGACGTGAGCGTGAGCGCCGCGCTCATCGCCACTCGGTCGAGCGCGGCCCCCATACCCGCGTCCGCGAAGGCGTCGATGTCACGCTTGACGGACTGCACGGCGAGCGGCGCGTTCGCCGCGATCTCCGCGGCGACCGAGTGAGCGGCCTCTTCCAACTCGCCTGCCCCGGTGACCTGTTGGACGAGGTTCAGCCGGTGTGCCGTCCCCGCGTCGACGCGGCGGCCCGTCAGGGCGAGGAACTTGGCCCACCCCGCGCCCGCCTCGCGCGCGATCCGCAGATCGCCGCCCGCGTCCACGGCGACCCCGAGCTGCGCCTCCGGCAGCGCGAACACCGCGTCCTCGGCCGCGATCCGCACATCGGCCATCAGCGCCAGCTCGAAGCCGACGCCGAGGCAGTAGCCCTGTACGGCCGCGACGACGGGCTGTGGCAGACCGGCGAACGCGCGGAACCGTTCATGGACCCAGCGGATGCCCTCGTAGTAGTTGCGCGTCCGCTCGGACCCGGAGCGCCCGGTGATCCCGCCGCCGGGCGCCTTGATGTCGATGCCCGCGCAGAAGGCCCGTCCCTCGGCCCGCAGCAGCACCACCCGGATCGTGTCGTCGAAGCGGATCCGGTCGGCGAACAGCCCGAGTTGGCGGCTCGACTCCCAGCTCCAGGCGTTCAGCTTCTCCGGCCGGCACAGGGTGAGGACACCTATACCGCCCTCCTCGACGTGCAGCCGGAGCCGCCGTTCGCCCTCGCCTTCGCCTTCGCCTTCGTCGGGAAGTTCCTTGCTCGTCGTGTCGATCATCCCGCCACCACCCCCACTTTCCTGACGTGTCATCAGAAGGCGCAGGGTAGGTGACGGGCCCTACCGACTGAAGAGTTCGAACGGCACGGCCGGTGTGCCGCCGAAGCGCTCCGCGACGGCCTGGACGTTGCCGGTGAGGAACGAGCGGCAGTAGGTCTCGGGGTCCTCGTCCGTCAACACCTCGATGTACGCGCGGTGTTCGAGCAGTGAGTGCACGGCCCGTTCGAGCCCGGGCGTCGCGTCGACCGCGTGCGTGGGCGACGACGAGCCCGCGACGGCGACCCAGCGCACGCCGTTCCACGGCTCAAGACCCTGCTCGATGAGTTCGGGGAAGATCCAGCGGTTGCCCGCGTCCGCCGCCGCGTCGAGGGTGGCCCGCCCGACGGCGACATGGTCGGGGGTGTTCCAGGCGACCCCGCCCCAGGTGTCGCGGTGGTTGAGGGTGATGAGGAGTTCGGGCCGGTGCCTGCGGATCGCGGTGGCGATGTCGCGTCGCAGCGCGGTGCCGTACTCGACGACGCCGTCCTTGTGGTCGAGGAACTCGACGGTGTCCACGCCGACGACGGCGGCGCTCGCGCGCTGCTCCTGTTCGCGCAGGGGCGCGCACTTGGCGGGCTCGAGGGTGTCGATGCCGGCCTCTCCGCGGGTGGCGAGGACGTACGCGACCTCGCGTCCGCCGTCGGTCCAGCCGGCGATCGCCGCGGAGCAGCCGTATTCGAGGTCGTCCGGGTGCGCCACGACGGCGAGGGCGCGCTGCCAGTCCTCGGGCATGGGCTGCAGCTGGTCGGGGGCGGCGTTCTGGATCTTCGGCTCGGTCATGGCCGCACCCTAATGCGGTGCCGTCCGCGATGCGGAGGCTTTCGCGGGCGGGGAAAGCCGTCGCGCCTCCCCCGCCGGCGTGTGTCAGATGTCGCCGCGCACCATGGCGAGCAGCCGGTCGAGGACGCGCGGCGCACCGGCCCGCAGTCCGTCGTGCTCGAACTCGTCGGTGACCCAGGTGCGCAGGCCCTTGATGGTGCGTGCCGTGCGCAGGGCGTGGTCCGTGTCGACGTACATGTCGTCGTGGTAGACGGCGGCGACGGCCGGTACCTCGTTGGCGGCCAGGCGGGCGGGGTCGTAGAGCGGGGCCCAGTCGGTGCGGGCGGCGAGGAGTTCGGCGGTCTCGCGCAGGGGGCGCAGGGCCGGGTCGCAGTCGAACATCCACGGGTGCACGGACTCGCCCGTGAAGAGCAGGGGCCCGTCACCGGCGAGCGTCTTCCCGGCGTCGAACTGCGGGAACTCGCCGCGTACACGCTCGGCCGACCAGTTCGTGGGCCGGGCGTCCTGCCCGTAGATGGCCTCGTGCACGAGCGCGTACAGCGGGTGTCCGGCGTAGGAGAGCGTGGCCTGTACGTCCTCCTGGAAGGCGTCGGACAGTTCGACGCCGCCCGGCGTGCGGACGAAGGCGTCCTCGAGGAGGTAGTGCAGGCGGTCGCTGCCGCCGGTCCCGCCGAGCAGGATGCCGAGGGACTGGAACGCCTCGACGGTCAGCTTGTAGCCGCCGTTCAGTACGGGCTCGTGCTCGGCGAGGTACTCGGCGATGCGGCGGGCGCGTTCGACGTCCTGCGGGTAGCGCGCGTAGTGGGCGGCGACCTTGCGTTCGATGCGCGGGTACGCGGCGCGGTAGACGTCGTCCGCGTGACCGTCGAGCGTGGGCAGGCCGCCGGTGATGACGGCGGCGGTGAGGCCCTCGGGGGCCGTCGACAGATAGCGGGTGGCGCAGAACCCGCCGAAGCTCTGGCCGAGGACCGTCCAGGGGGCGCCGCCGGTCACCTCGCTGCGGATGACCTCGCAGTCGCGGACGATCGAGTCGGCGCGGAAGTGCGCGAGGTAGTCGGCCTGTTCGCGCGGGCCGCCGCGCAGCGGAAGCGTCTGCCGGTTGGCCGGGGTGGAGCTGCCGGTGCCGCGCTGGTCGAGGAGGAGCACCCGGTGGTCCTGGAGCGCCGTGCCGAGCCAGGCCTGCTTGCCGGAGAAGCGGTTGGCGCCGAATCCGGGGCCGCCCTGGAGGTAGAGGAGCCACGGGAGGTTCGCGTGTTCCTTGCCGATGGCCACCGCCTCGCGGGCGAACAGCTCGATGCTCTCGCCCTCGGGGTGGTCGTGGTCGAGCGGCACTGAGAAGCGGCGGTCGGTGAGGACGACTCCGGGCTGGCGGTATGTGGCGGTCGTCAAGGAGGCTCCTGAGCGGCGTACGGAATACGGTGTGCGGTGTCCGCTCAGTTCAGCACATGTCAGCGCGAGCCCAGACTCGACCCCCGTACGACCAGCTCGGGCTGGAGGACGACCCTGCGGTGGCGGTGGGGCTCGCCGCTCGCGGGTTCCGTCTCCTCCAGGAGAAGTTCGGCGGCCATCACTCCCATGGTGACCGCGGGCTGGCGTACCGAGGTAAGGGGCACCGTGGCGGCCGACGCGAACTCGATGTCGTCGTAGCCGACGATCGCGATGTCCTCGGGGACCCGTACACCGGCCGCGTACATCGCCTGGAGGACGCCGAGGGCGAGCAGGTCGTTGGCGCAGAACGCGGCGGTGGGGCGATCGGCGAGGCCGAGCAGGCGGGCCCCGGCGTCGCGTCCCGCCGCGACGTCGAGCCGCTCCGTGGGCAGTTCGCGCAGTGCTCCGGCCGGGAGGCCCGCCTCGGCCAGGGCCTGGAGGGCGCCGGTGCGGCGGTCCGTGACCTGGTTGAGCGCGGGCGGTCCGCTGACGTAGGCGATGCTGCGGTGTCCGGCGTCGACGAGGTGCCGCACGGCGAGCGCGCCGCCGGTGACGTCGTCCACGGACACGGAGCACTCCGAGGTGCCCTCGGCGACGCGGTCGACGAGCACGAACGGGATGCCGTGCCGGCGGAAGCTCTCGATGTTGCGGCCGCTCGCCTCGGCCGGGGTGAGGAGCACGCCCCGCACGCGCTGCTCGGCGAACAGGGAGAGGTACTCGGCCTCCTCGGAGGGGTTCTGCGCGCTGTTGCACACCATGACGCCGAGCCCCGCGTCGCGCGCGGCACGCTCGGCGCCGCGCGCGACATCCACGAAGAACGGGTTCCCCATGTCGAGGACGAGCAGCCCCATGATGCGGCTGCGTCCGGCGCGCAACTGGCGCGCCGACTCGCTGCGTACGTAGCCGAGCCGGTCGATGGCGGACAGCACCCGGGCCCTGGTGTCGGACGCGACGGAGTCCGGGCGGTTGATGACGTTCGAGACCGTGCCGACGGAGACTCCGGCGGCGCGGGCGACGTCCTTGATACCCACCGACTGGGCCATCGGGCGGGGACCTCCATGGGGCGTTGAGCGACGGGAATGGTTCAGATTACCCGTGAATGCGCTGGTGGCTGCGGGGACGGGGGACTCGGAGGACTAGGGGGTGTCCGGCGGATCATGGCCGGGGTCGCGGCGCCTGGCACGGCACCTCGCCGCGTTGCCGAAACGTCCGAACAGCTCCGCTATCAGGACGCTCCGGCGCCTTGCGATGCACCGCGCCAGGCGCCGCGACCTGTCCGACCCTGATCCGCCGGACACCCCCTAGAGCCTCAGAAGTGGTAGTCGTCGATGTTCTTCCGGTCGAAGACGGTGGGCTCGCCGAGGTCGATCACGCCGTCCTTGCCGACGGTGAAGGTGCCCATGCCGCCGGCCTTGAAGGTCTCGCCCTCCTTGCCGGTGATCTGCCCGGAGGACAGCGCAACGGCGGTGCGGGCGGCGAGCTCGCCGAGCTTGGCCGGGTCCCACAGCTCGAAGCCCTCGACCGTGCCGTTCTTGACGTACTTGCGCATGTCGTTGGGAGTGCCGAGGCCGGTCAGGGAGACCTTGCCCTTGTACTTGGAGCCGGACAGGTACTGGGCGGCGGCCTTGATGCCGACGGTGGTCGGGGAGATGATCCCGGCGAGCTTGGGGTGTTCCTGGAGGAGGCCCTGGGTCTGCTGGAAGGACTGCTGGGCGTCGTCGTTGCCGTACGCGACCTTCACCAGCTTCATGTCCTTGTACCTGGGCTTCTTCAGCTCGTCCTTCATGAAGTCGATCCAGGTGTTCTGGTTCGTCGCGGTCTGCGCGGCGGACAGGATCGCGATGTCGCCCTTGTAGCCGATCTGTTCGCCCAGGAGCTGGACCTGAGTGCGGCCGAGCGCCTCGGCGCTGGCCTGCGAGACGAACGCGTCACGGCACTCGGGCTTGGTGTCGGAGTCGTAGGTGACGACCTTGATCCCGTTCTTCATGGCCTGCTTGAGTGCGGTGCACAGGGCGCCGGGGTCCTGTGCGGAGACGGCCATCGCGTCGACCTGCTGCTGGGTGAGCGTATTGACGTAACTGACCTGTCCACTGGTGTCGGTGGCGCTGTTGGGGCCGGTCTCCTTGTACGTCGAGCCGAGCTCGGTGACGGCCTTCTCGCCGCCCTTGTCGGCGGTCGTGAAGTACGGGTTGTTGACCTGCTTGGGCAGGAAGGCGACCTTCAGGCCCTTCTTGGTCGCGGCTCCCGGGTCGGCCTTGGCGTGGGAGGACGTGCCGGCTTCGTCGTCCTTCGCCGAGTCCTTGGTGGTGCCGCCGCACGCGGTGGCGGCGAGCGCGAGCGAGGTGACGGCGGCGAGCGCCAGGCAGGCTCGGCGGAGTGCGGGTGCGGACATCGTGGGCCCCTTTCGGGCGGTACGTGAGGTCAGTGCGAGGGGGTGGTGGCCTGGCGGCCCGCTCGGGCGGTCGCGAGCTGCCGGACGACGCGGGGTCCGAGCACGGAGACGACGAGCAGGACGCCGGTGACGACGATCTGCGACTGGGCGGAGACGTTGAGCAGGCTCATCGCGTTCTGGAGGGCGCCGAGCAGGAACACTCCGGCGATCGCGCCGCCGAGTGTGCCCTTGCCTCCGTCGAAGTCGATGCCGCCGAGCAGCACGGCGGCGACGACGGACAGTTCGAGCCCGGTGGCGTTGTCGTAGCGGGCGCTGGCGTAGTGCAAAGCCCAGAACACGCCGGTCAGGGAGGCCATGAGGCCGGTGGCGACGAACAGCCACAGCTTGTGGCGCCGGACGCGGATACCGGCGAAGCGCGCCGCCTCCTCGTTGGCACCGATCGCGAAGAGGGAGCGGCCGAACGGCGTCGCGTGCAGGATGACGACCGCGATCGCGAGCAGCGCGAGGAAGGGCAGGAACGCGTACGGCAGGAAGGTGTCGCCGATGCGTCCCGCCGCGAAGTCCAGGTACTGCGAGGGGAAGTCGGTGACCGCGTCCGAGCCGAGGATGATCTGGGCGATGCCGCGGTAGGCGGCCATGGTGCCGATGGTGACAGCGAGGGAGGGCAGCCCGAGGCGGGTCACAAGGAGGCCGTTGACGAGCCCGCAGACGATGCCGAGGACGAGGCACAGCGGGATGATCGTCTCGATGGCCATGCCCGCGTTCCACAGGGAGCCCATCACGGCCCCGGACAGGCCGGCCGTCGAGGCGACGGAGAGGTCGATCTCGCCTGCGACGACCAGAAGGGTCATCGGGAGCGCGATCAGCGCGATGGGCAGGGTGTTACCGAGCAGGAACGACAGGTTGAGCGCGTTACCGAAGCCGTCGACGAATGAGAACGACACCAGGAGCAGCACCACCAGGAGTGCTCCCACCACGGTGTCCCACCGGACGGCGCGGGCGAGGGGGAGATCAGCCATGGTGGCCACTCCTTCTGTTGAATGCAGCCCTCTTCTTCAGTGCCTCGGCGACTCGCAGGGCGACGACCCGGTCGACGGCGATGGCGAGGACCAGCAGGAAGCCATTGATCGCGAGCACCCACACCGAGCTGACGCCCAGAGCGGGCAGCACGCTGTTGATGGAGGTCAGCAGGAGCGCGCCGAGGGCCGCGCCGTAGACGCTGCCGGAGCCGCCGGTGAAGGCGACGCCGCCGACCACGACGGCGCTGACGACGGTGAGTTCGTAGCCGTTGCCGGTGGCGGAGTCGACGTTGCCGAAGCGGGCGAGGTACAGGGCGCCCGCGAGCCCGGCGAGCGCACCGCACGCGGTGTACGCGGCGAGGATCCGGCGGCGCACGGGGATGCCGGCGAGGCGCGCGGCCTCCGGGTTGGAGCCGAGCGCGTACAGCTCGCGCCCGCCGCCGAAGTGCCGCAGGTAGTACGCCACCGCGATCAGGACGGCGAGGGCGATCAGCGCGAGATACGGCACCGCGGAGATGCCGCCGGAGCCGAAGTCGACGTATCCGCCCGGCAGATCGGACGCCGTGATCTGCCGCGAGCCGACCCAGATGGAGTCGATGCCGCGGATGACGTAGAGCGTGCCGAGGGTGACGACGAGGGCCGGTACCTGGCCGAGGCTGACGAGGGCGCCGTTGAGGAGCCCGCAGCCGACGCCCAGGGCGACGGCGAGCACGATCGCGACGACGGAGTTACCGCCGCCGTGGAGGTAGTCACCGGCGGCGAAGGCGCTGATGCCGAGGGTCGAGCCGACGGACAGGTCGACGTTCCGCGTGATGACGACCAGCGCCTGCCCGGTGGCGACGAGGACGAGGATGGTGGCGTTGAGGAGCAGGTCCTTGATGCCCTGCTCCGAGAGGAACTCGCTGTTGCCGGCCTGGGTGACGCCGATCATCACCAGGAAGACCAGCAGGATGGCGAGTTCACGCATCTTGAAGACCCGGTCGACGAGCCGGGTACCGCCGGCCTTGTCGGGATCGACGGCGGGCGCGGGCGGCTGCGCGGTGACGGTCATGGGGTCCTCCTTCCGGGGTTCGCTTCGCTCGGGCCACGCATCACGCCGCCCTCCCCGTCGCCGCCGCCATCACGGACTCCTCCGTCGCCTCGGTACGCGGGATCTCCGCCGTGAGTCGGCCCTCGTGCATGACGAGTACGCGGTCGGCCATGCCGAGGATCTCCGGCAGGTCGGACGAGATCATCAGCACCGCGACGCCGTCCGCGGCGAGTCCGGACAGCAGCCGGTGCACCTCGGCCTTGGTGCCGACGTCGATGCCGCGCGTCGGCTCGTCGACGATCAGCACGCGGGGGCCGGTGGCGAGCCACTTGGCGAGGACGACCTTCTGCTGGTTGCCGCCGGACAGCGTGCCGACCGCGTCGGCGATCCGCGCGTACTTGACCTGGAGCTTCATGGCCCAGTCCAGTGAGCGGCTGCGCTCGGCCCCACGGTCCATGAGTCCGGCCCGCGCGGTCGTGCGCAACCCCGTGAGCCCGATGTTGCGTTCGATCGACATGCCCATCACGAGGCCCTGGGCGCGCCGGTCCTCGGGCACGAGGGCGAGTCCCGCGGCCATGGCGGTACTGGGGGCGCCGTTGACGAGCGCGCGGCCGTCGACCTCGACGGTGCCCGCGTCCCGGCGGTCGATGCCGAAGACCGCCCGGGCGACCTCGCTGCGACCGGCGCCGACGAGCCCCGCGAGGCCGACGATCTCACCACGCCGCACGTCGAACGACACATCGGTGAAGACGCCTTCGCGGGTGAGGCGGCGCACGCTCAGGGCGACCGCACCGATGTCGGTGGCCTGCTTGGGGTAGAGCTCGTCGAGGTCGCGGCCGACCATGCGGCGTACGAGGTCGTCCTCGGTCAGGCCCTCGACGGGTTCGCTCGCGATCAGGGTCCCGTCGCGCAGCGTCGTGACGCGCTGGCAGAGCCCGAAGATCTCCTCCAGGCGGTGGGAGATGAAGAGGATGGCGGAGCCCTGTTCGCGCAGGGTGCGCACCACGGCGAAGAGGCGGGCCACTTCGCTGCCGGTGAGCGCGGCGGTCGGCTCGTCCATGATCAGGACCCGGGCGTCGAAGGAGAGCGCCTTGGCTATCTCGACGATCTGCTGGTCGGCGATGGACAGGCCGCGCGCGGGCTGCTCGGGGGCGAGGTCGACGCCGAGGCGCGCGAAGAGCGCGGCGGCCGCGGCGTTGACGGCCTTGTGGTCGATCCGGCCGAGGGAGCGGCGGGGCTGGCGCCCCATGAAGATGTTCTCGGCGACGGAGAGGTCCGGAAAGAGCGTGGGCTCCTGGTAGATGACCGCGATCCCGGCGTCGCGGGCGTCGGCGGGCCCGTGCAGGGCGACGGGCTCACCGTCGATGAGCACGGTGCCGGCGTCGGGCCGGTGGACCCCGGCGAGCGTCTTGATGAGGGTGGACTTCCCCGCGCCGTTCTCTCCGGCGAGGGCGTGCGCCTCTCCGGCGTGGAGCTGCAGGGACACGCCGTGGAGGGCGCGCACGGCACCGAAGGACTTGTCGAGTCCCTCTACGGCCAGGACGGGGGGCTCTCTCATGGGAATGGCACCGATCGGGTCTGAAGAGCTGGCTATGAAAGGTTTCAAACAGATTGCACGGAAGCTAGCCCCGTACCAACAGCGCCGTCAATGGTGGGGACTTGGAAATCCGTCAACCCGTTGTGACGCTGCGGCAAACCCTTGACAGGCCACTTTCGTCACTCTAGCTTCCCTCCCTGAAACGATTCATAGCCGAGTCGTATGGAGCCAGTGTGATCAGCAGAAGACGACTGCTCAGCACGACCGCGACAGCCGCCCTGGGGACGGCCATCGCTTCCGCCGCACCGGGAGCCGCGCAGGCCGCGCCCGCCTCGGGAGCCGCCGCAGGGGCTCGGGCCGCGAAGGCCGTGCGCGTGAGCGCGCCCACCGTCGAGTACGTGAGGCACCCGCTCGGGCTCGACGTGCCGCATCCCAGGCTGAGTTGGCCACTGGAGTCGGACGAACCGGGCCGGGCCCAGAGCGCCTATCAGATACGCGTCGCCACCACCGAGAGCCGCCTCGGCGACCCCGACGTGTGGGACAGCGGCAAGGTCGACTCCCCCGAGTCCACCCTCGTCCCCTACGCGGGCCCCGCCCTGGCCGCGCGTACCCGCTACTACTGGTCCGTCCGGGTCTGGGACACCACGGGCCGGGCCTCCGAGTGGAGCGAGTCGTCCTGGTGGGAGACCGGCCTGACCGCCGCGTCGGACTGGTCGGCCCGGTGGATCGGCGCGCCCGCGGCGCTGATCGGAACGCCCGCGCTCGAAGACGCCTCCTGGATCTGGTTCCCCGAGGGCGATCCGGCCGCCGGCGCCCCGGCGGGAACCCGCTACTTCCGCGGCCGTGCCGACGTACCCGAAGGCCTGACCCGGGCCCGCCTGGTGATGACCGCCGACGACGGCTACACCGCGTACGTGAACGGGACCGAGGTGGCACACGCCGACCCGGACGGCCCGGCGGAGAACTGGCGCCGCCCGGCCGTCGTCGACGTAACCGCCCAACTCCGCTCCGGTACCGCCGTGTTGGCCGTCGCCGCCGTCAACGCCACGGACAGCCCCGCCGGCCTGCTCGGCCTCCTGGAGCTGACGACGGCGGACGGGGCGAAGACCTTCGCCACGGGCGCCGACTGGAAGGCCGCCGACCAGGAGCCCGCCGGTGACTGGAAGTCGGCCGGCTTCGACGACTCCTCGTGGAAGCCGGCGAAGGCGCTCGCGAAGTGGGGTTCGGGCCCCTGGGGCAAGGTCGCGCCGTCGCACTCCCCCGCCGCCCAGCTGCGCCACGAGTTCCGGCTCAAGGGCAGGTCCGTGGCGCGGGCACGCCTCTACGCGTCGGCGCTCGGCCTGTACGAAGCCCACATCAACGGCGAGCGAGTCGGCGAGGACCGGCTCGCGCCGGGCTGGACGGACTACCGCAAGCGCGTCCAGTACCAGACGTACGACGTGACGAAGCTGGTGAAATCCGGGGCCAACGCGCTCGGGGCGACGGTCGCCGCCGGCTGGTACGCCGGGAACATCGCCTGGTTCGGTCCGCATCAGTACGGCGAACGGCCTGCGTTCCTGGCCCAGTTGGAGGTCACGTACACCGACGGTTCGACCGAGCGGGTACTGTCCGGCACGGACTGGCGCGCCTCGACCGGTCCCGTCACCGAGGCCGACCTGATGGCGGGCGAGGAGTACGACGCACGCCTGGAGACCGACGGCTGGACGCGCGCCGGGTTCGACGACTCCGGCTGGGTCGCGGCCACCGCCGTCGACAAGGTGAGCGCCGCCCTGGTGGCCGAGGCGGGCGGCCCCACCCGCCTCGAACGCGAGCTGCCCGCACGGAAGATGACCGAGCCGAAGCCCGGCGTGTTCGTCTACGATCTGGGCCAGAACATGGTCGGCGCGGTCCGCCTCACCGTCGCCGGGAAGGCCGGCACCACCGTACGGCTGCGGCACGCGGAGGTTCTCAACCCGGACGGCACGATCTACACCGCCAACCTCCGGACGGCGAAGGCCACGGACACGTACACCCTCAAGGGTGGTGGCAAGGAGACGTACGAGCCGCGCTTCACCTTCCACGGCTTCCGCTACGTCGAGGTGACCGGCTACCCCGGCAAGCCGCCGCTCAACGCCGTCGTGGGCCGGGTCATCCACACGTCGGCGCCGTTCACCATGGACTTCTCGACGAACGTTCCGATGCTCAACAAGCTGCACCAGAACATCACTTGGGGGCAGCGCGGCAACTTCGTCTCCATCCCCACCGACACTCCGGCGCGCGACGAGCGGCTCGGCTGGACCGGCGACATCAACGTCTTCGCGCCGACGGCCGCCTACAACATGGAGTCGGCCCGCTTCCTCACCAAGTGGCTCGGCGACCTGCGCGACGGCCAGAGCGACGAGGGCGCCTTCACGAACGTGGCCCCCGACATGCCCGGCGTCGGCAACGGCGTCGCGGGCTGGGGCGACGCGGGCGTGACCGTCCCCTGGGCGCTGTACCAGGCGTACGGCGACACGCGCGTCCTCGAAGAGTCCTGGTCCTCGATGCTGAAGTGGCTCGACTACCTGGAGAAGCACAGCAGCGGTTTCCTGCGCCCCGCCGAGGGCTTCGGCGACTGGCTCAACCTCCAGGACGAGACGCCCAAGGACGTCATCGGCACGGCCTACTTCGCCCACGCCGCCGACCTCGTCGCGCGGGCGGCGAAGGCGCTGGGCAAGGACCCGGCCCCGTACACCTCGCTGTTCGGCAGTGTGCGTGACGCGTTCCGCACGGCGTACGTCTCGGACGGCGGCAAGGTGAAGGGCGACACGCAGACCGCGTATGTGCTCGCGCTGTCGATGGACCTGCTCGCGGAGGCCGACCGGGGTCCCGCCGCCGACCGTCTCGTCGCTCTCATCAAGGCCAAGGACTGGCACCTGTCGACGGGGTTCCTCGGCACTCCGCGCCTGCTGCCGGTCCTCACCGCGGCCGGTCACACCGACGTCGCCTACCGGCTGCTCGTCCAGCGGTCCTTCCCCAGCTGGGGCTACCAGATCGACAAGGGCGCGACGACGATGTGGGAGCGCTGGGACTCCATCAAGCCGGACGGCAGCTTCCAGGACGCCGGGATGAACTCGTTCAACCACTACGCGTACGGCTCGGTCGGCGAGTGGATGTACGCGAACATCGCCGGAATCGCGCCGGCCGAGCCGGGCTTCCGCAAGATCCTCGTCCGGCCGCGCCCCGGCGGCGGGGTCACGCGAGCGGAGGGGCGCTACGACTCCGTCCAGGGGCCGATCAGCACCAAGTGGTCGGTGGACTCCGACGGGTTCCGGCTCACGCTCACCGTGCCGGCCAACACGACCGCCGAGGTGTGGATCCCCGCTTCCGACGCGGCTGAGGTCGCCCACGGCGCGGCGAAGTTCCTCCGCATGGACGACGGCTGTGCCGTCTTCGCGGCGGCGTCCGGCACCCACCGCTTCACCAACTGACGTACCGCGAGGCCCAGATGAGCCCACGCCTAAATCGATTCACTCCTGCCCGGTCCCGGTGCGGGCGGACGGAGGCACACAGACGTGACGGATGACGTGAAGACAGCACAGGGGCCCGACCGGCGCGCCGTGCTCGGAGCGGGTGTGGGCGGGGCGGTGCTGGCCGCGGCCGGGCTGCCCCTCCTGGGCTCGGGAACGGCCGCGGCAGCGACGCCGGTTCAGGGATCGGCCGCCGGACCGGTCGCTGATACGGCCTGGCACCCCTACGTCCAGGCGCCGTCCAGCCGTACGGTGCGACCGGTACGGATCGTCCGGTCCGCCGGTGACGTGACCCGTCCCGACGCCCTCCTCGAACCCGGCGGCCAGGTCACCGTCCTGCGCCGCCCCGAGCCTCCCGGGCCACCGCGCTGGCCCGACGGAACCACCGCGGAAGGCTCCACCACGCACGCCGGCAACAACGGAGGGGACGGCCAACCGCGCACGTACGACGCGCAGCACGCCGTCGACGGCGACCTCGACACGTTCTGGAACGACGACACCGAGCGCGCCTTCCCCGACACCCTGACGGTGACGGCGCCCGATGCGCTCACGCTGTCGGGCCTGACCGTGGTGTCCGACACGGACGGCGTCCCCACCGACTTCACTGTGGACGCCTGGGTGGACTCGGACTGGCGAAAGATCGCCGCCGTCACCGGCAACAGCGCGGTACAGCGCGCCGTCCGCTTCGACGCGCCTGTGTCCACGGCGCGGGTGCGGATCACGGTCGCCTCGGCCCAGGACCTCGGGCAGGGAGTGTTCACGCGGATCAACGAGGTCTGGCCCGAGGCCGTGGACCCGGTGGTGGCGCCGAGCGTGACGCTCGACTTCGGCAAGGTCGTTGTCGGCTACCCGATGGTCGACTTCGCCTCGGCGTCCGACAACCACCCGGGGGTGCGCCTCGCCTTCTCCGAGACGCTCCAGTTCCTCACCGAACGCTCCGACTTCACCCGCAACGACCAGGCGGGCGGCGCCTCGAAGGGAACGGACCAGTACGCCGTCCCTGCGGGCGGCGCCAAGTGGACGGACAAGAAGGGCTACGCCTCGGGCGGCGACAAGGTGTACGCGGACGGCCTGCACGGCTTCCGCTATCTCAGGATCACGCTGGACGCGCTGCCGTCCGACGCTCCCGCCGCGCAGCCGTGGGGCACCGTGGCCGTGGACTCCGTGTCGCTCGACTTCACGGCCTATCTGGGCACACCGCAGTCGTACCGCGGCTGGTTCCTGTGCTCCGACGAGGAGTTGAACCGCTACTGGTACGGCGCCTCGTACACGAACGAGCTGGTCGTCGACACCTTCCGCGAGGACGACGTGGACCCGCGGGGCGCCTTCAGCGCGTCGCTCGACGGGAAGCTCGTCCTGCACGACGGCGCGAAGCGGGACCGGGATCCGTACGTCGGCGACGTGGCGGTGGCGGGGCGCACCCTCTATCTCACGCACGACGAAGTGGCCGAGGCCTCGCGCAACGTGCTGGCGGACCTCGCCGAGCACCAGCGGGCCGACGGCTGGATCCCGCCGGCCTCCATCAACCACTACACGCTCCCGCTGTTCGACTACCCGCTGTGGTGGGTGACGTGCAGCTGGGACTACATCCTGTACACGGGCGACAAGGACTACGCCGAGCGCTACTACCCACAGCTCGTGAAGGTCCTCGACACGTGGTACCCGAGCGTGACGGACGACGCGGGCCTGCTGAGCAAGGGCCTCAACGGCACGGCCGGGTACGGGGATTACGCGTTCCTCGGGCGCACAGGGCGCATCACCTACTACAACGCCAACTATGTGCAGGCGCTGAGGGACGCGGCCCGGATCGCGGACCACGTGGGCCGTGATGTGGACGCGGCGCGGTGGCGGGAGCGGGCGGACAAGGTCGCTCAGGCGATCAACACGCATCTGTGGGACGAGGCGGCGGGCGCCTATCTGGACTCCGCGACCGGCGCCGTCCGGCACGCGCAGGACGGCAACGCGATCGCCATCACGTCGGGCGTCGCGGGCGCGGAGCGGGCGGCGTCGGCGCTCGCCCACCTGGACGCGACGACGAAACGCCGGTACGGCAACGCCTTCATGGACAACGACACCCTCTTCGGTGGTGCCTCCCAGCGGGTGTACGCCTTCACCTCGTACCCGGAGTTCGTGGCGCGCTTCGAGAGCGGCCTGGCCGACTCGGCGATCGACCAGATCAAGCGCACCTACGGGTGGATGGAGAGCCACGACCCCGGCATCACGCACTGGGAGGGCATCGGCCCGAACGGCTCGCTGTACGAGGGCGCGTACACGAGCATGGCGCACGGGTGGTCCACCGGAGTGCTGCCCGCGCTCACCCATCAGCTGCTCGGCGCGAAGCCGACCTCGCCCGGGTACGCCGCTTGGGAGGTGCGTCCGTACACCGGCTCGGTGCGCTGGGCGCGGGGTGAACTACCCACACCGCACGGGCCGTTGGGTGTGGAGTGGGCACGTGAGGGCGACACGTTCACGTTGACCGTGCGTGCACCGCGGGGCACTCGGGGGATCGTC
Organism: Streptomyces sp. NBC_01003; assembly: GCF_045162695.1. Classification (NCBI taxonomy): domain Bacteria; kingdom Bacillati; phylum Actinomycetota; class Actinomycetes; order Kitasatosporales; family Streptomycetaceae; genus Streptomyces; species Streptomyces sp. NBC_01003. Next base: position 1,387,242 of record NZ_CP108707.1, read on the forward strand.
GCGCTGCCCACGGACGGCCGGGGCTCGACCGTGCGTTCCGGCGGGCGGACGCTCTGGCGGGACGGCAGATCCGCGGCGGCCGGGGTGCGCCTGGACTCCGGCCGCGTGACGGTCTCCGGTCTCGCGCCGGGCACCCACCGCTTCACGCTGACGCGCGAGAGCTGAACTGCGCCTGCGGCCCGGGCGATCGGGCCGCAGGCGCGTCACCGACAAGGCCGTGCGGGGCCGTTGACACACCCCGCACGGCCCTTTAGCGTCAAGCTTTGAATCGTTTCACAACGATCGTTCGTTCACAGGAGAGACATGACCGGGTCCACAGCACACGAGGCGCGGACAGCGGCCGCCAAGGCCGTCCTGAAGCGCCAGTCGATCGAGACACCGTCCTGGGCTTACGGAAACTCGGGCACCCGCTTCAAGGTGTTCGCCCAGGCCGGCGTGCCCCGCACTCCGCGGGAGAAGCTCGACGACGCCGCGCAGGTCCACGCGTTCACGGGGGCCGCGCCGACCGTGGCGCTGCACATACCGTGGGACCGCGTCGAGGGCGGACCCGAGGGATACGCGAAGCTCGCCGCGTACGCCGAGGAGCGCGGCGTGAAGCTGGGCGCGGTCAACTCCAATGTCTTCCAGGACGACGACTACAAGCTGGGCAGTGTCACCAACCCGGACCCCGCGGTGCGACGCAAGGCCGTCGGCCACCTCCTGGAGTGCGTCGACATCATGGACGCCACCGGCTCGCGCGATCTGAAGCTGTGGTTCTCCGACGGCACCAACTACCCCGGCCAGGACGACCTCCGGGACCGCCAGGACCGGCTCGAAGAGGCGCTGCGGACCGTGTACGAGCGACTGGGCGACGACCAGCGCATGGTGCTCGAGTACAAGCTCTTCGAGCCCGCCTTCTACGCCACCGACGTGCCGGACTGGGGCACGTCGTACGCGCACTGCCTCAAACTCGGCGAGAAGGCGCAGGTGTGTGTGGACACCGGGCATCACGCGCCGGGCACCAATATCGAGTTCATCGTCGCGTTCCTGCTGCGAGAGGGCCGGCTCGGCGCGTTCGACTTCAACTCGCGCTTCTACGCGGACGACGACCTGATGGTCGGCGCGGCGGACCCCTTCCAGCTGTTCAGGATCCTGTACGAGGTGCGGCGGGGCGGCGGTCTGGACGCCGACTCCGGGATCGCGTTCATGCTCGACCAGTGCCACAACATCGAGGCCAAGATCCCCGCGATCATCCGCTCGGTGATGAACGTCCAGGAGGCGACGGCCAAGGCGCTGCTCATCGACACCGAGGCGCTCGCGGCGGCGCAGCGGGAGGGCGACGTGCTGGCGGCCAACGGCGTGCTCATGGACGCGTACAACACGGACGTGCGTCCCCTACTGGAGGAGGTCAGGGAAGAGCTGGGGCTCGACCCGGATCCCATGGGGGCCTACCGGCGGTCAGGATGGCAGGAGCGGATCGTGAAGGACCGCGTCGGAGGCGTACAGGCCGGATGGGGGGCATGAGCGACATGGCGGAGCTGCACGCATCGTTGAGCGAACTCCTTGAGCGTTCACACCGTTTGGGCGCGGATCCGCGCAATACGAACTACGCGGGGGGCAACACCTCGGCGAAGGGCACGTCGACCGACCCGGTGACCGGCGGTGACGTCGAGCTGATGTGGGTCAAGGGCTCGGGCGGTGACCTGGGGACGCTCACGGCCGACGGGCTCGCGGTCCTGCGCCTGGACCGGCTGCGCGCGCTGGAGGGCGTGTATCCGGGGGTGGAGCGCGAGGACGAGATGGTCGCCGCGTTCGACTACTGCCTGCACGGCAGGGGCGGCGCCGCGCCGTCCATCGACACCGCGATGCACGGCCTGGTGGACGCGGCGCACGTGGACCATCTGCACCCCGACTCCGGGATCGCGCTCGCCTGTGCCGCGGACGGCGAGAAGCTCACCGTCGAGTGCTTCGGCGACACCGTGGTGTGGGTGCCGTGGCGCAGGCCCGGATTCCAGCTCGGCCTGGACATCGCCGCGGTCAAGGAGGCCAACCCGCGCGCGATCGGCTGTGTCCTCGGCGGTCACGGCATCACGGCGTGGGGCGACACGGCACAGGAGTGCGAGCGGCGCTCCCTGCACATCATCCGCACCGCGGAGGCGTTCCTCTCCGATCGGGGCAGGGCCGAGCCGTTCGGACCGCTGCTCGCGGGATACACCGGCGCAGGACCGGCGGCGCGAAGGGAGCGGGCCGCCGCGCTCGCACCGTTCATCAGGGCGCTCGCCTCGCAGGACCGTCCCCAGGTGGGCCACTTCGACGACTCGGACGTCGTGCTCGACTTCCTGTCGCGCACCGAGCATCCGCGCCTCGCGGCCCTCGGCACGTCCTGCCCCGACCACTTCCTCCGCACGAAGGTCAGGCCCCTGGTCCTCGACCTGCCGCCGTCCGCCCCCCTGGACGAGGCGGTCGCGCGGCTGAAGGAGCTGCACTCCGAGTACCGCGAGGAGTACGCGGCCTACTACGCGCGGCACGCGGGCCCGGACTCGCCGGCGATGCGGGGAGCCGATCCGGCGATCGTGCTCGTGCCCGGCGTCGGCATGTTCAGCTTCGGCAAGGACAAGCAGACGGCGCGCGTCGCGGGCGAGTTCTACGTCAACGCGATCAATGTGATGCGGGGCGCCGAAGCCGTGTCGGTGTACGCGCCGATCGAGGAGTCGGAGAAGTTCCGCATCGAGTACTGGTCCCTGGAGGAGGCCAAGCTCCGGCGGATGCCGAAGCCCGAGCCGCTCGCCACGCGGGTCGCGCTCGTGACGGGCGCGGGCAGCGGCATCGGAAAGGCGATCGCTCGCAGGCTCGTGGCGGAGGGAGCGTGCGTGGTGGTCGCGGATCTGAACGGTGACAACGCGGCTGCCGTGGCCGAGGAGTTGGGCGGTCCCGACAAGGCGGTGGCCGTCACGGTCGATGTGACGTCGGAGGAGCAGATCGTCGACGCGTTCGGGGCGGCGGTCCTCGCGTTCGGCGGGGTCGACCTCGTGGTGAACAACGCGGGCATCTCCATCTCGAAGCCGCTCCTGGAGACCACGGCCCGGGACTGGGACCTCCAGCACGACATCATGGCGCGCGGCTCCTTCCTCGTCTCGCGCGAGGCCGCCCGTGTCATGCGAGCGCAGGGGCTGGGCGGCGACATCGTGTACATCGCCTCGAAGAACGCGGTGTTCGCGGGCCCGAACAACGTCGCGTACTCCGCGACCAAGGCCGATCAGGCACATCAGGTCCGGCTCCTGGCAGCCGAGTTGGGCGAGCACGGCATCCGGGTCAACGGAGTGAATCCGGACGGTGTGGTGCGCGGTTCCGGGATCTTCGCGGGCGGCTGGGGGGCGCAGCGCGCGGCGACGTACGGGATCGAGGAGGAGAAGCTCGGCGAGTTCTACGCGCAGCGGACCATCCTCAAGCGCGAGGTGCTGCCGGAGCATGTCGCGAACGCGGTGTTCGCCCTGACGGCCGGGGATCTCACGCACACGACGGGGCTGCACATACCCGTGGACGCCGGCGTCGCCGCGGCCTTCCTGCGATGAGCTCCGCGGCGAGGGGTCCGGTGGGGGCGCGCGAGGGCGCGTTCGCCGCGGTCGATCTGGGTGCCTCCAGCGGGCGCGTCATGATCGGCCGGGTCGGGCCCGGCAGCCTCGGCCTGGTGGAGGCCCACCGCTTCCCCAACCGTCCGGTGCGGCTTCCGGAAGGGCTGCGCTGGGACGTGCTCGGCCTGTACGCGGGCGTGCTTGACGGGCTGCGGGCCGCGGGGGCGACGGCGGGCGGGCGGCTCGCGTCCGTCGGTATCGACAGCTGGGCCGTGGACTACGGCCTCCTCGACGCGGACGGCGCGCTGCTCGGCCAGCCCGTGCACTACCGCGACGGGCGCACCGAGGGCGTGGCGGAGAAGGTGTGGGCGAGCGTGCCGGCGGCGGAGCTGTACGCGACGACAGGGCTGCAGTACGCGCCGTTCAACACGCTCTACCAGCTCGTGGCGGCACAGGGCTCCGCTCAACTGGCGGCTGCGCGCCGCCTGTTGCTGATCCCCGATCTGATCTCGTACTGGCTGACCGGCGAGCAGGGCACTGAGGTGACCAACGCCTCGACGACCCAGCTGATCGACCCGCGCACCGGTGGGTGGGCATCCTCGGTCGCCGATCACCTCGGGGTCGATCTCGGGCTCTTCGCGCCGCTGCGGCGGCCCGGGGACCCGGCGGGGCAGCTGCTGCCGGAGGTCCTGGAGGAGACGGGCCTGACGGGTCCGGTTCCCGTGACGGCCGTCGGCTCGCACGACACGGCCTCCGCCGTGGCCGCCGTCCCAGCCGCACCCGGCGAGCGGTTCGCCTACATCTGCACGGGCACCTGGTCGCTGGCCGGTCTCGAACTCGACGCCCCTGTCCTGAGCGAGGCGAGCCGCGCCGCGAACTTCACGAACGAGCTGGGCCTGGACGGCACGGTCCGCTATCTGCGCAACATCATGGGCCTGTGGCTGCTCCAGGAGTGCCTGCGCGCCTGGGGAGATCCCGAACTGGGAGCGCTGCTGCGGGAGGCAGGGGACGTTGCGCCGCTGCGGTCGGTGGTGGACGCCGGTGACGCCGCGTTCCTCGCCCCGGGCCGGATGCCCGAGCGCATCGCCGAGGCCTGCCGCGACACGGGCCAGCCCGTGCCGCGCACCCGGGCCGAGACGACCCGGTGCATCCTCGATTCCCTGGCGCTCGCGCACCGGCGGGCGATCGCCGACGCGGCACGCCTGGCCGACCACGTGGTCGACGTCGTGCACATCGTGGGCGGCGGCGCGCGTAACGCCCTGCTGTGCCAGCTGACCGCCGACGCGTGCGGTCTCCCGGTGGTGGCGGGCCCGGCCGAGGCGGCGGCCCTGGGCAACGTACTCGTGCAGGCGCGCGCCCATGGCCTCGTCGGCGACCGGGAGGCGATACGCGAACTCCTCGCCCGCACCCAGTCCCTGACCCGGTACGAACCGCGGGGGAACCACCCCGCGTGGCGGGCCGCCGAGCGGCGTCTCGCCGAACGGTGACGCCAGGTGTCTCCCCTCCGGGCCGCCTGCCGCGTACCCTGCACCCATCCGATGATCGATACGAAGGGGCCGCGATGCGCGTCGCACTGTTCCTGACGTGTGTCAACGACACGCTCTATCCGGACACCGGCCGTGCGGTGGTGAAACTCCTGACCAGGCTGGGTGTCGACATCGACTTCCCGATGGGGCAGACCTGTTGCGGGCAGGCGCACTACAACACCGGCTATCGCCATGAGGCGGAGCCGCTCGCCCGGAAGTTCTCCGATGTATTCGGTAAATACGACGCGATCGTGACGCCGTCGGGGTCATGCGGGGCGATGGTGCGCGAGCTGTATCCGCGGATGGGCGAGCGGGCCCGCGCAGAGGGCCGCGGCGACGGGCTCGCGGCCACTCTGGCGCCGGTCGTGCCGAAGACGTACGAGCTCACCGAGTTCCTCGTGGATGTGCTCGGCGTGACGGATGTGGGCGCGTACTACCCGCACACGGTGACGTACCACCCGACGTGCCACGGCCTGCGCTCCCTCGGCCTCGGCGACCGACCCTACCAACTGCTCAAGGCGGTCAAGGGACTTGACCTCAAGGAGCTGCCGGGTGCGCAGGAGTGCTGCGGGTTCGGCGGCACGTTCGCGGTGAAGAACTCCGATGTCTCGGCAGCGATGGGAGAGGACAAGGTCCGCAACGCCGGGTCGACCGGCGCCGACGTCCTGTGCGCGGCGGACAACTCCTGCCTGATGCACCTCGGCGGCACGATGTCCCGCCTGCACACCGCGATGCGCCCCGTCCACATCGCGGAGATCCTGGCGAGCACGGAAGAGGAGCCCCTGTCATGAGCGGCAGCACCTTCGTCGGCATGCCGTCCTTCCCGAAGGCCGCCCATGAGGCCGTCGGGAACACCACCCTGCGCGCGAACCTCCGGCACGCCACGCACACCATCCGCGACAAGCGGGCCAAGGCCGTCGCGGAACTCGACGACTGGGCGCACCTGCGCGAGGCCGGCAAGCAGATCAAGGACCACACCCTGCGCCATCTCGACACCTACCTCGTGCAGTTGGAGGAGACCGTCACCGCGGCGGGCGGCATCGTCCACTGGGCAGCCGACGCCGACGAGGCCAACCGGATCGTGACCCGCCTGGTCAAAGAGACCGGCGAGACCGAAGTGGTCAAGGTCAAATCGATGGCCACCCAGGAGATCGGGCTCAACGAGGCGCTGGAGGCCGAGGGCATCCACGCCTACGAGACCGACCTCGCCGAACTCATCGTGCAGCTCGGCCACGACCGCCCCTCCCACATCCTCGTCCCGGCCATCCACCGCAACCGCGGCGAGATCCGCGACATCTTCGCCAAGGAAATGGGCGCGTGGGGCCGCCCGGCCCCCGAGGGCCTGACGGACACCCCCGCCGAGCTCGCCGAGGCCGCCCGTCTCCACCTGCGCGAAAAGTTCCTGCGCGCCAAAGTCGGCATCTCCGGCGCCAACTTCATGGTCGCCGAGACCGGCACCCTCGTCGTCGTCGAGTCCGAGGGCAACGGCCGCATGTGCCTCACCCTCCCCGAGACCCTGATCTCCGTCGTCGGCATCGAGAAAATCGTCCCCACCTGGCGCGACCTCGAGGTCTTCCTCCAGACACTCCCCCGCTCCTCGACGGCCGAGCGCATGAACCCGTACACCTCGATGTGGACCGGCACCACCGACACCGAGACCGCGGACGGACCCCGCGCCTTCCACCTCGTCCTCCTCGACAACGGCCGCACCGACACCCTCGCCGACGAGGTCGGCCGCCAGGCCCTGCGCTGCATCCGCTGCTCGGCCTGCCTGAACGTGTGCCCGGTCTACGAGCGGGCCGGCGGCCACGCATACGGCTCCGTCTACCCCGGCCCCATCGGCGCCATCCTCAGCCCCCAGCTGAGGGGCACCGCAAGCGAGATCGACGCCTCGCTCCCCTACGCCTCCAGCCTGTGCGGAGCCTGCTACGAGGTCTGCCCGGTCGCCATCGACATCCCCGAAGTCCTCGTCCACCTGCGCGAGCGGATCGTGCAGGGCGGGCCGGCCACCCGGCACGGCAACAGGGTGGTCCTGAAGCCGGCTAAGGGGCATGCGGCTGAGCGGGCGGCGATGCGCGCGGCCGCCTGGGCGTTCACCCACCCCGGGGCGCTGCGCGCCGGCCAGCGCGTGGCCTCGCGCACGCGCCGCTTCCATCCCCGTACGCTCCCCGGTCCCGGCCGCGCCTGGAGCGCGACGCGGGATCTGCCGCTGGTGCCGGCGGAGCCGTTCAGGGACTGGTGGCAGCGCACGCACGGCGACAAGGAGAGCGGCAAGTGAGCAGCAGGGACATGATCCTGGGCCGGGTGCGGCGCGCGCTGGGCGAGGCGCCCCGGGGCGATGCGCCGGAGTCGTACGAGACGGCCGTGGACCGGGAGTACCGGCGCGAGCACGGCGCCCGGACCACCGAGGAGACCGTCGACCTGCTCGCGGAGAACCTGGCGGACTACCGGGCGATCGTGCACCGCTGCCCGGACGAGGAGGAGCTCCCGGATCTGATCATGAGGCTGCTCGCCGCGCGGGGACCGCAGTACGTTCTCGTGCCCCCGGGCCTGCCGCCCGAGTGGATGTCCGCGGCCGATCCCACCCGGGTGCACGACCGTGCCGTGAGCACCACGCAAGACCTGGACAAGGTGGGGAGCGTGGTCACCGGCTGCGCGGTCGCCATCGCCGAGACCGGGACGATCGTGCTCGACGGCTCGCCCGACCAGGGCCGCAGGCGCATCACGCTGATCCCCGATCACCACATCTGCGTCGTCCGCGTCCCGGACCAGGTCGTCTCCTCCGTCCCGCAGGCCCTTGAACGGCTCGCCCCCACACGTCCCCTGACGTGGATCTCCGGTCCGTCCGCCACGAGCGACATCGAACTCGACCGGGTCGAGGGCGTGCACGGCCCGCGCACCCTGGAGGTGGTGCTGGTGAGCGGGGGGTGACGGACGCGGCTAGCGTGAGGGAATGATCCGGTTCGACCAAGTCACCAAGCGGTACGCGGACGGCACCATGGCCGTGGACGACCTGACCTTCGAGGTCGGCGAGGGCGAACTGGTCACCCTGGTCGGCCCGTCGGGCTGCGGGAAGACCACCACGATGATGATGGTCAACCGGCTCATCGAACCCACGTCCGGCCGGATCTTCGTCGACGGCGAGGACATTTCCAAGCTCGACCCGGTCAAGCTGCGCCGCCGCATCGGATACGTCATCCAGCAGGTCGGCCTCTTCCCGCACCGCACGATCCTCGACAACACGGCGACCGTGCCCGCGCTGATCGGCTGGAAGAAATCCAAGGCGCGTGCCCGGGCCGCCGAGCTGCTCGACCTGGTCGGACTCGACCCGAAGCTCTACGGGTCCCGCTACCCCGAACAGTTGTCGGGCGGCCAGCGCCAGCGCGTCGGCGTGGCCCGCGCGCTCGCCGCCGACCCGCCGGTGCTCCTGATGGACGAGCCGTTCGGCGCGGTCGACCCGGTGGTCCGCGAGCAGTTGCAGGACGAGTTCCTGCGGATGCAGGCCGCCGTGCGCAAGACGGTTCTCCTGGTCACGCACGACATCGAGGAGGCCGTCAGGCTCGGCGACCGGATCGCCGTGTACGGGCAGGGCCGTATCGAGCAGTTCGACACTCCGGGCGCGGTGCTCGGCACGCCCGCGACCCCGTACGTCGCCGAGTTCGTCGGCGCCGACCGTGGTCTGAAGCGGCTCTCCGTGACCGAGATCGAGCCGGACGACCTGGACCAGCCCGCGGTGGCCCGCGCGGGCGAGTCCGCCCGCGACGCCGCCGCCCGGCTGCGTGACGAGGACGCGCGCTGGGCCGTCGTCCTCGACGCGGACGGCGATCTGCACGGCTGGGTGGGCATCGACGAGGTGTCGCTCGCGGGCGAGGACGGGCTGGTCGGCGACCTGGCGCACCGCATGAACGCCTGGGTCCCTGTCGGCGCCCCGCTCAAGCAGGCGTTCGGCGTGATGCTCCAGCACGACGCGGGCTGGGTCGCCGTCCTCGACGGCGCCCGCTTCCTCGGCGTGCTGACCCCGGCGAAACTCCATGAGGCGCTGCGCCGCTCGGTGGACGCGGACGCCCGGGGCGTGGCGCGGGACGAGGTGATTTTCGACTCGGTCGCCGACGCGTGACGGGCCCACCCCCCCTCATAGAAGTTCAGCTCTTGAGCAGCCCCTTCGACTCCAGGTACGAGCGCGCCACGTCCTCCGGAAGCCTGCGCCAGCTGTCCACCTGCTGGTTCATGGACGCCAGGTCCCGGGTGGTCAGTACGGAGTTCAGCGCGCCGAGGACCTTGGCGACGCGCTCGCTGCCCGCCCGCGACCGGTTGAGGACCGGCACGATGTAGTCGGCGTTCTGCAGATGCTTGTCGTCGGCGAGCAGCACGAGGCCGAAGTCGGACAGGGTCGCGTCGGTCGTCGTGGTGAGCACCATCTGGTCCTTGCCGTCCTGGACCGCCTTCTTCGACTGGGTCGTGCCGACGCCCTTGGGGTCGACGCCGGTGACGTCGATGCCGTACGTCTTCTTCAGGCCCGGCTCGCAGTACGGCCGTTGGACGCACTCGTCGCCAGCCGCGAGCCGTACCTTCAGGCCGGACGCGCCGAGGTCGCTGAGCGTCTTGAGGCGGTGCTGCCTCGCGAAGGCGGTGGTCACGGCGAAGGCGTTCTGGTCGACTGCCCTGCCAGGGTCGAGGACGGTGAGCCCGCGCGGGGCGGCGAGGCCGTGCAGCGCCTTCATGGTGGCGTCGAGGTCGGGCGATCCGACGGGCGGGGCCTTCGCGCCGTTCGTCTTGGCGTTGAGCCAGTCGGCGAAGGTCGCCGCGTACTCGGGCACGACGTCGATCTGCCCGGATTCCAGGGCGGGTTCGTACAGTTCGCGGTTGGCGACGGACAGGATCTTGGTGCTGTATCCGGCCTGCTTCAGGAGCAGGGCGTACATCTGGGCGAGCACGTCGCTCTCGGTGAAGCCGGCCGTGCCGATGGTGAGGTGCTTGCTGTCGCCGGGCGGGGCGGTGACCGCGCCCTGGTTCTCCAGGGAGGGTCCGCCGGAGCATGCGCCGACCAGAAACAGAGCGAGGAGCGGGAGGAGTACGGCTGCTGCGGCCCGTCGCCGTAAGGCCCTCATCAGGACCTCCCCCGGGCGAGGGCGGGCGCGAACCGTTCGGCGAGTTCGAAGACCCCCTCGACGAGCAGCGCGAAGACGGCGACGAGGACGGCGCCCGCGACGACCTGCGGGGTGCTCGCCAGGTTGAACCCGGAGGTGATGATGCGGCCGAGGCCGCCGCCGCCCGCGAGGGCAGCGATCGTCGCGGTGGCGACGAGCTGCACGGCGGCGATCCGCACCCCGTTCATGATCATCGGCAGGGCGAGGGGCGCCTCCACCTGGAACAGCATCTGCCGTCCCGTCATCCCCATGCCGCGGGCGGCCTCGACGACGTCACGGTCGACGCCGCGCATCCCGACGTAGGCGTTCGTGAGCAGCGGCGGCACCGCGAAAAGCACCAGGGCGACGACGGTGGGTCCCTCGCCGTACTTGCCGAGCGGGGTCAGCAGGAGCAGGACGAGGACCGCGAAGGTGGGGACGGCTCGGCCGACGTTGGAGATGTTCACGGCGAGCGCGCCGCCCTTGCCGAGGTGGCCGAGGACGAGCGCGACGGGCAGGGCGATCAGGCAGCTGATGACGAGGCAGACGAAGGTCAGGACGAGGTGCTGGGCGAGCCGGTGCCAGATGCCGTCGTCGCCGGACCAGTGCGAGGCGTCGCAGAGCCAGTCCCAGGCGTCGGTGAGGGTCTTCACGCGTGGCTCGCTCTCGTCCAGGGAGTGAGGATCCGCTGCACCCCGAGCAGCAGCAGGTCGGCGGCGACCGCGATGACGACGCACAGCACGGACGCGGTGAGGACCTGGGCCTTGAAGAACGTGTTCATGCCCGCGTAGATGAGATTGCCGAGGCCGCCGTAGCCGACGATGGCGCCCACCGTGACGAGGGAGACGGCGGAGACCATGGCGATGCGCAGGCCCGCCATCGCGGCCGGCAGGGCGAGGGGCAGCTCCACGGTGAGCAGCAGCCTGACCGGCCCGTATCCCATACCGCGCGCGGCCTGCCGGGTGTCTTCGGGCACCGCGCGCAGGCCCGCGAGGATGTTCCGCACGAGGAGGGTGAGCGAGTACAGCACGAGCCCCGCGACGACGAGGGACGCGGACAGGCCGTACGCGGGCAGCAGCAGCGAGAACATCGCGAGCGACGGGATCGTGTAGAGGATCGTTGTCAGCCCGAGGACGGGGCCTGCCGCGAGGGACCAGCGGCGCGCGAGGACGGCGAGCGGCACGGCGATCACCAGCGCGATCAGGACGGCGAGCGCGGTGAGCTGGAGGTGCTGGACGACCGCGTCGAGCAGGATGTGGCGGCGGGTGCTCAGGTACTCGCCGCAGATCCAGTCGTTGTTCGCCAGACAGTCGTCGGGCGGCGCGCTGCCGGGGCTCGGGGTGAGGGATCCGCTCCATGGGGGCACTCGTCCATTCCAGTGGCAGGCGCGGACGGCGGCGCGCTGGACGACCCGTACGGCGTACGGCCGCGGGTGCCGGAGCCGGCTCGGTCGGGCGTCCTCGCAACGGAGTGCGCCCCGGTCAGGTGTCCTTGAAGCCGATCGACGCGTGGGTGCCGTCGCAGAACGGCTTGTTGCGCGAGGCGCCGCAGCGGCACAGGGTCACGCGGTTGCGGACCTCGTACGGCGCGCCGTCGGCGGCGGTCACCGGGATGCGGCCGCGTACCCAGATCCCTCCGCTGACGCCTTCCTGGGGGTCCTCGATGATGCCGATGGACGGCGGGAGTCCGGGCTCGACGGGGCGGCGCTCGGCGAGGTTCCAGGCGACGAGGCGCCCTGAGGGGCAGTCGCCCGTCTCGCGTTCCACCACGTCGGCGGTGCCCTTCTCCTCGACGAGGTTCCACACCTGCCCGTCGGCGTCGCAGAACCGCGCGAAGGCGCACAGGGGCTGGGCGTCGGTGAGGGTGAGCTCGGGTCCGTCCTGCTCGTCGGCCTGCTCCAGATAGGGCAGCCGGCTCGCGGTCTCCGTGCCGTCGAACCCGGCCCGCACATGGCTGCGGTCGCAGAACGGCTTGTTCGCGGACTGCCCGCAGCGGCACAGCTCGTACGTCTCCTCGGTGTCGTACGTGCGCTGCTGCCACCACTCGACGGACTGGCCCCGCGCGTCGGTGACGATGACGAGCTGGATGAGAGGGACACCGCCGGTGACGAGGTACGGCCCGTTCTCCGAGACGCGTACGCCCTGCGCCGAGGCGGAGTGCGGGGCGGGGTCCTGCGCGTCCGGCATGTGGACCCTTCCTGATGCTGCGTGCGGCGGCCCCCTGCCCAAGCCTTGCGGAGGGGGTCGCGGGGCGCCACAGGAGAGGGTCCGCGCCGAGGGCCCGCGCTGCCCGAGGACCGGGAGCACCCACCCCCCTCAGACCCGCGAAACCGCTTCCCGACGCCGGACCTCCATGGCCCGGCGCCGGGCGCGGGTCGCTCAGCGTCCGGCCTGGAGCGGGTAGTGGTCCGACAGGTTGTTGTACGTGTAGCTCGTGCCCCAACTGCTCACGGTCCAGGGCGCGGTGGTCTCCTTGACCACGTTGTTGACCCACCCCGTCGGCCGCGCGTGACCCTGGACGTGCAGGACGTAGTCCAGGTCCTCCTTGGGCTCGCCCGGGTAGCGGTAGCTCGCGATCGAGTTCTCCTCGGTGTCGAACGAGTACGGGTGCCCGGTCCGCGAGTCGGCCCCGACCAAGCCGCCGTCGGCCAGCATGGAGGCGTATTCCGTGCCGTGCGAATCGACGTTCAGGTCGCCCGCCACCATGACCTGCTCGCCGGCCGGGATGTGTTTGGCGTCCAGGAAGGACTTGATGGCCTTGAACTGGAGGCTGCGGTCCTTGACCGCCTCACCGGCCCCGCACCCGGAGTCCGTGGACTGGGTGTGCGTCCCGACCACGTGCACCTTCGCGCCGTTCACGTCGAGGACGGCGTAGACGAAGCCCTTGTTGGACCACCAGTCGGAGCCGCACGCGTCCTTGTAGACGTACTGCTCCTTGTGCACGATCGGCCACTTGCTGAGCAGCGTCACGCCGCCGTCCTCGGGCGTCGTCGACGAGTACGAGCCGCCGGTGGCGTCCCAGCCGTCCTTGGACCGGCCGACGACGGGGGTCTGGTACGGGTACTGCGCCGCCGCGTTGCTCTTCAGCGCGTCGGACGTCGTGTTGTCGAACGCCTCCTGGAGCACGACGACGTCGTTGCCCTGGAAGAACGGCGCGGCCGGGATGGCCGCCGCCCGGTGCGCCTGACCCCAGTTGGGGTAGAGGTTCGTGCTCATCAGGAACGTGTTGTACGTCAGGACCTTGAGCCTCGGCGTATCGGCCGATGTCGCCGCCGACGCCTGCGGGGCGGTCAGGACCGCGGAGGCGGCGGCGAGGGTGACGGCGAGGGCGGAACCGGTCGTGCGGCGGGCAACGCGGGACACGTGGCCTCCCGTTTCTTGTGGGGGAATGGTGAGGGACGTGAGCACGCCACATCAAAGCAGCCACAGTTACTTCCGGGTAACCACCGGGTGGCCACTTTCTGCCAATCCCTTTACTCCCGTGGGCTAGCCCACGCGCCGCAGCTGTGCCGACAGGTGGTGCTGGAGCGGCATCCCGACGGCCTCGAGGTCGTGGGTGAACGTGAGCGTGCCGTCGTCGGTCAGCGCGTAGCGGCGGCGCGTGGCCTTGACCTCCTTGGCGGTGGGCGTGAGCGCCACCTGGTCGGTGGAGAGGTCGACCGTGTTGCCGTCCGCGGTGCCGACGGAGATCTCCGCGATGCCGGTCGGCTGCGTGATCAGCGACTCCACCCGCCCCTCGGGCTGGAGCCGCCACCAGCCGCTCTCCCGCGCCGACGGCCGCAGCGGCGTACCGTCGGCGTCGAGCAGCCAGGCCCGGGCCTCGAAGCGGAGGAACGGCCGGCCGTCGTGGCTGAGGATGATCTCCTGCGCGTACGTGAAGTCCCCCTCGAGCGTGGGATATCCGCCCTGTCCGCGTCCGCGCCAGATGCCCAGAAGGCCCAGCACGGGCGCCAGCAGCGGGTGCGGGGCGGGAGCCTCGTCCGGGCTGGTGCTGTCGGGGTACGGGTGGGCCGGTGCGGGGTCGTACACGGTGCGCGCTCCTGAGGTCGGTGCCTGTGCCTCGTGAAGCCTAGGGGGTGTCCGGCGGATCAGGCCGGGCTCGCGGGGCCCGGCACGCACATCCGCCTCGCCCCAGGTGGCACCCGGATCCGTCCATCGGACGTTTTCGTCGACGTGTTTGATCTGCTGACGGGCACGGAACGGGGAGAAGAACGCGTGCTGAACGAGACGGAGTTCCGGAGTGCGGACGTGTGGGCGGCGGACCGGCTGGCGTACTGGGCGGAGCGAGTGGGGCAGACCCACGCGCCGGTGCGGATGACCAGCGACCACGTCCATGACTTCCGGGCCACCCAGCGGGTCATCGACCTCGGTTCCGTGTCCGTGTGGCCGGCCACGTTCCAGCAGCTCGTCATCCAGCGCACACCGCGGCTCGTCCGCCGCTCCGACCCGGAGCTGTACCACCTCTCGCTGCTCCTCGGCGGGACGGGGACCGGCAGTTGGGACCGCGAGGAAGCCGTGTACCGGCCGTCCGACCTGCACATCAACGACTCGTCGGTGCCGTGGGAGATCCGCACCGGCAAGGACCCCGTGACGGCCGTGGGCCTCGAACTGCCCAAGGCACTGGTGCCGCTGCCCCGTGGGGCGGACCGCCGCTCCATCCCGAAGCGGTTGCCGTCCGGGACGGGGATCGGTGCCCTGCTCGCGCAGTTCTTGTCCCAACTCATCGCCGACACCACGTGCTACCGGCCCTCCGACGGGCCCCGGCTCGGCGGGGTCGTGACCGATCTGGTCACCGCGCTGTTCGCCCACGCCCTGGAGGCCGAGAACAGCCTCCCCCCGGACACGCACCGGCGCGCCCTCCTGCTGCGTATCAAGAAGTTCGTCCAGGAGCACCTGCACGACCCGCAGCTCACCCCCGCGGGCGTCGCTGCCGCGCACCACATCTCCACCAGCCATCTGCACCGGCTGTTCGAGAACGAGGAGGCCACGGTGGCCGCCTGGATCCGCCGCCGGCGCCTGGAGGCGGCCCGTCGCGACCTCGTCGATCCGGCGCTGCGCTCCTGCCCGATCCACGCCGTGGCGGCCCGCTGGGGCTTCCCCCGAGCGGCCGACTTCAGCCGCGCGTTCCGCGCCGCGTACGACATCACGCCGACGGAGTACAGGAGCCTGGCCGCCGCGGACACGTCCCCGCGCTGCTGAGCCGATATGGCTCCTTGTAGGCAAGTCGACTGGGCCCGCTCGACCTGATCGCCCGCGCACCCTGTTCGGGCCGCCCCGCTCCAGGCATGATCGTCATCGTCGCCCACCCGTCGGCGGCGACCGGGCCGACGGGATTCCCGGACCCGGAGCCCCTCTTGCGCCAGCCCAATGTCGTACTGATCTGTGTGGACCAGTGGAGGGGCGACTGCCTCTCCGCCGCGGGCCACCCCGATGTCCACACCCCTCACCTGGACGAACTCGCGGGCGAAGGCGTGCGTTTCGACCGCGCCTACTCCGCGACGCCGACCTGTGTCCCCGCCCGCGTGGCCCTCTTCACAGGTCAGTCGCAGGAGCGGCACGGCCGGGTCGGGTACCGCGAGGGTGTGCCCTTCGAGCAGGTCCACCCGGTGACGCTGCCGGGCGAGTTCCGCCGCGGCGGCTACCAGACGCAGGCCGTCGGCAAGATGCACGTCTTCCCGGAGCGCGCACGCCTGGGCTTCGACGACGTACGGCTGCACGACGGCTATCTGCACTACGCGCGCAGGCGTCACAGCCGTAACTTCGAGTTCTTCGACGACTACGTGCCCTGGCTGCGCCGCCAGCCGGGGATGACGCCGGCCGCCGACTACGCGGACCACGGCGTCAGCTGCAACTCCATCGTCGCGCGCCCCTGGGACAAGCCCGAGGCGCTCCATCCGACGACGTGGGCGGTGACCGAGGCGATCGAGTGGCTGCCGCGCCGCGACCCCACCAAGCCGTTCTTCCTGTATCTGTCGTTCCACCGGCCGCACCATCCGTACGACCCGCCCGAGTGGGCCTTCGACCAGTACATGGCGCTCGACCCGTACGAACCCGTGGTCGGTGACTGGGTCGACGACTACGCGCCGTACCGCAAGGACGGCTGTCACGAGGCGGCCGTCGGCGTGATCGATCCGCGGCTGGTCCACCGGGCGCGGGCGGGCTACTACGGGCACATGGCGCACATCGATCTGCAGATCAAGCGGTTCCGTGAGGCGCTGGTCGAGGCGGGTCTCGGTGACGACACGATGTTCTGTTTCGTGTCGGACCACGGCGAGATGATGGGCGATCACCACATGTTCCGTAAGGCACTGGGCTTCGAGGGCTCTGCACGGGTGCCGATCCTGATGAACCTCGCGCCGTCGATGCGCGGCGACGCGGGCGGCTCGGTGGCCGACGAGGTCGTGGAACTGCGCGACGTGATGCCGACGCTCCTCGAGGCGGCGGGACTTCCGGTGCCTGACAGTGTCGACGGGCGCAGCCTGCTGCCGTTCCTGCGCGGTGAACGCCCGGACGACTGGCGGGAGTACCTGCACGGCGAGCACACCTATCTGGGGCAGTCGCTGCAGTGGGTGACCGACGGGCGGCACAAGTACCTGTGGATGTCGGGCGACGGGCACGAGCAGCTCTTCGATCTCGCCGAGGATCCAAGGGAGTTGGTGAACCTGGCGCGGCTGCCCGAGCACGCGGCGCTGCTCGAGCGCTGGCGCGGGCGGCTGATCGACGCGCTGCGCGACCGCGAGGAGGGCTTCGTGGTCGGCGGCGAACTGGTGACGGGCCGACCGGTGGTCACCGAGCTGCGGCACACCCGGGAGCGCATCGCCGCCGTGACCGCGGTCGGCTGACCGGGGGACTTCTTGTGAGGGAGATCAGGCGAACCGCACTCCGAGCCCGCCGTCCACGGCCCACTCCGCGCCGGTGACGAAGGACGCCGCGTCGGAGGCGAGGAAGCAGACCACTTCGGCGACCTCCTCGGGGGTGCCGATCCGGCCCAGCGGATGGACGTCGAGCGCCTTGCGCTCGGCGTCCCGGTCCGGGTGCTGCTCGAAGTACTCGTCGACCAGTGCCGTCCTGATGTAGCCGGGGCTGACCGCGTTGACCCGTACGCCGTGCGACGCGACCTCCAGGGCCATCGAGCGGGTCAGCCCGACGAGACCGGACTTGGCCGCCGCGTACGGGTACATGCCGGCGCACGTCAGCTTCGCGTGCAGGGACGCGATGTTGACGATCGCCCCGCTGCCGCGCTCGATCATCGACGGCAGGGTGTGCTTCGCGCAGAGGAAGGCCGCCTTCAGGTCTACGTCGAAGACCTGGTCCCATTCGGCCTCGGTCATGGCGACCGGCTCGGCGTAGACGTTGCGTCCTGCGTTGTTGACCAGGACGTCGACCGGTCCGAGCGTGGCGGTCACGTCGTCCACGGCGTCGGCGACCGACTGCCCGTCCGTGACGTCGACCCGGCGGAAGGCGACGCGCGCGCCCCTGCCGGTGAGTTCGTCGCGCAGCGCCGCTCCGGACTCCTCGTCCAGGTCGAAGAACGCCACGGCCGCGTCCTCGCGCACGGCCGTCTCGACGACCGCCCGGCCGATGCCGCGCGCCCCGCCCGTCACCAGGACCACCCGGTCCGCCAACCGACCCATCGCCACACTCCTCGTTCGCTCCGCCTGCCTGGCCCTTGCCCGACTCATGCCCGACACCCTCGCTCGGCTCTCGCCCGGCCCTTGACAGCCTAGCTGCTAAGTAGCGACCCTTGCTGTCGCCCCGCGCCCCGGCCGGGCCCCGCGACCGAAGGTGCGAACGAGTGACCTCACGCTATGTGCTCCGACTCCAGGTGGATCCGGCCGACGATCCGACGCAGGCCGGCGACAGGCTGCTCGCCCTGGCGCGGGCGGCGCGAGCCGAGGAGATCTGCGTATTCCTCTTCGGCCTGGAGTTCAACGACGGCCACGAGAGCCTCGACGGCGTCGCGCACTGGCTGGCGGCCACGCGCCCATGGCGCACCCGGCTCCGCGCCGAGGGCATCGCCGTGAGCCTCAACCCCGGCCACACCGTGGGCCACAGCGACTGGGCCCGCTCCCTCAAGCCCGGCCAGACCTGGCAGACGATGACCGACCAGCACGGGACGGCCGCCACCGTGCAGGTGTGCCCGCTGGACCCCGGCTGGCGCGCGTACTTCGCGCAGACCCTGCGTCTGTACGCAGCCGAGGACGTCGACACGGTGTGGATCGAGGACGACATCCGGCTGCACAACCACCGCCCGCTCGACTGGGGCGGCTGCTTCTGCCCGCTCCACCTGGCCGAGTTCGCCCGCCGAACCGGTATCGAGACGACGCGCGAGAAGCTGGTCGCGGCCTGTACCGCGCCCGGCGAACCGCACCCCTGGCGGGAGCGCTGGCTGGACTTCTGGGACACCACGCAGCGTGAACTCCTCACGTCCTGGCGCGAGATACTCGGCGACCGGCTCGGCCTGATGTCCTCGCGCACGGACTCCCACGCCGCCGAGGGCCGCGACTGGCAGTCCTGGCTGGACCTCCCGACTCTGCACCGCCCGCACTTCTGGGGCTACTCCGACGGCGCCGGACCCGAACTTCCGCGTGCGATCCAGCAGTTGGACATGCAGCGCACGGTGCAGCCCGACGGCCTCCGCAGCTTCCCCGAGATCGAGTGCTGGCCCTACGGACACTGGAACAAGTCCTTCCGTCAGACGGGCGCCCAGATGTCCCTGGCCCACATCCTCGGCAGCGACGGCCTCGCGATCAGCCTCTACGACTTCCTCGGCAACCACCCGGACGACGATCCCCGCCGCGCCTCCTTCCTCGCGGAGTGGCGGGACACCTTCGACTGGCTGTCGGAGACGTTCCCGAAGACCCTGCGGACCGTCGGCGTCGGTCTGCCCTGGTCGGAGCGGACCGGACGGCGCACCCGCACCGAGCGCGAGGGCTGGCAGTCGCTAGTGGTCCCGCACGGCTCATGGGCCGGACTGCTCGGCGCCGCGGGCCACGCAGTGACCGCCCGGGGCGGCGCGAGCGTCAACGCCCTGTCCGGAGAGGCGACTTGGACCTTCGAGGACGCCGAACTGCGCGAGTGGCTGGGCCAGGGGCTCCTGCTCGACTCGGTGGCGGCCCGGATCCTCTTCGAGCGCGGCTACGGCCCGCTGATCGGCGTGACGGGGGCACAGCCGTCCCCCGAGGGTCACGCCCGCGAGATCTGCACCGACCCCGAGTTCTCCCTGCGCCCCGGCTGCGCGATCTCCCTGGACGCCGAGAGCTACGACCGTTCCACCGTGGTCGCGTTCGACCCCGCGCCGGACGCGCGCGTCGCCAGCGTGGTCCGCGACCAGCTCGACCGCGAGAGAGGCAGCGGACTCCTCCTGTACGAGAACGCGCTGGGCGGCCGGGTCGCCGTCACTCCCTGGCCCGCCCACACCCCCGGCATGACCCTCATGAACGCACAGCGCGAGGCGCAGTTGGGCGCCGTACTCGACTGGCTGGACCAGGGTGCGCACGCGCGGGCCACGGGTCATCCGTGGCTCGTCACGCAGTCGCTGACGGACGGCACTCGCTGGCGCGTCGTGGTGTGGAACGCGTCGCCGGACGAGGCAGACGACTTCCGGCTCCGGCTGCCTCAGGGCATGCCGGAACCGAGCTCGGTGGTCCAGGTGACAGCCAGGGGCGAACGCCTCACCGCGGCCTGGCGCGACGACCGTCCGCTGCTGTCGCGCCCGCTCGGGCAGTGGGAGTACGTGGTGCTGAGCAGCAAGCACGCCTGATTCCCGCCCAGACGCCGACGGTACGCTGGGCCCGCCCGGCACGTCCCCCAAAAGGAGTTCCCACGTGGCAGTGCGCCGCACCACGCTGTTCGATCAGGTCGCCGGCGAGATCGTCGAACTGATCGAGGAGTCGGGGCTCAAGCCCGGCGACGACATGCCGTCGGAGGGCGAACTCGCGGCCCGGTTCGGGGTCAACCGGCTCGCGGTGCGCGAGGCGATCCGGGTGCTGTCCGCCCGCGAGATCCTCGTGTCGAGCCAGGGCCGGCCGGCCAGGGTCAACGTCCCCTCCGCGCGGGTGTTCGGGCAGATCCTCCAATTCCGGCTGCGCCAGCAGTCGTTGGAGTTCGCGGACGTCCTGGACGCGCGCGCCGCCATCGAGGGCGCGCTGGCGTCCCGCGCGGCGGCGCGGGTCGCGTCCGGCGACGCCTCCCCCGACGCGGCGGGCGCGCTGCTCGACGAGATGGAGGACGCCGTCGAGGACCGCGACCGCTTCGTGGCCCTCGACCTCGCCTTCCACCACGAGATCGCGCGCATGGCCGGGAACGGCATGCTGGAACTCGTATTGGAGTCGCTCTCGGACATCCTCACCGCACACCGGCTCGCCAGCTACGAGGGGCGGTCCCGCCGGGGCGACAGCCAGCGGGCGACGATCACGGCCCACCGGCGGATCCTGGCCGCCATCGCGACGGGCACACCGGCGGAAGCGGTCGCCGCCATGGCGGCCCACCTCGACGAGACCGGCGAGGATCTCGCCGTGTCTTAGCCACGCCCAGGTGGCTCCGGCTCCGGCTCCGGCTCCGGCTCCGGCTCCGCGAACTCGCACCACACCGCCTTGCCTTCCCCTCGCGGCTCGACGCCCCAGCAGTCCGCGACCGCGTCGACCAGCAGCAGCCCGCGCCCCGATGTCGCCGCCTCGCCAGGTGTCCGGCGGCGCGGAAAGACGCTCGACCGGTCCTTGACCCACAGCCGGACGCGTCGCACCGGCCCCGCCAGCACTTCGAGGGTGACGACGGCGCCGGCGTCCGTGTGCAGGAGCGCGTTCACCATCAGCTCACCGGCGGCGACCTCGACGTCGTCCGCCACCGCCGCGAATCCCCAGTCCTCCAGGGCCCTGCGCAGCGCTGTGCGGGTCTCGACGAGGCCCTGCGGGTCCGCCGGGTGAAGGTACTGGTGGATGCGCGGCGCGAGCGGGGTTCCCGGGTCGAGGTCCCGGCGCAGGACGAGCAGTGCCACGTCGTCGGTGGTCGGCGGGACCTGCGAGACCCGTTCCGACAGATGCTCGGCGATGGCGCGCGCCTGGAGGGGCCCGTGGCGCACCGCTTCGGTCATGGCCTTCACGCCTGCCGTCACGTCGCGCCCCCGATGCTCGACGAGGCCGTCGGTGAACAGGATGAACGCCTCGCCGGGCAGCAGGTCGAGCCGTGTCTCGGGGTACTCCTCCTGCTCGAACTCCGTGGCCAGGCCCAGCGGGAGCCCGCCCCGCACCGGCGGGGTGCTGACGCGGCCGTCCGCGTGCCGCAGCACCGGTTCCATGTGGCCGGCCCTGATGGCCCGTACGTCTCCGGTGGCGGGGTCGACCTGGGCGTACGCGCACGTGGCGAAGCGGTCGGTGTCGAGCTCCGCGAGGAAGCGCGAGGCGCGCGCGATGACCGTGGACGGCGCGTGGCCCTCACCCGCGTAGGCACGGAGCGCGATGCGCAACTGGCCCATGACGGCGGCGGCCTGGGTGTCGTGCCCCTCGACGTCACCGACGACGATCCCGATCCTGCGCCGGGGCAGCGGGATCACGTCGTACCAGTCGCCGCCGACCTCCCGGCCGCTGCCCGCCGCGTGGTAGCGCGCGGCGATCTCGACGCCCGGGAACTTGGGGATGTGCCGGGGCAGCATGCTCGACTGCAGCCCCGTGGCGAAGTCGCGTTCGCCGTCGAAGAGGATGGCCCGCTGGAGGGACTGGGCGACGATGCCCGCGAGGCCGAGGCACAGGTCACGGTCCTCCGCCGTGAACTCGTCACGCCCCCGGAACAGGAGCGCGAGGCCCCCGACGGAGCGGGCCTGGGCGACCAGCGGCAGGAAGGCGGCCGCGTCCAGCTCAAGACGTTTCACGTACGCGCCGAGGCGCGGGAAGGTGTCCGCGAGTTCGCGCAGGGAGGTCACGAAGCGGGGGCGCTGGGTCATCACCGCCTGGGCGAGGGGCAGCGACTCGTCGAGGCGGTGCAGCTTGAGTTCGTCGAGCATGGACGTCGATTCGCCTGCCAGGGCGATGAGTTGCAGCGTGTCGCCCTCGACGAGGCCGAGGACGAGTCCGTCGGCGCCGAAGCGTTCGAGCCCGCCCGGGCCGGTGAGGACGGCGGTCACGTCGGCCACCGTCAGAGCCCGGGACAGGGCGTCGGCGGTGCCCTGAAGGACGGTGGTCATCCGCTGCCACCCCGTGAGCTGTCCGGGGCTGGTCATGGCGAGCTGGGCGCGGTCCGCGTCGGCGTCGCGCACGATACCGACCACACGCAGCGGGGTACCGCTCTCGTCCCTCAGGACCCGGCCGCGCATATGCGTCCACTGCTGTTCGCCGTCGCGGCGCCGCACGCGGAAGTACGCACCGCAAGAGGAGCGTCCCGCGTGGATCGCCGTCATCGCGGCGGCCCCGATCCGGGCGCCCTCCTCGGGCGCGACCTGGGACAGCAAGGACTCGGGCCGGCCGTCGTACTCGTCGGGCCCGATATCGAGCACGGCGAAGCCCGCCGCGTCCAGTTCGAGGGTGCCCTCCTCCAGGTCCCACTCGAAGGTGCCCACGCGGTTCAGGGCGAGGCGCTCCCCGAGGCCGATCTCCGCCCTGCGCCGTCCTGCCATGCGTTCGCTCCGGAGAAGTGAGCCGGGAAGGCCCGGTCAGCCGGCCGGGCCTGTCGCCTCCGGCGCTCCGTCCAGCCCCACGCCGTCAACGCCGGGAATCCTCCGAGCATAGCTTTGCGGGATTTATCACGCACTTCTACGCATATGCCGCACGACTTTCTCTGCATGTGCGGCACGACGATCAGCATGTTCCCGCCGCTCAGGGCTCGCGCGGGGCCAGGTTCTGGCGCAGGACTCGCTTGAGGATCTTGCCGCTGGGGTTGCGGGGCAGCTCCTCCACGAAGTGGACGATCCGCGGCTTCTTGTACGAGGCGATGCGCTCGCGGGTGAAGTCGACGAGGCCCTGCGCAGTGACGGGATCCGCCCCGGGGCGCAGCACTACGGCAGCGGTGACGGCCTCGCCCCACAGTTCGTCAGGGGTGCCGAACACGGCGACGTCCAGGACCGCGGGGTGCTCGGCGAGCACGGACTCGACCTCGATCGGGTACACGTTCTCGCCGCCCGTGATCACCATGTCCTTCATCCGGTCGGTGATGAACAGGTAGCCGTCCTTGTCCAGGTATCCCGCGTCACCGGTCCTGAGCCAGCCGTCGGCGGTGAACAACGCCTCGTTCTCCCGCGGCCGTTTCCAGTAGCCCGGGGTGACCTGCTGGGAGCGGGTGAGGATCTCGCCCACGACACCCGGCGCCACATGATCGCCGGTGACCGGGTCCGCGATGGCGACCTCGACCTCGGGCCACACGTTGCCCGCCGAACGCAGCAGCGCGGAGCGCGGTCCGTCCACGACGTGGTCCTCGGGCAGCAGCCGCGCGGCGGAACCGGTCGTCTCGGTGAGGCCGTACTTCTGGTAGAAGCCGCAGCCGAACGCTGCCATGGACCGGCGCAGCAGCGCGGGCGTGATGGGCGAGGCGCCATAGACGATCAACTGGAGCGCGGAGAAGTCGCGTTCGTCGATGTCGGGCAGTGCGGTGAGGAGGTGGAGTATGGCGGGCACGAAGAACGTGTGCGTGACCCGGTGGCGCTCCATGAGATCGACGACGGCAGCCGGGACGAGGTCGGGGACCAGCACCGTGTGGGCGCCGGCGGCGAGCGCGTTCACCAGCCAGCCGGTCCCGGCGATGTGGAAGACGGGCATGACGTTCAGGGAGACGGACGCCGTCGTCCAGCCCATCTCGCGCAGCTGGGCCTCGCTCGCGCTGCAGTTGTTCAGCGTGAGCTGGACGCCCTTGGGCAGCCCGGTGGTGCCGGAGGTGTAGAGCTGGAGGAAGACCGCGTCCTCGCTCCCGGCACCCGGGTCGGCATCGCCCGCCGCGGCCAGCCACTTCTCGTATGTGCGCTCGCCCGCGTCCGCCTCGCTCTCGGTGACGAGGGTGATGCCGGGAAGCGCGGCACGGACGGCACGCGCGCCGGGCAGGAACTCGGTCTGGGTGAGGACGATGGCGAGTTCGGCGTCCTGGGCGACCGCGACCAGTTCGCGCTCGGCCAGGCGCCAGTTCAGCGGGGTGGCGACGAGCCCCGCCTTGGCGCAGCCCATGAGGAGCTCCGCCGAGAGGACACCGGGGCGTACGAGATATCCGACGTGGGCGCCCTTGGGCAGGCCCGCGGCCAGGAGGGCCTGTGCGACGCGGTTGCCGCGCCGGTCGAGCTCGGCGTAGGTCAGCGTCCGTGAGCCTTCGGTGACGGCTGGGGCGCCGGGGTTCAGCGCGGCGTGCTGTCGTACGGCGTCGGGCAGGAACGGGCCCATGCGGGAGTCCTCCATCGGCGTCGGCTTCAACGACTGGTCGCAGGACAGGAGCGGACCGTGAGCATCCCGGCCCGGCAGCACGGCGTCAATGCGTTGAACACACGTTTGAGACCGGTTCGCGGCTACTTGGGGGCCATGCGGATCGAGCCGTCGAGGCGGATGGTCTCGCCGTTCAGCATCGGGTTGGTGACGATCGCCTCGACGAGCTGCGCGTACTCGGCGGGCTGTCCGAGGCGGCTGGGGTGCGGGACCTGCGCGCCGAGCGAGTCGCGGGCCTCCTGCGGCAGCCGCCCCAGCAGCGGCGTCTCGAAGAGGCCGGGGGCGATCGTCATCACGCGGATGCTCGTCCGCGCGAGGTCGCGGGCGATCGGCAGCGTCATGCCGACGATGCCACCCTTGGACGCGGAGTACGCGCACTGGCCGATCTGCCCGTCGTACGCGGCCACGGAGGCCGTGTTGACGATCACGCCGCGGTCTCCGTCGAGCGGCTCGTTGCGTCCCATCGCCTGGGCGGCCAGGCGGATCACGTTGAAGGTCCCCACCAGGTTGACCTCGACGACCTTGCGGAACTGGTCGAGGTCGTACGGGCCCTCCTTGCCGACGGTGCGGCCCGCGCCTCCGATCCCGGCGCAGTTGACGGTGACGCGCAGCGGGGAGAGCGCGGTGGCGGCGCCGACCGAGGCGGTGACGTCGGCCTCGCTGGTGACGTCACCGGCAACGAACGTCGCGCCGATCTCCTTGGCGACGGCCTCACCGTCGGAGGAGGCCAGATCGAGGATGACGACGCGCGCACCGTTCGCGACGAGCCGCTCGGCGGTCGCCCGCCCGAGGCCGGAGGCTCCACCGGTGACGAGGGCGGACGAACTGGCGTTGATCTGCATGGGTTTCCCGTCTCTCCACTCACTCTTCTTGAACGATCGTTAAATTATGCCGCGATGCAGATTCTGTCCATGCGGCGAGCCGGGCGAACTGGTTCACGCAGGTCCGGATTCCCCCCGTATCCGCAGCAGCGCCTCCTGGACGACCGACGCGACGAGCCGCCCGTCCCGGTCCCAGAACTCCCCGTACGCCAGGGTGCGCCCGTCGCCCGCGAGGCGACTGCGGCAGGCGTACAGGAGCCAGGCGTCGGCCCGGAACGGGCGGTGGAACCACATCGCGTGGTCGAGCGAGGCGAGGACGACGCCGGCCGGCCGCGGTTCCCCGTACGGCACGAGGGCCGTGGGGGCCAGCGGCGCGTCGGAGATGTACGCGAGGGCGCAGGCGTGCAGCGCGGGGTCGTCGGGAAGGGCGCCGACCGTGCGGAACCACCCGAACCGTTCGATCTGCCCCTCGTCCGCGCCGTGGACGTCCGGCATCTTCCGGTACTCCACCGCCGTGCGCAGCGGATGCGTCGCCGGACGGAACCAGAAGCCGTCGTCGAGGCCTTCGGGTCCCGGAACGTCCGGCATGCCGGGCTGCCGCCAACTCCCGTCCCGCTGTGGCAGTTTGAAGGACGCGCTCATCGTGAGCGCGTCCTTGCCGCCCTGAGTGGCGGTCACCTGGCGCACGGAGTAGCTCCGCCCGTCCCGCACCACGTCGGACACGTAGCGCACGGGGCGCTCGGGCGTGACGGGGCGCAGGAAGTAGGCGTGCAGGGAGTGCACGGCGCGGTCGCCCTCGACAGTGCGGTACGCCGCGGCCAGGGCCTGGCCCACGACCGCCCCGCCATAGGCGCGCCGCGGCGCGCGGCCGGCGTGGCAGTACCCCTGGAGGACGCCCGAGCCGACGTCCTCCAGGGCGAGGCGCTCGCCCTTACCGAGGGGACCGAAGGGCTGCGCCTGCTCAGGAACTCTGTTGATCATTCGTTAAGTGTCCAGGCCACGCACCCCGCCTGTCCACCTTTCGTGATCAGCGCACCCGCCCGCAGTTCCGGTGCCGGGACCGGGTGACCGTCCTCCCCCGGTGTCAGTCGTCGATCGCCTGGTAGAGCGTGGTCCAGAAGTCGAGCATGAGATGCACCGGATCCGGGACGGACGCCCCCACCTGGGTGAGCAGGATTCCGGTGAGCTGGTTCTCCGGGTCGGCATAGGTCGAGGTGCCGCTTCCGCCGTCCCAGCCGAACTGGCCGATGGGCGCGTAGTCACCGCGGTAGGTGCGCACCGCCATCCCGAAGCCCCAGCCGCCGTGCTGCCCCTGACCGTGGGACACATGGACGTTGTCGACCGCCAACTTGTGCCGGGCGGCGTGCTGTTCGGGCGAGAGGCGGTTGGTGGTCATCAGCTCGACGGCGGCCCGCGACAGGATCCGTTCGCCCTCGTGCATCCCGCCGTTGAGCAGCATCCGGAAGTAGGCGTGGTAGTCGTCCGCGGTGGAGTTCAGTCCGCCGCCCCCGCCCTGGAACGCCGGCGGCGCGCTGTGGCGTCCCGTCTCGGCCTCGTCCCACACCTGGAACTCGCCGGTCCCCGGGTCGGGGGCGTACAGGGGCGGCAGCCGGTGGAGTTGATCGGCCGGCACGTGGAACCCGGTGTCCTTCATGCCCAGCGGCTCGAAGACGCGCTCGCGCAGGAACGACTCGAACGACTGCCCTGTGACCCTGGCGACGAGCACGCCCACCAGATCGCTGCTGATCTGGTACTGCCAGCACTCTCCGGGCTGGTACATCAGCGGAAGCGTGCCAAGGCGGCGCATCCACTCGTCCGGCTCGGGCATCGGCTCCGGCAGATTGGGGGTGATCCCCTGCCCGAAGACGGCGTTCATGATCGGCGTGCCAAGCACCGTCATGTCCATGCCGAGGCCGAACGTGGAGGTCAGCACGTCCCGTACGGTGATCGGCCGGCGTGCCGGCACGGTCTCGTCCAGCGGGCCGTCGACCCGCTTCAGCACCTGGCGGTCGGCCAGTTCAGGAAGCCACTGGTCCACGGAGTCGTCGAGGCGCAGCCTGCACTCGTCGAGCAGGACCATCGCCGCCGCGATCGAGACCGGCTTGGACGTCGAAGCCATCCGGAAGATCGTGTCCCGGCGCATCGGCGCGCCGCCGTCGTGACGCACCGTCCCGATCGTTTCGACATGGCTCTCGTCTCCCCGGCTGAACAGCGCGACAAGGCCGGGGATCTTCCCTGAGTCGACATGCCGTGACAGCACGTCGTGCACCCTGTTCAACCCCGTCTTGGTGAAGCCGCTTATGCCAGTCCCCATCATCAATCTCCCCATACGCAGTGTTCGATCCATGCAGTGCTTGAGACATGCAGTGCTCGATCTTGCGGGACCCGCACCCGTCCGGCGCTCACGGCTTCGACGAGCCGCGCACACGGGCCGGCTCGCGCAGGCTCCGTCCGGTCAGGTCACGCAGCTGCCGTAGCCGGCCCGCCAACTCCTCGCTCACTCTTTCCGGCCCCCCTGCAGGTCCATCTCAGCCAATGATCCCAGGAGACGGCGTCCGTCTCCCCGGAGTTACCGACTTTCCTGAAGTCCCTTGCGGCCTGCCCGGGTTCGCAATTCACCCACCCTTGGAGCATGCGGACAGGACGGCGGGCCCGGTCCTGCCCACCGCCCGACTCAGCGCACTCGGCCTCGCGGTTTGAGTGGTACAGGCGGCAGTTCGGGAGCAGCCAGCGGATCGCCGTCGTACCCCTTCACCTCCCCGAACCTCGACCCGCTCATCCAGTCCTCCCGGGCCTGAGTGATGTCGTCCTGCGACCGGCCGATGAAGTTCCACCACATGATCAGTTCCTCCTCGAACGGCTCGCCGCCGAGGAGCATCAGGGAAGCGTCCGACTCGGCGCGCAGGGGGAGTTCGGTGCGGCCGCAGCCCAGGTAGAGCATGGAGCCGGGCAGGACAGGGACGCCGTCGACGTGGGCCTCGCCCGACATGGACAGGACCGCGTACTCGAAGTCCGGTTCGAGGGGGACGCTGAGATCGGCCCCGCGCGTGAGGCTGAGGTCCGCCCCGACCATGGGCGTGTACGTCGTGCCGGGTGACGCGGCCCCGTCGAGCTCGCCGAGGATCATGGTCGCGCTCAGGCCGGGGGCCCTGACCTCGGGCAGGTCGGCGTGGTGCTCGAAGCGGGGTTCCGTGTGGCGGTGGCTGTCCGGCAGGGCGACCCACAGCTGCGCGCCGTGCAGAAGGCGGGCGTGCGGGCGCGGGCTCTCCTCGGAGTGGCTGATGGCCCGTCCGGACGTCATGAGTCCCAGTTCGCGGGGCCTGATCGTCTGGAGGCTGCCCGTGGAGTCGCGGTGCAGGACCTCCCCCTCGTGCAGCCAGCTCACCGTCTGCAAACCCATGTGGGGGTGGGGCGGCACCTGCATGCCGGGTTCGTCGGCGATGTCGTCGGGCCCGTAGTGATCGACGAAGGCCCAGGCGCCGACCATGCGGCGGCCGAGGTTCGGAAGCAGCCTGCGGACCTCGGTGGACTCGCCGAGCTTCACGCGCCGGGGGGAGAGGAGTTCACGTACGGGCTCCGCCACGACGAAGCCCCGGCCGCCGCACATGGTCGGCACCGCCTCGCGATCAAGATTGCTCATGGCTCACAACCTAGACCCGTCCCGGCCGTCCCGTCAGGCACGCGTACGGGTGGACCCGCGCGCTCACCAGGACGGAATATGCGCCGGGTCCGTGCCGTTGACAGCGGTCGAGGAGGCACCAGTGGTGAACACGGTCAACTACTACACGCAGGGCACCCCCGCGGAGCGCTGGGAGCGCGCGCGGATGTTCTTCGACGCCAAGGAGTACACGCTCGCGGCGCAGATCCTCGACGACCTGGTCGCCGAGATCCCCGAGCAGGTGGCGGCGCGGCTGCTGCTGGCCCGCGCGTACTACCACTCGGCCCAGCTGGGCCGCGCCGAGGCCGAGCTGCGCACGGTCGTGGAGCGTGACCCGGTCGAGCACTACGCCCGTCTGATGCTGGGCCGCACCCTGGAGCGCCAGGGCCGCCACGAGGAGGCGGGACCGCATCTGCGGATGGCGGCCGCGTTCGCGGGCGACTTCGGCGACGCCTGAGCCGCGGCCGGGGGCCGGCCACTGGGCCGGTCGGCCCCCGGTCAGCCCCCGGTCGGCCCCGCCCCCGGCACGCTGATCTGCGGCTCCGCTAGCCTGGCGGGACGATGAGCAACCGTTTCGAGACGTCATGGGGCGAGTTCGACCTCGCCCGCTTCCCCGAGGATTCCCACGACCCGCTGCGCGCGTGGGATGCCGCGGACGAGTACCTGCTGCGGCATCTCGCCGACAGCGCCACCGATCTTTCGGGGTCGGTGGTCGTGATCGGCGACCGGTGGGGCGCCCTCGCCACGTCCCTGGCCGGGCACTGCGACCGGCCGACCGCGATCTCCGACTCGTACCTGGGGCAGCGCGCGACCCGCGCCAACCTCGACCGGGCCGGCTTCGACGGGAACGCCGTGCGCCTGCTGACCACCCAGGACGCCCCGCCGGAGCGCGTGGACCTCCTGCTCGTACGCGTCCCCAAGAGCCTGGCGCTCCTCGAGGACCAACTGCACCGCATCGCGCCCGCCGTCCACGAAGACACCGTGGTGATCGGGACCGGCATGGTCAAGGAGATCCACACCTCGACGCTGAAGCTGTTCGAACGGATCATCGGCCCGACCCGCACGTCCCTCGCCGAGAAGAAGGCGCGGCTCATCTTCACCACGCCGTTCCCGGCGCTCGCCCGGCCGCGGAACCCGTGGCCGCACAGGTACGCCCTGCCCGACGGTGTCGGCCCCGTGTCGGGCCGGACCGTCACCAATCACGCCGGGGTGTTCTGCGCCGAACGCCTCGACATCGGCACCCGGTTCCTGCTCCAGCACCTGCCCCGCAGCGAGGGCGCCGAGCGCGTCGTGGACCTGGGGTGCGGCAACGGCGTCGTCGGTACGGCGATGGCGCTGGAGAACCCGCGCGCCGAGATCGTGTTCACGGACGAGTCCTTCCAGGCGGTGGCCTCGGCCGAGGCGACGTACCGCGCGAACATCGACCCCTCGGAACACCCCGAGGCGAGGGCGGAGTTCCTCGTGGGCGACGGCCTCGCGGAGCTGCCCGCGGGCAGTGCGGACCTGGTCCTGAACAATCCGCCGTTCCACTCGCACCAGGCGACGACCGCCGCCACGGCCATGCGCATGTTCTCCGACGCGCGCGACGCGCTGCGCCCGGGCGGTGAGCTGTGGGTCATCGGCAACCGCCACCTCGGCTACCACGTGAAGCTGCGCCGCCTGTTCGGCAACAGTGAACTCATCGCCAGCGACCCGAAGTTCGTGGTCCTGCGCGCCGTCAAGAAGGAGCGCGAGCCGCGTTCATAGGCGCGTCGAGCGCCACGAGGGGGGACACGCGGGCATGGCGCGTCGCCCGGTCGCCCACCACATCAAGGACAGGACCGAACCCGTGACCAGCCGCGTCACCTTGATCTCTGCCGCCACGAGCCGGTCGCTGCGGGAGGCACGGTTCGATGACGGGTGTTCGCTCGACGCGAGCGCCGCGGCACGGGCCCGGGCGGCGGCCGGTTCCCTGCCCGCGGCCGAGCGGCCACTGGTCTCCCCCACGGTGCGCTGCCGGGAGACGGCGACGGCCCTCGGACTCGTCGCCGTGGAAGCCCCGGAGCTGGCAGGGCTCGACGTGGGCCGTTGGCGGGGCCTGACGCTCGACGAGGTGAGCGCCGAAGACCCGGCCGGCATCGCCCTCTGGCTCTCCGACCCCGGCGCCGCGCCACACGGCGGGGAGTCCGTACGTGCCCTGTGCGCACGGGTCGCGCGCTGGCTGGACGCTTCGGCGGAGCTCGACGGCCGGACGCTCGCCGTTGTGGAGCCGGAGGTGGTGAGGGCGGTGGCCGTCACGATCCTCGACGCGCCCGGATCGGCGTTCTGGCGGCTCGACGTACCGCCCCTGACCGCGAGCGATGTCAGCGGGCGCTCCGGGCGCTGGAACATTCGACTCGGACGGGCGCTCGGCCCGTCGGAGACGGCGACGGGAGCTGACCCGGAGTAGACCTACTCACCGCTGCCCCTACTGGCTCGACGGTGAGCAGCACTGCTCTCCGACTGCCCCCGGCGGCCCGCCCGTTGATACCCGATGCCGCAGGATCAGTGCCGCGAGCGCGCACCGCAGGCAGTCGCTGTCCGTCGCTCCCGCGGGTTCGTCCGCCTCGCCGTCCGGACCCTCGCTCCCCCGTCGGCCCCCAGGGCCGTGGCACCCGTGCGACGGGCAGCCGACCAGTAACTCGATCTCCCTCAGCAGCTCCTCGCTCTCCTTCGCCCGCTGCGCCAGGACTCGTACACGCGCGCTCTGGCCGCCGATCTGCCGCCTGCTGGCGATCAGTTGCTCGTACTCCTCCAGGGTCAGCGCGACCGCCTCGCGGCCGCCGAGTGTGATGTGGCGCGGTTGGGGGTGTCTGGCCACGCGGGTCTCCGCCCTCGGAAGAAAGCGAGAGGGCCGACCGGATGGTTCCGGCGGCCCTCTGCGCTTGATCGCCTGTCTGGGTCCGGGCTGTGGCGCGGTTCTCTCAGTGGGGTACGGGAGTTGCCTTGCCGGACGCGACGGCCTCGGTGCGCGGGGCGAGCTGACGCTGTGCCAACTCACCGAAGATCAGGCCGAATCCGGTCCACATGGTGAGCTGGATGGCGAGGGCCGAGGTGCGGAACCGCCACAGCAGCGTGGCAGGGAAGTCCTTCGGTACCTCGTTGATGACTGGCAGGAACGCGTACGCGAGCCCGATCGTGAGGACGAAGAACGCGACCGCGGCCACGGTGGCGTACCAGGTGCCCAGGCGGGGAGCGAGCCGTTTCCCGATGATCACCGCGGCGACGGCGAGGAGCCCGCTGAGCAGCATCATCAAGAAGTACAGCGTCGTGCGCTTGCTGATGGTGCCGGGATCGCCGACGGACGGCGGGTTGGCGGGGTACTTCAGGAACGGCACGACGTACACGGCGAGCAGGGCCGTGCCGGAGAGCAGGAGTGCCGTGGCCCGGGGGGTGAAGCGGCCGACGCGACCGAGCGCGAAGCAGTACGCGAGGGCGGCTATGCCGCCGAAGGCGATGCCGTAGAGCAGCATGCCGGTGGCGAGGCCGCCGGTGGACTGCATGCTGCGGCTGACGAGCTCGACCTCGTGGTGGTGCGCGGGTGCGTGGGCCTCCTCGTAGCCGATGGCGCTGTCGACGCTGGGTTCGCCGAGGAAATAGGCGACGATCAGGGCGAGCAGACCGGCACCCAGGCCGGCGAGCATGCCGCGTACGAGGAGATTTCTCACTGTTGCGGAGTTCATGAGCTTTGCGGCGTCCCTCGTCAGTGGCAGGGGAAGCCGAGCAGGTGGCGGGCGTCGTGCACCCATTCATGAACGCCCTCGCCGGAGACGACGGCCGTGGCGCCCTGCTCGGCGCCGACGAAGTAGAGAAGTACCAGCATCAGGATGCCGAAGAAGACGGCCCAGGGGGCAATCGCCTTCAGGGGCAGTGCTGCGGGAAGAACGGGGGTGGTGGCTGTCGGCTGAGCGACGGTCTGCGCCATGGCAGGGCCTCCTCTGGGAGTTCGCGTCCCATCTCGGTGGTGCACAAGTACGACAGCTGCGGGTCTGACTCGCGAGGTCCTTGCCCGTCCGGGCGAGTAGCTCGTCTCACAGTGGCGCGACCGTGCCGGATTCCCACCGGCTTCCGCGCTGCCATCGTCAATATCGGTCAGACCGTACCGCGTAAGGGGCGCACGGCCAAGACCGGGCCGTGCGCAGTGATCTTGGTCATGGCCGCTGCCATGAAGCCCTGGTGAGCGGTGCGGCAGTGCCGTCTCAGGGCGCGGACGTTCTCAGGAAGCGGATGTACGGGCGTTCCCCCGGCTCGGTGGCCGGGAAGACGGTCGCGCGCACTCCGTAGACCCTCGCTATGAGGTCTTCGGTGAGTACGTCTTCCGGGGCGCCGGCGGCGAACACACGTCCTTGCCTGAGCACGACGAGCTGGTCGCAGTACATCGCGGCCAGATTGAGGTCGTGCAGGGCGATCACGCTGGTGAGTCGGAGTTCGGCGAGCAGGTCGAGGAGGTCCAGCTGGTGCTGGACGTCAAGGTGGTTGGTCGGCTCGTCCAGAAGGATTTCGCGTGGCCGCTGCGCGAGGGCCCGGGCGATCTGGACGCGCTGGCGCTCGCCGCCGGACAGGGTGTGCCAGTGCCGGTGCGCGCGGTCGGTGAGATCGGTGCGGGCGAGGGCGGAACGTACGGCCTCCTCGTCCTGCGCCGACGGTGGCATCCACGCCCTGCGGTGCGGGATGCGGCCCAGGCGCACGACGTCCTCGACGGTCAACTCGACCTGGGTGTCGGCCTGTTGCTCGACCACGGCGATGCGGCGTGCGAACTCCCTGCGGCCCACGGCACTCAGCGGTGAGCCGTCCAGGGTCACCACTCCGGCCTGGGGCGTGAGGATGCCCGCGAGCAGCCGCAGGAGTGTGGTCTTTCCCGAGCCGTTGGGTCCGATGAGGCCCGTGATGCCTCCGGGGGCCGGGTGCACGCTCACGCCGTCCAGGATGAGTTGCCCGCCGGTCTCGCGACGGACCCGGTCGGCCCGCAGCCCGTCGGCGGTGATGGGTGGGCCGGTGGTGGATTGGGTCATCGGCTCCGGGTCCGGGTCCGGGTCCGGGTCCGGGTCCGGGTCCGGCTCCGGGTCCGGGTCCGGGTAAGAGTGTCGTTCGGGAGGCGTCGATGCCGCCGGTGGCCTTCTTCACCCGGCCTGGAGCGCGGCGACGAGCCGTTCGCCCCGCTCGCGCACATCGAAGACCGCGGCGAGGTCGCGGACTTCGCCGTAGACGGTTTCCATGCTCAGCGTCTTGTACGAGCGTCCGTCGCCGGCGCCGCTGTTGCCCTTGCCGACACAGTCGGAGGGCGAGAGGTACTCCGGTACGCCCAGTTTCCCGAACTGGTCGCGTGGCGCCACTCCCCCTTGCTGAGCGTGGCGCTGAATGACGCGGCGACGAAGTCGGGTTCGGCGTCGAGGACCTTCTGGAACGACGGGTAGCGGTCGGCGAGCCGCTCGACCTTCGCGTTCTCCTTCTCAAGTCCCTTCATCGAGTTCCTCCGTGGATACTCCGCCCTTCAGGGCGGAGAGGAAACAGGTTCCTGCGGAGCTGGGTAAGGGGCTGTGATGGGTCGTCAGGGCGGACACGGTGCTGTGACCGGCAGATTTGGTGTTGAGTCGCAGTCGCCATAGTTTGTGAGCGTGACCACGACGTGTGTGAAGCGGGCGTTCAAGTACCGCTTCTATCCGACCGACGTGGAGGCAGCCGAGCTGTCGCGCACGTTCGGATGCGTGCGCAAGGTCTACAACCTCGCGCTTGCCGCCCGCACCGAAGCGTGGGCGCGCCAGGAGCGGGTCAACTACAACGCCACCTCGGCGATGCTGACCGCATGGAAGAGGACCGAGGAACTGGCGTTCCTCAACGACGTGTCGTCGGTGCCTTTGCAGCAGACATTGCGGCACTTGCAGACGGCGTTCACCAACTTCTTCGCCAAGCGGGCGAGGTATCCGCACTTCAAGTCGCGGAAGAAGTCCCGCAAGTCCGCCGAGTACACCACCAGCGGCTTCCGCTTCCGTGACGGTGGCCTGACACTGGCGAAGATGAACGAACCGCTCGACCTCGTGTGGTCGGTCTTGACCATCTCCTGACCCTGTCCACCGGCGAGAAGATCGCCAACCCCCGGCACGAACGCAAGGACCGCGCCCGCCTGGCCAAGGCCCAGCAAAACCTCTCCCGCAAGGCCAAGGGCGACGGCACCAACCGGGCCAAGGCCCGGCGCAAAGTCGCCAGGATCCACGCCCGCATCGCCGACCGACGCCGCGACCACCTGCACAAACTGACCACTCGACTCGTGCGCGACAACCAAACGCTCGTGATCGAGGACCTGACCGTACGCAACATGGTCAAGAACCGGAGCCTTGCCCGCGCCATCAGCGATGCCGCGTGGTCGGACTTCCGGAGCATGCTGGAGTACAAGGCCGCCTGGTACGGGCGGGAAGTGATCGCTGTCGACCGCTTCTTCCCCTCCTCCAAGCTGTGCTCCCACTGCGGCACCCTCGCAAAGAAGATGCCGCTGCACGTTCGAACCTGGAGCTGCGACACCTGCGGAACGACCCACGACCGGGACACGAACGCAGCGAACAACCTGCTGGCCGCCGGACTGGCGGTGACAGCCTGTGGAGCTGGTGTAAGACCTCAACGGAGAACTCCGGGCGGGCAGTCGGCGACGAAGCAGGAAACCCCACGGCGCAAGCCGTAGGAAACCCCCTCGTTCACGAGGGGGGAGGAAGTCAACACAGGGTCCGTCCAGGTCCCGGTGCCGGCCATGCGGTCGCCGAGGCCGAGGGCCAGCATGATCTGGTCGAACCCTGGTCGAGGGAAACGGCGCGCTCGGGGGCCGCTTTCACCTCGACCCGCGCCCCGCAGTTGTCGAGTACGACCGGATAGCCGCGGCGCTCTTGTGCGCTGCCGGGGTGCGCTCGGATCCGCTGCTGCCGCGCGCGGCCAGCACGAGCATCTCTGCGAGACCGAGGGCGGCTCTGGGTATGCGGCGGCGTGTGGCGGAGCGCGCGAAGAGCACGGGGACTTCCTCGATGTCGAGGGCTCATGCGCGGAGCCCGGTCGCACGGTCTCCCCCGCCGCCCCGACCGGAGCCCGCGAAGGCTGCCAGCAGGTCTTCGGACTCGGGGTCACGCGGACGGTGCGCCTTCCCGGACCGCGTGCGGTCCAGTGGCCGATGCCCCGCCCGTCACCCTCACCGCTGCGCGTCAGCTCCGGATTCGCACCGGATTCCCTGACACATACCTGTCCAAGATCCCGCAATGCGGGGCAGACGGGCATGAGTTCGACTGGCCTTGGAAAGCTACCACGCCGCCCGAAATCAGACGGCGGCCCCTTCTCGGAGGGTGGCCGCGGTGCGGGGCGGGCTCGCGAAGGAACGTCCCGCGTGCGTAGGGTGACCGGTGCAGCTGGTTCGCCCCGTCCGCCAGGCGGGAGCGTCGTAAGAGGGAACCCGGTGGGAATCCGGGACTGCCCCGCAGCGGTGAGCTGGAACGACCGCCGTCACACGCACTGGCCCGATGGATCGGGCTGGGAAGCGACGGCCAGTAGGTGTCCGCCCGGCATCGGGTGGACGTGCCCGCGAGTCCGAAGACCTGCCCGTTGCCCGCGCGTGAACCATTCGCACGCGGATGTCCCGGTGACCTCGTGGGCGGGTCGGCGTACACACCGAACGGGCGCGCGTGCCCTGCCGTACGCGACCGCGCCGTCCGGTCCGTGTCACCCTTCGCGCTCTCGTCCCGTCTCCGGGATCTCAGGGATTCATCTCGCGAAGGAGATCTCCATGACCACCAAGTCCGCAGCCGCGGCAGCACGGGCCACCGTGTACGGCTATCCCCGCCAGGGCCCTGCCCGCGAACTCAAGAAGGCCATCGAGGGCTACTGGAAGGGCCACGTCGGCGCCGACGCCCTCCGCACCACCGCCGCCGGCCTGCGCCGCGCGAACTGGCACGAACTCGCCGACGCGGGCATCGGCGAAGTCCCCACCGGTGACTTCTCGTTCTACGACCACGTCCTGGACGCCACCGTCATGGTCGGCGCCATCCCCGAGCGGCACCGCCCGGCCGTCGAGGCCGACGCGCTGGACGGCTACTTCGCCATGGCGCGGGGCACGCAGGACGTGGCGCCGCTGGAGATGACGAAGTGGTTCGACACCAACTACCACTACCTCGTACCGGAGTTGGGCCCAGAACTGGCGTTCACGGCCGACTCCACGAAGCAGGTCGCCGAGCTCAAGGAGGCCCTCGCCCTCGGTCTGCCGGCCCGGCCCGTGCTCGTCGGCCCGGTCACCTATCTGCTGCTCGCCAAGCCCGCGCCCGGGGTCGCCGCCGACTTCGAGCCGCTGACCCTGCTCGACCGTCTGTTGCCGGTCTACGCCGAAGTCCTCGCCGACCTGCGCGAGGCGGGCGCCGAGTGGGTGCAGCTCGACGAGCCCGCCCTCGTCCAGGACCGCACGCCGGCCGAACTGAACGCCGCCGGGCGCGCCTACCGCGACCTCGGCGCCCTCACCGACCGGCCCAAGATGCTGGTCGCCTCGTACTTCGACCGGCTCGGCGACGCCCTGCCCGTCCTGGCCGGGGCGCCGGTCGAGGGGCTCGCCCTCGACTTCACCGAGGCTGCCGCCGCCAACCTGGACGCCCTTGCCGCCGTCGGCGGACTGCCCGGCAAGCGCCTGGTAGCGGGCGTCGTCAACGGCCGCAACATCTGGGTCGACGACCTGGAGAAGTCGCTGGCCACCCTCGGCACCCTGCTCGGCCTGGCCGACCGGGTCGACGTGGCCGCGTCCTGCTCACTCCTGCACGTCCCCGTCGACGCGGCGCTGGAGCGCGACATCGAGCCGCAGATCCTGCGCTGGCTCGCCTTCGCGCGCCAGAAGACCGCCGAGATCGCCACCCTCGCACGCGGCCTGACGCTGGGCACCCACACGATCTCCGCCCAACTCGCCGCCAACCGCGCCGACCTGGCCTCCCGGACCACCTCCGCCCTCACCCGCGACCCGGCCGTGCGCGCCCGCACCGCGGCGGTCACGGCGGCCCACGCCCGCCGCGCGCAGCCGTACACGGAACGTGCGGCAGCCCAGCGGGGCAGCCTCGGCCTCCCGCTGCTGCCGACGACGACCATCGGCTCGTTCCCGCAGACGGCCGAGCTGCGCACCGCACGGGCCGGGCTGCGCGCCGGGCGGATCGACGACGCCGCGTACGAGGAGCGCGTCAGGGCCGAGATCCAGGAGGTGATCGCCTTCCAGGAGAAGGCCGGCATCGATGTCCTCGTGCACGGCGAGCCCGAACGCAACGACATGGTGCAGTACTTCGCCGAGCAGCTCACCGGGTATCTGGCCACGCAGCACGGCTGGGTGCAGTCCTACGGCACGCGTTATGTCCGTCCGCCGATCCTCGCCGGTGACATCTCCCGCCCCGAGCCGATGACGGTGCGCTGGACGACGTACGCCCAGTCGCTCACGGGCCGCCCGGTCAAGGGCATGCTCACGGGTCCCGTCACCATGCTCGCGTGGTCCTTCGTCCGTGACGACCAGCCGCTCGCCGACACCGCCCGCCAGGTCGCCCTCGCCCTGCGGGACGAGGTCGACGACCTTGAGACGTCCGGGACCTCGGTGATCCAGGTCGACGAGCCCGCCCTGCGCGAGACCCTCCCGCTGCGCGCCGCCGACCACGCCGCCTACCTCGCGTGGGCGACGGAGGCGTTCCGGCTCACCACGAGCGGGGTCCGGCCGGACACCCAGGTCCACACCCACATGTGCTATGCCGAGTTCGGGGACATCGTGCAGGCCATCGACGACCTCGACGCCGACGTGATCAGCCTTGAGGCGGCCCGGTCACACATGCAGGTCGCCCGCGAGCTGGCCGCCCACGGCTACCCGCGCGAGGCCGGACCCGGCGTGTACGACATCCACTCGCCGCGCGTGCCCGGCGCCGACGAGGCAGCGGCCCTGCTGCGCAAGGGGCTTGAGGCGATCCCCGCCGAGCGGCTGTGGGTCAACCCCGACTGCGGGCTGAAGACCCGCGGCTGGCCCGAGACCCGCGCCTCCCTGGAGAACCTGGTCGCGGCGGCCCGTACGGTCCGCGGGGAACTCTCCGCGTCCTGATCCCGGGGTGAGACTGTCCGGGCGGAGGGCATCGTGTCCCGCCCGGACAGCCACGCACAGAGGGACATCCCTCAGCCGCGGTACGTCTCCAGCAGCCTCAGCCACACCTCGCTCACCGTCGGATAGGACGGGACCGCGTGCCACAGGCGGTCGATGGGGACCTCGCCCGCGACCGCGACCGTCGCGGAGTGGACGAGTTCGCCGACGCCCGGGCCGACGAAGGTCACGCCCAGAAGGATCTCGCGGTCCAGGTCGACGATCATGCGGGCCCGGCCGCGGTAGCCGTCGCCGTACAGGCCGGCGCCCGCCACCGAGGCGATGTCGTAGTCGACGGCGCGGACGCGGTGGCCCGCCGCCTCGGCCTCCGCGAGGGTGAGCCCGGCCGAGCCCGCCTCGGGGTCGGTGAAGACGACCTGCGGGACGGCGGAGTGGTCTGCGGTCGCCGCGTGGGCGCCCCAGCGGTCCGTCTCCAGGAGCGGGACGCCTTGGGCGCGGGCCGCGATGGCCGCGCCCGCGATACGGGCCTGGTACTTGCCCTGGTGGGTGAGGAGCGCGCGATGGTTCACATCCCCGACCGCGTACAGCCAGGTGCTGCCCTCGACGCGGAGGCTGTCGTCGACGGGGAGCCACGAGCCGGGTTCGAGGCCGACGGTCTCCAGGCCGATGTCTTCCGTGCGGGGCGCGCGGCCCGTGGCGAAGAGGATCTCGTCGGACTCCAGGGTCGAGCCGTCGTCCAGGGTGGCGACGACGGTGCCGCCCTCCCGGGTGACCCCCTTCACGGAGACGCCGGTCCGCACCTCCGCGCCGGCCTCGACGAGGGCCTGGGCGACCAGCTCGCCGGCGAAGGACTCCATCCGGGGCAGCAGCCCCGATCCCCGTACGAGCATCGTGACCTGCGAGCCGAGGGCCTGCCAGGCCGTGGCCATCTCCGCGGCGACGACTCCGCCGCCCACGACGACGAGGCGGCCGGGCACCTTCTGCGCGCTGGTGGCCTCGCGGCTCGTCCACGGCTCGACGTCGGCCAGGCCGGGGAGGTCGGGGAGCGCGGCGCGCGTGCCCGTGCAGACCGCGACGGCGTGCCGGGCCGTGAGGACGTGCTCGGTGCCGTCGGGTCCGGTGACCGTGACCCGGCGGGGGCCCGCGAGGCGGCCCTGGCCCCGGTAGAGGTCGGCGCCGATGGACTCCAGCCAGCTCACCTGGCCGTCGTCCTTCCAGTGTGAGGTGTATTCGTCACGGCGAGCGAGGACGGCGGGCGCGTCCAGAGGACCCTGCACGGACTCCAGCAGGCCCGGCAGGCGCCTCGCGTCGGCCTGGGCGATGACCGGTCGCAGCAGGGCCTTGCTCGGCATGCACGCCCAGTAGGAGCACTCGCCCCCGACCAGTTCGCTCTCCACCACGGCGGTACTGAGGCCCGCCGCGCGTGCCCGGTCCGCGACGTTCTCCCCGACCGGCCCGGCGCCCAGAACCACCACGTCGTATGTGTTCTCATCCGTCATGGGCCCAGTGTGGTCGCAGGTGTGCGCCGGGGCCACACGGGTACGTGCGCGGAATACGTCCATTACCGGGACCGTTGTGAACAGCGGCTTCAGCACCGCAACCAGGAAGCAGGAAGAGGGCACATCATGAGCAGCACCACCGTGGAGCTCACCAAGGAGAACTTCGACCAGACGGTCACGGACAACGGGTTCGTGCTGATCGACTTCTGGGCGTCGTGGTGCGGGCCGTGCAAGCAGTTCGCGCCCGTCTACGAGAAGGCCGCGGAAGCCAACCCGGACCTGGTCTTCGGGAAGATCGACACGGAGGCGCAGCCGGAGCTCGCGTCCGCCTTCGGTATCCAGTCGATCCCGACGCTGATGATCGTCCGTGACCAGGTCGCCGTGTTCGCCCAGCCGGGGGCGCTTCCGCAGGAGGCCCTGGACGACGTGATCGGCCAGGCCAGGAAGCTGGACATGGACGAGGTGCGCAAGTCGATCGCCGAGCAGCAGGCCAAGGCGGGCGAGGACGGCGCAGGCGGCGCGGACACCGCTCAGGCCTGACGCCACCCCCCATACCGACGGCCGCCGGGCCCGTACTTTCCGTACGGGCCCGGCGGCGTGCGCGGGGTCAGAACGGATAGCCCGCCACGTCGCCGCGGACCGTCGTCCACCGGGTCTCGGTGAACGCCTCGATGTTCGCCTCGCCGCCGAAGCGGGCGCCAGTGCCGGACGCCGCGACCCCGCCGAACGGGGCGACCGCCTCGTCGTTCACCGTCTGGTCGTTGATGTGGACGATGCCGGTGGGGATGCGCTCGGCGAGGTCGAGTCCGCGCGCCGGGTCGCGGGTGACGATGCCGAGGGAGAGGCCGTACGGGCTCGCGGCGGCCAGCGCGGCCGCCTCGTCGGCGTCGGCGAAGGACCGGACGGGTGCCACGGGGCCGAAGACCTCCTCGGCGTATGCGGGCGTGCTGTCGTCCACGCCCGCGAGCACCGTGGGCCGGTAGAAGAGGTCGCGGTGCGTGCCGCCCGCGGCGAGCTTCGCCCCTGTTGCGGTGCTGGCCTCCACCAGGCCGTGGATCCTGGCGAGTTGGGCCGCGTCGATGACGGGGCCGAGGTGGACCTGTTCGCGGTGCGGGTCGCCGACGGCGAGGGAGTCGGCCTTCGCGGCGAGGCGTTCGACGTACTCCTCGTAGAGCGAGGCGTGGACGAGGTGGCGGCCGGTCGTCATGCAGATCTGGCCCTGGTGGAAGAAGGAGCCCCAGGCCGCGGTGGAGATGACGGCATCGAGGTCGGCGTCCGCCAGGACGATCAGGGCGGAGTTGCCGCCGAGTTCCAGGTGAGCGCGCTTGAGGTGGCGCCCCGCGGCCTCGCCGACGGCCCGGCCCGCGCTGGTGGAGCCGGTGAAGGAGATGACGGGGACGTCCGGGTCGGCGACGAGCGCCTGGCCCGCGTCCGCCCCGCCGGGCAGCACGTGGAGGACGTCCTCCGGCAGACCCGCGGCGGCGAGGACGGCCGCCAGGGCGAGACCGCCGCAGACCGCCGTGCGCGGGTCCGGCTTGAGGACGACGGCGTTGCCGAGCGCGAGGGCCGGGGCGACGGAGCGGATGGAGAGGATGAGCGGGGCGTTGAAGGGGGCGATGACGCCGACGACACCGGCCGGGACGCGGCGTGTGTACGAGAGGCGCGGCGCCTCGCTGGGCAGTACGTGGCCGGCGGGCCGGGACGCCAGGGCTGCGGCCTCGTAGCACTCCTGGGCGGCGACGTGCAGCTCGAAGTCGGCCTTGCCCGGGATGGATCCCGACTCGCGCACGAGCCAGGTGCGCAGCTCGTCGGCGTGCTCGGTGAACAGGTCGCCCGCGCGGCGCAGGACGGCGGCGCGCGCGAAGTGGGGCTGCCGGGCCCAGTCGCCCTGGGCCGCTGCGGCGGCCTTCGCCGCGGTGCGGACATCGTCCGGGGAGGCGAGCGTGACGGTGGCGAGGCGCTCGCCCGTGGCGGGCTCC
This sequence comes from Streptomyces sp. NBC_01003, assembly GCF_045162695.1. Classification (NCBI taxonomy): domain Bacteria; kingdom Bacillati; phylum Actinomycetota; class Actinomycetes; order Kitasatosporales; family Streptomycetaceae; genus Streptomyces; species Streptomyces sp. NBC_01003. Next base: position 1,429,881 of record NZ_CP108707.1, read on the forward strand.
GTGACCGCGTGCTCATCGCCCGACAGCGGGCGGGCCTGCCAGGTCTTCGGGTCGAGCAGGGGCATGCCGGATCTCCGATCGGTCACTGATCTCCGGGGCGGCGCGCGGGACGGTGCGCCGGCCCATGTTGTTGAGCACGCAACATCCTAGTCGCGTGGGCCATGCGAGACCCCGGTCGTCAGGTCGACTGTCTCGCCACGACGCGGGCCCGGAGCATGTCGTGCGACTCGGTGACGGCGCCCGGGTCGCGTACCAGGCGGTCGACGAGCGCGGCGAGCTCCTGCCCGGACGGCAGCTCGATACGGACCGTGCTCAGCCGGGGCCGCAGCAGCCGCCCGAGCATCAGATCATCGGCCCCGATGACAGCTGTCTCCTCCGGAATGCCGACGCCCGCGTCCTGGAGCGCCCGCATCAGGAGCATCGCGTACTCGTCGTTGTACGCGAACACGGCATCGAGCCCCAACTCCCTGATTCTCGGCACCAGTTGGGCCGCCGAATCCTCGTCGTAGGTGAGGGGCAGCTCGACGACCTCGGCGCCGGTACCGAGGACCTCGTTCCGTATGCCGTCCAGGCGCGGCCGCGCGAAGTGGTCGAGGCCGGGCTCCGTCGGCAGTACGACGCCGATGCGGCGCCGACCGCGTTCGACGAGGTGGGCGCCCGCGCTGCGGCCGACCTCACGGTGGTCCATGAGCAGCGCGTGCGCGCCCTCGGCGCGCTCCGGGCCGAGCGTGATGACGGCCCTGGCGCCGGAGCGGCGGAGCACCTCGACGCCCTCGGTGCCCAGGTCGGGCGGTGTGAGCACCGCGACCGGGCGCAGCTCCGCCCAGGCGCGCGCCGCGTCGTCGCCGCGCAGGCTGACGCTGCCGTACTGCACGACCGTGTAGTCGAGGCGGCTCAGCGCCCACTGGAGGTCGTTGAAGAACGTGTTGTAGAGCGGTCCGGCCGGGACGCTCGGGGAGGGCATCAGGACGATGCGGGTGTGCCCGGCGCGCAGGCTGCGGGCCGCCGCGTGCGGCACGTAGCCGAGCTCCTTCGCGGCCTCGTGGACGCGGCGGCGGGTGGGTTCACTGATTCTGACGGCGCTGGTGTTGTTCAGGACGTAGCTGACGGTGGCACGCGAGACCCCGGCGAGCCGGGCGACGTCGGCGCTCGTCGGCGCCGGGCTCGGCGCGGCGGACTCCCGTGATGTGCGGGCGGACTGCGGCTTCGGTATCTGCACCATGACGCACCGCATCTTTCCAGACGGGTGCGGCCGTGTTCCCGGCCGGGCATACCGGTCGGGGCCCACGACCGCTAGCGTGCGTGCACTCAGGCGTTCGAAGTTCCGAAGTTCCGTATTCCGTATGAGGAGGTGTCCGCATGGCGTCCGACCGTGCCGCCGGGCTCGCCGCGACCGCCCGCGCGCTCGCCGAGGGGGACGTGTCGTCGCGCGTCCTCGTCGAGGAGGCCCTGGCGCGCATCGAGGCGACGCAGCCTGCCCTGAACGCGTTCCGCACCGTCCGCGGGGAGGCAGCTCTCGCCGAGGCGGACGCCGCGGACCGCGAACGCGCGGCGGGCGAAGGCGCGTCAGGAGGCAGGCGGCCGCTGCTCGGCGTGCCGCTGGCCGTGAAGGACGACATGGACGTGGCGGGCGAGCCGACCGCGTTCGGCTGCCCCGGCGACTTCCCGCCGAAGACCGAGGACGCGGAGGCCGTACGGCGGCTGCGCGCGGCGGGCGCCATCGTGATCGGCAAGACGAACACGTGTGAGCTCGGGCAGTGGCCCTTCACCGAGGGGCCCGCGTTCGGCGACACCCGCAACCCGTGGAATCACGGGCACACGCCCGGCGGTTCGTCGGGCGGCTCGGCGGCGGCCGTCGCCGCGGGGATCGTGCCGGCCGCGCTCGGCTCGGACGGGGCGGGCAGCATCCGTATCCCCGCCGCGTGGACGCACCTCGTCGGCATCAAGCCGCAGCGCGGCCGGATCTCGACGTGGCCCTGGGCGGAGTCCTTCCACGGGATCACCGTGAACGGCACGCTCGGCAGGACCGTCGAGGACGCGGCGCTGCTCCTGGACGCGGCGAGCGGTCCGCACGACGGCGACCTGCACCGTCCACCGCGGATCAGGGCGGCGCAGGCGGCCCGCGACGAGCCGGGAAAGCTGCGTATCGCACTGTCCCTGCGCATGCCGTTCACCGCAACTCCCAAACGCCTGGACCCCGTTGTGCGGGCCCGGGTGGTCGCGCTCGCGGAGCGGCTCGCCGCGCTCGGGCACGACGTGGAGGAGGCCGACCCGCGCTACGGGCAGATCGGCCTCGCGTTCGTGCCGCGCGCCACCGCGGGTGTCACCGACCGGCTGCGCGACGTTCCCGACCCCGCGCTGCTCGACCCGCGGACCCGGGAGTCCGCCCGGATGGGGCGGGTACTCGGCGGCGCTCCGCTGCGGCTCGCCCGGCGCGCCGAGGCCTCGCTCCAGCGCAGGGTCGGCGCTGTCTTCGACACGTACGACGTGGTCCTCGCGCCGACGACGGCCACTCCCCCGCCCCGCATCGGCGCGATGGCGTCGCTGGGCGGCTGGCGCACCGACCGGGCCATGATCGCGGCGTGCCCGTACGCATGGCCGTGGAACGTCCTCGGCTGGCCCGGCGTGAACGTCCCCGCGGGCTTCACCGGCGACGGGCTGCCCGTCGGCGCACAGCTGCTCGGCCCGGCGAACAGCGAGCCGCGGCTCATCTCGCTCGCGGCCCAACTCGAAGCGGATCAGCGGTGGTTCGAGAAGTGGCCCGAGAACCTCCAGGAGTCGCGCACCGGCTCGTAGAGCGGGTCACGCACCCCGGGAGAGCACCGCCCACAGGCCCGGGTCCTCGAAGTCGAGGGCCCACAGCGCCGTGTTGCGCACCCCGTAGCGGCGCAGCACGGGCAGGTGCGACTCGGTGCCGCGCGCGTCCTGATACCAGACGGTGCGGACGGTGCCGTCCTCCTTGTACGTGAAGTGCGGGGTCTGCGAGGCCGGGTCGAGCCCGTAGGGCGCGCCGACGGCCTCGCGCAGGGCCTCCGCCTCCTTCGAGGTGACGTGCCGGGCGCCCTCGTCGCTGCCCTCGGCCCAGTCCCAGCCGTAGGCGGGCAGGCCCAACTCGATTCTGTCCACGGGGATTTCGGCGGTGGCGCGGCGCAGGATCTCGTCGTACCAGGCGGTGGAGGAGAGTGGGCCCGGGGTGCCCGTGGCGTGGTGCAGGTTGTAGGCCATGATGCGAACGCGGTCGGCCACCTGGCCGAGGCTCCGGTAGTCCCAGATGCGGCCCGTCGTGGTGGTCTTGGGGGTGACGGTGGCGAAGCACACCTTGCCCAGCGCGTGCAGCCCCGAGCACAGGTCACGCACGAGCGCGGTGTAGCCCGCGCCCACGGTGCGGTAGGTGGCGTCACCGGTCGCCGCGACAGTCTCGTAGTCGAGGTCGATCCCGTCGTACGCGCGGCTGCGGACGAGGGCGAGGAGTTCCGTGATGTGTTCGGCGCGGCGGTCCGGGCTGGTGACGATGGCCGCGAGGGCGCCGGGCTCCATCTGTTCCATGACGGTCGGTACGACCTGGATGCCCGCGGCGTGCAGTCCGTCGATGATGCGCCGCTCCCCCGCTCCGGGGTACCCGTCGATGCGGGTCGCGGACTTCGCCTCGTACCAGAAGGGGCTGATGGTGCGGAGTTGGTCCGCGTGGACGAGGGCGTCCTGGTAGGCGCCTTCCTGGTCCCAGTACGGCAGCCAGGCCGAGACGGTGCGGGGCGGGGGCGCGGCGTCGCCCCGGGCGGGGGCGAGGGCGGCTCCGCACAGTGCGAGGACGATGGCACCCGTGAGCGCGAGGAGAGACAGGGGGCCCGGGCGTATGCGACGTACGCGTCGTACGGATCGGCCGGTTATGGGGGTCTTCATGCGCCGAGCCTGTGTCCCACCGGCCGGGCCCGCTCTGCGGGTTGGGCCAGTCAGGCCCTAACGTGACCCGCGTGACTGCCTTCATCGATGACCCGCATGCCCACGAGCACGCCGGCCGTGCCGGCGCCACCGCCACGGTCGAGGCCGCGCCGCGCGAGGTGGGCCGGGTGCGCACCGAGTACGCGCCCGCCCACGACGGCGACCCCGATCCCGGCGAGATCGTCTGGACGTGGGTGCCGTTCGAGGAGAACGACGGCCGCGGCAAGGACCGTCCCGTGCTCGTCGTCGCCAGGGAGGCCGCCGGCACGCTCCTCGCCGTACAGCTGTCGAGCAAGCGGCACGACCACGACAGGGAGTGGGTGCCGATCGGCAGCGGGCCGTGGGACACCGCGGGCCGCGACTCGTGGGTGGCGATCGACCGCGTCCTTCGGGTCCACGAACGGGGCATGCGGCGGGAGGCGTGCGCCCTGGACCGCATGCGGTTCAACCTCGTGGTGCTGCGGCTCAGGGAGCGCTACGGCTGGCGCTGACCGCCGGCGAGGCCGCGAAGGCCCGCTCGAAGGCCGTCCTGGTCCGTGCGTCCGGCGTGCGGTCCAGGACGCCGAACACGATGTGGTCGAAGCGGCCCGCGAACCGGCCGCCCCCGTCGAGGAGCGCCCGGAACGCGTCGGCGACCTGCGCCGGATCGTTCTGGAACACACCGCAGCCCCAGGCGCCGAGCACGAGGCGCCGGTAGCCGTGCGCCGCGGCCGTCTCCAGGACCCGCTCGGCCCGTGCCGCGAGGGCCCCCGCGATCTCGCCTGCCCGCTCCGGGGCGCTGCGGCGTACGACGCCCGCGTTCGGCGCGGGTGAGGTGAGGAAGCCCGCGGCGTACGGCTCGTCGAGCAGCCGTCCGCGGTCGTCGCGGAAGACGGGGACCCCGGGTGAATGGATCACGCGGTCCGTGTAGAACGGATCGCGGTTCTCGCGGTGGTGATCGTAGAAGTCGCGGGCCCGCAGCAGGCACGTGTACAGGGCCGAGGCCCTGCACACGGCTTCCTCCTGGGCCTGTGCGCCGTTGAGATAGCCGCCGCCGGGATTGTGGGCCGAGGCGAAGTTCAGGACGGCGACCGGGTCCTGACCGGCGGTGACCAGGCGGCGCGCGGCCTCCAGGCTGGACTCGCCGGTGACCTCGACGGCCGTATCCGCGGGCCGGCCCGGCTCGGGCACATCGACCGGGGCCGGGCCGTACGTGCGGGTCGCGTCCCGCGCTGCCGCCACCGCGTCCGCGATCGGCACGACCGCGCCGCCCGGCGCCCTGTACCGCCCCGCCGCGACGATCTCCTCCGTCTGCTGCGCGATCCCCCGCAGCCGGGCGCTCACGCCCGCTCCCCCGTGGTCGTCCTCATGAACGCATGATGTGCGCCGGGCGACTCCGCGAGCAACAGATTTTCAGTGTCCGAGGGGCACTCTTGTGCGATTCTCCGTGAGGGTTTTGGGTGGTACGAGCACTGCCCCGGCCCGGCCCATCCCCGTCGAGTCGACGGCACGGCCCCTACCGGGGACGATGAATGCGAACGGATCAGGAGGATCCTGAACATGTCCGAAGGAGACTGTACGGAGCTCGGCACGGCGGCCCTGGTCACCGAGGCCGAGGTCGAGGCGCTGCTCCGCGGGATCTGCTTCAAGACCGGACCACCTCGCACCGTGGGTGTCGAGGTGGAATGGGTCGTCCACGAGCCGCGCAGGCCGCGGCTCCCCCTGGCACCCGAACGGCTCGACGCGGCGTACGCCGCACTGGGCGCCCTGCCCCTCAGCTCGGCGCTCACCGTAGAACCCGGCGGCCAGCTGGAGCTCAGCTCCCTGCCCGCCTCATCGCTCATGGACTGCGTCTCGGCCGTCTCGGCCGATCTGACGGCGGTCCGCACCTCGCTCGCCGCCCGTGGCCTCGCGCTGACCGGCCTCGGCACCGATCCCTGGCGCCCGCCGCGGCGGCTGCTCCACGAGCCGCGCTACGACGCCATGGAGTCCTGGTTCGACCGGACCGGTCCCGCGGGCCGCGCCATGATGTGCTCGTCGGCGTCGGTGCAGGTCTGCCTCGACGCCGGGTACGAGGAGCCGGGACCGCTCGGCCACGGCAGACGCTGGCGGCTCTCGCACCTGCTCGGCGCCGTCCTGGTCTCGGCGTTCGCCAACTCACCGATGCTGCGCGGGCGTCCGACCGGCTGGCGCTCCACCCGCCAGGCGGTGTGGGAGGAGATCGACCCCGGCAGGTCCGGGGCACCGCCCCTCGACGTGGAGCCGCGCGAGGCCTGGGTCCGGCACGTCCTGGACGCGCCGGTGATGTGCGTCCGCAACGACAGCGGGCCGTGGGACGTGCCTGACGGCATGTCCCTGCGGACGTGGCTGCGTACCGGTGGGCCTCGGCCCGCCACGCGCGGTGACGTCGAATACCACCTGTCCACCCTGTTCCCTCCGGTGCGCCCGCGCGGCCACCTCGAACTGCGCATGATCGACGCGCAGCCGGGCGACGACGGCTGGATCGTGCCGCTCGCCGTGACGACCGCGCTGTTCGACGACCCGGAGGCCGCCGAGACCGCGTACCGCACCGTGAAGCCGCTGTCCGAACGGGCGGGCCCGCTGCCCGCGCCGCACAATCAGCTGTGGCGCGACGCGGCGCGGCACGGGCCCTCGGACCCCGAGCTCGCCGAGGCGGCCGTCACGTGCTTCGCGGCGGCGCTCGAGGCGCTGCCGAGGCTCGGCGCGTCACCCAGGGTGCTCGCCGCCGTCTCCGCCTTCATGGACCGCTATGTCGTGCGCGGCCGGTGCCCCGCCGACGACGTGCTCGACCACATCGATGCCCCCGCCCCCGGGAGGACCGTCACCTCATGACCGCACAGACCGAAGAGACCGCCCCGGACCCCGAGGCACTGCGGGAGCGCGCGCGGACCGCGCTGCTCACCGCGCGGGACCGCACGACACTGCTCACGAGCTGCGTCGAGGGGCCCGAACTGACCGCACAGCACTCGCCGTTGATGTCGCCGCTGGTGTGGGACCTGGCGCACATCGGCAACCAGGAGGAGCAGTGGCTCCTGCGCGCGGTCGCGGGCCGCGAGGCGATGCGCCCGGAGATCGACCCGCTGTACGACGCCTTCGAGCACCCGCGCTCCGAGCGGCCCAAGCTGCCGCTGCTCGCACCCGAGGAGGCGCGCGGTTACGCGGCCGAGGTGCGGGGCCGCGCGCTCGACGTCCTGGAGAGCACGCCCTTCCACGGCGCCCGGCTCACCCAGGCGGGTTTCGCCTTCGGGATGATCGCCCAGCACGAACAGCAGCACGACGAGACGATGCTGATCACCCATCAGCTCCGTTCGGGCGCACCGGTGCTGACGGCCCCGGATCCCGACCCCGTCTCCCCGGCGTTCGGTGGACCGTCCGAAGTCCTGGTGCCCGGCGGGCCGTTCACGATGGGGACGAGCGCGGAGCCGTGGTCGCTGGACAACGAGCGGCCCGCGCACGCGCGCCTCGTCCCGCCGTTCCACATCGACACCGCGCCGGTCACGAACGGCGCGTATCTGGCCTTCATGGAGGACGGCGGCTACGACAGCTCCCGCTGGTGGACGCCCGAGGGCTGGGCGCTGGTGCGGGAGAACGGCCTGCGGTCGCCGCTGTTCTGGCGGCGTGAGGATGGACAGTGGCTGCGGCGCCGCTTCGGGGTGACCGAGGTGGTCCCGCCGGACGAGCCCGTCGTGCACGTCAGCTGGTACGAGGCCGACGCGTACGCGCGCTGGGCGGGACGGCGCCTGCCCAGCGAGGCCGAGTGGGAGAAGGCGGCCCGCTTCGATCCCGCGTCCGGGCGGTCGATGCGCTACCCGTGGGGCGACGCGGACCCGACGCCGGAGCGCGCCAACCTCGGCCAGCGCCACCTGCGCCCGGCCCCGGCGGGCAGCTATCCGGCCGGTGAATCCCCGCTGGGCGTACGGCAGTTGATCGGCGACGTGTGGGAGTGGACGTCGAGCGAGTTCCTGCCGTACCCGGGGTTCGTGGCCTTCCCGTACAGGGAGTACTCGGAGGTGTTCTTCGGCCCGGACCACAAGGTGCTGCGCGGCGGCTCGTTCGCCGTGGACGCGGTGGCGTGCCGCGGCACGTTCCGCAACTGGGACTATCCGGTGCGCCGGCAGATCTTCGCAGGCTTCCGCACGGCGCGCGACGGGGAGGGTGCCTGATGTGCCGGCAACTGGCCTATCTGGGCCCTGCGGTGCCGCTCGGCGACGTGCTCGTGACGCCGCCGCACAGCCTGCTGCGCCAGTCCTGGGAACCGCGCCGCCAGCGGCACGGGACCGTGAACGCCGACGGCTTCGGCGTGGGCTGGTACGCGGACGGGGACCCGGTGCCCGGGCGCTACCGCAGGGCCGGGCCGATCTGGGGCGACCAGTCGTTCGCCGACCTCGCGCGGGTCGTGCGCTCGGGGGCCGTGCTCGCCGCGGTCCGCGACGCCACGCTCGGCGGCGCGGACGGCGAGGCAGCGGCGGCGCCGTTCGCGTCCGGTCCGTGGCTGTTCTCCCACAACGGCGCGGTGCGGGGCTGGCCGCGCTCGCTCGCCCCCCTCACCACAGCGGTGCCACCCGTCGACCTGCTGTCCCTGGAGGCCCGCTGCGACTCGGCGTTCGTCTGGGCGCTGCTGCTGCACCGGCTGCGCTCGGGCGACGACCAGGGGCAGGCCCTCGCCGACACCGTCCTCGAAGTCGCCGAGGCCGCCCCCGGATCACGGCTCAACCTCCTCCTCACCGATGGAGAGACGATCACCGCGACCGCCTGGGGCGACAGCCTCTGGTATCTCACCGAACCCGGCCGCGGCACCGTCGTCGCCTCCGAGCCGTACGACGACGATCCGCACTGGCGCGAGGTGCCGGACCGCACCTTGCTCGCCGCGAGCCGCACCGACGTCCTGCTGACCCCGCTCAAGGAGCCCTCCGCGTGAGCCCGTACCAACTGACCCGCACCCTGCCCGAGGACGCCACCGGCGCCGCCCTGCGCGCCGATGTCCTCAGCGGCCTGACCGGCACGCCGAAAACGCTGCCGCCCAAGTGGTTCTACGACGCGCGCGGCAGCGAGCTGTTCGACGAGATCACGACCCTGCCCGAGTACTACCCGACGCGCGCCGAGCGGGAGATCCTGCTGGCCCGCTCCCAGGAGATCGCCGACGCCACCGGCGCCCGCACCCTCGTCGAGCTCGGCTCCGGCTCGTCGGACAAGACCCGCCATCTGCTCGACGACCTGCCGGTCCTGGAGACGTACGTCCCCGTGGACGTCAGCGAGAGCGCGCTGCGGGGCGCCGCCGAGGCGCTCGGCGCCGAGCGGCCCGGGCTGAACATCCACGGGCTGATCGCCGACTTCACGCTCGGACTCACCCTGCCGGACACTCCGGGGCCGCGCCTGGCCGCGTTCCTCGGCGGCACGATCGGCAACCTTCTGCCGGCCGAGCGCGCCGCGTTCCTGACCTCCGTACGCGCCCTGCTGCGGCCCGGCGACATGCTGCTGCTCGGCACGGACCTGGTGAAGGACGAGTCGGTCCTCGTCGCGGCGTACGACGACGCGGCGGGCGTGACGGCCGCGTTCAACAAGAACGTGCTCAACGTCATCAACCGCGACCTGGGCGCCGACTTCGACCCGGGCGCCTTCGAGCACGTCGCCCTGTGGGACGCGGACAACGAGTGGATCGAGATGCGGCTGCGCTCCACGGCCGCGCAGACCGTCAAGATCGCGGCGCTCGGCCTCGCGGTCGACTTCGAGGACGGGGAGGAGATCCGCACGGAGATCTCGGCGAAGTTCCGCGAGGAGGGCGTGCGGGCCGAACTGGCCGGCGCGGGGCTGCGCATGACGCACTGGTGGACGGACGCGCAGAACCGCTTCGCGCTCTCGCTCAGCCTCGTGGACTGACGGCCCCGAACCCAGTAGCAGGCGGCGGGTCACGGTCCGCTGGCGTCCAGCTCCTTGGTGATCCGTCGGGAAGCCGCCCCGGCCTCCTTGGCCGGGTCGGCCCCGGCGAGCACCTTCGACATGTACGCCTTGATCGGGTTGTCGGCCTCGACCCTCGCCCACAGCGGGGACACGGGCGTGGCCCGGCCGCGTGCGGCGCCCGCCGCCATCGCGGCCACGCCCGGCTCAGCGGCGACGGCGTCGCTGAGCGTCGTCTTGTTGGGCACGTAGTTCATGGTCCTGGCCAGGTCCTTCTGCCACTTCTCGCCGGCCAGGGCCTTGACGACCGCGACGGCTCCGTCGCGGTCGTCGGTGTTCTCGGGCACGACCAGGTCGGAGCCGCCGGTGAAGACGGATCCCGGCTTGGCCGCCGTCTTGCCGGGGATCGGGAAGTAGCCCAGCTTTCCCTTGAGTTCGGGGTTCTGCTGCTCGACGGCCTGGGCGACGCCGGGCACGGCGACGATCTGGCCGACATCGCCCTTCGCGAACTCGCCCGACTGCGGAGGGTGTTCCTCGTCGGCGTCCTTGGGCCCGTGGCCGAGCGCCTGGAGCTGCCGGTAGAACTCCATGCCGCGCAGCGCCGCCGGGGTCTGCAGGCTGCCCTCCCAGATGCCGCCGTCCTCCGTCGCGAGGTCGCCGTCCTCGTCCCAGATGAATCCGGAGAGCGTGTACCAGTCCTGGCCGGCCAGGTAGATGCCCTGGTCACCATGGGTGTTGAGACGCCGTGTGTCGTCGAGCCACTCGGCGCGGGTGCGGGGCGGCTGCTTGATGCCCGCCTTGGCGAACAGGTCCTTGTTGTAGATCACCACCCGGTTGGCCGCGTACCAGGGGATGCCGTACTGGCGCGAGTGGAACATGCCGGGATCGGCGAGTCCGGGCAGCCACTCCTCCATGCCGAAGTCGCGTGCGGACTCCAGGCTGAGGTCGAGCAGTCCGCCCTCGTCGACGTACTGGGGCACCTGCGTGTTGCCGACCTCGATGACGTCGGGCGCCGGTCCGTCCGCCGCGTCGCCACTGGCCGTGGCGCCCTTGCCCTGGGTGAGGGCCGCGCTCACCTTCTCGCCGATGCCGGTCCACTCCTGGATACGGATGTCCAGGCGCAGGCCGGGGTTCTTGTCCTCGAAGCTCTTCGTGAACCGCTTGAGGAACGCGTCCGACGCGCTGTCCTTCATCAGCCAGACGGTCACCGTGCGCTCCTCGTCGCCCGCTCCCGGCAGATAGGCGCAGCCCGTGAGCAGCGAGGCGGACACGAGGGCGAGGGGGATCAGGGACGCGGCGGTGCGGCGGTACTTCACGTGGGTCACTTTCTGCCTGCGGACAGGGAGGGGCGGCCCGACGTGGGGGATGAGCGTGACGCTCGCACGGGTGTGGCTGGATTTTGGTATGGACCAATCGAACGGTCAAGGGGGTGGCGGCCGGTAAGTCGAACATCTGCGCTCTCGCTCGCGGTCCACGGTGACCTGAGGCACCGTGGAGGGACGTCCACCGCAAGGGCCGAGGAGGCCTTCATGTCCGATCACACGTACCGGGTCACAGAGATCGTCGGCACCTCCCAGGAGGGAGTCGACCAGGCCATCCGCAACGGTATCGCCCGCGCCTCGCAGACGCTGCGCGGCCTGGACTGGTTCGAGGTGTGCCAGGTACGCGGCCACATCGAGAACGGGCAGATCGAGCACTACCAGGTCGGCCTGAAGGTCGGTTTCCGGCTGGAGGACGAGGCCTGAGCGTGCACGCCGGGGCCACTCGGGTCCGGCTCTGAACCCGCTCGCCCGGTCCGCTCAGGTCCGCCCCTCGCGCTCCTGGGCGTCCTTCAGCGCCTCGGACCCGCTCGCCCAGCGGGCGCGTACGACGGTGAAGCCCGCCCGTTCGGCCTCGTCGCACACGAGCTCGTCGTCGTCGACCAGCATGCGCACCTCGCGGCCGCGGGAGAGCGTGCGCAGCGTCTCCAGTTTGGTGCGGCGCGCGGGCCTGCGGTCGTCGTTGCGGCGCATCCAGACGCGCCCCTCGGGCAGGCCCTGTTCGGCGAGCCAGGCCACGGTGTCGGCGCGGCACCGCTCCGGCCTGCCCGTGAGGTAGACGACCTCGCACTCGCGGGCGCTCTCCAGCGCCAGCTCGACGCCGCGCGCGAGCGGCGGATCTTCGGGCGCGGCCGCGAAGAAGGCCGACCAGTCACGCGGGGTGCGCTCCAGGAAGCGCTGCCGGTGGGCCGTGTCGGCGAGGGTGTTGTCGAGGTCGAACACGGCCAGGGGTCTGGCGAGAGGTCTGCTGTTGTCGATCACACGCCAAGCGTAGGGAATCCTGAAGCGGCACAGACGTTGAACGGTGTGTGAGCTCAGTGATCGCATCCACCCGGTTCTCCGTCCTGGACCGTTCGCGCACCCGTGAGGGGCACGACGGGCCCTCGGCGCTGCGCGACACCGTGCGCTTCGCGCGCGAGCTGGACGCGCTCGGCTATCACCGTGTCTGGGTGTCGGAGCACCACGGGGTGCCGGGCGTCGCGGGGTCCGCGCCGACCGTGCTCGCCGCGGCGGTCGCGGCCGCCACCCGCACGATCCGGGTCGGCACCGGCGGCGTGATGCTGCCCAACCATCAACCCCTGGTGGTGGCCGAGCAGTTCGGGGTCCTGGAGTCACTGTTCCCCGGGCGGATCGACATGGGTCTGGGCCGTTCGGTGGGCTTCACGGGCGGGGTACGCAAGGCGCTCGGGCGGGACAAGGACGATGCCGACGACTTCGCGGCGCAGCTCGCCGAACTGCTCGACTTCTTCCGGGGGACCTCCGCGACCGGGGTACGCGCACGCCCCTCGGACGGGCTGACCGTCCCGCCGTTCGTGCTCGCCATGGGCGAGGGCGCGACGATCGCCGCCGAGGCCGGACTCCCGATGGTGATCGGCGACCTCAGGAACCGCGAGAAGATGCTGCGCGGAATCGACCAGTACCGCGCCACGTTCCGGCCGTCCGCGTGGGCGAGCGAGCCGTACGTCGTCGTCTCGGGGACGATCGCGGTCGCCGGGAGTCCACAGGCGGCCCACCGCCTGCTGATCCCGGAGGCCTGGTCGATGGCGTACTCCCGCACCCACGGCACGTTCCCGCCGCTGCCGCCCGCCGAGCGCGTGGAGGCGCTGACGATGACGGCGAAGGAGCGGGACTTCTACGAGTCCGGGCTGCGCGGCCACATCGCGGGCACCGAGGACCAGGTCGCGGACGAGCTGGAGACCCTGATCAAGGAGAGCGGCGCGCAGGAGGTCCTGGTCACGACCAGCTCGTACGACCGCGAGGGCCTCCTGGAGTCCTACCGCGGGCTCGCCCGGGTCGCGGGGCTGCGCCGGGCCTAGAATCGTGGGGTTTGCCCCCCGCGTGACAGCGCATCCAGCCGCCCTACGGAGCCCGCCCCATGCACGAGCCCGACCACGATCCGTTCGTCCGTGTGCGGGGTGCCCGTGAGCACAATCTGCGGGGCGTCGACGTGGACATCCCGCGCGACGTGCTCGCCGTCTTCACGGGGGTCTCCGGCTCCGGGAAGTCCTCGCTCGCCTTCGGCACGATCTACGCCGAGGCGCAGCGCCGCTACTTCGAGTCCGTGGCCCCGTACGCGCGCCGCCTCATCCACCAGGTCGGTGCGCCCAAGGTCGGCGAGATCACCGGGCTTCCGCCGGCCGTCTCGCTCCAGCAGCGCCGCTCCTCCCCCACGTCCCGGTCCTCCGTCGGCACGGTGACGACGCTCTCCAACTCGCTGCGCATGCTGTTCTCGCGCGCGGGCGACTACCCGCCCGGCGCGGAGCGGCTCGACTCCGACGCCTTCTCGCCGAACACGGCGGCCGGGGCGTGCCCCGCATGCCACGGGCTCGGCGTGGTGCACCGCACGACGGAGGCGCTCCTCGTGCCCGACCCGTCCCTGTCCCTCCGCGAGGGCGCGATCGCCGCGTGGCCGGGTGCCTGGCAGGGCAAGAACCTGCGCGACGTCCTGGACGCGCTCGGGTACGACGTCGACCGGCCCTGGCGTGAACTGCCGCAGGAAGAACGCGACTGGATCCTGTTCACGGACGACCAACCCGTCGTCACCGTGCACCCCGTGCGGGACGCGGGCCGGATCCAACGCCCGTACCAGGGCACGTACATGAGCGCGAACCGCTACGTGCTCAAGACGTTCGCGGACTCCAAGAGCCAGACGCTGCGGACGAAGGCCGAGCGGTTCCTCGACAGCGCGCCGTGTCCGGTGTGCGGCGGGGCGCGGCTGCGGGCCGAGTCGCTCGCGGTGACGTTCGGCGGACGGACGATCGCGGATCTCGCGCATCTGCCGCTCGCGGACCTGGCGAAGATCCTCGACGCCCCCGGCGACGCCTCGGAGACGGCTCGGGTCCTCACCGGCGACCTGCTGGCCCGGATCGCCACCGTCGCCGAGCTCGGCCTGGGCTACCTCAGCCTGGACCGCGCCACGCCCACACTGTCCGCCGGTGAGCTCCAACGCCTGCGCCTGGCAACACAGTTGCGCTCCGGACTCTTCGGGGTGGTCTACGTGCTCGACGAGCCGTCGGCGGGCCTGCACCCGGCCGACACGGAGTCGCTCCTCACCGTCCTCGACCGGCTGAAGGCGGCCGGCAACTCGGTGTTCGTCGTCGAGCACCACATGGATGTCGTCCGCAAGGCCGACTGGCTCGTCGACGTCGGCCCGCTCGCGGGCGAGCACGGCGGCCGCGTCCTGCACAGCGGTCCCGTCGCGGATCTGGCGTCGGTCGCGGACTCGGCGACGGCCCGCTTCCTGTTCGGCCGCGAGCACGTGCCCGTGCGCAGGGTGCGGGAGCCGCGCAGCTGGCTGAGGGTCGGCCCGGTGACCAGGCACAATCTGCGCGATGTGTCGGTGGACGTACCGCTGTCCACGTTCACGGCCGTCACCGGCGTCTCCGGGTCCGGGAAGTCCACGCTCATCGGCTCGATCACTGAGGAACTGGAGGGCGTGGGCCGCCTCGTGGTCGTCGACCAGAAGCCGATCGGGCGCACCCCGCGCTCCAACCTGGCCACGTACACGGGCCTGTTCGACGTCGTACGGAAGGTGTTCGCGGCCACCGACGAGGCGAAGGCGCGCAAGTACGGCGTGGGGCGCTTCTCGTTCAACGTGGCCGGCGGCCGGTGCGAGACCTGCCAGGGCGAGGGCTTCGTCAGCGTCGAGCTCCTCTTCCTGCCGAGCACGTACGCGCCCTGCCCGGACTGCGGCGGCGCGCGCTACAACGCCGAGACGCTGGAAGTCACCTACCGGGGGCGGACCATCGCCGAGGTCCTCGATCTGACGGTGGAGAGCGCGGCGGAGTTCTTCGCGGACACGCCGGCCGTGGCGCGCAGCCTCGGCACGCTGCTCGACGTGGGGCTCGGCTATCTGCGGCTCGGGCAGCCCGCCACCGAGCTGTCCGGCGGGGAGGCCCAACGCATCAAGCTGGCGAGCGAGTTGCAGCGCGGGCGGCGCGGTCCCACGTTGTATCTGCTCGACGAGCCGACGACCGGTCTCCATCCGGCCGATGTCGAGGTTCTGATGCGGCAGTTGCACGGGCTCGTCGACGCCGGGCACACCGTGGTCGTCGTCGAGCACGACATGGCGGTGGTCGCGGGCTCGGACTGGGTGGTCGACCTGGGGCCGGGCGGCGGCGACGCGGGCGGTCGGATCGTCGCCGCGGGGCCGCCGACGGAGGTGGCGCGGGCGAGCGGGAGCACTACGGCTCCATATCTCGCCCGTGCCTTTCCGCCGGGCGCTCTGCCGGAAGCGCGGTCATGAACCTGCGGGCCGTACGTGGCTGGTCGCGCCCACGCGGCGGAGCCGTATACCGGCACAGCCCCGCGCCCCTGAAGCACCGGAGTTCGCCAGCCCCCTTCGGCGAGTCCTCAGGCCACCAGCGCGGTGTGGTTCCTACGGGGCAGGCCCGTCGTCGCCGACTCGGCGGCCCGGGCCAGTGAGCGGCGGTCGAGGTGAGAGCCCGGCGGGATCACGTCCCGCACCTCGACCTCGGCCACCAGCCCCCGTGTCGACGCCACCCGCCACAGCGAGGCGAGCAGCGTGTCGTCGCCGACGAAGGCGGCTGCGGTGCTGGCCGCCCCGTCGGCGAGCCGGTACCGGACGTGGACCGGCTGGACCGGGACTCCCGCGTCCAGCGCGGCCTGGAAGACGGCGCGCCGGAAGTGCCCGTGTGCGCGGCCGCACCAGGTGCTGCCCTCGGGGAACGCGACGACGGCGGAGCCGGCCCGCAGCGCCTCGGCGATGCGGGCGACCGTGTTCGGGAGGGCACGCAGCCGGTCCCGCTCGATGAACAGGACGCCGTTGCGCGCGACCACCGGCCCGGCCAGGGGCCACCGCCCGATCTCCGCCTTGGCGAGCATCCGGGCCGGGCGCACGGCGCCGAGCAGCGGGATGTCCAGCCAGGAGATGTGGTTGGCGACCAGGAGCAGACCGCCGGTGGGTGCGGCGGCGGTGCCGGTGACGCGGACCTGGACCCCGATGGCCCGCGCGATCGCCCGGCACCACCGCCCGACCAGTCCGGCGGGGATCCGCCCGCCGAGCGGTGACAGCGCGATCCCGGTCAGGACCAGGACCACGACCGCCGTCATCCGCAGTACGGCCCGGGGTACGGCCGTCGCGGACCCCGCCGGCTCCACGCATGCCTTCGGGGTGCAGGGCGCGCTGGGCAGCCAGACGCTCATCAGGCCGGGGCGAGAGAGAGGAAGTGCCGCAGATAGCGCGGGTTGACCCGGCGCATCGACAGCAGCACGTACAGGTCGGCGACTCCGAAGTCCGGGTCGTGGGCCGGCTCCGCGCACACCCAGGCGCCGAGGCGGAGGTAGCCGCGCAGCAGAGGCGGAAGCTCGGTGCGGGCGGGGAACTCCACACGCTCCGCGTTCCAGGGCAGCAGCGGTCGTACGCGGTACTCCTCAGGAGCCAGGTGCTTGGTGCGCACGCGGTCCCAGGCGCCCGCCGCGAGGACACCGCCGTCGGCCAGCGGGATGGAGCAGCAGCCGGCCAGCCATTCGTGGCCGCGGTCGACCATGTAGCGGGCTATCCCGGCCCAGATGAGCCCGATGACGGCGCCGTCCCGGTGGTCGGGGTGCACGCAGGAGCGGCCGACCTCGACGAGGCCTGGCCGGATCTCGTCGAGGGCGGTCAGGTCGAACTCGCCCTCCGAGTACAGTCGTCCGGCGACGGAGGCCCGCTCCGGCGGCAGCAGCCGGTAGGTGCCGACGACCTGCCCGGTCACCGTGTCGCGGACGAGCAGGTGGTCGCAGTACGCGTCGAAGGCGTCGACGTCGAGGCCCGGTTGCGTGGTGGTCAGCAGGGCGCCCATCTCGCCCGCGAAGACGTCGTGCCGCAGCCGCTGCGCGGCACGGACGTCGTCCTCGTCGCGGGCCAGGGTGACGGTGTAGCGGGTGGGTGCCTCGGGCTGTGGGGGACGGTCGAGCGTGGTGACGCCGGTCATGGCTCTCTCCTGGTCACGGGCCGGTTCGGCGGAGCGATGGGCGGGCCTGACTGTCGTACGGCCTGCCGCTCCTGTTCTTCCGATACCGGCTGTCGTGTACGTGACCTGTGCCAGGAGAGGGGATGTGGGGATGTTGAATGCCAGGAGCGCCGGCGAAAGCGAGACGGGGCCGGGGATGAGCACCACTCCCGGCCCCGCCCGTCCGCACGTTGACGGCGAACGACGTACGGCTAACGCCGGCCCGACTTACGGGTCGCGCGCAGCCATTCTCTGTTCATCCCGGTGATGGAGACCAGCGGGATGCCCTTCGGGCAGGCGGTCGCGCACTCACCGGTGAGGGTGCAGCCGCCGAAGCCCTCGGCGTCCATCTGCCCGACCATGTCGAGGACGCGGGTCTCGCGCTCGGGCGCGCCCTGCGGCAGGACGTTCAGGTGGTTGACCTTCGCCGAGGTGAACAGCATCGCCGAGCCGTTCGGGCAGGCCGCCACGCACGCACCGCAGCCGATGCACTCGGCGTGCTCGAACGCGAAGTCCGCGTCGGGCTTGGGCACAGGCGTGGCGTGCGCCTCGGGCGCGGCCCCGGTCGGCGCGCTGATGTAGCCACCGGCCTGGATGATCCGGTCGAACGCGGTGCGGTCGACGACGAGATCCTTCACCACGGGGAAGGCGGAGGCGCGCCACGGCTCGATGTCGATCGTGTCGCCGTCCTTGAAGGACCGCATGTGGAGCTGGCAGGCGGTGGTCCGCTCGGGGCCGTGCGCGTCGCCGTTGATGACGAGCGAGCAGGCTCCGCAGATGCCCTCACGGCAGTCGTGGTCGAACGCGACGGGGTCGTCGCCCTTGAGGATGAGCTCCTCGTTGAGCGTGTCGAGCATCTCCAGGAACGACATGTCCTGCGAGATTCCGTCCACGTCGTACGTGGACATGGCGCCTTCGGCGTCGGCGTTCTTCTGGCGCCAGACGCGCAGGGTGAGCTTCATGCGTAGCTCCGCTGAGTGGGGTGGACGTACTCGAAGACGAGGTCTTCCTTGTGCAGGACAGGGGCGTCGCCGGTGGCGGTGAACTCCCAGGCGGCCGCGTAGGAGAACTCCTCGTCGCGGCGGGCGGCCTCGCCGTCCGGGGTCTGGGACTCCTCGCGGAAGTGGCCGCCACAGGACTCGGCGCGGTGCAGGGCGTCGAGACACATGAGCTCGGCGAGCTCCAGGTAGTCGACGATGCGGTTGGCCTTCTCCAGCGACTGGTTGAACTCCTCGCCGGTGCCGGGCACCTTGATGCGGCGCCAGAACTCCTCGCGGATCTGCGGGATCCGGTCGAGGGCCTTGCGCAGGCCTTCGTCCGTACGGGCCATGCCGCAGAACTCCCACATGAGTTCGCCGAGTTCGCGGTGGAAGGAGTCGGGGGTGCGGTCGCCGTCGACGGCCAGGAGGAGGTTGATCCGGTCCTCGGTCTCGGCCAGCACGTCCTGGACGACGGGATGTTCGGCGCTCACCTCTTCGTGGTGCGGGTTGCGCGCGAGATAGTCGTTGATGGTCGACGGAAGCACGAAGTAGCCGTCGGCGAGACCCTGCATGAGCGCGCTCGCGCCCAGGCGGTTGGCGCCGTGGTCGGAGAAGTTGGCCTCCCCGACCGCGAACAGGCCCGGGATCGTGGTCTGCAGGTCGTAGTCGACCCACAGTCCGCCCATCGTGTAGTGCACGGCGGGGTAGATCCGCATCGGCACCTCGTACGGGTTCTCCGCGGTGATCCGCGCATACATGTCGAAGAGGTTGCCGTACTTCTCCTCGACGGCCTTCTTGCCCATGCGGCTGATCGCGTCGGCGAAGTCGAGGTACACGCCCTGGCCGCCGGGGCCCACTCCCCTGCCCTCGTCGCACACGTTCTTCGCGGCGCGCGAGGCGATGTCGCGGGGCACGAGGTTGCCGAACGCCGGGTAGATGCGCTCCAGGTAGTAGTCGCGCTCGTCCTCGGGAATCTCGTTCGCCGGGCGCGTGTCGCCCTTCGCCTCCGGTACCCAGATGCGTCCGTCGTTGCGCAGCGACTCGCTCATGAGCGTCAGCTTCGACTGGTGGTCGCCGGTGCGCGGGATGCACGTGGGGTGGATCTGGGTGAAGCACGGGTTGGCGAAGTAGGCGCCGCGCCGGTGCGCCCGCCAGACGGCGGTCGCGTTGGAGTTCATGGCGTTCGTCGACAGGTAGAAGACGTTGCCGTAGCCGCCGGACGCGAGGACGACGGCGTCGGCGAAGTACGTGTCGATCTTCCCGGTGATCAGGTCGCGGGCGACGATGCCGCGTGCCTTGCCGTCGATGACGATCACGTCGAGCATCTCGGTGCGCGCGTGCATCTCGATGTTCCCGGCGGCGATCTGCCGCGACAGCGCCTGGTAGGCACCGAGGAGGAGCTGCTGGCCCGTCTGGCCGCGGGCGTAGAACGTACGGGAGACCTGGACGCCGCCGAAGGAGCGGGTGTCGAGCAGGCCGCCGTACTCACGGGCGAACGGGACGCCCTGCGCGACGCACTGGTCGATGATCTCGACGGAGATCTGCGCGAGGCGGTGGACGTTCGACTCGCGGGCGCGGAAGTCGCCGCCCTTGACCGTGTCGTAGAAGAGGCGGTGGACGGAGTCGCCGTCGTTGCGGTAGTTCTTCGCCGCGTTGATGCCGCCCTGCGCGGCGATCGAGTGGGCGCGGCGCGGGGAGTCCTGGTAGCAGAACTGGACGACGTGGTAGCCCTGTTCGGCGAGCGTGGCGCCCGCGGAGCCCCCGGCCAGGCCGGTGCCGACGACGATCACGGTGTGCTTGCGGCGGTTGGCCGGGTTGACCAGCTTCGCCTCGAAGCGGCGGGTGTCCCAGCGCTCGTTGACGGGGCCCTCGGGGGCCTTGGTGTCGACGACCGGCTCGCCGGTCGCGTACTCCGCGTAGGAATTCATGGGTCAGCTCACCACTCCGGTCATGACGCCCACGGGTACGGCGATGAAGCCGGCCGTGAGCAGCAGCGCGAGAACATTGGCGATGGTCTTCAGGACGCGGTCGCGGGTCGCGCTGCCCACGCCGAGGGTCTGCGCCGCGCTCCAGAAGCCGTGCTGGACGTGCAGGCCGAGCGCGAGCATCGCGACGATGTAGACGACGTTGCCGTACCAGGTGGAGAAGGTGTCGATCACGTTCTGGTACGGGTGGCCCGGCTGGAAACCGCCCGGGTGCGCGGTGCCGGTCGTCAGGTCGAGGAGGTGCCACACGATGAACAGCGCGAGGATGATGCCGCCCCAGCGCATCGTGCGCGTGGCGTAGCTCGAACGCGCCTTCTTGTGCACGTACTTGGCCGGGCGGGCCCTGATGTCGCGCCGGCTCAGCTGGTACGCGGACGTGGCGTGCGCGACGACGGCGACCACGAGCACGACGCGGACGAGCCACAGCGTCCACTCGTAGTGCATGAACGGCTCACCGACCGTGCGCAGCCAGTGGGCGTAGTGGTTGAACTCGCCCGACCCGAAGAAGATCTTCAGGTTGCCGATCATGTGGACGACCAAGTAGAGCAGCATGATCAGGCCGCTCACGGCCATCACTGTCTTCTTGCCGACGGACGAGTCCCAGAGCGTACGCGTCATGGACGGCCGTCGGTCCGTCCGTGTTGCCAGTGCCATGTCACGCACACTAGAGCCGAGGGGCCCGATCGGTCCAAGACATGGTCCGGCTCATTTCGATAGGCTCAGGCTATCGAGCGATTACTGTGGGGGTCATGCAGTTCCAGCAGCTCCAGTACTTTGTCGCGGTTGCCGAGACCCGGCACTTCACCCGGGCCGCCGAGGTTGTCCATGTCGCCCAGCCGTCGCTGTCCCAGCAGATCCGGTCCCTGGAGCGGGAGCTGGGCGCGGATCTCTTCCTGCGCGCCCGCGGGAACATCACGCTCACCGACGCGGGTGAGGCGCTCCTGCCGCTGGCCCGCCGCATCCTCGCCGACGCGGACACGGCGCGGCAGGAGGTGCAGGAGCTGGCGCAGCTCAAGAGCGGCCGGGTGCGGCTCGGCGCCACGCCCTCGCTGTGCACGGGCCTGCTGCCCGATGTGCTGCGCAGCTTCCACGACCGGTATCCCGGGATCCGCTTGATGATCGAGGAGGGCGGCTCCCACGACCTCGTACGCGAACTGGCGCGCGGCGCGCTGGACCTGGCTCTCGTGGTGCTGCCACTGCCCGCGCCGGCGCCGGCGCTGACGACCGTGGAGCTGCTGCGGGAGGATCTGGTGGTCGTGTCGTCGCCGGATGCGCCGCGACCCGGGCGGAGGCGGTCCGTGCGCATTGCCGATCTTGAGGGTGAGCGGCTTGTGATGTTCCGGCACGGCTATGACCTGCGGGAATTGACCGTCACCGCATGCCGGGCGGAAGGCTTCGAGCCGGATTTCGCGGTGGAGGGCGGGGAGATGGACGCGGTGCTGGGGTTTGTGCGGGCGGGGCTCGGGGTGGCCGTCGTGCCGCATATGGTCGCGACGCGGGCGGGGGCCGATCTGCGGGTGACTCCGCTGGCCCGTCCCGGGCTGCACCGGACGATCGCACTGGCACATCGCAGCGATGTGGCTCCGCCTCGGGCCGCGCGGGAGCTTCAGCGGATGTTGTTGGAGGGGTGACGCGTTTTTGGGCGGGGGAATTTGTGCGGGTGGTCTTTGGGGGTTCTGCGCAGTTCCCCGCGCCCCTGATCGGGCGGCTGGGACCGGATTGCGGCCGCGGGTTGTTCGTGGGTTTTTGCGCAGTTCCCCGCGCCCCTGATCTCGGGACCTCGGCGGCTTGGTCGGGTGCCGGTGAGTCGTGGGGCTTGCGCAGTTCCCCGCGCCCCTAGGGGGTGGGGGGTCTGGATGTCAGGCAATACGTTGTTGCCGATGGGTCCTGTAGGACCAGCCAGTGTGCGCCCCTTGATACGAGTTTCGCGCCCAGGGATTCGTGCCAGGCTCGGGTTGCTTCCGTGTTTGTGCAGGCCAGGTCCAGGTGGGCGGCTGTGGGGCGGCCGGCCGATAGGCGTTGCAGCAGGATTTGTACGGGGAGTTCCGTCGAGGGGCGGATCGTGTGGAACTCCGGGAGGGTGCCCGGCGACGAGGTCCAGGCCGTGAACTTGGTCCAGAACTCGATCTCCGCCTCGTACACCGCCGGGGCCAGGTCGACGCAGACCTGGTCCAGGCGGCTCGTGGTTCCGTCGGGGGCCGTGACGGGGTCGGGGCGGCGGTGTTCGCCGAACCAGGGGACCAGGCAGAACAGCTGGCCGCCGGGTGAGCGCAGGACCTCGAGGCCTTCCTCCGTGTGGACGGGCGTCGCCCCCAGGTGGCGCGCCAGGCCGGCTGTCTGAGCGAGGTCGTCCACCGCGAAGTCCAGGTGTGCGCCGCCGGGGCCGTTGACCGCCTGCGCCTTCAGGTACGGATCGGCGGAGCCGTCCGGCAGCAGCGTCGCGAACTCGTCGTGGTCGCCGCGGGGCGCGGACAAGCGCGTACCCGTGACCCGCGTCCAGAAGTCGCAGGCCGCCCCGAAGTGCGCCTCCGGCCGGTCGATGAAGGCGTACACCCAGCGGATCACCAGGGCCTCACCCCGTCGCGTCGCACAGGGCGAGCTCGTGCAGGCGGTCCGGCGGGCCCGGGCGGGCGTAGTACCAGCCCTGCGCGGTGTCGCAGCCCAGGTCGCGCAGCTGCTCGGCCTGTGCGCCCGTCTCCACGCCCTCCACGGTGACCGAGAGGTCGAGGCTGTGCGCGAGCGCGACGATGCCCTCGACGATCTTCAGGTCGACGGAGTCGGCGGGGTACCGCTGCATGCCCTGCGTGAAGGAGCGGTCCAGCTTGAGGACGCTCACAGGGAGCCGGCGCAGGTTCGCGAGGTTCGAGTAGCCCGTGCCGAAGTCGTCCAGCGCGATGTCCACGCCCATCTCGGCGAGCCGCCGCAGGGGCTTCAGGAGATCGTCATCCGCGCCGATCAGGGCCGACTCGGTGACCTCCAGGCACAGGGCGCCGGGTTCGAGTCCGAAGCGCTCCAGGATGTCGACGGTGTCGGAGACCAGGCCCGGGTGGGTGAGCTGCATCGGGGACAGGTTCACGTTGATGCGCAGGGGCCCCGCGTCCTCGTAACGCTCCTGCCAGACCCGGGCCTGGCGCACCGACTCCTCCAGGACCCAGCGCCCGAGCGGCACGATGAGGCCGGTGTCCTCGGCGAGCGGGATGAACTGGTCGGGCCCGAGCACACCGTGCTGCGGATGCAGCCACCGCACCAGCGCCTCGGCGCCCCGCACACTGCCGTCGCCGAGGTGCACGAGCGGCTGGTACTCGATGAAGAACTCGCCGCGCTCCAGGGCCGCGGGCAGCGCGGTCGTGAGGCCGTGCCGGGTGATGGCGCGCGCGTCGGCCTCGGGGTCTGCGAGCTCGTAGCGGTTGCCGCCCGCCGACTTGGCCCGGTACATGGTGATGTCGGCGCTGCGCAGCACCTCCGCCGGGCTGCGCTCCCCCGCCGCGGGGCCCTCCACGATGCCGATGGAGCCGCGCACGGTCAGCTCGCGGCCGTCGATGCGGATGGGGGCGGCCAGCGCGTGCATGATGCGCCCGGCGAGGTCGTCGACCTCGGCCGCGGTGTCACGGCCGGTGGTCAGCGCGACGAACTCGTCGCCGCCGAGCCTCGCCACCATCTCGCCGGGCGCGGTCGCGCAGGCCTGGAGACGGTCGGCGACCTCGACGAGGAGCCGGTCTCCCGCCGCGTGGCCGAGGCTGTCGTTGATGGTCTTGAAGCCGTCGAGGTCGAGGTAGCACAGGCCGAAGCGCATGCCGTCGCCGGCCGCGAGCGCCTTCTCCAGGCGCTCGAAGAACAGGGTCCTGTTGGGGAGCCCCGTGAGCGCGTCGTGGGTGGCCTCGTAGCGCAGCCGCAGGTTGAGGAGGCGGCGCTCGGTGGTGTCCTCCACCAGCGCCAGCTGGTACTGCGGCACTCCGTCGGCGTCCCGCAGCAGGGAGACCGTCAGGTTCGTCCACAGGGCGGTGCCGTCGGGACGGTAGAACGCCTTCTCGACGCGGTAGTGCTCACGCTCGCCGCGCACCAGCTCCTCGTACAGGCGCCACACGTGCGGGGCGTCTTCGGGGTGGGTCCACTCGCCGACGTTGCGGCCGCGCACCAGGTTCTCGGCGCCGCCGAACATGCGCACCAGCGCGTCGTTGGCCTCCAGGACCGTGCCCTCGAGGTCCGCTATGCCGATGCCGATGGCCGCGCCGTGGAACACCGCGCGGAACCGGGCCTCGCTCGCGTGCAGCGCCTCGGCGACCGCGCTGCGCGCGCTCAGGGCGGCCCGTGAGATGGCCTCCTGCTCGACGAGGGTCCGCTCGCGCAGGGCCTGGGCGAAGCCGGCCGCGACGGAGTGCTGGAGCCGGGCGCAGCGCGCCCGCAGCTCTTCCTCGCGCCGGTCCTCGTCGGTACGGCAGTACAGGACGAGGTAGGCGTCGACGACGTCGAGGGTGCGGGTGAGCGCCTCGGGGTCGGTGCAGTGCACGCCGATCAGTGCCGCGCCGACGGCCTGGGCCGCGGGCGCGTCCAGGGTCCGCTCGCCGAGCGCGTCCCGCAACCGCCGCGCGAGCGGCATGAGTTCCTTCTCGAACTCGACCCGGGTCAGGGAGGTCGCCGTCACCGGGAAGATCGCCCGGCTCCAGATGGTGGCGAACCTGCGCAGTCTGCCCTCGGGCCCGTCCGGTTCGCCGCTCACGCCTTGCGCCCCACGCCGGCGCAGCCCGAGAAGGCATACGGATCCTCGTCCGCGGGCGCGTTCTCCGGCCGCCATTCGGGCATCTGTACGAGTCCGGGTTCCACCATCTCGTATCCCTCGAAGAAACGCGCGATCTCCTCGCGCGAGCGCATGATCAGCGGGTTGCGGATGTTCTTGTACACGTCGACCGTGCCGGCGGCGCGCGCGGCGGGTACAGGGATGCCCTCGTACGCGGCGTGCGTGACGATCAGGAGACTGCCCGGCGCGAGGGCGTCGCGCAGCTCGGCGACGGCGCTCTGCGGGTCGTCGGCGTCCTCGACGAAGTGCAGGACGGCGACGAGGAGCAAGGCGACCGGCTTGTCCAGGTCGAGGAGTTCACCGACCTCGGGGGCCGCGAGGATCTCCCGGGGCTTGCGCAGGTCGGCGGTCACGACGGCCGCGCGGTCGTTGCCCTCGAGGACGGCCCGGCTGTGCGCGACGGCGACCGGGTCGTGGTCGACGTACACGACGCGCGCTTCGGAGTCGGCTGCCTGGGCCACCTCGTGGACGTTGCCGAAGGTGGGGATTCCGGATCCGATGTCCAGGAACTGGGTGACGCCCTGCTGGACCGCGTAACGCACTGCCCGGCGCATGAAGGCACGATTCGCCTGCATGATCTTCGGGAGCCCCGGCATGAACTCCATCGCCTTGCGGGCCGCCTCCCGGTCCACCTCGAAGTTGTGCGAACCGCCCAGGTAGTAGTCGTAGATCCGGGACACGCTGGGCACCGAGATGTCGATGCCCTGAGGGGCCCAGGCGGGACGCTCCATCAATGTCTCCAAGGCGTAGGCGAGCCGGTGTTCGAGCTGAGGCTACTGATCGCCCGCCAATGGAGCGAGTCAAAACGGAAATTGACCGTCCGTTCTCGGTCACTGCCTCCGGCAAGTGCCGAATGGCAATGATCCGAAATCACCCCGAAACCTTCTCTGTTGCAACGGAAAAGAACCGGCCTGTTCCCTCCGCGTGATCACGGAGGGAACAGACCGGCGATTCACCAAATCCGTCGCAGACTCTACGCGGTACCCCTACTTGGGCGCTCCCACGGGCTTTCCGTCGGGCGCAGCGGCGTACCAAGTGCCGCCCACGCCCTGCCCATTGGTGTCGCCGGGCTTCTTGTCGCCGGAGTAGGTGTAGATCGGCCAGCAGTTGATCGTCTGCTGCTTGCCTCCGTCGGGGCGGTTGTACGTCATGAAGCCCTTCTTGAGGATGCCCTTGGTGTCGTTCTTCGCGACGGGCGCGACGGCCGGCCAGTTCTCCGCGCAGGTGTCGACACAGTTCGACTTGATGGGCCAGGCCGAGTCCTTGAGGAACCGGTAGACGGTCATTCCGTTCTTGTCGACGACGATCTCGCCGAGTTTCGGGTCCTTGCGTGTGGACAGGCCGGCCAGGTCGGCGGGCTGCGCGGCGGCGGGGCTCGCCTTCTTGCCGTCGGGCCCGGCGGCGTACCAGACGCCTCCGACGCCCTGCCCCTTCGCGTCGCCCGGCTTGGTGTCCATCGCGTAGCGGTACATGGGCCAGCCGTCGATCGTGAGCTGTTTGGTGCCGTCGGCCGCGGTGACCTCGCCGAGCAGCGACTGGTCGACGCCGGGCGCCGCCTTGGCGCCGTCCGCGGGCACCACGGGCCACGCCTTGAGGCAGGCGTCGTCACAGTTCGACTTGGGCGGCTGCGCGGTGTCCTTGTCGAAGCGGTACATCGTGAAGCCCTCGCTGTCCGTGAGGACCTGGCCGAGCTTCTTGCTGTCCCAGGTGGCGAGCTGCCCGGCCGGCTTCGCCTTGGCCGCGCCCGCGTCCTTCGCGTCTCCGTAGCCGTCGCCACTGCCGTACGCGTCCCCGTTGCCGTAACCGCCCTGCGCCGGGGCGGCGTTGCCCACGGACTGGCCGTTGGGCGACTGGTCGCCCTGGTCCTGACCGCACGCCGTCGTCAGCGCCAGCAGGGCCGCAGCTGTCGCTACGAGTGAGGCGCTCCGCCAGGTGTTCATTGCCAACTCCCGCTGGTTGCTTGGGTGTTGTGCGATCCCGGAAGGGGCCGCACATGGCCCTAGGTACGCGCGGCGACCGCGGATGTGTTCAACGGGGCCGAAAATTTCTTTTTGGTCAGGGGGCGCGGAACGCATCCGGGGCGGGCCACGCGTGCGCTCCGGTGGCCGCGGGCAAACCTGGCGCCCCCCATCTCCCCACCTTCGGACCAATCCTCGGCGGCCGGGGCGTGGCGGCGCCTCCCGCCGCCCATGATCTCCGTCGTGTACGGATCCAGAGGGGCCAGGTCGACCCTGGTCACACGGGTGGTGGCGGTGTTCGCGCTGGCCTGGCTGCTGGGCTCGCCCGCGGCCGGCGCCACGGCGGCCGCACTGACCCCGGCCGACAACTGCGCGTACGCCTCGATCGGCAAGGGCGGCGACGCGATAGCCCGCGCCGGTGACGGCGTCGTCTGCCGGGCGGGACCCGTCAAGCCACCGCCGCGGAAGCCCGCGCCGCCCCCGGCCCCGAAACCACCGCCTCCTCCCCCGCCGCCACCGCCTCCGCCACCGCCTCCGCCACCGCCCGTGAAGGCACCGCCGCCGCCCGCCCCGAAGCCGACGGTGCGCCCCAAGCCCTCGCCGACTCCGGTGAGTTACCCCGAATACCGCCCCGCGCCCCGCAAGGCGCCGCCGAGCGGCGGGCCTTCCCTGGTCTCGCTCACCCTGCTCATCACCGCGCCCGCGGTGCTCGCCGTAGCCGCGCTGCGCCCGCGCTGACCGCCCGGAGGTCCTGATGTCGGAATGGCTTGTTCTCACCCTCGCGATGGTGGCCGCGTGCGCGGTCGTGCTCGTCGTGACCGTTCTTCAGCAGCGCAGGATCGGCGACGACGACGACCCGAGCGAGACCCCTGACGTCATCGAGTACATGACGATGATGATCGGCGTGGTGTACGCGATCGTCCTGGGCCTCGCCATCGCGGGCGTCTGGGAGGGCCGCAGCGCCGCCCAGGACCATGTACGCAACGAGGCGCAGGCGCTGCACGAGGTCCATGAACGCGTCCGCGTCTATCCGACGGAGGTCAGAACCCGTATCCGCTCGGATGTCGACACCTATGTCAGCCATGTCGTCACCACCGAGTGGCGCACGATGAAGAACAAGGGCCATCTCACCGCCGAGGGCACCCGGCTCCTCGACAAGGTGCGCCACGACGTCACCGACTACCAGCCGAAGACCGACTTCGAGGCGCAGGCCTACCAGCCGCTGCTCGACCAGATCACCGCCGCGGACGACGCCCGCAACGCGCGCGCGGACTCCACCGGCGCCACGATGCCGGGCGTGGTCTGGTTCGGCCTCATCGCGGGAGGCCTCGTCACGATCGGGATGGTCTTCGCACTCCAGATCCGCAGAACGGCACGCGAGCTGGTCCTCGCCGGGCTCTTCTCGGCACTGATCGCGTTCCTGCTCTTCCTGGTCTGGGACCTCGACGCGCCCTACAGCCGCGGGGTCGCGGCCACCGTGGAACCCTTCCTCATGCTGTTCCCGCACGCCGGGGGGTGAGACCGACGGGCCGCGCTCATCTCCGGGTCGGCGCGGCCCGCCCTGCACCCTGCGCCCCGACGACGCACTCTGGTGCCATGACTGCCTGGCACGCCCCCATCGTCGTACACCCTCCCGCACCCGAAGGCGGGCGGCATGTCACCGTGCGGGGGCGGGCCGTCGGGCTCGCGCACAGCGATCAGGACCTCATCCGGCTGCTGCGTTCGGCCGGGCTCGGGGAGTCCGACATGACGCTCGACGATCCCCATCTGGTCGAGTGGCGCGGCGCGGGCGCACACGTATGGCACACGACGGGCCCCGACGAGCCGTCACCGCACCGCCCTGTCGCCTGACCGGCGGACAGCGCCGCCCCGTTCGCCGTCCACGGATCGCGGCCGTGCGGGTCCGTACCTTGCCTGGCTACTGGTCTCGGCGCCGCGCGGGCGACAGCAATGCCTGACCGCCGCACGGCCCTTCGCCCCGGTCGGCCATGTCGGTCGGGGTGGGCGTCGTCCGGAACGCGGGTGACGCGACGGTGCTGCGGACCCCTGGCAAGCACTGCCGTCGACGGTCACAGTGATCCGGCCACCCCACGCGATGACGCTGGGCATGGCGACGATGTTGGTCTGTCGGCGATGCGGACTCGTACGGCGCACCGCACTCCTGGCCGCCACCCATTCGCTCCTGGGCTGTCGCCCCCCGCGTGCGCCGCGCTTAGTTTTTCAGTAAGCGCAAGTGACGCGGTCTCGCCGCCGCGTCGAGAGGGGTGAACGAATGTCTTCGTCCCAGCCGGCCGACGAGGAGGGTCAGCAGAAGAAGCGCGCGCCGTGGGGCGTGATGGCGCTGGTTCTGCTCACCGGACTCGCGCTGATCCGCAATGGATCGGGGGAATTCGACATCGGTCCCCCGCAGCCCGCGTCGGCGGCGGCAGCGGATCCCCGCTCCCCGTCCGGTGCGGCGGCGCCGAAGCCGCTGCCGTTCTCCGTGGCGGACCGGGTGCAGATCCCGGCGATCCAGGTGAACGCCCCGGTCACGCCCGTAGGGGTCGCCCCGGACGGCTGGGTGGACGCCCCGCCGCCGGAGGACCCGAATCTCGCGGGCTGGTTCACCGGTGGCGTGACTCCGGGCGAGAAGGGCACCGCTGTCATCGTCGGCCATGTCGACAACCAGCAGGGGCCCGCGGTCTTCTACGGACTCGGCTCGCTCAAAAAGGGAAACCGCGTCCAGGTCATGCGCAAGGACCGGAAGACCGCCGTGTTCGAGGTCTACGGCATCGAGGTCTTCGAGAAGGCGAATTTCCCGGGAAAGCGCGTCTACGGCAGCACGGGAGTGCCCGAACTGAGGGTGATCACGTGCGGTGGCGGTTTCTCCAAGCAGAACGGCTACGACGGGAATGTCGTCGTCTTCGCCCGCCTGGTCGAGGTGCGCTGACCCGGCGGGCGAAAACCGGCTCAGGCTCCCCGGCGCCTGGGCACCATGATGCGGTAGCCCGAGTCGAGGAGTTCCGGCAGATAGGTGCGCAGGGCGGCAACACTCTGGGAGCGGTTGCCGCCCGCGTCATGGCTGAGGACGACCACGCCTGGGGCTGCCCCGGCCCGGACCGCCCGGACGATGGAGCGGGTGCCCGGCTCCGTCCAGTCGAGGGTGTCGACGGTCCAGGCGAGGGGCTCCATGCCGAGCTCGGCGCCGATCCGGAACGCGTTGCGGTTCCAGGCGCCGTACGGCGCGCGGAACCAGGTGGGCGGCTCGCCGATCGCGTCGTCGACGACCTCGCAGGTCCGCTCGGTCTCGGAGTGCATCGCCGAGCGCGACATCGTGGTCAGGAGGGGATGGGTCCACGTGTGGTTGCCGACGACGTGCCGGTCGTCGGCCATCTCGCGCAGCAGGTCCCTGTTCCACTCGGCCTGTTCCCCGCAGACGAAGAACATGACGCGGACGTCGTGCTCACGCAGCGTCCGCAGGATGTGCGGGGTACAGCGGGGGTCCGGTCCGTCGTCGAAGGTGAGGACCATGCTCTTGTCGTGGGCGTCCATCTGGAGGATCGGCTGGTGCCGTACCGGCAGCCGGGTGGGCGGCGCATGCGGCGGGCCGTATCCGGCCAGGGGCTGGAGGCGGTACGTGGAGGGCCGCAGCGCCTTGGCTGCCTGCGGTCCCGCGGCGGGCCCGTACGGAAAGTGCCGCCCCCTGCACCTGTGGGACCTGGGGTTTCCGCTAGCCTCACCGCTGTGAACGCAGAGCAGCCACACCAGTTCGAACGCGGTACGGACGGCCCCAAGGTGATCGTGGTCGGGGTGGACGGCTCCGACTCGTCGCTGCGGGCCGCGTCCTACGCCGGAGGCCTCGCGCGGCGCCAGCGGGCCCTCCTCGCCGTCGTCTACGTCCAGCCCGTCATGGCCACCGGCGCCGCGCTCGGCGTCCCCGTGGCCGACACCACGGACGAGATCGCCGAGGGTCTGATCACCGAGATCAGGGACGCGGCGGAGCGGGTGAAGGGCATATACGAGGTGCGCTGGGAGTTCCACACCTTCCGCGGCGACCCGTACAACGGCCTGGTCACCGCCGCCGACGAACTGAAGGCGGACGCCGTGGTCGTCGGCGCGTCCGAACAGGCGGGACACCGCATCGTCGGGTCGGTGGCGATCCGGCTGGTGAAGGCAGGGCGCTGGCCCGTCACCGTGGTCCCGTAACCACCGGAACCCGGTACCGGCCCCATACGAACCCTCACTCCCCAAGAGCCTGCCTTCTTCCGCTGCCGCCGCGGCTGGGCCATCATGATCGACCGTCAGCCGACTGACGTCCGCGAAGAGGTGGATCCCATGGCCGGTCTCAAGGGACTTCGGATGGGGCAGGGCGTACTGCGCCGTAAGCCCATCGAACAGATCGAGGAGACCGAGGGGGGCGGCGCGCAGCAGCTCACCCGCACCCTCGGCCTGTGGCAGCTCACCGCGATCGGCGTCGGCGGCATCATCGGCGCCGGCATCTTCACCCTCGCGGGCACGGTCGCCAACGGTACGGCGGGGCCCGCGGTCCTGATCTCGTTCCTCATCGCGGGCGTCGCGAGCGCGTGCGCCGCGCTGTCGTACGCGGAGTTCGCCGGCCTCATCCCGAAGGCCGGGTCCGCCTACACGTACGGGTACGCGGTCCTCGGCGAGCTGGTCGGCTGGTTCATCGGCTGGGACCTGCTCCTCGAGTACACGGCGATCGTCGCGGTCGTCGCCATCGGCATCTCGGGCTACTTCAGCTTCCTGCTCGGCGAGATGGGGCTCGACCTGCCGCACTGGATGCTGGGCGCGCCGGGTACGGGCGACGGCCACAAGATCGACCTGTTCGCCGCGCTGCTGTGCCTGCTCATCGCGTACCTGCTGACGCTCGGCATAAGGAACGCGGCCCGCTTCGAGACCGTCGTGGTGGTCCTGAAGGTCCTCGTGGTGCTGCTCGTCATCGCCGTGGGCTTCTTCCACATCGATACGGGCAACTACACGCCGTTCTTCCCGTTCGGCGTCAGCGGCGCGTTCACGGGCGCGGCCACCGTCTTCTTCGCGGTGTTCGGGTACGACGCCATGTCGACGGCGGCCGAGGAGTCCAAGGACGCGCAGCGCCACATGCCGAAGGCGATCCTCTACTCGCTCGCGATCTCGATGGTCCTGTA
This sequence comes from Streptomyces sp. NBC_01003, assembly GCF_045162695.1. Taxonomy (NCBI): domain Bacteria; kingdom Bacillati; phylum Actinomycetota; class Actinomycetes; order Kitasatosporales; family Streptomycetaceae; genus Streptomyces; species Streptomyces sp. NBC_01003. The sequence continues at coordinate 1,462,072 of NZ_CP108707.1, forward strand.
CGTGCTGGCCTGCCTGGTCCTGACCGGGATGCAGAACTACAAGGACATCGACCCGGAGAGCGGCTTCTCGACGGCGTTCAAGTCAGTGGGCCTGAGCGGCCTCGCGGATGTCATCGCGGTGGGCGCGATCATCGGCATCCTCACGGTGATGTTCACCTTCATGCTGGGCGTCACCCGTGTGTGGTTCGCGATGAGCCGTGACGGGCTGCTGCCCAAATGGTTCGCGAAGACCCATCCGACCCGGCACGTGCCGACGCGCGTGACGTGGATCGTCGGCTGCGCGTCGGCGGTCATCGCCGGGTTCCTGCCGATCGGGGAGGCGGCCGAGCTGACCAACATCGGCATCCTGCTGGCGTTCGTCGTGGTGTGCATCGCGGTGATCGTGCTGCGCTACAAGCGGCCCGACCTGCACCGCACGTTCCGTACGCCCGGTATGCCGGTGGTGCCCGCGCTCGGCGTCGTGTTCTCGATCTGGCTGATCACGTTCCTGCAGTGGCAGACGTGGGTGCGGTTCGCGGTGTGGTTCGCCATCGGGCTCGTCATCTACTTCAGCTACTCGTACAAGAGGTCGGAGCTGGCGAAGACGGACCCGTCGGCGAAGTCCTGACCGCTACCTGCCCATGGTCAGGCCGTCCTCGGCCGCGCCGCGGCTGAGGACGGCCTGGCTGATCCGGTCGCGGACGTCGTTCAGGCCGAGGCCGTCGTGGATGGCCTGGTTGACGTTGATGACGCGGCCCGAGCCGACGTTGAACCACTGGGGGAGGAACTCGGCCTTGCGCACCTCCCAGCGCCCGCCGGCCCGCTCCGGCGGCGCGAAGGTGAAGCGCCCGATGGTGCCCTCGTTGCCGCGCGGATCCTGGGCGCCGTCGTAGTTGTACATCTCGCCGGCGATCTGGTCGCCCATGCCGTAGACCACCCAGGTGCCGTTGACCTTCTCGTACGCCTGCGGGACGTGCGCGTGCGTGCCGAGGATCAGGTCGATGTCGGGGCGGCCGTCCGTGCGGGACGCGGTGAGCTCGTCGCCGAGTCGCAACTGGCTCTCGTCCGGCTCGTCCTGCCATTCGGTGCCCCAGTTCAGCGAGAGGACCACCACGTCCGCGCCCGCCTTCCGGGCCGCCCGCGCGTCGTCGACGATCTTCTGACGGTCGATCATATTCACGGCCCACGGCCGCCCCTTGGGCATCAGGGCGCCGTTCGTGTCGTACATGTACGCGAGGTGGGCGACCTTGGCGTCACCGGCGCGCAGCCACGCGGGGCTGCCGGCCTCTGCGGCGGTTCGGGCCGAGCCCGTGTGGCGGATACCCGCGCGGTCCATGGCATCGAGGGTGCGGTCGATGCCGGCGGCGCCGTCGTCGAGAGCGTGGTTCGAGGCCGTGGAGCAGGCGTCGTAGCCCGTGTCGCGCAGCCCTTTGGCGACCTCGGGCGGGGACTTGAATTTCGGGTCGCCGGTGTAGTGGCCCGCGGTGCCGTAGGCCGTCTCCATGTGACAGATCGCCAGGTCCGCCTTGGAGACGGCCGGCTGCACGCCGGACAGCATCGGCGCGAAGTCGTACCCGTCGCCGCCCGCGTCGATTTTCGCCTTCTTGATGATCGAGGCGTGCGGCAGTACGTCACCGGAGGCGACGAGCGTGAAGCCGCGGTGCCCGCCGGTGGCGCCGCCGGCGGCCGACGGCGCCGGGGTGTCGCTGCCGTGGGGCGTCGGGGTGTCGCTGCCCTGGGACGCCGGACGATGTGTACGGTCCGCGGGCGCGGAGCAGCCCGCGCCCGCCGCGATCAGTGCGGCCGCGAGGACCGCCGCGCCCTGCCATGTGCGCCGCGCGTGTGGCGTGTGTCTGGTGCGGCTTGTGGCCCGTGTGCGTTGCGTCATCGACCAAACTCCATGATTCGGTGGATAAGGTGATTTTCGACATACGCATAGACGTACGGGCATCGGGCCGAGTCAAGGCTCCATACCGCCGCAGTCCCCGGAACGGCGTCACGTTCCGGCGCAGTCGGCCCCGTTCGCCGCACCGCTTGCCGACGGCATCGACCGCCCGTCGCAGGCCGCTGCCCGGGCTCTGGGCGTGAGCGGCGCGCTGCGCTGCCATACGGCCATGACGACCGCCACGAAGACCGAAGGACCCGACCGCACGGCAGCACATGTGCTGGCCGAGCTCCAGCGCGAGCACGGCAGGCCGCTTCTCTCCTTCCTCCTGCGGCTGTGCGACGGCGACCGGCAGCGGGCGGAAGACCTGGTCCAGGAGACGTTCGTCCGCGCCTGGCAGCATCCGGAGGCGCTGCGCGCCGACTACGAGTCCGTGCGGCCCTGGCTGTTCACCGTGGGCCGCAGGCTCGCCATAGACGCCCGGCGCGCGCGGCTCGCCCGCCCTCCGGAGATCGGCGGCACGGTCCTGGAGAGCGCGCGGGTCTGCGCCGACCATGCGGAGCGCTCGGCGGCCGCGCTCGATGTGCGGGAGGCCGTGGCGACGCTCAGCCCGGAGCACCGGGCGGTGCTCCTCCAGGTGTACTTCCGTGGCGCCTCCGTGGCCGAGGCCGCCGCAGCGCTCGGCATCCCGCCCGGTACCGTGAAGTCCCGCGCGTACTACGCGCTGCGCGCACTGCGCAGGGTTCTCCCGGGCTATGAGGCGAACACGGTCGGCCCGCATTGAAACCGGACGGCAGGTCAAGCCTCCGTAAAGCGCCTTGCCCGGTGCCCCGGTCCTCGATTGAGTAATCGGCTGTCCTCCCCCGCCCGGTCGGGCGCGAGGGCCCGGGGGCGGCACAGCGCACGGACCGGAGGAAGGCAGGAAGGGATGTTGCACGGGAGCAAGGAAGGCACATCGGGCGCCGGCGGCGGCGAACTGACGGTGCCGATGGCGTGGTTGTACGCCGAATACATCGCCGATGAGCTGCTGCGCACCGGTGATCTGATGCCGCCGACGTCCTTCGAGTTCCGGGCCGGGCGCGACGCACTCGCACTGACGATCTTCCTGTCGGACACGGACGGCGAGCTGTCCGGCATCCGGGTCGTGTCCCAGCTGGAGACCTGGCTGTCGCTGACGGCGTACGACCAGCCGTGGCAGTACTGGGTGCGGGAGCACATGGGGCGCCTTGCCGCGCAGGCGCTCGCCGAGAACAGACCTTCGCCGGACCTCGAACTGGCCGAGGCGGCCTGGCGATGGCTGGAGGAGACGGAGCTGCTCGCGCCGGACCTGGACTCCGTGCCGGGCCGCGGTTCGCTGCCCGACGAGGAGGACGACGGGCCGAAGGTATGGACACCGGCGTGGCAACTGGGGCTGCCGCTCGGCCATCTGGCGATCCATCTGTTCTGAGGCCCTTCGGCCTCTTCGCCGGGCCCCTGCTGTCCCGCTATTCGACCTCGACGCCCGAAGAGTGCACGCCCGCACGGTACTTGGGGATCCGCACGGTGATCTTCATGCCCGCGCCGGTGCCGGTCTCGATGACGAGGCCGTAGTCGTCGCCGAACACCTGCCTGAGCCGCTCGTCGACGTTCGAGAGGCCGATCCCGGTCGAGGTGCCGCCCTCGCCGCGCAGGATCGCGCGCAGCTCGCCCGGGTCCATGCCGACCCCGTCGTCCTCGATGACGACCTCTGCCTCCGCGCCCGCGTCCCGGGCGCCGATCGTGATGCGGCTGCCGGTGACGGCGCCCTCCAGGCCGTGCTTCACGGCGTTCTCGACGAGGGGCTGAAGGCACAGGAAGGGCAGCGCCACCGGCAGCACCTCGGGCGCGATCTGGAGCGTGACCGAGAGCCGGTCGCCGAACCGGGCCCGGACCAGGGCCAGATACTGGTCGATGGAGTGCAGTTCGTCGGCGAGCGTGGTGAAGTCGCCGTGGCGGCGGAACGAGTAGCGGGTGAAGTCGGCGAATTCCAGGAGGAGTTCGCGGGCCCGCTCGGGGTCCGTGCGTACGAACGAGGCGATGGCGGCCAGTGAGTTGAAAATGAAGTGTGGCGAGATCTGCGCGCGCAGCGCCTTGATCTCGGCCTCGATGAGGCGGGTGCGGGAGCGGTCGAGTTCGGCCAGCTCCAGCTGTACGGAGATCCAGCGGGCCACCTCGTCGGCAGCGCGGGCGAGGACGGCCGACTCGCGGGGCGCGTAGGCGACGAGGGCGCCGAGCACGCGCCCGTCGGTGACGATCGGGGCGGCCACGGCCCAGCGCAGCGGGCAGTCGACGGCGCCGCATCCGCAACCGAACGCGGCGCTGCGCCCGGTGTCGAGCAGCCCTTCGAGATGCCCCATGACCTGTTTGCCGTGCTGGTCCCCCGCGCCGTCCCAGGCGAGGACGGCGGTGCGGTTGGTGAGGCAGAGCGCGTCGGTGCCGAGCAGCGTGCGCAGCCTGCGGGCAGACCTGCGAGCCGACTCCTCGGTGAGTCCGGCCCGCAGCGGCGGCGCGGCGAGCGAGGCGGTGTGCAGCGTGTCGAAGGTGGCCCGCTCCACGGGCGTACCGACGTCGCTGCGGCCCCCTGGGTGCGCCGTGCGCCGGCCGAGGACGAAGCCGCCCGCGAGGAGGAGCGGGCACAGGGCGAGGAGTACGGCGGTGGCGGTCACGGGCGGGCTCCCTGCTCGCCCGCGGTGATCGTCCCGTCCGTGCTGAGCGACTCGGGCAGGTGCAGCCGCGTCATCGTGGCGCTGGTGTGCGGCGGTACGGAGTCCTGGGTGGCCAGCGATACGAGGATCATGGCCAGGAAGCCGACCGGGACCGACCACACGGCGGGCCAGGCGAGCAGTGTGTGCAGCCAGCCGCCCCGTGCGACGCCGGCGACGGTCAGGGTGACCGCGACGAGCGCGGAGCCGCCGCCGAGGAGCAGCCCCGCCCGCGCGCCGGGCGGGGTGAGCCGCCGCCACCAGATGCCGAGGACGAGCAACGGGCAGAACGAGGACGCCGACACCGCGAACGCCATCCCGACCGCGTCCGCCACCGGCACCCCGCTGACGAGGAGCGCCCCGCCCAGCGGCACGGTCATCGCGAGGAGTGTCGCCAGGCGGAAGTGCCGTACGCCGCGGGCCGGCAGGACGTCCTGGCTGAGCACGCCGGCGACGGCCATCGTCAGGCCCGAGGCGGTCGACAGGAACGCGGCGAAGGCGCCGCCGGCCACGAGCGCCCCGAGCAGGTCGCCGCCGAGCCCGCCTATGGCCCGCCCCGGCAGGAGCAGGACGGCCGCGTCGGCGTCCTGGGTGGCGCTCAGTTCGGGCGCGTACAGACGGCCGAGCCAGCCGTAGATCGGCGGCAGGACGTAGAAGAGCCCGATGAGGGCGAGCACGGCGACCGTGGTGCGGCGGGCCGCGCGGCCGTTCGGGCTGGTGTAGAAGCGGACGACGACGTGCGGCAGGCCCATCGTGCCGAGGAACGTGGCGACGATGAGGCCGTACGTCGCGTACAGCGGGTGGTCCGCGCGGCTGGTGGCGAGTGGCTGCCCGGAGCCCGCGCCGGACCAGGGCACGCCGTCGGCGGAGGGCGGGGTGCCGCCGTCGCCGTGCCAGGCGAGAACCAGGAAGAACGCGGGCACGAGCAGCGCGGTCAGCTTCAGCCAGTACTGGAAGGCCTGCACGAAGGTGATGGAGCGCATGCCGCCCGCGGCGACCGCGAGGACGACGACGGCGGCGACGAGCGCCCCGCCGAACCAGCGCGGCGCGCCCGTGAGGATCTGCAACGTGAGCCCGGCGCCCTGGAGTTGGGGCACGAGGTAGAGCCAGCCCGCGCCGACCACGAGCATGCTGACGACCCTGCGGACGCTGCGGGACTCCAGGCGGCCCTCGGCGAAGTCGGGCAGCGTGTACGCGCCGGAGCGGCGCAGCGGGGCCGCGACGAACACGAGCAGGACGAGGTATCCGGCGGTGTAGCCGACGGGGTACCAGAGCATGTCGGGGCCGTGCACGAGCAGCAGTCCGGCGACGCCGAGGAAGGAGGCCGCGGAGAGGTACTCCCCGCTGATCGCCGCGGCGTTGAGGCCGGGGCCCACCGTGCGCGAGGCGACGTAGAAGTCGGAGGTGGTGCGGGAGATGCGCAGGCCGAAGCCGCCGATGAGGACCGTGGCCAGGACGACCACGGCCACGGCCGGTATCGCGTACGCCTCGTTCACGGCGCCCCGTGACGTTCGCGGGCGGCCCGGCCGTGCACGAGGCGGGCGAAGTCGCGTTCGTTGCGCTCGGCCCGGCGCACGTACCACCAGGCGATGAGGACGAGGACCGGGTAGCAGCCGAAGCCGAGGACGATCCAGACGACGGTGGTGTTGCGCAGCGCGCCGAAGAAGAGCGGCAGGGTCACGACGGGCAGCGCGAGGACCGCGAACGCGGTGAGTCCGGTGCGGAGTTGACTGCGCATCAGGGAGCGGACGTAGGCCGCGCCCAGCGTCGTCTGCTCGTCGATCTCCCACTGGGTGGGGTGGCCGGGCAGCCGGCGAGCCGCGCGCGGCTCGCCGGTCACGACCTCGCGGCGGGGTGCGGGCTCAGCGCTGGCGGACACGGCCGGAGTGTAGGCGGGGGTGCGGGCCGAGCGGAAGAGGTCGACGGGTATCGGCCCAGGTCACGCGGTTTCCGGTCAGCCGCCCGCGCGCCGCATCAGGAGTTCGCGGACGCGGCTCGCGTGGCGACGGCTCACGGCGAGTTCGGCGTCGCCTATCCGCACGCTCATGCCGCCACCGTCGAGACGGAGTTCGTCGATGCGGTGCAGGGCGACGAGATGGCTGCGGTGGATCCGGACGAACCCGTGCGGCTGCCAGCGCTCCTCCAGGGTGGTCAGCGGTATGCGCACCAGGTGGCTGGCGTCGGCGGTGTGCAGGCGCGCGTAGTCGCCCTGGGCCTCGGCGTACGTGATGTCGGCGACGGCCACGAGGCGGGTGACGCCGCCGAGTTCGACGGGGATCCGGTCGGCGGAGAGGTCCACGGCGGGCCGGGTGACGGCGGCCTGCTCGGCGACGCGCCGCACGGCCTCCGCGAGGCGTTCCCTGCGGACGGGCTTGAGGACGTAGTCGACGGCCTTCAGGTCGAAGGCCTGCACGGCGAAGTCCTCGTGGGCCGTGACGAAGACGATCATCGGGGGCTTGGCGAACCCGGCGAGGAGCCGGGCCACGTCGAGGCCCGTGAGCCCGGCCATCTGGATGTCGAGGAAGAGCACGTCGATGGCGCCGGCCTCGTCGCCTCCCGCGTCCAGGGCGCGGCCGATGCGGCGCAGCGCCTCGTTCGCGTCGGTGGCGCCCTCGGCGGCGCGCACCCGCGGGTCGGCCCGCAACAGGTAGAGCAGCTCGGCGAGTGCGGGTTCCTCGTCGTCGACGGCCAGTACGCGCAGCATGCGGCTGGAGTGTAGGTGGTTGCCCCGTGGTGGCCAATCCTGGTGGGACTTGAGTGATTCGGCGGCCGGTTGCGTACGGAAGGGCGAGCGGCACACACCGTCCGGTCAGAGGTCAGACACGTACGACGCGAGGAACGGCATGAGGTCCCTGGATCGGCATCGCGACGCCGGCGCCTACGCGCTGGGTGTTCTCGACGAGGCGGACCGGTTCCGCTTCGAGGACCATCTCGGGCAGTGCCCCGGGTGCCTGGCGCGGGTCAGGGGGTTCGGGTCCACGACGGCGGCCCTGGCGCTGTACGCGCGGGCTACGCCGCCGGCCGTGGCGACGGTGGCCGAGGCGGGTCCCGTGCTCCTGGACGGGCTGGTCTCGCGGATGGAGCGGGTGCGCCGGGCGGGCCGGAGGCGGTGGCTGTGCGCGATGGCGGCGGCGGTCGTGCTCGCCGTGGCGGGGCCGGGTGTTGTGGTCCTGGGCGGATCCGGCGACGGCGCCGTGCGCCTGGACGCGCGGGACGCGGGGACCGGGGTGGCGGCCTCGGTGACGGCGTCCGCCCACGAGTGGGGCACCGGGGTGGGGCTCGCGGTCCGCGACGCGCGCGGCCCACGGGTGTGCGAGCTGGTGGTCGTCGGCAAGGACGGTTCGCGGCAGACGGTGACGAGCTGGGCCGTGCGAGCCCACGACGCCGGGGTGACCACGACGCAGAGCGCGGTGGCGCTCCACCCTCAGCAGATCGCCCGCTTCGAGGTGCGGACTGCGGACGGGGCGCGCCTGGTGACCATCCCCATGCGGTGAACCCCCTTTCTGGCAAGCGACTTCGGGCAGGGCACGTCGGCCCGGCCGTCACTTCAGGAGCTTCGACATCCTGCGGTCCGCGAGCGGCTTGCCACCCGTCTGGCAGGTCGGGCAGTACTGGAGCGACGAGTCGTGGAAGGACACCTCACGGACGGTGTCGCCGCACACGGGGCACTTCTCGCCCGCCCTGCCGTGCACCCGCAGCCCGCTCTTCTTCTCGGCCTTGAGCCGCCCGGCCGCGACGCCGCGCGAGCGCTCGACGGCCTCGGTCAACGTGTCGCGCAGGGCCTTGTGGAGGACGGACACGTCGTCGGCGCTCAGGCTCGACGCGAGCTTGAACGGGGACATCTTCGCGGCGTGCAGGATCTCGTCGCTATACGCGTTCCCGATGCCCGCGATGAGGCTCTGGTCGCGCAGCGCCCCCTTGATCTGCCGCCGCTCGCCGTCCAGGAGTGCGGCGAAGCGTGCCTCGTCGAAGCCGTCGGCGAGCGGGTCGGGGCCGAGTCTCGCGATGCCGGGGACATCGGCCGGGTCGTGGACGACGTACACGGCGAGGCTCTTCTGAGTGCCCGCCTCGGTGAGGTCGAAGCCCTCGCCGTCCTCCAGGGCGACGCGCAGGGCGAGCGGTCCTCTGCCGGGGCGGGGCGGGCCGTCGGGGAGCCGGTCCTTCCAGTGGAGCCAGCCCGCGCGGGCGAGGTGCGTGACGAGGTGAAGTCCGTCCGCGTCGAGGTCGAGGAACTTGCCGTGCCGCGTCACGCCCGTGACCCTGCGGCCCTCCAGGGCGGCGGGCGGCGGGTCGTACGTCTTGAGGACGCTCACGGCGACGGGCAGGACGCGGACGATCTCGTGCCCCACCAGATGCTCGGTGAGGAAGTCCGTCAGCGCTTCGACCTCGGGAAGTTCCGGCATAGGTCCAGAGTGCCACCGGGCACTGACACCGCCATGTGAGCCGTCGCCACGGCCCCGGTCAGTCGCGGGCCGGCACCACGAACTCGCACCACACGCACTTGCCGCTCCCCCGCGCCTCCACGCCCCACACGTCCGCGAGCCGGTCCACGAGGAGCAGACCGCGCCCCGAGACGCCGTCCTCGCCCGCCTCGCGCCGGCGCGGCAGCGCGCTGGAGGTGTCCTCGACCTCCACGCGCAGCCTGCGGTCGGACGCGGTGATCACGCGGAGGGTGACGACCGCGGGGCCGTAGGTGTGCATCAGCGCGTTGGTGATCATCTCGTCGGCGACGAGCTCGATCTCGTCCGCGCGCCCGCCCGAGCCCCAGGCCCGGACGGCGGCCCTGATCATGTGCCGGGCCTCTCTCAGGGCCTCGGGGTCGTTCGGCGCGACATGCTGCTGGAGTCGGCCGCCCGACTGGGGGGCACCGATGCCGCGGCGGCGCAGCAGGAGCAGGGCGACATCGTCGTCACCGCCGCGTTCGTCGACGCTCTCGCACAACAGGTCGCCGAGGTCGCCGAGGTCGTGGGGGCCGGTGCCGACGAGGGCCGTGAGGGCCTGGAGTCCGTCGTCGAGGTCGGTGCCGGGCTGCTCGACGAGGCCGTCGGTGCACAGGATCAGGGTCTGGCCCGGGTCGAGTTCGACGGTTCCGACCGGGTATTCGAGCCGGCCGAACTCGGCGGAGAGGCCCAGCGGCAGGCCGCCGTCGACAGGCAGTCTGCGGCAGGTCCCGTCGGTGAGGCGCAGCAGCGGGTCCAGATGCCCGGCGCGGACGAGCTGGACGACCCCGGTCGACAGGTCGGCCTCCGCGTACAGGCAGGTCGCGAACCGCTCGGTGTCGAGTTCGTGGAGGAAGACGGAGGCGCGGGCCATGACGGTGGCGGGCGTGTGCCCCTCGGCGGCGTACGCGCGCAGCACGATGCGCAGCTGTCCCATGACGGCGGCGGCGTGGGTGTCGTGTCCCTGGACGTCGCCGATGACCGCGCCGACGCGTCCGCCGGGCAGCGGGATCACGTCGTACCAGTCGCCTCCGATGTCGCGGCCGAGGGAGGCCGACCGGTAACGGACGGCGATGTCGGCGCCGGACACGGCGGGGATGGTGCGGGGCAGCATGGCCTGCTGGAGGCCCTGGGCGAGGTCCTTCTCCTGCTCGTAGAACATCGCGCGCTGGAGGCTCTGGGCGATGCTGCTGCCGAGGGCGACGAGGACGTTGCGATCCTCCTCGGTGAAGCCGCGTTTGTCGTTGTAGAGCAGGCCGAGCGCGCCGATGGGGCGGGCCTGGGCGATGAGCGGCAGGTAGGCGGCGGCCGTGATGTCCAGCTGGGTGATGTGCGGCCACAGCAGCGGGTAGGACCGGGCGAAGTCGTCGGGTGACTCGATGAAGCGGGGTGCGAGGGTGCGCACGACGTCGCCCATGGGGTACGGCTCGTCGATCCGCGTGACCTTGGTGCCGGGCACGAAGCTGCCCTCGGGGCCTTCGGCGACGAGGTGGATGCGGCCGGCCCGGACGAGGCCCATGACGAGGCTGGTCGCGCCGAGGTGCTGGAGGCCGTGGCTGTCCTTGAGCACGTCGATGACGTCCTGGACGGTGCGGGCGTGGGCGAGTGCGGCGGTGGTGCCCTGGACGACGCTGGTCTGGCGGCGGCGCAGGGCGTCCTGTTCACGCCGGGCCGTGCTGTCGCTGAGCTCCTGGGTGGCGTCGCGGACAAGGCCGACGATGCGGCGCGGGAGGCCGGTGTCGTCCCGCCTGACGTAGCCCTGGGTGTGGGTCCAGCGCATCCTGCCGTCGCGGCATTTGACGCGGAAGTAGGCGCCGTAGTTCTCGCTGCCGTTCTTGAGGGCCGTGGAGACGATGCCGTCGAGCCGGGTGGACTCGGTCGGGGGGACGCGGAGGCCGAGGGACTCGGGGCGCCCGTCGTATTCGTCGGGGCGTAGGTCGAAGATCTCGTGGGCCTTGGGGTCCATGTGCATCAGGCCGGTGTCGAGGTCCCAGTCGAAGCTGCCGATGCCCAGGTGGTCCCCGAACTCGGCGAGGAAGCAGCAGGCCGCACCGTCTGCCGCCCTGCCGCAGTGGGTGCAGTCGTTCGGCTCCCCGCCCCCCGTACCGGCTTCCATGGGGCCACGCTAGGCGCACGGCGAATCACTCGCACGCGGGGCACGGTGTGCTCCGCATGGCCCTGCGCGCACCCCGAGGCGCGCCGGGGGCCGTCGGTGCGGCGGCCCCCGGCGCGCCTTCGCCGGGCGGGGTTGCGTCAGCTGTCGAGGACGTTCTCGGCGGACGGCTTGTCGGGGATGAGGCCGCTGCCGTCGGGCTGGTCGGGGCTGTCGGGGACGGTGTCCGGGCCGAGGTCGCTGGAGCCGTCGCTGGGGGGCGAGTCCGGCGGGGTGTCTGTGTCGCCAGGCGCGCTGGTCGACGGGCCGGCGGGCTCCGAGGCCGGTGCCGACTCGCCCGCGGAGGGCGGCGCCGACTCGTCCGAGGAGCGCGGCTGCGACGACGGTGGGCTGGCGCTGCTGGAGGACTCCGACGGGCTGCTGCTCGAGCTCGGTGACGTGGACGACGGCGGGGGCGACGTGGAGCTGTCGGAGGGGTTGGGCTTCGGCATCGGGGGCGGCGGCACGCGCTTGTCGTGCTGTCCGTCGTCACCGACCTTGCGCTCGATCCACGTGTTGTTGGTGATGTTCACGATGACGATGTTCGTGATGGCCTTCGGTGCCGGGGTGACGACCACGACCTTGGTGGGCTGGTAGCCGGACCACTCCTGTCCCTGGGTGTTCGGCGTCCCCTTGAACGCTACGGGGGGCGCCAGCGGGTTGCCGCACGCGCACCGCACGCGGGGCAGCCCGCGTGCGTCGACGAGTACGGCGGTGCCGGCCTGGAGCACGGACTGGTAGCTCGTCGCCTCTCCGGAGCGGTAGCCGTGGTTGGTGACGCGGGTGTCGGCGCGCAGCACGACGGGGGTGAGGCCGCGCAGGAAGCCGGGGACGGAGGTCGCGGAGATGCCCGCGGCCTCGGCGAACGCGCGTTCCTTGGTCGGGTCCGAGGTGAGGAAGGCGACCTGCTTCTCGACGTCGCAGCTTCCGACGGACTGCGTGCCGCCGTAGAGGCCGGGGGTCGCGCCGTCGACGGGACGCATGCCCTGTGTGGTCGCGGTTGCGGTGCCGCGCGGTGACGGCGGCTGCGGCGTTCGGGTGACTGGGGCGGGAGTCTCGGTGCTGGTGGCGGTGGAGTCGGTGAACGGGTCGGGGCCCACCTCCGCCACGGGCTGGAGGAACAGCTCCCCCTTGTCGGCCGACGCGTTGTTGCCGCTGTCCCCGGAACATCCGGCGACCAGGAGTGCGGCGGATATCGCAAAGGCAGTGACAAGGGTCCTGGTGGGTGAGCGCACCGTGTTCTCCCGCCTACATATGGGCACTTTGCCCCATTGTTTGCGGCGGAATCGGGCATCTCGCAAGCGCAGTGCGGTCCCGCACGCGCATTACCCTCACTCTCCGTCACACTGGAGAGGTGGAGTGGTTCAGCTCGCCCGGGTACTGGCTCGGCCGCCTGATCTTCCAGCGCGGTCTGGCGGCGCTGTATCTCGTGGCCTTCGTGGGGGCGGCGCTGCAGTTCCGGGCGCTGATCGGCGAGCGCGGGATGCTGCCGGTTCCGCGCTATCTGGCGCGGGTGCCGTGGCGGGAGGCGCCGACGCTGTTCAGGGCGTACTACTCGGACCGGTTCTTCGCGGGCGTCGCCTGGGGCGGGGCCGCGGTGTCGGCGGCGCTCGTCGCGGGCCTCGCCGACCGGGTGCCCCTGTGGGCAGCCATGGCCCTGTGGGTGGTGCCGTGGGTGCTCTATCTGTCGATCGTGAACGTCGGGCAGACCTGGTACGCGTTCGGCTGGGAGTCACTCCTGCTGGAGGTGGGCTTCCTCGCCGTCTTCCTCGGCAACGAACGGGTGGCGCCACCGCTGCTCGTACTGGTGCTCCTGCGCTGGGTCCTGTTCCGCGTCGAGTTCGGCGCGGGCCTGATCAAGATGCGCGGGGACGAGTGCTGGCGGAAGCTGACGTGCCTCTACTACCACCATGAGACACAGCCGATGCCGGGCCCGCTGAGCTGGTTCTTCCACCGGCTGCCGCGCCCCCTGCACCGCGTCGAGGCCGGGGCGAACCACGTGACCCAACTCGTCGTGCCCGTGCTCCTGTTCACCCCGCAGCCGATCGCGACGGGCGCGGCCTGTCTGATGATCCTCACCCAGCTGTGGCTGGTCCTGTCGGGCAACTTCTCCTGGCTGAACTGGCTGACGATCCTGCTCGCCGTGACGGCGGTGGACTTCTCCCTCCTGCGCGAGCCGCCGCACCCGGCCGCCGCCCCGCTCTGGTACGAGTGCGTGGTCATCGCCCTCACCGCGCTCGTCGTCGCGCTGAGCTACCACCCGGCGCGCAACCTGCTGTCCCGGCGCCAGTCCATGAACCGCTCCTACGACTCCCTGCACCTCGTCAACGCGTACGGCGCCTTCGGCAGCGTCGGACGTATCCGGCACGAGATCGTCATCGAGGGTACGGCCGACCCGCTGCCGCGCGAGGAATCCCCTTGGCTGGTCTACGAGTTCAGGGGCAAGCCGGGCGATCCGGGGCGCTGGCCACGCCAGTTCGCCCCCTACCATCTGCGGCTCGACTGGATGATGTGGTTCGCGGCCCTCTCTCCCCTGTACGCGGAGTCCTGGTTCGGAGGCCTGGTGGAGCGGCTCCTGACCGGCGACCGCGACACGTTGCGGCTCCTGCGCCGCTCGCCGTTCCCCGCCGACGCCCCGCCCACGTACGTCCGGGCCCGGCTCTACCGCTATCGCTTCACCACCTGGCGCGAGCTGCGGGCGACAGGTGCCTGCTGGGAGCGGACGTACGTACGCGAGTTCCTGAGGCCGACGCGGCTTGCCGCCTCCTGGATTCAGAGCCGGTAGACACCTCCCGGGGTCAGAGCCCGTAGACGCGGGTCGCCGTACCGCCGAAGACCGCGTCACGCTCAGCAGCTGTCAGCGACCCGGTCAACTCATGTGCTGCTTCCATGACTTGCTCATAGGTCGCAGCCAGGTTGCACACCGGCCAGTCCGAGCCGAACATCACGCGATCGGGCCCGAACGCCTCCAGGACCGTGTCGGCGTACGGCCGCAGCGCCTCCGGCGTCCAGGTCGCCCAGTCTGCCTCGGTGACCAGGCCGGAGAGCTTGCAGACCGTGTTGGGCAGTGCCGCGAGCGCCCGCATGTCACCCGTCCACGGCTCGGTGACGCCCGACGCGACGGGCGGCTTGCCGCAGTGGTCGAGGACGAAGGTGAGGCCGGGCAGCGCGGCGGCCGCCGCGGCGCAGGAGGGGAGCTGGTCCGGCAGGACCACCAGGTCGTAGACCAGACCGGCGTCGGCGACAGCCGCGAGGCCCCGGCGCACGTCGGGCCGCAGCAGCCACTCGGGGTCGGGTTCCGCCTGGACCTGGTGGCGGATGCCCTTCAGGTAACGTCCGCCCGGGAGTGCGGCGAGCCGGGCCAGGGCGTCGCCGGTGTCCGGGCGCGTGAGGTCGGCCCAGCCGACCACTCCGGCCACGAGTTCGCTGTCGTGGGCCAGGGCGAGGAACTCCGGGGTCTCATCCTCGACGGTGACGGTCTGTACGAGGACGGTGGCCGTGACCTCGGACTTGCGCGCGAGGGGTGCCAGGTCGCCCAGGGTGAAGTTCCGCCGGATCGGGGCGAGTTGCTCGCCGGTGATCCAGGCCTGGTCGCGCACGGAGAGGTTCCAGACGTGGTGGTGCGCGTCGACGATCGCGGGCATCACAGCTCCCAGACGACGGGCAGGCCCGCGTCGGCGCCGTCGGCCGAGTAGTCGTGGACGACGTCGAGCAGTTCGGCCATCCGGGCCTGCCAGGCGATGTTCACCGGCAGCTTGTCCAGCTCGGCGAGCATGCGGGCGTAGTCCTCGCACTCCAGGACGTGGAACAGGTCGGTCCCGCTGCGCCAGATGGTCCACGACGTGGCACCGGCCGCGCGGATGGCCTTCCGGAGTTCGGCCGGGACCTCGCGGTGCGCGGCCTCGTACGCGTCGACACGGTCGGCGCGGACCTTGGTGTGCAGGGCGATTCTCACGCGTGCTCCTCTCCGGGTACGGGGACGTCGTCGGGCAGCAGTCCGGCGGCGCGTACTTCCTTCCAGAACGCGGCCGGCACTGCGGTGACGAACTGCTCGGCGGCGTCCAGGACTTCGTGCGGCGAGCGCGTGCCGACCAGGACGCTCGCCACCGCCGGATGGCCGAACGGAAAGGCGAGCGCGGCCGCTCGCAGGGTGATGCCGTGCCGCTGCGCCACGTCCTTCAACCGGTAGGCACGGTCGAGGACTTCGCGGGGCGCCGCCGCGTAGTCGTACGTCGCGCCGGGCCGCGGGTCGGCGAGGAGACCGGAGTTGAACACTCCGCCGACGACCACCGACGTGCCGCGCGCCTGCGCCTCGGGCAGCAGCTCCGTCAAGGCCCCCTGGTCGAGCAGGGTGTAGCGGCCCGCGCACAGGACGGCGTCCACATCGGTGTCGCGGACGAACCGGGTGAGCATCGCGACCTGGTTCATGCCGGCGCCGATCGCCCCGACGACACCCTCGGCACGCAGCCGCTCAAGAGCCGGGTAGGCCTCGCGGAACGCCTGCTCACCGTGGTCGTCCGGGTCGTGCAGGTAGACGACGTCGACGCGGTCGAGGCCCAGCCGCGTCAGGCTGTCCTCCAGGGAGCGGCGCACCCCGTCCGCGCTGAAGTCCCAGACGCGGCGGTGCGTGGCGGGCACGGCGAACCCGTTCTCCAGGTCGTCGCCCCCGCTCTCCCCGGCCGGCACGAGGAGGCGTCCCGCCTTGGTGGAGACGGTGTACGCCGAGCGGTCCCGGGCCGCGAGTGCCTCGCCGAGGCGCCGCTCGGACAGGCCGATGCCGTAGTGCGGTGCCGTGTCGAAGTAGCGGATGCCCGCGTCCCAGGCCGCGTCGACCGCGGTCCGGGCCTCCTCGTCGGTGACGGGCGTGTACAGGTTGCCGATGCCGGCGGCGCCGAAGGACAGCTCGGTGACATCGACGCCGCTGTGGCCCAGGGCGCGGGTGCGCATGGCGGTCACCGGCCCGCGGGGCGCAGGCGCAGGCCCTGCATGCCGCCGTCGACGGCCAGGGCGGTGCCGGTGGTGGCGCCGGACAGCGGGCTCGCCAAGTACGCGACGGCGCCCGCGACTTCGGCGGCGGAGACGAGACGCCCCGTGGGCTGACGGGACGCGAGGGCCGCGCGCTCGGCGGCCGGGTCGGGGGCGGCGGACAGCAGCCGGCCGACCCATGGGGTGTCCACGGTCCCCGGGTTGACGCAGTTGACGCGTACCCCTTCGCGGACGTGGTCGGCGGCCATGGCGAGCGTCAGGGAGTACACGGCGCCCTTCGACGCCGAGTACAGGGCGCGCTGCGGGAGGCCGGCCGTCGCGGCGATGGAGCAGGTGTTGACGATCGCCGCGTGGGACGACTCCCGAAGGTGGGGCAGGGCGGCGCGGGTCGTGCGGACGATGCCGAGGACGTTGACGTCGAGGACGCGGTGCCACTGGTCGTCGTCGTTGTCCTCGACGGTGCCCTGTGCGCCGATGCCCGCGTTGTTGACGAGGACGTCGAGGCCGCCGAGGTCCGCCACGGCGGCTGCCACGGCGGCGCGGAGGGAGGCGTCGTCGCTGACGTCGGCGGTGTAGCCGCGCAGTGGCTTGTCGACGCCGCCCGGGTCGAGGTCGAGTACGGCGACGCTCGCGCCGCGGGCGGCGAGGAGTTCGGCGGTGGCCCGGCCGATCCCGGACGCTCCGCCGGTGACGAGGGCCTTGAGCCCCGCGAAGTCCTGCACGTCGCTGGCGTCGGTCATGCCGCTGCACCCTTCTGGTCGGTGGCGCCCTGCCGGGCGAGGTCGGCGGCCCAGAACGCGCCGTCGGGGTAGGTGTACTCCGCGATGGACTCGGGCCGCATCGCGGCGGAGAAACCGGGCGCGGTGGGCGCCGTGTAGTGGCCGTCGCGCATCACGACGGGGTCGATGAAGTGGCCGTGCAGATGGTCGACGTACTCGATGACGCGGTCCTGCGTGGTGCCCGCGAGGGCGACGTAGTCGAACATCGAGAGGTGCTGGACGAGCTCGCACAGGCCGACGCCGCCCGCGTGCGGGCAGACGGGGACGCCGAACTTGGCGGCGAGCAGCAGGATGGCGAGGTTCTCGTTGACGCCGCCGACGCGCGCCGCGTCGATCTGGAGGATGTCGATGGCGCCGGCCTGGAGGAGCTGCTTGAAGATGATGCGGTTCTGGACGTGCTCGCCGGTGGCGACCTTCACGGGCGCGACGGCCCTGCGGATCGCTGCGTGGCCGAGGACGTCGTCGGGGCTGGTCGGTTCCTCCACCCAGTACGGGTCGAACTCGGCGAGCGCCCTGGTCCACTCGATGGCCTCGCCGACGTTCCACCGCTGGTTGGCGTCGATCGCCATCCGGATGTCCGGGCCGATCACCGCGCGGGCGGTGCGGCAGCGCCGGATGTCGTCGGCGAGGTCGGCGCCGACCTTCAGCTTGATCTGCCGGAAGCCGTCGGCGACGGCCTGCCGGGCGAGCCGGCCGAGCTTCTCGTCGGAGTAGCCGAGCCAGCCGGGTGAGGTGGTGTAGCCGGGGAAGCCGCGCTCGCGCAGGGCGCTCTCGCGTTTCGCCGCGCCCTCGCGGCCCGATCTGAGGAGCGCGAGGGCGTCGTCGGGGGTGAGTGCGTCGGCGATGTAGCGGAAGTCGATCTGCGAGACGAGCCACTCGGGGGTCGCGTCGGCCAGGAACTGCCACAGCGGCTTGCGGGCGCGCTTGGCCGCCAGGTCCCACACGGCGTTGACGACGGCACCGATCGCCATGTGCATCACGCCCTTCTCGGGGCCGAGCCAGCGGAGCTGGCTGTCGCCGATCAGGTCGCGGTTCAACGTTCCCGGGTCGGCGCACAGTTCGTCGACCCCCCGGCCGACGACATGGTGCCGCAGGGCGTCGATCGCGGCGACCTGGACATCGTTGCCACGACCGATGGTGAACGTGAATCCGTGGCCCTCGACTCCGTCGGCGGCGTCGGTGCGGAGCACGACGTAGGCGGCGGAGTAGTCGGGGTCCGGGTTCATGGCGTCGGATCCGTCCAGCTCCCTGGAAGTCGGGAACCGGATGTCGAAAGTGTCAACCGCGATGATTCGGGCGGCAGTTGGAGACACGGGTGGCCTTTCTTGCTGAGGCGGGGGTCAGTCCTGGGCGCGGCCGGTCGTCACACGGGCGATCATCAGGGCGAGGAGGATGATTCCGCCGTAGATGGCCTGGATCCAGAACGACGGAACCTGGGCGAGGGTCAGCAGGTTCTGGACGACGCCGAGCAGCAGGACGCCGGTGAGGGCGCCGAACATGGTTCCCTTGCCGCCGTCGAGGCTGATGCCGCCGATGACCGCCGCCGCGAAAACGGTGAAGATCATGTTGTTGCCCTGGTTGGCGCTGATCGCGCCGACGTAGCCGGTCTGCATGATCCCGCCGACCGAGGCGAGGACGCCCGCGATGACGAACACGCCGAGCATCACACGCTCGACGCGGATTCCCGCCGCGCGGGCGGCGTCGGCGTTGCCGCCGATCGCGTACAGGGCGCGTCCGATCCGGTGGTACTTCAGGATGAGACCCACCACACCGAAGGCGACGGCGGCCAGCCACACCGACATCGGGATCCGCAGGAACGTCGTGGTCGCGAGGGAGAAGAACGCGTCGGGCATCCCGAACAGCGTCTTGCCCTTGGTCGCGCCGACGAGCAGTCCGCGCAGGACGATCAGCATCGCCAGCGTCACGATGAAGGCGTTGAGCTTGAACTTCACGACGAGGATGCCGTTGAAGGCCCCGATCGCCGCGCCCACGACGAGGATCGCGAGCAGCGCGAGCACGGTAGGGAACTCGGTGCCGAATCCTGACTGGGAGACCGGCAGGACGAGCAGGGCGCCGACGGCGGGCGCGATGCCGACCACCGACTCCAGGGAGAGGTCGAACTTGCCCGTGATCAGGACGAGCGATTCGGCGAGCACCACCATCGCGAGGGCCGCGGAGGCCCCGAGGATGGAGATGAGGTTGCGCTCGGTGAGGAACGAGTCGTTGACGACCGCTCCGAGCACCATGAGCAGCAACAGGGCCGGGACCAGGGCCAGTTCGCGAGCCCGACGCAGCAGTACGGCCTTGGCGGGCCCCTTTCCGGGCGCTCCGATCTTTGTCGTGGTCAAGGCCGACGGGGCCTTCGTGTCAGCCATGGTCCACTCCTTCGATGGAGGCGATCAGCTCGTGGTCGTTCCAGCCGGCCGCGTGCTCGGCGACGACCTTCCCGTGGAAGAGGACGAGGACCCGGTCGCAGCGGCGCAGGTCGTCGAGCTCGTCGGAGACGACGAGGACCGCGGTGCCGTCCTCGCGGGCGCTGTCCATGCGGGACAGCAGGGACTCCTTGGACTTCACGTCGACGCCCGCGGTGGGGTTGATGAGGACGAGAAGGCGGGGGTCGGAGGCGAGGGCGCGGGCCATGACGACCTTCTGTGCGTTGCCGCCGGAGAGGTCGGACACCGCCTGGTCGGAGCCCTCCGCGTGGATGTCGAGGCGGTCGATCAGGTCGGCGGCGAAGCGGCGCTTGCGGTCGGTGCCGACGAAGCCGTAGCGGCCGAGGCGCCCGAGAACACTCATCGTGGCGTTGTCGCCGATGGTCATGCCGGTGACGAGCCCCTGCTCGTGCCGGTCGCGCGGCACGCAGCCGACGCCCGCGGCGAGCGCCGCACTCACATCGCCGAACGGCAGCTTCTTGCCGTCCAGTTCGGCCGTTCCGGCGGTCGGCGAGTGCAGTCCGGCGAACGCCTCGGCGAGCTGGATCTTGCCGCTGCCGCTGGATCCGGCGAGTCCGACGACCTCACCGCTGCGGATGGTCAGGTCGACGTCGTCGTACGCCTCCGAGGTGAGCCCGCGCGCGTCGAGGAGGACGGTGGCGTCGGGCTCGTGCTCCACGGCGGCCCGGGCGGCCGCGCGCTCCTCGGCGATGACCTCGCCGGCCATCGCCTCCACCAGTGCGGCGCGCGGCAGTTCCGCGACGGGCGCCGTGGTGATCCAGCGTGCGTCGCGCAGCACGGTGACCGTCTGGCAGACCTCGTACACCTCCTGGAGGTGGTGCGAGATGAACAGGAACGTGACGCCGGACTCCTGGAGGGCCCGCATGCGCGTGAAGAGGCGCTCGATCTCGCGGTTGTCGAGCTGGGCGGTGGGCTCGTCGAGGACGATGAAGCGGGCGCCGCCGCTCAACGCCCTGGCGATCTCCACCATTTGGCGGTCCTCGACCTTGAGGTCGGCGGTGCGGGCGTCGGGGTCGACGTGGATGTCCCAGGTGTCGAGGACCTGCGCGGCCTCCTCCTGGAGCGTGCGCCAGGAGAAGAAGCCGCGGCGGCTGCCGGGCTGCCGGTTGATGAAGAGGTTCTCGGCGACCGTCAGTTCGGGCACGACGGTCGGCTTCTGGTATACGCAGGCGACCTTCGCGCGCCAGGCGTCGCGGTCGCTGAGCGGGGGCGCGGGCTCGCCGTCGAACAGGAGGGTGCCCGCGTCCGGTGCCTGGAGGCCGGTGAGGACCGTGACCAGGGTGGACTTGCCGGCGCCGTTGCGGCCCACGAGGGCGTGGGACTCGCCTGGCAGGACGGTCAGGCGACCGTCCTGCAGGGCGACCGTGGGACCGTACCGCTTGGCGATGCCCGACGCCTCGACCAGCGGCCTGACCGCCGGTGTGGTTGTCGTCGAGGTGCTCATTTGACCGTGTTTCCCCAGAGCTTCGGGTCGTCGACGTTGTCCTTGGTGACGAGCGGCGCGGGCAGCTGGTCCTCGAGGATGCCGCTGGGCAGCTTGACGATCTCCGAGTCGTGGTCGGTGGGACCGGGCTTGAACGTCTTCCCCTGCATCGCCGCCTTGATGTAGTACATGCCGTACTTGGCGTAGGCGTCGGCGGGCTGGGAGACGGTCGCGTCGATCTGGCCCTTGCGGATCGCGGCGAACTCCTGCGGGATGCCGTCGTTCGAGACGATCGTGATGTGGCCCTTCTCGCCGGTCTTCTTCAGCAGGCCCTTGGACTTGAGGGTCTGCAGGGTGGGCGCGAGGTAGACGCCGCCCGCCTGCATGTAGATGCCCTTGATGTCGGGGTTGGCGTTGAGGAGGGTGTCCAGCTTGGACGCGGCGGTGTCGGACTCCCACTTGGCGGGGATCTCCAGGACCTTGAGGTCCGGGTACTTCTTCTTGACGCAGTCGCGGAAGGCCTGCGAGCGCTCGCGGCCGTTCACGGAGGCGAGGTCACCCATGATCTGGACGACCTTGCCGGTCTTGACCTGCTGACCGAGGTACTCGCAGGCCTTCTCGCCGTACGCGACGTTGTTGGCGCGTACGACCATGGCGACCTTGCCCTTCTCGGGCGCGACGTCCACGGCGACGACGGGGACGCCCTTGCGTTCGGCCTGGTCGAGGCCGGCGGAGATCGCGGCGCTGTCGAGGGGCGCGACGACGAGGCCCTTGACGCCCTGGTTGAGCTGGTTGTTGATGTCCGTGATCTGCTGCGAGGGGTCACTGTTGGAGTTGACGGTCTTGAGCGCGTCCACGCTCTCGGACTTCGCCATCTTCGGCACGTAGTCGTTGTACGACTGCCAGAACGGCGAGGTGAGCAGCGGCAGGATGACCCCGACCTTGCCCTTTCCGTCGCCGCCGCCCTTGCCGCCGGAGGCGACGTCGTCCTTCGTGCTGCCGCACGCGGTGAGCACCAGGGCGGCGCAAGCGGCGACCGCCGCCGCGCCGACGATCCGCGACCTGTTCCGCTTGCGCACTGTTCTGCCGGCCATCTGACGGCTCCTCATCGAGCGAGATCGAGCGACTTCTGGTACCTGATGGCGGAAATATTTATCAGACCACTTGGCGGCCACAACACCCCTCGGCGCCAACTTTTCCGTGTTTCAGGCCGTAGTGGTCGGACCACATCTCTGGCTAGACTGCGGCGGACCCGGCAAATTGAGGAGCGTCCGTGGAACAGACCGCCCCGCAGAAGGGCACCGTGACGCAGCGGGCCATCGAGCAGATCAAGGCGATGATCGGCGAGGGACTGCTCGAGCCGGGCCAGCGGCTGCCGACGGAGCGGGACCTGGCAACCCAGCTCGGCATCTCGCGCAGCTCCATGCGTGAGGCGATCAGGGCGCTCACGGTCCTCGGCGTCCTGGAGGCGCGGCACGGATCGGGCATCTACGTCACGCAGTTGAACGCCGGGGACCTCCTGGAGACGTTCGGCGTCGTCGCCGATCTCTCGCGCGGCGCCCGTCTTGTGGAGCTGATGGAGGTGCGCCGCGTGCTCGAGTCGACCGCGACCGCGCTGGCGGCCGCGCGCATCACACCGGAGCAACTCGCCGAGGTGGAACTGCACTTGGCGGCGATGGCAGCGACGGACGACCCCGAGGAGATCCTCTCCCACGACCTCGCGTTCCACCGGGTGATCGCCACGGCCGCGGGCAACGACACGATGGCCGCAATCCTGGACGGACTGTCGTCACGGACGTTCCGGGCCCGCGTGTGGCGCGGCTACCAGGAGGAAGGCGCCTTCGAGCGCACAGGCCGCGAGCACGCCCGTATCCACCGCGCGCTCGTCGACCGCGACCCGGAGGCGGCGCGCGCCGCGGCGGCGGCCCATGTGGGCGAGGTCGAGGCCTGGATGCGCAGCCAGCTCGACGCCGAGCCGGCCTGACCACGCCCCGCCGGAAGGACGGTCAGCGTGGCGCCTGCGCCGCGAGCGCCGAGAGCAGCAGTTCCAGGGCCGTCTCGAAGGAGCTCTGCGCCATGAGGGGCAAGTGCTCGCGTACAGCGGCCAGTTGGGGGTGCGTGTCCGGCGGGAGCGACTGGTACGTGTCCGTCCAGGCGCTGTGGTCCTGGGCGCGCCGCTCGGGCGGCAGCGCCAGATGGGAGGCGTCCAGGGCCGCGTGCCCGAGCGCCGTGTCGACGAAGGCGGCGTAGTACCGCACCGCCGTGGCGTCGTCGAAGCCCGCGCTCAGCAGCAGTCCGATGCCGGTCTCCACGGCCCTGACCTCGTTGATCCGGCGCGTGACCCGGAACGCGGCCATGGCGGCGATCCGCGGGTGCTCGCTGTAGGCGCGGTGGATCCGGCGCCCCATGCTCCGCAGGTCCTCGACCCAGTCGTCACCTGGCGTGAAGCCGGCCATGCTCTCGCCGATGATGCGGTCGGCGACGGCGAGGAGCAGGTCGTCCGTGTTGTGGAAGTAGCGGTAGACCGCGCTCGGGTCGCAGCCGAGCGCGGCGCCCAGCCTGCGCACGCTCAGCGCGTCGGGCCCGTGCTGCCCGACCAGGCGCAGGGCGCAGTCGACGATCAGCTCACCGGAGAGCAGCACCCCCGACTTGGTCGGCTTGCGGCGCCGCCGCTCCACCGGAATCCGCCCGTCGGTCATCCCGAATCTCCTTCCGTCGCGCCGCCCGTTCCCCTTATGTCAACACCATTGACGCAACATTGACAAGGCCTGTTTGATCGCACCCTCCCTCCCCTCCTCCGGTTTCAGGAGTGTCCGAATGAGCAGCGAACCCCCTGGCCTGCGCCGTTCCCTCGGTGTCGTCGACGGCGTCGCCATCGCCGCGTCCAGCACCGCGGCCACCACCAGCATCGGGATCGGCATGGGCGCGCTCGCCGCGACGGTGGGCCTCCAGGCCCCGGCGATCCTGCTCGTGGCGTTCCTGCCGATCCTCGGCATCGCCTCCGCGTACGCCCGCCTCAACCGCTCCGAGCCGAACATGGGCAGCGGCTATGTGTGGGTCGGCAAGACTCTGGGCCCGTGGCCCGGCTTCATCACGGGCTGGGTCACCCTGGTCGGCACGGTGATCTTCATGGCGTACACGAGCGCCGTCACCGGGTCGGTCTTCCTCCAGTTCGCGAACAAGGCCGGCTGGCACCACGCCCTCGGCCTCACGCTCGACCCGAACTCGACCGCTCTGAGCACGGTGGTCGGCCTCGTGGTCCTGGCCGTCGTGACGTACACGGCGATCACCGGGGTCCGCAAGGCCACCCGGCTGCAGACGTGGCTGCTCGTCTTCGAGTACGCGGTCCTGCTCGCGTTCTGCGGCTGGGCCCTCATCTCGGGCGACCACGCCTTCCAGTGGTCGTGGCTGAACCCCTTCGCGATCCACGACGGCACGGCATTCGCGCAGGGCCTCGTCCTCGCGGTGTTCTTCTTCTGGGGCTGGGACGCCGCGTTCAGCGTCACCGAGGAGACGAAGAACGTGCGGGACGCCGGCCGGGGCGGCTTCATCGCGCTGCTCACGATGCTCGCGATGTTCCTCTACGGGGCCGTGGCCTTCCAGCGCGAGATGAGCCTGCCGGAGCTGATCGCCCAGGGCCCGCAGGGCCTGACTTATCTGGGCGCGAAGCTCGCCGACGAGCCGTGGGCGACGCTGCCGCTGCTCGCGCTGATGTTCTCCGCGGTGGCCTCGCTCCAGTCGAGCGTCATCCCGACGGCCCGCGGCCTCCTCGCCATGGGCCGCGACCGCACGATGGGCCAGGTATGGACCCGCGTCAGCCCGCGTTACGGGTCCCCGGCCCTGGGCACCGTCCTCATCATGTCGATCTCCGCCGGCGTCTCCGTACTCGCACTGGCCATCCCCAAGCTGAACGAGATGATCCTCGCCGCCGTCAACTCCATCGGCCTGGTCGTCGCCCTGTACTACGGCCTGACGGCGCTCGCCTGCGCGGTCCGCTTCCGCGCCGCCCTGCGCGGTCCGCTGTCCGGTGCGCTGCGCGCGGTCGTGGCGCCCACGGTCAGCGGCGTCGCGCTCCTCGGCATCGGCGCCTACCTCGCCCGCTCGTACGTGACGATGAGCGACCACTTCGAACTCAGCCCGGACAACGGGTGGTTCATGCTGTCGGTACCGCTCGCCATCGTCGCGTCCGGTCTGGTGATGGCCGCGTACGCCAAGTACGTGCGCCGCTCCCCGTACTTCACCAAGGGCGGTGTCACCACTCCCGAGACGGTCCCCCTGACCGCCGAAGCTTCCTGACCGGCCCTCCACCCCCACACCCCAAGGAGTCACGTCCCATGCCCGACACCGCCCCCGCCGATCTGGTCTTCACCGGCGGCCCGGTCCACACCCTCTCCCCCGCCCGGTCGCGAGCGACCTCGGTGGCCGTCCGCGGCGAACGGATCGTCGCCGTGGGCCACGACGAGGTACGCGAACTCATCGGCCCGGCCACCGAAGTGGTGGACCTGAAGGGCAAGTTGCTCATCCCCGGGTTCCAGGACGCGCACGCTCATCCCGTCGGCGGCGGCATGGAGCTCGGCCAGTGCGACCTGAGCGGCGCGACGACCCTCGACGAGTACCGGCGCCGCATCTCCGCGTACGCGCAGGCGCACCCCGACACCGAGTGGATCACCGGCGGCGGCTGGTCGATGGAGGCGTTTCCCGGCGGTCTGCCCACGGCCGCCGAGCTCGACGCCCTCGTGCCCGACCGCCCGGCCTACCTGGTCAACCGCGACCACCACGGCGCCTGGGTCAACTCCCGCGCCCTGCAAGCCGCCGGGATCGACGCCCGCATGCCCGACCCGTCCGACGGCCGCATCGAGCGCGACGCCGACGGGGCGCCGACCGGCATGCTCCAGGAGGGCGCGGCGAACCTGATCGGACGGCTGCTGCCGCCCGTCACCCTGGAGCAGAAGATCACGGGCCTGCTGCGCGCCCAGGAGCTGATGCACTCCCTCGGCGTCACCGCGTGGCAGGACGCCCTCCTCGGCGAGCACGCCAACCTCACCGACCCCACGGACGCGTATCTCGCGACCGCCGGGGACGGGCGCCTCACCGCGCGGGTCGTCGGCTCGCTGTGGTGGGACCGTTCGCGCGGCACCGAGCAGATCGACGAGCTCGTGGCGCGGCGCGCGGCGGGCACGCGCGGGAGGCTGCGCTGCACGACGGTGAAGATCATGCAGGACGGTGTGGCCGAGAACGGCACCGCGGCCCTCCTCGGTCCCTACCTGGACGGCTGCGGCTGCGCCTCCGACAACAGCGGCATCAGCTTCGTCCCGCCGCTCGACCTGCAGAAGTACGTGACCGAGCTGGACGCGCGCGGCTTCCAGGTGCACTTCCACGCCCTCGGCGACCGGGCCGTGCGCGAGGCGCTCGACGCCGTCGAGGCGGCGCGGCGCGCCAACGGCCGCACCGACACCCGCCCGCACCTCGCCCATCTCCAGGTGGTGCACCCCGACGACATCGGCCGGTTCAGGGAGCTGGGCGCGACGGCGAACATGCAGGCGCTGTGGGCGGCCCACGAGCCGCAGATGGACGAGCTGACGATCCCGTTCCTCGGTCCCGAGCGCAGCGCGTGGCAGTACCCGTTCGGTGATCTTCAGCGTGCGGGGGCGACGCTCGCGGCGGGCAGCGACTGGCCGGTGAGCAGCCCGGACCCGATCGAGGCCATCCATGTCGCGGTCAACCGCGTCCTGCCCGACGCGACGCCCGGCACCCCGGTGTTCCTGCCGGAGCAGCGGATCGGCCTGGACGCGGCCCTCACGGCGTACACGGCGGGCAGCGCATACGTGAACCACCTGGACGACGTGACCGGCTCGATCACGCCGGGGCGCCTCGCCGACCTGGTGGTCCTCGACCGCGACCCGTTCGCGGCGCCCACTCAGGAGATCGGAGCGACGCGCGTCCTGGAGACGTTCGTCGGGGGCGAGCGGGTGTACGCCGCCGGGTGACGCGCCGCTACACGTCCGCCGCGCACCGGAATCCGCAGTTCCCGCTGCTGGAGTCCGGTGTGTTGGCGGTGCGCGCGGCCACGCGGTAGCGGTTGCAGTACGAGTCGTGGCACATGTAGGAGCCGCCGCGCATCACGCGGGTGTCGCCCTCGGCGGGGCCGCGCGGATCGGTGAGCGGGGCCGCCGGGTGGTCGGTGGTGAACCGGTCGGCGACCCACTCCCACACGTTGCCGACGGTGTTGTGGAGGCCGTACGCGTTGGGCCGGTAGGCGTCGACGGGCGCCGTGCCGGTGTGCCCGTCCTCGCCGGTGTTCACGACGGGGAACTCGCCCTGCCAGATGTTGCAGCGCCAGTGGCCGCGCGGGGTCAGCTCGTCGCCCCACGGGTAGCGGGCCTGGTCGAGGCCGCCCCGGGCCGCGTACTCCCACTCGGCCTCGGTGGGCAGCCGCTTGCCGGCCCAGGCGGCGTAGGCGCTCGCGTCGTCCCAGCTGACGTGGATCACGGGGTGCCGCGACCGGTCCCCGATCCCGGACCCGGGGCCCTCCGGGGTGCGCCAGGTCGCCCCCTCGATGCCCCGCCACCAGGGGGTGCCGGCGGGGGCGGGCGTCGCGCGGGCGAGGCGGGGGTCGAGGAACCCGGCGAAGACGTACGACCAGCCGAACTGCTCGGCGGCGGTGACGAAGCCGGTGTCCTTGACGAAGGTGGCGAACTGGGCGTTGGTGACGGCGTGTTCGTCGATCCGGAAGGGGCCGACGGTGACCTCGCGTACCGGTCCCTCACCGTCGCCGGGGTTGGCCCGGTCGTCCTCGTTGCCCATGCGGAACGTGCCGCCGGGCAGGGTCGCCATGCCCTTTCCCGAGGCGCGACGGGCCGTCGGGGCGAGGCGCACGGGCTGCGGCTCGCCGCCGCCTTCACGGCGCGCGGCGCAGCAGGCCTTCGGGGTCACGTCTTCCGCAGTCATTGTTCCGCCTCGTACACACGCTGGACCGATTGCGGCCGATCCTCGCACGCGTGGGGTGGCCCGCGCCCGGCGGGCCACCTCACGCCCCGTCTCCCGGCTCAGACCCGGGAGCGGTACAGCCCGAACCGTGCGATGTGCGGGGCGGTGCGGGTCTGCGTGATCCGCAGGCGCCACTCGCGGGCCGTCACCGGCGCCGGCAGGACCAGGACGCGGCTGGCGCCGATCGTGCCTGCCCGCGCCACCTCGGTCCAGGCGCCGCCGGACTTCGCCTCCACGACGAACTGCTCCACCTGCTGCCCGTGCCGGGTGTCCTCGGCGAGCCGGATCCGGTCGACCTCCCTGGCCGTGCGCAGATCGACGGTACGGATGCCCTCGCCGTCGTCGCGCACGCGGGCGCCGTCCGCCAGGTCCTCGGGCAGTTCGCGGTCGATACGCTCGCGGAACTCCTTGAGCCGCGCCACGTCCGCCGCGGGCAGCAGGCCGTCCTTGTCCGGCGGGATGTTGAGCAGCAGCACGGAGTTGCGGCCCACGGACCGGAACCAGATGTCGGCCAACTGGTCGACGCTCTTGGGCTGTTGGTCCGCGTGGTAGAACCATCCGGGCCTGATGGAGACGTCGCACTCGGCGGGCCACCACTGGAGATACTGGGCCACGGAGCGCGACTGCGCGAGCGCGTCACGGCTGCCCTGGTCCGGCGCGTCGTACCGCAGGGCGTAGTCGACGCTTCCGTTGCCCGAGTCCTTGACCGGCACGACGCTCCACTCGTCCTCGCGCGCCAGTCCGCCTTCGTTGCCCACCCAGCGCACGTCGGGTCCGCGCACGGCCATGGTGGCGCCGGGGGCGAGCGCGCGGATCACCGCGTACCAGCTGTCCCAGTCGTACGTCTCGACCTTCTCCGGCGGGATGCGGCCCTGCGCGCCGTCGAACCACACCTCGTCGACGGGCCCGTACTCGGTGAGCACCTCGTAGAGCTGGTTGAGCATGTGGGCGCCGTAGTCGGTCGCGTCGAGCGTGAACGTGCGCGGGCTGTCACCGGCCCGGTCGTCGCCGTCGACGAGCGTGGGGATGGTGCGGGCGGAGCGCTTGCTGCCGTTGGCGTAGACGCCGTCGAGGTACTGGTTCTCGTCCGCGGGCGAGATGTAGACGCCGACCTTGATCCCGTACTTGCGCATGGAATCGGCGAAGGAGCGCAGCACGTCGCCCTGTCCTCCGCGCCAACTGCTCGACGTGACACTGTGTTTGGTGTAGCGGGACGGGTAGAGGACGAAGCCGTCGTGGTGCTTGACCGTGAGGATGGCGAGCTTGAATCCGCCGTCGCGCAGGGCGCGTGCCCACTGGTCGGTGTCGAGCCCGGTCGGCTGGAAGACGTTGGGGTCCTCGTCACCGGTGCCCCATTCGAGGCCGGTGAAGGTGTTCACGCCGAAGTGCAGGAAGGCGGTCTTCTCCAGGCTCTGCCAGGCGACCTGACGGTTCGTCGGGCGGACCCGGGAGGCCTTGGCGACCAGTTCCTCCGGGGAGTCCGCGGTGCTGATGGGGATGCGGTAGTGGGGTTCTTCCGCCGTGGTGCGGGTCGCTGCCGGGGCGGCCAGGGCGAGGGAGTTGCTCGACGCGGCCACGGCCGTGGTCACGGAGGCGGCCATGAAGAGTCGTCTGCTGACGGTCATCTGCGGGTGAAATCCCTTCGGGACAGCGCCGGTTCAGCGCTGGGTCAGCGTCCAGATGGTCGGGGTCTGCTGGTCGGGCGGGTTCTGCACGAGACGCCCGTCGGACGTCGCGTCGAGGGTCATGCGCGTGATGGCGTTGGTGAGCACGTAGCCACCGCCGGCGCGGGACACCTGCCAGCGCTGAAGGGTGCTCTTCGCGTCGCAGGTCTCCTGTGTGACCGCCGAGCCGGGCTGCAGCGGCACGTTGAGGGTGAGCCTTCCGCTGCGGGTCTCCAGACAGCTCCCGGTCGCGGTGGACTTGAGGGTGAGATAGCCGTCCGGGGTCCGGGTGAGCTCGAAGCCGGCCGCCTGAGTGTGGTGGCGAGTGTCGGCGAGGGTGTACGTGCCGTCGGCGACGGGCGGCCGTGTCAGGTCGCGCTGTCCCGGTGCCCGGCCGACGGCCTCGGCCCGTGCGGTGAAGCCGGTGTACGTCGCGTCGGGGTGCGGGTCGCTCCACGTCGCCTGCGCGATGTGGCTCAGGGGCAGCCGGGCCGCACCGGCGACCTCGTTCTCCGTCTCGCCCCGCCCGTTGTCGGGCCACAGGCTGATCTTGGCGCCGGTGATGCCGTCGCGGGAGGCGAGCTTCTCGCCCTCGAAGCTGCGCGGATCCCACTGCTCGTCGTAGAGCTTCCGCGTGTCGGTGTGGAAGCCGCCGCGCACGAGGTAGAGGGCGTAGGCGGCGTTCATCACGGGGTAGCCCTGTGCGATCAGCTCACTGGGCTTCACCTTGACGCCGAGCCAGTGCTCGACGGTCGTGCCGGCCGTCACCGGGACGGTGTTGGCGCCGGTCAGGCCGTCGTTCCAGATGCGCAGCCGCTTGCCCTTGCTCGCGGCGTACTCATCGACACGGTTGACGAAGTCGATGAACGCGTCCTGGGGCGTGGCGTTCTCGCCGTACTTCTTCTTCGCGTACGCGTCGATCTGCGGGTACTTGGCGAAGTCCGAACCGAGCATGTACTCGTCGGCGCCCATGTGCCACCACTTGGCGGGGAACACCTCGCCGTACTCGTCGATGAGGCTCTTGTAGTAGTCGAAGGCCGCGGGTGCGGTGATGTCGAGGCGGGACGGCTGCGGCTTCCCGTCGGAGTCGGTGAGCTGCAGGTCGGGGCGGTTCTCGATCCAGGGGTCCATGTGACCCGGGGAGTTGATCTCCGGAACGATGGTGACGTGGTACTTCTCGCCGAGCGCGACGAGGCGGCGGATCTCACTCTTGGTGTAGTAGCCCCAGGTGTTGGCCTCGGGGTGCCGGTCGCTCTTCACCTTCAGCTCGACGAGCAGTTGGTTGAGCTTGTGGTACGCCATGTCGCGCACCAGGTTCTCCATCCAGTCCGTGGAGATGTGCACGTAGCAGGCGCAGACGCCGACGCCGCGTTCCTTGTACCGGGGCACGTCGACGGTGCGTCCGGCCGGCACCCGGTCGCCCTGGGCGAGAAGCTGGAGGAGGGTGCGGGTGCCGTAGAGGGCTCCGGCCTCGGCCGCTCCGGTGATCTCGAGCCGCTGTGCGGCGCGGAGTTCGTAGCCTTCGGCGCCCAGGGATCCGCTCCGTGACGGCTCGACGTCGACCACAATGTCGCCGGCACGGGACGGACCGCCGGTGACCGGCACGGTGCCCTTGCCCGCGGCGTGCAGGTCATCGGCGAGGGTGGCGGCGACGCGGCGCGAGGCGGCATCGTGCGCGACCAGGCGGGCGCCGGGACCGTAGGAGTAAGTACCTTGTCCTGGCGTCCAGTTGGTGAGGCTCGGCAGGGTCCGGGGCATGGGGTCCTGGGGTGCCGCCCGCGCGAGGGGGGCCGGTGCCGCAAGCAGAAGGAACGCCGCTACGGTGCCGATCAGTCGGTGTCTGCGTCGCCTGGGCGTGATCTTGGAGCTCGGATCCGTCATGAGGTCCGATGATTCAAGCCCTGCGGAGGGAGTGTCAATGGATCGTTCCTTGCAATCACTTGGACATCTCGCAAAACTCATCGGATGAATCAGAGGACTGAGCTACCGAACGCACGGCGGGCGGCGGACGGACCGCCACCGCCCGCCGCCGCTCGCTCACAGGTTCACCCCGTCACGTCTCAGCCGCTCCACTCCACCTTGAACACCCACACGTGTTCGCCCGCCGCGCGTGCCGCCGCCGGCACGTCCACGACGAACGACCCGCCCGTGGTGCGCCAGTTCAGCGGACGGTCGTAGCCGAGCATCATGACCTTGTCCCCGGCCCTGACCGGCACAGCGGCCTCAACCGTGAGTGTCGCGCCCGGCTCGGCGAGCGAGTGGATGTAGAACGCCTTGTTCGGCCTGACCGTGAACCGCAGGTCCTCGCCGAGCTGCGCCATCCGCGACCAGTACGTGGTGTCGTAGATGGCCTCGCCGTTGGTCTTGAGCCAGTGGCCCGTCTCGCGCAGCCGGGTCTGCATGATCTCCGGGATGGTGCCGTCGGCGCGCGGCCCGATGTCGAGGAGGAAGTTGCCGTTCTTCGACACGATGTCGACGAGGCTGTGCACGACCTCCTCGGTCGTCATGTAGCGGTCGTCGGGCGTCTCGGCGTTGTAGCCGTAGCTGTACGGGTCAAGGCCGCGGCTCGACTCCCACTTGGCGACGACCGTGTTGTCGTACGTCGTGTACTCGGGCGTCGTGAAGTCGTGGAAGCCGATCCCGGAGCGGTTGTTGACGGCGACCTCGTACGGCTTCGGGCGGTTCTTGCCGTGGTTGAAGAACTCGGCGAGGACGTTGTGCGAGTCGTTGACGCCGCCGATGTCGCACCACAGGAGCTGCGGGTCGTAGTCGTGGATCAGTTCCAGCATCTGCGGGGCCTGGAAGCCCTTCACGTAGTCCTTGCCGGACGTGTAGCCGGTGTAGGGGACGGGCTCCAGGGTGTACGGGTTGCGCGGGGCGTGCCCCATCCACGGGTTGTCCGGGTTGAACCACTCGGGCATCGAGAAGTACAGCCCGCGGTGCAGCTCGGGGGTGTAGCGGCGGGACGCGTCGAAGAGCTCCTTGATGATGTCCCGCTTGGGGCCCATCTTCACGGAGTTGCGGTCCGACAGCTTGGTGTCCCAGAGGGCGAAGCCCTCGTGGTGCTTGGACGTGAGGACGTGGTACTGGGCGCCCGCGTCCCGGAACAGCTCGACCCACGCGCGCGGGTCCCACTTCTTCGCGGTGAACATCGGGATGAAGTCGTCGTACGCGAAGTCCTCGCCGTACGTGGCCTTGTGATGTGCGTACGTCGGGTTGTTCGGGTCCTGCATCTGGTCCCAGTACCACTCGGCGTACTGCTTGCCGACCGGCGCCCACGCGGGCACGGAGTAGACGCCCCAGTGGATGAAGATGCCGAACTTCGCGGAGTGGAACCAGTACGGGGCCTGGTGTCCGGAGAGCGACGCGTCGGTCGGCTGGTAGTCGGGGACGCCGAGCGTGAGTTTCCTGGTGCTGGCGGCGGCCTGGTGTCCGCGCCCGGTGGCGACGACCTTGCCGTCCTGGACGGTGCCGGGCGCTGTGCCCGCGCGGTTGCGGATACCGACGCGGACGCGGGCCTGCTCACCGGGGGCGAGGCGGGTGACGCGGGCGGGCTCGACGGTGCGCGCGCCGGGCACGTCGACGCTGACGGTGAGGGCGTCGGCGGTGACGATGCCGACGGTGCCCGCGTTCACGACGGTCGCCTCGACGCTCTGCGCGCCGGTGGACTCAAGGAGCGAGAACGTGGAGTGCGCGTCGCGCAGCGCCAGCGCCCGGCCCTGCGCGGCCGGCTGGAGCGAGAGCGCGAAGACGTGGAGGGCGGTCTTGTTCGCCTCGGCCGGGTTCAGCTTCGGCAGCGTGATGGCGACGGCCTCGCGCTGCGCGTCGAGGGGGATCTCGCTGGTGCCTATGCCTACGCGGCTGGTGTCCTTGGTGCCGTCCGGCTTGTAGCGGTAGGCGGCGGAGAGCGGGCCGCCGGCCGCGTACCAGTCGGCGCCGCCGAGTCCGGCGCTCGCGGTGGAGCCGTCGGCATAGTGGACGGTCGCACTGCCGGACGCGTTGCCGTAGCTGCCCGCGGTGAGGAACAGGGCGGACAGATAGCGGCCCTTGGGCAACTCGACGCGCTGGCCCATGGCCACGACGTTGTTCTTCGCGCCCACCGCCGACGACGGGAAGACGTAGGCGATCCCGTCGACTTGGACAGGCCCCGCGGGGAGTTCCTCGCCGGGGAAGGTGTAGCCGCTGCCGTCGAAGTCGCCTCCGCGGGCGTCCGCGGTGTCGACGCCGTCGTTGTCGAAGAGGGCGTCGAGCGGAACGGGCACCGGGTCGGGGACGGGCTCCCAGACGGCGTCCGTGGACGCGGTCCGGGCGGTGGCCGTCGCGTCGGACGCGGCGGCCGGTCCGGCGGCGGCGAGCGGTACCGCGGCCGCGGCTGCTACGGCCGCGGCCGTCCCGAGGACCTGGCGTCTTGGGTACGAACTCATACTCAGCACTCCCTGATGCGGCTCAAGGCTGGGCATTCATCGGAGGTCTGATGATGGTAGGGGTCCGTGGGCGCGTCAATGGGCCGCGCAGAGGCGGGAGTTGAGAGAGTGATCCGATGACCGCTCATCCACGGCGGGCCGTCAGCGGACATCCGCAATGAATGTCCGAAAACGGCCGTCTGTCAGTGGGGGCGAAGAAGGCGCGAAACCGGTCTCCGGGGACCTGTCGCCGTCGGGGGCCGGCGCGTCACAGCGCGCGGTACATGATGTGCAGCCCCACTCGGCCGTGCCGCGCGTGTTCGTACGCGTCCGGGACCGTGCCCAGGATCGTGAAACCGAGGGAGGTCCAGAGGCCGACGGCGGGGTTGGTCTCGACGACCGCGTTGAACACCATGGCACGGTAGCCGTCGGCCTTCGCGCGCTCCAGTACGTGCTCGGCGAGGGCGCGCCCGATGCCGCGGCCGCCCTGGGCGGGGTCGACCATGAAGCCCGCGTTCGCGATGCCGACGGCGGGACCGCCGTAGTTCGGCGCGACGTAGGCCGAGCCGACGACTACGCCGTCCGCCTCGGCCACGTACACGCGCTTACCCGGACCCATCCACAGGGTCCGGGCCTGCGCCTCGGAGGTGTCCGGGTCCCAGGCGTACGTCTCGCGGGATCCGACGATCTGCCGCCAGAACGGCCAGATCTGCGCCCAGTCCTTGTCCTCTGCGTCCCTGATCAGCATGTACGTGAGTCTGGCACGCGGCCGGTCAGGGGCGGTTACGGGGCCGGGGTCGGTCAGTCCACGCTCGGCAGGATGTGGGGCTCCGCGAGGTCGTCCTCGTAGCCCGCGAGCCTGATCGGGGCCGAGCGGGCCCACACGTCGAGGCTGCCCAGCTTCTCGGGCCGCCGCCCCACGCGCTCCGTGCGTTCTCGGGGGCGCTGCTCGCGATTCGTCTTCTCTGGTGTCACCGCGCACTCCTTGTGTGTCGGGTAACCCTGTCCGGCGCGCCACGCCCGGCGTTCCCGTCGGGCGTCCGGCGCCCGGTCGGGCTGGTTTCGATACCGGTTCGGGCGCGGTGGCGCCGGTTTCCTGCTTGGGCGGCCCGGGATCGGGCCGTCCCGCGACGGACCACGGGTGCTGGTAGGACCACGTTTCGCTGTCCGTCGGCTACAGACAGAGTAACCATATGAGCAGGACCCCGCTCGATGGGGCCGAAACCAGGGAGACGGCTGGGGGTCGCCGGGGATTCATTCGGCCACCGGCGACCTCACACGCGACTGGGTGACGACTACGTGGGGTCCGGCCGGTCCGTGTTGATCGATCGCCCCGGATCGTCGGTCGGCTCGGCCGACGGCTGGGACGTCACATACGGCGAACCGGACGGCTCGGCGGGGGGCGGAGCGGGCGGCAGCACGCCTCCCGGGGGCGGCGGTCCGGTGGGGCTGGCGGTGGCGGTGCCCGCGGCCTCGTTCGCGATGGCGTCGAAGTCCACGTCGCCCGTGTTCTCCAGCATGGTGATGTGGTCGAGGACGGTCTGGTTGGCGTCGGTGGCGAGCTCGCGGACGAGGGTGTTGCGGGTGGTGTGGCGGACCTGGGCGATCAGCGCGAAGACCTTTCCGTGGGAGTCGCGCAGCAGGTTGGCGAACTTGTTCTCGTAGTCCTTGCCGCTCGCAGCGCTCAGCTGGTCGAGCCAGCCCTGCTGCTGCGGGTTGGGCTGGTTCGGCAGCTCGACGCCGAGCCGGCCCGCGACCGAGCGGACGCGCTTGTCGAGGTCGGTGTGGCCGACGACGAGGTGGTCGCCCGCCATCCTGATCGCCTGCGTCGGCGCCCGCTCCATGGCCTGCTGGCCGGCCGGTATCTCCCAGAGCCCGGCGAGCCGCACCTTGACCAGGAAGTCCCGGTCGGTGGCCGACAGGGGACCCCATTGGGTGGCCACGCTGCCCGCGTTCAGATTGGCCGCCCCGGTGCCCGAGCGGTCGGCGTACGACCAGATCGGAAAGGCGAGCGCGCCCAGGGTGGCGACCAGGGCGGCGAAGATGAGCGCGGTCCCGTTGATGCGTCGCAAGCAATCCTCCCGATACCGGCGTCAACTCGCCGCGGGGGCGAGCTACTTGTTGGTACGGGAGGGTACGGACGTGACAGGCGTGGCGTTCAGGGTTTCGCGCCCCCTTTTTTTAGCCCGGTCCCCAGAGGGCGTCGGCGAGCGCGACCCCCGCGAAGGCGGCGCCGAGGCCGACGGCGACACTCGCGACCACGTTGGCCACGGCGAAGAGCCGCGCCCCGTCCTCCCCGAGCCGGAGCGTCTCGTACGAGAACGTCGAGTACGTCGTCAGGGCCCCGCACAGGCCCGTGCCGATGAGCAGCTGCACCTGCGACGAGGCGGCGCCCGCGGCAACGGCGCCGGTGAGCAGGCCGAGCACGAGGCAGCCGCAGGCGTTCACCGTGAACGTCCCCCACGGGAAGACGCTGTCGTGGCGGGTCTGCACGGCCCGGTCGGTGAGATAGCGCAGCGGTGCGCCGACCATCGCGCCGGCGATCACGAGGAGCCAGTTCACGCCCTCGTTCCGCCGTTCTCCCGGCCCACGTACCGGATGACCTCACAGTCGTCGAGGACGACCAGGCCCTGTGACACCAGCTCGTCCAGCTCCGGCAGGAACGCCCTGACCCGTTCCTCGGTGTCGACGATCACGACGGCCATGGGCAGGTCCTCGCTGAGCGAGAGCAGCCGCGAGGTGTGGATCAGGGACGATGCCCCGAACCCCTCGATGCCGCGGAAGACGCTCGCCCCCGCGAGGCCCGCCTTGTGCGCCCGGTGCACGATCTCGCTGTACAGGGGCTTGCGGTGCCAGGTGTGGTTCTCACCGACGAAGACCGTCAGTCGCAGGGCACGGCCGGTCAGTCGCGTCATCGCTTCCTCCACACCAGTACGCAGCGCGTCAGCGCCACCCCGAGCCCGACCGCGGCGAGCGCCGCCAGGAGCGTCGCCGCGAGGTAGATCAGGCCCGTAGAGGCCCGGCCCGCGTCCACCAGCTGCTGGATGTCCACCGCGTACGTGGAGAACGTGGTGAAGCCGCCCAGGACGCCGGTGCCGAAGAACGGCCGCACCAGGCGGTGCGCCGTCCACACATCGGTGATGATCACCATGAACACGCCGATCACGAAACAGCCGAGCGCGTTCACCCACATCGTCGTCCACGGGAAGGCGCCGGGCGAGGTGGGCCACAGGAGCGCGGCGCCGTAGCGGGCGCCGGCGCCGAGGGCGCCGCCGAGAGAGACGACGGCCACGACCGGGCCCTGCGCCCGCAGGGCCGCGCGCCGCCGGGCCGGCACGCGCAGGTCGAGGTCCGGATCACTGGGTTCGTCCGCCGCCGGGGACTGCCCGCCTGTCATCCGTGCCCGTCTCCTCCTCGGCCCAGTGCCGCGTCACCAGTGAAGATCACCGTCTGCGGTCAGCTTATAGCCGGTCCGGACTCGCCGTTAATGTCCCGTTGTCCCCGGCGAAAGCTGGCCATGGTGTCCTGCCGGAACACCGGCTTACGGGTCCCAGGGAGGAGTCACACATGACACGGGTCGAGCTGCGCAGCGTCGACGAGCTGATGGATCTTCTGCACGCCTGCCGCGGCGCGTGGGACACCCCCGACCGCAGCGGCGACCCCGTCGACCTGCACGACCACGCGCTGCAGACCGCCGCGCTGCTGCGCCGCGGCCACCCCAGCGACAAGGAGCTCCAGCTCGGGGGGCTCGTCCACGACATAGGCCACCTGCTGCGGCCGGGCGACGACGCGGGCCACGCCGACACGGCGGCGGCCGCCGTGCGGGGGTTGCTCGGGGAGCGGGTCGCCCGTCTTGTGCAGCTGCACGTCCCGGCCAAGCGCTACCTGGCGACATCGGATCCGGCGCGCGGCCTGTCGCCGCAGAGCGCGCTGACGCTGGAGACGCAGGGCGGGCCGATGACGCCCGAGGAGGCGGCGGCGTTCGCCCATGACCCGCTGGCCGACGACGCGGTGACGCTGCGTCAGGCGGACGACGCGGGCAAGGTCGTGGGGCTCGACGCGGGGGTCATGGAGGACTGGCGGCCCGTGGTGGAGCTGGTCGCGCAGGGGCTCCATTCCACCAACTTCACACCATCGCTACGTAGTTGACATGTCGGACTGACGCCCCGTCATGAGACCGTACGCCCCATGACTTCGGAGCTCTCGCTGGAAGGCAGGGTGGCCGTCGTGACCGGGGGGTCGCGGGGCATCGGCCGGGCCGTCGCCGTGGCGCTCGCGGCGGCCGGGGCGCGGGTGTGTGTGACGGCGCGCGATCCGGACGGGGTCCGCGAGACCGTCGCCGCGCTGACGAAGAGCGGCGCCGAGGCCACGGGACTGGCGGGGTCCGTCGCCGACCCCGCGCATCTGTGGGAGCTGACGGAGCGGGCCCTCGACACGTTCGGCCGGCTCGACATCCTGGTGAACAACGCTGCGACCAATGAGCCGTACGGGCCGCTGATGGAGGCGGATCCGGAGGTCTGGCGCGAGGCGTTCACGGTCAACGTGGAGGCGCCGCTGCGGCTTGTGCAGTGCGCCTGGCGGGCCTGGATGTCGGAGCACGGCGGGGCCGTGGTGAACATCTGCACCGAGGGCGCCGGACACGTCGGCCCGCGCGTCGGCGCCTACGGGACGAGCAAGGCGGCGCTGCTGCATCTGACACAGCAACTCGCGGGCGAACTGGCCCCGTTGGTGCGGGTCAACTCCGTATCGCCCGGGCTCGTGCGCACGGAGATGGCGCGCTTCGTGTGGGAGCACGCCGAGGAGTCCGTGGCGGCGGGGCTGCCACTGGGCCGGATCGGGGAGCCGCAGGACGTGGCCCGGGCGGTGCGCTGGCTGGTGTCGGACGAGGCGGCCTGGGTGACGGGCGCCGACCTGCTGGTGGACGGCGGAACCCGGGTCAGGGCCGCGTCGCCGGACCTGACCGATTCCGTCCACCAGCAGCTCCGCCACCGGCTGCCGGACACTCGCTAGGGCACTACCACTTGCCGGGCGCGTAGTCCTTCATGAAGACGCCGTACAGGTCCTCGCCCGCCTCGCCCCGGACGACCGGGTCGTAGACGCGGGCCGCGCCGTCGATCAGGTCGAGAGGAGCGTGGAAGCCCTCGTCGGCGAGGCGCAGCTTGTCGTAGTGCGGGCGCTCGTCGGTGATCCAGCCCGTGTCGACCGAGGTCATGAGGATGCCGTCGGTCTGGAACATCTCCTGGGCGCTGGTCCGCGTCACCATGTTCATGGCGGCCTTCGCGGCGTTCGTGTTCGGGTGCCCCGCGCCCTTGTAGCCGCGGCCGAAGACGCCCTCCATCGCCGAGACGTTCACGACGTACGCGCGTCCGCTGGACGCCTTCTTCGCGGCGTCGGCCATCGCCGGGCGCAGCGCACTGATCAGGATGAACGGCGCCGTGTAGTTGCAGAGCTGGGTCTCGAGGAGCTCCACCGGGGAGATCTGCTCGATCGTCTGCACCCACGTGTTGCTGTCGACGACGTCGGGGACGAGGCCGCCCGCGTCGATGGCGCTGCCGTCGCGGTGCCGGGCGACGCTGGCGTTGCCCGCGACCAGGGCGAGATCGGCGACCTTCTGGGCGTCGATGCCGGAGATACCGGCGGGCAGCGCGGTCAGGCCGTCGACCGCGCCGGAGTTGAACGCGCCGATGACGTGGTGGGCGGGGAGCTCACCCGCCGGCAGCGGGGCGCTCTCGCCCTCGACGAGGGCGGCGTACGCGGAGGGCAGCCGGCGTACGGTCTGCGTCGCGTTGTTGATGAGGATGTCCAGCGGGCCCTGCTCGGCGACCTGCTCGGCAAGCGCCACGGCCTGGGCCGGGTCCCGCAGGTCGATGCCGACGACCTCCAGGCGGTCCATCCAGTCCGCCGAGTCGTCCATCGCCTTGAAGCGGCGGATGGCGTCCTTGGGGAAGCGCGTCGTGATCGTCGTGTGCGCGCCGTCACGCAGCAGGCGCAGCGCGATGTACATGCCGATCTTGGCGCGGCCGCCGGTGAGCAGGGCGCGCTTGCCGGAGAGGTCGGCGCGGATGTCGCGCTTGGCGCGGTTCACGGCGGCGCACTCGGGACAGAGCTGGTGGTAGAAGTAGTCGACTTCCACGTACCGGGCCTTGCAGGTGTAGCAGGAGCGGGGACGCTGGAGTATCCCCGCCAGCTTGCCCTCCTCGACCTGCGAGGACGGCAGAAGGCCCTCGGTCTCGTCGTCGATGCGCTCGGCGGAGCCGGTCGCGGTCGCCTCGGTGACGGCCTTGTCGTGGGCGGTCTTCGCGGCGCGGCGCTCCTGGCGGCGGCGCTGCTTCACGGTCCGGTAGACACCGGCCGTGGCGCGCCTGACCCGGATCGCGTCGGGGTGGTCCACATCCAGTTTGTCGAGTTCGTCGAGCACGCTCAGGCAGACGGCCAGCCGCTCGGGGTCGATCCCGGGGCCGAACGACTCCTGCGACACCACCATCGCGTCGGTGGCGCCCGTCGGGCTGTCCTCTGTCATCGTCATCGCCGCTGCGTTCCTCGCGTCACTCGGACCGCGGCGTGCTGTGAGTGACCGCGGATACTCCCAAAAGGCGGAACCTTACAACCTGCTGTCGACATTCCGCCAAGTGGGCAGTTTATCCCGCTCCCGGGCCCTCCCGGGAACGCCGGTCCTTGACCTTGATCAGTTCCGGCCGTAGGACGCGGCCCGCCCCCTCCCCCGTCAGGACGGACCGCCCCCCGTCAGACCGTCCCCCGCACCGTCTCGCACACGCGCACCAGCGCCGCGAGTTCCTCGCGGATGCCGGTCGCGAGTACGTCCAGGTCGGGGACCGCGGCCGCGTCGGCGACCAGGCCGTAGTGGACACGCCCCCGGTACGTGGACACCGCGACCGCGAGGGACTGTCCCTGGGCCAGTGGCGCGAGGGGGTAGACCTCGGTGAGCGGGCAGCCGCCGAGCCGCAGGCCGAGGCTCGGCAGCGGCACGCTCGTGACGAGGATGTCGAACAGGAGCCGGGCCGCCTGGGCGACGACGGGCCCGCCGATCATGTGACCGAGCGGCGGCACATGGTCGGCGAGCAGGGCCACGGCGCCGGCGCCGCGCTGCGGGCCCGCGTCCTTGTTGTGGTCCATGGCCGTACGGACCGCGCGCAGCCGGGCGAGCGGGTCCCGCTCGTCGACCGGCAGCTTCACCAGGTAGCCGGAGAGCCGGTTGCCCTGGGGGTGGGCCGTGCGGGGCCGGCGCCGCGAGACGGGGATCAGGGCCCGCGGGCGTACCCCTTCGCTGCCGTTGCCGCGCTCGTCGAGCCAGCGCCGCAGGGCCCCGGCGACGACGGCGATGAGGACGTCGTTGACAGTGCCGCCGACCGTCTTGCGGACCCGGTGCACATCGTCGAGTTCGAGGACGACGCCCTCGGTGCTGCGAGTGCCCGTGGCGTTCGAGGAGAAGGCGGGCGAGGTGTGCACGTCCCAGGTGGCGCGGACGACGGAGGTGCCGATGTCGAGCGCCGTGACGGCACTGGAGGCGCCCTCCCGCAGGAGGCCGGGCAGCTTGCGCGGGTCGAGGTCGCCGAGCCGCAGGTCGCGCATGCCGGGGAACGGCAGCCGGAACCCGCGGGGAGCCGCGACGGCGGGCGCCGTACGCGAGACGGGCAGGTCCATCGGGTCCATCACCCCGGCGGCGAGCGTCAGCGCCCGCAGCCCGTCGGCCAGCGCGTGGTGGAACTTGAACAGGACAGCGAACGAGGTGCCGTCCGCGCCCGGCAGGACATGCGCCTCCCACGGGGGCCTCGCCCGGTCGAGCGGCCGCTCCATCAGGGCGCCGGCCGCGGCGTGGAAGTCCGCGGTGGGCTCGCCCAGCCGTACGTGGTCGAGCGGGTCGAAGTCGGGTACGGGCACGCGTGCCGCGCCGCCGACGGGGATCCGTACCCCCTGGATGCGCATGCGCAGGCCGGGGACCGCGGGGGCGCGGGCGGCGAGCAGCTCCACCGCGTGCTGGACGTCGCCCGGCGAGCCCGCGGCGAACACCCCCAACGCGCCCAGGTGCATCGGGTGTTCGGCGGACTCGATGTTCCAGAAGGCCAGGTCGAGTGGCGCGAGGAGGTCCGGGCTCGGCGCGGGCCGAGAGTGCTGGGACTGCTGAGAGTTCACTGAGGCCGCTCTCGCGTCGACGTCGGGGGAAAGCAGTCAACCGCTCTCCAGTGATTACGGTCAAGTACGATCAAGCTACACACAGTAAACAACAGATTAAGACCCGCCCCCTCGGTGAAGGGGCGGGTCTCGTGGTGCTGGTGGGGCGTGCGGTGCGGTTACTTCAGCGCCGGCGGCGCCGCTTCGGCGGAGGTTCCCCAGGTGGAGGGCTTGTCGCCGACCGTGAAGGACAGCTCCCGCAGCCCGCGGATGTCGTCCGTCGTCAGATACGTCTTCCCCAAAGCGGTCCCGTCGGTCTGCGCCGACTGGATGTACCGCGCCGAGTCCGACGTCCCCGGAGCCTTCACCGTGAGGCGGCCCTTCGGGTAGTAGCGCCGGTCGAGGGTCACGTCCACCCGCTCGAAGACCGGGGTCGACAGCCCCCAGGTGTCCGTGCCGGGCTGGACCGGGAAGATTCCGATCGACGACAGGACGTTCCAGGCGGACATCGTCCCGAGGTCGTCGTTTCCGGTCATGCCGGTCGGGGCGTCCGTGAAGAGCGTGAGCGCGGCGTGCACGACATCGGTCGTCTTCCAGGGCTGACCGGTCGAGAGGTACGTGTACGGCGCGATCAGGTCGGGCTCGTTCTGCGGGTTGTACTTGTCCGCGTTGTAGTAGTCGTACGGACCGTTCACCCACACCTCACGGGCGGTCTTCGCGGGGTCCTGCACCAGCTGGTCGTACGCGAAGAACGAGTCGAGGCGGTCGTTGGCCGGCTCGGTGCCGCCGATCAGGCCGACCATCCCGGGCAGGTCCTGCGGGACGAGCCACTGGTACTGCCAGGACGTGCCCTCGTGGAAGCCCTCGCTCTCGGCGGGGTCGGCCGGGCCCGTGAAGGTGCCCGCCGCGTCCCGCGCCCGGAAGAAGCCGGTCGAACTGTCGAAGATCTTCCGGTAGTTCTGCGCCCGCTGTGTGTACCGCGCCGCGTCGTCCTTGTGGCCCAGGTCCTTCGCCATCTGTCCGAGCATCGCGTCGGACAGCGCGTACTCCAGGGTCGCGGAGGCGCCGTGGTCGTAGTCGGAGTCGCCCGGCTTCACATGCGCGCGGTCCTTGATGTAGGGCGCGAAGCCGTCCGCGATGTACTCCTTGTTGGCCTCGCGGCCGACCGGCGCGGAGTCGGCGGGCGGGACCCCGTCGGCGTTCTTCTTCAGCGCGCGGTACGCCTGCTCTTCGTACCCCTTGAGCAGACCCTGCTGATAGGCGTTCGTGAGGAAGGGAGTGACCGGGTCACCCGTCATGATGTTCGTCTCGACCGTGCCGTACCCCCACTTGGGCAGCCAGCCGCTCTCCTCGTCGATCTTGATGACGGAGATCGCCATGTCGCGGGACTCGCGCGGCGCGAGCAGCGACAGGAGCTGCGCCTGCGTGCGGTAGGTGTCCCAGAGGGACCAGTTCTGGTAGTACGTGTAGCCCTTGGCGCGGTGGATCTTCTGGTCCCAGCCGGTGTAGCGGCCGTCGACGTCGCTGCCGATGTTCGGCGCGAGGAACGAGCGGTACAGGGACGAGTAGAAGGTGCGGCGGAGCGTGTCGCTGCCGCCCTGCGCCTTGACGTCGTCGAGCCGGTCCTCCCACGCGGCCTGCGCGGCGTGCTCGACACGGTCGTACGAACGGCCGCCCTCGGAACGGAGGTTGAGCGCCGCGCCCTTCGCGTCGACGTACGAGATCGCCGTGGTCGCCTCGACGCTGCGGTCCTTGGACGTGTCGAAGCGCACGAACGCGCCGCTGCGTTCGCCTCCGGCCGTCGACTCCTTGGAGCCCTCGGTGACGGCGTCGCCCTTCCAGGTGCCCGACGTGGTGAACGGCCGGTCGAAGCGGGTGATCGTGTACACCGTGTACGGCTTGGTGTCCTGGCAGAAGCCGCTGCCGGTGATGGCCGTGCGCACGGTGCGGTTGTCGAGTATCTCGACCTTGGTGTTCAGGGTCTTGTGCAGCGACTGGCCTGCGTTGATGAGGACGTTGGCCTTGTCGGTGGCGGGGAAGGTGTAGCGCTGCACGCCGGTCCGCTCGGTCGCGGTCAGCTCGGCCTCGATGCCCGTCTTCAGACCGACCTTGTACGAGCCGGGGCTCGCCTTCTCGTCGTCGTGGCTGAACTCGGCCGCGTACTTGGCGTAGTCGGTCGACGTGATGTCGCCGGTCGTGGGCAGCACGGGCAGATCGCCGCCGAGGCCGCAGCCGACACCGGACAGATGCACGGTGGAGAAGCCGCGGATGTGGTTCTCAGAGTAGTCGTAACCCGTGTTGTGGCCCGTGTCGGGCGAGAACTGCACCATGCCGAAGGGCACGGCGGCGCCCGGGTAGGTGTTGCCCTCGTTCTCGGTGCCGATGAACGGGTTGACCAGATCGGTGAGCCGGCCCTCGTCGGACGCGGCCGCCTGGGCCGACGGCACGGCGAGCGCACCGCCCAGGAGCGCGGCCGCCGCCACCGCCGTCCCCGCTCCGCGCAGCCGTTGGGTCCATCTCATGGCGAGACCGCCTCCTAGAGTCCTAGACAACGTTGTCAAAGCGCAGCGCGATCATTCTTCTGGCGCGTGCGTGTACTCGTCAAGGGACGCGACAGCGGGAGCCTTCGAACGAGACACGGCACTGGGCACCCGCCGACGAGGGGTCAGGACCGGTCAGACCACGACCTGCCGCCCCTTCCCCAGTGCGATCACCCCGCCCTTCGACACCGTGTACAGCTCGGCGTCCCGCTC
Organism: Streptomyces sp. NBC_01003; assembly: GCF_045162695.1. NCBI lineage: Bacteria > Bacillati > Actinomycetota > Actinomycetes > Kitasatosporales > Streptomycetaceae > Streptomyces > Streptomyces sp. NBC_01003. The sequence continues at coordinate 1,506,825 of NZ_CP108707.1, forward strand.
CGGGTTGACGCCGATGGTCGCCCCCGGCGGGACGTCCACGTTCTTGTCGAGTACGGCTCCGCGCACCACGGCGCCCCTGCCGATCCGCACGTTGTCGTGCAGGACCGAGCCCTGGACGACGGCGCCCTCCTCGACGGTGACACCCGGAGAAAGGACGGAGCGGGTGACCTGGCCGCGGATGACGCAGCCCGGGCTGACGATCGACTGGCCCGCGATGCCACCCGCGCAGAACTTGGCGGGCGGCAGCTGCCCGGGGTGCGTGTAGATGGGCCAGCGCCGGTTGTCGAGGTTGAAGGCGGGCTTGTCCGAGAGGAGGTCGAGATGGGCCTCGTAGTACGCGTCGAGGGTGCCGACGTCGCGCCAGTAGCCGTGCTCGTGGGGCGTCTCGCCGGGGACATGGTTGCCGTCGAAGTCGTAGAGCTGGGCGACACCGCGTTCGGTGAGCATCGGCAGGATCGAACCACCCATGTCATGAACGGAGTCGGGCGTCTCGGAATCCTGCTGCAACGCGTCGATGAGGGTCTTCGTGGTGAAGACGTAGTTGCCCATGGAGGCGAAGACCTGGTGCGGGGAGCCGGGGATGCCGGGCGGGTCGGCCGGCTTCTCGAGGAAGCGGTCCACGCGCGTGCCGTCACCGGCCGGCGTGATGATCCCGAACGCCGAGGCGTCCGCGCGGGGTACGCGGATACCCGCGACCGTGACGCCCGCGCCGCTCTCGATGTGCTGCTGGAGCATCTGGCGCGGGTCCATGCGGTAGACGTGGTCGGCGCCGAACACCGCTATGTAGTCGGGCTGTTCGTCGTGGACCAGGTTCAGGGACTGGAGGATGGCGTCCGCGCTGCCGAGGTACCAGCGTGGGCCGAGGCGCTGCTGGGCCGGGACGGGCGTGACGTAGTTGCCGAGCAGGCTCGACATGCGCCAGGTCGTCGTGACGTGCCGGTCGAGCGAGTGCGACTTGTACTGGGTCAGGACGCAGATACGCAGGATGTCCGCGTTGACCAGGTTGGAGAGGACGAAGTCGACGAGGCGGTACGTGCCGCCGAAGGTGACCGCCGGTTTCGCCCGGTCGGCGGTGAGTGGCAGCAGGCGCTTGCCCTCCCCGCCCGCCAGTACGATCCCGAGCACCGAAGGTCCACCGCGCATCCCAGCCCCCAGCTTCACCTTGAGGATCTATTTCGCTTCGAGGAACTGCTCAGTCCTGCCCGTCTGTTACGCCTTCTTGACCGGCTGCGTCGTGTTGAGGATCTCGTCGTACACGTCGGCCGTGCGCCGGGCCACGGTGTCCCAGCCGAACTCGCGCTCCGAGCGTTCCCGGCCGGCGGCGCCCATGCGGGCCGCCTCGTCGGGGTCGGCCACCAGCCGGTTCAGGGCCTGCGCGAGCCCGCTCTCGAACGTCTGCGGGTCGCGCTCCTCGTAGGGCACGAGGAGGCCGGTCGTCCCGTCGGCGACGACCTCGGGGATGCCGCCGACGGCGGAGGCCACGACGGCGGTACCGCACGCCATCGCCTCCAGGTTCACGATGCCGAGGGGTTCGTACACCGACGGGCAGACGAACGCCCTTGCGTGGGTGAGGAGTTGGACCACTTCGGTACGGGGCAGCATCTGCGGAATCCAGTGGACGCCGTCCCGCAGCGCGCGCAACTCGTCCACGAGGGTGCGGAATTCACGCCCGATGGCCGGGGTGTCGGGCGCTCCGGCGCACAGGATCAGCTGCGCCGACGGGTCCAACTCCTTCGCCGCCCTGAGGAGATGGGGAACACCCTTCTGCCGTGTGATGCGTCCGACGAAGACGACGTACGGGCGGTCCTGGTCGATGCCGATGCGGGCGAGGACGTCCGTGGCGGGGTCGGGGCGGTAGAGGGCGGAGTCGATGCCGTTGTGGACGACGCGGACCTTCGCCGGGTCGATCGCCGGATAGCAGGCCAGGATGTCCTGGCGCATGGCTCCCGAAACCGCGATGACCGCGTCGGCCGCCTCGACGGCGGTGCGCTCGGCCCAGCCCGACAGGGCGTATCCGCCGCCGAGTTGCTCGGCCTTCCAGGGGCGCAGGGGTTCGAGCGAGTGCGCGGTCACGATGTGTGGGATGCCGTGGAGCAACTTGCCTATGTGGCCCGCCAGATTGGCGTACCAGGTGTGCGAGTGGACGAGTTCGCGGCCTTCGAGCGCGGCGGCGATGGACAGGTCCACGGAGAAGGTGCGCAGTGCGTCGTTCGCCCCGTCGAGCGCCTGCCACGCGCGGTGGCGCCGCAGCCCCTCGGCACCGCCCTCGCCCCACGTGTGGACGTCGAGGTCGACGAGGGGGCGTAACTCCCTTGCGAGGAACTCGACATGGACGCCCGCGCCGCCGTAGACGTCCGGCGGGTACTCCCGGGTCAGCAGCCCCACTCTCATGCAGAACCCCCGTCGTCCGTAGTGTGCCCGGCCGCGCACCTTCATGGTCACCCAGAAGCGGCCGGTGGGGAAGAGTGCTGCGGCGGCCGCTCGAAGCAGCAGTCGCCGCAGAGACCGCCGCCGGGGGCACGGTAGATGAGGCAGCAGCTCGTGCGGCGGAAAGCGGTGCCGGTGCGGGTGCCGGTCGCGGCGAGGCGAGGGTCCGCGAAGAGTTCCGTGGTCAGGAGGCGGGCGCGGGTGGCGACGTCGGGGCGCCCGGCGCGGCGCGCCCAGCGGTTGATCTCGCGGGCGGCGCCGGCGAGCGCGGACCCGGCGTTGCCGCGCAGCAGCGGGGCCGAGACGCGGTACCGGGCGCGCAGGGCGGCCGACAGAGGTTCCAGGTGGCGGTCGAGCACGAGCTCCGCGAGGTGCGCGCTGTCGGCGGGGAGCTGCCCCGTACCGGCGAGGAACAGGTCGTCGGGCGCACTGGCGTCGGGGTTCCAGTGCAGCAGCGTGGGGTCGAGGTCGGGGACGCGCCCGAAGAGGGCCGCGCTGCCGAGCGCCACCGACCAAAGGCGCGCAGCGAGGCCGAGTTGGGCGACGGACACCGCGACGCGCGGTTCGGGCACGGAGAGTGCTCGCGCGACCTTCTCGACGCGGTACTCGAGGGGGTCGCGGGCGGGTGCGTCGCCCTGGTACACACGCTCCAGCGTGAGGTGACTTTCCGCTTGCATTCGGTCACGCAGAGCGAAGAAGCCGCCGAGGGAACCGAGTTCGCGCAGGTCGATGTGGACTGTCACGCCCTCAGTACAGCAAGTAGGCGTCCGCAGGTCACGGGTGGGGTGCACTCCGTGTCCCCCACCGGGTGGAGGCCCTGGGGCGGGTCGTACTCCATCGGCAGTAGGACCCAATGCGTGCTCAGGTACGACGACGCGAGCGCCGGAAAGAGAGATCGTAGAGGTATGGAAACCGACCGTTCGCCGCACCACGGGATGCGCCGCCGCACAGTGAGGAGCGGCCGATGAGTGCACTCACGCTGGCTGTGCTGCTCTCCCTCGTCTCCGCGGTGGCGTACGCGGGCGGCGCGATCCTCCAGGAACGCGTCGCGGTGTCCACGCCCGAGCACGCTTACGCGCCGCTGCGCCGCCCGGTGTGGTGGTGCGCGGTCGCGCTCAACGGTCTGGGAGCCCTCCTGCACGTGGCCGCCCTGGCGTACGGGCCGCTCAGCCTCGTGCAGCCCCTCGGCGCGCTGACGATCGTGTTCGCGCTGCCGATGGCGGCGCTCTTCGTGCACCGCAAGGCCGGGGCCACCGCCTGGCGTGGCGCGATCATGGCCGCTGTGGGTCTCGCCGGTCTGCTCTCCCTCACGGGGTCGGCGTCCGAGCAGTCCCTCGAAGGCACGGAGCGGCTGATGGTCGCCCTCGCGACGGCCGGCACGGTCCTCGCCCTGATGACCCTCGCGCATGCCGTGCACCGTCACCCCGTGGTGCGCAGCGTCCTGCTCGCGGGCGCGGCGGGTGTCGCGTTCGGCATCGCGTCCGTGTTCACGAAGTCCGTGGCGGTCGAGTGGACGGAGGACGGGACGTTCGCCCAGTTCTCGAGCTTCCTGGTGATAGCGGCGCTCGCCACGTCCGGCATGCTCCTGTCCCAGGCCTCCTACCGCGGCGCGGGCCTCGCGGCTCCGCTCGCCACAGTGACCGTCGTGAACCCGGTGGTCGCGGCGGCAGTCGGTCTCACGCTCTTCGGCGAAACGTTCCGGTACGGCACGACGGGCACCGCCCTCGCCCTCGCGTGCGGTGTCGTCGCCGCGGGCGGCCTGATCCTGCTGACGACGGAGCGGATCAGCGGGGCACGCAGGACGGCCACCGAGCCGGTCGTCGCGACGATGCCCGCCCAGGCCGTGACCAGGTCACCGCGCGCGATCACCGACGGCGAGCCGCTGACGCGGCGCGTCGAGGCGCCCGCGCGGGACGCCGATTCACGTGGCCGCACCAAGGGCAAGGGCGGCCCCTACGACGAGTGGTACAGCCCCCGCGACGAGCGCATCAAATCCTGACGCCGTGCGCCCGCAGATACGCCAGCGGGTCGACGTCCGAACCGAAGCCGGGCCCCGTCCGCACCTCGAAGTGCAGATGCGGGCCCGTGCTGTTGCCCGTGGAACCGGAGCGCGCGATGCGCTGACCGGCCACGACCCGCTGCCCCGCCTTCACGCTGAGCGCCGAGAGATGGCCGTACTGGCTGTACTTGCCGTCGGCGTGCCGGATCACGACCTCGTACCCGTACGAGCCGCCCCAGCCCGCGGAGACGACATGGCCGGAGGCGATGGCCTTGACGGTCGTGCCGGTGGACACGGCGAAGTCGACGCCCGTGTGGTAGCCCTTCGACCAGGAAGAACCCGCCGCGCGGTACGGGGTGCTGAGACTCGCGGAGACGGGAGCGATGACGTCGTGTGACGGGGCGGGCTTCTCGGTCCGGGGCCGGGTGGCGGTGGCTGCGCCGGTCTTCTTGGCGGGGGCCGCCGTCTCCCGCTTCTGGTCGCTCTTGTCGTGCTTCTGGGCCGGCTTCTGGGCCGGCCGTTCGCGCTTCTGCTGGGGGGCCGGGTCGCGCGGCTTCGCCGACGGGTGCAGGGCGAGGCGCTGCCCGGGCAGGATGAAGTCGGGGTCCGAGCCGATGGTGCGGCGGTTCGCCTCGTACAACTTCCGCCAGCCGCCCGGCACTTCGCGGGCGTCGGCGATGCCGGAGAGGGTGTCGCCGCCGACCACCGTGTACATCTGGGCCGTGCCCGCCGTCGACTGGGGCGTGACCTCGGGCTTGACGTCCTTGACCGTCCGCTGGGGTTTCTGCCGGACGGTTTCGGTGTGCGGTCCTGGCGTGTCGCCGCCGCGGGTGAGGCCCGCGCGGGCCGAGCAGGCCGGCCAGGCGCCGGGCCCCTGCCCGTCGAGGACCTTCTCGGCGACGGCGATCTGCTGGCCCCTGGTGGCGCGGTCGGCGCGCGCGGCGTAGGCGGTGCCGCCGTAGGCCTCCCAGGTGGACTGCGTGAACTGGAGCCCGCCGAAGTAGCCGTTGCCGGAGTTGATGCTCCAGTTGCCGCTCGACTCGCAGGCCGCGACCTTGTTCCAGGTGTTCGCGTCGGCCGCGTGCGCCACGCCCGCGCCGATGAGAGGGATCGCCATACCCGCGCTGCCCGCGGTGACGGTGAGCGACGCCCGGTTGATCCGGTTCGGCTGATACCGGCGATGCCGACCGCGTACGGCCATGGAAGCCCCCTCAGACACACGTCAGAAGCGGCAAGTTAGCCGCTCCGGCACACTCATGACAAGACCCGCACAGGGGTGACACGAGCAGTCAAGAGGGGCCAAGAGGGCTTTCCCCAGGCGTAGTTCGCGTATCAGCCCCGCAACCGCACGGGCAACCAGTCGAGTTGCGCGGCCTGATGGAAGGGTCCGCCGCCCTCGTGGTCGTTGAAGGTGTACACCTTGATCGTCTTGTCCTGCCCGGCATAGGAGTTGAACGCCGCGAAGACCGTGGAGGGCGGGCAGGTCTCGTCCTCGAGCGCCACCGAGAAGAGGGCGGGCGCGGTGCCGCGGGCCGCGAAGTGCACGCCGTCGAAGTACGACAGCGTGCGGAAGACCTGCTCGTCGGCGCCGATGTGCGCCTTCAGATACAGGGCTATCTCGCGGTACGGGTGGCGTTCGGTGAGGGTGGCCGCGCGGGGGAACTGGCACAGGAACGGCACGTCGGGCGCGATGGCGACGAGGTCGGGCACCAGGCCGCCGACCGCGATCGTGATGCCGCCGCCCTGGCTGCCCCCGAGCGCGGCGACGCGCGACGTGTCGACGAGGGGGTGCGAACGTGCCGCCTCGACCGCGCGCACGGCGTCGGTGAAGACGCGCCGGTAGAAGTACTCGTGCGGGTCCTCGATGCCGCGCGTCATGAAGCCGGAGTGCGCGGGTCCGCTGCCGACCGGGTCGGGGGTGTCGCCCACCCTGCCGCCGGAGCCCTGGCCTCGCGTGTCCATGACGAAGTGCGCGAAGCCGGCCGCGGCCCACATCAGGTTCGTGTGGGGCAGGCCGCGCCCGCCTCCGTAGCCGATGTACTCGACGACGGCGGGCAGCGGCCCGGTCGTCCCCGCCGGCAGGACGAGCCAGCCCTTGACCGGATGCCCGCCGAACCCGGCGTACGTAACATCGAATACGTCGACCGTGGTCAGCGGCACGTCGACCGGGACGAACGTCGCGTCGAGGTCGTGCTCGCGCGCCTCGGCCAGGGTCTTCTCCCAGAACGCGTCGAAGTCCTCGGGCCGCGTCAACGTGGGCCGGTAGGCCTGAAGTTCCTCGAGCGGCAAATCGAAGTGAGGCACGGGCGGCTCCTTGTTCGTAGAGAGTTCCGTAGAGATCTCCGCAGCGAGTCCTGAGGGCTCGACGAGAGCGTCGCAGCGTCACGGTACGCCTCACCGCGCTACAAATGAACAAGAACGATCACCTCCCTACTTCAGGAGCGACAGGCATGAGCAACTCAGCCCAGATCGGTGTCACGGGGCTCGCTGTCATGGGACGCAACCTCGCGCGGAACTTCGCCAGGAACGGCTACACGGTCGCCCTGCACAACCGCACCGCGTCCCGCACGCACGACCTCGTGGCGGAGTTCGGCGGCGAGGGCGAGTTCGTCCCCACCGAGACCGCGGAGGAGTTCGTGGCCGCGCTGGAGAGGCCGCGCCGCCTGGTGATCATGGTCAAGGCCGGTGACCCCACGGACGCGGTGATCCAGGAGTTCGCGCCCCTCCTGGAGCCCGGCGACATGATCGTCGACGGCGGCAACGCGCACTTCGCGGACACCCGCCGCCGCGAGCGTGAACTGCGCGAGCGCGACATCCACTTCGTCGGCACGGGCGTCTCCGGCGGCGAAGAGGGCGCCCTGAACGGGCCGAGCATCATGCCGGGCGGCAGCCAGGAGTCGTACGCGGCGCTCGGCCCGATGCTGGAGAAGATCTCCGCGAAGGCCAAGGACGGCTCCCCGTGCGTGACGCACGTCGGCCCGGACGGCGCCGGCCACTTCGTGAAGATGGTCCACAACGGCATCGAGTACGCCGACATGCAGCTCATCGGCGAGGCCTACCAGCTCCTGCGCGACGTGGCGGGCTACTCCCCCGCGCAGATCGCCGACATCTTCCGCAAGTGGAACACCGGCCGGCTCGACTCGTATCTGATCGAGATCACGGCCGAGGTCCTGTCGCACGTGGACACGGCGACGGGCAAGCCCTTCGTGGACGTCGTCGTCGACGAAGCGGAGCAGAAGGGCACGGGGCGCTGGACCGTGCAGATCGCGCTCGACCTGGGCGTCCCGGTGTCGGGCATCGCCGAGGCCGTCTTCGCGCGCTCGCTGTCCGGCCACGCGGACCTGCGCGCGGCCTCGAAGGACCTGGCGGGCCCGACACCGACCGCGCTGAGCGAGCCGGAGGCCGCGGCGTTCGCCGACCGGGTCGAGCAGGCCCTGTACGCGTCGAAGATCGTGTCGTACACGCAGGGCTTCCACGAGATCACGGCGGGCAGCGAGGCGTACGGCTGGGACATCGACCTGGGCGCCGTCGCCTCGATCTGGCGCGGCGGCTGCATCATCCGGGCCGCGTTCCTCGACCGGATCACCGCCGCGTACGACGCCCGGCCCGACCTGCCGAGCCTCCTCGCGGACAAGACGTTCGCGCAGGAGATCGGCGCGGCGCAGGACGACTGGCGTGCCGTCCTGGTCGCCGCGACGGTCGAGGGCGTCCCGGCGCCCGGCTTCGCGGCGGCGCTCGCGTACTACGACGCGCTGCGGGCCGACCGCCTCCCGGCCGCGCTCACGCAGGGCCAGCGGGACTTCTTCGGCGCCCACACGTACCGCCGCACGGACCGCGAGGGCGCGTTCCACACGCTGTGGGGCGGCGACCGGTCAGAGGTGTCGGCGTAAGCGTTGCCGCTACATGGGTGAAGGCTCCGGCTCGGGCGGCGCCGGCTCCGGGTCGGGGTTCGGCGGGCCCGGGGACGGCGGCGGCGGCGGGGGCTGCGGCGTGGGTCCCGGGCGGGGCGACGGAGGCGTCGGGATCGGGGAGGGGAACGGCCCCGGATCGGGAACGTCGGGCCCCGGTGTCGGCGGGGTGACGGGGTCGGGCATGGGATGCGTCATCGATTCCTCCAGGAGGGGTCGGAGGCCGGCCGCGCTCCGGCGGGGTGCGGCCGGTCCCTGCCACTGTCTCCCGGCACGCGTGCCCACGCCCGCCGTGTCCACACACCGCCCCCGCCGCTCAGCCCTTGATACGGGTGAGGCGTACGACGGGAATGTCCCGCTCGGTCTTCTTCTGGTAGTCCGCGTACGGGGCGAAGATCTCCACGAGATGGGGCCACACCCTGGCCTTGTCCTCCGGGGAGAGGGTCTCGGCGCGGGCGGCGAACCGCTCGGTCTCGACGCGTAGCCGCACGTCCGGGTTGGCCTCCAGGTTCAGGTACCACTCGGGGTGCTGGTCGGCGCCGCCCTTCGAGGCGACGATCAGGTAGTCGTCGCCGTCGCGGTCGTAGATCAGCACCGTGCGGCGCCACTTACCGGAGTGACGCCCCTGGTAGTCGAGCAGCAGACAGGGCGCGCTCATCGGGCCGGGGATCGTGGCGCCCTCGGTGCCGCCGGACTCCTCGTAGAGGCGGGCCTGCTCGGCGACCCAGCCCGTGGGGCTGATCACGACGTCGGTGCCGGTCTCGTCCTGGGCCATCTGGCTCTCCTCGTTCAGCTCAAGCCGGTCGCATTCGGTTCAACGCGTTCAACTCGGCTCAGCGTAGGCCGTGTTGCCCGCCGCAGCGCGCAGGCCGGGGCGGGGGCTGGAGAGGACGGGGACCGTCGTGGTGGCCCGGTCGGCTGCGGGCGCCATGGAGGCCTGGGCGAGCACGACGACGTCGACATCGGTGAGGGCGTCCACGGCGGCGGCCACGAGGTCCCGGTACCCGTCCCGGTCACCGGCCTCGAAACGCTCCCAGGCCCCTGCCACCAGCACCGTGCGTACGTCGACGGGCCGGCCGGCGCGGGCGGCCTCCTCCTCGACGAGGGCGACAGTCGGGTCGAGGGTGCTCTCCAGGGCGGCGACCACGGCGACGGCCCGCCCGGCTTCGACCGCGGCGGCGGCCATCGGCCGGTCCACGCGCAGGACGGGCACGCCGACGGCGGCGGACTGGGCCTCGGCGACGCCGCCGATGGTCGAGCAGGTGCAGAGCACGGCGCTCGCCCCGTCGGCCACGGCGGTTTCGAGCAGCGCGCGCACGTCGTCCGCGACGGCGTCGGGCCCGGTGGCCCTGGCCCGTTCGAGCAGGCTCTCGTCCACGAGGTGACGCAGGGCGAGACCGGGATGGTCGGTGTCGCGCAGGGCGTCGAAGACGGGGACGTGGACCGGGGAGGTGTGCAGGAGTGCGAGGTTCACGTGGTCACCACTTGGACGGGTCGTCGGCGAGAGCGCGCTGCGCGGCGTCGATCAGCTCGGGCGGGGCGACGGGGGCCTCTCCCGGGTGGCGCGCGGCCCACTGCACGACGAACGGGCACAGAGGCGCGACGGCGATGCTCTCGCGGGCGGCGATGGCGTACAGCTCGCGGGCCAGTGATCCCGCGATGCCCCGGCCCTCGTGCTCGGGCCCCACGACGGTGTGCACCGGCACGAGGGCCCTCTCGGGCGCGTCGAGGACGAAGTACTGGATGTACCCGAGGGTGGGCCCGTCGGGCTCTCCCGCCGCGCGGGCCACGAGGAGGCCCCTGTCGCGTTCGTCGTGGATCTCGATGTCGCTCATGGGGGTCTCCTCGCGTCTGCGGCGGGACGGTCAGCCGCTGGTGGCCGCCACCGCCTGAGGGCTGCGCTCCGTGTCCCCGCCGGGAACCGGCTCGGACGGGTCGGCGCCCAGGGCCACGATCCGGTTCTCCCGGTCCACGTGCACGACCCGGGGCCGCAGCGCGCGCGCCTCGGCGTCGTCGACCTGAGCGTAACTGATGATGATCACGAGGTCCCCGGGATGCACGAGGTGGGCCGCGGCCCCGTTGATCCCGATGACACCGCTCCCCCGCTCCCCCTCGATGACGTACGTCTCCAGGCGGGCGCCGTTGTCGATGTCGACGATGTGGACCAGCTCGCCGGGCAGCAGGTCCGCGGCATCGAGGAGATCGCGGTCGATGGTGACGGATCCGACGTAGTGCAGGTCGGCCTGGGTGACGGTGGCGCGGTGGATCTTGGACTTGAACAGAGTACGCAGCACTTTGGACTCCTGGAAGACGGCTCCCTGCCTGCTTTCTGCAGGTCAAGGGCTTTCGTCACTGTACCTCGGCACGCCGCCTTCGACTCGAAGACCTCATAGAACATCGTGCGCCACGGCGAGCAGGCTTCTCGCCTGCGCGATTTGCGCCATTCAAGCTGTCACAAAGCCGTCGGCCAGGGGCACGTACGGAAAGCCGTCTCGGTCTGAGGCTGATTGGATGCCGACTTCCCTGATGGGTCATCAGGCCAGTCGAGGGGCTCAGAGCAAGTTACTTACCAGCGTCAGCGGCGGTGAACCAAGGGACCAGGGCCGACCCGTGCGCTTCCCCCACCACACGACCGAGCGCTTCCGTGTCACTTGGCCCTCTCCGCCACGCCCAGGGCGCGGTCCCAGGCGTTCATCGGTACATCGTGGATCACGACCATGGACTGCTCGTCGCACTAGGCGGGGACGCCCTGCGGGACGGTGTGTGCTTCCGCCGACCACTGCTGGTTGCGGACCAGGTCCTGGTACTGCGGGCAGCGTGCGAGCAGTTCCGGGTGCGTTCCGGCGTCCAGAGCGCGGCCCGACTCCATGACGAGGACGTGGTCGGCGTGCTGGACGGTGGAGAGCCGGTGGGCGACGACCACCACGGCTCGGTCCTGGGCGAGTCGGGTGACCAGATCGCGCAGCCGCTGCTCGTTGATGCTGTCCAGTTGCGACGTCGGTTCGTCCAGCAGGACCACGTCGGCGTCGGTGAGGAGGGCGCGGGCCAGGGCGAGGCGCTGGCGCTGGCCGCCGGAGAGGTCGGTGGCGCGTCCGAGGACGGTGCCGAGGCCGTTCGGGAGCCGCAGGACCTCGTCGCGCAGGGCCACGGCATCGAGGGCGTCCAGCAGGGCGTCGTCGCCGAGGAGGGTGTCGCTGCCGAGCAGCAGGTTGTCGCGGACGGTGCCTTCGAGCAGGGTGAAGGTCTGGTCGACGTAGGCCACCCGGCGTCGCAGGTCGTCCAGCGGCCAGCCGTCCACGTCGTGGCCCAGGACGCGGATCGTGCCCTGGTCGGGGTGCATGAAGCGCTCGACCAGAGTCAGGACGGTGGACTTACCGGCGCCGGAGTGCCCGACGAGGGCGGTGAGACCGCGTCGGGGGGCGGAGAAGGTCAGGTCTTTCAGGATGGGTTCGCCGTCGTGGGCGAAGGCCACGTCGGCGAACTCGACGCCGGGGGCGCCCTGAACGGGGACCGGGCTGGTGGTGGCCGTGCCGGCGGCCTCCTGCGGCAGGGAGAGCAGGTCGTCGAAGCGTGAGCGTGCGGCGAGGCCGGCCTGGAGTTGGCTGATGCTGGAGGCGACGACAGCAACCGGGGCGACGAGTTGGAGCAGGAAGAGGAGGAAGGCGATGAAGTCCGGCATGGTCAGGTCGCCCGAGGCCATGCGGGCACCGCCGCCGAGGATGATGCTGACCAGGGCGATCTGCTGCCCCAGGCCCATCACCGGGCCGATGAGGGACTGCAGGCGGGCGCTGTGGAGCGTGGAGTCGGTCAGGTCGGAGGCGTCCTGGGCCAGGCCCTGGGTGGTGCGGGCCTCCGCGCGGTAGGCCTTGATCGTGGGCAGGGACGCGAGCGTGGCGGTGAAGCGCTGGGCGAGTTCGCCCAAGGCGGTCTGCTGGGCGTTGATGCTGCGGCGCACCCGGACGATGACCAGGCCGATGACAGCGCCCGCCAGCGCGAAGGACCCCACGGTGATCAGCACGAGGACCCAGTCCAGGATGCTCATGACGATCAGGGTGGCTATCACGGTGATGACGGACAGCGGCAGTTGGATCGCCCCGACGTCGATGACGGAGCGGAGCATCATGGCGTCGGAGGTGACGCGTGCGACGAGGTTGCCGGGGCCCTGCGTACGCACTTCGCGCAGCGGAAGGCGCATGGTGTGCTCCATGACGCGGGAGCGCAGGCGCAGGATCATCTTCTCGCCGACCCGGGCGAGCAGGTAACCCGAGACGGTGGCGGCCAGGGCGCCGGCGAGAGCGACGGCGGTCATCAACGTGACCGGCCGGACGAGCCCGCCGGTGCCGGAAAGGGCTTCGACGAGGTCTCTGACCATCAGAGGCACGACCAGTGTCGCGGCAGCGGATATCAGCGCCAGCAGGGCTGCGACGGTCAATGGGAGGCGGGCGCCGCTGATGAGGTCGGCGCCCAGTCTCAGGCCGGGGGCGGTTTTGTCGCGGGCGACTGACATGCGCTTTTTCCACCTCGTGTGAGAAGAGATCGTGTTCAGCGGTGCGGTGCCCTGGAGTTCGCCGTCCCGGACATATGACGGAGAACCAGAGACAGCGGGAGGGGCGCTTTCACTGCCATGACCGAGATACCGGAAACAGTGGCGGCCGCGAGTAGGGCACCGTCCTTCCAGAACGGTGCTGTATGCGGCCGGAGGCCGTTCTCGTGATGCACGAATTCCTCTGCGGTGTCATGACGAGGACGCGTTTCCGTAGTTCGCGCTCGAGCCTGATTCAGTCCACCACACGCTCGCGCGGCAAAGTAACTCCTATCCTTGGTCCGCCGGGGCCAACTGCCGTACTCCGTCGGCCCTCCAATAGTTTGGCGCAGATGGCGGCGCCGCAAAGTTGGTGCCGAAGAAGGGATTCCTCTGCGCGGCGCAGGGTGCGCCCGGGGCAGCCTGTAGCGTGGCCGGGAGTTCATCCGTCCGGCATTTGTCCGGGCGGCGATCGCGGACGGCCGGCGAGAGAGAAGGAACGGGAATGTTCAGCAAGAAGGAAGTGCACCTGATTGCGCTCAGCGATCTCGGCGACGCGCGGGACGCGGTGCACCAGGCCCTGTCGGACGCTCCCGCGGACGAGGCTCCCGGGCTGCGCCGGGCCGCGCGGATCCTGGACGAGCTGGCGGAGCGGGGCGGGGAGCCGCGGGTGCGGTGGGCCCGGGGGATCCTGGAGCGCGACGGCGTGGACCCCGTCGCCCACGAGGTCGCGGCGATACGGGCCCTGCGCCAGGAACTGCCGGGGCTGAGCCTGGTGGCCGCCACGGAGCTGGCGCGGGAGGCGAAGCTCGCCCAGCAGGCGTGACGTCCGCCTGTCGCGGGTGACGCGTGCTCAGGGTCGGCGTTCACCCGCGCACTTGCGCTGACGAGAGCCCCGCCGGGATCCGTTCCCGGCGGGGCTCTCGCATGCCCGGACACGCCGAGACGGAAATTACTTGCCACACTGGAAAGTAGATGCCAGTCTGGCATCTGTAAGCGCACCCGTCGTACGGAAGCCGGAGCACCCATGAACAACTCAGGAGCAATGCGGCCCAGTGCCGAGTCCGCCGCCTCGGCGCTGCGCACCGCGCGGGCCGCCGAGAACGCGGCACGGCAGTCGGCGCGGTCGGTGCCGGCCTGGTATCCCGCCACCCACGGCCTGCTGCTCGCCGCGGCCATGAGCGGCTTCGGCCTGGCGCGGGCATGGTCCCGGTGGGAGGGCTGGATCCTCGCAGCCGCACTGCTCTGCGCGGTCGCCTTCCTCGTGGTGACCTGGAGGGTGCAGCACGCCTCCGGAGTCGCACCGTGGTTCGCCCGGCGCGAGCGCGGGACCGCGTGGGGCGCGTGGGTCCTGCCCTTGATCCCCTTCGCCGCGGGCCTGGCGGGGGCCCTCCTCTTCGGTACGGCCGGAGCGTTCACCGGATTCGGCATCGTGGCCGGCGCGCTGTCCTGGCTGCAGGCCGCCCGCGGGCGCGCCGGTGCCCGGGAGGCGTCGTGACCGACGCGGGCCCGCCCGGCCTGGACAAGGAGATCCACCACCCCACCCGGCTGACGGTGGCCGCGTTCCTCTCCAGTTGCGCCGAGGCCGAGTTCAGCACGGTGCGGGACTACTGCGGGGTCAGCGATTCCGTACTGAGCAAGACGGTCGCCGCGCTGGAGAAGGCCGGCTACGTGAGCGTCCGCAAGGGCTACTTCGGCAAGCGGCCCCGCACCTGGGTCGCTCTCACCCTGACCGGCCGCCAGGCGCTCACCGCGCACCTGGCCGCCCTGGAGGCGCTGGCCGGAGCCGCCCGCCGGGCCGGAGCCGAGGCGCAGGGCGCCGATGGTGCCGACGGGGAACGGACATAGAAATGCCGCTGGGCGCCTGAAGGGACACAGGCGCCCAGCGGTGGTGCACTGCCTGCGAGCAGGCAGGTGGTTCAGCAGCCCCAGTGCGCCGTGGCGGAGACACCGGCACCGGAGATGGCGCTGACAGCCGCGCCACAGCCGCCGCTGGAACCACCGATGAAGCTGAGGACGCTCGGGGTGGTGGCGGGGGCGTCGGCCGAGGCGCTGGCGCCGAACTCCTCGGCGTCGGTGTAGGCGGTGTAGCCGGCGAGGAGCTGGTCTGCGGTGTTCATGAAATTCCTTCACTGAATCCAACGAGATGGGCCGGATCTTTCCTGCCCGAGATCCATTCGACCATATTCCCGGTGGCGCGACCACGGAAATCTTATGCTTATTTGGCAATGACGGCTCCGTGACCTGCGCTTTCCGAAGCGGAACCCAATCTCGTTGCGCACATATCGCGGCGGGAAAGTTGGGTCCGCGCCTCCCCGGCGGCAGATCACCCGGTTTCGCACAACGCAGAAGTGGGCGTCCGCCTGTTACGGCGGACACCCACTTGGTCAATCGGTGATGCTGGGTCAGCAGCCCCACGCCTTGGTGCTGGCGATGCTGCCCGCGGAGGCACCGAGGGAGAAGTAGACGCACTCGGGCGAGGAAACGGTGACGGTGGGCGTCGTCGCCGGGGCCTCGGCCTCCGCGCTGGCGCCGAACTCCTGGGCGTTGGTGTAGGCGGTGTAGCCGGTCAGGAGCTGGTCTGCGGTGTTCATGACGTTCCTTCGATGAGTGAGGTGTGGAGCGGGGGCTTTACCGCTCTGAACCCATTCGACCGCACATTCCGTCGTCCGCGCTACGAGAAAATTATCGGAGACTTTGCCAGGATCCACGCGACCTGCGAAATTCCCGCCCGACCCACAGGAATTGGCTCACACTTCCACCTTTTCAAAATTGGGGACGGCCCATCCAGGGAAACCCCACCGGGAACGCGAAAACCCCCACCGCGGAGTGGGGGTTTTCGGACCGGGGTGTGCGGACGGCGGTCATCCGGGCTCCGGACGGCGCCGCGGGTAGGTCCTGAGGGCCTGCCACACGTTCAGTTCGAGGCAGACCTCGCCCAGTGCGCTCTTCAGCTCGGCCGCCTCGGCCTCGAGAAGGCTTTCGCGCGGCGGCGGCCGGTGGGCCGCGCTCCCCTGGAGTTCGCGCAGCCCGCCTTCGACGAACGCATCACGCCAGTCCAGCAGGGACCGTTCGGAGAGGTGGGCGTGCCGCCCGGCGGCTTCCGCGACGGTCTCGCGGCCGGACAGCACGCTCAGGACGATGCCGGCCTTGTCCTCGGCCGTCAGCGCGGGCGGGACGGGGTGCGGGGTGTGGTTCATCGGCTCACCGACCCGTGGTCATGCCAGGCCGATTCCCGGCAGTACGGGAGAGTCGAGATTCCGGGCGGGCATGAGCGGGTCCACGCCGGCGTTGAGGTACGCCTCGGCGATGAGGGCCTCACGGGAACCGCCGTCGGCTCGCACGGCATGTCGCACCAGTGCCTCGGCCAGTACCTGGCAGCGATGTTCCCCGAAGCTGAGTCTGCCCTTGCCCGAACGCGGGTCGTCCGGCTCCCAGGCTGCGCCCACTCCGTCGGCGATCCGGTGGACGAACGGCGAGGTGGCGTCGCCCAGTCCGGGCAGGCCCCGGACGGACGCGGTGATGTCGGCGGCCGCGTGCCAGGCGTCAGAGCCGAGGTACACCACCAGCGCGTCACGGCGCGGGAAGTGCTTCAGCGACGAGGTGACCTTGGCCCGGTAACGCAGCCGCAGCACCTCCAGTCGGGACAGCACCGTGCCCCAGGCCTCGGGTGCCGCCTCGGCGTGGGTCAGGTGGAAGTACAGGCGCAGCATCGGGGAGCCGCCGACGCGTCCGCGGGAGCCGTCGGTCAGGAAGAACCCGGTCGACAGAGAGGGGCGCGGTGCAGGGATGCGCAGGGTGACCTGCGCGGAAGCGGCGTCCGGCCGGTGGTCGGTGATGCTGTCGCGTGAGACCTGGACGCGCAGGCCGTCGAGTTGGACGATCACGGTGTCCGGCCGGGAGCCGTCGCCGAGCACGGTGGCCGGGACGAGGCTGGTGCGGTGCGGCATCGCGGCGAAGAGCTGCTGGTCGAACGCGTCGTCGCGCAGGCTGCGCTGCCGGGCGGTGTCGTCCTGGTCCTCCATCCCGGCGTGCAGGTCCTGGTAGAAGAGGTCACCGAGCTGCTTGGCGAGGGCGCCGGGGGTCTCGGCGTCCAGTTCCTTCTCGCCGACGGCGGCGGTCAGGCCGCCTGCGGCGACCTCGGTCCTGGCCAGTGCTGTCGAGATCACAGGGGCGATGAGGCCCAGGGCGGTCATCATGAGGTGCCTTCCAGACCGAGTACGGAGGTGAAGTTCTGCGGGGCCAGCAGGACGGTCCGTCCGATGCCGGCGGCCGCGCGGTCGCCGGCCGACAGCCGGGTGCCGAACTTGGCGCCGGCGAGCATGCGGTCGATCATGTGCCAGCCGGTGAAGGCGGCGACACGGGTGGTGAAGCCGTCGTCCAGGGTGGAGCGCGTCTCGCGGTACCCCGCCCAGAAGGCTTCGATGCGCGGGCGCAGGCGGTCGATCTCGCGCGCGCCGTGGGCAAGGATGTCCTCGTGCGTCGCTTCGCGGCCGAAGGTGTGGCCGGGGTCCTCGCTGATGGACTTCGGGATGCCCTGGATCACCCGGTAGAGCCACTCGCCGGCGAATCCGCCGATGTCGCGGGCGGCGTCGCCGGAGCGCAGTTCCTCCCAGTCGGTCAGGTAGAGGTCGTCGGCGGCCAGGAGGTACTGGTCGAGGCGGATGTCGCCGTGCGTGGGCACCTGGGGCGCGGCGGTTTCGCGGCGGCGCAGCTCGTGCAGGGCGGCGGCCAGCTCGGCGTCCGGCTGGAGCAGGGACCACGATTCGATCTCGGCGAAGGCCGAGTGGATGAAGACGGGCAGCGACAGAGCGTCGAAGTGGTCCATCGACGGGGACGGGTGGGGGTCGTCGTCCAAGGTGCCGGGTTCGAGCGGCAGCGTGTGCAGGATGCCGAGGATGCGGCCGGCCCGGCGGCACAGGGCATCGTCGAAGGCGTCGTCGGTCGAGAGCTCGAAACCCGACTGTGCGTCGTCCAGACGTGTGAAGGCCACCAGACGGTGTTCCTCGTCGGAGCCGAGGAGTTCAGGACCCCGCAGTTCGCTGCCGCTCAGGCGTGACGCGACCATTTCGAAGGCCAGGATGCGGTGGTAGCGCCGCAGGACGTCGGCCGGGTCGCCGCCGCCAACCCGCTTGACGAAGACCTTGGCGCCGGTGGTGGTGGTGCCGGCCCAGTTGTCGTTGCGGCCGATGTGGGCGACGACGGTGTCCGCGTCGAAGGAACCCAGTCCGAGCCGGCCGAGGAACGCCTCCACTTCGGGAGCCTTGTCCAGGTGGACCGGATCGAAGCGGACGCGGGTCGGGAGGGACTTCGATTCTTGATCTGTAGTCACGATCATGGAGCGTAGGAAGCGTCCGCGGGCGCCGACAACAGATGGCTCACTATCGCGTCATTCTTGGGTGGGGGCGGACCGGGACACCGGGGAGACGCACCGTCAGCAGCGGTGCGGGCGGGGCTTTCCGGACCAAAGTAACCGGTTATCTGCGGCCTTCTTGGCATCGCCCCGGTCCCCTAAGGTACCGGCCATGCCCCCTGCGAACCTGCACCGTTTCACGCTGCCCAACGGCCTGCGGGTCGTCCTGTACTCGATATCCGGCGTTCCGGCGGTGGGCGTCAGCGTGCATTACGACGTCGGTTTCCGGTCCGAGCCCCGCGGGCGTTCCGGCTTCGCCCATCTCTTCGAGCATCTGATGTTCCAGGGCAGCGAGAGCGTGGCCAGGACCGAGCACTTCGGTCATGTGCAGGCGGCCGGCGGTACCGCCAATGGATCGACGCACCAGGACTACACGGATTTCTACCAGGTGGTTCCGTCCGCCGCACTGGAGCGCGTTCTCTTCCTGGAAGCCGACCGGATGCGTGCCCCGAAACTCACGGAGGACAACCTGCGGACCCAGGTGAACGTGGTCAAGGAGGAGATCCGCCTCAACGTCATGAACAAACCCTACGGCGGCTTTCCCTGGACCGTGCTGCCCGGACTGCTCTTCAGCACCTATCCCAACGCACACAACGGCTACGGCGATTTCACCGACCTGGAACAGGCCACGGTCGAGGAATGCGCCGCGTTCTTCGACCGCTACTACGCGCCGGGCAACGCGGTGCTGACCGTCGCGGGCGACATCGACCCGGGCCGGGCGGCCGAGCTGGTCCACCGGCACTTCCACGACGTCCCCGTACGGCGCCCGCCGGTTCCGGTCGACCTGAGCGAGCGGGCACCCGAGCGCGAACTGCGGGGCGACCACGCCGACCCGCACGCGCCGATGCCGGCCACCGCGGTCGGCTACCGCATGCCGGATCCGAACAGCGACCTGGACGCCTACCTGGCGCACATGGTGCTGTGCGTGGTGCTCACCGGTGCGGGCGAGTCGTCGAGGCTCCGGCGGCGGATGATCCACGGCCCCTCGCCCCTGGTGACCGATGTGAGCACCGGCTGCGGGCTGTTCGGCGCGCTGGAGGCCCGGAATCCCGAGACGTTCCTGTGCGTGGCGACGCATCCGCGGGAAACCGCGACGGACCAGTTGCTGGAGGTGCTGGACCAGGAGCTCGCGGCGCTGGCGACGCACGGCCCCACCGAGGAGGAGCTGGCGCGGGCCACGGCCCTCAGCAGCGTGGGAACGCACCGCAAGTACGACATGCTGCTGGCTCGTACCCGCGCCCTGGGGGCGCAGGAGGTGCTCTTCGGCAAGGCCGAGCTCGTCGGTGAACTGCCCGGCCGGCTCGCCCGCGTGAGCGCGCGGGACCTGGCGCAGGCCGCCGCGTCCCTGCGGCCGGACGCGCGCGCCGTGCTGAGTCTGCACCCCGCCGCGTCACCGTCCCTCCACCCCATCCCGTCAGGAAGCTGACTCGTGACCGCCACCTCGTTGGTCCCCTCCCCCGCCGGGGAGCCCGCCCGTGCCCATCGCAGCGCCGCGGAGATCGGCCGCACCGCGGCCGGAGCGCGCGCGCTGCCGCCGCTGGAGGCCCGCCGCGGCCTCCGCCTGCCACCGATGGCCGACACCGTGCTGCCCAACGGCCTGCGGGTGATCGCGGCCCGGCAGCCCTCCACCCCGATGGTCGAACTGCGGATGTCGGTGCCCTTCGCCGGCGCCACCTTCGCGCACGCGGCCACGGCCGAAGTCCTGGCCACCGTCCTGTTCCGACGCGGGCGCGGCAAGGGGGCGGGCCGGAACGCCGAAATGGCCCGGCACGGCGTCACGCTGGCCGCCCACCGCTCCTCGCGGTGGCTGCAGGTGTCGGGGTCCGCGCCCGGCCACGCGCTCGACACACTGGTGGGCGCGCTGGCCGACGCGGTCACCGAGGGGAGCGCGGACGAGGCGGAGATCGAGCCGGTACGCGAGCGGATGGTGCGGCAGATCGCGTTGATCCGCGCGCAACCGCAGGTGGTCGCGCAGGAGGCCCTGGTGGCGCACTGCTACGGCGAACTGCCCGCGCTGCAGGAGGTGCCCTTTCCCGCACCGGTCGCCGCGGTCACCGGCGCGGCGGTGTCGGCCCTGCACCACGAGCGGCTGCGCCCGCGGGACACGGTGCTGGTGATGGTGGGGGATCTCGATCCGGAGGGGGCGGTGGAGTCCGTGGCCGCGGCCACCAGCTCCTGGGGCGCGGGCAGGCCGTTGCCGGCGCCCTTGCCGCTGCCACCGCTGCGCGCCGGGCGCGTCGCTTTGGTGCCACGGGCCGACGCGGTGCAGTCGCAGATCAAGCTCGTGCGACCGGCGGTCGCACGCACCGATGACCGCTTTGCGGCCTTGAGTCTGGCCACGTTGGTGTTCGGGGGGTATTTCTCCTCCCGGCTGGTGACCAACATCCGGGAGGACAAGGGGCTGGCTTACCGTGCGGAGGCGGGGTTCGAGGACCACTTGGACCGCCTCATGCTCACCGCCGACGCCGACACCGCCACGCAGGCGACGGCGACGGCCTACCAGGAGATCCGGGCCGAGCTGGGGCGCCTGGCGACCGTGACGCCGTCGGCGGCGGAGGTGGACGCGGCGCGCGAGTACACCGTCGGCATGACGATGCTCACCCTGGCGTCCCAGGCCGGTTTCGCCGGCAGTGTGGCCACCGCGGTGTGCCTGGGGCACGAGCCGGAGCGGGTGACGGCCTTCCCCGACCTGCTGCGGGGCGTCACCCGCGACCAAGTCGCCCAGGTGGCCCGGGAGTTCTTCGATCCCGACGCGTTCAGCGGCGTCATCGTCGGGGACGCGGGCCGTCTGGCTTCCGGGCTGCGCGCGGTCGGCGGAGTCGAGATCGCGGACGCCGAGGTCGCGGATGGTGCGGCGGAGGCGTGACCGGTTGCGGCCGGGCGGCCGGCCGGTAAACGCCCAGCTCCGGTGGGCCGGCCGTTTCCAGCCACCCGTCTACGACGGACATCACATGCGCTACGTTCCGATATGTCCGCAATACGCAACCTCAAATACGGCCCAAGTTTGTTGTCCTACACAATGAGCCAGGGATATGATCTTTTTATCGCAAGACATTCACCGGACTGCGGACAATCTTTCACAGCCCGGTCGCGACGCCTCACCACTGCCGCAAATCGGCAGGACAGACGCGAGTTCACAAGAAAGACCTGACCCGTCTTTCCCAGGGGGAAACAAATGGAGCCACCAGAAGTCAGATCGGCATGCGCCCGGACGGACACCGTCCGTCGCAGGCATTCGGATTCCCACACATCTTCGTGAACTGCCACAGCCCTGTTTGAGTCAGGTCTTCAGGCCGCCGGCCTGGACCTTGACGCACAGGCGCTGCAATTCACGCGGGGACAGGCCGACGGAACGGAATGACCGCCGCTCCACCTGAAACCCCGCCAGATCTACCGCGGGACGCGCACCCCATAGCGCCCCGCGCGTTATGAATTGGAGACGAGAGGCGATGTCACGCCCTCCGGTAATGCCAGCTGCGGAAAAACTGAAGATCGTCCTCGAGGTGTTGTCAGGATCCCGGACGATCGCCGAGGCCGCCCGCCGCGCGGGCGTATCCGAGCAGTCCATCGGAAACTGGAAACGACAGTTTCTCGACGGCGGACGCGTCGGCCTCGAAGGAGGAATGTCCCGCAATGCCCAGCGAGAACGTGATCTCCTTTCCGAGATCACGGAACTGAAGACCGCACTCGGAGAAGCCTACGTCCAGCTGCGCGTACGGCGTAAATCGGGTGAGTACCGCACGGTCCCTTTTCAGACCTCGAGGCCATCAGGGAGGACGCCAGGATCAACGTCTCGAGGTACTGCCAGATCCTGGGAATCCCTCGGCGCACCTACACGCGCTGGAAGATGAACCACATCCCCGCCCGGCCGGCCCGCCCCGACACGGGTGAGGCCGGTCCGGCCCGCGGATGAACTGTGCCCCCCGGAGGCGGTCGCCACCGGGGGGCACATCGTCGTACGGACGCCGGGCGGCACCACGGTCAGGGCAGGGCCTGGGCGCCCTCGTCGTCGATCAACTCGGCGATCTTCACGGTGTACTCGAGCAGTTCGGGATGCCACCCCATGTACGCGGCGAAGTCATGGGCATGGGTGAACACCCGCAGCACCGCGGCCCGCCCGGCCGCCACCGGATCGGCCGGCGCACCATAGCCATGGGCCAGGGCGTCCAGAGCGGTGTGGAAGTCGTCCGGATCCAGGTCCAGACCCGGCGTCCGGCGCAGCAGCGTCATCCGCCATTCGACGAACTCCCCCAGCAGCCAGCCGAAATCGAAGTCGGCGGGACCGCGGGCCACATCCTCACCGGAGAGCAGGCAACCGCCGTCCGGCGCGTCCCCCACGACGACCGAGCCCAGGCTGGGCGCACCGTGCAGGAAGACCCCGCCGCTCAGGTCGGTGGCCAGGGCGTGGCACCACTCCCGCACCAGATTCCACCGGGCGGTGCCGAGTTGGCGGCGGACGATGGTGTGGAAGGCCGGCGCGGCTCGCGGCCCTGTGCCCTCGTGCATCCAGGACGCCAGCCGGGCAGGGCCCGGCGGTCCGGAGACGGCCAGGGACGCCGGAACCGCGGTGTGCAGCAGGCGCAGCGCCGCGCCGGTCCCGGACAGGGCTCCGGCCACCCGCCCGGGAGGAAGACCGACGTCGCGGCTCACGCAGAGTTTCGCCACCGGGACCGGGCCTGGCACCTGGTAGTGCAGGGCGTCGCCGACCGCCTCCGGGAGCGCGAGTCGCAGACCGGCCGGGCGCAGCGCGGTGAGCGCGGCGCGCACCGGCGCGTCGGGCGCGCTCAGCGGGACGGGGCGGTCGTCGCCCGGGCGGCGGATCCACACGTATCCCGGGCCGCAGGGGTGGATGGCGGTGCGCAGGAAACCGGTGGCGAACTCCTGCACGGCGGACACGGCCGGCTGCGTCATCGTCCCTCCTCCTCTCCAGGTGAAGGGGCGGCCGCCAGACGGGCCCTGAGCCGTTCCAGGGCTGGGATGACGGCGGGCAGCGGCGTGGCCACGGTGGCGCCCGGGCGGCCGGTCGTCACGCTGTAGCCCGGCTGCGGGGGCACCACGGTCACGTTGGGACGCTCCGCCAGTGCCGCGACGTGCCGGCGGTAGCCATACGACTCCGCGCCGCCCGGAGGCAGCGCGGGAGCAACGGCGACGGGTGCCCGGGTGCACTGCAGGGCCAGCAGCAGGGGGGTGTCGGCGGCGCCCAGGGCCAGCCGGCCGACGAAGTTGTAGGTCGCCGGGTGGACGACGATCGCGTCAGGCCACTGGGCGAGCTCGACGTGGGTGGCGCCTTCCTCCGGCTCGTCCGGCCAGACGTCCTGCAGGACCGTTCCGCCCGCGAACGCGGTCAGTGCGTCACGGGTGACGAACCGTTGCGCGGACCGGGTGAGCATGGTGCGTACTTCGATGTCCGGGTACGCGGTCCGCAGCCAGTTGAGCCACATCGGCATGAACATCACCCCGAGGGAGCCGGTGCCCGCGAAGAGCACCCTGCGGGCGCCGAAGTCCGGTGCCGGTCCTTCGGGCGGGGGCGCGTTCTCAGCCATGGAGGCGGTCCAGGGCGGCGAGGATGTCCTGGAGGTCGGTCATGACGGCGCCCAGACCCTCAATGTGCATGACGCCCGCCGGGTTGAGCACGACCTCGTCGACGCCGCTCTCCCGGTAGCGCTGGAGTTCGGCGGCGATCTCGTCGGGCGTTCCGGCGACGAACACCCCTGCCTCGACCAGGGCGTCCGCGCCGGCGTCCGGGTCGTGCGCGTAGGCGGGGACGCCGGCGCGGCGCAGCATGTCGGTGTAGTGGGCGGCGCTGAGGTGGGCGCCGGCGCCGCGGCGGGCCGCCAGGCGGATGTCGCGGCCGGGGCGGGCGACGGCGACATGGATCACGGTCGCCACCCGCGGCGCGGCACGGTCCGCCGCCGCGGCGCCCTTGGCCAGGGCGGGCACGAGAGTGTCGGCGATGTAGTCCGCCGGGGTCATCCAGGTGACGGCGACGTCGGCGACCGCCCCGGCCATCGTGGCCATCCGCGGGCGCAGCACCCCCAGGCCGAGTTCGACCGGCGGGGCGTCCAGGGCGATGAGCTGGGCGTCGATGGAGTGGTACGCGCCGTCGCGGCGCGCGAGTCCGCCGTCCAGCAACTCGCGCATGGACGTCATGTACTCCCGCATCGCGGTGAGCGGCTTGGCGTAGCGCTCGGGAAGCAGGGAGTCCTGGAACTCCGGTGCGGCCGGGCCGATGCCGGCCACGTAGGGGGCGCCGCTGAGCGCGGCCACCGAACGCGCCTGCACGGCGGCGTCGTACGGGTGGCGCAGCGGCGCGAGGGTCACCCCGCTGCCCATCGGGATGCGGTACCCCATGCCGGCCAGCGTCGCGAAGAGCTGGTGGGTGTCCAGCCGGAGGGACTGGCCCAGCCACAGCCGGCCCGCGCCGCGGCGCTGCAACAGCCGGGCGAAGGGCAGGATCTGCCCGGTGTTGGAGGGCTGGATCGGGTACATGATGCTGGTGTTGTGCGTGGAGGTCACGGGATCACCTCTCAGTAGGAACGTTGGCCGACGAGTTCACGGCGCGCCGCCAGGCGGCTGCCGGACTCCCGGCGTGAGGACTTCAGCAGGAGCCGCGGAGCGAGCAGCAGCCCCAGCAGGGTCCACGCTCCGAGCACGCCGAAGGTCTGCCAGTGCTGCCAGCTCCGGCCGGTCTCTGCCACCAGCGCGCTGTCGGGCAGGAGGGCGGAACGGATGCCCTGGGCGATCCACTTCAGGGGGAAGACCTCACCGGTGATCTGCAGCCACCGCGGCATGCTCGTGACCGGGAAGAAGATCCCCGAGATGAAGAGGAGTCCGAGCATGGGGATCATCACCCAGGCCAGGGCCTGGCGTGGGTTGGGCAGCATCGCGCCGACCGCGGCGCCGAGCAGGGAGAGCGCGACCAGACCCAGCGTGGTCACCCACAGCAGGGTGCCCCACTGATCCGCGCTCCGGGGGAAACCGGAGTCGGTGGTGAGCGCTCCTCCGGCCAGCAGCAGCGCGGTACTCAGGCAGGCGATCGCGAGGACCATCACCGTCTTGCCCACGAGGTAGGCGGCCATGCCGCCGGGCGTGCCGCGCAGGCGCAGCAGCGTGCCGTCCTCGCGCTCGGTGGCCAGTTGCTGCGGCAGCCACACCATCGCGATCATGGCGAGGAGCGCGGCGACGCTTCCGGCGATCACCATGCGCGAGGAAGGCACCGGGCTGCCGGGAATGGTGCCGGTCTGGAACGACGCGGTGAGCAGGAACATCGCCGGATTGGTCAGATGGCCCAGGTACTCGCGCGGGGTGCGCGCGGCCTGCCGCAGTTCGGTCCTCCCCCGGTGCAGCCCAACGGCAAGGGACTGTCGGCTGATCACGCTTCCTCCTGGTGGAGCATGCCCAGATAGGTGTCCTCCAGCGTGGGCCGGCGCACCTCCAGGTCAGGGATGGGGCCGCCGAGCCGGGTGTGGAGGTCCCACACCAGAGCGGAGGGGTCCTTGGTGTGCTGCCGACACCGCCGGCCGTCCTCGGACCAGCGCACGTCGGCGTCGGCCTGGATCTGCGCGGCCAGTTCGTCGATGGACCCCGCGGCGACGAGCCGGCCGGCGACGAGCACCGCGATGCGGTCGGCCAGCCGCTCGGCCTCGGCGAGGTCGTGGGTGGTGAGCAGGACCGTCATGCCTTCGACCGCGCTCAGCCGCTCCACCAATGTGTGGAAGTCGCGCCGCGCCTCCGGGTCGAACCCGGTGGTCGGTTCGTCGAGGAAGAGCAGCTCGGGCCGGCCGATGATGCCCAGCGCGACGTCCAGACGCCGCCGCTGGCCTCCGGAGAGCTTCTGGCGCTCCTGGCCGGCCTGCTCCGACAGCCCGACGGTCTCCAGCAGCTCGCCCGCGTCGCGCGGGTCGGGGTAGTACCGCGCGAAGTGCTCGACCAACTCCCCGACCCGCCACCGGGCGTGGTCGCGCCAGGACTGCATGACGATCCCCAGCCGTGCCCGCCAGGCGTCGTCGGCGTGCTCGGGATCGGTGCCCAGCACGCTGACGTCACCGCCGGAGCGCCGCCGGAAACCCTCCAGGATCTCGATGGTGGTGCTCTTACCGGCCCCGTTGGGCCCCAGCAGCGCCAGCACCTCCCCCTGCTGCACCTCCAGATCCACTCCGTGGAGCACATCGCGTGCGCCGTAGCGCATCCGCAGGTTCCGGATGACGATCGCGGGAGGGACGGGTTCGGAAGCCGCTGCCGTCACCGGCGGCGCTGCTGAGGGAAGGGCCATATCGCTGGACCCTAACGACGGAATGATCTTCGCCGGCACTCCCGGGGCAAGTTGGCCCAGCCCCGAGGTGTCCTCCCCCGGCCGTCGCGTATAGGCCCTGACCAGCTACAACGCGTCTTCCAGCCGCCGGTTTCCCAAGTAATGGACCCGCGCAGTTTCTTGGCAGCCAAACCCGCCCCCCGGCCCAAGGGAGGGAACCCAGGGATTTCCCGGAAGTGCCAGAGGGTGCGCCGGCCATGGCTCGCGTGTGTTGCCGGGCCTCCTCGCCGCCAGCGGCCAAAGGAACCAGGCCGGCCGCTTCCCACGGGAGCCGCGGCAGCACCGCCACCGCCCGCGAGAGCTCGTAGCGACCGCTGCGCCCGGTGAGAGTGCGGAGATGCTGCCCGCTCGCGAGGAGCCGGAAGAAGACCGACGCGTACGCCTCGACGCTGTCCACCACGCGCGCCCGGCGCCGGGTGGCGTGCTGCAAGGCCACAGGGAGGCCGACCGCCGCTGATCGCGCCCAGTGCCCCGGCCGCGATCAGCCGAAAGGCGGGCGGGAGCGCGGACGTCGCGGGCCCCAGGGCGGCGAAGGCGGTGACGGTGAGTACGGCCGCACGCCCCACCGGCACGGGGCGTGGCAGCTCGCGGCCGGCGATGGTCCAGATGTATGCGGGAGCCCTATGCCCCCACCCTGTCCGGCATTTACCCAGCCAGCCGCTGCTCTGCGACCTGCCTCCAGAAGACGTGCCGCGTGCCGCTCAGGACGGGGTGGGTCCACCGACACCGCGAACACCCTTGCGGCGGGCACAGCGACAGTCGGGGCGACGCTCACGGTCTCCTGGCCCACGGTCTGCACGCTCAGGTCGTTCCCCGCGCCATCAGTACACCCAGGCCGATGCCGCCCGCCCGTGCTCCGCCCCTCGGGTGGAACACGCCCGCGATCGTGCCGGCGTCGTGAGCGGGACGGCGTACTGCGCCACGGCGACCAGGATGCCGCCGAAGTGCGGGGTACGGACGCCGTCCGGCAGGTGGAGCAGGAGACGGCGAACCGCGGCCCGAGCACGCCGACGAAGGCGCCGGTGAGCTGGAGCAGGACCGCGAGGCGGCCGGCCCCACCCACTCGGCGGGGGTGCGCTCGTGGCCGACGCCGGGTTCGAGGGCGGGACGGGTCTTGTCCGTAAAGCCCACGGCAGTCAGCCGCCCGGTGGCCCCACACCCGCCGCCGTATTCGGATCGGCTGCTCGGATCACGTACTCCGGCCCCGCGCCCGGGTCAGCTGCTTCAGTTCGATGATGGTCGCGACGGCGCGCAGCCAACTGGCCGCGGTGTCGTCGGCGGCGATCCCGCCCACGAGTTCGGTGCCGGCCTGCAGCCACTCCCGTACGAGGACGGCCGCCTCCCGGCGGGGCAGGGGCTCGGGCAGCTCCGCGGCGCGGGCGAGTCCGCCGGCGCGCACGGTGTCGGCGAGGAAGGCGACCGAGCGCGGCTCGGTGCCGAGGCGGTCGAGGACGACTGCTGCGGCCGCGGCGCCGTCGCCGAACAGGGCGGTGCGCCGGGTGCCGGGCGCGGCGGTGAGGCCGTAACGCAGCAGGACGGTGATGTCGAGCCGGGCCAGCTCGTCGTCCGTGCGGTCCGGCGGGTACGGGGCGTCGTCGTTCATGGCGGGGCCTCGGGTGTCTCGTCTCATCTGACTGGTCCGCTGCGGCTCAGTCGACGGTGACGGTGTAGGTGATGCGCTCGGGGGCCGGGGAGGGGGTGGCCGCCCCCGTGGTCGGGGTGGCGGAGGGTCCGGTCGTCTCGGGGGGCCGGCTGGAGGTGTTGCCCTGGCAGGTGGTGAACGTGCAGTGCAGCAGCGTGAACCGCGTGCTCCCCTTGCCCTTGGCCTCGAAGGTGAAGGTGAGCCGGCGGCCGGCACCGGGCACCGGCGTGTCGCCGGAGTCCGACGCATAGTCCTGGCCGCGGCTGACGAGCACCGCAGTGTCGGGCTCGGGGCCGACCAGGTACCAGTACTCGCGGGTGGAGGCGTTCTGGTCGACGGTGAGCGTGAAGCGCTCGCCCGGCTCGGCGGTG
Organism: Streptomyces sp. NBC_01003; assembly: GCF_045162695.1. Lineage (NCBI taxonomy): Bacteria > Bacillati > Actinomycetota > Actinomycetes > Kitasatosporales > Streptomycetaceae > Streptomyces > Streptomyces sp. NBC_01003. The sequence continues at coordinate 1,535,418 of NZ_CP108707.1, forward strand.
ATGCTGGTGTCCTTCACCGGGTGGCTCGTCGGGCGGCCCACGGTGCTCGTGGAGCCGTCGGCCGGTTCGTCGGTGCCCGAGCCGCAGCCCGTGGCGAGAGCGAGGAGTGCGGCCGCCGCGATCGCGGCACCGCCCCTGCTACCGCGGAAGATAGACGCTGTACGCATTGGGGAGATCACTGCTGGATGCCTTGCCCATGTGGCCGTTGATGAAGTCGTCCTCGCTGACCCAGGTCGTGGAGCCCCAGGGGTTGTACACCTGAAGCTTGTCACCCTCCTGGGCGATGATGGTCATCGCGTGGGCGCCGTCCTTGCCCGAGACGTCGACAGGCACCGGCCGCCCCTCCGCCACCGACTTCTCGACTTCGGTGAGGACCGCCCTGCGGTCGCCGGCGCTGTTCAGGTCCTGGCGCTGGTAGTCACTGCCGGTGGCGCTGCCGACGGCGGTGTCGTTGATCCGTTCCTGCCCCTCCTGCCCCATGCCGCCCCAGTTCTTGCCGCCGTCGCCTTCGGTGTGCAGCCGGTGCTGTTCGGCCACCAGGCGCTGCTTGAAGGCCTCGGGGTCGTCCTGCTGCCCGTCGGGGCCGCCGGTGAGGTCGAGCGCGTACATCGGGTCGACCATGGCGCGGGAGGTGACGGTGGACGAGGCCACGCAGGTGCCCTCGGAGCCGTCGCCGCCCTGGATCCACAGCTGGCCGTCGAACGTGGCGTAGTCCTTGTTGTTGTTCGACCCGTCCGACGCCAGGCCCTCGTCGTCCATGCTGTCCGTGGCGGTGACCACCGGAGTGAGGTGCCGGCGCATCCAGTCGGGGTCCTTGCCGTGGATCTTGTCCTGGAACTTCCCTATGTCGGCGACACTGTGGCCGGCGGCCAGGGCCTTCATCAGGTAGGCGCGCTCCTGCGGGGTGTCCGACTTCGCCAGCATCCGCTCCATGGCCGTCTCGTCGTCGAGACTCAGCAGGTCCATACGCGTCGACGCGCGCGCCAGGTCGCCGGGCGTGAGGACCTCGTTCAGCTCGGTGTCGGCGCCCGCAACGCCGGTGTCGGCGAGCATCAGCTTGTCGACGGCGGTGAGTTCGCTGGTCTCCATCTTCCCGGCCCGTGCCTCGGCGGCCCACTTGTTCAGGTCCCGGGCCGCGACACGGGTGGCCTCCTGCGCGTCGGAGACGGCGGCATGCATCAGGTCGACCGCGTAGGAGCCGAAGTGGGCGGCGTTCTTGCGGTCCCACTCCTCCTCGTCGTTCTCGTGCAGGTCGTCGAAGAAACCGTCCTTGCCGCCGAGCGTCTTCTTCTGCTCCAGCAGCTGACCGCGGCCCTGCTCGTCCTTGCGCTGCGCGGCGCCGATCGCGTCGGCCAGCGTCAGCAGCACCGTCGCGCAACCCTGGAACGCCTCGCTCATCTGGGTCGCGGACCGCCCGGCGGCGTTCACCACGTCGGAGGCGAGGACGCTCGTGTCGCCGACCCACACCTCCGGAAGACCCTTGCGGCCCACCCGGTCGACCTGGTCGAAGACGCTGCCGACGTGGTCGAGCTGGCCACGGTAGAGACTTGCCAGGCCCTCCAGCACGCCCTGGTCGCCGCCCGGTTCAGGCACCGAGAGGGCGTCGTCGATCAGGTCGAGGACCTCGTTCTTGCTTCCGGCACCGAGCATCTTCTTGGACAGCCCGGCGAGCCACGCGAGGCGGAAGGAAGGGGAGTTGAGGGGAGAGGAGAAGAAAGACACCGGCCCGTTCCTCAGTAGCTCGACAGGGCCGAGGCGCGCCCGCCCTGCGTCGATGTGTCGGTGAGGTTGCTCGTGCCGCCGACGGGAACGCTGTCCGCGTGCGTCTTCACCAGGCCGTCGGTGCCGTGGTAGGTCTTCTTGGCCAACTGCACCTTGCCACCGAGCTCGTGCAACGCCGATGCCAGTGTCTTGGTCTCCGCCTCCCACGCCTTGACGAACGCGTTCAGCGCCGACGCGGCGTCATCGCCGCCGACATCGCCGTACGAGTAACTCGTACGGGACTTGACGGCCGAGCTGACGCCGTCCATCTCCGTGCCGGCGTCGTCGAGTTGCTGGGCCTGGCCGGTCATTCCTGCCTTGACCTGGTAGCCATCCGAGCCCATCGCGCCTCCCCCGTGTGCATTCGATCGCGACCGCGGGCAGGCTAACACGCACTGTTTATATGAAGGATCACACGTCGTCCGCCACACACACCTCCTCCACATCGCCCGCGCCACGGCGCGCCTGGGCGCTCATCCCGGCCCAGGCGATCGGTTGCAACTCGCCGTAGCGCGCACCGCGTACGAGGAAGGACCCCATCCCACGGGCGAGCTGTCGAGCCACGCATCGAACCTTCCGAGCGGGCGCAGGGCGGCACGGCAGGCCCCTGGCAGACGCAAGTCAGCAACGCGGGCCAACGCCCGGTCCGACGCTGACCGCTTGCCGAGTCTGCTGATGCCGTGTCAGTCCGGGACTGAAGACTGTTTCAAGGGTCTGTGACAGTGTGGTCCGCCGGCAGGCGATGGCCTGAAGGGCCGCAGGGCGTACGGCGCCGAGGCGTTGCCGCAGTGGCGTCAGGTGGTGAGGCCGTCGATCGCCACGGGAAGGTGGCGGGGGCCGCGCAGGACGGGGTTGGCGCGGTAGGGCGGCGGGTCCGCCAGTAGCCGTGGGTTTCTGATCCGGCGGAAGAGCTCGGGCAGGGCGAGCTGCGCCTCGATCCGGGCCAGCGGGGCGCCGAAGCAGTAGTGGATGCCGGTGTAGAACCCGAGGTGCTGGTTGTCCTCACGGTCGGGATCGAACCGGTCGGGGTCCTCGAAGCGCTTCGGGTCGCGGTTGGCCGACGCCAGCAGCAGCCGGACCGACGAACCCTTGGGGATGGTGGTGCCGGCGACGTCGATGTCGGCCAGGGCGGTGGTCCACGGTATGAACTGGACCGGCGGCTCGTATCGCAGCACCTCCTCAATGAGCGGATCGACCAGGTCCGGTTCTGTCCGGAACCGTTCGAGGATGTCGGGGTGGCGCAGCAGTGTGAGCGTCGCGTTGCTGATCAGGTTGACGGTTGTCTCATGGCCTGCGATCAGGAGCAGTATCGAGGTGGCCACCAGCTCCGCGGTCGACATGCTGCCGCCGGGGCCCGTTTCGCGGGCGAGGGGGCCCAGGATCCCGGTGCCCGGGTGGTGGCGCTTGATGTCGATCAGGTCGGACAAGTAGGCGCCCAGCTCGCCGCGTGCCTTGTGTGCCTTTTCCAGGCCGCTTTCCCCGACGCTGGGATCGATCCCCGACGCCACGGTGTCGGCCCAGCCGTGGAAGCGTGCTTCGTCCTCGCGCGGCACTCCCAGAACCTTGCAGATGGCCGTGACGGGAAGGGGGTAGGCGAAGTCGTCGACGACGTCGATCTCGTCCTTGCCTTCGAGCGCGTCGACCAGGTCGGCGACGACCGCGGCCAGCTCTCCGCGCATGTCGTGGAGGAACCTGGGGCTGTGCGGGGGTCCGAAAGGCCGCATCGCCGCATTGCGCAGCCGGTCGTGTGCGGGCGGGTCCAGAAGCAGGAAGCTGGGCGGCAGACCGGGGTCCTCCTCGGTCACGGCGGGGTCGTCGGCGCCGGGGGTGCGCTTGCGCGGGTCGTTGCTGAGCCGCGGGTCGATGGCCAGGCTGCGCACCTCGTAATAGGTGCTGACCAGGTACGATCCGTCGTCCTGAAGGGTTACCGGCGACTCGCGCAGCGCGGCGTAGAGCGGGTACGGATCGGCGCGATTCGCATAGTCGGTGATCTGCGCGAGCATGGTGCCCAGAGTCATGGTGTCTCCTGAGGGGCCGGCGGTCGGGGGCGATGGTCAGGCGCGTGCCGCGACGAACTGGCGTCGGGTTCGTCGGAGAAGTCGACGAGAACGGCCTGGACCGGACAAGCGGCCGCAGCCTGTTCCACCTGCTCACGTAGTGCCTCGGCGAAACGGGAGGTGAGGAGCAGCGCCTCCCCGCCGTGCAGAGCGGAGACGTCCGGGGCGAGAAAGGCGCACTGCGCGAAGCCCCGACACCGGTTGAGATCGACGACGAGCCCTCATCTGGAACCCCGCTCCTTGCTGGGGTTGCGATGACCGCCGGCCCCGCAGCCCCTGTGGGTTCGGTCCGCTCGATCGGCTGGTATGCCTTCTCTCCAGGATCAGCTCGGCGGGATGGCCTCGCAACGTGAGAGCCGTGCAGTGGCGGCCCTGCGGACGTCCGTCCCGACTCGGGTTCGAAGATGGCAACGGCAGCGGCGTCAGACGTAGTCCTTGCGCTGCACGATGCCCACGGCCGGGGCGCCCAGTGGGATGGTCGGGCTCACCGAACAGGCGTCGGGGCTGCACCACGTATGGGACTGCGGACTCCTGGCCGGGCCGGGGATCGAACTCACGGCTCCAGGAGCAGGTCCAGTGGTACTTCCTGCCCCAGCCCGATCTCGGCCCAGATCGTCTTGCCCTGGCGGTCGTAGCGCGTGCCCCACATGGTGGTCAGCTGCGCCACCAGGAAGAGGCCCCGCCCTCCTTCGTCCTCGTCGCCGGCGTGGCGGAGATGCGGAGAGGTGTGGCCCCCGTCCGAAACCTCGCATATCAGTGTGCGGTCGACGTCCCGAAGCAGGGCGCAGAGAGACAGGGGGGCGGCCGTATCGGATGGCGTTGGTGACGAGTTCACTCACGACCAGTTCTGAGACGAACGCCGCCTCGTCCAGCCCCCAGTCCTCCAGTTTCTCTCGGACGAGTGCACGGACGCCGGCCACCTGGGCCGGATCGGAGGCGACGTGCCACGAGGCCACGCTGTCCACGGGGAAGGCGTGGACGCGCACCAGCAGCAGCGCGGCATCGTCATCGGCGGACCCCTGGGCAGACAGGGAGATGACCTCATCGCACGCTTTCTGCAGGGACCCGGCCGAGGCGTCCAGGGCGCCGCACAAGTCCTTCACTCCCTCGTCCACGTCCCGGCTGCGCGCCTTGACGATTCCGTCGGTGAACAGGGCGAGCACAGCACCCTCGGCGAACTCGAATTCCACGCTCTCGAAAGGCAGTCCACCGATGCCCAGCGGGGGACCTGTGGGCAGGTCGAGCGGTTCGGCCTGCCGGGTGCCTGTCCCACGGCCGGTGGCGACCGGTGGGAGGTGGCCCGCGCTGGCCATGGCGCACGTGCGGGAGGTGGGGTCGTACACGGCGTACAGACAGGTCGCCCCGAGCGCCCTGTCCGTCCCCTCGTCGCCCGGCGTCCGGTGTATTCCAACTCGTGCCTGACCCACCAAGTCGTCGAGCCGGGTCAGGAGTTCGTCCGGCGGCAGGTCCAGGGCGGCCAGTGCCCTCACGCTCGTGCGCAACCGTCCCATGGTGGCCGCGGCGTCCACCCCGTGCCCCACCACGTCACCAACCACCAACCCGACGCGGGCGCCCGACAGCGGAATCACGTCGTACCAGTCGCCCCCGACACCGAGCGGACCAGTAGTGGGGATGTAGCGGTGCGCAAACTCGATGCCACTCGGTTGCGGCAGTTCTCGCGGGAGGAGGTCACGCTGCAGTTTCAGCGCCGTGGCGTGCTCGCGGACATAGCGGCGAGCGTTGTCCACGCACACCGCGGTGCGCGACGCCAGTTCCTCGGCGAGGGCGCGGTCCTCCTCGGTGAACGGAGCACGGGGCGGCTGCCGCAGGAGCGTGACCGTGCCGAGCGTGGTGCCCCCGAGGAGCAGGGGCACGGCCAGCAGGCGTTGGTCCGCGGTCATCGGCCGACTGCCGATGACACCCAGCAGCGCATCACTTTGCGCAACGGACGGGGCGCTCCTGGTCCGCTCTGCCATGAGCCGTAGCCCCGTCGGTGCACCGGAGACCGAGGACGGGGCTTCTTCTCCGGCCAGGACCGACTCCGCGACCTCGATCCGTACGGAGTCGGCGAGATCCGGAACCATGAGCCCCGCGAGTTCCTCCGCCGTTTGCCAGACGTCGAGCGTGGTACCGATCCCGCTGGCTCGGCTGAGCAGCGCCAGGCGAGTCTGTGCCTCGTAGCGATCGGTGACATCGACGGACGCCTCGCAGACGCCCAGGGGGTGGCCCGCGTCGTCCTGCAGGCGGAAGTACGAGCACGAGTAGACCCGGTGGTACGCGCAGACCGCGGGGGTGGGCCCGCGCCAGTGGACGTCGAGCACGGCTTCGCCGGTGCGCAACACTTCCTCCAGTACCTCCTCCGTCTCGTGGTAACGCGGAGGGGACAGGATGGTGCCGTGCGGATAGAGCACGCTGTTGGCTTGGCCCTCCCATTCACCGGCGCGCCAGCCCATGACCTGCTGCACGACGTCGTTGGCCCAATTGAGGTGGGCGTCAGGGCCGTAGATGCTGAGCCCCACGGGAGCCTGAGTGAAGAGCCCGGACAGCATCGACTGGTCGGTCACCCACTCCTGATAGCGGTCGCTTGCCGCCGCCATCACGACCCAGGCGGGCCTCCCCCGGTCCTGCTCCACCGGAAAGATGCGCAGGGCCGTCTCCACCAGCGCCCCGTCCGGGCGTCGAACGGTACGTCTCTCGGTCCGGGCGTCCTCGGGTGCCCCCACTGCCCCGAAGCCCTGCAGCGTGTCACGCCGGGCGCGAACATCGCGCAGAACCTCGCTCGCCGAGCGACCGAGCACATCTCGGGTGTCGGCCCCGTAGAGATTGCGGGCTCCAGGACTCCAGCCAGTCACTCTCCCCTGCGCATCCAGCACGATCATCGCTGCTGTGGTCGTGTCGAAAGGGTTCTGATGACCGGTCTCGCATGATGCATGCATCGTGGCCATGCGACCTGCCCAGTACTGGAATGTCTGAATTCAAGGCTACGCCTGGCCCCCGCGGCACGGCGTGGCCCCAGGTCACCGCCACTGCGACCGCAGGACATCGAGCATCCCCTTGCCGGCCGGGGGAAACGGCGTCTTCGGATGACGCCCTGTGCGGTCACGGCCTGTGCCACTCGCAGGAACCCGGCCAGATCGGCGCCGAGCACGTAGTCGTCGAGGTCGCCGCCGTACGCCTCGGCAGTGGCGCGGCACCGGGTGTGTTCCTGATGGCGGAACGGGCCGCCGTGATCGAGAACGCTCGCACGCTGTACCTCAAGGCTGCGCTACGTCGCGACGCCGGAGAGATCTTCTCGGAGCCCGAGGCAGCGATGGCGAAGCACTACGGGATCCGACTGGCGGTCGACATGGCCCGCCGTGCCGTCCGGGCCTTCGGCGGCCTCGGCTTCCCTCGCGAGCCCAGCGCGGACGGTACGCCGGGACCTGTCGAGGCGATCTACCGCGACAGCAAGATCGGCGAGAATCCACGAGGGAACCAAGGAGATCCAGAAGTGGATCACTGCCCGGAACATCGTCTCGGCAAGGAGATCACCGGATGAGCGTGGCAGGCCGCACCCTGCCCCTGTCCGCGGGAAGGAACGCGGGCGTCAGCCCGTCGTCAGGCCGAAGATGAGGACGGTGAGGGCCCAGCACAGGGCCACGAGCGCCGCGCCCGCCACGTCGACGCGGACGGTGCGGGTCCGGCCGGGGCGGAGCCAGAAGGCCAGGACGCGGTTCACCAGGGGCATGAGCAGCCAGGTCAGAATGCTGACGCTCAGTATGTTGCCCAAGAACAGGCCGAGGTATCCGGGGACGCCCAGGACGTCGAATTCATGACCCACGGTCAGATTCAGGACCATGACGGTGGGATAGAGGGCCAGCACCACGGTCATCGCTTGTTTCCAGCTGGGAGGGACCCGCTCCTCCTCGTCCGAGCCGAACCTGAACCAGCCGCCGAACGCCGTCCCCACCTTGCGGACGTCGTAGGACGCGAAGTAGTCCCGCCCTTCCTTGAGGAGGTGCTCCCTGCTGCTGGAGTCCAGCCAGGCATCGAGATGTTCATGGGTGTCGTACCGGAAAACGATCACCCAATTGTCCTGGATCCCCTCGACGGGCCGGAAGAATTCGGTCCCCATGAAGCCCGGATACTTCTCCTGCTCTCTCAGAATCTTCTCCTGCCAGCGCTCGAAGTCCTCTTCCCGGCCCGGCCGTACGTCGTGCGAGACAACTGCCGTGACACCCTCCACCCGGTCCGGTACCTCGATGTGGCCACCGGCAAGGACTTCCTGGGTAGGGCTTCCGTCCAGCAGCCAACGGCCTTCGGCGAGCAACTCCCGGCGGGCGGTCGAGTCCAGCCACGCGGTGAGCTGGTCCGTGCCGGCGAAGCGGAACACCACGACCCATTCGCGTTCCTCGCCGAATCCTGGGGGATAGGTCTCCGTGGCCTCGAATCCGTCGAAGTCCCGAACGGCCCGGTTCACCTTCCCCTGCCAGCGGTCGTACTCCTCGTCGAGCCCTTCCCGCACCTTCTGGGAGGTCACCACGGTCGCACTGCCGCTTGCACGGATACCCATACGGCGTAGTCTAGTTCACAGGGAATTATGACGGCATTCGAATTCACCGGGAATTCGGGGAACATCCGCCGCACGAATTATCGCGCGAGAGAATCAGCCTCCCGCGAGAGATCAGTCTCCATGGACCTCAACACCGTCACGGAAGTCGTCCGGCGTCCGCTCGATCCGCCCGGCGCGGACTGGCGCGAAGGTGATGCGTGGCTTGCGGGTGGTACGTGGCTGTTCTCCGTGGAACAGCCGAGCCTGCGGCGCCTGGTCGACCTTACGGCGCTACGCTGGGATCCCCTCGTCCCGGGCCGCGCGGGACTCGAAATCGGTGCCACGTGCACGATTCGCGATCTCCATTCCTTTGCTTTTCCGGGCGACTGGATCGCGGGCACCCTTTTGGCGAAAAGCTGCGATGCCTTCCTGTCCTCTTTCAAGGTATGGAATTCAGCGACCGTCGGCGGCAATATCTGTCTGTCCCTGCCCGCCGGACCCATGATCACGCTGACGGTCGCCCTGGAGGCCCGGTACGAGCTGTGGGCTTCCGACGGGTCCACGCGCACCGTCGATGCCGTCGACTTCGTGACCGGCGACCATCAGAACGTTCTCGGCCCCGGGGAAGTCCTGCGGCGCATCGACATTCCGGCCCATGCCCTGAGGAAACGCGCCGCGCACCGCCGCTTCACGCTGACCCGCCTCGGCCGCTCGACGGTCTTCCTCATCGGCACTCGAACACCGGGCACGAACGACCTGTTGCTCACTGTCACGGCAGGCACGACACGCCCCGTACGCATTGCTTTTGACGCCCTGCCCGATGCCTCGACTCTGCGGCGGAGCATCGACGCCGTCCCCGCCGGCCTCTGGTTCTCGGATCCCAATGGGACCCCGGATCACCGTCGCCATCTGACGAAGCACTTCGCCGAAGAGATTCGTCGCGAGCTGTCGGCCGGTGACCTGCCATGACGTACGTCGTGAACGGCAGGAGTTTCGAGGAGGAGCCTGGCCCCGGCCAGTGCCTGCGGACCTTCCTGCGGTCGCTCGGGCACCACGGCGTCAAGAAGGGGTGCGACGCGGGCGATTGTGGTGCGTGCACGGTGTGGCTCGACGGCGATCCGGTGCACAGCTGCATCACCCCCGCGTTCCGCGCGGAGGGCCATGAGGTGACCACGATCGAAGGGCTCGGATCTCCCGGCCAACTGCACCCGATGCAGCAGCAGTTCCGTGATGCGCCGGGGTTCCAGTGCGGCTTCTGCACCGCAGGGATGATCATGACCTCGGCGACCTTCACCGAGGCCCAGAAGGCGGACCTGCCTCGCGCCCTGAAGGGCAACCTCTGCCGCTGCACCGGCTACCGGGCGATCGAGGACGCCGTGAAGGGCGTCGTCGGCGTCGAGACCGCCGCGCCGGGAAAAGCCGTCGGGACGAGCGCCGGCGCCCCGGCGGCCGACGAAGTGGTGACCGGGCGCGCCGAGTTCACGATGGACACCGATGTCGACGGCCTGCTCCACCTCAAGGTGCTGCACTCCCCGCACCCGCACGCCCGGATCGTGTCGGTCGACAAGACCGCGGCGCTCGCGGTGCCGGGCGTGCATCGCGTCTACACCTGGGAGGACGTGCCGCGCAGGCGGTTCTCCACGGCGATCCACACCGACCACCTCGTCGATCCGGACGACACATACATCCTCGACGACACGGTCCGCTTCGTCGGCCAGCGCGTCGCCGCCGTCGTGGCCGACACGGTCGGCGCGGCGGAGGAGGGCTGCCGAAGGGTCGAGGTGGAGTACGAGGAGCTGCCGGCGGTGTTCGATCCTGAGGCCGCGATGGCCGAAGGGGCTCCCCAACTGCACCGTACGGACGACCCGTTCGTCCGCGATGCCGTCCACAACATCCTGCTGGAGATCCATTCGCACATCGGCGATGTCGACGCGGGGTTCGCCGAGGCGGACGTGATCCATGAAGGAACGTACTCGTCCCCCCGGGTGCAGCACGCGCATCTCGAGACCCACGGATCCATCGCCTGGGTCGAGAACGGCCGGTTGAACGTGCGGACCAGTTCGCAGTCGCCGTCGATCGCGAAGGTCAAGCTCGCGCATCTCTTCGCGCTGCGCCCGGACCAGCTCCGCGTGTTCTGCAAGCGGGTCGGTGGCGGCTTCGGCGGCAAGCAGGAGGTCATCTCGGAGGATCTGGCCGCGCTCGCCGCCCTGGACACCGGGCGGCCCGTCTGCTTCGAGTACACCCGCGAGGAGGAGTTCACGACGGCCTCGCCGCGGCACCCGATGACGCTGACGGTCAGGCTCGGCGCGAAGGCGGACGGCACCCTGACGGCATTTCAGGTCCGCAATGTGTCGAACACGGGCGCCTACGGCAATCACGGCGGCGAGACCCTGTACGCAGGCGGCGCGGCCGTCATGATCTACCGCTGCCGCAACAAGAAGTACGACGGGTTCTCCGTCTACACGAACACTGTGCCGAGCGGGGCGTTGCGCGGCTACGGAATGACGCAGCCGGCGTACGCCGTCGAATCCGCGATGGACGAACTGGCCCGCGCCCTGCACCTAGATCCGCTCGAACTGCGACGCCGCAACATCGTGCGGCCTGGCGATCCGCTCGTCGCCATGCACGACGGCCCCGACGACGTGATGTTCAACGAGAACGGGCTCGGCAAGTGCATCGATCTCGTGGATCACGCCATGGCTCGCGCTGTCGACGAGCCGCCGCCCGGGCCCGGTTGGCTGGTGGGGTCCGGGGTCGCGAGTTCCCTGCACGAGACCGCGCCCCCGACCGAGCACCTCTCCGAGGCCTGGGTCACGCTCGGCGACGACCTCGTGTACGAACTGGCCGTCGGTACCGTCGAGTTCGGCGAGGGCACGTCGACCGCGCACGTCCAGATCGCGGCCAACCAGCTGAGTACGACGCCCTCACGCATTCGCCTGGTGCAGTCGGACACGGACCGCACGGGATTCGACACCGGCGCCTTCGCGAGCGCGGGCCTCTTCGTGGCGGGCAACGCCGTGCTCCGAGCGTCCAATGCCGTACGCGACCGCATCCTCGAATTCGCCGCCGCGCACACAGGCGTCCACATGGTCATGTGCTCGCTGGGCGACGGGGAAGTCGTCTGCGGGGACCGGCGCGTGCCGCTGGCCGAACTCGTCTCGCTGGCCCGGGCGCGCGGAATCCGGTTCACCGCCGCACGCAAGGCCTACGGCTCGCCACGAAGCGTCGTGTCCAACACGCACGGATTCAAGATCGCGGTCCATCAGGTGACGGGCGAGATCCGCATCCTCTACAGCGTTCACGCCACGGACGCGGCCGTCGTCATCAACCCCGCGCAGGTCCGGGGTCAGGTGGAAGGCGGGGTCGCCCAGGGCATCGGCTTCACGCTGACCGAGAACTACCAGGTCGACGCGGGCGGAGCCATGGCCAACCCGAACCTGCGCAACTACCGCATCCCCACCTACGCCGACGTCCCCCGCACCGAACTACTTCTGGTGAAGTCGGCTGACTCCTTCGGGCCCATGGGGTCGAAGGGCATGGCGGAATGCTGCATCAACCCGGTGGCCCCCGCGCTGGCGAACGCGCTCCACGACGCCACGGGCGTCCGCTGTCGCGCACTGCCCCTGACGCCGGAGCGCATCTACAGCCGACTCAGGGAGAACCGGTCCATACGGACGGCCTGAGCCCCGCTCGCATCCAGGAATCGGGTCGGCGCCCCGCCCATGGATACCTGACGGCAGCATCAGTCCCGGAGAACCCCCCGGGCCGGAAGCGTCCGTCCCAGGCGGGCCAGCGGGGACAGCGCCATCAGCAACGGGGACAGCAGCATCCCTGCCGCCGTCACCGCAATGCTGAGGCGCAGCCCCCACTCGTCCGCGAGAAGACCGCCGAGCAGCGAGCCGAGCGGGGTCAGGCCCATGCCGACGAACGTGACGGTCGCCGCCGCGCGGCCTTGCATCCCGTCCGGGGTCAGGGCCTGCCGGACGCCCATCACCGTGACGTTCACCAGCTGGCCGAAGGTCCCGAACACGAGACTGACCGCGACGAGGGCGAGAACCGTTCCCGTTGAGGAGCCGTGCAGCGCGGGCACGAACAGGAACGCGCCGTCGCCGAGGGCCGCCGCGGACACGAGCACCACGCCGTGCCCGAACCGGCCCGGCAGGCGCGCGGCCAGCAGCGAGCCGAGGAGCGCGCCCGGCCCCGTGGCCGCGAGCGCGAGACCGATCTCCGTGCCGGACAGCTGCAGTTCCCGCGGCAGGAAGAGCAGGTAGACGGTCATCATGGCCGCCAGCGAGAACTGGAAGGCGGCCGAGGCCAGGCACACGGCCCGCAGCGAGGTGTCGCCGACGACGAAGCGGAGGCCCTCGCCGATCCGCCGCCAGACCCGCGGGGGACGCCGCTGGGGGTCTTTCGTGGGCTCCGGGGGACGCCGCGAGCGCTCTTGCCTGGACTCGGGGATCGACTCACTGCGGCGGATCCGTCGGATCGACAGGAACGACATCGCGAAGAGGAGGGCGCCGGACGCGGCAGCGATCGGTGCTGCCAGGACCGAGACCAGCGCCCCGCCGAGTGCGGGGCCGGCGATCTGGGCGGCGGAGCGGCTGCCCTCCAGTGCGCTGTTGCCCGGCACCAGTTGATCGCGTTTCACCAGCCGTGCGAGAGACGTCTGGTAGGCCACGTCGAAGAACACGGAGAGGGCGCCGACGGCGAAGGCGGCCACGAGCAGCGCGGGCAGGCCCAGCGCGCCGAGGAGCCCTGCCACGGCGGTCGCCCCCAGGGCCAGCGCCCGGCCCGCGTCCGCCAGCACCATCACCGTGCGCGTGCGCCACCTGTCCACCCACGCGCCGGCCAGGAGCGAGAGCAGCAGGATCGGCGCCTGCCCCACCGCGCGCAGGACACCCAGCTCACCGGCGTCGGCGTCGAGCGTCAGGACGGCGCAGAGCGGCAGAACGACCAGAGTTGTGTGTTCACCGAGTTGGGAGACCGTCTGGCCCACCCAGAGTCGGCGGAAGTCGCGGTCGCGCCACAGGCTTGGGGAAGCAGGCCGGCCGGAAGCGGATCCGGCGGAGGAAGCGGAGGAAGCAGAGGAATCGGAGGGATCGGCGGAATCAGACGAAGCAGAGGACGCGGAGGGCACAGGGATCCCTTGCAGTGCGGACGACGAGGCCCGTCACCGGGCGCGCAGAGGGCGCACCGCCGGTTCGGGCAGGAGAGGGCTCGCTGTGCCACGTGACAAGGGCAGCACGCGATGACGGGCCGATCAGGGCCTACGGCGTCACAGCGTGCTCGTACGACCGGGCATCTCTCACTCCTAGCAGTTCACTCGCCGCCCGACCCTAGCCCGTACCGAAGGAGACCGACATGGGAAAAATCGTCATCAGCGAGAACGTCTCGCTCGACGGCGTCGTCCAGGACCCGACCGGTGAGGAGGGGTTCCGGCACGGGGGCTGGTTCGGCCGGATGGCGGACAAGGACCGGCTGGAGTGGACCAAGGTCGAGTTCGACGAGGCGCTCGGCACGGAGGCGCTGCTGCTCGGGCGGCGGAGCTACGAGTGGTTCGCGGCCCGGTGGCCGTCCCGGAGCGGCGCGTGGGCGGAGCGGCTGAACACCCTGCCCAAGTACGTCGTGTCCTCGACCCTCGTCGACCCCCAGTGGAACAACTCGACGGTCCTCGACGGCGAGGTGGTCCCCGAGGTCTCGAAACTGAAGCAGGAGCTGGACGGGGACATCGTCGTCTACGCCAGCCGCCGGCTCGTGCGCACGCTGCTTGCGCACGGCCTGGCCGACGAGCTGCGGCTGATCGTCCACCCGGTCGTGCTCGGGGCCGGCGAGCGCCTCTTCGGCGAGACCGGCGACGGGCTGTCCCTGCGCCTCCTCGACACCCGCACGGTCGGCGACAGCCTCGCGGCGCTCACCTACGGGATCGTCCGGGACGCCCAGGAACAGGCACCGTCACTGAGCACATGAACACTTGCGCACCGAAGCACCTGAAGACTGATACACCCGCCCCCTTTGCATAATCATTCTCTAGGATGCATACTCTTCCTATGTCTAAGGTTCTCACCTCCCTTCCCGCCGGCGAGCGCGTCGGCATCGCCTTCTCGGGCGGCCTCGACACCTCCGTCGCGGTCGCGTGGATGCGCGACAAGGGTGCCGTCCCGTGCACCTACACCGCCGACATCGGCCAGTACGACGAGCCCGACATCGCGTCGGTGCCCGGCCGTGCCAAGACCTACGGCGCCGAGATCGCGCGCCTGGTCGACTGCCGTGCGGCGCTGGTGGAGGAGGGCCTGGCCGCGCTCGCGTGCGGCGCGTTCCACATCCGCTCGGGTGGCCGTGCCTACTTCAACACGACGCCGCTCGGCCGTGCCGTCACCGGCACGCTGCTGGTGCGGGCGATGCTCGAGGACAACGTCCAGATCTGGGGCGACGGCTCGACGTTCAAGGGCAACGACATCGAGCGGTTCTACCGTTACGGCCTGCTGGCCAACCCGCACCTGCGCATCTACAAGCCGTGGCTCGACGCCGACTTCGTGACGGAGCTGGGCGGCCGCAAGGAGATGTCGGAGTGGCTGGTCTCCCACGACCTGCCGTACCGCGACAGCACCGAGAAGGCGTACTCGACCGACGCCAACATCTGGGGCGCCACCCACGAGGCCAAGACTCTGGAGCACCTCGACACCGGTGTGGAGACCGTTCAGCCGATCATGGGCGTGCGGTTCTGGGACCCGTCGGTGGAGATCGCCGCCGAGGACGTGACGATCGGCTTCGAGCAGGGCCGCCCGGTGACGATCAACGGCAAGGCGTTCGCCTCCGCCGTCGACCTGGTCATGGAGGCGAACGCGATCGGCGGCCGCCACGGCATGGGCATGTCCGACCAGATCGAGAACCGGATCATCGAGGCGAAGAGCCGCGGCATCTACGAGGCCCCGGGCATGGCGCTGCTGCACGCCGCGTACGAGCGCCTCGTGAACGCGATCCACAACGAGGACACCCTCGCGCAGTACCACAACGAGGGCCGGCGCCTCGGGCGGCTGATGTACGAGGGCCGCTGGCTGGACCCGCAGGCGCTGATGGTCCGCGAGTCGCTCCAGCGCTGGGTCGGCTCGGCGGTCACCGGCGAGGTGACGCTGCGGCTGCGGCGCGGTGAGGACTACTCGATCCTCAACACCACGGGCCCGGCGTTCAGCTACCACCCGGACAAGCTGTCGATGGAGCGTACCGAGGACTCGGCGTTCGGCCCGGTGGACCGGATCGGGCAGCTCACCATGCGCAACCTCGACATCGCCGACTCGCGCGCCCGGCTCGAGCAGTACGCGGGCCTCGGCATCGTCGGCACGACGCACCCCGAGCTGATCGGCGCCGCGCAGGCGGCGGCGACGGGCCTGATCGGCGCGATGCCGGAGGGTGGCGCCGAGGTCATCGCCTCCCGTGGCGAGGTCTCCGAGGACGACGAGCTCCTGGACCGCGCCGCGATGGAGTCCGGTACCGACTAGACCGACTGACACCGTCGGGCAGGACGAGGAGGAGGGGGTGGCCGCTGCGGCCACCCCCTCCTCCTCTCGCTGTGCTTCTGCCTCTACGCGGCTTCCACCACGTCCGTCGGGTTCGCGAACTGCGTGCGGTACAGCTCCGCGTACCGTCCGTCCTCGGCGAGGAGCGTCTCGTGAGTGCCGCGCTCCACGATGTGGCCGTCCTCGACCACGAGGATCTGGTCGGCGGACCTGATCGTGGACAGGCGGTGGGCGATCACGACGGCCGTACGGCCTTCGAGTGCCTCCGCGAGCGCTTCCTGCACGGCCGCCTCGGACGTGTTGTCCAGGTGGGCGGTCGCCTCGTCGAGGATGACGACGCGCTGCCGGGCGAGGAGGAGGCGGGCGATGGTCATGCGCTGGCGTTCGCCGCCGGAGAGGCGGTAGCCGCGCTCGCCGACGACGGTGTCGAGGCCGTCGGGCAGGGAGTGGACCAGGTCCTCCAGACGGGAGCGGCGCAGGACGTCCCACAGGTCCTCCTCGCTCGCTCCGGGCCTGGCCAGGAGGAGGTTGGCGCGGACGGAATCGTGGAAGAGGTGGCCGTCCTGGGTGACCATGCCGAGGGTCTCGCGCAGGGATACGGCGGTCAGGTCACGGACGTCGACCCCTCCGATGCGTACGGCGCCCTCGTCGGTGTCGTACAGGCGGGGCATGAGCTGGGCGACGGTCGACTTGCCCGCGCCGGAGGTGCCGACGAGGGCGACGGTCTGGCCGGGTTCGGCGCGGAACGAGATGCCGTGCAGGACCTCGGCTCCCCCGCGGGTGTCGAGCGAGGCGACCTCTTCGAGGGAGGCGAGGGAGACCTTGTCGGCGGACGGGTAGCCGAAGCGGACGTCGTCGAACTCCACGGCGACCGGGCCCTCGGGCACCTCACGTGCGTCCGGCTTCTCGTCGATCAGCGGCTTGAGGTCGAGCACCTCGAAGACGCGCTCGAAGCTGACGAGGGCGCTCATGACCTCGACACGGGCCCCGGCCAGGGAGGTCAGCGGCGCGTAGAGGCGGGTGAGGAGCAGGGCGAGGGTGACGACGGTGCCCGCTTCGAGGGTGCCCTCGATCGCGTAGTAGCCGCCCATACCGTAGACGAGGGCGAGGGCGAGGGCCGAGACGAGAGTGAGGGCGGTGATGAACGCCGACTGCGCCATGGCCGTGCGGACACCGATGTCCCGTACGCGGCTGGCGCGGGCGGCGAACTCTGCGGACTCGTCGCCGGGCCGGCCGAAGAGCTTGATCAGCGTGGCGCCGGGCGCCGAGAACCGCTCGGTCATCCGGGTGCCCATGGCCGCGTTGTGCGCGGCGGCCTCGCGCTGGAGCCGGGCCATCCGCGTACCCATGCGCCGCGCGGGCACCACGAACACCGGCAGGAGCACCAGGGCGAGGAGCGTGATCTGCCAGGAGAGCGTGAGCATGACGACGAGGGTCAGAAGCAGGGTCACGACGTTGCCGACCACGCCGGAGAGCGTGTTGCTGAACGCTCTCTGCGCGCCGATCACATCGTTGTTGAGCCGGCTCACGAGGGCGCCGGTGCGTGTCCGCGTGAAGAAGGCGACGGGCATGCGCTGCACATGGTCGAAGACCGCCGTGCGCAGGTCGAGGATCAGGCCCTCGCCGAGGTTGGCCGAGAGCCAGCGGGCGACGATGCCGAGCCCCGCTTCCACGAGGGCGATCACGGCGATGAGGAGGGCGAGGCGGATGACGGTGCCCTCGTCCTTGCCCGCGACGATGGCGTCGACGACGTGCCCCGCGAGGACGGGGGTCGCCACCGCGGTCAGCGCGGTGACCACGCTCAGGACGACGAACTGGGCGATCCTGCGCCGGTGCGGTCGCGCGAAGGCGGCGATGCGGCGAAGGGTGGCGGGGGCGAAAGGTCGGGTGTCCTGCTGGGCGTTCATGACGCTGTGCAGCTGCGTCCACGCCGTGGTCTCCATGCTCATGAAGTAGACGGTAAGACCTCAAGCAAGCTTGAGGTCAACGGGATGCCTTAATTAGAGGTGGGTGGACCTCTGGGAGGGGCGCGGCCGGCGTGCCACGCTGAACATCCACTCAGCGATGATCACTCAGGAGGGTTCGGATGCCGGTCCGCGTCGAGCGCCGAGGGCATGTCACCACGGTCGTACTGTCCCGCCCCGAGGTCCGCAACGCGGTCGACGGGCCCACGGCCGCCGAACTGGCCGCCGCCTTCAAGGAGTTCGACGCCGACGAATCCGCCCGCGTCGCGGTGCTCTGGGGTGAGGGCGGCACGTTCTGCGCGGGCGCCGACCTCAAGGCCATCGGCACGGAGCGCGGCAACCGGGTCGCCGAGGAGGGCGACGGGCCGATGGGCCCGACCCGGCTGCGGCTGTCCAAGCCGGTGATCGCCGCCGTGAGCGGGCACGCGGTGGCCGGCGGCCTCGAACTGGCGCTCTGGTGTGATCTGCGGGTCACCGAGGAGGACGCCGTGTTCGGGGTGTTCTGCCGGCGCTGGGGCGTACCCCTCATCGACGGCGGCACGGTGCGCCTGCCCCGGCTCATCGGCGAGAGCCGTGCCATGGACCTGATCCTCACGGGCCGTCCGGTGCCCGCCCCGGAGGCGTACGCGATGGGGCTGACCAACCGGCTCGTGCCGCCCGGCCGGGCGCGCGCCGAGGCGGAGGAGCTCGCGGAGCAGATCGCGGGCTTCCCGCAGGCCTGCATGCGCGGCGACCGCGCCTCCGTTCTGGACCAGGCGGGGCAGGGCGAAGAGGCGGCCATGGCGGGTGAACTGCGGTACGGGACTGCCGTGTTGGAGGAGAGCCTGAAGGGTGCCGCGCGGTTCGCGTCGGGGGCGGGGCGGCACGGGTCGTTCACCGACATGTGAGCCGGCGCCGCGCCCGCCCCCGGCGAACGGTCAGTCGGAGGTGTGCAGCGGCACCGTCATCTGCTTGATCCAGGTGCCGGTGGTGAAGTCGCGCGCCTTGATGACGACCGAGCGGGGGCCCACCTCTACCTGGAGGCCCTGGTTGAACGCGCCGCCGAGCGAGACCTCGCCGCCCTTGCCGTCGTCCATCCAACCGACCTGTACGGCGGCGGTGTTGACGACGGTGAACCCTTCGAGGTTCGCGGTGCCGGGGACGACGCGGCGCACCACCCAGTCGGACAGGTTGAGGTCCCAGTGGGTGTGCCCGGAGAACAGGAACACGTCCTTGTGGCGGCCCAGGACCGACAGGAGCCGGTCGGGCTGGAGGTAGTCGCTCATGTACAGCTTGTTGTGCGTGCCCGACACGGTGTTGGGCAGCGGGTGGTGGGTCAGGACCATGACGGGACGGCGGCGGCGCGCCCAGTAGGCGAGCCGGTCCTCGAGCCACGCGAACTGCTCGTCGCTGATCCACACCTCGTCCCACAGCTTCGCGTCGTGGTAGTGGGAGTAGCGCTCGGTGCCGAGGCTGAGGACGGGCACGCCGCCGAACGAGGTCTCCGAGTAGACCTTGCCCCGCTCCGCGAAGTTGTAGAAGCTGCGGAAGAGGGAGTCCTCGGTGGTGCCGTTGGGCCAGGTCGCCTGGGCGAGGGTGTTCGGGTCGCTGTACTTCGGCACGTAGAACTCGTGGTTGCCGATGGCCCACGCCACGTTCTTGGGGTGCGGGTGCTTGTCCAAGGTCTGGCGGACGGCCGCGTATTCGAAGTCGTAGCCGCGCGGGGTGATGTCGCCGGCTATGCCGAGGCCCGCGCTGTGGGGGTTGACCGAGTGCAGGTCGTCGAGCGCCTTGCCGAAGTCGGTCAGGTCGCCCTGGATGTCGCTGATGATGTTGAACCGCACGGTCCCGCCGTCGCCGTGGCGCTGTGCCGCGGGCTCGGCGGCGGGCGCGGCGCCGGCCGCGGGCGCGGAGACCAGGGAGCCGGTCGCGGCGAGCGCGCCGCCCGCGAGCGTCGCGCGCCCCGTCGTGGCCATGAACGATCTGCGATCCATCGGTGTTTCCTCCAAAGCGACTCCCCCGTGTACGGGTGGTTGGTCGCCCCGAGCGTTACGGATCGCGATGGCCTGACGACGTACCGGAGGTGACCGGAACCTTAAAGATGGTCTAGCCCAGTTACCTTTTCGAGATATCACTGCTGCCAATGTGCCCTGGTGAGCCTTTAGCCCAGTTCGAGGGTGGTGATGCCGAAGATCCTTTCCTGGGCGAACGGCCGGACGGGGCCGGTGTACATGCGGGCCGTGGCGAACCCGGGGGTCAGGCCGTACGACTCGGCGAGTGCCACCGCGGCCGGGTTCGACTCGGGGACGTCCACGGCGACCGGGGCCCGGCCGACCGCCGCGATGAGGGCGTCGAACAGCGCGCGGGCGTCCTGCGGGGTGTCGGCGAACAGCGGGCCGACGCGGAACGTGTCGAGGGCCGGGCGGATGACGCCGTAGCCGGTGACGCGGCCGTCGACGACGCGGGCGAGCGCACGATGCCCGTCACCGGCGAGCCAGGAGGCGAGGAAGCGGGGCCGGTCCGCGGGGTAGCAGGCGCTGTCGTACAGGGCGACGGACTTGAGGCCGCCCGCCTCGGCGACGGGGATGACGGTGCCGGGCGCTGGATCGCCTTCGGCCGCGCGCGGGGCCTGCGGGACGCCCGCGTAGCGGACGGTCGTGTGGGCCGACTCGAAGCCGGACTTGCGGTAGTTGTCCTGCTGGGCGGGGACACCGTCGAGGCCTACGGTCCTGCCGCCCGCGTGCGTGAGGGCCGCCTTCCAGGTGGCGATGCCGTAGCCGCGGCCTCGCAGGTCGGGCCGTACGAGGTAGAAGCCGAGGAACGCGTAGTCGTCGCCGTAGTTGACCACCGAGATCGCGGAGACAGGCTCGCCGTCGACCCGGCCGATGAAGAAGCCGTCGGGGTCCTGGGCGAAGAAGCTGCGGGCGTCGGCGAGGCCCGGGTTCCAGCCCTCTGCCGCCGCCCAGCCGCTGATGACGGACCAGTCGTCGAGCGTGGCCCGGGTGATGTCAAGCCGCTCGGGCACCTCGGGGGTGCCGGCGGTCCGGTGGTTGCCGGAGGTGTGGGGGTCCGGTCGCGTCATCGTCGCCTCTCCGTTCCTGCGCGGCGCGCCGCCCAGGGCCGCCGCCTTGATCCATGCCGTGCCCATCCTTCCCGATCACCTCCCTCCGCCGCGACCACTGAGGCACGATGATCGGACCTGACCGAACTGAGCCTCTTCACAAGGGAGTTGCCGCATAGGGGAGATCACGCCGCCGTCCGTCGCCCGGATCGACACCGGCAAGCCGCATCCCGCGCGCGTCTACGACTGGTTCCTGGGCGGCAAGGACAACTACCCGGTCGACGAGGAGCTCGGCCGGCAGATCGTGGCCCTCGAACCGCAGTCCAAGTACGCCGCCCAGCACAACCGTTGGTTCATGCAGCGCGCCACACGGCATCTCGCCGGGGCGGCCGGCGCGCGCCAGTTCCTGGACATCGGCAGCGGCATCCCCACGGAGCCCAACCTCCACCGCATCGCTCAGGGCGCCGCGCCCGACGCCCGTGTCGTGTACGTGGACAACGACCCGATCGTGCTCGCCCACGCGGGGGCACTCCTGCGCGGCACTCCGCAGGGCCGCACCGAGTACCTCTCGGCGGACGTGCGGGAACCGGAGAAGATCCTTGAACTCGCGGCGAACATCCTGGAGTTCGACCGCCCGGTGACGCTGTCGCTCATCGCACTGCTTCATTTCATCCCGGACTCGGACGGCGCCCACGACCTCGTACGCACCCTGGTGGACGCGCTGCCGCCGGGGAGTCATCTGGTCCTGTCCCAGCTCGCCGGCGACTTCGATCCGGAGCGGACGAGGGAGGCCGTGGCGATGTACGCGGCGGGCGGGGTGACGCTCGTGCCGCGCTCACGCGAGGAGATGGGCCGCTTCTTCGACGGGCTCGACCTGCTGGACCCGGGGATCGTGTGGCTGCCGGACTGGCACCCGGAGCTCGGCGTCGACGAGATCAGGAACGAATCGCCGGTGCCGCTGTACGCAGGGGTGGCACGCAAGCCGTAACCCTCGGACACACCCCCCGAAAACCCTCATACACACCTCCCGAATCTTTATGGTCACCTTGACTATATTCAAGGTGCGCCATATCGTCGCCATGACGAAAACGACTAGGGGGTTCCTGCCATGGCCGACATCAAGCGACGCTTCGGACTGCACCACTTGCGCTCCGCACCGACCGCCCACATCCGTCACCACAAGCGCGGAGCGCTCGCCCACGACGGCACGGGCCTGAGCTTCTGGTTCCGGGCGCTGAGCGCGGCACTGTCCGAAGTTCCCGTGGACGACCGGGAGTTGGCGGTCACATTCCATGCCCGGACCGCCGACTTCCAGGACGTCGCCGTGCAGGCCTCGGTGACGTACCGCATCAGCGACCCCGCGCTCGCCGCCGCCCGGCTCGACTTCTCGCTCGACCCGGACACCGGCGCCTGGCGCGGCACGCCCCTGGAGCAGCTGTCCGCCCTGCTCACGGAGACGGCGCAGCAGCACGCGCTGGATGTTCTGGCGCGCACCCCGCTCGCGGAGGCCCTCGCGGACGGTGTCACGGCGGTGCGCGAACGGGTCGCGGCGGGTCTCGCCGCGGAGCCCCGGCTGCCCGCGACCGGCGTGGAGGTCGTCACCGTGCGCGTCGTGGCCCTGCGCCCCGAGCCCGAGGTGGAGCGGGCGCTGCGCACGCCGGCCAGGGAGCGGATCCAGCAGGAGGCCGACCGGGCGACGTACGAGCGGCGCGCGGTGGCGGTCGAGCGGGAGCGCGCCATCGCCGAGAACGAGCTCGGCAGCCGCATCGAACTGGCCCGGCAGGAAGAGCAGTTGGTGGAGCAGCGCGGCACGAACGCACGCCGCGAGGCTGAGGAGAACGCGGCGGCGGACGCGGTACGCGCCGAGGCGGAGGCGGCGCGGGCGGTGCGCCTGGCGGGCGGCGAGGCGGAGGCGGCACGTGCGGTCGGCGAGGCGCGGGCGCACGCGCAGGAGGCGTGGCTGCGGGTCCACTCCCAGGTGGACGCCGCGACCCTGCACGCCCTCGCCGCCACCCAGCTGGCGCAGAACGTGCCGCGGATCGAGAACCTGACCCTCTCCCCCGACGTGCTCACAGGTCTGCTCGCCCGGCTCGGCCACGACCGCGGTGAGCGGTCGTGACGCTCGCACCGCGCGCGGTACTCGTCCACCGGACCACGGAGTACGAGGAGTTGCTGGCCCGGCACGGCACACACGGCCAGGCCGCCTTCTTCCTCTCCTCGCGCGGGCGCTCCGTCGAGGAGGTGGCCGAGCGCCATCACCGTACGGCGCGCGCCCTCGCGGAGGTCGCGGCGGCCGTACCGCTGTCGTGGCGCAGGACGCGTCTCGAGCGCGCGGATCTGGACCGGTTCCTGTTCGGCCCGGAGGACGTGGTGATCGTCGTGGGGCAGGACGGTCTGGTCGCGAACGCGGCCAAGTACCTTTCGGGGCAGCCGGTCGTCGGCATCGACGCGGAACCGGGACGCAATCCGGGGGTGCTGGTGCGGCACCGCGCGGCCGACGCGGCGAAGCTGCTTCCGGCAGCCGTCTCGGGCCGAGCCGCCGCCGACGAACTCACCATGGTGGAGGCGGTCGCCGACGACACACAGCGGCTGCTCGCGCTCAACGAGATCTACCTCGGCCCGCCGTCGCACCAGACGGCGCGCTACCGGATCGGCCCCGACGACGACACGCACGCACCCGAGGCCCAGGCGTCCTCGGGTGTCCTGGTCGGCACCGGGACCGGCGCCACCGGCTGGCTGCGTTCGCTGTGGCAGCAGCACGCGAGCACGCTCCCGCTGCCGGGCCCGGCGGAGCCCCGGCTGCTCTGGTTCGTGCGGGAGGCCTGGCCTTCACCCGCCACCGGCACGTCCCAGGTGGAGGGCTCCCTCGGCCCCGGCGACCGGCTGCGCGTCACGGTCGAGTCCGACCGCCTGGTGGCCTTCGGCGACGGCGTGGAGAGCGACGCGCTGGAACTGACCTGGGGTCAGACGGTGTGCGTGGGACGGGCGAAGGAGCAGCTGCGGCTGATGACGTGAACCCCCGGCGCCGCGGTCACTCCGGCGGCGTGGTCACTCCGGCGGCGTGGGTGTGTCGTGGCTGTGGTGCATCGCCTGGATGTCGAGCTCCAGCTTCACGGTGGGTCCGACCACCGCGATACCGCGGGCCAGCATGCTCCGCCAGTCCAGCGTGTAGTCCTCCCGGTGGAGTTCGGCCGTGGCGAGGGCCGCGCAGCGCAGCTCCTCCGCGTAACCGCCGTTGACCATGCCGAGATAGCCGGTGTCCAGCTCCACCGTGCGGCTGACGCCGTGCATGGTGAGGGCGCCCTGGATCGTCCACTTGGTGCCGCCGCGGTACAGGAAGCGGTCGGAGGAGAAGTGGATGTACGGGTAGCGCTCGACATCGAGGAAGTCGGCCGAACGCAGGTGATTGTCCCGGGTCTTGTTGCCCGTCGTGATGCTCGCCGCGTCGATCTGCACCTCGACCCGCGAGTCAGCCATGTCGTTCGCGACCTGGATGCCGCCGTCGAAGCGGGTGAACCGGCCGTGGACGTGGGCCATGCCGACGTGCTTGGCGATGAACCGGATCGCGGTGTGCGGCGGGTCGAAGAGCCAGGTGCCGGGCTGCGGCAGCTCCGGCGGGCGCCCCATGTGCAGCTGCACCGAGGTCAGCGGGAGCGTTTCACCGGCGACGACGTCGAGGGTCTGCTGGTGGGGCTGGAGGCCGTCGGCCGCGATCAAGACGCCGTACCGGCCGGGCGGCAGCGTGAGGAAGACGAGGCCGTACGGGTCGCTGGTCACCTTCGCCACGACGCGGCCGTTGGCGACCCGCGTCACGGTGACGTCCGCCCCCGACATCGGCTGCCCCATGGGGTCGGCCACCTCGCAGTGGAAGGCGCCGGCGCCTTGCGGCACGGGGTGCACCAGTCCCGCCCCGCGCGGGTCCCGTCCGGACCGGCTCCTCCTGAACAGCGCGAGGGGCATGCAGATCACCTTTCAGACTCGGCCGCAGAACCTCCGCAGCGGGCTCGCACATACGATCCCATGTCTGCGATCTCCGCTGATCAAGGGCGCTAAGGGTTACCGGCGGCAACTGCGTGGTGAATACATGGGAAACCGACATTCCGCCGCCGGGGCGTGTCAGATTCCACAGTCCCCTCACCTTTCACCCACTGCTCGACCATGCGCGCGCTCCTCCCGTCGGGGCTCCCGTTGCGGTGCCGGGCGGGCCAGGGCGGGCCGGGTTGGACCCCTGGGACTCAGCGCCACTTCCGCGCCATATGTCTGCCGATTCCGGGTCAACCGTTGACTCGCTCGATCGCGCTCTGACAGATTCTCGACGCCATGAATGCGACAGAGCCCGACCTCTCCGCCAGGTGGAAACGGTTCGCCGAAGCGCACTGGGGCAGGGAGCCCGCCGCGGTCCCGTTCGCCACGGGCCTCGGGCCGGAGCAGGTGCACGGGGCCGTCGCCGCCTCCTGCGCACCGCCCGCCGAGGACGCGGCCGGCGTCCGCTTCGCCACCGCGGCACAGGGCCGATTACGTGACGCGGGCGCACTGCTGCCCGGCCGGGACGACCCCGGCCCGGACGCATACCGGGACCGACTCGCTCGTCAACTCGCCGGATCCGGCTGGCTGTTGAGTGTGCACCAGCCACTGTGGCGCGACTTCGACCTCTGGGCACGTGTACGCGAACTCGTCTCCGGGCTGTGGCGGGCGGTGGGCTGGCCCACTCTGCCGGTGACGGTCGAACTCGCCCTCGGAGAGCACTGCACCGGCCCCGACGCACCCGCACCGCGCCCCGGCTCGTTCACGCTCACTTGGGTACTCGCCGGGACGATGACGGTCAGGCTCTGGCCCGAACACACCGGCACCGAGTACCAACTCGCGGCTGGAACAGGGGACTTGGTGTACTGGCCCGCCGGCTGCCGTCACCTCGATCACTACCTCGACCGCTGCACCACGTTACGGATCGTCGTCCCCGCGCGCCGTGCCGCCGCCCTCACCCACGTACGGGGACTCCTCGCGGACCGGATGCAGGAGGACCCCGTCTACGCGGGCGCCCCCGGCGTCCTGCCGTTCCCTCCCCCGACGGACCCCGACGGCGAGATCGGCGCGGCGGAACCGGTCGCCGCCGCCGCGCGGCTGTTCGCCGGGCTCGCCGCCGGCCCGGGACCGGCCAGGGAGTTGCGCGTGGCGTGGGCGGCCCGCAGATCGGCGGCGGGGCTCGAACCGGCGCCTCCGCCACGGCCCGCCGTAGCCCTGGATCCCGGCCTGCGCGTACGGGCCTCGGCCGAGCTCCTCCGAACACCGGACGGACCCGGACGCGCCGTGTGGGCCGCGAACGGGCACACCCTGGCGGTCGAGGGGGCCGGAGCCGAACGCGTCAGGAACCGGTTGTGGTCCGAAAGAACTTTCACCATAAGGGAGTTGGGGCGCGGGTCGCGGATGCCTGCGGAGTCACTGATCCCGCTCCTGTCCGACCTGCATCACATTCGCGCCATCGAACTGGTGGACGGAGACGGGGCGGAATGAGGGAGGATCCCCGCGCCGCCCGGCCCGCAAGCTGCGCTGCCGCCCGTGTCGAGCAGGGGCAGCAGTGTCCGCTC
Organism: Streptomyces sp. NBC_01003; assembly: GCF_045162695.1. Classification (NCBI taxonomy): domain Bacteria; kingdom Bacillati; phylum Actinomycetota; class Actinomycetes; order Kitasatosporales; family Streptomycetaceae; genus Streptomyces; species Streptomyces sp. NBC_01003. The sequence goes on from NZ_CP108707.1 coordinate 1,561,870, forward strand.
GACCGACTCACCCGGCTCGACTGGCAGGTCTTCGGCGAGCGGTACTGGGACCGGCTACCCGTGCTGATCAAGTCCGTCGCCCCCGCCCCCTTCGACGCCCACGAGGTGTTCGAGACCGCCGTCGCCGCGGCGCACCGCGGCGGGCCGTTCGGCGTGCCGCCCTACGCGGGGTTCGCGGTCGGCGGCGAGCCCCAGACCGACCCCGGTGACTTCCTGCCGCAGCCGAGGGACGGCTCGTTCGCGGGCTACCACCAGCGGCTCGTCCGGCAGCTCTCCGGCGAGCCGTACTCCCTGTCCCTTCAGGCGTTTCACGCGTTCCACCATCCGCTGTGGGCGCGCGAGCGCGCGTTCTTCGCCGGGCTGTGGGCGCGGGTGGGGCAGCCCGTGCCGAGCGCCTTCACGACGCTGGTCCACGGCACGTACGAACAGCCGCTCGCCGAGGCGCTTCCCGGGCAGCGTGTCGCGACGTTCCTGTTCGTGCTGGGCGGGCGGCAGCGGATGCGGTTCGGTGCGGCGGACCGGGGCGCGTCGTTCACCGTCGAGGCCGATCCGGGCGACCTGCTGTACTGGCCGTCGCACCTCTCCCCCCTCGCCGACCCCTACGCCGGCTGGGCGTCGACCGGCGTGCGGGTGAGCGTCGTACGGGAGGGGCGGCAGGCGGCGTCCGAGCTCTACGACCTGCTGCATGACGTGACTCCTGAGACGCTCCTCACGCCGGACCCGGATCCCTCCGGCGCCGCTCCGCCCGGCGAGGAGGGTCTGCTCGTGCCCGATGCCGAGGCCGGGGCGGAGTTGCCCGCACCCCTGGAGCGCGCGCTCGCGCACTTCCGTGCGGCGGGCGCGCGCGGGCCGCTGGAGGAGCGCGTCGCCCGGCAGTCCCTGCGGCACTGGACAGCCGGGGGTTTCCGGCCCGTGCCGCCGCCGGCGCCGCGCGGCAGGTTCGGCGACGATGACATCGTGCGCGCCACGGAGCGCGTGTTGTGGACCGAGGCAGCCGGCCGGCGCCTGTTCTCCGCATGCGGCCATGTGGCGGCCACGGAGCTGTCGGCCGCCGACCTGTCCGCCGTACTGCGGGTCCTCAACTCCGGACGACCGCTGCCCCTCCGTGAACTCACGCCCGCAGCAAGAGGGTTGCTGGCGGAGCTGACGGCGTTCCGCGCGCTGGAACGCCTCTGAGGAGCCGCCGGTCCGTCACTGCCCCGGCGCCGGGATCGCCAGGTACTTGTACTCCAGGAACTCGTCGATGCCGACCCGGCCCCCCTCACGTCCGATGCCGGACTGCTTGACGCCGCCGAAGGGTGCGGCCGGGTTGGAGACGAGGCCGGTGTTGAGGCCGACCATGCCGGTCTCCAGGCGTTCCCCGACGCGCAGCGCCCGGTCGAGGTCGCAGGTGAAGAGGTAGCTGACGAGGCCCCATTCGGTGTCGTTGGCGGCGCGCACCACCTCGTCCTCGTCGTCGAACGTGAACAGGGCGGCGACAGGTCCGAAGATCTCGGTCCCGGTGAGACCGGCGTCGCGCGGCACCCTCACGAGGACGGTCGGCGGGTAGAAGTAGCCTTCGCCGTCCGGGAGTTCGCCTCCGGTGAGGACCTTCGCGCCACGGTCCACCGCGTCGCGCACGAGCCGGTCGACCTTGTCCCGCCCCGCCGCGTCGATGAGCGGCCCGACGTTCGTCCCGGGTTCGGTGCCGGGGCCGACGGTGAGGGCGCTCATGCGCGCGGCCAGCCGGGAGGCGAACTCGTCGGCGACGGAGCTGTGCACGAAGATGCGGTTCGCGGCCGTGCACGCCTCTCCCATGTTGCGCATCTTCGCCACCATGGCGCCCTCGACGGCCGTGTCGAGGTCCGCGTCGTCGAAGACGATGAGCGGCGCGTTCCCGCCGAGCTCCATCGAGGTGCGGACGACGGTGTCGGCGCACTGGGCCAGGAGGATCCGGCCGACCTGGGTCGACCCCGTGAAGGACAGCTTGCGGATGAGTCCGCCGCGCAGCAGCGGTTCGACGAGGGCGCCGGCGTCCGTGGTGGTGACGACGTTCAGGACGCCGTCGGGCAGGCCCGCCTCGGTGAGGATCCCGGCCAGGGCCAGGGTGCACAGGGGTGTCTGCGGCGCGGGCTTGAGGACCATGGTGCAGCCCGCGGCGACGGCCGGGCCGATCTTGCGGGTGCCCATGGCGAGCGGAAAGTTCCAGGGGGTGACGAGCAGACAGGGGCCGACGGGCCTGCGCATGATCAGGTGGCGGCTGCGGCCGTCGGGCGAGGGCGCGAACCCGCCCTCGATCCGTACGGCCTCCTCGGAGAACCAGCGGAAGAACTCGGCTGCGTACGTGACCTCGCCGCGCGCCTCCGCGAGGGGCTTGCCCATCTCCAGGGTCATGAGGAGGGCGAGTTCGTCGGTGCGGGCGATGATGATCTCGTAGGCGCGGCGCAGGATCTCGCTGCGGGCGCGGGGCGCGGTGGCGGCCCATGACTCCTGTGCGGCCGCGGCGGCCTCGGCGGCGCGCCGTCCGTCGTCGGGCCCGGCATCGGCGACCTCGCACAGGCTCTGGCCGGTGGCAGGGTTGTCGACGGAGAAGGTGCGGCCCCCGGCCGCGTCCTGGAGACGGCCGCCGACGAGGAGCTGCTTGGGGACGTCCTCGACGACTTGGGGCGTGGGGTGGGTCGTGGTCATGCGTGTTCCTCCGTCGCTGGTCAGCGGGTTGCCGTCGCGGTCTCCACGGCCGCGGCCCAGGCCCGCAGGCCGTCGTCGATCTGCCCCCCGTCGACGATGAGCGCGGGGATCATCCGCACGACGTTGCCCCAGGGGCCGCAGAGCAGGAGCAGCAGCCCCTCGTCGGCGGCGGCCTGTTGGGCGCGTACGGCCGTGGCCGCGTCGGGTTCGCCGTCGGGGGTGGTGAACTCGCTGGCGAGCATCAGGCCGAGGCCCCGTACGTCGCCGATCGCCTCGGTCTTCGCGGCGATGTCCTCCAGGCCGGAGCGCAGGCGGGCGCCCATGGCGGCCGCGTTGGCGACGAGGCCTTCCTCCTCGACGACCTCGAGGGTGGCGACCGCGGCGGCGCAGGCGACGGCGTTGCCGCCGTAGGTGCCGCCCTGCGAGCCGGGCCGCGCCTTGTGCATCAGCGCCTCGGGGGCGGCGATCCCGGAGAGCGGGAAGCCGCTCGCGAGGCCCTTGGCGGTGATGACGATGTCGGGGCGTACACCGAAGTGGTCGTGGCCCCAGAAGCGTCCGGTGCGGCCGACGCCGGTCTGTACCTCGTCGAGGATGAGCAGGATGCCGTGGCGGTCGGCGCGCTCCCTGAGCCCTTGCAGGAAGGCGGAGTTGGCGGGAACGTAGCCGCCTTCGCCGAGGACGGGTTCGACGAGGATCGCCGCGGTGTCGTCCGGGTCGGAGACGGTCTGGAGGAGGTGGTCGAACTCGCGCAGCGCGAACCGCGTCGCGGTCTCCTCGTCCCAGCCGTAGTGGTAGGCGTTCGGGAAGGGCGTGATGGCGACGCCCGCCATCAGCGGTCCGAAGCCGGTACGGATCTTCGTGCCGGACGTGGTGAGGGAGGCGGCGGCGACGGTGCGGCCGTGGAAGCCGCCGTGCGCGACGACGATGTTGGGCCGGCCGGTGGCCTGCCGGGCGAGCCGCATGGCCGCTTCGACGGACTCGCTGCCGGAGTTGGCGAAGAAGAGGCTGTCGAGGCCTTCGGGCAGCACGGATCCCAGCTTCTCGACGAGGCGCTGAAGGGGCCGGTGCAGAACGGTCGTGTACTGGCCGTGGATGAGGGTGGCCACCTGCTCCTGGGCGGCGGCGACCACGCGCGGATGGCAGTGGCCGGTGCTGGTGACGCCGATCCCGGCGGTGAAGTCCAGATAGCGGCGGCCGTCGGTGCCGTAGAGATGGACGCCTTCCCCGCGTTCGGCGACGACGGGGGTGGCCTGGCGCAGATGCTCGGACAGTCGCGTCATGCCTCCACCCTCGACGCTGAGCCGAAAGGACGTCAATGGGCCACCTGTGACGATCCGCCCCCTGGGGGCCACGGGTCACCCGGGTGGCCTCAACGACCCTCGGCTCCGTCACCCGTCGCAGGCCCGCTCACCCAATTCGCAAGAGTTCTGCGTAACCGGCTCAACCGGCAGGGTTCCCAAGGGAGTCGGGTTATGCAACAGTCCTGCGCAACCCGATGTGAGGGAGCGGTTCGGCATGGCTGGGGCACGGGGGCATGACCTTGCGGCGTTGCGCGGGCTCAATACGGGCGTTGTCCTGCGGGCGCTGCGCAGGGAGAGTCCGCAGACCGTCAGCCAGCTGACGGGTGCGACCGGCCTGTCGCGGCCGACGGTCGAGGCGCTGGTCGACGAGCTCGTCTCGCAGGGCTGGATCGCCGAGACCGATGCTCCGCCCGCCGGGCGCGCCCCCGGTCGTCCGGCCCGTCGGCTGCGATTCCGGTCCGAGGCCGGGCACGTCGTCGGTGTCGACATCGGGCTGCGCAAGATCGTGCTGGTGCTCGCCCGGCTGGACGGCGAGGTCGTCGCGTGTGAACGGGAGGACCTTGCCGAGAAGTTGAGCGGCACGGAGCGCATCGAGCTGCTGCGCGGGCGGCTGCGGCGCTTCCTCGTCGAGCAGGGTCTGCGGGCCGAGGCCGTCTGGGCCATCGGCATCGGCGTGCCGGGCATGGTCGACGACACCGGCCGGATCCGGTCGGTGATCGTCCCGGAGTGGACCGACCTGGATCTCGCGCGCCGACTCGCCGACGACTTCCCGGGCCGGATCCTCGTCGAGAACGACGTGAATCTGGCGGTGCTGGCCGAGCACTGGCAGGGCGCGGCGACGCTGGCGGACGACGTGGCGTGCGTGCTCGTCGGGCGGCGCATCTCCTGCGGCCTGATGATCAACGGCAAGCTGCACCGAGGCCGCCGGGGCGGCGCGGGCGAGCTGGGCATCCTGCCCCAACTCGGCCTGGACGCCGCGGAGAAGTGGCTGGCATGGGACGGCGAGCGGCTCCCGGGCGAGTCCGAGACGGACGCCCTCGCGCGGGCCGTGCGGACCGGGGACGCCGGGGCGCGGGCCGTGCTGGACGGCTATCTCGCCGGGGTCGCTCCGGGGATCGCCGCACTCGTCCTCGCTCTGGACCCCGAGCTCCTGGTCCTCTCCGGCGCGCTCGCCCCGGTCGGTGAGCCGCTCGGACCCCTGCTCACGGAGCATCTGCGGCCCCTGACGCTGCACGTGCCGCGCATCGCGGTCAGCGCGCTCGGCCGTGAGGGCGTGGCACTCGGTGCGATACGCCGCGCGCTGGACGCTCTCGACTCCCATCTCCCTTACGGAACGGGCCCGTTGCGCCCCGCTCCCGCCCTCTGACCTCGCCACCATCCCCCCTCACCCTCCGGAGGCGCGTATGCGCAGGAGAACGCTTCTCGCCGGTGCGCTCGCGGCCACGCCCCTCGTGGCCGCGTGCGACAGCGGCGGCGGGGCTTCCGGTTCCACCTCGTCGGGCGGCGGCGGCCGCACCACCATCTCGTACGGCATCTGGGACCCGGCCCAGCTCGCGGGCATGCAGCAGATCGTGAAGGCGTTCGAGGCCAAGAACCCCGACGTCTCCGTGGACATCCAGGTCACGCCCTGGTCCTCGTACTGGACGACGCTCAGGACGTCGATGCGCGGCGGGACCGCGCCCGACGTGTTCTGGATGAACGCCGTGAACATCCAGCTGTACGCGGCGAACGGCGTCCTGGAGCCGCTCGGCCCGTACGCGGCCCGCGACCGCACCCCGCTCGGCCGGCACCCCGAGGCGCTCGTCAAGCTGTACGCGTACGACGGCAAGCAGTACGGGATTCCGAAGGACTTCGACACGGTCGGGCTCTGGTACAACAAAGCCCTGTTCGACAAGGCCGGTGTCGGCTACCCGGACGCCTCCTGGACCTGGGACGACCTACGGGACGCGGCACGCGAGCTGACGAACCCGCGGACCCGCGTGTACGGGATCGCCGCCGAGATGGACCGGCAGAAGAACTTCTACCCGTCGATCTTCGGCGCGGGCGGCTACGTCCTGCGCGGGGGGCGATCCGGCTTCGGCGACGAGCGCTCCGTCGAGGGGCTGCGCTTGTGGACCGATCTCGTCGACCGCGGCTGGTCACCGCCGCAGAGCGCGATGGCGGACGTGAAGGGCCGCAATCTGTTCCTGTCCGAGCAGGTCGCCATGAACTACGACCTGTCGGCAATGGCGTCCTTCATGCACGCCACGCCCGCGATCAAGGACCACGGCGGTGTCGCCGTGCTCCCCAAGGGCCGGGAGCGGGCCACCGTCATCCACGGTCTCGCGAACGTGGTGAGCGCCAAGTCCCGTAAGAAGCAGGCTGCCTGGAAGTTCGTGGACTTCCTGGCGCGGCGCGAGGCGGCCCAGATCCAGTCGAAGGGCGGCGTCACCATCTCCTCGTACACGGGAACACAGGACGCCTGGCTCAAGTCGATGCCCGAGTTCGACCTCAAGGTCTTCATCGACATGCTCGACCACGCGGTCCCGTACCCGAGTTCCAGGAACACAGCCGTGTGGGAGGACCTCGAATATCTGCTGCTCGGCGCGCCGTTCAGCGGCAAGGGCAGCATCGAGTCGGCCGCGCGGACGCTCGGCCGGCAGATGGACCGGGCGCTCGACGAGGAGGACAAGTGATGGCCGTTTTCCCGTCGACCGCCGCCGCCGAGGCGGAGGGCCGGATCAGGAAGCCGCGCACGAAGGCGGGCCGCGACGGCACCGCGCGGGGCCCCAACTCCCGTACACAGAAAGCGGCGTACGGGTTCATCGCGCCGATCGCCGTCGGGTTCCTCGTCTTCTACATCTGGCCGATGATCCAGACCTTCGGCTACAGCTTCACGTCCTTCGGGCCCTTCGGCGGCAACTCCTGGGTGGGCGGCGACAATTACGCGCGCGTCGTCCGCGACGTGACGGTGTGGCGGGCGCTCGGCAACACGCTCCTGTACGGGGCGATCGGCCTCGTCACGCTGCCGATCTCGATCACCGTCGCCGCCCTCCTCAACCGACGCGGCCTGCGGGGTGTCGGCGTCTACCGCGCCCTGTACTTCATCCCGTTCGTCACCCTGCCCGTGGCCGTCGGCCTCGTCTGGAACTGGCTGTACAACGGCAACTTCGGCCTCCTGAACGAGATCCTGTCGTGGTTCGGCGTCTCCCGGCACTTCTGGGCGTCCGACCCGTCGTCCGCACTGTGGGCCATCGGGCTCGTCCTGGTGTGGCAGAGCATCGGCTACTACTTGATCATCTTCATCGCGGGGATCAAGGCCGTCCCGCAGGACTACTACGAGGCCGCGGAGCTGGACGGGGCGGGCCCGGTGCGCCGCTTCTTCCGGATCACGCTGCCGCTCCTGAGCCCCAGCATCTTCTTCGCCGCGGTCATCTGCGTGATCAACTCACTGCAGCTCTTCGACCTCATCTACGTGATGATGAGCCCCACGAACCCGGCACTCGGCTCCACGCAGTCCGTGGTGAGCCTCTTCTACCAGTGGGCCTTCCAGCAGAACAACCAGGGCGCTGCGGCCGCCCTCGCGTTCGTCCTGATGCTGCTCACGGCGGCGCTGACCTACGTCCAGTTCCGGCTCCAGAAGAAGTGGGTGCACTATGCCTGAGCGCTCCCGGGTCCGCCCCGGCTCCGTCGCCACGCACGCACTGCTGTCGCTGGGCGCCCTGGTGATGGTCTTCCCGTTCCTGTGGCAGCTGCTCACGGCGCTGAAGACCCTGCCGGAGGCGGTCCATGTCCCGACGACCTTCTTCCCCGAGCACATCAACTGGGCTTCCTTCAAAGACGTCTTCACTGCCATGCCGTACGGTGAGATGCTCGGCAACAGCGTGGTCAACACCGTGGCCCGGACGGCGGGACAGCTCGTCTTCTGCTCGCTCGCCGCGTACGCCTTCGCCCGCATGCGGTTCCGCGGCAAGAACGTCCTCTTCGCGCTGTTCCTGTCGGTGCTGCTCGTACCGTCGTCGCTGCTGATCCTGCCGCAGTACGACATCATCCAGCGGCTCGGCCTGCTCAACACGACGCCGGCGCTGTTCCTGCCCGGCATGTTCAGCGCCTTCGGGACCTTCCTCCTGCGGCAGTTCTTCATGGCGCTGCCGAGGGAGCTGGAGGAGGCGGCCCGCATCGACGGCGCCGGGTCCTTCCGGATCTTCTGGTCGATCATGCTGCCGCTGATCCGCCCGGCGCTCGCCGCCCTCGCGGTCATCACGGCGATGTGGTCGTGGAACGACCTCCTGTGGCCGCTGGTCGTGAACACCGATCCGGCGAAGATGCCGATCAGCGCGGGCCTGACGTCCCTGGAGGGCCAGTTCGAGACCAACTACCCCGTGATGATGGCGGGTTCGCTCATCGCGAGCCTGCCCATGATCGTCCTCTACCTCTTCCTCCAGCGGCACTTCGTGCAGGGCATCGCCCAGAGCGGCACGAAGGGCTGAGTCGCAGGCAGGGCTGAACCCCCGTCTCCAGAAAGGAACGACATGACACGCCTCGATGTGGGTCTGATCGGCGCGGGCGGCATCGCCCGGGCCCATCTGCCCGCGTGGATCGAGCTGGGCGCACGCGTCACCATCCTGTCCACGGACGGGAACGCGGAGAAACTCGCCGCGAAATACGCCGAGTCCGGCGTGAGCGCCACGCACAGCCTGGCCGGTCTCCTGGACCGCTCCACCGTCGTCGACATCTGCACGCCCACCTTCACGCACCGGGAACTCGCCCTCGCCGCGATCGCCGCCGGCAAGCACGTCATCTGCGAGAAGCCCCTCGCGCTCACCGCATCCGAGGCCGCCGAGATGGCGGACGCGGCCGAGGCGGCGGGCGTCCTGCTGTTCCCGGCGCACGTGGTCCGCTATTTTCCCGCGTACGCGGCGATGGCCGGGTCCGTCGCCGATGGCGCCATCGGGACCCCTGCCGTACTGCGCTTCACCCGCTCGGGCGCCTATCCGGTGTGGGCGCCCTGGTTCTCCGACCCGGCGCTGTCCGGCGGCATCCTGATGGACCAGATGATCCACGACCTCGACTTCGCGCGCATGCTCGCGGGCGACGTCGTACGCGTCCACGCCCGGCTGCGCGGGCGCCAGGAGCCGGGCGCGAAGCCTGGTGACGTCGCGGTCGGCACGGCGGTGCTGACCCACGCGTCGGGCGCGATCAGCCATGTCCTCGGCGTGTGGGGCCTGCCGGATCTCCAGTTCCGTACGACGTTCCGCGTCGCGGGGCCCGACGGGATCCTGGAGCACGACTCGACGGCACTGCCCGGGTTCCGCATCCTCGCCCAGGGCACGCGCCCGCCCGGCGAGGGCATTCCCGGCAGCCCGATGACGGAGAGCCCGTACCTCACCGAGCTGCGCGAGTTCGCCGGTGCCGTGGAAGGCGGGCCCGCTCCCCGGGTGACGGCCCGCGACGGCGTCGAGGCAGTACGGATCGCGGAAGCGGCGGCGGCCTCGGCCTGTACCGGCGAGCCCGTGGAACTCAAGATCTCCGAGGAGGCGGCCCGATGAAGGTCGGAGTGCTGTCGTTCGCGCATGTCCACGCGGGCGGGTTCGCCCGCCTGCTCGAAGGGATGGAAGGCGTCGAGGTCCTCGCGGCCGACCCGGACACGGATCTGGCGGCGCCCGGCGAGGTCCGCGGCCGGGAGTTCGCCGACCGGCTCGGGGTGGCCTACGCGGACTCGTACGAGGAGCTGTTCGCCTGGGGCCCCGACAAGGTCGTCGTCTGCTCGGAGAACGTCCGCCACCGGCCCCTCGTCGAGCTGGCGGCGGCGCACGGCGTGGACGTGCTGTGCGAGAAGCCCCTCGCGACGACGGAGGAGGACGGCGCGGCGATGGTCGAGGCGTGCCGCGCGGCAGGCGTGCGGCTCGCGGTGGCGCACCCCGTCCGTTTCAGCCCGGCCTACACGGCGGTCCGCGCCGCCGTGCGATCGGGCACGGCGGGCGGTGTCCTCGCGGTGTCAGGCGCCAACAACGGCTATCTGCCGGCGGCCCGGCGCCGCTGGTTCGCCGACCCCCGACTCGCGGGCGGCGGAGCCCTGATGGACCACACCGTGCACATCGCGGACCTCCTGGACGACCTCTTCGAGGCGTCCCCGGCGACCACGGTGTATGCACAGGTCAACAACGTGCTCCACGAGGGCCAGGTCGACGCGGACACCGCGGGGCTCGTCACGGTCGAGTACGCGAACGGCGCGGTCGCGACGATCGACTGCAGCTGGAGCCAGCCCCAACACCACCCGGCCTGGGGCGGGTTGCAGATGCAGGTGATCGGCGACCGCGCGACCCTGGAGATGGACGCCTTCGACCAGAAGGTCCACGGCTTCAGCGAGTCGTCCCGCGCGCCCTTCGAACTGCCCTACGGCGTCAACCTGGACGCCCTGATGCTCCACTCGTTCCTGTACGGGGGCGACGGCGGGACGAGCGTGACGGACGGCGAATCCGGGCTGCGTTCCCTGCGGATCGTCACCGCGGCGTACCGGTCCGCGGCCGAGGGGAGGGCAGTGCCGGTGCGGTGACGTCCGGCCGCGTCTGCCATCGTGGCCGTATGAGCGAACTGGTGGACCGCGTGGACGAACAGGACCGCGTACTCGGCACGGTGGACCGGGGCGCGGCCGTCCGCGAGGGGTGGCTGCACCGGGTGGCGACGGTCGTGTGCCGCGACCCGGCTGGGCGGATCCTGGTGCATCGCCGGGCGCCGCACGTCTCGCGGTTCCCCGGGCGGTACAACTGGCTGATCGGCGGGGGTGTCGACGCGGGCGAGTCGTACGAGGCCGCGGCGGCCCGCGAGCTGTCGGAGGAACTCGGGGTCACGGCGCCGGTCCGCTTCGTCTTCAAGTACCTGTGCCGCGGGGAGATCAGCCCGTACTGGCTCGGGGTGCACGAGGTCACCGTCGACGGTCCGGTCGCGCCGCTCCCCTCCGAGATCGTCTGGCACGACTGGCTCACCGAGGCCGGCCTGACGAACGCGATGCGTCAGTACCCGTTCGTGTCGGACTCCCTTGAGGCGCACGCGCGGTACGTCGCGCTGGGCCGAGAGAACGGGCCGGGGACGGCGCGCTGACGGGTGGCGGCGCGTGGCGCAAGGCCGGGCGTCCGCCCCGTTGACGCAGGTGAGGGTCATCCCCCGCGCGCGTGCACGTCGACGCGTGCGGCAGGATGTCCCGGCGCGTCGGTGCAGGCGCGGCAGCACCACTTACGGACAAGCAGGTAGCAAGGTGACGACTCATCACATACGGCCGCTCCCGGCGGCGTACGACGACCTCGGTCACGGCGCGGGAGGCCGCCGGTGAACCGCACGATGACGCCCGACGATCTGATCGTGGCCGGGATCGCGATCGCCGCGGGGCTCGCGGCCGGGCTGCTCCTGCGCATGATGCTGCGCTGGCTGGGCGTGCGGGCCGACCGGACGCGCTGGGGTGGCGACGACGTCATCGTGGACGCGCTGCGCTCCCTCGTGCCGTGGGCGGCGGTCGCCGCCGGTGTCGCTGTGGCCGCCTCCGCGCTGCCGCTCACCACCCGGACCCGGCACAACGTCACCGTGACGCTGACGGCGCTGCTGATCCTCGTCGCCACGTTCACCGCGGGCCGGGTGATCTCCGGGCTCGTACGGTCCGTGGCGCAGTCGCGGTCCGCGGTCGCCGGGTCGGCCACCATCTTCGTGAACATCACGCGGGTCGTGGTGCTCGCGGTGGGCTTCCTCGTGGTTCTGCAGACCCTGGGCATCTCCATCGCCCCGCTCCTGACCGCCCTGGGCGTCGGCGGTCTCGCGGTGGCGCTCGCGCTTCAGGACACCCTCGCGAACCTCTTCGCGGGCGTGCACATCCTGGCCTCCAAGACCGTGCAGCCCGGCGACTACATCCGGCTCAGCAGCGCCGAGGAGGGTTACGTCGTCGACATCAACTGGCGCAACACGGTGGTGCGTCAGCTCTCCAACAACCTGGTCATCATCCCGAACGCCAAGCTCGCCTCCACCAACATGACGAACTACAGCCGCCCGGAGCAGGAGATGACGCTGCTCGTCCAGGTCGGCGTCGGCTACGACAGCGATCTGGAGCACGTCGAGCGGGTCACGGCCGAGGTTGTCGAGAGCGTCATGGTCGACATCACCGGCGCCGTCCCCGACCATGAACCGGCCATCCGCTTCCACACGTTCGGGGATTCCAGGATCAGTTTCACGGTGATCCTGGGCGTCGGCGAGTTCAGCGACCAGTACCGGATCAAGCACGAGTTCATCAAGCGCCTGCACGCCCGGTACCGGGACGAGGGCATCCGGATACCGGCGCCCACGCGGACGGTGGCACTCCAGCAGGGCGCGGTGGCCATCCCGCACCAGCGCGAGGGCGCACCGCCGATTCCGTAACGACGGCACAGCCAGGGGGAGCCGGTCCGTCCGGACAGCGGACCGGCTCCCCCACACGTGCTCCCGACCCCGCCGGGTCAGTCGCGCGCCACCGTCCCCGTGACCTTCAGGTTCCGGATCCGGCCGTTGTTGTCGAACGAGCCGAAGCCCACGCGGCCCGAGGAGAACACCGGGTCCGTGCCCGTGATCAGCGGTGTGCGGCTGCCGTCCATGTAGACGGCCGTCTCGCCGGTGTCCGCGCAGTGCGTGAGACGGACCTTGTGCCAGGCGGCGTCCTTGATGGCCGGGGGCGCGCCGTAGGTGCCGTTCCACTGGTCGTCGATGCGGAGGCGGTCCGCATTGTTGACGGTGAACAGGCCGTTGTGCGGGTAGATGCTGTTGTCGCTGGACAGGTGCGCGTACTGGAACTGGGTATCCGAGTTGTAGTCCCAGACGACGATGACGTCCCGGTTGGTGATGTCGACCGGGGTGTCGATGCGTACCTCGGCCTCGATCGTCACGTCCGAGTAGCGCGGGCCCGCGGTGAGGACGGCGTACTCGAAGGGGCGGCGCGGGCCGGGGCGGGAGACGCCCGGCTCGGTGAGGACGGTCTCTCGCCGGGTGAACTCCCACTTGGCGGGGGTGACCGGGGCCCAGTTGTCCGCGCCGGTGGTGTGCGTGGTGGGGGTGTTGCCCACCTTGCAGTCGGCGAAGGTGCGGGTGCCGGTGACCTTCCAGACCTTGCCGTTCGCCTTGGAGACGATGTACAGGTCACCGGCGAGGTCGGTGCCGAAGCGCAGGTCGACGCGCTGGTCCCCGGCGAGGTCGCGCATGGTGACCTTCTTGCCGGTGGCCTGGTCGAACAGCATCAGCGACTTGAGGGGCGCGAGACCGGCGCCGCGGCGCATGTCCTGCGTGTCGGCGGCCAGGATCCGCCCGTCGACGAGGTCCCCGAAGATGTATGTGCCGCGCAGCTCGGGCGCGTCCTTGCCGCGGTAGACGAAGCCTCCAGCGATCGCGCGGCCCACGTCGGAGCGGCAGTCCCAGTCGGCTCCGGGGTCGTGGTCGTACGCGGCGACGGGGTACGTGTACCCGTACTTGGCGTCGTCGGCGGGCAGCGGCGCGATGCGGGCGCACGGGTCGGTGGTCTTCTTGTCGAAGAGGAACGGGCCCTCGCGTTCGCTCCAGCCGAAGTTGTCGCCGGCCTTCACTTCGTAGACCGACTCGATGGCGTGCTCGCCGATGTGGCCGAGGTACATGCGGTGGCTGCCGCCGGTGTCCCAGCTGAAGCGGTGCGGGTCGCGCATGCCGACGGCGTAGATCTCGCCGAGGGCGCCGGGCGTCGAGACGAACGGATTGCCGGCCGGGATGCCGTACTTGCCGTTGGCGCTGTTGCGGCCCGCCGGGTCGATGCGCAGGAGCTTGCCGTGCGGGAGCGCCATGTTCTGCGGTTCGCTGTTGCCGACGCCCTGGCCGCCGTCGCCGACGGCGAGGTAGAGCAGCCCGTAGTCCTTGTCGTGGGGCCCCGCGGTCGGGTTGAAGTCGATCTGCTGGATGCCGTGCACCTGGCCGGTGAAGCCGATGCGCAGGACCTCGCGGTGGGTGCCGTGGAAGACGGCGGCCTTCGGGTCGTCGGCGGTCCACTCGGTGATGACACCGTGGTAGGTGGTGGTGCCCGCCTGCTTGAAGTCGGGGGCCTGCGTGACCTGGGAGGCGAGCTCGGTGTGGATGGTGTAGAAGCGGCCGTTCTCCCCGAACTGCGGGTGGAACGCGGCGTATCCGAAGCCCTGGCCGAGGCCTCGGCCCGAGAAGAAGTTCGGGAAGGCGCCCTTCACGTCGAGGTACGGGTGCGGGGTACCGCCGGTGTCCGCGCCGGCGCTGCCGGGGTCGGTGAGGTAGAGCGTCCCGTTGAGGTCCGGGGTCGCCATCCGGCCCGAACCGTCGGGGAGTTCATTGATGGTGTTGATCCTGGCGTGCCGCATCAGACGCGGGTCCGTCGGGGCCGGGACCGGCTCCGACTTGGGGAACTGGGCGTATTCCGTCAGAACGAGGCCGGTCCTCGACTGGGCGGGCTTGTCCGGGATCGGGTCGCTGAGGCCCGCGGTCGCGGCGGTGGGAGCGGGCTCGTCGGCGTGCGAGGGCGCGGCGAGTGCGCCGAGCGCCAGGGTTGCGGTGACGGCGAAGGCCGCCCAGAGTCTTGGATTCTTGCGTCGTGCTGCCATGCGGGTCCCTTCGAATGGCGAGTACGGCTGGGAAGAAGCGGGGGTACGAGGCGTCAGTGGCCCCTCGTCATGCGGCGGTACTCGGCACCGACCTGACCTGCCGTCACTTCTCGGTCCAAGAAGAGGAGATCGTCCATGCGGCAGTCGCAGGCGTTGTTCTCGCGTGTGTTCTGCGGGAAGCTGCCGCCGATCTTGATGCCGCGCGGGTCGGTCGGCGAGGCGCGGTGCGGCGCCGGTGTGGTGGTGAGCTCCCAGGGGTCGCCCGGCGTGACGTAGAAGCCGTCGAGAGGCTTGCCGTCGCGGTACAGGGCCATCGTGCCGTCGCGGAAGTCGAAGGTGGCGGCCAGATGGACCCACTCGCCTCGGGGCAACACCTTCTGCCAGTCGGCGGAGGCGGCGAAGGTCTGGGAGGCGCCGCTGTCGAGGCGGCGGCCGAGCGCTACGAGCTTCAACTCGCCATTGACCTGGATGAGTTCGAGCAGCGCGCGCACGGCGTGCCCGTCGCTGGTGCCGGACAGCACCCCGGCGAGTCCGATCGCTCCGTAGCGGTCGGTGGGGTTGGCGGTGTTGGAGTTGAGGGTGGGGTTGTCGCCCGTCATCTTGAACCAGCCCATGACGGTGGCGGCCTTGGCGCTGTTGAAGGCACCGAGGGAGCCGACCCCGGACTCGTTCCAAGTACCCGCTTTCCAGTCGTCGTTGCCGGCCGTGGCCGGGTTCTGCTGACGCACCTGGAGGGCGGGTGAGCTGCCCGGGTAGGCCTCGTCGGCGACGCGCATCGCGGCGCCGCCGTTGATGAGCGTGAGCGGGGTGCGGGAGCGTCCGAGGTCCCGCTCCTTCGCGGGATCGGCGGGATCGGGGTGCCCGAAGTCGTAAGCGGCCACTGCGTGGGAGCGCAACGGTCCATGTTCCGCACGCCCGTTGGCCTGCGCGGGGACCTTGGCGGCGGGGCCGCTCGCCTGCGCGGGAAGCGCTGCGGCGGCGAGAACGGCGACCGAGGCGAGGGCCACGGCGGTGAGTGCGGTGCGTCGGGTGCGACGGGGGGATCGGGTGCGCCGGACGCGTGGTTCGGGCGGGGCGCCGACGGCGGTTCGGGCAATGGCGGTGCGTCTGGTGCGGGGCAGTCTCATACGGCCTCCGAGCGGCAACGAAGGGGGCTGCCGACCGGGGTCCCCCGACCGACAGAAAGCGCTTTCGTCACGTGCGGGCACCATGTAACTCCCTCACCGCAACCCTGACAATGGGCGTGTCCGCGCCATTTTTCAAAGGTCGGTCCGAGCGGGTTCTTCGCGACGTGCGCTTCGGGGGCGGGGGTGACCGGGGACGTGGCGCTCAAGCGCGCGGCGTCGAGGCGGGGCCGACGCCCGAGCCGCCGGCACCCCGGCAGGGCGATGCCTGAAGCAGGCCCAACACCCAAGCCCTCACCCCGCCGACGCGACGCCCGAAGCGGCCCGGCACCCAAGCCACCACCCGGCTGACGCGACATCCGAAGCCACCCCGGTGCCCGAGCCGGTACCCCAGCCCCCGTACGTCATGAACCGACGCACATCACGCCGAAGACGCCCCGGCCCGATGTCCCCTGCGCCCGCCCACCGTGATCCGGACCGGTCCGCCCGTGGCGTCGACCTTTCCCGTCCATGCGCCCGCCAAGTGCAGGCTGCGATGGGGGAGCGCGCCGCGCGGTACGTACTGGCGGTGCAGTCTGCGGCCGTCCTGCGTGACCACCAGGACGGGCCGTGCCAGCACCTCCGCCGTCCGCAGGACGAAGCCGTCCACCGGCACCTGCGGGGCCACCCGGTTCGGCGCCACCCAGCGCAGGGGCGCCGCGACCTCGATCGCGGGTCCGCCCGGCGCCGGGCCCGCACCCTCCAGGAACTCGCGTACGGTGTCGGCCGCGAGAGCGCCCTCGCGGGCCGCCCACAGCGCCGGCTCCACCGCGTGCAGGACATTCCCCACGGCGAAGACACCCTCGACGCCGGTACGGAACGCTCCGTCCACGGCGGGCCCCCGCGTCCCGGGGTCGAGTGCCACTCCCCCGCGCCGCGCCAGCTCGTGGTCCGGCACGAAGTCTCCGGTGAACACCACGGTGTCGCAGTCGACGGTCGTCAGCCGGCCGTCACGATGCCGCAGCCGCACACCCGATACCCGCCCCCTGCCCAGGAGTTCGGCCACGGTCGCGCCGGTGAGTACGGGGACGCCGTGACCGATACGGGCCGCCGCCGCCCGCGCCCGGCCCAGCTGGTGGCGCGGCTCCTCGGTGGTGAGCGCGGCGACGGTGACATCGGCGCGGCGCAGGGCGGACAGGGCCGCGTAACTGACCGGTTCGGCGCCGACGACGACCGCGCGGCTGCCGACCGGCTGTCCGTGCAGGTGGACGGCCTGCTGGAGCTCGCCGGTGGTGAGCACTCCGGCGGGCCGTGTGCCGGGTACGAGGCGTGCGCTGCGCGGGCGTTCGCGCGCACCGGTGGCGAGGACGACGGCGCGTGCGGTGATGCGTTCGAGCCCGAGCGGGCCAGTGGTGTCCAGGGTGAGCGGCCCCGCCCAGCCGGTGGCGGTGACGCCGGTCCGCACGCGTGCGCCGGAGCCGAGCGCGGCCTCGACGGTCCTGGCCGCGTACTGCGGCCCGGTCACGCCCCACCGACCGAAACCGCGGTGGTGGCAGTGCCGCGGCACGCCGCCCGCCACCGCCTCCCGCTCCAGAACCTCGACCACCCCCACGCCGTCCTCGGCAAGACTCCGGGCGACAGCGAGCCCGGCGGGCCCCGCGCCGACGACGACCACGTCGACGCTCCGCTGTCGCCGCGTCATTCCGGCCCCCACTCGCCCCGCCCCTCATGAAGTGCGCGCACGGCCGCCCCGCAGTAGAACCCCTGACACCGGCCGCCCCGCGCCCGGGTCCTGCGGCGCAGGCCCTCCAGGGACGCGGGGGGGACCGTGCTGATCAGGGCGTCCCTGATCTCGCCCCGGGTCACGCGCTCGCAGTGGCAGACGATGGTGCCGTACGCGGGGTCGGTCGCGATGAGGTCGGCGCGCTGGTAGGGGCGGGGGAAGGCCTCGCCCAGGTTGGGCATGTGAACGGGCGTCAGGTCGACCGGCTCCTTGAGGCCGAGACCGGGGTCCGCCTCGGCGATGAGGCCCGCGACATGCGCCGCGATCGCCATCGACGCGGTGAGCCCGGTCGAGCGGATGCCGCCCACGGTGACGTAGCGCCGCTCCTCGTGGCAGCGAATGCGGTAGTCGTCGTGCTCGGTGGCAGCGCGCAGGCCCGCGTACACGGCAGTGACCTCCTCGTCGACCAGGGCCGGCAGGATGCGGCGCCCCTTCGCGAGGAGCCCGTCGACTCCGTCCGCCGTCGTGCCGGTGGCCGCCTTGTCGTCGAGGTCCTCGGCGGTCGGGCCGAGCAGTACGTTGCCGTAGACGGTCGGCGCCACGAGGACGCCCTTGCCGAGCGCGGTCGGCACCGGAAGCAGGATGTGCCGGACCAGGTCGCGGGCGAGTTTGTCGAAGACGATGAGCTGGCCGCGGCGCGGGGTGACGGTGAAGTCCCGGCGCCCAAGGACGAGCCGGTCGAGAACGTCGGCGTTCAGCCCCGCGGCGTTGACGAGGAACCGCGCCCGGAGCGCGCCGCGCGACGTGGCCAGAATATGATCAGCGCCGTCCGAACCGACCGCCTCCACCCGCGAGTTGAGGTGCAGGTCGACACCGGACCGCACCGCTTGGGTGGCGTACGCCAATGTGGTCGTCCAGGGGCAGATGATGCTCTCGCCCGGGACGTCGAGAGCGCCGAGGACTCCGGGGCCGAGCTGCGGTTCGCGGGCCCTGGTCTCGTCGGCGCCGATGATCCGCGCTGCGTCGTATCCATTGCGCCGGGCCTTCTCCAACAAGCCGGGTTGTGCGTTCAGTTGGTCGTCGTCCCAGGCGACGAGCAGGGCGCCGACGGGCTCGACGGGGATTCCGGACTCGGCCGCGTAGGCGGAGAGGAGCCGCTGGCCCTCCCTGACGAGGCGGGACTCCAGGGAGCCGGGCACGGCGTCGAAACCGGTGTGCAGGATCGCCGTGTTGGCTTTGGATGTGCCGTCGCCGACATCGCCGGACGCCTCCACGAGAGCAAGGCGCAGGTGTGGGTGGCGGGCCAGTTCGCGGGCGATGGCGGTACCGACGACGCCGGCGCCGACGACCGCCACGTCGTAGGGCGCGGGCATCTGCCCTTTGGGGGACAGCGGCCCCTTCGTGGTGACGGTCACGGGGACCCCGTCGGCGTGCGGTCGAGGAGCGTGGCCACCGCCGAGCGGAACCCGTCGAGGCGTTCGGCTGCCTGCGCTGCGTCGATGCGCGGCTCGTACACGGCGGCGGGCCGCCCGCGCGGGACCGTGTCCCGCACGGTGAGCGCGGGATCGAGCCCGAGCCGCGCGACGACGCCCACGCCGAGCGCGGTCGCGTCGGGCAACTCTGCCACCTCCACGGGAAGTTGGAGAAGGTCTGCCTGGGTCTGCATCAGCAGGGCCGACCGGGTCAGGCCGCCGTCGACGCGCAGGGTCCGCAGCGGCTCGCCGAGGTCGGCGGCGACGGCGTCCGCGAGCGAGACGACCTGCGCGGCGATCCCCTCGCACAGGGCGCGGACGAGGTGCCCGGAGGTCGTGTCCAGACCGAGGCCCGTCAGAGAGCCGCGCAGGTCGCCGCGCCACCAGGGCGCGGCAAGACCGGCAAGGGCGGGCACGAAGGTGACACCGCCCGTGTCGGGCACGGCCGATCCGACCGGGTCGATGTCCTCGGCCCCCGCGATCACCCCGAGGTCGGTGAGCCAGCGGACGGCGGAGGCGGCGGTGTAGACCTGCCCGTCGAGGCAGTAACTGCTCCGCCCCGCAAGCCTCCAGGCGACGCAGCTCACCAGTCCCGAGCCGCCGCGGCGCGGGCGGTCGCCGGTCGGGGCGAGCAGGAACGCCCCTGTTCCATAAGTGCACTTGGCGGTTCCCCGCTCGGTCACGTCCTGGGCGAGCAGCGCGGCCTGCTGGTCCACGAGGAGCCCGGTGAGGGGAAGTTCGGGGCCGAACGCCTTGGTCGTCCCGACGGGCCCCGCGGCGTCGACGACGTCCGGCAGCCGCTCGCCGCCGAGGCCGAAGATGTCCAGGGCGCGGGGCGACCACGCGACAGTGTCCAGGTCGAGGAGCTGCGTGCGTCCCGCTGTGGCGGCGTCGGTGACGAACGCGCCGGTCAGCCGGTGGACGAGCCAGGCGTCGCTGGTGGTGACGACGCCGTCCCGGGTGAGGTGGCGCCGGATCCAGGCCATCTTCGGGGCGGCGAAGTAGGGGTCGAGCGGCAGCCCCGTAAGATCCCTCAACTCGTCGCCGTGATGGGCGAGTTCTGCACACAGCGCTTCCGCCCGCCGGTCCTGCCAGACGATCGCATCCGTGAGCGGTCTGCCGGACGCGGGGTCCCAGGCGAGGACCGTCTCGCCCTGGTTGGCGAGGCCGACCGCGTGGACTGGCTCGCCCGCGGCGGCCAGCGCGCGGCGCCCCGCGTCGACGACGGAGGCGAGCAGCGCGGCCGGATCGACCTCGACGACGCCGCCCGGGAGGTAGCGCGGACGTACGGGCGCGCTGCCCGAGCCGATCATGCCGCGGCGCGGGCAGACGACGAGGGCCTTCGTCCCCGACGTGCCCTGATCGATGGCGAGAACGGTCCCCTCATGCGGCCCGCCGGCATTCGTGATCACCGCGGAAGCCTGCTACAGCCTCCGCGAGAGCGTCAAGGGTGCCCCTTCCTCCTGTCCCTACACTGATCATCCGTCAGACTCCGTACCAGGCATGCGACTTCACGCCTCCCCCACACACAAGAGGAGCTCATGTCCACACCGGAAATAGGCACCACCCCGTCAGGCCCTGTCGAGTCCGGGTCGGCCGGGCAGCCGGCGGACGAGGAGGCCAGACTCAGGGAGCTGGGCTACCAGCCGGTCCTGGCCCGCCGCATGGGCGGCTTCGGCAACTTCGCCATCAGCTTCTCCGTGATCTCGATTCTGTCCGGCTGCATGACCCTGTACGGATTCGGCCTCGGCACGGGCGGCCCCGCCGTGATGCTGTGGGGCTGGGCGGGCGTCGGCCTCTTCGTCCTCCTCGTCGGCCTCGCGCTCGCCGAGGTCACCAGCGCCTACCCCACGTCGGGCGCGCTCTACTACATGGCCGACCGGCTCGGCGGCCGCCGCTGGGGCTGGTATACGGGCTGGCTCAACCTCCTCGGTCTCCTAGGCGCGATCGCGGGCATCGACTACGGCGCGGCGCTGTTCACCGGCGCGTTCCTGAACCTGCGGTTCGACTTCGCCCCGACGCCCGGCTCCACATTCCTGATCTTCCTCGCCATCCTGGTCGTGCACGGCGCCCTGAACCTCTTCAGCGTCCGTCTGGTCAGTGTGCTCAACTCCATCAGCGTGTGGTGGCACCTGGCGGGCGTGGCCGTGATCGTCGGCGTCCTCGCGATCGTCCCGGACCACCACCAGTCGCCGTCCTTCGTGTTCACCGAGTTCGTCAACGACACCGGCTGGCACAACCCGCTGTACGTCGCCGCGATCGGGCTGCTCCTCGCGCAGTACACGTTCTCCGGCTACGACGCCTCGGCCCACCTCTCGGAGGAGACGTCAAACGCCTCCGTGTCCGCGGCCCGTGGCATCGTGCGGTCCATCTGGGTCTCGTGGATCGCCGGTTTCGTACTGCTGGCCGGTCTGACGTTCGCGATCCAGGACTACGCGGGTACGCAGAACTCCGCGACGGGGGTGCCGCCCGCGCAGATCATGATCGACGCACTCGGCACGTCGGGGGCCACGGCGCTGCTCCTGATCGTGATCGTGGCGCAGCTGTTCTGCGGCAACGCCGAGGTGGCGGCGGCCAGCCGCATGGTGTTCGCGTTCAGCCGCGACAACGCGCTTCCGGGCTCCGGGCTGTGGCGCAAGGTGAGCGCCCGCACCCGGACCCCCGTCCCCGCCGTGTGGCTCTCGGTCGTCCTCGCCGCGGTCATCGCGCTGCCGTCCCTGTACTCGACGACGGCGTACGGGGCGGTGACGGCCATCAACGTCATCGGGATCACCCCCGCGTACGCGATCCCGATCCTGCTGCGCCTGCGGGCGGGCGACCGTTTCGAGCCGGGCCCCTGGAACCTGGGCCGCTGGAGCAGGCCGGTCGGCTGGGTGGCGGTGGCCTGGGTGGCCTTCGTGACGGTCCTGTTCTGCCTGCCACAGGCGTCACCGGTGACGGTCGCGTCGATGAACTACGCGTCGATCGCCCTCGCCGTCGTACTGGTCCTGGCGACGGTGTGGTGGTTCGTGGCGCGCGGCTCGTACGGCACCCCGTCGGCGGCACACCAGCCCGAGGATGCCGCCGCCACCGGCTCCTGAACACGCGTCAGGGGTCACCGGACTCCGGTGACCCCTGAGCAGGTGCGGGGCGGGTCCCTGTTCCGCGCGCACGTTCCGGGCGTCCACGCTAGTTGCCGCCGTCCGGCGCCTCCTGCTTGCCCACGCCCACGATGCGCAGCGCGATGTCCCCGTACTGGTAGGCGAGTTGGTCGACGGTGAACTCGCCTCCTTCGCGGAACCAACTCGCGACGCCGATGCCCATGTCGAGGATCGAGTACGAGGCGATCCTGGCCGACTGCACGCGGAAGGCGCCCTCGGCCACACCTAGCTCGATCAGTTCGCGGAAGCGGCGCTCGTAGTCGCTGCGGCCGGCGAGGACCCGGTCCTGGTCGGGCTGTTCGAGGCTGCCGATCTCGCGGTTGCCGACGAAGGCCTCCAGGCGGTGGCGCGCGTGGTAGCGGATGTGCGCCTCGACAGAGCGGCGCAGTTGTTCCCGTACGTCATCGGCACCCGCGACGGCCGCCGCGTTGTCGGCGATGAGCTGCTCCATCGTGCCGGTCATGATCTCGGCCAGCAGTTCCTGCTTGGACGCCACGTGTTTGTAGAGGCTCGGCCCGCGGATACCGATGGCGGCGCCGATGTCGGTCATGGTCGTGGACCGGTAGCCCTGCGCGGCGAAGAGCGTCAGCGCGGCCTCGCGGATTCCCGCCCGGCGGTCGGCCGCGAGGGCGCCTTCCGGGTGCGGTGGCCGGTGTGGACGCTCGTAGGCCTCGCTCGGCGATCCACTCACATGAACTCCCGTGCAGCTGTCGGAGATGCAGCTATCGAACATTAGCTGAGCTCGTCGCTCATTGGACGCAACTATAGCCCGGCCTCTTGACATTGAATCCAGTTCAGTCATCTCATGGCTAATGGTCAGTAGCCAAGATCAGGGGTGAGAAGTGTCCATCAGCTTCGAAATCGACGAACGGGTCGCCGGCATCGCTCGACGTACCACGGACTTCGTCCGCGACGTGGTGATACCCGAGGAACAGGCGTGCGGCGGCGGTGATGTGCACGCGGGTCCCGAACCGCTGCGGCGGCGGCTCCAGGAGGCCGCGCGGGCGGCGGGGGTGTTCGCTCCGCACGTCGGCGAGGAGTTCGGCGGGCTCGGGCTCGATCTGCGCGGGCAGGCCGTCGTGTTCGAGGCGGCCGGGCAGTCGCTGCTCGGTCCGCTCGCGCTGAACTGCGCCGCGCCCGACGAGGGCAACATGCATCTCCTCGAAGTGGTGGCCACCGAGGAGCAGAAGGAGCGGTATCTGCGGCCGCTCGCCTCCGGGGAGGTGCGGTCCTGTTTCGCGATGACTGAGCCGGCGCCCGGGGCCGGGTCCGATCCGCGCGCGCTGGCCACAACCGCGACGCGGACGGACGGCGGCTGGCGGATCGACGGCCGCAAGTGGTTCATCAGCGGTGCCGACGGCGCCGCGTTCGCCATCTGCATGGCCCGTACCAGCGGCACGCCGGGCGACGCGGGCGGCGCGACGATGTTCCTCGTCGACACCGACAACCCGGGGATGAAGATCGTCCGGAACATCGACACACTGGACCACGGCCTGTTCGGCGGGCACAGCGAGGTCGTCTTCGACGGCGTCGAGGTGCCGGACAGTGCCGTGCTCGGCGCGGTGGACGAGGGCTTCCGGTACGCGCAGGTGCGGCTCGGTCCCGCCCGCATGACGCACTGCATGCGCTGGCTCGGGGTCGCGCGCCGGGCTCAGGACGTCGCCCTGGAGCGGGCGGCGGAGCGCTCGGCCTTCGGCGGACGCCTTGCCGAACTGGGCATGGTGCAGCAGATGCTGGCCGACTCCGAGATCGACATCGAGACGAGCCGGGCGATCCTCTGGCGGGCCTGCTGGGAGCTGGACCAGGGCGGCACGGCCGCCCAGCGCACTTCGATCGCCAAGACGTACGTCTCCGAAGGGGTCAACCGCGTCGTCGACCGCGCCGTGCAGGTGTGCGGCGCCCTCGGTATCTCGGGGGACGCCCCGCTGTCGCGCCTGTACCGGGAAGTGCGTCCGTTCCGTATCTACGACGGCCCGTCCGAGACCCACCGCTGGGCGATCGCCAAGCGGGCGGTGCGGGCGGCGACGGAGCGGAGGGACGCCCGATGAGCCCGGCACACGCCGCGGTGGTCGGCGTGGACGTGGCCGCCCTGCAGCCCTACTTCGAACGTCATGTCCCGGAGTGCACGGGCGAGTTGAACCTGAAGCTGCTGCACGGAGGGCGCTCCAATCTCACGTACGAGGTGACCGACGGGACGCACCGATGGGTGCTACGTCGTCCGCCCCTGGGGGTCCTGACGCCGACGGCGCACGACATGGACCGCGAGTACCGGGTCGTCGCCGCACTGGGCGGAACCGGGGTGCCGGTCGCCCGCGCGGTGCTGTCGTGCAAGGACCCGGAGGTGATCGGCGCGCCCTTCTGCGTCGTGGACTTCGTCGACGGCACGGTGCTGCGCGACGGCACCGAGGCCATCGCCCTGCCGCCCGCCGAGGCCCGGCGCGCGGCGGACGCGCTCGTCGACGCCCTGGTGGAGCTGCACGCGGTGGACGCCGCCGCGGCCGGGCTCGGCGACTTCGGCCGGCCCGAGGGCTATCTGGAACGCCAGGTGCGCCGGTGGCGCGGCCAGTGGGACAAGGTCGTCACGCGCGAACTGCCCGACCTCGACGCCCTGCACGACCGACTCGCGCATTCCCTCCCCGCGAGCGGTGCCCCCACGGTCGTACACGGCGACTACCGCCTGGACAACACGATCCTCGCGCCCGGCGACCCCGGACGGATCGCGGCGATCGTCGACTGGGAGATGGCCACGCTCGGCGACCCGCTCGCCGACCTCGGGATGCTCCTCATGTACTGGGACCCGGTCTGCGAACCGGTCCTCGGCGCGCGTCACGTCCCGACGGCCAACCCAGGCTTCCCCACCGGCCGCGAGCTGGCAGAGCGGTACGCCGAGTCGTCCGGCCGGGACATCTCCTCCGTCGCCTGGTACCAGGCGCTCGGCTGCTTCAAGCTCGCCGTGATCGCGGAGGGCATCCACGCCCGCTATCTCGCGGGGCAGACCGTCGGCACGGGCTTCGAGCACGTCGGCGCGGCGGTGCCGGCGCTACTGCGCTCAGGAAGGGAACTGCTGTCATGACCGCGGTCCAGCGCACCACTGACCAGCACACCGATGTCCAGCGCGCAGATGTCCAGCACACCGAGGGAGCACGAGTGTCGAACCGCCTGTCCGGAGAGGTCTGTCTGATCACCGGCGCCACGGGCGGCATCGGCACCGCCGTGGCGCACCGCCTCGCCGCCGAGGGCGCCGCGGTGGCGGTGACCGACATGGACGCGGGCCGCTGTGAGGAGCTGGCCAAGGAGTTGACGGCAGGCGGAGCGCGGGCCCTCGGCCTCGCCCTCGACGTCACCGACGAGGAGGCGTGGCGCGGCGCCGTCGAACGGGTGACCGGCGAGCTGGGCGGCCTGTCCGTGCTCGTCAACAACGCGGGGATCGCCGAGATGCGGACTGTGGAGACGGAGACCCAGGAGTCCTGGGAGAAGGTCATCGCGGTCACCCAGACCGGTGTCTGGCTCGGCATGAAGCACGGCGGGCCCGCGATCGAACGGACCGGCGGCGGCTCCATCGTGAACATCGCGTCGATCTTCGGGACGGTCGGCGGCTTCGGCAGCCAGTTCTCGTACCACGCGGCGAAGGGCGCGGTCCGGTTGATGACGAAGAACGCCGCGCTGCACTGGGCGACGCGCGGGGTTCGCGTGAACTCGATCCACCCGGGGTTCATCGAGACACCGCGCTCCCGCGAGCTCTGGCGGGGCACGCCCCGGCACACGGCCATGGTGGAGGGAACGCCGATGGGCCGGCTCGGCAGCCCCGAGGAGGTCTGCGGGGCGGTGGCGTTCCTCGCCTCCGACGACGCGAGCTTCGTCACCGGTTCCGAGCTGTACGTTGACGGCGGCTGGACCGCCCGCTAGACGCCAACAGCACTGGGGGCGCGGCAGTTGCCGCGCCCCCAGTGGTTGGAAGAACTGCTGTGTCAGTTCACTCGCGTGTACTGATTGACATCCCCGACGCGCGCCACGGAGATCCGCCCCCGCAGCACCAGGACGTCCAGATGGGCCGCAGTCTCATTGATCGCGAGCATCTGGTTGAAGTCGCTGAGCTCGCCGAACGGCACTTCCCGGCGTGTCCAGCCGAGCTTGCGGGCGACCTCGTGCGCGTCGAGGGTCGCGTCGCCGAGTGCTTTCAGGCTCTGCGCGAGGCGGTTGTCGTGGTGGGTGAGCAGTTCGGCGACGCGGGTGTGCGCGCTGTCGGCGACGGGTCCGTGCGCGGGCAGCAGCTGTGTGTCGGCGTACCGGGTCATCAGGTGCAGCGAGTCCAGGTAGTCGGCGAGCGGTTTGCCGCCCGGCTCGGTGAGTTCGAAGCCGATGGACGGGGTGATGTGAGGCAGGACGTGGTCGCCGGAGAACAGCAGGCCGCGCTGTTCGTCCAGGAAGACCACGTGCCCCTGGGTGTGTCCGGGGGTCGGCACGACCCGCAGCTCCCCCGCGCCGAAGCTGATGGTCTCGGCGCCCAGCCAGCGGTCGGGGGCCTCCCAGACGCCGGGGTCGTAGCCTCCGTGGTCCAACTGCTCGATGCGGTCGGCGAGTTCCAGGGCCCCCGCGTCGCGCAAGGTCCGCAGCGAGCCGGCGGGCGAGTCGCTGCGCAGCCGGTCGAGCATCTCAAGGCCTGGCCGCTCCCCCGCCCCCAGATAGACGCGCGAGCCGAGGAGGCGGCGCAGTTCCACGGCGTTCGTGTAGTGGTCGCG
Source organism: Streptomyces sp. NBC_01003 (assembly GCF_045162695.1). Lineage (NCBI taxonomy): Bacteria > Bacillati > Actinomycetota > Actinomycetes > Kitasatosporales > Streptomycetaceae > Streptomyces > Streptomyces sp. NBC_01003. The sequence continues at coordinate 1,588,595 of NZ_CP108707.1, forward strand.
GTGGATGTGGGTGACGAGGATGTGGCTGATGTCGGAGAGATCACGGCCGATGGCGGCCGTGGCCTTCTCAAGCGCCTTGCGGGCCTCTGGAATCGCCCAGCCGCCGTCGATCATGACGATGCCGTCGTCCTCGGCCAGGTTCTCCAGCAGATAGACGTTGACGGCGTGGAGTCCGTCGTTGGGCAGCGGCAGGGGGACGCGGTGCACTCCGGGCCGTACGGTCTGGACTCCGGCCGCGGCCCATGGACCCTGATCGAACCGCGCTGTCATGGTGCTCTCCCTCGCTCTGGCTGGTGTACCGCTGTGGATCAGGCGGGCATCGGCACGAGCGCCCGCCGCTGTTCAGGCGTCGGCGCAAAGTCGGCGCAAGGACGCCGCTGTTCAGGCGTCGGCGCGAAGGCTCTGCGCCAGTCGTCCGGCCGCCGACCGGTCGAGCTTGCCGACCTTGGTCTGGGGCAACTCCTCGACGGCGTAGACGAATTCGGGCCACTTGGTCTTGGCGAGTCCGAGGCTCTCCAGGTGTCCGGTGACCTCCCCGAGGTCCATGCCGGCGCCGTCCTCGGTGACGACGAGCAGCGCGACGCGTTCGCCGAGCACCTCGTCGGGCACCGCCGCCACACAGGCCCTGGACACACGCGGATATCCGGCGACGGCCCGTTCGATCTCGGTGATGTCGATATTGCGGCCGCCGCGGATGATGATGTCCTTCTCGCGGCCCATGATGGTGACGGTGCCGTCCTCGTGGGGCATCAGGAGATCGCCGGTGGGGAAGTAGCCGTCCTCGGTCAGCGCCGGCGGTTCGACCCGGCCCGCACGGGCGTACCCGAGGAAGAGGGACGGGCCGCGCACCTGCGCCCGGCCGGTCACCTCCGGACCGGCCTCGGCCTCGTCGGGGGTGAGGGCGCGCAGGTCCGTGCCGGGGAAGGGGCGGCCGTCACGGCCGAGCCGGACCTCCTCGGGCTCGTCGGGCCGGGGCGAGGTGTGCCCGAGGCACTCGGACATCCCGAAGACCCTGAGGATCTTCGTGCCGAGGGACTGCTCGGCCCTTGCCAGCGCGCCGCGGTCCATCGGCCCGCCGCCGACGGTGATCGCGCGCACTCCGGAGAGGATGCCGGAGCCCGCGGCCTCGGCTCCCATCTGCAGCGCCATCGTCGGTACGCACATGGTCCAGCGGACGGCGTTCTCGGCCATCCGCCGCATCGCGAGCGCCCGGTCCCACTTGGCCGTCAGGACGAGCGGGCCGCCGAGGACCAAGGAGAGGTGGACGCCGAAGCAGTACGCGGCGGTCGACGACAGCGGCACGATCGCGGCCACCGCGTCGCCGGGCCGCAGACCGTTGATCCTGACGGTGCTCTCGGCCGCGTAGGTCAGTGCCTCCTCGGACTGCACGACGCCCTTGGGCCGCCCGGTCGAACCCGAGGTGAGCCCGATGAGGACGCCGCCCGACCAGCGCGCCGCGTCGGGCCGTCCGGTGCCGCGATGCGCCTGCCACCCGTCGAGCACCGTGTCATCGGCGCGGCCCGGCAGCAGCCCGGCCACGGCCCACTCCGCCAGCGCCGAGGGCTCGGCGACGACGGCATCCGGCCGGATGTCCTCGAAGGCCGCCGCGAACTCGCCCTGTGTCGTGTGGCGGTTGACGACCGCGAGGACGCCGCCGTTCAGGCCCACGGCGAGGGCACCGGCCACCGTGCGCCACGAGTTGTCGGCCTGGAGCATGACGGTGCCGCCCCCGCCACGGGGGAACATCGCGTCCCTCAGCCGGGCCGCCTCGGCGAGCAACTCCCGTGCCGTATGGCTGCCTTCATCGTCGACGACGGCCACGAAGTCCGCCTGCCCGGCCCTCTGTCGGAACTCCCGCACTACCTGTCGCATCCGCTTCCTCGCTACGCCGTGCCGAACCCGTTGTCGAACGCTCCCGTGTCCAAGGCCGTCGGGGCCTCAGGCGGTGTACAGCTCCTTCTCGGAGCCCATGACCGCGATGCGGCGGCCCTTCATGTCCCCGACCTGCGCGACGGCGGCCGCCCATTCGGGGCTGGCGAGGGCCTTCTTCAGGTCCTCCGGGGAGTCGAAGCCGAGCACCGACATCCCGTCCCAGCCCTCCGAGCGCGGCTCCAGCGCCTGGTCGATCTCGGTGTGCCGCCAGGAGCGCAGACCGGGCAGCTTGTAGGTCAGCTCCGCGTGGTCGCCGCGCCACCAGTCGATGAACCGCTCGTGGGTCCACTCCGGGGGCCGGGCCGCCAGCAGGACGAGGTTGTACATGACGCTCCTTTGTACAAGGCCGGTGAAATCGGAAACGGGTCGTGCCTACTCGAAACGGATCTGCGAGGACCGGCCGATCAGCAGCCGCTCCAGCCGGCCGTCCGCGTTCACCCGACCGGCAGCGACGAAGCTCGCCTCGGGAACCTCCCCGCGCCGCACCTCGCCGAGGAACAGCTCGTCCTGGCCGAGGGTGGTCGCGGAGAGCCGGTGGTGGGTGCGCGTACCGCGCTCCCGCTGCTGCAGATAGCCGACCAGGGCGGCGCGGTCGCCCGCGAAGTCCGTGGCGTTGCCGTCGCCGGTGGAGAACAGGATGGAAAGGGAGAAGTCGTCGCTGATCAGGTCAAGAATCCGGTTGGGCTCGTCGCTGTCGAGGATCTCGAACCAGGCGGTGAGGAAGGGGGCGGGGGCCGCGGTGGTCCCGGCGCCCGTGGAGGTCTCGGTCATGTGCGCTTCCCTTTGCCTTGCTGTCTATTCCGGCAGGTCGATGAGGTCGTACGTGGTGGTGAAGTACGACTGGTAGCGGGCCATGTGCCCGTCGGGCGTGACCACGGCGGCCGACAGGAAGGAACCCACTGCCTTCCCGGACTCGATCACCATCCCGTACACGGTCTCCAGATCGCCGTCACAGCTGTGCCGGAGAATCTTGTGCACCCGTTCGACGGCGTTGCGGCCCGAGATGTAGGCGGCGAAGTCGTCCTTGGACCGTCCCGTCGCCTCGCGGCCCGGCAAGGCGATGAGAAAGCGGAATTCCGGTACGAGGAGTTCGAGCGCCCGCGCGGGGTCGTCACTGTCCATACGTGCCATGTAGGTGGGCAAGACGCTGGTCATGGTGTCCTTTCACAGGGATGAGAGGTGTGGACAACTCGCTCCGCGCGGGCGGCGGTCAGTCCCGGGTGGGCGGGGTGAAGAAGTCGCCCTGCGACTCCCAGCGGCCGTTCCTGACGACGACCTTCTGCAGGTCGCGTGTGCCGAGGTGCCGACCGGCGCCGTAGTTGAGGACCGGGCCCACGCCCGTGTCGACGTGGCGTGCGGTGCGGTAGGCCCGGGTCAGTGACTCGCTGGTCACGGGCCCGTCGATGGTCTTGGCGATCTCGACGAAGGCCTTGGCCGCTTCCCAGCCCCACAGGGTGATGAAGTCGGCGGGCTGCCCCCGCTCGTACTTCTGCATCGCCGTACGGAACTCCTTGATGGCCGGGTCGTCGTCGTTCGGCGACTTGACCAGCTGGAGCGCCTTGAGGCCTTCGGTCGCCCTGCCCCCCAGCGTCAGCGTGGCCTGTGCCGCGACGGGCGCGTAGCCGTACACGGGGGCGGTGACGCCCTGCAGCCTCGCCTCCTTGAGGTAGGAGGCGGTCTCCGCGGCGGTCAGGATCAGCACGACGGCGTCGGGCTTCGCGGCCTTGACCTTGCTGATCACCGGGCTGTAGTCGGTGGTCTGGTACTTCACCGACAGCCGCTTCACCCGGACCGACGGATCGGTCTTGCGGGCGGCGGGGCCGATCACCTTGGCCACGTTCACGAACGCCGCCGGGTCACTGTGTACGACGAGTACCTTTTTCGCCCCGTCCCGCGTCACCCAGTCCCCGAGCGCGGCCGCCTGGTCCTCGTACAGCGTCTGCAGACCGAACAGCCCGTCGCGGGCCGGCTCGTACCAGGAGGCATCGCCGCCCAGTGTGTTGAGGACCGGCACCTTCTTCTGCTCGAGCACGAAGGGGAAGGTGGCCTGGGTCTGGGAGGTGCCGTTGGTCGCGACGATCGCCACGACCCCGTCCTGGTCCACGAGCCGGCGGGCTATCTGGACGGTCTGCTGCGGATCGTTGGCGTTGTCCTTGACGACCCAGTCGATGGTGCGCCCGTTGATCCCGCCGCGTGCGTTGACCGACTTGAAGTATGCGTCGGCGCCCGCCCGTTCAGGGATGCCGAACGAGGCCAGGGCGCCCGTGAGCGGGTACCAGGCGCCTATTTTGATGACCTTGCCGTCCCCTGCCGAGGGGCTCTTGGTGCCGCAGGCATTCGCCGCCAGGGCGAGCATGGCGGCGAGTGCGGCGATGAACGTGCGTGTCGCGCGTCGTCGCATGACCCCTCCTCAACTCAAAAACTCAACCTGAGTTCAGTTCAAGTTGATTTTAATGCTGAGGAAACACGCCTGGCAATGGTCTGTCACCGCTGTCACGGGGCCGGGCACGAAAAGATCCCCTGCCGGGAGACCCGTCAGGGGATCGGTCACTGGATGTGCGCGCGGCGGATCGATCCGTCAGGAGGCGATCATCCGCACGCAGGCACCCTCGATCAACTCGCCGATCTCCGACAGCGGCGTCGGCCCGGACGGCCGGTACCACCGCCACACGCTGACGATCAGGCCGAGCACGCTCGCCCCGAGCAACTGGGCGTCCCGCAGCGGGAAGGCGCCCTGGGACATCCCCCGCACCAGCAGGTTGGTCCAGTCCCGCTCGACGACCTGGACGAGCTGGCGGGCGGCGATCCGCTCGGCCTCCTCCCGCTTGGACTTGCGGGCCCCGGACAGGAGATCCATGTGGTTCTGCAGGATGCGCATCTGCAGCACCTCGTGCTCCGAGACGTCGTACGCGGCACGGACGCCGGCGCGCAGCGCCTCCACGGGGTCGTCCGCGCCCTCGGTCGCCTCGACGAACCGGTCGTGGGAGCGCTGCAGCTCGAGCCGCATGATGGTGAGCAGGCAGTGTGTCTTCGACTCGAAGTAGTGGTAGAGCGCAGTCTGGCCGATGCCGACCCGCTCCGCCACGGTCGACCACTTCGTGGCCTCGAAGCCCGTCTCGCCGAAACAGTCCACGGCCGCCGCGAGGATGGCCGCGCGCTTGGACCGCGGTCCCGCCTCCGGTTCAAGGATCCTGGTCATGACTCTCTCTCCTGGCCGTCACTCAGCGTGTCCGTACCGAGAGTAAACCCAAGTTGAACTCAGTTGCCAACCGAATGCCTAGACGCGTTCGAGGACGGTCGCGTTGGCCATGCCGCCGCCCTCGCACATCGTCTGCAGACCATAGCGGCCGCCGGTCCTGCGCAGCTGGTGGACGAGTGTGGTCATGAGCCGGGCGCCGGTGGCCCCGAGCGGATGGCCGAGGGCGATCGCCCCGCCGAAGGCGTTGATCCGCTCGTGGGCGGCGCCGAGTTCCTTCTGCCAGGCGAGGACCACGGAGGCGAAGGCCTCGTTGATCTCGACCAGGTCGATCCGGTCCATCGCAAGGCCCGCCTTGTCCAGGACCTTCTCGGTGGCGGGGATCGGGCCGGTCAGCATGTGGATCGGGTCGGAGCCGACCACCACCATGCTGTGTACCCGTGCAAGCGGCGTCAGGCCGTGGCGTCGTACGGCCTCCTCAGAGGCGATCAGCAGGGCGGCGGCGCCGTCGGAGATCTGGCTGGAGACGGCCGCGGTGAGCCGGCCGTCCTCGGTCAGGGTCTTCAGGCCCGCCATCTTTTCCAGCGTGGTGTCGGCGCGCGGGCCCTCGTCCGCGGTGAGCCCGAAGGCCGGGGTGATCTCGTCGTCGAAGTCCCCGGCCGCCTGCGAGGCCAGTGCCCGCTGATGGCTGTGGAGCGCGAACCGCTCCATGTCATCGCGGGAGATCCCCCACTTCTCGGCTATCAGCTCGGCCCCGCGGAACTGCGACACCTCCTGCTCGCCGAAGTGCTCGCGCCAGCCGTTGCCCGCGTACGGGCTGCCCATCCCGGCCTGCTCGCCGACGAACATCGGACTGGCGATGGGCACGAGGCTCATGACTTCCACCCCGCCCGCGACCACCAGGTCGGCGGCACCGGAGCCGACCGCCTGGGCGGCGAAGTGAACGGCCTGCTGCGAGGAACCGCACTGGCGGTCGATGGTGGTGCCGGGGACGTGCTGCGGCAGCCCCGCCGACAGCCAAGCGGTACGTGCGACGTTTCCGGTCTGGGCGCCGATCTGGCCGACGCAGCCGAAGTACACGTCGTCGACCGCGCCCGGGTCGACGCCGGTCCGCTCCAGGAGGGCGCGCAGCACATGTGCGCCGAGGTCGGCGGGGTGGACGCCGCTGAGCGCGCCGTTACGGCGGCCGACAGGGGTACGGACGGCTCCGACGATGAAGGCTTCCGACATGGTGAGCTCCATGGGGTTCGGGGGGACGGGATCAGGTTCCGGAGGTCAGGGACGGGGCGCGGGCGAAGTCCGGCGCCCGCTTGCCGAGGAAGGCGGCGACTCCCTCACGGCCCTCGTCCGAGGCGGCCGCGGCAGCGAGCGCACCGGCCTCGCGGTCCAGATGAGGGCCGAGGTCCGAGGTCAGCCCGGCGGCGACGAGCCGGCGGGTGGCGCCGAACGCGGCGGTGGGACCGCGGTGCAGGGCCTCGGCGGTGCGCGCCGCCTCCTCGGTCAGCAGATCGGCGGCGACGGTGCGGCTGACGAGCCCGATCTCCTCGGCTTCGGCTGCTGGTATCCGGCGGTTCGTCAGCAGCAGGTCGAGCGCCCGCTTGGGCCCGACGAGGCGCGGCAGGAACCAGCTGACCCCGGCGTCCGGCGAGTACCCGATGCCGGTGTACGCGGCGGTGAACGAGGCGTTGTCCGCGGCGAGCGTCACATCCGCGACGGCGGCAAGCCCGATGCCCGCGCCCGCGACGGCGCCCTGCACGGCGGCCACCATGGGCGCGTCGAGCCGGGCGAAGATCCGCAGCGCCTCGTGCAGCGCGTCCGTCACCGCGATGAGGTGCTCCTCCAGCGCCGCGCCGTCGAGCCGCGCGAACTCCCGGAGATCGCCGCCGACGCAGAAGGACCTGCCCTCCCCCGTGAGCAACACGGCCCGCACATCGGCCCGTTGACAGGCCAGCGCGGCGTCCAGCAGTCCCCGGGCCGTCGCCAGGCCGATGGCGTTGCCCGCGTCGCCGCGCCGCAGAGTGACGCGGGCCAGCCCGTCGTCCCGGATGTCGATGCCGACGCCGACGCCGCTCATCGTGCCGTCCATCCGCCGTCGACGGTGAGGACCTGCCCGGTGCAGTACGTGGATGCGTCCGAGGCGAGGAACAGGAGCGCGCCGTCAAGTTCATGGCCGTCGCCGCCGCGGCCCAGCAGGGTGTTGCGCACGACCCAGCGGCTTGAGCGCTCGTCCCCGAAGAGTTCCGCGGTCATCTCGGTGCGGAACCAGCCGGGGGCGAGCGCGTTGACACGGGTTCCGCCGCTGCCCCACTGACCGGCCAACTCGCGGGTCAGGCCGATGAGTCCGGCCTTGGACGCCGAGTAGCTCGCCCCGCCGAGGGGCGAGGCGGACACCAGGCCGAGGATCGAGGAGACGTTGATGATGCTCCGGCCACCGGGCGGGCCGGGTGCTTCGGCGGTGAGCCGGGACAGGTGGAACGGCGCGGTGAGGTTGACGCCCAGCACGTCGGCGAAGGCGTCCGGGGACTCGTCCTCGGCACGCGTCTCGCCGGAGATGGCCGCGTTGTTGACCAGGATGTCGATGCGGCCGGTGACGGCCAGCGCGGTCTCGGCCAGCCGCTCGCGGTCCGACTCCGCCGCGACATCGCAGGCGACGGGGTGGATACGGGCGTCGGTGTCGGCGAGTTCCTTGAGCCGGTCGATGCGGCGGGCGGCGGCGAACACGGTGGCGCCGGCCTGTGCGAGGACGGCGGCGAAGCGTGCGCCGAGCCCGGCGGAGGCGCCGGTGACGATCGCTGTCCGGCCTTCCAGGGAGAACAGTTCGGCGGCGGGCCGCAGCGTGCTCACTCGTCCACCCCGATGGGCAGGGCGGTGGCGCCGCCGTCGAGCACCAGCGTCTGGCCGGTCATCCACGAGGAGGCGTCGGACGCCAGGAACAGCGCCGCGTTCGCCACGTCCTCGACCGTGCCGAGGCGGCGCATGGGCAGCTTGGCGGTGAGGATCGGCTCGCGCACCTCCCATACGGCGCGCGCCAGTTCGGTCTTGATCAGCCCGGGGGCGATGGCGTTCACGCGGGCCCGCGGGCCGAGTTCGTAGGCGAGCTGCCGGGTCATGTGGAGCATGGCGGCCTTGGTGGCGTTGTAGTAGCCGATGTGGGGATCGACGATGAGCCCGCCGACGGAGGCGATGTTGATCACCGCTCCCCCGTGCTCGGCGATCCAGGCGCGCCACGCGGCCCGGGTCCAGGCGATCATGCCGTACTGGTTGACGCGTACGGTCTTCTCCGCGCGCGGCAGGTCCAGGTCGAGCAGGTCTCCGTTGTACGGGTTGGTCGCGGCGTTGTTGACGAGGATGTCGAGCCGGCCGAAGCGGGTCATGGTCTCGTCGACGCAGGCCTCGGCCTGGTCGGGCTCGCCCGCGTTGGCGACCACGGTGTGGACGTCGCCGTCGCCCTTGACGCGCAGCAGCTCCTCGCGCGCCTCGGCGAGTCCGGCGGCTTTGCGGGCGGCGATCACGACGTGCGCGCCCGCCGCTCGGTATGCGGTGGCGATGCCGAGGCCGATACCGCGCGATCCGCCGGTGATGACGGCGACCTTGCCGTCGAGGATGTCGGTGCTCACGCCGCTCCTGCCTTCGTGTCGGTGTTCTTCCCGGGCTTCCGGTACTTGGCGAGTTCCTGCCGTGCGACGGTCCGCAGATGCACTTCGTCGGGGCCGTCTGCGATGCGCAGTGCCCGGGTGATGGCGTACAGCCGGGCGAGCACGGTGTCGTCGCTGACGCCGGCGGCGCCGTGGGCCTGGACGGCGCGGTCGACGACCTTGTGGGCGACCTCAAGGGCCGCCACCTTGATCGCGGCGACTTCCATACGGGCTGCGGCGTTGCCGACGGTGTCCATCAGCCAGGCCGACTTGAGGACGAGGAGCCGCAGTTGCTCGATCTCGATGCGGCTGCGGGCGATCCACTCCCGCACGACACCCCGCTCGGCGAGCGGCCCGCCGAAGGCGACGCGTTCGCTGGTCCGCTCGCACATCAGCTGGAGCGCCCGCTCGGCGAACCCGACGGCCCGCATCGCGTAGTGCATACGCCCCGGCCCGAGCCGCCCCTGCGCGAGCGCGAACCCTTCGCCCTCTCCGCCGAGGATGTGGTCCACCGGCACACGGACGTCCTCGAAGAGCACCTCACCGTGTCCGCACCGGTCCGTGTACCCGAACATCGGCAGGTCGCGTACGACGGTGACGCCTGGGGTGTGACGCGGGATGAGCACCATGCTCTGCTGCCGGTAGGTGGGCGCGTCGGGGTCGGTCTTGCCCATCAGGATGATGAGCTCGCAGTCGGGGTCGAGGATCCCGGAGGTGTACCACTTGCGGCCGTTGACGACGTAGTGATCGCCGTCACGGGTGATGCGCGTTCGGATGTTGCGCGCGTCGGAACTGGCGACCTCGGGCTCGGTCATGGCGAAGCAGGAGCGGATCTCCGCCTCCAGCAACGGCTTGAGCCAGCGCTCCTGCTGCTCGGGCGTGCCGTAGAGGGCGAGGAGTTCCATGTTGCCGGTGTCGGGCGCCGAGCAGTTGAACACCTCGGGGCCCATGATGGAGCGGCCGGCCAGCTCCATGAGGGGCGCGTATTCGAGGTTGGTGAGTCCGGCGCCCCAGTCGCCGTGGGCCATGAAGAGGTTCCACAGACCTTCTGCGCGGGCCTTCTCCTTCAGCTCGGTCATCACCGGCGGCAGCGCGTGCGGGTCGGCGGCTTCGGCGAGCTGCCGGTCGTGGACGACTTCGGCCGGGAGGACGTGTTCGTTCATGAACGACCGCATGCGGTCCTGGAGTTCACTCGCGCGGGGCGAGAATCCGAAATCCACGAGGGGCTCCTGTCCACCGGTGCCCCGTCGGCGTGGGCACCGGTGTAGTGACGTGGGTGGGCGGCGTGCCGGGGCGGCTCGACCGAAGAGGTCGAGCACGATGCGGCTCAGCCGAGGGTGGCGCGCGCGGTGCGACTCAGCCGAGGATGGCGCGCGCGGTTCTGATCATCGCGGCGATGGTGGGCGGCAAACGCTCCTGGTCCGGGTCGTGGTGCTTGCCCTCGCGGTGCCGGCGCAGGTTGTGGCCCATGATCGCGGCCATCTTCATGCGGCCGAGCGCCCGGAACCAGTCCATGGCGGGCAGCGCGGGGGCGCCGTCGAGATAGGCGGCGAGCAGTTCGTCCTCGGTGGGCAGTCCGGGCACAGCCCGGCCGATCCCGGGGAAGTTGCGGTGGTCGGTGAAGAGCAGGAACCAGCCCAGATCGATCCGGGGATCGCCGACGCTCCAGATCTCCCAGTCGACGACGGCGACCGCCCGCTCGTCGACGCAGAGCACGTTGCCGAGCCGGAAGTCGCCGTGCAGCAGCACGGACGGCAGATCGGCCGGTACGTCCTCGGCGAGGCGGTTCAACAACTCCTCCGCACCCGGCCGGAGTTCTGCGGGCACGGCGTGCATGGTGCGGCTCCACCGGTCGAGCTCCCCGGCCGCCCCGAGCGGCTGCGGGGCGTCCAGGCCGGGGGCGTGGATGTCGGTGGCGTGCAGTCGCCGCAGTACGCGGGCGATCTCCAGCATGCGGGCACGCGCGGTGGCAGCGGGCACCTCGGGATCGTCGAGTACGGGTTCCAGCGCCTCCCCGGCGGCGAACTCCATGGCGAACCAGGCGGGTTGGGCCTCGTCCATGGCGGCGACACCCGGCACGGGCACCGGGGATCCGGCGAGCGCGGCGAGAACCCGGGCCTGGCGCAGCACGTCGTTGCGCCCGACGGGTTTCTGCCCCGGGGGCACCGCCTTGACGACGTACCTCTCCTCCCCCGCCGTGACGGAGTAGGTCAGCCCGGAGTGACCGCCGGGCAGGACCCGCAACTCCCCTGTGTCCGAGCCGAGATGGACGGACACCCGCTGGGCCAGTTCCTTCTCCTGGATGGCCGTACTCATCGGACGGGCTCCTTGGGCAGGCCGAGCACGCGCTCGGCGAGGATGTTGTGCTGGATCTCGTCGGTGCCGCCCGCGATGCTGTAGCCGGGCGCGCCGAGGAGGTGTTCGGTCCAGGCGTACGTGCCCCACTCGCCGGTGTCGGCGACGAGCGCCGGGCCGAGGAGTTCGGAGACGAGGTCGCCTGTGCGGCGCATGGTCTCGGTGGCGTACAGCTTGCCGACGGAGGCCTCCGCGCCGGGTTCGCGTCCGGCGACGAGAGCGCCGGTGACACGCAGTCCGATGAGGCGCTGGACGAGGGCCCGTACATAGAGGTCGGCAGCCCGGTCCTGTTCGGCGCCGGTGAGCGGGCGGGGCAGGTGCCCGGCCAGGTCCACGGCGCGGTCGGCGTTGTCGAGACCGAGGTTGCCGGAGTCGAGGCGTTCGGCGGCGAGCACGCTCAGGGTGACGCGCCAGCCCTCGCCGACCGGTCCGAGCCGGTCGGTGTCGGGAACGCTGACGCCGTCGAGGTAGACCTCGTTGAAGCTGGCGCCACCGGTCATCTGCCGGATGGGCCGAACGGTGACACCGGGCGCGTCCATGCGGACCAGGAAGACGGTAATGCCCGCGTGTTTGGGCACGTCGGGGTCGGTGCGGCAGACAGCGACGCCCCATGTGGCGACGGTGGCGCCCGAGGTCCACACCTTGTGCCCGGTCAGCAGCCAGTTGTCGCCGTCGCGCACCGCCTTCGTGCGCACTCCGGCGAGGTCGGAGCCCGCCTCGGTCTCGGAGAACAGCTGGCAGGCCAGTTCGTCGGTGCGCAGCATGGGCCGCAGCCAGCGCGCCTTCTGCTCCTCGGTGCCCCAGATGCCGATCGCGGGTGCGACGAGCTGCCGGGTGACCGGGAAGATCTCGGTGCGGTGCGGTACGTCGAAGGCGGCTTCCTCGGCGCGGTAGAGCTGTTCGTAGTACGCGGGCAGGTTCCGTCCGCCGTACTGGGCCGGCCAGTCGAGGGCGCCCCAGCCCTGGTCGTGGCGGGTACGTTCCCATTCCTGGGTGCGGCGGGTGTGGGCCCGCTCCTGCTCCTCGGTCCAGTTCTCGAACACGGCGACGGAGTCGGAGCCGCTGCCCCACCCCCCTGCGGCGGCGCACGGCTTGGCGACGCCGCCGAGCCAGCGCCGGGCCTCGGCGCGGAATTCTTCCGGATCCGGAATACGTTCGGGGATGTCTTCCGGTTTGGCGTTCATCGGGTCATGCACCTCCGTTCAGCGGGTCAGGACCGTGCAGGCGCTCACGCCCGGCGCTCCGTACACATGGGTGAAGCCGGTCCGGGGCGCGCCGGGAACCTGGCGGTCGCCGGCGCGGCCGCGCAGCTGCTGGACGATCTCGTAGACCTGGCGAAGCCCGGAGGCGCCGATGGGTTCGCCGTTGGCGATGCAGCCACCGTCGGTGTTGACCGGCAGCGCCCCGCCGATCTCGGTGGCCCCGGCGGCGATCAGCCGCTCCTGCTCGCCGTCCTCGCACAGACCGCACTCGGCCATGTGCATGACCTCTGCACCGCTCTCGGTGTCCTGCAGCTGGCAGACGTCGATGTCGCCGGGGCCGATCCCCGCCTCCTCGAACGCGGCGGCGGAGGCGGCGCGGCTGACGCTGGTCAGCTCGCCCCCGGCGACCCACGGGCTGAACACCTCGAACGAGCCGAACTGCCGCGTACGCAGAGCCGCCGACCGCAGCGCCACCGAGGGGCTCTCCAGGGTCCGCGCCACCTCGGGCGAGCACAGCACGAGCGCCGCGGCGCCGGCCCCGGGGGAGCAGAACATGAACCGGGTCAGCGGGTCGCTGACCATGCCGGAGTCCAGGATCTCGGCGGCGGACACGGGCTTGCGGCGCCACGCGTTCGGCGTCAACTCACCATTCCTGTACGCCTTTTCAGCCACCCGGGCCAGCGTCTGCGGGGTGATCCCGTGGTCATGCATATAGCGCCGGATCTTCATTCCGAAGAACTGCGTAGTCACCATCAGCCCGTCGCTGCCGTACTCCTCGCCAAGGCCCCAGTCCTCGGGCCTTGGGTCGAAAGCGCCGCGCGGGTGTTTGTCGAAGCCGACGGCGAGGACCACGTCCGCCATGCCCGAGCGGATCGCGTTCACGGCGGAGATCAGCGCGCTGCCCCCGGTGGCGCAGCCGTTCTTGACGTTCACGAACGGCACGCCGGTCAGGCCGACTTGGGACACGAGAGTGTCGGCGAGCCCGGCGCTGTCGCTGCCGCCGAACGCGGCGCCCACCCGCGACCAGTCGACTCCGGCGTCCTGCAGCGCGGCGTTCACCGCGTCGACGGCGAGCTCCCGGCCGCTCGCCTCCGAGCGGCCGAACGCGGTCCGTGCGGCGCCGCAGATCAGCACGTCCGCGGTCATGAGCTCTCCTCCGCTGTCGTGGTGGGCCTGGCCCGTGGCACGCCGTCGCCGGCACCGACCGTGAGCGGCATGCCGATCCTGATCATGTCGAGGTCGTCGACCTCGATCACGGCGGCGACGCGAATGCCGTCGTCCAGCTCGACATAACCGACCGCGAACGGCTCGAAGCCGCCGGGCGGAGGCTGGTAGGGCGGGGACTTGGGCGCGTACCGCTGCACGGTCCAGGTCCACAGCGTGCCCGCACTGTTGAGAACGGCCGGCTCGGCCGGTCCCCCGCAGCGCGGGCACGCCGCGTCCGCGGGGTAGACCGCGACCGAGCAGCCGCGGCAGCGTGCGCCTTGGAGCCCGGCGGCCGGACTCCGCGGATGCGTGGTCATCCGGCTCAGCGCCCCTGCCACTTGGGCTCGCGCTTCTCCAGGAACGCCGAGACACCTTCGTTGGCGTCCTCGGAGTTGAGGGCGACGCCGACGGCGAGGTGCTCCATCACCATCAGCGACTGGGTGTCGGCGTCGAGGCTGCGGTCGATGGTCATCTTGGTGAGCCACATGGTGAAGGGGCTCTTGTCGGTGAGGTGGGAGATGAACTCCTCGACCGTCTCGTCGAGCTTCTCGGTCGGCGCGTGGTCGTTGATCAGGCCGAACTCGGTGGCCTCGATACCGGAGAGGAGCTTTCCGGTGAGCATGAGCTCCTTGGTCTTGCGGATGCCGATCATGCGCGGCACGCGGTAGATCGGGCCCGCCCCGCCGAACAGCGCGCGGCGAATGTGGAAGTCGCCGATCTTGGCGTCGTCGGCGGCGATCGCGAAGTCGCAGGAGATCATGATCTCGAAGCCGCCGGCGGTGACGTGGCCCTCCAGGACGGCCACCGACGGGGTCTTCATCGAGTAGAGCCGGTCGCACACCTTCGCGGACTTGACCGCGACGTCGATGGCGTTCGACTTGCCGACGAAGTCGGCCTTGAGGCTGTCGAGGTCGAAGCCCGAGCAGAAGGTGCCGCCGCGCCCCCGGAAGACCAGGACGCGCAGCTCGGGGTCCTCGTCGACCTCGGTGATGATCTCGTCGAGCCGGTCGAGGATCGGCACCGTGACGCAGTTCTTCTTCCAGGGGCGGTTGAGCCAGACGCGGGCAACGTGGCCGTCACGCTCGAACTGGATCTCGTCTTCCACTGCCATCTCAGGTTCCTCCGCTTCAAACTGAACTGAATTCATTACGAGTTTGCGGAGCTGGTGATCCACTGTCAAGGCCAACTCCGAGATTGGTTCAGGACAGATCAGGCGTCGCGGGCCGGCAGGTCGACGAGAACCTTGAGCCGCCGCGCGTCGCGCACGTCGTGCAGCCCGGCCACGGTCTCGGCGAGCGGGATGTGGTCCAGCCAGCCGCCGGTCGGGTAATGCCCGGCCGCCATGTGCGCGATGACCCGCTCGAAGACCCCGTCGGGGTACGCCTCGCAGCCCAGCAGCGCGAGTTCGGCCAGGCGCACGACGGAGGCGTCGACGGTGACGGGCCCCGAGTACAGGGCGACGAGGACCACGGGTGCGCGGGCGGCGACGGAGCGGATCGCGGCGTCAAGCACCTCGGGCCGGCCCGCGCACTCGATGGCCGCGTCCACGCCCCGGCCCCCGGTGCGCCGCAGCACCTCGGCGACCACGTCGCCCGCAGCCGGATCGAGGACCTGGGCGCCGTGCCGCGCCGCGGCCGCGCGGCGGGCCGGCGAGGGCTCGACGACGATCACCTCGCGCGCACCCTGCGCCTTGAGCGCGAAGAGCACACCCATGCCGACCGCACCAGCCCCCATGACCAACACGGTGTCGCCCGCGCCCACTCCGGCCCGCTCGACCGCGTTCAGGCCGACCGCCATAGGTTCCACCAACGCGCCCTGCTCCAGGGGCACTTCATCGGGCAGCCGGTGCGCGGCCTCGGCCCGTACGACCACGTACTCGGCGAGCCCGCCGCCGGGCGAGGTGACTCCGATCGCGGCGAGGGACGCGCACAGATGGGAGAGGCCTGACGTGCAGCGGGCGCACACTCCACAGGTGCGGATCGGCCGGACGCAGACCCGGTCGCCGGCCGCGACGCGGTCCACGCCCGGACCGCACTCGACCACGGTCCCGGCGAACTCGTGCCCCAGTGTCTGGGGCAGAGTGGCGCCGGTCAGCGGGTTGGGTTCGTGCGTGGCGCGCGGCATCTCGAAGTACTCGTGCACATCGGTGCCGCAGATGCCCGCGTGCGCCACGCGGATCTTCACCTCGCCGGGTCCCGGCTCGGGTTCAGGCATCTCCTCGATCCGCAGATCCTTCGTTCCGTACAGCCTGGCGGCGAGCATCGTTCCTCCCGGGGATCACGCTGGAATCGCATCGTTGGACCACCCGAGACTGCCACCGAACTGAACTGACTTCAATGATTCTCTTGAGACCTGCACCTACTTCGGTTCAGTATGGAGAGGTCTCTGTGAGCATCCGCCCCCAAGCCGTCGCGGCCGGGGGCAGTCAGGAGTGCAGCACATGCCGCGCGCTCAGCATCCCGTCCGTTTTGTCACCGCTTCCAGCCTCTTCGACGGGCATGACGCCTCGATCAACATCATGCGGCGCATCCTTCAGACCCAGGGCGCGGAGGTGATCCATCTCGGGCACAACCGCTCCGTGAGCGAGGTCGTCGATGCCGCCTTGGAGGAAGACGTCCAGGGTGTCGCGGTCAGCTCCTACCAGGGCGGCCACATCGAGTACTTCGAATACCTGGTGGAGCTGTTGCGGGAGCGGGGCGCCCGTCATGTGCGGGTGTTCGGCGGCGGCGGGGGCGTGATCGTGCCGCAGGAGATCGAGCGGCTCTCGGCGGCCGGGGTGCGGATCTTCTCGCCGCAGGACGGGCAGCGCCTTGGCCTGGCCGGAATGATCGCCACGATGATCGAGGAGTGCGACCGCGCGCCGTGGGCGGACGAGCCCGCCGACATCGAGCAGGTCCTTGCGGGTGAG
The DNA here is from genome assembly GCF_045162695.1 of Streptomyces sp. NBC_01003. NCBI lineage: Bacteria > Bacillati > Actinomycetota > Actinomycetes > Kitasatosporales > Streptomycetaceae > Streptomyces > Streptomyces sp. NBC_01003. Next base: position 1,605,029 of record NZ_CP108707.1, read on the forward strand.
CGCCCGGCACTGGCCCGGCTGCTGTCGGCCGCCGCGGCCGGGACGGTACCGGCCGCGGAGCTGCGCCGTCTGGAGAAGGCGGCGGGGGCACGCCAGGTGCCGGTACTCGGCATCACCGGCACCGGCGGCTCGGGCAAGTCCTCGCTGACCGACGAGCTGGTACGCCGGATCCGGACCGACCAGGAGGACACGCTGCGGGTGGCGGTGCTGGCCGTGGACCCGACACGGCGGCGGGGCGGCGGCGCCCTGCTGGGCGACCGCATCCGCATGAACTCCCTCGACGGCGACCGGATCTTCTTCCGCTCGCTCGCCACCCGAGGCACCAGCGAGCTGCCCGAGGGGCTCGGCGAGTCCATCACCGCCTGCCAGGCGGCCGGCTACGACCTGGTCGTCGTCGAGACGCCCGGCATCGGGCAGGGTGACGCCGCGATCGTGCCGTTCGCGGATGTGTCGCTGTACGTCATGACGCCCGAGTTCGGGGCGGCGTCGCAGCTGGAGAAGATCGACATGCTCGACTTCGCGGACGTCGTCGCCGTCAACAAGTTCGAGCGGCGAGGCGCGGCGGACGCCCTGCGCGACGTGGGCCGCCAACTCGTGCGCAACCGACAGTCGTTCGGCACGCGGCACGAGGAGATGCCGGTGTTCGGCACCAGCGCCGCGACATTCCACGACGACGGCGTCACAGCGCTCTACCAGCATCTGCGCGGGCTGCTCGGCGAGCGCGGTCTCGCGCTGCGCCCGGGGGCGCTGCCCGAGGTGTCGGTACGTCACTCCAGCGGGGCCGCTCAGATCGTGCCGACGTCGCGGGCGCGCTATCTGGCCGACATCGCCGAGACCGTGCGTATGTACCATGCGCGCACCGACGCCCAGGCCCGGACCGCTCGCCGAGTGCAACAACTGGACGCGGTACGGCACGAGTTGAGGGGCGTGGCTGAACCCACCGCCGCGGTGGAGCGGCTGCTGGACGAGGCGCGCGAGACGCTCGACGACGACGCGCGGCAGGCGTTGGAGCAGTGGCCGAAGACCGTAGAGGCCTATTCCGGTGACGAGTTGGCGTTCACCGTGCGCGGGCGCGAGATCCGCACCCCGCTGGTCCGCGAGTCCCTGTCGGGCAGCCGCATTCCCCGCGTGGCGCTGCCTCGGACGACGGATCACGGGGACCTGATCCGATTTCTGCGAGCGGAGAATCTGCCGGGCTCCTTCCCTTTCACGGCCGGGGTGTTCCCCTTCAAGCGGGACGGCGAGGATCCGGCGCGGATGTTCGCGGGCGAGGGCGACCCGTTCCGTACCAACCGCCGCTTCAAACTGCTGTCCCAGGGCGGCGCGGCGACCCGGCTCTCCACGGCCTTCGACTCGGTCACGCTGTACGGCCGCGACCCCGACCTGCGCCCCGACATCTACGGCAAAGTCGGCACCTCCGGTGTCTCGGTGGCGACGCTGGAGGACATGAAGGCGCTGTACGACGGCTTCGATCTGACCGCGCCCACCACCTCCGTGTCGATGACGATCAACGGTCCCGCCCCGACGATCCTCGCGTTCTTCCTCAACACCGCGATCGACCAGCAGCTCGACGCGTACACCGCCGAGCACGGCCACGCGCCCGACGAGGGACAGGCGCGGGAGATCCGGGCCGAGGTGCTGCGCAGTGTGCGCGGCACCGTGCAGGCCGACATCCTCAAGGAGGACCAGGGGCAGAACACGTGCCTCTTCTCCACGGAGTTCAGCCTGCGGATGATGGGCGACATCCAGGAGTGGTTCATCGAGCAGGACGTACGGAACTTCTACTCGGTCTCCATCTCCGGCTACCACATCGCCGAGGCGGGGGCGAACCCAATCAGCCAGCTCGCGTTCACGCTGGCCAACGGGTTCACGTACGTGGAGTCGTACCTGGCGCGGGGCATGAAGGTCGACGACTTCGCGCCGAACCTGTCGTTCTTCTTCTCCAACGGTATGGACCCCGAGTACTCCGTGCTCGGCCGGGTGGCCCGCCGCGTCTGGGCGGTGGCGATGCGCGACCGGTACGGGGCGAACGAGCGCAGCCAGAAGCTGAAGTACCACGTGCAGACGTCGGGCCGGTCGCTGCACGCCCAGGAGATGGACTTCAACGACATCCGCACCACACTGCAGGCACTCATCGCGCTCTACGACAACTGCAACAGCCTGCACACCAACGCTTACGACGAGGCGGTGACCACGCCCACTGAGGAGTCGGTGCGCCGCGCCCTCGCCATACAGCTGATCATCAACCGTGAGTGGGGGCTCGCGATGAACGAGAACCCGCTGCAGGGCTCGTACATCATCGACGAGCTGACCGACCTCCTGGAGGAGGCGGTGCTGATCGAGTTCGAGCGGATCAGCGAGCGCGGCGGGGTGCTCGGCGCGATGGAGACGGGCTATCAACGCGGCCGTATCCAGGACGAGTCGATGCTGTACGAGGAGCGCAAGCACGACGGTTCACTGGCGCTCATCGGCGTCAACACCTTCCGTCCGCCGCACGCCGACGAGGAGGGGCAGCCGGCGCCGGTCGTCGAACTGGCCCGCGCCACCGAGCAGGAGAAACAGTCCCAGCTCGACCGGGTGCACGGCTTCCGGGCCCGCCACGAGGACGCCGCCGGCGAGGCACTGGCCTCGCTCCGGGACGCGGCCACGAACGGCGGGAACGTCTTCGCCGTGCTGATGGACGCGGCGCGCGTCTGCTCGCTCCAGCAGATCACCGAAGCGTTTTTCGAGGTCGGCGGCGCCTATCGGCGCAACGTCTGACGCACGTGTGCCAACGCCGAGCGAACTGAGACAGCTGAAGCCGAGGAGACATCTCGATGTGGCCCACCCATCCCCCCGCGCCCGAACGCGCCGACCACTACCGCGCCATCGGCGCCTGGCGGGACCGCCCGGTCGGCCGGTATCTGAGCCGGGCCGCCGCCCTGTGGCCGGACGCGCTCGCCGTGGTCGACGGGGCGCGCCGCCTGACGTTCGCCGAGGTCGACCGGCGGGCGACGGAGCTGGCCGCGGCCCTGCATGCGCGCGGCATCGGCCAGGACGACGTCGTCTCGTTCCAGCTGCCCAACCGGTCCGAGGCCTTGGTGGTCTTCCAGGCCGTCATGAAGGTGGGCGCCGTCGCCAATCCGATCGTGCCGATCTACCGGGGCAGCGAGCTCCGCTTCATCCTGGGCCAGGCCCGGACGAAGATCGTGTTCGTGCCGGGCCGCTACCGGGGCTTCGACTATCCAGCGCTCTACAGGGGGCTGCGCGACGACCTCCCCGAGCTGCGGGATGTGGTGGTCGTCGACGGGCACGGCAGCGAGGAGCCCGGCGCTGTCGCCTGGGACACGTTCCTGGACTCGGCCGGTCCCGATCCCGACGCGACCGTGCGCGCACTGCCCGAGCCGGATCCCGACCAGGTCTGCCTGCTGCTCTACACCTCCGGAACGACCGCCACTCCCAAGGGAGTTCTGCACAGCCACAACACCGTGGTGTACGAGAACGCGTCGCTGATCGACCGGTTCGCGCTGAACGAACGCGACGTGATCTTCAATCCGTCGCCGGTCACTCATGTCACCGGCGTCAACTGCGCCCTCGTACTGCCATTCCTGCTCGGCGCACCCGTAGTCCTCCAGGACCGCTGGGAGCCGACGCTCGCCCTGCGCCGGGTCATCGACGAGGGGGCGAGCTTCGCGATCTTCTCGACGCCGTTCCTCACCGATCTGCTCGCCGCCGCCGAGGCCGCTGACATGAAGTCGCCGACAATCCGTTACCTCGTGTGCGGCGGCGCGGACATCCCCGACGAGCTCGCCCGCCGGGCCGCGGACCGGCTCGGCGTGGTGACCCGTATGTACGGGGCGACCGAGGGGCCGTCGGTGACGGCGGCGAACCGCTGGGACCCGGCCGGGATCCGCACCCGCACGGACGGCCTGCCGCTCGCCCCGACCGAGGTCATGGTCTCGGGGCAGGACACGCTCGGGGAGGTGCTGTGGCGCGGCCCCGACACCTTCCTCGGCTACCTGGACGCTCGGCTCAACGAAGACGCCTTCACCCCGGACGGCTGGTTCCGCAGCGGCGACCTGGCGCGGACCGATGAGCACGGCGCCCTGCACATCGAGGGCCGCATCAAGGATGTTGTGAACCGCGCCGGCGAGAAGATCAGCGTCCGTGAGGTGGAGAACCTCCTCAGTGAACACCCGGCCGTCGCCGAGGTCGCCGTCGTCGCCGGGCCCGACAAGCGCACGGGCGAGCGGGCCTGCGCGTTCGTCGTGACCGGCCCGGGACTGAAGCTCACCCTCAAGCAGGTCGGCGAGCATCTGACCGGCCGTGAAGTGGCCGCGCAGAAGATCCCCGAGAGCCTCTTCCTCGTCGACGCCCTGCCGTACACGACCAGCGGCAAGGTCAAGAAATTCGCCCTGCGGGAGTGGCTGAGTGACCGCGCCGGAGCGTCGGGGGCGGTCGCGGGCATGACCGTCCGCGCCGTCCACGAGCGGTGACGCCCGCCTCTCCCCGCTCCCTTTGAAAGGACCCTCATGTCTGTCATCACCCGTCTCGGCGTCGTCGGCTGCGGCCTCATGGGCTCCGGCATCGCCGAGGTCGCCGCGCTGCGCGGCCTCGACGTCACCGTCGCCGAGTCGAGCCCCGAGCTCGCCGCCGCGGGCCGCGCCCGTGTCGTCGCGTCCCTGGACCGCGGGCTGCGACGCGGCAAGCTCACGCAGGCCGAGCGCGAACAGGCCCTGGCCCGACTGTCGTTTGCCCACGACCTGGGCGAACTGGCCGACCGGCAGTTCGTCATCGAGGCCGTCGCCGAGAACAGGGAGGTGAAGACCGAGGTGTTCCGGCAGCTCGACAAGGTGCTCATCGACCCGGACGCCATACTCGCCACCAACACCTCCTCGATCCCGGTCGTCGACCTCGCCGTGACCACCGGCCGCGCCTCCCACGTCGTCGGGCTGCACTTCTTCAACCCCGTACCCGTCCAGAAGCTCGTCGAGGTCGTGCCCGCGCTCACCACAACCGCCGAAGCCCTGGCGCGCGCCCGCGAGTTCGCCGTCGAGGGGCTCGGCAAGGAGACCATCCAGGCGCCCGACCGTTCCGGTTTCGTGGTCAACGCGCTGCTGGTGCCGTATCTGCTCGCCGCGATCCGCATGGTGGAGTCGGGCACGGCCCGCGCCGACGACATCGACCAGGGCATGGAACTGGGCTGCGCCCACCCGATGGGCCCACTGCGCCTGCTCGACCTGATCGGTCTCGACACAGCGCAGGCCGTCGCCGAGTCGTTGTACGAGGAGTTCAAGGAGCCGCTGTACGCCGCTCCCCCGCTACTGCAGCGGATGGTGGCGGCGGGACACCTGGGGCGCAAGAGCGGGCGCGGGTTCTACGTGTACGAGGGCTGAGGCCACGTGTGAGGTCCGGCCGCTGGAGTCCAGCGGCCGGCCCCGGGGTGTTCCCAATTGGCGGCCGTGTCCGGACGGCGACTTCTACCTGGCCCTGCGCATCTGCTCCCCCGGCGACGCCGTCACCCGCGGGGACTGGCTGCCGACGCCTGTGCAGAGTGTGCCGACCGCCACAACCGTGCGCGCCAGCTACGACAGCTGCGTCCCGCGCAGGTCGTCGGCGCAGCGCTCCGCCAGCATCATCGTCGTCGTGTTGGTCGGCAGAGCCGGGATGTCCGGCATGATCGAGGCGTCGATGACATACAGGCCGTCCACGCCATGCACCTTCCCGTACTGGTCGACGACGGCGGTGGGCGTGTCCTCCGCGCCCATCGCGCAGGTGCCGACGGCGTGGCAGCACGTGTTCTTGCCCTCGTCCATGGCGCGGAGCAGATCGGCGTCGGAGGTCAGCTCGGGGCCCGGCCAGGTCTCGGCCTTGATGTACTTGGCCAGCGGCGCCGAGTCCATGATCTCCCGCATGTGACGGATGCCGCACACCATGCGCCGCCGGTCATCGGGGTGGTCGAACAGGCCGAGCCGGATGCGCGGAGCGACGTCCGGGTCGCGGGAGACGATCTCCAGGCTGCCGAGCGAGTACGGGCGGTACAGCACGAACGGCACGAGCAGTTCGCCGGGCTCCATCGTGAGGAGCACCGCGTGAAGGTCGACCTCGCCGGCGCCGTCGGGTCCGCCCGCGCCTAGGGTGAGGACCGCCTGCAGCGGCGGGGTGAGCTCGCCGACCGCGGCCTCGTCGACGGCGTAGGTGAGGTAGACCATCGGGTGGTCGCGCAGGTTCCGGCCGACGCCTTCGAGTTCCTTGACGACCGGGATGGACAGTTCGTCGAGTATGCGGCGGGGGCCGATGCCGGAGCGCATCAGGATCGACGGACTGCCGATGGATCCGGCGGCGAGCACGATGAGGTCAGCCTCCATGCGGGTGCCGTCGGTCAGGATCACCGCGCGGGCCGTGGTGCCGTCCTCCGCGAACTCGACGCGATCCACGGTCCGTTCGCCGAGGACGATGAGGTTCGCGCGGTCGCGGGCCGGACCGACGTAGGCGATGGCCGTGCTCTGGCGGACGCCGTCCCGGCGGTTCAGCGGCAGCGGTCCCGCGCCCAGGCGGTCGGCGCCGTTCATGTCCTGGTGGATCGGGTGGCCGGCCTCGGCGCAGGCGTCGAGGAACGCGGACATGACCGGCCGCAGGCCGTTGCCTTCCGTGAACCGCTGGATGTGCACGGGCCCGCCGGTGCCGTGCAGCTCGCCGCCGACCGGGTCGTCCTCCAGCTTCTTCAGGTACGGCAGGACCTGGTCCCAGGACCAGCGGTCGTTGCCCAGGCCGGTCCAGCGGGCGAAGTCCTCGGGGTGGGGGCGCAGGGCGTTGGCACCGTTCACGGACGAGGAGCCGCCGATGACCTTGCCGCGCAGGACGGGTACGACGCCTTGGTCCACGACCCCGAACGTCGGGCTGGCCTCGGCCTCGGCCACCTCGTCGCTCGACGCGTAGCCCCAGTCGTGGGTGGGCACCCCGATCCGGTTGGCGTCGAGCAGCTCGGGGGCGTGCTTCGCGGTCTCCTCCGGCGTCGGATAGTCGGGGCCCGCCTCGATCAAAGTGACGGTGTTCGTCCGGTCCTCGCTCAGCCGGGCGGCCAGGACGCCACCGGCGGAGCCGCCACCACAGACGATGATGCGACGTGTCATTGCTGCCTCACTCCTTGGGAATGGGTTTGCAGTGCAGTGGGGGGAACAGAGGGGCGGGTACGCCGGTCACGGCGCGCGGTCCGTGACCGCCTCGGCAGCCACGCGCCCCTCGGCGACGGCGTGGGCCACCAGTCGGGGTACGACGCAGTCGCCGATCGCGCGGACGGTCTGGCCGTGCACGGGTGTGAAGTCCGGGCTGTGCGGGAGCCGTTCGCCGACAGTCACCAGGGCGTCGGCCGCGAGGTCGGTCTCGCGTCCGTCGAGGACGCCCCGCAGCCGCAATCCGCCGTCCGTCGTGGCGGTCACGGTGGTCAGCGCGATGACGCGGAGCGGCGCGCCGCCCAGTCGGTTCGTCAGCTGGGTGCGGTTCTCCGCGGAGATGCCGGTCGCGAAGCCGTTGCCCGGGGTGACGAGGGTGACCTCCCGGGCACCTGCCGCCAGGGCGCTCTCTACGGTGCTGATGCCCTGCCACCAACCGAACCCGTCGTCGAGGACGACCACCCGGGGCGCGCTCGGCACCAAGTCGGCACAGCGATCGAGGAAGTCCGTGCTCCGAAAGGTGGGCAGCGACCCCGGCACGGACACCGCCGCCTCCTGTGCGCCGGTGGCGAGCACGACCTGGGCGTACTCCGACAGTTCGGCAGACGCCGGTGCGGTGCCGAGGCGCAATTCAACGCCTAGATCGGCGAGTTGATCGCGCTGGTAGTCGATGAGCTTCAGCCACCCGGAGCGGTGCGCGGCGCGGCCGGCGAGCCGGGTCTGCCCGCCGACGTGCGGGGCGCCGTCGAAGACGACGACCTCGTGGCCGGTGCGGGCCAGTGCCGCCGCGCACTCCATCCCCGCGGGACCTGCACCGACGACGGCGACCGGACCGTCGCCGCCGGTCCCTGAGTGGCTGAGCAGCAGCGGCACGGCCGGACGGGCGGCCGCGCCGGGCGGCCCGAGCTCCGGATTGACCGAGCACGATCCGGTGGGTTCGAAGGTCCGGCAGCCCTCGTTGCAGCTCGTGCAGGGGCGGATGGAGCGTTCGTCCCCGGCGACGGCCTTCCGGGCGAAGTCGGGGTCGGCGATGAACGGCCGCGCCATGCCGACCAGATCGGCACCCGAGTCCAGCGCCCGCTCGATGTCGCCGGCGGACCGGAAGCCCTGGCTCACCAGCAGCGGCAGCCCGGTCGCGTCGCGCAGCCGGGCCACGGACGCGAGGAGCGGCGGGCGGGTGGTGGCCATGCCGGGGACGTAGGTGTTACGGACGCCGGTGGTGACATTGACGTACGTGAACGGGGCAGCGGCATGCAGGCGCGGCAGGAGTTCGACGAGGTCGTCGAGGCCGAGCCCGGAGTTCGCGCCGGGTTCCACCGACACCCGTACGCCTATGGGGTGTTGGCCGATCTCGGTGCGGATGGCGTCGATGACCTGGGCAAGCAGGGTGATCCGGTCGCCGAACTCGTCGTCGCGGGTGTTGGTGGCGCGGGAGAGGAACTGGGCGAGCAAGTAGCCGTGCCCGGCGTGCAGTTCGATGCCGTCGAAGCCGGCCTGCACGCTGTTGGCCGCCGAGACGCGGAAGGCGTCGACGACGCGGCGTACCTCCTCCGCGCTCAGCGGGTGGGGCGCGCTCGCCTCGCGGGGCGAGCGGACGGCGGCCGCGGAGACCGGCGGGTAGTACGTCCCCGCGCCGAGTGTCTCGCGGCCGAGATGGACGAGTTGGGCGATCGCCACGGCGCCGCCTTCGGTTATGGCCTCGGCGCGGCGGCGCACGGCGTCCTTGATCTCGGGGCGCCACGCCTCGGTGAGATAGCGCCGCGGCAGGGTCGACTCCGGGGAGACGGCGGTGCCGCCGGTGATGACCATGCCGGCGCCGCCCTGTGCCAGGCGGCGCCAGTAGGCGTGGTCGGCTTCGGTGGGGGCGCCGTCGGCCACGGCCGCGGTGGCGTGCGCGGTGGCGACGAGGCGGTTGCGCAGGGTGTGCCCGCCCAGCGTGAAGGGTGCGGCGAGGGCAGGGGTACTCGGTGCGTTCATGTATGTCCTCCCTCGGCTCAAGCGGCGGTGGCTGTCTTCGGGGTGAGACCGATGAATTCGGCGAGCCGGGCACGGTGGCTCGCAGGCGTGCCGAAGAGCACCGCTCCGCTGCGCGCGCGGCGTACGTACAGGTGCGCGGGGTGCTCCCAGGTGAAGCCGATCCCGCCGTGCAGCTGGACGTACTCGGCCGTGGCCAGGCGGAAGGTCTCGGAGCAGACCGTGGCGGCGGCAGCGGCGGCCACCGGCAGCTCGGGCGAGCCGAGGGCGACGCAGGCGTCCGCGTACGCGGACGCCGATCGGGCCGCCTCGAGCGCGACCAGCACGTCGGCAAGACGGTGCTTGACGGCTTGGAACGAGCCGATAGGACGCCCGAACTGCTGGCGCTGCGCGACGAATTCGACGGTGGCGTCCAGGGCGTGGCCGCTGCCGCCGACCTGCTCGGCAGCCAGCGCGGCCCGTGCCGTGTCGAGGACGGCCGTCGTCTCGTCGGACTCCCCCACAGGCGTGGCGGGCGCGCCCCGGAACTCCACCCGCGCCTGACGCCGGGTCTCGTCCAGGACGCGGTGCGGGGTCCGCAGGCAGGTGTCCGGGTCCGGTTCGACGGCGAACAGCCGTGGTCCGTCCGGGGTTTGGGCCCGTACGAGGATGAGGTCGGCGCCCGCTCCGTCGAGCACGAAGTCCGCCGCGCCGCGCAGTACCGTGCCCCCGTTTCCTCGCTCGGTACGGATGCTGGACTCGGGGTCATGAAGGTCCGCCACGGTCGCGGTCAGCGTGCCGTTCGCGATCCGCGGCAGATACCGCTCGCACGCCTGCCGGTCGCCGCTGCCAAGCAGCGCGGGGGCGGCGAGGCCCACAGTGGGCAGCAGCGGCGCGCTGCACAAGGCGCGGCCCGACTCCTCCAGGGCGACGGCGAGTTCGGCGAAAGTGTAGCCGGATCCGCCGTACTCCTCGGGGATCGCGAGGCCCTGGACGCCGATCTCGTCGGCCAGCCGCGCCCAGAGCCGCTCGTCGTGTCCGCGCGGGCCCGCCATGTGCGCGCGGACGGCGTCGGGTCCGCTGAATTCGGCGAAGAAGTCCCTCAGGACGGAGCGGAGTTCACGTTGTCCGTCGGTCTCGGAGAGCAGCCGGGGGTCGATGTCGGGGTGCCGGTCGTGCATGGGTTCTCCAACTCGCTGTCAAATTCGGGCGGGGGCTCAGTGGGCGGTTCCGGGGCCGGTGCCGTGCGGGACGCCCGCGGTCACCTCGGCGGGCAGCCCCGCGGCCGGGTCGGTCGAGATCGTCTTCGTGGCCAGGAACTCCTCGACGGCGCCGGGCCCGTGTTCCCTGCCGAGGCCCGACTTCTTGAAGCCGCCGAAGGGCGATCCCAGGTCGGCGGCGAAGGTGTTGACCGAGAACGTGCCGGTGCGCACGCGCCGGGCGATGTCGAAACCGTGGACCGGGTCGGCCGTGAACACGGAGCCGGCGAGGCCGAGTTCGCTGTCGTTGGCGATGCGCACGGCGTCGTCCTCGCCCCGGTGCGGGATGAGCGCGGCGACGGGCCCGAAGATCTCCTCCCGGGCCACCGTCATCTCGTTGTGCGCGTCGGTGACGAGGGTCGGCTCGAAGTACCAGCCGCGCGTCAGCCCTGCGGGCCTGCGGCCGCCGTACGCGATGGTCGCGCCTTCCTTACGGGCCGTGCCCACGTAGTGCTCGACGCGGTCGCGCTGGCGCGCGGTGATCAGCGGGCCGACCGCCGTGTCGGCGTCCCTGGGGTCGCCGACCTTGAGCGAGGCGAAACCGTCGGCCAGCGCCTCGGCGTAGGCGCGGTACTGGGACTCGGGGACGAGCAGCCGAGTCTGGGCGACGCAGCTCTGGCCGGAGTTGGTGCCGACGCTCGCGCCGATGAGGACGGGGAGTACGTCCTCCATGCGGGCGTCCTCCAGGACGATGGCCGCGGACTTCCCGCCGAGTTCGAGCACGCACGGCCGGATCAGCTCGCCGCAGGCCGCCCCGATCCGGGACCCCACCTCGACGGAGCCGGTGAAGCTGACCATGTCGACGCCGCGGTGACGGACCAGGTAGTCGGACTCGGGGGCGCGCGCCGCGACGATGTTGAGGACGCCGGGCGGCAGTCCGATCTCCTCGCAGATCTCCCCGATGACGAAGATGGCGAGGGGGTTGGGCTCGGTCACCTTGACGACGACCGTGCAGCCCGCGACCAGGGCGGGGCCGACCTTCTGGCCGATCGCGGGCAGCGCGAAGTTGTACGCCGGGAAGCTCGCGACGACGCCTACGGGTTCCTTGACGACGAGGCTGGCCCCGGCCATGGGGACGATGCCGCCGCCCGCCGAGCGGCCCGCGAGCGGGGACAGGTCGCTGACGCGTACTTCGGCGGTGCGCAGGCCGCGGCCGATCTCGGCGCTGTAGTTGAGGCTCATGACGGGCGACACCGTCTGGTAGACCTGCGACAGGACCAGGGTGCAGCCGAGCTCTTCGGTGATCAGGTCGGCGAGTTCGGTGCCGCGTCGCTCGATGCCGTCTGCGAGCCGGGTCAGACAGTCGGCGCGCTCGGCCGGGCTCAGCCGGGGCCACTCACCTTCGTCGAACGCCTGCCGGGCCGCGGCCACCGCCGCGTCGATGTCGCTCCTGGACGCTGCCGGGACCCGTCCGATGCGCTGCTCGGACCTCGGGGAGATCACGTCGAAGTGGCCGGTGCCGTCGGCGGCCCGCCACGATCCGTTGATGAAGAAGGCCTTGTGGTCGATGGTGCTGCTGTGGGTGCTGGTGTTGTTCATCGTGCCCTTCCGCATGCGGTTCTCAGTGGTGGGCCGCCGCGGCGGCGGTCCGCGCCGCCGTCAGGCCGAAGACGAGGGCCGAGGCGAGCCCGCCCGCGTACGCGCGACCCCACAGGCCGCCGGTGTCCGATCCGGCGGCGAGCAGCCCCGGCAGCGGCCGGCCGTTCTCCTCGCCCAGGACGCGGGCCTGGTCATCGATGCAGAGGCCGTGGAAAGGGAAGGTGATGGCGGGCACGGTCTCGATGACGTAGTACGGCGCCTCTTCGAGCGGGAGTCGGTCCAGTGCACGGCCGGGCGCGGGGCCGGGCTCCGCGGTGACCTGTTCGTTGAAGCGCCGTACGGCCTCCCGGACGACCGCGGCGTCGTAACCCCACCCCGCGGGCAGGTAGGCGAGTTCGTCGAGGTCCTCGGCGAGTCCGACGCGGCCGCCGCGCTTGCTCGCGAGGGCGAACTTGTCGACGGCGACCGCCCCTTCGACGTACGAGCCGACGATCCAGTCTCGGAACACCCGGGCATCAGCGATGAGCAGTCCGCGGCTCTCGGGCTGGTCGAGGAGGGCCATGGTGGTGAGGTGGTCACCGAGCGTCTCGTCGACGAACCGCTCGCCGCGCAGGTTGAGCAGGAGAGCGTGCTCGCTGTAGTAGAGCGACATGTCGACGAAGTCGGCCGGGTCGGCGAACGGGATGCCGCTGGGGATGAGGTGTCCGTAGAACCCCGCGTTCTCGCTGCCGGTGGCCGCGCCGATCGCGGTCGCGAGCCGGTATCCGCCGCCGGTGCTGTGGGGGTTGGAGCGCAGCTGCATTCGGTCCGCATGGGGGTGCACATGGGCGGTGCGCAGTTCGGTGTCGCCCTGGAAGCCGCCGGTGGCGAGGAGGGTGGTCGTGGCGCGGATCCGGCGGCGTGCGCCGTTGGCGCCGCGCACCTCGGCGCCGGTCACGACCCCGTCCTCGACGAGGAGTTGCTCCGTCTCGGTGTTCAGGAGCAGCTCGCCCGCGCCCTCGGCGATCAGCCGGCGGCAGGTGTCGACGTAGTGGTTCGTGTCGAACCGGTGGCCTCGGCCGAAGCTGAGGATGGGCTGGGCGTCCTTGGCCTCGACGCCGATGGACCGGATCCAGTCGATGCCGTCGGCGAACCGGTCCACGAGGGCCCGCTTGAGCGCCCGGTCGCCGCGCGGGTTGTGCGCGTCCATCGTCGCGTGGTCGGGGGCGGTCCAGGCGTAGCCCGCGAAGCGCGCGGAGCCGCCCACCTCCGGGGCGCTCTCCACGACGGCGACGGACAGACCGTTCCCGACGGCTCGGGCGGCGGCCGTCAGTCCGGCCATGCCCGCGCCGATGACGAGCAGGTCGACACCTTCCGCTGTGATCACGGGCAGGTCGGCACCTTGAGGTTGCACGGTGGTTCTCCTCACCAAATCACCAGAATCTGTTGATGCTCGTTCGGTCTCACCCCTGTACGGCGGCCACGGACGCGTCCTCCTCGCCGTCGAAGTAGGCCCGTTCGGCGTGGGCGAGGAACTCCGGGTCGGCCGGCTCGCCCTGAGCGGCGATGCGGCCGTCGTGCAGGACGACGACCTCGTGGCAGGCGGACGCGGCGCGGGTCAGCGACTGTTCGAGGAGGACGACCGTCATGCCGTCGCGCGCGAGCCGGCCGAGGCGGGCGTACACCTCGGTGACCATCGCAGGGGAGAGGCCGAGGGCCGGTTCGTCGACGATCAGCAGATCCGGCTGGGCCATCAGGGCGCGGGCGATGGCGAGGATCTGCTGTTCGCCGCCGGACAGGCCGGCCGCGGGCATCCCCATGCGTTCGCGCAGCCGCGGCGGCAGCCATTCGCCGGTCTGCGCGAGGCGGGCGCGCAGCTCCGCGCCTTTGATACCCGCGGCGTACGCGGCGACCTCCAGGTTCTCCCGCAGGGAGAGGGTCTTGAACAGGGCCCGGCCCTCGGGCACGAGCGCGCTGCGCAGGTCACGGTCGGCCGTGCGCCGGCCGTGGGTGGGGGCGAGGGTGCCGTGCAGGATCTGGCCCAGGGTGGACTTGCCCGCGCCGTTGGCACCGACGACGCCGAGCACGCTGCCCTGGGGGACGGTGAGGTCGATGCCGCGCAGCGCGGCGACGCCGCCGTAGGAGTGGTCGACTCCCTTGATGTGTACGGCTGTTGTCGTGAGGTCGTCGCGGGGCGGGAGTTCGACGCGGTCGCCGCCCTCGCCGAGATAGGACGTACGGACCCGGGGGTCGTCCAGGATCGTGCCGGGCAGGCCCTCGCCGACGGGTCGGCCGAAGTCGAAGGCGACGACCCGGTGGGCCACGGCGAACAGGTCGTCGAGGACGTGGTCGATGATGACGACGGCGGTGCCGCGCTGCTGCTGGCGCACGATCTCCCGCGCGAGCAGGGTGCGTTCACCGGCGTCGAGCCCGCCGAACGGCTCGTCCAGGACCAGTAGTTGGGGTTCCTCGGCGAGCGCCCGGGCCAGGTCGAGTCGCTTGTGCAGGCCGAAGGGCAGCTCGGCGGGGCGGCGGTCCGCGAAAGGTGCGAGGCCGACGCTCTCGAGGAGTTCGGCGGCCCTGGCCCGGTGGTGGGCGGTGACGCGGCGGTGGGTGCACAGGATGTTCTCGGCGACGGTCAGCTCCGGGAAAGTCTCGGCGTGCTGGAAAGTGCGGCCGATGCCGAGCCTGCGCCGTGCCGTGGCCCGGCTCTTGAGCAGGGGCTTGCCCGCGTACTGAGCGCTGCCCGTGACCCGGCCGCCGCCGACGAGCCCGGACAGGACGTTCAACAGCGTTGTCTTGCCTGCCCCGTTGGGGCCGATGATCGCGACGGTCTCTCCGGCCCGTACGGTCATCGACGCGCCTTCGAGTGCCTTCACGCCGCCGAAGGAGACGCCCACGTCGTCGACGCGCAGCAGCTCGCGGGCGGATGGCACGGGTGCGGGCACGGGCGGCGGCACCTGCTCGGCCGCCTCGACGAGGGTGGGCGGCTTCGCCGCGGTGCGCCCGAGGAGCCGGCGCAGGGCGCGCCCGAGGAACGGCACGACGCCGCCCGGCAGGAACACCAGGGCCGCGATGAGCACGACTCCCTGAAGGATCGGCTGCGCGACGCCGACGGTCTCGGCGGCGGTGGGCGCCCAGGTCAGATACGCGCCGCCGACCACCGCACCGACCAGCGTCCCCGCGCCCCCGAGCACGCACGCGGCTATCAGCGAGATCGCCAGGGCCAGCGAGAACGGGTCGGGGCTGACGAATCCGACGACCAGGGCAAGGA
The DNA here is from genome assembly GCF_045162695.1 of Streptomyces sp. NBC_01003. Taxonomy (NCBI): domain Bacteria; kingdom Bacillati; phylum Actinomycetota; class Actinomycetes; order Kitasatosporales; family Streptomycetaceae; genus Streptomyces; species Streptomyces sp. NBC_01003. The sequence continues at coordinate 1,620,184 of NZ_CP108707.1, forward strand.
GCACGCCGGCAAGCGCGGCGAACACGGCGCTGACGGCGAAGGCGAGGGCCGACTGGGCCTCGGGTGCGATCCCGGCCGAACGCGCGGCCAGTGGATGGGACTTGGCGGCGACCAGCCGCATGCGCAGGGCGCTCGGCCGGGCCAACGCGCCCACGGCGAGGGCGACTCCGGCCACGCCCACGGCGATGTACTGGGCCTGCGTGCCGGCGCTGGAGAGCGTGCCGAGCCCCAGGGCGCTGTGCAGCTCCTCCATCGGAACGCCCTGGTCACCGCCGGTGACGTCGGTCCACTGGCCCATCACCTCCAGGGACACCATGGTGAACGCGAGGGTCAGCAGGGCCAGATACAGCATGGAGAACCGCGCGCCGGCTCCGCCGAGGAACGCCCCGAAGGCCGCGGCGCACCCGGCGGCCCCGAGCACGACGGCCTCCAGGGACCAGCCGTGAGTGCTGCCGTACGAGGCGAAGTAGGCACCCAGGGCGAAGAAGGCGGGATGCGCGATCGACCAGATGCCGGCCCACCCGGCGAGCAGGTTCACGGAGAGCACGAGCACGGTGTAGACGGCGGCGAGCCCGACGGAGTAGGCCTGGTAGGGCGGGATGGCGCCGCTGTGCAGGACGAGGATGAGGAGGACCGCGGCGAGCGGCCCGAACCCGGCCCTCAGAAGGTTGGAACGGCTGAAGACGGACATGGAGCGCTCCCTCAGACCCGCTGGAAGGCGCGTACGCCGAACAGCCCCTGCGGGCGGATCAGCAGCACGACGATGGTGAACGTGAACACGAACGTGTCCCGGTATCCGGCCGATACGTAGGTCGCGGCCAGGTTGTCGAGCACGCCGACCGTCAGCCCGCCGATGACGGCGCCGTACATGCTCGTCAGCCCACCGAGGAACATCCCGGCGAAGGCGCGGAAGAGCGGGGCGCTGAGCACTGTGGGCATCAGCCCCGCGCGGGGTGCGTACAGGATGGCGGCCAGTGCGCCCAGGCCGAGGCCGAGCGCCCAGGCGACCCGGGCGATGCGCTGCGTGCCGAGGCCGAGGATCTGCGCGGTGTCGGCGGACTCTGCGACGGCGCGCATCGCGGAGCCGATGGTGGTGCGCCCGAAGAGGTATGCCACCAGTGCCATGGCGACGGCCGCCACACCGATGGTCAGCAGGCTCTGCGTCGGGATCGCGGCGTCGCCGAACGAGACCGATCCGTCCACCAGGCTCGGGAAAAGCCGTGGCTGATCGTCCCAGATCGTGCTGATGACGCTCTCCGCGATGAGGGACACACCCATGGTCATCACAAGCGCCGAGAGCAACTCCCCATGTGCGAGGGGCCTGATGACCGTCTCGCGGGCGGCGAGACCGACCGCCGCCGTGACGGCGATCGCGGCCCCTGCGGCCAGGATGAGCGGCAGGCCCTCGTCGTGCAGGGTCAGCGCCGCGTACAGCCCGATCGTCGCCAGGCTGGCGAGGGCGAAGTTCACCACGTCCGTGGCCCGATAAATGATCACGAGCCCGAGCCCCATCAGGCCGTACACCGCGCCACTGGCGAGACCGCTCACCAGGACGAGCAAGAACTGATCCACGTCGACCGTCTCCTCGTGCCGTACGCCCGGGTCCGGCGTCTCAGCATCACCGATCAAATTACGAACTGAACTCAATTCATGGACCGTAAACACTCGGCTCCGGCCCGGGCAATACCCGTGCACGAGTTGATTTGCCGCGAAGCCGATCAGGCCGCGCACCGAGTAGTGATTCAGACCCCGGATCAGGCCGTGAATCAGGCCGCGGATCAGGACGAATCAGGCCGTGAAGCGGCCCCCGTTGGCGAGCAGCACCGCTCCGACCAGGTTCGCGGCGGCGTCGCTCGCCAGGAACAGGGCGATGTCGGCGATCTCCCCGGGCGTCGCGTAGGGGCGTACCCGCGGATCGGCGAAGCCGCTGCGCAGCGCGGCCGGTGTCCGCACAGCCATGCCGGTCTCCGTCGGGCCCGGCGCGACCACGTTGACCCGGATCCCGGAGGCTATGACCTCCTTGGCCACGGCCTGACCGAGGGCGTGCACCCCGGCCTTCGACGCGGAGTAGTGGGGGTATCCGACCGGGGTGTCGAAGGCCGACGAGGAGCCGATGACGACGATGGCACCGGCTCCGGCCGGGCGCATCACCCGCACCGCGGCGCGCAGCACGTAGAACGTGCCGTCGAGATTGACCCGCATGACGCGCCTCCAGGAGGCGTCGTCCAGCCGGTCGGTGACCTCGGGCGGACGCCCCTCGACCAGCGCGTCCGCGATGAGCTGCTTGGCCTGCGGGTCGTCGACGCCGGCGGCGTGCACGACCACGTCGAGCCGGCCGTGCTCGCGCACCACGTCGGCGACGGCGCCTTCGACCGCCGCCGCGTCGGCCACGTCGAGCGCGACCGCCCGCCCGGCGGGCAGTTCGGCAGAGACGGCCTTGGCCGCCTCGCCGTTCAGATCGGCGACCACTACACGCGCCGCCCCCTCGGCCGCCAACTCCCGTGCAATCGCGGCCCCCATGCCCGAACCGGCCCCCGTCACCAAGGCGACCTTGTCCGCGAACCGTCCCTGCTGCCCCTGCCGCGCACTCTCACTCATGCCCCAGCCCTTCGCCACGTCGATCACGATCATACTGAACTGACTTCATATCTGTTATCGTCACGGCCGCCCAACTGACAAGACCCCGGACGGTGAAACCGTGAAGATGAAGGCGCTGCGACTGAAGGACTGGGGACAGGAACCGGAGCTCACCGACCTCGACCGGCCGGTGCCAGGGCCGGGAGAAGTCCTGGTGCGCGTGGAGGCCGCCGGGCTGTGCCACTCCGACCTCCATGTCCTCGACGCAGCCCCGGGGGCACTCCCCTACCGCCCGCCGTTCACGCTCGGCCACGAGATCGCCGGGCGGGTCGCCATCCTCGGCCCCGGTGCGGACGGCGGACCGGCGCCGGGCGAGCGTGTCGTGGTCTACGGCCCGTGGGGATGCGGGCGTTGTGCGCGCTGCGCCGCAGGGCAGGACAACCACTGCGACCGGCGCGGCACCCTCGGCTGGCACGGGGCGGGGCTCGGCCGCGACGGCGGCATGGCCGAGTACGTGCTCGTCCCCGCCGCCCGCCATCTGGTGCCGATCGGCGACCTCCCGGCCGATCAGGCGGCGCCGCTCTCCGACGCCGGTCTGACCTCGTACCATGCCGTCGCCGACGTGCGGCAGGCACTCGGCGAGGGCAGCACGTCGGTGGTCGTCGGCGTCGGCGGCCTGGGGCATCTCGCCGTCCAGATCCTGCGTGCGACCACCCCGAGCCGCGTACTCGCCGTCGACCTGCGCCCCGAGGCCCTCGCCCTCGCGGACCGCTCCGGCGCACATCAGAGCGTCCCGATGAACCCCGACACCGCCACCGTCCTGCGGAAGGCGACCGGCGGGGTCGGCGTGGACGCCGTGCTCGACTTCGCGGGGGCACAGACCACGCTCGATCTCGCCACCGAAGTCCTGCGCCCCGGTGGCGAGTTGGCGATCGTGGGCAGCGGCGGCGGTCAACTCACGCTCCGCAAGCCAGGGTTCCTGCCTCCGGGCGTCCGCCTCTCGCTTCCTTTCTGGGGCACCCGCCAGGAACTGGCCGAGGTCATCGCCCTCGCCCGTTCCGGCGCCCTGCGCGTGGAGACGGAGCAGCTCCCGCTGTCCTCGGCACCGGACGCCGTCGACCGGCTTCGCCGGGGGCTGATTCGGGGACGGGCGGTGCTGGTGATGTCCACCTAGGAGAACGCAGATTGCGCGCGGGACATACGGGCGGGTCCTGGCGGAACCTCTGTGCGGTGCCAGTGCCGGAGCCGGCGTCGGCCCCCGGGAACGATCCAGGGCCGGTTTCGGAATTCTCCGAAACCGGCCCTGATCTGCGGCTCGCACAAGTCGGGACAACAGAATGTGAACCTGCGGTCCCTTGCCCCGCCGTCGGCCGTCACCCCAGCCCGTCCAGCCCCTGTTCCACCAGGTCCGCGTCGATGCCCTGACCGCCGTTGTCGAACTCCAGGATTCGGGCTCCCGTCCAACGGCATTCCGCGGTGGACGCCTTGTCCCAGAAGGCGTCCCAGTCGGCCAGCTTGGACGCGTCGCGGGCATGGCCGCGGGCCCGCACCCGTGCGTGTGCGGTCTCCTTGTCCACGCGGACCCGGACCACCAGATACTCGATGTCCCGGGGCCAGCCATATCGGTCGTCGGCGAGCGACGTCAGGTAGCCGGGATCGGAGAAGTAGCGGCCGAAGGGGGGCGTCGAGGACGACCGAGTCACCGAGGCGGAGGTTGTCCCCTGCCAGGTCCAGGAGGGTCGCGTACTCCAGGTCCATGACGACGGACCGGTAGTACGGGTTGTGGTCGCGCTCTGACGGGTCCGTGCCGGCCGCGGCCAGGAGCGCCTCGGTCAGCCTCGTGCAGACGGTGTCCTTTGTCGCGGCGTCGACCATGCCGCGGGTCTGCAGGGTCAGCGGGGCCGCGAGGATTGCGCAGTCCGCGTCGGCGAGTGCGGTGTGGAGGGCGGCAGGTCCGTGCACCGGCCCGAAGTCCGGGTTGGCAGTGGCCGGTTCGCGGCCCGCGCCCACCCCGTCCATGCCGACCGCGCGCAGCAGCGCCGGGCGATGGCGTGCCCGATGGGTCCCGTCCCCCAGACCAGCCATGGGAGTTGGCCGGGACTGCCGCGGGGTTGTCCACCAGGGCGGAGAAGAGCCGGGGCCGAGTGTGCCCTTAGCCGGCCAAAACAGTCAACGGCCGGTTCGAGAACCTCGAACCGGCCGTTGACCTGCAATTCAAACTACTAACCGTCGGGACGACAGGATTTGAACCTGCGACCCCTTGACCCCCAGTCAAGTGCGCTACCAAGCTGCGCCACGTCCCGGTCGCGCCGCCCGGCGGGTTTTCCGCTTGGCGGCGCAGAAAGAACAATACCCCAAGCTCAGGGGTGGTCCGTAGCCGGTGGGAGGGGCCGCGGGCGGCGGCGGGACCGCTCGGGACGGCCGGGCGCCGGCGCGGGACAATCGAGGCATGAGTGACGTGAGCAGGAGCCGGGACCGCGACGAGGAGGGGCGGGCGAGGAACGCGCGCCCCCGCGACGGCCTCGGCCGTCCGCTGCCGTACGGCGCGGAGGGGGTGGCGCGGCAGCCGGAGGGGGTGGTGCGCACTCCCGAGGAAACGGTCGCGGAGGCGCAGGCGCTGCTCGACGCGGGCCGGCCGTTCCACGCGCACGAGGTGTTCGAGGACGCGTGGAAGTCGGGTCCCGAGGAGGAGCGCGGCCTGTGGCGCGCCCTGGCGCAGCTGGCGGTAGGCCTGACGCACGCGGCCCGAGGCAACACGGCGGGCGGCGCCCGCCTCCTGCTCCGCGGCGCCACGGGCCTCACCACCTGGCGCGAGGCGACGGCCCGGCCCACCCCGCACGGAATCGACCTGACATCCCTGGAAACCTGGGCGACAACGCTGGCCGAGAAGGTGGAAAACCAACCCCCCACCCTGGACGCAGCAACAAACGCCCCCCGCCTACACCCATAACTGCTCGCCCAGGCCCCCACAAAGGGGCGCGAGGAACTGCGCGCTCGCCGTTCACGCGGATAGTGGGGCACGCGAGCCTCGGCATGATCGCCGCCCGCCGCCGCCTGCCGCCCGAGGTCCTTGTGCCGGTTTTCGACCGCATGGTCGAGGAGGGCTATCTGACGCGCACCGGCCACTACTTCTCGAACACGGCTGCCGGGCAGCGCGAGGCGGACGAGATCAGTCACGCCTGGGGCTCGTGGCTGAGCCGCCAGGTGGAGGCAGACCTCGGCAGGCCGCCGGGCAAGGACCTGCGGGCCGCCGTGGACACGATCGCGAAGCGGCTGCTCGCCGAGGATCTGGAGCAGGGCCTGCCGTCCCGCGGCCGGGACAAGGTGCTCGCCGCTTCGTGACGGTGGCTCAGCGCAGCAGGAGCTGCACTCCGCCGACGACGGTCGCCGCGATCACCAGGCGCTCGAACAGCCGCTGGTTGATGCGGTGCACGCAGGCCTTGCCGATGAACGCGCCGGGTACGACGAACAGGACGAGCGCCGCGTCGAGGAGCAGCGAACGCCCGTTGATCAGGCCGAGGCCCACGCTGAAGGGCACCTTGGCCGAGTTGACGATGAGGAAGAACCAGGCGGAGGTGCCCAGGAAGCCGAGCTTGCGGAAGCCCGCCGAGAGCAGGTACATCGACATGACGGGCCCGCCTGCGTTGGCGACCATGGTGGTGAAGCCGCCGAGCACGCCGTAGGAGCGGGCCTTCGCGCGGCCGGCGCGGCTCGCGGTCTCCTCGACGGCCGGCGCGTCCGCCCGGCGTCTGCGCCACACCGTGACGGCGGCCATCAGGAGCAGGATCGCCCCGATCGACGTACGCACCATGGCGTCGTCGGCCCACACCATGAAGAGCGTGCCGAGCACCACTCCCCCGGCCACGGCCGGGAAGAGGCGCCACAGGGTGGGCCAGTGGGCGTGTCTTCGGTAGGTCAGTACGGCGAGGATGTCGCCGGCGATGAGGACGGGCAGCAGGATGCCGGTGGACTCACGGGCCGGCAGGACCGCCGCGAAGATGGCGAGGCTGACCGTGTTGGCGCCGCTGACGGCCGTTTTCGAGAATCCGACGAGCACGGCCGCGGCGGCGAGCGCGGCGAATTCCCAGAGGGTTATGGAGTACATACCGGGGACAGATGCTAGACCCATCTATCCGCCCGGCGGCAGGGGGCGCCGCATGCTGGGACGCCGCCCCCTGTGCGTGCTCCGGGCGTCAGTCGGTGTACCGGGCGCGCAGTTCCCGCTTGAGGACCTTCATGCTCGGGCCGAGCGGCAGCTCGTCGGCGAACTCGATGCGGCGGGGGTACTTGTGGCGGCCCAGGTGCTCCTTGGACCACTCGGTGATCTCGCCGGCGCCGGCCGCGCTCCCGTCGGTCTCCTTGCGGATGATCACGGCGCAGACCTCCTCGCCGTGCACGGGGTCGGGCAGGCCGATGACGGCGACCTGGGCGACGCCGGGGTGGCGCATCAGGACCTCCTCGACCTCGCGCGGGTACACGTTGTAGCCGCCGCGGATGATGACGTCCTTCTTGCGGTCGACGATGCGCAGATAGCCGTCCTCGTCCTTGGTGCCGAGGTCACCCGTGCGGAACCAGCCGTCGACGAGTGCCTCCGCGGTGGCCTCGGGGCGCCCCAGGTATCCGGTGAAGACGCAGTGGCCGCGCACGACGACCTCGCCGAGCTCGCCCTCGGGGAGCAGCTCCACGCGGTCCTCGACCTCGGCGCGGGCGATCTCCACGTCGATGCCCCACATGGGGTGCCCGATCGTGCCCGGGCGCGCCCCGAAGACCGGCTGGTTGGTGGCGGCGGCCGGGGAGGTCTCGGAGAGCCCGTAGCCCTCGTAGACCGTGGCACCGAAGGCCTCCTGGAAGCGCTCCAGGACGGCGACGGGGAGCGATGCGCCGCCCGAGACGCAGACCTTGAGGGTGGGGAGCTTCTCGGCCGCTGCCGCCGCGGTCACCAGGTTCACGTACATGGTGGGTACGCCGTGGAAGGTGTTCACGCCCTCGGCGACCATCAGGTCGATGGCCTTGGCCGCGTCGAAGCGCGGGAGCAGGACGAGCGTGGCGCCGGCGCGCCACGTCGCGTTCATGGAGACGGTCTGCCCGAACGCGTGGAAGAGCGGCAGCGCGCCGAGCGCGATGTCGTCGGAGCGCACGTCGTGGCCGTCGAAGGCGCTGACCGTCGCGTTCATCACCAGGTTGAAGTGGCTGAGGACGGCGCCCTTGGGGACGCCGGTGGTGCCGCTGGTGTAGAAGACGACGGCCGGGTCGTCCGCGTCGCGGGTGAGGTACGTGGGCAGCGGCTCGGCGTCGTGCGTGAGCCGCTCCAGGTCGCCGCCCTCGCCGAGGGTCAGCATGCGCACGCCGGTCGCCTCGGCCGCCGCCCCGCCGGTCTTCGCCTGACCCGGGTGGCACAGGAGCAGCGCGGCGCCGCTGTCGCGCAGGACGTGCTCGACCTCTCCGGCGGACAGGAGCAGGTGTACGGGGACGACGACGGCGCCCGCGGCGAGCGCCGCGTAATACGCGCGCGGGAACTCGGCCACGTTGGGCGCCATCAGCGCCACCTTGTCCCCCGGCCGCACCCCGAGTCCGATGAGCGCGGCGGCCTGCTTGCGGGCCTGGAGCCACAACTCCTTGAAGCTGATGCGCAGTTCACCTTCGACGAGCCCTGCCTTGTCGGGGTGACGGCGGGCGGACTCGGCGAGGATCGCGGCGAGGGACAGGGTTGCCATGAGGGTGGTGCTCCGTTCCGTACTGACTTCTGGTGCGGCTCTGGACCAGGTACAGCTCAGCGATGGGTCAGCGCGCGAAGGTCGCCTCGACGGCGTCCTGGCCGGTGACGTCGCAGCCGTACGCGGACGCCTGTCCGCCCTTGGCGCGGATCGCCTCGACGGTGGCCCCGGCGCGCTCGGCCGTGAGGTCGACGACGGCCACGCGGCCGGTGAACCTGCTGCTCATCTGCTTCGAGTTCCTTACGTTGTGCGGGCGTTCAGGAGCGCTCGACGAGGACGGCCGAGCCCTGGCCGACGCCGATGCACATGGTGGCGAGGCCGCGTGAGCCTCCGGTGCGGCGCATGCGGTGGAGCAGGGTGGTGAGGATGCGTGCGCCGGAGCAGCCGAGCGGGTGGCCGAGCGCGATGGCGCCGCCGGTGGGGTTCACCAGCTCGGGTTCGATGCCGAGCGCGTCGACGCAGGCGAGGGCCTGGGCGGCGAACGCCTCGTTGAACTCCGCCTCCTGGACGTCGGCGACAGACCAGCCGACGCGGGCGAGCGCCTTCTGCGTGGCGGGCACGGGGCCGATGCCCATGACGTCGGGGTGCACTCCGGCCGAGGCTCCTGCCACGTAACGGCCGAGGGATTCGAGGCCCAGGTCGTGCAGGGCCTCCTCGCTGACCAGGAGCAGGCCCGCGGCGCCGTCGTTCATGGGCGAGGCGTTGCCCGCGGTGACGGTGCCACCCTTGCGGAAGACCGGCTTGAGCGTGCCCAGCTTCTCCAGGGACGTGTCGGGGCGGATGCACTCGTCCTGGTCGACGACGACGCCGTCCGGGCGCGTGACGGGGAGGATCTCGGCGTCGAAGAGGCCGTTCTTGCGGGCCTCGGCGGCGTTGTGGTGGCTGCGCAGCGCGAAGGCGTCCTGGCGCTCACGTGGGACGTCGTAGCGCTCGGCGACCTCCTCGGCGGTCTCCCCCATGGCGAGGACGCCGTGCAGCTCCTTCATCTTCGGGTTGACCAGCCGCCAGCCCAGGCGCGTGTCGTACGTCTCCATCTTGTGCGGGAGCGCCTCGTCGGGGCGCTGGAGCACGAAGGGGGCGCGGCTCATGGACTCGGAGCCGCCCGCGAGGACGACGTCGGCCTCGCCGGAGGCGATGGTCCGGGCGGCGGTGGTGACGGCTTCGAGTCCGGAGGCGCACAGCCGGTTCACGGTCGCGCCGGGTACGGACTCGGGCAGGCCCGCGAGCAGGGCGGCCATACGCGCGATGTTGCGGTTGTCCTCGCCGGCCTGGTTCGCGGCGCCCCAGTAGACGTCGTCGATCCGGGCCGGGTCGAGCTCCGGCACACCGGCGAGCAGGCCGCGGATGACACCGGCCGCGAGGTCGTCCGGGCGCACGGTGGACAGGGACCCGCGCAGCTTCCCGATCGGGGTGCGGCGGGCGGCGGCGAAGTGGACGGGACGCACGTGCGGCTCCTGGGGAAGTTAATTAGCACTGCTAGTTTTTGACTATAGACCCGGGCCCCGCACCCTGTGAAGTGGGCACCGCTGGATAGGCTCCCCGCCGTGAGCACTGCGTTCGAGTACGAGAAGTCCGGGGCGGAGATCTACCGCCGGTCCTTCGCCACCATCCGCGCCGAGGCCGATCTGGGCGGGCTGCCCGCGGAGGTGGCCCAGGTCGCTGTCCGGATGATCCACGCGTGCGGGATGGTCGACCTGGCGGGCGACCTCGCGTACTCGCCGGACGTCGCGGTCCGCGCCCGTGAGGCGCTGCGCGGGGGCGCACCCGTCCTGTGCGACGTGTCCATGGTCGCCAGCGGGATCACCCGGAAGCGGCTGCCCGCGGACAACGACGTGGTGTGCACGCTGTCCGACCCGTCGGTTCCGGCGCTCGCCGAGCGGCTCGGCACGACACGCTCCGCTGCGGCGCTGGAGCTGTGGCGGGAGCGGATGGGCGGGGCGGTGGTTGCTGTGGGCAATGCGCCCACAGCGCTTTTCCGGCTCCTGGAACTGGTGCGGGAGGGGGCGGAGCCGCCTGCGGCGGTGATCGGGGTTCCGGTCGGGTTCGTGGGGGCGGTCGAGTCGAAGGACGCGCTGGCCGAGCATGCGGGGGAGTTGGGGCTGGAGTATTTGGTGGTGCGGGGGCGACGGGGAGGTAGTGCGATGGCCGCGGCGGCGGTCAATGCCGTGGCTTGTGAGGTTGAGTAGTCCTCCCCCACCCCGCCCCTTCCCGAAGTCCTGGGGCTCCGCCCCAGACCCCGCTCCTCAAACGCCGGAGGGGCTGAACATTCAGGCGCGGTCACCAAAAATCCAGCCCGGGAAGGCAATCAGCGCCCGATCCCGCGCACCCACTCCGCCACCTCAGCCACCGACCCCACCCCCGCCACTCCCACCGGCACCGCCGGCCGCTCCACCATGATCACCGGGATCCCCGCCTCCCGCGCAGCCACCAGCTTCGCCGCCGTCGCCTCTCCCCCGGCGTCCTTCGTCACCAGCACATCGATGCCGTACTCCCGCAGTACCGCCCGCTCGCCCTCCACCGTGAACGGCCCACGGGCGAGCAGCACCTCCGACCGGAGCGGCAGAGGCGGCTCAGGGGCATCCACGGAGCGCACGACGCAGAACACGTCACGGACGCCCGCAAAGGCCGAGAGGCCCAGCCGGCCGACCGTCAGGAACGCGCGTCGGCCCAGCGTCGGCAGACGCCGCGCCGCCTCCTCCAGCGAAGCGACGCCGTGCCAGTCGTCGTCCGGTGCGGGGACCCACCCGGGGCGGCGCAGTGCCAGCAGGGGAACATGGGCCGTGGCGGCCGCCTGTGCCGCGTGGAAACTGATCGTCCCGGCGAAAGGATGGGTGGCGTCGATGAGCGCGTCCACCTGGAGCTCGCGCAGCGCGCGGGCCAGGCCATCGGCTCCCCCGAAACCGCCGGTCCGCACCTCGCCCGCGGGCAGCAGAGGCCGGGCGACCCGGCCGGCCAGCGAGCTCGTCACGCGCCACCCGGGGTGGCCGGTGGTCAGGGCCTCCGCGAGGCGGCGGGCCTCGGTCGTGCCGCCGAGGATCAGTACGTGCACGGGTGCGGAGTCCCTTCATGAGTGAGGCGGGCGGGCCCAAGGGCGGACGCGGCGCCCAACTCAAGCACACCGGACTGCGGCCCGGCTGGACGACCGGCGCCTGTGCGACGGGCGCGGCCACGGCCGCGTACACCGCGCTTCTGACCGGCGACTTCCCGGACCCGGTGACGATCACGCTGCCGAAGGGGCAGACGCCCGCGTTCGCGCTGGCGGCCGAGGAGCTGACCCGTGAGCACGCCGTGGCGGGCATAGTGAAGGACGCGGGGGACGACCCGGACGTCACGCACGGCGCGCTCGTGCGGGCGTCGGTGCGGCTGCTGCCCGCCGGGTCCGGTGTCGTGTTCCGGGCGGGCCCGGGCGTCGGCACCGTGACCCGCCCCGGGCTGCCCCTCGCCGTCGGGGAACCGGCGATCAACCCCGTGCCGCGGCAGATGATGCGGGACCACGTGGCGGCCGTCGCCGAACGCCACGGCGGGAGCGGTGACGTCGAGATCACCGTGTCCGTCGATCACGGCGAGGAGATCGCCCGGTCGACCTGGAACCCGCGGCTCGGGATCCTCGGCGGGCTGTCCATCCTGGGCACGACGGGCATCGTGGTGCCGTACTCCTGCTCCGCGTGGATCGACTCGATCCGGCGCGGTGTGGACGTGGCGCGGGCCGCCGGGCGCACGCATGTCGCGGGCTGCACCGGGTCGACGTCCGAGAAGACCGTGGTCGCCGAGTACGGACTGCCCGAGGACGCGCTCCTCGACATGGGTGACTTCGCGGGCGCCGTCCTCAAGTACGTGCGCCGGCATCCCGTCGACCGGCTCACGATCTGCGGCGGATTCGCCAAGCTGTCGAAGCTCGCGGCCGGGCATCTGGATCTGCATTCGGCGCGCTCTCAGGTCGACAAGTCGTTCCTGGCCGGGCTCGCGGCCGAGGCGGCCGCGGGCGCGGAGGTCGCGGCGGCGGTGGCGGACGCCAACACGGGCCTCGCCGCACTCCAGTTGTGGCCGCCGCTCGGCGACCTGGTGGCCGCGACCGCCAGAGACGAGGCTCTGCGCGTGTTGCGGGGCGCACCCGTCCAAGTCGATGTACTCTGCATCGACCGCGCGGGCTCGGTGGTCGGGCGCTGCGCACCCCGCTGAACACGGACTTCGGCCCCCGACGGCCCGTTCCGGTGGCAACCACTCCGGATCTCAGGGCTGGCCCTGATGTCCCGGGCCCGCGGGCTGCCTAGAGTTGAGTTCACCGGCACCGCTCCGCAGTCGACGTACGGGGGAGCCACGGGGGCAAATCGGGGGACGACGTCGCCTTCGGAGCGGTCAGCCGGGACCTCTTCACTCCGCGCGCACGCGCGGGGTCAGGCGCGCAGGTAGGTCAGCACCGCGCGCACGCGCCGGTGTTCGAGCAGATCCTGTTCCAGGCGCAGCTTGCCGAAGATGTTCCGTACGTGCGTCTCCACCGTTTTTCCGCCGATGACGAGACGCTGGGCTATCGCCTCGTTCGAGTGGCCCTCGGCCATCAGGGCCAGCACATCCCGCTCTCTGCCGGTGAGGTCGTCGAGAGGGCTCCTGGGGCGGGGGGTGTTCATGAGCTTGGCCACGACGAGCGGGTCGAGGACCGTCTCGCCGGACGCCACGCGCTTGAGCGCTCCGCCGAGTTCGTCGATGTCGGCGACGCGCTCCTTGAGGAGATAGCCGAAGCCCTCGGGCTGCTCCGCCAGGGCCCTGACGGTGTCGGTCGTCTCGACGTACTGGGACAGCAGCAGCACGCCCGTGCCGGGGTGCGCCGCGCGGATCGCGGCTGCCGCGATCAGACCCTCGTCGGTGTGCGTCGGCGGCATGCGGATGTCGAGGAGCACGGCATCCGGACGGTGCTCGGCGACGAGCGCGAGGAGCGGCCCCGTGTCGGAGCACTCCGCGGACACCTCGAACCCCTCGTCCGACAGCAGTCGTACGATCCCCTGCCGCAGCAGCGCCGAGTCCTCGGCAACGATCACCCGCACGGAAGCTCCGCCCTGATTCTGGTCCCGCCACCGGCGGGACTGTGTACATGCAACACTCCGTCGACGGCGGCGAGCCGGTCCGCGAGGCCGCGCAGGCCACTGCCGCGCGCGCTGTCCGCTCCCCCGACTCCGTCGTCGACGGTCTCGATGACGAGCCGGCCGTCGTGGTGCGTCGCGGAGACGCTGACGGCGCGGGCACCGGCGTGCTTGGCCGCGTTGGACAGGGCCTCGCACACCGTGAAGTAGGCGGTCGACTCGACGACCGCGTCGTAGCGCCGGGGTTCGGCCGCGACGACCACCGGCAGGGTCGCCTCCCTGGCCAGCGCCGTCAGCGCGGGGCCGAGGCCCTCGCGGGTGAGGACCGCCGGGTGCAGGCCGTGGGCGAGACCGCGCAGTTCCTCGATGGCGAGCCTGAGGCTGGACTCCGCCTCGGTCACGGATGCGCGCAGGGCGGCGTCGGGATGGTCGGCGAGGCCGCGCTCGACACGTCGCAACGCCATCAGCGCGAAGACCAGCCTGGCCTGCGCCCCGTCGTGCAGATCCCGCTCCAGACGCTTGCGTTCGGAGTCGGCCGCCTCCACTATCCGCGTGCTCACGTCCCTGGCGCGGGTGCGCAGCCACACGTTCTCCAGGGCGAGGCGCAGCGCGGCGGCCACCGACGCAAGGAGTTCCGGGTCGTCCATGAGCGCGGGGTCGTGGTGCAGGAGCGCGAGGGGCCGGCCGTCCGCCGCGCCGACGGGGGTGCGCCCGGGGCCGTCCACCGTCACTTCACGCCCGGAGCCGTCGACGTAGGCGCCCCGCTCCTCCCGCCACAGGCCGAGCCTCAGCGTCGGGTCGCCCAGGACGCGGGCCAGCGCCTCGCGCAGCCGGGCCGGATCGGGGTCGGTGCCGACCTCGATGACGAGGCCGCTGACCTCGGCGCGCTGGAGGTGCATGCGCAGCAGTCCGGCGAGGAACGCGAACGGCACGGCGACCTGCGCGAGGTCGGACAGCAGATAGACGGCCTGCTCGCTGGTGTCGCCGACCTCGCCGAACCACGGCACGACGTAGAAGAGCATGTCCCACATCAGGAACACGACGGCGACGGCGATGCCGATCCAGGCCGGGAGCAGCGCCTGCCTGCGGGCGGCCGAGGCGTGCCGCCAGCGCTGCACCACGGCCACCGCGGCGCCGGCGGAGATGACCCAGCCGAGCGCGTGGTAAACGGTGTCGACGGGGCCGAAGAGGTGGTGGGTGCCGGGAATGAAGAGGGCGTTCGGACCGCAGCCCACGCAGTCGAGATACGTCGCGCCGGTGGCCCGTGCCGGGTCGAACAGGAGCGTGCGCAGCAGGCCGCCGACCGCGACGAGCCCGTACGCGAACTGGACCAGACGCCGGGTCAGGACCGTCGTGAGGCGGCCCTCGGGGAAGCAGAGGATGAGGTGCAGGAGGATCGCCATGTTCAGCGCCTCCCACCAGGCGCCGAACGCGAACAGGGCGGGCACGGAGGTGCCTTGGAGGTTCCCGAGGAACCAGGTGACGCCCTCGGCGATCATCAGGGGGCCGGTCCGGTTGGCGGGCCTGCGCCGCCAGGCAATGATCCCCGCGGCCGCGTACGCCCAGCCCACGGAGAGGTCTCGCACCACGTCGCCCGCGGACCCACCGGCCCGCAGGTACGCCCACGAGCCCGCCGCTCCCGATACGGCGGCGAGTGCCGCGGCCCCGGTCAGGCGCAGCCGAACCGCACGCTTCCCCTGACTGTCCACGGCCCACACGGTAAGCCATTCGGGGGAACGGCGCGCACGCGGTGCCGCACAGCCACAGCTTACGCACCGTGCTCGGTGACTCCTCCCCGTCCTGAAGGACGGGGCTTCTCGCTACGCCCGGTTGGCGTCGCGACGGACCAGCCCGGCCCGTAGAACATTGAGAGCACCCACCGTGTCAGCGTGCGCGGTGTGGCCACACGAGACGCAGTGGAACTTTTCCTGTGTGGGCCGGTTCTCCTTCGCGGTGTGCCCGCATTCGGGGCAGGTGCGGGAGGTGTTGCGGGGGTCCACGGCGATCACTTCCCGTCCGGCGCTTTCAGCCTTGGCGTGCAGGATCGTCAGGAACACCCCCCATCCGGCATCGTTGATCGACTTGTTGAGCCCGGCTTTGGCGGCGGCCCCGTTGGGCAGGAAAATGCCCGGCTGGCCCGGGTCGGGCTTCGCTGAGGGGGCCTTGCTCATGTTGCGGATCTTGAGGTCTTCGTGCGCGATGAAGTCGTGGTGGCGGACCAGGTCGAGCGCGGTCTTATGCGCGTGGTCGAGCCGCTGACGGCGCACCCTGCCGTGCAGCGCCACGACCTTCTCCACCGCACGCTGATGATTGGCGGTTCGGTCCTTCGCCTTGCAGCGCGGGAACCGGGACAGGGCCTGCTGCGCTGCCTCGAGCTTCGCGGATGCACGGCGGCCGTGGCGCGGATTGGGCACGAACTCGCCATTCGAATCGGCAAGGAAGTTCGCGATGCCCAGATCGATGCCAGCCACGGATCCGGTCGCGGGCAGCGGTTCGGGCTGGTCCTGCTCGGCGGTGAGCACGACGAACCACTTGCGACCCTCGCGCTTCACGGACACGGTCTTGACCCTGCCGACCACGGTGCGGTGCTGGTTGACCTTGACGTGGCCGACGCCCTGGAAGCGGACGCGGGTGACGGCCTCGTGCGGGGTGGAGTTCCACCGGCAGCCGTCCCCGTCCTTCGGGAAGTCCACCGTGTCGAACCAATTCACCCCGCGAAAGCGCGGGTAGCCCGGGGCATCGCCGGACCTGACCCGGCGGAAGAACGCAGCGAACGCCTTGTCGAGACGGCGCAAGGTGGCCTGCTGCGAACTGAACGACCAGCGGCCCTGACACTCCGGGTCGATAGCCCGGATCTCCTTGAGCTGCGCGGACTGCATCCCGTACTTGACCGTGGTCTGCGAGACGTGCCGGTAGGCGTCGCGGCGTTCCTGCAACGCCGCGTTGTAGAGGCAGCAGTGGTCCCGCAGCATCTCACCGAGCGCCTGACCCTGCCGGACAGTGGGCCGGATGAGGAACTTGTACGCACGGATCATCTCAAGCCCACCCCTCCGGTCGAGTCCAGCCGGTCCTCATGCACTTGGTCTATGTCACCGCGCTGCGAATCAGATCCCGATATCAGACGTGGAAACCACGCTATATATCACCTACAGGCACACGTGGTGTTTTTCATGAAGTACCGGCGTGAAGTTCTACACGGCGAGATGTTGACGCGCTGCGAGGAGATCATGCGGGACGTGTGCGAGAGCTTCGACGCCCAGCTGCGGGAATTCAACGGCGAAGGCGACCACGTCCACCTTCTCGTGCACTACCCGCCAAAGGTCGCCTGTCCAAGCTCGTCAACAGTCCCAACGGCGTCAGCTCCCGATACATGCGCGCGGAGCACACCGGCCGGATCAACCGGATCGCGACGGGCTCGGCGTTCCGGTCCCCGCCCTACTTCGCCGGGTCCTGCGGCGGCGCACCGCTGAGCACCGTCAAGGACTACATCGAGAACCAGAAACGCCCAGCCTGACCCTCACCACACATACGCAGAAATCTCCCACGCTTCGCGCCTCCGGACCGAGGATCGCACTCCCGCCCGACCCAAGGGCCGCGAGTACCGGCGAAGAACAAGAGATGGACCCTCACCTCGTGTCCTGGCAGAGTGGCGGCCGTCCGCACATGATCCATGGGGGGTTCGGGTGGGTTCGCGCAGGCTGCTGTCGTTGTCGGACGCGTTGGTGCTGCTCGGCGCCGATCCGCCGCGCCTCGCGGCGCTCGACCGGTCGCTCGGCGGGGTGCTGGCCGTGGCGACGGGCGGCGTGAGCGACGGAATCCTCCGTATCGCGGACGCGCGGGGCCGGATCCTGGGGCTCGGCCGTGACGCGGTGCGCGGGGTCGGGGCGCGGCTCGGGGCGGCGGACGGGCGGGTCGAGCGGGGCGAGGTGCTGCGGGCCGCACACACGGTCGTCGTGGTCCTCGGCTGGTTCGAGGCGCTCGCGGAGCTGGACCTTCCGTTCTCCCTCGACGCGGTGCGCATGACCCGTGGCGAGCAGCTGTCGCTGGTCGGGGCCGGGGAGGCGGACGCCGGTTTCGCGCGGGCCCTCGCCGCGGTGGACGCGCCGTTCCCTGCGCCGCACCTCGCGCCGGAGGACGTCGCGCGGGAGCTCCGCGACTGGTACACGGCCCTGTCCGGGCGCTTTGTGCGGTTCGTGGCGGGCCTCGCGGTGTGGGACACGCTCACACCGGCGGGGCGGGATGCGGCGGAGCGGGCCCTGACGGGCGCGCTGCCCGGTGCGGCGTGCGTCCACTACGACAGCCTGTACGTCCAACTCGCCCAACAGGCACCCGAGTTCGGGTTCTGGGCGACGCAGACCGAACACCGGGCGACGCGGGCCGGTGTCCGGCGGGCCCTCGCGGGGATCGAGGCGCTGCTGGCCGGTACGGCGTCGCACGCGCGGCCGCCCGTGGATGTCGCGGCCGCTCTGGCCCGCTCCCACGAGGCAGCGCTCTCCCGTCCGGTGCTGGACGCGGCGTCGGCGCCCGACGGCATCCGCGTACCGGCCCTGGAGGAGATGTATCTGGACCCGGACTTCCGGGTGCGGCCGGTGGCCGGGCAGCACGGGCCGGCGGACGAGGCGTGGTGGGAGCGGGCCCCGGTGCGCGAGGACCTGACCCGGTATCTCGCCGGGGCGCTGACCTCGGCAGGGCAGGAGCGGACTCCCCTGCTGGTGCTCGGGCAGCCCGGCGCGGGCAAGTCCGTCCTGACGCGGGTACTCGCGGCGCGGCTCCCCGCGGCCGGATTCCTGCCGGTGCGGGTGCCGCTGCGCGACGTACGCGCCGAGGACGATCTCCAGGAGCAGATCGAGCAGGCGGTGCGGGCCGCGACCGGCGAGCGCGTCACATGGCCCGATCTGGTCCGCTCGGCCGGGGGCGCGGTCCCGGTGCTCCTGCTCGACGGGTTCGACGAGCTGCTGCAGACGACCGGGGTGCACCACAACGACTTCCTGGTCCGGGTGGCCCGCTTCCAGGAGCGCGAGTCGGAACAGGGCCGTCCCCTGCTGGCCCTGGTGACCAGCCGCACGTCCGTCGCCGACCGCGCGCGCTACCCGGACGGCATGGTGGCGCTGCGCCTCGAGCCGTTCCGCGCCGCGCAGATCCAGCAGTGGCTCGCGGTGTGGAACGACGCCAACGCGGCCGGGTTCGCGGCGAGGGGCGTGCGCCCGCTGTCGTGGCAGGTGGTGTCGCGGCACGCGGCGCTCGCGGCGCAGCCGCTGCTCCTGACGATGCTGGCCCTGTACGACGTGGCGGGCAACGGCCTGCAGCGCGACGGCGGCGAACCGCTGGACGAGGCCGATCTGTACGAGGAGCTCCTGTTCTCCTTCGCGCGCCGTGAGGTCGGCAAGACGAGCGGGGACGCCGTGCCCGACGACCTCCTGCGGGAGCGCGCCGAGCTGGAGATGCAGCGCCTGTCCCTGGTCGCGTTCGCCCTGCTCAACCGGCGCCGTCAGTGGGTCTCGGCGGCCGAGCTCGAAGAGGATCTGGCCGCGCTCCTGGGCCGCTCGTCCCCCGGGGCCTCCGGGTTCCGCACGCCGCTCGGCGCGGCCGAGGTCGCGCTCGGCCGGTTCTACTTCGTGCAGCGGGCCCAGTCGTTGCGCGACGGCCGGGTCCTCGCGACGTACGAGTTCCTGCACGCCACGTTCGGCGAGTATCTGGCGGTGCGGCTCGCGCTGCACGTGCTGAGCGCGCTCGTGCAGAACCGGCCCGCCCTCGCCCTCGGCGACCAGCGCGTGGACGACGACCTGGCGTACGCCCTGCTCTCGTACGCGCCCCTGTCCGGGCGCCAGATGCTGCGGTTCGCCGGCGCGATGGCGGCGCGGATGGATTCGGCCGAGCGGGACAGGCTCAGCCGCGTCCTGATCCGCGTACTCGACCAGCACGAGACCCGCACCGGTGACCAGCACCCCGCCTACCGGCCCGCGACGCTGAGGGTCGCGTCGCGGCACGGCCTCTACGGCGCCAATCTCGTCCTGGTCATCCTGCTGCTGACGGGCGGCACCACCGCCGCCGAGCTGTTCCCCGGCTCGGCGAACCCGGTCAGTGCCTGGCACCGGCACGCCCTGTTGTGGCGTTCGGCGCTCAACGAGGAGCAGTGGACGGACTTCGCCCTGTCGATGACCCTGCACCGGTCCTGGGACGCCGACGGCCGTCGCACGCTCGACGTCGCGCCGCGGCACGGCGCGCCCGCACCGCCGGACCCGGTCGACGCGAACTGGCTCTACCGCTACCCGCGGGGTCACGGCGGGCCCGGCTGGTCCCGGCCCTACTGGGACGAGATCTGGCACAAGATGGAGGTGTCCGGCGGGACGAACGACTCTCTCGTGCGGCACGTCATGGACCCGGTGTTCGCGTGGCTGGGCCCTTCCGTGACCACGTTCGTGGCCACGGAAGGGGAGCCGGCCACCTCGCTCGCGCACGACCTGCTGCACCTCCTGCTCAGCGGCGGTGCGGAACTGACCGACGCCGAGCTGGAGTTGACGTACCGCCGGGTGCTGCGCGGCGTGGAGACCCTGCCGGGCAGCCACGTCCATCGCGTCACGGCGCTGCTCGCCACCGCCGCGGGGCGGGACGACGCGCGGCTGCCGGCGGACCTGCGGAGCGAGATCTACTCGTTCACGCGGTAGATCAGCTCCGCGCCCTGCCGTACACCTCGACCTCCGCCATGTTCAGCTCGACGGGCTTCTCGCTCGCCAGCCACACCCGCACATAGCGGCCGTGTGCCGTCACCGGGATCGCCGTCGGGCCGCCGGCCTGCGCGGTCTCGTGGTGGGACCACACGCCGGGCTTGGTCAGCTGGTCGGCGAGGGTGCCGGTGAAGGGCTCGTCGGAGACCAGGACGTAGTAGTCCTTGGTGCGGTCCGCACAGCAGTCGCTGCGGTTGTAGACGTCGACGCGCTCCAGGTCGGCGACGGAGCCGAGGTCGACCTGCCACCAGGGCTGTGCCTCCTTGCCGCTGGTGGTCGAGAAGTTGAAGCGGTCGCCGTCGGCCGCCTTGGCCGCGCCGTACGGGAACCCGCCGTCCGAGGCGTAGTCCGAGCTCTGCTTCGTGTCCTTGTTCAGGGCGAGCTGCCGCAGCGGCTCGAGGCCCTTCGATGCGTCGTGCAGGTCCTGGACCTGGCTGACGAAGTCACCGAGGAACGGGTCGGCGATCTTCACGGGTCCGGGCTGGTGGTGCTCGGCCGGGTCGATGGTGATGTGCGAGGCGGCGTCGGCCGCCTTCTCCATCGCGGCGCGCTCGCCGGCCGCCTCGTCCGCGTCATGGGCGTCGATGGCCTTCAGCGCGGCGAGACCGTGGCCGAGGGCCTTGCCCCACAGCGCGGTGGAGTCGAGCCAGGGCCCGGCGTCGTGCAGGAACTGCTGGTCGGGCACGCCGGCGCGGAGGACCGCCGGGATGCGCCCGATGTTCGCCGCGGTCGGCGTGAAGGAGCGGATCGCGGCCGTCGGGTCGCTCTCGTACGCCTTCCAGAACTTCTCGAGCTGCGCGCTGAGGATCGGCGACTGCGGCTGCCACGGCTTGGCGCCGAACGTCGGTGCCATGTGGTTGAGGTCGACGAAGGTCTGTACGGCGTCGGCGACGCGCGGGTCCCCGCCGGCCAGGTGCAGCGCGGACTGACGGGCGGAACGGGTGCGGTCGTAACCGCGGTCGTTCCACGAGAAGTCGGACATGGTGAAGACGGCGAGCTTGCTGGCCGCCTCCTGGTTCATCGGGTTGGAGACGAGGCCGCTGAGGTGCTCGGAGAGGCCGGGCTCACGCTTGTCGTAGGGGGCGAGCAGGAGGCGTCCCGAGGTCCGGCCGAAGTCGTTGACCGGATAGTTGTCCCAGACGAACACCTTGCGCCCGAACAGCTCGGACGCCTTCTGCGCCTGGTCGTTGGTGATCTCCGGCGGGACGACGTCCGTGCCGGTCCACATGACCTCGATGTTCTTGTCGAGGTTCCCGCGGATCTCCTGCTTGTACGCGGTGTCGGTGAGGTCGCCGTACTCGGTGGGCACCATCTGGAGCGGGTTGGCGCCGTCGTGGGTCGCGATGAAGTCCTGCTGGACGGTGTTGAGCAGACCGACCTGGGCCTTCGCGGCAGGGCCGCGCCCCGGGGCGCCGAACTTCTGCTGGTCGGCGTCGCAGTTCCACTTGGTGTAGCTGATGTCGTCGAGCGGCACGGAGAACGAGCGCACGCCCAGGTCGTACAGCGCCTGGAGTTTCCCGGTGAGGGCCTTAACGTCGGCCGGGTCCGAGTAGCAGACCGAGCCGCCCGGCGACACGGCGAAAGTGAAGCGGACGTGGTTGGCGCGGGCCCGGTCGACGAGCGTGCCGAGCTGGGCGAGCTTGTCCGCCGGGTACGGCTCACGCCACTTGTCGCGATGGTACGGGTCGTCCTTGGGCGCGTACACATAGGTGTTGGACTTGACCTCGCCGAGGAAGTCCATCTGGTCCAGGCGCTCCGCCTCCGTCCAGGGCGGTCCGTAGAAGCCCTCGATGGAGCCGCGCAGCCGCATGGACGGGAAGTCTGAGACGGACGCCCCCGCGATCTTCCCCTTGGTGACGAGCTGCCTGAACGTCTGGGCCGCGTAGAACTGGCCGGTCGCGTCGGTGCCGCCGAGCGCTACGGTCCGTCCCGCGACGCGCACGGCGTAGCCCTCGTCCTGGGTGGGGACGTCGGTGCCGCGCAGGGCTTTCGCCACGTCGGGGCGGGTGGCCGGGCCGAGGAGCACGGTCAGGGGCGCGTGCCCCGACGCCTTGGCGCGGACGTCGACGTGGCGGACTCCGTGGGCGCGCAGGGTGGCGGTGAGGAGGTCGCGGGCGGGCTTGTCGGTGGTGTCGCCGACGACGAGTTCGGCGCGCGACGGCAGGGCGACGTCGGCTCCGGCGCGGGTCATGTGCTGCGGGGTCGGCGAGACGACGGGCAGGCGGTGGTCCGGCGCGTGCGCCGATACGGGCGGGACGGCCGCGGCGGACGCGGCGACGAGCAGGGTGGCGACGGAACAGGCGTGCAGGGCTCTTCGGGCTGTCATGGGGCTCTGCCTCCGTGATATCGGGTCAGGGGGGTGGAGTGCGGGGGTGTCAGTCGCGGGTGTGTTCGCGGTACAGGTCGAGTTCGCCGTCGAGTTCGAGGGCGACGATCGTGCACAGGGGGTCGAGCTGGTCGTCGGTGACGTACAGGTACTCCCAGCCGGGCACCTCGCCGAGCCCGCCGACGCGCTCGTGGCGGACGTCCGTGCCGGACCCGAGGACCCGCGCCGAGCGAACGGCGTTACGGACGCCGCGCAGCACGACGTACTCGTTGGGCCGGTCGAAGAGGAACAGGTAGAGGGTGCGGCGGTCCGCGGAGAGGGTGGAGGGGCCGTAGAAGTGGCCGTGGGGCAGGCCGCGCACGGTGTCGCGGACGGCGGGCCGGTGTCCGGCGATCCACTCGCCCAGCGCTTCGAGGCGCTCCGCCTGCTCGGGCGGGATCGTGCCGTCGGCCTTCGGGCCCACGGCCAGCAGGAGGTTGCCTCCACCGCCGACGGTCTCGGCGAAGACGCGGACCAGTTGACGGGGCGACTTGTGGTGGTCGTCCTGCGGCTGGTAGCCCCACGAGTCGTTGACGGTGAGGCAGAGCTCCCAGGGGCCCTTCGGCGGTTCGACGGGCACGCCCTGTTCGGGTGTCGCGTAGTCGCCGTGTCCGGTGAGGCGTCCGTTGACGACGGTGTGCGGGCTCAACTCCGCGATGAGTTCGGCGAGTTCCGCCATACGCCACTGTTCCGGGCTGCGCTCCCACTCGCCGTCGAACCAGAGCAGGTCCGGCTGGAAGAGCCCGAGGAGCTCGCGGACCTGGGCGCGGTGGAAGGCGAGGAAGGCGTCCCAGCGCTCGGGTGACTCGTCACCGACGGCGGGCATCGAGTACGGGTTGCCGCGGTCGTCGGGGTCCTGCCCGTCCGGCCGGACCGTGGCGTAGTCCGGGTGGGACCAGTCGAGGTGCGAGTAGTAGAGGCCGACCTTGAGACCGCGGCGGCGCAGCGCGTCCACGTAGGGGGTGATGAGGTCGCGGGCGGCCGGAGTGCGCTGCACGACGGAGAGGTCGCTCGCCTGCGTGTCCCAGAGGGCGACCCCGTCGTGGTGCTTGGCGGTGAGGACCGCGTATGCGGCGCCCGCCTCGACGAACAGGTCGGCCCAGGCGTCGGGGTCCCACTTCTGGGCGTCGAAGCCGTCGAGCTGCGCCATGTAGGTGTCGTACGGGACCTGCCCGTTGAAGAAGGACCAGGACTCGGCGACACCGTCGACGCTGTAGATCCCCCAGTGCAGGAAGATGCCGAGCTTTCCGTCCGTGAACCAGGGCTGCATCATCGGTAGTTCTCCTCGTCGTAGCTCCAGCAGTGCACCCACTGTCCGTCGTCGAAATGTGTGCGCGGCGGGAACGCCGTGGCGCACACGGGTTTCGCGAGCGGGCAGCGCGGGTGGAAGCGGCAGCCCGCCGGCGGGTCGACGAGGCTCGGCGGCTCGCCGAGGGTTTCCTCGTCGTCGACGACCTCGGGCTCGTCGAGAAGCCCTCCGTCGCGGTCGGGGTCGGGCGCGGACTCCAGGAGGAGCCGGGTGTACGGGTGCCTGGGCTGCTCCACGACCGTGTCGGCGGGTCCCGACTCCACGAGCTGGCCCGCGTAGAGGACCTTGATCTCGTCGGCGAAGTAGCGGGCACCCGCGATGTCGTGGGTGATGTAGAGGATCGCGAGGCCCTCGTCGTCACGGAGCGTGCCGAGGAGGTTCAGGATGTCGAGACGGATCGACACATCGAGCATCGAGACGGGCTCGTCGCCGAGGAGGACCTTCGGGCGCGCCGCCAGGGCACGTGCGATGGCGACGCGCTGGCGCTGGCCGCCGGACAGCTCGTGCGGGAACTTGTCGATGAACTGGTCGGCGGGGGTGAGGTTGACGCGGTTGAGGAGGTCGAGGATCTGCCGTTCGAGCTCCGCGCGCCCGGCGGCGTGGCCGTGCAGTTGGAGGGGGCGGCTGAGGATGTAGCGCAGGCGGTGCACGGGGCTGAGCGAGGAGAAGGGGTCCTGGAAGATCATCTGGACCTGGCGGTAGTACGCGCGTTTCCCGCGGGCCGTGCGGGCCTGCTTGACGGGGGCGCCGTCGAGGCGGATCTCGCCCTCGGTGGGCGAGTAGGCGAGGGCGAGCATGCGGGCGAGCGTGGACTTGCCGCTGCCGCTCTCGCCGACGAGTGCGGTGATACGGCCGGCGTGCAGGGCGAGGCTGGTCGGCTCGACGGCGTGCACCTCCTTGCCGTGCCCGCCGGGCCCGTGCAGCGGGAACCGCTTGACGACGTCGCGTGCTTCGAGGACGGGTTCAGCGGGTGCGGGCATGGTGGTCCTCCTCGCCGCGTACGGTCTGATGCAGATGGCAGGCGGCCTCGCCGGCGCCGAGGGCGAGGAGCGGCGGGGACGCCTTGTCGCAGGGTTCGAAGCGGCGGGCGCAGCGTGGGTGGAAAGCGCATCCCGCGGGCAGGGTGCGCAGTCCGGGCGGGGAGCCGGGGATGCCGGTGATCTCGCGGCGCGGCCCGTGCAGCGGCGGGAAGGCGCCGCGCAGGGCCTCGGTGTACGGGTGCTGCGGGTCGGTGTAGAGCTGCCGTGCGGGTCCGGTCTCGACGACCTTGCCCGCGTACATCACGGCGATCCGGTCGGCGATCTCGATGAGCAGGGACAGGTCGTGCGTGATGAACACGACGGAGAACCCCAACTCCCTTTTGAGACGGGCCACTTGGCGCAGGATCTGGCGTTGCATCACCACATCGACGGCGGTGGTCGGCTCGTCCATGACGACGAGGTCGGGCTCGCAGGCGAGGGCCAGGGCGATCGTGGCGCGCTGCCGCATGCCGCCTGACAGCTCATGGGCGTACGAGCGCAGCCGGTCGGCGGGGATGCCGACCATGGCGAGCAGTTCTCCTGCCCGCTCCCATGCCTCCCGCTTGGAGAGGCGACCGTGGCGGCGGAGGACGTCGGCGAACTGGTTGCCCAGGCGCAGGACGGGGTTGAGGGCGTTCATCGCACTCTGGAAGACGATCGCGATGTTCTCCCAGCGCAGATCCGACAGTTGACGTTCGGTCAGGCGCAGGACGTCGATGCTCTGGGTGCCGTCGTGGCCGTGGAAGACGACCGAGCCTGCGGTCGTGACGGCTGGGGGCCGCTCGAGCCGGGTGATGGCGGTGACGAGGGTCGACTTGCCGCAGCCGCTCTCCCCGACGATGCCGAGGGTTTCACCTCGGAGCAGGTCGAGGTCGACGCCGCTCACGGCGTGTACGGGGTCCGCCTTGTCGAAGTAGTCGACGTGGAGGCCACGGACGGTGAGCAGGGGGGTGCGGTCCTCCCTTCGACGAACCGTGTCCTGCTTCGAGATCGATGAGTGCGGCGTGCCGCTGCTGCTCATGACGCGGCCTCCTGAACGGGCGCGGGCTTCCCGGCCGTGGCCTTGGCCGCGGAGCCGCCGGCGGCCGCGTGCAGCCGGGCGGCGCGGGCCCGGGCGCGGACCTCCTTGGAGGGCTTGCGGAGCCGGGGATTGGATATTTCGTCGATTCCGAAGTTGATCAGGCCCGCGGCGACCCCGATCAGGGCGATGCACGCGCCCGGTGGCACGAACCACCACCAGGCGCCCCGGGTCAGGGCACCTGCGTTCTGCGCCCAGTACAGCATCGAGCCCCAGCTCGTGATGTTGATGTTGCCGAGCCCCATGAAGGAGAGGCCGGCGTCCGCGAACATCGAGCCGACGACCGCGCCCAGGAAGCTCACGGAGATGATCGGGGCGAGCGAGGGGATCAGCTCGCGGGTGATGACGCCCCACCTGCTCTCCCCCGTCATCTCGGCCGCGGACACGAAGTCCCGGTGGCGGAGCGACAGCGTCTGCGCCCGCTTCTGCCGCGCACCCCACGGCCAGGCCGTGAGTCCGATGACCAGGGCCACGGTGAGCCAGCCGCCGCGCCCCTGCACATAGCTCGCCACGATGATCAGCAGCGGCATGCCGGGGATGACGAGGCAGACGTTGGTGGCGGCGGTCAGGAACGAGTCGGCGCGCCCGCCGAGATAGCCCCCCGCGACCCCGACGAGGACGGAGAGCGTGGTGGTGATGACGCCCGCCACGAGCCCGACGAGCAGCGAGATCCTGCTGCCCACGACGAGCTGCGCGAAGACGTCCTCGCCAGTGGCGGTGGTACCCAACAGGTGCTCCGCGGAGGGGAGTTCCATGGCCTGCGCGGTGTCGACGTCGCTGGGCGAGAGACCCATCACGTTCTGCACGACGAACGGGCCGAGCAGGGCGAGGAGCGCGAAGAAGACGAAGATCGCGATCCCGATGCGGACCTTGGGGTTCGGGGGCAGCTTCAGGCGGCGCAGGCTGTGCTTTCTGCGGACCAACGCACTCATGAGCGGGTCTCCCTCGCACGCGGGTCGATGAGCCCGTACACGGAGTCCGCGATGAAGTTCGCGGCGAGGACGGAGAGCGAGACGATCAGGAACAGGGCCTGCATCAGCGGGTAGTCGACACTGGAGACCGCCTGGTAGAGGAGGTATCCGACGCCCGGATAGGCGAAGACGATCTCCACGAGGAGTTGCCCGCTGACGACGGTCCCGATGGTGAGCGCGAACCCGGCGACGCTCGGCAGGACGGCGTTGCGGGCGGCGTACTGGAACATCACGCGCGCCTTGGACAGTCCCTTGGCGCGCGCGAGCAGCACATAGTCCTCGGAGACGGTCGTGACCATCATGTTCCGCATGCCGACGAGCCAGCCCCCGACCGATGCCATCACCATCGTGAGCGCCGGAAGGATGCCGTGCTGCAGGACGCTGGCCAGGAACGGCCCGTTGAAGCCGGGCAGCATGTCGCCGTCGTACCCGCCGCTGGTCGGCAGCCAGCTGAGCTGCACCCCGAAGACGAGGACGAGGATCAGGGCGACCCAGAAGAACGGCAGCGACCCCATGAACATGGACGCGGGCGTCATGAACGAGTCGAAACGCGACCCCACGCGGGAGCCCGACACGACGCCGGCGGCGGTGCCGAGGACGAAGGACAGGACGGAGGTGAGGCCGACCAGGCCGACCGTCCAGGGCAGCCCGGTGCGGATCACTTCCCACACGGGGGTGGGGTAATAGGCCACGGATATACCGAAGTTGAAATGCAGGACCTGGTTCAGATACGTGACGTACTGGTCCCAGAGCGGCTCCCCCGGCGTCCCGAACAGCCGGTAGATGGCGTGCACCTGGTCGCCGGAGAGGGTCTGCTTCTGCTGCATCTGCGCGATGAGGGCGGAGGCGGGGTCGCCCGGCATCAGGCGGGGGATGAGGAAGTTGAGGGTGATGGCCAGGGCGGCGGCCACGGCGTAGAAGCCCAGTCGCCGCAGGAAGTAGCGGGCGGTACCGAGCCTGGTGCTCCTGAGCCGGCGGCCGGGCCTGGGCTCGACGGCGGTGGCGTCCACCGAGCCGAGGGCGGGAACGGTCATGGCGTCATCAGCCCTTCGCGGGGCGCAGGCTGAGCAGGATGCTCATGGAGTCGATCCCGCCGGCCCAGGGCGCGGGCTGCGCGTACGGGTTCTTCGCGGTCGGCCAGCCGGTCCAGTTCCTGCTGTTGTACTCGCTGGAGACACCGATGGTGATCAGCGGGGCGGCGGGCACGTCGTCGACCATCATTCCCTCGAGCTCGGCGGAGATCTTCTTGATCTCGGCCTGGTCGCCGGTCTCGCCCAGCTCCTTGATGAGCGCGTCGGCCTTCTTGCTCTTGTAGTGGCCGTAGTTGGTCCACACGCCCGCGTTTCCGCTCCAGAGCATGTCCTTGAAGTAGTTGTACGGGGTGGAGTAGTAGACGGCGCCGCCGATCAGGACGTCGAAGTCGCCCTTCTTGCGCTTGACGTCGAGCTGCGAGGCGTCGGTCGGCTTGACCGACACGTTCACCCCTGCCTTCTCCAGCTGGCTGGCCACGACCTTGTCGAACTGGACGGCGTCGCCCCAGGTGGAGACCTCGATGATGCTGAAGGCGAGCTGCTTGCCGCTGCCGTCGACCAGCTTGCCGTTCTGCCTCGTGTAGCCGGCCTTCTTGAACTCGGCCAGGGACTTGGCGAGTTCGGCCTTGGGCTGCTCGGCGTCCTTGTACTTGGCGTCGATCCACTTGCCCTGGGTCCTGGAGTCCAGGCCGGTCAGGTTGAGCGTGTTGAACATGCCCGGGTTGGTGATGCCGAGCAGCTGGGTGCGGTCGACAGCCAAGGAGAGGGCGCGGCGTACATGCACATCGGTGAACGGTTTCTTCGTGTGGTTGAAGAACATGTACTGCCCGCCGTAGGTGGGGTACCAGGCGTGGTGGTTCTTCGGGTCCTTGGAGATGTACTGCTTCCGCACGTCGGGCACGACCCCGCCACTCCACTCCAGCTCCCCGCTGAGCAGCTTGGGCACCTCGGCGGCCTGGGTGATGACGGGCGCCTTGACCGTCTTGACCGGGATGTTCTTCTGCTTCCAGTAGTTGTCGCGGGCCTGGAAGGTGAGCTGCTGGGCGCTGTACTGCTTGAGCTCGTACGGGCCCGAGCCGACCGGGTTCGGGTTGGTGTACGTCTTGCCGTTCCTGCCCTGCCACTCCTTCTTCGGTACGGGGGTGATCCCGCCGATGGAGTCGAGCTTCGAGTAGGCGGGCTTGTCGAAGGTGATCTCGAGCGTGTGGTCGTCGGCTGCCATCGCCTTCTTGTAGTCGAAGGCCCAGCTCGGGGGCAGCTTGTTGTCCCGTACGTAGTCCATGGTGAAGACCACGTCGGCGGCGGTGAGCTTGGAGCCGTCCGACCAGTTGGCGCGCTTGTCGAGGTCGATGGTGATCTTCTTGCCGCCGTCGGACCACGTGTACTTGGTGCCGAGCCACGGCTTGAACTCGCCGCCCTTGAGAATGTTGAAGTCGAAGAGCGCCTCGTACTGAAAGCCGAAGGTGCCCTGCGACGCCGTCAGGGAGAACGGGTTGAAGTTCCGGGTGATGGTGGTGCCCGAGAAGCCCAGGTTCGCGGTGAGGGACGAGGCGCCCGCCCCTCCGGACGCCGTGGGCGTGGCCGAGCAGCCGGTCGCGGCGAGCGCGAGGGCGAGTGCCGCGAGGGTGCCGGTTCTGATCCCGTGGGTGCGGGACCGGCTCGTGGGGGCGGTGGCGTTCGTGCGGTTCATGGGGTTCATGGGGACCTGAAACCTCCGGGACGAGGGGTCGACATCGTTGTCCGAGCGGCGTTGCGTGTGGGGGGCGGCACAGACGGTGGGTCCGGTTCAGGGCGACGCGGCGGCGGTGCTGCCGCGCTGTTCGAGATGGGGCAGTTCGTCTTCCACGCGCAGGGCCGGTCCTCCGTCGAGCAGGGCGAGCAGTTCCTCCGCGGCCCGCCGGCCGAACGCTGCCGTGTCGCGGACGAGCGCGGTCAGCGAGGGGTGCGCGGTACGGCACAGGACGGAGTCGTCCCAGGCCACGATGGAGAGCCGGTCCGGCACGGGGATGCCCGAGCCGGCAGCGACGGCGAGCCCGGCGACGGCCAGGACGTCGTTGTCGTAGACGATCGCCGTCGGCGGGGCGTCGGACGCAAGGACGCGGCGCGTGACCTCGGCGCCCTCGGTGTCCGAGTAGTCCGTGGTGATCGACCGGACGTCGGTGAGGCCGCGCCGCTCCGCCTCCGTGCGCAGCGACTGGATGCGGCGCCGAGTGTGGGCGAGTTCAGGCAGGCCCGCGATGTGCACGATCCTGCGGTGTCCGAGGCCGTGCAGATGGCTCACGATGGACGCCATGGCGCGGGCGTCGTCGGCCCACAGGTTGGAGATGCCGGGGTGTCCGGTGCCGTCGTCGCCGGGCGGCAGGGAGCCGATGACGACGGCCGGCAGGCCGAGTTCGTCGAGGAGCGGCGGCCGGGGGTCGTCGGCCCGCGGGTCGACGACGAGGACGCCGTCCACCCTGCGCTCGGCCCACCAGCGCCGGTAGGCGTCGCACTCCGCGGACAGGTCCTCGACGACCTGGAAGAGCAGGCCGAGGCGGCGCCTGGCGAGGACCTCCTGGATGCCGGAGACGAGCTGGAGGAAGAACGACTCGACGCCGAGCGTGCTGGCCGGGCGGGCCAGCACGAGGCCGACCGTGGCCGCGCCCTCGCCCGACAGGGCTCGCGCCGCGGCGCTGGGCCGCCAGCCCAGCTGGTCGGCGACGCGGCGGACCCGGTCCCGGGTGGCCTCCGAGACACCGGGCCTGCCGTTGAGCGCGAAGGAGACGGCGCTCTCGGACACGCCCGAGCGCAGCGCGATGTCCTTGATGGTGGGGCGTCTGGCGGGGGTACGCCGCATGGCTTGGCTCCTGGATCCGCTTCGCCGGACGGTTCGCACGACTGGCTAAAGCGCTTGAGTTCGGTGGAGACTAAAGCGCTAAAGCCGCCTCGGCAAGAGGGCTCGTAAAAATCTTCTGGAACTGCGCAAAGGGTGGATGCGAGCTAGGAGTTGAGGGCAGACTGCCCGGGATTCGATTCCGATAGCCGGGAGTCCTCGATGCGTTTCGGCGCCAACTACACGCCCAGCCAGGGGTGGTTCCACCACTGGCTCGACTTCGACCTCGACGCCGTGCGCGCGGACCTGGACGCGATCGCCGCGCTGGGTCTCGACCATGTGCGCGTGTTCCCGCTGTGGCCCGTCTTCCAGCCCAATCGCTCCCTGATCAGACCGCGGGCGGTCGAGCAGCTGGTGGCGCTCGCGGACGCGGCCGGCGAGCGCGGCCTCGATGTCAACGTGGACGGGCTCCAGGGGCACCTGTCGAGTTTCGACTTCCTGCCCGCGTGGACGCGGACCTGGCACCGCCGCAATATCTTCACGGATCCGGACGTCGTCTCGGCCCAGGAGGACTATCTCCGGACGCTCGCCTCCGCGCTCGCCGACCGGCCGAACTTCCTGGGAATGACGATCGGCAACGAGATCGCGCAGTTCGCGGCGGGCCCTCCGCATCCGGACCCGGACCGCATCACCCCTGGGCAGGCCGGGAGTTGGCTGGAGCGGGTGCTCGCCGCGTGCGAGGAGGGGGCGCCGGGGCTGCCGCATCTGCACGCCGAGTACGACGCCTCCTGGTACCAGGACGACCAGCCGTTCACCCCGGCGCACGCGGCGCGGCTCGGCGCGATGACGGCGGTGCACTCGTGGGTGTTCAACGGCACGGCGCAGCGCCACGGCCGCAGCGGCCCTGCGACGTCCGGGCATGCCGCGTATCTGGTCGAGCTGTCGAAGGCGTGGGCGCTCGACCCACGGCGGCCGGTGTGGCTCCAGGAGGTGGGCGCGCCGCAGCCGCTGATCCCGGCCGAGTACGCGGCCGAGTTCACGGAGGCCACCGTCGACGCCGCCCTGGACTGCCCGGATCTGTGGGGCGTCACCTGGTGGTGCTCGCACGACGTCAGCCGCGACCTCGCCGACTTCCCCGAACTCGAGTACTCGCTGGGCCTGTTGACGAACGACGGCGAGGTGAAACCGGCCGGCAAGTCCGTGTCCGAGATCGCCGCCCAGTGGCGGGGGCGCGAGCACGCGCCGGCTCCGCGCACGACGGCCCTGGTCGTGGACGCGGGCGACGAGGACCGGGCCCCGCACCGCTCGGCGTGCGCACCGGGCGGGCCCGTCTTCGAGGCGTTCACGCGTCTGACGGCGGACGGGGCGCGCCCGACGACGGTCCTGGCGGGCCTCGCGGACGACGCGGGCCATCTCGCGGCGCGCGGGATCACCGAGGTCGTGACGGTTGACAACGTTGCCTGATCCCCGCATCCGCCCTGAACTCGTCCCCGCCTCACCGGAGTTGACTCATGGCTGACGACCACTCCCCCGCGCTCCCGTACATGCACGGCTACGACGCCGCCGCACTCAAGAGCTGGAACCCCGGAACCGACCGCTGGGCGCGCCACTTCCGCTCGCGCGTGCCGCTCGCGCCGCGCATCGCCCCGTTCCCCGCCACACAGGCGCACCCGGACCTGGCGACGGGCCCGCAGCTGATGAACCTGACCTACGACTACGACGACGCCTTCTTCACGGCCCGCAAGTACGGCGACGCGTTCGCGCGCCGCCTGCTGCGCTTTTGGCAGTACTCCGACTTCTACGGCTCCTGGCACGGCCTCCCCGTCGACGGCTCGCCCGCGGAAGACCCCGCGCACGGCCTGGTCAACCTGCCCAACCCTGCCTACACCGACGCGGCCCACCGCAACGGCGTGCGCAGCCTGGGCTGCTGGTTCTGGCCGCGCTCCGGGGACTTCGAGGACTATCTGGAGCAGCGCCCCGACGGCTCGTTCCCCGTGGCCGACAAGCTGATCGAGATGGCCGCGTACTTCGGGTTCGACGGCTACTTCATCAACCACGAGGCCGAGACACCACCCGGACAGGCGGCGCGCCTTTACGACCTGCTGCGCTCACTGCGGGAGCGCGCCCCGGAGGGATTCCACCTCCAGTGGTACGACACGATCACACCGGACGGACACCTCGACTACCTCAACCACCTCAACGCGGACAACGCCCCCTGGCTCGAAGTCTCCGACAGCTTCTTCGCGAACTACTGGATGACGCCTGAGGGCGTCGAGACGTCCCGTGCGACGGCCCTGAAGCTGGGCCGCGACCCCTACGCGTCGGTCTTCCACGGCACGGAGAACGAGCAGTTCGGCTTCGACCCCGAGTACGATCCGCGGCTGCTGTTCCCGCCGGGGGAAGCGGCGCGCACGAGCTGGGCGCTGTTCGGCTCCCACTTCGTGAAAGAGCTGGCCCCTCACCACGACGACCCGGACGCCCAGGACGAGGTGTTCCGGCGCGAGCGCCGGTACTGGTCGGGGCCGCATGAGGATCCCACCCGCAGCGGCCGCCTCCTCCCCCACGACCGACAGACACCACGCGACCGGGACGACCACCGGGCATGGGATGGCGTGGCGCACCACATCACCGAGCGGTCGGTCATCGGTTCGTTCCCGTTCGTCACCCGCTTCAACACCGGTCACGGACGCGCCTTCTTCCTCGACGGACGGCGGGCCTCGGGCGACGACTGGCACAACGCCTCCGTCCAGGATGTGCTGCCGACCTGGCAGTTCTGGACGCGGACAGAGGGGACGGGCGCAGCGGGTACCGGCGCACAAGGCACGGGCGCCGAGGGCACCGGCCCAGAGAGTGCGGGCGCCCCACTGTCGGTCGACTTCGACCACGACCTCGCGTACGACGGCGGGTCCTCGCTGCTCGTCTCCGGTCCGCTCGGGCCGGACGGCGCGACGACGGTGCGCCTCTACAAGACGGCGCTGGCCGTCACCGGGCCCGAGCGCCTCGCCGTGACCGCCCACGGCACGGACGGCCCGGATCTGGAGGTGGGGCTGCTGTTCCAGGACGCGCCCGACGCCTTCACCTGGCTCGCGGCCGGATCGGCGGCGGGCTGGCACACGACGTCGCACAGCCTCGCCCCCTTCCGGGGACGGACGATCGCGGCCGTCGGCCTGCGTGTGTCGTCCCGTCGGCCGACCCGGTGCGCGATACGGATCGGCGAACTCGCCCTGCTCGGACCTGAGTTCGCGGCGCCCGCCCCGCCCGAGGACTTCAGGGTCGACGAGGCGCTCATGGACGCAGGGACGGCCCATATCCTCCTGTCCTGGCGCCTCGCCGGACACGGGGTCCACCACTACGACGTGCTGCGAGACGACGACGGGAGCTGGCTCGGCCGGATCTACGACGACGTGTACTGCGTGAGCCTTCCCTTGCCCTCCGCGTCGGAGCCCGCCACGCGGCTGCGGCTCGTGGCGGTCGCGCCGGACGGGTCCCGGAGCGCGCCCGCGACGGCGGAGGTCCACTGGTCCCGTTGAGTACGCATTGAGCTCTTGACTGATGCGCCAGTCAGCGGCTCAATACACCCACTGATCTGTATTGATGTGGGGCCACGTGTTGAGATCTGCTCAACACGCGGTTAGGGTCGTCGACCGTGGAGCACGGAGACGAGAACCGAGACGAGGTCGCCGCCCGGGTGCGGGAGGTGATCACCGCCGCCGGGGTGAGCCAGCGCGAGTTCGCCCGGCGGATCGTCATGGACCCCTCCAAACTGTCCCGGTCCCTGAGCGGCACGCGCCGCTTCACGGCGGCCGAGCTGGCCCGGATCGCCGACGAGGGGCAGGTGGACGCGGGCCGGCTGCTCGGCGCGCGGCACCGGCCCCCGGCCCGCCCGGCGGGCACCGCCGTCCCGGTCGAGGGAGGCCGCCCCTCGCAGATCGTGCGCGAGACGGTCCGCCTCATCGCCGAGCGCGGCTTCCACGCCGTACGGGTCTCCGACATCGCCGAGGCCTGCGCGACCAGCACGGCCGCCATCCACTACCACTTCCCCGGCCGCGCGGAACTCCTCGAGGCCGCCGTGCGGTGGTGCATGGACGAGGACACCGCCCACCGGGCGACGCGCACCGCCGACACGGCAGACCCGGCCGACGAGCTGCGCCAGCTCATCGTGCTCCAGACGCCGCGCACGACGCAGCAGCGCAGGCAGTGGGCGGTGTGGCTGGACCTGTGGGCCGAGGCGGCCCGCTCCACGGCGGTCGGCGACCTGCACGCCGAGTACTACCGGCAGTGGCGCGAGACCGTCGCCGACGTCGTGCGGCGCGGTGTCGCACTGGGTTCGTTCAGACCCGTCGACCCGGAGGCGGCGGCGCTCGCGCTCACCGCCCTGATCGACGGCCTGGCCACCCAGGTGCTCGCCACGGCTCCCGGCGCCCCCGGCACCGACGCCGAGGCGATGCACACGGCTCTGCTCGCGTACGTCGACAGCACCCTGACCGCGCCCGCCCCCCGATGAACTGACTTTCCCTCACATCCCCCTGCCCCCAACGGCCTTCGGGCCCAAGGAGCGATGTCCGCATGCCCATGAACCAGGACGTCATCATCACCTGCGCCCTCACCGGCGCCGGCGACACCGTCCGCAAGAGCCCCCACGTGCCGGTCACCCCCGAGCAGATAGCCCGCTCCGCGGTGGAGGCGGCGGACGCGGGCGCCGCCGAGGTCCACATCCACGTACGCGACCCCGAGACCGGAGCGCCCTCGCGCGACCCGCGGCTGTACCGCGAGGTCGTCGAGCGGATCAGGGAGACCGGCACCGACGTCGTCATCAACCTCACCGCCGGGATGGGCGGTGACCTGGTCATAGACCCGGACGAGCCGCTCAAGCAGCTGCCCGGGACCGATCTCGTCGGCGGCCTCGAAAGGCTCCCGCACGTCGAGGACCTGCTCCCCGACATCTGCACCCTGGACTGCGGCTCCCTCAACTTCGGCGACGGCAGCAACCTCTACGTCTCCACCCCGGACATGCTCCGCGCGGGCGCCCGGCGCATCCAGGAGCTGGGCGTGCGGCCCGAGTTGGAGATCTTCGACACGGGTCACCTCTGGTTCGCCAAGCAGCTGCTCGCCGAGGGCCTGCTCGACGACCCAACCGTCTTCCAGCTCTGCATGGGCATCCCATGGGGCGCGCCCGCCGACCCGGGCGTACTCCAGTCGATGGTCAACATGCTGCCGGAGGGCGCCCAGTGGGCGAGCTTCGCGCTGGGCCGGATGCAGATGCCGTGGGTCGCGCAGTCCGTCGTGCTCGGGGGGCACGTCCGCGTCGGCCTGGAGGACAACCTCTATCTCGGCAAGGGCGTCAAGGCCACCAACGCGCAGCTCGTCGAGCGCGCCGTGACGATCGTCGAAGCGATGGGCGCCCGCGTCGCCACCCCGGACGAGGCCCGCCAGAAGCTCGGCCTCAAGCCCCGCACCCCGTCCGCCGCCCAGGAAGGACCCGCCTGATCATGACGTCGACCGAACCCGAGAACGTACGCCGCGTCGCCTGTGTGGGCGCTGGGGTGATCGGCGGCGGCTGGGTCGCCCACTTCCTGGCCCGCGGTTACGACGTCACGGCCTGGGACCCGGCGCCCGACGCGGAGCTGCGGCTGCGCCGCCTCGTCGACGCCGCGTGGCCCGCGCTCACGCAGCTGGGCCTCGCCGACGGGGCGTCCACGGACCGTCTCACGGTGACCGCCACCCTCGAAGAGGCCGTGGCGGACGCCGAGTTCGTCCAGGAGAGCGCCCCGGAGAAGCTGGAACTCAAGCGCGATCTGCTGGCCCGACTGGACGCCGCGACGCCGCCCGGTGTCGTCATCGCGTCCTCCACGTCCGGCTATCCGATGACCGACATGCAGACGGACGCCGAGGGCGCGGGCCGCCTCGTCGTTGGGCACCCTTTCAACCCGCCGTACCTCATCCCGCTCGTCGAGGTCGTCGGCGGCGAGCGGACCACGGCGGAGGCGGTGGCGTGGGCCTCCCGCTTCTACGAGGTGGCGGGCAAGTCCGTCATCACCATGGACCGCGAGGTACCCGGCTTCATCGCCAACCGCCTCCAGGAAGCGCTGTGGCGCGAGGCCCTGCACATGGTCGCCAACGGCGAGGCCACGGTGAAGGAGATCGACGACTCCATCACCGAAGGACCCGGCCTGCGCTGGGCGTTCATGGGCCCGATGCTGACGTTCGCGCTCGCGGGCGGCGAGGGCGGCATGGCGCACATGCTGGACCACTTCGGCCCCTCGCTGAAGTCGCCGTGGACCCGCCTCGAAGCCCCCGAGCTCGACAAGTCGCTGTACGACTCCGTGGTCGCCGGCTGCGACGACGCGGCGGCCGGGCGGACCATCGCCGACCTCGTGGCCGAGCGCGACCAGGGCGTCATCGACGTACTGCGCGCGACGGGCCGCCTGCCCGGCGCCCGGAAGGAGGAAGGCAAGTGACGCCGCTGCCCCTGCTGCACCGCACCGTCCGCGCCGAGTGGATCGACTACAACGGCCATATGAGCGAGGCCTTCTACGTCCTAGTCTTCGGGCACGCCACCGACGCGCTGATGATCGAGACGGGCCTGCACTCCGGGTACCGCGAGTCCACCGGCTGCTCCCTC
This sequence comes from Streptomyces sp. NBC_01003, assembly GCF_045162695.1. NCBI lineage: Bacteria > Bacillati > Actinomycetota > Actinomycetes > Kitasatosporales > Streptomycetaceae > Streptomyces > Streptomyces sp. NBC_01003. The sequence goes on from NZ_CP108707.1 coordinate 1,657,482, forward strand.
TACACCGTCGAGTCGCACCTGCGCTATCTGCGCGACGTCCCGGAGGGAGCGGCACTCGCCGTCCGCAGCCGGGTCCTGGGCGCCGCCGCCAAGAAGGCCCGCTTCACCCACGAGATGTACGTCGTCGCGGCCCCGGGCACGGAGCCCGCCGAGGACGCGCAGCCCGTCGCCACGACGGAGCTGCTCGCCGTGCACGTCGACCAGAAAGCGGGGCGCGCCGCGCCGTTCCCCGACGAGGTCCGCGCGCGCTTCACCGAGCTGACCGAGCCGCCGCCCGAGTGGGCGGGAAGGTCGATCGCGGTGGTGTAGGTCCGGGGTTCACTCATGACGGTGCCCGGCCTCCGGAGCGGGGCCGGGCACCGTCTCCGCTGCCGCGGTGCCGCGGATCCTCGGGGCGCGGCGGACCCGCCGGCCGATGAGGATGCCGGCGAGGACCAGGAGCAGGCCGCAGACCTGGCGCACGGTAAGCGACTCCCCCGCGACCAGCGTGCCCAGGAGTACCCCGGTCACCGGGTTGAGCAGCCCGACGAGTCCGACCGTCGCGGCGGGCAGGTGGCGCAGGCCCGCGAACCAGGCTGCGAACGCGAGCGCCGTCGCCACGACGGTGACGTAGCCGAAGCCCAGGACGGCCGGCGCGTCGAGCGACGGCGGCGCCCCCTCCACGATCACTGCGAACGGCAACAGCAGGAGCCCTCCGGCGATCAGCTGCCAGGACGTCGACGCGAGCACGTCGGACGCGTGGCTCCAGCGCTTGGCGAGGATGTAGCCGAGGGACGACATGCCCATCGCCGCGACGGAGGCGAGCACTCCGAGAGGGTCGGCCGACGCGGCCCCGGTCAGCAGCATCAGACAGACGCCGGCGATCCCGGCGGCGGCCCCCACGAGGTGCGCCGGGCTGGGCCGTTCGGCGATTAGCGCCCAGGCGATGGCCATCATGACCAGCGGGGACGTCGCCATGATCGTCGAGGCGGTGCTCGTCGGCAGGAGTTGCGCCGCGACGTAGACCAGGGCGAAGAAGGCGCCCATGTTGAGGGCGCCGAGGACGAGGGACTTCCACCACCACGATCCGCGGGGCAGCTGACGGCGGACAGCGAGGAGCAGCAGCCCGGCCGGGAGGGCTCTGAGTACCGCCCCGTAGAGCGGAGTGCCCGCGGGCAGGTAGGCGTGGGTGACGAAGTAGGTCGTTCCCCATGCCACGGGCGCGATCGCCGTGAGCATCGTCCATCGCAGAGTAGCTTCCATGGAAGGAATTATGTCTTCCATGGAAGCTATAGTGAAGTCATGCCCCCGGAACAGCCCCACGGGCCCCACCGCACCGGTCGGCCCCTCGACCACATCGCGCGCATCCAGGCCGAGTGGGCCCGCGAGCGGCCGGACGTCGACGTCACCCCGCAGGGAGTCATCGGCCGCCTGCACCGCCTGGGTGCGCTGCTCACCGAGCAGCTCTGTCTCGTCTACCGGCGATACGGCCTGAGCGAGGGCGAGTTCGACGTCCTGGCCGCGCTGCGCCGCGCCGGCGAGCCGTTCGAGCGGGCCCCCGGCGAGCTGGCCGCGCACACCATGGTCACGACCGGAGCGATGACCAAGCGGATCGACCGCCTCGAACGCGGCGGCCTCGTCACACGCCGCCGCGCCGCGGGGGACGGCCGGGGCCGGGTGGTGGCCCTTACGCCCGCGGGCCGGGACCTGATCGACGACGCGTTCAGCGAGCACATGGCCAACGAACACCGCCTCCTGGCCGCCCTCGGACCGGACGAGGCCGAGCACCTGGAGTCCCTGCTCACCTCGTGGCTGGCCCGCGTGGAACCGCCGCGCGGCGCCTGAGACCGGGGGCCGCACCGGCGCCTGCCGCAGACCGCTCCCGCCAAAGATCAGCCAACTCCGTGGGAAACCTGAATACTTGACGTCACGGAGTGCCCCATGTGGCATTCTCGCTGCACTGATGCCCTGCAGATCACCGAGAGACGAGGGAGCAGGGGCCGTGACGGAGCACTCGGCAGTCACCGGCGTGCGAGGGCGCGGAGGCATCGTCTCGCTCGCGGAGTCGACGCTCGCGCTCGACCGCGCCGCGGAGCGTCCGCTGACCATGCTGCTCGGGCCACGCGGCAGCGGCACCAGCGAGCTGCTGTGCGTCCTGATGGAGCAGTTCGGGACCCAGCACCCGTTCGGATACGTCAAGTTCACGTCGGGCCAGGAACTGCTGCCGCGCTACGCCCTCGGCCTGCTCGCCCGGCAGCTGGCCCGGAATCTGCCGAGCTACCGGCACACCTCGTTCCCGCGTCTCGCCCTGGGGCTGCTCGCCTCCGACCAGGGCCTTCCGCAGCAGGCCCTCACCGGAGGGCAGCGCGGCATCAAGGGCGCCCTCGCGGACCTCGAAAAGAAGGCCAAGCACCAGCACGGCGACTATCTGGCCGCCTATCTGACGGTCGCCCAGGCCTCGATCGACGCACCCGAAGGGGCGAGCCGGAGCGCGCGTACGCTGCTCTCCGCGGCGACCGACACGTCCGCGCGGTCCTGGGCCGGGCGCTGGGACCACTCGGCCGCCGCCTGGTTCGGACAGCACCGCCTCACCCACAGCTCCGACCCCTGGGAGTCCCTGCTCGAACTCAACCGCTGGCGTCACCAGGGCGACGAGCGCGACAAGCTCCGGCTCGACCAACTCCTGTGCGCAGCCTTCCTGGAAGACCTCCGCACCAGCGTCAAGGGGCCCTTCCGGCCGCGCTCGTACCTGCTGCTGCTCGACGAGGTGCACACCGACCACGGCCGCGAGTTCCTCGATCTGCTGCTCCAGGCCCGGCACGACGACACGGTGCTCGGGCGCCGCCCGTGCGACCCGCTGTCCGTCGTCGCGGGCTGCAACCGGTGGCTGCCCCGCTGGGGCCCCGCGACCGGCGAGGAGTGGCCGTGGCAGCCGCGCGAGCCCGACCGGGCCTCTCTCGCCGACTGGCGCGAGCACCGCCCGTCCGGGGACGGCCAGGACACCTGGTGGTATCCGCTGCGCATGCGCGACCTCGACCGGGAGGAGGTGCGCATCCATGTCGAGCAGCAGCTCAACACCCACCCCGAACTCACGCCGTTCACCACGCTCGCGCCGTTCGTCCACCGGCTCACCGGCGGTCTGCCCAAGGCCGTCCAGCAGGTCTTCGAAGTGCTCGGCGGGCCGAACGTGCCCCAGGTGCCCGGCCCGCAGCAGAACCTCTGGCTGCGCGACCTGCCGCAGCGCACCGTGTCGGCCGGGGGACGCAAGCCGTTGCTCGTGGACGCCGCGCTCGACGACCTGCTCGCCGACTTCGACGCGGCGGACCGCGACCGGCTCGCCCAATGTGCCGCCGCCGACGACCTGTTCGTGGGCGCGCAGCTGCTCGGCCGCGGCGCGGAGCTGTTCACCGACATCCGCAGCCGCTGGCTGCTGAGCGCTCCCGGCACCCTGTCCCTCCATCCCTGGCTCCGGCGGATGCTGCTGTGGCACCTGGCCGGACGGGCCGGCGCCTGGGACACCGCACACGAGGTCCTCGCAGAGCATTACGCGAACGGGGAGCAGCGCGTTCAGGAGCTCTACCACCTTCTCGCGCTGGAAAAGGTGGACGAGGTCGCCGAGTATCTCGTGACCCTGCGCAACACGGCGCGGACGGAGGAGTGGCTCAGTGCCTTCCACGCCATCACCTCGGCCCCCAACCGGCTCGCCCACCCCGGCGGCCCGCTGGAACTGCGGGCGCGGCTCGCGCCGTCCGACCCCGGCGACCAGGTGACCGTCCCCGCCGTGATCCGCGACCTGGTGGTGGCGCGCTGGCTGTGGAGCGACCCGCTCACGGATCCCGGCAGGCAGCTCAGCCCGGTCCTCGCCGACGGCTTCGTGCACCTGTCCCGACTGTGGAGGAACTACAACGTGGCTCTGGTCAACGAGGCGGAGCGCTACCGGCTCACGACACCCACCCGTACGTCGCCGATACTCGGGAGCGGGACATGAGCCCTCTGGCCTGGCCCCGGTGGCGCGAGTGGTCCTGGCGGACGGTGAAGCTGGTCGCGGCCGGGGTGGCGCTCGCGGTGGTGTTGTCCGTCGCCGGATTCGTGATCGTCGACAAGGTCTCGGACGCCCGCGCCCGCTGCGCCGACGGCGTGACGCATGTGGACCCGGACCGGGAGTGCGTCGGCGTCACCGACGGCTCGTACACGTTCGCCGGACATCTCAAGCGGGTCGAGAAGAAGATCGAGGAGGAGAACAAGCGGGTCTACGACCACCGCGGCACGGACCCGTACGTCACCGTCGCCTATCTCACCTCCTTCACGGTCACCGACGACGACAGCAACTCCGAGGACTCCGTACGGCACGAGCTCGAAGGCGCCTATCTCGCGCAGGTCCGGCACAACACGGGCGACCTCGCCGCCTCCCCGAAGATCCGGCTGCTCGTCGCCAACACCGGGAGCAGCGCGCGCCATTGGGAGCACACCGTCGACGAGCTGATCGCCCGCAAGAGCGCTCCCGACCGGCTCGTCGCCGTGGCGGGCCTCGGCCCGAGCACCGGCCCGGACGTGAAGGCACTGCGCAAGCTGTCGAAGAACGGCATCGCCACGGTCTCCAGCATCATGACGGCGACCGACATCAAGGGGATACAGGGTTTCGTGCGGGTCGCGCCGACCAACGCGGACGAGGCGCGGGCGGGCGCCGCGTACCTCAAGCGGCAGAAGAACAAGTACCGCACCGCCGTCGTCATCCAGGACGCCGACAAGGACGACCTCTACGCGTCCACCCTCGGCGACGCGTTCAGCGCGGAGTACCCGGACAAGAAGCACCGCCTCGTCGCGGACCGGATCACCTACGACTCCTCGGTGCCCTCGGCCTGGCCCAACGAACTCCACTACACCGCCGAACAGTTGTGCGGCGAGCGGCCCGAAGTGGTCTATTTCGCGGGGCGTGGACGCCATCTGTCGCACTTCCTGAACGCGCTCGCCAACCGCACCTGCCAGTCGCGGAACTTCACCGTGCTCACCGGCGACGACACGACGAACCTGACACCCGGGGAACTCGCGGCCGCCGCGCGCACCGGCGTGACCATGCTCTACACGGGCCTGGCCCACGCGGACATGTGGCGCAACGACCCGGGCGCGGTCTCGGGACCGTCGGCCGGCAGCTTCCAGCCGGGCGGCGCTCTCGACAAGTGGTTTCCCGGCGACGCCCGTTACGACGGCCAGGACATCATGGGTCACGACGCGGTGCTCACGGCGGCGCAGGCGATCCGGATGGCGTCCAACTGGCAGGGCGAGGTGACCGGGCGCTCGGTCGGCCGGATGTTCCTCCAGCTCGACGGGGACCGCAAGGTGCCCGGCGCGAGCGGCTTCCTGTCGTTCAAGGACAACGGCGACCCGCGCGACAAGGCGGTCCCGATCCTGCGGCTCACGCCGAAGGGCGAGTCGGAGCTGGTGGACGTGTCGGCGCCGGGGGGCGAACCGGCCACGGGCGGGTAGTGCGTCCCGCTACCCACGGCGTTCAACCCGGCCTATTCTCAGGGATGTTGAACCGGCCGGCCCCGGCGGCAGTCTGTGAGGGCGCGTGGATCCATCCGCTTTCTTCTACACGAGCTGCACCCGCGGCGACGGCTGGCCGGCGCTCACCCGTTTCCACGCCGATCTGGAGTACCGGCTGCGGGCGCAGGAGGGTTACGGCATCAGCGGCGCGCTCGGCGCGGCGATGAACCCCGACGCGGTGCCGAGCAGCGCCATCACCAAGGCCGGCGTGATGATCGCGCTCTACTCCCCGAGGTATTTCCTGGACCGCGGCTGCGGCCTGGAGTGGGCCGTCATCCAGTCCCGGATGCGCCGCCGCGCGAACATCGAGGGGATCCAGGTCCCCGGCTGTCTCATTCCGGTCTGCTGGAAACCGGTGGCCGAGCGTCTGATCCCGCAGGAGGTGCGCCGCTCCGAGTCGTTCCCCGGGCCCGGCGCCTTCGACTGGCTCAGGGAGCAGGGCCTTCAGGCCCTGGTGCCGTCGTCGGACCCGGGCGCGGACGAGCGGTACTACGTGTTCGTCGAGCAGCTGACGAAGAGCATCCTGGAGGCGGGGCGCGCCGGGCTGGCACCGCTCGGGGCCGACGAAGCGCGCGACACGCTCCCCGCGTTCGGCTCCGCGCAGGGCGCGACCAGCGCAAGCGACCCCCTCCTCAGGGTGCCCGAGCAGCCTGATCCCCGGCACGAGAGTGCCGTCGGTGAGCCCCGTTCGGTCGCGATCAGCTACGTCGGCGCCGACCAGGCGTGGGCCGACTGGATGGACGGCGTGCTCCGCGAGGAGGGCCACACCGTGCGGCAGCGGCGCCGGCGGGTCGGCCACGAGACCCTGTCGCAGGCCGTGGAGCGCGCCCGGGACGGCGCCGACCGGGTCGTGGTCGTCTTCTCCCGCAGCTACTTCGACGCCGGAGACACCGCCCCCACCGACTGGGAGGCCGCCTTCACCCCACCCGCCTCCGACCCGTCCTGGCTCGTCGCCGTGCAGATCGACGCGGCGCCCCGGCCCGTTCTCGTACGCGGAGTCAAGGTCCTCGCTCTGGAGGGCTCCGGTCCCGACCAGGCCGAACGGCTCCGCGAAGGCGTCATGGACACGGCGGGTACGGCGCCCCGTGACCCGGCGGGGGGAGCGCGTTGACCGGGTCGAGACGTTCCGCCACCGATCCGCCGCCGATATCGAACCTGCCGGTCCAGGCGACCCCGTTCGTCGGCCGTGACGAAGAGATCGCCGCCATCCACGACCTGTTCGAGGAGCATCGCGCGGTCCTCCTCCACGACCCGGCCGACCGGCAGCACGGGTACGGCAAGTCGGAGGCGGCGATCACCTACTGCCACCGCTACCGCATGCGCTACCGCGTGGCCTGGTGGTTCAACTGCTCCCACGAGAGCGATCCCCACCGGCTGCGTCAGCTGATCGACCGCGGGACGGACGAGCTGCACACACGGTATCGCGAGGTCCTGCGCGTCACGGACATCCCCGAACGGCCCGACGACAAGTGGCTGCTCCTGTACGACAACGTGGCCGATCCTGACCGTGTCCACGACCTCTTCCCGGCCGGCGACGCCCGGATCCTGGTCACGTCCCGCTCGCCGGGCCCGGGGTGGGACGAGGCCGCCCGGCTGCCCGTCGGCGACCTCGACCCCGCTGAAGTGGCCAGTCTCTTCCGTCAGTTGGCCGAGATCAGACAGCCGGTGGCCGAAGATCTCGCCCGCGCGTTCGCGGGGCATCCTCAGCAGATCATCGCGGTGGCCGAGCAGATCCGCCGCGGCACCCCGCCCGCCACGTGCGTCGCGCTCGCCGACGCCGTGCGGCTCGCGCCCGCGCCGGCGCGGCCCGCGCCGCCGCAACCGTCGGGCCATGTGCGGATGAGCGCCCAGGACCGGGAGACGCTCATCGACACCCTGCTGTCCTCGCCGGTCTGCCGGGACCTCCCCAGCTACCGTGCCTGGATCAAGGCCATCGACCGGCGGGCGGCTGTATCGTCCGGCCTGCCGTCGGAGAGGGAGACCATCCGTACGCGCGTCGTCGGCCTGGTGTCCATCGCCCTCAGCCGGGACGCTCCCGATGTCCTGCTGGCCCTCGCCGAAGCCTTCGAGGACAGGGCCGGCCGACACGAGGCGCAGCTCGTCCGGGCGCTGATCGGCCCGGCGGCGGCGAACTGGAACGAGAACAAGGAGCCGATACGCGCCGTGCTGCCCCCACGCCCCGCCGATGCCCCGTTCTTCTTCACCAGCTACGCGAACCGGGAGGACGACCAGGACCATGTCGCCGAGTTCCACGAGCAGCTCGAACAGGAGCTGCGCATCAAGCGCGGCCGCAACGTGACGAGTACGGGCTTCCTGGACCGCCGCAGTCTCCAACTCGGCCTCACCTGGCGGGAACCGATGGTCGAGGCGATCCGCTCGACGCGGCTCCTGGTCGCGCTGATCACCGCGGACTACTTCGAGAGCGAGTGGTGCCGGCGGGAGTGGGCCGTGATGACGGAGCGCGCCCGCCGGGCCGGGCGTTCGCCCGGGGACGAGCCGGTCGCCATCCTGCCGCTGTTCTGGGTCAAGCCCCGCGGCCCGCTTCCCAAGGATCTGGCCGCCATCCAGTACAGCTCGCCCGCGCTGTTCGGCGGGAGCAAAGCCCCGGACAACCTGATCGACCTGCTGCGCGAGGACAAGAAGAAGGCCGCGGCCTTCATCCGCAGGCTCGCCGACACCATGATCGACGCGGCGGACCGCGATCTTCCGGCGCTCGACGCGGACGCCGTACGGGACATTCCGCTCGCGTTCGGCGAGTGGGACACGGGCGACACGTCGCTGTCGGGCTCCAAAGCGGGTTCGGGCCCTGGTACGGGCGATGCCCAGCCACATCCCGAGCCGCAGCCGCAGCCGACGCTTGGGGCTGAACCGGATCCGGCGCCCCCCGAGCAGGCCGAGCACACCCCCGCGCTCCCCCTCGTGCCGGACCCTCGCGTCTCCCCCGACCGGCCCGAGCCCCCGGTACGAGCCACAGAACCCCCGCCCCTGACCGCCCCCACTCCCCCGGCGGCCTCCGACAAGACCCGGCTGATCGAGGCACTGACGACCGGCCCGCTGCGCGAGCCCACGCGGTACACGCCCTGGGTCGAGGCCGTGCTCCGGGACGTCGACCAGGCGCACCATCCCGCGGTCACGCAGTTCGTCGACCCGCTCAGAAGACGGGTGCACCTGCTCGTGAACTTCGCCTACGACCAGACCACCCCTGACCTGTTCCGCGCCATGGCCCGGGCGCTCACGCTGGTCGACCCCGGCGGCTCCACCGCTCCCGACGAGACCGTGACCGCGGTGCAGAAACTGGTGGACCGTATCGTCGCGGCATGGCCCCATCACACATGACACCGAACCGAAGACCGGCGCGCGACTGCCCGTTCTGCCACATCGCCGCGGGTACAGGACCGGCCCGCCTGGTCGCCGCCGGCCCGGACGTCATCGCCTTCCTGCCGCTGCGCCCGGTCCATCCCGGCCATGTCCTCGTCGTGCCGCGGCATCACCTGGAGGACATCTGGGAGCTGGACGTGGAGACGGCAACGGCCGTGACCGGTACGGTACTTCGGGTCGCGCACGCCGTGCGTGCGGTGTTCCGTCCCGACGGGCTCAACGTCATCCAGTCGTCGGGGGCCGCCGCGACCCAGACGGTGCCACACCTGCACGTCCATGTGGTCCCGCGATTCACGAACGACCGGATGGGCGCCATCTGGCCCGCCCCTGACGGCGGTTCACCCGTCGCCCTGGACGACGCGGCGAGCCGGCTGTCCAAGGCCCTAGAACAGGACGACCAGGGCGATGAGTTGAGCCAGGGCGAGGCCGCCGTAGAAGAGCGCGACGGTCAGGGAACCCGCGGCCCGTAGGGCGCCGGCCCGCTCCGCTCCGGCGCTCGCGTCGAGGCTGAACGGCTCTATGCCGCTGCCCGGCCGCCGCACCTTGTCGTAGAGACGTCTGAACAGCCGCTCCTTGTACAGGAAGTACCCGTCGAGCAGCCAGAACGCCACGATGGGGACGAAGCCGGTGGCCGCCACCGTCCGGCTCTCGTTCCCGGCGGCGAAGGCGAGCAGCGCACCCATCAGGGTCAGCGCCCAGCCCTTGATCAGGAACGAGTTGTTGCCCATCCGCGCGACGACGGCCTGGATCAGTTCGAGGTGCCTGATCTGACCGTCGTCCAGAACGGTCCGGCTCGCAGGTTCCCCTGTCACGGCATTCCCCCTTCGGGCGGAACCCTACCGAGGGGCGCCCGGCGCCGTTACCCCCGTCACTCACTGGTCGAATAAGCGACTGCTTAGTACGCTGGTGGGGCGGGGCCCGCCGGCCCCGTGGTTCGGTACCGCCCGTCACCACCAGTGCGCCTGGAGTAAACGCATGGCATCCCTGCTGCTGTCCCGCCGCGATCTCGAGTTCCTGCTGTACGAGTGGCTCGACGTCTGCGCGCTCACGTCCCGGGAGCGGTACGCGGACCACTCCCGCGAGACCTTCGACGCGGCGCTCGAGCTGAGCGAGCAGATCGCGACGCGGCACTTCGCCCCGCACAACAAGAAGAACGACGCGCAGGAGCCCACCTTCGACGGGGAGCGGGTGCACATCATCCCCGAGGTGAAGGAGGCGCTCCGGGTCTTCGGGGAGTCGGGGCTCATCGCGAGCACCATGGACCACGAGGTGGGCGGCGGGCAGCTGCCGTCGGTGGTCGCCGACGCGTGCTTCGCCTGGTTCCAGGCCGCGAACGTCGGCACGGCCGCGTACCCGTTCCTCACGATCGGCAACGCCAACCTCGTCCTCGCGCACGGCTCGAAGGAGCAGATCGACACCTTCGTCCGCCCCATGGTGGAGGGACGGTTCCTGGGGACGATGTGCCTCTCGGAGCCCCAGGCGGGATCGTCGCTCGCCGATGTGCGTACGCGGGCCGAGCGGCAGGAGGACGGGACGTACCGCCTCTTCGGGAACAAGATGTGGATCTCCGGCGGCGAGCACGAGCTGTCGGAGAACATCGTGCACCTCGTGCTCGCCAGGAACCCCGACGGGCCGGCCGGCGTGAAGGGCCTGTCGCTGTTCATCGTCCCCAAGGTCCTTGTACACGAGGACGGTTCGCCGGGTGAACGCAACGACGTGGTCCTTGCGGGCCTCAACCACAAGATGGGTTACCGGGGCACGACGAACACTCTCCTCAACTTCGGTGAGGGCGCCCACCGGCCGGGCGGCGCGCCGGGCGCCGTCGGGTATCTCGTCGGCGAGGAGAACCGCGGGCTCTCCTACATGTTCCACATGATGAACGAGGCCCGGATCGGCGTCGGCCTGGGCGCCACCGCCCTCGGCTACACCGGCTATCTGCATGCTCTCGACTACGCCCGCACGCGCCCGCAGGGCCGTCCTCTCGCGGGCAAGGACCCGGCCGCGCCGCAGGTCCCGATCCTCGCGCACGCCGACGTCCGCAGGATGCTCCTGGCCCAGAAGGCCTACGTGGAGGGGGCGTTGGCGCTCACCCTGTACTGCGGCCGGCTCCTCGACGAGCAGCACACCGGCGCCACTCCCGAGGCCCGCGCGGAGGCCCGGCTGCTGCTCGACGTGCTCACCCCGATCGCGAAGAGCTGGCCCTCGCAGTGGTGCCTGGAGGCCAACAGCCTCGCGATCCAGGTCCACGGGGGCTACGGCTACACACGCGAGTACAACGTCGAGCAGTTCTACCGCGACAACCGTCTCAACCCCATCCACGAGGGCACGCACGGCATTCACGGTCTCGACCTGCTCGGCCGCAAGGTCGTCATGGACGGCGGGGCCGGGCTCCGCCTCCTCGTGGAGCGCGTCACCGCGACGTCCGCCCGCGCGGCCGAAGCGGGCGGAGAAACTGCCGAGTACGGCGCCCGGCTCGACGCCGCCGTACTCCGTGCGGTCGCCGTGACCCAGCGCCTGTGGTCGACCGGCGACCCGGAGACCGCCCTGGCCAACGCGAGCGTCTACCTCGAAGCCGTCGGGCACGTCGTCGTCGCCTGGATGTGGCTGGAGCAGCTGCTGGCCGCGGCGTCCGGCACGGAGGCCGTCCACGAGGGCAAGCGCGGCGCGTGCCGCTACTTCTTCCGGCATGAACTGCCCAAGACCGAGGCGCAGTTCAGTCTTCTGGAGTCCCTGGACCGGACGGCTGTCGATCTCGCGGAGGATGCATTCTGACCGGCTGACCGGCGCTGCGGCCCGTCCACCGGAGCAGGGCGACGGAGCAGACGGCCGCGAACGCGCACCACGTCGAGATGAACTCCCACCGCCACAGCGCGAAACACACCGCCGCGCCGGCCGCGACCAGCACACCGAGCAGCACGAGGCCGCGGTCGGCGGACAGGAGCAGGGAGCCCACCGTGGCCAGGAGGTACCCGGCGACCAGGAGCCCGGCGTGCGACAGGCCGATGGCGTACCCGACGGTGTGCCCGCGGATCTCGGCGGTCACGGTGCGGGTCGCCAGTGCGTACGCGAGTCCCGCCGCGGTCACGGCCCCGGCCGCGAGCGGGATCAGCAGCCGCCCGCGGGCGCGCCGGGGCGCCGCGCACACCACCCCGGCGGGCACCCACAGGGCCAGGACCGGGAGGGCGATCACGGCCCAGGCGAGGGTGGCGGAACCCGTCCCGCCACCGGACCGCCACAGGACGGACTCGATGATCTGATGGGCGCCGAGCAGCAGCGGCAGCGCCGCGAGCGGCAGGTCGCGGGGCCGTCGCGCGCGGACCGTCCGTGCGACGCATACGGCTCCCACGGCCGCGATCGCGGTGCCCGCCACGAGATCGGCCGTCGCGCTCCAGCACATGCCACATCACCACGGTTCCGGGTCGTGCGCGCCGACGCCCGTCGCCGTCCGCAGTGCGGCCACGCTACGACGCCGCGGGCCGCCGCCCGCCGCGCCGACACGGGAGCGGCGGGTTACGCGGCCGATCAGCCCGGCGGTGGGCTACTGCGCCCAGAGCCCTCGCACGTGCCCGAGGTGGCGGGTCATCACGGCGCGCACCGCCTCCTCGTCACGGGCGACCAGGGCGTCGAGGATCTCCAGGTGCTCCTCGGCCGACGCCTCCAGACGGCCCGCCTCGACCAGCGCGTTCAGCCCGTAGAGCCGGGAACGCTTGCGCAGGTCGCCGACCACCTCGACCAGGTGCTCGTTGCCGGAGAGGGCGAGCAGCCCCAGGTGGAAGCGGATGTCCGCCTCGACGTACGCGATGAGGTCGCCGGCGACCGCCGCGTCGACGATCTCCCGCGCGACCGGCCGCAGCGCCTCCAGTGCCGTGAGGTCGGCGGTGGTGGCGAGTTCCGCCGTGGTCGGGATCTCGATCAGCGAGCGGATGTGCTTGTACTCGTCGAGCTGCTTCTCGGAGACGGCCGTGACCCGGAAGCCCTTGTTCGGCACCGCGTCGACGAGACCCTCTTTCGCGAGGTCGAGCATGGCCTCGCGCACCGGCGTCGCGGACACCCCGAAGCGGACGGCGAGGGTCGGCGCCGAGTACACCTCGCCCGCCCGCAGCTCACCGGCGATCAGCGCGGCGCGCAGCGCGTCGGCGACCCGCTCGCGGTAGCTGCTGCGCGTCCCGCCGAGACTGGGCAGGGCGGGAGCGGCGGACGGGGCGCTGCGCCGGTCGGCCATGGGGTGGTCCTCCTAGGTGACATGTCACGTTCCACAAGTATCCCGTGGCGGGTGGAGTGCTGCGGGACGGGTGCTACGGGAGAGGTGCTGCGGGACAGGTGGCTGGTACGGGACTGGCGCTACAGGACGAATCCCGCAGGAAAGGGGTCGTCCGGATCGAGCAGGTACTGGGCCGTCCCGGTCACCCACGCGCGGCCGGTGAAGCTGGGCAGCACCGCCGGGGTCCCGGCCACGTCGGTGGTATCGAGCAGCCGACCGGTGAACTGGGTGCCGATGAACGACTCGTTCACGAACTCCGTGTGCAACGGCAGTTCGCCACGCGCGTGCAGCTGGGCCATACGCGCGCTCGTTCCCGTGCCGCAGGGCGAGCGGTCGAACCAGCCGGGGTGGATCGCCATCGCGTGCCGGGAGTACCGGGCGGTCGCCCCCGGCGCGTACAGATGGACGTGATGGCAGCCGCGGATGGACGGGTCCTCGGGGTGTACGGGCTCGTCCTTCGCGTTGATCGCGTCCATCAGCGCGAGGCCCGCCGCGAGGATCTCGTCCTTGCGTTCGCGCTCGAAGGGCAGGCCGAACCGGTCGAGCGGCAGGATCGCGTAGAAGTTGCCGCCGTAGGCCAGGTCGTACGTGATCGTGCGTCCGTCGGCGAGCGTGATCTCGCGGTCGAGGCCGACGGAGAACGACGGCACGTTCCGCAGGGTGACGGACTTCGCCGCACCGTTCTCCACGGCGACCTCGGCGACGACGAGCCCGGCGGGCGTGTCCAGGCGGATGGTGGTGACCGGTTCGACGACCTCGACCATGCCCGTCTCCACGAGGACGGTGGCGACGCCGATCGTCCCGTGCCCGCACATCGGGAGGTAGCCGGAGACCTCGATGTAGATGACGCCGTAGTCGCAATCGGGCCTGGTCGGCGGCTGGAGGATCGCTCCGCTCATCGCGGCGTGCCCGCGCGGCTCGTTCATCAGTAGCTGCTTGATGTCGTCGCGGTGCTCACGGAAGTACAGGCGGCGCTCGTTCATCGTGGCGCCGGGGACGGTACCGATGCCGCCGGTGATCACCCGTGTCGGCATGCCCTCGGTGTGTGAGTCGACCGCGTGCAGGACGAGTTTGCTGCGCATGTCGGAAGCTGCTCCCTGGAAGTGGATACGGTGGACGTATGCGAGTGCGGTCGCGTGGTCAGACGAGACCGGCGGCGACCGCCTGTTCGGTGGCGGCGCGCACCGCCTTCTCCTGGTCCGGCAGAAGCGGCATGCGCGGCGGGCGGCACGGGCCTCCGTGGCGGCCGATCATGTCCATGGACAGCTTGATGGCCTGGACGAACTCCGGCCGCGAGTCCCACCGCAGGAGCGGGTGGAGCTGCCGGTAGAGGGAGGTCGCGGTGGCGAGGTCGCCGGACACGGCGGCGCGGTACAGCTCGACAGACGCGGCGGGCAGCATGTTCGGGTACCCGGCGATCCAGCCCTTGGCGCCGGCCAGGGCCAGTTCGAGCAGGACGTCGTCCGCGCCGATCAACAGGTCGAGTTCCGGGGCGAGTTCGGCGATGCGGTACGCCCGCCGCACGTCTCCCGAGAACTCCTTGACCCCGCGGACGAACCCCTCGCGGTGCAGCTTCGCGAGCAGTTCCGGCACCAGGTCGACCTTGGTGTCGATGGGGTTGTTGTACGCGACGACGGGGAGGCCCACCGCGGCGACCGTCTCGTAGTGGGCGAGGACGGAACGCTCGTCGGCGCGGTAGGCGTTGGGCGGGAGCAGCATCACGGAGGCGCAGCCGGCGTCCTTGGCCTGCTCGGCCCAGCGACTGGCTTCGGCGGAGCCGTAGGCGGCGACGCCGGGCATCACGCGCTGCCCGCCGATCGCGGCGACGGCCGTCTCGACGACCTTGGCACGCTCCTCCGGCGTGAGCACCTGGTACTCGCCGAGCGAGCCGTTGGGCACGACTCCGTCGCAGCCGTTCTCGACGAGCCAGGCACAATGCTCGCCGAACTTGGCGTAGTTGACGGAGAGGTCGTCGTTCAGCGGGAGCGGCGTGGCTACGAGGACGCCGTGCCAAGGGCTGCGCTCGGACGTGGTCATGGGCTGTGTCTCCTCTGTGCCTGTGGCGTGTGACATTGCACTTTTGGCTACGGTCTGATGTAGACGATCTGATGGATACGGCCGTTGGAGTGGCGTCCGGGTCACTCGTGGGGCAGGTCCTCCCCCGCCCGAGCGAGCACTCCGAGCGGCACGGGACGGGCGAACGGCCTTCTGGACGGCCGCAGTTCACATCCCGCAAGACCGGCGACAGCCGGTCCGCACATGCGGCCCTGGCACCAGCCCATGCCGGCCCGGGTCAGCAGTTTCACGGTCCGCACGTCGGTGGCCCCGAGCTCGCCGACCGCCTCACGGATCGCGGAGGCCGGCACCTCCTCGCAGCGGCACACGACGGTGTCGTCGGTGACCTGCTCGCCCCAGTGCGCACGCGGCGCGAAGACGGCATCAAGAGCGGCGATGAACTCCCTGCTCTTGGCACGGGACTTGGCGGCGGCCTCCCACGTCCGCGGGTCGGGTTCGTGCCCCGCGAGCCGTGCCGCGGCGGAGCACCCCGCGATGTGGCCCTCGGCGAGCGAGAGGGCGGCGCCGCCCACGCCGGTGGCCTCACCCGCGGCCCACACTCCGTGGACGTCGGTGCGCTGCTCGTCGTCCACGGCCACGGCCGGCCCTTCGAGACGGCAGCCGAGGGTCTCGGCGAGGTCGGTGTGCGGCAGCAGGCCATGGCCGACGGCGAGGGTGTCGCAGCGGATGACCTGCCCGGAGCCCGGCGCTACGCGCCCCTCGCGGTCGAGCGCGGCGATGGTGACGGCTTCGAGCGTGCCGTCACCATGCGCTTCCACGACGGCGTGCCTGGCCTTCAACCGCACCCGGCGGCGCATCAGTTCAGCGACGTACCCGGCCCCTTCGACGAGCTTGTCCGGGTGGGCGGACAGCGTACGCGCGTGCCGGGCTACGTCCTTCGCCCCGGCGGACTCGACCAGTGCGGCGACCTCCGCACCCGCCGCGGCCAGTCCGGCGGCGACCGGCAGCAGCAGGGGCCCCGTGCCCGCCACGACGGCCGTACGCCCCTGGAGGACGAGTCCGCCCTTGAGCATGGCCTGCGCGCCGCCCGCGGTGATCACACCCGGCAGGGTCCAGCCCGGGAACGGCAGCACCTTCTCGTAGGCGCCGGTCGCCAGGATGGCGGCGTCCGCACGCACCACGGACGGCTCCTCCTGGGCCGGGCCGTGCAGCGCGTGGACGAGGAAGCCGGATGCCCCGTCGAGCCGTTCCACGCACCACACGTGATGATCTGTCAGGTGGGTGATGCGGCCCGTCGCGATCTGTGCGGCCAGGCCGTCCCGCAGCCGCTCCCAGGTCCGCCACTGGTGGTGGAGCGCCTGCGGGCGGCGGGCGCCCAGTTCCTCTGCGGGCTGGCGGTAGAACTGGCCGCCGGCCTGCGCGCCCGCGTCGATCAGCGTCACGCGGCTCCCGCGGACGGCCGCGGCGAGTGCGGCGGCCAGCCCGGCGGGCCCGGCCCCGATCACGGCGAGCGTGCGCGCCGAGCCCTCATGTGCGCCACGCTTCATGACCCCTCCCCCTCCGCCGCGTCGTCGTGTCCGGTGCCGTGCTGCGTGCGGATGTCGTCGCCCGCTTCTGCCCGTACGAGGCAAGCCCGTTGGTTGGGGCGGCCGTTGACGGTCACGAGGCAGTCGAAGCAGACGCCGATGCCGCAGAAGACTCCCCGCGGCTCGCCCGTCCCGCGCGTGGTGCGCCAGGAGGTGACGCCCGCCGACCACAGCGCCGCGGCGACGGTCTGCCCGGGCAGCACCCCGATCTGCGCGCCGTCGAAGGTGGCGGTGTGCGCGGGTCCGGGCTCGGCCCTGACGAGATCCAGTGGTGTGCGCTTGTTGTTCACGAGGCCTCCTCGGGGAACCGGTCCGGGCGGAAGGGCGCGAGCGCGGGATCCGGCCCTCCGCCACCGAGCGCTCCGGCGATCAAATGTCCTGTGCCCGTGGCGAGTCCGATGCCGGCGCCCTCGTGTCCACAGGCATGGAAGAGGCCGGGCACGCGCGCGTCCGGTCCGATCGCCGGCAGATGATCCGGCATGTACGGGCGGAACCCCAGGTAGGACCGCATCACGCGGACGGTCTCCAGGAAGGGGAACAGCCGTGCCGCCCCCGCCGCGAGCGACCGCGCGACCGGCAGCGAGAACGTGCGGTCGAATCCGACGCGTTCGCGGCTCGCGCCGATCAGCACGGGACCGGCCGCGGTGCCCTCGACGACCGGCGAGGTCTGCAGGGCAGCCGAGTCGCTCGCGACGTCGGCCACATAGTCGGCGGCGTACACCTTGTGCCGGACCAGGCGCGGCAGCGGCTCGGTGACGAGGACGAAACCGCGTCGCGGCAGCACCGGCAGCCGGACCCCGGCGAGGGCGGCCAGCTCGCCGCCCCAGGTGCCTGCCGCGTTCACGACGGCGGGGGTGTGGATCTCACCCCGGCCGGTACGGACGCCTCGCACGGAACCGTCCGCCGACCGGAGCACCGCGGTGACGGGCGCGCCGGTCAGCAGTCGCGCTCCCGCCGCGCGTGCAAGGCGTACCAGGTGCGCGGCGGCCAGTGTGGGCATCACCTGGGCGTCCTGCGGGTAGTGGACGCCGCCCGGCATGCCAGGGGCGAGTTCCGGTTCGAGAACGTAGAGCTCGTCGGCCGTGACGGCGCGCGCGTCGACACCGGCGTCGCGCTGCTGCACGGCGAACTTGTCCAGTGCCGCCAGGCCTTCGGCGGACGACGCCACGACGACGCCGCCCTTGGCCTCGAACTCGACGGCCTCGGCCACCCCCGGCTCGGCCGCGAGCTCGGACCACAACCGGGCGGAGAGCAGGGCGAGTTCGAGCTCCGGTCCGGGTTCCTTGTCGGAGACGAGCAGGTTCCCCTCGCCCGCGCCGGTGGTGCCTCCGGCCACGGGGCCCCGGTCCACCAGGACGACGGAATGCCCCGCCCGCGCCGCATAGAGGGCACAGGCGGCGCCCACCATTCCGGCGCCGACCACCACAACATCGCAGGTCAGCCGCGTAGTCACGGCAGTACTATGTCACATGTTCCCAAGCGCGCCAAGGGACACTAGGCTGACGGGCAGCTCAGCCGAAACCACTACGGAACACAGCAGAAGGGTGCATCGTGTCCTCCTCCGAGCCCAGGCCACAGCCCACGACTCAGGCGACGTCACAGCCCACGACGCAGCCCGAGGCCCAACCCCGGCCCTCGGGACGCAAGAACGGCCTCTACGCGGGCCTCTCCGAAGAGCTCTCCGCCCTGATGCGGACGGGCTGGGCCGACACCGAGCAGCGCGACCTGAGCCCGGACGAGCAGGCGCCGTACGCCGCCCGTCGCCGCGCCGCCCTGTCCGCGCGGTTCCCGGGCGAGCGGCTGGTGATCCCGTCCGGCAAACTCAAGATCCGCTCGAACGACAGCTACTACCCCTTCCGCCCGTACTCGGCCTATGTGCATCTGACGGGAGATCAGGCGCGGGACAGCGCCGTCGTGTTCGAGCCGCGCGTCGGCGGCGGGCACGACATCCATCTCTGTCTCCTCCCCCGCGACAGCCGGGACACCGACGAGTTCTGGACCGGCATGACGTCCGAGCTGTGGATGGGCCGGCGCCGCAGCCTCGCCGAGTCCGAACTGGTCCTCGGCCTGCCCTGTCGCGACATCCGCGACGCCGCCACGGAGCTGTCGGCCGCGCCCGAGGCGCCGACCCGCATCGTCCGCGGCCACGACCCGGCACTCGAGGCCGCCGTGACGACGGACGCGGAGCGCGACGCCGATCTCGAGGAGGCGCTGTCCGAGCTGCGCCTGGTCAAGGACGAGTGGGAGATCGGCGAGCTGCGCAAGGCCGTCGACTCCACGGTGCGCGGATTCACCGATGTCGTACGGGAGCTGGCCACGGCGATCGCGACCTCGGAGCGCTGGATCGAGGGCACCTTCTTCCGCCGCGCCCGCCTGGAGGGCAACGCCGTCGGCTACGGCTCGATCTGCGCGGCCGGCGAGCACGCCACGATCATGCACTGGGAGCAGAACGACGGCCCGGTGCGCCCCGGCGAACTCCTGCTCCTCGACGCGGGCGTGGAGACCCACACGCTGTACACCGCGGACGTGACGCGCACGCTCCCGATCAGCGGCACGTTCACGCCGCTCCAGCGCAAGATCTACGACGCGGTGTACGAGGCCCAGGAGGCGGGCATCGCCGCCGTGAAGCCGGGTGCGGCCTACCGCGACTTCCACGACGCGGCACAGCGCTACATGGCGGGCAAGCTCGTCGAGTGGGGCCTGCTTGAGGGCGACCCGGAGCGCGTCTTCGAGCTCGGTCTCCAGCGGCGCTTCACCATGGCGGGCACGGGCCACATGCTCGGCCTGGACGTCCACGACTGCGCTGCCGCGCGCACGGAGTCGTATGTGGGCGGCCCGCTGGAGCCCGGCATGGTACTGACGGTCGAGCCCGGCCTGTACTTCCAGCCGGACGACCTGTCGGTGCCGCAGGAGTACCGCGGCATCGGCGTGCGGATCGAGGACGACATCCTGGTCACGGCCGACGGCACGGAGAACCTGTCGGCGGGCCTGCCGCGGTCGGCGGACGAGGTCGAGGCGTGGATGCGCACGCTCGCGGGCGACCGGTAGGGGTCCCGCCGCTCTGACAACGGCCCGAGGGGGCCCGGCCGTCGGAACGGCCGGGCCCCCTCGGGCTGTCAAGGCTTACGCCGTCGGGACCGGGTAGGTCGGGTACTCCACCCCGGAGACGTGCTGGACGACGCGGATGACCTGGCACGAGTAGCCGAACTCGTTGTCGTACCAGAGGTAGAGGATCGCGTTGTCGCCGTCGACCTTGGTGGCACCGGCATCGACGATCGACGCGTGGCGCGAGCCGACGAAGTCCATGGAGACCGCGTCGGGGGCGGTGGTGAAGTCGATCTGGCGCTTGAGCGGCGAGTTCAGCGAGACGTCGCGGAGGTAGTCGAGGACTTCCTCGCGGGTGGTCTCGCGGCCGAGGCGCAGGCTGAGGATCGCGATCGACACGTCCGGCACGGGGACGCGGATCGAGCTGCCGGTGATCGGCGCCTTCAGGTCGGGCAGCGCCTTGGCGACGGCGGAGGCGGCGCCGGTCTCGGTGATGACCATGTTGAGCGGCGCGGAGCGGCCGCGGCGGTCGGCCTTGTGGTAATTGTCCAGCAGGTTCTGGTCGTTGGTGAACGAGTGGACGGTCTCCACGTGGCCGCGCAGCACCCCGTACTCGTCGTCCATCGCCTTCAGCGGCGGGACGATCGCGTTGGTGGTGCAGGACGCGCAGGACAGGATCTGCTCGTCCGGCTTGATCATGTCGTGGTTGACGCCGTGCACGATGTTCGGGACGTCGCCCTTGCCCGGAGCGGTCAGGACGACCTTCTCGACGCCGGGGCGGAGGTGCTTCGAAAGCCCCTCGCGGTCACGCCACTTCCCGGTGTTGTCGATCAGGATGGCGTCGTTGATGCCGTACGCCGTGTAGTCGACCTCGGACGGGTCGTTGGCGTAGATCACCTTGATCTCGTTGCCGTTGGCGACGATCGTGCTGTTCGCCTCGTCGACCGTGATCGTGCCGTTGAACTGGCCGTGGATGGAGTCGCGGCGCAGCAGCGAGGCGCGCTTGACGAGGTCCTGGTCGCCACCGCCGCGGACGACGATGGCGCGCAGCCGCAGTCCGTTGCCGGAGCCGGCCTTCTCGATGAGCAGGCGGGCGACGAGGCGGCCGATGCGGCCGAAGCCGTAGAGGACCACGTCACGCGCCTGGCGGCGCTCGATCTTGTTCTCACCCGTGGCGCCGGAAACGGCCTCCGCGGTGAACTCCTCGACCGAGAGACCCCGGTCGTCGGCCCGGTGCGTCTCGGCGAGCAGGCCGATGTCGATCTGCGACGGGCCGAGGTCGAGCGCGGCCAGCGCCTGCAGGAACGGCATCGTCTCGGTGACCGACAGTTCCTCGCCGGCGATCTGGCGGGCGAACCGGTGGGTCTTGAGGATGCTCACCACCGACTTGTTCACCAAGGAGCGGCTGTGGAGCAGGACGGTGACGTCCCGCTCCCGGTGCATCTTCCCGATGATCGGGATCATCGACTCCGCGATCTCCTCGCGGTTCTTCCAGTTGGTGAACGAGTCGTCTTTGACAGTCACAGGTTTATCTTTCGAGCTAGGCGGCGCTCATATGCTAACCCGCCCCCATTTTGATCGTTCAAACGGTCCCCCACTTGATCGTTCAGACCCTCCCGCGCGGCGAAAGCCTCCCCCGCGCCCGGCACGCCCCTCGGCTTCGCTCAGCCGTCGAGGAGGGTGCGCAACCTGGTGGCGTTGCCCCTTATGCCGCTGCCGATGCTGACGGTGAAGGCGCCGGCGGCGGGTGGCCGGCACGATGGAGTTCGAGGCCGACGCCGACCGGTACCGCGAGGCCCGGATCCGGGCCGTCGTCGCGGCCGCCCGCCCCTGCCTCGAGGGCGCCGGCTGGGCGGACCGCGAGGAGGAGTGGGTGGGCGCCCGGCCGCTGACGCGTGACGGACTGCCCTTGATCGGTGCGGTCCCCGGCACCTCGCGGATCATCGCGGCGGGCGGTCACAACATGCTCGGTCTGATGCTCGCGCCCGCCACCGGGCGCGCCGTCGCCGGCCTGGTGACCGGTGACCGCGCGGCGGCCGAGGCAAACCGCCCGTTCGCCCTGGAGCGGCTGGCCCGGCGGCCCCGTACGAAGCGCCCGGCGACGCAGCGGGCCTGACAGGGCACCGGCCGGTCAGCGCACCCCTCGATCACTTACTTCAGTACTTACTGAAGCACTTACTTCAGCCGGGCGTCGTCGGACTCTGGTCCGGGGGCGGCGAGCAGGGCGCTTACGTCGGCGTAGCCGTCGCCCGTGTCGGAGGAGCGGGTGTCGAAGACTCGCGTGGCCGGGGCGCTGGAGATCCAGGGCGTCCATCCCGGCCTGCCGTTGCGGATGAACGCGACCGCCGCGCCGTGGACATCCGTGGCAAGGGCCTTGGGCGGCTCGGCACCGGCTACCGCGGTGACCCCTTCGGCGTCGAGGCAGTCGAAGTGGAACGGCACGTCGAGGCAGTGCGTGGCCAGGCCGAGGACGGGCGAGCGCCAGGCGAAGCGGTACAGCCAGGTCGGGGCGGTGCCGCGGGCCCGGGCGACCCGGGCCACGGCTGTGCGGAAGAGGTGGTCCGTGACGTACTGGCCGACGAGGTCCGCCGTGTCAAGGCCGGGGTGATCTGCGACGTACGCGGCGGCGACGGTCCCGTCCACCCCGCACGCGGTGAGGATCCCGGCCGGCGCCGCCGTGGCAAGCCGGTCCCGCATGGGGTGCAGCGCCATGGTGAACTCGTGGTCGGTGGCGCCGAGTACGAGTTCCTTGCCGGCTCCCACGCCCGCGGCGAGGGCGTCCAGGGTGGGCTCGGGGATCAGGTCGCCGTCGACCATGGGGGCAATGGGCAGGTTCTCGGCGATCAGGCCGGCGACCCCCGCCAGAGCATCCTCCGCGCCCCTGCCCGTGCCCGTATCCGAATCGGCATCCGTGTCCGCTGCCGGCGAGGACACCTGCTTCTGCAGATCAAGGATCTGCTCCTCGCTCAGCTGGGACAAGCCGGTTCGGGTCGGTGGCACGCCGCCCAGCTCGGCCAGCTTGCGGCCCAGACGTTCCGCCTCCGTCGTCGACACCTGCGAAACCGGGCCGGACAGACAGTGCACGCGGTGGAACAGGTGCTGCGCACGGGGCATGCCCAGCAGGGTCAGTACAGCGGCACCGCCCGCCGACTGACCGGCGATGGTGACCCGGCCGGGGTCCCCGCCGAAGCGCCGAATGTTGTCCCGCACCCATTCGAGGGCCAGCAGCCAGTCCTGGACGGCACGGTTGTGCGGTGCGTCGGAGATCCATCCGAAGCCGTCGAAGCCGAGCCGGTAGCCGATCGAGACGACGACCACCCCGTCGCGGTTGAAGGCGGCGCCGTCGTACCAAGGGCTCGCCTGGGATCCGGCGAGGAAGCCACCCCCGTGGATCCACACCATCACCGGCAGGCCGGCGTCCGGAGAGGGGTCCGGGGTGAACACGTTGAGATTGAGCGTCCCGTCGCCCGGAATGCTCGGCTCAGGGATGAAGGTGACCTCGGCCAGGGGGCGACGCTGCGCGGTAGGTCCGTAGGCGGTGGCGTCCAGGACGCCGGACCACGGCTCGGGAGGGACGGGCGCGGCGAACCGGAGTGCGCCGACGGGGGGTTGGGCGTA
This sequence comes from Streptomyces sp. NBC_01003, assembly GCF_045162695.1. Taxonomy (NCBI): domain Bacteria; kingdom Bacillati; phylum Actinomycetota; class Actinomycetes; order Kitasatosporales; family Streptomycetaceae; genus Streptomyces; species Streptomyces sp. NBC_01003. The sequence continues at coordinate 1,680,909 of NZ_CP108707.1, forward strand.
CGGGATGCCGAGGAATCGGACGCCGGTGTCGCGGTGCTCACCGCGCACGGGGCCGTGGGCGGTGCGGACGACGGGCGGCTCTGCGGGGCGGACAGTCACTGGTTGCTCCTCGATCACTCATGTTGCGGGCAGTGGTGGCAGTTGGACGGCTCAGCGAACGCTCCGGACGCGCAGTACGCCCAGCGCACCCACGAGCGAGACCGCCGCGGCGACCGGGAACAGGGCCTCGTAGCCACCGGCAGCGACGATCCAGCCTGCGAGGGTGGGCGCGAGGATCTGCGGTCCGGCGTTGGCGATGTTGATGACGCCCATGTCCTTGCCCACATCGGCAGCGCGCGGCAGGACCTTGGTGATCAGGGCCATGTCGACGGCCATGTAGGCGCCGAACGCCATGCCGCCGACGATGTTGTACGCAAGCATGCCGCCCTCGGTGGGCCACAGCATCGGGAGCGCCAGGGCCAGCGCCGCCACGGTCCCGGAGGTGAACACGAAGGGCTTGACCCTGCCGACCCTGTCGGCAAGGGGTCCGAGAAGCACGGTGGCGACGACCGTGCACAGCGCGTTGACGACCATCAGGAAGCCGACGGTCGGCAGCAGATCCCGGGGCGGGACCTTGATGTAGTCGGCGAGCAGGTACAGGTTGTAGGTGAGGACGATGAAGTAGCCCAGCATGACCCCGAGTCGGGAGACGAAGGCCCAGCCGAAGTCCGGGTGCCGGCGAGGGCTGACCCAGAAGCCGCCGAGGAACTCCCTGAGTGAGAACGGCTCGCGCGGCAGTTCACGGGCGTCGCGGTCCGGGGACAGGACGACGAACACGAGCGCCGCGACGACGATGACGCCGGCTATCAGGTAGTAGCCGTTCTCACCGGCGAACCGGCCGCCGAATCCGCCGATGACACCGTCCAGGCCGAACTTCGTGCCCGGCACACCGCCGATGATCAGTGCCGCGGCGATCGTGCCGAGGGGCACACCCAGACCGACCAGCGCGGAGAAGGTTCCGTACCGGGCGACCGGGACGCGATCGGGCATCGCGGCGGTGAGGGCGGCCTGGTAGCCGTTCATGATGAACTGCACGACGCCCCAGCTCAGGCCCAGCATCGCGATGCTCGTGGCGTGCGCCTGGGCGACCAGGGCCAGTGCGCCGAGCAGCGCGCACAGAAGGATCCACGGCGCCCGGCGGCCGAACCGGGACCGCGTGCGATCGGACAGCTGCCCGAACACCGGGTTGCCGATCGTCGCCAGGACCGCCCCCGTGGTGCTGGCGGTGGACAAGGCGGAGGTGTCGTTCGTGCCGGTGATCTGGGCGACTTGGATCGGCAGCAGGAAGCCGCCCACGCCGAGCCACAACAAGTAGAGGGCGATGTTGGCGGCCGGCAGCGTGCCGTAGAGGCGAGCGAGGCGCCGAGGAGCCGCGGGTGCGGCGGCCTCGGTGCCGACGCCGGCCACGCCGACTGCAGCCGCGTTTTCAGGAAGTGAATGACTCATTGAGGCCCCTTGGAGAGCGATGCCGAAGAATGCGGACGCGGTGGGGGCGCGCGTCGAGGAGGAGAGTAGGTGACACGTGTAAGCAGTGGAAGGGGTCCGACAGCACAGGTTGTGTTCGTTATCTCCTACGTGCCGTGCCGGTGTTGAAAAGTTGAAGCCGGCGATTAGGCGGTTTCCCGGATCACCAGACTCGTGCGGAGGTAGGAGCGGGTCTCCGCAGGCGTGTCGGGGGCGCCGATGAGGCGGTCCAGCATCGCCGCGATCTCGCGTGCGGGCGTGAAGTCCATGCGGACGGTCGTGAGCTTCGGGCGGAGCAGCCGGCCGATGAGCAGGTCGTCCGCACCCACCACGGCGACGTCCGCCGGCACGCGCAGCCCGGCGTCCTGGAGGGCACGAACAGCGACGGACGCGTACTCGTCGTTGTAGGCGAACAACCCGTCGGCCCTCGTCCGGACCACCAGCTCGGCCCACTGGGCCGCCGCCCCCTCGTCGAGAGAGAGTTCCTGCCGTACGACGGTGACGGAAGGGTGTGCTCGCGCGGCGGTCTCAGCACCGGAGAACCTGGGCTCGGCGAACCGGCGCAGCGATGCGTCGGCGGGCACGATCACACCGATGTTCCTGCGTCCGACCGCCGCCAGATGCTCCACGGCCAGCGCGCCGACCTGCACCTGGTCCGCCACCAGCGCGTGCGCGCCGGGCACAGGCGCCGGCCCGGCGCTGACCACGACCCCGATCCCGGCCCGGTGCAGCAGGGCGACGGCTTGCTCCTCCAGGCTGTCGTCCATCAGCGACAGCACCGCGTCGGGCCTCAACTCGGCCCAGCGGCGAGCGGCCTCCGCGCCCCGGTGTCCCGTCGGGCCGTAGAGCACGGCCGTGTAGCCGAGTTCCGAAAGGGCCAACTGCAGCTCGGCGAAGTACTGGGCGAACAACGGCCCTGCGGTCACTGCCGGGGTGGTGAGCAGAACGATCCCGCTTCGCCCCGCGCGCAGTGCCCGCGCCACGGCGTGCGGCACATAACCCAGCTGCCGGGCCGCGTCCCTCACCCGCTCCCGGGTCGCCTCACTGACACGCCCGCCCCGGGTGTTGTTCAGGACGTACGAAACGGTGGCCCGCGACACCCCCGCGGCGCGCGCTACGTCCTCACTGGTGGGCGGCGTTCCGGCTGAACCGTGCGAGGACATGGAGGCCATGATCACTCATCATCCCAGAGGAGACCGGTGCCGGTGAGGGAGTGCCGGCACCGGGTCAGGCGGAGGCACGCGACCCCTTCACCGCTCCCCGCGGAGGGGTCAGCTCGGCTCGGCGGTGAGCCACTCGGCCCGCCCCTTCCCCGTCCGAGGTGCCCCGCCGGCGCGACGGCATCGCGCACGCTGCGAAGTTCCGACAGACCCCTGACCGGCGGAGAGCCAGGCTGATCACGCCGTTGTTCCGGTTCGTCCGCCACGCCCTTCCCGTTTGTCCTCTTCTCCGACCTGGGTCTCTTCATCGACCGTGTGCACTTCGCCGACCTTGTTCACTTCGTCGACCCTGTTCCCTTCGTCGGCCCTGTCCACTTCGCCGAGCCTGTTCCCTTCGTCGGCCCTGTCCACTTCGCCGAGCCTGTTCCCTTCGTCGGCCCTGTCCACTTCGTCGAAGCGGAGGGGGAGCGTCGGCTGGTAGCCGCCCGCGGAGATCTTGGCCACCATCTCGGCGAGATACCCGCAGGCCTGCGAGATCTCCAGCTGGAACTGTTTGCGTTCGCTGACGGCGGCCGAGACCAGCAGGGCGGTCAGCGCGGAGGAACCGTTGAAAGCCTGCAGGGTGATCATGCTGGTGAGCAGATCGTGATCGGCGAACGGCCCGGACCCCCTGGCGGCGGCGACGATCGCGAAGGTGGACACGGCCAGGGCGCAGGGTGCGGCCCCGGCCAGCTGGAAGCGGAAGGCCGCCCAGATCAGCAGCGGGAAGCCCAGGAACATGAGGGGCACGCTGCCGCTCCCGGCGAGTCCGACGCCGGCGGTGGCCACGAGGAGCAGGAAACCCTCCGCCCAACGGGACGGCGGAGCGTCCTTCGGCCAGCGTGCCGAGCGCAGAACGAGCAGGACCGGCGTCACCACCAGGACGCCCATCGCGTCGCCGGTCCACCAGACCGACCACGTCGGCCAGAACTCGCCGGCGCTCACCACTCCGGCGAGGGCCAGGGTCCCGCTGCCGATCGTCGCGCTGACCAGCATCCCGGTGAACGCACCGAGAAAGATAAGTGCGAGCACATCCCGCAAACGGGACAGTTCGATACGGAATCCCGCACGACGGAGCAGTGCGTAGGAGCAGAGGGGCGCGAGGGTGTTTCCGGCCACGATGGCGAGCACGGCCGGAACCGACGGCCCGAGGGGGGCGTTGACCAGGAGCGCACCGACCGCGATCCCGGGCCAGACCCGCGGACCGCGCAGGAGCAGGCTCGCCAGGGCGATCCCGGTCGGCGGCCAGAGGGGGGTGACCTGGCCGCGCACCAGCTGCTGGAGCAGTCCCAGTTTGGCCGAGCCGTAGTAGAGCGCGACCACGACACAGATCTCCAGGGCGGCTGCGGCGCCGCGCCGGAGCCGTTCTCGCCGGGCGGCTGTCATGGGTGCGGCCTCCGCTTCGACATCGCTCCGTGATCCATCATCCGCCGCTTCCCCCGGATCCTCCACGGCACCGTTGAGGCGCGCGTTCGTCGCGCACCGGAGGTCAGGCGGGCGGGGTGCGCAGGGCGACGACGGCCATGTCGTCGTGACCGTCGCTGGGGTGGTGATCGGCCAGTGCCTGAACGAATTCCGGCAGGGGCAGGACGGCGTACAGGGTGGCGAGATCGGTGAGCTCGTCGAGGCTCTCCTCGATGGACCGGGCGGGGTGTTCGATCAGCCCGTCCGTGAAGAAGACGACCGTGGAGTCAGGGGGCACGTATCGCGAGTGATCGGGGCGGGGTTGTTCGGTGTCGACCCCGAGGGGCACACCCGGCTCGGCGAACAGGGTTTCCGCCCGGCGTCCAGGGACGATCAGCAGGGGCGGGACGTGGCCCGCGGTACTCCAGTGGAGGCGCCAGCCCGGTCCTGCCGGTTCGATACGCGCCAGCGTCGTGGTGGTGACGGGATTGGTCGTGATGGCTTGCAGTGTGCGGTCGAGCTGGGTGAGGACGGCACCGGGCGCATCGGCCCGTTCGAACAACAGAGCGCGCAGCATGTTGCGGGTGGAGGCCATGGAGGCCGCGGCCCGCAGATCGTGCCCGCCCACATCACCGATGACGACCGCCACGACATTGCCGGGCAGCGGGATGGCGTCGTACCAGTCACCGCCGAGCTGACTGGGCTCGGCTGCGGGCCGGTAGATCGCGGCCGCGGTGAAAGGCCGCAGGTCGGGAAGTGTCGGCAGCAGCAGCCGCTGGAACTGCTCGGCTCCGACCCGTACCCGCTCGAACAGGCGGACGTTCTCGATCGCGATCCCGGCGGCGCCGGCCAGGGCGACGACGACGTTCTCGTCGTGAGCGTCGAAGGGCTGTCCGTCACGGCGCTCGGAGAGGTAGAGGTCGCCGTAGATCTCGCCGCGGACACTGATCGCGACGCCGAGCAGGGTACGCATACGCGGATGACCGGGCGGGAACCCGGTGGACGACGGATGAGACAGAATGCTCTCCACCCGCAGGGGTGCCGGATGACGAATCAGGTGCCCGAGGACCCCCATACCGCGAGGGAATCCGGCCTCGGTCAGATCAGCGCGTTCCTGTTCGGACAGGCCGGCCGCGATGAACTGCTCCAAATGGTCTCCGGACTTGTCGAGCACGCCCAGTGCCCCGTAGCGGGCGCCCACCAGATCCATGGCGGTGCTGACGATGCGGTTCAGTACCGCGGGCAGCTCCACCTCCCGGCTGATGGACACCACGGCATCCAGCAGGCCCTGAACTCGGTCCATGGCGTCCAGCAGAGACCGCAGTTGCTCGTCGATGCGGCCCAGCTCGGCACGCAGACGTTCGTGCAGGTCGGGGGTATGTGGCTGCCTCGGGTGGATGCCGTGCTCGATTCCCGCCATCACAAGCGCCCAGGGACCGCACGGCCGCTCTCGGTCGCCTTCCGTCCGCGGCGATCGCTCCGCACCGTTCCCGGGTCCGCCCACACGATTGAGGAGTGCATTTCGGCCTCCTGGCAGGACCCTCGGTGATCGAGGTCATGGCGTCGCCCGACATGAAGGGCAACGAGGTCATTATTTCAAATATGTGAGGACGGCGTCGCCGGCGCCCGAGGGGCCCGTCGGCCGAGCAGGTCTACACCCGTGTCAACGGTCCGCCGGAAGCGTGACCACAGTGGTTGCGCAGGACAGGTGCAGGCGGTTGGAGGCCAGAGCGAGGGCGGTGCGGCCGACCGTGAAGTCCACGGGGGCCTTGCCGTCGTTCGGGATGCCGCTGCGGAAGGTCCACGGCGGGCGGTGCGTCTTCAGGTCGACGGCCAGGAACGGCTGCGGGACGTCCGTCATGTCGCGGTAGAGAATCCCGCCGTGGATGGCCGCCCGCTCCGGACAGGCCGTCGGCACCCCCCGCGGGACCCCGTCCGTCGTCGATGGCGTGGTCTACGTGACGGGACTCGCCACCGGCGACGCGCGTACGAAACCGGGTTCGGCCAACGACTTCCTGGCACTGCGAGCCTCCGACGGACATCTGCTGTGGTCGTATCCGCTGCACACCATGACGAAGACCTGACCCCCACAAGAGACGGCGGGCGCCGAGGCCGCGGGCGATGCCGAAGTCGATGACGCGTGGGCCGGTGGCCGTGATCAGGATGTCGGACGGCTTGAGGTCGTGGTGGACGAGTCCCGCGCCGTGGAGGCCGCCGAGCGCCCGGGCGACGTGGACACCCAGAGCCCGGACGCCGGGTTCGGGGAGCGGGCCGTGGTGTTCGACGGCCTCGGACAGGGCCGGGCCGAGCACGTACTCCGTGGCCGGCCACGGGACCGTCGTCCGGGTGTCGGCGGCCACCACCGCTGTTCCGTGCAGGGCGCCGATGGTGCGCGCGGCTTCGGCTCCGAGGTGCAAAGTGATCGCGGTGGGCCGAGATTGGAAGTAGCCCGGCCAGCCGTGCGTGCGCGCGGTTGTGAGGGGCCCACGACACGAAGGAGCCGGAGATGGCCAGTCATGCGAGTGGAAGCCGCTCGGATACGGCGGCACGATCGACAGGCACCGGGCTCGGGAGCGGCCGGCTGGTCTTCGCCGCCGTCCTGATGATCTTCGGCGGCCTGATGATGGTCTTCCAGGGCATCGCAGCCATAGCCAAGGACGACATTTTCATCACCACCCGCAACTATGTGTACAAGTTCGATCTCACCGGATGGGGCTGGATCCATCTGATCCTGGGCGTGATCGTCGTACTCGCAGGGGCTGCCCTGTTCCAGGGCGCAACCTGGGCCAGGGTCGTCGGCGTCGGGCTGACGGGCCTGGCCATGCTCGCGAACTTCCTGTGGATCCCCTACGCGCCGTTCTGGGCCATCGTCCTGATCGCGATCAACGCCGTCGTGATCTGGGCACTGTGCACCGCACCCAGCCCGTCGGAGTGACGAAGCACGGATCACCTCGCCATGCAGTCCGGCCTCCGGGCTGGGTCGGGATCGGAGACACCCGTGAGAGATCTCAAATTTGAGCAGAAGCGCACGTTGTCACGCCTCGAGGCGGCCGACCAGCTCACCGCATTCGCAGACGCCCTGAGGGAGGGTGGGGATGCCGAACTGGCACTCGGCGCCGGAACGCTGAGCCTGCGGCTCCCCGACGACCTGCGCAGTGAGATCGAGGTCGAGGTCGGCGATGGGGAGATCGAGCTGGAGATCGAGTTCAAGTGGCCGACCGCATCGGCCCGGACGGCGTCATCGCGGACGGTCGCGAACACACGGGAGGCCACAGCACGAAAGAAGAGCGCGCCCGCCAAACCCAGGCGCAGCTCTTCGGGCGCCAACAGAAGCGAGAGCGCGAAGCGGTCTGCCAGGAGAACTACGAAAACGTCCTGAGCCGTACCCACCGACCTTTGTCCCGCGTCGGCGGTCACCGTCATGTCGCTACCCGCGAAGACCGACTCAGACGGGCTGAGCATGGCCTGCACGCGTCGTGGGTCGCGAAGCCGACTCCGGCGGCCGTGCGTTCGGCATGCCGGGAGCGCGGCCGGCCCGTGTGATCAGCCGGTGGGCGGCTCGCCCCAAGGCTGTTCCAGCGCGGACCGCAGCGCCGCGACGACGTCCTTGCCGATGCGGTCGGCGAGTTGATCCTCGAGGTAGTCGAGGGCGCGCCGGGCTCGGTCGTGGGTCCGGCGCCCCTCCGCGGTGCGGCGGATCAGCCGGCGGCGGGCCGACGCGGGGTCCGGCACCTGCTCCAGGAGCCCGGTGGCGACGAGGGAGTGCACGGCCTGATGAACGGTCTGACGGGTGACACCCATCCGGCGGGCCAGTTCGGAGACGGTGGTGCCGTCCTGGTCGAGCGCGGCGAAGAGCTGCACCTGAGGCGGAGTGACCGCCGGCACCCCCTCCGCCGCCAGGGCGGCGAGCAGCCCCTCCTCGAACCAGCGCCGGGCCTCGCCCAGGAGTTGCGGCAGGTCACGTCCGGTGCCGGTCATCGCTTCCTCTCCGTCGTGGGTCGTGGGCGTCCTGTACGGCACTTGCCTCCGGCCCCGTCACGTGTCAGGGTACCTGACGTAAGTTGTCAGGCAACCTGACATAGAGAGGTGAGCGGTCATGACCATGGAGTACGCCACGCGCTACCGGAGCGCGTCACGCATCCCCGCGGAGCCGGGCAAGCCGTACGTCATCGAGAAGGGCGAGGGTGACCGGGCCCATCTGTTCGCGGACCTGATCACCGTCTACGCGGGCGGTGAACAGACGGAGAACACGTTCAACGTCTTCACCTGCGAGGGGCCGAAGGGCGACATCATCCCGGCCCATCTGCACGAGGACACGTACGAGGTCTTCTACGTGACCCACGGCGCGGTCCGCCTGTTCGTCGAGGACACCGAGGGCGAACAGCAGGAGCGGCTGCTCGGCCCGGGCGACTTCGGCTTCGTGCCGAAGAACTGCCCGCACGCCTACCGCATGGAGCGCCATCACTCCCAGATCGTCGGGGTGGCGGCCGGGCGGCACGGCACCTTCGAGCGCTTCTTCGAGACGCTGGGCACCCCGGCCGAGCAACTAGGCCTGCCGCGCGAGCCGTTCGTGCCCGAACCGTCGAAGTTCGCCACGGTCCCTCGCGAGTACGACGTCCGTTTCCTGCCCGACCATCAGTGGCGGACCAAGTGACCCGGACGCTACGGGAGTTGATCGCCGCGCCGCACCCGGACGTCGGTCCGCTGCCGCCGGCGGCAGAGCGCCCGGCCGGGGTGCGTGTGCTGCGCGGCGTCCCGTACGGGGTCTTGGAGGGCAGCCGGCCGCTGGAGCTCGACCTCTGGCTGCCGCCCACGCCGGACGCCCCGCGCCCCTCCCCCGTCGTGCTGTTCGTGCACGGTGGGGCGTGGCGGCGTGGGCAGCGCGACGACATGGGTCTGCACACGCGCGCGTGGGACCCGACTCCCTTCGAGCGGATCGCGGCGGCCGGGTTCACGGTGGCCTGCGTGGATTACCGGCTCAGCGGCGAGGCGACGTTCCCCGCACCCCTGGCCGATCTGCGCACGGCACTGCGCTGGCTGAACGTGCGCGCTACGGAGCTCGGCACCGACCCGCGCCGTACGGTGGTGTGGGGCGAGTCCGCGGGCGGACATCTGGCCTCACTACTCGCCCTCACCCACGACGAGCCGCCGCTCGCGGGGGCCGTCGTCTGGTACGGGCCCGCGGATCTGACCTCGGCCCGCGATCCCTTCGACCCCGCCGACGCGGCCACCCCTGAGGCGCTGCTGCTCGGCGCCGCGCCCGCGGACGCACCCGAACTCGCCGGTGCGGCCAGCCCGTTGAAGAACGCGCATGCGGGTGCCCCGCCCTTCCTCGTCGTCCATGGGGAGGACGACTCGATGGTGGCGTGCTCACACGGCCGGGACCTCGCCGCGGCACTGAGCGGCGCGGGAGCGTCCGTCGAGTTGTGGACGATTCCCGGCGCCGATCACGGCTGGCACGGCCTGGACCAGGGCGCCGTGACCCAAATCTTCACCCGATCCCTGGAGTTCGCACTGAGGGTGGCTACGAGGCCCGACTTGGTTGCCGGGAACAATGCCACCGCGTAGACGGCACGGATGACGCCGACGCCGACGCCGAAAGAGCAGGGAGAGGGAGAGGGAAAAGCAGCGACCGGCAGTCCGTCCAGCAGGCCGGTTACCGCGTCGTTCGCGCCGTTGAGCAACGGCTGCACAAACCGCACCTGGCCGCCGTCACACGATCCACTCGGCGCGGGCGACGGACTCGGGGACGGCGATTCCAGGGGGCGTTCGAGAAGGTCCCGCACATCGGCATGCACAAGCCCGCGGGGCCCGTGCGTCTGACCACCGGTGACCAGGACGACATCGTTCCCCACACGCAGGCCCGACAACTGGCCGTGGACCGGTGCCACAAAGGCGGCACAACGTCACCTACAAGGCCAGCAAGCTGCCGAACCCCGGCGACGAGATACTCACCGACCACGTCGTGCCTCTCATCACGGACCTGGGCGACGCGCTCTCCTTGCATACCGAACACCTCTCCGGCAAGCCGGTCACCTCCAACTGCGGGACGATGCCGGGCCAACTCTGCCCCCAACCAAGTAGGTCCACCGGGGGGCGCAACAGCCCCCCGGTGGAGTGGGCACTTCGCCCACCGGCGTCATATACGCCCCCAAGGGCGGCCGGTCCCGCGTCAGTACCGCAGCAGACCGAGGTCGACCGCATCGGCCATGGCCTTCATGCCCGCGTCGTCGGGGTGTATGTGATCGCCCGAGTCGTAGGCGGGGTTGAGGGCCGAGGGGTCCGCGGGGTCGCGCATGACCCGGTCGAAGTCGATGACGCCGTCGAAGGCGCCGCCGGTGCGGATCCAGTCGTTGACGCTGCGGCGGAGCTCCTCGGCGGCGGGCGTGTAGTAGCCGTTGCCCTTGACCGGCATCAGGGTCGCGCCGATGACACGGACACCGGCGGCATGCGCCTCGTCGATGAGGGTGCGCCAGCCGTCGATCAGGTCCTGCGCGGTCAGCGGTCCACCGTCGGGTCCGGCGTTGTTGCCGATGTCGTTGATGCCTTCGAAGAGAATCACGTCTTTGACGCCGGGCTGACCGAGCGCGTCGTGGCGGAACCGCTTCAGGGCGCTGACGCCCTGCCAGAGGTTGGGGACATCGGTGAGCACGCGGTTGCCGCCGATACCGGCGTCGACGACGCTCAGCCGCTGCGGGCCCGGCTCGGCCTCGAGGCGGCGGCCCAGCACGTCGGGCCACCGGGTGTAGGTACCGGTCGAGGAGTGGTAGCCGTCGGTGATGGAGTCGCCGAACGCGACGACGGTGCCCTTCGCCGTCGGAGACAGGACGTCGAGACCCGCCAGGTAGTACCAGGAGGTCGTGGTGGTGACGAACCCGGCCGCGCTGTCGTCCCCTGTGTGGTCGCCCGAGGCCGTGTACGTCGTGTCGAAGGCGTCCGAGTGCCAGGTCGACATGCCGGTCGCGCCGGGCACGTAGAGGCTGACGAGCAGGTTCTCCCCCGCCTCCACCGAGATCGGGACGACGTCACTGACGGCCTCGTCCCCGGCCGGGAGCGTGACGCGGTCAGAGCCGGCGAAGGTGATGCGCCGGGCTGTACCCGGCCTTGCCTCGCCGCCGTGCGCCTGGACGGCGACGTTCGCGGCCGCCACCTCCAGCGGCCCGGGGCTGTAGCGGTTCGAGAGAGTGATGCGGGCGCGCGATCCCGCCACGCTGCTGTGCACCACCATGCGAATGGTCTGGTTCTCGAAGGACGGGCCGCCGGTCGTCATGCTCGGCGACCAGGCGCTCACCCGGGTGCCCGGGGCGTGCGCCGACGGCGTGGCGGCTCCCGCGGTGCCCACCGGCACGGCCGCCAGGGCGAGCGCGAGCAGCGCTCCGAACAGGGGCCACAAAGGTCTGCGGCGGGCGCGGCTGCGCACCGCTCGGTGCGGCTGATCGAGGGTCATCGGCGTTTTCTCCGCTCTTCTCGACGTTCTTCCAGACGTTCAGGTCGACGTTCTTCTCGACGTTCAGGTAGACGTTCTTCTCGACGTTCAGGTCGTCGTTCAGGGACGTGCGTCCTCGGGAAGGCGCGGTGCAGGGCAGGGCGTCCGCGAGGCCGGGCGCCCTGCCGTGCACCGGTCGTACCGTCCGGTTCAGCCCTGGAGGTCCGTGAGCCTCATCGACTGACCGGGCCGCAGGGTGACAGTCGTGCTGCGGCCACCCGCGGTGACGGTGGTGCTGCGCCCCCCGACGCTGCGCAGCGTCGCCCGGCTTACGCGGCCGCGCTCCCAGGTCATGTCCACGGTGAAGCCGCCGCGGGCTCCCACGCCCTCGATCGAGCCGGATTCGGCCCAGGCGTCCGGGAGCGCCGGCAGCAGTTCGATGTGGCCGGGGCGGGAGTGGACGAGCATTTCCAGCATCGCGGTGGGTGTGCCGAGGTTGGCGTCGATCTGGAAGATCGCCCGGGTGTCGGAGACCCGGTACATGTCGAAGAAGTTCATGGCCGTGCCGGTGTCACCGCCCGCCCAGGGCTTCAGGTTCGTCAACAGCAGCCGATAGGCCTTGTCGGCGTCCTTGAGCCGCGCCCAGCACGCTGCCCGCCACGCGCAGGCCCAGCCGTAGCTCTCCATGCCGCGGGAGGTCAGCAACTCCGTTGCTCCCTTGAGGAGTTCAGGATTGCCGGCGTCCGGGCGGATGCGGTCGCCGGGGAACAGGTTGATGAGCGGCGACAGATGGCGATGGGTGGTCTCGCCGAGGTCGTCCTCGCTCATCCACTCCTCGAGCCGGCCGGACTTCGGGCTGACCTTCGGGAGATAGAGGCGGTCACGCAACTTCCCTACGGCGGCGGCGTGTTCGGCGTCACGGCCGAGAGTGCGGCACGCCTGCTCGTAGTGGCCGAAGAGGGACCAAAGGAGTTCTTGGGTGTACGTGATGCCGCGGGCGTCCTGCGGGCCCTGTTCGGGCGACCAGTCGTGGTCGTCGACGAGCACCTCACGTCCGTCGACGGTCGTGGTGATCAGGCGTGCTTCCCAGAACTCGCAGGCGCCCTTGAGGAGCGGCATGATCCGCGCCAGATACCGCACGTCCTGCGTGTACTCGTAGTGCTCGTAGAGGGATTCGCACAGCCAGGCGTTGCCCGCCGGGTGCCACCACCAGCCCAGGCCGCCGTAGGGGTTCGTGGAGAAAGCGACCGTCCAGCCCGCAACCTTGCCGGAGGTGTTGCGGTAGCGGTTGCGGGAGTCGTTGAACTGCTTCTGCGTCACCTCGCTCCACGCGGGGAGCTGGGCCAGGCAGTAGTCGGCGAAGGCGGGGAAAGTGTCGCCGAGGCCGGCCCGGTCGGCCAGCCAGTAGTTCATCTGGAGGTTGATGTCGGTGTGGTAATCGCCCATCCAGTCCGGGGTGTTGCCCTCCAGCCACAGCCCCTGGAGTCCCATGGGCAGACCGTCGCGCGAGCCGCAGATGGTCAGGTAGCGGCCGAACTGGAGGTAACTCGCCTCCAGTTCCGGGTCGGGCGCCGATCCATCGGCCGCGCGGGCTTTCAGGCGCGTCCAGGTGTCCATCCGGCGCTGCCCGCCGCTGGAGCGGCCGAGGTCGAGGGTGAGGCGGTCGTAGCGGGCGCGGTAGTCGGCGACGTGCGTGTCGCGCAGCCGTACGGCCGAAGTCCGGGCCGCCGCGAGGGCCTTGTCCCGAGCGAGGGCGAGCGGGTCCGCGTCCGGGTCCCGGTAGCCGGTGGCGTGGTTCGGCGCGTAGTCCGTGCCGCCACTGATCACGAGGGTGACCTCGGAGCAGTCGGTGAACGTGACGCGGGTTCCGGTGGCGGCGATCGCCCCGTCCCCGGCGGCGGTGACGGCGGCCGCGTAGCGCAGCTTGTTGCCCAACGCGGCGGAGAAGGAGGCAAGGTTCCGGTCCTTGTCGACCCCGGTCGTCTCGCCGTGGGTGCCGGAGAGGATGACGGCGCCGGTGAGGGAGCCGCCGCCGCTCTGGCTCAGCCGGACGACGATGGTGTCGTCGGGCGCGCTGGCGAACATCTCCCGGGTGTAGCGGACCTCGTCCTTGGTGTACGTCGTGGTGACGAGGCCGTTGCTGAGGTCGAGGGTGCGGCGGTAGTCGGTGACGGCGGAGCGCTCGTGCCCCGGCAGATACAGCATGACGCGGGCGAGCAGTGTGAAGCTGCCGAAGTCATCGCGCCCGTAGGGGAATTGACCGTCGGAGTCGAGGGTGGTGTTGGCGCCGCCGGTCCACAGGGTGGCGTCGGTGACGTGCAGGAGTTCCCGGGCCGGGTCGGCGCCGACGAGGGCACCGAGGCGGCCGTTGCCCAGCGGCAGGCCCTGCTCGATGAGGAGGTCCTCGTCGGCGGGCTCGGGGTACCACAGGGTCGTCGCCTCACCGGCCGGTACCAGCGGGGACGTGGTGGGGCGGCGGGGCGCGGCGTGCGCGGTGAAGGCGGGCAGGGCGCTCAGCGCGAGGGCTCCGCCGAGGCCGAGGACCAGGCGTCTGGAGGGTCCGTTGCTCATGTGCGGCTCCTTGGACGTGACGGGCGGTCAGGAGAGCTTGATCAGGCGGGAGCCGTGGGCCGGGACGGCGGTGGCGGTCCAGGAGCCCTTGGCGGTACCGAGGTCCTTGCGGGCGACGACGTCGCGCAGGTGCTGGGGGCGCTTGACGCCCAGGTCCTTGAGGTCGACCGTGATGTCGGTGGCCTCGGAGCCGAGGTTGTAGACCGCGAGGTAGGTGGCGCCGCCCACCTTCTTCGTCCACACCTGCGTGTCCCCGGAGCGGATCTGCTTCGGCAGGACGGCAGCCTGGTCGACTGCGATGACCTCGGGGTTGGTGAGGATGGCCTTGGCCTTGTCGTCGAGGAAGTAGATGTCGCCGCCGACGTACAGCGGGGACGAGGCCATCGACCAGAACGTCATGACGGTCTGCCGCTCGGTGTCGTTGACCCCGTCCTGCAGGCCGCTGCCGGAGTTGTTGTTGATCGGCATCGAGTCGAGGTCGCCGAGATAGCCGGGGGCGGACAGCTTGGGCAGCCACTTGGGCAGGTCGGCGAAGCGGTCGTCGACGGAGCTGGTCCACGTGCTGGTGGTCTCGCAGTAGCACTCGATGTCGGTGTCGACACGGACGCCGTTGGCGTAGGGCCGCAGGCCGTCGCCGGCCTCGAGGTCGACGGGCCAGGCGCTGGCGGACAGCCACATGCTGCGGCCGCTGTGGTCGATGGCGGTGGACCATGCCTTGATGTCGGCGACGTTGTCCTTCGTCACGCCGTCGATCTTGATGAAGTCGATGCCCCAGGAGGCGTACCGCGCGACGATCGAGTCGATGTACTCCTGGGCACAGGGGTTGCTGTAGTCGATCTTCCAGCTGCCGCCCCACTTGTTGGTCGGGGTCAGCGGCTTCACCGTGATGTCCTGTGCATGACAGTCAGCGCCGAGGATCGGCGCGTTCTTGTCGTAGACCTCCTTCTCCAGTCCGGCGGCGCCGTACAGGCCGAGCTTGAGATCCTTGCCGTGGACGTAGTCGGAGAGCGACTGCATACCGCTGGGGAAGCGGTCCTTGTCGGCGTTCGGGATGCCGTTGGCGTCGGTGTGGAAGTTCCAGTCGTAGTCGAAGTTCCAGCCGGCGTCGATGTTCAGATTCTTGTAGCCGGCCGAGGACAGCTTGCTGCTGAGCGCGTCGGCGGCGTTCTTGATGTTGCCCTCGTTCAGCCAGTGCGTGCCGTAGCCGGCACGCGAGGAGGACTCGACGCTCCAGCTGCTCCAGCCCATGAACGGCTTGACGTACGGGGTCTTGGCCTCGGCGGTGCCGGTGGACAGGGCGAGGGTGAGGGGCAGTGCGCAGGCGGCGGTGAGCGCCGCCCGCCGGGTCGTTCTGGTCGTACGGGTCACTGGAAGTACCTCCGGTACGGGGGAGAGGGAGTTTCAGGACTTGAGACCGGACATCGCTATGCCCTGGACGATGTGGCGCTGGGCGACCAGGAACATGATCACGAGCGGGAGGATCGCCACGACCGTCCCGGCGAACAGCTCGGGCAGGTTGACGGTCTGGGAGGTGAGGAAGCTGGAGAGGGCGATCTGCACGGTCCAGCTCTCGGGATCCTGGCCGATCATCAGGGGCCACAGGAAGGAGTTCCACGCCTCGATGAAGGACAGTGCGCCGAGGGAGGCGATCATCGTGACCGAGTTGGGCAGGATGATGCGCCCGTAGACACCGAGGTAGCTGAGGCCGTCGAGGCGGCCCGCCTCCTCGATCTCGGCGGGGAAGGACAGGTAGAAGCTGCGGAAGAGCACGACGGCGAACGCGTTGAACAGGCCGGGTGCGATCAGACCCCACATCGTGTTCACGCCGCCCATCGAACCGACCACGACGAACGTCGGCAGGAAGGTCACGGCCTGGGGGATCATCAGCGTGCCGACGATGAGCGAGAGGACCACCCCGCGACCGGGCACGTTGATCCGGGCAAGGGCGTACCCGGCCATCGAGGCGAGCAGCGTGGACACCGGGGCCGAGATCACCGCGATCAGCAGTGAGTTGGCCAGGGACCGGCCGAAGGGACGCTCCGGGTTGTTGAACAGGGCGCTGAAGTTGTCCCAGCTCAGCGCGGACGGCAGCCAGTGCCAGTCGGTGGCGGTGACCTCCGGCGTCGTCATGAAGGCGTTGCGCAGAAGCACGTAGAACGGGATCAGGAAGACCACGGCCAGCAGGCACAGCACCAGGTACGTGGCGGCGGAGCCGAGCACGCTCCCTCGGTAACGGTTCATGGGTTCAGTCCTTGTCCGATCAGTCCTTGTCGCGGGAGAACCCGAGGATCCGGCCCTGGAGGAGCGTGACCAGCACGATCAGGAGGGTGAGCAGGAAGGCTCCGGCGGAGCCGACGCCGTAGTCCTGGTCCTGGAGGGCGACGCCGTAGAGGTGCATGAGGGGGGTGCGCACAGGTTCGCTGCCGAGCGAGGCGCCGGTGGAGAAGATCGCGTAGAACTCGTCGAAGGCCTGGAGCGCGGCGATGAGCATCAGCAGCAGGATCGCGACCGACGTGTTGCGCAGCATGGGGAAGGTGATGCTGCGGAAGGTGCGCCAGGCACCGGCGCCGTCGAGGGCCGCGGCTTCGTACAGGTGCTGCGGAATGGACTGGAGCCCCGCGATGAACAGGATCATGTAGAGGCCGACTTGGAGCCACAGGCGCAGCGTGACGAGCACGATCCAGTACAGGGGCGGGCTCTGCGTCTGGATCCATGGCGTGGGGTCGGCGCCGAACAGCGCGCCGAGCGTGTTCGCGAGGCCGGACGGCACGCCGCTGAACAGGGCCATCTTCCAGATCATCGCGGCGGCCACGTAGCTGACCGCCGCGGGCAGCAGGAACGCCGTACGGAAGAAGGCCCGGCCGCGCCGTACCCGGTTGACGAGGACGGCGAGGCCCAGGGACGCGGCGAAGGTGATCGGCACGATCATCGCCGTGAACAGCACGATCATCGTGAGCGAGTCGCGGAACCGCTCGTCGCTCAGGAGCTGTTGGTAGTTGTCGAGACCGACCCAGGTACCGAGAGAGATGGTGCGGCGGGCCTCACTGAAGCTGAGCAGGAAGCTCCAGCCGATGGCCACGTAGCGGAAGACGCCGAGGCCGATCAGCATCGGGGCGGTGAGGACGACGAAGGCCAGGGCCTTCGAGCGCCGCTCTGTCAGCCGCCGGCGGCGCGGCGCCGTGGCGGGCGCCGGGCGGGCGGCACTCCCCTGCAAGGGCGTGGTGCCGGTGGCGGTCATGACGGTCAGCCCATCTGCTTGTCGAGGTCGGACTGCGCCTTGGACTGGGCCTTCTTCAGGGTCTTCTCCGGCGCCGATCCCTGGGCGATGTCGGCGGCCGCGGCGATGAACTCGGCCTGCATCGCCTGCGTCCACTCGGCCGGGAAGGAGATGCCGTACTTGGTCCCGATGGTGACGGTGTCCTTCGCGGCGCCCTTGCTCAGCTCCGGCGTCCTGGCGGCGACCGCGGTCTGCGGCGGCACGTGGAAGCCGTACTTGACGGCCCAGTCGATCTGGATGTCGGACTGCTTGATCCACAGCCACTGGAGGTACTTCTTGGCCTCCGCGACGTGCTTGCTCTTGGCGTTGACCGCCTGCGTCCAGCCGCCGAGCCGGGCGACGGGCTTCCCGGAGGAGTCGTACGCGGGCCAGGGCGCGACCCCGAAGTCGTCGCCGAGCGCCTTCTGGATGGTGGGCAGCGCCCACAGGCCGCACCACTGCATGGCGGTGGCGCCCTGGGTGAACGCGCCCGCGTCGTACCAGTCGGTGGTGAAGCCGAGCAGCACCGACTTGTCGGAGTGCAGATCGTGCAGGCCGCCGATGGACTTGGCGGCGTCGGCGTAGACGACCTTGTCGCCGTCGATGAGGTCCTTGCCCTGGGACCAGGCGAGGAGGTAGGGACTGTCGCCGATGCCGTCGTTGCCTATGAACAGGCCCTTGACGTTGCCGGATGTCAACTTCTTGGCGGCGTCCGCGAGTTCGGCGAAGGTGGTGGGCACGGCGACGCCCGCCTTCTTCAGCATCGACTTGCGGTAGAAGAGCATCATGATGTCGTCGATGGTCTTCATGCCGTAGAGCTTGCCGTCGACGGTGAGGTAGTCGAGGTCGGCCTTGTTGAAGCCGTCCTTGGCAGAGCCGTACACGTCGTCGAGGGGTTCGAGTTGTCCCTTGCGGGCCATCTCGGCGCGGAAGTCTCCGAGTTCGAAGACGTCCGGGGCGTCGGCACCGAGCAGGGCGGCGTTCAGCTTGGTCTCGTACTGGGAGGTGTCGGCGCCCCACACGACGTTGATCGCGATGTCCGGGTTGGCCTTGGTGAACTCCTCGGCGTACCGCTTCACCGCGGCCTGGGTGCCCTCCTCTCCGTACTGGTGATACCACTGCGTGAGGGTGACCTTGGCGCCCTTGGCGGACGCGGTCTCCTGCGGGTTGCTGGAGCAGCCGACCGCGGCACCCGCGACGAACAGCAGGGACGTGCCGAGGAATCCCCGGCGGGACAGGGCGGAACTGGCAGTCATGACAGGGTCCTTCCGGGGAACGGATACGTGCGAGAGATCAGACGCCCGCGTGGGTTCACGCGGCGAACAGAGACTGGATGCTGACGGCGGCGGCCCCGCGCGCCCATTCCTCCCAGGGCAGCGGGCGCACGACGAGCGGGCAGCGGGCCGCGGTCCCGAAGGCCTGGGTGGTGAAGGCGGCGCGGATCTGCTCTTCGAAGAGGTCGTACGCGGCCAGGCCCTCACCGGAGACGACGACCCGCTCGGGTCCGACGAGGTTGACCATGGCGGCGAGGCCCAGCCCGATGGCCTCGCCCGCCTCGTCGAAGACGGCGCGCACGGCGGCGTCCCCGCCATGGGCGCGCTCGATGGCCCCGGCCATGTCGAGGTCCGGCTCGCCTGTCGCGCGACGTGCCCGGGCGACGATGGCCTCCTCGGAGGCGATGGCCTCGACACAGCCACGGGCGCCGCAGTGGCAGTCGGGCCCGTCGCCGGCGGCCACCGGGATGTGACCGATCTCGCCGGCCACGCCATAGCCCCCTGCCACCAAGCGGCCGTTGATCACGAGCGCGCAGCCGATGCCGACTCCGACGGTGGCGAGGGCGAAGGAGTCCGCGCCCACCCCCTCGCCGAACCACTGCTCTGCGACGGTGAGGGCCTTCACGTCGTTCTCGACGGTGACCGCCAACCCCGTTGCCGTGCGGACCAGGTCGGCCAGCGGCACGTCGTGCCAGCCGAGAAACGGCGAGTAGCGCACGAGGCCGCCCGTCCGGTCCACGTCACCCGAGACGGACACCCCGATGTGGTGGGTCCGCTCGGCGTGCGCGGGAGTCAGCTCCGCGACGAGCGCGGCGATGCCACGGACGACCTGCTCGACCGACCGGTCCGTCACCGGGATCCGGTGCGCGGCACGCACCTGCGCCCTCAAGTCGGTCACCACACCGATGAGCTCGTCGGCCGTGACCTTGACGCCCACGAAGAACTCCCGGTCGGCGCGGACGGCGAGGGGGTGCGCGGGACGCCCCGCACCTTCGACGGTCCTCGGCCCCTGCGGCAGCTCCTCCAGGTATCCGGCTTCGATCATCGGCTTGACCGCCTTGGTGACGGCGGCGGAGGACAGACCGGTCATTCGGGCGATCTCGGGGCGGACGACCGGACCACGGGTGAGCACTGTCGTGAACACCGTGTTGGCCGCCGGAGACGCGAGCAGCTTCGCTCGGTTCAGCAACATGGGGGAAACGTAGAGGCAATAATTTCCTTCGTCAATATTTAAATTCAGGGAGTTCGGATCTAGGCTCCCGCTCATGTCACAGGTGTACTTCGACGAACCCAGTCGCACGTTCCTGCTCACGACCCCCGCCTCCTCGTACGCGCTGCGCATCGGCGCGGACGACAGCCCACGGCATGTGCACTGGGGCGCGCCCCTCACACTCGACCAGGTCGCCGCGCTGCCCACGCACGACGGACTGACCAGCAGCTTCGCCTCAACAGGCGGTGAAGAGCTCGCCGTTGAGGGCGGTGCCCGGTTCGGGGTGCCGTCACTGCTGGTGCGGTACTCGGACGGCACACGCGGCGTCGAGTGGGCCTACGAGGGTCACGAGACCGACGGCGGCCGGCTCCACGTGCGGCTGCGTGACCGCCACTACCCACTCGGCTGCACGCTGCACTACGCGGTGCACCCCGACAGCGACATCGTCGAACGCTCGCTGACCTTGCGCCACTTGGGCACGGACGAGGCGGCCGACGAGCCCGTCGAGATCCTGCGCTGCGACGCCGCGAGCTGGTCCGTGCCGGCGGCGTCGGGCGTGCGGCTGAGCCACACGGTCGGCGAGTGGTCGGGCGAGACACAGCTGCGACGCACCGAAGCCCCATATGCCGAGACCGTGTTCACGAGCCGGCGCGGCGTCTCGGGGCACTACGGGAATCCCTGGCTGATGGTCGACGCGGGTGACGCGGACGAGGGCCACGGCGAGGTGTGGAGCATGGTCCTCGCCTGGTCGGGGAGTTGGCGGATCACCGCGCAGCGCGACCACTCGGGCGGCCCGTTCACGGTGACCGGTGGTGCCGGGCACGACGGCCTGGCCTGGCGGCTGCAGCCCGGCGAGAGCCATGAAACCCCGGTGTTCGCCGGGCAGTTCAACCGCGGCGGCTTCGGCGCGACGAGCCGCGGCTGGCACCGGTATGTCGCCGGGCACGTACTGCCGCGCCCCGACGAGCCGCGGCCCGTGGTCTACAACAGCTGGGAGGCGACCGGCTGGGACGTCACGCTGGAGGGGCAGCGGGCCCTGGCGGCGCGGGCCGCCGAGCTGGGCGTCGAGCTGTTCGTGGTGGACGACGGCTGGTTCGGGCAGCGCACCAGCGACCGGTCCGGGCTCGGCGACTGGCACCCGAATCCGGAACGGTTCCCGCACGGGCTCGGCCCGCTGGTCGAGGAGATCCGAGGGCTCGGCATGCGCTTCGGACTGTGGGTGGAGCCGGAGATGACCAACCCGGACAGCGACCTGTACCGCGAGCACCCCGAGTGGGTGCTGCACATGCCGCACCGCCGCAGCACCGAGCTGCGCCACCAGCTCGTCCTCAACTTCGCGCGCACCGATGTCACGGAGTGGGCCTTCAAATGGCTCGACCGACTGGTCTCCACGTACACGATCGACTTCCTGAAGTGGGACATGAACCGGGCGCTCACGGAGGCGGGTTGGCCGGGCCACCCCGACGCCGAACGGCTGTGGACCGACCACACGCGGGGCGTCTACTCGGTGCTCGACCGGCTGCGCAGCGCCCACCCCGGCCTGCGGATCGAGGGCTGCGCGGGCGGCGGCGGCCGCGCGGACCTCGGAATGCTGGCCCGCACGGACCAGACGTGGATCTCCGACAACACGGACGCCGACGACCGCATAGCCATCCAGCACGGCTACAGCCAGGTCTACCCGGCCCGCACCATGTCCGCCTGGGTCACCGACAGCCCCAACCCGCACACTCGCCGCACCACGCCGCTCCCCTACCGCTTCCACGTCGCGATGGCCGGCGCGCTCGGCATCGGCGGCGACCTCTCGCGCTGGACCGGGGCCGAACTCGCCGAGGCACGCGACCTGGTGGCGCTGTACAAGGAGATCCGCCCGGTGGTGCAGTTCGGCGAGCAGCACCGGCTCGACGAGGCCGTCCAGTACCGGGCCGGCGATCGGGTCGTGGTCATCGCCTGGGGCCGGGACCGCGATCTGCGGCTGACCGGCCTCTCCCCTGCCTCGGTCTACGTGGACGAGTCCACCGGCGCCGAGCACGCCGGGACGACCCTGCTCTCGCAGGGCCTGACTCTGCGGTTGCCCCGGACGGACCGGCCGAGCACCGTGATACGGCTGACCCGGCGATGATCTGACGCGGGTCGGTGCCGGGACCTTGGTCGGCGCGTCACCCGGGTCCGCGTAGACCGAGGCGGGGCCCCCGGAGCGAGGCTGGTGCTCGCGACCGCCTCGCCCCGACCGACCATCGACCAACTCGACAACCAGGATCAGCCGTGGGCCTGCCACTCGCTGTTGAGGCCTTCGTCGTAGTGGTTGTGTGCGATCCGGATGCCCGAACTGCCATGGAAGACGAACAGCGGGGAGGTGTAAGGCGGTTGGTCTGCCGCGTCCAGCCGCCGGACGGTGTTTCCGGTGAAGGCGAAACCACCGACGCTCTTGGCATCGACGACGGTGACGTCCCCGATGTCGAACGAGTTGTGCTCGACCGAGATGTTGTGGTGCACCGGGTTCGCAGGGTCGACGACCTGGTTGGTCGGCTCCACGAAGATGACCGGACCACTGGGCCGCGTGAACGAGTTCCCTCGGATCGTCAGGTCGGCGACCGGCCCGGACTCGTACCACTGGTAGGCGTCGGCGGAGACGTAGATGCTGGCCATGGACATCGCGTCGAACCGGTTGCCGGTGATCAGTACGGGCTTGCGGGTGGTGACCAGAATGCCGCGGGTCGGCACGTTGCGGAACACGTTGCCGGAGATGACGACCGACGGGGTGGCCGTGATGTTCTCGACGACCGTGCCGCCGGTCTCGGCCCCGGCGGGCACAGGCCGGTCGAAGGTGACCGTCATCGTGGTCAGCGGCTTGTCGTGGTCCATCCCGCTCGGCCCGTCGACAACGGTGACCTTCGCGTGCGCGTCCGCCAGCGGGGCCATCGTGCGCTTGGTGGTGAACTCGACCTCGTCACCCGGGGCGAACTGCGGGAATCCGGCGGTCTGGGGGTGCTTGTAGGCGAGGGTGAGGGTGTTCGGCCCGGGCTTCCCCACGACTTCGAGGTAGGTGCCGTGGATGTTGATCGGGTCGTCGTGCGGGCCGTCGAACAGACTCCGAGTGATCGAGACCTTCCCCTTGACGCCGGACATCTGGACGAAGTCCGCGAAGGAGGCCGTCGACCGGCCGGACTTCGGATCGGGCGCGAAGTTCACCCTGTCGATGGAGATGTTCTCGCTGAACTGCCCCACCACGCCGAAGGATTGCAGGTAGTAGGCGTTCATCGAGCGCATCGTGACGTTCTTCGACTGCCAGATGAAAGCGCCCGGCTCCGTCCGCTCGATGAGGCGCATCTGGTAGACGAGCCCGGCGTCCGCCGGCCGTGCCTCAGTGGTGTAGTCGATCCGGATCCGGCGGCCTCCGAGGTCGGTGACCGCGGCGACGTCGTTGAACAGCGGGTTGTCCCCGCGCCAGGTCCGTTGCGCCTCGGGGTCGTGGATCTGGGTGTACTGGAGTCCGTCGACGCCCGACCAGTACGGCCGCCCGGTGGCCGGGCTCTTCTCGCCGAGCCAGGTGATGTGCGTGCCGTTCACCTGGTACGGGCTGCCGGCGGGGATCTTCAGTACGCGGTAGGCGTGCCCGTCCGCGACACCGGTGTCGGCGACGGTCGCGTCGATGACCTCGGGGGCCGCGTAGTCGAAGGAGAAGTTCGTGAACGTCACGTCGGTCGAGCGGATCGACGCGAACGCCGTCTGCAGGCCGTGGTAGACGAGCTTGGACCCGCCGCCGTCGATGGTGACGTCGTGCATGTCCTCGACGAGCAGCCCGATCTTCTTGTCCCGGTAACGCTGGTCGGCGCCAACGGTGTTGGACACGTACAGCTCACGCTTCTCGGCCCGCTCGGGGTACAGCTGGTAGGTGCCCTTCGAGAACACGATCCTGACCGGCCGGTCGATGCTCCTGGCGTGCCGCAGCGCCGCTGTGACAGCGGGCGTCGAGTCCGTCCGCCCCGTGGGGTCGGCTCCGTAGTCGTCCACGTCGACCACCACCGGTCTCGCGCTGGGCGCTGCGGCCACAGGACCGGCGGCACCTCCGAACAACGCGAGCGCCAAGCCGAGAAACAGGAACCGAGACTTTGGCATAGCTCCTCCGGAGCATCCACGAGCATGAAACACCCGATGGATTAGGGGAGTTGCGGCCGGTTGTCCGGTCGAATCTCCGAGCAGAGTGTCTATAGAACCGATGTCTAGGTCAATGGTCTGGACGCACGGTCGCAATTCATACCGACGGCCGGCGCCTCACTCCGCCTTCGGCGCCGCCGTGCTCGCGCGGATCACCAGTTCGGGGTCGAAGAGGAGCTCGCCGACGGGGACGTCGCGGTTGCCGACCAGGGCGAGGACGCTGCGGGCCACCTCCGAGGCCAGGCGGTCGGCCGGCTGGCGGACCGTGGTGAGCGGGGGGTCCACGAAGTCCGTGATCATGGCACCGTCGTAGCCGACCACCGACACGTCGCCCGGGACGTCGTACCCCTGACGGCGCGCGCCGCGGATCGCTCCCAGGGCCATGTAGTCGCTGGCGGCCACGACCGCCGTGGCGCCGCGGCCGAGGAGTGAGATCGCGGCGGACTGGCCGCCCTCGACGGTGTAGGACTGCCGGACAACCCACTGCTCCGGGTCCTCGACACCGCGTCTGGCGAGCGAGGCGACGAAGCCGCTGACGCGGCGGTCGGCCGGGCGGTTGCCGACCGGTCCCGATGCCATGCCGATACGGCGGTGACCGAGCCGGAAGAGGTGGTCGACGGCGAGTTCGGCGGCCAGCAGGTCGTCGGTGGAGAAGACCGGCGCCTCACCCACGCCCTCGAACTGACCGTTGACGCCGACGAACGGGATCCTGCGGGAGCGCAGGAGTTCATACACCTCCGGGTCCGCGCCCTCGATCGTGTTGCTCGCCGAGAGGAACACGACGGCGGCGACGCCCCGGTCGGCGAGGGAGGTCATGAAGTCCAACTCCTGTACCCCGCCGGGGAAGCACGGGCACAGGACCGTCTTCAGTCCGTGCGGGGCGAGAGTGGACTCGATCCGTTCGCACACGTCGGCGAAGAACGGGTTCGAGACGAACTCCGCGATGACCGCGATGAGTTGACCCCGCGTCTGCCGCTCGTACCCCAGGTCGGCCTTCGACGCCGAGACGTACCTGAGCATCGACTGCAAGAGCCCGGACAACTTCGTGCGCGAGGTACCGGCCACCTTCGAACTCGTGGAGAAGGCAGCCCAGGCATACCTCTGGACCGGCGACCGGCGATACGTGGACGACCCGGCGCTGTGGGACTTCTACCGGCACGCCACCGAGGAGTTCATCGACCTGCACAACTCGGCCAGGCCCAACGGCGAAGTCAAGGTCGCCGAGGGCACGGGCAACGGCATACTCGCCGGCGCCGCCAGCTACAACGAGCAGGACGGCGACGGCCTCGCCGAGGCCGGGGACGGCATCGCCGCGGAGTACCAGGCGTATCTGGCAATGGCCACGCTCGCCCGCGGCAAGGGCGACACCGCCCTTGCCAGGACGTTCGACCGGCGTGCCGCCGACCTGAAGACCTACTTCAACGACGACTGGAGCGGCACCGGAAGCGGCGCCGACATGGTCCGCGCGTACACCCTGTCCGGCACGCCGGTCACCGGCTGGGGCAAGGAGAACAGCGTGTTCATGCCGATGAAGCAGATCCTCGATCCCGGCCCGCGCAACGACGCCTATCTCGACTACATCCAGGCGCAGGAGCTGGGCCCGGACGGATCGACCAACATCGAGTCGACGACGTACCTGCCCGACATGTTCTTCAAGAACAACCGCAACGACACGGCGTGGACGTGGATGAAGAAGATCTACGGCGAGCGGGAGCTCCAGCACGTCAACTCCAGCCAGGGGCCCAACGGCGACTACCCCGAGGTGTCGTTCACCCTGGTCAGCCAGACCGTTCAGGGCTTGATGGGCGTCACACCGGACGCACCGAACCACACAGTGACCACCCAGTCGCGGCTGCCGTCCGGCATGAAGTGGCTCCGGGCGGCGGACGTGCCCATCGGTGCGGGCAGCATCACCGTGCGGCATGACGGCGCGACGAAGACCACGCTGACGAACAACGCACGCAAGAGCGCCTACCGTTGGGAGGCCCGCTTCCCCGGAGTCCACAAGAACATCACGGTCAACGGCGTCCCGCAGCGGGTGCGCAGCAAGACGGTCGACGGCGTGACGTACACGTACGCGACGCCGACGGTGCGGGCGGGCACCACGGCGGTCGTGCAGGTGACCGACTGAGGCGAACGCTCCGCGGATCCAGCCTGGCGACCCGCTCGACCGGGTCGCTGGTCGGTGGGCCGGCCACCACGTACGGAACTGCCGTAGCGACCGCCCAAAGCGGACAGCTTCTGACCTAGATGAAGGTTAGCGTCAGGTCATGCCGACACCCACCGTGAGCTGGTCCGGGGCGAACGCCCGCCGTATCGAGCGCCAGGGCCTGGCCGCACCGGTCCCCGCCTCCCCCGCCGCCACCCCTTTGCTCGCCGGCGTCATGCTGGGCGCGCACGCCCAGGTGCTGTCGGCCGCCGAGCTCTCCCTCGGGCTGCGCATCGAAGGGGCGACGCGTGCCGATGTGCGTCGTGCGCTGTGGGAGGAGCCGTCACTGGTCAAGACGTACGGCCCGCGCGGCACCGTGCATCTGCTGGCCGCTGCGGACGTGCCGATGTGGTCCGGGGCGCTCTCCGCGATCCCCGGCCGGGTCGGTCAGCAATCCAAGGACATCCGGCTCACAGCGGCACAGACCGACGCGGTCGTAGCGGCCGTCGGTGAGGCTCTGTCCGGCACAGAGTTGACCGCCGACGAGCTGACGGAGGCCGTCGTGGCGCGGACCGGGGCCTGGGCCGGTGACCCCGTCGTTCCCGCCTTCCAGGGCATGTGGCCGCGCTGGCGGCAGGCGATGCACACGGCGGCGCACCGCGGGGTGCTCGCCTTCGGACCGAACCGGGGGCGGAAGGTGACGTACACGAACCCCGGAGCGGTCCCGATGGAGCAGGACGCGGCGCTCGCCGAGCTCGTACGCCGCTACCTGTACGCGTACGGCCCGGCCACCCCGCAGCATTTCGCCAAGTGGCTTGCCGCACCGAGAGGTTGGGCGAGCACACTCTTCGGGGAGCTGGCTCGGGGCGCGGAGATCGAGGAGGTCGACTTCGAGGGAGTCGGGGAGGCGTGGGTGACTGCCGGGGACACCGAGTTCCCGGGGGCGGGAGAAGGGGCTGAAGGAGTACGGCTCCTCCCCTACTTCGACGCCTTCGGCATCGCCTCGCAACCGCGCGAACTGCTCTTCCCGGGAAGGGCCTTCGAGCGCGCTCTGGCGGGCGGCCAGGCCGGAAACCATCCGCTGCTGCTGGTGGACGGGGCAGTGACCGGGGTGTGGCACCAACGCCGTTCGGGGAAGCGCATCGCGGTCACCGTCGAGCCGCTGGAGAAGCTGACGGCCGGGCAGCTGGAGGAACTGGAACGACAGACGACGCGCATCGGCGAAGTGGCTGAAGGGGTTGCGGAGTTGACGGTGGGAAAGGTGACGGTGGGGCCGCACGCTTGAAAACCGTCACCTCCGACACGCGACAGGCTGTGGACGGGGGCGGCATCTCCTCTCCGCCTGGTGCCGCCGCTGTACGAGCACGGGGTGCCGGCCCACGAGATCGTCAACACGACTCCGAACTTCCCGGGCGGGCTGCAGGAGCGGCGGCAAAGACTGAGGAAGGGCGCGTGCCTTTACCGATTGACGGGCGCGTTCGTCGAGCTCCGTGAAGCCCGGAGCCCGGCACACCTTGCTCTTCGTTGACGGTCCACGCTGTTGCCGCCTGGGCGGGGCCGGTCGCCTGGGAGGGCCGTGACCCAGGTGATGACGCATTGCCTGCCTTCATGCTTCCCGCAGCCTGCGCAGCAGTTGGTCACCGATCCGGCGGATCTCCTCCTTGTAGGGGGTGTCGGACAGCACGAAGTGCGTGATGCCGAGCGCGCGGTAGGCGTTGAGCGCCGCAGCCACGTCGTCGGGTGAGCCGACGAGCCACGTGGTCGCCGCTCCCCCACCGCCGAACCTGCCCGGCGCGGTGTACAGGCAGGTGTCGAGGACCTCGCCGCGTTCGGTGAGGTCGAGCAGCCGCCGTTGGCCGACCGCTGTTCTGCGGTTACCCGTCCAGGTGTCGGTCTCGCCCGCGTCGGCCGCCATCTTCGCGACCTTCTCCTCCGCCGCGCGCCACGCCTCCTCCGTGGTGTCGCGCACCACGGTGGTGATCCGCAGGCCGTACTCCAGCGGCACATGGCGGCGCCCCACCCGGCCGCTCAACTCCTTCAGGCGGGCGATGCGTTCGGCGATTCCGTCGAGCGGTTCGCCCCAGAAGAGCTGCACATCGGCTTCGGCCGCCGAGACGCGTTCGGCGGCTTCGGACGCGCCGCCGAAGTACAGGGTCGGATGGGCCCGCCCGGCGGTGGCGTAGGGGTGCGGGCCGACCGTGGAGCCGGTGACCTGGAAGTGCTCGCCGTGGAAGGTGACGTTCTCCTCGGTCCACAGGCGGCGTACGAGGTGCAGGAACTCCTGGGTGCGGGCGTAGCGCGCGGCGGGGTCGACGGTGGTGTCGCCGTAGGCGGCCGGGGTGTCCAGGCCGCTGACGATGTTGACCAGGACGCGGCCGCGGCTGAGCTGGTCGAGAGTGGCGGCCGCACTGGCGAAGTTCGCGGGCTGCCAGTAGCCGGGGCGGACGGCGATCAGGGGCTTGAACGTCGTGGTGCGCGCCGCCAGGGCGGTGGCGACGGTGAAGGTGTCCGGGCGCCCCCATCCGGTGCCGAGCAGGGCGCCGCCCCAGCCGTGGGCTTCCGCCGCGCGGGCGAGTTCGGTCGAGTACTCGATGGACCCCCAGCCGGATGTGGTGTCGTCACCGCGGTGTCCCGTCTGGACGGTGTTGGGGATGTACCAGAGGAATTGCGGGGTCATTCATGCTTCCGATCGTTGTTCGGGCGGTGGCGGGTCGGCAGGGGACCGGCCGGTAGCGGCGTGCGGGAGCAAGTAGCCCTGGGGTGTGGCGAGTTCACGTCCTTCTCGGGCGCTGTGCAGGGCTTGTTTCAGTGCGGCCCCGCGCAGTCGTGACAGCACGAGAGCCACCGCGAGCAGCCCGGCGCAGACCGAGAACATTCAGGAACGCGCCCCCGGCACGAGGCCCGCCTCCGGCTCCACGCCGATGACCTTGCGGTAGACGCGCGCTCCGTCGCCGTAGTCGTCGACGGCGTAGTGCCAGGTGGCGCGGTTGTCCCAGAGGACGAAGTCGCCCGGCTGCCAGCCGAAGCGGATGGTGTAGTTCGGCGAGGAGGCGTGCCGCAGCAGGTGGTCGAGCAGCGCCTTGCTCTCCGCGGGGGTCACGCCGGTGAGGCCGATCGCCGAGGTGCTGATGAACAGGCCCTTGCGGCCGGTGGCCGGATGCGCCAGGACGACCGGGTGCTCGACGGTCGGTCCGCTCGCGGTCCTCTTGCTGCCCTGCGCGTAGTTCTCCGCGTTGCCGTCGTACACCGCGCTCACGGACTCCAGGAGCTCCTTGAACGGCTCCGACAGATCGTCGTACGCCGCCTGCAGGTCCGCCCACAGCGTGTGGCCGCCCAGCTCGGGCACCACCTCGTACGTCAGCGACTCGATGGCGAAGACCGGGTCACGCCACAGGCCGCCGATGTGCCAGGTGCTGGCCTTGCCGGTCTGCCGCACGTTGTACGGGTAGACCAGCGGATTGGCATCGTCCTTCGCGGCGGTCGGGTGGTCGAAGGGTTCGGCGAAGATCCGGACGGCGGCGACGTGCTGATCGGGTGTCAGGTGCTGGCCGCGGAACACCAGCACCTTGTGGTCCCGGAAGGCCTGCCGCAGTGCGTCGGCGGTGGTCTCGTCGACGGGGGTGGTCAGGTCGACGCCGGTGATCTCCGCGCCGAAGCGCGGTCCTGCCCTGAGGATGTCGAGAGTGGCGACGGTGGTCATGGCTTCTTCTCCTCTTTGTACGGTGCGGGTCGTGCCGGGGTGAGACGTGCTGGGCTCCCCTGGTCGGGGGCGGTCAGCCTGCTGCTTCCACGCCGAGGCGGGCGAGCAGGCGATCCCGCAGTGCCGCGTACTCCGGGCCGCCGTGGCTGCGCGGCACGGGGAGGTCGACCGGGATGTCGACCGCGATGCGGCCCTCGTCGAGGACGGCCACCCGGTCGGCCAGGGCGATGGCCTCGTCGACGTCGTGGGTGACCAGCAGCACGGCGGGTCGGTGTCGCTCGCACAGCTGCCGCAGCAGAGTGTGCATCCGGATGCGGGTGAGGGCGTCGAGCGCCCCGAACGGCTCGTCCGCGAGCAGGAGTTGGGGCTCTCGGACGAGGGAGCGGGCGAGCGACACCCGCTGCTGCTCGCCGCCGGACAGCTCGACGGGCCAGGCCCGCTCGCGGCCTTCGAGGCCGACTTCGGCGAGGGCGCTGCGGCCCCGCTGTTCGGCGTCCGGGCCGGGCAGGCCCAGAACCACGTTCTCGAGCAGCCGCTTCCACGGCAGCAGCCGCGCGTCCTGGAAGACCACTGACACGTCATCGGGGGCGGCCAGTTCACCGCTTCCCGCCACGTCGTGGTCGAGGCCGGCCAGCGCCCTCAGCAGGGTGCTCTTGCCGGAGCCACTGCGTCCCAGCAGGGCCACGAACTCGCCTGGGGCGATGCCCAGTTCGAGGTCGTCGAGCACGCGGCGCCCGCCGAGCGTGCGTACCAGATCCTTGATGCGGACCGTCGTGCGGTCCTCGGTCGCGGTCAGCCCGCCAGCGTCCGGCGCCATGACAGGGTCCTCCTCTCCACGAGCCGTACGAGGGCGTCGGAGACGAGGCCGAGGAGTCCGTACACGACGAGGCCGACGATGATCACGTCCGTCTGTCCGTAGGTCCGCGCGAGCTCCATCATGTAGCCGATGCCGCTGGTGGCGTTGACCTGCTCGACGACGACCAGTGCCAGCCAGGCGGCGGTCACCGCGAACCGCAGTCCCAGCAGGAACCCGGGCAGCGCACCCGGCAGGACGACATGCCGGACGAACTGGATCCTGCTCAGCCGCACCGTCTCGGCGAGTTCGGAATAGCGGTTGTCGATGGAGCGCAGCCCGTTG
Source organism: Streptomyces sp. NBC_01003 (assembly GCF_045162695.1). Taxonomy (NCBI): domain Bacteria; kingdom Bacillati; phylum Actinomycetota; class Actinomycetes; order Kitasatosporales; family Streptomycetaceae; genus Streptomyces; species Streptomyces sp. NBC_01003. Next base: position 1,711,894 of record NZ_CP108707.1, read on the forward strand.
TGGGTGTGGATGTAAACCGGGACGAAGACGCCGAGCGCGATCGTGATGACCTTCATCGTCTCGCCGATGCCGAACCAGAGGACGAGCAGAGGGATCAGCGCCAGCGAGGGGATCGCCCGCTTGATCTGCACCGGCCCGTCGACGATCCCTTCGCCGAGGCGGCTCAGTCCGGAGACGAGCGCGAGCAGCAGACCCGCGGCCGTGCCGAAGACCAGGCCGAGCAGGGCGCGCCCGGCGGAGGTCGCGAAGTTGGACTGCAGCCTGCCTTCGGCGATGAGGTCGCCCGCGGTGCCGGCGATGGTCCAGGGTGCGGGCAGACTGCGGGCGTCGATGAGTCCGGCGCCGGAGCCGGCCGCCCACACCGCGAGGAGCAGCAGCGGGCCGAGCGCCCAGCCGTAGGGGATGCGGCGGCCCGGCCCCAACCTCTTGCGTGCCCGTGGGCGAAGGCGAGGAGAGGAGACCGCGACGTCGTCCGTCGTCGGCCCGGTCGCGGTCGCCGCCCTCTGGTCGAAAGCCGTGGTGCTCATGGTGTCTTCCTTTCACCGGCAACGGCGTCGGCGGCTACGCGCTCGTATCGGCGGTCGAAGAGGATCCCCGCGTCGAAGGCCTTGTGCTTCTGCTCCTTCGCCAGCAGGTTCACGGTCTGCTGCTGGCGCTCGATGGCGCCGGTCCAGTCCGCGGGGAAGTCCGGGTGGCCGGACCTTTCGACGAGGTATTCACCGTCCCCACGGCTCAGTCCCTGGTCCTTGACGTAATAGCCTTCGATCCATTGATTCGGATGTTCGTCGACCCAGATCTGTGCTCGCGCCCAGAACTTGATGAGCTCTCTGACGGCGGCGGACTTCTGCCCATTGCTCACGGATTCGGTGAGCGCCCACAAGTGCCCGGGGTCGTCGCGGAGACCGTGCTTGATGGTCGTGCCGCCGTCCCTGCCGTATTTCGTCAGATAGCGCTTGATGTTGACGTCGGCGATAGGCGCGGCGTCCACCTGCCGGTTTCCCAGAGCGGTGGGATAGACGTCACCGGTGCTGGCCAGTTCGACGAGGTCGACGTCCTGCTGGGTGAGACCGGCCTTCTTCAGGATCCGCAGCACGAGAGCCCCCTGCGCCTGCCCCGGGCTGTAGGCGATCTTCTTCCCGCGGAGGTCGGCGAGGGTCTTGATGTGAGCGCCCGGAGCGATCCCGAGCTCGTAGATCGGGTACGCGGTCGGATCCTTGCGGAACTTCGCCGCCACGAGCTTGGTGTCCAGGCCCGTCCAGTGGGCGTTGATCGACGGAATCTCCGCCGCCGAGCAGATGTCGAGCGCGTCGGCCCGGAACGCTTCGGAGCACTGCGGGCCGCCGCTGATATTGGCCCACTTCACCTTGAAGGGCAGCTTGTGGATCTGACCCGACAGTTCCAGGGCGACTTTGAGATCGGGCGCGCCGACGGTCAGAGAGGTGTCGGCGGAGACCTTGGCCGGGATCTTCTTGGCCGCGACATTCTCGCTGGTCGCCGTGGATTGCGTGTTGTTCACACACGCGGTCAGCAGAAGGGATACGGCGACTGCGCTCATCGCGCCGACGCGCAGGGATGCGGGCATGGCGGTACGTGGGGACATTCGTGCCTTCACGGGACGAGGGGCACGCCTCAGCGCAGGGCGAAAGGAGGAGGCGTGAAAAGGGAATTCAGCGGGTGCGGTGCGCCGGGGCACCGAGCGGTCCGGCTCAGCGCAGAGAGGAAGTCAGCTACACACCGCGGTGCAGTGCGGCGGGGCACCGAACGGTCCGGCTCAGCGCAGTGAGGAGGTCAGCTACACACCGCGGTGGCGACGCGCATCAGATCGATGGCCCGTCGCTTCCGGAACCGCCTGCAGATCCACATGCCACCGAAACTATCCACCGGCGAAGCTCCCTTCAAGAGAGGAGGATCGACTGTCACCGCGCCGCAATGCCCCCTTCATGGCCATGCCATGTGCGCGCCGGCGGGTTCCCCGTCCTTGTCGCCGTCCGACAGGAATCGGGCCGGACGTCGTCGACCGTCTGCGGGTGCCGGATGCGGCCGCTGCTCTCCACGCAGTACGGGCTGTCGTTTCCGCCCGAGTACACCGAGGCCTCCGGGTCGGCGCCGACGACCGTCACCCGGCCGCCGCTCGCTTCTTCGAGGTACTCGCCGGTTCCGGTGCTGGTGCCGCCGATTCCGATACCGGACACACTCCGGCCCGTCACCGCCGGGTACGGCCTCCGCCCCAACTCCCAGGTCGGGGTCGGTGCTGCGCTTCCGGGGGGGACGTGAGGGCGAGGCACCGTTCCGCCCGCGTGAACGCGGCTGAGTTACCCTCACCGCGTGATCGGCAACCGGATACGCGAGCTGCGCCAGTCCCGCAAGATGACCGTTCGGGACCTGGCCTCGCGCGCCGGAGTGTCGACCGGTCTGGTGAGTCAGGTCGAACGCGGCCTGACCGATCCCAGCCTGGAGACGCTGCGCAGGCTCTCGACCGCCCTCGGGCTCCCCCTTTTCGACCTGTTCCGCCAGGACGAGCCGGACGCCGTCGCTCTGGTGCGGTGCGACCGCCGGATGGTGGTGCGTTCGCCGCAGGGCGGGATCGAGTACACACGTGTCTCGGCCGGCTCCGCACGCCTCGAGGTACTTGAGGGCGCGCTGGAACCGGGAGGCGCGTCCTCGGAGGAGCCCTACAGCCACCCCTCGGAGGAGTGCGTGGTGGTGCTGAGCGGCAGTCTGGTCGTCGAGGCGGGCGACGGCCGCCACGAGCTGAGGCCCGGGGACAGCTGCACCTTCGACTCCCGAGTCCCGCACCGCTACGTCAACGAGGGCAGCGAGCCCGCACGGTTCCTGGTGAGCGTGACACCGCCGAGCCGGTGACCCTCGCAAGTTGACGGCCGGCCCCGAAGCGACGACCGGCCTCCGACCCATTGACGGGCACATGACTCGCCTGCTTCGATCACCCGCACTGAACAATTTCACTGTGATTGAAATGCGAGCCGCCACGTGTCCATCGCGCCCCTCGACGCAACCGAACGTTTCCGTGCCCGGTTCCCCTCCCTCAAGGACACCGTCCACCTGGCCAGTTGCAGCCAAGGCGCGGCATCCGAGCACGTACTGACGGCGCTGCAGGAGTTCCAGTGGTCCATGCGCAGCCAGGGCGCGCCCTGGGGCGAGTGGATGTCCCAGGTGGACGCCGCTCGCGCCGCCTTCGCCGCTCGTATCGGCGCGCAGCCGGACGAGATCGCGGTCGTCGGCTGCGCCTCCGAGGGCGCTTACCAGGTGGCGTCCACGCTGGACTGGTCGCGCCGCCCCGGCCTGGTCACCACGGACATGGAGTTCCCGTCCGTCGCCCACGTCTGGCTGGCGCAGGAGCGACGCGGCGCTCGGGTGCGCCATGTTCCGGAGCGGGAAGGGGCCGTCCCCGCCGAGGACTACGCCGCCGCGATCGACGACTCGACCAATCTGGTCTCCGTGCCGCTGGTCTCCTACCGCAACGGCGCCCGCCTGCCGGTGACCGAGACGGTTCGAGCGGCACACGCGGTCGGCGCACGGGTGTTCGTCGACGCGTACCAGGGATTGGGCGTACTCCCGGTGGACGTACGGGAGTTGGACTGCGACTACCTGGTGTGCGGTGCGCTGAAGTATCTGCTCGGCGTCCCCGGCATCGCGTTCCTCTACGTACGCGGCGGCCTGCGCGATGACATGGATCCTCAACTCACCGGCTGGTTCGGCCGAGTTGACCCCTTCGCCTTCGACCCGCGCTCCCTCGACTTCCCGGACACCGCGCGCCGCTTCGAGACCGGCACCCCGTCGATCCCCTCCGCGTACGCCGCCGCGGCCGGGCTTCGCACCCTGGCCGACGTCGACCCGAAGGACATCGAGGCGCACGTCGGCGCGCTCACCACGTACGCCCACACGCGCCTGACCGAGATCGGCGAGACACCGGCCTCGCCCGCCGACCCGGAACTGCGCGGCCCGCAGGTGGCGATCGCCGACCCCGCCCCGGACGCGCTCGCGGCCGCGCTCGCCGAGCGCCGCATCGTCACCAGCCCGCGCGGCACCCTGCTCCGCGTCTCCTTCCACTACTACAACAACACGTCCGACGTCGACGCGCTGATCGACGCGCTCGGTGAGATACGGGCCCACTAGCACGTCCAGAAGCACGTCCAGGAACACCGCACCCCACGGAGCGAGTGACATGCCCGACGACGCCGGAAGCAGCCCAACGGCCGCCCCCTCCCCCACCACCGGCCCGCATCAGAGCCACGGCGAGAACGGCCAAGACCGGCAAGGCGGTCAAGGCAGGCAAGGCCAAGGCCTGAAACGGTCCTTGACGGGACGTCAGCTCAGCATGATGGGTCTGGGCGGCGCCATCGGTACGGGCCTGTTCCTAGGCTCGGGTCTCGCCATCTCCGCTGCGGGGCCCGGCGCCGTCATCGCGTACGTGCTCTGCGCGTTGATCGCCCTGGTGATCGGCTGGGCGCTGGCCGAGATGACCGCCGTACACCCGGCAACCGGCTCGTTCGGCACCATCGGCCGCCACTATCTGGGCCCGCTGGCCGGCTTCGTGATCCGCTGGACCTACTGGACGATCCAGGTGATCGCGATCGGCGGCGAGGTCATCGCCGGCGGCATCTACGTCCGGTTCTGGTGGCCCGAACTGCCGCTGTGGGCACCGGTGGTGGCCTTCTCGCTGCTGCTCCTGGCCGCGAACGCGCTGACCGTCGGGGTGTTCGGCCGCCTGGAGTACTGGTTCTCCACCATCAAGATCACGGCGATCGGTGTCTTCGTCCTGCTCGGCTGCGCCTACGTCTTCCTCGGCCTGCCCGGCCACGAGGCGGTCGGCACCTCGAACCTCTCGGGGCCCGGCGGTCTCCTTCCGCACGGCCTGAGCGGTCTGGGCACCGCCTTCGTCTTCGTGATCTTCAGCTACATCGGCACCGAGATCATCGCGGTGACCGCCGCCGAGTCCGAGAACCCGGTGCGAGACATCCCGCGTGCCGCCCGGCGGATGGTCGTGCGCCTCGCGCTCTTCTACGTTCTGGCCATGGCGGTGGTGGTCACCGTGGTGCCGTGGTCGCGCACGGCGGCGGGCGGAGACGTCACGGCGAGCCCCTTCGTCCAGCTCTTCGACGTCGCCGGGATCCCGGCCGCCGCGGGCATCATGAACTTCGTGGTACTGACCGCGGCGCTCTCCAGCGCCAACGCCAACACCTACCTGGCCACCCGCATGATCCACTCCCTGGCGGTGGACCGGCACGCGCCACGGATGTTCGCACGGGTGGGCCGCGGCGGAGTCCCTCACCGAGCGCTCGCCGTCTCCGGACTCGGCCTGGGTGCCGCCGCGATCCTCTCGGTCCACTCCGAGGACACGGCGTACGTCCTGCTCTTCGGCATCTCGGTGTTCGGGGCGCTGGTCGTGTGGATCCTCATCCTCGCCACGCACCTGATGTTCCGCCGCCACCGCGTCCGCCACGACCTCCCCTCCTCGCCGGCCCGGCTGCGCGGCGCTCCGTTCACCACCGTCGCGGCGGCCCTCGCGCTGGCCGCGATCCTGGTCTCCACGGCGTTCATCGAGGGCCTGGAGGACTCCTGGAAGGCCGGCCTGCCGTTCTTCGCACTGCTCATCGTCGCGTACCGCTTCGGCGCTCGGCGCCACGAGACGGCGGAGCCGTTGCCGGACAGCACGCTGCCGCCGGAGGGTCGGACCCCCTGAAAAGGGGGCTGTGGACAGTGTCAATGGGTATACGCCCGCGACAGGTCTTCGATGCCCAGGTGGAGATGGCCGAGAAGGTCATCGCCGAAGCCCGGGGGCGCTGCCTTCCTCACACCGTCCGGACGAGGCAGCCGTCAACTCCTGACCGCCCCCGGGTCACTGGGATGCTCACTCAGCGGCGTCGTCTCCATGGAAAGCCACGGTGCCTGGGGAAGTGAGTCCAGCACTGTCTGCATCTCGGCGGCGTCCCGGGCGCGCCACAGGCCGAGCGCGCGGCGCTCGCCAGGCGTCTTCCACAGCCGCACCAGGTGTCCCTGTCCGGCCAGCTCCTTCGCACGGACCGCTTCCGCTGCGGTGGCGTCCTTCAGTGCCTCGGAGGTGGCGTCCTCGGTCGCGGCCGGGGCGAAGGTCACCAGGAACTCCTTGACGGCGCCCGATGCAGCGGTGGAGGCCGGCCCTGGGTCGTTCGGGTGCGGCGTCAGGGGTGTGACCTCGTCGCTCCGCCACACACGCAACGGCATCGAGGACAGGGCATCCTCCAGGTGCGCGGCGTCCTGCGCGGCGAACAGTCCGAGCGTGCGCCACTCCCCGGGCTGCAGAGGCGGGCGCCAAAGCCTCAGCAGCTGTCCCTGTTCGGCAAGCCTGCGGGAGTGCGCGGCCTCGCGGCTACGGACCTCGTCGACTTCCGCCTGCGACGTTCCCTCCGGGACATGGGTGGTCATGGTGACGAGATATTCCATGGCCGATGCTCCTCTCAGCCGGGGCTGCGGTGCGGGTCGGACGAGGCCTGGTGGGCACAGTGCTTGGACCGGCAGTGCTTGGACCGGTCACCGGCGTCCCGGGCATCGCGGAGACACGGAACCGCCACCTGGATCCACCGTCTCGCGCGTGGCGGTCGATCGCATCCGTTGGAAGCCCCGGGGCCTCCTGGACGCCCCGGAACCCTTGGGCTCACGGGAACGCACCGAAGGAGCCCCTGGGGAGTATCCGAACGGGAAAACAGCGGTGGGCGCCCGGTGACCGGGCCCGGCACGAGCCCTGTACCACCGCCGGCGCGTCTGATCCTCAGGCGGGGCGCTTGGCCATGATGACCAGGCCAGGCCCGCTCTGCTCATCTGCGGGGAGCCGAAGGTCGGCGACCGGGCGCAGGCCGGCTTGCTCGATCAGGTCCACGAGCTGTTCCGGCCGCCATTTGTGCGTGGTCCAACGAACGGGGACCCCTCCGTAGGCCTCGGTGCGCACCGCGTCTTCGTCGCCGACGTGTGTTGCGGTGATGAAGTGGCCGCCTGGCTTCAGGGCGCGCGCGAACAGGGCGAGGACCTGAGGAAGGACATCGCGAGGGAGGTTGAACAGTGACCACCACCCGAGTACGCCGCCGAGGGACGCTTCTTCAAGGTCGAGGTCGGTGGCAGAGGCGACGCTGAAGCGGCATTGCGGATGAAGACGGCGGGCGTTTTCGATCATGCGGGGTGAGAGATCGACTCCGGACACGTCGAGTCCGCGTTCGGCGAGGTAGGCGGTCACCGTTCCTGGTCCGCAGCCGACATCGAGGACGGGCCCGAGCTCGCTCACCGTGTCGGCGAAAGCGTCGATTGACGCCTTGAGCCATGGATGGCTACGGATGTCACCGACTCCCGTCGTCACCACCATGTGGGCGTAGTTGTCAGCCACCCGGTCATAGGACTCACGGACCACGTCGAGATCGGCTGGGCGGTCAGTATGGTGTGCGCGCATCAGCCAACAATAGGGCGGCCCGCGGCGCCGGAGACCGGTCAACGGTCATCCGGCACACGCGCCCGGTCACGCTGCCGCGCGCCTGCTCAGCCGAACGGACGGTCGCCGGCGATCGCCACGCGTTCCGCGACCCGGGGGTACGGCGCGTAGTCGTTGACGGCGTAGTGCTGGGTCGCGCGGTTGTCCCAGAAGGCGATGTCGCCAGCCTGCCAGCGGAACCGCACCTGGAACTCCGGGACGTGGGCCTGCTGGAAGAGCAGCCGGAGCAGGCGGTCGCTCTCCGGGCGCTCGAGGCCGACGATCCGGGTGGTGAAGGAGGTGTTGACGAACAGCATCCGCCGTCCGGTCTCCGGGTGGCGACGCACCACGGGGTGCAGGACGGGCGGGAACTGCTCCTGGAACGGGGCCAGTTGCTCCGGCGAGTAGAAACGCGCGAAGCCCGGCAGGAAGTCGTGGACGGCACTCGCGCCGTCGATCCGCTCGCGCACCTCGACCGGCAGGTTGTCGTACGCGGCCGCCATGTCCGCCCACATCGTGTCGCCGCCCACCGGCGGCACCTCCCGCAGTTGCAACACGGCACCCAGGGCCGGGCGTTCACGGAAGGTGACGTCCGTGTGCCAGACGTTCTCGTAGGTGGGAACGGCACCGGCCGACTTGTCGAAGCGGACCACGTCGTCGGCGTCACCCGGGGCGAGTAGCGGATTGGTCTCCAACTCACCCCAGTTACGGGCGAATTGGCGCTGCGCGTCGGAGGTCAGGTGCTGGCCGCGGAAGAAGAGCACCTTCCATGCGAGGAGCGCGCGGTTCAGCTCTTCCCGCACCGCGGAGGAGACGGGCCGCGAGAGGTCGAGGCCGCGGATCTCAGCACCGATCACGCGGCCCTGCGGAACGAGTTCGAACCGCTCGTACGGACGCTCCCGCTCACCGTCCGGCAGGCGGTTCAGGATGCGACTGCCCTCGTACAAGCCGTCGGCGGGGATGCGGTGGTCGCGCAGTGCTGATGCGGGGGCAACGTCATGAGTGAGCGACATGGCGAACTCCTTCGAAGCTCAAAAAGGGGCCGGCTGCGGACGGCGCGAGGCGACGTCTCCGGGAACCGGTACGGGAAAGCTCAGGCCCGAATGCGGAGGCCTACGGCGGATTCAGCGACAGGAAGACGCCGGGGGCGAACCCACCCGGCCGCGGCGGCGCAGAAAGCCGTACCCGCGGGGCGCGCACTCACCGCGGGGGCCGCCGTGCTGCGGCTCATCCTCACGGAAGTTCGAGTGCGTCTGCATGTCGGCCACCCTAACGCAGAGACCTGCGGGCCGACACCACGCCTCCATACTGCGGAGATCCGCTCAACGGAAGCGGAGGGGTGCGACGTGCTGGTGGCTGCCGCTCGGGACGGCCCTGACCCCCAAGGCGCGCGAACGAGCGACCGCGCCGGCCGGCGCGTTCCGCACCGACGGGGCGACGGTGGCCGCAGAACTGCTGCTCGATGCCGTCGGCCCGTTGCTTGCCCATCGCGTGGACATACTTCCGCGGCACCCGCTACGAGGACGTACGCGAGTACGTGCACTACGCGGTGGGAAGCCCGGCACGACGCAGCCGTATCGCTGCACGAGGCCGATCCGCACCCGAGCCCCCTACTCAGAGCCGGACTTGAAGATCGATCGCTGAGTCAGTGGGCCGGGTGCTACAGACCCAGGTCGCGGGCGACGATCTCCTTCATGATCTCCGTGGTGCCGCCGTAGATGGTGGTGATACGCGAGTCGAGGTAGTCGTGTGCGATGCGGTATTCGAGCATGTAGCCGTAAGCGCCGTGCAGTTGGAGGCAGCGCCCGACGATGTCGACGTAATGCTCCGTGGCCCAGAACTTCGCCGACGCGGCGTCCACGGCGCTCAGTTCGCCGCGGGAGTGCCTGGAGAGCAGTTCGTCGATGTACGTGCGGCCCACGCGGGCGGTGGTGACCATGTCGGCCAGCTGGAAACGGGTGTTCTGGAAGGAACCGACGGTCCGGCCGAACGCCTTGCGCTCCCGGACGTACTCCACGGTCCGCTCCAGCACGCCCTCGATGGAAGCCACGGCGTTGGCCGCGATCGAGATCCGCTCCTGGGGAAGGTTGCGCATCAGCGCTTTGAAGCCGGAACCCTCCTCCCCGAGCAGGTTGGCGGCCGGCACGCGGACGTCCTGGAAGAACAACTCGCTGGTGTCCTGCGCGTGCAGGCCGATCTTCTCCAGGTTGCGACCACGCGAGAAGCCGGGCCGATCGGCCTCGATGACCAGCAGGCTGATCCCGCTGTGGCGGTCCGCTCCGGTCCGTACGGCGGTGACGACCAGGTCGGCGTTCTGGCCGTTGGAGATGAAGACCTTGCTGCCGTTGACCACGTAGTCGTCGCCGTCGCGGACAGCGGTGGTGGCGATGCCGGCCAGGTCGCTCCCGGTTCCGGGCTCGGTCATCGCGACCGCGACGACGAGCGTCCCGGCAGCAATGCCCGGCAGCCAGCGGGCTTTCTGCTCGTCATCGGTCAGGCCGGTGAAGTAGGGCACGACGATGTCGTTGGACAGCCCTACTCCGGCGAGGCCGTCCGACGCGGGATGGCGGGAGAACTCCTCGCCGATCAGCGCGTTGAAGCGGAAGTCGGTGACCCCACCGCCGCCGTACTCCTCCGGGATGTTGAAGCCGAGGATTCCGGCTCGGGCGGCCTCCTGGAAGAGTTCGCGGTCGACCTTGCCCTCGGCCCGCCACCGCTCGGCGTGCGGCGTGGCGTGCTTGTCGACGAACGCCCGAACCGTCTCGCGCAGGAGTTCGTGGTCATCTTCGTAGAGCGACCGTTCAGCGAAGATCGCACTTGTCATCGGGACTCCGATCTGGACCGATCTCGTACATACGGCAAGAGATGAGCAAGAGGGACGCAGAGGGGCAATGCCCGGCATGGTTCGCGCACGGCCGACGTGTCGCCGCTCAGCGCACACGCAGCCGACGCAGGAGGGCCAGCTGTCCGTTGGTGCGGCGGACGAAACTCTCCACGGGGCTCTTCACGGAGGTCTCCGCAGAGCTCTCCACGGCCTTGGCCGGTCCGAGCGGCAGGAGCCGCTGCGTGGCGATCGTCCGGCTCTCGGTGTACTTGCGGATTCCCTCGGCCCCGTGGCGCCTGCCGAGTCCGCTGTCGCCCATGCCGCCCATCCCGGCCTCGACGCTGCCGGCCGCCGCGGCTGCACCGTCGTTGATGTTGACCGACCCTGCGCGGATCCGCACCGCCATCCGGCCGGCTTCGCGGGAGTCCTTCGACCAGATCGACGCCGACAGTCCGTAGGTCCCCTGGTTGGCCAGGCCCACCGCTTCGCTGTCCGCGCCGTAGGCGTAGAGCGAAAGCACCGGACCGAACGTCTCCTCGTCGCACACGGCCATCCGGGGCGTGACGCCTTCGAGGACGGTCGGTTCGTAGAAGAGCGGGCCGATGTCGGGACGGGCCCGGCCACCCGCGAGTACGGTCGCCCCCTCGGCCACCGCGCCGTCGACATGTGCCTCGACGGCCGCGAGCTGCGCCGCCGACGTCAGTGACCCGATGTCCACCGAGTAGTCGTAGGACCGCCCCAGCCGAAGCGCCCGCGTCGCCCGGACGAGCTCCGTGCGGAAGGCGTCGTAGACCTTCTGGTGCACATAGACGCGTTCGATGTGGATGCACATCTGCCCGGTGTTGGCGAAGGCCGCCACGACCGTGCCGGCCGCCGCGGCGGCCACGTCTGCGTCCTCACGCACGATCAGCGGGTTCTTGCCACCGAGCTCGAGAGAGGCCCCGACCAGTCGCCGCGCGGCACGCTCCGCGACGGTGCGTCCTGTGGCGGTCGACCCGGTGAAGCAGACGAAGTCGACGGCGTCGACCAGGGCGGTCCCCACCACAGCCCCGGGACCGGCCACGATCTGCCACAGCCCGGTCGGCAGCCCGGCCTCCGCCATCAGGGCACGAGTCCACAACATGGTCAGCGCGGTCTGGGAATCCGCCTTGGAGGTCACGGCGTTGCCGGCCATCAGGGCCGGCAGCACATCGCCGACACCGAGGTAAAGGGGATAGTTCCACGGTGAGATGACGCCGACGACACCCTTCGGCACCCGCACCTCCTTGACCTTCGTCAGGCCGGGCACCATCCCGCGCACGTGGTGGGGGGCCAGGTAGCGCCGGGCACGCCGCGCGTAGTGTCTGGCGATCGCCGCGACCTGGGCCACCTCCTGCCAGGCGTGATACCGCGCCTTGCCCGTCTCCCACTGGATCAGATCGATCACCTGGTCCTGCCGTTCCAACAGCAGGTCGTGAAAGGCGAGTACCACATCGCCGCGGCGCCTCAGCGGCGTCCCCGCCCACTCCGGCTGGTGCGCCCGGGCACCGGCCACCGCCACCGCGACGTCCTCCGGGGCACACTCGGGAACGGCCGCGATCGGCGCCAGGTCGAACGGTGCGACCGCGGTCACGGGCTCGACGCTGTCGGGCCCGCGGCGCGACGCGTCCCGGTGCACCCACGCGCACCACTGCGCAATCAACTCGTCCGTCACCCACGCGGGCCGAGAGCTCTCCGGCACAGGGCTGGGAGGCACGGGACTGTCGGGCGCTGGACTGTCGGGCGCTGGACTGTCAGGCGCTGGACTGTCAGGCGCTGGGCTGTCAGGCGCGGGGATCTGGTCCTGCTCCGTAGTCATGCAGGCTCCTCGGTCGTACGGGACTGGGTTCGAGCCGGAACACCGTGGCTCAACGTCCAGGCTCGCCCGGTACGGATCCGGCGGGCCGGGGGCCCGTGCCGGCGGCGGTTCGTCGGTCGCGTCGATGCCCTTGTCGACGGCGGGGCACCTCGCTATGTTAATCAGAAATCACATCCTGGAACAAGCTTTGAACCGTGCCGGCAACGCCAACTCACCGCTGTTAAAGGCGAGATGCGCCGCACTCCCTACCAGGAAAGCGAGCAAGTCAATGCCAAATCTCAGCCGCAGAAGAGTCCTGTCCCTCGGTGCCGCGCTGGGCCTCGTGGGTGCGACGAGCACCACCGACGCGTGGGCGTGGTCGCCGACGGGCTCGGTCGCCGGAACCGGCACGGGCACCGACCCGGAATACGTGTGGGACGACGAGGTGGACCAGGTGGTGGCCTCACTCTTCGACAACGGCCAGGTTCCGGCGGTCAACACCGCGATGGCATCGTGGGTGAACAACAACGACCCGCTGCCCAGCGGCCTGCCGGCCGACCTCACCGCATACCTGCAGAGGGTCAACAAGCTGCCCTCCTGGGCGGATTCCGGCAAGCTGGCTCGCGCCGCCGACTTCAACCGGCGCAAGGACACCTACCTCTTCATGCTCTACGGGCTCGGCAGCGGGATCATGAGCACCGTGATCCCGCGGGAGGCCAGGAGCGTCTACTGGTCCGCAGGCGGCGCGAACATGAAGGACCGCGCGGCCAAGACGTTCACGTTCGGCTACGACCTGGCCCAGCTGAAGGGCTTCGAGCCGACGGGCCAGTTCGTGGTGACCGCCAACAAGACGCGTGTGGTGCACGCCGCGGTGCGTCACCTGCTGCCGCAGTCGCCCCATTGGCGGGCGGTCACGGACGAGGACATTCCGATCAGCAACGCCGACATCCTGGTCACCTTCCACAGCCTGGGCACCTTCGTGCGCAGGAAGCTGCTCGACTGGAAGGTCCCGTTCTCGGCCGAGGACCAGGACGCCTTCCTGCACAGCTGGCAGGTCGCCCTGCACCTGCTCGGCGTGCGGGACGAGTACATCCCCAAGTCGTGGGCCGACGCGGAAGCACAGTCGGGGCAGGTGCTCACACCGATCCTCGCCCCGACGACCGAGGGCATCGAACTGGCCGAGGACCTGCTCGGGTTGACCGCGCAGGTCGACCTGGGCGTCACGCGCGGATTCCTCAACGAGTTCGTACGCTACGTCCTCAGCAACGAGATCGGCGACTGGCTGGGACTGAAGCGCGACTACGCCTCGGCGGCACTGATCCGCACCGCGTGGCCGGCCTTCATCCTGTTCCGCGAGGGGCTGTCGCCTGTCGCGCCCGGCGCCTTCTACGTGTTCGACCAGTTCGTGCGCGCCTTGGCCATGGCGTTCCTGAACAACGGCTCTTCGGGGACGACCACCCCCATCGTGATCCCGACGGGGAACAGGCCGACCTCCTGAGCACCCGGACCGACCACGCGCAGGCCCGTCCCACGGCACACCTGCCGCAGGGCGGGCATCTGCTCGCTCTCCGCTCAGAAACCCAGGGCTGCTCCGCTCAGAAACCCAGGGCTCCGCTCAGAAACCCAGGGCTCTGCTCAGAGACCCAGGGCGCCCGCGACCAGGCTGGTCACGGCGGCTCGGTGGTCAGGGCGGTCCTGCCATCGCAGTCTCCGCCCGGCCTCGACCACCACGCCGAACCCGGCGTGCACCAGCACCCGGGCCTGACGCGGGTCCAGCTCCGGACGCACCAGTCGCAACTGCTGCTCCCAGACGGCGATGTGCTCACGCTGCGCAAGGACCAAGGGGCGCTGCAGGTCGGCCGGCAGGCCTACGCACTCGGCCTCGGCAACGCTCGTGAGTGCGGTGTGCTCGAAGCTGTAGGCCACGTACGTCGCCGCCAGCGCCACGACGGCGTCATGCGGATCGGCCACCTCCTGCAGGCTCCGGTCCACCGCCTGAGCCAGCAGCCCCGCCGCCTGCAGGCATGCCGCGGCCAGGATGTCGACCTTGCCCGGGTAGTGACGGTAGAGCGCGGACGGGGCCAGCCCCACCGCCTCGGCGATCTGGCCGTTCGTGACGTTGGCGAACCCGTCCCGGGCGAACAGCGGGACGGCTGCCGCGAGGATCTCCGCACGCCGCGAGCGCGCCACCGGCAGGGCCGGCAGCTCGACGGAGCACTTGCTCCTCATGGCCGGTACGGGGTCGGTCGCGATCACGCGCAGGGCGCACGCCAACAGCAGTTCCTCGAGCCGACGTTGAGCAATGGAGGTGCGATGCATCGTGATGGACCCGATCGCGCCGAGAGCCGCCACAACCCGCAGCTGCTCGTCGGACAGCGGACCCTCGCGCCGCACCGCCTCGGTGACCCGCCCGACGACGCGCCCGAACTTCGCCCTGAGAAGCCTGCGATCGTCACGGTCGAGGTACCTGGCCTCCCATCGGTACACGCCGCCCGACGCGCGATGCGCGACGGTGACCCGGATGAGGGCGGTGAGCACGTCTGCCGGGGCCGCCTCGGGCGGCATCTCGTCGAGCGCGCCGACGAGTCGGTCCACCATGACATGCGCGCACTCGGCGAACAGTGCGTACTTGTTCGGGAAGTGCCGGTACACGGCCGTGGCGGTGATGCCCACACCGGCGGCGATCTCCTCCATGGACGCCGCGTGGTAGCCGCGCTCACTGAAGAGCCGGCCGGCCGCCTCGACGATGAGCTGCCTGCGGTTGCGGGGGCGAGTGGCCGCGGTCGGCTCGGCGGTCATGAACGCACACACGAATGCGGAGACGGGGCCATACGGCCCAGTCAATCACACGTCGAGCAGGCCCCGGGGCCACCCGCGTGCGGACCGCGCGACCAGCGGGTCGCAGACGCCACCCACGTGATTCTCCGTTAACAAAATGCGTCACGACGCTTCTCGAACAGTGACATTGAACGGCACAATGCCGCAGCGACCACCGATCGATACGCCCCTTTACGCCCCTGAGGAGTCGCCCATGTCGACCGACACGGCGCCCGCCTGGTCCTTCCGGCACCACTGGATGTCCCAGGCCGCCACCCACGCGATGACGCGACCCGACAAGCCCGCGCTGCGCCATCTCGGGGTGACCACGACCTGGGCACAGTTGTCGCGACGGTCGCTGCAACTGGCCGCCGCGCTCGCCGTCCGAGGCGTCGCCGCGGGTGACCGCGTGGCCCTGCTCACGCTGAACCATCCATGGTTCGTGGAAAGCGTGTTCGCGGCGAACAGCCTGGGGGCCCTGGCCGTGCCGCTCAACTTCCGGCTCGCGCCTCTGGAACTCGACTACATCCTGACCGACTGCACTCCTTCGGCGATCGTCGTCGACGCACGGCTCCTGCCGCTGCTCCGGTCCGTACCGAGCACCGCGTCGATCGGCACGGTCGTGGTCATCGGCGAATCGAGCGAGGCCGAGGCCGAAGACGGCATCGCGTACATCGCGTACGAGGACTTCCTGTCGGCGCACGAGCCGATGGAACTGCCCGACATCAGTGAGGAGTCGACCGCGCTGATCATGTACACCTCGGGCACCACCGGCCGGCCGAAGGGGGTGCTGCTGTCCCACCGCAACATGCAGGTACAGGCGATCACGTGCATCCGCGCGATGGAGATGTTCGACGACTCCGATGTGGGCTTCCTGACGGCGCCCTTCTTCCACATCGCGGGCCTTGGTTCGATGGTGGCGAACTTCGTGGTCGGCAGCGCGGTCGTGATCCATCCGCTGGGGGCCTTCGACCCGCAGGCGGTGCTCGACGCCTATGAACGCGAGGGCGCCACCGTCGTGTTCAACGTTCCGCAGCAGTGGGACCTGCTCTGCGCCCAGCCCGACATCGACAAGCGGGACCTGAAGCTGCGGATCATCAGCTGGGGGGCCGCCCCCGCGAGCGACGCGACCCTGCGCGCCATGGGCGAGCGGTTCCCCGACGCACTCAACGTGGCCGTGTTCGGCCAGACCGAGACCTCGCCGATCACCTGCGTGCTCCGTGGGGAGGACTCCCTGCGCAAGCTCGGCTCGGTCGGCCGGCCGATCCCGAGCATCCAGTACCGCGTCGTCGACGCGGACATGAACGACGTCGCCGTGGGCGAGGTCGGTGAGATCGTCTACCGCGGGCCCACGCTGACGAAGGGGTACTGGAAGAAGCCGCAGGAGACCGCGGAGGCCTTCGAAGGCGGCTGGTTCCACTCCGGTGACCTGGTCAAGCAGGACGACGAAGGCTTCGTCTGGGTCGTCGACCGCAAGAAGGACATGATCATCAGCGGCGGCGAGAACATCTACTGCGCCGAACTGGAGAACACCGTCGCCACGCACCCTTGCGTACGGGAGGTCGCAGTGATCGGCAGGGCCGACGAGCGCTGGGGCCAGGTGCCGGTCGTCTACGTCACCGTCACCCCGGGAGCCGACCTTTCGCTGCGTGAACTGACGGGGTTCCTCGATGGAAAGCTCGCCTCTTTCAAGAGGCCCAAGGACCTCGTGCTGGTCACCGAGCTTCCCCGTAACGGGGGAGGCAAGGTGGTCAAGTCCTTGCTCCGCGCCCAGGACGCAGCACGCGTGCAAAAACAGGACGAGGGGTGACTCCGGCGATGGCGTGCGGATCGTCGATCTCACCCGTCCGGTAATTCTCCCCGACGACCAGCGACTCGTACTCCGTCGGTCGCCCTGCTCAGCGGCATCACCACAGAAGAGGACGGCGTCAGTGGCGGTGATCGATTTCGTGTGACGTGACCTCACTGGCAGGCGACGGCCACCACCTGCGGCGCATGCCTCTGCTCCCAGAAAACGTACTTCCCGCGCCCGTTGGGCGAATCGGGGTGCTGCGGAGCGAACTGCCCCCGTTTCCGCTCGGGACGGTCAGCCTCCGCAACGGCGTCCTCTCCGTCCACGGGTTATCACTCCCAGGCCGTCCCACGCACAACGCGGAACGGCGACCGCCCGGCCCTCGCCGCGGCAAGCGCCTCCTCGACCGGCGGTCCGGATGCATCCCAGTTGCTCGCCGACCAGCTGTCCCCTGTACACACGATCTCTCGCCCCCGCCCGGCGTCGACGTGCACGAACGTGCCGGTGACCACGGCGGCCACTACTTCGTCCACCACCTCGAGCAGGTCGGCGGAACCGCTGTCACAGGCATCGCAACCACAGTCCGGAAGTTGCTCGAGACTCACCGCGGGCTCCCCCGCCCCTACCACGAGAACCGTCCTGGGAACCTTGTCAATGGCCGAGAACCCGAAGACGAGAGGTACGGCCTCTGCGCGCACGGGGTGCAGCCGGACAGCGTCGCTCACCCCCACGCCCGGCGCCCGCCGCCAGATCGCCACCGGGTCCGCAACCGTCTCCACCTCGGCCAGCCCGAGCCGGGACAACGCCCGTGTCCAGGCCTCGGCCCGGGCAGCGAGAACGAGGTACTTCGCCGGCTCCAGACACCGTGAATACTCCTCGTCCCGCACTTCGCCACCCGGATGCGGATCGGGCCAGGGAGGGGTGTCCACCCCAGTAACGGCGAACTCCTCGTCGACAGCCCGGCACAGCCCATCCAGATCCATACCGGCAACCCTACGGCGCGGAGCCGGGACGGCCTTCGCCACCGGACTGAGGTACATCGACAGCGGCGGCGCTGCACTGCGAGTGACAACAGTTGCCTACGCACGGGGGCGGTGACGCGAGTGACCGCGGACTCGACAGCGGCGATGCGGTCGGCCGGCAGGCCCAGCGCGGCGACCGCGCGGACGACGGGTCGCCGTCCGGGCCCCGAGCGTGCGGGCGCGGACGTGGGCGGCCTTCAACTCCGCCCGGCGTTCGGCCTGCTGGGGCGTGCGGGTGCCACGCGGTTCGCCGAACTTGAGCAGACTTGCCTCGGCGCTCGCGGTGAGCGTCTGGGCCCGGGCCGCGTAGTGGTCGTCGAGGACGGCGGAGAGTTCGGCGGCGTTCATCGCCGGGTCGATCCGTGCCACGATCCTGTTCAGGTCGCGGTAGGAGCTCTGGAGTTGGAAGCGCGGTTCGGTGCGGGCG
The DNA here is from genome assembly GCF_045162695.1 of Streptomyces sp. NBC_01003. Classification (NCBI taxonomy): domain Bacteria; kingdom Bacillati; phylum Actinomycetota; class Actinomycetes; order Kitasatosporales; family Streptomycetaceae; genus Streptomyces; species Streptomyces sp. NBC_01003. Next base: position 1,730,045 of record NZ_CP108707.1, read on the forward strand.
TCGTCGAGGAGGCGGCATACGAGGACAGCCAGACCTCGGCGAGGGAGCGGCGGGGTCGGTCACACCGGCGAGGTCGGCCTCGTAAGCCGAACTCTTCGCAGCACGGCGGAACTTGACGAGGAGAGTACGGGCGGCGGCCGAGGTGACGAAGCCGTCGGGCGCGCAGGTCAGCTCCTCGAAGAGGTGGCCGGCGGCCGGGGCGTCGCCCATGCGGGCAGCGAGTTCGGCGCACCGGTCGGCGACGGCCGGGGCCGGGCCGAAGGTGTCGCGGGCGTCGCGAGCGAGCGAGACGGCGCGGCGGGTCTTCTGCTCGCGCTCGTCCCCGTGCGCCCCGTGCGCATGATGACGCCGAAGCACGTCACAGCGGCTGAGCAGGCCAGTCGAGGAGCCGGGCGCCAATGACCGCGGTCTGCAGCGTGTAGCGGTGCACGGGGTCGGCGGGGTCAGCCCCGGTGAGTTTGTGGATGCGTTCGAGGCGGTACGTCATGGCGCGCACGCTGAGCGACAAGCGGCGGGCTGCCTCGGCGGCGACACAGCCCGAGTCGAAGTAGACGGCAAGAGTCTCGATGAACGGTACGGCGCCCCCACGCGCCTTGCGGAGCGGACCGAGCGTCGTCGTGACCAGGTCTGCCATGGCCTGCCGGTCGCGGGTGAGGACCGGGTAGACGAGGAGGTCGGCCGAGCGCAGGACGGGGACGTCGAACTCCAGCCGCTCGGCCAGCTCGAGGGCGCCCAGTGCCTCCTCGTACGACTGGACGACGCCGCCGGGCCCCGGCTGGGCGCGGCCGATGGCGACACGACCGCCGTCCGTGGCCGCGTACGCCTGCTTCGCGAAGAACGCCAGCACATCGTCATGGTCGCCCGGCGCGATGCAGATCAACCGGCCGTCCTTGGTGGTCAGAAGGATGCTCCGGTCACCGAACCGGGAGATCAGCGCCCGCTCCACATCCCGCGGCACGGCATCACCCGCGTCGTACGCGACCTCGCCCTGCGCCACCGCCACGGCGTGCGCGTACGAGAGCCGCAGCCCGAAGCGTTCCGCGCGCTGGGCGAGCAACCCCAGATCACTGCGCCCGTACAGCAGGTCGTCGATGAACTCCCGGCGAGCCGCCTCCTCTTGGCGCACGGCCAGGCGCTGGGCGCGCTCGTAACCCTCGGCGAAGGCGTCGACGGCCTGTTCCAGCGCGCCGAGCACGCTGTCCAACGTGACACCCCCGCCCACGTGCGTACGGGCGAACGCCAGATGCGCGCCGACCAGGGCACGCAGCCCCAGGCCGGCCTCCGCTGCCCGCTCCCCCAGATCACGCCGCGAGGCGAGCTCGTCGCGGTTGAGTCGGCGCCCGGTCGTACCGGCGTCGGCAAGCATGGCGGCGAAACCGTCGAGGTACTCCTCCGGTACGGCCCGCCCGCGCTCGGTCATACCTTGTCCCCGTGTTCCTGCCGACATCCTGACGCCTTTGTAGCGCACAGTTGATGCCTTCTTGATGGTGGGGGTAGGGCCGGTTGCCGGACTCCGGAAATCCCGACCGGACAGAGGTGGGGTTCCCACCTACCTTGAACACCGGTCTCACCAGCCCGACGCTCCTCGCGTGCTACCGGAGCGAGGCGGACAGCGGGAGGAGAGGGTACGCCCGTCGGCACGGGCGAACGCCCCGGAACCTAGAATGATCAAGAAGGCGTCGGGCTCGTCGCCGAACCGTTCACGCTCTGCCGGAGGCTTCACACCGGACGACGAACAGCACAGCGAGGACGAGCGTCCCGGCGGGGCCGAGCCCACGCCCCCACCGCACCACGCAGCCCTCGTACCCGCGTGAGGCAGAAGGCCGTTGCCGGAACTCGTCCACGGCAGCAGGGCGTCCACCGTGGGCATCGCCGTCCACCCGGCGGCCACGTCCTGAAGAGCCAAGAACCACCCACCCGGCGCCAGCTGCGCCGTCGCAGATCAACCGCCGTGCCGCCCCCGACCACACGCCGCGAGGGCTTCGACCAGGCCGCGGCCCGCCTCGCCCGCTACGCCGCCCCCCACCGACGGCGACGTCATGGACGCGCCTGCCGCCGTCAAGGCCCTCAGCGGCTACCTGCTGCGCGGCCCGGACTGCGGCGCCCTGGACATCGAGGGGGTGGCACGGGTGACGGGTCTGATGCCGGCAGACCAGGCGGGTTTCGCGTCGCCGCGACGGGACGACCTGACGATCTCGGCCACGTAGCCGGGGCACCACATGGCGGCTCTGCCAATGCCGCCACCACCGGCTCGCGTCGTCACTCCTGCCCCGCAGTCCGTACGGCACGGTTTGCTGAGCCCCGTCCCGCGCCGACTCACCTCCGCCTGGACCCGATCCGCTTGGCCCGCTGATTGAGCCGACTGCGCAGGCGTACGTTCACCACGAACCCGACGAGGAGGACGAGCACGGCGAGGCTGGCCGCCTGCCAGACCACGCTCTTGAGCACCGTCACCACGCCGATGAACGCGATGCCCAGGAGGAACACCATCTCCCGGAGTTCCTTCTTGAGCTGGTAGGAGCGACTGCACCGGATGCGCACGGTGGCCAGCCACTGGCCGTCCAGCCCGAGCCCCGACCACAGCCGCCGGTCCAGGAACACCCAGGGCAGGTCCGGAAAGGTCCCCAGGGCGTCCAGCGAACTCGGATAGCGGCTCGTCATGTCGCCGCCGTGCAACTCCTTGCGGCGCTCCTGGACTTCCTCGCTGGTGCGGATCGCCTTGAGCTGGAGCACGGGCACCGAGCCGTTGTCGTAGGGGAAGCCCTCCAGCACCACCTCGTCCCCGCTGGAGACGCCGAGAAGTTCGAGCGTCAGCGTGTCCAGCAGGCACACCTCCTGCTCCGCGCTGGCCCGGTCGCCGTCTTGGACTCGGCAGGTCACATAGTTGGCGTGGCCGAATAACGTGTCCTTCCATCTGCTCCGCGTGTGGGGCAGATGCGCGGCACGCACTGTGACGGCCTCTCCCGGTTCGAGGCCGACTCCGACGCGCAGCGAATGATCGACCTCGACCCTGCGCGTCTCCTGGGCTGGTATGTCCTCGGCCACGATCACCGTGGCCAGCGCACCGAGCCGCTCGTGGCGCGCCGAGGGGATCTGGGCGTTCTGGACGATGGCGAACTGGGGGTCACCCAGGGCGGCTGAGACCGCGCTCGATAAGCGGACGACGCCGGCGCCGCGCTGGTCGAAGGCGTCCGGGGTACGCCCGGTGTGATAGGCCCCGGTCGGGACGGAGTTGGCGGGGTGGATGTCGTCGTAGACCGTGGTGGCCGGCTCGGCGGTGACGTACTGGCGCAGTCCCGAGTCCGTCAGCCGTCCCTCGTCGGCGAACAGGCGGGTGCCCTTCTCACAGAGCTGCTCGTTCCCGCGGGAACGTGAGCTGAACTCCTCGGGTGTGTCCCCGAACCACTCTCTGAGCTGACGGGACTCAGAGAGGAGCTCGCTGAGGAGCTGGTACTCGCCGGGATGCGGACGGGGGTCCCCGGAGCCGTCATGGAGGACTCCGTAGCGATGCACGTAGAGGTAGGCGCCGCCGAGTAGTTCACCCGATTCCAGTTCCATCGGGAAGTCCTCGGGCGGCAGGAGCACCCGGTCGTACTCGCCGTCGGGACGGGAGACTCCCTCGCTGGCGTCGACGATCTCCAACTGGGCGGCGTCGAGCCAGGTGATGAACAGGTCCCGGCTCAGCCCGGGCGTGTGGAACGGCGACGACGAGACATAGCCCAACGGGCTGACGTACGCCGAGACCCCGATACCGATCCCTGTCACCCGCGCCTTCACCATGGGGATCGTGGATGAGATTCCAAGTCCCTCCATCTTGTGCCGCAGTTGGGCGGGGCAGGCATTGGAGCCGACCGAGATGACGGGGAAGCGGTCCCCGACCAGGGGCTGGTTGGCGCTCATCAGGGCATAGTTGAGGGGAACCGCGCCGTCGCCCGTCTTGCCCGCGCGAAAACCGCCGGGAGGTTGCTCCACCATCCACTTGGCGAGCCGCCGGTTCTCCATGGCCTTCAGGCGCAGGAACCGGTTCTGATGCAGGAGACCGGATTCCGTCGGCCAGGCGCCGGGGTAGATGAGGGGGTGCTCACGGGGGGCTTCGGAAAGTCCAAGTGCCTCGAGCGTACGATCGTCCACTGTGCCGTCAGGCCTTTCGCCGTCGGATGGCTGCCCTGGGATGACGAGTGCGCGGTCATCGTGAGTTGTACGCGGTCATCGTAAGGAACCACAGGCCGTCCTCATAGAGGGCCCGATCCCGGCGTGTTCAGCCCACCGGCGGCAGTTCCCCCGACGGAAGAGGCGTTCGGCGGCCGTGCGGCCGAGGCCGGAGGCACCCTGGGCGACGACGATGACGCCGGGCTGAAGGAGTTCAGCGAATCCGATGTCGTCGAATCCTGTGCGTGCCGACAACCCTGTTGCCCGATGCCACCTGCGTGTATTCATGGATGAGGCCGCCGAGGCAGTCGCGCCGGATGACACGTGACGGGTCGTCGACGGCGGGCGCCCGGGCGCGCCGACACCATCGGAACGTCGCGGTCCGAGCGAGCGCGAGGCCGATGGGAGAAGCCCATAAGGAGGTTCCGGGCGCCAGTGAGCCGGTACGGAGATGCGCGTGCCGGCCGGGGGTCGCGAAACGCGCCAACGCCCTCTGACCTGCGCACCATCCCTCTACTGCGTCAACATCTCAATACCGTCACTGGCCAGGTGAATCAAAGATCTGGACATCGCCGAGCGGGATCACAGAGTCTCGTCGCCCCTCGAAGACAAGGGCGCCCAGGTGTACTGGACGCGCACGCCGTGGTCGTGGAGCCAGGCGGTCTCGCGGTGCCGGAGTTCGTGCGCGGACTCCGGGGCAATGGCGCTGGGCCAGCGGACGAGTACCGCGGTGACGTGGCCTGTCTGTGCCAGCTGGCGCACACGCCGCCACCCTCTGCGCTGGGCCGGGTCGGGCTCACCGTACGTGTCGGTGACGACCTCGGCGATCGCCAGTCCGCGCTCCTGGGCGAACGCGTGGCCTTCCGTCTGCGCGCACTGCGTGGCTGCCCCGGGTGCGCCCCGGGCTCGGTCGGCGCATACGTACAGCACGACAGGAGGAGCGGTTTCGCTGTGGGGGGTCATGGGCGCCTTCTGTAGGTGGATCGAGGAGGAGGGGTTCCTCGCCGCGTGAGGGGACGTAGCGGGGCCGTGCGGTGCCGACTGCGGTCTCTGCCGTTGAACGGGGGAACTGGTCTGGTGCGCAGCAGGCCGGGCCTGGCCACGCTGCATCCGGGCTTTCCCTGCCGAGGCGGGCGCCACATTCGGCGCCGGCCCGTGCCCATGGCGTCAGGGGTGAGCCGTCAACTCCGCCCAGACGACCTTGCCTTCGGCCCGCGTCGAGCGTGCGGAGCCCCAGCGGTCCGAGAGTTGCTGGACGAGGAGCAGGCCTCGCCCGCTCTCCTCGCCGGGGCCGGCGCGGTGCTCGGGCGGGCGGACCGGGGTACGGCCGTCGTCGTGGAGTTCGATACGCAGGCGCCGCTCGTCGCCGGTCAGCGTGAGGCCACACAGGACATGACCGCTGTCGGTGTGGAGTACAGCGTTCGTGGTCAGCTCGGAGACCAGCAGCACCGCGTCGCAGCATGTGTCGCCGGGCACCTTCCAGGCACGGAGCCGGTCGCGCACGGTGTCGCGGGCGGATCTCGCGCTGGTGCGCAGGGCGGGCAGGCCGAACCAGTACTCCCGACGAGGCACGGTCGTGGCTAAGGCTGGGGCCGAGGCCGGAGGTGAGGGGGTGGGCAGAGTCACGGATATCGCCTTCCAGTGCCTTCCGGGGGGCAGGCGCGGTGTGGGGATGCGGGCTGCAGCTCGAGGCGTGAGAGGCGTGTGCCGAGGCAGGTGCCCGGCGGTGGGGTGCCCACGACGGCATCAGCATCACGTGTCCCGTCCGGGCCGGATGCTGCGTCAGAGCTGTGACTTGACCGCTCACATGCCAACTATGCGCGTGATCGCTATCACGCTGCAACCGACTCCCTGATAATTTCAGCAGCGCGGGTATCACCCTGGCGTCGTCTTCAAGTCACTGCCAGAATGGTGATGTTGATGAACCATCAGGAGGTTGGGCGTGAGTGAAGCCCGTTCCAGCACCAGCGCACCGACAGTCCTGCGCATGATCCTCGGCCGTCGGCTGCAGGACATGCGGCTCGGCGCCGGTGCCTCGCTGGAGGACGCGGCAAAGGCACTGCGCGTGAAGACCCTGACGATCCGCCGGCTGGAAAAGGCCGAGGTCGCGCTGAAGCCTCTCTACGTGGAGAAGCTCCTGGAGACCTTCGGCGCGGACCGCCAGGAGATCGACGAGTTCGTCGACCTGGCCGAGCAGGCCAACGAGCCCGGCTGGTGGCACTCCTACCGTGACGCCGTCCCCAGCTGGTTCACCGCCTATGTCAGCCTGGAGACCGACGCCAAGACCCTGCGCACCTATGAACCCCAGTACGTCACCGGCCTTCTGCAGACTCCCGACTACGCCCGCGCCGTGCTGCGCGGCGGGTTGCCGAACGGCAGCGAGGAGGAGCTCTCGCGCCGCGTGGAGCTGCGGCTGCGCCGCCAGAGCCTGCTGGAGGGAGAGGACGCCCCCACGTTGTGGGTGGTCATGGAGGAAGCGGTCCTGCACCGGGCGGTGGGCAGCCCTGACGTGATGCGGGAGCAGATCGAGCGGCTCCTGGACGTGTCCGAGCTCGCGCACATCAGCATCGACATCGTCCCGTTCGCCGCCGGCGCCCATGTCGGGGCGTGCGCCCCCTTCACTTATTTCCGGTTCGAGGAACCCGAGCTGCCGGACATCGTCTACAGCGAACTCCTGTCCGCCTCCGTCTATCTGGACCAACGTGCGGACGTCGTCGCGCATCTCGAGGCGCATTCCCGAATGGCGCTGCTGACGTCGTCGGAGGACAGCAGGGCTCTCTTGAACCGCATGCGCAAGGAGTACTCATGACGATCACCGACGAGGGCGTGTACAACGGGATGCCGGCCCGCGATCTCGGGGAGCACGGCTGGGAGCGCCCGTGGAGCGGGCCGAACGGCGGTCAGTGCGTGGAGGCGAAGCAGCTCGCCGACGGCCGCGTGGCCGTACGGCAGTCGACCGACCCGGCCGGGCCGGCGCTGATCTACACGCCGGAGGAGATCGCCGCGTTCGTCCGCGGGGTCAAAGAGGGCCTGGCCGATCACTTGGCCGCCGGGTGAACCGGCGGCGGGCAGTAGGAGGGACGACGACACCGGGTCCCGTCCTTGGCCTGCGGGCCGACAGACACACACCTGAAGGGGAGAACATGACCACCAGGCAGGCCGGCCGGGATCTCGACACGAGCAAGGCGCACTCGGCCCGGATGTACGACTACTTCCTCGGCGGCAAGGACCACTTCGAGGTCGACAAGGAGGCAGCCCTGGTGGCCGCCCAGGCCCACCCCGGCATCTACGTGACCGCCCGCGAGAACCGGGCGTTCATGCACCGGGCCACCCATGTGCTGGCGCAGGAGCACGGCATCCGCCAGTGGCTGGACATCGGCACGGGCGTCCCGACCGAGCCCAACCTGCACCAGGTCGCCCAGTCCGTCGCGCTCGATGCCCGCGTCGTGTACGCCGACAACGATCCCCTCGTCCTCAAGTACGCCGAACGCCTCATGCGCAGCACGACGCAGGGACGCACGGCCTACATCGAGGCCGACGTCACCGACCCCGATGCGTTGATGAGCGCCGTGGAAGCCTCGGAGGTCCTGGACTTCGACCAGCCCATCGCCCTCTCCCTCAACGCGCTCATGCACTTCATCACCGACCCGCACGACCCGTACGCCATCATCCGCCGGCTGCTCGACCCGCTCCCGGCGGGCAGCGCCCTCGCCATGAACCACTGCACGCCCGACTTCGACCCCGACACCTGGAACAAGGTCGCGGAGGTCTACACCAAGTCCGGGTCTCCGGTGCAGTTCCGCTCGCACGACGACGTCCGCCGTTTCTTCGACGGGCTCGACCTGATCGAACCCGGAATCGTCTGCTGCCACCGCTGGCGGCCCGCCAGTCCCGCCGACGGGACGGAGCCCGCGGACGCCCAGATCAGCCTGTTGGCGGGCGTGGGCATCAAACGCTGACCGCAGATACACATCCATTGACCATGCCTCGCTGACCGGCGGGCACGTTCGCGGACTTGGCAGGGCAGGAGCTCATGGATGGCCTGGCCGGTTCGGTCGTCCCGCCAGGCGGCGAAGCAGAAGCAGGTCGCGCTCCTGGGTGGCGGATCGTGCGGGAGGTAGGCCCACTGACAGCCGGTCCGGTCCTGGTAGAAGCTCGCGTTCACGCTTCGTGGATCCGTGAGCGTTCTGGAGCTCGATCGAGTCGGCCCGTGCCCAGGCCGGGTGGCTGCGGCCGACTCAGTGGACGGTGCCGGTCATCCCGCCGCCGACCGGCTTGGGCGCGGGGAAGGGGGGCTCGTCCTGCCGGCAGGACGTTCCGGCCGGCGGGAGCGTGCCGTCGACGAGGTACCGGCTCTCGTACGACTTCACGCAACTGCTGGGGTTGATCAGCGCGGTGTGACCGTACCCCTCGTGGGTGAGCAGCCGGGCGTCGGCCAATTCCCCGGCCAGCGCCTGCGCGTCCGCGTAGGGAGTGGCGGGGTCGTACCTGGTGCCGACCAGCAGGACCGGGTGTGCCGTCGGCCTGTTCCACGGGCCCTGGTAGCGGTCGGCCGCGACGGCCGGCCAGGAGACACACGCCACGGTGGCCCAGGTCCAGAAGCGTCCGGCGTCGCCCGCGCGGCCGGCGGCGGCCTCTTCCAGGGCGGGGTAGACGGCGGGGTCACGCGGATTGGGGCTGTCGCCGCAGAGCACCGCCCCCGCTTGTTCCTCGCCGACGTACGGATTCGGATGCGGGACCGGTGGCGGGGGCGGGAGCGGGGACGTCTTGGGGACGCGGCCCTGCCAGAGGTTCCGCAGTCTGCCGGCGAGGTCCGTCCAGCCCGGGTGGACTATGTAGAGGCTGCTCACCACGTCGGCGACCGTGCGGCCGTAGGTCCACTCACCCACGGGATGCGCCCGCAGCCGCCGCATCAGCTGGTCGAACCTGCCCCGGGTAGCTTTCGGGCTGCCGGCGGAGAAGGCGCAGCCCGCGGTGTCCGTGGATCCGCACAGGGTGAGGAACCGGTCCAGGACCGCTGCCGCGGCGCGGTCCGAACCCATACGCAGGAACGTGGTCAGCCGGGGGTCCGCGTCGGAGGAGTGGTTCGTCCAGGCCTGCGGATCGATGTCGCTGTCGAGGACCATGGCGCGGACCTTGCCGGGGAACAAGTTGGCGTAGGTGGCACCCAGGATCGTGCCGTAGGAGAGTCCGAGGTAGGTGAGTTGCGCATCGCCCACCGCCCGGCGCAGCCCGTCGAGATCGCGAGCGGTGTCGGCGGTCGACACATGACGCAGCAGTTCAGGGTCACGCCGCTGGCAGCGCCGGGCCAGGTCCCGGTACGCGGCGATCACGGTCGCTCGCTGCTGTGCGCCCACCGGGACGCCGGCCGGTTTGCCCGCGTTCCACTCGGCGGCCTCCCCGGGAGTCGCGAAGCAGTTCACCGCGGTGCTGCTGCCGATCCCGCGGGGGTCCCAGCTGACGATGTCGAACCGCTCCCGCACCTCGCGCGGGAAAGACTCGTAGTTCTGTGGCATCTGGACCGTTCCCGGCCCGCCGGGTCCGCCGGGGTTGAAGAGCAGGGTGCCGATGCGTCGACCGGGGTCGGTCGCCTTGCGTTTGATGACTGCCAGTTCGATGGTGCGACGACCTGGGTCGTTGTAGTCCAGCGGCACCTTCGCGGTCGCGCAGTCGAACGGGCTGCCTTGAACGCAGGGTCTCCAGTCCAGCTTCGGGGCCGGCACCGAAGCTGTGGGTAGGCCTCCGGCCGCGGCGAGGATCTGCCCGGTCAGAACGGTCGAGCAGGTCACCAGCGCGGCGATGACCGCGGCACAGACCCGACGGCCCGCTGTCGGTCCAGATATGTGCATGCCTTGTCCTTCCACGGCTGAGGGCCGGACGCCCTTCCGCGCTGGACGTGGTCACGCATCCGTGTCAACGGCACCGCGGCCCGGCAACGCGCGCGAGCCGACCGCGGCCACATGGCCGAACCACCGTCACCGTGCCGCCGGCGGCGAGGCCCGTCGCACCCGGCCGGCTCCTGGCCTTCCGCCGCAGGGACGACTCGAGTGGCCGACCACGGCGCACCGTCTGGCCATCTATCGCGCGCAGTGGCCAACTGAAGCGCTCAGCCACAGCTGTGACTGTGCACTTGAGTTGGCACCGCTCGCCGACTCAAGCGCACAGTGGGGGCCTCTGCCGCAGCAGGACGGGGTGGTCGTCCGCTTCTAACCGCTCATCGACGAGGAGCGGACGTGTTGGCTGATAGCGCGACCGACGCGGTCCAGCCAGGTCCTGATGGCGTTGCCTGCTTCCCCGACTTCTTCACCTTGGATGGCTAGACCTTGGGCGAAGGTGGCGCCGCGGCAGGAGGCTGCGTAGTCGCGTGCGGTGGTGCCCAGGCCGCTCATGGCGTGGGTGGTGAAGGGGACGACGGTCTTGCCGGAGAAGTCGAGCTGTTCCGTGAACGTCGTCATGATCATGGGTGCGCGGATGTTCCAGATGGGGCTGCCCAGCAGCACGGTGTCGTAGCCGTCGAGGTCGGGGAGCGCGCCCTTGATGGCGGGCCGGGCGTCGGCGTCTTGTTCACGGACGTTGCGCTTCACCGTCGCGTCGTAGCTTTCCGGGTAGGGGTCGGCGGGTTCGATCCGGTAGAGGTCGCAGTCGATGAGGTCGCGGATCTTTCGGGCCATGACCTCGGTGTTGCCGTCCTTCAGGACTGTGCGGTCGCCGTAGTAGTAGTTCTCGCCGGGCCGCGAGAAGTATGCGAGCAGCACCTTGCCCCGTGCCGAGCCGCTGGCGGTCGGGCTCGATGAGGTGCGCCGTCGGCCGGATGCTGGCTGGTCGCCGGCGGGTGAGCAGCTGGTGAGGTGGGGGCGGTCAGGGCGGTGACTCCGGTCAGCAGTGCGCCGCGCAGGATCGTGCGGCGCCGGGCCGTCGTGCGGTTCTGCTGGTGCACAGAAGGTCCTTCGCGCAGGCAGTGGGCGCAGGAGGGGCGAGCGACGTCGGCAAAGCGTCGGGCTGCTCGCCCCGTGCATGTGCGGCTCAGGCGTCCAGGCGGCGCCCCGCGAGCCAGGTGACGATCTCGGGGTCGTGGTGGTCGAAGAACAGGGAGCTGCCGGTGTCCAGGGTGGCGATGTGGGCCATCTGCCCGTCGGTGAGCTGGAAGTCGAAGACGTCGACGTTCTCCGCCATGCGCCCAGCTCGTACGGACTTGGGGATGGCGATGACGCCGCGCTGGGTCAGCCAGCGCAGCACGACCTGGGCCACCGACTTGCCGTACTCCTTGCCGATCTCGGCCAGTAGCGGGTTGGTGAACAGGTCGTTCTTGCCCTCGGCGAAGCCGCCCCAGGACTGGAGCTGCACGCCGTGCTCGCGCATCAGGTCCTGGTAGTCGGCGCGCTGGAAGAACGGGTGGGTCTCGATCTGGTTGACCGCCGGGGTGACCTCGTTGTTGACGATCAGGTCGATCAGCCGGTCCGGGTAGAAGTTCGCGACGCCGATCGCCTTGGCCACACCCTCACGGTTCAAGGCTTCCATCGCACGCCACTGGCCGTAGACATCGCCGAAGGGCTGGTGCATCAGGTACAGGTCGAGGTAGTCCAGGCCCAGCTTGTTCAGGGACGTCTCGAAGGCGTGCTTGGTGTTGTCCTGGGCGGGGGCGTCCTGGACCCACAGCTTGGTGGTGACGAACAGGTCCTCGCGCGGAATACCGCTGGACTTGACGGCGCAACCGACGGCTTCTTCGTTTCCGTAGGCGGCGGCGGTGTCGAGCAGGCGGTAACCGGCGGCCAGCGCGTCGGAGACGGCGCGTTCGGTGTCCTCGGCGGGGATCTGGTAGACGCCGAAGCCGAGGAGCGGCATCTGGACACCGTTGTTCAAGGTCACGTGCTGCATGAGGGAAGTCCTTTGTGGTGCGGGTGAGTTGGGGGTCAGGGACGGATGAGGGCCTTGAGGACCTGGCGGTCGGCCATGGCCCGGTAGGCGTCCGGCGTCTGGTCGAGGGGGAAGGTCCGGTCGAAGACGCGGCCGGGGGCGATGGTGCCGTCCAGGACGTCGGGCAGCAGATGCTCGACGTAGGCGCGGGCGGGGCTGGCGCCGCCGGTCAGGGTGATGTTCCGCATGAAGACGGCCGGGCCGATCGAGCCCTGCTCATACTGGGGCACACCGAGGCGGCTGATGGTGCCGCCGTCCAGGACCACACCGAGCGCGGTGTCCAGGGCCTGGCCGGTGCCGACGGCCTCGATCACCTTGTCCACTCCGCCGGTCAGCTCGCGGATACGGGCGATGCCCTCCTCACCGCGTTCGGCGACCACGTCTGTGGCGCCGAAGTGCCGGCCCAGTGTGGTGCGGGCTGCGTGACGGCCGGCGAGTACGATCCGTTCGGCGCCGAGCCGCTTGGCGGCGATCACCGCGCACAGGCCGACGGCCCCGTCCCCGACGACGAGCACCGCGTCGCCGCGGGCGACTCCGACGGTGACGGCGCCGTGGTGGCCGGTGGTCATCACGTCGCTCAGCGCCAGCAGGGACGGCAGAAGCGCGGAGTCGGCCGCCACCGGCAGTTTCACCAGCGTGCCGTCCGCATGCGGGACGCGGACGGCTTCGCCCTGCCCGCCGTCCACGCCGTCGAAGCCGTACCGGCCGCCGTTGCGGCAGGAGATGTGCAGGCCCTTGGCGCAGTAGTCGCAGGTGTTGTCGCTGTAGGTGAACGGGGCTACGACCAGGTCACCGGTCTTCAGGCCGGTCACGTCCGCGCCGGTCTCCTCGACGACGCCGAGGAACTCGTGCCCCATGGGGCGGCCGGTGTCGGTGGCGGGCATCGACTGGTACGGCCACAGGTCGCTGCCGCAGACACAGGCGGCGAGCGTGCGCACCACGGCGTCGGTCGGCTGGACGATCTTGGGGTCGGGCCGGTCCTCGACGCGGACGTCTCCGGCTCCGTACATCACTGCTGCACGCATGAAGGTGCTACTCCAAACGGGGGTCGTGCTGGGGGGTCGTGACGGGTGTCAGCGTTCGAGCATTCGGGCCTGGGCCTCGGTGTGGGTGGCGCCGGCAGCGGGCGGCAGGCCGGAGAGCCTGTCGAGCTGCTCGGCGGTCAGCGTGACGGCGTCGGCGGCGGTGTTCTCCTCGACGCGGGACACCCGCTTGGTACCGGGGATCGGGGCGATGTCGTCGCCCTGGGCGAGCAGCCAGGCCAGCGCCACCTGACCGGGCGTGGCACCGGCCTCATCGGCCAGGGCCTTGACCTCGTCGGCCAGCGCCAGGTTGCGCTGGAAGTTCTCACCGGTGAAGCGCGGGTTGTCGCGCCGGAAGTCGTTCTCGTCGAACTGGTCGGTGGAGCGCACGGTGCCGGTCAGGAAACCGCGGCCCAGCGGAGAGAAAGGCACGAGCCCGATGTTCAGCTCCCGCAGGACGGGCAGCACGCGCTCCTCGATCCCGCGAGTGAACAGGGAGTATTCAGACTGGACGGCGGTGACGGGCTGGACGGCGTGGGCGCGGCGGATCGTGTCCGGGCCCGCCTCCGAGAGGCCAAAGGCACGCACCTTTCCCTCGGCGATCAGCTCGCCCACGGCACCGGCGGTCTCCTCGATCGGCGTGTTCGGGTCCACCCGGTGCTGGTAGTACAGGTCGATGTGGTCGGTGCCCAGACGCTTGAGGGAGCCCTCGACGGCGGTGCGGATGTTGGCCGGGCTGGAATCCAGGTTCCAGGCGCCGTCACCGCCGTGCGAGACCAGGCCGAACTTCGTGGCCAGCACCACCTGGTCCCGGCGCCCCTTCAGCGCCCGCCCGAGCAGCTCCTCGTTGGTGTACGGGCCGTAGATCTCGGCCGTGTCGATGAGCGTGACGCCCAGCTCCTGCGCCCGGTGCACGGTCCGGATCGACTCCGCGTCATCGGTGCCTGAGCCGGTGTAGCCGTGGGACATACCCATCGCGCCCAGACCGATCCGGGAAACCTCCAGATCACGCAGCTTGATGTACCGCATCTCGCCTTCTTTCGATCCGTGGCGTACCCGGCCCCTCGCTCTCGCCCGGCCCGGCAGATCGCGCCTGAGCTCACGGGGAAGAGACCGGGATACCGGCGTCTTGCTCCTTCACCTTCGCCCGGATTGCGCCCATGTGGCAGGGCGGGCTGTTCAGGGGTAATGACAGGGCCCCCCTCGGCCCTGCGTGGCGGGTGCTCATCGGGTGAGACTGGAGTCATGGAATCCGAGAGCGCGCACAGTGAGGGCGCCGAGCTGGGCCGCTATCTGCGCGCCCGCCGCACCCAGACAAGCCCCGAACACGTCGGCCTCACCGTCGGCGCCGGCATCCGCCGCACCCCAGGGCTGCGCCGCGAGGAGCTGGCCACCCTCGCCGGGATCAGCATCGACTACTACGTACGTCTGGAACGCGGCAAGGAGACCCGGCCGAGCCCCGCCGTCCTCGACTCCCTCGCCCGCGCCCTGCGCATGGACGACCAGGAGCACCAGCACCTGCGCGAGCTCGCCGCCCGCGCCGCCCGCTACGTGTCCGAGCCGCCGCCCGCGCCCGGCCGCACCGTGCGACCGCACCTCAGGCTGCTGCTCGAATCGCTCCGTCCGAACCCCGCCTACGTCATCAGCCGCAGCATGGACATGCTCGCCTGGAACCCCGGCGGCCTCGCCCTGTACGCGGGTCTGGACGACTGGCCGGCCAAGCACCGCAACCTCGCCCGCTACCTCTTTCTGCATCCCGCGGCCCGCGACCTCTTCCCCGACTGGGACCGGCAGATCACCGCCTGCGTCGCCCGCCTGCGCGCCGTCGCCGGCACCGCCCCCGACGCACCCGACCTCACCAACCTCGTCGGCGAGCTGCTTCTGAAGAGCCCCGACTTCGCCGGCCTGTGGGAACGCTACGAAGTGACGGGACGCAAGCCCGCCCACAAGACCTTCCACCACCCCCAGGTCGGCACGCTCACCCTCACGTCCCAGTCCCTGCACGTCGAAGGCACCCCCGGCCAGCGCATCGGCGTCTACACCGCCGAACCCGGCAGCCCCGACCACGACGCGCTGCTCCTGCTCGACATGACCGCTCCATCCGTCGCGACGCCCAGCACCACATCCCACAGGAATTGACTGCCGCCCTAGTACCGCCATCGGATCTGCGCTTCTACCGGTCGCTCGCGGTTCAGGACGTGGAGACATCACGTGGCGTTGCACCGTGTCGCATCGCGATGCCAGCGACTCGTCGTGGTGCGGCCTGGTACGCCTGTGCGTTGCCGGGCGCCTGCTGCCATCGGCGAATGCAGAGGCTGGCGGACGGAAAGGAGCCCGGGGCGATTCCCAGGGCGCGGGCCGCCGCGGCGCGCGATGTCCCGCTGGCCATTTGGACCAGACGGATCGCGGCATCGCGGCGCAACTGCCGTGTAGGAGCGTTGAGTTCGCCCAGCGGGGCTGCCCGGGAGCAGGGGCGGGATGCTGTCCGGGTCCAGCCGCCCCCGATGGGTGGACGGCTGGGGAAAGTGGGCGGGTGGGCCGGCCATCCCGCGTCGGTAGCGCACGCTCTCGCGGATCGTTGTACGCATGGCGGGCGAGCAGTGCTCCGCGAGCTGCGTGAGACGGCGTTGTGCTCCGGTGTTCGTGGGGATCTGGGACATCAGCGACGCGATGACGTTGCCTCGGCGGGGGCGTCCAGGATGCGCACGCTCAGAGTGAGGAGGGCTGCGGCGCGGACGGGGTCGGCTGAGGGGTGGTCGATCGAGCGGGCCAACCAACCGTCGGGATTGGGGCCCGCGCGATCGGCCCGGTGCAGGTCCTGACGGAAAAGCCTCTGCTCAGAGGCTCTCGCCAGTACCCTGCGCTGCCGTCTCAAGCACTCACGGTGCCAACTGAAGTGCTCAAGTGCCAACTGAAGCGCTCAGTCACAGCGGCGAGTCACAGCGACATGCGGAGTACAAGGCTCGTACTGTTATCGATTTTCGTTCGATGGATTGGTGTCAGAACAAGTCCCGTGGCTTGAATCGGTGCTCGCGTGATCGGAGGTGCCAAGTGACGACCTCTGGCCCATCCCACTTGCACGTGACCTCCGGCTACTCGGCCCGATACGGCGCCTCACTCCCTCATCATGCGGTCGCCGGGCCGCCGAGCGGGGCGTCGCTCTCGCGCTGACCGACCGGGACACCGTCCGGAGAACAGTGCTGCCCCGCGGTCGATCAGAGCAGGGACCAACTCCCGCACGTCGCGGGGGTGCTGACGATTCGCAAGGCACCACTCAGGGCACCGTTCGATGGCAGCCGAAAAGACACATCTGGCTGATATCGGCCCAATCAATGCCAATAACACGCATTCCTTATGGTTTCATCTCGCCATGGAGGAGATCAAATGACGACTGGAGACAAACAGGCCGCCACGTCTCGGCGACGCGTGCTGACCGCTGCCACACTGGCACCGGTGCTGGCCGGGGCGGGGCCGGCCAGCGCTCGCACGATGCCCGACGGGGCGCTGGTCAAGCCGGTGACCACCACCGAGTCGGACTGGGCGGCCGTAGCGAAAGCACTGGGCCGCAGCGGCAACCTGCTGCGAGGGACGACGTATCACACCCCCTTCCCCCGCGACGATCTTCGCGTCGTCGTCGAGGGCAACATCGTCATCACACCGCAGCTCGCACTCGGTGCGCACGTGGCCTTCGTCCGCTACGCCGACGGCAGCACGATGTGCATGGGCGATGTGGCGGTCACCGAGAGGGAACTGCAGCGGGTGATCGACGCCTGGCAGGCGAACGGAATCGCGCAGACCGCGCTCCACAAGCATCTGCCCACCCATCGCCCCGACATTTGGTGGGTCCATGTCCACGGACACGGCCATGACGAACTGGCCCTGGCGCACGGCCTGCGCGCGGGATTCGAACGCACCGGCATCCCGCCGGCGACACCGGCCGGCCCGCCGAGCCCCGTCGACCTGGACACTGCCGGAATCGACGCTGCGCTGGGCGCCAAGGGTTCCAGCGACGGCGTGGTCTACAAGGCCGTCTTCGCTCGCCGCGAGACGATCTGCGACGGCCATCTGGTACTGCCCTCCGGTCTGGGCGCGACCAGCGCGTTCATTTTCCAGCCGCTGGGAAACGGCAGGGCAGCGCTCAGCGGCGACTGCGTCATGGTCGCCGAGGAGGTCCAGAACGTAATGGGAGCCTTGCGGCGGGGCAGGATCAAGCTCGTCGAGCTGCACAACCACCACGTGACGGAGAGCCCCCGCCTGTTCTTCACCCATTTCTGGGCCGTGGGCGACGCCGTCCAGCTCGCCAAAGCGCTGCGCCCCGCAGTGGATGCCACCAACGTGGTGCCGACCAGCGGAGTATGACGAGCAGACGGCAAATTGCTGGGCCCCCGCGGCATCCCCGCAGGCCGACTCTCGCGATCCACGACCGGCAACCGGGTCATGCACCAGGAGCACCGGGCGCGCCCCTCACCGACCGTCAACACGACGTCAGCCAGGAGGCGGCAGCACGTCGTGAGGGTTCAGACGTGCCAGGTCGCGTCCTGGAGAGTCGGCTGAAAGGTGCGTTCCCGGCGAGTACCCACACGAACTCCGCCTCGTGCCGCTGCAGCGTCTCTGCGCCGCGCACCCGGGCCACCGGCTCGCGGAACCGGGCCACGTAGTAGTCGTTGGCGGCCGCCTTGTGGAACACCGCCCGCCCATTGGATGCGCTACGAAGACCGATGCCCTCAACCTGGCCGGTTGTTGGCGCGGAACCAGTACGGGCACGTCAGTTACCCTTGTGCGGGGTACCTGACCTGCATTGATCCTTTCGTGACAGTGTGGGCGCCGCCCGTATGCGGTACTCCACGCCGGCCGCTCCCGCCTGAGCCACGGCACCAGGAAGCAGCCAGAGTGGGGCCCGATTCATGCAGCGCGAAAACTTCACAGACCGACCCGGCCTCGGGCAACTGCCAGACGAAGAGGTGGGGCTCGCGGTGCTCCTACGGGCGTGGCGGGCGCGAGCGGGCCGCAAGCTGGGTCTCGGCAAACCGCTTCCGCAGGTGGAGGTCGCCGCCGCGGTCGGCATGAGCGAACGCTGGTACCGGGACCTCGAACGCGGGGCGACGCCCCGCCTGGACGCCCGGACCCTGACCGCGCTGGCGGGCGCGCTGCGGCTGTGCGCGGACGAGCGGGCGACCCTGTTCCTCTTCGCTGCCGGCGGGGAGCCCTTCCCTGCCGTTTCGCCCGCCGACGGCGTCGATCTGGCTCCGCTGCGGCGCCTGCTCGACCTGCAGCCCACGCAGCCCGCCTATCTCACCGACAACGCGTGGAACGTGCTCGCCCACAACGAGGCCATGGCCGAGTGGTTCCCGTGGGTGCAGGTCCCCGGCGCGAACCTGATCCGCTGGGGGCTGACCGACCCCGAAGCCCGGCAGCAGCTGGCCGACTGGCCGCGGCACGGGCGGGCCTATCTCGCGATGCTGCGCTACGCCATGGCGCAGTACCCGGGGCACCCCGAACTCGCGGAGATCCTGCTGACCGCACTCGCCGACCCCGAGTGCCGGCGGATCTGGGACGACGGTCCGGTCATCATCGCCAACCGGGACGGGCACACGTTCCGTCTGAGCATCCCCCGCTTCGCTCCGCACGCCGTCGACGTCGTCACCCAGGTACTGCATCCCGTCGGCCATCCCGGACTTCGGCTCACCTTCCTCAGCCTGCTGCCGGGGTCCGACGCGGAAACCGGCGCCGACCGCCTGGACGGCTGAGCTCTCACTCTGGCCGATACCGGCGGCGCGTTCAACAGGTGCCGACCGGCAAAGATTTTCCGGTCCGGATACCGGCAATTTTCTGCCGGTCCGTTTCCTGCCGCCCGAGTGCAACCGGCAGAACATTGCCGGTCGAATCCGTTGACTTTCGCTACGCCGAGTTGCGAATCTCAGTGACGACCGGGCCCATAGGGACCCCTCCCGCTTGCGGAGTACACGGCGGTGGACGGTGGCGGAACCCCGTCCGCCCCGCTCTGGTTTGATTCCAGGCTCGGACTCGACTGAGGAATACTTCGGGAGCTATTTTGCATGCCTTCATGAACATCAAGAAGACGATAGGGATAAGCAACGACTTCTGGAACGTCACCGCCGATTCCGGGATGGCCGGGATTGTCGCCGAAAACGTCGGCGCCGGGCGCTATGCCGCCCGGGCCGACGGCCACGAGTTCCTGAACATGTCGTCGTACTCGTATCTCGGTCTGGACTCCCATCCGGCGCTGATCCGCGCGGCGGCCGACGCGGTCACCCAGAACGCCTCGCTGAACACCTCGGTCTCCCGGATGCGTGTGCACTTCGGGATTCTCAAGGACGCCGAGGACGCGCTCTCCGACCTGTTCCGGGTCGAGGCTGTCACCCTCGCCTCCTGCGCCGCGGCCGCCTGGTCCGCGCTGCCCCTGGTGGCGTCCGGTGCCTTCACCGACGGCGTACCGCCGCTCATGGTGTTCGACAAGCACGCGCACTTCTGTCTGAACGCGATGAAGCCGAGCGTCGCCGACGAGGCCGAGGTCAGGACCATCGCGCACAACGACCTCGACGCCCTGGAAGAGCTCTGCCGCACCCACCCGAACGTCGCCTACGTGGCCGACGGGGTGTACAGCACGGGCGGGCAGGCGCCGGTTCGCGAACTCTTGGCGCTGCAGGAGAAGTACGGGCTCTTCCTGTTCTTCGACGAGGCGCACGGGGTGTCGACCTGCGGCGACCAGGGGCGTGGTGTCGTCCTCGACGCCATGGGTGAGATCAACGACCGTACGCTGATCATCACTTCCCTGAACAAGGGCTTCGGCGCGTCCGGCGGCGCGATCTTCCTGGGGCCGCAGGGCTCCCGGCATCGCCGTGATCTCGCCCTGCGCTACGGCGGTCCGCTGACCTGGTCGCAGCGGATCAACACGGCCGGACTCGGGGCGATCGTCGCCTCCGCGACGCTGCACCGTTCGCCCGAGCTAAAGGAACTCCAGCACCGGCTGCAGGAGAACATCGACTGCTTCGACGCGCTGGTGCCGACCGCCGACCGCGGCGACGGACTGCCCATTCGGTTCATCGACATCGGCTCGGAGGAGAAGACCGTCCGTATCGGTCGGGCCCTCCTTTCCGCGGGCTATTACACCTCTGCCCTCTTCTTCCCCGTCATCGCCCGCGGAAAGGCGGGGCTGCGCATCATGCTCCGCGCGGACATGACGCGTACCGACATTGAGAACTTCGGCCGTCTGGTCAATGAACTGCGGAGCCAGAATGACTGAGCAGAAAACTTCTCCGGCCGACGAAATACAACAGGCCGGCAGAACATTGACGGTAGATGAAGAGGAGACGGCCAATGGAAAGCAGGCCACCCTTCATCACGTGAACCGGCGCATCATGGCGCTCTCCTGCCTGCTGGTCTTCATGGCCCAGATGGCGACCACCATCTACCTGCCCTCGCTGCCCATCGTGGCGCACGACTTCGGAATGTCCCGCAGTTACGCGGCGCTTTCCATCTCGGCGTTCGTGATCGGCGCCGCGGCTCCGGTGGTCCTGTGGGGCGTGGCGGCCGACCGCTACGGCCGCCGGGGCCCGCTGCTGACGTCGCTCGCGCTGTTCGTGCTCACCAGCGCGGCGATCGCGCTGATCCGGTCCCCCGAGGGGCTGTTGGTGCTGCGTGCGCTGCAGGGCATCGGCGCCGGAGGCAGCGCGATCATCGCCCGCATCCTGGTGCGTGACCGCTGGAGCGGCGACGAGCTGGCCCGACGCCTCTCGGTGCTGTCGATCGCGTTCATCACGGCGATGGGCGGCGGCCAGTTCCTCGGCGGCCTGATCGGCAGGTACGCGCACTGGGAGGCCGGCTTCGTCGTTCTCGCCGCGGTCGGCGCGATCGCGGCGGCCCTGACCTTCACCGTGCCGTTCGAGTCGGGCCGTACCGTGCAGCGGCCGTCGGAGGTGCTGCGGATCTGCCTCACCATCAGCAGGCAGCCCGGTTTCCTGCTGCCGGCTCTGGCCGGCGGCGCGGGGTTCGCCACGATCGTGCTGCTGCAGGAGGTCAGCCCGTTCGTCTTCCAGGAGCACTTCGGGCTCGCCACCGACCAGTACGGGAGCCTCGGACTGCTGCTCGGCGCGGCCTACTTCGCCGGCGCGATGACCGTCAACCGGCTGGTGGCCAGGGCCGGTTCGGGCCGCCTGATGACTGCGGGATCGATCGTGATGACCGCGACCGGCGTGCTGATGATCGCGCTGTGGTCGGTGCCCGGTCTGCCGGACACCGGCGTTCTGGTGGCCTTCGTCGCGCTGTACTGCGTGACCACGTTCGGGCAGTCCGTGCTGTTCCCGAACAGCATGGCCACCGCTGTCACCAGCCAGCAGGGCCACGGCGCCTACGCCGTCTCGCTGTGCGGCTTCCTCCAGCAGTCCATGGCGGGCGTGGCCGCGGCGGGCGCCGCGCTGCTGCACGCCGATCTCGCCTGGGCCACGGTCGCCGCCGCGCTGGGGGCCGCGGCCTGGCTCCTGACCCGGATCGCCGTCCCCACGGCAATCCCCAAGGAAGGGAAGTGACATGGCGGTTCTGCGTTCCCACATCAGCCCTTCCAGCGAGGTGTTCCGCCGCAACAGTGCGGCCTACGGAGCGCTGCGCGAGCAGATCGCGGCGGCCCGCGCCGCCGCGACGGCCGGCGGCGGCGCCGCGGCGCAGGCCCGGCACGCCGCGCGCGGCAAGCTCACCGCCCGGGAGCGGGTGACCCGGCTGCTCGACCCGGGAACCCCGTTCCTGGAGATCGGCCAGCTCGCCGCGCACGAGGTGTACGAGCAGGCCGTGCCGTCGGCGGGCATCATCACCGGCGTCGGCATGGTGGAGGGCCGGCCCACGGTCGTGTTCGCCAACGACGCGACCGTGAAGGGCGGTACGTACTACCCGCTGACGGTCCGCAAGCACCTGCGGGCGCAGCAGGTCGCCCGCGAGAACGGGCTGGCCTGCATCTACCTGGTCGACTCCGGAGGCGTCTTCCTGCCGATGCAGGAGGACATTTTCCCGGACGAGAACCACTTCGGGAAGATCTTCCGCAACATCGCGGAGATGTCCGCGATGGGCCTGCCGCAGATCGCGGCCGTGATGGGCTCGTGCACCGCCGGCGGCGCGTACATCCCGGCGATGTGCGACGAGACCGTGATCGTACGGGGCAACGGGTCGATCTTCCTGGGGGGCCCGCAACTGGTGCGGGCGGCGACCGGCGTGATCGTCGATGCCGAGACCCTCGGCGGGGCCGACCTGCACACCGAGACCAGCGGTGTCGCCGACCACCTCGCCCTCGACGACGAGCACGCCCTCGCCCTGGTCCGGGAGATCGCCGCCCGAAGCGGCACGGGCACGCCGGCCGCACCGCCCGAGATACCGGCGGAGCCGCTGTACGACCCCGCCGAACTGCCGGGCATCGTCAGCGCCAACCCGCGCGAGCCGATCCCGGCCCGGGAGATCCTCGCCCGGCTTCTGGACGGCAGCGAATTCACCGAGTACCGCGCCCGGTTCGGGACGACGATCGTGTGCGGCACCGGCCGGGTCGGCGGCTACCCGGTGGGCGTCCTGATCAACGACGGCGTGCTCTTCTCCGAGAGCGCCCAGAAGGCCGCGAACTTCATCGAACTGTGCTCGCAGCGCGGCATCCCGCTGCTCTTCCTGCACAACATCAACGGGTTCATGGTCGGCGCCGAGTACGAGGCGGGCGGCATCGCCAAGCACGGCGCCAAGATGGTGAACGCCGCGTCCTGCGCCGCCGTCCCGAAGTTCAGCATGCTGATCGGCGGCAGCTATGGGGCGGGCAACCTCGCCATGTGCGGCCGCTCGATCGGCCCGCAGCTGATGGCCATGTGGCCCAACGCCAAGACGTCCGTGGTCGGCGGAGAGCAGGCCGCGACCGTTCTGGCGCTGATCAAGAACGAGCAACTGGCCAAGGAGGGCCGCTCGTTGACCCCGGAAGAGGAAGAGGCTTTCAAGAAGCCGATCCGGGACAACTACGACCGCGAGGGCCAGCCCCTCTATGTCGCCGCGCGCCTGTGGGTGGACGCCGTGGTCGACCCCGCCGACACCCGTGAATGGCTGACGCTGAGCCTCGCTCTGGCCGCGGCAGCACCGCAACGAGAGACGCGCTTCGGCGTGTTCAGGATGTGATGGTCCGTCATGGTGAAACGACTCCTGATCGCCAACCGGGGCGAGATCGCCCGCCGTATCGCCCGCACCTGCCGGCGCCTCGGTATCGAGTACGTGGCCGTCCACTCCGAGGCTGACGGCGCCGCGGCCCACCTGGACGGCGCCTTCGAACAGGTCCTGATCGGCCCCTCCCCCGCGGCCGACAGCTATCTGCGCGCCGACGCCCTGATCGACGCGGCCCTGCGCACCGGCTGCGACGCCGTCCACCCGGGCTACGGATTCCTCTCGGAGAACGCGGAGTTCGCCTCCGCCACCGCGGCGGCGGGCCTGGTCTTCGTCGGGCCCGACGCGAGCACCATCGCGGCCATGGGCGACAAGGCCACCGCGAAGCGCCTGATGGCCGAGGCGGGCGTGCCGGTCCTGCCGGGCTCGGCGGACGCCACCGAGTCGGCGGACGACATCCGGGCGCACGCGGACCGGATCGGCTACCCGGTGATCCTCAAGCCCGTCGCCGGAGGCGGCGGCAAGGGCATGCAGGTCATCGAGCACGAGCGTGACCTCGCCCCCGCCGTCGAGGCCGCGGTCCGCCTGGCCCGCGCGAGCTTCGGCGACGGACGCCTGCTGGTCGAGCGGTATCTGCGCAGGCCCCGGCACATCGAGGTCCAGGTCTTCGGTGACAGCCACGGCAACGTGGTGCACCTCTTCGAGCGGGAGTGCTCGCTGCAGCGCCGCCACCAGAAGATCGTCGAGGAGGCGCCTGCCGTCAACCTCCCGCCGGAGGTCCGGGAGGCGCTGCTGTCGGCCGCCGTACGCGGCGCGCAGGCCATCGGCTACACCAACGCGGGCACCTTCGAGTTCATCCTCGACAGTGCCGGTGACGGCGACGGCGGGTTCTACTTTCTGGAGGTCAACACCCGCCTCCAGGTCGAACATCCGGTCACCGAGGCCATCACCGGCCTCGACCTGGTCGAATGGCAGCTGCGGACCGCCTCGGGCGAACGACTCCCGCTGGCACAGGGCGAGATCACCGCGTCCGGTCACGCCATCGAGGTCCGCGTGTACGCCGAGGACCCGGACGCGGACTTCCGCCCCGCCCCCGGCCGGGCGCTGGCCGTCCTGTGGCCCACCGATCTGCGGGTCGACGCGGCCTTCGACGGTGCGGGCGACGTCCCGGTCTTCTACGACCCGATGATCGCCAAGCTCATCGCGCACGACCCGGCCCGCCCCGCTGCCCTCGCCCGACTGCTGCACGCCGTACGCTCCACCGCCGTCCTCGGCCTCACCACCAACCTCGGGTTCCTCGCCGATCTGCTGCGCGACACCCGGGTCAGCGCCGGGCTGATCGACACCCACCTCGTGGACGAGTTCGCCGCCCGCGCCGCCGAGAACCGTCGGGACCTCGAGCCGGTGGCGGCCGCCTGCGCGGCCGCCATGAGCCTGCCCGCCCGCCCCGCCGCGTACGGAGCCGAGTCACCGTGGAGCGGTTCACTCGGCGCTCTCGACCGGCAACTGCTCGACCGGGACGCCCCACTGGGCCGCGTCGCCTGCCGGGTCGGCGGCCGTCCCCTCGAAGCGGCGCTGCTCTCCCGGCGGGAGAACGCGCTCACGGTGGCCGTGGCGGGCGAACCCTTCACCGTCACGTGCACGCCGGACGGGGCGCTGCTGCGCGGCACGGTCGGCCAGGCGCTGTGGACGGGCCTGCGCCGGGCGGACGGCTGCGAACTCGTTGTCGACGGCCGCCGGCTGACCCTCACTCTCGATGTCGCCGGCGAGGACGACAGTGCGGCCGGCGGTGACGCGGTCACCTCACCCATGCCCGGCACCGTGGTTCAACTACCCATAGCGGTAGGTGACTTCGTGCAGCAGGGCGACACGGTGGCGATCGTCGAGGCGATGAAGATGGAGAACCGGGTGCTCGCCCCCGCCTCCGGCGTGGTCGAGGAGGTCCGCTGCGCTCTGACCGACATCGTCTCGGCCGACCAGGTCCTCGTCGTCATCGCGCCGGAACAGCGCGAAGAGGCCGCCTGAGCCGCGCACCCACACCCGCACCCAGGCACCACGCATTCCAGGCAAACCAAGACGGAAGAAGTGATACACCAGATGATCCCCATCAGTCGTGTCGGAGTGGTCGGCTCGGGCGCCATGGGCGCCGGAATCGCCGAAGTGAGCGCCCTGGCGGGCATGGACGTGCTGGTCGCGGTCTCCCGCGAGGCGTCGCTGACCACCGGGCGGCACCGCATCCTCGCCTCCCTCGACCGCGCCGTCGCCAAGGGCAGGCTCGCCGCCGCCGAGCGGGACGCGGCCGCGGCACGCATCGGATTCACCATGGATCTGGGCGAGTTGGCCGACCGGCAGCTGGTGGTCGAGGCCGTCCGCGAGGAGGAGACACTCAAGCTCGATCTCTTCGCCACCCTCGACAAGGTGGTCGAGGACCCGGAGGCGATCCTGGCCTCCAACACCTCCTCGATCCCCATCATGAAACTGGCCGGGGCCACCGGCCGCCCGGCCCAGGTCATCGGCACCCACTTCTTCAACCCCGTACCGGCGATGCCCCTGGTGGAACTGGTCGGCTCCCTGCACACGTCCGACGCGACCATGGACCGGGCCGAGTCATGGGTCGCGCAGACCCTGGGCAAGCAGCCGATCCGCTCCAAGGACCGGGCCGGCTTCGTCGTCAACGCGCTGCTGGTGCCGTATCTGCTGTCCGCCGTGCGCATGGCGGAGACGGGCTTCGCCACCGTCGAGGACATCGACCAGGGCATGGTGCTCGGCTGCTCGCACCCGATGGGGCCGCTGCGGCTGACCGACATGGTGGGCCTCGACGTCGTGGCGGCCGTGGCCAATGCCCTGTACGAGGAGTTCAAGGAGCCCCTCTACGCGGCTCCGCCGCTGCTCTCCCGCATGGTCGAGGGGGGCTTCCTCGGCCGTAAGTCGGGGCGCGGCTTCTACCCGTACCCGTAGCCGCTACGCGGACCGGTTCCCGCACGACAGCCTCTCAGAACACGCAGAAACGGACTCCCCTGACGTGAGCACAATCTCCAGCATCACTGCGCCGACGCCCCGTCCCGCGGTACGGGTCCTCGCCGACCTGCTGCCGGCCGAGGGCGCCGCCCGGACCCGGGCGCGCGACGCCGCGCTGGTCCTCGGCGGCGCCGCGCTGACCGGGATCGCCGCGCAGTTCGCGGTGCCGGTGCCCGGGTCGCCGGTCCCGGTGACAGGGCAGACCTTCGCCGCTCTGCTGGTCGGCATCGCCCTCGGTGCGCGCCGCGGGGCGCTGGCGCTCGCCGTCTACGCCGGTGCGGGCGTCTGCGGCATGCCGTGGTTCGCCGAGGGCGCCTCCGGCGCGGCCATGCCCACCTTCGGCTACGTCCTCGGCCTGGTTCTCGCCGCCGCCGTGGTCGGCGGCCTGGCCCGCCGCGGCGGCGACCGGAGCCCGCTGCGTACGGCCGGTGTCATGGCCCTGGGCACCTTCTGCGTGTACGCCGTCGGAGTGCCGTATCTCGCGCTGTCCCTGCATCTTTCCCTGCACCGGGCGGTCGCCCTGGGCGCCGCTCCCTATCTGGCGGGCGATGCGCTGAAAGCGGCCCTGGCGATGGGTGCGCTTCCTGCGGTGTGGCGTGTGCTGGGGAACTCCAGGACTGACGATGGTCAGGCTGATCTCTCTCGCTGAGGGAGGGGGGGAGAAGGGGCTCTCTCGCTGAGGGAGGGGGGAGAAAAGAGGCTCCCCCCTCGCGACGCGGGCCTGTGCAGGCCCGCCTGCGATGCGCGGTCAGGGGCTGTCTCCCGGGCTTCGTCAGCGCATCGTGTCGATGTCGATGTCGATGTCGATGTCGATGTCGAAGCGGTAGCGGATGTCGGAGGCCAGAACGCATCCGTACGCTTCGTTGATCTTGTCGGCGGGGACGACCTCCACAACGCTGGGCTCCAGCATGCCGACCGCGGGTGTTGCAGGGCCACTCCCCTTCGCGAGCGCCGGGCATACACCCCGCCGCCCAGCGGTCATCAAGGCCCTGCCGGCCCGCCGTTGTGCGGGCGAGGCTCCGCAGGAGTCCGCCTTGGTTCTACAGACTGAGTGTGATCGCGGCGGCGATGCCGCCCAGGCCGAGGGCGAAAGCGGCCTCTTTCCAGCCGCCCTTGCCCCAGCGGAAGGGGCGGTCGGCGGCCAGCCTGCCCGGCCCGATGGCGGCGACGGCCAGCGCGACGACGGCGATGCAGACGCTGTATTCCACGCCGCCGTCCGTGTCCCACAGGCCGTGGGCGCCGGTGACCATGACCATGGCGTTGATCATGACGCCGATCAGGGCGGCGGCCGCCAGCGGCGTCAGCAGGCCGAGGGCCAGACCAAGGCCGCCGAGCAGCTCGGACATGCCCCCGATCACGGCAAAGAGCTTTCCCGGGTGGTAGCCCAGGGCCGCGAATCCCTTGCCCGTCTCCGTCAGACCCTGGCCTCCGAAGAGTCCGAAGACTTTCTGAGCCCCGTGTGCGGCCATCAGCAGGCCGATGGTCAGCCTGATGAGCAGCAGACCGAAGTCGGCGGCGGTCGTCATGGGCGCGGCGGTGGAAGTGGGCTGCGCCGCCGGTGCCGTGGAAGAGGCAGAAGATTTCAGAACGCGTTTGGGCAACATGGCGATGCTCCGATTGGAACGCCGGAACGGGCGTTTCCCCCAGCTCGACGACACGTCGAGCACCGATGCCGGGTGTGCCCCGCATTGGATCGCGGGCGATTCCCTGACCCGTTCGATCCGTTCGATCCGTTCGCTGCGGGCAGAGTCGTGCATCTGGTCGGTGGCCCGCGGGGGCGGGCGGCCGGTGCCGTGTCAGTGATCCTGGGGCATCTGCTCATCACGATCGGTGTCGTTCGGGCACAGCCGTACGCAGCATTCGCCGGGCTCGGGGGTCAGGACGGCCTTGACTCCGTTGACCTCAAGGCCGGTGAGGTAGCCGCTGAGGAAGGCTTGGTTCATCCCGCACACCAGGTCGGGGGCCTTCGCGGCAAGCGGATGGAACGGGCAGTTGCGCAGCCGGAGCCTGGAGGGTGCGTCCCGGACGGGTTCGTAGCCGTACTCCTCCAGCAGCCCCTCGCAGACGGTCAGCCCACGCTCGGGTCCCAGGCGCCCTGGGCGGGTCTCCTCCCGTGCGGCTGCGCCCAGCTGCCGGCCGCGCTGCTCCGCGGTCCGCATGGCCGCCTGCGCGGCGTTCTCGTCGGCCTCCTCGGTCAGCACGGCGTCCAGGAGAAGGTCCGCCAGGAGTTCGTGGCGCCGGTCGGGGATGGTCACGGTGATCTGCGCGTCGGTGGGCTCGTACACCTTTGGCCGTCTGCCGACCTTGCGGATCCCGCCGGGCGTTTCGTAGCGGGCGCGCAGCAGGCCGGCGTCGACGAGCTTGTCGAGGTGGAAGGCGGCGAGCTTGCGGGAGATGCCGACGCTCGCGGCGGCCTCGTCGCGGGTGACGGCGTGGCCGGCACTGCGGATGAAGGTGAACATGCGCCGTCGTGAGTCCTCGCTCAGGACGCTGACGGAGTCGATGGCGCTGCCGGCCGCGTCGGCCGACGCTGTCTGCACGGAAGCCACAAGACCATGCTAATCCCCATCCACGTAGGCCCAAGTGTTCCTTCAGTCCTGATGTCCTGCGTATCTGGACGACCTCCCTCAATAAGACCAAGACATATTGGTGAAACTAGGAGGTCTCGATGGGTCCCGATGGGTCCCGATGATTGCTGAATCACAGCTTCAGGCGAAGCGTCCGGTCAGCGCCTCGCTTTCGGGGCCGAGCTCGCTCGCGCCGCCGCCGCGGGGCTCGGCGATCCGGGCCCAGACATCGCCCTGTTGGTAAAGGTCCTGTCCGGCGGCGAGCATCATCCGGGTGTCTTGCCGGCCACCGAGCTCGCGGCGGTGATCGTCGCTCTCGTAGGCGAGGCGGGCCAGGATGTGGCGGCTGTCGGCGTGGAACAGGTCGTGGGCGGCCCGCATGACTTCCGGTCCGCCGAAGCGGCGGGTCCCGGACTCGTAGATGACGCTTTCGGCGTGCCGGATCACGGCCCGTTGGGTGAGCGTGCTGGTCAGCCGTCCGAGGACAGCAGTCGCGTCACGGCTGTCGGCGGGGAGGACGCGCAGCCGCCAGGATTCGCCCTTCCGGATGAACCGCCAGGCGGCGAGACGTCACCGCTCTCCTCGGCCGCGAGCAGCAGCCGCCCCAGGTGGTTGATGGCCGTCTGCTCGGTCACCTGCCAGGCGTCGCACCACAGGTTGACCTGCCACCAGCGGGTATCCGGCTCGCGCCGCGACGTGCACGGAGCGCAGGGCCAGCAGCAGGAATCCGATGTCGTCGAGGTAGACGGGGTCCGGCAGCAGGTCGACCGGTGACACCGTGTAGATCACGGCGGCCCAGACCAGCGCCTTGTTGCGGAGCGGGATTCCCGCGTCGAGGAGCAGCCTCTTCGCCCGGATCACTCGCACCAGGAGAACTGCGGCGATGCCCATGGTGAGCAGCACGACGGCGGCGGCGAGGATGAGCCAGGCTTTGGTGTCCATGCCTCATCGTGTACCCGCTGGGCGGGGGGAGCCAGGGCCGAAGGCCCTCTCCCGGATGCGGGGATGCGGTCAGAGCGCTGAGCGGCGCAGCGCGAGAAGCGCCTGGTCGTCCTGGGGCCGGCCGCCCGTGTAGCGCCGTACGTCACGGATCAGCATGTCGAGGACCTGCGCCGGTGTGGGGTGCTCGCCGTTCCGGACGCGGTGCCGGAGCAGAACGGGCAGGCGCGCCGCAGCGTCGTAGAAGGTGCCTGCGGCATCCCGGGACTCGGTGATGCCGTCCGTGTAGCACAGGAGTGTCGCGCCGGGCGGGAACGGAAACGTGTCGACCGGTGCGGACCAGCTGCCCAGCATCCCCATCCCCAGCGGAGGCACTTCCTCAGACGGTTCGAGGACGGTGGCCGAGCCCTGTGCGTCGAGGAGCAGGGGCGGCGGATGGCCGCGGTTGACGATGCGTACGGCACTGAGGTCCGCGGGGAACTCCGCGATCAGGGCGGTGGTGAATCCCTCCTGCTGTTCGAGGCCGCCTCGCCGTCCGCCCTCACGCAGCAGTGCCTGCTCCAGCGAGCGCACAAGCTGTGCGAGGTCCTCGGCCTCGTCCGCGGCGTACCTGAACGCGCCGAGATCGGCGCAGACCGCGCTCACGGCGCCCAGGCCCTTGCCCCGTACGTCACCGACGAGGACGCGTGTGCCGTACGGGGTGTCCTGTACGACGTACAGATCGCCGCCGATCATGGCCTCGTTCTCGGCGGGCACGTACCGGGCGGCAATGTGCAGGTCGCCCAGGCGCGCCGGCGGTCTGGGCAGCACGGCGCGCTGGGCGACGGCCGCGACGTACTGAGCACGCCTGGTCCGGGCGTCCTGCCTCTTCAGCGTGCGGTTGATGAAGATGGCCAGCAGGGTCACGGCCAAGAGGGTGAACTGGTTGGCCAGACCGCGGTGCCAGCCGAAGGTGCCGTCCACCCAGGCCAGCCCCGCATGGACGGCCATGGATGCGAGGCCCACCCAGATGATGCCGGGCAGGGACAGGAGCGGGGCGGCGGCGACGGGCGCCGCCATGATGAGCGGGGCCGACGTCACCTCGGTCGGGGTCACCAGGTCGATCACTACGGCCAGCACGATCACGCCGGCGGGAATCCACTTGGCTTTGTTCTGCTGCACCACTCCCCCACGCTGGCGGCAGCGGGCGTGCACCGCATCCCGGCGGGCGCGGCGGAGAGCCCATTCGACGAGAACGCCGGGGTGCGGGGCGGACGCGCGGGCGGCGACCGACGTAAGGGGCCGGCTCAGTCCCGCGGAGCCGCAGCAAGCACCGTGCGGCAGTCCGACCAAGCAGGGTGGCTCAGCAGGGGCTGGAATCGTGTGAACAGAGTGAGGAGTTCGGCTCCCCACTTCTCGCGGAAGACGGAGTCGATCCGGGCAAGGTCGAGTTCGTTGGCGGCGGACAGCTCAGCGAAGTCCCGTCGAAGGTGCGGCTCCGGAGCGTGGAGACGTCCGGTGAACCGATCCCGGAAGGCCCCCTCGGCATCCACGAGCGTCGGATACGTGGCCCTGCGGTCACACGACGCGTAGAGATACACGATGGCTTCAGCCTCGGCACCGATCACCTCTGCAAGTTCGGCGCGGCTGTCCAGAGACAGCAAGGCGGTGGGGAAGCCGTCGGTGCCGTAGAAAGCGTGACACAGACCCGCGACCTGGAGGGCGGGACGGGCGCCCCATACAGCGAGTTGGCCCTGGACGCGCTGGAGGTGGGCGACGAGAGTGCCACCCGGATGAGCGATGTCCGCGGCACCGAGCTTGCGCAGTAACACGACGGCCTGGTCGGCAGGGGCAGGAGAAGCAGGCACAGGGCAGTGTCCTTCTGGCTCACGAGGTCGGCACCCGCCCGCGCCTTCGCCTGTG
Source organism: Streptomyces sp. NBC_01003 (assembly GCF_045162695.1). Classification (NCBI taxonomy): domain Bacteria; kingdom Bacillati; phylum Actinomycetota; class Actinomycetes; order Kitasatosporales; family Streptomycetaceae; genus Streptomyces; species Streptomyces sp. NBC_01003. The sequence goes on from NZ_CP108707.1 coordinate 1,761,690, forward strand.
GTCCGGACCCGTGAAAGCACCGGACGGGTTGTCACCTGGGTCCTGCGCTTATCGTCGTGGACCCCATAACCCCAGTCAATCCTAGGGATTTCTGAGCAATACCCAAGCTTTGACTTGCCCCTCGGGCTGAAGGCCGAGGGTTCCGGCCTTCTCGATCGTTGCTGTGCCGCTACGCGGCCTACGCGGCACGGGGTTCGGTCGAGAATCCGTGGCTTCCTGCCTCTTCGCGCTGGGCCAGAACGGGTTCTGGTCCTACCGGCGCTCCGCAGGCCGATACCCCCAGTCCGGCGGCCGTCTTCACGTTGATCGCGGCGTTCACGTCCCGGTCGAGGACCGCGCCGCAAGCGGCGCAGGTCCACTCCCGGACATCGAGGGCTCTGGGTCCGTCCTCGACACCGCAGGTGGAGGAGGTCTGGGAGGTCGGCTCGAACCGGCCGGCACGACCAGGAGCGGTCTTGATGCTGTTCACAGCAGCCGTGCCTCGGCCTCGGGGAGTTTCGACCACCAGTGGCCGTAGCGGCTGTAGACCGCCGCCTCGCGTTCGCCGAGGAGCGTCGTCAAGGACTGAGCCTCCGCGGCGAGCCCGTCCCAGGCGGCGGGGGGCAGGGGGTGGAAGGCCGTGGCCTCGATGCCGCCGTCGACCGGGCGCCAGACACCGGCGACATGCCCGTCCACCAGCAGGGTGGGCAGTACGTCGCCGTTCCTGCGGATCACCAAGGGGCGGTAGGCCGGGGGTATCACCCGGCTACGGTCGGCATAGGCCAGCAGAACGCTGTCCCACATCGCCATCAGCCGCGGCGGGGCGGGGGTCTCCGCGGGCGGCCGGGAGGCGCCGGGAAGGTCGAACAGCGTGCCGCCGTCCGGCCCTTGGAGCTGCTCGACGGTGCTGTCGAGAGCGCGGAGCGCCTCGCGGATGGCCGCCCGCTGCACCATGGCGAACTGCGCCACGTCTGCCACCGAGGCAGGCCCGAACCCCGCCAGGTAGCGCAGGATCAGGGTCCGTAGCGCTTGTGGCTCCACCGCCCGTCCCGTGGGGGCGGGTCCCGTCCCCGCAGCGACGAAGGACGGCCTCAGGCCGAACGACCACGGGGCGTCCGTCGGGGCATGGTGCAACGGCGCGTACGCCTTCAGGCCCCACCACGCCCCCTCCTTCTTCTCGACGCCCAGCCGCTCCTCGACCCACGCCTGCATCTCTGCCGAGGTGCGCTGCCGCCGGGCGAAGGCCAGCAGCTCCGGGACCAACTCGTCGGCGTCCACCGGGGTCAGCCCCGCGCCGGCGAAGCGGAAGCCGAGCCGGGAGGCGTACAGCGTGGGCTGCATCGCCGCACGGAAGGCCGGGTAGTCCTCGGCGTGCACGGCGTGCAGGGTGATCCGCATCAGGGTCGCCTTGGCCACCGAACGCCCGGTGAAGGCGGCATCGAGGTCGGCGGGAGCGAACCTGGTGAGCCGGTTCCACAGTGCGAGGTAGGGCGAGGCCGGGTGCTGTGCCTGGAGAGCGACCACACGCCGCACACCGTCGGGGACGGCCAGCGGCTCACGCTCCAGCAGCAGCTGGCGGCTGAGGGTCGCTCGGTTGAGTTCGCGCGCGCTGATCACCACGACGCAGGATTCTGCCTGACACCACGCGCCCCGGCTCCTGCGCTCCGGGTTCGGTAACGCGAATCCGCGTTCGTCAAGGTCCGATGGCACGCGCGCAAGGTTCGCCGACACAGGACAACCGGAACGCCCCCCAACACGTCGAGGGGCGTTACCTTTGCCCCAGAATTCGAACATACGCTCTACTAGGGAGCATGGACCGCCATTTTCCGAGCGACCTTCTGAAGGCGCAGACGTCCTGGTACGTCACCTACGAACAGCTCGCCACTGGCCCGTCGGACGACGCGGCTGCCCAGCGCCGACGGCTCCTCCGCCTGTCCCGGCTCATCGCCGGGCACCCGTACTGGACGACTTCGGCGGGTACACCCGCGGCCCGGATGGCACTCAAGGAGATCGCCCGTACGAAAGCGCGGCCGTGATGCTCACCGACCGGCAGATGCGGATCATCCGCAGCGCACGGGAGTGGCTCGCCGAGTACGGGGAGGCCCCGTCGGTACGCGAGCTCGCCGCGGCGGTCGGGGTCTCCTCCACGTCGTCGATCGTTTACCAGTTGCGACGACTGCGGGAGGTCGGCATTCAGATAGAAACCCGTGGCCGCCCCAGTGGACGGTGCCCGCACTGCGGGCGCTGACCCCCTCGCCGCCCGGCCCCCGCTCCGATCAGGTTGTCGGGGGTCCCGGCCTTCGCGTGCATGGCCTTGTTCACGGGTGGGTTGCGACAGCGGATGTTCACGACTTTGAGCAGTGCCTCAGTACGGGGTCATCGCAAGAGCGGTCCGTCAGTTGCGCCTGCCCGGCCAACCGGCACGCCCCTCTGCACTGGGGGCTGCGCGACGGCCTGCTCGACCGAGTCGTGGAACGAGTAGACGTGACGCAGACCGCCGAGAAAGAAGACGCGCAGGAGCCATTCGTCGGAGCAGGCAATCCGCAGCGACCCGTGACGGGTCTTGATGCACTTGGCGACAGCGACGATCATGCCGAGCCCCATGGAGTCCAGGAAGGGGGTGTTGCACAGATCGAGAACAAAGTGACGGTGCCCCTCGGCGAGCCTGCGGATCACTGCGGCTCGCACGACAGGAGCGAAGGAAATGTCGATGTCTTCGTTGGCTTCGACGACCGTCCAGCCGTTCGTCACGTGGCAGTCGACTGACTCGTACGGCCCTGCGACGCCCTGATCACACACGTCCCTGCTCCTCTGCACCCTTGACCGATTTGTCCGTCTAATCCATGAAACGGGTCATGCTACGGAGTCACAAGGTCCCGGTTTTCAGATGGTGAGCGAGAGCCTGCGGGACACCCGCTCCGCGGCGGCGACCAGCGTCGCCACCGCACCTTCGAGACGGTCGGTGCGATTGGCACGCAGGGAGACACCAAGCGCGCCAAGGGTGTCGCCCTGACGGATGGGCACAGCGACGCACGCGGTACCCAAGGAGTACTCCTCGATATCGGTGACGCCAGGCCCATGGGGCGCGTCGAGACGCCGTAGCAGTTCGGCACGGTGAGTGATGGTGCGAGGGGTGAGATCATTCAGCGTGTGACGGGAGAGGTAGTCGGCGCGGGCATCGCCGTCCAGCTCACGCAGAACGCACTTGCCGAGCGCCGTGGCATGCCCCGCGTCTTCGAAGCCGACCCATAGATCGACACGGGGCGCCTTCGGCCCGTCCACGATCTCCGCGACCCGGATCTCGCCGTCCTCATAGAAGGTCAGATAGGCAGCGGCCGACAGACCGTCCCGCAGCTCCGTGAGTGTCGGACGGACCCTGCTGAGCGCCGCCTGATCGCGGCTTCCCCCATGCAGCGCGCCCAACCTCTCCCCCAGGACGAACGTACTGTCGTCAAGTTTGCGCACGTAGCCGTCGTGCACCATCGTGCGCAGCAAATGGTAGGTCGTGGCCAAGGCCAGCCCGGTCTCGCGCGCCAGCTGCTTGGCCGGCACGCCACCTTCGTGCGCACCCACAGCCTCCATCAACCTGAAGGCTCGCTGCACCGACGTGATGAGCGTGGGGCCCTCCTTGCCACCCATGTCTCCACAGTGCTCCATGCGGACAAATCAGGGCAAGTCAAATGGGCAGGTTCAATGAGATCGCCGACCGGGCGACGAAGGAGCAGATGACACCGACCGTCCGCCTCAACCGCCTCATCGCGCGCTCGTACCCTCCCGGCACAAACTCGTCGTCGCGGTTTCCGCCCGTCAGCGACACCGCGAGCGGAATGCCCTGGCCGTCGGTGAGGATCTGAGGCTTGCTGCCTGGTCGTGCGCGGTCGACCGGGCCGGGCCCTCTTTTGGGCCGCGTCGAGCTGCCCGCCGTGGGAGGAGTCGATCACCGCCCGCGACCAGTCCAGCTCGTTCGCGGCCCGCAGTTTCCTCAGCGGCACGAAAGGCAGTTGGTCCCACACGCCGGCCTCGTTCCACGCGGCCAGGCGCCGTCGGCAGGTCATGCCCGAGCCGAAGGGCAACTCCTGGGGCAGGTGCTCCCATTGGATGCCGGTGTGCAGGACGAACAAGATCCCGCACAACGCCTGCCGGTCCGGCACGCCCGGTCGCCCAGACACCAGTTTCGGGCCTGGTTCGGGGCAGTAACGGCTCGACCAGCAACCACAGTTCATCCGATACGACCCACGGTCGCGGTTGACTTCCCACACCTGGACCAACAACCGAACAAGCGACGGTCACATGATCAACGACTTCCGTCAGGGCCTTCAGCCGGTCGTCGTTGCACGGCGTCGGCGATGACCGCTGTCACGAGCTTGTTGACGGCTGCCGTGGTCGGCGGGCCGGAGTCGCGGTCTGTGAAGAGGAGATGCCCGCCACCGACCAGGGAGAGGGTGAGTGAGTCGATGTCGGTGTCGGCCGCGATGCGGCACAGTCGACGCTCGTCGGCCAGATAAGCGGAAATCGCCGTCGTGGCCTGGGCGAGGATCGCGATGCCGCCTCCGGGCCTGGCTTGCCGCAGCCGTGCGCGCAGCTCGTCCCGGAAGGTGATGAGCGGGATGATTGCCACTGGAATCGGTCCGAACAGGGTGGTCAGCGCGCTGGTGAGGTTGTCGGCCACTGTGCCGGTGCCTGCGGACTCGCGCAGCGCACTCGCCTGCATCTCGAGCTGCGCGGCACGGTCGAGTACGAGGTCGGCGAGGAAGGCGTCGAAGTCGGTGAAGTGCCGGTGCAGGACGCCTTTGGCGCATCCCGCCTCGTCGGTGACGGCCCGGCTGGTCAGCCCGTTCGGCCCGTCCCGCAGAAGCACGCGTTCGGCAGCGTCGAACAGTTGCTGCCGCGCGTCGCGAAGGTGCACCCCAGTCGGCACTCACAGATCCTCTCGTGCATCAGCCCGCTAGCACCCGTTGTCGAGTGGGCAACCGCCCACTAAGGTGGGCGCATGCCCACTCTACCGCGAGAGCAACCGGGACCGCCCCCAGCGGAGTCGCACAAGGCCCGGCGGATGGCCGAGTCGTTCGGCGTGGACGCGCAACGCTACGACCAAGCCCGGCCCGGCTACCCCGATGCATTGGTGACGCGGATCGTCGCCGGGAGCCCCGGGCCTGACGTACTCGACGTCGGCTGCGGCACCGGCATCGCAGCCCGCCAGTTCCAGGCGGCCGGCTCCGCCGTGCTCGGTGTCGAGCCCGATGCGCGGATGGCTGACTTCGCGCGAGGCCGTGGCCTGCAGGTCGAGGTGGTGGCCTTCGAAGCCTGGCAGCCGGCCGGCCGGACGTTCGACGCGGTCATCGCCGCCCAGTCGTGGCACTGGGTGGATCCGGTCGCCGGCGCTGTGAAGGCGGCACGTGTGCTGCGTCCAGGGGGACGGCTGGCGATCTTCGGGCACGTGTACGAGCCGCCGGCCGAGGTGGCCGAACCGTTCGCCGCTGCCTTCCGGCGGGCGGCGCCCGACTCCCCGCTCAACGACCAACCGGCCCGACGCCCGCTCGACCTGTACCAGGCGGCATACGCGAAGTTCGCCGACAAGATCCGGGAGACCGAACAGTTCAAGGAGCCCGAACAGTGGCGATTCGACTGGGAGCAGTCCTACACGCGCGACCAATGGCTGGATCTGCTCCCCACCACCGGCGGTCTCACCCAGCTTCGTCCCGATCAGCTGGCCGAGGTACTGGATGCCGTCGGGGGCGCCATCGACTCCCTGGGGGGACGCTTCACGATGAACTACACCACCCTGGCCGCGACCGCCGTACGCGTCGGCGCCTGCTGAGTCCATCCGTCACGTCGCCGCCGACCGCCGCCGCGATAGACAAGCAGGAGAGAGCGGCATCCCGATGAAGGACGGCCCCGTCACTTGTACGGCGGTGCCGTACCGCAACCCCAGCAACCGCCCCGTCCGGTAACGCCCTTGAGGGCCTCGCAGCGGGCCGGCACGGCCGTCGTTGAACGTTCCTGCCAAAGCTACGGATCAGATGCTCCTCCGCACCTCCGCCGCAGGCAAACCGGTATCCAAATACCGCGTCCTACTCGTCGCCTTCGTCTCGGCCGTCTTCGAAGACGAGGAGCGGTTTGGCGCCATGAGCGGGTGTTTCGGCGAACGAGACGGCTTCAGCGAAGCGTTCGAGCGGGAACGGCCGGCCTTGGGGAATGCTCAGCACTTCATTGGCGACGAGGCTGCGAACCTCGCCCAGCGCGTACAGCACATCCGTAGGTGAGGCAGTGCCGAACCAGCGGTTCAGCCAGAAGCCACGGACCACTTTGGTCTCGTAGATGACCGAGCGCGCCAGCAGCGGAATCGTGAGCGCCGCCGGGTCGGTCTGCCGATGGGTGGAGAGCGCGCCATAGACCACGGTCTCTCCTCCCGGTGCCAGTGCCTGGGACACCTGGGCACCTACCTGTCCCGCGACACAGTCGATGGCCTTGCGCACACCGGCCGGTCCTGCAATCTCGGTCACACGCTGCACCAGGTCCTCGTCCTCAGTGCAAATGACCTCGTCGCCACCGAACGCCTTGATCTCGTCAACAGCATCGCGCCGCCGCACCACATTGATCGTGCGAATACCCAGATGCCTGGCCAGCTGAATGACGAGTCGGCCGACGGTGGAGCCCGCCGCCGTCTGCAACAACCACTCTCCCGGCTGTACGTCGAGTTCGCGAGTCACCAGGAGCAGCGCGGTCAACGGGTTGACCGCGAGTTGACAGGCGCTGGAGTCGCTCAGACGACCGGGGACCGGCAGAAGCCTATGTGTATCGGCAACAAGGTATTCCTGCCAGGTGCCGGCCACACGCGGCCCGGGCACCGCCGGGACAGCAACGGCCACCACACGCTCGCCGATCTGCAGTCCCTCGGTACCCGGACCCAGGGCCTCAATACGGCCCACGCATTCCATGTGACCCCCGACCGTGGGAAACACGGGGGAGAAACCGTAGCGACCACGCAACACGTGCAGATCGCTGGCGTGAATCGGAGTCGCCCTCACACGGATCAACGCCTGACCGGCTTCTGGCGTGGGAACAGGCCGGGATTCCAGCCGAAGGACATCGTTCGGCTCGCCAACCTCTCCGGCTACGAGCGCGCGCATGGATTGCGGCATGAGTGACCTTTTCTCCCAGCACCCCACGAACTCGGCGGAATCGGTGGACTCGGCGGACGTTCTGGGCACGAACGACGCAACCTCCGGCGGGTCTCGACGCCATATGTACAGCTCGCCTCGCCTGATCGATCGCCAGATGTCACCCTCCGCTCCCCCAGCTTGCGCTCCTTCGCCAGCGCTGTCATGTCGTAAGCAGGCTTGCCCTCGACACGGGGCTCGCGACGTCATAAGAGAGCTGCACCAACGCGCCGGGCGTTGTCGAGAAGCCTCGGCGGCGCGTGCGCGTGGTCCGCTCCTCGGCGCTCGAGCAACCCGACGGTTCTCCGTTCAGCGCGGATATGAGGGCCGTGGGGGATCGAGCAGCAGAACCGACCGGTGTGAGCGGTTTCCGGCTCCGCCGGGACCGGCCGTCGCGGTGCTCCGCGCCTCGGGTGCTGGGCACGTGGTGTCCGGCTCCGGGGCAGGAATCGGCGACGCCGCTTCGCCACCGGGCTGAAGCCCGATGCACTGCGAATGAATCCGGCCCCGCTGTGGGAGGAGAAGGCTGCCCTGTGCCCGACTGAACGTCAGCGGGGGGTGTCAGGCCGCCCTGGCAGGGGCTCGGCCGCCCTGTCCCGGCTTGCGACGACTCTTTTACAGCCACACCCTGTCCATGACGCCTCTTGTGTTCGCTCCGCTTTGGCCAGTCACGTGATTCCGACGGCGTTGTCGAAGCTGCCCGTTGGGGAACACGTGGCTGCGCGACTCGACGACGGGAGGCGGTGACACACAGGTGGACGACGGTTCGCGTCGTTCGCAGCGGCAGCAGCCGGGCGGGCCCGGCTCGCGCCCCCGCTCCGGTCGCGGTGGGCGACGGCGGCGGTATGTCGCGCTGGGGAGCCGGCCCGCCCGCGGGGTGGGGGCGCAGGCACGGGCACGTACGGCTGGGACGGCGGTGTGGCGCGCCGGGGACCACGACGGCGCGGCTGTGAACCGCGGGCTGCGCGTGGCGGCGGCGTACGCATGGCGGCTGCTGCTGCTCGGGGCGGCCGTGTACGCGGTTTTCACGATCCTGGGGCGATTGCAGCTGGTCGGTGTGGCACTGTTCCTCGCGCTGGTCGTGACCTCGGTGCTGCGTCCGCTTGCTGATCTGCTGGCGCGGCGTCTGCCGAGGGCCGTGGCAGTTGCGATGAGCGTGGTGGGGAGCCTGATGGTCGTGCTGGGGCTGCTGGCGCTGGTCGGCGGACTGATCGCGGGGGAATCGGCACGGCTGGGGCAGGAATTCTCCGGGGGCATCGGGCGGATCCAACGGTGGCTGGAGGGCTCCCCCTTCCACGTGAGCCACGCGGTGCTATCGGATCTGCAGGGCAAGGTGTCCACGTTCGTCTCGCAGCACCGTTCGGAACTCATCAGCAGCGTGCTCAGCGGCGCCGGGCGGCTGGTGGAAGTCCTCACCGCAGCGGCGCTAGCCCTGTTCTGTTCCTTCTTCTTCATGCATTCCGGGGACAAGTACTGGTACTGGTTCCAGGATCTGTTGCCGGAGGGCACTCGGGACACCTGGGGCCGTGCGGGACGAGCGGCGTGGCACACCTTCGCCGGGTACACGCGGGGCATCATCATCGTGGCGGCAGCCAACGCCGTACTGGTCGGGGTCGCCCTGTTCGCGCTGCGCGTGCCGCTGGCCCTGCCGCTGATGCTGCTGGAGTTCTTCGCCGCCTTCATCCCTCTGCTGGGCTCACCCATCGCGCTGGCGGTGGCCACGGTCGTCGCGCTGGCCGCGCGGGGCCCGGTCATCGCGATCGTGGTGCTCGCCCTGATCGTGGTCGTCGGCCAGATCGAAGGCCACGTATTACATCCACTGGTACTGGGCTGGGCAGTGCGGCTGCACCCCGTGGTGGTGGCTCTCTCCGTCATCACCGGCAGCATCCTGGCCGGAGTGGTCGGCGCGGTCGTGTCCGTTCCCATGGTGTCGGTCGCCTGGTCCGTGCTCTGCGAGCTCCGCATCCCGCGTACCCGGCCCGAGCCGGACCACCCCGGACGCTCGCCGGACTGACACGCTGAGGGCCGAAGGGCCCAGGGTTTGCCGGGCGCCAACTGCACGCCGGCCCGGTCCCGCCCAGCCGCGCCCCGTCCCGCCCGCCCGCCGACGCGATCAAGCCGGCAGGGCCCCCTGGCACGGGGCGCGAGTGAGCGCGGTCAACCCCGCCCACACCTCCCAGACCTGCAACCGGTGCGGCCACGTGGACGCCAAGAGCCGCCGCACCCGGGACCCGTTCACCTGTACCCGAGACGGGCACCACACACACGCTCGGCATCGATCACGGCATCGCCTCGTTCCTCACCGACTCCAACGGCGTACACGTCCTCAACCCGCGCCACGCCGGCAAGGTGGCCGCGAGGCTGAAAGCTGCGCAGCAGGACCTGAGCCGCTTCCCGCGCCGCAAGTCCAAGAGCCGCACCCGCAACCACCAACGGACGGTGGACAAGGTCGCGGCGCTGAACGGGAAGGTGCGCCGGCAGCGGCTCGACCACGCGCACAAGATCGCGCTCGGCCTGGTCCGTGAACACGACTTCATCGCGCACGAAGACCTTCCGCCCGATCGTCATGAGTTCGCTCTCTCACCTGCCGGAAAGGCCGACGCCCTCCTGCACCTTGATGGAGACCCGCCACACGGCGTAGCCGTGCCGGAGTGCAGGGAGAGTTCAGCCCCGGTCGAGCGGCCGGCTCACGGGGCGTCCCCGCGGTTGCGCTGCCGCTCCAGGCTGAGCCGCAAATGCTCGGCCATCGCTTCCGATGCGCGCTCGGAGCTGCGGCGCAGCACCGCCCGGACGATGCGCTCGTGCTCGGCGAGGGTCGGCTCGCCCGCACCGGGGATGGAGCGGAGCCGGAAGATGTGCAGATGGGAGTGGAGGCGCTCGATGGCGTCCGCGAGGAGCGGGCGCCCGGCACCGGCCGCGAGGGCGTCGTGGAAGCGCTGGTCCAGTGCGACGAAATCGCGGTAGGCGGCGTACCGGCCGTTCACTTCGGGGCGGGTCTGCATGTCCTCCAGCAGCTGCTCGAGAGTGTCCAGCTGCGCCTCGTCGGCGTACGTCGCTGCGAGGGCCGCGGCCCTCGGTTCCAGCAGGAGCCGCATCTCGAAGAGCTGCTCCAGCCCTTCCGGCGTGAGCAGTTCGGTCGCGCGGTAGCCCGCCAGGGACCGCTTGACCAGCAGCCCGTCGGACTCCAGGCGGGCCAGGGCCTCGCGCACCGGGGTGGGCGAGACCTGGAGGGACCGCGAGAGGGACTCGATGCCGACGCGGGCGCCGGGGACGATCTCGTGGTCCATCACCATGGCCTTGATGGCCTCGTACACACTGTCCGTCAGAACCTGGCGCTGCGGCTTCTCGGCCGGGCCCTCCAGGCGGTCGGAGGCGGTGGGGTCGTGGGACGGCATCCGGCCTCCAGGTGCGCAGCGAAGGATCGATCGGTGGGGGCGAGTCTATCGAGGCCGTTCCCTACTCCATGAGGAACACCTGTTCAAGGTTGGTCCACCACTCCCCCGGTGCCGCCTCCTCGACCGGCTCCTGGCACGGGTCGGTGAGCGCCCACCACGCCTGCGTCGCCTCGTCGTCCGCCATGGCCCGCAGGTCCGCCTCCAGGTCGTCGCCGTGGTACTCGAAGTAGCTGAACAGCCGGTCGCCCAGCAGGTGGATCGAGTAGTTGGCGATGTGGGAGCGGCGCAGCCGGTCGAGGACCGGCTGCGGGACGTCGCGGTGCAGCTCCCGGTACACGGCGAGCTTCTCGGGCCGCACCCTGATGACCTGGGCCATGCGCTTCATGCCGTGTTCCTCTCCTGTACGGCCTCCTCGGGCCGGCCGTGGATGAGGCGGATGATCCGGCCGCTCATCTCCTCGTAGTCGTGATCGTTCTGCACTTCGCCGCGCGTACGGTAGCCGCCCATGACGACGATGCGGTCCGCCAGGGTCACCATCTCGCCGAGGTCGCTGCTGATCAGCAGGATCGCCAGTCCCTTGCCCGCGAGCTCCCAGAGCAGTTCGTGAAAGGCCCTCTTCGTACGGATGTCGACGCCCACGGTGGGCTCGTCGACGACCAGCAGACGGGTGTCGGCGGCGAGCCACTTCGCGAGGCTCACCTTCTGCTGGTTGCCCCCGGAGAGTTCCCCGGCGGGCTGGTCGAGTCCCGAGATACGGATGCCGAGTCGCTCGACCAGCTCCGCCGCCGTGGCGCGTTCGCGGTCGGCCGGTACGTAGCCCAGGGTGCGGGCCAGCTTCCGCCAGACGGTGACCGTGATGTTCCGTACGATCGGCTGCTCCAGGAAGACGCCTTCCTCCTTGCGGTTCTCCGTCACATAGCCGATGCCGTGCTCGTGCAGCGCCTGCCGGGGCGAGTTGATGCGCACCGGGGCACCGTGCACCCGGATCTCGCCGGACTCGATGCGGTCAAGTCCCAGGACCGCCTTGGCCAGTTCGCTGCGGCCCGCGCCGACGAGTCCGTACAGGCCCACGATCTCGCCCACCCGGACATCGAGCGTGATGTCCCGGTGCCCGGCGCCGGTGGAGATTCCGGAGAGCGAGAGGGCGGGCGGTGAGGTGGTGTCGAGCGTCCGCGGTGTGAAGCCGGACGTCATGTGGGTACGGCCCACCATCAGGTTCACCACGTCGTCGTGGGTGTGGTCGGCGAGGGGTGCGGAGTCCAGTACGGACTGCCCGTCGCGCAGCACCGTGACCGTGTCGCACACCGCGAACACCTCCTCCAGCTTGTGGCTGACGAAGACGACGCAGGTACCCCGGTCCGCGAGCCTGCGGATCACCGCGAAGAGCCGCTCGGTCTCCTGGGGCGAGAGGGAGGCGGTCGGCTCGTCGAGCAGCAGGACCCTGCTCTCGGTGAACAGCGCTTTCGCGATCTCCACCAACTGCTTCTGGGCGACGGAGAGTCGGGAGACCGGTGTCTGCGGATCCAGCTCCACACCGATCTCGGCCAGGCACCTCGTGGCGGGGGCGGACATCGCCTCGCGGTCGATCATCCCGCGTCGGGACGGCGGGGCCTGCAGGCAGATGTTCTCCGCAACGGAGAAGGCGGGCACCAGGTTCCGCTCCTGGTGCACGACCCCGATCCCGGCGTGCGCGGCCTCGAGCGGCGACCGGAACCGTACGTCCTCACCGTGCAGCAGCAGCTGCCCGCCGTCCGGCGGATGGACCCCGGTGAGGACCTTGATCAGGGTGGATTTCCCCGCACCGTTCTCGCCGAGCAGGGCGTGTACGGCGCCGGCCTCCAGGCGCAGCCCCACGCCGTCCAGCGCACGGACGCCGGGGAAGACCTTGACGATGCCGCGGGCTTCGAGAAGTACCTCGCTCATGACACAACTCCGGTGGTGGGAAGCGGAGTTGTGCCCTTCGACTGACGGATACGGCCGCCTATCACGGTGCCCAGGACAACGATGCCGATGAGGAAGTTCACCCAGCTCGGGTCGAGCGAGAACTGCGCCCGCGCGGTGTCGATGAGGCGCATGAGGAAGGCAGCGAGGACGGTGCCGAGTACGGCCACCGAGCCGCCGGTGAGCGCCACTCCCCCGATGATGGGGGCGGCGAAACTGGGCAGCAGCCAGTCGCCGCCGACGCTGGCGTTGACCCCGGGAAGGGATGCGGTGGCGGTGACGGCGGCAACGCCGATCAGCAGTCCGGACAGGGTGTGGGCGAGGACGATCTGCCGGTCCGTGGAGATGCCGGAGAGGCGTGCGGCGAGGGGATTGCCGCCCGCCGCGAGCAGTCGGCGCCCGGCGATGCCGCGGTGCATGAACAGCGCGAGCAGCGCGGCCGTGGCGACGGCCGTCAGGAACACCAGGGGGATGTTCAGCGGTGCGGCCGACCCCAGGTCCTTGAGGAAGGAGGAGTAGCCGTCCACGGTGCGGGTGCCCACCACGCGGTACTGGGCGCCCAGCAGCATGGTCATGGTGGCCAGCGTGACGATGAAGCCGTTGATCCGGGTGGCCACGATGAACACCCCGGTCAGCAGCCCGATCAGGGTGGCGATCAGTACGCCCGCCACCACCACGACCGCCATCGGCCAGTGCGCGTCGGCCATCAGGACGGCCATCACGGCGGCGGTGAATCCGCCCAGGGCGCCGACGGCCAGATTGAGCTGGCCCACACACAGGGCCACCATCTGTGCCAGGCCGATGAGCACCGGAGTGGCGAGGTACTGCAGGAAAGTCCGGACGGAGTTCCCGCCGAGGAAGTCGCCCGAGGAGGCGATCGCGAGGCCGGCGCAGCCCACCACGACGACGGCCAGCAGGGTCGTCTCGGTGGAGCGTGAGTGCCGCCGGATCGCGGGGGTGAGTGTGGTCAGGACGTCACGGGTCAGGCTCATGTGGACCGCACCACCTTGCGGTAGGAGACGACGTTACGGATCCGGTCGGCCGAGAGGGCCAGCAGCAGGACACCGCCCAGATAGATGTTCAGGCTCTCAAGACCGACCCCGAGCAGATCGAGCCCCTTGCGGATCACGTCCACCAGCGAGGTGCCGAGCAGCGCGCCGAGTACGGAGACGACTCCGCCGGTCAGCAGCGTGCCGCCGAGCACCGCCCCGAGGAACGAGGGGAGCATGAACTCCCCGCCGATGGATGCCCGGAACGACCCGGTGCTGACGGCCGCCATGAACCCGGCGAGGGAGGCGAGCAGCCCGGACAGGGCGTGGGCCGTGACGATGCGCCGGCGGGTCGGGATGCCGGAGAGTTCCGCGGCGGCGGGGTTCCCCCCGGTGAGGAGCAGTTCGCGGCCGGTGCGGGTGTAGCGGTAGAGGAAGCCGAGGCCGAGCAGCGCCAGGACCGTGAACTGGGCGAGCTGCGGCACCGCGTTGGAGCCGCAGACAGGGCCCGCGCAGATGTCGGCGAGCGAGTAACTGCGCAGCTCCGCCATGCCCGCCGGAGTCGAGGTGAAGGCCGCGTTGTCGGTCAGCGCCCCGTACAGCAGCGATACGAGTCCCAGGAGCGCGAAGTCCATGGCCAGGGTGACGACGAAGGAACTTACTCCGGTACGGGCGATCACCCATCCGGCGAGCGCCCCGATCGCGGTGCCGGCGATCAGGCAGAGCAACAGGCCCAGGGCGAGCGGGAGATGGAGCCGGTCGTAGCCGAGTCCGGCGAACATGGCGCCGAAGGAGGCCATGCGTCCGACGGCGAGGTTCATGTGCCCGACCGACAGCACGACCATCTGCGCCAAGGCCACCACGGTCAGCGTGGAAATGTCGCTGAGCAGGGGGAAGAGGGAGAACTGAGCGTTGAAGAACGCGGGACGCAGCGCCCCGAACAGCGCGGCCAGTGCGACGACCAGGACGAGGAGCCCGAGTTGCTGGTTGACCCAGAACGGCAGCCGGCCGGCGGACCGGGGCTTGTCGGTGACGGGTCCCGCTGCGGGCGCGGGTGGTGCGGTCGTGGTGTTCATGCCACCGTCCGGTCGTCCAGGGCGTCCCGGTCCCAGTCGATGCCGATACCCGGCACGTCCGGAGCGAGAGCGCGTCCGCCGTCCACGGCGAGCTCCGAGCGGGTGACGGCCCTCAACTGCGGTATGTACTCGACGAACCGGCCGTTGGGCACGGCGGCGACGAGGCTGATGTGCAGTTCCATCAGGAAGTGCGGGCAGACCATGACGTTGAAGGTCTCGGCGAGATGGGCGACCTTCAGCCAGGGTGTGATGCCGCCGACGCGGGCCACGTCGACCTGGACGACGGAGGCGGCACCTGACTCCAGGTACTGCCTGAACTGCAGGGGCGAGTACAGGGATTCACCCACGGCCACAGGAATCGAGGTGGCCCGCGCCAGCCGTGCGTGGCCGCTCACGTCGTCGGCCGGCAGGGGCTCCTCCAACCAGAACGGAGCGTAGGGCTCCAGTGCCGCGGCGAGCCGCAGCGCGGAGGACGCGGTCTGGGACTGGTTGGCGTCCGTCATGATGTGCAGGGCGGGCCCGACGGCCTCCCGTACGGCGCGCAGCCGCTCGACGTCCTCGGACACCTGCTCCTTGCCCACTTTGATCTTCACTCCGGACCACCCCTTGTCCCGGGCCGCCAGCGCACCCTTGACGAGGTCCTCGGTGCTGAGGTGCAGCCAGCCGCCCTCGGTGTCGTACAGCGGGACGTCCTGCCGGAACCCGCCGGCCAGCCGCCACAGCGGTTCGCCGGCCCGCTTGCACCGCAGATCCCACAGGGCGGTGTCGACCGCGGCGAGGGCGAGCGAGGTGATCGCCCCGACGGCCGTGGCCCGCGTCAGGGAGAACAGCTCCTGCCACAGTCCTTCGACGCGGCGGGCGTCCTGCCCGATCAGGCGGGGCAGCAGGTGGTCGCGCAGCATGGCGAGGACGGACGAGCCGCCGGTGCCGATGGTGTACGCGTATCCGGTGCCGGTGAGGCCTTCGGACGTGGTGAGGTCGACGAAGATCGTCTCTTGCTTGACGAACGACTGGACGGCGTCGGTCCGTACCGTCTCGACCTCGATGTCGGCGAGATGGGCCGTGGCGGCGGTGATGACGATGCTCATGGGACTCCGGGTGTACGCGAGGTGCAGGGGTACGGGGCCGCCGGTCAGCGGCAGTTGAGCAGCTCGTCGGCGAACTTCTTCTTCAGCTCGGCGGTCTTGGCCTTGCGAGCGGTGTCGTAGTCGGCGACGTTCTCCTTGGTCACCACGAACGACCCCGAGTCGACCGCGACGCCGGGGGTCCGCATCGTGCACTGCTTGGTCTGCAGCAGGGCGAGCACCCAGGACCCGATGTCGGCCTGGCCGACCGGGTTCTGTACGACGGTCGCGCTCACGGAGCCGTTCCTGATCGAGCTGAGGATCTTGGCGTCGTCGTCGATCGCGATGACCTTGGCCTTCGACCCGGAACTCTGTACCGCGCCCGCGGCGGCGACCGCCGGGTTGTAGGCGGTGGCGACGATGCCCTGGATCGACTTGCCCTTGGCGGCCATCAGGTCGGAGACCGCCTTCTGCGCCGTCTGAAGGTCCTTGTCGATGTCGGTGACGGTCTGCAGCAGCTTCACCTTCCCGCCGCTCTCGCGCACCGCCTTCGCCACGCCCTTGATCCGCAACTGGGTGTTGGCGTCCACGTTGTTGCCCGTCAGATGGACCAGGGTGCCCTTGCCGCCCATCTGGTCGATGGCGGCCTCGGCGGCTTTGTACGCGGCGAGTTCGACGTCGGTCGACAGACAGAAGTCCGCCTTGTCGACCGTGCCCGCGGGACAGGAGCCGAGCGAAGCGACGGGGAGCCCTTGGGACTTGAGGCGGGCGAACGTGCTGTTGATGTCGGTCGGCGAGACACCGAAGACACCGAAGGCGTTGTAGCCGCGGGCGGCGAGGGAGGACAGCAGATCGTTCTGCTTCTGCTGGTCCCACTCGGCGGTCTCGTCGAAGGTGACGTCTCCCAGCTTGTACGTGCTCTTGGCGGTCTGCCCGGCCTGCTTCCAGGGCTGGAAGTAGGGGTGCGCCCCGCCGGGGACCAATGCGATCTTCACGCCCGAGCCGTTCGCCGGCTCGGCCGTTCCGTCGCCCGTGCTCGCCGACGCTCCGGCGCCCGCGTTCGCCGGATCCCCGGAGTTCTTGATGGTGCAGCCCACCGCACCGGCTGCCAGGAGCGTCCCGGCGACGGCGGCCCGCGCGACGGTTCTCAGCAGGAGCTGGTTCTTCACGACCATCTACCCCAATCCAATAGGATCTTTGCAGGGTGATGGTGCGCCGACAGTGCGGCCGCGTCAATACGCTCGACAGGACAGCGTCTGGAAGTTACCGCCCAAACACGGGGCCAACAGCGGCAATTGACCCGAAACCCGTAGGTGTCCGCGAGGGCTTCCGCACCCCTTGACATCCCACTGACGCGCCGAAATCGTATAGGAAAATTCTCCGACGAGGAGGTAGGCGTGAGACGCTCCGTAAGGACGTATCTCATCGGCGTACTGGCCGTACTGACCCTGCTGACAGCGGGAGTTCAGAGCGGTTCCGCCGCGACATCGAACGCGACGCCGCCGGCCGGCAGCGAGCTGCGGGACCTGGCCATCGGCACCGGGGCGGCACAGAGCAGCACCGCCTACGACGGCGCGGCGGGCCGCGCCGTCGACGGTGAGCACAACGGCAACTACTACGCCGACTCGGTCTCGCACACCGCGCTGGAGACACAGCCGTGGTGGCAGACGGACCTCGGCAGCAGCCAGGGCGTCACCAAGGTCGTCGTGTGGAACCGCACAGACTGCTGCACCGACCGGCTGTCGAACTTCTGGGTCCTGACCTCCGACAAGCCCTTCGGCTCGGCGAGCCTGGACGAGGCAAAGGCGCAGAGCGGGGTGAGCGCCACCCGGTTCGGGACCCTCGACGGCGCCTCGGCCGAGGTCGCCCTGAAGCGCTCGGCCCGTTACGTACGGGTCCAGCTCGAAGGGAGCGGCTACCTGGCCCTCGCCGAGGTCCAGGTGTTCGGAACGTCCGTCCTCAAGCCCAGCCGGGCCGCTCAGAAGTGGGTGGACAACAACCCGTTCGGCATGTTCATGCACTTCAACATGTCGACGTACCAGGACGAGCAGTGGGCCGACCCCAACGGCAACCCCGCGGACTTCAACCCGACGAACCTCGACGCCGACCAGTGGGCGAAGTCCATGAAGGCGGCCGGGATGCAGTTCGGCGTGCTCACCGCCAAGCACCACGACGGCTTCGCCCTGTGGCCGACGAAGTACTCCGACTACTCCATCGCCGCCAGCCCGTACAAGAACGGCAAGGGCGACATCGTCCGCGAGTACGTCGACGCCATGCACGCCAACGGCCTCAAGGTCGGCCTCTACTTCTCCATCTGGGACCGGCACAACGGCGACAGCACCGAGCTCATAGAGAACCAGCTGCGTGAACTGCTCACCCGGTACGGGCAGATCGACTACCTCTGGTTCGACGGCTGGGGCTGGAACATCCCGTACTCCAAGATCCCCTACCAGCCGGTCCGCGACATGATCCACGAGACCTCGCCGCACACGGTCGTCGCGAACAACGACCACGAGGGCTCGCTCCGGACCACCGACGTCATCGTGTACGAGGTCCCCGTCCAGGGCATGCCGCCCGCCACCAACCCCCGCCCCACCGACGCCAGCGACACACTCGACACCAACCGCACCTGGTTCCACACCACCGGGACGGGCGCTCCACGGCCGGCCGACGAGATCGTGACCAACCTCAAGAAGGCCAACGAGGGCAACGCCCTGTTCCTACTGAACGTCGCACCTGACCTCAGTGGGCGGATCCCCGATGTGTACGTCGACCGCTTGAAGGAGATCGGCCAACTGCACTGACCCGCAGCCGGGTTGAAGGGCGGGCGGGCTCACTTTCTCCGGGTCGGGAGCAACCGCAGTGCGGCGAAGGCACTCGTCACCGTCAGGCAGGCGAGGCGAGGCGAGGCGAGGCGCAGTCGCAGTCGCAGTCGCAGTCGCAGTCGCAGTCGCATGAGTGATCATCACGCCGTGGGGACTCGAAGAGGCCACGACGGGTGTCGACCTGGGCGGACGCCATCTGGATTGCGGGCGCATCACACTGGTGCCTGCGGTCGGTCCGAGGCCGTCGGCACGTAGGGCGGTTACGCGGTGCGCGCCAGTGTTTCCCGGCGCACCGCGTGCCGCGGCGGCGCTCCCGTGGCGAGGCGTTCGACCTCGCTGACGGCGAGCTCGCCCATGCGGAGCAGTTCCGTGCCGCGCGAGCCCGCCACGTGCGGGGTCAGCAGGACATGGGGGTGGCCGCGCAACGGGCTGTCGGACGGCAGCGGTTCGGGCGAGGTCACGTCGAGGATGGCGTGGAGCCGCCCGCCGAGGACCGCCCCCGTCAGCGCGTCGGTGTCGACGAGGTCGCCGCGCGCGGTGTTGATCAGCGTCGCACCGGGGAGCATCGTCGCGAGCCGCCGAGCGTCGATCATGTGCCGGGTCTCGGGCAGGGACGGGGCGTGCAGTGACACGACGTCGCTGGTCGCCACGAGTTCGTCGAGGCTGAGCAGACGTCCGCCCAGTTCCCGGGCCCCCGCCTCGTCGAGGTAGGGGTCGCTGACGACCAGGTCCAGGGCGTACGGGCGCAGCATCCTCAGCACCAGGCGGCCGATCGCGGACGCGCCGACGATGCCGACGCGCCTGCCGTAGTTGCCTTCGGGGCCGAGGGGCTCCGGTGACGTGTCGGGGTCCGAGCCGTACGTGGCCGCGGCCCGGAACACCCGCTTGTTCGCCAGCACGATCATGGCGACGGTGTACTCGGCCACGGGAACCGCGTTCGCGGACGCGGCCGATGTCACGGCGAGGCCCCGTTCCCAGCAGGCCGGTGTGATGTGGTGCTTGACCGAGCCGGCTGCGTGCACGACGGCCCGCACTCGCGGCGCGTGCGCGAGGACCTCCGCCGTGAGGGGCGGGCAGCCCCAGCCGGTGAGCAGGATCTCGGCACGGCCGAGCGCCGTCCTGGCCCGCTCGGAGGCGAACTCCCAGAGCTCCTTCCCCGGTTCGACGTCCGCGACGAGGCGCAGCCGGCGCATCAGCCCGTCGTCGAGCAGGCGCTCGCGCAGGCCGCCCGACATGGCGAACGCCACGCGTGGTCGACTGGTGCTGCTGGTCACTCTTCTCCTCGGCCGCGGCGGACAGTGCGTCCATCCAACGGTCGCGGGGCGAACGTGGTCAACGCGTCCCCGGCCGATCGAAAGGAACCGAAAGCTCGGCGCCGCCCCTCATGCGGCGCCGCACGACGACCGCACGACCAGGCCGGGCAGCAGCGACATCCGGCGCGTGGCCACCGGGTCGCCCGGCGAACTCACCCGCAGCATCAGCGTTTCCACCGCCATGCGGCCCACGTCGAACTTGGGCGGCGCGACCGCGGTCAGCGGCACCTCGGTCAGCGCCGCAGCCTCGTCGTCGTAGGCGACGATCGCGAGGTCGCCCGGCACGTCGAGGCCCCGCTCGGTGGCGGTCTGCACAAGCGCCGCGGCGTTCCGGTCGGCGTGCACGACCAGGGCCCGTACATCGGCCGCCAGGCAACGGTCGACCAGGTCTGCGACCGCTTGCGCGTTGCCCAGCGGGTCGAGGTCGGTGCGCGGCAGTTCGGTGTGGCCGACGCCGCCGTCGGTGATGCCGAGGCGGGCCAGGGCGGCGGCATGCCCCTCGAACAGCCAGCGGGCGGTCGGGCTGCGCAGCCCCGCGGCGGCGGCCACCCGGGTGTGACCGGTCCCGACCAGGTGCTCCACGGCAAGTTCGGCACCGGCGGCGTGGTCGCTGCGGACGTATTCGATGCGGGAGGCGGCGGGGCCCACGAGGGAGCGCTCGAGGAGGATGACGGGGACGTCGATGGCGGACAGCCACTCGATCATCTCGGGGTCCCGGTCGGGCGGTTCGGCCGTCGCGAGCAGCAGCCCGTCCACTCCGGCCCGCAGCAGCCGGGCCACCTGCCGGCGTTCGAGTTCCCGGTTGTAGTGGGAGTCCGCCAGGACGATCCGTACGCCCAGTGCGCCGGCTGCGGACTCGACGCCCCGGATGACGCCCGGGTAGTAGTACGAGGACGACGGCACCACCAGGCCCAGCGTGGCCTGCCGACCGGGCCGCCCGGCCTCGGCGCCGGACTTTCTGGGCGCCTTGGTCCGGCTCGGGATGCTCGCCCCGCCGTAACAGCGCTCCAGGAGGCCCTGGTCGGCGAGGGTGCCGATGTCGCGGCGCATGGTGACCGTCGAGACGTCGAGGCGCTCGGCCATGTCGGTCACCCGGACCCAGCCCTGGCTCCGGGCCGCCTGCATGATCGCTTCGTAGCGCTCCACTGCCAGCATCTGCTGTTTCCTCCCCGGTGTGGACCGGTTGCTCAGATTAATCGGGCCGTCCCTTCGATCGAAAGCTCGTAGTTTCGGTTCCTTTCGACTCCCGTTCGCCCACTCCGGTCTCGGGGATGCTGCGATCGCCACCCCTGTTCATCGCCCCCCTGTTCACCGCCACCCCTGTTCACCGCCACGCGCGTCATCGGAGCGCGGACCGGAGCACGTACCAGAGAGCGAGTAACCATCCATGGCTTCGTCCGGACCCGTCCTGCCGGCGGAGGACCGTCGTCTTTCCCCTTTCACCGGCTACGGCAGGACCCACTGGCTGGCCATCGCCGACCAGCTCCTCCTGGACGCCCACCGGTTCGCATCCCCGTCCGGTGCCCGCATCGCCCTGCCGGGCAAGGCCTCGTCCTCGGGTGCCGGATCGGACCAGCTGGAGGGCTTCGCGCGGACGTTCCTGCTGTTCGCCTACCGCCTTGCCGGTTCGGCCGGCGACGCGCCCGCCGGGCTCCTGGAGGCGTACACGGACGGCATCACGGCGGGGACGGATCCCGCGCATCCGGAGGCGTGGCCCACGATCGACCAGGAGTGCCGCCAGACCCTGGTGGAGGCGTGCTCGGTCGCCCTCGGCCTGCATCTCACCCGGCCGTGGCTCTGGGACCACCTCGATCCCGCCGTCCAGGAGCGGGTGGCGCGCTGGTTCCAGGGCGTATGGGGCCTGGTGATCCCGGACAACAACTGGCACATGTTCCGCGTGGTCGTCGGCGAGTTCCTCGCGAGCGTCGGCGCCCCGCACGACCGTGCCGGGATGGACGCCGATCTGGCCCGGATCGAGGACTTCTACGTCGGTGACGGCTGGTACCGCGACGGCGGTGACGCGCGCCGGGCGGACAACTTCGACCACTACTGCGGCTGGGCCATGCACCACTACCCGGTGCTCTGGGCCGCGTTCATGGCGGGCGAGCGCGGCACCGCGCGGCTGCCCGTCTACCGGGAGCGGCTGCGGCGCTTCCTCGACGACTTCCCGCTGTTCTTCGGCGCGGACGGCGCCCCGATGCACCAGGGCCGTTCCCTGATCTACCGGTTCGCCGCGTCGACCGCTCCCTGGATCGGCGCGCTGGCCGACGCGACGCCACTCGCCCCCGGTCTGACCCGCCGCCTGGCGAGCGGCACGCTGAGGCACTTCGTGGAACGCGGCTTCCGGGACGCGGACGGTATCCCGACGCTCGGCTGGTACGGGGCCTTCCCGCCGATGGTGCAGGGATACTCGGGGCCCGGCTCGCCGTACTGGCTGTCGAAGGCGTTCGTGGGACTGCTGCTGCCGGACGACCACCCGTGCTGGACAGCGGTGGAGGAGCCGCTGCCGGTGGAGGGCCCCGACCTGGTACGCCCGCTGACCGCGCCGGGATTCGTCCTGTCGGCGACACGCGCCGACGGCGTCGTCCGGCTCGTCAACCACGGCAGCGACAACCACCTCCTGCCTGGCAGCACCACTTCCGACCCGCACTACGCGCGCTTCGCCTACTCGACCGCCACGGGGCCTGTACTCGGCGACCCGGGCGGCGCGTCGGCCGACAACCACGCGGGCCTGTGGGCTCCCGGGCTCGGTCTGTCGAGCCGCACGCGCATCCATCGTCTCGGGGTCGCCGACCGGTACGCCGCGTCCTGGCACCGTCCCCTCTGGCCCGGCACCGAGGAGCCGCCCTCGGCCAGGATCGAAACGGCGAGCGTGCTGTGGGGGCCTTGGGAGCTGCGGGCCCATCTGGTCGACGCACCCGCCGAACTGGCCCTGCGCGACAGTGGCTGGCAGGTGGCCGACGAGCGGGCGCCGTGTCCCGACAGCGGCCCGAGCCGCGCCGCCGCCACCACGGCGACGGGCCTCACCAGTACCTTCGTCTCCCTCTACGGTCACGACGAGGTGGCCGTGGAGGCACGAGAGGGCTCCAGTGCGTTCGGACCGCGGTCGGCGGTCCCGTACGCGACGGCCGCACGCACCGCGGACCGGACGGTGCACGTAGCCCTGATCGGCCTCACCGGGGACGCCTCACCGCACCCGTCCGTACGCTGCGAGATCGACGGGACGCGCGTCACAGCGCGCTTCCCCGACGGCACTTGGGTCGTCGTGGCTCTCGGTGACGATCAGGCGCCGGGCGCCGTGGAACTCGGCGGGACCCGCCTCGACGGCCCCATGCGCTACGCCCGCCTCTCCCCCGGCGAACCTCCCGTCGTGGTCGCTTTCCGACCCACGGCCGAGGTGACCGGATGAGTACGCCGAGCCGCCCGAACGCATCCATTTCCTCAGGGCCGACAAGCACCGTGCCGACGTCGCGGGCTTCGCGGGCGACCCCGTGGTCCGTACGCCCGTCCTCGACGAACTGGCCCGCACCCCAGGCGTGTTCACACATGTCTACGCCCTGTAGCCGATCTGCGTACCGGCCGCGCAGAGTCTCGCGGCCGGAGCGTTCCCGCGGACGACGGGCTGTGAGCGGTACGGCGAGGACCTCCGGCCCGGCCCTATGACGTTCGCCCGCCGCTTCGCCCTATGCGGCTACCAGACGGTCGCCTGCGGCAAGTTGCACCACACCGGCATCGACCAGATGCAGGGCTGGCTGCGCCGCTGCGGCGGAAACGTCGCCGTGGACCCGGACCTGGTGACCGGCCGCGTCAACCCGATGCCCGTACCGATGGAGCTCAAGTGGCCGCAGGACAAGGAGTCAGGCGCGCGGGACCCGGCCGCGCTTCACTGGAGACGGAGGACGAGTACGCCGTGCGGGGCGCGCTCGACCGACTGCGACCTGGCTGGATGATTTATCGACACCAGCAGCACCGCCGCCCGGCCCACTGACCCGCTTGTCACCACCCCGCGTACGCTGCGCGCTGCACACAACACCGGCCGACGTCTCCCCCGCGCAGAGAGGATGGCGTGGGCAGACACCGGCCGGTATGTGTGCAGGGCGGTCACATGGGGTCGAGGCCCCCGCGGCCCGGCTCGCCCTCCTTCTTGCAGGCGAGTCGGACCGCGGGCACCGTCCATCGGTTCTGGACGATGCCCGCCGGCCACAGACTTTGCGGTCCGAGCGGGCCTCGTGCGTTGGTCGCCGCTGCGACGAGGGATGTGCCGGGGCCCATTTCTGATGTCCGTCGATCAGGTCGGAGGCGTGTGGGGCGGGGTCAGAAGCAGCCAGGTCCGGTGGAGGGGCTGAAGCAGGCGTTGGTGCCGGGGCCGCCGTCGTTGGTGTTGGTGCCCGGGCCGCCGAAGAGCGCGTCGTTGCCGGGACCGCCGAAGAGGGCGTCGTTGCCGTTGTTGCCGTTCAGGTTGTCGGTACCGTTGCCGCCTTCGATGCGGTCGTTGCCGTCGCCGCCGGACAGTACGTCGTTGCCGTCTCCGCCGCAGATGATGTCGTTGCCGCCGCGGCCGTCGACCACGTCGTTCCCGGCGAGGGCGAAGATCACGTCATTGCCGGGAGTGCCGATCAGGAGGTTGTTGCCGTTGGTGCCGGTGATGGTGGGCGTGGCGGTCGCGCAGGTGGGGGGCACCGGCTCGTAGGTGATGGTCACCTGGGCCGCTCCCGCTGCAGGTCCGGAGGTACCACCCGTGGGGACGCGGTTCGACGCACCACCGCCGCCACCGGGACCGTAAGCGGGAGGAAAAGAAAGACGGTTGCAGCCTCCGCCGCCGCCTCCACCGAACCAGCCGCCCCCGCCTCCGCCGGCCCCGAAGCCGCCTCCGCCGTTGCCGCCCGCACCGCCCGTGCCCGGAGTGCCGGATGTACCGGCGTAGGGGCATGCGGCTCCGCCTGCGCCGCCGGCGGTCTGGGTTCCGCCGCCTCCGCCCTGGCCGCTGTTCGTTCTGCTGCCGCCGGCACCCCCGGTGGTTCCGGCGTTTCCGCCGGTGGCCTCCGGGTTGAGGAGGGAGGAGTAGCCGCTTCCTCCGCCGCCTCCGCCGCCCGCGACGATGAGGCGGGGGTCGGTGCCGGGGACGCCGGTCAGGGTGCAGCCGAGGCCGGCTGAGTTGCAGGTGCGGACGTCGCTGGATCCGCCGCCGGCACCGCCCACAAGCCCGGTCTGTCCGCCGCCGGCGCCCCCGCCCGTGCCGACGTTGACATAGAGGATGGTGGTGCTCGGCGGCACCGTGACGGTGCCGGTGACGGTGGCGCCGTCGCCTCCTGTGCCGCCACTGGGACCGTTCTGGCCTGCGGCGCCCGCGGCGGTGACGGTCAGTTGGGTGACGCCGGCCGGGACGGTGAAGGGCTGGTCGGCGCCCGCGTTGAAGGTGACGGTCACGGGCACCGCCGCAGCAGCGGGCGTGGCCGTGGGCACCACCAGGGCCGCCGGCAGCGCCACCGTGGAGAGCAGGACAGCAGCACGCCTGGCCGGGCGCCTCCGCTCACCCGCGGCTCCGGTGCCACGTCGATGGAACATGGCATGTTGCAGGGTCGGTCTCACGATGGGGACTCCTCGATTGAGGGCGCGGCACTCAGCACGTGCCACGCACGTCGGTTGAGCTCGGGCCCCTGCCGGGACCGCCTGACGATCAACCCACACCCGCCCAGCGCGGCCCTCCAGACACACCGTCATACCGCGCGCGTTCCACCGACCAGCCGCCGCCCGTCCCGAACTGCATCGTGGGGTAGGCCGTGGGGCGCGGCCTCAGTGGCCACCTGCCCATAACCGCTTCCGGCGGCTCGCAGAAGCCCGCCAGAGACTGACTCCCAAACCGCTCACCACTCACCCCAACTCCCATTCCGTGTGCCGTCGACCCACACACCATGGACCGCGCCCCCTCGGCTCTACCTGGGTCGACGGAGCCAGACGGTGTGAGGTGTCTGCGAGCAGTCGGGGCAGGGGTTCGGCCATCACTGCCGGTCACCGCAGTGGAGAACGGGCCGTCGACGGCCCGTTGCGCCTGCAGCTCCAAAGGTTTCTCGGGCACAGCCGGCCCAGATCGGCATCAAGGTGGACGTCTACACGCACGTTGCACGTTGCGCACAACACCCAGCGGGAGGCGATCAGACCTACGGACCGGTTGCCCCTGCGTCGTCTTCCGGAGGCCGGGGAGGCGACTGCCGTCAAAGGCCCCGGACCATGATCGGTCCGGGGCTTTTCGCTTGTGCCCCCGGCAGGATTCGAACCTGCGACACCCGCTCCAGCAGTTCGATCGAGCTGCTCTCATGCGGCCCTCGCCCCTACCGGTACGGCGTGTGCGACCGCTGAAGGTCCCCTGCGTCCACCGTCGTTGATGTCAGCCGTTGATGTCGGCCTGGGAAGCTCAGGTGTTCTCGGACGGGTTGCCCGGTTGACCCGTGACGGAACGAAGCAAGCACGCAGTTGCCCGCCGAGGCGCCAACCCGGTCCCGGGTGTTCCCCGTGACTCCCCGCACTGAACGCTTGCCGTCCCGTCGGTCGGCTTGATCAGGCCGGGCCGAGTACCTCATCGGCGCTGCGGGGCTCCGTGCGCGGCTGCTTGTTGAGCTTGTGGCGCGCGATGGAGGATTGCCGGTAGACCTCCTTGCGGGCCCGCATGATGTTGCCCAGAGGCGCGTGCTCGGCGGTGACCCGCCAGGGCGTGAAGGACAGCGCGTCCATCTTCTCCAGGTTTTCCGGGTCGGAGATGTCCTGCTGCGGCAGTCGCAGCTTGGCCACGGTGACCGGCGGAGAGAGCTGCTCGGGCCACTCCACGGTGGTGTCCTCCACCGGCATGCGCTCCAGGTCGGTGCAGAGCTGAACCTGGATGTCGAAGGCGTAGGGCCGCTCCTGCAGCTCGGCCACCAGGGCCGGTCGGAAGACCTCCCCCGCGGAGGTCGGGTCGATGTCGCGCCGGACCACCGCGGCGGCGAAGGACGGATCGGGGGTGATGCGCACCTTGGCGATGTAGTCCCCGTGCCGTACCGCGCCCATCGTCCAGTAGCTCGACAGCAGCAGGTTTGCCGGAGGGGTCTTCGACAGGCGCAGGAAGGCCAGGAACTCGTCCCACGCCCAGTTGTCCTTGTCCAGCGTGCCCTTTCCGGTCACGAAATCGGTGAAAAAACGATGTGCGCCGGGTGGGCCCTGGGAGAAGTAGGCCGGCGCGTTCAGGAACAATTCCTGGATGAACAGGTAGTGCTCGACTGTGTTGCAGAAGAAGATCGGTCCGTTGATGTTGGCGTAGTCGAAGGTACCCGTGTCCGGTTCGTCTTCCAGCAGGGTCGGGCCGGGGATGCCGAAGATCTTCAGTGCCAGGCCCGTGGCGGCGCCCAGCCGCGCGTCGGCTCCGGCGTGAGGCGAGCCGTTGGAGAAGCGGATGAGCGCATCGTGGGTTCCCGGAGTCGCGTAGATGCCTTGGGCGTACTCGGGGGGAAGCCCGTCCAGGATCTCCACTTCCCCGCGGACCAGCCCGTAGCCCTTGGCATGGGCGTCGCGGAGGGCCCGGCCGGTGCCACCGGCCGTGACCGACTCGGCGATGTAGCTCTCGGTCTTTTCGATCACCGTCTGCACGTTGCGGTCGAAGTGCGGGTCGTCGTCTTCGACGTCCGGCGTGTAGGGGACGAACTGTGGTGCCATGACGTCGACCTCTCCTCGGAGACCGTGGTGGGACCTCAGAGGGCTGGAATTGCCCTCAGTCCTCCAGTTCGGCAAGCCAGCGCAAGGCGCGCAGACCCGGCACGAAGCAGTACTCACCGCCCCGGGTGACCACGAAGCTGGGCAGGTTCTTCAGGCGGCGCCGGACCGGCTTCTCCGGGATGGTGACGCTGCCGGTTCCGCCGTGATGTCCAGCTACCGGGTCCTTCTCGCCGGGATAGCCGATGAAGTTGCCGTCGTTGACCCACTCGGCCTTGATGAACTCGAACTGCCGCTCTAGATGGGCTCCTAGAAAGACCCCGACCAGGCCCCGGTCGGCGCCGTCGTCCTCCAGCACGCCCTCGGGAAGCGGCGGGCCGTAGGTGGTGCCGCGGCGGATGAGGCGGTGCATCCGTGCGTCGCCGATGATGCTGGAATCGCGAGGGTTGGTACGCCGGATGTGCGCACCCGCGGGGCACCGGAGGCCGCGATCGTCGTTCTCCCGGTACAGGAAGTTGTTGACGCGATGCGGATCGGCCGCCAGCTCCGGGTCATCGTGCTCCGGCGTCAGCGTCAGCGGCGCCCCGCTGGGCCAGCGCCCGACCATCTTCGCCGCCAGGAGCGCTTCCTCCTCGGCGCTGGAGGTGTTCGCGCGCAGGTACTGCCGCCAGGCCGCCACGTTGGTGTGGACCTTGCGCACGGCCGCATAGGTTCCGTTGCGCCCCAGCACATCGGGGCTCGGCATGGGCGGCAGATTGCCCGTTTCGTCGGGGTAACCGAGGATGAACTCGCCTGCCTTGATGGGGACTTCCTGCGGGTTGGAGCCGGGCAGTCCGACGCCCTCGATGTTCGGATGGCTGATGCCGTCGCGGAATCCGAAGGTGGTGCGCCCGGTCGGGAGCTGGTGGACCTCCTGCTGCCAGATCACCTGGACACCGGGCGTGTCCTCGTAGGCGACACGGGCCCGCTCCAGTTCCTTGTCCAGCTGCGCCGCATCGGAGGAGAGGGCGCTCAACGCGATGTGGATGTCGCCCGTTCCGAACGGCACCTCCCAGTGGGCCGGGGCGCTCTCGCCCACGTCACCGATCAGCTCCGCCCGAGCGGCCATCCCCTCACGAAACGCCCGCGGAAAGCTGTCCAGCGACTCCTGAGGCACCCCCAGGGCCCTCAGGCCCTGGTAGGTGAACGCCACAGCCACCCAGGCATCCTGGCTCCGGTCCGCGCTGGGCAGGCCACCCGCGGTCACCGGGAGCAGCCGCTGCAGCAGGGCACGCCCGGCGTGGCGGTCATCGACGCGCAGGAAGACGAACTTCCCCTCGTACGGCACCGGCCGTGGACGCAGTGCCCCGCTCTGGACGTCGTCGATCTCGACGCGCACGCTGGCTACGCTGCTACTTGCCGCCGTGTTCATGCTCGCTCGTGCCTCCATATCGGCCTCTGCCTGGGCAGCCCCGCAGCAGCCGACCCGCACCCGCTGACGCGGTCCACAGATGTGGGGTCGGCTCCGAGGGTTGGTTGTGTTCGGGTTCTAGGCCGAGGCTTCCTCCAGCAGCTTCTGGAAGGCCGGCGTGCCCACCAGCTCCGCGTTGGCCGGGTTGTCCAGCATCGCCCGGAATTCGGCGGTGTCCAGCACCGCCTGGAACGCGTCGTCCACGCGCTGGTCCTTGTAGATCTGCTGAACGGTCAGATCGGGATAGGCGCTGACGAAGACCCCCGCGGGTTCCTGCTGGGAGACGAACCAGTCCTTAGCCCCTGGGTCAGTGACGCCGGGGAACCCTTCGCAGTGCGAGAAGACCTTGTCGAAGCGGGCCCCGACCACCGTCTGGGCGAAGTCGTCGATGTACGTGTCCCAGGAGCCGTCGAAGACACTGGCGAACATGAACCGGGTGTCGTTGTCGAAGATCACGTGCCGTGCGTCATGCAAGGTGCCGATCTGGCGTACCGCCGCATGGACGTTCTCGTCAGCCGCCGCGTCGGCCATCGCGGCGAGATCCTCACGCAACGCATCAGCATGGCCCGGCTTGATCTTGGTGAAGACGGTGAACTCGCTACAGACCCCATCCGACCTGCCCGGGCGCTCGGGCTGAGCCGATTGGGCTGCACCTGTCGTCGCAGTCATCGTGAGATTCTCCTGCCACGGATCGGTACGAGGGTCGCCAAGCGTCCGAACATGAGACGCCATCGCCCCCACCTCTCAAGCGTGACTGAACCTGCGCAGCCGTGCATCTCCGGCCCGGGGTGACGTGTCACCTGGGGGCGGATTCTCGAGAGATCCCTGCGCTGCGAAGTCCAGCTTGATCACTTCACGATTCCTCCCCGCAATGGCCGGCTACGGTCCGTGCCCGATGGACCGTAGGGAGGTGCCTCGCCGGTCAGGGTGCCGAGAAAGAAAGCCGCCTCGGGTGACGACTCGCCGTCCAGTTCCGGGAAGGCAGAAATACGGGTGGCCAGCAGGCCAAGGACAGGGTCCCCGCGCTCTGCGGGCTCCCGAGGACAGATTCGGAAAGGCGCAGGAAGATGGAACTGGGACGTGCCGAGTACGCCGTCGTCACGTTCTCGGGCAGCGCTCCCGCGTGGCCGTGAAAGACAGCGGCGCAGGCGACCGCGCAACAAGACGCCGCTGCGCCCAGGCGCCGTCCCCCGCTGCACCGTGAGCGGGTTTGAGCGACGAGGCGCTCAGCATCTGAAACGTCTGGGAAAGGTACCGGACAGGTGCTGACCGCCGAGGAGTTCGTCGTTCAGAACGGCCGCTCGAGGAGAGGCCGCGTCCCACGGCCCAGGGCCCGTCTGCAAAACCTGGGCACGTCCACGACAGTCCCACGGCTGCCCGCGCAGGCCATCGGGGCACCCACCAAGCGTTGCTCAACCGGATCGCCGTTCCGATCCCCTTCTGGAGGCAACCATGGGCGCAGTTCTCGGTGACGTGCTGGGTTTTGCGGCCGCCGTCGCGATCAGCCCGCTCCCGATCATCGCCATCATCCTCATACTCGCCACACCTCGGGGACGTCTCAACGGACCCCTCTTCACCGTCGGCTGGATCCTGGGACTCTCGGCACTGGGCGCGGTGATGCTGGCAATCGCTTCCCCCGCAGGTGCCTCCGCCCACAATCACCCGGCCACCTGGGTGGGAGCCCTCAAGCTCGCTCTGGGCGTACTCCTCGTCGTCTTCGGCGCCCGGCAATGGCACCGGCGCCCAAGGGATCCCTCACAAGCCCAGCTGCCGAAGTGGATGGGTGCGATCGACCGCCTCACGCCGGTCAAGGTCTTCGGACTCGGACTGGCCCTGGCCGCGCTCAACGCCAAGAACGCCCCACTGACCATCGCCGCGGCCGCCTCCATCGGCTCAGCCGGACTGGCGGTCGGGGAGCAGATCGCATCGCTGGCAATCTTCGTCCTGATCGCCACCCTCGGCCTGCTGGCCCCACTGGGAGTCTTCCTGCTCGGGGGCGAGCGAGCGAAGACCACCCTCGGCAACTGGAAAGACTGGGCAGCTCAGCACAACGTCGCCGTGATGGCGGTCCTGTTCCTCGTCCTCGGGCTGAAACTGCTCGGTGACGGCATCGGCATCCTCACCCGCTGACGGGTTCACCCACGCGTTGTGCGCTGCGACGGTGGTCACGAACGCGTGGACGCCGCCGTGCTCCTCAACTGACCGTGGCTGACCGTTCGATCTGGCACGTATCCGGCGCGCGCGGCAGATCTACCCGAGGCAGGGTTCGCGGTGGAGACGCCCTCAGAGGCGCCTCAGTAGCCGGTGCCGCGCTTGACCTGGGCCCGCTCGAACTCATGGGTCGCACCCTTGTCGTCCAACGTGCGACACGCGTCGTCGATGTCCTGGCTCAGGCGATCGATCTGCTCGCGGCTCAGGGTCTCCTTGACCAGGGCACGCATGATCTTCACCCGCTCCGCGTTGGGCGGGAGCGTGTACGCCGGCACCATCCAGCCGCGCTCGGCCGAGAGTTGCCAGGCGACGTCGGACTCGTCGTAGGCGTGCTTGCCGGCGAGACGGAAGGCCACCAGCGGCAGCTGCTCGAGGTCGCTCCCGATCACTTCGAAGCGGCCGCTGCTCCGCAGGTTGTCCGCCAGCGCGTGGGCGTTCTCCTGCAACATCTTCATGACGTAGGTGTAGCCCTGGCGACCGAGCCGGACGAAGTTGTAGTACTGCGCGAGCACCATCGACGCGCCGGTGGAGAAGTTCAGGGTGAACGTCGCGTCGGTCTTGCCCAAGTAGTTCTCGTGGAACACGAGATCCTCGGGCAGGTCGGACTCCTCGCGGAAGATCAGCCAGCCGATGCCGGGGTAGACCAGGCCGTACTTGTGTCCCGAGACGTTGATCGAACGGACCTGCTCGAGCCGGAAGTCCCACTTCGAGTCCGGGTAGAGGAAGGGCCACACGAATGCGCCACTGGCTCCGTCGACGTGGATCGGGATGTCGAGGTCCCGCTCCTTGCGGACGTCCCGCAGGAGCTTGTCGATCCCGACGACGTCGTCCTTGTGGCCGGTGAACGTGGTGCCGAGGACGGCCACGACGCCGATCGTGTTCTCGTCGAGGAGAGGCTCCACGTCCTCCGGGCCGATCGTGTACTTGCCCTCGGCAAGCGGCACGATCCGCGGCTCGACGTCGAAGTAGCGGCAGAACTTCTCCCACACGACGTGGACGTCCCCGCCGAAGATCAAGTTGGGTCGGTCGGCCGACAGATTGGCCGCCTGGCGGCGCTTCCGCCACTTCCACTTCAGCGACAGCGCCCCGAGCATGATCGCCTCGGACGAGCCCTGGGTCCGACAACCGGTTGTCCTGCCCGGCGCGTTGAAGAGGTCGGCGAGCATGCGCACGCAACGCTGCTCGATCTCGGCGGAAATCGGGTACTCCGCATGGTCGATGAAATTGCGGTGGAGATTCTCGGCGATGATCCGCTGCGCCTCCGGCTCCATCCACGTGGTGACAAACGTGGCGAGATTACGCTGCGGGTCACCCTCCATGGCGAGGTCCACATCCAGCAACCTCATGGCGTCCGTCGCGGCCATGCCTTCCTCGGGGAAGGTCTCCGAGGGAGCGGGCACGGTCAGGAATCGGTTGCCGAACAGGACCCCATTGTCGTCACCCTTAGTCATATGACGATTCAAACAGCGCAGGTGACTGCCTCGGCGAGGGACACGCCGAGACAAATAGCGAGGCTCCGAACCGGCTGTGGCCCCGCGCGCACGGAACGGCCCTTCTTTGGGGAAAGGCGCCGACCAGCCTCCCAAAGGCCGTCGGCTCGTCCGACCCCCGCACCGACCGCCCAACTCCCGTCCCGTCTACCGGAAGAGCCCGTCCTGGCGTGGGTCGGTGATTCAGTTGTCGCTTCTTCTGCTGTCACAGAGGTCGTTCACACAACTTGTGAGACCTTGTACGCGATTCCACCTTCGATCAGATATCCCGAGCCCACGCAGACGACGTCGTTCAGCCATGCGTATCGCTTCGCCCCCGTTTCGAAGAGGGGGTTTGTCCGGAAGTAATAGCGGGCGGGGTCGACTCGGTGCCTCGTGGCGGGATCGGCCATGTCGGCCCGCAGTTCGGGCGGGGTGACCCAGCGGCCGCCGTAGGTCATGTACAGCAGGTCGCCGTCGTACGTCCGCAATGTCAGCCGGACGTCAAGCGCCATCACACCGTCGGGGCGGAACAACGTCCAGTCCCCACCCCCGGGGAGTACCTCTCCGCGCAGCCGCGGTCCCTCGAACGTCCCTCCGGCGGAGCCGAAGAGGACCCGTCGACCCAACGGGCCGAGACCGATGTCCAGCCGCGGGTTCAAGTCCACGGCCATGTCGAAGAGATGCGTCGTCTTGATCTCGTCGATTTCTTTCAGCCGAGCGTCTGCCGCCATGTCCCCTCACCTTTGAATTGGTTCGATCACAGGAGTGGAGGGCGCGAACGCAGCTGCCCCGAACAGCTTTCGCCTGACCGCGTCCGTCGAGACGCCCGACTGTGCACAGAGCTCCGACAGATCGAAGAAGAATCGCTCGCCTGCGATCAGGCCGTCCTTGAAGGCGAACTGAATGAACACCGGCAACTCGGCTCGCCTGTCGTTGGGCTGCACGCCGAACCGGTCACCCGTCATCGTCATCTTCACCGTCCCCCAGCAGACCAGTGCGTCGCCGTCGGCAGCGTGGCCTTCGAGAGCGACCTGGTAGTCAGGGAAGGAGGCGAAGAACCCGGTCAGCGCCCTTTCGTTCGCGGCCCGGCCTTGGGCCCTCGTCCCGAAAGCCGGAGCGTCCAGGACCATGTCCCGGTGGAAGAGCTCCATGGCTGCGGGCACGTCCTGCCGGCTCTTTGCGGTGGCCAACGCCTGCACCAGCTCAAACATTCGACGGCTGTCCAAGTCGCACACACCTCCCGATTGCCCGTCCCAAGAAGTAAACGTACGATCGGTCGTACGTTAATAGCAAGAGGAATCCGGCAGGATGGGGCGATGAGCGAAGTGGAGCAGCGGGACGTTGTCCGTTCCGCCGACGGCGCTGACGTGGTGACGTCGGATCAGCGCGTGCTGCGTGGTGCGCGGTCCAGGCGGACGATCGTCCGCCATGCCGTGGACGTGGCATCGCTGGAAGGATTGGACGGGCTCAGCATCGGCCGGCTGGCCACCGACCTCGGGATCAGCAAGAGCGGCGTGCAGACTCTCTTCGGGACGAAGGAGAACCTGCAGGTAGCGGCGGTCAAGTGCGCACGTGACGTGTTCGAGGACGCGGTCGTCCGCCCCGCACAGACCGCGCCTTGTGGCGCGGCGCGGGTACACGCGCTGATCGAACGGTGGATCGAGTACGCGTCGGTGCCACTGTTCCCCGGCGGTTGCTTCTGGGCGGCGAACCTGGCTGGCTTCGACAGCCGCCCCGGGCCCGTACGTGACGTGCTGTTCCGCTGCCAACGCGGCTGGCGTGATCTCATCGCCGTCGAGCTGCGCCATGCCGTCGGCACCGGAGAGATCGCTCAGCTCGACGCCGACCTCGCCGCCTTCCAGCTCGATGCGGTACTCGTCGCCGCCAACACCGCGTTGCGGCTCGGCGACGAAGAGGTCGTGGACAAGGTGCGGCTCGTGACCGAGGGGTTCCTCGTCCCTCCGAACTGATCTGCTGTCGCGGGCACCGTCGAGGCCGGCTCCCATGTCCCCTCTGTCGCACGTGGCGGGGGCGGATCCTGGGTGCCCGGCACCTGGGGACATCGCGGCCTGGTTCCGATGTCACCGCGCGACGAATCTGGTGGTCAGGCAGCTGCCGTAGCTGCCGAACATCCGCCTCCGTGCCGCACCGGCGCTCATTTCGCGCAGCGGGGACACCGATGAGGCGGCCCCACTGAGGAGCATGCAATGAGCGTCGCCGGCACCGTGAGCTGGAACCCCGAGGCCCTCGACGAGATCCTCTCGAACGACGAGGGGCGTCCCGTCCCCGTGCTGGTCACAGTCCTCAACGAGACGCTGTGACCAGCACTTTCACAACACGCCCTAGCGGCGCATGACCACGTAAGACCTGCTGGCGGGCAGGCCGAAGAGCCCAGCCGCGCTCACACCGGCCAGAACTGCGCCAGGTAGCGTTCCACGCCCTTGGGCGTCTCCCTCTGCTGCGCCGGCTCATGAACGCACTGCTGTGCCCGGTCACGGAGATCCGCACGTG
Source organism: Streptomyces sp. NBC_01003 (assembly GCF_045162695.1). Taxonomy (NCBI): domain Bacteria; kingdom Bacillati; phylum Actinomycetota; class Actinomycetes; order Kitasatosporales; family Streptomycetaceae; genus Streptomyces; species Streptomyces sp. NBC_01003. The sequence goes on from NZ_CP108707.1 coordinate 1,796,756, forward strand.
CCAGTTCCGCGCCCAGGACCGGGACGGCCTGCGGCAGCACCAGCCTTCCGGCGCGGCCAGCAGCCTCGTAAGGCCCAGGTGAGTACTCACCGTGGACAGCCGGGCCGCAGCGGTCCGCGCCCCAGCCGCGCAACCCACCCATGACGTGCCCTCTCGCCCCAACGCCCGGGCGCAATCGTGGAGTTCAGATCCACGGGACAAGCCGGCAGGGCGCCCGTGATGCGGCCGATCATGGCCCCTTGCACGTGCGGCCTTGCGACCGGCCGGGTCAGGATTCGGCGGGCCGGGTTCTCAGTCCGTCGAGGATGAGGTCCAGGATGCGGGCGGCGCGGGCCTCCCAGTCCTCGCCGGGCGGGATCCGCCACAGGACGCTGAGCTGGAGGAGTACGTCCTGCGGGTCGGTGCCGGGTTTGAGGTCGCCGGAGGCGCTGCCGGCGTCGAGCAGGACGGCGATGGCTCCGAGGAAAGGTTCATAGTTCTTGTCGTCGAGGCCCCCGTTGGTCGCCGCGTGGATGACCTCGGAGACGCCGTACTTGAGTCTCCCGTAGCGGGAGACCTCCTCGAACCAGCGGCGCAGGGCATCTAGAGGGGGCAGGCCGGCCGCGAGGGTGTGGGCGAGGTCGATGACCTTCTGGATCTCGTGGTGGTAGAGCTCCACGATCAACGCCTCGCGGGTGGGGAAGTGCCGGTACAACGTCCCCACCCCGACCCCGGCCCGCTTGGCGATGCCGGTCATGGAGGCCCCCGAGGACGCGGCGAAGGCTTCACCGGCGACCTCGAGGATGCGGGCCCGGTTGGTCAGCGCGTCGGTGCGGGGGGCGCGGGCAGAAGGTGGGGTCATGGCTGGTCCGATCGGTCCGGTTGCAAAGCGGAAGGGCTTCCGTTACGTTCGGAAAGCAATACGGAAGGGCTTCCGTTTAATCCTGTCACACTCCATGGAGGACAGCCGTGCCGGAAACGGTTCTGGTCACCGGAGGCAGCGGCTACGTCGCCGGCTGGTGCATCGTCGAGCTGCTGCGACGCGGCTACCGCGTGCGCACCACCGTGCGCAGCCATGGCAAGGAGCAGGCGGTGAGCGAAGCTGTCGCCACCCAGGCGGACACGGACGGCCGGCTGGAGTTCGCGATCGCCGACCTCACCGAGGACGAGGGCTGGGACGCCGCGGTCAAGGGCGTCGACCACGTCCTGCACGTCGCTTCCCCCCTGGGCGGCGCCGTCACCGACAACTCGGACGCCATGATCGCCCCCGCACGCGACGGGGCCCTGCGCGTACTGCGCGCCGCCACCGACGCCGGGGTGCGGCGCGTGGTGATGACGTCCGCGGCGAACACCGCCAGCCCCTCCTCCTACAGCGAAGAGGGCGTCACCGACGAGACCCTGTGGACCGACCCCGACGACCCGACACTGATCCCCTATCGCCGCTCCAAGACGCTCGCCGAACGCGCCGCCTGGGACTTCATGGCCACCTACGACGGCCCCACCGAACTCACCACGATCCTGCCCGGTGCCGTCTTCGGGCCGATCCTGGCCACCAGCACCATCGGCTCGGTCGGTATCGTCCAGCGCATGCTCTCCGGCGCCATGCGTGGTGTGCCGCGCATCGGCCTGGAGATCGTTGACGTCCGCGACCTCGCCGACATCCACATCCGCGCCATGACCTCGCCTCAGGCCGCGGGCGAACGCTTCCTCGCCACCGGCGAGTTCACCTGGATGCTGGACATGGCCCACGCCCTGCGGGAGGAACTGGGCGAGGACGGCCACCGGGTCTCCACCCGCCGGATCCCCGACCTCGTCGTCCGCCTCGCGGCCCGTTTCCGCGACCCGTCACTGCGTGACATCACCCCGGCCCTGGGACGCCGCAACCGCCACAGCACCGCCAAGGCGCACCGCCTCCTGGAATGGCAGCCGCGCCCGGCCCGCGAGACCGTCATCGACTGCGGCCGCAGCCTGCTGGCCCACGGCGCCGTGTAACGGGTACGGATACGGCGGCTCGCCGCACCACGCTCACCGGCGGCAGCAGTGTCCGCCCCGGGATCTCACAAACGACCAGTAGCGAGAGTTCCGTTCCGTCCGTGCCGTCGGCGGTGGCCGGTTCACCGACATGTTGCCCCCGCCCCAGAGCCGGCGGCACGGCACGGCCCAGTGTCCCCGCCACCTTCCTGAAGCTAGATTCCGCTCCCGTGGCGCCACCCCGCACCCGCACTGCCGGCGACAAGAATCCCGTGCTGCCCGACGACGAAGAGGACATCAAAGTCGGCTACGAGGTCAGGCCGGGAGCGGCTCGGGCGGTGCCGCAACCGCGACCAGCCGCAAACAGCCGGGCCTCCCGACCCGCACACGCGGCCGCCCCGCCGGGCCGACCCGCGTCATGATGAACGTGCGCGTCCAGCTGGAGACCGAGGCACTCGTAACGGAGATCGGCGAAGCCACCGGTCTGGAACCGCAGCACGTCACCGACCCGGCGATCGCCCACTACTCGGCACATCTACGGCGCACCGGCAAGTCGCCGAAGGCATCCGCGGAATCCCCCCAGAAGCGGCCCGAGGCATCCTGAACGCCCCACCCCGAGCGGCCCCGTGGCGATACCCACGGGGCCGCTGACGCGCCGACCCGAGACTCACTTCGGCTGGAACCCCGACATGGGCTCGGCGGCCATCCGCGATCACAATGCGGGCGACCGCCGACTCGCCAGAACAGTCGTCGCGGCTGCAAGACGAACAGCGGGCCCGAAGCGGGCGTCCGAGCTCAGTCCTCGGGGGCGGCGGTCGGTTCGATGACGACGATCGGGATCTCGCGGTCCGTCTTCGTCTGGTACTCGTCGTACGCGGGCCAGTGCTTGACCATCAGCGGCCAGTAAGCGGCCCGCTCCTCGGCGGTCGCGGTACGGGCCCTGCCCTGCAGGATGGTGGACCCGACCTGGATCCGCACCTCGGGGTGCTCCTGGAGATTGCGGTACCAGAGCGGGTGCGCGGGGTCACCGCCCTTGGACGCGACGATCAGGTAAGCGCCGTCCGCCTCACCGTAGATGAGCGGCGTACGCACCGGATCGCCCGACTTGCGACCGATGGTGGTCAGCAGCAAGGTCTGAGTGCCGTTCCAGTGCTGGCCCTCGGCCCCGTTGGCCACGTACTGCTTGACGTGGTCCAGCTGCCAGGTGCCCGGTTTGGGGTCGGTCGGGTGGTCCCAGTCGATAGTGGTCACGAGGAAACTCCCTGCCTTCAATGGTGAACGGTCGTCGAACATCGACAACGACAAGGAACACCCCGGGGCACGGTTTGTATGTCCGAACGGTAGGCGCGCAGGGGGATGTGACCTCGGCCTGGGGCGCCGCGAGCAGGGGGTAGGCGGCTTTGGGCCCACCGCGGCCGGCTGGACGGGGCAGGAGGACCAGCTCGGCGCGCTCGGGCTCGTACCGAATGCCGCCGTGCTGTGGACGACCCCTGACCTGGACGCCGCCGTCGAGGAGTTGCGGGCGCTGCCGGCCGAGGAGCGCGAGCGCGACGTCCTGAACGAGGACGTCACCCGCATCTCCCCGCTCAAGCACGCGAACCTCAACGTGCTCGGCCGCTACACCTTCACCGCCTCGACCCGGTTCGGCGGCGGTCTGCGCCGGCTGCGCGACCCGGACCCGCCGGAGCTGGACCAGGACGGTGACGGCATCTTCGCCCAGGTGAGACAGCGCGACGCTGCGCCAGTGCTGGTTGATGCCGGCGGTGAGTTCACTGGAGCTTTGTTCGTAGCGTCCGAGGTGAACTGGCGCTGCAGTTCGGCTCGGGCGACGTGCTTGCGAAACTCCCCCTCGTAGCCGGTGTAGCCGGCGTTGTGCATACAACGGCCCCGGCGCATTCACTCCGCCAGGGCCGCCCTTCCGGATCGTCGCACGTGAGAGTGCTCGATCCACTTTCAATTGTACGACTGCGGGCCGGATAGACGGGGAGCGGCGAGCGGGCCGGCCTCGCCCCCCTCGTTCTTGAGTGCAAGCGGGGCCGTGCAGGCCGTAAGTGCCGGGCTGAGCGGTGGACGGGTCGGCCCTCGGACAGTCCGGCTCAGCCACGTTCTTCTTCGGCCTCCATGCGGCGGATGCCCTGGTGGGTGAGGGAGACCATCGCGGGTGTGTTGCCCGGTTCCCAGTCGACGGTGATCAGGTCCTCGCCGGCCAGGTAGGTGCAGGCGGCGGCCAGGTCTTCCTCCGGGATGCGCAGGTCGTTCCGCAGCGTCCGCCCCGGGACTCCGAGGAGACGGTTGCCTTCGGTGGCTTCGTAGAGGGCGGTCAGGACCCGATCGCGGTAGACCTGCCGCTCGCGGAGGGTCGCCATGACCGAGTCCTTTCGTTCAGGTGGAGGTCCGATGCTTCTCAGACTTCGTCGCCGTAGGCGCCGGTGCGCGTGGACGGCCTGCTGGTGGTGAGCCAGGCGAGGGCCGGCGCTGCGGCGGCTTCGGTGTCGACGGTGAGGTGGAGCCGGGTACCGCCCTCCGGAACGGGGTAGCTGCGCTGTTCTGTACCGGCGAAGGCATGGCGGAGCAATTCGGCGACCGTACGGGCGGCTTCGGGGGTGGCGGCAACGATGCGGATCTCGGCGTGTCCGGCCGAGGGCAGGGTCGCGGTGTCGGTGGGATACAAGGTACCTGCTCCCTTCAGGAGCGAGCGCGGGGCCGGGCGGGGGTGGGTTGTCCAGGGTGTCTGGTGCCCCACCCCACGGCCTTCGGTCGGAGGAATGTGCTGAGGTCAGGGCCAAGTGCCCGTGAGCCTGCGGCTGGAGACCTGCCCTGTCGACCTGTGGTGGCTGCGGCCGGGTGGCCGGCTGATGGCCGGGAAGGGGTCGCTGAAGTGGTGGGCCGCGATGCGTGCGTCGTGCTGGGCGTTGAGTCGGTGGATCAGGCTCAGGCCCAGCGCGACCAGGAAGGCGCCTGCCGCGAGCGCGCGACCAGGGTCTCCATGTCGTCATCTCCGTGTGTCCCCCGGCAGGGGGATCATCCGCGCGCCCACGACAGGGTGCCGGAGGGGTGGCAGGGGGGACCCGCCGTCATTCTCCCAGGTGTCCTCGCTGCTTCGGGCGTCCCTCATACGGCGGCCGGTCGCGGCTTCGTCGGACATGAGCACTCCGGCAGTGCGGACACTGCCGGGGACGGCCGCGGCGGTCAGGAGCCTGGCGGCTGCGGCGGGTTCGGTCCCGGGCGGGATCACCAGCAGGTCGAAGCGGCCGACGGTGTAGGAGAGAAGGATCATCTTGTCGGGATCCAGTTCGGTGAACCAACCCACGTGCACCGTGTGCCCGGTGACGGGAACCTTGTGCGGGACGACGCGCCAGCGGGTGGGGTTCACCATGGCACGCGTAATGCGCCCCAAACGCCCTTCCAGCGCTTCGAGCAGGGGCGGAAGTTCGGTGGGCAGGTCGCGCGAGTAGGGCCACCAGGCACCGTCCAACTGGCCGGCGAGGGTGGTCTTCGGCGTCAGGGAGAAGCGTGTCGGGTGCGGGGGAACAAGCGCCCGTGCCACTCCGCGTTCGACGATCGTGGTCATGATGCGGACCCGTCTCCGGGCCGCCCTGCAGGGCGGCCCAGTGTCTTGATCGCCGGAAACGACGTCCGCGTGGGAGCGGGTGTTCGGGTTACTCCCGGTACTTTCAGCGTACTCCGCGCCGCGGTCCGACGAGCCGTTCTGACCAGGTGATTTCCCACCGGGGACATCGCCCGGCTGGTGCTCGCGGGCAGGATCGCCGGCACGCGGCGTACCGTGAGATCACGGCGGTATCTCGTCGGCCATGAGGTGTCGGCGGCCCCGCACAGGCAGGCGGATCACCATGGCTGAATCTGACACCCCCACCTCCCGGAAGCTCCTTCCGGACGAGATCCATCGGGCGGTGAAACCCGGCACGGCACTGCTCCGGCTGCAGACGACTCACTCCCGCGAAGGCGTCCTCGACGGCGCCTGGTGGCCCCGTTCCCGTGATGTCACGGCAGAGCTGCCCGCCCTGATCCAGGCACTCACCACGCACCTCGGACCCATCACACGGGTCGGCCTGGACACCGCAGCCTGGGAGGAAGTCCCGACCCGATTGGTCGTCGACGACCGGGTCGTGCACTTCGACACCTTCCCTGTCGGCGACGACACCGTCCTCATCACCCGTGGCGACAACGATCACTTCGTTCTGCTCGTGGTCCCGCCAGACACGACAGCCGATGCGGCCCGCGTGGCGATGGCCCGTGCGGTCGACGCCGACAACGTCACCCAGGCTGCCGACATCCTTGTCGCCACGCCTCCCGAGCCGGCGACCGAGCGCGTGGAGTCGGGATGATCGCGATGGCGGAAGGTCGTGAGTGGCGGACTCACGACCTGGTGGCCACAGGGGCCACAGGATGGGCGAGCTGAAGGCCTTCGGCATTGAGGATTTCCCGGACGGTGGAGGGAGCGACCTTGGCCCCGAGCACGACCAGCTCCCCGTGGATGCGGCGGTAGCCCCAGCCGCTGTTCTCGTGGGACAGGCACAGGACCAGAGCCCGGATCGAGCGGTTGGCGTGCGGTCGTCAAGGCCGCTTGGGACGGCAGGTGCGTGCCTGCCGCTGTTTCATCAGGCTGCGTTGCCACCGCAGGAACCGTGTCCGGCCCTACGAGTAGGCGCAGACGGTGCAGCACCTCGCGGGGCAGCGGTGCGAGGACTGCAAGCAAGGTCCGGACCTCGGGAGAGAACTTCACTTCCTCCGGGCCGAGTTGCCGTTCCAGGATGGTGATCCGGTCGCACAAGGACAGGAACTCGGCGCCCTTGGCACGCTCACTTGGCGGGAGCAGACGCAGTGTGGCGAAGGGCATTCGTCACGGTCGGGCTGGCGAGGCGCAGGAGCGTGAGTGATCATCATGCCGTGCGGAGTCGAAGAGGCCACGCCGAGTGTTGATCTGGGCGGACGCAATTCTCGGCACGCGCACCGCTCCGCCGCAGGCGAGGTGCATCCGGCGAGAGCCGCCGACACAACCAAGTGCCCCTCCTCACATGGGTGTCAGGGCGACGCGCTCCTGTCCGGCGCTGCCGACCACGGGCTGCCGTTGGACGTCCCGGCGGAGAGTGCGACTGCTGGTGCGCCCCGACACCGTGCTGCGCCGGCATCGCGACCTGGTAGCACGCCGCCATGCTGCCACCTCCCCGCCGAAGCGCCCGGGACGGCCTCGGACCGTACGCTCCGTCCGCGCCCTTGTGCTGCGTCTGGCGAAGGAGAATCCCAACTCGGGATATCGCCGCCTGCACGGCGAACTGCTTGTCCCGGGAGTGAAGGTGGCCCCATCCAGCGTCTGGGAGATCCCCAAAGAGGCCGTCATCGATCCGGCACCCGAACGGAATTCCAGGACAGTGTGACCGTTTCCGGGAAGTCGCACGCGAGCAGCGCGTCCGCCTGGGAGCGTCGGGCACTGACCTGGGCGGACCGTTGGGGGCGACCCCTCATCGGCTTCTGCGGCTTTCACCGTGATTCCCCACTGTTCCCCGCTCGATCTGGTGCGCTTCGGTGCGCATAAGCTCCGCTGCGTCAGACCGAGTTCATCAGGTCGGTCAGTTCGGCATCGGTGGCCTCCAGCCGGAGGTGAACATCGATGGCGTAGCCCTCAGCACAGAACACCAGGTCAAGGTCTGCCGCGGCGAATCCCGTCCTGGCCGTCATCCACTACGACGACGAAGACGAGGCGGTGCGCATCGCCAACGACTCCGACTCCGACTCCGACTCCGGCGTGAACGAACGGCGAGGGCGTGGCTTCTTCTTCCCCGTGCTCTCCATCGTGGACATCTTCCGGGGCAGAACCCCTGATCTCAGATGTCCGTCAAAGCAGACCAAGCCCACCTCACCCTTGGAAGGCTTGCAGGTCACACGCGCGACCGACCACCGATCACGACTCCCGTTCCGCCGAGGCGACACACCCGCCGTCCAAGATCAGGGAGGAACTTCGGGAGATCGCTCCCGCGGCCGGACGTACACTCCACACATGGGTCGCACATGTGCCGTGAGGGAGTGCCTGTTCCAGGCCACTCATGCCCTGCGTCCGTCCGCCGCACGTGCGCGCGTCAACCTGGTGAACATGCCGGCGGCCTGCTGCCGCGCGCTGCACGGCCACGGTTAGCGATTCCGGGCAGTCCTCGGCCCTGATCATCCCGCCTCTCTGTCGGCGGAAGCCTTTCCGCACCGCCGTCTTCTTCTCCTCTGCAACCGCACTGTGGCTGTCCTCGCCACAATCTCCTGCTCTGTCACCCCTTGGCGCCCTGGGCGCCACCTGCGCGCCGACCGCCGGACGACCGGCAGCCGGTGCATCTCCGAGAGGACCCCTGTGAAGTTGAGCGAGCTGCTCGCCGGGCACGACCATGAAGTCCTTGCGGGCGATCCGGAGACGAGGATCACCGCGGGCGCGTGCTTCGACGCTCACCGCGCCGCTCCGGGATCCCTCTTCATCGCGGTGCCCGGTCACCGCGAGGGTGGCCTCGAGTCCGTCGGACCGGCCGTCGCACGCGGCGCGGTGGCGATTCTCGTCGACTCCGCGGCGCCGAAGCTTCCGGCCGCGACCTGGGCGTCGGACGCGGGAGTGTGCGTCGTGGCGGTGCCGGACACGCGCAAGACGGCTGCGGTCGTCACCTCCCGGTACCACGGCGAGCCCGGACGGCAGATGGACATGGTGGCCGTCACCGGCACCAACGGGAAGACGTCGGTTTCGTACATGGTCGAGTCGGTGCTGAGGATCGCCGAGCGCGCGAGGGTGGGGGTCATCGGGACCGCGGGCAGCCGGATCGGAGACGAGCTGATTCCGATGCCGAGGTCGGTACTGACCACCCCGGAGTCGCCGGACTTCCAGTATCTGCTCGGGTGCATGCGCGACCGCGGTGTCGCCACCGTCGTGCTGGAAGCCACGTCGATGGGTCTGCTGACGCACCGCCTGGACCACTCGTTCATCGACGTAGGGGTGTTCACCAACCTGACGCAGGATCACCTGGACGACCACGGCACCATGGAGAACTACCGGGACGCCAAACTGCGCCTGTTCCAGGGGCTGTGCCGGCGTGCGGTGGTCAACGCCGACGATCCGCTCGGAGCGGACATCGGGGCGATGATGCCCGGGGCGGTCGTCACGTACGCCATCGACGCGGAGGCGGACTACCGCGCGACCGACCTCGCCATGGACGCCGTCGGCACCCGCTTCACCCTGCACCACGCCGGCCACAAGTATCCGGCCGCGATCCCCCTTCCCGGACGGTTCTCCGTCTCCAACGCACTGGCCGCCGTCGCCGCCTGCCACCTCATCGGGCACAATCTGGCCGGACTGGTCGGCGCACTCGAGCAGATGCCCCCGATCCCGGGAAGGTTCGAACGCTACGAGACCCCGGACGGCACGTCCGTCATCGTGGACTACGCACACTCCCCGGACTCTCTGGAGAAGGTGCTGACCACCATCCGCGGCTTCGCCTCGGGCCGGGTCATCACCGTCTTCGGCTGTGGCGGGGACCGGGACATCACCAAGCGCGCCCCGATGGGGGAGATCGCGGGCACCTACTCCGATCTGTGCGTCCTGACCTCGGACAACCCCAGGAACGAAGACCCCCGGGAGATCATGGACCAGGTCGTCCCGGGCCTGATGGCAAGCGGGGTCACCTTCGAGCGGTTCGCCGACCGCCGCCGCGCGATCTCCTTCGCCCTGTCCGCCGCCGGGCACGGCGACATCGTCCTGATCGCGGGCAAGGGCAGCGAGCCCTACCAGATCGTCAACGAAGAACTGCTCCCGTTCAGCGACATGGCGACGGTACGCGAACTCGCCACGCGGTAGGGGCACGGGCCGGCTCGACGCCCGGCAGGCTGCAGCGCGCTGCAATCGGCGTCGACGAGGGGCCGACTTCCGCGCAGACGAAGAAGGCCCCCGCCGTTGCAGCGACCGCCGCTGTGGGGCTCGGTGTCCTGTACACACAACGCCGGCCGCGACGAGGGGCCCACACGCGGCTGGCGTGCGGGCCCCCACCCCGTTTCGCTGCTCCACAGACTCGGGGCGCGTTGTCCGGGTCGCAACCCAGCGGCGCCCCGGAGAACGGCGGGGTGCCTCCATCTCGCGGGCAAAGGGCTACGGCCTGGTTCACCGCGAGGAGTGAAGCGCATCTGGGCCCGCGCGGCCTGTTCCCAACCTGCCTTGTCCGGCATCTCCCGCGCACACTTCGGCGAGTTACTCAAAGAGCTTGGCCCGAAGTGGCAAGCGAGCCGGGAGTCCGCGCTGCACGAACGCCGTGGCGGAGACCGGCGCCGGACGGCAGGTGCCGGACCGACGCGGCTGCTGGTGCCCTAAAGCAGCCCCCGCCAAGCCGACGAGAGCGAGGCCCCTCGCTGCGGCGGCGCGAGGCCGACGACGGTGACGGCAGCCGGATTCCCCTCACCTGCGCGGCTCTCGGCGAAGTACCGAGGCGTCCGGCGGTTGACCGCACGATGCGTTCGGCACCCCCGCCACACTCGGCCCAATGATGACAAAACGTGCATGGTAATCTTCTAAGATGGTTGGTCATATTGCCATGAAGGAGTCTCCTGGTGGGCAGAAGGAGTGTGCGCGAGGAGATCGTCAACGCGGCGGTCGAGCAGTTCCACGCGCGCGGGTTCAACGCGGCGGGCGTCAAGGACATCACCGACAGCGCGGGCGTCCCAAAGGGGTCGTTCTACAACCACTTCGTGAGCAAGGAGGCGCTGGCCGTGGTGGCCCTGGAGCGGTACGGCGAGAGCCGCCGACTCTCGGAGCTCACCGACGCGTCGGTCGATCCGCTGCTCCGGCTGCGCCAGCACTTCGAATTCCTCCGTGACGAGAACACCGGCCGGGATTTCTCGCGCGGCTGCCTCATCGGCGGCTTCGGCACGGAGATGGCCGACCACAGCGATGTGATCCGCGAGGCGGTACGGGTCAGCCTGGAGCGCTGGGCGCAGGCTCTCACGGCTGCGATCGCCCAGGCGCAGGAGTCGGGCCAGGTCGCGGCGACCGCAGACGCGAAGACGCTCGCCCGGTTCATCCTCAACGCCTGGGAGGGGACGCTCATCTCCGCCCGGTCCGAGCATTCGGAAGCCTCCTACGAGGTCTTCTTCGACACGGTGTTCGGCACCCTGCTCGCCTGAGCGCGCGGGGTGCTTCTTCGGTTCCACGACCCGAGAGCGCGACCACCGAGCCCCCTGCCGCGGACCTTGAGTTCTAGCGGTCGAGGCCGCCATGCGCAGCGATGGTCAGATCCTTGAGGCCGTTCCCACTCAATGTCAGACAGCCACATTCAGGACGATACGGAAACGGGCTTCGCCGGACATCATGCGCTCGTACGCCTTGGGCGCCTGGGCGAGCGGCATGACTTCGGTCATCGGGCGGACATCTCGGGCCTCGGCGAACCGGAGGCTGTCCTCGTTGTCGATGGAACTGCCGGTCAGGCTTCCGGTGAGCGTGCGGGTGCCGAAGATCAGGTCCGTGGTCTGCACCTGGACCGGATCGACGGCGGCACCGACGACCACCATGCGGCCGCGCGGCGCCAGTCCTGAGACCAGCGGCGACATCGAGGCACCGCTCGCGGCAGTCGCGACGACCCCGGCCGCGCCGCCCAGCTTCTGCAACTGCGCGCCGACGTCCTCGGTGGAGCTGTCGATGTAGTGGTCGGCGCCGAGCCGCTTGGCCAACTCCGCCTTCCCCATGCCCCGGGCGATCGCGGCGACGCGGAACCCGAGCTTGTTCGCGTACTGCACGCCCAGGTGCCCAAGGCCGCCGATACCCTGCACCGCCACCAGCGCGCCCGGGACGGATTCGATCTGCCGGAGCGCACTGAACACCGTCAGCCCCGCGCACAGCAGTGGCGCCGCGTCGATCGAGCCGATCCCCTCAGGAATCCGGACCAGGCCGCTGGCCCTGGCGACCATCGACTCCGCATAGCCGCCGTCGACGTCAGTGCCCGTCTGCGGCTGGTCCGCGCAGTTGACGAAGTCGCCACGCCGGCAGAAGTCGCACACTCCGCACTGGCCGCCCAGGAATCCCACGCCCACCCGCTCACCGACCCGCCATGTCGTCACCCCGGGACCGACCGCGTCGATCACGCCGACGACCTCGTGCCCGGGAACCACCGGAGCGGACGGGTCGGGCCGCATCCCCTCGACGGCCACCACATCGGTGTGGCAGACGCCGCATGCCTCGACCCGCAGGCGCACATGCCCCAGCGGCGGCTCCTGCACCTCACGCTCCACCAGCTCGAACTTCCGCGCCCCCGTGACCTCGAACGCTCGGTACGTGGACATGGCACTCCTTGCTCGTCGGTGGCTCGCACGCCGGATCCGTCCGCGAATATCGTCCGCGGGCAGACATCACATTCGGTCAATATGACCGGTCGTCTTACTCAACAATGGCTGGTTTCCCTGGGATCGTCAAGCCAACCGGGCACACCGCGAGCTCCACCAACTCGTCATCGATGGGCGCCTTCTCGGCGTTCGTCCAACCCTGCGCTCGCCGAATACCCCGTCCATGCAGGTGGGAGGATTTCGACGCCGGCTGAGACCGCTCGAACCGTCGGCATCGCACGAGTCCGGCTGACGCGGCAGGATGATTGCTCACGCTACTGCGACTGGCGTACTTGGGTTCGACGAACGCGTCCGCAATGCTGCGACCGATGCGGCTGAGTGACCATCAGAAGGTTGTCGAGATCCTGTCCTTGCGCCACCAGATCGGCGTTCTGGAACGGCAGTTGAACGGACAGCAGGCTCATTCCCATGCAAGCGACCGGGCTCTCCTGGCGTCGCTCCTCCACGGCCTGCCACGGAAGGTGCTCCGCCGGATGCGACTGCTGGTGAGACCGGCCACGGTACTGCGCCGGCACCGCAACGTGATCGCCCGCAGGAGCGCCGACGCGCCTGTACGTGTTAGCCGCGATCGAGCACGCGAACCGCCGGCGTATGAACTCGATCATGGAATGCTGGGTGCAGTCCTGCCGCCACGAACTCCTTGACCACACCCTCACCTGGAACGAAACCCACCCGCGCCACGCCCTGCACGAATACGAGCAGTCCTACAACTCGCACCGCGCTCACCAGGCCATGAAGCAGGCAGCACCTCTACGCGCCCTCCCCGAACCGATTGCCGATCAAGGCCGGATCGCCCGCCTCGACACACGTTGGCACTACCGCCTCGGTGGAGTGATCCACGAGTGCCGACATGCCGCCTGAGATGCACGGATGAGGTTTTCGGCAGGCGCAGGGTCCGAGGCCTGCAGCAGGAGTCGGCGGTCGGGCCGACCGATGGCGTCCGCGTCGGTCAGCGGGTGCGGAGGCTGCTCGTGTACACGTCCGTACGGTTCTGTGGTGCGCCGGAGTGGGTCTCGGTGAGCACCGCCCGGACTCCCTTGCCGTCTGCCACCAGGCCTTGGTAGTCGCCCAGGAAGTAGCCCCCGGCGAACGGCGCCTGCAGCCAGTCGAAGACCCGCGAGATCCGTCGTTCGCTCTGGAGCTTCGGGTCTCCGTGCGGCAGTGTGGCCAGCTGATAGGCGGTAGGCAGGGTGGTGGTGTCGCCCGGCTTGAGAAAGCGCAGGTCGTAGTAGGTGAGCGCGACCGTGCCCCGCTCGGCGACCGCGATCGACGGTGAGAAGGCCGGCACGCCTTCCGGGCTGATCAGCTCGGGGGTCCCCCAGGTGCGTCCGCCGTCGGTGGAGCGCACGAGCTGGACGGAGTCGAACCTGCCGCCGGAGAAGTCCGAGCCCTCGTAGGCCATGTACAGCCTGCCGGTCTTGGGGTCGACGGCCGGGCTGGGCAGGGTGGCCGCGGCGCGCAGCAGTTTGGTGGGGTCGTTCGGGTCGACCTCCGGTACGGAGGTGTCCCGGGCCACGGCGACCGGGGCGCTCCAGGTCTCTCCGGCGTCGGTCGAGGTGACCACCTCGTACCGGGCTTCGACGACGGTGCTCAGGTCGTCGGAGTAGGTGATCCGGTCGAAGAAGTCGTACAGGGTGCCGGTGCGCCGGTCGGCGACGATCAGATGGCCGATGGTCTGGGTGTTGGGCACGGTGCTGGTGTCGACGAACGGCCGGGCCTTGCTCCAGGTGCGGCCGCCGTCGCGAGTGAGGGAGATGTAGCCGGGACCGTCGAGGGAACTGGGGCCGGGTGGGTCGTTGTCGAGGCGGTTCCAGACCTGATAGGCGGTGCCCTTGCGGATCGGGTCGGCGGTGAGTGAGGGCTTGTCGTTGAAAAACGGCTGCTCGTCGACGTGCGTGGTGGTGAGGTTCTGCCAAGTGCGGCCGCCGTCGCGAGACGTGACTGCCAGGAGGGCGCTGCGCGTGCTCTTCGTGAAGTCGACGCCCTCCCCGCCGGCGTAGACCGTGCCGTCCGGTCCGGTGCTCACCCAGGGGTCGGAGGCCCGTTCGTAGTCCGCGCCGCCGGGGGCACACAGGCTGAACGGCAGCGTGCTCCGGTGGAAGGTGTGGCCGTCCGTGGTCCAGCCGGCCGCCAGGCCGCGGGCGCCGCCGTCGTTCCAGCGGTCCTGCTGGAACACGGTGACCACGCGCTTGGGGTCGCGCGGATCGACGGACAGGTACGCCTCGACCTCGGTGGCCGGGTAGACGATGCTGTCGGGGGACCTCGCGCCGATGGTGCAGTCCGCGTACGGGTCGCCGTGGGACACCTTGACCAGCGGTGTGCCGTCGGGGTTCCGGTCTGCTGCGGCGGGAGTCGCGCCGGTGACCGTGACGAGCAGGAGCGCGGCGGTGGTGACGGCGGTCAGGGGCAGGAAGACGCGCATGCGGGATCTCCTCCGGGCCTGTCGGCCGGGGTACGGGACCGCCGTCATCGCGGCGGCCTGGGGCGCGGAGGCGTACCGGAACGCGGGGGTGGGGCGACTCCGCTTGATCCTTTTCGGCGTTGTTGCCGGTGGCCTTGATGGGCCGAAGGGCGGAGTCCTCCCCGGGGTCGTCGGTCGTCGGTCGTCGAGGAGCACGGCGGAGCCGACCGGCGGTGTACCGTGCCGGTCGGCTCCTGGGTCGTGCTGTTACGGCGCCGTCTCGTAGAGCGCCGGAAGGGGCGTGGGCCGCCTGGTAGTTGGCGATGTCGGCGGGGTCGGCCTTGGCTCAGACGGGATGGTAGAGCGGGATGACCTGCTGGACCTCTTCCACGGTGGGGATGAGTCAGGGCATCGGCAAGGGCCACCTCAATGCGGACAGCGGCGCGATCATCGCCCGTGCCCGAAGGAAGACTCCATCACCGTCGACACATCCAGGCTCGAGGCCGGCGGGACTGCTCGTTCTTGTGCGCCTTCTCCCGGACGCATCTCCCGGGAGACGGGTCACGTCGTCGTACAGTGACGCCCCACAGCGCACACCGCGACTGCTAGGTGCATTGACCCGCAGCGTTGTTGACCCGGCTGATGGGTGACTGTCCGTCGAGTCCGGTGTGGGAGCGGCGGTGGTTGTAGGTGTGGAGGAAGTCTGCCAGGGCTGCCGTCCGCTCGTCGTTCGACTGGTAGGGCCGTTGGCAGGCCCATTCGTCCAGGAGGGTGCGGTTGAAGCGTTCGACCTTCCCGTTGGTCTGCGGCCGGTAGGGCCGGATCTTCTTGTGGGTGATACCAGCCGCGGTCAGAGCCTGGGTGAACAGCTTCGACGTGTAGCAGGCGCCGTTGTCGGTCAGGACGCGTTCAACGGTGATGCCGTGTGCCTGGAAGAAGACGTCGGCCCGCTCCCAGAAGCCGATGGCGGGTACTGTCCCTCGTCGGACAGGATCTCGCTGTAGGCCAGGCGGGAGTGGCCATCGCGACGGCGGAGTGGATGTAGCTGTGGCCGATCACCGGTGTGCTGATTCTGCGCAGGGTGGTGGTTGCCTGACGGTTGCGGTCGCCTGCTGTGCCGCCCACGGCCCGCCGGCCCCCGCCGTCGGGGATGTTGCCGAGCTTCTTGATGTCGATGTGGACGAGTTCGCCACGGCCCCGGAGAGGCATTACGTCACCGCCCTCGACCGGCCGCGTCGGTACGCCGCGTGCGCATCGGTAAGGAGCTGGGCGACGTCGATGTCCTTGGCGTCGAGGCTGCCCACCGGGGCCGCGCTGTGTCCGGGCAGGTCGGAGGTTGGGGAGGAGACGGGCCGTACCCCGCCTCCGATCGGTACCGGCGGCCGGCTGCCGCGCCCGGTCCTCTAACGCGGTTCGTGGGCCGCCGCCCGGCAGGCACCGGTGGCGGCGCCGCCCGCCACTCCGGCCCCGGTCAGCCCGGTCACACAACTCTGCAGGTCTCCGACCACGCCACGGCTGCAGGCCGCTGTGACGGCGTCGGTGTCGGTGGCACCGGCCTGTCCGGCCATCTGTGTGCAGGCGGGGATGTCCGCCCGGACTGCGGGGGCGGCGAAGACCGCACCGCCGAGGGTGAGGGTCAGGCCGGTGAGGACACCGGCGATACGGGTCGACGTGCGCATGGGACGCACCTGCCTTCCGGGTTGGTCGCGCGGGCCTGGTCCCGGCGGGCCGGATCCGCGCGGTAACGCCGCCTGGCGACGCTCGGTGAGTGGTGCGCCTGGCCGGCGGGCTCACAGACTGACCGCACGGTTCTGCGTTGCAGCCATTGAGCCGCACCGGGACATGGTCACCAGGCCGAAGGAGATGGCCCCGGACCGAACGAGACGCACTAGGACCTCCACTCGCGGGCCCCTCACTCCAGCGTCGCATCCTCTCCCCCGCCCGTCCTGGGCACCACGGGGGCGATCGCGCCGGGTAACTGCGACTGTGCGAAGCGCGGTAGCCGGCCTGTCCGGCCGACCCGGTGCTCGGATCGGACGGCCCAGCGTCCCGCCCGGCCGGCCCCCTGCACTGCGGGTGCCGATCAAGGCCTGCGTGACCTTCGAGTCACGGTCACGGATCAGGAACCTGGCCCCGCTCCTCGCACCCTCCAGGTCCCCTGCCGCGTACAGGTGGAGACAGCGGGGCGGGCGGCGAATGCGGCCCAAGATCGGCGATCAATGCCTTCGACGATGACGACCGGCGCGGGTGGAGAGCTGGTGCCGCCTCGCCCAGGACGTCCCGGGCTGGTGGGCGCAGCTCAGGCTGCGGCTCCAGGCCCTCAAGGACGCGAAAGCGGCGTTCACCCCGAGGGGTCTCAAGAGCCTCAACAGGCCGGAACCCGGACTCCCGTCAGGAACGCGGCGAGGATACGGCGCAGTCGGGGCTCCACCTCGACGATCGCGTGCCCGAGCCGGGGGTCGTCGGCGTAGAGCTCCCGCAGGCGCGGGCCCGGGCTGGCCATCTGCCACAGCGCGCCGGCCATGCCGGTGGCGGTGGAGATCATGTCGAGGACCTGCTCTTCGGTGAGGCCCAGCAGGCGGCTCAACTCGCCGCCGATCAGGTCGACTTCATCCAGCGTGACGAGCTTGAACGTGCGTACCGCCTCCAGCGACACGTTGCGTTCCAGGTTGAGCGGAGCCTGCGCGAGCAAATCGCAGAACATGGGGCGCGCCGCCAACGTTGCGGCGAAGACCTCGGCGACGCCCGTGGGGGTCGCCTCGCTCCGCGCCGCCAAGTCGGCACGGAGCGAGGCGGACCATTCCCGCCAGCCCTCCGCGGTGAGCTCGAGAAAGATCTGCTCTCTCGTCTCGAAGTAGCGCAGCAGCGCCGACTTGTGCATGCCCACTTCGGTGGCGATGTCGGTGAGGGTGACGTCGCGGATGCCGCGTCCCCGGCCGAGCGTCCGGGCCGCGTCCAGGATCGCCCCTTCACGCGCTTGCTTGGCCTCGGCGCTGCGCGCCCGCTGGAAGGCTGGCTGACTCATGGGGCCATCATAGGAACAGTTAACAGAACGGCGTTGCGTTATTTAGAGAACGGTGTTGTACTAAATGCATGAGTGAAGACGTACGCACTACACAGCAGGTCTGGTTCATCACCGGTTCGTCCCGCGGATTCGGCCGCGCTCTGGTCACCGCCGTCCTCGACGCGGGTGATCTCGTCGTGGCCACCGCCCGTCACCCCGAGGCCCTCGCGAAGGAACTGGCGGAGTACGGCGACCGCGCCCTCGCCCTGCCGCTGGACGTCACCAGCCCCGACGCGGCACGCGCGGCGGTCGACGCCGCGCTCGCCCGCTTCGGCCGCATCGATGTGCTCGTGAACAACGCGGGGTACGCGAACGTGTCACCGGTCGAGACATCGGACGACGACGACTTCCGCGCCCAGTTCGAGACCAACTTCTGGGGCGTCTACAACGTGACCAAGGCGGCCCTGCCCACCCTGCGCCGGCAGGGGTCGGGCACCGTGGTGCAGTTCTCCTCGGTCGGCGGGCGCGTCGGCGGGTCCCCGGGCATCGCCTCGTATCAGGCGGCCAAGTTCGCAGTCGACGGCTTCAGCCGGGTGCTGGCCGCGGAGGCCGCGCCGTTCGGGGTGCAGGTCATGGTCGTCGAGCCGAGCGGCTTCGCCACCGACTGGGCCGGCTCGTCCATGACCGTCCACCCTGTTCCGGACGCCTACGACGAGACCGTGGGCGCGATGAACCGGCGGGTGCGCCAGGGCACGTCCGGCGGCGCCGGCGACCCGGAGCGGGCCGCCGCGATCATCGTGCGTACGGTGCGGCGCGGTCGGGTCCCGGGCCATCTGCTGCTCGGGGTGAACGCGGTGACCATGGCACTCGACTACTCCCGCCGCCAACTGGCCGAGGCGGGCGCCTGGGAACAGGCGAGCCGCTCGGCCGACTTCGTCGAGCCGTACCCCGTGGACCTGCCGCCGCAGGCCGAGCGTGCCATCCCATGACCTGGGGCCGCCCCCAAAGCTGTCCGCTACCGCCTCGCGCTCATGTCACAGGCGGGTCGCCGGCTGCGGACACCGCCCGCACCCTGTCAACAACCTCACGACCCGCAACAACCAGGGTCTATGCCGATCGTTCCCCACCGTGAGAGGCAGCCCGATGTTCGCGTCCTCCCCGGATCCGTCCGCCGCCCCCTTCGGTCCGGACGGAATGCGTCGCTTCAGCGCGCCCGGCGCCAACAGCAGCCGCCTGCCGGAGGAAGCACTTCGCGCGCCGGAGAGCACGGGCGCGCCGCTGGAGGCCGCGAGGAAACGCAGGTGAGGCGAGCGCCCCCACCGCCCCGTAGCAGCGCGCACGACCGCCGCACCAAACCCCTTGCACTCTGCGTCTTCGTTCCGGCCAGGGAGCTCAGACCTGCAACCGCCAGATCATCAACGCGGTCTTGGTGAGGTATGGGAGCACCTTCGATACGGAGTCGGACTGAGCGCGGGGTGCACGCCCCACCTGCGCCATGACACTCGGCGACGGTCACCCACCCACATGGAAATGCACCAATGGTGAAGGATGCGCACCGCCCCCGCAGTGTCCCTATCGGGCCGTGCCGAAGTCCTGAGTCCAGTAGCTGTTGGGCTGCGCGAGGCCGATACCGATCTCCTTGAAGGAGCAGTCGAGGATGTTGCGCTTGTGGCCCGGGCTGGACATCCAGCCCGCCATGACCTCGTCGGGCGTGGAGTAGCCGTAGGCGACGTTCTCGCCGTAGGAGCTCCAGCTGTAACCGGCACGCGTGATCCGGTCGCCGGGCGACGACCCGTCGGAGCCCGTGTGGGACATGTTCCGGTGGGATGCCATGTCCTCGCTGTGGTCCTGAGCGGCCTTGGTCAGCTTCGCGTTCATGGTCAGCGGGGAGCATCCGGCCTTGCTGCGCTCGTTGTTGACGAGCGTCAGTACGCGGGCCGTGGCCCCGGATGCCGGTGCGGTCGTAGCAGATGCGCTGGGAGCCGCGGTGGTCTTCGGTGCGCTGGGAGCCGCGGTGGTTTTCGGTGCGCGGGGACTCGCAGTGGTCTTTGATGCGCTGGGCGTCGCAGAGGTCTTCGGTGCCCTGGGCGTCGCAGAGGTCTTCGGTGCGTTGGGAGTCGCGGTGGAGCTCTTCGACGCTCGCGCAGTCGGCTCATGACCCCAGGACGAGCCCGTCCACCGCTGGTGGGAGCTCGCGTCCCCCCAGTGGCCGGAGGGGCGACCGCCCGCATCACCCTGAGTATTCAGGCACGCCATGGCGGCGGAGGGCACACCCACGGCTCCTACCGCGATGACAGCGATGGCTATCGGCCGGCGGTACGACTTCCTGCGGTGCTTCCTCATGCGTGACCTCGCTCGGTGATCGCGGAGCGCCCCCAGGGGGTTCGGCTCTGCCCAGTTCCTGCACCAGGGCCGCGGAGACGCCTTGCGGCCGACATTCTTGGAACTGGTGTCGGGGTGCGGCAACAGGCGGCAGTACTACCTCGGCTCGTAGCGATGGACGGCTCTTGAAACAGGCGCGCAGGCGTGCTGGTCCGGCTCTCGAGGTGGCGAAGAAGTCTGTTGGTCCGTCAGGAGCCGTTGTTCGCCGCACGAACGGGCGAGAGCGTTGAGCGGGTCGAACAAGGCTCGATCCGGCTCGGAGCGTGTCTGCATCAAGACGGATAAAACGCGCTATGCCGTCAAGCCTCGATCTACTATTCGACGACCTGAGAGCCAAAAGTCTGTGTGTCTGATGTCACGGGACGACGAGTGCGCCGGGGGTGGGTGACTCCCCTGCCGGCGACCCGCCCCGACCGTGTTCGGTGTTGACGGTTGTCAGGCGGTGCAGCCGGGTCCCGGTGCTTACACCGTGGCTACTCCACCTGGCGCGCTCGCGGTGCGGCGGAGCCCAGTTCTGGAGGTCCGTCGCCGACTCGACGAGGTCGGTTCGGAATGAAGTGTTCGCTCCGAGGGCGCCCCTTCGACGCGGCGGCGTGCCGCCCGGTGTTCTCCGTCTGCTTCTCGGCGAGTGCGGATGGATGCAGTCACCCAACCAGGAAGGGGCATGCCAGACACGCTCGGAAGGCGCGCAAATAGGACTTATTCCCTGTTGCGGTTCTTTCCGCCACACTCCCGTGTCTACCGGCTCGGGCGGGGGCGGGGCGTCGAGCGTGGCGACGGGCGGAAGCCTGCTCGTGGTAGCGGGTGGTGGAGGCGGCAGCGGGGGACGCAATCTCCCAACCCAGGGAGGTAATGGCGGAACCCCCGACGGCACCGCCGGAGGCACAGGCGGGACTCTCGGCGGTTCGCCCGGGGGCGGCGGTGGCGGAGGCACCGCCGGCGCGGGAGGTACGGGAGGCGCCGGAGCTGTCGCCGGGGCTTGTACGGGCCAGGCCGGCGGCACCAGGGGCGGATTCTCCGGTGCGACGGTCGGCACGGGAGGTGCCGGCGGTAACTACTCCGGCTGTGGCACCAGTTTCGTTGTCAGTGGCGGCGGAGGCGGCTACTTCGGTGGTGGCGGTGGTGGCGCTTCCGCCACCACCGCTGGTGCAGCCGGCGGGGGAGCGGTGGTGGGGGCAGCAGTTTCGCCACCCCCACGGGAACGGGCACCACGTACAGCGCCTCGCCGATCGGAACGCCCAGCGCCAACGGCCAGGTGACGATCAGCTACACGATCCAGGACCTGGCCTTCGTCACTACCAGCCCGCTGCCCGACGCCACCCAGAACGTCGCCTACTCCACCACCCTGCAGACCACCGGCGGCACCGGAGCCCCCACCTTCGCGGTCACCAGCGGCTCCCTGCCTCCCGGGTTGAGCCTCAACCCGACGAGCGGAGTGGTCTCCGGTACTGCGACGACGATCGGCACGTACACGTTCACCGTGACGGCCACCGACCCCGACTCCGACGTGCCCGCGGCCTCAAGGCAGTTCACGATCACCGTCCGTCCGGCCGCCGCCCTCACCTGCGCCACCGCGACGCCCACCATCGTCGGCACCAACCGCGCCGACCTCCTCATCGGTACGCCCGGCAACGACGTCATCTTCGGCCTCGGCGGCAATGACGTCATCGACGGCCGCGGCGGCAACGACATCCTGTGCGGCGGCAACGGCAACGACGTCATCACCGGCGGCGACGGCAACGACCGCATCGAGGGCCAGGACGGCACCGACACCCTCAGGGGCGGCAACGGCAACGACGCCCTCTTCGGCGGCGACGGCCCTGACGTCCTCGACGGCGGCCCCGGCACCAACACCAACAACGGCGGCGCCTCGCTCAACGTCTGCGCCCGCCCCCTCAGCGGCCCCGGCAGCACTATCTGAGATCAAAGCACTGGAACCATCCCGCCTCCCACGAGGCGAGCCCACCGGAGACCATCGCGACACGCTCCAGCTCGGGGCAGATGGCTTACGGCACCCGGTTCACACAGAAGGCACCGTATGAACCGGGGAGAACGGTCGCCCGGCCGACGGTGCAGATGACCGCGTGGTCATCTGCACCGGAACACGTGCAGTTAGTTGCTCGCAGGTTCGTGATCGGGCAGCGGCCGCCTCGGGAGGGGATCACGTCGTCGGGCCTGAAGGGCTGAGCAACGGCGCAGAGTTACTTGGCGTCCTGAAGGGCGGCCTGCCAGACAGGGCTGTCGACGTAGTGGTTGTCGTACAGCTCCGAAGAGTTCTTGATCTCCTCGAAACCGGCCTCGCCGCGCATCACACGGCCCAGCAGGCGCAGGTAGTCGAAGCGCGGCATGCCCGGGCTGAAGACGAACAGCACATCCGCCTCGCGGCCCGGGGCCGCAGCGAAGGCGTGCGGAGTGTGCGGCGGCACCAGCAGGAAGTCGCCCTTCTCCAAAACCTTGACCTCGTCATCGATCAGCACGCGCAAGGCGCCGTCCAAGACGAAGAACAGCTCGGACGCCTTGGTGTGAAAGTGCGCGGGAGCACCGACCGCGCCCTTCGCGAACGTGGAGCGATAGCTGGTGAGGGCGCTGCCGTCCGTGCCGTGGTCCGCGAGCAGTGTCATCACGCTGCTGGGGTCCACAGTGGTCTCGGCGGTGGCGGCACGGGTGAGGACGGCCTTGGGTGCGGTCTGCGCGTTCATGATGGTTGTTCCTGCCTATGAGCTGCGGCTTCGGGCTCTCCCGGCGCCTTGTGAAAGCAACTCTATTGAGCAGATAGACCTCTCAGGAGGTGCACTTCGCGGCCCAATTCATGGGTCAATTGGCCGGCGTTCACGGGCTGGACAGTGCCCACCGGACGTTTCTCCCACGCCGGTCGACACCGGCGTGTCCGTGGCCGCACACCCCTGCCGGACCACCGCGTCGATGGCCCGGTTCGACAGGTACCTGCGGATCGGGACGATGGTGAGCAGGGGCAGCACGGTGGACGTGGCGAAGAGGACCCGCGCGTACACGGCGAGCGCCACGGTGCCGCCCAGGGCCGCGCCGACCGGCGGCCCATTCGATGCCCTCGGCGCCCATCGCGAAGGCCGCGGCGGCGACCGAGTGCGCCTCGGTCAGGGCGGCGGCCATGACGATCATGCTGAGCAGTCGGGTCGCCGGGCGCCCGGTACGGCCGTCGATGATGTGGTCGCCGCGTTCGTAGCGGGCGGAGGTGGTGACCGCGACGTCGGTAGCTCTTCGAGCGGGACATCGAACAGCTCTTCCCGGTCCTGGACGACCTCGGCATCGGCTTCGTCCCGTACCCGCCACTCGGCCGCGGCTTCATCACCGCCACCGCCAAGCCCGCCGACTCCTACGACGCCACGGACATGCGCTCCCGGGCGGGCGGCCAGCACGGCTCGGGGCGATCCTGGTGGCATGCGTGGTACCGGTGGCGTTCCCCGGGTCCGGCTGCCCGCCGCCTACCGGGCGGCGGCCCGCCGCTCCGTGCGGGTCACGGTGGCCGCCGGCGCCGGGTTCTACCTGTTCCTGTACGGCTTCGGCTCGGCCGACGCAGCGACCTACGCGCTGTTCGCCGCGGTGTCGCTCGCGGGACTGTCGCACATCCCCGGGACAGGCCGGCAGCGTGCCGCGGTGGTGGCGCGACTGCTGCCGGTCTGCCTGGTGCTGATCACCGTCGGCACCTACCTGTCGGTGCGGACCTGGACCGCGACGGCGGGGATGCTGGTGGTCGGCTTCGCGCTGGCCTTCTCCGCGGTGGGCGGCCCGCGCCCGGCGGGTGCCGCGCCCGGGCTCCAGCTGATGTACATCCTGCCGTCGTTTCCGCCCTACGACCCCGGCTCGCTCGGCGGTCGGCTGGCCGGAGCCTCGGTGGGCATCGTGTTCCTCGTGCTCGCGGAGACGTTCCTGCTGCCGGATCCTCCCACCGTCCCCTACCGGGACCTGGCCGCGCGGGCCGCCGACAGCGCCCGGCGGTGTGCCGAGGAGCTGACCGGGCCGCCGTACGCGGTCACCGCCCGCACGGCGCAGGAGGCCCAGGCCGCCAGTACCGCGCTGCGGTCCTCGCAGGTGCCGGAGGCCGAACGGCCGGCCGGGCCGAGCGTGCGGGACCGGGGCATGGCCCACACCGGCCTGGCCACCCGCACCCTGCTGGCGCGGCTGACCGCTCCCCCGCAGTGGAATCCCGGGCCGGCCGAGTCCGAGGTCTGGCTGGTCGTACTGCGCGCGGTGCGGGACACGGCCCGCGAGACGGCCGACCGTCTGCGGGGCCGGGCTCCCGCCGCCGGGGACGCGCACGCCGAGCTGCTGCGGGCCCGTTCCGCCCTTGCGGCCGGCCCGGACGCGGATGCCGCGCCGGCCGCGCTGCGCCGGCATGCGGCGGTGCTGGAGCTCGCGGACGCCGCGCTGGCGATGTCCACGGCGGCGGCCATCGCCGTACGGGGCCGGGCGGGCGCGGGACAGGCGGCCCCGGGCCGGTTCTGGTACGCCCGGAAGCGCGCGCCGCAGCTGTGGTGGTGGCGGATGGTGGGGCACGCGGGCACCCGGTCGGTGTTCTTCCAGAACGCGGTACGGATCAGCCTGGCCCTCGCCGCGGCCCGGTTGATCGCGGGGGTGGACACGCTGCCGCACGGCTTCTGGGTGCTGCTGGCGACCTTGACTCTGACCCGGACCACCGTACGGGAGACCCGGTCGACGGTACGGGTGGCGCTGACCGGGACCCTGGTCGGCGCGCTGATCGTGGCCGGGCTGCTCACGCTGGTCGGGACCGATATCGCCGTGTACGCGGCGGTGCTGCCGCCGCTGATGCTGATCACGTTCACGCTGGGGCCGGTCAAGGGCATCGGCTGGGCCCAGGCGATGTTCACGCTGGTGGTCGCCCTGGCGTTCGCACAGCTGGCGCCCACGACGTGGCAGCTTGCCGAGTTCCGGCTGCTGGACGTGCTGACCGGCAGCGCGATCGGCGCTGTCTTCGGGCTGCTCGCCTGGCCGCGGGGGGCCCACGACGAACTGCGGCGGTCGATGGCGGTACTGCTGCGCGGTGCGGCGGAGAACGTGGTGGCGACCACCGCCCAGCTGGCCGCGGGCGGGGTGCGGGCGCCGGTGACAGCCGCGATGGGCCACCGCTCGCTGCAGCACTCACTGGTCATGGCGGAGTCGGCGTACGCGCAGTTCCAGAGCGAGCCGAAGGGTCTGGCCGCCGCCCGCCCCGGCCAGGATCCGCAGTGCTCGACAGGCCTCCGTGAACCCGCCCACCAGGACGGCCACCAGGACTGGCAGGCGACCCTGATGGCCGCCCACCACACCCTGTGGGGAGCCGACCGGCTGCTGGTGCCGCCGGAGCGGATCGTCGTACCGCCCCTGGAACTGGAGCCGTCGGCGGCCGTGTCCCGCCTCGGGGACCGGGTGGCCGGGCGGATGCTGCTGGTGTCGGCGCGGCTCGATCCGGGCAGCGACACCCCGCAGGCCCCGGTGCCGCTGCGGGACCCCGACTTCGACGGTTTCGCGGTGGAGCCGCCGGGCGCTCCGCGGGTGTACTACGCGGCCGTCTCGTGGCTGGACGCGCTGATGACAGACCTGGAGCGGATCACCGGGGAGGCCGCAGCCGCGTCCCCCGGCCCCTGACGAGCTCGTGCACGGTTGGCGGTGGCACGTCGAAACCCTGCTCGTCGCTCATGATCTGTGTGGTGGGGAACCGGGCGTTCTTGGCGGCTTTGCTGCACCGGCTGCCGACGGAGGTGCTGCCCAGGGTGAGGTTGCTCGTGCATCCAGATACGGTGCTGGCGCTGCGCTGACAACGCGATCTGGTCGCACGCCGCCACGCTGCCACTTCCCGGCCGAAGCCCTCAGGAAGGCCGCGGACCGTGCGCTCCGTCCGGCTCTAGGTGTTGCGGCTTGCGCGGGAGAATCCCGGTCGCGATGACGCAGATTTCGGGCACGCGACTGGTCTCTCTCCCCCACACAGGCAGCCGTAGACACCCGTTCAGCCTCTCGGGTCCCCCTCCCCGTGAGACATGTTGCTCATCGAACAGCCACCGCACCCCGACCACCCCGGCGAGCTGTGCAGACGCCGTAGCTCACCCATGACTACGCGCCGGACTCGTTCGATTCCGGGAGCACCTATCAGCAAAAGTTGTTTTCAGTCGCTCAAACGAAGACCTCAACTCACCTCTCCGGCAATGCAATGGCCTGCACCGCCCAGCCCCCGACACACATTCACGCACCTTCTGCCAGACGCACGGCACCGGGGCCCCGTCACCGTCGTCGGTCGACGTACATGGACTTCCAGTTGCCGTCGAGCGAAAGCGGTGCGTGTGCTGCGGCATGACGGTGCCCATATACGCGCCGGAGAGCGGGGCGCGCTCAACTGATGCGACTGACAGGCCTGTTGAGCCGGGCCCCACCTGAAGAACACAGAACAACACAACCGACACAATGACGCGGCCGGTGTTGTGGCTGCGTGATTTGCCGCCGGGCCGCAGCAGTTGTCCGCGAACCTTCCCGGACTTGTCCGTGATCGGTAACGGATGCATCCATGAGCCCGTGCGCCTCGTCCTGCCCAGTGATCGCAAGGTGATCGGGACCGGTGAGGCACTGCGTGAAGGGGACGGACATGGCGCGGCGGAGCAACGGGCGGGGCTGGAACAGCAAGGTGGTGGGGGCCGCGCTCGGGGTGACGTTGCTCGCCACCAGTGCCTCGGTGTGGACCGCGCAGGCCGGTGCCGCGGACGGCTCGTCACCGGAGGCGACCGCCCCGGCCGCACCGGGCAGTGACGTGAGACCGACCGCGGTGACCATCGCACACGCCTCGGACGCGGGGACCCGCGGCATCAACATCACCATCGACGACGGCCCCGACCCCGAGTGGACCCCTCAAGTGCTCGACGTGCTGCGGGAGTACGAGGTGAAGGCCACGTTCTGCATGGTGGGCCCGCAGGCCCAGGCGCACCCGGACCTCGTGAAGAAGGTCGTCGCGGCCGGGCACCGGTTGTGCGACCACTCGGTCTCACACGACACCGCCATGGACAAGAAGTCCGACGCCTACCAGTCGCAGCAGATCCTCGACGCCGAACGCATGATCACCAAGGCCTCCGGGGGCGTACGGCCGATGTACTACCGGGCACCCGGTGGAGCCTTCACCCCCTACAGCCGCAAGCTCGCCGCCTCCCGGGGCATGCGCCCGCTGGGCTGGAACGTGGACAGCAAGGACTTCGAGCGTCCAGGTACGGACACCATCGTCGCCACCGTCGAACGGGAACTGCCCAACGGACCGACGCTCCTCTTCCACGACGCGGGCGGCGACCGCGCCCAGACCGTCGAAGCCCTGCGCCGCGCTCTCCCCCAACTCAAGGAACAGGGCTACTCCTTCGGCTTCCCGGTGCGCTGAGCCTCGACCCTGGCTCGATGCTTCGGAGCCGATGCCCGCACGCAGCCGGCAGTGGCATCGCCGCCGACGCCATCCAACGGAGAAGCCCATGGCTGCCCGAAGCGTCACCCGGCACACCGCCAAGACGCACCTCTACCGCGTCATGTCCGAACTGGCCGCCCGCGACCGCGCCCAGGCCGTGATCTTTGCCTGCGAGGCCGGGCTGGTGCGGCCTGCCGACAGCGGATGAAGCGGCGTTCCCCATGTACCGGTCGGTCCATGGGTGTTGCGTGCGACGCCGAGGTTTTGCTGGGGCCGCCGACCCCTGGCCGACATCCGCTGCGCGAGCGATTTCCCGGCTGCTGACGCCGACCCTGCACCGCGCGGGCGCTGCGTGGACGCCTTGCTCGGGTACGAGGACGCGCGGCCGCGCATCGCTGCTGTGATGGGTGCCGGTCCGGGGCCTGCGCTGTGCACCGTGCATCAGCAGGTGCTGCGTCAGAGCCCGGTGCGGCTCCCTGAGGTGGCTCCGGCAGCAGGAGCTGTGCTCGTGGGAGGCCGGGTCGCCGGCCTCCCACGGCGGCAGCGCGTCAGTCGTGGTCGACCTCCTCGCGGGTGATGGTGCCCTTCACCGCGTCGATCTCGAAGTCGGTCTTGTTCCAGTCCTCGGTGACGACGTCGACGGACCAGATGAGGGCTTTGTTGTCGTTGTCATCCAGGTTGATGGAGGTGACCGTGCCCTGCTTCTTGTCCGTGGCGACCTTGGCCGCCTGCTGCGGCGTCTGCGTGGCACCGGCGATCCGGTCGGCCATCTCACGCTTGTCGCCGGAGTCCTGGCCGGTCTCGGCGACGGACTGGATCACCTTGCCCGAGATGGCGTCGATGCGGACGGTGTGCGTGGTCCCGTCCTTCTCGACGACCTCAGCGACCCATTCCGGGACGGCGGAGCTGCCGCTCGGGCTGGGGCTGGGGGTCCCGCTGGGACTGGGGCTTTCGCTCTCGTCGTTGTCGTTGTCGTTGTCGTCCAGGCCCTTCAGGTCGAGTTCGGCCAGCTTGCTGCCCGAGACCGCGCCCACTGCCGTGGCGGCGGCCTTGTCGAAGGTGACCTTGGAGACACCGAGCAGCTTCTTGCGCGCTGACTGGTCCTGAGTGAGCTGCGCGCTGCCGGAGGGGCTGTCCGACGGGGTGGCCGCCTCGTTCGGAATGACCTTCGCCGCTTCCGCGGTCGCTGCGGCTGTCGTCTTGCCACTGTCCCCGCCGCAGCCTGTCATCAGAGCTGCTGAGGCTACGACGGCGCACACGGCGCCGACGACATGGAGGTGGCGGGCGCGCGGGATGCCGGTCTTCTTGCGTCGGAACTCATATCTCATAACCCCATGCCTAGCCCTCACACCGATCGGCCATGTTGCCCGACGGCCGGAGTCACCCGATCGACCATGCGGCGCCGCCTCTTGGCCGTTGTCGGAGTCAGCTCCGCCAGGCTGAGCATCCGGGGCTCGCGATCCGCTCGTGTTTTCGCGGGCGAAGGGACGATGCGGGTAACAGACTTGGGCCGATTCGTGCCGAGCCCCGGACGGCTCACCTGCCCCGCGGCACCGCGCCTTCGAGAAGGGCGAGTTGCGCGGTGACCTGGTCCGTCGCAACCGCACCGCCGATGAACTCGCCTATGACCGCTGCCACTCCACCACGTCGGCATCCCTGGCCACGCTGATCAGGGTCGCAGGTTCCAGATGGCGGGTGGCCACCCTGAGCACCGAAGTTGGTCGCCCCGAGCCAATGGCTGAGGGGTTCATCGGTCGCTGGGAGTAGGTCCTACGCCTCAGGCGCGCTTCGCGCCTGCTTGGCTAGGGTCGGTCCTCATGGAGACCACAGGAATCGTTCGCCGCCAGACGGCGGAGCGTATGCGCGACTCTCTGGAGCGGCTCGTTGCCGAGCGGGATGTATGGGTGTCGACGGCTCACCCTGATCACGGGCCGCACCAGGTGCCGCTGTGGTTCTTGTGGGATGGGCGAGCAGTGTGGATGTGCACCAGCGCCACTTCCGTGACTGCGCGAAACGTCCGCGAAGAACCGCGCGTGCGCCTGTCGCTACCGGACACCTTCGACGTGGTGATCCTCCAAGGCGAGGCGGAGTACTTCCCTGACCACGAGGTGCCCGGCGGCGCAGCGGAGGCGTTCGCCGACAAGTTCGGGTGGGATCCACGCGCGGAAGAGGGTCCCTTTCTGTATATACGTGTGGTCCCGAGAACTGTGCGCGCTTGGCGCGGCGAGCCAGAACTACGCGGGAGAGTCATCATGCGCGACGGGATGTGGCTGGAATAACGGCCGTCCCTCGCCGACGAGCCTCTCTCGAATCACGATCTACAGCTGGAGTACGGGCCGATCTCACGCGAAGCCCCACCGGAGCTCACGCTCTCCGGTGGGGCTTCGTCGTCTCACGCGCGCTCTCAGCTCTCATGAACCAATAGCCCCCGCACAGCGGCCGCACCGCGGGGGCGCACGAAAGCGAATGGTCACCCGCACCGCGCCACCGACATCGTTGTCGAAGCGCGGCCTGCACGGACCGCGGCCCTACGGGGTGCGGCAAGCTCCGAGGAAGCACCGCGCGCCCGGGCGTGCGGCCGTCTTACGGCGTGTAGACGGCGTCACTGCCGTACAGCTCCCTGGTGAACGCGGAGACGTCGGCGCTGCGATCGGCGCCGTCGAGGTTGTACGTCAGATAGACGCCGTACCCCTCGCTGACGGTGCGGCGGGCGAGGTCGGCGACCGTGCTCTGCGAGGTCCGGCCGATCTCGACGGCCGCCGGCGACAGCTTCGACTTGGGCAGTGCGATGCCGGGGACCTGCCATGTGCCGTAGTACGGGTTCCAGGCGTAGTCGAACTTGGACGAGATGTCGACGCCGCCGTAGGAGAGACGCGACGCGGCCGGGCCGATGTTGTAGAGACTGATGATCTTGTCGGGCATGTTCGCGCGCAGCGCCGTCACCAGGTGCACGAACGAGCTGGCGTTGGGCTGACCGGTGCCGTTGTTTCCGTACTCGGCGTACTCGTCGTCGAAGTCGATCCCGTCGAGGCCGTACTTGGTCACGGTGTCCGACATTTGTTTCGCGAACGCCGAAGCCGCTTGCTGGGACGGGAAGTTCGCGAAGCCCGCGCCCTGGTGGTTGCCGAGCACCGAGAGGACGACCTTGATGCCCTTCTGCTGCAACGGCCCTATCTCCGTCGCGGCGTTGTCGAGGACGCGCTGCACGTTCTCGTTGAAGTGCAGATACACCGACTTCGTACCCGTGTCGTAGTTGATGTTCGCCGCGAAGATCACGGCGACGTCGAAGACGTTGCCGCCGCCGTTGGCGAGGGTGTACTTGCCGACGTTCAGCATGCTGTTGTTGTTCACCTCGACGTACGCCACCGAGGTCGGTCCCTGTTTCGCGGGAGCCGGAGCGGGTGCCGCTGCCGCGCCGGTCGCAGCGGTCGTGCCGAAAGCGAGGGCCGCGACGGCCGACAGCGCGAGCGCGGCCGTCCGCACTCTGCTCCGTACCAGAGTGAACATCGTTGATCGGTCTCCCATCACATGGTCGGCGCCCGACCTGTTCGAAAGCGCCGAGTGAGCCCTCCGAGTTTTCCTCTCCTGTGACCGAATCCCGAGAATCGCGCGCGGACTCTTCACAACTCCCACACGCACCTCGCGCCACAACCCGGCACCTGGGCAAGGGAGTTGGCGCCCCGGATCACGATCGGCATGTTCCTCCGCCCTGACCGACCGCCGACGATGGCGACGCGAGGAACGCACGCGCCAGAGAACAACGCGCCACCATGTACGCCGAGTACCTCACCGCGATGGAGGGCACCGACCAAGCCTTCCTCCACGCCTTGCGCCTATAGGGCTCGGTTATTCATCTCTGCTCGTCAAAAGGGCCATGCCTCTGCACGTAGGTCTGCGACCGTCTCCCCCGACACGCTGCTGCGTTGACACCGCGGCCTGCTGCGCCATCGCCACGCCAAGGCCTCACGTCCCAAGCGTCCCGGTCGGCCGCGCACCGTACGTTCCGTCCGCGTTCTGGTACTCCGGCTCGCACGGGGGAATTCGATTTGGGGATACCGGCGCATCCACGCCGCACCGGACCGGGGTCTGGGTCACCCAACTCGCCCGCAACGCGGTCAGGGACCTTCAGGACACGGGTGCCGAGGCGAAGTTCTTGATCCGGGACCGGGACGTTCGCCACCCGGCCGCCTTCGACGCCGTCCTGCATGTGGAAGGTATCGAGGCCGTACAGACCGGCGTCCGGATACCGCGCATGAACGCGATCACGGAGCGATGGGTGCGAACCTGCCGGACCGAGCTCCTCGACCGCACCCTGATTTGGAACAAGGCCCGTCTACTCCACGCCCTGCGCGAGTATGAGCAGCCCTACAACCAGCATCGCCCCCACCGCACTCTCGCAAGCGCCGCGCCGCGCCACTCCGTCCTCTACCCGAACCGATCAGCGAACCCGACCGGCTCACCTCGAGGTCCATCGACGCGGCCGCCTCGGCGGCACCCTGCACGAGTACCAACATGCGGCGCGCCCGGCCCGGACGTGGTTCTTGGCACCTACAAGGTCGACTTTGAGAATGCGAACGCCGTGAGTAGCCCCGCGGGCGGCTTCGACGTCGTGACGATGCGGCTGGTGTACACGTTCATGAGCGACAAGAGGCTGTGGCCGGGCGGGTGCCCGGCTTGCTGCGGCCCGGCGGCGCGTGGGCACGTGGGCACGTGGGCGCGAGCGACTGAGCGGAGACAACAGTGACCGGCCGGCGGCCTCTCGCGTGGCAGAAAGCCACGGAGGCCGGCCACCGGCCGGCGTCTGTGCTCGGAACTGCCGGGACTACACCATCGGGTCGATGTCCGGCTTGCCCGTACCGCCTGCGTGCTCGCTCTGCTCCTTGAGCTGGCGTGCCTTGTCCTTCAGGCGCTGACGCTCCTGCGGGTCAGTGGCGCGTTCCGCGGCCTGTTCCAGGTCCTGAGCCTTAGCACGCATCTGCTGGGCACGACCGGACTCGCCTGCAGCGCTCATGATCACTCCTTAGGTGATGAGGAAGAGCGGGCCACACCAGCGAAACAGGCCTCGTCACCCCTTGCATCTCGAGCGGTCACCCACTGCTATCTACGCAGTTGGGGAAGCCCACGCGGTGTCGGCAGGCAACAGCGTGGGGCGAGGCGGTGGCCTCCCTCTGTGCGCTGTGCATCCGTCAGATCGCCACGAGACATCCGAAGATCGTTCACGGGCTTGATCGATGTCCGTGTCCGGATGACGGCCTTGCGTCGCAGCAGTCAGCAGATCTTGCCCGTCCTAGCCGCCGTGGCCCGCTGCAGATCCCGAAGGAGCCCGACGGTGGGTCCTGGGAATCTCTGAGCGTGGTCAGCTGCAGAGATGTCGGCGAATTTCAGTACCACCGGGGATCGGCTGGGCTGTGCATCCGGCAGCTTCATCGGCTTGGGACGCGAGAGGCGGTGCTGGCAGGTCTCGCCCTGCTGGGGCCGACGGAGGAGCATGGGAGATGAGCGACCAAGGGAGGCCTGCCATGAAGTCCGAAGCCTCGGATTACGACACCTGGTTGTACTCTCACACACCCTCCCAAGCTGAGGGCGAGCGCGACGAGCCGGCTGAGCGTTCGGCCCAGCACCCGGACGTCCCCAGGACCGAGCCGTCCCAGGCGGAGGGCGAGCGCGTGGACGACATCAAAACCACATGACCACAGCGAGCCGGCCGGGCGTTGCCGGGCCCGGCTCACTGCTCCTCGGCCCGGACGGCCGTCCCGAAGGCGTCGCCTGTCGCGGCGACTTCGGCTGCGGCGCTCGCTCTGTCGCTGTTCGCCGGACTCCCAGGCGCGTGGTCCCGCAGGGTGGTTCACACGGCTGATGGGGGGCTTGCCGCCGAGTGCGGTGTGGAGCGATGGCAGTTTGCGGCCAGGCAGGGTGGCGTTCCGCCCGCCACCGGCGCACCCGCGTGTGCGCGGCGCCCCGCGAGATGTCCGTCTCGGCGGCCACATGACCGACTGGCGCGCGCCGAGCACACGTGCAACGAGCAGCCATCTGCCGTGATCGGTGGGACACGAAGACCGCTGTGTGGTGCAGTCAGCAGGAGGCGTCGGAGGTGAACGTGACGGGCAGCTGTTCGGGGCCGCGCAGACCGCCCGAGCGCCATCGCAGTTCGCTGGGCGGCACGGCCAGGCTGAGGTGAGGCAGGCGGCGCAGGGCGGTTCCCATGGCGATCTGGCCCTCGAGCCGGGCCAGTGGCGCCCCCAGGCAGTAGTGGATGCCGTGCCCGAAGGCGAGATGCGCGTTGTCCTGCCGGGTGATGTCCAGGCGGTCGGGGGCCGGGAACTGCGCCGGGTCGCGGTCGGCGATGGCGGAGGCGACCAGCACGGTCGCGCCGCGCGGGATCGCCACTCCCGCGATGGCGACGTCCTCGCGCGCGAACCGGGCGATGCCGGGGTTGACCGGTCCGTCGTAGCGCAGGAACTCCTCGATCGCACCGGGCAGCAGTTCCGAATCGTCCCGCAGCATCTGCAGCTGGTCGGGGTGGGCGAGCAGTGCGGCGATACCGCTGCCGATCAGGTTGACCGTGGTGATGTATCCGGCCACCAGCAGCAGGAAAGCCATGGCGATCAGCTCGTCCTCGTCCAGCTGGTGTCCCTCGTCCCGCGTGGCGATCAGCGCGCTGAGCAGGTCGTCACCGGGCCGGGCTCGCTTGTCCTGGAAGAGTCCGGTCAGGTACGAGCGCATCTGCCGCCACGCTCGGTCCACCCGGGCCGGGTCCGGCGGCTCGGCTCCTTGAAGGATCATGTCGTCGGTCCACCGCTGGAAGTCGTCCCGGTCGGCGACGGGCACGCCGAGCAGTTCACTGATCACAGTGACAGGAAGCGGCAGCGCGAAGTCCTCGACGAGTTCGGCCTTGCCTGCGGGCACGATCGCGTCGAGCAACCCGTCGGTGATCTCCTGGACGCGTGGCCGCAGCTCGGCCACCCTGCGGGCGGTGAACGCCTTGGAGACCAGGCGGCGCAGTCGGGTGTGGTCGGGCGGGTCGGAGCGGAGCATGGTGCGCAGCATTGACTCGCGCTCCGTGGCGGGCAGCCGCTCGAGGAGCCGGGGGTCCGAGGCATCGCGGACGTCGCTGCTCAGCCGTGAGTCGGAGAGGGCTGCGAGGCCGTCTTCATAGCGTGTGACCAGCCATGCATCGAGGCCGCCGGCGAGGACGGCGCGCCGTACCGGGCCGTCCTCGCGCAGCTGCCGGTAGAACGGGAAGGGATCCGCCATGAAGGCCGGATCGGCATAAGGCACAAGGACCGGCTGCTGGCTCATCAGGCCTCCAGGGGTTGCCACGAACCCACGCGGCAAAGTTGTCATTTTTGAGGGTATATGCCCCATTGACTCGGGTCGTGGATGTCACCGAATGGAAGGGCTGCGATGGAGCGGACAACGTGCTGCGTGGTGGGCGGCGGCCCCGCGGGAATGGTCCTCGGCCTGCTGCTGGCCCGCGCCGGTGTGGACGTCACGGTCCTGGAGAAACACGGGGACTTTCTGCGCGACTTCCGCGGCGACACGGTGCATCCCTCGACCCTGGCGCTGCTGGACGATCTCGGTCTGGCCGAGCGCTTCGCCCGTCTGCAGCAACGTCGGGTGACCACGGTCCAACTGCCTCTCGGCACGGACCATTCGCTGATCACCGTCTCGGACCTCAGCGCGCTGCCGGGCCCGTACAACTACGTGGCGATGGTGCCGCAATGGGACCTGCTGAACCTCCTCGCCGACGAGGCCCGAAAAGAGCCGTCCTTCTCCGTGCGGATGAGCACCGAGGCGACGTCATTCGTGCTGGAGCACGGACGGATCACCGGGGTGCGGTACCGCACGTCCGACGGCCGTACCGGCGAACTGCGGGCCACCCTCACGGTGGCCTGCGACGGTCGCGGCTCGCTGGCCCGCTCCCGGCCCGAACTTCGGCTGCGGCAGTTCACCTGCCCCATGGACGCCTGGTGGTTCCGGTTGCCACGGCGGGAAGGCGACCCGCACGGGCTCGTGGGAGGCGCCGGCGACCGGCTCCTCACCGCGATGATCGACCGTGGGGAGTACTGGCAGTGCGCCGCGCTGATCCCCAAGGGGACCGACGCCGAGCGCCGCGCCGCCGGTCTCGAGCGGTTCATGGCCGACTTCTCGGCCGCCGTGCCGTGGATCGCGAACCGGGCGCATGCGCTGCGGTCATGGGACGAGGTGAAGCTGCTCGACGTGCGGCTCGACCGTCTCCGGCGCTGGCACCGCCCGGGACTGCTGTGCATCGGCGACGCGGCGCACGCGATGTCACCTGTCTTCGGCATCGGCATCAACCTCGCCGTCGAAGACGCCGTGGCCGCCGCCCGGCATCTCGTCGAACCGCTGAGCAGGGGTGTGGTCGGCCTGCGGGACGTACGCGGCGTCCAGCGGCGCCGGTGGCCGACCACGGCGGCGACGCAGGCACTGCAGCGGTTCGCTCACGCGAGGGTCATCGCGCCCGTACTCGCGGGACGCCCGCCTTTCGGCAATGCCGGGCGGGCGGAGCGGATCAGCGACCTACTCACCACCTCACCGTGGTTCAAGCGCGTGCCGGCGTACTTCATCGGCTACGGCGCCGTGCGCGAGCGTCCGCCCGCCGAGTCGGTGCGGTGAGCTGCGGCGCACGGCTGGGCATTGAAGAGCGCTCTGGCCCGGCAAGGTTGTTTGGTTCGAGGTTCAGGTGTCGCGCCAGTTCGGGGTGGACTCGCCGGTGAGCCCCGTCGGCTCGTGAGGTCGATCATTGCGACGTGGATCATGGCTTCGGAGCGGTGGGTGTGGGTTTCGTGGTCGCGGGCCAGTCGGCGGTGGTGCATCAGCCGGCCGAGGGTCCGCTCGACAACCCAGCGCCGTGGGACGACTCTGAGTCTCTTGACGCCGGCGTTGCGTTGGACGACCTCGACGTCGATGCCGAGAGTGGCGCCGTGGTCGATGGCTTTGGCGCGGTAGCCGGAGTCCGCCCATGCCTTGGTCACTCGGGGGTTGGTGGTGGCGTGTGAGACATCAGGCGTATGCCGCCGACGTTGTCGGAGACGCTCGCCGCGGTGACGCAGACGGCCAGAAGCAGGCCGAGAGTGTCCACCGATATGGCGCTTGCGGCCTGCAATTTCTTGCCGACGTCAATGCCCTGGCCGGCCGCGGGCAAGACCATCGCAGGTCGCAAGCCACCAATCAGCCCCTCGCCCAACTCGCCGAGAACTGGACCACCGAAAGGGGCGGCAAGGTGATCGCCATCATCATGGAACTCCTCCCCCAGAGCTGAACCAGCCACTGCCACCGCCCGAAAAGGCGGCCGGGCGGGCAGTGGAACTGAAGGCGAGCCTGCCCCCCCGCCTCGCCCCCTCGCCTGCTCGTGAACCGTTCGACTCCGTAAGCGGCCTGAGGACATCAGACGGATACGGGCTGCCGCTGCTCACTCGGTTCCCGCAGGGCAGTCTGAACCTCACGCCGGAACACGTCCTTCAGGTAGAGCACCAGGGCCGCGCCGAGCACCCACGCCGGGAGGATCACCAGGGCGCGCGCAAGGCCGTCGTCCTGGAACCGGGACAGCCCCTGCATCGCGCGCACACCCACACCGACGGGCAGTATGTCGGACAGCGGGCGCAGCCAGGCCGGAAGGTAGGACGCCGGCATGATTCCGCCGCTGCTGCTGTTGCCGAGAATCAGCATGAGTATCGACGCCATGCTCACGCCCGCGGAGCCGAACAACCGCAGCAGCACCATGGTGGTGGCGGCGACCGCGGCCCCCATCAGCGCAATGACGAGAGCGAGGGGCAGGAAGGGCCCGGGCAGTGCACCGAAGCCCGCACTGCCGGCGATGGCCGCGATCAGGACACCGCCGACGACTCCGAACAGGGCCAGGCTGGCCATGCGCCAGCGGTACTGGAGCCGGGGTGCGACCTGGTAGGTCGTCATGCCGAAGAGGTATCCGGCCAGGACCAGGCCGAACGCCGCGTAGAAGACGGAAAGACCCCGGGTGTCCCCCGCTGCCGCCGGGGCCACGTCCTTCACGGAGAGGTCATGGTGCTCCGCCTGGGCCACGGAGCCGAAAGCGGTGGTCAGGGTGGCGGTGACGGAGGATCCGTTGGCGCTGCCGTAGAGCAGCTGCCCCTCGCCGACGTAGGCCGCGTACACGGACCTGTCCTGGACAGCCTGCCGCGCGGCGGATTCGTCGGCGTAGGTCTCCAAGGAGAAACCGCCGGGGATGGCGCGCTCGAGGTCCTGGCGCAGGTGCTCCTGCTGCGTGCCGATCTCTGTCGTACCCACGTGAAGCTCATGAGGGCGCGGGGCGTGGAAGGCGGCGAGGTAGACGCTGACGAACACGGTGCCGACCAGGAGGACGATCGCTACGGGAAGCATTACGGCACGTGGGCTTCCCTGACGGGGAGGCGGATGGGCCACATCCAGCGCGTGCCTGTGGGCCTTGTGGGTGGCGACTTGCTGAGACATCGAAAGCTTTCCTATATTAGAAGTCAACTGATAATCTTTGTACATCATAATCAGCCGCCTTACAAAAAGAGGTCCGCTACGTGAACCGAACCGACCGGCGTACGGGCTATGTGGCCTGGCAGATCGGCCAGATCATGGCGTCCCGGATCGAGCGCACACTGCGCCCGTTCCAGCTGACCCTTGCCCAGAACAGCGCCCTGGCGCAGGCCATCCTCGATCCGGGTGTCTCCAGTGCGGCCGCGGCGCGCAGGTCGGCGATCACCCCGCAGTCCATGGGAACCGCGGTCACCGGGCTGGTCGAGCGAGGGCTGCTGGAGCGGCGGACCGCTCCGGGCGACCGGCGCACGCATCGGCTGTACGCCACGGAGGCTGGTCTGCAGCTCGCCACTGAGGCCAGAAGGGCGGTGGACGCCACCCACGCCGAAGCACTGCAGGCGCTGACCCCGACGGAGCAGGAACAGGCGCACTCGATCCTGCTGAAACTGCTGGCGTCGCTGAATCCCTCGGCCGTGGACAACGGCACGACATGAGGAGCCTGCGCCGCGGGTGTCGGCCCCGGGGCGCAGGCTCCCGTCTCGCCCGGGTTCAGGCGCTGCCGTCGCGGCGGGCCGTCACAGCCGCCATGCCGAGAATGCCCAGGCCGATCATGGACAGGGCCGCTCCGGCCGGGGCCGGCGCCGGGTAGCCGTAACCTGCCGTGATCACCGGGTCGCCGAGCAACGCGCCGAGGGCGTTGGCAGTGTTCAGGACCGACTGGTTCATCGCGGCGCCCAAGGTGACGGCGTCGCCCGCGACGTCCACGAGCCGCATGTGGATGTTGATCACCATGACCGCGGCGGCGGCGCGACCAGGAGGACGACGGGCAGCAGCCACCAGCCGTGCGGCGCGGCCGGGCAGAGCATGATCACCGTGGAAACGGCGCTCGACCGGACCAGGGACCGCCGCACCGACGGGCGCGGATCGAGCGGACGGTGCGCGGGCGCCCCCGCCGCCAGGGCGTGCAGGTCACGGCGTGACGTCGTTTCAGCGGGTTCTTGCGAGGAACCCCGGGCGTTCACGCCCGGGAGGAATCGCATCCACGGGGTGCGACGCGGAGCGTCGCCGTGATGTGCCGCAGGCCATCACGGCTGTGGAGCGGCCGGGAGGCGTTCCGGCGGAGCCGGGCCACGGCGGTGTGCGCGGGGAGGGTCGGGGCGGCTTTCGCTCGTTGGGGTGAGGTGGGGCGAACGTGTGGTGGGTCTTCGTCCAGGTGTATAGGTTCGCTGCTCGTGAAGCTGGTGGTGAGGGTGAAGCTGCTGCCGACGCCCGTACAGGCGGCGGCACTTGAGGCGACCCTGCACGCCTGCAACGAGGCCGCCACGTGGGCCGCGTCCGTCGCCTTCGAGAAGGAGGCGCGACGTCCGCTGGAGCTCCGCAAGCACACCTATGCCGAGATCCGCTTCCGGTGGGGACTGGGCGCGCAGGCCGCCCAGCACGCCATCAAGAAGACGTGTGACGCCTACACCACCCTGAAGGCGAACCTTCGCAACGGCCGGTACGGGCGGCCCGGCACGAAGCGGCACACTCGCGCCTCGGGCAAACCGGTCGTCTTCCGGTCCGAGGCGGCGCAGCCCTACGACGACCGGATGCTGTCCTGGCAGCACGAGCAGCAAACGGTGTCGATCTGGAGCACGGCCGGCCGGCTGAAGAACGTGGCGTTCACCGGGCAGGCCGAGCAGCTGGAAGTCCTGGCCGCGCACCGGCGGGGTGAGTCCGACCTGGTGTTCCAGGGCGGGAAATGG
This sequence comes from Streptomyces sp. NBC_01003, assembly GCF_045162695.1. Lineage (NCBI taxonomy): Bacteria > Bacillati > Actinomycetota > Actinomycetes > Kitasatosporales > Streptomycetaceae > Streptomyces > Streptomyces sp. NBC_01003. The sequence continues at coordinate 1,836,517 of NZ_CP108707.1, forward strand.
CTCCTGATCGCGACCTGCGAGATCCCCGAAGCCGCCCCGAACACCTACCCGGCCGGATTCCTCGGCGTCGACCTGGGCGTCGTGAACATCGCGGTCACCTCCGACGGGGCACGACACTGCGGTCGCCGCGTCCACCGCAAGCGGGAACAGGACCGCAAGCTGCGGCGCAGCCTGCAGAAGAAGAACACCAAGTCCGCCAAGCGGCGAGCGAAGAAGCATGCGGGCAAGGAAGCCCGGCGGAACAAGGACATCAACCATAAGATTTCGAAGCGGATCGTGGCGGAGGCTGAACGCACCGGTCGCGGGATCGCCCTGGAGACACTCACGGGCATTCGCGAGCGGGCACGGCTGAGAAAGCCCCAACGCGTCAAGATCCACTCCTGGCCCTTCGCCCAGCTCGGCTCGTTCATCGCCTATAAGGCGAAGCGGGCCGGGGTGCCGGTGGTCTACGTCGATCCGGCGTACACCAGCCAGGAATGCTCCCAGTGTCATCACACCGCACGCGGCAACCGGCCCTCCCAGGCCGTCTTCTCGTGCCGGGTCTGCGGCTTCGTTGAGCACGCAGACCACAACGCGTCCCACAACATCCGCCAACGCGGCTGGATGGCGTGGGTCTGCGGGGCCCGGTCAACGGCCCCTGAACTCACCCTCATCGCGTGAGAACTGGACGCAGCCGAACCCATCACAGCCAGTGATGACTCGAGCAGCAAACCCGGTCGTTCACGACCGGGTAGTTGACTAGCCCGATCGACGCGCAGGCGCCACTACTGCATCAGACCACCACTCACCCCGACTCCCATCCCGTCTGCCGTCGCCCCCACACTCCGTGGGGCGGGCGTGGTTCATGGCGGATCGTTCGACGTGCGCCTGCGGGACGACGGCGCGGAGAATGGAGCAAGGATCCGGTGCCGGGAGGACCGCCATGCCCCGGGGCAGCGGCGGTGACCTCCTCACGAAGGTGGTAACCATGCCGACGTGGCGATTGCGGGATTTCCACGACGCCGATCTGGACCATGCGATCCAGATCTGGGACCAGAATCAGCAGGCGGACAGGGCACCTGCCGTTTTCCCCGTATCGGAGGTCGTGACCGCGGCCAGGGCCGACGGGCCGACCGTCGTGGCGGTGGTGGGTGACGAGCTGGTGGGCATCGCCGTGGCACAGACTCACGGCGAACGGGGCTGGATCACCCTGGTGGCCCTGGGCATGGGGTGGCGTAACCGCGGGATCGGAAGCGCCTTGATCGCCGAGATCGAGCGGCGCCTGCGGTCACAGGGGGTCCGCCGGATCAGTGCGCTCCTCGCACCGGGGGCGACCGGATCCGCTGCTTTGGAGCACTCCGGTTACCGGTCCCGCGGTGGGCTCGTCTTCTACGAGAAGGTCGAGCACCTCGGCGCGAGCGACGCCGGACTTCTCGCGGAACTCGGGGGGAGGATGGTGCCTGCGGGGCTGTGGGACAGCCTCGCGGGAATGGAACGGGTGAAGGAGACCATCGAGCGGCGGATCGTGCTGCCGCTGGCCCAGCCCGCGCTCGCCGAGCAGTACGGAGTGGTGCCGCCGAAAGCGGTCATCCTCTTCGGGCCGCCTGGCACGGGCAAGACCAGTTTCGCCAAGGGGGTCGCCGCCCGGCTGGAGTGGCCCTTCGTGGAGCTCTTCCCCTCCCGGCTCGCTTCATCGGGGGAGGGAGGACTTGCGACCTCTCTTCGCGAGGCGTTCACCGATTTGGCCGAGCTGGAGGCGGTGATCCTCTTCATCGACGAGGTCGAGGAGATCGCCTCCGTCCGGTCCGGCACGGCCGTCGACCCCGGTCACGGAGTCACCAACGAACTCCTCAAGCTGATACCCGGCTTCCGCGACCACGATGACCGGCTCCTGATCTGCGCCACGAACTCCGTCCGCTCCCTCGACCCAGCGTTCCTACGGCCGGGCCGCTTCGACTACGTCATCCCCGTCGGCCCTCCGGATCCGGCGGCCCGGACGGCGATCTGGCAGCGCTATCTCCGCCCTGCCGCGGCCGGTGTCGACCTGCAGCGCCTGGTGGAAGCCAGCGAGATGTTCACACCGGCGGACATCGAGTTCGCGGCACGCAAGGGCGCGCAGACCGCCTTCGAACGCGAAGTCGCCCACGGGAAAGGCGCACCGCCCAGCACGGAGGACTACCTCCAGGCTATTGCGCAGACCCGCCCCACACTGACCGACCAAGCGCTCAAAGACTTCGCCGAGGACACCGAGCAGTACGTGCGCATGTGACCGGCCTCTCCTGACACGACGGTCCCGTCCGATGATCCTTATGGACCATCGGAGGGACCTCTGCTGTTCCGCTCCGGGAGATCGTCACAGGCATCCCGTCGTCATCGAGGAGCGGCACGAGGTCGGCATCGTCATGGCTCACACAGCCGTACGGCGAGGGCGGCGACGTCGTCGTCAAGGCTTGCACTGCTGTAGCGCAGGAGATCGCGGTGAAGAGCCGTGAGCAGTTCGCGGGGCGGTGTCGGGGGCTGTCGACGCATCCAGGCTGCCAGTGGGAAGAACTCGCCGTCGCGGGCGCGGGCCTCGGCGATCCCGTCGGTGTAGAGAAGCAGCAGGTCGCCGGGGGCGAAGTCGAAGGTGTCTACGTTGTACTGATCGCCGATCAGCTCCGCGAGGCTGAGCAGTGGCGAGGGGGTGGCCGACTCGAGGACACGGAGTTTCCCACGGTTCAGGACCAGTGGCGGGGGGTGTCCGCAGTTGAGGATGCCGATATGTCTGCCATCGTGCGGGATCTCGACGAGAAGGGCGGTGGCGAAGCGCTCCATCGGCCCCTCGGGCGGAAAGGCGGCGTTGTAACGGGTGCTGCTGGCGTCCAGCCTGCGTGCGACGTCGACCATGTCGGTCTCGCCGTAGGCCGCCTCCCGGAAGGCGTTGACGATCGCCGCGGCTGCCCCCACTGCCGGCAGGCCCTTGCCCCGCACGTCACCGATGAGCAGCCTGACCCCGTAGGGCGTGTCGACCACCTCGTAGAAGTCCCCGCCGATGCGGGCCTCCGCCGCGGCCGCGAGGTACAGCGACTCGATCTCGATGCTGCCGAAGCGGCGTGGCATAGGGCTCAGCACCACCTGCTGCGCCGCGTCGGCGACGAGCCGTACCTGGAAGAGGGTGCGCTCCCGCTGGAGCCGGACATGGCTTCCGTACGCGGCGGCCACGGTGACCGCGATGATCCCCGCGGCCGTCCACCACGTTCCCAGACCGGGGAAGACGAGGCTGAGGCCGATCATCAGAAAGAGGCAGACCGTCCCTAGCAGGACGGTGGGGAGGACCGGCCACATGGCGGCGGCCAGGGCCGGCGCCGCAGGCAGGAGGCGACTGAAGGCCATTTCCGGCGGAGTGGCGTATGCCAGGCTGGCGATGACGACGGTCAGGATGACCGGCGACAGCCGTACAAGTCTTCCTGAGCCGGGGCGCCTACGGAGCCGCGGCCGTCCAGACTCGATCACACTTCCCAGACTATCTACGTAATGAAGGCATGGCGCTCTGACGAACCGAGGCGGCTGCCCGCCCCTCCCGCTCCACAGGCGATGAGTGCCCTCTGGCCCGCGCCACGAAAATTTTGCTGTCACTGATCAACCTTTGCCGGCGCAGGACAGCGTTCCCGAGGGGCCCGGTGCTTCGCGAGGAGGCCGGGCCCTTCGCCGTACGTCCTCGCGGAGAACCGCCTGTCGGGCCGCGGAGAACCACCTGTCGCGCTCGTGATCAAAGTCCGATTGTGTCTGCGGCATGCCCGAATCTATTTACTTTCTGGAAATCCAGCCGTAGCCTCAGATCGAAACCACAGACTCGGGCACAGCCGGGCGAGACGTCGGAGGCAGACGGACATGTACGCACCGGAGCGGCAGCAGGAGATCCTCCGTCTAGCGCGCGACGGCGGACGCGTGGACGTGCTGTCACTCGCCGAGGAGTTCCAGGTCACCGCGGAGACCATCCGCCGTGACCTGAAGACCCTGGACAGGGCCGGTCTCGTACGGCGTGTGCACGGCGGTGCCATACCGGCCGGGCGGCTCGACTTCGAGCCCGACGTCGCCGAGCGCGAGGGCACCGCGGCCGACGAGAAGGACCGCATCGCCCGGCTCGCGCTCGCCGAACTCCCCGAGGACGGCACGGTGATCCTCGACGCGGGCACCACCGTCGCCCGCCTCGCCGCGGCCCTGCCCCTGGAGTCGACGCTCACCGTCGTCACCCACGGCCTGCCCGTCGCGGCCCGCCTCGCCGACCACCCCGGCATCCAGCTGCACCTCGTCGGAGGCCGGGTCCGCCACCGCACCCGCGCCGCCGTCGACGCCTGGGCCCTGCGGGCGTACGGGGAGATCCGCGCCGACGTCCTCTTCCTCGCGGCCAACGGGTTCTCCGCCGAGCACGGCCTGACGACCCCCGACCTCGCCGAGGCCGCCGTGAAGCGCGCGGCCGTCTCCGCCGCCCGCAGGGTCGTGCTGCTCGCCGACTCCGCCAAGTACGGGGAGGAGCACTTCGCCCGCTTCGGCGACCTGGGCGACGTGGACGTGCTGATCACCGACAGCGGCCTCAGTGACGCGGACGCCGCCGCCATCGAGAAGGGCGGCACGGAGGTGGTCCGCGCATGAGCCCCCCCGACTCCGGAACCGGCTCCGGACACCAGGGCATCGGCCCCGACACCGGCATCCGCTCCGGCACCCCCACGCAGGCCACCACGGAAGACACACGCGGCATGATCCTCACCGTCACCCCCAACCCGTCCCTGGACCGCACCTACGAGGTCCCCGCACTCGACCGGGGCGAGGTCCTGCGCGCCACCGGGGAGCGCATGGACCCGGGCGGCAAGGGCGTCAATGTCTCGCGGGCCGTCGCCGCCGCCGGAGCCCCCACACTCGCCGTGCTCCCGCTGGGCGGCGCGCCCGGCGCCCTGGTCGCCGAACTCCTCGACGCCCAGGGGATCAGCGTCGACCCCGTACCCGTAGCCGGACAGACCCGGTCCAACATCGCGCTCGCCGAGCCGGACGGAACCCTGACGAAGATCAACGCGCCGGGGCCCGAACTCACTGCGGAAGAAGCCGAGTCGCTGCTCACCGTCGTCGGCGAGCGCTCCGCGGGCGCCGACTGGATCGCCTGCTGCGGCAGCCTCCCGCGCGGCCTCACCCCGCCCTGGTACGCCGAGCTGGTCGCCCGCGCCCACGCGGCCGGCGCCCGTATCGCCCTCGACACCTCGGGCCCGGCCCTCCTCGCGGCGCTGCGCGAACGGCCCGACGTCGTCAAGCCGAACGCGGAGGAGCTCGCCGAGGCGGTCGGCCGTCCGCTCGCCACCGTCGGCGACGCCCTCAAGGCGGCCGAGGAGCTGCGGGACCTCGGCGCGCGCGCCGTACTCGCCTCCCTCGGCTCGGACGGGCAGCTGCTCGTGGACGGCGCGGGCGCCTGGTTCGCCACCGCCCCGGTCGACACCGTCCGCAGCAACGTCGGCGCGGGCGACTCCTCCCTCGCCGGCTTCCTCATCGCGGGCGGCACCGGTCCGCGGGCGCTGGCCTCGGCCGTCGCCCACGGCGCCGCGGCGGTCCAGCTCCCGGGCAGCGCGATGCCGACCCCGGCCGACCTGGACCCGGACGCGGTGAACCTCACGTCGGACGTCCCGCTCGACCGCGCACTGAAGGAGCCCGCGCCATGACGGCCTGCGCCCCGCCCCTGAATACGCCCCGTCCGGTCGCCTCCGGCCTGATCACTCTCCGCCCGGTCGCTTCCGGCCTGATCACTCCCCACGCTCCCTTCCGGAGCCGCCGTCCCCGCGGCGAAACCCCCGTCCCCACCCCCGCCGCCAAGGCGATACGCGTGCGAAGGAGCCCGCGATGAGCGAGCTGATCACCGCGGACCTGGTCGATCTCGACCTGTCCGCCGACACCAAAGAGGCGGCGGCCCGCGCCCTCGCCGAACGGATGACCGCCCGAGGCCGGGTGACCGACCTGGACGGCTTCCTGGCCGACGTCGCGGCCCGCGAGGCGCAGATGCCGACCGGCCTCGACGGCGGCATCGGCATCCCGCACTGCCGCAGCGAGCACGTCACCGAGCCGACTCTCGCCTTCGGCCGCAGCGCCGACGGGATCGACTTCGGGGCGCCGGACGGCCCGGCCGACCTGATCTTCCTCATCGCCGCGCCCGCCGGAGCGGACGACGCCCACCTCACCATCCTGTCGTCGCTGGCACGGCAGTTGATGGACGAGGACTTCAAGGCGGCGCTGCGCACGGCGACCGACGCGGGGGCCACGGCGGCGCTGATCCGCGGGGACGAACCCGAGCCCACTGCCGCGTCGGCGCCCACGCCCAAGCCCACTACCGAGCCCACGCCCGAGCCCGAGCCCGAGCCCGAGCCCGAGCCCACGCCCGCGGCCCCCGCCGCGAAGTTCAAGATCGTGGCAGTCACCTCCTGCCCCACCGGCATCGCCCACACCTACATGGCGGCCGAGTCCCTGGAGAAGGCGGGCCGGGAAGCCGGGGACGTGGAAGTGGTGGTCGAGACGCAGGGCTCGGCCGGGTTCACCCGTCTCGCACCCGAGGTGATCGCCGCCGCGGATGGCGTGATCTTCGCGCACGACGTGCCCGTACGGGAGAAGGACCGCTTCGCCGGGAAGCCCACCGTCGACGTCGGCGTGAAGGCCGGCATCAACCGGCCCGCCGCCCTCATCGGCGAGGTACGCGAGAAGGCCGCGCGCGGCGAGACGACCTCGGGCGCCGCGTCCGCGACCCCCGTGGACCGGGCCGGTGCCGCCGGCGACGGCTACGGCACCAAGCTGCGCAAGTGGCTGATGAGCGGCGTCAGTTACATGGTCCCCTTCGTCGCGGCCGGCGGTCTCCTCATCGCCCTCGGCTTCGCGATCGGCGGCTACACCATCAACAAGGCGCCGTCCGTCGCCGAGCACTTCGTGTGGACCCAGACCGACAGCTGGGCCGCGCTGCTCTTCCAGGTCGGCTCCGTCGCCTTCGCGTTCCTCGTCCCGGTCCTCGCGGGCTTCATCGCGTACGGGATGGCCGACCGGCCGGGGCTCGTGCCCGGGTTCGTCGGCGGTTCGATCGCGCTCACCATCAACGCCGGCTTCCTCGGCGGCCTCGCCGCCGGTCTCATCGCGGGCGGCGTCGTGATGGCGATCCAGAAGGTGAACGTGCCCCCCGTGCTGCGCGGGATCATGCCGGTGGTCGTCATCCCGCTGATCTCCTCCGCGGTGGTCGGCTTCCTGATGTTCCTCGTCATCGGCAAGCCCATCGCCTCCCTCCAGCGCGCCCTGACGGACTGGCTGAACTCCCTGTCCGGCGCCAACGCGATCATCCTCGGCGTCGTCCTCGGCCTGATGATGTGCTTCGACCTGGGCGGCCCGCTGAACAAGGTCGCGTACGCCTTCGCGGTCGGCGGCCTCGCCAACCCCACCGAGGGCTCGCTCAAGGTCATGGCCGCGGTGATGGCCGCCGGCATGGTCCCGCCGCTGGCCATGGCCCTCGCGACAACCGTGCGCGGCCGGCTCTTCACCAGGACCGAGCGCGAGAACGGCAAGGCGGCCTGGGTGCTCGGCGCCTCGTTCATCACAGAGGGCGCGATCCCGTTCGCCGCGGCGGACCCGCTGCGCGTCATCCCCGCCTCGATGGCGGGTGGCGCGGTCACCGGCGCCTTGTCGATGGCCTTCGGCTGCACCCTGCGCGCCCCGCACGGCGGCATCTTCGTGGTCCCGCTGATCGGCAACCCGTTCCTCTACCTCATCGCGATCGCCGCCGGTGTCTGCGTGTCGACGGCCTTGGTAGTGATCCTCAAGGGGATGCGGAAGTCCGCGCCCGAGGGCGGGGCGGGCGACGCGACGGCGCAGAAGGGGGAGGAGCCGAAGATACCCGTGGCCGCCTGACAGGAGATTCCGGTGGCCACCTGACAGCAGGTACCGGTAGCCACCTGACAGTTAGGAACTGTCCGCTCATGCGGCACAGACGCCCGTCCGGGACCAAAGTCCCGGGGCGTCTGTGCCGCATGCTGCCTCGCCGATGTGCGGCGCCCCACGCCGCGAGGCACCCTTGAAAGTGAGCTGCCCGGACGCAGACTCCCGGCCTGCCGGGCTGATACCCGTCGTCGGGAAGCGACGCATGGAGGCGATCAGCCCATGGCACCGGACGACGAGCTGCTCAAGATCGACGCAGCGGGTGTCGTGGTGGCGTGGAGCCAGGAGGCAAAGTCCCTTTTCGGCCACGGAGCATCCGAGGCGCTCGGCCGTCCCGTCCTGGAGCTCCTGCCCGGACCGTGGGCTCCGGCCGGCGCCGACCCCGACAGTCGTTCCGGCACTCCAGGGGCGGTCCCAGGCCTCGTGATGCGGCCCGTGACGCTGAGCGACGGCGACTTGGGCTGGGCATTCAACCTGCTCCGGTCGGAGGAGAGCGGGGATGCGCGCGAGCAGGCTCTCCTGAAGGCGCTGTTCACCCAATCGCCTATCGGCATGCAGGTGCTGGATCCCGAGCTGCGAGTCCTGCGAGCGAACACGGCAGCGTCAGGGATGGCCGGTTTCGACCCCACGTACACGCTCGGTCGCCGACTCAGTGACGTGTTCCGGCTGTCCGACCCCGAAGAAACCGTGGCAATGGTGCGCCACGTGCTTGCCACCGGCGAACCTGCACTGGACAGGCTCGTGCACATCCGCCCGCCCAACGACCCGGACCACGAGCATGTGTACTCCGTCTCCGTGTTCCGGCTCCAGGATGCCGACGGCCACGTCCTGGGCGTCTCCGCGGCAGAGGTGGACGTCACCGTGCGCGAGCGTGCCGTCGCGCGCGCACGGGTCCTCAACGATGTACGGCAGCACGTGGGAACCTCGCTGGCGCTGGACGGCACCTGCACCGAACTCGTCGACGCGCTCGTACCTGCCTTCGCCGACGTCGCGATGGTGGACCTGCTGGACCCGGTCGTCCGGGGCGACGACCCCCCGTCGGCACCGGTGGAACCCGACGTGCCTCTACGACGAATGTCCCTCGCGTCGGCGGACCGTCAACGGAACCCGGCGGGGGCGGGCGCCGGTACGGCCCCATTCCGCTTTCCGGCAGCATGGCTCCAGTCCCTGACCGACCTGCGGCCCCACCTGATCACGTACCACCCGGACGACGGCCCCGCCACCGATCCGCGGAGCTCGAGGTCCACGCGCCCACCGACCTCGCATTCCGCCATCGTCGCCCCGCTCACCCTCCGGGGCGGCGTCTACGGAACGCTGAGCCTCTACCGTGCCCCTGACCGCGACGAGTTCGTGGACGAGGACCTCGACCTCGCACTGGAGGTCGCCTCCCGCACCGCACTGCATATCGACAATGCACGCCGCTACACCCGAGAACACACCGTCGCCCTGACCCTGCAGCGCCGTCTCCTTCCCCAGCACCCAGAGCCGCTGGCAGCCGTGGAGAGCGCCCATTTCCACCAGTCGGCCGATGCCGGCGGCAGCTGGTTCGACCTCTTCCCGCTCTCCGGCGCACGCATCGCCCTCACCGTCGGCCGCGTCTCCGGTACCGGCATCCAAGCTGCCATAGCGATGGGCCAGTTGCGCACCGCCATCCACACACTGGCCGCGCTCGACCTGGAACCCGACGAACTCCTCGCCCGACTCGACGACACGGTGATCCGACTCGCCGACGAACGCACCGACCTGCCGCCCGGCGACCCCCTGCGGAGCCAAGAACTGACCGCCGACTGCCTCTACGCGGCCTACGACCCGCTGAGCAAGAGCTGCGTCATCGCCCTCGCCGGTGGCCCACGACCCGTCATCGCACACCCCGACGGAACAACCGAGACAGCCGACATTCCCGTCGCTCCCCCACTGGGTGCCGGCGAGAAGGCACCGTTTGTCATTACCCGTCTCGACCTCCCTGAGGGGAGCATCATCGCGCTGTGCACCGACGCGTTTCTGTCCATGGGCGAGGCCGGGAGGAAGGCCGGCCAGGACCGTCTGCGGCAGGTCCTCGCCGACAGCGGACGGCCGCTGGGCAACCTGCTCGACGAAGCGGTACGCACCGTCCCGGCTTCCTCTCCCGGCACCGACGCCGTATTGCTCCTCGTGCGGACGCACACACTCGATCCCGGCCACGTCGCCACCTGGGACCTGCCGGTCGACCCTGCGGCCGTCGCCACCGTCCGAGCTCGCACACGGCGTCAGCTGGCCGAATGGAACCTCGACGAGCTCTCACTCACGACGGAACTGATCGTCAGTGAACTGGCCACCAACGCCGTCCGTTACGGCACCCCGCCCATCACGCTCCGCCTGATCAAGGGCCGTACGCTCACCGTCGAGGTCAGCGACTCCAGCCCCGTCTCACCGCATCTGCGCCATGCCCAGGCCAGTGACGAAGGCGGCCGCGGCCTGTTCATCTGTGCAGAACTCGCGCGGAGCTGGGGCGTCCGCTTCAGTGACGGCAGCAAGACCATCTGGACCGAACAAGAACTCCCCCAGCCGGCATAGAAGTTGGCGTCGGTGGCCAAGTCTGCACCCAGGCTTCCATGATCGAGTTCATGCGGGGCATCCGGACGCCGGTCAGCACGGTCTCGATCCCAGCGTCGCCGAGGAGCGCGTCGAAGAGCGCGGGGTTCTTCGCGTCCCGGTCCCGGATCAGGAACCCCGCCTTCACGGGGTGCGGCGCAGCAGGCCTGGGTGCCCCCACCGGCCACACTCGGTGACGCCATGAGGTCTTCATGCTCTCGCAATGGCCTTGCCCTCCACACTTCCCCCAGGATCTTCGACATAGCCGTCCGAAGGAGTCCCTGGTGTCGAGTCGCCGTCAGTTTCTTGCCGGATCAGCCGCCGCACTCGGTCTGAGTGCACTGCCGTCCGTCCCCGCGTCGGCAGACGGTCGCGCGCGCCCGCGGCGGCCGAACATCGTGGTGGTCCTGGCCGACGATCTCGGCTACGGCGACCTCGGCGCGTACGGACAGCAGCTCATCCACACGCCCCGGCTCGACGCACTCGCCGCCGAGGGCCTGCGCTTCACCCAGGCCTACTCGGCGGCCGCCGTGTGCGCACCGTCCCGTGCCTCGTTGCTGACCGGCCTGCACGGCGGGCATGCGCCCGTGCGCGAGAACCCCTTCGACGGCCCGCAGGACCCGATCGGTGACGGCGACACGACCTTCGCCGAGGTACTGCGGGCGCGCGGCTACCGCACCGCGTGCATCGGCAAGTGGGGTTACGGTCCTGAGGAGGCCGACCAGCCGAGTCATCCCAACTCCCGTGGTTTCGAGGAGTTCTACGGGTACATCACGCACGGTCACGCCCATGAGTACTTCCCGACGTACCTCTGGCACAACGGTGAGCAGGTCCGGTTCCCCGAGAACGCCGACGGCAAGAAGGGCACGTACGCGATCGATGTGATCCAGGAACGCGCCAACGCGTTCATCACCGAGCACGCACACGAGCCGTTCCTCCTGTACCTCACGCCGAACGTGCCGCACGGGCCCAGCGACATCCCGGACGTGAGCGAGTACGACGACCAGCCGTGGAATGCCGCGAACAAGGGCCACGCCGCCCAGGTCACCCGGCTCGACACCCTCGTCGGCTCGGTCGTGGACACCCTGCGCGCGCTCGGCATCGACAAGGACACGCTGGTCCTGGCCGCGAGCGACAACGGCCCGCACGAGGAGGGCGGCGTCAATCCCGACCTCTTCGACGCCAACGGCCCTCTCACGGGCTACAAGCGCAACCTCTTCGAGGGCGGAGTGCGGGTCCCGCTGATCGCCTGGCAGCCCGGCACCATCAGCCCGGACACCACCGACCGGCCGACCCCGCTGATCGACCTGCTTCCCACCTTCGCCGACCTCGGCGGCGCCCCCGCACCACGCGACATCGACGGCCTGTCCGCCGCCTCGCTGCTCACCGCCCGCCCGCGCAGCGCCCCGCTGCACGGACACCTCTACTGGTACCGCAACGACCCCGGCTCGACCTCCCGGGCCAACGCAGTCGACAAGGGCCGAATCCTCAAACTGGCCGAGGCGGTCCGCCGCGACGACTGGAAGGGCATCCGCTTCGCCCCGGGCCGCGACCGTGAAGCCCCCGACGATCAGTGGCAGTTCGAGCTGTACAACCTGGCCGCCGACCCGGGCGAGACCACCGACTTGGCCGCCGCTCACCCGAAGGTGGTGACGGAACTGACCACACTGCTGAGGGCGTCGTGGGCGGACACGTACGAGCGCGAGCGCTTCGGCGTACGCGTCGAGGCGCCGGAACTCGTCTTCCCCGGACAGAAGTTCACGGTCACAGCAACCCTGGGCAACGCCTCCGACCGGGCATGGACCAACGCCGCAGTGCGACTCGGCGCACCGGAGGGCTGGAGGCTGCGCCCCCTGACGGCGCGCGACGCCCACCGCCTCACGCCCGGTTCGGCGCTGGAAACCCGTTGGGAAGTGACCGCGCCCGCCGGCCTCACCTCCGCCGGCACCTGGGCGCTGCGCGCCGAAGGTACGGCCCGGTACGGCCGCGACACGGTCCGCTACGCGTCCGCCCGTACGGTCGCCACTCCTCCGCCCGCACCGGCCCAGGACGCCTACCTCAGCGATCTGACCTGGCTCTCGGCCACCAACGGCTGGGGCCCGGTCGAGCTCGACACCAGCAACGGCAAGAAGCCGGCCGGCGACGGGACTCCGATCGCCTTCGGCGGCACGACGTACGCCAAGGGCCTGGGGGTCCATGCCCCCTCGGAGATCGTCTACTTCCTCGGCTCCAACGCCGCCCGCTTCACCTCGGTCGTTGGCATCGACGACTTCTCGGCGCTGCAGAACGCCCGGGGAGGGGTCGTCGCCGAAGTGTGGGGCGACGGCACCAGGCTGTTCGACAGCGGCCCGCTCACGGCGGCGGGTGGCCCGCGCCCGGTCGATGTGGACGTAACGGGCGTACAGCTGTTGCGTCTTGTGGTGCGGGATGCCAACAGCGACGGCTCGTACGACCACACCTCCTGGGCCGCCGCCCATGTGCAAGTCCACGACTGAGCGAGCTCCGGGCCTCGCCCGAACGCCGATGGGTGCAGCTCGTTCCGAGGGAGGTGCCTGATCATTCCGGCCACTCCAGGTTGACCGCAACGGATCGACGATACGAACTGTCCATTCACCCGTCGAGATCGAGGCTGCGCAGACCGACGATGCCGAGCATGGCGTGGGAAGCCGTTGCCCCTCGCCGGCGGGAAATTCCACCCCGATGCGAAGTCGCAGGCGCTGGCCCTGGTAGCGGCTCGGCGCGCGCGCCGTGTCGGTGATCCGGGGCGTCATCCAGGTCGCCGGCGCCGAAAACCTGCCGCCACATGCTTCCGTGATCGCTCCGCTCCCGGGTCTCTGGTTGCGTGCCAGGACGCCCGACGGGGCGGACTTCCGGCGTGCCGTCACGTTCCTCCGGCTCGGCGGCCGGACTGCGCCAAGGCACGGCGCAAGACGCCACGGCAAGAGAGCCCAGGAGGGTGCGGTCTGTCCCCGCGGCCGCAGGGACAGACACTGCCGGCGCGGCCGCCGGCGAACAGCGAAGACCAGCAAGGCCGGGACGACTGCGCAACGCGCGGCCCGAACGGGGCGACAGGACGGTCGAGGCGGTGATGCACGGCAGGCGTTACCCCGGCACAGGAAGTGTCACCAACCTGTCCAGCAACAACACCACACATTGCCACCGACCAACGTCACCAACCCCGCCACCCGAGGAAGTCCCTATCCACAGGCCACAGCCCCACCATCAAGAACCGACACTGCCCCAGTGACGACATTCCCCTGCCGGCATCACAACGGCACTCCACACAGGGGACACATAGAACAGCTGGAAGACGGGACCGAGGTCAGGCGCGGAGTGTGGATGGCCAACGCCAAGAGCCGGCGGGACGAACTCACCGACGACAAACTCCAGCGGCTCGCGGACCTCGGGCTGACCTGGGCGGCTGGTGAAAGGGACGCTTGATGAGCGGTGACAGCTCTGAAGAGCAGCGGGTACAGGCGGCCGAATGGCGGCACGACCTGAGGTAGATGACCACCCCGTTCCTGCCATGCCTCCCTCTCCTTCCGTCGCGCCCCGGTGGGCCGTGATGACCGTCTCGCCCATGCCACCCCGGCACGCCTGTCGGGCCCGTAGGGCCAGCCGGGCCGGAGGGGCCGGAGGGGCCGGGCGGGCCGGGCAGACCCTGCTGAATGCTGCTCCCCTGGAGGGCGATGCGCCGTGCTTGGAGTTCGTCGATCTGCTGCTGGTGGGCGACGATCACAACTGCCTGCGCGACGAGCATGACGGTCAGCGCTGCGCCGATTGCAAGGCGGCGTTGCGGGCTACGCCACGCCTCTTTCATACTTCCCATATCATTCCTCACGCTATGTGATGACAAGGAGCAAAGGGCAAGGGCGCGGCAAAGGCGGACCTCTACGTCGAGCGTCCTTCCCGGGGCGACCGGGCACGCCACTTCTGCCGATCATTGCGGGGAGGGGCTGAAGCACGTCACGGGCGCGGCGCAGGCGGGCGTGCGGAACCATGTTCACCTACTTCGGGCGCCCCTTCGGCGCGCGGAGAAGCCCAAGAGGTGTCACGGGCTTCGACGTCTGCTTTCAAGTCACAACCGCTATGAATGCGACGGAACGGGAACGGCCCCCGGCGGCCGGTTGACGATCCCGCGCCGTGCCACCGGTGCGTCCGGCACTCTCGGCGGCGCTGCACCCCGTCCGGGCGCTGTCCACAACTCCGACTGCACTGTCCGGCCCCACGCAAGGGCGGAATACCCTCCAGTGCGCGCCGGAGGAGTCGGCCAGTGCGGCCGAGTGTCTAACTTGGAGCCGGCGCCGGCGGAACGACAGCATCCTTCCCGTCCTTCCCGCTCGCGCCGTCCGTCCCGTTCGTGCCCTCCTTTCCGTCCTTCCCGTCCGTGCCGTCCTTGCCTGCCGGGCCGATAGGGCCAACGGGACCAGTGGGACCGGGGGGACCGGACGGCCCTGAAGGGCCAGGCTTGACGCTCGCCTGGAGGTCGACGGGCTGCATCCGCAGGTCGTCGATCTGCATTTGCTGGGCGACGAGCAGAGCTGACTGTGCGGCGAGCGCGACGGTCAGCACCGCGCCGAGCACGAGGGGGCGCCGCGGGCTACGCAGCGCTTCGATCACGCTTCTCACATCACTCCTCACGCTATGTGACGGCGAAAGTGTAAAGGACGAGGCCGTGGCGGGGGTGGACCTGCGCGTCGAGTGTTTTCCGAGGTCCGCGGCGAGCGCCATGCTTCTGCCGTTCGCGACACGAAGGCGCTGAAGCACAACACCGGCGAAGCACGTGGGAGAACCTGGCGCCGTTCAAGGCCAGGAGCGCGAAGCGGTGCCGGATCGGCCTTCGACCGCACTGCGAAGGGTGGCAGCGGAGGCCCGCGTACCTTCGGCCACAGACCACCGCCGAAACCCGCACCCTCAACGCCGTCCCCACTCCCGAACCGCAAACGGGCCTGACGGGCACCCGCCTCGATCTACACCGAACTCATCAGCTCCCCCGGCGCAACGGTCGCCGAACTCGCCCTGGCCGCAGGCATCGGACGCTCCACCGCCGGCAAGGCCCTCACCACCCTCGGAGATCGCGGTCCGGCCATCCGCGAGAAAGGCGTGCGACATGGACCCTGGCCGCGCCCCCGACCGCTGGCGGTGCTTCCAGGACGAGGCCGCCGACAGCAGCGAAGTTGAGGTGCCCGACGACACTGTCAGCGCCAAATAGGACGAGTCCTCGGCCACGGGCTCCGTAGGTACCGAAGACGTCGCGGAAACAGATGCCTCCCCAACCCTGGCCGATGAGCCCAACGCGGGGGCGACCGCGCAAACACCCGCGCAGGTCGAAGCACTCCGTGTTCCCAAGACGAACAAGGAGGCGGCCGCTGCGGACGAGGCGTGTACGGACCCGGCGGCCATGAAGCCCCGGGCCGAGTCCCCTCCTTGCACCGCAGCCACTGAGCCGGTGGCAGTGCTTGCTCCGAAGGCTCGCATGGCCCCAGGTGCGCTGCGGCAGAAGGTCCTCGACCACCTCCAGACCAACCCGGATGACGCGTTCACCGCGACCCGGATCAGCCGAGTGATCGAAGGAACTCGGGCGCGATCGCAAATGCGCTGACTCCTCGCCCGGCAGGGCATCGCCGAGCAGGTGAGCGACATCCCGCGCACCTACCGACTGGCAACACCACAGCCCCTACCGAGTAGATGCCACCAGCACGGCGGCGGGCGCCCCATCAGGGCTGCCCGCCACAAGACCTCATTCCTGTGAACTGGCCGTACTGTCAAGGCCGGTGGGGTCAGTGGACAAAGCCGTGATGCGATCGCCCCCTACGGCCGGCGCCCGTTGGGGGACCTGACGCGGGCACCGGAGAGTGCACGGCGGCGGCCCGGATCAGCAGATCGGCTCCCTGGTCGGTCATCGTCTTCTCCCGCAGCCTTGACGTGAATGCAGCCCCGGCCCGCGCGTGCGGGCCGGGACGGTACCGGTCACCTGGTGGCTCTGGCGGCCTCCTCGATCAGCTTTGCGGTGGCCTCCGGGTGACTGATCATCGCGACGTGGGACGAGGTCGGCACTTCGACGACCTTGCGGAGGTTCGCACGGCTGTACATCCAGCGTTCGGCCGCGGGCGGGATCGCCTTGTCCCGGCCGGCAACCAGCCCCCACGACGGGATCGTCCGCCACGCGGCGGCCTGAGTCGGGTAGGTGAAGGAGTCGGCATCGAAGGGCCGTTGGATGGCCTGCAGGAGTCGGAACGTGGCTGTGGACACGTCGGCGGCGAAGGCTGCCTGGCCGTCCTTGCTCAGATACAGGTCGGTTCCGGTGGTGCCGTCGGGCTTCGTGTAGGGGACCGGCACGCTCACGGGCAGGACCTCGCTGCCTGGGAACTTGTCGATGAGCTCGCCCTGGGTCTCGCCCACATCGGGCACGAACGCCGCGATGTAGACCAACGCCTTGACGTTGTCCTTTCCGGCGGCGGCATTCGTGATGACGGTTCCACCCATGGAATGTGCGACCAGCACGACCGGCCCGCTGATGGAGTCCACCAGACTCCCGATGTACGGGGCGTCGGTGGGGATACCTCTCAGCGGGTTCGCCCCTGCGATCGTGCTGTACCCCTTGCTCTGCAGCTCCCGGATGACTCCGTTCCAGCAAGACGAATCGGCGTAGCCGCCGTGGACCAGCACGATGGTCGGCTTGGCGCCCGGCGCGGGGCGGCTGCCGGTCGCGGCCGTGGCGCTGCTCGGGGTGAGGATCGCGGCCGATGCCGCGGCGGCCGCGCCGGTGGCAATGACTCTGCGGCGGGTGAACGTGGGGCGGACGGACATGCGGATGCTCCCGAGGTGGTGGGCGGAGCGGGGCGGGTACGGGGCGTCTCGTCCGGGCGGAGGCGCCGCCCGGACGAGACGCGGGCGGGCGGCTGCTAGGAGCGGCCGCCCAGGCTCTCGGCGGCTTGCGCGATGACGGCGGCGACGACGGCCGGGCGGGAGACGTAGACGGCGTGGCTGCCCGGGGTTTCGGATGCGGTCGCGCCGGCCCGCTCGGACATGGCCCGCTGCGCCGCCGGAGGGATCATGCGGTCGTCGGTGGCGACCAGGTACCAGGACGGCTTGGTCTGCCAAGCCGGTTCGGAAACGGCTCCTTCGAGGGCGTCGACGCCCCAGGGGACCTGGGAGTCGGCCATGAACGCGGCCTGCGCCTCGGGTACGTCGGCGGCGAACGATGCCGCGAACTTGTCCCGGTCCAGGAACAGGAACCCGTCCCTCGGCGGCAGGATCGGCGGGACCGGCGCGCCGGGCGGCGGGTCGGCGATCAGGGAGCTGACCGACTCGCCCTTGTCCGGCGCGAACGCGGCGATGTAGGTGAGCGCGGCGACGCCCGGGTGGGTTCCGGCTTCGGTGATGACGGCACCGCCGTAGGAGTGGCCGACGAGTACGGCCGGGCCGTCGAGGCCGTCGAGAACCTGGCGGGTGGCGGCGACGTCACCGGCCAGTGACACGGTCGGGTTCTGTACGACAGCTACCCGGTACCCGTCGGCGGTGAGGTGGTCGTAGACGCCCTGCCAGCCTGATCCGTCCACGAAGCCACCGTGTACGAGCACGATGTTCCTGATGGTCGTCATGATCATGTCCCATCGGGCGAGACAGGCTCGATGCCTGTCCGACGTGTTCCATCCAAGCCGCGGGAGAGCGGGCGGAACACGCAGAGCAGCATGCAGAGTTGTGGGAGGACGGAATTCCGCGATCAGGACCTGGCGGTGGCCAGGACGTGGCAGCGACGGTGGGCTTCGGTATCACCGATCGACTCGAAGACCTGTGCCGCTCGCACGTAGGTGAGGCGGCTCTCCTCGGGGCGTCCCTCTTCGGCCAGCAGCGTGGCCAGTTCCTCCAGGGCACCGGCATGCCGGAAGTCGGAGACCTGGAGCGCGTCCAGGAGGCTGATCGCCTCGCCGAGCGTGGTGATTGCCTCGGCACGGCGGCCGAGGTGGCCCAGGCACTGGCCGATGCGGATCAGCGCAAAGGGCCGGCTGTGGTTCGCGACACTGGGAGTCATCCCCGACCTCTCGTCGTCCATCAGAGCAAGCCCGGTGCGGTACTGCTCGAGCGCCTCTGCGTAGCGTCCTTGGCTGCGCAGGCAGTGGGCGACGTTGGCGAGGCACTGGACGTAGCAGTCGGTGTCGCCGATGCTCTTGAACGTCTCCGCTGCCCGGGAGGAGAACACGAGGGCCTTCTCCGGGCGTTCGAGCAGGAGCAGTGCTCCCGCGGTGTACTCGAGCGCCCAGGCGACCTGCGCCGTGGCGTCGCTGCGGGTGGCCAGCTCCAGGGCCTCGTCCGCATACCGCAGTGCGGACCGAGGATCTGCCGGCGGCACCGAGTGGACCCAGGCCAGATAGTTCAGCTGAGTCGCCTGCTGCGCCAGGTCGCCCAGAGCGGCGGCGGCCTGCGCGCCGAGCGCGAAAACCTCATGCCAATGCGGACTGTGCACCCACCGCTCTGAGAACCAGTGCATCGACTCCGCGCAGTCCAGGACGAGGGAGTGCTCTTGGCTGCTGCTCGTCGCAGTGCGCATCGCCCCCACCCAGGTGTCCAGATTCACCCGTAGCCACCAGTCGGCCTCTTCCGCTGAGGCCAGGGCGGCGAGATCGGGGTCGGGCCGGTTCGGCCGTCCGTAGCCGGGTTCGAACCAGCGGCCGGCCATGGTGGCCATGCGCAGCAGCCACGATGTCACCGTGCCCGTCACTGCCTGAGCTCCGGCCGGGGACTCCTCCTCCTTGAACCGGTCGCGTGCGAACAGGCGAACCAGGTCGTGGAAGCGATAACGGCCCGCCGTGCTGTCCTGCAGCAGGCCCAGGTCGACCAGGTCATCGAGTGCGGTCCAGGCGTCCTCGATCGGCATCGACCCGGCCACGGCCGCCAGAGCGGCGTCAAAGTCCCGGCCCGGTATCACGGCCAGGCGGCGGAAGACCCGTCGCGCACTCTCGGAGAGCTGCTCGTAGGACATGCCGAACGCGTTGGCGATCCTGAGGTCTCCGGCCTTGAACTGATCGAGCCGGCTCTCCTCGTCTGCCAGTCGTCCGGCGAGTTCGGCCGCGTCCCATGCGGGCCGGCTCGCCAGCCGGTTGCCGATGATCTGCAGGGCCAGGGGCAGCCCTCCGCACAGTTCGGCGAGCCGGGTGAGTGCCGACTCCTCGTCAGAAACCGCGCGTTCGCCCAGAATCCCGGTCAGCAGTCGCATGGAGTCGGCCAACGACAGTGGTCCGAGGCCGAGTCGGCGCACGCCCTCCAGACCCGCCAGCAACCGCCGGGAGGTGACCAGCGCCCTGCTCATGCCTGCCGCCGGCAGCAGGGGCCGTACCTGCTCTTCGGAAGCGGCGTTGTCCAGGACCACCAGGGCCCGCTTGTCGTGCAGCAGCGAGCGGTACAAAGACGCCCGCTCGTGGAGATCGCCCGGGACCTGCGGGGCCGGGACACCAAGTGCGCGCAGCAGTACCAACAACGCGTCCTCAGAAGCCAACGGGCGCTGGGACATCCCGAACAGATCGATGAAGTACACCCCGCCCGGAAAACTCGGACGTACCGAATGAGCGCCACGGACAGCAAATGACGTCTTACCCAGGCCCGCCGAGCCGGTGATGAGCCCTACCACCCCGACGCCGGGCGCACTCTCGGCATACACCAGCTCGCTCATCCAGATCAGTTCCGCGCCGCGACCAGTGAAGTCCTCCACGATCCGGGGCAGTTCACACGGCCCACCAGGACGCGTCCAGTGCCTCTGCAGCCTGCCTTCGCGAGCTATATCGATCAATTGCCGGCGGGTCCCCTCTTCCAGCGCAAGCGCGTCCGCCAACGCGGTGACGGTGCGATGCTGTGGTCCCGTGCTGCGTCCCCGCTCCATGTCCGACAGCGTGCGGGCGCTGACCCCCGACACCTCCGCCAGCTGCTCCAACGTCAAACGCGCCGAGCGCCGGTGAGCGCGCAGCACTTCCCCGAAACCCAGTTGTGCGGTCATGCCCCCACGCCTCCAAGCAGCGAACACACTCACGGCCTGCCAAGCACCCCACAGCTGATCCGGCCGACCTCATCGCTGACGCTCTACATCACTGTGCCGTACGAGACCTGGCCCCGCAGCAGTTGAAGGGCCTGTACCTGCAGGATTTCGCCGCCCACGCCCACCGTGCCGTCGGACATGCGTCACCACGGGCGCATCCGCCGCGATCCGTAGGGGCGGACGCCCATCACGCCCGCGGCCTGGCCGAAACGCTTCGGGCGGTCACACCACCAGCGCCGCGTGCAGCGCATTGAATGCCTCACGAAGTTCTGACCTGGCGATCGGATCGATCTCCATCTGCAAGTGACAAACGGTGTCGTCGCCGTTGGGGGTCAGGCGCACGAAGAAGGCGAAACCGTCCCCGACTGGCTCCGCGTTCAACGTCAGCGGATTGTTGCGGCCCGTGGTCACCGCCGCCGAAAAACGGACACCCGGCGAAATGCGCAGGTGAGAGAGCATCTGCGCTGCGAAGTCCATAGCCTCTGCAGCGCTGAGATCCACGGTGAAGTCAGCCGTCAGGCAGAAGCTCCAGTCCGCGGCGATCTGCCAACTGTCCCCACCAGTCCGAGCCAGTTCCCTCATGTGGAACACCATCGGCGACTGGTTCGAGAACGCCGACCGACTCTGGCACCTGGATGAGGGTCTGGATGCTCTGTCTGGCTCGGCGCACGCACTCGGCGGGGTGGACTCCGGGGGCCATCGAGAACGAGAGACCAACGTGGCGTAGGTCGTAGCTGTGGAGACGCCTCGCCAGCTCCAGGGCGTGCTCGTCGTCGATGGCTCGCGTAGGTGGGCGCCCGTGCCGGGGCGGGCTGTCGCCCCGGCACCGCCGCGTCACTCCTCGTCGCGCAGCCGGGCCGCCAAGGAGATCAGCGGCTCGGTCTCCTCGGTGTGGCCCAGGGCGGTCAGGCGGGCGACCGCCGCGTCGAGGCGGGTGAGAGCGGGGGCGGGGCGTTCCAGGTAGAGGCCCTCCACGGCACCCGCGAGCCGGACACACTCGACCCACTCGCCGGCGCGGTCGTCATCCCTTGCCGGCTCGCCGAGCAGAGCGAGGGACTTGTCCAGGGCGACCAGGGCGTCCTCGTACTCTCCGGCGTAGGCGTTGACCCGCCCGTATTCGTAGGCCAGGGCCGTGTCCAGCGAACGGCCGTTGGCGTCATGTTCCGCGGTTCGCGCCTCGTCGGCGACCCGGCCCGCGTCGGCGAGGAAGGCGAGCGCGTCGGCCAGGCCGTCGGGACCCTGCTGCTGGGCCTGGAGGCGGGCAAGTTCGCGCAGACAGTTGCTGAGCTGGTCGTAGCGCGGGGCTCGGGCGTGGGCGGCGAGTGCCTGGTCCGCCACTGCTCGGGCGCGACCGAACTCGCCGGACTCGCCGAGGAGTACGGCGCTCTCCGCAGCGATCATGGCGTGGCTCCCCGGGTCGTCGTCCCAGCGGGCCGACTCGGCCGCGAGGGTGACGAACTCGGCCGTGGCGGCCTTGAGGTCCTCCCCCGTGTGCAGTGCCCGCGCCCGGGTCAGGCGAAGTTGTGCGATGAGCCGGTCGTCCAACTCTCCGGCGGCGACGTCCGGTTCGGCCAGCAGGGAGTCGAGCAGAGCGATGCAGTCCTCGACGCGGCCCAGGTCGAGGCTGAGCTGGGCCGCGTTGCTGTAGGTGCAGAACGCGTCCGTCCGGCTGCCGCGGCGAAGCTCCAGCTCCGCCGAGCGCGTCAGATGCCGCAAGGCCTCGTCCGGGCGGCCCAGGTGCATGCAGGCTTCGGCCAGATCACCGTGGAGGCGGGCGGTGTCGATGGCATCGGCCGGCCAGTCGGCGGCCAGTCGCAAGGCCTCGGTCAGGTCCGCGTGCGCGGCCTGCGCGTCCCGGAGGCCGAGCTGGAGCCGGCCGCGCAGTCCTAGCGTGCGGGGCAGGTGCCATGCGGGACCGTGCGCCTTCAGCCGGTCGAGGAGGGCGTCGATCTCGGTGACCGCGGCGGGCAGGTCGCCGGAGATGGCGTGCGTGCTGGCCCGCAGCAGTAGGGCGCCGGAGAGCTGCCCGACGAGGTCGTGCCGGGTGGCGAACGCGTGCAGCACGTCCGTCTCGGCGAGGACCGGCCCGACGTGCTCGTCGCTCCTTGAGGTCTGCAGGCGCAGGCCGAGCGCGGTCGCCTTCAGCCGCATCAGGCGAGCCTCCTGGAACGGGGCGAGGCCGGGCGTCTCCTCGTGCAGGCGGACCATGGACGCATGGGCGCTGGTCAGCGCGGCGGTCTTCGCCTCGGCTCCGTCGGCGCCCTGCACAGGAATCTCGGCGGTAGCGAGCAGAGCGCAGGCTCGGGAGAACGCCGCGTGACCCGGTTCTCCGGCGTCGTCGTACAGGGCCGCGGCCTCCTCGTGGAGGGCGGCGGCGTCGGCGAACTCGTCCCTCTCGCCCGCCCGGCCCGCTTCCTCGGCCAGCAGGTCCGCGCGCAGCTGTACGAGCGGGCCCACGGCCGGATCGTCGGGGTGGGCGTAGTCCCGGGCGGCCACGAGCGTGCGCAGCCGGGCCCAGCAGGCATGTGCGTCCGGGTGCCCCTGCTGGTCCAAAGTCCTTGCTTGAAGGACGAGTTCGGGCAAGAAGTCGGGGAGGGCAGCGGTCGTACGGGCGGTGGGCTCGGCAACCGGGGCAGCCGGGCCCGCATCGTCGAGGCCGCGGGTACGCAGGGTCAGTTCCAGTGTCTCCAGGAGCGGGGCACGGTCGAGACGAGCACTGCGGCGGTCGGTGTGGGCCGTGGTTCCGTTGCGGGCGTCGAAGCGGGCGGCCAGGTCGTCTGCGCGGCCGCGCACCTCGGCACGCAGGCCGGCCACGGTCCAGGTGCGGCCGGCGTACCCGGCGGCGGGCAGTTCGCCGTGGCCGAGGAGTTCGACGCGCTGGAGGAGGGCCTCCACGCCGGTGAGGAAGTCGAGCAGGTCCAGCGGTGACTCCACCTCCGCGAACAGGTTCCGGTTCTCTGCGAGCAGTTCCAGACCGCGCGCCTCGTTGCCGGTCAGCGCGCAGAACTCCAGGTGCCGGCCGACCTCCCCGGCCATCGAGGGGTTGCGGCGGCAGGCGCGGTAGCCGGCAAGGTGCAGCGCGCGGGCCCGGTCGGTGCGGCCCGTGCGCAGCAGGGGAAGCAACGCGTACGAGACGGAACGCGCCGGCTCCTCCTGGCAGGAGTCCTTCCCGGCCAGGACCGGTTCCCACGTGCGCAGCGCCCGCTCGTCGTCGCCCGTCCCCAGGTGGTAGAGGGCGCGCTCGCAGATCTCGCAGGCCTCGCAGTCGCTGAGCCGGGTGCGGGTGCGGCCCGCCCACAACTCGTAGGCGAGCGAGGTGTCCTCGCCCAGGTGTGCGGCGAGCTGGTACGCCTGCCCGTAGTACGGCTGAAGGTCGAGGTCGGCCTTGACGTACCGGTCGCGCATCTCGGTCAGCCACTGGCGCAGGCCGGTCAGCGGCACCTCCGGCAGTGCGCGCAGGGCATTGGCAACCCACTTGAACCGCCAGAACAGCATGTGGCGCATGCGCTCGTCGAAGACGTCGGGCTGCTCATCGAAGAGGTTCAGCAGGCGGGCGAAGACGACGGGCGACTTACGGGGCTCGGAGCCGTAGGTGTAGGCCTCCTGGAGTTCGAGGAGGGCGTACGCGAGCGGGCCCGGCTCCGCGAACTGCTCGGCGGCGTCGACGAGTTCCTCGGCGGTGACGGTGCGGGTGCGGCCGTAGGGCAGCTGGTCGTTCTCCTGGAGCGCCTGGAAGAGCTCGTCGGTGTTCTGGGGATGGGGTGCGGTCGGCATCGTCAGCTGTCCTTGCGGAGGGCGTGGGCGAGGAGGTCGAGGAAGGAGCGGTTGATGAGGCTCGATTCGGCGGGCCTGAGAGGGCGGCGGGACAGCAGCGCGGCCTGTCCGTAGAGCGCCTCGGCGCTGGTGCGGGCCAGCTCGGGCTCGTCGATGGCCACGGCGGTGCGCACCAGCGGGTTGCGCTGGTTCAGGATGAGCTGGGCGCGCGGTGCCTCCTGGCGCAGGGAGCCGAGAATGTCGCCCCACAGACCGCCCTCCTGCTCACGGGCGAGCTGGGAGCGGGTGCGCTCGTGCCGGGCCTCGCGGCTGTCCACCAGGAGGGCGGGTGCGGAGGCGGGCTGGAAGGTGCGCAGCGCGACGTCGCAGTCGAAGACGGCGAGGGCGTCGCGGGCCAGGGCGAGGTAGGCCGCGGCGGCGAGTTCCGTCTCCCGGTCGACGGGGTCGAGGTGGGCCGTGAGGGTCGCCGGGTCGAGGTCGGCGACGCTGACTTCGGGCCTGATCTCGGGCAGCCGGTGGACCAGCTGGCGGTCGTAGGTGTAGCCGCCGTTGACGACGCCGAGCCCGGCGGCCGAGGCGATCGCCGCGACCTGCCGGAACTCCTCCACGCTGGACGTCACGAGCACGGTGCGGTGGGTGCGGGCGAACTCGTCGAGAGTGGAGTGCCCGTCCGTGGTCTCGAACGGCAGCCAAGGCAACAGCATCCGCAGGATCTCGTCGTCGTGCACCGCGAGCGACTTCACGGCCAGGTGGTGGGCCTGGAGGAAGCGGGCGAGCAGGTCCGGGTCGCTGGCGGCGGCCCGGGCGATCCACGCACGCAGCCGCTCGGCGAGGGCGTCACGGACGGCGGCAAGCGTGTCGTCCTCGTAGAGGGACTCGCGGGACGCCGTCGGGCGCAGGCTCTCGGCGTCGACGACGCAGCGGACGAAGAAGGCCCACTCGGGCAGGATCTCCTCGGCCTGCTCGGACAGCAGCATGCCCTTGACGTGCACACGGTGGCCGTGACGGCGCCCGGCCGGCACCGCCTCGGGCAGCACACAGGCGATGCCCTTCAGGCCGACGGCCGGCAGGTCCAGCTCGATGGTGTCCAGCGGCGTGAACCCGAAGACCTCCTCGCCGTACGCGGCCAGCGCACGGGAGCGGGCTCCCGGCGTGGGATACGTACGCGCCCAAGGCGCGGGCTCGGGGTTGACGGGCACACCCGGGCCGCCCGTGCCGTCGTCGAAGGTGACCGGGTGGCGCAGCAGAGAGCCGAAGTGGCGGGCCAGCGCGTGCACCTGTGCCGGGCGGGTCCACTCGCCCGCGTCGGCGCGCGGCGTGAGTGTGACGGTGGTGCCGGGCCGGGAGCGGGCGGAAGCAGGCAGGGTACGGACGGTGTAGCTGCCGTCGCCGCGTCCCCGCCACTCCACGGCGGGGGCGTCGGGGGTACGGGCGGAGCGGCTCAGGACGTGGATCTCGTCCGCGACCAGGAAGCAGGAGAGCAGGCCGATGCCGAACTGGCCTATGAAGTCTCCGCGTTGTTCGGCGATCTTCTCGGCGCGCTTGCTGCTGCGGCCGATCGTGGCGAGGAAGGTGTGCACGTCGGCCTCGGTGAGACCGACGCCGTCGTCCTCGACGCGTACTGCCGAGCCGTTGGCGTACAGGCGGATACCGAAGGCGTCGGCGGGGGCAGCCGGTTCGAGGCCGTGCCGCGCGGTCAGCGCGTCCACCGCGTTCTGGAGGAGTTCACGCAGGTAGACGCGAGGGCTTGAGTAGAGGTGGTGGGAGAGGAGATCGACGAGGCCGCGCAGATCCACCTGGAAGGTGCGATCGGTGCCGGCCGGGCTCAAAGGGGTGTCGGGCAGAGTCATCGGGCAGTCCGGGGTGAGGTGATCGAGGAGTGGCGGGCGGGGCGGCAGGTTCAGGCGTTGCGCCGGGCGCGGGCGTACATCTTTTCCGGCTGCGCCATGTACTTCCACGGCCATGCGGTATAGGCGCCTTGGAGCTCCCGGAAGACCCGTGGCAACGCGATGCTCTCGGAGGCAAGCGACAACGCCATGGCAAAGATGTTGAAGTCCTCCTGCCAGCCCGGGCGACGCACGTAGGCGGGGTGGAGGATGCTGCGCTCGGCCGCGTCCAGCAACTCATCCTGGATCTCGGGCGTCACGAGGCAGTCCTCACTGTCCGACTCCACCCAGTCCTCGATGTGAGCCATGGTGATCACACAGCCGAGGCGGTCACCCTCGGGCGCGCCGGCAAACGCCTTGCGGGCGAACGCGAGGGACTGGCCGGGCTCGCCGCCCCACCGGGGCTGCAACTGCGACACCCACTCGATGTGGGTCTCCAGATCCAGCGGCTCGCGGCGCAGAGCGGCGTCCAGCCGGGTCTCGTTGACGGCAGACCCCAGTGACATGCCTCGACCGGAGGTGAGGAGGCGGCGCCAGGGCGTGACCCATTCCGGCCTCAACTCGGCGGCCTCCAGCAGCTGTTCCTCGGCGATGCGGAGCCGCTCGTGGAAGACGCGCCACTGCTCCTGCGTGACGTTCACCGCGCGGTCGGAGGTACGCGCCTCCCAGCCCCAGCTGATGTGGCGCGCACCGGATATCAGCAGAGCCGTCGCCCGGTGCTCCTTGTCGTCCTCGACGGCCCGGCCGATCCAGTCCTGCACACCGTCCAGGTCGGCCAGTTCGGCCAGGACCTGGTGGTCGCGGCCGAGATCGAAGGGGGCCAGCGCAGCCTTGACCGCCTCCCAGTCACCCGAGCCGGCCGCCTCCACCAGCGCGAGCACCCGCGTGTCCCCGAGCGCGCGCAGCGTGTACATCCCGTTCTTCTGCCTGCGTGAGACGGGAAGCGCGTACGGATCCGCCGACGGTCTCTCCGCACCCCTGCCGAACAGCTTGTCGAACATGCCGCGCCCTCCCCAGGTCCCGCGTGATCATCCGGTGCAGCATAAACGGCACCACTGACACCACTTCCACAGGGTTTTCACCAGCGCTTCACCGGCGCCGTGCGGGTCGTCCCGCCCTCACCCCTCCCGGTCCCCCGCCGACACCCCTGCGACGGCTCCGGCTCATGACCGAGCCGGGACGCAGTCGTTCAGGGCCTGACCACCCCCTGGAACTCCGGTCCGGTGGAAGGCCGGGTCAATCACATCAAGATGATCAAGCGCCAGATGTTCGGCCGCGTGAAATTCCCGCTCCTCCGCAAAGGCGTCCTCCTTACCACCGCCAGCCCGTCGGCACAGCCGGTGACTGCTGAACAGGCCCGGTGATTCCTGAGCACGGACAAGGAGTGAGTCCTCGAACGGCTCTCGCTCTAACTGGCGTCGAGCGCGGCCGCGATGCCTTCAAGGATCCCGACGAACTCTTTGGCCGGGATCTCGACCATGAAGACCGCACCGGCGTCGTCGGGGTGGTTGATCAGGTGTTCCTCACGCCAGAACTCCAGCGTGATCACTAGTCGGTCCTGTTCGCGGAACAGGTAGGCCATCACATTGTCGGTAGTGGGCCCCCAGAGAAAAGCCCGGAACCGGCTGCGCAGTCGGTAGTCCGCCTCGGGCTCGTCGTCATCCCCTGCGCGGTGCATGAGCCGCCGGTGTGTGGCTTCAGCAGAGATGCCGGCGAACGGCAGGGGAGAACTCTTGCCCGACCGCAGCCAGGCGGCGGTGTCCAGCGCGTCGCGGCGGAACTGTGGGACGTATGCCACGTTGTCGTCGCAGGTCAGCCGCCTTCCAGCTGCCCAGAGGTCGACCTGGCGCAGTGGGCCTGCCTCGCCGACCTCTGCGGCGAACCTGAGCGTGTCTCCCAGAACCACATTCATGCCGGTGACCGTCGCAGGTTCAGCCCTTCATGAACAAGCCAATACTCCACTGGGCCAGCAGCCCGCATGCCTCGCCAGAAATCGAACGACCGCTGACCCTGGCGCCTCCCGAGGTGGTGAAAATCCACTGTCGGTTCTCGGGTTCTGGCCCACGTTTTGTGGTGGCGCGTCACCGCTCGACGGATTCAAGTGTCTGAGCTGCAACAGCTAGCCGCCAGGCTCGGGCGTTCAAGCCGCCGGGGTGAGGAAGTGGCGGCCGCCGCGCAGCGTGGTGCACAGTTTGCGCTGGGTCGCGCGGCTGTCGAGACGTACGTCGAGGGCCCCGGGAAGCCCACTGTCCGCCCGCAGACCCGTGGGCAGTCGTGAGTCGTCGAGTCCGTCGCGCCTGGCGATGAGAACGCCTAGTTCGTGACGGCTCAGGGCCTCGCTTCCACCGAGATGGTGAATGCCTCTCGCATCTCCCGACGCGAGTTCCATGAGAGCTGCGGCCAGGTCGGCCACATGTACCGGGCAACGGATGTCGTCCGTGAACAGGACGCCGGTGCGGACCCCGGCGGCAAGTTCGTGCACAGCACGCTCATGCACGGACTGCCCGTCGCCGATGATCAGTGAGGTGCGGGCGACCACAGCGTCCGGATGCACGAGAAGAACCCCTGTCTCTGCCGCGGCCTTCGCCGCCCCGTACGGGGTGACGGGATCAGGCAGGCAGGACTCGTCGTAGTGGACACGGGCGCCGGAGAACACGGCGTCACTTGAGACATGGACCAGACGGCTGCCGGACTCCACCGCTGCCATCGCCAGACGGACAGCCCCCTCGGCGGTGACCGCCCAGTCCGCCCCGCCGCTCGATGCGTTGATGACGACACGAGGGCTGACCTCGGCCACGACCGTTTCTGCACTTCCGGGATCCCGCAGATCGAGGGCGTGCCACGCGACCTCTCGACCGCTCCCGGGCCTGGTCGCGTAGGTCGCGGCCGTCCTTGGCCCAGCCGCTGCCGCTTGCCTGACGAGCTCGGCACCCAAGAAACCGGAACCACCAACGATCAAGACTGTCACGACGCCACACCTTAGACCGACCGGCCAATGTCCACTCCGGCTATCTGGGGCACGGCCGCCTCCGCCGGCTCGTCGTCGCACATCGGTACCAGCAGACGACCTCGCCGGCGTTGTCCTACGAAGCGATCAAGTCGCGAATCCCAATGAGCGGTCGAGTCGTCGCTGGGCTTCGGGCGGCCAGGTTCTTTGAGCCATCAAGAGGCGACAAACCGACAGCCATACCCAAGACCCCGGGGCTTTCCTGATCCTACGAATGATCAGATCCGACCCGCTGGAAAGGTAGGGCACGCTGAGAGGCCCACATGGATCAGATGAGGCTCGCGAACGGGTGTGGTTTTCGGCGCCGTCAGCCTTCGCGCGAAAATGCAACAGCGCCTGGTCTATCTCTGAAGGCCCATGGGCCGACGGTTGGCACGGAGTTCCGCCCTCCCGATCAGGGTAGCCGTACGGGCAGCCGCCGACCGCCGATGCCCTATCGGAAAAGGAGCACGCCCATGCGCCTCTACGCCCAGACCCCGGCACGTCGAAGCCGCCAGGTCCTCGCAGACCTGATCGCGGCGGCCCTGATCTACGCCGCGGTGAAGCTGGCCTTGGTCGTGCACGACGCGATCGGGCGACTGGCCGATCCGGGCCGCAAGGCGGAAAGCGCCGGCAACAGCCTCTCCGACGGACTCGTCGACGCCGGCGAGGCTGCCTCGAAGGTGCCGTTCGTCGGAGGCCAGTTGAAGAAGCAGCTCGGGTCCGCCGCCGAGGCCGGCACGGGGCTGGCCGACGCAGGCCGTTCGCTCCAGGACACGGTAGGGCACGTGGCCACGCTGACCACGGTCGTCCTGATCGTCATCCCGGTGGTGTTCGTGCTGCTGCTGTGGCTGCCCCCGCGCCTGCGTTGGATCCGCCGCAGCGCCGTCACCCGACGCCTCGCCGCCGATCCGGGTGGCGCCGACATCCTCGCGCTGCGCGTCCTCACCGGTTCGCAGCGCGAACTCGCGGCGGTGCCCACACCGCCCGGCGGCCTCGCGGAGGCTTGGCGGCGCGGCGACAAACAGGTCATCGCCGACCTGGCGGCGATCGGCCTGCGGCAAGCGGGTCTACGCGCCTGACGGCGGAGCAGTGGGCGGGACCCGGGCCAAGCCGAAAACGGCGCCGGCAACAGCAGCAGCGCAAACCGGGCATTTCTCGAAAGGGAACAAAAGCACCAACTCAGCGGTCCCGGTCCCGGTCCCGGTCCCGGTCCCGGTCCCGGTCCCGGTCCCGCCGCAGCATCATGTTCGCCGGCTGCCCTTATGGCAACGAGAAGCTGCGCACCGACCTCAGCCGGCCCTACGGGCGAGTGGCCGTGGTCTACCGGGAGTCGATGGCGAAGCCCGTGATCGCCGACTACCGCGAAGTCACCAATGGCATGCGGTGCCGCGTCTGAACTGGCGGCGTGTGATGCCCGGCTGCCCCCGCCCGCTGCACGTCGCTGGCGTCACCGCCCACCCAACACCCTGCCTGGGCCACGCAGCGACCCCGCAACCTTGCTCGGCAGCCGATGTCCCCGAGCAGCGCACCGGGCAGGGTAATGGGCCGACGTCCGGTGGCGGGCATGCCCGGTCGTGGTCTTCGGGGTTCGGAATCCCTCATGTCCCGGAGACCGCGGAGTTGAGCAGATCACCCGGCAACAGGGCTGGAGATCAAGCTGAGTCAGCGAGTCAGGCCTGCGGCCTGCGGTCGTCCCACTCGGTGAGGACCATGTCGTGCTTGCCCTTGTCCAACCCGACGGGAACCTTCCCCTGTAGGTACTTGGGTCGCGGACAGCCGCCTTCGTTGAGCGACGGTGTCGCGGATCTCGTCGATGTCGGAGAGGTCGAGCTGTGGGTCTATGCCCCGGCTGAAGAGGTTCAGGGCCAGGGTGAACAGGCAGACGTTGCCGGTACGCTCGCCGTTGCCGAACAGAGTGCCTTCGATGCGGTCCGCGCCTGCCAGGAGGGCGAGTTCGGCAGTGGCCACACCGGTTCCCCGGTCGTTGTGCGGGTGGACGGAGAGGATCAGGGAGTCGCGTCGGTCCAGGCGCCGGTGCATCCGTTCGACCTGATCGGCGAAGACGTTGGGCGAGTCGGCCTCGACCGTCGTCGGGAGGTTGAGCGTGACCGGGCGGGCGGGGCTCGCGTCCCAGAGCGCCGCTACCTCGTCGCAGAGGTCGAGTACGAGGTCGGGTTCGGTGAGGTTGAAGGCCTCCGGCGAGTACTCGAAGCGGAGCCTTTCGCCAGGGCCCTCGTCCGCGCGGCGCAGGCTCCTGGCTCCTCCCCACCGCGGAAGTCGTGCCGATTGCCCGGCAGGGGCCGACGGACCACCACGATCAGGCGGCCATCGGCGTCGATGACCACCTGATGGGCCGTGGAATAGCGGTGGTTCTTGGACTGCTCGGCCCCTGCGTGGTCGCGGGTGGGCACCAGGGTTCTGTCCACGATCAGTACGGTGCTCCCGCGGAACCGCTTGCGAGGCTGCGGCCCGAGTAGCGGCCCGATGTGATCGATGATCCGGTCCGCGGCCGACTTCGAGATCCCGAACAGCGAAGCCGGCTGACGCATCGTCAAGTTCGTTCCCCAGTACGCCACAACCAGCGGAATTCGGTCCCCCACCGGGAGGCCCCAAGGGCGCCTCGCTGCGGAACGGCGGCGTCCTGACGATGCACCACGTTCACCAACTTGCCGAAGAGCTGCGGGCTCAATCCAGCGAACGGGGCTACCCAGACACCTCAGGGCCCTAATTCGTCAAGTCAAGCTATTGAGGCGCTGGGTCAGGCGCTGTCGTCATCGAACGGTGTTTGCGCTGGTTGCGAGCGCATCTGGTCCACGCATCGCGCCAGCGGCGGAAGAAGGCGTAGACCCGGACCCAGGCCGGGATGGCTCCGGCTGCGTCCAGCATCTGGCGGTGGCAGTACCCTTCGGGCTGCCCGCCCCGCCCCTGGAGCCAGGCCGGCACCGGCCGCAGCGACGGGACGGCCGCCCACTCGGCGTCCGCCATATCCGAGGGATACCGGCGCACCCGGTCCGGATGGTCGGACGCGTTGCCATACACGTGCGCGAGGCAATCACGCGACCGGGCAAGCGAGTTGAGGTCAACGGGCACCGGCGCGTGCAACAACGACAACAGGGCCTCCGGGAACCGCTGGGAATGAGGTCGCACCCCCGAGCTACCGGGATGCCCTGCCCTCATGCGCGAACGGCCGGAAGATCACCCGACCAGGAACTCTGTTCGACTTGCACCTTCCGAGATCGGTTGAGAGACGGCTTCTCATCCCAGCGACTGACCCTGCCAACAACGCAAATGAAGATCACGGCTTACGGCTGTCATGTAGGACGCACACCACCACATACACGCAGACGTTGACAACCGCGCAGCCGTTGTCCGGCTGATCGCTCAGCCGGTGTTCACACAGGGTTGGTGTCCACTCGCTTCGATGAGCGGGCTGCGGCACCCACCCTCGACTGTCCATGCCCCTGTGAGGAGCTTCCATGGCCCCCGATCCGATCATCCCGACATCCGAGTCCGAGCTCGGCGACAGACCCGGGACGACGACCGGCACCACTCGCCGTAAGTTCCTTCAGAGCACGGGGGTCACCGCCGGGGCGCTGGCGCTCGGCGCGACCGCCGGGGCGGGCGGCGCGTACGCCGCTCCGAATCCCAGGTACGTCTTGCCAAAGGGCTTCGAGGGCAACATGTCCGACCTGAAGCATGTCGTGATCCTGATGCAGGAGAACAGGTCCCTCGACCACTACTTCGGCACCTTCCCGGGCATACGCGGCTTCAGCGACAAGCAGGCGCTGCGGTTCCAGGACGGCACTACCGTCTTCCAGCAGAAGGACGACAGCGGCAACATCGTCACCCCACAGGTCGACGACGGAGCCTGGGGCAACGACCACGGAGCCTGGGGCGATGTCGACCATCGCAAGTGGGACCTGTGGGTGCAGCACAACGGCGCCAGCTGCATGAACTACCACAGCGACACCTACATGGGCTTCTACCACTCGGTCGCCGCGCAGTACACCATCGCCGACCAGAACTTCTGTTCCGAGTTCGGGCCGACCGACCCCAACCGCAAGTACCTGTGGAGCGGTACCGCCAACAGCGAGACGGGCAACACCGACGAGTCCAACTACTCCCGTTCCTGGACCACGGTGGCCGAGCAGCTCCAGCAGGTCGGCATCGACTGGCGGCTCTACTCCGACAACAGCGGCAACGGGCGACAGGGTTACATCAGTACCTGGGTCGGCGACTACGGCGACAACGAGCTGAAGTACTTCAAGGGATTCGACCCGGAAGGGCTGAGCGCGGACGACCCCAAGCTGCGGCCCGGCACCGGGCTGATCTGGCGCGGCAACGCCACGTACTACTCCGGCATGACCGCGCCCAACGACGACTCCGACGCAAACCTCGACTCGGTCCTCAAAGACCTCCATGACGCCTGCCGGCCGGGCGCGGAGCACCCGCTGCCGGCAGTCTCCTGGATCGTGGCGCCCTACGGCTGGTCCGAGCACCCGGGCGCGGACACCCTGCACGGCGAGCGCTACGTCAAGAAGACGCTCGCCATCCTGCAGAGCAACCCCGACATCTGGAACCACACCCTCTTCATCCTCAACTACGACGAGAACGACGGGAAGTTCGACCACGTGCTGCCGCCGTGGCCCGAGCCGGGCACGTCGCGCGAGTACGTCGGCGACTACCCGCTCGGCTTCGGTCCGCGAGTGCCGATGCTGCTGGTCTCGCCGTGGACCCGCGGCGGCTACGTCGCCTCGGAAGTCTTCGACCACACCTCGACGATCAAGTTCCTCGAGACCTGGGCGACCCACCTCGGCAAGCCGTTCCGTTGCCCCAACATCAGCGACTGGCGGCGCTCGATCGCGGGCGACCTGACCAGCGCGCTCGACTTCGCCCACCCGCAACCGGGGCCGGCCACCTTCGTGGACCCGCTGGCCGAGCAGTCGGTGTCCATCGCCGCCGACCACATGAAGCCGCGCCCGCTGAGCTTCCATCCGCACGCGACGATCTCGGAGGACCGCGCGACGGGGACGGTCACCGCCAGGATGACCCTGACCGGCGGCCCGAAGGACAAGGCCTTGAGCTTCCAGGTCTTCCCCGACAAGTACCAGCCGTTCTCCAGCACGCCCTTCACCGTCACCGCGCGCAAGACGCGCGAGTACACCTGGGACGCCAAGGCCACCGACGGCAAGTACGCGTTCTCGATCTACTCCAACGACGGGTTTGTACGCTCCTTCGCCGGCCAGGTAGCGCACGCCGGAACGAGGGACGGTGGCCTCCCGCGCGTGGAAGTCGACCTGCTGCAGGCCGAGGGCACCAAGCACGAGGCTCGGGCGAAGCTCACGTTGCACAACGACGGCACCAAGCCGGTGGACTACACGCTCACCGCCAACGACTACCTCGGCCGTACCCAGAAGGTCACGGTGGCCCACGGCGCGAAGAAGGTCGTCATGTGGCCGACCCAGGAGGGCTACTACGACGTGGTCGTCACCGTCGACAGCGACACGGCCTGGACGCAGCGCTACGCCGGCCGGATCGCCACCACCGCAAAGGACTGACCGGCAAGGACATCCGCGGCGACGGCGCACAACTGCGACCGGCAGGGCCTCCTGGTGCTCGGTGTGGCTTCAACACCATCCGAATCTCCAAGGGCCCTGCTTTCGTGCACCGGCCGCGCCGGGGCCCCGAACGAGACTCAAGTTCGACCCGCAAATCCCAAGATCGGTATGAGGACAGCTTCCGATGTCAGGTGACGGATAAGAGATGGAGATCAGGGAGTTGTCGCCGGCGGAGCGCATCTCGGCGGGGCCTCGCACCTCCACTACAGGCCGGCCTCGTCGGTGAGCTGCGTCATGTCGAGCGTCGACGCGCCTATCGTCACACCGTCCAAGATTCCGGTCAGTGCTGAGCTCGCGGCCGCATCGGATCGGACTCGGTGCCCTCGGCATCAGCACGGCGATCACGTTCGCCCTTGATCTGCGCGGATATCGACGCCGATTCGCGGCGGCGCGAACGACCGGCCACGCTGCCGGGGGGGGTGGCTTCCTGGCCAAGGGCACTGCTTGCGACCGGTTGTTCAGACGAGCACAGGGGTGGGAGCGGGCAGGTAGGGCGTGATGTTGCGCCAGGCGCGCTCGATGTATTCCTCCTTCTCGCCGACCGGGGCGACATAGTGCAGCGCGCCTTCGGCGGCGTCGTTGCCCTTGAGTCGGGCGATGATCCAGGCGGCGAGGTAGTGCGAGGCCAGGCAGCCGCCGGCCGTGGCGATGTCGTCCTTGGCGTAGAAGGGCTGGTTGAGTACCTCGACGCCGGCGGCGACGACCCAGGGCTTGGTGGTCAGGTCGGTGCAGGCGGGGATGTCGTTGAGCAGGCCGAGCTTGGCGAGCACGAGCGCGCCGGAGCACTGTGCCGCGATGAGTTGGCGCGAGGGGTCCAGGCGACGCAGGATGTTCATGATCGCTGGGTCTTCGACTACCTCACGGGTGGCGATGCCACTGCCGACGATGACGGCGTCCGCGGCGCATGCCTCCTCGAGAGTGGACATCTGCTCGATGACCACCCCGTTCATCGACGTCACCTTGGGGCTGGGGGTGGCGATGGTGACGCGCCAGTCGTCGGACTTGATCCGGTTGAGTACACCGAGTGCGATCAGGGAGTCGAGTTCGTTGTAGCCCTCGAAAGTGAGGATGGCGATATGCACAGCGGCTGCCCTTCCGGGTGGGTCGGCGGGTGGGTCTTGACGGTAGGGACCCACGAACAGGACAGTCAAAGAATTGTCATGCATACAATCCGCTCCATGGCAGCCCCGCGGTACAAAATGCTGGTCGACGCGCTCGCATCCGACATCAGGAAGGGCCGGCTCGCCCCAGGCGTACGCCTGCCGACACACCGCGGGCTCGCCGCCCGTGAGGGCATCGCCGTGGTGACCGCGACCCGGGTGTACGCCGAGCTGGAAACGATGGGACTGGTGAGCCGGGAACAGGGCCGCGGCACGTTCGTGCGTGACATCGCTGTTCCCGCCGGTCACGGCATCGATCAGCAGGTCGTCGCCACGGATGCGGTCGACCTCAACTTCAACTACCCGTCTCTGCCTGGGCAAGCCGATCTCCTTCGGCAGGCCCTGCGAGAGGTGGCCACCTCTGGTGACATCGACTCGCTGCTGCGCTACCAACCGCATCAAGGGCGTCCCCAGGACAGAGCCTCGATCGCACAGCACCTGAGGCGTCGAGGAATCACCACGGACGCGGATCAGGTCCTCATCGTCAACGGTGCGCAGCACGGCCTGGCCATCACCGTCATGGCCGCGCTCAGCGCCGGCGACGTCGTCGCGGTCGACGCACTCACCTACCCGGGTTTCAAGGTGCTCGCGCATGCCTTTCATCTCGACCTGGAGCCCATACCCGCAACGGCCGACGGGCCGGATCTCGAGGTCCTCGAGAAGCTGTGCGCGACCCGCCCTGTGCGCGCGATCTACACCATGCCCAGCTTGCACAACCCTCTGGGCTGGGTCATGCCGGCAACTGACCGAACCCGCCTCATCAAGATCGCCCGACAGCACGGTTCGCTCATCATCGAAGACGCCTCCTACGCCTACCTGGTGGAGGACCCTCCACCGCCTCTGGCTGCAACCGCGCCGGACATCACCGTCTACGTCTCGGGACTGTCCAAGAGCGTCGCCACCGGCCTCCGGGTCGGCTTCGTCGTCGCGCCGCCATCGGCGGTGCCGTCGCTCGAACGCGCGATCCGGGCGACCACCTGGAACACCCCGGCCCTCACCACCGCGATCGCCTGCCGCTGGCTCGACGACGGCACGGTGGACCACTTGGAAGCGCAGAAACGAGACGACGCCAAGGCCCGCCAAGCACTCGCGAGACAAGAGCTGGCAGGCCTACCACTCATCAGCCACCCCTCGTCCTACTTCACATGGCTGCCGCTGCCCGACGACGCACGCGCCGATCGCCTGACCGCCACCCTCGCGCGTCAGCACATCTCGGTATCCACGGCCGAGCCGTTCACCACCACGATCCACACACCGCAGGCGATCCGCCTCGCGCTGGGCTCGACCGATCTGGACAGTCTCCAGTCGACGCTGCGTACAGTGCGACGAGTCGCGGTCGAGGATGCCTACGCCTGAAGAGATAGCGCCGAGGCAAGCCCCGAAGCCCGCCAGTAGCTGATCTAGGCGGACAGGTCCACTCACTGCAGGCTGTCAGCCATGACGGCGTTGACGCGGTTCTCGTACTCTCGGGCCTTGCGCTGTGCTGGGATCGCTGGGGCGTCCGGGGTGCCGTCGAGCGGCTCCCGCGGCGTCGTCAGGCTTGCACCGTGGGCCGAACGACGATCTCGCTGACGTCGACGCCGTCGGGCTGCTCGATCGCGTAGCCGATGGCGGAGGCGATGGCAGAGGGCGGCATGGCGATCTCGTCGCGCTGCCGGGTCATTGCGGCCGCGACCTCAGGGCTGGCTCCCTTGCCGATGCCCTCGGTGTCGGTGAAGCCGGGCGAGACGAGGGTCACGCGCAGGTCGGGTCCCGATTCCTGGCGCAGACCCTCGGTGAGCACCTTCACTGCCGTCTTGGTGGCCGCGTAGACGGCCTGGGGGGTTTTGACGACGTAGGCCGCAGTGGAGCCGACGTTGACGAACTGGCCGGAGCGCTGTCGGCGGAAGACGGGAAGGGCCGCCCCGATGCCGTTGAGCAGGCCGGTGATGTGGGTGGAGACCATGGCGTCCCAGTCGTCCTGGCGCAGGTCGTCGAACGGGGAGACGGCCATCGTGCCCGCGTTGGAGATGAGGACATCGAGCCGGCCGAACTGGTCGATGGCCGTGTCTGTCAGGCGCTGGAGGTCCTCGCGGCGCGTGACATCGACGATGACGCCGGTGGCGGTGCCGCCCGTGGCCGTGATGCTCTCCACGACAGTGTTCAGCCGGTCCTCGCGCCGGGCTCCGAGCACGAGCCGGGCACCCTTTTCGGCGAGGTAGGTCGCGGTCGCTTCGCCGATGCCGCTGCTGGCACCCGTGATCGCAATGACCTTGCCCTGGATTCTCGACATGATCAGCTTCCTTTCGAGGGGTGTGCGCCGGTCAGCGCGTTGGCCTACAGTCGAAACGGGGGCGCCCCCACTTATTCAAGGTTAAGTGGGGACTCCCCCGTTTAGCAATTCGAGATGCCTCTGAGAGGGGATGACGAGCACTGATGGCCCACGAAGCGCACCGTCCGTTGCGAGCTGACGCACGGCGCAACAGGGAGAAGATCCTCACGGCTGCTGCGCGCGTGTTCACGACGGAGGGGCTGGACGCACAGATGGAGCGCATCGCCAAGGAAGCAGGCGTGGGCAGTGCGACCCTGTACCGCAACTTCCCCACCCGGGAAACCCTGGTCGAGGCGGTCTACCGCAATGAGGTGGCCCACCTGTGCGACGCCGTCCCCGCTCTGCTCGCGCAGAAGTCGCCTGCCGAGGCCCTGCGCGCGTGGACACGCCTCTTCCTGGACTACGTCACCGCCAAATACGGCATGATCGACGCCCTGCGCGCCATCGCCGCGACGGGAAGCAACCCCTACGGTCACAGCCGGCAAATGATCCAGGCCGCCATCACCTCACTCATGGACGCGTGCGCGGCATCCGGGATGATCCGTACCGACATCCACCCCGCTGACATCGCCGCCGCCCTCGAAGGCATCGCCCTGACCTCGGCGGGCGCTGAACACCGACAGCGAGCAGAGCGCCTGCTCGACCTCACCCTGGACGGGCTCACGGTCCGCCCGTGAGGACACGCGCGTGGGCCTGCCCCGCCCGCAGGGCCTCGCACGGTCAGTGCTCGCCGGCCTCGCTCTCGTCCGGCTCAAGCGTGTCCGGGTCACGCAACTCCCCGAGGGCCGAGCAGGTCACCGTGCACATCGACCAAGCCCCCTGGCGCCGCAGCGAGAGCCCGCTGCTCCGCCCGGACCTGACCGGCGCGGAACGCCTCGCGGTCCAGGACACCCCAGAAGCCCTCGCCGAGATCCTCGGCGAGCACCTGTACGCCGAGGACAGTCCGGTGAGGTCCCGCCGATCAGCATCTACGGCGCCCCGCCCGGGCGCCTGGGACGTCAGGACCTCGGCCTGGTCGCTCATCCCGGCAGGGCTATCGACGCCACGAACCCCGCCTTCGAGGAAGCCGAAACCGAGGCCCTCACGACTTCAAGATCATCCTGTGGCGGCTTCCGGGCTCACCTTGCCTGGACCCCCAGGTGCGTGACAGCAGGCCGGGCGCGGCTACGTCGTCTTGGAGTCTCCGCCGGTGGGAGGCTCGCGGCCCAGCACCTCAAGGGCGCCTACGACAAGCCGGGAACGACCAAGCCGGACAACACCAGCAAGGACATCCCCGGCCGGACCGCCGACAGGCCGCTCGCTCGCCTCTACGCCGACACGTCACGACGCAACGCCAACCGCCGGGCCGCGGTGGCCACATGCAAGAAGTACTGGGGCGACAACTACGCCGACGGCGGCAACGAATACGGCGAGTTCCCCTGCTCCACCACCTATGAAGGCGCGGCGCAAGCCTCAGCCAAGTACGACCCGCAGGGCAAAGCCCCCAAGAACAACTACTCGGTCCGCCCGATTCCCAAGGCCGACAACGGTGCAGGCGGCACCCTGATGTCCTCTTCTACAAGTGCAACCGGATCATCAACGGCCCCAACGATGGATTCCTCGTCGAAGGCAACTGACTCGCCTCCGCGTGACGGTGCGCCACATTGTGGCGCACCGTCACGCGGGCCAGAACTGCACCAGGTAGTGCTCGATCCCCTCCGGGACATCGAGCTGCGCGAGTTTGTACACCTCTTCCCTACCGCGCACATGCACCCGCACCCTCCATGTTCGACCGGGCTGCCCGAGGACAATGTCTCCCTTGGCCATCGCCGCATAGGTCCACAGGCACACCTGCCCAGCGGGGGCGTCGATCTGCGTCTGCGCCAACTTCTCCCATGACCCGGGAGCCGCAGGGGGCTCCTCATCCCAGATTTCCGCGCAGAAGTCGGCCGTGTGCGTGTGGCCCCCACTGTGGATCACCACTCGGCCACCGGTCGAAGAGCCGAAGGGCGCATCAGGTTCCGGCTCGTCGTCGAATGATGCCCCGACGTCCTCCATCCACAGGCCGTAGTACATGACCTCGGCGTCGAGATGCTGCGTAGCCAACAGGCCCATCTTCTCGCTCCTTCGCCAGCCGCCCTCGATCGGCGGAGCGCCTTCGGGGGACCTGGCGATCAGCGTGACCTCGTTGTCCAGCCGAGGCAACTTGCCCAGTCAAGCAGGATCAAGCATCGTGCCTGCACGGCATGTAGAGGCTTCTCTCAACGCCCCATGCGCAGCGCCCCGAACGGATCGGTGAGGACCTGCACGTTCATGCCGCGACGCTTGTGCTTCCCGGAGTAGCACGGGGTGTCGGCGGTGATCCGGTCGATCGGCAGCGGGGTGCCGTCGAGGATGACGAACGTTTCCTCCCGAATCGCCCTCATCGCCTCGGTCAGGGTCGGCGCGAGGGCAGCGAGCACGCGGACGGCCTCGCGTATGTAGCGGAACACGGTCGCGATCCCGATGCCGAACCCGGCGGCGAGCTGGGCGTAGGTGTCGCCACAGCGCAAGTGGGCCAGGGCCGGTAAAGCTTGCCGTCGCGGCGGCAGGCGCCGCCATCGCGTCCCGATCTCGCGCTGCCGGGCGACGAGTTGCCTGCTCAAGTACCGCAAGGTGCGGCTGGACAGATCGATCGCTGAGGGGTCGACAAGCACGCGAAGCTCCTTGCAGACGCGGGTGATCTTGATCGAGAACCCGTCTACCAGGAGCTTCGTCGTTGCGCAGGAGTGCCCAACTTACGGCCACTGTCACAAAGTTGACGACATTCGATTCGGGGCTCAGAGGCGCAATCCACGAGTACCGGCACGCCTGCTGAAGTGCACGGATGCATTTTCGGCACGCACAGGGTGGATCCAGCCGCTGGGCGCCAGGTGGCGGACCAGAGCCGGCCAGGTCAGGTTGTCGTCACCGTTGAGTCGGACCACCAACCATTCCCGGAAGCCGGTATGCATGCACCCGGAGGTGCCGGCGTCCAGACCGAGGATGAAGGCGGCAGCCGTGGCGAAAGTGCATCGAGGCCATGCCTGACCGGTTCCCGGCGAACGGCGGTCGCGAGACCCTGGTCGTGCTTGAACACGCCGACATGGAGGGTCTGTTGGGATTCGGTCAGGGGGTCATCGGACGCGCTTCGGGGATGGCTGGTCATGCTGCCCTTGCCTTCCCAGCCTTGGGTGAAGGAGTTCGCCGCAGTCGTGGCAGCGGACGCGTCAGACGCAGTTGGCGGCATGGGCGCGAGCGCCGGCCCGACTGCATGGAGGGGTCGCTACGCCAAGCGCCTGTCGCTCCCCACGGTGACCACTCATTGGTCGACTGGCAGAGCAACACCCCGCGGTTGCTCCCCTGCTCAAGGAATCTTGCGATGCGCAGCGCGTGGACTTCCAGTGAATTATCGGAACAATCGGTGGAACAATAGTAGATTCCGCTGACGGCGGCATCGCTCCTGCGGGCCTCTTGCGGCAACCCGACTCTTCATCATCAACAGCCCAGCGAAAGGGCCGCCCATGAAGCGAACGTTCACGTCAATCACCGCGCTGGTCGTCACCGCGCTGTCACTGACAACGGCGCACGCCGCGGTCAAGAAGGCCAAGCCCCCGCTCAGTTGTGAGTCTCGGACGTTCACCTCCAGCCCGGGCCCGCGCTTCAACGACCCGGAGGACCCCGCCGCCCAGATGAAGATCATGGGCCCGATCATCGAATCGATCAACAGCGCCAGCTGCGGGCAGACCATACGCGTCGCCATGTACTCGATCAGCAACGCACAGCCAGGCCCGGACTTCGCCAACGCCCTGATAGCTGCTCACCAGCGCGGCGTCATCGTCAAGGCGCTGATGGACGCCCACAGCGACAATGCGATCTGGCAGTCGATGGTCACCGAGTTGGGCAACGACCCGCGAGCCTCCAGCTTCGCCGCGCTGTGCCCGGGCGGCTGCCTGACCCACTACGCCGGCTCCGCCCTGCACGCGAAGTACTACATGCTCAGCGGCGGGAGCGATGCGAACAGAACAGTGACCGTCAGCAGCGCCAACCCCACCTCCGCCCAGGCCAGCACGGCGTGGAACAGCAGCGCCACCGTCAAGGGCAACGTCGACCTGTACAACTCCTACGTCAGCTACTTCACCGCCATGGCCAAGGGGGCGCTCAATGGCCCGGGCCCCCTGGCACCCGACTACTACAACTCCACCAGCGCCACGGCCGCCAGGCAACTGTCCCCGCCCTCCTACCAGTGGCCCAAGGCGCGCACCAGAAGCGACACCTGGGTCGACTTCCTGAACAACATCAAGGCGCCGGCCACGATCAACATCGCCATGTTCCAGTGGACCTCTCACGGGCAGCCGGGCGACCGGAACTACCTGGAGCTGCCGAAGAAGCTGGTGAGCCTGGCACAAACCGGCGTCAAGATCCACATTCTCATCACCGCCGGCCAGGTCGATGACAGCGTGCAGAGCTACCTGAAGAACCGGCCGAATATCGACGTGCACGACACCAGCCACGGCACCGACGCGAACGGCAACGCTCTGCACTACACGCACGACAAGTACATGATGGTCAGCGGCGGTTACGCGGGTGCGGCCGACTCCAGGCTCGTGTTCGTC
The DNA here is from genome assembly GCF_045162695.1 of Streptomyces sp. NBC_01003. Classification (NCBI taxonomy): domain Bacteria; kingdom Bacillati; phylum Actinomycetota; class Actinomycetes; order Kitasatosporales; family Streptomycetaceae; genus Streptomyces; species Streptomyces sp. NBC_01003. The sequence continues at coordinate 1,879,374 of NZ_CP108707.1, forward strand.
GGTTCCTCGAACTGGACGAGCAACGGCGTCTGGCACAACGACGAGTCGGACCTGAAGCTGGTCGGCCAGTCCAGCTACGACACGTTCATGGCGGACTGGCAGAACCAGTACGACCGCTGCTGCGGGACCGCGGCACGGCAGTTGAGCGCCGAGGAGCGCGCCGAGAATACGGCACGAGAGATTCCGATCGATCCGAGGCAGGTCCGGGAATAGGCATTCTCGGTACGAACAGTCCCAGTGAGCTCCAGCCTGGGTGATCTGGCGCGTAGTTGGGGTGAGTGACGTCCGGACGTGAAGATGCTCCTGGTAGACGAGGTCACGACCAAGATCGCCTGTCCTCCAGGAGCTTCCGCGTGCCTGCCTCCCCAGCCGGCCCCGATCGCGAGGGGCTCAAGAAGTCATCGCTGCAGCTGGGAGGTAAGTGCGGATCAATAGTCTGCGACGCTGAGGCCGTGATCGTTTCGCTCGTGTACCGCGCCGTTCGGGGACTCCTGTCACCGGCGGAGCTGCTACTCCGGCGGGAGGCGTCGGTGGAGGCCGAGGTGCTGGTCCTGCGGCACGAGAACGCGGCCTGCGAAGGCAGTTGACCTTGCCCGTGCGCTACGAGCCGGCGGACCGGTTCTGGTTCTCCGCTCTGTCCTCGTTGATACCCCGACAGCACTGGGCCCGCGTCTTTCCCGTCGCCCCGGGAACCGTGCCGGCCTGACATCGCCGACTGATCGCCCTGAAGTGGGACTACAGCGCGCGCCGTACGCGCGCCGGTCGGCCGCTCTCGTCGGTGGCGTTGAAGAAGCTGGTCCTGCGCCTGGCCGACGAGAACCCTCGGTAGGGGCACCGGCGCATCCAGGGCGAGATGACACGGCTGGGGCATTCGGTGGCATCCGGCGCGGTGTGGAACATTCTGCACGCGGCCGGGATCGACCCGGCACCAGGCGGCAGGGGCCGGGCTGGAGGGAACCTCTCACCGCTCAGGCCGACGGTATCGTCGCGGCAGACGTCTTCCACCTCGGCACCGCGCTCGGCCAACGTCTGTACGCCATGGCCTTCCTGGAACGCGGAACCCGCCGATTGCGCATCACGCCCACAACCGCGCATCCCACCGGACAGTGGGCAGTCCAGCAGGTCCGCGAGGCCACCAGGGCACTGGCCGAACACGGCGGACAGGTCCGGTTCCTGCTTCGCGACCGGGACGCGAAGTACACCGCCTCCTTCGATGCCGTCTTCACCGCCGAGGACGTCGACATCCTCCTCAGCGCCCCACGCACACCCAAGATGAACGCCCACTGCGAACGCGTGATCGGCGCCATCCCCCGCGAAGCCCTCGACCACATCCTCATCATGAACACATCCCACGCCACCAAGGTCCTGACCGAATTCGCCGACCACTACAACCAGCACAGGCCCCACCGATCCCGAGGACAACTGCCGCCCAACGCAACGCAGCAGGCGTGACCCGCCATCGGCATCCAGAACCGCCGACTGCTGCGCGCCCGCGTATTGGGAGGCCCAATCAACGAGTACCGATATACCGCTTGACCTGCAGCGACGAATAGGCGAGCCCTACAGGAACCAGGCGGACCGCTGGGCGGAGGGCGACATGATCTCCACGTCGGCGGACCTGGAGCGGCTGATCACCCACCTCTTCCGGGGCGAGATCGCCCCGAAGCCGCAGCTGGAGGAGACGTTCACCGTCCCCTCGAACATCGAGGTTGCCGACATGAGCGCCGGGCTTCAGCGCTTCGAGTACGCCGGCAAGGTGTACTGACTCAAGTCGGGCGCCCGCTACGGCTACAGCGCGGTCGTCGTGGCCACCCGCGACCTCTCCCGCACCCGCGTCCACTCGGTCAACTCCACGGACACGAAGGGCGAGTCGATGAACCCGGTGGCCCAGCGGATCGCGCCGACGACGCTCAAGTAGCCATGGCAAGCGGCACGGGCGAGGTGAGCGCCTCCAGCCGCTTGATCTTCCTGCGGACGACGTACAGCGGGATCACCCCGAAGACCCCGAAGGACATATCGATGACCGACCACCAGAAGGGGATGCCGCGGAGCGGTCCGCAGATCAGGGCGAGCGGGACGATGCCGGCGCAGGCGATCATCGCGAACTCGACGACCCAGATGTTGCGGACCGGGTCGCGGTAGGGCCCGTAGAAGGCGACGGCGATCACGAGGTGCGCGAACGCCAGCCAGTCCGTGCCGTACAGCAGGAAGGGGTACTCCTCGTCGGCGACGTCGATCCCCTGCCGTACGTGCTCGATCCAGTCCATGAGCGCGGGCAGGTGCTCCGGCACGGACAAGGACCTCAACAGATCCTCGGTCCAGTGCAGTTCGTGCACCAGAGGGAAGGCCGTCGCCCCGCTCAGCACGAGGCAGACGACGAACAGGACCAGCCACGCACGGATGCCCTTGAGAAGGGCGACTCTGTCACCACTGTCGCTCATGGCAGGAGCGTACGCCCTACTTGAACGTGTTCAAAACTCGCCCTTGTGAGACCATGATCGACAGTTGGCATCAGGCAACGTTTGCCCTGTTGTGATGTGACGCGCCGCTCGGGTGCTGGCGCAGCAGTGCGTCACCATGAGTCGGTCCGGATGGCAGAACGTGTGCGGGTGCGTGAGATCGATGACGATGAAGGCCGGAGGCTGCTGCAAAGCCCGGCACCTGGATCGGTGTTCCGGACTCCGCACTCTTGTCGATCTCGGGGGTCAGCCTTCGGAGGGACGCGGGTCGCGCAGGTGCGCCCGTTCCTTCAGCTCCTCCTCGTCGACCGGCGTGAGCATCGGCTGACCCGGCGAGCACACCATGGTCACTGGTGAGCGCCGGACTGTTCGACCCAGTTCTGGCCCTGGCGAGAGGTGTGGGCCGGCTCGCCGCCGAGCTTGCTGCGGACCGTACCGCGAGGGCGCATACGTACACGAACGCCTTGCCGTGCCGATGCGGTACCGCGCGGGCGTTGGGCGGGAAGTCGACTACAGAGGAGGTAAGGGTAGGTCGCGTCGGTGGCCGTGACCGTGTGCGGAGCGGGCTTGTCATCGGCAGGCGCGGAGCAGGCGGTGACCGTCAGGGTCAGATGGTGAGCAGGACGGGAACAGCGTGTGTGGGCGGCAAAGGAGGCTCTCCGTCTCGTGGTTGGGCGTTTCTCGTGTTCCCAGTGTTCTCAGCCTTCAGCGACACGGATGATCGTCTTGCCGGAGGTGCGCCTCTCCGGGGCAAAGGCGGCCGGGGCCTCGGCGAGCGGCCGAACCGCTCCGACGATGGGCTTCAGCCGACCATCGCGCAGCCGGGTAGCGAGGTCGGCGAGGCGGGCGCGGTCGGGTTCGACGACGAAAAACACGGCGCGCCCGTCCTCGGGGTGGACGGCGACCGGGTGGGCGATGGTGACCACGGTGCCGCCGGGGCGGATCAGCGCGGTGGAGCGGTCGAGGATCTCGCCACCGATGACGTCGAACACCACGTCCACCTGGCCGATGTCCTCCAGCCGCTCGGCCTGGAGATCCAGGAAGGCGCTCACGCCCAGGGTCCGTGCGGTGTCGCGGTCGGCAGCGCGGCCGGTGCCGATCACACGGGCCCCAGCCTCACGGGCGAGCTGGACGGCGAGGGAGCCGACGCCGCCCGCGGCACCGTGGATGACCACCGTCTGACCGGTCGCGAGACGGGCGTGGTCGAACAGAGCCTGCCAGGCGGTGAGGCCGGAGATGGGCAGGGCCGCAGCCGTGACATGGTCGACGTCGGCGGGGAGCGGGGCGAGATTGCGGGCCTCGACGGCGGTGTACTCGGCGAGGGAGCCGTCGCGCGTCCAATCGGTCAGTCCGAAGACCCGCTGCCCGACGGTCAGGCCGGTGGTGCCGTAGCCCAGCTCCGTGACCACGCCAGACAGCTCATGACCAGGCACGCTCGGGGTACGGTCACGGCCCGCCCGGTCGGTCCAGGTGCCGGGCCAGGCCAGCTCGCCCGGAGTGAATCCGGCGGCGTGGACGCGCACGATCACGTCGTTCTCCGCCGCGTGCGGACGAGGCAGCTCAGTAAGAGCGAGGCCACTGACGGCGGCTTCGCGGTCCCTCACGGTGATGGCTTGCATGGGAATTTCCTCAGGGTCTCTGCCATGGGCTGGCCACGGTTCTATCCACGGTCCGGCCATGGTGCTCGTGCGTGGTGCCAGGTTCACCGTAGACATGAAGCGGACCAGTAAACTGGGCCACTTGGCGGCTAGCTGACTGGGCCATTCGTGGAGGGTCAGCCTTCGCGATCTGGGCCGGCGGTCACAGGCAGGGTCCGCGGGGCAAGCCGGATTTCAGGATGAAGTGGTTCGGCATCGGCCGGGCTTACGAGCCCCGGCCGATGGTCACCAACTCGGTGCGACTGCGCCGCTTTGTGTTCCTCGCCTTTTGCGCATGGCTGTCGGCGCCCTTCCCGGCTGGCGGCGCGTTCTGATTCCGGGCTTCGTTGCTGTCGTCACTGTCATCGTCCCGCTCACCCGTCAGCGACCGTCCAGCAGCGCGAATGACGTCGGCGAGGTCAGGGACTTGCTTGATGAGAGACGTGAGCAGCGTTACGACGAGGCTGAGCAGGCCGAAGAAGCCGAGCACGTAGAGGGTGATGGAGTTCCAGTCCACCGTTCGACGCCTTTCAGATTTGGGCGATCGAACGGGAAGACGGCAGCCCCAGTTCGACCACCGGCAGTGTGTCGTGACTGAGGGATTGCCTGACCATGTCCTCATCACGAACGAGGCCCACGTCCGCCAGGTCCTGGCCGCCTACGAACGGCACTACAACAAGCACCGCCCCCGCCAGGCGCCGACCAACAGCCCATCGCCGTGCACGGCTCAATGCTAACGAGCTCGTGCAGCTTCTCCTCATGAGTGCATCGAAATGAGTGCATCGAAAGACGAGAAGTTCGGCTTCTAGATCCCGGCCGGGATCAGCTCGTAGCGGGTGAATCCCGGTGTTTGCCATGTCTGGCCGTCGGGCCGGACCGCGAGTGCCTCGTACCCGTCGAGGGAGGTGAGCCAGCCCCGTGCGTCCTCGCCTCGGGCGAAAGCGGCGGTGGCATAGGCGTCGGTCATGGTCAGGCGAGGGCCTACGACGGTGAGGGAGGCGAACGTGGTGGCCGGAGCGCCGTGGTGCGGGTCGTAGATGTGGGCGCCGCGTTCGGCGACGCCCGACGTGGCGATCGCGAGGTCGGTGTCGGCGGTGATGACAGTGAGCAGTTCCTTCGGGCGGAGGGGATGGGCGATGCCGATCCGCCAGGGGCTGTCCAGGGTGGCCCGGCCGCGGAGTTGGAGGTCACCGCCACCGTTGACACACGTCTGGTGCGCACCCGCGTCGTAGAGGAGTTGGGATGCTGTTTCGGTGGCCCAGCCCTTGACGAGCCCCGAGGGGTCGAGGGTTCCGGCGGGCGTGATGCTGAACCATCCGTCGCTGTGGTGGGCGGCCCGCGCGCACAGGGACAGGGCCTCGTGCACCTCGGGCGGGCAGTCGGCGAGGTGGATCTCACCGCGGTCGAGGCGGCTGATGTAGCTGTCGGGCCGGTAGGTGGAGAAGACGGCGTCGATCCGGTGGAGGTGGCGTACGGCCTCGGCGAGGGCGCGGTGGATGGCGGGGGTGGGTGTGTCCCGGATGTCGAACGAGAAGACGGTGCCCATGACGTGCTCGACGTGGTGCAGCCTGGTGACGGTCTCAGGCATGGGCTTGGTCCAGGGCGCTCTGCAGGGACTGGATGTAGCCCTGACTGGTGTAACTGGCGCCGGAGACGGCGTCGATGTGCGCGCTCTGCGCGCCGAGCGCTTCCTGAGTGAGCCGGGGAAGTGCGTAGGAGGCGATCTGCTGGTCCCGGCCGTTCTGGTCCGGGGCCCGCAGCACCTTGATCGCGGTGATCTTTCCCTTGGCGAGGGTGGCTGCCACCTGCACGGTTCCGTACTGGGTGTCGATGGGGTCCCCGGTGAAGGTGCCCGTTCGGGTGGCGCTGCCTGCCGAGGTGGACGGGGATGCAGCGTCCGAGGGTGTGTGCGCTGCGCCGCCGGCGACGGTGGGGAGCTGGTGGGGTTTGAGGGCGAGCAGCGTGACGATCAGGGCGCTGATCCCTGTGGTGGCGAGGACGGCACGGCGCATGTCTTCTCCTCAGAACTCGAACGACTCGTGGTGGATTCGGCGTGCCGGGACTCCGGCCTGGCGCAGGGCCGGGATAGCGGCGCGGGTCATGCCGGGCGGTCCGCACAGGTAGACGTCGTGCGCCGCCAGATCGGGCACCAGCGCGACCAGGCCGCGGGCCGTGAGGGGGGAGGAGAATCCAGCGGGTTCGTCTACGACGTAGCGCACGGTGGCCCGGCGGTGGGCGGCTATCGCGTCGAGTTCCGCGCGCAGGGCGAGGTCGTCGGAGCGGCGGGCCCGGTAGACGAGGGTCACCTCGCCCGGGAGCGTCTCGAAGAGCGCGCGCAGGGGCGTGATGCCGACGCCGCCCGCCAGGAGCAGGACCTTCGGAGCGGTGCGGCGCCTCGCCGTGAATCCGCCGTACGGACCCTCGGCCCAGACCCGGGTGCCGGGTGCCAGGCGGGCCAGTGCGGCGCTGTGGCCGCCGGCGTTCTTCACCGTGATGCGCAGATGTCGCGGGTGCGGCGGGGCGGAGAGGGAGTAGGGGTTGGCGGTCCACCACAGGCCGCGGGCCAGGAAACGCCAGCGCAGGAACTGTCCCGACTCGGCTCCCATCTCGTCGAGGTGTTCTCCGGTGAGGTGGACGGAGACCACGCCCGGCGCCTCCGGTTGGACGACGGCGACCCGCAGGCGGTGGCGCAGCGCGCGCCGGACGGGGACGGCGAACCGGTACCAGGCGACGAGCGCGGCCACGCTGAGGAAGAGCGTGTACCAGGCGGCCTGGGCGGTGCGGTTCCCGACGAAGTCCGCGCCGTTGGAGAGCTGGTGGCCGAACGTGAGGAAGACCGCCAGGTACGTGGCGAAGTGCAGGTAGTGCCAGGTCTCGTAGCTCAGCCTGCGGCGGGCCACGCGGGCCGAGAGGATCCCGGTGGCCATGAACAGCAGAAAGCCGACTGTGCCGTTGAGGAGGTCGGGGTAGTTCAGGACGAGCGTGGAGGTCTGGCTGACCACGTTCGTGTGGGAGGTCAGGGAGTAGCCCCAGATGATCAGCAGGGCGTGGGCGAGCGCCAGGGAGATCGTGCAGCGGCCGCCCAGTGCGTGCCAGCGCGCGAGGCGGTCCGTGCCGATCGTGTGGTCCAGGAGCGGGACGCGGGCCATCAGCGCGAGCAGCACCGCACAGGCGTATCCGGCCAGTAGTCCGGTGATGCGTCCCGCGCCCGTCAGCCAGCCGGCCGGGCCCACCACCGAGTTCGTGTCGCTCCACCACAGGGCGAGCACCCCGGCGGCCCCGGCCCAGATCACCAGCGGCGCCAGGGTGGGCACGACACTGCGACGCGGGCGCCGGTGGCGCATCCCGCCGCTCGTATGCGTCGTCGTGGCGAATGTGGTGGTCATGGCGCTCCTCCGGATGGGTCCCGTTCCGGCGATGGGCGGCCCAGCCTCACAGCCCAAGTTCTGTGAACCCTCTGAAACGGCGCGGGCAGCCGACCTCGGAGCCGATTCAGAGGAAACTCACAGACCCCGGTCGCCCGACCGGGGTATTCGTCGGGGGATGCTGAAGGGACCATGAACGAGCTGCCCACGACATCCCTGCACCGCGCCGACGGAGGACCCGTGCGGGTCCTGGTCGTCGACGACGAACCCGACGTCACCGATGTGCTGTCCGGGGTCATGACCGCGGAGGGCTGGCAGGTGCGCACCGCGGCCGACGGGGCGAGTGCGCTCGAGGCCGCCCGCGACTTCAGGCCCGATGCGGTGGTCCTGGACTGGATGCTGCCCGACCTCGACGGTCTGCAGGTGCTGCGGGGGCTCAGACGCGACGAGCCCAGGGTGTGTGTGCTCTTCCTGACGGCCCGGGACGCGGTCGAGGACCGTATCGCGGGCATCACCGCGGGCGGCGACGACTACGTCACCAAGCCCTACAGCCTGGAGGAGGTCCTGGCCCGGCTGCGGGGGCTCCTGCGGCGGGCCGGGTTGACCGCTGAGCCGGGCGCGGACCGGCTGACCGTGGGGGACCTGACCATGGACGAGGACGCCAGGGAGGTCCTGCGCGGCGGGGCCACGATCGAGCTGTCCCGCACCGAGTTCGAGCTCCTGCGCTTCCTCATGCGCAACCCGCGCCGGGTGCTGTCCAAGGACCAGATCCTCGACCGGGTCTGGGCTTACGACTTCGGCGGGCGCGCCCACATCGTCGAGCTGTACATCAGCTACCTGCGGAAGAAGATCGACGCCGGGCGCGCCCCGATGATCCACACGGTGCGCGGCGTCGGCTACGTGCTCAAGCCGGACTCCGCATGAGGCGCCTGCCGCCGCGTACGCTGCGCGGCCAGCTCACGGTCGGCCTCGTCGCCCTGCTCGCCCTCGCCTGCCTCGCCGTCGGGATCACCACCGCCCTGGCCCTGCGGGGGTTCCTGATGGGGCGCCTGGACGAGCAGCTCGTCACGTCAGGCGGCCGGTTCCCCGCGAGCCTGGAACACGAGGCCGAGCCTGACTCCGACAACCGCCCCGACACCCGGGGCCAGGCCGACGACACCTTCGGTGCCCGCCTCCTGGCCGGCACCGTCACCCAGGCCGCCGTCGTCGACGACACCACCGATCGCCCCGTCAATCTCACCTCCGAGGACCGTCGCACCCTGGCCGCGGTCCCCACCGACGGGCGGGGGCACAGCATCCGTCTCTCCACCCTGCGCAGCTACCGCGTCATGGCGTTCCAGGGCGACGACCAGGACACGCTGATCACCGGCCTGTCCCTGCACCCCGTGGAGGAGACCGTTCACCGCCTCGAAGCGGTCGAGACGGTGCTGTTCGGCGCCGCCCTCGTGATCACCGGCATCGCCGGTGCGGTATGGGTACGGACCTCCCTGCGGCCCCTGCAACGGGTCACAGCCCGGTCGGCGGAGGTGGCCGGACTGCCGCTCGCCAGTGGCGAGATCGCCATGCCGGGGCCGCTGCCCGACACCGATCCCCGTACCGAGGTCGGTCAGGTCGGCAGCGCCCTCAACCACATGCTCGGTCACATCGAGAACGCCCTCACCAGCCGACAGGCCAGCGAGGAACGCCTCAGGCACTTCGCCGCCGACGCCAGCCACGAACTCCGCACTCCCGTCGCCAACATCCGCGGCCACGCCGAACTCGCCCTGCGCCACTCCGGCCCCGTCCCCCAAGAGGTCCGGCACTCCCTGGAGCGCATCGGCAGCGAATCGCAGCGCATGACACGTCTCGTCGACGACCTGCTCCTGCTCGCGCGCCTGGACGCCGGACGTCCCCTCGAACACGAGCCGGTCGATCTGACCCTGCTGATCCTCAACGCGACCGACGACGCGCGCGCCGCGGGCCCCGACCACCGCTGGCTGCTCGATCTGCCCGAGGAACCGGTCACCGTCACCGGCGACGCCCACCGCCTTCAGCAGGCCATCGGCAACGTCCTCGCCAACGCCCGCACCCATACCCCGCCCGGCACCGAAGTGGCCATCACCCTCACCAAGGGGCCGGCTGATGTCTGCCTGAGCGTGAGCGACAACGGGCCGGGCATCCCCGAAGAGCTCCAGCCCGAAGTCTTCGGTCGCTTTGTCCGCGCCGATCACGCCCGCTCCCGCAGCACGGGGAGCACCGGTCTCGGCCTCGCCATCGTCCAGGCCGTCATCACCGCCCACGGCGGGACCACCGTCCTCAGGAGCCGTCCTGGACGCACCACCATCCGACTCACGCTCCCCATCTGACACCGTCCGGCCTGCCGGCGCACCGATGGATCAGGCCCGCGAGCGGCCCCGCATCATGGAGCGACGGGTGTCCGTGTCGGCCCCATACACGATGTGCAGCGGGCGCTCACGGCGCGCGGCCTCGGCCGCTGCCCACAGCCCTGCATGGCGGGCCGGCTTGGAGCCGTCGACTCCGACGATGACGGAGCCGAGTTCCGGGCTACTTCTGCTGCCTTCCATGGTTCCTCCTCAGAGAACCGGCAACCAGACCCCGACTCCCAGGCTGGCACTGCTCGCCAACGCAGCAAGAGTGCCGCTCAGGGGCCTGCCGGGGGCCAAAGGTCCTGGTTCTTGCCAGACGTCGGCCTCCAAGCCCGCGGCAGGTCCGACTGATCGTGGCTCCGGACCATCCAGCCCTCCTCCCCTCGTAGGGGTCGACCGATCGTCGAACCCAAGTGGACCGGTGTTAACGACAAGAGGTGCCTTGACGAAGCACAACGAAGTGGGATGCCCGATGGCTGGCGAGACGTCCCAGTCGCCACCTCGACCTATTTCAAGGATGTCGCGAAGCCACTCGCACGGCATGTGACATGGGGTTCCCCCGTAGTACGTCACGGCTGCCGGCGAACGACGTAGACCGCCTTGTCGAAATCGTCACCCACTGTGACAGTTGAGGCTCTTTCTGCTCAGGACCGATCAGCCCCAGGCCGACCCCGGACGGCCCTACCTCGTGAGGGCAGCGATGCCCAGGCTCGACCATGAGGGCCGATAATTCAGGAGGAGGCATGGAGCCGGTACACATCCACGTCGCGGATGGGATCGTCCATCTGAAGCGGCCCATCCTCTACGCGTCCCTGAGGGACGTGCTGACGCATGTCGCACGCACGGCGCCGGGAGTCGTGGGCGTCACCGCGCAGTTCAACATCGAAGTCCCCTAGGGAGGGCGACGATGAGGCACCGCACCGTCGCCGATCTGATGGCCCCAACAGCCATCAGCGTCCAGCGCGGCACCCCGTTCAAGGAGATCGCCCGGCTCCTCGACGAGTTCGACATCACCGCCGTGCCCGTCGTGGACGAGGCCGAACATCCCGTGGGTGTCGTCTCCGAAGCCGACCTGCTCCACAAACGTGTTGCCGGGAGGGGCTCCCCCACCGCGGCCGAGATCATGACCAGTCCGGCCATCACCGCCGCACCCGAGTGGAGCGTCGTCCGTGCGGCACGTGTCATGGGCAGACACTCGGTCAAGCGTCTGCCCGTGGTGGACGCCGCCGGCCGGCTCATCGGAGTCTTGAGCCGCCGCGACCTTGTACAGCTCTTCCTGCGCCGTGACCAGTCGATCCGGGAAGAGATAGTCGAAGACGTGCTGGTCCGCACGCTCCAGCTCAGCCCTTCGGCTCTGTCCGTCGAGGTCACCGACGGCGTGGTGACCCTCAGCGGCACGGTGGGACGGCGCATGGTCATCCCCGTCGTCGTCCGGTTGTGCCACAGCGTCGACGGAGTGGTGGACGTGATCAATCGGCTCGGTTACGAGCGTGACGACATGCCTGTCGGCTCGCCGACGGCCACTGAGCGGTAGGTCTCACGCGGTCCTTCACCACACCCGGGCACCTGTCGCCGTCGTCGCACACCAATAGCCGCGCCTCGGGCGCACGTCACCAGCGCAGGCACCGTGGTCTTGTCGGGTCTGTTGTCTGCCGGGGCTGTTGAGGGATCAGGACGCCCGGAATCCGGCACGGCCTCAGCCCGGCCGGCTACGAGGCCTCCATGTCCAGCCAGCCCGTGTACGGCTTGAGGGATTCCTGATCCGACGGTGCCCCGACGGCTTTCATGTCTCCGTAGGCTGTTCTCTTCAGCTGCTCTCCCAGGTTCTCCATGGCCCGCGCAGCGGCAAGTTCGTCCCCGATCTCCGGTACGTCGTCGTCCTGAGGCGCGCAGCGTGCGGTGCCGTGACCGGTGAGCTTGTTCGTGCCGGTGTCCACTTCCAGACGGGCCTTCGTCGTCCGGTCCTCCTCGAAGAGGTAGAGCCGGACCTTCCACTCGGCAGCGTGTGACATGACGTGCCTCCGGTAGGTGTGTCAGGGCTTCGTGCGGTTGGTCGGCGCGCCTGAGCCATCGCCGCAGTTCGTCGGCTCCCCAGACGAGGACGGGGAAGGTGGCGATGAGGGCGACGACATCGAGCGGCAGGGCGGCGGTGCCGAACAGGCCTTGCAGCGGCGGCGCGTACACGAGGGCTGCGGTGAAGGCGGGTTCGAAGGCGATGCCGGCCAGGAGCAGGGTTGGTGAACAGGCCGATGTCGCACAGGGCCGCGTGGTCGGTGCGGGCGGCCACCGCTGTGCCGACCTGGCAGGTGACGATTCCGGCGAACGTGGCTGTGGTGGCGGTGATGTAGGCGTGATGCAGCGGGTCTCCCACACCGGTGGGGTCGCCCGGGTGCCACCCGGCTCGCCGGCCGCGACCGCTCGAACCCGGGGGAACACGCACACCGGCGGAGGCCAGGTGGGCGGTCATCTCTCCCAGGGAGGCGTGCTTCCCGCCCACACGGCCGACGTCCTGACGGCCGAGTTCCGCGAACGGGACGACTCGTCGAGTCGTGGCCATGACGTCCTCCGTCGTACGTGAGGTGATGGCGTGCTCAGTAAGGCAGCAGGCGGCCGGACGGGGTGCACAGGTCCGGCGGCGCGGGCTTGTGCGGCTGCTTCGGCCGGGCCTGGATCCGAAGGCGCTGCATCGTCCTCACCTCTTCACGGGCGGAATCCCGAGCAGTGTCCGGATTCCACGATCGCGCCGTGCGGTGCCCGGGTCGCAGTGCCAAGGGGGCAGGAGGAAGGGGCCGAGTGGGCCGTACCAGGGAGGGACCGATCGGCCCATACCCCCGGAGCGTGGCGGCCGCGCTTCCTGTGCTGCGGAGCTGATGACACCCCTTGCGGTCCTCCTCCAGCCGCCGATCCACGCCTCCGGCCGCCCGCCTCACGGCCGAGTCAAGGAGCCAGATTCCGCCTCATCAGCAAGATGTACGCCGCAAGGATTCCGAGCACGCCGACGCCGACGAGGACCCCCAACTGCGGCCACAGCACATAACTCTGCGCCAGCGCGTCACCTGACGTGTAGTAGTGGAACGGGTTCCCGGAGAACAGCTGGCCCGGCGGAACGGTGTTCGCGACCACGACGATCAGCGCTTCGAAGACCACCATGCCGATCACCAGGGCGACCAGCATCCGCCGGCGTCGGTGCACCGCAAGCCACAGCTGCGGCCAGCAGGACTTCACAGCCCCTGCCCCGCGCTACCGTCCCGGCACCGATCCGGAAATGCCTTGTCCATCCCGGCCTCGTCCACGGCGGCGTCGGCCGCCGCCGGCTCCAACAGCCCTCTCAGCCCGCGGGCCACCTTGCTCGGCGGGACGAGAAAGCTCCACTCGGTCACCTGCCCGCTGCGGCCACCCCACGCCGACCACAGCTCCGCACCACTCGGCCGGCCTGCTCGGCTCGACGCCATACGCGGCACTCATACGACCAGCCTGTCCCCCACCCTCCTGTGTGCGCTCACCGACCCGACGACTCCAACGCCCCCTCATTGGGCCGTGGATGTGCACCCGGGCCGAAAGGACCCCGGTCGGGCCCGTGCGGCCCGTGGTGGTGGGGGCTCGGCGCGCCCACCCTGGGAGCAGGAGCAATGAAGGGAGCCGGCGTGATGACAACCGCCACCACCATGAACGCGGCCCTCCCCGCCGGACACCGCGAACGGCTGATGCAATTCGCCCGTGAGGTCTCCTTCGAGGCCGGGGCCCGCTTGTTCGAGGAGGGCAGGCGAGCCGACCACTTCTGGATCGTGCGAACCGGCACCGTAGCTCTGGACGTGCGCGTGCCAGGCCCGCGGCCCGCCGTCATCGAAACGCTCGGGCACGGCGAACTGGTCGGCTGGTCCTGGCACTTCCCGCCGTACATCTGGCACCTGGGCGCCGAGGCGATGAGCCCGGTGCGGGCCTGGGAGTTCGATGCGGAGGCCGTGCGGGCGGCGTGCGCCGAGGACCCCGAGTTCGGCCGGGTGATCGCGGTCTGGGTCGGGCTCGTGGTCGCCGACCGGCTGCACGCCTCCCGAATCCGGCTGCTCGACCTCTACGCCCCTCACGGCAGCGGTGGTCTGGCACGACCGCAGTGACCCGTCGTCGCCGGCGTTCCGAGGAGGAGAACATGGACACCAGCCCTCACCGTGTGAGTGACGTGATGACGCGCGCCGTCGTCGCCGTGGGCCGCAAGACCCGGTTCAAGGACCTCGTCGAACGCATGGAGCAGTGGAAGGTCAGCGCCGTACCCGTGCTGGAGGGCGATGGCCGGGTGATCGGGGTGGTGTCCGAGGCCGATCTGCTGCCCAAGGAGGAGTTCCGGGACAGCGATCCGGACCGGTACACCCAGTTGCATCGCCTGGCCGACATGGCCAAGGCCGGGGCGGTGTACGCCGAGGAGCTGATGAGTACGCCGGCCGTCACCGTCCACGAGGGCGCCACACTCGCCGAGGCGGCCCGCATCATGGCGCTCCGGCACGTCAAGCGACTGCCCGTGGTGAATGCCGAGGGGGTACTCGAAGGCGTTGTCAGCCGTGGCGATCTACTGAAGGTGTTCCTGCGCCCGGACAACGACCTCGCCGACGAGATACGGCGGGACGTTCTCGACGTCCTGTTCCCGGCCCCGGTCGAGCCCGTGCACATCACAGTGGTCGACGGCGTCGGGACCCTGACCGGACGGGTCCAGGACGCCACCCGCATTCCGCTTGCCGCGCGCCTGGTGCGAGGCGTCGAGGGCATCGTGGGCGTGGACTGCCGACTCACCGCAGCCGACCGGGCATGAACCGGCGCGGCGAACGTCTGCCGCCCGCCCGAAATGCGCGACAGCCGTGGCATCTTTGCCGCTTCCGTATGGGGGCCGAAGAGCCGAACGACGACATCGCGCCGCACCACCTCGACGATGGCCTCGTCGTCCCGCAGGAAGTTCCTCCCACTGACACCGCCCACGTCAGCCGCCTGAAACCGTACGGCCCGACCGAGGGGCCAGGTGGCCCCTGGTCAGCCCTCCCTCACCGGCACAGGCTGGAATCGGCAGGACCGACGCAGACCTTACGGAGTCATCATGTACGGCACCCCGCACATCGTCAGCGATGTCATGACCCACACGGTTGCCGCCGTCGGCCGACGGGCCGCCTTCAAGGAGATCGTGCAGCTGATGCAGGACTGGCAGATCAGCGCCCTCCCTGTGATCGAGGGCGAGGGACGAGTGGTCGGCGTGGTCTCCGAAGCCGACCTGCTGCCCAAGGAGGAACTCAGGGACAACCCCGACGAGGCCTACCTCCAGCTGCGCCAGCCGGTCGACGTGGCTAAGGCCGACGCTCTCAGCGCAGGGGACCTCATGTCCTCCCCCGCCGTCACGATCCGTGCCGACGCCACGCTCGCCGAGGCCGCGCGCACCATGGCACGAGAAGGGGTCAAGCGGATGCCCGTGGTGGACGACGTAGGCCTGCTGGAGGGCGTCGTCAGCCGTGCTGACCTGCTCAAGGTCTTCCTGCGCGGGGACGACAAGATCGCCGAGGAGGTCCGGCGCGAGATCGTGTCCTCCCTCTTCCCGCCGCCCTCGGTCATTCAAGTAGAGGTGCATGACGGAGTGGCCACCCTGACGGGCCGCATCCACGACACCGCCATGGTCCCCATCGCAGCGCGCCTGGTGCGGTCCGTCGAAGGAGTCGTCGACGTGCAGTTCGACCTCGCGCGCGAGACCGCTCAGTAGCCGGCGGCGTTAACCATGTCCGACGTCACCACCACCGATCTCTACGAAGTGACCATGGCCCTGTCCTACCTTCGCGAGGACATGCGGGCCCCGGCCACCTTCAGCCTCTTCGTCCGTGACCTCCCACCAGGCCGGGGCTTCCTCGTCGCGGCGGGCCTGGAGCCCGCACTGGACTTCCTCTCCGAATACCGCGTCGAACGCGAAGACGTCGAAGAGTTCGCCGCCGCGATGCACCGTCCGGTGCGGGACCTGGAACCTCTCCTCGGCCTCGCCTTCGACGGTGAGGTACGAGCCGTACCTGAGGGGCACGCGATGTTCGCCGGCGAGCCGCTGCTCGAGGTGACCGCGTCACTCCCGCAGGCGCAGCTCGTCGAGACCTACCTGCTCAACCAGCTCTGCCACCAGACGGTGGTGGCCTCCAAAGCGGCGCGCTGCGTCCTGGCGGCCGCCGGACGGCCGGTGGTGGACTTCGCTCTGCGCCGCACGCACGGCCCGTGGGCGGGCAGGCAAGCGGCCCGTCTTGGAGCCATGGTCGGCTTTGCGGGAACCAGCAACGTGGCCGCGGCCACATCCCTCGGCATCCCGGCTTCAGGGACCATGGCGCACTCCTACATCGAGACTTTCGAAAGTGAAGACGAGGCGTTCCGAGCCTTCGCGCGCTGCCACCCCGGCCCACTCACCTTCCTCGTGGACACCTACGACACCGAGGCGGGCGTAGGGGTCGCCGCTCGTGTTCTGAACGACCTTCGGCGCGGCCCCGGCTGCGCGATCCGCCTGGACAGCGGCGACCTCGACGCCCTCTCGCGCCGGTCACGAGCCATCCTGGACGATGCCGGACTACCCGATGTGCGCATCGTGGCCAGCGGCGGGCTCGACGAGTACGGCGTGGCCCGCCTGGTGGACGCCGGTGCCCCGATCGACGTGTTCGCAGTGGGCACCCGCGTCGGTGTCGCCGCGGACGCCCCGTACCTGGACTCCGCGTACAAGCTCGTCGAGTACGACGGCCACCCCGTGATGAAGCTGTCCTCGGCGAAGGCCACGGCCCCGGGCCGCAAACAGGTGTACCGGCGCGCCGGGCAACCCGACGTCATCGCTCTGTCGTGGGAGGAACCGCCGGACTCGGCACGGCCACTGCTGCGCACGGTGATGCGTGGCGGTCGGCGAACAGGACCGCCGGACCGCTGGCAGGACGCGCGTGAACGGTTCCGCGAGGACATCGACGCGCTGCCGGCATCGGCCCGGCGGATCCACGACCCCGAACCGGTGACCGCACACCGGTCCAGGGCACTGCAGGAACTCACCTTGAGGGTCCGCTCGGACATCGAGGCCAGGATTCCCTCGAGAAGCGGCGCCGCACCGCCGCAGCAAGGGGGTGGGGCAGCAGTGACCACGCCCGCATCCTCGCGGGAAAGCGACCTTGCGGCGCCGAGGACCGATCCGACGCCGAGCGGCACCGCCGTGTACGCCCGTACCGGCGACGAGATCGTCGTACGCGGTACCACGGCCGGGGTTGTCACGCGGGACGGCGAAGTCGTCGGCGTTCACCACCGCGACGGCAGCCCGCCCTACGACGTGCGCTGGGCAGAGGACGGGCGAGTGACCCTGTACTTTCCCGGGCCGGATGCCTATGTCCGCCACCTGACGCATGAGCCGGCCTCCATGGAGACGATCACCGACGTGCCGTCGGCGCCCGTCACACCTCAGGCGGGGGACGGCCATGTCCGGTCCGAGTGAACACCGGCCGTTCCTCGTCGTATTGCCCTGCACGAGCGTCGCCGGACCGTCAGCAAAGCCGCTCACGCAAGTGAGTGGGAAGGCCACTCGGGCCCGAGTGCGGCCCATACGGCCCTGCCACGCTGCGGCACGCGGGGCACAAGCTGGAAGCGGAATGCGGACCGAGGTGCTCGGCCGGTGATCAACTGCTGGGCGGCAGTCTCCCGGGCGCGTCGGCACACCCGGCATTGAAGGGAAGCCACCGTGACTGCGCAAACCATTGATACGAACACTGTCACGACGCTCGTAGCAGACGCCGGTGCGGCGCCCTCGCAGCACAACGCACAGCCCTGGGTGTTCCGTTACGTTCGCAGCACCGGCGTCCTGCGCCTGTACGCCGACCTGGCGCGTGCCCTGCCACGGACCGACCCGGAGAAGCGCGGCCTTCATCTCGGGTGCGGCGCAGCGCTGCTCAATCTGCGCGTGGCCGCCGCTTCGGCGGGGCTGGAGCCAGTCGTCCGGCTGCTCCCAGAGCCGGGCGACATGGACCTTCTCGCCGAGGTGCGGCTGAGCGGCACCGCGTACCCTGACACGGCACTCGCCCGCCTGCGCCCGGCGATCCACCGCCGGCACTCCAGCCGCTTTCCCTACCGTGACGTCGAAATCCCTGCCGCCGTGAGGGAACGGATATTCGGCGCGGCCCGCGCTGAGGGCGCGCAGTTGCTGTTCCCAAGTGCCTGGCACGTGCAGGAAATCGTGGAGTTGGTGGGTGACGCCGAGGGGCGGGAAGCAGACGACCCAGAAGTGCGCGGTGAAACGGTGCGGTGGACTCGCACAGAACCGGTCGATTCCGCCGAGGCGGCCGACGGCGTCCCCGCCGAGGCGTTCGGTCCCGGCCAACGCGGGACCACAGCGCCGGTGCGTGACTTCACCGCCGGCCGTCCGATGCCACAACGTGGCTGGGCGTCTTTCGAGAAGAACCCGCACGTCGCGCTGCTGGGTACAGATCACGACGGACCTGCCGACTGGCTGCGCGCGGGACAGGCACTGCAGCGCGTCCTGCTGCAGGCGACCATGGACGGCCTCGTCGCCTCGATGACCTCCCAGCCCCTGGAGTGGCCGGAAACCCGATGGGCGGCCCGCGACCCCCTCTCCGCCATGGCTCACGTACAGATGGTGCTCCGGCTCGGCTACGGCCCCGACGGCCCCGCGAGCCCTCGGCGACCGGTGGCCGAACTGCTCGACATCATCTGAGAAGGGCGTGCCGGCACACCTGCGCCACGGTGCGAAGAGAGCGGTCGGAACTCGATGGCAAGGAGTAGGCGCATGAAGGTCTCGCAGGTGATGGCCTCTCCGCCGGTGTGCATCGCGCCCAACGGCTCCCTGGCCGAAGCGACCCGGCTGATGGCACAGTCAGCCGTCGGCTCCCTCCTCGTCATCGAGGACGGAGCGCTGCGCGGCCTCGTCACCGACCGCGACATCGCTCTGCGTGGCATGGGTGGTGGCCTGGCCCCGGAGACCCGGGTGGACGCGGTGATGTCGGCACGGGCGGTCGTCGTCGACGTCGACGACGACATTCAAGTGGCCTACCGGACGTTCCGCCGCACCGGGGTACGCCGCCTGCCTGTGCTGCGCGAAGGCGAAGCGGTGGGTGTGCTCACGATCGATGATCTCTTCCTCGACGTCTTCCGGCGACTGGCCGACCTGTTGGGGCCGGTCGCCTGGAGCGTCCTGCGTGAGCCGCCGGGGCCTGTTTCGGAAGGCGGGGCTTCGTACGAACTGTGAATCGGCACCTCGGGGACAGCAGCACAGCATGCAGTACGAATGGGCCGGTCGGTCCCCCTATGGGCCCCTGCGGTCGCACCCGGTGACTGCCCTTTCCGGCGGGATCCCGAAGACGGGGTTCGTTCCCGAAGGAGGACCGCCCACGTCCGACGCCTCGCCCAGACCCGCGCTCCTCACATTTCTGGGCGGCGTGGGGACCGTGACCGGCAGCAAGTCCCTGGTCGAGAGCGATCATGCCCGGATCCTCGTCGGCTGCGGGCTCTTTCAAGGGTTCGCAAAGCTGCGACAGTGCAACTGGGCACGATTCGCCCGCGACGCGACCGACATCCACGCCGTCGTCGTCACCCACGCACATCTGGACCACTGCGGCTACCTGCCCCGGCTAGTCCGCCACGGCTTTCGGAGACCGATCATCACCAGTGCCAACACCGCGCTCCTCGCGGGGATCGCGCTGCGTGACAGCGCACGCCTGCAGATGGAGTCAGCCCTTCACTCCAACGAACACGGCTGGTCGAAGCACCGTCCGGCAAAGCCGCCGTACGACGACAGGGATGTGGACGAGACGAGCGCGTTCTTCGCGACCCGGTACCCGTCGGCACCGACGTGGACATCTTGGCCGGTACCACACTGACGCTTCACCACGGCGGGCACATCCTGGGCCCCGCACGGGCGCACCTCACCCTCGAGGGCGGCCACAGCCTGGCCGTCTCCGGGATCTCGGCCGCCCCAGACATCCCCTCCTGCTTCCCCCGGAGCCATTCTCGGGCGCCGACGTGCTGCTTCTCTGCCCATGCCGACGCCAGCCAGATCGTCGCCTGGCTGCGCGGCGCGCGCCTCCACCCGACACGACGTATCTGGTGCACGGCGAGGAAAGCACGTCCTTGGCGGGAAGCCGTCCTGGTCCGGTGAACAGAGCGGACCGCCCGCGAAGCGGCCCGCCGACCGCGATGCTGCCGACGAAGGGCTCACGTCATCGGGGATGGGCCCTTCGGGCCCGATCGAGTCCTCTCGGCCCTCCCTCATCGGAGGCAGGGCGAGGAGGCTGGCTGCGTGGGCTCCGGGTCCCGGGGCCCGATGCATCACCCGATGGACCACAAGGAGGCCCCTCATGACTCCCCACGTCACTGCCGGCGTGGACGGCTCCCCCGAAAGCCTCGCAGCCGCATGCTGGGCCGCAAGGGAAGCTGTTCTGCGTGACGTACCGCTGCACCTTGTCCACGTGGAGGCGTGGCCGGTCGCCCCGGTTCCACTGGCATTCACCCCGTCGACGGACGTCTGGTCAGAGAACCTGCTGCGTGACTCGGCGGACCGGGCACGCAAAGACCACCCCGGCCTGGAGGTCGTCACCGAACATGCGCGCGGCCGTGCGGGGGACAAACTCACCGTCGCCGCGGACGAGGCCGATCTGACCGTGCTCGGTTCGCGCGGGGTCGGCAGCGTTGTCGGCTTCGTCATCGGTTCGGTGTCCCTTGCCGTGGTCGCAGCGGCAATACAGCCTGTGGTCCTGGTTCGACGTGCGAATGGCACGCAGGCACCATCGGAACCAGCCACCACCGAGCAAGGCTCGGGAGGCATCGTCCTGGGTCTCGACATCTACCATCCGTGCGACCCGCTCATCGCCTTCGCCTTCGGTGAGGCCGCCCGCAGGGGTCGGACCCTGCACGTCCTGCACAGCTGGGCCCTTCCCGCCTCGTACGGGTACGCGGCCATCACCGACCCTGGCATCGGCGTCGAGCTCGGCCGACACGCCTCCGAGGGTCTGGCGGAGTTGCTGCGACCCTGGCGGCCCAGGTTCCCGGGGGTGCAGGTCATGGAAAAGGCCGTGGTCGGCGTGGCAGCCGGCGAACTTCTCCATGCTGCGCAGGGGGCGGACCTGGTCATCGTGGGGCGTCAGAGGCGCCGCCCTCCGCTGGGACCTCATCTCGGCCATGTCGCACACGCGGTGATCCACCACAGCGCAGCGCCGGTGGCCGTCGTCCCCTACGAGTAACCGCGCAACAGCGGGATCCTGCTCACCCTCGCTCCCGGCCGACCATGGGCACGCGCCGTGCGGCCGGGGCCGCCGCCGTCCTGCGTCCGGTTGCCGGACTCCTGGGGCTGGCGCCGCTGCTCGGCCTGGTGGTCTTCAGCCTGTCCCGTTTCGTGGGCTCCCGCGCAGGGTTGCGGCGGTCCTGGGCCGGCGTGGGGCAGCGGTCCGCTCGTGTGCGCTGGGTCAAGCAGGCCCTGGTGCAGGTGGTGGAGCAGACCCGGAGCCTACAACCCGGCCTCCGGACGTGGCTGCGGCCGCCCGTGCTCGCGCTGATGAACTGGATCTTCGATGCGGCGTGCCTGGCCGCCTGCCTGTGGGCACTGGGCGTCGGCATGCCCTGGCACGGAACGCTGCTCGCGTACGGGCTCACGCAGATCCCCGGCAGCCTGGGGTGATCGAGGCGAGCCTGTCCGCGCTGCTCGTGCTGTTCGGCCTTCCGTCAGGGCCCGCGATCGGTGCGACTCTGCTGTACCGGGCCATCAGCTACTGGGCGCTGCAGCCGATCGGCTGGGCCTGCTGGATCGGCGTGGCGTTCCACACCGATCAGTCCGACGCGTCCGATCACCCTCCACCGCCGTACGCGTAGGACCTGTCGGCCGCGTCCGGCCGGGCCGCCGCTTCGGCGGAACATCACGATCCCCAGAAATTCCCGATTGCCACAAATGCAAATTTACCGCCCGGACGGGAATGTTCTGCAAAAATCGAATCAACACTTATAGCCGATCACCCCAGCGTCGAACGTAAACCGAATATGTCGCATTGGGTTGCGTGTGAGCAGAACGTCGGCCATGCACAGAGAGGGAAACGACATGCTGGAGAGAGCCAAGGACGCACCCGCAGGCATCGACGCGGTGAAGGCGATCGGGCGTGTTTCGAAGAGCGACTATCAGACGGTGGTCGAGCCACTCATCGAGGACGCTCGCAGGGAAGGCCGCCGCATTCGGACACTGTGCGAGATCGGCCCCGAGTTCACGTCCTTCACCCCCGGAGCTGCCTGGGAGGACCTCAAGGTCGGCATGGGTGCCATGAGACTGTTCGAGGGGTGTGCGGTCGTCAGTGACGTGGGCTGGATCCGTGAGTCGACGCGGTTGACGAGCTTTCTGATGGCCTGTCCGGTGCGCGTCTTCGGAAGCCAGGAGCGTGACGAGGCCCTGCGCTGGCTGACGTCGCTGCCCGAGGGCCCCGGCATTTCCCACCGCCTGACCGAGGCCGAAGTGCTCGTCGTCGAAGTCGAACACCCCCTGCGTGCACCGGACTTCGACGCCCTGGCATTGACCGTGGACAGCTGGCTCAGGACACACGCCGAATTGGCCGGCGTCGTGATCCATGCGCGTGAGTTCCCCGGCTGGGAGAACATCGGCGGCTTGATCCGTCATGTGCGGTTCATCCGCGACCATCACCGGAAGGTCAGGAAGATCGCGCTGGCAGCCGACAGTAAGATCGCCACTCTGGCGCCCCAGCTTGCGAATCACTTCGTCCAGGCTGAAGTGCGGCGATTCGAATACGATGAACTCAACGACGCCCTCGCGTGGGCAGCCAGCCCCCCGGTGCGTGAGTCGAGTGATGCAGACTGAGCGTCTGCACGGCACTGACGTCCCTCAAAATGACCGACAGGGTCCGTGCCGACGGACCACGGTTGAAGAGCACCACTCAGCGTCTTCCAGATCCGATGGATCAGTTCCTGGGCAGCAGGGCTGGTCCGCAGCACCGTCACCCGGATCATGCAGCAGTTGCAGGCCGTCCAGCAAGCGTTCGGCGAGCAGCGACCTGTCCGGCCACGACTACGTGGACGCATGAGCCGACGGCATCCACATGCGCGTCCCTGTCAGGCGTGGCTTGGTGGACCAGGTGCGGGGTGTGGCTGCCCGGTGCTGTGTCAGGTGCTTGGGGTGCGGAGGGCAAGGATGGCCATGTCGTCGTGGCCGTCGCTGGGGTGGTGGTCGGCCAGCGCTTGAACGAGGTCCTGCAGGGGCAGAGCGGCGTATTCGGTGACAAGGACGGCAAGGCTCTCCAGCCCTGTCTCGATCGGACGTGCGGGGTGTTCGAAGAGCCCGTCGGTGAAGAAGATCACCGTGGAGCTGTCCGGCATGGGGTGGGTGTGGTCGTTGCGCGGTTGGGCGACATCGACGCCGAGGGGAAGATCGGGGTCGGCGTGCAGGTAGCGTGCTTGGTTGTCGGGGGTGAGCAGCAGAGGCGGTGGGTGGCCCGCAGTGCTCCAGCGCAGTGTCCAGGTGCCCGGCAGGGCGGGTTCGATGCGGGCGAGGCACGCGGTGGTGACGGGCTGGTCGGTAATCGCCTGGAGGGCCCGGTCAAGGTGGGCGAGGACGGCGCTGGGTGGGGTGCGCTGGTCGTAGAGCAGGGCGCGCAGCATGTTGCGGATCTGGGCCATGGCGGCCGCTGCCTGCAGATCGTGGCCGACGACGTCACCGATGACGGCTGCGCAGGCATGGTCGGGGACCAAGAGGGCGTCGTACCAGTCTCCGCCAATGTTGCCGGGGGTACTGGCGGGGCGGTAGCAGGCGGCGGCGTCGAAGGGCTGCAGGTCGGGCAGGCACGGCAGCAGGAGTCGTTGGAAGTGTTCGGCTTCGAGGCGGGTTTGCTCGTAGAGGCGGGCATCGTCGATGGCCAGGCCCGCGGCGCCGGCGAGCGCGACGATGAGTGCTTCGTCGTGGGCATCGAAGGGTTGGCCGTCGCGCCGCTCGGCGACGTAGAGGTCTCCGTAGATTTTGCCGCGGGTGCTGATCGCGGCCCCGAGCAGGGTGCGCATCGCCGGGTGGCCGGGCGGGAAGCCGGCCGAGTCCGAGTGGGCGGCGATGTCATCGACGCGCAGCGATTCGGGGACGGCGATCAGGTGTCCCAGCAGGCCACGGCCGCGCGGGAGCTCCACCTCGGCCAGATCGTCCCGCTCCTGCTCCGAGAGACCGACCGGGATGAACTGTGCGAGATGTTCGCCGCTCTCATCGAGCACACCGAGCGCGCCGTAGCGGGCGCTGACCAGTTCCATCGCGGTATCGACGATCAGTTGCAGCACCACGGACAGGTCCACGTCCCGGCCGAGGACGGCCTCGTACAGGTCATGCAACCGGTCCTGGGCCCGCGCCAGCGATCTGAGCTGCTCGGCGATCAGCTCAAGTTCGACGCCCAGACGCAGACGCCGGGACTCATCCGACGGCTCAAGGCTGTCCTGCATCTCTGGCATCACCGGCGCCCGTTCGTCTGGCGTTCGTTCTCGGTCGCCGTGAGCCGGGAGGAGCCGGTGCCGGTCATGAACTTCCTCTCGGAGGCGGTGATCGCATCCGTGACCGCGTCCGCGGCGCGGATGCGGGTCACCGCTGTGGTGTACCGGCTGTGGCGTCGGTCTCGGCGCGGAGATGTTTCGTGACGTCGACGACACCGTCGACGCTCTCGGACAGCCGTACCGCGATGGGGATGAGGCTTTCCTGCGGCACGGTGCCGCTGAGCGTCACCCCTCCGTCGGTGACTTGGACGGTGACCGTGCCGGGGTTTAGCGGCCGAGGGGCCGGGCCAGGACATCCGTCATGACCTCCTGCCGGATCGTGAGGTCTCGCGGCAGGAAGACGTGCAGCAGGTCGGCACGGCCGACGATGCCCACCAGCCGGCCGGCGTCGTCCGCGACGGGCAGCCGTTCGACGTGGCGGTGGGCCATGGTGCGAGCCGCCTCGACGACCGACCACCGCGGTGTCGCGCCGTGACGGCCGGGCTGGTCATCAATTTCTCAGCGGTCAGCGCCTGGGCCTTGGCGCGTTCCGCGGGGCGCAGGTGCGCGGCGGTCAGATGCCCGCCGGGAACCGTCTGGCTCTCCTGTTTGCGCAGCAGGTCCGCCTCCGACACCACGCCGATCGGGCGGTCCTGGTCGACGACGGCCGGGCCCGCCGTGATGTCGTGCTCCGCGAGGCGCTCGGCGACGTCCATGAAGCCCGTCTCCCGCCGCACGCTCACCACAGCCGTGCTCATGAGGTCTCCGACCCTTCGATGCAGCATGTCACCGCTCCCTCCTCAGGCGCTCGCGACGCGGGTCCTCTCTCCACTGTCCGCCTCTTGGAGAGCGCCTGCACTGTTCACACGCTCTGGGCGCACCAGGCCGGGTCAACGAGGAGCGCGCCCCCTTCCGTCGAGTGGCACCGGCCCGCGCTTGTGGCCCGGCGCCCCGTAGTGGGCCGAGCCCCGTGCTGGGTGCAGTGTTGGCTGACCGATCCGAGAAGTGCCCCGGTGAACCAACCGCACCCGCGGCTGCCCACGACGAGCAGCAAAGCGGTCCGGGCGGCGTCCAGCAGTACCGCGGCGGCAGTTCCGTATGCGACGGTCTTCTTGATCCTCGAGGCAATCTCGTGCACCGCCTCTTCGACGGCGTCGTCGAGGGCTTGGCTCATCCGCTCCCTGATGGCGCCCGAGATCTCCTGTGGTGCATCGAGCCAGCCGATCGAACCGTAGAGCGGCGGGTAACCCCAGGCGGTGACCGCGTTGACCGTGCTGCCGGTCGGCTCCCCCTGAAGCGCACGCTGCACCTCCGGCAGGATGCGGTGGACAGCAAAACGATCTCCCCGCTCGCGGACGCCTCTTCCATGAGTTCGAAGAACGTCTCCTGCACGAGCGGATCGAGACCCGCGGTGGGCTCGTCGAGCACCACGAGCCGGGGATCGTAACGCACGAAGTCGTTCGCCGACTCCAGCCACGCCTGTCCGTGGATCACGCTGCCGAGGAGGAACACCTCGCACGTGTCGGCGTCCCCCACCCCATCCACCGGACGCGCACGGGCATCCATCCCGCATGCGGTCAGCCGCGCTGCCAGGTGCTGTGCGATCTCGCGGGTCGAACCGTGTGCGGTGGCGTATCCGACCAGGGGGTTCATGTCACATCTCGCGGTGTGAGTCCGGTCGCTGAGCTCGAAGACCGGGACGGTGCTCCGTCACACGCTCTGCGGCACGACCGCCACGGGGCAGTCCGCGTGATGCAGCAGGGTGTGACTCACGCGGCCGAGTTGGAGGCCGAAGTGGCCGTGCCGGCGCTGGGCTCCGATGATCACAAGGTCCGCAGCGGCAGATCGGTGCAGGAGCACCTTCCGTGCAGGCCCCTCGGCGGTCGCCCGATGCACCTTGACGTCAGGGTGGTCCGCCATCGCCTCGTGGAGCACGGCGTCGAGCCGCGCCGACGCCTGCTCCTCGTGGTAACGCTCCGGTGCGTCGGCAAGCAGGGGGTGGTCCGTGGTCTCGTGCGCAGGGCAGCGCCAGGCGCGTACGGCATCGAGCGCGCACCCGCGCGACTCGGCCTCACGGAAGGCGAAGCGCACCGCCTCCGCACCTGTGGCGGGGTCGCCCACGCCGAGTAGGATCCGCTCGTGCTGACCATGGAGTCCGGCCTTGTCACCGCGGACCACGATCGCCGGGCATTCGGCGCGAGCCGCCACCCCCAGGCCGACCGAGCCGAGGAGCAGGCCCACCAGTTCACCCCGGCCGCGTGACCCCGTCACCACCGCCGTCGCGTTTCGGCCTTCGCGCAACAGCGCGTAGACCGGGTCTTCCGGCAGCGACTCGGCCGAGACCTCCACACCTGGGTTGCGCCGCCTGGCCCGCTCCGCGGCGGATCCGACGATGTTCTGCGCCATCACTTGTTCGGAGGGCCGATCCAGGGTGCCCGGCAGAGCGGCGCCTTCGTAGCGCTCCCATCTGGAAGCGTAGACGAGCCGCAGAGGCACCCTGAGCCGGGCCGCTTCGTCGACCGCCCAGTCGATGGCCACAAGGCTCGAATCCGATCCGTCGACACCCACGATCAGGGGCAGTTCCATGCTCCCCACCGCCTTTCACTTCACGTTGTCACGACGTGCGACGCGCCTCGTGGAGCAAGCGCCGTGCGCCGAGTTCGCTGCCGGTAACCAGCTCTGGCTCGATACGGAAGAAGATGTCGTGGCGAGAGGCTCTCCAGGAGGGTGGGCCGGTCCGACGCAGCCTCCCGTACTCGGCGGGGTCGGTCACCACTGTGGCGCGTCCGGTGACCACCACACTCCATCCGGAATGCGCGGCCGGATCGACTTCGTCCGCCTGGAAGGCGACCACCACACGGTCGATCGCGACCGCAAGCTGTGACTCTGCCGAAGTCCGCACCACCACGGCGAAATCGGCATCAAGGCAGAAGGGGACGGGCAGCACCGCGGGAAGGGCGTGGCGTGTGTGGACGATTCGGCCGACGTGTACCGTGGCCAGGAGCCGCAGGCACTCCTGCCGGTCGAGTTCTCGCACGCCGTCCTTTTGATACATCACCGGGTTCAACTCTCCCGCGGTACAGAAGCCGCGCTTCGTTCCGTCGGAGCGAGAGCGACGGGTTCGCGGTCATCGGTCCAGGTCCACAGGCGAGTGGACCCTGTCGACACGGACGGCTTCATCCCTCTCGGCGCACCACGATTCGGCGCCCGCTGATGCTGTCCGGATCGATGCGAATCCACATGTCGCGCTCGCCACCGGCCCAAGGATCGCTGTAGGCGAGGGCGTTCAACCGTCGCACGGTGTCCGCATCCGACACAGCCCTGGCCTGCCCCTGTAGC
Organism: Streptomyces sp. NBC_01003; assembly: GCF_045162695.1. Taxonomy (NCBI): domain Bacteria; kingdom Bacillati; phylum Actinomycetota; class Actinomycetes; order Kitasatosporales; family Streptomycetaceae; genus Streptomyces; species Streptomyces sp. NBC_01003. Next base: position 1,907,015 of record NZ_CP108707.1, read on the forward strand.
AGCACGCTCCAACCCTGGCTCAGAGCCTCGTCGATGTGGTCGACCTCGAAGGCCACATGGGTGCCGACGGCGGTCGCGGGCATCGCGTCAGGTGCCGTCCTGTAAGCGATCGTGCCATCGACGACGCTGTAGTTCAGGGGCACTACGAACGGCCCGGCCGGGCCATTGACGGCGACCCTGCCCACACCGTGCGTCGACAGTCGCGTCCAGCACTCCTCCACACTCAGTTCGGTCAACTCGGGGTGGCGGGCTGCCCTGCCGATGCCGGGTGGCAGGTCCACGTCGCCGCCGCGCAGCGCCGACAGGCGGACGTCCAGGGCATCGGCCAGCCGGATCAGGACGCTCACGCTTGGCATGGCGGTGGACTTCTCCTCCAGGTACTGGATGTACGCCGTTGCGGTGCCCGCCCGGGCAGCCGTCTCCTCACGGGTCAGACCGAGTTCCTGACGTCGTTGAGCGATGCGACGCCCGATGTCGCCCTGTGCGCCGCTCGCCGGTACGGCCGCCGCGTTCGGCGGTGCCTTTTCGGACATGGCTCTTCACTTCTTCCTGTCAGGAGGACCTGGTTGTCAGTGCATCGTGCCGCGGCTCACCGAGGACAACCTTGAGCGCGCCGGTGTCGGCAGCGCGCGAGAAGACGTCGTACGCCTCCTCCATGTCGTCGAGCGAGAAGGTGTGGGTGACCATGGACGACGCCGGCAGGCGACCGGCGGCCATCATGCGCAGCAGAGTGGGCGTGGAGTGCGTGTCGACCAGGCCGGTCGTGATCGTCACGTCCTTGATCCACAGGTCTTCGAGGTGGAGAGTCGCCGGCTTCCCGTGGACGCCGACGTTGGCGACATGCCCGCCGGGTCGCACCATGCGCGTGCACAGTTCAAAACTCTCCGGCACCCCGACCGCCTCGATCACCACATCGGCGCCCAGGGCCTGCGTGAGGTCCGCGACCAACTGCTCGGCCTCGTCGCCCGCGAGGGCCACGGCGTCGGCACCCAGGTTCTTCGCGGCGTCGAGCCGGAAGGGGTCGAGGTCCGCGGCAATGATCTTCTCGGGGGTGAAGAACCCTGCCGTGGCTATCGCCGCCAGCCCGATGGGACCGGTCCCGACCACGACGACGGTGTCTCCGGGCGCCACACATCCGTTGAGGACACCCACCTCGTAAGCGGTGGGGAAGATGTCGGCGAGCAGAACGGCGTCCTTGCTGTCCACCGCGCCCGGCAGAAGGTGGGTGGACAGGTCGGCATGGGGGACGCGGACGTATTCGGCCTGGGTGCCGTTGATCAGGTGGCCGAGGATCCAGCCGCCGCCGCCCCGGCACTGTCCGTACGCCCCCTCCCGACAGAAGCGGCATCGGCCGCATGCCGTGATGCAGGAGACCAGGACCCGGTCGCCTGGGCGGACGCTGCGTACGTCGCTGCCCACCTCGACGATCTCACCGACGGCTTCGTGCCCGAGCACCGTGCCGGGGCTCACCTCTGGCACGTCGCCCTTGAGGATGTGCAGATCCGTTCCGCAGATGGTCACGGCGTCGACGCGGACGACGGCATCAGTGGCGTCCTGGATGCCTGGGTCCGGTACGTCCTCCCACGCGGACGTACCGGAGCCGTGGAATACGAGTGCCTTCATGGCGCTTCCTCCCGGTGCCTTCCGACTGTCAGTCATGCCAATGACAGCGAGGGGCGGCTCGCTCGCGCTCCCCTGCGACGTGGCGCCTGTTGCGACGATGGCGGCAGTCGCTGCGCGGTTGTCCTTCTCGCGGAGCAGCCTCGTGTTTCCAGCCTGCCTTTGAGCGACGCTCCCCACATGGGCCGGGCGGTCCCCATCGGCAGGCGATGCGGGGCCGTTCGGGCCAACCGCGAAGTCAGAGCAGGCAGAACCAGGTTCGCCCCGGCGCAGAAGCTGCGACCGTCGTGCGGGGCGCGGCATTGCGGACGGGTTCCCGACGCGATTGTGCCCACATGGCCCGGAAGCCGGTCTGGTCGGCCTCTGCCACCCCCGCCCTGGCGGGTGTCCCCTTCTCGTACCGGGGGAGGTGACGAGGAGGTGCAGCGCCATGCGCAGGCCCAAGCCACTGAGGCGGAGGTGCTGGCTGTGGCGGTGGCGGAGCAATCCGTTACGCCGCCGCGACGACATCGTCGAGACCTGGATCGTCCTGGCCATGTGGGTGGTCATCAGCCTGGGCGGAGCTCTCGTCGGCGTGGTCACCGCCCAGGCCGCCGAAGCGTCGTTCGCACAACTGCGGCACGATCGGCACTCGGTCCGGGTCGTCCTCGTCGAGAGCACCACGCGTGCGATGCAGTCGGTGGAAGGCGAAACCAACCGACAGGTTTGGGTGAGGATTCGGTGGACGGCGCCGGACGGATCCGTCCGGACCGGCCGCGCCCCGGTGGACTCCGGCCGCAAGGCCGGTTCACGCGTCACGGTCTGGCTGGACAGCAACGGGCAGTTCACCGAGAAGCCGCCGGCCGCGAAGGCGGCTGCCGTCGAGGCGGGCACGCTCGGCACGGGTGCCGCACTCGCCTTCGGCGGTCTGGTCTTCGCCGCGGGGCGCCTCGCGCAGTGGCGACTCGACCAGCGGCGCTACGACCGGTGGGGTCGCGAGTGGGACCAGGTCGGGCCTCGTTGGGGGCGCAGGACGACATGACGCAGGCCTCGTCGACCCATGTGTGTGGCCGGCGTCCGGACCTGAGGCCGGGGATGCCGGAGGAACATGCGGCCAGCCACACATCCGACCGGGGCGAGCCCCTGGCGGAGGCCGTGGGCGGTGCCATGCGGACCGCCCGCGGGGCCGGGTGGCCCATGGCGAGAAAATCCTGCTCAGAGAGACCTTGGAGGTGGGAAGACCACCGCTCGAGGAAGAGGCAGGAGCATGAACGCTTCCCCCACCATCACGATGGTGCGGGCATTGCCCGCCGAATACAGGGAACAGCCGATGAGCGTCGCCCGCGAGGTGTCGTTCCCGCAGGGCACCCGTCCGTTCAAGGAGGGCGGTCACGCCGACCGGTTCTGGATCATCCGCACCGGCATCGTCTCTCTCGACCTCCACGTACCGGGCCGCCGCGAAGCCGTTGTGGAGACTCTCACCCACAGTCAACTCGTCGGCTGGTCCTGGCTGTTCCCACCGCACACCTGGCATCTGGGCGCCGAGGCGACGAGACCGGTTCGTCCCTACGAGTTCGACGCTGCCGCGGTGCGTGAGATGTGCCGGGAGGATCCCGCGCTCGCCGCTTCGGTGACCCAGTGGGTGGGCAGCGTCGTCGCCCACCGGCTGCAGGCCACGCGGACCCGGCTGCTGGACCTGTATGCCCCTTACGGCAGCGGCAGTGCCTTTTGACCACCGAGTACCCACCGCGCGCATCGCCATGCAAGATCGCGTATACATGCCCGCCCTCACTCGCAGGGCGGGGCCCGGCAACGCGGACCGGTCATCCTGCTGCCCATCCGAGCTGGGCCGGTCGGCCCTAGTGCATCCGGCCGCTGAGGGATAATGATCGTCGTCAGAGACAACCTGTGGTCCGCCCGGGGAACGAGGGGTCGTCATGGCCGAGGCACGTACCTTCACGGAGCAGAACCCGATCCGTGTCTTCCTGCTGGACGACCATGAGGTCGTCCGGCGCGGCCTGACCGACCTCCTGAACGCGGAGCCGGACATCTCGGTGGTCGGGGACGCGGAGAACGTGGAGCACGCGCTGGCCCGCGGACCGGCCCTCCGGCCGGACGTAGCCGTCCTCGACGTCCGGCTCCCCGATGGAGACGGAATCAGCGTCTGCCGGGAACTGCGGAGCCAGATGCCGGAGTTGGCCTGTCTGATGCTGACGTCGTTCGACGACGAGGAGGCCCTGCTCGACGCGATCATGGCCGGGGCGTCGGGCTACGTGCTCAAGCAGATCAAGGGTTCCGACCTGGTCTCGGCGGTACGTACGGTCGCCTCGGGACAGTCGATGCTCGATCCGGCGACCACCGCACGCTTGATGCGGTCCCTGCGCACCGACCCTGACGCCGTGCCGGAACTCGCCCCGGAGCTGGCAGGTCTGTCACCGCGCGAGCGGGACATCCTGGCGCTCATCGGGGACGGTCTGACCAACCGCGAGATCGGCAAGCGGCTCTACCTGTCGGAGAAGACCGTCAAGAACCACATCTCACGGCTGCTGGCCAAGCTGGGCGTTCACCGCCGCGTCCAGGCCGCGGTACTCGCCACCCAGCTGGAACAGCACGACACCGGCGATCACCCACTGCAGTGAGCCCTACGCAGGCGAGTCCCGCCAGGGCGTACCCGCTGGGGCGGGGCCGACTGCGTAAGGGCTCCCCGCGCCGTCCGGATCCGGCGCCGCGTCAGGCCATGGGTTTGACGGGGACCCGCCACACCAGTCGCGTCCCCCGTCCCTCTTCACGCTCGTCGAGCGTGAAACTGCCGTCGAGGGCGATCGCGCGCTCTTCCATGTTCCTCAGGCCGCTGCGTGCGACGCCGCTCGGCACCCCGCAGCCGTCGTCCGTCACCACGAGCGTCAGCTCGCCCCCGGCGCAGCGCAGCCGTACGTCCACGGCGTGCGCTCCGGCGTGCCGTGCCGCGTTGCTGAGCGCTTCCCCCAGTACCGCGACCACCTGATCCGCGACGGCACCCGGTACGTCCGTCTCGACGAGCCCCTCGATCCGCAGCGCCGGAAGGAATCCGAGGGTAGTGGCCGATGCCTTCACCAGCTCCGAGACCCTGCCACGCAGACCGGGGGTTGCCGAGGTGGCCCCGCCGTGCGTACGCAGGCCGAAGATCGTGGAGCGAATGATCTTGATGGTGTCGTCGAGGTCGTCGACGGTCCGCGTCAGCCGCTCGCGGCCCTCGGGGTGGTCCATGAAGCGCTGGGCGCTCTGCAGCGTCATCCCTGCTGCGAAAAGGCGCTGAATGGCCAGGTCGTGCAGATCACGCGCGATGCGGTCACGGTCTTGGAGCAGCACGATCTGTTCCGCGTCCCGCCGCCGTTCGGCCAGCTCGAGTGCCAGCGCCGCCTGATCGGCGAAACCGAGCAGCGGTCCGGTGTCCTCATCGCCGAACGGCGGCCCGCCCGGTACACGCCCCAGGATCAGCACACCGCGCGCCTTCCCGCTGGCACCGAGCGGTACAGCCGCCACCGGGCCGAGGCCCGCCCACTGCGCCTCCGCGCCGGCGCGGGGATCGTGCACGATGTCGGCCGTGACCACGGGTTCCGCCGAATTCAGGGCGGCGCCGACGAATCCGTCGACGGAGGACAGCACCAGACCGCTGCGCCTCTCCGCGTCCAGACCGACCGCGAGCACCGGCCGCAGCTCTTCGTCGCCCTGCACCCCCTGCGCGATCATCCCGACGTCGGCGGAGACGATCTTCCGGGCCTGCTCGGCGATCAGTTCCAGTACGTCGGCGCTCGGGGCCCCGGTCAGGAGCATGCTCGTGACCCTGCCGCTGGCCCGCTGCCAGCGCTCGCGGAGTCTGGTCTCCTCGTACAGTCGTGCGTTCTCGATCGCGACGCCTGCCGCCACGGCGAGGGTGGAGAGCACGGCCTCGTCCTCCGCGTCGAACTCCTTGCCGCTGCGCTTCTCGGTGAGGTAGAGGTTCCCGAACACCTCGTCACGCACCCGGATCGGTACACCGAGGAAGGAGTGCATCGGCGGGTGGTTGGCCGGAAAGCCGTACGAGTTCGGATGCTCCGAGAGTTCCGGCAGCCTGAGCGGTTCCGGGTGCCGGATCAGCTCTCCGAGGATCCCGTGTCCGCTGGGCAGCGCCCCGATGGCCGCGCGGTGCTCATCGTCGATGCCGACCGTGAGGAACTCGGACAGCTTGCGGTCGTCGCCGATCACGCCCAGCGCCCCGTACTCGGCGTCCACCAGCACCACGGCGGCCTCGGCGATGCTCCTCAGCACGTGGGGCAGGTCAAGCTCCCGGCCCACCGAAAGAACCGCCTCCAGCAGACCGTGCAACCGGTTCTGGATGCCACGCGCCGCGTCGATGCGCACCTGCAGCTCGCCCAGCAGGTCATCGAGGCGCAGCTTCGGCAGATACTGCTCGGCGCCCCCCGCCCCTTCCCCGCTCATCGCTTCCTCCAACCGACTCACGCAGACAGGCAGAAGGGACGAAATTCCCTGTCTTCACCGTACTGTCCGGGACGGCTCGGCATCACACTCAACGCATCGAAGAGGAACGATTCCAACGAAAGGGGCGGTCGGTGAGGAACAGCGGACCGCCCGTGCCCGGGCGACCAGCCGGGGCAGCAGATGGGCGGGTGCCGGACTGCCGGCGAGTCCTCCCGGTTGCCCGCCCGTGGCGGTGATCCTGCCGCGCTCATCCGCCCTCCCGGAGCTGCGGCAATCAATGCGTACACCTCGCCCCGGCGGCCGGAGTACTGCCGCCACAGGCCGTGACGATCACGGTGCCTCCGCCGCAGTAGATCCAGCATGCCCCACGACCGAGTCCGGTGTGGGTCACCTGCACGACACTCTGTTCCCATATCGTCGTGCGTCGGTATCGGAATCCGTAGTGGCTTTCGGGACGTGGCAGAGGAGCGAGCGATGGGTACGACGGCGTCCGCCGAAGCGGGGGAGCTGAAGCGGCACCTGGGCGTGTTCGACGCAGTGATGATCGGGCTCGGGTCGATGATCGGCGCGGGGATCTTCGCCGCGCTCGCCCCGGCCGCCGGCGCGGCCGGTTCCGGTCTACTGCTGAGCCTGGCGCTGGCCGCAGTGGTGGCGTACTGCAACGCCACCTCCTCGGCTCGCCTGGCCGCCCGGTACCCGCGGTCGGGGGGCGCCTATGTCTACGGACGCGAGCGGCTCGGGGACTTCTGGGGGTACCTCGCCGGCTGGGGCTTCATCGTCGGCAAAACCGCCTCCTGTGCTGCGATGGCGCTGACGGTGGGCTCCTACGCATGGCCCGGTCAGGCGCACGCGGTCGCGGTCGCCGCAGTGGTGGCGCTCACCGCGGTGAACTACGTCGGCGTGCAGAAGTCCGCGTGGCTGACGCGCGGGATCGTCGCGGTCGTCCTGGCAGTGCTTGCCGGCGTGGTCACAGCCTGCGCGCTCGGCGGCACGGCGCGGGCAGCGCGTCTGGACGTCGGGACGGACGCCACCTTCGGCGGCGTGCTCCAGGCGGCCGGGCTGCTGTTCTTCGCCTTCGCCGGCTACGCGCGCATCGCCACCCTCGGCGAGGAAGTCCGCGACCCCAAGAGGACCATTCCCCGCGCGATCCCGACCGCCCTCGGCATCACCTTGGTCGTGTACGCGGCCGTCGCCGTCGCTGTGCTCGCAGTGCTCGGGCCGGAGCGGCTCGCCGACAGCACGGCCCCGCTCGCTGAGGCCGTCCGCGTCGCCGGTGTCCCGGGCCTGGCGCCGGTGGTGCGCGTCGGGGCGGCCGTCGCGGCGCTCGGTTCGCTGCTGGCGCTGATCCTGGGGGTCTCGCGCACCACGCTGGCGATGGCACGCGACCGGCACCTGCCGCATGTGCTGGCCGCAGTCCACTCGCGGTTCAAAGTGCCGCACCACGCCGAACTCGCAGTCGGCGCGATGGTCGCCGTCCTGGCCGCGACCACGGATGTGCGCGGCGCGATCGGCTTCTCCTCCTTCGGCGTGCTGGCCTACTACACCGTCGCCAACGCCTCGGCCTGGACGCTCACCCGGGCCGAGGGCCGCCCCGCGCGGATCGTGCCTGTCGTCGGTACAGCGGGCTGCCTGGTCCTGGCCTTTGCTCTTCCGCTGGCCTCTGCGCTGTGGGGAGCGACAGTGATCGGGGCCGGCGCTGCCGCCTACGGCCTGCGCAAGGCCCTGGACCGACGCGACGACTGACCGCCCTCGGGCGACCAGCGGGGCCGGTCCCCGGCGGGCAAAACCTCGCGGCCCGGCGTTCGCCGAGGCCCTCCGTCCTCGGCGAACGCCGCCTGGTGGGCGCCTTGTGCCAGCGCCCGCGCACAGCTCACCTCCGACCGCGCGGACACCGCGTCGGCCCTCATGGACGCAAGGCCCACACGATGTCTGTCGCGTCACGGATCCGACTGTTTCGTGCTTCACGCCTGTTCCTCCTCAGCGCAGCCGGCGCAGATATGGGTCCACAGCCCGGCGTGGCAGCAGCCGTACGCGGGCGTCGAGCACGGTGACGGCACCCGCTGTGGCCAGGACCGGGTTGAAGTCGGCTTCGGCGAGCTGCGGCAGATCGTCGCCGAATGACCGGTCGGTTGCCCTCGACGTCCGTCACGCCGGCCTCCTCGAAACCTCACGACACTCCGAGCATCCAGCGGTACGCAGGCCCGTCCCCTGGGCTGACCGGGTGCGTCGCACGGGCCGGCCCCTGCTGCGGTGGCGCGGCGTCACGCACTCGGCCGGCACTCCCGCGGGCGTCGTCCCCTCAACGCCTCGGCAGGGTGAGGGTGCAGGACTCTCCAGGCGCCACCGAGACGGTACGGTCCGCGAGGGCGATGCCGATCGGATCCCGGTCGGACGCCGGCACGCAAACCCGCAGCCGGCCCGCGCTCAGCCTCAGTCGCACACCGCGGTGTCCCCGGTAGCGGAGCGCGAACCCGTACTCGGACAGCTCGGGCAAGGGCACCGGGTCGAACCACAACACGCCACCGCGGGTCTCGAGGCCGGTCAGTCCACGCTGAACGAGGTCGAGAGTGCCGGCCATGGCACCGAGGTGAATGCCCTCACCCGTGGTGCCGCCCTGCAGATCCGCGATGTCACCCGCCAGGGCCTCGTGGACGTAGGTCCATGCCTCGGCCCGTCGCGCCCTGGCCAGCACCCATCCATGGACAAGACTGCTCAGGGTCGAACCGTGGCTCGTCCGGCGGAGATAGTGATCGACGGTGCGACGCCACACGGTGTCGTCCAGCTCATGGCCCAATCGGCGGAACAGGCCCGCGAGTTCGGCGGGCGAGAAGAGATAGCCCAGCATCAGGACGTCGGCCTGCTTCGACGCCTGGTAGCGGTTGACGGTGTCGCCTTCGGCCTCGAGGATCCGGTCGAGACGCCGGATGTCACCGTAGCGGTCCCGGTAGGCAGGCCAGTCGAGCTCGGCCAGATCGCCGTATCCCTCGAACTGGCTGATGACGCCTGCGTGGTACGGCACGTGCAGCCTGCGGGAGATGTCCTCCCACAGGTCGAGCTCGGCCGGCTCGAGCCCGGTGGTCTCGCACAGGTCCCGGCGCACCGGTTCGGGCAGGACGCGCAGGACGTCGAGGGTGCGGGCCAGCACCCACGCGGCGGTCACATTGGTGTACGCGTTGTCGTCCAGCCCCGGATCACGGGCGCCGGGATACGCGTCGTGATACTCGTCGGGGCCGACGACGCCGCGGATCCGGTAGCGGCCGAGCGTCGGGTCGAGCTCTGCGACGCCGGCCCAGAACCTGGCGATCTGAACGAGCATCTCGATGCCCTTGGTATGCAGAAACTCCGTGTCGCCGCTCGCCTCGCAGTACTGCCACACGTTGTAGGCGATCGCCGATCCGACGTGGTGCTGGAGCCGTGAGTGATCGGGCAGCCAGCGTCCGGAGCGCGGATTGAGGTGGAGCCGCTGGGTCTCCTCGCGTCCGTCGCTGCCGCTCTGCCAGGGATACATGGCGCCGGCGTGCCCGGCATCGTGCGCAGCCGAGCACGCCTGTTCCAAACGGCGGTGGCGGTACGTGAGCAGAGCCCGCGAGACCTCGGGGAAATGCAGGTTCAGATACGGCAGGACGAACAGCTCGTCCCAGAAGACGTGCCCGCGATAGGCCTCGCCGTGCAGCCCTCGGGCCGGGACGCCGACGTCGAGGTCGGCGGTGTGCGGGGACAGGGTCTGCAGCACGTGGAAGAGATGCAGTCGCAACACCGGTCCCGCGCTGGTCGGCACATCCAACTCCGCGTTACGCCACAGCCTTTGCCACGCCGAGCAGTGTGACTCCAGCAGCGTCTCGAAGTCCGCGGCACGGCGGACCCGGGCGACCGCCGCGTGCAGCGGGTCGCTGATGGCCGGGTCACGCGAGGTGTGCAGGGCAACGGTCTTGTCGAGCGTCACCGTGCACCCGTCGGCCAGGGAAAACCTGAGCATCTGGACGGCGCGGGCGTGCTCGTGCGCCACCGCCGTCTCCGCGCGCGCGTCCGAAACCGTGCGGGCCGCGAGGCCGATCCTGATGTCCGAGGTGCTGGTGCGGCAGCGCATCCACACGGTGTCGGGCGCCGGCGATCCGGTCCGGACGTGCGTCAGATGGCTGCTGGCAAGCGCGTCATAGCGCTCGACTCCCGTGTTGGTGACGGTCCCGTCCAGAGCCGACTCGACCTCCAGCAGCCCCGACCAGCCCTCGGCAGTCACCTGCGTCCGGAGCAGGGCCAGATGCGGATCGGCCATGTGGACCACGCGCAACTGCCGCACGGCGAGACGCCGACCGTCGTCGTCCTCGTATCGCACGACGCGTTCCAGTGTGCCGGTACGGAGATCAAGACTCTGGCGGTGGTCGAGGAGTTTGTGGGTGTCCGGGGAGAGCCAGGCCCCGGTGTCCGTACGGAAGCGGAGTCGTAGCCAGTTGGGGAGGTTGACCATGTCTTCGTTCTCGACCCTGCGGCCGGCCACGTCCGAGGTGAGCCGGTTGTAGCAGCCGGCTGCGTACGTGCCCGGGTAGTGGACGGCGTCGGCGGCGCACTCGGGTGCTGCTCCGCGGGTCGCGAAATAGCCGTTGCCGAGGGTGCACAGCGACTCTCGCAGCCTTTCCTGGGCGGGATCGTAGCCCTCGTACTCCAGTGTCCAGTCCCGCATCGTCAGCCCTCCCCCATCAGTTCTGCGAGGTCGTCGACCACCAGATCCGCGCCGTGCTTCAGCAGCGCGCCCCGGGTGTCGGGCGTGTGAGCCCGGTCCACCCCCACGACGAGGCCGAAGCCGCCGCGCCGTCCGGCCTCGACTCCGGCCAGTGCGTCTTCGACGACGGCGGTCAGTCGGGCGGGGACGCCCAGGCGGCGCGCCGCCTCAAGGAAGAGCGCGGGATCGGGTTTCCCCGGGAGAGCAAGGCGTCCTGCCTCCGCTCCGTCCACCAGGACGTCGAAGAGGTCACGCACGCCCGCGCGCTCGAGGAGTTCCCCGGCGTGCCGGGAGGCCGACGCGGCGGCCAGCGGCACCCCGGCGGACCGCAGGGTGCGCACCAGCCGGACCGTGCCCGGATAGGCGTCGACCCCCTCGGCGCGCAGCCGCTCGGTGAAGAGCACTTCCTTATGGGCGGCGACGGCCTGGATCTCCGTACCGGACGGGTGGAGCCCCCGGGAACGGAGGAACGCGGCGGCTCCGTCGAGGCGTGATGTGCCGTCGACGTACCGCAGATAGTCGTCGCGCATGTCGAAGGGCGGTTGTCCCTGCGGGTCCCGGGCGTGCAGGAAGCTGTCGAAGGCCGTCTTCCACGCGGCGGCGTGCACCCGGGCCGAGTCCGTGACGACACCGTCGGTGTCGAAGACCACGGCTGCCGTACCTCGCAACGCGCGGGGCACGGCAGCCGTTCCGCTCCGTTCAACACTCATCGTTCGCCGGCCGTCGAGTTGGCGTCGTGCCGGGCGTCGCGTCCGTCATGGCGGTGAACTCCTTTGCAGGAAAAGGGCCTTACGCGCTCCAGGCCCAGTCGGCGACCTCCGGCAGGTCGGTTCCGTGCTCGCGGATCCACGCGTGGTGCCGGGTGCGGGCGTCGGCCATGCACTGGCGTACCGCGGCGGCCCGAACACCGAGGCCGGGAACGCGGTCGATGACGTCCATCACCAGGCGGTAGCGGTCCATGTCGTTGCGGACCACCATGTCGAACGGGGTCGTGGTCGTGCCCATTTCCCTGTAGCCGCGGACATGGATGTTGCCGTGTCCGGTGCGGCGGTAGGCGAGACGGTGGATCAGCCAGGGGTAGCCGTGGTAGGCGAAGATCACGGGCTTGTCCGTCGTGAACAGCCCGTCGTACTCGAAGTCGCTCATCCCGTGGGGATGTTCATCGCGGGGCAGCAGGCGGGTCATGTCGACCACGTTGACGACCCGGACGGCCAGTTCGGGCAGGTGGCGCCGCAGCAGGTCGGACGCCGCCAGGATCTCCTGGGTGGGGACGTCGCCCGCGCAGGCGAGGACGACATCGGGTTCGCGTTCCCCGTCGGCGGACCCCGCCCAGTCCCAGATTCCGGCTCCGCGGGCGCAGTGGGCGCGGGCCTGGTCCATGGAGAGCCAGTCGAAGCAGGGCTGTTTGCCCGCGACGACGACGTTGACGTAGTCCCGGCTGCGCAGGACATGGTCCGCGACGGACAGCAGCGTGTTGGCGTCGGGCGGCAGGTACACCCGTACGACCTCGGGGCTCTTGTTGAGGACGTGGTCCACGAAGCCGGGGTCCTGGTGCGAGAACCCGTTGTGGTCCTGCCGCCAGACGTGCGACGTCAGCAGGTAGTTGAGGGAGGCGATCGGAGCGCGCCACTTCAGTGCCCGAGAGGTCCTGAGCCACTTGATGTGCTGGTTCACCATCGAGTCGACGATGTGGACGAACGCCTCGTAGCACGAGAACAGTCCGTGCCGGCCGGTGAGGAGGTAGCCCTCCAGCCAGCCCTGACAGAGGTGTTCGGAGAGGATCTCCAAGACGCGGCCGTGTCGGTCCAGGTGCTCGTCCACCGGGAGGGTCTGTGCCTGCCAGGCTTTGCCACTGGCCTGGTAGACGGCGTCCAGTCGGTTGGAGGCGGTCTCGTCGGGCCCGACCAGGCGGAAGTCACGGCGGCCGGAGGTGTCTTCCATGATCCGTTCGAGGAGGCTGCCCAGGACGCGGGTGGGCTCGTGCTGGGTGGCGCCCGGCTTGTCCACGGGGACGGCGAAGCCGTCGAGGGGCGGGATCGGCAGATCGCGCACGAGACGGCCGCCGTTGGCGTGCAACGTTGCGCCGAGGCGGCGGTTGCCCTCGGGGACGCACGCAAGGACGTCCGCGCTGGGCCGCCCCTCTGAGTCGAAGAGTTCCTCGGGGCGGTACGAGCGCAGCCAGGTCTCCAACTGCCGCAGGTGATCCGGGTTTTCGCGTACGCCGGCCAGAGGGACCTGGTGGGCCCGCCAAGTCCCCTCGACGGGCACGCCGTCGACCTCAGCGGGTCCCGTCCATCCCTTCGGCGTACGCAGCACGATCACGGGCCAGCGCACCCGCTCGGCCACGCCGCCCTCGCGGGCCGTGCGCTGCATCAGCTCGATGCGGTCCAGCGCCCGGTCGAGGGCGTCGGCCATGGCGCGGTGGACCTGGATCGGGTCGTCGCCGGTCACATGGATCGGCTCGTGCCCGTATCCCCGTAGCAGCTCGTCGAGTTCGGGCTCGGGGATGCGGGACAGTACGGTCGGGTTGGCGATCTTGTAGCCGTTGAGATGGAGGATCGGCAGGACGGCGCCGTCGTGGACCGGGTCGAGGAACTTGTTCGAGTGCCAGGACGCAGCGAGCGGACCGGTCTCCGCCTCCCCGTCGCCGATCACGCAGGCGACCAGCAGGTTCGGATTGTCGAAGGCGGCGCCATAGGCGTGAGCGAGCGAGTAGCCGAGTTCACCGCCCTCGTGGATCGACCCCGGCGTCTCGGGCGCCACATGGCTTGGCACTCCGCCCGGGAACGAGAACTGCCTGAAGAGGCGTTCCATGCCCGTCGCGTCACGCGTGACGTCCGCGTAGGTCTCGCTGTAGCTGCCCTCCAGCCAGGAGTTCGCGAGGACCGCGGGCCCGCCGTGGCCCGGTCCCCACACGCACAGCGCTTCGAGGTCACGGGCTTTGATGGCGCGGTTGAGGTGGGTGTGGACGAGGTTGAGGCCGGGTGACGTTCCCCAGTGGCCGAGCAGGCGCGGCTTGATGTGGGCGGGTGTCAGGGGCTCGGCGAGCAGCGGATTGGCCATGAGGTAGATCTGGCCGACGGCAAGGTAGTTCGCGGCCCGCCAGTGGGCGTCCAGGGTGCGCAGTTCGTCGTCGGTCAGTACCGTGCTGTCCTGGTGTTCGACCTTGGGCATGGTGGCTCCGTAAGTCATCGGGGCAAGTCATCGGGCGTAGGAGGCGGCATGGCCGGCGAGAAGGCCGCGAAGGTGCCGCGTGCGGCGTACGAGCGGGAGCTGCTGCGTCTTCAGACGGAGCTGGTGAAGCTTCAGGAGTGGGTGCGCACCGAGGGCGCCCGGCTGGTGGTTGTCTTCGAAGGGCGGGACGCGGCGGGCAAGGGCGGCACCATCAAGCGGGTCTCCGAACACCTCAACCCCCGCGTCGCCCGGACCGTGGCCCTGCCCAAGCCGACCGAGCGCGAACGCGGCCAGTGGTATTTCCAGCGTTACGTCGAGCAGCTGCCGGCTGCCGGGGAGATCGCGTTGTTCGACCGGAGCTGGTACAACCGCGCCGGTATCGAGCATGTGATGGGCTTCTGCACCCAGGAGGAGTACCAACTCTTCCTCCGCCAATGCCCCGTATTCGAGCGCATGCTCATCGAGGACGGCATCCTGCTGCGCAAGTACTGGTTCTCGGTGAGCGACGCCGTGCAGCAGGAGCGGTTCAGCCGCCGGCTGGAGGATCCGACGCGGCGATGGAAGCTTTCCCCGATGGATCTCGAGTCGATCAGTCGGTGGGAGGCCTACTCCCGGGCCAAGGACCAGATGCTGGTGCACACCGACACCTCGGACGCGCCGTGGTACGTGGTGGAGAGCGATGACAAGCGCAGGGCGCGACTGAACATGATCGCCCACCTGCTGGACTCCGTGCCCTACCACGAGGTGCCCCCTCCGGTGCTCGAGCTGCCGCCCCGGCCCCCGTCGACCGGCTACGAACGCCCGCCGCGTGACCTGCAGACATACGTCCCCGACCACGCGGCGGGTCTCTGAGCCGGCCACGTGCTCAGCCCCGCTGCGGAACGACGGCGACGGGACATCGCGAATGGTGCAGGGCCGTATGCGCGACCTGGCCGAGTTGAAGACCGAGGTGGCCCCGGCGCCGCAGGGCACCGACAACCAGCAGGTCGGCCCGTGTCGAGGCGTCCAGCAGCACCCTGCGGGCGGGCCCCTCGGCGGTCCGTCGACGCAGTTCCACCGACGGGTACTCCGCCGCGAACTGACTCAGTGCCGACTCCAGGATCTCCACCGCCCGCTCCTCGTGCAAACGGGCGGGTTCGCCCGCAAGCAGCGGGTGGTCGACCGACTCGTGCGCCGGGCAGCGCCAGGCCCGCACCGCGTCGAGAGCGGCTCCACGGCGTTGTGCCTCCTGGAAGGCGAAGCGCACGGCCTCCGAGTTCTGCTGCTCCTCACCGACTCCGAGAGCGATCCTCTGCAGCATCCCGGTCCTGGCCTGGTTGTCGTGACTGCCGCGCAGCACGAACACGGGGCAGTCGGCACGGGCGGCCACCGCGAGGCAGACCGAGCCGAGCAGCAGCTCGGCGACACCACTGCGGCCACGCGATCCAAGGACCAGGGCACAGGCGTTCCGCCCTTCGTTCAGGAGAGCGCTGACCGCATCTTCGGGCAGCACCTCGGTGGTGACCTTCAGACCGCTGTCACGGTGGTGGGCGCGCCGCGCCGCAGTATCAAGAATGTCGTCGGCCAGCACCTGTTCCGAAGACCTGCCGAGGGTCTCGTCGAGCGCCGCTCCCTCATAGCGCTCCCACAACGACGCGTACACCAGCCGCAGCGGCACCCCGCGCAGGACGGCCTCGTCCGCCGCCCAGTCCACCGCGCGCATGCTCGACTCGGAGCCGTCGACACCCACGACCAGGGGGAGCTCCACGGCCTTCACCTACCTTCACCGTCGTTTTCGGAGTCGGTCAGCGCCACAACGCAAGCCCACACCGGCGCTGTTTTCACGAGAATCACTTCTCCCAGGTGATCACTCATGAGGAACCACCGCGACAGGGGCGGTGGCATGGTGCAGTACGGCGTGGGTGACCGGCCCGATGTGGGTGCCGAGCACAGAGCGGCGCCCACGACGGCCCACGACCACCAAGGAGGCGTGGCGGGAGGCCTCGACCAGGTAGTCGGGCGCCTTTCCGGACCGGGAGTCCTCGGTGACCCTCACTGTCGCGAAATTCTGCCGCCAAGGGCGCAGCACCTCGGTCACCGCGGCAGCCTCCTCGTCCAGGAGCCGTGCGCTCGCAGCGAGGTCGGCGGCCAGACCGTAGGCGATGTAGGGCGGCACATCCCAGCTGTGGACGACGTGCAGGGGCGTGTCACGCAGACGTGCCTCCTCGAAGGCGAAGGCGATCAATGTCTCGTCGGGGCTCGCGGTGTCGAGCCCGAGCACCACCGGCAGGAACGGCGCCGACGCGGACGGGATCCCGGACGGATCCATCATGTGCTCGTCGGCAGCCTGCTCCTCGGCCCGTACGAGCACGACAGGCCGCTCCGTACGCGCCACGACGGCCAAGCCGACGGAGCCGACGATGAAGCCGCCCATCCCGCTGAGACCACGGGACCCGAGTGCCAGCAGTACGGCGTCCGGCGCCGCGTCGGAAAGCACTTCGGCAGGTTGACCACTTCGCTGCTCCACGATGACTTCAATACCTGGGTGGCGCGCACGGATCCCTTCGGCCGCCTCGCGTGGAACGCGTTCACTCCAGTCCTGGCGCGTCTCGACGCCGAGAAGCGGGGCCCGGGCCATGGGAACGGGATCCGGCTCCCAGACGTGGATCACCTTCAGCGGCAGCCCACGCAGGTTCGCCTCGTGTGCGGCCCATTCAGCCGCGGCCCGGCTCTCCGGCGAGCCGTCGAGACCTACCGTGACTGTGGGGGACATGATTCCTACCTCCCAGAGGGACGGAGCAGGTGCGACCGGATCTGCTACCAGCCTCGTGCCATGAGCGGCCATCCTGCAGGGGCCGCAGGGCCCCGTCGTGGACCGAACGGCCCCCTCCGCGCCCGGGCCGACCCGTAGCGCCTCCTGGCGCGGGCACCCACGCTCGAGAGACTGACGGTCTGGAAGGTCTGGAAGGTCTGGAAGGTCTGGAAGGTCTGGCCGACCAGGGTTCGACCGGCCCACTTCCGTACGACGTGGCCCCCACACCGAGGCCTGCCGGTGTCGACTGCGACAGGACACGAGGGGAGATGGAGCAAAGACCTCTGCCACGACCACGGCCGCGGCCCTCCCGGCGGAGCACCGTGAACGGCTGATGCGCATCGCCCGCGAGGTCTCCTACGCCGTGGGGACCCGCCTGTTCGAGGAGGGGCACCACGCCGACCGGTTCCGATCAGCCATAAACGGGCCTCGACAAGCTGGCGCATGGTGCGGCTGACGTGCGTGTTCAAGTTGTCCCAGACCAGGAAATCCTCGTCAGTACCGAAGAGGAGCCTTGGTCATGAGCGGGACCTGTCTGGGGATGCCGTCCTTGCCGAAGGCCGCCCATGAGGCCGTCGGCAACACCACCCTGCGCGCGAACCTCCGGCACGCCACGCACACCATCCGCGACAAGCGGGCCAAGGCCGTCGCGGAACTCGACGACTGGGCGCACCTGCGCGAGGCCGGCAAGCAGATCAAGGACCACACCCTGCGCCATCTCGACACCTACCTCGTGCAGTTGGAGGAGACCGTCACCGCGGCGGGCGGCATCGTCCACTGGGCAGCCGACGCCGACGAGGCCAACCGGATCGTGACCCGCCTGGTCAAAGAGACCGGCGAGACCGAAGTGGTCAAGGTCAAATCGATGGCCACCCAGGAGATCGGGCTCAACGAGGCGCTGGAGGCCGAGGGCATCCACGCCTACGAGACCGACCTCGCCGAACTGATCGTGCAGCTCGGCCACGACCGCCCCTCCCACATCCTCGTCCCGGCCATCCACCGCAACCGCGGCGAGATCCGCGACATCTTCGCCAAGGAAATGGGCGCGTGGGGCCGCCCGGCCCCCGAGGGCCTGCTCAGCCCACCCCGGGCACCCAAGGCGAACGCGATCTGCGAGAGAGCCGTGGGCACCCTGCGCCGCGCGCTCTCGATCGGACCCTGATCTACAACGAGACCCGTGCGGGTGAAGGTGCTGACCGAGTACATCCAGCACTACAACAAGCACCGACCCCATCAGTCCCGGCAGCACCTGCCCCCGGACAGCAGCAAATCGCCCGCCCCGGCCACCGTCGCCGACCTCCAGGCCCACAAGATCCGACGAAGATCCACCCTCGGAGGGTTGATCAAGGAGTTCCAGCGGGCCGCCTGACCAAACGTCATCACCACAGCTCACGGCATCGACTCGTATTTCCGAGCCGGACACGCCCGCGGTCCGGGCGCATGCGCCGAGGACATACCGAACACGATGAGCCGTACGAGCCAAAAGCGCGTCCGGTCGGCGCGGCGTGCGCCGCCCTCGCCGTCGTGACCGCTGCACTCACCGGGGCAGCAGTCACAACGAGACGCGGCCGGCCGGATCGGTCGAGGCACGCGGTCACCTTCGGAGGCGAAATTGTCGGTGCGCCGAGTCGGCCTGGTCGTTCACGGTGGGCGCGCGGAGGCCGTAGAAGCAGGTCGGGTCGTCCGTGCATGGTGCGATGAGAACGCCGTGCGGTCCACGGACATCGATGTCTGGCGCAACGGTGGGCCTCGTGACGACCGTACGGAGCTCGATGCCGCCGACCATCCCGATCTCATCGTCACGCTGGGCGGGGACGGCACCTTCCTACGCGGTGCACGGCTCGCCGTGGAGGACGATGCGCTGGTTCTGGGAGTCGACCTGGGGCGCGTGGGATTTTTGACGGATGTGTCGGCCGAGGACGTGCGTTCGGCGCTGGACGCGGTACACGAGGGACGGTTCAAGGTCGACAGTCGCATGCTGCTCGCGCTGCGGGCCTCCCGCCGCCTGGAGGTTCCCAAGGACGTGGAGGACTGGGTGCAGTACGGCCACGGGCGACTGATGCGGCCGCCCCCGGTACACCCGGACCTCAAGGGCGACGACGAGTGGGGTACCCCCCTGAACGTCACCGCGCTCAACGACATCGTCGTGGAAAAGCTCACCAGAGACCGCCAAGTGTCGGTCGGCGTCTACATCTGCGGCCGACTGCTGGCGTCCTACTCCGCCGACGCGCTACTGGTGGCCACCCCGACAGGCTCGACCGCCTACAGCTTCGCCGCCGGCGGGCCCGTCGTCTCACCCCGCGCCGACGCCCTTGTCTTCACGCCGGTGGCCCCGCACATGGCGTTCAACCGGTCCATCGTCGCCGCCCTCGACGAACCCGTCGCCCTGCGCATCCTCGAGCGGTCCGGGCAGGCGGCCGTCAGCATCGACGGCCAGCTCCGGGGTGTGCTGGATCCAGGCGACTGGATCGCGGTGTATGCCGCCCCACGCCGCCTGCGGGCCGTACGCCTCGCATCGATGGACTTCTACGGCCGCTTGCGCGAGAGGATGAACCTCACCGACGCCCCGGCCGCCGTCGCCGACGGATGCCCGCCCCGGCTGTGGTCCATCTCCACGCCTCCGCCCGCGGACATCGCGCATCTCGAGATGCTGCCGGTTCCGGATCCGTCCCTCGGTCAGTGACGGCCTCGGGCGCCTCGCCGAGGCCGTCTGACGCCCCCTCACAGAACTGCTCGTGCTGCGGCACGAGAATGCAGTGCTGCGACACCAACTCCACGCACCCCTACGACACGAACCCGCCGACCGGCTGTAGCCGGCGGCCCTGCTCTCGCTGATCCCCCGCCGCCGGACGCACGTCCTCCCGATCACGCCAAGCACACTGCCGGCACGGCACCGCAAGTTGGTCGCCCGTCGCTGGGACTGCCCTCAGCAGCGCCACGGACCAGGACAGCCGCCCACGAACACCGCCCATCAAAAAGCTCGTGCTGCACCTAGCTCCGGAGAACAGCAGATGGGGCCATCGCCGGATCCAGGGTGAACTGGCCCGGCCCGGACACCCGATCGCCGCATCGGACGGTCTGGGAAATCCTGCACTCGGCCGGCATCGAACCGGCCCCGCGCCGGGCCGGCCCACCCTGGCGCGAGTTCCTGTCCACGCAGGCCGATGGCATCACCGCCTGCGACTTGTTGAGCATCGACCTGCAACGCCTGTACGCCCTGGACATCATCCTCGAACACGACACCCGCACGCTGCACGTCGCTGGCGTCACCGCACACCCAACAGCCCCCTGAGCCGCCCAGCAAGCTCGCCACCGACCTCGACGCGCGTATGGATTCACTACGCGCTTCCTCATACGAGACCGCGACAGCAAGTACACCGACACCTTCAACGCGGTGTCCAAGGCCGACAACGTAGAGATCACCAAGACGCCGGTCCGCGCACCGAGGGCGATCACCCACTGCGAAAGAGTCATCGGCACCCGTCGAGAGGTCCTCGACCACCACCTCGTCCTCGGCCAGGCCCACACGCGCCAGGTCCCCGCCGAATACCAGAAGCACTACAACACGCACCGACCCCACCGCAGCCGAAACCAACTGCCACCCCGAGCTCAGGAACAGCCGCCTCCGGTCCAAGCGTGTGCCGCCCACAGACCTCTCCGCACCGGCGTCCTCGGCGGTGTGATCAACGACTACCGGTACGCCTCTTGACCAGCGGCGATGATTATTCGAGCCCTACATCGTCGGCACAGGACGGTGAGGGCCGCTTGCACATCTTCCGTGACTGTCTCGTCAGGGTCGCCGTAGGGCAGGACAGGACTCCTCCTTACGAAGGCTGTCGGCACCTCGACCACTGTCCGGTGGTCACGCTCGCTGTTGCTCCTTATTCTTTCGAGACTGTAGATGCCGCCGAGTCGCTCGTGGAGTTGCTGAGGCGAGCAGTTTGATCGCGTCGACGTATCGGCCAGTGACCTGACCTTCGCGGGTCAGTTCGGCTCGCTCACGGTCCCTGTCCTGCTTACGCCGGAACACCCTCTCGGTCTGCTGGTGGCTTTTATGGGTGTACCAGCGGCCTGCCACGGCGACGGCGCCAGCGACGATGGCGATGGCGATGGCGATGGCGATGAGCATGGTGCGGAAGCCGGTGACGATGATCCCGGCGGATGAAACCAACTCGCCTTTACTGCCCTTGAGATGGTGGCCTTCCATCCACCAGGGGCCCCCAGATGAGAAGCACGATGAAGGCCGCAGTCCCGACGATGCCTGGCGCCCAAGCCCAGCGGGGGTGGCGCTTGTACCACCGGTCGCGCCGCTGGTCAGACTGCCCTGGCGTCTCCGTCGTCATGGCGACATGACCCCCTACGGGCGAGGGCGAATGCAGTGAACGTCCTTCTTCAGAGGGAGAGTTGAGGTTGGCATGGAGCCGATGATCGCGGGTGCAGTGGTCCAGCACGATGGTCGGGTGCTCTTGGTCCGTCGCGCCGCTCCAGAGGGTGCGCTGCTGTGGCAGTTCCCGGCGGGGAAGCTCGATGAGGGCGAGTCTCCGAAGGAGGCAGCTGCCCGTGAGGCGTTGGAGGAGGCGGGTGTCGTGGTGGAGCCGCTGACCATCATCGGTGAGCGGGTACATCCGGCGACGGGACGGCGGGTCGTGTACGTCGCCTGCCGGTGGATGTCAGGCGAAGCACGGCCGGCGTCGCGGCGGGAGGTAACGGAGGCTGCGTGGGTGCCGATCGGCGAGCTGGCGGAGCGGATCCCGGGCGGGGTCTACGGGCCGGCCTGGGGCTACTTGACGGGGCCGGCGCTGCCATCCTGACTGGCGCCGCGGCGAGCTCGGCGTGTGGCAAGGAAGACGATGGCGGGCGGCACCAGGTCCTGTCCGACGGGTCGTTGCCGGTGTCACTGAGTAAAGATGGCGCCCATGGCCGGCGAACCCGTGCAGATCCCGATCGATCAGCTTCGTCGCGCTTTGGACGTGGCGCTTCGGCACATTGAAGCGTCAGCAGGGCCCGCCGTGACGCTCAAGGAAAACCTCTTCTGGTCTGTCTCAGCCGACGAGCTCTACGACGTCGGCACCGAGCCCCAGGCCCTCACGATCGGACAGCTTTCGGAGTCATGGCAGCACCTTGAGGATCTGCTTGCTCACCAGGACCGGGCCGTGGGTTACCACTTGGTGTGGCTTGCCGACGTGATCCGGGCGATCGGCCAGGACGTCCCCTGACAGGGCTTGCTGCCGGGTCACGCGCGGAGCCACAGCCGGAGCGAGGCAACGGTCACCGTTCCGTGGAAGACGTAGGCGCGCTTGTCGAAACGGGTGGCTGCGGCCCGGAAGCACTCGAGTGCATTGAACGTCCGCTCTACTTCGTTGCGGCGTTTGTAGATCGACTTGTCAAAGCCCGTAGGCCGACCGCCGGCGCTGCCACGATCCGCGATTGACTCGCTGGTCCATGCGCTCGGGAATGGAGTGCTTGATCTGCCGCCACCGCAGATAACGGCGGTTCTGGCGAGACGAGTACGCCTTGTCGCCGCCCACGTGTTCAGGGCGCGTGCGCGGACGGCCACCGCTGGCGCGCGGGACACGGATGCGTTCGAGGGTCGGGATCGTCTGCGGAGCATCATCCCACTGGCCTGGTGTTATCAGGAATGCGAGAGGCCTGCGGCCGCCCTCGCCAACCAGGCACGTTCCCGCGGGTGAGCGTGACGCGCTCCTGGAGGTCGCCGTGCTTGGACCCATGGCGGATCGCCCAGCATGGCGGGCAGTAGTCGACGACGTAGATGACGCTCGCAACGCCTATGTCCGAGCAGTGAAAAGCGTTGTCGCACACCGCTAAGCGTGCCCGACGGGTCGGCACAGTCCCTGCGACTCTCCCGGCTACGCTCGCGCGGGACCGCCCCGCGGCGCGTGGCTGCGGGGCGCCTTGTGGGGTTTAGTCGACCATCTCCCCGTCGTGCATACCGCCCTTGCAGAGGTTGTCCGTCAGGTCGGGCGTTCCGCCGCCCTGCTTGCACTGAGAAGGGGTGACGTCGGTTGGGGCACCCTGTGCGGCGGCGCTGGCGGCGCCTGTGAGGCCGAGTCCGGCGAGGGCTGCCGTGGCGATGACGGCGGGGAGGATTCGTCGAATGCGCATTTGGTTCCCCTTTCACGGATTGTCTCGGTTGGGGCACTAATCAACTTAATCGCCATGTGTGTGGCACGTCATGTTGCGCCATTCGGGTGACAGTGCTGTCGGGTGCCGGGTCGGTGACGCGACCCGTCGGACAGGCCCTAAGGCGATCACGTCTCTGGCGGCGTCGATGGGCCAAGGAGCGTGGAGCGCGTCGGGGAGTTTGCCCCAAGGGAAGACCCAGGCCAGGACGAGTGGCAGTCACACACGGTACGCGCGATGGGTTCGGACGGCGTCTTGTGGCGTGTGGGGGCCTGTTCATGCCTGCCCCCCGTTGCAACAGCGGGAGCTTAGGCGACAGTGACGATGGTGCGGCACCGCCGGGCCACGTGCTCTTCGCGATGCTCCGCGACGGCCCTTGTGCTTGCGTAGGGCCAGCGGGCGACGCGCATTCTCCTCGAACGCAACCCCGGACGCCCAGGTCGCCGCTTGATTGCAGGCGTGCAGGGTCGCCTCAAGTGCCGCCGCCCGTACGGGCGTCGGCAGCAGCTTCACCCGCACCACCAGCTACACGATCAGCGAACCTATACACCTGGACGAAGACCCACCACACGTTCGCCCCACCTCACCCCAACGAGCGAAACCCGCCCCGACCCTCCCCCGCGCACACCGCCGTAACCCGGCTCCACCGGAACGCCTCCCGGCCGCTCCGCGGCCCGTGATGGCCTGCGGCACATCACGGCGACGCCCCGCGTCACACCCCGTGGATGCGATTCCTCCCGGGCGTGAACGCCCAGGGTTCCTCGCATGAATCCGCTGAAGAGCGCGCTGGCCGCGCTGGACGCCCATGAGCCGGTCTCGCTGCTCGGGCTGTGCGAGACGCAGTGACTCGATGCGAAGGTGGTCCCCTACCAGTTGGCGCTGGCGGACCCTAAGGCGGTCGAGGAGTTCACAAAGGATGTCTCTGCGTTCGCCGACGGGGGCGGCGGGGTCATCGTCATCGGCGTCGCCGCCCGTCCGGAACACGGCGAGGGGGTCTTGGACCACCTCGCCGGGGTCGGCCCAGCCGCAGTGAACTTGGACCAGGTCCGCAAGCTGATACGTCAACCCATCACGCCGGCTCCTCGCGGAGTGCGAGTCGGATGGTCCGGTTCGGGAGACGAGCGGGTGGTGTTCATCGATGTCCCCGCGCAGGCTGTCGACACGCCTTTCGTCGTGTCGGCACCGGTGGGCAAGTCCGGTTCGCCACGCACGGACACGGTCGCCGTGCCGATGAGGGACGGTGACAGCACGCACTGGCGGCCGCGGGCCGAGATTCAGCAAATGCTTTCCGACGGAGTCCGAGCCTCGGGCATGCCCACCGCCCGGGCTCTCGCCGAGCTCGTACGGGAGGCCGTGTCCGAAACCGGCCGGCCAGCGGTCCGCGAGTCGGGCAGGGCCTCCTCAACCGGGAGCGGGAGATACGTGCGGCCCACGACCAGCCGGCCGAGGCTGGGCTGGGCTGGGCTGGGGCAGCCTGATGGGGAGGCCTGGGCGCAGGGCCCAGCCGCTCTGCAGGATCTGCACCACGAGCGCGACGGTGAGCCGGGTGGGGTGCTGTGTCTGGTGGCTGGGCGCCCTCCGGCCGCCGTCGCTGCGGCGCCCGCTTGGCAGGGGATCGTCGAAGCCGGCCGGCGTGCCCCGGGCCAGGACCCGCTCGCGGCCATCGGCTTTCCCTGCCCGCCCGAGGGCACGGCCCTTCACCGAAGGTCCGCGCTTCACCCGGGAGCGGGGCCCGCCGAAGCCGGATCAGGCGCGCAGGGTGACGCCGAAACGGGTCCTCATCCGCCGCAGTTCCCACAGCGAGACGGCGGTCACAGACAGTGGCCCGCCCAGCGTGGAGCAGAACTGGACGATGGGCGGGCCCCCCGGCATGCCGTCGCCGATCAGGTTGAGGGCCGCGAACACCCACACCAGCGCCATGGTGAGGACGGGCGGCAGCATCGGGTGGACCTGGGCGCTGTTGAAGGCACTGCGGGCCGAGTACAGCGACGCCATGAAGAAGAAGGGAAAACCCCACGCGACCACGACGAGCGCGACGACGGCCAGTACGTATTCCCACCAGCTCTTCCCGTCACGGTCGTCGACGGTCAGGGCCGTAAGGACGAGGACTCCGCCGATGACGGCCAACGTCAGCACGTACCAGCCGACCGCCTTGAGCGGAGCGCGCAGCCGGGAGCGCAGATGCGGCCGCAGGTGCGGGGGCGCGTAGTAGATGAATCCGATGATGACCAGGGGCGCGGCGACGATCAGCACGAACGGGGCGATCATGAGTTGGGCGGCACCGCCGTACGCCGCGTCCTCCCAGCGGTTCGGGTCCACGTTGTAGGCGAGGATCAGGGCGATGGTGGCGGCGGCACCGAGCACCGTGCGGGCCAGCTGGACGCGGTCCACGGTGCGGTCCACGATCCGGCCTTCACCGTCCTGCGCGAAGAGCCTGGTGGCGACGCGGTGCGCGGAGCGCAGGATCGCGGAGACGAGCCCGACGGGTGAGACGTACGACAGGCAGCCGCGGGAACGCCGGACCGCGGGCCTCGCGGGCTGGGGGCCGTAGGGGTACGGGTTCGGGTACGGAGGCTGGTTCGGGTTCGGGTACGGGCCCGGATTCGGTGGTGGCGGACCGTACGGACCGCCCTGCGGTGGTCCGTAGGGAGCGCCCCAGCCGCCCTGGCCTCCCGGTCCGTTGCCGCCAGGCTGACCCGGGCCGTTTCCCGGCCCCCATCCCCCCGTAGCCATGCCGCTCCCCGTTCGCTTTCGGCCAGTTGCTGTGTGTGTCCTGTGGTGCAACGGCGCAGTGTAGTGGCGCATCGGGTGACAGAGGCCGAGCTCGTTGCCGGTCGCGCCGCCTTGCCCGTCGCGCCACATACGTGCATACCCGTCAGCGCTCCGGCGAAGCGCCGAGGCCGGTCAGGGCGCCGGCCGGATCGAGGTCGGGGGTGCCGCGGGGCCACCATTCGTCGAGGCCCGGTTCCGACTCGTACGCCTACCGCAACCCCGCCCGGCTCAGGTGGAGTTGGACGTGGCAGCCGGGGGTGGGTGGGTGCGCCACGGGCGGAAGGTCGGCAGGTCGGCGGCGAGGAGGAGCGGGCGGGCGCGGTCGAAGCGTCCGGCCGGCGGGTCGCAGGATCCTCGAGAACGACGAGCCCTTCGATGCCACCCTGCCGCCAGGCCGCGAGCGCGGGCCAGTTCGGCGGTCGGCGGCGGAGGCGAGCTACACGCAGAGCGAGCGGGAGCCGGCGGTGAGGCCGGAACCCCGGGCGGGCAGCGGCGAGCCGGACCCCGCGTCCTGACACAGCGTCAGCTCCGCCACCGGATCGCGGCCGTTGCTGAGCAGGGCCTGGGCGCGGGCGGCTGCATCGGACGCCAGCTGGTCCGGCGCGAAGGGGTCGGGGCCTCCGGGCGCCGCCGGGTAGACAGGGGTCTGTTCGGGGTGCGGATGCACGGGCAACGGCGCGGGGGGATGCGGGAGTTGGTGTCGAGCGTGGACGTCCGTGGCGCGTACGCCCGGGAACGCCGCCGGTGAATCGTCGTGACGGACACTCAAATACCCCAAGGTCGTCAAGCGTCTGGTCGACGACGAGGACGAGCTGCCGGCGTTCTTCGACTTCCCCGCCGAGCACTGGATCCACCTACGGACCACCAACCCGATCGAATCGACCTCCGCCACCGTGCACCTCCGCACCAAGGTCACCAAGGGCACCAAGGGCGCTGGCTCCCAAGCGGCAGCCCTCGCTGTGGTCTTCAAGCTGATCGAGTCCGTCCAGGCCCGCCGGCGTGCCGTGAACACACCCCACCCGGTCGTCCTGGTGCGGGCTGGCGCCCGCTTCGAGCGCGGTCGGCTCGTCGAACGCTCCGAGGCTCACGCAGCCTCAACCACCTCAACCGATCTTGACTTACGCCTCGTCAGGTCGATGAGTTCGCATGCTGTCTGAAGTCTTCCACTGTGACCTTCCCGCCCCTACGGAGCGGGACGCGAAGCATCCCCACGTCATGGAGGAGAGATGGAGGCCAGAATGAGCAATCCGATTCGGCTGTACATGTCGATGTCGCTCGACGGCTACATTGCCGGTCCGGACGATCGACCGGGCCAGGAGCTCGGACGCGCTGGTGGACGTCTTTTCAACTGGCTCGACGACCGGGAATCCGACGGTCCCAGCGGACAGGTCTATCGCGAGGCGTTGGCGACCGGCGCGGTGATCTCCGGCCGTCGGACCTTCGAACTCGCCGGGCGTTGGCAGGGCGACCATCACGACGGTGTGCCGATCTTCGTCCTCACCCACCATGTGGATGACGGGGACGTGCCACCCGGCCACGCGCGATTCGTCACCGACGTCGAGGACTGCGCCCGTCAGGCTCGCGCGGCCGCCGAGGACCGGCCGGTCATGGTCCATGGGGCGGGCGCGGCCCAAGCGCTCCTCCGAGCCGGACACATCGACGAGATGGAGATCCACCTGGTTCAGGTCCTCCTTGGGGAAGGCCGACGGCTGTTCGACCACCTCGGTGGTGATCACATCGAACTCGACCTCGTGCGACGGCTCGAGGACCGCGACGTCACGCACCTCCGCTACCGGGTCCGTCGACCCGAGGAGACCACATGAAGACGCTCTTCGTCGCCTACCGCGTCACCGACCTGGACCGCTCGCTCGATTTCTACACCGCCTTGGGCTACGTCGAGCTGGGCAGGGTCGACGGCGGCGACGGGAGTCGCCTCGCGATCCTCAAATTCTCCGGCGAAACGGCGGCCTCGCTCGAACTGGTCCACCGTCCCGTCGGCGGACGCGTCGACGTGGGCAGCGGTTTCGACCACCTCGCGATCCAGGTGGACGCACTGGCCGCCACCCTGGGGCAGCTGACCGCCGCCGGCCTGGATCCGGGACCTGTCCAGTACCCGGGCGGTCCTCGCGGCCCGAAGACGTCGTGGCTCACCGACCCGGATGGCTACCGGATCGAGTTGGTGGAGTGGCCGCCCGGACACTCCGACGGCATCACCGCCGCGGACTTCTCCGCATGACCTGCGTGGACCTACTTTCCGGCACCCACAACGGCCGCAGACGGATTGATCATGGACGGCCGATGGGCCAGCCACGACACCGCCGAGCGGAAGTTCCGGTCATGGACAGGCAGCTGTGGCTGCATGCCGGGCGCCCGCGTCGCACTGGCCGAACAGGCCACGGACGGGTCGTGGGGGCGAACTGAAGGCGTGGCCCGACGGCGCGGCGTAGCGATTCTCCTGTCAGGCCGCTGCGGCCTCGGGCTCGGGGTGGCGGACGAGGCGCTTGAGCCGCTCCTCGATGGCGAGCCGCGTGGCCTCCACGTCCTCGCGAGCCGCGAAGGCCGGCGTCGCCTCGTGCACGGCGAGCGCTGCCGCGACAGTGAGGCGCCCCTCCTGGATCTCAGTCCACGCGGTGCGCTCACGCGCAATCAGATCGTCAGGGAGTTCGATAGCCACCCCGAGATCTTGAGGTCCCCGCCGGCACCTACGTTCCGATGCGGCGGACCAGGCAGGTGAACAATTCCTCGCCGCCGCCCCGCTCCGTCTCGGGGGTGAACGTGACCTCTGCGGGGCGGGCGGATCCCTCGCATGTGATCGGATTCGGTGCCCACACGTTGGTCACCTGGGCCCTGGAGTCGACGAGGATGTCCATGCACTGCGAGGGAAGCACGTTCGAGAGGAGCCTCGCCTCTCGCCGCTCCCCGCCGGCCGCGTCCGGATAGGTGAGGCAGTACGTCGTTGACGGGTCGCCACCCGTGGGCGGTGCGGCAGTGACGAGGATTCGCTCCAGCCCCGTCGCGTTCATCGGCGCGGATGGAGCGGACGGTTCGACCCACGGAGTGGCGGACGCGCTTTGCGTCGATGCCGTCGCCGTCGGAGCGGTCACCGCGGCCGTGGTCCGGTGCGGCGCCCCGGCCGCTGCGGCCGGTGGTTCTGTCGGGCCGTCCATGAGGGCGGCGACGCCGATGCCGGCCAACGTGCCGACGATGGCCATGACCGGCACAAGAGCCACGGGCGCATGGAGCAAGTGCCGCCGGCGCTTGCTTGAGGTCGCCTGAGCGGGGAGCCGGACGACGGGGATGTTGTCGAGGGTGTCGCCGTTGTGGAACCGGGCGAGGTCGTCCTCGTCAGGGTGTGGCGGTTGACTGGCCATCATGTCCCCCTGGTGCAGCAGCGCGAGGAGGAGATTTTCCCGCGTTGGCGCGGCCCTTGCGGGGCGTACGGGGCAACTGGTGCGTAACGGCTGAGTGGGCAGCAATGAGCCCCCGCCTCGAGGCACGAGGAGGGGGCTCGGATCCTCGTGACCTACGGCCGACACTGCTCAGTCCACGCAGTGCCTTCCAGTGCGATCAGATCGTCAAGGAGTTCGATGGCCACGTCTCAGGATCTTGAGCGAGGGGCGCCGCCTGCCGCGATGGACGCGACGCACCCCATGAGTCACTTCTTGACGCGGTGCAACTGGATCTCACGGTTGACGAAGAGGTGCACGTAACCGCAGCGCCAGCAGATCAGCCCCGTGGCGGTCTCATCAGCCCAGGCCAGATTGAACAGCTCCCCACCAGTGCTGTTCAACTTCACGCCTCGCTCACGGAATTGGTCGCTCTTGCAGACCTGACACGTGATCCACATTTCCCCCAGCGAGGCCCGTACCGCTTTCGCCATTGCCGCTCCCCCATGCTTGCTCTTCGTGGACCGCACGACGACGGCCACACCACGCGATCGCCCGTGGTGAGGTGATCTTCACCGTGATCCGGCCAGAGGTGAAGAGAGTTGAGCAAGACCTGAGCAACAGAAGTCCCCGCCCCAGGCGGGTCGGGGGCTCGTTCGCGTGCGGCTACGGCCGCCACCCTCGCGGCAGCCGGACCGAAGCGCGCGCCGAGACCGCCGACCGGCCACCAAACTCGGGAGACTTGACCAGGCCCTCGTGTTCCCAGCATCACCGTTCGGGCCGTTGGCGGTATCCACTGCTGGAGGGGTGGTCCCGGCGATCATGGCCTTCGCGAGTTCCGTCACGACCTCGGCGCGCTGCTCGTCACTCAGGTTCGATTCTGCGACGAGCCGTTCCGCTGCGAGGTCCCACCGGTGGACTCCAACAGCGGGCTGCGCCGCTGCATCCACGAAATGCTCACGCCGAATATCCCCTGGAACGGCGCTTGACGGTCAGACAGAGGCGGGCAGCGGCTGTTCGGCCCATATCGTCTTGCCGTCGGCTGTGTAGCGGGTCCCCCAGCGTTGGGCCACCTGCGCGACCAGGAACAGTCCGCGACCTCCCTCCTCCATGCTCGAAGCGCGTCGCATGTGCGGAGACGTACTGCTGGCGTCCGAGACCTCACAGATCAGCACGTGTTCGCGGATGAGCCGCAGGCTGATCGGGCCGGAGGCGTGCCTGATGGCGTTGGTGACGAGTTCACTGACGATCAGCTCGGTGGTGAAGGCGGCCGCTTGCATTCCCCAGACCCGAAGTTGGCTGACGGACCTCTCACGCGCCTCGTGGACGGCGGACGGCTCGGCGGACACGTCCCAGGCGGCAACGGAGTCAGAACTCAGGGCGCGGGTACGTGCGATGAGGAAGGCAACGTCGTCAGAGGGACGATCGGGCAGCAGGATTCTGACCATGGTGTCGCAGATCTCGTCCAACGGGCGGTCAGGGTGAGCAAGGGCGAAGCACAGGCGCTCGAATCCGACATCAACGTCGCGGTCGCTCGCTTCGATCAGCCCGTCGGTGTACAGCGCGATGATGCTTCCCTCCTCGACCGGGATCTCTGCCGACTCAAAGGGCAGGCCGCCCAGCCCCAGCGGCGGCCCGGCGGGAACGTCGGGGAACTCGACCGGTACGTCGAGGTGCGCGATCGCGGGGGTGGGATGTCCGGCGCGGGCCATGGTGACGGTGCGGGCGATCGGGTCGTAGATGGCATAGACACAGGTCGCGCCGATAACGACGGGCCCGTCGGATGTGGCTTCCGCCTCGTCGGAGAGACGCACCACGAGGTCGTCGACTTTGGTCAGCAGCTCATCCGGGGGCAGATCAAGGTCCGCGAGGGTCTGCACGGCCGCCCGGAGCCGTCCCATGCTGGCCGCGGCGTGGATGCCGTGCCCGACGACATCGCCCACCACGAGCGCCACTCGGGCACCCGAGAGCGGAATGACGTCGAACCAGTCACCGCCGACGCCCACTTCGGTGTCGGCCGGCAGGTACCGGTAGGCGGCTTCGACGGCACTGAGATCGGGCAGGTCCTGCGGCAGCAGACTCCTCTGCAAGGTCAGCGCCGCCTGCTGCTGGCGTGTGTAACGCCTGGCGTTGTCGACGCACACGGCGGCCCGGCCCACCAAGTCTTCGACGAGGGGGAGGTCGTCCTCGTCGAACGGGCGGGGATTCCTCCAACGCAGCAGGGTGACGACGCCCATATTGATGCCGCGTGCCCGCAGCGGTACCACCATCTGCGTGTGCACGCCCAGCCCGATCAGCCTTGTCCAGCGCAGTGGGTCTTTCGCGAGCCAAGGCGTCGAGGGGCGAACCACCTCGCGGATTGGCTGTCCAGTGGCCAGGGAGCGTCGTTGGGGCGACTCCTTGGGGTAATGCGGCGTCGCGCCGATCTCGACTCCCGCTTCGGGGCGATCTTCCTGGATCGAGAGGTGGGCCACACGGCACAGGGGGTCGGAAGACTCGGCGGATCTCGTTGTCAGGTCCATCGGCGCATGGACACTTTCGAGCAGGTCAACCGCCACGAAGTCCGCGACGGAGGGCACCAAGATCTCGGCAAGCTCGTGCACCGTACGGTCCAGGTCCAGCGTGGTGCCAATGTGCTCACCGGCCGTGTTGAGCAGCGTCAGCCGTTCGCGCGCCGGGTCCTGACCCTTGAAGTCGAGGACGGCGTGACAGACCCCGAGCACGTTGCCGTCAGCGCCGCTCAATGGAAAGGAGGAGCGAAGCCTGACGTGACCGCCGTCTTCCCGGCCGGACACCCGGACCGGCGCTATGTTCTCCAGAGCCACCGGCGCCTGCCCTGACTTCAGTACCTGCTTGGCCTGGCGTGCAACGATCGGCGATGGCTCCGCACCGGGGGCCGGACTGGTGGCGGCGCCGCACACCTCCTCGTCAAGGCGAGCCATCGCAAGGTTCACCCACTCGTACCGGAGGTCCGTGTCAAGCACGGCGACACCCAGCGGGGACTGCTGCAGCAGGCTGCACGCGACATCCTCATGCCATTCGTCCTCGCGCAGCGCAGCGGCGTCCCGCAGGGCGACGAGCCACTCACGCTGCCCACCGAGCGCGTGAAGCCGGCATGCACGAACCGCGAGTTCCACGGGACGCCCCTCACGGTGGAGCACTGTGAGGGGGCTCTCCCAGCCGTTCTCCGCCCCTCGCAGCCGTGACTGCACGGCAGGCAGATCGCCCTCGTCCAGGAGCAGGGTTGTCACGGAGTGCCCCAGCACATCGGCCGCGGTGTACCCGAGGAGATCCTGAGCGGCCTGGTTCCAGCCCGCGATCACGCCATGGCTGTCCACCATCAGCAAAGCCGCAGTTGCCATGTCGAAAGGTTTGAACGGATCTTCACCGCCCGCTTCACTACCGAAGCCCATAGCGTCATCCCATCCACGGGCACGACCTACGCACACATTGTCGCATCGAGGGCCGGAGAATGCGGTGGCGGTGAAGCCGCAACCAACCTGATCATTGCTTCCGAGCGCGACTGGTACAGCGCAATCACGTCCGCCTTGAACTCCGGCGGGTTGCTCTTCGTGACCACGAAATAGTGCGTCAGCGAGCCCGTGGGCCCCCGCGCTCACCGGGTCACCTCCACGTGCGCCGGAGCCTCCCCAGCATCGCCCAGCAGCAGCCTGAAAGGCTCGCCCTGCTCACCGAACGCGCTTGGCAAAACCACGGGGAGTCACCGGAAGCGGCTCTTCAGCGTGTCGGCGAGCTCTTCGGGTGCTCCTCTGGAATGAAATGGCCGATGGACTTCATACTGCCCCCGACGGATTTGTCGGCAACCAGGCGCATTCCTATGGCGACAGCCTCACCCATCGAGAGCTCTCCACCAAGAGCAGAGCTGGAGATCTGTGAAGGTGTGGGTTACGTGGGCTGGTGACGGCCTGTCGTGTGCTGCGCTTTGCCTGAGGGGTGAGGTATCCCGATGGCGGAGGGCTGACGGCCGAGGAGCGGGTTCGGCGCGAGGGAGTCCGGTCGGCGGCCGCTGATCTGAGCGAGGCGGGGGCCGGTGACCGGGAGGTGGCCCAGTGGTTCCGGGTGACTCGGATGTCGGCGAACCGCTGGCGGCGGGCGTTGGCTTCGAGCGGTCGGCCGGGCCTGGTCTCCAAGGGTCCCGGCGGTGCCCGCTGCAAGCTCGACGCAGCTTAACTACGTGTGCTGGAGGCGTGTTGGATGCCGGTCCGGCCGTCGCGGGCTGGAGCGACCAGTGCTGGCCTCTGGGGAGGATCACCGAGACGGGGGGAGATGCCGTCCGGGTCGCAGGGGCGCCCCACCTTGCGAAGGTGATCGGCGATGACCAGCAAGCAAGACAGGGCCCGGACAGAGAAGCGTCGAAGAGGCCTGCGCAACGTGGACCAGGGTCCTGGACGCCATGGAGGACGGCATCCACTCGGGACGTGAGGCAGGCCGTCCAGGACATGCGGCGGTTGCTCACGCCGTACCACCGGCGTGGCCTCCAAGCTGTCGGAACTCTCGATGCCCTGGCGGCCGACGTGCCTGTCCGAAGTAGATTGATCCACAACGACGTTGGCGCAGAGTCGAAGGGCTGGGACATGTCGTTGGGGATCGAGCCGATCGGGGAAGTCATCGAAGGGCGCAGGGAGGTCGCCGACGACTACTGGGGCGGCATCGAGTCGGTGATCGAGCTCGATGCGAGGTTCCCCCTCGACGCCGTGCAGGGTCTCGATGAGTTCTCGCACCTGGTCGTCGTGTGGCACTTCGACAAGGCCTCGCCCGACGACGTCGAGTACCACGCCCGAAGCCCGCGCGGGAACAGCGCTTGGCCGGCTACCGGCACCTTCGCCCACCGCAATCACCGGAGGCCCAACCAGCTCGCGCAGTCGTTCCCCAGGCTGCTACAGGTCGACGGCCTTCGCCTCCGG
The DNA here is from genome assembly GCF_045162695.1 of Streptomyces sp. NBC_01003. Lineage (NCBI taxonomy): Bacteria > Bacillati > Actinomycetota > Actinomycetes > Kitasatosporales > Streptomycetaceae > Streptomyces > Streptomyces sp. NBC_01003. The sequence continues at coordinate 1,940,978 of NZ_CP108707.1, forward strand.
GTCGCCGACCTGGACGCAGTGGTGGGAACGAAGATTTACGACCTCTCGCCGTATTTCGATGAGATGGGCCCCCGAGGGCCAGTGCGAGAGCCGAACTGGCCCGGGGAGATGCTGGCCGACTACTGGACCCAGAAGTAGCCCGAGGCACCGCGCCCGGATCAGATCGACGTTCGGCCAGGCGCGCAGGCTGCCTACACATCGGCCATCTGCCCGGATCGTGTGGCAGGTCCAGGAACAGGGATCTTCCGGGTCTTGCAGACCGTCGGCCATTACGGTCGTCGACCTCGGCCTGGCTGATCTTCAGCCGCACCGCGGTCTCGGTCAGATCGAAGTCCTGGGGACCTGATCAACCGAGCGGTCACCGCGACGGCACACCTCGACGATCTCTGCCTTGAACTCCGGCGTGAACGAACAGCAAGGCCGAGGCTTCTTCTTCCCCATGCTCTCCATGATGGACATCCCCCGGCGCTGAACCCCTGATCTCAGATGTCCGCCAAAGCGGATCAAGCCCACCCGCAAGGGACATCGATGGTGATCGTCGCGAAGTCTTCGCCCCGAACTTGGAGATCAAGCCAAGACCGCGTCCTACATGGCGAGTTGGAGGACGCGTTTGTAGCAGCACAGTGCGGCTGCCGGCCCGAGTATGGCCAGGTGGTTGGAGGGGTGGCATTCGTGGCGGTGGCTGAGTCTGCCGTAGCCGGTCAGCCACGCCATGGCCCGTTCGGCGACCCACCTGCGGCGGCCCAGGCGTCCGCTGGACTCGATGCCCTTGCGGGAGGGGGAGGGGGCTGCTGCGGGGGCAGCAGACGTGAAGCGGCAGGCAGCGAAGCGAGGGCGCCGGGCGTGACGGAGCAGGCCGCGAAGCGTTGAACCCAGCGGTGATGGTGCCCGCCGGACAGAGTGTCCAACGACATTGGACGCCAGTCCCCCGTAGCACCTGATGGCAAGCCGCTCAAGAGTGTTTGCTCAACCGCCTTGCTAGCAGGAAGAATCGATCTCGTGGCCAACGCACTGCAGGAATTGGTGAAGAGCCGGCTGGAGCAGCAGGGCTGGTCCTACGGCGACGTGGCCCGGCGCGGCGGCATCCCGCGATCCACCGTCCACCACCTGGCGACCGTCGCGCAGGTGGCCCGTATGCCGCAGCAAGCCACCCTCGAAGGCCTGGCCCGGGGACTGGAACTGCCCCTGGACTCGGTACGTAGAGCCGCCGCCGAAGCCTGCGGTATCCACCTCTACTTCGAGGACCCCGCCGACGCCACGTCCGACCCGGAGATCGCCACCCTCATCGCCAGCGTCCAACGCCTGTCCGAAGCCGACCGCCGCCACGTCACCGCACTCGTCGAGTCCCTCCTGCGCAGCACCCCCGACCCGGATGCCCCCACAGACTCCGGCTCCGGCAACTGATGGGCGGCGTCGGGCCGTTCACCGCCCGTCACCCAGGATCCGCAGCCATCTGATCACCGCGGCCACCGTCTGGTAGTCGAGCTCGGCGATCCGGGTGACGGCGCGGAGGTCGGTCATCCGTGCCGGGATACAGGCCCCGTCCAGGGCACAGTGCAGCATCACCTGGTGCGCCTGAGTGGCCGGCAGGTCCCCCTCCATGCGCATCTGGGGGCGCAGCATCGCGGAGATGGGCAGCGGGGGCGTGGGGTGTTCCAGGGTCATGTTCCGGGTCCTCTCAGGAAGGGGTGCCGTCACCGGTGCGGCCCTGGATACCGGCCCGGCGCATGAGGAGTTCCACCGTCCCGTGGCTGACGGCGATCTCGTACGTCCGGGTGAGTTCGCTATGGATGCGCCGGTATCCGTGGGTTCCGCCGGAGGCGGCGTGGATGGTGGTGATGAGTTCGGTGAGCCAGGTGTGACGGATCGACCGGGCGGAGGGATGGCGGGCGCGCCAGGTGAAGTAGCCGGACTCGGTCACCCCGAGCGCCCGGGTGGCGGTCCGCACGGGCAGCCCTTCGCCGGCCATCACGTGCACTGCCTCGAATCGCCTTTTGGGGACACCACATCGCGCAGCAGATCGGTCGCGCGCCGCAGGGCGGCGAGCTCGGATTCCAGTTCGGCGATTCGCCGGCGTGCGGCCCTGAGGTCCGTCCCCGTGGACGGCTGGGCTCCTCTGCTGAGGTGCGGCAGGTGTCGGCGCCGCCATTGGTAGATGGTCTGGTCGCTGAGGCCGAGAGCGACGGCGACCCTCTTCACGGGCTCGCCGTCGGCGAGCAGGTCCAGGGCTTTGCGGCGCAGTTCGGGCGGGTATCGCGTGGGTCGCATGGGCGTTATCTCAGGGGGAGGTCGGCCCCCGGGTCCGGGAGAGCAGGCCCGGGCCCGGGGAGGCGGTGGGTTCCGTGGGCCCGGAGCGCCGGGGGCTAGTCGATGTGGCGCCGGAGGGTGACGGTGGGCCGCAGGCCCAGTGGGTCGACGGTCTCGCCGTGCGGCGCGGCCGCCACCCCCTGCTGGAGAAGGCTCACGATCTCGGCGGCCAGGGCGTCGGCGTGGCCCTTGACGACGTCGATCGGCTCGCGACTGCGTTCCAGCGCGGCCAGTCGCCGTTCGTACCCGGTGAGTTTGTTTCTGGTTGTCGAGCTCAGTGTGAACCGGTACGGGGTCGAGACGATGAACTGGTAGGCGCCGGCGAAGGTCTCGCAGCCCTCGCAGTGGTCGTTGACGGCCTTGCTGGTGTTCGAGGCGTTGAGGCGCGCGGCCCCGTTCGTGGTGACGACCTGGAAGGACAGCGCGATCGACCGGCAGGGCGCGTCGATCGAACAGCCGACGGAGCGGGCGATCGCCCGGTTGCGTACGCCGGCGCCCACGACCGTGCCGAGCTGATGGATCGTGAACTCCTCGTCGTGGTCGACGCGGTGTCTGGGGTTGGCGAGGGACCGTGCCTCGTCCACGGCGATGCCGACGCCACTGGTGATGCGGGATCCGCTCGCCGCACCTGCTGGGGTCACGGTGGCGAGGCCGGTCAGGCAGACGGTGGTCAGCATGCCCAGGCGCATGGCCGTCCGGCCGACGGTGCCGGTGCGTGGCTTTCGGTGGCTCACTGAAGTTCTCCTTTTGCGGGTGTATGAGCGGCACGGGGCCGGGGAGGTTCACCGGGGTTCAGGGCTGTTCATCGGGGGCCCTGGGGCCCCGGGATTCACCAGGTGAAGGGGTCGGGGAAGCTCTCGGTGGGCAGCGGCGGGGAGGGGCTTGTCGAGGGCGGGGCCGACGGCGAAGCGCTCGGCGTACCGACCGAGGGGCTGGGGCCGGACGGCGCCGGAGTTTGCCTGCGGCTCGGGGTCGGGCTCGAAGTCGCCTTCTTGGGTGTCGGGGAGGCCGTCTTGGTCTTGTCCTCGGCCGAGGGGGAATCGCTCGCCGTGTCGGCCTCGTCGGACGGACTGGCATCGGGCGTCGGCGAGAGCAGGCTCGCCTCCGGTGACGGGCCGGTGAGGAAGGGCGAGTCCGGCTGGGCGTCGTCCTGCGGCGCCTCGTCCGAGGCCGACGGCGATTCCGCCGCGCGGAGCGTTGGCACACCGGGCTGGAGAATGGGGACGATGGGCGGCTGCGGCGGCAGCGGCTTGGGCGTCATCCCGCCCAGCCATGCCGCGCTGAGCGCGGTGGCCGCGGCCAGTACGCCGGCGCAGATGACCAGGCGCAGCCGGAGGTTTCCCTCGGTGGCGCGCCGGATTGCCCGGACGAGCCGCCCGGTCAGGCGCACGGTGAGATACCCCGCGCCGGCCAAGGGGCACAGGATCATGAACTCTCCGACGACGCCGACGAGTCCGGCCGCGATCTGCCCGTCGGCGAAGGCGAACCAGGTTCCGGTCGCCTGCTCGGCCACTGAACGCAGCCCGGTGGCGAGCAGGCGCGGGAGGTTCCACAGGACGTAACCGAGCTCGGCGATGATCAACGGCACCATGGTCAGTACCCAGACGGTCACGATGACCCGTGCGGAGCGCTTGAGACCGGCCACCTCCGGGGTGACCGGCCGGCCCGGCAGCATGCTCAGGAGGATGGGTTTGATCTTGCCGTAGAGGTCGGGGATCCCTGCGAGGTCACCGAGGATGTAGTAGCCGTCCAGCCGGACCGCCGGCATCAGCTGTTCGAGGATCTCGAAGTGCACCAGGTAGACCGCGCCGAGGAAGAAGGGCTGGCCGGTGAGGAGGTAGGCGCCGGCCAGCCCCAGCATGAAGACGACGTTGAAGTAGACGCCGCCCAGGTCGGTGCGGATCCGGCCGGCCCGGTTGATGCGGTAGACGTCGGTGACGTCGGTGTACATCGAGGGCCAGATCAGGAAGAGGCCGAACCCGATGCTTCCGGGGCGCGCGCCCCCGTACCGGCAGGCCGAGGCGTGACCGAACTCGTGGAACACGAGCGAGGCTACGATCAGCGCGAAGACGGCCAGCATCAGGACGGGTTGCTCCAGCACCTGGAGCACCGGCTGTATTGCGCCGTGGTAGCCGAACAGCCAGACGTCCAGCACGGTCACTGCCGCTAGCACCAGGGCCACCACCGAGGGCCGGTGCAGCCAGGCCAGTGCCGTGGCGATACGGGCGACCTGCCGCTCGCGGAAGATCACCCGGTGGCCCTTGAGGACCAGGAGGAGGTCGGACCGGGGACCGGCGACTACCTGCTCGTCCGCCTGCTCGCACGGGACGGTGAGGCCGAGCGGTTCGAGCTTGCGCTCCACGAGGTAGTGGATGTTGTCCGCGCTGATCTCGCGCCCGAAGCGACCGCTGACCCGGTGGGAGATGCCCTCGGTGTCGCGTACGCCGTCGATGGCTTCGACCACGAGATAGAGCAGCCGGGAGAGCTGGACCACCTGTCCGTCCTCCCGGCGGACCAGATACTTGCGTTCCGTGAAGCCGGATCCCTGGTACTCGCCCAGGCGTTGAAGCCCTGCGCCGAGTCGCGGGACGGGGAAGAGCGGTTCCTCGTACACGTCCCCGGGAAACGTTTTGTCTACGTCCCGGACCGCCGTCCCCATGGGAGCGGGGTCATGGGCTGCCCCCTGACCGTCGGCCATCGTCCTGCCCTCCCTCCCCGGTGCGGACCGCGTCGCCACGAGCACGGTCCGCACGCGTCGCGTGCCGTTACTGGCTGATGTTGATGGTCTGGTTGGCCTCGGAGGCGGCGATGGCCTCGGGGGAGTTGAGGTTCGCCGCCAGCGAGTTGTTGTGGGCGTCGACGTAGGCGACGTGCCGCGTCACGTTGGTCGTCTTGACGAAGCTGAACTTCAGCCGGCCCAGGGCCTCACGGTCGGGCAGCAGTTCCGCGGATTCCTCGTTGAGCTGTTCGTTGTTCATGGTGAAACCTCTTTCGGGATGAAGGGTCGGTTACTGGTGGACGTTGATGGTCTGGGTGCCCGCGGACTGGGCGATGGCCTCGGGGGAGCAGGCGTTCACCGCGAGCGAGTTGTTCTGGGCCTGGACGTAGGCGACGTGCCGCGTCACGTTGGTCGTCTTGACGAAGCTGAACTTCAGCCGGCCCAGGGCCTCACGGCCGGGCAGCAGCTCTGCGGACTCCGCGTCCAGGTCACGCATGCCGAGCATGGTGGTTCCTTTACTGAATGGGCATGGACGGTCACATCCGATCCCGGACGTCCATTCATGCCGGACGATCTGTCTGACGAGATTGGACAGTAGACCGTTCAAGAACCTTGGACAACCACTTCACGCACATCGCCCCTCACCGGACACATCACCCATCGAGGGAAACGGCAGGTGGGAGCGCGAATGGCCGGACACGAACTCCGCCCGACACTCGTCGCGCTACCACCCGATTGGGTCAACTGGGGCCCATTCGGCCCATGTTGCGCGGCTCCACCACGGCTATCCTCTCGACCCCCAAGACGGGTGAACCACCCGAAACCTCCGCGAGAGGGGTGCACGTGCTTGTCGTCCCAGGAGTGTCCGCGACCGCCGTCGTGCGGGGCAGGACGGGAGAGCCGGTGGTCCTGCTCTCCGGCGAGCTCCCCGAGGCCCTCACCCCCGCCGCCCTCGACGAGCTGCTGAACCTGGCCGCCGCAGTGCTCGACGCCGAGGAGCTGCGGCTGTTCCGGAACTGCCTGTCCGCACTGCACTGCGGCGAGAAACTCGACGAACGCCGTATCGAGGTGAGCGGAGCCGTCCTGACCGTCTACCGAAGCTGACCGCGCTGAACCGACTGCGCACAACACGGGGCGAATGCACCGCGGCAGATTTCCGTTTCCGCAGGGTAGAACTCTCCGCTCATGAAAACGGCAGAGAATTCTTCAACGCATTACCCGGGGCGGTCCAGAAGTCTTTTTGATATTTCACGGTGGCTCGCAACACGACCACGACATACCGGAGTTGCTTCACCCTCAAGAGTGTTTCCGGCCGCCGCGGAAGCGAGACCCGGAAATGCCCGGTAAGCAAAGCTCAGAGCATGTCTGGGGCGCCGCGGAACCCTACGTCGATTGTGGTCCGGTAAGTCGTCCATAGCCGGTTTGATGAATGAGTGGAGGTTCGTTGCCGAGTAATGTCTGGCACGCCATCCGGCAATTCATCGAAACAAGGAGAAACACGGTGAGAAAACTGGCACGCGCCACCGCGACAGCCGCCCTGACCGTCGCAGCGATCGCCATCCCCCTGACGGGCACGGCCCTGGCCTCCACCGCGACGGCCGCCCCGGCCCAAACCCACCGGTTCCTGCACAAGGGGGCCCTCCACGACAACGGCTGGTGCGGGGACTACCGGTACAACCGGCACCACCGCGGGCACTACTGGAGCCGGTGGGACGACAACTGCGGCTACCGCAAGGACTGGAGGGGCTACCGCCACGTCAACTACCGCGCCTACAGCGACTACAACGACTACAGGAACTGTGACCGCAACTTCTGATCCGGTCTGATCGGGCGCCACCCGATGTAGGGCGCACCCGATGCGGGGCTCCCGGGAGCAACTCCCGGGCGCCCCGCGGCCGTGTCCGGGATCAGCTTCGGTAGACGGTCAGGACGGCTCCGCTCACCTCGATACGGCGTTCGTCGAGTTTCTCGCCGCAGTGCAGTGCGGACAGGCAGTTCCGGAACAGCCGCAGCTCCTCGGCGTCGAGCACTGCGGCGGCCAGGTTCAGCAGCTCGTCGAGGGCGGCGGGGGTGAGGGCCTCGGGGAGCTCGCCGGAGAGCAGGACCACCGGCTCTCCCGTTCTGCCCCGCACGACGGCGGTCGCGGACACTCCATGGACGACAAGCACGCTGGCCCCCCTCTCTCTCCCCGGAGGCTTCGGGCGGTTCAACGCGGCCCGTGCGACGAGAGGATAGCCCCAATGGAACGATTTTTACGGCGATCTGATGCTTCGCCACACAATGGACGCCCGTGCGGGGAAGCCCCTGGCGGGGAAGCCCCTAGCGGGGAAGCCCCTAGCGGGGACCCTCGGGGGTGCTGCGCAGGAGGGACTCGACGAGTGCGGTGACGTGGCGGCGGTCGGCTTCGGACAGGCGTTGGACGCTGGCGATGAGGGTGGCGATCTCTGGGTCGGACGTGGCGTCGGCGGGGTCCTCGAAGTAGAGGTGGATACCGCAGGCTTCGGCGGCGGCTCTACGTACCGAGTCCAGGGGCAGTTCCAGTCCCCGGGCCAGGCCTTCGAGGGTGGCTTGCTGCGGCATACGGGCCACCTGCGCGACGGTCGCCAGGTGGTGGACGGTGGATCGCGGGATGCCGCCGCGCCGGGCCACGTCGCCGTAGGACCAGCCCTGCTGCTCCAGCCGGCTCTTCACCAATTCCTGCAGTGCGTTGGCCACGAGATCGATTCTTCCTGCTAGCGACAAGCTGACGCGTTCGGGCGAGATCGAGTCTATGTCGGTGCGTGTGGGGACGATCACGCGAAAGAGGCTTCCCGGTGAACCGAGAAGCGATGTGAGCCGCTCGCAGGTAGCGCACCAGGTCAAAGCCACGCACCAGGGGTGGGGTGCGGCTCGCACTGTCCACGGTGAAAGGAATCAATGACGTGGGCACCAGGGTGCCGTCCACGATCAGCGCAGCGTCCTTGGCGAACCACCGGCGCGGCTGCAGGGCGCGCTTCGGCCCGAGATCGTCGGTCACCCGGGCGGCAGCCGACTTCGACACCCTGAACAGCGGGGCCAGTTGTCGCATGGTCAGGTTCGTCCGCCAGTACGCGACGACCAGCAGCACCCGGTCCTCCAGGACAGTCCACGGTCGGCCGCCCCGGCCGCCGGCGTCAGCGCCCTAGCGACGCAGTTGGGTAACCAACTTGCCGAAGGCGCGGGGGCCCAGCCCGGTGAACGGGGCTGTCCAGGACGGCTCGGACGCCGCAACCAAGAACATCCCACCGACAGTCAGCCGACCAGATGCAGGTCCCCACGCCAACTCCCACATTGCACGCTGCCGGTGGAGAAGCGGATCTCCACGCCGACCCGTCCGGTGCGGGCGTCGAACCTCTGGTCCACCGCGAGCACGACCTCACGCGCGTAGCGGGCAAACGGCGTCCCGCGTTCACTCGCCACCACTTCGACCCAGCCGCTCGCACCAAGGTCGTATCCCGCGTGGGGTGCCGCGTCATCCACGATCAGGCACCAGTCGGAGCCAGTGGTGATGTGGATGAAGCCACCGACGTCGTCGACGAGCCAGATCTCCAGCGGGCCGGCCGCATCCTCGCAACCGCGGCGGTGCCAGGCGGCCACGACCTGCTGGACGGGACGTCCCGCCAGGCGGTCGATGCCCACCCCCGCCCCATGCAGCGGACACTCGTGCGGTTCCGTCGATATCACCCGCAGACCGTACGCGGCGTCGAGCGGCAGGTCACAGGGATTACGGGGCAGCCCTTAAAGGGCTCGCAGATCAGGCGGAGCACCGGTCGCACCAGCAGCTCCTCCGCCCCCGTACCGCCGCTGCTCTACCACGGATCCTTGACGGCTGACCTCGCCACGGCGGGGAACAGTTCCCAGGCCGGACGGCCCATCGCCTCAGATGCCGCACGGCCGAAGAACTCTTCTGCATCTGCGGTGCACTCGAGCACGGTTCCCGACGCGTCCACGACCAGCAGCGCGTCGTCGGAAGCCATAGGACGGATCGCCTCCGTCCGTTCTCTCCCGACAGTGTCACCTGGCCACACATCTTTGCCTGCGTGCTCGCTTCCCTCCAGATTGCGGCCCTCATCAGGGATCCGCACGTCGGCGCCGCACGGGCACCCGGAGCCGTGCGCGCGGTGCCCGCGAATGCCAGATCTTCCCGAGAAGGCCGGACACATCGGCCGAGCTGGGAGGCGCGGAACAACCGGGCTGCCCGGCCGAAGGTCAAAGCCTCGAGAGTGGTGGGCTCGTAGCACCGTCCGTTGCGGGGGACGTTGACGCGGGGCGGGCGAAGGATCATCCATTCGGCCCGTAGTGATTGCCGTAGGACGGAGTTGGGGGTGGGCTGTTGAGTGCGCCTGGCGATAGTCGCGGGCGCCGAGAGGGTGGGGCGCCCGCTGCCGAACGCGCGGGGCCGGCCCTCGTCGACCCACACAAGATTTGGAGATCCCCATGCCTTACCGCAAGGGACAGCACGTGGAGTACCGGGACCAGCAGGACGAGCTTCAGCGGGGCGAGATCCGCAGCACCGAGGGCAGCGGGGCGCAGGCTCGCTACGCCGTCCAGAACGAGGCGACCCTGAGCGAGGACAAGATCAGCGAGCACCAGATCGAGCGGGAGCTGTAGTAACACCCCCGCCGACGCAGCCCGCCGTTGCACCGAACCAAGGTGCAACGGCGGGCTCCTGGATTCCTGCGACAGCAGCGGTAGCCGGCATCCCGGGCAGACATGGTCGAGGTCGAGGTAATCGATGTCGCTCAATTCCGCGACCAGGTCGCTCGCACATCTGCCGACGTCCTTGCTCGACAACACTCCCTACGTGCGGAACAACTCGGTCCCGCCGAACAAGCCCACCGCCGGCTCCTCCTCGACACCTTCGACGACAAGGCTCACCGGATCGAAGCTGCCGCCGACCGGGCCCGAGCCCGTTTCGGCCCGCACGCCATCCGGCCAGCCATCCTTGCCACCCCACCCCGCCGCTGATCCACTTCACGGCCGGACGCTCAGGCGGGTCTCACGGTCGCCTAGGTGGGTGGCGTGGCTCCGGCGGCCGACTCTCCCCCAACCGCTCCGGATCTACGGCCGGGACCAACCGCTCGGCGATCCACGCCTCCAAGTCGGACAGCCTGTAGATGACCTTCCGGCAGTAATTGGTCGAGGGCTGCCCGATCCCCTTCCACCGGTAGTTGTGCAGGGTCTTCACTGCCAGTCCGGTCATTCGGGAGGCTTCGTCGATCCAGACGTAGCCCGCCGGCGCGGGAGATCAGTTCTGCGCACGAGGAATTGGCGTCAGTCGATTACGCGAGGAGCGGCGACAGATTGAAGCCGGCGAGGGTGTTGATCGCCTTCTTCCAGTTGTAGGTGCTTCCCGCGGCCGTCTCCGGCGAGCGGCGGATCGAAACCACCCCAACTGCCCCACCAGCCAGGCGCAGACCGAGCTTGCCTCAGCCCTGGCCGCACACCCGGTCCTGCGCCTCAGATCGCTTCGGCCTCGGGGCGGACGACCTGCTCGGCAAAGTTGCCGAGTCGCGTGGCCAACTGCTCGAGCGCGGCGGCCGCGTAGTGGTCGGGGCTCCAGCATGCGTGGATGGGGAGCTGGACGGGAGCGCCATCGGTGTCGAGGACGAGGACGGGTCGCGTACCGAACCGCGGCAACTCGGTCCCGATCGCGACGCCACGCCGCCCTGCCGCCAGGGCGTGGCGCATCTGCTCCCACGGGACCTCGGTGTGGCGTTGATACCGGAGGCGGGCCGCGATGACAGCTGCGTCGAGAACGGTGCGCGTCGGGTCCGTTCGGCCCGGAAGGAGGAGAGGCTGCTCCATCAGCTCGTCCAGCGTGACGCCGGTGTCGCGGGCCCAGGGGTGGCCCGGGTTGACGTAAGCGTGGAGCGGCACGCGGGTGAGGCGTTGCCAGGCAAGGCCGCCCGCGGGGGGCACGTTCGCGGCGATGCCGAAGTCGTGTCCGGCGGCGACCGCCTCGTGCACCTCGTCGCCGAGGACCGAGACGACGGCGATGAACGGGTCGTCGTCGTCGAGGGTGGCGACGAACGGAGCGAGGACGTAGTCCAGCGTGGTGGGGGCTGCCACGCAGGAGATCCGGGTCAGCTGTCCGTCGGCCATCTGTCCCGCGACCGTCGTCAGCCGGTCGGCCCGGGTGAGCAGGTCGTGCGCCACGTCGAGCGTGTGGCGGCCCGCGTCCGTGAGGGACAGCCGATGGCCGTTGCGGCGGAAGAGCGTGACGCCGAGGTCGCGCTCCAGGCGCTGGATCTGGCGGGACACCGCGGGCTGAGCGATGTGCAGCTGGTTGGCGGCGGCCGTGACGGTACCGAGTTGCGCGACAGTCAGAAAGCACCGTAGGTGTCGTAGCTCCATGCCTCATCATGCCGAAACGGCATCATGATGGGTAGTAGTTAGGTCTTGGACAGGAGTAGGTGACCGGGATCACCATCTCCTCCATGACCTCCTCAGACATCTCGTCCGGCAACTGGCTCACCCCACCTCACCACCGACTCGGTCTGCACCGGGTCGAGGACTTGGTCCCCTGCACGACCATCGCTCGCGGTGAGGCGTCGGCACGCATGCTGGTGCCCGCGAGTGAGCCCTTGGACTGGGACCTTCTGACCGTGCCGGGCCCCCTAGGGGGGCCGATCAGCGCAGAGGAGTTCCTCGCTCGCACGCACACCGACGGCATCCTCGTGCTACGCGGCGACACGATCCTCGCAGAGCGCTACTTCGGTGAGTTCACCTCCGCGTCTCACCACATCGTGATGTCCATCTCGAAGTCGTTCGCCGGCATGCTGGCCGGGGTGCTGGCCGCCGCCGACCTCCTCGACCTCGAGGCGACCGTCCCGACGTACGTCCCGGAACTGGCGGCGGGTTCGTACGCCGGTGCCACCGTGGGGCAGCTGCTCGACATGACCGCGGCGCCGCACTACGACATGTCGTACCTGGAGCCCACCGCAGAGGTTCACGCGGGCGACCGCGCTGCCGGATGGCGGCCGCGACGGCCCGAGGACGTGGTCGGCACCCGGCCGTTCCTGGCCCAGTTGCGCGGCGCCGGCCGGCACGGCGCCGACTTCCAGTACTGCTCGGGGACCACCGACGTCCTCGCGTGGGTGCTCGAACGCGCCGGCGGCGCGGGCTACGGCGAGCTGATGCGGCGACATCTCTGGTCGTGGATCGGCGCCGAGGACGACGCCTTCGTCACGGTCGACGACCACGGAACGCCCTATGCGTGCGCCGGGATGGGGATGCGACTGCGCGATCTCGCGCGATTCGGGCGCCTGATTCTCGACGACGGGTGGCGCGAGGGCACACCCGTGGTGCCGGCTGACTGGATCGCGCGGACGCGCCGCGGGGGGCACTTCCCGACCACGACAGAGTCCGACTCGGCGGCGGGTGGCACCTACAAGAACCAGTGGTGGATCCCGGGCGACGACCACGGGTCCTTCTACGGTGTCGGCATCTTCGGCCAGTACCTCTGGCTCGACCCGCAGAGCGACGTCGTCATCGCGAAGTTCTCCGCCACCGACCAGCCGGTCGCCGACACACCCGCTCACCTGGACGCGCTGGGCGCCATCGCCCGTGCGGCCGCCCTGACCCGGCAGGAGGCGTGAGATGGACCGCAACCGATCACACGGCGAATCGATCGAGCAGCACTCGATCGACTACGTCCCGCCCGAGGAGCGCCACGGCAAGCCGTGGCACCTGTTCACGGTCTGGTTCTCCAGCAACGTGCAGATCACCGGGTTCGTCACCGGCGTCCTGGCGGTCACCCTCGGACTCGACCTTCCCTGGGCCGTCGCCACCATCCTGATCGGCAACCTCGTCGGCGCCGTGTTCATGGCCTACCACTCGATCCAAGGTCCCCGTCTGGGCGTGCCGCAGATGATCCAGAGCCGTGCGCAGTTCGGATTCCTCGGCACACTGCTGCCGGTCGTGATCGTCCTGTGCATGTACATGGGATTCGGTATCGAGGGTGGCGTCATCACCGGGCAGGCCTTCGCGAACTGGGCCCACATCTCGTTCACCTGGTCGGTGATCATCCAGGGCGCGGTCCCGGCGGTCATCGCGATCGTCGGGTACAAGTTCATCCACCTGTCGACCCGGGTGGTCAGCGTGGTCTCGGGGCTGCTGTTCCTCGCCCTCACGATCGCGTTGGCCGGTCACTTGCCGGAACACCTGCCGAGCGGCCCGGCTCCGTCGTTCGGCACCGTCCTGCTCGTCATATCGATCTTCGTCTCGTGGCAGCTGACCTGGGCGCCGTACGTCTCGGACTACTCTCGCTACCTCCCCGAGGACACCCCGTCGCGGACCACGTTCCTGTGGACCTACGCCGGCTCGGCACTCGGCTCCTCGTGGGTGATGATCCTCGGCGCGTTCGCCGCCACGATCAGTGCCGAGGCGGTGGGCGACGATGCCGTCGGGATGCTCAGCCAGCAGATCCCGGCGCTGAGCTCGGCCATCCTGCTCGCCATCGTCATCGGCATCGTCCCTGCCGGCGTGTACGGCTACTACGGTATGTACCTCACCGCGGTCAGCGCCTTCTCGGCCAAGGGCCACGGCTCGGCGACGCCGCTGGTGCGCGCCGTCTTCATCGTGGTGAGCGCCGCGCTCACGATCGCAGCCACGCTGATGGCAAGCGGCCACATCCTGAGCACTGTTGAGCACATCACGTTGTTCCTGCTGTATCTGCTGGTGCCGTGGACCGCCATCAACCTCACCGACTACTACGTCGTGCGGCGCGGCCACTACGACATCGGCGAGCTCTTCCGGCCTCGGGGCGAGTACGGCTTGGTGAACTGGCCGGCCGTCGTTGTCTATCTGGTCGCCATTGCGGCGCAGATCCCCTTCATCAGCAGCAGCCTCTACACCGGGCCGCTGGTCGACTACCTGGGCGGCGCCGACATCTCCTGGATCGTCGGCCTGCTGGTGGCGACGGTGCTGTACCTGGCCTATACGCGGCGTACCCGAAAGGTCGCGCAACCCGTCGGCGCGCGAGCATCGGCACCCGGCTCGGACGCGCCGCTTTCGGTCGACTGAGCGTCCAAGGTCTGCGCAAGCCGCGACGGGGATGCTCGCCGGCGAGGTCAGGCGAAGGGATCCCGATGGGCGTCGATGGGGCCGTCGCCCGCTGCGTGCGGAAATGAGGGCTGCTGCTGGTCGTGATGGTGTCGACCTTGGCAGGATGCTCCGGATCGTTGTCACCGTCCGATCAGGACGGCGATGCGAAGCTGGTGAGGTCTCGGCAGTGCGTAGTGCCGAGCACCGGAGCGGGGCGGCCGCGCGGGCGGCGTCGAGCCGGATGCGGTGGTTCATCACCGCATCCGGCTCGACGACGATGTCGACGCTGACGCCAGGGGTCTCCACGATCGCTTGGTCGCCGGTCTCGGGTGCGGGGACGCGCAGCAGGTTCAGGGGGACTTGGGGCAGAGTGGTCGAGAAGTGGGGCCCGGTGCTACGTCCACCGCCCCGGCCCTTCATGAAGACCTGGAAGATCCTCCGCAACTGCCGCCTCAAGGGCGAGGGCGTTCACCACGCCATGCTGGGCATCGCCCATCTGCACAACCTCGCCCTCACGGGGCAACTCCCGCCCCATACGAGGCCGGAGAGACTCAAGGGAGGCGGTTCCCCGCCGCCCCGGCTCAGAGAATGCTCAATCGATACAGAACTCGTTGCCCTCGATGTCCAGCATCGGGATGCACGCGTCGTTGCCGTCATACAGCGTTTGCACGTGTACCGCACCGAGAGGGACCAGTCGCGCGCATTCGGCCTCAAGTGCGGCGAGGCGCTCCTTACCCACGAGTCCGGTGCCGACCCGCACATCAAGATGAACCCGGTTCTTGACGGCCTTCCCCTCGGGAACGCGCTGGAAGTACAGTCGCGGGCCCACGCCTGAGGGATCCATGCAGGCGAACCATGAATCCCGCTGCTCAGGTGGCTGCGAACGCTTGAAATCGTCCCAAGTGGCAAACCCCTCTGGTGGCGGAGGTATTACGTACCCCAACACCTGGCACCAGAATCGAGCGAGACGCTCAGGTTCTGCGCAGTCAAAGGTGACTTGGAACTTCTTGATCGCTGACATCGGCGCACCGTAGCAGGCGGACTCTGCCGCTCATCTCCCCAGGTAGATCTGCGGCCACCCATCGCGCTCTGGGCAGCTTTGGACGCCAAGTGATCAAACCGGACAGTCCACACGAACGGCGTGACCGTAGTGGTGAGCCCAGCGGTGGTCACCACGATCCAGTCCTGACCAACCACCCTCATGCCAAAGGTCAGTTACCGGACAGCCCTTAGGCTCCGGATATGGCGCCGATGTAGCTGTGGGGTTCAGCTATGGCTCTGCTGCGACGCCTCCGGAAATCCTGGGCCGCCCCTGGACCGTGCGAGGTTGCCCGAGGCCACTCAATGGCGACCGACCGGGTCCCCCAACCATCTGTGTTTCCCCGAGGTGTAGCCGTCCCACAAGGTGGGTCGTTTATTGAAGTGAACGGATCACGTGCCATTGAGGCAAGCAATCGAGGGGCCCTTATGAGCGATGTCCACGTACGTATCGGTAACTACCGGTCCACTTACCACACCGACCTTCACTGTCCGTCACTGAACGGCAAACAGGACACCTCCATGGGCCAGAAGTCCATGCCCGAGGACGACGCCAAAGAGCTTGGTCTCACAGCCTGCCGGCATTGCAAGAAGTGACTGCATGTCTGGTGGAACTGGGCCGACCGGCGGGAAGAGCCGCTGGAGGTCTGCCGGGTGCCAGAGCTGTTCTGCTGACATCCCTCACTGACATCAACAGCCACGGACAACAGCGGCTACCGGCGGTCGCCCTGACCCAAGTGCCCGCAGGACGGGCCTACTGCACCAGGATGGATCGAACTCCTGAAGCGGGTGTCGCCCCAACGCCCAAGGCAATGTCGCCCGCAGCGCGCAGCCCGTGCTATTCGGCTAGGTAGGCAAGTCGGTCATCCGTCGGCCGGGGTATCACAGATCCACCCCGCACCTGCCACTCAACTTGCGGAGCCACCTCGCTACTAACCACGAAGAGTCCGAGAACCCGGTCCCCGTCCTCGTCGGAGGCAGGGAGGGCGGCTATGGACCGCAGTTGATCCAGGAATCAGTTCACGGCCGACTCGCGAACATCGCCGCCGTAGAAGACGTAGTAGGTCCAATTGAAGTGGTGGTCCGGAAAGCCCCAGCCGCCGCTGTAGTGCCCGTCAGAATGGTCCGCGATCACCTGACGGGCGGCGGCGAGTTGCTGCTCGTCGCACTCCAGCCACCCCCTGATGGAGACGAAAACGCCCATTTGTCGCCCTCCCGTTGGTCCGGCATCACCGTGTTTGTCGTGAGCTGATCTTTAACGGGAATCCTAGGCGCGCCCCGCCCTTGGATCCGGAAGCTAACACCCGGCAACAGTGACCTGCCCACCATGCGTCGACCCCACTCCGCCGCAGGTCAGTCGGAGATCCCGCCTCCAGATCACCTCAGCTTCCCAAGCTCAGGTCTTCAGATCCCCGATCAGGCTTTCAACTGCTGACTGTCGGTGGCGCCTCGTACTCTCCCTCCTCATGGGAAACCACTTCCAAACCATCGTCGACCTCCACGCCACGCCGGCCGACGCAACAGCACTGGCAGCCCGCGGCCTTGACTGGCTCGTCGAGGAAGGGATAGTCCGCGCCGAGCGCACCGATTGCGTTCTCGGCGCCCCGCTGGGACACCCACCGGGTCCCCTCTGGGCCAAGGCGGTCGGGCAAGTGGACTGGGAGCCGAGCGACGGACTCAAGGTCGAGATAGGCCGAACCGTCTTCCACGGCGGGCAGGGCGATGCCATGTACGCCGCCTGCCCTCACTGCGCCGCCCACGTGGACCTGTATACCGATGAGTGGGACACGATCGAGGGTGCCTGGGAGCCCTTCAACAAGGCCATCGGCACCTGGCGCGACTCGGGCCGAGCTGCCGTCACCTGTCCACGCTGCAGTCGAGCCGGTGACCTGACCGCGTGGACTTGGGACAACGACTACTACGCGTTCGGCTACCTGGGCTTCGAGTTCTGGGACTGGCCCGAGTTCAGCCCCAGCTTCCTCGAACGCTTCGCACGCGTGCTGGGTGGCCATCGCACGGTCCTGGTGGGAGGCAAGCTCTGAGGGACGGTGCTTCACGCGACCGCTCTGGGCCGCCAGTCGGCCGGCCAGACCTCATCCGTGCACGTTGGGCACCTCGGACCTCTGACCCAGCCCGTCTCAGTTTCCGTCTCATTCAGCCCCGTTCACGATCGTTCAGACGAGACCGGGAGCCGAGACCGGGTTGATGGCGAGCCGCCCATGAACGCAGGTGTACACCCCCGCACGCAGCCCGCCGCCCCGCCAACACAGTTGGAAAGCGTGTGGGGGTCCTGCCGAAGAGCGCCCGTATGCCTCGCGCATGGCCGGCGGGACTAGGATCCCAGTCGGGCGAAGTCGTAGCGCAGAGGTAGTCGCGCGCGGTCTCCAAAACCGCGAGGACGCCGGTTCGAATCCGGCCGGCTTCGCCCGCCCCAGCTGCGGCGTCCATGTACACGTCCCACGGGCACCAGGAGGCCCGTCAGCGGTACGGGTCATGCGCGGCGTGGGGATCGGCTGAGTGTCCAACTGCGCTACAACGGTCCCGTAACAGGGCGCACAATCACTGACGCTCGCGGACGGTCCGCCGAGGTCACGACCGGTTTGGCCGCAGGTTGCACAGTCGCTCGCATTGCTTCGGAACGAAGAGGTCATGCTGCAATACCGCACGGCTGCACGGTCGCCTTTCGTTAGGGTGCGCCGCATGATCAGCGATGTCCTGGCCTGTCCTGAGTGCAGCCAGCCGATGAGGTCTGGTGGACTCGTGCTCTCCAAGCGCGAGGACGACGGTCGGCGGACTTGCCGATCGCTGTGGAGGTGTGCCCGCTGGCACGTCTGGTGGCGCCGGGCAGATCGGTCTAACGAGCCCTTGGAGATCTGCCCCGTGCCGGAACTGTTCCGCTGACATCCAACGCTGACATCAACGACGCCGGACGAGGGCGTGCGCCGGCAGCTCTGTTCGGCCGCCACGCCAGGTGACAACACCAGCCGCAGCGAGCCCGGATCGAACTCCTGAAGCGGGTGTCGCGCACCCGTCCCTGCAGGCGATGTCCAGCACCCGGCGGGCGTTGAACTCCTGCACGACACCAATGTGCGGTCCCAGATCCCTGCGGTCGGAATCGAGCGGATCATAGATCTCGTCCAGCCGCGGGTGTCTATGCGGCCGAAGGCATGCGAGAACGCGGAAGGGGTGCCCTCCCCCAACAGCGGAAGGGCACCCCCAGGACGGTCAGCGGTGGTCGTAGCGGTCGTGACCCCAACGGCCGTCACGGTGGTGACCCCAACGGCCGTCACGGTCGCCGCGGTGGTGACCCCAACGGCCGTCACGGTCGCCGCGGTGGTGTCCCCAACGGCCGTCACGGTGGTGACCCCAACGGCCGTCACGGTCGCCGCGGTGGTGACCCCAACGGCCGTCACGGTCGCCGCGGTGGTGACCCCAACGGCCGTCGTGGTCGCCGTGGCCGTCTCCACGGTCGTGCGTGGCAGGAGATACCACCGAAGGCGCAGCGGCGGCGCTGGCGCCAGTGGCGCCGCCCACCAGGATGGCGCCCGCGACGCCCAGCGCGGCGACAAAACGGGAAACCTGCATTCCATGCTCCTTTCACGGCAGGTGCCTAATGCGCCTGCCTGGGTCGGACATATGCATATTCGCGTCCGCAATGCGCCGTTACGTCCGACTCGCCATCTAGGGCACCTTATGTAGCGAAAAATCGTTGAATCGGGAACCGACGCCTGGTGTGTCGGCGTCACGCGCGCGCGTACCAGTGGCTCCCCCGTCCATCAGGGTGAACTTGCGCCTCACGATCCCACCGAGTTCGCGCTCCCCTACGACCCACCTTTCCGCGAGCGCCTCCACCAGCAGCAGCCCCCGCCCCGGCCCGTCCCGCAGCACTGGTCCGGCACATGCGCGTAGGCATCAGTGCCCGTGGACTATCCGTGGACAGGCAGCCGTCGAGTACACAGAAGCGGCCCTGTGACCAGCAGCGACGCCCCAGGCCCAATGGCCCTCCGGAGCCGTGTTCGATCGCGGATCAGCGTTGTCAGTGTCCAGCTGTACGGTCCGCCCATGAGCGAAAGACCTACGACAGGTTGGCGCAAGGGCGTAGCGAAGGAGCAACGCGAGCTGGCTGCCGGCACGCTGGATCCGGATTGTGCGTGCATGGCCGCACTGTTCCCGGAGAGTCTGATCACCGCCACTGACAGCGTCCTGGATGCGTTCGAAGCAGATATCTCAGCGCTCCAAGGCGCCTCCGACAAGCGTGTCTTCGCTGCGGTTCAGCGTGTTGTCCTGGCCCTGAACGCCGTCAACGACGAGCACGACGACGCCGCTTACGAGACGGACGAACGTGAGCAGCTGTGCCACTACATCGACGAAGCCCTCACCGAGAAGGGAGTCGATGTCGTCGCTCTGACCGCACGACATGGCTTGGGGCGCTACGAACTCACGGACCGGTGGCGTGACTGGTAGCCGACGCCGCTGTGCCGAATGCGTGTCAAAGCGAGCACGCCGGCCAACAGCGCAAGCCGAGGTGAGCAGTTCAGGCGGTGCCCTCTCCCGCACTGTCCAGGCGCCTTCTAAGCCTGTAGCCCCTCTGCGCGTGCCACAGGCGTGCCACGTAGCGCGGTCAACCACGGTCAACGTCGGTTCACCACAGTCGAGATGCGCAGTTGAGCTGGTCTGACTGTCAACTACCCGGTCGTGAAACGACCGGGCTTGCTGCTCGAGTCATCACTGGCTGTGATGGGTTCGGCTGCGTCCAGTTCTCACGTGATGAGGGTGAGTTCAGGGGCTGTTGACTGGACCCCACAGACCCACGCCATCCAGCCGCGGTGGGCGATGTTGTGGGACGCGTTGTGGTCTGCGTGATCAACGAAGCCGCAGACCCGGCACGAGAAGACGGCCTGGGCGGGCCGGTTGCCGCGTGCAATGTGATGACACTTCGAGCATTCCTGGCTGGCGTACGCCGGATCGACATACACCACTGGGACTCCGGCCTTCCTCGCTTTGTAGGCGATGAACGAGCCGAGTTGCGCGAACGGCCAGGAGTGGAGCGTGGCACGTTGGGGCTTTCTCAGCCGTGCCCGCTCGCGAATGCCCGTGAGTGTCTCCAGGGCGATCCCGCGACCGGTGCGTTCAGCCTCCGCCACAATCCCTTTGCTGATCTTGTGATTGATGTCCTTGGCGCGCCGGGCTTCCTTGCCCGCGTACCTCTTCGCCCGCCGCCTGGCGGACTTGGTGTTCTTCTTCTGCAGCTCGGACCGCAGGTTGCGATCCTGTTCCCGCTTGCGGTTGATCCGACGCCCGCAGTGGCGCTCGCCGTCGGAGGTGACCGCGATGTTCACGACGCCCAGGTCGACGCCGAGGAATCCGGCCGGGTGAGTGTTCGGGGCGGCTTCGGGGATCTCGCAGGTCGCGATCAGGAGCCATTTCCCGCCCTGGAACACCAGGTCGGACTCACCCCGCCGGTGCGCGGCCAGGACTTCCAGCTGCTCGGCCTGCCCGGTGAACGCCACGCTCTTCAGCCGGCCGGCCGTGCTCCAGATCGACACCGTTTGCTGCTCGTGCTGCCAGGACAGCATCCGGTCGTCGTAAGGCTGCGCCGCCTCGGACCGGAAAGCCACCGGCTTGCCCGAGGCGCGAGTGTGCCGCTTCGTGCCGGGCCGCCCGTACCGGCCGTTACGCAGGTTCGCCTTCAGGGTGGTGTAGGCATCGCAGGTCTTCTTGATCGCGTGCTGGGCGGCCTGCGCGCCCAGTCCCCACCGGAAGCGGATCTCGGCATAGGTGTGCTTGCGGAGCTCCAGCGGACGTCGCGCCTCCTTCTCGAAGGCGACGGACGCGGCCCACGTGGCGGCCTCGTTGCAGGCGTGCAGGGTCGCCTCAAGTGCCGCCGCCTGTACGGGCGTCGGCAGCACCTTCACCCTCACCACCAGCTTCACGAGCAGCGAACCTATACACCTGGACGAAGACCCACCACACGTTCGCCCCCGCCCCACCCGAACGAGCGACACCTGCTCCGGCCCTCCCACGCGCACACCGCCGTAGCCCCGTTCCGCCGGAACGCCTCCCGGCCGCTCCGCGGCCGTCATGGCCTGCGGCACATCACGGCGACGCTCCGCGTCGCACCCCGTGGATGCGATTCCTCCCGGGCGTGAACGCCCGGAGTTCCTCGCAAGAACCCGCTGAATTGGCTGAAAGTTGATCGACTTTGCCACCAACCGCGCAAGTCGCTTCCATTCAGACGGACGGATGAGCGGCACTCACTGGCCGAAACTCCGTTGCTCTGTGCACTCGCATCCTTACGCCGTGTCAGTGGCGCGTGCTGTCATACGACCTGCGCGAGGACATGCCAACGCATCTGGGCAGAGGGGGATTTCGATCATGACGGCACGGGTGAAGGCACACATACGCGGCGAACCAAGGTTCGGTGGTGACGCCAAGCGTTCGCCGCAAAACGCCACTGCTACCGCCCCCGCCCCATGGGGAACGGCCAGATGAGCCGCCGTCGCCCCACACAGCGCGACGTCGGCCGCCGTCCGACCCGTCGCTCCAAAAGGCAGGACGAGCAGATCGCTCTGCTGGTCGGCGCTGTCGTGGCAGTCGGCCTGGCGGTTGCCGCCGTGCAGTGGCTGCTCGCTCATTGGTGGCTCCTCGTCCTTGTGGCCGTGATTGCCTCGGTCGCTGGCGGCTTCTGGCTCCAGCAGGTCCGACAGCGAGCCGAGTGGCAACGCTTGCGCGCCCAGGCCCTGCGGATGCGCATCGCCGAGTTTGACGCCCTGGACCACCGCGCATTCGAGTTCGCCATAAGGGACTTGATGCGCCGAGACGGCTGCACGGCCGAGCAGATCGGCGGCGCCGGCGACGACGCCTGCGACGTACGGGCAACCGACCCGGCCGGACGCATCTGGGCAATCCAGTGCAAGCACCGCCGCGACGGGGACCGCGGCTCGGCCGTCGGCGTCGGGGTGCTGCAACAGGTCAACGGCACTGCCCGACAGGTCCACGGCGCGGACATCGCGGTCGTCCTCACCAATGGCCGCTTCTCCTCGAAGGCCGTCCCATGGGGCCGGGAGCACCGTATTCACCTGGTCGACCGTCGCGTTCTGGGCGAATGGGCCGCAGGGTCACGGCCGCTGTGGGACCTGCTCGATCGCATCCCACCGCCACGCCGCCCGACGGCACTGTCCTGACCAGAGGGGGGAGTTGGCCCAGTGATCCTGACGCTCAACGTGGCGGTCCTGCTTGCCGTGATCATCTACTTCCGCATACGCCGCCGTGTGCAGGCCCGAAGCCGATCCGACCAGTGGCTGACCGTGTCCATCGTGCTGGTATTCGGCGTGCTGATCGCGCCGACCGAGTTCGGCCAGGGAATCCTCGATGTCCTGGGTGATGTCGTGAAGAACATCTCTGCGTCCGCCAGCCCATGAGATCCCGGACCGCACCACCACGGGAGCGGTGACGACCTATTGGCGGGGCGCGACGAGTGCGACCCGCCTACCGGGCATATCTGGCCAGACTTTCACCAGTTCGCCGGGGTAGACAGGAATATCCCCGGAAGGACTGGTGCGCTGCCGAATGGCATGGTCAACGTACGACGCCCTGGAGGAAGAACCGCTCCGGGCCACGGAGGCGCCCCTGTACCGGCACCACCGCGCACCCCGCAGCCGACTGGGTCACCCAGACGATCAAGAACCTCGCGACGGATGTTCAAGACGTAGGCATCCGCGGGAAGTTCCTCATCCGCGACCGCGATGCGAAGCACCCCGCCCTCATCGACGAGATCCTCGCCGACGCCGGCATCCTCACCGTCCTCACCGGCATACGCATGCCCTGCACGAACTCGATCATGGAACGCTGGGTGCGCACCCACCGCCGAGGGCTCCTCGACCACACCCCCATCAGGAACGAGCAACACCTGCGCCACGCCCTACGCGCCTACGAGCTCCATTACAACGAGCACCGCACCCACCGATCGCTCCAGACGGCCACTCCGCTCCCCCTCTCCCCCAACCGCTCGAACCCGAGCGAATCGCCAGCCTTCGCAATACGCCGACACGACCGCCTCAGCGGCGACCTCCACGAGTACCGACATCCTGCATGACCTGCATGGACCAACTTTCCGGCACCCACAGGGCGAAGCATCATCCATTCGGCCCGTAGTGATTGCCGTAGGACCGAGTTGGGGGTGGGCTGTTGAGTGCGCCTGGCGATAGTCGCGGGCGCCGAGAGGGCGGGGCGCCCGCTGCCGAACGCGCGGGGCCGGCCCTCGTCGACCCACACAAGATTTGGAGATCCCCATGCCTTACCGCAAGGGACAGCACGTGGAGTACCGGGACCAGCAGGACGAGCTTCAGCGGGGCGAGATCCGCAGCACCGAGGGCAGCGGGGCGCAGGCTCGCTACGCCGTCCAGAACGAGGCGACCCTGAGCGAGGACAAGATCAGCGAGCACCAGATCGAGCGGGAGCTGTAGTAACACCCCCGCCGACACGGCCCGCCGTTGCACCGAACCAAGGTGCAACGGCGGGCTCCTGGATTCCTGCGACAGCAGCGGCAGCCGGCATCCCGGGCAGACATGGTCGAGGTCGAGGTAATCAATGTCGCCGAATTCCGCGACCAGGTCGCTCGCGTCTGCCGAAGTCCTTGCTTGAAGCGAAAAGACTGAGTGGCGGGCCTGGCGGCGGTAGTGGTCGACCCAGTAGTCGTGCACGATCTTGCGGACCAGACCCAGTGGGTCCGCCCCCTCGGACGGCCCGGCACGCTGACGGGCCCATGCCCAGCGTCCTCCGGTGCCGGGTCTCTCTGACGGTGGGCTGCCGAGACCCCCAAGTTGCCGCACACCCGACACACAGTGGCGCCCTCCTCAGCCGGAGGATGGATGCGGCCAGTGCTCGAGGCTGCCAGGCAAGGGAGCAGACGCCGTCGCTTCCGCCGCCGAGGGGAGGATTTCGTAGCTCTCGCGCATGCCGCTCAGGTCGAAGATCTTCAGTACCCGGCTGGAGGCGGCCGCGATACGCAGTGCGCCTTCGTGTTCACGGAGGCGCTTGGTGACCGCCACGATCATGCCCAGCCCCATCGAATCCATGAAGGTGACAAAGCCCAGGTCCAGGACGAAACGGCGGTGTCCCTCATTGAGGAGCTTGATCACTCCTTCGCGGATCATGGGGGCAGTGTGGGCGTCGACCTCACCGTCGACCTCGATGACGGTCCAGCCGTTGACCACGTCGTAACTCACCATCATGTTCTCGTGCCGGATGATGTTCGTTCGCATTGCCATCCCTCCTCACGTCTCCAGGCGGCGTGGGATGCCCAGAAGCGTGCGGTGGAGACGGCCGGCCCCTGCCCGATCAAGGCCTGCGCAAGCGCCAGTTCGCGTGAACGGCGGTGACCGCCACCACTGGCCTCACGCACTGGTCACCGGCTCCTGGCCAGCCACTCGGCGAGAGCAGCTCCCGGCTGTGGTCCACATCCTTAGCGGCGTCCAAGACGATCTGTTCGGCCATAACGGTGCCCTTCCAGACCGGTCGGCCGCCCCGGCTTGCGGGTAACCAGCTCCGCCCCCGTTGCGAAGCGGTTGGTCCCGACCCTGTGCCGCTCGAACACTTCATCCTGCGCCTGGCCCGGGAGAACAGCAACTGGGGCCACCTCCGGATACAGGGCGAACTCTCCCGCCTCAACCACCCGATCGCCCCGTCCACGGCCTGGGAGATCCTCCACGCGGCCGGCATCGACCCCGCACCGCAACGCAGCAGCACCAACTGGGCCGGCTTCCTGCGCTCCCAAGCCGACGCCCTCCTGGCGATGGACTTCCTCGAGACCATCACACTGACCGGGCGGCGCCGGCATCTCCTCGCCGCCATCGAGCACGCCACCCGCCGCGTCCGCATCCTGGGCACCACCCCGCACCCGAACACCACCCGGGTCACCCAGGCGATCAAGAACCTGACCATGGACCTGGAAGACACCGGCACCAAGGCCAAGTTCGTCATCCGCGACCGCGACGCGAAGTACCCCGCAGTCATTGACGAGATCCTCGCCGACACCGGCATCCGAACCGTTCTCACCGGCTCCCGGGTGCCACGCACGAACTCGGTCATGGAACGCGGGGTACCGCCCCGCCGCCGAGAATCGCGGTTCAACAAGGCGTTGTAACGACCCAGAGCATGCCGGTGAACAATGGGACTGTCTGGAAGGTCAAGGTCCTCCACCCCGGGGCCGGGAACGTAACCACCGCACTGGACTCCTGTGTCCGGTGCGTTCTGCTCAACAAGTAGCAGGCTTCGGAACGGAGCCGCTGACGGAGCCACAGCCGAATCGCGGCGAGGGTGACCGTGCCGTGGAAGAGGCGCGATCGGCGCTGTCTGCTCCAGCCTGAGCCGAAGACCGCTGTCCGGGTCGGAGTCCGACCAGTCTCAGCTTTGGGTGGCATGACAGTGCCCGCGGACGACTTCGGGCGGGCACGGGGCCGCTGTTGCGCCACGGTCGTTACGCCACTCGATCAGCGCGATGCCCAACGCCGCCAAGACGGCGGCGATGCCGACGCCGACGGACGCTGCCACGGCCAGCCGGTAGTCGCCCCCGCTTGAGGTCAGTACCAGGTAGTACGTGCCGGGCAGTGCGGCCGTCCCCACTGCCCCGCCCAGGCGCTGTCCGGTCTGCAGCGCACCGCCGGCGGCGCCCGCCATCCGCACCGGAACATCCCGCAGCGTCATCGTGACATTCGGGGAGATGACGAAGCCACTGCCGATACCGCCCACGAGGAGGGCGGGGACAGCGGCCCAGACGGCGACCGATGACGGGGCGAACCTGAGCAGCAGCGCCGCCGCTGCGAGCCCGACAACGACGCCGACCAGGCCGAGCACGGTCAGCAGCCTGCCCGTCCGCTCCACAAGCCGTCCGGCCACGACGGCCGCTCCCGCGGAGCCCACCGCGAACGGTGTCACGGCCAGTCCGGACTGCAGCGGCGAATAGCCCAGGCCGTTTTGGAAGAACAGTGCGAACACGATCCACACACCGCTGAATCCCATGAAGTAGAGCGTCGCCAGGCTGGCACCGGTCGCATAGCCACGGGTTTCGGTGATCAACCTTGGATGCAGCAGCGGTTCGCCGCCTTGGCCTGCGACTCGGCGCTCCCACCGCCCGAAGCCGACCAGCAGCAGTGCCCCTACTGGGAAGAGCCACCACAGACGGCGCACGCCGCCGGAGTCGGCTTGGACCAACGGCAGCAGGACCGCCAGGACACCGCAACCGATCAGGGCAACGCCCGACAGATCGAGGTGTCCCCTCTTGCCCGCGGCGACGCGGGGCAGCAGCCGGTGGCCGAGTACGAGTGCCACGGCACCCACGGGAACGTTGACGAAGAAGATCCAGCGCCAGCCCTGGGGTCCGGTGGCCAAGGCGAGGATGACGCCTCCGGTGATCGGACCGACCGCACTGGAAATGCCGACAGTGGCGCCGAACAACCCGAAGGCACGAGCACGCTCGGCTCCGGTGAACATCTGTTGGATCAGCGCAGAATTCTGCGGCGCAAGGCAGCCGGCGGCGATTCCTTGCGCCATGCGGGCGATGACGAGCAGGGTGATCGTCGGGGCCGCCCCCGCTGCGACGCTGCACAGGACGAAGGCCGCGAGCGCTCCGAGGAAGATCCGGCGTCGGCCGATCGCATCGCCAAGACGTCCGGCCGGCACCAGCGCAAGTGCGAACGTCAGCGCATACCCGGACACCACCCATTGCACTGCGGCCGGGGAGGCGCCCAGAGCCCTTTGCATCGAGGGCAGCGCGACCGCGACGATCGTCACATCGAGCAGGATCATGAAGCCCGCCACCAGCGTGACCCACAAGGCCCGCCACCGGCTCGGATCTGGCCGGCCTGCTGACGGCGCCGTGCCTGGTGGTCGCCCACTCGGTCCCACGGGGGCTCCTTTCGACGGAGTCACGACCCAGTGCCCGTGCACACGGCAGGCCAGACATCACGTGAATAGGTACGACTACTCATTCGATCAGAGCTAGGACCTGCGGTTTTCCGGTCTCAGGGGGAGGAAATCAGCACCAACCGGCACCGAAATCAGGCGTGCTGACTGCCAGAGCTCCAAAGACCTGGAGTTACCGCGGTACAGCAGCAGGGCCATCTGCCATTGGCAATCATCACTGATCGTGACGGCGAGTGGAGTCATCGTCACCTGAATATGGGCGTGGTGGCACGATCTTGCGGTCATGGCGGCGGCCTGGCGCCAGGGCCGGCCCGACCGGGGAGACGATTCGTACGACGTAGCGGTTGCCGAAGGCGTTCGCCGTGGTGGAGAACGCGGCAGGCCGGTGACGTCCAGCAGCCGCACGCCGTCGAAGGCGCCATCACGATCACGTGTCGCTGATGTGAATGCGCTCGGTGAGCGGCTGCGGCATTGCGCAGGATGGAGGAACGCGAGCGGGTCGGGGGCCAGGCCGGCGGACGCCACCGTCCTGCCCGACTCGCCGGTGTTCGGCTCACTGCTCATGAAGGGCGCTGCGTTTCCTTGCCAGGGAAGACCCGGGTGCCAGCGGAAGATGGACAAGGGGAACCAGAAAGGGATCTTCCATGTCTCACGCTTCCACCGTCGCTGTTCTCGGAGCAGGCGCACTCGGCGCCGCGATGGCGATGCGGCTCGGAGAGAGTGGCCACGAGGTTCGGCTGTGGAACCGTACGGAGGAGAGGGCCCGTGCGGCGGCGGAGCACGCTACCGGGGTCACGGCAGTGAGCGCGGTGGGCGATGCGGTCTCCGGCGCATCCGTCGTCCTCACGGTGCTCCGTGACGGCGATGCGGTCGCAGAGGTCATGTCAGATGCCATCGGCCGGCTCGACAACGACGCCGTCTGGGTACAGGCGAGCACGGTAGGGCCACGGAAAGCCGACGCGCTGGCCGGCCTGGCTCGTGATCACGGTGTCGCATACCTCGACGCACCGGTCTCGGGAAGCACCGCTCCCGCACGGCAGGGCAAGCTTGTCTGGCTGGTTGCCGGCCCCGAGGACGTCCTTGCACGGGCGCGCCCCCTGCTCGACGATCTCGGCTCGTCCGTGCTCCACGTCGGGACGGGGGTCGAGGGAAACGCCGTCAAGCTTGCGGTCAACGCCTGGATGGCTGCCTCGACGGTCGCCATGAGCGACGTCCTCGCGCTGTGCGACACCCTCGGTGTCGACCACGCGACGTTCGTCCGGGTGCTTGAGGCGGGCCCGCTCGCCATGCCGTACGAGTTGCAGAAAGTGCGCGTCATGGACGACGCCTCATACGCCCCCGGATTCGCGGTGCAGCTCGCCCTGAAGGACATCGAGCTGGCCGCGGCAGCCGCCGCCCCCAGCGCTCTGCTTCAGGTCGTCCGAGACCGCCTGGAAGCAACCGTCGCAGCCGGCCACGACACCGACGACCTCGCCGCCGTCGACTACCTCAGGAAGCCACCGTCGTAGTCCGCCTGCGGGCCGTCGTTCCGGTCCCGGCCGTACGAGGGTCACCGGAGCAGTAGCAGGGCGGCGGCGTTCAACGGCGACCTGTCAGACGCTTCCGCAAGAGATCTCGCCCGTCGGCTCCTCGTCGGTCGTATACCGCGTCCGGTCGCTCAGCTGCGGGGCCGCATCGGTCGAGCCGCCTTCCAGGATCGAGGTACAGAAATGACGATCGCCGCCAAGAACCGCCCGCGTATCGGCTGGATCGGTGTTGGCCGCATGGGCTTCCAGCTGGCTGCCTTGCTGCTGGATGCGGGGCACGACGTAGCCGTCTACAACAGGGCCCGCGCCAAGGCCGAACCGCTGGCTGAACGGGGAGCGACGATCGTCGACCGGCCGGTAGATCTGGCCGACCGGGACGTCGTCTTCACCATGGTGACCGCCTCGGCTGCCCTGGAAGCGGTCACCACGGGCCCCGGCGGTGTGCTGACCTCGCCGGATGCTGCGCCGGGGGTGCTGATCGACTGCTCCACGGTGTCCACCCAGGTGTCCGCGCTGATCCGGGACGAAGCCGCCAAGCGTGGGACCGACTTCCTGGCCGCCACGGTGAGCGGGAACCCGAAGGTGATCACCGCAGGCAAACTGACGGTCGCGGTCTCCGGCTCGCCCGAGGTGTTCGGTCAGGCTGAGCCGTTGCTGGCTCTGCTGGGGCGCGGGGTGACCTACGTCGGCGGGGGCGAAGTCGCCCGTCTCGTCAAGATCGCGCACAACGTCTTCCTCGGCGTAGTCACCCAGTCACTCGCCGAGATCACCATCCTCGCGGAGAAGGGCGGTGTCAGCCGCGCCGCCTTCCTGCAATTCCTCAACGACTCCGTGATGGGCTCGGTCTTCACCCGCTACAAGTCGCCCGCGCTGGTCAACCTCGACTTCACGCCGACGTTCACCATGCCGCTGCTGCGCAAGGACCTCGACCTGGGGCTCTCTGCGGCCCGCGAGCTGGAGGTGCCGATGCCGCTCGCCGCCGCCACCGCCCAGCTCGTCGCGGCTGCCATCGGCGCGGGGCATGTCGAAGAGGACTTCGCCTCCTTGATCCTCGAGCAGGCCAGGAATTCCGGCATCACGCTGGAAGCCCAGAACGTGCCAGTGGACGACGGTCTGTCACCGCAGACCTGATGACGACGGTGTCGCCGCGGTCGGCGAGTCGCTGTGCCAGAACGCGTCCCAGGGAGCCGTTTGCTCCGACGATGATCGAGGTGGACACGGGACAGGGGCTCCCTTCGACGCACATGCAGCCAGTCAGGGTTATGAAGACCACCTTCAGCCAGCAGTGATGCATTCGGTCTGCCCGGCATCCGCGGTTGATCAGGCCCGCGGTCTCCGCATCCTCCGGATTCGGCGGATCCCAACCGCAGGAATGCCCACACCCCAGTGGACCGTCGTCCGCGCCCGCAGCCCCGGGCGACCTCCGTACATCGGGGGTGGCTGTGTCGCGCGAACGCCCCACCGGGGTAGCGCACAGGCGGGATCACGTGCTTGCTGGGAGTGACCTACGTGCGATGTGGGAGTCCCAGGAGTGGAGAGGTAATGCGGTCTCGGTTCAAGCTGCCCGAACTGGCCACTGCCGTCGTTGTCGTCATCGCCCTCCTGGTCGGTGGCTGTTCCGGCGAGCAGCCGCCGGAGCGGGAACCGGCGCAGGCGCAGACGGTGGCTGCCCCCCTGCAGTCGCCGGCGGTTGCGCAGGGCGCGCCGCTGAAGGAGCCGGCGCAGATGGTGAGCCGCAACGGGGTCCTGCGGGTGGGACTCGTCGTCGAGAGGCGAAAGGTCGAGGTGGGTGGCCGCAAGCTGTGGGCCCTCACCTACAACGGCAGTTACATGCCTCCCACGCTGCGCATCCGGCCGGGGGACAAGGTGGACCTGTCGATGAAGAACTCGCTGAACGAGTTCACCAATCTGCATGTTCACGGACTTCATGTGTCGCCGAGCGGCAACTCCGACAACATCTTCGTCCATATCCATCCCGGCCAGACGTTTCACTACGCTTACCAGTTTCCGAACACCCTGCGGCCCGGCACCTACTGGTACCACTCACATGCACACTCGATCTCGGCACCGCAGGTCGCCGGGGGCATGTCGGGCGTCCTGATCGTCGACGGGCTGCAGGAGTACCTGCCGGCGAAGTTGCGCCACATCACCGAGCACGTCATCGGGCTCAAGGACTTCCAGGTCCAGGGTGATGCGGTCCGGACCCAGAACCTGCACATCGGCGCGTCCACCAATCGCACCGTCAACGGTCAGCTGAACCCGACCATCCGCATCCGGCCGGGTGAGACCCAGCTGTGGCGGCTGGCCAACATCAGCGCCAACATCTACTACAAGATCCACCTGCAGGGTCAGCGGTTCCATGTGATCGCCCACGACGGCACCCCCGTCGACCGGATCTGGACGGCCGACTCGCTCCTGCTCGCGGCAGGCGCGCGCTTCGACGTGCTCGTACAGGGCGGTCCGACCGGCCGTACCCAGCTGCAGACGCTCGCATACAACACCGGGCCGGCCGGCAACAAGTTCCCGCAGGCGACCCTGGCAACCCTGGTCTCCGAAGGACCTTCCGCGCACCCGGCGGCCCTGCCCACCTCAGCCTTCGCGCCGGTCGCGGACCTGAGCCACTCGGCGATCGCCGCCCGGCGCACCCTCGTGTTCTCCGAGAACAAGGACGGCAGCAAGTTCTACATCAACGGCAAGCAGTTCGATCCGAACCGGGTGGACGTCCGGTCCAAGCTGAACACGGTCGAGGAGTGGACCGTGCGCAACGACAGCAACGAGGAACACTCGTTCCACGTGCACGTCAACAAATTCCAGTTGATGAGCATCAACGGCCGACCGCACAACGGCCACGGCTTGCAGGACACGGCGAGCGTGCCCGCCAAGGGGAAGATCGTCGTCCGGACCCACTTCAGGAACTACACCGGCAAGACCGTGCTTCACTGCCACATCCTCAACCATGAGGACGCGGGCATGATGGCGGTGCTGGAGATCGTCAAGTAACGTGCCGACGCCCGTACCGCCGGGGCCAAGCGGTCAGCATCGGCGCCGACGTCGGACGGGCGAGATCGCCGTGACGACGGCCCGCCACAACGTCAGGCGCGTGCCCGTCATTTGCGGGCTCGCTCCCCGCATCGCGGGTTCGGTGCCCCTCGGACTGTACGCATCGTGCGCCGTTCGGAAACTCATCACCCCTGGTCAGGCGGCATATCTGTACTCGTTGATCACGCCGCCGAGCATTCGGGGGCGTAGCACCCGGTGAGCGGACGGGGCGGCCATGGGCGTCGGATGCTCCCGGGCGAGGGAAGGAGCTGTCGGCGAGCCTGGTGAGGGCGATGACCGTTGTAGTGCCGGCCGTACGCATCGAGGACATGGCGGGCGTGGGTCACCCGCGGACGCGACCGGACCACGTGTGTGGCGACAAGGCGTACAGCTCTCGCCGGAACCGCCGCTACCTGCGGCGACGCCAGATCAAGCACACCATCCCTGAGCCCAAGAACCAGAAGGTCAACCGCCAACGGCGCGGTAGCCACGGTGGGCGGCCGACCGGCTTCGACGGCACTACCTACAGAAGGAGGAACGAAGTCGAGCGTTGCTTCAACGCGCTCAAGGCTCCAGAGCCGTGGCGACTCGCTACGACAAGAGGGCCTGCGTCTTCCACGGCACGGTCACTCCTGCGGCGATTCGGTTGTGGCTCCGCTACTGATATCAGCCACCGCAGCGGACGCCCCGGTGGTTGCCTCAGTCGTCGGCGGCGACGATGAGCGTGATCCGCCCAGCCGAGCGGTCGACGAGCACGAACTCGTGGAAGTAGTCGTGCACGCGTCCCCAGTCATGAATCGCCTCATCACCGAGCTCGCTGAGGTAGTAGATGCCATCGGCTGCGGCCAGGCGGGCGAACACCTCCCGCTGGAGATCTGCCTCCAGCTCGGTGGGCACGTCCCAGAGCGGATCCACCCACTCCCGCAGGATCTCCACGGTCTTCTCCTGGCTGACGGGCTCGTACAGGTCGGGAGTGATCAACCGCAGCCAATATGGACCGTGCCGGGGCCCGTCCGGCAGCACTCCACCACCTGCATAGTCGTCCCGGAACTGCTCATGCCCAATCAGTGCAGCAAGCATCCCTCTATCGTCCAACGACTCCGCAGAGAAGCGGAGCTGCTTGATGTCGACCCACCGAAAACCGTGCTCGTTCGGATCCGGGACGTAGCGTCGAAAGTTGATGAAGACGCTTTCCTCGTGAGCGAGCCCGTTGTCCATGGCGCCAGCCTAGAAGGCGAGCAAGGGGATCCTGCCGACTCACCGGACAGGCCCTAGGCGCCGGCGGACACCGGTGAGTCGGTCCGTGCGGCGACCGAGTTCTCGGTCGCGGACTTCGGGATCGGACGGTCGTCGCGCAGGGCCTGCCAGACCTGGTGGGACGCCTTGGCCAGCGGCAGGACGCGGCCGGCGTCCTCGGCGTCGTAGCGGACCGGCAGCGTGACCATGTTCATGTGGTCGGGGCTGATGCCCTTCAGGTCCTTCGCCAGGCCGAGCAGCTTGTCCGCGGACGCGAGACCGGAGTCGGCGCTCACGGTCTTGGTCGCGGTGATGACGCGCAGCCGTTTCCTGCGTGACCTGCCGCGTGAGCGGTGCAGGTTCGCGGACCCGTAGCCGGGGTGTTCAAGGACGTCGTCTGAGGGCGCGTGCCCTTCGTCTCCGCTGGTGTGCGGCATGGGCGCTGCCCTCCGTTCGAGGGTTGAGATGTGCCGTGGATCAGTTACGGCGTGTGCGTGCGGTGACGACGACTCAGTACGCGGAGTCGACGTTGTCGATGGAGCCGTACCGGTCGGCGGCGTAGTTGGCGGCCGCGGTGATGTTGGCGACCGGGTCCGTCAGGCTCTTGGCGGTGCCGGCGACGTGGTAGGCGTCGAAGGTCGGCTGGATGACCTGCAGCAGGCC
This sequence comes from Streptomyces sp. NBC_01003, assembly GCF_045162695.1. NCBI lineage: Bacteria > Bacillati > Actinomycetota > Actinomycetes > Kitasatosporales > Streptomycetaceae > Streptomyces > Streptomyces sp. NBC_01003. Next base: position 1,974,494 of record NZ_CP108707.1, read on the forward strand.
CTTGGACGGGGTGCCGTTGACCGCGTTCACGTCGTAGCCGTTCACGGCGTTCGGGTTGCCGGAGGACTCACGCATGATGTTGCGCTTCAGACCCTCGTAGGAGCCGGGGATGCCCTTGGCCTTCATGACCTTGAGGGCTTCGTTGATCCAGCCGTCGACGTTGTTCCCGTCGGTGGCCGCCTTGGTCGACACGGAGTGAGCGGACTTCGGCGTCGCGGCGGGCTCGGCGGCCTGCGCGGGGGACGGGGCGAAGGTCAGTGCCGCGCCCGCGAGACCGGCGGCGGCCAGGACCGTGACGGTGGTGCGCTTGAAGCGGGTGGGGCGGGCGGCAGCGGTGATCGGGGTGGAGAAGGCCATACGGGATTACCTCTTCATGTTCGGGGACATCGTGCGGCGCCGGCCGGTGTGGTGGCGCCTGGAGCGGAGTCGGGATCCGCGTCCTGACCCGGGAGTCCGGAGCGAGCGACTTCGCTCGTGCTCCGACCCGTTCTCCGGGACGACAGCCATAGTTAGCGATGCCCGTGAGGGGGCGCAAGGATGTGACGTACTACCCCACTACGGAGGAATGTCCGAAATGACCGGATAGGGCGCCTTCTATGCACCTCGGGCGGCCCCACCGGCTACTACCACCTTTAGTATGTGATCTGGCTCCTATGGGGTGCTTCACAGGCCCGACCCCCCTCCGCGTTACCCAGGTCACGCGCTCAGCCCGGTTCGGAGGCCCAAGCCGGGCCCGAAGCTGGTTGAGGGCGGACCGCGGGTGCCGGATCGGCAAGCGTTCTGCGGGATCCTGTTCGTCCTGCACACCGGCATCCAATGGGAGTACCCGCCCCAGGAGTTGGGCTTCGGATCAGGCATGACCTGCTGGCGGCGCCTGGCCGCCCGGAACGAGGCCGGCGTGTGGGACCAACTCCACGCGGTGCTGCTGAAGGAACTGCGGTCGAAGAACCAGCTGGACTGGTCCCGGGCGGTGATCGACTCTTCCCACGTCCGGGCGGCCCGGCGGGCCCAAAAGCGCGCACCGCACTTTGGCGAGAGTAGGGGCAGGCGATGCGCCCCAGGGGATGGCCTGCTCGATGCGTGAGAACGCATTCGTAGCAGTTGGGCCCGCGCAGCCTCACATACGGGATCTCAGCACGTCGACCTCACAGCCCGGCGCGAACGGGTCGAAGCCGTGCTCGATCAGCCAGCGAACTGCCAGCAGGCTTCGCAACGACCACCACGCGTGGATCACGTCGAGGTCGATGTCGGTGCCATAGCCGGCGACGACGTCGTCGAGATGCTCCTCGTGTCCGAGCGTGAAGGTGGCGAGGTCGTACAGGGCATCACCCTGGCCCGCCTCGGACCAGTCGATGATGCCCGTGACCTCGTCACCGTCGACGAAGACGTGCGCGATCTGCAGGTCGCCGTGCGTGAACGCCGGAGTCCACGGCCGGAGCGCGGCCTCGGCGACCTGGCGGTTGCGGGTGACCACGTCGGCAGGAAGGACGCCGTTCGTCACGAGCGACTCGCACTCGTCGTCGAGTTCCGCCGCCAGCGCGACGACGCTCCGGCCGGCCCGGCCGGGCCGGGGCGGCAGGGGCGCGTCGTGCAGCTTCCGGATGGCGGCGCCCGCCGCGGCCCACGCCGCCGGGGACGCGGTCGACGGCTCGCCGAGGCGCCCAAGCGTCGTCCCCGGGAGTGCGGCGATCGCGAGCACGGGCGGCTTGCGCCACAGGACCTCCGGGGTCGGGACCGGCGCGAGGGACATCGCATCGACCTCGACGTCGATGCGCGCCTGATCGGCGTCCACCTTCAGGAACACGTCGCCGACGCGCAGGGTCGCACGCTCGGAATGGGCGACAACGACTTTGACCTCATCCATGGGCGACCAGTATCCCGGGGATGATCGCCGACGTCGCCGGGTTTGTCGCGTGCGATTACGCGGCTGACTGCGTCCCGATACCCGGCGGCCTCGCGCGCGACACCGACCTCTGACCAGGTCAAGTCCACCACTTCTGTTGGGAGTCCTTAGAGTGTGTCTCACGTGGCATAGCGGCGTGCGACATGATGCCGGTCGCGGATGCTGATCTGTCGAAGCGTCTGGTTCCCGAAGAACTCTGGGGCCAGGTCGCCCCGTTGCTGCCGTCATTCACCGCTCGCCCGCACGGTGGCTGAACCGCGCCGCGTGGCGAACGGGCCGTGTTCACGGCGGTGGTGTACGCGCTGACCAGCGGATGCGCCTGGCGTCATCTGCCGCCGAATTTTCGGCACTACAGGTGCCGATAGTTCAACCGGCCAGGTCACGACCTTCATCACCGATCTGCGGCTGTGCCCGTCGCTCCCCCGCTGTCTCCGTGACCTGCTCAAGCGGCGCCATGCCGCGACCTGCGTGCCGAAACGATGCGGCTGCCCACCCCAGCGTCCGCTCGATCCGCAGCCTCGTCCTGCGCTCGGCCCGGGAGAACAGCTCGTGAGGGTATCGCCGGAACCACGGCGAACTCGCAGCCTTGGGCATCAAGGTCGCCGACGCCACCGTCCGGAGATCCTTCGCGAGCACGGCATCCCGCCCGCGCCGGAACGCGCGAGCACGACCTGGGCCGACTTCCTGCGCAGCCAGGCCGACGCGCTGCTCGCGTGCGCCTTCTTCGAGACCCGCACCCTGACCGGGGCGCATCTGCACGTCTTCGCCGTCATCGAGCACGCCACCCGGCGCATCCGGATCCTCGGTGCCACCGCGGCCGATGAATAACCGCAGGCGCTCGGTCCACCGGCCGAACCGGGTCAGTCCGGCTCTCTCTTCGACGAAGGTCCGCCGTTCGCGCAACGCGTTCCCGCAGATGAACCGGCGGGCCCGTAGGTCAAAGTAGCGCCTCAGGACGGATCGGCAGGTCCGTCAGGCGTTTGCCCGTCGCGTTGAACACCGCGTTGCCGATGGCGGGCGCCACCCCGACGATGGTGATCTCACCGAGTCCCTTCACACCGATCAGATCGGCCTGCGGGTCCTCGGTGTTGATGAAGGCGGCGTCGAGGTCGGGGACGTCCGCGTTCACCGGCACGAGATAGTCGGCGAGGCTCGCGTTGACGATGCGGCCGTCACGGTGGTCGGTGACGGTGCCTTCGAGGAGGGCCATGCCGATGCCGCCGACCATGCCGCCGATGGCCTGGCTGTGGGCGAGTTTGGGGCTGATCACCCGCCCTACGTCGTACGCCGCGAAGATCCGCCGTACGCGGACGAGGCCCAGCAGGAGATCGACGGAGACTTCGGCGAAGACGGCTCCGTAGCCGTAGGTGGTGATCCTTGAATCGGCGTCGCCCGGGCCCCAGTTGCCAGTGGTTTCGAGGCTGGGCAGACCGGCGCGGCGCAGGATGTCCCGGTAGCTGTCCCGGGCTCCTCCGTCGGCGGCCGACAGGTAGCCGTCGCGGACGTGCACGTCCGCCGGTTTCGCTCCGTGGAGAGGCGAGTCGGGGTCCGCTACCGCCCTGCGGATGAACTCCGCCTTCAGCGCGTTGCAGGTGGTGTGCGCGGCCGAGCCCACGCTCGCCATGGTGCAGGCCGCCGCGTGCAGGGGCGCGGTGGGGTAGCTGGAGTCGCCCAGCCTGAAGGTGACCGCCGAGGCGGGCAGCCGGGCGTCCGCGGCGACCTGCATGACCGAGGTGGTCGTGCCGGGGCCCATGTCTCCGGCGGCCGCGAAGACTTCGGCGGTGCCGTCGGCGTTGATCCGGGCCCGTGCGCTGGAGTCGCGTCGGTGGTTGTGGTAGCTCGCGGTGGCCATCCCCATGCCGATGAGCAGGTCGCCGTCCGTGCGCGAGCCCGGCTTGGCGTGCCTCCGCGACCAGCCGAAGCGGCGTGCGCCGGTCTCGTAGCACTCACGCAACTTCCGTGTGGAGAACGGGAGTTGGGAGACCTCGTCCCGAGTCGGCTCGTTGCGCAGCCGCAACTCGACAGGATCCAGGGTCAGTTCGTGCGCGAGCTGGTCCATCGCGGTTTCCAGGGCGAAGTTGCCGAGCACCACGCCAGGCCCTCGCATGGAGCACGGAGAGTGGACGTCGACGGGCGTGACCCGGTAGGCGGTACGGGTGTTGGGGACGCCGTAGAGGAACTGTGGCAGGTCGGTCAGGCCGTCCGTGTAGGGCTGGTAGCGCGCGTTCTCGATACGGACGTCGTAGGCGAGTGCGCTGACGCGCCCGGCCGTACTGCTGCCGAGGGTGATCCGGTGCCGGCTGGCCGGCCGGAACCCGGTGCCGTAATAGAACTGACGCCTGGTCAGGACCACCTTGACGGGCCTGTCGACCTCGCGCGCGGCGAACGCGGCCAGGATGACATGGTCGTAGGTCTGGATTCCGCTGCCGAAGCCTCCGCCCACGAACTCGTTGTGCACGCGTACGTCGCCGACGGCGATGCCGAGCGCGCCGGCCACCGTGCGCGCGGCGCCCTGTGACCACTGGGTCTTGTCCCAGAGCGTCAGCCGTCCGTCCTGCCACCGGGCGATGGTCGAGGGCAGTTCGATGGGGTTGTGGTTCTCGCGGGCGCTGGTGAGTTCCAGGTCCACCTTCACCTGCGCCGAACCCAGCGCGCCCGCCGGGTCACCTCGGCTGTAGTCGGGCTCGTCCTCGGGTGTCTGCGACGGGGCGTGCGGATCGTCGAAGTCGGTGACCGCGTCCTGCCGTTCGTACGTCGCCTCGACCAGCGAGGCGCCATGGGTCGCCGCCTCCAGTGTCTCCGCGACGACGACCGCGACGGGCTGGCCGTAGAAGGCGATTCGATCGACCGGGTGGGCCAGCCGCAGCTTGCTGAAGTCGGTCAGGACACGCAGGACGCCCGGGTGGCCGAGCGCCGCGTCCGCCGAGATCCGGCTCACCGTGCCGCGGGCCACCGTGCCGTTGACGATCACGCCGTACAACAGGCCTTCGACGCGGTGCTCGGCCGAGTAAGTGGCCGCGCCGGTCACCTTGCGGCGGGCGTCGACACGGGAGAGCGGCTGCCCGACGACGGTCTTCGCCATCACTGTCCTCCGATCGTCATGAGCTGGCGGCGTACGGTCCGTTCGACCAGCCGCACCTTGTAGGCGTTCTCGGACAGCGGTACGGCGCCCTCGGCCGCGAGGGCCGCGGCATCCGCCCACGCCCGGCGCCCCGGCCGCTTGCCGACGAGCGCCTCCTCCACCTTGGGCAGCCGCCACGGCACGGTCGCCACACCGCCGACGGCCACCCTGGCGCCCCGCACCACACCGCCCCTGATGTCCAGCGCCACCGCCACGGACGCGAGGGCGAACTCGTACGACTGCCTGTCGCGGACCTTCAGATAGCCCGAGCGGCGCGTGTGCGCTCCCGCGGGGACGGTCAGGGAGGTGATGAGTTCACCCGGCCGGATTGAGTGCTCCTTCTGGGGCGTGTCCCCGGGGCGGAGGAAGAAGTCCTGGACCGGGATGGAGCGGGTGCCGTCGAGGCTCCGTACCTGGACCACGGCGTCCAGCGCCACGAGGGCAACTGCCAGGTCGGAGGGGTGAGTTGCCACGCAGTGGGTGCTCGTCCCCAGGATCGCCTGCATACGGTTGTCACCGTGCCGGGCATCGCAACCCGAGCCCGGGTCACGGCGGTTGCATGCGGAGTGGACGTCCCGGAAGTACGGACAGCGGGGCCGCTGCATGATGTTGCCCCCGATGGAGGCCATGTTGCGTAGCTGAGCCGAGGCGCCGAGTTCGAGGGCCTGCGAGAGGAGGGGGTACGTGGCGCGCACCTCCGGATGCGTGGCGAGCTCGCTCATCCGGACCAGGGAACCGACGTGCAGCCCTTGTCGGGTGATGGTGATGTCCTTGTACGGCAACCCGTTGATGTCGACCACGTGCGCGGGTCGCTCGACGGTCTCCCGCATGAGGTCGACCAGTGTGGTCCCGCCGGCGATGTAACGGCCGTCGCGGGCACCGGCGTTGAGCGCGGCGGTGACGGTGGAGACCCGGCTGAAGGCGAAGGGATGCACGCGGTCATGCCTCCTTGGCCGTCTGCTCGATGGCGGAGACGATGTTCGTGTACGCCCCGCACCGGCACAGGTTGCCGCTCATCCACTCGCGGATCTCCTCCCGGGAGCCGGTGTGGCCCTCGGCGATACAGGCGACGCCCGACATGACCTGCCCCGGCGTGCAGTAGCCGCACTGAAGGCCGTCGTGGTCGATGAACGCCTGCTGCAGCGGGTGCAGTTGCTCGCCCCGGGCGAGCCCCTCGATCGTGGTGACGCGTGCGCCTTGGTGCATCACGGCGAGGGTGAGGCAGGCGTTCACCCTCCGGTCGTCCACGAGCACCGTGCAGGCTCCGCAGGCGCCCTGGTCGCAGCCCTTCTTCGTGCCGGGGAGGTCCAGGTGCTCGCGGAGAAGGTCGAGGAGTGAGGTGCGGTTGTCGACCTGGGCGGTGCGCTGCTCGCCGTTGACTGTCAGACGGACGGTGGAGAGCCGGTCGGCCGGCGCGGGTGTGGCTGTGGACGTGGATGTGGGCAGGCGACCTGAGGGCAGCAGGGGTAGACCGGCCGCCACTGTCGACGCCGCGACGAAGGTTCGTCGTTTGAGGGTGGTTGCCTCGTCGAGTGTTTCCGACATGCGTGATGCACCCTCTCGGTCGAACACGTGGCATGTGATGACACCTGGTGTCATCGTAACAGTGATGACACCAGGTGTCATGGTTATCGAGAGCGGCAAGGAGAGGCGTGGCTGTGGCTGTATCTGTGGCTGTATCTGTGGCTTACGGCGCGAGCGGGGCCGTGACCGCGGCCCTGAGCTCCTCCACGGATTCACGCAGCAGGGCATGCAGGTCCTGTGTCTCCGGACCCTCGATCCAGCATTCGCGCGCGGCTCTCCATGCGGCGGCACCCGCCGCGGCGGTCAGGAAGGCGGCCTGCGGCGCGACACCGCGCTCGCGCAACGCCTCGGTCACGGCTGCACTGGTCGCGGCGAACTTGGTCAGCTCTCGTTCCCGAAGGTCCGGGTTGGCCACGATGACGGCCCGGCGACGCCGGGCGTGCGCATGCCCCGTGTTCACCATGTCCACAGCGGCGCCGTACCCCTCCAGGACGACGGCGAGCGGCGAGAGGTCGGCCGGCGCGGCGGCCATGGCGTCGACGATCACCTGGTGAATCCGGGCCGAGAGCGGGAACAGCACCTCGCGCTTGTCGGGGAAGTGACGGAAGAACGTCCGCTTCGTCAGACCGGCCCGCTCGGCGATCTCGGCGACCGTGGTGTCCTCGAAGCCGCGCTCCTCGTACAGCTCAAGCGCGGCCCGCGACAGTCGGCCCGCTGCGTCCGGCATCCATCGACCCATGTCACTCATCCTAGTGACGACACTCAATGTCATCGGATATACGGCGATGGCGCCTGGGCCTGTTGGCGCAGTCAGCCGTGTAGGTGGGCGAGAAGCTCGTCTCCCAACCTCGGGTTGAGCCGCGCCAAATGCGGGTGGGGGCCTGCGCCTTTCGGCTTGCGCTGCGGGTCCTGGCCGAACGGAAGAAGGGGCCCGTCGACATCGAGGAACAGCAGCGGGCGTTTTACCTGATCGGTCATGCTGCACCGGCCCCCGTACGCTCGATGAGGACGCCGCGCTCGAAACGGGCCCCGGCTCGGACGAGGGCGACGAGGTGGGGCGCATTCACGGCCCGCCACCGCTGCTGGGCGGACTCGACGAGCTTGAAGACCACGGCCAGGGCGGCAGCGCGGGAGCCGGCCCCTCGGGTGACCTTGATCCGTAGCCGGACGGTGGAGAACGTCGACTCGATCGGATTCGTGGTCCGCAAGTGGATCCAGTGCTCGGCCGGGAAGTTGAAGAACGCCAGCAGCTCAGTCTCGTCGTCGGTGATCTTCTTGACGGCCTTGGACGTCATTTCATTTGGTGATGCGGCGGTGGCACATGAGAACCTCACCAACTGCGCTGGCAGCCCGTCTCCCGTGGCCGGTTGCACCGGCTGACCTGCCCACATCCCTCAGCCGACCCGCAGCCGGTATAACGCAGCGCACCAGCGGGTCTGCCAAGTTCACCGCTCGAACCCACGTGGCCGGCCCGGTCGTCCGGCCACGTGGGAAGCCATTCAAGCAAGCGCACGTGGCACGGCCAGGTCTGATCGAGGTGGACGTCGTAGCCGCTGACAACCGAACGGCACGGGCGTTCCAGGAGGCGATCGCCGCACAGTGGGCGACCGCGACGGCCGAGAAGGGCGCCTTCGGAACCGTGTCCTTCAGTTGCTTCTCCTGACCCCACCGTGCGCCTCCCCCATGGACGCTTTTCCCGTCTCCCAAGCGCCGGAACTGGCGACACTTGAATACGCGAGCCCACCAGTACCAAGGCCGCGCCCGCCGGGCGGACACGGCGCAACTCGCGTGTGGGGGCATCGTCGGCAAGCCCGGCCAGGGTCCCGCACCGGCGGGTGCCGGGCAGGGAGCATGGAGGGCATGACCACTGAGCATCCCGCCGAGCGGGGCGGCACCGGGCGCGACTTGTTCGCCGCCTTCTCCGAGCGGGCATCGAACGTCACCAGCTCGCCGCTGTTCTCCACCCTGTGCGTGCTCCTCGTCCTCGGCATGGTCGCCATACACCTTGCGCACCTGCCGCTGCCCTGGCTGATCTTCGCGGGGGACGTCACGGCGGCCGTCAACCTGCTCTTGCTCGCTCTGCTGACGAACACCGAACGGCGTGACGCGCACGCGGTTCAGCGCAAGCTCGACGCCATCGCGGCGGCAATGCTGGAGCAGCGCGAGGGCACAAGCCACACAGCGGCCGACGAGCTACGGCGTGCCATCCGTATGGAGGAGAAGCAGTAACGCAGCTGCGTCACGGACATCCGTCATCGAGGAACGCGACCGGATGCAACTTCGTGTCCTTCACTTGATCGTCTCCCCCTGACCAGCGCGGACGTAGTTCTTGGCACCTACAAGGTCCGCGAGCAGTCCCAGCACCAGGTGCCGCATTCGGCGACGGGGTTCGACCCGGGCGAACCTGCCTGCGATGCGGTCCATCAGGCCCTCGAACGCTTCCTGCCAGTGGGCAGCGTCTACGCTGTGAACTGCGGCCACAGCGTGATCGTTTGCCTTCACACGCCGATGATCAACGGTGGCCGCGTCTACGAGTGCCAGCGGGTTGGAAAGGCTCGTCGAAGGAGGCGCAGTGCTGGGATTGCTGGGTTTCTACGACGAATTGGACAACCGCTGCGGCCAGCCGAACGGATCGATAGGCGATGCAGTCCAGCCTGTCGGTGAGCCGGATGAAATGGACCTGGTGGCCTACCTGGACGCCGGCCACGCCCTCATCGACGTCATGGAAGGCGGACGTGACGTCATCACCGGGAGCGCCCACCGGCACTCTGCGGGGTGCTCTTCGCTGGTGACCGACGGTTCCTGGCTGTGGCGCCTGGACTTCCCGCACTACTTGGAAACGCACCATGTTTCGCTGCCCGGCGCGTTCATCGAACACGTCCGCAGCCTGAACTATCAGATGCCCACCGTCATCGTCGCTCAGTTCGCTCCGCACTGCGACGAGACCATGCCCCTGGTCGGCTGGGCCTCGGCTGTCCCGTGGCGATCGACGGCAACCACGCTCGTACCTGAACCACGAGCAGTGACCAGCAAGACCCAGTTCGACGCCGCGACGCTGGCCCAGGAACGAAACCGGCCGCACGGCAGCTGGGGCAGGCCACGCAAACCGCGCAGAACGTAGCCGCCACCAGCCAAGAGCGATCTACAGCTGGAGTACTAGGACGACCGGATAAAGTGCCGCGTCGGCAGTCTGGTTACTTGAGGAGCGAAGCGTGACCGACATCAGCGAGGCCCGATCCGCGGACGGTGCAGCGCGTGCGACCAGGCAGAGCCTGCTGCGCCGCCTGATGCGCTACATCCCTTTGATCGCCCCCGTCCTGCTGTGGACCGTGCCCTGCTGGGTGCTGCTTCACGCCGGCCAGCACTGGCCGTTCCCTGTCACGCTGGCCGGCACCGCCCTGTTCGCCCTCGGCCTGATCGCAATGCCGCTCGCGATGGCGCGCGGCCACGGCCGACGGCAGCAGGACCAGGCGGCGATCGTTGGGGACACCCTCCTCGGGGCCAGCTGGGTCCTGTTCACCTGGTCTCTCCTGCTCGGCGTCCTCCTCCGCCTCGTCCTGACCGTGGCCGGCGTGGGCGACGGGCAGAACCGGGCCCGGATCGTCACTTGGACGGTCCTCGGCGTAGCCGCCGTGCTGCTCGCCTGGGGATACACCGAGGCCCGCCGGGTACCACGGGTACGCCACCTCGACGTACAACTCCCGCGCCTGGGAGCCGGATTGGACGGCACGCGCGTCGCCCTCATCACCGACACCCACTACGGCCCGCTCGACCGCGCCCGCTGGTCGGCGCGGGTCTGCGAGACGGTGAACACTCTGCAGGCCGACCTGGTCTGCCACACCGGCGACATCGCGGACGGCACGGCCGAACGCCGCCGCGCCCAGGCCGCCCCGCTCGCCACCGTGCGAGCCACCCGGGCCCGGGTCTACGTCACCGGAAACCACGAGTACTACAGCGAGGCCCAGGGCTGGGTCGACCTGATGGACGAGCTGGGCTGGGAGCCGCTGCGCAACCGCCATCTACTGCTCGAACGCGGCGGCGACACCCTCGTGGTCGCCGGCGTGGATGACGTCACCGCCGAATCCTCCGGCCTGGCCGGCCACCGCGCCCACCTCGCCGGAGCCCTGAACGGCGCCGACCCCGACCTACCCGTCCTGCTCCTGGCCCACCAGCCCAAGTTCATCGACCGGGCCGCAGCCGACGGCATCGACCTCCAACTCTCCGGCCACACCCACGGCGGCCAGATCTGGCCCTTCCACCACCTCGTCCGCATCGACCAGCCCGCCCTCGCCGGACTCAGCCGCCACGGCAACCGCACCCTCCTCTACACCAGCCGCGGCACCGGCTTCTGGGGCCCACCCTTCCGCATCTTCGCCCCCAGCGAGATCACCCTGCTCATACTCCGCTCCCCGCAACGACCCCCCACGCAGTAACAGGGAGCGGGCCGACAATCCCTCGTGACTCCTCCCCCTCATAAATGAGGGGCTTCTCGCTACGCCGGTACGGCTTCGCGACGGACCAGCCAGGCCCGCAGAACGTTGGTGGCTCCCACCGTGTCCGCGTGCGCTCTGTGGCCGCACGAGACGCAGTGGAACTTTTCCTGTGTGGGCCGGTTCTCCGCGCTGGTATGCCCGCATTCGGGGCACTGGCGGGAGGTGTTGCGGGGGTCCACGGCGATCACTTCCCGTCCGGCGCTTTCAGCCTTGGCGTGCAGGATCGTCAGGAACACCCCCCATCCGGCATCCGCGATCGAGCGGTTGAGTCCGACTTTCGCACTGGCCCCGTTGGGCAGGAAGGCGCCCGACTTGGCAGGGTCGGGCTTCGGTGCAGCACGCCGGACCATGTTGCGGATCTTGAGGTCTTCGTGCGCGATGAAATCGTGTGCGCGTACGAGATCAAGGGCGGTTTTGTGTGCGTGGTCGAGGCGCTGGCGGCGGACCTTGCGGTGCAGCTTCGCGACCTTCTCGACCGCACGCCGGTGGTTGGCTGTCCGCCTGTCGCGGCGCACACGCAAAAACCTCGACAGGGCCTGCTGTGCGGCTTCTAGCTTCGCGGCGCTCTTCGCCCCGTGGCGCGGGTTGGGGACGAATCCGCCGCTGGAATCGGCGAGGAAGCTGGCTATGCCCAGGTCGATCCCGACGACCAAACCCGTCGCGGGCAGCGGTTCGGGCTGGACCTGTTCGGCACTCAGCACGACGAACCACTTCCGGCCCTCTCGTTTGACGCTGATCGTCTTGACCCTGCCGGCCACCGCCCGGTGCTGGTGCACCTTGACGTGCCCGACACCTTGAAGGCGGACGCGAGTCACCGGGTCGTGCGGCGTGGAGTCCCACCGGCAGCCGTCCCCGTCCCTGGGAAACTCCACCGTGTCGAACCAGTTCACCCCACGAAAGCGCGGATAGTCGGGCTTCTCACCGGACTTGACCCGGCGGAAGAACGCCGCGAACGCCTTGTCCAACCGCCGGAGCGTGGCCTGTTGTGAGCTGAACGACCAACGGCCCTGACGCTCCGGGTCGAACGCCCGGATGTCCTTGAGCTGCACGGACTGCTGCCCGTACTTGATGCTCGTCTTCGAGGCGTGCCGGTAAGCGTCACGGCGCTCCTGCAACGCACCGTTGTAAAGGGAGCAGTGATCACGCAACATCTCACCGAGCGCCTGAGTCTGCCGCACCGTGGGCCGCATGAGGAACTTGTACGCACGAATCACCCGGCCCACCCCCTTCGGCTCTTGTCAGCAACATAACCGAGGCCACTGACAGCCCCTCCGCAGACAGAACACCCACGCACACCTGACCCGTCAGAGCAGCCCCGAGATGCGATTCCCGCCCCGGCTGAAGCCGGGGATACCCACGCAAGAGAAGGGATGGACCGGTTCACCGAGTCGAAGCCTGCCTCGTCCTCTCATGCACCGAATCGGCTTGCCATCAGCTGCAGTTTGAGCCGGATGCGTTCATCTTGCCTGCGACAACAGCCCGAACGTGGATGCGTTGGAAACACCCGACAGCGTAGTGCTATCAGCTGCCGTCAAGGGCAGAGAGGACGATGGCGTCTGCACCAAGCAAGGGAAGCTGCAGCAGGTGACGGTGAAGCTGGACCGCCCCATTAGGGACCACGTCCTGCTCGACGCGATCACCGGCAAACCGGTTGCCTTCAAGCGGCTGCATGGACCCTCGCCAAGTTGGAGCTGATCCGACCACACCGAGCCGCCGCCCGCTTCAGAACCGTCTTCGCCGACGGCGAACCCGGCTCTGTGTGTGCCGACAATTACGTTCGAGCAGGTCACCGCAGTCATGGCGTCGATCGCACGGCGCGGCAGGATGGTCACCCGGCACCACCGCGCACCCCACAGCCGACTGGGTCACCCAGACGATCAGGAACCTCGTGATGGATGTTCAGGACGCAGGCACCCGCGTGAAGTTTCGCGGCTTTGGCCTGCACGTTTGCTGATTCTGATGACGCGGCCTCGGACGGGCATGCGACGATCTGCGGATGTCGCTGTCGGTCGTTGCCTCGCTCGTCCGAAATCTGATCACGGCGCCCGCTGCTGTGCTGCGTGCCCGCGTGGCCAAAGATGCGGAAGTACTGGCGCTACGGCACGAGAACGCAGTGCTGCGCCGTCAGATCACCCGGGTCCGCTACCAGCCGGCCGACCGAATCTGGCTTGCCGCACTCTCACGACTGATCCCACGCGCCAATGGCGCCAGGTCTTTGCAGTCACCCCCACCACACTGCTGCGCTGGCACCGTCAACTCATCGCCTGAAAGTGGACGTTCACCCAGCGCCGCCGCCTTGGGCGACGTTCTACCGGCCCCATCGTCAAGCAACTCATCCTGCGCCCGGTCCGAGAGAAAAGCAGCTGGGACCACCGTCGAATACAGGGCGAACTCGCCCGCCTCGGCTACCCGATCGCTCCCTCCACGGTCTGGGAAATCCTGCACGCCGCCGGCATCGATCCCACCCCGCAGCGCGCAGGGCCGACCTGGCACCAGTTCCTCACCGCACAGGCCCGCGGCATCCTCGCCGCCGACTTCCTCCACCTCGACACCGTCACCCTCAAACGTCTGTACGCCCTGGTCTTCATCGAACATGGCACCCGGCGCGTCCACCTCGCCGGCATCGCCACGGACGAGCTCAGCCACCGCCGCATCGCCGCGTTCGTCGAGGTAGCGCCAGGGGATCCCACGTCCTCTCACGGGGAAAGGGGGTGCGGTCTTCCAGTAGCCATCTCCGCGTCACCGGCTCCTCTGCCTTCCGGGCTCTCGGGAGCCGGCGCACGCAGCGATCAGTACTGCTCGGTCTCCACGAAACCCGCGTCCGCGTCGTTGTCCGCGCCAAAGGCGTCGGCGGCGGCGGTCGGGTCGAAGCCGGGAGGCGAGTCCTTGAGTCCGAGGCCCATGCCGGCCAGCTTCGCCTTGACCTCGTCGATCGACTTCGCACCGAAGTTGCGGATGTCCAGGAGGTCCGCCTCGGAACGGGCCACGAGCTCACCCACGGAGTGGACCCCCTCGCGCTTGAGGCAGTTGTACGACCGAACGGTGAGGTCCAGCTCCTCGATCGGCAGTACCAGATCCGCAGCGAGCGCGGCGTCCGTGGGGGACGGGCCCATGTCGATGCCCTCGGCTTCGGCATTGAGCTCGCGGGCGAGACCGAACAGCTCGACCAGGGTCTTGCCGGCCGACGCCATGGCGTCACGCGGACGCATGGCCTGCTTCGTCTCGACGTCGACGATCAGCTTGTCGAAGTCGGTGCGCTGCTCGACACGCGTGGCCTCGACCTTGTACGTGACCTTCAGGACCGGCGAGTAGATCGAGTCGACCGGGATGCGCCCGATCTCCTGACCGACCTGCTTGTTCTGAACGGCGGAGACGTAGCCGCGACCGCGCTCGACGGTCAGCTCCATCTCCAGCTGGCCCTTGCCGTTGAGCGTGGCGAGGACGAGGTCGGGATTGTGCACCTCGACACCGGCCGGGGGCGCGATGTCGGCGGCGGTGACCAGTCCCGGGCCCTGCTTGCGCAGGTACATCACGACGGGCTCATCTTGCTCGCTGCTCACGACGAGCTGCTTGATGTTGAGGATGAGGTCGGTGACGTCTTCCTTGACGCCCGGCACGGTGGTGAACTCGTGCAGGACACCGTCGATACGGATGGACGTGACCGCCGCACCCGGGATCGAGGAGAGAAGGGTCCGGCGAAGAGAGTTGCCGAGGGTGTAACCGAAGCCCGGCTCCAGCGGCTCGATGACGAACCGGGAGCGGAACTCGTCGACGACCTCTTCGGTCAGGGACGGACGCTGAGCAATCAGCACGAGGTGTTGCCTCCAGTGGTTCGGCGCCCGCTATGTGACGCGTAGACACCACGAAGGGTACGTGCGATATGGGCGATACGGCCTCCGAAGGGGCCGAACTGCCCGCCTCCGCCCGTCTGCCGGCCACTCGGCGGGCCCAGCTCTCGCCGGCGTGGGGCCCGACGATCAGCTGCTCCTACTCCTGGGCGTCAGTCATACGCCCAGGGCCGGGACTGGTACAGCCGGGTGTGATATGGGCCTCCGCCTCCAGTCCGGTGGGGTCGTCGCTGGCACGGAGCACCTGCTCGACGCCGCGCTGGTGAACAGCCGCTGGGGACAGCTTTGTGCGGAGTCGGTCTCGGTGGTCGGGCCGTGGGCTGCCAACTGTGCGATCACGCGCTGGTAGGGGACGGTGCGCAGGACGAACGCGCTGACCCAAGTCGGCCCCCGCTTACGGCTCGGTCCGCGATTGATGGTGGGTGTAGCTCCGTCTCGGGGGCAGCTGATCTGGGGTGTTGCGACGAGCGTTGACCAGCCCGAGGTGTTGTGATGGGCGGTGCTCGGTCGGGATATTCGCTGGTCTCTGCTTGTTGATGGTCGTCATACTGCCGCGATGGATCCAGTGACTGTTGAGACCGACCGTCTGGTGCTGCGGGCCTTCGCACCTGCCGACGTGGATGCGGTGTACGGGGCCTGCCAGGACGAGGACATCCAGTTCTACACCCCGGTGCCGGTGCCGTACCGGCGTGCGGACGCGGAGAAGCTCGTCGGTGAGAAGCTGCCTGCTCAGTGGGCCGAGGACAGGGACTACACCCTCGGCGCGTTCCGCAAGGACACCGGTGCCCTGGTCGGCTCGTACTGCCTGACCCTCATCAGCCGCGGCGTCTGGGAGCTTGGTTACTGGGCGGTCAGGGAGCAGCGCGGACGCGGGTACTCGGTGGAGGCCGCTCGGGCCCTGTGCGACTGGGGCTGGGCCACGCTCGACGTGCACCGCATCGAGTGGTGGGCCATGGCCGGGAACACCGGTTCGCGTGCCGTCGCCGAGAAACTCGGCTTCACCGTCGAAGGGACACTGCGCAATCGCAGCATCGCCAACGATGGCAAGCCGCACGACTGGTGGGTGGGCGGACTGCTGAGGCCCTGATGCTCGGGCCGATGCTTCGCTGGCTGCGTTTGCTCTTCTGCAGGGAAGGTCCCAGCTCGGACAGTTCCCGCAGAAGAGCCACACCCATTGATCATCGGCGGGCAGCCGTGACGTGGCAGTGGCCGCACGGGTTCTTCGAGTGTGACCAAGAAGTGGGCCCGTGCGGCCTTGACCCATCCTGCCTTCTGCGGCGTCTCGCGTGCACATCTCGGCGATGTGATCGAAGAGTTGGCCGATCTGTGGCTCGCCCGGTGCGAGTCGGAGCTTCGTGAGCGGCGTGGTGCCGAGCGGCAGCGGGAGGCCGGTGCCGGCCCGAAGCACGACCTGGTCTTCACCGACCGCCTGCTCGTCACCCTGGTTCATCTACGCACCGGGCTCCCGCACGCCGCGCTCGCCGAGCTGTACGGCATCGCCCGCTCCACGATCTCCCGTGCCATCGGGGAGATCCGCCCGTTGCTGGCCATGCGTGGCTTCGCAGTCCCCGACCACTCAGGCGTGCGACTTCGGACCCTGGCGGACGTGTTCGCCTACGCCGAGGCCGCGGGGGTCCGGTTGCGGATCGATGGCGCCGAGACCCAGGTTCGTCGCCCGAAGGCAGGCAGGCCCGGACGGCGGGCCTTCGTCTCCGGCAAGAAGAAGCAGAACACCATCAAGACCACCACCATCAGCGACGGACAGGGCCGTCTGCTGTGGTCGGGTGCGGACCGCCCGGGCCGCATGCACGACCAGACCGCGATGCGCACCGAGGGTACCGCCGAGCAGTTCCGGCTTCACCCGAAGGTGACGGCCAAGGTCGACGAGGGCTACCGGGGGCTGGCCAACGAGTTCCCTGACCAGATCAGCGCCCCTCCGACGAAGCCGAAGGGCGACGCGCCGCTCGGCGAGCAGTACGCCTGGCGGGAGATGCGCCGACGGCAGTCCTCGCAGCGGATCTGCGTCGAGCACGCCCACGCCGAATTGCGGCAGTGGTGCCCGCTCCAGCGCTACACCGGCCCACGCGAGGAGTACGCCGCGACCCACCAGGCGATCGCTTCATTGGTTTCGGACCGTTCGGCTCGCCGACCGAGCCGCCGCAAGCCGAGCACCGAGCTCGTGCTCGCCCGGCAGGTCGCCTGCTGATCAACCACCAGCCGACCCGCCAGGCCAGCACGCCCAAACCTCAATCGCGGACCAAGTCGTTACTCCCCAGCAGCGCGTGGAGGGTGCGATGGGGTGATGTAGCCGACTCCTCCGGTGACCGTGATCAGTCCGGTGTCCGCGACGGCGCGCCGTAACCGGGGGCTGGGCTGGTGGTGTTCCAGGTTCCGTCGTAGGCCTCGTCGAGCAGGCCGACGGCCAGGGCGTACTGGACGGCGTTGTCGGCGGTGTCGAGCCCGATGCTCTGGTCTGCAGCTTCTCCACGCGGGGTAACGGCCTCCACGGCGCCTGGGATGAACCTTCGATGCCGCTATCGATCGTCACCGCGCTGGTCCGGAATCTGATCAAGGTGCCCTCTGCCGTGCTGCGCAGCCACGTGGCGAAAGACGCGGAGGTGTTGGTGTTGCGGCACGAGAACGCGGTGCTGCGCCGCCAGATCGCCAGGGTCCGCTATGAGCCCGCCGACCGGATCTGGCCGGCCGTCCTTTCCCGGCTGGTCCCGCGGGAACGCTGGCGCCAGGTCTTCGCAGTCACCCCCCACCACCCTGCTGGCCTGGCACCGACGACTCGTCGCCCGCACGTGGACACTCCCCCGACACCGCCGCCCAGGCAGACCGTCCGCCGCATCCACCGTCAAGCAGCTCATCCTGCGCCTGGCTCGGGAGAACAACAGCTGGGGCCACCGCCGGATACAAGGCGAACTCGCCGCCTCGGCCACCCGATCGCCCCGTCCACCGTATGGGAGATCCTCCCGCTCCGCCGACCACGTGCTCGGGCACATCACCGAGGAACTGGAGCTGGTCTGCATCCGGGTGCCCCGCATCGTCGCCGCCGCGCTGGACCGGGAGGCAGTCGTGCTCGGGGCGGTCCGGATCGCCCTGGACATGGTCGACGAGCGGTACTTCACCCCCGGGACGGGGGAGCCGCTCGCGCCTCCGCAGGGACATGGGACCGCGGCCCGGAAGTGAACAGGGAGGGGGACGGGACTTCTCAACCGGGATACGGGACACCTCAAGGGACCAGGGCGCGCCGCCAGGGGCGGACGTGCCGCTACCTCCGCGTCGACCCCCGGGGCCGGAAACGAGCCGCGGTCACCCGGGGCGACGCCGCCTCCTCGCCGGTGATCAGCGCCTGGAGGATGTCCAGCAGGGCCCCCACGCTCTCCACCGGGTTGAGCTCGACCGCCGAGATGGCCGGACGGCTGTTGCGCGCGTGCTCGGAGTCCGACCCCGTCACCACCAGGGTCCGCTCGGGCACCTTCACACCGCGCGCCATGAGCCCCTGCTGCACGCCGGCCGCGTGCCGCCCGGTGAGGCAGAAGACCGCGTCCGGCACACCGTCCTCAGCGATCTGCGCAGCCAGCCCCACACCGCCCTCGACGCCCGCACGCTCGGCCAGTGTGTACAGCCGGGGTGGCACTTCCCGCTCGGCACACCAGCTCAAGTAGGTCTGCTCGTGCTCGACGTTCCATGCGTTCGGGTCGGTGCCGCGCACCAGGGCGACGCTGCGCGCGCCCGCTCCCTCCAGATGGGAAAGGACCATGCAAGCGGAGGCGACGTCGTCCTCCGACGCCCAGTGCGGGAAGTCCGGGCGCCCGGGGACACGGCCGTAGGTGACGTACGGGATGCCCCGCTTCTCCAGCAGCGCTACGACGGGGTCGTCCAGGTGGGGGTTGGTGACGATGTAGCCGTCCATGGAGAACGTGAGCGGTGGCACCGGCGTCCGCGTCAGGTCCGGCACCAGCATGAGGCTCAGTCCCCTGGCCAGCGCCTGTGAGGCGGCCGCGCCCACGAACCGCTCGAAGACGTCGACGCCTGCCGGGGTGTAGTCACCCAGGGCGTCGAGGGAGCGGAGTACCAGGCCCACCGCCCCCATGGTGGAGCGGCGCAGGCCACGGGCGAGTGCGTCGGCCTCGTAGCCCATGTCGTCGGCGACGGCGCGGATGTGCTCGCGGGTGGCCGCACTCAGAGTGCCCTTGCCGTTGAGGGCGTGCGACACGGCGGTGATGGAGACACCGGCCCGCCGGGCCACGTCCTTGATGGTGATGCCCTGCGTCCGCGCCACGGTCCCGCCCGAATTCTCGAAAACCAATACCTTCCCGGCATTGTATAAAACGTTTTACCTTTCTAGCGTGATCCGCGCCGCACCGAACTCGTCAGCGGCGTCCGTGGGTGACCACGTCCCCACACCATGCCCGGAAGGATCCCCCGTGGAGCTGCACACCCTGAAGACCGAGACGGTCGATCCCTCAGAACGCGGATCGCTTCTCGGCACCCGATACGGCGCTCAGGTCCGGCGGGCCGGCGAGCTGTACCTGGAGCACTTCGCGCTGCTGGGCATCCCGGCGGACCGGGTGCGGGACATCGCGGATCGCAGCCATGCGGCCCTGCGCGCCTGGGCGCCGGACCTCGCCGAGGAGTCCGAGGCCTGCGCCGACGCCGCCGGTGCCGACCGCTGGACGGTGGCCGCCGTCGGAGCCCGTACCGAGATCCTCGCCGCCTGCCGGCCGGCCCCGGAGGGCGAGTGCTCGACGGCCGTGTTCGCGCCCGCGGGACGCCGGCCCGAGACGATGCAGACGTGGGACTGGCACGACTCGCTCGTCCCGGACGGCCTGCTGCACGAACTGACCCCGCGCGAGGGACGCACGGTGAAGCTGTTCACCGAGTTCGGCGCCGCGGGCAAGATCGGCGTCAACAGCGCGGGCCTCGGCGTGCACTTCAACATCCTTTTCCACCAGGCCGATTCCGACGCCGGTGGCGTCCCCGTGCACGCGATCGCCCGCCACATCCTCGACGAGGCGGACACCCTCGCCCAGGCCGTCCAGCTCGCCTCGACCGCACGCGTCAGCGCCTCGACCTCGCTCACCGTGGTCACCCCGGGCTCCGCCGCGAGCCTCGAACTCTCCCCCGCCGGACTCGCGGTGGTCCCCGCCGGTGAGGACGGCTGGCTGCTGCACACCAATCACTTCCTCGACGCCGGACTCGGCACCGGGGACGTCCACTCCCCCGAGTCATCGACGGCGGAACGCTTCGCGCACCTGCGCACGGTCCGCTCCGCACTGCCCGGGCTCACCCCCGCCGAGCGCGCGAAGACGCTGTGCGGCAGCCCCGGGCCGGACGCCGTCATCTGCATGCGACCGGACGAAGACAAGCCGCTCCACGAACAGTGGGGCACCTTGCTCACCGTCGGCCTCGATGTCGCGCACTGCGCCCTCGACTACGTGGCCGGTACGCCGGACGAAGCCGCACAGCTCGGCCTCACCCGCTTCTGACCCCCTGGGCCCCCCACCCCAGGCGTTCCTTCCCCATCCGCTCCGCCCCACCCCGTCCCCTGGAAGGACCTGCCATGACGGACACCGTCCGGCCCGGCCTGAAGGCACAGGTGGCCACAGCCACGCGCACCTTCTTCATCTCCGGCTTCGGAACCGCCCTGGAGTTCTACGACTTCATCATCTACGGCCTCGCCGCCGCCATCGTCTTCCCGAGCGTCTTCTTCCCCGGCTTCGACCACACGGTCGGCACCCTCGTGGCATTCGCGGCGTTCGGCAGCGGCTTCGTCGCCCGCCCTCTCGGCGGCATCGTGATCGGCCACTTCGGCGACCGCATCGGCCGCAAGTCCATGCTGATCCTCACGCTCGTGATCATGGGGAGCAGCACCTTCCTCATCGGCTGTCTGCCCAGTTACCAGAGCGTGGGCGTCGCCGCGCCGGTGATGGTCGTGGCGCTGCGCCTCATCCAGGGCTTCGCGGCCGGCGGTGAATGGGGCGGCGCGTCCCTCTACGGCATCGAGAACGCGCCGGAGGACCGCCGCGGCCTGTGGGGCAGTTTCACGAGCACCGGAATCGGCATCGGCAGCCTCTTCGGAACCGGCGTCTTCGCCCTGATCACCCTGCTGCCCCAGGAGGATCTGAAGGCGTGGGCCTGGCGCGTGCCGTTCTGGCTCGGCGGCCTGCTCGTCCTGATCGGCGTCGTGGCTCGCAGCCGTATGCCCCAGGAGGAACGCCGCACCGGGCACGCTCCCCGGGTGCCGATCCTCGACTCCATCAAGCGCCACCCGCGCCAGATGCTCCTGGCCATCGGCGTCGCCTTCGGCTACAACACCCTGGCCTACATCGGCTCCATCTTCACCGTGACGTACGCCGAGGAACTGGGCTACGACTACACCGAGTCGCTCCTGCTCCAGGTAGCCGGCTCGATCGCCTTCACGGTGGCCGTGCCGGTCATGGCCAAGCTCTCCGACCGCGTCGGCCGCAAGCCGGTCGTCATCATCGGCACCCTCGCGTACGGGGCGTTCTTCTTCGCCTACTTCCCCATGGTGAACGGGCACGTCCTGGCGCTGGCGACCGTCGCCTACGTACTGGTGAACGTGCTGATGGCCGCTCCCCAGGGCTGCATCCCCGCCTTCCTCGGCGAGCAGTTCCCCGGCAGCACCCGCTACTCGTCGATCTCCGCCACGTACCAGACCGGTGCGGCACTTGGTGGCGGCACAGCGGCCACCGCCGCGACTGCCCTGCTCCTCGCCTTCGACGGCAACCCGATCGGCGTCGGACTCTACTCAGGCGCGGCCGCGGTCGTCCTGGCCCTCTGCGCCTGGGGCCTGCGGGAGACCTTCAAGGTCCCGACGGCAGAGCTCGGTTCGGCCACGAAGGACGACCACGGCGCGAAGGCGGTGCTGGACACAATGGCTACCTGAGGCCGTTCGGCGACCGTCTCAGGGCCTGGCCCGAGTACGCGACACTCCCCGACGGCGATCGGGTTGACGACCGTCATGGCCGTCCGACGGGCGACCCTCTTCCATCCACCGCCCGCCAGCACGGCGCCGCGCGCCTCGAACAGCGCGAACCGCACGGGAGATGACGACTGCGAGCACCGACGCGTGCAGCGGGTCGGTGCGAATCATGCCGATCAGGACGTGGGCCAGTTCCCCAGTTCCATGCCGACGAACACGTCGCGGACGGCGCCACCGCCACCGACCGTGTAGGCGACTTTCGCGACCGGGACGGCCAGGGCCAGCGCGATCAGGACGGTGTGCCCGGGTCCGCCCTTGCTGTCGGCCGCTCTGGCCTGGTCCCCCGCGTGGCCGTTCCCGGCATGGTTGCCCGCGATGTGTGCGTCCGACGTGGCGCCCACTGAAACACAACGAACTGCCTGGTCCCGAGGCGCGACACGACCCGGCCGCCGCGGAGGGGACCATGCTGGCCCTCAGCCCATCGACACACCGGCATCGACCGCGGCGAACCAGGCATCGCCGATCAGCCGGTGGCCGAGCGGGCTCGGATGGACCCCGTCCGGGGCCGGCTCTGCCACGGGCCCGGCCACCCGGGCCTCACCTTCAGTCCGCGCAACCCGCTGGTGCGCGCCGGGGACATGCCGCTGGAGCCGGGCCGCCGCATCGACCATGTGCCGGCGCGCTCGCCAGGGGGCGTGGGGCTGGCTCGTCACGGTCACGCCCTCCTGTCGCCGGGCACGACGGACGGAGACGCCACGGACGCAGGCTCTTACGCGGGTGACCGGGCGGCCGACCGTGCGTCCTCCGGCACTCCTTGCCCCCGCGCCTCCGCCCGCCGTGAACTGCCTCCGTTGAACGCCAGGTTCAGCCCGAACGCCACCAACGTCGCGCTCGTCACCGGCGACCCCAGCACGATCCCCACCCCCTCCGGGAACCGGCTGTACAGATCGGGGGCCACCTCCGGTGCCATGCCCGCGCCGATCGACACCGCCACGATCAGCAGATTGTGCGTGCCGTCGAAGTCCACCTTGCGCAGCGTGCCGATGCCGACCGCCGCGACCGTCGCGAACATCACCAGACCCGCCGCGCCCACCACCGGCTGCGGCAACCCGGCGACCAACGCGCCCAGTTTGGGGATCAGGCCGAGCACCACGAGCATGCCGCCCGCGATCGTCGCGACGTGGTGACTGCGCACCTTCGTCATCGTCACCAGGCCGACGTTCTGCGCGAACACCGTGTCCAGGAAGGCGTTCATGACGCCGCCGAGGACGCCGGACAGGCCGTCCGCCGCCAGGCCGCGCGCCATGTCCGCCGTCGTCAGCCTTTTGCCCGTGAGCTCCGCGACCGCGAGGAGATCCGCCGTCGACTCGGCGAACAGCACGAGCATCACCACGCACATCGAGAGCACCGCGACCGCGGGGAACTGCGGCGCCCCGAAGTGGAACGGCGCGCTGACCCCGATCCAGTCCGCCGTCCGCGCGCCCGAGAAATCGATCAGACCGAACGGCACCGCGACCGCTGTCCCCGCCAACAGGCCGAGAAGTACGCCGGTTTGGGCGAGGAAGCCGCGCCCGAAGCGCGCCACCAGGAGAATCACGATCACCACGAAGGCGGCGAGCGCGAGCCGCGAGGGCGCGGCGTGGTCGGCAGCCTTGGGGTCGTTGCCCACGACCAGGTTCACCCCGACGCCGATCAGCGCGAGCCCCACCACCGTGATCACCACGCCGCTCACCAGCGGAGGGAACAAGCGCACCGCTTTCGCGAACGGATAGGCGACCAGGAGGCCGAAGACCCCGGCCCCGAGCATCGACCCATACACCGCCTGGAGGCCGTACTCCCCGGCGATCAGGATCATCGGCGTCACCGCGGTGAACGCCGCTCCCGCCATCACCGGCATCCGCACGCCCAGGATGCGGCCGACCCCGGCGCCCTGGATCACCGTGACGACGCCCGCGACGAGCAGATCGGCGTTGATGAGCACGGCGACCGTCGCGGCGTCGAGGCCGGCCGCCGCGCCGAACACCAGCGGCACCGTCACACACCCCGTGTACATCACGAGCACATGCTGCAGACCGAGCACCGCGAGCCGTCCGAACCCGCCGCCGGCCCAGCTCCTCGTGGACGTCGTCACATCAACCACCTTTCTAGCGCGCGAAGTTCGCGGCGATGCGCTGCTGGATGTAGTCCGCGGCCGTGATCGGCGGATAGCGGCCCGCGGGCCCCTCGATCACCACGTCACGGTCGGCCTGCGCGAAGAACGCGATGCTGTAGCGGGCCGACCGGTCGTCGCCGGGACCCGGAGACTTGACCCGGTGGAAGTTCGACGGCAGTCGGTCGTCGCTCCACCGCATCAGCATGTCTCCGATGTTGCAGGTGATCACGGAGTCGGCCGGCTCGACCGGCGTCCACTCCTGCGCCTCGGCCTCCTTGCCCGGGCACACCTGCAGCCCGCCCTGGCCGTCCCTCTGGAACAGCAGCGTCAGGCAGTCGAAGTCCGTGTGCGCGCCCGCCCGCCAGACGTCCGCCGGGATTTCGACGTTCTCGGGCACGGCGAAGTAGTGCAGCATCCGCAGCGTCGACTGGTACTGCTCGCTCGCCGGGTCGTGGGCGCGCGCGAAGAACCCGTCGGGCAGGCCCAGCCGGTCTGCGAAGCACGACAGCACGCGCATCGCCAGCTCCCTGCACCGTGCCTCGAACGCGAGCGTGCGCTCCTGGAACCCGGGCAGCGCGTCGTCCGGCCACAGCCCGTCCATGTGCGGCCGGGTCAGCTGGTACGACTCCTTCCGGTCCGGCGTCCCGATCGACGGACGGACCTGGGTCATGGACTCCCAGCCCGAGTTGAGCCCCTTCTTCAGGCCGTGCCGCGCCTTGGTCCCCTCCGACAGAGCGAAGAACCGCTCGGCGTCGGCGAACGCCCCGTCCACTGCGTCCTGTTCGATGCCGTGGTGAACGAGCTGGAAGAAGCCGATGTCGGTGGCGGCGACCCACAACTCCTCGGTGATCTCGGCCTTGCG
Source organism: Streptomyces sp. NBC_01003 (assembly GCF_045162695.1). Classification (NCBI taxonomy): domain Bacteria; kingdom Bacillati; phylum Actinomycetota; class Actinomycetes; order Kitasatosporales; family Streptomycetaceae; genus Streptomyces; species Streptomyces sp. NBC_01003. The sequence goes on from NZ_CP108707.1 coordinate 1,999,349, forward strand.
GGCGTCGAAGTCGCTGAGGTCGATCCGGTGGATCTCCCGCGCGGAGGTCTCCGTCCCGGCCCCGCCCATCCGGGTCTCCTTGGCCAACTCGGCCATGCTGTAGGTCATTTCGGTCATCGCGGTGTCGCTCCTCGAAGCGATCGTGAGGTCGTCGGGATGCAGTCACCGCCCCTGCGATCCCCACCGCGGACGCTCAAAGGCCCGCGGGCACGGTCGCGGCGGACCCCTTTGCGGGCCCGGCGCCGTGGGCTGGCACGAACCCCGAATCGCTGTAGCTCTGCTTTCGCGGGGTCCGTACGCGATGCGTTCAGCCTGCCCGGCGTGTGTTTCCGCCGGGGATCACGGCGTTACGCGGCCGTAAAGCCGAACCCGGCCGCCAACTCCCGTGACGGCAGCCGGACATGCTCCCCGTCCCGCACCAGCACCTCGCCGCCGACCATGACCGCCGCCACGGTCCGGGGCCCGCACACGTCCGCAACGTGGCCCCCGGATCGCGTACGGGAAAGCAGGCGTAGTCCCGTTCGAATCGATGCAGGACGAGGTCGGCCTGCATGCCAACCCGCACCCCTTCGGGGACCTCGCTTCCCGCCATCGGGTCCGGCGTCGCCGACCAGAGTCTCATCGGCGGGCTCGCCCTGCTCGGGATGGCCGCGGCCGTCGCCCGCACGGAAGCCACCAGCAAGGAGTGGCTCTCCGACGCTCTCAAAGACTTCTCCGCCGACCGAATTGCAGACCAGGGGCGGCGGGTGGTGCGGGCTAGCGGCACCGCTCGCCGTGCGCGAGCGGTGGGAGGCCCAGCTCACGACTCGGGTCGGGTCGGGTCGGGTCGGGTCGGGTGCGTCAACTCCCGGACATCGACTCTGAGTTCAATCTCGACTCACCCATCGATCCGGTCGATTGTATTCAGTATGCTTACGACCGGCCTTACACCCGCATCGCGCCACCCGGAGGAGCCATGGCAGTCCCGCACCCCGAACTGCTCGCGCACATGACCATCCACGCGCCGGACGGCATCGTCATCGTCGACAGCGCGGGGCTCATCGAGTTCTGGAACAGCGGCTCGGAGCGGATCTTCGGATGGAAGGAGAGCGAGGTGCTCGGACAGAGCCTCGACCTGATCATCCCCGAGCGGCACCGGCGCCCGCACTGGAAGGGTTTCCACGCGGCGATGGCCAAGGGCTCCACCCACTACGGTGCGAGCGACCTGCTGACCGTGCCCGCGCTCAAGGCCGACGGGTCGAGCCTGTCGATCGAGTTCAGCGTGTGCCTCCTACCCGATCCGCAGGGCGGCACCGGACATGTCGGAGCCGTCATCCGTGACGTCACCGCGCGCCGCGCTCAGGAGAAGGTGCTGCGCCGCCGCCTCGCCGACGCGAACGCCGGCGCCACGACCGTGTGAACGGAGAACAGTGAGGAGGGCAGGGAACCCGGATTCCCTGCCCTCCTCACTGTTCTCCGTTCTCGGGGACCGCACATGTCTCCGGGACTGCACACGTCTCCGAGACCTCACACGTCTCCGGGTCCGCACACGCGGGTGCCCCGCACGCTCGTCGCGCACGGGGCACCCCCTTGTCCCCTGACTCGTGCCTCCCCCTGCCGCCTGACCCCTGCCGCCAGGCGGACAGGCGTCAGGCGACGACGGAACCCTCGTGCAGCTTGCGGATGGCGTCCGCGTCGTAGCCGAGGTCGGCGAGGACTTCGTCGGTGTGCTCACCGAGCAGCGGCGCGCCCTTGATGTCCGGCTGGAACGCGGAGAACTTCACCGGGCTGCCCACCGTCAGATAGGTACCGCGCTCCTTCTGCTCCACCTCGACGATGGTTCCGCTCTTACGCATGTCGGGATCCTCGGCGAGCTCCTTCATCGACAGGACCGGGGCGCACGGCACCTCCCACTCACGCAGGATGTCGACGGCCTCGTACTTGGTCTTGTCGGCGAGCCACTTCTCGATCTCGCCGAAGATGTCCATGATGTGCGGTTGGCGGGCGCGGGCAGTGCTGTACTCCGGGTCGTCGGCCCACTCCGGGCGGCCGATGGCCTCGGCCGTGCGCTTCCAGTTCTGCTCCTGGACGGTGAAGTAGATGTAGGCGTTGGGGTCGGTCTCCCAGCCCTTGCACTTGAGGATCCAGCCGGGCTGGCCGCCGCCGCCCGCGTTGCCGCCGCGCGGCACGGCGTCGCCGAACTCGCCGTGCGGGTACTGCGGGTACTCCTCCAGGTAGCCGATCTTCTCCAGGCGCTGCTGGTCGCGGAGCTTGACGCGGGTGAGGTTGAGGCACGCGTCCTGCATGGAGACGGAGACCTTCTGGCCGAGGCCCGTCTGGTTGCGCTGGATGATGGCCGTGAGCAGCCCGATCATCAGGTGCATCCCGGTGTTGGAGTCGCCGAGGGCGGCGCCCGAGATGGTGGGCGGGCCGTCCCAGAAGCCGGTGGTGGAGGCGGCGCCGCCGGCGGCCTGGGCGACGTTCTCGTAGGTCTTCAGGTCGTTCCACTTGGACTGCTCGTTGAAGCCCTTGACCGAGCCGAAAATGAGGCGCGGGTTGAGCTCGTGGATGTGGTCCCAGCCGAGGCCCATCCGGTCCATGGCGCCGGGCGCGAAGTTCTCGACAAGGATGTCGGCCTCGCGGATCAGCTTCTCCATGACCTCCTTGCCCTCGGCCGTCTTGGTGTTGATGGCCAGGGAGCGCTTGTTGGAGTTGAGCATGGTGAAGTACAGGGCGTCGAGGTCCGGGATGTCGCGCAGCTGCTGGCGGGTCACGTCGCCGCCGTTGATGCGCTCGACCTTGATGACGTCGGCGCCGAACCAGGCGAGCATCTGCGTACAGGCAGGGCCCGCCTGGACCCCGGTGAAGTCGATCACCTTTATGCCCGCGAGCGGCTGTTCATTCATGTCTGAGTCCTTCTCGTGATGGGTTGCGCAGCGAACAGTGGCTGTGCGTACGCAAGTTGAGAGATGGCTTGCCAAAAGGTGCGGGCGGTCACTTCTTCGACGGCACGATGTTGCCGACGGTGATGCCCTTGGGGTTGAGGTGCGAGATGTGACCGCTCTCCGTACCCGCGCCGGGGTCGATGGCGCAGTCGATCAGGACGGGTCCGCCCGCTGCGAGCGACTCGGTGAGCGCCGCGGTGACCTCGGCGGGCGTGGTGGCGCGGTAGCCCTTGCCACCGAACGCCTCGATCATGAGGTCGTGCCGGGCGGACAGCGTCAGGGTGGTGGGCGACGGGGCGTCGTCGCGCGGGTTGACGTCGTTGCCGCGATACACACCGCCGTTGTTCATGATCACGGTGGTGACGGGGAGCTGGTAGCGGCAGATCGTTTCCAGTTCCATGCCGCTGAACCCGAAGGCGCTGTCGCCCTCGACGGCGATCACCGGCTGGCCGGTCTCCACGGCGGCGGCGATCGCGTAGCCCATGCCGATCCCCATCACACCCCAGGTGCCGACGTCCAGGCGGTGGCGCGGGACGTGCATGTCGATGACGTTGCGTGCCATGTCGAGGGCGTTGGCACCCTCATTGACGAGGTAGGCGTGCTGGTTGTCGCGCAGCGCGTCGCGTACGGCGCGCAGCGCGCCCATGAACTGCATCGGGTGCGGGTCGGCCGCCAGGCGCCCGGCCATCTTCTCGACGTTCTGCGCGGAGCGCGCCGCGAGCTCCTCGCGCCAGGCGGCGGGTGCGGAGATCTGTCCCGGCTTGGCGCGCTCGGCCAGCGCCTCCAGCACGGACTCGACGTCACCGACGAGGGGGGCCGCGATCGGCTGGTTGCTGTCCAGCTCCCTGGGCTCGATGTCGACCTGGATGAACTTCGCGTCGGGGTTCCACTGCGGCGCCTCGCCGTGCCCGAGCAGCCAGTTGAGGCGGGCTCCGACGAGCATCACGACGTCGGCCTTGCGCAGCGCGAGGGAGCGGGCGGTCGCCACCGACTGCGGGTGGTCGTCGGGCAGCAGGCCCTTGGCCATCGACATCGGTACGTACGGGATGCCGGTCGACTCGACGAACTCCCGGATCCTGTCGTCGGCCTGGGCGTAGGCGGCGCCCTTGCCGAGCACCACCAGCGGCCGCTCGGCGCCGGCGAGGAGTTCGATGGCGCGATCCACCGCCTCGGGCGCGGGCAGCTGTCGCGGAGCCGGGTCGACCAGCCGACTGAGGGTCTTGGCGCCCTCCGCCTTGTCCATGATGGAGCCGAGTACGGCGGCCGGGATGTCGAGGTAGACGCCGCCCGGCCGGCCGGAGACGGCGGTGCGCAGCGCGCGGGCGATGCCCCGGCCGATGTCCTCGACCCGGCTGATGCGGTACGCGGCCTTGCAGAACGGCTGCGCGGCGGCGAGCTGGTCCATCTCCTCGTAGTCGCCCTGCTTGAGGTCGACGAGGTGGCGCTCGCTGGACCCCGAGATCTGCACCATCGGGAAGCAGTTGGTGGTGGCGTTGGCCAGGCCGACGAGTCCGTTCAGGAACCCCGGCGCGGACACCGTGAGAGCGATGCCCGGCTTCTTGGTGAGGTAGCCGGCCGCGGCCGCGGCGTGGGCCGCGTTGGACTCGTGGCGGAAGCCGATGTAGCGGATGCCCTCGGCCTGGGCGAGCCGGGCCAGATCCGTGATCGGGATGCCGACGACGCCGTAGATGGTCTCGACGTCGTTCAGCTTCAGAGCGTCGACGACCAGGTGGTACCCGTCGGTGAGCTCGGCCTGTGCGTCGGCGTTCGCCGCTGTCTCCTGTGGTGAGGGGGCGGTCATGGTCCGAGGTCCTCCTTGGGCAAGTGATGCTGTGCGGCTTGTGGATCCACCTTCCGCACTGCACCCTCGCCCCGTCCAAGACCTGACGACGACCAACCGATAACCAGTATTTATCAACGGCCGGAACGGGCCCGGGCACCTGCGGTGATAGTCGGCCACTATCAGCCGTTCACCGTTGCGCATTGGACGCTGACGGGCCACGGCCCCCAGGCTCGCAGTCGACCGTTTCAGCTCTGTCGACCGTTTCGGCTGTGTCGGCTGTTCGCCTCAACCGGCGTGAGGAGGTGCGGTGATGGCCACAGTGGCCACGGCGTCCGTGCGTGAACCGGACCGCTACCACGCCCCCGCGCTCACCGGTCTCGTCGATCTGCTGTCGCGGCCCGTGCGGGCGCGTCCGCACGCGCGGGCCCTCGTCGTCGGTGCGGAGCGCGTCGAACTGTCGTATGCCGCTCTCGCCTCGCTCGCCGACGACCTGGCCCGCCGGCTGACGGCCGCCGGGGTACGGCCCGGGGACCCGGTGGGACTGGTCGCCGCGAACACCGTCGAGTACGTCGTGTCCCTCTTGGGTGCGGCCCGGGCCGGCGCGGTCGTCGCCCCGCTGGATCCGGCTCTGACCGCCGGACAACTGGCCGCGCGGCTCAAGATGTTCGGGGCGAGGGTGGTGCTGTGCGGGCCCGGTACGCCCGCGGGCGTACCGGCCTGGCCCGTGCGGGTAAGCGTCGCGCCCGGCGCCCCCCGCATGGTCACGCTCGACACGACGCGCGCGCCGCTCGGCCTGTACGGGACACCCGCACCGGGCCTCGCCCCGGACGACGCCCTGATCCTGTCGACGGCGGGCACCACGGACCGGGCCCGCCTGGTGCCGCTGACCCACGGGAACGTCGCCGCGGCGGTGCGTGTGCTGTGCGCGACGTACGAACTGGGGCCGCGGGACGCGACGGTGGCGGTCATGCCGCTGTTCCACACGCACGGGCTGGTCGCGGCGCTGCTCGCCACGCTCGCCGGCGGCGGGTGTGTGCTGCTCCCGGCCGGGGGGCGTTTCTCGGCGGACACGTTCTGGGACGACATGCGGGCGGTGGGGGCCACCTGGTTCACCGCGGTGCCCGCCATCCACGAGATCCTCCTCGACCGCTCGGCGGTCGAACATCTCGCGCCGCTCGTGCCGCCGCTGCGCTTCGCCCGCAGTTCCAGCGCTCCGCTCAACACCGCGACCCAGAGGGCTCTTGAGCGCACGCTCGGGGTGCCGCTGCTGTCGGCGTACGGCATGACGGAGGCCGGCCATCAGGCGAGCAGCGAACCCCTGCCGCCGACCGGTACGTCCAAGCACGGATCCGTGGGCCGGCCGACCGGGACGCGGATTCAGGTCGTCGACGCGTCGGGGCAGGCGTGCCCGCCCGGTGTGCAGGGCGAGGTCTGGGTGCGCGGCCCCAGCGTGACCAGGGGCTACCTCGCCGATCCGGCGGCGACGGCGCACGGTTTCGGCGGAGGCTGGCTGCGCACCGGGGACCTGGGACATCTGGACGCCGACGGCGCTCTGTTCCTCACCGGCCGGATCAGGAATCTGATCACGCGGGCGGGCGATCAGGTCAGTCCCGAGTACGTCGAGGACGTGTTGTGCGGTTGTCCCGCTGTCGCCGAGGCCGCCGTGTTCGGGGTGCCGGACGAGCGGCACGGGCATCGGGTGGGCGCGGCCGTGGTGCTGCGCGAGGGGGAGGACGCGGAGCCATCCGAGATCGTCAGGTACTGCCGGGGCCGGCTGGCCGCTTTCGAGGTGCCCGAGCGGATCCGGATCGTCGAGGCGTTGCCGCACACGGCCAAGGGAGCGCTGGACCGGCAGGCGGTCCAGCTCCGTTTCGCCCGGTGACGTAGCGGCCGGGCGGGCCCGCCGGACCCGCCCCGCTTCAGCGGACCAGGCGTTCGGCCACGGGCAGCGGCTGGTCGAAGAAGTCGTCCAGGCGCAGTGAGGCCGCCGCCGTCATGAACGCGCGGGCCGCGAGCGAGCCCGGCGTCGCGTCGTGGATCGCGACCGAGATGAGCGCCCGCGCGTCCGGTTCGACGAGGCGCAGCGCGCGCATCCGGCCGGTGACCGGCAGGGCCCTCAGCCAGGTGTGGGGCACGATGCTGGTGCAGGCGCCCGCGCCCACGTTCGCGTACAGGGTCGCCACCGAGTCGGTCTCCACCTGCGGGGTGACAGTGACTCCGCTGCGGGTGAACGCGGCGTCGATGACCTGACGGATCCGCATGTCGGGGGTGAGCAGCGCGAGCGGCAGCTGGGACGCCTCGGCCCAGGTGAGGGTGTCGGACTGGGGCAGCAGTTGATCGGCCGCGGCAAGCAGCATGTACCGCTCCTCGTACAGCGGTGTCACCTGGAGTCCGTCCCGGTCCTCGGGGCCGAAGTGGGCGATGGCCGCGTCGAGCTCGAAGGCGCGCAGCTGCCGGATGAGTTCCGTGGTGGACAGGCGGGAGCGCACTTGGACCTTGGCCAGCGGGTGCGCGGTGCAGAACGCCATCACGGGCAGCGCGAGCGTCGTCGAGGCGGTGGGCTCCGCGCCGAGGCGCAGCGTCCCGGTGATGCCCGACTGGACGGCGGCCACCTCGGCCTTGAACGCCTCCTGCTCGGCGAGAATCCGCTTGGCCCAGACGACCAGGCGCTCGCCTTCGGGCGTCAGGCCCTGGTAGTTGTGGCCGCGGTTGATCAGTGTGACGTTGAGTTCGCGCTCCAGTTTGGCGATCGACACGGACAGTGCAGGCTGCGAGACGAAGCAGGCTTCCGCGGCGCGCGCGAAGTGCCTCTCCCGGGCCACCGCCACGAAGTACTCCAGCTGCCGGAAGAGCATGCCCCGCCTCCTGCTTCGTCCCCCGCATCCCATGCGTCCCCGCCGCCGACCAGGTCGAACACACCTGCGGTGGCCGCGCTGCCCGAGCTTACCCGGCGGTCTCGGCGGCGCCATGCCCGTACCGAAGGCCCTGCTCCCCCAAGGTCATTGGGGGAGCAGGGCCGCGCTTCATCCCGTGCCGGTGCGGCGTGCCAGCAGGTCGGTGGCCGCGTGCACCGCTCGGAGCCTGGGTGCCTCGGCACCCGTGATGTCGGCCATCTCCACCACCGCGGTCACGATGGCGTCGAGTTCCAGCTGCTTGCCCGCTTCCAGGTCCTGGAGCATCGACGTCTTGTGGTCGCCGACGCCCTCCGCGCCCCGCAGGCGCTTCTCGATGGAGATGTCCGGGTTGCTGCCGACCCGGGCGGCAATGTCCAACGTCTCCTCCATGAGCTGGGCCACCAGGCGTCGTGTCGGCGGATGTTGGCAGATCTCCACCATCGTGGCCCGGGTGAGGGCGCTGATCGGGTTGAAGGCGACGTTGCCCATCAGCTTGATCCAGATGTCGTCGCGCAGGTTCGGCTCCACGGGGCACTTGAGCCCGCCCGCGACCATCGCCTCGCTCAGCGCGGTGCACCGCGCCGAAATCCCGCCACCGGGTTCACCGATGGAGAAGCGGGTGCCTTCGAGGTGGCGGATCACGCCAGGGGCATCGATGACGGTGGCGGGGTAGACCACACAGCCCACGGCCCGTTCCGGCGCGAGGACCTTGCTGGTCGCACCGCCCGGGTCCACCGCCTCGATCCGGCGGCCCTCGTAGGGTCCCGCGAGCCGGTGGAAGTACCACCACGGGATGCCGTTCTGCCCGGCGACGACGGCGGTGTACTCGCCGAGGAGCGGTTCGATCAGCGGGCCGCTGGACGGGTAGGAGTGTGCCTTGAGCCCGAGGAACACGAAGTCCACGGGTCCGATCTCGGTGGGGTCGTCGGTGGCGTGCGGGTGGGCGACGAAGTCTCCGCGCGGGCTGATGACCCTGACCCCGCGCTCGCGGATGGCCTGCAGGTGCGGACCGCGGGCGATCAGGTGGACATCGGCACCACCCCGGTGCAGGGCCGCTCCTACGAAGGCTCCGATCGCGCCGGCTCCGAGGACAGCAATCTTCACGGCAACTCCTCTCGGGAGGAAGGGTGAGCGATTGTGATTGAATACTGTATGCAGTCGGGCTCTCCGCTGTACACCCGTCGCGCCCGAACTGATACGGCCGTGATGCCCCCAACCGCCCGGCCGACGGGGCCCACCCCTGACGCCCAGCAAACTGCATACAATATGCTGCACTGCTCCTGCCCCGTGCCCCCTCTTGCTACGCTCCCGACGCTCCCGACGCACCGACGGACCCGTAAGGCCCCTGAGAGAAGGAGAGCAATGCCTGCTTCACCACCACAACGCATCGGCGTGGTCGCCGAGTCGACCTCCGGGGAAACCAGAGTGGCGGCCACCCCCGACACCGTCCGCCGCCTGATCGAGCTCGGCTACGAGATCGTCGTCGAGACCGGGGCCGGAGCCGCATCGGGCTTCTCCGACGCGTCGTACGTCGAGGCGGGAGCGCGCCTCGACGACGCCTGGCCGGCCGATGTCGTCCTCAAGGTCAACGCGCCGTCCCACGACGAGGTGCAGCGACTGCGGGACGGGGCGACGATCGTCGGCCTGCTCGCCCCCGCGCAACACTCCGAACTCCTCACCCAGCTCGCGAACAGACCCCTGACCGCATTGTCGATGGACGCCGTGCCCCGCATCTCGCGGGCCCAGTCCCTGGACGTGCTCAGCTCGATGGCCAACATCGCCGGCTATCGCGCGGTCATCGAGGCGGCCCACGCCTTCGGACGCTTCTTCACCGGACAGGTCACCGCGGCCGGCAAAGTACCTCCCGCGAAGGTGCTGGTGGTCGGCGCCGGAGTGGCCGGCCTGGCAGCCATCGGAGCCGCGGGGAGCCTCGGCGCGGTGGTGCGGGCCACGGATCCGCGCAGCGAGGTCGCCGATCAAGTGCGCTCGCTCGGCGGCGAGTTCCTGCCCGTAGAGGTCGAACAGGAGTCGGCCGGCGACGGATACGCGCGGGCCACCTCCGAGGCGTACGACCGGCGCGCCGCCGAGATCTACTCCGAGCAGGCCAGGGACGTCGACATCATCATCACGACGGCCCTCATCCCGGGGCGCCCCGCGCCACGGCTGATCACGGCCGAGCAGGTGGCCTCGATGAAACCGGGCAGCGTCATCGTCGACATGGCAGCGGCGCAGGGCGGGAACGTCGAGGGGACGGTGAGCGGCCGGGCGATCGTCACCGAGAACGGCGTCACCGTCATCGGCTACACCGACCTCGCGGGCCGCCTGCCCGCCCAGGCCTCACAGCTGTACGGCACGAACCTGGTGAACCTGCTGAAGCTGCTCACCCCGGAACGAGACGGGCAGTTGACCCTCGACCTCAAGGACGTCGTACAGCGGGCGGTGACTGTGGTGCACGACGGCGAGACGCTGTGGCCGCCGCCCCCCGTCGCGGTCTCGGCGGCGCCCGCGAAGGCCCCGGCCGCGCCGGCGTCACCGGTCGATCCGACGCCGCCGCGGCGCCTGTCACCGACGGGCCGCTACGGCCTCATCGCGCTCGGGATGCTCGCCCTGTTCGCGATCGTCGCCGTCTCCCCCGCCCAACTCGCCGCCAACTTCACGGTGTTCGCGCTGGCCGTGGTCATCGGCTACTACGTGATCGGTAAGGTCCACCACGCGCTGCACACCCCACTGATGTCGGTCACCAACGCGATCTCGGGGATCGTGGTGGTCGGGGCCCTGCTCCAGATCGGCCACCCGCCCCTGGCCATCAGCGTGTTGGCGTTCCTGGCCATCCTGCTCACCACCGTGAACATCTTCGGTGGGTTCGCCGTCACCCGTCGCATGCTCGGCATGTTCTCGAAAGGCTGAGGTTCGATGAACGCAACCACGGCGGCCCAGGCCGCCGACATCGTCGCCGCACTGCTGTTCGTCCTCAGCCTGGCGGGACTCTCGCAGCACCACACCGCCCGGGCGGGGGTCGCCTACGGCGTGGCGGGCATGGCGCTCGCGCTCGTCGCCACCGTCGTGGTCGCCGGGCGCTCCGTCTCCGGCGGGTCGATCGCGCTGATCGCCGTCGCGGGCGCGATCGGTGGCGCGATCGGCCTGTGGCGGGCCCGCCGCGTCGAGATGACCCAGATGCCCGAGCTGATCGCCGTGCTGCACAGCCTCGTCGGGCTCGCCGCCGTACTGATCGGCTGGAACAGCTACCTGGAGGTCGAGGCGCAGCACCCGGGCTCCACCGAGCTGGCGGGTTCGCTGCTGCGGATCCACCACGCCGAGGTGTTCATCGGCATCTTCATCGGCGCGGTCACCTTCACGGGTTCCGTGATCGCGTTCCTGAAGCTGTCGGCGCGCATCAAGTCCCGGCCGCTGACTCTGCCCGGGAAGAACCTCCTCAACGTCGGCGCGCTGGTCGGCTTCGTGGGCCTGACCGTCTGGTTCACCGTCAGCCCGAGCCTCGCGCTGATGATCGCCGTCACCGTGCTCGCACTCGCGCTCGGCTGGCATCTGGTCGCCTCCATCGGCGGCGGCGACATGCCCGTCGTGGTGTCGATGCTCAACAGCTACTCGGGCTGGGCCGCCGCCGCGGCCGGCTTCCTCCTGGACAACAACCTGCTCATCGTGACCGGGGCCTTGGTCGGCTCATCCGGCGCTTACCTTTCCTACATCATGTGCCGGGCCATGAACCGGTCCTTCCTCTCCGTCATCGCGGGCGGCTTCGGCGTCGAGGCCGCACCCAGCGGCGAGGAGGAGCAGGGCGAGCACCGGGAGATCAGCGCCGAGGACACCGCGAACGCACTGCTCAACGCCACACAAGTGATCATCACGCCGGGGTACGGCATGGCGGTCGCCCAGGCCCAGCACCCGGTGGCGGAGCTGACGCGCCGCCTGCGCGAGCGCGGCGTGACCGTCCGCTTCGGTGTGCACCCCGTGGCCGGGCGGCTGCCAGGGCACATGAACGTCCTCCTGGCCGAGGCCCGCGTCCCGTACGACGTCGTCCTGGAGATGGACGAGATCAACGACGACTTCGCCGACACCTCGGTCGTCCTGGTCATCGGCGCCAACGACACGGTCAACCCGGCGGCGATGGACGATCCGGCCAGCCCCATCGCGGGGATGCCGGTACTGCGGGTGTGGGAGGCGGAGCACGTCGTCGTGTTCAAGCGGTCCATGGCCTCCGGGTACGCAGGCGTGCAGAACCCGCTGTTCTTCCGGGAGAACAGCAGCATGCTGTTCGGCGACGCCAAGCAGAGCGTGGAGGCGATCCTGCGCGAGCTGGCAGTGAGCGACCCGGGCCCGGCGGCGGGTTCCGGCCCCCGGCCTGCGGAGCAGCCCGCACCTGCCTGACCGTCAGGTAGACGTACACCGCCCGTACGACGCGCGGCGGCCGGGATGGCCTCCCGGTCGCCGCGCGTCGCGCTTGGCCAGTTCCGGGGTCTGCACAACAGACTCAGATTGCATACAGAAGCCTATATGCTGTACGGGAACCCTCCACCACCAGCACCTCCCCGCAACCCGCCACCCCGAGGGAGCCCATGCGCGAGCCACGCACTTTCCCAGGCACCGTGACGACACCGGTCGCCAGGCCGGCACCTCTGCGCCAAGCCGTGTACGACGTCTTGATCGAGCTGATCGTGGGGGGCGTACTCCAGCCGGGCCAGCATCTGATCGAGGCCGAACTCGCCGTGGACCTGGGCGTGAGCCGCCAGCCGGTGCGCGAGGCGCTCCTGCGCCTACAGTCCGATGGATGGGTGGAACTGCGCCCCGCGCAGGGCGCGTTCGTGCACAGCCCGACCGTCGAGGAAGCCACCCAGCTCCTCAGCGTCCGCGCCGTCCTGGAGACCCATGCGGCGCACGGCGCCGCACAGTACGCGACCGGTGCGGACATCGCGCGCCTGTGGGAACTGCAGGCCGCAGGAATAGCCGCGCTCTCCGCGGACGACGCCCGCGGCATCGTCGAGGCGAACGCGGCGCTGCACGGATTCATCACCGAGCTGGCGCGCAACCCCATCCTCGCCGAGCTGATCCGGCAGGTCGACCGCCGCGTGCGCTGGTACTACATGCCCATCGCGCGACCACGCGGCAAGGACGCATGGAACGAGCACGCCGAGATCATCGACCGCATCGCGGCCGGCGACGCCGACCGGGCCGAGGCCCTGATGCACCAGCACACCCGGACGACCACCGACTTCTACTGCCGGCAGCTGAGTGCCGTGCCCCGAGCCCCGGCATAGGGGCGGCGACACCGGACGACCTCACCTCAACTCCCGTATCTGACACGCCAATTGGCCGGAGCCGGACGGAGCAGGGAGCGCACCCCACCGTCCGGCCCCGGCCCGTGTCACGGGTGCCCCGCCGGACGACTGCCGCCGCCGTCCGGCGCTGTGTCCGCATCCGCGCACGGTCTGCGGTCCCGGGCGCGAGGACGCGCCCGGGTGTCCACTCAGTTCGCCGCGCTGGTCAGCCCTCGGCTGTCGCTGCCGGAGGCGGGCTGCACACCAGGCAGCTCCTGGTCCGCGGGGCGGCCGGGCTGGCGCAGCAGCAGGGTGATCAGGGCCGACAGGAAGGCGATGCCCCCTGCCAGGTAGTAGCCGCCCGAGTAGCCCCAGGCGCTGATCACCGAAGCGGCCAGGCCACCACCACCGACACCGCCGACCAGCTTGGCGCTGTAGACGAGGCCGTAGTTGGTGGCGTTGTTGTTCTCCCCGAAGTAGTCCGGGACCAGTGCCGCGAACAGCGGGTAGAAGGCGCCGCCGCCGAAGCCGTTGACGAAGGCGAAGATCAGGAACATCGGCTCGTTGTGGGCCTGCCCCGACCACAGCACGCCGAACTGCGCGACGCCCGCGATCACAAGGACGAGCGTCAGAGTCTGCCGGCGGCCCAGCGTGTCCGACAGCCAGCCCACGGCGGCCCGGCCCACCCCGTTGACCACGGCGAGCACACCCGCCGACGAGGCGGCGATCAGCGGCCCGAAGCCGAGGCTCTTGGCGAAGGGGACCTGGAAGTTGATGCCGAAGAGGGAGACGCCTCCGATGCAGACGAGGGCGAACCACATCAGCGGCAGCTGCCCGGTCTTGATCGCCTACATCGGGGTGAACTGCCCCTTGGCGGGCGGGTTCTTGCGCAGCCTGCGCGCCACCCGATCGGCATCCTCGCCGCCACCGCGATTGAGCGGGTCGACGTCGTGCGGCCACCAGCTCTTGGGCGGGTCGCGGAAGAAGAAGCCGCAGGCACCCACGAGGAGCACCATGCCCAGGCCGATCAGGTCGAGGACCAGCTGGTAGTTGCCGGGGTGGAACCAATAGCTGAAGACGAAGATCAACGGCAAGGTGCCGTACGCGAATCCGCCGTTGACGAAGCCGGTCCGTGCGCCCTTGTTGTCCGGATACCACTTGCCGACCATGTTGATGCAGGTCGCGTAGACGAGTCCGGAACCGGCGCCGCCGAGCACCGAGTAGCCGAGGATCACGACGATCGGGTTCGAGACGTGTGAGATGGCGACGAAGCCGAGTCCGGACAGTGCGGCCCCGAGGAGCATGCCCGTCTTCGCGGAGAGCTTTCCGGTCTCCCGCAGCCTGCCCGCGGGGAAGGCCACGCCCGCCTGGAAGACCGCCCAGATACTGGCGATCCAGAAGGCCTCGGTGAGGGTCCAGCCGTGGGCGTGCTCGAGCGTCGACTCCGCCGAGCTGTATCCGTACTCATAAACGCTGACACCCATCATCGCGATCCACGGGAGCCAGACCATCCATGCCCGGGGCCTGCCCAGGATGGAGCGGTCGGTCTCGCCGACGCGGTAGACGCGCCCGTTGGCGTCGGTGACTTCCCGGTACGAGGTGGAAGTCGCCTGCGGTGTTACTGACATGTGTGCCTTCCCTTGCCTGAAAAGAGCCTGGCGTGCGCCCCCTGGGGCCTTGCTCTTCGTGCAGTGGTGAAAGCGACTCCCCTCCGGCTATGCGCGCCCGGGCTGGGGCCGGGCGCGGTGGGGGGTACGCCGTCGGCTCGTCACGGATCCGGGGCGGCATCCCGGAATCCGCCGGCGCGCAGGCGGTGACCTGGTGGTTCGTCCTCGGGGCGGCGGGTTCAAGTCCGCGGCGAGGTATGGCAGACAACTGACCTGCCGATCAGGCGCAGGGAGCCTGACCGCAGATTGCATACGGTATGGAGCGCGGAATTCTCGTGTCCAGTGGGGCGGCATGAAGCTTGACCAGTGCATTACCCAACTACATTTGGGCGCCGTTTGGTTACAGGCCGCAGCGAGCGGAGAGACCGGTTCCGGGCAGGCCGAAGGGCCCCGTGGGCTCTGCCCGCGGGGCTGCACGACACACGGCCCGCTACGTCACTCCGCAGCGGGCTGTGCCTTCAACTCCATTGTCAGCGCAGCAACTTGACCGCCTCGATGACCAAGGGGTGCATGCCCGGCGCGTCGCCGTCCGCCAGCGCGCACAGCCTGGCGCGCATCCGCGGATCCCAGAACCTGCCGATGTGTCCGGCCAGTTCGGCGGCGGCCCGTCCCGCGGGCAGATGGGCGAGGTTCACGGCGATGTCGTTGGCCATGCGGCGCTCAGACGGCTCGGTGGCGGCCATGGTGTCAGTCCCCCGCCGTCAGGGCGCCCACGGGGGCCTCGGCGGCCGTGACGGCCCCTTCCTGCCCCTTCGGCGCCAGGGCGACCTGGACGGCCGTCACCTTGTATTCGGGGCAGTTCGTCGCCCAGTCGGAGTTCTCCGTGGTCACCACGTTGGCGCCGGTGACCGGGTGGTGGAAGGTCGTGTAGACGACACCGGTCGGCATCCGGTCGGAGACCATCGCGCGCAGCGTGGTGCGGCCGACCCGGCTGGCCAGGGTGACCAGGTCGCCGTCGGCGATCCCGCGGTCCTCCGCGTCGTGCGGATGCAGCTCCAGGACGTCCTCGGCATGCCAAGCGACATTGCCGGTGCGGCGCGTCTGCGCCCCGACGTTGTACTGGCTGAGGATGCGCCCGGTGGTGAGCACCAGCGGGAAGCGGCGGGTGGAGCGCTCGTTGGTCGGCACGTAGGACGTGACGACGAACTTGCCCTTGCCGCGTACGAACTCGTCGATGTGCATGACGGGCGTACCCTCGGGCGCCTCGGCGTTGCACGGCCACTGGACGCTGCCCACCTTGTCGAGCAGCTCGAAGGAGACACCCCCGAACGTCGGAGTGACCGAGGCGATCTCGTCCATGATCTGGCTCGGGTGCTCGTACGCCATCGGGTACCCCATGGCAGTGGCGATCTCAGTGACGATCTGCCACTCGTGCTTGCCCGACTTCGGCGCCATCACCGCACGCACCCGGTTGACACGGCGCTCCGCGTTGGTGAACGTTCCGTCCTTCTCCAGGAACGACGCCCCGGGCAGGAACACATGGGCAAACTTGGCGGTCTCGTTGAGGAACAGGTCCTGGACGACGACGAGTTCCATCGCCTCCAGGGCCGCGGTGACGTGCTTGAGGTTCGGGTCGGACTGCGCGATGTCCTCGCCGTGGACGAACAGCCCGCGGAAGGAGCCGTCGATGGCCGCGTCGAACATGTTGGGGATGCGAAGCCCCGGCTCGGACAGCAAGGTGGCGCCCCACAGGTCCTCGAACACGGTGCGCACCGCATCGTCGGAGACATGCCGGTAGCCGGGCAGTTCGTGCGGGAAGGAGCCCATATCGCAGGAGCCCTGGACATTGTTCTGGCCCCGCAGCGGATTGACGCCCACACCGTCGCGCCCGATGTTCCCGCACGCCATCGCGAGGTTGGCCATCCCCATGACCATGGTCGAGCCCTGGCTGTGCTCGGTGACGCCGAGGCCGTAGTAGATCGCCCCGTTGGGCGCCCCCGCGTAAAGCCGGGCAGCCGCGCGCAGTTCGCCGGCCGGAACCCCGGTGACCGGCTCGACGGCCTCGGGGCTGTTCTCGGGGCGGGCCACGAACGCGGCCCACTCCTCATAGCCCTCGCACCGCTCGGCCACGAAGTTCTTGTCGACGAGGTTCTCGGTGACCACTACATGCGCCATGGCATTGATCACGGCCACGTTGGTGCTCGGCCGCAGCTGCAGATGGTGGTCGGCCTCGATGTGCGGCGAGCGTACGAGGTCGATGCGGCGCGGGTCGACCACGATGAGCCGGGCCCCCTCGCGCAGCCGGCGCTTCATCCGGGAGGCGAACACCGGGTGTCCGTCGGTGGGGTTGGCGCCTATCACCACGATGACGTCGGCCTCGGCGACCGAGCGGAAGTCCTGCGTCCCCGCGGATTCACCGAAGGTCTGCTTGAGCCCGTATCCGGTGGGCGAGTGGCAGACGCGCGCACACGTGTCGACGTTGTTGTTGCCGAAGGCGGCACGGACCATCTTCTGGACGACGTACACCTCCTCATTCGTGCACCGCGACGAGGTGATCGCGCCGACCGCGCCCGTCCCGTACGTCTCCTGCAGGGCCCGCATCCGGCGCGCGACGGTGGCGACGGCCTCGTCCCACTCGACCTCGCGCCACGGGTCCGTGATCTTCTCGCGCACCATGGGCTTGAGGACACGGTCGGGGTGCGTTGCGTAGCCGAAGGCGAAGCGGCCCTTGACGCACGCGTGTCCCTCGTTGGCGCCGCCGTCCTTGTACGGCACCATGCGCACGAGTTCGTCGCCGCGCAGTTCGGCCTTGAAGGAGCAGCCGACGCCGCAGTACGCGCAGGTGGTGATCACCGAGCGGGTCGGCATCCCGAGGTCGACGACCGACTTCTCCTGGAGCGTGGACGTCGGGCAGGCCTGCACGCAGGCGCCGCAGGAGACGCACTCGGAGTCCATGAAGGACTCTCCCGCGCCCGCCGCCACCTTGGAGTCAAAGCCGCGTCCCTCGATGGTCAGGGCGAAGGTGCCCTGGATCTCGCCGCAGGCGCGCACGCAGCGGGAGCAGGCGATGCATTTGGAGGCGTCGAAGTCGAAGTACGGGTTGGAGGTGTCCTTGGGCGCGTCCAGGTGGTTGGCCCCGTCCTGACCGAAGCGGACCTGCCTGAGGCCCACCACGCCCGCCATGTCCTGTAGTTCGCAGTCTCCGTTGGCAGGGCAGGTCAGACAGTCCAGCGGGTGGTCGGAGATGTACAGCTCCATGACGCCCTGGCGGAGCTTCTCGACCTTGGGGGTCTGGGTGTGCACCTGCATGCCGTCCGCGCACGGCGTGGTGCAGGAGGCGGGCGTGCCGCGCCGGCCGTCGATCTCGACGACGCACAGGCGGCAGGAGCCGAAGGCCTCCAGGGAGTCGGTGGCGCAGAGCTTGGGGATGTCGACGCCGGCCTCGGCCGCCGCCCGCATCACCGAGGTGCCCTCGGGCACGCTCACCGGTATGCCGTCGACCTCGACCGACACGGTGGCCGGTCCGGGCCGCTCCGGGGTGCCGAAGTCGGGTTCCTTCAGAAGCGTCATGCTGTGCCCTCCGTCCTCGCACCTGGAACGCGCGGGATTGGGATGTCGACCGTCCGCGCCCCGCTGAGGGAACGGGCCGGCCCGGTGAAGTCGTCCGGGAAGTGGGTGAGCGCGCTGCGCACGGGCAGCGGGGTCAGGCCGCCCATCGCACACAGCGAGCCGTCCGTCATCAGCTCGCACAGGTCGTCCAGGACCGCCAGGTTCTCGTCCCGGTTCTCGTCCGCGACGATCCGGTCGATGGTCTCCACGCCCCGTACCGAACCGACCCGGCACGGGGTGCACTTGCCGCAGGACTCGGCCGCGCAGAACTCCATGGCGAAGCGCGCCTGGGCGGCCATGTCGACGGTGTCGTCGAAGACCACGATGCCGCCGTGCCCGACCATCGCCCCGGCCGCCGCGAACGCCTCGTAGTCCATGGGCAGGTCGAACGAGGAGGGCGGCAGGTAGGCGCCAAGCGGCCCGCCGACCTGGGCGGTGCGCACCGGCCGGCCCGACCGCGTGCCGCCGCCGTACTCCTCGACGAGTTCACGCAGCGTGATGCCGAAGGCGGTCTCGACGATGCCGCCGCGGGCGATGTTGCCGCCGAGCTGGAACACCTGGGTGCCGCGCGAGCGCTCCACGCCGAGCTCCTGGTACGCCTTGGCGCCCTGGGCGAGCACGACGGGGACGGTGGCGAGGGTGAGGACGTTGTTGACGACGGTCGGTTTGCCGAACAGGCCCTCGATGGCGGGGATCGGCGGTTTGGCGCGGACCATGCCGCGCTTGCCCTCCAGGCTCTCCAGCATGGAGGTCTCCTCGCCGCAGATGTACGCGCCCGCACCGACCCGCACGTGCAGGTCGAAGGCGAGCGGCGTGCCGAGGACCGAGGTGCCGAGCCAGCCGCGCTCGCGGGCGATCTCGATGGCGGCGCGCATCGTGGCCACCGCGTCCGGGTACTCGGAGCGGATGTAGAGGTAGCCCTCGCGGGCGCCGACGGCGTGCGCGGCGATCGTCATGCCCTCGATGAGCAGGAACGGGTCGCCCTCCATGAGCATGCGGTCGGCGAAGGTCCCGCTGTCGCCCTCGTCGGCGTTGCAGCAGATGAACTTGAGCTCGCCCGGGCAGTCGAGGACAGTCTTCCACTTGATGCCCGCGGGGAAGCCCGCCCCGCCGCGCCCTCGCAGGCCCGAGTCGGTCACTTCGGCGACCACGTCGGCGGACGTGAGCTTGAGCGCGGTGCGCAGACCGGTGAGCCCGCCGTGGCGCAGATAGTCGTCGGCGTCGAGCGGATCGATGACGCCGACGCGTCCGAACGTGACCCTGTTCTGCCGTGCCAGCCACGGCAGTTCGTCCACCGGGCCGAGGCGCAGGGGGTGTTCGCCGCCGTCGAGCAGGCCGGCGGCGAGCAGCGCGGGAACGTCGTCGGGGGCCACCGGACCGTACCCGATGCGCCCCTGCTCGGTGGCGACCTCAACGAGCGGTTCGAGCCAGAGCATGCCGCGCGATCCGGTGCGTACGAGATCGAGGGCCATGTCTGCGCCGTCGACGGCCTGTTGGAGTGCTGCGGCCACCTCGTCGGCGCCCACCGACCGAGCGGCCGAATCGCGGGGGACGTAGATCCGCACAGGGGGCTGCGCGGGATGCCGGGTCATGACCGGGGTACCTCACTTCCGTCGTGCGTGGCGCCGGTGCCGTCGCGTCGCGTCCGGTCGGTTCCGTGGAGCAGCGCGCCGAGCCGCTCCGTGTCCACCCGGCCGTGCAGGCGTCCGTCCACCTCGACAGCGGGGCCGAGGGCGCAGTTGCCGAGGCAGAAGACCTGTTCGACGGTGACCGAGCCGTCCTGTGCGGTCTGCCCGAGGGCGAGCCCGCTCTGCTCCACGTACTCCACGAGCCGCCCGGCGCCCTGCGCCTGGCAGGCCTCCGCGCGGCAGACGCGGACGGTGCGGCGGCCCGCGGGTTCGGCGCGGAAGTCGTGGTAGAAGCTGACCACTCCGTGAACGTCGGCCCGCGAGAGGTTGAGCTCGTCGGCGAGGACGGGGACGGCCTCCTTGGGCACATGGCCCAGTTCGGCCTGCACGGCGTGGAGGATCGGCAGCAGCGCGCCACGCTGCTCGCGATGGGCGGCGGCGACCGTCCTCACCACCTGCTCCACCGTCGGATCACTGGTCCGGATCTTCATGGTCGTGCGGCCTTTCGTCAGGGCCGTGGGAGAGGTACGGGCACGGGCACCTGGGGGTCCGGTCCGAGCACCACGGTTCGCGGTCACAGAGGCACCTCGACCTCACCTCGCGCGCACGGACGGCGCAAGGGGCGAAACAGTCCTAGCGAAGCAGCAAACTGGCATGCATACAAGCTCCTGCATACAGAATCCCAAACAGAACTGCATCGGCGCATTCACCGCGACGTCCCGTCAATCTGCCGCTGGAGGCGCTGAGTTGAACCGGTCCCCGACCGCCCGTCGTCCAGGCGGGACATCACGCAAGGCCGCCACGGGACATCACTCTGCATACGAAAACCTGTATCCTAAATCGGCCGCCGCGCGGTCCGCCCGGGGGCAACGGCCGGCACAGCCGCCGACTCGGTGAGATCGGGGGCGGAACAGGAGAACCATGCGCCAAGGCCTGACGGCTGCCTCCGCCCGACGCGTCGCCCGCCCCACCCCGCTGCGCCAGGCGGTGTCCGACGCCCTGGCAGAGCTGATCATCAGCGGCACCCTGGAACCGGGCCAGCACCTGGTGGAAGCGGATCTCGCCGAGCAGCTGGGGGTCAGCAGGCAACCCGTGCGCGAGGCGCTGCAGCGCCTGCACACGGACGGCTGGGTCGACCTCAGGCCCGCCCAGGGCGCGTTCGTACATGCCCCCACGCAGGAAGAGGCGACCCAACTCCTCGGCGTCCGTACGGTGTTGGAGACCTACTCCGCACAACTTGCGGCGCAGCACGCCAAGCCCGAGCACATCGAGCGCCTGTGGCAGCTCCAGCAGGAGGGCGTGGACGCGCTGGCCGAGAGTGCGACCCACCGCCTGGTCGCCGCGAACACGGCCCTGCACACCTACATCACCTCCGTGGGCGGCAACGACGTACTCGCCGAGCTGATCGCACAGGTGGGGCGCAAGGTGCGCTGGTACTACACCCCGATCGCCAACTCCCGCTCCAAGGGCTCCTGGAACGAGCACGCCCGCCTCATCGAGGCCATCGCCAAGGGCGACCCGGAGCGGGCCGGCGAGATCATGCGCAAGCACACCGAGCGCACCCGCACCTACCGCAAAGCCATCGAAGCGGAGGCCGCCAGCGCCTGACCGTCGCCAGAGCGCGCGGCCCCCGAAGCGGACCGCGCCAGCGCACCCAGCGAGGGGTGCACCGCATCGGACCCGACGACGGCGCACAGCTCGAGCAGCCACGGCAGCACGGCGCCGAGCAGCATCCCGAACCCCTCGCCGTCCGCCCCCAGCATCGCCTCGGCCGGGACGCGCACCGGGTCGGCGACCACCGTGGACGTGGCACTGGCGAGCGGCGCCCCGGTGGCGCGCGCCGGAACGAACAGGCCGGGCGCGTGAGCCGGGACGCCCCAGAGCGTCAGGCCGCCGGAGTCCGCGACAGCCGGCGACGACCAGATATAGCTGTCCGCCTCACCCGCGGCGACCACATCGCGCTTGCGCGCCCGCAGCGTCACCACACCTCCCCTGCGCCGCACGGTCGAGCGCACAGTTCCCCCGGCACCGTCCTCCACCACCGCGAGGCTGCACAGGTGACGGCCGGCCGCGACCTCACCCCGCAGCCACCGCCCGCCGTACGCCCCGACCACCGCGGCCGCAGCGTAGTGGGACTGGAGCACCGCGGCCGTGGCCGGGCACACGGGCACGACCCGGGCGACCACCGCGGCGGCCAACGCCAAGTCGGCGCCACCACCGGCGGGTTCGGCCGGGCAGGTCAGCCCGAGGAGCCCGGCCCGGCCGAGGGCCGTGACCGCCGTGCGCGGGAACTTCCCTTCCTTGCACGCCAGTTGGGCGGCCAGAGCGATGACGTCGTGCAGTGCGCTGGGATACGACACGGGGCGCCCCCTTGGGTGCGATGTCCGATCCGCCCCGGGCGGGCGGTCCCGATGGCCTCGGCCGCGGATCGCGGATCAGCGAGGCATCGACCTGTATTGCATACAGTATGCCATTGGTCCGCGGTGGCGCTACGTATCTGAGGGTTGCGACCAACCAACTCCCCCTCGAGCGACGCAGATTCGCGAGGACGCAAGGGGGCTCAGCCGAGGTCCGGGATCTCCCTCAGCAGCCCCGACGCCACATCGAAGACAAAACCCCTCACATCGTCGGTGTGGGGCAGGAACGGGGACGTACGCACCCGCCGCATCGACTGCCGCACGTCCTGGTCGACGTCCCGGAACGACTCCACCGCCCATGCCGGGCGCTGCCCGACCTCCCGCTCCAGGTCGTACCGGAACTCCTCGGTCAGTGTCTGCAGGCCGCACCCCGTGTGGTGGATGAGGACGACGCTTCGGGTGTTCAGGGCGCGCTGGCTGATGGTGAGGGAGCGGATGGTGTCGTCGGTGACCACGCCACCGGCATTGCGGATGGTGTGGCAGTCCCCCAGCTCCAGGCCGAGCGCGGCGTGCAGGTCGAGCCGGGCGTCCATGCAGGCCACGACCGCCACTCCGAGGACGGGACGGGCATCCATTCCGGGGTCGCGAAACACGTCGGCGTAGGCGCGGTTGGCCTGCACCAGGGACTCGATGACCGAATCCTGGCCGGGGGAACCGGTGGACGGGCCTGCACCGGAAGATGTCGATGTCAGCATGCTCGGTCGCCTCTCGGACGGATCGATGCCCGGCCAGAACGGAGCCGGGCAGAACGCTGTCGCCCGGCGAACCGGGGCGACAGAAGGGAGACCAGGAGTGGTCGTTGACGTCAGGAGCGTGGGCGGCCCGGTGCGGCGGGCCACCTTGCGGGGACAGGCCGGTTCGGCCCCGCACTGGGCGGGGCCGAACCCTCACCTCCCGCTCAGAGCGCCTCCCCTGCGACCGCGCCCGTGGCCGGGGCGGTGCGGACGCCGTCCTGCTTCGGCCGGCCCGGCGCCCGCAGGAACACCGCGAGCACCGCGGAGCAAAGGCCGATGGAACCGGCGAGGACGAACGCCCCCTCGTAGTCCCACGCGCCGACCACGACGGCGCCCATGCCGGAGCCGACAAGCCCGGAGATGAGCTTGGAGCTGTAGACCAGGCCGTAGTTGGAGGCGTTGTTGTTCTCACCGAAGTAGTCCGCGGTCATCGCGGCGAACAGGGGGAAGATCGCGCCGCCGCCGAAACCGGAGACCATGGAGCAGAAGAGGAAGAACGGCATGCTGCCCATCGATCCGGAGACCAGCACCCCGAACTGCGCCGATCCCAGGACCAGACAGACCAGGATGAGCGTGCTGCGGCGGCCGTACTTGTCGGAGATCCAGCCGATGACCCCGCGGCCCGTACCGTTCACGATCGCCTTCAGCGACATGGCGGTCGCCACGATGCCGCCGGCGAATCCCATATCCTTGCCGAACGGGACCTGGAAGGCGATGCCGAAGATATTGATCCCCGCTGTGCACAGCAGGCAGAACCACATCATCCACAGCACAGGAGTCCGCGCGGCTTCCTTCGTCGTGTACTGCTTCACGGCCGGCGGGTTCTTCTCCAGCGCGCGCACGATCCGCGGATCGTCGGAGACCTTCAGTGGGTCGACGTGCTCGGGCCACCAGCTCTTGGGCGGGTCCTTGAAGAACCAGCCCGCGACCGCGACCACGGTGCAGCAGATCAGGCCGACCATGACGAGGACGGTCTCGTAGTTGCTGAGGTCCATGTAGGACGTGAACAGGAACACGAAGGGCACCGAGCCATAGGCGAAACCGCCGTTGACCAGGCCGGTCTTGCCGCCCTTGCGCTCCGGGTACCACTTGCCGACCATGTTGACGCAGGTCGCGTAGACGAGACCCGCGCCGATGCCGCTACACATGCCGAAACCCAGATAGGCCACGAACACGTTCGGCGCGTACGCCAGCGACAGATAGCCGAGGACGGTGCCGAGGGCACCGAGCATCATGGCGTTGCGCGCCGGCAGCCTGCCGCTCTCGCGCAGCTGTCCGGCCGGAAGGGCCACAGCCGCCTGGAAGAACACCCAGACGCCCATGAGCCAGAAGATGTGCCCGCTGTTCCACAGATGAGCTTCGTGCAGCGTGTCCTCGGCGGATGTGAACGCGTACTCCGAGGAGCTGATGCCCAGCATGCCCATCCAGGGAAAGAGCACCATGGTCCATCGCGGGCGTCCCATGATGTCCCGGTCGGACTCGCCGATCCGGTAGGTGCGTCCGTTTCCGTCCGTCACCTCCCTGTACGGAAGACGTGATGGTTTGTCAGTTATCGTCATGCCAATTCCCCTACGTCGCAGAACCCCGACCAGCGCCCCCTGTCCGGTTCTCACGTGCCGTCAGGACCCTCCGCCCCGCGATCGCCCCCACGGCCGGCCCGGGCTCCCTGCGCCCTGACGCGGCCCGGAGCGCGCGTGCGCTCACGAGTCCTGACTTCGCGTCACCACATGTGCAACCCCTTCCGCGACGACGGGAACAGTGATCCACTCCACACGCCGCAACTTTGCATACGATATGGAGTAGCCCGTATTCTGTAGAGGGGTCGCCTCTCTGTCTAGGGGCTGCACTCCGTCTTTCTCGCGCGAATGTCATGCGGGTCATGCGGACGTCCGCGTACGCCGCGTCGGACCTCGGCGGGTGCCCATCGGACCACGATTCCCTTGGGGCGTACGGGTGTTGGAGTGCCGCGCAAGTCTCTGACGACGATGTCCGCGGAGGCCGTGTCCTGCGCTGCCGACCTGCGGCACATCGCCCCGAGGGAGAACCTTGGCCTTCCCGAAGCGCAGGGGCGGGATCGCATCCACGGAGTCGAGAGCGTGCAGCCACCGCGGGCGTGAAGCCGGATTCCACGCCGAGCGCGTCGAGAGGAGCCGCGGCACGCCGTCATCCGGTCGCTGTGGACGCCCACGGGGCGCACCCCGACTCCAGGCCTACGAATGTGGCATTTCCGTGCAGCGTAGGCGAGTTGACAGCTTCACGGAGGGTGGGCCCGCCAGCTGATGCGGTCGGGCGCGACGGGTCGCCGACGGCGCTCACGGCGGCGCTCATGGCGGCGCTCATGGCTTTGCGCGGCCGTTCCATCGTGCCGCTGCGCGATGGAACGAGGCAGGGGTGGGCGGGCCGGACGGTGCCAGGGGGCGCCTGAGAACACCATCCGGCCTCGCACCCGCGCCGCGGCGGCGGACGGGGTCAGCCACCGCGGGCACGATGAGGGCCGACGCCTCAGTGTGAGGTCGTACGGGCGGTACGGGCGGTACGGACGGCGCAGTACGGATACCCGTGAATCCGGGAGACAACGCGGTGCACGGCACGTGACCGAGGCGCGCCGGCGCGGCTGGGGCGGCGACCGTGGCAACACCACGTCCGCACGAAAACGCCGCCGTCCGGTCCGAGCGGCATCAGATCACCCCACCGGTCCGCAGCAGGGCCAACTCTTCGCCGTCCAGGCCCAGTTCACCGACGAAGACCTCTTCGTTGTGCTCACCGAGCAACGGCGAGCTGGTGATGTGGACCGGAGAGTCGGAGAGCTTGAGCGGGGATCCGACAGTGGTGAACGAGCCGCGCTGCGAGTGCGGCACCTCGACGACCATGTCGTTGGCGACGAGCGAGGCGTCCTCGATGATCTCCTTGGTGGACAGGATCGGGCCGCACGGAATGTTGTGGGCGTTGAGCTTCTCCAGAACGTCCCACTTGGGGAGCGTCGAGGTCCACTCCTCGATGAGCTGGAACATCTTGCCGAGCTTCGGGAGCCGCGCCGCGGGGGACGCCCACTCGGGGTCGTCGGCCAGTTCGGGCCGCCCGATCAGCTCGCTCAGCGGCTGCCAGCCGACCGGCTGCACGATCACGTACACGTAGTCGTTGGGCCCACCCGGAGCGCACCTCACGGCCCAGCCGGGCTGCCCGCCGCCGGAGGCGTTCCCGGAGCGCGGCACCTCGTCTCCAAAGTCCTCGTTCGGGTACTCGGCCAACGGGCCGTGCGCGAGCCGCTGTTGATCCCGAAGCTTCACCCGGCACAGGTTGAGCACGGCGTGTTGCATGGCCACGTTCACGCGCTGCCCCTGCCCGGTGTTCTCGCGCTGGAAGAGGGCAGCCAGGATGCCGGCAACGGCATGGATACCCGTTCCCGAGTCGCCGATCTGGGCGCCAGTGGCGAGCGGCGGACCGTCCTCGAACCCGGTGGTCGCCATCGAGCCGCCCATGGCCTGCGCGACCACCTCGTACGCCTTGAAGTTGGTGTACGGCCCTTCGCCGAAGCCCTTGATGGACGCATAGACGATTTTCGGGTTGATCTCCCGAATACGTTCCCAGGTGAACCCCATCCGGTCGACGGCGCCCGGCCCGAAGTTCTCGACCATGACGTCGGAGCGCCGGATCAGCTCGGTGAGGAGCTCCTTGCCACGCTCGGTCTTGGTGTTGAGGGTGATGCTCCGCTTGTTGCAGTTGAGCATCGTGAAGTAGAGCGAGTCGACGTCCGGCAGGTCACGCAGCTGCTTACGCGTGATGTCGCCTGTAGGCGCCTCCACCTTGATGACGTCCGCGCCGAGCCAGGCGAGGAGCTGGGTGGCGGAGGGCCCGGACTGCACGTGCGTCATGTCCAGAACTCGGATGCCTTCTAGTGCCTTTGCCATGGCCGTCCTCACCTCACTGATACGTCGTGACGTCGGGTTCGGGCTGAAAACGCGCTGGCGCGGAGGCCAGGCCCCCACACGCACACCCTGCGCGACGACGGCAGTCATCACACCTGGCCAACCCCAGACTGTAGATTGCATACCGTATGGAGTTGTTCGTCATCATGGCCATAGAGAGAGTGGTTGTCCAGAGTCCGTACACCGATCGCAGTGACGGCCGGGTCGTCCTTGTGGAAGCCACCGGCGCCGGCCTGGAGGTCTTCCGGCAGCGGCGCGCCGAGCGCGCCGAATCCCTGCGGACCTCATCGAGAAGCCGTCCGAGCGGGAACAGCACGCGGTGCAGCTCGGCCTTCCAGCCCTGACCCGGGCGATCCAGGCTCGCCCGTCACACCCCTGAGACCATCCCCATGGCGCAGCGTCCACAAGCGGTGCAGGTGATCAGTCGAAGACGACGATCCCGCGGATGTTCTTGCCGGCGTGCGGGTGATGGTAGCCCTGCTGGATGCCGTCGAGAGAGTAGGTCCGAGTGATCATCTCGTCGAGCTCGAGCGCACCGGCCCAGTAGAGGTTCAGGAGGCCCGACCGCAGCCTGGGTCACGCAAGCAGCACGAAACCTCGTCATGGACCTGGAGGACGCCGGTCATCATGCGCGATTCCTGATCCGGGACCGGGACGGCAAGTATCCCCAACTGTTCGACGCGATCCTCGCGGATACCGGAATCAAAGTGGTGCTCACCGGCATTCGCATGCCCCGGATGAACGCGATCATGGAACGTTGGGTACGCACCTGCCGCCGCGAGCTACTCGACCACACACTGATCTGGAACCCACACCATCTCCTCTGCGCCCTCCGAGAGTTCGAAGACCACTACAACAACCACCGCCCGCATCGTGCACTCGGCCAAGCATCACCTCTACGCTCACACCCCGAGCCGGTCACCGATCCGGGCCAGATCGCCCACCGGAACATACGCAGACGCGACCGCCTCAGCGGAACGCTCCACGAATACCACCATGCAGCCTGACCAGCTCGGATGACCTTTTCGGAGCCCACAGGGCCGCCACCTGGCGGCACTGCGAGTGGCATCAGCGCGCGTGTCCGATATGTTCCTTTTTACGGACAGTCATGCAACTGGCGGCGATCCAGGAGCTGGTGGGGCTGCTCTATGCGGTCATGCGCCTTTTCGGCTCTCGGTGCC
The DNA here is from genome assembly GCF_045162695.1 of Streptomyces sp. NBC_01003. NCBI lineage: Bacteria > Bacillati > Actinomycetota > Actinomycetes > Kitasatosporales > Streptomycetaceae > Streptomyces > Streptomyces sp. NBC_01003. The sequence goes on from NZ_CP108707.1 coordinate 2,027,325, forward strand.
GGGCCGGGCTCATGGAAACCGCTCACGCCAGTGCCGTACTGCCGCGACCTGGCTCACCGCCCTAGGGGAACCATGACCAAGGAAAAATATCCGAGCGTGGAGGACGGGTGGAGCGGCGGAGGGTGCCCGGCGAGCGCCTTTGCCCGGCGGTCGTTTCTTCAGGGCGCCACCGCGGGTCTGGCCGGAGCAGCGGGCGGGATCGCCTTGGGCGGGGGCACGGCCCTCGCCTCCCCGGTGGCCGAGACCAAGCGCACGCAATCCCGTGTGATTCCCTTCCACGGCGTTCACCAGGCCGGCATCCTCACCCCGCCCCAACAGGACGCAATTTTCCTCTCGTGCGACGTGACCGCCGCCGACCGCGCGGAGCTCACCGAGCTGTTCCGCACACTGACCGCGCGGGCCCGGTTCCTGACGTCGGGCGGCAGGCCCCCGAAGGTCCCCCCGACATCGACGCCATCGGACAGCGGCATCCTGGGACCCGCGGTCGTACCGGACGGTCTCACCCTGACCGTCGGAGTAGGTGCCTCCCTCTTCGACGACCGCTACGGCCTGAGCGCGCGCAAGCCGGTCCAGCTCGCCACCATGACACCCTTCCTCCACGACGACCTCGATCCTGCCCTGAGCCAGGGAGACCTGCTGATCGAGATCTGCGCCGACCACCGCGACACGACGGTGCACGCACTGATCGACATCCTGACCCACACCGCATCCGCGATGAAGCTGCGCTGGCGCATCGACGGGCAGCGCAATCCGGAACGCCCCGTCGGTGTCCGGCGCGACTGGTTCGGTTTCAAGGACGGCATCTCCAATCCGGACACCACCGATCCCGCCCAGATGGCTCAGTGGGTCTGGGCCCAGCCGAAGGCCGGGGAACCCGCCTGGGCTGCGGGCGGCACCTACCACGTGGTGCGTATCGTGCACTTCCACATCGAGGCATGGCAGAAGGTGCCCGTCGCCCAGCAAGAGCGGATCTTCGGCCGCCGCAAGGCGAGCGGCGCACCCATGTATGCCGTGGGCGAGAACGCCACGGACCTCCTCGACCCCATCTACACCAACGACCCGCAGGGCCTGATCACCCCGCTGAACTCGCACATCCGCCTTGCCAATCCCCAGACCCCGCAGACCGCGCCGACCAGCACCATCCTGCGTCGCAGTTACGACTACGACCGCAGCCCCAATCCGCCGGAACTGGACATGGGGCACGCCTTCGTCTGCTACCAGAGGGAACTCAACACCTACATCGCCATGCAGAACCGGCTGGAAGACGAGGCACTGGTGCCCTTCATCACGCCGAAGGGCGGAGGCTACTTCTTCGCACTTCCGGGAGTCCGGGACGAGAACGACTACTACGCCCGCGGGCTCGTGACCTGATCCCGACCTGCCGCCGGACAGCCGTCGACGATCTGACGCCTGGTCTCGGACCGAACCTTGCGATGCACACAGGAGGCGAGATGCTCTCTGCCCTGCGGGCCAGGGACAGTAATGGCTGCCGACGACCCCCCAGGACGCTCCGGCCCGCCCTCGCGGCGGCCATCGGGATCCTGCTGACCTCATGTACGACCGCCGGGTCGGCCGACACACATGCCGCCGCTACGACGCCCGCGCCCGTCGGACCCGGCTCCGGATCCGACGGCCGCGTGTATGTCACGAACCAGCAGGACGACACTCTCTCGGTGATCGACGCCCGCAGCTACAAGGTCGTCGCAACCGTGAAAGCCGGCAAGGCACCCGAAGGTGTCGCGGTTGCCCCGGGCGGCGGGCACGTATACATCGCCAACAACGGTTCGGCCCAGGTGTCGGTGCTCGACACCCGCACCAACAAAATCACCAAGACCGTGCCGGTGGAGAAGAGCCCCACAGGTGTCGGCCTCAGCCCCGATGGCAGATCCCTCTATGTCGCCAACGGGGGCTCGAACACGGTGTCGGTGATCGACACCGGAACCAACCGGGTGGCCGCACGCATCCCGGTCGGTAAGTCCCCGGTGAGCGTGGCCTTCAGTCGTGACGGCAGTACGGCCTACGTGGCCAATTCCGGGTCGGGCAGCCTGTCGGTCATCAACACCCGTACACGCAAGGTCACCGGGAACCTCGCCGCGGGGCACTCCCCTGTGGGCGTCGCCGTCACCCCCGACGGCAAGTCGGCCTACGTCGCCGACGAGGTGGCAGCACGAGTCCTGGCCGTCGGAACCCGCACCCGCAAAGCGACTGCCGTGCCGGTCGGCGAAGGGCCCTTCGACGTGGCGATCGGACCGGACGGCAAGTCGGTCTACGCCGCCGTTCTCGGCCCGGGCCATGTATCCGTGATCGACACCGGCAACAACCGGGTCTCGTCGACCATTTCCGTGGGCCCTACCGGCACCGACCCGTTCAACATCGAGGTCACACACCAGGCGGTTTACGTGACGGAACAGGCCGCGGGCACCCTCACAGTCATCGACCCCAAATCCAACAAGGTCGTCGCCACGGTCACCGTCGGCACCAGCCCCTACGGCGTGGCGGTGAGCTGAGCTTGTCACCTTCCTGCCCCGCCCAAGACCCCACAAAGACAGCGGATGTCACGCACTGACCTGTGCTCTACGGCCCCGACGGCCACCGGTCTGTCCCCCCGCGGCCAGCCGGTCGGCGGCGATCCGGTCCGCGTGCGCGTGCCGGCCTCCCGCGCCGAACAGGTTCCGTAGCTGCGCCTCGGTGACCTCCTCCCCCACCGCCAAGCCGAGGGAACCGCCGGAATGCGGCTCGTGGGGGGACGGAATGCCGGTAGCGGAGCAGCGGACCGGGTGTGACGACCCCCGATCGGTGGCCCCTCCGATCGATCATTGGCTGGCTTGGCAGCTCTGAGAGTGCGGTTCGCGAGTTGGTCACTCGTGCTGCTCCGTCTCACCTACCTGACCGCTGCTCACCTCTTCGCCGCCCTGCGCCGGCTGCGGCTGCTCGTCCGTCCGGACACCATCTTGCGATGACATCGCGACCTGCTCCGGCGGCGCCACGTGAGAGCCTCCTGCAACAAGCAGCCCGGGCGCCCCCGCACCGTCCGCTCCATCCGAGCCCTCGTCCTGCGCCAAGCCCGCGAGAACAGCACCCGGGGCTACCGGCGCATCCACGGCGAACTCGCCACCCTCGGCATCAAGATCGCCGCCTCCACCATCTGGGAGATCCTCCACCACGAGGCATCGACCCGGCACCCCGCAGCGGACCACCGTCACCTGGGCCGCCTTCCACCGCTCCCACCACCGATCGCTCCAGACGGCCGCTCCGCTCCGCCCTCTCCCCCAACCGCTCGAACCCGAGCGAATCGCCAGCCCTCGCATACGCCGACACGATCGCCTCGGCGACGACCTCCACGAGTGCCGACATCCTGCATGACCTGCATGGACCTACTTTCCGGCACCCACAGCGCGGGATCCGTCGGTCGGCCCTGTCCGTCGGCTGCGTGGACCCAGAACCTGCCGGCCGCCGGGCGTCGCGTGGACGGACAGTGCAGGCGCCAGCCGACTGAGTGCAAGGTGAGCAGGCGGACGTCCTCCAGCTCCGCGCCGACGAACCGTCCGGCTGACACACCGCGCGACGTAGTACCCCCGGCAGCCGGCTGCTGGTCATGCCGCTGCCTTTCGGTCAGCGCACCACGGCCGTCTCGAGCAGCAGCCGCGCCGACGCCGCGATCGACTCGGCGTCGATGCCGGCAGCGTGCAGTTGCTCCGCCGGACTCGCCGAGCCGGGCATCGCACGGACGGCGAGGCGCCCGTCCTCTGCCACGGAGTCTGCACGCAGCGGCGAAGTACGCCCGGCCGGCTGGCGTTTCGGCGCCGGTCCTGCGCTCCTGCGTTTCCTTTTGGAACCTTGCTCATCTCACCGTCGATGTGCGATCTTAGTTTTGTTCCGTTCATGGAAACGTTTCCACGAGGAGGTGGGGCGGGTGGCCACTATCAAAGACGTCGCGGCACGGGCCGGGGTCGCACTCGGTACCGCATCCCGGGTACTCAGCGGCAGCAGCCAGACCTCGGCCGACTCACGGTCCCGCGTGCTCGCGGCCGCAGCGGAGCTCGGATACATCGCCAACGGACCCGCCCGTTCCCTGCGGCGGGCCCGAACCGACGTACTGGGACTGCTCGTCTCGGACATCCGCAACCCGTTCTTCTCCGAACTGGCCCACGCCGCCGAACAGGAGGCACGCCACCACGGCTACACCGTGCTGCTGGCCAACGCGAACGAGGACGCGGAGCAGGCCGACGCCTACCTCCGGACCTTCGCCGCCCAACGCATCGACGGCCTGCTGTTCTCGCCGCAGGGCACCGTCTCGCCGCAGGTCGCGGCCACGCTCGCGTCCGGGCTGCCGCTCGTGTTCCTCAATCGCACGATCGAGGGCGTCGACGCCCCGCTGTACGGCACCGACAACGCTCAAGGCGTCCAGCAGGTACTCGCCTGGCTGCAGCGTCGGGGGCATCACGACGTCGCGTTCATCGGCGGCCCGGACACGCTCTCGACTGGAGCCGAGCGCCGCGCCGCCTACCTCGCCGGGCGCCAGGCGCACGGCATCAGTACCGACGACAGGCTGCTCGACGCCGGTGACTTCTTGGCCGGCGGTGCGGCAGAGGCCATGTGCCGCATCCTCGACCGCGGGGTCACGTTCACCGCCGTGTTCGGTGCAAACGGTCAGACGACCCTGGGAGCCGTGCGCGCGCTACGCGAGCGGCTCGGCGCAGAGCAGGCAGCCCGCATCGAGGTCGTCTCCTTTGACGACCTGGACTGGTTCGAGTTCACCTCGCCGCCCATCAGCGCGGTCCGCAACGACGCCTCGTCGATCGGCCGGCTCGGTGTACGTGGGCTCGTCGACCTCATCGCAGACCGCACCGCACCCGGACAACGTATTCCCACCACCTTCGTCGACCGGTCCGTGCAGGACATCCGATGAGGATCCGAATCGCCCTCGGCGCCGCCGTCACGAGGACAGTGACCACCTCAGCCCCTCGACTCGTCCCAGCCGACGTGTTGCAACCCGATCGGCCGACACGCAGTCGGCCGGGCGGAGAGCACCCCTCCGAAGCGAATGGGTGTGCACCCTGATGGCGCCCGCGGCCGAGCAGGCAATGCCCCGCAAGACAGTCGACTGCGCTTGTCGCCGGTACACACGCCCCTGCACTGCAACGCCCGTCACCCATCAGGCGGAAGGCGGAAGGCAGTGCACCCATCTTGAAAGGACCAACGATGCAGGTCGCCCTCGGCGCAGACCACGCCGGATATGCGCTCAAGGCCGCCGTCCACGAAGCCATTGAGGCTCTCGGCCACGAAGTGATCGACTGCGGCACCCACAGCTGCGACCCCGTCGACTTCCCGGACATCACCCGCACCACCTGCGAAGTTGTGCTCTCCGGTTCCGCCGATCGGGCCGTGCTCGTATGCGGCACTGGCCAGGGCGCCGTCATGGCCGCCAACAAACTTCCCGGCATCCGCTGCGGCCTCGCCCACGAGCCCTACTCCGCCCACCAGGCAGTCGAGCACGACGACGCCAACACCATTGCGATGGGGGCCTGGCTCGTCCCGCACGCACTCGTGCCCGACATCATCCGTGAGTTCCTCGGGGCCGTCTTCGACGACGACGAAGACACCCGCCGTCGCGTCGCAAAACTCAACGCGCTCGACGCCCTCGCCTCGGCCCCCTGACCAACCACCCACACCCCCCAAAGCGAGAGCACCCGCTCTTTCGCTGACACTGAACTCGCCCTACCCACGCACGACTACGCCGGGCGGCTTCTCGGCATGCCCGAAAACACTCACTCAATGGACCGGCCTGCCCTCGTGCGGCCCCCATCCTCCTCGCTGCGTAGACGCCGGCAACGATCCGGCGACCGATCAAGGAGAACCTCATGTCCACCAGTACCCCCGCCGGACGGCAAAGCCCGCTGGGTTCCAAGGACCGCTTCAAGACAGCGATCGCTGCTGCCTTCGGCACCAGCGTCGAGAACTACGACTTCATCGCGTACGGCACGGCCTCCGCGCTCTACTTCGGAGCGGTCTTCTTTCCCGGGAGCGACCGGTTCGTCGGCACTCTTCTCTCCTTCGCGACTCTCGCTGTCGGCTTCGTCATGCGCCCGCTGGGAGGCGCCATCGGCGGCTACTTCGCCGACAAGTTCGGCCGTAAACCCGTCCTCGTCGCAGCAATGACCGTCATGGGCGCGGCAACGTTCCTCATCGGCGCGCTGCCCACTTACGAACAAGTCGGTGTGCTCGCACCGATCCTGCTCGTGGCCATCCGCATGATCCAGGGCCTCGCGTTCGGAGCCGAATGGGGCGGAGCGATCACCATGGCTTACGAACACGCACCGTGGCACCGCCGGGGCATGTTTGCCGCGATACCCCAGTCAGGCAACCCGCTGGGCATAGCCCTGGCCAGCGGTGTGTTCGCGTGGAGCGACACCCTCGACGGCAACTGGCAGTGGAGGACCCCCTTCCTGCTCAGCGCCATCCTCGTGATCGTCGCACTGATCGTTCGCTCCCGGCTCTCCGAATCCCCTGAATTCCAGGAAGCCCAGGCCAGCGGCGAGACCAAGAAGAACCCGCTCCGGGCCACCCTGGCTGACGACTGGCAGGGCATCCTGCGCGTCATAGCCTTGCGCGTCGTCGAATCCTTTGCCTACTACTCGACCGCCACCTACCTTCTCAACTACATCACCGAACGCCACCCCGATCTCAGGCCCGTCGCTCTGGGCGCCATCACCGCCGCCAGCCTTCTCGCCATTGCAGTCACCTTTCTCGCCGGCGCACTCACGGACCGCATCGGACGCCGCCCGATATATATCGCTGCCTGCGTCGCGGCGATCCTCTTCGCCTTCCCGATGTATCTGCTCACCAACTCCGCCCGACCCGCCCTCGTAGTGACGGTGTTCATCATCGGAATCGGCCTCATCCACGCATCACTTACAGGAACCCAGGGCTCTCTGCTCACCGAGCAGTTCCGCACCGCGACCCGTACCTCGGGAGCCTCGCTCGGCTACCAAATCGCCGCGGCCATCGGCGGCTTCGCCCCACTGCTCGCGGCCGCCCTGGTAGGGGCCTTCGGTTGGCCAGGCGCGGCCCTGCTCTACCTCGGCGCGGCCGTGATCGGGCTCGTCGGCATCCTCGCGACCAAGGAAACCTGGGGCCGCCATGAGCGGGAGCGCGTGCTCCGCCTCGTCGCGGAACAAGGCCATGGCCAGACCACGTCCGGTGTGTCGGCGAATGCCGACTTGCCGTCGTCGTCAGAGTTTCGGTGAACTTGGTCGCCCTCACAGTGCATCGTGGTGTGATCCCCTGCGCTCACCCACCCTGCAGACCACCGCCCGCCAGAGTGGGTGCCGGCGATCGGGGTCGTTGGGATTTCAGTTAGCCTCCCGAATCAGTTAGCCTCCCGAATCACGGTCAGGGACGCGGTCCTACCTGTGGGCCTCATCATCCAGTACTCCCGCTACGTGCACAGCAGTTGCGACTTTCGTGCAGGCGCTGCGCGCCGGTGTCCAGGATGAGGGCATCAGCCACGGCGGGCAGGGCTGACCGGAGAGCGGCCGGGTTGCTCAGTGGCTGCCGTCCAGTGCTAGGTACGTACTCGACCTTCACCGCGGAGGGGCCGTCGGCACCGCCAGGAACCCGCCACATTCCCAGAGGGCGGCCTCGCTCCGACGGCCGCTGTTCAGGCAATTGCGTCGGTTGGTCGGCGTCGGTTCCTGACGCGGAGCAGACAGAAGGCCCCCGGCGCCGGGGACGGCAGGTCAACAGCGCAATACCTCACCAAGCGCCACAGCCAACCGATGCCGCAGGCGAGCGACAGTCGCGCACAAGTGGCAGACGACGCGGAGGGCCGCTCAGCCCCACATTCCCAGCGAGATTTCGTCGAAGAGCCGGCTCCACACGGTTTCCTCGTCCGCAAATGGGGTCTCATCAACGCCACGGATGTCTTGCTTCATGCGCTCCACTGCGGCCGAGCGTGCGGAGTCGTCTTTGACGCCCTTGAAGTCGCGTTCCCCTTCCTTGAGGACGATGAGCGCATGGACAAACGACGAGATGTCACCGTTCAGAGGTAGGTACGACTCCTCCCCCTCAGGGAATTCGTAAATTCTCCCCGTGGGCGGATCGATAGCGATCGTGGAGTAGAGGAGCTGCCCGAGGACGTCCCATTCGGCACACGCTGCAGGCGGCGCCACTCATTCGCGCTCGAACTCGGCCGCCAAGGAGAGGGTGAAGAAAATATCCCTACCTTCTTCAAGATTGTCTAGCGGAGTGAACCACTCACCGGCAGGAACTCCTTAGAGGCGACGAATCGAGCCGTCTCGGGAACGAGAGATGAATCCGCCACGCTGGCGTAGTAGACGACTCCGTCAAGACCAAAAACGTCGATCAACCGCTCGGGCGCGATCTGGGTCAGCCTGAGATAAACCGATCAGGTGGTGGAATGTCAGGGGTGCAGCGCGATGTCGCGGCCTCGGCAATGAGGCCGTCCATGAGGCTGGGCCGGTACTGCATCCGTTTGAGTCGGGTCTTCACCAGCGCAGTGAGCTGGTCGAGGCTGTGTTTGGTGAGGTTGACCAGCGACCGTTTCAGGTGCGACCACACGCCTTCGGCTGGGTTGAACTCTGGTGCGTACGCCGGAAGTTGGCAGGCGGTCAGCCATCATCGGGCGTCGATCAGCATCCGCATGCTGCGGCTGACGTGTGTGTTCAGGTTGTCCCAGACCAGGACGATCGGGCCGCCGAGCTGCTGGTGCGCGGCGTCGAGCAGACGTGCATAGTCGGTCTCGGTGAAGCCTTTGCGCCAGCCCTTGGCGGGGCCGCGGTCGAGATGGATGCGATAGATCAGCCGGGGCCGATGGCCGGACTTGGTGCAGATCAGTGCCGCCATGGAGACGCGTTTGATACCCGCGGCGGTGACGCGCACGACGGGTGCGTGGCTACGCCTGCTCGCCGCCCGCGCCCCGCGCCTGGACTGCGCCCTGAAGGAGATCGCCAAGTGGGCTGCCGCGGTCGTCCTGCTGGACGGCACTCTGATCCGCACCCGCCGCCGCACCGGAACCGAGAACCGGAAGGCACTACAGCGGGAAACATAAGGCCCATGGTCTGCTGTTTCTCGCGCTGACCGATGAGAAGGGCAATTTGATCTGGATCTCCTCGGTCCGGCCGGGCCGGTCCAGCGAGATCACCACCGCCGCCACTACAAGATCACCGGACATCTCCGCGAGGCCGGCCTCGACGCCCTGGCTGACCTCGGCTTCGTCGGCTTGGACGACGACCCCGACGACAATCCGGTGATCATCACCGGCCGCAAGGCCAACCGGAACCACAAGCTCACCGACCCGGAGAAGGAGGCGAACGGCCTACTCAGCCGCGAACGCGCCGCCGTCGAGCACGGCTTCGCCAACCTCAAGTCCTGGCGCATCCTCACCAAGGTCCGGATGAACACCCGCCACGCGACCACCCTCTTGCGGGCCCTGCTCATCGTCGCGAACACCGAGGGCCAGAGGTGACGGACGATCTTCCCGAGACGATCATGATCCTGACCCGCGCGAGTACATCACTCTCAACCCACACCAGCCTCGTGACCGCGAAATCAGGATGAAAATCTCTCAATGGTGGCCCCCACTCTCACTCCCAACTCCCGCCGTTCGTTGCACGGTTGAGCGACGCGTCAGCGCTTCCGCACCGCGCCCAGCTGAGGGCGGTCAAGTCCGGGGTCGGTGAATCCTCGCGCGACGGCGTGCAGGACGCGGGCCATCGCCTGAGCCGCGGGCGTGGCGGCGCGCTGGGCCGGCCTGGCCAGGAGAATGCGGCGGACCGGGGAAACGGCGTCGGACGACTGGTCGTGAGACAGGGAGAGAAGGCGTACGTCACTGCGCCGGTTGGTCAGGGCCAGTCGGGGCGCAAGAGCCAGGCCGAGGCCGGCGGCGACCATCGCCTGCACTTCCTGGTAGTCGTGGGAGGCATAGGCGATTCGCGGTTCGAATCCCGCCTGACGACAGGCACGCCGGAGCACGTCCGCGACCGGGTGGTTCTCGGCGCGGATGATCCACTCCTGGCCCGCCAGCTCGGAAAGTCGCACACGGTCGGAGGCGACCAGCGGCGAACTGGTCGGCACGACCAGCACCGTGGGGTCCTCCAGAAGGGGAGTGAGGATCAACTGGTCGTCGTCGACGCGGTTCCAGTCGTAGTCCCACAGCAGCGACAGCTCCACCTCACCGGTGTGCAGCATCTCCCGCAGCTGGGCCAGGACCCCGGCACGCACGACCGTGCGTACCTGCGGGTGGGCGCGGCGGAAGCGGGTCAGGGCCAGCGGAAGCAGTGAGGCACTGGCCGTCGGGAAGGAGCCGAGGGTCACGACACCACGGTCCAGATGGCCGAACGCCTCCAAGTCAGCTTCGGCTGCCTGCAGTTCACGGCGGATGGTGCGGCCCCGCACAGCGAGGGCGGCGCCCGCCGCGGTGGTGCGCACGCCGCGCGGTAGCCGCTCGATCAGCGGCTGCCCGGCCTCGCGCTCGAGCAGGGACATCTGCTGGGAAGCGGCGGACGTGGTCATGGACAGCGCCTCCGCGGCGGCGGTGAGCGAGCCGCGCTCGGCGACCTCGGCGAGCAGCAGCAGTCGGCGGACATTGAGCATGCGGCGACTTTAGCCCAGCTAAACCCTCTTCAAGAAACGAGACATTGTGCTCAAGCCAATGGCTCTGCGAGAGTCTGGCCAACGCAGCGGTCCCGCACCCGATGCGCTGAGAGAAAGACGCTCTGACATGCACGTTCCCGCAACCCTCGTACGTGGTGGGACCAGCAAGTGCTGGCTCTTCCCCCAGGTGCACATGCCCGCCGACCGCGATCGGATCGAGCGCATCCTGGTCGACGCCTACGGCGCGGCGGACCCCGTTCAGCTCGACGGCATCGGCGGCGCCACCCCCACCACGTCCAAGGCGGCCGTGGTCGGCGCGAGCGCCCACGACGGCGTCGACATCGACTACCTCTTCGCCCAGGTCGGCATCGGGACCGGCACGGTCGAGTGGGGCAGCAACTGCGGCAACTGCGCGACAGCCATTGCCCTTTACGCCGTGGCCGAGGGCCTGGTGCCGCTCAGGGACGAGCGCACCCCCGTAGTCATGCGCAACATCAACACGGGCGCCGTTCTCGAAGCCGAGGTGGACACCCCGGGAGGCCGGGTCCAGGAGTTCGGGGACCGTACGGTCCCGGGCACGCTGGCCGGAGGCGTGCCGGTAGGTCTCGCTTTTCGTCACCCCTCGGGCGCAGCGACAGGTCGCCTCCTGCCGACCGGCCGGCCGGCTGAAGTACTGCCGGTCGGCGAGCGGTCGTTGGCCGTGAGCATGGTGGACGCCGGGGCGCCGGTGGTCCTGGTGGACGCGCTGCGCGCCGAGAGGACCGGAGCCGAGACGCTGGAGCAGATGCGTACGGAGGTGCCTTAGCTGCGTGCGGCCCGGCATGCCGCAGCAATCCGCATGGGCTTGGCCGAACCCGGGGGCGCGCCCGGTGACGCGGTGCCCAAGGTCGGCCTCGTCGGCTCTCCCGTCGCCTACACCACCACCCTCGGCGAGCACGTGGGCGCGCACGAGTACGACGTGTCCGTACGGATGCTGTCGATGAACTCCCCGCACCCGGCCATCGGGCTCACCTCCGCGGTGGCCGTGGCCGCCGCCAACCTCGTCGAGGGCACCGTGGTGGCCGAGGCATCCACCGTCGGCGGCCGCGGCGTCCTGCGCATCGGCACCCCTGCAGGTGTGCTGGCCGTGGAGTCCTCGGGCACTGGACCGGACCGGGTCACCGTCGCCCGGGCAGCGCGTGTGCTGTGCCAGGCCCGCATCCTCGTACGCGATCCCGGGCTGCCGGCCGCCGCCTGACCCCTGCCTCCCTTCCCCGGTGAGCCGCAGTCACCGGACCCTCTCGCCCGCCCCGCCCCCCGCAGGACAAAGAGGACAATGATGTCTCCTGAGCTGGTCTCCGTCGGCGCGCTGCTCGTCATGTTCGTCGTCGGCACCGTCCTGCCGATCAACATCGGCATCCTGGCCTTCGTCGCGTCGTTCGCGATCGGTACGACCGCACTGAACATGACGGAGGATCAGATATTCGAGGGCTTCCCCGTGGAGCTCTTCCTCACCATCGTCGGCGTCACCTATTTGTTCGCCGTGGCCCGCCGCAACGGCACGGTTGATCTTCTGGTCGCGGCCGGAGTCCGCCTGGTGAGGGGCCGGACCGCCCTGATCCCCTGGGTGCTGTTCCTTCTGGCCGGGGTGCTGACGTCGCTGGGCACCTTCACGCCTGCCGCCGTGGCGATCCTGGTGCCCATCGCCATGAACTTCGCCTTCCGCTACGACATCAACCCGCTGATGACCGGGATGATGGTGATCAGCGGCGCCCATGCAGGGGCCTTCTCCCCCATGGCCGTGTCAGGGGCGCTGGTGCTCGGCATGGTCGACGACACCGAGCTGTCCGTCGCCCCTGCGACCCTCTTCTTCGCCAGCTTCGCTGTCAATCTCCTGCTGTCCGTGCTGACCTTCGCCGCCCTGCGGCGCCGCACGATGACGGCGGATCCGACCACGCGGCCCGAACAGGAGGCGACGAACGGCGACACGACCACGCAGCGAGCAACCTGGCACCAGTGGGCCACGCTCGCCGCCCTCGCTGCCCTGGTGGTGTGTGCTCTCGGCTTTCAAATGCAGATCGGTGTCCTCGCCCTGGCCGGCGGAGCGCTTCTGGCTCTCCTGGACATGAAGCGTCAGGAGAAGGCGGTGGACGGCATCAGCTGGCACACCCTGCTGCTGGTCGGCGGCATGATGACCTACATCGCGATGCTGGAGCATGCCGGGATCATCGAGAAGATCTCCGAGCACGCGGCCGACTTCGGGACCCCGCTCGTCGTAGCCCTCCTCCTGTGTTTCACGGTCGCCGTCACCTCCGCCTTCGCCTCCTCGACCGCGATCCTCACCGCGATCATCCCGATCGCCGTTCCGCTGCTGCTGTCCAGCCACCTCAGCTCGACGGGCCTGATAGCCGCTCTCGCCGTCTCCACCACGATCGTCGACGTCTCCCCGTTCTCCACCAACGGGGCCCTGGTGCTGAGCAATGCACGGGGAGTGGAGCGGCGCGGCTTCTACCGCCAGGTCCTCGGCTACACCTGCGGCATCGTCGCCGCGGGGCCCGTGGTGGCCTGGGGTGCGCTCGTCCTGCCCTGGTCCTGAAATCGGCGACCGGTCGACGAGACACGACATACGCCTGAAGCGCCGCCGGTCGCGGCGCTTCAGGCGTATGCCCGTCGCGGCCCCTTTGCCTTCGAGAGCAGGAGGTCACGGGTGATGACCGGTGACAGGCGCAGCAGCCGGTCGGCCAACTGCTCGGGATCGAGCGGCTCGTCGCCGTCGACGATCCAGTCGTTGACGAGGCCCCAGGCGCCCCGTCCGCGATGAGTGCGGCCAGGTCCCGGGCGGTGGCGGCGTCCAGGTCAGCACGTCCACCCCGCTCAACCCCTCCCGCATCCGACACCAACGGCCAGCACGGCAAGGACCGAGCCGCAATACGGGGACCGAATTCGACGAAGAGTCACAAGACGGACGATCCCCTGCTACCGATCACGCCCCTGACCAGCACGAGCACCCCACGCCCGACCCACACCAGCCCCGGTGACCTGAAGGAATCAGGATGGCGAGACTTCGATTGGCATCTGAACCGCTCCGTCGGTAAGGCAACAAGGTGACCAGCCATGGCCGGTAATTCCGCTCCGGCAGGCCTGCCACCCACACCGGTCAGCGTTCGTCATCGCCAACGTGCGTGTTCGTCGGTGCCGACCTGGCGGCGACCAGCGTTGCGATGCCAGAGAGGAAGGCCAGCACCGCGAAGAGGGCCGGGTAGCCGCCCAGCGGTGCGGCAAGTGCCGCGCCGACGAATGGTGCAAGAGCGCAAGCAGCGGTCGCGGGGGCGGCGAGCAGTCCGGACAGGCGGCCGTAGTGGGTGGTGCCCCACCGGTCGGCGATGGCGGTGGCTTGCAACAGGGTGAGGTTGCCGCGGACCATCCCGGCCGCGACGGACAGCACGACCAGAAGGGTGCACGGACCGGGGACGATCGCGAGTGCGGCCGTGGTCACACCGCCAAGGGCGATCAGTGACGTGGTGCGGGCGGTCACTGCCGTGCGGCGGGCGAGGACTGCGTAGAGGGTGCGGCCGAGGGTCTGTCCGGCGCCGCCGAGGCCAAGGGCCCAGGCGGCTTGGCCGGTGCTGAGACCGCGCTCCAGCAGGAGCGGAACAAGGGCGACGACGACGGCGTACACGGCGAACGCAGACAGAGTGAGGGCCGAGGCCAGCATCCAGAACGGCCGGCTCCGGGCCACTTGGACTGCCCCTCCGTGGGCATGGCGTGGCGCTGAGGCAGCCTTCGGCCACGGCGCCTTGAGGGCAAGGGCGTGAGTGAGGATGGTGACCGCGGCGAGGATCAGGGCCAGAACCAGGTAGGTGGCCCGCCAGGTGAGGTGGTCGGCGAGTACCGCGGTCAGGGGCGCGAAGACCGTCGAGGCCAGGCCGCCGGCCAGGGTGACGATGGTGAGGGCGCGGACGTGGTCGGGGGCCCACCAGCGGGTGAGTGCGGCGAACGCAGGCTGATAGAAGGTCCCCGCCATCGCGAGCCCTGCCACCATCCAGCCGGCGAAGAAGACGAGCAGGTTGGGTGCGGCAGCGATGAGGAGAGTCCCGAGGACGCCGAGGACGGATCCTGCGGTCATGACGGTGCGCGGGCCGCGGTGGTCGATGATCCGGCCGACGCGCATCCCGGCGATCGCGGAGATCAGCAGGGCGGCGGAGAACGCGGCCGTGGTCGCCCCGACGGGCCAGCCGGTCGTGGCGGTGATCTCCGGATTGAGGACGGGGAAGGCGTAGTAGACGATGCCCCAACTGGTGATCTGCGTGGCGCACAGGGCGGGCAGCACAGCGCGCGGCCGCGACCGGTCCCCGGTTCCGGTCGCGACCGCGGCTGAGCCATCCGAGTCGGTCACGGGCAGCAGCCCCCGGCCTGGACCGGGACGCTCTCGCTCTCAGCGGCCGGGCCCGCGCAGCACGCGTCAGCCTTCTGCTTGGTCACTGCTTCGGCGTCGGCCTTGACGACGTAGACTCCCAGGGCTCCTGGCCAGGACCGTGGACCCACACCTTGTCCTGCAGGGCATAGCAGCAGGTGGTGTCGTTCTCAACGTCGGTGGCCAGACCCGCGCCGGCCAAGCGGTTGGTGGCGGCGTGGACGCCTTCGGTGGTTTCGACTTCGACGCCGAGGTGGTCCATGCGGGTCTCCTCGCCCGGGACGCCCTGGATGAGGACGAGCTTGAGCGGGGGCTCGGCGATGGCGAAGTTGGCGTACCCGTCGCGGAGTTTGGTCGGCTCGGTGCCGAACAGCTTGCTGTAGAAGGCGATCGAGGCGTTCAGGTCAGGGACGCGCAGGGCGAGCTGTACTCGGGACATGAGAATCCTCCTGACGCTGGGATGGTGCCCCCGCCGGATGGCCGGCGCACTGGGGGCGAATCAGCAGCAGCCGCCCGATGACGGCTCCTCAACGGTGAGGGCAGCGGCGGCGCCCACGCCGATCTGCACAACGGCAGGCGCCGGAGCGCAGCAGCCGCCACCCTCGCCCTGCTCACTGGCGGGGTCGTCGAACAGGCCTGCGCCGCCGCACACCCCGGTCTCGGGCAGGGCAAGTTCGACGCGGTCGGCGGACTCGGTGTCCCCGGCGATGGCGGCGACGACGGAACGGACCTGCTCGTAGCCGGTCATGGCCAAGAACGTGGGCGCGCGGCCGTAGGACTTCATGCCGACCAGGTAGATGTCCTGCTCGGGGTGGGAGAGCTCGCGGTGCCCGTGGGGGTAGACGGTGCCGCAGGAGTGCTGGTTGGGGTCGATCAGCGGGGCCAGCTCGAGTGGGGCCTGGAGGCGCTCGTCCAGGCCCAGGCGCAGCTCGGACAGGAAGGAGAGGTCCGGGCGCAGGCCGGTCAGGACGATGATCTCGTCGACCGGGTCCAGGCGTCGGCCGTCCTCACCGATGAGGATCAGCCGGCCGTCCGCATCGCGCTCGACCGCGTCGGTGGGGAAGCCGGTGACCGCGTCCGCGTAACCGTTGTCCACGGCGGCCTTCGCCGCCAGGCCGAGCGCGCCCCGGGCTGGCAGCTGGTCGGCGGTGCCGCCGCCGAAGGTGGACCCGCTGATGCCGCGCCGCAGGATCCACACCGCGTGCGTGCCGGTCTCCTCCTTGGCGAGCTCGGCGAGGGAGGCCAGGGCCGTGAACGCGGACGCGCCGGAGCCGATCACGGCGGTGCGCTTGCCCGCGTAACGAGCGCGCACGGCCGGGTTCTTCAAGTCGGGAACGCGGTAGGTGATCCGGTCGGCCGCTGCCCTTTCCCCGAGGGCGGGCAGGCCGCTCGCGCCGGCGGGGCTCGGTGTGGTCCAGGTGCCGGAGGCGTCGATGACGGCGCGGGCGAAGACGCGCTCCTCCCCTGCGGGGGTGGTGAAGTGGACGACGAACGGCTGGCTCTCACGGTCGGCGTCGACGATACGGTCACGGCCGGCACGGGAGACCCCGGTGACCGTGGCCTCGTAGCGGACCCGCTCGCCCAGGGCGTCGGCGAGCGGCTGGAGGTACTCGTCGGCCCACTCGCCTCCCGTGGGATAGGCGGCGGCGTCGGGCTTGGTCCAGCCCGTCGGCGCGAGGAGCTTCTCGGCCGCCGGATCGACGAGTTCGCCCCAGGTGGAGAACAGCCGCACGTGCGACCACTCGCGCACGGCGGACGCGGCGGCAGGGCCGGATTCCAGCACCAGGTGCCCGATACCGCGCTCGTTGAGATGGGCTGCGGCGGCGAGCCCGGCGGGTCCGGCTCCGATGACGACGACGGGGAGCTGCTGCTCACTCATGACGGTCGGTCTCCTGAAATGGGTGGGAGGAATCAGCGGGCGAAGGAGAGCGCGGACATCTGGTTGCGCCGCTGGTGGGCCGTGGCGCGGCAGGAGCTGTCGCAGACCTGAGCACGGCTGTCGCAGAAGGTGACGCCGGCCAGATGACGAGCCGTGCGGCGGGCCCGGGCGGCGGTGAGAGCGGTGCGGATCAGTGCGGTCACGACAACCCCTTATTTCGATGCCTGTCTATGTCTGGACCTTGCCACTCGTATCGACGAGTGTCAACATAGACGTATGTCGAATTCAGAGGTTGTCGAGCTAGTGGTGCTGGACGGCGAGGCTGTGGTGCCGTGTTGCCCGCCGATCACCGCCGGGGAGCTGTCGCAGGCGGACGCGGAGAAGATGGCCGTGATGTTCAAGGCCCTGTCCGATCCGGTGCGGCTGCGGCTGTTTTCCAAGGTCGCCTCGCACGCGGGCGGCGAGGCGTGCGTGTGCGACATCTCCGATGTCGGCGTCTCCCAGCCGACCGTCTCCCATCACCTGAAGAAGCTGAAGGACGCCGGACTGCTCACGTCCGAACGGCGCGGCACCTGGGTGTACTACCGCGTCGCACCCTCGGTCGTGGCAGCGATGTCGGCCATGCTCGATCTGCGCAACTAAGCCTGCAGTCCAGGCAGTTGAGTTCCGTCAGCACGGCCATGGACGGCCGCGGGCCGGCCCGGGACGATGACGTGCATGCCTACTTGGACTATCGAAGCCGAACCAGTTCTCCGCGCGGGCGTCGACGAGGTGATGCGCGAGTACTTCACCGAGATGGGGCGACGGGTACTGGGCCGTGCCGCCACCGATGCAGAACTTCATACTGTGCTGGCAACGGACCCGCACCTCGATCTCAGCCCGCCCGGCGGCGCGTTCCTCGTCGCACGAAATGAACGAGGAGATTTCCTGGGCTGCGCAGGGGTGCGGTTACTGGACTCGCACACCGCCACCGCGGAGCTCAAACGCATGTACGTGCGCCCTGCCGGACGCGGATTGGGACTGGGGCGCGGCCTGCTGAGGGCTGTCGAGGAGACAGCCGAGCGACTCGGTGCGACCCGGATCGTCTGCGAGACCAACAGCCAGCTCATCGAGGCTCGGACGTTGTACTCCCGGCACGGCTATCAGGAGACTGAGCCATATGAGGGCCACGGCAAGGCGGATCACTGGTTCAGCAAGGACCTTCCAGCGGCAGCACCTGGCTGACCCTCGCCTTGCGCCCGTTCGCCCCCCAAAGAGCCTCTGGATGCGGCAGCCGCAGGCAGGGCCCGGGCGCGGAAATGGCGGAGCCCCGGCCCGGCAACGCGGCCGGTGGCCGACGGCAAGCCGCCCGGGCCCGTGGGCCACCGCACCTCGACGTGCTCCAGAGTCATACAGGTGTACCGATCGCGGACGCGGTGAACTTCTTGCGCCATGCCAAAGCGACGTACACGAGGCCGATCAGTACCGGTACCTCGATGAGCGGGCCGACGACGCCCGACAGGGCCTGGCCGGAGGTGACGCCGAACGTGGCGATGGCGACCGCGATGGCCAGCTCGAAGTTGTTGCCGGCCGCCGTGAAGGCAAGGGTCGCGGTGCGGTCGTAGGCCAGGCCGAGGCCCTTGCCCAGAAGGAACGTGCCGAAGAACATAACGGCGAAGTAGACCAGCAGCGGCAGTGCGATCCGCACTACGTCCACCGGCTGCGAGGTGATCGTCTTCCCCTGCAGGGCGAAGAGGATGACGATCGTGAAGAGCAGACCGTACAGCGCCCAGGGGCCGATCTTCGGAAGGAAGTCGGACTCGTACTTCGCGCGGCCGAGCTTCTTCTCGCCGATGCGGCGGGTGAGGAAGCCGGCGACCAGGGGGATGCCGAGGAAGATGACCACGTTCAGGGCGATCTTCCACATGGAGATGTCGAGGCTCTGGCCGTCGCCGAGGCCCAGCCACTTCGGCAGCAGGTCGAGGTAGAACCAGCCCAGCAGTCCGAAGGCGATGACCTGGAAAACGGAGTTCAGGGCGACCAGGACCGCGGCTGCCTCACGATCACCACAGGCCAGGTCGTTCCAGATGATGACCATGGCGATGCAGCGGGCGAGGCCGACGACGATCAGGCCGGTGCGGTACTCGGGCAGGTCCGGCAGGAAGATCCAGGCCAGCGCGAACATGACGGCCGGCCCGACGATCCAGTTGATGACCAGCGACGACACCATCAGCTTCTTGTCGCCGGTGACCGTGTCGAGCTTGTCGTAGCGGACCTTTGCCAGGACCGGGTACATCATCACGAGCAGGCCGAGCGCGATCGGCAGCGAGACGCCGCCGATTTCGACCTTCGCCAGGGCGTCGTTCAGACCCGGGATCAGACGCCCGAGCCCGAGGCCGACGCCCATCGCGATGAGGATCCACACCGCGAGGTAGCGGTCGAGCGTGGAGAGCTTGGCGACGATGCCGGCGCCGTCCGGCGCACCCTGGTCGGTCTGCGGGGTCGTGTCGGTGCGGCTCATCAGCAGGCCCTCTTGTTCTCGGCGGCAGTACGAGCCGACGCGGCAAGCTCGGCGAACTGTTCGGACAGGCCGGCCAGGACCTCGGGGCACAGCTTGTAGTACGTGAAGCGGCCGCACGGCTCCGTCTCCACCAGGCCGGCTTCACGCAGCACCTTCAGGTGGTTGGAGAGGTTGGTCTGCTTGGCTCCGGTCTCCTCCACCAGGTGCGTCGTGCAGAGCGTCTCTTGGGCGAGCAGAGTGACGATTTTCAGGCGGAGCGGGTCGCCCAGGACCCGGATCACATCAGTGTCGACTGAAGTCAGCATGGACTGATACTCTCACATCACTCGGCGCTGATACCAGTCGGTGCTGATCTTCTGGAACCCGCCGAAGGGGGTTCTCGTGTCCCCGTCCCCCGTCCTGCCCGATGAGCGTCTCGCGGCAGGCGCCGCCCGCCTGGCCACCTCGCACCGCGGCCGCTTCTGCGCGGAGACCGTGCAGAGGGTCATCACCGACTCCTACGAGCGCCTGGCCGCGACCGCCCGCGTCACCACGCACCTGGTCGTCCTGGCCGAGCGCCTGGCGACCGAACGCCTCGACGCCCTGGCGCACATCGAGGGGGCGCCGGGCAGCGGACTGCCGCGGGTGCTGTTCGTCTGCAGCCACAACGCCGGGCGCTCGCAGCTCGCCGCGGCCCTGCTCGCCCACCGCACCCAGGGGCATGTGACGGTGTCGTCCGCCGGCACCCATCCCGCCGCGGCCATCGAACCGGTGGTGGCCCAGGTCCTCACCGAGGCAGGCGTCCCGTCCGCGGAGGCCGCCTTTCCCAAGCCGCTGACCGACGAGGTGGTCCAGGCCGCCGACATCGTGATCACGATGGGCTGCGGCGACGCCTGCCCCGTCGTGGCCGGCCGCCGCTACCTGGACTGGCCCGTCGCCGACCCCGAAGGCGCCCCGATCGCCGTCGTGCGCACCATTCGCGACGCGATCGACGCGCACATAACCGAGCTGCTCGACTCGCTGCCGAGCACCGCCTGAGATCTCCTGAGATCTCCTGAGATCCCCTGCCATCACCGCCTGTTGAGCTGTTCGCTCCACGCCACGAAGGAAGAACCGATGTCCTCCTCCCCGCTCGCCTCCGTGCTGTTCGTCTGCGTCCACAACGCCGGACGCTCGCAGATGGCCGCCGGATTCCTCACCCACCTCGCGGGCGACCGAGTCGAGGTCCGCTCCGCCGGCTCGATCCCCGGCGACCAGGTCAACCCGGCCGCGGTCGAGGCCATGAAGGAGGTCGGCGTCGACATCTCCGACCAGAAGCCGAAGATCCTCACCACCGAGGCCGTCCAGGCGTCCGACTACGTCATCACCATGGGCTGCGGCGACGCCTGCCCGATCTTCCCCGGCAAGAAGTACCTCGACTGGGCCCTCGAGGACCCGGCGGGCAAGGGCGTCGAGTCCGTGCGCCCGATCCGCGACGAGATCAAGACCCGCATCGAGGCCCTGATCGCCGAGATCGACGCGAAGCAGGAGGCATGAACGGCGTGACCGACTCCGGCATACGCGGGGTCGTCATCATCGGCTCCGGCCCCGCCGGATACACCGCCGCCCTCTACACCGCGCGCGCCTAGCTGAAGCCCCTGCTGTTCGGCAGCTCGATCTTCGTGGGCGGCTCGCTGACCACGACCACCGAGGTGGAGAACTTCCCCGGCTTCCCCGACGGCGTCGACGGCCCGGCCCTCATGGAGAACATGCGGGCCCAGGCCGAGAAGTTCGGCGCCGAGATGGTCGACGACGACATCGTCGAGGTCGACCTCACCGGCGACATCTAGCTGCTCACCGACTCGTCCGGCACCGTGCACCGAGCGAAGACCGTGATCGTCGCGACCGGATCCGGCTACCGCAAGCCCGGCCTGGACAAGGAAGACGCGCTCTCCGGCCGCGGCGTCTCCTGGTGTGCGACCTGCGACGGGTTCTTCTTCCGCGACCGCGACATCGTGGTCGTCTGCGGCGGAGACGCCGCGATGGAAGAGGCCACCTTCCTCACCGGCTTCGCCAAGTCCATCTGGTCACGGACAGCGCACACGGCACGTGGACCTTCGCCGTCGACACCCCCACCCCGGATAACCGCCGGACGACCATCCGCCGCGCCGGCTTCCCGAGCCAGGAGCGCCGAGACTGCGCTCTCAGATTCCTCGAGGGCGAGGCGGGCGGGTTCGACGCCGATCCCAACCGACCGTCACCGACTACCTCAACGCCTGACCCACCGCGAAAGCACTGGCGCTCAAGCCGACCACCATGGCCCGCTACCGGGACTACGTCCGCAACGACCTCATCCCCGGCTTCGGCACCCTCAAGCTCGACCAGCTCGGACACCGCCACATCGCCGCCTTCGCCACCAGCCCACTCGCCGCCTGCCGCGGCAAAGTCACACTCTCCAGGTGCCTGGCCACCTCTCCAGCGCCCACGGCGACGCCGTCCGCCAGCACCGCCTCCCCCACAATCCGGCCAGTCCCCCGGTCGTGCGCCGACCGCCCTCACCAGAGCGGCGGATCTGGACACCAGAGCAAGCCGCCCGCTTCCTCGCCCACTGCCACCAGGCCGACCCCGACATGGCCGACCTGTTCGAGGTCCTCATCGGCACCGGCATGCGCAAGGGCAAAGCCCTCGGCCTGCACTGGGACGGGTTTCCGCGCCATCGCCGCGGAGTCATGCGGCCAGGAGGAGCTGAGGACCACCGGTACCGGGAGGCCCCGCGTAGGCCTGGGAGAGCGGCAGCCAGGCGTGCGCGACGGGGCCCGTGGCGGTCAGGGCCAGGTCGTCGAGGCGGCGTCGCCTGGTGGCGAGCAGGCAGAGGTCCAGGGCACTTCGCACGCTCGACGGCAACGCTCAGCTCAGTGAGCCGACATGACGGGTACTCAGGGAGGCCTGGGCGGGCTGCCGCCGCTCGGCCCGGTCCTGGTCACCTCCGACGAGCTTCCCGGCGGCGTCAGCCCGGCACTGACCATGATCTGCTCGGTCGACGGTGACGTCGTGCAGAAGACGGACACCTCCGACCTGGTCTTCGGTCCGGTCGCCCTGGTGCGGTACGCGTCCACGATCATGACGCTGCGCCCCGGCGACGTCATCGCCACCGGGACACCGGGCGGGGTGGGCCACGCCCGCCAGCCCGCCTGCTACCTCGTCGACGGCAACACGCTGGTGACCGAGATCGACGGCATCGGCCGGCTCGAGAACGTGGCGCGCGCGTCGTGAGCAAGCACACCATGAGCACCCGCGACTGGATGGACCAGGGCACCCGGCTCTTCCTGAAGGCCGTGACGAGGTTGAGCGACGACGCGTTCGACGAGCCCACCTCCCTCGAAGGGTGGACCCGGCGCCATGTGATCGCCCACGTGCACTACAACGCCGAGGCACTGCGTCGGCTCGTGAGCTGGGCCGCCACCGGCGAGGAGCGGCGGATGTACGCCGGGCCGGAGCAGCGTGCCGCGGAGATCGAGGCCGGCGCCAAGTTGCCGCCCGCCGAACTGCGCGCCATGGTGTCCCGGTCCGCGGCCACCCTGTCCGCCGACCTCGACGCGCTCCCCGAACAGGCGTGGAGCAGCGTGGTCGTGACCGCCCAGGGGCGTATCGTGCCGGCGGCCGAGATCCCGTGGATGCGGACACGTGAAGTCGCTGTGCACGCGGTGGACCTGAACGCGGGCGTCGGTTTCGGCGACCTGCCCACGGACCTCAATGCGGCCCTGGCCGCCGACGTCCTCATGAAACGTACTGCCGGCGGCGAGGCCGCTGTGCTGGCCGCATGGCTGACCGGACGAGCAGCCGAGGCACCCGTACTCGGTCGCTGGTTGTGAGAATTCGAGGAGGCAACACGATGAGCCCATCCACCAAGGACACCGACGTCGTCATCGTGGGCGGTGGTATCGGCGGCCTTGCCAACGCGTATGCGCTGGCCAAGGCTGGTCACCGCGTGCGCGTGCTCGAACGGGCACCGGAGTTCGCCGAGGTCGGCGCCGGTCTGCAGATGGCGCCCAACGCCACCCGCATCCTGCGGGAGTGGGGCCTGCTCGACGAGGTCATCGAGGCTGGTGTGGTGCCCAAACGGCTGGTGTTCAAAGACGCGCTCGACGGATCCGAGCTCACCCACATCGCGTTCGACGAGGAGTTCCTCGGCCGGTACGGCGCCCCGTACGTCGTCATCCACCGCAGTGACCTGCTCTCGATCCTCGCCCGCGCATGTGCGCGGGCCGGCGTCGCGCTGGTGCCGAACTGTGTCGTGGACGAGGTGGCCACCTCCCTCGACGCCGCCGAAGTCAGCAGCTCGACCGGAAGGCACTGTGCCGACCTGGCCCTGGCCGCGGACGGTCTCCGCTCCGTTCTGCGGCGCGAGTTCAGCGATGACGAGCCGATCTGTTCCGGTTATGTCGCCTACCGAGGTGCCTTCCCGCTCTCGGAGATCGACACCGAGCTCGACGAGCACGCGCTCACCGACGTCGTGGTCTTCTTGGGACCGGGCTGCCACCTGGTGCAGTACCCGCTGCGCCGCGGCGAGATGTTCAACACCGTGGCGGTCTTCGCCTCGCCCGCCTACCAGCGCGGCGAGGAGAACTGGGGCGGCCCCGGGGAGCTCGAGCAGGTATTCGCCGGCACCTGCCCGGAAGTGCGGCGCGGGCTCGACTCGCTCTGGAAGGACCGCCGTTGGCCGATGTTCGACCGCCTCCCGATCCCCCACTGGGCGAACGGTCGCCTCGGTCTGACCGGTGACGCGGCCCACCCGATGCTGCAGTACCTCGCCCAGGGTGCCTGCCAGGCGATCGAGGACGCGTACTGCCTCGCCGGGGAGGCCTCCGTACAGTCCGTGCACGGCGAGGTCGACTGGACCGTCGCGCTGAAGGAGTACGAGAAGGCCCGCACCGTGCGCACAGCCCGGGTGCAGTCGTCGGCACGCGTGTGGGGCGACCTGTGGCACGTGGACGGCCTGGCCCGGCTGATCCGCAACGAGCTGTTCCGCGACCGGCGGCCGGACGACTTCAAGCACGTCGACTGGTTGTACGGCGTCTGACGATCTGTCCTGTCGGACTCTCCCGATGATCCGGCCGCCGAGGTGGGTGACGAATCCCGCCTCGGCGGCCGGATCGTCGTTTCCCGGTTCGCCGGCCGGTGTCACCGCGGGGCGGCCAGCCTCTCCAGCCAGTCGCGCAGCAGGGCCGTCTCTGTGTCGCTGAGGGCGGTGGGCTGCTCGCCGAGGGCCGCGTTCAGGGCGAGGGCATGGATGGCCACGGCGGCGTCTGCGGAGGCGTCCCCGGAGGTCGGGCCGGTGGAGTGGGGGTCGGTGGTCAGAGAGGCCAGGACGGTGTCGCGCAGCCGGGGGGACAGGGTGAGGTCGCGGTCCTCGGCAGGGGTGGAGATCAGGGAGAGGGTGACGCCGGCGCAGGTGGCCTGGATTGCCTGGGCGGCGGCGTCGACGGGGACGTGCAGGCGCCCGGCGCGGGCGGTGCGTTCGACCATGGCGCGCAGCATCGCGTAGGCGTCCTCTGCGGCGGCCGGGCGGTGGCCGGGGCGCACGGTGCCGTACATCAGGACGTAGAAGGCCGGGTGGGTGAGGCCGAAGTCGACGTGCGTGTCCCAGCCGCGCCTCATGTCCTCGACCGGGTCCCCGGTCGAGGACATCGCGTGCTTTTCGGCCAGGTACCGCTCGAACCCGTAGCCGGCCACGGCGTCCAGCAACCCGTCCTTGTCCCCGAAAGCCCGGTACAGGGTGGGGGCCTGCACCCCGGCCGCGGCAATGACCGCCCTGGTGGACAGCGCCTCGCTGCCACCCTCCGCCAGCAGGCGGGCGGCGGCGACGAGGATGCGCTCGCGGGTGTCGGAACCCTTCTCCGAAACTTTTTCTCCACTCATGGAATCAACGCTACCCCACCCCTGTTAGCATCGATGACATCACGGATAACGTGATCTCGATAGCGACGCTAACAATCGATTGGACGACCCTCTGTGAACACCCGCGTTCTCGGCACCCACGGCCCCCGCGTCTCCTCCCTCGGGCTCGGCCTGATGGGCATGTCGGACCTCTACGGACCGGCTGACGAAGCCGAGTCCCTCGCCACCATCCACGCCGCCCTCGACGCCGGCGTCACCCTCCTCGACACCGGCGACTTCTACGGCATGGGCCACAACGAGCTCCTGCTCCGCGACGCCCTGCGCGGCCGCAACCGCGACAACGCGGTGATCAGCGTCAAGTTCGGCGCGCTCCGCGACGCCCTGGGCGGCTGGAGCGGCTACGACGGACGCCCCGAGGCGGTCAAGAACTTCCTCGCCTACTCCCTGCGCCGCCTGGGCACCGACCACATCGACATCTACCGCCCCGCCCGGCTGGACCCGAACGTGCCGATCGAGGAGACCGTCGGCGCCATCGCCGAGATGGTGCAGGCCGGCCTCGTCCGCCACATCGGCCTCTCCGAGGTCGGCGCCGACACCCTGCGCCGCGCCCAGGCCGTCCACCCCATCGCCGACCTCCAGATCGAGTACTCCCTGCTCTCCCGCGGCATCGAGGACGAGATCCTGCCCACCGCCCGCGAACTGGGCATCGGCATCACCGCCTACGGCGTACTCTCCCGCGGCCTGCTCTCCGGCCACTGGAAGAAGAACCGCGAGCTCGGCGGCCAGGACTTCCGCGGCATCAGCCCCCGTTTCCAGGGCGAGAACCTCGACCGCAACCTCGACCTCGTCGAGGCCCTGCGCAAGATCGCCGAGGACAAGGGCGCCAGCGTCGCCCAGGTCGCCATCGCATGGGTCGCCGCCCAGGGCGAGGACATCGTCCCGCTCGTCGGCGCCCGCCGCCGCGAACGTCTCACCGAGGCCCTCGGCGCCAACACGGTGACCCTGACCGCGGACGACCTCGCGGCGATCGAGCAGGCCGTCCCGGCCGGGGCTGCCGCAGGCGCCCGCTACGCCGCCCCCCTCATGGAGCACCTCGACAGCGAGCACTGAGGCGCCTCACCCCAAACCGTGCGGGCCGGGGTCCGACCGGCCCCGGCCCGCACCAGGCAGAATCCTCCCGAGAGGAAATCCGCCCGCCCGGCGGAGAACAGCGACATGGCCACTCCCTCCTCATCCCCCGCCACGCGCCACACCGCGACAGCCACCCTTCCGCTCTCCATGCGGCCCACCACGCCGAGCAGCGCCCGCGCCTGGATCCGCGCGACCCTCCACCGCTGGGGCCTCGATGACCTCGTCGACACGGTCGAGCTGCTGGCCAGCGAACTGATCGGCAACGCGATCCGGCACACCGGCCGCCCCCGCCACCTGCGGCTGCACCACGGCGAGGCACCTGACGGCACCACGCTGACCTGCGAAGTCACCGACGGTGACCCCCGCCCGCCCCGCACCACCCGAGCGTCGTCACCAGACGACGAGTCCGGCCGCGGCATGGGTCTCGTCGCCCTGCTGACCGAGCGCAACGGCGCCACTCCCACCCGAGACGGCAAGGCCGTCTGGTTCCAGGTCCTCGCCGCCGCTCCCTCGCGCTGACGGCCCCGCCCCCAGCGCGGCTGGCGTCGCTCACCCCCGTCCCCCCGGACACCCCCACCCTTCGTACCAGGAGACCCGTGCCCTCCACGTTGCTGTCGCCCCCCACCCCGACTACGACCACCACCCGCCGCTTCGGAGCCGTGCTGTTCGTGATGTGCGCGTGTGTGGCCGTGGTGATGTCGATGGTCGCCGCCGTGAACCTGGCGGTGCCCCAGCTGTCCGCCGGCTCGCTGCACCCCTCCGGCTCCCAGTTGCTGTGGGTGGTGGACGCTTACACGGTCGCCTTCGCCGGGCTTCTGATCCCCGCAGGGGCGTTCGGCGACCGGCATGGCCGCAAGGGCGTACTGATGGCGGGGCTGGCCGTGTTCGCCGCGGGCTGCGTGCTCTGCGCGTCCGCGCCCACGCTCTCCGTCCTGATCGCCGGACGCCTGCTCGCCGGGGCCGGAGCCGCGCTGGTCATGCCGGCCACGATGTCGGTGCTCCTCCATGTGCTGCCGAAGGAGAAGCGTCAGGCAGCGGTCGCCACCTGGACCGCGTCCACCGCGGTGGCGGGACTGCTCGGCAACATCGGCGGAGCGGTCGTACTGCAGTATCTGCCCTGGCAGGCGCTCTTCTGGGTGTACGTCCCCCTGGCCCTCGCCCTGGTCGCCGCCGTCGCCGTCGCGACCCCTCGTACGGCGTCCAGCCCGGCCGCCCTCGACCCGATCGGCTCCCTGCTGCTGCTCGCCGGATTCGTCACCCTGCTGTTCGGCATCATCGAGGGCCCGGCCCTCGGCTGGACCTCCACGGGCGTCCTGTGCGGATTTGCCGCAGCCGTCGCCCTGCTGGCCGCCTTCGTCCTGCACGAGCTGCGCGTGGAGCATCCGCTGCTGGACCCGCGCCTCTTCCGCCTGCCGTCGCTCAGGTCCGGCACGCTCGGCATCCTCGCCACCTTCTTCGGCATGTTCGCGCTGTTCTTCGTCAACGCGCAGTTCCTGCAGTACGTCAAGGCGTACTCCCCCCTCCAGAGCGGCGTCTCCGCACTGCCGCTGGCCGTCACCATGGCCGTCGTCTCGCGGCTGAGCCCACGGGCGACCCACCGGTTCGGTACCCGGGCGACGACGGTGACCGGCATGGTCACGGTCGCCTGCGGACTGGCCCTGCTCTCCTTCGCCGACGCCCACACTCCCTACCCCCTGTACGCGGGCTGGCTGATCCTCATGGGATGCGGCGTCGGACTGGCCGGCCCGGCTCTGTCCCTCTCCGTGGTCTCCGCGCTGCCGGGCCACCGGGCCGGCGCCGGAGCGGGCCTGAACAGCGCCTCCCGGGAGATGGGCGCCGCGCTCGGCGTCGCTGTCGTCGGCTCGGTTCTCACCTCACGGTTCACCGGCCACCTGCCTCCCTCGCTCGCGGCGTCCCCGTCCACCACCGATGCCCTCACACAGGCCGCACGCCTCGGTGGCGCCCTCCATCAGCAGACCGTCGCAGCTTTCGCCCATGCCGTCGCCGACGGCTACCGCATCGTCGCGGCCGTCGTGCTGCTCATCGCCGTACTGATCGCCGTGATGGGTGGGCATCGGGACGGCTCACCGTCCTGATCGCGGTAACGCGCGGGCAGTGGACTGGACAACGGGGCGCCGTGACCGGCCGGCTTCCGGGGGCGGTCGCACGGCGACCAGAACCGGCGCTCCGTCCACGCGCCGCTCACCGCGTCACAGCATGTCCTCGACCTCCGCTGCGCGCTCGCGCGCAGCCGTGCTTGCTCTCAGCGTCACACCGGTCGCCAACGACAGTGCGGACACGAGACCCGCCGCGAGCACCGCCCAGCCGCTCAGGAAGGTGCAGCAGAGCACCAGCACCGCCGTGACCGGCAACAGCAGTTGCTGGGCGATGCCGACCTTGAAGTACCGCGAGTGCAGAACCCAGACGGTCACCAGGTAGAGAGCGGTCGGCAGGGTCACGGCCGCCGAGGCGAACAGGTCGGTGATGTGTGCATCGCCGGCCGCGTGCTCGATCGCCACTTCGAGACCGGCGCCGATTGCGGCGGCCGAGGCGAAGATCAGGTAGTGGCCGTAGCCCCACCGGAACGCCTGTCTGTTGGAGCGCAGATGCACGTGGATGGGCACCACGAAGTAGATCCACCACGCGGAGAAGACGATCAGCAGGCTGGCCGCCGCGATCGGCAGCAACTCGCCCAGCACGTCGTGTTCGGTCGCGGCGGACTTCACGGCGATGGTGGCCGCGGCGATCACCTCGCCGAGCACAATGATCGTGAACGCCCCGTACCGGTCAGCGATGTGGTGCGGATGCCAGGCGCTGGTGTGCCCCCTCTCCGCGTACAGGGGCACGCAGAGCTCTGCGACCGCCATCACCAGGAACAGCCAGGGACGGGTGGGCTCCGGGAGCACCACCAGGCCCAGCCAGCCGATCTCGCACAGCAGCACGCAACCCGCGTACCGCAGCGCCATCGTTCTCTCCGGCCCCTCGGCCGATCTCGCGGCCCGCAGCCACTGCGCGGCCATCGCCATCCGCATGATCAGGTAGCCGATCAGGACCACGACCCAGTCGTGGCGTTCGAATGCTTGGGAGACGCCAGCGGCCAGGACCAGGGCGCCGGCGATCTGGATCAGGGTGACGACGCGGTAGAGCACGTCGTCGTTGTCGTACGCCGAGGCGAACCAGGTGAAGTTCATCCAGGCCCACCAGATGGCGAAGAACACCATCGCGTAGTTCAGGATGCCTTCGCCCACGTGGCCCCCGGCCACAGCGTGCACGAGCCCCACGCCCGCCTGCGCAACGGCCACAACGAAGCACAGGTCGAAGAAGAGCTCGAGTGGCGAGGAGACCCGATGTGGCTCCTTGCGCCCGCGCGCGGCGAGAGGGCGCAAGGAGCGGAAGTTCCGCAGTGCACTTCGGGAGGCGTGCCCCTGGTCGGAACTCGGCGTCATGAATCCCAGCTCAGCAGCAGAAAACCGCACCACATTCCTGTGCAGCGATTCACGAGCGCCGTAGGCCGCTTCGGGCCTGTCACAGCATGTCTTCGATGGTGATGGGCATCTTGCGGACGCGGCGCCCGGTGGCGTGGTGGATGGCGTTGGCGATGGCCGCTGCCGCACCGACCTGGCCGACCTCGCCGACGCCCTTGACGCCGAGCGGGTTGACGATCTGGTCGTCGACTTCGACGAGTTCGACCTCCACCTCGGGAGCGTCAGCGTTCACCGGGACGAGGTACTCGCCCAGGCTGGAGGCGACCCAGCGGCCGCGGCGCGGGTCCATGAAGTTGGCCTCGAGCAGGGCCTGGCTCATGCCCCAGAGCATTCCGCCCATCAACTGGCTTTCGGCCGTCTTGGAGTTGAGTACCCGGCCGGGGGCAAAGGCGCCGACCATCCGCCGGACCCGGATGACACCGAGGTCGGGGTCGACGGCGACCTCGGCGAACTGGGCGCCGAACGTCATCATCGCGTAGTTGTTGGTGTTCTGGGGCGAGGGCGACCAGGCGCCCCCGGCCTCGACGTCGGGCAGGAAGTTGCGGTGCAGCAGCTCCGCGTAGCTCTCGCCGACGTTGGGCTGGTCGCGCAGTGTCATGCGGCCGTCCTGGACGACGACGGTGCTGGGGTCGGCGCCGTGCAGCGGTGACTGGGAGTCGGCGGTGGCCTGGGCGACGAGTTGGTCACGCAGGTTGGTGGCCGCTGTGTGGACGGCGGCGCTGATCATTCCGGCGCCCGAGGAACCGACCGCTGCCGCGATGGTGGGCAGTGTGGTGTCACCGCCCTCGAAACGGCAACGCTCGACAGGGATGCCGAGGGCATCGGCGGCGACCTGTGTCATTACCGTGGCGACTCCGGTGCCGAAGTCGGGGGTTGCGGCCTGGATGACGGCGGTGCCGTCGGAGTACAGCCGGGCGCGGGCGCGTTGGGGGTTGTTCGGACCGTAGACCGGGTAGGCGGCGGTGGCCATGCCGTAGCCGATGAGCCAGTTGCCGTCGCGGTGCGACCGGGGTTCGGGGTTGCGCCGCTCCCAGCCGAAGCGGCCTGCTCCACGTTCGTAACACTCCTTCAGGCCGCTGCTCGACCACGGGTTGCCGGTGCCCGGATCCGTGTCCGTGTAGTTGCGCAGGCGCAACTCGATGGGATCGATGCCCAGTTGGTGGGCGAGATCGTCCATCGCACACTCGAGGGCGTACATTCCGGTGGCCTCGCCGGGGGCGCGCATGAACGTCGGCGTCATGGTGTTGGCACGGAAGAGCCGGTAGACACCTTCATAGTTCGGGCAGCCGTAGATCTGGCCGGCCACGCCGAGGGAGGGCTCCGCCCACTCGTCGAAGTGCGAGGTGGGCGAGAGTTTGTGGTGCCGCAGTGCGGTCAGGCGCCCGTCGCTGCTCGCCCCCAGAGTGAGGTGCTGCTCCTGCTCCTCACGGTGGCCGACGGACGTGAACATCTGCTCACGGGTGAGGCTGAGCTTGATCGGACGTCCCGTCTCGCGGGCGGCCAGCGCGGCCAGCGCGGGGTGCGCCCAGATCATGGCCTTGCAGCCGAAACTGCCGCCCACGAAGTGGGAGATCACCCGCACCTTCGACGGGGTGAGGCCGAGCAGCGCGGCGACGGTCAGCTGTGTGGACGCCACTCCCTGGGTGGCGTCCCAGAGGGTGAGCTGGTCCTCGTCCCAGGCCGCGGTGGTCGCGGAGGGCTCGATGGGGTTGTGGTTGTTGGCGGCGTACGTGTAGGTGGCGTCGACGCGTACGTCGGCCTGGGCCAGGCCCGCCTCCACATCGCCGCGCTGGTTCCGGCCGGGGACGAAGCCCCCGAAGATCGCCTTGGGCTCGTACGCCTGGTCGCGCCCCTGCGCCAGCGTTGTGACCGACGGCGTCTCCTCGTACGCGACCCGCACCAGAGCTGCCGCGGCCTGTGCGCGCTCCAGGGTGTCGGCGACCACGACGGCTACGGGCTGTCCCTCGTAATAGATGGTCCCGTCCTGCATGGGGAAGAAGGTCTGCCCCGGTGCGGGCATGCCCGCGAGCGAGGGGATCAGCGGGGGCTGGGTGGCGATCTTGGGCAGGTTCTCGTGGGTGAGGATCTTCACCACACCAACGGCCTCCAGGGCCTCGGTGGTGTCGAAGCCGGTGATCCGTCCACTGGCCACCCTGGCGCCGACGATCACGGCATAGGCCAGGCCGTCGAGCTGGATGTCGGCCGAATAGTGCGCACCGCCGCTGACCTTGTGGCGGCCGTCGACCCGGTCGAGGGGCTGTCCGATCGCGCTTGCCGTGGTCATGAGGTGCTCTCCGTGCCGGTGAGGGTCCCCAGGACGCGGATCAGCGCCCGTTCGGCGAGCTCGGCTTTGAAAGCGTTGAGCGGCCTCGTGTGCGCGGAGGCGAGCTCCTCGCGGGCCGCCCGCGCGAACGTCTCCCTGTTCGCGGGCGCTCCCCGCAGCACCTCCTCGGCGCGGCGGGCCCGCCAGGGCTTGGTGGCCACACCGCCCAACGCCAGCCGTACGTCCTCGATGACACCGTCCGTCACGGTCACCGCGGCCGCCACGGAGGCGAGGGCGAACTCGTACGACTCGCGGTCGCGGACTTTCAGATAGGTCGAGGTACGAGCCACCGGCGCACCCGGCACCTCGATGCCGACGACCAACTCACCGTGCGCAATGGGGTGTTCCAGATGGGGAGTGTCGCCGGGCAGCAGGAAGAAGTCGTCGATGGCGTACACGCGCCGGCCCTGCGGTCCCTCAGTGTGGATGCGCGCGTCGAGCGCCATGAGGGGTACGGCGACGTCGGACGGGTGGGTCGCGATGCAGTGGTCGCTGACGCCGAGGACGGCGTGGCCGCGGTTGAATCCGTCCAGTGCGCTGCAACCGCGGTGCGGTTCACGCTTGTTGCAGGGCGACGCCCCGTCGCGAAAGTAGCTGCAGCGGGTGCGCTGCATCATGTTGCCGCCCATGCTGGCCATGTTGCGCAGCTGCGCGGAGGCACCCAGCAGGAGCGCCTCGGCGACCAGGGGAAACCGCTCCCGGACGGCGGAGGCCTCGGCCACGTCGCTCATGCGGGCCAGGGCGCCGATGTACAGACCGCCGTCGGGCCGCTCCTCGATCTGGGTGAGCGGCAGGTCGTTGATGTCCACGACCCGGCGCGGCAGGAACACATTCTGGCGCAGCAGGTCGACCTCGGTCGTGCCGCCGGCCAGGAAGTCGCTGGTGGGGTCCGAGGCGACGGTCGCCACGGCGTCGGCGACGGCGATGGCGCGGGAGTAGCTGATGGGACGCACGGCAGGGGGTCTCCTAGGCTTCTCGGTCACGGACCGAGCGGACGGCGGCGCGGATGTGCGGGTACGCGGCGCAACGGCAGATGTTGCCGCTCATCCACTCCCGGATCTCGGCGTCGTCGCGGGCGTGCCCCTCCTTGAGGAGCGCCACCGCGGACATGATCTGGCCCGGTGTGCAGAAACCGCACTGGAAGGCGTCCTGCTCGATGAACGCGCTCTGCATGGCGTCCAGCTCGTCGCCCTCGGCCAGGCCCTCGATAGTCGTCACCTCGCGCCCTTCGCAGGCGATCGCCAAGGTGAGACAGGACAGCACACGACGACCGTCGACCCATACCGTGCACGCGCCGCAGGTGCCCTGATCGCACCCCTTCTTCGCGCCCGTCAGGTGCAGCCGCTCACGCAGCGCGTCCAGGAGACCGACCCGCGGCTCGAGCTCCACCACATGCTCGGCACCGTTGACCGACAGCGTGACAGCCACCGGGCCGGGCCCGCGCTCCGGTAGAACGGCAGCCTCGGCCGCTCGGGAAGGAAAATGTGGAGCAGACACGGAAAGCCTCCTCAGAACATGGCTTCATCCTGTTTCACCAGAAAGCCGGCTGCCACTCGACGCGCTGCTGGTCAGCTGGACCCTGCCTGTGCCGGAAACCTCGTCCGCCCAGGTCACGCGGCATGTTCGTACTCATGGAGGATGCCGCCCAGGCGTTCACGTCTGCGTATGTCGAGGCGGACAATCTGCCCTGGATCGACGATCACCTGGGGCAACGGGTGTAGCGGTCGGGCGTTCGCGATGCCCTGATGGGGCCTATGGGAGTTGTAGAACCGCTCGAACTCCCGCAGAACGTTGCAGAGGTGGCGCTGGTTCCAGATCAACGTGCGGTCCAGCAGCTCACGCCGACAGGTCTGCACCCACCTCTCCATAATCGAGTTCATCCGCGGCACCTGGACTCCGCTGAGCACGACCTCGATGCCCGCGACCTTCAAGATGGCGTCGAACAGCTCAGGGAACATGCCGTCCCTGTCCCGGATCAAGAACCTTGCTCGGCAGCCCGTGTCCTCCAGGTCCAAGACGAGATTCTTCGCGGCCTGCACCACCCAGGCTCCCGACGGGTGCGCGGTCGCGCCCAGGATCCGGATCCGGCGGTTGGCAGGCTCGATCACTGCGAACACGTACAGCCGCGCTCCAGTCGGGGTGACCGTCTCGAAGAAATCGCACGCCAGCAACGCCTCGGCCTGGGAACGCAAAAAGTCGGCCCACGTGCTGGACCTCCGTTCGGGCGCCGGATCGATCCCGGCATCCCGCAGGATCTCCCACACCGTGGAAGCGGCCACCTTGATCCCCAGCACAAGCAGTTCGCCGTGCACCCTTCTGTAGCCCCACGTGGGATTCTCCCGCGCCAGGCGCAGAACCAGGACGCGGATGGAGTGCACGGTGCGTGGCCGGCCCGAGCGCTTCGGCCGAGAACGGGCCGCGTGGTGGCGCGCGACCAGGTCGCGGTGCCATCGCAGCACCGTGTCGGGGCGCACGAGCAACCGCAGTCGACGCAGTACATCGCGCGGGACCCGGTGCAGCAACGCCGCCAGGAACGCCCGGTCGCCCGGCCCGAACCGCTGCCTGTCCCCGCCCAGTTGCCGCTCCAGAACCATGAACTAATGACGCAGCGCCAGGAGTTCCACACCCTTGTCGCGGTCGCTCATCGGTAGGAAGCGCAGCACGGCGAACACGTTTGTCACACCCAGGTAGGCCAGTCGAAGCAGCACGATCGATCACGTTCCCGCAGCACCCAGCACTCGCGCCAGAACCCCGACCCGAACACCCCGGGGCGAGGGCTCGCGAAACCCGCATACCGCCCCTCGCCTGCACGGATGAGGCTTTCGGCAAGGGCACGGTCGACGACGCCGCCGATGGCGGGGATCTTGTCGAGCAGGGGCAGCAACTGCGTGACGTCGTTGCGGTTTCCACCGGTCAGCGACACCGCGAGCGGGATGCCCTGCCCGTCGGTGATGACGTGGTGCTTGCTGCCCGGACGTGCTCGGTCGACCGGGCTGGGACCGCTTTTGGGCCCCGCCGGGCCGCCCGGACGTGGGAGGAGTCGATCACCGCCCGAGACCAGTCCAGCTGGTTCTTCGACCGCAGTTCCTTCAGCAGCACCGCGTGGAGTTGGTCCCACACACCGGCCTCGTTCCAGGCAGCCAGGCGCCGCCAGCAGGTCATGCCTGATCCGAAGCCCAACTCCTGGGGCAGGTACTCCCATTGGATGCCGGTGTGCAGGACGAACAGGATCCCGCAGAACGCTTGCCGGTCCGGCACCCGCGGTCCGCCCTCGACCAGCTTCGGGCCCGGCTTGGGTAGTAACGGTTCGATGAGCGACCACAGTTCGTCCGACACGATCCACGGCCGCGACTGACGTTTCCCCATGAACAGACCAACGACCCGACGAGCCAACAGCCACATGATCAACAGCTTTTGTCAGAGCCAGTAAGACCTCATTTCCGTCGGTGAGTCCGCGGTGGCGGATGAAAGTTGCAGCGATGGCTGTGAGGGAGAAGGACGAAGCCGGTCGCGCCTTTGGGACGGGCCACCGCCTTGACGGCGAGGCCGAGGGTCTACCGCTCTCCGGTCGCCTTGTGATCACTCTGCAGGGACGCCGCCCCTCTGGGCGGCACGTTGTACGGCGTGACCACCTGGATCGGCGAGGGCAGGGAAGGGCCCTCGTCGGGCAGCGCTTTGTGGGCCCGCATGATGGTCTGGCAGGCATGGCGCATGTCCTGGCGCAGGCCGCCTCGGCCCGCTCCCGCAGCGTGAGCGGGCTGCGCTGGTCGTGCCACCCGGGTGAGGCGTCACCCGCCGTGGTCCAATAGGTGGCCAGCAGGTCTTCAGCCACCACAGCCTGCGTGGGCATCCCTCTACACCTGAGTCCGTGCCTGCGCGGCGTCGCGCAGCACCGAGCGGAGGTGCTCGGCACTCGCCCACACGTCGTCGACGGGGCCCTTTCCCTGGGGCTCCTCGGTGAGGATGGTGTCCTGTTCGAGGACGTACCAGCCGTCGCATCCACGCGCATCCAGGTGGGTCACGATGGCCTGGACGTCGACGTCTCCCGCACCGAGGGGAAGGTACATGCCCTCTCGTACGGCGTCGGTGTAGGTGAGCCGGCCGTCCTGGACCTTCGCGGCGAGGGAGGCGTTCACGTCCTTCATGTGCGTGTGGGCGATCCGTTCGGGTGCCTGGCGCGTGAGCTCGGCGGGGTCGGTACCGCCGATGAGCAGGTGCCCGGTGTCGAGGCAGAGGGAGATCGCCGAGTGCCGTACGGCGGCGCGAGCAGCTCACCGACGAGGCCCTCGATGGCGCCCTCGGGCAAGTCACCAGGACCACCGGCACCGAGTCCGCACGCGATGCCCGCGACCATGCCACCGCCGCCCGCGACCTGACTGAGGTACACGCCCGAGTCGCTGAGCCAGCCCGCCAGACCGCGCAGACCCCGACGCCCACCGTCCCGTGTGGTTGGTCGCCTTCTACGACCAGGCCGAGCTGGATTCCCTCGCACCTTCCGCGTACCTCTCGCTCGGGCAACATCAGACCGCCGAGTTCCATGCACACCGCTGCCTGTCTGCTCTGCGACCCCACATGCACCGGTCGCTAGCTGTGCTGCTGGCGCACCACGTACGCGAGCTAGCGGACGATCTAGCTGTATTGCCCTGGAGCGTTGTTTGCGCGGCTGATGGGGGGCTTGCCTGCGAGTGCGGTGTGGCATCGGTGGTGGTTGTAGGTGTGGAGGAAGTCTGTCAGGGCTGCGCTTCGTTCGCTGTTGCTGGTGTAAGGGCGGAGGTAGGCCCATTCATCGAGCAGGGTGCGGTTGAAGCGTTCGACCTTGCCGTTGGTCTGTGGTCGGTAGGGGCGGGTGAGCTTGCCCGTGGCGCCGAGTTCGGCCAGGGCCTGACGCCAGGCGAAGCTCTTGCGGTAGGACCAGGCATTGTCGGTCAGCACGCGTTCGATCCTGGTGATGCCGAGGGTGGTGAAGAAGGCGGCTGCCCGGCGTAGGAAGTCGGCGCAGGTGGCGGCCTTTTCGTCGGCGTGGATCTCGCTGTAGGCGAGGCGGGTGTGATCGTCGACGGCGGAGTGCACGTAGTCGAAGCCCATGCTCTTGCGGGTGGTTCGGCCGGCCTGGCGGCCCAGGACCCGGTGGCCGCCGCCGTCCGGGATCCGGCCGAGTTTCTTGACGTCGACGTGGACGAGGTCACCGGGCTGGTCGCGTTCGTAGCGGCGGATGACCTGTCCGGTGGGCCGGTCCATGAACGCCAGGCGGTTCAGGCCGTGTCGCACCAGGACACGGTGCACCGTCGAGGCAGGCATGCCGAGGATCGGGCCGATCCTGGCGGGACCGAGCTTGCGGCTGCGGCGCAGTTCGCAGACTTCTTCCTCGCGTGCCGGCGGGGTCCGCAGCGGTGTTGCGTAGGGGCGACTGGAGCGGTCGTAAAGCCCGGCCTCTCCCTCTGCTCGCCAGCGTCGCACCCACTTGTAGGCGGTGGGGCGGGAAATGCCCATTTCCTTTGCGACGTGGGCAATCGGCCGGCCGGCACAGACGCGGTCGACCAGGATCCGCCTGCCATGAAGGGTCAGCCGGGCATTACGGTGGGACATGAAGGCCTCCGTGCGGTGAAGATTCGACACCTCCACCACACACGGAGGCCTTCGCCTTCTTCAAGGCCCGCGCGTGTCAACAACGCTCATGCTCAATACATCTAGCCGCCTCATTACGACGGTGCCACGGCCGTAACGGTCGCGACTCGCAGGCGTTGTTGGCTGTGGGGATAATGGGGCCCATCCATCGCCCCCAGACGCCGAGCCGCTCCAGCAAGCGGCCGGACCGGAAGGAGCGGCATGAGACAGCACAGACTGGCCACGTTGGGTGCGGCGCTGTGTACAGCCGCCGCACTAGGCCTGGCAGTGCCACCTGTCGCCGCTGCCGTCCCCCATCAGTGTTCCTACCTCTCGTCGGCGTCTCGGCCCACGGTTATGTACGGGGACACCAGTGTGGTGGTAAAGCAGGCGCAATGCTTGAGCAACGCATGGGGAGGCGAGCCGCCCAAGCTCACCCTCGACGGGGTCTTTGACTCGGCCATGCTGAAGAAGATCGAGTGGATCCAGGGCTGCCACGGTCTCCCGGCGAGCGGCATCATCGAGGACCGCACCTGGCAAGTGCTGTACCACCCGGCCCTGGACTGCTACAACCCCTATCCAGCCTGATCAGCGGCCAGGGCCTTCAGACCGCACTTGCCGCCGGGGCGACCTGACTGCGTAGCCGGGTGATCTCCTCGTGCTGAGGCCGCCGAAGCCGGAAATGTGCGGCGCATGCCGAACACTGGCAGTCGCAGCGCACCGTTCGGGTCGTGCAGTTGAGTCATCGGAGACGTGCGTGCTTGCCGAGCGGAGCCCGCCTCACCCACATGATGATCGACCACCTGCGTGCGTACCGGTACGGCGTTGGGGATCGAAGACCGTCGGGCTGCCGTCACGGGGCGGCTGCCCGGATCTCGTCAAACCGGCGTCCCACAACATCCATGAAGACTGCCGTTCCGGACTCCGTCGAGGTGGCGTGGGCGTGCACTAGCCCGATGTCCGCCGGGGCCAGGCCGGCGTCGCGCAGCGCCAGTTCCATGGCGCAGGCCTGGCCTTCGGCGTCGGAGGGCCGTGAGGTGATTCGCGCTCGAACTCACGGCACTACCGGCCAGCGTGCCGTAGGCACGTGCTCCACGTGCCCGGGCCACCAGCCTGCCGGCGCCCGACAAAACGGGGTTCCGGTGCAGGCGGCGAGCTGGTCGGCGGTGGCATACGCGATGCGCAAAAGGGTTCCTCCATTGCTCTCGGCCCTGCTTCAATGCGCACATGGATCAGATTCCGGTGATCGTCGGAATGTTCGCCGGTGGTGCAGGGCTTGCTGCCTGGAACCTCAACAGGCAGCAACGCAAGATCACCAGTCACCTCATCGACGGACGGCGCATCAAGGTCGTCTGTGTCCTGAAAGACCCTCAAGCCCCCAGATGGACATACGGGCACTTCGTGATCGAGTCCGGGGCCTGGTCCTGGGAGCCTCGTCCGCGTCACAAGAACCCGTTGATGTTGCCTCCTGATCTGGAAGTGGCACGTGTACGGGAACCGGCGCTAAGGGAGACCACACGTCTCAATCGCCGCTTCTTGGTCATGGAATGCACATCGACCCAGGGCGAGGTGCTCGTTGCGGCACTGCATGGACACGCCGAGCGCGTGTTCATGGCTCTACGCCGCCCCTGACGCCACTTCGAACTCCTCAACTCCGACATACTGTCGGCCCCGACCCAGGCACTGCTGCGTTCGGCGGCCGCCAACGTGTTCGTCGCGAACCGGGCGTGGCTGGAGGAGCTGGATCTGCATCCCGGGGAGCTGCATCGTGAGCTGATGCGGTCGTTCCACGAGTGCGGGTCCAACGACGAGACGTACGAGCGTCTGGTCCGCGATTTGGTGACCCACGCCTCGTTCCCGCTCGACGCGCTTCCTGACAGCCGGGAACGACTCGTGCGCCACGTCCTGTTCGAGAGCTACCGCTGGGGCCGGCCGCGAGCGGGCCGAAGCGCGTGCTGGTCGCGGGCGGTGTGAACTTCGACGTCATCGCCCAGGCCGACCGGCTGCCGGCGGAGCACGAGAAGCCATGGACGCCCTCGTGAACCCCACTCGGTACGACGAGTTCGTCATACTGTCGGGGGACGCCGACTTCACGCCCGTGCTCCGGCGGTTGCGGGAGCAGGACCGGTGGACGACCGTCGTGACTCCGGGACTGAGCGCCGCGGCCTACCGCTCGAACTGCGACACCCTCGTCACGCCCGAACACCTCGCCGCGGCTGTCCGCGGAGACGTGTACGAGGGCGGCGAGATTTCTCTCGACTACGTTCCCCGGCCCTACGTGGCGTCGCCGCGGGGGTCCACCGACAAGCAACCGCAGGCACACCAGACTGCCGATGCTGGCGCGATCGCCGAGGCGATCCGAGTGGCAGTCCGTGCGTCCGATCGCCCTCTAACCTCGGCTGCTGCAGCACAGGCAGCACTCGCGGTCGATTCGACCGTCGCAAATACGTGGTGCGGCGCCGGGTCCTTCGGGAACTTCGTCAAGCTCCATGTTCCCGACCTGCAGTACCAGCTGTCGCCGCCTGGCCACATTCTTGACCCGGCCCGCCATACAGCAAGTGACATTTCGGAACGGACGTGGACGGAGCTGGATCCGCTCCTGCAGCGGGTGAGCACAGTGACGGGAGCGCCGGCGCTGACAGCTGACTCCTAGCGCACGCTCTTTGAGGCTCTCGCTGATGACCTTCGGCAGCAGCCG
The DNA here is from genome assembly GCF_045162695.1 of Streptomyces sp. NBC_01003. Classification (NCBI taxonomy): domain Bacteria; kingdom Bacillati; phylum Actinomycetota; class Actinomycetes; order Kitasatosporales; family Streptomycetaceae; genus Streptomyces; species Streptomyces sp. NBC_01003. Next base: position 2,067,808 of record NZ_CP108707.1, read on the forward strand.
TTCTACCTCTTCCCCACGTCGAAGCGAGTGCGTGACCAGACCGAGGTGCGCGGGACACCGGTCGCGCGTGGCCCTGTCAACTTCGTCATCAGGGGGCTCAAGAGCGCCGGGCAACCACTGAATGACTCCGTCACGGCAGAGGAACTTGCCGCAGCCTGGGCGGAGAGCGTCTTCGCGCTGTGTGAGAACGCCCAGATGCGACTCACCGACGATGACCGGCAGGCGATTCGGGGCTGGCTCACACAGGCTGACGGATAGCCACCAGCGGCCCAGACTCTCGGCGTTCCCGCCCCAACGTCGGTGATCGCCTCTACAGTTACCGCATGGCGTCCAATGAGCTGCCCAAGATGATCCGGGACCTGATGGTTGTTGAGCGTCCGGCCGGGACGCATCTCTCGAAGTCGAGCATCCCGGGCAGTCTCAACGGTCTTGCACGCGATGACGACAACGCACTCGTCACTCACGCCAACCTGATTCCGGCTCAAGGGGCCGCGATCAAGGCGGCCGCCGTCGTCCTGACCGCGGGTGTCGCGCTGGGCGTCGGCGCCATGAAGGCCGCACCGCACATCAAGAGTCGGTTGAGTGACCTCAAGTCGAAGCTGAACCGCAGGACGCATGACGCAGGCGAAGCCGACGCCCAAGAGGTCGAGCTCGCGCAGCCGGACGTCATCTGGCTGCGCGCCGTGTGACCGTCAGGCGAGGCGCCGGCGCTCCGGGTATGCGGTATTGCCACCGTCCTCAATTGCGTAGCAGCCACCAACGGGCCACGGCCTGCGATTGAGACGCTGGTGTTCGGGGATGCCAGCCGCCGTAGTGGCGCAGCAGCTCGGCGTGGGACGTCAGCGGGCCAGTGGTTCCGGGACACGGCGGTGGCGTAGAGGACGCCGCCGTGGGCCATTGGTACAGCTGAAGGCGGGCGGGATCGGCCACTGGCGGCCCACGGACCAGCTGCCGGAGGATGCGCGGAAAGAGCGGGTCCCGGCAGGCGAAACTAGACTGGAGAAGATCCATTCCATCGGTCCCGACGCAAGCGGGTAATCCTGATGGCCGAACACATACGACTGACAGACGTACAGGCTGGCACCTCCCGCGGCAGGCCGTCACCAGCGATGCCTCAGGCGGACGAGCGGGAACAGCGGCCGGACGGGCTCGCGCGGCTGATCGCGTCCGGCGCGGGGAACCGTGCCGTCGGCGCGTACCTGAACCGAGAGGCGCGGGGGGCCCGCACCGCGCGGGACGCTTCCTCGTCCGACGGGCACGCGCTCGACCCGTCGCTGCGGGCGGAGATGGAATCGCATCTCGGTGCCGATCTGTCCGGGGTCCGGCTCCACACCTCCCCCGCGGCGACGGCATCGGCGAACGCCCTGCGTGCCAGGGCCTACACGGTTGGGCAGGACATCGTCTTCGGGCCGGGCGAGTACCGGCCCGAGCACACCGCGGGTCGGGCGCTGATCGCCCATGAGCTGACCCACACGGTCCAGCAGGCTCTTGGCGGGGCCGCTCCCGCCGGCTCGGACAGCCATGAACGGGTGGCCGGTGACGGTTCTTCCCGCTGGGCCGCCGGGCTCGGCCCCGCCCCGGTCAGCCAGGGCTCGGCCATCGGCATCGCCCGGGCGCCTCAGACCGCCGTGGTGACCTCGACGCCGGCGACCCAGACCGTCTCGGGCGGCGTCGGCGGTTTCGACAACCCCCTGACCAGCAGGGAAAGGGCCCAGATCAGGCGGCAGATCGCCCAGGGGAAGAAGCTCACCGGGAGCATGAAGAACCGACTGCGCTCGGACGCGAGATACCAGTGGCGCACGGCGACGATGGGGAAGGGCTTGCAACCCGGTGCGGGGTATCAGGTGCACCACATCACCCCCCTGGAATTCGCGCACCGGTTCCCAACCAGGTTTCCCAACGACCCCAGCAATCTGGTCTTGATGGAGAACGTCGCCCATAACCGATGGCACAAGATGATCAATGATCGTGTCCGCAGCAAAGGCGGAAACCTCTCCCTCAAGGACCTGAGGGACATCCAGAAGAACACGGTGCCCTTCAACGAGGGCGACGCCTTCGTCATCGGCGAGAAGGGGAAGGTCGTTTCGGCGGGAGCGAGCCGTCCCGCTCCCGCATCCAAGGCGGGCAAGGCGACCGTCTCGAAGCCCAAGGGGGGAGGCACCTCCAAACCGGTCACACCCAAGTCACCCGCGGCATCCAAGGCCGCCAAAGCCACCCAGGCCGCCCCGCGCCTCAAGCCGCAGAAAGCGACCGGGCCGGAGACCCCCGCACCGGCTCCGGCCGGGAAGACCGGGACGGGAACGGCCGAGGCAGCGCCACCCAAGAAGGCGGGGGCGGGCGGGGCGGCAGCACCCGAGGCGGGCGCGGCCGGCGAGGCAGCGCCGCCCAAGGCGGCCCCCGTGGGCGAGGCGGCGGCACCCAAGACGGCCCCCGTGGGCGAGGCGGCGGCACCCAAGGCGGGCGGGGTCGGCGAGGTGGCAGCACCCAAGGCGGTGGGCAAGTCGTCCGTGACGCCCGGAGCCGTCCCCAAGATCAGCCGCGGCAAAGGCCCTTCCTTCGTCGAGGGTTTGGCAGGGCGCCTGGGGGTCGCCTTCGACCTGATCCAGGCCGTTCCGGAGGTCCTGGAGGAAATCGCCAGGGAGAAGCCCGAATGGTTCCCCGAAGGGGCTCACGTGGAATTCCACCAGGTCGACGAGAACAAGCGGTTCAATCCCAGCACGTACGACGAGGGATACCGGAGTACCGGCTACTCCGTCGACAAGGTGAACGGCGAGATGATCTACCACGACTCGACGGGCGCGCGGGTGACGAGAGAAGAGGCGTTGAAGCCACCGGCCAGGATCCCGTACGACCCAAACCGCTGGGATCCCGCCACAGGCGCCTGAACGCACCGCGTGACCCCGCCGCCCACCCCACGCGTGCGTCCGTTCCGGTACACCGACGCCCCCGACGCTGGATGGTCGAGGAGAGCCCCGGGCTGGACGTGCGCTCGGCGGGCGACTCGAACTCTCGGTCACCGCTGGGCTTTCCACCGGAGCGCGTCATCCGGCACCCGACGCGAAGTCCGGGGGCATGACGCCCTTCCCCCGACGGCCGCGACCGTCCGCGTCGGTGAGCGCGATGCCATGGAGGAGGATCCTGCCAGTCGTACGTCCGCCGGGCCGACAACCCGCGTTTCAGGGGTTCTACGCCGCCGGGGAGGGCGTGGCGGCCGGGAGGCGGAAGCCGTTGTAGAGGTCGTCGACGGCGCGTTGGGCGACGTGGTCCGGGGTGACGCGGACGGCCAGGTCGCGGACGGCCACCGCCAGGGGGTGGGTGAGGGCGGCGACGCGGCCCGCGCAGCGGGCGCGGACGGCGATGGCCTCGGTGCGGGAGCAGCGGCCTGCCTGAACTCACAGCATCGCCCGCCGAACGGCCTCTTCCCTGCGACTTGACAGCAACACGAATTGACATATCACCAGAACGCACTTTAGGTAGATATGTACCATTTATCAGGCTATCTGGACAAAGCCCTGACGAAAGACCCTCTTCTGAGGAGTCTCACGTGTCCGAAGTCCTGACCCCTCCCAATTGTGTGGTGGGTTCCCCGCTGCTTTTGGCGCTCTCACGCCTGGACGGCCTTCTGGCGCAGGCGGTCGACGCCCTGGCAAGCAGTTGGGCGGCGGAGACGGCGGCCGATGCGTTTCCAGGCCTGCACGTAAGCGCCTCTCAGGCGCGGCATCTGCTCCAACTGCCCCCGGGCCGCCCCTTGCTGGAAGCACCCGCGGCCCGGGATCCCCGGCCCGGATGGGATCACATCACATCCGACCACGCGGGATGGCTGTGGCTACGAACTCGCTACGGCCTGTCCGATCTCGAACTCGACGTGGCGCTGATGGCACTGGCACCCGAGGTGGACCTCCGTTACGAACGCCTCTATGGCTATCTCCAGGACGACGTGAGTCGGAAGCGTCCCCTGGTGGGACTGGCCTTGGACCTGCTGGCCAACACCGCCGACGGGCGGCTGGCTTCCCGTGGGGTCTTCGCGCCCGAGGCACCGCTGACCGCGCACCGCCTTCTGACTCTCGTCCCCGACCCTCGGGCCATCCATCCTCCCTTGCTCGCGCACTTCATGGTGCTGGACGAGCAGATCACCGACGTGCTGCTCGGTCAGAGCGGACTGGATCGCAGGCTCGCCGACTGCTGCCGGCTGGAGACTCCCCAAGCCGCGTCGGATCCCGACGCGGGCCTGCTGCGCATCGCCGAGTGGTCCGACGGGCGGCGTCCCCTGCGCGTGTACGTCCAAGGGCCCGCGGGTTCCGCCAGGAGTCGCCTCGCCCGCGACGTGGCTGCGGGACTTGGGCTCGCGCTCCTGACCGTAGAGACTTCCGGCCTGCCTCATGACCTCGACTCGGCGGCGGCCGTGCTGGCCCTCGCGTTCCGGGAGGCATCGCTGTTGGGCGCATTGCTCCGCATCGACGACGTCGATACCATCCGGCTCCAGCCTGACGACCAGGACGTCCGCGAGCGGGTGCTCGGCGATCTTCTCGCCGAGCACGACGCCCCCGTCGTCGTCGAGGGAGAACGGGACTGGACGCCCCTGGCCCAGCACGCCCTCGGCTTCGTCCCGGTACCGGTCGCCCGGTGTGACTTCGCCGCACGGCAAGCGCTCTGGGAGCGGGAACTGGCGGCCCAGCGTGTGAGCGTGGCCCCCACCGATCTCCACGACGTCGCCGCCCGTTTCCGGCTCGGCCCGGACCAGATCGCTGAGGCGGCCCTGACCGCTGTCGGTGAGGCCGGCAGAAGAACCGCGTGCGCCGGCCCGGAGGCCTTGCCGAACCCCCCGGCTCCTGTGCCGGCCCGGGCCGAGTTGTTCGCCTCCGCTCGCGCCCAGAACAGCCACCGGCTGGCGTCTCTGGCACAGCGCGTCGAGACCGTATACGGATGGGACGACATCGTCCTTCCACCCGTCTGCTCGGCTCCGCTCGCCGAACTCTGCGAGCGCGTGGCGCACTGCCGGCAGGTCATGGACGACTGGGGCTTCGAGCACACTCTCTCGCGCGGAAAGGGCGTGAGCTCTCTGTTCAGCGGCCCTCCGGGCACCGGCAAGACCATGGCAGCCGAAGTCATCGCTAACGAGCTGGGGCTCGACCTCGTCAAAATCGACCTCGCAACCGTGGTCAGCAAGTATGTCGGGGAGACGGAGAAGAATCTGGAACGCATCTTCACCGCCGCGGCCGACACTGACGCCGTGCTGCTCTTCGACGAGGCCGATGCGCTGTTCGGCAAGCGCTCCGAGGTGCGGGAGGCGCACGACCGCTACGCGAACATCGAGATCGCGTACCTGCTCCAGCGCATGGAGCAGTACGAGGGACTCGTCATCCTGACCACCAACCTGCGCCGGAATCTGGACGAGGCGTTCACCCGGCGCCTGCAGTTCATCGTCGAGTTCCCCTTCCCCAGCGAAGCGGACCGTGAGCGGATCTGGCGGGTGTGCTTCCCTCCGGAGGCGCCGCGCGACCCCGCCCTGGACTTCGGGAGACTGGCCCGGGACTTCCAGCTGACGGGCGGAAGCATCCGGAACATTGTGCTGCATGCCGCGTTCCTGGCGGCCTCAGACGGCACCGCGATCGGTATGCCGCACCTGCTACGGGCGACCCGGCGCGAATTCCAGAAGCTGGACCAGGTCATGCCCGGAGCGGGGCCGGACGGCGGAGAGAAGGGCTGAGCCGTGTTCCAGGACCTCGACGCGACGCTCAAGGCGATGCTGAGCGATGGCGAGGCGCCCGAAGCGCTCCGTGGGGCCGAAGTCAGCTTCGTGACGCCCGACAAGGACTTCAAGCCCACCCAGGTCACGGTGAACCTGTTTCTCCACGATGTCCAGGAGAACAGGACGCTCAGAGATCAGGCCCCCCTCCTGGAGAACGTGGTCGACGACGGCTTCGTCAGCCGGCGCCCACCGATGCGGGTGGACTGCACGTACCTGGCCACCGTCTGGTCGCACAAGACCGGAGGGGTCAGGACCGAGGACGAGCATCGGCTGCTGGGAGAACTGTTCCTCTGGCTCAGCCGCTTTCCCGTGATCGACGAGCGATTCCTCCAGGGCAGTGTGGCGCAGCCGCCGCAGCTGCACCCACTCCCTGCCTTCGTGGGGCAGCCTAAGGACAGCACAGGCATGGGCCAGTTCTGGACGGCCCTTGGCGTAGCTCCCCGGCTGGCGCTGTCGTTCAACGTGACCCTGGGACTGCAGCAGCCGGAGCAGCCGGAGCGGTACCCGCAGGTGCGGGACATCCAGGTGCAGCCCTCCCCCAGCCACCCCACGCTCAGGGGCCGACTGCTCCAGAAGGTGGACGGCACCGTGCAGCCGGTGCCCGGGGCACACGTGGAGGTGGTCGAGGCCGGGCGGGACACGGTGGTGGGCCGTTCGGGCGACTTCTCCTTCGCGCACTTGGACTTCGGCACATACACGCTGCTCGTCCGGCCCGCGGGTCAACCGGACGTGCGGACGCGGGTGGAGTACGTATCCGGCCGCGACGTGCACGAAGTCGTCCTTCCGCAACCCTGACACACCCCAGACCAGCCCAGGAGGCTTCGATGACCGACTTCGAGACGAGGGCGCCAGGCATATATCTCCAAGAGATCGAAACCGCCGGGCCGATCGCGGGAGCGGGTACCAGTACGGCGGCGCTGATCGGCACGGTCGCAGGCGACCCTGCCGACATCGTGCCGGGCAAGCCGGTGCTCGTGACGAACTGGACCTCCTACCTACGCGAATTCGGCGGTTTCAGCAAGCCGCTGAGTCTTCCCTACGCCGCCCGCGGCTTCTTCGAGAACGGCGGAACGCTGGCCTACATCGTGCCGGTCAGCGACATGTCGGGGCTGGAGAGTGCCCTGGAGGCGCTCACCCACACGCTGGATGTCAGTATCGTCTGCCTGCCTGGCCAGACGGACTTCGCGAACCAGGTGAAGGTGATCAACCACTGTGAGGCCATGGGTGACCGCTTCGCGGTCCTGGACGGTGCCCGTAATCCCGACGACACCGGAGACACCGAACCGTTGCGTGCCCAGCGCGACGGGCTGATGACCGAGCGCGGGTTCGGTGCCCTGTACTGGCCGTGGATCCGCATCAACGATCCTGAGGCACCGGCGAACAGCCCGGAACAGGTGACGGTGGCCCCGTCGGGTCACATCGCCGGCGTGATGGCCCGCAGCGACAACCAACGCGGGGTACACAAGGCACCAGCCAATGAGGCTGTACGGGGAGCCCTCGACCTGGAGCACCACCTCAACGACGCGGAACAGGGTGTTCTGAACAACCTCAACATCAACGCGCTCCGGACCTTCCCCGGTGGCCCGCCCATGGTGTGGGGTGCCCGTGCGCTCTCCAGCAATACGGCCTGGCGGTACGTCAACGTGCGCAGGCTCGTGGCATACATCTCGGACTCCCTGCTGCAAGGTCTGCGCTGGGCCGTATTCGAGCCGAACAACACGGCACTGTGGAAGGCCCTCGAACGCACCGTCACGGAGTTCCTCACGCGGGTGTGGCAGGCCGGCGCACTGTTCGGACGAACAGCCGAGGAGGCCTTCTACGTCAAGATCGACGAGGAACTCAACCCCGCCCCGGTACTGGAACTGGGCCAGGTGTTCATCGAAATCGGTCTGGCGCCCACCCGACCCGCCGAACAGGTCGTGATCCAGCTGGGCCTGTGGTCCGGCGGCGGCCGTGTCAACGAAGCGTAGAGAGAAGGACCGGACATGGCACAGACAGGCCAGCGGGTCGACCCCTTCCGCAACTTCAACTTCCTTGTGGAGCTGGACGGAATCGCCCAGGCCAGCTTCAGCGAATGCAGCGGCCTGGGGTCGACCACAGAGATCGTCGAGAACCGCGAGGGCGGCGACAACACCACGGTACGCAAACTGCCCGGCAAGACGAGCTATTCCGATATCACCCTCAAGTGGGGTATCACGCCTTCGCGAGAGTTGTGGGCCTGGCGCCAGCAAGTGGTGGACGGAAACGTGGTCAGGAAAAACGGCTCGATCGTCGTGTACGACCTGGGCAATCACACCGAGGTGGCGCGCTGGAACTTCATCAGCGCCTGGCCTGCCAAATGGGAAGGCGCGTCATTGAGCGCCAAGGGCACGGACGTGGCCGTCGACACGCTCGTGCTGGCCCACGAGGGCCTGACCAGGGTGTGACGGCGATGCTGGTCACGGAGGTCGAGTTCGAGCTGCCGAAGGGGTATGTGGACGGCGTCGGCAACCTGCATCGCAACGGCGTGATGCGGCTGGCGACGGCCGCGGACGAGATCTACCCCCTGAAGGACCCGCGTGTGCAGGACTGGCCCGCGTACTTGATCGTCATACTCCTTTCCCGTGTGGTGACCAAGCTGGGCGGGGTGCTGGAGGTTACACCGGGCGTGATCGAGAGTCTCTACTCGGAGGACCTGGCACATCTACAGGATCTCTACAACCGGATCAACGGACTCGCACCCACCACGATCCTGATCACCTGTCCCCACTGCGGCCGGGAGCACGAGGCGGAGATGCCGCCGCTGGGGGGATAAGAGGCTACCCCGTGGAACGGGTCCGCCAGGAGGTGGCCTTTCTGGGACGCCAAGTCCACTGGTCCCTGGCCGAGTTGCTCACCCTCGACCACTCCGAACGACTGCACTGGATCCGCGAGATCGCCACCACCCGGGAAGGAGATGGCGAGCCATGACACAGGACGGTCCCCTCCCGCCCCGGCCGACCCTGGGTGAACGTCTGGACGCTCAAGGGCGCCGTCTGACCGTCCAGTTGCTCACCACACTGCCGTGGGCGGGGCCGCTGCGCGTGTTCATCGACCACGCATCCGGGCTGGTGGTGTGTGCGGGCCGGTTCGACCGGATCGAGCGCGACGCCGACCGACCTCCGCGGCTCACCGCGACCGCTGTCAGGCGTCGGCCGCGACCCGACGTCGGCTCATCGCCGGGCGGGCCGCCGACGCCTGTACCACCGGGTCTCCCGCTGCCCGAAGCTCCCGCGGCGCGACGGCCGACGTTCGGGCACGTGCGCCGAGACGGGCGTGGCCCGGCATGGCGCCCCCCGGCCTCGTCCGTGCCACCGTACGCGGGCGACCCTCTGCCCGCCGCGGTCAGATCGCGGCTGCGGGCAACCGTCGGCCCCGCGGCCGACGCTATGCGGGTGCACCACGACGACGAGTCCGGCGCGCTCGCGCGTGAACAACGGGCGGATGCCGTCACCGTCGGGCGGGACGTCTACTTCCGACACGGCCGACTGCGGCCGGCGGAGCAGAGCGGCTTCGGGCTGCTCGTGCACGAGGCCACACACGTCCTGGCCCTGCTGCGGCCCGGCGCGTCCTGGCATCGAGCGACCGGCGCGGGCGCGCGGGCCGAGGAGGCGGAGGCGCTGGCCAATGAGCGCGCGGCCATCTTCGGTGACCGGTCCGGCGCCGCCCTGCCACCGCCGTCAACCGAATCCGGACACACCCCTGACCGGCACCCGCCGGCCCCGGCCCCGGCCCCGACCCAGATGCCAGTGCCCACCGCTTTCGCCTCACCGACGGCCCGCCCCCAACGGGCCCCGACCGACCGCCACACCGACGTCACGGCCACCGCACCGCCGCCACTCGACCTACAGGCCTTGCGCCGGAACGTGATCGACGACGTCATACGCCAGCTGCGCACCGAGTTCGAGCGCGGAGGCTGACATGGCGACCACACCCTTCCGCCTGCCCCCGCTGCCCGGCGCCGCTTCGGTCAGCGCCGCCCTGGCCAAGGCCGAGATCATCGATACCGCGTCGGGCGAAAGCTACCCGGTGATGTTCAACCCGGAGGAAATGAAGCTCGACCAGGGCAACAGCTTCGCCGAGATCGGCATCCCAGGCCTGAACACCCCGCCGGTGCAGTACGTCCGCGGCAGGGCACGCACCCTCGCCATGGACCTCTTCTTCGACACGTACGAAACCGGAGGGGACGTCCGCGCACACACGGGGCCGATCGTGCGGCTGCTGGACAAGCGGCCGGGCACGCATGCCCCACCGATCCTGCTCTTCTCCCTGGGCAGCTTCCAGTTCCGCTGCGTCCTGGTCGACGCCAACCAGCGCTTCACCATGTTCCTACGCAACGGCACCCCGGTGCGCTCCAGCCTCTCGGTGCGCTTCCAGGAATACGTACCGACGGACGTCGAGGTGCGCAGCGGAGTCTTCTTCGCTTCGCCCACGGCATCGGGCGTCGTCAACCGGGCAGTGTCAACCGCCGAGTCGGTCATGTCGCAGGAGCCGGCGGTCCATGTCGTGGTGGAGGGCGACACGCTCAGCGCCATCGCCGGTGTCTACCTCGGCGACCCCGCTCTGTGGCGCGAGATCGCCCAGGCCAACGCCATCGTCGACCCGCTCCACCTCGCACCCAACACCCGCCTGGTCGTTCCGCCGCGACGGCGGGGAGGCACACGGCCATGAGCACCTCCTCGTACGCGCCGCGCTTCGACATCCGGGTCGCCGGGCTGACCATGGCCGCCGAACTCGCCGACCAGGCGGTGGCCATGACCGTGGAGACCAGCCTTGACCTCGCAGGCACCTTCAGCTTCGTGCTGCGCAACCCCGACAACCGGCTGCTCGACTCGCCCCTGCTGGACCCGGGCAAGACGGTGGAGATCCACCTCGGCTACGGCAACGACCTGAAGCCGGCCTTCCTCGGCGAAATCGCCGCCGTCGAGCCGTCGTTCCCGCAGAGCGGCGCGCCGACCGTCCAGGTGTCCGGCTACGACAAGTCGTACCGTATGCGCCGCGGTGAGCAGGAGCCCACCGAGTACACCTTCATGAACGACAGCATGGTGGCCGCGCAGATCGCCGTGGAGAACGGGCTGATCCCCGTGGTGGACCCCACTCCGGGCCTCAAGGAAAAGATCATCCAGGTCGGGAGCGACATGGCGTTCCTCAAGGAGCGCGCCCAGCGCTACCACTTCGACGTGTACGTCGAGTGGGACCGGCTGCACTTCCAGTTCCCCCGTCCGCAGCCCGCCGCCCACGTCCTGGAGTGGGGCCGGAACCTGTCGAGCTTCAGCCCGCGCATCTCGGCCTCGGGTGCCGCCGGGCTGCAGGCCGTACGCGGCTACAACCAGGAACTCGCCCAGACCATCCACGGCCTGGCACTGGCCGCCGACCTCGATCCAGACCAGCTCACGGAGCGCCTCGGCAGCTCCGCGGCCGACCTCGTCCTCACCATGACACGCAAGGGGATCCGCCGACACGTGATGGACAACCCCCTGGACGCGAAGATCCTCGCGGAGTCCCTCCTGGCGGAGCTGCTGGAGGGCATGTACGAGGGCACCGGTTCGTGCATCGGCATTCCGGAGCTGACGGCGGGCAAGTTCATCGAGATCCGCGGCGTCGGCAAGCGGTTCAGCGGCACCTACCGCCTCCGTAAGGTCATCCACCGGATCGACGAGGGCGGCTTCACTACCGACTTCTCGATCAGCCAGAGCGGCCACTCCAGCCTGCTCGGCATGCTGCGCAAGCAGATTGTGGAACACCCGCCGCCCAACCGCGCGGAGCCCTTCTACGGCGTGGTCCTCGCCGTGGTCGAGGACAACCACGAAGTGATGGCCGTGCCGCCCAAGGCCCCGATCGGTCGGGTCAAGGTGTGCTTCCCCGGGCTGTCCGACCGCTTCACCAGTGAATGGGCCCCGTGCGCGCGTCCCATGGCGGGGCAGGACATGGGGTTCTACTGGCTGCCCGAGGTCGGCGACCAGGTGCTGGTCGCCTTCGAGTACGGCGATCTGAGCAAGCCGTACGTCATCGGCGCCCTGTGGAACGCCGACCAGCCGCCCCCCGAGACCAACACCGACGGCACGAACAGCACCCGCGTCATCAAGAGCCGGGCCGGTCACACCATCACCTTCGACGACGACAAGGCCGGCGGCGAGCTGGTCATCCAGGACGGCGGGCGCGGAAGCCGGATCACCCTGAACGCCACCGACGGTTCGCTGACCATCAGCGCCGCGGGGGACCTGAACATCACGGCCGGCGGGTCCGTCACGCTGGCGGCGGCAGGGGGTGCCACGACGGTCACCGTGAACGAGACAGAAGTCGACATCTCCTGAGGAGGGACCTCGGATGGGGAACGTACTGACGACGGCCAGCATGGTGACCTGCGGGCACGTGCCGCAGCCACTGCCTCCGCCGCCACCGCCCGGGGCGCCACCGCCCCCGGTGCCCGGTCTGGTCGGCACGTCCAGCGAGGAAAAGCTGAAGGTCGAGGGCCATCCGGTGCTCGTGAAGGCGAGCCTCCTGAAGGACGTCGCGAACTGCCCCAACGCCGCGTCGGGGTCGCCCTGTCTGCACATCACGGCGGTGCTCAGCGGTGAGTCCGCCAAGCTGAAGGCAGGCGGGAAACCCGTCATGCTCGACGTCATTGGCGTGCAGACGGACGGCCTGCCGCCACCACCGGTCCTGATGCCCAAGCCCAACCAGTCCAAGCTCACCTCGGTGTGATCGGAGGCTTTCATGGACCCGGACATCCATGGCCGCGGCCTCGCCTTCCCGGTGCGACTGGGGACCACGGGGCTCAACGAGTCGGCGGGCGGGCGCAAGATCCAGGAGTCGATCCGCATCATCCTCGAGACGCAGTACGGCGAGCGGGTGATGCGCCCCGACTTCGGCTGCAACCTGAAGCGGCTGCTGTTCGCGCCCAACAACGAGTCGACGGCCAGCCTCGCCCGCTACTACGTCGAGGAAGGGCTTACCAGATGGGAGTCGCGCATCGACCTCCTCGACGTCACCGTCACCAACGACGACGCGGGGGCAGCGCTCCTGATCGACATCAGTTACCGCGTCCGCGCGACCGGCGCCGCCGACCGCCTCGTCCATCCCTTCCCGCTGGAGCGGTCGCTATGACCCCGGAATCGAAGCGCGGGCGTGTCCAGCCCCCCGACCTGGACGACCGGACCTGGCAGGACCTGTCCACGCAGATGCGTGCCCTGAGGACCTCGTACGCCCCGCAGTGGACGGACGACAGGCCGAGCGACATCGGCATCACGCTCATCGAACTGTTCGCCTGGCTCGGCGAGGGACTGATCTACCGGTTGAATCAGGTGCCCGAGAAGAACTACATCGCCTTCCTCAACCTGATGGGCATCACCCGCGACCCCGCCACCCCCGCAGCCACTCACCTGTCGTTCGGCGTCAAGGGGCCCGCGCCGGTGCACGTGCCGGCGGGCACCCAGGCGCACACCCTGCCCGAGGAGGGGGAGGCACCCGTCGTCTTCGAGACGGACGCGGACGTCACCATCCTTCCCACCAGCCTCACGACCGCCCTTCTCCTCACACCGGATCCCGACGACGACTCCCTGCTCGTCTACGACGACGTCTCGGCCGACCTGGTCGGCTCGGGGGCCGGGCGGCGGCTGGTCCCGGTCCCGCCGGGCACGACGACGCATCTGTGCCTGGGCTTCGAGAACGCGATCGAGGGGGAGATCTCGCTCCGGCCGCGCCTGTTCCGGCCGGCTCCCGACGCGCCGGCGGGATCGGCGACCTGGGCCGCGTCGGTCCCCGACGAACAGCCCGGGGACTGGCCGGAACTGGGCCCAGCCGGTACGACGAACGGCATGCACGACAGGCCAGTCGCCCTGCCCGTACCTCAGTCGTGGGCCGCCCAGAACCCGGCGGAGGACTGGGGCAACGCGAGCCCGGCACCCGGCTCCGCCGCCTTCGACACCGCGCGCTTCTGGATCGGCCTGCGGATCGGCAATCCGTCCGACGACCCGCTGGAAATCGGCCTGGACAGGGTGCTGTTCAACGCCGCGCCCGCCCACACCGCGCTCACCATCCGCTCCCCCGAGATGCTGGGCGAGAGCGACGGCGAGCCCTTCCAGACGTTCGCGCTGCGCCACCGTCCGCTGTACCGGGGGCCGGATGCCAAGGCCCCCTACGCGCACGTCGAAATCCAGGTCGGACAAGGAACGCCGCCCACCTGGGAGACCTGGCAGCAGGCGCCCGAGCTGCTGCCAGGGCCGGGCAACGTGTACCGGCTCAACCCGGTGACCGGGGAGATCGGCTTCGGAAGTCACGACGAGCGCCACAACGAGGGGCACGGCAGCATCCCGCCGCCCCGCAGCCTGATCCGGGCGAAGACGTACCGGCATGTCGCGTCGGGCGCGGCCGGCAACGTCTCCCCCGGCCGGATCGTCGTGATCGGCACCGCTCCCGACGGGACGGTACCCGGCGGTCTCGACGTGACCAACCCGGCGGCGGCCAACGACGGCAGTGACGAGGAGCCCATCGAGGACACCCTGCGCCGGGCCCCGGAGGAGCTGAAAATCCGTGAGCGCGCGGTGACGGCCGACGACTTCGTCTACCTCGCCCGGGAGGCGACCAGCGACGTCCGGATCAGTGCCTGCCTGGCGCCGCATCCGCCGCGCGGCACCCCGTGGACGTTCGGCGGCATCGACCGCGCCCCCGGGAACGTCTCCGTCATCGTCGTACCGGACCAGGGCGTCGCGGTGTCGCGGCCCGAGCCTCCGCCCGAACTGATCGACGCAGTACGGGCCTACCTGGACGAACGCCGGGATCTGACCGTCCGGCTGTTCGTCCTCGGCCCCCGGTATCTGCCGATCGTGGCGAAGGTGTCCGTGGTCGTGTGGCGGGAGGCGGCCCTCGCCGGGGTCGACACAGAGGAGGTCAGAGCCGAGGTCGTTCGGAAGATCACCGAGTTTCTGCACCCGACCCGGGGCGGACCGGCCGGCCGGGGCTGGGAGGTGGGTCAGCACGTCTTCAGCTCCGATCTGTTCCGGGCGGTCATGCCACCCGACGACGTCGGATACATCGAACAGATCACCGTCGCCGCCGGCCCGCACGCATATCCCGGCAACCGGCCCTTCCAGGAAGCGCCGCCCGGAGCCTCGGTCCAGGTGGCCGACTACGAGCTGGTCTGTGCCGGCGTGCCCGACGTGCCGGTCAGGCAGTCGACCTCCTGACGGTGAACGGAGAGAGGAACACCTGCCATGCCCGAGAGCAGCTACCTCCGGCACCTCCCACCGGTGCTGTGGAAGGACGCACCGCAGGACTCCGGTTTCTCCCTCGGCAGCACCCTCTGCGTCTTCGAGAAGATCCTCACTGGCATCGACGACGATGTGCCGGTCCTGCACACGAAGCACACGCAGGCAGGGGACGAGAACGACACCCACCTGTCGATCGCGGAGCGGATCGCGCTGCTGGACCGGCTGTTCGATCCCTGGACGACACCCCCGGAGTTCTTGCCGTGGCTGGCCTCCTGGGTGTCGCTGCGCTTCCCCGAGCTGCAAGGCCGGCAGCTGTGGGACGAGTACCAGCGACGCAAGGCGACCGCCGAGATCAGCAAGGTCCACAGTCGCCGCGGTCTGCGTTCGGGGCTCACCACGTTCCTGGACCTGTATTCCGTGGGCAAGGTACGACCCCGGGTGGCCGTGGACGACGGTTCCTCACTGTTCGTGGCGCATATCGCAGCCGGGGTGCCGGCGCCGGTGTCCGCGCTATCGCCCTTCCGGCCGCTGCTCGACGAGACCGACGGCCTCGCGGTGGAGCGAGAGGGGCTGTTGCGTCCCTGGTGTGTCGCGCGGGGTCCTGACGGCAGTCTGTTCGCCGGCGACCGAGGGCTGCCGGCGGACCTCGCCCCCGGGGTGCGGCGCCAGGTCTGGCGGCTGGACGCGACGACCGGGCAGCCGGACCTCGCAGGCAGTCCGCCGCTCCCCCGCCCACTCGCCCCCCAGCAGATGTTCGGCCAGATCATCGCCGTGGCCGTGGGCCCTGCCCGGGCCGGGCGACCGGAGACGCTGTTCATCCTCGACAGCACCGGCAAGATCTTCTCCCTGCCGGCTCCGTACACCGCAGATACCGCGACGGAGCTGACCAGGCTCACGCCGGGCTCGGGGTTCCCGCTGGCGATGGCCGTCGACGATCAGGGCGACCTGCTGGTCCTGGACCGCGGACTCCAGCCGGAAGAGGTGGCGAGGCCGAAGGTGTTCGTCGTCCGGCCCGCGCCCCTCAGCGTGACGGTCAAGGACCTCGATCCGGCGCTCGTCACGGAACCCCTGTCGCTGTTCGTCGACCACGACGGCACGCTCATCATCGGCGACGGAGGCGACCGGGAGGCACCGCCGTTGGAGCATGCGGGCGGCGGAAACCTGGTGCGAATCGTCCGCGGCGGCACCGAGTGGACGCACACCCGGCTGCTGCCCCCACAGAATCCGCTCGTGGCGCCCACCGCGGTCACGCGCACGGGCGCCGACGGCCTGTACGTCCTGGACGCGGGCCTCCGCCCCTTCTGGCCCTCGGCCACCGAGCACCCGTTCATCCTCCACACCGCCTGGCCCGCTGTCGTCGTCCGCGTCGAGACGGCGCCCGGAGCGACGGCGGGCAGCACGCTCCGGGTGACCGAACCCGGGCACTTCGTCAATCCCACCGGGATGACGGCACACGGCAAGCACCTGATCATCTGTGACCCCGGCCAGATCGAGTCCTCGGGAGTCCGCCTCGACGGCTACCGGTCCCGGTTCGGGCCCTTCGACATCAACGTGGTCATCCACTTCTCGAGAGCACAGCTCTCGGCGGACCCCGTGGAGCAGCGACGCGAGCTCAGCCAGGCCGTGGGCACCATCAAGTCCATCGTCCGGCAGCACATGCCCGCCCACTGCCGATTCAACGAAGTGACCATGACCGAGCCCTAGCAGCGATAAGCGGTGAGCAGCATGGCAGTCAAACGCACGGAGTATTTCAACTTCGACACCGGCAGTGCCCGTAGCGGCGGCACGGTCCGGGCGGAGACCCAGGTGGACACGGAGGACTACTATCGGCGGCTCGACGAGGCGCGCGGGTCCTCCCTGCACACCTGGGGCGTCTGCGGCGGCCTGGAGGTGAGCGCGACGCCGGGACAGCCGGCGGTGACCGTCCAGCCCGGCACAGCGCTCGACTCCGTGGGCCGTACGACCATCCTCGCGGCGGACGGGTTCGCCGTGGTGGATCCGGGCGTCGATCCGGAGGAGGTGCTCAACATCCCGACCGTGGACGTGGGCGCCGACGGCCTGCGCCTGGACACCGCGGGAGTCGCCGAAGGCACGCATCTGCTGACCCTGACTTGGCGTGAGGTCGTCGGCGAGAGCCGTCTGCTCCGGCTGCACGCGCCCTGGCTGCGGCTGCTGCCGGGCGACAGCTTCGAGGACGTGGGCCGGCAGGTGGTGCTGGCCGAGGTCTCCCTCGCCGCCGGCGGCGCCGTCACGGCTCTGCGGCCCGGGCCTCGCCGGGCGGCAGGCGTTTCCGTGGAGCGGATCCGGTTGAGCTGCGCGCGGGACGCGTCGGAGAACGGTGCGCCCGTCGGTCAGGGGCCGGCCGGGGAACTGCGCGCCCGGCGTGGCGGAGGCGTGGATCTCACAGTGTCCGCCCCGGACGGCACCGAGCACACCGCCCTGTCGGCGGACGGGGCGACGGGCCGGGTCGGGATCGGTATGTCGTCCCCGTCCGCGTCACTGGAGATCGACACGCGCGGGTTGGCCGGGCACGGCCTGAGGATCACGTCGCCCGCCGCGGGCTCGGGCATCGAGCTGGAGAACGACGACGTCGGGCCGGCGTACGGCATGTTCATCGGCGACGACGGCGCATGGCGTCTCGCCAATACGACCGAGGACAACGATCTGCTGGTGGTCGATTCCGACGGCGCCGTGGGCGTCGCGGGCAGTGTGGACGTCGGGAACACCCTGAGCACATCCACTCTGTCCGCGGCCAGCGCGAACATCACAAGCCTCGCCATCGCGACCGACGACGGCCCGAACGCGAGCCTCCACGTGGACGGAATGGGGCTCCACTCGGGCGGCGGCGCGGGCGGGTACTCCTTCGCGGACCGGGGTCTGGGTGACTTCGTCGAACAGCCCACAGGCGGGGAGCGCTGGGTCTGGTACGCCTTCGACGGAGCCGCACGGCTGTGGTCCGGCGAGGACCGGCTCTCGGTGGGTCTCGGCTCGGGCGACGCGCTGGACGTCCGGGGGCGGATGAGGGTGCGGGAGAGGCCCGGTGACAGCTCGTCGGGCATCTGGTTCCACCAGATGCTGCCGGACGAGGACCGCGCGTTCGTCGGGATGGAGACCGATACGAGCGTCGGTTTCTGGGGCAACACCGGTGCCCAGTGGGGTCTGGTGATGGACACCGACAGCGGCAGGGTGTCCTGCCGCAACGGCCTGTCCGTCACCGGAGAAGCGGTCTTCGACCGGCACTTCGGCCGCCGTGACGTACCGGGCGTCCTGCACCTGTTCGGTTCGAGCATCATGGACGTCGGCCAGGGCGTCCTGGGCATCCAGAGCGGCGGCAACGTCGTCGCGATCAGCGGCGGCCACGACTCGCTCGGGCTGGGCACCATCACCCCTCAGGCCAAGCTCGACGTGAACGGTGACGCGCGGGTCGCTGGCAGGGTGGACAAGGGGGGCGGCGGATTCAGGATCGACCACCCGCTGGACCCCGGCGGACAGTACCTGTGCCATTCCTTCGTCGAGTCGCCGGACATGGCGAACTTCTACCACGGAGTGGTGGAGACCGATGAGGCGGGCGAGGCGACCGTCGTACTCCCGGACTACTTCGAAACCCTCAACCGCGACTTCCGCTACCAGCTCACGCCGGTGGGCACCATGGCGCAGGCGGCGGTGACGGACGAGATCAAGGAGAACCGCTTCACCCTGCGCACCGACCAGCCGGGCGTCAAGGTCTGCTGGCAGGTCACAGGAGTCCGGCAGGACGCGTGGGCGCAGGCCCACCGCATCGCCGTCGAGGAGGACAAGCCGCCGACGGACCGCGGCTACTACCTGCATCCTGCGGAGCATGGCCGACCGGAGACCGCCGGTGTCGTGAAGCACAGAGAAGGGCTGCACCATGACCGATCAGCAGACGAGTGACGCGCAGGAGCGGATGCGACAACGGCTCGCCGAGCTCAAGCGGGACTACCAGCGGGGCGAGACACAGCTGAAGCGACTGATGCAGGACGAGACGGCGACGCGTGACGGGCTGCTGCGGGCCAGCGGGGCGATCCGGATCCTGGAGGAGATGCTGTCGGCCGCCGACCCGGACCAGGCCGCCCGGCAGGACAGCGTCGCACCCAGCCCGGGGCCCGGGGCCCGGGTCACGAGTGCGCCGTAACCGGAGACCGGGAGGACCTCATGACAGGGGCCGAGAAGCTACCGATCGTCTACGTCCGAGGCTTCGCCAGTGACACCGCCGGCATCGACAATGCGGTCCGGAAAACGAGCCGCACTTCTACCAGTTCGAGAGCCCGCTGCTGCGCCTGCACCTGCACCTGCACCTGCACCTGCACCTGGACCTGGACCTGGACCTGGACGAGAGCTACCAGATCCTCGTCAACGGCGGCCAGGAACTCTTCTTGGCCTCCCCACGACACGATCCCGCCGGACAGCATCTGGGTCCACCGCTTATACGACACCTCGGCCACCACCTGGGGAAAGAAACCCAGGGAGTTCCGGCTGGAGCCTGCCGCACAGGACCTGCTGAAGCCGATCGAGTCAGGGAGAAGTCCGGGGCGCCCCGTGTCCAGCTGGTCGCCCACTTCCATGGGCGGCCTGGTGTGCCGCTGCCTCGTCCAGAAGATCCTCCCGGGCCTCGGACGTGATCCAGCCGACTGTTCACCTACGACGCCCCGCACGGCGTCATCACATTCGACGCCGGTTTCGGCCTGCTGGAGCGGCTGCGTGACCTGACCGGCATCTATTTTCCCGGCTTCCTGACCGCGGTCGGCGTTCGCCGCGATGGTGTCTGCCACCCCATCGCCCGCGTCCTGCTGGCCGCTGCCCCCACGCCCGGCCCCGGCCCCGGCCAGGCCGCCAGACTGACGCGTACTCAGCTCCGCTCTTTGCCGAAGAAGGCGGGTCGCAAGGTCACCCTCGATGCCGAGGCAGAACGACTCCCAGACTGCCCGACGCCTGCCCCAGATGCGGCAGCTTCCCCTGGTCGAAGAGGCCATGGGGCGCACCCGGGCGCCGCTGAGAGAACCGAGCCCTGGGACGGGGCCGATCCGGTCATGCCTTTGGCGTCGCCGAAGCGGGATCGGTCGTCGCCGATCTCGCGCCTCCCTGACCCATTCCGACGGCGCCAGAGCCCACGACGACCGCCGTCGCGCGCCTGGAGACCGCCACACCGCCGCCCAGCGCAACCTGTTCAACCGCATGGTCGGCTGCCTCCATCACTGCCTCACCCGGCGCGTCCGCTTCAACGAAGGCAACGCTTTCCCCGCACCACTCGACCCTCAACTTCACTCAGCCGCTTCACGGTTCCTCTGCATCGGATGTCTACATCCCCACCGACGAGGGCCGGTTGCATCTGGCGACCTGGCTGGACCTCGCATCCCGCGAGATCGTCGGCTACTCGATGGCTGACCACCGCCGCGCATCCCTGGTCATGGACGCGCTGAAGATGGCCGCCGGTCGCGGCCGACTCCAGCCCGGATGCATTGCGCACTCGGACCGCGGCAGTGAATACACCTCAGATGAACGCCGATGCAAGATAAGCCGCTTGGGACTGCGGCAGAGCATGGGCCGAGCCG
The DNA here is from genome assembly GCF_045162695.1 of Streptomyces sp. NBC_01003. NCBI lineage: Bacteria > Bacillati > Actinomycetota > Actinomycetes > Kitasatosporales > Streptomycetaceae > Streptomyces > Streptomyces sp. NBC_01003. The sequence continues at coordinate 2,088,354 of NZ_CP108707.1, forward strand.
GCTCGTGCTTCGACAACGCCGCGCCGAGTCATTCTTCGCACTACTCAAGGAGGAGATCGGCACCCGCCGCTGGCCGGACCGGTCCAGCGCCCGCGCGGACATCTTCGCTTTCGTCGAGACCTTCTACAACCGACGCCACCAACGCCGCCATCCAGTCTGGGGCTACCCCACCCGTTGGAGACCCGGCAGTGGCACGAGCAAGAACACGCCCTCGCGGCGTAAGCATCGAGTGTCCAAGATCACGGGGAAGCTTCAGTACGCCCAGCTGCGCAGTGCATAGAAAGCGCGTGCGGATGTGACACCTTGACAGAAGGTGTCACATCCCATCGGCAGCGGTGGAATCGCTGTCAGAACAGCAGGTTGGGTTGAATCCGGTGCCCAGGCTCACGCGCGAGGCGAACAGGTCCGTCTCCGCGTGGCAGGCCGACGCCATCCAGGCGCTGGATCGGCGACTTCGCCTGCCGCCGGTCGCTCTCAATGACCGGTAATGAGGCCAACGCCGCGGACGGTACTGACCGCCGACCCCCGCGCCCGCGGCACTCCCACAGCCGAGGTGGCCGCTGGCCTGGGGCCCGGAGATGGCCCGGCGCGGTCGCGACCGCGCCGGAACTCCCCCGGATGAGTTGAGACGTCGAGCACCTCTCTCGACGGCACGGGAGCCTCGTGCGTTGCGGACGTCTATGCCGTCACCTGGTCCGTGGGCCACTCTGAACAGTCTCAGTAACGTCGGCAGTGAAAGACGTATCGCCAGCCAGTCTTCCTACGACTGTTCATTGCCACACCGCCTGCTGCCTTTTCCTCAAGATTTGCCGACTTCCCCTTAGGGTCATTGTCGAAGCCGCGTGATGGCCCTCTCACGTTTCCTATGATCTTCTTTCCTTGTTGATCGATCAGGCGGGTCACGGATTCCTGTGCGACACCGAAGACGAGCGCCCATGCAAGCACTTGTGCTCCGCTATCCAAATTGGAGAATCCCGGCACAAAACCGCCCTGGATGATCAGAAGGCCAAATATAGCAGCGAGGGCGCCAACCGGCAGTCGCAGCAACAGCAAGCAGATAGGTACCATGTACGGCGTCGCGGTACCTTGCATATTCCGCAACGAAACAGCTCCCGCCAAGGCTGCGCCACATAGGCCGAAGAATTCGACAATTAGAACGTCGCCGCCGGCAGGGTGGGTTCCAACTGGGCAGAATGCCTTATTATCTGGTGGTGGCGAAACGAAGCAGAGCTTCTGCGCTATCGCCTCAGGGTTGGCATAACCCCAAACCGCAATCAGTATGGCGATGGTACTCGTGAGAAGAACAGAAATCAGTAGAATGTTACGGAAGCTTCGCAGTCTCGAACGCTCCAAATCCTGGGCGTCGTTGGCCGCACGCAGTACTCTAACGGCCAGGTCCCTGAACCGCGCGTCGAGCCTTTTTCCGTTCAAATCGACTTGTGACTCCAGTTCATTCCGTATTGGATCTTCGTCACCCAAATGCTGTTTGGCTCGCGCAAGAACTTCGGTCCCCCACCACGTAAGATCTTTGTCACTTGCGAGCTTCAGGATGCTCAATTCAGCCCGGTGGATATTGGCCCATGTTCGGTCTACAACCGACCCGGAAATCGATGAGAGCAAGGTGTCCGGACCGTTCAAGGCTTCCCGAGCTGCATGAAGTTGCACCTCTGCCTTTTCTAGCAAGCTCTTTGTCTCGTCTGACAGGTCACCGCGGACTTCGATCCTATCCAACTCCGCCTGCAGTTCAGCGACATAGGCTGAGGCGCGTTGATGCCATGAGGACCTGTTCCGCCCTGCTACGTCCCCAGCTTCGTCCGGATACATCCGCTGATGGTTTCCTGTCATTGTTCAGTCCTCCGACTCACCATCGCGCTGAGAACATCCCCTACCTCCCAGTGTTGGCGGAGGCCTACCATTTCTGCGGGGGCGCAGCAATTACTCCCTACTTGTTCCGGTACCGTGGATGTGCTTGTGTGCACGGAGGTCGGTGTGGTGGTCGAACGGGTCGACGTTGCCTCCGGGTTAGCAAAGGTCAGCAGTCATGAGCATCTATGTCGACTGATAGGTTCCCGGGTGGATGACCCATGCCACCAGACACCTTCTCGTCACGCCAGTTCGTCGCTGTCCAGGTAGACCTCGGCCAGTATGCGGAGCATCGCGGTCGGCATCATTGCCCCGGTCTCCGGGCCGTAGTTTTGCCTGTCAGGTCATTTGCGTTCTTGGGGCGAGTCACCGTAGCCACTTGCTCCGGTTCCTGCTTCCTGTGGGACATGGGTCGCTCCGAAGAAGTCGTCGGAGACGAACTGCGCGGCCAGCACCTGGCACAGAGGTCCGTCGAATGTGTTGGCGATCATCCTGCCGATGCCGTCGACTCTGGTCCAACTCGGCGATCAGCTCCGCGTGCCCGAGGTTGTGCCCGGGGTTGAGAACTGGTTGATGTTCCCGCGAGGTCGAAGGTCGTCGAGGTGCGTTGGCTCAGGCACCAACTCTCTTCGATCGTTGCTGCGGCGGTCATCATGTGCTCCGGTTGTGTGTACTGCCCCTCCGGCTCGTCAGAACCTGACAGTCATTCACGTAAACGGCCACGAAGAGCGACGGCCGAACCGAGACGTGATCTTGCCCCCATGGTGTTCGCGCAATGGCGAACCACTTCTTCTACCGTACGACTGCACTGGGGCCCTTGCAGGTCGGTGCAGCGGGTGCGGTGCAGCTGTCGTACGTCGAAGTCGGTGGCCCGTCCATCGGGTTTTGACCACCGTCCCGACCACTGCAGGGAGGTGGCCTAACCTTCGTTCATGAGTCCCCATCGGTTCGTTGATGGGGACTCTGTGCTTGTGTGGTGCGGGCTTTCCGGGGGGCCGGGGCAGGTTGTGGGCCCGGCTCTCAATCGGGTGGGCGCCGGGTTCCAGTTCACCGGTGTGGGGTCCAGGTTGTCGAGACAGTCGAAATGGCTGGTCAGCCTGGGTCCGGAAAGCGATGCAGCTGGTTGATCGCCGGGGTAATGACGCCGGCCCACGGCCACCGGGTGGTGAAACGGAGCCCATCGGCGGCGGCCGGTGACTACGGGCTGGGCCGCGGCGGTGAACAGCCACAGGCGCAGGCGCTTGGGGTTCCCTCCCAGCGGCGGGTGTCGTCGGTCGGGGCGAGCATCGGCATCCAGGCCAGATCTGATTCTGCGTCCGGTCGTGCAGGGGCAGGTTGCGGAAGCCGGGTGTCGCGGGCGTTTCGGATGCGGTTCTCGCAGCGGGCTCGCCTGCGGTGTCGCAGTTCCAGCTCGGCGAGCTGACCGTCCTTGGTGTTGGTCGCGAAGCACGTCAGGCGCAGTCCGTCGACGTCGATGAAGCACAACTGGGCGCCGGGGTGCGGCCGTTCCTTGCGGACGATCAGCCGCCCCCTGGGTCAAAAACAGAGGTGTGGCACATCGGTGAACTCCGCACCCCAGGTGCCAGGCCGCTCGGTGACGCCCGAGTCATAGGCTGGTGTCCACGCGCGTTTCGGGATCTCCAGCCCGGCCTGGTGGATGGCGTCGGTGGTGGTCATCCCGACGGAATAGGACAGCCAACGGCCCCGGCGGGAGAGCCAGTCGAGGATGCCGTGGGTGCCGCCGCCGGAGTCGGTGCGGATCAGCGTCTGCCGGCCCCGCCGCATGCACTTGGGAAGTGGAGCCAGCGCGAGCCGGGTGGTTTCGACGTGGTCGACTGCGGGGTTCGAGCCCGCGTTACCGGGCCGCAGCAGGGCGGTTACCGGTTCCCCGGACCCGGTCCGGCCACGGTCGATGAACGCGACGAGCGGGTGGTGGCCGAAGATCTTCTTCCAGGTCGCGGTGGCGCTGCTTCTCGGAGTGCACGACCAGCACACCGTCGATGGCCACGATCACGTTTCCGCCGACGGCATGGACCGTTCGCTCCGACCAACTCCCAGTCTCGCACCCATACTTCGGCAAGGGCAGAGCGGTTCGCTGCCGGCGCCTTGGGACCGGACGCGACCAGGGCGCCGATGAGGCCGGAGAAAGTCGGATCGGGCCACCGGACCGAACACCTCGGGCTCGGCCCGCACCATTACCGCGTCCGCCAGGCAGATCCCGCTGGCGGACCTCGGTGGCAGCCCTGTGCTGCTACCGCCCGGGCCAAGCGAGCCGGCTGATCTACCGGCCGCGCAGCCATCTGCTGCTCAAGGATGCACGCAAAAGCTTCTCCTGGAAGGACTACCGCGACCTGCTGGTCCGGGCCCACATCCAGCTCGACGACGGCCCGATCGTGGTGGTCTTCACTGCTGCCGAGGGCAATGGCCAACACCGCGTTCGACACACCCAACGACCTCGAGTCCGCACACTCCGCCGCGAGTTACGCAAAGTCCCAATCAGGCCCCACCTCGTCGACGGCTGCCTCATCACGAACTCACTGCCCTCACACCACCGACCCCACCCTGAAACCTCAGTAGCCACGACGTCCGTGGCGGAGGGACACGATGCCGGAACGCACGGACAAGGCAGTCCTGCGAATCACTCGTGCTTCGCAGCGCGGGCGCCGGCGGTCCAGTTGCGGGGCATTCTTGGCAGAGTAGCCTGAAATCAACCAACGATACCCGACCAGGAGGTAGGCCATGTTTGCTCGACTGCTGCGACGTCGTATGCCGCGTGGGCTTGTCTTTATCGGCAACGGCCGTCTGATCCGGGGCTTCAGCGGCAGCCACTACGACGGTCACGGATACCTTGGCTGAAACACCGTCCACAAGTCGAACCGAGTCCGCCTCAGAGCCGCCGCAGTAGGCGACATTGGAGGATGTGCGGTGGCAGAGGAGACCGATGCCCTGGTGGCCATGGAGCGGATCCTGTCACCGCATTGCCGGGTCACACGGACGTCCGGCGGAGCGCTGATCGCGGACTGGAAGCGGACGCGATTTCTTGGAATGGCGACCGCGGACATCCAGAAGTTCGCCGACGAAAGCTCCACGGAACGCGCCGAACTCGTCACCGGTCTTATCCGTGCCCGGTGCGTGACGGGCCGGCAAAAGGAGCATTCCAACGTCGAGGTCGGGCTCTGGCTGCGCGGAGTGCATCTACTGATCCGGACCATCGGATTCGGGCGCGTCCTTCGGCTCCTGTCCCTGGCGGCCCCGGACTATGCCCGAGCAGATCCCGCTTCCGCGGAAGACGTCGCCTCGCTGAAGCGGGCGGTGCACTCGTACGGCCGCAGAAGCTGGTGCGTCAACGACGACTGCAAGGCCGAGGCCGTGACAGCTTTTGTCCTACTGCGTCGGCGCGGTCTGAAGGCCGTCCTCCACGTAGGTGCGCGCGAGCACCCGTTCGCCTTGCACGCCTGGACGTCTTCGGCCGACGTGTGCATCCCCGACGCCGATCCGCGCGGGCACGCGTTCACTACAGTTCTCTCGATCAACGGCGGAGGCCACTGACGTGGAAGCACTCCGCCTCGACTGGGCCGGGAGCACACCGAAGCTCTCGGCAGCCGGGGCCATGGCCGAGCAGGGGCTCGTGACGACGGTCTCCTCACAGACCGGAACCGCGGTGGTCGCCGGCTGGGTCGGCTCGGTCCGGGACCGCATGGCGGGTGCGCGCCGGCTCCTCGACGACTTCAGCCGGCTGGGAGTCGCGTCGCGTCTACCGACCGGCGACTACGCGGCTGTCCTGGTGTACCGCGACCGCATCCTGCTGATGCGGGACGAGCAGGCACGTATCCCCCTGTTCTTCAGGGAGGCCGGCGGCCGTGTGAGCGCGGTGAGTACCTCGGTGCGCCGCCTGGGCGCCGGAGCGGAGCTGGAACGTCGCTACTTCTGCCGGTACCTGACCGGGAACACGGCGCAACCCCACTCGGAACTCACCCCTTTCGCCGGGGTGCACCGAATACTGGGCGGCGAGGTGGTGGAACTTTCGATCACGGGGCAGATGCGCGGTCGGGTGCCGCGACACGTCCGTGAGGCGGAGGACCTGTCGGTACCCGGAGCAGACAGTCCCCGCTTCAGCGGCGCCGCGAAGGATCTGCGCCTCGCGCTGGAGAACGCTGTCGGGCGCCGTATGGGCAGGACGACGGCGTGCCACGTCTCCGGCGGCACCGACTCCACCAGCGTCGCGTTGCTCGCGGCACGTCTGCTGGCCGCGGGACAGGACCGCCCTGGGGACCTGGTCCTGCTTGCCGGACGCTTCGGCAGGGGAGAACTGGCCGAGGAACAGCCGTACCTCGACGAGGCGATGGAAGCGATCCGCCGTCATGTGCCCGCGGCCCACCCGATGATGATCGATGTCGATGATGTGGCCGACTTCGACGACTTTCGGCACCACGCGGGGGACGCGGACGAGCCTCATGCGCACGCCTTCCGCGCCCCGTTCTGGAGCAGGCTCCATTCCGCCGCGGCGGAACTAGGCTGTGACACCCTCCTGACCGGCTGCGGGGCCGATCCGATTGCCGACGCCAACCCGCTTCACCTGCACAGGCTGGCCCGCACAGGACAGCTCCGGCAGATGACGAAGCAGGCACGTGCCTGGGCCACGGGCGGCGAGCGGGGCTTGCGGGACGTCGTCTCCGCCTACGTAGTGCAGCCGACTCTGCCGCTGGCCGCCGAACGGCTCACCGCGCTCGTCCAGCGCCGGGGAACGGTGCTCGGCGGCCTCGGCAACTTCACCCGCCCCCGATGGCTGCGATCCGGATTCGCGCGGGCTCACGGCTACCGTGAGGCCAGCGTCGCGGAGAGCCGCTTCGTGTTCGGACGCCGGCCGGAACAGTCGCTCTACGACGCGGCCAACTACATCGCCGCTCCGGACCCGCTCTCCTGGCGCCGCGCGCAGCAGGACGGATTCTTTCTCTCGCACCCCTTTCTCGACCCGGAGGTCGTCGCCACGATGCGCCGCCTTCCCGCCGAAGCCACGTTCCGTCCGGGCCGTCCGAAGGCGGTCCTGCGCGAGGCCATGGCAGATCTGCTCCCGCCCCGGATACTCGGCCGAACGGTCAAGGTCCCCTTCGACGAGCTCTACGCCCTCGGCTTGCGGACACACGGCGACGAACTCGTCGACCTCTGCCGCTCCGCGCGGCATCCGCTGATCGCGGAGATGTTCGACGTCGAGACGTTGTGCCGGGCGGTGCGGGAGGCGCAGCTCGGCATCGGGGACTCATACTCCTGGGATCGTATGAACAGCTCTCTCGCCCTGGTGGTGTGGCTGGAGAGATCGGACCAGCGCTCCCGCGCGCTCATGCCGGTCAGTGCCGGCCCTTGACATCCCACAGGGTCCGTTCGATGGGGCCCTGCATGGAGTCGATGATGCCGTACCGGCTTTCCGACTCGCGGTCTTCCGATTCGCTGTTGACGCGGTTTTCCTCGCCTTTTCGCCTGATGGCTTGCAGCAGGCCTGCGCCATGCACACCGAACTGCCAATAGACGGTGACGTAACGGGTGTCCCTGGTATACGCGGCGATCGCGTTGTTCTCGGATACCCGGCCGCGGTAGACGACGTTGTCGACGTCCTTCGTCGCCCTCACCCAGTCGGGCACCTGGCCGTCGCTCCAGGAGTACCCGGTCAGTTGCATCTGCGACAGGCCGAGTCTGTCCTTGCGTGCGAAGCTCCCCTGGGCGTAGAACGCCAACTGGTCGTACGGCGTGTCCATGGGCAGTTGCACGACCGTCTGGGTGACGAACGTGTCACCCGGCTCGATCCAGTGTCCGGCGGGCGCCCATGGCTGCGCCGCCACCAGTTCGCCGGGCTGCTGGATCTCCCGGCGGGAGAGCGGGTGTTTCTCCTGGAATGGCCGCCACTTCTCGGCATCGTCACGCCACTGCTCGCGCTTTCGGTCCGTCGCGCTGATCTGCACTCGTTCCCCCATGGCGTGGAACTCGGTGCCGAGCACGTAGAAGCCCACGTCGCTGCGGTTCTCGGCCCTGATGTCGACCGGCAACGCGAACGCCTTGCGGTCCTCCCTCAGCACAGGCTTTCTCACGGTCATCGTGATGAGGGGTCTGGCGCTGTGCTGGTACGGCTGGTAGAGACGCTCGTAGCCGAAGTTCGCCATTGCGATGAGCCCGGTGGCGATCAGCGCCGCGGCCACCCGCTTCGGAGCGGGGATCTCGACCGATGTCCGCCACACCGCGAAGACAGCCCAGGCGCAACCCGCCGTGATCAGGCACCACAGCACCCGGTAGGCCGTGGAATCGACGTCCTTGAACGTCATGAGCAAAAGCGCGGCGTTGGTCAAGAATGCCGCGACCGTGCCGATCAGGGCGACCGTTCCCGAGTAGGGAATGCGGTTTCGGAACCAGTGGTCCCATGCCGCGACGGCGCCCACCAGTGTGGTGACCGAGACCAGGATGAGGATGGCACCGGTGATGCGACCCGCGTAGGTCAGGGCACCGCGGATGTCTTCGATGCCGAGCCAGCCCAGCGGCAGCCCCGTCAGAAGCAGAACCACCAGGATCAATGCCAGGGTCGCCGGTGACCGCCTGTTGCTCGTCGGGACCAGCAAATCCCGCAGCCAGGAGCCGACGCCGGGCCAGAGGGGAACCTTCACGTGGTCAGCTCCCGACGCTGCAGGACGATGCGGGAGAGCCGTCCGCTCCGATGGTGACCGCGACCAGAGACACACCCAAGCCGGCTGGTGCAAGGTCCCGCCGGACGGCACCGGCGTACGCCAACTGAACCCAAGGAGTGTCTCCTTCGAACGTCACTGGGGCTGCACGGACGGAGCGCCGTCCGGCGAGCCCCTGCCGGCTTACTTCCTGTGGCGCTTACCTCGCGGTGGCGTCTCGGAGCATCCGATCCCCGCAGCGGACCAGGAGAGCTGGTGCTGCGCCGGGACTCGAGCACCATCGTCCGTGGTGATCATTCGGATCACCATCCGAATGCCGCCGGACGGCCTACACGAATGAGTCCCCTTCGGGCTCCGGACAGGAGGTTCGCTGTCGTCGATGCTGCGGCGAACGAGGAACTCGTGCTGGTCCTAGTCGGCGGGGATGCGTGCCCAGCCGTAGGTGCAGAAGCCCATCGGGCCGATCACGCAGGCGCGCAGTTCTACGGGGACACTGGCCGACTCAGCCCGTGCGTGGGTACGCCAACCGCATCCCACGCCAGCAGTACCGCATCGTGCTCCTGCGGCCCGTAGGCGGCGGCGGCGTCCGCGGTCAGCCGTGCGAAGGACGTGAAGTCGGCGTCGCCGGCGAGTTCGCCACCGGTGAGCACGTCGTACCAGATACGGCCGGCACCGTCCCAGGCGTGGCCGCCGAGCTGAGTCGCGGCGAGGTAGAAAGCGTGGTTGGGGATGCCCGAGTTGATGTGCACGCCGCCATTGTCGGCGAAGGTCTGCACAAAGTCGTTCATGTGGGCAGGCTGCGGATCCTTGCCGAGCTCATCGTCGTCGTACGCGGTGCCGGGCGCCTTCATCGAGCGCAGAGCGACGCCCTGTACTCCGGGGCGCAGCAGTTCCTCTCCGATCAGCCAGTTCGCTTCCTCGGTTGTCTCGTCCTTGGCGTACTGCTCGACCAGGGACCCGAATACGTCGGACAGGTGCTCGTTCAGGGCTCCGGACTGGCCCATGTAGGTCAGGTTGGCGGTGTATTGGGTGACGCCGTGGGTGAGCTCGTGGCCGATGACGTCGGGGGACTGGGTGAAGTCGCCGAAGATGCGCCCGTCCCCGTCGCCGAAGACCATCTGCTCGCCGTCCCAGAAGGCATTGTCGTAGTCCCGGCGGTAGTGAACGCTGGCGTCCAGCGGGAGGCCGGCCCCGTCGATGGACGAGCGGGACAGGGTCTGCAGATAGAACTCGAAGGTGGCTCCAAGGCCGTCGTAGGCTTGATTGACCGAGGTGTCCGGTGCGTCGGCCTCGCCCTCTCCGCGTATCCGTCTGCCGGGCAACTCCTGCCGGTGCTCGACGTCGCAGACGGTGCGGGCGGAGTGGTCGGGGCCTCGCGTCGGCAAGGCGGCGGTCGGGCCGATCTCGGCCGTCAGCCTGCGTTGGACGCGTTGTGCCGCGTCGAGCGCAAGGGTGCGGCGGGCAGGCTCCTGCACGGCCGGGTCCTCAGCTCGGGCCAGCCGGTTGAGCAGATGCGGTGGCACGATCGCACACGGCGTCGCGGCCACGGACCTGAGCAAGGAGCCTCGGATGTCGTCGGTCATGGGATGTGCTCCGATCGGTGCGGTAGCGCACCTCATCCGCCTGACGCTCGCGTTTTTCGCCGGTGGTGGTACGCGTGCCGACATTGGATTGAAGTGGTTGACGAACAGCGTCACCGTCTTCTGATCCGAGACCCTTATGTCCACCCTCGAGGACGTCCCGTAAAAACGTGCTGCCGGTCCGTCAGATGCTGGTACGAGCCGTCGACGCCTGCGACGCGCGTTAGGCGCTGCCCCCGCGATACTGGGTACCGACATACTCAAGGAGGTCGACGGGATCAACTACCTGAAGAGCACGCACGTCCGCCTTGAGATGCCGCGGCGCGAGGACGTCTTCATATCGAAGGCGGCCAATTGCTGTGCCGAGCATGGAGTTCTCTCCCTGGAGGAGAAGACGCTTCCGGTTTCAACGGGCGATCCATGCGCGCGCCTGGTATGGCATCAGTTTCCGCCCGTCGCCAGAGGCCTGCAACTCAGCGACCAGCAGCTCCGGCCGTTGCCCGTCACTACAGCCAGGTCTCACCGAGGGGGCGGCATTGGCCTCGGCGCCGGCACCGAGGCCAATGCCCTGAAATCCAGGCCGAGTTGGCGCAACTCGGCCTGGATTTCGGGACGAGGCTCGACAGCCTGAGACGTTTCCGGTCGCGCGATCAGGCCTATCTCGGGCATCCTGCTGACATGCCCGAGATATGGATGCCGCAGGCCATCAAGGTGGACCTCGGCGATCACGCGCCGTGTGACCCGGGGTTTCCGCCGAAGGCGATCGCGCATATCACAGCGGACCTCAATGCCACCGTGGAAGCCCCGCAGGATCTCGTGCCCTTCGCCCGTCTCAAGACCTTCTTCACCCACGATGGACAAGGCCTGGCACCGCATATCCTGTGGGATCCCTTCACCGGCGCGTTCGCCCAGTTCCTCCCTGCCACCTCCCGCAGCAAAGCGCTCGCAGATTCACCCGGTGGTACCCGCACCAACCGCGCCGGCGCAGTTGTTCTCCAGATCGAAGCGCTCTTCTTCCCCAACTGCCGCGCCGACGGCCGAGTATGCGCCAAGCTGACCGACACCCCCTGCAAGGGCTGGAGCGAACTCAACACATGGGTACGCTCCTGGGGCGTGCCGGACACCTGGCCCATGGGCCGCCCGACCGACTTCGTCTCGGCCCGCTCACCGGAGGTCTGGAGGTCCCGGGGCGGCTGGTACGCGCACGCCCATGTCCCGGAGAACAACCACATCGACCCCGGGTCCTGGCCCGCGTTCGTGCAGGAGCAGCCGGGCGAATCGGGCGGGGGGGACGCTGATCGTCCGGAGTTCGAACCGTTCCCCGGTCCATCCTTCTTCCAAACCGGACGGAAATCGCCGGTCATCGCCGCGATGCACCGTCGGCTCGTGGCCGAGGACTGCAACCGGTACCGGTCCAGCAGCAACATCTCTGTGTGGGGGGCGGGTGACGCAAGGTCCTACACCGCCTGGCAGAAGAAGCTGGGCTCCTCCGGCAGTGCCGCCAACGGCATCCCTGGCAAAGCGAGCTGGGACAGGCTGCGCGTCCCCAACGTTTGACGGCAATCACCCAGGCCCCGCGGCGGACTTGGCGCGTTGCTCCGTTTGCGGGACAGGTCCGGTCGGCGCACGCTGGAATTGGAGCGCAATAGCATCGCGGAGCAAGAAAAGTTCGCGCGGAGTACCCATGCATGGGTGTTGTGCGAAGCCTGACCGGGGCTGTGCGAAAGCTGACCGATCAGCCTCCAAGTCGAGGAGGAGCACGATGGTCTCCCTTTCGAACGTGCGATTCGGCAAGACCAACAATGACGTAAAGGCCTTGCAGAGCGCACTGATTGAAGCCGGTTTCAGTATCCCTTCAGGAGCCACAGGCTTGTTCGGCCCGCAGACGAAGTCCGCCTACGCTGCCTGGCAGCGGTCGATCGGCCTCAACGGCTCGGATGCTGACGGAATCCCCGGCTGCTCCTCCCTGAGGAAACTCGGCGCCACAGCCGGGTTCAGTGTGGATTGTCGGCATACCGGGTCTATCGCCAAGAGTTCCGTCCTGTGCACAAAGAATTCAGGGATCAGCAAGGACAGGGACACCGCCCGCACGTTTGCGCTGGAGGCGTGCGAGCGAACAGGCGCCCCCACGGAATGGGTCACCGGGGTCGGTAATGACGCGAACCTGCTCACCCTCATACAGCGGGAGTCGAGTTTCGATGCCAACGCGGTGAATCAGAACGACGTGAACGCCACGGGGTCGCGGCAGGTGGACGGAGCAAGACTCAACTGTTCCCGCGGGTATGCGCAGGTGATTCCCGATACCTTCGCTGAAAATCACCAGGCAGGTACGACGAACCGGATCTATGACCCGGTTGCGAACGTCGCAGCTGCCATCAACTACATCTGGCGGAGATACGGAGACATCTCGCGGGTCCAGCAGGCAAATCCACACCTGCCGCCCCATCCCTATTGAGCCCTATTGAGGAGAGAGTCATGCCTGCGCAAGAGCCTTTCCCTGGAGCTGAGTTCTTCCATATAGGCCGACGCAGTTCGATCATCACTGCCATGGGGAAACGACTTGTCGCGGAAGGGTGCGGGAAGTACACGACGGGCCCAGGCCCCGTGTGGACCGACACCGACCGCCGGTCCTACGCCGCCTGGCAGCACAAGATCGGCCTCTCGGCGAGTGACGCCGACGGCATACCCGGCCGGCAGTCCTGGGACCGGCTCCACGTCCCGGCGACGAGTGGCGCGGGTGGGCGCGTCTCCTCTCCCGTGCCAGGACACACCGTGACAACCTCGTACCACAAGAAGGGACCCCACTGGAGTCTGGGGTACCACACAGGTGCGGACTACGCTGCCCCGAAGGGTGCGTCCTGTGTCGCCGTCGTCAGCGGTACCGTTCGCGTCGGGCACGATGGCAGCTTCGGCAACTACCTCGTGCTGAGGTCAGGCGGATTCGACTACTGGTACTGCCACCTCTCCCATCGGGACGTCAACGGTGGTTCCGTTCGGGCAGGGCAACGGGTCGCCGAAGTGGGCTCGACCGGGAACGCCACCGGACCCCACCTGCACTTCGAAAAGCGCCCGGCTGGTGGACGTTTCGGGTCCGACGTGACTCCCAGCTGGTCGTGACTCCCAGCAGGACGGCTGACCATGCCGGACAGGACGTCCTGTCCGGCATGGTCAGCCGTCCTGCTGGGAGGGCTTGGTCCAGTCGGGGTCGGCCCAGCGGTGTGGCTCGGTCGGATCGGGCAGATCCGTACGGTACTTGGGGTCTCGCTCCAGGCGGAGCCGGACGCTTGTGTGCAGCACGGCGTGCTCGGGTACGCGGCGCGAGCGCCGGCCGGCCAGGATCCAGAACGGGCCGTTGTGGTGGATGGCCGCGTCGGCGAACTCCTCTCTCACCGCACAGGCCTCGGCGTACGCGCCGGGGCGGAAGACGAGGTCCTGGCAGACTCCGTCGGTGATCCACTTGAGGGTGATCGTCGAGAGCAGGGGATCGCCCTTCTCATGGGCGAAGGTGCCGCCGACATCGGAGTGGACGCCGGCGAACCAGACCTCCTGCGCAGTGTCGCGCAGCGGCTCCGGCCGACGTTTCACCAGGAACTCGCGGAAGGGGCGCCGCTTCTCGTCGAGGGAAACGGCGTGGCGGATGCGGGCGGCGTTGGGGAGTTGGTGGGTGTAGGGCCACTGCAGATCGCCCAGGCGGAGGATGCCCGCCGCCTTCACCGTGTCCCAGACTCCGAGATAGGCGACCGGCAGCGCGTAGTGGGAGACCTGCCGCGGATCGTTGCGTTTGACCGCCGCCCACAGCGGCTCGCGGTCGGTGCGCCGACAGAAGGCGTGCGAGAACCGGGCCACCTCCCGCTCGCTTTTGTCGATGTCCTGGTTGAAGGCGTACTTGGCCACCGCGTAGGGGACGAGATTCTCCGAGCCGGTCCGCATGAGTCCGGGCTTGTTGAGCATCCCGACCAGCGCGCGGGCGGTGTAGGCCCCGCGGCTGAAACCGAAGACGTACACGAGATCGCCGGGCTCCCAGTGCCGCATCAAGTACGTGTACGCCTCGGCGAGGTTGGCCCTCAACCCGGTGCCGAAGGCGAGACCGCCCACACGGGACAGCCAGCGATCGACCGGACCGCGGGCGGCGGCCGACGACATGGTGCCGACGCCGGGGTCGTAATACAGGAGCTGGCGCGTGGGGTCGTCCGTCTCCAGCATTTCGAACAGTCGCACCACGTTGGTGGGGTGGCGAGCGCCGACCTGATTACTCGTCCCGTCGAGGCAGATGACGATCCTGCGCGCCATATCGGCTCCTCGTCCGGCGGGTCTAGCGGGGGCCTCGGCCGTTGTGGCGCGCCCGGCCCGCGGCCAGGGCGCCGGCCGCGGTGCGTCGTCCGGGGTCGATCTGCTCGGCGAACGCCTGGAGCGCAGCGGAGCTGTTCGGCGGCAGGACCGCCATCAGCCCCTGGTCCTGCGCCTCGGCCAGGGTGTCCGCAGCTCTGCTGCCCTCGGGGACGTGCACCAGGCGGACGTGTCCGTCTCCGGAACCCCGCCGGTCCACCGGAGCGACGGCGCCATGGGTACCGTCGGGCAGGGTCACCCACAGTTGGAAGTCGTCGTACCGGACGAAGTCCGCCCCCTTGACGGGCCAGGGGTAGTGGTGCTCGCCGGGCACCTTGGGCAGAATGCCCTGGTGGTTGCCGTGAGTCATGGGCACACATGCGTTGAACAGCGAGTCGGTCCACGCCTCTACACCGTCCGCGTCCTTGATCGGGGTGCGCAGCAGTGCCTCGGCCTCCTCGTATCCCAGCGCGGCGAGGGCCGGCAATGTCAGCGGGAAGGCATCGATGAGTTCGGCCGCCTCCCGCCTGAGCCGGTCAACCTTCACCGGCTCAGCGCAGAACTGCATGCTCCACTCGATGCCCACCCGGGCCCGGTACATCCGCCATCCGCCCGCTCCCTTGACCCAGAGGCTGCCCCCGTGGTGCATCTCCCAGTGCTCGGAGCCGGCGGGCCGGGACCCATACGGCAGATCCGTGTCGCTGATCTCGTCGAGGATCTTGTGCGCCGTCTTCTTCGCTGCGCGGAAGAACGACGACTCGAAGCGTTTGGGGTGCTCGACCAGCCGTATCTTCCAGGGATGGTTCTCCGACTCGATCCCGCCGGGCTTGAGCGAGTCGGGAATCGGGGACGACGCAAGGGAACCGGCTCGGGTCATGTCTGACCTCCACGTGCCGACCGCGGTCCGTGTCCGGCCCACGGTGCCGAGTGCCCCCGTCTTCATCCTCCGCCAGCGGTCCGAGGTACGCCAATCCGAGCAGCCAATGAACCAGCAGTGGTTCGTTGGACCGGACGGTAGAGATCGAGAGGTCTGCCGCTGCCGACGATGTCGATCAGTTCCCAAAGGACCTGACGGTGCGTCGGGATCGAGTGGCGGCTCAGCTGGTGAAAGGACCGGCTTGGTGGTGCTCAGCGCCGACCCGCCTGAGCTTGCCACTCCCCCTGCGGGACGAGCAGGATCTGGGAGCGAAGTACCGGCTGCGTTATCGCTGCACGGAGCTGCGGCCACTCGACGCCGCCCTGCTCACCTACGGCCCGATCCCCGGCAGACCCCGCCTGCGCCACCTCGTCGCCGGCCTGTACGAGACCCAGGGTCCGGACAACGTCCTGATCATGGCCAGGATCTCCTCGCGGCGGTCGGGCCTGAATCATGTTCTCGGCCACCTCCTGCGCCTTGGCCGGGCCGAACATGCCGGGCTGGTTCGCCACCAGCTTCGCGTTGCCGGGGAGGTTGCCGGTGAAGCCGCCGACCAGGACGTCGGAGGTGGCTCCGGGTGCGCCGGCGATGACGCCGACCTCGTCACCGCCACAGTCACCAACTCACCCCTGACGAACGGGAGGATGGCGGTGGCGAACGCACTGGCGCTGCTCGCCGACAAGCCCACCCCCAAGATCGCCACGGCCCCGCTCGTCCTGGTCACCGAGAAGAACCTCGACCACGCACCCCCGTACTGCGCCTGAGGTGTCTGCCCGTCGGATCCGATGCGGCCCTGGGGTGGTATGGATATCCTGGAAAAGAAGGATTCATGATCTTCTGAGACGCGTGCAGGAGCGATGCAATGGACCTGCTGCCGGTCGAGATCAAGGTCAACATCGAGGGCGACGTGGCGGGGGCACTGTCAGCTCTCGGCGGTTCGCACAGCGCGCTGACAACGCGTCGAATCTGGTTCGCCGAGGACCGGGACGGTGTCGCCGAGGGGCGGGTGCCGCTGCTGGACGACGGCGTGATCGTGCGGTTCAGGATCGGTGGCAGTCGGGACGACCTGACCGTCAAGTTGCGTCCGTGCACCCGGGAGCAGCTGGTCGGCCGGTTCACGACCCAGTTCGAGACCACGCCGTTCACGTACCGGATCGAGGAAGACTGGTCGCAGGACAGCAGGGTGTTGGCTGCCTCCTTGGTGCACGATCACCCGCCGGGCGCACTGTCGGGCGCGGTGGAGCCCGGGGCCGATCCCGCCGCGCCGATCGACGAGGTGCAGGATCAGTTCCTGCACGCCTGCGCCCCCGCCGTCCGGCTCAACGGGCTGGTCGCGCTGGGCCCGGTCTTCTCGACGAAGGCCGACGACGTCACGCTCGAAGACCTGGACGTCGACCTGGAGGCGTGGTCGGTCGCCGGCCTGGAGTTCCTGGAGGTTTCGATCCGGGTGAAGCCCAAGGACGGGGACGACGCCGCGGAGTTCACGGCGCGGGCCGAGCGCAAGCAGCGGAAGCTGGCGGAGGCAGTACGGGAGCGAGGGGTGGCGCTCTCCGAGCACCCCGAGAGTAAGACCCGGCGCGTCCTCACTGCGCTGGCGGAGGCCGGGCGTCGCTGACGCGGTACCGGATACGGCGACGGTTCCGGGCCGGGCCGGAACTGTAGGGGCAGTTCCGGCCCGGCGGCCTCTGGCAACAGTGGCTCCAGGATGCGTTCCGCATACAGCGCACCACGGACCGCACCCCCTCCTGCCTGAGCCTCGTTCGCCGGCTTTGCGCCTTCGTCGACGAATGCGCTGAAGCGAGATGATGGCCCCGTATCTCGTGGTGGTCTCGCCGGCCCATAGGCCGCCGCTCTGGGGAACGGTCAAATCTGTGTGCGGGACCCGATGTAGTCGAACCAGCCTCGTTTCGCGTAGGCAGTCCACCGTGTGGCGTTGCTAAAGCTCGTGCCGGTGAGGTCGGCTGGGCTTGATCCTCTTTGACGGACATCCGAGATCAGGGGTTCTGCCCCGGGAGGATGTCCATCATGGAGAGCAGGGGGAAGAAGAAGCCTCGGCCTCGCCGTTCGTTCACGCCGGAGTTCAAGGCCGAGATCGTCGAGCTGTGCCGACGTGGTGACCGCTCGGTCGGCCAGGTCGCCAAGGACTTCGATCTGACCGAGACAGCGGTGCGGTTGTGGGTCAGCCAGGCCGAGGTCGATGCCGGTGAACGGGACGGGCTGACCAGCAGTGAACGCGAGGAGTTGACCGCGTTGCGGCGGGAGAACCGCCGGTTGCGGGAGGACGTGGAGGTCCTCAAGCGGGCCACGGCTTTCTTCGTGAAGGAGACCCGGTGACGGTGCACCCGTTCATCGAGGCGGAGAAGCAGAGCGGCCACAACGTCAAGCGAGCGTGTGAACTGCTGCAGGTCTCCAGAGCCGCCTTCTATGCCCGCCGCACCGGCACTCCCGGCCCGCGGGCAGTCCGCGATGCCGAGCTGACCGAACAGATCACGCAAATCCATGAGCACTCGCGCGGCAATTCGCCTCTCTGGCAACCGAGTTGGACATCCGGCTGTCGGTCGGCCGCACCGGACAGTGCTGGGACAACGCACTCGCCGAGTCCTTCTTCGCCACCATCAAACGGGAGTTGCTCGACACGAGCACCTGGCCCGGCCGGGCCGCCGCTCGCACCGCGATCTTTGATTTCATCGAGGGCTGGTACAACTTGCATCGTCTGCACAGCAGCCTCGGCTACCGCAGTCCCGCCGACTACGAGACCGCACTCGCAGCCTGACCACCACACCAATGGTGTCCGTCAAAGCGGAACAAGCTCAACAGGAAAGTTGATCAGTGGGCCTCTGGCTTCGCCGATCAGCGGGCCGATCGACCAGGGCGAGGTGTCAGGCCGAAGGCATGCAGAGCACGCGGAAGGGGTGCCCTCCCCCAACTGCGGAAGGGCACCCCCAAGGACAGTCAGCGGTGGTCGTAGCGGTGGTGACCCCAGCGGCCGTCGCGGTCGCCGCGCCCGAAGCGGCCGTATGTCGGGGCCCGTGGACGAGACGTGGACGGGACCTGGGGGTATCGCCGCAGGTGAGCCGAGGAAGATGGCGAGGCCCTTGGGGGGGGGATGCCAGGGGCCTAACGGTGGACGGGGCACGCCGCTCATACTCGCGCAACAGGTCCTCGGTAGGACGACTGCCGATCGTCGAGCCGATACTCGCAGCGAGCCGGAGTACCGAAGTCGTACGTGAGCTGTTACTCGGTGGTAAGACCGTTCAGCTCACACAGAGTTCGGTGGTAGCGCAGGTATGCCTCATCGATGCGATGGCCGGCGTGTCGGCGAAGGTGCCCCAGCGGCTCGTCCCCGTGGGCCTGCCTCACAACGCCGTCATCATCGATGTAGATCTCCAGGCCGTCGAAGAGGACGTGGTGGTTGGGGCATAGGCAGAGCAGGTTCTGCAGCTCATCCGGACCGTCATGTGGGGACCCGAGGCCACGTATGTGAGCAGCCTCGCTGTAAGGCCTGTGCTTGTACTGCAGGCGGGTTCCGTACACCTGGCAGGCGCGCCTGACGGCGCTCGCGCACGGCGTTCCTTCCAGTGCCACCGGCGACCGTAATGGCGTACGGCCGGCTTCAACTGTCCACGGTCGCCACGCGAACAGCCGTCCTGGGGATCTCAGCTCCCCGCGCAGCCATTCAGAGCCCCTCTTGAACCTCAGTCCGGGAGCAGTTCCTCGGCTCCGGGGGCCAGTTCGAGGGGGACCTGACGAACGGATCCGGATTCGACGACGAGTACGTCGGGGATGTGGTCTTCATAGAAGCGCACATAACCGATGGCGCCCAAGGTCGTTGTCCGCGCAGCGATCCACTGGAGGAGATGCCGCAGGCGTGCGAAGTCGTCCGGGTGCACCTCCTGACGTGCCAGCAAGGAGCAGCCTCGAGGCCCGCGCTGGAGCATGCCGACCAGCGCCCCACCGATGCGCTGCGCGGGGCCTGTGCCGGTCAGTAGCGGATATTCCTCATCGCCGTCCGGTTCCTTGTCTTCTGGTGCCCCGCCCAGGTGCCACCGGAGCAGACCCAACTCCGCGGAATCCGGGAGATCCAGGGCCAGCTGGAGTTCGTAGAAGTCGCCCACGCAGCAACGCTAGCGCTTCGGTTGGTCGCCCCTGCTCGCCGGGGCAGGATCAACGGGTGCGCCGGTGCGTGGCCTTGGGAAGGACGCGTCCGATCAGAGGTCCTCAGCTGGGCACCGTCACCGCCATGAGATTGCCGTCCCCAAGGTGCAGCCCCCCTGGCCAGGAGTGATTGCGTGGCCGACAACCGAGTCTCCCGTCCTGATACCGATCCAATCATCAGAGTGCCGCTCCTGAGGAGATAGAAGGAGCCCGCGGTGGCTCGCCGGCGCCGTGAAGGCGGCACGTGTGCTGCGTCCAGGGGGACGGCTGGCGATCTTCGGGCACGTGTACGAGCCGCCGGCCGAGGTGGCCGACCCGTTCGCCGCTGCCTTCCGGCGGGCGGCGCCCGACTCCCCGCTCAACGGCCAACCGGCCCGACGCCCGCTCGACCTGTACCAGGCGGCATACGCGAAGTTCGCCGACAAGATCCGGGAGACCGAACAGTTCAAGAAGCCCGAACAGTGGCGATTCAACTGGGAGCAGTCCTACACGCGCGACCAATGGCTGGATCTGCTCCCCACCACCGGCGGTCTCACCCAGCTTCGTCCCGATCAGCTGGCCGAGGTACTGGATGCCGTCGGGGGCCGCCATCGACTCCCTGGGGGGACGCTTCACGATGAACTACACCACCCTGGCCGCGACCGCCGTACGCGTCGGCGCCTCCTGAGTCCATCCGTCACGTCGCCGCCGACCTAGGATCAACGCGGCCGTTCAAATCTCTGCCGGGCGCAGGCGCAGTGCGGCCAGCCACGTTGACGGCCATCTCGGCGAGGAGTTGCTAGCCGGGCGGGTTGCCGATGGCGGTCCAGGGGCCCCGTGATCGACGTGATAAGGATGAGGCCACAGGTTCAAGTCCTGGGGCCGGCGCCCACAGGCTAGGGTCGGCGCGATGATTGACTACGACGCCTACGGCACGAGCGCTCACACACCGACTGCGTTGATTCGCCTCATCAGCACGTCCTTCGGAGTGCAGTTCGTTGAGCGCGAGAGTGATTACCGAGGCGTCTACCACGTAGCCCAGGCCGGTTGTGGCAGGATCGAGATTCAGCCCAACACCATCCCTGGTGACGACCACTCGGTCGATCTCTACGCTCCGGAACACCCCATGGTTGGGACGCTGTTGTTCACCATCACCAAGACGCCGGACGACGAAATGCGTGACCGCCTGAGTAACGTAGACGGGCTTGTCTTGCTGGATCGCGAAACAGTCTGAGCGCTGCGGGCGAGCCGCAAACGTGCCAGATCTAGCAGGCAGCCACGGGGAACTCAGGTGGCTGGCAGGGGAAGCAGCCGGCATCTGGCGATGTCGGGTTGTCGCAGGTCGTGGCCCGCCTCGCTCCACCTCGCTCCCAAAGCGGGTGTCGCAGGTTCGAATCCTGCCGCGGCGCCGGGTCAAAGGCCCACCACCTACCGATTTCGCAAGGTGTGCCCATTGCATCCAAAGCTGAGTGCTGCCTGTGTTTGACGCCGACGCTACAACCAGTGCTAGAGGCCGAGGACAATGGGACTCTCGCCGTGGAGCCGCCGGAGCGTTAGATTGAACGCGTTCAAATATCAAGAGCGCGGGGGGTGCTGAGTGTCCATCGATGCGGTTGCCGATCGCAGGGTGGGGCGTGTGCTGGGGCGGATGGGGCGGTGTGTATTGACGTATCTGCTCCTTCACGGCGCCGCGTGGCTCGCTGTCTCGCAGACGGTCTGGTGGGACGACACGTTCCTGGAGATCATGGCGCTGGGGATGGGCATGTTGCTGTTCATTGGCATACCAACCTTGCTCATCGCGGTGTGCGCGGTAACGGTGCACCGCCGGATGGATGTGGTCCGGTTTCGCATGCTGCTAGGCATGTCGCTGGTCCTGTGTGCGTGGCCGCTCCTCGCCACCAGTGCGTCCGAGCCACTGTTCTTCCAGGTTGCGGCGCAGATCGCTTTCGCTGGGTTGATACCTGCGCCGCTCTTTCCCGAGGACTGGGTGGGGGAAGCCGGCCGGCAAGGGCCCGGTTCAGAACTCTGACCGCGCCAGATCGCTGGCTCACGCGGCCTGTGCCATCACGTGGCCGTGGGCGACGTCGCGGCGTTCGGCCGGACGGTTCCTGCCGCGGGCGAGGCGCCGGGACATGCATGAAGGTAATCGCGGCCCAGGTAATGAGCGATTCGCTCATCTCGGGTCGTGAGTGGGCCGCGCGAAGGGGCTCAATGGTGACCGACGTCGACAACCAGTGACAGGTCAGCTACCGAGGCGCACCAGGAACTGCCAGGTCATGGGACCCCTGACCATACTGGTTTCCCCCATGGGGTGGCTGTCAGGCACGATGGGGTGTTTCTCCCCAGTCGAGGGCTCAGTCCTCACCCACCTGCAACAACACCACAGTGAAGTGACGGCCAGTCCCCACGACGACACCATCGAAGGTGTGCCGGGTGACCGGGTTCCACGCCCGTTCTCGGGGCGAGAGGTCGCTGATGTTCGTGTACCAGACCGCCTCGTAGCCCAGCAGGCGCACGACACGTTCCGCCGCTCTATGAGCGTGGGCGCGGTCACCGCGTCCTGAGCCCGGGAACACGAGGTCGTAGGACGCCAGGTAGGTCAAGAGCTCCACGGCGCGCTCAGCGTCGATCTGCGATAGTGCGTCCTGGATCTCTACCGGTATGTCTGGGCCGACTGCGCCGGCCACTGCATAGTGCTTCCAAGCCTCTTCGGCCTGGGCGGCCACTTGGCGGACGAGTTCCGGAGCCGATCCGTCGGTCTCGTCGAACGCACGGCCGAAGACGCCCTCTTCTCGCGACAACGAGCCCGTAAGCACACGCAGTTCCGAAGCTATGTCCACCGTGCCAGTCTCTACCGGGTCAACGCCGACCAGGCCACCGCTGGACCGCATCCTCCGATCAGGCGGGGAGTGTCTCACTGCGCGACAACGCCGACGAGCAACCTCGGACGTGCACGGATGCTTGCGGACCATCAACGCTCGTAAGAGACGTGCGAACCCTAGGTAGCGGCCTCGCTCAAGTCGCTTCGGGACGAAGCGGTCGTGTGCCACAGCCGTGCCACATCGTGCGGTCAACCACGGTCAACGACAGCTCTGCGCAGTCGAGATGCGCCGTTCACCTGGGCTGCCTGTGGGGCTCGTAAAGTCATCGCTGCTGGTGGGACTTCGCCCTCGGTCACACCGTCGAACAGGCCGCCCGAGCAGGACAGCCTCCCACCGGCAGACCGGATGACGAGCCGTTGGCCGGGGTCCGCAGCCGTCTGGCCACGGGCTTCCGTCCCCACAGCACGTACGAGGTCGCGGAGGCGTCCGCGGCCCTCGCCCTGATTGCCACCGGCCTCGGCAACGCCGTCCTCCCGGACTCCGTCTGCTCCGTGCCACGCGAGAACGTGGTCTGCCAGGAGATCGAGGACGCGTTCCGCGTTCCGCGTTCCGCGTTCCGCCGGCCCTGGCGCACGGACGACGACTCTCTCAAAACACCGAGCAGACGTTCTCACAAGAAACTGGACATCCCTGACGTCTTCCGAGCGGGAAAGCAATGAATGCACAGGAGGAGCGCCGCGAAAATCACCGGAGTGGAAGCCATTCCCTTCGAGATCCCCTATCGGAATCCGCTGAAGCGGCACCTGCGCCTCCTCGTCGACGAGTACGGCGGTCACCACAATGAGCATCGGCCTCACCGATCACTCGGACAACGATGTCCCGATGGTGCCGGCGTGCCGGAACCGCCCGCTGCCGATGGCCCGTCGCGTGTCATCCGGCGCGACCGCCTTGGCGGCCTCATCCATAAATACGCGCAGGTCGCGTACGGGTGATGAGGGTTGTCGGCACGCACAGGCCAGGCGTCCGCCCGCGAGCGCGGCCGTCACGGCGGGCGACCCAAGGTCGTCGACAACGACATGGCCGACTACGCCCGCGCCCTGCGCGCCCAGGGTGTTCCTGTCCCACTGATCGCGTGCAAGCTCGTCATCCCCTCGGGCAGGAACAAAGGGCGAGCACCCCTCGGTTTCGCCACCGTCTGCCGCCTCCTCGCCGAAGCCGACGGCAACGCCGACGAGTGAATTGGTGGGGCACTCAAGGCTTCAAGATCATCTCGCTGTCTCTTAGGCGCGGCACATCTCGGTCACACCCCTACCCGGGCGCCCCACAGCAGGGCAGAAAACAGTGCTAGAAAGTGAATATGAAGGGATTTCCTAGCCTAAAACGGCATGAGTCACACCGTCTCTTCGCCGGCCCCGCGTCTGGTCAAGGTGAGTCCGCGGGCTCGGGGCTGCGCTCTCTGCTGAATCTGCGCAGCGTCGCCGGGCAGGTGTTCGTTATGCAGGTCGTGATCGTGGTGCTGCTGGTTGCGGCCGCGGTGACGGCCCTGGTGCTCCAGGCGGGGCGCGACAGTACGCGGGAGGCCGCGCGCCAGTCGCTGACCGCAGCAGAGGCGTTCGCGAACGCCCCGGGCACGGTCCAGGCCTTGAACACCAAGGATCCGACGGCCGTGCTGCAGCCGCGTGCCGAAGCGGCCCGGAAGCGGGCTGGGGTGACCTTCATTGTTGTCCTGGACACCAACGGAATTCGCTATACGCACCCCGACCCGAAACAGATCGGGAAGAAGTTCATTGGCACCATCAAACCGTCGCTGGAAGGCCGCACCACCATCGAGTGGGCCCGCGGGCTGCCCCTGGCCGAGGGCAGCGGGCCGGTCATCCAGGCGGTGGTGCCGGTGACCGATGACCGCGGCTCGGTCGTCGGCCTGGTTTCCGCCGGGATCAAGGTCCGCAAGGTGACCGCCCTTTCGGCACGGCAAATGCCGATCATTTTCGGTGCCGGGGCGGCCGCGCTCGCCTTGTCCACTCTCGGGACGGCATTGGTGGCCAGGAGGTTGCGTGGGCAGACGCACAGTCTGGGCCCGGCGGAGATGACGCGGATGTACGAGCACCATGACGCGGTGCT
The DNA here is from genome assembly GCF_045162695.1 of Streptomyces sp. NBC_01003. Classification (NCBI taxonomy): domain Bacteria; kingdom Bacillati; phylum Actinomycetota; class Actinomycetes; order Kitasatosporales; family Streptomycetaceae; genus Streptomyces; species Streptomyces sp. NBC_01003. Next base: position 2,112,781 of record NZ_CP108707.1, read on the forward strand.
GCACGCGGTCCGGGAAGGGGTACTGATCATCGGTGCCGACGGGCGGCTGATGCTGGCCAACGACGAGGCGCGGCGGCTGCTGGAGCTACCGGCGGATGCGGAACAGCGGCAGGTGGCAGAGCTGAAGTTGGATGCGGATACGGCGCGGCTGCTGGCGTCGGGTGAGCCGACCACGGATGAGGTGCATCGCGCGGGGGACCGATTGCTGGCGGTCAACATGCGACCCACTGCCCCCTACGGCGGTCAAGCAGGCTGGGTGGTGACATTGCGGGACACCACGGAGCTGGCAGTGGTTACCGGACGGGCGGAGGTGGCGCGGGAGCGGTTGACCCTCTTGTACGACGCGGGGGTACGGATCGGTACCACGCTGGACGTGGTGCGCACCGCGCAGGAGCTGGCGGACGTGGCGACCCCGCGGTTTGCCGACATCGTCACCGTCGATCTGCTGGAGTCGGTGGAGCGGGGCGAGGAGCCGACCAGGACGGCGAGGATGCGCCGTACCGCAATCAGCGGGGGGTCCCAGGAACGGGAGGGGATCTACCCGGTCGGAGAGCTGATCACCTACTCGCCGACGGCTCCCCAGGCACGGGCCCTGGAGACAGGGCGGGCGGTGGTGGAGGACGACCTGCGACAGGCCCGGGGGTGGCGGGAACAGGACCCTGACGGGGCCAGTAGGGCCCTGGAGCGCGGGGTGCATTCGCTGGTGACGGTGCCGCTCCAGGCGCGTGGTGTGGTGCTGGGGACGACGAACTTCTGGCGCACGGGGGATTCGCCCCCGTTCAAAGAAGAAGACCTCTCCTTCGCAGAGGAGCTGGCGGCGAGAGCGGCGGTAGCCATCGACAACGCCCGCCGCTTCACCCGGGAGCACACGATGGCAGTGACACTGCAGCGGAGTCTGTTGCCGCAGGGGGTACCGGAACAGGACGCGCTGGAGGTGGCCTGGCGGTATCTGCCGGCCGAAGCCGGGGTGGGCGGGGACTGGTTCGACGTCATCCCGCTGCCGGGCGCCCGGGTGGCACTGGTGGTCGGTGACGTGGTCGGGCACGGATTGCACGCGGCTGCGACGATGGGGCGGCTGCGCACTGCGGTGCAGAACTTCTCCGCCCTGGACCTGCCGCCGGACGAACTGCTCGGGCACCTGGACGAACTGGTCACCCGCATCGACAACGACGAGAGCACCGGCGACAGCCCGCAAGGCCGGCAAAGCGAAGCGGTCACCGGGGCGACCTGCCTGTACGCGATCTACGACCCAGTCACGGGAGTCTGCACGACCGCGCGAGCAGGACACCCGGGCCCGGCGGTGGTGCATCCGGACGGGACCGTCACCTCTCCGGCAGTGCCCGCTTCGCCTCCTCTCGGCCTGGGCAGCCACCCCTTCGAAACCACCGAGCTGCGCCTGCCCGAGGGCTCACGACTTGTGCTGTACACCGACGGACTGATCATGAACCGCCACCGGGACATCGACACCGGACTGGCCCTGCTGCACCAGGCCCTGGAGGGCGCGGGGCGGACTCCAGAGGAGACATGTCAGGCGGCGATCGACGCGATGCCGTCGGCGCACCCGTCCGATGACATCGCACTGCTGGTGGCGCGCACCCGGTTGCTCGACCCGTCCCGGGTGGCGCACTGGGAGGTGCCGCCCGACCCGGCGGCGGTGGCCCCGGTCCGTGCGGAGTGCGGGGCGCAACTGCAGGCATGGGGGCTGAATGACATCGGGTTCACCACGGAACTCATCCTCAGCGAGCTGATCACCAACGCCATCCGGTACGGCTCGCCGCCCATCAGAGTGCGGCTGCTGCACTACCGCAGCCTGATCTGCGAGGTGTCGGACGGGTCCAGCACCTCGCCACATGTGCGGAGGGCAGCGACCACGGATGAGGGCGGCCGTGGGCTGTTCCTGGTGGCGCAGTTCGCCCAACGGTGGGGCACGCGGTACACACCGGGCGGCAAAGTCATCTGGGCCGAACAATCGCTGCACGACGGCGCCGCTGCCCCAATGAGCGACACACTCACCGAAGCACTCCTCGACCAATTCGACGATCCCACCCTGTCATCTTGACCCGGCCCTGAAGGACCGGGCTTGGAGGTAGCGCCCAACTGGCTGCTGGGTGGGCCCCTCCGTCCAGACACCCTTATGGGGTGGCAGGGACGCGTGACTCACGCCCCGCAGTCCACACAGCCTCGCCCTTGCGGGCGATGTTGTGGGAAGCGTTCCGGTCTGCGTGGGCAACGACCCCGCAGTTCCGGCAGGTGAACAGGGCCTGGCTTGCCCGGTCCTTCTTGTCGATGTGGCCGCACTCGCAACACTGCTGCGAGGTGTAGGCGGGATCGACGAAGACCACGGGGACGCCGGCCCTGCGGGCCTTGTAAACGATGAAGTCTGCCAGCTGGGCAAAGGCCCAGGAGTGGAGCGCGACCCGTTGGGGCTTGCGGAGCCGTACCCTCTGCCGGATTCCCTTGAGATCTTCCAGGGAGATCCCGGCCGAGGTGCGTTCAGCCTCGGTCACGATCGTCTTGGCGATGATGTGGTTCTGGTTCCTCGCGTGGCGCTGTTCGCGCCGGTTGCGCTTCTTCAACAGCCGCTTCGCGGACTTGGTGCCCTTGGCCTGGAGTTTCCTGCGCAGGTCGAGTTGCCGCTTGCGGTGGCGCTTCAGGCCGCGCCCGGCGATTTTGTGGCCGGTGGATGTGGTGGCGATGTTGGCGATTCCAAGGTCCACGCCGATGAAGCGTTCGGGCTCGTACTCCTCGGCCTCGGGAACGTCACACGTCGCGAGCAGGTAGAACACGTCGTCGCGTTCGATCAGGTCCGATTCGCCCTGCCGGTGGTCCCGGAGCGTCTTGAGTGCGTCAGGCGAGCAGGCGAAGCGGACGTTCTTGATGCGCCCGGCGGTTGTCCAGATGCTCACCGTCTGCGCGTCGTACTGCCAGCTCAAACACCGGTCGTCATACGGTTGCGCGGCCTCGGGCCTATAAGCGATGGGCTTGGACTCGGCCTTGAAACGGCGCTTCGATCCAGACTTGCCGAGATTCCGGGCGCGAATGTTGGCCCTGAGCGTCGTGTAGGCGTCGCGGGTTTTCTTGATGATGTGCTGGGCGGCCTGCGCCCCCAGTCCCCGCGACCGCAGTTCGCCGTAGGTGTGCTTGCGCAGCTCGTACTCACGCGGGACACCGTGCTCGAACGCCACCTCCGACACCCAGTTCGCGGCCTCGTTGACCGTGCGCAGGGTGCGCTCAAGCGCTGATACCTGCACGGCATCCGGCACGAGTTTGACCTGCGTCACGAGCTTCACCCGAGCGATCGTAACGATCTATGTCACCACGCTGGGAGCCAAACCCCAATATTCGCAGGAGTCGCACGGTCGTCCACACCCTCCACGCCCACTTAATCTTCACACCCAAGTATCGGCGCGGACCGTTCACCGACGAGATCCTTCAACGCTGCGAGGAAGTCATGCGCGCCGTCTGCGCGGACTTCGAAACAGAGTCGGTCGAGTTCAACGGCGAGACCGATCACGTGCACCTGCTCGTGCACTGCCCGCCGAAGGTCTCCCTGTCCCGGCTGGTCGGCTCTCTCAAGGGCGTCTCCGCCCGCAGGCTCCGTCAGGAGTTTCCCGGGCACATCCACACGTACCTGTGGGGTGACCACTTCTGGTCACCCTCGTACTTTGCCGCCTCATGCGGGGACGCCCCACTGTCGATCATCAAGGAGTACATCGAGAACCAGAAGCGTCCCGGCTGAGGCCAACCGTGCGGACCCATGGGAACCCGCGGGTCAAAACAGTCCAGACAAGCGCTTCCTCCCGGGCGTGAACACCCGGGGTTCCGCGCTAGATCCTGCTGAACAAGGCCGGGCTCGACCCGGCACCCCGCCGCTCCAGCCCGACCTGGGCGGAGTTCATGCGCAACAGGTGCCACTGCAAGTCAGGCCCGGTGAAACCGTTCTGGAGCGCTTCGGGCGTCCCCGAATCGGGTCCGGGACGGAGACCCGCTGTCGGCCCACGGGGGTCACACGGGGTCAGACCTGTGGCAGGGAGAAGGGAACGTGCCCGGTGGCGCGGCCGGTGGCGTCGAGGAGCCGGCCCATGCGTTTACGGGAATGGAGGAACACGGTGCGGTCGCTGACCTTCAAGTTCGGGAAGCGTTCCGCCAGTTGTGCTTCGAAGGGGTCGATGGCGTGCAGGCCGCGGAGCCAGACCATCACGAGCAGGTTGTCGGAGCCGCTGACGGACACGGCCAGTCGGACTTCCTCCATCCGGGCCAGCGCGTTCCCCGTGCCTTCGAGATGGGTGTGAGGGACCGCCGTGCGATAGAGCACGACAGTGGACAGCCCGGCGAGGGGGTGGGCCAGGTCGCAGCGAAAGGTGACGTCTCTGTCGCGGATCATGCGCTGAAGCCGACGCCGGGCGGTGTGTTCGCTGATGCCTGCCGTCGCTCCGAGGTCGGTGTAGCCGAGGCGTCCGTCGCGGCCGAGGGCTTCCAGCATGGCCCGGTTGCCGGGCTGCGGCCGGTGGTGCATGTGGGCGCTGTACACGGTCCGGCGAGAGGTGCGCGGAGTGGAGAGTTCCGCGTGCCCGGCGGGCTCCATGGCCCGCATCCGCCAGTCGCCGCCCTCGCTGTACAGCGTGATCCCGAGGCGGGTACGGGTGGACCGTACGCCGTCCAGACCACCGATCAGGCCCTGGACCGAGCGGCCGAGGGCGGGAAGGTCGGCGGCGGCTACGGACGCCAGGAGATCGAAGTCGCCCGTAGCCTCGTCGACACTGAAGACCCAGGGCATGCCGGCCAGGGCGATGCTGACCGATTCGAGCGCCCGCGGCCGGCACCGCACCTCGACATAGGCGACGGTGGCCGACTTCGCCGCGTCGTACGCGGTGACCCAGGCCAGGCCGTTCGCGCGCAGTCGCTCCCAGCGGCGAGCCGCTGTGGTCGCATCGACGCCGAGTGCCCGGCCTATCCGGGACCACGGCGCCCGCGGAGCAGCCTGCAAAGCGTCGACGAGAGCCAGGTCCAGTTCGGAGAAGCGCACGTCCGCACCCGCGTCGCGGAAATCGGGTGCTACCCCTCCTCTCAGGATGCTTTCCTGCAATTCTCCAGGGACTTCGGTCACAGACCGGATCGTAGGGGCACTTCCGGCCGATGCCCAGCGTCGGCCACACCGATGAGGAGTGCCGCGTGTCTGCTCCGTCCCCGCAGTCCGCCCGGAGAACCGTCCGGATCACGATCGTCCTGCTGTTCACCGCCTGGCTGGTCGACTACGCCGACCGGCTCGTCATCAACCTGATCCTGCCCTCCGTCGGTGCCGAGTTCGACCTGAGCCGCGGGCAACAGGGCCTGATTGTCTCCGTGTTCTTCCTCGCCTACGCCCTGTGCCAGATACCCGGCGGGATGCTCACCGACCGCTACGGCGCACAACGGATCACGCTCTGGGCCCTTCTGGCGTGGTCCGTGTTCACCGCGCTGACAGGATTCGCCTGGTCGTTCGCCGTTCTGCTCGTCATGCGTTTCGCGTTCGGCGCCGCCGAAGGCATCTTCCCGCCGGCCTCGATGAAGGTCCTCGTCGAGCGGACCACGCCGGAGGAGCGGATGGGCGCCAACGGCCTGATCATGAGCTCCAACGCCCTGGCCGGTGTGCTCGTCCCGATCGTCGTCGCTCCCCTGGTCGCGGCCTTCGGCTGGCGCTCGGCGTTCTTCTCCACGGCGGCGCTCGGCGTCTTCGTCCTGGTCGCTATACGGATGTGGCTCCCCGCCCCGTTGCCCCGTACCGAGCCGGAGACCACCACAGCGGGCAGGCGCGCGGGCGGCGTTCTGCGGATGGGCGTGATCTGGCGCTTCAGCGCCATGATGTTCGGCTACAGCGTGATCGTCTGGGGCCTCAACACCTGGGTCCCGTCCTATGTCAGCGAGGAGTACGGGGTCCCCCTGGCCTCGGTCGGAGCCCTCGTGGCGATCCCGGCCCTCGCCGCGGCCGGCGCGATCGTCGTCGGCGGCCGGCTCTCCGACCGATTCGGCGGCCATCACCGGAAGGTGATCGTGCCCAGCATGACGGTGACGGCCGCCGCCTTGCTCCTCATTACCTTCTCGACCTCGCTCACCGGCTTCGTCGTCTTCGCCACGCTCGCCTCGGTCGCCGCCTCCCTCTGCTACATGCCGATCTTCGCCGTCCCGCTGGGCGGACTGGCGGCCGAGGACGTAGGCGTGGGCAGCGCGGTGAACATCCTCGGCGGCCAGGTCGCCGGCATGGCCGCCCCGCCCGTCATCGGCGCGCTCGCCGACGCCTTCTCGTTCCGGGTCGCCTTCTCCTTCCTGACACTCGGCGCCGCCATCGCCACCGTGATGGCTCTCCTGACCCCGCAGGACGCCGCCTCCTTCCGGACCGCCACCGGCGCGTCCGAACTGCCCGCGCCCGCAAAGGAGCACTCATGACCGCCACCTCCGTCACGAGCCTGCTGTCCGGCTTCCCGGACGAGCTGCCGGGCCTGCTGGCCCTCTACGAGGACCTGCACGCCCACCCTGAGTTGTCCTTCCAGGAGTTCCGTACGGCCGGCGTCGTCGCCGACCGGCTGCGAAGGCAGGGCTGGAAGGTCACCGAGAGCGTCGGCGGCACCGGCGTCGTCGGGGTCCTGGTCAACGGCGAGGGACCGGTGGTCCTGCTGCGCGCAGACATGGACGGACTCCCGGTCAAGGAGCGGACGGGACTGCCGTACGCCTCCCACGAGACCGCCGTCGACGGCGAGGGCAACGAAGTGCCCGTCATGCACGCCTGCGGCCACGACATGCACGTTACCTGTCTCCTCGGTGCGACCGGCCAACTCGCCGCCACCCGTGCGCAGTGGCGCGGCACGGTCGTCGCCGTGTTCCAGCCCGCCGAGGAGATCGGCGGGGCACCGGCCATGATCGAGGACGGCTTCCTGGAACGCTTTCCCCGCGCCGACGTCTGCCTCGGCCAGCATGTCTCCCCGGCCCCCGTCGGCTTCGTCGGCACCCGCCCCGGGCCGGTGATGGCCGCCTCCGACAGCCTGCGTGTCCGCCTCTTCGGGCGCGGCGGACACGGGTCCGCTCCCGAGACCACCATCGACCCGATCGTCATGGCCGCCGCGGTCGTCATGCGGCTGCAGACGGTCGTCTCCCGGGAGGTGGGCGCGGCTCAGACCGCCGTCGTGACCGTCGGCTCGCTCCACGCGGGCACCAAGGAGAACATCATCCCCGACACCGCCGAACTGCGGATCAACGTCCGCTCCACGACTCCCGCGGTACGCAACCGGGTTCTGGCGGCCGTCGAACGAATCGTCCGCGCCGAGGCCGCAGCATCCGGCGCCCCCAAGGACCCCGAGATCACCGGACTCAACTCCTTCCCCGTCACCGTCAACGACGACCGGGCCACCGGCACCGTGCTCAGCGCGATCGCCGAAGTCCTCGGCGGGGAACGGGTCCTCACCCTGCCCCAACCCCTCACGGGCAGCGAGGACTTCGGTGTCTTCGGTACGACCCTCGGTGTCCCCTCGGTCTTCTGGCACTTCGGCGGCGCCGACCCCGCCCTCTTCCAGGACATCGACCCCGAAGCCCTGCTGACGGACGGTCTGCCGGACACGATTCCCGCCAACCACTCCCCGCACTTCGCCCCTGTACCCGAGCCCACGATCCGGACCGGCGTGACGACCCTGCTCGCTGCGGCCGCCCCGTGGCTGGGCACCGAGGCCGACCACGCCGGGGACCACCAGGAGATTTGAAACCTCCCCCAGCTAAAGCAGGGGGATTCCTAGCTCACGTCGCCTGATCCCCGACGGAGATACAGGTCTTACACGATCAGCACTAGCCGGGACAGAGACCAGCCCGGACGAGCATCACACGGGCTGAGTTTTTGTCCCGAGGCCGGGACACTCCGCACGTGGTGCACGTATACGTTCGTTCTGAGAGAGGCAGCGCGTGCTTGGTTCTCGCTCCGCAGTCTGCGCAGTCCATCGTGGTGTGCGCCGGGTGCACCAGGTGTACGGACCGGCCGTGCTTACGGCCCATCTCGACCAGGGCTGTCTTGGTCGCGCCGATGGCCGCGTCAGCGGCCTTGTTGGCCATGGTGGACTTCGCGAGGAACTTCGGCCGGAAGTCCTCCACGGCCAGGGCGTCATGGTCGCGGACGACCTTTTTGGCCCACTTGCGGGCGGTGTCCTGACGCTGCCGGGCCACCTTCTTGTGCAGCTTCGCCGTCTGCCGCTTCGCCTCGCGGTAGCCCTTCGATCCGGCGTGTCCACGCTTCGGCTTACGCCGGGACATCATCCGCTGATAGTGCGCCAAGCGCTGGGCGGCGTTCTTCCCGTGCTGCGGGTGGGCAAGGTCGTGGTCATCGCTGGTGGTGGTCGCGGTCTCCTTCACACCCCAGTCGATCCCGATCACCCGGCCGGTTCCCGGCAGCGTCTCGGTCACGCTCGCCACGACGAACGACGCGTACCAAACTCCGGTGCCATCGCGGTAGACGCGGACGCTGGAGGGTGGCTTAGGGAGGGCCCTCGACCACACGACCGTCACGGCGATGCCGCCCGCCAGGTGCAGGCGGCCGTCCTTGAGCCGAAAACCCCGCTGGGTGTAGTTCAACGACAAGTCGTCCTGGTGCTTCCTCTTGTACTTGGGCATCCCGGCCCGCCGCCGCATCGGCAAAGCGGCCTTGATGTCCTTCAGCGCCTTCGCCCTCGACTTCGCGAAATCGCGTATCACCTGCTGCTGAGGAACACTGGAGCCCTCGCGCAACCAGCCCATGCAGGTACGCGCCTCGGTCAGCATCTTGTCCAGCCGAGCCGGACCACACTTCTCATTCTCAGCGTGCGCCCTCTTCGAACGGGCGCAGCACTCATTCCACAGCCACCGACACCGCGCCCATTCCGCTTCGAGGGCGCCCGTTGCGGTGGACGACACACGAAGGCGGAAGGTGTAGCGGGCATGCCCGACACCTGCCGTCTCCTGCACCGCGATCGTCATGAACAACAACCTATCCGGGAGGACTGACAGTTGAGAGTTCCGATCCAATGCGGGCTGCCTCACCACCACGACGAGTGGACGCCGACCCGCCCTGCCGGCGAATCGGCTTCCCCTGCCCTGCTCCGCAGGAGTCCGATTCCTCCCCGGCCTGAAGACCGGGGCATCCTCGGAGGAATCCGGTGACGTGCCCCTTGGTCCGGACATAGCCGCTTTCCTGCGAAGTCCCGCCGCCAAGGCGACAGTCTGGATCAACGCCGCCCTCAAACGGCTGATCGGCTGACGCCTCGCGGCACCTCCACGAGAGCGCCCCCTCCTCACTTCTCCTCATCCGAAAAGGACTTCCGAATGAACTCGGACAACCCCAGCACCGATCTCGCCTACCTCAGTGCCACCGAGGCGCGACGACTCTTCGACGCCCGAGACCTGTCCCCCGTGGAGCTGATGCGCGCGGTCATCCACCGCGCGGAGCAGACCGAGCCGGTCATCAACGCCTTCACTGAGCAGCTCTTCGACGAGGCACTGGAACAGGCCCGGCAGGCCGAGGACCGTTTCCTCGGTAAGGGCGGACTGACGCCGCGTCCGCTGGAAGGCATCCCGGTCGCCACCAAGGAGAAGCACGCCATCGCCGGGCGCTCCCTCACGGAGGGCTCGCTCGTCAACGTCGGTAACACCGCGACCGAGAACGCTCCGGTGATCGACCGCATCCTGGACGCCGGCGGCATCATCCACGCCCGTACCGCCACCCCGAGTTCTCCATCGCCACCTTCACCCACAGCCGCCTGTGGGGCGTCACGCGCAATCCGTGGAACCCCGAGTTGACCCCCGGCGGCTCGTCCGGCGGCGCGGGCGCCTCCCTCGCGGCCGGCACCGCGCTGCTCGCCTCGGCCTCCGACATCGGCGGCTCGACCCGCATCCCCGCCGCCTTCACCGGCACCGTCGGGTACAAGGCCCCGTACGGCCGGATTCCCGGCGTCGCACCGCTGTCCGCCGACCACTACCGCGGCGACGGCCCCATGGCTCGGACCGTGGACGACTGCGTCACCTTCGCCAACGTCCTGGCAGGCCCCGACCCGCGCGACCACGTGTCGCTGCGCCCGAAGCACGTTCTGCCGACCGAGTACGACGCGGTCGCGGGGATGCGCATCGCGCTGTGCGTCCGCCTGGGCGCTTACGACGTCCACCCGGAGGTCGAGGCCAACACCCGGGCGGTCGCCCGGGCCCTCACCGACGCGGGCGCAGTCGTCGAGGAGATCGAACTCCCGTGGACCAAGGACGACATCCTCATCAGCCTCGGGGCACACTTCTCCACCATCTTCGGCGCCCTCGTCTGCGAGATCGAAGCGAAGCACCGCGACCGTATGTCCGTGTACGCGGCAGCCTTCGCGGACACCATGGCCGTCGCCCGTGAGCGCGTCACCTACCTCGACGGCCTGCGCATCGAGACCCGGCTGCAGCGCGAGCTGGGCGAGGCGATGGCCCCCTTCGACGCCCTGATCTGCCCGACCACCTCCGTCCCGGGCCTGCCCGCCGGAGACGACCTCCTGGGCCGCCTGGTGGTGAACGGCGAGGACCACGGTGAGCCCATGTGGGCACCGATGACCGTCCCCTTCAATATAAACAACCGCTGCCCAGTCCTCAACGTCCCCAGCGGCCATTCCAGTTGGGGCCTTCCCACGGGCCTCCAGATCGTCGGCCAGACTTACGACGACCCGACCGTGTTCCGCATCGGCAAGGCCCTGGAACAGCTCCGCCCCTGGTCCTACACCCCGGACCACCGGCCGACCGCTCAGCCGGCAGCCTTCACACGCTGAGGAGCCGGTCCCGGAGGGGCTACGGTCGGCCACTCCGGGACCTGCGCCTTCGCCGATGTCCACGCTCTGGGCGCCCCGTACGGAACTGCCGTATTGACGTCCTCCCCCCGCTGAGGCAGGCGGATTCCTAGCTCACTTTGCCTGGCACCTAGCAGGTGGCAGGGCTTACAAGATCAGCACTAGCCGGGTTGAGACCAGCCCGGACGAGCATCACGCGGGCGGAGTTCTTGTCCCTGGGGGACACGGTTCCGCACGCGGTGCACGTATACGTTCTCTCGTAGAGAGGCAGGCGATGCTTGGCTCTCGCACCGCAGTGCGCGCAGTCCATGGTGGTGTGCGCGGGGCTGACGAGGTGCACGGCGCGGCCGTGTTTACGGGCCATCTCGACCAGGGCGCTCTTGGTCGCGCCGATCGCAGCGTCAGCGGCCTTGCGGGCCATCGTCGACTTCGCCAGGAACTTCGGGCGGAAGTCCTCTACCGCCAAGGCGTCGTGGTCGCGGACCACACGCTTGGCCCACTTGCGGGCGGTGTCCTGGCGCTGCCGGGCCACCTTCTTGTGCAGCTTCGCCGCCTGCTTCTTGGCGCGCTTGTAGCCGTTCGAACAGGGCTGCTTCTTCGGCTTCCTGCGGGCCATCATCCGGTGGTAGCGGGCGAGGCGCTGCGCGGCCTTGTGGCCATGCTCGTGTTGGGGAAGGTCGTAGTCGTCGGATGTGGTGGTCGCGGTCTCCTTCACACCCCAGTCGATGCCGATCACGCAGCCGGTTTCGACAAGCGCCTGGGTGCTGGTGGCGACCACGAACGAGGCGTACCAGTGGCCGAGACTGTCGCGGTAGACGCGCACGCTGGACGGCGGCTTGGGCAGCTCACGCGACCACACGACCGTCGCCGCGATGCCGCCGGCGAGGTGCAGACGGCCGTCTTTCACCCGGAAACCGCGCTGGGTGTAGTTCAGGCTCGGGTCGACCTGATGCTTCTTCTTGTACTTCGGCATACCGGCCCGCTGCCGTATCGGCAACCGGGCCTTGATGTCTTTCAGTGCCTTCGCGCGGGACTTCGCGAAGTCTCGTATCAACTGCTGCTGCACAACGCTGGAGCCCTCACGCAGCCACGCGTTCGCGGTACGGGCCGCGGTCAGCATCTTGTCGAGCTGCGCCGGGCCGCACGTTGTCTTCTCGCCGGTGGCCTTGTTGTGCAGATGCACGGCCTTCGACTTGGCCACCGACTCGTTCCACACCCAGCGGCAGCGCGCCCATTCCGCTTCCAGTGCGCGGATGGCCGTGGACGACAGGCGCAGCCGGAAAGTGTGGCGGGCGTGCCCGCCACCTGCCGTCAACGCTCCGGTCGTCATGAAGCACAACCTATCTGGGAGGACTGACAGTTGAGAACAACTGATCTCGGTGGGGTTCCTCATCATCACGCGGGGCGGACGCCGGATCGCCCTGACGACGATCCGGCTTTCTCTGCCCTGCTCCGCAGGAGTCCAATTCCTCCCCGGCCTAAAGGCCGGGGCATCCTCGGAGGAATCCGGTGACCGCTCAAAGCGGACAGCTTCTGACCCAGATGAGGGTTAGCGTCAGGTCATGCCGACACCCACCGTGAGCTGGTCCGGGGCGAACGCCCGCCGTATCGAGCGCCAGGGCCTGGCCTCACCGGTCCCCGCCTCCCCCACCGCCACTGCGCCTGCCGGAAACTTCGTCCGTGCAGGTCACCCCGCTCGCGGAACTACTCCCAGAACACAGCATGATCGCCCCTCGTACTGATCCGCTTCGCCTACCCGGCCGTCACCCACGCCGTCGCCGCGCTGCGGCGGCTGCCGATGAGCGACCGTGACAAAGACATCGAGACCCTGGCGCTACGCCACCAGATCACCGTCCTGGAACGCCATCTCGGCACCGACAAGCCGACGTTTCGGCCCGAGGAGCGGACCTTCCTCGCCGCGCTGCTGACCCCACTCCCCCGGCCAGCCCCCACCAGCTGCCGCTGCTCGTCCAACCGGACACCGTGCTGCGCCGGCACCGCAACCTGATGCACCGGCGGCACACCCAGACCTGCCAGCCGAAGAAGGCAGGGCGCCCCCGCACCGTGCGCTCCATCCGCCTTCTCGTCCTGCGCCTGGTCCGCGAAAATCCCTCGAGGATATCGCCGAGTGCACGGCGAACTCGCCGCCCTCGTCGCCACCCGCGCACAACACGGTACGGGGATCGCCCGGCCCGCGCCGCAGCAAGCGCCTCCTGGACAGGCGGCTGCGAGTCGCCCCAGTTACTCGCCGACCTGCCGACGGAGAGGCGCACCAACCCTGCACCTTGCGGTTGGCATGTAAAAGCCGCGTCTCAAGGGATCTTGAGACGCGGCTGCCCACGAGGGGGGCCAGGGATCAGGAGCAATGCCCCGTCGCCCCCGCGCCGCTCCGAGCACGGACTGGACGCCGTCATCGCATCCACCCTGCGCGGGTGCACGCCGGAGTAACACCCGGCGTCGGCCCGAGCGGACGGCCCCGAGCAACGGCGAGTGCCACCGCCGGCCCGACCCCAAACGACAGCTCCCTGCACACGCACTCCCTCGCGGGAGGGAGTGCGTGTGCAGACCAAAGGGCGGGCGACGGGCGGCAGCAGTACACAACAGGACGGGCGATAACGGGTGACGGAGGTCACCGACACGTTCTGGTCGATCTTGGAATGCGCGGGTCCCCCTCGCTGCTGAGCCTTGTGGGCTTACCTCTGTCCATCCCTGCTCCATGGTGGCGCCGGGCCAGGGCGCTCAGCGCGACAGACCACCTGGTCGGAGACTTTCCCGGTCCCATCCACACCCATCCGCTCATAGACCACTGTCTTCGAAAGGTGTCCTGCACCATGCCGCTGGCCCTGCTGGCCCTTGCTGTTGTCGCGTTCGGCATCGGCACGACCGAATTCGCCACGATGGGGCTGCTGCCCCAGATCGCTGACGGCATCGACGTATCCGTGCCGCATGCCGGCAACCTCGTCTCGGCCTACGCGCTCGGTGTCGTCGTCGGCGCCCCCGTGCTGACGGGCATCGGCGCGCGCGTTCCCCACAAGCGGCTGCTGCTGCTCCTGTCCGGACTGTTCGTGGTCGGCAACATCGCGTCCGCGCTCGCACCCAGCTTCGGACTGCTCTTCGCCGCGCGCTTTCTGGCAGGTCTGCCGCACGGAGCGCTGTTCGGTGTGGGCGCCGTCGTCGCTTCCCGGCTGGTCGCCCCCGAACGGGCCGCACGTGCCGTGTCGAAGATGTTCCTCGGGCTCACCATTGCGAACATCGTCGGAGTGCCGGCGAGTACGGCCCTCGGGCAGCACCTGGGCTGGCGGTCCGCCTACTGGGCAGTCGCCGTCATCGGCATCATCGCCCTCGCCTCCCTGGCCCTCTTCGTTCCACACCAGCCACGTGGCCGGCAGTCCGGTATCCGGCACGAGCTGCGGGCGATGGGCAACAGGCAGGTCGCGATCGGCCTGGCCACGGCTGTCGTCGGGTTCGGCGGGTTCTTCGCCGTCTACAGCTACCTGGTGCCCATGCTCACGAACGTGACGGGCATCTCCGACTCCTCCACCACGCTGGTCCTCGCGCTCTACGGCGTCGGCATGACGCTCGGCACGGTGATCGCAGGCCCGCTCACGGACCGTGCCCTGAGGCCGACGCTGTACGCGGGGCTCGCTCTGCTGGCCGCGGCGCTGGTGACGTTCTATTTCACCGTCAACAGCACCGTGCCCGCGCTGGTGACGATCGCCTTCATCGGTGCCATGGGTTCTCTCATCACCACACCCGTCCAGATGTTGCTCATGGCCAAGGCGCAGAACGCTCCGACGATGGCGGCCGCCTCCAACCACTCCGCATTCAACCTCGCCAACGCGGGCGGTGCCTGGCTCGGCGGCCTGGCCATCTCGGCGGGCTGGGGATGGGCCTCTCCCAACCTGGTCGGGGCGGCTCTCGCCCTGGCCGGCCTGGGCCTCGCCTTCACGGGAGGCCTCATGGACCGGGGTACCCGACGTTCGGAGGTGGTCACCTCGTCCTGCGCGGAACACTCGACGGAAGCCGACGAGGTCACCGCGGCCCCGTGAACGCGTGCAGGCCGGCTCCCGTCGCCTTGGCGGTCGGCACGGGATGCGGAGCGGTGACGATTCATATGCTCAGCGCGGGAGGAGTGCACCGACCGGATCCTGCTGTTCGGCCGCGGCCACGCGGAGAAGACCCTCCACGACTACGCCGACCACTTCAACAGCCACCGACCCCACCGAGGCCGAGACCAACTCGCGCCCAACGACGACCCGAACATCATCCCCCTGCCCGCAGCCCGGACCGAGCGCCGAAATGCCGTCGCGGAC
The DNA here is from genome assembly GCF_045162695.1 of Streptomyces sp. NBC_01003. Lineage (NCBI taxonomy): Bacteria > Bacillati > Actinomycetota > Actinomycetes > Kitasatosporales > Streptomycetaceae > Streptomyces > Streptomyces sp. NBC_01003. Next base: position 2,127,890 of record NZ_CP108707.1, read on the forward strand.
CTCATCAACCCATGCCACCGAGCCGGCTGACTATCGGACGAAATACCAGGTCACAGTCGGTGAAGCCAATTTGAAGCGCTACGGGCTGACGGTCACCGCGGGCGCGGGCCGGGGATGTTCAGGCCGAGACCGGTAGCCGCGTCCCGTCCCGCAGGAACAGCGGTATCCGCTCCAGCGGCGCGCCCACCGTCACCCGGGCCCCGCCCTCGAAGTCGGCGCCGGTCCAGGCGCACGTCCAGCGCGCGCCCGCCGGGACGTACACCTCGCGCGTCGTTGCGCCCGCGGTGGTGACCGGGGCGACCAGCAGGTCGGGCCCGAGCAGGTACGAGTCGGCGACCGTCCAGCAGGCCAGACGCTTGCTGTCACCGATGATGCGGCGGTCGCGATGGCAGAGGCTGAGCGTCGAACCGGGGCGGTCCGTCACTGCTGGGTGAACGCAGGCATGGCCGGAGACGAGTACCTCGACTACCTCCGCGCGGGGCGCCCTGCAACGTGAGGTCGGTGGAGTCTCAATGACCGTGCCAAAGCAACGGGCGCCGGCCGATGATGCGGCTGGCGCCCGTACAGTCCAAGGCTTTGAGGTCTGGCCTCATCCTTATCAGGTCGATCACGGGGGTCTGTCAACGTCGGCCAACGGCCCTTGCGCCTTGGTCGATCGTTCACTGCGGTCCGGCGCTGACCGCTGCGGTTCGTGCTTGTTGGTGTCAGCCGCTGGTGTCAGACGCCGCATGCAGTCTTGACAAGGCTTACTTCGCCGCTCTACAGCACCCGTCCTACTCCTCCGGGTCCCACGCGCGGAGCAGGTCGAACAAACCTGCGTCTCCCTCGATCTGCAGGGAGTCCGCCGGGATACGGTCGTACACGAAGAGAACCAGCTCACTGGCCGTGCCGCGAACGGAGACGCCAGCCGCGTTCGGGCCCTCGTCGGCAGCGGCGACAGGCGTCGTGCCGGGCGCGGAGATACGGGTGGAGCGTGCGCCGTCGCCGTCGACCGTGAGGCACCAGGACTGGCCCTCGGTGGCGTGGAAGTCGAAGGCAGTGGGCTTGTGCGGCCAGGCACTCGTCGTTGCGACGCAGGTGGACAGGAACTCCTCGACACCATCGAGTGCCACCTCATCCGGCAGCGGCTCCGGGGCACCCACAGTGACCTGGGCGTCGTAGGTGTGCACCGCGATCTGCTGGAGCTGGTGCCGGGCGACGGCGCCACAGGTCTGCGGCGACTGGGACGCACCCCACCACGTCCAGCAACCGCGATCCGGTCCGGCCTCCCGCAATGCGTCCAGCAGTTGCTCCGTGGACTCCGCCAACCAGGCCGGCAGTGCCTCGCGCTCCCGAGGCGCAGCCGGGGCGCCCTCCGCTGCGGACTTGGCCGGAGCAGGCCCTGCGGCGACGGTGGCGGCCCAGGCGCGGCGCCCCTCGCCGATGTGCTGCGCCAGATCGAACAGCGTCCACTCCGGGCAGGTCGGCACCTGCACGTCGAGGCTGGGCGCGGAGGCGACCGCGGCACGGAAGGCGCTCGACCGTTCGTCGATCAGTCGCAACAGAACGGGGAACGTAAGTGTCGTTGTCACATGGACTCTCTATCACCGTGTTCCGACAATCGGACAGTGATTTTCACAGCCGAGGCGGCGAGCGCGCGGCACGGGCCGGGCGCCCTCAGATGACGCCGTGTCCACATTCTGAAACGATCAGTGAGTCACGCAACGCCGCACCGGCAAGGCCTCATTAGCCGCTCTTACCGTGCCCAATTTGAGGTTTCCGATTGACTCGCGGGTCTGGCTCCGACAGGAACCACAACTGTCCCTGCTGCCATCCCGTCCGCCTTCGACCCACACACCGTGGAGCGGGCGTGGTTCAGGGCGTCAAGGTGGAGCGCGCCACTGTACGAACGACCTTGACGCCCTGGGCCGCGTCTGCTCGGCTCTGCCTGGGTCGAAGGTGGTCGGGATGGCAGCCTCCGACACTCGCCACGATGTGCCGGCACTCGCATACGCCGCCCCGTCCATCCCGGAGTCTGAGCGCCCCCGCCGGAGGCATGGTCTTGTCGTTGAGCGGCTGTGGCGTCCACGGGTCTCGAGTCATGCCCTCGGGCTTACTCAGCGGGCCGAAGGCAGGAGCGCAGCGCGCAGCGGAGCCAGGAGCGCGCCCGGCAGAGCGGAGCGCAGCCGGGTGCCTTGACGAAGTAGGGAAAGCTCTACCGCGCTGCCTGGTGGCGCCCGGCTCGGTACTCATCGAACAAGCTGAAGAACAGGTCAATGTCCTGCTGGTCGGACGCCTGCGCCTCGCGTTCGATCTCTGTAGCCCAGCCCAGCGGACTGTGACGGCCCAGCCATTGCCACGGCCACTCGGCGAAGGGCCCTTGGCTGCCAGGGCTCCAGAAGGGCCAGGCCTCATCCATGCGATGCGGGTTCTGGGCAATGCGGTAGCTAGTCAGCATCGCTTCGAGGTGGAGTAGATGTTGTTCAGTTCGCTCGCATGCTTACGTGTGCATCGGGGTTCGTCCGGTGTCGGCATCCGTGTCTGCCTACTGGGTGAGGAGTTGTCGGCCGTCGTGGGCGCCCCACGACGTGGGGCGCCCCTTCTGCGCCGCCCGCTCATCATGAAAGGCTCAGAAGGGCCCGGCTCTATTTCAAGACCGCTTGCTCCCGAAGCAACTTGGGTGAGGGCTCCGCCTTGGGCCGTTGTGCTGCTCACCTGTGCTGATGGTCCGCAGGAGTCCGTACTTGTCCGCCGTTGTGCGTCGGCGTTGTCACGCAGTTAGACACTCGCACGGGTTCGCTAAGGGGTCTGCTGCACGATCGGGTGACATCTGAACTGGCTTGCCCTGTAGGACGGGTGGGAAGGATGTCGCTGTGCCGAAGCCCTATCCGGAAGAGTTCCGCGTCTTTGCCCGCGAGCTGGCTGTTGGCCGCCGGTCCTGGGACGGCGAGACGTCCCACTTCATCGCCGACCAGTTCGATCAGATAGCCGCCGAGTGGGACACCACCTTGGCTACGGGGCGAGACGAACCGCTGCGTGATGCTCTGGAGCGTGGCGGACCCTTCCCTGATGGCGTGTGCCTAGAACTCGGATCAGGAACAGGGCTGTTCACCGAGCTACTCCGCAGCGAGTTCCCCCGCGTGATCAGTGTCGACCTCTCCGAACAGATGCTCCACCAAGCTGTCGGCCGCTCACCAGCTCGTGTCCGCGCCGATGCCGCCGCGCTCCCTCTGACCAATGCCCAGGTGTCAGCCGAGCCGGTATGCGAAACGAGGCCGGTACCTGGCTGGTGACCGTTCCGATGGCTGCCAACTCGGCCGGCGGTGCGATGGCCGGGCTGATCGTCGATCAGCCCGGCGGCATATTGTGGTCGTTCACGTTTGCGGCGACGGTCATCGCAGTCGCCACTCTCGTCGCAGCCCGGCCAACCGGCTCGATCGCTCGCGCCGACGCGGCTGTGACGAGCAGCGCCCGAGACAGGGTTGCTGTTCCCGTGCGACGGACATGCAAGTAGAGACTCTCGCCGCGCCAGACGCGTTCCCAGCAGTCGATGCTGCCGAAGTCTTGACGGTCCGGGAGCGTGGCCATCTGGGGCATTGCGCCACAGCCGGCTTCACTTCACCAGGTCCGAGTTGGATGTTGTGACGCTTGAGGATCTTTCTTCGGTCTCGGGGCCTCCAGATGATCTGTCATCTCAGGTGAGTTGAGGCGCTGTAGCAAGCGGATGCCGTCGGCGCTGTCGGAGACGCTCGCGGCGGTGACCCGTACGGCCAGCAGCCTCTGGACCGGCGCCGGCTTCGAGAACGGTCACCTCGTCGAACACCCCGAGGGGCCCGCCGCAGCGTGATGCACCTCAACCGAACTACAACTCCCTACCGTTGCTCAGGAACCAGCCTCGGCGGCGCTACTGTCGTGTCGTGCAGGAGACGCGTCTCAACACTGCTCGGATTCGGGCGGCTCGCCGGATGATCGACCCGGTCTTTCTCGACTCTCCGCTGTATCGCTGCGAGGCGCTGGAGCCGGGCCTCGGGTGCACGGTGAGCATCAAGCTCGAAACGGCGAACCCGGTCCGCAGCTTCAAGGCCCGCGGCACCGAGGTCGTCGCAAGCCTGCTCGCCGGCAGTGGCTCGCGAGCCGTGGTGTGCGCCAGCGCGGGCAACCTTGGCCAAGCCCTCGCGTGGTCCGGTCGCGGCCGGGGGCTCGACGTCACCGTCGTGGCGTCCCGCTTTGCGACGGTGGCCAAGCTCGATCGCATCCGCGCATTGGGCGCCAGGTTGGAGCTGGTGGACGGCGACCACGAGCTGGCTCGAGAGCGGGCGGCGGCGGTAGCCCGATACGAAGGCATCCGGCTGGTCGAAGACAGCCTGGACATCGAGACCTGCGAGGGCGCGGCGACCATCGGCCTGGAACTGGTGGACACCGTGCCGGCGTTCGACGCCGTCCTGATTGCTCTCGGCGGTGGGGCGCTGGCCACCGGTGTGGGCCATGTGGTGAAGGACTTGGCGCCCGAGGTCGAGGTGATCTGCGTCCAGCCGGCGGGCGCACCGGCGCTGACACACTCGTGGCGGCAACGACGTGTCGTCACGACCGACTCGACCAACACCATCGCTGACGGCGTCGCCGGCCGGCGTCCCATTCCGGCCGTCCTGGACGACCTCCTCCTGGTCGCTGACGACGCCGTTCTGGTGCAGGAAGCGTCGATCATCGCCGGTATGCAGATGCTCCTCGACCACGCCAGCCTCGTCGTCGAACCTTCGGCTGCGCTCGGCATTGCGGCGATCCTCGAAGACCGTGACCGCTTCGCCGGCCGGCACGTCGTCACCATCGTGTGCGGCAGCAACGTCGACGTAGACGCTTATCAGCGCTGGGTCGGTGCGGCTTCCATCCACAGGTCTTGACAATTGCTCCTGAGGCGCCAGTCGGCGGGGAGCGGCATTCGGACTGTGCGGTATTCACGAGTTCAACCTCAGTAGACACTCAGCGTGTTTCCTCCCTGCAAGTCTGGAAGCTCGGCCCGGAGACGCGTGCATACCTCTTCGACTGCTGCCGCGCTTGGCACCCGATTGGCTTGGAACATCGCCAGTTGCAGTACTGGCCCGTACGCGTTGTGCTGGATCATGTCGTCTCTGCACGCGGGCTGCACCACAAAGTGAAGGTGGCCGGGAATCGCGTCAGCGTGGGACCACAGGCAGACGTAGACCTGTTCCGGGTTCATAGCGGCGTGCACCGCTGCGCTTGTTCGCTGCAACAGGGGGCCAAGTTCCGTGGATTCACCATCAGTCAGGTCTGATACATGAACAACGTGCCTTACGGGCATGACCGCCAGCGTGCCGAGGCCTAGCGGGCCCTTCGAGTGCTGCACGACCCACTTTGCTGTCCTGAGAAGCGTTCCCCCTGGGATCGGCTCCTCGCCCTGGATGAACCTGCATGCTGCGCACTCCGCGTCTGCCATCTGCTCGCCTTCCCCATTGCTGTTGGAATCGTGAGCTCCACTCTGGCCTTGATGTCGTCGCCTTCACCCTTGAGTAGGGCAACTGGGCCTGAGCGTGGGAAGCTCGGGGCTTCTGAGGACGAATCCTCCTCTGAGCTGGTGCAACGAGACGGATCAAATGCGCGTTGCCTCGTCGCCACACCCGTTGTTCACCGTGGTTCCCCGCCGTTTCTGGCACGTGAGTGGCACGACCACCAGAGAGTGCAAGCATGGAACGAGCAGGCGTAGAGGAAACCGGTAGCGGCGGCGACGAACAGGAACGGGGCCACGAACACCCCGGCGAAGAAGTGCAGTCGCAGCGCCAGCGGGCGCAGGGATCCCCATGTGGACCTGCTGGTGGGCGGGAGTGACGGGGCGGCGGGGTTGCCTTCGCTGCCTTGGCTGTCCTGATGGTTCTGGTCGTTCTGGTCGTTCTGGTTGCCTTGGTTGTCTTCGGCGGGGCGGGGTGGGGACGTGACGGACACGGTGGTGCTCCTGGTCCAGGGGTGGTGCGGCGCCCGAGGGCGAGCCGGTGCAGTTGTCGGCTCGTGAGGCGGTGAAGTTCCGGGCGGGCGGCCGGTGCGGTGGGTGCCACACCGGCCGCCCGGGCCTAGGCCGGCATCGGCGTGGGCTGCTCGTGCTCGGCTTCTTCCAGTTGCCGGGCAAGGGCAGAGCGGGCGCGGGCCACGCGGGAACGGACCGTGCCGACAGGGCAGTCGCTCCGTGCGGCCGCCTCCGCGTAGGGCAGGCCCAGCATCTGCGTGAGCACGAACGCCTCGCGGCGTTCGGCGGGCAGCGTGGCCAGCAGGTCGAGGAGCGCTATGCCGTCGTCGAAGCCGGGCAGGCCGCGCGGCTGGGCCAGTTCGGCGGCGGTCTCCCAGTCCTCGCTGTGGGACGAACGGGGCCGGGTGGCCGCGTACCGGTAGCTGTCGATCACCGCGCGGCGCGCGATGGACAGCAGCCACGTCCGGGCCGTGGACCGGCCCTCGAAACGGTGGAGGCTGCCGAGCGCGCGCAGGAACGTGTCCTGCGCGAGGTCGTCCACGGCCTGCGCGTCGTGGCAGAGATGAGCGACGTAACACTGCACGTCGCGGTGGAGGGCACGGACGAAGCGGTCGACGGCGACCGGGTCACCTGCGCGGGCGGCGAGCGCCCAGGCGGTGATCGAGTCGTCGCGGGAGGCCGCCGGTTCGCCCGGCCCGTGCGCGTCCGCCCCGGGTGGGGCCGACGTCAGGGCAGGAGTCATCACCTGGAGTCCTTCTCGGGTCAACCAGGACCGGGACCGGCCGTGCCGCTTCAGGGCACAGTGATCCGCGGTCCGGTACGTGGGGAGGCGGCCGTGCGGCCCGGCTGGGCGTACGGCCGAAGACCGGGGGTGCGGCGCGTGAGGCGGCGCAAGTCCCGGGAAACCAGCTGTCGTCAGGCGACAGCGGTCCCCACGGGCGGACCCCGAGAAGTGATCGCGTGGGTGAGGAGGAGCAGGCGGGGCGCGCGAGCGGACTCCGCTCGACACGGGCGCACACGCGGACGGTGCCGCGGTGCGGGCAAGCGCAGCAGGTTCCGCAAGGGTGCGACGATCCAGGCCGCGAATGACCGGGCGACACGGAACGCGGCCTGCTCGCCGTAGGCCAGCCACAGGCCGCTGAGCACGGCGGCCAGGAGGTGGGCCAGAAGCATGCCGAGCGGGGACATGCCGCCCATCTCGTGGCCCATGGGGCTCATGGAGCCCATCGAGTGCAGGGACCCGGCCGAACTCATGTGGTCCATCGAGTCCATCGCGCCCATGTGGTGCATGGCGCTCATGGAGTGGTGCATGGCACCCATGTACATGGAGCCAATGGAATCCATGGGCATGCCCATGTCCGTGGAGCCCGCATCCGCCGCGGACGAGGCCGCGTCCATCGGCGCCCCGCACAGCACATGGTTCAGCCACTGCCGTGCGAGCGAGCCACCTGGCGGCTCCGGACGCACCAACACCTGGGACAGCGAGAACAGCGAGTGGAGCGCCGCCTGCGCGGCCACCGCCACGCCGACGACCGCCACGAGCCCGCGCTCGCGTCCGGCGAGCACCCAGGCGGCACCGCCCGTCGCCGCGGCTCCGGCGCCCAGCGCCCACCAAGGCACCGAGGCCTCCGACATCAGGGTGTGGCCCAAGGCCGTGAGCAGCACGCAGACAGCCGCGAACACCGCGGCCCGTCCTGCGCGAGCACCCCACCCTGTCGTCATGGCGGGCTCATCCTTGCACCCATGATTCCGTGATCATCGGCCGGTACGGAAATTCGTGCGACGGAGGCGCCGTACGGGACTTGTGGTGCAGGCCACGTGGAACGGCCGGAACTCACCCGTCGTACGGCCCGACAACTCTTCCAGGCCCGGGGACATCCCCGTGTGCAGAGGAGGGGCACGTTGGCGGCTGAGCAAGGTGAGATCCGCGGAACGACGACAGTGGCCGACGGCCACCCGGGCGGCGAGGCGGTCGCCCTGACCTGGCTGCTGACCTGTGCCATGGCGTTCTCGATGATGCAGTTGTTCCTGCTCGGGGCGCTGGGGCCCCGGATCGTGGACGGTTTGGGCATCTCACCGACGGTGCTCGGCCTGACGACGACCGTCGGTTTCGGCGCGGCTGCCGTGCTGTCGCCGCTCGGTGGCCAGCTGGTGGACCGCATCGGCCCGCGCCGCTGCCTGGTCGGGCTGCTGCTGGTGTCGGCCCTCGCGCTGGCATTGATCGGCGCGGCCCCGGGCGCCGGGTTCCTGCTGGCGGCGGTCGCGCTGGGCGGTGTGCCCCAGGCGCTCGCCAACCCCGCGACGAACAAGGCGATCCTGGCCACCGTGCCTCTTGAGCGGCGCGGTGCGGTGACCGGGACGAAGCAGTCCGGGGTACAGCTCGGCGCGTTCGTGGCGGGGCTGCCGCTGGCGGCGCTCGCCGCCGCGACCGGCTGGCGGGGAGCGGTGTGGACCGCCGCGGGTGCGGCCGTGCTCGCAGCCGTCTGGGCGGCCCGAGCCCTGCCCGCCGACCCGCCGCCGAAGACCGCGCCCGCGGCCCGGGCTGCGCGCGGCATGATCGCCTGGCTGGCGGTCTTCTCCCTGTTCCTCGGTTGTGGCATCGCCTCGGTGAACACCTATCTGGCGCTGTACGGCACACGGCGCCTCGGCCTGGGTCCGACGGCGGCCGGTGCCCTGGTGGCGGTCCTCGGCGTCGCCGGGATCGCGGGACGGATGGGCTGGTCGCGGCTCGCCGGGAGGCCGGGCCGTGCACGATGGCTGCCGGGGTCTCTCGCCACGGGCGCGGTGGGCGCGGCGCTCCTGCTCGCGGTTTCCTCGTACGCGCACGCGGTGGCCTGGTTCGCGGCGATCGCCGTGGGCCTCCTCGCCGTCGCCGCCAACGCCGTCTCAATGGTCCTCGTGATGCAGCGCGCTGCGCCCGGCCGGGCCGGCCAGGACTCGGCGCTCGTCTCGGCCGGCTTCTTCGCCGGGTTCGCCCTCGGCCCGCCGCTCTTCGGGCTGCTCGCGGACGCCGGGCAGTACGGAGCCGGGTGGCTGCTGGTCGCGGGCGAGTTCGCGGGGGCGGGTGCGGTGGCGCTGATGTGGGCCGCGCGCGACCGGCGTTCGGCCCTGCGCCGATGAGCCGCGCCACGGCCCCGAACTGGGCCGCCCCGGCGCTGGCCCTGGTCCTGGAGCGGGTGACCGCCACCAAGACGCAGGTCGGCGGCCGTTTCCCCCTGTTCGCGGATCCCGGCAGCGGCCGGTGGACGACGACCGGGCGCGGCTCGTGGACGGGCGGCTTCTGGGCGGGTCTGTTGTGGCTGCGGGCTCGGCACACGAGGAGTCCAGAGGACCGCCGGGCCGCCATCGCATGCACCGACCGGCTCGAGCCCTGGATCCACGCCGACACTGCCACCCGCGGGCTGATCTTCTGGTACGGGACCGCGCTGGCCGACGATCCTGCCTCCGCCGGGCTGCGTGAACGCGTGGCCCTCGCCGTCCGGGAGTCGTACGACGCCGCGCTCGGCCTCGTTCCCTGGGGCTCATCGTTCGGAGGGCCCCGGCTGCGGGCGCGGGTGGACGGGGTGCCGGGGCTGGTGCCGCTGCTGGCGGTGGCCGACGCCGATGCCGCCGCATCGCATTTGCGGCGTCACCTCGAACTCTGCGTCGGGGAGCGCCGGTTGGGCCGGTTCACCTGGTCGTGGCGGTACGAGACGAACTGGATCCCGCAGGAGGATCCGCCGCCCGGTTGGAGCCGGGGACGCGCCTGGCTGCTGCTGGCCGTGGCCGACGCAGCCCACGTGACCTCCCCTGATGAACTCGTCGGCAAAACGCGGCAGTTGCTGCCGAGCTCGGCCGTGCCGCCGGCGGACGAGGAGCACCCGGAAGGCCCGCTCGACACGTCGGCCGCCGCCATCGACGCCGTCGCCCTCCTCAAGCTCGGCCACCGGGATCAGGCCGTGTCCCTGCTCCACGACCTGGTCCGCACTCACCTCACACGGGACGGCCGCCTCCTGAACGGCTGCTACGACCTGGCCTCCGGCACGGCACCCCGACACGAGCTCATCTGGGGCGACTTCTTCCTCGCCTACGCGCTCGCCGCCCTGACCGGCCTCGTCGACCCACACGAAGCCTGACGACACAGGAAGGGTCAGGAAGTAAGTACGAAGCCGGCGGAGGCAAGGAGCCTATGGAGCCGAGGACCTGAGCACGCGCCGGGCCACGGACGTGATGTGGAGCTCGTCCGGGCCGTCGAGGATCCGTGCCGCGCGGCCGGTGCGGAACAGCGCGGGCAAGGCCGTGTCCGGGCCGAGTCCGGCCGCGCCGTGCACCTGGATCGCCGCGTCCGCCACCTGCTGGAGGGTGCGGGCGGCGGCGACCTTCGCCAGGCCTACCTCCACGTGTGCGTCGAGCCCCGCATCGAGGCGGGCCACGGCCTCGTACACCAGGGGGCGGGTCGTGCGCAGTGCGAGCAGCGACTCGAAGACGTGCTGCTGGACGAGTTGGAGGTCGCCGAGCGGGCCGCGGGAGCGGGAGCGGGTCGCCGCGCGCGAGAGCAGCAGGTCGAAGGCGCGCCGCGCCTGGCCGAGCCAGCGCAGGCAGCGCAGGGTACGGCCGAGCTGGAGCCGTTCGGCGGCGACGTCGAGGGCCTTGCCCCGCTCACCGACGAGATGGTCGGCGTCGACCGCGACCTCGTCGAGCTGGATCTCCGCCTGCCCTGCCGCGCCGAGCACCGGCAGGTCGCGCATGACGCGGAAGCCGGGTGTGTGGGTCGGCACGAGGAACAGCGAGAGCCCTTCGCGGTCCCCCGGTTCACCGTGTGTGCGGGCGAGCACGGTAACCAGGTCGGCGTCGGCCGCGCCGCTGGTGAACCATTTCCGCCCCGTCACCCGCCAGCCCTCTCCGGTCGCGTCCTGCATGGCCCGGGTGCTGGTGAGGAACGGATCGGTGCCAGGAGTGTCGGGTTCGGTCATCGCGTAGCAGGCCCGTATCTCACCGGCGGTCAGTGACCTCACGTACCGCTCACGGACACGCGGGCTGCCGTGCCGCCACAGCATCAGGACGTCGAGCAGCGGCACCGAGCCGAGGGCGGCCGGCCCGTGGTCGCTCGCCCCTTCGGCCTCGGCGAGGTGGGCGTACGACCTCAAGGGCAGTCCCTGTCCGCCGAGTTCGGCAGGGAGCGGCAGCGCCCACAGCCCTTCCGACCTCGCCTCGCCCTGCAGTCGGCGCAGGGCTGCGCCCGCTTCGGTGCCTCCGGCGTCGAGGACCGGCTCGCACGGCATCACCCGGTCTCGTACGAAGGCTGCTACCCGGCCCCTCAAGTCCTCCATGTCGTACGGGCATCGAGGGGCACCGTCGAGCTGCTGCATGCGATCTGTCTCACTTTCCACCGGGTCGGCGGGAACCCGGGCCGTCGACCGGCCGACTCCCTCTTCCGTGGAACTGGTCGGAGGTGACCGCCTCCGAGTTCCCGTGCGCCACGACACCTTCAGGAAGGGAGAGGCATGGCAACCCCAGCCACACCGGCCCTCGCGCGAACGGCAGGCCCCACCGAACCGCTCGCCGGGCTGCGCCTGGAGCACTCGGGCCCGCCGGGTCCGGCGGACGCCCTCGTCACCGATCATCTGCGGCTGCTCGGCGCGGAGGCGGAGGGCACGGCCCGCACAGGAGGGCAACTGACCCTGCGCGACCCCGGCCTCGGCGAGATCGCCGCACACACCGTCTGGGGCGAGACAGGCTCCGACGAGGCCACCGTGCAGGCGGCCACCGGCATCATGGCGGTGCACGGCCGCCGCGACGGCTCCCCGCGCGGCCTCGCCGCCGACTACGCCGCCACCGCCGCCGGTGTTCTCACCGTGCAGGGCGTGCTGGCCGCGCTGGTGGGCCGAGCGCGCGGTCTTCGCGTCGACCGGGTCGAGGTCAGCGCCGAGCGGGCCGGGCTGCTGGCCGTCTCCCAGTACCTGGCCGCCGCAGGAGCCGAGGAGGGCGAGGCGTCCGAACTCGCCACGGGTGGCCCTCCGTTCACCTCCGCCGACGGGACGGTCTTCGAGCTGGAGACGCTGGACCCCGGGGTCTGGGCGGAGTTCTGGCGCGCGCTCGACGCCCCCGAGAAGGCGATACGCGGCGGATGGCGACCCTTCCAGTTCCGGTACGCCACGGCCTGCGCGCCCTTCCCGCAGGAACTGCACACCGTGGCGCGCTCGTGTGCGTGGGATCGGATCCGGTACGCGGCCGGGACATCCGGGGCAGACGTCTGCCCCTTGCGGTCGCTGGCCGGGCGGGCGAGCGAGTACGACGGCGCACCGCCCTGGAAGCTGGCTCCGCACGACGCCGCGTACGCCTCCTCACAAGCCCCCGAAGGGCTGCCTCTCGCCGGGTTCACCGTCCTGGAGGCCGGTCGACGCATCCAAGCACCGCTCGCCGCGCACCTGCTCGGCCTGCTGGGCGCGGACGTCGTCCGGATCGAGCCGCCGGGCGGCGATCCGCTGCGCGGGATGCCGCCCTCCTGTTCCGGGATCTCGGCGCGCTGGCTCGCACTGAACCGCGGCAAGAAGGCCGTCGAGGTCGACATCAAGTCCTCCGCCGACCGGGCCCGGCTGTGCGCCATGGCCGCCGGCGCCGATGTCTTCCTGCACAACTGGGCGCCGGGCAAGGCGGCTCAACTCAGCCTGGATCACGATGACTTCACCGCCACAAATCCCGCGCTCGTCTACGCGTACACGAGCGGCTGGGCGGACCGGCTGCCCGGTGCTCCCCTGGGAACCGACTTCATGGTGCAGGCCCGCACCGGCGTCGGCGAGGCCGTTCGCCCCGCCGGCGAGCCGCCCGCACCCTCCCTGATGACGCTGCTCGACGTGCTCGGCGGACTGCTCGGCGCCGAGGCCGTACTGGCCGCGCTGTTGCTGCGCGAGCGCACCGGGTGCGGGGTGCGGGTCGATTCGTCGCTGCTCGGAGCCGCAGACGTGCTCACGGCGTCCGCCAGAGCGCGGGTCGCGCAGGGCCTCGATCCGCGGATGCCGGCCGGGTTCCGCCGCCCCTTGCGCACCGCGGACGGCTGGATCGCCCTCGCCGACCAATGCGCGATCCCGAACGGCGAGCTGACTCAACTCCCCACAGAACGTGCCCTGCTCGAACTGAACGAGCGGGGACTGAGCGCCGTCCCCGTCGTCACGGACCTCGCCGATCTCGTCACCGCGGGGTCCATCGGCCGTGACGCCCACGGCGCCCCGGCCGTCCCCGCCCCCTGGACCTTCGGATGACCGGCGAACGCGCCACCCCCGACGCCCGCGCCACCCCCGCTCACCGCTCCACCGACGAACACGGGAGCCCGGCATGACCGTCGACCTGCACGACCTGCTGCCCGCCCAGCTGCGCCGCACATGGGCGCTCGACGGCACCTGCCCCGACCTGGACCTGTACAGCCTCTACCGGGCACACCAGATCGCCGACCCGCACCGCATCGCGGTCATCGACGGCAAAGGGAAACTCTGTTACACCGCGCTCGACCGCAAGGTCCGATGTCTCGCCGCGGGCCTGACCGGGCTCGGCATACGCGCGGGTGACGTGGTCGGCATACAACTGCCCAGCGGGCGGGGCGCCGTCATCGCCGATCTGGCGCTCGCCGCGCTGGGCGCGGTCGCGCTCCCGTTCCCGGTCGGGCGCGGCCGGAGCGACGCGGCCTCGTTGTTGCGCAGAGCGGAGGCAGTCGCGGTCATCGCCGCCGCCGACCACCGTGGGAACCGGCACGCCGCCGACCTCCTCGCGATCGGCACCGAACTGCCCGGCCTGCGCACGGTGATAGCGGCCGGGCGCGACATCCCGGAGGGCTCGGTCGCGCTCTCCGCCCTGCTGCGCACGGACCCGACCCCCTTCGTCCCGGCGCGCCCCGACCCGGACTCCGCCGCCCGCATCCTGGTCTCGTCCGGCTCCGAGTCCGAGCCGAAGATGGTGGCGTACTCGCACAACGCGCTGGCCGGCGGCCGCGGCAACTTCCTCGCCACGCTCATGCCGGACGGGCGGCCGCCGCGCTGCCTGTTCCTGGTGCCGCTGGCCTCGGCGTTCGGCAGCAACGGCACCGCCGTCGCGCTCGCCCGGCACGGCGGCACGCTCGTCCTGCTGGACCACTTCACGCCCAAGGCGGCGCTGGAGGCGCTGACCGCGCACGAGCCCACGCACGTCCTGGGTGTGCCGACGATGATCCGGATGCTGCTCGACAAACTCGCGGAGAGTCCGGTGGGCGACGGTCCGGCGTTCCCGCCGCCCACCGCCCTCGTCGTCGGGGGCGCGCCTCTCGACGAGGCTACGGCCGACGAGGCGCGGCGCGCCTTCCGCTGCCCGGTGGTGAACCTTTACGGCTCGGCGGACGGCGTCAACTGCCATACCGGGCTGGGTGATCAGGCCCGCGACGGTGGGGCCGGCGGTCCGGGCGTCATGGCGGGCCGCCCGGACCCGCGCGTCGCTGACATCCGCATCGCCGTGCCCGGGGCGCCGCTCCTGGAGGAGGTGCCGCGCGGGTCCGTCGGTGAGATCGTCGCGCGCGGCCCGATGACGCCGCTGTGTTACGTCGCCGCTCCCGATCTCGACACCCGCTACCGCACCGCCGACGGCTGGGTGCGTACCGGTGACCTCGGCCTCATCGAGGACGACGGCAGCCTGCGGATCGTCGGCCGCCTCAAGGACGTCGTCATCAGGGGCGGGGCCAACATCAGTCCGGCCGAGGTGGAGATCGCTCTTGCCGCGCATCCGCTCGTGCGCGATGTGGTCTGCGTCGGGGTGCCGGACCCGCTGATGGGCGAGCGGCTCGCCGCGTGCGTCGTGCCGCGCGGCGAGGCCGCACTCACACTGGAGGCCCTGGGCGCTCACTTGGACGTACAGGGCCTGGAACGGCGTAAGCACCCCGAACTGCTGGCGGTGGTGGGCGAGTTGCCACTCACCCCCGCCGGCAAGCCGGACCGGGCACTGCTGCGCGAGCGCTGCTCCGGGCAGGACGCACCTCTGGCGCCGACCGGGTGAGGTGGGACGGTGGGCCGCCGGTGACCAACCGGCGGCCCACCGTCCGTCGCCCCTCTCAGGACGCGCCGCCCATGGCCTTCCTGATCGTCTCAGCCGCGTTCCGGTACACCGGCAGCAACTCAAGGTCCTTGCCGGGGTAGTTGACGATCTCGATCTGCCGGGCGCCCGAGTCCGGGAGCACCTTGCCGGTCGTCATGTGCACATTGTCGAACACGAACTGCGGCTTCTTCCACGTCAAGTCCGACAATTGCGCGGCCGTCACCGCGTCGGGGCCGTACATGCCACGCACCTGTGCACCCGCCATCTTCGCCGCCCACGCGGAGTAGACCTGGGTGACGACGGACGGCGCCTTGCCGTGCGGCCACGCGTCCTTCAGCCCTTTCTGGAGCGTGCCGTATTCGCTCTTGAAAGTCTTGTCCCACTTCGTCGCGGCGCCCTGGGTGCCGAACAGCTTGCCCAAGCGCGTGACTTCGGCGCTCGCGTGGCCGGCGTCGTTGTCGAGGCCCACCTCGACCAGCTTCGCGTCGGACCCGGCGGCCTCCTTGACCTTCTTCGCGTACGGTTCGAACGGCGCGTACAGCACGAAGTCGGCGTCGGCGACCGCGGCGAGGTCGGAGGGCGTGGGGTCGTAGTCCGGGGCGTGCTGCACGGACTGCGGAACGATCACCGTCACGTCCTTCGCCCCTGCGGCCTTGGCGAATGCGCCCTCCCAGGTGGTGGTGGCCACGACGACGGGGGCGCCGGCTTTCTTGTCCCCGCTGCCGGGCGAGGCGCCGGAACCGCACGCGGTGACAGCGAGAAGCAGTACGGCACCGGTGGTCAGTGCGACGACGGGAGGGAGCGGGTGCGTGCGGACGCGGTTGCGCGCCATGAGCTGATTCTCCGTTCGGGAATGAGATGGGCGGCCAGGACCAGGGCCCCGGCCGTCAGGACGAGCACGGGGCCGGGCGGCCAGTCGAGCAGGAGGGCGAGCAGGAACCCGGTGAGGTTCACGACGACTCCGATACAGACCGCCCAGGCGGTGATGGACTTCAGGGACGTGCCGAGGCGTCGCGCGGCGAGGGCGGGCAGCAGGGTCAGCGCGTCGACGAGCAGCGCGCCGGTGAGTTTGATGGCTCCGGCGACGGACACCGCGACCAGGACGAGCAGCAGCAGCGTCAGGCGGTCGACGTGCACGCCCGAGGTCAGGGCGAGTTCGCGGTCGTACAGGAGCAGCGCGAGGTCCCGGCGGCGCCACCAGAACAGGGCCGGTACGAAGACAGCGAGCGCGCCGAGCAGCCACAGGTCGGCCGTGCCCACGGACAGGATCGAGCCCCACAGCAGCGCGAACGCGCCCTGGGCGTTGACCCCGGACACCGCGAGCACCAGCAGGGCTGCCGCGATCGCGAGGCTCATCAACAGGCCCATCGCGCCGGAGAGTCCATCGGGTGTACGGGCGAGCGGCGCGACACCGGCGCCCGCGAGCGCGCACGCGAGCAGCGCACACAGCATGGGATCGAGCCCGGTCAGGAGTCCGAGGGCGATGCCGAGGAGCGCTACGTGCATCATCGCGAACCGCACCGGCATGATGTCGAGCCCGACGATCACAACGCCGATCACGGGCAGGCCGACCGCCGCCAACAGCAGTGCGAAACCGGCTCGTTGGACGGGAATGAGCTGGAGAAGCTGCCCCAGGTCGGCAGCGGCGCCGGTGGTCATCGGACCTCCCTCAGGCGTCCCGCCGCCATTTCCACGACGCGGTCGCAGCGGTCGGCGAGGGCCCGGTCATGCGTGACGACCACGACGGTCGCCGGCAGTGAGAGCAGGACGTCGGCGGCTTCCTCCTGCCCGGCGAAGTCGAGCGCGGCGGTCGGCTCGTCGGCGAGGAGGACACCCGCGCCCGCGGCGATGGTGCCTACCGCGCGGGCGAGGTACATCCGCTGGAGCTGGCCGCCGGACAGCGTGTGCACCGGGCGTCCGGTCAGCACCCCGACGCCCAGCTTCCGGGCCGCGTCGCCCGCCTCTCGCGGATCACCACTGCTGGCCAGAAGCTCGCCCGCCAGCAACGGGAATCGGCCGGTAGCCGGCTTCTGCGGAACCCAGGCACACGCCCGGCGCCGCCAGGCCCACTCGGCGGGGCTTCCGGCGCCCCGGCCGCCGACGAGGATCTGCCCGTCCACCCGGCGGTGCAGGCCGAGCACCGCACGTATCAGCGTGGTCTTCCCCGAACCGTTGGTCCCGGTCAGGGCCACCCGCTCGCCGGCCGCGACATCGAGATCCACGCCCTCGACGGCCGGAACCCGGCCGTGCCGGCAGCCGACGCCACGCATTCGTATGTCGAGTCCGCTCATCCCACCTCCTCCTGATCCACCTGCTCGTCCTGGCTTCCTGAGAGGAGTCGGAGACGGGGTGCGGTGAGTTCCCGGCTTCCCGGCGGATTCGCGGGAGCCGCCGACCTCAGCCGCTCCCCCGGGCGGACCACCACGGCCACCGTCTCGACGGGTCCGCTGAGCCGGAAACGCAGGGTGAAAGGCACGACGTCGCCCGCGCGCCACCCGGCACCGGCCCGCAGCGTGACCCCGACCCCGGACGGCCCCATCGCGAGGTCGCCGCCCGCGGGGACCTCGACCGAGGCCAGCGGGCCACGGTAGGCGGCGCCCCGGCCTGCCATGCGGTGGCGGCTCAGAGAGACCTCACCGACAGCCGAACGCGAGGTGACTGCGACCAACTGGTCGCTCGAACCGCCGGAGTTGGAGAGTTCGAAGTACGCCGCGGTGTCCCTGCTCTCGCCGTACGGCATAAGGACCCGTCCCGGTGTGACGGCGATGTGTGGCGGACTGCCGGCATTCCCGGCGCGGACCCAGGCGGTCAGCCCGCCCAGCGCCACGCCGCAGGCGGCGAGCGGGGCGAGCGCGGTCAGCAATGCGGCGGTGACGCGGCGGCTGGTCGGCCGCCACAGACTGTTCGTGCTCATCGGGCACGCCTCCCCGCAGTCTCCCGGGAGGCCCTGGGGGCGGGCGACGACTGCCAGGTGCGCAGCCGCAGACTGTTGCCGACGACCAGCAGGGAGCTCGCCGACATCGCCGCCGCGGCGACCATCGGGTTGAGCAGTCCGACCATCGCGAGGGGAACGGTCACGGCGTTGTAGCCGAATGCCCAGACGAGGTTGACCCGGATGGTCGTCAGGGTGCGCCGGGCGAGCCGGACGGCGTCCGCCAGCGCCTCGATGTCGCCGCGCACCAGGGTCACATCAGCCGCACCGACAGCCACGTCCGCGCCGCAGCCCATGGCGATGCCGAGATCGGCTCCGGCCAGCGCGGCGGCGTCATTCACACCGTCACCGACGACGGCGACCCGGTGGCCGCGTTCCTGCAGGGCCCGTACGAGAACGGCCTTGTCCTCGGGAGTGCACCGGGCGCGCGCCTCGTCGATGGCCAGCGCCGTCGCGACCGCTCGGGCCGGCGCCTCCCGGTCCCCGGTGGCCAGCACCGGCCGTACTCCGAGACGTCGCAGCCGGTCCACGGCCCGGTAGCTCCCCGGCCGCACGACGTCACCGACCTCGATGACGGCCTCGGCCACGCCGTCCACGCGCACGAGCACCGGCGTGTGCGCGGTGGCCTCCGCATCCGTCAGCGCATCCGCCAGCACGTCGGGCAACTCGCCCTCCGGGGTGCACACTTCGACCTGTCGGCCTTCTACGAGACCGCGCACGCCCTGCCCCGGCCGGGCACGGAAGTCACGCACGCCGGGCAGCACCTGGTGGGAGAGTTCCCGACGGGCGTACGCGGTGATGGCCCGCCCCAGGGGGTGCTCCGAGCCCTGCTCGACACCCCCGGCAAGGCGCAGCACTTCTGCCTCGCCGAGGCCGTCCGGCACCGCCGTGATGCGGGCGACGCTCATGTGCCCGGTCGTGAGAGTGCCGGTTTTATCAAGGACGACGACGTCGACGTGCTGCAGCCCTTCCAGTGCCTGCGGACCACTGACCAGGACGCCGAGACGGGCTCCACGGCCGGTGGCGGCCAGCAGCGCGGTCGGCGTCGCAAGCCCCAGGGCGCACGGGCACGCCACCACCAGTACGGCCACGCTCGCGGTGACGGCCGCCTGCGGATCGGCCCCGGCCCCCAGCCAGAAGCCCAGCGTCGTGACAGCCAGCGCGAGCACCACGGGCACGAAGACGCCCGCCACCGCGCCGGCGATCCGCTGCGCCTTCGCCTTTCCGGCCTGGGCATCGGTCACCAGCCGGGCGATCCGGGCGAGTCGGGTGTCGGTCCCCACCGCCCCGGCGCGCACCAGCAGCAGCCCACCGGCGTTGACCGCCCCGCCGACCACCTTCGCCGCCGGCTCGACCTCTACGGGGTCGCTCTCCCCGGTGACCAGGGACAGATCGACAGCCGACCGCCCCTCCACCACGGCACCGTCGGTGGCCACACGCTCGCCCGGCCGCACGACGAAGAGGTCCCCGACCGCCAATTGCTCGATGGGTACGAGCAGTTCGGAGTCACCCTTGCGGACCGCCACTTCCTTGACGGCGATCCGGGCGAGCGACCGCAACGCCGCGCCGGTCCCCCGCCGGGCCCGCGCTTCCAGCAACCGCCCCGCCGAGACGAACAACGGCACGCCCACAGCCGCTTCCAGATACACATGGGCCACGCCGTCAGAGGCCGAGGGGATCAGACTGAACGGCATCCGCATCCCCGGCACCCCGGCGCCGCCCACGAACAGCGCGTACGCCGACCAGCAGAAGGACGCCGCCACGCCCAGCGACACCAGGGTGTCCATGGTCGCCACCGAGTGCCTCAGCCCGCGCAACGCCCGCACGTGGAACGGCCACGCGCCCCACACGACGACCGGTGCGGCCAGCACGAAACACAGCCACTGCCAGTTGCGGAACTGCAGCACCGGCACCATCGACAGCACGAGCACCGGCACCGCGAGGAGCGCCAGACCCACGAGCCGGTCCCGCTCCTGCCGGAGCCCCGGTCCCGCGTCCTCGCCTTCGCCGCCTTCTTCGCCCTGCTCACGAGTACGGGGATGTTCGGGCAGTGCGGCCGTGTATCCGGCCTGCTCGACAGCGGCGACGAGTTCCTCGGGGCCGACGCGCGCCGGGTGCGTGATCCGTGCCCGCCCGGTCGCCAGATTGACGCTCGCGGTGACGCCCTCCAGCCTGCCGAGCCGCTTCTCCACCCGCCGCACGCAGGCCGCGCAGGTCATCCCGCCGACGGTCAGGTCGGTGAACACCTGACAGGTCGCCGCCTCGGTGCTCACCGCCCGCCACCCTCTTCTTCCGTCGCGCCCATCCCGTCCATACCGTCCATGTCACCCATGCCGCCCGCGCCGCCGCCATCGCGATCGCCAGGGCTCGTGCGGGTGCCGTGCATCCCGGGGGCGACCGGCCCGACGGAGCCTCCGACGGCGTACGACACCGCGAAGACCAGCACGAGCAGCAGGAGGAATCCGCAGAGGGCAGGCGGAGGTGCCCACTTGCGCACCACCGACCGCACCCCCTCGGTGAGGTGCCGGGACTCGACCATCAGCTGTGGCTCCAGATCCGTCGAACGGCTTCACCCGGATGTGAGCCGTGCCGCTTCAGCAGTCGGTTCAGCGAGCGGCGTGGTTCCCGGACAGTCGCGGGACGTCACTGCACCGCAGGCAGCCCGGGTCCCGCGCAACGCACGTCCACCGTCGGCATCGTCCCGTCGACGAGGTACGGCGCCGTCTCGTCCACGCAGGCGTTACCGCGGCTGGCGAGGACCCCGGCTGCTGCCACTGAGCGACCACGACAAGGACGTGGAGATTCTTGCCCTCCGCCATCAGATCGCCACCTTGGAGCGGCGACTCGGGCCCGTTTGAGCTGCGTTCCGGCCCGAAGACCGGGCCTTCCTGGCCGCACTGCCGAGTCCGCTACCTGGGTCGGTGCTTCGCCGGCTGCGGCTGCTCGTGCGGCCGGAAACGGTGCTGCGCTGGCACCGCGACCTGATCAAGAGGGCACCACGCACAGGCCTCGCGGTCACGGCGTCCTGGGCGTCCGCCCACCGTCCGCTCCATCCGGGGTCTGGTATTGCGCCTGGTGCGGGAGAACCCCGGTTGGGGTTCTGGAGCACCCACATCGGTCATCGGCGGCCGGCGCGCCCCCTACTCCCCGGTGAGCACCCTGACGACCTTCCACGTAGACCGCGGATTCGTGGGCGCCAGGGAGGGGCTCCGGCCACGAAGAAGTCCGCCGCGCAGTACGAGCACGACTGCCCCCCTCAGCGCGGCCATGTCCCCTCCCGGTCGCTGGCGTGCTCACTGGGGAACGGGTCTGCCTGGCTGCCTTCAACCGGGTGGCGGCGCGGGGTCAGTGCCGCCGAGAACGCGGTGAACAGTGACACGCGGGCCTCGTCGCTGCGGGTTCCGCGCAGCGACCATTTGAAGCCGAGGAAGAGCAACAGTTGCCTCAGCAGCGCTGGGACCGTGAACGCGACAAGGGTCAGGATGCCGAGAGGCGTTGAACCGTCCAGCCAGTGGGGGACGAAGGGCATGAAGGACCTCCCGGGACCACGTCGGTTTCAGACCAGGTGACTGCTCCGAGTGCACCCCGAAACGGTGATCCACAGTCAATTCCGGGATACCTGACGGAAGTTCCGGGACAGCCGTTGAAGGTGCTCAGACGTCCGGGAAGGATTGAGACGGTGTTCTGGACGTCCCTGGACAGTGCCGGACTTGCTCGCACATCCTGGACGCCAGTTCCGAACGGCACCGTGGAGAGGACGCTGTGGAGACGTGGCGGCAGTTCAGGTCGGCGCTGGTCCGGCTCATGCAGGACGGGGGTGTCACACCGGGGCAGATGGTGAAGGCCGCCGAGATCCCGCCCAGTGCGCCCGCCGGAAGGGACGTACCGTCCTTCCTCACCATCAGACGTTCCACCCTCTATGGCTATCTGAAGGAGAACGACGACCGGGTCGGCAACGGAGACTGGCAGGTCATCGACAACCTTCTGCGGTGCGTTGCCTTCGTGGCCGAGGCCAACGGCAGAAGGCTCAGCATCGACTACGGATCCTGGCAGAGCGCCTGGCAGCGTTTGGTGGGCCAGAAGGGAGCCCGGCGGCCGAGCATCCCCGCCGGCTGTTGGATCGGCAGCTGGGACGGCCAGGCGGACGCCGTCCTCGCGCAGTCCTCGGTGCAGGAGTTCACGGACTGGCCCCCGGGGCAGAGTCGACTCGACCTTCTGTCGCAAGCCGTGGCGCGCCTCGGCTCGGCCTACGAAGCCCGATTGGCGAAGGAGGCTGCCCAGCGGCTTGTCGACGGCGCGATGGCGGAGTTGGGTGAGGCCAGCCCCAAGACACTTGCGGCCCGGCACGCGCTCGCCTTCTGGACCGGACACTCCGGATCGGTGCGGGACGCACTGGCCTTGACGTCGAGCCTGCGCGCCGACTGCCGGGCACATCTGGGCGACGACCATGTCCTCAGCCGGCTGGCCGCCATCCGGGAAGCCCTGTGGACCGGCTACACCGGTCGCTGGCACGAAGCCAACCGGCTCTACGTCGAAGCGGCCCGCACGGAGGCGAACCGCGCGGACCGGGACCCGGGCACCTGGCTCCTCGCACGTTGGGGCATGGCGCGCTCGGGCGGGCGCAAGGGGAACTGGATGCACGCATACGTCGAGTTGGGCGACCTGTTGCCGTCGGTGACCGAGCACTTCGGGCCCGACCATCCGGCCGCGCTCGACGCGGGACACGCCTACGCCTGGTCCGCCGGGCGCGCTGGAAGGGCCCAGGAGGCATCCTCTCTGCTGGAGGGGCTCGCCGACCGGGCGGACAGCGTTCTGGGACCCGGCCATCCCGCCAGTCTGCGTCTCCGTATTTCCCTGGCCCACTGGACCCGTGTCTCCGGCGCGGTCGACCGGTCGCTGCCGATGGCCGCCGCCATCAGCAGGCAGTGCGAGGTGCTGTTGGGTCGGGACCATCACTTGACCATCCACGCGGCCGAGGTCGAAGCGCTCTGTCTCCTGGAGTCCGACCAGGACGCAGCACTCATCGCCCTCTCCGACGTCGCAATGCGCACAGAGCTGAGCTTCGGGCCCACGCACCCCCAGACACTGCAGGCGGCGTCCAACCACGCAGCGGCCCGGGCCGTCGTCGAGGGACCGGAGCCTGTCCTCCCAGTCTTCGAGGACCTCGCCGAACGGATGAGCCGAGCCCTCGGGGACGAGCATCCCGACGCGCTTCGGATCCGCATGAACGTCGTCATTGCCACCCTGGACACGCAGGGTGCCGGGGCAGCCCAGCGGCTCTGCGAGCGGACCGTCGCCTCGCTGCGGAAGGTGCTGGGCGACGATCACCCCGAGACCGTCGCGGGGGCGGATCTCCTGGCGACCATCGAGACGTGGATGCAGACGTCCGAGGAGCCGACAAAGCGGCGCCCGGCGTCAACGTGGTCCGACTCGGGGTACTCCAGCAGTTCCAACTCTGGCGGAGGCGATGCGAGCGATCGAGCCCTCAAATGCCGAATCTCCCCGGTCAGTTGGCCCTCCGGGCCGAAGACGGCAGACCATGTCCCGAATCCGCCGGGCGACGACCCGAGCCCGACGCTCACGCAGCGGGACGGATTCGCCATCCTGCAGGCTGTCGCCTCCGTGCCGGTCAGCAGTTGGAGCTACCGGGGCGAGGAGCACGTCCAGCACCTCGGCCCGATGGCACAGGACTGGCACGCCGCATTCGGCCTGGGCCCGGACGATCGCTCCATCCACCTCGTCGACGTGAACGGCGTTTCCATGGTCGCCGTGCAGGCCCTCTACCGCATGGTGCAGAGCCTGCAGTCCGAAGTGAGCGAACTCCGGGCACGGCTCAACCCCGATCGCGATGAATGAGTCGTCGTTCTACTGGTTTAGTCATCATGCGGGCGGCCCTTGTCCCGTTGGTTCACAATCGGCCAGTACGAGCGTGGGGGCGGCTTGCGCCGCTCACGCGATGACGAAGGCGACGGTCAGGTCCGTCCGCTCCTCCAACCGACGGGCGTCCCCCGCACCAGGGTTGAAGAAGCTGTGAGGTTGCTTCTACCGGAAACCCCATCTGTACGGGCCAAGCGGCATGTTGGTACTCGTGAAGGGTGCCTGCGCCTGCCGATTCATCCGCCAGTTCGAACTCCACTGCAACCTCCACCGCCCCCACCAAGCGATGCATCAGGCAGCACCCTTACGCGCTGTCCCCGAACCGCTCGCCCCTGCACAGATCTCCCACCTCGACGTACGACGAAGAGACCGCCTCGGCGGAGTCCTCCACGAATACCAACATGCCGCTTGAACAGCGCGGATAGAGTTTTCGGCAGGCGCAACGTCGACGGACCGGCCGGACGCCCGCACGTGGACGCATCCCCAGCGTCCAAGCGATCTGCGTAGACCCGCCCGTGGGCGGCGGGGAGCCGCCCACCGCCCGGCGCGTAGGGCTGGTCGGGGTGGGTGTTCGGTGGAGCAGCCGGCGGCTCAGGGACCGATCTCGAACTTGGGCAGTTCGAGGCTGTTCAGACATGCGGTCTTCGGTGCAGCCGGTGTGTCGAAGAAGGAGACGGTGATCTCCTGGGCGCACTTCGAGGTGGCGAACACCACGTGCGGCTCGTACGGGACCGTGACGACCTTGGCCTTGCTCAACGTACGGGCGACGTACGGCCCGTTGTCCGCCCCGGTCTGGGAGTCGAAGCTGCCCGACAGGGCGAGGGTGGGGATGTCGCCGCGGGTCACGTCCCGGATCGAGCGTGGTGCCGCGGGGACGTTCCAGACGTCGCAGTCCGGGCGGAGGAACGTGAGCTGAGGGGCTTGGGCCTGGACCGAGCGGGGGAAGGAGGGGAACGCGTCCTGTCCGCCTTGGAGCGCTGCTCTCTTGCTCTCGTACGGCGTCCACTCGCTGCAGAAGACTCCGTAGACGAGACCGTGCGCAACCCTGCCCATGGCCTGGGGGCTCAGCTTGCCGCCGGCCCACTGCTGAGCGATCCGCTGGGGCTTGCCGTGCGCCAGCTCATCGAGGGCGATGGGTACTTGGGGCGCCACGTGGGTGGCGGAGGTCATCCAGTTCACCAGTGCCCCGCCGTCCAGTACGACCTTCACCGGCTTGTCGCTCCCGGGGAGCTTGACCGTGGTGGTGACCGGCTTGGCTTCGAGGTCGCGGACGAGCTTGTCGAAGGTGGCCGACAGGTTCGGGTAGCGCTTGTTGCACGCGGGCTGGTCCGCGCAGGCCTTGAACAGACCGTCGAAGCCCTGCCGGGCACTGCTCCAGGTCAGGGCCGAGCCGCCCTTGGACGGCGGCAGTATGCCGTCGAGGCCCACCGAGCGGAGCCCGTCGGGGTGCAGGCGCATGTAGACGAGTGCCAGGTGGGTGCCGTAGGAGATGGCGTACAGGTTCCACTGCTTGATTCCGAGCGCGGTGCGCAGGTCGTCGTAGTCGGCGGCGCTCTCGATGTCGTTGTAGGCACTGAGGTCGATCCCGCGGGCCGCCAGCTGGTCGTGGCAGGCTTTCGTGGCCTCGACGTGCAAACCCTTGGTGGACGGCGCGTCGTAGACGAGACCGACCGCTTGCGCGTTGAACCTGTCGATGTTGGGACACAGGAGGTTCGGCTGGGCCGAGTACGTACCGCGCTGGGACATGAGGATCACGTCACGGTCGCGGTTCAGGCCGCCGTCGGTCGCCATCTTCGCCTCCCCGACCGCGTCGTCCCCTGGTCCGCCCGCGAGCCACACGATGGGGTCGGGTTTCGGTGTGGCGGACTTGGCGGGCACGATCGCGACACCGAGTTTGATCGTTTTACCGGTCGACTTGGCGCGGTTCTCGGGCACGGTGAGGGATCCGCAGCGGGCCCCCTTGAGCGCCTCGACCGGTTCCGGCGTCTTGGGGCAGGGGCCCCGTTCGTAGCTGGCGTCGCCCACCGTGCGTGCGGCCGTGCCGATCGGCGCCTCGGGGCCGGCGCTGGTGTCGGTGCGGGACTGTGCCTGAGCAGGCGCCGCGAGCAGGCCGGTGACGAGGAGACCGGTTGCTATGCCGACCGACGTGGCCTGAAGTCGTCGTACGGGGCGTCGACGACGGGGCGCGTGGTGGAAGGTCATCTGCCCTCCCCCTCCCAGTCATTTCGGGGTGATCGTGAACGGTTCGGGCTCGAGACCGTCCACGCACGAGGTGTCGGGGGCGGTCGGGCGAGCGAAGAACGACGCCAGCACGCGCTGCGCGCAAGGCGACTGCGGGACCACCCAGTGGCCGATCCCGGGGACCTGTATGGCGGTCGAGCGGGACAGGTTGCGGGCCACGCCCTTCGCCCAACTCGCCCCGGTCTTCGCGTCGAACGTGCCGGAGACGACGAGCGCCGGCACCGCGCTGACCGTGGCCACCCGCTGTACCTTCGCGCGGTCCGGAACGTTCCAGATCCCGCACGCCGGGTACTGGAAGGGCAGCTGCGGCACCTGGGCCAGGACTGTGTCCGGCCACCCGGGGAAGGCCTTGCGCCCCGCTTTCAGCACGTCGGATTCCGAGTAACCCGGAGCCCACTCGCCGCAGGCTATCGAGTTCGTCAAGCCGTGCGCGAAGACGCCGACGTTCTGGACCGAGCCTGCCGCGCGGGCCTGCGCGAAGCGCTTCGGATTTCCGCGGCTGAGTTCGTCGAGCGCCGCCGGAATGTCCTTGGGCCGGGGGGTGAAGGCGACGATCAGGTTCAGCAGCGCGCCCCCGTCGAGGACGACCTTGACCGGCTTTTTTCCGCTCGGCGGCGTGACGTTCAGAGTCAGGGGGTGAGCCTCCAGTTCGCGCACCTGCTCCGTCAGCAGGCGGAGGAGGTCCGGGTAGCGGTCCTTGCAGGCGGGCTGCGCCGCGCACGCCTTGAAGATGTTGCGGATTCCCTCAGCGGCGCTGCCCCATCCCCACGGCAGGGTCGCGACCTGGGGAGGTGTGATCGAGTCGATCGCCACCGCGCGGATTCCCTCGGGGTGCAGGCGCAGGTAGGTGAGGGCCAGATTGCTGCCGTAGGAGTACCCGTAGACGTTCCATTGGGGGATGTCCAGCGCCTTGCGCAGGTCGGCGAAGTCCGCGGCGTTCTCGGTGGTGTTGTAGGCGCTCAGGTCGACGCCGGCGGCCGTCAGGCGGCCCCGGCAGTCCTTCACCGCCTTCAGCATGAGTTGTTCCGCCCGCTGTGAGTCATATCCCAGGCCCACGGCCTGCGCGTTGAACCGGTCGACCTCAGGGCAGGCGAGGTTCGGCTGGTCGTAGAGGTTGCCGCGCTGGGCCATGACGATCAGCTCGCGGTCCTTGTTCAGGCCGGAGTCCATGAGGAAGGGAATGTCGTCGAACGTGTCGGCACCGGGGCCGCCCGCCATGAACACCACCGGGTCCTCGGAGGGCTTCTCCGCAGCGGCCGGAATGACCGCCACGGCCAGCTTGATGGTCCGGCCGCCGGAGCGGGAGCGGTTCTCGGGGACCTCCAGGAAACCGCACCGTGCCTTGCTCAGCGCTTCGATGGGCTCAGGCGGCTTCGGACAGGCACCGGGCACGAACCTGGGGGCTGCCGGGCTGGGCTCTGCGGCCTGGGCAGCTGCTGATGAGGCGCTGATCGGTGTGGTGCCGAATGCTGCCACGCAGCCCAGAGCGGCCGCGGCAGTCACCGCGTGGATGCTGCGCTTTGGCATGTGATCCCGTTCCTCTGCCGACATCGGCGGCGGCCACTGACGGGACCAGGCCGCGACGGATTGGGCGGAACGCGCGTTTTCGACGGTACCGGGTGGCGCATTCGGGTGCACGCGGAACGCTCACAACCCGTAACCCCCCGGCCCATCCGACACGATGGGACGCGCGCCGCATCACCCGCGGGGTGACCAGCAGCTTCATCGCCCAACGGTGATGCTTGCCCAGCAGCCGCAGCAGGGCGGCGAGCACCGCACGATCCCCGCCGGTGAAGACGGGCTTGGGGCTGCTGCGCTGCAGGACGGCCAGCGTGACCCTGAAGCCGCAGCTCAGCGTGGGTGACCGGGGATATCGGCACCCTCAGGCCTCTCGCGTCGGCCCCTTCGCTACCGGCGCATCAGGCCGCCACATGCGCCGGGTCGTGCATCCGAGGCCCCGTACCGGACACCGTTACGGGCCGTCTACACTCACTTGGTAGCTACAAGCAATAAAGTGTGAGTGGACTGGGGACGGGCAATGGGCAAGGGGACGGTCCGTGACCGCGCAGCGGGGGAACATAGGACAACCGGGGACACCGGGGTCGCGAGTGCCGAGGAGGCCGGGGCAGGACTGGGGAGCGAGATCGTGCGCTTCACCCGGCTGGTCGCGGCGCGCAGGCACCAGACCAAGCTGGAGCAGGGCGCCGGTGAGCGCGTCCTGCTGGCCCGGCTCGTACGGGACGGGGAGCAGCGGGCCACCGATCTGGCCGCCGAGACCTTCCTCGACCTGTCGACGGTCAGCCGTCAGGTCCGCTCCATGGTGGAGCGCGGCCTGATCGAGCGGCGGCCCGACCCGGAGGACCGGCGCGGCACGCTGCTGCACGCGACCGAGTCCGGCAGGGCGGTGTACGAGAAGTACCGCCGGCAGCGCGACGCGCAGCTGGCGGAGCTCCTCGACCCCTGGCCCCCCGAGGACCGGTATCAGCTGATCCGGCTGATGACACTCCTCAACGACGACCTGGTAGTGCATCAACAGAAACGCCACGGCGACGGGACTCAGCCCGAAGCCGTGGCGCAGCAGGGAGCAAGCAAGCATGAGTGAGGCCGTGTCGGCGCCGCGCCGAGACACCGCGAAGCACACGGAGGCGACACCCGCTTCCTCCGGCGGTGGCCTGAGCCACCGCCAGATCCTGACCATTCTGAGCGGTCTGATGCTGGGCATGTTCCTGGCCGCGCTCGACCAGACCATCGTCTCCACCTCGATCCGCACCATCGCGGACGACCTGCACGGCCTCAGCCAGCAGGCGTGGGCGACGACGGCGTACCTGATCACCTCGACGATCGCGACGCCGCTCTACGGCAAGCTGTCCGACCTGCACGGCCGCAAGCCCTACTTCCTGGGCGCGATCAGCATCTTCATCCTCGGCTCGGCGGCGTGCACGTTCTCGACGTCGATGACCGAACTCGCCGCGTTCCGCGCCCTGCAGGGCATCGGTGCCGGCGGCCTGATGTCCCTCGCCCTCGCGATCATCGGCGACATCGTGCCGCCCCGCGAACGGGCCCGCTACCAGGGCTACATGCTCGCCACCTTCGCCACCTCCAGCGTCGCGGGGCCGCTCATCGGCGGCTTCCTCGCCGGTCAGGACAGCATCCTGGGCGTCGTCGGCTGGCGCTGGGTGTTCCTGGTGAACGTGCCGATCGGCATCATCGCGCTGTTCGTCGTCGCCAAGGTCCTCAACATCCCGCACACCCGCCGCGCCCGGCGGATCGACTGGTGGGGCGCGTTCACCATCGCGCTCGGCGTCGTGCCGCTGCTCCTGGTGGCCGAGCAGGGCCGCGAGTGGGGCTGGGACTCGTCCAGGTCCCTTTCCTGCTACGGCATCGGCGTCGTCGGCATCATCTCCTGGATCCTCGTCGAGCGCCGGATGGGCGACGACGCGCTGATCCCGATGCGCCTGTTCCGCAACGCGATCTTCAGCAAGACCAGCCTGCTGTCCGTCCTCATCGGCGCGGGCATGTTCGGCGGAATGCTGATGATCCCGCAGTACCTGCAGATCGTGAAGGGCGCGAGCCCCACCAAGTCCGGTCTCGAGATGCTGCCGCTGATGCTCGGCATGATCATCGCGTCCATCGTCTCCGGCCAGATCACCGCGAAGACCGGCCGCTACAAGATCTTCCCGACCATCGGCACCGTCCTCATGGTCACGGCGCTGCTGCTCTTCCACTTCAAGGTCCAGTGGGACACTCCGCTGTGGCAGAGCATGATCTACATGCTCGTCTTCGGCCTCGGCCTCGGCGGCTGCATGCAGACCCTGGTGCTCGCCGTGCAGAACGCCGTGCCGCCGCAGGACATGGGCGTGGCGACCGCATCGTCCACGTTCTTCCGGCAGATGGGCGCCACCGCCGGTACGGCCATCTTCCTGTCGGTGCTGTTCTCGAACGTCGGCGACAAGATCTCCTCGGCGTTCAAGTCGGCCGCCGGGACGCACCAGTTCCAGTCCGCGCTGCACGACCCGGCGGTCCTGTCCGACCCGGCCAACAAGCCGGTCCTCGACATGCTGCAGCACCCCGGCGCGGGCGGCGGCAGCTCCGACGTACTGAGCGACTCGTCGTTCATCCAGCACCTGGACCCGCGCCTGGCCGAGCCCTTCAAGCAGGGCTTCGCCGACTCCATGCACGTGGTGTTCCTTATCGCGGCGGGCGTGATCGCGGTCGCGTTCCTCATGGTCCTGTGGACCAAGGAGGTCCCGCTGCGCAAGATGTCGGGCCTCGAGGCGCGGGCGGCGGAGGAGGGCAGCACCGCTTCGGATGCCGCCGCCGAGACGCCCGTGACGGCGATGGCTGACACGGCGGAGGCGGTAGAGGCGGCCCCGGTCGCCTCGCTCGCCACCGCCCTCGCGGACGAACCCGCCTCAGGTGTCCGCGGCCACATCCGCGACATCGCGGGATCGCCCGTGGCGGGCGCCGTGGTCACGCTGATCGACCTGCGCGGCAGCCAGCTCGGCCGTACGACGACACAGGCGGACGGCCGTTACGCGGTCGCCGCGCCCGCCGAGGGAAC
The DNA here is from genome assembly GCF_045162695.1 of Streptomyces sp. NBC_01003. Taxonomy (NCBI): domain Bacteria; kingdom Bacillati; phylum Actinomycetota; class Actinomycetes; order Kitasatosporales; family Streptomycetaceae; genus Streptomyces; species Streptomyces sp. NBC_01003. The sequence goes on from NZ_CP108707.1 coordinate 2,158,484, forward strand.
GTACGTCCTGATCGCCTCCGGCGGTGCCCGGCAGCCGCAGGCCACCACCATCACGGTGGCCGACGGCCTGGTCGACTTCGACCTGGTGCTCTCCGGCGCGGCCGGCCTGACCGGCACGGTCCTGGCCACCCCCGACGACCGGCCGCTGCCCGGCGCCCTCGTCACCGCGACCGACGTGCGCGGCGAGGTCGTCGCCTCCGCAGCGGCCGACCACACCGGCGAATTCGGCATCGCCGACCTGGCCCCCGGCAACTACACCCTCGTGGTCAGCGCCCCCGGACACCGTCCGTCGGCCCTGCCGGCAGAGGTCGCGGGCAGCACCGCCAACCGCTACGAGATCCGCCTCGCCCCTGGCGCCCACGTCCACGGCACCGTCCGCAACCGCGCGGGCCACCCGGTCGACGACGCCCGGGTCACGCTCCTCGACGCGGCGGGCAACACGGTCGCCACGACGGTCACCGACGCGCACGGCGCCTACGCGTTCAACGACCTGGACACCGGCGACTACACCGTGATCGCCACCGGATACGCGCCCCAGGCCGTGCCGCTGCGGGTGAGCGGCGAGGGCGAGAAGGACGCGGACGTGAATCTGGGGCACTGACCGACACAGGTGCCTCTGAAAGCCTTGAAGAGCGTTTTGTCCTGGCAGGGGTGTTTGGTAAGTCCCGGCAGGCCAGAGGGGTAGTGGCCGTGCGCGTGAGCGTGTCAGGATCCGCTCGTGGAATGTGAGTGTGCGGAAGGGCGATGCGGCAATGGCCCGTGCCGCCGACTGAGCGGCACGCGGAAATCTTGTTCTGCTCCTGGTGCTACGCCGCCACGCATGTAGGTGGTGAGTGGTTCGAGATCGCCCGGCCGCCGTACCTGCCGATGGAGATGCGCTGGGAGAGGGCCGTTGCTAACGGCCTTCCTCCTGACGTCGCCCACGCCTTCGGCATCTTCGACAGGACGCTATGCGGGATCCAGGAAGCGGGCATGTCGCCGTCCGACTATGGGCGGTTGAGGAGCGGGAGAGCGCTTGTGGCGCCTGCCGGGAAGCGGTCCTTACCGAGTTGGCGCTCAAGCACAGTGATCTGATGGCGCAGGGCGAGGATCTCGGCGTGTCCCGCTCGGAAATCCGATTCCGGCTCTGGCCTGCAGCTTGTCCACGCGTAGCAACGGCCTCCACGGCACCTGGGTGATCGTTCGATGTCGCCGTCGATCGTCGCCACGCTGGTCCGGAATCTGACCAAGGTGCCCGCCGCCGTGTTCCGCAGCCGCGTGGCCAAGGACGCCGAGGTGTTGGCGTGCGGCACGAGAACGCCGTGCTGCGCCGCCAGATCGCCCGGGTCCGCTACGAGCCCGCCGACCGGATCCGGCTCGCCCTCCTCTCCCGCTCGTCCCGCGGGAGCACTGGCGCCAAGCCTTCGCAGTCACCCCCATCCCACTGCTGCGCTGGCACGAACGACTCGTTGTCCGGACGTGGACTTTCCCCCGACACCGCCGCCCGGGCAGACCCTGCACCGCATCCTGTGAGGCTCAAAAACACGAATCGTCGTCCCGCTTTGAAGCCCCTCGCCGCAAACAACCAGGCCGGTATCGACCCCGTGGCTTTGTCCACGAGAACGGACAGCAGATATTCACCACTTCGGGAGGCTCCGCTGCCCAGCGCTGTTCGAATGCGGCAGTTGCGGAGAGTGCGTACTGACGCCCCGTGTCAGTTGGCTAGAAGACGCCGGTGCGCATGTACTGCGTGAGGTTCTCGAGGATCTCACGCAGCCACGGGCTGCGGACGGCGGGCAGCCGGACCAGGGTGTGCTGGAAGGTTCCCGGGTCGGCCCGGAACAGATGATGGGGACGCGGCGCGGGCGGATCGTCGCGCAGAACGCCGTCGGGCATGGTGCCTGACGCAGGCAGGTGTAGGTGTGGCTCGGGGAAAGCCAGCCACATCCACACCCCGAACGGCAGCGGCACCGGGTATGCCGATGCGGCCGGGCCGGTCGGGCTCCAGGGCTCCCCTGTCTGCGGGTGGGTCGGCAGGAGGAGTATGTCCGCGTCCGGGACGGACAGTCCTGGTCCGGCCAGGACGGCGCGCCGCGCTGGCGGGCCCGCAGGCAACAGGGCATCGAGGGCGCGTTGAAACACTTCCGCGGTCAAGCCGTGCGGGACGGTCACCGGCCGACCGTCCGAGGCTGCCAGCAGGTGGGCGAGCGCCCGGCCGGCTGCCGCTTCCCACTGCGGGCTCCATGACCACCAGTGGTCCAGCCCGAGCAGCGAGCCCCATCGGGTGATCGGCTCGAACGGGGGTGTGCCTTTCCCCTCCACCAACAGTTCCGCCCAGGAGAGCGTTGCGGTGTCGGAGTTGTCGACGGGGAGGCGGCGCACGGCGTCCGGCGCGAGCCAGACCGCCTGCCAGAGCGAGCAGTCGTCGATCCGGTTCGCGACGGGCAGGCCGCACGTCTCGCAGGCCATGTTCGGGCCGTCACCCCAGTCGAGGCCGCAGCAGTAACCGCCGCCTTTCTCCGGGATGAGCGTGGTGCCGCGGGTATCCCCAGGTGCGATGACGATCATGTCGGGCGCGCCGTCGGACAAGGCGTAGACCGGCGCGTAGATGCCACGGGCCGCCGCCTCGTCTGGATGGATCTCATCCCACCTCCGCCACGGCGGCCCCCAGAACTGCGGATCCACGGCGAACGTGCCCGACTCCATGAGCACCGGGAGCTGAATCCCGTTCCCGTACTTCTGATGGGCGTGGGCCGGCAGTGCGACCTGGGACAGCGGGATGGTCAGTCTGGCACCGCACCCTGCACACACGAAAACGAACAAACATCCTCCGCTAGAGAAACAGAGGGCATCGTCGCAGCTCCGCAGCGGACCGGCCAACGTGTTTTTCATCCGCTGCGGGGCCGAGCACCGCCACGGCGTAAAGCATCACCGTTCGAATCCTCAACGCGCCTGGCGCCTCCCGAAGTGGTGAACATCTGCTGTCCGTTCTTGAGCCAGAACCCGTTCCCGTGGACAAAGCCAACCCCGCCCCACGTCGTACCGGAGCAACCTGAAGGCAGTTCCTCACAGCCCAGGCCGATCACATCGTCGCCGTCGACTTCCTGCACGTCGACACCATCAATCTCAAACGCATCTACGCCCTGGTCATGCTCGAACCCGGCAGCCGCCGTGCACACCTGCTCGGCGACACCGCACACCCCACCGGCCCATGGACCACCCAGGCCGCCCGCAACTTCCTCATGGACACCGGCATGAACATCGCAGACATCAAGTCCCTGATCCGTGACCGCGGCAGCCAGTTCACCGCCGCCTTCGACGCCGTCTTCACCGACGCCGGCCAGCGCGTCCTCAAAAGCCCGCCCCAGGCCCCGAATGCGAACGCACACTGCCAAAGGTTCAACGGCACCCTGCGCCGCGAGCTCCTCGACCGGACACTCATCCTCAACGAACGGCACCTGCGCCGAACCCTCACCAGGTACCTGGAGCACTACAACGTGCACCGGCCTCACCGCGCACTGAGCCAGCTCTGTCCATCGCAAGCTGAAGCCAGACCGCCACGCCCCATCGACCTCGCCGAGCACCGCGTCCACCGCACAGCGGTCCTCGGCGAACTCACCAACGAGTACCAGACCGCCAGTTGACACCACTACGAACCCGCAGATCAGCGGCCGAATCCCATATTTGAGCCCCACACGCTAGAACCGACGCCGCCTGTGGACGACGGCAGCCTGAGCGTCAGCGGATGCTGCGGCAGATGTCGCGGCCGGAGCGAGGCGAGCGCAGGGGGCCGGACACCACCGACGGGAGACGCGGGCCGCGGCCCGCGCGTCACAGGGCGATGACGTGGAGGTCGACCAGGTCGAGCAGCGCCCGCAGGGCCGAGCTGGGCCGCCGGGTCGACGACGTGCCGAGATGCATGCTCCAGCGGAGCATGGTGCCGTGGACGTCCAGGACTTGCAGGCCGGGGGTGCGGGCAACGGCGAACGCGGGCAGGAAGGCGATGCCCAGACCGTGCCGGACCAGTGCCGCCCCCATGTCGATGTCGGGCACTTCCAGTGCCACCCGGCGTACGACGCCCGCCACCGCGAACGCCCGGTCGACCACCTCGCGGTTGCCGTAGCCCGGCGGGAAGTCCACGAAGGGCTCCCCCGCGAGGTCCGCGAGTGCCACCTCCCCCCGCTGCGCGAGCGGATGGGCGGCGCTCACCACCAGGACGAGCGGCACGGTGGCCAGCTCCCGTGCGTCGATCCCGGCGGGTTTGTGCTCGGGCAGCGACAGGAAAGCCACGTCCAGGTCCCCGCTGAGCAGTGCGTGCGCCAGTCCCGCCGATCCGGTCGTCGCCAGCCGCAGCCGGACGTCGATCGCCGGATGCCGCGCGTGCAGCTGCCCGAGGAGCGCAGGCAGGTCCACCACCTCGACCGAGGCCATGGCGCCCACATTCACCGTGCCGCGCAGCGTGTCCTGTGCGGCGCGCACGGCGTCCTGGGCCGCCTGGGCGGCGTGCAGGGTGGCCCGAGCCTCCGGCAGCAGCGCCGCGCCCGCCCCGGTGAGCCGGACCTGCTGCGACGTGCGCTCGAACAGCGCGCAACCGAGCTCGCGCTCCAGGGAGCGGATCGCGGCGGACACCCCGGACTGCACCACGTGCAGCCGTCGGGCGGCACGCGTGAAACTCAACTCCTCGGCGACCGCGATGAACTGCTCCAGCTGACGTAGCTCCACGCGAGAAGTATCACTCGCAGTGCTCGAGCCCAGCAAAAACATTCGTTGGCACTGATCCCGGCTGGTGAGGAGACTGGAAAGCGCCATCCACTTCCGCCCGAGGAGGGGTACCCCTGCCTGCCGTTCCGACGCCGCTGAGCCGTCCGACAGCCGACGCTCCCGACGACCCGACCCATCCGATCCCAGCACCCGCTCCCGCCGACCTGCCGCCCCGCGCCCCCGCCCGGCGTCGTGCCTCGCACACGACCGGCTTTTGGTTCGTGGCGGTGGCCTTCACCGTGCTTATGGCCTTCGGTACCGCGCCGACCCCGCTGTGGCCGCTGTACGAGGCCCGGGACCACTTCGGCGCGACCACGGTCACGGTGGCGTACGCCTCGATGGTCGTGGGCGCAGCGGCCGCCTTCCTCGGACTGGGACACCTGTCGGACCGGCTCGGCCGACGGCGCGTCATCGTCCCTGCGCTGCTGGTTGGCATCGTCGCGTCGGTCGTACTGATCGCGTGGCGGGACCTGCCGGGGCTGATCGCGGGCAGGATCCTGAACGGTGTCGGACTGGGGTTGATGGCGTCGACCGCGACGACGTACCTGCACGACCTCCACCACGAGGCCCGTCCGGAACGGACGGGTTCGGTGCTGCCCGGCATCGTGGCCACCGCCGCCAACCTCGGCGGCCTGGCCGCAGGGCCCCTGGTCGCCGGAGCCGCCGCCGAGTGGCTTCCCGCGCCCCTGATCACCGCCCAGGCGATCTTCACGCTCGCCATGGCAGTGTGCCTGGCGCTGGTGCTGTCCACCCCGGAGACCGTGGACCTGGAGCTGCCCGCGGCCGAACCGCCCAGCAGGTTCGTCCTGCGCCCCGGCGGCGGGCGGACGTTCGGCGCGGCCGGCGCGCTGGGCGCCTTCGCCTTCGCGATCCTCGGCCTGATCTCTTCCCTCGGGGCGAGCGTGCTCCATGGCACCCTGCACACCGACTCGCACCTCGTGGTCGGCTTGTCGGCCTTCCTCATGTTCGGTTCCGCGGCGGCCGCCCAGCTGGTGCTGGGCCGCCTCCCACTGCCCCGGGTCCTGACCGTGGGGGCAGTGGTATTCCCGGTCGGCCTGGTCCTGTGCGCCGTCGCCCTCTACCACCCGGCGCTCTGGCTCTACCTGGTCGCCGTGTCCCTGTCGGGAGCCGGCTCCGGGCTGCTGTTCAAGGGAGGCGTCGAACGTGCCGTTTCAGTGGCCGAGCCCGCCTCACGCGCGGGGGTCCTCGCCGTGTTCTTCGTCGTCGCGTACCTGGGCATGGGCCTGCCCTCCGTCCTGTTCAGCATCGCCCTGCGGCATTTCGCCGCGCAGACCGCGATGATCGGCTTCGCGGCGGTCCTCTCCTGCGGCGCCGTTGTGTCGGTCGCCGTCGCGTTGCGCGACCGCGTACCCGGTCCCGGCGCGCTTTCGGCGCAGTCCGCTCGCCCCTCCTGACCTCCCTGCGGCGCATGCGACACCGGTTGTCCGGGAGGCGCGGACCTGGGCACTCGGTGCGGGCGCGCGTGACACGGATCCATGGCAGACGGGAGGCCCGAGATGTCTGCGGAATCGGCCAGAACGATCGCGCTCCCCTCCGGTGAGGAGATCGCGGCGCTCGGGCAGGGCACCTGGTAAACCGCCTGCAATGGGTGATGGAGACGTCCATGCTCAAGACACTGGCGTCGAAGCACAGATCGACCGTCACGAAGATGGCCCGCACGTACAAGGCGACCATCGACACCCCGGACGGCCCTCGAAAATGCTTTGAAGGTGTCGTCGAGTGCGGAGGTGTGAAGAAGGCGCTGGTTGCCCGCTTCGGCGGCATCCCGCTCAAACGGCAGCGCACAGCGGTAATGGCCGACCGAGAGCCGTTGAAACCCAACCACATCAGCACCACCGAGTTGGTGAAGCGGCTCCTCGCGGACGGCTGCGAGATATGCGGATCAACGAGCCGGATTGAGGTCCATCACACCCGGAAACTCGCCGATCTCAAGCAACAGGGCCGAGCCGAGCGCCCGTGTGGGTGAAGTTGATGGCAATGAGACGACGTAAGACCCTGGTCGTCTGCCGGCCTTGCCACGAGGACATCAACGCGGGACGAGCGACCTCATCCACCCGGAAAAGATCACTGGAGAGCGGTGTGCTGGGAAACCAGCCCGCACCGTTCGGGAAGGGGCCGTCGGAAAAGGACCCGGGCCACGGGCACCTCGTCGGCGGCCTACTTCACTCCGCCGATGGCAGCGGAACGGCACCTGGCACCAGATCCACCCGGCTCCAGTCCCTGGCCGACGCGAAGGGTGCGATCACGTGGGACCTGAGCGTCGACTCCACGGTCTGCCGCGCACACCAGCATGCGGCCGGGGCCCGCAATCAGGGCGATCTGCAGGGCGATCTGCATCGTCGTCACGCTGGCCGACCTGCGGGCGGAGGACGGCCGGGACGTCCTACGGGAGATCTCCCAGCACACCGACATCAAGATGCGCCACATCGCCGAACTCATCGTGTAGTGGGCCCAGGCGGGACACCTCGCGAGCGATATCCGCCACAAGCTGGAACGCAGCATGGCGACGCGCGCGACCCTGCGCCCCGAACCCGGCTGACCGGTGCTGAGCGCCTCGCGCCGTCGTCAGGAGCGCGCCAGCCGGGCCGCGAGATAGGGCGCGGTGGCGCTGCGGCGGGCCCTCGCCACCTTGGCCGGCGGGCCCGCCGCGACCACCCGCCCGCCCGCGTCGCCGCCGCCCGGCCCGAGGTCGATGACCCAGTCGGCGGTAGCGATCGTGTCCAGGTCGTGCTCGACGAGGACGACCGTGTTGCCGGCGTCGACGAGCCGGTGCAGCTGTCGCAGCAGCAGCGCGATGTCCGAGGGGTGCAGCCCCGCCGTCGGCTCGTCGAGCAGGTAGAGCGCGTGCCCGCGGCGGGCTCGCTGCAGTTCGGTGGCCAGTTTGATGCGTTGCGCCTCACCACCGCTGAGTTCCGTCGCAGGCTGGCCCAGCCGCAGGTACCCCAGTCCCACCTCGCGCAACGTCTCCAGACTGCGGGAGGCGGCCGGGACGGCGGACAGGAACTTGGCGGCGGAGTCGACGGACAGCACCAGTACTTCCGCGATGTTCTTGCCGCGGTAGGTGACTTCCAGCGTTTCGGCGTTGTACCGGGCGCCCTGGCAGGTCGGGCACGGCGCGTAGGTGCCGGGCAGGAACAGCAGTTCCACCGCGACGAATCCTTCGCCCTGGCAGGTCTCGCACCGCCCTTCGGGCACGTTGAAGGAGAACCGCCCGGCCGAGTAGCCGCGCGCCCTGGCCTCGTCCGTCGCCGCGTACAGCTTGCGCACCGCGTCGAACATCCCCGTGTACGTGGCCAGGTTGGACCGGGGAGTTCGGCCGATGGGCCGTTGGTCGACCCGGACCAGCCGGTCGAACGACTCGACCCCCGACGCGTCCTGGACGTCGACCTCCAGCTGCGCCTCGTCGGGCTCCTCGGGTACGAGTCCGAGGTGGCCGCGGACGACCTCGGCGAGCACCTGCGTCACCAGCGTCGACTTTCCGGAACCGGACACGCCCGTCACCGCCGTCAGTACACAGAGCGGTACGTCGACGGACACGTCGTGCAGATTGTGGCGGGAGACGCCGCTCAGGTGCAGCCAGCCATGTGGTGTGCGCGGGCGGTGATCGAGCGGCTGGGCACGCCCGAACAGGTACTGGCTCGTGGCCGACTCCCCGACCCGCTCAAGACCGGCGACCGGGCCGCTGTACAGCACGCGTCCGCCGCCCTCACCCGCGCCGGGGCCGATGTCGACCACCCAGTCTGCCCGCCGTACGACATCCATGTCGTGCTCCACGACGAACAGCGAGTTGCCCGCCGCCTTGAGGCGGTCCAGCACGTCCAGCAGCGGTTCCGCGTCCGCCGGGTGCAGGCCCGCGGAGGGTTCGTCGAGAACGTAGACGACGCCGAACAGCCCCGAGCGCAGCTGGGTGGCGATCCGCAGGCGCTGCGCCTCGCCGGGCGACAGGGTCGTCGAGCGGCGCCCGAGGCTGAGATATCCGAGGCCCAGGTCGAGCAGTACGTCGACCCGCGCGACCAGATCGCCGCAGATCCGGACCGCGACCTCGGTCGTCTCCCCGGATCGGGCGGTCGACGTGGTGGCGTCGGCCTGGGACCGCCCCGCGACGGGCCGCAGCAGCGCCACGACCTCGGTGAGCGGCATCGCGTTGATCTCGGCGATGGAACGTCCGGCGAAGGTCACGGCGAGCGCCTCGGGCCGCAGTCCGCTGCCGTGACACTCGGGGCAGGGCACACTCCTGACGAACCGGAGCGCCCGTTCGCGCATCTTCTCGCTCTTGGAGTCGGCGAGGACGTGCATGACGTGCTTGCGGGCGCTCCAGAACTTGCCCTGGTAGCCGTAGTCGACGCGGTCCTCCTCCGGCTCGATGTACACGGAGGGCTGCTCGTCCGTGTACAGCAGCCAGTCCCGGTCCTTCTTCCTGAGCCTGCGCCACGGTCGGTCGATGTCGATCCCCAGGCCGCTCACGACACTGCGCAGGTTGGCGCCCTGCCAGGCGCCCGGCCAGGCGGCGATCGCCCCCTCGCGGATGCTCAGCGAGGGGTCCGGGACGAGCAGGTCCTCGGCGACGTCGTGCACGACGCCCAGTCCGTGGCACTCCGGGCAGGCGCCGGCCGCGGTGTTGGGTGAGAACGACTCGGCCTCCAGCCGCGCGGCCCGGGGCGGATAGGTGCCGGCGCGGGAGTACAGCATGCGCAGCAGATTGGACAGCGTGGTGATGGTGCCGACCGTCGATCGCGAGCTGGGCGACCCGCGTCGCTGCTGCAGGGCCACGGCGGGTGGCAGTCCGGTGATTTCCTGCACGTGCGGTGCGCCGACCTGTTGCAACAGCCTTCGGGCGTACGGTGCTACGGACTCGAAGTAGCGCCGTTGGGCCTCCGCGTAGAGCGTGCCGAACGCGAGCGAGGACTTGCCCGAACCGGAGACGCCGGTGAAGGCGACCATCGCGTCCCGCGGAACGTCGACATCGATGTTCCGCAGGTTGTTCTCACCGGCGCCCCTGACATGCACGAAGGGGTCGGTCCCGTCCTTGTTCACCGTTCCTGACTACCTGATCGCACCGGGAACCGCGCGACAGGCGCCGTCACCGGGCCCCGCTCACACGAGCGTCCGGAGTATCCCGGATCCATTTTCGATACACGGCCTGAACTTGATCTTTAACCTGTGCGGCGGGGTCGTGGGGTGGTTGACTTCTGGGTTCGCTGTTTCGTCGACGGTGTTTTGCGGGGTGTGTGCACATCGTGGCGCGGTGTGGGCCGAGTGTTCTTTCGGCCCGGTGGTCGTCCTGGGCCAGGGCGAGCGGGTTTCGGCGCTTGGGCCGGGCAGGCGGCTTGTGGGCGGATGTGCCGAAAGCCGCGGCGGACGCGGGCAGGAGTGAGTCTGTCCGGGGAACTGGGTTTCTCCCAGGGGCGTCGTAGGTCGGCTGCGAGCGGGCGGGCGAGACGGAGTTGTGTGTAGGCGGCGAGGATCAGCCAGGTCCATCGGTCGGCTGCCTCGGGGGTGCGGATCTTCGGTGAGGTCCAGCCGAGGGTTTGCTTGAAGAGGCGGAAGGTGTGCTCGATGTCGAAGCGCCGCAGGTATGCCTGCCAGAGGCGATCGGCGTCTGCTGGTGTGGCGTGGGTGCCTGACCACCACAGCCAGACCGGCTTCGGTGTTGCTCCGCTGGGCAGGTGGTGGATGTCCAGGCGGATCACGGTGCCCTCGACGATGGGGAGGGTGCCGTCGGTTGTGGCCCAGGAGGAGCGGTGGGTCAGTTTGGGGTGGAGCCGGTCCCAGGAACGGGCCCTGGCGGTGCCGTAGAGGCGTGTGTCGGTGACGGCTTCGGTGTCCGGGGTGCACCAGGTGTCAGGCTGTCCGAAGACGAACTCGCCTCCGTGCCGGGGCGGCCGGCCCTGGGTGTGTGGCAGCCGGGGCGGGACAGCCCAGCGCAGGACGCGGTCTGATCGCATCCGGGCCACCACCTGCACGGGCAGGCCCCTCAGGAGGAAGCCGAGGCGGGGGGCGTCGTATCCGGCGTCCGCGACGATGAGGATGTCCGGGTCGCCCGTCTGCCACTGCCCCGCTGCGATCAGTCGCTGAAGCAGATCGCGCAGCTGCCGGGCGGTGACGGTGGCGGTGTCATCGCCGGGCGCCAGACGAAGCGCGTCTAGTGGTGCGGTCCATGAGCTGCGGCCTGGCTCCAGTGCGCAGATGATCGAGTAGGGCCAGCCGGGGACGGGGATGTGCTGGTCTTTTCCTCTGCCGTAGGTGTGGCACAGGATCCGTTGCGGTGAGGTGTGGGCGTCAGGCCGCAGCCAGCAGGTGACATCGATGGCCAGGACCAGTCGGCCGTCAGCAGTCCGCGGCAGTGGCACTTCGGCCAGTGCCCGCCGCAGCTGGCCCGGGTTAATGCGTCCACGGGCCAGAGCGGCGTAGAGCCCGCCATGGCCGCGGCGATGTTCACCCACCAGGGACAGCTCGGCCAGCGACCTCACCGGTCCGTCGCTGCACAGAACGGCATCAGCCAGCTCGAACAACGTGTCCGAACGAGCGGTCAGGCAGGAGTAGAACTCGCCCCGGAAGCATGACAGTTCCGCCAACGGCTCTCGCCGGACAGCATGATGCAGCAGACTCATCCTCACGGCCTTCGTGTTGAATTTGTGTGTTCCTTGGTCGGATCACATGTTCAGACGAAGGCCGTTTCCGCGTACGGCAGTTACCGGACCGAGTGATCAAGTTCGACGCACCATTCGACGCCGGACGTTAAAGACCAAGCTGAAAGCGTGTTGCATAAGGGTGTGGGTAGGCAGGTTGAGCTGCGGTTCGGGGCCTTGCTGGTCATGCCGTGAGGGCGAGGTTGTGCATGCGGGCGATGGCCTGGACAGCGTGGTGGAGACTGTCGCCGCGCTGCCGGCAGTCGCGGAGGATCTTGTAGTTCTTCATGCGGGCGAAGGCGTGCTCGACGCGGGCGCGGACCTTGCGGTGCTCGGCGTTGTCCGCTTCCTCGCCCGCGAGGAAGGGACGTCCTGGGCGTTTGCGGTGCGGGACGACGAGCCCGGTGTTGATGTAGGCGCCGTCTGCCGGCAAGGTCACGTCCTGGCAGTGTTCGGCCAGGACGGATTCTCTCCACACGCGGGCGTCTGCCCGGTTGCCGGGCGCGGGACGAGCTGTGGCAATGACCAGTTTCGTGGCGGCGTCGATGATGACCTGCACATTCGCCGAGAACCGTCGGTTGCGGCTGGAGGCGCCGACCTGCCGGTCACGGACCAGGATCAGCGTGCCGTCCACGATCCACAACCGGTCCGTGGCATCGGCCGGGCGTCAGACCGGCTCGATGGCCAGCACAGGACCGAGTCGCTGAATCACCCGGCACACGGTCGCCGGCGAGACGCCGAACAGCGGCGAGAGCTGCCGCATGGTGAGGTTCGTGCGGTAACAGACAGCCACCACCAGCACCCGGTCCGCCAAAGGCAGGCACCACGGACGACCAGTCCGCGGACCATCACCACCTCGTTCCCGGACAGCTCTCAGCAGCCCTTCGAACTGCCGGATCCGCAACCCGGTGAACGTCTCCACCCACAACGGCTCAGCCCTCAACACCGCACCCACGCAAGGGAAATGCCCGGCCCAAAGCCTTCTGCAACACGCTTTCAAACGGGTGGCGTCGGCGGCCGGTGAGGGTGCCATAGCTATCCGCCTCGTGCACGAGCACCGGGAAAAGACGGGCAACCTGGTCCGCACCGTGGGCCTCGAGGGCCCCGGCCGGTGGCGGGCCATAGAGAGGCACTCGGCATCGTGCTGGTGTCGGACGAGGGGACGCAACGACTGCGGTGTGAGCAGGAACGCCGCAGTGACACGGACGAGCAGGAACAGCGCGGCGTAGAGGCAGTGATGCCCATGAACAAGGTGATCACGGTGATCACGGTGACGAGGTTGAACAGGAGGCGGGCCTGCTGCCGATCGATCTCGTCGCGGTGCCCAGGGTGGCGCGGAGCGGGTGTTCGCGGTGGCGCACGCAACCGTGGCCCGGTGGTGGAGCAGGCCCTGCACAGGGAGCACGAGGAGATCTGACCGTACCGCCGGCACCTGCTGGCAGGGGCCAGCGTGTCACGCGGCGTCGGCGATACCTCGGGGGCATCCTGTGGGCACGGGCGGTCGGGGGGCAGCCGACGAGAAGGGTCCAGTCATGCGGGTGTCGTCTCAGGGCGTTACGGTCGTGGCTCTCCTGGCGGATCCGGATGTGCCGACGGAGATCGCGCAACGCATGGCCCAGTCACTTACTGCTCGGCTCGCCGACAAGTCGGGCCAGGGGCGACGGTTCGACGTCGAGGTGGTCAGTGAGCCCTTCACCGCAGGGACCGAGGACTTGCCCACCTTGATGCGCCGGATCATGGATCGCGGAAGTTCGGAGGATTGGGACATCGTCGTGGCCCTCACCGACCTTCCGCTGCACACGCACGGGCGCAAGCTCGTTGTGAATCTGAGTCACGAACACGGCTTGGCGCTGTTGTCTCTTCCCTCTCTGGGGGGCTTTCGGCTGTATACGAGGGCTCGGCGGGCCGTGGAAGAAGCCGTGCTGCGCTTGGCAGGTCCGAAGGCTACTGGGGCTGAAGGACCTCCGCAGAGTCAGCCGCTGCTGGGGCCCTTTGCCGGTCGACTCGCGCCCATCCACCCGGTCCCGGTCGGTGGGGAGGAGACCGCCGATCTTCGGTACGTCGTCAGCGGGCCGCGCGGTTACCTGCGGGTGCTCGTCGGTATGGTCCGCGCCAACCGACCGTGGCGGTTGGTACCGGGTCTGTCGAAAGCCCTGGCGGCCGCACTTGCCACGGGAGCAGTCGCCACCGTGAACTCCACTGTCTGGAGCCTGGCCGAGGCCCTGAGCGCGCCGCGCCTCGTGATCGCCATGGTCGGGTCCGTCGGGGTCATGATCGGCTGGCTGATCGTAGACGCGCAGCTATGGCATCGCTCAGCAGAGGGCTCGCTGGAGGCGAGGCAGAGGGCGAGACTCTACAACGCCTCGACGGTCGCGACCGTGGGTATCGGGGTGCTCGTCTGCTACGTGGGCTTGATGGTCATCAACTTGGTGTGGGCGCTGTTTATCCTCAACGACCAAGTGTTCGCTTCCATGACACGAACCCCGCTGCACGCAACGGGCTACTGGACGTTGTCATGGTTCGTCGCTTCGGTCGCAACGGTGGGCGGCGCACTGGGATCGGGCTTGGAGAGCGACGAGGCGATCCGGGCAGCCGCCTACTCCAAGCGCGAACAGGAACGTCGCCTCATGCTCCAGGACGACCACGGCGACTATTTAGCCTAGTGACCTGAGCCGGAGATGCGTCGCTGGCTGATGGTCGTCCGGGTCCGAAGATTCTGCTGATTGATCGGTGACTGGTCGTTAAGCGTGGGGGCCCAGCCTGCGCCTTCGCCGACCTCGACCTGGCCCCTGACCAGGTCCTCCAGCACCTCGACAAGATCGCCTGCGGACTCGAGCACTACATCGCCACCTGTGTCTACGCCGTCTACGACACCCATGATCACCGCTGCCGCATCGATGGAGTCGGACTTGCCCTGCCGGCGTCGGACGCCTTTGTCGGGTTGGTTGACCTCGGTGACCGTGATGCCTTCTTGGTGCAAATAGCGTGTAAGGGCGGCTCCGTAGGAGCCGGTGCACTCCACTCCGGCCTGCTGTAACCGCCCGAAGGCACGTGCCCAGGACAGCAGTTGGCGATAGCCCTCCCGGGTCGTGGGGAAGCTTCGCGTGTCCAGCAGATAGGCGGCGTCCTCGAAGTGCTTTCGCGCCCGGAGGCCGGTGGGAGTCGTGAGCAGCCTACGCTCCCATGCCCGGTAGAACTCCAGGTGACGGGCAACCTCAGCCTTCGATGGCAGCAACATCTCGCCGACTTCCCCTGTCAACTACCCGGTCGTGAACGACCGGGCTTGCTGCTCGAGTCATCACTGGCTGTGATGGGTTCGGCTGCGTCCAGGACTCACGCGATGAGGGTGAGTTCAGGGGCCGTTGACCGGGCCCCGCAGACCCACGCCATCCAGCCGCGGTGGGCGATGTTGTGGGACGCGTTGTGGTCCGCGTGCTCAACGAAGCCGCAGACCCCGCACGAGAAGACGGCCTGGGAGGGCCGGTTTCCGCGTGCGGTGTGATGGCACTGGGAGCATTCCTGGCTGGTGTAGGCCGGATCGACGTGCACCACTGGGACTCCGGCCCGCTTCGCTTTGTAGGCGATGAACGAGCCGAGCTGGGCGAACGGCCAGGAGTGGAGCGTGGTGCGTTGGGGCTTTCTCAGCCGTGCCCGCTCGCGGATACCCGTGAGTATCTCCAGGGCGATCCCGCGACCGGTGCTCCCCCAAGCTCTCGGCTGCGCTCGAGCAGGGAGGTGCCCCCCTGCCTCCGCCACGATCCGCTTGCTGATCTTGTGGTTGATGTCCTTGTTCCGCCGGGCTTCCTTGCCCGCGTACTTCTTCGCCCGCCGCTTGGCGGACTTGGTGTGCTTCTTCTGCAGCTTGGACCGCAGCTTGCGGTCACTCTCGCGCTTGCGGTTGATCCGCCTGCCGCAGTGACGCTCGCCATCGGAAGTGGCCGCGATGTTCACGATCCCCAGGTCCACCCCGAGGAACCCGGCCGGGTGGGCGTTCAGGGCGGCTTCGGGAATCTCGCACGTCGCGATCAAGAACCACTTCCCACCTGACACACCAGGTCGGATTCACCCCTGCGGTGCGCAGCCAGCACGTCCAGCTGCTCGGCCTGTCCGGTGAACGCCACGTTCTTCAGCCGGCCGGCCGTGGTCCAGATCGATACCGTGCGTGCCTGTTGCTGCCAGGACAGCATCCGGTCGTCGTAAGGCTGCGCCGCCTGGGGCCGGAAGACGACAGGCTTGCCCGAGGCGCGAGTGTGCCGCCTCGTACCGGGCCGCCCGTAGCGGCCGTTACGCAGGTTCGCCTTCAAGGTGGTGTAGGCGTCGCAGGTCTTCTTGATGGCATGTTGGGCGGCCTGCGCGCCCCCACCGCTCCCGGATCTCGGCATAGGAGTGCTTGCGGAGCTCCAGCGGACGTCGCGCCTCCTTCTCGAACGCGACCTGGGCGGCCCAGGTGGCGGCCTCGTTGCAGGCGTGCAGGGCCGCCTCAAGTGCCGTCGCCTGTACGGGCGTCGGCAGCAGCTTCACCCGCACCACCAGCTTCACGAGCAGCGAACCTATACACCTGGACGAAGACCCACCACACGTTCGCCCCACCTCACCCGAACGAGCGATACCCGCCCCGGCCCTGACCGCGCACACCGCCGTGGCCCGGCTCCACCGGAACGCCTCCCGGCCGCTCCGCGGCCGTCATGGCCTGCGGCCATCACGGCGACGCTCCGCGTCGCACCCCGTGGATGCGATTCCACCCGGGCGTGAACGCCCGGGGTTCCTCGCATGAATCCGCTGAAGGATGACGCTTACGCCCCGTTCCTCCAAGATTTCCAGGAGCAGGTCGAACAGCGAAACCTCGCCATCGCTGGTGGGCTCGGCCTCTGCCAGCCGTGCCCTGGCCTCGGCCGAGGAATCCCAGTGCAACGCGAACGGAGTGGTGGCGCCCCAGCCGCCTCTCAAACAGTCGTCCAGAGCGTCAAGGTTCCAGCCGAAGTATCCGCCAGGCCCGTTGATGGCCTCACCGATCGCGCAGTAGAAGCTGTCCCTGTCAACGATGAGCCGACCGTCCAGGGTGAACACCTGGCCCGCAGGAGCGTCGGGCCGTCCCTGACGTTGGTACTCCCGGGACCACAGCGCCACCGACAGCCACGCGTGTCTGTCCTCGGGCGCAAGGTCGTGCCACATGCCAGTGCAGTTCAGGCGCCCCGCGCGGATCAGGTCCCACACCCGTTCCGCTCCAGCCAGGGCGTTCTCGCACCACAGCGTCACCGTGAGGTCGATGAGGCCGGCTCCACGGGCGGAGGGCTTGACGTCGACGACGGTGACCTCGTTGACGAAGTAGGACCCCATGGTGGCACCGTCACCGTCGAGGAGATCGAACCAGGCGTTCCCCGCCACGGCACGACGGCTGCCGACGTGGTCAACGCTTTTCAGTAGGCCGCCCTGAGGGAGGCAACCCGCGAGGTGCACTCGTCGTGCTCCCTCCTCGTCCGGCAGCAGCGTGAACAACCCCTCGGCCTCGTGAGCAAAGCCCCAAAAGTCGCCGTCGTCCTCGTCCGAGGTCAGCGCGTACTTCTGCTCCTGGCTGCCGCCCCGCCCTGATGTTCGCATCGCGCTCCCCATGAGGGCGCCGATCTTACCGACGCGCCGCGACTTGCCGGGCGGTCGCCGACGACGCCACCACCCCTGACCCCATCCCATCCACGTGAGGGTGAAGTGCAGAGGAGGCAGAAGGTGCGGCACCCAGACACCGTCGACGCCGATGTCGTAGGCTACGTCGACCCGGCGTCTCGGCCCCACCGGGTAGCGGTGCGGCTGCCGGACGGAAGCCGCGTGCTGTCGCAGGCGCTGACGGCCCCGTCTCTGCGGAGATCGCCCGTCACGTCCTCAACGCAGGACCGGGGCGCAGGGCGCGAACGTCGGCCGGTGCCGTAGCGGGATTAGGCCTTGCCAGCTATTGCGCCGAGGTGCTTGTTGAGCTGCTCGACCAGCTTCTTGATCGTACCGGTGGGCTTGGTCGCGGACTCGGTGAAGGCGTTGAGCGCGGCGGCGAGTTCGACGTTGCTCTGGGCGAGGGCAAGGTTGACCTGGGCTTGCGCTCGACGGATTTGGTCGGGGTGCGTGGTGGGCTTGTTCAGGTCCCGGACGGCGCCTTCGGCTTTGGTCACGAGGTCTTTGGCGTTCTGCGGCATGACTCCCCCTCGGCTCATGTCGTGTCCTGGCCAAGGTAGACAGTGGGTGGCCGCTACACCAGACCGCCTGCGCGCGGAGCAGGGGCAGTGCCCCTAACCGGCGGGGTGTGCTGCGAGTTGACCAGCCATGGATGACCTGTCGCCCCCCCACACACACAGACTTCGCAGCCCCTGCTCCGCCAGCCACGCTGCTCCCCCTGCTGACGGTGGAGGACCTCGGGGCGCTGACGGTGGAGGACCTCGGGGCGGGGTTCGGGCTGCTCGCGGGGTTGGTCAAGAGCAGCCGGGATCGGGGGTGATGCGTCGGCAGGCACGGTCTTCCACTCGGATCACGACGGGGGCGAGAACTCCATGATCTTCGAGGCCCGTGCGCGGGCTGGCCCCAGCTCCGGTGACGCGCAGCGCGCACCTGTGCGAGCTGCCTGGCCTCCCTCGACGAACAGCGCTGTGGGCAGGTCGGACAATGCCTGGATCCGCACCTAACCGAGTGCCGGAGGGTGCTCGGCTGGACGGCGTCCCCAGGCCGAGATCAGCGGCGCGAGTGTCAGGTCGAGTTTGCCCGCGTGGATGGCGGCCAGGTGCGCGTCGATCTCGGTGTCGTCGGCCAGGCCGGCCGCGAGCAGCTCGCCGCGCACGTGCCGGATGGTCGCCGCCTCCAGCCGGTCGCAGGCCAGCCCGCCGACCGGGAAAGAGCCCGCCGCGGCGACATCTACCAGGCCGGCCTCACGCAATGCCCGCGGCAGTGTCCGGCCGTAGCGCAGGTCCGCGCCGCGGCGTGTCAGCAGCTCCCGGACCGCGTCGCGCAGCCGGTTGGCCCGCCGCTGCGCAGGGCCGCTGTCGTCCAGGCATGCCAGTGGCTGCAGAGCGGTATCGGCATCCTCGATCAGCAGCCAGCCGCCGGGCCGTAGCGCTGCCGCCATCGTGGCCAACGCGCGAGCCCGGTCGGGTACATGGACCAGCACGAGCCGGGCGTGCGCCAGATCGAACGTCCCCGGCTCCGGGGGAGGATCAGCGGCGACGTCGTGCTGGCGCACCTCGTACCCGTCGCCTGCCTTCAGCCACGACGGGGCGATGTCCGTGGCCAGCACGTGCCCGGTCGGACCGACGGCCGCCGCGAGCGCCTCCGGGATACTGGGGCCACCGGCCCCCACTTCCCAGCAGCGCGAGCCGGCCCTGACCCCCAGTCGATCGAAGTGCCCGCGCGTCACACCGTCGAACAGCTCGGCCAGCCAAACGAATCGCTCGCCCGCCTCGGCGCGCGCGTTGTCCAGCAGGTACCCGCGGGCGGGAGCGGACTCTCCAGCGAGCGCGGTAGTCCCGCCTATCGGATCCGGTCGGCCACCGACGTGCGGCGGGCGGGGCGAGGAGGTCATGGCTACATGGTCAACCTTCCCAGGCCACCAGCGCCAGGCGCTGACGAACTTGCCGCCGCCTCCGCCCGCGCGTCGAACGCCATCACCGCTCGCGCCATCGCCGAACACGCATCTCGGCAGGATAATTACGGGCCAAAAGCCACCTATTCCGGCCCGCATCACCTCGTATCGCACTTCACCGCCCGCCGACCACCCTGAGCCCGATGGCTCTCAACGACCACCACGCGTCTTCGTCGGCTCACCGGCGACGGACGGACGCTTCGCCGGGCGGAACTCCCGCCGCGAGCGCCAGGAGGAAACCCTCGAAGATCGCTGCCTTTGCGTCGATGGTTTACACGACCTCGGGGTCCGTAGGCCGTTTCCGGACGCCGAGAAACCCCTTCTGGACGCCACCATCCGTTGGGCTGGACCCGCTCCTGACGCAGGTGGGCCGATCAACTTGCGGTTCACCAGGGCCGGGGCTCGGCTGTGTCAGTCGGGAGACCTCGCCGGCAGCCATGGTTCGTGCCACCGCGGATATCCGGCGACGAGCTTGCTCGCTCCCTCCGGTCCCCAGGTCCCCGGCCGGTAGCGCTCGGGGGCGCCGGGCGCCTCCAGCAGTGGCTGGACGATTCGCCACGTCTCCTCCACCGAGTCCTCCCGGGTGAACAGGCTCGCGTTGCCCTGCATTGCATCACTGAGCAGGCGCTCGTACGGTTCGGGTGCCTCACCCAGCTCGGCCGCGAACAGGAGGTCAAGGTCCACCAGCTGCGTGTCCTGCTTGCCTGGCTGCTTGGCCTGGATGCGGAAGTTCACGCCAGGGCTCGGATCGATCCGCAGGATCCACTGGTCGGGCTCGGGCGCGAACCGCTCCGCGAACGCAAGCCGCGGCGGGCGCTTGAACACGATCCGGATCTCGGTCACACGCTCGGGGAGCGACTTGCCGGCGCGGATGAAGAACGGCACCCCGGACCAGCGCCAGTTCTCGACCTCCAGCCGCAACCCGACGAAGGTCTCGGTGTGCGAATGCGGCCGCACGCCGGGGACTTGCAGGTACCCCTCGTACTGCCCGCGTACGTAGTGGGCCGGGTCGGCGTCGGGGATCGCCCGGAACACGTCAACCCGGCGGTCCCGGAGCGCGTCCGCATCGGCGGCTGACGGCGGCTCGGACGCCATCAGGGCGAGCAGCTGCAACAGATGGTTCTGCACGACGTCGCGAAGCGCGCCGACCGGGTCGTAGAAGTGGCCGCGGTCCTCGACCCCGAAGTCCTCGGCCATGGTGATCTGCACGCAGGAGACATGGTCGCGGTTCCACACCGGCTCGAACACGGAGTTGGCGAACCGCAGGAACTGGATGTCCATCGCCGGCTCCTTGCCGAGGAAGTGATCGATCCTCAGCAACTGATCCTCGTCGAGGATCTGACGCAGCTCGGCGTTGAGGGCACGCGCCGAGGCGAGGTCATGCCCGAATGGCTTCTCCACGACGACCCGGGCGCCCTTGGTCAGCCCGACACCTGCCAGACCCTCGACCACCCGGGCAAACAGCGACGGCGGGGTCTCCAGATAGAAGACCGGGTGCCGCTTGCCGTTGATCGCCCGGGCGAGGCGATGGAACGTCTCCGGGTCGGCGTAATCGCCCTGCACATAGCTGAGTCGGGCGGCGAACCGGGCAAAGACGCTGTCGTCCAGCGGCTCGCCCGCTGCCTTGATCGCCGCGCGGGCGTGGTCACGCAGCGCGTCGTCGGACCAGCCGTCGCGTGCCAGTCCGACGATGGGGCAGGTCAGCAGCTTGCGCCGCTCAAGCCGATAGAGCGAGCGGAACGTCATCTTACGTGCGAGGTCTCCACTGATCCCGAAAATGACCAGCACGTCTGCGGGAACGTTCGGCGAGTTCGAAGCCACCTCATCCTCCTTACGGAGCCGGCACGGCAATGGGGTCGGGCGTCATGGTCCTGCTGGCGGCTGGGCGCCGACGCGAGCAGGACCCCGGCCGCCGCCGCCGCGGTCCGCGAGGACGAGCGACGCCGCCGCCTTGACCCGGCTGGCGGGAATCGACCGGTCTCCCGCAACGAGCCTCGAGAGCGGTTCGTGCTTGTCCGCTCCGGTGATGAGCCAGAGCACCTGCTGGGCGCGAGCGAGCGCAGGATAGGTGGGCGTCCTGCGCTGGTGGCCCATGTAGGGCGCCGTCAGAGCCACCGGGCGGTCCGAGACTTCGAGCACCGGGTCAGGTGGCACCAGCGAGGCGGTGTGCCCGTCCGGGCCGAGGCCCAGGTGAACGAGGTCGAATCGCTCGGGCAGCGACCGCCCGTAGGCGGCGGCCGCCGCGTCAGAGTCGGCCTCGTTCACGGGCATCGCGATGACCTCGGCGGGGGCCGCACCGAGGCTCTCCCGCAGGTGGGTGAGGTTACGGTCCGGGTCACCGTCGGGCGCGACCCGCTCGTCGACCTGGAACACCGCCACGTGCTCCCAGGGGACGTCCTCATGTGCGAGCCGCGCGAACATCGCCCAGGGCGTGCGCCGCCCGCTGACGGCGAACGTGAATCGGCTGTGCGCTTGCACGCAGGCCCGGGCCAGTCGCGCCACGAACGCCGCCGCGGTGCCGGCGACCGCGTCGGGGTCGGCGACGACCTCGAGTTCGTGATGCACAGCCCTCAGCCCTTCTTTTCGGCGTGCCCGCCGAACTCCGAGCGCATCGCCGAGAGGATCTTGTCGGTGAACTCCCCGGCCTGTCTGGACTCGAAGCGCTCGTAGAGCGAGGTGGTGATGACCGGTACCGGGACGCCTTCGTCCACCGCGGCGAGGACGGTCCAGCGGCCTTCCCCGGAGTCGGAGACCCGCCCGGTGAAGCCGTCGAGGGAGGGCGACCTGGCGAAGGCGTCGGCGGTCAAGTCGACCAGCCACGAGCCGACGACCGAGCCGCGCCGCCAGACCTCGGCCACTTCGCCGACGTCGATGTCGTACTGGTAGGCCCACGGATCGCGCAGCGGCGTCGTCTCCGCGTCGACCTCTTGGCGGCTTGTGCCGGCGTCCGCGCGCTTGATGATGCTGAGGCCCTCGGCGATCGCGGCCATCATCCCGTACTCGACCCCGTTGTGGACCATCTTCACGAAGTGCCCGGCGCCGTTCGGCCCGCAGTGCAGGTACCCGAGCGGGGCGGTGCCGTCGGTCCGGGTCCGGCTCGGCGTCGGCTCGGCGCAGCCCTCGCCGGGAGCGATCGTCTTGAAGATCGGGTCGAGATGGGCCACGGCCTCATCCTCGCCGCCGATCATCAGGCAGTAGCCGCGCTCCAGCCCCCAGACCCCACCACTGGTCCCGCAGTCGACATAGTGCAGCGACTTGTCGGCAAGACGCTTGGCGCGCGTGATGTCGTCGCGGTAGTAGGAATTGCCGCCGTCGATGAGGATGTCGCCGGGCTCCAGCAACGGCTCGAGCTGGTCGAGGATGGAGTCGACGATCGCAGCCGGAAGCATGAGCCATACGACCCGTGGCTTGTCCAGTTTCGCGACGAAGCCCTTGAGTGAGTCTGCGCCCGTCGCGCCCTCGCCGACCAGTTCGGCGACGGCGGCCTCGTTGACATCGGACACGACGCAATGGTGGCCGTCTCGCATCAGCCGACGCACCAGGTTCGCCCCCATCCGGCCGAGCCCGATCATCCCCAGCTGCATGGGCTTGTCTGTCGCCATGTGGTGCCTCCTAGTCCTTGAGCGTGCGGTAGTGCCGGATCAGCGCGTTCGTGGACGAGTTGTGACCGAACTCAGGCTCGGTCGCGCTCTCGAGTTCCGAGATGATCGCGACAGCGAGCACCTTGCCGAGCTCGACGCCCCACTGGTCGAAGGAGTCGATCCCCCAGATCGTCCCCTGGCTCGGGTGCCCGGCTTCGCGGTACGGCGTGAGCACCTCGGCCAGCAGCACGTTCGGCGGGCGGTTGCCCTCCATCACCCGGTGCGGCGCCACGTCCTCCGCCGTCCCCCTCGACACGCACCTCGTCCGGTGCGGATCGTGTTGCCAGGTCGTTGTTGCTCAACGCCAGCCTCCCTGAAGGTGCTGCCCGGGCCGTCATATCGACCGCGGAGGGCTAGGGTTGCCCTTCCCCGGCCGGGGCGAAGAGCGCCGCGCCGACAATGCCCGCATCGTTGAACAGCTGCGCCGGCACGATCTCGGTCCTGAGCTCGATGTGCGGCAGGAACTTGTCGGCCTTCTTGCTGACGCCGCCGCCGATGATGACCAGGTCGGGCCACAGCAGCCGTTGGACAAGCTCGAGATACCTCTCCAGACGGTGCGCCCATTTCTTCCAGGACAGGTCGCGTTGCTCGCGCACCGACTCCGCGGCCCAGTCCTCGGCATCCCCGTGGTGCAGCGGCAGGTGCCCAGCTCGCTGTTGGGCACCATGAACCCGTCGGTGAAGACGGCGCTGCCGATACCGGTGCCGAGCGTCACCATCACGACGACGCCCTTGCGTCCCTTGCCGGCGCCAAAGCGCATCTCGGCAATCCCGGCCGCTCGGCGTCGTTCACCACCCTCACGTCGCGGCCGGTCGCTCGTGCGAAGAGCTGGGCCGCGTCCGTCTCCATCCAGGTCGGGTCGATATTGGACGTCGTCTGGACTATGCCGCCCCGAATGACGGCCGGGAGCATCAGCCCGACCGGTCCTGGGGCGCCGATCTGGGAGAGCACCGTCACGACCACGTCCGCGACTGCCCCCGGGGTCGCCGGATGCGGGGTCGGGATCCGAACCCGCTCACCGATGAGGCTGCCGAGCTCGAGGTCGACCGCCGCTCCCTTGATACCGGTGCCGCCGATGTCGACTCCCAGCTCGTGGGCCGCCTTGTCCTGAATTTCCTGCGCCACTGACCGCTCCCCTCAGGGGCTGGCCCAAAATGTGTTGTGTGAATCTTGGACGTTAGGCCCCGCAAGAGCCTCGCCACGTAATTCCTAATTTTCACACATGCCTCTAATATTCGCCACGTCACCTTTATCAGGTTCCTCCCGGGCGTGAACGCCCTGGATTCCTCGCAAGAACCCGCTGAACCAGCCGTCGCCCGAGGCAAGGCGGCTAACAGACTGGCGTCATTTCACGTGAAGATCTAGCAGCTTCTGATCGCTACCTGCTGTTCAAAACATGGACAGCAGCTGCCGCTTGAAGCGAACGAAGCCATCCATGCTCCCTTGCGCCCCGGCACCCCAGCTCCTCCTTCAAGGGCACGAACCTACCGAGACTGGCCCGATCCTCCGTCTCGATTCCTCTCGGCAGCGCCGTTCACATCCGTTCAGGTCAGGCCGGAAGCCGTCGGAAAGCAAACACACCCCGCGCACCCGCACCACTGGACGTGCTCCGCGCGGGAGGAAGCGGCCGGGTCAACATCGCCGGCGTCGTCTGCTTCCGACCGGCCCCTTCGACTTCAGCGCCACCCTTCCACCCTGGCGCCAGACCTTGCGCCAACACCGCACCGTCCACTCCGTGACCCGCAGATCGGCCGCGATCACCGTGGCTTCATCCCCCACTCGAACCGCTCAGCCGCCTTCAGCCCCAGCCGTTCCCGCTCCTCCTGCTCGACAGGCCTGTATCCGCTCCTCTCCGCACATTCCATGATCCCGTCGTACCGCAGGGATCACGAACCGTCACGAACCCCACAGGCTGCACGAGTTCAACCTGAGTAGTGACTCAGGGAGTAGCGGCGAGAGCAGTAGCCAGCAATCCATGCGTGGGCCTGAAAGCATGATGTGTCTGGCTTTGCCGATACTTTCCGCGGAAACGAGGCAGATGCGAGTTGGCATCAGACTTAAGCCCCTTCACTTGCCCGCGACTTGACACAGCAAACGCACAGCTAGATGAGTCTGCAGGACACCACAAATGTGGGCTGCAGATTTCGGGTGATCCTGCAAGCAACCGTGAACCACATCTCATTAGTAGCCAACTCCGGCCAGAACCAAATGCTTTACTCGGCATTTACGGTCTCTTGGTGATCGCTTATGACGAGCGATCCGGAAGGGACAGACGAGTTGAGTACGCAGATACCTGGGCGCGCCGCGCGATCCAGACGACGAAGAGCCCAAGTCGCCGCGCTGGCAGCGATGCTGCTGGCGGCCGACGTCACCCTGACGGCTGGTCAGACAGCAACCGCCGAAGCCGGACGACCCACCGCGTCCGCGGGGAGCGAGGCGCAGGCCGAGCAGCCGCCCGCGGACGACATCCGCGCGTCCGACCTGGCCTGGGCCGCGCAGCACAGCAAGGGCGGCATCCCCTGGGCGCTCGCCGAGGCGAGGAAGACGGGGGAGAAGACTCTCGCCCCGGACGAGACCACGCCCACCAACCTCACCTACGCCAACCCCGACGGGACACTGACCTCCGAGGTCACCGCCGGGCCCGAGCGTATGGAGCGCGACGGCAAGTGGGTCGATGTGGATGCCACTTTGACGACCACCGCCGACGGCGGCGTGCAGGCCAAGGCACACCCCCAGGGCCTGACCCTCGCCTCCGGCGGCGGCACCCCGGCCAAGTCGCTCAGGGCCGCGCAGGATGACGCGGGCCGTGACCTGGTCACCCTCGGCACCGGGGACGAGCAGGTGACGTTGCAGTGGAAGGGCGGTCTGCCCAAGCCCGTCCTGAACGGCACCACCGCCACGTACAAGGATGCGGTGCCGGGCGCGGATGTGGTCGTGAAGGCCACCCGTACCGGCTTCGAGCAGTTCGTGAACCTCGACGCCAAGCCGGCGGCCGGTGATTACACCTACACGCTGCCGCTGAAGGCCAAGGGGCTGAAGGCTACGGCGCAGCAGGACGGTTCGGTGCTGTTCACCGACGCCACCACCGGCGCGGAGAGGGCGACCATGCCCGCCCCGGTGATGTGGGACGCGAGCGTCGCCACGATCTCCGGCAAGCACGAGCGGCGGGCCCGGGTCGGCATGAAAGTCGACGACAACGGCGGCGGGAACATCGACCTGCACGTCACCCCGGACGCCGCCTTCCTCGCCGACCCGGACACCACCTACCCCGTCACCGTCGACCCGTCGACGTCCGCTCTGGGCAACACCTTCGACACGTACGTACAGCAGGGCGAGACCACCGACCTCGGTTCCGAGACTGAACTCGACTTCGGCAACCCCGGCACCACGAACGCGGACGGCACCCCCCGCACCGCGCGTACCCTGATGACGTGGAACACCGAGCCGTTCGCCGACGCGCTCGTCTCCTCGGCCAGCGTGCAGCTGTACAACTTCCACTCCGGTGCCACCGACTGCAAGGCACAGGGCTGGACGGTCTGGAACACGGGCGAGGGCTCCTCCGCCTCCCGCTGGACCAAGCAGCCCGCCTGGATGCAGCAGTACGCCTCCTCCACCCAGACCGCCGGCTACCCGGCCGGCTGCACCAACACCGCCGACGGCTGGATCAAGGCCGACGTCACCGACCTGGTCAAGGTATGGGCCTCCGCCAAGCAGACCCACGGCTACATGGGCGTACGCGCCGAGACCGACGACGTCAAGGGCTGGAAGCGGGTCAACTCCCGCAACGCCACGGCCAATCAGCCGAAGCTGACGGTCAACTACAACTTCCGTCCGGGGGACGGGGCCGCCCAGCACGCCGGGCCGCCGTTCACGTCGTACAGCGGTGTGTGGGGAGTCAACACGCTCACCCCCACGCTGCGGGACAAGTTCGCCGATGCCGACGGTGACAAGGTCAACGGCACCTTCCAGGTGTACGACGCCGCCACGAACAAGCCCATCACCACACCGGCGGGGGACGGCGTCATCGTCTCCGACTACGTCAAGCCCGGCGAGTGGGCGACCGTGCAGGTGCCGGCGGGGCAGCTCGTGGACGGCAGGACGTACAAGTTCCGTACGAACGCCTTCGACGGCACCCACTACAACCTGAACTTCTCCCCGTGGCGCGAGTTCGTCGTGGAGACGGCTGCCGCCGGGCAGCCCACCTCGCTCAAGCCGGGCGATTCCTACACGATCACCGACCGTAAGCTCATTTCCGACCCCGCCAAGGTGCAGGAGGTCTTCGCCAGGGACGGCAACCTCGAAGCCCTCGGCGTGAAGCCGACCAGCGGTCCCTCCGCCACGAAGCCCATGAGCACCATGGCTGTCTGGGAGCGCAGTTACACCACCCCCAGCACGAAATTCGCCGGGGGCAGGAAGCCCGCGGATCAGTACGAGTACATCGCCGACGTCGACGAATGCTCCAATGCCGATGACGCGGACAATGCCGCCGGGTACATAAAGAACCGCTTCTCCTACTGCCAGGAGACGCTGACGCTCATGCCGGCCATCAAGTGCGGCCTGTGGCCTCCGGGGTGCTATCTGCAGGGCGAGTACATTGCCACCAACACCCTGATCGGCAAGGGGAAGATCGGTGGCCTGGACGGCAGTGAATACACCCGTCACGCCGACTTCGACCTGAACGTCGATGTCCACTGGCTGGGCGGGGACTTCAAGAAGCCCGGCGCCAAGATGAAGGCGACCCTGCCGTGCGAAGGGTCATGGAACGCGGGAAATGCTGACGCCAAGGAGGAGGAAGCCTGCTATTCCGGACTCTACGAAGAGCGCGAGGACTCTCCCAGTCAGTGGAACACCGACGGTGACGCGCAATTCGACCTGTGGTCGTCGACGCCGCATCTTCCCAGCGTGGAGGGCGGTGAGCAGGTAGCTGAGGGGAAGTTTACCCCGACCTTCGAGTTCACCCTCCCCGGCTACGGCCAGTTCATTCCGACCGAGGGTGAGGAGGGCGAGATCCGTTTCGACAGCGCTGCCTACAACCCCTGGGCCAATGTCGGTTCCGTCTTCCCTGACGCAACACCTTCCTTCCGCTACGACAAGAGCGACACGAGCCGCGTCGTACCGGATGCGTACACCGGAGTCGAGGCGGTGGCCAGGCACATCGACGAGGCGCGCAAGGACCCGGACAGCTCCTTCCCGAAGAAGACTGGGAAGAACCTGCCTGGCGAAAGCCCGCTGCACCCGCTGCACCGCATCACTGAGTCCGCCGGAGCGACCTCCAAGGCGCGCTACGACGAGAATGAGAAGGTCCGCAAGCTCGACTGCAACGAGAACACCCCCGGCGCCCCGGCCGCGGGCAAGGACTGCGACGAATACCCGTTCCGCTCGTCCGCCGAAGGCGCTGCCCGCTACAAGTACGAAGGCGACGAATTCAAGGACGACTTCTCCGTCCGCTACATCAACCGGGAAGAAAACCAGGAAGCAGGCCGCCGCCTGGGCGCCTGGTATCACAGTGACCGAATCCTCGACTGGGAAGCCTTCACCGTCACCATCGGCGACTGATGCTCCTGCAGTGATACTCCGGTAAAGCAAAAGCAGGGCCGTCCCCATTCGAGGGCGGCCCTGCGGTCCGTTCGACGCGGTTCAGGAGGTGGCGGTCCGCCAGATCTGCACCAGACAAAACTGATCCTCCCCACCCAGAGCGGCTTCATGGCCGGCGGGCGTAACCAGTACGTCGGAACAACCCTGCAGAGGTGAGGTGAAAGGACCCGCGGCCGGGTTGAACACCCACTGCCACCGCATCCGGTACGTGCCCGGCGACGGCAACACCAGCGGAATCTCCCTCAGCCCGCCATCGACGGTCTGCAGACCAAGATCGCCCTCAGGAAGGTCCACCTCGACCTCCTCTTGCCCCGCCCACTGACCGGGCGGCAGCGCCGGTGCAGTGGCCCACGACTCCAGACGTATCACCGTCGTGCCCACCTCCGAGGGCACCTGCAGATACACCAGGCCCGGCCCCGGAAGCAGCCACTTCGATCTGTCCGCATCATCATCGAACGTTTCCGCCCCCATGGTCGTGTCGACCAGCCCGAACAGCCGGTAGCTCGCCGACACCGTCGTATCGCAGGAATCCAGCAACCTACCCATCAAGCACCTCCAAATCAGGGGAAACACCGCTCAATGGCGGCGCTCCCACCGACTGTAAACGAAAGGTAGGAACCATGTTCCGTACCAGCGGCGCAGGAGCTGCAGGCATAGCACTACTCAGGTTGAACTCGTAGAGCCTGTGGGGTCGTGACGGTTCGTGATCCCTGCGGTACGACGGGATCATGAGATGTGCGGAGAGGGGCGGATACAGCTGTCGGCGCGGGAGTGGGGCCGGCTGGAGGCGGAGTTTAAGCGGGGCCCGCCGGCCCACGGCTTCACCGACGACCAGCGGTGGATCTCGGGCCGGATCAAGACCCTGATCGGGCGGCTGTTCCACAAGGGCTACACGGTTCTGGGGGTGGCCAAGCTGCTGAAACGGCACGGCTGGTCCTGCCAGGTTCCCGTGCGCCGCGCGATCGAGCGCGACGAGGAAGCCATCGAGCTGTGAAAGGACGAGGTGTGGCCGCGGTTAGGGCCTGTCTGATGGGTTGCGTGAGGTGGGTCGTCTGTGGCCTGGTGTGTGGTGCCGAACGAGGGGGATCGCTTGTCGCGGTATACGGCTGAAGCCGAAGCGGGGATGGCTCTACGACGACGCCACCGACGGCGTCGACGACAGCCCCATCGGCGAAATGCTGGGCATCGCGCCCATGGGGCTCGCCGGCTGGTTCAAACCCTTCAACAACGGCCGCTACGTGCACCCGTACGCGAAGGGCACTCCGACCGGAGAAGACGAACAGGAAAGCGGGGAACACGAGCGGAGTTGAGCGCTTGCCCCCGCCCACACGTACAGAACCTCCGAAATAGAGCCTGTCCCGTTACGGCCGATCGATTCAGAAGTGAGGTGAGGGCCACCGTGACCAGCAATAGCAAGACGGCGCGCACACTGTCCCGTGCCGGTGTGACGGTGGCCCTCGCGCTGCTCGCGACCGGCTGCAGTCCGCCCGAGCGCCCGCTCGTGGCCATAGGCAGAGGCCCGGACGGAGACGTACGGACGCTGCTGCATCCCTGCTCGGACGACGATCGCATCCGGGAGGTCGTGCTCCTCAGAATCGACGAGAAGGGCGACAAGGCAGACCCCGCAAACCTGGGCGACTGGTCTGCCCAGTTGCCCGGTACGGCCTCCGGAGACCAGGAGTTCAGCGTCTTCAGCCTCCCGAAGGACTGGCAGGGCACGGCTGGTTCCGCCACAACGCTGGCACCAGACCGGGACTACTCGGTGTGGTTCGTCGTCGGGCCGAACGACACCGTGCGCTACAAGGGCGTCACGAGCTTCACGCGTGCGGACGTCGAGGGTCTGCCGCCCGGGCAGTGGTGGGCCGACGGAAAGGCCATGAGTCGCGCGGAGTTCCGGGCGCATGCGGACGACGCCTGCTGAGGACCGCGAGGGCCGCTAGGCGTTGCTACAGAGTTCGGCGTGGCCTGCACGGGGCGTGAGACTGAGGGTGACTCCTCCCCCTCATGAATGAGGGGGCTTCTCGCTATGCCTGGTTGGCGTTGCGACGGACCAGCCCGGCCCGTAGAACGTTGATCGCGCCCACCGTGTCCGCGTGCGCGGAGTGGCCGCACAAGACGCAGTGGAACGTCTCCTGTGTGGGCCGGTTCTCCTTCGCGGTATGCCCGCATTCTGGGCACTGGCGGGAGGTGTTGCGGGGGTCCACGGCGATCACCTCCCGACCGGCGCTTTCAGCCTTGCTGGTGAGGATCGTGAGGAACACCCCCCAACCGGCGTCTTGGATCGAGCGGTTGAGTCCGGTCTTCGCGGCAGCCCCGTTGGGCAGGAAACCACCCGGCGTCTCGGGATCCGGCTTGGGTGCGACCGTCTTGCTCATGTTGCGGATCTTGAGGTCTTCGTGCGCGATGAAGTCGTGGTGGCGGACCAGGTCAAGGGCGGTCTTGTGTGCGTGATCGAGACGCTGTCGGCGGACCTTGCGGTGCAGGGTGGCGACACGTTCGACGGCCCGCTGGTGATTCTTGGTGCGCTTGCCGCGGCGGACGCGGCCGAACCGGGCGAGGTCCTGTTGTGCCGTTTCGAGGTTCGCGGCGGCCTTCCGGCCGTGACGCGGGTTGGGTACGAACTCGCCGCCCGAGTCGGTAAGGAAGTTGGCTATGCCCATGTCGATGCCGACCGTGCTGCCCGTTCTGGGCAGCGGTTCGGGCTGTGCCTGTTCAGCGGTGAGTACGACGAACCACTTGCGGCCCTCACGCTTGACCGAGACAGTCTTGACCTGCCGACCACGGGGCGGTGCTGGTTGACCTTGACGTGCCCGACGCCTTGGAAGCGGACGCGGGAGACGGCCTCGTGCGGGGTGGAGTCCCAGCGACAGCCGTCGCCGTCCTTGGGGAAGTCCACCGTGTCGAACCAGTTGACGCCACGAAAGCGCGGGTAGCCGGGCGTGTCACCGGACTTGATCCGGCGGAAGAACGCGGCGAATGCCTTGTCGAGGCGGCGCAGGGTGGCCTGCTGCGAGCTGAACGACCAACGCCCCTGGCGCTCCGGGTCGAACGACCGGATGTCTTTGAGCTGCGCGGACTGCATCCCGTACTTGATGCTCGTCTTCGAGGCGTGCCGGTAGGCGTCACGGCGCTCCTGCAAGGCCCCGTTGTAGAGCGAGCAGTGATCGCGGAGCATCTCGCCCAAAGCGGCCTGCTGGCCCACGGTGGGCCGCAGGAGGAACTTGTACGCACGGATCACCCGGCCCACCCCCCATTCTTCTGGATGGCTCGAAGAGCATACGACGCTTGGGGTATGTCACCGCGCTGGAAGCCAACTCCCGATATCCGTACCGGTCGTCACGTCGCCTACAACCTGCACGCTCACTTGGTGTTTGTAACCAAGTACCGGCGCGGCATCTTCGATGACGCCATGCTGACGCGGTGCGAAGAGATCATGCGGGAGGTGTGCGGCAGCTTCGAGACGGAACTGCGCGAGTTCAACGGCGAGGCCGATCACGTACACCTCCTGGTGCACTACCCACCCAAGGTCGCCCTGTCCAAACTGATCAACTCCCTCAAGGGAGTCAGCTCCCGCTACCTGCGGGCCGAGTACACCGGCCGGATCAACCTGATCGGGACGGGCTCGGTGTTCTGGTCCCGCTCCTACTTCGCAGGCTCCTGCGGGGGCGCCCCACTGACCGTGATCCGCCAGTACATCGAGGGGCAGAAGCACCCTGTGAGCTGAGGCCAAAAGCGCGGACCCGCGCTGACCGTGCCGGTCACAGCAGTCTTGAGATGCGTTTCCCTCCCCGACTGAAGCCGGGGATACCCACGCAAGATCAGG
The DNA here is from genome assembly GCF_045162695.1 of Streptomyces sp. NBC_01003. NCBI lineage: Bacteria > Bacillati > Actinomycetota > Actinomycetes > Kitasatosporales > Streptomycetaceae > Streptomyces > Streptomyces sp. NBC_01003. The sequence goes on from NZ_CP108707.1 coordinate 2,190,545, forward strand.
GATGGAACGATCTTGTGGTGGCTGGTGTGATTACGGCGTCGGAGCCGTCTTGGATAGCTGCGCGTGCCGAAAATTGCGTCCACTCAGGTCAACACCCATCGCGACCTCTTCGAGTCCGCACGGCATGATGATCACTCATGCTCCTGCGCCTCGCCTGCCTGACCGTGACGAATGCCTGCGCCACACTGCGGCTGCTCCCGACGAGTGACCGCGCCAAGGACGCCGAGACCCTCTCGTACAGCACTCGCGCTCACGGTGTGGCAGTCGTTGGGGCGCTAGGTCGGCGTAGCCCCGGACCCGGACGACGCACGGGCCGGGCGACAGATACACGCCAATCTCCCGGCCCCTCCCGCCACAGGTCGAATCGGCCCCTAACTTCCCTGACACAGCGGCGAGTTGCAGCTACATTGCCGTTGCTCCACATCGCTCCCATCCCCCACGCCTGCACCCCCCGTCCTCATGGAAAGGGCCGCCAGCCGTGATCGATTCCGCTGTTCCGTCGCCCCGCCGAAGCCGTCCCAGACGCTTACGTATCGCCGCGGTCACCGCTGCCGTCGCCGCCGCCCTCACCCCGGGCCTCGGCCTGACGGGCGCGGCCGACGCCCACGCGGCCCCCAGCTCCGTCGCTGTTGCCGCCGGCCCGTCGGCCCCCACCGGCACGGATGTCACGTACGAACTGGACTCCTTCACTGCCACGATCACCTGGTCCGGTAATGCCCGGAAAAACGTTGCCGGTTACCGCGTCTTCCGCCGGCCGGCAGGCGAAGGGGCGCCCCCTGCCGAAGTCATCAGTGGTGACGCACCACTGACTGCGACCTCCTTCACGGATCACCCGCCCGCCGACGGCGCCACCTACGCCTATTGGGTACGTGCCGTCGACCGGGCCGGCCATGAGTCGTCCGACAGCGCAGCCGTGTACGTGAGCACGGCCGACGCGACCGCGCCCGAAGCACCGACGAGTCTCACCGCGCAAGGCACGACCGCGGGGAACACCCTGCGGTGGACAGCTCCCCCGGGCGACTGGGACCACTTCGAGATCTCGTCGGATCCCGATACACGGCCGTATCCGGACGAGGGGGCCACCACCACGTCCTTTACGGCCCACACGGACCTGTCGGCCCCCACGGGCGTCTCCGTCTCGTACCGCGTCCGGGCCGTCGACGCCGCAGGGAACGCCTCCGCGTACACCGAAACCGTGACCGTGACCCGGCCCGAGCCGGTCGGCCCCACGCCCGCCTTGGTCGAAAGCCAGGTCATCGACGGCGCCGCCCACCTCTGGTGGGACGTCAACTCGGAAATGACGAACTACTACCACGTCTACCGCCGCAGCCCCGGCGAGCAGGCCTGGACCCTCGTCGGCACCCCCTACGCTTCCTCCGGCTCCTGGGTCGACCCCCAGCCCCTGTTCGGATACACGAACTACTACATCGTCAACGTCGACGACGCGGGCAGAGAGTCGGCACCCGCCAGAACCAGCGTTCAACCGTAGACATGGCCGAGGTGGGGCTGACATAACGTCAGCCCCACAACTTGTGTGAATGGACCGCTGGTTACTTCGGGCCGGGCATGAGCTTCTCCGTCTGCTCATCCGACAGAAAATCGAGCAGAACGCGCGCCTGTGCCCACACGTGCGCGAGCACTATGCCCAGATCATGAGCGAACGCCGATCGTATCCGACTGATCTGTCCGATGCCCGCTGGGAGTTGATCGAGCCAGTGCTTGCAGCCTGGCGTTTCGAGCGCCGCGGCCACGCGCTGGACTTCGGGCGACCTGTCCCGCTCGGAAATACGATTCTGGCTCTGGCCTGCAGCTTCTCCGCGCGAGGCAGCGGCCTCCGCGGCGCCTGGGATGATCCTTCGATGCCGTTGTCGATCGTCACCGCGCTGGTCCGGAATTTGATCAAGGTGCCTGCTGCCGTGCTGCGCAGCCAGGAGGGCCCGGCTTTATTTCAAGACCGCTTGCTCCCTAAGCAACTCGGGACGCTCGCTGTCCTTGGGCAGCTGTGCCCGTCACCTGCGTTGATGGTCCGCTGACGTCCATGGTTGTTCGCGGTTGTGCGACGCGGTTGTCACGCAGTTAGACACTCAGTGCGCCTGGCACGCGGAGCCGTGGCGCAAGCTCCTAGAGGCCGCGTAGCGCCTCGTACAGGTCGCCGTAGGCGGTCCAACAGTCGATGCTGCCGTTGTCGTACAGGCTGCCCATGTACCAGCCGTCGTCATCCACAGGCTTCACGAGACACAGGCCGTGGAACCCGAGAACGATCTCTGGGCGTGGCATCTCGTGGGCCTCGCCGAAGCCGACCCACTTCACTGACCGATCGGGATCCAGGGTGACAGCCTCTCGGTCCCCCGACACATCGCGGATCTGCTGAAGAGTCCATCCCCGGGGTAGTCGCGCATCGGCCACCTATGGATGATCTCACTCGCCCTGTGTAGATCACCGCTTTGGGAGCGAGGTGGGGGAAAGTGCTGGCGCGACCTGCGACGACACATCTAGGACCCGCCTTCAAATCCCCTTACGGGTGCTGGTCTCCTTCCGCCAAGCTGATGGGCCCGCTCTCACCTGCTGTCTCGCGCCTTCTCATATGCGGCCAGTTCCTCTGCACTGCCCATGAAGGCCGGGCCGCAGTGCGGCGGCAGCCGATCGATGACCATCGCTACTGCGGCCCGCGCGCTTTCCGTCTCAGCAATCCCTTGGCTGCTCCGACTCGGTCCTTCGACGTAGTACCTGCCGTCGCTCAGCGTGCTGATGTAGGGGATGTCCCAGGGGTAGCGGATCTCCGTGCACCTGCTGAAGTGCAGCTCCCACATCCCGGTCCACGGAAAGAGCTGACGAAGCAGCGGCTCGGCATGCGCCACCCGCACCAGCCCGGCGAACGGTTCCCCACCTCGTACGAAGCGACAGTCAGCCTCGCGTCGTTCCGGCTCTGGGCAAGATCCGTTTGAAGACGGGCCCTAGGGGCGATTCCGCTTCTGACCTGCGGTGAAGTGGCCTGATGCCCTCGATGCCGACAGCGTGTTGCCCGCCGTTCCCCGCCTGACCCGGCACGGGTCTGGCACGGGCTTGAGTGGTGAGGCAGCCGCCCCTTGCCGCACTCCGGGGCTCGGCCTCTACCGTGTGGACGGCCTCACCGCACAGGCTGCGCCCGGGACTCTCGGGATGCCTCGTCTCAGCTGCCCAGTGCTGCTATGGCCCCGGCCAGGTTTGCCTAGGGGTGTGATCAACAGGGAGTTCTATGTCTGAGAGAGTCCTCCTGCGAGGTGCGCCAGCCCGGCTGGGTCCGGTACGGATGGCCAGCATGTCTGTGCGAACTTCACATGCGGCGGCTGCTGGCGAGAATGGCGCACAGCGACGGACCGATAGAGCAGGCGATTCCCGCTTCTGCCAAAATCGGACGTACCGCTTAGCCTCTGCGCCCCACCCTGCAATACAGATCTAGTGAGGTTGTCGTGAGCAAGCCCGTGGCCCGCGCACCTCAGCGCCGCAATGCGCGGTCCAACCGGGCGCGCATCCTGGACACGGCCCGCCAGGAGCTCGGCCGGAACCCGAACATCACGATGGAGGAGCTCGCGCGAGCCGCCGGAGTCGTGCGGCGCACGCTCTTTGGGCATTTTCCCGGGCGGGAAGCCCTGCTGGTCGCGCTCGCCGACGAGGCGTCCGCAGCGCTGCGGGAGGCGGCGGAGAACGCGGTGGGGCTGGATGAACCGGCTGAGCGGGTCCTGGCGCGGCTGTTCCTTGCGATGTGGCCCGTGGGAGACAGGTACCGGATGCTCTTGGCGCTGGCTCGCAGGGACTTGGGAGCCGAACGCGTAACGGGGATCCTGGCTCCGATCCGAGACGCGGCGACGGACATTTTGGAGAGGGGACAGCGGGAGGGAGTTTTCCATTCCCACCTGCCACCCGTGGCGCTCAGCACCGGACTGGAAGCGCTGACGGTCGCCTTGCTGGAGAGCGTTAATGACGGGGTACTGGATGATGATGTTGTCCCTCTCGTCATCGCCACCCTGATCGCTGCCGGGGTGCCGGAGAAACGTGCGAGTGACGTGGTCGTGGACGTCTCTTCCGTGATCAATGCCAAGCCGGGCTTCGGTGATCGCGCCTGATCCCGGTCGCTGCGCCTCCATCGATCCGAGCCGCGCCGTGGCCACGAGGTGGGGGTCTGCTCCTGCTCGCAGGCTCCGGCCTCGGGTAGGAGCTGTCATGGCACACCGGGTCGAGAGACATCAGAACTGTGGGTGACTCTGCCTCGACCCACTCGGTGAGCCGTAGCTTCAGCGGGTTCTTGCGAGGAACCCCGGGCGTTCACGCCCGGGAGGAATCGCATCCACGGGGTGCGACGCGGAGCGTCGCCGTGATGTGCCGCAGGCCATGACGGCCGGGAGGCGTTCCGGCGGAACGGGGCTACGGCGGTGTGCGCGTGGGAGGGCCGGAGCAGGTGTCGCTCGTTCGGGTGGGGCGGGGGCGAACGTGTGGTGGGTCTTCGTCCAGGTGTATAGGTTCGCTGCTCGTGAAGCTGGTGGTGAGGGTGAAGCTGCTGCCGACGCCCGTACAGGCGGCGGCACTTGAGGCGACCCTGCACGCCTGCAACGAAGCCGCGACCCGGGCCGCGTCCGTCGCCTTCGAGAAAGAGGCGCAACGTCCGCTGGAGCTCCGCAAGCACACCTATGCCGAGATCCGGGTCAGGTGGGAGCTTGGTGCGCAGGCCGCCCAACACGCGATCAAGAAGACCTGCGACGCCTACACCACCCTGAAGGCGAACCTCCGGGCGGGACGGTACGGGCGGCCCGGGACCAAGCGTCACACTCGCGCCTCGGGCAAGCCGGTCATGTTCCGGCCCCAGGCGGCGCAGCCTTACGACGACCGGATGCTGTCCTGGCAGCACCAGGCACGCACGGTGTCCATCTGGACCACCGCGGGCCGGCTCAAGGGCGTGGCGTTCACCGGGCACGCCGGGCAGCTGGAGGTCCTGGCTGCGCACCGCCAGGGTGAGTCCGACCTGGTGTGCCAGGGCGGGAAGTGGTTCCTGATCGCGACCTGCGAGATCGCCGAAGCCGCCCCGAACGCCCACCCGGCCGGGTTCCTTGGCGTCGACCTGGGGATCGTGAACATCGCGGCCACTTCCGATGGGGAGCGCCACTGCGGCAGGCGGATCAACCGCAAGCGCGAGAGTGACCGCAAGCTGCGTTCCAAGCTGCAGAAGAAGCACACCAAGTCCGCCAAGCGGCGGGCGAAGAAGTACGCGGGCAAGGAAGCCCGGCGGAACAAGGACATCAACCACAAGATCAGCAAGCGGATCGTGGCGGAGGCAGGGGGGCACCTCCCTGCTCGAGCGCAGCCGAGAGCTTGGGGGAGCACCGGTCGCGGGATCGCCCTGGAGATACTCACGGGCATCCGCGAGCGGGCACGGCTGAGAAAGCCCCAACGCACCACGCTCCACTCCTGGCCCTTCGCCCAGCTCGGCTCGTTCATCGCCTACAAGGCGAAGCGGGCCGGGGTGCCGGTCGTCTACGTCGATCCGGCCTACACCAGCCAGGAATGCTCCCAGTGTCATCACACCGCACGCGGAAACCGGCCCGCCCAGGGCGTCTTCGCGTGCCGGGTCTGCGGCTTCGTTGAGCACGCAGACCACAACGCGTCCCACAACATCGCCCACCGCGGGTGGTACGTGTGGGTCTACGGGGCCCAATCAACGGCCCCTGAACTCACCCTCATCGCGTGAGAGCTGGATGCAGCCGAACCCATCACAGCCAGTGATGACTGGAGCAGCAAGCCCGGTCGTTCACGACCGGGTAGTTGACGGGGAATCCTGGATGACTTGCTCGGACCAGATCGTCTTTCCGTTCTGGCCATGGCGGCAGCCCCATCGTCCGCCGAGTTGAGCGACGAGGAACAGGCCGCGTCCTCCCTCGTCGGTTGTGCGGGCACGCCGCAGGCGGGGTTGGGTGCTGGTGGAGTCGGTGACCTCGCATACGAGGACGTCATGGCGAATCAGACGGAGGTCCATCGGCGGACGGCCATAGCGGATGGCGTTGGTCACCAGTTCGCTGACGATGAGTTGGGTGGTGAAGAGGAGGTCGTCCAGGCCCCACATGGTGAGTTGGCGGGTTATCCACTCTCGAGCCTTGGAGACGGCGGCCGGATCGGCCGGGATCTCCCAGTGAGCGGTGTCCGCCGCTGGGATGGCGCGGGTGCGGGCCAGGAGCAGAGTCGCGTCGTCGCGCGGCGCTTGGTCTGTCAGGTCGGCGAGGAGAGCCCTGCCGGTTTCGTCCAGCGCGCGATCCGGACGGCATGACGCGGCGAGGGCATCCGTCAGGCGCCGCAGGCCTTGGTCGATGTCGCGGTCGCGCTGTTCGACCAGGCCGTCGGTGTAGAGGGCGAGGACGCTGCCCGGCTCGACGTGGATCACGGTGGTCTCGTATGGCATGCCGCAGACGGCGAGCGGTGGCCCCGGGGAGATCGCGACGACTTCGGCGGTCCTGTCGGGCCGGACCAGGACGGGTGGCGGGTGCCCGGCACTGGCTATGGCACATCGTTGGGTGACCGGGTCGTAGACCGCGTACAGGCATGTGCCGCCGATGATGTCGTGGTCGCCGGCTGGGGTTTCGGCCGCGAGGCGCTGGACCAGGTCCGCGAGCCGGGTGAGCAGCTCGTCCGGTTCGAGTTCCAGGTCCGCGAGCGTCTGGATGGCGGCGCGCAGGCGGCCCATGGTGGCGCTTGCGGGCATGCCGTGGCCGACGACGTCTCCGGCGACAAGTGCCAGCCGGAGAGAGGGCAGAGCGATGGCGTCGTACCAGTCGCCGCTGATTTCGGCTCCGCCGCCTGCGGGCAGGTAGGCGCTGGCGGTCTCGGCTGCAGGACTGTCGGTCGTGGCCGGGGGAAGGAGGCGCTGCTGCAGCACTACGGCCGCCCTGTGCTCGCGCGTGTAACGGCGGGCGTTGTCGATGGCGAGCGCACCCCGTGAGGCGATCTGTCTCATGAGATCCGCCTCGTCCTCGGTGAAGGGGTCGGATCGGCCGCAGCGCCAGGCCGATATGGCGCCGAGCGTGAGCCCGCGGGCATGCAACGGTGCCACCATCACCGAATGGGCGTCCTTCGGGACGAGATACTCGACCAGCTGTGGGTCGCTGACCATGGCGATGTAGTCGTCACGGCCGAAGACGACTGTGTCGCCGTGTCGGAAGCTGCGCAGGAGGGGGTGGTCGGGAAGGGGCGGGACGGCGTCGCCGCGCTTGATGTCGGCCGGCCACACTGCGGTGGTCGGCGCAAGGGCCGCGTTGCCCATGTCTCCACCGCCCAGCTGCTTCGAGGGTTCTTCCCCGTTGAAAACGGGGTGCGCAAGGTCGACTGCGGCGAGATCCGCGAACGCAGGTGCGAGAACGTTCGCAAGGTCCTGCGCAGTGCGCACGACATCCAGGGATCCTCCTACCCGCTCGGCCACCTCGCGGGCGAGATCCAGATTACGAAGGGCACGCATCTGGTCGGCGTTGTCCATGTAGAGGGCTGCGACCCCCGTGGGGCGTCCTCGCGCGTCCTCCAGACGGAAGGCGGACAGCGACAGCGCGTGCTGCCGCGCCGGATCGTGCCGCCAGCTCACTTGCTGGTTCTTGCGGATCACTGGGGCACCTGTCTCGAGTACCTGGCGCAGTACTGCCTCGAGGTTCTCGGCGTCCTTGGCGCACAGTACGTCGCTCAGCCGAGCGCCGGGCTGTACTGGACAGCCGTCGAGAGGGCCCGGCGTGGCGTTCGTTTGCACAGTGGTGAGATCCGTGTCGTGCACAGCGATCGTGATCCGGTTCTGTGCGGACAGTGCACGCAGGAGCGCTGCGCCCTGCTCGTGGTCGGCGACGTGGTGTGTAGGAGCCGCCAGGACGAGGACCTCCGTCGAGCCCACTTTTGTGGTCCGGAAGGTGACATCGACGGTGTCGCCGCACTGGTGCCACAGCCGTACCCGGCCGGACGCCGGCATCTCCGTGGTGTCGCGCAGGTCGTCCGGGAGGTTGGCCACCAGTTCCTGCGCGGGACGGCCACAGACCTCCTCGGCGCGGAACCCCGTCAGGTCCTCTGCTGTCTTGGTCCACCGCAGCACCGCGCCTCGATTGTCGAGGACGGCGGCTGCCGGACCGTCGCAGGCGTACAACCTGCCGCTGGGACCGGAACCGGAGGCGCCCGTCGATGCTTGGGAGGCGCCTGCCGAGTATGCGTTCTTGGCACTCTCTGTATTCATCTCTGGCCTTCTTTCCGAGATCCTGGGGCTCGAGAGATCGGCCCGCTGTGGCGGCCGTCGGCCGCCTGGTCGGCAGCGCGTCACACCGCAACGGCTTTGGAGCGCAGATCTTGTTCGGCCCAGACGACCTTGCCGTCCGTGGCGGAGCGGGAGCCCCACCTGCTGGACAGCTGCGCGACGAGGAAAAGACCGCGGCCGTTCTCGTCGATGCTGTGGGGATGACGGGGGCGTGGGTGGCTGGTGTTGCTGTCGGAGACTTCGCAAGTCAGGACTTGGTGCTGGATGAGCTGTAGGAAGATCGGCCCGCCGCCGTAGCGGATGGCGTTGGTGACCAGTTCACTGACGATCAGTTCCACGGTGCTTACCAGATACTCAAGCCCCCATTCGCTGAGCTGATGAACAGCTGCCTGCCGGGCGATGCGGACGGCGGCCGGCTCATTCGGCAGTTCCCAGGAAGCGACCTGGGCCGGTTCGAGTCTGTGAGTCCGCGCAAGGAGCAAGGTGACATCGTCGGCCGGGGCCTGGGACGGCAAGGCCTCGATCACCTGAGAGCACAGGTCTTCCAGGGACGGACCGGTCCTGGCCAGGGCGACGCCCAGACGATCCAGTCCCACGTCGATGTCGTCGTCGCGGGACTCGACCAGACCGTCGGTGTAGAGCGCGAGCAGAGTTCCCTCGGGCAGTTCTAGTTCCACGGACTCGAAGGGGACTAGGCCGAGGCCGAGGCCGAGCGGGGCCCCGGCGGGCATGTCGGGGAAAAAGACATGACCCTGCGGGTCGATGATCGCGGGCGGGGGATGTCCGGCCCGCGCCATCGTGCACCGCCGGGTGACCGGGTCGTAGACGGCATACACACAGGTGGCGCCCACCACCGCGGGGTCCTGGTCGGGAGCGTCGGCGTCTTCCTCGTTCAGGCGCCGGACCGTGTCATCTAGGTGCGTCAGCAGTTCGTGGGGAGGCAATTCCATGTCCGCGAGCGTGCGGACGGCGGTGCGCAGCCTGCCCATGGTCGCCGCAGCGTTGATGCCGTGTCCGACCACATCGCCGACGACGAGGGCCACCCGGGCGCCGGACAGTTTGATGACGTCGAACCAGTCGCCCCCCACGCCGTGGTCCATGTCAGCCGGCACGTAGCGCGAGGCCACCTCGACGGCGGCGCCGCCTCGCACATGGTGGGGGAGCAGGTCGCGTTGGAGCGTGAGGGCCGCGGTGCGTTCGCGAGCGTACCGGAGAGCGTTGTCCAGGCAGAGCGCGGCGCGGGTGACGAGCTCCTCGGCGAGGAGCAGATCATCCTCCTGGAACGGCGTCTGCTCCTCGGAGCGGAAGAACAGCGCCAGTCCCAGCACGCAGCGCCGCGCACGGATGGGGACGACCATCAAAGAGTGGACCCCGGTGTCACGGACCTTCTGGGCCCGCGTCGGGTCGTGGTCGACCCACAGGCCGGCATGGGTGTCCAGCACCGGTTCCAGGTAAGACCTGCCCGTGCGCAGGGCGGTGGCGAAGGACGAGGCCGGGTGGACGTGGATCACCTCTTCGCGCACCCACGGCAACTCCGCGACATCTGGGTCGATGGTGGCCAGACCGGCACGACGCAGCAGAGGGGGACGGCGGCCGCTCGTCGTGCCGATCCGCCCCGAGGGCTCCACCCCGAACGGAACCGACTCCACCAGGTCGACGAGGGCGTGGTCGGCCAGCAGGGGCACGGCGAGGGCGGCCAGTTCCTGCCCGGTCTGCATGACGTCGAGGGTGCTGCCGATGCGCGTGCTGGCTTCGCTGAGGATGGCAAGGCGCTCACGCGCCCGCCGATTGCCGGTGACATCCACGCTCAGGGAGCACACACCCAATGTCTCGCCGTCGGCGTCCTGGAGGCAGAAGAACGAGGCTGAGAACACGTGCGCCGGGCCCCGGCCCGCCGGCGGCCACGCCCGGTACTCGTGGACCTTGGTGGCGCCGCTCTCCAGGACCTGCCGCATCACTGCCTCGAGCGCTTCGGCCTCGAAGCCGGGAAACAGATCTTTCAGGTGGCGTCCGAACCATCGGTCTCGAGGAACGCCAACGTGGTGCTCCATGACGTCGTCCACCAAGGTGCAGCGCAGTTGCAGGTCATGAACGAGGATGCCGATTGGTGCGCGGGCAAGGAGCGAATCCCGCACCGGTCCGTTGGTCGTCCCCGAGGACAGGGTGCCGATGTCGGTCACGGATACCAGCCACCGGGTGCTGGCGTCCTGTCCCCAAAGCAACGAGAGCCGCAGAGTCATTTTGAGCGTGTGGCCGACGCGGTGGCGGACCGCCACGGTGCCGGACCAGCCACCCTGGGCACGACACTGCTCGGCGTGCGACGCAGCCGTTAGGGCCTCCTCGGGAGGCGGCAGCACGTGTGCGGCGGACCGGCCTACCACCTCCCGCGGCGTGTACCCGACCAGCTGCCGGGCGGCATGCGTCCACCCGACCACCGTCCCCTCCGCATCGAGCATGGCTATTGCCGCATCGGGTACCTCTCGGGGGCTCACCGGCTCGGCGAGTGGCGTGTGGTCGGTGTTCGTCATCGGCTCTTTCCATCGGTGCGGAGGTGTGAGGCAGCGTCGACATGTAACCTTCATCGGCTTTGTCCACTTCTGATTGAATTGTCAGATGCGATCGCTTCATCGTCAAGTGAAAAATGATGGATTAATCAGAATTGTTGCTCTTATTGATGGGCATGCCGATGCCCGCCACGCAGGAACCGATTCGAACCCCGTCCTGCCCCAGACCCGCCAGGCACTCGTCCGCGCCGCGCGGCAGATCCTGGCCGAGTCTGGCGGCAGCAAGGCCAGCGTCCATGCCGTCGCGGAGCGTGCGGACGGGGGCATCCGTTCCGTCTACAACCACTTCACGGGCAAGTCGGGCCTATTCGACGCGGCCGTGGCCGATGCACTGGAGGAGTAGGCCCAAGCCGTCGACGAACGCCTGCACGGCGTGGACGATCCCGCCGAGCGCCTCGCTGGGGGGGGCGTGCGGCTCAGCGCGCGCATGGCCGAGTCATACCCGGAGATCATGCAGATCCTGTGCCACAGCCAGCTCGGTCGGATATGCGCCGGCGACGGGCTGACTCCGCGGGCGAAGCGCGACGTGGAGGAGGGCATGGCCGCAGGCCGGTTCACCGTGGCCGACCCGGTGATAGCCCTGACCGTGCTGAACGGCAGTCTGCTGGCGCTCCTGGAGCTGTGGTGCAACCAGCCCGAGGCCGACAGCGACCAGGCCGCGGGCACCATGGCAGAGATGATCCTGCATATGCTCGGCCTTTCGCCGGATGAGGCCCGTGACCTCGCCCGGCGGCTCCTTCCCGCCGCAGCGTGAAGAGGATCCCGTCGCGCACCGGCCGATTGGCGCCGACTGCGCACCGGCTCTCCCTCGGCCTGCGTAATGGACCGGGGTGGCTGGCCTCTCTCGCCTGCTGTCGCCGCCCCTCAGTCTCAGAGTTGGATGGGCAGGTGGCGGGGGCCGCGCAGCATGGCGTTCTGCCGGTAGGGGGGCGGGTCTTGGACAAGGTGTGCCGTGCCGAGGTGGGGGATCAGCGCGCCGAGCGCGGCCTCGGCTTCGATACGGGCGAGTGGCGCGCCGAAGCACAGGTGGATACCGCTGCCGAAGCCGACGTGCTGGTTGTCCGGGCGGGTGGGGTCGAACCGGTCGGGTTCGCTGAACCGCATGGGGTCGCGGCTGCCCGAAGCCAGCGCCAGGATGACGGACGTGCCGCTGGGGATCGTGGTGCCGGCGACGTCGATGTCCACGAGGGGGAACCGCTCGCGCATGTGGACCGGGGGCTCGTAGCGCAGCAGTTCCTCCACCGCTCGCGGCAGCAGGCCGGGGTCTTCGCGCAGACGGTCCAGTTGGTCGGGCCGGCGCAGCAGGGTGAGGACGCCGTTGGCGATCAGATTGACCGTGGTCTCGTGTCCGGCGATGAACAGCAGGATGGTGTTCGCCGCCAGGTCCTCCTCGCTGAGCCGTACGGCCGGGTCCGGTTCGTTGACGAGGTCGGAGAGCATGTCGCCGGTGGGCCGACCGCGGCGCTGTTCGGCGAGTTGGACCAGGTACTGGCCCATCTCCTGCTGCGCCTGGCCGGCTGCCCGGTCCCGTTCGGCGGTGTCACTTTCGGGCCCGATGTCGGCGGACGCGACGAGGGTGTCGGTCCAGTCCTGGAAGAGCTGCTCGTCCTTGTCCGGGATGCCGAGCAGGCGGCAGATCACGGTCACGGGCAGTGGGTAGGCGAAGTCGTCGACGACGTCGATCTGCCTGCCCTCCTGGAACACTTCCGCCAGTTCCTTGGTCAGCTGGACGATCTCGCCCCGCATGGAGTCGACCCGGCCCGGACTGTGCGGCGGGCCGAACGGCCGCATGGCCGAGTTGCGCAGCCGGTGGTGCTCGGGGTCGTCGAGCCGCAGGAACGACGGTTGTTGTGTCACCTCGTACGGAGCGGGAGCGGTGCGCGAGCGCGGATCGGCACTCATCCGGGGGTCGTGCAGCAGCGCGACGATCTCGTGGTAGGTGCCGATCAGGTAGCTGCCGTCCGCCTGTCGCACAGCGGGCCCCGCCTCGCGGAGTTCGGCGTACAGCGGGTAGGGGTCGGGGCGGTTGGCGTAGTCGGTGATCCGGGCCAGCAGGGTGTCGGAGGCCATGGTGGCTCCTCGTGGTGGGGCGGGACGTGGGTCAGCCGGGGTGCACCAGCGTCAGCCGGCGGTCGGGCAGGTATCCGGTGAGCGCCACGGTGGGGCCGTGGGAGAGTACGGAAGGATCCGGCACATCGGAGGGGATCGGTACGTCGGCCGCGATCGCGCGGTCCGCCGCGCCGGGTGGGGGCGGGAACGGCGCGGCCGTCTCGATCAGATGCCGGTAGTAGTCCAGTGACTTGGCCATGTCGACGGTGACCGCGGCGGTGACCCGCCCCTTGTAGCCGTAGACCATTGCCAGGCGGCGCGCCTCCAGGGAGCCCTGGGCGATGACCACGTGGTCGGAGTAGGTGGGCACGCCCACCGATTTGATGTTGAGCCCGAACTGGGTCGACCAGAACGTCGGGATGGCCAGGTGCGGGCGCCGCAACGGCCCCGGACTGACCATGTTGTGGGCCGCCACCTCGGCCTGCTCGACCGCATTGCCCCAGTGCTCCAGCGAGAGCATCTGGTAGCCGAACAGCGGGTGCGGGAACCGGGAGACGTCACCGGCTACGAAGACGTCGTCGGTGACGATCCCGTACATGTCGAAGGCCCGGCATCCGGCGTCGCAGGCGAGCCCGCGCGGGCCCGCCGCCAGCCCGGACTCCGCCAGCCACTCGACGTTGCGGATCGCGCCCAGCGCCACGACGCACACGTCGGCGTCGACGCGGCTGCCGTCGGACAGCTCCGCACCGGTGAAGCTGCCGTTCCCGTGCAGGGCCGTGACCGTCACCCCGGTGCGCAGGTCCACGCCGTGGTTGCGCTGCATGGCGGCCGCGAGTTTCGCGAGGGTGCCACCCAGCGCGCCCACCAGGGGCGCGGGGCCGCGTTCGGCGACCGTGACCTCCAGCCCCCGTTCCCGGCAGGCCGAGGCGATCTCCGAGCCGGTGAAGCCGCCGCCGATCACCAGCACGCGCTCCGGCCCGGCGGCCAGCCGCTCGGCCAGCCCTGCGCCGTCCTCGCGGGTGCGCAGGGTGAACACCCCGTCCAGGGCGCCCTCCTCCACGTTGGGCCAGGGCCGCGCGCGGGTTCCGGTGGCGATCAGCAGCCGGTCGTACGGCAGCGACTCGCCGTCCTCCAGCAGCACCTGTTTCGCGAGTGGGTCCACGCCGGTGGCGCGCACGCCCAGCCTCCACTCGGCGTCCGGGTCCCGGCGCATCGGCAGCCCGGTGGTGTCCGCCGCCGCCCGCCCGAGCAGCACCTGCTTGGACAGGGGTGGCCGGTCATAGGGCGGGTGGGGCTCGTCCCCGACCACGGTCAGTGAGCCGGTGAAACCCTCCTCGCGCAGCGCTTCCGCGGCCCTGAGCCCGGCCAGCGACGCTCCGACGATGACGATGCGGCCGTCCTTGAGGTCACCGGGCACCGCCGCTCACCTCTTCCCCGAGGAGGATCGCCTGCACCGGGCACGCCGCCGCGGCCTGGCGCACGTGCCCGACCTGGTCGTCGGGGACGGCCGTGGCGTACAGCAGCCCCTCCTCGCCGTGCAGCTCGAACACCTCCGGCGCGAGAAAGACGCACTGTGCGTAGCCCTGGCAGCGCGTGAGGTCCACAACGGCCTGCATCCCCACCACTCCCTCCGTTGTCTCACCCCCTCATATCCAGCATGGGGCCGGACCCGGGCGCCCGCACGCCACGGCTCCGGAGACGGAAATCCCGGGCAGCTCGTCCCTCGAGGGCGAGGGCTCAGCCCTGGGATGTGGTCGAGTCCGAGGTCGCGCCGATAGGCGGCCGACGCGGTCCGGGCGAGGACATCGAGCCGTTCATGCCGCTGCTTCAGCCCTGTGGGCCATTTCCGCCGCCTGGACAGTTCCATACGTTGTATGGTAATTCTGGTAGAGCACTTCCATACGACGTATGGAAAAGCATTGACCACGCCAGGCGCCGCACTTCGCCTGCATGCAGCCGATGGTGCAGATCGCACCAGTTGGGAAGGGAAGACCATGAACAAGCTCACGAGGCGCATTGCTGTCACCGCTACCTCCGTGGCGGTCGCGGGTGTCGCCGTTCTCGGTGCCGGGGGCACCGCTTCGGCCGCGACTTCTGCATCCGCGCGTGTCCAGCGCCCGGCCGTCAGTGTCAACGCCGACGACTACCGCTGGGACCACGGTGTCGGCTACCTGCTCTTCGTACAGGGCTATTCCTGGGACGAGATCCGTGGCTGGCACCTCGATGGCCGGGATGAGATCAGCGGTCGCTGACCGCCGCCAGGCAGGAGCGAAAGTCGATGGAGAGTTTGAAGCCCGTCATGCAGGGGGTGGCCGTGCAGCTCGTCATCTCGCGCACCTACTCGCTGTCCATGCGTATGAGCCTGCGGTACGAGACCACTGATCCCTACGTCGTCCGTGCCGCCTTTTTCACCGACACCGACGAGCCGGTCGAATGGGTCCTGGGGCGCGATCTTCTGGCTGATGGCCTGAGGGGTTCCGCCGGCTGTGGGGACGTCCGGGTCTGGTCGGCCGTCGGCCGTGGTGACCAAGCGATGTACATCGTCCTCGGGTCACCCGCGGGCACCGCTTTGCTCGAGGTTCCCGTGGAGGACGTCAAGTCCTTCTTGGAGAACACGGAGGCGGTGGTGCCACGGGGTACCGAGTCCGGACACATCGACTGGGACCTCGAGCTGGCGAACCTGTTTGCAAAGGGCTGAGAGAAGCCCCCGACCCCCGTGCCGCTGGGGACCTTTGCCCCGGCGGCAGAAGAGAAGGAAAGAGTGTTCATGTCTCAGTACCAGCTTCGTGTCTACACACTGCGCAGCCCTGAGGCGCTCGTCGCCTACGAGAACATCTGGTCCAAGCACATTCCCGGTATGGCCAAGCACAGGATCACCACACACGGCGTCTGGACGGTGCCTCCGGCCCCCGGGAGTGAGGAGCGCCAGCTGTACGCCCTCGTTTCCTATCGGGACGCCGACGACGTTCAGGAGCGGTTGCAGGCGTACCTGTCGAGCCCCGAATTCCGCGCGGACATGGAGGGCTTCGACATGGGCCAGATCGTTGGCGTCGCCGAGTCCGTGCTGACGCCCACCGCCGACTCGCCCTTGCGGTGACAGGTACCGAGCCACTCGAAGTCTGCGGCGACCTGCTCGTTCGTGCCAGAACGCCGCGCAACTCCGCCAAGGCGCTCGCCGGACGGCAGCGGGCATGGACGAGATCGGCGAGGTCGGGGGCACGGTTGCAGTTGCCGAAGACCGGGCTGAGTGCCCGTCAGTACGGGGCAGCCGACGCCCGGTGACATGGAGGCCAGCCGACCGGGGGGAACGCGTACCGGCACCGTGCGCCAGGCTTCGGCTGTTGCCGCGTCCGCAGCTCGGCCGTCGAGTCATGTGCAGGGTCGTAGTCCGGAGTGCGACCGAGCCGCACGGTAGCGTCCCGGGCCCTGGACACTGCCGGACGCCGTGGTCCTGGGACCGTACGAGACCGGGGGTCATGCGCACCACTCAGGTGAGCGAACCAGGAGCAAGGGTGAGCGTGAGGTGGCGTAGGGCAGGCTTCGCCCGCAGGGCGCGCAGGTGGATCCGTCGACGGAGTGCACCATCAGGTCGGCCACAGATCGGTCGCCTGGCCCAGCCGCAGCACACCGTGCATCTGCTGCGGCCACGTGGACAGGGCTTTTCCGGATGATGGGGGGGCTCCTCATGGGCCGCAGCCTGAGCCCGCCCGAGCACGGGCCAGCCTCAGGCCTCAATGCTTCAGGACTTCCCAACAAATGGCCGGCGCCCCGGCCGTCCGTTCATCCATCGGCGGCAAGTCGGCTCTCCAGACCCGTGATGAGCGTGTCCAGCGCCAGACGGAAGACACCGTTCTCGTCACTGCCTGGAGGGGCGAGCCCGTCTTCGCCGACAGTGGGGGGTTTGAGGCTCGACCACTGGTGGAGCGCGCCATTGAGCTCGGCGGTGAGGACACCGGTGATGACGGCGCAGACGAGAGCGGCGATTTGCGGGAGCTCGGAGTGCGGCACCCCAGCGGCGTCCAGGATCGCGGCGAGCGAAACCCAGAACGGGTCTTCGGGCTGGATGAAGTCCGCCTGGTGGCTGAACGAGTAGGCCATGAGCTTGGGGTGGCGGTGCGCCAGCGTCCGGAAATCCGTGGCGAGCAGGCGGATGCGCTCCTGCCAGGGAGCATCCTCCAGCGTCACGGTGCGGAACTGGGTGCCGACCATTCTCGCCACGCCGCGCAGCACGGCGTCCTTGTTCGGCACGTGGTGGTACAGCGACATCGGGTTCGCATCGAGCGCGGTCGCGAGTTTGCGCATGGTGAGCGCCTCGACCCCGTCCGCGTCGATGAGCCGCAGGGCGGCGGCATAGATCCCGGCCTCGGTCAGAGGCACGTCCCTCTTTCTTGTTCCCCGCGGGGGACGCTTCGCCTTTTCCATACGCGGACGGTACCAGTTTCATACAACGTATGGAAATAACCTCGGTCACACGTCGAGATGACGGTCGCTGCACAGTCCGGGTTGCGGTCGACTTTCCATACGCCGTATGGTACCAATTCCATACGGCGTATGTTTCCGTGGCGCACCCCGGTATCGCCGCCGCCCTTGCCCGTCCCCTCTCTGCACAGAGGAGCAAGCCATGACCACACAGCCCAAGAACGACCTGCGACCCATCCGGTCTCCGCGCGGGGTCCCCTTCCTCGGCCACACGCCGCAGATCCCCAGCACCAACCCAGTGGAGTACTTCGGCGAGCTGTCCAAGCAGTTCCCCGAGGGGCTCTACGGCCTGGAGATCGCCGGCATCGAGCAGGTCTTCGTGTGGGACCCGGACCTGGTGGCCGAGGTCTGCGACGAGACGCGGTTCTTCAAGCAGATCGACAAGACGCCGCTGGCCCATGTCCGGGACTACACGGGAGCCGGTCTGTTCACAGCCCACCAGCACGAGGAGGAATGGGGCATGGCGCACCGAGTCCTCCTCCCGGCCTTCAGCCAGCGGGCCATGAAGGGCTACTACGGGCAGATGCTGGAGATCGCCCGGAACCTGGTGGGCAAGTGGGAGCGTAAGGAGGGCCAGCCGGTCAACATCACCGACGACTACACCCGGCTGACCCTGGACACCATCGCCCTGTCGGGGTTCGGCTACCGGTTCGACTCCTTCGCCAAGGAGGATCTGCACCCCTTCCTCAAAGCGCTGCTGGAGGCGCTGGTCGAGTCGCTGCGGCGCTCGCAGGAGCTGCCGATGATGACCAAGATGCGCAAGGCCGATGACAAGAAGTACCGCGCGAACATCCAGCTGATGCGGGACCTGGTCGAGAGTGTGATCAAGGAGCGCCGTGAGGGGAAGGGCACCGCTGAGGATGACCTGCTGGGTCTGATGCTGGAGGCCACCGACCCGGAGACCGGCAAGGGGCTGGACGACGACAACGTCCGTGACCAGGTGGTGACGTTCCTGATCGCCGGTCACGAGACCACCAGTGGTCTGCTGTCGTTCGCCACGTACTCGCTGATGCGCAATCCGCAGGTGCTGGCCCAGGCCTACGCCGAGGTGGACCGGCTGCTGCCGGGCGACACCGTCCCGGACTACGACACGATCATGCAGCTGGACGTGATCCCGCGCATCCTGGAGGAGACCCTGCGCCTGTGGGCTCCCATCCCGATGATCGGCAAGTCCCCGATCGAGGACACCGTCATCGGCGGCTGCTACGAGCTGAAGAAGGGAACGCAGGTCAACCTCCTCGAGGGCCCGCTGCACACCCACCCCAAGGCGTGGGACCGGCCGGAGGAGTTCGACATCGAGCGGTGGCTGCCGGAGAACCGGGTCAACCACCACCCGCACGCCTACAAGCCGTTCGGCAACGGCGTGCGTGCCTGCATCGGCCGGCAGTTCGCGCTCACCGAGGCCCGTCTGGCCCTCGCGCTGGTGCTGCAGAAGTTCAAGTTCGTCGACACCGACGACTACAAGATGGACGTCAAGGAGGCGCTGACGCGCAAGCCCGGCGGCTTCGAACTGAAAGTGCGGGCCCGTCGGGACCACGAGCGGACCGTCTTCGGCGCAGTCGACCTGCAGACCGACGACATCCGGGAGCAGGCCGCGGTCAGCGGTGTCGGGGTGAACCTGACCGTCGCCTACGGCTCCAGCCTCGGCTCGTGCGAGGACCTGGCGCGCACCATCGCCGACCGCAGCGAGCGCTCCGGCTTCGGCACCACCGTGGTCGGCCTGGACGAGTTGGGCGACAACCTGCCCACCGAGGGCCTGCTCGTCGTCGTCGCGTCCAGCTACAACGGCAAGGCCCCGGACAACGCGCAGCGTTTCGACGACCTGCTCGCCGCCGGACTCCCTCAGGACTCGCTGTCCAACGTGCGGTTCGCGCTGCTGGGCGCCGGCAACACCCAGTGGGTGGCCACCTACCAGGGCTTCCCCAAGCGGATCGAGGCAGGCCTGCTGGCCGCCGGCGCCACCCCCGTCATCGAGCGCGGCATCGCGGATGCCGCCGGTGACTTCGACGGCATGGCCACCCGCTGGATGGACACCCTGTGGACCACCCTGGCCGAGGAGTACGCGGCCGACACCTCCCAGGCCAGCGGCCCGCGCTACCAGGTGCAGCTGCTGACCGAGGCCGACGTGCGCCCCGCGATCGTCTCCGAGCAGGCCTACTCGCTGACCGTCGTCGCCAACGATGAACTCGTCAGCGACGCGACCGGGCTGTGGGACTTCAGCATCGAGCCGCCCCGCCCGGCCGCGAAGTCCATCACCATCGAGCTCCCCGACGGCGTCACCTACGACACCGGCAACCACCTGGCCGTCTTCGCCAAGAACGAGCCGGCCCTGGTCAACCGCGCCCTCGCCCGCCTCGACGTCGACCGCGACCAGGTCCTGCGCCTGGAACTGCCGACCGGCGGCCGCACCCACCTCCCGGTGGGCACCCCCGTGACCGCAGGCCTGCTGCTCACCGAGTTCCTGGAACTGCAGGACGTGGCCACCCGCTCCCAGATACAGACGCTGGCCGAGCACACCGAGTGCCCGTGGACCCGGCCGCAGCTCCAGGCCTACACGGCCGACACCGCAGAATCCGAGGAGCGCTACCAGACTGAGATCCTGGGCAAGCGAGTCTCCGTGCTGGGCCTGCTGGAGCGCTTCCCGGCGGTCGAGCTGCCGCTGGCGGTCTTCCTGGACATGACGGGCCCGATCCGCCCGCGGTTCTACTCCATCTCTTCCGCCCCGTTGGCCAACCCGCGCCACGTGCGCCTGACCGTCGGCCTGCTGGAAGGCCCGGCCCTGTCCGGCGACGGCCAGTACCGCGGCACCTGCTCGTCCTACATCGCAGGCCTCGAGCCCGGAGACGTCTTCTACGGCTACGTGCGGGTGCCCTCCCCGACCTTCGCCCCGCCGGCCGACCCGGCCACGCCGCTGGTCCTCATCGGCCCGGGCACCGGCATCGCGCCGCTGCGCGGATTCCTGGAGGAGCGAGCCTCGCAGCAGGAGAACGGCATCGAGGTGGGCCTGTCCCAGGTCTTCGTCGGCTGCCGCCACCCGGAGCACGACTACTTCTACCGGCAGGAGATGCAGGACTGGGAGCAGGCCGGGATCGCTCAGGTGCACACCGCCTACTCCGCGGTGACCGGCCACCCGGCCCGGTTCGTCCAGAACGCCATCGCCAACGCCGCCGACACCGTGTGGCAGGCCATCCAGGACGGCGCGTACGTCTACGTCTGCGGTGACGGCCGCCGCATGGCACCCGCCGTGCGTGAGGCGCTGGCCGCCGTCTACCGGAAGCACACCGGCAGCGACGACGAGGCCGCCCAGCAGTGGCTCGCCCAGCTCGAAGCGGACGAGCGCTACCAGCAGGACGTCTTCGCCTGACACCCAGACGCCGGGAGGGTGCGGCGGTCCTGACACCCGCACCCCTCCCGGCCGCCACTCCCCGCGAGGCACCACACGGCACCCATCGGCCCGAACCGCCGGGCGTGCCGCTCACAGAAAGCAGATCACCATGGACACCATGCTCGCCGGACGCTTCCACCTGGACAGCAAGAAGTTCGCCGTGGAGGAGGTCCCTGTCCCCGTTCCGGGCCCGGGTGAAATCCTGATCGAGGTGAAGGCCGCAGGCGTCTGCCTGTCGGACGTCCACCTGCTCGACGGCTCCCTCGTCCCGCTGTTCGCCACCTCCGACACGGTCACCGTCGGCCACGAGGTCGCCGGTGTGATCCACACCCTCGGCCCCGACCTCAAGCGCGGCCTGACCGTCGGTACCCGCGTCACCCTGGAGGCCGGCAAGACCTGCGGCCAGTGCGCCGGCTGCGTGCGCAGCCGCCCCTGCACCCAGATGCGCACCGCCGGCATCGACTACGACGGCGGCTGGGCCCAGTACACCGTCGCCCGCGAGGACACCCTCATCCCTATCCCCGACAGCCTCCCCTTCGACCAGGCCGCGATCATCCCCGACGCGGTCTCCACCCCCTACGCCGCCGTCGTCACCACCGCGGGCGTACGCCCCGCCCAGTCCGTCGGCGTCTGGGGTGTGGGCGGAGTCGGCGCGCACAACGTCCGCGTGGCCCGTCTGGCCGGCGCCGCGCCGATCATCGCCGTCGACCCGCTGCCCAGCGCCCGTGAACGCGCCCTGGCCTTCGGCGCGGACTTCGCCCTCGACCCGGCTGCCGACGACTTCGCCGACCAGGTCCGCGCGGCCACGGCCGGACGAGGCCTCGACTTCGCCTTCGACTGCGCCGGCGTGCCCGCCGTGCGCGAGCAGGCCGCCGCCGCACTCGGCCTGGGCGGCTCCCTCATCCTGGTCGGCATCAGCCCCAGGCCCCTCACCATCACCGAGGGCCTGACCTTCAACTACCTGGGCAAGCAGGTGCGCGGCCACTACGGCGGCAGCCCCGAGTCCGTCACCGAGCTGGTCCGGCTGGCCGAGGTCGGCCGTCTCGACCTGGCCCCCTCCATCACCGACCACCTCCCGCTCGCCGAGGCCGCCGACGCGGTCAACCGGCTGGAGAACAAGATCGGCGACCCGATCCGCCTCATCCTTGTCCCCTAATGACTGAACAGAAAGTTCATCAAGACCACCTCGGGCAGGGGTGAGTGGGCGCCGGTGCTTGAGGGAGCACCGGCGCCCACGGTTTCCCGCTATCCGGGTCTGGCGCATACCGACTTCGGGTGGGCAGGTGAAGTCGGGCAGGGCGAGCCGGGTCATACCTCTGTGCGGGACGCACCGATGTACTGGCCGCCGCGGAAGAAACGGAACGCGAGGTCTGCCGATGAGCGCTACGCCGAAGTGGAGCCCGGATACCGGAAGAATCAGCTGACTCCTTGTCCGCGTTCAGGTGTACGCCGACAGGTGCTGCATCATCCAGTCGAAGCCCCCGAGGAACCTCGCGATCGTCCCGGCAGGCCGGGCGAGATGGTGCTCATACGATCCCAGGAATACCCTCCAAGTCCAGCGCTGCCGCGTCCGAGAAGAGCTTTGGTGTGCCCAGGGCGCACTCCGCCCAGACCGTCTTGCCGCGGCGGGCATGGCGCGTTCCCCAGTGCTCGGCGAGTTGGGCGACGAGGAACAGACCTCGCCCGCCCTCGTCGAAGACACGGGCCCGGCGCAGGTGCGGAGTCGTGTTGCCGGCATCCGCGACCTCGCACATGAGGGTGCGATCGTGGATGAGACGCAGCTGGATGGGAGGCCGGCCGTAACGGATGGCGTTGGTGACCAGTTCGCTGACGACCAGTTCGGTGGTGAAGTCGAGTTCCTCCAGTCCCCAGGTGGTCAGCTGCTCGGAGACGCTCGCTCTGACCCGGGCGACCTCGGCCGGGTCGGCATCCACGTCCCAGGTGGCGACCTGACTGTCCCCGAGGGTGTGTGTGCGGGCCAGGAGGAGTGCCACGTCGTCGTGCGGTCGGTCTGCGGGCAGCAGCGCTTCGAGGACGGTGTCACAGGTCGCCTCCAGGGAGGCGGAGGACTGCTTGAGCGCGCGGCACAGTCGGGTCAGGCCCGCCTCGACGTCGTGGTCGAGGGCCTCGATCAGGCCGTCGGTGTAGAGGGCGATGAGGCTGCCCTCGGGCAGGTCGATCTCCGCCGCCTCGAACGGCAAGCCGCCCAGGCCGAGTGGCGGGCCGGCGGGCAGCTCGAGGATGTCAGCGGTTCCATCCTGGGTCATCACGACGGGCAGCACGTGGCCCGCGCGGGCAAGGGTGCAGCGGCCGGCGACGGGATCGTAGACGGCGTACAGGCAGGTGGCCCCGATGTCGCCCGCGGATTCGGTGTCCGTTTGGGCAGAGACTTCGGAAGAGACTTCGGCGGCCAGGCGGATGACGACGTCGTCCAGGTGGGTGAGGAGTTCGTCGGGCGGCAGGTCGATGTCGGCGAGGGTGCGCACGGCGGTCCGCAGCCGTCCCATGGTGGCGGCGGCGTGGATGCCGTGGCCGACCACGTCACCCACCACGAGTGCGACCCGGGCGCCGGACAGCGGGATGACGTCGTACCAGTCGCCGCCCACGCCGAGCTCGGCGGCGGCAGGCAGGTAGCGGCAGGCGACCTCCACGGCGGGCTGCACGGGTGTACCGCGCGGGAGGAGACTGCGCTGGAGGGTGAGGGCGGTGGCGCGCGCGTGCGTGTATCGGCGGGCGTTGTCGATGGCCACCGCCGCCCTGGCTGCGATCTCCTGGGCGAGGAGCAGGTCCTCGTCCCCGTACGCGTCGGGCTTGTGGTGACGGAAGAAGTGAGCGACACCCAGCGTGGTGCCGCGGGCGCACAGCGGTACCAGCAGCATTGATGCGGACGGGCCGAGGTGGTGCCGTGAGGGCCGGCCGGTGATCAGGGCGCGAGCCGGTGGTGATCCGTCCGGATACCTCTGGAGCTGCTGCGGCGAAACCGGCGACTCCCCGAAGATCGCTTCCAGGGAGGTCGTCTCGGGGCAGCCGTCCATCACCGACCGCTGGGCAACTCGGCGGACCACGGGTGTGCCCTTCGCCGGAGGCTCGTCTCTGGAAGACGTGTCGAGGAGGTCGACGGAGACGGCGTCGGCGAAGTGCTCGGTGGCCAGGTCCGCCAACTCCTGTGCGGTGCGGGCGATGTCCAGGGTCGTTCCGACTCGTGCGCTCGCCTCGTTCACCACCGACAGCCGCCACTGCACACGGCGATCCCGCTCCTCCTGGAAGGCCAGGACGCCCGTCTCCGATGTGCGGTCCATGTACGCGATCGACAGTGCGATCAGCTTGCGTGTCGCCGCGTTGATCGACTCGGCATCGCTGGTGAGCCGGGGCAGCACTTCGAGCAGACGGTCGAGGATACGGCCGTGCGCGAGGGGGAAGGCGCGCAGCATTGCTGTGACCGGCTTTCCGCGCTGAGCCAGCCGACGCGCGCGCTCTGCATCGGCGGCCGGCTGATCGATCCGCCTCGGCTCGATGCCGTGCTCGATGCCGAAAAGTAGGGCGATGACGTGCTCGGCGACGTTCTCCCTCGTCATCTGCGCGATGTCGGGTTCGTCCCACAACTCGGGGACCTCGCGCCGCAGGCATTGCTCTACGTCGTGGATCAGCTCGTCCGCTCGCGGACTGAGTTCATGCGCGGCACGAGACAGAAGACTGTCCGCGGTGAGGTCCACACCGACGACGTTACGCCGTCCTGGTGGACCGCGAAGCCTCAGCCGGCCGCATCTGGCTGCGCGGTGTCCGGGACCAGCCCGGGTCTCCCGGGCTGGTCCGGGGTCGATGACGAGGGTCCGCGCGGCCACCGGCGGACGGAGTGCGCCCACGGCCTTTCCGGTGTCCACGGGGCTCGTCTCAGCCGGTGCTCCGGGTCAACTGAGGTTGGGCAACGGCCGCCGGGTCACCTGGTGAGCGTCGTCCGGCGGGACGCCGAGCATGCGCAGGGCCATCTCGGCCAGGTCCGAGGCGGCCTCGTCGCCGTCGAGGTCGGGGCGGGCCAGCCGCAGTGCCACGAGGGACAGCAGAGTCCCACCGAGGGCGGACAGTGCGGTGGTCGGGTTGGTGCAGGTGAAGCGGCCCGAGGCGATGCCGATCTCCAGGTCGCGCAGGGCTCGAGGGGCGAGGCCCCGGTCGGTGTGGATCTGGGCCAGACCGCGGTCACGCAGGATCCGCATGAGTTCAGGGTGGGAGTCGGCCATCCGGGCGGTGAGCCGGAAGCCCGCCGAGACGAGCTCGGCCGGGTCGTCGATTCCTTGTACGCGCTCGTCTATGACCTGCCCGAACTCGTCCAGGGCGTCTGTCACCGCGGCGTCGAACAGCTCCGTCTTGGACTCGAAGTGGTTGTAGAAGGAGCCGAAACCGACGTCCGCGCGCTCGGCGATGGCCTGGATGCTGGCGCTGGTGTCCCCGGTCTCCGCGAGGATCTGCCGGGCCGCACGGACGAGTGCCTGACGGGTCTCGGCGCGGCGCCGCTCGAAGCGGTTCTTGGGCAGGGCTGACGTCGGCATACGGCGAGTGTAACAACCGTCGCGATGAGTCTGCCATTACTGATGAGATTATCAATTATTTGGGTCCACCCTATTGACGATGGGTAACGCCAAAGTTGATGATTTCCTCATTACAGCAGTGTTGCTTGGAGGACACCATGTCCCACACCCCCGTTAACAGGGCCGCTCCCCAGACGCCCCACCAAGACCTCCACAGCGAGCAGGGCGCCATGCGCGGTGAGCATCCGGGGCGGTCCCGGAATCCCGTGATCAAGGTTGCCGACCTGGCCTGGCTTGAGTTCGAGAAGCCCGACCTGGACCGGGCCGAGGTCTTCGCCCGTGACTTCGGGTTCGCGATCGCCGGCCGCACCGAGGGCGAGCTGTGGCTGCGCGGCACCTTCGCCGGCTCGCCCTGCATGGTCATCCGGCGGGGGCGTACGTCCCGCTTCATCGGACCGGCGTTCCGCGCGGCCGAGCGGGCCGACCTGGACCGGCTGGCCCGCGCCACCGGCAGTACCGTCCGGGACATCGACGTACCGGGTGGCGGGCAGTCGGTCGCCCTGCTCGATCCCTCGGGCCTGCCGGTCCGGGTCGTGCACTGCACCGAGCAGCTGCCCGCGCTGGCCGAGCAGGAGCCGCTGACCCTCAACTTCGGTACCGCTCACCGTCGTACGAACGCCACCCAGCGTCCGCCCCGTGAGCCGTCCCGTATCCAGCGGCTGGGCCATGTGGTGCTGGAGACACAGGTGTTCGCCCGCACCCTGGACTGGTACCTGGACACCCTCGGGATGATCGTGTCCGACTTCCTGTTCCTGGACGGGCAGCGCGGGCGCGGGCCGACGATGGCGTTCGTCCGGTGCGACCAGGGGAGCGTGGCAGTCGATCACCACACGCTGGCCCTGCACCTCGGGCCCGGAAGCGGCTACGTCCACTCCGCCTACCAGGTCACCGACCTCGACGCGATCGGCGCCGGCGGGGAGTACCTGACCGAGCGCGGTTACCAGCGCAGCTGGGGCATCGGCCGGCACATCCAGGGCAGCCAGCTGTTCGACTACTGGCGCGACCCCGACCGCTTCATGCTGGAGCACTTCGCCGACGGCGACCTCTTCTCCTGCGACCTGGACCCCGGCTGGGCTCCGATGTCGGCGAGCGGCCTGGCCCAGTGGGGCCCGCCGGTCACCCGTGACTTCCTGGGCGCCAACCCGTCCCCCGCCAAGCTGCGTGAGGTCATGACGGCCCTGCGTGGTGACAACGAACTCGATCCCGCACGCCTGCTGGGCCTGATGAAAGCGATGAGCTCATGAGTACCAACGTTCTGCGCACCACCGACGGCTGGTGGGTCGTCCGGGACGAACGCGCCGTCCGCGTCGAGTCCAAGGCGGCCACCACCGCCGAACTGCTCGCCGACCGGGACGCCGTCCGTGAAGCCGCCGCCTCCACCGGGAGCGGCACGCCCGTCGCCGACCTGGTGGCGCTCCCCCCGGTCACCTCCCCCTGCCGGGTGGTCGCCCAGATGGTCAACTACCGCAGCCACGCAAAGGATTCGGGCTTCACCGGCGACATCCCGCCCGCCTTCTTCCGCAAGGCGTCCGGCTCGGTCAGCGGCCCCCATGGCACGATCATCCGCCCCGCGCACGTGAAGTTCCTCGACTACGAGGTGGAACTCGGCCTCGTCATGGGCGCGACCCTGCCCGTGGGCACCGTCGTCGAGGAGCAGGACCTGCCGCGCTACGTCGCCGGCCTGGTCCTGACCAACGACGTCAGCGCCCGCGACGTCCAGCTGACCAAGACCCAGTTCTACGAGAGCAAGTCATATCCGACCTTCACGCCGACGGGTCCGTACCTGGCCCTGCTGGAGCCCGAGGACTTCACCCATCTGCTGAATCTTCGGCTGCAGCTGTCGGTCAACGGCGTGTCACGCCAGGACCGCACGCTGGCCGACATGATCGTGCGGCCCGCAGAGGCGCTCACTCTGCTCGCCCGCTTCCAGACCCTCGCCCCAGGCGACCTGCTGCTGACCGGAACTCCCGGCGGCACGGCCCTGAAGGCCCCGCCCAAGGCGGCCGAGAAGATCGCTGCGCTGCTGCCGCCCGCACTGAAGTGGAAGGCATTCTTCAAGGGCCAGGCCAAGAACCCCAAGTACCTGCACAGCGGTGACCTCATCACCGCCACGATCGCCACACCGGACGGACGGATCGACCTCGGCGAGCAGCGGACCCCCGTTACGGACGCACCGTGAAAGCCACAGCCCGTAGGCCGGTGGTGATCATCGGCGCCGGACCCGTCGGGGTCACGGCCGCCCTGCTGCTCGCCCGGCACGGAGTGCGCAGCGTCGTGCTGGAACGCCACCGGGACGTCTACCCCTTGCCGCGCGCCGTCGTCGTGGACGACGAGATCCGTCGGATCCTGCAGAGCGTAGGTGTACACGAGGAGTTCGCCTCCCTCACCCGCTCGGCGCCCGGACTACGGCTGCTGGACGCCCGGCGCCGCGTGATCAGCGAGTTCCCGCGGTCCCAGCACGGGCACCACGGCTTTCCGCAGACCAGCATGTTCGACCAGCCCGATCTGGAACGCCTGCTGCGCGACGCCCTGGCGCGCCGCCCCGAGTGCGAGCTGTGGGGCGGGGTGGAGGTCGTGTCCGTCACCCAGGACACCGACGGACCGAACGATCCCACGGGTCCGGTCCGGGTCACCTTCCGGCGCGACGGCAGCGACGAGGAGGAGCACCTGTGGGCCGATGCCGTCCTCGGCTGCGACGGTGCGGGCAGCGTCACCCGTGACGCCATCGGCACCCTCTGGGAGGACCTGCACTTCGAAGAGAGCTGGCGGGTCATCGACGTGCGCACCAGCCGCCCGGTACGCACCTGGGAAGGCGTCGAGCAGATCTGCTGCCCCAACCGGCCGGCCACCTTCATGCGCGTCGGCGAGGACCGCTACCGCTGGGAGTTCCGGCTGGCCGACGACCAGAACCTGGACGGCCCGGACGGATGGGAGCGCCTGCGCGAGCTGGTCGCCCCCTGGGTGGACCTGCCGCCCGATGCCTCGTCGGGCGACGACTTCGAGGTGATCCGGCAGGCCCAGTACACCTTCCGGGCCCGCCTCGCCGATCGGTGGCGCCGGGGGCGCGTCTTCCTGCTGGGCGATGCCGCCCACCTCACCCCGCCCTTCGTCGGCCAGGGTCTGTGCGCGGGCCTGCGCGACGCCCACAACCTCACCTGGAAACTCGCCCGCGTCCTCCAACAGGGCGCTCCCGAGGGACTGTTGGACACCTACGAACGCGAGCGTAAGCCACACGCCCGCCATGTGATCCGGATCGCGGTCGCCGTCGGCTGGGCCATGACCGGCGGACAGGACCGGGGTGCGGCGTTCCGCCGGGCCGCCGTGGGCACGGCCTGTCGCATCCCCGGCGTGACCGCGGCGGTGAGCCGTGACCTCAGTCCCGCCCTGACCGCCGGTCCACTCGTACGGCGCCGCCCCAGGCTGACCGGCCGCGTGCTGGCCGGCACCTTCTGCCCACAGCCCTGGGTGCGGCATGACGGCAGGCGAGTGCGCCTCGATGACGTCCTCGGGGAGTCCTTCGCCGTCCTGACCGCTGTGCCGCCCACGGCGCAGATGACGGCTGTGGCCACGGCACTCGGCGCCCCGACGATCCGCGTCGACGACCTGGGCGACGACGGCACCCTGGCCGGCTGGCTGGCACGCGGCCGTGCCGACGCCGTCCTGCTGCGCCCCGACCGCGTCGTGATGGACACCATCCCGGCCGGCACCGGCGACTTCACAGACACCGTCGCCTGGGCCCCCCTGCTGCACACGGCCCGCCGAAGCGCCGACGCCCGGCCCGCCTGACGAGGAGCACCACACCATGACCACCCCGCACCCTGAGCCGTATACGGAACCCTTCTTCACTCCCGACCCGAAGTCGGCCGCCCACAGCCGCATCGCGGACTTCGCCCGATGGGCGGCCCGGCACCGGGGTGCCGAAGGGATCCAGGAGCCCACGGACTACCCCGCCCTGTACCAGTGGTCCGTGACCGACCTCGAAGGGTTCTGGGCTGCGGTGTGGGAGTACTTCGACATCGACGCGACGACGCCGTACGAGCGGGTGCTGGACGAGGAGACCATGCCCGGCGCCCGCTGGTTCCCCGGCGCCACCCTCAACTACGCCCACCACGCGCTGCGCAACCAACAGCCGGACGCTCCCGCCATCACCGCCCTGGACGAGACCGGAGCCGGCTACGAGATCACGGGCCGGGAGCTGCGCTCCCGGGTCGCCTCCCTCGCCGCCACCCTGCGCGACCTGGGCGTCGGACAGGGCGACCGGGTGGTGGGCTACCTGCCCAACACCCCCCACGCCGTCATCGCCTTCCTCGCCACCGCCAGCCTGGGCGCGGTGTGGTCGGTATGCGGCCAGGACTACGCACCCAAGGCCGCCGCCGACCGATTCGCCCAGCTCGAACCCACGGTGCTGATCACGGCGGACGGCTACCTCTTCAACGGCACCACACACGACCGCCGTGCCGCCTCGCTCGAATTGGCTGTCGCCCTGCCGACGCTGAAAGCCACGGTGCTCGTGGAGCACGTGGGCCTTGCCTGGCCCGAGGGCGGGCACCCGGGGCTGACGGTGCCCTGGGAGGACGCGGCCACCCGCACCGAGGACCTCTCTTTCGTCCAGGTGCCGTTCGACCACCCTCTGTGGGTGGTGTTCTCTTCCGGCACCACCGGACTGCCCAAGGGCATCGTCCACGGGCACGGCGGGGTCCTGCTCGAACACCTCAAGATGCTCGGCCTGCACACCGATCTGGGCGTCGGGGACCGTCTGCTGTGGTACACCACCACCCACTGGATGATGTGGAACCTGGTCGTCTCCACTCTGCTGACCGGTGCCACCACCTGCACCTACGACGGCAGCCCGGCACCGCAGGCGCGTCCGGACGTGCTGTGGGAGCTGGCAGCCCGTCACAGGGTCACCGTCTTCGGCACCAGCCCGCAGTATCTGCTGGCCATGGGCAAGCTGGGCATCGAACCCTCCGTGCACGACCTGTCGGCCGTCCGTGTCGTCGGCTGCACCGGCTCCGCTCTGCCCGCCTCCGCCTACCCCTGGGTCCGCGACCACGTGGGCGCAGGCGTCCAGCTGGCCTCCACCAGCGGCGGCACGGACATCGTCTCCGGCTTCGCCGGCAGCGCCTCCACGACCCCCGTCTGGGCGGGGGAGCTGTCCGCCCCCGGCCTGGGCGTGGCGCTGGCCGCCTACGACACGACGGGCACCCCTGTCGTCGACCAGGTCGGTGAACTCGTCGTCACCCGGCCAATGCCGTCCATGCCGCTGTACTTCTGGAACGACCCCGACGGCAGCCGCTACCACGACGCCTACTTCGGCGCCTACCCCGGTGTGTGGCGGCACGGCGACTGGATCACGCTCACCTCGCACGGCTCGGTGATCGTCCACGGCCGCTCCGACGCCACCCTCAACCGCAATGGCGTGCGTCTGGGCAGTGCCGACATCCACGACGCTGTCGAACGCCTCCCCGAGATTTTCGAGGCCCTTGTCATCGGTGCGGAGGAACCCGACGGCGGCTACTGGATGCCGCTCTTCGTGGTCCTCGCCGACGGGGTCAGCCTGGACGGCCCCCTGCGCGACCGGATCCGCGACGCGATCCGCGTCGGCGTCTCACCTCGCCACGTCCCCGACGAGATCCTCGCTGTACCGGCGCTCCCGCACACGAAGACAGGCAAGAAGCTCGAGGTTCCCGTCAAGCGCCTGCTCCAGGGTGCCCCCGCCGAGCAGGTCCTGAACCCCTCGGCGGTCGACAACCCCGACCTGATCGCCTACTTCGCCCGCTTGGGCGCGGAGCGGAACAAGCGGTCACCACACCACACATGACGTCGGTCAG
Source organism: Streptomyces sp. NBC_01003 (assembly GCF_045162695.1). NCBI lineage: Bacteria > Bacillati > Actinomycetota > Actinomycetes > Kitasatosporales > Streptomycetaceae > Streptomyces > Streptomyces sp. NBC_01003. The sequence continues at coordinate 2,221,678 of NZ_CP108707.1, forward strand.
GGGACCACAGGCCCACGTGACAGCACCGGGTCCTTGTGCCCCGCCCGGCTCCGCAAACCCCGTCCCCACGGGGTGGTGCCGGGGCGGTCAACCCGCCCCGGCACCACACACAACCGAAGTAAGAGAGAAAAGATGAGCATGACCGACCGCGAACCGCAGGCCCTCGATGTCCTCGACGACGCCGGACGAAAGGTGCTGTTCACCGAGGCCCGCACCGCGAACACCTTCGCCGAGGTGACCGTTGCCGACGACGAACTCGCCATGATCTGGGAACTCGCCCGCTGGTCGCCGAGCGCAGCCAACGGCCAGCCTCTGCGTGTGCTCTTCGTGCGCACCCACGAGGGCAAGGAGCGACTCGTCCGGCATCTCGACGAGGGCAACAGGGCCAAGACGCTCAGTGCGCCGGCCGTGGCGATCCTGGCGTACGACGCCGACTTCCACGAGCAGATGCCGACAGTCTTCCCGGCCCGCGGCGACATGCTGCGAGCAGCGTTCGCCGACCAGATCGAGAAGCGCGAGAGCCTTGCCGCCTACAACTCGGCGCTGCAGACCGGGGTCTTCCTGCTCGCCGTGCGCGCAGCGGGGCTGGCGGCCGGTCCCATGGCGGGCTTCGACCGGGCCGGCGTGGACGAGGAGTTCTTCGCCGGTACCAGCTGGCGTTCGCATCTGGTGGTCAACATCGGTCATCCCGGTGCCGACCCGTGGTTCCCGCGGCTGCCCCGCGTGCCCGTCGAGGACGCCGTCGCCTGGGTCTGACGGCACTGACGCCACCTGGTAGCGCGGGATCCGAAGTCCGAGCTGCCCGAGAGTGGTCTGCGTAGAGGTAAGAGGTGCCATGCCATGGGCGCCGGGGCTCTCCTGAGTACCAGCGCCCACCTTTTTCGCCCCTGCCCGAGGTGGTTGTGATGGGCTTTCTGGAAGCGACCGTCCTCGTAGCGGCCATCAACAAGTGGCGGCGGCCAGGGTGATCAAGAGGTGCCCCGTATTGGACGGAGAGTGTCTGAAGGGGCAGCTCGATGAGGGCGTAGGCGAGGAGCGCGCAGGGTACGGCAGCGCCGACCGTCCAAGACGTGCTCTCTGTGTGTACGGCCGCGAGCAGCGGGATCAGGAGGAAGAGCGCGAGGCATGCCCACGCCTGTGGGGCTGGTCGAGATCCCAGGCGTACGCGATGGCCTCCATGCCGATGAGTCCGGCAAACGCGGCGTGCCTTTCAGCATTCGCGAGACGCAGGCGGACAAGCGCCGGCACGTCCTCGCGCTCGGCAGCCCTGACCAAGATCGACATGAGCCCGAGCCTCCCAGCCTGCCCACCCAACCGCAAGACACACGGACCAACTGAAGACAGGGCTACGGTTGCCCGACACGGCACTAGCCTCGCCGTTTCGGTTGGGCTGAGGCGGCGTCGCTGATCGCCAACTGTTGGGTGGCCGACGTAATTTCGGTGCTTGGGCAGGTCGGAGTCCCGACGCGTTGGTCGGATTCTCCGGGTTCTTTCGGGTCGTGGGCGGACGGGGGTTTGCCAGTCAGCTGGCGGGTCGGGGCAGTGCGGCGAGGCGGTGGAAGGCCGTGGTCAGTTCGTGTCTCCAGGGCCAGGTCGCCGATATTCGCAGGTGGAGGCGGCGGCCGCCGCGGGTGAGGCGGGCGGCGACGTGCAGGAGCCGGTAGCGGAGTTTCTTCGGCTCGGCGGTGGCCAGCTCCCCGTCCAGGAGGAGGACACGGGTCCAGGCGAGCAGGTCGATCGCGGCGAGGCTGAGTTCGAGCCAGACGGCGTTGACGCCGAAGTCTCGGGAGGGGAAGCGGCCGAATCCGGTGGTCTTGCCGCACCGGATGTGGTCCTCGACAGTGGCATGTCCGCGGTGGCGGACCTCCAGGAACTGGGCGGAACCGTCACCGGAGTACGGAGTGTCGGTGAGGAACACCTGATGCCGTAGGCCCTCGTCCTGGTCGAACAGGGACAGCTGTGCTCCGGGGTGGGGCCGCTCACGGCGCACGATGATGCGGGTGCCGGCTGGGTAGCCGTCCAGATCGACCATGCCGGTCAGCTCGGCGACTTCGGCGCCATCACGCAGAGTCCCGTCCTGGTCCAGGGCGGGATGCCAGAGACGCTCGGGCATGGCCCGGACAGCGCGGCGGACCGGCTCGGTGATGGCGTATCCGACCGAGAAGAAGGTACGGATTCCTCGTTTCCGCACGTGGCGGACGTGGGCGAGGAAGGCTTTCGCGGATCCGGCACTGTCGGTGCGGACGAGGATGTCGGTGCCGTGCCGGTGCCCGTCGGGGATTTGCGCGAGTGCCTGGTCGAACACCGTGATGTGGTCGCTCGCGGTGTTGGCACCGGCATTTCCAGGACGCAGTCGGCCCGACAGTGCCTCGCCGGTGTTGGCCAGGAAGCACAGCAGCGGGTGGAAGCCGAAGCCGCCTTTATAGGTGGGTGCGGCCTGCTCCTTCTCGGAGTGGCAGGTGATCAGCGTGGCGTCGAGGTCCAGGACCAGCCCGGGCAGAATGCGTCCCGCGGCCCGGACTGCGGGTATGCCCTCGCCTTGCTCGGCGGCCTGCATCCAGGCGACTTCCCGAGCTTGGGCACGCGCCGAGCGCAGAGAAGCCAGTGTCCTCTCGTCGGTGTCGGCGAGCATTCGCCAGGCCGTCGGTGTCGAGGCGACCGAACCGAACACCCCTGCCTGGTCCCGCAGTACGGCCAGGTCCGCGATGGCCTCACCGCCGTCGGCGAGCATCACCGCCAGGTCGGTGGCGATCCGGCCGGGATCATGCCCAGTCCCGCGCGGCCGAAGCGGCCTGAGCGCGGTGGAGTACGAGGCGGTGAGCCCGGTGGCATCAGCGAGATCAGCCAGTAACCGTGCCCCGGCATGACCGACCACCCCCGAACCATCTGCACTGACCTGGATCTTGGGACGCAACCCGATAGCCTGCACGTAGAAAGTGCCCTCCGCCTGGACCGACAGAACCCCTCAGCAAGGTTCATCGTCCCAGGTCAGGAAGGCACTTTCGCGTTTCCGCCCCAACAGCCGCCGTCCCCAAACGAAACGGCGAGGCTAGTAGGACTCCGTTAGGTCGCTCTGGATCTTGGGTTCTGGCTGGCGGTGGATGTTCTGGGCAAGGGGCGGTGGCAGGTGGTGCAGGTGCCGGTCCAGCAGTTCAGCAGGTCCTGGATGGCGTCGAGGATCTGGTAGAGGCTGAGTCCGCTGTATCGGCTTTTGGGGCCAGGCGCTGTTCGGTGAGGAACGCGTGGGCGGCGGTGACCAGGGTGACGTGGTGATGCCACCCGGCCCAGGAACGTCCCTCGAAGTGGTCCAGGCCGAGGCCGTGCTTGAGTTCCCGGTAGTCGTGCTCGATGCGCCAGCGGATCTTGGCCAGGCGGACCAGTTCAGCAAGCGGGGCGTCGGCGGGCAGGCTGGACAGCCAGTAGCCGGTGGGTTCTTGGGCGTCCTCGGGCCATTCGACCAGCAGCGTCACTTCGGGCAGAACACCGTCCCAGTAGCCGTGTTCGGCGGTGGCGGCGGCCTGGGCCAGACGGCGGGCCCTGACCCCGGCCGGCCGCACCCGCAGCGCCACAAAGCGCGAGCGCATCGGCCCGCGGGAGCCTTCCCGCCAGGTCACCTCGGTGAACGCCTGCCGCCCATGGCCGGCCGCCAGCGCGGCCACCGAGGACGCCTTGTCACGGTAGCGGGGCTGCGGCTTGCGGCCGTTGCCGGACCACGCCGGGGCGGTGGGCTGCGCGTCGTGCGGATGGACGGTCACGTCCGAACGGACCGCCACGACATATTTGATGCCCCGCTCGCTCAGGCCGTCGCGGAAGTCGGCGTTCTGCCCGTAGCCGGCGTCGGCCACCACCACCGGCGGCACCAGCCCCCACCCGGCCAGCTCGTCGAAGGTGTCCAGGGCCAGCCGCCACTTCTCCCAGTGCCCGGCCTCCTGCGGTATCCCGGTCTTCTGCCGCCGTCCGGCATCGTCCGCCCACTCCTGGGGCACGAACAACCGCCACTGCAGCGGACAGGACGCGACATCGGAGACCGCGTGCACACTCACCGCGACCTGACAGTTCGCCTGCTTGCCCAGAGCCCCGCAGTACTGGTGCGCGACAGCGACCGACATCCGTCCGTCCTTGGGAAACGACACATCATCGACCGCCCAGGCATCCGGGCCGATCAGCGGCACCAACCGCTCGGCGATCCGCCGCCGCACCGGCACCGGATCCCAGGTCGACTGGTTCACGAACTGCTGCAGGTTCTGTTCATTGCCGTCCGGCAGCCGCTCCGCCATGGCCTGGATGGACTTGCGGCGACCGTCCGTCATCAGTCCCCGCAGATAGCAGTCACCCTTCGCCCGCTGATCCTTGCGCGGCACCGACGCGAACACATCAGCCACGAATAACGCCAACTTCGCCCGAGCACGGTTCACTTCATGTGCGTCCACACACTCACCATGCTCCTGAACACGACCGACCGAAAGACCTAACGGAGTCCTACTAGCTGCCGTCGCCCCATGAGTGACGTTTAGCGTACCCACCCTGAGACTGGCACACTGAATTTGTGCTTCCGCTGACGGCCGCCGTTGATCAGAATGCGTTCTCATCGCTTTCTGCTGCCAGCGTTGTGTCGATCAGTGCATTGGTCTTCACCGTAGCCTCATTCTGGTGGATCAACGCCAGACAGGGGCGCCTGGAGACGTGGGAGCCTCATTCCTTTGCAGCGATTTGCCACGGCTCCATGACTCGCCTGCGGCTTCCGCTCGTCTTTCACAACACCGGTGCCAAGCCGATAGTCGTGCAGGATCTCATGCTGAGCTTCCCGGATGAGCCCGCCTCTCATCTGCCGCTCCTGTGGACATCTTCACCATCTCGTCTCCAACCCGGGCCGGACGAGGAAAAGAAGCTGCCGGCCGGATTCGTTGTGGCCGGCAGAGAGGCGCAACAACTCTTCATCGAGTTCGAGGCACCGTTTTCTGGGTTGGTTCTGGAGGCCCGTGACTACAAGGTCCGAATCCAAGTGAGGGTCGGCCACCGCAAGGGTTGGCGCTCGCTTCTGACGTTCACCTTGAGGACCACCAACATCATTCATCCCGACCGGTATGCCGTCTACATCAACGCCCCTCTCGAACTGACGAAGGAAGACCAGGAAAAGGCAGACGCTGCGCTCCTGGAGCTGTTGGAGGGGCAGGAAAAGGGCCCTTCCGCCAAGGGCGAGACCAAGCAGCGAGACTCTTCGAACGACGAGGGCAACGCCGGTACGGACCTATAGCTCGGAGACATGTTCCCGAGCTCAGCCAGGGCTAACGAGTCGGCGGCTTGCCCGCTGCCGTCGGATCCGGTCATGGACGTGGCCGGGATGGCGATGCTGAAGTCTTCGGTGATGAGCTCGCGCCAACGGCTCACCTCGGCGGTGGGAAACGATCTACAAGTTCACGGGAAACGGTCACCGAGGGGCGGGAGTCGCCCCTGACCAGCGCATTTCGTCGGATCCCCGCTATCGACAAACCGGCCCTGTCGATGGCCGACGAGACGGCCTACCGCTGCCGCGAGCCCGTCCCTGCCCCCATCTACTACGCGTGGGGCTCATAAAGTCATCGCTGCAGGTGGGGCCCGTGTGTGGAGCCATCGGTGGTGGCTGCGATGCTGCGCAGGTGATCATCTCGCTGCTGTACAAGGCAGCTCGTGCGCCGCTGTCCGTGCCGGCGGTGCTGCTGCGCCGGGACACCGCCAAGGACGCCGAACTGCTGGTGCTGCCGCACGACAACACGGGGCTGCGACGACAGCTCAACGGTCCGGACCGTAACGAGCCCACGGACCGATTCTGGCCGGCCACACTGTCGTCGCTGATACTCCGCCGCTACTGAAGGAACATCTTCCCCATCACGCCGGGGACGCTGCCGGCCTGGGCACCGCAGGCTGACCGCCGGCAAGTGCAACCATTCCGACCGGCCGCCCACCCACCACGGCAGCCTTCAAGAAGCTCGCCCTGCGCCTCGCGCAGGAAAACCCGCGGTGAGGCCAACGCAGAGTCCAGGGCGAGCTGATCCGGATCGGGCACCCGATCGAACCGTCCACGGTCTGACAGATCCTGCACACAGCCGGCATAGACCCGGCCCCGCGTCGGACCGGTCCGAGCAAGCACGAGTCCCTCACCGCGCAGGCCGAGAGGATCATCGCGGCGGACTTCTTCCACGTGGACACCGTGACCCTCGGCGTTACCACGCATCCCACCGGCGACTGGATCACCCAGCAGGCCCGCAACCCTCTCCTCCAACTCGGGGACCGCGCCCACCCGTTCCGCTTCCTGAACAGGGACCGCGACGCCAAGCTCCCCCAGGCCTTCGACACGGTGTTCGCCGGCAACGGCACCCAGGTCCTCAAGGCCACCCCACAAGCACCGAAGATGAACGCCTTCGCGGAACGCTGGACACGCACCGCCCGAGCCGAGTGCACCGACCGGATGCTGATCTTCGGTGAACGCCACCTGCGCACCGTGTTGGACCAGTACGCGACGCACTACAACACCACAAGGGCCCACCGAAGCCTGGACCTTCACACTCCCGGCGACGACCCCACCGCCATCCCCTTCCCCGCAGGGCGCATCCGACGCCGAAAGATCCTCGGCGGACTCCTCAACGAGTACCACCGAGCCTCCTGATGAACCATCACTCCCCAGGAAGGAAAACCCAGCTCACAGCACGTGCGGAGATTCTGACACCCTTCAGGCCTCACTCGGCCGGTTGTGCGGTGGCCTGGTACTGGTCTGCGGCCCATGAGGCGAGGATGCGCAGGCCGTCGTGGGTAGTGGAGCCGACTTCGGCGGTCCAGACGACGAGTTGCTGGTCGGGATCGGTGCTGGCGGTCAGGGTGTCCCAGTCCAGGCGGAGCTCGCCGGCGATGGGATGGTTGAGAACCTTTGTGCCCACGCTGAGGGTGGCAACATGGTGGGCGGCCCACCACTGGCGGAAGTCCTCGTCCTGTACGCACAGTTCACCGACCAGAGCGGTCAGGCGTGGATCGTCCGGATACTTCGCCGCCTCCATGCGCAATTGCGCGACCGCGGTCCGTGCGACGCTTTTCCAGTCGGCATACAGGGCGCGCATCACCGGGTCGGTGAAAAGAATGCGCACATAATTGCGGTGCCTTTCCGGGACGGCAGCGAAGTCGGTGATGAGCGCAGCCGCGAGGGGGTTCCAGGCAATAACGTCCATGCGGCGGCCCATCACAATGGCGGGCGTGGCGGTGAGGTCGTCCAGGACCCTGCGCAACTGCGGCTGAACCTTCTGCCGGGCTCGGCGGCGCGGCTTCGCCGTCTCTTTCCCGGCCAGGCCGAACACGTAGCGCCGCTGGTCGTCGTCCAGCTGCAGCGCCTGGGCCACCGCCTCCAGCACCGGCGCCGAGGGAGGAAGTCGGCCCTGCTCCAGCCGCGTGTAGTAGTCCGTGGAGATCGCGGCGAGCTGGGCGACCTCTTCCCGGCGCAGCCCGGCGACCCGGCGCTGCCCGCCGCTGTCGGGCAGGCCAACGACGCGCGGGCTCAGCTCGGCCCGCCGGGCCTTGAGGAACTCGCCCAGCTCGTTCAAATGCGGTGTCGGACTCATGCCCCAAGTGTGGCAGCGGAAGGGCCCGGCGTGAGGGGGAAGGATTCTTCCCAGGATGTTTCGTTCCCAGGAACAAATCCTCCTCTGCACAGGCGCGCGTAGGGGTGCAAACCTGGAATTGCGCCAGACAGGAAAGCGAAAGGAAGAGCATCGTGTCGGAAAAGAAGTCCGCAGCACAGCAGGCCATCGGTGACATCACCCCCAAACTCGCCGACCTCACCGACCAGGTGCTCTTCGGCGACGTCTGGGAGCGCGAGGGACTCTCCCCGCGGGATCGCAGCCTGGTCACCGTCACCGCGCTGATCGCCCTGTACCGCTCCGACCAGCTCGGCTTCCACCTCAAGCTGGCCCTGGAGAACGGGCTGTCCGCGGAAGAGCTGGCCGGGGCCATCACCCACCTGGCGTTCTACGCCGGCTGGCCCAACGCCATGGGCGCCGCCGGTCAGCTGAAGGTCGTCCTGGCGTCAGCCGACGCCCCCCAGGACCACTGACACCCCCTTTACGCAGGAGCATCCCCTTCTCATGAGCAAGGTCATCTTTGTCACTGGTGCGGGCCGCGGCCTGGGCACCGACATCGCCCGCCAGGCCCTGGCCGCCGGCCACCAGGTCGTCGCCACCGGCCGTCGCCCCGACAGCGTGCTCAAGGCGCTCGGCGGCGAGCAGGACAACCTGCTGGTCGCCGCCCTGGACATCACCAGCTCCGACGCCGCCCAGACGGCCGTGGACGCGGCAGTGGCCCGGTTCGGCCGCATCGACGTACTGATCAACAACGCCGCCACGTTCCAGGCCGGCTACTTCGAGGAGATCTCCGACGCCCAGATGCGGGCGCAGATCGAGACGAACCTGTTCGGCCCGATGAACGTCGCCCGCGCCGTCCTGCCCGTCATGCGCGAGCAGCGCTCGGGCCACATCGTCACGATCTCCTCCATCGCCGGTCTGGTCGGCCAGGAGTTCTGCGTCGCCTACGCCGCTTCCAAGTTCGGCGTCGAGGGCTGGATGGAGTCCCTGCGCTACGACGTCGAGCCGTACGGCATCCGCACCACCATCGTCGAGCCCGGCTTCTTCCGCACCGAGCTGCTCGTGGACGCCTCCACCAGCTGGGCGGAGCTGTCGATCGACGACTACGCCGAGCGCACCAAGACCACCAAGGCGATGTGGCAGTCGATGAACGGGCAGCAGGCCGGTGACCCGGCCAAGCTCGCCGGCGCGCTGCTGAACCTCACCGAGCTGGCCGAGCCGCCGCTGCGGTTCGTCGCCGGTGACGACGCGATCCCCACCGCCGAGGCGAAGGGCAAGGAGATCACCGACCAGGCGACCGCCTCGCGCTCGCTCGGCTCGAACCTCGCCTACGACGACGCGGCCTGATCCGCCCCCACCCCTCCCCGCACACCCTTACAGGAAGCAAGAGCACCCATGGAATTCGTCAAGCCCAAGCCCACCGGCAAGGGTCCCGAGGACTGGTTCACCGGAGACGTCTGGTTCGACGTCATCCACGCCGGCCAGGAGCCGTCCCGGATCCGCGCCAACATGGTGCGCTTCGCCCCCGGCGCCCGCACCGCCTGGCACCACCACGCCGTCGGTCAGACCCTGCACGTCGTCGCCGGCACCGCCCTGATCGGCACCCGCGACGGCACCACCTTCGAGGCCCACCCCGGTGAGACGGTGACCTGCCCACCCGGCGAGGAGCACTGGCACGGCGCGACCGAGGACCGCTTCATGCAGCACATCGCGCTGTGGGACGGCACCGCCCCGGACGACGACCGGCCCGAGACCTCCTGGCTGGAGCACGTCACCGACGAGCAGTACCACGGTCCCCGCACCCGCAGCCACTGACCAACCGGTGCTGTCCGGGGCCCGGCGACGCGTACCGGGCCCCGGACAGCACCACCCCACAGAGGAAGACATATGACCACCAGCATGACCGCGCTGTTCGGCGGCACCGGCCCCACATGGGAGGCCCGGCAGATCCCCGTGCCCGACCCCGGTCCCGGCCGATCCTCGTACGCGCCCGCACCGTCGCACTCAACAACGCCGACGCCGCCATGGCCGCCGGGGCCGATCCGACGAGCGGCGGCACCGGCAAGGAGTTCCAGGCCGGCTACGAGTTCGCCGGTGAGGTCGCGGCCGTCGGGGACGGCGTCTCCACGTTCACGGTGGGCGAGCGCGTCATGGGCACCACCCCGGCCAGCTTCGCCCAGTACGTACTCGTCGACCACCGGCACGTCCTTCCCGTGCCCGAAGAGCTCCCGTACGAGGAGGCCTGCGCCCTGCCCACCGGCCTGCTCACCGAGCACGGCGCCCTCATGGCCGGCGGCTTCCGGCCGGGGCAGTCGGTGCTGATCACCGGCGCGTCGTCGAGCATCGGCCTGATCGGTCTGCAGATCGCGAAGGCTCTCGGTGCACAACCGGTCATCGCCACCAGCCGTACGTCAGCTAAGGCGGACCTGCTCAAGCGGGCGGGCGCGGACACCGTCGTGGCGACGGGCGAGCAGGACCTCACCGCCGCGGTGCTCGAGGCGACCGGCGGCGAAGGCGCGGACGTCGTCCTCGACCACGTCGGCGGCGAGACCTTCGCCGCATGCCTTCCCGCGGCCCGGGTCGACGGATCGGTGGTCAACATCGGCCGTCTGGACACCGCCGGCACCACCATCGACCTCGACGCCCTGTCCTACCGCCACCTGCGCCTGCGCGGCGTCTCCTTCGGCTTCACCCGGGCCGCGGAACTCGGTGAGGTCATCGCCGAGGCGGGCCGGCAGCTGATGCCCGCGGTCACCGACGGCCGCGTCCGGCCCCTCATCGACAGCGCCCGCACCTTCCCCACGGCCGCCGACGCACTGGAACGACTGCGTTCGCACCAGGCGCACGGAAAGATCGTGCTGACGGTGCCCTGACCGACGGTGCCCTTGCCGAATACCTCATCCATCCAGGTGGGCGCAGGTTTTGGCGCCGGCCGAGGCCGCTCAAGTCGCCGCTATCGCTCGGCGGCGGTGGGCGCGGCATGATGATCAGTCGTGCTGCTGAGACTGGCGTACCTGGGTGTGAAGAACGCGTTCGCGATGCTGCGACTGCTGCCGATGAGCGGCCGTGAGAAAGATGTCGAGATCCTGGCCTTGCGCCACCAGATCGGCGTTCTGGAACGGCAGCTGAACGGGCAGCAGGTTCGGTTGCACGCGAGCGACCGGGCGTTCCTGGCGTCGCTCCTCCAGGGCCTGCCACGGGAGGTGCTGCGTCGGATGCGGCTGCTGGTGCGGCCGGACACGGTACTTCGCTGGCACCGCGATGTCGTCGCCCGCCGACACACTGCCCAGTCCCGGCCGAAGCGCGGAGGCCGGCCCCGCACGGTGCACTCGATCCGGGTGCTGGTGCTACGACTCGCTCGGGAAAACGCGAGGTGGGGCCACCGGCGGATCCAGGGCGAGCTCGCTCGTCTCGGGCACCCGATCGCCGCATCCACTGTGTGGGAGATCCTGCATGCTGCCGGCATCGACGCCGCCCGCGCCGCACCGGCCCAAGTTGGCGCGAGTTCCTGACCCTCCAGGCCGAGGGCATCGTGGCCGCGGACTTCTTCCATCTCGACACCGCTCTGGGCCACCGGTTGTACGCGCTGGCATTCCTCGAGCACGGCACCCGACGCCCGCACATCACCGGCGTCACCGCCCACCCCGGCCGGGAGTGGGTGGTGCAGCAGGCACGGAATGTCGCCGCCGACCTGGGCGTCCGCATCGAGTCCCTGCGGTTCCTCCTGCGCGACCGCGACGGCAAGTACGGGCCTGCCTTCGACGCCGTCTTCCAGGCCGAAGACATGGACGTACTACTCAGCGCACCCCGGGCTCCCCGGATGAACGCACATTGCGAGCGGGTGATCGGCACCATCCGGCGCGAAGCGCTGGATCACGTCCTGGTCATGAACGAGGCCCACGCCCGACACGTTCTCGCTGACTTCCAACGGCACTACAACACGCATCGGCCCCATCGGTCCCGGAATCAACTGCCTCCCGATGCCCAGGATCAACCCGCCACTGTGCACGATCTGGGCAGCCGCAGGCTCCTGCGCACCCGCGTCCTCGGCGGCACCCTCAACGAGTACCGCTACACCGCCTGACCAGCGGCGATGACTTTCCGAGCCCGGCAGGATCCAGGCAATGACAAGCGGTCTGCTGGGCAGCGAGAGCACTCGCATGCCATCGACCACCACACCCACGGCGAGCAGAAAGCCGCCATCGGCGCCTACATCCGTTGGCGCAACTCCCGTGCCGAGCCCAAGACCAACTTCGCGCCGGAGCCCCGATCCGCCAATGGCCCGATTACCCGGCCAAGGCTGCATGACAGGCCATTAGCCGGCCGCGAACGAGCTCCCCCGTCGGCGTATTGATCGCGCCCATCTCCTACGGCCCGCGGCCGAAGAAGCCGGACTTCAGGTCACCGATGACGGCGTCGAGTGGATGCCCACTCACGATGAACGGTCCACTCCAGGGCGCGCTGAGTGCGAAGAGCAGTGCCAGGCTCAGCCCGACCACACTCGCAACGCCCACGACGAGCAGTGACGTTCGCAGGCTGCTGCGGAAGATCAGTGCGCCGGCGTTCACGATCAAGGCCAGTCCGCTGACCACAAGCGTGACGACGTAGAGCGCGGGAACGTCGCGCGAGGCGGCCGCAATGCGGGCGCGACGACTACTGGTGACGCTGTCCAGGGACACCAGCAGCTCCGTGCTCGCCGGGGTTCCCAGCTCTGGCCGGGCCGCCTCGGCGCGCACGCTCCGCTCCAGTCGTGCGATCGCGCGAGCGGTGGCCGGGTCGTCACCGGACGCCGCTGCCGCACCCTCCCATTCTCTGACACGCGCGGTCTGCAGGTAGTCCAGCAGTGCCGCATGGATCGGCTCCGACTGGACTCGCGGACTTGTCGCCGCCCACCCCAGGCGGGAGGCTGCGGCCGCCTCGTCGCTCACCAACCCCTCTGCTGCGCGCAGGTAACTGGCCTCGCTGGCCAGTGTGAGTGCCGCAAAGATCGCGAAGGCAGCGCCGAGTGTAGGCATCAGGGGTGTAGCGATCTGCGGCACCCTGCCCTGTTCCCCGACCGGTACGAGCGCCCGGACGCCGACCCGTGCCACGGCCGCGACCAGTAGGGCAAGGAAGAGCCAGCCCACAACCAGCACCACCGCCGGCAGCGAGGTCAACCAGTTCACCACATCACCTACAGCGTTCCCACGAGCGTCACACGGCGGCGAAACATCGGCCCCGCGACCTGGAGCTCCTCGTCGATCACCTTCAACGAACGCTCCATCATCACAGGTCGAAGACCTCCCATGCTCGCGACGCCCGGCACAGCACCTCGCTTCGTTGGCCATCAGCCGAATACGGCCCGGTACCAGGACCACCAGGCTATTCGGCCGCCATGCGATGCACCGCACCGCACCGGACGCCGCTCGTTGTCCGCCAAAGGTTGCGAGACGCGCCAGTGGGAGGGGGGCGTCCTGCTGAGGCGATCAGGCCTAAATTCTGGGGAAGTCCGTGGCCCAGGCGCCCGGAGGGGGCAGCAGTCGTATTGCGGCGCCGGCACCTGCTCGCGCCGCCGCGTGCGTCACAGAAGCGCTGACCGCTCCAACGTGGCGTAGTAGTTGCCCACTTCGGTGAGGTAGGCGGGCTCGGTGGTCTGGCTGTCGAGGGTGAAGCGGGGCGCGGCCCTGATCTCGTCCCTGGTGTGAGTGACCGTCACGGTCTGGGCACCCGTGTCGATGGCGACAACGATGCCGGCCGGGATCAGGACGCTCTTGCCGAAAACCCACACGCCGGTATCGACGACCAGGTGTTGCATACCGGCCTCATCCACCTGACGTTCCACCTGGCCGACTATCCCGTCCGGCGCCGTGAGGGTGAATCCCGTCAACGCCGCCTGCTCCTGCCCCTGATAGCCGATGCCTGCCGGGTAGGCCCAGACGCTCTGCATGAGGTGGTTCCTTTCTCTCGGCATTATTCGCCATTGGCGGGGCCGTGGAGCCGACTGCGACATTGACGTCGGCTGCCCGCCGCGGAATGGCCCCCGCTCACCACTCCCCCGTACCCAGGTAACTGACCGTCATACAACCGAGCACTCTTCGGTAGGCCACACGAGTTCCACCTCGACCCGGGCTGAGCACACCGCTAGAAGCCTTCACAAACCGCCTACCTGCGAATTCACCTCCACGTACGACCGCTGGCGACGGCTCCGAACCACCCAACGGAAGACGCACCATTTTCATCGCGCTCCCGCGGGGTAGATGCGCCGTGTAGCGGCAGCCGCACCGAAGTCCTCCCGAGGGGTGAAGCCCATGCAGCACCCGCCAACGGTCGAAGACCACCATGCCTACCCGGCCGAGGCACTCAGCCGCCCACAGAAAGCGACCGACGCCCGCGACGCGGCGAGCGGGTTCCTCGCCGGCCTGCACCCGGCACGCGTGTTCAAAATATCGCCCGAGAGCGGGCTCGCATCCACTGGTCGACGATCCACAAGGTCGCGCCACCATGCCCCATCGGCGGGGACTCCTGGCACGCGACCATGAACCTGCTGTGAGGAGAACTCGTGACTTCCGAATCCCCTGTGCCGCTCCCCGATCCCCACGACGCCATGGCAGACGTCCTCGACCCGCGGCCCAAACTGCCAGGGCCTCAAACGGACCCGACCGCCCAGGGCCACTTCACCCGCGCCCAATTGACCCGCTCTCCAGGGGACGCGAACTGGGAGATCGCGGTAGTCCTGTACGGGGTCCCGGCCGATGAGTGGCCCTCGACGAACCTGCCCGGCACCGAAGCCCCCACCCTGCGCGCACGCGGACAGGCCCTCACAGACCTGGGCTACGTCCAGACGGGCCCCGGATCCGATTGCCACTACTGGGAGTGGGCCGAGTGCCAAGACGGCGACCACACAACCGTACAACTGATGGCACACACCGAAGTTCAGCCCATCAGCATGCTGGAGATCGAATGAAAACCGTGGCCTTCGCGTCATGCCCTCCCCTGTGACCAGGCAGCGCTGCACAGCCAGCGGCGCACCCGTACCGCCGGTGGCCCTATGGCCGCTGATCGCCGGGCTCACATCCAGATGCAGCTCGCTCGCCCGGCCACTCGCGGTCGGTCTCCCGTCGGCCGTGGGAGAAGAAGAGCGAGCCGCACAAGCCCGCCCCGGGGCCCGAGTCCGGCGGTCGTTCCGGAACCTGCCTGCGAAGAGCCCTGCGCCAGGGTGCGGACCGAACTCGGCGCCGGGCGGTCCAGCCGGAGCCACGAGGGGACAAAACAATGTGCGACGACAACTGCAGGCGCGGCAGCCAACAGGTTCGCCTCGCCGCTGTCGGGCATCCGTGTCGTCCTTGACCCAGACGGCTCCGGCTGGCAAGTGGAGGTGCGCTGTGTCCTGGCCGAGGGACACCGAGCCATAGACGTCGCCCGCACCGTCCACGACCGGACCCGCGCGTCCCTCACCACCCTCGTCACGACGCACGGCACGGCGGGCACCGTCACTGTTACCGTCACGATCACCCGCATCACACGGACAAAACCAAAGGTCGCCCGGCGGCTGCTGAAATCAAAGAAGTGAGCGATGATCCGGTCAGGGTAGCCATGAAAGTGCGAACCATGGCTTGACACCTCCATTCTGCCGAAGCTGAGCCCGAGGGCCGCCCCTGTTCTGAGTGAAGAGGGGCGGCGCAGGCCCTAGCCCTACAATCAGCGCATGGCTCAGCGAGAAGTAATCACTTATACGGACGACCTCACAGGTGAAGAATCCGAAGAGATCGGTACCCACACCATCCTCATCGACGGGGCTGGGGTCGAGATTGACCTCTCCACGGAGAGCCACGATCGCCTGTTGGAAGTTCTGCACCCCTACTTGAGCGCCGAGGGGGCCCGTCGAGTACGTGGCAGCGTCACCACTGCCGGCACGAGGGGTAAGCGTCGAGCCGTAGGACCCTCCGCCCACTCGGACACGGCCCAGATTCGGGCTTGGGCCAAGGAATACGGCCTTGAGGTGAATGACCGGGGTCGAGTTCCCGCTTCCGTTAAGGAAGCATACGAAAAGGCCAATGATTAATCTCTGATATTGACGATCGAGCTCACCGGCCTCACGCAGTCCCACCTCGACATCTGGCTTACCCAGGCCAAGACCTCCCAACGGCGCGCGAATGCAGCCTTCATCAGGTGGACGAACAAACGCAGTCTGACGCAGAACGAAGAGCACGAGGACCAGTTCCGTCGATGCCTGACGGATACCTCACTGCAGGGGTCGGGGTGGCGGCGTACCCAGCTGCACTGTTCCAGCCGGATAGCCACGTTGGACAATCTGGAAAGCGTGCTTCCCGCCCGACCGTGTGTCCGCCGCTCTTTGAGGAGCGGCGACACGGGGCAGTCTTGTAAGCGTGCGAGGGTGACCGTCATCGAAAGGGCCCCGCGGGGCCTGCCGGATCATCGGGCCCGCCGGGCAAGGCCGCTGGGAAGGTCGGCAACGACGGAATGCCACCGTCGAGTTGGACGTTCCAGTACGGAGGAATGATGTACACCTGCCGCCCCGCAGCGGGATTCGACCCCGACGATCCGCGCTACGAGTGCACCTCGCCGCAGCCCTCCCCCGACCCCACACCGGGCCCGAGCGCCCTCGGGCTGCCGGCGGATCGCCGCCGCTCATGAAACATGCGCCCCTGTCTGGCCTCACGGCCGGGCAGAGGCGTATTCGTACGTCTGGGCTCTGGTCAGCTCTTGCGTGCCGCGCCATCCGGCCACACCACGTCGACAGTGAGGCCGCGGGCGCGAGCGTCCTCGACGACGTCGGCCGTTCCCCCGGCCCAGAACCAGGTCAGAGCCTCTTCCTACATGCACTGCGTGCACAGGAGATTGCACCAGTCGGTCAGCAAGACTCGCAGGTCGGTGACGTAACCCGACCTCCGCTGACCAGGGCCGGAACTCATCGGCGCTGGCGCCCAACGCATGCCAGCTTCCGCATCACGCGCGCCCGAGAGCGACACACCCTGTTGAGGTTGCGTTCGAATAGCCATCGGGGTGCGAATACCACCCCTACCTGCACCTTTCAAAGCAATAGCAGCTCTCCGACCTCGAAGAAAAGCTCAGATCAAACGCCCAGTTCCGGTGCACCGCATCCGGTCCCCCGTGACATACTCCTCACGCGATTCGCACCCCACGCAGCACCCCCAACGCCCTTGTGAACAAGGGGCGTTCCTCACAGGCGGGAGGGTTGTCCGCATGTCGCGTACTCCGGAACAGATCAAGTCGCCATCCGGCGCAGGGCCATACTTTGAGTTCCGCATCGGTGGGTTCCGCGTCACTGCGGACCGCGTCCCCGTCCGCCTGCTAGCGACAGTGTCTAGCGCTACTTCCGGCTTGATCGCATGGTGGCTCTCGCACTGAGATGGCTCAGCCCCGCTCGCGAGATCTCTCCTCCGTGGCGGGGCTGTGTCGTGGTCGGGACAGGAGGATTCGAACCTCCGGCTCCCCGCTCCCAAAGCGGGTGCTCTGACCGCTGAACTACGTCCCGTTTCCCCGAAGTTCGGGCATACTGGCTTTGGCGACACCTCCTTGTTGATCAGGGGACCTTCGCGCGACGGCTTGCCGTGGCGCGAAGGAATCCCCGTGAAAGGAGGTGTGAAGGTGGAACTCGTCACCTTGGTAGTCGTACTGGCAATCATTCTTGCGGTACGGCAGTAACCCGTCACTGGGCGGCCCTCTCGGGGGCCGCCCTCTTTGCACAGGCGGGAGGAATCGAGCCCTGGATCCGGCGGTGGCCCCAGCGGCTGTTCTCTCGGGCCAACCGCAGGATCAATTGCCTGATGGTGGGCGCGGTGCGGGGTCGGCCCGGGCGGCGACGGGAGGTGAACGTCCACTTCCGGGCGAAGAGTTAGCGGTGCCAGGCCAGCAACGTGGTCGGGGTGACCGCGAAGACCTGGCGCCAGCGCTCCCGCGGGACCAGCCCGGACAGGACCGCCAGCCAGATCCGGTCGGCGGGCTCGTAGCGGACCCGGACGATCTGACGGCGCAGCACCGCGTTCTCGTGCCGCAGTGCCAGCACTTCCGCGTCCTTGGCCATGCGGCTGCGCAGCACCGCAGCAGGCACCGTGATCAGATTCCGGACCAGCGCGGTGACAACCGACAGCGACATCCGCAGATCGAACCAGAGCAGTCGAGCCCGCTTCGCCAGGAACAGCACGTGCAGGCCACAGCCGCGAATCATATTTTCGAGCGGGACAGGCAAAATGCCGAGTTCGCCTCGCACGGCGACCAAGCCGTCGGCTGGGAGAAGTACCGGACATCCTGGCCCGTGCCGCCTCGAGCGCCGCATTCTCCTCACGGGCCCAGACCAAGCGGCTGATGTCCCTCGTGCCGATACGTCTGGCAGCAGCTTGCCGCACCCGTGCACGTAGCCACCAGCTCATCCTCCTGGGCCGTGACCCGCACAAGGGCCAGGCCGCGCTCGCCTCGTTGGGCACCGACGCCGACCGGGCCTCCTTCCTTACCGCCGACCTGTCCACCCACGACGGCGTCCGCGATCCCGCTCAGCGTGTCCTCGACGAGCACGAGCACGACCGCGCCGACGCCCTCGTGCACTCCACCGGGGTATTCACCTCCCAGGAGAGCAGCACCACCGACGGGCTCCACCCGTTCTTCGCGGTCAACTACCTCAGCCGCTACCACCTCACGCAACTCCGGCTGCCCGCCCTGCGCCAGGCCGGGCGACCGGTCGTGGTCATGATGACCGCAGCGGTCCCGCCGACCGACGACACCGACTTCACCAGGTTCCCCGAGTTCGCCCCCTTCGACTTCGGCCACGACCGCAAGCCGATCCAACTCGCCAACGACCACTACGCCGCCCACCTCACCCGAACTGAACCCGGCCTCGCGGCCGCGGTCGTGGACGCGGGCGCCGCCAAGACCGACATCCTGCGCATCGCCCCCTGGTCCATGCGGGCCAGCGCCAAAGTCCTCGGACCGGTCCTCTTCGACTCCGTCGAGACCTCCGCACACAACGTCGTCGAAGCCACCCGGCGCCACGACTGGCAGACACCCCTCTACTGGGGCAACCCCGGCCGCTTCGAGCAGCGAACACTGATCGCCCTCAACACCACCACCCAGCGCCTCATGGACACCTCCCACACCCTCACCGGCGCCTGACACCACACCACCCCAGCCCCAACCCGCGCGCCCACGGCCCTCAACAGGCCGACCTGCGCGCGGGTTTCCCTGTTTCGCCGTCCGAGATTTCACGAACCCGCGCGCTCCCAGAGGCGGAACCAGAGAGGTCACCGGGGATTGAATTTCGGCGTCGTCAAGTGAGTCTTGCCCAGCTTCCAGCCCTTTGCGGCTGGCAAGTCCTTGCCATGGCGTGGACTTGCCGTCATCAGGCCTTCACGTCGGGCGTTACCGGCCGATAGACCCATGGCATGTTCTCCCCCTCTCAGTCTTCCGCCTTCCGGCGTAGACGCTGGCAGCTGCTCTCGGCCGCCACCGTGGTGCCGCTTCTGGCGTCGGGGCTCGCAGTTCTGCAAGCGCCCGCACAAGCCGCTCCGAGCAAGCCCACCGTTCCCGCCAAGCCCTCGGCGACCCACAAGGTCACCCTGGTCACCGGCGACGTCGTCACGGTCACCACGATGGCCGACGGCAAGCAGACCGCCGACGTCGACCGGCCGGACAGCGCCGTGGGCGGTGTAAAGATCCAGGAGGTCAAGGGTGACCTGTTCGTCATCCCGGACGAGGCTGTGCCGCTGCTGGGCACGGACAAGCTGGACCGGCGGCTGTTCAACGTCACCGACCTGATCGAGATGGGCTACGACGACGCGAAGTCGGCCGCGGTGCCGCTCATCGCGGCGTACGCCCAGCCGAAGTCCCGCTCGGCCGTCGAGCCGACGGCCCCCCGGGGCAGCAAGCTGACCCGCAAGCTCAAGGGCATACACGGCGCCGCACTCACCACCGAGAAGCGGCAGGCCCGCACCTTCTGGAGCACCGTCGCGCCGCAGGGCAGCGCGAAGTTGGGCGCGGGTGTGTCGAAGCTGTGGCTCGACGGTCGCGTGAAGGTCAACCTCAAGGACAGCGTGCCGTTGATCGGCGCGCCCGAGGCCTGGGCGGCCGGGTACACCGGCAAGGGCGTCAAGGTCGCGGTGCTCGACACCGGAATCGACGTCAACCACCCCGACTTCGCCGGCTTGATCGACGGCACAACCAGCTTCGTGCCGGGTGAGGCCATCACCGACGTCAACGGGCACGGCACGCATGTGGCCAGCACGATCGTCGGTTCGGGCGCCGCCTCCGGCGGCGACAACAAGGGCGTCGCCCCCGGCGCCGACCTGTTCGTCGGCAAGGTGCTCGGCGGCGCGGAGGGCTACGGCCAGGACTCCTGGGTCATGGCCGGCATGCAGTGGGCCGCCGAATCCGGTGCGGACGTCGTCAACATGAGCCTCGGCGACTCCTACCCGACGGACGGCAGCGACCCGATGTCGCAGACGGTCGACGCGCTGTCCGAGCAGTACGGCACGCTGTTCGTCATCGCCGCCGGCAACGCGGGCCCGGAGAGCATCTCCGCCCCGGGCGCGGCCGCCTCGGCGCTGACCGTGGCCGCCACGGACAAGCAGGACCAGCTCGCGTCGTTCTCGAGCACCGGCCCGCTGGCCGGCTCCGGTGGCATGAAGCCGGACATCGCGGCGCCCGGCGTGGACATTACCGCGGCCCGCTCGCAGGACATGACCGACGGTGGCGAGGGCCTCTACCGCACCCTCAGCGGCACCTCGATGGCCACCCCGCACGTGGTCGGCGCGGCGGCGATCCTGGCCCAGCAGCACCCGGACTGGACCGGCGCACAGCTCAAGGAACACCTGATGAGCACCGCGAAGGGCCTGGACGACGGGTACTCGCCGTATGAGGTCGGCACCGGCCGTGTCGACGTGGCCGCCGCCGTGCGCACCACGGTCCGCGGCACCGGATCGCTCTTCTTCGGCAACTACACATGGCCGCACGAACCGAGCGACGTCGCCGTCAAGAAGGACCTGACCTTCACCAACACAGGTTCGGCCGATGTCACGCTGAACCTG
This sequence comes from Streptomyces sp. NBC_01003, assembly GCF_045162695.1. Lineage (NCBI taxonomy): Bacteria > Bacillati > Actinomycetota > Actinomycetes > Kitasatosporales > Streptomycetaceae > Streptomyces > Streptomyces sp. NBC_01003. The sequence continues at coordinate 2,242,316 of NZ_CP108707.1, forward strand.
GCGCTGACCGACGACGGCGGCCCGTTCACACTGGGAGCGACCAAGGTGACCGTCCCGGCGGGCGGCACCGCCGCCGTCGCGGTGACCGGTGGCCCGCAAGCCGCCTCGGCCGGCCGGCACGTCGGCTACGTCATAGGCACCGACGCGGCCACCGGGAAGCCGGTGACCCGCACCTCCGTCGCGCTACTCAAGGAGGAGGAGCGCTACGACCTGAACATCAAGCTGGTCGGACGGGACGGCAAGCCCGCCGCCGGCTGGGTCACCGTCAACCTGGCCGGCGACTTCTGGCCGTGGACGGTCTACGTCGACGGCTCGACCACCATGCGCATGGCACCCGGCTTGTACACCGTCGCGGGGTACCTCGACGTGGCCGGCGAGAAGGCGGACCGCTCGGGTCTGGCCGTGCTGGTCGACCCGGAAACCGTGCTCAAGGACCGCTCCATGGACGTGGTGCTGGACGCGAGCAAGGCACGTCTGCTGCAGACCGAGGCGCCGCAGCGCACCGAGGACCGCCAGCGCAAGGTCGACTTCAACGTCCACTACAAGGGGCTCGACCCGTTCACGGACTTCCGCAGCGCGTATGTGCTGCCGCCGACGTACGACGATGTCTACGTCGCCCCGACGGAGCCGATGAAGCAGGGCGAGTTCATGCTGACCACCCGCTGGCGCAAGGGCGAGCCGCAGCTCAGCCTGAGCGCAATGGGCGGTCGGCTCCGCTTCGAGGCACTGGTGCAGGCGGGCAGCACCCTGGACACGGCCACGGACAAGCTGGACGCCGTCTACGCGGGCAACGGCGCGGCGGCCGAATACAAGAAGGTCAAGGCCAAGGGCAAGGTCGTCGTCATCAAGCGCAGCGACGAGGTCTCGCCGCAGGAGCGCGCCGAGGCCGCGGCCGCGGCCGGCGCCAAGGCACTGATCGTGGTCAACGACAGTATCGGTGCCCTGATGGAGGACGTCGGCGAATCGCCCATCCCGGTCGCCACCGTGCACCGCGACGCGGGCAGGACCCTTGTCGCGATGGCCAAGGCCGGCATCCTGAAGCTGACCGCGAAGCAGACCGAGTACACGCCGTTCGTCTACGACCTGACCCGGGACTACCCCGGCCAGGTGCCGAACCGGGCCCTCGTCTACAAGCCGACCAAGGGCGACCTCGCCCGGATCGATGCCCGCTACTACTCGGCCACGGACGGCGGGCTGGCGGAAGGCTACCGGTCCGACTTCACCCTCAGCCCGTCGTTCAACCTCCCCGAGATCGAGTGGCACCCGGGCACCCGCACCGAATGGGTGACCCCGGGCCAGGTCTGGAGGGAGTTCCACACCCAGGGCGTCGACGGAGCGCTCCCGTGGTCAATGGTGTCGGGCGACAACACGTATGCCAAGGGCAGCACCACCCGTCTGGACTGGTTCGCCCCGGCGACCCGGCCCGGCCAGAGCGAGTCCTTCGGTGTGTACAACTCTCGCTGGGGGAACTACATGACCTGGAACGTGCAGGCGTGGGCCTCCGCCAGCGACAACATGCGGCTGGGCGGCTACCTGCCGTGGGGTGAGACGCCGTCCCATCTGCAGATCTTCCAGGGCGACACGCTGATCCAAGACAACCCGGTCAGCGGAGACATGCAGTGGGAGGAGGTCCCGGCGGGCAACCTGCCCTACCGCGCCGTCCTCGACGCGGAGCGGCCCGGTGACGTCTTCCGGCTGTCGACGCGCACCCACACCGAGTGGACGTTCATGTCCGACACCGTCGACTCGGACTCCTTCGAGCCGTTCTCGGTGCTGAACCTGGACTACAAGCTGGAGTCGGACCTGCACGGCGACGTCAAGGCCGATGCGACCCAGAAGATCTCGCTCAAGCCGGTGTCGATGGACCTCGGCACCGTGCCGGGCACCGTCACCAAGGTGAAGCTGGACGTCTCGTACGACGACGGCGCCACTTGGCAGAAGGTGACCCTGGCCAAGGGGGCCCACGGCTACTGGACGGGTTCGTTCAGGACAGCGAAGAAGCGCGGAGGCTTCCTCTCGGTCCGCGCGAGCGCCGGGACGGACAGCGGCTTCAGCGTCAAGAACGAGATCATCCGGGCGTACGGTCTGCGATGAACCGCACTGTCGGGCCCCGGGGAGGCGACTCCCCGGGGCCCTTCCCGTCACACCTGCTCCCAGCAGGAACTATTCAGGGCCTGCCACCATGGCGCATACTCTCCCCGCTGCGGCAAGCGGAAGAGAGTCGGTCGCCGATGCTGGATGTCCTGGGTCTCGACCCCGATGACGAGCGCGTCTACCGGGCGCTGCTCGGACAGCCGAACTCCACTGCGACGCTGCTGTCGGATCTGCTCGTCGTATCGCAGGCCGACGTCGACAAGGTCTTGTCCCGTCTGGTCGAGTGGGGACTGGTGATCGGATCGGCGGATAAGCAGTTCACCGCCGCGCCGCCGGCCATGGCGCTCGGCGCGCTCATCAGCCAGCGCCGAGACGGTCTGCGCATGGCTGAGCAGGCACTGGTGACCTTCGCCGAGGAACACCGGGCGGCGATGACCGGGAACAGCATCAACGATCTGATCGAGGTCGTCACGGGAGTCGACGCCATCCGTCATCGCTTCCTCCAGGTGCAGCAGGCAGCCCGCACGCAGGTCCGCAGCTTCATCACCGCACCGTTCCTCGCCGTGCCGCCCGGCGAGAACACGGCCGAACCCGTGGCCATCGGCCGCGGCGTGCACTTCCGGGTGGTCCTGGACCGGGCCGTGCTGGCAGAGCCCGGCATCATCACCGATGCGATCGATTCACTGCGCAACGGCGTGCAGCTGCGTGTCGCCGACCAACTGCCGATGAAACTCGTGTTGGCCGACGCCGACCTCGGCCTTGTCCCGCTCGCGGTCACACCGGCCGGAGAGCCCGGTGCAGTGCTGCTGCACCGCAGCGGCCTGTTGGATGCTCTGGACGCGCTGTTCGAGACGGTGTGGCGCACCGCCCACCCGCTCGAACTGTCAGGCTCCGGCGGAGAAGCCGAAACCACCGTCGAACTCGGTGCGGAAGGCCCGACCGACCTCGACCGGAGGATCCTCGCCCTACTGCTGGCAGGCCTGACCGATCCGACGGCCGCGACACAACTCGGACTGTCGCCGCGGACGCTGCACCGACGCCTACGCCGCCTCATGGACATAGCCGGTGTCCGGACCCGGATGCAGCTCGGCGGCTACGCCATTCGACACGGGTGGGTGGAGCCACACTGAGCAGGCATGAGGCCGGCTACGGGGCGGCTGGAAACACAGCCGCCTCCTTCCGGTATCGGCCAGACCGGGACCGGCCGCCCAGAGTGTGGATGGCGGTCCATATCTGTCCCATGGCAGTCGTCGCCTCCATTCCCTCCCCCAAGACACTGCCGACAGTGAAGGCCACACGTGCCTCAGACAGGGGGATGACGTCGAACCAGCCGCCCGCCGCTCTTCGCCGTCATCGAGCACTCGACAAGGCGCATCCGGGTCCTGGGCGCCACCGCGCACCCGACCGCGCAGTGATCGTGCAGCTCGGGCGCAGGATGCCGTCGAGCGGGCGAGGGTCTAGGTGCCCGCTCTGCCTGATGCCGACGATAGCCTGGGGGAACTAGTTTCAACCCTGGCATCAGGTGACGGACAGGAAATGGAGAACAGGCCGTGGTGTAGCGTGAACTGGCCTCTGAATTCCCGGATGTTGAGCTGCAAGACCCAGTCGCTCCCGACGCTCTGGCAGCTGTCGAGGAACAGCTCGGCCAGCCGCTTCCCGAAGCTCTGCACCAATTGCTGCTGGAGACCGATGGGATCGAGACGGACTGCGGAACCGAGGTGGCCTGGACGGCCAATAAGATCCTCGAAGAGAACCGCTCTGTTCGCAGCAATGAACAGTTCCGCAGTCTCTACATGCCGTTCGACGCTTTGATGTTCTTCGGAGACAACGGCGGCGGCGACCAGTTCGCGTTCGTGCGTACCCCGGACCGTGACGACGTCTTCGTCTGGGACCACGAAACCGACAGTCGTATCTGGGTCGCATCGTCGTTGGAGCAATACCTGCGCAGCGCACTCGGGAGCGACGGAGACGACTGGTACCGGTAGGGACGTCGCAGACGGGTATCGCGAATCCTTGGCGGTCCTGTCCCGCTCGGAAATACGATTCCGGCTCTGGCCTGCAGCTTCTCCAAGCGGGGCAACAGCCTCAATGGCGCCTGGGATCATGCTTCGATGTCGCTGTCGATCGTCACCACGCTGGTCCGGAATCTGATCAAGGTGCCCTCTGCCGTACTCCGCAGCCGCGTGGCCAAGGACGCAGAGGTCCTCGCGTTACGGCACGAGAACGCGGTGCTGCGCCGTCAGATCGCCCGCGTCCGCTACGAGCCCGCAGACCGGATCTGGCTCGCCACGCTCTCGCGGTTCGTCCCGCGCGAGCGCCGGCGCCAAACCTTCACGGTCACCCCCACCACACTCCTGACCTGGCACCGCCAACTCATCGCCAAGAGACGGACGTTCACGCCTCACCGCCGCCCCGGCAGACCCTCCACCGCACCCGCCGTCAAGCAGCTCATCCTGCGCCTGGCCCAGGAGAACAGCAGCTGGGGCCACCGCCGGATACAGGGCGAACTCGCCCGCCTCGGCTACCCGATCGCCCCGTCCACAGTCTGGGAAATCCTCCACGCAGCCGGCATCGACCCCGCCACGCAACGCTCCGGCCCCACCTGGCGGCAGTTTCTGACCGCCCAGGCCCACGGCATCATCGCCGGCGACTTCCTGCACCTGGACACCATCTCGCTCAAGCGCCTGTACACCCTGACCTTCATCGAACACCGCACCCGCCGCGTCCACCTCGCCGGCGTCACCGCCCACCCCACCACCGCGTGAACCGTCCAGGAGGCCAGGAACCTTGCCATGCCGCAGGGGCGCCGGATGGACTCGCTGCGCTTCCTCCTCCGGGACCGGGACAGCAAGTACACCCGTTCCTTTGACGCCGTCCTCGAGGCCGACAACGTGGAGATCCTGCTCAGCCCACCCTTGGCGCCCAGAGCGAACGCCATCTTGCGAGAGAGTCGTAAGTACCCAGCGCCGCGAGGCCCTCGACCACATGCTGATCTACAACGAAACCCACGCCCAAGCAGCACTCACCGACTACATCCAGCACTACAACGGGCACCGACCCCACCAATCCCGGGCGCAGCTACCCCCGGCCAGCGACGAACCGCCCAACGGGGCCACCGTCACCGACCTCCAGGAGCACCGGTCCGGCGACGACCCGTCCTGGGCGGCCTGATCAACGAGTACCTCCGCGCCGCCTGACCGGACCCCATCACCACATCGTGGCCCTGGTCGCCTGCAATCACGTCGCCCCGCCCTCGGACGCCCCCAGCCTGCGGCATGATGATCACGCGTGCTGCTGCGTCTCGCCTATCTGACCGTCAGGAACGCCTTCGCCGCGCTGCGTCTGCTGCCGATGTCCGATCGGGACAAGGACGCGGAGATCCTGATCCTGCGCCACCAGATCGCCCTCCTCGAACCACAACTCGGCACCGAGAAAGCCAGATTCACGCACGGGACCCCGGCGGGCGCCAGAGACGGTGAAACCGCTCCGGACTGTTTCCCACCGGGCTCCCTTTCGGCGGTCCGGACTCCGGCGCGGGATCGTTCGAGGCTGCCACCGGAGGGCGCCTCCTCTCCCCGGCGGCGGTCCTCAGCTCAGCGTGGGCCCGACATGCCGCGCATTGGCGTAATGAGCTGCTCCGGCGGCTTGCCAGGTCATTTTGTGCGGAGACGTGACCAGCATGCACGGGCAGGAGTGAAGGGGCGAACCGGATCATGGACGAGGAGAGCGTGGACCGGTCGGAGGGTTTCGGCGAGCGGCTGCTCGGCCTGCTGCTGGACCGGGCGCGGCTGTTGCCCCCGCAGCTGATCGCCCCACTCATCGCGGAGGAAGTGGCCGGGATCGGCGGCCGTGACGTCTCCATCCTGCTCCAGGACTATGCGCAGGAGCTGCTGGTGCCTCTTCCGGGCAGGAAGCTGCACGTAGGCCAGCCCGAGCCGATGGCAGACTCCCCCGCCGGCCAGGCCTTCCTGAGCGCGGACGTCGTCGAAGTGCCGCAAGTCCACGGCGTCCGGATGTACCTGCCGCTGCTGGACGGCAGCGACCAGGTAGGTGTGATGGCCCTGACCCTGGACACGGTCGGCGACGACGACCGGCGCCTGCTGCGCCGGCTCGCCGGCCTGGCGGCCGACATACTGGTCACCAAGAACGCCTACACCGACCAGTTCTTCCTGGCCCGGCGCAGAGAGCCGATAAGCCTGTCCGCGGAGATCCAGTGGGGCCTGCTGCCGCCGCTGACGATGTCCGTGCCGCAGGTCGCCGTCGCCGGCATCCTGGAGCCCGCCTACCGCGTCGCCGGTGACAGCTTCGACTACGCCCTCAACGACAACATCCTGCATGCGGCCGTGATCGACGCGATGGGCCACGGCCTGGACGCAGCCGCGATGGCGACCATCGCCATCGGCGCCTACCGGCATGCCCGGCGCGTGTTCATCAGCCTGGCCGAGAAGTACGCGTTCATGGACGACGCCATTACTCAGCAGTTCGGCCCGGACCACTTCGTCACGGCGCAGCTGATGCACGTGAACATCGCCACCGGTGAGATGGAACTGGTCAACGCGGGACACCCCGCGCCCCTGCTGATCCGCGACGGCAGGGTCGTGCGGCAGCTGGAGAGCGCCACGACGCTGCCCATCGGCTTCGGCGGTGAGGAGCCCCGGATCAGAGAGCACACGCTCCAGCCAGGCGACCGGGTCCTGTGCTACACCGACGGCATCATCGAAGAACACGTAGCCAGCAGGGAACTGTTCGGAGAGCAACGCCTCATCCGTTGCGTCAACCGCCTGGGCGAAGAACCGTCGAAGGGCATGCGGGCAGACCTGCTCCGCCTCTCCCACACGCTGAAGAGGGAACGAGGCGGGCGCACCAGCGACGACGCCACCCTTTTCATGATCGAATGGCACGGAGGCGCCGCCGACCACCTCGCCGTTCTTGACTGAACGCCTCGACGTCAACCGAGTCCGAACTGGACAGCACCGCCCACTCAGACGGTCGACGGTGGTGCCATCCCAGGCGCGCAGCCGTACGGGCAGCGGGCCTGCGAGAACGTCCTCCAAGAGTGTGGCGAGCCTCTGGGCAGGCGAGATCATTCGGCTGCTCAGTTCTCTGCCGTCCCGGCGGCAGTTTCATGTGCGTGTTCAGAGGTGCGACATATGAGGGCGTTAAGTCCGTTTCTGGTAGCGGGCTCGTCCGGGTTGATTGAGGAAGCCTTGTCGGGTGAGGCGTCCGAAGCGGCTGCGGGTGACGTTCATGCACGGCTCGTCGGTGGGCATGCCGAGGAGTTCGTGCAGGTCACGGACCCTGAATGCCTGGTTGGGGTGCTGGCTTTCGATGGTGGCCAGGTCCGCAAGGCGCGCTTCGTTCTCGGTGAGGGCGGCGGTCAAGTCCTCGATTTGACCGCGAAGTTCACCGGCCCGGGCCGTGGCCTCGTCGTGGCGGGCCCGGAGATCGGTCAGGAACTCGGTGATGTTCACGCTGCCGGCCGGAGGTCGCGCCAGGTGGGGGTGGGCGTGGTGAGGCGGCGGGCCATGTTTGCGGCGGAGGCCCAATAGACGCGCGAGGCGGAGGTGTCGGGCCGGTGGTCGTACTCGCTGGCCAGACGCCGATCCAGCATCAACGTGCCGTTGACTCCCACCGCTTCGGCTGCGGGACAAAGCCCTTGCCCTGATCGTCCGTGTTGCGGCGGACGACCTCGACGTTGATGTCCAACAGGGCGCCGTGGATGATGACTTCGTCCTTGAAGCCCTGGTCCACCAGTGCCTTCTCCAGGCGCATCCCGCACCGCTCAGCCGCCAGGTCGAGCAGAGCCGTGCCAGCTGCGTTGTCATAGGCCGAGGCGGCCAGGACGACGACTCCGGTGATCAGGCCCAACACATCTACGGCCAATCCCCGCTTGCGCCCCGACACCTTCTTGTTCGCATCCAGTCCCGTCGTTGCCTTCGGAACATCCGCGGCCGCGCGCACGGACTGGGTGTCGGTGATCACAAGGGACGGGTCCTCCAATCGGCGGGCCTTCTCCCTGACTTGGCAGCGCAGGAGTTCCTGGATCCGCTGGCCAAGCCCGTCCTCGCGCCACAACCCGAAGTAGTAGAACACCGCCCACCAGGCCGGGAGATCATGGGGCAGGTAGCGCCACTGACAGCCCGTCCGGTTCTGGTAGAAGATCGCGTTCACAACCTCCCGGAGATCACAGGTCCCGGGGTCCTTGGCCGCCGACCGCTCCACCCGCGCCTGCTTCCACGCCGTGATCATCGGCTCGATCAACACCCACCGCTCATCCGATAAGTCGCTGGGATACGGCTCTCGTTCCATGCCTCGCATCTCAACATGGACATGTCGAGCGATCGGTCCGTACGACGATCAGCACCTCGAACGGGTGATCACTAACCGAGGGAGAAGGGATTTAACGCCTTCTTGCGGATCTTGGTGGTGGTGGGCAGCTCGGACCTGCTCCGAGCGCCCTGCGAGGCGGCGCCATGTGATCATGTCCGCATGGCAGCTGGTCGGATCGTCTTCCTCAACGGCACGTCGAGTTCAGGGAAGTCGAGCATCGCCCGGGAGTTGCTCGACATCCTGGACGACGGTGTCTTCTTCCATTTGGCGGTCGATGGCTTCAATGCGATGCGCACAATGCGGGACCTCACACAGGAGGACCTCGACACCGCTCTGCGCCGGACAAGGATGGGCTTCCATCGCTCGATCGCGGCCATGGTCGAGGTGGGCAACGATGTCGTCGTCGACCATGTGCTCAGCGAGCCGTGGCGGCTGATCGACTGCCTGACCCTGCTGCGCCCGGCGGATGTGCTGTTCGTCGGCGTCCGCTGCTCACTGGACGAACTGACCCGCCGCGAAGAGGTGCGTGGCGATCGCCCTTCAGGTCTTGCGGCTCTGCAGTATGACCTGGTCCATCGGCATGGCGACTACGACGTCGAATGCGATACCGGCACGGCGAGCCCACGCGAATGCGCCGAGCTGATCAAGGAATTTCTCCCGCGTCGGCCGACGCCCACCGCCTTCACCCGTCTCCGTGCACGATATCTGGGGGTCGACCACGAACTCCCTACGACGGGACACATGCGATCGACGTAGGGAGTGGGGGCGTGTCATGCCCACCACATGAAGATGCCTGCCAGGCGTAGGCCGGCAAGGCCGCTACCAGAAACGGACTTAACGCCCTCTCAAGGGCCTGATCCACGAATACCACCACGCCGCCTGACCGAACGACATCAGAACAGGTCACAGCCTGAATCGTATTTTCGAGGGGCACAACGCCTGCAAGGATGACCGCCAGCTCAGGGTTGTCCAACGGCGGCATCGGCGCTTGCCGGACATCGGATTCCCTGCTGCCTTCCTCGAAGGACTGGAGGCTCTCCACCAACCGGCCCGCGACCACGGCCGGATCGAAGTACCGCCACGTCGACCTGATACGGCTCCCGCCGATGGGCGACCGCGACAAGGACGCCGAAATCTTGGCACTGCGCCATCAACTGGCCGTGCTGCAGCGGCAGATCGACAAGCCGAAGCTCACCTGGCCCGACCGCGCACCGCTCGCCGCGCTTCTGCACCCCCCGAGTACAACTTCATCGACTCCAGCTGATCGTCTCCCCCGACACGCTGCCGCATTGGCACCGCGACCTGCTCCGCCGCCGCCACACCAAGGCCTCACGCCCCAAGCATCCCGGTCGACCGCGCACCGTACGTTCCATCCGCGACTTGGTACTCCGGCTCGCACGGGAGGACTCGATCTGGGGGGGGTAACGGCGCATCCACGGCGAACTCGCCACTCTCGGCATCAAGGTCGCCGCCTCCACCGTGTGGAACATCCTCAAGGAACACGGCATCGACCCCACGCCCGAGCGCAACCGCACCACCTGGGCGGCATTCCTCCGTTCTCAAGCACAGACCATCCTCGCCGCCGACTTCTTCGAGGCCAAGACCCTGACCGGGACGACCCTGCACGTCCTCGCCTGATCGAGCACGCCACCCGGCGCGTGCGAATCCGCGGCGCGACCGCGCACCCGACCGCGGCCTGGGTCACCCAACTCGCCCGCAACACGGTCATGGACCTTCAAGACACGGGCGCCAAGGCGAAGTTCTTGATCCGGGACCGGGACCTTCACTACCCGGCCACCTTCGACGCCATCCTGCAGGCGGAGATATCGAGGTCGTACAGACCGGCGTCCGGACGCCGCGCATGAACGCGATCATGGAGCGATGGGTGCGAACCTGCCGGACCGAGGTCCTCGACCGCACCCAAATATGGAACAAGGCCCATCTACTCCACGCCCAGCGCGAGTACGAGCAGTTCTACAACCAGCGTCACCCCCACCGGACTCTCGCAAGCACCGCGCCACTCTGTCCCCTGCCCGAACCGATCAGCGAACCCGACCGGCTCACCCACCTCGAGGTCCATCGACGCGATCGCCTCGGCGGCATCCTGCACCAGTACCAACATGCGGCATCACCAGCCCGGACGTGGTTCTTGGCACTTACAGCGCCACGGAAAGCCGCGCACCAAGGAAGCCGACGGAGAATCATCCGGCCGATTTCCCCTGGCAGGCCCCGGTCGCATACGGAGACAATGCGGTCACGAGGCTTGCGATGAGGAGTTGCATCGGTGTGAGGATCCGCGGTAGCCGTGCCACGTCCGACGCGCCGCTCGCACTCGATTCGGGCGCGGGAAGGAAAGGGCTCAAGGCCGGTGCCCTGGGGATGGTCTCCTCCGTAGCCATCGGCGTGGCCTCCACCGCCCCGGCCTACAGCCTCGCGGCCACGCTCGGCCTCATCGTGGCCGCCGTCGGCCTTCAGGCCCCGGTAATCACGGTGCTGGCCTTCATCCCCATGCTGCTGATCGCGTACGCCTACAAGGAACTCAACGCGAGCAACGCCGACTGCGGGACCACCTTCACCTGGGCGACCCGCGCCTTCGGCCCGCGCACCGGCTGGATGGGCGGCTGGGGCATCATCGTCGCCGACATCCTCGTCATGACGAACCTCGCCGAGATCGCCGGCATCTACGGCTTCCGGCTCCTGGGATACCACTCACTCGCGAACAACAGGCTGTGGACCACCGTCGCGGGCATCGTCTGGATCATCGTGATGACCGCGATCTGCTTCGTCGGCATCGAGGTCTCGGCCGCCGTCCAGCGCTGGCTGCTGTTCATCGAGATGGCCGTACTGGTCCTGTTCGCCGTCACCGCTCTGGTGAAGGTCTACACGGGCAACCCCAGGACGGCGATCCACGTCTCACCCTCCTGGTTCAACCCACTCCACGTGCCCTCGACCGAAGCACTGACCGCGGGCCTCCTCGCCGCCGTCTTCATCTATTGGGGCTGGGACACCGCCGTCACGGTCAACGAGGAGACCGCCGACAGCACGCGCATCCCCGGGCGAGCCGCGGTCATCTCCACCGTGCTGCTGCTGATCACCTACGCCCTCGTCGCCACCTCGGCGCAGGCATTCGCCGGAGTCGACAGCGCGGGAATCGGGCTGGGCAACAGGGACAACGCGGGCGATGTGCTCTCCGGACTGGGCAGCGCCGTCTTCGGCAGCCACGGCCCGGGGCTCTTCCTCTCCAAGCTGCTGATCCTCATGGTGCTGACCTCCGCGGCCGCATCCGCCCAGACCACCATCCTGCCCATGGCCCGGACCGTCTTCTCCATGGCCGCGCACAAGGCCCTCCCCTCACGATTCGCCCGCGTGCACCGCAGATTCCTCACCCCGACCTGGTCGACCGTCGGCATGGGCCTGGCCTCCATTGCGCTATTCGTCCTGCTCGCGGCGATCAGTCGCGACGTCCTGGCCGACTCCATCGAGTCAGTCGGCCTCGCGATCGCGTTCTACTACGGCCTCACCGGCTTCGCCTGCGTCTGGTACTACCGCAAGGTGCTCACCCGCAGCTCCGGGGACTTCCTGTTCAAGGGCCTGCTGCCGGGGCTGGGCGGGCTGCTGATGCTCTTCCTCTTCTGCTACGCCGCGTTCGACGTCTACGCGGACCCCCACTATGGCGCGACCTCCATCGACCTGCCGCTCGTCGGACGGACGGGCGGGGTGACCGTCGTGGGCCTGGGAGCCCTGATGCTCGGCGTCGTGCTGATGCTGGTCGTCACACGCGAGCACACCGCGGCCCTCAGACTCCAGCGAAGCCTGCTGCCCCACAGGCTGGCGCCGCAGACCGCCGTCGAGCCGGCGAGCCGTTACGTACCAGCGGACAGCCGGTCCGGGGTGGGCGGCGACTGGTTCGACGTCATCCCGCTGTCGGGCACGCGCGTCGGCCTGGTGGTCGGGGAGGTGATCGGCCACGGACTGCTCGCCGCCGCCACCATGGGACGCCTGCGCACCGGCGTACGCGTCCTCGCCCGGCTGGACCTCGCTCCGGACGAGCTCCTCGCACGCCTGGACGACCTGGTCGGACAGACCGCCAAAGAGCGCGCGGCCGCTCACGGCCCGGGCGGCGCGAGGCCCCAAGGGGACGAAGCCCTGGGGGTGGCCTGCCTGTACGCGGTGTACGACCCGGTGTCCGGACAGTGCAGCATGGCGCGCGCCGGCCACTCGCTGGCCGCGGTCCTCGAGCCGGACAGCGGCGTCGCCGACTACCCGGAGCTCCCACCGGGCCCGCCCCTGGGAGTGGGCGGTCTGCCGTACCAGAGCATGGATCTCCAGCTGGCCCCGGACAGCCTCATCGCCCTCTTCACCGACGGCCTCGTCCAGGCCACCGGAGACCTCGACGCCGGGCTCCGTCTGCTCGCCGAAACCCTCGCCCAGTACCGGCGGCGCCCCCTGGAAGAGCTCTGCGACCGCGCCGTCGCGACGCTGCTGCCGGGGCCGGCAAACGACGACGCGGCCCTGCTGCTCGTACGCACCCGGATGCTCGGCGAGCACCAGGTAGCCGTGTGGGAGTGGGCCGCGGACCCGGCGCAGGTCGGCGACGCCCGCACCGCGGCCACGGGGCAACTCGGCTCATGGGGACTGGACGACCTGGCGTTCACCACCGAACTCGTCGTCAGCGAACTCGTCACCAACGCCATCCGCCATGCCGGCGGGCCGGTCAAGGTGCGGCTCATCCGCGAGCAAACCCTCATCTGCGAGGTCTCCGACACCGGACACACCTCGCCCCATCTGCGGCACGCCGCCCTCGACGAGGAGGGCGGCCGCGGTCTCTTCATCATCGCTCAGTTGGCCCAGCAGTGGGGAACGCGCTACACGCCCACCGGCAAGACCATCTGGGTCGAGCAGGCCCTGCCGACCGGGGAGGTCTGACGAAGCGTCCGTGGAGACCTTGTGAGTGCCGATCATTACGTCCGGGCAGATCAGGCCGCGTGCGTGTACTCGTGAAGGATGCCGCCGAGTCGGTCACGCCGATGGACGTCCAGCCGGTCGAGTGGGCCCGGTTCGGTGATCAGTTCGGGAACTCGCCGCAAAGGCGCCGCGCTGTGCAGGGTGCGGTGAGGCCGATGCCGGTTGTAGAACGATTTGAACTCACGGAGCAACTGCCAACATCCGCCCCGCCCAAGGTTCTTGGGCAGACGCGGTTCGATTCGAGCCCACTCGTCATCAGAAAGATCACCCCGCCCCACACCGGACAGAACGACCGTCCAACAGGCGGTTACCCGACCCATCGGACAGGCCCTAGGCCCATCCCGTCAACCACTGCTGCCTGTGCATCACGGAGGTGATCCGAGAAGCCGGACTGGCCCGACAGAGGAATCTCGTCCGATGGCCGAGCCCGGCGGGGCCGTCAACCGCCGCCTCCCGCCGACAGCGGATCGAGCTCCCTGCGCCGTCGGCTGATGGAGTCGGGGTCCCAGTCCGGCCGGGGGACGGACGCCAGCAGCAGCTGCGTGTACGGGTGTCCGGGGTCTGCGAGCAACTCCGCGACGGGGCGGTGTTCCATGGTGCGGCCCCGGTACAGGACGACCGCCTCGTCGCACACGTACCGCACGACGGCCAGGTCGTGACTGACGAAGACCAGGCCGATGCCGGTGTCTCGGCGGATGTCCGACAGCAGGTTGAGCACCTGCGCCTGAACGGACACGTCGAGCGCCGACACCGCCTCGTCGAGTACGAGAACGACAGGTTCGACCGCCAACGCCCGGGCTATGGCGGCTCGTTGACGCTGCCCGCCAGAGAGCCTGCGAGGCAGCGCCGCCGCCTCGCGATCACCGAGGCCAACCTGGGCGAGGAGTTCCCGCACCCGGGCGGCCCGGGCCGTGGGGTCAGCGAGACCGTGCAGGCGCAGCACTCCGTCGAGGGTCGCGCCGATGCTGATCCGCCCGTCCAGCGAGAGGTAGGGGTCCTGGAAGACGATCTGCACCGCCTTGGCGCGGGCGAGGCGGGCCGCCCGGCCGCGTACGGTGGCGGCCAGGGGTTCGCCCTGGACGAGGATCTGTCCGGCATCGGGGCGTTCGAGGCCGATCAGCATCCGGGCCGTGGTCGTCTTGCCGGAGCCCGACTCCCCCACGATGCCGAGAGCGCCGCCGGCCCGCAGAGAGAACGACAGGTCGTCGACGGCGACGACCTCCGTCCTACCCGTTCGGTAGGTCTTGCGCAGACCGCTGACCTGAAGCAGCGTGCGAGCATCAGTTCCGGTGATCAACTGTCCTCCATCCCATCTGAATTGGTCGCCGAGGGGGCCAGCTCGTCCGCGAGGTGGCAGGCGACCAGGGCCACGCCGCTGCGCTCCAGCGGCGGCGGTGACTGGTCGCAGACACCGGGCCGGGCGAAGCGGCAACGGGCCGCGAACGAGCAGCCGGGCGCTGAGTCGAGCAGCCCCATCGGCGAGCCGGGAATCGGGGTGAGCCGGGCCGGTGGCCCCTCCGGCGCCTGAAGCGGTGGCGACGAGCCGAGCAGGCCTGCGGTGTACGGGTGTTGGGGCGTCGCGAAGAGCTCGGCGGTGGGCGCCGTCTCGACGATCCGGCCCGCGTACATCACGTAGATCCGGTCGCAGGCGGCGGCCGCGAGTTCGATGTCATGCGTGATGAGGAGCAGGCCCAGGCCGCGTTCGCGCTGCAGCCGCCCGAGGATGGCCATGATCTCGGCCTGGGTGGAGACGTCGAGCGCGGTAGTGGGTTCGTCGCACAGCAGCAACCGGGGTTCGGCGGTGAGCGCCGAGGCGATCATGACGCGTTGCAGCATGCCGCCGGAGAGTTCGTGCGGGTACTGCCGCAGGTGCCGGGCCGGGTCGGGGAGGCCGACCGCGCCGAGCAGTTCGGCGGCACGGGCGCGCGCGCGGTCCTTGGCCCAGCCGTGGCTGACGCGCAGCGACTCGGTGAGGAAGTCGCCGATTCGGCGCACCGGGTTGATGCCCGCCCGGGGGTCCTGGAAGATCATCGTGGCCGTGCCGGTGCGGACAGCCCGCAGGTCCGCGGCGTCAGCCCCGACCAACGCCCTTCCGTCGACCCGGACTTGACCCTTTACACTCGCCCCCGCCGGGAACAGGCCCAGCGCGGAGCGGGCCGTGACCGACTTCCCGGAGCCGGACTCGCCGACCAGCGCGACGACTTCACCTGCGGACACCGTCAGGTCGATGCCGTCGAGGACAGGACGGGCCATGCCGGGCAGGTTGATGCTCAGCTTCTCGTATTCAAGGAGCGCCATCAGGACTCCCTCCCCGCGAGCCGGTCGCCGAAGTTCTCCCCGACGACGTTGAAGGCGACGACCACGACCACCACGGCGACCGCGGGCACGACCGCGGACAGCGGCCGGCCTTGCAGCACGGCGGCCTGCGACTGGTTGATCATGGCTCCCCAGTCGGGGGTCGGCGGCTGGACGCCGAGGCCGAGGAAGGACAGCGCGGCGAGGTCGAGCAGCGCGTAGCCGAAGTTGACGGTGGACTGGGCGAGCACGGTCGGGCCGATGTTGGGGAGCAGCCTGCGGACCGCGACGTACAGCGGGGAGTGTCCTTGTACACGGTAGGCCGCGATGTACGGTCTGGCCTGCTCCTGGAGCGCGAGGCCGCGTACCAGTCGTGCGGTGTACGGCATGTAGGCCACGGACATGGCGATCACCGGGGCCGTCATGCCTTTGCCGAAGACCGCCACCGCGAGGATCGCGACGAGGAGGGCCGGGAAGGCGAAGATGACGTCGAGCAGCCTTCCTATGACTGTGTCGATCCAGCCGCCACGCCACGCCGAGAACAGGCCCACCGCGATCCCGGTCACCGTCGAGAACAGGACCACCAGCATCGGTCCGACCAGGCTCGTCCGGCTGCCTTCGATCAGGGCGGAGAACGTGTCGTGGCCGCCCTGGTCGGTGCCCAGCCAGTGGTCGGTGCTCGGGCCGACGAGGCCCGCGCCCAGTTCTCCGAACGTCGGGTCCTGCGGCACGAGCCACGGCGCGAACACCGAGACGAGGACGAAGAGGACGAGAAGTCCCAGGCACAGGTTCTGGAGCCAACCACCGCCCAGGGCACGCAACTTGGCGACCGGGCCGCGCAGCGCTCCTGCCGCCGGGGCGCTCATCGTGCGCTCCCCGCTGCCGCCACCCGCGGATCGATCATCGGATGCACCAGGTCGACCAGGAAGTTGACCACGACGAACGCGGCCACCACGAGCAGCACGATCGCTTGCACCACCTGGAAGTCCATCTGGTTGACCGACGTCACCAGCAGCGATCCCACGCCCGACATGCCGAACGCGGTCTCCACGATGGAGGTGCTCACCAGCATGCCGGAGATGAGGAGTGCGGAGACGGTGACGATCGGGCCGAGGGCGTTGCGCAGCACGTGGCGGCGGATGACCGTCCACCGCGGGGTGCCGCGGCTCACCGCGACTTCGACGTGCTCACGGCCCAGCTCCTCCAGCATCGACGAGCGGGTCACCCGCGTGACCATCGCCATGAATGTGACCGACAGGGCGATCGCCGGGAGCACGACGTGGTGCAGCCGGTCGAGGACGCCCGTGCCGTTGCCGATGGTCGGGAACCAGCCCAGCTTCACACCGAACAGCGAGCGCAGCAGCAGCGCGGCGACGAACGCCGGGGCGGCGGCCCCGACCGTCACCAGGAGCATCAGCACGGAGTCGGTGCGCGAGCCGCGGCGCAGCGCGCCGACCATGCCCGCCGCGACGCCGACCACCGCGATCAGCAGGGCCGAGGCCGCGATCAGCAGCATCGTGGCCGGCAGCCGCGACCAGATGACCGAGCTGACGTCCTGGTGGAAGACGTAGGAGCGGCCGAAGTCTCCGTGCAGCACGCCGCTCAGCCAGTCCCAGTACCGGACGAGGAACGGCTCGTCGAAGCCGTACCGGTGGCGGATCTGGGCGAGTTCCTCGGGGCCGGCGCTGCGGCCGCGCACCAGGAAGCTCGCCGGGTCGCCGGGCGCCAGGTACAGCGAGGAGAACACCAGGAACGAGGTGACCAGCAAGGTCGCCGCCATCCCGGCCAGTCGGCGCGCGACCCCGAGCGCCCGTGTGGTCGTACGGCTCACTTCTTGGCCCCGATCTCGGCCGCCCACGGGTAGTAGAGGTAGGCGACGGACGGCTGCACGCCGGTGATGCGGTTGCCGAGGAAGACGCTCGTGGGCTGCGTGTACAGGGGCAGCCAGGGGAGCTCACGCAGGGCGATCTTCTGCGCCTTCGCGCTGGCCTGGGCGCGCGCTGCCGGGTCATAGGTGCCGGCGGCGTCCTCGACCGCCTTGTCGAACTCCCTGTCCGACCAGCCGCCGTAGTTGGTGAACATGCCGGTTTCCAGGGAGCCGTACACATCCAGCGGATCGGTGATCGAGGTGTACCAGAACGTCAGGAAGAGGTCGATGCCCTTGCGGGCGGCGGCGTCGGTGAAGAGCGTCGAGTACTTCTCCGGGGAGAGCGTCTCGATCTCGGGGTCGAGTCCGATGGCCTTGGCGGCCTGCTCGACGGCCTGCGCGATGATCGTCGTCTGCGAGTCGAGCGGGCTGGTCGCGATGACGATCCGCTGCCCCTTCACGCCGGCCTTCTCCGCGATGGTCTTGGCCTTGGCCGGGTCGTACGGGTAGTGCGGTACGTCCTTGATGATGGCCCTGCGGCTCGCGGCGGGTGACTGGTTCCACATGTTGTCGGTGACCAGGGAGTCGGTGACCTCTCCGACCCCGCCCGCGCCGGCCTTGACGATGCCCTTGCGGTCGATGGCCATGAGCAGGGCCTTGCGCACCTCGGTGTCGCCGAGAGGGCCCTTGAGGTTGCTGACGATCTCTTCGGCGACGGTGCTGTTGACGCCGTAGTAGAGCTTGCCCGCGGTGGACTTTCCGAGCTGGTCGTAGGCGTCGGCGGGGACCATCCAGCCACCGTCCACCTCACCGCTCTGGAAGGCGTTGACGCGGGTCGTCGGGTCGCTCAGGAACACGAACTTGACCTGGCCCGCCTTGGCCTTGAGCTTGCTGTTCCAGTACCCGTCGAACTTCTTCAGGGTGAGCGACTGCCCCGACGCCCAGGTCCCGAACGCGAACGGGCCCGTGCAGTTCACGCCGCCCTTGGGGCTGCCGTAGTCCTTGCCCGCCTTGGCGAGGGTCTTCGCCGCCTCGATGGTTCCTGAACTGGTGGCCATCTCCTGGTTGAAGACCGCGTCCGGCTTCTTCAGCTTGACGGTGACTTCCAGCGGCCCGGTCGCGTCGATCGACTTCACGTTGCGGAACGTGTTCTCCCAGGCGCTGCCCACGGCGGGGTCCATGTGGCGGCGCAGCGAGGCGACGACGTCGTGCGCGGTGAGCACCGTCCCGTCGTGGAAGTGCACGTCTGGGCGGATCTTGTAGACCCAGGTGGTGGGCGTCGGATTGCCGTACGAGGACGCCAGGTTCGGCGACGTGGTCAGGTCCGGGTTCCAGCGCAGCAGACTCTCGCAGACGTTGGCGAGGATCTGGTTCGGCGGGTAGTCGTACGCGTAGACGTAGTCGAGCGAGGACGGCTCGGCGTAGATCGACCAGGTGAAGGAGCCGATGTCGCCCGCGGCGGCGGGCGTCTGCTTCGTGAGCTTGTACGCGGTGCCGCCGCCGGCGCCCTTGTCCGGGTGCGCCGTGCCACTGCACGCGCTGGTGACGAGCAGTGCGCTCGCCACGAGGAGAGTCCCCGCTGCGCGCCGCACCCCCCGTGTCCGTATGGGTCGTCTCCGTATCAGCCGTCTCGGTCCTGCGCTGTCTGAGGGCATCGCCTGTCTCCGTCCGGGTGGGCTCGATGAAGTGCCTGAGGGGTTACGTGCGTCAGTCGTGCGCGGTGAAGACGGGTCGGCCCTCGACATAGGTCCGGCGCACCCGGACGTCGGCGATCTCCTCGGCGGGCCGCGTGAACGGGTCGCGGTCCAGGACGGTGAGATCCGCGTACTTGCCCTCCTCGACCGTGCCGGTCACGTCGTCGAGGTGGTTCACCCAGGCGGTGCCGGCGGTGTACGCGGCCAGCGCCTCGGCCAGGCTCAGGGCCTGCTCGGGATGGAACGGCGGGTACGTCGCGCCCTCGGGGAGCTCCTCGGCGGGGGCGGCACGGTTGACCGCGACGTGGATGCCCCACAGGGGGTTGGGGCTGCTCACCGACCAGTCGCTGCCCGCGACGAGGCGGGCCCCGGCTCGGCTCAGGTCCCCGAACGGGTACTGCTGTGCGGCCCGTTCGGCGCCCAGGAACGGGATCGTCAGCTCGTCCATCTGCGGTTCGTGCGCGGCCCACAGCGCCTGGATGTTCGCGGCGACGCCCAGCTCCGCGAAGCGCGCGATGTCGTCGGGGTGGACGACCTGGAGGTGCGCCATGTGGTGGCGGTGGTCGTTGGCACCGTTGGCTGCGCGGGCCGCACCGAGGGCGTCGAGGGCCTCGCGTACGGCACGGTCGCCCAGCGCGTGGAAGTGGACCTGGAAGCCGGAGCGGTCGAGCGCGCACACCGCCTCGCGCAGCAGCCCGGGCTCGACAAAACTCAGGCCGGAGTTGCCGGTCGGGCAGCCACAGCCGTCGAGATACGGCTCCAGCATCCCGGCGGTGAAGTTCTCCGCGACGCCGTCCTGCATGATCTTGACGCTGGTGGCGCGGAACCGGCCGGCCTGCCCGATACGGCGGCGCTCCTCCAGCTCGGGGATCTGCTCCAGTCCGCGCTCACGGTCCCACCACAGGGCTCCGACGACCCGGGCGAGCAGGGTGCCCTCACGGGCCGCGCGCAGGTACACGGGCAGGTTGTCCGGGTAGCCGTGGAAGGAGCCGATCATGGCGTCCTGCCACCCGGTCACCCCGAGGGAGAACAGGTAGTCCTGCGCGGCGAGCAGCCCGGCGTACGTCTCCTCCTCGGTCGCGACCGGAACATGACGGGCCACCAGCTCGACTGCGCCCTCGTGCAGGGTGCCGGCCGGGGTGCCGTCCGCCTCCCGCTCGATCCGGCCGTCCGCCGGGTCGGGAGTGGCGCGGTCGACCCCGGCGAGCTCCAGCGCACGGGAGTTGGCCCAGGCGCCGTGGCCGTCGCGGTTGGTGAGCAGCACGGGCCGGTCCGGCACCACCGCGTCGAGCATGCCGCGCGTCGGCGTACCACCGGGGAAGCTGTCCATCGACCAGCCGCCACCACGGATCCAGACCGCGTCCGGGTGCTCCTTGGCGTACTGGGCGACGACCGCAAGGCAGCCCTCGACGGTGAACTCCTCGCTCTGGTCGCAGCCGAGCATCTGGGTCCCGCCCATCACAGGGTGGACATGCGAGTCCTGGAACCCGGGGACGAGCAGCCCGCCCTCCAGGTCGACGACCTCCGTTCCGGCCCCGGCCAGCGCGCGCACCGTACCCGCGTCGGCGACGGCGACGATCCGGCCGCCCGCGACGGCAACGGCGGCGTCCACCGGGAGGAGGCCCGTGCCCGTGAAGACCCGGCCCCCTACGAAGACGGTGTCGGCCCGTCGGGTGCTGTGCGCCATCAACTCAACCTCCAGCTCGGCGGATTGACCCGCCCGGCGTGTTCGTTGAGGAGGAGTGAACGGCAGCGCAACAGCGCTGTCAACAGCATTGCGCCCTCTGGACAACGGATCGCTACACTGGTCGCACCATGCCGAAGTCACCCGCCACCACGGCGAAGTCGCCCGCCACCACGGCGAAGTCGCCCGCCACCACGGCCCGGAGCAGCAAACGCGCAGGCAGTCAGCTCACGCCCGACGCGATCATCGACGCGAGCCTGCGCATCGCCGCCCGCGGAAGCAAGGACGCCTTCACCGTCCGGCGCCTGGGCGAAGAGCTCGGCGCGGACCCGACCGCGATCTACCGGCACTTCCGCGACAAGGACGAGCTGCTGCTGTCGGTCGCCGACCGCACGCTCGGCGAGGCGCTCGACGCCATCCCCGAGGGGCTCGACTGGAAGGGCCGCATCCGGGCACTCGCCAACGCCTCCCTCGCCGTGGCCCTCAAATACCCGGTGGTGGGCTCCGCCATGGCGAGTCGGACCACGCGCCGGTCGAACGAGTTCCGGGTCGTCGAACTCATCCTCGGCGCCGTCCGGGAGGCCGGCCTGGAGGGCGCCGAGGCGGCAGTCCACTACCGAATGATCGGGGACACACTCCTCGCGTACGTGGGGCAGCAGGCCGCGTTCCTGCTGTTCGACGCAGACGCCCGCGCAGCCGACGACTCCGCATGGAGCCGCGAGTACCGGCTGGTCGACCCGAAGCACTTCCCGAACATCACCCGCCTCAGCGGCGAACTCGCCGAGGTGGCGGACGACCAGATCTTCGACGCCACGGTCGACGCCCTGATCTCGGCCATCGAACTGCGCGCCAAGGCTGTGGGTGCCGAATATTACGTCGGTGCAGTTCAGCCCCGCTATCGCGCCGACGACAGCGGTCGGCAATGATCACTGCTCATGCTCGTACGCCTGGCCTGCATTGCCGTCACTCACGCCTTCACCGCCCTGCGACTGATCCCTATGAGCGTCCACGACAAGGACGTCGAAATCCTCGCGTTGCGTCACCAGCTCGCCGTCCTGCAACGTCGACTCGGCAACCAGCGCCCCGGTTTTCAGGCGGCCGACCGCGCCTTCCTAGCCGCTCTCCTCGCCCCGCTGCCACAAGCCGCCCTGCGCCGACTGCGGCTCATCGTCTCCCCGGACACTGTCCTGCGCTGGCACCGCGACTTCATGAATAACCGTCACGTCCGTCTCAGCCGCAACCGGCGTCCCGGCCGCCCCCGCACAGTCACTTCCGTCCGCCGCCTCATACTCCGCCTCGCCGAGGAAAACCCCACCTGGGGCTACCGGCGCATCCACGGCGAACTCGCGCTCCTCGGCATCAAGCCGGCGCCCTCCACCGTCTGGGAAACCCTCAAGGCCGAAGGCGTCGATCCTGCGACCCAGCGCTCGAACGTCACCTGGGCCACCTTCCTGCACTCCCAGGCCGAGGCCATCCTCGCGATGGACTTCATCGAGACCGTCACCCTCAGCGGGGGGGAGCGTCAGTACATCCTCGCCGCCATCCACTACGCCCGCCGAGGTGTCCATGTGCTCGGCACCACCACGCATCCCACCCATGCCTGGGTCACCCAGGCAATCAAGAACCTGGTCATGGACCTCGAAGATGCCGGACAGCTCGCCGCCATCAAGTTCATGATCCGCGACCGCGACGCGAAATACCCCGCTGTCATCGACGAGATCCTCGGTCAGGCCGGGATCCGTATCGTGCTCACCGCCGTCCGCACGCCGCGCATGAACTCAATCATGGAACGCTGGGTTCGCAGCCTGCGCCGTGAACTCCTCGATCGCGCCCTGCTCTGGAACGAAGCCCACCTCCGGCGAGCGCTCCGCGAGTACGAGCAGCACTACAACCATCACCGCACCCACCGCACACTGCAGGCTGCCACGCCTCTCCACGCCGTCCCCGAACCGCTCGAACCAGTACAGATCGAGCGTCTTGGCATACGCCGACGCGACCGTCTCGGCGGCGTGCTCCACGAGTACCAACACGCTTCCTGACCTGCAAGGGCGTAATTATCGGCACGCACAAGGCCATGCAGACCGGGTCGACGGTGCGCTGTTCCCAGGACCGTTCCTCGCATGCGTCTGGCGCTGACTTCAGCGCGCCACTTCGACTGAAGGGCGCCGGGGGCCGTAGCGCGAGGCAGTCAATCGGAGTAATACCGGGCGAGGTTGATTCTTAGGTGGACGTCCGGCTTCGATGCCGAGTTGCGACTCTGTCCTGCAACACGGCGGTCCCAGTCTGGCGGGAGGTCGCTGATCGAGGACAGCAACAACACCTGAAACGTGTCGTCCCCGCCGACGCCGCACCTGGCGGAGTTCTCACGGCACGGCGTGGCATTGCGCGACGCGCCGGATGCCGCGGAAGCACCGTCTGCGTTGCTCGAGGAAAAGATCCAACTCATCGACACGCGCATGGCCGTGCTCGCCACCCTGCGAGCCGGCCTTGGGGTGCGCGTCGGCACCGGATGCCCGTTGCAGGCGACTGATTGAGAAACCCTCACTGATTGCACGAGAGGTGCGGGGTCCGTCGGACTGCGGAGGGCAGGCTGCATACGTGATCCCGTCCGCAGTCGCGCAGTTGGGAGCTCGCAGCGTGGGACTCTCCGGCATGGGGCTGCTCTACGCCGTCCAGCTCCAGCGTGCATCTGGGCTTGGACGGGGCGAGGTGCGGCTCGCGTATCCGGACTCGGAACGGGCGGGTGGGCTCTTCGGGAAGTTCGCCGGTCAGCAGGCTCGTCCCGGGGCCTTGCTCCGGCTGGCATGCGACCACCTTTCCGTTGACCAGGAGCTCGATCTCTCCGTTTCTTCCGGGCCCGACGTTCACGGTGATCGAGTGGTCACCCTTATCCAGGTGGAAGTGGTGGCTGTGCTCCATGACGCACCTCCCAGTGCTGGAGGTACGTCCAGCTCAGATCCGGTGCTCTCCTTGCCCGTACTTGCGCAGCGAGGTGATGAACGGAGTTCACGGAACCGAGAAGCGAGCGTCCCCCGGGGCCTCTCGCCGACCGCGGGGAGCGACAATGGTGGTGGGTGCCGTGCTGGTCGGTTTGCGGAGCGCAGGTTGCGAGATCCTGCCCAGTGGACCGGTTCCGGAGCCGGCAGGAGACGACGATGAACGGCTCGGTCCGTGTCGGACAGGTTGTCGGGATACCGCTGCGCATGCACTGGAGCGTGCCGGTGCTGGTGGTTGTGTTCGCGTACGGCCTCGGCCGCCAGACCCTCCCCGTATGGACTCCAGGGCGCTCGGATGCGGTGTACACCTTCGCCAGTGCCGTAGGCGCCGTACTGCTCATGGGCAGCCTGCTGCTCCATGAGACCGCGCACGCGGTGACTGCCCGCAGGAAGAAGATCGCGGTAGAGGATGTGACGCTGTGGGCGCTGGGCGGGATGACCCGGATGGGGCGCCCGCAGACCGCAGCGGTGGCTTTCGCCGTGGCCGTCAGCGGGCCGCTCACCAGCCTGGCCATCGGGGGCGCCGCGCTCGGCGCGGGAATCGGGCTGCACATGCTGCCGGGCTGGGCGGTGCCCGCAGCCGTTCTGGTGTGGCTGGGCTGGGCGAACCTGTTCCTGGGCGCGTTCAACCTGCTGCCCGCTGCGCCGCTCGACGGCGGACGGGTAGTGCAGGCGGCGTTGTGGTGGCACACCGGAGACCGGGAACGTGCGGATCGGGCGGCCTCCCGAAGCGGTCAGGTCGTAGGTGTGCTGCTGATGGTTGTCGGCTGGATAGGCCTCCTGCGCGGGGGGCCGGGCGGGCTGTGGCTCGTCTTCGTCGGCCTCTTCATCACGGTCGTCGCCGGGGCGGAACGGCAGCGCGCCGTGATCCACACGGCACTGAGGGGCGTGCGGGTGGACGGTGCCATGTCCAGCCCGGTGACCACTGGTGCCGACTGGCTGACCGCCCAGCGGTTCATCGACGAGGTGGCAGTGAAGTCCCGCCATTCAGCCGTGCCGCTGCTCGATTTCGAGGGCCGTCCCAGCGGGATCGTTCAGGTACGCAGGCTTGCCGGGATACCAGAAGCGCGCCGGGAGGATCTTCGTGTGTGCGAGGTGGCGATCCCGCTGTCTCAGTGCGCGGTTGCCGCTCCGAGTGATCTTCTGAGTGAGGCTCTCGACCGGCTCCGCCCGAGTACCGGCATGCGCATTCTCGTCGTGGACGACGGCCATCTGGTGGGGATCATCACCGCGAAGGACATCTCACGGCTGATGCGGCAGCACACTCTGCGGAGCCGAGGGTCCAATTGATGGATCCATGGAAGATGCCACACGCAAGTCGGCGCTATACGACGCCACGCTACGGCCTGTGCTCAGCGCACGACAGTGAGCGGCTATGGTCAGCGATCAGCATCGACCTCATCACCGACCCGGGTGATCCTCATGCACCGGTCACATTCCCCCTCGCCAAAACGAGCCGGTCCCCAGCGATGTGCTCAAGCGCGTGCTCTTAACTGCGCGATTTCGGCACGCCGTCGAAGAGTTCACTCTCCTCGATGCCAGCGGCGGCCTGGACGAGTACGTCTTCCAGGCGAGTGGTGGCCTGCAGTTCCGCGATGGCGGTGAACAGGGTGTGCGTGTGGGCGAGGATCTGGTGCACCGCGTTGCGGTGGTGGAGCGGCAGGTGGGTTCGGGGCATGGGTGGCGTTTCTTCCGGGAGGACGCAGGCAGTAGCCGGGCTTCGGCATGCGCTCGAGGGGTCCGGTGCCGACCTAGGAGCGTGTCTCAGTAACCGGCTACCCGCTGTCGGAGTGCATCCGGATGTACCCAGTCACGTACAGCTGAGCGTGCTCAGGATGCCTGCACTGGATTCAGCTCCGCCGTCTGAACGTGCCGGGGGCTGTCCCGTGCGTGCGCTTGAACGCGTTGGCGAAGGCGAACTCGGAGGCGTAGCCCACTTGGGCGGCGATGGATTTCAATGGTGCGTCCGATGCCCGCAGCAGGCGCGCGGCCGTGGTCATCCGCCACCAGGTCAGGTAGCTGAGGGGTGGTTGGCCGATCAGTGTGGCGAAGCGCCTGGCGAACGGTGCGCGGGAAAGCCCCGCTTCCGCGGCGAGTTTCGCCACTGTCCACGGTGCCGCCGGGGCCCGGTGGATGGCGTGGAGGGCGGCGGTGACCGGCGGGTCGTTGAGCGCGGCGGCCCAGCCGGTGGTGTTGCCCCGGGCGGGCTGTTCGTTGAACCATATGCGCAGGATGTACAGCAGCAGTGTGTCCAGGAGCGCGGGGACGGCCGCGTCCGTGCCAAGGCGCGGGTGCTCCAGTTCGGCGGCCAGTAGCTCTACGGCCGAGCGCAGTTCCGGGTGGCGATCCGGGTGCGCGGGGAGGTGGATCCGGTCAGGCAGGTCGCGCAGCAGCGGGTGGGTGCGGGACGGGTCGAGCTGGTAGGTCCCGCAGAGCACGACGGTGACCGGACCGCCGTCTCCGGTCCGGTCGACGCTGTCCGACGCGTAGGGCTCGGACAATCGGGGGTCGTCGGGGCCGCAGGCGGGGGCCGTCGCCAGGGTTTTGGGGCTGTCGGCCAGGGTGTGTCCACTGCCGTGAGGCAGGAACACCACGTCGCCCACGCCCAGCGGGACGGGCTCTGCGTCTGGAGGGAGTAGCCAGCAGGAGCCCTGCAGGATCACCTGAAAGCCCGCCGCCCCCGGTACGGAGGCGAACTCCTGCCCCCACGGGGCATGCCACCGCACGTGCGCCGACCGAGGCCGACCGGTCCGCATCACCGCGATGACGTCACTGAGCACATCCATGCGGTGAGACTACGCGGGCGAGACGTACGCATATGAACTGGGCACTCTGCCGCATGGATCGTCTTCGTGTGCGGTCGTAGATTCGCGGCATGAAGATGAAAACCGCACGTATCCACGACTACGGCGACGCGTCCGTGATCCGCTACGACGACGTTCCGCGCCCTCAGCCTGCATCAGGTGAAGTGCTCATCCGTGTCGCCGCGACCTCGTTCAACCCCACCGAGGCCGCATTGCGGGGCGGACTGCTGCGGGCGTTCTTTCCCTTGGACCTGCCCTACACGCTCGGCTGGGACGTCGCCGGCACTGTCGCCGAGATCGGCGCGGGTGCGGAAGGGTTCACCGTCGGCGACCGGGTCATCGGGCGGCTCGACAGCGCGGGTGCGGCCGCCGAGTATGTCCGGGCGCCCGTGGCCACGCTGGTCGCGGCTCCCGCCTCCGTCCCTCTCGCGAACGCTGCGGCCCTTCCCGTGGCCGGTCTCACGGCGTGGCAGGCGGTGTTCGAGCACGGGAAGGTAGCCGCCGGCCAGCGGGTACTGGTCAACGGTGCGGGCGGAGGCGTCGGTGGCTTCGTGACGCAGCTCGCCAAGTACGCGGGAGCCGAGGTGATCGCCACGGCCGGCGCCCGCAGCGCCGAGGCAGTCCGGCGGCAGGGGGCGGACCAAGTGATCGACTACACCGCCACGCCGGTGGTTGCCGCGCTCGACGGCCCGGTGGACACGCTGCTCAACCTGGTTCCGCTGAGCCCGCCGGACGCCGCGGTTCTGGCGCCGCTGGTGCGGCCGGGCGGGCGGATCGTCTCGATCGCCACCCCGATCGAGCCGCCTGCCGATGCCGGGGTGACTGCGATGCACATGGTCGCCCGCAATGACGTGGAGCATCTGGCGGCGCTGGTGGAGCTCATCGACGCGGGCGTGGTCGCCATCGACATCAGCGAGTCACGCCCACTGGCCGACCTCGGCGCCATCCACCGCCTCAGCGAGGCCGGCCGGATCCGAGGCAAGGTCATCATCGTTCCTTGAGCCGCCGACGGCCGGACCTTGCTTTCAGCCTCCACGCCCACTTCCCTGTGGGCACGCTCCCGCGTATCTGCTGAGCACTTTGGCGAGTACGCCGACACCCGGCTGCGTTTCGTGATCATTCGTGCGGGATGATGTTTGTATGCGTGGTGGGGATGGGCTGTTCGAGGTCGAGCCGGTCGAGAAGAGGCAGCCGCAGGTTCGTCCGGCGAGGGTGGATAAGCGGTTCCGGGCGTTCGACCCGTACCAGGTCCTGCTGCTGCCCCCGTCGCTGGACGACTGGCTGCCCCAGGACCATCTCGCCCGGTTCGTCGCCGACCTGGTGGACGAGGTGCTGGACCTGGGGCCGGCCCTGGCGGACTACACCGAGAAGCGTGGCTACCCTCCCTACGATCCGCGGCTGATGCTGCGCCTGCTGATCTACGGCTACACCACCCGGGTGCGCTCCTCGCGGGCGATCGAGCGCAAGTGCGCCGACGACATCGCGTTCCGATACCTGGCCGCCGACCAGGCCCCGGACTTCCGCTCCATCTCGCGGTTCCGCCGCCGCCACCTGGACGCCCTCGCCGACCTGTTCACCCAGTCCCTGCACCTGGCGACCAGGCTCGGCATGGTCAAGATGGGCCGCGTCGCCCTGGACGGCACGAAGCCGGAGGCCAACGCCTCCAAGCACAAGGCGATGAGCTACGGCCGCCTGATCACCATGGAAGAGCGCATCGAAGCCGAGATCGCCGACCTGGAGGCCATGGCCCAGACGCTGCTGGCCGACGCCGAGGTCACCGACACCGCCGAGGACCAGAGGTTCGGCATCGACGGCAAGGACACCGACCTGCCCGCCGAGCTCGACCGGCGCGAGAAGCGCCTGGCCAAGCTGCAGGCCGCCCGCGCCCAGATCGAGGCCGAAGCCGCCGACAAAGCACGCGAGCACGCCAAGGACAAGGAACGCCGCCGCCAGGAGCGCGCCGGCACCGGCGACGAGCAGGCCGTCACCGACGCCGGGCACAAGGCCGCCGCGAAAGCGCGCCCCAAGCCCAAGGCTCAGGCCAACTTCACCGATCCCGACTCGCGGATCATGAAGAACAGCGACGGCGCCTACATCCAGGCCTACGACGCCCAGGCCGTCGTCGACGCCGAACACCAGGTCATCACCGCCGCCGACGTGACTTGCAACGCCTCCGACGCGCTGAACTACACCACCATGCTCAACCAGTCCGCCCAGAACACCGGCGTCCACTCCAGGCAGGCCCTCGTCGACGCCGGCTACTGCTCCGAGACCAACCTTCAGGCCGCGAAGGATCGTCAACTTTCCTACGGAACCGACACGTTCATGGCCACCGGGCGCCTGGCCCACGGCGAACAGGTCCCGCCCGCACCGCGCGGGCGCATCCCCATCCCCTGGCGCCAGGCCTCCACCCCCCTGCTTGGTCTGGAACGCGCGCACTCCGGCGCCCTGGGTCTCACGGCACTGGGACGCCCTCAACCCGGACGTCAGGTCCTGCTTCGAGACCGCGTCGACGTACACACCGGACGATCTGGCCGCGGCCGAAGCCGTCCTGCGCGAGGCCCGTGCTCGCGTCGACGACCTGCTCGGCGATCAGATCCTGATCCTGCCCTCGGCGTCCTCGGTGGCCCCCACCCGCGCGGAGGCAACCCTCGGCGGGCCGGTCATCGAACAGACCAGGGCCCAGACCTTCCGACTCACCTGCCTCGCGGGCTTGTCCGGCTGCTGCGCCGTCAGCATCCCCGTCCGCAGCCGCACCGCCCCGGTGGGCCTGTGTCTGGTGGGCCCCCGCGCGGCAGCGACCGGCACCTGCTGGATCTCGCGGTCCATGTGGCCTCTGAGGTGGGCGTCACCCCTTCGCTGCGCTGACGTTCACAACACACCCCTTCCCACCAGGCTCCGCTCCAGGCGGCGCGGCCCTTACTCCTACGCCGGCGCCGCCTCGCTCGTCGTGACGGTGCTGGCCAGTGGGCCCAGGCGCGGGCTGGAGATGCGTACCACGTCGCCCTCGTGGTGGGTGAAGACTTCGCCGGGGGGCGTCCCGGTCCTGCGTCGGTGCGAACCGTACGCCCGCGAACAGGACGAAGCCGTCCGGGTGTTGGTGGTGGTCATCGTGCACGAACGCCACCAGGTCAAGGACGTCCCGGCTGATCCGCCACATCGAGCTGCTGCCGTGCAGGACGAGGCGAGGATGCCGATCCACGCGCCGGTCCCGGCCACCGAGCGAACCGGGGCCTTGGTGAGCACCTCGGGGTCAGGGCGGATGCCGAAATCCAGGTACTGAGACCACAGGCCGTCGGCCAGCAAGCGCACGCGCAGTGGTTGATGCAGGGGGCGTCCGTCACAGACCGTGCGCGGTCCGGAAGAACTGGTCGATCTCGCGGCGGCCGGGCCCCGGGAGAGACAGTTCCTCCGCCCCCGGGGCCCGTAGTCCGTCGAGGAGTACGCCGAGGAAACGGTCGGCCAGGTCCGCGGTGGCGGTGTCGTCCGGCTCGGCGGGAAGGCGCGGCGGAATCGAGTTGAGCATCAGGACGATGTCGAAGGCGTTCACATCGTCACGCAGCACCCCGGCGCGCTGGGTGGCAGTCACCAACTCCTGTAGTGCGTCCAGGAGTTCGGTACGGATCGCGACCAGCTCGGGCCCCGACTCCGTGGCACGCCCCCGAGACACCGGGAAGAGCTGACTGCTGCGCAGCCCCACCATGTGGCGCACCACCCGGGTGAACGCGCCCCAGGAGCCCGGCTCCGCGGCCAGGGCGCGGCGCACCTGGGCCAGGCTCTCCTGCATCACATGGATCGCGATGCGCTCCACCAGGACGGCCTTGTTCGGGAAGTGCCGGTAGATGGTCCCCATGCCCAGGCCGGAGCGGCGGGCGACCTCCGCGATCGACGCCTTGTAGCCGAGGTCGGCGAAGACGTCCTGAGCGACCTGGAGGATCTGCTCCAGGTTCTGGCGGGCGTCGGCACGCAAGGGGCGGCCGTCGGCAGGGGTGGGTGGGGGTGTCGATGAGTTCATTTGCCTCCGATGCTAGCCTCCGTGACCGTAAACGGAAATTGAATTTCCGGTTAGCTCTTGCACGGCTCCTCAGGAGGCCCCCATGACCATGTCGGCCACACCCGACGTCCACTCCGGCTTCGCCGACTTCCCGGCCGGCTTCCGCGGCACGCTGCTGCGGCCGGACAGCGACCGCTACGACGCGGCTCGCGCGCTGTATCAGGGCCGCGCCGCCGACCGGGGCCCCACACTGATCGCCCAGTGCGTCGACGCGGACGATGTGGCGACCGTCCTGCGCTACGCCTCCGCCCACGGCATCCCGGTGGCCGTGCGCGGCGGCGGGCACGGCTCCGACGGCTATGCGATGCCCGCAGGCGCCCTGGTCGTCGATCTGTCCTCGATGAAGGCGATCACCGTCGACCCGTCGACGCGGGTGGTGCGGGCCGAACCGGGCGTACTGCTCGGCGAGTTGGACGCCGCCGCCCAGCGGCACGGCCTGACCGTGCCCGCCGGCACCGTCACCTCCACCGGCATCGCCGGACTCACCCTCGGCGGTGGCATCGGCCACCTGATGCGCCGCTACGGCGCCACCGTCGACAATCTGCTGGCCTGCGAACTGGTCACTGTGGACGGCCGCACGGTCCGTGCCGACGAGACCGACAACCCCGAACTCTTCTGGGCGCTGCGCGGCGGTGGCGGCAACTTCGGTGTCGTCACCGCCTTCGAGTACCGCGCGCACCCGGTGGGCCCCGACGTGGTGGCCGGGCAGCTGATCTTCCCGATCGAGCAGGCCGCCGACGTGCTCGCCGGACTGCCCGCGGTGATGGCCGCCGCCCCGCGCGAGCTGGGCCTGCTCGCCGCCGTCGCCCCGGCCCCCGCGCTGCCGTCCCTGCCCGTGCAGGCCCACGGCCGGCCGGTGCTTGTCCTCGTCCCGGTGCACAGCGGCGAGGTCGCCACCGCCCGCCGCGACATCGACCCGCTCGCTGCGCTCGGCCGCCCGGTGGCGGACCTGGTCGCCCCCATGCCCTGGCTGCGGGCGAACAGCATGCTCGACGCCGTCGCGCCCTACGGCAAGCGCATGAACCTGCGCGGTGGCTACCTGCCGGCGCTCGACACCGACGCGATCACCACCGTGCTGGCGAGCGCCGCCGCCGCACCCGCGCACCCCGGCGCCACCACCATCAACCTCTGGTGCATGGGCGGCGCCATCTCCGAGGACACGGCCGAGGACGCCATGGCCTTCTCCCGTGAGGGCGCCGCCTGGCTGTGGGAGGCTGTCAGCATGTGGGACACCTCCGAGCACGACGCTCTGTACGAGCAGTGTGCGACGGCGATGGCCGAGGCGATGCGCCCTCACTCACTGACGAACGGCTACACCAACCTCACCGACGACCAGGGCCCTCGGTGGCGCCGGACCGTTCACGGCAGTGAGGCCAAGCACCGGCGACTGCGCGCCGTCAAGGCCGCCTGGGACCCCGAGAACCTGCTCCGCTTCAACAAGAACATCACTCCCGAGCCCGCCGCGCCGGTGCACTGACTCCGCGTTCAGTCCGGCAGTCCCCAGGGGCGCCGCGCCGACAGTGCGGGCACGTCCCGCGGTGCGGGACCCGTGATCCTCTTGCCGGCAGGGGTCACCAACACCACGGCGCCCTTCGGGAGTTGGATCACAGCGCGCCCGACACCCGTCGTGCGGTACGGCAAACGTCGCCCCTGCTCGTCCCGTACGTCGATGTCCCCGCTGATCCCGTGCTCCAGGTCGAGCGGCGCGCCGGCCTCGCTGTGCACCCGTACCCATCGGGTGGCGCCGTCGGCCCGGTCGGCATCGATGAGGAAGGCGCCCTGGGTGCGCAGGCCCTGGACACTGGCGTCGGGCCAGCTCGCTGACACACCCGGGAAGACCCGCACCGGCCCGGAGTGGCTCTGGATCATCATGTCGAGCACGGACTGGCCTGCGGTGAGCGGGGATTCGACGGCGAGGTTGCCGCCCTCGACGTACATGGTGTTCTCGGTCATCCGGGAGTTGCGGAACGCGTTGCCGTCGGTGAAGTACGTCAGCAGGTCGAGGGCCTGCTCGGGACGGCCGATCCGGGCGGCCATCGAGGACGCGGCGGCGAAGCTGTAACCCGCCCACTGCGTACGGTCCTTGACCCAGTGGTCGAAGGTGGTGTCAATCAGGGCACGGTCTGCGGGGCGCGCGTGGTCGTACTCGGCGAGCGGAAAGAGCCAGAGCATGTGCGAGAAGTGCCGGTGCGACTCGGTGAGCGGCTTGTTCGCGCCGACCATCACCCCGGTCGCGTCCTGCGGGTAGGGAGTGAGCCGGTCCAGGATCTCCTGCCAGCGGGCCGCCTTGGGGTGCGTCGTGCGCAGCAGCTTCAGGCACTGCAGGAGAGTGGTGCAGCCCCAGCGCACCAGGGACAGGTCGTAGGTGCAGTCCTCGGCGTCGGCCCACTCCGGTGAGCGGGTCAGCGGCAGATGCAGGGCGCCGTCTGAACCCTCGTACAGGAAGTGGTCGTAGAAGTTCACCGCGCGGGTGAGGATCGGGTAGAGCACGTCGCGGACGATCGCCAGGTCCATGGAGTGGCGGTAGCTGAGCCAGATGTTGTGCAGCGCCCACAGCAGGTTGCCGGTGTTGTCGGTCTTGGAGGCGGTGCCGGGGACGCCGACCGTCTTGCCGCCGGTGCGCAGCATCCAGTCCGAGGGGTGCGCGAGGGCGTAGGTATCGCCGTCACGGTACTCCGCGGGGACGGAGGTGGGGAGTTCCGCCTCGAAGGCCTTGAACGTCGAGGTGACGGAGTCGAGTTCGGGATGGTTGGAGCCCTGCAGCAGCCAGCTGGCGATCTGCACGTTCAGGTTCCACCAGACGGCGGTCCAGCTGCCGCCGGTCTCCGGATACCACGGCCCCCACTCGGACAGGGACGGCCCATTCGCGCGGGTGGCGCTGGCGAGCTTGTACAGCTGAATCCAGTAGAAGTCCTGGATTCGCTTGTCGGGCACGGAGACGAAGCTGCGGCGGTAGTAGCGGTGCCACCAGGATCGGTGTTCGCTCAGCAGGCCCGTGATGGAGGCGGCGAGGGTGCGGTCGACCGCGGCGAGGGCGAGGCGCGTGGTGCCGCTCAGCTCCTCCGGGTGCCGGTAGACGACATGGGCAGCCAGCACCCGGCGGGTGCCGTCGCGGCGCTCGCGCCAGGCCGTGGTCCAGCCGCCGCCCGCTATCAGCGGCTGCTCGACATAGGAGGTGCCCTCGGCAGTGCCGGTCGCGGGGTCCGGGTTGCCCACGTAGTCGGCGGGCTTGTCCTTTGTGCGCGACGTGGTGGCGTGCATCCAGGTGAAGGACCAGGCCGCGTCCTCTTCCCCCGGGCTCGGCTCGGTGAACGCCACCAGCGCGTCACGGGAGTTGTGCACCAGGATGCTGAACGCGACGCTGCCCCGGACCGTCGTGATGGTGCCGCGCAGTTCGGCGTCGTACAGGTCGAGGGTCCAGTCGACGGCGGTGATCTCGCCGGAGAGGCTGAGGGTGAGACAGCCGATCGGCAGCCGGGAGTAGCCGATGGCCGCACGCCACTGCCCGCGCTGGTCCTGCACCTTGGTGTGGCTGAGCATCACCTGGAGGGTGTTCGCGGCGGCGCCCTTGGAGACGACGGCGCCCAGCAGCCCGTTGCCGAGCAGTGCGCCGTCCTTCCAGTCGGCGGGCAGCGTGCGCCAACGCAACGAGGCGTCGCGCGCGACCCGTTCATGGGGCGAGACATCGGTGGAATGCGCGCTCGCCCCCACGGTGGCGGCAGAAGCGGCCCAGGCGGAGGCGGTCTGCGGGAGAAGCGTGGCTGCGCCCACTCCGGTGGCCAGAGTGAGAGCGGTCCGCCGGGAGGGGCGGGAGGGTGCGGCCGAGATGTGTCTCTCGTTCATATAAGTGACTCCCATACTCGGAGGTGAACCCGCGTCCCGGGAATGATGCAGTCAACACCCCTTAGCCACAAGGGGTCTTGAAGCGAGAGATCCGATCTTTTCGCGCGGCCACGGACGGGAGGCCGCCGTCCTTGCAGTCCGGCGCGGTCTGATCGACCAGACGTAGCAGCGCGCCCCACTCGAGGGCGCAGGCGTCATGGTTCTCGCAGTCGGAGGCCGCGTCCCGCGCGCACGAGGCGGCGCCGCGGCTTACCGTGAGGTGCCGACGGCGTTGCGTCGGCACCCGGCACACGTGGGTGTGAGCCCCAGCTACGAGGTCCTGCCAGACACACCGCAGGCCCTGCGTCTCGCACGTCTGGCACTGGCGGGGCTTCGGGCCGTGGCCCGTTTCAGGCTGCCCGCCCCGACCCTCCAGCCAGGCAGGAACCGGCAGCGCGTTGCCCACCACCACCCACTCCGCGTCCGTCATGCCCGACGGACACCTGCGCACCCCGTTCGGACGGTCGGCCGCATTCCCGAACCGGTGCGCGAGGCAATCACACGACGGAACAGTCGAGTTGAACTCCAGTACGGCAAAAGCGGGAAGCGCCTGCCCACAGTCGACGATCTCTACGACCCCAGTCTGCTGCCGGAGGCGTCATGAACAGCGGCGCTATCAGCACGGGAGTTGAGACGACGGCGATGAACCCGGCCCCACTCAACCAGTCATCAAGGTCCAGGACGTCAGCTTCGGCTACGGCGAGAAGACCATCATCAACCGCGTCAGTTTCGAGGCGCAGGAAGGAGAATTCCTCTCCCTCATCGGCCCGTTCGGCTGCGGAAAGAGCACACTGCCGGCGATGATGGACGGCGTTCTCACCCCGGACTCGGGCTCGTTCTCGTCGAGGGCAACATCCCCCACACCGGGGTGGGTTCCCGCGCCACGGTGTTCCAGGGCTTCGCGCTCATGGCGTGGGAGTCCGTCCTGCACAACGTGACGCTGGGGCTGCGCTACAAGCGGCCCGAGCTGAACCGAAAGCAGCGTGCGGAAATCGGTCTAGAGTACCTGGAGAAGGTCGGGCTCTGCGGGTGCCGATAAATCATCCACGCAGGTCACGGCCTTGATTACCTATCGGCGAGCCGCGCACACCGACCTTTGATTGTCTTCCCGCGGACCAATGCGGACGGCATCATGATCTCTCGTGCTACTGCGCCTGTGCGCCTGTGCGCCTGCCGAAAATGTCGTCCATGCAGCTCAGGCGCCTGTTCGGTGATACGGCAGGATAAGCACTCGTGTTGCTTCGTCTCGCCTATCTGACCGTCACCAACCTGTGCGCCGCGCTGCGGTTGCTGCCGATGAGCGACCGCGACAAGGACGCGGAGATTCTCGCTCTGCGCCACCAGCTCACCGTCCTTGAACGGCAGCTCGGTACGGACCGGGTGAGACTCGCACCGGAGGACCCGGCGTTGCTTGCCGCTCTCCTAGTGCCGCTGCCCCGTCAGGTCCTACGCCGGTTACGGCTACTGGTACGACCTGACACCGTGCTGCGATGGCCGCGATCTGATGAAGCGGCGCCATGCCCGCATGTGCCGGCCGAAGAGGCCGGGCCGACCGCCCACAGTCCGCTCAATTCGCGCGCTGATTCTCCGCCTGGTCCGAGAGAACCCGGCCTGGGGCTATCGCAGGGTGCACGGCGAACTCGCCACCCTCGGCATCCAAGTCGCCGCCTCCACCGTCTGGGAAATCCTCACGGCCGAGGGCATCGACCCCGCACCCGACCGGACCGCCACCACCTGGGGCGACTTCCTTGGCTCACAGGCCGACGCCCTCCTGGCCTGCGACTTCATCAAGACCGTCACCCTAACCGGCAGACGCCAGTACAACCTCGCGGTCATCGAGCACGCCACCCGCCGCGTCCGAATCCTCGGCGCCACCGCGCACCCCACCGCGGCCTGAGTCGCCCAGGCCGCCCGCAACCAGGCCATGGACCTGGCGGACACTAACGCCACCGTCACCTGCCTGATCCGGGACCGGGACGCGAAGTACCCCGCCCTCTTCGACGAGACACTGAGCGACGTCGGCATCCGGGTCGTCCTCACCGGCGTCCGGATACCGCGCATGAACGCCATCAATGAA
Organism: Streptomyces sp. NBC_01003; assembly: GCF_045162695.1. Classification (NCBI taxonomy): domain Bacteria; kingdom Bacillati; phylum Actinomycetota; class Actinomycetes; order Kitasatosporales; family Streptomycetaceae; genus Streptomyces; species Streptomyces sp. NBC_01003. Next base: position 2,279,058 of record NZ_CP108707.1, read on the forward strand.
CGCTGGGTCCAGACCTGCCGCCACAAACTCCTGGACCGCACCCTCATCCGGAACGAGCACCACCTACGCCACGCGCTCCGCCAGTTCGAGTTGCACTACAACCTCCACCGGCCTCACCAAGCGATGCATCAGGCAACACCCCTGCGTGCCGTCCCCGAACCGCTCCCCCCTGCACAGATCTCCCACCTCGACGTACGCCGAAAAGACCGCCTCGGCGGAGTCCTCCACGAATACCAACATGCCGCCTGAACTGCGTGGATGGACTTGTCGGCAGTCGCAGTGTCACAGTGCCCGGCGCATGCAGGCCCTCGGCCACCGGTCCAGGCCATGTGCCGCTTCGCGCTCGCGGATCTTCCACAGACCAGGAGTAAGGCTGCTGTCGTGCATGAGTTGGAAACCGCAGCGTGCGTAGTAGGGGGCGTTCCACGGGACCTGGGTGAACGTGGTGAGGGTCAGGGCGGGTACCCCCGTGCTTGTGGCGTGGGCCGCCAGATGATCCAGCAGCAACCGGCCGATACCGCGACGCGAGCTGTCCGGGTGCACCGAGACCTGCTCGACATGGAGGTTGCCGTCGACGCGGTCGGCGATCAGGTAGGCGGCCGGCGCGTCGGCGTCGCTGGCCACGACCCAGGCCAGCCCGGCGTGGTGGTAGCGGGCGAGCTCACCGAGCGGGAGTGGCTCGTCGTCGGCGATCTCCGGCATGCCAATGTCCCGGAAGCACTGCCCGGCGGCCCTCTCGATGTCCTGGAGGAGGGGCAGTTCGTCCAGGCGCACGGCTCGGATACGCATGGACGCATTTTCCACAGCCCGCCGGATGGCGCCACCGATTAATCGTCCCGTGACGACGTCCACCGACGGTGGCTGCGCGGCGCAGGCCCGCGTCGACAGGCCCGCGCGGTGCTCAAGCCGGATGCCGACGCCTCTCACATCACAACAGGGCGAACGTTGCCTGATGCGGCACTAGACACGTGCCAGCCCTCGCCCCGAGTCCTCGCCGCCCGGCGGGCCGTCGGCGAGCGCATCCGAGCCACACGCATCCACGCGAGCCCGATCCTCGACAGCCTGATCCGCATGCCGACGCGCTTGGCGTCCCGCTTCGCGACCTCGTCTGACCTACCGTCGCGCGGACAGGTGGTCGGCGAGCAGGGCAGCGTGGCGAGCCATCCCCTGCTTCCACTCGGTCGGCGACTGCTCGGAGATCTCGCGCCACAGTGCGGCCGTGGCCATCCCGAATGCTGCGAGCGCTCCGGGCTCGGCGTTGTGCCACGACGGGAACCGGTCGGCGAAGCTGAGCGCTTCTTCAATCGAGTGGCCGGCGTCCATGAGCCTCAGCGCAAGCGCCCCTGGATCGATCCAGGCGGCGCCACGCGTCGGCCACGCCCAGTCGACGAGGCGGGCCCGGCCGCCGGTGATCAGGATGTTGTCAGGGGCGAAGTCGGTGTGGAGCAGCGCCCCGCCGGCGAAGTAGTGCAGCGTTCCGGGCGGCGCATAGTTCTTCCACCGGTCCGCGGCCTCCTTGATGTCGACGTCGGCTGGCGCGCGCACGGCCTGGAGCTCGGCGAGCGCGGCCTGGACGAGTGGGAGGTCCAGGGATCCGGGCGCGTAGTCGGCATGGCGCCCGTCGACGACCTCATATCCGAGCAGGCTCCACCCCGCGGCCTCCAGTTGCCAGAACAGGCGGGGGCAGGAGGCGGGCAGGTGCGGGGCAATGGCGGCCTCGCGGCGCTGCGCGTCGACCTGATGGTGGTCGACGGGGATGCCCTTGACGAACACCGGACCGGAGTCCGTGTCGAGGACGGAGGCGATGCCGGAGTTCATGCCGCCGGACACTGTCACGGCCTGATGCACGGCGCCGGTCTTGTCGGCGACGGCCCGGCGGGTGTCGGCGGGGAGCTGCTCGAAGGCGATGCGGGGGATGGGCACGCGCTGATCCTCGGAGAATGGGGGGATGATGCCGCCCCGGCCAGAGTACGGGCCAGGGCGGCACGGTGGTGCAGGGTGCGGTTCTAGTAGGGCTGGTCGTCGCCGGCCGAGCAGGAGCACCTAGCGCCCTCGGCGGCCACGTCGAGATCGGCGATGATCTGGAACTCATCCGGGCGGATCGGCGTCGCGGTCAGCGGGAGCGGCGGGGTAGCGGTCGCGTGCGCGGGCGGCCGGGTGCTGATGGTGAGCATCACGGGCTCGCGCGGCGGGGCGATAGTGGCGGTGGGCGGTGTCATGATCCGTAACCTCCGTGTTGGCAGTAGAGCTCTCGTCGATCCCCCGCCTCCTGGTAGAGCTTGGCCAGCGGTCGGCACGTTCGGCACGTGCCGACCTTTGTGCAGCCGGAGCAGCCACCGGTGCGGAGCTGTAGGGACTCGGCGATCTGGCCGAGCCGAGGGAGGGTAGCCAGACCCTCGGTGATCAGGTTCACGCTCGGGTCGCGGCCGACCTTGCAGATCGACGCGATGCCGTGCGGGTTGACGTGGAAGAAGGTGTGGCCCGCGTTGCAGCCGGTGAAGACGCTGCGCGGAGTGATGTGGCTCTCGGCCTGTATGGCGAGGGGGTTGGCCTCGCCGTCGATCGTCGGCGACATGTTCGTGAAGACCTGGTGCGGGAATCCGTACCGCTTGCACAGGGCGACCATGTCGTCGACCTCGTGGGCGTTGTCGTCCGAGACGATGACGTTCAGGCGGACAGGAAGTGCGTCTTCGTGGGCGGCGTCCAGGCCCTTGATGAACCGGCCGAACGCACCGCGGTTCCGGGTGACCTTGTCGTAGGTTTCTGCGGTCGCCCCGTACACGCTGAGGGTGAGCCGGTAGGGGCGGTGCCGGGCGAACAGCTCACGGATCGGAGCTTTCCGTAGGGACGAGCCGTTCGAGGAGACCTGCACCATCATGCCCAGCTTGTGGGCGTACTCGTAGGCCGCGCCGAACTCTCGGTCGATGAGGGCCTCGCCGCCCGTGATCTGTAGCCACAGGATGCCGGCGTCGCGCATCGTGCGGAGCAGTTGTTGTTTGCCCTCCCAGTCGAGGCCCTCGAACCGCTTCTCTCCGAGATAGCAGAACTCGCAGTCGTAGTCGCAGCCGAGATTGATCTCCCAGGATGCTTTCGCGTACCCGTACCGGGAGCGCTCGCGGACGAGGAGGTCCGCAGTCAGGGGCCGGTCCAGAGTCAGCCCCCATGCCTGGCGGGCGGCGTCGTGCAGCCAGACCGGGGCGGCGTCCAGCCCGGTGAGGGCGCGTAGCTCGTTGTAGCGGGCCTCAGGGATGCGGACGCCGCAGGGATGACCGAGGTGCAGGAGGAGGTAGTCACTGAGGAACGGGCTGGCGATCAGTCGGTGCACGAGCGTTCCTTCCGCGGAGGGGCGGTGCGGGTAGATGGGATGGGGAGGAGGTCCGCCGGACGGGGCGAGCGGACCTCCAGCTCGGTAGGGCAGTTCGGGGTCAGCGGCGAACGCTGCACTGAGTGCGCCTCACGTAGCGGGCCTTTTCGACGCACGTCTCATGGAGTTCGACCGTGAGGCCGCCCGCCGATGGCGAGTCCTTCATGAAGGACTTGACCTTCTGGTTCGCCGTAAGGGGCTGGTCGCAGTACCAGCAGAAGCGCACACCCTCGACGCTCATGCCTCACCGCCGGCGAACTGGTGGAGGCCCCACAGCGCACATCCGAGGGCGCTCACCGTGAGGGACGCCGCGAGTGGGCTCGGGCTCAGGCCCTCACCCATGACCGCCTCGGCCTCGTCGACCGCCCGCTCTCGCGACGCGCGCTCGGGCCCGGGCGCCGCGTGCTCAACCTGCGCGGCCACGACTGGAGTCAGCTCCTGAATCACCTGCCGTGCCGCCGCGTACAGGTACCGCAGCCGCTCGGGGCTGGGGTAGTCGCGTGGTGCGGACAGCGCCGCCTCGATCACCTCACAGATCGTGGGTGCTGGCAGCACGGTTCCTCTGGGACTGCTCATTCTCGGCCCCCGCCGTCGTCGCGGATTCGCTGTGTGACCAGCGTCGCGATTGGCGAGGGGCCTAACTGTCACTCTTCAGTGACAACTCACAGGCCGACCCATGCCGCCATGTGCCCGAGGGTGTCGGGAGTTTTGCGTTGTTGGTGGACGAGCCCTTGGATCGTCTCGCGGGCAGCGGGGTGATAGCGGGTCTGCTGTGGCGCAGCCTCCCGCGCCCGGACCAGGGATTTCAGCGCGGCCTCACATCGTCCGATCTCCATCTCGGAACGGGCTCGGTCGATGTAGAAGTGCGCCCGGCGGGACGTCGCCCACGTGTTGGGCATCTTCACCTTGCGGGCTTTCTCGACGGCCTGCCCGTACTGGCGGAGCTCGCCCAGCGCGGACACTTCATGGATCGCGACGTTCGCGGGCCCGAAGGATAGCCAGTGCACTTCGGACGCGTCCCCGGTCCGCTTGGCGATCCGTCGAGCCTCGGCGAGATGCGTATCCACCAGCCCGGCGTCACGTGCCCTGGCGGCGATCACCGTGGCTCCCAGATGGAGCTGTCCGGCCACGGCGAGGCACTCGGTGCTCTCGTCGGCCTGGCCCAGAACTTGATGGCCGGCGGCGACCAGGCGCAAGCCGATGGTGTGCTCGCCCTCGCGGAAGTAGACGAGGCCCCGCATGTACTGGCGGACGGCGGCCAGAAGGGGATCGGACGCGCGCTGTGCAGCCCAGTCCATGCGGTCGAGGGCGATGGTGGACAGATCGTAGAACCCCAGCTTGACGGCAACGTCGTGGGCGCTGCGGTACGCAGAGGCGAGGGCGCGCCACAGTTCGGTGCTGGGGGCGCGGTAAACAGCGGTCGTCAGTTCGGTGATCAGCCGAGGCAGGCCCTTTGCAGCGGCGGTGAGCTTGGCTGCCCGGACATGCTGGCACAACAGGTCACCGCCGACAGTGAGTTCGTCCGCCGAGCGGGGCGTGACGTCGGGGTCGGCGCCGAGATCGTACAGGTCGAGTGACTCGCGGATGGGACGGATCAGCTCAGCGAGGCGATCCTGTTGCAGCTCGGTCATGTACGGCTGTCCGGTCAGGGCTGTGACGTCAATGTGCAGTGCCCTGGCGCATGCCGCGATGAAGTCGGGGGACGCTGGCTTGTGGCCGCCCTCGACTTGGTGGAGCAGGCTGTAGGAGAAGCCGATCACGTCGGCGAATCCGCGCTGCGTATATCCGCCGAGCTTGCGGGCTTCCGCGATGCGGGCACCTGCGTGGTCGTCTCTGGGCATACTGGAACTCCGTTCCTGACTCACCACCTGGAACGGTACCCGCGCTCCGTGGCGCTGGACCGGCAATCGCCCTCGTTCCCCTCGGAGCGGGGGCGGTTGCGTGTGATCAACGGTGCGGGATGAGATGAGAGCATGACCTCACGGACCCTGTACCTGTTCGCGTCAGCCGCGCCCCCTGCGTTCGACATGGCGCGGGTCATCGAGACGGCGCAGGCCGACGGGTGGGACGTCTGCCTCGGGCTGACGCCGACCGCGGCGCGTTGGCTCGACGAGAGCCTCGACGGACTTGCAGCAATGACCGGTCACCCGGTGCGTAGCGAGTACAAGTTGCCGGGTCAGCCGGATGTCTGGCCCAAAGCCGACGTCATCCTGTTTGCCCCGGCTACCTTCAACAGCATCAACTCGTGGGCGCTCGGCATCACGTCGTCGTTCGTGGTCGGCGTCGTCGCCGAAGGCATCGGCAAGGGCATTCCGACAGTGACGATGCCGTGTGTGAATGCCGCGTACGCCCAACACCGGCAGCTCGACCGCAGCGTCACCGAACTGCGCGAGCAGGGCGTCACGGTCCTGTACGGCGATGGCGGGTTCGAGCCCAACCCGGCAGGATCCGGGAAGCCGAAGGCATACCCGTGGGATGCGGCGCTCGCCGCCGCGCGGGAGCTGGCCGAGCGAGTATGACAAAACGGCCCCCGTCGCCCGAATGCGATGGGCGCGCGCTGACGCTAGAACGTAGTGCTGGCTTCCAGCCGTCGATGTCCAGGTCTTTAGCCGCTTCGTTGAGCGCCTTCGCCTTGTGGTTTACCTGCACTCCGATCAAGCGGCCAAGTCCTCATCGGGCCCGTCCTTCGCAAGGAGCTCGGCCCGGTACTTCTCTACCGCTTCGGTCCACTCCAGAGCGGCATCGGCGAAATCCACGGGAGCGCGGTTGGCGATGGTGGCGGCGGGGCGGGCGAGGGAGCCGAGGAGCGTTCTGCCCATCGGTCACCTCCTCGCGTCAGTCGTCGCTGTCGATCCACCACTGCAAGACGCAGAGACTGAATCCGCCCGTGATCATTCCGACCCCGGAGCCGAAGATCACACAGATCGCGGTCGGCGGCGAACTCCGTTGACGAGCAGGTCCGCCGCCGGGCACTCCAACGCCTCTGTGGCCCAACAGACCGGCGCTGCCGATGCCCTCCGAACAGCGATGTGCGGCATCGAAGAAGTGGGCATGCAGTGGATGGACGTCGCCAAGGAGACCGGGCACGGACGCTCACCGGAATTCAGAAGCCGTTTCGTGGCAACGGATGTCCGTTGTAGTACGACTCGAACTCGCGGAGCACGTTCGCCAAGCCACACCCCAAGACATGCGCCGGGAAACGCTCACTTGCCGCTGGGCGTTCGTGTGAGAAGGGTCAGCCAGTGAGCTCGAAGGCCTTGCGAAGTCGCTCGAAGAGAGGGGAGCCGTTTGCTGAGTCCGGGGCATTATTGTCCAGGCCTTCAACACTCAGCGAGTACCGCCTTCCGCGCCACAGCGCCGGCGGAGCACCGTCTCAGTTTCCGTCTCATTCAGCTGCCCCGTTCACGGCCGTTCGGACAAGACCGTGTGCGAGCCGCACCTCGGCAGGGGACTCCCCGTGAACTCAGGTGAACACCCCTGCAACCAAACCTCTGAACCACCAACAGACTTGCAAAGCGTGTTGGTAGGCGCAGAGCGTGACACGCGTCTCGGTGCCCTCCCGCTTGGATCCTGCCGCCTCTGAGACTGTGCCGAGGCTCAGCAGCTGACGCGCCTTCAAACGTGATGCGTCAGGAAGAACCGTCAGAGCCCTCAGGCGACTCCTGGTCCCCGATGTATTCAACATTCACCGACATGTCGACGAGCTTTCCAACCCGCTGGCTGAGCTCATGGCAGACGTTGTCCTCCCAGGACCTGTCGTCGTTGAGGGTCTCCTCCGTATCCCAGTCCGTAACGCCAATCCATACAGAGACCCATCCGTGGCCGTAGGAACAAGACCACTCGGCAGCCTTCTCCAGCGCGTAATGGATTTCATAGCCCAGCTCAGGCATGACGCCGGATCCAGTCATCAGGGCGGTCCACATCTCCTTGGCCGCTATCTCGATCGGGTTCGGTCCATCGGCCGCCTCGTCCGCCTTCCGCCACATCTCCTTGGCCCGACTATCGACATCGTCCAGGTACTGATCGCTGCCATCACACATGTCGGCCAGCGCCAGGACGATGGCCATCGTCGTATTCAGCGTGGGCAGTTCCGGCTGGCTCAGCGCCTTTTGAAAAGTGCCATGGGCCACGCCGGCCGTCTTGGCCGCAGCTCGACCGCTCAGACCGGATCGGACGAGGAGACGATGCATAAGGTCCACCAGCTCGCGGTGGGGTCCGTGCGGCAGGTCAGGTGGAGTGATGCGTCCAGATCGGCCCATCGGGCAGTGCTCCCTAGTGGTCGGAGGAGAGGCGGGGGAAGTCGTGTCCGAGGCGGGGCCCCAGCGGGCGTACGCCCAGCGAGAGATACCCAGCAGGAACGCAACGAGGACTCCCGCCACGGTTTCCTCGGCAATCGCGTGGAGGTCCATGGCCCGACGATTTCAGCACGGCGAGGTGCCATGGACACTAATGGACACCGAGCACGCATTTTGATGAGTAGCCAGCGGGCGTACGGTAACGACCTCGGGGGAAATTGAGGTCGGGACGTGCTGGCCTGGCGGTTCGGCTGGTGTGATCAGCAGGCGTCGTTGCGGACGAGGATGAGTGCGGTACTCGTCCGGCGCCGGGTGGGCCGCTGTGCGGAGCGGGTCGGAGACCAGGCCAGCGATCGCCAGGTGGGTCTCCTCGTAGAAATCACGGCGCCCGGTAAAGCGCCGCAGGGGTGCCCACTGCCGCAGCTCGGCGTTGGCGTGCTCGACACAGATCCGGGCCGAGGACTGCTGCGCCGCACCTCGTGCCAGGCCCGCTTGTCACCGTCGCACGCCTCGTTCCTCGGCTTCTTGGGCGGGGCGGTGACCTGGCGGGGAAACTCCTTGGCCAGCCCCGCGTACCCGGCGTCGACCTGGGACTTCACCGAAGGGTGGAGTCGGAGCTGTTCGGCGATGCCCTCGGTGCGCAGGGCCGTCCGGTCGGGCATCCGGCCGGGCCGGACCACCCCAGACAGCAGCATGCGGCCCTGCCCGTCGCTGAACGTGGTGGTCTTGATCGTGTTCTGTCGGCGCTTGCCCGAGACGAAGGCCCGCCGCCCGGGTCGGCCCGCCCGCGGGCGTCTAACCTGCGTCTCGGCGCCGTCGAGCCGAAGCTCGACATTCCTCGGCCTCGGCGTAGGCGAAGACATCCTCCAGTGTCCGTAGCCGCACTCCAGGCCGGTCGGGCACTGCGAAGCCCCGGGCCGCAAGCAACGGCCGCACCTGCCGAATCGCCGTCGAGACGGTCGAGCGGTCGACGCCGTACAGCTCGGCCATGACGTCATGCGGCAGTTGATGACGCAGGTGCCCCAGGGCAAGAACCAGCCGGTCGCAGAAGACCAGCTTCGGCTTGCGCCCGGCGCCGGCCGCCCAGCGGCGTTCCCCACCTCGGGCTTCGCCAAGTCCGGACTGCCGCGCGGCCTCCCACGGGGCGGCGAGTTCGGCGAACAACTCGCGGAAGTGTGCGCGGGAGACACCGGAGGGCAGGATGGGAGCAAGCCACGCGGGCCCAGGTCAGCTTCACAACTCACCCAACCCGCACGGCTCTTGCTACGGCACGACCAAATCAGCCGGAACGTCGCTGCGAGCGGCAACCGCTTCACATGGGCTCAACCAGAGCCGCCCGCCACTCCGGGCGCGGATCAGCCCCAACACTCGTCCAGTACTCCCGGCCACGCACGATCCGTCCCTGCTGGATGGTCCAGAACGAGGCCACACGGAACACGCCGAACTCGTCATGCGGCACCTCGACTTCGGAGACCACCTCGCTGCCGTCAGCCACGATCCGCAGCACCCGAATCGACCAGCCCCCCGGGTATTCGCTGTTCACCGCGACGAAGTTCTTGTTGCCAACGATGCGCTCCGCGCTGGCCGGCCACTCGACCACGACGTCCTCTGCGACCAAGTCGGCGACACCTGACCAATCGCGCGCCTCGATCCGATCCCACAATGCCTCAATCACTCCCGAAGGTTCCATGGGCGCACCCTTGCATGAACCACTGACACCCCGGCCCTGGGAGCCCAGAGGCGACCCGGCACATCGCCCCTCAAGCAGCCGCTCTGCCGCTAATAGATCCCAATGTTATTACGCTGGCCCATGCGCGGCCCTCCTCGACATCTGCGTTCAGATGCTTCCAGTCATCCTCGAACGCCTTCTCGGCATCAGCCCCTTCGCGGCTGAACGGTGGGCTGCCGGAGCCGTCAGGGCCGCCTACGCAGCCGAGGCGATACGCAGACCATGAACTGCGCGCCGCTCTGCCGCTATGAGGCTTTGATGCGAAGCCACGTGTCGCCAGCGCGAAGCCACAGAAAACCATCACGACCTTGACCGCAGCGCATGACAACCCGGCCAGGCACTCCAACCTTGTGCCGCTCGGTCACTCTCCATGTATCGCCAACCAGCTCAGCCCGGACCACCTCGGTTGACCGATGATTGTGAACGCGCCTGGTCAGGACTGCTCGATGGCCGCGTACCGCGAATCCGTCCGGGTTACGTACAGGGCTGGGCCAGCTGGTCACCTCACCCGTGGAGGGGATGATCTGCGTCAGGAACGTGCCGCCGCGCCGGCTGCCGGAGTACCAGATCAGCCACACCCGGTCGTCCTCGGTGGCAGCGGTGCAGCCCTGCAGGGGCAGGTCGGGAAGGCGACCTTCCGGGGCCCACGTTGCGTGTCCTTCGGTATTCCAGCCGGCAAGACCGGCTGCGGACTCGGGATGCCCCCCGTAGATGCCTTCATCCCCGTAAGCCGTCCAGATCGATCCCTCGCGATCGGTCACCAATGCGGGGATGTCGTCGCCGATGCAGAAGGTGCCCTCTTGCTCGCCGCTTTCCAGAGAGAACACCACGGCGTTCGGCTTCCACGCTCCCGACTCCTCCTTGCGCGCACGGCCGCTTGCTATGAGGAGTCGGGACTTCGGGAGAAGAGCGATGTGGCTGGGACGGACAGGCACATCCTTGATAGGTCGGCGTTGAACTGACCCGTCAGCCTGGCGAATCACGAGCACCCCGTCGAAGGGGACCTTCGGCCCCCATCCAACCCAGCCCTTTACATATCGGCTTCGGCGTAGGTACTTCCGATGGACGAGCAGAACAGCAAGTTCTCCTGCCGGGCCAGCGGTCCACCACAGAGGACGTGGCCCTGCCCAGAGATCCGTAGCAGACGGCCTCCAGACCCTCCGCATTTCAACCCCAGACACCGCATCCCCCACCTTCGACCGCAGCACCCGAACGTATGCACTGACGAGAGGAGTGTATGGATGCCCGAACCAGGCACTGCCGCTGCGTCTCCGGGCGGCCCCGAGGCGAGCTCACCAACGCCATTCCGCACAGCCGAATATCCGAATCCGCCGATATGGATGACTTTCGCCCACCAGGCCGGGTTCGCCCAACACGCTGGGGTGGGGCCACATCACTCCCGCCGCCATCCCGCAATTCTCCCAACCGCGTTCAACTTCTCGATGCGGCGCACAACAGACCCGGGCACGAATCCGGCATATGGGGTCCCGGGAATCGGACATGGGGCCAAGATTTCGCATGGCCCCATACCATCGGTTCCCGTTATGGGGACGCCACTCCCAGCCCCGCTCCCACTGGGAGCGAGTGTGGCCCGCGCGAAGAGCGCTAGCCCATACCCATAAGACCCCCCGAACGACGGGGAGCCGGCAGTCACAAAACGGACACGGATGTGAACGCGTGGGCAAGGAATCGAATATGTGGGCAGCGGCCCGAGTGGGAGCAATCCGTTAAGGGGACCGGGAGCGAGCGCGCTCCCTTCCAGCGCTCCCAGGGAGCGAGCCCGGAAACAGAAAAAGGGCCGTTATGAAAACGGCCCTTCACCTGCGACGTTCGATACGTTCGAACTGTCGGGACGACAGGATTTGAACCTGCGACCCCTTGACCCCCAGCGGTGCGGTCGCCCCCCGTCCAAGCTCTCGAAAGTCGTATGCCGCCGTCGCGGGACTTCGGCACCGATGGCACGGCAACTTGCGCAACTACAGACCTGGAGCGCGCAGTTCGAGGCTACTGACAGAATCCCGCTGCCGCTCCCGACCGTACGCACACGACGAGGACCTCAATTCCCCTTCCCGGCAACACAGTTGCCAACATCACCCAGCTCCCCCGGCGCACGCTCACATCCACTGCGAGACCTCAGCCACCCCTACGCCGCTCGAGGCAGTCACGCTCTCGTAGCGGGCGCTGGCTTCTTCTCGGCTCTCAGAACCCCGCCGCGGCAGGCCTGGCGCTCACCCCGGTGGTCATGGACCTGAGCGGCCGGGTCAGGGGCTGGTGCGATGGATACTGACGGCGTAGCCACCGCCGTCGTAGGCGTCGGCGTCCCAGGTGGCAAAGCGGTCAACGAGGGTGAGGCCCGCCGCAGTGCAACTCGCGTCGTACTCCGGCAGCGTGATGCCGGGCGGCACGGGCAGGTGGGCGGCGTCCAGGCCGAAGCCCGCGACCAGCAGCCCGCCCGGACGCAAAGCCCCGGCCAGGCGCTTGACCACCGCGGCCTCGGTACCGGCGGCCAGCAGTGGGAAGACATTGCCGGCAGCGAGGACCAGGTCGAAGTCCGCCGCGATGCCGAGCAGGGCCGGATCGAACTCGGCGAGGTCGGCCCGGAACCACGGCAGCTCCGGCGCGTGAGTCCGCGCCACGTCCAGCATCGAGTCGTCGAGGTCAATCCCGACGCAGTCGTACCCCAGCTCCGCCAGCCGGATCGCGCCCCGTCCGGTACCGCACCCGGCGTCAAGCACCCGTGCCCCGGCGGGCACCAGGGCCGCACAGAAGCGCGCCTCACCATGCACATCCTTGCCGTTGCGGGCCAGCGCGGCGAAGCGCGCGGCGTACTCGTGTCCGGATGTGCCACCGGTCAGTTCCTGCCAACGACTCATGAGATCGACTATAGGCCGCCCTCCAGCTCCCGGTGCCTTCCCTCCTCCTCGCGCTGCTGCCAGGTCGGGCCGGAGCGTTGCGTGGCGGGGTCGATGCCGGCTGCGTGGAGGATCTCCCAGACTGTGGACGGGGCGATCGGGTAGCCGAGGCGGGCGAGTTCGCCCTGTATCCGGCGGTGGCCCCAGGTGCTGTTCTCTCGGGTCAGGCGCAGGACGAGGGCTCGGATGGAGCGGACGGTGCGGGGGCGCTCGGACTGCTTGTTGCAGAGAGTTGTGCCTGCGAAGTCCCACGTTCGGTCGACATGTTTCGCAATGTGCCGACAGCCGTCTGCACCACGTCTCGTTCTGGCGATTACTGCGTGACCTGTGCGTGCCGGTCGCGTTCATCGGCAGTGCAAAAGATCACCACGTGTGGCCGCTGGATCTGGTGTGCTCCGGGGACCGGCATTCTCGGTAGCGTGACCATCTGCTGCATGGAGTGTCCATGTGCCCGGCTGATCCGTGCGACGGCTTCCGACGGAGAGTGATGAGGCGGCAATGAGTGAACTGACGAAGCCCGAGGTCGACGTTCCGGAGGGTGACGCTCCTACCGAGCTGACCATCCGGGACCTGGTCGTCGGGGACGGGGCTGAGGTGAAACCGGGCATGGTGGTCAGGGTCCACTATGTCGGGGTGACCTTCGAGTCCGGGAAGGAGTTCGATGCCTCCTGGGACCGGGGCCAGCCGTTCAAGTTCGCCCTGGGCGGTGGCAAGGTCATCAAGGGCTGGGACCGGGGGGTGAGGGGGATGAAGGTCGGCGGTCGGCGCGAGATCATCGTTCCCCCGCGTCTCGGCTACGGCAATCAGTCGCCCTCACCGTTGATCCCGCCGGGCTCGACCCTGGTCTTCGTGGTGGACCTGCTGGACTCGTATTCCAGCACAACCGGGTGGAGCAGCGCCTGGTGACCCTGGCCGCTCCTCCCCTACGACGTGCTGCATCGCGTCCCCCGGGGTTGGCGCCGCAATGCTCCTCAATGCCGCTCCTGCTTCCGCCTCCGCAGCGTCCGAACAGATCCGCTGCGACCCAGTGACCGCCGAAGGCCACATGCTGACCCATGTCGCAGCAGCGGTCGGTGTACTCGGCCTGCTGACCGTCGTGCCCGGCCCGGACATGGCCGTGGTGACCCGGCGCGCTCTCTCGGCGGGGCCCGCGGACGCATTGCGGACCGTGGGCGGGATCGCGTCCGGGCTGCTGGTCTGGGGCGCGCTCACGATGGCCGGACTCGCCGCCTCGCCCTCGACATACCTGACCGTCAAGCTCCTGGGCGCCGGCTTCCTGGTGTTCCTGGGCGCGCAGGCACTGTGGCAGAACCGCCCCGCCGCGCCCGCCATCGCAACCCGTCCCGGCAGTACCGGGGCCCGGCCCACGGGGAGCCCATGGCGGACGGGACTGGTCAGCAACGTTCTCAATCCGAAGATCGCCGTCTTCTACACCGGGTTGCTCCCCACGCTGGCGCCGCCCCGACTTCCGGCAACCTTGGCCATGACGCTCCTCGTCGTCCTCCACGCCGCACTCACGCTCGCCTGGATGGGCAGCTACGTGTTCCTGCTGTCCAAGGGCGAGCGGACCCTCGAGAAGCCGCGGATCCGCCGCGCTCCGGGGCGGACCACAGGCGTCGTGCTGATCGGCTTCGGCCTCGCGGTCGCGACCGCCTCCGTCTGAGCTCGGACCGGGGTTTTCCCCACCCCGTACCGGACTGCAGGAGCCGAGCACGATGCGCTGGGAAGCACTCCTGGTGGCCGCCACTGGTCTCCGGCTCGGCGCCGGCATCGCCTGGACCACGCTCATTCCCCTCGCCCGCGGCCTCACCGGTGCCGCACCTCAAATCTCCGCCGGCGCGGCGGTCGCCTTGGTGGCCGACACGGTCTTCCTCGGCCTGGCTGCCACCGGTCTGCCCACGCGTGCGCTGCTCCGCGGCCACCCCACGGAAGCGGCGGCCGGACGGCAGTGGCCGTTTACGTGCGACCCGGGGCATTCGCGGTGCTCCGGGCCGGGTTCGTCGGCGCGTATGAACAGGCGGCCACGGATTCGTCGGCATGGACCAACAGCGGTGCCTGATCCCCCTCCTAGGGTCGCACTGGAGACCAGCAGGTGCTCCAGTGCGTCCTCGACGAGGAGACGAAAGCGTGCAGACACTTTTGCGTGGCGGCCGTGTCATTGATCCGGGAACAGGGTTCGACGGCATCGCCGACGTCCTCGTGTCCGACGGCGTGGTCAGAGCTGTGGCCGCGGGGCTCGACGTGCCACCGGGATGCGAGGTCGTCGACGTCACGGGGTTGGTCGTCGGTCCGGGGTTCGTCGACCTGCACAGCCACGTGCACTCCGTCGCGGGGCAGCGGCTGCAGGCCATGGACGGTGTGACGACGGCCCTCGACCTGGAGTCGGGCCTCATGCCCATCGGGCGTGCGTACGCCGAGGCCGCCGCGGACGGACGCCCGCTGCACTACGGCTTTTCCGCCTCGTGGGGCGGCGCCCGGGCCCAGGTGCTCGCCGGTATTCAGCCCGACGCACAGATCGGGAGCGGCCTCGCGGTGCTGGGAAACCCCGCATGGCAGCGCTCCTCCACCGATCGTGAACTCGCCGAATGGCTGGCCCTGATCGAGGGTGAACTGGCCGTAGGAGCGCTCGGTATCGGAGTCCTCCTCGGGTACGCGCCGCACAGTGATCCGGCCGAGTTCCTCGCCGTCGCCCGGCTCGCCGCGAAGGCCGGTGTGCCGACGTACACCCACGTCCGTGAGCTGGTCGAGGTGGATCCCGGCACTCCGGCGGACGGCTCCGAGGAGATCGTCATCGCCGCGGCCGAGACCGGCGCCGCGATGCACCACTGCCACGTCAACAGCACGTCGGGCCACCACATCGACCGGGTACTCGGCGCGTTGGACGGCTCACGGCGGTCGGGATCCCGGGTGACGGTCGAGGCCTACCCCTACGGGGCGGGCAGCACCGCGATCGGCGCGGCCTTCCTCGACGCCGAACGCCTGCGGATGAAGGGCCTGTCCCCGTCGAGCGTCGTGATGCTCGAATCGGGCGAACGCATCGCCGACGAGGGGCGCCTGCGGCAGTTGCGCAACACTGACCCCGGGGCGCCCTGCATTCTGGAGTTACTCGACGAGGGCAACTCGTGCGATCTCGCGATGCTGCACCAGGCGCTGGCCTTCCCGGACGCGATCGTCGCCAGTGACGCGATGCCGGTCTACTGGCCCGACGGCAGCAACGACAGCACCGAGTGGCCGCTGCCGCCCGGGGGAACGACGCACCCACGCACCGCGGGAACGTTCACCAAGACGCTGCGCGTGATGGTGCGGGAGAGCGGCGCCTGGGACTGGCCGGAGGCGTTCCGGCGCTGTGCCCACCTGCCGGCGCGCGTCCTCGACGACGTGGCGCCGGGCGCGCGGGGGAAGGGACACCTCGGCGTCGGCGCGGACGCCGACATCGTCGTCCTCGACCCGGTGACGATCACCGATTGCGCGACCTACTTCGACTCCACGCGGCCGTCCGTTGGCGTGCGGCACCTGTTCGTCGGTGGTGTTCCGGTGGTCAGTGCGGGGGAGCTTCAAGTCGACGCGCTCGCCGGACAGCCGCTGCGAGGTGAGCCGCGATGACGGCGACGCGTTCCGAAGTGACGGTGGAGGCGCTCCTCGCCGACATCGAGACCCTGGTGCGGTGCGAGTCGCCGTCCTCCGATCACGAAGCCGTCGCCCGCAGCGCAGACGTCGTGGCGGCGCTGGGGCGCAGGCTGCTGGACGCGGAACCGGACCGCGTGGTGATCGACGGGTGTACGCATCTGAGGTGGCGCTTCGGCGAGGCGCCGCGTGTGCTGCTGCTCGGGCACCACGACACCGTGTGGCCCGCCGGATCGCTGGAGACGCACCCGTACTCCGTCCTGGACGGAGTGCTGCGCGGGCCGGGCTGCTTCGACATGAAGGCGGGCGTCGTGATGGCGCTGCACGCCGCCGCGGCCGCCGGGAACCGCTCGGGTCTTTCGGTCCTCGTCACCGGCGACGAGGAGATCGGCTCCCCGTCGTCGCGGCGCCTGATCGAGGATGAGGCTCGCGGCTGCGAAGCGGTCTTCGTGCTGGAGGCGTCGGCCGACGGCGGAGCGCTCAAGTGCCGCCGCAAGGGCGTCTCCCTGTACCGGATCGACGTGGACGGCCGGGCCGCGCACGCCGGGCTCGAACCGGAGAAGGGTGTGAACGCCGGAGTGGAGGTGGCGCACCAGATCCTCGCCGTCGCCGCACTCGCCGACGCCGAACGGGGTACGACCGTCGTGCCGACGGCCCTGTCCGCCGGTACCACGACCAACACCGTTCCCGCGCGTGCCGGCGTGGCGGTCGACGTACGTGTGTGGGACGAAGCGGAACAGCGGCGGGTCGATCAGGCCGTGCGGGACCTGAGGCCCGTACTCGACGGCTCGCGGATCCGGATCTCGGGTGGCATCAACCGCCCGCCGCTGCAGGCGGACGCGTCCTCGGGGCTGTTCGACCTCGCCGCGACGCTCGCTGCCGAACTCGGTCTCGGAAATCTCACCGCCGCCGCTGTCGGCGGTGCCTCGGACGGGAACTTCACCGCCGGACTCGGGGTCCCCACCCTCGACGGCCTCGGTGCCGTGGGCGGCGGTGCGCACGCCGACGACGAACATGTCGTCGTCGCCGAACTGCCGCGGCGCACTGCCCTGTTGACCGCCCTGATCGACGCCGTGTCGGCGAAATGAGCTCCGTGCGCCACGACGAACGCGGCGGACAACCCTGGCGCGGCACCACCGTGGCCCGCCAGGCAAGCCCGGAAAGGACAGTCCCGTGACCGATCTTGCGACACATGAGTCAGCTCTGGTTTCCCCGGCTGTGAGTGCAGCCGCGCTGGCCGCCGCGACCGCTGCGGCCGCCGCCTCACGTGTGGAAATCCGGGACCTGACCGAGGTGTCCGACCTGACCGAGGTCTGCTGGCTCTTCGCCTCGATCTGGCAGCCGGGCGCCGGTGCCCAACCGGTGACGACCGAGCTGCTGCGGGCGATGGCCGCGGCGGGGAACTATGTCGCGGGGGCGTATGAAGGGGACGAGCTCCTGGGAGCCTGCCTCGGCTTCTTCGGTAGCCCGGCCAAGGCGAGCCTGCACAGTCACATCGCCGGGGTCGCGCCGCGAGGCCTCGGCCGGGGGATCGGGTTCGCCCTCAAACTGCACCAGCGCGCCTGGGCGTTGCGCCAGCACGTCTCGCTGATCACCTGGACGTTCGATCCCCTGGTCCGGCGGAACGCGCATTTCAACCTGGCCAAGCTCGGCGCCGGTCCGGCGCGCTACCTGCCCGACTTCTACGGGCCGATGCGCGACGGCATCAACGGCGCCGGTGACACCGACCGGCTGATGGTCCGTTGGGACCTGTCAGGCCCGGTGGCCTCCGCCGCCTCGCTCGGTGAGCCCGCCCGGGTCGATGCCGCCGCGCTGCGGGAGCACGGTGCGGCAGCCGCCCTGTCCGTCGCACCTGACGGGGGCCCGCTGACCGCAGTGGCCGACGGGCCGGTCGTCCTGGTCGGTGTGCCGCCGGACATCGAGACACTCCGGCGCACGGACCCGGGCCGGGGCCAGGCGTGGCGCGTCGCGCTGCGGGAGGTGTTGGGAGGCCTGATGGCGGAGGAAGCCAGGGTCGTCGGATTCGATCGTGCCGGATGGTACGTGGTCTCAAGGGAGAAGCCGTCATGAAGCCCAGTGGTGTGGAACTTCTGCGTGTGCAGATGCCGTTGGTGGCACCGTTCCGGACGTCATTCGGTACGCAGGACGTACGGGAACTGCTGCTCGTACGCGTCGTGACGCCGAACGGCGAGGGCTGGGGCGAGTGCGTCACCATGGGAGGGCCGCTCTACTCCTCGGAATACGTCGACGGTGCCGAACACGTGCTGCGGAACTTCCTGGTCCCGGCCCTGATGGAGGCGGGCGAGGGCACCGCGAGCCGGGTCGCGCCCCTTCTGGCCAGGTTCAAGGGTCACCGGATGGCGAAGGCCGCGCTCGAAATGGCCGTGCTCGACGCCGAACTGCGAGCACACGACCTGTCCTTCGCCGCCGCGCTCGGGTCCGCACGGGACTCCGTTCCGTGCGGGGTCTCGGTCGGCATCATGGACTCCGTCCCCCAACTCCTTGATGTGGTGGGCGGCTATCTCGACGCCGGCTATGTGCGGATCAAGCTGAAGATCGAACCCGGTTGGGACGTCGAGCCGGTGCGAGCGGTGAGGGAGCGTTTCGGCGACGACGTGCTGCTGCAGGTCGACGCCAACACGGCGTACACCCTGTCCGACGTGTCCCAGCTCGCCCGTCTGGATCCCTTCGAGCTCCTCCTCATCGAGCAGCCCCTGGACGAGGAGGACCTCCTGGGCCACGCCGAGCTGTCCCGTCGCATCCGCACGCCGGTCTGCCTCGACGAGTCGATCGTGTCCGCCCGCTCCGCTGCCGACGCGATCACGCTCGGCGCCTGCCGCATCGTGAACATCAAGCCCGGCCGGGTCGGCGGGTACCTCGAGGCGCGGCGGGTGCACGATGTCTGCGCCGCCCATGGGATCCCCGTGTGGTGCGGTGGCATGATCGAGACCGGGCTCGGCCGGGCGGCCAACGTCGCGCTCGCCTCGCTGCCCGGGTTCACCCTGCCCGGAGACACCTCGGCGTCGGACCGGTTCTACCGGACCGACATCACCGAACCGTTCGTCTTGAAGGACGGACACCTGCCGGTGCCCCAGGGGCCGGGCCTCGGTGTCACGCCGATTCCCGACCTGCTGGCGGAGGTCACGACCTCGAAGGTGTGGCTCGGTTCGTAGCACGCGACGAATTCGCCGTGAAATCCGGTCGGATCGGACCAACAGGTTCCGGTGCGCCCGGAGTTACCTTTGGGCGGTGCTGACACCGACGTCTGGCAAGCCACACACAAGCCTGGCGCGCGTCCTCGACGACCTCGGGGACGTGCTGCTGGAGTCGATCGCCGGCGGCGGGAGCACGCGCCGGCAACTGAGCGGCGTAGTCATCCACGACCCGCTCGACGAGGCGCAGTTCCCGGCGCGGGCAGTCGTCCTGGGTGTGGGCGTCCACGAACCGGACGACGTGGTCCGCCTCCTGTACGACCTCGGCAGCAAGGGCGCGGCAGCGCTCGTCGTCCGGTCACCGTTCACCGCGACCGTGGAGATCCGGCGGGCCGCCGACGAGTCCGGCGTCGCCCTGCTCGGACTCACCCGCGGAGCCTCCTGGGCGCAGGTCGCCGCCATGCTCCGCACCCTGCTCGTCGAGGGAGACATCGGCGACATCTCACCGCAGACGCTGGGCGGCATGCCGTCGGGCGACCTGTTCGCGCTGGCCAACGCCGTGGCCGCGCTCCTGGACGCGCCGGTCACCATCGAGGACCGCAGCTCACGCGTGCTCGCCTTCTCCGGCCGCCAGGACGAGGCGGACCAGTCCCGCGTGGAGACGATCCTGGGGCGCCAGGTACCGGAACGGTTCACCCTGGGCCTGGCGCGCAACGGCGTCTTCGAGCGACTTCATCGCGGCCATGCGCCCGTGTACGTCGATCCGCTCCACGACGAGTCGATGACCGTTCCCCGGGTGGCGCTCGCTGTGCGGGCCGGCGACGAGATCCTCGGCTCGATCTGGGCCGCGGTGCCCGGGCCCCTGTCCAAGGAGCGGACGCAGGCGCTGATCGACGCCGGAAAGCTCGTCGCGCTCCACATGTTGCGCCTGCGCGCGGGCGCCGATGTCGAACGCAGGCTGCGCGCCGATCTGGTGAGCACCGCGCTGGAAGGCGGCACCGGGGCACCGGAGGCGATTGCGCGGCTCGGGCTCGTGGGACAGCCCGCGATCGTGCTCGCCCTGGGGCTGTTCGGCGGATCGGAAGCCGATCCGTCGACGGAGGACGGTCTGCGCCGGGTCGCGGACCGCCAGCGCGTCGCCGACGCGCTGGCCATGCATCTGAGCGCGGTCCAGGCGCGCTCGGCCGTGGCGCTGGTGGGCGACGTGGCCTACGGCATCGTGCCGATGCCGGGGAGCCAGACGGACTGCCGGGAGCGGTCGGTCCGCGTCGCGTCGACCTTCCTCGAGCGCACCGGGCAGCGCGTGGACGCGGCGATCGGCATCGGCCCGCCCGCTCCCGACGGCTCCGTGCTCAGCCGCTCGCGTGACGGCGCGGACCGCGCGCTGCGGGTGCTGCTCGCCAACGGGGGCGCCCGGCGCGTGGCCACGGCGGAGGAGGTCCACGTCGACGCACTCATGCTCGACCTCGCCGACCTGGCCGCCGCGCGCGGGGACGTGGCGACCGGCCCCGTCGCCCGCCTGCTCGACTACGACGCCCGGCACCAGTCGCAGCTCGTCCACACGCTCTCGTGCTGGCTGGACGCCTTCGGCGACGTCGCCGCCGCTTCCGCCGCGGCGTACGTGCACCCCAACACCTTCCGGTACCGGCTGCGACGGGTCGCGGAGGTCGGTGAGATCAATCTGGACGACCCCGGCGAGCGGTTCGCGGCGATGCTGCAACTCCGGCTCCACCCTGCTCGCCACCACGAGTAGAAGCCGGAGGCCGCACGAGGACAACGTTCGTCCGCACCGCCCGAACACCACCTGAAGGTTTGTGGAACTCCACGAACCCGCTGCGTCACCTGATGTCCAGGATGGGCCATCAACCCCGACGCAACGGTACGGAGGTAGCCATGACGGCGGTGATCACCGAGGACACCTGGACACCGAAGCGGGTCAACCGGACGGCAACGATCACGATGGTGGTCATGCTGTGCGCCTGGTCGATCGACTACATCGACCGTTTCTCGATCAGCATGGCTCTGCCGTCGATCGGAGAGGAGTTCCAACTCGGCAAGACGGCACAGGGCTCGCTCGTCACCGTCTTCGCGCTGGTCTACATGATCTGCCAGATACCCGCCGGTTTCCTGGCCGATCGGTACGGCTCCCGCGGACCCATGCTGATCACGCTCGTGCTGTGGTCGCTGTTCACCGCGCTGACCGGGATGGCCGGCACATTCGGTCTGCTCCTGCTGTTCCGCGGTCTGTTCGGTGCCTGTCAGGGCGCTTTCCCGGCGGCGTCGTTCAAAGCCATAGCGGAACGGACGACACCGGCGAGACGGGGGACCGCCACGAGCGTGATGCTGTCCGCCAGCGGGATCGCCGGCCTCGCGCCCCTGCTCGTCGCCCCGCTGCTGACGGGCATCGGCTGGCGGCACACCTTCCTCTGGATGGCGGGTTGCGGCGCGGCCATCGGCATCGGGTTGTGGGCGCTTCTGCCCAAGGCACTGCCGGACCGGCTGAGCCGGCTTCCGCAGACGACGGCGACGACGCCCGCAGTCTCGCGCGCACAAGTACTCAGGTCCCCGGCGGTGTGGAAGTTCGCGGTGCTGTTCTGCGCGATGAACATGCTCAGCTACGGCCTGGTCACCTGGGTGCCCAGCTATCTGCTCGAGGCCAGACACCTGTCGCTGAACGAGACCGGGGTGCTGTCGGCGATCCCGAGTCTGGTGGGCTTCGCGACGACCATCTTCGGCGGCTGGCTGTTCGACCGGTACTTCCATGACAAGGCCAGGTGGTACCTGGTGTCCATCGCGACGGTGACCGCGGTCCTGCTCGTTCTGATGGTGTCGGCGGGCAGCGCGGCGACGTTCACTCTCTACGAGACCTTGGCCGTCGGAGTGTTCGGGATGGCGACGATGTGCGTCTTCGGCCTTCCGCTGCGGGTGCTTCCCACGGCGGTGGCCGGCCTCGGCTCCGGAATGACGAACTTCGGCGGCCAGGTCGCCGGCGTGATCGCGCCGCTGGCGATGGGCTGGCTGGCGGACGCGTTCTCCTACACCGCCGCGTTCGGATTCCTGATCTGCACCACGCTGCTCACCGCGGTGATCGCGTTCTGGGTCCCGCAGCGAGCCGAACAGTTCAACTTCCCGCCGGCCGGAACCAAGGAGTCTGCCGGCACCAAGGAGTCGACCGGCACCAAGTAGTCGACCGGTGTACCCGGGAAACAGATCCCGTCCGGACAGAAATCCACCCCGACAGAGAGAAGGGACCCCATGGTCACCGAATCGGAACTGGTCGAGACAATCACCGGGCGGGCGGCGGAAGCCGGCGTCCAGGTATGGCTGCACGCGGCCGATCTGGACAGCCCGCGACACGTGGGCATCGACGCCGACGAGCCGGTGGTCACCGCGTCCGTGTTCAAGGTTCCCGTAGCAGTGGAACTTGCCCGGCAGGCGGCCGACGGTGAACTCGACCTCGCCGAGCGGATCACGGTGCCACCGGGACATCCGACCGCCAGTCCGTACGGCCTCGCGACGTTCCGCCACGACGTCACGATGTCCTGGTACGACCTCGCCGTCCTGATGATTGGCATCAGCGACAACGTCGCCACGGACCTGATCCTCGGGAAGGTAGGAAAGGCCGCGGTCGCCGGGACGCTGCGCCGGCTCGACCTCCCGCACACGGCCGTCCCCCACGACTGCGGGGACCTGTTGCGCACGATCGGCGAGGACCTCGGGATCGACTACCAGGACGACGAACGGATCCTGGCCGCGATGCCGGCCGAACAACTGGCCAAGCTGCGCGCGTTGACACCCGAAGAGACCTGCCGGACCACCGCCGCGGAGAGCACCCGCCTGCTGGGCCTGATCTGGCGTGACGAAGCGGCACCCGCGACGGCGTGCGCCGACGTCCGGCGCTGGCTGGAACTGCAGGTGTGGCCGCACCGGCTGCGCTCCGGCTTCGCGGACGACGACGTCAGGATCAGCGGCAAGACCGGCACGCTGCCCTCGCTGCGCAACGAGATCGGCGTGGTGGAGTACCCGGACGGTGGCCGGTACGCGGTCGGCGTCTTCACCAGGGCCGTCGACGCCCGTTCGAGAGTTCCCGAGCGTGACGCCTTCATCGGTTTCGCCGCCGCCCGGGCGGTGGACTGGCTCAGGCGGTAACCCATAGCGGCGGCCGGGCGTTTCGTCGGTCGCGATGAAGGTTTCGGCAATTCTCGTCGTTTCTCACGAATCGGCCATGAGCGCACAGGTCATACCCTCCCGGAATCACCCGTTCTCCCTCGCCGAGACAAGAGGTGCACATGTCCGAACTCAATGAACTCCGTGGCTGGTTGGAAAGTCGCCTTCCCGAGTTGCTGGCCGAACACAAGGTGCCGGCCGCGTCGATCGCCGTATACGCGCACGGAGAGATGATCGACCGTGCGGCCGGGGTGCTGAACAAGCACACCGGCGTCGAGGCCACCGCGGACTCCGTCTTCCAGATCGGGTCGATCACCAAGGTCTGGACGACCACGCTGGCGATGCAGCTCGTCGACGAGGGCGCGCTCGACATCGACGCCCCGGTCCGGGCGTACCTGCCCGAATTCGCCGTCGGTGACGAGACGGCCTCCGCGAAGATCACCGTACGCCAACTGATGTGCCACACCTCGGGGTTCGAGGGCGACGTCTTCCTCGACACCGGTCGCGGGGACGACGCGGTGCACAGGCTCGTCACCCTCCTCGCCGACGTGCCCCAGCTGTTCGCGCCGGGCGAGATGTTCTCGTACAACAACGCCGCCTTCTGCGTACTCGGTCGCATCGTCGAGGTGCTGCGCGACAAGTCGTACGACGACTGCCTGCGCGACCACCTGTGCACGCCGCTGGGGCTGACCCACGTCGCCCCCAGCCCGTACGAGGCCGTCAGGTTCCGCGCCGCGTCAGGGCACCTCACGCCCGACCCCGACGCCGAGCCGCAGCCCGCGCAGGTCTGGGCGCTGCCCCGGTCGAACGCGCCCGCCGGATCGATGCTGGCGATGCGGCCGCGGGACCTTCTGACGTTCGCCCGGATGCATCTCGACGGGGGCAGGGGGCCCGACGGGACGGCGGTGCTCACTCCGGAGAGCGCGCTCGCCATGCGGCGCCGCGAGGTGGAACTGCCGGATCTCGGTCTGATGGGCGACGCCTGGGGACTGGGCTGGTCGCTCTTCGACTGGCCCGGCGGCACGGTGGTCGGCCACGACGGAGGCACGCTCGGCCAGTCGGCCTTCCTACGGGTGGCTCCCGAACACGACATCGCGGTGGCGTTGCTGACCAACGGCGGCAACCCGCTCCCGCTGTACGTCGAACTCGTCGGACGCGTGCTGCGCGAGCTGGCCGGAACAGAGATGCCGGCGCTCCCGGTGCCGGACGCCGACGCCCCCCGTGTCGAGACAGCGAGGTTCGTGGGCACGTACGCGTCGTCCGTCGGCGACACCGTCGTCAGCGAGGACGCCGACGGCAGGCTGTGGGCCGAGCGGACCCCGAAGGGAGTGTTCGCCGAACTCGACGGCGGTCCGCCGGAAAGGATCGAACTGGTCGCGTACGACGGCGACAGGCTGATCCCCGTGAAGCCGCAGCGCGGCATGCACATGGTGCACGCGTTCGTCGGGGACGACGGGACCGGGCGGGCGCGGTTCCTGCACACCGGCCGGGCCGATCGGCGGGTGAGCCGGTGAACGCCATCGCCGACGAGATCGCCGCGGTCTTCGCCGAGGCGGGAGCGCAAGGATTCCTGCACGCCCGTGAGATCGGGGTGACCGACGGCCCCGAGGTCGCCGTCGGCGCGGACGCCCCGGTGGTCCTGGCGTCGGTCTTCAAGATCCCGGTCGCGGTCGCCTACGTCCGCGAGGTGGCCGCCGGACGGCTGGACGAGACCGAACGGACCCGGGTCACCGCGCGCTACCGCGTCGGCGGGATCGGCACGGCCGGGTGCGTCGACGACGTGGAGATGAGCTGGCGCGACCTGGCGCTGTTCATGCTGACCATGAGCGACAACGCGGCCACCGACGTCGTGTTCCACCGGGTCGGACAGGACGCCGTGGACCGCGTGCTCACCGACCTCGGGCTGTCCCGAACGCGCATCCGCGGCTGCTGCGAGGACCACTTCGCGTCGTTGCTGTCCGACCTCGGTGCCGGCGAAGGCGACGATGCGGAGGCCGTGCTCGCCGCGGCCACCCCGGAACAGCTGTGGAAGCTGGCGGTGCTGGACCCGGCCAGGACGACGTCGTCCACCCCGCGGGAGATCACCCGGCTGCTCGACGCGATCTGGACCGACCGCGCGGCCGATCCCGGGGCCTGCGAGAAGGTCCGCGCGATCATGGGACGGCAGATCTGGCCGCACAGGATCTCGTCCGGCCTCGACACCGGGGTCCAGGTGGCGGCCAAGACGGGCACGCTTCCCGCGATCCGCAATGAAGCAGGTGTGCTGACCTACCCGGACGGCAGGCAGTACGCCGTCGCGGTGTTCACCCGCGCGGACTCCCTGGAGGACCGCCGGCCCGCTGTCGATACCTCGATCGGCAGGGCCGCCCGGCTCGCCGTGGACCATCTCCGCCACGGAGTGACGTCATGAGGCGCCGGGTCGTGCTGCTCGGCGCGCTGGCGCTGACGGTCAGCGCGTGCGGGGGAGTCTCGCAGTCCACACAGGGGCGGACCGCACACCAAAAGCTGGCGGAAGGCAGGACCTTCACGCAGGCGATCGCGTCCGACCCCGGAAGCCTCGACCCGCAGATGACGGTCCTCTCGGTCGCCATCCAGACCGATCGCTACCTCTACGACTCGCTGCTCAACGTCGACGCCGCCGGAAAGCCCGTGACGGGACTGGCGGCCAAGTGGCGCGCCACGACGACGAAAGCCACCTTCAGCCTGCGGCGCGGCATCACCTGCGCCGACGGCTCGCCGCTGACCGCCGCGGACGTCGCGGCGAACATCAACTTCGTGGGCGACCCGGCGAACAAGTCCCCGTTCGCGGGGGTGACCATCGCGCCCGGGACGAAGGCGACCGCCGACAACGCGAGCCGCACCGTCACGCTCACCAGCGGAGCGCCGGACGCGTTCCTGCTGCGCAACGCGGGCCGGCTGCCGATGGTGTGCGCCGCGGGCCTGCGGGACCGTTCGCTGCTGGCCAAGGGCGGCGCGGGCACCGGCATGTTCACCGTCACCGAGGCCGTACCCAACGACCACTACACGCTCACCCGGCGCAAGGACTATACGTGGGGGCCGGGCGCGTGGAAGACCAACCAGCCGGGGCTGCCCGACAAGGTGGTCGTGCGGGTGGTCCCGAACGCCACCACCTCGGCGAACCTGCTGCTCTCCGGCGGCCTCAACGCCGCGGCCACGGTCGGGCCGGACAAGAAGCGGCTCTCCGCGCAGAAGCTGTTCCACGCCGACTACCTCGCTCCGATGGGAGAGTTGTTCTTCAACGAGGCTCCCGGCCGCGCCGGCCGGGACGAACGCGTCCGCCGCGCCCTGGTCCAGGCACTCGACCTGACGCAGCTCGGCAAGGTGCTCACCAGCGGCACCGGCACACCGGCCACGGGGATGGTCACGGCCGAACCCCGGGCCTGTACGGGCGACACCGTGAAGGGCAACCTTCCCGCGCACGACCTCGCCGCGGCCAGAACTGCGCTCGACGCGGCGGGCTGGCGCGTGGGCCCGAGTGGCGTGCGCGTCAAGGACGGCAAGCGGCTCGCCCTCACCATGATCTACGCGACGCAACTCGGGCCGACCATGGCGCCCACCGCCGAGCTGGCGCAGCAGACCTGGAAGAGCATCGGAGTCGACGTCAAGCTGAAGGGCGTCGACAGCTCCGGGCTCAACCAGGCGCTGTTCACCACCGGAGCGTGGGATGTCTCGATGGCGCCGTTCGGCTTCGAACTGCCGAGCCAGGCAGTGCAGTTCGTGTCGGGCAAGGCGCCGCCGCAGGGCACCAACTTCGCGCACGTCGAGAACGCCGGGTACGACTCTCAGGTGCGCCGGGCGGCGGGGCTGGTCGGCGACGACAGCTGCCGCGCTTGGGTCGCGGCCGAGACGTCCCTGATCAAGCGCGTCGACGTCGTCCCTTACGTCCACTCGGTTGTCCCGTTCTTCGGCACTGGAGCGCGGTTCGAGGTCAGCGCTGGTTCCATCACGCCGTCTTCGATACGGATGTACGGCTGATGGCCACCGCTGCAGTGGCGGCCGCCCTGCGTGCCGGAATCCGGGGCGGCCCGTGGCTGCCGTTCGCACGGCGCAGGCTGCGGCGATTCCTCGTCGCGCTGTGGGTGCTGCTGACCACGGCATTCCTGATGATCCACCTGGTCCCGGGCGACCCGGTCCGGGCGGCGCTGGGAATGACCGCACCCACCGAGCTGGTCGAGGCCCGGCGCCAAGCACTCGGCCTGAACGACCCGTTGTGGGTGCAGTACGGCCACTACCTCGGCAACCTGTTCACCGGCGACTTCGGTACGTCGATGACGAGCAACCTGCCGGTGGCGCAGGTGATCGGCGACCGTCTGCCCGCGACGCTCGCGCTGGCCGTGCCGGCGTTCGTGGTGGTGGTCGCCCTGGCGATTCCGCTCGGCGTGCTGTTCGCGGTGTTGACCAGGGGCGGCAGACGGCGGGGCGTCGAGCTGGGATTCACCTCGGTGAGCGTGTTCCTGGCCGCCGTCCCTGAGTTCCTCGTCGCCGTCGGCCTCGTCGCGTTCTTCGCCGTGCGCCTTGGCTGGTTCCCGGTCGCCGGGAGCGGCGGCGCGAGCACGTTCGTGCTGCCGGTGACGGCACTGGCGACCGGGGCGACGGCGGTGCTGGCGCGGATCGTACGGGTGGAGATGCTGTCTGTGCTCGGCGACGACTTCGTCCGCACCGCCCGGGCGAAGCGGCTGCCCGCCCGGCTCGTGTACGTCCGGCACGCCCTGCCGAGCGCGCTGACCGCCACGCTGACGTTGGGCGGGCTGATGCTCACCGCGATGGTCGCCGGGACGGTGCTGGTGGAGAACGTCTTCGCCTGGCCCGGGCTCGGCTCGACGATCGTGCAGTCGATTCTGGCGAAGGACTATCCGACGGTGCAGGGCATCGTGCTCGTCTACGGCATCGGGGTGCTGCTGGTGAACCTGGCGGTCGACGTGCTGCTGGCGCTGCTCGACCCGCGCTCGACCATCCGGGAGAGCTGATGACGTCGACATCGCAGTGGAGAAGGCGCGGCTCGGCCTGGTCGGCGGCCGCGCGCACCCCGATGGGGGCGTGCTCACTGGCGCTGTTGGTCGCGTTGGCCGCACTCGCCATCCTGGGACCGGTGCTGTGGGGCGAGCAGGCGGCCGCGGTCGACACGAACGCGATCGGCCAAGGCCCCTCCGGGGCACACCTGTTGGGCACCGACTCGCTCGGCCGCGACATCTTCTACCGCACGCTCGTGGCCACCCGGTTCTCGGTCGAACTCGCGGTGATCGCCACGGCGGTCGGCGTCACGGTCGGTCTCCTGCTGGGTACCTTGCCGTCGGTGCTGCCGCGCCGGGCCGGCAGGCTGATCACCTCCGCCGTGGACATCGCGGTGGCGTTCCCGGGGCTGCTTCTTGCGTTGTTCTTCGCGGTCGTCTTCGGCGTGGGCACCCGAGGCGCGGTCCTTGCGATCGCGTTCGCGACGGCGCCGGGCTTCGCCAGGCTGGCGCAGACCCTCGCCGCATCGGTGGCAGGGCGGGACTACGTATCGGCTGCGCGGATCGCGGGCGTCGGCCGGCTCCGGCTGCTCGTCCGGCACGTCCTGCCCAACATCGGCGAGCCGCTGCTGGTGAACGCCACCATCAGCGCGGGCGGGGCACTGCTCGCCTTCGCCTCGCTCTCCTTCCTCGGCATCGGCGTCCAGGCACCCCGATACGACTGGGGGCGGCTCCTCGGCGAGGGACTGGACGGGATCTACGTGAACCCGGCGGCCGCGCTCGCTCCCGGCGCGGCGGTGGTGCTCGCCGGTCTCGCGTTCAACCTGGTGGGCGAGACCGTCGCCGCGGTGGTCGGCGTACGCACCCCGACCGCGCGGATCCCCGCCCGGCCGGCGCCGCCCGCCCGTCCCGCCGCGGCCGAGGAACCCACGGCGAAGCCGGTGCTGTTGGTGGAGAACCTGCACGTGGCGTTCCCGCGTGCGGACGGGTGGACGGTCCCGGTGCGCGGCGTGAGTTTCACCGTGCGCGACGGTGAGGCGATCGGGGTGGTCGGGGAATCCGGATCGGGCAAGAGCCTGACCGGACTGGCGGTTTCGCGGCTGATCGAGACGCCGGGTGTCGTGACTGCGGACCGGCTTGAGTTCGCGGGGACTCCGCTCCTGACGACTCCGGAGCGGGAGTTGCGCCGGTTGCTCGGCACGTCGCTGGCGATGGTCTTCCAGGATCCGATGAGCTCGTTCAACCCGGCCCGCCGGATCGGCCGCCAACTGGCGGAGGCGTCGGAGCAGCACCACGGCCTCAACCGGCGCGAAGCCTTCGCCAGAGCCGTGGACCGGTTGCGCGCGGTGCGCATTCCCGCCGCGGAACGACGTGCCCGACAGTACCCGCACGAGTTCTCCGGCGGGATGCGGCAGCGCGCGATGATCGGCATGGGTCTGATGGGCGAGCCGAAGCTGATCATCGCCGACGAACCGACGACGGCGCTGGATGTCACCGTGCAGCGCCAGGTACTGCGCCTTCTCTCGCGGACCAGAGAGCGCGAGAACGCCGCGATCCTCCTGATCAGCCACGACATCACGGTCGTCGCACAGACCTGCGACCGGATGCTCGTCATGTACGCGGGGCGCGTCGTCGAGGACCTTCCCACCACCGACCTCACATCCGTACCGAGACATCCCTACACCCGGGCGTTGCTGGCCGCGACGCTGGAACTGGACACCGACCGCGACGAGCCGCTGGCCGTGATCCCCGGCCGGCCGCCCGAGCCGGACCACGTGCCCGAGGGGTGCGCGTTCGCCGCCCGCTGCCCGGCGGCGACGGACCGGTGCCGGAGCCAGGACCCGGTACTGGAGCGGGTCGACCAGGCACACCAGGTCGCCTGCTGGCATCCGAACGGCGCCGTCGCGCCGGAGTCCGGCCGGGAAGCCGCCTACGGAGGTGCCGAATGAGCGCGCTGGTGTTCGACGACGTGAGCGTGCGCTACGGAGCCCGGCGCGGAGGCCTGACCGCAGTGGACCAGGTCAGCCTGACCGTGCCCAAGGGACAGGTGGTCGGGCTGGTCGGGGAGTCGGGATCAGGCAAGTCGACGCTGGCACGGGCCGCGGTGGGCCTTGTACCGGTCGCCGCGGGCCGCGTCATGCTCGGCGGCGTGGATGTGAAGAGCCTGCCGCGAAGGCGTCCGCTGCAGATGGTGTTCCAGGACCCGTACTCCTCGCTGGACCCGCGGATGAGCATAGGTGAGTCGATCACCGAGGCCCTGCCGCGCAGTGCGCACGCCGGGGCGGCAGACAGACGGGCCGAGGTGGCGAGACTGCTCGAACTGGTCAACCTTGACCCGGACCGGGCGGGGATGATGCCGAAGCACCTGTCCGGCGGGCAGCGGCAACGTGTCGCGCTCGCCCGCGCGTTGGCCGGGCAGCCGCAGGTACTGATCGCCGACGAGATCACGTCCGCGCTCGACGTGTCGGTGCAGGGCGCCGTGCTCAACCTGGTCCGCACACTGCAGCGGCGACTGGATCTGTCGATGCTGTTCATCTCGCACAACCTGGCCGTGGTGCGCTATCTCAGCGACGTGATCGCCGTGATGTATCTCGGCCGCATCGTGGAGATGGGCCCCGCCCAGCAAGTCCTCAACGACCCGCAACACCCCTACACGCGCGACCTGCTCGCCGCGGCCCCGTCCGCCCGCACCGGCCTGTTCGACGACCCCGGTGACGGCGACGGCATCGGAGACACGGACCCGCACCACCCGCCCACCGGTTGCCGCTACCACCCCCGCTGCCCGATCGGCCCGCTCACGCACACCGAGCGCACCGTCTGCCTCAGCTCCGACCCGGCCGACGACGCGGTGACCCGCCGGCACCGAGCGGCCTGCCACTTCTCCCCGAGCGCCAGCGAACAGCCCGCAATCCCACGAGGAGGCCTCCTGCGATGACCCGACGCCTTGGCATTGATGATCTGTACGAGTTGACAGTCCCCGAGCAGCCGAGCGTTTCGCCGGACGGAAGCCGGATCGTGTACGTGCTGCGCGCCGCCGACCGTGACGGCGACCGGGACGTGCGGGCGCTCTGGCAGGTCGCCGCCGCGGGCGGCGAGGCGCGGCAGCTCACCCGGGGCACGACCGACACAGCACCGACATGGTCGCCCGACGGCACGCGTATCGCGTTCCTGCGTGCCCGGGACTCGGCCCCGCAACTGTGGTTCCTGCCCGCCGCCGGGGGCGAGGCCGAGCAGGTGACAGAACTCCCGCTGGGCGCCGGCGCACCGGTCTGGAGCCCGGACGGCAACAAGGTCGCCTTCGCGGCGCCGGTCGACCTCGCCGCGGCGGACGGCGAGGACGCAACCGCACGCGCACGCCGGGCGAATGCCCCGGTCGTGACGGACCGGCTGGACTTCAAGGCCGACGGCACAGGTCTGGTACGGACCCTGCGCAGGCACGTGCACGTCCTCGACGTAGGCACACGGGAGATCCGGCAGGTCACATCGGGGGACTGGAACGCGGGCGATCCCGCCTGGTCCCCCGATGGCACCCGGCTGGCGTTCCCCGGCGCCCGCGAGCCCGACGCCGACCTCACGCTGCGGTCCGCCGCCTACGTCCTCGACCTGAGCGAGCGCGCCGCCGAACCGCAGGCGACGGGCTCCGGCGACGGCACGGCAGCCACGGTCACCTGGACCCCTGACGGTCGGGCGCTGCTGGTCGTCGGGCGGGGGGACACCGAGATCGGGAACACCGAACTACTGCTGGTGCCGCTGGACGGCGGCGACACCATCGACCTGACGGCTGCCCTCGACCGGAACGTGATGCCGGGCGGCCCCGGCTATCCCGGCGCGGCGCCACGCCCGACAGCGGACGGCCGCGTGCTGTTCTGCGTGCGGGAGCGCGGCTGCACCCACCTCTACTCGGTCGACCTCGACGGCGGCGCGCCGCGACCAGTCGTCGGGGGCGCGGGGAACACCGTCGGCGACCTGGCCGTCGCGGGCGACACCGTGGCGATCCTCCTCGCCACGCCGTCCTCGTTCGGCGAGATCGCGACGGTCGGCCTCGCCGACGGGACGGTCGAGGCGCGCACACACCACGGCGAGAGCGTCGCCGACGTCGAGCTGTTCGCCCGTGAGGAGCGGGAGTTCACGATCTCCGACGGCACCGTGGTCCATGGCTGGCTGATGCGCGACCCGGCCCGCACCGGCCCCTCGCCTCTGCTGCTGGACATCCACGGCGGCCCGCACAACGCCTGGAACGGCACAGCCGACGCCACCCACCTCTACCACCAGGTGCTGGCCACGCGCGGCTGGGCGGTGCTGATGCTCAACCCGCGCGGCAGCGACGGCTACGGCGAGAAGTTCCTCACCGCGGCGCTCGGCGCATGGGGGCAGGCGGACGCGCCGGACTTTCTCGAACCACTGGACCACCTCGTCGCCGAGGGCGTCGCCGACGCCGACCGGCTTGCCGTGTCCGGTTACAGCTACGGCGGCTTCATGACCTGCTACCTGACGAGCCGCGACAACCGGTTCGCGGCTGCGGTCGCGGGCGGGGTCGTCAGCGATCTGACCAGCATGGCCGGCACCTCGGACGCAGGCCACCACATGGGCGTGCGCGAACTGGGCGGCACTCCGTGGGCGGAGGAACAGGCGTACACGAAGCAGTCGCCACTCACCCACGTCGACCAGGTCCAGGTACCGACGCTCATCGTGCAGGGCGCCGACGACGTGCGCTGTCCCGTGGGCCAGGCGGAACAGTGGTTCACCGCGCTGCGTGAGCGGGGCGTCCCAGCCCGGCTGGTGCTGTACCCCGGCAGCTCGCACCTGTTCATCCTCGACGGCAGGCCCTCGCACCGGGCGGACTTCAACCGACGCGTCGTCGACTGGGTGGAGCGCCACGCAAGGCCCAAGGGGAGCGCGGCGCGGGTGCCGATCGACGCCCACTGGCAGCGCCGGCTGAGCGAACTGGCGCGCGCACATCGCGTACCCGGAGCAGCGCTCGGCATCCTGCGCGTCGGACCCGACGGCGCCGACGAGCTGGTGCAGGCGAGCCACGGTGTCCTGAGCACGAACACCGGCGTCGACGTCACCGACGACTCGCTGTTCCAGATCGGCTCGATCACCAAGGTGTGGACGACGACCGTCGTGATGCAACTGGTCGACGAGGGGCTGCTCGACCTCGACGCGCCGATAGCGGACGTCCTGCCCGAGCTGCGACTGGCCGATCCGGGGGTGGCGAGGCAGGTGACCATGCGCCATCTGCTGACCCACACCAGCGGCATCGACGGCGACGTGTTCACCGACACCGGCCGTGGCGACGACTGCCTGGAGCGCTACGTCGACCAGCTCGCGGGCGTCGGACAGAACCACCCGCTCGCGGCGACCTTCTCCTACTGCAACTCGGGATTCGTCCTCGCCGGCCGGGTCATCGAGAAGCTGACCGGCAAGACCTGGGACCTCGCGATGCGCGAGCGGCTGTTCACCCCGCTCGGCCTGAGCCACACGATCACGCTGCCGGAGGAAGCGCTGCTGTTCCGCGCGGCGGTCGGCCATGTCTCGCCCGGCGGCGGCGAGCCGACGTCCGCGCCGGTCTGGGGGCTGCCGCGCTCGGTCGGTCCCGCCGGTCTGGTCGGCGCGGCGACCGCGGACGTCCTGGCGTTCGCCCGGCTGCACCTGACCGGCGGGCTGGCACCCAACGGCGAGCGCCTGCTCGCGCGGGCGTCGGTGGACGCGATGGCCGACAGGCAGACGAACCTGCCCGATCCGCACAGCATCGGCGACTCCTGGGGCCTGGGCTGGATACGTTTCGACTGGGACGGGCACCAGGTCATCGGCCACGACGGCGGCACGATCGGCCAGGCGGCGTTCCTGAGGCTGCTCCCCGAGCAAGGACTCGCGGTGGTGCTGCTCACCAACGGCGGCAGTCCACGCGACCTGTACGAGGAGCTGTACCGGGAGATCTTCTCGGAGCTGGCCGGGGTGGCCATGTCGCGTCCACTCGAGCCGGCCGCCGAACCTCCCGCCGTGGACGCGCGGCGGCACGCCGGTGTGTACGAGCGGACCGGGGTGCGCGCCGAGGTTCTGCTGACCGGGGAAGGGCTGCGCCTGCGCCAGACCCTCACCGGTCCCCTGGCCGAACTCGCGCCGGATCCGACGCAGGAGTACGACCTGGTACCGGTCTCCGACAGCCTGTTCGCGTTCCTCGCGCCGGAATCACGGACCTGGACCCCGGTCACGTTCTACACGCTGCCCACCGGCGAGCCGTACGTGCACTACGGGGTGCGGGCGGCCCCGAAGGTGGCCTGACCGTTCACGGCCGGCGTCTGCGGCTGCGATGTGGAAGGGCCCGCTCGACCAGCCGTCCTGTCGACTGGTCGAGCGGGCCCGCGCGGACGCCTTGGGAGGAGGTGAACTCATGGAGAGTCCGCTCGCATGACGCGGAGTTCGAGCATCGCGGCGAAGCGTTTCCCGGGGTCGTTCAGGTCCGTCCCGGCGATCTCCGCGGCCCGCCGCAGCCGGTATCGGAAGGTGTTCGGATGCACGTCGAGCGAGGCGGAGGCGCCCAGAACATTTCCGAGCCTGTCCAGCCAGGCGGTCAGAGTCTCGACCAGGGCGGTGCCGTTTTCTCGGTCGTAGGTGCGCAGACGCTCGATCGGTCCGTCGAGAAGGCCGCCCTCGCTGCGCAGCAGATCCCCGAGTTCCAACAGCAGTGCGTCGACCTGGACTTCGGAGTACCGGGCGACACGTCTCCCGGGCCGCTGGCGGAGCACTCGCAGCGTCCGGTCAGCGTCGTGCCGGGATCGGGCCAGGTCAGCGGGGCCGGCCGAATCGACGGCACGACCGATGCCGAGAACCACACCGGTCAGCCCGTCCGAGGCCGATCGCGTAGCACACGTCTCCGACCAGAGCCGCCACGGATCCCGGGGTCACGACCGAGAGATGGAACGAGAGCGCGTCGGCAGTCCGCTCCAACAGTTGGCGGCTCGTCGGTGTCCCGCTGCAGGAAGTCCCGCGCAGCCGACTGCGCCCGGTGACCGGTCGGCCCGCCAACCGGAGGCGCTCGATCGCCTCCGATACGCGCGCACAGCGTCGAGGCGTCAGTGCCGTACAAGGCGAGCGCGCCGAGCAGCATCGTGACGAAGCCGGTGACGAGCATGACCGGGTGCCCGAAGCGCTTGGGCAGCGGCCGATAGAGGCGAAGGGGGCAGGACTGTGCCGACTGCCATCGGGAGCAAGGCCCGGCCGGTGGCGCCCGGGGTCCAGCCGCGGGCCTGCTGGACGTAGAGCTCCCCCGCAGGCCAGACAACGGACTCGATGGCTCTCACTGCTCCCGCTGCCGCGGCCGCAGTCCCATGACGACAGAGCAGCCCATACGGTGTGTAGAAATCACTCAATGTGTGGAGGCTGTTCGCAGTTGGATTCGCGATCAACCGGCGAACGGTGCGGTCTTGCCCCCTACTCTGAGGGAATAGTTGGGCAGGGTCTCGGGGGAGGGCTGTTGTGGCGCGGGTGGTGCTGGTGCACGGAGTGGCTCAGCAGTTCGAGGGGCCGGAGCTGTTGTCGTTGCGTCTGGGTGCCGCGCTCCGTGACGGGGTGAAGCTAGCCACAGGGACGGCGCTCCAGCCGGAGGACGTGGCGTGCGCGTTCTACGGGAACTGCTTTGTCGAGCCCGGGACTCGGTCGGGTGGTCTCCCCGCGTGGGATGAGCGCGATGTGGAGGACGGTCTGGAGGCTGAACTCCTCGAAGCATGGTGGCGCCGGGCGGTGGAGATCGACGACGCGGTGCCGCCTGCCGTCGAGGAGGGGACGCGAGGGCCGGCCGGGTACGCCGCGTCTCGGCTGCTGCTCTCCCGGTGGGTGCGTGAGCGGCTGAACGCTCTGGCGGAGGCCCGGTTCTTCCAGCCGGTGTCGGAGCGGATGCTGATCGGTGAGCTGAAGCAGGTGCGCCGGTACCTGGACAAGCCGCCGGTGTGGCAGGCCGCCCGCGCGGCGGTCGCGGCCGAGATCGGTGCGGACACCCGAGTGGTGGTGGCACATTCACTGGGGTCGGTCGTCGCGTACGAAGCGCTGTGCGAGAACCCCAACTGGCCGGTGACGGATCTGGTGACGGTGGGCTCTCCGCTGGGCCTGCCGGTGATCCACCGGCGGCTGAGCCCGCTGCCTGTGGAGGGTCATGGGGCGTGGCCCGGCGGGGTGGTGCGGTGGACGAACGTCGCCGATCCGGGTGACATCGTCGCGCTGGTGGGCGAGCTGGCCCCGCGGTTCGCATCCGGACCCGGCGACGGCGTGGCCGACCGGACGATCACCAACGGAGTGCGGATGCACGACTTCGAGCGCTATCTGACCGCCCCCAAGACCGGGACCGCAGTCGCCGCCGGCCTCCAGGTACCGCACGCATGACAACCGCCGCAGACCCCGAACACGCCGTGTCAGGGCGCCGGTTCCTGATCGCGGCCGGTGTCGGCACGTTCCGGCATCCGGGCATCGACGGCCTGCCCGGCGTCCCGGCGGACGTGCGCCGCGTACGGGAGCTGCTCGAGCCGATGGGATACACACCCGTCCTCACCGACCTGGCCGCCGACCCGACCCGGGACGCGCTCGCCGAGGGCATCGAGGACTGGACCCTGGAGACGTCCCTGGGCCCGGAAGACGTCGTGGTGATGTACTTCGCCGGACACGGCGTCCACGAGGAGGACCGCCACTACCTGCTGTGCAACGACACCAGGCCCGGCCGCTGGACCCGGGCACTGGCCGCCGAGGACCTCGCCCGGCCGCTGGTGAAGAGTCCGGTGGGGCATCTGCTGGTCATGCTCGACACCTGCTACGCCGGGGCCGGCACAGCGGACATCAGCCGGCTCGCCGCCGACCTGGCGGACCTCCACCGCGGGCGGGCCAACCGCTGGCACCTGGCGGCCGCCCGCGCCAGAGACCGGGCGCGGGAGAACGTGTTCGTCGACGCCCTCGCCGACGTCCTCGCCCAGCCCCGCCACGGCGCCACCCAGCAGTACGTGAGCGTGCGCGAGGTCACCGAACGCGTCAACAACCACTTCAGGGCCCACCGCCCCAGCCAGCAGGCCCGGTTGACCACCACCGAGACCGACGGCCAGGACCCCTTCTTCCCCAGCCCCCTCTACCTGCCCGGACTGCCCGCCGACGGCATCGACCTGGCCGGCCTCGCCCTGCTGCGCCGCCGCCACGCCGGGCACTTCGATCCCCGTAGCCGCGGCCTCGAACACGCCGGGGAACGCGGAGACTACTTCACCGGCCGCGCCCGCGCCCTGGCCGACCTCACCGCGTTCCTCACCGCCCCGGACGCGGACCACGACCGCAAGGCCCGCGTCGTCACCGGCGACCCCGGCTCGGGCA
The DNA here is from genome assembly GCF_045162695.1 of Streptomyces sp. NBC_01003. NCBI lineage: Bacteria > Bacillati > Actinomycetota > Actinomycetes > Kitasatosporales > Streptomycetaceae > Streptomyces > Streptomyces sp. NBC_01003. The sequence continues at coordinate 2,316,616 of NZ_CP108707.1, forward strand.
AGTCGGCACTACTGGGACGCCTCCTGACCCTGACCGACCCCGACACTCCGAGGACGCGAGCGGTCCCGCGCGCCTCCGGCGGCGAACAGCTGCCGCTGCCGGCATATCCCTCCGTGATCGCCCTGCACGCCCGCCGGGCCTCCCTGGCCGACCTGGTGACCGACCTCGCCGCAGCCCTGCACCTGCCCGCCCCCGCCGACCGCGACACCGTGCTGACCGCACTGTCCGCCCGCACCACACCCGTCGCCGTCGTGGTGGACTCCCTCGACGAGGCCGGAACCGCGGGCGACGCCCGAGAGAGCCGACGCATCGCCGGCGAACTCCTCCAGCCCCTCTCCACCCTCCCCTCGGTAAGGCTCGTCGTCGGCACCCGTCGCCCCCAGATCCCCGCCCTCGGCCGCGCCGTACACGTCCTCGACCTCGACGCGCCGGAACACATCACCCGCGCCGACATCACCGCGTACGCCCGCGGCGTCCTCGAAGACGCCCAGGACCCCGACAGCCGCTCCCCCTACCGCCACGACCCCGCGCTCGCCGCCACGATCGCCGACGGCATCGCCGAACGAGCCCGCTTCTCCTACCTCGTCGCCCGCATGACGGCACGCGCCCTCGTCCACGGCCAGATCACCGTCGACACCGGCCGCCCCGACTGGCGCGAGCACCTCCCCAGCGACGCGAAGGAAGCCTTCGCCGCCTACCTCGACCGCTTCGGCCCCGACCGCCCCAAGGCCGAACGTCTCCTGCGCCCCCTCGCCTACGCCCAGGGCGCCGGCCTGCCCTGGTCCACCCTCTGGGCCCCCCTCGCCGAGGCCCTGTCCGGCCTGCCTTGCTCCCAGGACGACCTCGACTGGCTCCACCGGCACGCAGGCGCCTACATCGTCGAGACGCCCACCCCGGACGGATCCGCCTACCGCCTCTTCCACGAGACCATGGCCGAACACCTGCGCCGCACCGGCCACGAACACGAAGACCACGCCACCATCGCCCGCACCCTCACCGCCCTGGTCCACAAAGACCCTGCCACCGGTGTGAACGACTGGCCCGCGGCCCACCCGTACATCCGCCACTACGCGGCTACGCATGCGGCGGCGGGTGGCGTCCTGGTCGAGTTGCTGTCCGACCCCGAGTACCTCGTCCACGCCGCCCCTGCCCCGCTGCTGCGCGCCCTGGACACCGTAACTGCCCCGGCGCACCGCATCGTCGCCGACATCTACCGCGCCTCGGCCGCCGCTCACGCCCCGCTCCCTGCGGACGCCCGCCGCGACATCCTGGCGATCGACGCGGCCCGCTACGAGTACCCTCAGCTCGCCGCCGAGCTCGCTCGGACCCGCCCATGGGCACCACGCTGGGCTACGGGCAGCCTTGTTCACCCTGCGCACCGGGCCACTCTCACCGGCCACACAGGCAGGGTCAGCGGTGTAGCAGTGGTGGAGATCGACAACCGCCCCCACGCTGTCACCGCCAGCAAGGACAGGACGGTGCGCGTGTGGGATGTGGCCTCCGGCACCGAACGTGCCGTCCTCGCCGGTCACACCGGCAGCGTGATCGCGGTGGCAGAGTCTGAGATCGACAACCGTCCACATTTCCTCACCACCCACGGCGACGGGACGGTGCGGGTGTGGGATCTGGTCTCTGGTTCCGAACGCGCCGCGTTCACCGGCCACACCGATTGGGTCTCTGCGCTGGCGGTGTCGAAGGTCGGGGGCCGTTCCCACGTCCTCACGGCCAGCATCGACGGGACGGTGCGGGTGCGTGACCTGGCCTCCGACACCGAACGTGCTTTCCTCGCCGGTCACACCGGCAGGGTGACAGCAGTGGCGATGGTCGAGCTCGACGACCGTCCTCACGCTCTCGCCGGTCAGGATGACGGGACGGTGCGGGTGTGGGATCTGGTCTCTGGCTTCGAACGCTTTGCCCTCACGGGCCACATCCACGGCGTGAACGCGGTAGTGGTGACGGAGATCGACAACCGTCCGCACGCTCTCGTCGCCGGTGGCGACGGCACGGTGCGTGTGTGGGATCTGGGCTCTGGCTCCGAACGCGCCGTCCTCATCGGCCACTTCGCCGGCGTGAACGCGGTGGCGGTGGTGGAGATCGACAACCGCCTCCACGCTGTCACCGCCAGCGATGACAGGACGGTGCGGGTATGGGATCTGGCTTCTGGCTCTGAACGTACTGTCCTCACTGGCCACACCGACCGTGTGACGGCGGTGGCGGTGACCGTGCTCGACAACCGCCCCCACGCCGTGACCTCCAGCGATGACGAGACTGTGCGGGTGTGGGATCTGGCTTCAGGCACCGACCATGACGCACTCAGCAGCCACACCCGTTGGGTGAGCGCGCTGACGACGGCGGAGATCTACGACTCCCCCTACGTCCTCACCGGCGACGGCGGGACGGTGCGGGTGCGCGAACTGGCCACTGGCACCGAACGGGCCGCCCTCACCGACCGCGACGGCTGGGTGACGGCATTGGTGGTGACGGAGACCGACAACCGTCCCCACGTGCTCATCGGTGGCGACGACGTGGTGCGGGTGTGGGACCTGACCACCGGCACGGAACGGGCCGCCCTCACCGACCGCGACGGCTTGGCGGTGGCGGTGGCGGTGACGGAGACCGACAACCGTCCCCACGCCGTCACCGCCGGCCATGACGGGACGGTGCGGTTGTGGGATCTGGCTTCAGGCACCGAACGCGCCGCCCTCAGCAGCCAATCGGTCTGGGTGGGTTCGGTCGCGGTGACGGAGATCGGCCACCGTCCCCACGCCCTCTTCGCCGACGGCGAGACGGTGCGGGTGTGGGATGTGTCTTCCCACGCCGAACGCACTGCCCTTACCGGCCACCTCGGTCGCGTGAACGCGGTGGCGGTGACACAGCTCCACGGCCTTCCCTTCGCCGTCACCACGGGCAATGACCGGACGGTGCGGTTGTGGGATCTGGTCTCCGGCACCGAACGTGCCGTCCTCACCGGCCACACCGACGAGGTGAAGGCGGTGGCGGTGACGGAGATCGACCATCGCCCTCATGCCATCACCACCAGCGAGGACGGTTCGGTGCGCGTATGGGACCTGCTCACGAGCCGCATGGTGGCGGCGCTCGCACTCCCACTGCCGGCGCATATCGTCTCGGCGCACGGCGATGTCATCGTCCTGGCCATGGCCCACGAAGTCGTCGCACTCCAGCGCACCCGCACCCCATAACGGAGTCTCAACAGTGCGCTTGCCGAATATCTCATCCGCCCTGGTGAGAGCGAGTGTGCCCGGATTCGCCGATGTCGACCTCGGTTGCTCGAGTCGGCACTCTCGCGCAGTTGGAGGTCGCCGCGGCATGATGATCAACCGTGCTGCTTCGACTGGCTTACCTGGGTGTGACGAACGCGTTCGCGGTACTGCGCCTGCTGCCGATGAGCGATCGGGACAAAGACGCGGAGATCCTCGCCCTGCGCCATCAGATCACTGTGCTGGAACGTCAACTCGGCAACAACAGAGCGCGGTTCACTGCGAGCGACAGGGCCTTCCTGGCTTCGCTGCTGCACCGTCTGCCCTTCGACGTGCTGCGCAGTCTGCGACTGCTGGTGCGACCGGACACGGTGCTGCGCCGGCACCGCGATCTGGTCGCTCGCCGCCATGCTGTCGCCTCCCGGCCGAAGCGCCCGGGGCGCCCACGGACGGTCCACTCCGTTCGGGCGCTGGTGGTGCGCTTGGCGAGGGAGAACCCCTGCTGGGGGTATCGCAGGATTCACGGCGAGCTTCTCGTCCTGGGCGTGAAAGTAGCTGCGTCCACGGTGTGGGAGATCTTGAAGGACGCCGGGATCGACCCTGCACCCGAGCGTGGCTCCAGCACGTGGCCGGACTTCCTGCGCTCCCAGGCCGACGCGCTGCTGGCCTGCGACTTCTTGGAAACCGTCACGTTGTCGGGGACGCGGATGTACGCGTTCGCGATGATCGAGCACGCCAACCGGCGTATCCGGATCCTGGGAGCCACCGCCCACCCGACGGCATCCTGGGTGACACAGACGGCGAAGAATCTCGTCATGGACCTCGAAGACGCCGGCTGCCGGGCTCGGTTCCTACTCCGGGACCGTGACGGGAAGTTCCCCGCCCTGTTCGACGCCATCCCCCACGACGCCGGCATCGAGGTCGTACTCAGCGGCATTCAGATGCCGAGAATGAACTCCATCATGGAGAGGTGGGTGCAGACCTGCCGGCGCGAACTCCCGGACCGCACGCTGATCTGGAACCAACGCCATCTCTCCTATGCCCTACGGGAGTTCGAACAGTTCTACAACGGGCACAGGCCGCATCAGGGCATCGCCAATGCCCGCCCGATGCGCCCACTCCCCCAAACGATCACCGATTCGGGACAGATCACCCGCCTCGACATACGACGACGCAAGCGTCTCGGCGGCGCCCTCCACGAGTACGAACATGCCGCATGAAGTGCACGGATGACATTTTCGGCAAGGACACCACCAGATCCAGCGTCAACGCCTCCTCGGCGGCCTGATCAACCAGTACGAGAGAACCGCCTGACCAAACGGCCTCGCCGCAGCTCACAGCACCGAATCGTATTTTCGAGCGGCACAGGGTGTTGTATGGCTGTACCTGCTGGGGCGGACGGGGCCGTGCCGTACGTCGAGGTGTCGTGCGTGGATGCCGTACACGGGTGCCGATGCTGCTGGCCCGCTTCCGCCAGCCTCCGTACGATCCCTGGAGCCGTACGCTCTGCCCGGGGTCAACGCGGTCGCACAGCATGACGCCCCTCGCACCCCGGCCGCCCGCCACAGACACTGAAGATCAACTTCCGGCGGCTTTCAGGCTTGCCTCGGCGCTACCTCGTACGGATCGCCCAGATGCGGACGCTCCCGTCAAGGCAGCCTACGGCGAGGTTGTAGCCGTCTACGGCGAGGATGCCGCCGTCCGGGCTGAATGCCACCGCTTGGACTTTCTCGGATTGCTTGGTCAGAATCAGCAGCTGTTCACCAGTGTGGGTGTCCCAGACGATGACCGTGCCGCTGTTATCGCCGGACGCGAGCACGCGGCCGTCGGGGCTGAACGCCAGCGCGCTGACGTTGTCGGTGTGCCCAGTGAGCCGATGGTGCCGCTTGCCGGTGTGCGTGTCCCAGACGTGGACCCACACCTTGCCATCTTCGGCGAAGGTGTTGCCAGCTGCGGCAATGGTGCGGCCGTCGGGGGTGATCGCCAGCGCACTGATATGCGAAGGCTTCCCGGTTTTTAGCCGATGACGGGGTCGTCGGCCGGTGGGTGGGTCCCAGATGAGGACGCGCCCTTCGGCGTCGCCTGTGGCGAGGGTGTTCCCGTCCGGGCTGAACGCCACCGGGCCCGTGGCGCCGGGCAGGCCGGTCAATCCCTTGCCCGTGCGGGCATCCGAGAGGCGAGCCTCAGCGTAGGTGCCGATGGCGAGGGTGCCGCCGTCAGGGTTGAACACCACGGAGTCAATGGTCCCGGTGTGTCCGGTGAACTGACGGCGTAGCGTGCCCGCGTGCGGATCCCACAAGCGGATCACTTTGCCGTCGCCACCTGTGGCGAGCGTGCAGCCGTCGGGGTTGAACGCAACGGAGTGGATGCGGTCAGGGCCGTCGGTGCGGTCGGACAGGAGGCGGAGCTGCGCGCCTGTGCGTGGGTCCCAGATGCGGACGCCCGATCTGCTGTAGCTCGCCGCGAGGCTGTGGCCGTGCGGGCTGAACCCCATCGCGGTCACACGCCCCCCACCACGTTTCGCTTTCAACGTGCGGAGCAGCGTGCAGGCAGGCCCCGAGGGGACGGTGGGCGCCAGGGGCGTCGGCCTGGGGTCGTGATCGGGATTGCCTGGCGGCATTGGCGGGGGGGCCGGCGGGTCTGGCTTATGACCGGGCTCCTTCGGCAACGGCCCCGCCAGGAGGTCTAGGAGTAAGGAGGGGGCCGGGCGTGCCATCGGATCCTTCGCCAAGCAGGACGCCGCCACCTCGCGCAAACCCGGTGGGAGCGCCGTAAGGTTCGGTGGCTCATGGGCCGCCTGGAGCATCAGGGACATCGCTGGACCCTCACCCCAGGCAGCGCCGCCCGCCGCCGCAACCAGGACCACGCCGAGTGCGAACACATCTGCGGCGCCGGTGACTTCACGGTTCAGAGCCTGTTCGGGCGCGAGATAGCCGGGTGTGCCGAATACCGCTCCGGTCGCCGTCAGGCGCGTGGACCCGATGGCCCGGGCGATGCCGAAGTCGATGACCCGGAGGCCGCCCTCAGCCATGATGATATTGCCGGGCTTGAGGTCCCGGTGTACCAGGCCGCAGGCATGGATAGCCGCCAGCGCCTCCGCCAAGGCGGCGCCCAGTTGCCGAAGGTGAGGTTCGTCCATCGGGCCATCGGCGGCCAGCAGTTCAGAGAGAGTGGGCCCGCGCACGTAAGCAGTAGCCAGCCACGGCGGTTCGCCGTCGGGGTCCGCATCGTCAACTGGTGCGGTGTGGACACCGCCCACAGCGCGGGCCGCCTCCACCTCGATGCGGAAACGGGCACGGAAGGCCGGATCGGCCGCGAGCTCGGGCTTGACCACCTTCACGGCGACCGCACGGCCGCTGCGCGAATATGCCAGGTAGACGGTTCCCATCCCGCCCTCGCCGAGCTTGGCTTCAATGGTGTATCCGCCTATGTGCTCCACGCGCACAGTATGACCGAACCCACCCCGCCTGACCGGCTCATGCCACCGATTCGGCAGGGACCGGAGGTGGGGACGCTTCCCATCTGGCCATGCGGCAACACGATCTCGGCCTTCAGCGTCGGCACACCGGCATCGCTGTAGTCCTCACGGTGATCGCTCATACCCGTGACTCTCCCGACCGCTGACGGCCCGTGCCAGGACCTGCGAAGACAATCACGGATGGGCGTAACTCCTGGCTCCACCCAGCGGCGTTGACATCCAACCCGCCGCCACCTCATCGCCGACCGGCTCGACATCACCGGCAGCAGATGGAGCGTCCCAGGCGCCGAAGCCCTCCTCATCCTCCGCGCCGTCATCAGTAACAACGACTTCCCGGCGTACTGGAACTTCCACGTGCAGGCCGAACACCGACGCCTCCATCCCACCGCCGACCAGGTCAACTACAAACTCACCGCCTGAGCAACGACCTCACCGGAGAAGAGCTACACCCATCGGCTTATGGCCGGTGCAGCTCGTATGAGCCGATCAGGACGCCCATCCCGCGCACCAGCCCAATTCCCGCGCAGGTACGCGCGTGGGGAGGTCTCTGAGGGCAAGGCAGCCCCAGTCCTGCTCCGGAGTAACTCCCGTACCAAATAGCGGTGTTCCTGACCTGTCACGCATACTTGGGCGATGCCATTTCAGCGTTGAGGCGGGGGTAACGGGGCGATGGAACGCGGCGGGAGGATCGCAGACCGGTACGAGCTGGTCAAGCGGCTCGGCAGTGGTGGCATGGGCGAGGTGTGGGCCGGGCGGGACCACGACCTGCACCGCGACGTTGCGCTCAAGCTGCTCATTCTCAACCAGGCAACCCATCCTGACCTGCCCAAGCGGTTCGAACGCGAGGCGGTGGCTGCTGCGCAGATCAACCACCCGAACGTAGCCGCCCTCTACGAACGCGGCGTCCAGGGCAACGTGCTCTACATCGTTCTGGAGAAGGTCGAGGGCTCCAGCCTCGGCGACGTCATCCTTCACGAGGGCCGCCTGGACCCCGCCCGCGCGCTTGCCATCGCCGGCGGGATCTGCGCGGCGCTGGTCGCCGCACACCGCGCCGGAGTCGTCCACTACGACATCAAGCCCCACAACGTGATGCTCACCGCTGACGGTCAGGTCAAGGTGGTCGACTTCGGGATCGCCGGATTCAATCAGACCCCCTTGCCCCTGGCACGAACCACCGTGTTGGCCCCGGCCGGTACGGCCGAATATGCCGCACCGGAACAATTCCTTGCCGAGCGCGGCGATGAACGCTCCGACCTGTATGCGCTCGGCGGAGTCCTGTTCGCGATGCTGACCGGCCAACCGCCGTTCACCGGGGACGGGTTCATGGAGGTACTCCAGCGCAAGCTGGCCGAGGACGCACCGCGACCCGACACGATCCGCACCGGTCTTCCGCCCGCTCTGGCTTCGCTCGTCACCGAACTCCTGGATCGCGCCCCCGCCCGCCGCCCACAGACGGCACAGCAGGTCCAGACATGCCTCAGCCGCCTCCAGGCAGGCGCAGAAGCTCCCGAAGCCCTCGAAGTCCACCCGCGCATCCCGGATGCCGGACCCGGCGGCACGGACACCATCAGCCCCGGTGGCCTTCAGCCTCCCCTCGTACAAGCCCTGGCGTCGGTCTCGGGGCCGCAGGAATTCGGCGCTCAACTGCGGGTGCTGCGGCAGCGGGCGGACGGCACGTGGACCGAACCGAGGATGGCTCATGCCGTGTTCTCCTCGGAGTGGCCCATAGATCCAGCCAACCAGGCGAGAGCCGACACCATCGTGGAGCGCTGGTTCAACGGCGAAAGCCTCCCCGCACGCTGGGCCGCCCTTGAGCGGCTCGTGACCGCCCTCGGCGCCCGTGACGACGAAGTGTCGGCCGTCCGTGTCGCATGGATCCGCATCATCTCCAGCCACCCCGACGTCCCGCTCACGCCCGACGGCTCCCTCGGCCCGACAGAACCCCGCGCCACACAGCGCGAACCTCAGCCCCCCTCCCGACCGCGCGGCCGTATCTGGCGATGGTTGCGGTGACAATCCGCAAAAGGGTGCGGCTCATGGCTCATACAAGATTTTCGTAGCCGTTGATCGACTCCGTCGAGGTCGTGACATTCCGTTGCTCCGGCGGGATGCTGACGGTGTGCGATGACGTGTTGAAGCTGCTACCGCAGCTTGCTGCTGTGGACGTCGATTCGGTCGAGGACTGCGGGAACACAGTGGTGATATCCGCGCGGTCCCGGGCGGGGCCGGCCGGATGCACCGGCTGTGGCCGGGCCTCTGACTGGGAGCACAGCCGCTATGTACGGCACGTCGCGGGCGAGGCGGTCGGTTGCCGTCCGGTACGGATCGATCTTTCGGTCCTGCGCCTGCCGAAAGTGTCATCCATGCAGCTCAGGAGCGTCTTCGACAGTGCGGCAGGATAAGCACTCGTGCTGCTGCGCCTCGCCTACCTGACCGTCACCAACCTGTTCGCTGCATTGCGGCTACTGCCGATGAGCGACCGCGACAAGGACGCGGAGATCCTCGCCTTGCGCCACCAACTCGCCGTCTTGGAACGGCAGCTCGGCGCGGACCGGGTGAAGTTCACGGCGGAAGACCGGGCATCCCTTGCCGCTCTACTGGTACCCCTACCCCGTCAGGTCCTGCGCCGGCTCCGGTCACTGGTCCGGCCAGACACCGTCCTGCGCCGGCACCGCGACCTGATCAAGCGGCGCCATGCCCGCACGTGCCGGCCGAAAAGGCCAGGCCGGCCGCCCACAGTCCGCTCAATCCACGTGCTGATCCTGCGCCTAATCCGGGAGAACCCGTCGTGGGGCTTGTCCCGCTCGGAAATAAGATTCTGGGTCTGGCCTGCAGCTTGGCGGCGGACTGCACAGCGGCTGGGACGATCTGACGATGCCACTGTCGATCGCCACCGCGCTGGCCCGAAACCTGATCAAGCTGCCCGCTGCCGTGCTGCGCAGCCACGTGGCCAAGGACGCAGAAGTCCTGGCGTTACGACACGAAAACGCGGTGCTGCGCCGCCAGATCGCCCGAGTCCGCTACGCGCCCGCCGACAGGATCTGACTCTCCGCCATTTCCCGACTGGTCCCATGGGAACGCTGGCACCGAGTTTTCGCACTCACGCCGACCACGCTGCTGGCCTGGCACCGCCAACTCATTGCGCGGAAGTGGACGTTCCCCCCGCACCATCGACCCGGCAGGCCGTCCACCGCACGCACCATCAAGCACTGTGAGCGGTCATGTAATTCCCCACGATCTTCATGCTCAGCGTCATGTAATTCCCCATCTGGGCTGGGGCCGTGACGGGCCGCCCGACGGCTGAGTGTGGGGCTGGTCCGGTCGGTCAAGGGCGCCTTCGGCGGCGCTCCGCGCTGGCCTTGCAGCCACCCTGGACAGTCCTGACCAGCCTGCACTGCGGTCTGGCTATCGGGCGGCCCGGGAAGCCATGGCGCCGTGGTGATCTCGACGCGCGGTCCCCGTTCCCAGGTCCACGACGGTCGCAACTCCGCCGTCCCCATGACCCATTACGTGACGTTCAGGGTGGGGAATTACGTGACCGTCGACACTGGGAGACCCTGCACGCCGCCGGCACCGCCCCGCACCGCTCCGGCCCGACCTGACGCCAGTTCCTCACCGCCCAGGCCTGTGGGTGCCGACAACTCCTGTCACCCTATGCGACCTGGGCGTATTCGTGGATGAGGCCGCCGAGGCGGTCGCGCCGGATGACACGCGATGGGTCATCGGCGGAGGGCGGTTCGGTCTCGCCTACAGCGTCTGGGTATCGCTGTCCGAGTGATCGGTGAGGCCGATGTTCGTTGTGACGGCCGGCGTACTCGGTGACGACGAGGCGCAGGTGCCGCTCCCCGGTGATCAGGATCCGGTCGGTTGCCTCGCGGCGGCATGATCCGACCCAGCGCTCGGCGATGGCGTTCATCCGGGGCACTGCGGGTGCCGAATAATCATCCGGCCTGGTCGGAGGCGTGATCGCGATATCTTGTGCGGCCAGCGATCCGCCGGGGTGCGCGCTGGCATGATGATCAGTTGTGCTGCTGCGTCTGGCCTTGCGGGTGCCGGTGATCCCGCGCAGGTGAAGGCCCTGATCATCGATCACAGTCGTGGGCGGTCACGCCGCCCAAGACCGCGCTGTTCCAGCACATGGTGGACGGCGGCATCGTGGTCTGCCGTGCTGCTGCGCCTGGCCTACCTCGCCATGACGAACACCTTCTCGCTCATACGCCTGCTGCCGATGAGCGACCGCGCCAAGGAGATCGAGATCCTGGTGCTGCGGCGCCAACTCACGGTCTTGCAACGCCAGGTCGACAAGCCAGCATTCACGCCGGGCGACCGGTTCCTGCTCGCCGGGCTGCTCCACCACCTGCCGATGGACAAGCTTCGACGGCTCCACCTGCTGGTGCGCCCAGACACCATCCTTTGCCGGCACCGCAACTTCCTAAAACGTCGTCACGCCGCGACATGCCCGCCCCGACGGCGCGGACGCCCGTGCACTGTCCGCTCCATCCGCGCCCTGGTCCTGCGCCTGGCCCGCGAAAACAACGCCTGGGGATACCGGCGCATCCATGGCGAGCTGGCCGCCCTCGGCATCAAGATCGCCGCCTCCACCGTCTGGGAGATACTCAAAGAGCACGGCATCGACCCCTCTCCCCAGCGCCAGTACACCACCTGGGCCGACTTCCTGCGCAGCCAAGCCGATACCCTGCTCGCCTGCGACTTCTTCGAGACCCGCACCCTGACCGGGGCGCGCCTGTACGTCTTCGCGGTCATCGAGCACGCCACCCGGCGCATCCGGATCCTGGGCGCCACCGCCCACCCCACCGCCGCCTGGGTCACGCAGCTCGGGCGCAACCTCGTCATGGACTTGGAGGATGTGGGCAGCAGGGCCAAGTTCCTGATCCGCGACCGAGATTCCAAGTTCACCGCGGCCTTCGATGCGGTCCTGATCGATGCCGGACTGGCGGTCATCAAGTGTGGCATCCGCGTGCCCCGCATGAGCTCGATCATGGAACGGTGGATACAGACCTGCTGGCGCGAGCTTCTTGACCGCACCCTGATCTGGAACCAGCGCCACCTCCTCCACGCGCTGCGCGAGTTCACGACGTTCTACAACGGGCACCGGCCGCACCCTGAAGCAAGCCGCGCCGCTTCGCCTACTACCCGAACCGATCAACGTGCCAGCGCACATCAGACACCTGGAAGTCCGTCGACGAGACCGGCTCGGCGGAACCCTCCGCGAGTACCGACATGCTGCTTGACCAGGCCGGATGATTAATCGGCACCCGCAGTGTCTGACCAAACGGCATCACCGCAGCCCACAGACCGAAGTCGTATTTTCGAGCGACACACCTCGGCACCTTCCCCCGGATCATGCGGCTCGCAGGCGAGTAGCCGTACCCAGGTCGTCAAGCCTGCCGGGAACGAGCCTCCGGTCAGGCCTGTCGCTCCTGGTCCAGAAGATGGCGCAGCCACTTCTCCGAATGCGCGATGTGCGCCGCGGCGGCCGACGCGGCCGCCACCGGGTCGTGGCGACTGATCGCTCCGACGATCTCGCGGTGGCCCGCGTCGCTGACCCGCTTGATGTCCGGGCCCTCGGGCAACGTGAAGATCTGGTGGCGGCGCGAGCGGGTACGGAACACGGTGAGCAGTGAATCCAGCGCGGGGTTGCCCGCGACGCGCGCGACCTCCGAGTGGAACCGGTGGTCCAGGTCGGAGACTTCCGCCGGATCATCGGTGGCCTCCATTGCCGCGAGGTGGGCATGCATGCGCTCCAACGCTTCGGCGCCCACTCGCGCGGCGGCCTGCGAGGCGGCGTGCGCCTCCAGGACCCGGCGCAGCTCGTAGACCTCGAGCAGGCCGGGCAGCGGCAGCAGGTCCACGGTGAGGGAGAGGCTGCCGATGATGTCCTCGGGCCGCAGTGCCGAGACGTAGGTGCCCGAGCCGTGGCGCGGTTCGACCACGCGCAGCGCGGCGAGCATCCGCACGGCCTCCCGCAACGGCCCGCGGGAGACGCCGAGTTCGGCGCACAGGTCCGCCTCGGGCGGCATGCGCGCACCGGCTGTCAGCCGCCCGTCGGCGATCATGTGCCGTAGGCCGTGAAAGGCCTTCTCCACTGCGGACATATCCCGCTCCCCCGATCCGTGCCCCACGGCCCGCGGCCCGTGCTCCGTCATGCGTGCTTCGACTGATGAGACCCTAGCAAGTCATCTGATGTCTTCAGGAGACTGAGATCAACTCGCGCTCCTGTCATCAGCCACCTTCCCTGAAAACTCGGGGAAGGAGCACTTTAATCGCAGCGATGCACATGCCAGGATGCTGCATGTCATCATACGTCTTGGGTAGTTCCTCCTAGGAGTCGCATGAGTACGGGCCTGGCCGTCGCCCCGCCGAAACCCTTGTCCCTGCCCAACGGCCGACCCGCCGCGGATGCCTGGTCGCTCGACCCGGAGTTGCTGCATCTCAACCACGGTTCGTTCGGTGCGGTGCCGGTGGCGGCACAGCGTGAGCAGGACCGGCTGCGGGAGCGGGCCGAGCGGGCGCCGGTGGTATGGTTCCCGGCTCAGCCGCGGCGGATCTCCACGGCCCGCGCCGAACTCGCCGCGTTCTTGCGTGTGGACGCCGACGATCTGGCCCTCGTACCGAACGCGAGCGCCGGAGTCAGCACCGTCCTGGCCTCGCTCACCCTGCCGCCCGAGGCCGAGATTCTGGTCACCGATCACGGATACGGCGCGGTCACCATGGCCGCGCAGCGTAGGGCCCTGCGCTGCGGCGGGCGGGTGCGGACCGCGCACATCCCTCTCGCGGCCGACGCGGACGAGGCGTTTACGGCCGTGGCCGAACAGGTCGGCGATCACACCGCGCTGATCCTCCTCGACCAGATCACGTCGTCGACCGGCCGACTGCTGCCGGTCGAGCGGATCGCACGGCTCGCCCGACGGCGCGGCATCCCGTTCCTGGTGGACGGCGCGCACGCCCCCGGCATGCTGGCCGCGCCGCTGGACGGTCTCGCCTGCGACTTCTGGACCGGCAATCTGCACAAGTTCGCCTGCACCCCGCGCGGCACCTCCGCCCTCGTCGCGCGCGGTCCACTGCGCGCGGCCCTGTACCCGCTGATCGACTCCTGGGGCACCCAACTGCCCTTCCCCGCACGCTTCGATCACACCGGGACCCAGGACACCTCCGCCTGGCTCGCGGCCCCGGCCGCGCTGTCCTTCGTCGAGCGGACGTGGGGGTGGGAGACGGTCCGCGGTTATCTGAGCGCGCTCGCCGACTACGGGCAGCACACCGTCGCGGACGCGTTCGCCCGGCACATCGGACAGGACGCCGTACCGGCGGTTGGCACACCCGCGCCGGCGCTACGCCTGGTAAGACTGCCCGACGAGCTCGGCCCCGACCGGTTCGCGAGTGATGTGCTGCGTGACCGGGCCGCACAGGAACTCGGCGCGGAGACCGCGTTCACGTCCTTCGACGGGGTCGGCTATATCAGGCTCTCCGCGCACGTCTACAACACCCCCGCCGATTATGAGGAGTTCGCCGAGCGGTGCGTGCCTCGGCTGGTGGCGTGGAGCCGCGCCGCCTGAGCCCGCGCGCGCCCCCGGCCCAGCAGCCCGCACGGCTCTCCGAACACGGCCCCGACGAGGAAGGTAACGACCCGTGGCCCCGAGCATCTCGACGGACCTCCCCCCACTCCCGCCCGCGTACGACAGCGCTCTGGTGCGGTACCGCCTCCTAGGCCAGGTACGCGCGGAGCGTGCCGGAGAGCCGCTACCGCCGGGCACCCCGAAACAGCAGGCGCTTCTCGCGGCGCTGCTGCTGCGCGGCGGTGAACAGGTCGAGCGCACCGAACTGGTGCGGGCCGTCTGGGGCGAGCACGCGCCGGACAGCGCGGCGGGCCTGCTCGCCACGTACACAGCACGCCTGCGCAAGGCGCTGGAGCCGGACCGAGCCCGCCGCGCCGCACCCCGGCTCCTGATCACGCGGGGCACCACCTACGGGCTGCATCTGCGGCGGGACGCACTGGACCTGTGGCGGTTCGAGGACGCGCTGTCCGAGGCGCGCCGGGAGCGCCGCGCGGGCCGGGTCGGCGCCGCCCGCACCTGTTACGAGCAGGCCCTCGCCCAGTGGCGGGGCGAGCAGGCGCTGAGCGGGGTGCCGGAACGCTGTGCGGCGGATGCCCGGCACCGGCTCGCCGGGCTGCACCTCGACGCCCGCCTCGAACACGCCGAGGCACTGCTCGACCTCGGTGAACATGCCGAGGCCGCCGAGCGGATCGCCCCGCTGGTGCCGGGCAGACCGTACGACGAGCGGTTGCAGGCGCTGCTGATGCTGGCGCTGTACCGCAGCGGGCGCACGCCCGAGGCCCTCGCCCTGTTCCGCGGAGTGCGGCGCGCCCTCGTGCACGACCTGGGTGTCGAACCGCGCCCGGGACTGAGCCGGCTGCACGAGCGCATCCTGCACGCCGACCCCTCGCTGGCCGCGCCCCGGCAGCCGCCGCGGTCACTCACGCCCGCGTGTCCGGCACCGGCCCACCGCCTGCCCGTGCCCGCTCAACTGCCGCGCGACAGCGCCGACTTCACCGGTCGGGAGGAGGCGGTGCGGCAGCTGCGCGAACTGCTGCGGCGCCCCGACTCCCCCGCCGCCGTCTGCCCCACCGTGGTGATCTCCGGTGCGGCGGGCCTCGGCAAGAGCACGCTTGCCGTGCACGTCGCCCACCAGGTGCGGGACCGGTTCCCCGACGGCCAGCTCTACGCGGTGCTCGGCGGGCGCGCCCCTGCCGACGTGCTCGGCCGGTTCCTGGAGGACCTCGGGGTGGCGCCGCACGAGGTGCCCGACGGTCTGGAGCGGCGCGCCGTCCGGTTCCGTACGCTCACCGCCGAACGTCGGCTCCTCGTCCTGCTCGACGACGCCCAGTCCACGGACCAGTTGCGGGAGTTGCTGCCCGCGGCGCCCGGCTGCGCGGTGCTGGTGACCAGCCGGGCCCCGCTGCGGGACCTGCCCGGCCGGGTGCCGCTCCGGCTCGGCCCGCTGGACGCGGCCCAGTCCCTGCGGCTGTTGCGCCGGTTCGCTTCGGGGGCGCCGCTGGCCTCGGTCGCGGCGCTGCCGTACCGTTCGGCGGCCACCGCCACGGCTACGTCCGCTCTCCACAGCCTCGCGGACGGCTGCGCCGGGCATCCGCTGGCGCTGCGGCTCGCCGCCGCGCGGGCCGCCGACGAAGCGGCCCGGGTGGACGACATCGGCGGGCCGCCCGCTTCGCACCCGGGGTTCCCGGACGGCCCGCGCACCGCCAGAACCCGTATCGCATCGGCAGGTTGACACCCCGTCAGTCCACACTCCCGGCGAGCATCGCGTCCGTGAAGTGACAGGCGCCGGCCCGCTGTCCCCGCACCGTCAGCAGGGGCTCGGTGTCACGGCACAGGTCCTGTGCGCGCGGGCACCGGGTGTGGAACCGGCAGCCCGGCGGCGGTGCGGACGGCGACGGCGGATCGCCCGCGAGGACGATGCGGGTGCGGCGCGGGGCGTGCGGGTCGCGGATGCGGTCGAGGGAGGGTTCGGCCGACAGGAGCGCCTCGGTGTAGGGGTGGCCCGGGGCCGCGTAGAGGGCGTCCACCGGGGCCTGTTCGGCGACCTTGCCCAGGTACATCACGGTGACGTCGTCGCACACGTGGCGTACGACGCCGAGGTCGTGGGAGACGAAGACGAGCGCGAGACCCAGTTCGCGACGGAGCTTCAGGAGCAGGTTGACGACCTGGGCCTGCACCGACAGGTCGAGCGCCGAGACGGGCTCGTCGCACAGCAGCACGTCGGGGCCGAGGGCGAGGCCGCGGGCGATGCCGATGCGCTGGCGCTGTCCGCCGGAGAACTGGTGCGGATAGCGGTCCGCGTGACGGGCGTCGAGGCCGACCAGTTCCAGGAGTTCGGCGATCCGGGCCCGCCTCCCGGCGCGCGGGACGACATCGGGATGGACGTCGAAGGCCTCCCCGATGATCTCGCCGACCCTCAGCCGTGGGTTGAGCGAGGCGTACGGGTCCTGGAAGACGACCTGGACGCGGCGGCGCCACCGCTTGAGGGCGGCCCCGCGCAGCCGCGCGACGTCCTCGCCCTCGAAGAGGAGCCGCCCGTCGGTCGGCCGCTCCAGCGCGCACAGCAGCCGCAGCAGGGTCGACTTGCCGCAGCCGGACTCGCCGACGATGCCGAGCGCCTGGCCGCGCCGCAGCTCCAGGTCGACGCCGTCGACGGCCCGGACCACGGCCGCGCCCCGGCCGCGCCGCCATGGCAGCGCGGGCCCGCCGCCGTAGTGCTTGACCAGCCCTTCGGCCCTGAGGATCACGTCGTCGGTCATCGTGCGGCGCCTTCCGGGCTGAGCGGCTGGTCGAGGAGATGGCAGGCGCCGAAGCGGAGCTCGCCGGGGGCGGGCTGCAGGGCGGGGCGTTCGGTGGCGCACCGGTCGTGGGCGTGCGGGCAGCGCGGCCGGAACGGGCAGCCGGACGGCAGTCGCATCAGGTCGGGCGGCGTGCCGGGGATGGCGGGCAGGTCCTGGCCGCGCCTCTCGGCGGACGGCACCGACTGCAACAGCCCCTGGGTGTACGGGTGTTGTGGATCACCCAGTACATCGGCCGTGGCCCCCGACTCCACGACCCGGCCCGCGTACATGACGACCAGGTCGTCGGCGATCTCCGCGGCGACGGCCAGGTCATGGGTGATGAGCACGACCCCCATGTCGGTGTCGGCCTGGATCTCCGCGAGGAGTTCGAGGATCTGGGCCTGCACGGTGACGTCGAGCGCGGTGGTCGGCTCGTCGGCGATGAGCACCTCGGGGCCGAGGGCGAGCGCCATGGCGATCATCACGCGCTGGCGCATGCCGCCGGAGAACTGGTGCGGGTAGTCGTGGACACGGGCCCGCGCGCCGGGGATGCCCACGCGGTCCAGCATCTCGGCCGCCCGCTTCATGGCGTCGGAGCGGCTCGTGCCCCGGTGTACCCGGCACAGCTCGGCGATCTGCCGACCGACCGTGTGCACGGGGTTGAGTGCGGACAGCGCGTCCTGGAAGACCAACGAGATCCGGCTGCCGACGACGCCGCGGCGTGCGCGCTCGGTCAGCGTCAGCAGGTCCATTCCGTCGAACAGGGCCTGGCCGCCGGTGACATGACCGGGCGGGCTGTCGAGGATGCCCGTGATGGCCTGGGTGGAGACGCTCTTGCCGGAGCCGGACTCGCCGAGGATGACGAGGGTGCGGCCGCGGTGCAGGGTCCAGGAAACGGAGTCCACGGCGCGCAGGCGGCCGGCGCGAGTGTCGAACTCGACGCTCAGGTCACGTACGTCGAGCAGAGGTTCAGCTGCCATGGGGCGGTTCACCGCTCACCTCTTCAGTTTCGGGTCGAGAGCGTCGCGGACCGTGTCGCCCATGATCATGAAGGCCATGACGGTGATGGTCAGGAGCAGGGCGGGGAAGAGGAAGAGGTGGACGTCGTCGCGGTAGGAGGCGGCGATGGCGATCTGAAGTCCCCAGGAAATGGTGGGGGGTTGGAGCCCGATGCCGAGGAAGGTGAGCGCGGCCTCGGTGCCGACCGCCGCGCCGACGGTGAGCGTGGTCAGGGCGAGCAGCGGCGCCACCGAGTTGGGCAGGATGTGCACCCGCAGGATGTGCGGGGCCCCGGCGCCGAGCGCGCGGGAGGCGAGGACGTACTCGCGCGTGCGCACGCTCAGAACGGTGGACCGCATCAGCCGCATGCCCGCGGGCCAGCCGAGCAGCACGATCACGAAGGCGATGGTCCACACGGAGCGGGACGAGAAGGCCTGCAGGATGACGATCATCGCGACGAGGCCGGGCAGGGCGAACAGCACGTCGGCGGTGCGCGAGACGAGGCTGTCGACGAAGCCGGGGAAGTATCCGGCGAGCATGCCGAGGACGCAGGCGACAGCGAAGCCGACCACACACACGGAGACGCTGACCAGGACCGAGGGCCGGGCCCCGTAGATCACGTTGGCGTAGTAGTCGCAGCCCTGGATGTCGTAGCCGAACCAGTGCGCGGCGGACGGGGCGCCCTTGGAGAGCTTCAGGTCGCACACGGTGGGATCGGTGGCGGTGAACAGCCGGGGAAAGGCGGCCATCAGCGTGATGACCAGGATGGCGAGGGCGCTGAGGACGAAGCGTGGCTTGCGCAGCAGTTCGCGCAGGACGGCGGCGCCGCGCGGGCCGTCCTCGCCGACGGGCTCGAGTTCGGCGGCGGTCGCGGCGGTCGCCAGGGCGGTGTCAGACATGGCGCACCCTCGGGTCCAGGAGGCCGTAGAGCAGGTCGACGACCAGGTTGACGAGCATGTAGCCGAGCAGCAGCACCGTGGAGAGGGTGACGACCACTCCGCCTTCCTTCATGGCGATGGAGCGGAACATGAACTGGCCGATGCCGTTCAGGTTGTAGATGCCCTCGGTGATGATCGCGCCGCCGAGAATGCCGGCCAGGTCGAGCCCGATGTACGTGATCACGGGCAGCATGGCGTTGCGCAGCACGTGCCCCCACAGGATGCGGTTCGGGGCGAGCCCCTTGGCGCGTGCGGTGCGGACGAAGTCGGCGCTCGCGACCTCGGCGATGCTGGTGCGGGTGACGCGGGCGAGTCCGGCGAAGCCGAGGACGCCGAGGACGGTGGCGGGCAGCAGATAGCTGCCGGGCCAGCCGTCGGTGGCGCCGGAGACCGGGAACCAGCCGAGTTCGACCGCGAAGAAGGACTGCGCGAAGAACATGGCGACCAGACCGGGCACGGCGAGCACCCCGAGCGTGGCGCCGAGCAGCGCCCGGTCCACCAGGCCGTCGCGCCGCCATCCCGCGTACACACCGCTGACGAGCCCGAGGACGAGCTGGATGGCGAGGGCGGTGAGTCCGAGCTGGAGGGTCACCGGCCAGCGCAGCGCGAGTTGTTCGCCGATGTCCTGCCCGTCGAAGGTCTGCCCGAGGTCGCCCTTGAGCAGGTTGCCCATGAAGTGCAGGTACTGGACGAACAGGGGATCGTTCAGGTGGTAGTAGGCGCGTTTGGCCGCGATGACGGATTCGGCCAGGGGTTTCTGTCCTGACAGGGCCCTGATCGGGTCGCCGGGGAGGGCAAAGACCATCGCGTAGACGAGGAACGTCACGATGACCGCGATCGGGATCATGATCAGGAGGCGGCGGAGCGCGAAACGCAACACCGTGTCCTCCTTTGGGAGTTACGGAGAGGAGTTACGGGATTGGGGGGCGGGCGGGGTCAGTCGGCGAAGGTCGACCGGACGGGATCCACGTTCGCGAAAGGGGCGTTGAGGGGTTCGACGCCCTCGGCATGCAGATAGACGTCCCGTGAGTGCGACAGCGGGAGCACCGGCATCTGCTCGGCGATGCGGTCCTCGATCGCCTGGTAGTCGCGCGTCGCCTGGGCCTGGTCGACCTGGGCGTTGGCCTCGCCGAGCATCCGGTCGACCTTCGCGTCGCGGTAGCGGCCGGTATTGACGTCGCCGTAGGACGCGAACATCGGGGTGAGGTAGTCCTCGAGCGCCGGGTAGTCGTGCCCCCAGCCCATGATGCGGATGCCGTCGAGCTTGCCCGCGTTGGCGAGCGGACCGATCTCGGCGCCTGGCTTGCCGACATACTGGATCTTCAGCCCCAGTTTCTGCCGCCACATGTTGCCCAGCGCCTCGGCGTACACCTGCTCGCCGGGGTTGTCGCTGGCGAAGAAGAGCCGCAGCTTGCCCGGGAACCCGCCGGCTTCCCGCAGCAGCTTCTTGGCCCGGGCCACGTCAAGCCTGCAGTCACTGCAGGTGTTCTCGCGGTGGCCGTCGACGCTGGGCGCGGTGAACGAGGTGGCGGGGAAGTTGCCGGGCTTGAGCTTGGCCAGGGAGTCGCGGTCCAGGGCGAGCGAGAGCGCCCGGCGGACGCGGGTGTCGGTGTACGGCTTCAGCGTCACCGGAAGGTTGAGGTAGTTGATGCCGGCGGCGGCCTTGGCCTGGCTCCACTTGCCGGGTGCGTCCGTCTTGTACGAGTCGATCTTCGACGACGGTACGGCGACGTAGTCGACGTTGCCGGCCAGGAACTCGTTGTACGCGGTCTCCGGGTTGGAGAAGAACCGGAACGTGATGTGGTCGGCCTGCGGGGCGTCCTTGCCGGCGTAGCCCTTGTTGCGCATGAGGCGCACCGGCTGCCCCGCCTTCCATCCGCCGTCCAGCTGGTAGGCGCCGTAGCCGATCGGCTTGTGCTTGAACTGGTCCGGGTCCTTCAGCGTCTCCGCGGACAGCGCGGCGACGCCGAGGTAGCTGAGCGTCGTCGGATACGGCGAGAACGCCCCCTTCAGGGTGACGGTGAAGGTGAGATCGTCGACCACCTTCAGCCCGGACAGCGTGGTCGCCTTCGGCTTGCCCTTGGCCGGGTTCAGGTCCTCGTAGCCCTCGACCCGCTGAAAGGCGCCGTTGTTCGCGAAGGCGTGCGGGGCGTACGCGGTGTAGTTCCACGTGTCCACGAACGACTTGGCGGTGAGCTTCTCACCGTTGGTGAACTTCCAGCCGGGCTTGATCTTGATCGTCCACGTCTTCGCGTCCTTCGACGTGACCGAATCGGCGACGACGTTCACCAGCTTGCCGGTCTTCGCGTCCACCCGGGTCAGCGGCGCCCAGAGCGCGGACTCGATCTGGATGCCCGTGGTGCCGTTGTCGTTCGACGGGTTCAGATAGGGCACCTCGGCCGCGGTGGCGATCGCCATGGAGTGGCCGTCGTCCTTTCCCGCGCCGTCCCCGCTCCCGGCGCCACTGCATCCGGCGAGCAGCACCGCCAGCGCGGTGCCGGTCGCCGCTTTGACGATTCTTCGTGTCCGGGCCATGAGTTCTCCCGCAGTCCTGGCCGGACCGGTCGCGGCGGGCACCGCCGTGACCAGCCCGGACGCGCCGGTCGGTTGGGCCGCGACAGTAGGAACGGCCCAGGTGGGCGTCAAGGCGGATGCCCTTCGGCGTCCATCCGACGTCCATTCCGCATCCCTCGCACCCGCTGAATGGGCGCTGAATGGACGTTCAGCAGGGGGAACTTGCACGCAGGAACGCCGCGTTCCTAGCGTCACCGCCCGACAGTCAGGCGCGCCGGGTCCCCGATTCCGGCCGGACGCACGGGAGTCCACATGGTGCGAACACGAAGAGCCGCCGCGGTGGCGGCGATTGCCGCGCTCGCCCTCGCGGCGACCGGATGCAGCGGCGGCGGCTCGGACGGCAAGGGCTCCGGTGCCGCCGGCCGTACGGTGACGGTGGCGACCGGCGCGGAGATCGCGGCGATCAACCCGGAGAAGGACAACAGCTCCGCCAACATCCAGCTGGCCTTCGCCATGTGGGCGCCGCTGACCCGGGTGGACCCGAAGAGCGGCAAGCTGGTGAACGTCGTCGCCGATTCGGTCACGTCGAAGGACGCGAAGACGTGGACGATCAAGATCAAGCCCGGCTGGAAGTTCACCAACGGTGAGAAGCTCACCGCCAAGTCGTTCGTGGACACGTGGAACTACACCGCGTACGGACCGCACGGGTACCTCAGCAACGGCTTCTTCCAGCGGGTTCAGGGCTACGAGGACCTCAACCCGGCCAAGGGCAAGCCGAAGGCGACCACGCTGTCCGGGCTGAAGGTGGTCGACGACCTCACCTTCACCGTGACCCTCAAGGCGCCCTTCTCGCCGTACCCGTCGACGCTCAGCTACTACGGACTCGCCGCCCTGTCCGCGGAGACGCTGAAGGACCCGGACGCGTACAGCCACAAGCCGATCGGCTACGGCCCCTACAAGCTGGACGGCGCGTGGAAGGCCGGACAGCCCGTGCGCCTCACGCGCAACAAGGGCTATGCCGGCAAGGACGCCCCGCAGGCCGACCGCCTCGTCTACCGCTTCTTCTCCAACCCGGAGACCGCCTACAACGAGTTCCTGGCCGACAACCTCGACTACGCGACGCTGCCGTCCTCGAAGATCGACGCGTACAAGACGGACGCTCCCGGCAAGTGGAGCCAGGGCAAGTCCGCACCGAACCTCAGCTACCTCGAACTCCCCGTCAACACACCGGGGTTCAAGGATCCGAAGGTGCGGCGCGCGCTCTCGCTCGCCCTGGACCGCAAGGCCCTCGTCAAGCTGAAGCCGGGCGCGTTCCCCGCCACGTCCTTCACCGCCTCGACCCTCGACGGGCACCGCGAGAACACCTGCACCGCCTGCACGCTGGACGTGGCCGGGGCGAAGAAGCTGCTGCGCGAGGCCGGCGGTTTCTCCGGGCGCCTCAAGATGTACTACGCAAGTGACAACCCGGGAGACCAGGTCTTCGCCGAGGCGCTCGGCAACATGTGGCGGCAGAACCTCGGCCTGAAGATCCAGTACGTGGGCAAGCCCGGCAGCGACCTGAGCGCGATGGCGTCCAAGGGCGCGCTGGACGGCGTGCGGTCCTCGGGCTGGGGGCACGACTATCCGTCGCTCGAGGACTACCTCACGCCGATCTTCGCCTCGTACGGCGATTTCAACTCCAACGGCTACCGCAACCCCGAGGTCGACAGCCGTCTGGAGCAGGCGAACAAGATCGCCGACCCCGCGAAGGCCACGCGCGCCTACCAGGGCATCGAGGACCTGATCGCCCGGGACATGCCGGTCGTGCCGCTGTTCCACACGCGCACGATCTATCTGCACGCGACCGACGTCCACCCGCTGGACTCCCGGTACGCGGACATCAATCCCGTGCGCTCGACGATCGACCGCTGAACCGGGCCGCCCGCCCCGCCTTCCGTACTCCAGGAGACTCAACGCCCATGCATGACGACCGTTCGCTCATCGAAGACCGGCTGCGACGTGTGCTCGAGGAGCGCATCAGGCCCGCCGTGTACCCGGAGACCGTGCCGCTGGACGTGCGGGTGTGGCACGCGCCGGACGAGCCCGTGCCGGTCGCGGAGGGGCTCGCGGCGCCCGCGCTGTCCATCGGGGAGGGCGCCCGGTGGGGGCGGCCGTGGGGCACCAGCTGGTTCACGGTGACCGGCACGGTTCCCCAGCAGTGGGCGGGGCGGACCGTCGAGGCGCTGATCGACCTCGGCTTCGACGGGCACGGCGGTCCCGGCTTCCAGTGCGAGGGCCTGGTCTACGAGCCGGACGGGACGCCGGTGAAGGGCCTGCACCCGCGCAATCACTGGGTGCGCGTCGGGGCTCCGGCAGCGGGCGGGGAGCAGGTGGAGCTGCGCGTGGAGGCGGCGTCGAACCCCGGGTTCTTCAACTCCCGTGCGTTCAAGCCCACATGGCTCGGTGACACGGACACCGCGGGTCACGATCCGCTCTACACGCTGGGCCGTGTCGAGCTGGCCGTCTTCGACGAGACGGTGTGGGAGCTGCTGCACGACCTGGAGGTGCTGGGCCAGCTGATGGCCGAGCTGCCGCTGGACCGCGCCCGCCGCTGGGAGATCCTGCACGCGGTGGGGGCGGCCCTGGACGTGGTGGACCTCGGCGAGGTGAACGGCACCGCGCAGGCGGCCCGCGACGTGCTGGCACCGGTCCTCGACACCCCCGCGGGACCGTCGGCGCACCGGATCAGCGCGGTCGGGCACGCGCACATCGACTCGGCGTGGCTGTGGCCGCTGCGCGAGACGGTGCGCAAGGTGGCGCGGACCGCGTCGAACATGACGCAACTCCTCGACTCTGAACCGGACTTCGTCTTCACCATGTCACAGGCGCAGCAACTGGCCTGGATCAAGGAGCACCGGCCCGAGGTCTACGCGAAGGTCAAGAAGGCCGTGGCCGAGGGGCGGTTCGTGCCGACGGGCGGCATGTGGGTGGAGTCGGACACGAACATGCCGGGCTCGGAGGCGATGGCCCGTCAGTTCGTGCACGGCAAGCGGTTCTTCCTCGACGAGTTCGGCATCGAGAACGAGGAGGTGTGGCTGCCGGACACCTTCGGTTTCGCGGCCGGGCTGCCGCAGATCATCCGCGAGGCCGGCTCCAAGTGGCTGCTGACGCAGAAGATCTCCTGGTCGCAGACGAACACCTTCCCGCATCACACGTTCAACTGGGAGGGCATCGACGGCTCCCGGGTCCTCACCCACTTCCCGCCCGTGGACACGTACAACTGCGCCATGGAGGGACGTGAACTCGCGCACACGGAACGGAACTTCAAGGACAAGGGGCGGGCGAGCCGTTCGCTCGCACCGACCGGTTTCGGTGACGGCGGGGGCGGAACGACGCGCGAGATGGTGGCACGGGCCAGGCGGCTGCGGTCGCTCGACGGCTCCCCCACCGTGGAGTGGGAGGCCCCGGCGGCGTTCTTCGAGAAGGCCGAGGCCGAGTACACCGATCCCGCGGTGTGGGTCGGCGAGTTGTATCTGGAGCTGCACCGGGCGACGCTGACGAGCCAGGCGCAGACCAAGCAGGGCAACCGGCGCTGCGAGCACCTCCTCCAGGAGGCGGAGCTGTGGGCGGCGACGGCAGCCGTCCAGTGCGAATTCCCCTACCCGTACGAGCAGTTGGACCGACTCTGGAAGACGGTGCTGCTGCACCAGTTCCACGACATCCTGCCGGGCTCGTCGATCGCCTGGGTGCACCGCGAGGCCCGCGCGACGTACGCACGGGTCACGGCCGAACTCGAGGCGATCGTCGACGCCGCGCAGCGCGCCATGGCCGGCCGCGGCACGGGTGTCCTGCGCTTCAACTCCGCGCCACACGGGCGTAGTTCGGTACCCGCGCTCGGCGCTGCGGGCCCCCAGCCTGCAGACCTCGCGGCGACGACGGTCCGTGAGCGCGACGGCGGCGGCTTCGTCCTCGACAACACGATCCTGCGGGCCGAGATCGACGGCCGCGGCCTGGTCGTCTCGCTGGTGCATCTGGCGAGCGGCCGCGAGACGCTGGCCCCGGGCCGCGCGGCGGGCCTGCTCCAGCTCCACCCGGATCTGCCGAACAAGTGGGACGCGTGGGACGTCGACAAGTTCTACCGCAACACCGGCACCGACCTGACGGACGTGGACGCGCTGACCGCGACCGCCGACGGGGTGCGGGTCACCCGCTCCTTCGGCAAGTCCGTCGCCGCGCAGACCTTCACCCTCTCCCCCGGGTCGAGGCGCCTCGATGTCGCGACGGACGTGGACTGGAACGAGACCGAGAAGTTCCTGAAGCTGGCGTTCCCGCTCGACGTGCACGCGGAACGGTACGCGTCGGAGACCCAGTTCGGGCATGTGTACCGGCCCACGCACACCAACACGAGCTGGGAGGCGGCGCGCTTCGAGGCCTGCAACCACCGGTTCGTGCACCTGGCGGAGCCCGGCTGGGGTGTCGCACTGGTGACCGCTTCGACGTACGGCCACGACGTGACCCGTACGGTGCGTGAGGACCGAGGGACGACGACGACCGTGCGCGCCTCGCTGCTGCGGGCGCCGCGCTTCCCCGACCCGGAGACGGACCAGGGAACCCATCGCTTCCGGCACGCCCTGGTACCGGGCGCGGCCGTCGGGGACGCGGTCCGCGAGGGCGCGGCGCTGTCGCTGCCGGAGCGGGAGGTGACGGGCACGGCCCGCGCCGAGGTCGCGCCGCTGGTACACGTCGACCACGAGTCCGTCGTACTCAGCGCGGTCAAGCTGGCCGACGACGGCTCGGGCGATGTCGTCGTCCGCTTCTACGAGGCGCGGGGCGGTCGGGCAACCGTGCGTCTCACTCCCGGGTTCGACGCGGCCGGTGCGGTCCGCTGCGATCTGCTGGAGCGTCCGGTGGCCCCGGCGGAGCCGGACGTCGCGGATCTGTCGTTCGCGCTCCGCCCCTTCCAGCTGGTCACGCTGCGGCTGGCACGGGCGGCCCTCACGGAGTCCTGAGCGTGCGGGGCGTCGTGGCGCCCCGCACCTGGTCGTCGGCGTGAACCGGCGAACCGCTCAGGTGGCTATCGTGTGCCGTTCGGAAACTCATCGCTACTGCTCGGAGGCGGTCTGGCGCGGCGCCACTGTCTGCTGGAACCCTGTCCGAGTGATCGCTTCACTGGAGTACCAGGTGGCGCGGAAACGGCCCGCGGTTCCGGCGGTGCTGCTGCGCCGGGACGTGGCGAAGGACGGGGAATTGCTGGTGCCACGGCACGAGAACGCGGTGCTGCGCAGGCAGCTCACGAAGCCGGTTCGCTACGAGCCGGCGGATCGGCTGTGGTTCGCAGGGCTGTCCTCGTTGATCCCCCGGCGCCAGTGGGCGCAGGTGTTCCCGGTGGCGCCCACGACGGCTGCTGGCGTGGCACCGCAGGCTGCTCGCCCTGAGGTGGGACTACAGCAAGCGCCGGAACAGGCCCGGCCGACCTTCGACCGGGCCTGCAGTGAAGGCTCTGGTGCTGCAGCTCGCCAAGGAGAATCCGCGCTGGGGCTGCCGACGGATCCAAGGGAACTCTGCGCCTGCCGAAAATGTCGTCTATGCAGCTCAGAAGCGTCTTCGACGGTGCGGCAGGATAAGCACTCGTGCTGCTTTCTCTCGCCTATTTAACCGTCACCAACCTGTTCGGCGCGCTGCGGTTGCTGCCGATGAGCGACCGCGACAAGGACGCGGAGATCCTCGCCCTGCGCCACCAGCTCACCGTCCTTGAGCGACAGCTCGGTACGGACCGGGCGAGACTCGCTCCGGAAGACCGGGCGTTGCTTGCCGCTCTGCTAGTGCCGCTGCCCCGTCAGGCCCTACCCCGGTTACGGCTCCTGATACGGCTTGACACCGTGCTGCGATGGCACCGCGATCTGATGAAGCGGCGCCACGCCCGCACATGCCGGCCGAAATGGCCGGGCCGACCGCCCACGGCCCGCTCAATTCGCGCGCTGATCCTCCGCCTGGTCCGAGAGAACCCCTCGTAGGGCTACCGCAGGGCGCACGGCGAACTCACCACCCTCGGCATCCAGACCGCCGCCTCCACCGTCTGGGAAATCCTCACAGCCGAGGGCATCGACCCCGCACCCGACCGGACCGCCACCACCTGGGGCGACTTCCTTGGCTCACAGGCCGACGCCCTCCTGGCCTGCGACTTCATCAAGACCGTCACCCTAACCGGCAGACGCCAGTACAACCTCGCGGTCATCGAGCACGCCACCCGCCGCGTCCGAATCCTCGGCGCCACCGCGCACCCCACCGCGGCCTGGTTGACTCAGGCCGCCCGCAACCTGGCCACGGACCTGACTGACACTAACTCCACCGTCACGTACCTGATCCGGGACCGGGACGCGAAGTACCCCGCCCTCTTCGACGAGACACTGAGCGACGCCGGCATCCGAGTCGTCCTCACCGGCGTCCGGATACCACGCATGAACGCCATCATGGAACGCTGGGTCCAGATTTGCTGCCACGAACTCCTGGCCCGCACCCTCATTTGGAACGAGCACCACCTGCGCCACGCGCTCCGCCGGTTCGAGTTGCACCACAACCTCCACCGGCCTCACCAAGCGATGCACCAGGCAGCACCCCTGCGCGCCGTCCCCGAACCGCTCCCCCCTGCACAGACCTCCCACCTCGACGTACGCCGAAAAGACCGCCTCGGCGGAGTCCTCCACGAATACCAACATGCCGCCTGAACAGCATGGATAGACTTTTCGCCAGGCGCAGAGTTAACGCAGGTCGTCCCGCCAGAGTTGCTAGATGCCGTATTGGAGGAGACCGGGGCACGTGAGCAACGATTGCGGAGCCTCCCCTCTCCCGTCGGGGTGAACTTCGTGCTCGCGCTCGGGCTGTTCGAGCATCTGGGCGCCGGGCTGGTGTGGGGCAAGCTGCGCCTTCACCACTCCCTGTACCAGCCGCCGGCGTAATCCGATTGACCCGCGGCAGCCGCTGCGGGTGCCCCGCTCCGTCGGGAAGAAGAGATCACACAGGCAGTGGATCACCCCCGCCCCGGGTAACGTCAAGGTATGAGTCATCCGCACCCCGAGCTGAAAGCCGCCCCGCCCCTTCCCGAAGGAGGGCTGCGGGTCATCGCCCTGGGCGGCCTAGGTGAGATCGGCCGCAACATGACCGTCTTCGAGCACGCCGACAAGCTGCTCATCGTCGACTGCGGCGTGCTGTTTCCCGAGGAGACCCAGCCCGGCGTGGACGTAATCCTGCCGGACTTCACCTCGATCCGGGACCGGCTGGACGACATCGTGGCCGTGGTACTCACCCACGGCCACGAGGACCACATCGGCGGCGTGCCGTACCTGCTGCGCGAGCGGTCCGACATTCCCGTCGTCGGCTCCAAGCTGACGCTGGCGTTCCTGGAGGCCAAGCTCAAGGAACACGGCATCCGGCCGCGCACGGTGCGGGTGCAGGAGGGCGACCGGCGCGGCTTCGGGCCCTTCGACTGCGAGTTCGTGGCGGTCAACCACTCCATCCCGGACAGCCTCGCGGTCGCGATCCGCACCGGCGCCGGGATGGTGCTGCACACCGGCGACTTCAAGATGGACCAGTTCCCTCTCGACGACCGCATCACCGATCTGCGCGCCTTCGCCCGCCTCGGCGAGGAGGGCGTGGACCTGTTCCTCACCGACTCCACCAACGCCGAAGTACCCGGCTTCACCACCTCCGAGCGTGAGCTGAACCCGGCGATCGAGCAGGTGATGCGCACCGCGCCGCGCCGGGTCATCGTCTCCAGCTTCGCCAGCCATGTGCACCGCATCCAACAGGTCCTGGACGCCGCCCACCAGCACGGCCGCAAGGTCGCCTTCGTCGGCCGGTCGATGGTCCGCAACATGGGCATCGCCCGTGAACTGGGCTATTTGAAGGTCCCGTCCGGTCTGGTCGTGAGCACGAAGGAGCTGGAGAAGCTCCCGGACCACAAGATCACTCTGGTGTGCACCGGCTCCCAGGGCGAACCTATGGCCGCGCTGTCACGGATGGCCAACCGCGACCACCAGATCCGCATCGGCAAGGGCGACACCGTCCTGCTCGCCAGCTCCCTCATCCCCGGCAACGAGAGCGCCATCTACCGCGTCATCAACGGACTTACCCGGTGGGGCGCCCACGTGGTCCACAAGGGCAACGCCAAGGTCCACGTCTCCGGGCACGCCAGCGCTGGCGAACTCGTCTACTGCTACAACATCGTCAAACCCCGCAATGTCATGCCCGTGCACGGCGAATGGCGCCACCTGCGGGCCAACGGCGACCTCGCCATCCGTACCGGTGTCGACGCAGACCGGGTCGTCATCGCCGAGGACGGCGTCGTCGTCGACCTCGTCGACGGGCGCGCGTCCATCACCGGCAAGGTCCCCGCCGGCAACGTCTACGTGGACGGCATGGAAGTCGGCGGCGCCACCGAAGCGTCCCTCAAGGACCGCCTCACCCTCGCCGCCGAAGGCGTGGTCACGGTGGTGGCGATCGTCGACGCAGACACCGGCGCCCTCGCCGAGGCCCCCGACTTCCTGGCCCGCGGCTTCGTCCACGACGACACCACCTTCGAGCCGGTCGTCCCCGTCATCGAGAAGACCCTGTCCACCGCGGCTGAGGAAGGCGTCGGGGACGCGCGCCAACTCGAACAGCTCCTCGCCCGCGCTGTGGCGAACTGGGCGTTCCGCACCCACCGCCGCAAGCCCCTCATCATCCCCGTCATCATCGACGCCTGAGCCCCGGCAGCACGGTCCCCGGTTCCGGTCGCGGCCCCGCGAGCATCGAGGTCGGGCACGGAAGTCAGCAGCCACCGGAGGAGCCGGAGTGGCAACGCAGATTGCGCCGATCGGGTCTGTACAGCGAACGGTGTAACTCGTGGGTTGGTTGTTACTGGTGTGCTGCGGTGAGGTGGCCCTCGAAGGCTGTCCCGCGTGAAAACCCGGGTTCGGGTAGCTGATCAGGTACGTCGCGCCTCGGCTCTGGCGGGCGTCGCGGTCACGCGGACTGCTGGTACTCATTGATCAAGCCACCGAGATGCCGAGTACGACGGACGCGACCGGCCAGCGGGATAACCGGGACCAGCTCTCCTGCCTCTACGGCCTGGGGAGGTCGTTGCTGGAGGGACTGGTGGGGCCGATGCCGGTTGTAGTGATCTGCATAGGTGTCCAGCACGGTCCGCAGGTGCCGCTCGTTGAGGATGAGTATCCGATCGGTGCACTCGCGACGGACGCTGCCCACCCAGCGCTCCGCGAACGCGTTCGCCTTCGGCGATCGTGGCGGGGAGAGCAGGACCTGCACGCCCGCGCCGCCCAGGACAGCGTCGAACGAGTCGGAGAACTTCCCGTCCCGGTCCCGCAGGAAGAATCGGAACCGGTTCACCCTGTCGCCCAGGTCCATCATCAGGTTGCGGGCCTGCTGGGCCACCCAATCCCGGTTCGGGCGGGTGGTGATGCCGAGGATGTGCACCCGGCGCGTTTCGACCTCCATCACGAACAGCACGTACAAACGCCTGCAGAAAGCGGTGTCCACATGGAAGAAATCGCAGGCCAACAGCCCAGAGGCCTGGACGTGTAGGAAGGAGGCCCAGCTATCGCGCGCCCGCTGGGGCGCGGGCGGCACCTTCGCCCGCCGCAGCACTGCCCGGACGGTGGCCGCCGACACCGCGACGCCCAACCTGGCCAGCTCGCCCTGTACGCGCCGGTGCCCCCACAGCGGGTTCTCCCTGGCCAGGCGCAGGATCAACTCCTTTGTTTCCTGGGGTATTGGCGGCCGTCCGGGTTTCTTGTGGGGGAAAGTCCACGTGTCCGCGACCAACTCCCGCTGCCAGCGCAGCAGCGTCGCCGGGGTGACGAAGAAGCTCCCCCAGCGCTCCTTGGGCAGCAGCCGCGACAACGCCGCGAGCAACACCCGGTCTCCCGGCTCCAACTCAGGTCGGCCGACCTGTCGTCGCAGCACCGCAAGCTGATGCCGCAGGACCAGGAGTTCGACGTCCTTCGCCGCACCGCCCAGCATCCGCAGGCCCGCCAACTCCAGCGACCGGCGCGCCACCAGATAGATCCATGACCACCGCATACCCCGATCATGTCCGAGCCGGTAGCCCTCCTGCAGCCGGTCACCGCAGACCAGCGGCCCAAACCCGGGTTTTCACGCGGGACAGGCACCCGATCGCGCCGTCCACGGTCTGGGAGATCCTGCACAAGGCCGGCATCGACCCCGCCCCGCGCCGCACCGGCCCGAGCTGGCGCGAGTTCCTCACCGCGCAGGCCGAGGGGATCATCGCGGCGGACTTCTTCCACGTCGACACGATCACCGGCAGCCGCCTGTACGCGCTGGCGTTCCTCGAACACGGCACCCGCAGACTCCACATCACCGGCGACACCGCCCACCCCACCGCACAGTGGGCGACCCAGCAGGCGCGCAATCTCGCCGATGACCTGGGCAGCCGCGTCGAGTCGCTGCGCTTCGTGCTCCGCGACCGCGACAGCAAGTACACCGGCTCCTTCGACGCCGTCTTCGAAGCCGAAGGCATGGACGTGCTGCTCAGCGCACCCCAGGCACCGCGCATGAACGCCCACTGCGAGCGCGTGATCGGCACCATCCGCCGCGAGGCACTCGACCACGTTCTGCTCCTGAACGAGGCCCACGCCCGGCAGGTCCTCGCCGAGTACCAGGACCACTACAACAGACATCGGCCGCACCGATCCCGCGATCAACGACCGCCCGAGGCCCAGGAACAGCCAGCAGTCCTGGATGGTTTCGAGCCCCGCAAGCTCTTGCGCACCCGGATCCTCAGCGGAGCAATCAACGAGTACCGACATGCCGCTTGAACTGCAGCGATGACTTTTCGAGCCCCACAGGCACAGATCCGCTACAGGGAGCGGCTGGACCGCACCCTGGTCTGGGGACCAACGCCGCCTGCTCCAAGCTCTGCGCGAGTCCTTCGACAACGGGCACCGCCCTCCACCGAGCCCTGGGAAAAGCCACCCCACTCCGCCCGCTGCCCCAACCCAACACCGAACCTGGGCAGATCAAGCACCTGGAGATCCGCCGACGAGACCGACTCGGCGGAACCCTCCACGAGTACGAACATACGGCGGCCTGAGCAGGGTGGATGAATTTTGGGGCACCCGCAGTCTGCGAGGCACTGCTGGTGGCAAGCGGCTGAGCGCAGCCCGGTAGGTAGCTCACCGCGCGGTGAGCAGGGAACCAAGGTTAACAACCCGTCAAAAGGTCATACTTGAGTCGACAAGAGCATCGCTCGCTGGGCCGTATTCCGGGGGACGCAGAGATATGGGTGAAGACAGCAGCGTGGGTGGGCTCACGAAGGTGGAAGTGAAGCTCAAATGGGACGCCGGCCGCTGGGATCAGCCAACCCGCCATCTCGACATCATCGCCGCAACATACCGGGACGACGCGCCCTACGGAGCGCCGTCGTACGTGGTGCACACCGAGAGCCGCTCACCGGACGGCACCATCCACCTGACCCGGCACAGCGAGACCGGTCTGGGTCTCGGCTTCGCTGAGGTCATGGTCCTCGAACTCGACCGCCTCGCGCCGGCCTACAGGCGCGTGATGGTGGGCGTGGCTATACACCAGCGTGATGCCGTCATGACCTTCGCCGATGTCACCAACACCGAAGTCGTCGTGACCGAGCGATACCAGCCGTTGATTTCAAATGACTTCGCGAACATGTCCGGTGCGACAGCTGCAACAATCGCCGAGTTCACCCGCTACGGCGCGGGGCAGTGGCACGTACGCGAGGCGTTCCAGGGCTTCGATGCAGATCCCATGGCCTTCCCAGCGCAAATGGGCCGAGCCCGGCAGCCCTGACTTCGTCGTGGGGGCACAGCCCAATGTGAGCGGGGCGGGGTCAGTGCAGCCCCGTGGTGCGTGCTCGCACGGCAGCCTCAGGCCGAAGCGTTCGGCTCGTTGCGCAAGCAGGCCCCATGTCGCTGCGGCCGTACAGGCTGGCACGGGTCTCGCTGAGATGGGCGGCGACCAGCGCGCGCAAGCCGCACCCGGCCTCGGCGGACTGCTCGCCGAGCGCGCGGTGGGAGTTGAGTTTGTCGCGGGTGAGGCGGATGCCGGTGGCGGAAGCGTCGGCGAGCATACTCGCGTACCCGTCCAGATACCGCTCGAGTCGGTCGTGCCTGGCCATGCTCGCCCCCCGTGTCGTGTCGCGTCTCTGACGCGTCTTTAGCGCAGCGTTGAAGGGCACGTACCAGCGGGTGCGGTCAAGCGGGCCGGTCATGGGCGGTGGGCTTGGCGAGCAGATGGGTTGGTGAGGGTGTGGCGGGGGTTGGTGGCCCGGGTGATGGCCGATTCCACCGCAGCCACCCGGTCGGCGAGTAGACCGAGGGCGGCGACCGCCCGGATGACCGGGTCGTCACCGGCACCGCCGAGGGTGCGTGTGCGGATGTATGCGGCCTTCAAATCGTCCCAGCGGGCGGCCTGCCCGGCAGTGATGCGGCCGCGCAGTTCCGTCAGCTTCAGCAGGTTCGCCTCGGCTCCCGTGGTCAGAGTCTGGGCCTCACCCGTGTAGTGGTCGTCGATGACGGCGGCCAGCTCGGCCTCGTTCATGGCAGGGTCGATCCGTGCGGCGATCTTGTTCATGTTGCGGTAGGAGCCCTGGAGCTGGAACGGCGGCTCGGTCCGGGCGTCGTCGCTCTGTGCGGCGGAGGCAATGTAGGCAGCGTTGACGGCAAGAACCGTGGCGCGGGCCGTGATCAGGTGGCGCAGGACCGCGACGATGCGGTCACGCTCCACGGGGGCGTACGGGTGCGTGAGCTGGTCGGGGCGGACGGTGGGGTCGCCGTCGGCCAGGCGCAGGAACACGTCGAGGTCTGTATGGTCCCGGCCGGTCAGCGGTGCGAGGTGTTCGTTGGCGGTGAGGGCGTTCTCGACGAAGCTGCAGGCGAAGGCGTCCTCCTTGCCGGTGAGGACGTCGCCGAGGTTGAAGACGTCTGCACGGTTGGCGAGCATGTCGGGGATGCGGAACCGCTGCCCGGACTCGGTGTAGGGGTTGCCCGTCATGCAGACAGCGAAGCGCTTGCCGCGCAGGTCGTAGGTGCGCGCCTCGCCGTCCCACACCCCGTCCATGCGGCGCTGGGCGTCGCACAGCGAGATGAACCTCTGCAGGAGCTCCGGTGAGGTGTGCTGGATGTCGTCCAGGTAGAGGAGGACGTTGTTGCCGGCCTCCAGTGCGAAGTTGACCTTCTCGATTTCCTGGCGGGCACTGGCGTTCGGCGCCTCGGCGGGGTCGAGCGAGGTGACGCCGTGGCCGAGAGCGGGTCCGTTGACCTTGACCAGCAGCATGCCGAGGCGGTCGGCGACGTATTCGACAAGTGTGGTCTTTCCGTAGCCGGGCGGCGAGATCAGTAGCAACAGGCCGCCCGCGGTCCCGAGTTGCCTGTGGAGGTTGTCGCCGATCAGGGGCAGGTACACCTCGTCGATCAGACGGCTGCGGACGAAGGTGGGCAGGACGTGCGGCCGGTGGTCGTCCAGGCGCAGCCGCGTGTGCTCGGTGGCGATGAGGTCGGTGCGCAGCCGCTGGTAGGCACGGAAGCCGGGAACGGACTCAGTGCGGAAGTGACGGGTGCGGGTGAGGAATTCGTCGAGGCGGAGCATCAGGCGGCGGCCGTCGATGCGCGGGTGGTTGCCGAGCAGACCGTCTACGGTCGTAGTGAGCGAGGCGTCGATGTCGTAGCGGGGCAGGTCCGGGCAGAGTTCGACGGCGACGGCCTCGGGCAGGTCCACGCTGCTCTCTCCCGCCGATGCCGTGTACGCGGACAGCCATGCCTCAGTCAGCGACCTGCGCGCCGCCAGGTCGTGCACCGCCGCGAGGTCGTCCTCGTAGGCTGAACTGTCGGTCGCACGGCGGAACTTGCCAAGGAAGGTGTGTACGGCGGCTGAGGTGGCGAAGCCGTCGGGGCCGGTGGTCAGCTCGTCGAAGAGGTAGGCGGCGGAGTCTGTGTCGCCCATGCGGGTGGCGAGTTCGGCGCACCAGTCATCGATCGCTGGGGCGAGTCCGAAGGTGTCGCGGGCGCGGGCGAGGGAGACGGCGCGCCGGGTCCACTGCTCGCGCTCGTTCTCGTCGGCGTCGTGCGCCCAGAAGAGCTGGGCGGCGGCCCGGGCAGCCGGGGTGTGGCGCAGGAGCCCGGCGCCGGAGTGCAGGGTGAGCAGTGCGGTGAGGATGAGGGCCGCGTCGTGGTCGTGGACGCCGCGCTCGTAGCCCTCGTCGTAGGCCTCCTCGGCCGCGGTTCGCACCAGGGCGGGCAGATCGTCGGCGGCGAGCAGGTCCGCGGCGCCGTGGTCCGCGAGAAGACGGGCGGCGAGGTGTTCGGCGCGGTAGACGTCAGCGTTCTCCGAGGGCAGCAACTGGCCCCAGTACTGGCGCAGTTCGATGAAGGCAGGGTCGTCGACAGGTGCGCGGTAGTCGGTGCCGGTGAGCGCGTACGCCATCCGGTCGTTGCTGTAGGGGACCAGGGCCAGCTCGTGCGGCTGGGTGTTGACGGGCAAGCGGTGGCGGCCCAGGCGCAGGGCGGTGCCGCCGCCGTCGTACAGGTCGGTGCGGTCGCGCAGGGCGCGCAACGCGTCCTGCCGGGCGGCGGTCAGGCGCCCTTCGAGTTCTGCGGCGCGCACCTGGTCGTCGAGGGCGCGCAGTTCGTCGATGACGCGGCGGACCTTGGCGACCATCGGGTCGGAGGCGAGCGACGTGTTGACCTCGTCGAGGGTGTCGAGCCCGGCCAGGCGGCGGGCGACGGTCTGCAGGATGCGGGTCGCGGAGGTCGCCAGGCGTTCGGCGTGACGGGCACGGGCGTCGACCAGGGTCTGCTTGCGGGCGGCGAACGCCTCGTAGATATCGGTGCGCTTGGCGTCGAGGTCGGCGAGGAACGCGTCGGAGTCGGCGAACCGGCCCTCCAGATTCTCCAGGTGGAGAAGCAGCCGGGCGAGTTGGTCGTCACAGGCGCCCGGGGTGTCGGCCACCGCGAGCGCACCGGCGACGGCCTGGCCAAGCAGCGAGAACTCGGCGGCGAACTCGGCGCGCCCCTCATCAACGGTCAGTTCGCGGCGGCGCGCGTCGAGGGTGGCGCGGGCCCGGTTGACGCCCGCGAGCACCTCCGCGACGCGCTCGAGTACCCCGGTGCGCACGGTCGCGTCGTCGATGTCGAGGACGCCGATGACATCGGTCACCGTCCGCAGTTGTTCGATGAGTTCGTCGAGGCGCCCGGTCAGCGGGCCGGCCTCGGCAACCGTGGCGATCAGGGCACTCTCCGCGATGAGGTGCTCGATGTCGGTGTGGTGGGTGGCGAAGGCGTCGGGGCGGGCGAGGAAGGCCACGGCCCGTCCGCCCGCCGCTGCGATGTCGGCGCCGAGGTCCATGGCGAGCGTGTCGATGCGCTCGGTGTCGGCGTACCGCAGTTCTTTCAGGCCCGCCAATTTCCCCTGGGCACGCCGCAGTTCGGTGATGCGCTCGACCCATTCGGGTGCGCTGCGCGGTACCTCGCCGTGGATCCGGCGCACCAGCCCTGCGATGTGCGCAGCGGACGCGGCGAGCGCGTCCGCGGCCTGCCGGGTGAGGGTCTGGACGGTCTCGTACTCGGTGAGGATCTGTGCGGCAGAGGAGCGCACCGCGTCCACCAGGTCGCGCAGCCCGCCGGCCGCGGTCTCGCCGAGCCACGGGTAGGAATCACCCGCGCGCTCGCAGGCGGCGACGAGCGTCTGGTACGCGGCGGCGGTGGGAGTGGTCGCCGCCTCGTGAACGGTCCGGGTCAGGGAGAGGCAGTCGGCGATGGCGCGGACCAGGTCGGGGTTGCCGATGCGGGTCAGCTCGTCGTCGCCGCCGGGCACGTCGACGGTGTGCGTATCCGCGGTGAATGGGGTCGCCCAGGTCTGTACGGCGTGGACGCGGGCGGGCTCACCGGTGGTGTCGCCGCGCAGCAGTACCAGCGTGCCGTCCTCAAGCAGGGCGTGGCCGCGGCAGGTGAGCGGGGTGGCGATCTCCTTGCGGATCTGGTTGTACGGCAGCAGGAGGGTGCGTCCCTGGGCGCGGGCGTGGAAGACATAGAGGGCGTCCTCGCCGTTCGGGGACTGCACGGTGCGTACGTAGTTCAGGTCGGTGGTGTCGACGGCGTCGAATGTCTTGTGCGTGCCCGCAGCCAGGCAGTAGCCGCCGGGGAAGATGACGCCCTGCTCGTCGGGGAGTACGCGGCACGCCTGTCCGATGCCGTCGAGGCGGACGACGGCCTTGGTGTGGGTGTTGAAGACCAGGTGGCGCTCGGTGTCCTCCTTGTAGGGGCGTACCCGGATCAGTAGGAGCGGGCCGACGCGGGCGTAGGCGATGTCCGCGTCGGCCAAGGACTGCAGAGGTTCGTCGACCGGCTCGGAGTGGATGCCTTCGCCGGTCTCGGTGTCGTCCTCGACCTTGACGGTGAGGGATCCGGCGACCGTGGAGACATATGCCTCACGAGCGATGGACACATGCGGGTGGCGGCCCAGGATGTGGTCCGCTCGGGTCGCCTCCCGCCAGGTGACGGCGTGGGCGGGCGGCAGTACATCGTCCCGGTCGCCGCGCGCGTCGAGGAAGCGGACACCGCCGCGGCCGTCGAGTTCCCAGCGCAGGACGCGGATGTCTGCGACCTTTTCGCCGGTCTGGAAGACGGCCAGCAACTTTCCGTCGATCAGGCGCAGTTGCAGCAGGCGGCTCTGCCGGTAGTAGCGGAACAGCGCGGAGAATTCGCGGACGAACGCCGGGTCGTCGAGCAGACCGGGGACGGCGTCGTCGGGCAGCCGCTCCAGGTCCCGGCCGTGCAGGGCGAACACGTCGCCGACCGCGACGTCGGCCGTCGTGCCGAGTGGATCCCGCAGCCCGACCAGCAGCACGTCCCCGACGGCGACGACATCGCGGGCCAGGCGCGGCGCGTCCGTGCGCAGGGCGCCGGTGCCGGCCAGCGTCAGCTCGGTGGAGCCGAACGCGGCGACGCGGCGTCCGTTCAACTCGGTGACGCGCCCTGCCAGCTGCCGCGACTGCCTGGCGAGGCGGTCGCGCAGAACCTCGTACGTGCCCGCGTCGAGGCCGGTCTCCACTTCCGTACCGGTGGCCATGCCCGGTCTCCTTCTCTGCTTCTGCCAGGTCCTGCTTGTGCGGAGTTTGGGCAAGCGCCGGGACTGTCGACCCCCGTACGGCGGTCCCGGCGCGGTTCATGGGGAGGGTCAGTTCCGTGCCGACCCGTTCAGCTCGGCCAGCGGCAGGTCGGCCAGGCCCAACTGGCTTGCCTTGTCGAGGAGTTCACGGACAGGACCGGCCTGCTCGCCGCCGCTCTTCATGAGCTTCATGAGCAGGGCGGAGACGGTGAGGTTCTGGACGTCGGCGGTGGAGACCGAGCCGAGGATCGCTGTGAGGTCCTCGGTGAAGCTCGCCGACCCGTTCAGCCACGGGCCCGCCAACTGCTGTGCCACGTTCGAGTTCTGCACGAATCCGTCAACGCCCTTGCCCAGCGCGATCGAGTTCACGAGCCGGTCGAGGAAGACGGACTCGCCGCCGACGATGTTGATGTCGGCGTTCTCCAGGCCGGTGGCGAGTACGGTGGCCTGCGCCTCGGCGACCTGCCGCTGCACGTCGAGCCCAGCGAGCCGGATCTCCTTCTCCGCCTGCAGCCGCAGCCGGTACTCCTCGTGCCCGCGCGAGGCGTCGTCGAGTGCGGCCATGGCGACGGCCTTCTGGTTGATGCCCTCGGCCTCCGCCTTGAGCTTCTCCGAGATGGCAGTCGCCTCCGCCAGGGCCTTGGCGCGTGCCCCTTCCGCTTCGGCGCGCATCCTGGCCTCGGTGGCTTCGGCCTCGGCGCGGCCGGCCTTCTCGGTGACCTCGGCCTCCTTGTCTCGCACCTGCACCTCGGCGAGGCCGGGCGCCGCGGCCTCGGCCTGGACACCCGTCGCGAGCTTCAGCTTGGCCTGCGCCTTCAGGTCTGCGGCCTTCAACTCAGCTTCTGCCAGCGTGAGTTGCTCGGCGGCTCGGTGGGTGGCGGCCTGCTCGGCGGCCTCCGCGGCCTTGATGTCCTTGACCAGCTTCTCCTGGGCCTCGGCCTCCGCCGCGATGATGACGGCCTGCCGTCCGCGCTCGGCCTCCTCGACGGCCCGCAGCTTCTTGATGGACTCCTCCTGCTCGGCGACCGTCCGGTCGACGGCGACCCGCTCGCGTACGACCTCGGCGATCTCGCGCTTCTCCGCCTCGACCTCCTTGTCGGCGGCGATCTTCGTCAGCTGCGTCTCCCGCTCCCGCGCGATGACTTCGAGGAGGCGGTCCTTCTCGATGCGCTCGTTCTCGACGGCGATGACGCGCTCGCGGTTCTTCTGCGCGACGGCGACCTCGCGGGCCTGGTTCTCGCGCTGCACCCCGAGTTTTTCCTCGGTGGCGAGGAACGCGCCCTGCGAGCGCAGTCGCTCTTCCTCCACCACCCGCGCCGTCTCGGCCTCCTCGCGGGCCCGTACGGTGTCGATCTCGCGCTTCTGCTTGATCTCCGCGTCCGCCTGGCGACGCTCCAGCTCCAGGATGGTCTCGCGGGCGTCGACGTTCTGCCGCGTGATCTCCTTCTCCTCTGTGCGCTGGAACTCGTTCGTGCGCACGTGTTCGATGGTTGTCAGCTCGGTGATCTTCCGGATGCCCTGCGCGTCGAGGACGTTGTCCGGGTCGAGTTGGGTGAGCGGCGTCTGCTCCAAGTAGTCGATGGCCGCGTCCTCGAGGTGGTAGCCGTTCAGGTCGACGCCGATGACCTCGATGATCCGGTACCGCAGTTCCTCGCGCTTGGTGTAGAGGTCGGTGAAGTCGAGCTGCTTGCCGACCGTCTTGAGTGCCTCGGAGAACTTCGCGTGGAACAGCTCCTGGAGCGTCTTCTGGTCGCTGGCCCGCTGGGTTCCCACCGCCTGCGCGACCTTGATGACGTCGTCGACGGTCTTGTTGACCTTGACGAAGAACGAAATGCGGATGTCGGCGCGGATGTTGTCCTGGCAGATCAGCCCATCGCGGCCGGTGCGCGTGATCTCTATGGCCTTGACCGAGATGTCCATCACCTCGGCCTTGTGGAGTACGGGCAGTACGACCTGCCCGGTGAAGGTCACATCGACCTTGCGCATCTTCGACACGATGAGCGCCTTGCCCTGCTCCACCTTGCGGAACAGGCGGGTGAAGACGAGCAGCAACACAGCGACGACGAACAGGACAGCGACGACGGCCACGCCGATGCCCACAGTGGTGGCATCCATGATGAAGTCCTTT
The DNA here is from genome assembly GCF_045162695.1 of Streptomyces sp. NBC_01003. Taxonomy (NCBI): domain Bacteria; kingdom Bacillati; phylum Actinomycetota; class Actinomycetes; order Kitasatosporales; family Streptomycetaceae; genus Streptomyces; species Streptomyces sp. NBC_01003. The sequence continues at coordinate 2,357,372 of NZ_CP108707.1, forward strand.
GGATCCAGGGGTGGCTGTCACCCCGAGACGAAGAGGGGATTGAAGGTGTGGCGATGACGCGGCCACGCACTCGCGCGGGGCGGCAGCCGGCGTCAGTAGTCGGTCGTGCGCGAACCGCTGAGCACGGAATCTGAGTCGCCGCGCCGTCCGGCATCAAGGCCGAAGGTGGGCTGCACAGGTTCATCGGGGGCGCGCTTGGCCCGCGGCGACACGACCCGACGCGCCACCCGCCAGCCGACCAGCGGCGAGAGGAGAAGCAGTGCGACGCGCAGCGCGGCCTGCGGGATTCCGGCAAAGTCGAACCAGTCGACCAGGACCGATCCGGTGACGCTCACCGCCCATGCCACGGCGATCACCAGCGACAACGCCACTGCGACAGGGACTCCCCCGAGGCCCGCCGCCCGCAGGTCGACATCCTCGTCAAAGGCGGTCGCAGCGGCTCCTCCAAGAACGACCAACAGCCAGAAACCCGCAGTGACGCCCAGCGCAGCGGTGTACAGAAGCGTAGGGAACCCGGCAGCGCCGGCGAAGATCTCCCCCATCCCCCGACCTCCTTCGCCGCGCCACCGGCCCCTCCCCCGGCGACAGGACCTCATTTCCGAAGCCCGGCACCGAGGGTGACCCCCGTTCCTTCCTCGCTCATCCTGACGTGTCGTTGACGCCCAGCGCATTGCCGCAACCCGGCAGCATTTACGCCCCGTTGATGCCGGGCACCGACCTGCAGGCCTCTTCGACGCACGCCGACTGCCCTTCCGACTCGTCAGCTACAGAGATGTCGAGCAGCCGCCCCATACGCAACCGTCGGAGGTATGTGAATCCGCCCCAACGACACCTCGTCGGCACGCAATCCCTCTGATCAACAACGACCCCAGAGACATCGCCCCACCCTCGCGCGGCAGCATCAGCAGTGGGTGACGAGCATCCGGCGAAAAACGGGAACACACGCCGCCGAGGGAGAGCGAGAGCATAAGGAATCCGCCGGGCACTGCACCGCCGGGTGCCCGGGCCAGGCACGTCCCCTCTTTCTGCGGTCCGCGACGCCACGGTGGTGATGCGCATCGACGCCGGGCCCCGGTACACGGCGAGCCGGTCACTCGCGTGATCGCCATGCTCAAGGCCCGCGGTGTGTGCAGGGTTCCTTCCGGTGTGCCGGGAAGTCCGATCGGCGGCTCTTCCACCTGCGCCGCGGGAGCCCGCAGAAATGATCACTTGGACCATCCTGATTCTTTGCACCCTGCTGCTGCTTGCGGTGAGCATCGCTCTATTGCGCGGCTGGGCCCGCGTCCCTGTGCGCCACCACCCGGGACCACCCGGCTGCTCGGCGTCTGGGGCCTGCTCGTCTAGACGACCGCCCCACCGATTGCGTCCCTCGCCCGTGTCGACGCCTCATGCGAAGCGCGCTCCGCATGCGCGTCGTGGCCATGCCGGCTGACACCGTGCGCACGCTACTCCGTCGGCTTCAACGGCCGTCGCTCCACGGCCACATGATCGCGTGTGGTGACGACGCGCTCGCCGAACGGCTCGCTGCCGAGCTCCGTACCGTCTACGGCGAATGGGTCACCGTATTCGTTCCGGTCCACCCCGGCCACGAATCCGCGACCCTCAGCAGAGCCGGGAACGGCATGCACTTGATAATGCGTCAGGGTTCCGGGCGGCAGCTTTCCCCATCGTTGCCTGACCTGATTCCTGGCATCCCACCAGCTTGGCGAGAGGCGAGAGCGGCTCAGCTACCAGCGGATGTCTGCCCCCGCCCCGGCACCTGAGGCGTCCTCGCGGCCTCGGCCTCGGCCTTGGCATCGCTCACTGCGGCGTCAGCCTGCTTCGCGACCTCGTCAGCGGCCGCGGCAGCATCAAGCGCAGGCACCGAGCCTGCCCCCAGCACTGGGGCCTCATCTGGCGTGCCGTCAGCGCCGGCAGGGGGCGCTTCCTCGGGCTGCGCCGTTTTGGGGAGACCCAGCGTTGAGTGATCACCGAACGCGCTGGTGACGGTGCGAACTGCTTCGGTCAACTCCCCAGGGATCACCCAGAACGTGTTGTTGTCGCTCTTCGCCAAGTGCGGGAGCGTCTCAAGGTACTTGTACGCCAGGATCTTCGGGTCGGCATTGTTGCGATGGACAGCCTGAAAGACGCGCTCCACCGCCTTGGCCTCGCCGTCGGCCCGCAAGATCATGGCTTGTTGCGTGCCCTGTGCCTCCAGGATGTCCTTCTGCTTCGTGCCTTCCGCGGTGAGGATCTTGGCTTGCCGCTCCCCTTCGGCGTGCAGGATGGCCGCGCGCTTGTCGCGCTCGGCCCGCATCTGCTTCTCCATCGCCTCTTTGATGGTGTTCGGCGGATCGATGGCCTTGATCTCGACGCGGTTGACCCGGATGCCCCACTTGCCGGTGGCCTCGTCGAGGACGGTGCGGAGCCGAGTGTTGATCTCCTCACGCGAGGTGAGCGTCTGCTCCAGGTCCATGCTGCCGATGACGTTCCGCAGCGTGGTCACGGTGAGCTGATCGATCGCCTGCAGATAATCAGCGACCTCGTAGGCCGCCGCCCTCGGGTCGGTGATCTGGTAATAGAGCACAGTGTCGATGTTCACGACAAGGTTGTCCTCAGTGATCACCGGCTTGGGGTCGGACGAGTACACCTGCTCGCGCACATCGAGTTTGGTGTTGACACGGTCTGCCACCGGCAGGACGAAATTCAGGCCGGGCTGCAGCGTCCGGCGATACCGGCCGAACCGCTCGATGTTGTAGCGGCGTGCCTGCGGGACGATCCGCACCGCGGCAGCGACGAGGAAGACGACAACGATCGCCGCCACGAGAATCGGGATGACAACCGGATCCACACTTCCTCCGTTACTCAGTGTTCAAAGCTGTTCATGGAAGGAGTTCGCGGGGATAGACAACGGCTGTGGCGCCTTCGATCTCCATGACATCGACCAGCGCTCCCACTGGGATCACATGGCTTTCGTCGAGGGCGCGGGCCGACCATTCCTCGCCAGAGATCTTGATCAGACCGCGGGTCGCGGAGACCTCTTGCATGACCTCGGCCCGTTTGCCGATCAGCGCGTCGCTGCCCTCGCGGAAGAGGGGTGACTGTGCCAGATGCCGCAACGCGACAGGGCGAATGACAATGAGGCCCGCTGCCGCTGCCCCCGCGACTGCCACCAGCTGGCCGAGAATGCCGATGCCCACACCAGCGACCACCGCGGCAACCAGTGCAGCGCCCGCCAGCAACCCGAAGACCAGCGTCAGGGTGAAGAACTCCGCGACGCCAAGCCCCACAGCTGCGAGCAGCCATACGTACCACGGCATCGAATCGGCCTCCCTCAGGGGACTTATTCACAATCTACCTCCCGGAACATCCGGCAAAACAGACTTATCCCCCCCGGTTGCATGGAGTACATCCCCCGGATACAAGGGCTGACGGGCCGGCTTCCTGGCGGTAGCCGGTCCGGGTGGAACAGTCGGTGAGCATGTCGTCGGCGAGTCGGGGTCTACGAGAGCCGACGCCACCCGTGGTGAGCGACCCAGAGACGGCGGACACCGCGGCAACGCAACCCACCGCGACCACAATCACGCCAAACTCGGCGCCAGGCAAGGGACGTTGAGCGACCACACCCGTCGCCGGACTCGGGCCTGCCCTGCCCCGGCAGCGCGCTTCCGAGGATGGGCCGAGGTGCCGTCACCGGCCTCGAGCAGGCTCATTCCGTGGTACGCCCCTACCGCCCATCGGCCTGCATCCACCCCTCCCCCGCCGGTCTATCCGCCGCCACTCCGCATACCCGTGCAGAGCGTTCGTGCCGACCCACGCCTGCGCTCCGACCCCAGAGGCGGTCCAGCCTCCGGCTTCCACGCCATCGAAAACGGACTCCGCCGGGCTCAGGGGCGACGACGTCCGGTCGCCCTGCCGGTCGGTCCATACGGAGACACGTGTGCCCGCCTCGGCACCGGGCGCGAGCGGACGGGCCACTCAGGGCGCGGAGCGTCTGCGAGGAGATACGTGTGGATCTCACGACCAGCAACATCAACAACGTGCGACACAAGATCAAACACCTCGTCGCCCGCAGCACCGCCACCGAACCCCAATAAGGTCACTTCGCCCTCTCGACACTCCCCCCGCCAGCGAAACCTCTCCGCCGACGCCCGCAACAGCGAAACGGATGTTCGCCTCACTTACCGCCCTCTCACACCCAGACTGCGGAGTCCGGCTGATGGTTGCGACGACGCAGAGGCTCAGCGCTCCATGAGCCGCGCACGGGGCGCCCGCTCCGGTGCGGGGCGTGAGCAGTGGGCCCGTTCCCCACGCCGCTTGAGATGGGCCGGGTGCGGGGGGCCATAGAAGTCCAGGACCGAACGAATCCGCACTGTTGCGCCCGTCGGGGCCGCGAGCCGTCACGCCCCCTTGATTGGGCGACCGGCCAAGTCGTACGCTTTGGGCGTTCGACCAAGATGTACGGGAGGGGTACGACGTGAGCGAGACGACAGGGCCCGCCGGGCAACGCGGCAGTGTGCGGTTGCGCAGTGTGAGCAAGACCTACGGCAGTGCGGAAGCCGCGGTGTACGCGCTGCGCGACGTCGACCTCGACATCGAGCCAGGCGAGCTCGTCGTCGTGCTCGGGCCCAGCGGTTCAGGCAAGACGACCCTCCTCAACCTCATCGGCGGGATCGAGGCCGCAGACGCGGGACAGTTGACCGTCGCCGGAGAGGAGCTGACTGAGCGGAACCCAGCCGCGCTCACCGGGTTCCGGCGGGCGCACATCGGGTTCGTGTTCCAGTACTTCAATTTGGTACCAACCCTCACCGCCCAGGAGAACATCGAGGTCATCGCCGAGCTCACCGGGCGGGGCGCGCGTGGCCGGGCCGCCGAACTCCTTGCCGACGTCGGCCTGGCGGAGCGCGCGGACCACTTTCCCGCTCAGCTCTCCGGCGGCCAGCAGCAGCGCGTCGCCGTCGCCCGTGCGTTGATCACCGACCCGGACCTGCTGCTCGCCGACGAGCCCACCGGAGCACTCGACACCGCGACCGGCCGCCGGATCCTGGAGCTGTTGCAGCGCAGCAACCGCGAGGGCCGCACCGTCCTGATGGTCACCCACAACGCAGTGATCGCCGCGATTGCCCACCGTGTCGTGCGCATGCGCGACGGCGGCGTCGAGTCCGTCGAGCGGCAGACCGAGCCCGCCGACGTGGCGTCCGTGGCCTGGTGAGGAGGCGCGATGCGACACGTACTGCTCGCCAAGACCCGGCGTGACCTGCGGCGCAGGCTGGGCCAGTTCGCTGCCGTGGCCGTCACCGTGATGCTCGGCGTCACGCTCTTCGTCGCCAGCTTCGACGCCTACCTCAACCTCAGTGCGTCCTACGACCGCACCTACAGCCGGCTGCACTTCGCCGACCTGACCGCCACCGCGCCCGACGCCCGGCCGCCCGCCGAGGAGGTGGCGGACGCGTCCGGCGTCGCCGCGGTGACCACCCGTACCCAGGCGGACATTCCGCTCGCCCTCACGGGCCAGAAGCTCGCAGGGCGCGTCATCGGCCTGCCCGACGACGGCTCCGTCCCGGCCGTGAACCGGTTCGACCTCACCGCGGGGCACGCGCCCGTCGCCGGAGACACCGCCGGAGCGGTGCTGGAGCGGCACGCCGCCGACACCTTCGGCCTCCATCCGGGCGACCGGGTGCGGGCCTACGGCGGCGGCACCTGGCACACACTCACCGTGCGCGGCGTCGCCGAGTCGCCCGAGTATCTGTGGCCGGCGCGCAGCCGACAGGACGCGCTGGCCGATCCGCACTCCTTCGCCGTGCTGTACGTGCCCGAGTCCACTGCCCGCGTGCTCGCCGGTGTGTCCGCGCCGAACCAGGCCCTCGTCGAGTTCGCCCCGCACCCCTCCGCCGCGGCCGAGGACCGGATCACCGGTGCGCTGCGTGACGCGGGGGCCCTGCACGTGGAGCCGCAGGCCGACCAGCCCTCCAACGCCACACTTTCCGAGGACCTCAAGGGCTTCAACGAGATCGCCGTCGCCTTCCCACTGCTGTTCCTGTCCGCCGCGGGCGTCGCCGCGTACGTCCTGATCACGCGCCTGGTGATGGCCGAGCGGCGGGTCATCGGCACGCTGCTCGCCGCGGGTGCGGGGCGGGGCGCTGTCGTACGGCACTACCTGAGCCACGGCGTCATCGCGGCCACCGCCGGGGCGGTGGCCGGCGTCGGGCTCGGCGCCGTGGCCACCTCCGCTGTGACCCGCGCCTACACGGGGGAGCTGGGCATTCCCGACACAGTCGTGGCCCGGCACGTGCCGACGACAGTGCTCGGCCTGGCGTTCGGCCTGCTGGTCGCCCTGGTGGGTGGCGGTGCCCCGGCGCTCGCCGCGGCGCGTACCGCACCTGCCGAGGCGATGCGCGGCGACGGCGGCACCGCGCGGCGGCCCGGCCGGTTCACGGCGGCGCTCGCCCGCGCTTGGCGCATGCCGGCCATCTGGCGGATGGCGCTGCGCGACCTCGGCCGCAGCAAGCGCCGCACGGCGGCCACGATGAGCGGTGCAGGGCTCGCGCTGGTGCTCGTCCTGACCTCCGTCGGCATGCTCACCAGCATGCGGACGATGGTGCACACACAGTTCGACACGGTGGAGCGGCAGGACGCCACGGTGACCGTCGCCGCCGAAGGCTCCTCGGCCGCTGGAGTCGAGGACCGGCTGTTCGGCCTGGCGGGTGTCACCGCCGTGGAACCCTCGACGGCGGTGCCGGTAACCGTCGCGTCGACCGGTGACGCCACGCACCCCGACTCATACAGCACCTCCCTGACCGGGTACCGGCCGGACACCGACATGCACGGCTTCCTCGACAGCCACGGGCACACCCGTGAGCTGCCCGGGAACGGGGTGCTCGCCGGTTCGGCGCTGGCCGAGAAGCTGAAAGTCTCGGTCGGTGACCGTCTCACGGTCACCGTGCCGGGGGAACGGCCGAGGCAGGCGACACTGGCCGGATTCGTCGAGGAGCCCATGGGCACCGCGCTTTACGGCACCTTCGACACGGTCCGTACGGCGACCGGAACCGAGCCCAACAGCTACCTGCTGCGGTTCGCCGACGGCACCGACCGGGACCGGCTGCGCACCGAGGTCTCCGACCTGGACGGCGTCGTCGCGTACACGGACGCGCAGGCGCTGCGCGACCAGGTGGACGGCTACCTGAGCCTCTTCTGGATCTTCATCGGGGTGATGCTGGTGCTCGGCGAGACCCTCGCCTTCGCGGTGATCTACGTGACCATGACGGTCAACATCGCCGAGCGCACCGGCGAACTGGCCACACTGCGCGCTGCGGGCGTGCCGCTGCGCCGGGTGGCCGGCGCGCTGGCCGCCGAGAACCTCACGGCGACGCTGTTGGCAGTGCCAGCCGGTCTGGCGGCGGGAGCGGCGGTCGCGTGGGCGTTCCTGCGCTCCTTCAGCAGCGACCTGTTTACGATCCGGCTCGACCTCGGCTGGCCCGCCCTGCTGCTGGCCGCAGCCAGCGTCGTGGCCGCCGCCGCGGTGTCCCAACTGCCCGCCCTACGGGCCGTGCGGCGGCTCGACATCGCGCGGGTGGTCCGGGAACGGGGGCAGTGACGTGGGATGGCGTGCCCCGGTTGGGCGGGGGCGTTGTTTGCCCTGGCATCGGGCCACGTCTACGCTTTGGTCGAACGCCTAAGGCGGGGCCCTGCGGAAGGAGGAACCATGGCACCGACGTCGCAGGAAGTCGGACGGGAGACCCGGACCCGGCTGCTGTGCGCCGCGGCCGAGTTGATCGCCGAGGACGGCTGGGGAGCGGTGTCCACCCGGCGGGTCGCCGAGCGCGCCGGAGTGCGTCCCGCGCTGGTGCACTACCACTTCCGCTCCGTGGACAACCTGCTCGTCCAGGCCGCCCTCAGCGCCTTGCGCGAGGAGGTCGACACGCTGCTGACTGGGCTGCGCGAGGGGGCAGACGTCGGCGTGGGGCTCGACGTCTTCCTGGCCGAGGTGGCCCGCTTCGCCGCGGGCGGCGAGAACACCACGCTGTTCAGCGAGACGCTGCTGGCCGCGACGCGGCATGAGCAGCTCCGTACGGAACTGAGGGAGATCCTCGCCGAGTGCCGCACCGCGCTGACCCGGTGGGTGGCGGGACAGAGCGACACGGGGGACGCTGAAGCAACCGCCGTGCTACTGCTCGCGCTCCTCGATGGCTTGGTGCTGCACCAAATCATCGATCCGGACCTGGGCTCGGTCTCGGTGCATGGCCCGCTGCGCCGCCTCGCCGGCCTCGCCCCGGAGCGGCATACGGATGCCACGCAGAATCTGGTGGACCGCCCAAAGGCCGGCGGTGGACCGGCTTCCGGCAGCTGAGCCTCGCGTGACAAGGGATCGGATCGCGCCCGCAGTTGACCAGGCGAAAGCGGTGGAGCGTCCGATGATCGCCGAGATGGCGATCTTCTGAGAGGGCGGCATGTGGGTTGATCCGTGATGCTGTCGCCTGGACGTGTGGCTCTGGGAGCATCGGGCTGATCGTGGAGCCAGGGTCATGCTGGACTCCTAGCGAAACGATCTCCGCGGTGGTTGGATCACCCCAGGACTGAGGATCTGGGGGTGCGGGGTGTCCCTCGTCGCGTTCTTCGGCCCGCCCGCGATCACCATATTCCTCTTTGCCGTCGGCGCGCTCCCGTACGCCTTGTGGGCGACCCGGAGGAAGCCCTCGCGGCCGGCCCGCTGGGCTGTGATCGGCACCGCAGCGGCTATCGCCGCCTATGGGGCTGGAACCGTTTACGGGCTTGCGTTTACGAACGCGCTCGCCGTATGCGGGGACGAATCCGGGCACGGCGTCTACGTGGATGCCGGGAGCGACGACGTCCTGACCTCGGTGAGCGTGGACAGCTTCCCTCTGTCGATCACCTGCCACTGGAGCGGTGGTCACAGCACCGAAGCGGTGTGGTTCTGGGTTCCGATCCTGCTGTACGCAGGGCTCGTCTGCGCCATCGCCTGCTTGGCTCTGCTCCTCGTCAGTCGAACGCGAAGGCTGCGGCGCCCTCAAGACGGCAGCGTCCAGTGATCGGTACGGAGGCATCCCCCTCCTCCTACTGCGGCGTAGCAAAGGCAGCGAAGCAGGAACGGAGTTTCGTCGGTGATCATCTTGCTGTTCGCTGTATTGGCCGTCGGCGTGCCCACCTCCGTGGTCTGGAGGCTGGGGAAGCGAGCGAGGGTCCCTCGCTGGATAGTTGCCGTGTTCCTGCTGGCCGGGTGGCTGACGATATTCGCCGGCTGGGCCCTCTCGCAGCGCGCGCAGCCGTTCCTGTTTCCCGATACGTCGCCCTGCGGCAGCAGCGGCACTCCCGTATCGCAGTACTACCCGCCCGACTCGTTCTGCCGTCACACGGACGGGGAGTTGCGGACGGTGAACGGGCCGAACGCCCAGCTCTTGTTCTGGACCGCCCACAACACGGCCTTGGCCATGCTGATTGCTGCCGCCTTCGCGCGGCGTCATAAACAAGCCTGATCGCGCTCGCCTCACCAGGCAGGAGGCGAGGAAGCGCCTGCCGGCCCGGCACCCGCGGGGCCTTGTGCGGCCGTCTTGGCGCCGCCGACCTCGGTGAGGCCGTCGGGTCGTGGAATCGCTTGGCGTCGAAGCGGCCTTGCTCGAAGACCCTGGTGCCCCTCGTCGAGCAGCAGGGCGTCGGGGTGGAGCAGTACCAGGGTGAGGTTGAGCTTTTGCCGTGTGCCGCCCGAGAGCTCACTGGCGCGGACGCTTCCGTACTACTCCGTAGCCGAGGCGGCTGACGAGCTGGTGGCCGCGGCCCAGGGGCGGGAGACGGTGGGCGGCGGCGAAGTAGCGCAGATGTTGTTCGACGGTGAGGCTGTCGTTAAGGACAGGGTCTAGGGGGCGACGGACAGACCGCTCCACGCCGAGTGCAGAGCCGACCAGGGTCCCGAGGGCGCCTTCGGCAGGCTCCACCCATGCCCGCCCATACCCCCCGTGAACTGCCCTGATGCAGCCCAGAGCAGGCCTCGTGCACCGAGCGCGCCGCCCGGCCTGTGGAGACTGGGCGGCCCGCCCGCCCTCTCCCCTTGACACGTTTTGCATAATGCAAATGTAAGGAAGGGGAAATAAGTGAGTGTGACAGTGGAAGCCGGAACGGTGCTCCGCGAAGCAAGACCCACCAGTGACAACTCGGGCAAGCGATACCTTGGTGGGCTACGGTCGGCGCCTTGGGGCCTGGCGGTCCTGGCGGTCGCGATCGGTGCGGGTGCCGGGGTGGGCTCGATCGTCTTCCGCTGGTGCATCCAGACGTTCACCCGACTGTTCTCCGGGCACCCCGACTATGCGGCGGCGCCGGGCAGCACCAACCCGCATGTGCCCTGGCTCGGCCCCTGTTTCGTCCTCGTCACGCCCGTAATCGCGGGCCTGCTGTACGGGCCACTGGTGAACCGGTTCGCCAAGGAGGCCCGCGGGCACGGTGTGCCCGAGGTGATGCTGGCGGTGGCCCAGCGCGGCGGCCGCATCAGTCCCAAGGTGGCCGTGGTCAAGACACTGGCCTCTGCCCTCACGATCGGTTCGGGCGGTTCGGTGGGCCGCGAGGGACCGATCGTGCAGATCGGTTCCGCGCTCGGCTCGACGCTCGGCCGCCTGACGCACGTGACCGAGGGGAGGATGAAGCTGCTGGTCGCGTGCGGCGCCGCGGGCGGCATCGCGGCCACGTTCAACGCCCCGCTCGCGGGGGTCTTCTTCGCCATGGAACTCATCCTGCAGGCCTTCACCGTGGAGGCGTTCGGCGCGACGGTGCTGGCGAGCGTCACCGCGAGCGTGATCGGCCGGGCCGCGTTCGGTGACGTGGCGTTCTTGAATCTGCCGGCTTTCCACATTCAGCACCTGAGCCAGTACGCCTTGTTCGCGCTGCTCGGTGTGGTCGCGGGCGCGGTCGGCGTCGGCTTCTCGCGGATCTTGTATGCGATCGAGGATGCCTGTGACTGGATCTGGCGCGGCCCGGAGTGGCTGCGTCCCGCGGTCGGCGGCCTCGCCCTGGGTCTCGTCCTGTTCGTCCTGCCCGAGATGTACGGGGTCGGCTATCCGGTGCTCGAGAAGGCCACCGAGGGCGGATACGCGATCGGCTTCCTGCTCCTGCTACTGGTCGGGAAGATGCTTGCCACCAGCCTGACCGTCGGGATCGGCGGCTCGGGCGGGGTGTTCGCACCCAGCCTGTTCATCGGGGCGATGCTGGGTGCCGCGTACGGCGCTGTGGCGCACGACGTGCTGCCCGGCTCGGCCGGAGCTGTGGGAGCGTACGCGCTTGTCGGCATGGGAGCCGTGTTCGCGGGCGCGGCGCGTGCGCCGATCACAGCGGTCGTGATTCTCTTCGAGCTGACCGGCGAGTATTCGATCATCCTGCCGCTGATGCTCGCCATCGTCCTTGCGACGGCCACCAGCAGGCTGCTCGCCCGCGACACGATCTACACCCTCAAGCTGCGCCGTCGCGGCATCGACCTGACCGGGGCCGCCTCCGGCGCCCGTATCGGCAGCCAGGCGGTCACCATGGTCATGGAGCCACTGCCCACCCCGCTCCCTGCGTCCACTCAACTCGCTGACGCCGCAGACGTGTTGAGCCGATCGGGGCACGGTGCCCTGCCGGTCCTCGACGCCGACGGCGTCTACCTCGGTGTGGTAACGGCACAGGCCGTCGCCGAGGCGCTCGCCGAACAGCCCAACGGCGCGCCGACCATGGTGCGTGACCTTGCCGAGCCGCCACCCCGTATCACTGCCGACCAACAACTCGCCACCGCGCTGCATGCCTTGGTCGCGGCCCCCGGCACGGGCCTTCCAGTCCTCGACTCCGGCAAGGAGCGGCCTGTGGGCTGGCTCAGCCATCAGAGCGCACTCAAGGCACTGCACGCATAGGCGCTCCAGCTCCGGACGAATTGCGCCCGCCAGGGTGTGACGGGCGTCCCACCGATGTCCGTCACACCTGTCACGAATCGGGGACGTCGCCAGCCGGGTGCGGAGGGATCCGGGCTGATCCTGCGCACCCGGATGCTGCACCCTTCAAGCAAGTACAACTCAGGCGCCGTTGGTTGCCCGCCCCACACCTGGTCGACGCCGCCCGTACCGACAGATTGGTCGAACATGAGCCAAGAGCCGACAGCGGCCACCCCTGCGGTGCTCGCGACCGTGGGGATCGCGACAGCCGCGAGTGTCATCGCGGTCGCTCTATTCGGGGGCCCATGGGCACGAGTGGCCTTCTCCGGGCTGATCACCATCGGCGTTGTGAGCGCAGCGGGCGCGGTCGGCGCACTCGTTAAGTTCCTGTCGAGCAAAGGCAGCTGAGCACTCTGAGTCGTCGCGGTTGGGCAGCTGTCACCTCGATCACGGACAGCCGGCACAGAGGCACGCCAAGAGGCCGATCACCCTCCAGTGGATCATTCGCCGCCTTCCGCAGTCCGGCTCTCGCCGCGGGTCAGCCTTCCGGTGAACTCGGCGGCGAACGCCCGTTGCCGGGTGCAGCCGCGGCTCGCCGCCCAGCTCGCGGGCACAGCCTGGGGGGCCGAGAGCGGGAATGGTCATCGGCTCTTCGCTTCATGGCGGCCACTGCCGTCGGGAGCGCCGCCCATCTTGCGGAGCATCCCAACCCCGCCGGTGCTCACGAAGCGCACCACCAGCACCGCAGCCAGGGACAGGAAGACGATGGTGAGCCAGGCTGTGTAGTTCCAGGTGATGCCGCCACCGGGGAGCGTCGCGCGGGAGCGGTCCGGTACGGCACCGAGGCCGCCGAAAACGAACTCCACGACGTATCCGGCGGCCACCATCGCCGCATAGAACGTGACGAGCAGGAAGCCTGCGGTCCACAGGCCGTAGTACTTCCGGTAGATGTTGAGGATCGGAAGGATCAGCAGGTCCGCGAAGAGGAAGGCGATCACCCCGCCGAAGCTGATGCCGCCCTGCCACAGCACCACCGCCAGCGGCACGTTGCCCACAGAACAGACGAACGACGCGCCGGCGACGAGAGGGCCGATCACGGGGCCCCACAGCTTTGCGGCGAGTGGGTGCCCGTCGAAGAAGAGCGCCTGCCAGAAGGAGTCCGGCACCCATGCCGCCACCGCACCCGCGATCAACAGTCCGAGGACGAGGTCGCGCAGGATCGCGGCCCACTCCATGACAAAGACGTGCGCGACGGCGGTGAACCCGTCACCGGACACCAGGCGCCGCCCGAACGATCCCTGCCTTCGCACGGACATATCCATCGCGGCGTGGCCCTCCATCGCTCCGGCCAGCCCTCGCCCGGCCTGTTCACGTGCCTCCCGCACCAGCCGCTCACGCAGGAACAAGCGGAACAGGACAGCCAGGAACACGATCATCAGTGGACCGCCTACGAACTCAGCAAGGGTGAACTGCCAGCCCATCAACAGGGCGAGGATCACGCCGAGTTCGATGACCAGGTTGGTTGAGGCGATCTCGAAAGCCATCGCCGCGTGAGGTGTGCGCCGCCCTTGCGGAACAGCGACCGCGCGAGCGCCACCGCGGCGTACGAGCACGACGACGAGGCAGCGCCGAACCCGGCCGCGAGAGCCAGGGTCCGCGGACGGTCATCGCCGAGGAGGCGGACGACGGAGGACTTACGCACCACCGATTGCACGACAGCCGACAGCGCGAAGCCGAGCACAAGGGCCCAGGTGATGTCCCAGGCCATGCTGCCAGCACGGGACAGAGCATGCAGGACTGCCTCCATAGACGCACCTCCGGCAGGACCTGAGCACAAGCCAGTCGGACGATCCATCAGCCGCGTACCCGTCGAACGATCGAGGTATCGCCCGGCCCGGACATCCTTGCACGGTGCAATAATGGATAGGCGGAACTCGTCGTCCAGCAGGCCGCCCCAAGGGAGGCAAGATCATGGCCACGGAGCATGTGCGGCGCAGCTACTCCTTCGCCTGCCTGAATTGCGGGCACGGCTGGGAAGACACATACGACATCGACGTGTCAGTGAACGAACACGCACGCATCACGGCCGACTACCACCTCGCCGGGCAGCACGTCCCCTCCCCTCTCCAGTCGCCACGTTGCCCAGCCTGCGAGGGCCGCAGGATCCGTATCATGCGTCCGGGGCGCGTCAACTCGGCTCGCAGTCAGGAGAGTTGAATATAGGACCCTCGCTCCGGTACACCGATCGGCGGCTGAGGCCGCTAACCTTCAGTCATATTCGGTCACGGCGCATTGCGTGTCCGCGGCGCCTCTGGCGCCTACCCGGGCCCCTCGCGTGCGAGCGGCGACCTGGGCGCCGGAATCACGCCCCGCAGCCGTTCCGGTCCATCCGCCACGCTATCCGATATGGGTTGTCGTGCCCGCCTCGTGGTGCGAGGAGATGAGTGCACACACCGCGCGCACATCACCGATACACCGGCCCGGGCCGGCCGCCGGCCAGACGTGGCAACCCCGGCTCACGACCGGAAACCGTGCGCCTGCCGCCGCAGCCTGAGCCCGCCGCCCTCCACCGGCGAAACGGCATGCTGCTCGGCGGGAACCGGGCCTCGCATTGAGAGGCGTGTCTCCATCGAGCGTCGGCCTCTCTTGTAGTCCTCGATGCGTTCGCATCCAAAAGCCGAGGCGGCTGCGCCGCTCACGTTCCGCGTTGCGTGTCCGTCATCCGGAACGAGCGCACCACTGCGACTGTGCACCCGGCCACGAACACAGCGGTGAGACCGGCCAGCCGAAGCTCCGCCGTACGCAGTTCCCCGGGCGCGGCGACGCCGCGTGCGGGCGCCCGCCCTCGCGGGTCGTACACCACCGGAAGGGTGTCCCCCGGCGCGGTCGACTTGCCACAGCCGCGCCACACCTCGGCGCCTGCCGGAACGGCGTCGATGTCGGTGACGGAGCAAAAAATGCGCCCGTGGTCGGCCGCCGTCTCCACCGACGCCACGCGCGCCGACTCCACCAGGCCGCGCTGCTGCAGCACGACCCCGGCCGCGACATCCGGCGCCGTAAGGGCCAGGCATGCCCCGAGCACGGCGACGAGCCCGACCAGGACCCACCCGGCGCGCAGGATCACGAGGTACAGCACCAGGGCGGCGGCCACCACCAGCCCTGGTTCGCCGGTGACCAGTGTCGGGGGGCCGCCCCACATCCCGGCGAATCCCGCCCCGACGATCGCCGCCGCTGCTGTGCTCCCGGCCAGCAGCCCCTCGGCCAGCAACGACTCCGGGACCCCCACGAACTCGGCGGGCCCCCACAAGACAGTGCGCAGATGCTCCATGAGCCCGGGCACGGCCAAGCGGCGGGGCGGCGCGTGCCGACGCTCTTTCCGCATGTTGCCCCCCCTTCCATCCGGCAGGAAAACAGCTACCACCGCACTGCCATTGCATTGTGCAAGGTCGAGCCGTTGTTCAAGGTGCGTGCAGACCGGGCCGTCGCAGGCACTCGGCCGGTCCTTCAACGGACCCTCGCAGGTCAGAAATGCCTCGTTGCCACTCGATCAGCAGTGGCATCGCCGCTTGCTCGGCGTAGGGCAAGGCGGCCGGGCCCTACGGCCGCGGAGTGTGACACGTCGGCTGTCACTGTCGTGTGCTGCGCACACGACGTGCTGGTCAGCCTGCCGTCGATGAATCGCCCCAGCCCAGCGGATGAAGCCCGGTGCCTTCGTCAAGGAGCGGGGCCAGCGGTTCGCCGCCCGCGTCGTTGAAGTCGGCGAGAGCGTCGATGAGTGCCGTCCGCTGCTGTGGGGCAAGGCGCTGAACGATCGAGGCGATCTCCTGGCGCCGGCGCGCGGTGACGTCCTCGACCGTGTGGCGGCCTTCGTCGGTGAGCTGGAGGAGGGTCTCGCGGCGGTTGTCCGGGTTGGTCTTCCGGTCCGCGAGGCCGGCAGCGATCAGCCGGTCGACCATGCGCATCGCCGTCGACGGCGCCACTCCCAACAGCTCGGCCAGCGCGACGAGTTTGGTCGCCCCGCGCGAGGAAAGCACCACCAGCATCCGGAACTGCGGCAGCGTCACCCGGTCCTCGACCTCCGCCAAGGAGCGCGCCGATACCGCGACCAGCACCCGCGATGCGGTCAGCACCGCACGGGTGACCGCGTCCACATCGTCCATGGGCTCTGTTGGAGCCGCTTTCCTGGCCATGACACATTTCTACCCTGCCCACGGCCCGGAGTGCCCTCCGCCTCTCGATGTCCATGTCTCACCGCTTGTGGTAGCGCAGCAGGAGCATGGCTGCGTCGTCGTGCAGGGGGCCACTGGCGTGCCGTACCACGTCCTTGCGCAACGCCTCGAGCGCTGCCTCTGCATCAGACTCCTTGAGCAGGCCTGCCCGCTCCTCCAGCGGGTAGAAGATGCCGTCCGGGTCACGGGCCTCCGCCACGCCGTCTGTGTAGAGCAGAAGTTGGTCCCCCGGGGCGAAGTCGACCCGGTAGGGGCAGGGCCGCTCTCCTCCGTGCACTCCCAGGCCGAGCGGGAGCGCGTAGGCGGGCGGGCGCGGAAAGTCGACGGAACCGTCGGAGCGTACAAGCATCGGTGCCGGATGCCCGCAGTTCAGGAAGACTGCAACCCTGTCCACCGTGTGTATTTCGGCGAGGACGGCGGTCACGAACTTCTCTCCGCCTGCCTCACGGGCCACGCTACGCTCCAGCCTGGCGGCGAGCGTGACCAGATCGGGCTCGTCGTGCGCCGCCTCACGAAAGGCCCCCAGCACCAGAGCCGCTGTCTCCACCGCGGCAAGTCCCTTGCCCTGGACATCGCCGACGATGACCCTCACTCCATACGGCGAGGCCACGACCTCGTACAGATCGCCCCCGATCCGCGCCTCAGCGAGCGCCGATGTATAGGAGACGGCGACCTGGAGGGGTCCGGCGCTGCGCGGCACCGGTCTCAGCAGTACGCGCTGCGCCACCTCGGCGATCGAGCGCACACTGGCCAGTTCCGCCTCGCGCCGCCCGCGCGTCCCCGCCGCGATGGCACCCGCCAGTGTCACCCCGGCGACCGAGGCCATCGCCGTGTAGCCGCGCCGGGTCTCGAAGAGCCCGTCGTACGCCCCCAGGCCCGCGCACAGCAACAGCGCCACGACGCCCATGAGCGTGGTGCGCCGCCACGTGCCGATCAGCCCGGCGAAGGCGGGGCCGAGCGACACCAGCGGGAGGAACCCCACCCCAGGACCGGCCGTGAGGTCCACGGCGGCCACCACCGCCATCACCACGACCGGCAGCCAGGACAAGACCAACCGGCCGTCCCGCCGCTCCGCAGTGATCATGGCGCTCCCAGCAGTGTCACAACACCCACGAGCCGCCTTCACCGAGCGACCCTCCCCCAGCTTTAGACTATGCAAAGATTGCATCAACTAAGGGTCTCGGTCCGGCGTCTGTTACGCAATCGAGTCCCATGAGCGGCTCATGGAGGGCATGTGATGACGGCACAGCAGCGCGGCACCCACAACCGCCCTCCCCTGCCGCGCGGCTGGGGGCGACGCCTCGCGCGACTCCCATCGCCCTCTACCGCGTGGGCCTTGGGCCGGTCTTCGGTAAGCGCCTGCTGCTCCTGCACCACATCGGCCGGACCAGCGGCCTTGACCGGCGGGTGGTCCTCGAGGTTGTCGCCCACGACACGGAACGGGGTAACTGGATCCTGGCCTCCGGCTTCGGCCCCAAGGCCGCCTGGTACCAGAATCTCCGCGCCACCCCGAAGACCACCATCCAGGTCGGCAACCGCAACTACGCCGTCACCGCCCACTTCTTGAGCGCGGACGAGGGCGGCGAGATCACGAGCCGCTACGCCCCTACCCATCCCCGCATAGCACGCCGCCTGTGCGCCTTCATGGGCTTCGATGTCGACGGCACCACCGAGTCCTACCGGCAGGCCGGCCGCCAGATCCCCTTCATCCGCCTCGACGCCGCCCCCGGCCAGCGCCTGTCCTGAAGCGCCGCAACAGACACGATCGAAACGGGGCAAGGCTCAGCGTCGGAGATCCAACCGCTGGCCGTGCGGGTGCCGATTAATCATCCGGCCTGGTCAAGCCGCACGTTGGTACTGATGCAGCGTTCCGCCGAGTCGCTCTCGTCGATAGACCTGTAGGTTCTCGATCTCCCCTGGTTCGGTGATCGGTTCGGGTAGTGAGCGGAGCGGGGCGGCCTGATCCAAGGCCCGGTGTGGCCGGTGCCCGTTGTAGAAGGACTCGAACTCGCGCAGCGCGTAGAGCAGGTGGCTGTGGCTCCAGATCAACGTGCGGTCCAGCAGCTCGCGCCGGCAGGTTTGTATCCAGCGCTCCATGACGGAGTTCATCCGCGGCATCCGGATACCGCTGGTGACAACCTTCAGCCCGGCATCGGCCAGCACACCGTCGAAGGCCTGTGTGAACTTCGAGTCACGGTCACGGATCAGGAACCTGGCCCCGCTCCTCGCATCCTCCAGGTCCATAACGAGGTTACGCCCGAGCTGCACCACCCACTGTGCGGTGGGGTACGCGGTGGCGCCGAGAACCCGGATACGGCGAGTGGAGTGCTCGATCACTGCAAAGACGTACAACCGCGCCCCGGCCAGGGTGCGGGCCTCGAAGAAGTCGCAGGCCAGCAGCGCGTCGGCCTGGCCGCGCAGGAAGTCGGCCCAGGACGTGCCTTCCCTCTCCGAGGCGGGAGGGATGCCGTGCTCACGCAGGATCTCCCAAACGGTGGAGGCGGCGACCTTGCTACCCAGCGCCGCGAGTTCACCATGGATCCGGCGGTACCCCCACGAGCTGTTTTCGCGGGCCATGCGCAGGACGAGGGCGCGAATCGAACGGATGGTCGGCGGGCGACCGCGTCGCCTCGGCACGCAGGTCGCGGCGTGGCGCCGTTTGAGCAGATCACGGTGCCAGCGCAAAAGCGTGTCCGGGCGCACCAGCAGCAGGACATGCCGCACCTCCTCCCCCGGGAGGAGGTGGAGCAGGCCAGCGAGGACGACACGGTCGGCGTCGTCGAACGCGGGCTTGCCGACCTTGCGCTGCAGGACCAGCAACTGGTGCCGCAGCGCCAGCATTTCGATGTCCTTCTCCCGATCACTCATGGGCGCCCGGCGCAGGAGCGCGACGGTGGTCGTCGCGGTGAGGTAGGCCAGGCGCAGCAGCATGACACGTCATCCTGCCGTCCTGCCGTGTACAGGTGAAGACAGCGGGGTGAGCGGCGAATACGGCCCAAGACCGGCGATCAATGCCTTCACCTGGGCGGATGATTTGTCGGCACCCGCAGTGTCGTTTCAGCGCTTGATGCGGCTGCGGACGGCGATGACGGCGAGGGCCAGCAGAACGGGTTCGAGAAGACGTGAGGCCATCTCGATGTAGGTGCCAGCGGTGGTGAGGTTCTGGCCAGAGGAGCGGAAGACTACGGAATTCACCACGACGCGGGTGGATTTCTCCGCGCGGTCGCCAGTCAGACGTCGGTTCAAGGGGCCTGACAACCGCGGGTCGGTACTCACGGTATGCAAACTGATCTTGCTGCCGGTGAGCGTGCCGGTGGTTGCTGGTTCGGGGTCGTGGGTGGGCAGGCCCCACAGCATCAGCGCCAGCACAGTGGCGCTCATGGCCGTGATCAGCCAGGTCACGGCACGCGAAGCACGGAGGCCGTAGCCTGAGAGCAGCCAGTACCCCCACAGCAGACCGCGCTCACCGCGCGGGGTGCTGATGCGGTCGTGGCGACGCATCTCCATCTCACCGTAGTAAAAGTCGGCGGCGCCGGGTTCGTCTTTGCCGTCCTCGAACGCCTTCCGCAACTGTCGGTAGATGGCGGCTACGTCCTCCGGACTTGGGGTTAGACCGGGGTCGGGGTGGCGCGGGCCGGTGCGCCAGTCCCGGGGTGATGGAGGCTGGCCTGGGAGCGGGGTAGGTTGGTCGGCCGTCTGGGCGCGCCAGTGGTGTTCTTCGGCCAGAGTGCGCCGGCGGGTCCACCGGTAGGGCTATATGCGGTGGTAGTGAAGGCCGTTGGGCGTGGCAGCGAAGGTGCAGCGTCCTTCCAAGCGGAGTTGGTCTAGGTGGAAGGCGCCGGAAAACAGGCATTCACTCAGATCAGCATCAGTCAGGACCAGGTGGGCGGCGTCCACACCCCGCACCGAGGCCACCCGCACCCCTGGGGCGTGGCCACCCAGAAGGCTTTCATCCAGTGCAGTGGTGCTACTGGTGAAGGGGGCGGGATGGGCGGTGACGGCCACGGGGGAGGACAGCAGCGCACCACCCAGGTCCACGGTTGCGTAGCGCAGGCGCAAGGTGGCTGTCGACTCCCATCGCGTCCGAGCGCAGAGCACCTCACCTGCCGCGATCTCTATTGTCACCGGAGCCCGGAACAATGTCCCGGAGAGATCAACCCGGCCTGTGCATGAAATTGGTCCGAATAACGTCAGGACTTCGAACGTTGCCCGGCCAAACTCGGCGGGCCCTGTGCACGTTGCTTCACCGAACACGGCATCGCCCATAAACGTCGCCTCGACGAACCAGGCATCGCGGATGAACGTCGCCCGGCTGAACAAGGCGTTAGCGGTGAACATCGTTTTGTTGAACACGGCGTCGCCCATGAAATAAGTCCCGTCGAACTCCGCGTCACCGGTAAACATCGCTTCGCCGAACCCGGCGTGGTTGGTGAAGGTGGCCGAGTCGAACACGGCGGTGCCCGTGAAGGTCGTCCAGATAAAGGAAGAGTCGCCCCGAAACCTCGCCCCGACGAACTTGGCCTCACCGGCGAACGTCACCGAGTCGAACCTGGCATCACTGGCGAACCTCGCCTCTCGGAACTCGACGTCCTTCGCGAACGTCGCCCCTTTGAACATGGCGTCGCCCGTGAAGGTCGCCCCCCCCAAACTCGGCATGGTCACTGAACGTAACCGAGTCAAACCTCGCATCGTGTGTAAACGTCGCCTCGTGGAACAGCGCGCCGCCAGCGAACCTCGCCCCGTCGAAATGAGCGGGGCCGGTGAACGTCGCCCGACTGAACCAGGCTTTGCCGAGGTGGGGTTTTCCGGTGGTGGGATCACGGAGAGATCGAAGGAGAGACTGGAGGAGGTTTTGGGTGAAGGGGGTGCCGCGATGGTCGATGTCTGCCCCGGGGGTGAGGCTGGCGAGGTACGTGTTACGGCCTCTGTCGTCCAAGTGAGCCAGGCAAGTGGTGTAGCCCGGGACGTGGATCCCGCAGCAGCCGACTGGGTCGGTCGTGGGGTCAGCGCCGCGCCTACAGTGCGGCCAGTGCGGGCGCCGTGCGGGGGCAGGGGATGTGCTCATTACCTGGAGACTCCGCGACTTTCGGCTCGTGGTAGCTGAGGAGGCGGCGACTGCCCGAGACGACGGGCAGGCAGAGTAGCAATAGTTCCGCAACTGCCACGGGTCAGGGCCTGCCCGGCCGGGAGGGCATACGCCGTGTAGGGGTCTTGGTCAGTTTCCCCGCGGCGCCGGGGTTCCGCCTGGTGGAGGGCCCATGCGGGGTAATCCTCCTGGTGAAGCGTCAGAGGGTTGTGGCGCGTGCACAGACTTGGCATACCGAGAAGGGATTCGGTCAGCCGATAAAGTCGCTGGGCGCGCGAGAATCCGCGCCGCCGTGTATGGCTGCGGATCGTCCACACGGCGGCCGAGGATCACTTTGTCGCTCCGCGACAACCCCGCCCCCGGCAGGCTAGGGCCTTGCGCCTTGCGCCTGCCGAAAATGTCATCCATGCAGCTCAGGAGCGTCTGCGACAGTGCGGCAGGATAAGCACTCGTGCTGCTGCGCCTCGCCTACCTGACCGTCACCAACCTGTTCGCTGCATTGCGGCTACTGCCGATGAGCGACCGCGAGAAGGACGCGGAGATCCTCGCCTTGCGCCACCAACTCGCCGTCTTGGAGCGGCAGCTCGGCGCGGACCGGGTGAAGTTCACTGCGGAAGACCGGGCATTCCTTGCCGCTCTACCGGTACCCCTACCCCGTCAGGTCCTGCGCCGGCTCCGGTTACTGGTCCGGCCAGACACCGTCCTGCCCTTGCACCGCGACCTGATCAAGCGGCGCCAGGCCCACACGTGCCGGCCGAAAAGGCCGGACCGGCCGCCCACGCGCTGCTCAATCCGCGTGCTGATCCTCCGCCTAATCCGGGAGAACCCGTCGTGGGGCTACCGCAGGGTGCACGGCGAACTCGCCACCCTCGGCATCCAAGTCGCCGCCTCCACCGTCTGGGAAATCCTCACAGCCGAGGGCATCGACCCCGCGCCCGACCGGGCCGCCACCACCTGGGCCAACTTCCTGCGCTCCCAAGCCGACGCCCTCCTGGCCTGCGACTTCATCGAGACCGTCACCCTGACCGGCAGGCGCCAGTACATCCTCTCTCGAAGTACCCCGCCCACTTCGACGAGATACTGAGCGACGTCGGCATCCGGGTCGTCCTCACCGACGTCCGGATACCGCGCATAAACGCCATCATTGAACGCTGGGTCCAGACCTGCCGCCACGAACTTCTGGACCGCACCCCTCATCTGGAACGAGCACCACCTGCGCCACGCGCTCCGCCAGTTCGAGTTGCACTACAACCTCCACCGGCCTCACCAAGCGATGCATCAGGCAACACCCCTGCGTGCCGTCCCCGAACCGCTCACCCCAGCACAGATCTCCCACCTCGACGTACGCCGAAAAGACCGCCTCGGCGGAGTCCACCACGAATACCAACATGCCGCCTGAACTGCACGGATGGGGTTTTCGGCAGGCGCAGTGGCAGCGGCCCATAATGGTCTGGCCGTCGGGCAGCAGGACCCAGATCCAGGCCGGGGACGGTTCGTCGCTCGCCCCCGCGATCGGAGAGGGGGAGCAGACCGGCATCGCGAAAGTGGCCATTCTCCGTATGCGGGGGCCAGGAAACTGGCAAGCTCTTGCCCATGTGGGATGGAATAATCAATGAGAGCCACCTGTACGCGTCGCTATGGCTGACCGTCCACATGTACGAAATAGATGGCACTGCATCGAAGACGGTTGGATCAGGAACAGGTTTTATAGTTGAGCGAAGCCTATTCATGGGCGACACCGCTCCCGGAATATTGATTACGAACCGACATGTCCTTGACCCCGACTTCGAAAGAACACCCACGGGCAGGAAACTCGACCGGGTGGAGGTTAAGGGATTCGTTCAGGCCACATATCGCGGGAGAGTTTCAGGGAAGCCAAAGCCCGTTGAGTTTACTATTACTTCCCCCCAGCCCGTGTTCGCCCCTGAGTACGCGGATGTCGCAGCTATCGACTTGGAGTCTGCCGAGATACCGGGCGCGCGCCCCACGCTCACCCATCTCGCCGGGTACGGACTCGCGAGCGTCACCGACTTTGACCGACGCCTGCATGTAGGTGCGACCGTGGTTACGCCCGGCTATCCGAGCATTGATCAGGTGACCGGAACTCGCCCAATCCTGGTGAGCGGAACAATCGCATCCGACCCACGCGAGACATTAGAGATCGGAGCAAAAGAGTTCCCCGAGTGCATCCTGTGTCACTCGTTTAGTTGGGGCGGCATGTCCGGATCCCCTGTATTTGCACTAGTGCCCCGGAAGCCCGACTCCGCCAAAACGTGGGATGATGTCGAGAAAAAGGAAACACACGAACTTCTACTCGTCGGCGTCAATCGTGGGCACGTGAAGATCGGCGGGACGGCTCAAGGCGCACTTACCTACTTCGCTAAATCCACGGTCCTAGGTCGCCTCCTCAAGAGCATGGGCTCAACTCTGCTTGCCCCTTTCGATAGGTTCGACTGACCCGATGCCTCGATAACCACCCCATCCGAGCACGGGACGCTAAGAAGATCGGTCCTCCAGGACCCCCGCACTTGTAACGGCACCTGGAGGCCCACCTTCATGACGTTTACCACCCAACTCGGCTCCCTGCGCCTCGTATCGGCGAGCGCTGCCACGATCGCGGCGGCCGCGCTGCTCCTGACGGGCTACAGCAGCGACGGGGACCGCACGCGCGCCTGCCCGACGGTCCACTCCACGGGTGGGGACCTGGTGCCCGCGTACGCCGCGCGCCCGTGCATCGTCTACTCGGCCGGTCACGCTGGGGCGTGCGCGAGCCTCTGCAAGACCCGCTGCGGCACCCAATCTCGCTCGTTCCTCGTCCTCCTGGCGCTGCTCGTCGCGAATCTCCTGATCTCTGCGGCAGCTACGGAACGCGCAATCGATGGTGCCGGAGAAGACGATGAAGGCCCGCGGCATACCCTCGCCCGACCGCGCCGAAGCCGTGCTCTTGGCCCTGTACGAACCCCGAGCCACTCAGCAGACCGCGCCCCGTCGCGGACTGCTGAACTAAGCCGGCGCAGGCCCCGACGCGCTCGTTCGGCGCGAAGACCCGGATCCGGCCACACCTCCCGTCCGAGTCAGACCACGACTACCGCGGATGCAGAGCCGCGCGGGCCGCGAGAAGGAACGCGTTGCTCGCCTCGTCGAAGCTGGGAAGGTTCAGATCGGGGCCGTCATCTGCTGGGCCGCAGAGTGTCGGGATCAACGCCGCGCTCAGTCCCATGCGCGTGAACAACTGGCGTAGTTCTGCCAAGACTCCGACGGTGCTGTCCTCAGGCGTACCGATCGTGTGCCAGGCGCCTTGCGCGATAGTGATCAACTCCCATGCGCGACTCGCATCCTGTCTGTGATTACTCGTCCGCGCAGCAACTTGCTCCATCGCACTCCGTTGACGTGCGTGATTCTGCATCATGATCGCGAGCACCTCGGCGGATGTCTGCAATACCCGCGCAGCCGATGCCACTTCTTCAGGCCCCTCCAATCGCACCACCCAGCCCCTATGCGACATGTCTGCTGCCAACGGCTTCAACCCGGCAATACGCAAGCGCGTTTCCTCCTCCTCGGCCGAGGGTTCCAGGTTGAGGGCGTAGTCGTGGTGGCTGAGCACTGCTTGCAAGAAGGACGCATAGGCTTCCCGTTGGATAGCGCGCCGCCACTGGACATGCTCTATTTGGCCTTGTGCTCGCACGGCGTCGAGCGCGGCGCTGTAGCTCGCGTCTGCTTGAGCTAGTCCGGCACGAGCGGTCGCGTCCGCTGCACGGAGACCCGCCCGAAGCTGCCATCGGCCCATGACCATTGTGCTGGAGACGCCGATGAGGGCGATAGCCGCTGCGGCTACAGACCCGATTCCCTGGAGATCCATGAGCTGATGATCCCTTTTCTCCGGCCTCGTGTTTGGCTGTTCTACTCTCCCGCTCACGCCGCTGGTTAGGGCTCGGTAGCACACAGAGAGGAGCAGGGACGATGCGCTAGTCGCTCCCGGCCTCGGCAGCCGAGGACACCCGGTGAAACCCGACCCGGGCGAAGACGGGCCCGTTCATCCGGCTGATCTTCACGTACGCCGCCCCAGCCCGGCACTGAAGGACAGTCCCCTCAGTCGAGCCATCGCCCGCGCTGCTCAGATCAACCGGAAGCTACCGATCGGCGCGGACTACCAGAGCCGCCCCATCGGCGGCCCCTCTCTCTACCAATTCGCCTGCAGAGGTGGCCCACTTGGCGCTCCGCGCCGCCTCGCGCTTCACAACGCCCTGTCGGCCCTCTGGCGGAGACGCAGGAGCAGCCCGGCACGCTCCCTCGCTGCGCCCTGTTCGCTGGCTTGTCATCCCACCCTTGCAATCGATCAGCACCGGGCCACGTGCCTTCGCCTCGATGAGATCCGGTAACCAGCAAATGGAACTGTCCGTCCGCCGGAGCGCGCTTTGAAGCGCCCTACTCAGCAGGCCCTGCCCCCAGAAATCCCCTTCCCATCCTCGTCCGATGAGTTGCTCGGTGACGTGTCGCTCGTGCGCATCGCCTATCGCTTTCCGCTGCTGAAAGCTCGCCATGAAGGCGGTGTGATCCGCCGGGGAAGTAGGTAACTCTCCGTGGATCCAACCAGGCCAGTCCCCATTTGTCTCAGTAGTTCTCACTGTGTTCGCACCAGTCCGTGGACGTCCAAATACGTCCACGGACACTGTTCTCAACATGGCCGAAATTCGACCGCTAAGGCCACCCTAGAGATTGTGCCGTACGGGGTCTGAGCTATCCAGCGAAGGCCATCACTCACCTGCTCATGCGCCGTCTCGTATTCCGCTCCGCCTGCGGTGGCTCATCACCGTAGAGCGCCGCCAGCACCAGGTCACGCTGCCCGCGGAACGTACGAAAGACCTGCTGGCGGACAAGATCACTACTGATTCCAGTCGTGCCGATCTGCCCCGTCTCGACCAGGCGCGTGAACAACGTGTTGTCGAGGTATCCGGGCACGTTCTTGTAACCGAACCGGACCGCACCATTCCGCCCGTCCTTCAGGCGGGCATCCTGACGCAGCGACTCGAATTGGCGCCGGGAGAAGTACATGCCGTAAATCATCTCCGAGGTGTGCGGCAGTACCGACCTCGGGTGACAGAGCTTGATCCAGCTTGGGTTCGCGTCGAGACGCTGCTCGCTACCACCGTCTGCCACGCTCGCCGCATACCGATCCAAGGCCCTCATGCGCTGGAGCTCCTTGGCAAGGTTCCGGTCGCTGTTCGGGTAGTAGAAGCCGCCCTTCTCCGCATCGAGTTTCTTGTACTGAACGAGGGCCATGCTGTTTCGCGAGACGTTGTAGAAGATGACGTCGCACCCCAGCAGTCGTTCCGCTGTTGCCCGGTTGGCGTTCCCGACGAGCAGTGTTCGTCCGTGCTCGCGGAACTCTCGCCACGCGACGTGATCAGTGGCGTTGCTCAGCCATCCCCGCATCGTCTGCGTGTCGTGGGCAATGAGGTGATCCTCAAGCGCAGGCTGGGCGGCCATCGTGTCCGGACGGTGACTCCCGTCCTGAGGATCGGGCTGGCCCCGGCCCTCTGGGGCTGATGACTCCGCAACCAAGTCAAGGAAAAGCGGCGGCATCCTGTCGTCGTAGAGCTCCTCCGCGGGAGGATCCCATTCGGCCAGATCTAGGGCCCTGAAGCCCGCCATGCGCGCGGATATCAAGGTGCCGTCGCGCTGCAGGGAGACTGCCTGGCCAGCGCGCGAAGTCCCGAAGTCCCATGATGAGATGGCGCCTTCGATCTCATGGACAGCATCGCGTGCTTCGGGGCGTCGTTCCAGAAGCAGGCGTCGCAACTCTGATCCTGCGGTCTTGGTCTGAAGCCCCTCCGCAGCAAGATGGCGCCGCAGATGTCTCGGCACAGCTTCGAGCAGCTCCGACAACGGCACCGGAACTTGCAGAGGACGGACATAAGTGACTCGCAACTGCTTCACCGAGTCTGCCGCCTTGCGGCCGCGAACGCACTTGCCTACGTACTTGATCTCGTAACGTCCATACCCGTCTTGAGCTGCGATAAGGGCCAAGTGCCGCCCCTTGAAGAGCTCTTCCTTGCGTATGAGTGTCCATTCGTACTCGAGACGACGAGACCGGTAAATCTCCTCGAGGGTCCTGACGTCTTCGTACTCGAAGCCCTCGCACTTGATGATCGCAACCATGGCAGCATTCTGGCCCAACCCGGCTACCCACGGGCCGGCTTCACCCAGTGGAGACCGCTTCTGCCGGCCCTCCGCCACCCGGCGAGCCAGCAAGAACCGAACCTCGCCGATCACGAGGGTGGGGCCTCCCCCTGAGTGGTGGACACGCTGATACTGGATCTGCTTGATCCGGAGGAAGCGAGAAGACCGCCGATGGCGATGAAGGACTACTCGGACGAGTTCAAGGCCGATGCCGTGGCCCTGTACGAGTCCACACCCGGGGCGACCTACAAGAGCATCGCCGCTGACCTGGGCGTCAACCGGGCGACCCTGCGTGAGTGGGTGCTGCGGGACCGCGAACGCCGTGGCGCCGGCGCCGCGGCTGCGAAGGGCACCCGGCCTCGGGAGGCGGTGCCGTCCGCTGATCCGGACGAGCGGGTCCGGCAGCTGGAGGCCCGGGTGGCCGAGCTCGAGGCGAGTGAGCGCAAGCTGGCCACCGAGCGGGACATCCTCCGCAAGGCGGCCAAGTATTTCGCCGGAGAGACGAACTGGTGAGGAGCCGCTTCCAGTTCGTTGACGACCACCGGGACACCTACGAGGTGAAGCGGCTCTGCCAGGTCCTGGACGTGAACCGGTCCAGCTACTACAAGTGGCTCGCCGGCGCCGAGGCCCGGGCCACCCGGCAGCACCAGGACCGGCTCCTGGCCGAGGAGATCCGCGAGGTCCACGGCGAGTCCGGCGGCGCCTACGGCTCCCCGCGAGTGACCGCCGAGCTCCGCGAGAAAGGACGGCGGGTCAACGAGAAGCGCATCGCCCGGATCATGCGGACGTTCTCCATCACCGGGATCCGCCTGCGCAGACACGTGCGCACCACCGTCCCGGACCCGGCAGCCTCACCGGTCCCGGACCTGTTCCAGCGGGACTTCACCGCCACCGGACCCGGACTGAAATACATGGGCGACATCACGTATCTCCCCCTGGAAAAAGGGCAGTTCCTCTATCTGGCGACCGTGCTGGACTGCTTCAGCCGCAAGGTCGTCGGCTGGTCCATCGCCGACCACATGCGCACCAGCCTGGTCGCCGACGCACTGCGGATGGCAGCGGCGACCCGCGGCAGCCTGGAGGGCGCCGTGTTCCACTCCGACCACGGGGCCCAATACGTCTCCCGGGCCTTCGCCGGCCTCTGCGACCAGCTCGGGGTCACCCGGTCGATGGGCGCGGTCGGCACCAGTGCCGACAACGCGGCCTGCGAAAGCTTCCACGCCTCCCTGAAACGCGAGACCCTCCAGGGCGCCCACGACTACAGCGACTCCGGCACCTGCCGCAGGACCGTCTTCGCCTGGCTGACCCGCTACAACACCCGCCGCCGGCACTCCGCCAACGGCCACCTCAGCCCCAACGCATACGAACACCGACACCACACCGCTAAACTCACGCTCGCCGCGTGATCAATAACCGCGTGCCCACCTTCACGGGGGAAGGCCCGGTGACCGCTGAATGGCCCGCACCGAACCAGCAGGCCAGCGCTTCGTGATGATGCCCCCTATCCGAGCGGGGCCAAAACCGAAGCGACTACGCGATCTGGTGCATTGTCAGTCCCCCTTCCTACCCTGATGAGTTATGGCGAACGGCGTGTGGCATACGGGCTATCACATCAAGATCGAGTTAACGCATGCGGACCTCGGACACCCGGACCGTCCTGAGCTGCTCGACGAGATCACTAGGCCGATCGAGCAGCGCGACCGCGAGTTGCTGCAGTGTCTGCAGCACCACGACACCGGCATCTGTCGGGCCGAAGATGAAGATCGCTCCCCTTGGATGACGATCCGTCGCCGCACGTCGACGGAGTCACGACCCTGGTGGCTGCGCATCTGCCGGTACGCACCAAACCGACAGCCGATGAGAGCGACAAGCACAAGGCGCTCAAGGAGCGGATCGCGCGTGCCGCGCACCGCCAGGGCCTCTCGGCGCAGATTGAGGCCCGCAGCACGGACGGCAAGGTGCGCAACGACGTCCTGGTATCGGGCAGTGCAGGACGCATCGGTTGGGAGGCACGGTACTTGCCGATCACGGCATCGACGGTTCGACAGCGTTCGGCTGCCGCCGCGGACCGCGGGATCATGCCTTTGTGGGTGACCAATGATCACCGGGCGGCGCTGATCGACCGGGCGCCCTGGGTGCGGGTCGATGACATGCCGTGGCGCGCCATCGCCTCCGAACGCACGATGCTCGTGCGCGGCGGGGTGCGGCATTTGCAGGACTGGGCCTGCATGCCGGCCGCCCAGAGACCCTGCCCCCTCAACGGCAGTTCGTGCGGGGACCTGCACGTAGCCTGGACCCTGCCTGCCCTTTGCCTGCCGCCCAAGGCACACACCCAAGTCGACGCCCTCGTCGCGGCCAGCGCCGAGGGCGACTACGTCCCCATGAAGATCCCAGGCCAGCACAACCCCCGGGCCTCGACACGACTGTGGGCACCGACAGCCGACCGGGACCGCTGGCGCAACATCATCGGCGAGGACGAACCACTGCCCGACGCCGAACCCCCGGCGCAAGCAGGTCTGACGTTCACCGAAGAGGACCTCGACTCCACCTGCCGCTACGGCGAGGACACCCGCGTCTTCGACGACCGACGACCACGCCGCGATCACGCTGACGCATCCGGCCTGCACACCTTCCCCGAAGTACCCCAGCGAATCTTCCGCATCCCCCAACAACCTCAGCGCCTCAACGTCAACCCCGAGCAGCGCGCCAAGGCGGCGCAGCTCCACGGCTGTCCCATCTGGCATGTCGGCCCGTGCGCTGGCTGCGGCACACCCATTCATCGCTACGGCCCGGGCTCCGCACACGCCTGCGCCACTTGTCGAAAGCGTGCGCGCTAGGCGGTGGTGTCACATCAGGTCACCTCGAATCCGGAGCCTCCCGATGTCCGTTACTGCCTGCCAGTGGCGGCACAAGGGACCTGCTCCCGCCGAGACTGTGTCATCGGAGCCGTGCACACTGGAGTCATTGAGGGCAGCAGGAGGTGCGACGGCCTTCAGGGCACTGCACGCACAGTGGGGAACCGTCTTCGCCAATCTGGCCGACCTCGGTTGCGGGCGCGACTGGACGGCGATCTGGAGGGCGAGCCCCCCTGCTCCTCTCTCCTGTGCCGAATGTGGGCACACGATGTACGCGAAGATCTCGCACAACGGCCTGCACTTCTTTGCACACGCCCCCGGGGCACCCCACTGCGCGCTCGCCGAGGAGACCGTGCACCACCACTTGCTTAAACTTGAGCTCGCTACCGCCGCCCGCGCTGCCGGCGCCCATGCAGAACTCGAAGCCCGTGGTCCCGCAGGTACCTGGCGCGCCGACGTGTTGGCCAAGTTCGTCGAGGGGGCCTGGCAGGCCGGCCCGCATGTTCCGGTGGCAGAGTTTCTCGGGTGGATCTTTACCGGGCAAGTCATCGCCCATCGCCGGCAGGCCCCCGTGACCGCTGCCCTGCGCGAATGGCAGACGGTATGGACCGCGCCCCGCTACGCGAAGAACGAGGCAGCCCATCTGGCGGAAGCTCAGCGCCAGCTGAGCGAGCAACGCGCGGCCGAGCAGCAACGCAGTGCGGAACGGATGCGCGCAGCGCAAGAACGCGACCGGCAGCGCTTCGGTGCTGAACGCTCTGATGACCACCACGCAGCGATTCAGGCATTGACACAACGCCAAGCCGCCCTGGAGAAGCCATCTCTCAACCGCGTTCAACGTCTCGATGCCGCGCACAACGGCCCGGACAAGAATCCGGCAAATGTGGTCCCCGAAATCGGACATGGGGCCAAGATTTCGCATGGCCCCATACCATCGGCTCCAGTTATGTGGACGTCGCTCCCAGCCCCGCTCCCACCGGGAGCGAGCGTGACCTGCACGAAGAGCACAAGCCCATACCCATAAGACCCCCCGAACGACGGGGAGCCTGCGGTCACAAAACGGACACGGATGTGAACGCACGGGCAAGAAATCGAATATGTGGCCAGCGGCCCGAGTGGGAGCAATTCGTTAAGGGGACTGGGAGGGAGCGTGCTCCCTCCCATCGCTCCCAGGGAGCGGACCCCGAGAACAGAAAAAGGGCCGTTCGAAAACGGCCCTTCACCTGCGACGTTCGATACGTTCGAACTGTCGGGACGACAGGATTTGAACCTGCGACCCCTTGACCCCCAGCGGTGCGGTCGCTCCCTGTCCAAGCTCTCGAAGGTCATAGTCCGCCGTTGAGGGACTTCTGCACCAACCACACGCCCTTCCAGAACTACGCGCCTGAAGCGCGTAGTTCGACGGGACTCGCCGACGCTCATGGCCGCTCCCGACCGTACGCGCAGATAGATGCCTCAACTCCTCTCTCCCGCCAACGCGATCGGCGGCACCGCCCAGCCCTTCGGCGGACGTTCACGTCGGCTGTGAGGCCTCGCCCCCCATTGCGCGCCACTCGCGGAAATCACGGCCCCATCCCGGCCGTCGAGCGCTCCGGCAGGACGTGGCACTGGCCCGAGCGCACAGAGGACTGGCCGGCCACCCGGTCTCTTGCCCGCGGGCAAGAGACCGGGCCCCGCACACAGCCGGCGTGCGGGGCCTACTCGACCGGGGTGAGGACGACGTCGAGGCGTGCGCCGAGTGCTGCGGCGAGGCGTCGCAGGACGGGCAGGGTCGGGGTGACGGCACCCTGCTCGATCCGCGAGACCTGCGCCTGTGTCGTACCGGCGGCCTCGGCGAGCTGGGCCTGTGTCCAGCCGCGGGCGGCGCGCAGCGCGGCGACCTGTGTGCCGATCACGACTGCGGGTAGCGCTTGAGGACGGACGTGTCGAGCGTGAAATGGTCGCCGAGGTCGACGCTTTCGCCGAAGGCATGCTCGGTGTGGTTGGCGTACGTGGCGCCGTCGCCGTGGCCTTTGATGTTCCAGTGGTGGTGCACGGTTCCATCGCGGGGGTCGACGATCAGGTAGCGGTCGATGCCCATGGCGGGGTAGTCGCGGAGCTTGCCGACATAGTCGTTGTCCGGATTGGAGGGGGAGACGACCTCGACGGCCAGGAGCGCGCCTTGGGGGTCGGGGCGGTCCATGGTTTCGAGGGCGTCTTCGGTGATGACGATGATGTCCGGTGTACGGCGTACGCCGATGCCGGGGTTCTCGACCTCGATGTCGAGGCCGACGACGTGATCGGGGGCGTTCGCGGTGACCTGCGGGTCGAGCTGCTGGCGGATCCGGGTCGCGGTGAGGCCGTGCATTCCGGACGGGCTCATCATCATGACCACCTGGCCGCGGGAGATCTCGGCGCCGCTGAAGCCCGCGTCGCGGGTGTTCAGGAGGTCGGCATGGTCGCTGAGCTGCTGGAAGATCGTCACCTCGGTCATGTCTTCAATGATATACAACAGG
Organism: Streptomyces sp. NBC_01003; assembly: GCF_045162695.1. NCBI lineage: Bacteria > Bacillati > Actinomycetota > Actinomycetes > Kitasatosporales > Streptomycetaceae > Streptomyces > Streptomyces sp. NBC_01003. The sequence goes on from NZ_CP108707.1 coordinate 2,390,099, forward strand.
GCCGTCGTGCGGATGGCTATGGGGTTCCACTGACGGACGCGACTGTCCCGGATCCGCTCCACTCGTTCCGGATCGTGTGCAAGGGATCACGAGGGTCGACGTCACTCCGGGTGTGTTCCGCCGAGACCGGAGGAGGGTGAGAAAGCTGGTCTTGCGACGGTGCGCAGCTCCTCCAGGTACAGCAGGAACTCGGGCTCGGTCCCCAGGCCGCGGTGGATGTCACGGAGTGCCTTGAGGTGACGTGCGGCGTGCCGGTAGCGGTATTTGTTGCCGGTGTCGGCGAGGTAGAGGTCGACCAGGTTCCGATAGGGGAGCACGGTGCTGCCCGGATGAGTGCCGCGCCGCTCCTCCACGAGCGTCTGGAGGGTGTACATCGACAGATCGTCGAGATGCTCCACCGCCGTCCCCCAAGCCTCTGCACGGAGATCGGCCGCGCGCAGGCAGGTGATCAGTTCGGTGACGAGCGCGGGGCGGTCACACACGGCAGCGCGCATCACATCCAGGGCCCAGCCAACGGTCCCGGGGCGTCCGAGTTCCTCCGCCGTCCTTGCGAGAGCGCTGAAGGCGGAGGCCAGTGGGATGCGAGCGAAAACGTCCCGGCGCACGGCCGGTGCTGGGGCTCCCCCGCTCACCCAGTGATTCCTCCGTGTGCCTCCATGATGTGCCGGATTCCCGGCCGGCGTCCTGCCGGGACCGATCCGGATTCCGGCAGGACGGGACCGCAACGTAGGCCTGGGCCGCGGCGGGCGAGCAGGGGATTTGCGCCGGTGTGGCGAGGAGTTGATGACAAAGCGTTACGAGACGGAGGGTCGCTTCATCCGAGTGAACGTCCGGCAGAACCACGGTCCGCCGGCTCAGCCTGCCGAGGACCGAATGCTGCCGCACGATCGTGCGGCAGCCGATCCGCTCCGGCTCGGCACGCTTACCGTCACCCCCGCCGAGTGCACACTCGGTAGTGTCTCGTTCCCGTGCAGGTCTGATGCGACGGGCCTGCGGTGGCAGGGCGGTCGCGGGCACTCTCGCCGATCGGCGGCAACCTGCCGAAAGTCCCTTCGGGCACACCGTCCTATCAGGGACAATGAACCCGATGAGCACGCCGCACCCCAGCCCACCCGCCGAGCCCGGAACGCCCGCCTACGGCCCTTTCGCGCATCTCACCACGCCGCGCGCCGAGCTGCACCGGCAGGTGATGGGCGCGTTCGTCGCCGCCAAGGAGCGGTACGCGGTGCATCTGCGGCCCGACGACGTGTTCGCGGCCCTGCCGGCCGGGGTGCGGCCCGCGTCCGTGGACGAGGTGGCCTCGTCGATGGACGCGCTCGCGCAGAGCGGCTGGGGGAATCTGCGGGCAGATCCGGACACGGCACGTGTCACCGCGGTCGAGGACTTCTACCGCAAGCGGTTCGTGTATCAGCTGACGCAGGCCGGCGAGGCCGCCGAGCAGGCGCTGTCCACGTACGACGAGGCGCTCGGGCGGCGCGGTGCGCTGCAGGCCGTCGCACTGCACGACATCGTCACGCAGCTGCGGGCGCTGCTCGTGATCGCCGCCGATGACAAGCCCGACCCGGCCAAGGTACATCTGGCGCTTGACGCGCTGGCCAGCCGGTTCACGGCGCTCGCGGACAATGCGCGGGCGTTCATGGGGTCGCTGCAGCGCACCATCGACCTGCATGACGTCTCCGAGGAGGCCTTCCTCGCGTACAAGGACCGGCTCATCCAGTACCTGGAGCGGTTCATCCAGGACCTGATCACGCTCGGCGGGCGGATCGCCGCGCTGATCGCGGAGTTGGAGGACGTGAAGGGCGGCAGTAGGGGCGGCGGTCTGGTGCGGCCGCTGCTGGCCGTCGCCGCCGCCCGTGAGGCCGCCGACGCGGCGCCGGACGAGGTCGCGGAGGCCGAAGCGGCGGCGTATGCGCGGTGGGAGGCGCGCTGGGCGGGGCTCGCCGCGTGGTTCGTCAGCGGGCAGGGCGTGGACGGACGAGTGTCGCAGGCGCGGCTGCTGCGCGCCCGCGCGCTGGGCGCGATCCCGCAACTCCTCGCTGTTGTACGGTCGTTGACGGAGCGTCGCGCTGGACGCAGTGACCGCTCGGCCGACTTCCGTACGCTGGCGCGCTGGTTCGCGCAGGCGCCCGACGATGACGCCCGGCACCGGCTCTGGCGCAGCGCCTTCGGCCTGTACCCGGCCCGTCATCTCACGGTCGACGCCGACACGCTCACCGCGCGCGAACGGCATCCCGTGCCCGCCGCCACGCCCTGGGCGCAGGCCGAGCCGCTGCGCATCAGCCCGCAGCTGCGGCGCACCGGCAGCTATGAGCGGCGCGGCAAGCCCCGCCGGGTCCAGGACCGTTCCGAGAGGCTGCGCCGGCTCGCCGAGATCGCGCAGAAGCAGGCCGCCGAGACCGCCGCCGCCCGCGCTCGCCTCGCCACCCACGGCTCGACCCGCCTCAGCGACCTCAGTGAACTCGACCCGCTCGCCTTCTCGTTGTTCCTGCAGTTGCTGGGCGATGCCCTCGCCACCTGGCGGCCCGGCCTCACCACCACAACCGCCACCAGCAACGACGGCTCGATGGAGATCCGGCTGACCGCGCTGGACGACGGATCGCGGGCGCGGGTGCGCACCCCAGGTGGCGTGTTCCAGGGGCCCGACCATCTGATCGAGATCGTCGATCTGGAGGCCCGATGACGCCCGAACCCGCCGACGCCCGCGCCGCAGTGCCCGACGCCCGAGCCCACGTCCTCGACTGCGAGCACGCCGCCGAAGTGCGGCGGGCCGCACGCGCTCTGCTCGCCCGCCCGCTGCTGCTCGCCTCGGGTCCGTACGGCGACGCGTTCCGCCTCGTGCGGCGCCATAGCAGTGAACTGCGGGAGTGGTTCGATCGGAACACGGGGTGGGCGCTGCGCGTGGACGCCCAGTCCGCGCGCCTGGTCAAGGCCCCCGGCACGCTAGACGACGCCACCCACCCGGCGCGCGAGGCCGCCCGATCCGGTGCCCCCTTCACCCGCCGCCGCTACGTCCTGCTCTGCCTGGCCCTCGCAGCGCTTGAGCGGGGCGAGACACAGATAGCCCTGGGGCGGCTTGCCGAACAGGTTCTCCTCGACGCGGCCGATCCCGAACTCGCCGCGGCAGGAGTGGAGTTCACCCTGGAACGGCGCGACGAACGCCTCGACCTCGCGGCCGTCGTACGCCTCCTGCTGGCGTACGGAGTGCTCCGCCGCGTCGCGGGCGACGAGGAAGCCTACGTCGGCGGAACCGGCGACGCGCTCTACGACGTCGACCGGCGCGTCCTCGCCGGACTGCTCGCCGCCCGCCACGGTCCCTCCCTCATCACCGTGACCTCATTCGAGGAACGCTCGGCCGCCCTGAGCGCCGAAACTTCCCTCGACAGTGAGGAGTTGCGCTTCCGCGCCATGCGCCGCGGCCTCACCCGGCGCCTCCTCGATGACCCAGTCCTGTACTACGACACGCTCACCGATGCCGAACTGGGCTACCTCACCCGGCAGCGCGCCTTCCTCACCGCCCGCATCACCGAACTCACCGGCCTCGTACCGGAGGTCAGGGCCGAGGGCATCGCCATGGTCGACCCTGACGACGATCTCACTGACCTACGTATGCCCGAGCAGGGCACGCACGGCCACATCACGCTCCTGCTCGCCGAGCATCTCGCCGGAGCCGGGGGCGAGCTGAGTATCGACGACCTGAAGACGCGCGTCCGTGAACTGGCCGATATTCATGGTGGTTTCTGGTCCAAGACCGCCCGCGAACCCGGGGCGGAGGGTGAGCTCGTCGAGCAGGCGCTTGCCCGTCTGGTTGCGCTGTCGCTGGCCGAGCGCACGCCGGGCGGAGTACGGGCAAGGCCCGCCCTTGGCCGGTACGCCGTGGGCGAGGCCGTCATCACCGAGCCCGGCGCCAAGAAGGCGCCTGCACCGCAGCACGTACGAGAGGAAGCCCCCCGATGACCGATGGCCTCCCGCGCCCCCACAGGTCCCGCTGGCAGCCTTTGCGTATCGGGCTCGTCGACCTGTTCCACTACGACACCGAGGAGTTCGCCTTCCGGGACGGGCGGCTGCTGCTGCGCGGCAACAACGGCACTGGCAAGTCCAAGGTCCTCGCTCTGACCCTGCCGTTCCTCCTCGACGGTGATCTGCACCCGCGGCGCGTCGAACCCGACGGCGACCCCGGCAAGCGGATGGAGTGGAACCTGTTGCTCGGCGGGCAGCACCCGCACCCCGAGCGGCTCGGCTACACCTGGATCGAGTTCGGCCGCCGCGACGACGCCACCGGCGAGGAGCACTTCCGTACGCTCGCCTGCGGCCTCAAGGCGGTGGCGGGGCGCGGCATCGCCCGCCACTGGTACGCCGTCACGGACCAGCGCGTCGGGGCCGGATTCGGCTTCCTCGACGCCACCGGAACCGCCCTCTCCCGCGACCGGCTCGCGGAGGCGGTCGCCGGGCACGGCGCGGTGTACGACCAGGCCAAGGTGTACCGGCGCGCCGTCGACGAGGCGCTGTTCGGACTCGGCGAGCAGCGCTACGCGGCCCTCGTCGACCTGCTGATCCAGTTGCGCCAGCCGCAGCTGTCCAAGCGCCCCAGCGAGGCGGCCCTGTCCAAGGCGCTCACCGAGGCGCTGCCGCCCATGGACCAGGCCGTCGTCACCGACGCCGCCGAGGCGTTCCGGTCCCTGGACGACGAGCAGGAGGAGCTGCGGGCGGCCACCGAGGCGGAGAGGGCCGCGAACCGGTTCCTGGAGTACTACCGTCGCTACGCCCGTGTCGCCGCCCGACGCCGGGCGCGGCTGCCCCGCGCCGAGCACTCCCAGTACGAGTCCCTGCACCGCGACCTCGCCCAGGCGCAGCACGAACGCGCCGAGCAGCTTCAGCGGCGGGAGGCCGCACAGGCCCGGCTCGTCGCCCTCGGCGAACACGAGGCCAGGCTCCGCGCCCAGGACGCCGCACTGCGCGAGGGTCCCGAGATGCGCGACGCCCGCGCCCTCGAACAGGCCGCCGAAGGCGCACGCCGCACCGCCGGCGACCAGACCCGCGCCGAGTCCGACCGCGACCAGGCGGCCCAACGGCACACCCGCCTCCTGAGCCGCCGCACCGCCGCCGAGCGCACCGAGGAGAGTGCCCGCACCCGTGCCACGCAGGCCGAGGACGCGGTACGGGAAGCAGCTGGTGCCGCCCGGGTCGTACTGCCCGACCCGCCGCAGACCGAAGAGGCCGCCGAGGCCGTGGCGCGCCGCCGCCGCACCCTCGACCACGTCACCGCCCTGGCCGACGAGGCCGAACGCCGCGACAGCGCCCGGCGGGAGGCCGCCCGCCGCGCCGACGAGGCGGCCGCCGACCTCGCCCACGCGCAGGACGACCAGGCACGGGCCGAGGACACGCGGGCCGACTCAGCCCGCGCCCTGCTCGATGCCGTACGCGAACAGGCAGGAATCTGCCGCGAGTTGACCTGGACCGCGCCCGAGGCACTGCTGGACTCGCTGCAGGAGTGGACCCGGACCCTGTCGGGTCCCTACCCGGTTCGCGCGCAGGCCGGTGCCGCGCACGCCGCCTGCTCCGCCGACCTCGCCGACACTCGCGCCCACCTCACCCAGCGCGCCCAGGTCCTCACCGGCCGCCGTGATGAACTGCGGCTGGAGTGGGAGGAGTTGGAGCAGGGACAGGTACACGCCCCGCGCCCGCCGCACACCCGGAATCCCTCCGTGCGTCAGGCGACTCCCGGTGCGCCCCTGTGGCGTCTCATCGACTTCCGCGACGACGCCGAGGCAGCTACCCGTGCCGGTGTCGAGGCGGCCTTGGAGGCCTCCGGACTGCTCGACGCCTGGGTCACCCCCGGAGGTGCCCTCCTCGGCCCCGGCCGCCACGACACCGTCCTCGACCCGGCCTCGTCACCCCGCCCGGCAGGCCCCTGCCTGGACAGCGTGGTGCGGCCCGCAGTCGATCCCGGGGACGAACGTGCGCGCGCGGTGGACGAGTTGCGCGTCCTGGAGATCCTTGAGGCGATCGGATACGCGGCGTCCGCCGATGGTGGCCTGCCTGCCTACGGGACCTGGATCGCCGCCGACGGCCGTTTCCGCGTGGGCGTCCTCACCGGGCGCTGGGCCAAGCCCGCCGCCGAGTACATCGGCGCGGGCGCCCGGGAGGCGGCCCGGCGTCAGCGCATGACGGCCGTCGCCGCCGAACTCACTGCTATCAAGGGCAAGTTGGGTGAGTTGCAGCTAGGCGTCGAGGCCGTCGACGGCCGGCGCCGCACCCTCGATGCCGAACTCGCCGCCGTTCCCGACGACGCCCCGCTGCGCGCCGAGCACACCCGCGTGACCGGCGCCGCCCGCGCCATGGTCCGCGCGAGCGAACGGCACCAGGAGCGCGCCGAGCAGGCGGCCGAGGCCGCTGCCCACGCCGCTGAGGCCCGCGTCGAACTCACCGAGAGCGCCGACGCCGTCCGCCTGCCCGCCGACCGGCCGGGCCTGGCCGCCGTCCGTGACGCGCTCGCAGTCCTGGGGGCGGCGCTGGCCGCGCTGTGGCCCGTACGTCGTGAACTGTCCGAAGCCGAACGGACGTTGGGGCGCGAAGGCGAGGAAGCCGACCATGCCGGGAGGCAGGTCGCCGAGCTCTCCGCGCGCGCAGCTGAGGCCGTCCGCCGCGCGGTGGCCGCCGATGAACGGCACACCACCCTGCGCGACACCGTGGGCTCAGCCGTCGCCGAACTCGAACGCCGCCTCGCCGACACCGCACGCGCCCTCACGGAGTGCGACGCCGAGCAGGACCGTGCGGACACCGAGATCCGCACGGCGATCGACGCCGCGGGCCGCGCCACCGGACGTATCGAGCAACTGGAGGCGGACGTGGCCAGCGCCACCGAGCGCCGCGCCGACGCCATCGCCGCCCTCCAGCGCTTCACCGGCACAGGCCTGCTCGCGGTCGCCGCCCCCGACCTCGACGTACCGCCCCTGGAATCCGGCCCCTGGGCCACCACCCCGGCCATCGCCCTCGCCCGCGCCGCCGAGGTGGCCCTGTCCGGAACCGACGACACGGACGCGGCCTGGGAACGTGTCCAGAAGCGGCTCAGCGAAGAGCTCACAGCCCTCCAGAACGCCCTGTCCCGGCACGGTCATTCGGCCACCGCCCGCATGGTCGAGGACGGCATGGTCGTCGATATCGTCTACCAGGCCCGCCCGCGAGCCGTACCCGAACTCGCCGAGGCGCTGGCCACCGAGGTCGCCGAACTGACCCGCATCCTCTCCGCCCACGAACGCGAGATCCTCGAAACCCATCTGATCACCGAGGTGGCGGGCACTCTACAGGAGCTCATCGGTCAGGCCGAGCATCACGTCGCTGCGATGAACTTGGAGTTGGAGCAGCGTCCCACGTCCACGGGAATGCGCCTCCGGCTCGTCTGGCGGCCTTCGCGTAAGCGCGCTCCCACCGGGCTCGCCCGGATCCGCAAGCTGCTTCTGCAGTCCGCCGACGCCTGGAGCACCGAGGACCGGGCAGCGGTCGGCGTGTTCCTCCAGGAGCAGATCGCGCAGCAGCAGAGTGCCGACGACTCCGGCAACTGGCTGGAGCACCTCACTGCCGCGCTCGACTACAGGGCCTGGCACGAGTTCGGCATCGAACGCCACCAGCACGGCGCCTGGGTGCCCGCGACCGGACCGGCCTCCGGCGGCGAACGCGTTCTCGCCGTGTCCGTCCCCCTGTTCGCCGCCGCGTCCTCGCACTACGCCACCGCCGCGAACCCGTACGCCCCGCGCCTGGTCACCCTCGACGAGGCGTTCGCGGGCGTCGACGACGACTCCCGCGCCAAGTGCCTCGGCCTGCTCTCGGCCTTCGACCTGGACGTCGTCATGACCAGCGAACGCGAATGGGCCTGCTACCCGGAGGTCCCCGGCATCGCCATCGCCCAGCTCTCCCGCGTCGACGACATCGCCGCCGTCCTCGTCACCCGCTGGGAGTGGGACGGCGCCGCAAGGATCCGCCCCCAGCGCCCGGCCCCCGCCCTGGAGGCACGATGACCGCAACCACTCCGCTGGAACTGGACCGCGTACGGCGCCTCATCGGCGGCCCCGAACTCGACTGGCTGGTGCAGCGCGTACGACGACGCATGGAACGCGAGGAACCGCTCACCGGTACCCTCACCCTCGCTCAGCCCACGGACCTACAACGCCGCGCTGCCGAACGCCTGTTGGGCCGTCGCCCCAGCGCCCGCCCGACCGGCGCCACCCTCGCTGTCCGCCTCGACGCGGTCGACGCGATCCTGCGCACCAGCGGCGCGAGCCCGGACGGCCTGGCCGCGGCGGTGACCGCGCTGACCGGACCCGTCACCCCGCGCCGCGCCACCCGCGAGGCCGAGGACCTGGCATGGGCCCACGCGCACGCCCCGCTCGACGGACTCCCCGCACCGCTCGCCGCCTGGGCCGAACGCGTCCGCACCGAAGGCCGGTTGCGCCGTCTCGCCCGCTCCCCCGACGCCGCCCGCACCCTGGCCGAACAGTCGGCACACGCCCTCGCCGCGCTCCCCGCCGACCCGCCCGTCTCCCTGCCGACCTTCGCCGCCCGCGCCCTGGGCTCCGCCCACGCCCTGGACGACGGCACCCCGACCGCCACGCTCATCCTGTCCGGCGTGCGCGCTCTCACCGGGCACTCCGACGGCAGTGGCGCGGCCTGGCGACGCGCCGCGTGGGCCGCGGCAGGCCTGCTGCGCGACGAAGTCTCCTCCACCGTCCTGACGTTGGGGCTGCGCGGCAACCCGGCCCTGGACTGGTATGCCGACCAGGGCGAACCGGCGATCCTGACGCTACGCCAACTTGCCGCACCCGCTGTCGCGATCGCCGCTCCGGCCCTCGCCTACGTCTGCGAGAACCCGGCCGTCCTCACCGCTGCCGCTGATGCGCGAGACCCCGCCGCCCCGCCGCTGATCTGCGTACAAGGCCAGCCCTCGGCTGCCGCCCTCGCCCTCCTTCGCCACCTCGCGGGCCGGGGCACCCGGCTGCGCTACCACGGCGACTTCGACTGGGGCGGCCTGCGCATCGCCACCGCCTTGCGCACCCACGTCCCCTGGGAGCCCTGGCGTTACACCGCCGCGGACTATCGAGCGGCCGCTCCCCACGCGACGCTTCCCCTGAGCGGCACGCCGGCCGACTCTCCGTGGGATCCGGAACTCGCCGTCGAGATCGGCCGATTCGGCGTCCGTGTGGAGGAGGAAGCGGTGCTCGACAGCCTCCTTGATGACGTGACGGTCGGGTAGCCGGAGGGAACTTCCCCTCCGGCTACCACAGAGTGAAGTAGGCCGCCGACGAGGTGCCTCTGGAGGAGGTCCTTTTCCGACGGCCCCTTCCCGAACCGGGCAGGCGAGATTTCCCCGCACCCGGCTCTCCGGTAGTCAATTCCGGGCAAGTGCTGTACTCCGTCCCGCGTGGATGTTCTGGTGGCAGCGCCGCCCATTCCTCGCCGCACTGCTCACCCCACTCCCGCGCGCGGCACGGGGCCGACTCCGGCCGCTGGTCAACCCAGACACAGTGCTGCGCCGGCACCGCAACCTGCAGAAGCACCGCCACGCCCGCGCGAGTACCGACCCTGCGGGTGCCGATTAATACGTCCATGCAGGTCAGGCCGCGTGCGCGTACTCGTGGAGGATGCCGCCGAGTCGGTCATGTCGATGGACAGTGAGGCAGTCGAGCCGGTCGTGGTCCGTGATCGGTTCGGGGACTGATCGCAGAGGCGCGGCGCTGCGCAGCGTACGGTGAGGCCGATGCTGGTTGTAGAACGACTCGAACTCCCCGAGCGCGGGAAGCAGGCGAGCTTGGTTCCAGATCAAGGTGCGGTCGAGGAGCTCATGTCTACTGGTCTGCACCCAACGTTCCATGATTAAGTTCATCCGAGGAACGCGGATGCCGGTGGTGACGATCTCGATGCCCTCGCCGGCGAAGACGGCGTCGAACGCGCGGGTGCACTTGCTGTCGCGGTCCCTGATCAGGTACGCGACCGTGGCACCAGCGTCCTGAAGGTCCATCACCAGGTTCCTGGCGGCCTGGGTGACCCAAGCCGCGGTGGGATGGCCAGTGACGCCGAGGATACGGACGCGGCGGTAGGCATGTTCGATGACGGCGAAGACGTACAGGGTCGCCCCGCTGAGCGTGGTGGCGGTGAACGAGAGCCTGGATCGCGCGACGGGTCGGCGGTCTGCCAGCCCGCTTGCGGCGGGAGGCATGGGCGTGGCGGTGGCGCATGAGGTCGCGGTGCCACCGCAGGATCGTGTCCGGTGAGACGATCAGGCGCAGCCTGGGCCTGGGCAGTTGGTGGAGGAGCGCGCAGCGAGGAAGTCTCGGTCCGCCGCGACAATACGCGGCCTGTCGATCTGGCGCTGCAGGACGGCCAGTTGGTGGCGCAGCGTCAATATCTCGATCTTCTTGTCAACCTCGCTCATCGGAAGCAGCCGCATGAAGGCGAACACGCTCGACACGGCGAGGTAGGTCAGTCGCAGCAGCACGATCCAGCAGCCTGACACGCCGATCCGGCAACTGTCGGTCACTCACAAGAACACGCAGGTCACAGACTTTGGATGGGGTATTCGGCACCCGCAAGGCCATGAGGCGCGGGCGCCATGGACTTGCCGCAACTTGCCTGAACTGGCGCGCATGACTGGCTTCGCCAGGGGTGGGCGGGCCGCCAGCACACCTGGGCCGGAACGGCATTCCGCCACCCGGGCAACGACGCGGCACGCTCACAGCAAAGAGCGCCTCCACGCCCCGCCCTGTGCGCACTCTGCGCCCAACCCCGGACGCGACACCGTGACATCCACGGAGAACTCTTCTCGCCACGCACAGGAGGATGTTCATGACCGCATCCCGCCTCGCCCGCGGACGCGTCTACCGCGCCTGCGGTTGCCGCGACGAGCAGCGCAAGCAGTACGGGCCACGCTGCCCGCGCCTCAAGGCCAATACGCAGCACGGAAGTTGGGCCTATGCCATCGACCTGCCCGACACACAGGGACGGCGCACCACGCGGCGGCGCACCGGGTTCGCCAGCCGTAGCGAAGCCGAGCGGGCCCTGACCGCATTCGCCACCGGAGAGGCCACCGGCGTATACGAGGAACCGCGCCTGACCGTCGGCGCCTACCTCGAAGAGTGGCTGGCCGGACGCGAAGAGCACCTGAGCCCGTCCACGCTGGCTGGCTACGCCCGGGCCGTCCACTACGATCTGCTGCCCGGCTTCGGCCCGCTGCGCCTGCTCGATCTGCGCGCCCGGCACGTTCAGGAGTGGGTAGCCGGCCAGCGCGCTGCCGGACGCGGGGCCGTCACTCTCTACCGGACCGCCGGCACGTTGCGTACCGCGCTCAACGCCGCGGTACGCACCCGGCGCCTGGCCTACAACCCCGCTGCCTACGCCGTACCCGCCCGGCCCGCCGCACCAGAGCGCAGGTGCTGGACCCCGGCTCAGGCGGCCGCCTTCCTGCGGCACAACGCCATCGCCTACGCCGACCAGCTCACCGACCTGTTCGAGCTGATGATCGGCACCGGACTGCGCCGCGGCGAAGCACTCGGCCTGCACTGGCACGACGTCCACCTCGCCGAGCGCCGCCTGTACGTGCGCTGGTCCCTGACCGCTGTGGGCAACAACCACCTGCACCTCGGCCCGCCGAAAACCCGAGCCAGCCGCGCCTGGATCGCGCTGTCCCCGCGCGTCACCGCGGCCTTGACCCGTCAGGCCCGCTTCCACCACGCACTGACGCCCGCGGGTCCCCCGCTGGAGGGACTGGTCTTCGCTCACGCCGACGGCTCACCGCTGCGGCCTCAGTGGGTCCTGGACCAGCTGCGCCGGCGCACCTCCGAACTCGAACTGCCCCGCATCGGCCTGCACGACCTGCGTCACACCGCGGCCACCATCATGATCTCTTCCGGCGTCCCGCTCGCAATCGTCTCCAAAACCCTGCGCCACTCCACCCTGTCGACCACCCTGAACACTTACGGCCACCTACTCGCCTACGCCGCCCGCGACGCGGTCAGCGCCCTCGGCGCGGCCCTGGACCACGCCGACAACGACAGCCTCACAGCACCCACCGCGCCCATGGCCGCCTAGCGCACGAGACAACACAACTCCCCAGGCCAGAAGGGAACCGTCCCAGGGAGTTGTCGCACCCGGCGACAACCATGCGGCCCGCATACCTCTGCGATCACCCCCAGCAGCAGCACAGTGCACGCGAGAGATCCAGGATCCGGACACCCGTCCCACCAGCCGACCATCCCGCCCCTCCGCACGGCGGCCAGAAGGCTATCGACGGCCATCAGGGACGCCAGGGCGCGACAACCGTGCGACAACACCCGCCCCGAGCACCAGAAAGGCCGTCTCCGCAATTCTGCGGAGACGGCCTGCGACCTGCGTAAACGCTGGTCGGGACGACAGGATTTGAACCTGCGACCCCTTGACCCCCAGTCAAGTGCGCTACCAAGCTGCGCCACGTCCCGGTGCTCGTCTGACCTGGGCTTTCCCCTGGCCGAACGCGCACGGAAACCATACCGCACTCGGAGCGGTGGTCGCGCACCCCTTTCTTCCACGGCCGCTGGGCGACAGGTCACTCTTGACCTCAAGTTGGCTTGAGGTTGCACGCTCCTGTCATGACAACGACAGCGGCACGTACAGCGGCGGGCTCCCACACCTACGAAGACCTTCCGGCCCTCATGGGACGCATGACCGGCGACGAGAAGCACGGCCCTGCGGCGACCTCCACCCTCGATGTCCTCTGGGTGCTCTACGACCGGGTGCTGCGGGTGACGCCCGAGGGCGTGCGGGATCCGGAACGTGACCGGTTCCTGCTGTCGAAGGGCCATGGCCCGATGGCGTACTACGCGGTGCTCGCGGCGAAGGGCTTCGTGCCGGAGGAGTGGCTGCCCGGCTTCGGGTCGTACGACTCCCCGCTCGGGCACCATCCGGACCGGGTGCTCGTCCCCGGGGTGGAGATCGCGAGCGGGTCCCTGGGGCACGGGCTGCCGATCGCCGTCGGGACCGCGCTCGGACTCCGCGCGCAGGGCCTTACGGGACCGGCGGTCTGGACGCTGATCGGGGACGCCGAGCTGGACGAGGGCAGCAATCACGAGGCCATCGCCTTCGCCGGGCCGGCCGCCCTCGACCGGCTGCACACCGTCGTCGTCGACAATTCCTCGGCCAGCCACTCCAGGCCCGGCGGCATCGGCGCCCGCTTCGAGGCGGCCGGCTGGTCCGCCGCGACCGTCGACGGCCGCGATCACGAAGCCCTGTACGAGGCCTTCACCGCGCCGCACCCGGGAAGGCCGCGCGTGGTCGTCGCCCGCGTGGAGCCCAAGAGCGCCTGAGCCGCGCGCCGCCCCCTCTCCTGTTCTCATTTCTCTTCCCCGGAAGGACACCGCGTCATGGACACCATGCGTGATCGATTCGCCCCTGTCGTCTCCCGGCTGCTCGACGAGGACCCCCGGGTCGCCGTCGTCCTCGCGGAGATCGGCAGGGACCGCTTCGTGGAGGCGGAGCGCAGGCACCCGGATCGGGTGATCAACGTGGGCATCAGGGAGCAGCTGCTCATCGGAACGGGTGCGGGGCTCGCGCTGACCGGGCTGCGGCCCGTCATGCACACCTTCGCGAGCTTCCTGGTGGAGCGCCCCTTCGAGCAGGTGAAGCTGGACTTCGGGCATCAGGACGTGGGCGGGGTCCTGGTGAGCGCCGCCGCCTCCTTCGACTGGCCGTCCGGCGGCTTCACGCACATGTCGCCGGGCGACGTGGCGCTGCTCGACACGCTCGACGGCTGGACAGTGCATGTGCCGGGCCACCCGGACGAGGCCGAGACGCTGCTGCGGCACGCGGTCGGCGCCGGTGACGACCGGGTGTACGTCCGCCTCTCGGTGCAGTCGAACAGGGAGGCACTCGCCGTCGACGGGGAGCGATTCCTGACCGTCCGCGAAGGCCGGGGCGGCGTCGTGGTCGCGGTCGGACCGATGCTCGACGCGGTCCTCGCCGCGACGGAGGGCCTCGACCTGACCGTGCTCTACGCGACGACAGTGCGGCCCTTCGACGCCGGGGCGCTGCGGCGTGCCGCGGGCGCGGCCGACGTCGCCGAGGTGGTGATCGTCGAGCCGTATCTGGCGGGTACGTCGACGGCGGCCGCCAACGACGCGCTCGCCGACCTGCCGCACCGGGTGCTGGGGCTCGGTGTGGGCCGCCGTGAGCTGCGCCGATACGGACAGATCGAGGAGCACGTGGCCGCGCACGGCCTCGACCCCGCGTCGCTGCGAGAGCGGATCAGCGGCTTCCTCGGCGGGCGGGCTCGCGGCTAGCGGGGGCCTTGCGCGGGCTCCCGCCGGGCACGGTGCTGTCGACCCGTATCAAGCCTCTGATCGCGGGGACAGAGAGCAGGGCCGCCGCCACGAGGACGGTCGTCACGCCACCGGCGAGCAGTACGTGGCGAGTGCCGAAGACTCCGGCGGCGGGCCCCGCGAGGGCCTGGCCGACCGGCGTCATCGCAAGAGAGCCCGCGACGTCGTAGGCGTGTATGCGGTTGAGGACGTCGCGCGGGACCTGGGTCTGGATACTGGTCGCCCACATGACGCCCCAGAACGACATCCCCGCGCCCGCGACGACCGCGCCCGCCGCCATCCACTCCACGCCGAGCCCGGCGCCCACCGTCGCCGGGAACAGGCTGAACCCGAAGAGGGCGACGGCCCCGGCGCGCAGCATCCGGCGAGGGCGCAGCCGCAGGGCGAAGACGCCACCGATGACGGTGCCGAGGCCGAGCGCAGAGTTGACCAGGCCATAGACGCGCGGGCCGTGCTCCTGGACGACCTGCGTGGCGATGAGCGGGACGGCCGGGCCCCAGGCGGCGATCATCAGCACGCACCAGATCGCTATGACGCCCCAGAGCCAGGTGCGCGATCTGAACTCCCGCCAGCCCTCGACGAGATCGGCCCGGAACCCGCTGCCGCGGATCGCCTCGGTGCCGGGCTGGGCCGGGGGCAGTCGGAGCAGGAGCAGGCACAGGGCGCTCAGGCCGTACGTGCCCGCGTGGGCCGCGAAGACGACGCCCGGCGAGGCGAACGCGACGAGCAGGCCGGCGACGGCCGGGCCGGCGAGCTGCGCCACGGACTCGGCGACGCGTATCGCACCGTTCGCCGCCTGTACGTCGGCGGCGAGGCGCGGGACGGTGCTGGCGACGCCGGGTTGGAAGAGGGCGGACGCCGCGCCGTTCACCGCGCCGATCACGCAGATCTCCCACAGCACCACGTGCCCGGAGAAGAACATGACCGCGGCGAGGGACTGGGTGACCAGGCGCGTGACGTCGGCGCCGATCATCAGCAGCCGGGTGCTGAAACGGTCCGCGAAGACACCGCCGAAGATGACTAGTCCGGCGAAACAGGCAACGGAGGCGGCCATCGCGAGGCCGACGGCGCCGGCGCCGTACCCGTGCTGGAGCAAGCCCGCGGCGAGCGCCACCGGCAGCATGGTGTCCCCCAGCTTGGCCACGGCACGCGCCGAGAAGAACAGCCCGAAGTCCCGCGACCAGATACCGCCGCGCGGCCGCTTCAATTCACCGGGGCCAGGATTCGACCCCTCAATCGAATCCCGCGGCCCCCTCGGTTCACCAAGACCAGGAACCGACCCCCCAGCCGAATCCCCGGCCCGCTCCCGCTCCTCCCCCGACCCCCGTGACCCTTCCGTCGACATTCCGCCCATAAGTGCCCGTACCCTCCCCGGCGGCGCGGCAGCCCCAGCGGCTCCGCGTCCCCCACCCCTGCCGGATGATGCCACGCGGCACTGACATCGCCCCGGGAATATCAGCCCGTGGGCTCCGGTGGGCCCAACTCCGGGTGGGCGTCCAGGAGTCGGCCGGGGGCGGCCTGGCGCCAGGAGTCAGTGAGGATGTCGCGCAGCTCGTCGCCGTCGTCGAGCGCGGCGAGCCTCACCCGCACCCACGCGAAGCCCGCCTCGTGGTCCGCGATCCAGAACTTCTTCGGCTCCGCGAGAACCAGTTCATCGCGCTCCACCTTGGGGCAACGCACCGCGATGGAGGTCTCCTCCTCCGGCATCGTGGCGAACATCTTCCCCGCGACCCGGAACGTCGGCATGCTCCAGGCGATCTTCTCCGTCACCTCCGGCAGGGCGAGTGCGATGGAACGTACGTCGTCGGCGTCTTGCATGGAAGAAACCTAGCCAAGGCCACTGACAACCGCCGGTCGGAGCGCATACGTGGGACAGTCGCCCACCGGTTCGGGCGCGACCGGCGCCGGGCCCCCGCCCCGTCCGCGTCCCCGCGAACGACGACCGGCCCGCCCACCACTTGAGGCGCCACCGCCACCGGCCCTCCGCGATCGACAGCCAACCGCTCAACCGGTTCGCCGGCGACTGCAACCCAATCCCCCGCGTGGCGACTGCCACCCGCTCCCCCGTGATCGCGGCACCCCCTCCGCATCTCCTGGCCCGTTCCGACCCATTGACCCCTCTCCGCCCGGAACCTACGCTGTGCGATGCCATCGGGAAAGCGCTTTCTAAGCTTCGGCTTCCAGGCGCTCCGGCATTCCCGCAGCACTCACCGCACGCCCGAGTCGGCCCACCGGCCAACAGCCCAGGGAGCGCCATGAGTTCTACGAGTTCCGCCACACCCGTACCGTCCGGGAGACACGGTCCTCCCGCGCCCAGCACCTCCACCGCCCGAAGCCCGCACGGTCCGCGACGCCCGCGCAGGTACTCGCCCTGGACCGTCCTCCTCGCGCTGATCGCGCTCGTCGTCGGCCTCGGTCTGGCGGCCCCGCCGCGTGCGGAGGCCGCCGCCTCGTACCGCGTACTCGTCTTCTCCAAGGTCACGAACTTCGCCCACGACTCGATCCCCGCGGGCATCGACGCGATCAAGAAGCTCGGCAGTGAGAACGGCTTCGAGGTCGAGGCGACCGACGACGCCGCCGCGTTCACCGACGAGAACCTCGCCCGCTTCAAGGCGATCGTCTTCAACAACACCAACTCGACGCCTGAGAAGGGCGATCTGCTCGATGCCGACCAGCGCGCGGCCCTCCAGAAGTACGTGCGTGGGGGCGGCGGCTGGGTAGGGCTGCACGCCGCGTCGGCCAGCGAGCGGGACTGGGGCTGGTACGAGGGGCTCGTCGGGGCCATCTTCGACCAGCATCCCGCCGTACAGACGGGCCGGATCAAGGTCCTCGACCACGCGCACCCGTCCACGAAGGGGCTTCCGGAACTCTGGGAGCGTACGGAGGAGTGGTACAACTGGCGCACCAACCCCACCGGGAAGGTGCACACGCTCGCGCAGGTCAAGGTGCGTGACGGGGTCACCGGTCTCGACGAGGGCGTCGATCACCCGTGGTCGTGGTGCCAGAACTACGACGGCGGCCGCTCCTGGTTCACCGCGGGCGGGCACGCCAAGTCGGCCTTCGAGGAAGCCGGTTTCCTCCAGCACATCCTCGGCGGCATCCAGTGGGCGGCCGGCGACAAGCCGGGTGACTGCTCGGCGACCAGGACAGGCAGCTTCCAGCGCACCCCGCTGGCGACGGCCGATCTCGCCGACCCCTTCGAGCTGGCCGTGGCCCCGGACCGGCGCGTGTTCTTCATCCAGCGGACCGGCAAGCTGAAGATCATCGATCAGGAGACGCTGAAGGTCACCACGGCGCTCGACTTCGCCTACACGCCCGAGATGACGAGTCAGTCGGACGGTCTGCTGGGGCTGGCGCTCGATCCGAAGTTCGGGGACAACCACTGGATCTATCTATTGAACTCCGACAAGACCGAGAAACGGATCAACCTCTCGCGGTTCACCGAGTCGGGCGGCAAGGTCGACCCGGCGTCGGAGAAACGCCTGCTCACCGTGCCGACCTGGCGGGGCGAGGGGCGTGCCAACTCCCATATGGCGGGCTCCATCGCCTTCGACAACAAAGGTGACCTCTACATCGCGACGGGCGACAACACCGACCCTTTCGCGTCGGACGGGTTCAACCCGATCGACGAGGGCGAGGGCCGTCGCGCCTGGGACGCGCAGGGCACCGCGGGCAACACGAACGACCTGCGCGGCAAGGTGCTGCGGATCACCCCGAAGGCCGACGGGACGTACGGCGTCCCCGAGGGGAACCTGTTCGCGCCCGGCACCGACAAGACGCGCCCGGAGATCTACGCGATGGGCCTGCGCAACCCGTTCCGGATCACAACCGATCCGGTCAGCGGCGCGCTGCTCCTGGGTGATTACGGTCCCGACGCGCGCAACGCGGTGGCCGACCGCGGGCCTGAGGGAACCGTCGAGTTCAACCGCATCACCGAGGCGGGGAACTACGGCTGGCCGTACTGCATCGGCGACAACACCCCGTTCAACGACTACGACTTCGAGTCGAAGAAGTCCGGGGCGAAGTTCGACTGCGGCCACCTCGTGAACGACTCGCCGAACAACACCGGCCTGCGCGACCTGCCGCCCGCGCGCGCGGCGTCGGTCTGGTACGCGTACTCCGCCTCGGAGCAGTTCCCGGAGCTCGGCACCGGCGGCGGTGGCCCGATGAGCGGACCCGTGTACGCCTACGATCCCGCGAACCCCAACAAGACCAAGTTCCCGGAGTACTTCGACGGGAAGTGGTTCAACTACGAGCTGACCAGGCAGTGGTTCAAGACCTTCTCGATCCAGGAGAAGGACCAGACGTTCACGGATCCGCGGTTCGCGCCCGCCAAGGCCGGCGATCTGCAGTCCGTCAACTCCGTGTTCGGCGACATGAAATGGAACCAGCCCTTCGACGCGGACTTCGGTCCCGACGGGGCGCTCTACGTCATCGACTTCGGGCTGGGCAGCGGTACGGGCCGCGGTGGCAGCAACGAGGGCGCCGGCATCTACCGGATCGATTACGTCGCCGACAGCCGCCTGCCGGACGCGCGGGCAGCCGCTGCGCCGGACAGCGGCTCGGCACCGCTCGCCGTCACGTTCTCCAGCGAGGGCTCGGGCCTGCCGGACGACAAACCGGTCACGTACGCCTGGGACTTCGACGGGGACGGCACCACCGATTCGACCGACGCGAACCCGAAGTACACGTACACGAAGAACGGCGTGTTCACGGCGCGGCTGACGGTGACCGGGCCGACGGGGCTCACCGGACTCGCTGTGCAGGACATCACCGTGGGGAACACACGGCCCGAGGTGACGATCCAACAGCCGCCGAACGGTGGGACGTTCAGCTTCGGCGACACGATCCCGTTCAAGATCAAGGTGACGGACCGGGAGGACGGGCGTCCCATCGACTGTTCGCGCGTCGTCGTCCAGTCGCAGCTCGGCCACGACTCCCATCTGCATCCGCTGGACAACTACACGGGGTGCGCCGGGGAGATCGTGACGGACGCGGGTGACAGCCACGGTCCCGGCCAGAATCTCTACTACGGCATCAGCGCCCAGTACGAGGACAAGGGCGGGGCGGGCGGCGTGCCCGCGCTGACGGGGTCAGCGTCGCTCTCGCTGCGCACGTCGTTCCGTGAGGCCGAGCACTACACGAAGACGGGCGGCGCGCACGACGGTGTCGTGGTCGCCGGCCGCGCGGACGCGTCGGGCGGCAAGCGGCTGACCGAGATCGAGGATGGGGACTGGATCTCCTTCGACCCCGTGCATCTGAAGGGCGTCGACTCGGTGACCGTGGGCGCCGCGTCGGGCGGAATCGGCGGCGACGTCGAGTTCCGCGTGGGCTCCCCCACCGGCGAACTGCTCGGCAAGGTGCCGGTCCCCAACACGGGAGACTGGGGCAACGTGGTCTCCCCCACCACCCAACTCGCCGACCACGACGGCACGTTCCCGCTGTACGCCGTCTTCACCAACCCGCAGTGGAGCGCCGACAAGCCCGACCTGTTCGCGGTCGACTGGCTGCACTTCAACGGGCCCGGGGTGGAGAAGCGTGCGGGCGCCAAGGTGAAGGTGACCGCGACGCCGGAGGCCGGTGCACCGCCGCTCACCGTCGCGCTCAAGGGCACCGTGAAGCTCCCGGAGGGCCGTACGGCGGCCTCGTACCACTGGGACTTCGGGGACAACGTCAAGCCGGTCGGTACGGAGGGTGCCGACGCCCAGCACGCGTACGCGCGCGCGGGTGCGTACACGGCGCATCTGACCGTCACCGACGACAAGGGCGACACGACCACCGGCTCGGTCCGGATCACGGTGAAGTGAAGGGTGAGGAGTGGCATGAGAAGCAGTAGAAGGGTCTTTCTCGGTACGTCGTTGGGGCTCGCGGCGGCGGTCGGTACGGCGCTGCCCGCGTCGGCCGGGCAGCGGCGGCGCATCCCGCGCGGCGGCATCGGCATGCACCTCTACACGATGCGTGACGTCCTCGCGACGGACTTCGCCGGCACCGTGGAGCAGCTCGCGGAGATCGGGTACGCGACGGTTGGTGTGAGCGGGCGGCACGGGTACGGGGCGGCGGACATCCGGCGGATGCTCGACACCGTCGGCCTGCGCGCGGTCCTGGAGCATGTCGCGTACACGACGCTGACCGGCAGCGGCCTGCCGCAGGCGCTGGAGGATCTGCACACCTTGGGCGCCAAGTGGCCGGTGGTGCCCAGCCTGCCGGGCTCCATGCACAGTCCGGCCGGATACCGGGAAGCGGCAAGGGAGTTCAACCGGATCGGGGCCGCGTCACGCGAGGCGGGTCTCGGCCCCGTTCTGTTCCACAACCACGACGGCGACCACGACGTGATGGACGGGGAGAACCTGTACGACATCCTCGTCCGCGAGACCGATCCGCATCTGGTCGCCTTCGAGCTGGACGTGTACTGGGCGTCGAAGGGCGGCGCGGATCCCGCCGCGTACTTCGTGCGGCACCGGCGCCGCTTCCCCGCCCTGCATGTGAAGGACATGGCGCCCGACGGCGGGTTCGCCGACGTGGGGTCGGGGACGCTCGACTTCGCCGCCATGTTCGACAAGGCGGACACCGGCGGCGTCAAGCAGTGGCTCGTGGAGCACGACACCCCGAAGGACCCGTTCGCGACGGCCCGTAACAGCTACGAGTATCTGGCGGCGCTGCGGTACTGAGAAGGCCGGTGCAGGAGACCAGAAAAGGGACCCCGCGTCCCGTGACGCTTGCGGAACAGCGTCACGGGGCGCGGGGTTGCCAGTTGCTGGTTGTGAAGGTTGATGAGTGGGCGTGGCCGCGTGGGAGTGGGTGGCGTCATCAGCATGCGAATGGCCGCGGCTTCACGCCGAAAAGCGAGTCCCATTCTGGTGCGGCTGAACTCGTCAGACCACACCTTCACCACAAGTTCCGCATCCCGCGCCGCATGTGGGACGTCAACGGAACTGCCGCCGAACGCAAGCGGGTTGATCGCAGTGCAGACCTCGTCGATCATGTACGCGAGTTCATCCGCCCCCGCGGCAACAAGCAGGAACTCACCGAGCTCGAATCGGCGGAGCAGGAACTCGCTGAGCGCCGCGCACGCGAGGGTGGCCGGCCGAAGAGGGAGTCAAACGCATGAGCATCTGGTCGAGCGTGCCGGGTCCGGACATCCTCGCCCTCAGCGGGGCGGACGACGCAGCGAACTATCACGCCGAGGGTGAAGCCACGATCAACGTCGACGTGGCCACGAACGGCCTCCATGACCACATCCGGCTCGCCCTGTTCTTCGGCTGCCCCGAGGTGGATGCGCTGCTCTCGCCGGCCGCCGCGCGCACGCTGCGCGATCGACTGACCGCGGCACTCGGCGACGTATCCACCGCATGACCACAGCCGCGCACGGAACCACCAGGCGGGGCCGCTGCGTGAGGCCTCGCCACCCCTGCGTCGAGTCGTCCGTGATCTCCACAGACACCTTCGTACTCGCCGTCGCCGTACTGATCACGGACGGCGTGTAGTTCAAGCTCGTCCGATCCGACAGCTCGACCGTCTCGATAGTCGGGCCGGGCTCGTCGCCGTGGATCTCGTGCGGGCAGACGTTCCCGGGGTGTCGACCGCGATCAGGCGTTGCGCGCGCTCGCCGAGGGCGTCGCCGTCTGCCCGCACTGCCGGCCGGACACGGAGCTCGGCGTCCTCGATCAGGGCCGGTCCGGCGGGTCGTGGGGCCTGCGGAGCTATGGACGTGCGATGCGCCGGGTGCCATCATCACGCTGCCGTCGGGCATGGGCCCGGCGCGCAGGGGAGAGACCGTGACGCTGTACATTGCTGTGCCTCTTGTGCTGTTGGCGTTGCTCTACGCTGCCTCCGGCGTTGCGGGGGTTACTCGCGGCTGGGTGCCGCCCATGAACCGGCGCCATGTTCACGCCCCGCGGATCTACGGCTGGGGACAGCTGACGGTGGCCTTCGCGCTGTGCTGGGAGGCGGCCTTTGGGTTGTTGATCAGCGATTCGGGCATTTGGCCGTCGGCACCGCTGATCGGCAGCGCGATTCTCGTGGCCGGCTTCATCGTCATGATGATGGGGCAGCGCGCCGGTGGTAAGCGCGAGCGCGGCGGTACGCCGTAAATCTTGTCCGAGCGGTCTCGTTCGGAGTCGGATGGCATGGGCTACTGCTGTGGCGGTGCCGTTGAAGGTGCAGCCGCACATGTCATAGCGGGCGGCTTGGCCCCTGTCATGGGAGAGCCCTTCCAGCGGCGCCCCACGACCCCTAGGATCGCCGTCGGATCACGGGGCATGGATGTCAACTGGGGGCGCATATGGGCTTCTTGATAGGGATCCTGCTGATCATCGTAGGAGCGCCGCTGGTCGGCGTCATCGGCACCTGGATCGAGGACGCCGGACATGCCATGGCAGGCAAGACGATCTCCGTCGGTGGGTACCTGGCGGTGCTCGGTGTCGCGGCGTGGCTGATCATCAGCTCTTTCTGACGCCCGTAACGCCGCGACATGTGTGCGGTGCGTCGCTAGGAGACGCTTGCCCTCATCGACGACATCGGGGACGGGTGGCGTCGCCGTGGATCCGGTGCGTACCTCCATCTGGGGCGGTGAGTAGTGGCGCAAGCCCCCACTAGCGTAATGCGCATTGCGACTCGCCATGCGCCGCTTCGGTGGCGATCGGTAGGCGCGCCCTCGGACATTCGATCCGGCGGCGGACGACACCGCCCCGCTACGACCGGAGCGATCGTCGTGGGCATCGGACCGTCCAGGCCGATCACCGTATCTCAGGGCGTGAGGTACCCCGCCGTCCCGTCACGGAGCGTGCACACGATGCGCCTCGCCTGACATGGACAACGAGAACGCGGGAGACCAGCGCATCCAACACCGTTCGGGATGCGCACAGTTCCAGGACATTAGTCCAAGACTCACTCCTGCATGCTGTTTAGGAACGGTCCCTGCCGTGCGCGTAAGGCGTACGTGCACGTCGTAGGCGTGCCGGTGCGCGCTCAGTCGTGCGCCGAGACCGCCCCCAGGAGCGCGCGGATGCGGCCCGTCGCCGTGCGGAACTCGGGGGTCGCGAGCGTCTGCGCGTAGTCCCGCTCGGCCGGCAGGCCGACGTCGATGATCTCGGTGACGGTTCCGGGGCGTGGGCTCATGACGACGACGCGGTCCGCGAGGTAGACGGCCTCCGGGATGGAGTGGGTCACCAGGAGGACGGTGGTGCGGGTCTGGCGCCAGATGCGGTTCATCTCGACGTTGAGCTGCTCGCGGGTGAGCGCGTCGAGCGCGCCGAACGGCTCGTCCATGAGGAGGACGGGCGGCTCGTGCAGCAGGGCCCGGCACAGGGCGACCCGCTGCTGCATCCCGCCCGACAGCTCGTGCGGATACGCGTCCTCGAAGCCGGTGAGGCCCGTCATCCGGATCAGTTCGTCGGCACGCGCGCGTGCCAGTTCGGTGGCCATGCCGCGCATCTCCGCCTGGAGGAGGATGTTGCGGCGCGCCGAGCGCCACTCCAGGAGGGCCGCGCGCTGGAACACGTACCCGATGTCGTGGCGCGGGCCGCGCACCCGCTCGCCGTAGAGGCTGACCTCACCGGACGAGGGCGAAAGGAGCCCCGCGACGAGCTTGAGGAGCGTGGACTTGCCGCAGCCTGACGGTCCGACGATGGCGACGAACTCGCCCGACGCGACGTCGAGCGAGACGTCGGTGAGGGCGGTGACGTCCTTCTTCTTCGTACGGAAGCGGACGTCGACGTCCGCCGCGCGCACGGCGGGCCCGACGTGTCCGCTCGCCGTGGCGGCCTTCTTCAGTGTCGCGTCCTTCGGCATGGTGCAGCTCTCCTTGTGGGCTGTACGGGACGGGTGCTCAGCCCTTGATCCCGTTGGCCGAATCCCAGTAGTCCGCCACCGGCTTCGCGCTCTTGACCATGCCGGCCTGGGCGAAGACGTCGATGGTCTGCTGCCAGTCGGCCTCGGTGTTGGCGCCGGGCGCCTTGCCCTGCGTCGCGTCCGTGTGCAGGAGGGTCAGGGTCGTCTTGAACTGCTCGGACAGCACGTTCTCCGGCGGGAGTTGCTCGGACGCGCCCTTCATGGAGGCGACGGCCGGCTCGGGGCTCTTCTCCGCTGCGGCCCAGGACTCGCTGACGGCCTCGACCATGCGCTTGGCCAGATCGCCCTTGCCCTGAAGGGTCTTGGGACCGGCGATGAGCCCGTTCGAGTAGAAGTTCAGGCCGTGCTCGGAGAAGCGGAGGTACGAGACGTCCTTCTTGGCCTTGTCCTGCATGGTGGGGCCCTGGTCGCTCGCGTAGCCGAGGAGGGCGTCGGTCTTGCCCGAGATGACGGCGGCGATCTTGCCGGCGGGGTCGGTGTTCTGGACCTTGACGTCCGACTCGGAGAGGCCGTTCTTCTTGAGGAAGATGGGGAACGTCTTGGAGAGCGCGTCGCCCGCCGTCCCCGCGATGGTCTTGCCCTTGAGGTCCGACGGAGACTTGATGTTCTGGCTCGCGAAGGACTGCACCGAGGCGGGCGTCGTCTGGAGGAACACGCCGAGGCTCTTCACGTTGACGCCCTGGTCCACGCCCGCGAGCACCGCGGGGGTGTCGGCCCAGCCGAAGTCGGTCTGGCCCGCGCCGGTGGCCTGCACGGTCTTCTGCGAGCCCTGGCCAGCGCGGATCTCCAGGTCGATGCCGTGCTTCTCGAAGATCTTCTCCTTCTTGCCGTAGTAGAACGGCGCGTGCTCGCCGTACGGGTACCAGTTGAGCGTCAGCGTGACCTTGTCGAGCTTCTTGCCGGAGTCGTTGGTCGACGTGGCGTCGGAGTCGTCGCCGCAGGCCGTCACCGTGAGGGCGACGAGCGTCAGGGGGACGAGTCCGGTCAGGAGTCTGCGCGCGTGCATGGGGCGGCCCTTCTCGCGACGGTCGGTGAGTGGTCCGGGGAGGTTCCCGGGGTGCCGGCGTTCAGTACGCCGTGGTCGCCGCGACGTCGCGGCGGCTCGCGTGCCACGGCAGGAGCAGCTTCTCGGCGATCTCGACGAGGACGAACAGCACGACACCGATCAAGGACATGACGAGCAGTCCCGCGAAGAGCATCGGGGTGTCGAGGTTGCCGTTGGCCTGGAGGATGACGTAGCCCAACCCCTCGTTGGCGCCCACGAATTCACCGACGACGGCGCCGGTGACGGCGAGCGTGACGGCCACCTTGAGGCCGGAGAACAGGTGCGGCAGGGAGGCCGGGAAGCGGATCTTCCGGAAGGTCTGCCAGGGGCTCGCGCCCATCGTCGCGGAGAGCTGGAGCATCTCCGGGTCGACGGCCTTGAGTCCGGTCACCATCGAGATGACGACCGGGAAGAACGCGATGAGTACGGCGATGAGGATCTTCGGCGCGATGCCGAAGCCGAGCCAGACCACGAACAGCGGCGCGATCGCGATCTTCGGGACGACCTGGGCGAAGAGCAGGATCGGATAGAGCGTCTTCTCGACGGTCGACGAGTAGACCATGATCACGGCGGAGAAGATGCCGACGCCTACGGCGATGACGAAGCCGAGCAGCGTCTCGTACGTGGTCACCCAGGTGTGCTGCCAGAGGTAGTCCGGCTTGTCGAGGATGACGTCGAGAGTCCGCCCCGGCGACGGCACCAGATACGGCTCGACCAGCTCCGCCGCGGCGATCACCCACCAGGCGACGAAACAGACGACGAGCAGCGCGACCGGGCGCCAGCTCCGCTCGGCCATGTCCGCGGCACGCCGGCCAAGGCTGGGCCCCTGCCGGTCGGCAACTCCAGCTGTCTTGGCGGGAGTTGCTGGCAGTGTGCTCTGACTCACGATGAACTCCTACGGAATCGGGAGGCAGTTGAGGAGAGCTGAGGTAACAGAACTCGCGAGGTAACGGAACAACAGGTGGGACGGTAACGAAGAGGGGAAATCGCTTTCAGAAAGCGCTTTCTGGTACGATGTCAGCCACGCTAATGACTCGTGGAGCACAGGGTCAATAGGCCGTTCCGAAGTTTCCTGCGACCGGTGTCGCGACCGGAATCCGAGGGGGCAGAGTGAGCGAACCGCACGGGCACCCGCAAGAACCGCACGTGACTCTCGACGCGGTGGCCCGCACCGCGGGGGTCTCCCCCGCGACGGCGTCCCGCGCCCTGAACGGAACCACCCGCGTCCGCGACGACCTGTTACGCCGGGTCCGCGCCGCGGCCGACGAACTCGGCTACATCCCGAACGCCCACGCGCAGGCCCTCGCCAGCGCCTCCAACAACACGGTCGGCGTCATCTGCCACGACGTGGGCGACCCGTACTTCGCCGCGATCGCCAGCGGCATCATGGCGCGGGCCGCCGAGCGCGGGCTGCTGGTGATGCTGTCCAGCACGTTCCGCGCGCCCGAGCGCGAGATCGCGTACATCTCCATGCTGCGGGCGCAGCGGACCCGCGCGATCCTGCTCATCGGCTCCGGCTTCCAGGACCCCGCGTGGGAGCGTTCACTGGAGTCCGAGATCGCTCCCTATCTGCGCGGCGGGGGCCGGGTCGCCGTCGTGAGCCGGCACCGCAGTCTGCGCGTCGACACCGTACTGCCGGAGAACCGGGCAGGGGCGGCGGCGCTCGCCCGGGCGCTGCTCGGCCTCGGTCACCGGGAGTTCGGGGTGCTCGCCGGGCCCGCGCGGCTGACGACCGTCGCGGACCGGCTGACCGGATTCCGGCAAGGTCTCGCCGAGGCGGGGGTCGAGCTGGCGGACGAGCGGGTCGTCGAGGGCGCCTTCACGCGTGACGGCGGATACGCGGCGGCGAGCGAACTGCTGCGCCGCGCACCCCGGCCCACGTGCGTCTTCGCCGTCACCGACGTGATGGCCGTGGGGGCGCTCGCCGCGTTCCGCGACCACGGGCTGCGCGTCCCTCAGGACATCTCCCTCGCAGGCTTCGACGACATCCCGCTGGTCCGCGAACTGACCCCGCCCCTCACAACGGTGGCCCTCCCCCTGACCGGCATGGGCCGCGCCGCCCTCGACCTCGCGCTGCGCGAACCGAGGGGGCCGCGCTCGCGGGTGGAGCGGATCGTGGGCGAGGTACGGATACGGGCGAGCACGGGGACACCGGGGTGACCCGGTCGCCTCTCGGCTACTCGGCCGCTTCCCCCAGCGCTTCCAGGACCGGCCTGATCAAGGGGTGCTCCTCCGCTCCGCAGCGAACCGCCGCGAAGACCCTGCGGGTCGGAGCCACCCCGTCGACGGGGCGGACGACCGCGTCGGACAGGTCCATGCCGCGCAGCGCCGAGCGCGGCACCAGGGCGACGCCCGCACCCGCCGAGGCGAGGGCGACGACGGCGCGGAAGTCGTCCGAGGAGTGTTCGACCCGCGGCTGGAAACCGGCGTGCTCGCACGCCAGGACCACCACGTCGTGGCACGGGTTGCCGGGGAACGGGCCGATCCAGGTGTCCTTGGCCAGCTCGGCGAGCGGCACCCGGTCGGACGCGGCGAGACGGTGCGCGGCGGGAAGCACCGCGTCGAACGGCTCGGCGTACAGCGGTACGCGCGTGAGGCGGGCGTCGTCCGCGCCCGGCGCCCCCCGGTACTCGACGGCGACCGCGACGTCGACCTGCCGGTCCAGGACCATGGGCAGGCTCGCGTCGCCCTCGGCGTCCTGGACGCGGATGCGGATGCCGGGCGCCGTCCGCGCGAGGCGGGTCAGGGCCGGTGCGACGACCAGGCCGATCCCGGTGGCGAACGCGGCGACGGTGACCGTGCCGGCCGCCCCCGAGCTGTACGCGGCGAGCTCGGCCTCCGCCCGCTCCAGCTGCGCGAGGACCGCGTTCGTGTGCGTGAGCAGGATCTCGCCGGCCGGGGTGAGCCGGACACCTCTGGCGCCCCGCTCGACGAGCCGGTGGCCGGTCTCCTGCTCCAGGGCGGTCAGCTGCTGGGAGACCGCCGACGGGGTCAGATAGAGCGCGGCGGCAGCCGCCGTCACGGTGCGGTGGTCGGCCACCGCACGGAGGATGTGCAGCCGCCGCGCTTCGATCATGCGACCGATTCTCCCAAATGTGCCGCCGATGTCCGAACCGGGGGCCGTCCGGCGGATCAGGCCGGAACCGGGTGGCCGTGAATGTCCGCGCCGACGAGCGGGGTCATGGGGATCCCCCTGCTCGAGCGAAGCCGAGCAGGGGGGAGCGTGCAGCCACAAGGCGGAGGACTGGGGCATCGCGGATCGATGGTCATTGACGACAACGCCGATGGGGCCCCTGCTCCTCAAGAGCTTGAGGAAGGGCTTGCCAGAGCCCGCGCCCCGGCATGATCCGCCGGACAGGCCCCAGGTCAGCTCGCCGCCCCGGCGGACTCCGCGTCGAGCTCCGCGCGCGCCGCGACGAAGGCGTCCACGGCCCGGTTCACGTCCTCGGTGGAGTGCGCCGCGGAAAGCTGGACGCGGATCCGGGCCTTCCCCTGCGGGACGACCGGGTACGAGAAGCCGATCACGTACACGCCCCGCTCCAGGAGCAGCTCGGCCATGCGGCCCGCGACGGACGCGTCGCCGATCATGACGGGCGCGATGGCGTGGTCGCCGGGCAGGATGTCGAAGCCCTCCTGCGCCATGCGCGTGCGGAAGAGCGCCGTGTTCGCGGCGAGCCGCTCGCGCAGCTCGCCCGCCGACTCCAGGAGGTCGAGGACCTTGAGGGACGCGGCCGCGATCACCGGGGCGAGGCTGTTGGAGAAGAGGTACGGGCGCGAGCGCTGGCGCAGCAGCGCGACGATCTCGGCGCGGGCCGCGACATAGCCGCCGGAGGCGCCGCCGAGCGCCTTGCCGAGGGTGCCGGTGATGATGTCGACGCGGTCCATGACGCCGTGCAGCTCGGGGGTGCCGCGGCCGCCGGAACCGACGAAGCCGACGGCGTGCGAGTCGTCGACCATGACCATGGCGTCGTAGCGGTCGGCGAGGTCGCAGATCTCACGCAGCGGCGCCACATAGCCGTCCATGGAGAAGACGCCGTCGGTGACGATCAGGCGGCGGCGCGCGGACTGCGCCTCCTTCAACTGCCGCTCCAGGTCCGCGAGATCGCGGTTGGCGTAGCGGAAGCGGCGGGCCTTGGAGAGGCGGATGCCGTCGATGATCGAGGCGTGGTTCAGCGCGTCGGAGATGACGGCGTCCTCCTCGCCGAGGATCGTCTCGAAGACGCCGCCGTTGGCGTCGAAGCAGGAGGAGTAGAGGATCGTGTCCTCCTGGCCGAGGAACGCGGACAGGCGCGCCTCGAGCTCCTTGTGGACCTCCTGGGTGCCGCAGATGAAGCGGACGGAGGCCATGCCGTAGCCCCAGCGGTCGAGCGCCTCGTGGCCGGCGGCGATGACCTCGGGGTGGTCGGCGAGGCCGAGGTAGTTGTTCGCGCAGAAGTTGAGGACCTCGCCGGGGCGGCCGCCCGCGGTGACGGCGACCGTCGCGGACTGCGGGGTGCCGATGACGCGCTCGGGCTTGTGCAGGCCCGCGGCGGTGATCTCGTCGAGCGTGGCCTGGATGTCTTCGCGTACGGAGTTGAACATGCGTCTTCCTTTAAAGAAGAGGTCGGTCGGGAGGTCGGTGCCGGCCGGGCCGGGTCAGACGGTCCAGTCGAGGATGACCTTGCCGCCGCGGCCGCTCGCCGCGTCG
Organism: Streptomyces sp. NBC_01003; assembly: GCF_045162695.1. NCBI lineage: Bacteria > Bacillati > Actinomycetota > Actinomycetes > Kitasatosporales > Streptomycetaceae > Streptomyces > Streptomyces sp. NBC_01003. The sequence goes on from NZ_CP108707.1 coordinate 2,420,016, forward strand.
TCGAAGGCCGCCTCGAAGTCACGGTGGCTGTAGCGGCCCGTGATCACCGGGGCGAGGTCGAGGCCGCCCTCCAGGAGGACCGACATCGCGTACCAGGTCTCGAACATCTCGCGGCCGTAGATGCCCTTGATCGTGATCATCGAGGTGACGATCCGCGACCAGTCGACGGCGAACTCCTCGGCGGGCAGACCGAGCATGGCGATCTTGCCGCCGTGGGTCATGTTGGCGATCATGTCGCGCATGGCGACCGGGTTGCCCGACATCTCCAGACCGACGTCGAAGCCCTCGCGCAGGCCGAGGGTGCGCTGGCCCTCGGCGATCGTCGACTCGGCGACGTTCAGGGCGAGGCTGACGCCGATCTTGCGGGCCAGGTCGAGCCGCTCCTCGCTGACGTCGGTGACGACGACGTTGCGGGCACCGGCGTGCCGGGCGACGGCCGCGGCCATCAGGCCGATGGGCCCGGCGCCGGTGATCAGGACGTCCTCGCCGACCAGCGGGAACGACAGGGCGGTGTGCACGGCGTTGCCGAACGGGTCGAAGATCGCGGCCACGTCGAGGTCGACGGGCACGCGGTGCACCCACACGTTGGCGGCGGGCAGAGCCACGTACTCGGCGAACGCTCCGTCGCGTCCGACGCCGAGCCCGACCGTGGAGCGGCACAGGTGGCGCCGCCCGGCGAGACAGTTGCGGCACTTGCCGCAGACGAGGTGGCCCTCCCCGCTGACGCGGTCCCCGACGGCGATGTCGGCGACGTCACGGCCGGTCTCGACGACCTCGCCGACGAACTCGTGGCCGACGATCAGCGGCGCGCTGATCGCCTGCTGCGCCCAGCCGTCCCAGTTGCGGATGTGGAGGTCGGTGCCGCAGATCCCGGTCCTGAGGACCTTGATCAGCACATCTCCGTGGCCGATGGACGGCTCGGGCACGTCCGTCAGCCACAGACCCGGCTCGGACTTCTCCTTGACCAGCGCCTTCAACGCACGGCTCCCGTCGTCGCACCCCGCGTCGCGGCATGCCGGGACCGGCCGCCGTGCGAGGGGAAGAGTGAAATGACAGCACGGGCGGGCGCCTTGGTGCGGCTACGGCGCGCCCTGCTGCCGACGGGGCAAATCTGCCGTACGGCGGCGCTCTTGGTCCATCGAGGATTTCTTAAGCGCCGCCGCAGGTTTCCTTCAGGCCTCCCTCGGCCCGGGGATCACGGGTGGACCAGTACGTGGGCGAGTGCCACGCGTCCCGTTCCCGTGAGCTTGATCCGTACGTAGCGGGCCTCGGTGCCCTTGCCGGCGTCCAGGACGGTGGGCCGCAGGGCCTTGCCCGGGACCTGGAGGGTGGTGGCGTCGGCGAAGTCCGCCGTGCGGGACAGCTGGACGTCGAAGCCCGTCGTGGTCATCGAGGTGTTGTTCCAGACCTCGACCTGGCCTACATGCTGTACGGAGCCCAGGTCGACCTGCCACCAGGCGCCCGGCTCGGACAGGGTGCGGGTGTCGGTGGAGGTGTCGCCGTCGGTGGCGTACGTCGCCGCCGCGGTGCCGTCCGTCGAGGACTGGGTCGCGGTGCCGCCTCGCGCGAGGTCGGGGCGCAGCTGTTCGACGCGGCCTTGGCCCTGGGCGCCCGCCGCGGCGGCCACCTTCAGCGCGGCGGCGGGGAGCCGGTCGAGCTCGGTGTGGTTGTCGGTCATCGCCGAGCCGGTGCCGGCGAGGGCGGGGGCGTCGGTGTCGGTCCAGTTCCCGGTGGCGTGGTTGTCGATGCCGTAGTCGGCCCAGTTCGACACCCACTTGTAGCCGAGGCGGGTGAGGACGTTGCCCTCGACGCGGATGTGGCTGGACTGTTCGTCGAGGTAGATGCCGTTGCCGTCGCGCTCGGTGTTGCCGAAGGCGCTGCGGTTGATGTAGTTGCCGGAGATGACGGTGCCGGGCTGGGCGCGCTGGGTGTAGATGGCGCCGCCGTCGTGCTGGTCGTGCTCGACGCGCATGACGTTCGTGATCCGGTTGTTCGTGATCCGGTTGTCGCGCAGGACGGACTTCCGGGCCTCGGGCTGGTTCCAGCCCCAGCCGACGGAGATGCCCGAGTAAGGCAGGTCGTCGAGGGTGTTGTGGTCGATGACAGTGGCGGCCTCGTAGCCCGCCCAGATGCCGACGGCGTCGGTGAACTCCACTCCGGTGCGGCGGATGGTGTTGTACGACACCGTGTTGCGCGCACCCACGAGTTCAGGGGCCGGCATGGGTTCCGTGTCCCCTATGTAGGCGGCTCCGGAGGACAGGTCGGTGAAGCGGGACCGGGTGACCTTCGAGTCCTGGGTGCCGGCTTCGAACACGACTCCGGCGCCGCCGAGCCGCCTGAACTCCACCTGGTTCACGGTCACATGCCTGCCGCCGCGCACGGTGAGGGCGGCGGAGGGCTTGGTGTAGTAGCGGCCCGCGTGGTCGGCGGGGCCGGTGGCGCCGGTGAGTACGAGTCCTGCCTGCATGCCGGCATAGCCCTCGTCGGTGGAGGGCTGGTGCCAGGCCGCGTACTCAAGGCCGATGCCCTCGACGCGTACGTCGTGGGCGCCGTCGAGAACGAGGAGCCGCTCGGTGGCGGGGGTGACGGCCTTGGCGCGGCGCATGTCCTCGCCCTTGCGCGGCAGATAGGTGAGGGTGCGGGCGTCCGAGTTCCAGACGAACTCGCCCGGCTGGTCGAGGAGTTCGGGCGCGTTCTCGAAGTAGGCGACCTTCGCGTAGCGCGACGAGTCGACCGTGGTGGTGTCCCAGGCGGGGCCCGTGCGGTTCGTGCCGGAGGCCGAGTTGGTCCAGCAGGGCTGGGCGAAGGTCAGGACGTCGCCGGTGACGGAGTCGATGCGGCAGTGGTAGTTGCGCCAGCGGACGCTGATGACGGCCTCGGCGTCGGTGGGGTGGGCCCAGGAGGCGATGCCGGTGGCTTTCGCGCCGGTCATGCCGGTCTTGGTGGCGTCGCACACGGAGGCGGCGCACGACGCGCCGCGTGCGCGCACGGCCCGTACCCCGTCGACGAAGAGCTGGCGGGGCGTGACGCCTTCGGGGACGTGTGTGGTCCAGGTCCCGTCGGTGTTGCTGTCCCAGCCCTTCAGCCCCCTGCCGCCGGAGAGCACGGGGTGGGCGCCTCGCGCGGCGGTCCAGGTGACGGTGTGCCCGTCGCGCCCGGAGTCGGCCGCGCCGAGCTCCAGGGATCTGCTCAACGTGTAGGTGCCGTCGGCGAGTTCGACGCGCACGTCGCGTCCCTCGATTGTGCGGGCGGCGTCGCGGGCGCCGTCGAGGGAACAGGGGCGGCCGTGCGTGCAGGCCGTGCCGGAGCCGTCGGGGGCGGCGTGCAGGACGCGGGCGGACGGCTCGGCGTGTGCGGCGGGGGCGGTGGACAGCAGGGCGGCCGTGGCGGCGAGGGCGACGGCGATGCGGGTGCTGTTCATGGTCGGCGTCAGCTCCAGTCGGGGTGGCCGGGCATGGGCGGGTTGTCCTTGCTGAACAGCCAGTCCTCCAGGAAGGGCCGGAGCGACGAGTCGTGCGTGACCCGTACCGCGTTGTCGATGAAGTCCTGGGAGTCGGCGTTGGCGTGCCGGTGCTTCGTGAGCCAGGACTTCATGATCGCGTCGTAGTCGTCCTGGCCGACCCGCTGGTTGAGGGCGTACAGCACGACGGCGGCCCCGTCGTAGATGTTGAACCCGCCGAGTTCGGTGGGCAGTCCGGGTGGCCCGTCTGTCTTGCGCACGGCGTCGAGCTTCCCGTACGCCGTCCTCATCTTGTCCTCCATGGAGGCGGTGCCCTGCTGGTCGGCCCACAGGGCCGCGTAGTAGACGGCGGGTCCCTCGTTCAGCCAGGCGCTCTGCCAGGTGGTGGGCGTGACCGAGTCGCCGAACCACTGGTGGGTCATTTCGTGGACCATGACGTTCGTGTACGTCGTCGACGTGGACGCGTCCTTGAACCAGCCCGGCCCGAACAGTGACAGGGTTTGGTTTTCCAACGCGTCACTGTAGCCGTCGCGGACGATCTGCATCCCGTAGGTGTCGAACGGGAAGCGCACGCCGAGGGTCTGCTCCAGCCACGCGATCTGGCCGCCGGTCTGCTCGACGATCGGCCGGTACGTGGCCACCTGGTCGTCGGGGACGTAGTGGCGCAGCTTCACTCCGTGCGGCCCCCGTCCCGTCAGGAGTGTCTGCTTCTCCACGGAGATGCCGAGGAGTTCGGAGGCCATGGGTGCGTCGAGCCGGAAGTCGGAGGTGGTCTTCCCCGCTCCGGCCGGGCGGGTGCCGGTCGCGGTGCCGTTGGCTCCGGGCGTCCAGCCGTCGGGGGCGGTGAGGTGGAAGGTCCAGCTCGCCTTGTCCATCGTGGTGTCGTTGACGGGGGCGAACGTGTCGGCGCGGGACGACTGCGCCGCGGAGGCGAACCCTCCGTCGCTCATGTAGCGCCAGCCGGGGACGCCGACGGGCTTCGTCTTGCCGTTGCCGTGATAGGTGACGGCGACCTCGAAGGGACGGTTGTCGTGCAGGCCGCCGGCGGGGGTGATCGTCAGCTCCTGGCCGCTCTTGCCGAGCGATACGGCGAAGGCCGCGTCCTTGCCGTTGACCGTCACCGCGTCGATGGCGAGCGAGTCGATGTCGAGGTTGAAGGAGGAGAGGTCCTGGGTGGCCTTCGCGCTGATCTTCATGGTGCCGGTGAAGTCGTACGTCACCGGCGTGAAGTCGAAGGACAGGTCGTAGTGCCGGACGTCGTAGCCGCCGTTGCCGAGCGTCGGGAAGAGCGGGTCCCCGACGCCGTCCGCGCCGGGCTTCGGGTCGAACGGGTGGGCCTGCGCGGGCGCGGCCAGAGCGAGGGTCGCGGCGGCCGCGGCGGTGGCGATGGCGGCGCGTACGGTGCGGGTCACTTGCCGGCTCCCTTCTGGGCGGCGTCCTCGAATTCGGAGCGGCACAGCTCGCCGCCCTTGGCCAGGTAGTCCTTGACCAGAGCGTCGTAGTCCTTCATGGACTTGCGGCCGGAGATGATGTCCTTGAGCCCGTCGAGCTTGAGCGTGTAAAGGCTGCCGTATCCCTTCGAGTCCCAGGTCGGGGACGTGTAGTCCAGGAAGTCGGACTTCTCCAGCATCGGGATGAGCTTCGTGTACGCCTCGTGCGCGTGCGTCACCGCGTCCTTCGACGTCGGCGAGAAAAGGGCCGGGATGGCGGAGGCGAGCTTGCCCCAGGGGACGCCGATGTCCTGGCTGCCGGTGGACGTGAGCACGGGGATGCCCTTGGCGTCGCGCTTGAAGTCGGCGCCCTCCACCCCGAAGTTGATGAGGGTGTACTCCTCGGTGCCGAACGGTGCGGCGATGAAGTCGAGGAGGCGAAGAATCTGCTCGACGCGCGCCTTGGGAGCCTTCTTCACGAAGGACTCGCTGAGCGTGGCGTTGTCGGTCCAGGTGACCGCCTTGGTGCCGACCGGCACGAAGGGCCGCACGTCATAGCCCTTGTCGATGGCGGCCATGGCGTCGACATAACCGCTGGAGGGCTGAAGGTAGGCGGGCATGCCGTCGTAGACGTAAGCGCCCTTGCCGTTCTTGAAGAGGTCCGTGTACTGGGCCTTCTGGGCGCCGGTCATGGCGAGGGTGCCGGGGTAGTAGCAGCCCGCCTTGTAGAGCTTGGCCGCCATCTCGACGGCAGAGCGGTACTCGTCGGTCTCGAGGTCGGCGGTGAACTTGCCGGTCTTCTTGTCCATCGACCAGAAGTAGGGCGCGCCTGCCGACATGGCGAGCATGCTGGTGGCGCCCGCGATGATCGCGTACTGCTTCTTCTTCGGCTGCGTCAGCTCCTTGCAGACCTCGAAGAAGCGGTCCAGGTCGGTGATCTGGTCGAGGTTGTCGACCCCGACCTCCTTGAACAGGTCGTGCCGGTAGAAGCCGGCGCCGGAGGTGCCGTAGCGGGTGATCGGGACGCCGTAGAGCTTGTCTCCGTAGAGGGCCTGCTGCCACGCACTCGCCGGGATCGCCGCGAGGTTCGGGTACGCCTTGACCTTGTCGCCGGACAGGAACGGCGTCAGGTCGGCGCATTCGGCGGCGAGGAAGGCCGCCTTGTGGTCGACCCCGCCGGTCTCCGGATACATGAAGACGTCCGCGAGGTCACCGCCCGCGACCATCGTCGAGAACTTCGCCGGATAGTCGTCGGCTGCCACGGCGGTGATGTCGACCGTGCCGCCGAGCCGCTTCTCGATCGCCTGCCAGGCGGCGTTCCTGCCGCGGTCCGGGGCGGGCGGCGCATAGGTCTCGGTGAACGTCTTGACGGTCTTGGCTCCCTTGAGCGGAGCGCCCTGGACGGAGCGCACCGGGGTCTTCGGGTAGCTGTAGAAGGCGTTGGGCACACCGGCGGCCGTGCCGGGGAGGTCGGCCTTGACGCTGTTGGCCGTGACGGTGGACGGCAGCACCTTGCGGCTCTTCGCGGCGGACTTCTCGGCGGCGCCGCCGTCACCGCACGCGGTCAGCAGCGGGGCCGCGGCGAGTCCGAGGCCCAGGCCGAGGGACGTCCTCAGCAGGTTTCTGCGATTGATGGGGGTGGAGCGCGGCACGGTGAACTCCTCGGTGACGGAGGGGACATGGGCGCGGGGGGTGCGAGCGGGGACTGTGCGGGGTCAGCCCTTGATGGCGCCGGTGAGGACGCCCTTGGTGAAGTAGCGCTGGAGGAAGGGGTAGACACACAGGATCGGCACGACGGCGATCACCAGGACGGCCATCTGTACGGCCTGCTGGGGCGCGAGGGCCTCACCGGCCGAGGCCCCTTCGAGGGACTGGCCCTGGAGGACGAAGGTGCGCAGCACCATGGAGAGCGGCCACTTGTCGTTGTCGCTCAGGTAGAGCATCGCGTTGAAGAAGGCGTTCCAGTACGTCACCGCGTAGAACAGGCTGATCACGGCGATGACGGCCTTCGACAGCGGCAGCACGATGCGCACCAGGGTGCGCAGGTCGCCGGCGCCGTCCACCTTCGCGGCGTCGTACAGCTCCTCGGGCAGGTTCATGAAGAAGGAGCGCAGGACGACCAGGTTGAACGCGCTGACCATGGTGGGCAGCACGAGCGAGGCCAGGGTGTTGTACAGACCGAGTTCCTTGACGGTGAGGAACTTGGGGATGATGCCCGGGTCGAAGAGCATCGTGAACAGGGCCGTCATGAGGATGAAGCGGGAGCCGGTGACCTCGCGGCGCGAGAGGCCGTACGCCATCCCGATGGTGACGAGGACGCTGGTCGCGGTGCCCACGAGGGTCACGCCGACGGAGACGAGCAGCGCGTGCGTGACGACGCCGCCGCTGAAGACCGTGCGGTACGCCTCCAGCGTCGGGTGGTCGGGCCACAGGACCAGGCCGGGGCTGCGGATGATGTCGGACTGCGAGGCGAAGCTCGTGCCGATCACTCCGAGCAGTGGGTAGGCGACGGCCGCGACCACCAGGACCAGCACAAGTCCCTTGAGAAACAGGCCGGTTCGGGTGGGCTTCTCCATCCAGGGCGGGCGGCCGTCGGTCACTCTCATGCCGGTTTCGGCCGGGGCGGCGGGCTTGCGTGTGCGGCGTCCGGCGGCCGCCGTCTGCGTCTCAGCGGTCAGCACCGCGGTACACCCCTTCGTGGCCGAGCCGGTGGGCGAACTTGTTCGCGCCGAGTACGAGGACGGTGCCGATGACCGCCTTGACCAGCCCTACGGCCGCCGACGTGCCCCAGTCGTTGTTCTTGATCCCGTGGAAGTACACGTAGGTGTCGAGGACTTCACCGGCGGCGGGGCCGACCGCGTCGCGCTGGAGCAGGATCTGCTCGAAGCCGACGGAGAGGATCTGCCCCAGGTTGAGGATCAGGAGCAGGATGATCACCGGGGAGATGCCGGGCAGCGTGACGTGCCAAAGGCGCCGGGCGCGCCCCGCACCGTCGATCGCCGACGCCTCGTACAGGCCGCGGTCGATGTTGAGCAGGGCTGCGAGCATGATGATCGTGCCCCAGCCCGCGTCCTTCCAGGCCACCTGAAGGGTGAGGAGCCAGGGGAAGGCGGCCGGGTCGGTCGTCATGTCGTAGCGCGGCAGGCCGAGTTGGCCGAGGAGGTCGGGCAGGACGCCGGCGCCGCCGAGGATCTGCTGGAAGATCGAGACGATGATGACCCAGCCGATGAAGTGCGGCAGATAGACGACGCTCTGCACGAACCGGCGGACCTTGTCGCTGACGATGCTGTTGAGCAGCAGCGCGAGCGCGATGGGGACCGGGAAGAAGAACACCAGCTGGACGAGCGCGATCTTCAGCGTGTTACCGGTCGCCGACCAGAACGCCGGGTCGGCGAAGGCGGACGTGAAGTTGGAGACGCCCGACCAGGCGCTGTGCATGTAGCCCAGGTACGGCTGGTAGTCCTGGAACGCCACCACGTAGCCGAGGAGCGGCACGTAGTGGAACACGCAGAAATAGAGCAGGCCCGGCAGGGTCAGCAGCAGCATGACCTTGTCCCGCTTGAGCCGCTGCCCCAGCGAGAGGCGGTGAACTGCCCGCGGCGGGAAGGGCGTTGTATCAGCCATGGGGCGGCAAGTTAGTAATCGGTTACCCCTCGCGTCAATAGGTCTGGGCAACACCTGAGTTAAGCGAGCTTTTCAACTGCCCGTTCCTGACGGGCATTTGGCGCTATCTCGCGCTAAGGCGGGCGAGGGTCGTGGTCGGCATGCTTGACGCTCACCCCTCGCGATCCCTAGCGTGCGGTGACTTCATAGAACACGTTTACTGTCCGGAGGCAGGGTGCGTACCACTGACGAGTCGCCGGTCCAGGCCGACTCCGCCGGCTCCACACGGCCCCCACGCAGGCCCCGTACCGTCCTGGCGATGGACGCGGGGCTGCTCGACGACGTCTTTCCGCCCGCCGTACGGCTGCGGCTCGAGGAGTCCGCGGACATCCGGCCACCGCAGGTGGTGGGCGAGTTCGGGAGTCCCGAGGCGGTGGCCGCGCTCGCCGAGTGCGAGGTCCTGCTGACCGGCTGGGGCTGCCCGCCCATCGACACAGGTGTGCTCGACCGGGCGCCGCGGCTGCGCGCGGTGATCCACTCGGCGGGCACGGTCAAGACGTTCCTGACCCCCGAGGCGTACGGGCGCGGCATCGCGGTGTCGTCCGCAGCGGCCGCCAACGCCGTACCCGTCGCCGAGTTCACCCTCGCGGCGATCATCATGGGCGCCAAGCGGGCCTTCCCGCTCGCCCAGCTCTTCCGCTCCCGCCGCTCCCACCGCACCGCGGCCGACCTCGACCGCCACCACTGGCTCGGCACGCACGGCATCACCGTCGGCGTGGTCGGCGCCTCACGCACCGGACGCAGGGTCATCCAGCTGCTGCGCTCCATCGACGCCGACGTACTGCTCCACGACCCGTACGTGAGCGACGCCGAGGCGGAGCTGCTCGGGGCCACCCGCACCGACCTCGACACCCTCGTCGCCACCAGCGACGTCGTGACCCTGCACGCGCCGTCCACCCCTCTCACCCACCACCTGCTCGACGAGCGGCGCATCTCGCTGATGCGCCCGGGCGCCCTGCTGATCAACACGGCACGCGGCCCACTCGTCGACACCGAGGCCCTCATCGCGCACCTGGTCAGCGGCCGGATCGACGCCGTGCTCGACGTCACGGACCCCGAGCCGCTGCCCGCCGATCACCCCCTGTGGGACCTGCCCAACGTCTTCATCACCCCGCACCTGGCGGGGGCGCAAGGCAACGAGGTGGGGCGGCTCGGTGCCCTCGCGGTCGACGAACTCGCCCGCTACGCGCGCGGGGTGCCGCTCAACCACCCCGTACTCCTGGAGGAACTGGAGCGGATCGCGTGAACGGGCGCCCGGCGGACGCCATAGGCTCTGCGCACGGAACGGTCGCGGGACGGGTCGCGGGATCCGCCGCGCAGACCCGTGGTGACCAGGACGGTCAGGACGACCGCGACGACCGCGACGACCAGGGGGAGGTTCGGATGCCCAGGCAGGGCTCGACGGCGAACGGACGGCGCGCGACCGTCGTGGACGTGGCGCGTCTCGCGGGCGTGTCGACCGCGACCGTGTCCCGAGTGATGAACCGCAACTATCCGGTCGCGGCCGCCACCCGCGAGCGCGTCGAGGAGGCCATGCGGGAGCTGGGCTATGTGGTCAACGCCCATGCCCGCGCCCTGGCCGGTGTCTCCGGACGCACGGTCGGCATCATCATCAGCGACGTGGTCGACCCCTTCTACGCCTACATCGCGCGCGGCGTGGAACGCGAGGCCACGGCGGGCGGCCGGCTCTGCCTGGTCTGCAGCACCCAGGGCGACCCGCAGCGCGAGCTGGCCTTCATCGAGCTGATGCACGAACGCCGCGCCGACGCGGTGATCCTCGTCGGCGGCAGCGTCGCCGACCGGGGCTACCGCACGGAACTCGCACGCCGCGCCCGCGAACTGGACGCCGGCGGCTCGAAGCTCGTGCTGTGCGGCCGCCCCTCCCTCGGCAAGGACGCGCCCACGGTCGGGGTCGAGTACGACAACGAGGGCGGCGCCTTCGCGATCACCGACCACCTCCTGACCGAGGGCCACGAGCGGATCCTGTACCTGGGCGGGCCGCCGGGGCTCTCCACCACCAAGGAACGGATCGCCGGCCACCGTCGCGCCCTGGAGCAGCGCGGGCTGCCGCGCGATCCGGCGCTTGTGCAGCCCGGGGCGTTCAGCCGCCAGTTCGGCCACCGCCGGATGACTGAACTGCTGCGCGACGGGCCGGAGTTCACCGCCGTCTTCGCGGCCAACGACATCGTGGCGGCGGGCGCGGCCCAGGCCCTGGAGGAGGCCGGGATGCGGGTGCCGCAGGACGTCTCCCTGGTCGGCTACGACGACGTGCCCGTGGCGCAGGAGCTACGGCCGCGCCTCACCACCGTGCACATCCCGCTCGAGGAGATGGGCCGCCAGGCCGTCCGCGTCGCCCTCGCGGGCGGCGACGAGGACGACTGGCGGGCCCCGACGACGGGCACGCTGCGCCTCGGTACGCATCTGGTGGTACGCGATTCCGTCGCGCCGCGTGAAGTGCGGCGGCGCCGGGGGTGAGCCGCCGGGCTCCGGCCGGCGTTCTGCCTCGGGGCTCCGCTTGGCGCTCGTCTTGGAGTCCCGCGTGGCGGTGCCCTTGGCAGTCCGCGTGGTGGTCCCCTTGGAGTCCCGCTCGGCGCTCCCCGTGAAGCCCCCCGGCGCTCCCCTTGGAGTCCCGCTCGGCGGTCCGCTCGGCGTTCCGCTTGCCGGTCCGCTCGGCGTTCCGCTTGCCGGTCCGCTCGGCAGCGTTCAACGACTCTCCGACCGGGCGCTGTTCACCGGTTTCCCCCTCAGGTCGTAGTAACAGACAGAAACTTGCCGGACCCTCTTGCGGCGGCATAGCAAACGCTTACATGCTGGCGCGCAGCCCGCACATCACTCCGATGCTGTTGATCCCCATGGGAGTCTCTGGATGCGCCCTGCCCGTATGCCCTCCGCCGCCTCGGCCGACGCCGTTGTCCCCGCCGACACCCCCGCCACCTCGGGCTTCTCCCGTCGTGGGGTGCTCGCCACCCTGGCCGGCGCGGGAGCCGCCACGCTCCTCGGCACCGGCACCGCAAGTGCCCACGCCGTGCGCGGTGTCGGCCTCACCGTCCCGCTCATCGCACGCCCCTCCGCCGAGACGGAGCGCCTCCGCCTCGGACAGGCCCTGCGCGCCACCGAGTTCCAGCCGACCGGGCAGTACGTCCCCGCCGGGACCGCACTGCACTTCGACGTGCTGCCCCACGACGGCCTCGTGCCCACGCTCTGGATCGGGCAGTGGGACTACTACGGCACGGTGACGGAGCCCCGCAGCTATGCGCTGAAGTCCGGCGCCAACACGGTCACCGACCCGCACGGCGGTCCCGTCTACTTCTCCCTCGAAGGCAACGGCGAGCGCGCCGCCGTGAAGTTCAGGTCGGGCGCCGCCGCGATGCCCGTCTTCACGCTCGGCCGCACCTCCGAGGCCGACTACCAGCGGCAGTTGGACACCCTCACCGACGTGCCGGTGGTCGAGCTGCACGCGCCGCGCACCATCATGACGCTGACGCGCGACGGCGCGCTCCTGTACCGCGACCAGGACCACGCGGCACTGCTCCAGCTCGTCGAGCAGATCATCGAGGCCGAGTCGCAGATCAGCGGGCTCGACGGGTCGAAGCCGGTACACCGGCCGAAGGCGGGCAGCTACCACTTCACCGAGGTGTCGGTGGTCCCGTCCGGAGTCGGCGCCTACGCCACGCACGGCTACAACGGCTTCCCGCGCGCCTATCTCGACCGCGCCACCACCGTCGACGGGCTGCGCACCCGGGGCTGGGGCCTCTACCACGAACTCGGCCACCTGCATCAGCAGATGGCGTACAAGCCGACGGGTCTGACCGAGGTCACGGTCAACATCTACTCGCTCGCGGTGCAGCGGGCCCTTGGCCAGCCGTCCAATCTGCTGACCGTCGACCCGAAGACCGGACTCAACCCCTTCCAGTCCGCGCGCGCGAAGTTCGGCACGGACGGGCTGACGTACGAGAAGTCCTTCGGCGCCTACGAGAAGCTCGTGCCGCTGCGGCAGCTGGAGCTGGCCTTCGGTGACGACTTCTGGCCGCGGTTGCACCGGCTTGTGCGGGAGGAGAACCCGCAGTCGGACTACACCGAGACCGCCAAGCGGTACCGCGCCCTGTCGACCTACGCCAGCCGTGTCTCCGGCCGCGACCTCACGGACTTCTTCGTCCGCGACTGGGCCTTCCCCATCGACGCCACCGGACTGGCCGAGATCGCCGCGCTCCAGCTGCCGAAACCGACCGTCGAACCGGCCACGCTGACCGACTGACTTGAGTGACCGGACTGACCTGAGTGACCTGCTGGCTTGAGTGACCTGCTGACCTGACTGACCTGACCGACCCGGAGGGGACCCACCGAGCATGGACCTCACTCGCAGACAGACCCTGACCCTGGCGGGCGCGACCGCCGCGGCGGCGCTCCCCCTGACAGCCGGCGTCGCGTCGGCAGCGGACGCCGCAGAAGCGGCGGACGCCCCTGCCGCCGACGCCTTCGACGTACTGCTGGCGCGCGCAGAGGAGCAGCTCACCGGCGGCGCGTTCGACACCGCCGATCCGGACTTCGCCGCCGCAGTCAAGGCCCTCGACACGCAGGCGTCCGCCTGGTGGAAGGACCTCGACCGGAATGCGGGCAGGAAAGCGCTGTGGGCCGACCTCTCCCCCGCGTCGGACCCCGGAATGTTCGGGCAGAGCTATCCCCGCCTGCGCACCCTGGCCACCGCCTGGGCCACCCCCGGCACCTCGCTGACCGGCAGCGCGGAGGTCGCCGACACACTCGTCGCGGCGCTGAGCTTCCTGGGCACCACCGGCTACAACCCGGCCCGCGGCGAGTCCGGCAACTGGTGGTTCTGGGAGATCGGCGCACCCCGGGCCCTGATGGACACCTGCGTACTCCTGCGGTCGAAGCTGCCGGCCGCGGACCTGGCCGCATACGTCGCGACCGTCGCGAAGTTCTGCCCGAACCCCGACCGCCGCACCAACTCCCCCTCCCTCTCCGAGACCGGCGCGAACCGCGCCGACAAGGCCGTCATCGTGGCCCTGCGCGGGCTGCTCGCCCGGGACGCGGCCACGGTCACGCTGGCCCGCGACGGCCTGTCGGACGTGCGGGACAACGGACGCCGCAGCCTGTTCACGTACGTCACCTCGGGCGACGGCTTCTACGAGGACGGGTCGTTCGTCCAGCACGACAGCGTCGCCTACACGGGCACGTACGGCAGTGTGCTGCTCGGCAGCGCGGGGCAGCTGATCGCGCTGCTCGCCGGGTCGGACTGGGCCGTGAACGACCCGAAGGTGTCGGTGCTGTACGAGGCGGTGGAGCGGTCCTTCTCGCCCGTCATGTTCGACGGGCTGATGATGGACGCGCTGCGGGGGCGGGCGATCTCGCGCGAGCGGGCCCGCGACTACAACGACGGTGCCGTGACGCTCACTTACATCCTCCAGCTCGCCGCGGGCGCCCCGGCCCCGTACGCCGAGCGCTGGCGCGCGCTCGCCAAGGGGTGGATCAGCCGCAACAAGGCCAATCCGTACGCGGGCCTCGTCGGCATCCCCGCTCTGGCGCGCGCGAAGACCGTCCTCGACGACAAGGCGATACCGGCGGCGGAGCGTCTCACCGGTCACTTCTCGTTCGCCGACATGGACCGCGTGGTGCACCGGCGGCCCGGCTGGGCGCTCGCCCTGTCGCTCTCCTCGAAGCGCATCGCGGCGTACGAGGCGGGCAACGGCGAGAACCTGCACGGCTGGTACACCGGCGACGGCATGGCGTATCTGTACGACGGTGACGACCTCGGCCAGTTCGGCGACGGGTTCTGGCCGACCGTCGACCCGTACCGGCTGCCGGGCACGACGGTGGACACGCGCGCGCGTGCGGACCTCGGAACAGGCGCCGGCACGGGAACGCACCGCCCGAAGAACGCCGTGGCGGGCGGCGCCGTCCTCCAGGACCGCTATGGCGCGGCCGCGATGGAGCTCATCGCCGACGGCAGCACCTTGCAGGCGCGGAAGGCGTGGTTCTGCCTGGACAACGCGGTCGTCGCGCTCGGCGCGGGCATCACCGCGAGCGACGGCCGCACGATCGAGACCGTCGTCGAGAACCGCAATCTGCGCACGGACGGGGCGCAGCGCCTCCTCGTGGACGGGCGGCAGCAGCCCGGCAAGCAGGGCTGGTCCGCCTCGCTGTCCGGCGCCGGCTGGGCGCATCTGGAGGGCACGGGCGGCTACGTCTTTCCCGACCATCCGGGACGCGCGCCCGGTGGCGTCTCTTTGCGGGCGCTGCGCGAGGTACGCACCGGCACCTGGGGCGCCCTCAACTCCGGTGCGGACACCGGCGGCGGCACCGACCCGGTCACCCGTCGCTACGTCACCCTCTGGTTCGACCACGGTTCCTCCCCCACCGACTCCTCGTACGCCTATGTGCTCCTGCCGGGTGCGAGCGCCGTGGCGACCGGGATCTGGGCGCACTCGCGGCCCGTGCGCATCGTGGCGAACGACGCCACGGTCCAGGCCGTCGAGGCGCGCCGTCTCGGACTCCTCGCCGCGCACTTCTGGGGTCCCGGCAGCGCCGCCGGACTCACGTCGTCCGGTCCCGGCACCGTCCTGGTGCGGCGGCACGGCGACGCCATCGCGGTCGCCGTGGCCGACCCCGGACGCACCGGGTCGACGCTCACGGTCGAACTCCCCTTCCCCGTACGCAAGGTGACGCGTGCCGACGACACGATCACGCTCACACCGGGCCGCCGCCCCGTTCTCACGGTCGACGTCGCGGGTTCACGCGGACACAGCCACACCGCCGAGCTGACATGAGTACCTGTCCGACGGTTCCGACCGTCGACGTGCGTCCCAGGCGCGCATAGGGTCACCCCGGCCCGCCACTTTCGATCAAGGAGCGACACGCCCCCATGCCCGCACCGCACCTCTCGCTGCCGCCCACCGACCGTGTCCTGTCCCCGCTCACGGGCTGGACGCGGGCCCACTGGGAGGCGCTCGCCGACCGGCAGTTGGAGGCGCTCGTCCCGTACGCGACGCCTGGGTTCGCGCAGTACCGGCTGCCGGGGCGGGCCAGTTGGTCGGGGGTCGTGTCGGACGGGCTCGAGGGGTTCGCGCGGTCATTCCTGCTGGCCTCCTTCCGCATAGCGGGCGCGGGCGGGGACGTGGATCCCCGACTCGTAGAACGCTACGCGGAGGGTCTGACAACTGGCACGGACCGCGGGCGCGGCACAGGCCTCGACGGCGAGGCGTGGCCCGAACTCACCGACTGCTCCCAGCAGATGGTGGAGGCCGCGTCCATCGCGATCGGGCTGCACGAGACCCGCCCCTGGATCTGGGACAAGCTCGGCTCCCAGGTCCAGGAGCGGATCGTGGACTGGTTCTCCGGCTTCGTCGGCGGCCGCACCTGGGACAACAACTGGCGCCTGTTCCAGGTGGTTTCGGAGCAGTTCCTGGCCTCGGTCGGGGCCCCGTACAGCCAGGACGACATCGACGGCGGCCTGGACCGTATCGAGGACTGGTATGTCGGCGACGGCTGGTACACCGACGGGGACGGCCGCAACTTCGACTACTACATCGGCTGGGCCATGCATCTGTACCCGCTGCTGTGGGCGCGGATGGCGGGCCCGGACGGCAACGGCGGCCGCGCGAAGGTCTACCGGGAGCGCCTGTCGCAGTTCCTCACCGCCTACCCGCACTTCTTCGGCGGTGACGGCGCACCCGTGCACCAGGGCCGCTCACTGACGTACCGTTTCGCCGCCACCGCGCCGGTGTGGATGGGCGCGCTCGCGGACTGCACCCCGCTGGAGCCCGGGCTCACGCGGCGCCTCGCGTCGGGCACGGCGCGGCACTTCGTGGAGCGCGGCGTCCCCGACGAGCGGGGTCTGCTGCCGCTCGGCTGGTACGGGACGTTCCTGCCGACGACGCAGGCGTACTCGGGCCCGGCCTCACCGTACTGGGCGAGCAAGGGGTTCCTCGGACTGCTGCTGCCCGCCGACCATCCGGTGTGGACCGAGCGCGAGGCGCAGCTGCCCGTCGAGAAGTCCGAGCGGGCCATCCAGTACACCGCGCTGCCCGCGCCCGGCTGGCTGCTGCACGGCACGCCCCACGACGGGATCGTGCGGCTGATCAACCACGGCAGCGACCACAACCCGCTCGAAGGTCCCGCCACTGACGATCCGCACTACGCGAAGCTCGCCTACTCCACGGCGACGGCGCCCGAGTCGGCGCCGCACGCCTGGAAACGGACCGTCGACAACCACGTGGCGCTCCTCGCACCGGACGGTACGCCGTCGCGCCGGCGCCGCATCTACCCGATCGCCTGCGAGGGGCGCGTCGCCTCGTCCCGTCATGACGCCGAACTGCCGGGATTCGACGAGGAGTTCCCCATCGAGTCGACGACCGTGCTGCACGGTCCGTGGGAGATCCGCGTGCACCGGGTGCAGGCTCCCGCGGGCGTGACGGTCCGCGAGGGCGGCTACGCGGTCGCCGACGAGACCAGCGTCCACGCCGAGCGGGGCCCGGGCTGGGCGCTGACGCGCACGGAGTCCGGGGTGACCAGCGCGGTGGTGGCGCTGCACGGCTGGGACGAGGAGTCAGGTATCGCACGGGAGGTCGAGGCCAACGCCTACGGCCCGCACTCGGCGACGCCGTACCTCCGCTCGACCGGCCACCCCGGAGGATCCAGCGTGCACGTCACGCTCGCGGTCCTGACGCGCGATGTCGTGCATCCGCAGGCCCTGCGCGAGTCCATCTCATGCGCGGCGGACCCCGGGGACGACGGGCAGGTGCGGATCACGTTCCCCGACGGCGGGACGGTCACCGTCTGACGCCGTCATGTGTGGGCCCCGTACGTCGTCTGGGCGGGGGCGTGGGCGAGGAGGTGCCTGACGAGGGTGAGGAGGGTCTGGATGCCCGAGCTGGAGATCCGCGCGTCGCACCGCACGACGGGCACCTGCGGGTCGAGGTCGATGGCAGCCCGCACCTCGTCGGGGTCGTAACGGTAGGCGCCGTCGAACTCGTTGACGGCCACGATGAACCCCATGCCGCGCTCCTCGAAGAAGTCGACGGCCGCGAAGCAGTCCTCGAGACGGCGGGTGTCCGCGAGGATCACCGCGCCGAGCGCCCCCTCGGAGAGCTCGTCCCACATGAACCAGAAGCGCTCCTGCCCCGGCGTGCCGAACAGATACAGCACGTGTTCCGGGTCCAGGGTGATCCGCCCGAAGTCCATCGCGACCGTCGTCTCGACCTTGTTCTCGATGCCTTCGAGGTCGTCGGTCTCGGCGCTGACCGTGGTGAGCAGCTCCTCCGTGCTCAGCGGGGCGATCTCGCTGACCGCGCCGACGAAGGTCGTCTTGCCGACACCGAAGCCACCCGCGACCAGGATCTTCAGCGCGGTGGGGAAGGCGTCAGAGCTGTCGTCGTAGTCCATCGAGCACTGCCTCCAGTAGGGACCGGTCAGTGGGGTTGTCGTGGAACGTGGGGGGCTTGGTGGTGATCGCCCCGCAGTCGACGAGGTCGGACAGCAGGACCTTCGTGACGGCGGCGGGGAGTTTCAGATGGGCCGCGATCTCCGCGACCGATGTGGGGTGGGCACACAGTTTGAGCGCCTCACCGTGTTCGGGCCCCAGGTAGCCGAGAGGGGTGCCCCCGGTCGCCATCACCAGCGACAGGAGATCCAGCGAAGTGGTCGGCCGCGTCCGCCCGTTGCTCACCGTGTACGGGCGGACGAGGCGGCCGGCCGCGTCGTCGAGCCACGGCCCGTCCTGCGGGGCCGTCATGCTCAGTTCCTCATCGCCGTGGGTTCGGCCGCGTGCTGGCGGGGCGCGGTCATCAGGTACGGGCGCACGCTCTTGACCAGCATGGCCATCTCGTAGCCGAGTACCGCCGCGTCGGCCTCACGCCCGGCGAGCACCGCGAGGCACGTGCCGGAGCCCGCGGTGGAGACGAACAGCAGGGTGGAGTCCAGCTCGACGACGACCTGCCGGACCTCACCCCCGTCCCCGAAACGGACGCCGGCGCTACGGCCGAGGGAGTAGAGCCCCGACGCCAGGGCCGCCATGTGGTCGGCGCTGTCGGCGTCGAGGCCGTGGACGGACTTGACCAGCCCGTCGGACGAGAGGAGGACGGCGCTGCGGGTGTGCGGCACACGCTGGACGAGGCCGCTCATCAGCCAGTCGAGATCGGACACATGACCCGTCGGCACATCGCTCGCCATGGGGGATCGACTCCTTGGTGGACTGCTGGGGGTGCGTTGACTGTGGGAAGTGCGGGACTGGTGGCGGCATGTGGCGGGTGCACAGCGGGCCGGCGCTCAGGGGGCAGGTGCTCAGGCGGCCGGTGCTCAGGCGGCGGGCGAACGTCATCCGGCGGTGTCGCTCCCGTCGTGCCGTGCGTCCGGTTCGTAGGCGGCGACCGAACCGGTGGCGGGCCCGCCGGCCGGCTCGGGACCGGCCTGAGGCAGGTCGCGCACCCCGAGAGTCAGGTCCCGTGCCTCGGCCGCCTCCGCGAGCCCGATGCCGCGCTGGAAGGCCGCCATCAGACCCGGGTCGTGCAGTACGGGTGCCTCGTTCTCGGGGCTCTCCTGCCGCTGCGCCGGGCCGCCCCTCAGTTGCGGCGCGAGGTGCTCCTGGACGCGCCGTTTGGGGAGTTGGGGCCGCCCCATGGTGCCGCGCACCGCGCCGTTGACCGGGGTCGGCGGGACGGGCAAGTGCTCCCCGGCGGCCTGCCGGTCCTCCGCCCGGATACCGGGCAGCGCGTCGGCCGGTGTGCGTCGCTCGTCCCTGGCGGTACGCAGCGGGAGGGGCGGCGCGACACCGTTCGCTCCCGGATGCCCGCCGTCGGAGGCGCCGCCCTGGGGCTGTCGCGGGACGACAGCCACGCCGGCGTGCGGGGTCTCGCGGGGCGGAAGGGGTTGATGCGGTGCCTCGTACGGCTGGCGGTCGAACGGCCGGGGGTCGGGCTGAGGGGGACGGTGGAGCTGGTTCTGTGGCTGTGGCTGCGGTGGCCGGCGGTGGGACTGCGGCTGAGGCTGCTGTTCGAGCTGGTGTTGGCGTTCCTGCTGGCTCTGGTGTTGCGAGAGTCGCCGTTCATGCGCCTGGTGCCGCTGGTGCATGGTCTGCGCGCTGTCGTCCGTCGCGTCCGCGGCGCTCCGTGGCCTCGGCGCGGGCTCGTTCTCGTCGCCGCCGAGCAGGCTCTGCGGCACGACGAGGACCGCCTGCACACCACCGTAGATATTGCTCTGGAGCCGGACTGTGATGCCGTGTCTGCGGGCGAGCTGCGAGACGACGAAGAGGCCGATGCGCCCGTCCTGGAGCAGGCTCGCGACGTTGACCTGGTCCGGGTCGGCGAGCAGCGTGTTCATCTTGTTCTGCTCGGTGACGGGCATTCCGAGGCCGCGGTCCTCGACCTCGATGGCGAGACCGGACGTGACGGTGTTGGCGCGGAGCAGGACTTGGGTGTGGGGGGCCGAGAACACGGTGGCGTTCTCGACGAGTTCGGCGAGCAGGTGGATGCAGTCGGCGACGGCGTGCCCGCGCAGGGTTCCGTCGACCGGCGGGACCAGCTTGACCCGTGAGTACTGCTCGACCTCCGCTATGGCCGACCGCATGACCTCGGTCATGGAGACCGGGCGGCTCCACTGGCGCCGGGACACGGCGCCGCCGAGCACGGCCAGGTTCTCGGCGTGCCTGCGGATCCGGGTGGCGAGGTGGTCGACGTGGAACAGGCCCTTGAGCAGGTCGGGGTCCTCGACGTCGTTCTCCAGTTCGTCGAGGATCGAGATCTCGCGGTGCACGAGGGACTGCAGACGCCGGGCCAGATTGACGAAGACCTCGACCTTCTGTTCGCTGCCCGCGTGGCTGGAGAGCTGGGACGCCTGGACGACGGCGGTGACGGCCACGTCCTGGGCGCGCGTCATGTCCGCGGCCAGCAGGTCGAACTCGTCGGCGTCCGGGGCGGCCGCGGGGGCCTGCCTGCGGGGCGGCGGCCCCTCGCCCTTACGCAACTGCTCCACGAGACCGCGCAGTTCACCCTGCCCGCGCGCACTCGCACGGCGCAGGACACCGACCCGTTCGCGTACGGTCCTGGCCGCCCGGTCGGCGGCCACGGCGGCGATCACGATGCCGGCCAGGGTGACCAGGCACGCTCCGGCGAGGACGGCCCAGAGGGCGAGCCCTGGGCGGGCGCCCGTGGAGCGGATGGTGAAGAGAACGGCCGCGCTGGCGCTCAGGGCGACGGCGAGCGGGGGCAGTACGGCAAGGCGCAGAAGCTGGGGCCGTATGTGGGTCTCGGGTTGCGGGGGGACGGACCGGCCGCCCGGCCTGCCGTGCCGACCGCCCTCTCGGCGGTCTGCGCGGGGGGCCGGCGAGCGAAGGTGAGACATTCGGCGTCCTCGTACGTGGGGGCTCCTGCGGGTCGGCGCGAGGCGGGCAGGCGGCATCGCGCTCCCGGCCGGGAGCGGGTGGGAATGCCGCCGCTGCGTCGCTCAGCGAGCACACACGGTAGTCGGGGACGGCACACATGCGGTGGGCAGTTGCCAAAGTCCGGCGGCCCAGGTCCCGCTCTGGTATGAGGCTTCGTACGACAGACCGATAACAGTTCCGGACACCCGACCGGTCATGGGTACGGGTGTTCCATAGCCCGAAGAGACGTTGCATCGGGGGCGAGTGCCGTACAGGTTGGCGGCCTCCTCCTCGAAGATGGAGTCGGCGTATCCAGCGGTCTGAATGATGTCGCAGATGACATGAGGCTCCCAGTTCCTGAGAACCTTGGCCTTCACGCAGAGCGGCTCTAGCGAGCCCGACGGCCCAACCCTTTCTCGATGCGGCGAACTTCACCCCGGACCAGCGGAAACGAAACGATCAGGTTCGGAAAGGCGACGGCTTCCGAGCCGGCATCAGGCGGCTCCTGGCCCGAGTTCACCGCAGTGGACTTGAGAATGATCGAGCCGCCGGGCGCCTCGATGGGTTCATGGTGGCGGTGGCGCCGGCCGAGGCCACGGCCTTTCCCACTCCCCTGGCCCCGTTCCCCCATCTCTGATCTGGGCGCGCTGCTTGTATCTCTGATCTGGGCGCGCTCCTTGCGCATCCTGCGTGACGCGCGTTCGTTGACCCGTTGATCATGGTCGTCTTCATAAACTCGGCCTGGAAGCCGTCGGGCAACGCCTTGAGCCGGATCAGGCGGTGATCGAGTGCCGGCACCCAGCCGCGTTCACCGATGAGCGGCCAGCACTGCCCCGAGGCCCTCTTGCAGATCCTTGACGAAATACTCGGGAACCTCCAGCGACGGGAAATGTCCCCCGGTTTCGGGCGACCCCCATCGGACGATCTGTCGGTACCGCTCCTGTGCCCAGGGACGCGGACACTTCTCGATGTCGCGGGGATACATGCTGATCGCTGACGGGACGTCGACCCGAAGTTCGGGGTCCAGCGAGTCGTGGCTTTCGTAGTAAATGCGGGCCGCCGATGCGCCGGTTCGCGTCAGCCAATACAGGGTGACGTTGTCAAGAAGCCTGTCCATGGAAATCGTCTCGAACGGGCTGTCTTCGGTATCTGTCCACTCGGCGAACTTGTCAAGGATCCAGGCGAGAAGCCCGACCGGTGAGTCGACGAGCGAGTAGCCGATGGTCTGCGGTCGGGTCGCCTGCTGCTTCGCGTACGCCGCGCGGTGGCGCCAGAAATCGCGGGTCTCCTCGGTCCACTTGCGCTCGACCGCCGTCAGCCCGTCCGTTGTCAACCCGGGCGGTGCCTGCGCCAACGTTGAGTGGATGCCGAGCACGTGGTCCGGGAACCTGCCGGCGAGGATTGTGGTGATCACACCTCCCCAGTCGCCGCCGTAGGCTGCGAACTTGCCGTAGCCGAGCCTTCCCATCAGTTCCACCCATGCGGCCGCGATCTTCTCGGTTCCCCACCCGGTGGTGGCCGGCTTGTCGCTGTAACCAAAGCCCGGTAGCGACGGGACCACGACGTGGAACGCCGGCGCGTCCGCATCTTTCGGATCTGCCAGCTCGTCTACTACATCGATGAACTCAGCAACGCTGCCTGGCCAGCCGTGCGTCAAGATCAGCGGAGTGGCATCTGCGCGCGCGGATCGGCGGTGCAGGAAGTGGATCCCCAGACCATCAACGGTCGTACGGAACTGGCCGATCCGGTCAAGGCGCGCTTCGAACGACCGCCAGTTGTACCCGGTGCGCCAGTAGTTCACGACGTCCACGAGGTCGGCGAGAGGAACGCCCTGTTCCCATCGGCGAGGGTCGGGCGCGGCGCGACAGACCGTCTCAGCCTCCGGCAGCCGCGCCGCGGCCAGTCGCGCGCGCAGATCGTCGAGGTCAGCGTCAGTCGCCTGGGCTTCAAATGCTTGCACGTCGCTGGTTGGACGGGGCATGAGACCTCCTGGCCATCGCGGAACCGGCTGCGTACGGTTGCGAACCGGCTAAGGCGGTTCTACCGCGCCTACATGCCAGCGCGCAACCAGCTAAGGTGGTTCCATGCGTTCTGGGTTCCCTGACTTCCGCCTCGGTAGCGTGCTGGCGACCAGCTTCACGGGGACTCTGTCGGAGCGTCATGGCAACGCTGTGGAGCGCATTCCCACGCCGCACCGACTCATCGACTGGCTGGCAGTGAACGGCCTCGCCGTGGCGTCCTGCACCACTGCCCAGCTCGACCTCGCTCGGGAACTGAGGGAGTCGATTCACGCCGCCGCGACAGCGGCCGCGATCCAGGACGCTCTCCCTGCGTCTGCTGTCCAAGTCATCAATGACCGCAGTACTCAGGGTCGGGCCGCGGCCGTCCTGACGCCCGAGGGCGAGCGGCGATGGCTACTTGGCTCTGCCTCCTGCGTGGAAGATGCCCTCAGCGTGATCGCCGCCGACGCGATCAGCATCATCGCAGGCGAACGAGACGGAAAATTGGCCTTGTGCGCATCGCCAACCTGCCAAGCCGCATTCTTCGACACCAGCCAAAGCCGCACCCGCAAATGGTGTGACATGAACACGTGCGGGAATCGTCAGAAGAAGGCGCGCTTCAATGCCAACCAGCGCAAAAACCCCAGATCAGCGGAGTGATCGTTACCTCGGTACATCCAAGTGGGCCCCACGCCTGCGACACATCTGTCGCGTGGGGTGCACCCCAACGGCACCACTAAGAGCCGTCCGTCGCCTTCGATCAACGTCCTCAATCAGTACGTCTACGTTCCCTGATCGGCGACGTTCATCGGCTCTTCGCAGTCGGGGGTGTTTCGGATAGGCAGTGCAGGAAGAACTTCCGTCCTGGAAGACCTCCACGCCTACCCGCCATAGCCCCGTCCGCCGGGCTGAGCCCACGCACCTTCGGCAAGTTGGTGAACGCACTGCACTGTCCAACTACCAGCCCTGGTGCGCAACTTGGATCTCGTGGGCGACTCTGAAGGCAGGCGTGGCCAGCGTCTTCCCGCGTACCGCAAGCGTGTTCACCGCGGTGCAGTGGTTCAAGAACGCCGGGCGGTGGAGCGACTACCCGCGATCGATGTCCAGGTCAACTACGGCACGAGCGGCAGCATCACGGGCTCCATGGGACCTGCTGCGGCGCTGCGACGACGCCGCCGCCGCCGAGGGGATGGAGGCAGAAGGCCCGTGGCTCGCCCACAACAAGGTGGTTCCACTCAACCGGTGAACGCCACCGAAAGTACGACGGTCTGCGGAACCCGAGCGGCGCGACCCGCTCCTGCCGAGTTCCACCCGCCGGACGACCCGCCCGGCGCACCAGCACCGAAGGTCACACCTCAGACCGCCGGCACAGCCTCCTGCTCGCCGGAGCCTGCCCCGGCACCCGTGCCACTCGGTGTCGCGCCGGTGCCCGGCCGGTCCGCCGGCTCCGTCTCGGGCCATCCTTCCGCCGGCTGTGTGGCGACGCCACGCCACCACGGCTGGGAGGGGAGTGTCTCGGCGGTGGGTTCGAAGGGCTCGCCAGGGCACGGGAGCGCGATCTTGGCACCGGCCTGCTGCCCCGCCGCGAACGTGCCCTCGCCGGGCTCCGCCCACGGGTGGGGCGCCAGATTGAACGTGCCCCAGTGGATCGGGAGCATCGGCCCGCCGCCGGGGCCGCCCTGGAGGTCGAGGTGGGCCCGCATGCCCTCCTCGGGGCGCATGTGGATGTCAGGCCAGAAGTCGCTGTACGCGCCGATCTGGATCATCGTTGCGTCGAACGGCCCGTGCTCCGCGCCGATGTCCTTGAAGCCGGGGAAATAGCCGGTGTCACCGCTGTGGTAGACGCGGTGCTCGGGTCCGGCGACGACCCAGGACGCCCACAGGGTGTGCTGCTCGTTGCGCAGGCCGCGGCCGCAGAAGTGGCGCGCGGGCGTGGCCGTCAGGGTCAGCCCCGCCACCTTCGTCTGTTCGTTCCAGTCGAGCTCGCGGAGGCGGTCCGCGGGGACACCCCAGTGCTCCAGATGCGCGCCGACGCCGAGCGGCACCGCGAACACCGTGTCCGTGTCGGCCAGCGCCCGGATCGTGGGCAGGTCGAGGTGGTCGTAGTGGTCATGGGAGATCACCACGACGTCCACCGGGCCGAGCGCGGCGAGCGGCAGCGGTACGGGGTGCAGTCGCTTGGGGCCCGCGAAGTCGAACGGCGAGCAGCGCTCACCCCAGACGGGGTCGAAGAGCACGCGGCTGCCGTCGATCTCGGCGAGGACGCTGGAGTGTCCCATCCAGGTGAGCCGCAGGCCGCTCGCCGGGGGCTTCGCGAGGTCGGCGAGGGTCGTGGAGTGCACGGGGACGGTGCCCGTGGGCGCCCGGCGGACGCGCCCCTGCTTGGCGAAGAAGACCTTCGCGAACTCGATCATGGAACCGGCGGGCCTGGTGCGTGCGCCCACCGGGTTCTGGAAGCTGCCGTCCGCGAAGTTCGGCGACCTCCGGATCCGCTCGAGTCGCTCTCCCGCCGGGTCCGCGCCGAAAGCGGCAGGCCGCAGCGGGCGGAGCCCGGAGCTCAGGGAACGTGACACAGCGCCTCCCGGTGGGTCGATCGGGGATTCCCGATCGGGGATTCCATTATGGGCGGCCCCGCCGACAGTGCCCGATCCGGGACCCGGACACACAGGGAATTCCAAGGCACGCCCTGGATCCGCCGCACCCACGTCACTCGGCGTTACGGCAGGTAACTCACCCGCATCCCGCTCAAGCCACCCCGCGAGCCGGGCGCCGGGTGCCTCGCCGCAGCCGCAGCCGCGCCGGAGAGTCACGTCAGAAAGTCGCATGGGAAAACTGATCCATCATTCAGTAGCCGTTGCGTTGACACCGGTCTTCGCGGCCTCGGATACTGACTGGCGATTCAGTAATCGGGGCAGCGATCCCCGCCGGTCGGTGATCCCCTCGTCGGTATCCGTCAGTTTCTGGAGGCACCGTGTCAGAGCTCCCCATCGAGCTGGTCCCCCTCACCCCGGAGCAGCGGGACATCGTGGACCTCACGAGGACGTTCGCGCGTGAGGAGATCCGGCCGCGCGGGCGCGCCGTGGACGAGGCGGACGTGGAGACGCCCTGGGATCTGTGGCGCGCGGCCGCGAAGGTCGGCATCACCGGGTTCATGCTGCCCGAGGAGTACGGGGGCGGCGGATTCACCGACGTGTTCACGCAGGTCCTCGTCCAGGAAGAGCTGTGCGTGGGCGACCTGGGGATCGGCAACCTCCTCTGCTCGAACGGCTTCTTCGCCGACCCCGTCATGGAGCTCGGTACCGAGGAGCAGAAGCGCGCGTGGCTGACGCCGCTGGCCGGTGCCGACACCCCGATGACCTCGCTGGCGACGACCGAGCCGGGCTCCGGGTCCGACGCCGCGTCGATCGTGACGACCGCGACGCGCACGGCGGGCGGCTACCTCCTGAACGGCCAGAAGGCCTGGATCTCGAACGCGGGCGAGGCCGAGCAGTACGTCGTGTTCGCCAAGACCGACCCGGCGCAGCGCTCGCGCGGTGTCACGGCGTTCCTGCTGCGCAAGGGCGCCGAGGGGCTCACGTTCGGTGAGCCGATGCGCAAGATGGGCCAGCGCGCGATCGTGTGCCGCGAGGTGTTCTTCTCCGACGTGTTCGTGCCCGACGCCGACCGACTCGGCGACGAGGGGCAGGGCTTCGCCGGCCTCATGCGGACGTTCGACATCTCGCGCGCCGTCCTCGGCGCGGCCGCCACGGGTGTGGCGCGGGCCGCTTACGAGTACGCGCGTGACTACGCACGCACGCGCGTGCAGTTCGGCAAGCCGATCATCGAGCACCAGGCCGTGGCCTTCCGCCTCGCGGACATGCGGACGCGGATCGAGCAGTCCCGTCTGATGACGTGGCGTGCCGCGCGGCGCCTGGACGCCGGACTCGACGCGACCGCCGAGGCGGCCATGGCCAAGCTGACCGCGTCGGAGACGGCGGCGTACTGCACCTGGGCGGCCGTGCAGACGCTCGGCGGGTGGGGCTACTCGCGGGAGTTCCCGGTCGAGCAGTGGATGCGGGACGCCAAGTTGGAGGAGATCGAGGAAGGCACCTCCGACATCATGCGTCTGGTCATATCGAGGTCGCTGTGACCGAGGAGACGGTGACTGACGAGATGCGGACGTCGACCGGCGGCGAGGCCCTCGTCAGGGCACTCGCCGCCCATGGGGTCTCCACCGCGTTCGGCATTCCGGGGACCCACAACCTGGAGATCTACCGGCACTTGGTGGCGTACGGCATCACGCATGTCGCCCCGCGTCACGAGCAGGGTGCCGGGTACGCGGCCGACGCCTACGCGCGCGTGACGGGCGATCCCGGAGTGGCGATCACGACGACGGGGCCCGCTCTCCTGAACATCGCGGCCGCAGTCGGGCAGGCGTACTCGGACAGCGTGCCGCTCCTCGTGGTGTCGCCGGGCATGCCGCTGCGCCATCCGCGCCAGTCGACGGGTCTGCTGCACGAGATGCGCAGCCAGACGGAGGCGCTGCGGAACGTGGCGGCGTTCAGCCATCGGGTGTCCTCCGTGGAGGAGATCGGGGCAGCGGTGGCGCGCGCGTTCAGCCTGTTCCGTACACAGAGGCCGCGGCCCGTACACATCGAGGTGCCGCTCGACCTGCTCGAGGCGACGGAGCCCGCCGGACCGGTACGGCGCGCTCCCCTGCTGGCGCCCCGCACGGCGGACGGCCCGTCGCTCGATGCGGCGGCCGCCCTCCTCGCCGGCGCGGTGCGCCCCGGCCTGGTCCTGGGCGGTGGCGCACGCGGTGCGGCCGAGCAATGCCGGGCACTGGCAGAGCAGTTGGGCGCTCCGGTGGCGACCACCGCGAACGGCAAGGGCATCGTCGACGAACGGCATCCCCTCGCCCTCGGTGTGTCCCTGCACAGCCCCTCGGTACAGAAGTGGCTGGGCGACTGCGACGTCGTGCTCGCCGTCGGGACAGAGCTCGCCGAGTCGGACCTGTGGTCCGCGCCGCCTGCGCTCGGCGGCCGGCTGATCCGCGTGGACGTCGATCCGGCGCAGATGTACGCGGGCGTCCCCGCGGACATCGCCCTGGTGGGCGACGCGCAGGCCACGATGCAGGCCCTGAAGGAGCGGCTCGCCAAGGTGCCGGGCCCCGCGTCCACGGACGCGGCCACGCAGACCACAGCCGCCGTGCGCGCCGCCCGCGACGACGAGACACGCGCGCGTGACGCTCGTTGGGTGCCGTATCTCGAAGCGATCAGGAGCGTCCTCGCAGCCGATGCCGTGGTGACCTCCGACAGCGCCCAGTGCTGCTACTACGGCGCGCTCCCGCACCTCGCCGTCGGCCCCGAGGGACGCTATCTGCACCCCACCGGGTTCGGCACGCTCGGCTACGCACTGCCCGCCGCGATCGGCGCGAAGACCGCCTGCCCCGACCGGCAGGTGATCGCGATCAGCGGGGACGGCGGGCTCCAGTTCTCAGTACAGGAGCTGGCCACTGCCGCGCAGCTCCAACTGCCGCTGCCCGTCGTTGTGTTCGACAACGGCGGCTACGGCGAGATCCGCGACGAGATGGCCGCGCGCGGCGACACACCGGCCGCAGTCGACCACGCACACGTGGACCTCGCCGGCCTCGCGCGGGCCTTCGGCGGCAGTGGCGCCCCCGCGCACTCCCCCGGCGAACTCGCCGCGCTCCTGACCCGCGCCCTGGCCACCCCCGGCCCCACCCTGATCACCGTCCCCGAGGAGACCGCATGACCGCGCCCGCCACCCCCCTGATGTCGCTCACCTGGACCGACCACATCACCGGCAGGCACGGCTACCTCGTCGTCGACCGGCTGGTGCGCGGCGTGTCCAGCGGCGGGCTCCGGATGCGTCAGGGCTGCACCCTCGACGAGGTCGCGGGCCTCGCGCGCGGGATGACGATGAAGGAGGCCCTGCACTACAACCCTCAGGGCCGCTACATCCCGCTGGGCGGCGCCAAGGGCGGCATCGACTGCGACCCTCAGGACCCGGAGGCGTACGGCGTCCTCGTGCGCTATCTGCGCGCCATGCGGCCCTACATCGAGTCCTTCTGGACGACCGGCGAGGACCTGGGGCTCACCCAGGACCTCGTCGACAGGGCGGCCGAGGAGGCCGGACTCGTTTCGTCCGTCCAGGCGGTCTACCCGCTGCTCGACGACGAGGCTGCCGCGCGCCGGCGCCTCGCCGACGCCTTCGCGGTGGACGTCGACGGCATCGGCCTCGACGAGCTCGTCGGCGGCTGCGGGGTCGCCGAGTCCGTGCTCGCGGCCCTGGACCGCGCGGGCGTCCCGTACGGGGGCACCCGGGTGTCCGTGCAGGGTCTGGGCACCATGGGCGGGGCGACCGCCCGGTTCCTGGCGCGCGCCGGTCTGCGGGTCGTGGCCGTCGCGGACGTGAAAGGCACCGTCGCCAACCCCGAAGGCCTGGACGTGGACGCGCTCCTCGCCGCCCGTGACGCCTACGGGACGGTGGACCGCTCCGCGCTGCGCGAGGGCGACCGTGAACTGCCGGGCGACGCCTGGCTGTCGGCCGACGCCGAGGTCCTCGTGCCCGCCGCCGTGTCGTACGCGGTGGACGCGGCGAACCAGGAACTGATCACGGCGCGCTGGATCGTCGAGGCCGCCAACATGCCCGTGCTGCCCGAGGCGGAGGAGCTGCTCGCGCGGCGCGGCATCACCGTCCTGCCCGACGTGGTCGTCAACTCCGGTACGAACGCCTGGTGGTGGTGGACCCTGTTCGGGGACATCGAGGCCAACGCGGACGAGGCGTTCGCGTACACGCGGCGCTCCATGCGCGCCTTGATCGACCAGATGCTGGCGCGGGCCGAGGCAGAGGGGACGACGCCGCGCGCCGCCGCGCACGCGATCGTCGCGGACCGTCTTCCGGTGATCGCGGAGCGGTTCGGGTGGTACAGGTGACGCCACCCCCGCCGGACGCCGGTGTGCACGCGCGCGTGGGCCTCGACGCGCTCTTCGACCCTCGGTCGGTCGCCGTCGTCGGGGCGTCCGACAACCCGGAGAAGTGGGGCTACTGGCTGGCGTCGGGGGCCCTGTCGGGCCGCGACCGCCGGGCCGTCCACCTCGTCAACCACCGAGGGGGTGCCCTGGACGGTGAACCGTTCCTGCCGGATCTCGCGTCGCTGCCCGTACCGCCCGAGCACGTCGTCGTCGCCGTGCCGCCCCGCCATGTGCGGCCGGTGGTCACGGACGGTCTCGCGGCGGGCGCGCGGTGTTTCACCGTGATCACGTCGGGCGGCGCCACCGCCGAGGAGGAGCGGGCGCTCGCCGAGCTCGTCACGGCCCGGGGAGCGCGGCTGCTCGGCCCGAACTGCATGGGCGTGGTGGACACGACGAGCGAACTGCGGCTCAGCTGGGGCGAGTTCCCCTCGGGCGGCCTCGGCCTCGTGTCCCAGAGCGGGAATCTCGCCCTGGAGATCGGCCGACTCCTCGCGCGCTCCGGGCAGGGCTTCTCCCGGTTCGTGTCGCTGGGCAACCAGCGGGACATCGACGCGGCGGACGCCTTGGAGTCGCTGATCGCGCACGGGCCCACGAGAGCGCTCGCCGCGTACATCGAGGACTTCCGCGACGGCCGGCGGCTCGCGCAGGTCCTGGCGGCCGCGCACGCCGCCGGGAAGCCCGTCCTGCTCCTGACCGTGGGACGCAGCGCCGCGTCCGGGCGCGCCGCCGCGTCCCACACCGGCGCCCTCGTGAGCGCGCGCGCCACCGTGGAGGCGGTGTGCCGCGACGCCGGCGCCCTGCTGCTCGACACGGCGGGCGAACTGGTGGACACGGCGGTGTACTTGCTGGCACAGGGCGTACGCCACCGGAGTGCGGGGCACGCGACGGCCAGCCCGTCGCCTCACCTGCGCAGCGTCGCCGTGGTCGGGGACAGCGGCGGCCAAGGCGCCCTCGCCGCCGACGCGTTCGCTGCTCAGGGCCTCGACGTGCCCGCCCTCGCGGACGGCACGCGCGCGGCGGTGGCGGAGCAACTGCCGGGCGGCGCCGGGTGCGGCAACCCGGTCGACCTGGCGGGCGCGGGTGAGGCCGATCTCGCCAACTACGCGCGCGTGGCGGGCACTCTGCTGCACTCGGGAGACACCGACGCCGTCGTCCTCACGGGGTACTTCGGCGACTACGCGACCGCCAACCCGGCCCAGGCGGAACGCGAGTGCGACGTCGCACACGCCCTCGCAACCGCCGCCGTCGCATCCGGGCGCGCCCTCGTGGTGCACACCATGGCCCGCGACACCCCCGCCCTGACGGTTCTGCGGCAGCGCGGTGTGCCCGTCTACGAGCGCATCGAGCAGGCCGCGACCGCCGTCGCCGCGGCGGCCCGCCTCACGGGCCCTCCGCTCACGCGCGAGGATCCGCCGGCCCCGGCGACGTACAGGCTGACGGACGGCGGCTACGAGAGCGTGCGGGAGCTGCTCTCGTCCTATCAACTCGCCTTTCCCGCAGCCGAGTTCGTGACTGACGCGGACGGAGCCGCGGAGGCGGCGGAGCACCGGACGGGGTATCCGCTCGTCCTCAAGGCGATGGGGCTCGCGCACAAGACCGAGGCGGGCGGGGTCGCCCTGTCGATCGCCGACGCCGACGCCTTGCGGGCCGCGTTCGCCCGCATGAAGGCGGCGACGGGCGCGGACCGCTACGCCGTGGAGGCCATGGCCACACCACCGTACGGACACGAACTGATCGTCGGTGTACGGCGCGACCCGTCGTTCGGGCCCGTCGTCATGGTCGGCATCGGAGGGGTCACCGCCGAACTGCTCGCCGACACGGCGCTGGCCCTCGCACCCCTGACGCCGGCACGCGCGCGTGCCCTGCTCCTGCGGCTGCGGCACGCACCGTTGCTGACGGGCTGGCGCGGCGCGCCCGGAGCGCATCTGAACGCGGCTGCCGCCGCCGTGTGCGCGGTCGCGCGGGCCGCCGTCGACCATCCCGAGCTGGCCGAACTGGAGGTCAATCCGCTGCTCGTGCACCCGGGCGGTGCGATCGCACTGGACGCGCACGGGGTGCTCGACCAGGCCGGCACCTCACCGACGCCCGTCCATGGCGTCGGCGAGGAGGGCGGCGGTCTCCTGATCGAGCGGTAGGAACGCCTCCAGTTTCAGCTCGGCGAGCGTGACGTCGACCGCCGTCCCGAAGTGGGTGAGCGTGCTCAGGAGGCGCAGCTCGCCGCGCTCCGTACGCAGCCGCAGCGGGACGGCGAAGCCGAGGTAGTCCGGACCGGCCTGTCGGGGCCGGTCCGGCACCATGCCCTCCAGTTCGGCGACCAGCTCCGTAAGAGCTCGGTTGGAATTCCGGACGGACTCGTCGTGCAGTCCGTCGATGACGTGCCAGGCCCACTCGTCCAGGTTCACGATCCGCGGCGCGAGGCCGCGCGGATGCAGCAGCACGCGCGCGATGTTCACCGGCGCCGAGAGCAGCGCCGGATCGACCCCTTCGGTCAGCGCGTCGAAGGCTTCGTTGCGCGAGACGAGATCCCCGCGCCGGTCGATGATGACCGCCGGATACGGCAGGTGCGCCTCCATGATGCGCTCCAGTGCCGTACGGACGGCGGACAGCTGCGGGCCCTCGAAGTGCGACTCCTGGTACGCAGGCGCGTAACCCGCCGCAAGGAGAAGGGCGTTGCGCTCCCTGAGCGGCACCGTCAGCGCTTCCGCCAGGCGTACGACCATGGCGCGGCCCGGCACCGAGCGGCCGCTCTCCACGAAGCTGACGTGCCGCTGCGTGGTTCCCGCGCGTGTGGCCAGTTCCAGTTGGCTGACGCGGCGCCGCACGCGCCACTCACGCAGCGCGTCACCGAGCCCGCCCTGCGCGTCTCCTGCCCCCCTTGCGTATGGCCTGGCCTCTGTCCCCGTCCCCGCCTGCGTCGTCACCGGACCGTGTCTACCCGAAGGCGGGCCAACGGGCCATTCCCTGCGGGGAATTGTCGCGCCACACCCCGCAGCGCACAGTTCACACATCACCGACAGCCATCAGGGACAGGACAGGAAGAGAGCGAGTCCATGCCGCACATCGACGCACAGGAGCTGGCCGGCCGGTACGCGGCCGTCTGGAACGAGCGGGACCCCGAGCTGCGCCGCAAGGCAGTGCACGCCCTGTGGTCCCCGGACGGCGTGCACGCCCTGCTGCCGCCGCAGGAGGTGCAGGAGACGGCCGTACGCCTCGGCTTTCCCACGGCCGCGCTGGAGGCGCGCGGTCACGACGAGCTGGAGGCGCGGGTGGCGCGGGCCCACGAGGAGTTCGTGGCGTCCGGCGAGTACACGTTCAGGGCGACGGCGGCGCACGCACAGCAGTTGAACGATGTCGTCACGTTCCGCTGGGAGTCGGTACTCACGCAGAGCGGCGAAGTGACGGGCGGGGGCCTGGAGTTCGTCGTCGTGGCGCAGGACGGGCGCATCGTGCGCGACTACCAGTTCGTGGGGGTCTGACACGCAGGAGGGCCTTTCCCCGACTACGGGGGAAGGCCCTCCTGTGGGCGTGAGCGGCTACTCCCCCACGCGCCGGCGCGTCCTCGCCCCCATCGCGTAGAAGACGAGCCCGATGCCGACGAAGAGCACCAGGGGCACCACCTGGCTCAGTGTGTACTGGGCGCGCTGACCGGCGAACGACTCCGGGAGTGAGTCCGCCGCGCTGCCCGCCGAGCCGAACCAGCCGACCCCGAAGCCCGGCCAGATCAGCACGATCACGGTGAACGCCACGAACCCGGTGGCGAGGACGCTCACGACCCACGCGCCCACGCGACCGCCCGGGACGGCGTACGGGCGTGGCGTGTCCGGGTACTTGCGGCGCAGCACGGCGAGGCTGGGGAACGTGATGACGTACGAGATGAAGGTGGTGCAGATCGTCAGGCCGAGGCCCGCCGCGAAGTACTTCTCGCCGTTGCCGCCCGTGAGGTTGAGGGCGACCACGAAGAGGATCGAGCCGAGCACCGCGGAGAGCAGGTTCACCCGCACCGGCGTCCCGTGCTTCTCGGAGATGCGGCCGAGCCACGCCGGACCCGCACCGTCCGCACAGGCGACGGCCTGCGCGCGGTGGGCGCCCATGGCCCAGGTGACGCCCGACGTGAGCAGGCCGATGATCAGGCCCGCCGCGGCGACCCCGCCGAATACGGAGCCGAGGCCCGTGAGCGTGACCGTGCCGTCGGCCGCGATCGAACCGCCGTAGACCGTGAACACGGCCTTGCATGCGTCGATGAATCCGCCGAGGCTGCCGATCTCCTGGCTGGGCAGCACGAAGAGGATGCCGAGGATCGGGCCGCCGTAGAGGAGGACGGCCGCGAAGCCGGAGCGCAGGATCGACAGGGGGATGTCGCGCCGCGGGTTCGTCATCTCCTCGGCCGCGGAGCTGGGCAGTTCAAAGCCGACGTAGTTGAAGATCAGGACCGGGACCAGCGCCACGAAACCGGCGTACGTCGGGACGAACTCGCCCGCGGGCAGCGCGTGCACTCCGTGCTGGACGGCGAACACCACCACGGAGATCAGGAAGAACCCGAGGAGCACGATCCGGGCGACGGCGCCCGCGATGGGCACCCACTTGCCGATCCGCACGGACTGCACGACGGCCAGCGCGCCGCCCCAGATGAAGACGAGGCCGGCCGCGTACTTCCAGAATCCCGGCAGCGGGGTGAAGAACTCCTCCCACGTGGTGAGCGCGATGATGCACAGACTGCCGCCCACCCAGACGGGGTTGGAGATCCAGTACAGGAGCTGATTCACACCGGCGACGAGCCGCCCGAACGCCAGGCGCGTCCACACGTAGGGGCCGCCCTGCACGGGGAAGGCCGAGCCGAGTTCGGCCACGAGCAGCCCGTACGGGAGGAAGAACGCGAGGGCGAGGATCGCCATCCAGGTCAGGCCCTGGGGACCCTGCGCGGCCACGGAGCCGATCGTGTCGAGGCCGACCAGGGTGCAGATCAGGAAGAACAGCACGTCCAGCCTGCGCAGGTCCTTCTTGAGCCTGGAGCGCTGTTCACCCCACCCCGCTGACAGGTCAGGCAGGTCTGGCGCGCCCGTGGCGGACGGCTCGGTCGGCGGTATCGGCGGCGCTTGGGTCACGGGGAAACTCCTGCTGCACGGCTGGGCACGGGCGTGACAGTTGTTCTTGAGACGGCCTATTGACTGAACGGCCAGTCAGTAAGCGAGACTGTGACGGGCACCACTGGGCACTGTCAAGAGTCGCGCACGAGGCGTTCGCACCGGGTTCGCCGCCCGGCACCCGACTCCGGTGCCCGTGTGTAGGGTTACCGCGTGGCAAGAGTGCGGTTGAGCGTGGCCGAGCGGCGCGAAGAGTTGCTGCGGGCCGCCATCGAACAGATCGAGGCGCGGGGCGTGGCAGCCGTGCGCATCGCCGACGTCGCCGCAGCGCTCGGGGTGAGCAACGCGCTGGTTCTGTACCACTTCTCGACGAAGGAAAAGCTCGTCGCGGCCGCGTTCGCGCACGCCGCCGAGGGCGACCTGGCGCATCTGCGCAAGCTGCTCGGCAAGCGCACGACGGCGCTGCGCCGGCTGCGCTCGGCCGTGCGCTGGTACGCGCCGACCGGGCAGGCCAAGGGGTGGCGGCTGTGGATCGAGGGCTGGTCCGCGGCGCTGCGCGAGCCCGCGCTGCGGGAGGTCACCCGCGACCTGGACAAGCAGTGGAAGGCGGCGCTCACCGAGGTCGTCGCGGAAGGCGTGGCGGCGGGCGAGTTCCGCTGCCCGGACCCGGCGGGCTCCGCGCTGCGCCTGACGGCGCTCCTCGACGGGCTCGCGGTCCAGATGACCGCGTACACGGGGACGGTTTCGCGGACCCGCATGCAGGAGTGGGTGGACGACGCACTGGCCCGCGAGCTGGGACTCGAGCGGGCGCACCTGACGGCGACGACGACGGCTACGACGTCGAACTGACGGCGGTGCGACGTCGGGCTCCCAGGGAGCCCCGGGTGGCCCCCGGAGAAATGGCGCGGGGGAGCCGCCCCCAAGGGCAAGCTCCCCCATAACGCGCGCCGTTCCCGTCAGAGCGGCAGCAAGTCCGGCCGCTTCGCCGCCACATGATCCCCGGACGACTCGCCCCGCAGCCGTCGGCCGATCCACGGCACCAGGAACTCCCGCGCCCAGTGGATGTCGTCGCGCCGGACCTCCAGCGTGCCGCGCGGCGGCTGCGCCGGCCACGGCTGGTCCGGGTCCGCCGGCACCTCGACGCCGAGCGCCTGCCCCGCCCGCAGCGCGACCCGCGTGTGGCCCTCGGGCGAGAGGTGCAGCCGGTCGCCGTCCCAGGCACGGCGGTCCTGAACGGTCTTGAGGGACCACAGGTCGAGCACCGGGCAGCCGTAGCGGTCGGCGACCGCGCGCACATGCCCGTTGTACGTCGCTATCTTGCCGCGCAGATGCTTGAGGACCGGGACGTCCCGGGTGTCGAAGCCGGTGGTCACCATGACCGTGCCGACGGCGGAGGTCAGCCGGGCCACGGCCTTCTCGAAGCGCTGTGCGACGTCGTCGGGGTCGGTGCCGGGACGGATGATGTCGTTGCCGCCGGCGGCGAAGGTCACCAGGTCCGGGGCGAGTTCGACGGCGCGCGGGAGCTGGTCCTCCACGATCTGGTCGAGGAGCTTGCCGCGCACGGCGAGGTTCGCGTACCGGAAGGAGTGCTCGGGGGTCCGGTCGTCCAGGAGGACGGCGAGACGGTCGGCCCAGCCCACGAAGGCCCCGTCCGGACCGGGGTCCCCGACGCCTTCGGTGAAGCTGTCCCCCACCGCCGCGTAGGACCGAATCGTGCCGCCGCTGAGTGATCTCGATTCGTTTGCCACGACCACACATCTTTCACCCTGCGATGTGACCTACGCGACCGTAGGAAGGGGTTGACGGGTGGTGATATAGCCCACCCGGTCAGTTTCGCGATTTCAGGAATACGACGGGACACGGCGGAGGGCACGACGAAGGGGCGGGCCCGGAACCGGACCCGCCCTTCACCTCACGTCTCGACGAGACACCTTCACGTCACACCGTCAGGGTCGGAGCGACGTCACATCGTCGGAGTCAGAGCGAGACCCCGTGCGCACGGAGGTACGCGATCGGATCCACGTCCGAGCCGTAGCTCGGGGTGGTGCGGATCTCGAAGTGCAGGTGCGGTCCCGTGACGTTGCCGGTCGCGCCGGAGAGGCCGATCTGCTGGCCCCCGGTCACGGTCTGCCCGGACGAGACGGACAGGGACGACATGTGGGCGTACTGCGAGTACTTGCCGTCGGCGTGCTGGATGACGACCTCGTTGCCGTACGCGCCGTCAAGACCGGCCGACACGACGGTGCCCGCGGCTATGGCCTTGAGCGGGGTGCCCGTCGGGACCACGAAGTCGACACCGGTGTGGTAGCCGCTGGACCACATGCTGCCCGCGGTCTTGTACGCCGTGCCCACGGAGGCGCTCTGGACGGGCAGCACATAGCCGGAGCCGGTAGCGGCCTTGGGCGCGGAAGCCTGCGTGGCGGTGGCAGAGGACTTCGCGGCGGGGGCCGCGGCCTTCTGGCCGATCGTCAGCTTCAGGCCCGGGCGGATCAGGGACGGGTCGCTGCCGACGGCCGAGCGGTTGTCGGAGTAGAGCTTCTTCCAGCCGCCGCTGACGTGCTGCGCGTCGGCGATCTTCGAAAGGGTGTCCCCGCCCTTGACGACGTAGGTCTTGGCAGCGGCGGGAGCGGCCGCGGCCTTGACGACCGAGTGGGCGGCCGCGGGGGTCGCGGCGTGGGCGCCGGCGGCACCCACCAGCGGCAGCGCGAGCGCGGCGCCGCCCACTCCGGCAACGACGATCGTGCGTGCGAAGCCCTGGGACTTGGGACGGCGGTGCTTACCCTTCGCGGGCATGGGAATTTCCTCTCCGTCGCCTGCGAGGTGAGCTGTCGGGTTCGGGCTGGAGCTGCCCGGCCGCGCCCCTTTCGGGCACGGCTTCACCCCGAGCCGTTTCCGGTGTTCCGGAAACGGCGGTCCACCTGGGTCCCCCGCTCCTGCCGAGCACGGATCGATGTGCGGATTCCGGGCGGCGGCAGGATTAGGCGGTCCGTCCGGATTGCGCTGAACGTAAGCGAGCGGGGAGCGCGGGGACAAGCCGCGAATTCCCCTGGCCATTCCGGTTCTTGATCCTTGAATGATCCTTTTCGGAAAAGGCGGTCACGCTCCGTCGATTCACGATCTTTGCAACTGCGATACCTGCTGGGAATTCATTCCGCCCCGCCGCCACGGACGGTCACCGCTATGACCCTGCTCACCCATCGGCCACCATATGGCCTCATTTCAGGGTTAGTTATTCCGTAAGGCGCGATTGCCTACCTTCAGGCTTATTTCGGGCATTTGGCATGAAATCACCAGCCTCCTCTCGCATGGTTGCCCCTGGCAGCCATGTCGTATCGTCGAAGTCGCCCGCAGGCGAGCAGCGCCGCGGCCGACCGGGAGGAGCCCCCGTGACGCAGCAGGTCCCGTCCACCGAGCCCGAGTTGGCCGGAGTGCGCAACTTCCGCGATGTGGGTGGCCTCCCGACCGTGGACGGCCGTCGGGTCAGGCAGGGCGTGCTGTTCCGGAGCGGTCACCTCGCGCACGCCACGGATGAGGACGCCGCGTTCCTCTCCTCGCTCGGGCTGCACACGATCTTCGACTTCCGCAACGCCGCCGACCAGCGCCTCGAAGGCCCTGACGTCACGCTGCCCGGCGTGCGGAACGTGAACCTGCCGCTGACCGACCCCGCGGACGGCGCCGAGTTCTGGCAGATGGTGCGCGACGGCAATCTCGACGAGCTGCGCGCCGCCCTCTCCGAGGGCCAGGCCGCGAACCGCATGATCACGTCGTACCGGACGATCATCGCGGAGCGCACCGCCGAGCACAGCCAGGTGCTGCACTCCCTCGCCGAGGACAGCGTGCCCGCGCTCATGCACTGCGCGGCCGGCAAGGACCGCGC
The DNA here is from genome assembly GCF_045162695.1 of Streptomyces sp. NBC_01003. Taxonomy (NCBI): domain Bacteria; kingdom Bacillati; phylum Actinomycetota; class Actinomycetes; order Kitasatosporales; family Streptomycetaceae; genus Streptomyces; species Streptomyces sp. NBC_01003. The sequence goes on from NZ_CP108707.1 coordinate 2,458,871, forward strand.
GGGCCTCTCGATAGCGGTCACGCTCCTGGCCGTGGGTGTGGAGCGCGACGCCATCGAGGCGGACTACCTGGAGTCGAACGCGGCACACCGCCGCTACAAGGTGCACCGCAGCAGCGCCTCGAAGGACGCGATGTCCCCCGAGGTCATGGAGCTGCTGAGCCCCCTGTTCGACGCTCGCGCCACATACCTGGCCGCCGCCTTCGAGACGGTCGCGGAGACGTGGGGTTCCACCGACCGCTACCTGGAGGAGGGCCTCAAGCTGTCCCCCGCCCAGCGCGAGCGGCTGCGCGAGCGCCTTCTCGACTGAGACCGGGACCGGCAAGCCGAGTGAGGGGCGTCACCCGCGTGACGCCCCCAGCGTGAACAGCAGATAGATGAAGCCCGCGACGAGGTGCCCGGCGAAGACGTAGACAAGCAGGCGCACCCAGATGCCGCGCGGGAGCTTGTCCTCGATGTCACGCCGGGCGGGCTGCCGCTCGGGCTCGGTCACGTCGTCGGTCTCTGCGCTCATCGAGGGCCTCCCTGGGGCTGTTCGCCGCCGCCCGCCGCCGGGCCGAGGCACAGCGCGGCGGACGGGCTCTGCAGCAGGGTGTGTACGAAGAGGAGCTCGGCGCCGTCGCGGTCGGCGGCGGCGATCCGGTGCGGGGTGAGCGAGTCGAAGTGCGCGCTGTCCCCCGGCGCGAGCGCGTACGCGGTGTCCCCGAGCCGCAGCCGCAGCCGCCCTTCGAGGACGTACAGCCACTCCTCACCGGGGTGGACGCGCACGATGTCGCCCTGGGCGCCGAACGGCACATGGACGCGCAGCGCCTGCATGCCGCGCCCCGGGGCGCCCGCCTGCCGGTAGATCCAGCCGCCCGCCTCGGTGGCCTCCATGTCTGCGGAGCGCACGACCGCGTCCCTGTCGGCGGGCGTCTCGCCCAGGAGTTCGGAGACCGTCGTACCGTAGGTGCGGGCGAGGGCGAGCAGCATCGGGAGCGAGGGCTGACGGCGGCCCGTCTCCAGGCGGGAGAGGTGCGCGGGCGAGAGCCCGGCGGCACGGGCCGCGGCCTCCAGGGTCAGGGCGGCGCGGCGCCGTAGTTCGCGCAGCTGCGGGGCGACGGCGGGCAGCTCCGTGGGTTCCGGAGCCGGCTCCGGAGGGGCAGGGCTCATACCGTCGATTGAGCCAGAGCCGTACCTCTGAGGCAAATTTCTTGCCCCATAGGCAAACAGCGTCCTTCTTCTGGGGGCACCCCTACGAAACCGAGAGGTGCCCCCACGAAGCGGTCAGCGGTTGGCCACCGCCTGCTTCACCAGCGTCTTGCCGAAGTCCCACATCAGCCCGCCGCCCGAATGCGCGTCGTCCATGACGGCGGTGAACGCCTCGACGAAGCGGTCCACCTCGTGCTCCCCGATGATCAGCGGCGGGATCAGCTTGATGACCTCCAGATGGTCGCCGGAGACCTGCGTGAGGATCCGGTGCTTCTGGAGCAGCGGCACGACGACCATCTGCGCGAAGAGGCCCTTGCGCGCGGCCTGGAGTATCGTCCAGCGGCTGCGCAGCTTCAGCGACTTCGGCCGCCCGAACTCGATGCCGATCATCAGGCCGCGGCCGCGTACGTCGCTCAGCAGCTCGTAGCGGTCGACGAGGGCGGCGAGCCGGGACGTCAGGAGCTCACCGGTCGCCCGGGCGTTCGCGACGACCTCCTCGTTCTCCATCACGGAGAGCACGGCAAGGCCCGCGGCCATGGCCTGCGCGTTCGAGCCGAAGCTGGCCGAGTGCACGAGGACCCGGTCCATGGACGAGTAGACCTTCTTGAAGATCCAGTCCTTGCCGAGCGTCGCGCCGACGGGCACATAGCCGCCGGAGAGCGCCTTCGCCACGCATACGAGGTCGGGTTCGACGCCCTCGTCGTGCTGGTAGGCGTAGAAGTCGCCCGTCCTGCCGAGCCCTGTCTGTACCTCGTCCGCGATGAGCAGAGCCTTGTGCTGGTGGAGCATCTCCTGGGCGGCGCGCAGATAGCCGGGCGGCGTCCCGTGGACGCCCTTGCCCTGGATGGGCTCGACGATCAGCCCGGCCACGTCGCCCTTCGCGAGCTCCGCGCGCAGGGCGTCGAGGTCGCCGAGCGGCACGGCGGTGTCCGGCAGGAGCGGCGCGAAGCCGTCCCGGAATCCGGACTCGCCGTTCACGGACAGAGACCCGGTGGTCAGCCCGTGGAAGGCGTGCCCGCAGTACAGGACCCTGGGCCTGCCCGTGGCGTACCGGGCGAACTTCAGCGCCGTCTCGACGGCCTCCGTGCCGCTGTTGCCGAAGAAGACCCGGTCCAGGTGCGGGCTGTGCGCGAGGAGCCGTTCGGCGAGCAGGCCCGGCAGCGGCTGGCAGTCGAAGCGGGTGAGGTCGGCGAGCGAGGCGTCGAGGACGTCGTGCAGCGCCTTACGGACGACGGGGTGGTGCCGGCCGAGGCCCATCACACCGAACCCGGCGAGCATGTCCAGGTAGTCGTTGCCGTCCTCGTCCCAGAAGTAGGCGCCTTCCGCCCGCTCGTAGACCTTGTCGAAGCCGATGGTGTGCAGCATGCGCGGGAGCTGGTGGTTGAGGTACTTGGCGTGCAGCTCGTAGCGCTCGGCGCCGCGGTCGGCCAGGAGTCTGGCGAGATCGAACTCCTTGCTCATACGTTGTCGCTCTCCTTGCCGGCCACGAGGGCCGCCGTCTCGGCCCTGCGGGCCATGCTGGTGCCGATCCGCCCGGCGATCTCGACGGGCGTGAGCCCGATGTCCGCGAGCACTTCACCGCGCTTGGCGTGCGCGAGGAACTGGTCGGGGATCCCGAACCGCCGTACGGGTACGTCGACTTCGGCCTCGCCGAGCGCGAGCGCCACGGCGGAGCCGACGCCGGCCGCCTTGCTGTTGTCCTCGACGACGGCGACGAGCCGGTGCCGTGCGGCGAGCGGCGCGAGGTCCGGGTCGACGGGTTTGACCCAACGCGGGTCCACGACCGTGCAGTTGATGCCGCGCGCTGCCAGGAGATCCGCGACCTGGAGGCACACCGGCGCCATCACGCCGACGGAGACGAGGAGCACGTCGGGGTCGTCGGCCCGGTGCAGTACGTCGAGGCCGCCGATCCGGTCGACCGCCGGGATCTCGGGGCCGACGGACTCCTTCGGGAAGCGGATCAGTGTCGGGGCGTCGTCCACGGTGACGGCTTCGCGGAGCTGGGCCCGCAGTTGCTCGGCGTCGCGGGGTGCGGCGATGCGCAGGCCCGGTACGACCTGGAGGACGGACATGTCCCACATGCCGTTGTGCGAGGCGCCGTCGACGCCGGTCACGCCCGCCCGGTCGAGGACGAAGGTCACGCCGCAGTTGTGCAGCGCCACATCCATGAGGAGCTGGTCGAAGGCGCGGTTGAGGAAAGTGGCGTAGACGGCGACGACCGGGTGGAGGCCCCCCGTCGCGAGTCCGGCCGCCGAGACCGCCGCGTGCTGCTCGGCGATCCCCACGTCCCACACCCGGCCCGGGAACTCCTCGGCGAACTTGGTGAGTCCGACCGGGTGCAGCATCGCCGCGGTGATCGCCACGACGTCGTCGCGCTCCCGTCCGATGCGGGCGATCTCGTCGCCGAACACCGAGGTCCAGGAAGGGCCGTTGGGCGGAGCGAGCGGCTCGCAGGTGAGCGGGTCCATCACTCCGACGGTGTGGAACCGGTCGGCCTCGTCCGCGAGGGCGGGCTCGTAGCCGCGGCCCTTCTCGGTGAGGCAGTGCACGAGCACGGGCCCGTGGAACCGTTTCGCCCGTCGCAGCGCGGACTCGACCGCGCCGAGGTCGTGCCCGTCGATGGGCCCCACGTACTTGAGCCCCAGGTCCTCGAACATGCCCTGGGGTGCGAAGGCGTCCTTGAACCCCTTCTTGGCGCCGTGCAGGGACTCGTACACGGTCGGTCCGATGACCGGGGTGCGCAGGAGTACGTCCTTGCCCCAGGCCAGGACCTTCTCGTAGCTGTCGGTGGTGCGCAGGGCCGCCAGGTGGTTGGCGAGTCCGCCGATCGTCGGGGCGTACGACCGTTCGTTGTCGTTGACGACGATGATCAGCGGGCGGTCCTTGGCGGCCGCGATGTTGTTGAGCGCCTCCCAGGCCATGCCGCCGGTGAGCGCCCCGTCTCCTATGACTGCGACGACGTGGCCCCGCTCGCCCAGGACCTGGTTCGCCTTGGCGAGGCCGTCCGCCCAGCCGAGCGCGGTGGACGCGTGGCTGTTCTCGATGACGTCGTGCTCGGACTCCTCGCGCGAGGGGTAGCCGGACAGGCCCCCCTTCCCCCGCAGCTTCGAGAAGTCCTGACGACCCGTCAACATCTTGTGTACGTAGCTCTGGTGGCCGGTGTCCCACAGGATCCGGTCGACCGGCGACTCGAAGACCCGGTGCAGGGCCATCGAGAGCTCCACCACCCCGAGGTTGGGTCCCAGGTGGCCGCCGGTCCTCGCGACCGCGTGGATCAGGAACTCCCTGATCTCCGCGGCCAGTTCGCCGAGCTGTTCCTCGCTCAACGCCTTCAGATCGCGCGGCCCCCGGATGCTTTCCAGAATTGTCACGCTCGGGCCCCCTCTCCGGTTGTCCTCAGCTCACGGTGACGTCGGGAGCGCCCGAGGCCACCCCGGCGTCCGTCATCTGCTCGGCGATCTTCATCGCCTCTTCGATGAGGGTCTCGACGATCTTCGACTCGGGGACGGTCTTGATGACCTCGCCCTTCACGAAGATCTGGCCCTTGCCGTTGCCCGACGCGACGCCGAGATCCGCCTCGCGCGCCTCGCCGGGACCGTTCACCACACACCCCATGACGGCGACCCGAAGGGGCACCTCCATCCCGTCGAGGCCCGCGGAGACCTCGTCGGCCAGCTTGTAGACGTCGACCTGCGCCCGCCCGCACGACGGGCACGACACGATCTCCAGGCGCCGCTCGCGCAGCCCCAGCGACTCCAGGATCTGGATGCCGACCTTGATCTCCTCGACCGGCGGCGCGGACAGCGAGACGCGGATCGTGTCGCCGATCCCCTCACTCAGCAGCGCCCCGAAGGCGACAGCCGACTTGATGGTGCCCTGGAAGGCCGGACCCGCCTCGGTCACGCCGAGGTGCAGCGGATAGTCACTGGCCGCGGCGAGCTGGCGGTAGGCGTTCACCATCACGACCGGGTCGTTGTGCTTGACCGAGATCTTGATGTCGCTGAACCCGTGCTCCTCGAAGAGGGACGCCTCCCACAGCGCCGACTCGACGAGCGCCTCGGGCGTCGCCTTTCCGTACTTCTTCAGCAGCCGGGCGTCCAGGGAACCGGCGTTGACCCCGATACGGATGGGGGTGCCGTGGTCCTTGGCCGCCTGCGCGATCTCCTTGACCTTGTCGTCGAACTGCTTGATGTTGCCCGGGTTCACCCGGACCGCCGCGCAGCCCGCCTCGATGGCGGCGAAGACGTACTTCGGCTGGAAGTGGATGTCCGCGATGACGGGGATCTGCGACTTCCTCGCGATGGTCGCGAGCGCGTCGGCGTCGTCCTGCGTGGGGCACGCCACCCGCACGATCTGGCAGCCGGACGCCGTCAGTTCGGCGATCTGCTGCAGCGTGGCCCCGATGTCCGAGGTCCGTGTCGTCGTCATCGACTGCACGGACACCGGCGCTCCGCCCCCCACTGCCACCGGCCCGACGTGGATCTGCCGACTCGTTCTGCGGTCGGCGATCGGTCGGACCGGCAGCGAAGGGAGCCCCAGTGAGACGGGCTCTCCTGAGGTCATGTCCGTGTCACCCGCGGTTTCCGGAGACGGTCTCGCGGGCGGCGCGGATGGACTCCTTGAGCGAGCCCATCGTGGCGAGGACGGCCGTCGGCTCGTAGCCGCAGTGCGCCATGCAGTTGTTGCAGCGCTCGTCCTTGCCACGCCCGTAGGCGTCCCAGTCGGTCTTCTCGATGAGGTCCTTGTACGTGGTCACGTACCCGTCCGCCATCAGGTAGCAGGGCTTCTGCCAGCCGAAGAGCGAGTAGTTCGGGATCGCCCACGCCGTGCACGGGAAGTCGACCTTGCCCTCGAGGAAGTCGAGGAACAGCGGCGAGTGGTTGAGTCGCCAACGGCGCCTGTTGCCGCCCGCGAAAGCCTTCTTGAAGAGCTCGCGGGTCTGCTCCACGCCCAGGAAGTGCTCCTGGTCGGGCGCCTTCTCGTAGGCGTAGGCGGGCGAGAGCATCATCTCGTCGACCTCGAGGTCGTCGTTGAGGTAGTTCAGGACCTCGATGATGTTCTGCGGGGTGTCCGTGTTGAAGAAGGTGGAGTTCGTGGTGACGCGGAAGCCCCGCTTCTTGGCCTCCTTGATCGCCTCCACCGCCTCGTCGAAGACGCCTTCCTTGGCGACGGACTCGTCGTGGCGCTCACGCATCCCGTCGATGTGCACCGTGAAGGCGAAGTACGGCGAGGGCGTGAACTTGTCCATCTTCTTGCGCATGAGCAGTGCGTTCGTGCAGAGGAAGACGTACTTCTTCTTCGCCACCAGCTGCCGGACGATCTCGTCGATATGCGGGTGCATGAGCGGCTCACCGCCGGCGATGGACACCATCGGCGCACCGGACTCCAGGACGGCGCCCACGGCCTGCGCCACGGGCATCCGCTGCTTGAGCACTCCGGCGGGATGCTGGATCTTTCCGCAGCCCTCGCACTTGAGGTTGCAGGCGTACAGCGGCTCCAGTTCGACAATGAGCGGGAACTTGTCGCGCTTGCGAACCTTCTGTTCAAAGAGGTACGTCGCGACCTTGATGGACTGACGAAGCGGCATGGCCATCTGGCTCACCTCCGGGGGAGCAGCAAAGAACGGTGCCATTCGAAAAATGCGGGAAGCACGGCACGAAGAACGCGGAAGGCCGATATTCCACCGCGTACCGTGCCGATACGGACGAGTTCATGTTCTGGAGCGTCCACGACCACCCGTACGGCCGCAACCGGGCGCGGGCCCCGCGCGGCCACCGTGCGCAGCGTGGCCGCCGACTCCATGTCCACGGCGACCGCGCCCGTGGCGAGCAGGTCGCCACGCTCGTGGCCGCGCACGACATGGTCGGAGCCGGTGAGCGGACCGGTGTGCACGGTCCGTCCCGGTACCGCCCTGACCAGCTCCTTGACGAGGAGTTCCGTGCCGGTGCACGGCGTAGAGCCGTACGGGTCGCGGGTCTCCTCGGCGACGACCAGGTCGCCCGGGTGCATGCCGGGGGCGAGGCCGGCGCAGAAGCCGGTCGCGACGACGGCCGCGTCGTGCAGGGCGGGGTCCTCGAGGGCCTCGGCCACGGACCGCTCGGCCGCCCTGGGTCCCATGCCGGTGCGCAGCACGGTGAGGTGGGCCGGTGCTCCGGTGCGGGCGCCGGTGCGCAGGGCGAAGTACTCGATGCCGAGCGCGCAGGCGACCAGCAGCGGGGCGGCGTCCGGCGGGCGCGGGGCCGCCGGTGATCCGGTCATCAGTTCCCCTTGCCCGTCAAGGCCGCCTGATCGGCGAACGGCTCCCCGTGGACGTACCGGCCCAGTGCCGTGAGCGGGAAGACGTGGCGATAGAGGTGGTAGTTGATCGAGAAGTCCCACGGGAAGCCGGTGCCGGTGAAGTACGGCTCGTCCCAGGTGCCGTCCTCCAGCTGGGTCTCGGTCAGCCAGGCGACTCCTCGCTCGACGGCCTTGGAGTCCCGCTCCCCCGCCGACAGGAGCGCCATCAGCGCCCAGCCGGTCTGCGAGGCGGTCGAGACGCCGTGGCCCTTCCAGTCCTCGTAGCGGTAGGAGCGCAGGTCCTCGCCCCAGCCGCCGTCGTCGTTCTGGACGGATTCGAGCCAGGCGACGGCGCGGCGGACGGCGGGGTGCGAGGGGGGCAGCCCGGCGGCGGTCAGGGCGGGCAGCACCGACCCTGTTCCGTATACGTAGTTGACGCCCCAGCGGCCGAACCAGGCGCCGTTCGGCTCCTGTTCGGCGAGCAGCCACTCGATGCCGCGCCGGGTGCGCGGGTCGTGCGACATGCCCTCGACGGCGAGCATCTCCACCACGTGCCCGGTGACGTCCGCGGACGGGGGGTCGATGACCTCGCCGAAGTCGCAGAACGGAAGCCGGTTCGGGAACGGGCTGGTGTTGTCGACGTCGAAGGCGGCCCAGGCGCCGTTCTTCGACTGCATGCCGAGGTTCCAGCGCACGCCCCGCTCGATGGCCTTCTCCATGCGCGGCCTGTCCGGGTGCCGGACGCGGCGCAGCGCGAGGACGACCTCGGCGGTGTCGTCGATGTCGGGGTAGTTGTCGTTGTGGAACTCGAACGCCCAGCCGCCGGAGGCTAGTTGGGGCCTGCGGACGGACCAGTCGCCGGGCCGGTCGATCTGTTCCTGGAGCATCCAGTCGGCGGCCTTGACGAGCCGGGGGTGGTCGGCGGGCAGGCCGGCGTCGGCGAGGGCGATGACGGCGAGACAGGTGTCCCATACGGGCGACTGGCAGGCCTCGATCATCCGGGCCCCGTCCTCGCGCCACACGGCGAACCGGTCGAGGGACTCCAACCCCGCCTTCATCACGGGGTGTTCGAGGTCGTAGCCGAGCAGGTGGAGGGCGATGACGGAGTACACCGCCGGGGGCTGGATGCCGCCCCAGCAGCCGTCGTTCTCCTGGCGCTCGATGATCCAGCGTGCGGCGGAGTTCATGGCCGCCTTGCGCAGCCTGCGCGGCGCGACCCTGCGGTACAGGTGCATCGCCTTGTCGAGCCGCTCGAAGGCACCGTCCCAACTCGCCACGGGGGCAAGGGGCTTGGCCGGGTTGGGGTTCCGCACGTCGGCGTGGAGCTCGTCGAGCGGGAAGGGCGCGGGCCGTACCGGGCGCTTCGCGGAGACGACCGTGAGCGGCACGATGGTCTGACGGGCCCAGCAGCCGAAGTCGTAGATGTTGAGCGGCATCCACTTCGGGAAGTAGATGATTTCCGGGGGCAGTTCGGGCAGGTCGTCCCACTTCCACCAGCCGAACAGGGCCAGCCAGATGCGGGTGAAGACGCGGCTCGCGGCGATCCCGCCCCGCTCCCGGACCCAGGCGGAGGCCTTCGCCATGTGCGGCTCGTCGGGGGCGTCCCCGGCCAGGCGCAGGGCTACGTACGCCTCGATGGTGGTGGAGAGTTCGCCCGGGCCGCCGTAGAACGTGGCCCACGCGCCGTCGTCGCGCTGTTCACCGCGGATGAAGAGCCCGGCGGCGCGGGTGGTCGCCTCGTCCCCGATCCCGAGGAACTGGCGCAGCAGCAGGTCCTCGGCGTCCATCGTGACGTTCGTGTCGAGGTCCCCCTTCCACCAGCCCTGAGCGTCCTGCCGGGCGAGCAGGAAGTCCGTGGCGCGCTGGACGGAACGGGTGGCGGCGGCGTGCGTCCCGGCCGCCCCGGGGCTCGTGTCGGTCAATAGGGCAGTGGTGGCCGAGGTCGCGCCGGGAGCTGCCGCTCCGCTGCTTCCGTCGGTCGTCGCTGTCATGGCTTCCCCTTCGTGCAGTGCTCGATCTCTGCTGGGTCCGCCGTCGGCCGATGCCCTGGATGGACACCGGCCGGCGACTGCGAGTCATATGCGGCCGATAGTGATCATCTCTTTCGTACGACGACGAAGTCCGCGAGCGCGACGAACTGCGCCCGCACCTGGTCCTGCATCTGGACGGAGTCCAGGGCCTCGATGGCGACGGCGTACTGCCGGCGCGCCTCTTCGGCGGTCCAGTCGCGGCCGCCGGCCTCCTCGATGAGGGCGGCGCGGGCCGCGAACTCCTCCTCGGAGAAGGTGTCGAAGTCGCTGCTCTTGGCGTCGGCGGCGAGGAGTTCACCGAGCCGCTCGGACGCGGGGCCGCCCGCGGCGAGCGCGGCGACGACGGGCAGTGACTTCTTGCGCTGGCGCAGATCGCTCCAGGTCTGCTTGCCGGTGGCCTCCGGGTCGCCCCAGATGCCGAGCAGGTCGTCGACGGCCTGGAAGGCGAGACCGAGGTGGTAGCCGTACTTCTCCAGCTGGTCCGCGGTCCGGTCGTCGGCGCCGCCGAGCACGGCGCCGATGGAGGAGGCGCAGGCCAGCAGGGCGCCGGTCTTGTTGCCCTCCATCTCCAGGCACTCCTCGACGGTGACCCGCTCGCGGTGCTCGTAGCTGATGTCCTGCGCCTGCCCGTCGATGAGGGCGCGCGAGGCGGAGGTCAGGCGGCGCGTGGCACGGCCGGCCTCGACGGTGCCGAGTTCGAGGAGCACCTCGTTGGCGAGGGCGAAGAGGGCGTCGCCGACGAGGATGGCCTGCGCCGGGCCGTGCACCTTCCAGACGGTGTCCCGGTGGCGGCGCTGTTCGTCGCCGTCCATCAGGTCGTCGTGCAGGAGCGAGAAGTTGTGCACCAGCTCGACGGCGACCGCGCCGGGCACGCCCACCTCGGGTGCCGCGCCCGGGACCTGGGCGGACAGCACGGCGAGCGCCGGGCGTACGGCCTTGCCGCCGTCGCCGTCGGCCGGGTTGCCCTGCGCGTCGATCCAGCCGAAGTGATAGGCGGCGACGGTGTCCATCGGGTGTGCGAGGCGGTCCACGGCGGCCCGCAGCACCGGGGTGGCCAGGGTCCGGCCGCGCTCGAGCAGCGCGGTCACGTCCACCGCGTCGGCAGCCGGTTCGGCCGAGGGCACAGCGGGCACAGGGTCTCCTTTTGTTGCGTCACCGGGGGCCGGATGGTCCGCCCCCTGGAGATCGAGCTTCATGCCGCCTCCCGGAACAGATGACCGCGTGGGCGGTCGAGTGCGGCGAGAGCGGCATCGGCGGCGCTGACACCGCTGCGTACCGCGCTTTCCATGGTCGCGGGCCACCCGGTGGCGGTCCACGCGCCGGCCAGGTACAGGCCGGGGGCGTTGGTGCGGGCCGTGGGCCGCAGCGCGCCGACGCCGGGGGCCGGCGCGAAGGTCGCCGTGCGCTCCCGGGTGACGAAGAAGTCGAGTACCTTCGCGCCCCGCGCGGCGGGCAGCAGCCGCTCGAACTCGGGCAGGTAGCGCTCGCGGAGCACGGCGACGGGCTCGTCGATCTCGTCCTGCGCGGCGGACTGGGACACGGCGAGGTACTGCCCCTCGGTGAGTCCGGAGGCCTCCGTGCGGTCGAAGACCCACTGCACGGGCGAGCCGAGCGCAGTGAAGAAGGGCCGCTTGAGGACCTTGCGGTCGTAGACGACGTGCAGGTTGAGGATCGGCGCGGTCCCGATGGCGAGCAGCCGCTCGGCGTCGTCGAGCGCGCCGTCGGGCAGCAGGTCGTACGTCTCGCGCTGGGGCACGGCGAGGACGACGGTGTCCGCCGCGATCCGCTCCCCGGGAACCTCCACGCTCCAACGTCCGTTCTCGGTACGGGAGATGGAGGTGACGCGTGTACGGAGTTCGGTGCGTACACCCGCGGAGTCGAGCGCCTTGCGGGCGAGAGTGTCGTGGAGTTCACCGAGGGGGACGCGCGCCCAGCCGATGTCGGCCGCGCCCGGTTCGGACAGCAGCCCCGTCTTGAACACCATGGCGGCGAGCCCGAGCGAGGACTCGCCGGCGACGGCGTTCAGGGTGGCGACGCCCACCAGGTCCCAGAGGGCCTCGATGGCGCGCCGCGACTGGCCGTGCTCGGCCAGCCAGCTGCCGAAGTCCCGTTCGTCCAGGGCCGGATCGCCCAGGTCGAGCCCCTTGAGGGCCAGCGCGGCACGCCCTACGTTGGCGCGCTCGGCGAGCGAGAGATGCGGATACGTGGCGAGGCTCGCGGCGAGATGCAGCGGCACGGGCAGCGCGGTGCGGCGCAGTCTGCCGAGCCGGTTCCTGTCGGCGTCGAGCACGGGTACGTCGAGACGTTCCTGCAGGGGCGACAGGGCCGTGCCGTCGATGCGGTCGAGGAACCAGCGGTAGGCGGTGCAGCAGCGCAGGTACACGTGCTGGCCGTTGTCGATGGTGAGGTCACCGCGCTTGAAGGAGAACGCGAGGCCGCCCAGTCTCGGGCGTCCTTCGAGCAGGGTGACGTCGAGGCCCGCGTCGGCGAGCGCGAGGGCGGCCGTGGACCCGGCGAGACCTCCGCCGACCACGACCGCGGTCTGCCGCCCGGTGCCGCCGGCGGTGTTCGCGCCCGGCCCGTCGGGCCGCATGTTCCCGTCTCTCATGCGCCCTCCCCTTCGGCCGTTCCGTCAGTGTGCGCGCGATGGTTGAAAGATGCACGGCAGGCCGCTGAAGTCATGGACGCCGCGTCGGCGTGGAGGGTTGCCCGCCGTTTCCCTTCGGTGCGGACCGCTCTGTCGGACGTGCTCATCAGACACGCCTCCTGAGGGACTGCCGGGAGACGCTGCGGGCGTCGAGTCCGGACAGGCCGCGCACGGCGACGTAGGCCTTCTCGCGCCCGGGGAGCGAGACGCGGCCGCGCAGGACGGCCTCGGGCTCGCGCTCGATGCGGTCGAGCAGGCGCCGGTAGATGCCGGCCATGGCGGCGACGCAGGCGCCGCTGCGCCGGTCGAGAAGCGGAAGCAGCCGGTATCCCTCGGCGAACAGGGCGCGGGCGCGGCGCACCTCGAAGTGCACGAGACCCGCGAAGTCCGAGCCCGCCGGGGGTGTCGGGGCGTCGAAGCCGGCCGAGCAGCCGAACTTGGCGAGGTCGTCGGCCGGCAGGTAGGTGCGGCCGTCCGCCGCGTCCTCCCGCACGTCGCGCAGGATGTTCGTGAGCTGGAGCGCGAGCCCGAGCGTGTCCGCGTACTCGGAGGCACGCTCGGCGCCGCGCGCGCCCGGCTCGGTGCCGAAGATGCCGAGCGAGACCCGGCCGATGGCGCCGGCGACGCAGCGGCAGTAGACCTTGAGGTCGTCCCAGGTCTCGTACGTCTCGCCGCGCAGGTCCATCAGGACACCGTCGATGAGTTCGTCGAGGCCGCCGAGCGGGATCGGGAACCGGTGCGCGGCATGCGCGAGGGCGACGCCCACCGGGTCGGTGTCGTCCTCCGCCACATCGCCGTCACGGACCCGGGCGAGCAGTGCCCGGGTCTCGTCGAGCCGGTCGGCCTTGACGTCCGGCGGCAGCCCTCCGTCGCCGATGTCGTCGACACGGCGCGAGAACGCGTACACCGCCGACATGGCCCGCCGCTTGGCCGTCGGCAGCAGCCTGATGCCGTAGGCGAAGTTGCGTGCCTGCTGTCCGGTCACGGTCTCGCAGTAGCTGTATGCGGCGAGTACCGCTGCCGACACGTGCTGGTCTGACTCCACGGTCCGGCTCACCCCTCTCCTCGCAGAGTCGCTCCCACCTCACGCAGCAACCGGAGCTTGGTGGGCTTGGGCGGTCCAGGAAGTACGTCGTACGAAACGGCGGCGATCGCGGTGACCGCCGCCTTCCCCCCTGCCACGAACCCGGCAAGCAGCAGCTTCAGCCTGCCGTGGACGCTACCCACGAGGGGGGTGCCTTCATTCAGGAGACCGAGGGCGCGTTCGGCCTCGAACGCGACCAGGGCGCGCACCGACGCGCCCGCCGTAGGTGCGGCGAGATCGGACTCCTGGACGTGGAACTGTTTCATGTCCTCGGCGGGCAGATAGATCCGCCCCTGCCGTAGGTCCTCGCCGACGTCCTGAAGGTGTTCGACGATCTGCAGGCCGGTGCACACGGAATCCGAGAGGCGGATGCGCTCGGGGGTCGCGGTTCCGGTGATCGCGAGGACGAGGCGGCCGACCGGGTTGGCGGAGAGCTCGCAGTAGGCCAGCAGGTCGTCGTACGTCTCGTAGCGCGTGACCAGCTGGTCCTGGCGGTTGGCCTCGATGAGGCCGAGGAAGGGTTCGGGGGTGAGGCCGCGGCGGTGCACGGTGGGCTGCAGGCCGCGCAGGAGGGGGTGCCGGGGGGTGGAATCGAACACCCGGTGAAGGTCGGCCTCGAAGGCGTCGAGCAAAGCCAGTCGGTCGTCATCGACCCGTTCGGGTGACACGCCCAGGAGGCGGGCGTCGGCGCCGCCGGGAGCGAGGTCGCCGTCACCGATGTCGTCGACGAGGCGGGCGAAGCCGTAGACCGCCATGAGGTCGTCGCGCCAGTCCCGGGGCAGGAAGAAGGGGGCCACCGGAAAATTCTCGTCGGCGGCCTTGTCGAGTGTCGCCCCAGCCGGGGACCCGGCGGGCGCTCCCGATGATCCCGTCACCACGCGCTGCCCGGTACTAGGACGGCGAGAGCATCGTGGAGCTGGAGAGTTTCCATAGCCATTGCCGTCACATCTCCCGTTCTACACTGCCGACCCAAAACATCCCATTTCGGACACGCCGCCCAGCCTTACGCGCGGCAGACCGACCCCCGAGTCAGGATGTCGCGCATTATCGCCCCTTTGCCGCGAATCGGCACCGGTACAGCTTACGTTGTACAACCGGCCCTGCCCCGACGGGGTTTCCCGCAGATCACAACAACACACCGATTGGCTCCAAGATTCCCTGCACGCAAGGAAGTTGGCCTTCGCTTGACCTCGGCGAGAGATAATTGCTACCTACACGCACCTCAAGGCCCCGCCGAAGATATCCCGGCGGGGCCTTGAGACGCGAAAACGGGTGCGGAGGGTTGCTCGGGGGTGCCCGGACTACTTACCCGTGAACTTCTCGTACTCCTTGAGTACCTCAGCTGTCGGTCCGTCCATACGCAGCTCGCCGCGCTCCAGCCAGAGCACTCGGTCGCAGGTGTCGCGGATCGACTTGTTGTTGTGACTGACGAGGAAGACCGTGCCGGCCTCCTTGCGCAGCTCCCGGATGCGGGCCTCGGAGCGCTTCTGGAACTTGCGGTCACCCGTGGCCAGGGCCTCGTCGATCATGAGGACGTCGTGGTCCTTCGCGGCCGCGATGGAGAAGCGCAGCCGCGCCGCCATACCGGAGGAGTAGGTGCGCATCGGGAGCGTGATGAAGTCGCCCTTCTCGTTGATGCCCGAGAAGTCGACGATCTCCTGGTAGCGCTCCCGGATCTGCTCGCGGGACATACCCATCGCGAGCCCGCCGAGTATGACGTTCCGCTCGCCCGTCAGGTCGTTCATGAGCGCCGCGTTCACACCGAGGAGCGAGGGCTGGCCGTCGGTGAAGACCTTGCCCTTCTCCGCCGGCAGGAGCCCGGCGATGGCCCGCAGCAGGGTCGACTTGCCGGACCCGTTCGAGCCGATCAGGCCGATGGCCTCGCCGCGGTACGCGGTGAAGGTGACGCCCTTGACGGCGTGCACCTTGCGGACGCCGCGCTCCTCGCCGCGCTTGACGATGCGGCTCAACGCGGAGGTCGCGCTGCCCTTGCCCGTCTTGGCGCCGTTGACGCGGTACACGATGTGCAGCCCGTCCGCGATGACGGTCGGGATGTGTCCCTTGCCTGCGTTCTTGCCCAGGATGTCTTCGTCAGCCACGGCCGTACCGCTCCTCGGACTTCCAGAAGTAGACGAAGCCGCCGACGGCGACCAGTACCGACCAGCCGACCGCGACCGCCCACACGTGCGGCGGCAGGTTCCCGGAGCCGTATCCGTCGATGAGCGCGAAGCGCATCAGGTCCATGTAGATGGCGGCCGGGTTCCACTGCAGGATGTCGGCGACCCACGCGGGCTTGTCGGCCAGCATGATCGGGATGGAGAACATCACGCCGGACGCGTACATCCACGTACGCATCACGAACGGCATGAGCTGTGCCAGGTCCGGGGTCTTCGAGCCCAGCCTCGCCATGATCAGCGCGAGTCCGGTGTTGAAGAGGAACTGGAGCGCGAGCACCGGGATGATCAGCAGCCAGGACAGACCCGGGTAGCTGCCGAAGCCGATCGCGACGATGAACAGGACGATCATCGAGAACAGCAGCTGCTGGAGCTGCTGGAGCGCGAACGAGATCGGCAGCGAGGCCCGTGGGAAGTGCAGGGCGCGCACCAGGCCCAGATTGCCCGAGATCGCCCGCACGCCCGCCATCACCGAGCTCTGCGTGAAGGTGAAGACGAAGACGCCCGTGACCAGGAACGGGATGTACACGTCCATCGACATGCCCCGGCTGGCGTGCAGGATGAGGCCGAAGATGAGGTAGTACACGGCCGCGTTCAGGAGCGGCGTCGCCACCTGCCAGAGCTGGCCGAGCTTGGCCTGGCTGTACTGGGCGGTGAGCTTCGCCTGCGAGAAGGCGAGGATGAAGTGACGCCGGCCCCACAGCTGGCTGACGTACTCGAACAGGCCGGGCCTGGCACCACTGACGGTCAGACCGTACTTGGCGGCCAGGTCGGCCGGGGAGAGCCCCTCATCGGGCGACGGACGCGCGGTCACCGCGACACCGCCGTCATGCGTTGTCTCACTCACTAGTGGAAACTTTCGTCTTCAAAGTGCGCAGCCGGTCGGGCATAGGCAGGAGCCAGGGACCGGGGTACGGGCCGAATGCTCTCAGACACGAGCTTGTCAGATAATGGGAGGTCGGCCCAGTCGGGTCAGGCGCCACACCGTACGCCACTTCATGGGACGCCGGGGGCCGCACGGGCTCGTCCAGCCTTCCTTGAACCCGCCGAACCAGGCCTTCAGCGCAGGTCCGGAGGGTCGGCGGGCGAGCGTGAGGAGCAGCCAGACGCCGAGGTAGACCGGGACGATGAGCGCGGGCAGATTGCGGCGCGCGAGCCAGACCCGGTTCCTGGCGACCATGCGGTGGTAGACCGCGTGCCGGGAGGGGGCCGTCGTCGGGTGGTGCAGCACCATGTCCGCGCGGTAGTCGATCATCCAGCCCGCGTCGAGGGCACGCCAGGCGAGGTCGGTCTCCTCGTGGGCGTAGAAGAACTCGTCGGGCAGGCCGCCGACCTCCGCGATCACGCGGGTGCGCACCGCGTTGGCGCCGCCGAGGAACGTGGTGACGCGCGAGGAGCGCATCGGGTCGGCGGCGCGCAGGCGCGGGACGTGGCGGCGCTGGGTGACGCCGGTCTCCGGGTCGGCGATCCGGAAGCTGACGATGCCCAGCTTCGGGTCGGACTCGAAGGCATCGCGGCACAGCTGAGCGGTGTCCGTCTTCGGCAGGAGGCCGTCGTCGTCGAGGAAGAGCAGCACGTCCACGTCGGAGCCCGAGGGCCCGAAGGCCTCGATACCGACGTTGCGGCCGCCCGGGATGCCGAGGTTCTCGGGCAGTTCGACGGTGCGCACACCGGCGGGGACGTCCGGGACCGGGGAGCCGTTGCCGACCACGACCACGTCGACCCGGTCGCCGTCCTGCTTGGCGACGGAGTCGAGGAGGGCGCGCAGCTCCTCGGGGCGGTTGCCCATGGTGATGATCACCGCGCCGACCTTCATCGCCGTACTCACTTCAGCCTGCTCGACGCCAGGATGGACACCAGGTGCAGCACGGTCTGGAGCAGCGCGATGCCGGCCAGGACCGCGACACCCAGGCGCGTGAAGAACAGGTCGCCCCGGATCTGGTCGACGATCGCGAGGACCAGGATCAGCAGCGATGCCTCGATGCCGAGGATGAGGCGGTGGAACTTCAGCGCGGACGCCGCCTTGCGGGCAAGCGCCATGCCGGAGGCCTTGATCTCGGAGGCGGACTCCTTGACCTGCTCCCGGCCGTTCTGTGCGCGGGCCACGCCGACCAGGTCCGTCTCGGCCTTGATCAGGATGGCGCCGAGCGCGGCGAGCGTGCCGAGGAAGGCCCACAGCCAGTCGATCCGGCCGGAACCCCACAGGTCGGCGGCGCGCAGACCGAAGCCGACGAGGACCGCGGCGTCGGTCAGGTACGCGCCGACGCGGTCCATCCAGACGCCGGCGAGCGAGTACTGCTTGCGCCACCGGGCGATCTCGCCGTCGACACAGTCGAGCAGCAGGTACAGCTGGACCGCGACGACGCCGAGGACGGCGCCCCAGATGCCCGGGATCAGCAGCGCGGGGGCCGCGAGGACACCGCAGACGGTCATCAGGTAGGTCAGCTGGTTAGGGGTGACCTTGGTGTTCACGAGGTGGCGGTCCACACGCAGCGAGATCTCGCGCATGTAGAGCCGCCCGCCCCAGTGCTCGCCGCTCCGCCGGTCCTTCACCCCCGCGGGGTGAACGACCGGGCGGAGCTCAGCTACCGATGGCTTTTGCATAGTCGGCGTAGGCGTCCCTGATCTGGTCGGTGGACAGATTGAGGTGCTCGAGGATCGTGTACCGGCCCGGACGGGTCTGCGGCGCGAACTCCACGACCTGGACGAACTCGTCCACGGTGAAGCCGATCTCCTCGGGGGTCACGGGCAGGCCGTGCCTGCGCAGGACCTCGACCATGTACAGCGACTCCTCGCGCGCTCCACGGAGGAACATCGCGAAGGCCGCGCCCAGGCCGCACTGCTCGCCGTGGCTCGCGGCGCGCTTGGGGAAGAGGAGGTCGAAGGCGTGGTTGATCTCGTGGCAGGCGCCGGAGGCCGGACGGGAGTCGCCCGACACCGACATCGCGATACCGGTGAGGACCAGGCCCTCGGCCAGGACCTGGAGGAACGCGTCGTCCCCCACGCCGCCGGGGTGGCGCAGCACGGCCTCGCCGGCCTGGCGCGCCATGGCGGCGGCCAGGCCGTCGATGTCCTCGCCACGCTCGCGCGCGGCCAGCTCCCAGTCCGCGATCGCGGAGATGTTGGACAGGGCGTCGCCGATGCCGGAGCGCACGAAGCGGACCGGGGCCTCACGGATGATGTCGAGGTCGATGACCACGGCGATCGGGTTCGGCACACCGTACGAGCCGCGGCCCGCGTCGTTGTCGAGCGTCGCGACCGGCGAGCACAGACCGTCGTGCGACAGGTTCGTCGCGACGGCGACCAGCGGCAGGCCGACGCGCGCCGCGGCGAACTTGGCGCAGTCGATGATCTTGCCGCCGCCGAGTCCCACGACCGCGTCGTAGCGGCCCTTCTTGATGGCATCGGCGAGCTTGATCGCGTCGTCCAGCGTCCCGCCGCCGACCTCGAACCACTCCGCACGGGGCAGCTGCGGCTCGAGGCGCTTGCGCAGGACGGCGCCCGAGCCACCGCTGATCGCGATGGCCAGGCGTCCGGTCGACGAAGAGATCCGCTGGTCGGCGAGAACGGTCGCCAGGTCGTCGATCGCCCCCGCCCGGATGTCGACGACAACCGGCGAGGGGATGAGCCTCGTCAGTACTGGCACGCGATAACACGTCCCTTGGCGAGGTCGTCGTGGTTGTCGATCTCGACCCACTTGACGTCGCCGATCGGGGCCACATCGATCTTGAAGCCGCGGTTCACGAGCTCCTGGTAACCGTGCTCGTAGAACTGCTGCGGGTCCGTCTCGAAGACGGTCTTGAGCGCGTCGGCGAGCTCGTCGGCGGCCTCGCCCTCGATGAGCGTGACGCCGATGTACTCACCGGTCGCCTCGGCCGGGTCCATCAGCTTGGTGATCTTCGTCATGCCGCCCTCGGGGCCGACGACGACCTTCATCTCCTCGTCGGCGAGGGACTTCACCGTGTCGAGGGCGAGGATGATCTTCTTGCCGTCGCCGCGGGCGGCGAGCAGCGTCTTCTCGACGGAGACCGGGTGCACGGTGTCGCCGTTGGCGAGGATCACCGAGTGCTTGATCGCGTCACGGCCGCACCACAGGGAGTAGGCGTTGTTCCACTCCTCGGCCTTGTCGTTGTCGATCAGGGTGATCTTGACGCCGTACTTCTGCTCGAGCGCCTCGCGACGCTCGTAGACGGCCTCCTTGCGGTACCCGACGATGATCGCGACCTCGGTCAGACCGATCTCGGCGAAGTTGCCGAGGGTCAGGTCCAGAACCGTGAGGCTCTCCTCGTCACCCTCGGGGCCGACCGGCACCAGGGCCTTGGGCAGGGTGTCGGTGTAGGGACGCAGACGCCGTCCGGCGCCGGCAGCCAGCACGAGGCCGATCATGCGGGTTCTCCTTCATCGTGTACGGCGGGTGCGCCGCGCCTGTGGGCGGTCACCCAGTAGCGGATGCTCTCGACGAGCACCACCAGTGCCACGGCCACGGCGCAAACCGTGAGCGCGACAGTGAAATCTGTGTTGGTGAGCAGTGCGGCGATCACCGTGACCACCAGCGTCCTGCCCTCGTGCCCGCCGATCGCCCGGACCAGCCAGCGCGGGGGCGCGCCGGTGCCACCGCGGATGCGGTACACCGTGTCGTAGTGATGGTAGGCGACCGCGGCCACCAGTCCGAAAGCCGCCGGCAACGCTCCGTTTACGTCCGCTTTCGCTGCGATCAGCAGGATCGTGCCGTATTCGGCGGCGCGGAAGACGGGCGGGACCAGCCAGTCGAGGGGGCCCTTGAGGGGACGCGAGACGGCCGCGGCGGAGGTCAGCGCGTAGACGGCGGCGCCGAGGACGGGCCACCAGCTGCCGTAGTCCGACAGCGCTGTGGCGAGTACGAGGAGCAGGGCGCCGAGCGCGGCGACCGCCGGGGCCGTGTGACGAGGCACACCGCGCACCGCGCGCTGGAGGAGTTCGCTCAGCGGGCCGCTGTCGGAGAGCTCCACGAGGGCCTGCGCGGCCCGGTCCGTGCGGGTGGCCCGGCGGGTCAGCGAGCGCAGGACGCGGCCGGCCGTGGTGTAGGCCGCCGCGAGGGCACAGCCGATCAGCAGGACGATGAACGTGATGCGCGGCGTCGTCAGCGCGGTGAGTACCGCGATCAGGGCCCAGCGTTCGCCGATCGGCAGCACTATCATCCGGCGCACCCAGACCGTCCACCCGACGCTGTCGAGCTTGTCCGAGAGGGCCGCGGTGGGGCTGGTGTTCGCCGTCGCGTCGTGGTTCGCCTCGTTGAAGGAGAAGTCCACGACATGGCGGCAGGTCTGCAGGACCATCGCGCCGAGCGCGAGCGCCCACACGTCGTCACCGCCGCGGGCCGCGCCGAGCGCGAGGCCCGCGTAGTAGGCGTACTCCTTGGCCCGGTCGAAGGTCGCGTCGAGCCAGGCGCCGAGCGTCGAGTACTGCAGGGAGTAGCGGGCGAGCTGCCCGTCCGTGCAGTCCAGGACGAAGGAGAAGAGGAGCAGCAGGCCGGCGGCGACGAAGCCGGGGCGGGTGCCGGTGGCCGCGCAGCCCGCCGCGATCAGCGCGGTGACCAGCGAGGCGGTCGTCACCTGGTTCGGGGTGAGACCGCGCCGGGCGCACCAGCGGGCGATGTAGCGGGAGTACGGGCTGATGCAGTAGGTCGTGAAGAAGCCGTCGCGCGCCTTGACCGCCGTACGCAGCCGGATCGCCTCGTCGTCGACGGCGGCGACCGCCTGGCGGGCCTCGTTGCGGGCCTGCGGGTCGGCGGGCACGGCGGCGACGAGCTCACCGAGCTCGGGCCGGTGCACGTCGGTGCCGTACGCCGCTGCCAGGCGCTCGGCGACGCGGTCGGCGAGCACACCGGCCAGGGTGTCGGCCCGCGTGCCGAAGTCCGCCGCGGACGGCCCTTCGGCGGCCTCACGCAGGGCGCCGGTCAGCGCCTCGCGGACCGCGGGCTGTACGGAGACGGCTCCGGGGACGGCCGAGGCGGCGAAGCGGGGGTCGGTGAGGCCGAGGCGCAGGGCGTGGGTGTGGCCCACGAAGCCCGCGTCGACGAGCGCGACCCGCTGTCCTGCCGGGACAGCGGCGAGCGCCGTCCGTGCCTGTGCGGCGTCCGAGGCGAGCCGCACGTCGAAGCCGAGTGCCCGCAGCTCGCCCTCGAGCGACGACCCGGGTACCGGCTGACCGGTGACGATGGCGGTCGACAGACGAACTCACTCCTTGGATTGCCTGCACGCCGGCGCAGCGGGCACAGGCGTGATGGGGGCGCCCCGGGCCGAGTGCGGCCGGGCGGCATGTCGGCAGAGGCTATCGGATGATGAGAAGCGGACGTTCACCGCCCGTTCATGGCCCGATAAGAGCGGTCTGAGTGTGCGCGACCGCCCCGTCATCATTGTCGATCAAGGCCCCGCCCCACAAACCGCCGCTTGCGCGAGACACCCCCGGGGCCCGGGAGGGCACATGGGGACACGCCCTAGGGTGGTCGACCATGACATGGCTGATCACAGGTGGAGCGGGTTATATCGGGGCACATGTGGCGCGGGCGATGGCCGCCGCCGGGGAGGACGTGGTCGTCCTCGACGACCTCTCGACCGGGGTGGCCGAACGGCTGCCGTCGGACGTCGGGCTGGTCAGGGGCTCGGCCCTGGACCCCGAGCTGGTGAAGCGGGTGTGCGCGGAGCACTCCGTGACCGGTGTGGTGCATCTCGCGGCCCGCAAACAGGTCGGCGAGTCCGTGGAGCGGCCCGAGCTCTACTACCGCGACAACGTGGGCGGCCTGGCGGTGCTCCTGGAGGCGGTCGCCGAGGCCGGCGTGCGGCGCTTCGTCTTCTCCTCGTCCGCTGCCGTGTACGGCAACCCGGATGTGGACCTCATCACGGAGTCCACCCCCTGCGCGCCGATGAGCCCCTACGGCGAGACGAAGCTGGCGGGAGAGTGGCTGGTGCGGGCGGCCGGCCGGGCGCACGGCATGGCGACCGTGTGCCTGCGCTACTTCAACGTGGCGGGCGCCGCCGCCCCCGAGCTCGCGGACACCGGCGTCTTCAACGTGATCCCGATGATCTTCGACCGGCTGAGCCGCGGCGAGGCCCCCCGGATCTTCGGTGACGACTACGGCACGCCGGACGGCACCTGTGTACGTGACTATCTGCACGTCGCCGATCTCGCCGAGGCCCATCTCGCGGCCGCGCGCCGGCTGACCGAGCCGGGCGCGACGGGCGACCTGACGGTGAACATCGGCTCCGGCGAGGGCGTCTCCGTGCGCGAACTGGTCGGCCTGATCTCCGAGGTCAGCGGCGACCCGCGGGCGGCAGTGGTCGAGCCGCGCCGCGCGGGCGACTCCCCGCGTGCGGTGGCCTCCGCGGAACTCGCGGCAAAGGAACTCGGCTGGGCGACGAGCCGTGGGGTGCGCGAGATGGTCGAGTCGGCGTGGGCGGGCTGGCGGCTGCGGCATCCGGAGACCACCGCCAACTGAACCGGGCGACGCCCTGACCTGCGGCCATTTCCGCAGGTCAGGGCATATGACAACGGTGTTCAGTGCAGTGTTTGCAGATACCCCCTACCCGTAGTTCACTGTGATCGCGGGGGCGGCCGGCCAGGCGCGCCGACGAGCGGACGGAGGGCGGTTTCCATGGGGGCCGGACACGATCACGGGCACAGCCACGCGCCCACGGGCACGGTCTCGGCCGCGCATCTGGGCCGGCTGCGCATCGCGCTCGGCATCACGCTGACCGTGATGGTGGTCGAGATCGTCGGCGGACTCCTCGCCGACTCGCTCGCCCTGGTCGCGGACGCCGCCCATATGGCGACCGACGCGCTCGGCCTCGGCATGGCGCTGCTCGCCATCCACTTCGCCAACCGCCCCGCGAGCGAACAGCGCACGTTCGGCTTCGCCCGCGCCGAGATCCTGGCCGCGCTCGCCAACTGCCTGCTGCTGCTCGGCGTCGGCGGCTATGTGCTGGTCGAGGCGATCCAGCGGTTCTTGGAGCCGGCCGAGACCGAGGGCGGGCTGACGATCGTCTTCGGCGTGATCGGTCTCGTCGCGAACATGATCTCGCTGTCGATCCTGGTGCGCGGCCAGAAGGAGAGCCTCAACGTGCGCGGCGCCTTCCTCGAGGTGGCCGCCGACGCGCTGGGCTCGGTCGCCGTGATCATCTCGGCGACGATCATCCTGACCACCGGCTGGCAGGCCGCCGACCCGATCGCGTCGATCGCGATCGGCCTCATGATCGTCCCGCGGACCGTGAAGCTGCTGCGGGAGACGCTGAACGTGCTGCTCGAAGCGGCACCGAAGGGCGTCGACATGGCAGAGGTGCGGGCCCACATCACGGGACTCCCCGGCGTCCTGGACATCCACGACCTGCACGCCTGGACGATCACGTCGGGCATGCCCGTTCTGTCCGCACACGTGGTCGTGAGCTCGGAGGCCCTCAACGCCATCGGCCACGAGAAGATGCTGCACGAGCTCCAGGGCTGCCTCGGCGTCCACTTCGACGTCGAGCACTGCACGTTCCAGCTGGAGCCGGTCGGTCACGCGGAGCACGAGGCGAAGCTCTGCCACTGACTGCCCGCTTTCTCGGGGCAGGCGTGCACGCTGCGTGCTACGTTGGCCATGGATCTTGAGGAGGTGGGTTGATGACTGTCGTCGCGGTGAGCGCTGCCCCGCGCAGCGACAGGTGCATCCCCATCTTCCGGGCCCACGGCTGACCCTTCCCGCTCACCCAGCAGGAGTGCGCGTCGGCGGGGCCCTCTCACCCAAGGGTTCAAACCGTTGACCGACAACGTCGTACGTGACGCCTTCTTCGCCCTGCACCACGGACTTCCCCGGCAGGGCCCCGGCTCCGACTCCACCACCCTGCGGCTCCTGTCCTTCGTGGGGCCGCTGCCCGAGCGCCCGCGCGTGCTCGACCTCGGCTGCGGCCCCGGCCGCTCCGCGCTGCTCCTGGCCGCCGAGACCGGCGGCGAGGTCACCGCGGTCGACCTCCACGAGCCGTTCCTCGACGAGCTGCGCGCCGCCGCGAAGGCGCGGGGCCTCGCCGACCGAATCCACCCCGTCAACGCCGACATGGGCGAACTCCCCTATCAGGATGCTTCGTTCGATCTGATCTGGGCCGGGAGCTCGGCGTACTCCATCGGCTTCGACAACGCGCTGCGGCGGTGGAAGCGGCTGCTCGCCCCGGGCGGCTCGCTCGTGCTCACCGAGTGCGAGTGGACCACCGCCGAGCCGTCCACCGAGGCGCGGGCCTTCTGGGAGCCGCACTACGCGCTGCGGACGGCCGAGGAGAACGTCCGGGCCTGCACCGAAGCCGGGTACTCCGTGCTCGGCATCCACCGGCAGCCCGAGTCCGACTGGGACGAGTACTACGGCCCGCTCGCCGAGCGCGCCGACGCCACGGACCCGCAGGCACCCGGCATGGCCGAGGCCCTCGCGGGCGCGCGCGCCGAGCTGGCGATGCGGCGCGACCACGGCGGGGACTACGGCTACACCGGCTACGCGCTGCGCCCCGCGGCGTCGTGGCCCACGCGGCCGGAGTCCGCCGCCGACATCACGGCCGTCCACGCCGTGAACGCCGCCGCCTTCCCGACGGCGGCGGAGGCCGACCTGGTGGACGCCCTGCGGGCGGACACCGACGCGTGGCTGCCCGGCCTCTCGTACGTCGCCGAGGCACCGGACGGCACCGTGGCGGCACACGCGCTGATCACCCGCTGCCTGGTCGGCGGGGCACCCGCGGCGGCCCTGGCACCCGTCGCGGTCCTGCCTCAGTACCAGCGCACGGGCGCCGGTTCGGCCGTCGTCCGCGCGGTGCTCGACGCGGCACGCGCGCGTGGGGAGCGCCTCGTCCTCGTACTGGGACACCCGGCGTACTACCCGAAATTCGGCTTCACCCCGGCCTCCGGGTACGGCATCCGGCCCGGATTCGAGGTGCCGGACGAGGCGATGATGGCGCTCGTCCTGGGCGCGGCGGACGGTTCCTGGCAGGTGCCGCAGGGCACGATCACCTACCCGGCCGCTTTCGGCGTCTGACCCTGTGCATGTCCCGCCCGGCCCTCCGGGCGGGACATGCGGGCGCTGCCAAGTGCCGGGACTGTCTGCCCCGTACGGCAGACTTGGGGTTCGAGGACCGAAGCGAAGGATGGGTATGCCGACCACACCTGCCACCGCGGCGAACAGTTCGTCGAACGGCACCGGAGAAGCGATCTTGCTGGAACTCGTGGACGAGGACGGCAGGACGATCGGCACGGCGGAGAAGCTCTCCGCGCATCAGGCGCCCGGACGGCTGCACAGAGCGTTCTCCGTGTTCCTCTTCGACGAACAGGGCCGGCTGCTGCTCCAGCAGCGCGCGCTCGGCAAGTACCACTCCCCCGGCGTGTGGTCGAACACGTGCTGCGGGCACCCGTATCCGGGCGAGGCGCCGTTCGCCGCGGCCGCCCGCAGGACGTTCGAGGAGCTGGGGGTCTCGCCCTCGCTGCTCGCGGAGGCGGGGACGGTGCGCTACAACCACCCGGACCCGGACTCGGGCCTGGTGGAGCAGGAGTTCAACCACCTGTTCGTGGGGATGGTCCAGGCGCCGCTGCGGCCGGATCCCTCCGAGGTGGGCGAGACCGCGTACGTGACGGCGGAGGAGCTGGCCGTGCGGCACGCCCAGGGTCCGTTCTCGGCGTGGTTCATGACCGTGCTGGACGCGGCGCGGCCGGCGATCCGGGAGCTGACGGGGCCGTCCGCCGGCTGGTGAGTCCGCCGCTCAGGCGTCGGCGGGCTTGAGGGGCAGGGCGGCCCAGATCACCTTGCCCCCGCTCGCCGTGTGCTCGACGTCGCACACCCCGCCCGCCTCGCGGGTGACCTCGCGTACGAGGAGGAGGCCGCGCCCGCCCGTCTGCCCGTCGGTGGCCTCCAGGGCGGTCGGGCGGTAGGGGTGCTCGTCCTCCACGGAGACGCGCACCCACTCGGCGCCGACGGCGACCTCCACCGCGAGGACGGGTGAGAGCAGGGCCGCGTGCCGCACGGCGTTGGTGACCAGCTCGGAGACGATGAGCAGCAGCCCCTGAACGAGGTCGTCGGAGGCGGGTACGCCCTGACGGACCAGCAGGTCACGGACGGCGTGCCGGGCCTGCGGCACGGACGCGTCGACGGCCTGCGCCGTGAAGCGCCAGACCCCCTCGTACGGCAGCGGACTTCCCGGTTGCTGATCGGGGGGCAATCCCCCAGTGTCTTGAGGACTCGGGCGGGACCCCCACCCCTGGTCGCTCATCGTCCGGTCGCCGCCCTTGCGCTCGATTGTCACCACACATCGAGTGTTGGGAATCCACTGGTCCATACCGAATGACTGACCAGAAGTCAGCGAGTATCGACGTAATTTGACCGTTGGCGTATGACAGCGTCAGGTGTGCGACTGATCCTGCCGTTCTAGTTCCCTCTTCCATGGCTATTCAGGTTGTACGTGTTTGGACTCGTCATCGGCCGTCATGAGCCCCACGACGCGTCGGCCGCCGAGCCCGGTGGCGAGAAGGCCCAGGCCGTCGAAGAGCAGCGCGAGCGAGAAGAAGCAACCGATGACGTAGCGGCTGCTGCTCGGCCAGTTGCCGAGGACGAGGACGCCGAGCAGGATGCCGAAGGCGCCCTGCACGAGCGTCCAGCCGAACTGGGGTCCACGCACCACGAGCCCGCCGACCAGCCGGAACACACCACCCGTGAGGAACAGCAGCGCCGCGAACATGGTGAGCGCCTCGGCCGTGCCCTCCGGGTGATGGATCACCACGACGCCCGCGGCGAGGTTGAGCGCGGCGACGACGACGCCCAGCCAGAAGAAATTGGTGCCCCTCGACTGGATGGCGTGCAGGAGGCCGACGATACCGCCGATGAGCAGCAGCCAGCCGAAGAGGAGCATCGACGTCAGTGTGGCGACACCGGTGTAGACGAGGCCCACGAGTCCGGCGAGCACGAGGACGCCGCCGAGTCCGGCGATCCAGCCGAATCCGCGCCGCAGCTTCTTCGAGCCCGTCGCCGGATCAGCCCCTTCGTGGTGGGACCGTGCGTCTCTGTGGTGGGACCGTGCCATGACGCCTCCTCGCCGGTCACCCCTTCTTGATCGTACGTTCGAGGCATGCGGATAGCATCCGGCCCATGTCGCACACACCGCCGCAGCTCACGCACTCGGTCACCGACGGCATCGCCACCGTCGTCATCGACCACGCCGCCAAACGGAACGCCATGACGGACGGCATGTGGCGCTCGCTGCCGCCGCTGCTCGCTTCCCTCGACGCCGATCCTGCGGTGCGGGTGCTCGTGCTGACCGGGGCCGGCGGGACGTTCTGCGCGGGCGCCGACATCTCCACGCTCGGCGGCTCGGGGTCGCGGGCGCAGGAGCTCGCAGTCGCGGCCGAGGAGGCGCTCGCGGCCTTCGCCAAGCCGACGCTGGCCGCCGTGCGCGGGTACTGCGTGGGCGGCGGCTGTCAGCTGGCGGCGGCCTGTGACCTGCGGTTCGCGGCCGAGGACGCGCTGTTCGGGGTCACGCCGTCGAAGCTGGGGATCGTGTACCCGGCGGGCTCGACGCGCCGCCTCGCCTCTCTGGTGGGCCCCGCGGCGGCCAAGTACCTGCTGTTCTCGGGCGAGTTGATCGGTACGGAGCGTGCCCTGCGGACCGGGCTCGTGGACGAGGTGCTCGCCGGGGACGAACTGGACAAGCGGGTCGGCGAGTTCGCTCGGATCCTGGGTGGGCGCTCGCAGCTGACGCAGGCCGCGGCGAAGGAGTTCGCCGACGGCCGCGTGGAGCGGGCCGCGCACTGGGCCGAGCAGGCGCGCGGGAGCGGCGACACCGCGGAGGGTGTCGCCGCGTTCCTGGAGCGCAGGAAGCCGCGCTTCACATGGACCACGTCGGGATGAAACGGCTGTCCTGGCCTACGCATGGAGGAGGCGGCTCTCCGCACTACGCCTGGAGAAAGCGGCTCTGCGCGCGGAACTTCTCCACGAGGTGCGCGGGGGCCTTCTCGGGCGAACCCGCGTCGTACGGCGGCTGCGGGTCGTACTCGGTGAGCAGTTGTACGGCCTGCGCGTGCTCGTCGCCCGCGATCGTGCCGACGAGGGTCAGGCCCATGTCGATGCCGGAGGAGACCCCGGCGGCGGTGACGTACTTGCCGTCGACGACGACCCGTTCGCCCGTCGGCTCGGCGCCGAACTTCTTCAGGGCGTCGAGCGCCAGCCAGTGCGACGTCGCGCGCCGGCCGTCCAGCAGACCGGCGGCGGCGAGGAGCAGCGACCCCGTGCACACGGAGGTCGTCCAGGTGCTGGTGGCGTCGGCGGCGCGCAGCCAGTCGAGCAGGACCTCGTTCTCCATCTGCGCGCTCTGGCCCGGCCCGCCGGGGACGATGACGATGTCCGGGTCGGTCAGCTCCGACAGCGTCTTGTCGGCGGTGAGGGCGAGCCGTCCGGTGTCCGACCGCACGGGCCCGGTCCGCTCGGCGACGAAGGTGAGTTCCGCGTCGGGGAGCCTGCCGAGCGTCTCGTAGGGGCCGACGGCGTCGAGCGCGGTGAAGCGGTCGAAAAGGACGATGGCGATCTTCATCGGGTGCCTTTCGGTCAGGAACGGGTGGGCTCGGACGGGCGCCGGCCCGTTGTACGGGTTCCGGGTGCGCAGAAGCGGCGGCGGTACTCGGCCGGGGACGCGCCGAGCGCTCTGGTGAAGGCGCGGCGCATCGCCTCGGGGGTGCCGTAGCCACAGGTGCGGGAGATCTCCTCGACGCCGTCGGAGGTGTCCTCCAGGAGGCGGCGCGCCTGTTCGAGGCGGACCAGGTCGACGTACCGGCCCGGGGTCATGCCGGTCTCGGCCTGGAAGGCGCGGGCGAAGTGGCGCGGCGAGAGGCGGGCGCGGGAGGCGAGCGACTCGACGGAGAGGTCGTCGTCGGGGTGCTCGGTGATCCAGTGCTGGACCTCGCGCAGCGGCTCGCGCCGCGCGGTCTGGGCGGAGAGCTGGGCACTGAACTGGGCCTGGTTTCCCGGGCGTCGCAGGAACACGACGAGGTGGCGGGCGACCGTCAGCGCGGTGTCCCGGCCGTGGTCCTCCTCGACGAGCGCGAGGGCGAGGTCGATGCCCGCGGTGACGCCCGCCGAGGTCGCCACGTTCCCGTCGCGTACGTAGATGGGGTCCGGGTCGACCTCGACGGCCGGGTGGTCGCGGGCGAGGCGGTCGCAGTACGCCCAGTGCGTGGTCACCCGGCGGCCGTCGAGCAGGCCCGCCTCGGCGAGCAGGATGGCGCCCGTGCAGACGGAGACGAGGCGCTGCGCGCGCGGGCCGTGCTCCCGCAGCCAGGCGGTCAGACGCGGATCCGGGCGGCGCGTGCCCCGGCCGCCGGGGACGAGGAGCGTGTGCGGGGCGGGCGCGTCGGCGAGTGCGTGGTCGGGGACGAGCGTGAGCCCGCTGGAGGTGCGGACGGGCCCGCCGTCGAGGGAGGCCGTGCGGATGCGGTACGTGTCCCCGGGGCGCGGACCCCGGCAGAGGGCGGCTCCGGCGAAGACCTCTGCCGGGCCGGTCACGTCCAGGCTCTGGACGTCGTCGAACAACAGGATGAGCACGGTACGGGCGGCCATAAGGCCAGTCTTCGGGCACGGCGGGACGGCCGCAATGACGAGTACCCCACCTTCCCTGCCATCGCGCGCCTGACGTGGTGGGAGCGGTTCGGTGAATCGTTGGGCGAACGTTTCGGCGAAGGGGCCGCGCCCCGCACGTTCCGCCCGTACCAACCAGTCGGTAACGTACTCGCATGACGACCACCCCGGACCCCCGCGCCGCCCGCCGCTGCCACAACATGCTCAACCCGTTCCACTCGATGCACTACTTCTCGCCCGACCTGGGCAAGGAGCTGGGCGCCATCGGGATCACCCACCGGAGCGCGGCGTACTTCGCGGCCCGCGCGGCGGCGATGGGGGCCGTCGGTGCCGGGACCGTGACGGCGACCTTCTACAACTTCAAGCACGAGCTCGTCGCGGAACACGTGCCCGCGGTGTGGGAAACGGCCTCCCCGGAGACGGTCCTCGCGGCACGCGCGCGTGCCGTCGACTCGACGCTGCGCAGGCTCCTGGGCGACGAGATCGTGGCCTCCCCGGAGATGGCCGAGGCCGCCGCTCTCGCGCTTCGGGCCACGGAGGCCTGCACCCGCCACGCCCGGCCGCTGTACGCCGCCCACGCCGACCTGCCGGTGCCCGAGGAGCCGCACCTCGCGTACTGGCACGCCGCCACGCTGCTGCGCGAGCACCGCGGCGACGGGCATCTGGCCGCGCTGCTCGCCACTGACCTCGACCCCGTCGAGGCGCTGGTGAGCCATGTCGCGACCGGCAAGGGCATGGCCCCGAAGTGGCTGCTCGCCACGCGCGGCTGGACCCGCGAGGAGTTCGACGCGGCCGCCGACCGGCTGCGGGAGCGCAAGGTGCTCGACGCGCAGGGCGAGTTGACCGAACTCGGGGCGGCGCTGCGCCACGACCTGGAGGCCCAGACCGACCGGCTCGACCGGGAGCCGTACGCGCACCTGGGCGAGGCGGGCGTGGCCCGGCTCACGGAGCTGGCGGGCGGTTTCATGGGCACCGCCCTCGGCGCGGGCGCGTTCCCCGCCGACCTGATCGGCAAGACCGCCTGAACGGACACCCGGCGCCGGCAGGCCGGTGGGCTGCCCCCCGTTGTCGGCGCCACCTGCCACAATTGCCGCGCACCCTCAGTTGAGAAGGCGGTACGGCATCGTGGCAACACCCAGCGCAGGTCCCATCACGGGGTCCATCGAAGGCAGGATTGCCGAGGAGCTCGGCGTACGGGAGCGGCAGGTGAAGGCCGCCGTCGAGCTGCTCGACGGCGGTTCGACGGTCCCGTTCATCGCGCGCTACCGCAAGGAAGCGACCGAGATGCTCGACGACGCGCAGCTGCGCACGCTCGAGGAGCGGCTGCGCTATCTGCGGGAGCTGGAGGAGCGGCGTGCGGCGGTCCTCGACTCGGTCAGGGAACAGGGCAAGCTGACCGACGAGTTGGCGGCACAGATCATGGCCGCCGAGACCAAGGCGCGCCTCGAGGACATCTATCTGCCGTTCAAGCCGAAGCGCCGCACCAAGGCGCAGATCGCGCGCGAGGCGGGGCTGGAGCCGCTGGCGGACGGGCTGCTCGGGGACCCCACGGTGGAACCGGCTGCCGCGGCGGCCGCGTTCGTCGACGCCGACAAGGGCGTCGCGGACGCGCAGGCCGCGCTCGACGGCGCCCGTGCCATCCTCACCGAGCGCTTCTCCGAGGACGCCGACCTGATCGGCGAGCTGCGTGAGCGCATGTGGAGCCGGGGTCACCTGGCCGCCAAGGTCCGCGAGGGCAAGGAGGAGGCGGGCGCCAAGTTCGCCGACTACTTCGACTTCTCGGAGCCGTTCACCGCGCTGCCCTCCCACCGGATCCTCGCGATGCTCCGCGGCGAGAAGGAGGACATCCTCGACCTGGCCCTGGAGCCGGAGGAGCCGGGCGACGTCGCCGGTGGCCCGTCCTCGTACGAGCCGATCGTCGCGGACCGGTTCGGGATCAGGAACCAGGGACGGCCCGGGGACAAGTGGCTGGCCGACACGGTGCGCTGGGCCTGGCGTACCCGCATCCTGGTGCACCTCGGCCTCGATCTGCGGCTGCGGCTGCGCACGGCCGCGGAGGACGAGGCCGTGCAGGTCTTCGCGGCGAACCTGCGGGACCTGCTGCTCGCCGCCCCGGCGGGCACACGCGCGACGCTGGGCCTCGACCCCGGCTTCCGTACGGGCGTGAAGGTCGCGGTCGTCGACGCGACGGGCAAGGTCGTGGCGACGGACGTCATCCACCCGCACGTGCCCGCCAACCGGTGGGACGAGGCGCTGGCCAAGCTGGCCCGCCTCGCGGCCCAGCACTCGGTCGACCTGATCGCGATCGGCAACGGCACGGCGTCGCGCGAGACCGACAAGCTCGCCGGTGAACTCATCACCAAGCACCCGGAGTTGAACCTCACCAAGGTGATGGTGTCGGAGGCGGGCGCATCGGTGTACTCGGCGTCGGCCTTCGCCTCGCAGGAGCTGCCCGACATGGACGTGTCGCTGCGCGGCGCCGTGTCGATCGCCCGCCGCCTCCAGGACCCGCTGGCCGAACTGGTGAAGATCGACCCGAAGTCGATCGGTGTCGGCCAGTACCAGCACGACCTGTCCGAGGTGAAGCTGTCGCGCTCCCTGGACGCGGTCGTCGAAGACTGTGTGAACGGCGTGGGCGTGGACGTGAACACGGCGTCCGCTCCCCTCCTCGCCCGCGTGTCCGGCATCGGCTCGGGCCTCGCGGAGAACATCGTGGCGCACCGCGACGCGAACGGCCCGTTCACGTCCCGCAAGGGCCTCAAGGACGTGTCCAGGCTGGGCCCGAAGGCGTACGAGCAGTGCGCGGGCTTCCTGCGGATCCGCGGCGGCGACGACCCGCTCGACGCGTCGTCCGTGCACCCGGAGGCGTACCCCGTGGTCCGCCGCATGGTGAAGACGACGGGCGGCGAGGTCGCGTCCCTGATCGGGAACGCGGCGGCGCTGCGCGGGCTGCGGCCGGCCGAGTTCGTGGACGACAAGTTCGGTCTGCCGACGGTCTCGGACATCCTGAAGGAGCTGGAGAAGCCGGGGCGCGACCCGCGTCCCGCCTTCAAGACGGCGACCTTCAAGGACGGCGTCGAGAAGATCTCCGACCTGGCCTCCGGGATGGTGCTCGAGGGCGTCGTGACGAATGTGGCGGCGTTCGGCGCGTTCGTGGACGTCGGTGTGCACCAGGACGGGCTCGTGCACGTGTCCGCGATGTCGAAGACGTTCGTGAAGGACCCGCGGGACGTCGTGAAGCCGGGTGACATCGTCAAGGTGAAGGTCCTCGACGTGGACATCCCGCGCAAGCGCATCTCGCTGACGCTGCGTCTCGACGACGAGGCGGCGACGGGCGAGCCGGGCGCCGGTGGCGGGGCCGGTGCTGCTGCCGGTGGCGGCCGCCGGGAGCGCGGCGGACGCCCGCCGCAGCAGCGAGGGCAGCAGCGCCAGGGACAGGCCGGCCAGGCACAGGGCGGCCAGGGCCAGGGCGGCCAGGGCCGACGCCAGCAGGGCCAGGGCCAGCAGTCCCAGGGGCAGCGGCGCGGTGGCGCGTCCGCGCCGGCGCCCGCGAACAGTGAGATGGCCGAGGCGCTGCGCCGCGCGGGCCTGCTCGACCCGAAGAAGCGCTGACACACCCGGGGCCGGTCACCACGCAGGTGACCGGCCCCGGGCAGCACGTCGACGCGGGCGGCCCATGTATACGCGGCCTGCACGCGTCAGCCCGGCGCCACACGTCAGCCCACGCGGCACCCGTCAGCCCATGGGGCGCACCTCAGACCGACAGCTCCGTCACCTTGCCGTTGGCGACCTCGAGACGCCGCTGCGTCCTGACGGCGTCCAGCATGCGGCGGTCATGGGTGACGAGCAGGAGCGTGCCCTCGTACGAGTCGAGCGCCGACTCCAGCTGCTCGATGGCGGGCAGGTCGAGGTGGTTGGTCGGCTCGTCCAGGACGAGCAGGTTGACGCCCCGGCCCTGGAGCAGCGCCAGCGCGGCGCGGGTGCGCTCGCCCGGCGACAGCGTGGCCGCCGACCGCAGGACGTGATCGGCCTTCAGGCCGAACTTCGCGAGCAGGGTGCGCACCTCGGCCGGCTCGGTGTCCGGCACGGCCGCGCAGAACGCGTCGAGCAGCGACTCCGAGCCGTGGAACAGGGCCCGCGCCTGGTCGACCTCGCCCACGACGACACCGGAGCCGAGCGTCGCGTGCCCCGCGTCCAGCGGCACCCGGCCGAGGAGCGCGCCGAGCAGCGTCGACTTCCCGGCGCCGTTCGCCCCCGTGATCGCGATGCGGTCGGCCCAGTCGATCTGGAGCGAGACCGGACCGAGCGTGAACTCGCCGCGCCGCACCTCTGCGTCGCGCAGCGTGGCGACGACGGCGCCGGAGCGCGGCGCCGCCGCGATCTCCATGCGCAGCTCCCACTCCTTGCGCGGCTCGTCCACGACGTCGAGGCGCTCGATCATGCGCTGCGTCTGCCGGGCCTTGGCCGCCTGCTTCTCGCTGGCCTCGCTGCGGAACTTGCGGCCGATCTTGTCGTTGTCCGTCGCCTTGCGGCGGGCGTTCTTGACGCCCTTGTCCATCCAGCCGCGCTGCATCTGGGCGCGGCCTTCGAGCGCGGCCTTCTTGTCGGCGTACTCGTCGAACTCGTCGCGCGCGTGCCGGCGGGCGACCTCGCGCTCCTCCAGGTAGGCCTCGTATCCGCCGCCGTAGAGGTTGATCTCCTGCTGGGCGAGGTCGAGCTCCAGGACCTTGGTGACGGTGCGGGTCAGGAACTCTCGGTCGTGGCTGACGACGACCGTGCCCGCGCGCAGCCCGCGCACGAAGGACTCCAGGCGCTCCAGGCCGTCCAGGTCGAGGTCGTTGGTCGGCTCGTCGAGCAGGAACACGTCGTAGCGCGACAGCAGCAGCGAGGCGAGGCCCGCGCGCGCGGCCTGGCCGCCGGAGAGCGAGGCCATCTCCTGGTCGAGCCCGACGCCGAGGCCGAGGGAGCCGGTGATCTCCTCGGCGCGCTCGTCGAGGTCGGCGCCGCCGAGGTCGAGCCAGCGCTCCAGGCTCACGGAGTACGCGTCGTCGGCCCCCGGGGCCCCGTCGACGAGGGCCTGGGTGGCCTCGTCCATGGCGCGCTGCGCGGCGTCGACGCCGGTGCGGCGGGCGAGGAACTCGCGCACGGTCTCGCCGGGGCGGCGCTCCGGCTCCTGGGGCAGGTGCCCCACGGTCGCGCCGGGCGGCGAGAGCCGCAGCTCGCCCTGCTCGGGGGTGTCGAGGCCGGCGAGGAGCTTGAGGAGCGTGGACTTCCCGGCGCCGTTGGCGCCGACGAGCCCGATCACGTCCCCGGGCGCGACCACAAGGTCGAGCCCGGAGAACAGGGACCGGTCGCCGTGCCCGGCGGCGAGGTTCTTGGCTACGAGAGTGGCAGTCATCAGACCGCCGATTTTAGCGATCGGACGGACCGCCCACGCCCGCCGCTCCCCGGCTGGGGAAGACCCCCCCCTCACCGGGCCATCGGCGCCACCAGCACGCTGCCCGTGGTGCGGGCCACGACGAACGACTCGCCCCTGGTCGCCTTCGGGTCGAGGGCGATGCGGTGGCGGCCCGGTTCCAGTACGGCGTCGAAGACGTCCTGGGCGTGGCTGCGGTAGAGCCGGTCGAGGCGGTACGCGGTGAGGCGGACCCGGCAGGCGGAGGTGACCTCCAGGCCCGCCTCCCCGTCGGCGGCGACGAGGCGGGTGAGGCGGCGCTGCGGGACCGCGCGGCGGTCCAGGGCGCTCTCTATCTGGGCGACGAGGAGCGGGATGATCGGGGCGAGCCCGTCCACGTAGGCGGTCTCGGCACCCGCCCGCTCGAACTGTTCGCGCACCGCGGCCCGGTCGGACTCGCTGACGGCGCGGCCGAAGGCGACCGCGCCGTAGGTGCGCAGTTCGTCGGGCGGCACACCGGCCGCGTCCTGGGTGATCTCGGCGCCGATGCCGATGGTGCGCAGCGCGGCGGCGAGCTTGGCGAGGACGGCGACGCGGGCCCCGATGAGCAGGACGCGGCGGGCCGGGGCGGGCTCCGCGCCGCCGTCGAGCAGCGGCCGCAGGGACTCGCGGTACGCGGCGCCGTGGAAGCGGAAGGGGCCTATGCCGCGGTAGCCGTTGAGCTCCAGGTCGGCTCGTTCCTCGGTCTGCCAGGCGAAGTCCCGCCAGATGACGTCGGGCCCGTCCGCCTCGATGACCGCGGTGACGGCCCCGCATTCGAGGCCCTCGCACTCGGGGCACCCGTAGATGACGTAGCGGCCGTCGGGGAGCGGAGCGTCCGCTTCGAGGAGCAGGCTGCGGACGTGGGCCGTGAAGATCGCCGGCGGGATGTCGGAGGCGAGCGGGGAGACGGCGTCGAGGTCGGAGAGCTGGAACAGCAGCGGCGAGCCGTTCACGATGAAGTCCAGGAACTCCCGGTGGACTTGGTAGTCCCCGTTCGTGAGAACTCCACCGGCGCGCATGGCCGGTGCCAGGCCGAAAGTCGCGTACTCGGCAGACATGCCCTGAGTATTCCCACCCGCGACCTGATGTGAGCACGGCATGACCCATTCCGCTACTGGGGTTCATTCGCAGTGCATCGGGCTTCGGCTGGCCCGGTGGTGAAGCGAATCTGGTGGTTGCGACGCGGTGCGTCGCGGCGTCTTTGTGGCGGAGCCGGGCTGGGGGGCGTGAACGGTGACAGTCCGTACGAACGTTCCCCAGGACAGCGGACGTTCGGCATGTCTAGTGTGATCGTCATGCAGCTCCGGTACGCCTTCAGGTTGTACCCGGACACCAGCCAGCAGACAGCGTTGGCGAAGGCGTTCGGGTGCGCCCGCGTCGTGTTCAACGATGCGGTGCGCGCCCGTGAGGACGCCCGCGCGGCCGGGACGGCCTTCCCGAAGATCGGTGAGCTGTCCACCCGCCTGATCACCCAGGCGAAGCAGACCGCTTCGCGGTCCTGGCTGGGCGAGGTCTCCGCCGTCGTCCTCCAGCAGTCACTGCGGGATGTCGAGACCGCCTACCGCAACTTCTTCGCCTCCCTGAACGGCACCCGGAAGGGACCCAGGATTAGTGCGCCGCGGTTCAAGTCCCGCAAGGACTCCCGCCAGTCGATCAGGTTCACCACCAACGCCCGCTGGAGCATCACCGGCAGCGGCCGGCTGAACCTGCCGAAGATCGGGCGGTGAAGGTGAAGTGGTCCCGCACGCTGCCCGCCACTGCCACCTCGGTCACCGTCGTCAAGGACGCGGCCGGACGGTACTTCGCCTCCTTCGTCATCGACACCGACCCCAGCGCCGACGCGACACGGATGCCCGAAACCGACCGCACCATCGGCATCGACCTGGGCCTCACCCACTTCGCGGTCCTGTCCGACGGCACAAAGATCGACTCCCCCCAGGTTCCTGCGGCGCGCGGAGAAGAAACTGAAGAAGGCCCAGCGCGAGATGTCCCGCAAACAGAAGGGATCGAAAAACCGCGCCAAGGCCCGCCTCAAGGTCGCCCGCGCCCACGCCAAAGTCGCCGACGCCCGTCGCGAGTTCCACCACCAGCTCTCCACGCAACTGATCCGCGACAACCAAGCGATCGGCGTGGAGGACCTGTCGGTGTCGGGCCTGGCGCGGACCAAGCTGGCCAAGTCCGTCCACGACGCCGGCTGGTCCTCGTTCGTGCACATGCTTCAGTACAAAGCGGAGCGATACGACCGCACCCTGGTCAAGATCGGCCGGTTCGAGCCGACGAGCCAGGTCTGCTCCACCTGCGGTGTCAAGGACGGGCCCAAGCCCCTTGATGTCCGGGAGTGGACCTGTGCCACTTGCGGCGCGGTCCACGACCGGGACATCAACGCCGCGATCAACGTGAAAACGGCCGCCGGACTGGCGGTATCGGCCTGCGGAGCGCCGGTAAGACCAGAACCCGTTCTGGCACAGCGCGAAGAAGCAGGAAGCCACGGATTCTCGACCGAACCCCGTGCCGCGTAGTGGCACAGCAACGATCGAGAAGGCCAGAATCCTCGGGCTTCAGCCCGAGGAGCAAGTCAAGGTCCGCTCGTGGACAGTGACGCGAGCAGCGATGTGATCGTGGTCGGCGGCGGGGTCATCGGCCTGACGACGGCTCTTGAACTCGTACGCATGGG
Organism: Streptomyces sp. NBC_01003; assembly: GCF_045162695.1. Classification (NCBI taxonomy): domain Bacteria; kingdom Bacillati; phylum Actinomycetota; class Actinomycetes; order Kitasatosporales; family Streptomycetaceae; genus Streptomyces; species Streptomyces sp. NBC_01003. The sequence continues at coordinate 2,496,980 of NZ_CP108707.1, forward strand.
GCGGCGCGTGCGGGTCTGGACGCGGGATCCCACCGCTCTGACGACGTCGGCGGTCGCGGGCGCGCTGTGGTGGCCGTACAGGATCGACCCGGTGGAACGGGTGAGCGACTGGTCGCTGCGGTCCCTGCGCGTGTACGAGGAGTTGGCGGCGCAGCCCGGTCCTGCGGGCGTGCGCATGGCGGAGGGCGTGCAGGCCGACACCGTCCTTGAGGGTCTTGGACCGTGGGCGGACGGGGTGGCGGGGCTTCGTCCGGCGACCCCGGCGGAGTACGGGGGCGGCACGGGCCTGTGGGCGCGGCTTCCGCTGGTGGACATGCCGGTGCACCTGGAGTGGCTGAAGGAGCGCTTCCTGGCGGCGGGCGGGCGCGTGGAGACACGGGAGGTCACGGATCTCGCGGAGGCGGGCGCGGAGGCGCCGGTCGTCGTGAACTGCACGGGCACCGGTGCCCGGGCGCTCGTACCGGACGATGCCGTACGCCCCCTGCGCGGCCAGCTCGTCCTCGTGGAGAACCCGGGTGTGGACACGTGGTTCGCCGGCGGCGGCGACTCCCCCGACACCTCGACGTACTTCTTTCCGCAGCCCGGCCGGCTGATCCTCGGCGGCACGGCACAGGAGGACGACTGGTCGCTCGAACCCGACCCCGCCGTGGCGGAGGCGATCGTGGCGCGGTGTGCGCGGGTGCGGCCCGAGATCGCGGGGGCGCGGGTCATCGGGCATCGGGTGGGGCTGCGGCCGACGCGGCCCGAGGTGCGGGTGGAGCGTGAACGGGCGCCGTGGGGCGGTGTGTTGGTGCACAACTACGGGCACGGCGGGGCCGGGGTGACGGTCGCGTGGGGCTGCGCCCAGGAGGCAGCAGAGCTCGCCGTCTCCTGAGCGGTTCGACCGCGCGACAGCAGGTCAGCCGATCGGGTCGCCCTCCCTCTCCGTGCCCTGTCCCGGCCCGATCCGGATCTCGAAGTCGCCGTCGTACTGCTCGTGGCCGGCGATGACCGCCGCCTCGACGGCCTCGTCGCCCCTGTCGCTGCGGACGATCAGCGGGTCGTGGCGCAGGTCCCGCATGAGGGCCACGCACATCCCGATCATGACGAGGGTGAAGGGCGCGGCGACGAGGATCGTCAGGTTCTGCAGTCCCGTCAGCGCGTTGCCCGAGCCGTTGCCGATGAGGAGCATCACGGCGGCGACGGCTCCGGTGACGACGCCCCAGAAGATGACCACGAAGCGGCCGGGTTCGAGGGCGCCCTTCTGCGAGAGCGTGCCCATCACGATGGAGGCCGCGTCGGCGCCGGACACGAAGAAGATCCCGACGAGGATCATCACGAGCAGGCTCGTCGCGGTGGCGATGGGGAACTCGTCGAGCACGCCGAAGAGTTGGGCTTCGGGAGTGGTCGCGGCGCGGAGTGCTCCATGCTCCTTCAGGTCCATCGCCGTGCCGCCGAAGACCGCGAACCAGACGAGGCTGACGGTGCTGGGGACGAGGATGACGCCGCCGACGAACTGGCGGATCGTACGGCCCTTGCTGATGCGGGCGATGAACATGCCGACGAACGGCGTCCAGGAGATCCACCACGCCCAGTAGAAGACCGTCCAGCTGCCCAGCCAGGCCTCGACGCCCTTGCCGCTGGACGCCTCGGTCCTGCCGATGAGCTGCGGCAGGTCACCGAGGTACGCGCCCAGCGAGGTGGGCAGCAGGTCGAGGACCAGGATCGTCGGCCCGGCGATGAACACGAACACGATCAGGATCAGCGCGAGGACCATGTTGATGTTGGACAGCCACTGGATGCCCTTCTCGACCCCGGACACCGCCGAGGCGACGAAGGCGACGGTGAGGACCGCGATGATGGTGACGAGGAGGCCCGTGCTCGCCTTGTCCATCCAGTCGAGCACCTCGAATCCGCTGCCGATCTGCAGGGCGCCGAGGCCGAGGGACGCGGCGGAGCCGAAGAGGGTGGCGAAGATCGCGATGATGTCGATGACGCGACCCCAGGCGCCGTGCGCGTGCCGCTCGCCGATCAGCGGTACGAAGACGGAGCTGATGGTCTGCCGGCGGCGGCGCCTGAACGTGCTGTAGGCGATGGCCAGTCCGACGACGGCGTAGATAGCCCAGGGGTGCAGTGACCAGTGGAACAGGGTCGTGGCCATGGAAGTCTCCATGGCCTGGGCCGAGTCGACGGGCTGGGTGCCCGGTGGGTGCGTGGTGTAGTGGGCGAGTGGCTCGCTGACTCCGTAGAACATCAGGCCGATGCCCATGCCGGCGCTGAACATCATGGCGACCCAGGAGACGGTCCTGAACTCGGGAGTCTCGCCCTCGTCGCCCAGCGTGATCTTCCCGTACCGGCTGATCGCCAGCCAGAGAGCGAAGACGACGAAGCCGGACGCGGCCAGCATGAACGCCCAACCGCCGTTGTGGATCAGCCCTTTGAGGAGGCGTGTCGAGACGTCCTCAAGGGAGTCGGTGGCGACGGAGCCCCAGATGACGAACGCCACGGTGAGTGCGGCTGTCACGCCGAACACCACCCGGTCGGTCGCCGGACTCCGTCGCCCCGTCGCCTCCGCGGCAGGTTTGATTTCAGGATCATTCACCCCTCAGGACCTACCACAAACGACGCGAACGCCCCGGTTTCAGCACGTGGTGTCGGGCTCCCCCTCGACGAGGTGGTACGGAGCACGCGCGTCGAGGAGCAGCGTCACGAGCGCCCGTTCGGACTGGCGCAGCGGCACGAACACCCCTTCCCCCGTGCGCTCCTTGTGCACGGCGATCCCGTGCAGCGCCAGCTTGTCCTTGACGGACGCGTACTGCGACGGGTCGAGGCGGTAGCCGCACGGCGGGTTCTGGATGATCTCCGCGGGCTCGGCCGGGTCGTTGTCCGCGCCGCCGACGTAGACGGGTCCGCGGTCGCGGTAGCCGGCCACGCGGGCGGCGCCGGTGGCCGCCTCGATCCTGCCTCGATGCTGGTCGGTGAAGGTGAACAGGCCGCCCAGTGCGGAGAGTTGGCTCTTGACCCGGCGCCGGTTGTTGAGTGCCGGGTCAGCCTTCTCCGCGTCGGTCTGAGGGTCGACGCGGCTCTCGATGAGCAGTCCGACCGCGTGCTTCACGCCGGAGACGTTGCGCAGGATGCGCTCCTGCCCGTCCCCCGCGGTCTGCTTGACGGGCTCGCCGGTCACCGGGTCGGTCCAGATGCCGTACGTGCCGGTCGAGTATCCGCCCGCGTTGGCGGCAGGACGGACGTACGCCGTGGAGAGCGTCTCCGCCTCGTCGTGGACCTGGGTGTCGGTGTTGAGGTTGCGCGGCCAGAGGTCGAAGAGATCCTTGTCGTAGTACTTGGGTGTGGCCCCGTACTCGTGAAGGTCGTAGATCACGTCGGGCTTGCGGTCGCGGATGACGGCGGCCATGGCCCGCGCCTCGGCGGTCTCCAGGGCGATGTGGTCACGGTTGATGTCGACGCCGTCGGAGTTGCCGCGGGTGTTCGCGGCACGGCCGTCGGGGTTGGCGGTGGGGACGACGAGCAGGGTGGTGCGGGACAGGAAGCCCTTCGTCTTCTTGTCCTTGGCGTAGGCGAGGTCGCGGATCGTGGTGAGACACGCCTCGCGGCCGGACGGTTCGTTGCCGTGCTGGCTGCAGATGAGCAGCACGGTGTTCGCGGTCCGGTGCTCGCCGATGCGGACGAGCTGGACGGGCCTGCCCTGCTTGGTGGTGCCGGCCGTGTCGACGGAGACGCGGTCACTGCCCTTGTCGACCGCCGCGAGGAAGTCCTGCTCCTCGGGCTGACCGGTCCAGCGGGCGCCGTCGCTCTGCTCGAAACCGGTCCTCGGCGGCGCGGAGGTGGCCTGGGCCGGGGCCGTGAGCAGGGGCGCGGCGAGGGCGGCCGCCGTCGCGGCCAGGGCGAGGGTACGGATACGGGGTGCCATCGAGTGCGGCGTCATCGAGTGCTGCCTCCCGGGACGGGGCGGAACGGGCGGAGGTAGGACAGGCGCTCGGGTGCCGACGTGCGCGGCGCGGCGGCGTGGGTGCCGGCCGTGGCGGACGCGAACGCGTGGGCTCCGCCGACGAGCGGGACGCGCGCCGACGTCCCGGCCAGGTCGAGGGTGAGCGTGGGCCTGGTCGACGGTGGGTCGATGAGGTCCTTGTCGGTGCCCGCGACGATCAGCGCGAGGCGGTGGCCCGCCTGGACGACGTGGTCGCTGGGGGCCAGGTCGAGGGTGATCGTGTAGGGCTTGCCCGGGGTGAGCGGCTTGCCCTTGCGCTCCGAGGCGTAGTTGCCGAGGTCGACCCAGCCGCGGCTGAAGACGGTCCGGTCGACGTCGGCGGTCTTGGCCTCCGTCCGCAGGAAGCAGGAGCTGTCGCCGGCCGTGCTCGCGCCCCAGCAGGTGCGGTCGGTGAGCGTGGTGATGCCCTCTCCGCCGTCGGCGTAGTCACGGATGGTGGCCGGGCCGAGGTCGACGAGTACGGCCGAGAGGTGGGCGGTCGTGGTCGACGGGGTGGCGGTGACGGTGACCTTCGACGAGCCGGACAGGCGCAGGTCCTTGCCGAGCGGCTCGGTGATGAACCCGGCCTTGTCGGGCGTCGACTTGTCGATCTGCGCTGCCCAGTCGGTCTCGCTCAGCTTCGGGTCGTCGGTGAACGCCTCGGTGCCCCGGCCGTGCTTGAGGCCGAGCGTGCCGACGCCGGCCGCGCTGCCCTTGGCGGGGCTCAGACGCACCGAGTCGGTGGTGCGGGGCGGCCAGACGCGGTCGGTGGTCCAGTGATCGGGGGTGCGCTCGATGTCGGCCATCGGCTCGCGGTCCACGCCGTTGTCGTAGCCGAGGAGTTCATGGTCGAACCAGCGGTGGAGGGTGTCGACCCAGGCGTCGCGGCGGGAGTCGAAGGGGTCGACGTGGCCGGTCTGCGCGAGCCAGATCTTGCGGTCGACGCCCGCCTTCGCGAGGGCGTCCCACCACTGGCCGAAGTGCTTGGCGCGGACGTTCAGGTCCTGGATGCCGTGCACGACGAAGACGCTGGCCTTGACCTTGTCGGCGTCGGGCACATAGTTCCGCTCGTCCCACAGGCCGGTCCAGTCACCGGTCCTGGGTGCTTCGTCGACAAGTCGCTTCTGCACGGCGGCGCAGCGGGCGCGGGCCTCGGGGCTCTCGACGTAGTCGGACAGCCCGTCGGGTCCGCTGTCGTACAGGGGCGCGCCCTGCTGGAAGTAGTAGTCGTACCAGGAGGAGATGCCGCCGATCGGGACGATCGTCTTCAGGCCCTCGACTCCGGTCGCGGCGACGCCGTTGGCGATGGTGGCGTCGTAGCTCTTGCCGATCATGCCGGTTCTGCCGTTCGTCCAGCCGGCCTTGGCGCGTTCGGCGCCGGTGCGGCTGGTGTAGCCCTTGCCGCGGCCGTTCAGCCAGTCGACGACGGCCTTGCCGGACTGGATGTCGGAGCGGCCGCCGACGTCGACACAGCCGTCGGAGCGGTTGGTTCCCGCGAGGTCCACGGCGACGAAGGCGTAGCCGCGCGGCACGAAGTAGTTGTCGTAGTACAGCGGGAACTGGACGACGTTCCCGTGCTCGTCATACGTCTTCAGCTGGCTCTCGTTGCCGCGGCCGCAGCAGGCGTAGTACGGGCTCGCGTCCATGATCACGGGGACTTTGCGGCCCTGCTGTGCGGGTTCGCGCGGCCGGATGATGTCGACTGCGACCCGGTCGGTCTTCCCGTCGCCGTCGCCGTCGAGCCGGGTGTCGACCCAGACGGATTCGCGGATGGCCTTGTCGTACGAGTAGACGGGCTTCGACTCACGGGGCGTGGCGCTCTGGGCGGCCCCGGGAGAGACGAGGACGGCAAGGAGTGCGGCGGTGGCCGCTGTCGCGAGCGTCCTCCACAGGGGGCGCATGCGTCTCTCAGGTATCAGCATGGGGCGGAAGCTACCCCGGTGAACTCCCTTGCAAAAGAGGGCAGTCCTTGGCGATGAAAGGTCCATGGGACGGATTGGCGCATGTCGGCCGAATGGCGATCGTGTGACACGTGGGGCCATGGACATGACCGGGGCGGGAGGGGCTGAATAGGGTCGGCAACAACGTTCACGGCCCTACGACTTGGAGCTTTCGTGTACCGCAGACTCATCGCCCCGGGCGCACTGGCGGCCGCTCTCATGCTGGCGATCCCGGCATCGGCGGCGGACTTCGCTCCCGGGGCTCCGGGCATCGGCGACCCCTACTACCCGGACTACGGGAACGGCGGCTACGACGTCTCCCACTACGACCTGCGCCTCAAGTACCAGCCGAAGACGGACCTCCTGGAGGGCACGGCGACGATCCTCGCCACGTCCACGCAGGATCTCTCGCGCTTCGACCTCGACTTCGGCCTCAAGGTCAGCGAGGTCCTGGTCAACGGCAAGAAGGCCAAGTTCGCCACCTCCGGCGTGGAGGAGCTCGAGGTCACTCCGCCGGCGGGCCTGCCCAAGGGATCGTCGTTCACCGTCGTCGTCCGGTACGCCGGCAAGCCGTCCGAGGTGAAGCTGTACGGCTTCACGTCCTGGCAGCGCACCCCGGACGGCGGCATCGGGGCGAACGAGCCGGAGTCAGCGGCCTGGTGGTTCCCGTCGAACGACCACCCGCGCGACAAGGCGACGTACGACGTGTCGGTGGCCGTGCCGGACGGGACGCAGGCGATCTCCAACGGCGTGCTCCAGTCGCAGTCGTCGAAGCTCGGCTGGACGCGCTTCAACTGGCGTTCCAACAAGCCGCAGGCGACGTATCTGACCACGCTCGCGGTCGGGAAGTTCGACATCACCACGGACAAGACGGCGGACGGCCTGCCCGTCGTGAACGCGTACAGCAAGGACCTGGGCGACAACTACGGCGCGGCGCGCGCCAGCGTCGAGCGCACCACCGAGGTCGCCGAGTGGCTGGAGACGAAGTTCGGGAAGTACCCGTTCAACGCGCTCGGCGGGTACGTCCCGAACGTGCCGTCCAGCTTCGCCCTGGAGACGCAGACGCGGCCGTTCTACAGCCCGAAGCAGTTCGCGAACGGGTCGAACGTGTCGGTGATCGTGCACGAGCTGGCGCACCAGTGGTACGGGGACAGCGTCTCCGTGGACGGCTGGAAGGACATCTGGATCAACGAGGGCTTCGCCCGCTACAGCCAGTGGCTGTGGTCGGAGAAGGAGGGCGAGGGCACGGCGCAGGAGCTGGCGGACTACACCTACGCGCAGCACCCGGCCGACGACGCGTTCTGGAAGGTCGAGCCGGGTGACCCGGGCGCGGAGAACCAGTTCGACATCGCCGTGTACGACCGGGGGGCGCTGGCCATCCAGGCGCTGCGCAACGAGGTCGGCGAGAAGAAGTTCGCCGCGATCCTCAAGGGGTGGCCGCAGGAGCACGCGTACGGGAACGCGAAGGTCGCCGACTTCGTGAAGTTCGCCGAGAAGGTCTCGGGCAAGCCGCTCGCGGCGCTCTTCGACACATGGCTCTACCAGCCGTCGAAGCCTGGCACGGCCGCGGCGCAGCGGGACCGGGTCGCGCGGGCCGTGGTGGCGCCGGCGCAGCCGAAGTCGTGGAAGCAGATCGCGGCGACGAACTCGGTGCACGACCACTGAGGCTCAGTGGCCTTTCGGGGTCGGTGGGCTTCGAGGTCAGCGGGCGCGGGCCGTTTCGGCGGCTCGCGCCCGTCGCGCCATCGGCAGATAACGCAGGCGCTCCGGCAGGAGCGGCACCACCCGCCGGACGACCGCGCCGAACCGTCGCAGTCTGCGCTCCTGGACCGGGGTCCACGGCAGGCCGATGGCCTCCCGCGCGTCGGGCGGCATCAGTCCGATCGTGAGGAAGCGGCGGAAGCGGGCGAGCGGGGGCAGCAGCAGCGGCCACAGTGCGCGCAGCGCGAGCCTGACCGGCAGCGGCCCGCGGTCGGGCGGCGGGACCGGTGCGTCGACGGCGACGAGTTCGCGTACGACGGCCGTCAGCTCGATCTCGTCGGCCAGAACCTTGCGGTAGTAGGGCCAGAACTCCTCGACGGTCTGCGGCATGTCGCGGTCGTGCAGGCCGAGGATCCGGCCGACCTGGAGCCATTCCGCGTAGAGCCGGCGTTCCTGCGCCTCGGTGAAGGGGCGGCGGCCGAGGTAGCGCTGGGCCTGCCGGTACACGGGGAAGCCGGTGGCGTGGACCCAGGCGTAGTACGCGGGAGTGAGCGCGTGGTAGCTGCGGCCCCGGGTGTCGGTGCCGCGGATGGTCCGGTGGAGCTGTCGCAGGCGGCGGCCCTCCTGCGCAGCGCCCTCACCGCCGTAGACCCACAGCATCACCGAGCGCAGGGAGCGCTCGCCGCGGCCCCAGGGGTCCGTGCGGAACACGGAGTGCTCGTCGACGCCCGCGCCGACGGCCGGGTGGGCGACCTGAAGGGTGAGCGCCGCGGGGAGGGCGAGCAGGGAGCGCACCTCACCGGCGATGTCCCACAGGATGCCGCCGGGCGGAGGGGGCTCGGGATCGAGGTCGTGCTGCTTCATACGGCTCCCCAGCGGTTCCCGGGTGATACGTGATCCAGTATGCGGCCCCGGGTTCCTGTGGTGCGGCTCAGGGGTGTGCCATGCCGCCGCCCTGCGACTCACTGCCCAAGCGGGACGCCAGGTCGGACGCGAGCTCCGAGACACAGGTGCGCAGGTCCGTCTCGGCGGCGGCGACCGGGCCGCGCGGCACACCGGCGAGGTCCGCGCGGGGCCGGACGGGAGCGCACTGGCAGGGCTGAGGCAGCTGCTCGCTCCCCGGGGCGGCCGCCTCCTGATCCCCGGCCCACCGCCGCGCCCGGCCGAGGACCCCCGCCGCGAACAGGGCAACGGATGCGCCGAGTTGACCCACCTTGAGGTGGAATTCCAGGGGCAGGGATACGAGGGCCATGCCATGGACCTACCCGACCACCCGCCACTCGCAACGTGCGGCTCAGTCCCCGTCGTCGTACACCGTCACCGCGATGCCGCGGGCCACGAGCCGCTCGGCTATCAGCGGTTCGACCCGCGACCACTTCCCGCCCGCGAGCCCGCACCCGATGCGTGGCATGTGCACCGAGGCGCCCAGCTCGGCGGCCTTGGCCGCGATGTCGGTGAGGCCGGCGTCCATCGCCTCGTAGCGGACGGGGACGCCCTTGCTGCCAGTTCTGGTGCCGCGCTGTCCGATCAGGTTCGCGATCCACAGATGGCGTTCGACCTGGACGTACTGGACGGCGCCGAGCCCGAAGTCGTTCTTCGCGCGCTCGCGGTGCCAGCGGCGGTACGCGGCCTCGGGCTCCGGCCAGCGCCGGGACAGCGCGAGGACGAAGCCCTTGCCCCAGCCGCCCATGTCGTTGCAGACATGCGTGACGACGCGCGTCCCCTTGCCCAACGGCACGGTGGCGTCACCTCGGACATACGTGATCTCCGACATGACGCCACCGTAGGTGCTGCCACTGACAGTGGGGGGCCGGCGCTATTCGCCGTCGGTCAGCTTGGTCAGTTCCTGGGTCGACTCACGCTGGATGCGGCGGCGGGCGGCGAACCAGCCGGCGACGAGCATGACCGCGATGACCGGGATCAGCATCAGGGTCTTGCGACCCGTGACCGGGTCATTCCACATGAGGCCGAGCACGAGCAGCAGGAAGACGATCGTGACGATCTCGGTGACCGGGGACCAGGGCAGGCGGAACGACGGCCGCTTGACCAGGCCCTGCTTGGCCCGCCGGACGAACGCCAGGTGGGCGACCATGATCATGACCCAGGTGCCGATGATGCCGATCGAGGAGACCTCGATGACGATCTCGAAGGCGTCGTGCGGGAGGAGGTAGTTGAGGCCGACTCCGAGGACGCCGACACCCGCGGTGAGCAGGATGCCGCCGTACGGCACCTGGCTGCGGTTCATGCGGGCGGTGAACTTGGGCGCGGAGCCCGACATCGCCATGGAGCGCAGGATGCGGCCGGTGGAGTAGAGACCCGAGTTGAGGCTGGACATGGCCGCGGTGAGCACGACCAGGTTCATGATGTCGCCGATGCCGCCGACGCCCAGCTTGCTGAACAGGGTGACGAACGGGCTCTCGTTCGACGAGTACACCGAGGACGGCAGCAGCAGTGCGAGCAGCACCACCGAGCCGCAGTAGAACAGGCCGACGCGCCACATGATCGAGTTCACCGCGCGCGGGACGACCTTCTGCGGGTCGGCGGTCTCGCCCGCCGCGACACCCACCAGCTCCAGAGCGGCGTACGCGAAGACGACACCCTGCATGACGAGGATCACCGACATCGTGCCGCTCGGCATGAATCCGCCGTGGTCCGTGATCATGCTCAGGCCCGGGGTCTGGCCGTCGATCGGGTGCTGCGTGGCGATCAGGAAGACGCCCACGAACAGGAAGGCGACGAGCGTGGCCACCTTGATGATCGCGAACCAGAACTCCATCTCGCCGAAGTACTTCACCGAGATCAGGTTCACGCCGAGCACGACCGCGAGGGCGATCAGCGCGAGGACCCACTGCGGAATGGTCGTGAAGGCACTCCAGTACTGGGTGTAGAGGGCGATCGCGGTGATGTCCGCGATGCCCGTCATCGACCAGTTGAGGAAGTACATCCAGCCGGCGACATAGGCGCCCTTCTCGCCGAGGAACTCGCGCGCGTACGACACAAAGGAACCCGAGGACGGCCGGTACACGACCATCTCGCCCAGGGCACGCACGACCAGGTACGCGAAGACTCCGCAGACGAGGTACGCGACGGCGAGTGCGGGGCCCGCCGAATGGAGGCGGCCGCCCGCTCCGAGGAACAGTCCGGTACCGATCGCGCCACCGATCGCGATCATGTTGACGTGGCGGGCCTTGAGGTCCTTGCTGTAGCCGGCGTCACCCGCGTCGGCGGGCGCCTGGGACGCATCTGTGCGGGATGCGTCCAGAGCCGTGTTGGCGGCTTCCTTGCTCACGTGGGGGGATCCCTCTGTGGTGCCCGGATTGCTCCGGGGTCCGGATGTGCTGCGGCCCGCGACATTCCTGACATGGCGCGGACCGACTGTGCACCTTCCCCCACCAGGCAGGGAGCACGCGGTGGCGGAGATCACATAGCGGCACTTCTCACATGATGATCAGGCTCTGTACAGCGGGTTCCGAGAGGCGTATAAGCGCTTGCTCGCGCCCCAACAGCCCCTTCACGCCAGACCTTTCCACCCCGCGGCGCTTTCACAGCTTTGGTGTCTCAGCGATACTGTTGAACCTGCCGGGTGCGGAACCGGAGCACGCAGGACGCGGGACCCGAGAAGCGAGGCGCAGCATGACGACGGACACCGGGGAGCCGACGCTCACGGTCGACGAACTGGCCGCGCGCGCGGGCGTCACCGTCCGTACGATCCGCTTCTACAGCACGAAGGGCCTGCTCCCGCCGCCCGTGATCGGGCCGCGCCGCGTCGGCCACTACGGCCGTGACCACCTGTCCCGGCTCGCGCTCATCGAGGAGCTCCAGCACCAGGGCATGACGCTCTCCGCGATCGAGCGGTATCTGGAGCAGCTGCCGACGGACCTGAGCGCGAACGACCTGGCGATCCACCGCGCGCTGGTCGCGAGCTGGGCCCCGGACGCGGAGGAGGACGTCACGCGGGCGGAGCTGGAGCGCCGGGCCGGGCGGGCCCTGTCCGGGGAGGATCTGGACCGGCTCGCCGCGATGGGCGTCGTCGCGTACCTGGAGGACAGCGCCACCTTCCGTGTGGACCCCGGTCTGCTGCGGCTCGGGGTGGAGCTGCTCGGGGTGCCGATCGCGCACGAGACGATCCTCGCGGCGCGCACCGTCCTCGTGGAGCACACGAGGGACGCCGCCCAGGAGCTGACGCGGCTGTTCCGCGACGAGGTGTGGGGGCCCTACCGGGAGCGCGAGTCGGACCCGGAGCACGTGGCGGCGATGAAGTCCCTGTCGGCCCATATGCAGCCGATGGTGGTGCAGGCCCTCGTGACGGCGTTCCAGCGGTCGCTCAAGGAGCAGCTGCGGGAGGCGTTCCGCGCCGAGGGCTGACCCCCGGCGCGGAACCCCGTGACCGTCAGGCGTCGGTGAAGGTCTCGCCCTTCTCGGCCTTCTCGACGAGCAGCGCGGTCGGCTGGAACCGCTCGCCGTAGCGCTCGGCCAGTTCGCGCGAGCGGGCCACGAAGCCGGGCAGGCCGCCCTCGTAACCGTTGATGTACTGGAGCACACCGCCGGTCCAGCCGGGGAAGCCGATGCCGAAGATGGAACCGATGTTGGCGTCCGCGACCGAGGTCAGGACGCCCTCCTCCAGGAGGCGCACGGTGTCGAGCGCCTCGGAGAAGAGCATGCGCTCCTGCATGTCCTTGAACGGGATCTCGTACCCGGGCTTGGTGAAGTGCTCGCGCAGGCCCGGCCACAGACCGGCACGCTTGCCGTCCACGTACTCGTAGAAGCCCGCGCCGCCGCTGCGTCCGGGACGGTCGAACTCCTCGACCATGCGGTCGATGACGACGTCCGAGGGGTGGCCAGCCCAGGTGCCGCCCGCTTCCTCGACGGCCCGCTTGGTCTCGTTACGGATCTTGCGGGGCAGCGTCAGCGTCAGCTCGTCCATCAGGGAGAGGACCTTGGCCGGGTAGCCCGCCTGGGCGGCGGCCTGCTCGACGGAGGCGGGCTCGATGCCCTCGGCGACCATCGCGACGCCCTCGTTGATGAAGTGACCGATGACGCGCGAGGTGAAGAAGCCGCGCGAGTCGTTCACGACGATCGGCGTCTTGTTGATCTGGCGGACCAGGTCGAAGGCGCGGGCGAGCGCCTCGTCACCGCTGCGCTCGCCCTTGATGATCTCGACGAGCGGCATCTTGTCGACGGGCGAGAAGAAGTGCAGCCCGATGAAGTCGACGGGCCGCTCGACGCCCTCGGCGAGGAGGGTGATCGGCAGCGTCGAGGTGTTGGAGCACAGCAGCGCGTCGGGCTCGATGACGTGCTGGATCTCCTTGAACACCTTGTGCTTGAGCGCCGGGTCCTCGAAGACGGCCTCGATCACGGCGTCGCAGCCCGCGAGGTCCTGCGGTTCGGCGGTGGGCGTGATCCGGGCGAGGAGCGCGTCCGCCTTCTCCTGGGTGGTGCGGCCGCGGGAGACGGCCTTGGCGCAGAGCTTCTCGGAGTAGCCCTTGCCCCGGGCGGCGGCGTCGGCGGTCACGTCCTTGAGGACGACCTCGATGCCGGCGCGGGCGCACGAGTAGGCGATGCCCGCGCCCATCATGCCGGCGCCGAGGACGGCGACCTTGCGGACGGGGCGCTTCTCGATGCCCTTCGGCCGGTTCGCGCCGGAGTTGACGGCCTGGAGGTCGAAGAAGAACGCCTGGATCATGTTCTTCGCGGTCTGGCCGGTGACGAGCTCGGTGAAGTAGCGCGCCTCGATGGTCAGGGCCGTCTCGAAGTCGACCTGGGAGCCCTCGACGGCCGCGGCGAGGATGTTGCGCGGGGCCGGGTAGGGGGCGCCGTTCGTCTGCTTCTTGAGGTTGGCCGGGAAGGCGGGCAGGTTCGCCGCGAACTTCGGGTTGGCCGGGGTGCCGCCCGGGATGCGGTAGCCGGGCTTGTCCCAGGGCTGCTGCGACTCGGGGTTGGCGTCGATGAAGGCGCGCGCCTGGGCGAGCATCTCCTCGGGGGTGGCCGCCACTTCGTGGACGAGGCCGTTCTCCAGGGCGCGCTTCGGGGTGTACTGAGTGCCCTGGAGGAGCACCTTCAGCAGGGCATCGGCGATGCCCATGAGGCGTACGGTGCGGGTGACGCCGCCACCCGCGGGGAGCAGGCCGAGCGTGACCTCGGGAAGGCCGATCTTGGAGCCCGGGGCGTCGAGGGCGATGCGGTGGTGGGAGGCGAGCGCGATCTCGTAACCGCCGCCCAGGGCCGCGCCGTTGATCGCCGCGACGACGGGCTTGCCGAGCGTCTCGATGCGGCGCAGGGACTTCTTGATGCCGGTGCCGGTCTCGAACGCCTGCTGGGCGTTCTCGGGGCCGACCTTCATCATGTCCTTCAGGTCACCGCCCGCGAAGAACGTCTTCTTGGCGGAGGTGTAGATGATGCCGCGGATCGAGTCCTTCTCGGCCTCGGCGCGGTCGGCGATCGCGGCGATGGAGTCCTTGAACGCCTGGTTCATGGTGTTCGCGGACTGGTTGGGGTCGTCGAGGACGAGGGTGACGATTCCGGTCTCGTCCTGTTCCCAGCGGATGGTGGTGCTCTCGGTCATTTCTGCTGCTCCGTAGATGCCAGTGCGGGAAAGGACGGGGGTCAGAGTCGCTCGACGATCGTGGCGATGCCCATGCCGCCGCCGACGCACAGCGTGGCGAGGCCGTAGCGCTTGTCCTGGCGCTCCAGTTCGTCGATGAGAGTGCCGAGGATCATCGCGCCGGTGGCACCGAGCGGGTGGCCGAGCGCGATGGCGCCGCCGTTGACGTTGACCTTGTCGAGGGAGAGGCCCATGTCCTTGACGAAGCGCAGGACGACGGCCGCGAACGCCTCGTTGATCTCGACGAGGTCGATGTCGTCGATGGTCAGGCCCGCCTTGGCGAGGGCCTTGCGGGTGGCCGGCGCGGGTCCGGTGAGCATGATGGTGGGCTCGGAGCCGGAGACGGCCGCGGAGACGATCCGCGCGCGCGGGGTCAGGCCGTGGCGCTCGCCGACCTCCTTGGTGCCGATGGCGACGAGGGACGCGCCGTCGACGATGCCGGAGGAGTTGCCCGCGTGGTGGACGTGGTCGATCTTCTCGACCCAGTGGTACTTCTGCAGCGCGACGGCGTCGAAGCCGCCGAGGTCACCGATGTCCGCGAACGACGGCTTCAGCTTGGCGAGCGAGTCGGCGGTCGTGCCGGGGCGCAGGAACTCGTCGTGGTCGAGGACGGTCAGGCCGCTGCGGTCCGTGACGGGCACGACGGAGCGGGCGAAGCGGCCGTCCTTCACGGCGGCGGCCGCGCGCTCCTGCGAGAGCGCCGCGTACTCGTCGACGTCGCGCCGGGAGAAGCCCTCGATGGTGGCGATCAGGTCCGCGCCGATGCCCTGCGGCACGAAGCCCGTCTCGTAGTTGGTCATCGGGTCGGCGAACCAGGCGCCGCCGTCCGAGGCCATCGGGACGCGCGACATCGACTCGACGCCGCCGGCGAGGACGAGGTCCTCCCAGCCCGAACGGACCTTCATGGCCGCCAGGTTGACCGCTTCGAGGCCCGAGGCGCAGAAGCGGTTCTCCTGCACACCGGCCACCGTGTCGGGGAGCCCGGCCGCGATGGCCGCGATCCGCGCGATGTCGGAGCCCTGGTCGCCGACCGGTCCGACGACGCCGAGCACGATGTCGTCGATGGCGGCGGGGTCGAGGTCCGGGAAGCGCCGCTGGACCTCGTGGATCAGTCCGACGACGAGGTCGATCGGCTTGGTGCCGTGCAGGGCGCCGTTCGCCTTGCCGCGTCCGCGCGGGGTGCGGATCGCGTCGTACACGTACGCTTCGGTGCTCACTCGCTTGCCTTTCAATGAGGGTGGGCCGGGCAATGAGGTGGGCCGGGCCGGGAGGTCGGTGGGGAGTCAGCCGAGCAGGGAGCGCCCGATGATCTCCTTCATGATCTCGGTCGTGCCGCCGTAGATCGTCTGGATGCGTCCGTCGGTGAAGGCCTTGGCGACGCGGTACTCCGTCATGTAGCCGTAGCCGCCATGGAGCTGGAGGCAGCGGTCCGCGACGCGCTTCTGGAGCTCGGTGGCCCACCACTTGGCCATCGAGGCATGCACCGCGTCGAGTTCGCCGTTCGAGTGGTCGACGATGCAGCGGTCCAGAAAGGTCCGGGTGACGGCGCACTCGGTGGCCATCTCGGCTATCTCGAACCGGATGTGCTGGAGCTTGGCGAGCGGGCGGCCGAAGGCCTCGCGCTCCTTGACGTACGTCGTGGTGATCTCCAGGAGGTGCTCCGCGGCGGCGATCCCGGCGACGGCGATGCCCATGCGCTCCTGCGCGAGGTTCGTCATCAGGTGGACGAAGGCGCCGTTGAGCTCGCCGAGGAGATTCTCCTTCGGGACGCGGACGTCGTTGAAGAAGAGCTCGGCCGTGTCCTGGGACTTCTGGCCGATCTTGTCGAGGTTGCGGCCGCGCTCGAAGCCCTCCATGCCGCGCTCGACGACCAGGAGGGACAGACCGTGGGCGCCGCCCTCGGGCGTCGTCTTCGCGACGACGATCACGAGGTCGGCGAGGATCCCGTTCGAGATGAACGTCTTGGAGCCGTTCAGCACCCAGTGGTCGCCGCGGTCCTCGGCCGAGGTGCGGATGCCCTGGAGGTCCGATCCGGCGCCCGGCTCGGTCATCGCGATGGCGGTGATCAGGGAGCCGTCGCAGAAGCCGGGCAGCCAGCGGCGCTTCTGCTCGTCCGTGGCGAGTGACGTCAGATACGGCCCGATGATGTCGTTGTGGAGACCGATCGCGAGGCCGGCGGCTCCCGCGCGGGTGAACTCCTCGGCGATGACGGCGCTGTAGCGGAAGTCGGCGTTGCCGCCGCCCCCGTACTCCTCGGGCACGGCGAGCCCGAGGAGGCCCTGGCGTCCGGCCGCGAGCCAGGCCTCGCGCGAGACGATGCCGTCCTTCTCCCACTGCTCGTAGTGCGGGGTGACCTCCTTGGCGAGGAAGGTGCGGACGGTCTCGCGGAACGCGTCGTGCTCCTCGGTGAAGATCTGCCGTTCCATTGCCATCGTGGTGCCCTCCCTACAGCCAGTTCTTGACGGTCTCGACCAGCCGGGCGGGCTCAGGGCCGACCGGGATGACGTTCAGCATGGTGACGCCCGCGGCGCGGAAGGCCTCGACACGCTCGCGTACGTAGCTCTCGGGCCCGCACAGGCTCATGAGCTCGCAGAACTCGTCCGGGACGGCGGCCTCCGCCTCCTTCTTCTTCCCGGAGAGGTAGAGCTCCTGGATGAGCTTGGCCTCCTTCTCGTAGCCGTAGGCCACGGCGAGGTCGTTGTAGAAGTTCTTGCCGACCGCTCCCATGCCGCCCACGTAGAGGGCGATGTTGGGGCGGGCGAGGTCGCGAGCGGCTGCCGCGTCCTCGCCGATGGCGAGCAGTCCGCCGGCGACGACCTGGAGCGGCCCGAGCTCGGGGGCACGCTTGGCGGCTCCCTCGGCGAGCGGGGTGCCCCACACCTGGTGGGCCTTCTCGGGAATGAAGAGCGTGGGCAGCCAGCCGTCGGCGATCTCGGCGGTCATCCGCACGTTCGCCGGGCCCAACGAGGCGACGTACAACGGCACTTGGGGGCGTACGGGCTTGGCGAGGATCTTCAGGGGCTTGCCGAGCCTGCCGCCCTTCTCCGGGGGCAGCGGCATGTCCGTGATGCCGTGGTGGTCGATGACCTCGCGGCGCAGGATGCGGCGGGTCAGCTCGATGGTCTCGCGGGTGCGGCCGAGCGGCTTGTCGTACGCCTTGCCGTGCCAGCCCTCGACGACCTGCGGGCCCGACGCGCCCAGGCCGATGATGGCGCGGCCGCCGGAGACGGCGTCGAGTCCGGCGGCGGTCTGGGCGATGAGGGCGGGGGTGCGCGAGTAGACGTTGAGGATCGCGGCGCCGATCTTCATGCGCTCGGTGCGGGCGGCGAGATAGCCCATGATCGTGGGCGAGTCGAAGCCGTAGGCCTCCGCGACCCAGACGGCGTCGAGGCCCGCCGACTCGAGCGCGGCGGCGTCGTCGGCCGCCTGCCGGGGGTCGGCTGCGTAGGCGAGGGGTGCGGACAGCTCCATCAGTTCTCTTCCTTCGTCAGGCTCGGTACGTCCCAGTCGCGGGCCACCCCGGCGGTGTCGGCGCCCGGCTGCGCGGGGCCGCTGCGGACGGCAGTGGGGGTCGCGGAGAAGCGGGGTGCGGGGGCGGGCTGGGTGATGCCGCCGTGGTCGGTGAAGGTGCCGCGCGCCGCCAGGTGGGGGTGGCCGGGCGCCTCGCGCAGGGACAGGACCGGCGCGACGCACGCGTCGGACCCCTCGAAGACGGCGGTCCACTCCTCGCGGGTACGGGTCTTGAAGCGGGCGGCGACGGCGTCGCGCAGCTCGCCCCAGCGGGCGAGGTCCTTGCGGGCGGGGGCCGTGTCCCCGATGCCGAGGAGTGCGATGAACTCGTCGTAGAACTGCTGCTCAAGGGCGCCGACCGCCATGTACTGGCCGTCGGAGGTCTCGTACGTCCCGTAGAACGGGCAGCCGCCGTCGAGGAGGTTGCTGGCGCGCCGGTCCTGCCAGCCGCCGGCCGCGAGCATGCCGTGGATCATCGCGGCGAGGTGCGAGGCGCCGTCGACGATCGCGGCGTCCACGACCTGGCCCGCGCCGGTGTCGCGCGCGTGGTGGAGGGCGGCGAGGATGCCGACGACGAGGTAGAGCGAGCCGCCTGCGTAGTCCCCGACGAGGTTCGCGGGGACGGTCGGCGGCTCGTCCGGCTTGCCGATCATCCCGAGGGTGCCGGTGAGGGCGATGTACGCGATGTCGTGCCCGGCGCGCTGGGCGAGGGGGCCGTCCTGGCCCCAGCCGGTCATGCGTCCGTAGACGAGGCGCGGGTTGCGGGCGTGGCAGGCGTCGGGGCCGACGCCGAGGCGCTCGGCGACGCCTGGACGGTACCCCTCGATGAGGACGTCCGCCTTGGCGACGAGGTCGAGGACGCGCGCGGGGCCGTCGTCCGCCTTGAGGTCGACGATCACGGAGCGTTTGTTGCGGTTGGTGATGTCGTACTCGGGGTTGATCGAGAGCCCGGCGCCTTTGGGGCGGTCCACGCGCACGACATCGGCGCCCAGGTCGGCGAGGAGCATCGCGGCGAACGGGCCCGGGCCGATGCCCGCCAGTTCGACCACGCGCACCCCGGCGAGCGGGCCGCTGTCCGTCATCCCTGCCACTGCCATCGAGCCCCCAGCACTGTGACACAACTGATGTAACACCAGCGATGCTAAGAACGTGTTCCACTCAGCACAACCCCTGGCGAGCAAGCGCTTAGTAATTTACGACGCACTGCTGCGGTGTTGCCAGGAGGCACGTATGGATTCGGGGTAACTCGCCTGAAACGGGATGCCGTCACGTCCGGCCGGGGCGGCGCTCATCGCGCGTCCAGTTCGGCGACGTGCTTCTTCGTGGCCACCGTCCGGTAGCTCTCCTCCACCCAGTCGCAGAGCAGCTCCGCGCCCGGGGCGCCCTTCACGTCCAGGGGGATCTGCACCCAGCCCGCCTTGCCGAGGCCGTATCCGGCGGGCTCGGCGCCCGGGGTCGTGAGTGCGTGCGCGTGGGTCTCCTCGTCCTTGAGCTTGACCGTGAGCCCCATCGGACAGCTGCCGTCGTCGACGCCGAGGAACACGAACACCTTCTTGTTCACCTTCGCGACCGTCTCGCCCCACGGGAAGTCCTCCGTGGCTCCCGGCATCCCGAGTGCGAACTCCCGTACGCGCGCCCACGTCTTGAGCGCCCGCTGCGACGGCTTCCTCGGTTCGGCCACAACGACCTCCCGCTCCAGGCGGGGCCCCTGAACCTCCGCTCATCCCTCACGCTAGCCTCGGCCACCGACAACGGCGCGCGGCGCAGGGCTGAGGGGTGTCATGACCAGGCAGGACAGCGGGCACGGCAAGGATCGGGACATGCGGGACAGGCCCGGCAGAGCCGACAGGGCGGGCCGCGAGTACGACATCGTGCTCTTCGGGGCGACCGGGTTCGCCGGCGCGCTCACCGCCGAGTATCTGGCGGCGCACGCACCCGAGGGGCTGCGGTGGGCCGTCGCGGGGCGCGACACGGGAAAGCTGGAGCGGCTGCGCGAGCGCCTCACCGCGATCGACCCCGCGTGCGCCGTGCTGCCCCTGGTCCGCGCGGACGTCGCCGACCCGGCGTCCCTGCGCGCCCTCGCGGCACGCACGCGCGTGGTGGCCACGACCGTCGGCCCGTACGTCACGTACGGCCAGGACCTGGTGGCGGCGTGCGCCGAGGAGGGCACCGACTACACGGACCTGTGCGGCGAGCCCGAGTTCGTCGACGTCACCTACGTCCGGCACGACGCCCGCGCGCGGGAGACCGGGGCGCGCCTCGTCCACGCGTGCGGCTTCGACTCGATCCCGCACGACCTGGGCGCGCTCTTCACGGTGGGTCAGCTCCCCGAGGACGTGCCGCTGCGCATCGACGGGTTCGTGCGGTCGAACGCGACGTTCTCGGGCGGCACGTTCGCGTCCGCGCTGACGCAGTTCTCGCGGGGCCGGCAGATGCTGGCCGCGCAGCAGGACCGGCGGCGGCACCAGCCACGCCTCGTGGGCCGCAGGGCGTACGCGCCGACGGGCGCGCCGCGCTACGCCAAGGAGGTCGACGCGTGGGCGCTGCCGCTCCCGACGATCGACCCGCAGATCGTGCAGCGGTCCGCGCGGGCCCTGGAGCGCTACGGTCCCGACTTCCGCTACCGGCACTACGCCGCGGTGCGGCACCTGCCCGTCGCGTTCGGCGGCGTCGCGGCTACGGGCGCGCTGTTCGCCGCCGCCCAACTGCCGCCCGCGCGCAGGTGGTTGTCCGATCGGCTCAAGCCGGGTGACGGCCCGGACGAGGCGCGGCGCGCGGCCAGCTGGTTCTCGGTGCGCTTCGTCGGCGAGGGCGGCGGCCGCCGCGTGTACACAGAGGTCTCGGGCGGGGACCCCGGGTACGACGAGACGGCGAAGATGCTCGGCGAGTCGGCCATGTGCCTGGCGCTCGACGACCTGCCCGAGACCTCGGGCCAGGTCACGACGGCCGTCGCGATGGGCGACGCCCTGACGGCGCGCCTGCGGGCCGCCGGAATCACTTTCCGGGTGGCGGCAACGCGGTAGGGAGTCACCACGCGCGCGGGGAGGCGCCTTGGCTTTGGCCTGCGCCTTCGCCTTCGCCAAGAACGCGGCAGGTCACTACGCGCGCGTGGCGCCCTCCTGGGCCTCCGCCAGCGCTCGCCTGCACAGCGCGTCCGCCCTGCGGGTCGTTTCGGGCTGGCGGTAGTTCGGCGTGAGGTGCAGGGTGTGGGCGCACGCGGTGTCGAGGCTCGTGCGGTGGCCGACGGAGACGTAGACGGGCTTGACGCCGTCGCGGGTGCGCAGCGCCCGGCCGACCTCCTCGTCGCCGTCCAGCAGGGGCGCCGTGCTGCCTCGCGCCGCCGCCGGCTCCTCGTGCGTGAAGGTGAACGGGTTCTTCGCGACGCCGATCGTGGGCAGCCCCGTCAGGACGCCCAGGTGGCTGGCGAGGCCGAAGCGGCGCGGGTGGGCGAGGCCGTACCCGTCGCAGACGACAAGGCCGGGGCCGGAGTTGAGGCCCTCCAGGGCGGCGACCACGGTCGGGATCTCGCGGAAGGCCAGCAGGCCCGGCACGTACGGGAAGGAGATCCGGCCGACGGCCGTGGACTCCTCGACGACGTCGAGGGTCGCCGCGTCGAGCACGACGGCCGCCGCCGCGACGAGGTCGCGCTCGTCGTCGTACGCCACGTCGACACCGGTCACGAGTCCGGTGCCGGGCGGGGGCCCCGGCTCGTCGAGGACGACGAGGGCGCGCAGTTCGTCCTGGACCGCGCGGGCGGAGCGCTCGTCGGCGGGCCAGTCGGCGAGGATCTGTCGGTGGCTCATGATGGCGACCACCATAGGGCGGGGGCGCCGGCGGGCCACGGGTAGCCTGGCGATCATGTTTGTACTTGAGCTGACCTACACGGCCCCGGTCGAGCGCGTCGACCCGCTGCTCGAAGCGCACGTCGCCTGGCTCGACGAGCAGTACGAAGCCGGCGTCTTCATCGCTTCCGGCCGCAAGAACCCGCGCGACGGCGGGATCATCCTCGCCGTCGGGGACGACCGCACGCAGATCGAGAAGATCACGGCGGCCGACCCCTTCGTCACCGGCGACGTGTGCACGTACCGCGTCACGGAGTTCATCGCGACGAAGACGGCACCCGAAATGGAGCGATTCCGCCAGCAGCCGGCCGGTTAGACGGCCCCGCCGCAGGTCAACGTTCGAGCCGGGCGATCCGTCCCTTCTCGCCCGAGGCCCAGCACGCGCCGTCGTGCGTGCAGTCCGCCGTGTCGTACGAGCCCGTGTCGACGGTGCGCCAGGTGCGGCCCGCGTCGAGGGTGAGGTCGGTCCCCGTGGGGCCGACCGCGAGGGCGCTCGTGCGGCTGTGCGGGAGCCAGGTGACGCCCGAGCGGTAGGCGGGGACGGGCGCGGCGGACTGCGTCCAGGTGCGGCCGCCGTCGCGCGTCGTGGCCGAGGCCCGGGGAGACGCCTGGTCCGCGCGGTAGTCGCCGCCGACCGCGAGGCCGTGCGTACGGTCGCGGAAGGCGAGACCGAAGACGCCGCGCGCCGGGTCGCCCGCCGGGATCGGGGCGTCGGTCGCCCGCCAGGTCAGGCCACGGTCCGACGAGTGCAGCACGCGCGCGCGTGCGGCCCCGCCCGTGGCCAGCCACACATCGCGCGGACCGGAGCTGACCAGGCACTGGCCGCTCGCCGCGAAGCCGGCCTCGCCCTCCTGCGCCGCCGGCATTCCGTCGCTGGGCAGGACGTCCCAGGAGCGTCCTCCGTCGCGCGTGGACAGGATCCGGTACTTGCCGTCGACCGGGTCGCTCATCGCGAGGCCGTGGCGCGCGTCGAAGAACGTCAGGCAGTCGTAGAACGCCTTCGGGTCGGGGTTGCGGAAGGACTCGGTCCAGGTGGCCCCGCCGTCGTCCGTGCGGAAGACCCGCGAGGCGTCGCCCTCACCGATCGCGAGGACGACCGCGCGCCGGCTGTCGAAGGCCTCGATGTCGCGGAACTCCAGCTCGCCCGCGCCCGGCGGCGACACGTTCCGCCAGTGCGCGCCGCCGTCCGAGGTGCGAAGGACCGTGCCCTTGGACCCGGCCACCCAGGCGGCGTCGCGACTCACCGCGGCAAGTCCCCGGAACCGCGCGTCGGTACCGGATCCCTTCAATGCCCAGTGCGGCATCGCCTGCGCGTGCCCTCCGTCGGCCTGCGCTCCGGCGGCCTGCGCCGGACCCGCCGGAGCGAACGCGAGGGCGAGTGCCGCCCCGGCCAGCCCCATGGACACCCTGCGTCGCGACTTCCCCATGCCCCTCATGGCGGGCGAAGCTAGCCCACTCCCCCGGCCCCGTCCAGATGGCCCGCACCGCAGGGAGCGGAGACCGGTGACAGAGGTCACTCACCTTTCCTCGGCCGTTCGGTGCACGGATTCCCTCGTTCCGCCGTCTCTTCAAGTGGCGGGGAGTCCTACCCGCCGACCCACCCGTCGTCCGACATGCCGTCCGACTCGCCGTCCGAGCTGTTGCCCGAACCGCCGTCCGTTCAGCCGTCACAAGGGAGCAGGCGTTGTCCACCGTCATCGAGCAAGCCGTAGAGGCCCGTCTCGTCGCCGCCGCGCCGCGGATGTCGACCATTCCCGCGACGTTGCGCTACGACATGCGGGACCCCTTCGCCGTGCGCATGTCGTTCCCCGCGCCGGCCACGCTCGAAGGCGTCGACGTGAGCTGGACGTTCGCCCGAGAGCTGCTCGCGGCCGGGGTGCGGGAGCCGGCCGGTGCGGGCGACGTCCGGGTACGGCCGTACGGCTACGACCGCACGGTCCTGGAGTTCCATGCCCACGAGGGCACCGCGGTCGTGCACATCCGGACCGGCGAGCTGCGCCGCTTCCTCAGCAGTACGGCGGCGATGGTGCCGGTGGGCGACGAGCATCTGCACGTGGACCTGGACGGCGATCTGGCGGAGCTGATGCGGGACGCGTACTGACCAGAGCCCCCTCCACCGGGCTCAACTCCCGTCACCGAGCAGGGCGTTGAGCTCTTCGTATGCGAGCCCGCCGGCCAGGCTCTCGTACGTTCCCTCGGTGAGCAGCTCCCGGGCCGCCCTGCGGACGAGGGCGTGCGCGGCCTGCGCGATGCCCGCGCCGACGCTGATCCGGGCGACCCCGAGCGCGGCGAACTCGGCCACGGACGGCGCCCCGGGCCAGGCCATCACGTTGAGCGGCCCCTCGACACCGGCGACGAGCGCCTTCACGGTCACCGGGTCGGCGGCCCCGGGCACGAAGATCCCGTCAGCACCCGCCGCGAGGTAGGCCGCGGCCCGCTCCAGCGTCGCCGCGAGCCGCTCCTCCGGCTCCCCCACGCCCATCAGATACGTGTCGATGCGCGCGTTCACGAACAGCGCCACACCCTCCGCGTCCGCCGCGGCGCGGGCCACCGCGATCCGCTCCGCCTGCGCCTCGACGGGCCGCAGCGGCTCGCTCCCGCCGTGCCAGGCGTCCTCGATGTTGACGCCGACCGCTCCGGCGTCGAGGACGGCGCGCACGGTGACGGCGACGTCCTGGGCCGCGTCGGCGTAGCCGCTCTCGATGTCCGCGGTCAGCGGCACGTCCACGACTGCGGCGATGCGCGCGACGGCTTCGAGCGCCGCGTCCCTGCCGAGCCGGCCGCCGTCCGCCACTCCCAGGTCCCAGGACAGTCCGGCACTGGTGGTGGCGACGGCGGTGGCCCCGGCGTCCGCGACGATGCGGGCGCTCGCGACGTCCCAGGCGTTGGGCAGGACGAGCGGGCGGCCGGCGACATGCTGCGAACGGAAGGCCAGGGCCTGGTCATTGAGGTGCGTACGGTTCGTCATGCCGTACAGCCAACCACCCGAGTCCCGCGTACAGCTGGCAGGAATCCGACACGTACGTGTGACCCACGCTCAACCCCGCGCACCCCTTGTTCAGCCCCCGCCTCCCCCGCCCGCCGAGGCCCGCGACGCCTCCGCCGCCTTGACGGCCGCGGCGAGCGCGGCACGGATGTCGCCCAGGCTCTGCCGCAGCTCGGGGGAGATGCCGCCGGCGCGGGCGGTGAGGTGGTCGAGGCGGCCCTTGTGCGTACGCCTGGCCTTGGCGGGGATCAGCCTGCGGAGCTTGCCCGTGGCGGCGAGCACCGCGAGTACCGCGTCGTCCTCGTCCACCCGGCCGACCGGCTCGCCTCCCTCCAGCGCGCCGAGCACCTCGGCCCGCAGCACCTCGACGTAACCCGCGCGCTCCAGGCCGTAGTGGGTCACGGGGAAGAGCCCGAAGACGCGCTTGCGCTCGGCCGACAGATAGCCCTCGGAGGCGAGTTGGCGGCGCACGGTGTCGAGGGTGGCGCGGGCGCGGTAGCCGATCCAGGCGCGCCAGGTGCGCGGCCTCGACTCCTCGGCCAGCTCCATCAGTTCGTCGAGAACGGGGTCGCCGGTACGAGCGTCGAAGACCGGGGTGACGACGCCGTCCACGTCGCTGATGATGCGGCGCCCGGCCAGTTCGACGAGGGCGGCGGCGCGGACGGCGAGCTCGATGTCGGGGGCGCCGGAGACCCTGCCCTTCTCCGTGTCGAAACCCCGCAGCAAGAGCCGGGCGGGTAGCGAGAGCGAGCCGTGGGGCACGGGGGTCTCCTCCTGCGGGGTAAGGGCGAGGGCGCGAGGGCTCAAGATAATTCGTTGACGGCCCACAGCCACCTTCGTACTGTGGACAGCGTTCCCGTTGATCCTGTTGTCGTCGATCGGAGTAGGACGTTGCTCTTCTGAGGTTCTGAGACACCGCGTCACGCGGCCGCACCCCACCGGTGCGCCCCGTGTCCTGCGTGTGCGACCTCGGATGACCGAGCCGTCCTCCCGCCTGAATCCGGCACAGGACTGTCCTTCGCGCCCCGTGCGCTCTCGTTGCTTCCGGCTGTGGTCGTCCGCGGTGTCCCCATGCGCTGCCCACCGTTCCCACCGAGCGACCGCGAGGCCGTATGTCTACCTCCCCCACCTCCATCACCTGCACCTCCCTCACCTACGCCTGGCCCGACGGCACTCGGGTCTTCGACGGTCTTCAGGCCGCGTTCGGCCCCGGCAGGACCGGGCTCATCGGCCTCAACGGCTCAGGAAAATCAACGCTGTTGAAGCTGATCTCCGGAGAACTCACCCCGGCGGACGGCGCCGTGAAGGTGGCGGGCGAGATCGGCTATCTGCCGCAGAACGTCACCCTCGAAACCTCGCTGCGCGTCGACGAGGCCCTCGGCATCGCCGGTGCCCGCGCCGCGCTGCACGCCATCGAGGCGGGCGATGTACGCGACGAGCACTTCGCCGCGGTCGGCGACGACTGGGACGTCGAGGAGCGCGCCGTCGCGACCCTCGACGGGCTCGGTCTCGGCCGCATCGGTCTCGACCGCACCGTCGGCGAGCTCTCGGGAGGCGAGTCCGTACTGATCCGCCTCGCCGCGCTGCTCCTGCGCCGCCCCGACGTCCTGCTGCTCGACGAGCCGACGAACAACCTGGATCTGGCCGCCCGCAGGCGCCTGTACGCGGCCGTCGAGGCGTGGCCGGGCGTCATGGTCATGGTCAGCCACGACCGCGAACTCCTCGAACGGGTCGACCAGATCGCCGATCTGCGCGCGGGCGACCTCGTTCGCTTCGGCGGGAACCTCTCGGCGTACGAGGAGGCGCTCGCGACCGAGCAGGAGGCGGCGGAGCGCATGCTGCGGGTCGCCGATGCCGACCTGAAGAAGCAGAAGCGCGAACTGGCGGACGCCCAGGTCAAGTTGGCCCGGCGCAAGCGCTACGGACAGAAGATGTGGGACACCAAGCGCGAGCCGAAGGCGATCATGGCCCAGCGCAAGCGGCAGGCCCAGGTCTCGGCGGGCAAGCACCGCCAACTGCACGAGGACCGGCTCGCCGAGGCGAAGGAGCGGCTCGACGAGGCGGTGGAGGCCGTGCGCGACGACGACGAGATCCGCGTCGATCTGCCGCACACGGCGGTGCCGCCCGGCCGTTCCGTGTTCACTCTGTGCCGGCTGGGGATGGCCTACGGGGCGCGTGTGGAGGGCGAGTTCGAGGTGCGCGGTCCTGAGCGGATCGCGCTCGTGGGGCGCAACGGTTCGGGCAAGACCACGCTCCTGCGCACGATCGCCGGGGACCTCGAACCCGTCGCGGGTGAGGTGGTCGCGCATGTTCCGCTGCGGTTCCTGCCGCAGCGCCTCGACGTGCTCGACGAGGGCCTGACCGTCGCCGAGAACGTGGCGCGGTTCGCTCCCGGAGTGACGAACAACCGCGTCAGGGCACGGCTCGCCCACTTCTTGTTCAAGGGGGCACGGGCCGATCAGCCGGCGGCGACCCTCTCGGGCGGCGAGCGGTTCAGGGCGACCCTCGCGGCGCTGATGCTCGCCGAGCCGGCACCCCAGCTGCTGATGCTCGACGAGCCGACGAACAACCTCGACCTGGCCAGCGTCCGGCAGCTGACCACGGCCCTGGAGTCCTACGAGGGCGCGCTGCTCGTGGCCAGCCACGACCTGCCGTTCCTGAAGTCCATCGGGATCACGCGGACGCTGCTCATGGAGGGAGGCCGGCTGCGGGACGTCACGAAGGGGGAGGCCGGATACGGCGGGTAGCGGCCGCGCTGGGCGGGCGGGACGAAACAGGGCGCGGGCCGGGGATTCCGTCACCGGCGCCGGGCTGTGCATGATGTGCGCGCCGGACCATGAACCCGCCCACGAGCCGTCCAGTCCCGAGGAGAGCCGCCCGTGCCCAGCCAGAAGGCCTTGATCCGCCGCCCCGGACCCCGCCTCGCGGACGGGCTCGTCACACACGTCGAGCGCACGCCCGTCGATCCGGAGCTGGCGCTCACGCAGTGGGAGGCCTACGTCGCGGCGCTCGGGGAGCACGGCTGGGAGACGGTCGAGGTCGGGGCCGCCGACGAGTACCCCGACGCGGTCTTCGTCGAGGACGCGGTCGT
This sequence comes from Streptomyces sp. NBC_01003, assembly GCF_045162695.1. Classification (NCBI taxonomy): domain Bacteria; kingdom Bacillati; phylum Actinomycetota; class Actinomycetes; order Kitasatosporales; family Streptomycetaceae; genus Streptomyces; species Streptomyces sp. NBC_01003. The sequence continues at coordinate 2,524,615 of NZ_CP108707.1, forward strand.
CATGTACCGCAACGTCGCGCTGATCACCCGGCCCGGCGCCGCGTCCCGGCGCGCGGAGACGGCCGGCGTCGAGGAGGCCGTGGCCCGGCTCGGCTGCTCCGTGAACCGGGTACGGGAACCCGGCACCCTCGACGGCGGCGACGTCCTCAAGGTCGGCGACACGATCTACGTGGGCCGTGGCGGGCGCACGAACGCGGACGGCGTCCGGCAGTTGCGGGCCGTGTTCGAGCCGCTCGGTGCGCAGGTCGTCGCCGTACCGGTCAGCAAGGTGCTGCATCTGAAGTCGGCGGTGACGGCCCTGCCCGACGGCACGGTCGTCGGGCACGAGCCGATGGTGGACGTGCCGTCCCTCTTCCCGCGCTTCCTGCCCGTCCCGGAAGAGGCCGGCGCGCATGTGGTGCTCCTGGGCGGCGGGAAGCTCCTGATGGCGGCGAGCGCGCCGAGGACGGCGGAGCTGTACGCGGATCTCGGCCTGGAGCCGGTTCTGGTGGACATCGGCGAGTTCGAGAAGCTCGAGGGCTGTGTGACGTGCCTCTCAGTCAGGCTCCGCGAGCTGCACTCCTGAGGCGCAATGAAGCCACAGAGGCCACTGAGACCGGAGGGGCCGGTTCCGGGGGGCCCTTTACAGAGGGTTTAACCTACGGCAACGTAACCTACGACACCGTAGGTACAACCGCTCGTGCCTGCGTTTCGTCTCCTCGCACTACTCCCGTCCCCCCTGGAGCCCTCGTGACCATCACCTCTCCCCACCTCGGCAGCTCGTCCTCCACCTGGACGGACGCCCAGCTGCTGTACGCGCTGGAGGAAGTGGTCGAGAAGGAACTGAACCGGCACCTCAAGGTGGCCAAGGACTGGATGCCGCACGAGTACGTGCCGTGGGCCGACGCCCGTAACTTCCCCGGATTCTTCGAGGACGGCGAGGCCTGGGCGAAGGACCAGTCCAAGGTCACCGAGATCGGCCGGGTCGCGCTCGTCGTCAACCTGCTGACCGAGGACAACCTCCCCAGCTACCACCACGAGATCGCCTCCCTCTTCGGCCGCGACGGCGCCTGGGGCACCTGGGTGCACCGCTGGACCGCCGAGGAGGGACGCCACGGCATCGTGATGCGTGACTACCTGCTGGCGTCGCGCGCCGTCGACCCGGACCAGCTCGAGCAGTTCCGCATGGCGCACATGGCCGAGGGCTTCGAGTCCGACAACCGGCACTCGATGCTGCACTCGGTCGCGTACGTCGCCTTCCAGGAGCTCGCGACCCGCGTCTCGCACCGCAACACCGGCCACCAGTCGGGCGACCCGGTCTGCGACCGCATGCTGGCACGCATCGCCACCGACGAGAACCTGCACATGGTCTTCTACCGGAACCTGCTCGGCGCGGCCTTCGAGCTCGCCCCCGACCTCACGATGCAGGCCGTGCGCGACGTCGTCGTCAACTTCCGGATGCCCGGACACGGCATGCCCGGCTTCGAGCGCGCCGCCGCCCAGATGGCCATCGGCGAGATCTACAACATGCGCATCCACCACGACGACGTGATCCAGCCCGTGCTGCGCTTCCTGAAGGTCCTGGACATCGACGGGCTCGGCCCGGAGGGTCTCAAGGCCCAGGAGGAGCTCGGTCTGTACATGGGCGGCCTGGACAGCGAGGCCTCCAAGTTCGACGAGAAGCTCGCCGCCCGCAAGGCCCGCATGGCGGCCCGCGCCGCGGGCTGAGCCCCGCGCAGCAAGCCCCGCACACAGAGCGCCGCGGCTGGTTCAGCCGCGGCGCAGCTGGTGGCGCTCCTTCTCGGAGAGGCCTCCCCAGACGCCGAAGCGCTCGTCGTTGGCGAGCGCGTACTCCAGGCAGGCGGAGCGCATCTCGCACCGGCCGCAGATGCTCTTCGCCTCGCGTACCGAGCTGCCGGGCTCGGGAAAAAAGAAGTCGGCGCCCGTCTGGGCGCACAGCGCCTCGTCCTGCCAGGAGGGGACGGACGCTGCCGCGCCCTCCGGGTTCATCGCCTGCCGCGCGGAGTTGGGGGCCCCGGGAGCGCTCGTGACGGGTCGCAGCGTGTAGTTCGAGTACATGCCACCGATCGTGCCGCGTGGCGAAAAACAGACGATCAACGACTGATCAACGCGGCGCGCCGGGCGGATTCGGCCTGACCCCGCCCAGTCCCTCCGGGACGCGCCCGGACCCGGCTCAGGTCTGGTTCGGGTCTCCCTTGATCACCGCGAAGCGGGCGCCCTGCGGGTCGGTGAGCTTGGCGATGCGGCCGACGCCCGGCAGGTTCGTGGGCGCGAAGCGCACCTTACCGCCGAGCTCCTGCGCCCGGGCGGCGATCGCGTCGACGTCCGGTACATGGAAGTACGGCGACCAGTGCGCCCCGATGTCGGACTCCGCCGGGTCGTCGCCCAGCGTGACCATGCCGCCGAACATGTCGTCCTCGCCCGTGCCCGCCGGGTTCACCGTCACATAGGTGCCGCCGGGGAACGGCACGTCGAACGTGCCCCAGCCGAGCACCGAGCCGTAGAAGTCCTTCGCCACCGCGACATCCGGGGTGTACAACTCGATCCAGTTGAGCGAGCCGTCCTCCGTGGCGAGATCCAGGCCCTTGTTCCGCCCTGGCTGCCAGAGGCCGAACGTCGCCCCCGCGGGATCGGCGATGACGGCCATGCGGCCCAGGTCCAGCACGTCCATGGTCTGGAACGGCGCGGATCCGCCGGCCTGCTCGGCGGCCTTCACCGTCGCGTCCGCGTCCTGCGTCTGGAAATAGACGGTCCAGGACGGCGGCGCCTGGTCGGGCGTGACGGTCACGCCGCCGGCGACGGTCTTGCCGTCCAGCTGGAACAGGCCGTAACCGCCGACCTCGGGGCCGCCCGACTGGAACTGCCAGTCGAAGAGCCCGGTGTAGAAGGAAACGGCGGCGTCGAGATCCGGCGTTCCGAGATCCAGCCAGTTCGGCGAGCCGTCGACGAAACGGGTGGTGAGCATGGTGCCCTCCTCGTTGAGGGTGCCCCCCTTGCAGGGGTCCCGTTGTCTGCGTCACCGAGTCTGGCACCGCGCACCGACAATGGCCGTTCCACGCGCCGCCGCCACTCCGGACCGGCGCCGCGTCGCCGATGAGCCGCCGACCAGCCTCGACCGTGCCACCGCGCAGCCGACGCCCGCCATCACCAAGCCATCGCCAAGAGTTGAACGGTCCGCAGAAATGGGAGCGCTCCCCGTCACAAGTCTTGACCCGTCGCGCCACACTCGCAACAGTGGGGCTCCCCCACATCTCAGGAGTCCTCCGTGATATCGCGCAGACTGTTCCTGACCGGCGCCGCCACGGCCGCCACCGCACTCACCTACCCGGCCTGGGGCAGCGCCCTCAGCCCGGAGGCCAAGGCAGCACCCGCCACCTGCGAACTCGCCCTGCAGAACAAGTCGTTGCCCGGCACCGTGCGTGCCTATGTCACGGGCCACGAGCAGGGCACCGACCGCTGGGTGCTGCTCAAGCCCGACGGCGGGGTCTACCACCCCGACTCGCCGTCAGCCCCGCAGACCCCGCTGCCCGTCGACTGCGCCATCCCGCTGGGCGCGGCGGGTTCGACACCGAAGATCCTGACGCTTCCTCAGATGTATGGTGCCCGCGTCTACTTCGTACGCGACAACACGCTCGACTTCTTCCTCAACCCGGGCCCCGCGCTCGTCGAGCCGGCCTTCGCGACCTCCACCGACGCGAACTACGGGAAGACCTGGTCGTTCTGTGAATTCACCTTCAACTCAGACCAGTTGTACGCGAACATCAGCTACGTCGACCTGGTGACGGCCCTGCCCATCGGCCTGACCCTGGAGGGCGATGCCACGCACACCGTAGCGCCGCTCCCGGACGGCGCGGTGGACAAGATCGCCGCGGATCTCGCGGCCCAGACCGCCAAGGACGGGCAGCCCTGGGACAAGCTCGTCATCCGCGGAGGCGACGGCAAGGTCCTGCGCGTCATCTCGCCGCAGAACCTGATGGCCCCCTACTTCGACCGCCCCGACGAGATGCCGTTCCGGGACGTCTGGGACAGCTATGTCGACCAGGTCTGGGAGAAGTACCGCACGACGGACCTGAAGATCGATCTCCAGGGCGGCCGGGGCGTGTTCACGGGCCGGGTCAGCGGCGACACCCTCACCTTCAACGGCGGGCACAGCTTCCCCAAGCCCGCCTCGAAGGACATCTTCACCTGCAACCACGGCCCGTTCACCAACAACCCCGGCGACCCCGACGACAAGAAGGGCCTCCTCGCCCGTCTCGCCGCCGGGTTCAACCGCAGCATCATGCTGACCCACCCCGAGCAGCCGAACGGCACCACGACGGCCGACTACTACCAGGGCGACGTCACCAACCACTGGTCGCGGGTCGTGCACGCCAACTCGCCCATCGGGTATGCCTTCCCGTACGACGACGTGCGCCCCGACGGACAGCCGGACGTGTCCGGCGCGGCGCACGACGGCAACCCGCGGCGCTTCACGGTCAGCGTCGGATCGTAGGTCCCGGACGACTCACGCCCGGGCGTCCTCGCGGATGAGCTCTGCGGCCTTCTCCGCGAGGGCGACGGTCGGGGCGTGGGTGTGACCGCGGGTGATGCGCGGCATCACCGAGGCATCGACGACGCGCAGGGCCTCAGCACCCCTGACCCGCAGGCGCGGGTCGGTCACCGAGCCCTCGTCGGCGCCCATGCGGCAGGTGCCGACCGGGTGGTAGAGCGTCTCGGCGCCCGCGCGGATCGCCTGCGCGAGCTCCTCGTCGCCGACGGCCCCCGGGTACGGAGCGAGGGGCCCGTCGGTGTACGGGGCGAGCGGCTCGGCCGCGAGGAGTTCCTCGGCGCGGCGCACTCCGGCCATCAGCGTGCGCAGGTCCTCGTCGCGGGCGAGATAGCCGGGGTCGATCAGCGGCCGCGCCGAGGGGTCCGCCCCGCCCGGGGTGATGCGGCCCTCGCTCGCGGGCTGGAGCAGGACGACGCCGATCGTGATGCCGTGCTCGACGGGCGGGGTGAGCCCGTGGTTGACGAACGGCACGGGAGCGTAGATCAACTCGATGTCAGGGGAGGTCAGTTCGGGGCGGGTCCTGATGAAGGCGACCGCCTCGCCGACGTTCGACGTGAGCGGTCCGCGCCCGGCGAGGAGGAAGCGGCCCACATTGGTGAGCGAGTCCGCGCCGGTGAGGGTGACGGGCCGGGGGCAGCGCATCGTGACGGCGAAGGAGAGATGGTCCTGGAGGTGACGGCCCACGTCGGGGGAGGCGACGCGGACGTCGATCCCCGCCTCGGCGAGCTGCCCGGGGTCACCTACGCCCGCCTGCTGGAGCAGCTGCGGTGAACCGATGGCGCCCGCACTGAGGATCACCTCGCGGCGGGCGCGCAGGATGCCGGGGACTCCCTCGGCGACGACGCCGGCCACGCGGGTGCCGTCGAAGTCGAGGCGCGTGACCCGGGCGTCGGTGCGGATGTGCAGGTTGGGCCGGCGCGCGGCCGGTTTCAGATAGCCGTCGGCCGCGCTCCACCGGCGGCCGCGGCGCTGGTTGAGCGGGGTGAGCGCGAAGCCGCCGTGGTCCTCGTGGTTCAGCTCCGTCAGCTCGCGCAGACCGGCGGCGCGGCAGGCGTCGAGGAAGGCGGACGTCGTCACGTTCGGGTCGCGCGGCGGGGAGATCCAGAGCGGGCCCAGGGTGCCGTGCGGGGAGTCGGCGCGCCGGGTGCCCGCCCAGCGTTCGGCGCGCTGGAAGTAGCGCGCGAACTGCTCGTACGACCACTCCTCGCCGGCCGCCTCGCCCCACGCGTCGTAGTCGTCCCGGTGGCCGCGCACCCACATCATGGCGTTCATCGAGGAGGAGCCGCCGAGTGTGTGGCCGCGCGGCCAGTACAGCTCACGGCCGTCGAGCGCGGACTGCTTGGACGTCGAGTAGTCCCAGTCGTACGGCGTCCGGAACAGCTTCGGGAACGCCGCCGGGATACGGATCTCGGGTTTGCGGTCGCGCGGGCCCGACTCGACGAGCGCGACGCGCACGGCCGGATCCTCCGACAGCCGCGCGGCCAGCACACAGCCGGCCGACCCGGCCCCGACGATGACGTAGTCGTACTCGCTGTCCTTGCTCAACTCGACTCCCGGGGTGGGTGGTTGAGGACCAGGTGATGATCCGCTTCCTCCCCGGAGGTGTACACCCGTGGCGCACCCCCGCGAAAGCCCTCTAACCGGTGTGCCCCGCCGGATGGTGCGGCTCGTAGCCCGGGATGGTGCCGTCCTCCTTCTTCACCAGGAAGAGCCCCACCATCCCCATGTCGGAGTGGCTCTGGACGTGGCAGTGGTACATCCAGGCGCCCGCCCCGACGCCCTCGCCCGCGATGACCTGGAAGCCGAACGAGTCCGCGGGGCCGACGATCTTGTTGTCGACGACCTGGCTCGGGTCGTCCGGGCCGGTCAGCATGCCCGTGCGGTTGTCCGCCCAGCGATGACCGTGCATGTGGAAGGTGTGGTAGTACTCGCCGTGCGTGATCATGACGATCTCGACGCGATCACCCACCGTGGCCTCGAAGTTGGGGCCCTCGTGCGCCGGCTTGTTGTTGATGGTCATGTCGTTGAAGACGATCGTGAACGTGGTGTCCGGGAGGACGTCGCCCTTGCGCCGGACGATGACCGGCCCGTACAGGCCCTTGCGGATGCCGCCGGTGCCGTGTTCCGTGCCGACGACGTGGTCGTGGTAGTGCCAGTACCCCGCGCTGCCCGCGCGCCACGTGCCGTCCTTGCGCCGGCCGGGGACGTGCGTCCGCCAGGTGTAGGTGCGCTTGCCCCCGGGCTCGACGTCGCTCTTGTTGAGCTTGGTGCCGTCGCTGGAGACCTCGTAGTCGAGGCCGTGGACGTGCAGGCTGGCCGCCACGTCCATCGTGTTCTCGAACTCGATGTGCAGGGTGTCGCCCTCGTTGAGCTCGATCAGAGGGCCGGGTACGGACGCCTTGCCCTTCTCGAACCCGTAGCCCATCTGCCCGTCCGCGAGCTTCTCGGCGTACATCTTGATGCGCTTGACCTCGCCGCCGGCCGGAGCCGTGCGCACCGGGCCGTCCGCGGGGGCGGCGTCCGTCGCCGCGATGAGCGACAACGATGTCGCGGTCGTCGCGACGGCGGCCCCACCCATCAGCACCCGCCGGTTGAAGCTGCGCCTGTCCATGCCGAACTCCCCACCCTCGTACGGGATTTGCGGACGTGCCACCCGTGCCTGCCGTGACGACCAGAGAGACGGTAACCGGGTGATCTTCGTTTATCCACACTCAGGACAAAGTTCGTGCCATTGCAGCCATACCTATTGGCGAGCCGCGAAAAGAGGTCTAGCTTCGTCCGCGCCGTACCTGTGACCGACGAGGGGTGGGTGAACTCATGCGGTCCACGCCGCATCAAAAACCCTTGGACGTAAGAGGGTTGGACAGAGACAGACGCAGACGACGCCGTGCAGTCGCCGCGGTCCTGGCGTCCGGGGCGGTCGCCGCCGGACTCCTCACCGGGCCCGCCGCCAGCGCGCGTCCGGGTCCCGAACCATCCGTGACAACGATGTCCCTGCCGTCGCCTCCCGGCGGCTCGAATGTGCGCGTCCTGGTGTACTACGGCTCCGCCGCGGGCGGCGACGAGTCACCGGTGGTGAACGCGGGAATCGCGGCCATCGAGAAGATCGGCCAGAGCGGCCCCGCCGCCCAGCGCTTCAAGATCACGGCGACGGACGACGCGTCCGTGTTCACCAACGCCACCAAGCTCGGCCGTTTCAACGCGGTCGTCTTCCTGACCGGCGGCGGCGATGTGCTCGAACCGGACCAGGAGGCGGGGCTCGAGTCGTTCATGGAGGCCGGCGGCGGGTTCGTCGGCATCCACGACGCGGCCCGCGCCGAGCCGTACTCGGACTGGTTCACCGGTCTGATCGGAGCGCGTCCGGCCGACTCCAGCCCGGCGAACGTCCAGCGGGCCACCGTCGAGGTCGGTGACCGCCAGCATCCGGCCACCAAGGACCTTCCCGTGCAGTGGAAGCGGCCCGACCAGTGGCTGAACTGGGTGAAGAACCCGTCCGGCTCGGTGCACACCGTGGCCCGGGTCCGCGAGTCGACGTACCAGCCGGGCGCGAGCGCCAACGGCGCGGACCACCCGGTGTCCTGGTGCCGTGACTACGACGGCGGTCGCTCCTTCTACACGGGCATGGGCGGCACGGCCTCCAGCTACGACGAGGTGGACTTCCAGTCGCATCTGCGCGGCGCCCTGCTGTGGACGAGCCGCATCGTGCGCGCCGACTGCAAGGCCGCGATCGACTCCAACTACAAGGCCGAGCGTCTGACCCAGCCCAACCAGGTGGGCCAGAACGACCAGATCGGCGAGCCGCACGGCCTGGTCACCGCGCCCGACGGACGCGTCCTGTACATCGGCCGCGGCGGCGCCGACTCCTCGCAGCCGGTGATCACCGACTGGAACAACCCCGACGTCGGCAAGGGCAAGGGCGAGATCCACGTCTATGACCCGAAGACCAAGAAGGTCACCCAGGCCGGGGCGCTCACCGTCTTCGGCAACAAGGGCGGCGGCGACGAGCTCACCAAGGTCGAGGAAGGGCTGCTCGGCATCGAGCTCGACCCGAAGTTCGAGCAGAACGGCTGGGTGTATCTGCACTACACGCCGCACTCGCAGATCGACCGCGACAAGCAGATGGCCGAGCGCCGCGTCTCGCGCTTCACGCTGGATCTGAACACGAACAAGCTGGACATGGGCAGTGAGAAGGTGCTGCTCAAGTGGCCGGTGCAGATTCACAGTTGCTGCCACGCGGGCGGCGGGATGGCCTGGGACTCCAAGGGCAACCTGTACGTCGCGACCGGTGACAACAACTCCTCGGGATTCAGCGACGGCTACTCGGGCAACAACCCGCAGCCGAACTACAAGGGCGTCTCCTTCGCGGACGCGCGCCGCACCGCCGGCAACACGAACAACCTCAACGGCAAGATCCTGCGCATCCACCCGGAGGCCGACGGCACGTACACGCTGCCGGAGGGCAACCTCTTCACGGGCAAGGAGACCGCGGAGGGCGGCGGCAAGACACGCGGCGAGATCTATGTGATGGGTGTCCGCAACCCGGCGCGCATCTCCGTCGACAAGAAGACCGACACGCTGTACGCGGGCTGGGTCGGCCCGGACGCCGGTGAGCCGTCGACGACCTGGGGTCCGGCGAAGTACGACACGTTCGCCGTGATCACCAAGGCGTCCAACCGAGGCTGGCCGTACTGCATGGGCAACAAGCAGCCCTACCGTGACCGCAATCTGCCGGACCCGACGAAGCCGCTCGGCTGGTACGACTGCGACCACCCGAAGAACGAGTCGCCGAACAACGACGGCCTGGTCAACCTGCCGCCGGTGACCGGCAACAACATCTGGTACTCGCCGCAGGGCGGGGCGCCGGACTACCCGCGCGACGCCAACGGCATCCCCTCGTACAAGAAGGAGGAGGCCAAGTACCTCCTGCCGTGGCTGAAGGGCGGCGGGCAGGCCGCGATGGACGGGCCCGTCTACCGCTACGACGCGTCGATCCCGAACGCGGACAAGTGGCCGAGCTACTGGGACGGCAAGTGGTTCGTCGGTGACTTCTACGACGCCACGCAGCCGCGGCACGCGGTGATCACCGACCCGAAGACGGCCGGCGACGGCGGCATCCCGGTGCACGCCGACAACCTCAAGAAGATCGTGCCGGTCGGCAACGACGGCATCAAGAACCTCATGGACTGGAAGTTCGGCCCCGACGGCGCGCTCTACGTCCTCGACTACGGCCGCGGCTTCTTCACCTCCGATCCCAAGTCGGCCCTGTGGAAGGTGACTTACACGGGCGGCGAGGCGACCCCTGCGGCCGGTGACCTGGCCAGGAAGGCGCAGTGATGAGGATGCGCACCAAGAACCGGCGAAGACTGTGGACGGCGCTGTTCGCCGCCGTGCTGCTGATGCTCGGACTCGGCTCCCCCGTCGCGTTCGGGCAGGACGCCCCGGTCGCCGCGGCCCAGCAGGTCCTGAACTGGACGGGCAGCGACGACATCACCAAGTACGCCTCGGCGCCGACCACGGCGGTGGCGGGCGCGACGACAATCGTCTTCGAGAACAGCGCGGCGACCGGCAACACCATGGGCATGCCGCACACGCTGACGTTCGACACGTCGGACCCCGAGTACAACAACGACGTGTCGGTGAACATCCTGGCCAACCCGAACGACAGTGAGGGCGGCAAGCACTCGGTCGAGGTCACCCTGACCCCGGGCCGTTACCGCTACCACTGCACGATCCCCGGCCACGAGGGCATGCAGGGCATCCTCGTCGTGACCGAGGGCGGCGGCGAGGACACGGCCGCGCCGGAGACCTCGGCGAAGGTCGACGGGCAGAAGAACGCCCAAGGGGAGTACATCGGTTCGGCGTCGGTCAGTGTGACGGCGACGGACGCGGGATCCGGTGTCGACAAGGTCGAGTACGCGGTCGGCGCCGACGGCGCCTGGCAGCCCTACACGACCGCGGTGGTCGTCGACCAGGTCGGTACGCACAAGATCCGTTACCGGGCGTCCGACAAGGCGGGGAACGTGGCGGCGGAGAAGTCGGCCGACTTCACCGTGGTCGCGCCGCCGACGGACGACAAGACGCCTCCGGAGACCTCGGCGACGGTGAGCGGCGAGAAGAACGACAAGGGCGAGTACCTCTCGATGGCGACGGTCACGGTGACGGCCTCCGACACCGGATCCGGAGTCAACTCCATCGAGTACGCGGTGGGCTCGGACGGCGCCTGGCAGCCGTACACCTCCCCCGTGATGGTGCACGAGGTGGGCGCGCACACGGTCCGCTACCGCGCCGCGGACAAGGCGGGGAACCAGGCCACGGAGAAGTCGGTCGACTTCACCGTGGTCGCGCCGCCCGTGCAGGACAAGACGCCGCCCGAGGTGTCGGCGAAGGTCGACGGCGAGAAGAACTCCGACGGCGCGTACCTCAAGAGCGCCAAGGTGACGGTCTCCGCGTCGGACGCCGAGTCGGGCGTCGAGAAGATCGAGTACTCGCTCGACGCGGGCCCCTACCTCGCGTACACCGCGCCGGTCGTGGTGGACAGGGCGGGCGCGCACACGGTCGCGTACCGGGCGAGCGACAAGGCCGGCAACACGTCGGCGGCGAAGTCGGAGTCCTTCACGGTCACGACGGGCGGCGGGGTCCCGGCGCCCGACTGTGCCGAGTTCGACGAGCGGTTGACGGTGATCGTCGGCACGGTCGACACGGGCATCCCGAACCGGGTCACCAACAACCGGTGCCGGATCAACGAGTTGATCGAGGACGAGCGGGAGTGGACCTCGCAGGCCCTCTTCCTCAAGCACGTCAAGACCGTCACCGACAAGCTCCTCAAGGAAGGCGTGATCGACCAGCGCGAGTACAACAAGATCAACCGCACCGCCAAGCAGTCGGGGATCGGCAAGCCCGGGCAGACCGAGGGCTACCGCAAGATCTTCGACGGCACGCAGGGCTCGCTCGACAAGTGGGAGCAGGTCGGCGGCGGCAAGTTCGGCCTGAACGCGGACGGCTCGATCACGTCGAGCACCACCGTCGAGGGCATGGGCATGCTGTGGTTCCCGCAGCGCAAGTACGGTGACTTCTCGCTGAAGCTCCAGTGGCGGGACGACGCGCCGGGCACGGGCAACGCCAACGGCGGTGTCTTCGTGCGCTTCCCGTGGGTCCACGACCACCCGGAGGAGTCGCGGCCGGAGTGGGTCGCCATCAAGTACGGGCACGAGGTGCAGGTCCTCGACCGTCCTGACGGCGACATGTACAAGACCGGTTCGATCTACGGCTTCGACCGCGTGGGTCTCGCGGGCGCGGGCGTCACCCAGAAGGGCACCTGGAACGACTACGAGATCCGTGTGGTCGGCCAGCACTTCTCGATCCTGCGCAACGGCGTCCTGATCAACGAGTTCGACAACACGGGCGGGCAGGTCTTCGAGCCGCCGCGCGGGGACGACCCGGGCACGGACGGCCGGCGGTACTCCTCCGGCTACGTCGGGCTCCAGGTGCACAGCACGACGGACGTCATCTCGTACCGGGACATCCGCGTCAAGGAGCTGTAACAGGCAGTATCCGTAGGTGAGTTGAGCGAGTCGAGCCGGGTCAGTCCTCGTGTCTGGCCCGGCTCGGCTGTACCCGCTTGGGCTCGCCCGGCATCTTCGGGTACTCGGGCGGGTACGGCATGTCGCCCAGGCCGCGGTCCCGTTCGTCCCGGTCGGCGAGTTCGAGGAGCGCGTCGAGCCGGAAGGCGTGCTCGTCCATGTCCTCGTGGACGTCGCCGAGTTCGGCGTAGCGGGCCGGCATCGACCCGATGTCGAAGTCGGCCGGGCGGGCGTCGTCGACCTCGTCCCAGCGCAGCGGCGCGGAGACGGGGGCGTTCGGCCGTGGCCGTACCGAGTAGGCGGAGGCGATGGTGCGGTCGCGCGCGGTCTGGTTGAAGTCGACGAAGATGCGCTCGCCGCGCTCCTCCTTCCACCAGGCAGTGGTGACGCGGTCCGGCATACGGCGCTCCAGCTCGCGGCCGCAGGCGATGGCCGCGCGGCGCACCTCGACGAACGTCCAGTTCGGGGCGATCGGCACGAAGACGTGCATGCCGCGGCCGCCGGACGTCTTGGGCCAGCCGCGCAGACCGCCGAAGTCATGGAGGACGGAGCGCAGCTCGTGGGCGGCGCGGACGGCGTCGTTGTAGTCGGTGCCGGGCTGCGGGTCGAGGTCGATGCGCAGCTCGTCGGGGTGGTCGGGGTGCGCGCGCCGGACGGGCCAGGGGTGGAAGGTGAGGGTCCCGTACTGGGCCGCCCAGATGACGGCGGCGATCTCGGTGGGGCACATCTCGTCCGCGTGGCGCCCGCTGGGGAAGGTGATGGTGCCGGTGGGGATCCAGTCGGGCAGGTTCTTGGCTGCGCGCTTCTGGTAGAAGGACTCGCCGTCCAGGCCCTCGGGGTAGCGCTGGAGGGTGGTGGGGCGGTCGCGCAGGGCGCGCACGATGCCGGGGCCGACGGAGAGGAAGTAGCGGGCGAGGTCGAGCTTGGTGTAGCCGGGCTCGGGGAACATGACCCGGTCCGGGCTGGACAGGCGTACCGTCCGCTCCCCCGCCTCCAGCTCCACGGCCGCACCGTTCGACTTGCCCATGCGGGCCACGCTAGGCGCATCGGCCTGCGTGCGCATACCGGGCGGGTGACGGCGTATCGCGACAGAATCGGCTCATGGTCATGGATCTGCCGGTGATGCCGCCCGTGAAGCCGATGCTCGCCAAGTCCGTCGCGAAGATCCCGCCGGGGATGCAGTACGAGGCGAAATGGGACGGCTTCCGCGCGATCGTCTTCCGGGACGGCGCCGACCTGGAGATCGGCAGCCGCACGGGCAAACCCCTGACCCGCTACTTCCCCGAGCTGGTCGCCGCCCTCCTCGACCGGCTGCCGGAGCGCTGTGTCCTGGACGGCGAGATCGTGATCGCCAGGGACGGCCGGCTCGACTTCGACGCGCTCACCGAACGCATCCACCCGGCCGCGTCCCGGGTGAAGACGCTGGCGGAGCGGACCCCGGCGTCGTTCGTGGCGTTCGACGTACTGGCCCTCGGCGACGAGTCGCTGATGGACACGCCCATGGCGGACCGCCGGTCCCGCCTGGCCGAGGCGCTGTCCGGCGCGACGCCGCCCGTCCACCTGGCCCCGTCGACGACCGACGCCGAGCTGGCGCAGACGTGGTTCGAGCAGTACGAGGGCGCGGGCCTCGACGGGGTGATCGCCAAGCCGTTCGACCTGCGCTACCGCGAGAACGAACGCCTGATGTTCAAGATCAAGCATGAGCGGACCGCGGACTGTGTCGTGGCCGGCTACCGCTTCCACAAGAGCGGCCCGGTCGTCGGCTCCCTGCTGCTCGGCCTGTACGACGACGAGGGCGTTCTCCAGCACGTGGGCGTCTGCGCGGCGTTCACGATGAAACGGCGTACGGAGCTGATCGCGGAGCTGGAGCCGCTGCGCCTCGAGTCGGCGCAGGACCATCCGTGGGCCGCGTGGACCGAGGAGTCGGCGCACGAGAAGGCCCGCCTGCCCGGGGCGACGAGCCGCTGGACCGGCAAGAAGGACCTGTCGTGGGTGCCCCTCGAACCGCGGCTCGTCGCCGAGGTGGCGTACGAGCACATGGAGAACGGCGCGCGCTTTCGCCATACGGCCCGCTTCCGCCGCTGGCGCCCCGACCGGACGCCCGAGAGCTGCACGTACGCGCAGCTGGACGAGCCGGTGCGGTACGACTTGGCGGATGTCCTGCGCTAGCCGGTACGAGCGTCAGTTCACGCGAGCTCCGCCAAGTATTTCGAACACGTTCGACCGGAACTGATCGATCCGCCCCTGGGCGGGTATCACCCACAGGTGCGAATACGACGGATGCGGGTGACGCGCGTGCGGCGGGCCGCGATCGTCGCGGCGGTCCTGGCCGCTACGGCCGCCGGGTGCACGGTCGGCGACGGACACCCGCCGGACGGCCACTCCGCGAGCCCCACCGGAGGGGGAAGCCGTGGCCCCGTTCTCGCCGTGAAGATCGACAACGTGGGGCCCGCCCGTCCGCAGACCGGCATCGGCCGGGCCGACATCATCTACGCCGAGCAGGTCGAGAGCGGTCTGAGCCGGCTGATGGCCGTGTACGCGACCCGGCTGCCGCCCGTGGTCGGACCGGTGCGCAGCGCCCGCGAGACCGATCTCGAACTGCTGCGGCAGTTCGACCGCCCCGCGCTCGCGTTCTCCGGCGCCCAGTCGAAACTGCTGCCGCTGATCGCCGAGGCCCCGCTCAACGCGCTCCCGCCCGGCAAGGCCCCGGCGGCCGCCTACTTCCGCGGCAGCGACAAGCCCGCGCCGCACAACCTCTACCTCCGACCGGGCAAGCTGGGCGTGACGCCGCAGGCGGGCGCGCTGGCGGCGGCCGGGGTCACGTTCGGGGCGCGCCCGGCGGGCGGGCGGGCCAAGAACGCCCTCACCGTGCGCTTCCCGGCGGCGCGCTTCACCTTCGACTGGTCAGCCCAGAGCGGCAGTTGGCAGGTATCGATGGACGGCACCCGGGCACGCACCACGGACGGCGGGATGCTGAACGCCTCGACCGTCGTCGTCCAGTACGTCGATGTCCGCAGCTCGCGGTTCCACGACCGGTCGGGAAACACGTCACCCTTCTCCGACACCGTGGGTTCGGGCAAGGCGACGGTACTGCGGGACGGGCGGGCGTACGACGTCCGGTGGGAGCGGCGCTCGGCGGCCGACGGCACACAGTTCACGACGGCGGACGGCGGCAAGCGCATGACGTTCGCGCCCGGGCAGGTGTGGGTCCTCTTCGCCGAGCGGTGAGAGCCCCGGCTCGCACCGGGACACCGCCGTCAGGCCTTCGCGAGCGGCTCCGTCGGATTGCGAAGCCCCTCCGCCGCGTCCGAGACGCGCTGGATCAGGTCGAAGAAGACGGCCTGCTCGTCGGCGGACAGCGGCGCGAGGAAGATCTGATTCATCCGCGCCGTGCGCACGGTCAGTTTGCGGTGGACGCGCGTCCCGTCCTCGGTGAGGCGCAGCAGGGAGCGGCGGCCGTCCTGCGGGTCGCGCACCTTGTCGATCAGTCCGCGGCGGCTGAGGCGGCTGATGACCTCGGCGATGGTCGAGCGGTCGAGGCCGACGCGCTCGCCCACGGTGCGCTGGTCGAGGCCGGGCTCGGCGACGAGCGCGTTCAGGACGGCGAACTGCGGTGAGGTGATCTCCTCGGAGACCATCGTGTTCCACAGCAGGTAGTGCGCCTGCTGGAGGCGCCGGGCCAGGTGCCCCGGGTGGGTGGTCAGATCCACCGCGGCCATCGCGGACCTCCGGTCTTTTTCGAGTGTGTACTGACCAATACTCGACCATAGGGCAGCCCATGTCGAGTCGACTCCCCCGCCTCCTACCGTTGCCACCCTGGGCTATTGACGGTACGGGCATGCGGTGGCACCGTAAGCGCCAGTCACATAAATGCTCAGTGCGCTGAGCATTTCAGGTTCGTGGAGAGGCTGGCTCGGATGGACAAGGTGGTGGCGACGGCCGCGGAAGCGGTCGCCGACGTGGGGGACGGGGCGTCCCTCGCAGTCGGCGGGTTCGGCCTGGCCGGCGTCCCTAACGTGCTCATCGGCGCGCTCCACGAGCGCGGCACCACGGGCCTGAGCGTGGTCTCCAACAACTGCGGGGCGATGGACTCGGGCCTGGCCGTGCTGCTCGCGGCCGGGCGGATCGCCCGGGTCACCGGGTCGTACATCGGCGCCAACAAGGAGTTCGCCCGTCAGTACCTGTCCGGCGAGGTCGAGGTCGAGATGATCCCGCAGGGCACGCTCGCCGAGCGCCTGCGGGCCGGCGGCGCCGGCATCCCCGCGTTCTACACGCCCGCCGGCGTCGGCACCCAGGTCGCCGAGGGCGGACTCCCCTGGCGCTACGACGGCCAGGGCGGCGTCGCGCTGGCGTCCCCGCCCAAGGAGGTCCGCACCTTCGACGGCACGGACTACGTCCTCGAGCACGGCATCCGCACCGACTTCGCCCTCGTGCGCGCCGCCAAGGGCGACCGCCACGGGAACCTCGTGTTCAACAAGTCCACCCGCAACTTCAACCCCCTCGCCGCGATGGCCGGACGCGTCACCGTCGCCGAGGTGGAAGAACTCGTCGAACCCGGCGACATCGACCCCGACGCCGTGCACGTGCCCGGCATCTTCGTCCAGCGCGTCGTGCCCCTCACGCCCGGGCAGGCCACGGACAAGCAGATCGAACGGCGCACCGTCTCCGCGCCTCCGGCACGAGGAACGGTGAGCAGCTGATGGCCTGGACCCGCGACGAGATGGCCGCGCGCGCCGCCCGCGAGCTGCGCGACGGCCAGTACGTCAACCTCGGCATCGGCCTGCCGACGCTCATCCCGAACCACCTGCCGCCCGGCGTCGAGGTCGTCCTCGAGTCCGAGAACGGCATCCTGGGCGTCGGCCCCTACCCGGCCGACGACGAGGTAGACCCCGACCTCATCAACGCCGGCAAGGAGACCGTCACCGTCCTGCCCGGCGCCTCGTACTTCGACTCGGCGCTCTCCTTCGGCATGATCCGCGGCGGTCACATCGACGTCGCCGTCCTCGGCGCGATGCAGGTCTCCGCCCGCGGCGACCTCGCCAACTGGGCCGTCCCCGGCAAGATGATCACCGGGATCGGCGGGGCCATGGACCTCGTCCACGGCGCGCGGAAGGTCCTCGTCGCCATGACCCACACCGCCAAGGACGGCACACCCAAGATCGTCGGGGAGTGCACTCTGCCGCTGACCGGCAAGGCCTGCGTCAACCGCGTCATCACCGACCTCTGCGTCCTCGACGTCACCGCCGACGGGCTCGAACTCGTCGAGCTGGCCCCCGGCGTCACCGCCGACGACGTCACCGCGAGGACCGCCGCCAAGGTCCGCATCCCGGAGGAGGCCCGATGAAGGACGTCTACGTCATCGACGCCGTCCGCACGCCGGTCGGCAGATACAACGGCTCCCTCGCCTCCGTCCGCCCGGACGACCTCGGCGCGCATGTCATCCGTGAACTGCTCGCGCGTACACCGGAGTTGGACCCGGCGCTGATCGGCGACGTGTACTTCGGCAACGCGAACGGCGCGGGCGAGGAGAACCGCAACGTCGGCCGCATGGCGGGGCTGCTCGCCGGGCTGCCCACCTCCGTGCCCGGCGTCACCGTCAACCGGCTGTGCGCCTCCGGCCTCGAAGCCGTCATCCAGGCCGCGCGGGCCATCGCGCTCGGCGACATCTCCATCGCCCTGGCCGGCGGCGTCGAGTCGATGACCCGCGCTCCCTACGTGCTCCCCAAGAGCGACCGGCCGTTCCCCGCGGGCAACACGGAGCTGTACTCCACGACCCTGGGCTGGCGCATGGTCAACCCGCGGATGGAGCCGCAGTGGACCGTGCCGCTCGGCGAGTCGGCCGAGCTGATCGCCGACAAGCACGGGATCACGCGTGAGCAGCAGGACGCGTACGCGCTGAGCAGTCATCAGAAGGCGTCCGCGGCACAGAAGAACGGACTGTTCGACGTCGAGATCGTGCCGGTGGCCGTCCCCCAGCGCAAGGGCGACCCGCTCGTCGTCTCACGCGACGAGTGCGTGCGCGAGAGCGCGTCGCCGAAGGCCATGGCCACGCTCAAGCCGTCGTTCCGAAAGGAGAACGGGACGGTGACGGCGGGCAACGCGTCGCCGCTCAACGACGGCGCCGCAGCACTTCTGCTCGTCGACGACGAGGGTCTGAAGGCCACCGGCCGCGAGCCGCTCGCCCGGGTGACGGCCTCCGGGGTCGCCGCGATCGACCCTCACTACTTCGGGCTCGGCCCCGTCGAGGCGGTCAACCGCGCGCTCGCCAGGGCCGGCAAGGGCTTCGGCGACCTGACCACGCTCGAACTGAACGAGGCGTTCGCCGCGCAGGTCCTCGGCTGTGTCGCCGAGTGGCCCGAGTTCGACCCCGCGATCCTCAACCCGCGCGGCGGCGCCATCGCGATCGGCCACCCGCTCGGCGCGTCCGGCGCGCGGCTCGCCGGATCCGTCGCGCACCAGCTCAAGGCCGCCGGTTCCGGCACCGGCGTCGCCACCCTCTGCATCGGCGTCGGACAGGGCCTCGCGCTCGTCCTCGAACGCTAAAGGACTCAGGAACCCACCATGGCACTCACCCAGTCGGACATCGACGTCGAGGTCGCGGACCTCCAGAGCGCGTACGACAAGGCGCGCGCGGGCGGCGCCCCGGCCCAGCACCACCCGCCACGCGACTACGCGCCGTACCGCAGCTCGCTGCTGCGCCACCCGAAGCAGCCGCTCGTCGCCGTGAACGGCGGCGACCCGGAGACCGTCGAACTGTCCGGGCCCGTCTTCGGCGCCACCGACATCACCGACATCGACCAGGACCTGACGCGTCAGCACGCGGGCGAGCCGCTCGGCGAGCGCATCACCGTGTCCGGACGGCTGCTCGACAGCGACGGCCGCCCCGTGCGCGGCCAGCTCGTGGAGATCTGGCAGGCCAACGCGTCGGGCCGGTACGCGCATCTGCGCGACCAGCACCCGGCGCCGCTCGACCCCAACTTCACCGGCGTGGGACGAACCCTGACGGATGATCAGGGCCGGTACTCCTTCACCACCGTCAAGCCGGGCGCGTACCCGTGGCGCAACCACACCAACGCGTGGCGCCCCGCACACATCCACTTCTCCCTGTTCGGCGACGCGTTCACGCAGCGGCTCGTGACGCAGATGTACTTCCCGAACGACCCGCTGTTCCGCTACGACCCGATCCTGCGGTCGGTGACGGACGACGCGGCGCGCGACCGCCTGGTCGCGGCGTACAACCACGACCTGTCCCAGCCCGAGTTCTCCCTCGGCTACGAGTGGGACATCGTCCTCGACGGTCCCTCCGCCACCTGGATCGAGGAAGGCCGATGACCTCCGTGCCCGAGAAGCTGCTCCCCACGCCGTCGCACACCGTCGGACCGTTCTACGGCTACGCCCTGCCGTTCCCCGAGGGCGAGCAGGTCGCGCCGAAGGGGCATCCCGACACGATCGCCCTGCACGGCTACGTGCTCGACGGCGAGGGCGCCCCGGTGCCGGACGCCATCCTGGAGTTCTGGCAGGCCGGACCCGACGGCTCGCTCGACGGGGCGCCCGGCTCGCTGCGCCGCGACACCACGACCGGCGGACATCTCGGCCGCAACGGCACGGACTTCACCGGATTCGGCCGGGTCGCCACGGACGCCGACGGCCACTACGCGCTCTTCACACTGCCGCCGGGCAACGCGGGAGTGCCGTACGTCAGCGTGTGCGTGTTCGCGCGCGGTCTGCTGCACCACCTGTTCACCCGCGCCTACCTCTCCGACGGCGCGGACCCGCTGCTCGACGCCCTGCCCGCGGAGCGGCGCGCGACGCTGCTCGCGCTGCCGCAGGAAGACGCGCACCGCACGTACCGTTTCGACATCCGCCTTCAGGGCGAAGGCGAAACGGTCTTCCTGGAGTTCCAGTGACACCTGTCGATCCCGACGCCGGCCTGCTCGCCCCCGGCCGGGTGGGCTCCCCCGCCGAGTCGGCCACCTCGGACGCGGCGGTCCTGCGCGCCCTGCTCGACGCGGAGGCGGGGCTCACCCGGGCGCAGGCCGCCCTGGGCCTGGCGCCCGCGGCCGCGGCGGACGCGGTGACGCGGGCCGCCGCGGACGAGGGGCGCTTCGACCCCCGTGACCTCGCGCTGCGCGCCCGCTCCGGGGGCAACCCGGTGATCCCCCTGGTCGCCGACCTGACGGCCGCGGTGGCCGGGGAGCACGCCCCGTACGTCCACCGCGGCGCCACCAGCCAGGACATCCTGGACACGGCGCTCATGCTGGTCGCGGCCCGGACGCTGGACGGGCTGCTCGGCGACCTGGCGCGCACCCAGAGCGCGCTCGGTCGGCTCGCGTCCGCGCACCGCGACACCGTCATGCCGGGCCGTACGCTCACGCAGCACGCCGTGCCGACGACGTTCGGCCTGAAGGCGGCGGGCTGGCGCTCGCTCGTCCTCGACGCACGCGACCGGCTGAACACCGTGCGGGCTTCACTTCCTGTCCAGCTGGGCGGCGCGGCGGGCACGTTGGCGGCGTTCGGTGTGTTCGGCGCCACGAACGCCGGTGAGCTGACCGAGGCATACGCGGCCGAACTCGGCCTGGTCGCGCCCGTGTTGCCCTGGCACACCCTGCGCACTCCGGTCGCCGACCTCGCGGGCGCGTTCGCCTTCACGGCCGGGGCCCTCGCCAAGCCGGCGGCGGACGTGCTCACGCTGTCCCGTACGGAGATCGGCGAGCTGTCGGAGGGGGCGGGCGGCGGTTCCTCCGCGATGCCGCACAAGGCGAACCCGGTCAGGGCCACGCTCGTGACGGCGGCCGCCCGCCGCGCACCCGCGCTCGCCGCGACGCTGTACGCGTCGATGGCGGCCGAGGACGAGCGCCCCGCCGGTGCCTGGCACGCGGAGTGGGAGCCGCTGCGCGACCTCCTGCGGCTCGTGGGCGGCGCGGCGCGCGACGCGGCCGAGCTCACCGAGGGGCTTCAGGTCCACGCGGACGTGATGCGTGAACACCTCTTCGCCACCCATGGGTTGATCGTCTCGGAGCGCCTGGCGGCCGAGCTGGCGCCCCTGCTCGGGCGTGCCCGCGCGAAGTCCCTGATCACCGAGGCGGCGCGGCGCACCCGCACCGAGGACAGGCCCCTGGCCGAGATCCTGGCCGACGAGCCCGATCTCAAGGGCGTCGACCTGGCCGACCTCACCGACCCCGCCCGTTACACCGGCTCCGCCGGAGCCCTCACCGACCGTGCCCTGGAGCGACGTTGAGCACTGCATCCCCCGACCGCGGCACCCTTCTTCACCACCGCGCCGAAGGCCCCGCCACCGCTCCCCCGCTCCTCCTGGGCCCCTCGCTCGGCACCTCCACCGCCCTGTGGGACGTGGTCGCGCCCGAACTGTCCGTCACCCACCGTGTGGTGCGCTGGGACCTGCCGGGACACGGGAAGTCCCCGGCAGGCCTGATCGGTCCGGGTGCGACCGTCGCCGATCTGGCCCGGCTCGTCCTGGACCTCGCCGACTCCCTCGGCATCGAGCGCTTCGCGTACGCGGGGGTGTCGCTCGGCGGCGCAGTGGGCCTGCACCTCGCGGTCCACCACCCGGAGCGGGTGACGAGCCTCGCGGTGATCTGCTCGTCGGCGCACTTCGGCGGCTCGAAGCCCTGGGAGGAACGGGCCGCGCTCGTACGCCGCGAGGGGCTCGGCCCGGTCGCCGAGACCGCCGACCGGCGCTGGTTCACGCCCGGATTCACCGTGCCCGCGCTCATCGAGGACCACCGCACCGCCAACTCGGAGGCGTACGCGGCCTGTTGTGACGCGCTCGCCGCGTTCGACATCCGCGAGGAGCTCGCCTCGATCACGGCTCCCACGCTGCTGATCGCGGGCCGCGAGGACCCGGCGACGCCGCCCGCGCATCTGCGGGAGATCGCCGACGCGGTGTCCGGCTCGTCGCTCGTCGAGATCGCGGGTGCCTCGCACCTCGCCCCCGCCCAGTGCCCCGCACCCGTGATCACGGCGCTGCGCGCCCAGCTCGGCGGGGGTGCCGGACGCGGCATGGAGGTGCGCAGGCAGGTGCTCGGCGACGCACACGTCGACCGCGCGCAGGCCAGGCAGAGCCCGTTCACGGCCCGCTTCCAGGACTTCATCTCGCGCTACGCGTGGGGCGAGATCTGGACCGACCCGACGCTGACGCGCCGCGAACGGTCCATGATCACGATGACGGCGCTGGTGGCCCACGGCCACTACGACGAGCTGGCGATGCATGTGCGCGCCTCACTGCGCAACGGCCTGACGCCCGACGAGATCGGCGCCGTACTGCTGCAGTCCGCGGTGTACTGCGGTGTCCCCGCGGCGAATTCGGCGTTCGCGGTGGCTCAGCGGGTCCTCTCCGAGGAGAGCGGCGAGGGCCCGGCGGCAGGCTGAGCCCTCGCGCACGCCGACGGTCAGCGCAGGCCGCGTCCCGTGTCGAGGACCTCGCGGGCGCGGGCGGCCAGGCCGTCGGCGCCGCACGACTTGGCCAGGGTGAGGCCTCGGGTGAGTTCCGCGACCGAGCGGGCGGCGATGCCGTACTCGACGCGGGCCACCGCGTGTTCGTACGCGCAGGGCGACGCTTCGAGATACGTGACCGACTTCGCGTAGAGCGTCAGGGAGCGCTGGCCGGTCTCCAGGGCGGCTTCGCAGCGCAAGGCCTCCCCGATCGCCGTGTCCGTGCCGAAGCGCTCGGCCTGGAGCCGGGCGTCGGCGGCCAGTTCCCTGGAGCGCTTCGGGTCCTCGGTGGTGAGCGCGCGGGCCAGGTCGCAGGCCCAGGGCGCCATGATCGTGTTGTGCCCGCCGCGGGCGGTGGCCGCCTTGGCCGCCGCCTCCAGCTCGTTGACGCCCTCCTCGGTGCGGCCCGCGGCGATCAGCAGGCGTCCGCGGACGGAGTGCGCGTCGGGCAGGACGATCGTGGAGGGGTAGGGCGGGCCGAAGGAGTAGCGCTCCGCGATCTCCATCGCCTCGCCGATCCGGCCGCGGGCCACGAGCGTGTCGATGAGCATGCACGCCGCGTCCCAGTGCATGGGCAGGCCGCGGCCGACGCGGTCGGCCAGGCGCAGGCTCTCGCGCAGGACGGCCTCGGCGTCGGTGAGGCGGCCGCGCCTGCGGTGGACGTAGCCGACGAAGGCGTGCGCGAGCGCCAGATGGCCGCCGCTCCAGCCCGCGGTCTCGTAGACGCGTACGGCCTCGGTGAACAGGCTCTCCGCGCGGTCGAGCCGGTCGGCGAAGAGATAGGCGCTGCCGAGCATGGCGAGGAGTTCGAAGCCCCACTCGGAGTCGGTCCAGCCGAGGCCCGGCGCGAGGCGTTCGTTGACGAGGGAGCGGTCGCAGAGCTCGACCACCTCCTCCGCGTTCTCGCCGCGCGTCATCGCGTCGAAGGCGCGCAGGACGAGCAGGACCCGCTCGGGGTTGTCCCGGCCGGTGAGGGAGCCCGCGAGCGCGGCGAGACTGCGGGAGCGGCCCGGGGAGTCCTCCTCGCCCGCGTGGATGCCCTCCCACATGTAGCGCATGGCCTGGAGGCGGAGGCGGGCCGGACCCGGGTCGAGCCGCGCGGCCTCGGCGTCGATCTCGCGCAGCGCCTCTTCCAGCTGGTTGTTGTGGACGAGGGCCTGGGACAGCCGGCACACGGCGTCCACGCGCGCGTCCCCGTCGAGGCCCGGGTCGGTGTCGAGCGCCTGGCGCAGGTAGCCGATGGTGACGGCGGGCGAGGTGAGGAGGGTGGCACAGCCCAGCTCGTAGAGCAGTTCGGACCGCACGCCGGGCAGCGGCGGTTCCTGGAGGGCGCGCTCCAGACAGCGGCGGGCGGCCTCCGGGGCGCCGACCGCGAGGTGTTCGCCGGCCGCCGCGCGCAGCTGCTCGACGAGTTCGGGGTCGTCGTCCGGGTGGACCTGGAGCAGATGCCGGGAGGCGGCCGCGGCGCCGTGGCCCGAGGCGGTGACGGCCCAGGCGGCCTGTCCGTGCATGGCGGTGCGGGTGGCCGCCGGGATGGAGCGGTACACGGCGCTCGCGATCAGCGGGTGCACGAACTCCAGCCTCACGGAGCCGTCTTCGTACGTCGCGTCGGTGAGGATGCGGGCGGCGCGCAGCCGCACGGCGCAGCGGCCGGCCTCGCCCGGCGTCATCCCGGCGAGTCGCGCCGCGAGGTCGTGGGCGATCCGGGTGCCGAGGATGGCGGCGGCCCAGGCGAAGCGCGTCGCGTCGGTGCCGAGGCCTTCGAGGCGGTCGACGAGGCCGCGGCCGCGCGCCGACTTGTTCAGGGCGCGCAGCTCGCCGGCCGAGCCCTCCGCGGGTTCGAGTTCGCTGTCCTGGACCTTGGCCAGGAGCTCGACCGTCTCGTACGGGTTGCCGCCGGTGACGGCCCACACCTCGCGGCAGAAGGGGGCGTCGGCGTGCTCGCCGAGGGTGGCGCGGGTGAGTCCGGCGGTGGCGTCGGGGGTGAGGGCGTACAGGGTGGTGCGGGGCCGGGCGGCGGCGCCGACGGCTTCGAGGTGTCCGGTGGAGGCGGCGGTCGCCTCGCCGTCGCGGTGGGCGACGACCACGAGGACGGGGAGGTCGTCGAGGCGTTCGGCGAACGCGGAGAGCCAGTGGAGGGTCTCCTCGTCGGCCCATTGCGCGTCGTCGACGAGCAGGACGAGCGGCCAGTGCAGCCGGGCGAGCCGGGACACGGCCGCGACGAGTCCGTCGCGCACACCCTGCGGGTCGGCCTGGCGGCCGCCCGGTTCGGCTATGCCGAGGGCGGGGCCGGCGATCTCGTACCAGTCGCCGAAGTACTCGCGTGCCTCCTCCTGCGAGAGCGCGAGGAGGGCGGGCTGCAGCAACTGGCGTACGACGTTGAAGGGGACGGAGGTGACGGTCTCACCACCGCGGGCCGACCAGACCGTGGCCCGTCCCGCCGCGATGCGGCGCACCTCTTCGAGGAGGGCGGTCTTGCCGATGCCCGCTTCGCCTCTGAACACGACGAGGCTGCCCGACGACGCCGCGTCCCCGCAGAGTTCGCCGAGCGCCCGCTCGACGTCCGCGATCTCCTTGTCCCGCTCCCACAGGGCGGCCGAGGCGGCTCCTTCAGGCCGACTCCGCGTCATCCCGCACCCTCCCGAAGTCGCTCAACCGACGTACAGATGTCGAGAGTAGCCGGAGCCGGGGGGTTGTGGGTGGGGGTCTGCGCAGGTCTTCGCCGTAAGTGGGAGGGTGCCCTTCCGGAACCGGACCTGCCCCCTCTCATGCCTCTTTCACGCACGCCTCATACTGTGGCGCCCATGACCCAGGTGACTCCCCCCGGCTGGTACCCCGATCCCGGCCAGAAGCCCGAAGGCCCCCGCACCGAACGCTGGTGGGACGGCAGCGTGTGGACGGAGCAGACCCGTGCCGCCGAGGCCGGCGCCGCGCCCGCCCCGCCCGCGTACGCGCCGGCGGCTCCCGGCGCGCATCCGCAGGCGTACGGCTATCCGCAGACCCCCCAGCCGCAGGGGCAGTTCGGCCACCCCGGATACCCGGGCTACCCCGCGTACCCGGAGCCGAAGCCGAGACGCGGCCTCAAGATAGCCATCGCCGCCGGTGTCGCCGTAGTGGTCCTCGGCGGCATCGTCGGCGGGGTGTACGCGCTGA
The DNA here is from genome assembly GCF_045162695.1 of Streptomyces sp. NBC_01003. Lineage (NCBI taxonomy): Bacteria > Bacillati > Actinomycetota > Actinomycetes > Kitasatosporales > Streptomycetaceae > Streptomyces > Streptomyces sp. NBC_01003. Next base: position 2,550,349 of record NZ_CP108707.1, read on the forward strand.
CGTCCGGGGACGGCGACGGCAAGAGCGACCGGGCCGACTCCTCGTCAAGTCCCTCCACTTCCCCGGGACTTCCTCAGGGGCCGGAGGACGGGACGGGCGGCAGCGGAGGCAGTGGCGGATCCGGTGGCCCCGGTGGCCCCGGTGGCTCCGGTGGCTCCGGTGGCTCCGGTGGCTCCGGTGGCGAGAGTGGTGCTCCGCAGGCGCCGGGTTCCGGCGACGGTTTCGCCGCCGACCTGGTCAACGGGGTGTCGATGCCCGTGCTCGACGGCTGGACCGGCGGCACGACGAAGGGCGGCAACGCGGGGGTGACGACCGGCCCGTACGCCTGCCCCGGCGACACGAAGCAGCAGTGTGTGCGCGGCGGCGCGTTCTCGGCGTCGGCCGAGGCGCTGAAGCTCAAGGCGACCGGCGCGGAGGCCGCGGCCAAGGAGGACATCTCCAAGAACGCGCAGGAGTCCTACGGCGGCGCGATCTACGGGAAGATCACCTCGCACAAGGAACTGGCCTCCAAGGCCGTCACCGTGGCGGGCCGGCAGGGCTATCTGGTGCGCTGGCAGGTCGTCACGGCCAAGGGCGACGACGGCTACGTCGAGTCGCTGGTCTTCCCCGCGCCGGCCAACCCCAAGTCGCTGGTCGTCGTCCGTTTCGGCATCGACGTGAACGACAAGGCGCCGGACGTGACCTCGATGGACAAGATCACCAAGGGCATCAAGAAGTCCGCGATCGCCGAGGGCGGCGGCAACGGGCAGGACGTGTAGGGCCGCGCACAACACGTGTAGCACCCCGTAACAACCCGTCGGGCGCCACAGGGGGAAAGCCCAGGGGCCGGGCGGGTCCCACTCCGCTCAAGGAGGGACCCGCCCGGCCCGGGGGTGCGCGCCGCGCCCGTCCCCACGGTGCGGCGCGGGCAGACCGCCGTCCGGTCATCCCGACAGACGGCGGTCTCCCGTTCAGGTGGCTTCGCTCAGGCCGAGTGCGGGCAGCACCACGGCGTCGACGAAGCGGGTGAGGTAATCCGCGTCCGCGTACCGGCCCTCGAGGACCGGGCGGATGCGCTGCACCCCGAGCAGTTGGGCGGCCAGGAACTCGACGGCCGGATGGTCCGCGGCGATCTCGCCGCGCGCCACGGCCCGGTCGACCATCGCCCCGAGCGCGGCCAGCTCCGGCTCGACCAGGGCCTCGCGCAGCGCCCCCTGGAGTTCCTCGTCACTGAGGACCGCGTGGCCGAGAGCCTGGACGAGCTGAGTGTCGCGTCCGGCCTGCTGCGCCGCCGCGCGAGCGGCCGAGCGCAGGTCGCCGGCGAACGTACCCGTGTCGACACTGGCGAACTTCACGCAGCGTCCCGCCCGCAGTGCGGCGGCCACGAGCTGCGGCTTCGTCTTCCACTGCCGGTAGAGCGTGGACTTGCTGCAGCACGCCTGGGCCGCGACGCCCTCCATGGTGAGCGCCTCGTAGCCGTTCTCGCGGAGCTGGTCGAGGACCGCGTCGTAGAACTCCCGCTCGCGCTCCGGAGTGATCTTGGAGCGGCGCGAAGTGGTCACTGATGTGCCTGCCTGCTCCTGGGACTCCATGGCTCTTCTCCTCGCGATCTTCACTATCGATACGCCAGTGTACCGGTACGCCAGCGTTTCGGTACACTGGCGTATCGATGAGCGCGGTTCACGCCGTGCTCACCTCCGCATCACCGCACCACCCAGTCGTCATGAAAAGGGGCCGGGGGATGAATTCCCTTACCGAGCCTGCCGAACCGGAGCCGGACACAGCCGGCCGCGAGACGGACGCCGTCGGCCACCAGCCGGATGTCGTCGCCCGCCCGCCCCTGGTCCGGGAGCTCCTGCTGGTCGTCGGACTGTTCCTCGTCTACAAGTTCGGCAGGCAACTGGCCAATGGCCACACCGGCGAGGCGTTCCACAACGCGCACCGCGTGTGGGACCTCGAACGCGCCGTCCATCTGCCGGGCGAGGGCGCCGTGCAGCATGCCCTGCTGCACAGCGACGGCCTCGTCCACATCGCGAACACGTACTACGCGACGGTGCACTTCCCGGCGACGGCCGCCTTTCTGATCTGGCTGTATCTGCGCAGGCCCCGGCACTACATATGGACGCGCCGGGTACTGGCCGCCCTCACCGCGGCGGCCCTTGTGCTGCACCTCACCTTCCCGCTGGCCCCGCCCCGGATGCTGGCCGCCGCGCACCTCGTGGACACCGGGCAGGTGTACGGGCCGACCGTCTACGGCGCGACGCCGCAGACCGACTCGATGGCGAACCAGTTCGCCGCGATGCCGTCCCTGCACTTCGGCTGGGCCCTGATGGTCGCCGTCGGCCTCATCGCCGCGACCCGCTCCCGGCTGCGCTGGCTGTGGCTGCTGCACCCGGCGCTCACTCTGTTCGTCGTCGTCGGCACGGCGAACCACTACTGGCTGGACGCGATCGTGGCGACGGCTCTCCTGGGCATCGCGCTCGCGGTGATCCGGCTGCCCGGCACCACTCGGGCCGCGAAGCCCGGTCAGTCCATCGGCCGGCACCTGCTGCCCGCCCCGCGCGCCGCGGCCTCGTTCACGGCGACCGCGGAGGCCATGGGCGCGGCGATCCCCGCCCCCTGGACCCCGGCGCGTCAGCGCGGCGGCTCCCTCTCCGCGTCCGAGGTGCTCGCGCGCATCCCGGTGTCGGTGACGGCGGGCTCCGCGTCCGCCGTCGACGCGCCGGTCGCGTCGGTCACCTCGGGAGCGGCACGTCCGGGGCGCACAGTCCTCACGGCGTCAGGAGCACACCGGTGAACGCCACCCTCCTCGCCGTCGCGCTCTCCCTCGTCTCGGCGGTCGCCTACGCCGCTGCCGCCGTCGCCCAGGAACGCCTCGCATCACGCACCGCGGGGACCGACTCGGGCGTCCTCGGCCTGCTCGGCACGGGCGCCTGGTGGGGGACGGTCCTGCTCAACGCATCCGCCGCGCTCCTGCATGTGGCGGCCCTCAAGTACGGCCCGCTCACCCTCGTACAGCCCCTCGGCGCGCTGACGCTCGTCGCGGCCGTGCCGCTCGGAGCGCGCTTGGCCGGACGGCGCGTCCTGTCCGTCGAATGGCGCGGCACCGCGCTCACGCTCGCCGGGCTCGGCGCGCTCCTGCTCACGGCCTCGGGCCCGGCCCCCGACGACACGCTCAGCCTCGGCGAGGCGCTCGCCGTCGCCGGTGCGACGGCCGCCCTGATCGGTCTCCTGTCGCGGCGCGGCGCGAAGCCGGGGCTGCGGCACGCGACGGCCTCCGGTCTCGCCTCGGGCATCGCCTCGGCGCTCGCCCAGACCGTGACCGTCGCGGTCACCGACCGGACGGGGCCGCTGCTCAGCGTCAAGGTGATCGTCGTGGCGCTGCTGATCGCCGCGTTCGCGGCGGGCGGCCTGCTCCTGTCCCAGGTCGCCTACCGCGGTGGCCTCGGCGCCCCGCTCGCGATGGTCACCCTCTCCAACCCGGTGGCCGCGGCGATCATCGGCGTCACGCTGCTCGGCGAGCGGCTCCAGGGCGGGATCACGGGGATTCTGCTCACGGCGGCGGGGGCGACGCTCGCGGCCCGCGGCGTCCTGCTCCTCACGCGCACGTCACCGGAGAGCCAGGAGACCCGAGAGACTCCGGAGGCTCGACCGCAGCCGTCGCTCACGGCGGCGGAACCGCTGCCCGAGCTGCCGCCCCGCGTGGCGGAAGCGGGCCCGGTCGCGAGCCTGCCCGGGCTGCCGGGCCTGCAGAGCCTTCCGCCGATGCCCGTACTGCCGGGCACGGTGGTCGTCCTGCCGTCGATCCCGCCCCAACCGGAACCGGGCGCGCTCCAGGCGTCCTGACGGCGACCCCCCTACGGCCTCCGCATGACGCGATCCGCTTTACGGGTCCCGCGTCACGGCTTGCGAGGCGCGGGACGCGTCCTCATCCCGTCCAGCGTGATGCCGAAGACCCGGTCGCGCTGCTCGGTGTCCACGTAGGCCGCGCCGGTGACGCCGGAGATCAGGCGGAGCAGGTCGTCGAAGGACATGTCCTCGCGGACCTCCCCGGCGGCCTGCGCGCGCAGCAGCAGCGGTTCACCGGCGTCGATCATGGCGCGGCGGCAGGAGACGAAGATGTCCGACTCACCGCTGAGTGCGTCCCTGATGGCGCGCTTGGTGACGGTGTAGTCCACGAACCGGCGCAGCCACGTGGCGAGCCCGTCCCACGGCGGGGCGTCCGCGAGTTCGTCGGCGAGCCGGCACAGGGCGTCGACCTCTTCCGCGTAGACCGTCTCGAAGAGGTGCCTGCGCGTGGGGAAGTTGCGGTACAGCGTGCCGATGCCGACGCCGGCCTTGCGGGCGATGTCCTCGAGCGACGCCTCCGCACCCTTCTCGGCGAACGCGTCGCGGGCCGCGGCGAGGAGCGAGTCGAAGTTGCGGCGCGCGTCCGCGCGGCGCGGGCGCTGGGCCGCGACGATCCCGCCGACGAGTTCCCTGTCCGTCATGCGTGCCACTCCCGGGGTGAGACAGCGCGGGCTGCCGAGGTTGTACCGGAGGCATCCCTCCGCTATCGTTATCCAAGTCGAGGGATGCCTCCACTTTAGCAGTCGGCGCACCCCGCTTCCCGCCGCACAGTGCTGCGGTCAGACCGGTCGAGACAGCCGGATCCCACCATCCTCCCAGCTCGCGCGCGCCGGCGGACCGCGGCCCTTGCCGCAGGTCACGCCGGTGTGCCCGGCCACCTTCCGTTCAGAGAGACACCGCCTTGAACCGGAATCGCACGATGTCCCCTCGCACGACCCGGAATCCCATGTCCCGGAATCCCAAGGCGCCGAGCGCGGCGCCCAGAAGCTCCAACCGCCTCACCTTCGCGGTCCTCGCGACGGGTGCCGGCGTGTTCTCGATGATGCAGTCGCTGGTCGCCCCGGCCCTGCCCACCGTCCAGCACGCGCTGCACACCAGCCAGGCCACCTCGACCTGGGTGATGACCGCCTATCTGCTGTCCGCCTCGATCTTCACGCCCATACTCGGCCGGGTCGGCGACCTCGTCGGCAAGAAGCGCACCATGGTCGCCGCGCTCGTCGCGCTGACCGTGGGCTGTGTGCTCGCGGCCCTCGCCCCGAGCATCACCGTGCTCATCGTCGCCCGCGTCGTCCAGGGCATCGGCGGCGCGCTCTTCCCGCTGTCGTTCGGCATCATCCGCGACGAGTTCCCCGGCCACCGGGTCAGCCCCAGCATCAGCAACCTGTCCGCCGTCATCGCGGCAGGCGGCGGTGTGGGCATGGTCGCGGCCGGGCCGATCGTGGGCGCGCTCGACTACCGCTGGCTGTTCTGGCTGCCCGCGGCCGTCGTCGCGGTGACGGCGCTGATCGCGTACCGCTACGTTCCGGAGTCGCCGACGCGCGGCACGGGACGCGTGAACTGGCTCGGCTCCGTGCTGCTCTCCGGCTGGCTCGTCGCCCTGCTGCTGCCCATCAGCCAGGCCACGTCCTGGGGCTGGGCATCGATCGAGGTCGTCGGTCTGCTGACCGCCGCCGTGGTCCTCTTCGCCGCATGGGTGCTCGCCGAGGCGCGCTCCGCGAGCCCGCTGATCGACCTGCGCGTCATGCGGCTGCCCGCCGTGTGGACGACGAACACGGCCGCGCTGCTCTTCGGCGCGGGGATGTACGCGGTGTGGTCGTTCCTGCCCGGGTTCGCCCAGACGCCCTCGTCGGCCGGGTACGGCTTCGGGGCGAGCGTGACGGGCGCGGGGCTGTTGATGCTCCCGATGCTCGTGGCGATGTTCCTCGCCGGGGTGCTCAGCGGCCGGCTCGAACCCGCCGTAGGGGCGAAGGCCCTGCTCACCACCGGCGCCGCGCTGGGCGCGGTCTCCTGCGCGATGCTCGCCGCCTGGCACTCCGAGCAGTGGCAAGTCGCCCTCGCGGCAGGCGTGTTCGGGCTCGGCATCGGGCTCGCGTTCGCGTCCATGGCGAACCTGATCGTGCAGAGCGTCCCGGCGGCGCAGACCGGCGCGGCCACCGGCATGAACGCCAACATCCGCACCATCGGCGGCTCGATCGGCGCCGCCGTGATGAGCAGCCTGGTCACGGGGCACCTCCAGGCGTCGGGACTCCCCTACGCCTCCGGGTACACCCACGGCTTCACGCTGCTCGCGGCGCTGTGCCTCGCCGCCGCGCTCGCGGCGCTGCTGGTCCCGGCCGCGCGCCGGTCGGGCGGACCGCACGTCCCGGCCGCGCACGGGACGACGGCCGGGGCGGACGAGCAGGCGGGCCTGGAGCAGCCCACGTCCCGGTGAACCGGCGCCCGCCAGGGCCTCCCGTTGGGATCAGGCCGGATCAGGGAGCGGGGTCATGGGGGTCCCCCCTGCTCGAACGCAGCCGAGAGCTCGGGGGGTTCGGCGACTGCCGACAACGCCGCGAGGTGCGGTGCCAGACCCTGCGAGCCCGGCATGATCCAAACGAGAGGCCCTGGGCGCCGGCCCGGTCAGCCGAAGCCGCGCGCGTCCTGCTTGAGGGCGGTGTCCACCGTGAGGGCGGTCGCCACGACGAGGCTCAGGAGCGGCTCGGGCAGCTGGTAGTGGATCTGGAGGACGTAGTTGTCCGCGGTCGTGAACATCGTCTTGGCGAGTCCCTCCCACGTCTTCGTGATGCGGGCGACCTCGTTGTCGGCGTGGTCGACGATCGCGAAGTTCCAGGCCCGCCAGTTCTCGGCCTTGATCGCGCCGATCTGCTGGCCGTTCACGTTGATCCCGAAGTTGATCTTGCCGATCATGTTCTGCTGGACGATCTCGCCGACGGGCGAGCCGTCCGGGCGCTCCACGACGACACGCGACTTCATGAACTTCGCGGGCCGCGTCATGACGAGCTGCGGCTGCCCGTACGCGTCGCGGATCTCCAGCTTGTGGGTCATGAACTGGTCGAGGCTGGAGACGAAGCGTGCGACCTTCTTGAGGGTGCTCTGGCCGACCTGGACGACGGAGCCGATCTGGGCGCCGTTCTGATCCATGACGGTGTACTCGTTCGTCAGCTCGATCAGCTTGGCCTTCTGGTTCACCACCAGGATCGGCTCGGTGAAGAGGCTGCCGCCGCCCTGCGCGGTGGGCGCGACACCGGCCTGGTGCTGCACCTGGCGCTGCACCTTGGCGGGGTCGACGTACTGCTGCTGCGGGGCCTGCTGCCCGTACGGGCCGGTCGCGTGCTGCTGCTGCTGCTGCGCGAACTGGCCCTGGACCGGCTGCTGCACATGCTGCTGCTGAGGCTGTCGCTGCGCCTGCTGCGGGACCTGCTGGCCCGCGGACTGCTGCACAGGGCTGGTGTGCTCGGTCCACTGCGCGCCGTCCCACCACCGCAGGGTCTGGGGCGCGCCCTGGGGGTCGGGGTACCAGCCTGCCGGGGTGTTCGAATGCGTCGTCACCCGGGCACACTATCGCGCCATCCTGTGATGGCATCCAGGCCGGACAGATGTGACGTACGCCGCCGCCCGAACCGGTACGGAACGGGCAGCGGCGCGATTTTCGAGTGTCGGCGAGGTCTTCGAGATCTAAGCCAAGCCCTTACGGGTCAGACCGTGAGGATCCCGGGGTCGCTCACGCCGGCCTGTCCGTTCTCGACATGGCCCGCGAGGCGGCGCAGGTACGTGCTGTCGCTGTCGGCGGTCACCTTCAGGTCGTACCAGCGCTTGGTCGCGCGCAGGTCGACGGTCTGGGTGACGGTGGCACCGGCCCGCACCGTGTACGTCTGCGGCTGTCCGCCGTAGGCGTTGGTCACGGTGAGGTGGACGTCGGCGCCGGTGGGGTTCGTCAGCGTGAGCGTGAGGTTGCCCGTGCTCGCGTCGTGGCGGGCGGTGAGCCCGGGCTCGGCGACCGTGTTGGTGCCCTTGAAGGCGCGCAGGAACCCGTTAGGGCCGTGCACCGTGAGGTCGTACTTCCCGGCGGAGTAGGTCGAGTTCCAGGCGTCCGAGATCGACTTACCGGCCTCGGTGGAGTACGTCCAGGGGCCGTCGGTCCGGTTGAGCGACCTCACCTGGAACGCCGCGCCCGCGGAGGGCCCGCCGCTGAACGTGAGCTGGAACTTGCCGGTCGACGGCGTGGAGACCCCGTCGACGTAGGGCGCGTACGGCAGCGGGCGCGCGGGCCGGGAGCCCGACTCCTGCTTGGGCAGCACGGGGCTGGCCGGCGGCTTGGGCACGTAGCTGTTGTGCCGGTCGTGGTCCGGCGGCAGGTACCCGGCGGTGCTGGGCAGTTGTGCCGGGGTCGTGTTCGTGAGGGAGAAGTCGAACGCGGAGGAGAGGTCGCCGCAGATGGCGCGGCGCCACGGCGAGATGTTGGTCTCCTTGACGCCGAAGCGCTTCTCCATGAACCGCAGGATCGAGGTGTGGTCGAGCGTCTCGGAGCAGACGTAGCCACCCGTGGACCACGGCGAGACGACGAGCATGGGGACGCGCTGGCCGAGCCCGTAGGGGCCCGCCGAGTAGCTCGCGTTGCCCTTGAAGTAGTCGAGCGTGGTGTCGGCGGTGGACAGGCCCTGGTTGGCGGAGGCGGGGGCGTACGGCGGCACCACGTGGTCGAAGTAGCCGTCGTTCTCGTCGTACGTGATGAACAGCGCCGTCCTGCTCCACACGTCCGGGTTGGACGTGAGCGCGTCGAGGACCTGCGAGATGTACCAAGCGCCGTAGTTCGCGGGCCAGTTGGGGTGCTCGGAGAACGCCTCGGGCGCCGCGATCCAGGAGATCTTGGGGAGCTTGCCTGCCTTGACGTCGGCCTTCAGGACGTCGAAGTAGCCGTCGCCCGCCTTGGCGTTCGTGCCGGTGCGGGCCTTGTCGTAGAGGGGGTCGCCCGGCTTCGCGTTGCGGTAGTTGTTGAAGTAGAGGAGCGAGTTGTCGCCGTAGTTGCCACGGTAGGCGTCGTCGATCCAGCCCCAGCTCCCGGCGGCGTCGAGGCCGTCGCCGATGTCCTGGTAGACCTTCCAGGAGACCCCGGCCTTCTCCAGGCGCTCGGCGTACGTGGTCCAGCCGTAGCCGGCCTCCTGGTTGCCGAGGACGGGCCCGCCGCCGGTGCCGTCGTTGCCGACGTGGCCCGACAGCATGTAGTAGCGGTTGGGGTCGGTGGCCCCCATGAACGAGCAGTGGTAGTCGTCGCACACCGTGAACTTGTCGGCGAGCGCGTAGTGGAACGGGATGTCCTGGCGCGTCAGATACGCCATCGTGCCCGTGCCCTTGGCGGCGATCCAGTTGTCGTACTTGCCGTTGTTGAACGCGCTGTGGCCGCCGGCCCAGTCGTGGTCGAGGCCCGCGATGAACTGCATGCCCAGGTCCGCCGCGTCGGGGTGGTAGGGCAGGACCTCCTTGGCACCGCTCGCCTGGTTCCACACGGGCTTGCCGCTGGGGAGCGTCACCGGTCGCGGGTCGCCGAAGCCGCGGACGCCCTTCATCGTGCCGAAGTAGTGGTCGAAGGACCGGTTCTCCTGCATCAGGACGACGATGTGCTCGATGTCCTGGACAGTTCCCTTGACGCGGGCGGCCGGGATGGCCGCGGCGCGGTCGATGCTGTTCGACAGGGCGGTGAAGCCCGCGGTCGCGCCCGCTATCTGCAGGAAACGCCGCCGGTTGAGTTCAGGCATGGGTGTGGGGCCTCTTGGGTGTGTGGGGACAGAAGCGAACAGAGTGTTCCAAGAGGACCGGTCAGAGGGGAAGGGGTGATGACACTTGCATGAAAATTCGCCGTATGCGTCAGAAACAATCACGGGGCCGGGATCAGTGGGGAGGTCCAACCGGCCCTCCCCACTGACGACGACTTCAGCCCCGGCCGCCCACCGCGAGCCGCAGCGTCACGATCTGGAACGGCCGCAGCGCCACCCGCACCGCGTCACCGCCGTCCGCCGACATCCGCACCTCTTCCGGCTGCCGCGCGAGCGGACGCTCCAGGAGATCGGTGACCTGGACGCCGGCGAGCGGGAAGCCCGTGCGCAGCGTGCCCGCGGCCCGGCCGCCGAGGGACTCGTAGAGCCGCACGACGACATCGCCCGAGCCGTCGTCGGCGAGCTTCACCGCCTCCACCGTCAGACCGTCGCCGTCCACCGACACCACCGGCTCCGGCGCACCGCCCGAACCGGCCACCCGTAGCGGAAGGTTGAGCGCGTACCCCTCGGCGACCGCGTCGGCGATACTCGCGCCGGGCAGCAGGGAGTAGGTGAAGCGGTGCGCGCCCTGGTCGGCCTCCGGGTCGGGGACTCGCGGGGCCCGCACGAGGGAGAGGCGAACGGTGGTGGTCGTGCCGCCGTCGTCGCGGGTCGTGCGCGAGACGTCGTGGCCGTACGTGGAGTCGTTGAGGACCGCGACGCCGTAGCCGGGTTCGCCGATGTGGACCCAGCGGTGGCCGTACACCTCGAAGCGGGCCGCCTCCCAGCTGGTGTTGGTGTGCGTGGGGCGCTTGACGTGGCCGAACTGGATCTCGGCGCTGGAGTGGTCGGCGCGGATGTCGACGGGGAACGCGGCCTTGAGGATCTTCTCGGTCTCGTGCCAGTCGATCTCGGTCTCGACGTCGACGCGCTTGCTGCCCGCGCGCAGGGTGACGGTCTGCGTGATGCGGGAGCCCTTGCCGAAGGCGCGCTCCACACGGACGGCGGCACGCAGCGGCCCTTCCTCGGTCACCGTCACGGACTCGGCGTCGAGGAGGTCGCGGTAGTGGTTCTTGTAGTGCTTGTCGATGTCCCAAGCGTCCCAGTAGTTGGGCAGGTCGCTGTGGAGGCGGAGCAGGTTGCCGGCGCCGGCGAGCACCTCGCGTTCCGCGGTCAGGTCGTACACGGAGGCCAGCGTCCCGTCGGGGCCGATGACGACGCGCACGAGCCCGTTGTCGAGCGTGCGGCCGTCCGTGACGGTGACGGGGTGGTCGGGGGCGGCGGGGGCCGGCGGCGCCGACCCGTTGGCGGGCACGTGGGTGCGGACCAGGTCTCCGGCCGGGGTGCGGATCACTTCGGTACGGGCGTACGGGCTGGTGTTGAACACGTGCGGCCCGCGCTCGCCACCCCCCAGCGCACCGACCACCTCCGCCGTGAGCGCCTCGAGTTCGACCGCCACGCGCGCGTACTCCGCCTCGGCCTCCCGGTGCACCCAGGCGATGGACGACCCGGGCAGGATGTCGTGGAACTGGTGCAGGAGCACCGTCTTCCACAGCCGGTCGAGCTTCTCGTACGGGTACGCGTACCCCGGCGCGCGCAGGGCCGCGGCCGTGGCCCACAACTCTGCCTCGCGCAGGAGGTGTTCGCTGCGGCGGTTGCCCTGCTTGGTGCGGGCCTGCGAGGTGTACGTGGCACGGTGCAGCTCCAGATAGAGCTCGCCCGACCACACCTGGTCCTTGGGGATCTCCTTGCTCGCCTCGGCGAAGAAGGCGTCCGGGTGCTCGACCCTGACCTTCGCGGAGCCCTCCAGGTCGGCCAGGCGGCGGGCGCGCTCCAGCATCTCGCGGGTGGGTCCGCCTCCGCCGTCACCGTGCCCGAAGGGCGCGAGGGACCGGGTGCCTCGCCCCTTGTCCTGGTAGTTGCGGACGGCGTGCGCCATCTCCCTGCCGGAGAACTCCACGTTGTAGGTGTCGACCGGCGGGAAGTGCGTGAAGATCCGCGTGCCGTCGATCCCCTCCCACCAGAACGAGTGGTGGGGCAGCTTGTTGGTCTGGTTCCAGGACAGCTTCTGCGTGAGGAACCACTCGTTTCCGGCGAGCCGGGCGAGCTGCGGGTAGGCGGCGTTGTAGCCGAACGAGTCGGGCAGCCACACGCCCTTCGTCTCGACGCCGAAGTGCTCGATGAAGAAGCGCTTGCCGTGGACGAGCTGGCGGGCGATGGCCTCGCCGCCGGGCAGGTTGCCGTCGGACTCGACCCACATCCCGCCGACGGGCGCCCACTGGCCCTTGGCGACGGCCTCCTTGATGCGGTCCCACACATGCGGGTAGTTGTCCTTGACCCACTCGTACTGCTGGGCCTGCGAGCAGGCGAAGACGAACTCGTCGTACTCGTCTGCGAGCGCCGTCACGTTCGAGAAGGTGCGGGACGTCTTGCGCTTGGTCTCGCGGATCGGCCACAGCCAGGCCGAGTCGATGTGCGCGTGGCCGACGGAGGAGAGGGTGTGCGCGCCCGCGTGCGCCGGCTTCGCGAGGGCCGGGGCGAGGACGGTCCGGGCGGCGGCGGCCGTGCCGGAGATGTCGTCGAGGTCGAGGGCGTCGAGCGCGGCTTCGAGCGTGTGCGCGATCTCGTGGCGGCGCGGCTCGTGTTCGCTCAGCTCCAGCATCAGCTCGCGCAGGACCTGGAGGTCGAGCGAGAGGTGGAAGACGTCCTCGTCGAGGATCGCGAGGTCGGCGCTCCTGAAGGTGTAGAGCGGCTGGTCGCCCGCCGTGCGCGGGTCGCCGAGCGGGGTGGGGTGGGCGAAGCGGTCGGCGAGGATGTCCGGGTTGGAGGCGGCCTCGATGAGGTAGTCGACCTCTTCGCCGCCCTGCGCGGGGCGGGCCACGGGCACGTACTGGTTCTGCGGGTTGACGGCCTTGAGGGGGCGGCCGTCGGGGAGGTGGACGAGGGCCTCCGCCTGGTTGCCGGGCGAGTCGTTGACGAAGCCCAGGTCGAAGACGGCCTCGACGCGGCGGCCCGCCCACTCGGCGGGGACCGTTCCGTGCGCCGTGAACCAGGTGGTGCCCCAGGGCGGCCCCCACGGGGTGCCGACAGCGAACGGCTTGTACGCGGCCGACTTCGCCTCGGCGAAGGGGACGGGCTCGCCGGTCGCGTGCCAGGCCTGGAGGGCGAGCGGGACCCGGGCGCTGTGGACGGCCGGCTTGACGCGCTGGTCGTGGACGCGGGCGACGCGCTGCTCGATGCGGCGGAGTTCGTCGTGCATACGGGCTCCTCTACTCGGGGGGCGGCGGATCACGGGCCGGGGTCGCGACGCCTGGCACGGCACCTCGCCGCGACCTACCCGGCCCTGATCCGCCGGACACCCCCTAGCGGGTCAGGTAGGCGAGGCCGGGGTGAGCCTCCGTGTATCCCTCCAGGAGGCGGCGGGCCACGGTCACGGAATCGACGAGGGGGTGCAGGGCGAAGGCCTTGACGGCGGCGGCGCGCGAGCCGCCCTCGGCCGCTTCGAGCACCTCGCGCTCGACGGCCTTGACCGAGGAGACGAGGCCCGTGGCGTGGCCGGGCAGCGGCGCCACGCCGACGGGGTGCGCGCCGTTGGCGTCGACGAGGCAGGGGATCTCGACCACGGCGTCGTCGTCGAGGGACGGCAGGGCGCCGCGCCCGCGCACGTTGAGGATCAGCGTCGCGCGCTCGTCGCGGGCGATGGCGCGCATCAGGGCGAGCGCCACCTTCTCGTAGCCGCCCGACTCCTCCAGGTCGGCCGCGTCCCGCTCGCCCGCGCCGGACGCCTCGCGGTTGTGCGCCATGTAAGTGGCCTCGCGCTCGGCGCGGGTGCGGTCCCAACTGGCGTACGACGGGTCGGCGTAGAAGGCGGCCTGCTGGTCGAGCAGGAACGCGCCGCGGGTGCGATCGGCCTCCTGGTAGGCGCGGACGGCCTCACGGTTGAAGTAGTAGTAGTGCAGGTACTCGTTGGGGATCGCGCCGAGGGAGCGGAGCCAGTCCGTGCCGAAGAGGCGGCCTTCCTCGAAGGAGCCGAGCAGCTTCTCGTCGGCGAGCAGGCGCGGGAGCTCGTCGCGGCCGTTCACCTTGAGTCCGCGCAGCCAGCCGAGGTGGTTGAGGCCGACGTAATCGATCCAGGCCTCGCCCGGGTCGGCGCCGAGGACGCGCGCCACGCGGCGGCCGAGTCCGACGGGCGAGTCGCAGATGCCGATGACGCGGTCGCCGAGGTGCCGTGACATGGCCTCGGTGACCAGGCCCGCCGGGTTGGTGAAGTTGATGACCCAGGCGTCGGGCGCGAGTTGCCTGACGCGGCGCGCGATGTCGACGGCGACGGGCACGGTCCGCAGGCCGTACGCGATGCCGCCGGCGCCGACGGTCTCCTGGCCGAGCACTCCCTCGGCGAGGGCGACCCGCTCGTCCGCGGCGCGGCCCGCGAGACCGCCGACGCGGATCGCGGAGAACACGAAGTCGGCGCCGCGCAGCGCCTCGTCGAGGTCGGTGGTGGCGTGCACGGCGGGCGCGTCGGGGACGCCGGTGGCTTGTTCCGCCAGTACGCCGGTGACGGCCCGCAGCCGGTCCGGGTCGGTGTCGTGCAGCGTGACCTCGGTGACTCGGCCCGGCGCGTGGTCGCCGAGCAGCGCTCCGTACACCAAGGGCACCCGAAATCCGCCACCGCCGAGAATCGTCAGCCTCATGCGCCGATCGTAGGGCAGCCTGGTCCGCGACCCGATCTTCGACCGGCGGAGGCCGCCATGAAACCCCCCACGCAACGACGGACAAGACGCCAACTCCTCACTCTGGCCGCGGCCCTGGGCGCCCTCGCGCTCGGCGCGGGCACGGCGGTGGCCGCGCCCACCTGGACCGAGACCGGCACCGCGCGGGTGAGTTCACTCACCGGCAGCCAGGGCCTGGCGAGCCACGCCGACGGCTCGCTGGTGTACCGGGGCCTCGCTTCCGTACCGCTCGATCTGCGCACGGCGGGCTGGTCGCACATAGGCGACCCGGATGTGGCGCAGGGGTACACATTCGACGCGTACCAGGGAAGCGACGCCACGACGAAGAAGATGTTCGCGGTGACGGCCCCCGACGGGAAGCGCACCACGTACGAACACGCCCTGGATCAGGGTGAGTTGCTCAACAACTCGTTCGCGTCCGTGTCGCCCGACGGGCAGTGGCTGGTGGCCGGCGAGTGGGGCACCATGAACCGGCTCCAGGTCTTCCCGGCGCCCGTGCTCAACCCGTCGGCGCCCGCGCCCGGCGCGAATCTCCCGCAGGCCGGGCAGATCACTCTCGACAAGCCGGTCGACAACATCCAGGGCTGCGACTTCACCGACGCCACCCATCTGGCGTGCTCGTCCGACGGCTCGACGAAGGAGGTCCTGGAGGTCGCCCTGGACCGCCCGCTGGACGGCTCGCCGGTCACCGGGCACGTCACGGCCGCGTTCGCGATCCCGCAACGCAGCATCTGCTCGGGCACGTTCGAGGCCGAGGGCGTCGACTACGACACCGCAAGCGGCACGCTGCGGGTGGAGATGGTGCCGCCCTCGCCGTGTCTGGTGACGACGACGGTGATCTCGTACCGCAAGGGCTGACCGTGACCTCGGGCCGTAGGACCTGAGGTGTGGGACGGCGGGGTTCGGGGGATGGTCGCGATCATGACAGATCGCACGTCCCCCTCCCCGTCGGCCCCGTCCGGCCCCTCGGACCCGTCGGAGTCGGCGGCCGGGGCCCTGAACACCGCTCCCCCGCGCCGCCCGCTGCGCCAGCTCCTCGCCGCCTCGGTCGGCAACGCCGTCGAGTGGTACGACTGGTACGCGTACACCTTCCTGGCCACGTACATCGCGGGCCAGGTGTTCCCCAAGGGCTCGGGCAACTCCCTCGTACCGCTGCTCTCCACGTTCGCGGTGTTCGCCGTCGGGTTCTTCATGCGGCCGGTCGGCGGGCTCCTCATGGGAGCGGTCGCCGACCGGCACGGCCGCCGGGCCGCGCTGACCGTGACCATCCTGCTGATGGGCGGCAGCAGTCTGCTCGTCGGACTCACCCCGACATACGCGGCCGCGGGCGTCCTCGCGCCCGTGGTGCTCGTCCTCGCGCGGCTGCTCCAAGGGCTCTCCGTCGGGGGCGAGTTCGCGGCCTCGACCACCTTCCTCGTGGAGTCGGCGGGCCCGGGGCGGCGCGGACTGTTCTCGTCCTTCCAGTACGTGTCGACGTCCGCCGGACAGCTCGCGGCGTCCGGTGTCGCGGCGGCGCTGGTGAGCACGCTCGGCGACGGGCAGATGGACGGCTGGGGCTGGCGCGTGCCGTTCGTACTCGGAGCGCTCCTCAGCCTGGTCGGCTTCTGGATCCGGCGCGGCGCGTACGAGACGCGCAGCGCCGAGCAGCGTGCGGCCGAGCGGCCGGGCCTCTTCGACGCGCTGCGCCATCACCCGCGCGAGTCCCTCCTGATCTGCGGCATCACCGCGGGCGGCACGCTCGCCTACTACACGTGGACGTCCTATCTGCCCACTTACGCGGAGCTGAACGCGGGCATCGACAAGGCGGACGCCCTCGTCGCGGGGACCATCGCGCTGGCCTTCTTCGCCCTGCTCCAGCCGGTCGGCGGAATGCTCTCGGACCGGTTCGGGCGCAAGCCGCTGCTCCTCTTCTTCGGCCTGGGTTTCGCGCTGCTCAGCGTGCCGCTGCTGCGCTCGCTCGGCAGCTCGTTCGCCTCGCTGCTCCTGGTGCAGTGCGCGGGGATGGTGCTGCTCACCGGCTTCACGTCGATCTCGGCCGCGGTCAACGCCGAGGTGTTCCCCGCGCGGGTGCGCGCGGCGGGCATCGGGTTCCCGTACTCGCTCACCGTCGCCGTCTTCGGCGGGACGGCTCCCTATGTCGGCACGCTGTTCAAGGAGACCGGGCACGCCGGGCTCTTCCCCTGGTACGTCGCCGTGCTCTGCCTCGTGTCGTCCGTGGTGTATCTGCGGCTGCCGGAGAGCGCGCACAAGGAGCTCGACCGCTGAGGCGCGTTGCACATAGTGCAACCATGGTTGCGCCTCTTGCCAGTTGAATGGGCACGCACCAGGGTAGGAGCCACGTCACTCTGACCCCGGAGGTACCAGGAATGAGCAGCAGCACCGACCGCCGCCGCTTCCTCGGCGGGATCGCGGCCGTCGCGGCCGGCGGTGTCGTCACGGCGGCGGCGGGTCCCGCGCAGGCGCGCCCGCCGCGCGCGGGACGGCCGCTGTACCTCGGCACATACACCTCCCAGGACGGCGGTGGCAGCGGCATCGGGCTCGCCACGTACGACGCGAGCACGGGCCAGGTGACCGGGACCGGCACGATCGACGGGGTGGCCGACCCCTCGTTTCTGGCGGTGCATCCGCGCGGCCACACTCTGTACGCGGTCGACGAGGGACAGGACGGCGGTGTGACGGCGGTCCGGCTCGCGGACCGGCGCGTGCTCGGCCGGCAGAGCACGGGCGGCGCGGGCCCCTGCCATCTGTCGGTGCACCCGAGCGGCCGGTGGCTGCTGAGCGCCAACTACCTTTCGGGCAGCGTCGCCGTGCACCCCATCGCCGACTCCGGCGCACTCGGTGAACGCACCGCTCTCGTCACCCACTCGAAGCCCGCGCCCGGCCCCGGCCAGGAGGGCCCGCACGCGCACCAGATCATCACGTCCCCGGACGGGCGGCACGTGCTCGCCGTCGACCTGGGCAACGACACCGTCTACACGTACCGCCTCGACACGACGGCCGGGACGCTCACGCAGGTGTCGTACGCGTCCCTGCGCCCGGGCGCGGGCCCCCGCCACCTCACGTTCCACCCGGGTGGCCGCTTCGCGTACCTCGCCAACGAGGTGGACAACACAGTGGTCGTCTGCGCGTACGACCCGGGGACGGGACGCCTCACGCCCGGCGAACCCCAGCCCACCGGCACCGGTTCGGGCACCAGCTACCCGGCGCAGATCCTGGTCACGGCCGAGGGCGGCTTCGCCTACCTCGCCAACCGCGGGCACAACAGCCTGACCCGGTACGCGATCGAGGCGGACGGCGCGCGGCTGTGCCTGCTCGACACGGTGCCCGTCGGCGGCGACTTCCCGCGCCAGATCGCCTTCTCGCCGGACGAGCAACTCCTGTTCGCCGCGAACCAGAAGTCGGGATCCGTGACCGTCTTCCACGTCGACCACTGCGGCGGCGGGCTCACCCCGGCGGAGGGTCCCGCGTTCGCCGCACCGATCGCCGTCTGCGCGCTGCCGCTGTAGCGCGCGGGGTCCCGAAGCCGCGGGGTCGGCCGACGAGGCCGACCGGCGACGGCGGCTCCCGTGACGAGGACGGCGGGCACGAAGACGGCCGGCCCCGCGTGGGGCCGGCCGTCTTCGTGCCCGCCGTCAGGTCACCTCATGATCCCGGTGAGCGCGTCCCCTTCCTTCGCGCACTCCCACGCGCCGTCGCAACACGCCTGCCAGGACCGGGCGTCGGGTCCGAGGAGCACGACGCGCTGGCCGGCGGCCGCGGGCGTCAACAGGGACAGGCGCAGTCCCGCGGTCTCGACGACCAGGCCGGTGGCCGTCCGGCCCGCTCCCGCCGCCGGTCCGTCCGGCAGCCGCGTGGCCTCGGGCAGCGCCTCGGCGACCTCGCCCGCCGGGTAGCCGAAGAGGTCTATGTCGTCCCAGGCGACCGGCGTCGCGGGGGCGGGGTCCGTGGTGGTGACGTCGATCCGGGACAGCCGGTCCGCAGCGCCCGGGCCGCCGCCCCGGAAGCCGAGCGCGACACCGTCGAACTCCGCCTCGAAGGCCCAGTCCGGTTCGTGGAGAAGCCCGTTGAGCCAGGCGTCGTGCGCGTGCCGCAGCTCCGGGTACTGCTCGCGCGTCAGTGTCATGCACTGACGCCTGCGTGTGATCGCGCCCTCGGCCAGACGGGAGAGAACCTCGTCGGGCGTCATCCCGAACCGCACCGCCCCCGCACCGCCGGGCAGCGTCACGCCTGTGTCCTGCGACAACTCCAGCATCGCCCCATTGTTCACGGCAGGGCCCGGGAGACAACCCCCCTGCGGGCCCGCGCACTCCTCCGGCAAACCTGCACACCGAATGCGCAGTCCGGTCACCGTGTGCTGTGAATGCACACAACCCTCAAATGTGCCCCCGGCCAAAAATGCGGGAGTGTCCATTTTGCAGAAATTCATGGAGCCCGCTCAGAAATTCGGACCTGTGGATCCTGTGAAGGGTCTGCTCCCACAACGTGAACACTCCTGCACGTGGCGGTAATTACCTGCCCGCACAGCCTCTGACCGGGGACCTTCCGATTGGATGTGCGAGGCGTCATCGTGCTTTGATCCTCCGCACTGCGGGAGTTGCGCAAGTGATTCACGCATTCTGAGAATTACCAATGAGAAGGGCAGCTCACATCATGAACTCCACCCCCCAGGTTGAGACCCTCGAGATCTCCGACGCCGACCTCGACAACGTGTCGGGCGGCCTCGTCGGCGGTCTGGCCGCCAACCTGACCGGCACGGCCGACTCGATCGTCCCCGTCTCCGGCGTCGTCGGCGGCCTGACCGGCACCGTCGAGGGCCTGACCGGCGTCAACACCGCCGCCGTCACCGGCCTCGCCACCGGCCTGACCGCTGGTCTCTGAGCCACGGCTCTGCCAGGGCCCCGGAACCTCCCCCCGGTTCCGGGGCCCTTGGGCACTCCCGGCACCTCGCCGGACCGGAAGACACGTAAGGGAAGTACGTCGTGCAGTTCCGCCAACAGGCCCTGTCCAAACTGCAGTCGCCGGAGGAACTCGACCTTCCCGTGCGGCTCGCCAGGCCCCAGGGCGTACTCGCGCTGGCCGTGACCCTCGTCGTGATGGCGGCCGCGTCCGTGTGGGCGGTGACCGGGTCGCTCTCCTCGACGCTGCGGGTCCCCGGCGTCCTCACCCACGCGCAGGGCAGTTACGTCCTCCAGAGCCCCGTCACCGGTCAGGTCACGGGCGTGCTCGCCAAGGAGGGGCAGCGCCTCGCCGCGAACTCCCCGCTCCTCAAGGTCAGTACACCGCAGGGCGACCGCTATGTGCGGACCGTCGACGAGGGCCGCGTCACCACGCTCGTCGCTCGGATCGGCGCGGTCGTCACCACCGGTTCCGACGTGGCGACCGTCGAGAAGACCGGCGCCAAGGACCCCCTCCTCGCGATGCTGTACGTCCCCGCGGACCGCGCGGGCACCGTGCCCGTCGGAGCGGACGTCGACCTCACCGTCCAGTCGGCGCCGTCCCAGCAGTACGGCATGCTGCGCGGCCGGGTGCAGGCAGTCGGGCGCGGCGCGCAGAGCAGTCAGCGGGTCGAGGCGTTCCTCGGCGACAAGGAACTGGCCACGCAGTTCACGAAGGGCGGCCCGGCGGTCGCGGTCCTCGTGAAGCTCGTCGCGTCGCCCTCCACCAAGTCGGGTTACGCGTGGTCGTCCAAGGACGGACCCCCGTACGCGCTCGACTCGATGACCCCCGCCTCCGGCGCCGTGCACCTCGCCGAGCAGCGCCCGATCGATTGGCTGCTCCCGTGAGCCCCTCCCCCGCAGTCCAGCAGCAGCTGCCCCCGGCCGGACACGGCCGCCGCCGCGCGCGCCCCGCGCCGAAGCCGCCGCGCCGCCGCCATCGCACCGTCCGCACGCCCACCGTCCTCCAGATGGAGGCCGTCGAGTGCGGCGCCGCGTCCCTCGCGATGGTCCTGGCGCACCACGGCCGGCACGTCCCGCTGGAGGAGCTGCGCATCGCGTGCGGCGTCTCGCGCGACGGTTCGCGGGCCAGCAACCTCCTGAAGGCGGCCCGCAGTTACGGGATGACCGCGCGCGGCATGCAGATGGAGCCGGCCGCGCTCGCGGAGGTCGAGGCGCCCGCGATCCTCTTCTGGGAGTTCAACCACTACGTCGTCTACGACGGCATGGGCCGGCGCTTCGGGCGGCGCGGCGTGCACATCAACGACCCGGACAAGGGCCGCAGGTTCGTGCCCGCCGAGGACTTCGACACCAGTTTCACGGGCGTCGTCCTCGTCCTCGAACCCGGCGACGACTTCCACACGGGCGGGCGCAGGCCCGGCGTCCTGCGGGCGCTGCCCGCGCGCCTTCGCGGTACGACGGGCACGATGCTCGCGGCGCTGCTCGCCAGCCTCCTGCTCGTCGCGGTCGGCGCGGCGCTGCCCGCGCTCAGCCGCACGTACATCGACATGTTCCTGATCGGTGACCAGACCTCGTTGCTCGGCGCGCTGTTCGCGTCGATGGGCGCCATGGTGGCACTCACGGCCGTGCTCACCTGGCTCCAGCAGGCCAATCTGCTGCGCGGGCGCGTCATCGCGTCGACGCTGAGCAGCGCCCGGTTCTTCGGCCATCTGCTGCGGCTGCCGGTGACGTTCTTCGCGCAGCGCAGTCCGGCCGATCTGGTGCAGCGCCTCCAGTCGAACGACGCGGTCTCCGAGACGCTCGCGCGTGACCTGACCGCGGCGGGCGTCGACGGCGTCGTCGTCCTCCTGTACGCGGCGCTGCTGTGGACGTACGACCCGCAGCTCACGCTGGTGGGCGTGGGCATCGCGCTCGGGAACGTCGTCGCGATGCGGATCGTGATCCGGCTGCGGGCCACCCGTACGCAGAAGCTGCGCGCGGACACGGCGCGGCTCACCAACACCTCGTACACAGGTCTGCAGCTCATCGAGACGATGAAGGCGACGGGCGGCGAGAACGGGTACTTCCGGCGCTGGGCGGGGCAGCACGCGACCACACTGGAGGAGCAGCAGCGGCTCGGGGTGCCGAGCGCGTGGCTCGGCATCGTGGCGCCGACCCTGGCGACGCTCAACAGCGCCCTGATCCTTTGGATCGGCGGCCTGCGCGCCGTCGAGGGTCATCTGTCGGTGGGCCTGCTCGTGGCGTTCCAGGCGCTCGTCACGCGTTTCACCGCGCCGATCACCCGCCTCAACGGTGTCGCGGGACGCATCCAGGACTTCGCCGCCGACGTGGCGCGCCTCAAGGACGTGGAGAGCTTCCCGGCGGACGCCCTGTACACGCGGCCCGACGCGGCGGCGAGCACGCGCCGCCTGAAGGGGCACGTCACGCTCGACGACATCACGTTCGGCTACAGCCCGCTGGACAAGCCGCTCCTCACGGGCTTCTCACTGGCGGTCGGACCCGGTCAGCAGGTGGCGCTCGTCGGCGGCTCGGGCAGCGGCAAGTCGACGGTGTCCCGGCTGATCTCCGGGCTCTACAGCCCGTGGGAGGGCACGATCCGCATCGACGGGCAGCGTCTGGAGGACATTCCGCGGGGCGCCCTGTCGGCGTCGGTGTCCTTCGTCGACCAGGACGTGTTCCTCTTCGAGGGCACGGTCCGTGACAACGTCGCCCTGTGGGACCCGTCGATCCCGGACGAGGCCGTCGTCGACGCCCTCAAGGACGCGGCGCTCTACGACGTCATCGCGCGCAGGCCCGGCGGCATCCAGGGCCGGGTCGAGCAGGACGGGCGGAACTTCTCCGGCGGTCAGCGCCAGCGCCTGGAGATCGCGCGGGCCCTGGTGCGCCGGCCGAGCATCCTCGTGCTCGACGAGGTGACCAGCGCGCTCGACGCCGAGACGGAGCAGCTCATCATCGACAATCTGCGGCGCCGCGGCTGCGCCTGCGTCGTGATCGCGCACCGCCTCAGCACGGTGCGCGACAGCGACGAGATCGTCGTCCTCGACCACGGCCAGATCGTCGAGCGGGGCCGGCACGAGGCGCTCGTCGCCGCCGGCGGGCCGTACGCCGAGCTGGTCAAGGAGCACTGACGTGACGTACGCAGATCAGGAGTACGCGGCCGGCGACCAGGTGACCGCCGCGTTCGGCTCCCTGGGCATGCCGGTGGACTGCGCCGGCATGCGCAGCCTGAACCTCGAAGGACCGCAGGTCCTGTGGCTGGTCGTCCAGGGCGCGCTCGACCTGTTCGCGGTCGACGCGGCCGCCCAGGGCCACTGGCACTTCCTGGGCCGGCTCGAAGCGGGGACCCTGCTGCTCGGCCCGGTCGAGGGACCCCAGCACACGTTGGTGGGCCGCCCGTTGCAGGGCTGCCTGCTGCGCCGCATCGGACTGCGCGAACTCCAGCGCCCCGACTACGGCGACGCCTCGTGGTCGTACGACCAGCAGTACCTCAGCCAGTACGACACCCAGGACGCCGCCCTCAGCCTCCTCGAGCACGCCTTCGCCCTGGGTGTGGGCCGCAGCCAGCGCGTCCTGTTCGAGGCACCCCTCGACGGCCGGACGGCCGGCGACGACTCCGTGGGCGACGACGACATCCTGTGGCTGCCGATCCTGCCGGGCAGCGTGCAGTACGGCGCGTCGTACAGCGCGGACACCGTGGGCGAGCTGCTCGTCGACGGCTCGATGTGGCAGCGCATGGTCAACCAGCAGTTCCGGCTCCTGTCCGCGCTCGACCGATGGATCGAACGCCTGGAGAGCGCGCACGAGACCCGGACGGCGGCGGGCATCAAGGCGGGCGAGACCGTCCGCGAGGAGGCCGACCGGACGCTCCTCGCGTCCATCGGCCGCCAGGGCAAGGGCAGTTCACGTCGCGGCTCCTCCTCCGGGAACGGCGACGACGCGACGTACGCGGCGTGCAAGCTGGTCGCGGGCGCGGCCGGAATCACGCTCGCGGCGCCCGAGCGCAGCGGCGCCGTCAGCGACCGCGTCGACCCGGTCGAGCAGGTCGCCGTCGCCTCACGGATCCGCACCCGCGCGGTCCGCCTCGACGGGCGCTGGTGGCGCGAGAACGCGGGCCCCCTGGTGGGGCACCGGGCGTCCGGCACCCCGGTCGCGCTGCTGTGGCGGCGCGGCGGGTACGAGGCCGTGCATCCGTCGAGCGGGCGGCGGACCCGGATCGACGAGGACAACGCGGAGGAGTTCGAGCAGCGGGCGGTCATGCTGTACCGGCCGCTGCCCGACCGGGCGCTGAGCCCGCTGCGGCTGCTGCGGTTCAGCGCGCGCGGCACGCGGGCCGACGTGCGCAATCTGCTGCTCGCCGGGCTCGTGACGGTCGCGATCGGGGCCCTGGTGCCGGTCGCCACCGGGCGGGTGCTCGGCGTGTACGTGCCGAACGCCGAGACGGACCTCATCGTGCAGGTCTCCCTCGCGGTCATGGTGACGAGCATCGTGTCGGCCGCGTTCATGCTGCTGCAGAATCTGACGATCCTGCGCATGGAGGGCCGGATCGAGAGCGCGCTCCAACCCGCCGTGTGGGACCGCCTGTTGAGGCTCCCGACGCGGTTCTTCGCGTCGCGTTCCACGGGTGAGCTGGCGAGCGCCGCCATGGGCATCAGCTCGATCCGCCGCCTCATGTCCGGCGTGGGCCCGGTGGTGGTGCAGTCCGGCACGGTCGGCGCGATGAACCTCGTCCTGCTCCTCCTCTACAGCGTCCCCCTGGCGCTGACCGCGCTCGCCATGCTCGCGGTGATCGCGGGCGTGTTCCTCACCCTCGGGCTGTGGGAACTGCGCTGGCAGCGCCGCCTCGTCGTGCTCGGCAACAAGCTCAACAACCAGGCGTTCCAGACGTTGCGCGGCCTTCCGAAGCTGCGGGTCGCGGGCGCGGAGAGCTTCGCGTACGCCTCGTGGGCCGGGGAGTTCGCGCGCAGCCGCGAGCTCCAGCGGCGCGCGGGCCGCATCAAGAACCTGACGACGGTCCTCAACGCGGTCTATCTGCCCCTGTGTTCGCTCGTCATGTTCATGCTGCTCGCGGGCCCCGCGCGGGGCACCCTCTCCGCGGGCGACTTCCTCACGTTCAGCACCGCGGTGACGATGCTGCTGTCTTCGGTCACGCAGCTCACGGGCGCCCTGATCTCGGCGGCGGCCGTCCTGCCGATGTTCGAGCAGATCAAGCCCGTCCTCGACGAGGCACCCGAGGTGCGCGCCGCCAGCACCCAGCCGGGCGAGCTGACCGGCGAGATCGAGGCGCGTGGCGTGTCCTTCCGCTACACGGACGACGGGCCGCTCGTCCTCGACGACGTGAACCTGTCCATCAGGCCGGGCGAGTTCGTCGCGGTCGTCGGTCCGAGCGGCTGCGGCAAGTCCACGCTCCTGCGCCTCCTCATCGGCTTCGACAAGCCGGTCTCGGGCGGTGTCCTGTACGACGGCCAGGACCTCGGCGCGCTCGACCAGGCCGCTGTGCGCCGGCAGTGCGGCGTCGTCCTGCAGAACGCGCAGCCACTGACCGGTTCGATCCTGGACTGTATCTGCGGCGCCGAGGTGTTCACGCAGGAGGAGGCGTGGGAGGCGGCGGCGATGGCGGGGCTCGCCGAGGACATCAAGCGGATGCCGATGGGCCTGCACACGATGATCGCCGGCGGCGGCGCCATCTCCGGCGGCCAGCGCCAGCGCCTGATGATCGCGCAGGCGCTGATCCGCCGGCCGCGCATCCTGTTCTTCGACGAGGCCACGAGCGCGCTGGACAACGAGACCCAGCGCACGGTCATCGACAGCACCCGCGCCCTGAACGCCACGCGCGTCGTCATCGCGCACCGCCTGTCCACGGTGATGGACGCTGACCGGGTGATCGTCATGGCGGACGGCCGGGTCGTCCAGCAGGGACCGCCGGCCCAGCTCCTCGCGGACACGAACGGACGGCTGCACGAGCTGGTGCGGCGTCAGATGGCCTAGGGCCTCTCGTTCTGATCAGGCTGGGCTCGCGGGAACGCAGCCCGCGCAAGGACATTGACAGAACCCCTCAACCCTGTGAACCTTCGTGCTCGAAGTTGCTCGAAATGGCAATAGTTCAAGCACTGGTAAACATCGACCGGCCGGGCTCCATGGGTCACTCGGGTTGAGCGGAGATGCACCTTGCACGGATTGCGAAGACTGCGGCAACGGCGGCTGAGACGGCAACGCCCGTCTCGCGGAGGCACCTTGGCGGTGATCGGCACGGCCGCACTCCTCGGCGCCACCCTCCTCGGGGCCCCCGCCCAGCAGGCGAAGGCGGCGACCCCCGGCAGCGGCGTCCTGGACGACGGCCACAAGAGTGTGACGTGGCAGAGCCCCGTGTACGCCGCGGGGACCGTGGGCGATCCCGGCAAGTGCCCGGCCGCCGCGGACGACCCCGACAACAAGGTGTGCGACCGCTTCGACCTCGAGGTGTCGGTCCCTGACGGCTACTGGGACGACAACCCCGAGGGCGGCGTCCCCGTCTCGATCGAGTGGGCGAAGCAGCCCACCGACGACTTCGACATGTACGTCTTCGACGACGCGGGCAAGCAGGTGGCCGCCAGCGCGGGCACGGCCGACCCCGAGGCCACGGTGATCCCGAAGGCCGACGGCACGTACCACGTCGTGGTCGTCCCCTACGACGTGCACGACAACTCCTTCGTCGGCAAGGCGTATCTGCCCGAGACGACCGACGCCGGCGACCTGACCTCCTTCACGGGCAAGGACGGCAGCTACACCATCGGCGCCGGCGCCCTGAAGGCGAGGGCCGACTTCCTGACGGGTGGCCAACTGCGGCTCCAGGCCGACCCGTCCGGCACGTTCAGCGACCCGGCAGGATCGCAGATCGTGCGCAAGCAGCCCGCGCTCGACAAGCACACTTCGTCGTTCGACGCGGGCGCGTACTACGGCATCCGCTCCTCCGGCGCCGTCCTGCGCGTCTACAAGAAGCCCCTGCGCTTCGGCCTCTACAAGGCCGACAACAGGACGCGGATCTGGCAGGAGGACAGGCCCCTGCGCTGGTCCACCGGCGGCATGCGGCAGAGCCTGGAGCGCGGCAAGGACGAACAGTTCTTCGGTGGCGGCGAGCAGAACGGCTCGTTCTCGCACCGCGACAAGACGGTCTACGTCGCGAACAACACCAACTGGAACGAGGGCGGTTACAACAACTCGCAGCCGTTCTACCTCTCTTCGGCGGGCTACGGCGTCTACCGCAACACCTTCGCCCCCGGCGTCTACGACTTCGGCCCCTCGGTCCACACGGGCCAGCAGGAGCGCCGCCTCGACGCCTACTACTTCCTCGGTGACGCGAAGAAGGTGATCGGCGGCTACACGTCGCTGGTCGGCAAGCCGTTCATGCCGCCGGTGTACGGCCTCGAACCCGGCGACGCCGACTGCTATCTCCACAACGCCAACCAGGGCGAGCGCCACACCCTCGACTCCCTCAAGGTCGCCGACGGGTACGTCGACCACCAGATGCCGCTCGGCTGGATGCTGGTCAACGACGGCTACGGCTGCGGCTACGAGAACCTCGCCGAGACCGCGAAGGGCCTCCAGGAACGGGGCGCCGAGATGGGGCTGTGGACCCAGGACGGCATCGACAAGCTCGCCGACCAGGTGAAGGCCGGGCAGCGTGTCGCGAAGCTCGACGTCGCCTGGATCGGCAACGGCTACGGCATGTCGCTGGACGCCTGCGACAAGGCGAAGACCGGCATCGAGGACAACAGCGACGCGCGCGGCTTCGTCTGGATGCCCGTCTCGTGGGCGGGCGCGCAGCGCTGCGGCGTGCTGTGGAGCGGCGACCAGAAGCTGTCGTGGGACTTCGTGCGCTGGCAGATCCCGACGTACGCGGGCGCCACGATGTCGGGCATCGCGTACAACTCCGGTGACGTGGGCAGCATTTACAGCCACGACGCCAAGATGTACGCACGTGACCTCCAGGCCAAGACGTTCCTGCCGGCCATCATGACGATGGACGGCTGGGCCACGGACATGACCACCGGCAAGAAGATCAACCAGCAGCCGTGGGTGGACGGCGAGCCCTACACGTCCATCAACCGCAAGTACCTTCAGCTGCGCGAGCGCCTGCTGCCGTACCTGTACACGCTGTCCGCCGAGGCGGCGAAGACCGGTGTCGGCGGGGTGCGCCCGCTCTACCTGGAGTACCCGGACGACCCCGCAACGCTCGGCGCGAACGCCAAGTACGAGTACCTGGCGGGCGACGACTTCCTGGTCGCCCCGGTCTACAAGGACTCGGACACCCGCGACGGCATCTACCTGCCCAAGGGCACGTGGACGGACTACTGGACGGGCAAGACCTACAAGGGTCCGACGACGATCGACGGCTACCACGCCCCCATCGACACGCTCCCCCTCTTCGTCAGGTCCGGCGCGGTCGTGCCGATGTGGCCGAAGGGGACGACGTCGTACAAGTCCCGTGACGTCCATGAGCTGGACTGGGACGTGTATCCGCAGGGCCGTTCCTCCTACACGCTGTACGAGGACGACGGCGTGACCCGTGACTTCGCCAAGGGCGCGTCGGCGACGCAGCGCGTCACGGTCGACCAGGGCAAGCACTCGACCGAGGTCAACGTCGGTGCGAGCAAGGGCAGTTACAAGTACAAGCCCGACGCCCGCGCGTACCGGTTCACCGTCCACGGCGAGAGCGCGCCGCGCCGGGTGTCGGCGGAGGGGCGCACGCTGCCCCGTGTCGGCTCGGCGGACGCGCTCGCGGCGGCCGGGTCGGGCTGGTACTACGACGCGGACACGGGGGTGACGACGGTGAAGACCGCGCGCCAGTCCCTGGACCGCGGCTTCACGGTGACGCTGCGGCGCTGATCCGCAGGGCGGAGTGAGGCGGGGGCGGGTCCGGTGGTGCGGGCCCGCCCCCTCTCCGTTGCCGCGGACGCCCGTATCGCGGGCGTTGGCCTCCGGACGCCGACCCCGGCCCCGCGCCGCACCAGGCGGTTTGCTGGTGCGACGCGGGCTGCTCGTACGATGTCCGCGAGTACGTTCGGGCCGGCGCACGGAGGGAGGGGTGAGGGTGTCGGCTACAGCCGATTCGCGACGTCGTGTCCGCGTTGCGCCCGGCCAGTTCCTCCCCGCCGGAACCCCGTCCACCACGCCGACCAGCACGTCTTCGGCCCGATGATAGGTTCAAACGCGTGATATCGACGGGGCCACTGAGCCGTGCGGCGCTGAGCGGAGTCACCTTGGCGGGTGAGCGCAGACGCGTCGGACTCGTGCTGCCGTCCCGCGAGCCGCTCGACGTCTTCGGTGTGTACGGGCCTCTGCTCGGCACCTTCGCGTAAGGGCTCGGGGAATGACGCAGAGCGACTGGCAGAACAACGTACTGCGGGACCTGCTCAGGCAGACCCAGGCACAACTGGGCGGGGAGGGCGGCGAGATGACGGCGTCGGACATGTCAAGTTCCGAGGTAGCGGGGCGAGGCGCCGGGGCCGAGGGAGAGGCGGAGCCCTCAGCGGCGCCTCCGCCCGCCACCGGGCGCGCACCGCTTCCGCGCCGGCGCCCCAATACGTCTCCGTCACCGGACGCGGGGCCTGGCCCGTCGCCCTCACCGCCGCTCGACCCGGACGACGACGCTGCGGGTGAGCCGTTTTCCCCCACGGCCACCCCGGCGCCGCGCCGGACGGCGTCACTGGCGGCACGCCTCGCGGCGGGCCGAGCGGACCGACCGACTCCGCCGACCGGCGCGGACGCGGTACCGGTCGCGGCGGCATCAACGGACGCCCCCGTCGACGCCCCGCCGACCCCAAAGCCCCTGGCGCCACAGCCCGGACCCGGCAGCACGGGCACGTCACCCCTACCGAACGTGTCCATCGAGATCGACAAGAAGGCCACCCCGACACCCGCGCCCCCGCCCTCGCCCTCGCCCTCGCCCTCGCCCCCGCCCTCGCCCTCGCCCTCGCCCGACATCACGGACGCCGTGCCCGTCCTGGCGGCAGCCGCCCACTCCCCGGCCCCGGACGCCCCAACCCCCGTCCCGCAAGCCGACATCAGGGACGCCGCACCCACCCCCGACGCACCCGCCCCACCCCCGAACCCCCCGGCCTCCCATCTCCCCTCCGCCCCGCCTCCCTCAGGACTCCCCGCCCCCTACACCCCCGCGCCCGCGCCCGCACCGACCCCCCAGCCGCACGCGCCCGCACCCCACCCCCCGGTCGCCCCCAACCCCCGCTCGCGGAACACCCGGCTCCCCGCCTTCACCCCCGAGTCCGTCCCCACCGTCGACCCACGGCTGGCCGGGGCGCTCGGGCGGTCTCAGCACGGGGACACCGTGGCCAAGCGCACGGGGCATTCGCTGCGCAGGCTCGCCTCGTCCGCCGCGCCGGGAGTGTCCGAAGAGACGCGTCTCGCGCGGGAGGTGCAGCAGCCGGTGGCCAACGGCCGGGTGGTCGCCGTGACATCCATCCGCGGCGGCGTGGGCAAGACCACCGTGTCCGCCCTCCTCGCCCGCACCCTCAACCACTACCGGCACGACCCGGTGCTCGCGCTGGAGGCGGACGCCGCACTCGGCACGCTGCCCGTGCGGCTGGGCGCCGAGTCGGTGCGCTGGTCGTGCCCCGACCTCGCGCAGATCCTCAAACCGTCGATGCGACTCACCGACGTCACCGGCTATCTCGTGCCGGTCACCGACGGCGGCTGGCTGCTGCCGGCGAGCCAGGGCCGTGTCGGCGCCCCGCTGGACATACGTACGTACCGGACGGTGTCGCTCGCGCTGCGGCGCTACTTCGCGGTGACGGTCGTGGACTGCGAGACGCTGCCGGGCGAGGTGGCGCGTACGGCGATGGACACGGCGCACGCGCGCGTGGTGGTCGCCCCGATGACGGTGGAGGGTGTGGGCGGCACGCGCGTGGTGCTCGACTGGCTGGCGCAGCTCCCGAAGGCGGCCCTGGCCAGTACCGTCGTCGCGCTCACGTCGAGCGCGCCCGACATGACGCTCGACCTGAAGGCGGCGACCGCGCATCTGCGCGAGACGGGGGTCGCCGTGGTGCACCTGCCGTACGACCGTCATCTGGCGGCGGGAGGCCCGATCCGGACGGCGCTCCTGTCGGAGGCGACCCGCCGCGCGGCCACGAGTCTGGCGGCCGAGGCGGTGCAGCGGGCGGCGAGGTAGCGGCGGCGCGGCAGTTGGACGTGCCGCTCCCCGCGAGCCCGGCATGTTCCGAACGAGAGGCCTATATGAGCAGGGCGATGAACAGGGCGACGGGAGGGACGACGAGGCCTGCGGCCATCAGCCAGCCCGTCCTCTCCGTCGTCTTTTCGGCAACCTTGACACAGAGCGGTGCCACCAGGGCGAGATAGAAGAACAGTGGCACGACGATGATGCCAAGGCCCATGATGACTCCTCGAGTCCTTTCGGTCGGGCGTCCGAGGCCGCTCGGCCGCCGCCGCAGTCCATCACGTCGCACTCGCCGTAGCTGTCGCCGCCCCCGCCCCCGGAACGAAAGGCCCTAGGCACCCGCCCGCGCATGGGAGTAGCTTGCGCTGCCAATGGTTTAGTCCTGAGCCGCCGCCACGGAAGAGGACCCATGCAGGAGTTCACCGTCCCACGCCTCGTCGAGCCACTGCGTTCGGGCGGGCTCGCCGACTCCGTGTTCGCGACGGCCGAACGCGAGCCGAGACGCCTCCAGTTCTCGCGTCCGGGCGACAGCCATGGCGGGGGCACGTGGATTCCGGTCACCGCCGGCGCGTTCTGCGACGACGTGCTCTCCGTCGCCCGCGGCTTCCTCGCGAACGGGGTCCGTCTCGGTGACCGCGTGGCCCTCATGTCCCGCACCCGCTACGAGTGGACGCTCCTCGCGTACGCGCTGTGGACCGTCGGCGCCGAGGTCGTCCCCGTGTACCCCACGTCGTCCGTGGAGCAGGTCCGGTGGATCCTCCAGGACACGGGCGCGACCGGCATCGTCGTGGAGAACGAGAACCACGCGATGACCGTGGCCGCCGCGTACGGCTCGCAGAATGCGCTCACGCGGATCTGGCAGCTCGACAGCGGCTGCGTGGCGGCGCTCGCCGACGACGGGGTGGGCGTGGCCGACGAGGACGTGCACCGGCAGCGCGCGGCCGTCGCCCCGGAGAACCCGGCGGCCATCTGCTACACCTCCGGCACCACGGGCCGCCCCAAGGGCTGTGTCATCACGCACGCGAACCTCGCGTCCGAGTGCGACAACCTGCTGGCCGGCTGGAGCAGTCTCCTCGCATCTCCCGGCGAACCCCCGTCGCTGCTCGCGTTCCTGCCGCTGTCGCACTGCTACGGCCTGATGGTCGTCGTCGGTTCGGTGCGGGGCGGTGTGCATGTGGCGCACCAGCCCGACCTCTCTCCCGAGAGCCTCCTGCCGGCGCTCGCGTCGTTCCGGCCCACGTTCATGTTCGGGGTCCCGTACATCTTCGAGACGGTCCTCGCCAGGTCCCGTGCGGCCGCGCAGCACGCGGGTCACGGCACGTTGTTCCGCAGGGCGGCGCAGGTCGCGGTGCGGTACGCGGAGGCGGCGGAGCGGCAGTCGCTCGGGCGCGGGCAGGGGCCGGGGCCGCGGCTCAGGCTGCGGCACGCGGTGTACGAGCGGCTGGTGTACGCGAAGCTGCGCGCGGTCCTCGGCGGGCGGGTGCGGCACGCGGTGTCGGGCGGTTCGCCGCTGTCCCGCGAGACGGGTCTGTTCTTCGCGGGCGCCGGCATCACGGTCCACGACGGTTACGGCCTCACCGAGACGACGGCGGCGGTGACGGCGCAGCCGGTCGGCGCGGTCCGCTTCGGCACGGTGGGCCGGCCGCTTCCCGGGTGTTCCGTGCACATCGCGGGCGACAGCGAGATCTGGGTCCGCGGCGATGTCGTGTTCTCGGGTTATCTCAACGACCCGAAGGCGACGCGAACGGCGCTGCACGGCGGCTGGTTCGCGACCGGGGACCTCGGACATCTCGACGACGGCTATCTGGTCATCACCGGCCGCAAGAAGGACGTCATCATCACGAGCGGCGGCAAGAGCATGTCGCCGCTGGTCCTGGAGGAGGAGCTGCGGAGCCACCCGCTGATCTCGCAGTGCGTCGTCGTCGGCGACAACAGGCCGTACGTGGCCGCGCTCATCACCCTCGACCCGCAGGCCCTGCACCACTGGCAGCGCCTCAAGGGCCGCGCCCCGGCCGAGCCGGGCACGCTGACCGACGACGAGGAGCTGCGCGCCCAGATCCAGCGTGCGGTCTCTCGGGCGAACACGCGGGTCTCGCGGGCGGAGTCGATCCGTGAATTCCGCATCCTGCCGGGCGAGTTCACACCGGACACGGGCCTGCTCACACCGTCGCTGAAGCTGCGCAGGAGCGCGGTCCTCGCCGCGTACGCCCAGGACGTGGAGCGGCTGTACACGCCCCGCGCGGCGGCGTCGTTCGCACGGGAGCCGTTCGGCCGGCGCTGACCTTGCCCGTATCACGCGTCGACCACGGCTCGATTGCCTCATCCTCAACGGTCGGATTCGGGAAGGCGGGGGATCGAGGGACGCACGGGTGGCGCACACGGGGTTTCGGGGGTGCCGCAGGGGGCGGCGGACACCTGGCGGGTACGGATACGCGGCGCCGTAGGCACGCCCGTCGACGCCCTGCTCACCGCCTTCGACGTGACATCGCCGGGCGTCCCCTGATCCTCCGCCTTACGCCGTCTCGCCCGCAGGGCCGGTCGTGAGCTCCACGCCGAGCAGCCGTCGTGCCCGCTCCTGCACCGGCCTGTCGACCATCACGCCGTCGACGGCCGACACCGCGTCGCCCGCGGCGAGCACCTTCCTGGCCCAGGCCAGTTCCTCGTCCGTCGGCGCGAATCCCGCGATCACCGCAGGGAGTTGCTTCGGGTGGATGCACAGTTTGCCTCCGAAGCCGAGCCGTCGGGCGTGCCGCAGGTCCCGCGCGAGGGCGTCGGCGTCGTCGAGCGCGGTGGTGACGCCGTCCAGCGGGGGCGCTACACCGGCTGCGGCGCACGCCATGACCAGCCGGGACCGCGCATACGCCAGCGCCAGGGTGTCGTCGTGGCGCACGCCCAGCTCGGTGGCGAGGTCGACGCTGCCGAACGCCGCGCGGACGACGCCGGGCGCGCAGCACACGTCGAGGGCGCGCTCGATCCCGGCCGCCGTCTCGACGAGCGGGATCACGGCACAGACCTCCGCGATCCGTGCGATCACCTCGGGGTCCTCGGCCTTGGGCAGCATCACCGGACAGCCGAACGCGGTGACGAGGTCCAGGTCGGCGTCCCACCAGGGAGTGCCCGGCGCGTTGATCCGCACCACCGCGTCCCCGCCCCGCGCGAGCCGGTCGGCGGCGTGCCGGCGGGCCGTGTCCTTGCCGTCCGGCGCGACGGCGTCCTCCAGGTCGATGATCACGGCGTCGGCCCCGGCAGCGGCCGCCTTCTCGAACCGGTCGGGTCGGTGCCCCGGTACGAAGAGCAGGGTGCGGGCGGCGGCGAGGCGGGCGCGATCGCGGCTCAGGCGCTCGAGGTCGGCGAGTTCGGGACGCGCGAGGACAGCACTCGCAGGTTCGACTCCGCTGCGTTCGGCGCTCACTCGAAAGTCACCTCCGCCGTCGCATGCCGCTCGTCGCGGCGCGTGGCGATCCGCAGTCCGGCCGACCCTCCGTCGTCCGCCACCTCGCCCAGCGCGCACACCTGCTCGCCCGCGAACACGGGCTTGCGCAGCCGGTACGAGAGCGTACGGATCTCACGCTCCGGGGCCTCACGGCGGGCGAGTTCCAGCATCAGCTGGACGAGGAGCGGCCCGTGGACGACGAGCCCCGGATAGCCCTCGACGTCGCGGACGTACGGCTCGTCGTAGTGAATGCGGTGGGCGTTCGCGGTCAGCGCGCTGTAGCGGAACAGCAGGGTCGGCGAGGGACGCAGGATCAACTGCCAGTCGGCATCGGACGGTTCGGCCTCGCCGAGGTCGAGGCCGAAGCCCCCGCTCCGTCCCTCGTTCTCTCCGACGCGGTAGACGAGGTCCTGCTCCTCGGTGACCCTGGTCTTTCCTTCCTGCACAATCTCATGACGGACTGTCACAAACGCCATCTCGCCGGTGCGGCCGCGCTTGATCTCGACCTTGGCGAGGGAACTCGTACGCCGGGCAGGCACGCCCACCCGAAGCGGCGCGATGAACTCCGCGCGGCCGCCGGCGAACATGCGCCTGCGGTCCGGCAGGGGCGGCAGGAAGTGGCCGTGCGCGGGGTGCCCGTCGGCCCCCAGCTCCCGCTGTGCGGGCCATTCGAGGAAGTGCAGCCAGTGCCACAGCGGCGGCAGCGGTTCCCCCTTGCCGGCCACGGTCGCCTCCTGGTCGAGGACCTGACTCAGGGCTGCGACGGGCGCGGCGGCGACGGGATCGTCGAGGGTCACGGGCGCCGGGGACCAGGCGTCCAGATATCGTGCGAGCTCGAACTCGCCCTGGGATGCGTCTGGTTGGGGCATGGTTCTCATTCTCCTCCGATGCGTTGCGAAACGGGTGCCGCGGAAGCCACCGGGGCCGCCGCCGCGTCGTGCAGGGTCTCCAGCGACCGGCCGCGGGTGTCGACTCCGAAGAAGAACACGGTGGCCGTGGCGACCAGCCAGCATCCCGCGATGAACACGAACACGGCGACGTAGCCGAGCCCCGGCGTGGTGTAGATCGCCGCTACGACCAGCGGCGCGATGACGTTTCCGATCCGGCCGACACCGTTGCCGAGCCCGGCGCCCGCCGTGCGCAGGCGGGTCGGGAACACCTCGGGGGTGTACGAGTAGAGCACCGCGATGAACGTCTGGCTGAGCGCGGCGACGAGCGTGCCGAACACGACGACGGCCACGACGGACGAGCTGAGCCCGTACCCGATGCCGAGCACCGCGACCACGAGACCGAGCACCACCGCGAGGTGCTTGCGCGGGTAGCGGTCGATGAACGGCCAGGCGAGGAACGCGCCGGGCACTGCCCCGATGGTGGTGACCGCGGACATCGTCATGCTCTTGGCGAAGTCCTGGCCGTGGTCGGCGAGCAGCGTCGGCACCCAGGACTGGAACCCGTAGAAGCCGACGAGCCCGAAGAGCCACAGGACCATCAGGGCCACGGTGTCGCGCCGCTGGCCCGCGGCGAAGAGTTCCGAGAACCGCGGCCGGTCCACCGGAGCGGGAGGCACCGCGAGCGCGTCGGCGGACGGCTCCCAGTCGGGCACGAAGGCGCGCGTGACCTGCACGGCTTCGGTGGTCCGGCCGCGCGCGAGGAGCCAGCGCGGCGACTCGGGCAGGCGTATCAGGAGCGGTACGAGCAGGATGCCGAGGGCGCCGATGACGAAGAGGGCGCGCCAGCCGCCGGGGTCGTCGGCGGTCAGGCCGCGTGCCGTGAACGCCACGACGGGGATGCCGATCAGGCCGGTGCCGAGCGCCGTCGCCTGGGCGCGGCCGCGGCGCGCGGCCGGAGTGACCTCGGAGAGGTAGGTGATCGCGACGGAGGTCATGGCGCCGAGTCCGAACCCGGTCGCGAAGCGGGCCGCGGCCATCGCGCCCACGTCGGTGACCAGCGCGTTGCCCACGGAGGCCGCGGAGAAGAGCACCACGGAGCCGGCCATGACCCGCCGCCGGCCCACATGGTCGGCGAACCGGCCGCCGAGGATCGCGCCGGCCGCCATGCCGGCGAAGGCCAGGGCGGTGACGAACGCGACGTCGTCGACGGTGAAGAGGTGCGCCCGGCGGATGGCGGGCGCGGCGAACGCGAACGTGTTCAGGTCGGCCAGGTCGAAGAAGAACATGGCGCTGACGGTGAGCAGCACCCGCCGGTGCAGAGCACCGTGCCGGGCGCCGCTGAGCGCGGCGAGCAGGGGATGCGCATCGCCCATGCGAGACCTCCGGGGGGACAGGCGGTTGGACAGCCGGTGGGCAGGCGGATCGCCAGGTGCCCGGACGGGTGGCTGGACAGCCGATTGATGTGGCCGCCTCAATGGCGGATTGTGCCGTACAAAACGCGGCCCAGCGTCCGCCCCGCCGGGCGTCCAGTCAACCCCCCTGGGGTGAAGTCGCATGTGAAAGCTTTAATTTGCCCTGCGGTGGCGGCGTTGACGGCCCCGCCATTTGGCCGTACAAAGTAACCACGCAGTGCAGGACACGTACGAAGGGAAGCCATGCCGGCCATCGCGGAATCGCTCGCCGAGTGGGCGTACGGATACGAACCCGACGCCGAGGACCTGGCGCTCGCCCGCCGCTCCCTCCTGGACACGGTCGCGGTCACGCTCGCGGCGCGGGACCACCCGGTGAGTGCGCTGGCGGCCGAGCTGCCGGACGCGGCACGCTGGGCCGCGGTCGGGCACGTCCTCGACTTCGACGACCTGCACATCGAGTCCACGACACACATCAGCGTGGTGATCGTCCCCGCGGTCCTCGCGGCGGGTGGCGACGCGCGCGCCTATCTCGCCGGGGCCGGCGTGATGGCCCGGCTCGGCACGCTGCTCGGCTGGTCGCACTACGCGGCCGGCTGGCACGCCACGTGCACGGCGGGCGCCCCCGCGGCGGCCGTCGCGGCGGGCGTCGCCTGGGGCCTCACTCCCGAGCAGCTCGCGACGGCCATGGCGCTCGCGGTGCCCGGCGCGAGCGGGGTCCAGGCCGCGTTCGGCACCCACAGCAAGTCGCTCCAGGTCGGCTTCGCGGCGGAGGCGGGGGTGCGGGCGGCGCGCCTCGCCCGGGCCGGCGCCACCGCCGACCCGCAAGCGGTCGACGCGTGGCTGAAGCTGGTGGGCGCGGAAGGATCGGACGGCACCGAGGGAGGGGTACCCCGGACCGGCGGCCCCGCCGTCCCCGGTGGCCTCGCCATCAAGATGTTCCCCTGCTGCTACGCGATGCAGCGTCCGATCGCGGCGCTGCGCGACCTGCGCGCCGAGTGCGGCCCCGGCGACGTCGAGGCCGTGCGCGTCACCACCCCCGGGGCCACGATCCACCCCCTCATCCACGACCATCCGGAGACAGGCCTCGAAGGCAAGTTCAGCCTCCCGTACGCGGTGGCGACGGCCCTGCTCGACGGGTTCCCCGGCTTCGGCGCCTTCACGGACGAGGCCGTGGGCCGACCCGAGGCGCGGCGCCTGATGGCCACGGTCGGGACGGAGCGCACGGAGGGCGGTGCCGGGCTCCTCGACGGCGAGGTCGACCTCGCGGTGACGCTCACCGACGGCCGGGTCCTGCGGTCCGCCCTCGCCCATCCCCCGGGCTCACCCCGACGTCCGCCGACAGAAGGGGAGTTGGTGGAGAAGTTCGTCGCGTGCGGCAGCGACGTACCCGCTCTGCTCAAGGACACGACCTGGGAGTCGGCCCGCGCCCTGCTCCTGACCGAACTTCCCGGGAAGGCCCCCGCATGACCGATCCGCTCCCCCTCGAAGGCATCACGGTCGTCAGCCTGGAACAGGCCGTCGCCGCACCCTTCGCCACCCGCCAGCTCGCCGACCTCGGCGCCCGCGTCATCAAGGTCGAGCGCCCCGGCGGAGGCGACTTCGCCCGCCGCTACGACACCACGGTGCACGGCCAGGCCAGCTATTTCGTGTGGCTCAACCGCTCCAAGGAGTCCCTCACCCTGGACCTCAAGTCACAGGAGGGCCGGGACATCCTGGAGGAACTCCTCGCGGACGCGGACGTGTTCGTCCAGAACCTCGCGCCGGGCGCCGCCGACCGCATGGACCTCGGCCCGGCCGCGCTCCAGGCCCGCCACCCGCGTCTCATCCCGTGCACGATCAGCGGGTACGGCACCAGCGGCTCCTGGTCGCAGCGCAAGGCGTACGACCTGCTCGTGCAGTGCCAGACGGGACTGCTCTCCATCACGGGCTCGCCCGACGAGCCCGCTCGCGTCGGCATCTCCGTCGCCGACATCTCGGCGGGCATGTACGCGTACAGCGGCGTCCTCACCGCCCTCTACACGCGGGCCACCACCGGACGCGCGCCCGCCGTCGAGGTATCCCTCTTCGAGGCGCTCGCCGAGTGGATGAGCCAGCCCGCCTACTACACGCGCTACGGCGGTACGCAGCCGCCGCGCATCGGCGCCCAGCACGCCACGATCGCGCCCTACGGACCGTTCACCGCCTCCGACGGGAAGGAGGTGCTGCTCTCCATCCAGAACGAGCGCGAGTGGCAGGCACTGTGCTCCACGGTCCTCGGCCGTCCCGAACTCACCGACGACCCCCGCATGGCCACCGGAGCCGACCGCGTCGCCCACCGCGACGAGGTCAACGCGGCCGTCTCCGCGCGCTTCGCCGAGCTCGGCAGCGAGGACGCCATGGCACTCCTCGACAAGGCCGGTATCGCCAACGCGGGTGTGAACTCCATCGCCGAGTTCCTCGCCCACCCTGCCCTCGCCGAACGCGACCGGTGGCGCGACATCGCGGTGCCGGGCGCGCAGGGACCCGTACAAGCACTGCTCCCCCCGGCGGACCTCTCCGGCGTCACCCCCCGGATGGACCCCGTCCCCGCCGCGGGAGAGCACACCGAACAGATCCTCCGCGCGCTGGGCCGCAGCTCCGCCGACATCGAGCGGCTGCGCGCGCAGGGCGTCATCGACACCACGCACGACCACGAGCAAGGAGCGTCCGCGAAGTGAGCACCCTCGACACCCTCTCCTCCGACGAACAGCTGATCGTCGAGACCGTGCGGAACTTCGTGGACCGCGAAGTCAAGCCTGTCGTACGGGAGTTGGAGCACGCCAACACCTATCCTGAGGCACTCATCGAGCAGATGAAGGACCTCGGCATCTTCGGCCTCGCGATCCCCGAGGAGTACGGCGGCACGCCCGTCTCCACGCCCTGCTACGTACTGATCACGGAGGAGCTGGCGCGCGGCTGGATGAGCCTCGCCGGCGCCATGGGCGGCCACACCGTCGTCTCCAAGCTGCTGCTGCACTTCGGCACCGACGAGCAGAAGAACCGTTACCTGCCGAAGATGGCGACCGGCGAGATCCGCTCGACGATGGCGCTCACCGAGCCGGGCGGCGGCTCCGACCTCCAGGCGATGCGCACGGTCGCGCGGCGCGACGGGGACTCGTACGTCGTCAACGGCGGCAAGACCTGGATCACCAACTCCCGCCGCTCGCAGCTGATCGCGCTGCTGTGCAAGACGGACCCGGCGGCCGAGCCGAAGCACCGCGGCATCTCCATCCTGCTCGCCGAGCACGGCCCCGGGCTCACCGTCTCGCGCGACCTGCCGAAGCTCGGCTACAAGGGCGTCGAGAGCTGCGAGCTGACCTTCGACGACTACCGCGTCCCGGCCGGCGCACTGCTCGGCGGCGTCGAGGGCAAGGGCTTCGGACAGATGATGAAGGGCCTGGAGACCGGCCGCCTCCAGGTCGCCTCGCGCGCGCTGGGCGTCGGCAGGGCCGCGTTCGAGGACGCGCTGCGCTACGCGCAGGAGCGCGAGACGTTCGGCGAGCCCATCTACAAGCACCAGTCGATCGGCAACTACCTTGCCGACATGGCGACGTCGCTCACCGCGGCGCGCCAGCTCACCCTGTACGCCGCCCGCGAGGCGGACGCGGGCCGCCGCGTCGACATGGAGGCGGGCATGGCCAAGCTCTTCGCGTCGGAGGCGGCCATGGAGATCGCCCTCAACGCGGTCCGGATCCACGGTGGCTACGGCTACTCCACCGAGTTCGACGTCGAGCGCTACTTCCGCGACGCGCCCCTGATGATCGTCGGCGAGGGCACCAACGAGATCCAGCGCAACGTCATCGTGCGCCAGCTGGTCTCCCGGGGCGGTCTGGACGTCTGACCTGCGCACCGTCTTGTACGGCCATTAGACTCACGGCACAGGCAGGGCGGTGAACGGCAGACATGACGCGTACGACACGCACAGAGCGGACGAGGGGGACACAGATGGCGGCCCCCGGGCGTGACAGCGCCTATGTACGCCTCGCGCGCGAGCTGCGCGAGGCGATCCTGCGGCACGACTACCCCGAGGGTGTGCGGCTGCCCACCGAGGCGGAGCTCGCCGCCTCCCACGGGCTCAGCCGCCAGACCGTGCGGCGCGCCTTCCAGGACCTGGTCACGGAGGGTCTGGTGCACCGGGTCCCGGGGCGCGGCACGTTCGCGGCGCCCCGCGAGGAACAGTATCTGCGGCAGTTCGGCTCGGTCGAGGACCTCATGGCGCTGTCCCTCGACACGACGATGCGCCTGGTGTCGCCACTGCGCCGCCGCGTCGACGTGGACGCGGCGGGCAGGCTGCGCGTCGGCTCCGACCGCGTGGACCACCTCTCGTTCCTGCGGCTGCACGAGGACACCCCGTTCTGCATGACGACGGTGCATCTGCCGCCGGACGTGGGCGCACTTGTCGCGGACCGACCCGAGCTGACGGAGGCCGGCGCGGACAGCCGCGTCACCGTCATCGGCCTCCTCGACGGCCGCCTGCCCGAGCCGATCGCGGAGGCGGAGCAGTCCGTCACGGTCGCACTCGCCTCGGCCGAGGTGGCGGCGCACCTGGACTGCCCGCCGCAGCATCCGCTGCTCCGCATCGACCGCCTCTACCTGTCGGCGTCGGGCCGCCCGGTCGAGCTGGCCGTCAGCCACTTCCTTCCGGAGCACTACTCGTACCGGGTGCGGCTGCGCCGCCATCCGCGCTGAGGCACGTATGGCGGCCGGCGGGCACTCACGGGCCGCCTCAGAGCGACGACGCCACCGTCAGCCCCTCCAGTACGGCTTCCTCCACGGTCCGCGGTGACACGCAGTCCCCCGCCATCAGGACCTCGCCCACCCGTCCGTCCGCCAGACCGGCGAGCTCACCCACGGGGTCGTGCCCCTGGGCGAGGACGACGGCCGCGACCCCTTCGATGATCACCGGCTCCTCGGTGAGGGTGTGCTGGAAGTACGCCGTGTCGGCGTCGGCACCGTAGGGGCGCACCG
This sequence comes from Streptomyces sp. NBC_01003, assembly GCF_045162695.1. Classification (NCBI taxonomy): domain Bacteria; kingdom Bacillati; phylum Actinomycetota; class Actinomycetes; order Kitasatosporales; family Streptomycetaceae; genus Streptomyces; species Streptomyces sp. NBC_01003. The sequence goes on from NZ_CP108707.1 coordinate 2,591,440, forward strand.
TCGGCACGGTCTCGACCCCGGCCCGCGCGGCCTCGGCGAGCATCGACGCGCGCACGTACTGCTGAAGATGCTCGCCCGCGCCGAAGCCGGTCGTGCACAGCGTCACCTTCCGTCCCTGGCCCGCGAGTCGGACGGCCACACCGATCCCGATCCAGTCGCCGCGCCAGTCCGCGACGACGATCCGGCCCTTGGGGACGTCGGCGGTGCCGCGGACGACGTCCCAGGCGTCCAGGACGACGGGGTCGTCGAGGAGTTCGAGGGCGGGCCGGCGCGGAACCGCTCCGGTCGCGACGATGAGCGTGTCCGCCTGTTCACGGTCGAGCAGTTCGGCGTCGACGCGGGATCCGGTGACGATCCGCGCCCCGGCCCGCCGCGCCTCGCCCTCCAGGTTGGTGATCGCGCCGCCGAACTCGGCGCGTCCCGGGAGGAGTTGGGCGAGAAGCACCTGTCCGCCGATGCGTCGTCCCGCCTCGTGCAGGGTGACGTCGTGCCCACGGGACGCGGCCACGGCGGCGGCCTTGAGCCCGGCGGGTCCGCCGCCCGCGACGAGGACCTTCCGGCGCCTGGCGGGCAGGGGCAGCCGCGTGAACCGGCGCTCCCTGCCGGTCTCGGGGTGCTGGATGCAGGAGATCGGATAGCCGCGCTGGAAGTGACCGATGCAGGCCTGGTTGCAGCCGATACAGGCGCGGATCTCCTCCGTGCGGCCGTCGCTCGCCTTGCCCGGCATCTCGGGGTCGCAGATCAGGGCGCGGGTCATGGCGCAGGCGTCGGCCTGGCCCTCCTTGATGATCTGCTCGGCTTCCTGGGGCTGGTTGACGCGCCCGGCGACCATGACCGGCACGCCGACCGCCGCCCGGACACGCGCCGCGATGGGGGCGGTGTATCCGGCGGGCTGTGTCATCGGGGGCGCGATGTGCACGGCGCCGGAGATCGTCGCCGACGACCCGGCACAGACGCTCACATAGTCGACGAGACCCTCGCGGTCCAGCCGGGCGGCCGCCTCGACGGCGAGCTCGGCGGTGAGGCCGTCATGGCTCAACTCGTCGCCGGAGATACGCAGTCCGGCCACGAAGTCGGGACCGGTGTGCGCCCGTACCGACGCGAGGGCCTCGCGCAGGAACCGCAGCCTTCCTTCCGCGTCACCCCCGTACCCGTCGGTGCGCACGTTGACCTGCGGGTTGAGGAACTGGGCCGGGAGGTAGCCGTGGCTGGCGACCACCTCCACGCCGTCGAGCCCGGCGGCGCACAACCGGCGGGCGGCCTCTCCGTACCCGTCGACGACTTCGCGTATCTCGGTCTCGGTCATCGCGCGCGGCATCACGTGGAAGCGCTCGCTGGGCGTCGCCGAGGCCGACCAGGCGACGGGCGCGGAGCCGTCGCGCGACTCCAGGATCTCGCGTCCCGGGTGGAAGAGCTGCCCGAAGACCTTCGCACCGTGCCGGTGCGCAGCCTCGGCGAGTCGCCGGTACCCGTCGACACACGAGTCGTCCGTGGCCATGAGGACATGCGTCGTGTACCGCGCGGTCTCGTGAACTCCCGCCACCTGTACGACGATGAGCCCGACGCCACCCTCCGCGCGCGCCTCGTGATAGGCGACCAGATCGTCGGTGACCTGCCCGCCCTCGACGAGGACCGTGTCATGACCGGAGGACAGAACGCGGTTCTTCAGGGTCACACCGCCGATGGCGAGCGGGCTGAACAGGTGCGGGAATGCGGTCGACGTCATGGCGCGGTGCCTCCTGTGAACTGTGGCTCGGATCAGTCGAGTTGGGGGAGAGAAGAACAGCTCAGTCGCGTACGCCGAGGACGGAGCGGGCGGTGGCGAGGATGACGGAGGCGTAGCCCTCCGCCCCCATGCCACTGCCCGACGCCACGGCCATGTCGCAGCCGTCGACGGCTGCGAGCACGGAGCGCACCGCGACGTCGATGGGTGCGACGGGCACGAACTTCCCTGCCGCGACGCCCGATTCGGCGATGCCGAGGACGAGCTCGCGCCAGTCCTCGTGGGCGCGGCGCACCCCGTCGCGCAGCTCGGGCCTGCGGGCGGCGCTCGCGCAGAACTCGGTCCAGGTCGCGCATCGCCGCTGGAGGTCGGGGTCGTCGGCCAGTTCGCGTACGAGGAGTTCGAAGCGGCGCCATGGGTCGGGCTCGGCGGAAGCACCCTTGCGCCAGCGGGCGATGAGCTCGCCGATCGACCACTCGAAGGCCTCGCGGAACAGCAGGTCGCGGGTGTCGAAGTAGTGCTGGAGCAGCCCGATGGACACGCCGGCGCCGCGCGCCACGTCCCTCATGCGTGCCGCGTCGAAGCCGCGTTCGGCCATGACCAGTGCGGCCGACCGCAGAATCCGCTCGCGCTGCACCTCGCCCGCGTCGCCACCGCTCTCCTTCTCCCCCATGCCCGCCCCTCGTCTCTGTGCCGGTCGCTCCGGACCCGGTCGCCCGGGAACCGGCCCCTCTGGAATTGGCCACTGCCGGACCCCTATCCCGGCCAACAATAACGAATTATTGTGACCGCCGACACAGCACAGCGGCATCACTTTTCGCCGTGCCGGACCTTCTCCCGTCAGCCCCCCGACCGAGACAGGTGGCCCTCTTGAGCCAACAGCTGCACAAGTCCCTGACCTGGCGCGACGGACTCGCCATCGCCATGGTGATCCCCAACGGCCTGCTCCTGACGGTGGGTTACACCGTCGGCGCGATCGGAGGCTGGACGGCGATCACCATCTGGTGCGTCGGGGCGCTCGTCGCGTTCGCGCAGAACATGCTGTTCGCCGAGACGGCCGCGATGTTCCCCGGCATGTCCGGCGGCATCAGCAGATACGCCACCGAGGGCTGGAAGCGCTACTTCGCCCCGCTGGGCGCCGTGGCGTCGTACGGCTACTGGATCGGCTGGTCGTTCAGCATCGCGGTCAACGGCGCGGCGATCGGCCACCTCATCACCGCCCAGTGGTTCCCGCACGCCCCGTCGATCCCGTTCCCCGGCCACCGCATCGGCCTTCCGGAAGCGCTCGCGGTCCTGGCCATCGCCGGCGGCTGGGCCTGCAACTACTTCGGCGCGCGGCTGGCCGCGAGCGTCTCCAAGGCCGTCGCGGCCCTGGTGATGTGCGGCCTCGCGGTGGTCGTCATAGCCCCGTTCCTGCGCCCGGGCAGCTGGGACGCGTCACGCCTGACCTGGTACCACGGCGGCAGCTGGATGACGCTCATCGTGTGGTTCTACGTCACGGCCTGGACGACGTACGGCACGGAGATCTGCGCGTCGTTCGCGCCCGAGTACCGCGACACGGCGCGCGACACGGCGAAGGCCCTGCGGCTGACGTCCCTCATCTCGCTCGGTGTCTTCTTCGTCGTCCCCCTCGCGACGGTCGGCAGCGTCGGCGAGGCGACGCTGCGCTCGGACCCGGTCGGCGCGTTCGCCACCGCGTTCACCCAGGCGCTCGGCGGCTTCTCCGACGTCGGCGTCCTCATCCTGATCGTCTCGATGTTCTTCGGCATGGTGTCGTGCACGGCCGACGGGGGCCGGGCGCTGTACGGCCTGGCGCGCGAGGGCATGACCGTACGACAGCTCGACAAGGTGAACCGCTGGGGTGTGCCGGGCCGCGCCCTCACCCTGGACGCGCTCGTCAACGCGGCGATCGTGGTTCTGCTCGGCGAGCCCCTGAGCATCCTCATCGCCAGCAACTTCGGCTACCTGGTGGCCATGACGCTCGCCGTCGCCGGCTTCCTGCTCCTGCGCAAGGACCGCCCCGACTGGCCCCGCCCGATCCGCCGCGCCCGCGCCTGGATCCCGGTGGCCTGGGCCCTGGTGGCGTTCAACGTCGTGATCGTCTCGGTGGGTGTCACCCACCCGTCCCTCGCGGGCTACGGGGGCGCGACGGAATCCTTCCTCGCGGTCGGCATCCTGCTGATCTCGGTGGTGCTGTACGCGTACCGCAGGGTGGTCCAGGACGGGCAGCGCATCGCCTGGCGCATCGAACCGCCCCTGATGCCGGAGGACGAGGCGGCCCCTCAGCCCCCGAACTCGGCGACCGCCCGCCCCACGATCCGCTCCAACCGGTCGTGATGGGCACCCCGCCAGTACACACGCCCGCACGCACGGCACTGGGCGAACACGTCGTACGTTCCGCGCGTCCCGCCCTCAAGCAGGTCGGCGACGTCTTCCTTACGGGCTTCCTTCAGCAGCCCGTTGCAGGCGGTGCACCGGGTCCAGGGGCGCAGCTCGGGCGTGAACCGGCCCAGTACGTCGCGTAGTTGCTCGTCGGGCCGGTCGCTGTAGACGTACGCGCCGGCCCACAGCTCACGCCGCCGTAGCAGCCCCCGGTCCCGGCTGAGCATGACGCGCCGCTCGGCGGCGGAGCGGGCCGCCAGCGCGGGGTCGCCGATGTCCGTGGACTCGTACGCGGAGTCGACCCCCAGTAGCCTCAACCGCCGTGCCAGCGTGCCGAGATGGACGTCGAGCAGGAACCGCAGCGGCGCTCCCTCGACGCGCTGCGGCCGGACGACGGCCCGGACCTCGACCCGCTCCCCGGCCACGGGAACGTGCCGGACGGCCACCTCGCACCCGTCCACGACCAGCGCCCCGACCTCCGTCAGCGGCACGCCGAGCGACTCGATCACGTGCCCCAGCGTGGACACGCCGTCGGTGACGAGCGGAACGGCCGCGCCCCCGCGCCGCGCATGCGGAACGAACAGCTCCAGCTCGGGCACGACACTGACGACGATCTCCGGTCCGTTCATCGGCTCAGGATGCCATGGGCGCCGCGGCGGGGACCTGGGGTTTTCCCTCGCACGTGGCGGGGGCGGGCGCGCGCCGAACCTGAGCGGACCGCGTCAGCAGCCGCGCCCCCGCGGCTCGAACTTCACGCGCGCGTGCTCGGCCTTGCCGTGGACCTCGCTGTACGTGGCAGGGCTGACCCGGAACCAGAGGTCGTCCTTGGCGGCCTTCCCGTTCACGTCGTCGAGCCGCACGCACCACCGCTCGGTCCGCACGACGCGGGTGTACGTCTCGTTGCCCTTACGGACCTTGTGGCACTGCTTGTAGTGCTCGGTGGTGTACCAGGTGCGGGTCCTCTTGCGCTTGCCACTGCCGCTGCGCGAGGTGTGCTTGACCTTCCGGGTGGCCGGATCACACTCCTTGACCATGTGAGCGCGGGTGCCCTTGACGGTCTTGCGCGGAAGGTGCCGGACGGCGTCGTAAAGCCCCCGCACCTGATCGGAGTGCGGCTTGGAGTACGCACCGCCCTTGCCACCACCGTGGCCCGACACCTTGTCCGCACCACCGCCACCACAGGCACCGAGTGCTGCCATCAGCACCACCATGAACCCGGCCAGTGCCGGACGCCGCATCACAGACATGTCCCTCATCACTCACCACGCGCGCGCACGTACCGTGCGCCTTCACGTTATTGGCATGTACCGACTAACCCGCCGGTCAGCGTAACGGATCAGGTCATCGGCACGACCTCCGGCGTGAGCAGGCAGCCCCACGCCGGGCACTGTTGACACCACACTCGCCCGCCGACCAAAGTCGCCCCGGTGGAGATCAACGACCTGACACCGGCCGAGCGACGCGTCTGGGACGCATTCCCCCGGGGCGAAGCCATCGACTTCACCGAGGACCACGGTGAGCTTCCCGAGGACCACGAACGCCCGCTCCCTGAACGGACGTTACGGGCATCCGTTCTACGGCGCCTGCTCCTCCGCGTCGACCGGGCCGAAGGCCACACCGCTCAGGTGTGGGTGGCCGGGGCCCGGATCACCGGACACCTGTACCTGGGTTACAGCACCATCGACTTTCCGGTGCACCTGGGAGCCTGCGCATTCGACGAGGCTCCCAACTTCTACGGCGCGCAGATCCGCCAGCTCGAACTCCCGCGCTCCACCATGCCCGCCCTCCACGCGGCGACCGCACGCATAGACGGGGTGCTGCGCATCTCCGGCTGCCGCATTCCCGGATCCGTCCGGCTGGGCGGGGCACGGATCGCCGGCGCGTTCTTTCTCGACGGCGCGGAGCTCGGGCGGACAACGGACCTCGACGAACCCGCCCTCCAGCTGAACCACTCCGTGGTGGAAGGCGACGTGTTCGGCCCGGGCCTCGTCGCCCACGCACAGGTCAGGATGGTGGGCATGACGGTTGCCGGCTCGGTCGACCTCGACGACGCCAGGCTGCACGACAGTGACGGCGATGCCCTGGATGCCGAGAACCTCGCGGTCGGCTCCGACCTGCGCGCCATGCGGCTTCAGACACGTGGCCGCCTGAATCTGCGCGGCGCACGCATACCCGGCCAGCTCAACCTGGCCTACGCAGACCTGTCCCATCCCGCAGGCATAGCGCTGCGAGCCAGCAACGCCACCATCGGCGAGCTGTGGTTGCGCAGCGCCCACCCCATCCGGGGAGCGGTCAATTTCCGCGGCGCCAGGCTCGACCTGCTCCATGTCGCCCCGGAGATCCTGCCGGACAAGCTCCGCCTGGACGGGCTGACCTACGCCACGCTCACCCCGCACGAGCCCGCGCCGAAGCGCTTGCCGATGCTGCAACGCGACCAGGACGGCTACGTTCCGTTCGCCTACGAGCAGTTGACCGCCGCCTACCGTCGCATCGGCGACGCGGACGCGGCCCGCACCATCCAGCTCGCCAAGCAGCGCCGCCACCGCGCGACACTGCCCGCCTACGCCCGCCTATGGGGTCACGTCCAGGACGTCACCGTCGGCTACGGCTTCCGGCCCATGCGGGCCGCCGGCTGGCTCCTGTCCCTCTTGGCCATCGGCTCCGTCGCCTTCGCCCTGCACCACCCCAGCCCCCTCAAGCCCGACGAATCCCCCGACTTCAACGCCGTCTTCTACGCCCTCGACCTCCTCCTCCCGATCATCGACTTCGGCCAGGAGAGCGCCTTCTCCCCGACGGGCCGGCACCAGGCGCTCTCATACGTCTTGATCATCACAGGCTGGATCCTCGCCACAACTGTCGCCGCAGGCATCACCCGAACCGTGAGCCGTCAGTAGGGCTCGCCCGGCGGCGCCCGTCAGCCGCCGGCTCCCGGCGGAAAGCCGATCGCGATGTACGACCAGCGCGCCACACCCACCACCAGGAAGCCCAGAGGCGGTGCCAGCCACCAGCGTCCGAGGCTCTGCCGCCACACCGCGAGCAGGGTGGCCAAGAGGGTGAGAGTGCCGAGCGCGATCAGCAGCACCGACGCAAACGCGATTCCTGTCAGTGTCCGCTCATCCCAGACGCCCTGCGGCCGAGTCACCAAGGCGCCGTACGCGACATAGGCGTTGAGCATGTTCGCGAGGACGAGAAGGACTCCCCAGGGCCCTCGCAGCAGGCCGGTCACGCCGGGAGGCCTCCTAGTCGATCGACGTGCTGCCTGATCAGCAGCCGTGTCCATGCGGACACTGCGTGCCCGGTTGATCACGCCGCCGCCCAGAAACGCAAAAGACCCCTGATGAACAGGGGTCTCAGCTGGTGTCCGAGGGGGGACTTGAACCCCCACGCCCGATAAAGGGCACTAGCACCTCAAGCTAGCGCGTCTGCCATTCCGCCACCCGGACTAGGTGTCTGTCGCCCGGCCGGGGTGTTCCCCGCGGCGACATGGATAACAATACCAAAGCCTCGGAGTGCCTTTCACCTGCATATCCGTCGCCTCGGCGGCACCTGCGGGGGGTCGGGAGCGGGGCCGCCTACAGTCTCACCATGAGTAGTCAGTCCGTCACCGGGACATCTTCGCGGGTGCGGCGGCCGCGGGCTCTGTCGCCGCTGCGGGAGCACCTTCGGGACACCTTCTGGTTCGCGCCGACCGGAGCCATGGTCGGGATCTTCGTCGTGTGGTTCCTCGCCGATGAGCTGGACACCGCCATCCTCGACGCGCTCCGTGATGCCGGCGCGTACGACAGCATCGCCCAGCTCCAGGGCATCGCCGACGACGCACAGACCGTCGTGAGCACCATCAGCGCCGCGATGATGACCTTCATCGGTGTCGTCTTCAGCATCTCGCTCGTGGCGCTCCAGATGGCGAGCGGGCAGCTCAGCCCCCGGGTGGTGCGGATCTTCATCCGGAGCCGGATCACGAAGGCGACGTTCGCCGTCTTCCTCGCGACGTTCGTGCTGTCGCTGCTCGTGCTGACCTCGTACGACAGCGAGCCCGACCCGAAGCTCGTCAGGTCCGTGCCCGTCGTGCAGTCCGTGCTCACCCTCTTCATGGTCGGGCTCAGCCTGCTGCTGTTCGTGATGTACGTGAACTCGACGCTGCGGATGATGCGCGTGAGCTACGTGATCGACCGGGTGACCACAGAGGCTTTCCGGCTCGTGGCCCGGATGCCGGTGGAGGTCAGGGGTGCGGGTGCCGTGGAGGACCTTGGGCCCGAGACCGCGCGCGTCGTCCATCAGGGGCGGGCCGGTGTGATGCGTGACGTCAATATCGCCCGGCTCCTCCGCGCCGTCCGGCACCGGCCCGGCGTCACCCTGCGGCTCCTCCCCCGTACCGGCGACTTCGTGGTGCCCGGCACGCCCGTCCTCGCCGTGCACGGCGGGGCGCCGCCCCCTCTGCGGGCCCTGCGCTACACCGTCCACGTCGGCGTCGAGCGCACCTTCCACCAGGATCTCGGGTTCGGGCTGCGGCAGCTCTCCGACATCGCGCTGCGCGCCCTCTCCCCCGCCGTGAACGATCCGACAACGGCCGTGCAGGCCCTCGACCGCATCGTGCAGTTCCTCGCCGCGGTCGCGAACCGGCCGCTCGACTCGTTGCGGTACACGGACCGGGGCGGCGTGGTGCGGCTTGTGCAGCCGGTTCCGGGGTGGGAGGCGCTCGTCGATCTGGGGTTCACCGAGATCCGGGGCTGTGCGGCCGGCAGTCCCCAGGTGTCGCGGCGCATGCTGGCCGGGCTCGACGATCTGCTGCTGCTCGCGCCCGAGGAGCGGCGCGAGCCCCTGCTGCGGCACCGGGAGCTGCTGACGCTGGCTGTGGAGCGGGCCGTGCCGGAGGCCGCCGACCGCGACTTCGCGCTCCGGCCGGACCGGCAGGGCATCGGGTGAGTGAGCGGCACACCACCCTCCTGACGGTGGTGTGCCGCTCGTCGGCGCCGTGAGAGCTACGGCATCAGGTGGTAGTCCGGGAAGTTGCCCGGGAGGCGCTCGCCCTCGGGCCCCTGGGTGACCGCCCGCACCAACAGCTCGCCGCCCACGAACGCGCCCCGCCAGGACGCGCCGAAGCCGCCGAACAGTTCGTCCCTGTCGCCGCGCGAGCGCGGCTTGCCGCGGCCCGTTTTGAAGGCACGGATCTGGGGGGCGAGGCGGTCGTACGTCGCGTCGTCGTCCGTGGAGAGGGTGGCGACCAGCGCGCCGTTGGAGGCGTTCATCGCGGCGAGCAGTTCCGCCTCGGTGTCGACCAGGACGATCGTGTCGACGGGGCCGAACGGTTCGGCGTGGTGGAGAGGGGAGGAGCGGGGTGGACTCAGGAGCGTGACCGGGTGGACGTACGCGCTTGTGTCCTGGCCGGGGAGGAAGCGGGCGGGGTCCGGGGCGCCGCGGTACAGGGGGACGGCGCCGCGGTCGATGGCCTCGGCGACCTGGTCGTTGAGTTCCTTTGCCTTTGCCGCGTTGACCAGCGGGCCGAAGTCCAGCTGCGGGTAAGGGTCTTGAGGGTTCGTCACCGCGAGGGGGTGGCCGACGCGCAAGGTGCGTACGGCCGGCAGGTACGCGGCCAGGAAGTCGTCGAACAGGCTGCGCTGGACGACGAAGCGCGGGTACGCGGTGCAGCGCTGCTTGCCGTAGTCGAAGAGCTTGGGGATCACCGCGGAGAGCTTGCCCCAGTCGGAGTGGTTCCAGATGCCCCAGGTGTTGAGGCCCTCCTGTTCGAGGATGTGGCGCTTGCCGAGGTCGGCGACGGCCGTGGCGACGGCGGCGCCGGTGTCACGGCCGCCGACGAACGAGACGCAGCCGATCTCGGGCGCCCGCACCAGCGCTTCGGAGAGTTCGCCTCCGCTGCCGCTGACGAGGGTGACGGGGATGCCCTCGCGGGCGGCGAGTGCGCAGGCCAGGGTGAGGCAGGCGACGCCGCCGTCGGTGGGGGTCTTGGCGATGACCGCGTTGCCGGCGAGTGCCTGGATCAGGACCGCGTGCACGAGCACGCTCATCGGGTAGTTCCAGCTGGCGATGTTCGAGACGGGACCGTCGAGCGGGGCGCGGCCCTCGACCATCGGCTCGATGCCGTCGACGTACCAGCGCACCCCGTCGATGGCACGGTCGACGTCGGCCTGGGCGAGGCGCCAGGGCTTGCCGATCTCCCACACGAGGAGGAGTGCGAGGAGTTCGCGGTGCTGGGTGAGGGCGTCGAGGGTGGCGCCGACGCGGGCGCGGCGCTCGTCGAGCGGGATGTGCCGCCAGGCGCGGTGCTGGTCGAGGGAGGCGCGCACGGCCCGGTGGGCGGTGGCGGCGTCGAGGCGGGGCGGCCCGGCGATGGGACTGCCGTCGACGGGCGTACTGCCGGGCAGGGCGCGGCCGTCGGCCTGCCAGGTGCCGTTCCACAGGTTGAGTACGCGGTCGTCACGGAACGCCTCGGGGGCGACGGCGAGGCAGCGCTGCCAGGCGTCGTGCCAGGAAGTGCCGGCCTTGAGGGTGGTCGCCGCCGGGGCCTCGGGGTCGCGGGCGTCGGGGCCAGGGGTGCGGGACTTGGGGTTGCTTGCCATTTCGGGTTCTCCGCTCACGGTGCACAGTCGGGGCGGGGGTGCATGGCTGGTGCGGGGGGTGGAGTGGGGAGGTTGCCCGGTGGGCTCGCTCCCCACTCCCGCTGTACGCGTCAGTCCGCCAAGCGGTCGAGTACCAGGCGGGCCGTCTCCGTCGGGGTGGAGCCGACGCGGACCCCGGCCGCTTCCAGGGCCTCCTTCTTGGCCTGCGCCGTTCCGGAGGAGCCGGAGACGATCGCGCCGGCGTGCCCCATGGTCTTGCCCTCGGGGGCGGTGAACCCGGCGATGTAGGCGACGACGGGCTTGGTGACGTGGTCGCGAACATAGGCCGCGGCGCGCTCCTCCGCGTCGCCGCCGATCTCCCCGATGAGGACGATCAGGTCGGTGTCCGGGTCGTTCTGGAACGCGGCGAGACAGTCGATGTGTGTCGTGCCGATGACGGGGTCGCCGCCGATACCGACACAGGTGGAGAAGCCGATGTCGCGCAGTTCGTACATGAGTTGGTAGGTGAGGGTGCCCGACTTGGAGACGAGGCCGATGCGGCCCGCCCTGGTGATGTCGGCGGGGATGATGCCGGCGTTGGACTGGCCGGGGGTGATCAGGCCGGGGCAGTTGGGGCCGATGATGCGGGTGCCCTTCGCGGCGGCGTACGCGTGGAAGGTCACGGCATCGTGTACGGGGATGCCCTCCGTGATGACGACGGCCAGGGGAATGCCCGCGTCGGCGGCCTCCGTGACGGCCGCCCTGGCGAAGACGGGCGGCACGAAGACGACGGTGACGTCGGCGCCGGTGGCCGCGATGCCCTCGGCGACGGAGCCGAAGACGGGGACGGCAACGGGGGTACCTCCGTGGCCCTTGAGGCCTTGGGGGACGTCGAAGTCGACGCTGCGGCCCGCCTTGCGCGGGTTGACGCCGCCCACGACGTTCGTGCCGGCGGCGAGCATGCGCCGGGTGTGCTTCATGCCCTCGGCGCCGGTCATGCCCTGGACGAGGACCTTGCTCTCCTTGGTCAGGTAGATCGCCATGTCCCGCTCTCCTTGGTGAGGTGGATCGCCATGTCCCGGCTCCTTAGCCCGCGTTGGCGAGATCGGCGGCCCGGCGCGCGGCGCCGTCCATGGTGGTGGCCTGTTCGACGAGGGGGTGGGCGCGGCCGTCGAGGATGGCGCGGCCCGCTGCGGCGCTGTTCCCGTCGAGTCGGACGACGAGCGGTTTGGTCAGCCGTACGGACTCCAGGGCCTGGACGATGCCGTCGGCGACGGCGTCGCAGGCGGTGATGCCGCCGAAGACGTTCACGAAGACGGACTTCACGGACGGGTCGGACAGGATGACGGAGAGGCCGTCGGCCATGATCTGCGCGGAGGCGCCGCCGCCGATGTCGAGGAAGTTGGCGGGGCGGGCACCGCAGCCCGCGACCACGTCGAGCGTCGACATGACGAGCCCGGCGCCGTTGCCGATGACGCCGACCTCGCCGTCGAGCTTCACGTAGTTGAGGCCCTTGCCCGCGGCGGCCGCTTCGAGGGCGTCGTCGTGGGCGGACTCGTGGGTGCCCCAACGCTCCTGGCGGAAGCGGGCGTTGTCGTCGAGGGTGACCTTGCCGTCGAGGGCGAGGATCTGGCCGCCGCTCGTACGCACGAGGGGGTTCACCTCGACGAGTACGGCGTCCTCGCGGGTGAGGACGTCCCAGAGGCGGACCAGTACGTCGACGGTCCGGTCGGGGAGGCCGGCGGCCTCGGCGATCTGTGCCGCCTTCGCCGTGGTGACGCCCTCCGCCGGGTCGATCGGGATGCGGGCCACGGCCTCGGGCCTGGTCGCCGCGACCTCCTCGATGTCCATGCCGCCCTCGGCGGAGGCGATGGCGAGGAAGCGTCCGGCGGCCCGGTCGAGGACGTAGGAGACGTAGAACTCGCTCTCTATGTCGACCGGTTGGGCCAGCATGACCCTGCCGACGGTGTGGCCCTTGATGTCCATGCCGAGGATCTGGCGTGCCGTCAGTTCGGCGGCGGGCGGGTCGGCGGCGGGTTTGACGCCGCCCGCCTTGCCGCGGCCCCCGGTCTTCACCTGTGCCTTGACGACGACGCGGCCGCCCAGCCTGCGCGCGATCTCGCGGGCCTCCTTGGGCGAGTCCGTGACCTCGGCCTTCGGCACCAAGATGCCGTGTTCTTCGAAGAGTTCCCTTGCCTGGTGCTCGTACAGGTCCATCTCGGCTCCTGCCGTAAAAGTGCCGCACGCCCCCTGGACACCACCCACCGGATGCGGGATAACAAGCTTCATACAGTATTCGTCGACTGTATGCAATGTACTGCGGCAGTGCACGACTCCCCTACGAAGGGACAGGACTCCGCCATGCCCGACGACAGCCAGGAACTCATCTCCGGTGGTCATCTGGTCGCCAAGGCGCTCAAGGCAGAAGGTGTGGAGGTCATCTACACCCTGTGCGGCGGCCACATCATCGACATCTACGACGGCTGCGTCGACGAAGGCATTGAAGTCGTCGACGTCCGCCACGAGCAGGTCGCGGCCCACGCGGCGGACGGGTACGCGCGCATCACCGGCAAGCCCGGCTGCGCCGTCGTCACCGCGGGCCCGGGCACCACCGACGCCGTCACCGGCGTCGCGAACGCGTTCCGCGCGGAGTCACCCATGCTCCTCATCGGCGGCCAGGGCGCGCACACCCAGCACAAGATGGGCTCGCTCCAGGACCTGCCGCACGTCGACATGATGACGCCCATCACCAAGTTCGCCGCGACCGTGCCGGACACCGCGCGCGCCGCCGACATGGTGTCGATGGCGTTTCGCGAGTGCTACCACGGCGCCCCCGGCCCGTCGTTCCTGGAGATCCCGCGCGACGTCCTCGACGCCAAGGTGCCGGCGGACAAGGCCCGCGTACCCCGGGCCGGCCAGTACCGGGCCTCGACCCGCTCGGCCGGTGACCCCGAGGCGGTCGAGAAGCTCGCCGACCTCCTCGTGCACGCCGAGAAGCCGGCGATCCTGCTCGGCAGCCAGGTGTGGACGACCCGCGCGACCGAGGACGCCATCGAGCTCGTCCGCGCCCTCAACGTGCCCGCCTACATGAACGGCGCGGGCCGCGGCACCCTGCCGCCCGGCGACCCGCACCACTTCCAGCTCTCGCGCCGCTACGCCTTCTCGAACGCCGACCTCATCATCATCGTCGGCACGCCCTTCGACTTCCGCATGGGCTACGGCAAGCGCCTCTCCCCCGACGCGACCGTCGTGCAGATCGACCTCGACTACCGCACGGTCGGCAAGAACCGCGACATCGACCTCGGCATCGTCGGCGACGCGGGCCTCGTCCTGAAGTCGGTCACCGAGGCCGCCTCCGGACACGTTTTCAATGGATACAGCAACGGCGGGGGCGCCAAGCGCAAGGAGTGGCTCGACGAACTGCGGGCGGCCGAGCAGACCGCCGTCGAGAAGCGACTGCCGAGCCTTCGCTCCGACGCCTCGCCGATCCACCCGTACCGCCTGGTCAGCGAGATCAACGACTTCCTCACCGAGGACTCGATCTACATCGGGGACGGCGGCGACATCGTCACCTTCTCCGGGCAGGTCGTGCAGCCCAAGTCGCCCGGCCACTGGATGGACCCGGGCCCGCTGGGCACCCTCGGCGTCGGCATCCCCTTCGTCCTCGCCGCCAAGCAGGCGCGGCCCGACAAGGAGGTCGTCGCGCTCTTCGGCGACGGGGCGTTCTCGCTGACGGGCTGGGACTTCGAGACCCTCGTCCGCTACAACCTGCCCTTCGTCGGGATCGTCGGCAACAACTCGTCGATGAACCAGATCCGTTACGGCCAGAAGGCCAAGTACGGGGACGAGCGCGAGCGCGTCGGCAACACCCTCGGCGACGTCCACTACGACAAGTTCGCGCAGATGCTGGGGGGTTACGGCGAAGAGGTCCGCGACCCCGCCGACATCGCGCCCGCGCTCCAGCGGGCCCGCGAGTCCGGGAAGCCCTCGCTGATCAACGTGTGGGTCGACCCGGACGCGTACGCCCCCGGAACCATGAACCAGACCATGTACAAGTGAGGAGCCCCGCCATGACCACCAAGGCTCTCGAGGGCGTCCGTGTCCTCGACATGACCCATGTGCAGTCCGGGCCCTCCGCGACCCAGCTCCTCGCCTGGCTCGGCGCGGACGTGGTGAAGCTGGAGGCGCCGACCGGGGACATCACGCGCAAGCAGCTGCGTGACCTGCCGGACGTCGACTCGCTCTACTTCACGATGCTCAACTGCAACAAGCGGAGCATCACCCTCAACACGAAGACGGAACGCGGCAAGGAGCTCCTCACCGAGCTGATCCGGCGCTCCGACGTCATGGTCGAGAACTTCGGCCCGGGCGCCGTCGACCGGATGGGCTTCACGTGGGAGCGCATCCAGGAGATCAACCCGCGCATCGTCTACGCCTCCATCAAGGGCTTCGGCGACGGCCCGTACACCAACTTCAAGGCGTACGAGGTCGTGGCCCAGGCCATGGGCGGCTCGATGGCGACCACCGGGTTCGAGGACGGTCCGCCGCTGGCCACCGGCGCGCAGATCGGCGACTCCGGCACCGGCATCCACGCCGTCGCCGGCATCCTCGCGGCGCTGTTCCAGCGCGAGAACACCGGGCGCGGCCAGCGCGTGAACGTCGCCATGCAGCACGCGGTGCTCAACCTGTGCCGGGTGAAGCTGCGCGACCAACAGCGCCTGACGCACGGCCCGTTGGCCGAGTATCCGAACTCCCAGGACACCGCCGAAGCGGACGAGGTGCCGCGTTCGGGCAACGCGTCCGGCGGCGGCCAGCCGGGCTGGGCGGTCAAGTGCGCGCCCGGCGGCCCGAACGACTACGTGTACGTCATCGTGCAGCCCGTCGGCTGGCAGCCGCTGAGCGAGCTGATCGGGCGGCCCGAGCTGGCCGGCGACCCCGAGTGGGCGACGCCCGAGGCGCGCCTGCCCAAGCTCAACAAGATGTTCCAGCTCATCGAGGAGTGGTCCTCGACCCTGCCCAAGTGGGAGGTGCTCGAGCGGCTCAACGCACACAACATCCCGTGCGGGCCGATCCTCTCCACCAAGGAGATCATCGAGGACGAGTCGCTCGTCGCGAACGAGATGGTCGTCGAGGTGGCCCACCCGGAGCGCGGCACGTTCACCACGGTCGGCTCCCCCCTCAAGCTCTCCGACTCCCCTGTGGAAGTGGTCAGTTCACCCCTGCTCGGCGAGCACAACGCCGAGGTGTTCGTCGGGGAGCTGGGGCTCGGGGACGAGGAACTGCGCCTGCTCAAGTCGAACGGAGTGATCTGATTGATGGCCGAGGACCGTGAGCTCACGGTACGGGCGCTGCTCGAATCCGTGCGCGCTGAGGGCCGCAGCGCTCTCACCGCCCCCGAGGGCAAGGTGATCGCCGACGCGTACGGGATCTCCGTGCCCGGCGAGGAGCTGGCGACGGACGTGGACGAGGCGGTCGCGTACGCGGCACGCTTCGGCGGACCCGTCGTGATGAAGATCGTCTCCCCCGACATCCTGCACAAGACCGACGCGGGCGGCGTGATCGTGGGGGTGGAGGGCGCCACCGACGTACGGGCCGCGTTCTGCAAGATCGTGGAGAACGCGCGGGCCTACGCGCCGGCCGCCCGGATCGAGGGCGTCCAGGTGCAGGAGCTGCTGCCGACCGGGCCCTCCTCGCAGGAGGTCATCGTCGGGGCCGTCACCGATCCGACGTTCGGGAAGGTCGTCGCGTTCGGGCTCGGCGGTGTGCTGGTCGAGGTGCTCAAGGACGTGACGTTCCGGCTCGCGCCGGTCGGCACGGACGAGGCCGTGTCCATGCTGGACTCGATCCGGGCGGCCGAGGTGCTGCGCGGGGTGCGCGGCGCGCAGCCGGTCGACCGGTGGGCGCTCGCCGAGCAGATCCGCCGGGTGTCCCAACTGGTCACCGACTTCCCGGAGATCGCCGAGGTCGACCTCAACCCCGTGATCGCGACGCCGGAGGGCGCGGTCGCCGCCGACATCCGGGTGATCCTCGCCGACGGGGCGCCGAAGCAGCGGCGCACCTACGCGCGCGAGGAGATCCTCCGGTCGATGCGCCGGCTGATGCAGCCGCGCTCGGTCGCGGTGATCGGCGCGTCCAACGAGCAGGGCAAGATCGGCAATTCGGTCATGCGCAACCTGATCGACGGGGGTTTCTCCGGGGAGATCCATCCGGTGAACCCCAAGGCCGATGACATCCTGGGCCGCAAGGCGTACAAGAGTGTCACGGACGTCCCGGGTGAGGTGGATGTGGCGGTCTTCGCGATCCCCGCCAAGTTCGTGGCCTCGGCCCTCGAAGAGGTGGGACGCAAGGGGATCCCGAACGCGGTCCTGATCCCCTCCGGCTTCGCGGAGACCGGTGAACAGGCCCTCCAGGACGAGATCGTGGCGATCGGCGAGCGGTACGGGGTACGCCTGCTCGGGCCGAACATCTACGGCTACTACTCGACGTGGCAGGACCTGTGCGCCACGTTCTGCACGCCGTACGACGTGAAGGGCGGGGTGGCGCTGACCTCGCAGTCCGGGGGCATCGGCATGGCGATCCTCGGCTTCGCGCGGACGACGAAGACCGGTGTCTCCGCGATCGTCGGGCTCGGCAACAAATCGGACCTCGACGAGGACGACCTGCTCACGTGGTTCGGCGAGGACCTCAACACCAAGTGCATCGCCATGCACCTGGAGGACCTGAAGGACGGGCGGGCCTTCGTGGAGGCCGCGCGGGCGACGGTGCCGAAGAAGCCCGTCGTGGTCCTCAAGGCGGGGCGCACCAGCGCGGGCGCGAAGGCGGCCGGTTCGCACACGGGAGCCCTCGCGGGCGACGACGCGGTGTACGACGACATCCTCAGGCAGGCAGGCGTCATCAGGGCGCCGGGGCTGAACGAGATGCTCGAGTACGCGCGGGCGCTGCCAGTGCTTCCGACGCCGAAGGGTGACAACGTCGTCGTCATCACGGGCGCGGGCGGCTCGGGTGTGCTGCTCTCGGACGCCATCGTCGACAACGGCCTGTCCCTGATGGAGATCCCGGAGGATCTGGACGCCGCGTTCAAGGCCTTCATCCCGCCCTTCGGCGCCGCGGGCAACCCGATCGACATCACGGGCGGTGAGCCGCCGTCGACGTACGAGGCGACGATCAGGCTCGGTCTGGAGGACCCGCGGATCCACTCGCTCGTCCTCGGCTACTGGCACACGATCGTCACCCCGCCGATGGTCTTCGCGGAGCTGACGGCACGGGTGGTCGAGGAATTCCGCGCGCGGGGCATCGAGAAGCCCGTGGTGGCGTCGCTCGCGGGCGACGTCGAGGTCGAGGAGGCCTGCCAGTACCTCTACGAGCGCGGGGTCGTGGCGTACCCGTACACGACCGAGAAGCCGGTGGCCGCACTCGGTGCGAAGTACCGGTGGGCCCGTGCGGCAGAAAGGCTGGGGGCCGAAGGCGCCTCCGGTAGGGCGGTGGTGGGAGACGGGCGGGATGTTGGGGGGCGGTTCATGAGGTGACCGGACTGAGGGCCGGCCGGCGGTGCGCGCAGGCCGGCCCCGGGACCCATGCGCACGCGAAAGGAATTTGGACAGGGGGCGCTGGCCAGATCTTTCGACGCAAGGGATGCGACCGTCATGACCGCAACCTGTCTATCAACCTCCGTCCCCTACAGGGAGGTGACGGACGCCAACGGCCGTGTGTACCGGGTCGGCGAGACCGATGTCGACATCTTGGGCCGCAAGCGCAAGTGGATGGTGATCCTGCCCTGGGTGGGCATGATGGGGATCTCCTCCGCCGAGTACGCGTTCGCGTCCGCCGAGGACACCCTGCACACCGCGCACGACTGGAACAGCCTGCACATCTTCTGGATGATGACCGTCTGGGTGTTCTTCCAGGCCGCGGTCGCCTTCCCCGCGGGCAGGCTGCGTGAGAGCGGCAGACTGCCGGCCCGCTGGGCGATGATGATCGGCGCGTCGGGCACCTTCCTGGGCTATCTGTCGCTGGCCCTGGCACCACACGTCGTCTTCGCCTATATCGGCTTCAGCGTGCTGAGCGGCATGGGCGCGGGCATGGTGTACGCCACCTGCGTCAACATGGTGGGCAAGTGGTACCCGGAGCGAAGGGGCGGCAAGACCGGCTTCGTCAACGGCGGATTCGCCTACGGTTCGGTGCCGTTCGTCTTCCTGTTCACCGGCTACATGGACCTGACCAACTACCGGTGGGTGCTGCTCTCGGTGGGCGTTCTGCTCGCCGCGCTGGTCGCGTTCGCCGGTTCCTTCTTCAAGGATCCGCCGAAGAACTGGTGGCCTGCGAACGTCGATCCACTCCATCCGCCGGAGGACCCGCGCGCCCGGCGTTCCCTGGAGAAGAACCCGCCGGCCGTCAAGCAGTACACCCCACTGGAGGCCTGGCGGACCGGCCGAGTGGCACTGATGTGGTTCTGTCTGGCCTGCACCTCCGGCGTGAACATCTTCGGCATCGCCTTCCAGGTGGACATCGGCGAGGAGGCCGGCTTCGCCGGCGGAATCGTTGCCACCGCGATGTCCCTGAAAGCGCTCGTCAACGGCAGCGGGCGCGGCGTCATCGGATGGCTCTCGGACCGCTACGGCCGCAAGCAGTGTCTGCTCGCCGTCTGCGCCATCCTCGGGTTCGCCCAGTTCGGCATCCTCTGGTCGGCCGAGGCCGAGAACCTGCCGCTGTTCCTGGTCTTCTCGGCGATCTCCGGTTTCGGCGGCGGCGCCATCTTCCCGATGTTCGCGGCGCTCACCGCGGACTACTTCGGCGAGAACAACAACGCCACCAACTACGGCATGGTCTACAGCTCCAAGCTCGTCTCCGGCCTGGGCGCGGGGATGGGCGCCGTGGTCGTCGGGGCCTGGGGGCACTCCGGTGCCTTCATCCTGGCGGGCTGCATCTCCTTCTTCGCCGGCTTCATCGCGCTCTTCCTGTCCCAACCCGGCAGGCCCAAGTCCCGTGACATCCAACCCAATCCGCAACCGCTCGGTGAGGAGATGGCTTGATATGACGGCGGAGCCCATCGCCGCAGGCAACTCAGCGACGACCACTGGTAGCGAGTACCGAGAAGTCACCGACGAGAACGGCCGCGTCTATCGCCTGGGCGAGACGGACCGCGACATCCTCGGCCATTCCCGTAAGTTCATGGTGTATCTGCCATGGGTCGCGATGATGGCCATCAGCGTTTCCGAGTACGCCTACGGTTCGGCGGAGGACACTCTGTCCAGCGCACATGGCTGGACGCAGTCGAACACCTTCTGGATCCTGAGCGTCTGGGTGTTCTTCCAGGCGGGCATCGCCTTCCCGGCCGGATGGATGCGGGAGAAGGGCATCCTGACAGCCAAGCGGGCCACCATGGTCGGCTCCTTCCTGTGCCTGTTCGGATTCCTCGCGCTGTCCCATTTCAGCAACGTGTGGCTGGCGATCCTGGGATTCGGTGTCATCGGCGGACTGGGTTCCGGCCTCGTCTACTCGACCTGTATCAACATGGTCGGCAAGTGGTTCCCGGAGCGAAAAGGCGGCAAGACCGGTTTCGTCAACGGCGGGTTCGCGTACGGGTCTCTTCCGTTCATCTTCATCTTCAACTACGCGTTCGACACGTCGAACTACCACCGTGTGCTCGACATGATCGGTGCCTATGTGCTGGTGGTTGTGCTCGCCTGCGCGTTCTTCTTCCGGGACCCGCCGAAGAACTGGTGGCCGCACGAGATCGACCCGCTCAAGAAGTCGGGCTCGGACAAGCAGGCCAAGTCCCTCGCCAAGAACCCGCCCGCCGTCCGTCAGTTCACGCCCATGGAGGCCGTCAGGACCGGCATGCTGCCCCTCATGTGGTTCAGCCTCGTGCTGACGGCAGGCGTGTCGATCTTCGGCATCTCCTTCCAGGTGGACTTCGCAAAGGAGGTCGGCTTCGGGCCACTGGTCGCCGCGTCGTCGATGGGTGTGATGGCGGTCATCAACGGCGTCGGCCGTGCGGTCGTCGGCTGGCTGTCGGACATCTGGGGTCGCAAGGTGAGCCTGGTGTTCGTCATCGTCGTCCTCGGCCTCGCCCAGTTCGGCGTCATCTGGGCGGGTGACATCCACAGCGAGTGGCTGTTCCTGTTCTTCGCGTTCCTGTCGGGCTTCGGCGGCGGCGCGTTCTACCCGATGTTCGCGGCGCTCACGCCGGACTACTTCGGTGAGAACTACAACGCCACCAACTACGGCCTCGTGTACAGCGGCAAGCTGGTCAGCGGCCTGTTCGGCGGCGGGCTCGGCTCCATGGTGGTCGCCGCGTGGGGCTACAACGGGGCGTACGCGCTCGCCGGTGGCGTCTCGATGGTGGCGGCAGCCGTGGCCCTGCTGCTGCGGCAACCCGGGGGCGAGCAGGCGCAAAAGGTGGTGGCCACCGCGTAGCTCGCACCCACTGAACGTGCTCATAGGCGTGGGGCCCGGCCTGGTGGCCGGGCCCCACTCATGTGTGCCGCGACGTCAGCGCTTCTTGCGCAGACCGGCCAGGTTGTCGTAGCCGATCTTCGCGTACTTGAGGGACTGGCCGAGGTCGGTGTCGCCGGGCGCGTTGTCCTGCTCGACCATCGGGTTGTGGTAGTTCATCGCCCCGACGCGGGTGAAGAACTTCTCGTAGTCGATGACTCCGGTGCCGAACGGCACCATGTCGTAGCCCATGCCGTTCGTCTCGTTGACCGTGCCGTCCTTGGCGTGGAACAGCGGGTAGCGCTTGTTGTTGCGGCTCACGAGCGCCGCCGGGTCGAAGACGTTCTCCCGCTGGGAGCCGTCGTGGGCGGTGTAGGTGTGGAACTTGTACTGGGCCACGTGCGCCCAGAAGATGTCCATCTCCAGCCAGACCGTCTTCGGGTCGGTCACCTTGAGGAAGTACTCCAGCTTGCGGATGCCGGAGCTGCGGGTCGGCTTGCCCTGCGCGTCGAGGGGGCCGCCGTCGAGCAGGAAGCCGTACGCCGCGTCGTGGTTGTGCGTGTACAGCTTGAGGCCGGCGCCGTGGGCGATCTTGCCGAGCGCGTTCCACTTGTCGGCGGCGGTGTCCCAGTCGGACCGGTAGGCGCTGCCGCTGGGGTCGCCGCCGGTGCCCATGTGGTCCATGCCGAGGATGTTGGCTATCTCCAGGTGCTTCTTGAACGTGTCGAGGTCGGGCTGGCTGAGCGGCCACGACCCCGGGATGAAGCCGTGGTTGCCCTGGGCCCGCAGGCCGTACTCGTCGAGCCAGGAGCGCAGCAGCTTGGCGCCCTCGACGGATTCGAGGTTGGCGCCGCCGGGCGCGTTGGCGTGCTGGCCGTAGCCGGCGAACTCGACCTGCTTGTAGCCGTAACGGGCGAGCTCCTTGAAGACCTCGCGGAAGCCGGACGGGAGGTTGGAGGCGAGCGGGTCTCTGCCCGTGGCGTCGCGCACGGTGTAGAGGATGATGCCGCGCTTGGATGCCGGGACGAGGGCGTGGTGGCCGCCGCCCCGGCCGCCGTTGTGCGTGCTCTGGGCGAGGGCGGGCGATGCGCCGAAGACGGGTGCGGCGACGGCGGCTGCCCCCGCGGCGGTGCAGGTGCTCAGAAAGCGGCGGCGGCTGACGCCGAGAGCGCGGCGCAGGGCGTCGCCGGGTCCGGATTCATCGTTGAACGCGGTCACGGTCTCTCTCTTTCTCGGGTGGGTGCGGGGCGTGTGCGGGTGCGCACCGGGCTCATGCGAGACCGGCCAGGTCGAGCAACAGCGATTTCACGTCGGTGGCCGCGACACGGCCGGTGACGGCGCGGGGGGTGGAACACAGGATGAGCGGACCGTCGGGGCTGTCGTCGCTCAAGGGGAGGCGGCCGTGGCTGCCGCGGATGGGTGAGGGATCGAGGGGCACGACCGCCATGCGGTAGCGCATGCCGAGCTTCTTGCGGGCCAGGGCGCCGACGGCCTTCACCTTGACGTAGGGGTCCTGGGGGTCCATGAACAGCTCGACGGGGTCGTAGCCGGGCTTGCGGTGGATCTCGACGAGCTGCGCGAAGTCGGGCGCGCGGTCGTCGTCGAGCCAGTAGTAGTACGTGAACCAGGCGTCGGGTTCGGCGACGGCGACGAGTTCGCCCGAGCGGGGGTGGTCGAGGTGGTGGGCCTTCTTCCCCTCGTCGTCGAGGAGTTGCTCGATGCCGGGCACGTCTTTCAGCGCCTCGCGGACCGTGTCGAGGTCCTCGGGGCGGCGCACGTAGATGTGGGCGATCTGGTGGTCGGCGACCGCGAACGCCCGGGACGTCATCGGGTCGAGGTACTCCATGCCGTCCTGCGTGTGCACTTCGAGGAGTCCGGCGCGGCGCAGGGCACGGTTGATGTCGACCGGCCGCTCGACGCGGGTGATGCCGTACTCGGACAGGGCGACGACCGTGCGGCCCTCGGCCTTCGCGTCGTCGAGCAGCGGCGCGAGGGTGGCGTCGAGTTCGGCGGCGGCCCGGTGCGAGCGCGGGTCGTCGGGGCCGAAGCGCTGGAGGTCGTAGTCGAGGTGGGGGACGTAGGCCAGTGCCAGGTCGGGATGGCGGGTGGCCATGATGTGACGGGTCGCGTCGACGATCCACCGGCTGGAGACGAGGTCGGCGCCCGGGCCCCAGAAGTGGAAGAGGGGGAACGTGCCGAGTTTCTCGGTCAGTTCGTCGTGCAGAGCGGGTGGCCTGGTGTAGCAGTCGGGTTCCTTGCGGCCGTCGGCGTAGTAGACGGGCCGGGGCGTGACGGTGATGTCGGTGTCGGCGCCCATGGCGTACCACCAGCAGATGTTGGCGACCGTGTACCCCGGGTGGCTGCGGCGGGCCGCGTCCCAGAGCTTGTCGCCGGCGACGAGTCCGTTGTGCTGGCGCCACAGGAGTACGTCGCCCAGCTCGCGGAAGTACCAGCCGTTGGCGACGATGCCGTGCTCGGACGGCATGGTGCCGGTGAGGAACGTCGACTGGGCGGCGCAGGTGACGGCGGGCAGGACCGTGCCGAGGTGGGCCTGCGACCCCGTCCGGCCGAGGGCCTTGAGGTGGGGCATGTGGTCGAGGAGGCGCGGGGTGAGACCCACGACGTCCAGGACGAGCAGCGGGTTCGGGCTCACGTCGGGCCGCTCAACCGTGGTGTCTGTACCGGCAGTTGTCATGGGAGTTCCTTCAGGCCGAGGTCCGTCAGGAGGTCGCGGGCCAGGGTGAGCTCGGCGGCGATGCCGTCGGCGAGCTGGGTGCGGGCGCGGGGGCGCAGCTCGGGCGGGAGCGCCTGCCAGGTGTACGTCTCGACCTCCAGGTGACGGGTGAGCGGATGCGCGCCGCCGACCAGGCGGGTGAGCGTGTCCTTCAGCACCGGGAGCGTGGAGGCGAGGGGGGCCGCGGGCGCCGCGTGCAGCGGTACGTGGAAGTGGGCGCGCCAGGGCGCGGTGTCGGGGAGCGCGCCGCCGGCGAGTGCCTCGCCCAGGTCGTCGGTGCCGCGCAGCCCTTCGGGGGTGAGGGTGCGGGTCTGGTGCAGGAAGCGGGGTTCGTCGAACGCGGCGAGCGCCTCGCGGACCTCGGCCCTTTCGGGGTGCTCGGCGTGCAGGGCCGCGGAGAGCTGGGACTTGACGACGGGGATGCCGGCGGCGGCGAGGGCGTCGAGTGCGGTGGCCGGGTCCTCGAAGGAGGTGGCGAGATGGCAGGTGTCTACGCAGACGCCGATGCGGTCGCGGGCCACGGCCGTGAGCGGGGCGATGGCGTCGCCGGTCGTCTCGACGGTGCAGCCCGGCTCGGGTTCGAGGCCGACGCGGATGGAGCGGCCGGTCAGCTCCTCCAGGGCGTCGAGCCGCTCGGCGAGGGTGGTGAGCGCTGCGTACGCGATGTCCCTGCGCGCCGGGTCGTAGCCGGTGCGCCAGGCGAGGGGCAGCGTGGAGATGGTGCCCTCGGTGATGTCGGAGGGGAGCAGCGCGGCGAGGAGCCGGGCCAGGTCGGCGGTGTGCGCGAGGCGCTCCGGGTCGGCCCAGTCGGGCTTGTACACGCGGTACTTGACCTCTTCGGCACCGAACCCCTCGTACGGGAAGCCGTTGAGGGTGACGACTTCGAGGCCGCGGCGGTCGAGTTCGGTGCGCAGGCCGCGCAGGGCGACGGGGTCGGTGGTGAGGGCGCGCGCGGCGTCCTTGGCGAGCCACAGGCCGATGCCGAGCCGGTCCCGGCCGAGGCGCTTGCGGACGGGTTCGCAGTGGTCGCGCAGCTGGGCCAGCACGCCGTCCAGGGTCTCGGCGGGGTGGACGTTGGTGCAGTACGCGAGGTGGACGGTGGACCCGTCCGGGTGGCGGAAGCGCATCGCTCACGCCCCGCCGCGCAGGATGGAGTTGCCCTCGTGGGTGGCGTCGGTCCCGGCGACGTCGAGGTCGAGCCGGCCGCTGAGGCCGTAGAACGCGACGGGATTGCGCCACAGCACGCGGTCGACGTCGTCCTCGGTGAAACCCGCCTTCAGCATCGCGTCGGCGACCTTGCGCGTCTTGAGGGGGTCGCTCTTGCCCCAGTCCGCGGCCGAGTTGACGAGAACCTGCTCGGGTCCGTACTCGGTGAGGATCGCGACCATCCGCTCCTCGTCCATCTTGGTGTCGGGGTAGACGGAGAACCCGAGCCAGCAGCCCGCGTCCTTGGCCTCCTTGACCGTGGTCTCGTTGAGGTGGTCGATCAGCACCCGGTCGAGCGGCAGGTCCGACTCGCGTACGACG
This sequence comes from Streptomyces sp. NBC_01003, assembly GCF_045162695.1. NCBI lineage: Bacteria > Bacillati > Actinomycetota > Actinomycetes > Kitasatosporales > Streptomycetaceae > Streptomyces > Streptomyces sp. NBC_01003. The sequence continues at coordinate 2,616,794 of NZ_CP108707.1, forward strand.
TCCAGGGTGCGGCGCAGTCCGGCGAGCTTGTCGCGGTGCGGGGTGTGCACGAGCGCGGGGAGTTCGTGGTCGGCGGCGAGCTGGAGCTGCGCGGCGAGCGCGGTGTCCTCGGCGGGGGTCATCGAGTCGTAGCCGATCTCGCCCACGGCGACGACGTTGTCCTTGACGAGGTAGCGCGGCAGCGCGTCGAGGACGGGCGTGCAGCGCGGGTCGTTCGCCTCTTTGGGGTTGAGGGCGAGCGTGCAGTGGTGGGCGATCCCGTACTGCGCGGCACGGAACGGCTCCCAGCCGAGGAGCGCGTCGAAGTAGTCGAAGAACGAGGCGGGCGAGGTGCGGGGCTGGCCGAGCCAGAAGGACGGCTCGACGATCGCCCGTACGCCCGCGGCGTACATGGCCTCGTAGTCGTCGGTGGTGCGCGACGTCATGTGGATGTGCGGGTCGAAGATGCGCATCAGGACTCCTCGGCCTTGTGGGGAGGGGGCACGACCAGGGGGGTCAGGGCCAGTACGCGGTGCAGGTCGTCGGGGACGGGGCGGCCCGCGGCGGTGCGCTCGTTCGCGTAGTCGCCGAGCATGCGGGCGAGTTCGGCGTCTCCGCGCGCCCGTTCGGCGAGCTCGGCGACGGCGGACACCGGCACGCCGGTGAAGAGACACTTCAGGACGGCGTGCCGCCAGTGGTGCGCGGTGAGGTGCTCGGCGGCGTAGGGGCCGACGGCGGCGGCGACGAGCCGGGTGTCGTTCGTGCGCAGCGCGTCCTCGACGAGGGACAGCGCTTCGGGCCCTGGTACGAGGTGGGGCAGGGCCGCGAGGACGGCGCGGCGTTCGGCGGCGGCGCCCTGTTCGTAGAGGCGGGTGAGGGTGGCGGTGTCGGCGCGGGCCGCGTGCAGGAGGACGATACGGGCACTGTCGGCGTGCTCGGCGCCACAACGTCGCCCCGCTTCGGCGAACCTCAACTCCCAGGTGGCTTGGGCCTGTTGATCGCCCGCGCCATCCGCCGCCGCCTCCGCCGCGGCCTTGTCGAGCCAGGTGCGGGCGGTTTCGCCGAGGGAGGCGTCGGTGCGGGCACGGAGGGTCGCGATGCCGGGAGGTGTGCCGGTCATGGGGTGCCTCCTTCGGCGGCGGCGCGCAGGAACCGCAGGGATTTCTCGGCGAGTTGGGGCCCGGCGTGAGAGTGGCGGGGCAGTTCCACGACCGTCAGTCCCTGGTAGCCGGTGGCTTCGAGGGCTTCGAGCACCGGCGGGAAGTCGATCTCCCCTTCGCCGAACGGAAGGTGTTCGTGGACACCGCGCCGCATGTCCTCGATCTGTACGTGCTTCAGCCAGGGGGCGGCCTCACGCACGCAGTCGGCGGGCGGCAGCGGCTCCAGGCACTGACAGTGGCCGATGTCCAGGGTCAGGCCGAGCGCTTCCGGGCCGCCGAACTCCTCGCGGAGGTAGTGGAAGTCGGCGAGTGAGCCCAGGAGGTGGCCGGGCTCGGGCTCGATGGCGAGCGGGACGCCGGCGTCGTCGGCCGCGTCGAGGACGGGAGCGAGCGCGTCGGCGAACCGCTTCCAGGCGGTGCCGTCGTCCGTGCCGTCCGGGGTGATGCCGCTGAAGCAGTGCACGGCGTGGGCGCCGAGGTCGGCGGCCACCTGCACGGCCCTGATGAGGAGCCGGGTGCGGGCGGCCCTGGCGTCCGGGTCGGGGTCGAGGAGCGAGGGGCCGTGCTTGCGGCGCGGGTCGAGGACGTAGCGGGCGCCGGTCTCGACGGTGACGGTCAGGCCGTGCCGGTCGAGGGCGCGGGCCACCTGCCGGGTGCGGGTGGGGAGGTCCGGGACCAGGGGGTCCAGGTGCATGTGGTCGAGGGTGAGGCCGACGCCGTCGTAGCCCAGGTCGGCGAGGACGGCGAGGGCGTCCTCCAGGCGCAGGTCGGTGAGGCCGTTCGTGCCGTATCCCCAGCGGATGGTCATGTGACGCTCACCTTCGGTGCGAGGCGGGCCAGTTGGGCCAGGGACGCGGTGGCCAGGGCGGTCAGGGGGGCGCCCGCCCTGGCCGCGAGGGCGGCCTGGAGGGGGATCATGGCGCGGATGCCTCCGCCCACCGCCCGCTGGGTCAGGGGCGGCGAGGGGTTGAGGGCGGCGTGGAGGTAGGGGCGGGCCGCGGTGGCCGCGTAGGCGGCGGCCAGGGCGACGGTGGTGGTCCCCGACAGGCCGGGGGCGGCTGCTACCCGCCGGCCTGCCGGGAGTCGTGGGGCGCGCCCGGTGATCCGGGTCAGCGCGAGGGTCGCGGCAAGCGCGCCCAGGGGGGCTTTGACGTCGCCGCCCTGGGTTTCGTTGCGGGACACCGCGGTGACGGCGAGAGTGTGGGCGGCCAGCGTCGTGGCCGCGGGCACAGCCGCGCGATGCAGGCGGCCCGAGGTCGCCGCCGCTCCCAGCAGCACGTCGAGCCCTCTCGCCGCCGCCATCGCCACCGGTCCCGCCGCTGTCTTCTTCAGGCCCAGGTCGTACGCCCATACCGTCGCCGCGAGCGTGCCCGCGGCCAGGGCGGCGGGACGGCCCGCCCGGGTCGCGAGGGCCAGGCCCGCGGCCGTGAGGCCGCCCGCTGCCGCGAGGGCCGCTGCGGGGCGGATTCGCCCTGACGGCAGCGGGCGGTGCGGGCGGTCCACGGCGTCCTCGGCGCGGTCCGCCCAGTCGTTGAGGGCCATGCCCGCCTCGTAGAGGCACAGGGACGACCCGATGGCGAGGAAGGTGCCACGGCCGGGGCGCAGGCCCACCGCCGACGCGCCCGCGAGGGCATCGCCGGGGACGGTGAACAGGGCGGGCAGACGCAGGAGTTCGGCCCAGGCGCGCAGGTGCTGTGCGCGGCCGGTCACCGCAGGCGTCCAGCGAAGCCGACCAGTGTCGCGTACTGCTCGGCGAGCGCCGGGGACGCGTCGCCGTCGGGGTCCTTGAAGTAGAAGCCGAGCTCCGGCAGGGGCCCCTCGACGCCCTTCTCGTGGGCGCGCAGGAGAAGGCGGGCCAGGTCGAGGACGAGGGGGGCGGCGAGCGCGGAGTCGCAGCCCTGCCAGATCGTCTGGAGGATCATGCGGGAGCCGAGGAACCCGTCGAAGGCGATGTGGTCCCAGGCGGTCTTCCAGTCCCCGAGCGCGGGCACGTCGTCGATGTGGACCTCGCCCTCGGGCGCGGCCCCGAGCGCGTCGGCGAGGACGCGCTCCTTGCCCGCGTTCTTCGCCGCCGCGGCGCCGGGGTCGGCGAGCGCGGCCCCGTCGCCGCCGCCGAGGAGGTTGGTGCCGGACCACGCCCGCACGGACAGGGAGCGCTGGAGGAACATCGGCGCGAGCACGGACCGCAGGAGGGTCTGGCCCGTCTTGCCGTCGCGGCCCGCGTAAGGCAGGCCGCTGGTGGCGGCGAGTTCGGCGAGCGCGGGGTGGTGCAGGCCGGTGGAGGGGGTGAAGTTGACGTACGGGCAGCCCGCGCGCAGGGCGGCCGCCGCGTAGAGGGAGCTGGCGGGCAGCCGGCTGCTGTCGGGGGTGGGTTCCGTGGACGCCACGTTCACGACGACGGCGCCGGCGAGTCCGCCGCGGTCGGCGAAGTCCTTGATGTCGGCGGCGAAGGCGGCGACGAGTTCGTCGTCGGAGCGGGAGTCCCCCGGCTGGGGGCCTCCCGGGCGTATCTCCCGGTCGGCGGCGGCGAGTTCGGCGCCGACCGCGGCCGGCAGGCCGTGCGGCAGGACGCCTCCGGCGGCGAGGTGTTCGGCGCGTTTGGGCAGCGGACAGTCGACCGTGTCGTGCCCGCCGAAGACGAGTGACGACAGCGCGGCGAGCCCGGCGGCGGCGAAGGGTTCGGTCTCGGTGACCATGCCGGTCGGGGGGTGCAGGCCCGCGCCGACAGCGGCGCAGCCCGCGACCGCGGTGGTGGCGACGGAGCCACGGGCCCCGATGAGCCAGACTCCGAAGCGGGCGGTGGGGGACGTGGGTTCGGCGGACATGGGCAGCCTCCTTGTCGTACGCGAACCTGAAGCCGGAGTTGCGGTGGTGGTGCGGGACGGCGGGCGGGGGTCCGGCGTCCCCCGCCCGCCGTCGTCTAGTGGCCGGACCCTGCGCCCGGCTTCGCGGGCAGGTCCTTGACCCGGATGTCACGGAAGGACACCTGGTCGTCATTGCCGTGGTTCTGGATCCCGACGTACCCGTCGCGCAGGCTCCGGGCCGGGTCGGTGTTGGTGAAGTCGTTGACCTTCACGCCGTTGAGCCAGATCCGCAGGTGCTCGCCCTCGACCCGGATCTCGTACGTGTTCCACTCCCCCGGCGGGTTCAGCGCACGGTCGCGCTTCTTCACGTCGGCGGACTGGAAGCTGTAGACGGACCCGGTGGTGCGGTCGGGTGCGTCGGTCGCGTCGATCTGGACCTCGTAGCCGTTGTTCACGGCCGACCAGGGGTCGTCGGACTCCGGGAAGCCCACGAAGACACCGGAGTTGTCGTCCCCGGCCATCTTCCAGTCGAGCTTCAGGGAGTACGAGCCGAGCGGGCGGCCCGCGTACCAGAGCATTCCCATGCCGCCGGCCGAGGTGAGCGTGCCGTCGTCCGAGAGCTCGAAGGAGCCGGGTCCGGCCTGCTTCCAGTCCTTGAGCGACTCGGCGGTCCCGTCGAACAAGGGCGTGTAGCCGCTCTCGGGCCGGCAGTCGGCCTGCGCGGCGCCACTCGCCCAGCGGATCCCGCCGAGCAGGTGCTGCCGGAAGGCCGGGTCTGCGTACGACTCCTTGGTGTGGCCCGCGCCGGTGTAGAAGGAGCGGCCGCCCCGGTAGTTCTGGCACCAGGAGATGGGGTGGTCGCCCGCCATGGTGCCGCCGGTGTACGACGACTCGTCGAGCGAGGCGAGGACGTGGGCGTGCTCGCGCGGGTTGGAGCGGTAGTTGTACCACTCGTCCGTGCGGTTCCACGTCGGGGCGAGGTGGGCGGTGGCCGGGTTGCCCCGGTCCTCGACCTTGACGGTGGCGGGCTGGATCGCCGGGTGATTCTGGAAGTAGGCGCCGGCGAGGCCGCCGTAGAACGGCCAGTCGTACTCGGTGTCGGCGGCCGCGTGGACGCCGACGTAGCCGCCGCCCTTCTCGATGTAGTGCTCGAAGGCCGTCTGCTGGTCGGCGTCGAGCACGTCGCCGGTGGTGGAGAGGAAGACGACGGCGTCATAGCGGCGCAGGTTGGCGTCGGTGAAGTCGGCGGCGTCCTCGGTGGCGTCGACGGCGAAGCCGCCTGCCGCGCCCAGGTCCCGCACGGCGGCGATCCCCTCGGGGATCGAGTCGTGGCGGAAGCCCGCGGTCTTGGAGAAGACCAGGACCCGGCCCCCCGCTCCCGCGTCCCCCGGTGAGGAGGACGCGGGAGCGGAGACACAGCCGATGAGCAGGGCGGCCGCGGAGGCCGCGAGCGCGATACGGGTGGAGGTGCGCACAGTCCTGCTCCTTTCTCAGCCGGTGGTGAAGGTGAAGTCGTCCACGTCGAAGAGGGCGTCGGTGCCCGCACCCTTGAAGACCAGGAAGAGCGTCGTGGTCTTGGCGGGCGCCTTGCTGATGGTGCCGGTGACGTCCTTGTACGTCTCCCAGGACCCGGTGGGTTCGACCTTGGCGCTGCCGAGGAGGCGTCCGGTGGCGGAGCCGCTGCGGATCTCCAGCGTGCCGCCGCTGCCGGCGGAGGCGACGCTCGCGCTGAACGACTTCACGTTGTTCAGGACGTACGGCTTGAAGGAGATCCAGTCGCCGTTGTTGATGTCGCCGACCGCCTTGCCGCCCTCCGCCGGGGTGTGGGCGGTGATGCTGACGCCCTTGGAGTCGCCGTAGTGCTCGGCCTGGCGGTGCTTCTGCTGCGTGACGTTCTGGTCGTGGGTGGTCAGCGCGGGCTGGCCGTTGGCACCCTTGTCCGTGTACTCGGCGTCGAAGACCCCGAAGATGTTGGCGTTCGGGTCGTGCTCGCTGTCCGCGGAGGTCTTGATGGTGCCGGAGCAGCCGTTGGCCGAGGTGACCGGGTGGCCGTGGCTGTCGTGGCCGATGATGTGCGTGACCTTGACCTTGGAGCAGTCGATCGTCCCGTCCTCGGGATCGGTGACCGTCACCTTGAAGGGCACCTCGTCACCGAAGGTGAACAGCTGTCCGTCCGCCGGGAGTTCGAGCGTCACCTTGGGCGCCGTGTTGCCGACCACGATGTGGACGTCGGCGCTGCCGGTGCGGCCCGTCGTGTCCTTGGCGGTGACGGTCGCGGTGTAGGTGCCGTTCTTCTTGTACGTGTGGCTGGGGGCGGCGCCCGTGCCGGTGGTGCCGTCGCCGAAGTTCCAGGAGTACGTCAGCGCGTCGCTGTCGGCGTCGGTCGCGGTCGAGGAGAAGCGGGCCTTGAGCGGGGCCTGGCCCGAGGTCTTGTCGACCTTGGCGTCGACGACGGGCGAGTGGCCGTCGGTCGCGTTCTCGATGCGGTAGAGGCCGGAGTTCTCGTCGCCGCCGAACCAGGACAGGCCGTAGTCCAGGACATACAGGGCGCCGTCCGGCCCGAAGGCCATGTCCATCACCTGCGTGCCGGTCCACGGGAACGGGTTGATCTTGGCGACCTTGCCGTCCGCGTCCTGCTCGATCCGCTTGATCCACTGCCGGCCGAACTCACCGGCGAAGAAGTTGCCGTCGTAGGCCTCGGGGAACTTCACGGGCGAGGTGTTCGCGGCGTCGTAGCGGTAGACCGGGCCGCCCATCGGGGACTCGGAGCCGGTGCCGAACTCGGGCACGGAGGCGCCGTCGTAGGGGATCCAGGCCGGCTGGGCGGGTGGCAGGTCGACGATGCCCGTGTTGTGGGGTGAGGTGTTCTTCGGCGCGGCGCAGTCGAACGCGGCGCCGGACGTCTTGGTGGCGAAGTCGTAGTCGATGTACGCGTCGTTGTTGCCGGTGCAGTACGGCCAGCCGAAGTTGCCGGCCTTCGTGACGCGGTTGAACTCGACCTGGCCCGCGGGGCCGCGCTTCGGGTCGGCGGTGCCGGCGTCGGGGCCGTAGTCACCGACGTAGACGATGCCGGTCGGCTTGTCGACGCTGATCCGGAACGGGTTGCGGAAGCCCATCGCGTAGATCTCGGGGCGGGTCTTGTCCGTGCCCGGGGCGAAGAGGTTGCCGTCGGGTATGGAGTACGTGGCGTCGTCGTTGACCTTGATGCGCAGGACCTTGCCGCGCAGGTCGTTGCTGTTGCCGGCCGAACGGCGGGCGTCGTAGGCCGGGTTGCGGGTGGGCTGCTCGTCGATCGGTGTGTAGCCGTCGGAGGAGAACGGGTTGGAGTCGTCGCCCGTCGACAGGTAGAGGTTGCCGTCCTTGTCGAAGTCGATGTCGCCGCCCACGTGGCAGCAGATGCCGCGCGAGGTGGGGATCTCCAGGATCTTCTTCTCGCTGGCGTTGTCGAGCGTGCCGTCCGCGTTGAGCACGAAGCGCGAGAGCTGGTTGTGGCCGTCGAAGGGCTTGAAGTCCGCAGCCGTGCCGTCGTTCGGGGCGTCGCCCGCGGGGGTGTCGAGCGGCGGCGCGTAATAGAGGTAGATGAAGTGGTTGTCGCTGAACTTCGGGTCCACGCCGACGCCTTGGAGGCCCTCTTCGTCGTGGGAGTAGACGTCGAGCTTGCCGGCGACCTTGGTGGTGCCGTTCTCGTCGGTCAGACGCAGGACGCCGTCGCGCGAGGTGTGCAGGACCTTGCGGTCCGGCAGGACGGCGAGCGACATCGGCTCGCCGACCTCTTCGGCGCCCTTGGCGAGGGTGACCTGCTGGAAGTCCTCCGCGGCGGCCGCGGCGTCGGGGGCGGGCGCCGCGCCGGCGTGGGGGGCGCCGATCGCGAGTGAGGCTCCGGCGAGAAGTGAGCCGGTGAGGAGTGCGAGTGCCTTGCGGAATCTCGGGCGTTTCCTGTGCACGGAGTTCCTCCGGAAAAGGGCGTGCGTACGGACGGGAGCGTGTCGCGCATGCGCTTGGGCGGGTGCGATCGGTACGCCGGGGTGCGCCGTCACCCCGGAACTGTGCGTGTCCTGTACAACATTGGACCGTAGCCACGTTTGTCCGGGACGGAAAGCCCTTGCACAGCAAAGGAGTTGACTTTCTCCCCGCGCAGGACAAACGTGGCCGACGGGCCGCTAGTCGGAGCCGCCGAAGGCCGCGTCGAAGGACGCCGTGGGCGGCTCGAAGTCGAACGCCTTGAGGTGCTTGAGCGCCTCCGGGGCGCCCTGGAGCCGGTCCATGCCGGCGTCCTCCCACTCGACCGAGACGGGCCCCTCGTAGTCGATGGAGCGCAGCATCCGGAAGACGTCCTCCCAGGGCACGTCGCCGTGGCCCGCGGAGACGAAGTCCCAGCCGCGGCGCGGGTCGCCCCAGGGCAGGTGCGAGCCGAGGCGGCCGTTGCGGCCGTCCAGGCGGCGCCTGGCCTCCTTGCAGTCGACGTGGTAGATCCGGTCACGGAAGTCCCACAGGAAGCCGACCGGGTCGAGGTCCTGCCACACGAAGTGGCTGGGGTCGAAGTTCAGGCCGAAGGCGGCCCGGTGGTCGACGGCGTCGAGGGCGCGCTGCGTGGTCCAGTAGTCGTACGCGATCTCCGACGGGTGGACCTCGTGCGCGAACAGGACGCCGTTCTCGTCGAAGACGTCGAGGATGGGGTTCCAGCGGTCGGCGAAGTCCTGGTAGCCGCGCTCGATCATCGACTCGGGCGCGGGCGGGAACATGGCGACCAGGTGCCAGATGGACGAGCCGGTGAAGCCGATGACGGTGTCGACGCCGAAGGCCGCCGCGGCCCGCGCGGTGTCCTCCATCTCGGCCGCGGCCCGCCGCCGTACGCCCTCGGCCTCGCCGTCGCCCCAGATGCGGGCCGGCAGGATCGCCCGGTGGCGCTCGTCGATGATCGCGTCGCACACCGCCTGCCCCACCAGGTGGTTGGAGATCGCCCAGCATTTGAGGCCGTACTTGTCGAGCAGGGCGCGGCGCGAGTCGAGGTAGCCGGGGTCCGCGAGGGCCTTGTCGACCTCGAAGTGGTCGCCCCAGCAGGCGAGTTCGAGGCCGTCGTAGCCGAAGTCGCGGGCCAGCCTGCACACCTCTTCGAGCGGCAGGTCGGCCCACTGTCCGGTGAACAGGGTGAACTGGCGTGGCATGAGCCGTGCCTCCTCAGACCGGGATGGGGGTGTAGACGGAGTTCTTGAGCGCGCTCTCCTCCACGGCGGCGAGCACGCGCTGCACGCGCAGGCCCTCGGCGAAGGACGGTTCGGGCTGTCGGCCGGACGCGATGGCGTGGACCAGATCGCGGGCCTGGTGCACGAAGGTGTGCTCGTAGCCGAGGCCGTGGCCCGGCGGCCACCAGGCCTCCAGGTAGGGGTGGCCGGGCTCGGTGACGAGGATGCGGCGGAAGCCCGCGCTGACCCCGGGTTCGGTGTGGTCGTGGAAGGACAGCTCGTTGAGGCGCTCCAGGTCGAAGGCCAACGAGCCCCTCTCGCCGTTGAGTTCGATGCGCAGGGCGTTCTTGCGGCCTGAGGCGAAGCGCGTCGCCTCGAAGGAGCCGAGCGCACCGGAGGCGAAGCGGGCCGTGAAGAGCGCCGCGTCGTCGACCGTCACCGGGCCGCGCCCGGTCCCGGCGTCGCCCGCCGCGAGCCCGGCCGACGCCCCTACGGTGTCCTTGAGGATCGGCCGTTCCCGTACGAACGTCTCGGTGAGCGCGGAGACGCCGACGAGGGACTCCCCCGCCAGGTACTGCGCGAGGTCGACGGCGTGCGCGCCCAGGTCGCCCAGGGCGCCCGAGCCCGCGTACTCCTTCTTCAGCCGCCAGGTGAGCGGGAAGTCGGGGTCGACGAGCCAGTCCTGGAGGTAGGAGACGCGCACGTGGCGCAGGGCGCCGATGCGGCCCTCCTCGACCATGCGACGGGCGAGCGCGGTGGCTGGGACGCGCCGGTAGTTGAAGCCGGTCATCGCCAACTGACCGCGTGCACGGGCCCGTTCGGCCGCCTCGACCATCGCCTCGGCCTCGTCGACCGTGTTGGCGAGCGGCTTCTCGCACAGGACGTGCTTGCCCGCCTCCAGGGCGGCGACGGCGATCTCCGCATGGCTGTCGCCCGGGGTGCAGATGTCGACGACGTCGACGTCCTCGCGGGCGATCAGCGCCCGCCAGTCCGTCTCGGCCGCGGCCCAGCCGAGCCGGTCGGCCGCGGCGCGGACGGCCTGCCCGTCCCGGCCGCAGACGGCCGCGAGGACGGGCCGCAGCGGCAGGTCGAAGACCCGGCCCACGGTGCGCCAGCCCTGGGAGTGGGCGGCGCCCATGAAGGCGTAGCCGACCATGCCGACACCCAGGGGGCGCGGTCCGGCCCCGGGCTCCTGAGTCGTGCCCATGCAGTAGTCCTCCTCGTCGACGCCGGTCCCGCGGGATGCGCTGTGGGGGCATCCATCACTTGAAGCCGGTCGGCATGTACTGGGCGACGTTGTCCTTGTCGACGACCGCCGAGAAGAGCGTCACGTGGGCCGGGATCTCGAACTCGGCCATGCCGCTGACGCCCTTGCCCTGGCCGAGGGCGCGCGCGAGGTCGATCGCGGAGGCGGCCATGGTCGGCGGGTAGAGGACGGTCGCCTTGAGGACGCTGTTGCCGGCCTCGATGGCCTGCATGGCGGAGAGCGCTCCGGCGCCGCCGACCATCAGGAAGTCGTCGCGGCCTGCCTGCTTGATGGCGCGCAGGGCGCCGACACCCTGGTCGTCGTCGTGGTTCCACAGGGCGTCGAAGTTCTTCTGCGCCTGGAGGAGCTGCGACATCTTCGCCTGGCCCGACTCGACGGTGAACTCGGCGGCCTGGCGGGCGACCTTCTTGATGTTCGGGAAGTTCTTCAGGGCGTCGTCGAAGCCCTGGCTGCGCTGCTTGGTGAGCTCCAGGTTGTCGAGGCCCGCGAGTTCGACGACCTTGGCGTTCTTCTTGTCCTTGAGCTGCTCGCCGATGTAGTTGCCGGCGCTCAGGCCCATGCCGTAGTTGTCGCCGCCGATCCAGCAGCGGTACGCCTGCGGGGTGTTGAAGATCCGGTCGAGGTTGACGACGGGGATCCCGGCGCGCATCGCCTTGAGGCCGACCTGGGTGAGGGCCTTGCCGTCGGCCGGCAGGATCACCAGGACGTCGACCTTCTTGTTGATGAGGGTCTCGACCTGCCCGATCTGCGCGGCGGTGTCGTTCGAGCCCTCCGTCGCCTCCAGGGTGACGTCGGAGTACTTCTTGGCGCGCTCCGTGGCGTTGTCGTTGATCGCGTTCAGCCAGCCGTGGTCGGCCTGCGGGCCCGCGAACCCGATGGTGACGTGCTTGCCCGGCTTGTCGTCCGCGGCGGGCTTGTCGTTCGCCGCGGGCTTCGTGTCCTTGGGCTCGTTGCTCGTGCAGGCGGTGAGCAGTCCGCCCGTGGTGACGGCGGCTGCCGCCCCGAAGAGCAGTCCTCTGCGGCTCGTGGTCTCTGGCATGTCGGTGGGCCCTTCCCGAGTCAAGAAGTGGTGGTGGAGGTGCGTCGCTGGACCAGGACCGCGGCGACGATGATCGCCCCCTTGGCGATCTCCTGGACGTCGCTCTGCAGATTGTTGAGCGCGAAGATATTGGTGATCGTGGTGAAGATCAGTACGCCGAGCACGGAGCCGGTGATGGTGCCCCGGCCGCCGGTGAGCAGGGTGCCGCCGATGATCGCGGCGGCGATGGCGTCGAGTTCGTAGAGGTTGCCGTTCGTGTTCTGTCCGGAACCGGCCAGGACGATCAGGAGGAAGGCCGCGATGCCGCAGCACAGGCCCGACAGGAGGTAGAGGTAGAGGCGCTGGCGGCGGACGTCGATGCCGGCGAGGCGCGCGGCCTCGGCGTTGCCGCCGACGGCGACGGAGCGGCGGCCGAACGTCGTACGGTTCAGGATCAGCCAGCCGACGACGGTGACGGCGGCGAAGACGAGGACGAGCGGTGGGATGCCGAGGATGTAGGCGTCGCGCTCGCCGAGTTTGAGGACGCTGTTCACGGACACGGTCTGGGTCTTGCCGTCGGTGATCTGGAGGGCGAGGCCGCGGCCCGACGCGAGCATCGCGAGGGTGGCGATGAAGGGGACCATGCCGCCGTACGCGATGAGCAGTCCGTTGACCAGTCCGCAGGCGACGCCCACGACGACGGCGGTGAACAGGATTCCGGCGAAGCCGTACTCCTGCGTCGCGACCGTGGTGGCCCAGACGCTCGCGAGGGCGACGATCGCGCCGACCGACAGGTCGATGCCGCCGGAGATGATCACGAAGGTCATGCCGACGGTGACGACACCGATGACGGACGCCTGCGTGAGGATCAGCTGCACGTTGTTCGTGTCGAGGAACGAGTCGGGCTGGGTGATGCCGCCGATCAGGACCAGGACGGCGAGCACACCCACCAGGGACAGGGTCCGCACGTCCGGGCGGAAGCCTCTCGGGCGGGGCCCGGCGGGCGCGGTCTTCGGGGTGGCGGGCCGGGCGGGGGATGTGGGCTGGGTCATGGTGCCGGGCTCCCTTCGTCTGCGGGTTTGTTGTGGCGGGCGTTTCGCGCAGTTCCCCGCGCCCCTATCGGCCCCCGGCGAGGACCAGGTCGAGCACTCTGTGTTCGTCGAGTTCCGTCGCCGGCGACTCGTGGACCACCGCGCCCTCTCTCAGCACCAGGACCCGGTCCGCGAGTCCGAGGACCTCGGGGACCTCGCTGGAGACCATGAGGACCGCGAGGCCGTCGTCGGCGAGGCGGCGGATGACGGCGTAGAGCTCGGCGCGGGCGCCGACGTCCACGCCGCGGGTCGGCTCGTCGAGGAGGAGGACGCGGCAGCCGCGCAGGAGCCAGCGGGCCAGGACGGCCTTCTGCTGGTTGCCCCCGGAGAGGGTGCGCACCGGCGCGGACGGGTTGTCGGGGCGCAGGGACAGCTCGCGGGTCGCGGCCCGCGCGGCGTCGAGCTCCCTGCCCCGGTCCAGCCAACCCCCGTACGAGAAGCGGGACATGGAGGAGACGGAGACGTTGTTGGTGACGGACTCCAGCATGAGCAGTGCCTGTGCCTTGCGCTCCTCGGGGGCGAGGCCGAGACCGGCACGGACGGCGGCGCGGACGCTGCCGGGCCGCAACACCTGTCCGTCGACGGCGACCTGTCCGGTACTGGCCTTGCGTGCGCCGTAGATCGTCTCCAGGATCTCGGAGCGTCCCGAGCCGACGAGGCCCGCGAGGCCGACGATCTCGCCGGGCCGCAGTTCGAGGTCGAGTGGCGCGAACTCCCCTTGCCGGGAAAGGCCCTTGACGGTCAGGACGGGTTCGGCGCGAGGCGGTCCCGAGGGGCGCTCGGGGAACACGTACTCGACGTGCCGGCCGGTCATGAGGGCCACCACGTCGCGGGTGGGCGTCTCCTTGGCGGGCAGTCCGCCCGCGACCGCCCGGCCGTCCTTGAGGACGGTGACGCGGTCGCCGATCCGGCGGATCTCCTCCAGGCGGTGCGAGATGTAGACGACGGCTACGCCGTCCGCGGTGAGGGAGTCGACGATGCGGAAGAGGTTGTCGACCTCGTCCGGGTCGAGGGCGGCCGAGGGTTCGTCCATGACGATGAGGCGGACGTCGTGGGAGAGCGCGCGGGCCATGGAGACGATCTGCTGCTGGGCCGCCGAGAGGTCACCGACGAGCGTGCCGGGACCGATCTCATCGTGCCCAAGTCGCTTGAGCAGTGCGGCAGTTGTGGTGCGGGCGTCGCGTCCGCGGACCACGAATCCGGCGGTGGTCGGCTCGTGCCCGAGGTAGACGTTCTCGGCGACGGACAGCCCCTCCACCAGGTCGAGTTCCTGGTAGATGGTGGCGATGCCGAGGCGCATCGCGGCGATGGGCGACTTGAGCACCGTGCGCTCGCCGCGCCAGGTGATCGTGCCGTCGTCGGGCTGGTGGGCGCCGGCGAGGACCTTGATGAGGGTGGACTTCCCCGCGCCGTTCTGGCCGAGGAGGCAGTGCACCTCACCGGCCAGGACCTCCAGGTCCACGCCGTCGAGGGCGCGGACGCCGGGGAACGACTTGGTGATGCCGGACATGGTGAGCAGGGGTGGTTCCGGTGCCATGAGTGATCCCCTCGGCGGATGCGGGCCGGTGCCAGGGCAGGGCGGAGCTGAGCGCCGTACTGGTGTGGTGATCGCGTGCGGTGTTACGCCGGGCGGTGTTACGCCGGTGAGAACAGGTGGTCGCTGATCAGGCGGGCCGCGCCGATGACTCCGGCGGTGGGGCCGAGCTCGCCCAGGACGATGGGGAGGTTGCCGGTCGCCAGGGGCAGTGACTGGCGGTAGACCTGGGTGCGCAGGGCGGCGAGAAGCGTGTGGCCGAGGCCGGTCACGCCACCCCCGATCACCACGAGGCCCGGATTGAAGAAGCTGACGAGTGAGGCGATGACCTGCCCGGTGCGGTTGCCGCCCTCGCGGATGAGATCGAGTGAGGTGGCGTCACCGGCGGCGGCCGCGACGGCCACGTCGGCGGCGCTGAGCTTCCCGGCCGCCTCCAGCAGGGCGGCGAGTTCGTCGGAACGGCCCTCGCGGGCGGCCTCCTCGGCGTCGCGGGCGAGTGCCGCGCCGCTGAAGTAGGCCTCCAGGCAGCCCTTGTTGCCGCAGGCGCACTGGCGTCCGTCGGGCTCGACCTGGATGTGGCCGATGTCGCCGGCGCTGCCCGTCGTACCGCGGTAGACCTCTCCGCCGACGACGATGCCGCAGCCGATGCCCGTGCCGATCTTGACGCAGAGGAAGTCGCGCGCGGAGCGGGCGACGCCCGCGTGCTGCTCCCCCATCGCCATCAGGTTCACGTCGTTGTCGACCATGACCGGGCAGCCGAGTTCCTGGCTGAGGGCCTCGCGGACGGGGAAACCGTCCCAGCCCGGCATGATCGGCGGCGCGACCGGCACGCCCTCGGGGAACCGGACGGGTCCGGGGACGCCGATCCCGGCTCCGTCGAACCCCTCGGCCAGCCCGGAGGCCCTCAACTTGGCCGCCATCGCGAGCACTTGCTCGAAGACGGCGACCGGACCCTCGCGGACGTCCATGGGCTGGTTGATGTGCCCGAGGACTTCCAGTTCGGCGTTGGTGACGGCGACGTCGACCGAGGTCGCGCCGATGTCGACACCGAGGAAACGCAGTTCGGGGGCGAGCCGGATGTTGTGGGAGCGGCGCCCGCCGCGCGAGGCGGCGAGTCCGTCGGCCACGACGAGGCCCGTCTCCAGGAGCCGGTCCACCTCGACGGCCAGCTTCGACCGAGAGAGGTCGATCTGGTCGCCCAGCTGGGCCCGGGAGTTGGGTCCGCCGTCGCGCAGCAGACGCAGCAGGCGCGCCTGGTGCGCGTTCGCGGGTCGAGCCGTCATGCGTCTCACGTGCCCCTCCCCGCCTCACCGGGCCGCCTGTCGGCCCGTCTTCGGGCTTTCGAGGGGAACGTAGCAGTGGTTGCCGGGAGTGGGAAGAAGTTGCGCAGCAATTACCCATGACTTTCTCCAGTGACAGGACAAAGAGTCGGGAGGGAACATCCGCGTACCCTGTCGCTCGCACAACTGACGGACGTCTCAAGGGGGTTGGAATGACGGAGAGCACGCGCGACCCGGAGGGGACGGCAGAGGAGCGACGGCCCGCCCCCGAACTGCGGGTCAGCACGCTGGAGCTCTTCTTCGACCTCGTCTTCGTCTTCACCCTGACGCAGATCACCGTGCTGCTCGCGCACGACCTGTCGTTCGCCACGGCGGGCCGGGTCGTCCTCATCTTCGTCGTGCTGTTCTGGATGTACGGCGCGTACGCCTACCTCACCAACCAGGTGCCGCCCGACCGGCCCTCACGCCGGCTGCTGCTCATCGTCGGGATGGGCGCGTTCCTGGTGTGCGCGCTGGCCATCCCGCGCGCCTTCACCGACGGCGGCGTGGTCTTCGGCCTCGGGTTCCTGCTCGTCGTCGTGGTGCACAGCGCGCTGTACACGCGCAGCCACGGCCGTGACGTGATCTGGTACGCGGTGCCGAACGCGCTGGCCGCGCTCGCCGTGACGACGGCCGGCTTCTTCCACGGGCTCGCCGCCGACGCGTGGTGGGTGCTCGCGATCCTGCTGCAGATCGTGACGCCGTTCCTGGCGCAGGCCGGTCCCCGCAGCCACGGCGGGCGCACGACGGACGACCTCAGGGGTCAGCTCGGCGGCCTGGAGCCGGGGCACTTCGTGGAGCGCCACGGCCTGCTCCTGATCATCGCGTTCGGCGAGTCCGTCATCGCGATCGGCATCGGCATCGGCGACCAGCCGCTGACGGTGGGCCTGTTCGGGGGCGCGTTCCTGGCGCTGGCGGTCGCGGTCGCGCTGTGGTGGACGTACTTCGTACGGGACGAGGGGGCGGCCGAGGAGACGTTCCGGGCCACGGAGCCCGCGCGCCGCTTCCGCCTCGCGATGAACGCGTACTACTACGCCTTCCTGCCGATGCTGCTCGGGGTCGCGTTCCTCGCGGCGGGCGTGAAGAAGTCGCTCGGGCATCTCGGTGAACATCTGCACACCGGGCCCGCGCTCGCGCTCGCGGGCGGTGTCGCGCTGTTCCTGGTCGGCGATGTCGCGTTCCGGACCGCCATGCGGCTCTCCCCGCTCGCCTTCCGGGCAGCGGCCGTGCCGGTGGTGCTCGGCGCGGCGCTGCTCGGGATACAGGTGGCCGCCGTGGCGGAACTCATCGCGCTCGTCGTGATCCTGGTGGCGATGCTGGCCGCGGAGGCGCGGGGCCAGTCGGGGAGTTCTGCCGGCTGACGGTCGGCTGTGGCCGGCCGCGCAAAGCCGCGCCCCCCTCCAGGGACGCGGCCCCTACCTCCAGGGACGCGGGCCCCTACGACTGGTCGCGCCGGTGGTACGTCTCGCGGGTGTGCTCGGTGTGGGCCCGCATGACCGCCGTCGCCCGCGCCTCGTCCCGCTGCGCGATCGCCGCGATCAGCTCGCGGTGCTCGATCCAGGACTGCTTGCCGCGCTGGCGGGCGACCGGCTGGTAGTACCAGCGCACGCGGCGGTCCACCTGTCCGGCGAGCTCGCCGAGCACGACGTTCCCCGCGAGTTCCATGACCTTGGCGTGGAAGGCCGCGTTCGTCGCCACGACGAGTTCGACGTCCCCGTCGGCGACGGCCTGCTCGCCTGTGGCGCAGAGCTCTTCGAGGGCGGCGATCCCCGCCTTGCCGGCGTTCGCTGCGGCAAGGCGGGCCGCCTCGGCCTCCAGGAGCGTACGGACCGTGAGGAGCTGGTCCGCCTCGTCCTCGGTCGGTTCGTGCACGAAGGCACCCTGCGCCGGACGGAGATCGACCCAGCCCTCCGTGTTCAGCCGCTGGAGCGCCTCGCGCACGGGCTGCCTCGACACCCCGAGGTGCCCGGCGAGTTCGCTCTCGACCAGGTGCTGGCCCGGCTGAAGTGCACGCGTCGTGATCAGTTCGAGCAGCGCCTCGTAGACCCGCTCGCGCAGCGGTCCGGGGCGCTCGAGCTTGGGCACCGCCCCCTGCGGCAGTCCTGTGGACAACATCGCGGTCCCCCTCCTGGGCAACGGAGAAGCCAGTATGAATTGGCTTTCGTCTACAGTCTACCGAGCGCAATGGCCAGTGGGGGCGGGAGTTGGGCTCGTCACACCCGTGAACGCCGCGAAAACACGCCTGCTCAGGGGCAGCGGACGACCTGGCCCGCGTAGGACAGGTTCCCACCGAATCCGAAGAGCAGCACCGGCTGGCCGCTGCGGATCTCACCGCGCTCGACGAGCTTGGAGAAGGCGAGCGGGACGCTCGCGGCGGAGGTGTTGCCCGAGTCGACGACATCGCGCGCGACGACGGCGTTCACCGCGCCGATCTTCTCGGCGAGCGGCTCGATGATCCGCAGGTTCGCCTGGTGCAGGACGACGGCGGCCAGATCCGCCGGTGTGTACCCGGCCCGCTCGCACGCCGCGCGGGCCAGCGGCGGCAGCTGCTGCGTCGCCCAGCGGTAGACGCTCTGGCCCTCCTGCGCGAAGCGCGCCGGCTCGCCCTCGATGCGGACGGCGTTGCCCATCTCGGGCACGGAACCCCACAGGACGGGCCCGATGCCCGGCTCGTCGCCGGGCGGGCAGGCCTCGACCACGACGGCGCCCGCGCCGTCGCCGACGAGGACGCAGGTCGTGCGGTCCGTCCAGTCGGTGACGGCGGACATCTTGTCGGCGCCGATCACCAGGGCGCGCGTCGCGGCGCCCGCCCGCACGGCGTGGTCGGCGGTGGCGAGCGCGTGCGTGAAGCCCGCGCACACCACGTTGACGTCGAGCGCGGCGGGCGAGGGCACGCCGAGGCGGTGCGCGACGCGCGCGGCCATGTTCGGTGAACGGTCGACGGCGGTGGAGGTGGCGACGACGACGAGGTCGATGTCGGCCGCCGCCAGCCCCGCCGACGCGAGCGCCTTTGCCGCGGCGTGCGCGGCGAGGTCGTCGACCGGTTCGTCGGGGCCCGCGATATGACGGGTGCGGATGCCCACGCGGCTGCGGATCCACGCGTCGTCGGTGTCCACCATGGCCGCCAGGTCGTCATTGGTGAGGACCCTGGTGGGCTGGTAGTGGCCAATGGCGGCGATGCGCGAACCGGTCATGCGTGGGCCCCTCGGTGTTCGGGATGCGGGTCCACCAGTCTGGTGAGCGACTCACCGGTACGAGGGCACGTAAAGCGACAGGATTGGGGCGCCCTGGTTGGAGGGTGCCCCACATCACCCTGCGGCGACCGGGGTCTGTCCCGTTTCTACCCCGTGAAGAGCTGCCTCGCCTTCTGTACGAGTTCGTACAGACCGTACGCGAGCGGCACCCCGACCCACAGCCAGGCGAACAGGGTGAGCGCGCGACGGTTAGGCGGACTGCCGGCGCTCTGCGGCTGCGTCATCGGTGGCCTCCCTCGGGGCGGGGATGTGGTGGCGGGCGTGGACGGGACGAATCAGCTCGTTCGCGACGAAGCCCACGACGAGCAGGCCGATCATGATCGTGAAGGACAGGCCGTAGAGGTCCTGGCCGTGCTTTCCGGCCTCTTCCTGGCTGTCGGCGACCCAGTTGACGATCAGCGGGCCGAGCACTCCGGCGGTGGACCAGGCCGTGAGCAGCCGGCCGTGGATCGCGCCGACCTGGTAGGTGCCGAAGAGGTCCTTGAGGTACGCGGGGACGGTGGCGAAGCCGCCGCCGTAGAAGGAGAGGATCACCAGCGCGCAGCCGATGAACAGGGGCTTGGAGGAGTCGCCGAAGCGGGCGATCAGCAGGTACATGACCGCGCCCACGCCCAGGTAGAGGCGGTAGACGTTCTTGCGGCCGACCAGGTCGGAGGCAGAAGACCAGCCGATGCGGCCCGCCATGTTCGCCGCCGACAGGAGCGCGACGAAACCGGCCGCGGCGGAGACGGTGACGGGGGTGCCGCTGTCCTTGAAGAAGTCCGTGATCATCGGGGCGGCCTTCTCCAGGATGCCGATGCCCGCCGTCACGTTCATGCAGAGCACGAGCCACAGGCACCAGAACTGGGGGGTGCGCACGGCGCTGCGGGCCGAGACCTGCACCCCGTCGAGCGGCGCCGGCACCCCGGCCTTGCGCACCCCTTCCGTACGCGGCACCCGCACGAGCAGCACCCCGAGCGACATGAACACGGCATACGCGAGTCCGTGCACGAGGAACGCGAGGGCGATGCCCTTGGAGTCGGCGCCGAAGGACTCCAGCATCTGGGCGGACCACGGGGAGGCGATCAGCGCGCCGCCGCCGAAGCCCATGATCGCGATGCCGGTGGCCATGCCGGGCCGGTCGGGGAACCACTTGATCAGGGTCGACACGGGAGAGATGTAGCCGATGCCGAGGCCGATCCCGCCGACGAAGCCGTAGCCGAAGACGATCAGCCAGAACTGTCCGGTAGCGGCGCCGAGGGCGGAGATCAGGAAGCCGGAGGAGAAACAGACGAGGGCGACGGTCATCGCCCAGCGCGGGCCGTTGCGCTCGACGAGCGTGCCGCCGAAGGCCGCGGAGAGGCCGAGCATCACGATGCCGAGCTGGAAGGGGAGGGCGCTCTGGGTGCCGCTGAGGTGCATGGCGGACTCGAGCGAGGGCTTGAAGACGCTCCAGGCGTAAGCCTGGCCGATGGAGAGATGGACGGACAGAGCGGCGGGCGGAACGAGCCAGCGGCTCCAGCCGGTTGGCGCGACGGGGGGCCTCATGATCCCGAACGTTAGGGAGCCGTACGGGAGTTGGGAAGAGCACGCACCGGAATCCGTACACGGTATGCGATGCGCCACCTCTTGTCGGCTCATCTTCCATACTGTAGACAATGTTTCATCGACAGTCCGACGGTCCTCCGCACTCTCCTCCCGTGAGAGCAGGAGCCCTCGACCGAACGGAGCTCGCCATCGTGAAAGTCGCAGTCCTCGGCGCCGGTGCGATCGGCGCCTACGTCGGATCGCGCCGCATCGCGCCGGCGCCGACGTGCATCTCGTCGCCCGTCGTCCTCGCCATCGACGACACCGTTCCGCTGCCGCGCATCCTGCTGCGGATCGCCGAGTTCTTCCGCGACGAGTCGTGCGGACAGTGCGTGCCGTGCCGGGTGCGCACGGTCCGGCAGGAGGAGGCGCTGCACCGGATCGCCGAGCAGACGGAGACGACGACCGTGTGCGCGTACTGCGGAGTGGGCCGCAACCCCACTCTCCATGTGCAGGACAATGAGATCGTCAAGGTCACCTCGCCGCACGACAACCCGGTGACCCACGGCAACCTCTGCATCAAGGGCCGTTTCGGCTATCAGCACGTACAGAACCGGGACTGATCGACACATGGGACGAGTCACGGAACGACGCAAGGTGCTACGCATCCGGGACGAGCAGGTCTCCAGCAGGCCGGACACGCTCGTCGCCGAGGAGCCTCTGGAGATCCGGCTCAACGGCAAGCCCCTCGCCATCACGATGCGCACCCCGGGCGACGACTTCGCGCTCGCGGCGGGGTTCCTGGTCAGCGAGGGTGTCCTCGGCGCGACGGAGGAACTCCAGAGCATCGTGTACTGCGCGGGGGCGATGGAGGACGGCTCCAACACCTACAACGTCGTCGACGTGCGCACCGCTCCCGGTGTGGTGATCCCCGACATCACGCTCGAACGCAACGTGTACACGACGTCGTCGTGCGGCCTGTGCGGGAAGGCGAGCCTGGACGCGGTCCGTACGACGACGCGGTTCGCGATCGACGACACTCCCCCGGTCCGGATCGAGCCCTCGCTCCTGGCGAGCCTCCCCGACCGGCTGCGCGAGGCCCAGCGGGTCTTCGACCGGACCGGGGGTCTGCACGCCGCCGCGCTGTTCTCGGAGGCCGGGGAACTGCTCGACATCCGCGAGGACGTGGGCCGGCACAACGCGGTGGACAAGCTCGTCGGGCGCGCCCTCCAGAACGGCGGGCTTCCGCTGTCCCGCGCGATCCTGCTCGTATCGGGCCGCGCCTCCTTCGAGCTCGCGCAGAAGGCGGTGATGGCGGGCATCCCGGTCCTCGCGGCCGTGTCCGCGCCGTCGTCGCTCGCGGTCGACCTGGCCGCCGAGAGCGGCCTCACCCTGGTCGGCTTCCTGCGCGGGCCCAACATGAACGTGTACGCGGGAGAGCACCGCATCGCCCTGCCGGCCGCGGCCGCCCAGGGCTGACCGGTTTCCCCGCGGCACGGCGACGGGGCCCGGATCCGGCGGGGAGCGCCCCCTGCGCCGGCCGGGCCCCACGCGCCGACGCCCCGATCCCTCTTCTTCTTATGAGCCGTGCTCGCCGGATATCCGCTCCAGCATGTCCATGAACGCGACGCGCTCCGTGGCCGAAAGCGGGGCCAGGAGCGCGTCGTTGGCGCCCTGGGCGGCCGCGGCGCACCGCCGTAGCGTCGCGCTGCCTTTGTCGGTGGCCGTGACCGCGTTCTTGCGGCGGTCCTTCGGGTCGGGGGTGCGGACGACGAGGCCCGCGTCCTGGAGATCGTTCAGGACGCCGACCATGTCCTTGGGGTCGAGCGAGACGCTGCGCACCAGGTCGGCCTGGGCCACGGGTTGCAGGTCCGTCACCGCGCACAGGACCACGTGGTGCCACATCTTCAGGCCCTCGCGGGCGAGCGCGTCGGCGACGAGGCCCCGCCCGCGCTCCGCGGCGCGGCCCAGGCGCCAGCTGGGGAGGGTACGGATGGCACCCAGGGCGGGAGGGTTCTCGGACATGGGAGCAGTTTAGCCAAGAACCGTTGGACTTCCCAATGAATCTGGGTATCGTTGGCGCTCCCAACGATCCCCACCCCGGGAAGGCGGTGTGCCGATGCGGCGCGTCCGTTACGAACACAGTGGTGGCCCCGGCGTTCTGTTCCTGGAAGCGGCGCCCGTCCCCGAGCCGGGACCCGGCGAACTCCTCGTCCGCACCGAGGCGATCGGCGTCACGCTGCCCGTCGTCCGCAAGGTGCGGGAACCGCGCGAACCCATCCCGCTCGGCGGCGAGGTCGCCGGCGCAGTGACGGCCGTGGGTGCCGGCGTGACGGAGTACGCCGTCGGCGACCGCGTCACCGGCCTCGTCCTCGGGCACGGCTACGCCGACCACGCACTCCTGCACGTCTCCATGGCGTCACCGGTGCCGGACGGCGCGAGCGCCACCGACGCGGTGGCCCTGGTCCGCAGCGGGCTCGTGGCGTACGGAGCGTTGCAGGCCGCGCGCCCCGAGCCGGGCGAGGCGGCGCTCGTCACGGCGGCGGCGAGCGGCGTCGGCCATCTGGCCCTGCAACTCGCGGCGTCGAGCGGCGCCGCTCGGGTCATAGCCGCGGTGTCGGGCCCCGGCAAGGCGGAGTTCGTACGCGGACTCGGTGCCGACGACGTCGTGACGTACGACGACGAGACCTGGGGCGAGCCCGTCGACTACGTCCTGGACGCGGTGGGCGGCGAGCTGCTGACGCCGGGCCTGAAGGCGCTCGCGCCGCACGGGCGGCTCGTGGCGTACAGCTCGGGCGGCGGCACCGTCGAGGCGTACGACCTCCTCGTCGGGGCCAAGTCCGTGATCGGTTTCCAGATGGCGCTCATCGCGCGCGGGAAGCCCGAGACGTACGAGCGGTGGCGCACAGAGCTGTGGCGACTGTTCTTCGAGGGGGCTCTGCGGCCCGTGGTGCACGCGGAGTTCCCCCTGGAGGACGCGGCGCGGGCCCACGAGGCAATCGAGGGGCGCGCCAATCTGGGCAAGGTCGTCCTGATCCCCTGATGCACGGTGCTTGTGGCGTGCCGAGCGTCCCAAGTAGCGTCTGTGGCCCGGACATTGGACGTGGGATGTCTGAATGTCCAGACGCATGAGCCGTGACATCAGCCTTGACACGAGCCGTTGAAGGGTGGCAGCACCATGCCGTCAAGTCTCCGTGTACGTCTGAGATCCCTGGGCACATCCGTCGTCGCGCTGCTCGCAGTCGCCGCGGGAGCCGCACTGCCCGCGCAGGCCGCCGAAGCGGCTGACGCGACACAAGCGACCCAGGCCACCGCGGCCCGAGCGGCCTCGACGCAACCGCCGTTCGAGCAGCAGGTCCTCTTCAAGGCTTCCCAGGATCCCGGGTATGCCTGCTACCGAATCCCGGCCGTGGTGAAGACGAAGCAGGGGACGCTGCTCGCCTTCGCCGAGGGGCGTACGAACGACTGTTCCGACGCGGGCGACATAGACATCGTCGTCAAGCGGTCCGAGGACGGCGGCCGCACCTGGAGCCCGCTCCAGGTCGTCAACGAGGGCGCCGGTGACACACACGGCAACCCCGCCCCCGTGGTCGACCTCAGGACGGGCCGCATCGTGCTCGCGGAGACGTACAACACCGGCCGCACGGACGGAAAGAACTGCGACATTCCGTGCGACCGCACCCCGCACCTCCAGTACAGCGACGACGACGGCCGCACCTGGTCGGCGCCGCGCGACCTGAGTGACGAGATCTTGCCGAAGGACTGGAACTCCTGGTACGCGACGGGGCCGGTGCACGGCCTCCAGCTCACCCAGGGGCGCCACCGCGGGCGGCTCGTCTTCACCGTCAACGCCGAGACCTGGAACGGCACTCGCGTCACCGCGAACCACGCCGCGCTCATGGTCAGCGACGACGGCGGCAGGCACTGGCGGGTCGGCGCGAAGGACTCGTGGCCGATCGCGGACGACGGCACCTTCCGGCAGAAGCCGTCCGAGATGACCCTCGCCGAACTGCCCGGCGGCACTCTGTACGTGTCTGGGCGCGAGCAGGACGGCACCGACCTCGGTCACCGCACGCACACATGGAGCCGGGACGGCGGCGACTCGTTCACGCGGCGCTTCACGACGCTCCCCGACCTCTACACCCCCCAGGTGCAGGGTTCGGTCCTGCGCACCGGCAACCGGCTGCTGCTGGCCTGCCCCGGCGACCCCGACCGGCGCCGGACCATGACCATCCGTTCCTCGTACGACGGCGGACGGACCTGGGACAGCTTCGACCGCTCGACCGTGGTGACGACCGACTGGTCCGGCTACTCGGACCTCGTGCAGGCGACCCACGACCATGTGGGCCTCATGTACGAGGGCGGCGCGGTCGACGCGCGCGACGAGATCCGTTTCGCGCGCTTCACCGAGGACTGGCTGACGCCGCGCCGCGGCGCGGACCCGACGACGCAGGACCGGGCCCGCCACGCGCGGGACGCGGCCGTGCTCGGCGGTGCCTCCCCGACGGCGGGCCGCTTCGGCGGGGCACTCTCCTTCGACGGGACGGACGACGCGGTACGGCTCCCGTACAGCGACCGACTGCCGCTCGGTACCAAGGACTTCACCGTGTCGCTGTGGTTCCGCTACTCCGCCACGACCGGTGAGCAGCCACTGCTGTGGATGGGCGGCATCGGCACCACGCAGCCGCAGGTGTGGCTGCGCGCCGAACCGGCGAGCAACCGCATCACGGGCCTGATCACCACGCGGGACGGCGCCGCGGCCCCGCGGTCCGCGTCGGTGCGCACCACGGGCGCCTACAACGACGGCCAGTGGCACCACGCCGTACTGCGACGCGATGGGGGTACCTCCCTGCTCGAGCGAAGCCGAGAGCTTGGGGGAGGGCAGCTGACGCTCACCGTCGACGGGACGTCGGTCAGCACGCCCGACGTGCCGGGCTCCGTCAGCCGTAACTCGCCGTTCGGCGTGCACGTGGGCGAACGGATGGACAGCCGGGCGCACTTCACCGGCGCGATCGACGAAGTCCGGCTCCAGGACCGAGCGTTGAGCGACGAGGAGCTCAACACCCCGGTGACCACTGTGACCCCGGACACCGTCCTGTGGCTGCCCATGGACCGGGTGCGCGGGGGCCACTAACGTCCCAGCGTGCCCGCGGACACGGAGGCGGTGCGCCGCAGGATCCTGGGAGCGGGTCTCGGCCTGCTGCTCGCCCTGGTGTGCGCCGCCGCCCTGCTGTTGACCGCCCTCCCGGACGACGACCGGGAGGGCGGTCGCCCGTGCGCGGCGCGCGGCGTCGCCTCGTGGTCCGCCGACCCCGGCCTCACGGGCGCGTTCGCCCGCTACGGCGACGACGCCTCGCGGGGCGACGACTGGACGGGCGGCGACGGCACGCACTCGGTGAGGCTCCCGGACGGGCGGGTCCTGTGGCTGTTCTCCGACACCTATCTGGGACAGGTGCACGCGCCGCCCAACCCGGCGGGCCAGCCCCATGCCTGGCGCGACATGTCGGCGCCGTTCGTGCGCAACTCGGCTGTGGTGATGGGCCGTTCGGGCACCCTGGAGCGCACGCTCCCCGCACCCCTGTTCCCCGACCCGGCACCGCAGCAGTGGCGCTGGCCGGTCGCGGCCCGCGTCGAGCCCCGCTCCCCCGGCTCCGCCGAGCGGGTCGTCCGCGTCCTGCTGTGGACCCGTACGACGGGGACCGGCCCCTGGATCTACGGCATGCCCGCCGCCACCGAGGTCGCCACGCTGTCCCTGCCCGGCCTGCGCGTCGAGAGCGTCGCGACGGTCCTCGACCAGCGGGGCGTGCCGGACCCGGCGCGGCGCGTCCTGTTCGGCACGACGGCCGTCGACCGGGGCGGATGGACCTACGTGTTCGGCGGTGACGACGGGCAGGGGGCCACGCGCCGCGCTTATGTCGCGCGCGTGCCGCGCGGCCGGCTCGCCGAGCCGGGGGCGTGGCGCTACTGGGACGGCTCGCGCTGGACGCGCACGGCCCGCCCGCGGCCGGTCCTCGGCGGCGGTGCACGCCGCGGGGTCGGCAGCGCGTTCACCGTCGTGCGCGACGGCGGTACGTACGTCCTGTTCACGATGGCCGCCGGGACCGCGGGCCTGACCCGCGTCACCTCTTACTGGGCGTGCGCGCCGACCGGGCCCTGGCACGGTCCCGCGAAGGGCTTCGAGGCGCCGCTGCCGCCGGACGGGGCGCTCCGGCAGGACACGGCCGCGTACAACCCGCAGGCGCACCCCGCGCTCGGCGGCGGTGACGGGCGCCTGCTGCTCAGCTACGACGTCAACTGGCTGGACGCGACGCCCGCCACCGCACAGGCACAGGTCAGCCGGAACGTGTCGCTGTACCGGCCGCGGTTCGTGGCGCTGCGGCTCGCTCGCCCGCGCTGACCTGCTCCAGGGGGTCGCGCGCCCGGCGCTTGGCGATCACCGCGCACACCATGAGCTGCATCTGGTGGAACAGCATCAGCGGCAGCACGGCGAGGGACGCGTGCGCCCCGAACAGGACGCTGGCCATGGGCAGTCCGGCCGCCAGGGACTTCTTCGACCCGGCGAACTGGATCGCGATGCGGTCGCCGCGCCCGAAGCCGAGCGCCTTGCCGCCGTACCAGGTGGCCGCCAGCATCACGGCGAGCAGCACCGCTTCGACGGCGAGGAGCCCGCCCAGGCGCACCGCGCTGACCTGGTGCCAGATGCCCTGGACCATGCCCTCGCTGAACGCGGTGTAGACGACGAGGAGGATCGAGCCGCGGTCGACGTAGCTCAGCACCTTCTTGTGCCGCGCGATGAAGGAGCCGACCCAGCGGCGCAGGAACTGCCCGGCGAGGAACGGCACGAGCAGTTGGAGCACGATCTTGACGAGGGAGTCCGCGGAGAACCCGCCGCCGCTGTTGCCGAGCAGGCCCGCCGCGAGCAGCGGCGTGATGACGATGCCGGCCAGCGACGAGAAGGAGCCCGCGCAGATCGCCGCGGGCACGTTGCCGCGGGCCATGGAGGTGAAGGCGATCGACGACTGGATCGTCGAGGGCACGAGGGTGAGGAAGAGCAGGCCGTCGTAGAGGGACGGTGTGAGGATCACGGGGACGAGACCGCGGGCCGCGAGGCCGAGGAGCGGGAAGACGACGAACGTGGCGGCGAGGACGGTCACATGGAGCCGCCAGTGCCTCAGCCCGTCGAGCGCCTCACGGGTCGACAGGCGCGCCCCGTAGAGGAAGAAGAGGAACGCGACGGCGGCGGTCGAGGCGCCGGACGCGACATCGGCCGCACCACCGCGCGCGGGCAAGAGCGCCGCGAGGCCCACCGTCCCTATGAGCGCCAGGATGTAGGGGTCGACCGGCATCCAGGACGGCCAAGTCAGGCGTTTCACGGGTTCCATGTTCCTTGCTGTCGGTTCAGGTCGTGCCCTCTCCATCGTCCTCCTGATCACCGCGATCGGGAATCCTGCATACCGCACTGACTGTCATCACGTTCCACGATGAGCGCGGGTAGGGTCGGGGGCATGTACGACCCCTCGCAGCTGCGTACGTTCCTCGCGGTGGCCCAGACGCTGAGCTTCACGCAGGCCGCCCGACGCCTCGGACTGCGCCAGTCCACGGTCAGCCAGCATGTGCGGCGCCTGGAGGACGCCACGGGGCGGATCCTGTTCACCCGGGACACGCACACGGTGGAGCTCACGGAGGACGGCGAGGCGATGCTCGGCTTCGCGCGCCGGATCCTGGAGGTGCACGAGCAGGCGTCGGCGTTCTTCACGGGCACGCGGCTGCGCGGGCGGCTGCGCTTCGGGGCGTCGGAGGACTTCGTCCTGACCCGGCTCACCGAGATCCTGGAGGCGTTCCGGCACGACCACCCCGAGGTGGACCTGGAGCTGACGGTCGAGCTGTCCGGGACGCTGCACGAGCAGCTGGACGCGGGCAAGCTCGACCTGGTCCTCGCCAAGCGGCGGCCGGAGGACCCGCGCGGCGAGTCCGTGTGGCACGACCGGTTGGTGTGGATCGGCGCGGAGCGCCTGCGCCTGGACCCGGACCGTCCGGTGCCGCTCATCGTGTACCCGCCGCCCGGCATCTCGCGCGCCCTGGCCCTCGAAGCCCTTGAGCGGCACGGCCGCGCCTGGCGCGTGGCCTGCACCAGCGGCAGCCTCAACGGCCTGATCGCGGCGGCCAGGGCGGGCCTCGGCGTGATGGCGCACTCGCGCGGCCTGATCCCGCCCGGCCTGGTCCGCGTACCGGAGCGGGCGGGGCTGCCGGAGCTGGGCGAGGTGGACTTCGTGCTGCTGCACGGCCTGCGGCACGACAGTGCGTCGCAGGGAGACGCGGCGCAGGCGCTGGCCCAGGCGATCCTCGAAGGGGGCGACCGCCTGCACCGCAGCCGATAGCAGGGGCGCTAGCGGACGGGCGGCTGGTACGTGAGCTGCTTGACCTTCCGCATGAACGGCGACGTCTCCACGTGCTGGACGCCTTCGAGCCGGCCGAGCTTGCCGCTGATGTACGCGTACAGGTCGGCGGTGTCCCGGGTCACGACCGTGACGACCAGGTTCGAGGGGCCCGCGGTCGCGGCGGCGTAGGCGATCTCCTCGTGCCCGGCGAGTGCGCGGCCGACGGTGTCGAGGGAGGCGGGGGCCGCCGTGATCCACAGGACGGCGCCGTTGGTGAAGCCGAGGCGCGTGGTGTCGTACTCGATGTCGATGTAGAGGGACCCCGAGGCGATGAGCTGGTCGAGGCGCCGCTTCACGGCCGACTCCGAACGGCCCGTGGCGCGCTGGAGTTCGGGGTATCCGGCGCGGCCGTCGCGTTTGAGCACGGCGGTCAGGGGCGCGTCGTCGGGGGTGACACGGACGAGATCCCCGGTCGGCTGCGCAAGCGGGTGGAGCGCCGCTACCTGGTCCGCGGTGAGCGGCCCGTTCTTGACGAGCCAGCCGGTCGGGCCGCCGAAGAAGCGGTGCAGCGTCTGCAGAGCCCGGATCTCGACGATGTGCGGGGTGCGCGGCAACTTGCCGAGCAGGAGGTCGTCGTGGTCGCCCTGGGTGCGCGGGACGGTCATGCAGACGACTTCCGTGCCGCCCGAGGTGAGGCCGATCCACGCGGTGTCGGGCCGGCGGGCCAGGGCGGTGGCGATGGCCTCGGCGCCTTCGGGGGCGCAGCGCAGGCGCAGCATCCAGTGGTCGTGTCCGAGCCGCAGGCTGTCCTGAAGGCCGACGACCCGCAGGCCGCCCTCGGCGACGAGCTTGCGGTAGCGGCGGGCGACGGTCTGGTCGGAGACGCCGAGGACGGCCGCGATCCGGCTGAAGGGGGCGCGGCCGTCGACCTCGAGGGCGTGGAGCAGTTTCAGATCCAGCTCGTCGAAGGGAGGGGATTCCATCGGTCTGCTCGCTCCTGATGTCGGATTCCTTCGCTCCCTGGCTGCTGATCACCAGGATCCGCCGTGCGCGGCCCATCGTACGAGCCTGACATCGGTAAGGCATCGGGCGAGGAGCTGTTGAGGATGCGTACATGGGGACCGCTGACCGCGGTCTGTCTGGGAACGTTCATGCTGCTGCTGGACGTGACGATCGTCGTCGTGGCGCTGCCCGACATGGCGCGCAGCCTGCACGCGTCGCTGAGCGATCTGCAATGGGTGATGGACGGCTACGCGCTGGCGCTCGCCGCGCTGCTGCTCGGCATGGGGGCCGCCGCCGACATACTCGGGCGGCGCCGGGTGCATGTGGCGGGCGTGGCGCTGTTCGCGGTGGCGTCGCTGGGCTGCGGTCTCGCGAGCGGGCCGGGGATGCTCGTGGCGGCGCGGATGGTGCAGGGGGTGGGCGCGGCGGCGATGTTCGCGACGACGCTTCCGCTGCTCGGCTCCGTCTACCAGGGCAAGCGGCGCTCGGCGGCGCTCGGGGTGTGGGGAGCGGTGAGCGGCGGCGCGGCCGCGATCGGCCCCGTGCTCGGCGGCGTGATGACGGAGGGTCCCGGCTGGCGGTGGATCTTCTGGATCAACCTGCCGGTGAGCGTGGTGTCGGTGTGGCTGACGCTGCGGGTGGTGCCCGAGTCGCGGGGGCCGCGCGGGCGGCGGGTCGACTGGGCGGGCACGGCGGCGTTCGCGTGCTTCGCGGGGGCGGCGACGTACGGGGTCGTACGGGCCGGATCGCAGGGGTGGGCGTCGGCCGGGACCACCGCCGCGTTCCTGGTGGCGGCGCTCGCGCTGGTCGCGTTCGTCGTGGTCGAGCGGCGCAGCGCGCATCCGCTGCTGGATCTGGCCCTGCTGCGCAAGCCGGCGTTCGTCGGGGTGATGGCGGGGGCGCTCGCGTTCAACGGCGCCGCGTTCGGCGTCGTCCCCTACACCTCGATCTGGCTGCAGACCCTGCTCGGCATGAGCCCCGTCCACGGCGGCCTGGTCTTCCTGACG
Organism: Streptomyces sp. NBC_01003; assembly: GCF_045162695.1. Classification (NCBI taxonomy): domain Bacteria; kingdom Bacillati; phylum Actinomycetota; class Actinomycetes; order Kitasatosporales; family Streptomycetaceae; genus Streptomyces; species Streptomyces sp. NBC_01003. The sequence continues at coordinate 2,647,296 of NZ_CP108707.1, forward strand.
ATGTCGGGCGCCTCGGTCGTGGTGGCGGTCATCGGCGGGCGGCTGCTGCACGGGGTGCCGGCCCGGTTCACCATCGGCGGCGGCCTCGTGCTGATCGCGGCCGGGCTGTTCTGCCAGGCGGTCCTCGACCCGGGCTCGACGTGGACGGCGCTCGTGCCCGGCCTCGTACTGGTCGGCGTCGGGACCGGGTTCGTCTCGCCGGGGATCGCGGGCGCCGCGCTCGCAGCGGTGGAGCCGGAGCGCGCGGGCATGGCGGGCGGCGCGGTGAACACGTTCCGGCAGCTCGGCTACGCGCTCGCGGTGGCGGTCCTCGGCACCGTTCTGACGTCGACGATGCAGCACTCCCTGTCGCACGGCGCCGCGCACACGCTCGCGGGCGGCGGGGCGCGGGCCCTGGACGGGGTGGTCCCGGAGCACGCGCTGCGGGTGGCCTTCGCGTCGGGGCTGAATACGGCGTCCGTGGTCGCGGGCTGTGCGGCGCTCGTTGCCGGGGTGCTGGTCCTTGCGCTGGTGAGGGCGCCGCGAGCGTCCCACCGTCCGCCGGGGGCGACCGCCGTCGCGGCCGCCGGGGACGGTCGTGAACCGTCCGTGGAGAAATCGGAAGCGACCAGTCCGCCCAAAAAGCCCGCAGCGGACCCCCGGTAACCGCCCCGTACAGATTCCGTGGAGATTACGCCACCGAAACTTACTGAACCGTAAGAATTCTGTCCCGCGCTTCCCCTTGTGGCCGTATTTCACCGGCTGACCAGTGCATATTCCGCGCGCTCCGGCCCATTTGGACCCCTCCCGCCGGGGCGCGCGGTGGGGTACCGTCACCGGCGCTGTGCGGAGCGCCACAAGGAGCAACATTGCGCGAGTTCACCAATCCTCCTCTGGCGTCGGTGCTGCCGGTGGGCGGCCTGGCCGACGCCGTGTTCGACCATGCCCTCGAGGATCCGCTGCGCGTCGCGCTCGGCCGCAAGGACGACGCGGGCCGCTGGTTCGATGTGACGGCCGCCGAGTTCCGTGACGAAGTGCTCGGGCTTGCCAAGGGACTGCTCGCGCAGGGCGTCCGCTTCGGCGACCGCGTCGCGATCATGTCGAGGACCCGCTACGAGTGGACCCTCTTCGACTTCGCGCTGTGGACGATCGGCGCCCAGGTCGTGCCGATCTACCCGACGGCCTCCGCCGAGCAGGTCTTCTGGACCCTGCACGACGCCCAGGTGTCGGCCGCGATGGTGGAGCACGAGGACCACGCGATGACGATCGCCACCGTCATCGACCGTCTGCCCACGCTCAGCCGGATGTGGCAGCTGGACTCCGATCCCGTGCCCCGACTCATCGAGTCCGGCGCCCACATCGACGACGAGGTGGTGCACCGCCACCGGCGCGCCGTCACCCCCGACTCCGTCGCCACGATCATCTACACCTCGGGCACCACGGGCCGCCCCAAGGGCTGCGTCATCAGCCACTCGAACTTCATGTTCGAGTCGGACACGATGGTCAGCCGCTGGGAGCCGGTGTTCCACTCCAAGCGCGGCGACGAGGCCTCGACCCTGCTGTTCCTGCCGCTCGCGCACGTCTTCGGGCGCATGGTGCAGATCGCCACGATCCGCGGCGGCGTGAAGCTCGGCCACCAGCCGCAGCTCAATGCGGCGGCGCTGCTGCCCGACCTGCAGTCGTTCCGCCCGACGTTCATCCTCGCCGTGCCGTACATCTTCGAGAAGGTCTTCAACGCGGCCCGCCGCAAGGCCGAGAAGGACGGCAAGTCGGGGCCGTTCGACAAGGCCGTCGAGTGCGCCGTCAAGTACGCGGACGCACAGGAGGCCAAGGCGTTCGGCACCGGCCCCGGACCGTCCGCGTCGCTGCGCATGCAGCACTCGATCTTCGACAAGCTCGTCTACTCCAAGGTCCGCGAGGCGATGGGCGGCCGGGTGCGGCACGCGATGTCGGGCGGCTCGGGCATGGACCGCCGCCTGGGTCTGTTCTTCGCGGGCGCCGGCGTCACGATCTACGAGGGCTACGGGCTCACCGAGTCCACGGCGGCGGCGACCGCGAACCCGCCGGAACAGACCCGCTACGGCACGGTCGGCCAGGCCATCCCCGGCACGACGGTCCACATCGCCGACGACGGCGAGATCTGGCTGTACGGCAGCAATGTGTTCCAGGGATACCTCAACGACCCGAAGTCCACCGACGCCACCCTGCACGACGGCTGGCTGGCCACCGGCGACCTCGGCGCGCTCGACGACGACGGCTACCTGACGATCACCGGCCGCAAGAAGGAGATCCTCGTGACCTCCGGCGGCAAGAGCGTCTCGCCGCAGCAGCTGGAGGAGCGGGTGCGCGACCATCCGCTGGTCGCCCAGTGCATCGTCGTCGGCAACGACCGCCCGTACATCGCCGCGCTCGTCACGCTGGAGGCCGAGGCCGTCGAGCACTGGCTGAACATGCGGGGCAAGCCGCCGCTGAAGCCCGCCGAGCTGGTCCACGACCCGGACCTGGAGACCGAGGTGCGCAGGGCCGTCGTGGCGGCCAACACCCTGGTCTCGCAGGCCGAGTCGATCCGTACGTTCCGGATACTGGCCTACCAGTTCACCGAGGAGCACGGGCTGCTCACGCCGTCCCTGAAGCTCAAGCGGAAGGCGATCGAGACGGCGTACTCGGAGGAGGTCGAGGCGCTGTACCGGGGCTGATCGCGCGCCGGTGGGTTCCCGACGGTAACCCCGCCACAAGGCCCTGACCCGGCCGCGAAGCGTTTCTGACGGTTCATCAATTACCGATGCGTCAGTTATTGACGGTTCATCAGGTCGCACACAGAATCACCCTCACCCGACGGAGGGGGCCCATCGTGTCGCGAACTGTCCGCACCATCACCGCCACTGTGGCGGCACTGCTGCTCGCCACCGCCTGCAACTCCGCGGCAACCGGCAACTCCCCTGACAGCAAAGGGAGTTCGGTACGCGGAGTGACGGATGACGCCATCAAGGTCGGCGGCATCGTCTCGATGACGACCGCCAGCGGCTACAGCAAGAAGGACACCGACCTCGGCGCGAAGGCCCGCTTCGCCCGCGCCAACGCGGAGGGCGGGATCAACGGCAGGAAGATCGACTACCTGGGCGCGGAGGACGACGGCCAGGACCCGGCCAAGAACCTCGCCGCGGCCCGCAAACTCGTCCAGCAGGACAAGGTGTTCGCGATCTCCCCGATGAGCTCGGTCACCTTCTCCGGCGCCGACTTCCTCCAGAAGCAGAAGGTCCCCACCTTCGGCTGGGGCACGATCCCGTCCTTCTGCGGACCCACCTACATCTACGGCTTCGGCGGCTGCATGGTCCCGATGCCCGGCGGCACCATCTCGCAGACCTGGCCCGAGGGCCTCAAGCAGGTCACGCACGGCGCCAAGGGCAAGACCGTCGCCATCCTCGCCAACGACAACGACGCGGGCACCTTCGCCATCCGCACCTACAAGCAGAGCTTCGCGTCCGCCGGGTACAAGGTCACCTTCGCCAAGTCGTCCGTGCCCGCGACCTCGGTGCCGAGCGACTGGTCGGCGTACACCAAGGAGATCCTGCGCAGCAACGGCGGCAAGGCGCCCGACATCGTCGTCTCCGTCATGCAGACCCCGTACAACATCGGCCTGTTCACCGCCGTCAAGCGCTCCGGGTACCACGGCGTCCTCACCGACCCGACCGACTACGACCCGGGGCTGCTCGCCAAGAGCGCGACGAAGGAGGCGCTCGACGGGGTGCACATCCTGCTGACCTTCGCGCCGTTCGAGACGCGCTCGGCGGCGATGAAGCAGTTCAAGGCCGACATCAAGAAGGCGTCGGGCGGGAAGGACGTGCCGCTCAACATGCACATGATGACCGGCTACATGTCCGCCGACCTCTTCCTCTCCATTGCGCAGAAGGCCGGCCGGGACCTCACCGTCGCCTCCTTCCAGAAGGCCGCGGACGGGTTCTCCGACACCGGCACCATGGTCGGCGACCGCGCCCTGCCCAAGGGGCAGAAGGAGTCGTTCGGCTGCGGCGCCCTCGTCCAGCTCAAGAACGGGGCGTACCACGTCTCGTCACCCTTCAAGTGCTACGAGCCCATCCCGTTCAAGTAGGGGGCGCCCCGCATGTCCGACCTGCTGGCCTTCGTGCTGAGCGGGCTCGTGTCGGGTGCGCTGTACGCGCTCCTCGCCACCGGCCTCGTCCTGTCCTACTCTGCCTCCGGCCTCTTCAACTTCGCCCATGGCGCCACCGCCTACCTGTGCGCGCTCACCTTCTACGAGCTCCACTCCGGTCTCGGCTGGCCCGCCGTGCCGACCGCGCTCCTCCTCGTCTGCGTCGCATCTCCCCTGCTGGGCTGGGGACTTGACCGTCTGATGTTCCGCAAGCTGGCGCGCGTCGGCGAGACCGCACAGATCGTCGCGACCATCGGCCTGCTCGTGGCACTGCCCGCGCTCGGCCTGTGGGTGGTGGAACTGCTCGACGACGCGGGCGCGTCCGTCAAGCCCGCCGAGAACCAGTTCGGGCTGCCGGGCGTCGGCCCCAGCCCCGCGAAGAACTGGCAGCTGATGGACGGCGTCGGCATCGACTCCGACCAGCTGATCACCTGGGTGGCGACCGCCGCCGTCGCGCTCGGCCTGTGGATCCTGATGCGCCACACCACCCTCGGCCTGCGCCTGCGGGCCGCCGTCGACAACCGCTCACTCGTCGAACTGCGCGGTATGAGCGCCGACCGGCTCTCCACCGTGGCGTGGATGCTGTCGTCCGGCCTCGCGGGCCTCGCCGGCGTCCTCGCGACACCACTGCTCGGCCTGTCCGCCCACGACTTCACGCTGTTCCTGTTCGTGTCGGCGACCGCCGCGGTCCTCGGACGCTTCGCCTCCGTACCCCTCGCGTTCGCGGGCGGCCTCGGCCTCGGCGTCCTGCAGAACCTCGTCGCCGGCTACTCGTCCTTCGCCGAACGCATCACGGGGTTCCGTACCGCGGTCCCGTTCCTGATCCTCTTCGCCGGACTGCTGCTGCTCACCCGGCGACAGCGCACGGCGGGGACGGCCGCCGCCGACGCGCCGCCCGTCGACTATCTCGCGGGCCGCGCCTGGACGCGGAAGTGGGGGCCATGGGCGGTGGCCGCCGTGCTGCTCGCGGCCTCCTTCTACACGGTGACGACCCCGTTCTGGAGCGGCATCCTCGCCCAGGGCCTCGCCCTCTCCCTGGTCTTCGTCTCCTTCACCGTCGTGACGGGGCTCGGTGCGATGGTGTCCCTCGCGCAGGCCACGTTCGTCACCGGCGCGGCGCTCGTGGCGGGTCTCCTGATGAGCCACGGCTGGCCGTTCATCGCGGCGGCGCTCGTCGGCACCTGCGTAGCGGCCCTCCTCGGAGCGCTCGTCGCGCTGCCTGCGCTACGCCTCGGCGGCCGTACCCTCGCCCTCGCCACGCTCGCCCTCGCCTTCCTCGCCGACCAAGTCCTCTTCCAGATGGGCTGGTTGAGGAACGGCGACACCGGCTGGGAGATCCCGCGCCCCGTCTTCGGACCCGTCGACCTGAGCGACGACCGGGCGATGGGCGTCGCGATGGTCGTCCTGTGCGCGGCCGCCGTGGCCGCCCTCGGCGCACTGCGGAACTCCCCCTCGGGCCGCGCCATGCTCGCCGTACGCTCGGCACCCGCGGCAGCGATGGCCTCCGGCGTCTCCGTCATCCGCACCAAACTGCTCCTCTTCACCCTCTCGGCCGGGCTCGCGGGCTTCGGGGGCGTGATGTACGCGTCGTACAACACCCGTATCACCGCTACCGACTTCACCGCGATGACGGGCCTGATCTGGCTCGCGGTCGTCGTCGCGGCAGGGGTACGGCGCCCGCAGTTCGCGGTCGTCGCGGGCCTCGTCTACGCGATCGTGCCGCACCTCGTCGCGGACTACGTCACGGACTCCGTCCATCTGCCGGTCGTCCTGTTCGGCCTGGCGGGCCTCGCACTCGCCAACGACCCGGACGGGTACTGCGCGGCGGTCTCCGTACGACGGCACAGGCGCAGGAGTACGAAGCCGGGGGCGGGAGTCCCTGTCGTCGAAGCAACGAGCCGGGCACCGGCCCCTCCGCCCGACGGCGGTGTCCCGCCGGTACTCGAACTGCGCGGCCTGCACGCCGGATACGACGGCGCGCCCGTCCTGCACGGGGTCGGCATCGCCGTCCACCCCGGCGAGATCGTCGCCCTCCTCGGCCCCAACGGCGCCGGGAAGTCGACGACGTGCCGTACCGCCGCCGGACTCCTCACACCCCTGCGGGGGCAGGTGTACGTCGCCGGGCGGGACGTCACACGTGAGGGCCCCGTCCGCCGGGCGCGGGCCGGCGTACTCCTCGCCCCCGAAGGGCGCGGCATCTTCCCCGCCCTCACCATCGAGGAGAACCTCACCCTGCACCTCCCCGACAAGCACGCGCGCGAGGCCGTGTACGAGCGCTTCGCCGGGCTCGCCGCCCGCCGCAACGTCACCGCGGGCGCGCTCTCCGGCGGTGAACAGCAGCTGCTCGCCCTCGCCCCGCTCCTCCAGGAGCCGCCCCGCGTTCTCATCGCCGACGAGCCGTCCCTCGGTCTCGCGCCGCGCATCGTCGAGGACGTGTTCCGGCTGCTCACCGAACTCCGCGACGCCGGAACGGGGTTGCTCCTCGTCGAGGAGAAGGCCACCGAGATCCTCGGCGTCGCGGACACCGTCGCGTATCTCGACCGGGGCCGCGTCTCGTGGTGCGGCCCGCGCGCCGAGGTGCGGGCCGACCGGCTCACCGAGGCCTACCTGGGCCTCGGCGCGAGTGGGCCCGGCACGGCCCAGGACGCGGAAGCGGAAGAGGAAGGGGCGGTGCGGCCATGAGCGGGACCACTGAGGGACCCGTACTCGAAGCCACCGGGGTCGGCGTCCGGTTCGGCGGGATCCGCGCGCTCGACGGGGTCGGCCTGAAGCTCCGCCCCGGCGAGGTGTGCGGGCTCATCGGCCCGAACGGCGCGGGCAAGACCACGTTCTTCGACGTCGTCTCCGGGATCCGACGCCCCGACGAGGGCCGCGTCCTCCTGGACGGCGGGGACATCACGCGCCGCTCCCCCGTGTGGCGGGCCCGCCACGGGATGCGCCGCACGTTCCAGCGCCAGCAGCTCTTCGGCCAGCTCACGGTCGCGGACAACCTGCTGGTGGCGCAGGAGTGGCGGGGCGGTGGAGGCGGGCTGGCCGCCGACCTGCTGGCCGCGCCCCCCAGACGGACGTACGAGCGCCGGCGCCGCGAGCGGGCGGCGTCGATGCTGCGCGCGTGCGGCCTCGAGGCGCTGGCCGGGGAGTACGCGGGCGCTCTGCCCGTGGGCCAGGCACGCATGGTGGAACTGGCCCGGGCGGGGGTGGAGGGGGCGCGGGTGGTGCTGCTCGACGAGCCCGCATCCGGCATGACAGATGATGAAATCTGTCAGCTGAAATCTGTCATCCGCCATCTGTCCGACCAACAGGGCTGCGCCGTGCTCCTCGTCGAGCACAACGTCACCTTCGTCATGGACCTCTGCTCCCGCATAGTCGTCCTCGACCTCGGAACCGTGCTGGCCGAGGGGACACCGGCAGCGGTTCGCGCCGACCCGGCCGTGCGGGACGCCTATCTCGGTTCGGCCGGGTGAGCGGGGCCCGGGGCGCCCCTGTGAACACGACGTGAACGGGAATGCGCCCCGGGCCGTGATCGTTGACGATGGGAGTACCAACCGACAACGCGAAGGATCGAGAGCTCGTGAGCAAGGTCCCCCCGATCATCCTGAACAACGGCGTCGAGATGCCCCAGCTCGGTTTCGGCGTATGGCAGGTGCCGGACGCCGAGGCCGAGAAGGCTGTCGCGACGGCCCTGGAGGCCGGGTACCGCAGCATCGACACCGCCGCGATCTACGGCAACGAGGAGGGCACCGGCAAGGCCATCGCCGCCTCCGGCATCGCCCGCGAGAAGCTCTTCGTCACCACGAAGCTGTGGAACGCCGACCAGGGCTACGACGCGACGCTGCGCGCCTACGACGCCTCCCTCGACAAGCTGGGCCTCGACTACCTCGATCTGTATCTGATCCACTGGCCGCTGCCCTCGAAGGACAGCTACGTCGACACGTACAAGGCCCTCGAGAAGATCTACGCGGACGGCCGCGCCAAGGCCATCGGTGTCTCCAACTTCCTTCCGGAGCACCTGGAGCGCCTCCTCGGCGAGACGTCGATCATCCCGGCGGTCAACCAGATCGAGCTGCACCCGCACCTCCAGCAGCGCGCCGCACGTGAGTTCCACGCGGAGCAGGGCATCGCCACGGAGGCCTGGTCGCCGCTGGGTCAGGGCAAGGGCCTGCTGGAGGTCCCCGCGATCGTCGCGATCGCCCAGAAGCACGGGCGCACCCCGGCTCAGGTCGTGCTGCGCTGGCACGTCCAGCTCGGCAATGTCGTGATCCCCAAGTCCGTGACGCCGTCCCGGATCGTGGAGAACATCGACGTGTTCGACTTCGAGCTGGACGTCGAGGACATCGCCGCGATCAGCGCGCTGAACGAGGACCGTCGCCTGGGTCCCGACCCGGCGACGTTCGACATGGCCTGATCGCTCCACGCGTACGGCTTCGTGTGCCCCGCCTCCGTCCGGAGGCGGGGCACACGTGTGTGAGGCCGTGGTTCAGGTGTAGAGGAAGGCCAGCGCCTCCACCGTGGCCCGGATGCGGTGGCGCAGCTCGGCCGGTTCCAGGACCTCGATGCCGGCGCCGAGGCGCAGGAACTCGTCGTGGGCGTGGTCGACGGACTCGATGGGGACGACCGCCCTGGTCCAGCCGTCGGGCTCCGGGCGGGCGGTGGCGTGCGCCGCTTCGCGCAGGGCGGGGCCCGGCAGCCGGTCGGCGACGCCCGGGGCCAGGCGTACGACGGCGTCGCCGCTGTGCAGGCGGCCGTGGAAGTCTTCCTGGTAGGCCCGCCAGTACGCCGCGAGGTCGAAGTCCGCCGGCGGCTCGAACTGCTCGTCGCCGACGTGGAGTTGGAGGATCTGGTCGACGCGGTAGGTGCGGGGGTCTCCCGTTCCGGCGGAGGCGATCACGTACCAGCGGCCTGCCTTGAGGACGAGTCCGTACGGTTCGAGGCGGCGTTCGACGTCGGTGGGTGCGCGCCAGCGCCGGTAGCGGACGTGCAGGACGCGGCTGTTCCAGACGGCGGTGGCGACGGCCGGGAGGTGGGGGACCTCGTCCTCGTCGGCGTACCAGCCGGGGGCGTCGAGGTGGAAGCGGGCGCTGATGCGTTCGGAATGGGCACGCAGTTCGGTGGGGAGCGCGGCGCGGACCTTGAGCTGGGCGGCGGCGAGTACGGGGCCGAGGCCGAGTTCGGTGGCGGGTCCGGGTGCTCCGGCGAGGAAGAGGGCTTCGGCCTCGTCGGTGGTGAGGCCGGTGAGGCGGGTGCGGTAGCCGTCGATGAGCCGGTATCCGCCGGCGTGCCCGGCGTCGCCGTAGAGCGGTACGCCGGCCGCGTGCAGGGAGTCGATGTCTCGGTACACGGTGCGTACGGAGACTTCGAGGGCGGCGGCGAGCTGGGCGGCGGTCATCCGGCCGCGGGTCTGGAGCAGCAGCAGGATGGACACCAGTCGGCTGGACTTCACTGACACAGGATGTCAGTGAAGTGGTCGTAGCTTCCAGCCATGGCTTTCGAGGAGAAACTGTTGTGGGCGCTGCCGCCCGTCGAGGTGGCGGGCCGGCGCGTCAAGCGCTATCACGTGAGCGCGGATCCGGCGGGGATCGCGCCGGAGGTGGAGAAGGCGGCGTACGCGATGCTGCCGGAGCTGCTTCCGGAGCCGGACGGGACGCCTCCGGCGACGTTCGTCGTGCTGCACCGAGGCGGTGACGACGGGGCGTACATCAACGCGTACAGCTGGGTGTGGGACAACGTCCTGCACTTCCGGGGTGCGGCCGCGGGGCAGCCGGTGATCGGCTGTCCCGACAGTGATCCGACGCGGTTCGTGATCCTCGATCTGCCGTGGATCGGCTGTGTGTGGGAGCTGCCGCCGGTGCTGCACGAACGCGATGCGTGGGTGCGGCACATGCTGGCCCCGGACGCCCCGGACCTCGACGGATATCTGGCCGATTCACTCACCGACGGCACTACGGGAGACCGCTGATGAGCACCGCGCACGACTTCGACTTCTTCTTCGGCGACTGGGACGTGGCTCACCGCAGGCGTACGGACTTCCTCGACGCGGACAGCGGCTGGGAGGAGTTCGCCGCGACGAACCGCTGCTGGAGTCTGTTCGACGGCGCGGCGAACATCGACGAGATGGACTGCCCCACGGAAGGCTTCAAGGGGCTCACGCTGCGGCTCTTCGACCGCGCGGCCGGTACGTGGTCGCTGAACTGGTCGTCCAGCCGTACGGGCGTCCTGTTCCCGCCGGTCATCGGCCACTTCGACCCGGACGGGCGGGGCGTCTTCGAGGGTGACGACACCCATGACGGCAAGGACGTCCGGGTGCGGTTCGTCTGGTCGGGGATCTCGGCGACGACGGCGCACTGGGAGCAGTTCTTCTCGGTGGACGGCGGGGACACATGGCTGTCGAACTGGACGATGGCGTTCACCCGTCGCGCCTGACCCATTCCTGCATCGCGCCTTGACTTCGCGTGCGCTTCAACGCCGAGACTCCCTCCCGTGGCCCGGCATCAGCGCCGGGCACGGGAGGGACCCTCATGAAGTTCCGTACGATCGGCGCCGATCCGGCCACCCGCCGTGAGGTGAGTGTGCTGAGTCTCGGCGCGATGCTGTTCGGCACGCGGACCGACGAGGAGACGTCGTTCGCGATCCTCGACCGGTATGTGGCGGCGGGCGGCACGTTCGTCGACACGTCGGACAACTACGCGTTCTGGCACACGGGCAGCCGCGGCGGGGAGAGCGAGGGCGTGCTCGGCCGGTGGCGACGCAGCCGGGGCGTCGGCGACGAGATCGTCGTCGCGACGAAGCTGGGGGCGAGCCCGCTGACCGCCGGCACGGGGTACGTCGACAACCCCGAGGGCCTGTCCGCCGCGGCGATCCGGCGGGCCGTGGAGGGCAGCAAGGAGCGGCTCGGGATGGAGCGGCTCGATCTGCTGTACGCGCACATCGAGGACCCGAAGGTCGAACTCCGGGAAACCGTCGAGGCGTTCGCGGGTCTGGTCGCCGAGGGCAGCGTCGGACTGCTCGGGGTCAGCAACCACTGGGCGTGGAAGGTGGAGCGGGCACGGGAGATCGCCGAGCGGGCGGGGCTGCCGGGGTACGAGGTGCTGCAGTACCGGCACAGCTATCTGCGGCCGCGCACGGATCTGCCGGCGGATCTGTCGCCGGACGGCAGCCAGGGCCTGGTCGACGGCCAGCTCCTGAGCTATGTGCGGGCCGAGGGCGAGAAGCTCGCGCTCGTGGCGTACTCGCCGCTGCTCGCCGGCGCGTATGTGCGAGGCGACAAGCCGCTTGGCGCCGAGTACGGCCATCCGGGTACGCCCACTCGGCTGGCCGCGCTGCGCGACGTGGCGAAGGAGGCCGACGCCACGGTGAACCAGGTGGTTCTCGCCTGGCTCATCGGCGGCGAGATCCCGGTGATCCCTCTGGTGGGCGCGTCGTCGGTGGCCCAGCTCGACGAGAGCCTGGCGGCGGTCGACCTGGAGCTGACGGTGGATCAGCGGGCTCGTCTCGACGCGGCGCACTGATCTCGCGTCAGGCGTGCCGCGTGAAGGCGTGCACGGTGAACTCCGGGTCAGCGCGAGGAAGTTCGGGGTCGGGGAGCGCGGAGATCAGGTCGGCGAGTGCGGTGCCCCCGGCCGCGTAGATCCTGCCGCGCCGCACGTCGTCGGCGAGGCGCCTCGGGGTGCGGCCCTGGCCGTGTCCGGGGAAGCGGGTCTCGCCGCTCGGCCGCAGTCCGTGGGCGGCGGCGTGGGCGGCGACGCGTGCGGTCGCGTCGGAGGGGAGGCGGCCGCGGTAGGGGGCCACGAGGGTGTCGATGTCACTGCCCACGTCGTGGGCGGCGGCCTTGTCGACGGTGGTCACCAGGACGCCGCCGGGCCGCAGGACGCGGGCGGCCTCGGCTATGACGGGGCGCGCGTCGGGCAGCAGATGCAGCAGCCAGATCACGGTCACGACGTCCACGGAGGCGCTGCGGAACGGGAGTTGGCGGCTGTCGCCGCGGACGGCGGCGCCGTCGAGGCGGGGGGCCGCGGCACGCAGCATGCCGGGGGCGAGGTCGATGCCGACGGGGCGCAGGCCCGGCCGGGTGAGCCGCATGGTGACGAGCCCGGTGCCGCAGGCCAGGTCGAGGAGGGTCCGGGCGGTGGGCGGCACGAGGCCGAGCACGGCCTCGGCGGCCGACCGGGCGCGGGGTATGCCGCCGCGGGTCGCGTCGTAGACCGCGGCTTCCTTGTCGTAGTCCAGCACCGGCGGTCAGCTCGCGCCGTGGGTGGGGGCGATCTCCTGGACGCGCTGGGCGAGGCCGAAGTCGAGGTGGGTGAGGACGCCGCCCACGCTGTGGGTGTTCACGGACAGGTCGACCGTGTTGTAGCCGAGGGTGAGGTCGGAGTGGTGGTCGAGCTCGTCCTGGATCTGCGCGATGTGCACGACGAGGGCCGTGGCCGCGAAGTGGTTGGCCAGGCGGTAGGTGCGGGTGAGTCTGTCATCGGCCACGCTCCATCCGGGCAGCTCGGCGAGACGGTCCTCGATCTCCTTCTGGGACAGCGGCTCCAAGGTCATGACCAGGTCCTTTCCCTGTGATGTGCGAGGAGTTCCAGCCTCCCACAGGGGTGGCGCCGCGCGCTCCTCGGCTACGGTCGTGGCATGTCGACTGCCACGCGTGCTCGCCAGTCCGGAATCGGTCCTCTGCTGCGAGAGTGGCGGGAACGGCGGCGGGTGAGCCAGCTGGAGCTCGCCCTGCGCGCCGATTCGTCCGCCCGGCATCTCAGCTTCGTGGAGACGGGCAGGTCGCGGCCGAGCGAGGAGCTCGTCCTGCGGCTCGCGGAGCATCTGGACGTGCCGGTGCGGGAGCGCAACGCGCTGCTGCTCGCGGCGGGTTACGCGCCCCGGTTCGCGGAGACCCCGCTCGACGACCCGTCGATGGGGGCGCTGCGGGAGGGCCTGGACCGGCTCCTGCACGGCTACGAGCCGTATCCGGCGCTGGTCGTCGACGCGACGTACACGGTGGTCGCCGCCAATCGGGGCATCGCGATGCTGATGGAGGGGATTCCCGAGTCGCTGCTGGCCCCGCCGCTCAACGCGATGCGGCTCACCCTGCACCCGGAGGGCCTCGCGCCGCGGATCCGGAATCTGCGCGAGTGGCGAGGGCATCTCCTGGCCCAGATGGAGCGGCAGATCGCGCTGGACCGCTCGGAGGCGCTGCGCGCGGTGTACGACGAGGTCAAGGCGTACCCGGTGGCTGACAGGGACGCCGGTGACGACGACGGGGAGGGCGGCGAGGCGGTGCCGTACTTCGCGCTGCCGATGGTGATCGAGCACGACGGGCAGGTCCTGTCGTTCGTCTCGTCGATCTCGACGTTCAACACCCCGATGGACGTGACGGTGGCCGAGCTCGCGATCGAGACGTTCCTGCCGGCCGACCCGGCGACGGCGAAGTATCTGCGGTCGCTGGAGCCGTAGTCGGGGCCTCGCGGCCGGATCGACGCGGTAGTGGGCAGGCCACTCGTCGCACTGGTACCGTTCACGCGGCTCGCGCACATGTTCTGTGCGCGCAGTGCCGCGGCTGGGAGCGCACCGGCTCCCGAATCCGCTCGCCGCCCGGCACGTGGGGAGACGTGACGTGAGTGAACGGCGGCCCGCGCCGACCGTGGGCCAGGTGGTCCTGGGCAGACGCCTGCGGGAACTGCGGGAGTCGGCCGGGTTCAACCGCGACGAGGCCGCCCGCGCGCTGCGCGTCACCGGCGCGACGATCCGCCGTATGGAGACCGCGGAGGTCGCCCTCAAGATCCCTTACGTACAGATGCTCCTGGAGCTGTACGGGGTGCCGGAGCCGGAGGCCGAGGCCTTCGTCGGGCTCGCCGAGGAGGCGAATCTGCCGGGCTGGTGGCAGCGGTTCCACGACATCCTGCCCGACTGGTTCAGCCTGTACGTGAGCCTGGAGAGCGCTGCCGGGCTCATCAGGTCGTACGAGCCGCACTTCGTGCCGGGGCTGCTGCAGACGGAGGAGTACGCGCGGGCCGTCCTGGAGGCGGGCACCGTCGGCCGCACGCAGCCCGGTGATCTCGAACGCCATGTGACGTTGCGGATGGCCCGGCAGGCGCTGCTGACCCGTGAGGACGCGCCGCATCTGTGGGTCGTGATGGACGAGACGGTGCTGCGCCGGCCGCCGGGCGGTCCGAAGGTGCTGCGCAACCAGCTCGACCGGCTCATAGAGGCCACCGAGCTGCCTCAAGTGACGCTCCAGATAGCCGAGTTCACGGCGGGTCCGCACCCGGGGACGTTCGGCCCGTTCACGCTGTTCCGGTTCCCGGTGCGCGAGCTGCCGGACATGGTCTTCAGCGAGTACGTCACGGGCGCGCTCTATCTGGACGGCCGGGAAGAGGTGGGCACCCATCTGGAGGTGCTCGACCACATCGCGGCGCAGGCGGCGTCCGCGGAGCGCACGGTGGAGCTGCTGCGGAAGAAGCGCGCCTCGCTCTGACACGCGGCGCGTGGTGACCGGCGACGCGTGGTGACAGCAGTGCCGCGGGCCCGTCGCTGCGGGACCGCGGCACGTGAAGGCTGGGCGTGCGTCGTCAGGCGAGCTTCGCCGTGAGGGTGATCGTGGTGCCGGTGAGCGCCTGGCTCACCGGGCAGTTCTTCTTGGCGTCCTCGGCCGCCGCGGCGAATCCGGCCTCGTCGAGCCCCGGCACCGTGCCCTCCACCGTGAGGTGAATGCCGGTGATGCCCTCACCCGGCTGGAACGTGACGTCCGCGGACGTGACCAGCTTGGTGGGCGGGTTGCCGCCGGTCGTGAGGCCGTTGGACAGGGCCATCGAGAAGCAGCTGGAGTGCGCGGCGGCGATCAGCTCCTCCGGACTGGTCTTGCCGTTGGCCTGCTCGGCGCGGGAGGGCCAGGACACGGCCTGCTCGCCGATGCCGGACGAGTCGAAGGTGACGACGCCGCTCCCCTTGAGCAGATCGCCTTCCCACACGGTGTGCGCGGAGCGCGTGGTAGCCACGGTGATTCCCTTCAGTCGGGTGCCCGTTGGGGCGTTGGGCACCATCCGACCACACCCGGACCGCTTATGGCCGGAATGCGCACGGGGCACGGATCAGTCGGTGGCGTCCGCGGCGGTGCGCTTCTTGCGGGCCGCCATCCACGCGTAGACGAGTACTCCGGCGAACAGGAACAGGACGCCCTGGTAGACGGCCGCGTATCCGGCGCCGCCGACCAGCCACAGCGAGAAGCCGAACGCGGCGAGCGCGAGCACCAGGTCGCGGGCCAGGCGCGGGCCGCTGACGCGGTGGCCCTGTCCGGACAGCAGGAAGTAGATCTGGGCGGCTGTCGCGAGGAGGTAGGGGACGGTCGCGGTGAACGTGGTGACGAGGACGAGCGTCTCGAAGACCCCGGCCGAGCCCGCCGTGTAGTTGTAGACGGTCAGGAGCGAGGCGAGGGTGACGGCGACGAGGACGCCGGCGGTCGGGATGCCGCGCTTCTTCTTGGCGAACACCGCGGGGAACAGGCCGTCCTTGGCGGCGGCGTACGGGGTCTGGGCGCTCAGGAGCGTCCAGCCGTTCAGGGCGCCGAGCATGGAGACCAGGGCGGCTATGGCTACGGCGGTGCCGCCCCAGGTGCCGCCGAACATGGCGTTGACGGCGTCGGAGAAGGGCGCGCTGGAGTCGACGAGCCGGTCGTGGGCGACGGTCCCGAAGACGGCGAGGGTGCACAGCAGGTAGAGGAGGGCGGCGAGGCCGGTGCCGAGGACGGTGGCGCGGCCCACGTTGCGCTCGGGGTCGCGGACCTCGCCGGCGCTGACCGAGGCGGACTCGACGCCGAGGTAGCTGAAGAGCAGGATCGCGGCGGACGCGGAGACGGCGCCGAGCGAGGAGTCGCCGCTCGCCCGGAACGGTCCGAGGTTGTCGGCGTGGAAGAAGAACAGGCCGCCGACGGCGACCAGGAGCAGCGGCGCGAACTTGAGGACGGTCGACACGAGCTGCACCGCGCCGACGTAGCGGGTGCCCGCGAGGTTGGCGAGGGCGGGCAGCCACTGGACGGTGAGCGCGGCGACGATGGTCCAGAACGTGGAGCCGTGGATGGGCAGCAGCACGTCGAGGTAGCCGACGGCGGCCACGGCGAGCGCCGCGTTCGACACCCAGGTGGTGATCCAGTACGACCAGGAGGCCAGGAACCCTGCGAAGTCGCCGAACGCCTCGCGCGCGTAGACGTAGGGTCCGCCGGTCTGCGGATGGCGGTGGGCGAGGCGGCCGAAGACGAGTGCGAGGGTGATGGCTCCGACGGTCAGGACGCCGAACGCGACGAGGCTGATGGTGCCGAAGGGGGCGACGGAGGCCGGGAGCAGGAAGATGCCGCCGCCGATGATGTTGCCCATCACGAGGGCGGTGGCGATGGGGAGCCCGAAGCGGCGGGCGTGCTTGCTGGGGAGCTCTTCGTGCTGCGGGGCCGGAGCCGGCTTCGTCACGGTTCCGGTGTGGGGCATGGGGTGGTGCGCCTCTCTCGTGCGGGCGCCGACCGGGATCGCCGGGCGACGTCCCATGGTCGGTCCCCGGCACACACCGTTCAAAATCAGGCGGATTCGTCCTGCGGAGTGACCGTCGCGGCCGTAAATGATGCGCCTGGGGCGGGTTCGTGCCGGAATTTGTCCAGCGGGACCTGGGGGCCGCAGCCCTCGCGCAGCCAGCGGCGGAGCACGTGGTGGACCTGCTGGGCACCCACCAGTTCGGCACCCTCGGCGACCGGCGGTGAGAAGGCCGCCGGGGCGAGCAGGAACGGGTGTCCCTGGGCGCCGCCGAGGCCTCCGTGGGATCCGATCTGCTCCTCGAAGGCGAGCACTTCGCCCTCGGCCGGGTCGTACCAGGAGTTCACCATGATGTCGGCGGTGTGCGGGAAGGAGTCGGTGCGGCGGACCGCGTCGGCCGCGTGCGCGCCGAAGTCGACCAGGGGTCCCGGGCGCTCGTCGAGGTCGGCCAGGGGGATCTCGGCGCCGCGCGCGCCGAGGACGACGGCGCCGTGCTCCTCGCTGCGCACCAGCAGGAAGCCGATGCCGGGGTGGTTGGCGAGGGTCGTCAGGAGCGCCGGGTGGCGGGCGTCGATCTCCTCCTTGCTCATGCGGTGCGGCACGTCGGGGAAGGAGACCAGGCCGAGGTTGCCGGAGGCGAGGACGATCGGCTCGGAGCGGCGCGACGCGGGGCGGTCCTTCTCGCCGCCCTCCTCGACGGGCCGGCGCAGCGCCGCCCTGACGGCGGAGCGGGCCTCGGCACCACTGTGTGTGCGCCGGGCCCGGCGCGGCACGGGCAGTCCGCAGCCCGCCCGGACGAGGTCCTGGAGGCCGAGCCCGTAGCGGGCGCGGAACGTCTCGCCGGGGCTCTGCCCGTGGTCGGACAGGACGACGATCCGGTACCGGCGCGGGGCGTGCTCGGCGACCTTCGCGATCAGCGCGAGGGAGCGGTCGAGGCGTGCGAGGACCTTCTCGGCGTCGCGGCTGACGGGCCCGGAGTGGTGGGCGACCTCGTCGTACGCGACGAGGTCCGCGTAGACCGCGCTGCGGCCCGCGAGCATGTCGCCGACGACCGCGGCGACGACGACGTCCCGCTCCACGACGGTCGCGAAGGCGCGGATGAACGGGTAGAGCCCGCCGCGGCCGACGCGGGGGCGCTGCCGGGTCAGGCGGGCTCGGGTGGACTGGCCGATCTCGCGGCCGACCTCGGCGACGAAGGACAGGGCGGTGCGCACGGCGTTCGCCGGGTCGCTGAAGTACGCGAAGTAGCCGGCGCGCGAGCGGTTCTCCTTGCCGCGGCGGGCCGCGACGGACAGCACGAGGGCGACCTGTTCGGCGCCTCCGCTGAAGAGGTTGCCGCGGCTGGCGCCGTCCAGGGTGAGCAGGCCGCCGTCGCCGGTGTGCTCGACGGCGCGGCGCTGGAGTTCGGCGGCGCTGGTGGGCCGGTTGGAGACCTGAACCTCGCGGGTGTCCTTCTCGTACCAGCGGAACGCGGGCACGTCGTAGTTGCTGCCGTGCAGGATGCCGAGCTGGCTGGCGCCCGTCTGGCTGGACCAGTCGGTGCGCCAGGGCGTGAGGCGGTGGGTGCCGGCGCCGAGCCAGGCGCCGACGGTGGGCATCACGTCCTGGTTCACGGCGTCGCGCAGGACGTCGTGGCCGACGCCGTCGAGCTGGAGGAAGACGGTGCCGGGGGTGGACGGTCCCGCTCCGGCGCTCCCTCTGCGGCGACGCCGGTCGGCGAGGCGGTACAGGCGGCGGCGGTAGGCGTCGTCGTCGCGTACGGCGAGGGCTCCCCCGGTGGCGGACGCCACCGCGGACATCACGGCGGCGACCACGACGGCGGTCTCGGGGTTCGCCTCGCCCCGGCCGTCGGGGACGATGGCCAGGGCGAAGAGCAGCAGTCCGCCGTTGAGGAAGAAGACGACGAGGCCGAGGACGAGCGCGGGCACCAGGAGCAGGGCGCGCACGAGGAGCGGCCACACCAGCACGGACAGGACGGCGAAGGCCCCCGCGCCGAGCGCGGCGGTGACGCCGATGCGGGTGGCACTGTCGCCGTTGTCCGACTGGAGCTTGAAGTCCGGCAGGATCCCGGCGAGCACGAGCATCGTGACGGTACTGACCGCCCACACCGCGATCGACCGCCAGCACATGCTGGCGAACCGCCGCCAACGCCCCTCGCCCACGCCTCGCTCACCCTCTCGCCGTCACGTCGTCGGCCCCGCGCCAAGCGTGTCATATGAGCGCGATACGTCCGGGTTCTCCCCTGACTGCGAACACAGGGGCCCGGCACGGGGCGGCGCGGGGCGACCGTGGTGCCGGCTCAGCAGCCGTCGTAACCGGCCGTCGGCATCGACATCCGGCGGTGGACGCGCTTCTTCATCTCCGCGTTGTACGACGGCTCGGCGAGGCCCGCGGTCTCCAGGCGGACGCCGCGGCGCTCGCACTCGGCCGTGAACTCGTCGACCGAGCGCAGCGCGGCCCGCAGGACCCGGTCGCTCGGGGCGACGAACAGGTCGACGAGGCCCGCGTCGACGTCCGCCCACAGCACGTCGTGGTCGGAGCGCAGTGAGTGGACGAGGAGTTCTCTGGTCACGACGTAGCCCCGGTCGGCGGCCCAGCGGGCGCACATCGCGTGCTGGCTGCGCGAGTCCACGAGGAAGGGGTCGGCGTCCAGCTCCTCCAGCGGCGTCAGGCTGGCGATCGCCGTGACGCGGACCGCGCCGGCCGCGGTCTCTCCCGCCGTTTCACCCATGGTGTCCCCCTCACCTCCGGTTTCCCCGACGACCCTACTCCTGCCCGTAGGCTCGGGGGAGTCGCACGGAGGAGGTCCTGGAGGTGCCGGTGGAGATCACCTGGTGGGGTCACGCCACCTGCACGGTCGAGGACTCGGGAATCCGCGTGCTGACCGACCCGCTCTTCACGCGCCGCCTCGCCCATCTGCGCCGGCGCCGCGGGGCGCCCCCACCGCCCGAGGCCGCGGTCGCCGACGTCGTGCTCGTCTCTCATCTGCACGCCGACCATCTGCACGTCCCGTCCCTGGCCCGGCTCGCGCCCGGCACCCGGGTCCTGCTCCCGCGAGGGGCCCGGCGCGCGGTGCCCGGCCTGCGCAGGCTCACGCATCTGCGGCTCACGGAGGTCGAGCCGGGCACCCGCGTGGAGGTGGGCGACCTCGTCGTACGCGCCGTGCCCGCGTCGCACGACGGGCGGCGCATCCCGGTGGGACCGCACCGCTCCCCCGCGCTCGGGTTCGTGGTGAGCGGCGAGGCCCGCACGTATTTCGCCGGTGACACCGGGCTCTTCGACTCCATGGCGGAGGCGGTGGGCGAGGTGGATGTGGCGCTCCTGCCGGTCGGGGGGTGGGGGCCCTGTCTCGGGCCGCACCATCTGGACGCGGGCCGCGCCGCCGAGGCGCTCGCCCGGATCGCCCCGCGCAGCGCCGTGCCGGTGCACTACGGGACGTACTGGCCGATCGGCATGGACGCGGTGCGGCCGCACGAATTCCACACGCCGGGCGAGGAGTTCGTGCGGCGCTCCGCCCAGTTGGCGCCCGAGGTGACGGTGCATCTGCTCGGTCACGGTGAGAGTGTGCGGCCGGAGGTCGCCAGGTGAATCCGGTCAGTGGCGCGGGCCGCGAGCTGCTCGCCGCCGCGGTGACGCACGCGCCGCCGGAGTCCACCCAACAGGCCGTCGGATACCCGTCGTTGTTCCTGCTGATCGTGATCGGGGCGCTGGTGCCGGTCATCCCCACGGGGGCGCTCGTCAGCTCGGCGGCCGTGGTCGCCTTTCATCAGACGGCGCCGTTCTCGCTGCTCCTGGTGTTCGGTGTCTCCGCGTTCGCGGCGTTCCTCGGCGATGTGGCGCTGTACTGGCTGGGGCAGCGCGGCATGGGGTCGAAGAACGGCTCGAGGTGGCTGGCCGCGATCCGGGACCGGGCGCCCGAGGAGCGGCTCGCGCAGGCGCAGGACAAACTCGCCGGCCACGGGGTGATGGTGCTCGTCCTGTCCCGGCTCGTGCCCGCCGGGCGCATCCCCGTGATGCTGGCGTGCCTGATGGCGAGGATGCCGCTGCGGCAGTTCGCGCGCGGGGACGTCCCGGCGTGCCTGGCCTGGGCCGTGACGTATCAGCTCATCGGCATCCTCGGCGGCTCCCTGTTCAGTGAGCCGTGGGAGGGCGTCGTGGCGGCGGTCGGCCTGACGCTGGTGATCAGCGCGGCGCCCGCCGTGTGGCGGCGGGCGCGCGGGGGCCGCTCAGACGGTCAGCACGCGTGAGGCGCCGACCGGCAGGTCCCACAGGTCCTTGCGCGCAAGTCCCGCCTTCTGCCAGGCGGCCCGTACGCGCGTGAGGGGTTCGAGGACCGGCTCGGCCGAGAGCAGGAACGTGGCCCAGTGCATGGGCGCCATACGGCGCGCGCCCACGTCCTGCGCGGCCTGCACCGCATCCTCCGGGTCGCAGTGGACGTCCTTCAGCCACCAGCGCGGCTCGTAGGCGCCGATGGGCAGGAGCGCCAGGTCGATGCCGGGGTAGCGGCTGCCGATCTCCGAGAACCAGTGGCCGTATCCGGTGTCCCCCGCGAAGTAGACCCGCTGTCCCTCCAGGTCGGTGAGGACCCAACCGCCCCACAGGGTGCGGCAGGTGTCGACGAGGCTGCGCTTGGACCAGTGGTGCGCCGGGACGAAGTCGAAGCGCACGCCGCCCAGTTCCGCCGCCTCCCACCAGTCGAGCTCCGTGACGCGGGTGAAGCGGCGGCGGGTGAACCAGCGGCCGAGTCCGGCGGGGACGAACACGGGTGTGTCCCTCGGGAGCCTTTTGAGGGTGGGGGCGTCCAGGTGGTCGTAGTGGTTGTGGCTGATGACGACGGCGTCGACGGGGGGCAGGGCGCTCCAGGCGACGCCGGCCGGGGTGACGCGGGCCGGGGTGCCGAGGATCTTGCGGGACCAGACCGGGTCGGTGAGCACGGTGAGGCCGCCTATGCGCAGCACCCAACTGGCGTGCCCCGCCCAGCTGACCGCGACGGTACGGGCGTCCACGGTCGGCAGTGGTCCCGGCTCGAACGGCAGGGCGGCGATCTCCTTCAGCGCGTCGGGCGGCGGACGCAGCGCGCCCTCCCTGGCGAACCGGGCGAAGGCGCGCAGTCCGGGCAGCGGCGCCGTCAGGCGGTCGGCGAACGACTTGGGCCACATACGTCCCCCGCCGAGCGGCTTCGGCTCGGCGAGGGGTACGAAGGACGCGGGGGCATCAGCTCGCTGTGCCGTCGACTCGGACTGCTGCGTCATCGAGGACTCTCCCATCCCTTGACGTCGGCCCTGAGGTCGTCGAGAGCCGACTCCAACATGCTCAACGCCCGCTGTACGTGCGGCAATTCCAGAGGTTCCGGCGCGGTGAGAGACGTCATGCGCTCCTGCGGGGTTGAGCCGAGGAAGGGGCCGGTGGACAGGCGTACCCGCAGCGCGGCGAGGCCGTCGCCGAAGCGGTGGCCGCCGGGGGTGGGCATGCCGAGCCGCTCGGAGAGTCGGTCCTCCAGGTCCTGGGCGTCGCCGACGCCGCGGGCGGCGAGCGCGGGGCGCAGCCGGTCCAGGTCCGCGTACAGCTGGCGGCCCGCTTCGGGCGGCCGGGCGAGTCCGCCGGAGAGGAGCACCGCGCGGTGCACGGCGCCGGCCACGCGCGCGTGGAGCGCGGTCGTGGCGCGCAGGCGCGCGGTGATTCCGGCGGGCTCGCCGAGCGCGTACGTCGCGGCCGCCGCGGCGGGGGCCGAAAGGACCGCGCCGAGCGCGGTGAGGATGTCCAGGACGCGGGCGCGCAGCGCGGCTCCGCGCGCGGTGGCGGGGAAGCGGGCGACGGCCGCGGGCAGGCCGGGCGGCAGGTAGGCACCGGTGAGGTCGGTGACGACAGTGACGTGTTCGGGCAGCATCTCGGCGGGGCCGATCAGGACGGTGGCGCGGGCCGGGTCGTGGTGCAGGGTGTCGCGCCAGGTCTCGTCGCTGACGATGTGCAGACCCTCCTCCGCGGCGGCCTCGACCGCCTCGTGCAGGATCTCGGGCGGCGGCACGGTCCCGGTCGGGTCGTCGGCGACGGACAGGACGAGGAGCCGCGGGTCGCCGCCCTCGGCGCGGACGCGGCGCGCGGTCTCGAGGAGGGCGTACGGATCGGGGACGCCGCCGCACTCGGCGGGCGTCGCCACGTGGAAGACGGACCGGCCGAGGAGCCGTGCCTGGGGCTCCCACCAGGCCGGGCAGGGCCGGGGCAGCAGCACGTCGCCGCCGATCGCGGCGGTCAGCGCGAGGAGCAGGGGTACGCCGCCGGGCGCGGCCGCGGTGCCGCCCGGTTCGGTGGGGAGTCCGCGCCGCTGCCAGTAGCCACAGGCGGCGTCGAGGAGGGACGGGGAGCCGCCGGGCGGTTCCGGGGCTGCCGGGTCCGCGGCGGCGGCCGCGGCGGCCAGCTCGGGCAGGACGGGAAGGCCGTCGTCCGGCAGCGGCGGCCCGTACCGGACGGGCCCGCGCCCCTCCAGGATCCCGTGGTCGTTCCCCCGCATGTGCCACCTCCACGCGCCGCCAGTCCGCACTGCCTGGACCTCATGGGCACCTCATAGGCACCTCATACCCTCCCCAGCCTCTCCCGAGCCGCACACTCGCGCGCGGCCTGCACGGGAGGGACGGCGGCCGCGTCCCGGGAGGGGGAGCACGTGGGAATGCGGCGAGGGGAGGGTCGCGCGGAGCTGGGCCGAGTGGGTGACGGGGCGCCGGCGGGGGCGGCGCCGGTCACCCGCGCGCGTCCGTCACCCCCGCGCCCGCTCCACCCTGCGCTCGTCCCAGACGGGTTCGTCGGACTCGCGCAGCCGGCCGTCGCTGCCGAAGACGAGGTAGCGGTCGAAGGAGCGCGCGAACCAGCGGTCGTGCGTGACGGCGAGGACCGTGCCGTCGAACGCCTCCAGGCCCTCCTGGAGCGCCTCGGCGGACTCCAGGTCGAGGTTGTCCGTCGGCTCGTCGAGGAGGAGCGCCGTCACTCCGGCCAGTTCGAGCAGCAGGATCTGGAAGCGGGCCTGCTGGCCGCCCGAGAGCCGCTCGAACTTCTGCTCGGCCTGGGCCGTCAGCTCGTAGCGCCGCAGCCGCCCCATCGCCGCGCCGCGGTCCTTGGCGTGGTCGAGCCAGAGGATGTCGAGCAGGGTGCGGCCCTGGAGCTCGGGGTGGGCGTGGGTCTGGGCGAAGTGGCCGGGCACGACGCGCGCGCCGAGCCTCCACTCCCCCGTGTGCGCGACCGTGTCGCCGGGGTTCCCGGCGAGCAGGCGCAGGAAGTGCGACTTGCCCGAACCGTTCGAGCCGAGGACCGCGACCCGCTCGCCGTAGAAGACCTCCAGGTCGAACGGTTGCATGAGACCGGTCAGCTCAAGGCCCTTGCAGGTGATGGCCCGCACCCCGGTGCGGCCGCCGTGCAGGCGCATGGTGATGTCCTGCTCGCGCGGCGGCTCGGGCGGGGGTCCCGCCTCCTCGAACTTGCGCAGGCGGGTCTGCGCCGCCGCGTAGCGGGACGCCATCTCGTGGCTGACCGCGGCCGCCTGCCGCAGGTTGAGGACGAGCTTCTTCAGCTGGGCGTGCTTCTCGTCCCAGCGCCTGCGCAGCTCCTCGAAGCGCGCGAACCGCTCGCGCCGCGCCTCGTGGTACGTCGCGAAGCCGGCGCCGTGCACCCAGGCGTCGGCGCCGGCGGGTCCCGGCTCGACGCTGACGATCTTCTCGGCGGAGCGGGCGAGCAGCTCCCGGTCGTGGGAGACGAACAGGACCGTCTTACGGGTCTCGCGCAGCTTCTCCTCCAGCCAGCGCTTGCCGGGCACGTCGAGATAGTTGTCCGGCTCGTCGAGGAGGAGGACCTCGTCCGTGCCGCGCAGCAGCGCTTCGAGGACGAGTCGTTTCTGCTCGCCGCCGGAGAGCGTGCGGACCTCGCGGAACTGGGCCGTGTCGTACGGGATGCCGAGGGCGGCCGTGGTGCACATGTCCCAGACCGTCTCGGCCTCGTAGCCGCGCGCCTCGGCCCAGTCGGACAGGGCCTGCGCGTATTCGAGCTGCGCCGCCTCGTCGTCGACGGTCATGATCAGGTGCTCGGCCTTGTCGACGGCCTTCGCCGCCTCCCTGATCCGCGGGGTCGCAACCGATACGAGCAGGTCGCGCACGGT
The DNA here is from genome assembly GCF_045162695.1 of Streptomyces sp. NBC_01003. Lineage (NCBI taxonomy): Bacteria > Bacillati > Actinomycetota > Actinomycetes > Kitasatosporales > Streptomycetaceae > Streptomyces > Streptomyces sp. NBC_01003. Next base: position 2,672,080 of record NZ_CP108707.1, read on the forward strand.
CGTCTCGTCGCGCACCGAGCCGACGAACTGCGACATCACGCCGAGCCCGCCGCCGACGGTGACGGTGCCGCCATGCGGCTTCAGCTCCCCGGAGATCAGCTTGAGGAGCGTCGTCTTTCCCGCGCCGTTCGGCCCCACGAGGGCGACCACGGAGCCCTCCCCGACCCGGAAGGAGACATCACCGAGCAGCGCCCGCCCGTCCGGCAAGTAGTACTCGAGGTGCGCGGCTTCCAGATGTCCCATGGTCCGCATTGTGGGCGCCCGGCCGGGTGAGGAGCAAAACGATTTCGGCACGCCCCCGGGGTGCGGGGCCTCACGGCGGGTACACGTGCGCAATGTGCGCTGACCTCGACCATCTGACGACCTGGCGGACCGCGCCCCCTGCGGGCCCCGGCCTGCGCGGCCGACTCGCCTCCCTTGACCTGCGTGTTTTCGAGTATGCGGCGCGCCGGCACTGGCCGGGCGGCGACCGTGTCCTGCCCCGGCTGAGCCGCAGCGCGAACCATGGGGTGCTGTGGTTCGCGGTGGCGGGCGCGCTGGCGGTGGGCGGTTCACCGAAGGCCCGCCGCGCGGCCGTGCGCGGGGTCGCCTCGCTCGCCGTGGCGTCCGCGACGATCAACACGCTCGGCAAGCGTTCGGTGCGCAGGCCGCGGCCCGTGCTCGACCCGGTGCCGCTGGTGCGGCGCCTGAAGCGGCAGCCGGTCACGACGTCGTTCCCGTCCGGGCATGCGGCGTCGGCGGCCGCGTTCGCCGCGGGCGTCGCGCTGGAGTCCCGCCCGCTGGGCGCGCTGGTGGCGCCCCTCGCGTTCTCCGTCGCCGCGTCCCGTGTCTATACGGGCGCGCACTTCCCGGGCGACGTCCTCGCGGGCGCCGCGCTCGGGGCGGGCGCGGCCTTCGCGGTACGGGGACTCGTGCCGACCCGCGACCAGATGCCGTCGCCGGGCCGCCCGCTGGTGGACGACGTGCCGAAGCTGCCCGGCGGTGAGGGCCTGGTGATGGTGGTCAACACCGGTGCGGGCAGTCCGGACCAGGCGCGGGCGCTGCGTGGGCTGCTGCCGCACGCCGAGTTCGTCGAGGCCTCCGGGTCCGATCTGCCGGCCGCGCTGGAGAAGGCGGCGACGCGGGCGCGGGCGCTCGGGGTGTGCGGCGGGGACGGCACGGTGAACACCGCGGCGGGCGTCGCCCTGCGCCACGGTCTGCCGCTCGCCGTGCTTCCGGGCGGCACGCTCAACCACTTCGCGTACGACCTGGGGATCGAGGACCCGGGCGATCTGTCGCGGGCCGTCGAGGCGGGCGACGCCGTCGCGGTCGACGTCGGCCGCTTCCGGTCGTCGGCCACCTCCGGGATCTTCCTCAACACCTTCAGCCTGGGCGTGTACCCGGAGCTGGTGAAGGAGCGCGAGCGCTGGTCGCGGCGGATCGGCGGCCGGCTCGCCGACGTGGTGGCCGCCACGCACGTGCTGCGCCGCGACCACCCCCTGCAGGCCGAACTGGACGGTAAGCGGCGGCCGTTGTGGATGGTGTTCGCCGGGAACTGCACGTACCGCCGGATGGGACTCACGGCGGGCCGGCGCGCGGACCTCGCGGACGGCCTGCTCGACGTGCGCGTGGTGCACGGCGGCCGACTGCCGGGCGTACGCCTCCTGGCGGCGGCGCTCGCGGGACCCCTGTCCCGCTCCCCCTTCCACGCCGCCATCCGGCGCACGCGGCTGCGCATGGACCGCATCAGCCCCGGCACGCCACTGGCCTTTGACGGTGAAGTCGGGCCGTGCGGAAGGGAGTTGACCATCGACAAGCAGCACGAGGCGCTGCGGGTCTACCGGCCGCTGACCATACTGTGACGCGTCCAAGCCGAGTCCGCATCATGAGATGGGCATCTCAATATTCGGAGGATCGGCGTACGGTGATCCCACTGGGTTCACCGCTCACCGATCTTGCGAAGGGGTCCGCCATGCCGAAGGAGACCGCTGTCTACACGCACGGCCACCACGAGTCCGTGCTGCGCTCCCACACCTGGCGCACCGCCGCCAACTCGGCGGCGTATCTGCTCGGTTCACTGAAGCCGCACATGAAGATCCTGGACATCGGGTGCGGCCCGGGGACCATCACCGCCGACCTGGCGGCGCTGGTCCCCGAGGGGCATGTCACCGGCGTGGACCAGGCCGCGGGGATCCTCGACGAGGCCCGGGCGACGGCGGCCGGACGCGGCCTGACCAACGTCGACTTCGCGACGGCGGACGTCCACGCACTGGACTACCCGGACGACACGTTCTGCGTCGTGCACGCCCACCAGGTGCTCCAGCACGTCGGCGACCCGGTGCGGGCCCTGCGCGAGATGCGCCGCGTCACCAAGCCCACCGGGTTCATCGCCGTCCGCGATTCGGACTACGCGGCCATGACCTGGTATCCGAACGCGCCGGCCATGGACGACTGGCTGGACCTGTACCGGCGGGTCGCCCGCGCCAACGGCGGCGAGCCGGACGCGGGCCGGCGTCTCAAGTCCTGGGCACTGGAGGCCGGTTTCGACGCGGCCGACATCAACTCGTCATCGTCCACCTGGTGTTATGCCACACCGGACGAGATCGAGTGGTGGAGCGGCCTGTGGGCGGACCGCACCCTCGCCTCCACGTACGCCGACCGCGCTACCGAGAGCGGCCACGCGACGGCTGCCCGGCTGGAGGAGATCTCCGAGGCGTGGCGGACATGGGGGAAGCAGCCTGACGCCTGGTTCTCGGTACTGCACGGCGAAATCCTGTGCCGCAAGACGGATCACGGGGGCGAGGAGAGCTGAGCGGCGCGGGGCCCGCGTCACCGTCCCCCCGGTGACGCCGGCACGCCTCCTCATGACCGATCCCCGTCGTTCCCCGGAAGTGATCACGCGTCCGCGCGTGGCCAACTACGCTCACCGCTATGGAGATCCTGGGAACCACGCTGCGTATCTGCGTCGAGGACCTGGAGTCCTCGGTCGCGCTCTACGAACGGCTCGCGGGCAGCCGGGCCCTGCGCTTCGAGCGCGGCGGGGTCTCCGTCGCTGCGGTCGGCTGCTTCCTCCTGATGAGCGGGCCGAAGGAGGAGATCGACGTCCTGCGCAAGGTCTCGGCGACGATCGCCGTCCCGAACGTCGACGAGGCGCACGCCGTCCTCAGCGCGTCCGGCGCCCGCGTCCTCGCGGGGCCGGTCCCGACGCCCGCGGGCCGCAACCTGATCGCGATGCACCCTGACGGCTCGGTCTTCGAGTACGCCGACCGGCAGGGCCAGGCCCAGGCATAGCGCGAGGCCGCGGGCCCGTCCCCGTATCCTCGCCCGGGCAGGCGGGAGCGAGGACGGTGGACATGGCGGGCAGCGACGGTGACGGCGGCGGGGAGACCCGGGAGGCCGGGGAATCCGTGAAGAGGGGCGGCGCCCGGCCGCCGCTCGGCTCGCGCGCGCGGGACGAGATCCGGCAGCGCATCATCGACCGGCGCTACCCGCAGGGCTCCCGGCTCGTCGAGCGCGAGGTCGCCGAAGAGCTGCAGATGTCGCGCGTCCCGGTGCGGGAGGCGCTCCGCTCGCTCGTCACCGAGGGCCTGCTCGAACTTCTGCCGCACAGCGGGGTACGCGTACGGCGGCTGGCGCGGGCCGACGTGGAGCATCTCTACGAGGTGTGGGAGCCGCTGGCCGTACAGGCGTCCCGGCTCGCGGCCCGGCGGGTGGCGCGGGCCGCGCCGCAGGAGCCGGAAGGGCTCGGCGCGCTGCGCGGGACGCTGGACGTGGCGGAGCGCGCGGCCGCGGCGGACGAGGGGGCGCGCGAGGTGGCTGCGCACACCGCTTTCCACGAGGGCATCGTGACCCTGTCCGGGAATCCGCTCCTTGCGCGCACCATGGAACAGCTCGCCTGGCAGCTCCAACTGCTGTTCGGCCTGCGCGAGGAACCCGCCCATATGCGGGCGCAGCATGCGGTGATCTTCCGGCACATCGTCGCGGGCGACGAGGAGACCGCCGCGGCGAGCACGCTGCTGCACGTGCGCGACAGCCGGTCGGTGGCCCTGCGCTCGCTCTTCGGCGACGACGGCGACGACGGCCCCGAGGATGGCCGCGACGACGGCACCACTTTGTATACCAGCCTCCATTAGATTTCGCTCCGGCTGACCGGAATCTGGGCAGAACATGCAGGTCACACCCGAGCGGAATCATCCACTCCTTGCCCGCACCTCCATCTTGGTATACAAAATGTCGGGCCAACCGATCCCTCCCGCCATCCGCCGAGGAGCCCCGCATGTGCGTCGAGAACTGCCCCCCGCCGTCGAACCGGCTGACCCGCCGAGGCGTACTCGCGGGTGCCGCCGCACTGGCGGGCACGACGGCCGCCCTCGCCGCCGCCGCGCCCGGCGCGTCCGCCGCCGCCCTGGCCACCACCACCGCCCACGCCTCCTCCGGCAGCGCCCCCCGCGGCGGTGACCTCGTCATCGACGGCGGCACGCTCCTCGACCCCGCGACAGGCGAGGTCACCGAGGACGCGGTCGTCGTCATCCGCGACGGCGTCGTCCGCGCGGCCGGCAAGCGCAAGAACGTCGACGTGCCGGCCGACGTCACCGTCCTCGACGCGCACGGCCAGTGGGTCCTGCCGGGTCTCGTCGACTCGCACATCCACCTGAACACCGCCGCCGAGGCCGCCAAGACCCTCGCGCTCGGCGCCACCACCGCGCGCAGCGGTTCGACGAACTTCTACCAGGACATCGCCGTCCGCGAGCTCTCCCGGCGGGCCCCGGGCCTGGCCCCCAGGCTGCGCGCGTCCGGCATCTTCGTCACGCCCGACCTCGGTGACACGATCCTCGCGGACCCCGACCTCACCCCGCTCGCCCGCCTCAAGGGCGGCGTCACCTCGGCCGAGGCGCTGCGCCGCGTCGTCGAGGTCAACCTGGCCCGTGGTGTCGACACCGTCAAGACGCGCGTGAACCCGCGCGCCGGCCTGGCCGAGCAGGACCCGCTGGAGCAGGTCTACAGCCGCGAGCAGCTCTCCACGATCGTCGCCACCGCCCGCCGCGGCGGCAAGGACGTGCTGTGCCACAGCTACAGCGAGAAGGGCTGCCACGACGCCGTCATGGCCGGCGTCAAGTCCGTCGAGCACGGCGCGTTCATCAGTGAGCGGACCCTGCACGAGATGCGCCGCCGTGGCACGTACTTCACGCCCACGATGGTCGCGATCGGCGGCATGATCGGCGACCCCGACCCGGTTCTCGACGAGCGCGGCCGCACCTACCTGCCGAAGCTCAAGGCCGCCGCGAAGCTCGCCCACGAGCTGGGCGTGGGCCTGGTGTCCGGCACGGACTCGTCGGGCGGCTCGGTCGAGCCGATCGGCGCCGAGATCGAGAGGATGCATTCGGCCGGTCTGTCCGCGCTCGACGCGATCCGCACCGCGACCACCAACGCGGCCCGTCTTCTCGGCTTCGAGGACAAGGTGGGCCGTCTCGCGCGCGGTTACGCGGGCGACGCGATCCTGCTGTCCGGCAACCCGCTCGCCGACGTGTCGGTGCTGAAGAAGCCGGTGCGCGTGGTGCGTGCGGGTGTTGCCGTATGAGCGCCGTCGTCTTCAGGAACGTACGCCCGCTCGGTGCGGCGGAGGCCGTGGACCTCGCGGTCGTCGACGGGGTGATCGTCGACGCTCCCGCGCCCGAGGGTGCCGAGATCGTCGACTGCGACGGCCGGATCGCGCTGCCGACCCTGGTGGACGCGCACATCCACCCGGACAAGACCGCGTGGGGCGAGCCCTGGGTGTCGCGCAAGCCCGCGTCGGGGATCGCCGAATTCGCCGCTGCGGACGCCGAGTTGTACCGCTCGCAGACCACACCCCTCAAGGACCGCGCCCAGCGCCTGATGGCCCACGCGGTCACCCGGGGCACCCGGGCGATGCGGGCCCATGTCGATGTCGCGCCCGCTTTCGGCCTTGCCGGTGTCGAGGGTGTCGGCGCCGCGCGTGAGGCGCTGCGGGACGCGGTCGACGTGCAGATCGTCGCGTTCCCGCAGCACGGCGTCCTGCGGGCGCCCGGCACCGCGGAGCTCCTGGAGGAGGCGGCCCGCACCGGTGGCATCGACATCGTGGGCGGCATCGACCCGATCGGCTTCGACGAGGCGCTCGACGCCCAGCTCGACCTGGTCTTCGGGATCGCCGACCGGCACGGCATGGGCGTCGACATCCACCTCCACGACCAGTCCGTCCCCGGCCTGACCGCGGTGCACGCGATCATCGACCGGACCAGGGCGCTGTCCCTCCAGGGCAAGGTCAGCATCAGTCACGCGTTCTGCGTACCCGGCCTCGAAGGGGTTGAACTCGACCGCATGGGCGCGGAGTTGGCGGACGCGGGGATCTCCCTGACGACCGTGGCGCCGTCGCGGCCGCTGGTCCTGCCCACGCGCCGGCTCCGCGAGCTCGGGGTGCGGGTCGGGCTTGGTTCGGACGGGGTGCGCGACTCGTGGAGCCCGTTCGGCAACGCCGACATGCTGCACCGGGCGCATCTGCTCGCCCGGGCCCAAGGGGCGCGTCTGGACGAGGAGTTGGCCGATGCCTTCCGCGTCGCCGCCGATGACGGCGCCCGTGTCGTCGGCCTCCCCCACCTGGATCTGTCCCCCGGCTCGCCGGCCGACTTCTTCCTGGTGCGCGGCGAGTGCCTGCCCCAGGTCGTGGTGGACCTGCCCGCGCGTGACCTGGTGGTCAGGGCGGGCCGGGTCGTGGCCAGGGACGGCGAGCTGCCGCTCCCCTGACCACACGCGCCGCCGCGCGCCGGGTCAGGACTCCCTGGGCCGCATGCTGAAGTCGTACTGGGCGGGCAGCCGTTCGCCCGGTGCGGCGAGGCGTGCCCACAGTTCGGCGATGACCTCCGAGCCCTCGCGCAGGTCGGCGACCTCGAAGCCCTCGTCGAACACAGCCCGTGCCGCCTCCTTGTCGCCCTCGGCAAGGAAGAGCCGGGCCTCGACGAGCCGGAAGCGGCCGCGGGCTCGGGTCGTGGCGTGCAGCCGGTCCCAGACGGTGCGGGCCGCTCCGGGGCGACGGGCCGCGAGCAGCACGTCGATGGCCTCGCGGCCCAGTGCCGCGGTGGCCGCCGTCCAGGCCTCGCCGTCGTCGCGCCGCTCCTGGCACAGGTCGTCGAAGGCTTCGGCGTAGCGGTCGGCGGCGCGTTCGCGATGACCGGCCTCCTGGTCGGCGACGGCCAGGCAGCGCAGCAACGGCCAAAGAGACGGGGCGAGTTCGAGGCCGCGCTCCCAGCTGCGCACGGCCTGGGCCAGGTCACCGGCGTGCCATTGGGCTACGCCGAGGTGGTACTCGGTGAGCGGCTGTGCGGGCGCCGTTTCCAGCATGTCCCGCCAGTGCGGCGCGACGAGGGTGGGCCCGGGCGGTCCGACGCGGCGCGGTTCGGGGATGGAGCCGGTGCGCAGGAGGTCGAGCCAGGGTGCCTGCGCCGGGCCGAGGGTCGACTCGGCGAAGGGTGTGCCGGGCAGCTTGAAGTCGCCGCGCAGCACTTCTAGGGCGCCCCACCCGGAGCCCTCCGCGAGCGACTCCTCCGGTTCCGCGTCGGCGTGCGGACGCCAGGCCGCGTAGGCGGCGTCGACATCCGCCCTCGGCAGCGCGGCTTCGAGGCACTCCTCGACCTCGCCGCGCGCGGCCCCCCAGTCCTCGGCGGAGTGCACGGCGTCGGGCGCCGCGGACAGCGGTCCGTACGACTCCAGCCACGCGAACTCGTCCTCGGCGTCCAGGCGTACGTGCTCCAGCTGGGTGCGGGCGAGGCCCGCCTGTATCTCGGCGTAGCCGCGAGTGCCCGGCTCGGTCAGCCACTCCTGCCAGCGCCGCCCGCCCTCGCCGTGGCCCCACAGGAACAGCTTGCGACCGCGCAACAGGTCGGTCGAGGTCTGTACGAGTCCGTGCCCGTCGTCGTCGAGGGCGGCGATCCAGCGGCGCTGCCCGTCGGGGACCTCGTAGAAGTAGTCGGCCGGGAATTCGCCGCTGAGGGGGTAGGTGCGGTCCACGCCGTCGGACTCCGGGACGGGGACGCGGCGCAGGCTGCGCTCGTAGCCGAAGTGCCAGGCCTCGTCGGCGGGGGCGAGGACGCGGTGTTCCTCGGGGACGGCGATGTTCGACCACCAGTAGACGGGCGCGGGCCGTTCGTGGGGATTGCGTATCCGCACCCCCACGTGGAGGAAGTCGGATCCGGCAGGCAGCCACAGGTCCACCTGGAACGGCAGGTCGCGCAGGCGCTCCCACTCCCACAGGCGGAGCATGTCGCCGCCGTCGGGCGCGGTGACGCGGGCGGCGTGCAGGGGTGCGCAGGACAGGGTGGTGTGCCCGGTCGCGCCGATGTTCCACTCGATGCCGCCGGAGAACCAGGCGCCGTTGAGCGCGAAGTCGGCGGGCTGGAACACCGGGTTGCGGTAGAGGAGTTCACGGCCGGTGGGCTTGTGGAACATCGAGTGGATGCGGCCGCCGAGGCCGGGCAGGACCGTGACGCGCAGCCGGTCGTTCTCGATCACGAGCGTGTCGAGGGTGAGGGGGGCGCGCTCGCGCCCGTAGCCGTTCTTGAGCCGCTCCGGCAGGACGCTGCGCAGCTTCTCGTAGCCGATCTGGCGGGCCATGTCGCGCGGCATGCCCTGCTTGGAGCGGTCGTCGACTTCGTGGAGTTCGTCGAGAGGCCGCAGCGGCGGCAGCGGGTCGGGGGCGCCCACCGCCACGCCGGGCAGGGTCAGTACGTCGCGTCGAAGGGTCGTCCGCTCGGCCTGCGAGTCCGTCAAGTCCGCCTCCCGGTTCGCGGGGCCCGCCGTCCGCACGCGGTGTGCCCCGACGACCATGGAACAGGCTCGCCCATGAGCTGACCAGGGGCTCTCCAGGTCAGAATTAAGCAAAGGCGTATTTCGGCCCGCCGGGTTACTCTCCGCGGATGGGAACGCAGCACACATATCGGGTCATCGTCCGCGGCACATGGGACGGTCTGGCGGACGGCGCGCGCGAGCGGCTGCTCGCCGAGGTCGACGAGCACGGGCTCGCGTCGATGAGGTTCACGCCGGAGGGATCGCTCACTTACGACCGGGTGCTGAGGCACTTCTCGTACCGGTTCGTGGTGGAGTCGGATGCCGAGGACGGCGAGGAGATGGCGGAGGCGCTCGCCGAGGAGCGGGCCGAGGCGTCGCTCAGGGCGCTCGGTGAGGGGTACGGCTTCGGGGCGCTGAAGTCGTCGGCGACGGACATGGACACGATGAAGGTCAGCCGGAAGCACCGGGCATCTCGGCCGTGAGCGCCCAGCGCTCGTGGTCGCGCCAGGCGCCGTCCACGAAGATGAAGTCGGGCGAGTAGCCCTCCCGGCGGAACCCGGCGCGGCGGGCGAGCGCGATGGACGCCTCGTTGCCCGGCTGCATGTTGATCTCCAGGCGGTGCAGTCCGAGGGGGCCGAAGGCATGCCGGACGACGAGGCCGAGGCCCTCGCTCATGAAGCCGCGGCCCGCCGCGTGCGCGAACACGCCGTAGCCGAGGGCGCCGCTGCGGAAGCCGCCGCGGACGATGTTGTTGATGTTGATGAAGCCGGCGATGCCGCCACCGCCCCCGTCGTCCGTCCGCTCGCACACCAGGAATCCGCAACGGGTCGGATCGTCGATGAGTGCGCCCGCGTAGGCGGCGTAGGTGTCGGCGGCGGTGGGCGGGAAGAGCCAGGGGTGGTGCAGGTCCGCGCTCTCCCGCGCCCGCGCGGTGAACTCTTCTCCGTCCGCGAGCGTGAAGGGGCGTATGCCCACGTGGGGGCCTTGGTCGAGGTGGCGGCGGCTGGTGGCAGACATCCGGCCAGCCTACGCCGCGGCCGTGGGGCGGCAGCGGGTTCGTGTCACTTGCGCCTGCTGATGAAGTAGCCACCGCAGATCGCCCCGATGACGGCGCCGAGCACCGGATGGAGCGGCATGGACACCTCGGGGATCAGCAGGCGGATCCTGACCTGCCGGGTGTTCTCGAAGATGAAGACGACGAGGACGACCAGCTCGATGACGGCGATCCGGCCCGGCGGTCAGGCCCGGTGTGAAGGTGCCGGTGACGCCGCTCCTGTCGGAGCTCACCGTGTCCTTGGGACTCATCCGTGGACCCTTCCGCCGGAGCGACGCGTGCCTTCCCCGCCCAGCATGGGCAGCCGGGCGGGGTTCGCGCACGGCGGGGTGTCCCTCCGGGGCGGGGCGCGCGGCCGTACGGGTGACGGCCCCGGCCCCGGGTCGCCCTACTGTCCGACGACCGGCAGCTCCAGGACACCGGTGTCCTCGGGCGCGCTGGTGACGGTGACGGGCTTGATGCCCTTGTTGCCGCCGTACGCGTCGTCGCTCGCCGCGATGACGAACTGGAGGCGGTGCCCCGTCTCGTAGCGGTGGACGATGCCGGGCAGCGACACCGTGAAGGAGCGGGTCACGTCCGGCACACGGACCGGTGCGACCAGTCGGTGGACGAGTGTCTTGCTGCCGTCCGGCGCGATGTCGTACAGCTTCGCGAAGAGGACGAGTTTGTCGGCGGCGTCGTCCGAGTTCTGGACGCGCTCGGTCTTCGGTGAGACGACCTTGAGGGTGGCCTTCGGAGAGCCCACGACGTCGGTCGTGCTGGTCAGCGGATCGCTGGTCCAGCCGAGGTAGGTGCCCGCGGTGTCGCGCGGGGCGGGGTCGGGCAGGCCGGTCAGGCCGGCGAGGGAGGACTCGGAGTGGCTGGTGGGGATCAGCCAGTTCGCGTACTCGCGGCTGCCGCGCGCGACCTTCGCCCGGTTGTCGACGAGCTTGCCGTCGCCGGACAGGTACAGCTTCCGGCTCAGGGCCGGGACGCTCTGCGCGGTGGCGTAGGTCTGGTCCGGGTCCGTGATCCAGTCGCGGTAGTAGGCGAACGCGGGGCCGGTGTCGACGTCCTTCTTGTGCTGGAGGTAGCGGTCGAACCAGGCGAGGATCCGCTTGCCGACGTACGAGGTCTCCAGGTTGCCCTGCGCGAGGTTGAGTTCGCCGCTCGCCGGATCCGTGAGGCCGCCGCTGTGACCCCAGGACTGCCAGATCATCTTGGTGGTCGTGCCCTGCGCCTTCAGGGTCCCGTACGTGGCCTGCGCCTCGTTCAGGTTGAAGAGGCTGTCGGACTGGCCCTGGACGAGCAGCGTCGGCGCCTTGACCTGCTTCAGGTACGAGACGGGGGAGACGCTGCGCGCGTAGTCGAGCATCGGTCCCGCCTTGTCGGACGGGTAGCGGCCGGAGTTCAGGGTGCTGATCGTCTCGCAGGCGTCGGTGACGAAGTGCAGGCAGGTCAGCTTGTTGATCCGGGACGGGTCGAGGGACGGTTCCAGGAGGGGCTGGCCCTCACCGATCAGGTAGAAGCCGTTGGTCCACTGCCACTTGAAGGAGCCGGGGACGGAGCGGTCGGCGGCGTTGTTCGGGTCGAGGGAGTACGCCAGGTCGTTCCAGGTGATCATCGGGACGAGCGCGTCCACGCGATGGTCGACCGCCGCGGTGGCCAGCTGGATCGCGCCGCCGTACGAGCCGCCGATCATGCCGACGCGGGGGTCGCCCTTGCCGTCCTTGGTGACGTAGTCGGCCTTCGTGCCGTCGTCGGCCGCGCGGGTCCCGGCGAGGAAGTCGACCAGCCCGGAGGCCGCTGCGCCGTCGATGCGGGGGTCGTCGAGCGAGACGAGGCACCCCGACTTGCCGAAGCCGAGTCCGGAGTAGACGAGTCCGACGTAGCCGCGCGCGGCGAAGGCCTTGCCGATGGCGTCGGTCGAGCCGTCGGACTTGCTGCCGCCGAAGCCGTTGGTGGCGAGGACGGCGGGTGCGGTGTGGGTGGCGTCGACGCCGGCGGGCCGGTAGAGGTCGGCATCGACGACGCAGCTGCGGCCGCCGGCCTGGACGGTGAACTTCAGTGCGGTGACGGTGTATTCGCCCGTCTGCTGCGTCTGTGGCGTCGCGTTCGCAGGCGCCGCGAGGGCGAGGGGCGCGGCGACCATGGCGCCGAGGGCCAGCGCCAGTGGTGATCGCGGTCGGGATCGGGGCACGGCACGGGACACGGCTACCTCCACGCTGAGGAAGACCCACCGGCTACCGACCGGTAAGTCTGGGCGTGGTCATGTTGTGACACGTGTCATACGCGGGTCAATCACCAGGACGCGTGTTTCTTGACGAAGATTCAGTAACCGAACGATTCAGGCCAGCGCGGGCACATCCAAGCTCAACGTCCCGGCGTCCGCGTCGAGTTCACCCGTGATGCCGAAGGGGATCGTCAGCGCCCCCTCGCAATGCCCGAAGCCGAACTCCTCGACGATCGGTACGCCGAGACCGCCGAGCCGGTCGACGAGCAGCGCGCGCAACCCGTCGTACGCGTCGCACTCCGCCCAGGACCCGAGCAGGATCCCCGAGACCCCGTCCAGCCAGCCGGTGCGCAGGAGTTGGGTGAGGTAGCGGTCGATGCGGTACGTCTCCTCGCCGGTGTCCTCCAGGCACAGCAGCCCGCCCGCGGCTGACGGACGGGCGTGCGGGGCGCCCAGGTCGGCGGCGAGCAGGCTGAGGCAGCCGCCGAGCGTGACGCCGCGCGCGGTACCGCCCACGAGCGGCCGTCCGCCGTCCACCGACGTGATGGTCTGTACGGTCTCCGGTGCGAAGAGCGTGGCCTTCAAGTGGTCCTGCGCGCGGGCGCTCTTGAGGAAGTCGGCCGCCGCGACCATCGGTCCATGCAGGGTCGCGAGACCGAGCCGGGCGGCGAACGCCTCGTGCAGCGCCGTGATGTCGCTGTACCCGACGAACACCTTGGGCCCGGCCGCCCGCATCGCGTCCCAGTCGAGCAGGTCGGCCATGCGCTGCGCGCCGTATCCGCCCCGCGCGCACAGGACGGCGTCGACGGACGGGTCGCACCAGGCCCGCTGGAGACCGGCGGCGCGCTCGGCGTCACTGCCCGCGAGGTAGTCGAACTTCCCATGGACAGAGCGGACTTGGGGTTCGACGACGGGCTCGAGGTCCCAGCCGCGCAGGATGTCGAGACCTGCCTCCAGCCGGTCCTCGGGCACGGGTCCGCTGGGCGCGACGACGGCGACGCGCGCTCCGGGGGCGAGGCGTGCGGGTCGGGCCGGCGGTGTCGGTGACGTCACTTGGACAGCTCCAGCGTGGGGATCCCGGTCGGATGAAGGCCGAACACCTGGGCGTACAGGGAGAGTTCGGACTCCAGTACGCGGATCATGGTGTCCGCGCGCCGGAACCCGTGGCTCTCGCCCTCGAAGGCGATGTACGCGTGCGGGACGCGGCGCCCCTCCAGGCGGGCGAGGAAGCGCTCGCACTGCGCGGGCGGGCAGATCACGTCGTCGAGGCCCTGAAGCAGCAGGAACGGCGCGGTGAGCCGATCCGCGTGCTCGGCCGGCGAGCGCTCCACGTATCGCGCGGGCACTTCGGCGATCGGTCCGACGAGCGACTCCAGGTACTGGGACTCGAAGTCGTGGGTCTCGCCGGAGCCCCAGGCCGTGAGGTCGAGGATGGGGTAGAGGATCGTGCCGCAGGCGTAGACGTCGGTGCCGGTCAGGGACGCGGCCGTGGTCCAGCCTCCGGCGCTGCCGCCGCGGATCGCGAGCCGGTCGCGGTCGGCGGTGCCCTCGGCGGCGAGCGCGAGCGCCACGGCGGCGCAGTCCTCGACGTCGACGACGCCCCACTGTTCGCGCAGGCGGTTGCGGTAGGCACGGCCGTAGCCGGTGGAGCCGCCGTAGTTGACCTCGGCGACACCGATGCCGCGCGAGGTGAAGTAGGCGATCTCCAGGTCGAGTACGAGGGGCGAGTTCCCGGTGGGGCCGCCGTGGACCCACACGACATAGGGCGGGAGTTCGTCGTCGGGCGCGGCGTGGGTGGGGCTGTGCGGTGGATAGATGTGGGCGTGGATGTCCCTGCCGTCGGGGCCCGCGAAGGTGCGGATCTGCGGCTCCGGGCAGTACGCGGGGTCGACGGCGTCGGTGTGCGCGGCGCCGACGACGCGCGCCCGGCCCGTACACGTGTCGAGCTCCACGACCTCGTGGCCGGTGCGCGGGCTGGCCGCTATGCCGACGACGCGGGTGCCGTGCACGGCGAGGGCGGGGCTCCACTCGGTCCAGGGTCCGGCCGTGTCCACGACCTCGCCGGTCGCCGGGTCGAGCACGCCGAGCGCGGTGGCGCCGACGCCGTGGACGACTGCGATCAGACCGCTCTCCAGCGGGGCGAACCAGCGGTGGCCGATCTTCCAGAGCGGCCCGCCGAACTCCTCCTCGCGCGGGCACAGGGCCCGCGGTTCGCCGTCCGGGCCGACGCGGTAGAGGTTCCACCAGCCGCTGAGGTCGCTGGAGTAGACGAGGGCGCCGTCCGGAGCCCACTCCACCTGTGCGACGGACTCCTCGGGCCCGCCGAACGCCGTCCTCGCCCCGCTGAACGTGCCGTCCTCGGCCACGTCCGCGACAACCAGCTCCGTGCCGTCCCACGGCATGCGCGGATGGTCCCAGGCGAGCCAGGCGGCGCGGCGGCCGTCGGGCGAGAGGCGGGGTCCGGTGACGAACCGGTGGCGCCCGTCGGAGAGTTCGCGCACGGCGGCGCGGTCCCCGGCCGCGCTTCCGTCGAGGGGCACCGCGGCGGCGACGCGGCGCACGTCGGTCGGCCCGTCCCCGGTGAACTCCTCCAGGACGCACCACACTTCGCCCCGGTCGAGGTGGATCTGCGGATCGGCCCAGCGCAGCCCGTCCCCCACCGCGGAGACGGGGGTGAGCGGGCGGGGTACGGCGCCGGGGGCGTCGGGCTCGTAGGCGTAGAGCCGCTGGTCTGCGAAGTCGACAAACACCACCAGCGGACCGCGCGGGCCCTCGGCGCCGGCCCACGGCTGGCCGCCGTACTCGATGACGCGGCTGCGCACGTTCCACGGCGCGGGCAGCACCGTGTGCTCCGATCCGTCGGCGCGCCGCCTGACCAGGGCCCGCCGGCCGCCCTCGCCGGGGCGGGGCTCGGTCCACCACGCCTCGTCGCCGACGAAGCCGACGTACTCCGGTTTCCCGTCGTGCGCGGCGGCGAGCGCGGCCGTGATCGGCGACGGCCACGATCCGTAATTCTGGATCAGCACCAACTTGTCCACGTCCCCCATGACTTCAGAGGCCCCCATGTTCTCCACGTGCGACGCCATTTCCTAGACCGTCTCCCCAATCCGATGCCGAAACCCGCCCGACGGCGCCTACGCGGACCGCAGGAAGCGGTCGAGCACGCGGACTCCGAAGTGCAGTGCCTCTACCGGGACCCGCTCGTCCACGCCGTGGAAGAGCGCCTGGTAGTCGAAGCCCTCGGGGAGCTTCAGCGGCGCGAAGCCGTAGCCCGTGATGCCGAGCCGCGAGAACTGCTTGGCGTCGGTGCCGCCCGACATGCAGTACGGCACGACGTGCCCCTCTGGCGCGAACTCCTCGACGGCCGCGCGCATCCCCGCGAACGTCGGCGAGTCGACCGGCGCCTGGAGCGCGACCTCGCGGTGCTCGAACACCCAGTCCACATCGGGTCCGGTGAGCCGGTCGAGGGTCTCGCGGAACTCGTCCTCGCCGCCCGGCAGATACCGGCCGTCGATGTACGCGCTCGCCTCGCCGGGGATCACGTTGATCTTGTATCCGGCGGACAGCATCGTCGGGTTGGCGCTGTTGCGGACGGTCGGCGCGACGAGCGCCGCGGCCGGGCCGAGCTTGGCGAGAAGTTCGTCGGCCGAGAAGTGCGGGGAGTCCACGCCGGCGTCGATGCCGTACAGGGCGGCGAGTTCGGTCAGCGCGGCCGCCACGGTCGGGGTGAGCCTCACCGGCCACTCGTGCGCGCCGATCCGCGCGACAGCGGCGGCGAGCCTGGTGACGGCGTTGGCGTGGTTCACCTTCGAGCCGTGGCCCGCCTTGCCGTGCGCGGTGAGCCGCAGCCAGCCGGTGCCGCGCTCGCCCGCCGCGATCGGGTATATCTGCTTTCCGTAGCCGTCGTGGAAGGTGAAGGCGCCCGATTCGCTGATGCCCTCGGTGCAGCCCTCGAAGAGGCCGGCGTGCTGGTCCGCGAGGAAGCCGGAGCCGTCCTCGGCGCTCGCCTCCTCGTCGGCGGTGAAGGCGACGACGATGTCCCGGCGCGGGCGCACCCCGGCGCGGGCCCACTGCCGGACGACCGCGAGGATCATCGCGTCCATGTTCTTCATGTCGACCGCGCCCCGGCCCCACACGACCCCGTCGCGGATCTCTCCGGAGAACGGGTGCACGCTCCAGTCGGTGGCCTCCGCGGGGACGACGTCGAGGTGGCCGTGGACGAGCATCGCGTCGGCGGACGGGTCCGTGCCGGCGATGCGCGCGACGACGTTCGTGCGCCCCTTCGTGCGTTCGAGGAGGGTGGGCTCAAGGCCGGCTTCGGCGAGCTTCTCGGCCGCGTACTCGGCGGCCGGGCGCTCCTGGCAGTCGCCGCCCCCGCGGTTGGTGGTGTCGATGCGGATCAGCTCGGACGTGAAGGTCACGACCTCGTCGAGCGCCTGATCGTCCACCTGAAATGCCTGGTCAGCCATACTGTTCCTCCACCGCGGCCGAGACGATCGTGGTGACCGCCTTGAAGGTGCGGATGCCGTCGTACATGGTGTCGTTCGTGTAGGAGATCCTGCGCTCGCCGGTGCGCCGGACTCCGGGCACCACCGTCGCGGCCATCGACAGATGCTCGGCGTCGAACTCGAGCTCGATGGTGAACGGGCCGCCCTCGACGGGCTCGTGCCGCACGGCGAGCGCCGCCGCCTCCTGCGCCGCGGCCCTGATGTCGGCGGCGGTCCGCTTCGGCGTACGACAGACAGCCGCATACCGGGACACATAGTCCTTGACCGCGACCTTGCGGGCCTCGGGCGCGTAGCCGAGCGCGTCGTCGCAGGCGAGGTCGTCGCCGGTGACGAGGACGACGGGTACGCCGTACTCGGCGACGACGTGCGCGTTCAGCAGGCCCTCGCTCGCCCGTACGCCGTTGATCCAGACGCCGGTGATGGAGTTGGCGAGGTACGTGTGGGCGAGCACGCCCTCCGTGCCGGCGCCCGTGTGGTAGCCGACGAACGCGATGCCGTCGACGTCGCCGTGCTGGACGCCCTCGACCATGGAGAGCGCCTTGTGGCGGCCCGTGATCATCTCCGCGCGTTCGTCGAGCTGCTCCAGGAGCAGATTGCGCATCGACCAGTGGGCCTCGTTGATGAGCACCTCGTCGGCGCCCCCGTCGAAGAAGCC
Source organism: Streptomyces sp. NBC_01003 (assembly GCF_045162695.1). Lineage (NCBI taxonomy): Bacteria > Bacillati > Actinomycetota > Actinomycetes > Kitasatosporales > Streptomycetaceae > Streptomyces > Streptomyces sp. NBC_01003. The sequence continues at coordinate 2,689,284 of NZ_CP108707.1, forward strand.
GAGCACGGCGGCGTTGACGTCCGAGGTGAACATGGACCGGCAGCGCTCCCACTGCGGGGTGCCGGGCAGCACGTCCCCCGGCCAGGTCACGCCGGTGGCGCCCTCCATGTCGGCGCTGATGAGGATCTTCATGGCGCAACACGGTACGCGTCAGAGAACGCGCAGGCCAGAGCCACCCTGAGAGCCAGAGGTCCAGTCCACCGAAAGGCGGCGGGCATCCCTCCGGTCGGCGGATGCGCCGGTGTCAGGACGCGGCCGGGTCCCGGCGCTCCTCGACCTCGTCCGCCTTCATCGCCCGCGTCTCGCTCTTGAGGATCCGGAGCGACTTGCCGAGCGCGCGCGCCGTGTCGGGCAGTTTCTTCGAACCGAACAGGACGATGACCACGATCGCCACAATGAGCAGGTGCCAGGGCTCAAGACCGTTGCGGAACATTTTCGCCCCACCCTTCGTCTCTTCGGATGAGGTGGGCACCACGGACGGCCCCCACCAAGAAGCTTGCTACATTGCGCAACTGTACAACCCCGGATCCGAGTGAGGGCGCACCCCATGGCAGGCACCCGTGAGCAGTTGGCACCCGCGCGCCGAGGCGGCGGCGCCAAGTCCCCCGCGCGCGCGGCGCGACCGAGGCGCAGCCGCGTGCGCTTCACGCTCGCGATAGCCCTGTCCCTGCTCGTCCTCCTGACGGGAGGCGTGGGCTGGGTGTATCTGAAACTCGGCGGCGACATCAACACGTTCAGCTCGGACGGCATCTCCGGCGACCGCCCCGACGCCGACGCGTCGAAGGGGGAGAACGTCCTCGTCATCGGCTCCGACGCGCGCACCGGGGGCAACGAGGCACTCGGCGGGGGCGACAAGGGCGACATCGGCCGCTCGGACACGGCGTTCCTGCTGCACGTCTACGCCGACCATCGCAACGCCGTGGCGGTGTCCGTCCCGCGCGACACCCTCGTCACGATCCCGCCCTGCAAACTGCCCGACGGCAGCTGGACCAGCACGCGGCCCGACACGATGTTCAACGCGGCGTACTCGACCGGCGAGACCGCCGGCGGGAACCCCGCCTGCACGCAGAACACGGTGGAGAAGCTGACGGGCCTGCGGGTCGACCACACCGTCGTCGTGGACTTCAAGGGCTTCGCCGCCCTGACCGACGTCGTCGGCGGCGTGAAGGTGTGCCTGCCGCAACCCATCTACCAGCGCGACCTGAACCCCCATCGCACGACCCCGGGCAAGCTCCTGTTCCCGCGCGGCGAGCAGAACGTCTCCGGGCAGAAGGCCCTCGACTACGTCCGCCTGCGGCACGGCATAGGCGACGGCTCCGACATCGGCCGCATCAAGCGGCAACAGGCCTTCGTCGGAAGCCTGATCAAGGAGATCAAGAACAACGGCCTGACGCCCACGAAGCTCCTGCCGCTCGCGAACGCGGCCACGAGGTCGATGACCGTCGACCCGGGCCTCGGCTCCGCCGACAAGCTCCTCTCCTTCGCGATGTCCCTCAAGAACGTCGACCTGCACAACACCAAGTTCGTCACGATCCCCTGGCGCTACGAGGGAAGCCGCGTCGCGGTCGTCGAGCCGGACGCCGACGCGCTGTGGGCGTCGCTCAGAGAGGACCGGACACTCGACGGGAAGGACGCCAGCGGCAAGAAGGGCGCCAGGCCGAGCGCCTCACCCGCGCCCTCCGCCGCGCCGGATCCGGGGGACGGCATCCGCGTCACGGTCTACAACGGAACGACCGTCATGGGACTGGCCGCCCAAGCCGCGCGCGCCCTTGAGGACGACGGGTTCACCGTCACGGGCACGGCGACCGCGAACACCCGGAACCAGGCGACCACACTCATCCGGTACGGCCCCGGCGAGAAGGCACGAGCGGGCACGCTCGCCCAGCGGTTCCCGGGCGCACGCCTCGAAGAGACCTCGACCGCGGGCATCAAGGCGATTCTCGGGCAGGACTACGCGGACCGTCCGTCGACCGCCGCGACGGCGTCGCCGGAACCCACCGGCATACCGTCCGACGTCTCCGACGACGCCCGCTCCGCCGACGACAGCCTGTGCTCGAACCTGTCCTACGGATGACGCGCCACGGCTGAGCACTGCGGCTGGACCGATGCAACCGACCGGGACCGTTCAGCGTCTTCACCTCTGTCTGTACAGTTGCGCAAATTCGCAACGCACAGCCGAAGCACAAGCACCACACATCACCGAGGGGAACGACGCACACGTGGGCATCATCAGCTGGATCATCCTCGGCCTCGTCGCCGGAGTCATCGCCAAGGTCCTGCTCCCCGGCCGCGACCCGGGCGGCCTGATAGGCACCACCCTCATCGGCGTCGCGGGCGCGTTCGTCGGCGGCTGGATCTCGTCGCGGTTCCTGGACCGCCCGATCGACAACCAGTTCTTCGACGGGACCACCTGGATCGCGGCCATCGGCGGCTCGCTCGTGCTGCTCATCGGCTACCGCCTGCTCTTCGGCAACTCACGCGACTGACGGGCCGGTCGATCCCCCATGGGCCCCGGCCCGCCGGCGTCACCGTCCGGGCCGGTGCGCCTCACGAGCATCCCTCCCCGTTCGGCGCACGGCGCCGGTGAGGTGCTGCTCCACGACGAGGGCGGCGCGCTCGTCGGCCAGGTCCGCTTCCGGCTGTGCGCGCCGTGCCGCACGGGCCGGCTCCTCGGCATCTGGATCCTGGAGTCACGCCGGCAGGAAGGGCTCGGCCGGCGGGCGGTGCGAGTCGCGCTGGCCCAGGGCCACGGCTACCGCTGGAACACCACCCTCCAGACGCGCCCCGGGCGCGGCTTCTTCCTCGCGGTGACCGCGCACGAAGGCGTCCCGCTCGGGCGCGGCCGGCCGCTCTGCCCGCATCTCCTGGGCCCCTTCGGCAACGCTCTGCGCCGCCTCGGCCTGCGACGGCTAGGGGTGTCCGGCGGATCAGGGTCGAATAGGTCGCGGCGCCTGGCGCGGTGCATCGCAAGGCGCCGGAGCCTCCTGATAGCGGAGCTGTTCGGACGTTTCGGCAACGCGGCGAGGTGCCGTGCCAGGCGCCGCGGCCCCGGCCATGATCCGCCGGACACCCCCTAGTGCGCCCGCCCCACGACGAGCCAGCGTGACGGGAGCTCGATGCGGGTGCCGTCCGGTGTGTACTCCGTGGTGGTGAGCGGGAGTTCGCCGCTCGCGAGCACGTCGAGGCCCGCGGTACGTACGTAGTCGGGGACCGCCGCGTCGGACACCTCGCCGGGTGCGATGCCGTGCGCGAAGACCGGTGCCAGCTTCGCGGGCGGGCCCGTGGGGCTCTGCGCGAGAGACATCAGGACGGGCCGGGCGGCCTCGGCGAGCTCCACGACGAAGGCCCGGCCGCGCTCGCCGACGAGCGCCGCGATGCCGTCGACCAGGGCCTGGCGGTCGTCGGTCTCGCACTGGTGGAGCACGCCCCGCATGTACACGTTCGCGTCGCCGAGCTCGGAGTGCAGCTGGTGGGCCTCGGTCTGCTCGGTGGCGTCGAGCTGCCGGAAGTCGGCCCGGCCCGCGGGGTCGGCGTGCCGGGCGTGGCCGAGGGCGGCGTCGGAGAGGTCGGCGCCGACGACGCGCGGGTAGCGGTCGGCGAGGAAGCGCGTCTGGGTGCCGTTCCCGCAGCCGAGGTCCACGACGGGAAGGCCCTCCGTCAAGTGCGGCTCGAACAGGGCGAGATGAACCTTCGCGGTGAGGGCGGGCTCGGCGTCCCAGAAGACTCCGCCGGGTTCGCCGGGAGCCTCGCGCCAGAAGCTCTCCCAGGCGTCCTTGTACCGACTCGTCACGCTCATCTGCAACTCCCGGGGTGCGGTGGCACGGCAAGATCGGTCTACCGCGCCCCGGGCCCGCCCACAAGCACCCGGCACATACCTTCACGCCGCATTCGATGCGTGTACGCCCGCCGCGCCCCCTCGCCAACTACGCCCGTGGCAACGCCAGTTCGAACCATACGGTCTTGCCGGAGCCCGTACGACTCGTGCCCCACTCCCTGGCAAGGGCGCTCACGACGCGCAGGCCGCGCCCGAACTCGTCGCCCGGGCCCGCGTTGAGCAGCGTCGGCAGCCTCTGGTCGTCGTCCTCGACCTCGCACACGAGGGTCCCCGAGCGCACCAGGCGTACCTCGACGCTGCGGGTGCGGGCGTGCCGTACGGCGTTGGCGACGAGCTCCCCGGCCATCATTTCCGCGGGGGCGGTGAGCGCGCCGAGTCCCCAGGCCGTGAGCTGGTCGCGGACGAGGGCGCGCGTGCGGGGCACTTCGGCGGGGCCGGGGGTGACGCTCCAGTGGGCGACGTCCTCGGGCGCGATGCCGTTGAGCCGGGCCATGAGGAGGGCGACGTCGTCCTTGCGGCCGCCGCGGGTGTTCAGGGATCTGATGATGGTGTCGCAGGCGGCGTCCATGGAGGCCGCGGGGTGGGCGGCGGACTCGCAGAGCGTGGCGAGGCCGACGCCGATGTCCTCGCCACGCACTTCGACGAGACCATCGGTGCACATGACGAGCCGGTCGCCGGGCGCCATCGGGACGCGGACCGATTCGAAGGGGACGCCGCCGACGCCGATGGGCGCGCCGGTGGGCAGTTCGAGCAGCTCGCTGCGGCCGTCCTCGGCGCGGACGAGGACCGGCGGGATGTGCCCGGCGTTGGCGAGCTCCAGCTCGTTCGCGATCGGGTCGTAGACCGCGTACAGGCAGGTCGCGAGGTAGTGCTCGCCGAGGCGCTGAGCGAGGTCGTCGAGGTTGCGCAGGAGCTGGGCCGGCGGCAGGTCCAGGGCGGCCATGGTCTGGACGGCGGTGCGCAACTGGCCCATCATCGCCGCCGAGTTGAGCCCGTGACCCATGACATCGCCGACGACGAGTGCGGTCCGCGAGCCCGGCAGCTTGATCGAGTCGAACCAGTCGCCGCCGACGCGGCCGAGGAGCGTGCCGGGCAGATATCGGGTGGCGATGTCGCAGCCCGGCATGTGCGGCTCGATGTGCGGCAGCATGCTGTCCTGGAGGGTCTCGGCAACGCTCTCCTGGTACGTGTACATGCGGGCGTTGTCGAGGACCAGGCCCGCGCGGGCGGCGAGTTCGGCGCCGGTGACGCGGTCCATGTCGTTGAAGACCGGGCGTTCCCGGTGGCGCAGCAGGATCATGAACCCGAGGACGACGTTGCGCGCCTTCAGGGGCACCACCAGCATCGAGCGGTTGGTGATGAGGGGCCTGATGTCGCGCTTCTCGAACTGCGACGCGATCGCGTTGCCCATCTCCTCGGTGATGCGCGGGACGAGGACGGGCTGCCCTGAGGTCATGCACTGGAAGAACGGCGTGTGCGCGGGGAACGGCATGGACTCGCCGACGGGCACGACGTCGTCCCAGCGGCCCGGCTCGTCCGTGTGCTCCAGGGCGACGCGGTGCCACAGGGTGGTCGCGTCGGGCGGGCCTTCGGGGAACCCCTCGCCCGCGACGACCTGTTCGCGCAGATAGGTGCCCGCGACGTCCGTGAAGCGCGGCACGACGGCCCGGCTGACCTCGATGATCGTGCGGGACAGGTCGAGGGACGAACCGATGCGCCCGCTCACCTCGTTGAGGAACTCCAGGTGTTCGCGGACGGCGGCGTACTCGAGGTCGTCCGCGTCGTCGGGTGCGCGGCGCGGCGCGGGCAGTCCGGCGGCGGCCGCGCGGGCGGCCTCCTCCCTGCGGGCCTTGCGCTCGGCGCGCCGGGGCACGCCCCAGTCGGCGGTGACGGGTACGCGGTCGTGGAGGCTGAACTCCAGTACGGGATAGCCGAGTTCGAGCACCTGGGAAACGATGCGGGCGCTCTCGCCGACGCTCATGCTGGGCAGGATGGCGGGGAGTCCGCGGGCCAGCTCGTCGGCTCCGGGAAAGTCGGTGTGCAGGGCGAAGCCGGGCGCGATGCGCTCCACGGGATGCCCGTCGGGCACGTCGTCGGCGTGCAGCCGGCCGGCGTCGGCGGCGAGTACGAGCAGCTTCTCGGGACCGGGGCCGACGAGCGGATAGGCCCACCACAGGACATCGATGCGCTCCCGGCGCGGAGCTTCGAGGCGGGCGCGGCCCGCGGCGGGGTACGAGGCCCGCCCCTCGAGCGAGGAGCCCAGGCCGGGGCCGAGCCCGTCGTACGCGCCCTCTTCCCCGTACGCCTCGGAGTTGAGGCCGTCGGGCAGTGCGCCGGAGACGGGCAGCAGGTCGGTGGCGGGGCGGCCGACGGCGTCCTCGCGCGCGGGACCGAAGAGGCGGCGCGCGCCGGTGCTCCAGTGCGAGACGAGTCCGGACTCGTCGACCACGACGACCGCCAGGGGTACGCGGCCGGGCACGGGGCTCTGTGGGGCCGTCCCGGTGCCACTGTGCATGGCCTGCGCTCCCTTCCCCGCGCGGCGACCGAGCGTCATTGGTTCGGCCCTTTCCCGTTCCACGGTACGCGGTACGGGGGTACAGGGGGCTGCATCGGCCGAATTGAACGGGCACGGAGTACCGGGGCCGGGCACCGCGCCCGGCCCCAACGCTCAGTCCTCGTGGCCCAGTTGCAGGTCGCGCTCCGTGCGGCCGCCGCCCGCCATGTGCAGCACCGTGGCGACCGGCGGGTAACCGGCGGCGATCACGGTGTACTCGCCCGACGACAGGTCGACGAAGCGGAACGTGCCGTCGGCGCCCGTCGTGAGGGTGTCGACGACGTTGCCCGCCGCGTCGAGGAGGGTCACCCGCGCGTCCTCGACGGGGCGTCCGCCGCCGGCCCTGACCGTGCCGCGCAGCACGGCGCCGCCCGCGAGTTCGACGTCCTGGCGGGTCTCGCGCGCGGCCATCACGGTGACGGGGAGCGCGGCGGGGCGGAACGCGGGCGCGCTCCCGGCGAGCGTGTACTCGCCGGCCACCAGCTCCGTGATGACGTAGCCGCCTTCACGCCCGCTGCGGGTCGTGGAGACGACCTCGCCGTGGACGTTGGTCAGGGTCACGGTGGCGTCGCGCACGGGCGCGCCGTCTGCGGTCAGCACGCTCCCGGCGAGCCGCCCGGCGCCGCCGAGGACGACGTCGAGGTCGACGGGCCGCTCCCCCACGGTGACGGTCACGGCCTGGGGCTGGTGTCCGCCCGCCGCCGCGATCAGGACGTAACTTCCGGCGCCGGGCGTCGACAGGGCGTACCGGCCGTCGTCGCCGCTCGCGCCGCGTCCGATCTGCTGGCCGCCGACGTCGATGAGGGTGAGCGCGGCGCGCGGCACCGCGGTCCCGTCGGGGTGCTGGACGATGCCGCAGACCGGCACGCCGGCGCCGTACGAGGTCCGGGCCTGGGACGGGACTGAGGCGCTCTCGCCGCTCGGGGCGCTGTGGGGGGCGGCACTGGACAACAGGGGTGTCTCCTTGAGGAAGAAGGCGATCACGAGGCCGAGGACGAGCACCGGGACGAGGTAGAGGAAGATCCGGGGCATCGCGTCGGCGTACGCCTGGATGTAGCCGTCGCGCAGCGCGCGCGGCAGGGAGTGGACGAGCTGCGGGGTGATGGACTCCGGGTCGGGCAGGCCCGTCCCCTTGGGCAGCCGGTCCGCGAGGGCGTCGGCGAGCCGGTCGGCGAAGAGCGTGCCGAAGATCGCGGCGCCGACGCTGCCGCCGATCTGCCGGAAGTAGTTGTTGGCGCTGGTCGCGGTGCCGATGTCGGCGGGGCGTACGGCGTTCTGCACGGCGAGGATCAGGACCGGCATGATCAGGCCGATGCCCGCTCCGAGTACGGCCATGTAGAGGCTGTAGTGCAGTCGCGGGGTGTCGACTTCGAGGCGGGACAGGAGCCACATGCCCGCCGTCGACAGGGCCCCGCCGAGGATCGGGTAGATCTTGTAGTGCCCGGTGCGGCTGATGAGTTGGCCGGAGACGATCGAGGCGATGACGATGCCGCCCATCATCGGCAGCATCAGCAGCCCCGACTCGGTGGCGCTCGCGCCGTCGACCATCTGGAGGAACGTCGGCAGGTAACTGGCCGCTCCGAAGAGGGCGATGCCGATGACCATGCCGACCAGGCCGGTGATGTTGAAGACGGGGTCGCGGAACAGCCGCAGCGGGATGATGGGTTCGGCGGCGAAGTGCTCGGCGACGACGAAGAGCACGGCCGTCACGGCCGCTCCGGCGGCGAGCCCCAGGATGACCCGCGAACCCCAGGCGTACTCGGTACCGCCCCAACTGGTCAGCAGGACGAGGCAGGTCGATGCCGCCGCGAGGAGCAGGGCCCCGAGGATGTCGAGTTTGGCCTTGACCTCGGGCCGGGGCAGTTTGAGTACGACGGTGACGACGGCGAACGTGACCAGGCCGAAGGGCACGTTGATGTAGAAGCACCAGCGCCAGGTGAGGTGGTCGGTGAAGTAGCCGCCGAGCAGCGGGCCCGCGACGGACGCGAGGCCGAACGCGGCGCCGATGAGGCCCATGTAGCGGCCGCGTTCGCGAGGCGGCACGATGTCCGCGATGATCGCCTGCACACCGATCATGAGTCCGCCGGCGCCGATGCCCTGGACGGCGCGGAACGCGATGAGTTCGTCCATGTTGCGCGACCAGCCGGCCAGCGCGGAGCCGACGACGAAGACGGCGATGGCGAACTGGAAGACGCCCTTGCGGCCGAAGAGGTCGCCGAGCTTGCCGTAGATCGGCAGGCCGATGGTGGCGGTCAGGAGATAGGCGGTGATCGCCCAGGACATCTTGTCGAGACCGTGCAGCTCGCCGACGACCTTGGGCAGCGCGGTGGCGACGATCATCTGGTCGAGCGCGGCGAGCAGCAGCGCCAGCATGAGCCCGAAGAAGACCATGCGGACCCGGCTCGGGCTGAGGCCGTGGTCCGGGAACTGCCCCTGCTCCACGGCCGGTTGGGGCTCGGGGGCCGGGGTCGGTTCCGTCGCCGGCACCGGCCCCGGCTCACTCGTCACCAGCGTCGTCGTGCCCACCTGTCGCTCCCCTCGTCGCACCTGCGCCGCATATTTCTCGCATTACGCGACAACTGCGGGCAAGCGCGACGAGCGGCGGCTCCGGCGGGCTCCAGGCGCGAATGCGCCGGTGGGAGCCCTACGGCGTACAACCGCGCGCGAACGGAAAACCACTCGAAACGGTGAGCACTACATCGGGGTACTACATCGGGGCTACTTCTCCACCTCGGCGGCGAGCTTCGCGAGGACGGCGTCGTAGATGCGGCCGAGGCCCTTGGGGGCGAAGGTCTTCTCGAAGAAGCCGCCGATGCCGCCCGCGCCGTTCCACACGGTGCTGACGACGACGCGCGAGGCGCCCTCGCCGGACGGGGTCACTCGCCAGGTGGTGACCATCGAGGAGTTGCGGTCCTTCTCGACGAGCTCGCCGTCGGTGGGCTCACTGACCTCGAGGAGGCAGTCGCGGACCCGCTTGCTGGTGGCCTGGAGCTTCCAGTGGACGAGCGTGCCCTCGCCGTCACCGCCCTCGCGGACCTCGTACTCGCTGAAGTGCTCGGGCAGCAGCTTCGCGCGCGTGCCGCTGTAGTCGGCGAGCGCGTCGAATACGTCGTCCGGCTTGGCGGCGATGACCCGCTCCGTGATGGCCTCGACCTGCGCCATGGCACTTCCTCCAGCAGTCGGTGTTCTCGGTGTTCGAGAGGGGGCCCAAGCCAACCACCCTCCTGGGTGGCCACCAAAATCGGGGTCGCACGATCAAGGGAACATGTGTTCTATTCTGTGCCCAGTGCTAGCTAGGAGGCGTCATGCGCTGGGAGAACCTCACGGAGAATCCGGCCGAAATCCCGACAGGGAAGGTCACGGACGCCGCGCTCTTCGGCGCGGAGAGCGTGATCACCCGCACGCTCGACACGCCTGAATTCGCGGGCGTCACCTTCCACGAGATCCGGGCCAGGTCGATCGTGAACCGCGTGCCCGGCGCCTCCCGCATGCCGTTCGAGTGGACGGTCAACCCGTACCGGGGATGCACGCACGCGTGTGTCTACTGCTTCGCCCGCAAGACGCACAGCTATCTGGACCTCGACACGGGCCTCGGCTTCGACAGCCAGATCGTCGTGAAGGTGAACGCGCCGGAGCTGCTGCGCCGCCACCTGGCCTCGCGCCGCTGGCACGGCGAGCACATCGCGATGGGCACGAACGTGGACTGCTACCAGCGCGCGGAGGGGCGCTACCGGCTGATGCCGGGGATCATCGAGGCGCTCAGGGACTACGCGAACCCGTTCTCGATCCTCACGAAGGGCACGCTGATCCTGCGCGACCTCGACCTGCTGCGGCAGGCCGCCGAGGTCACCGACGTCGGCGTCTCCGTGTCCGTCGGCTTCGTCGACCGCGAGCTGTGGCGCACGGTCGAGCCGGGCACCCCCGCGCCGGAGCGGCGCCTCGACGTCGTCCGCGCCCTCGGCGAGGCCGGCATCGGCTGCGGGGTCCTGATGGCCCCCGTGATCCCGTTCCTGGGCGACCACCCCGGGCAGTTGCGGGAGACCGTACGGGCCGTCGCGGCGGCCGGGGCTACCTCCGTGACGCCGCTCGTGCTGCATCTGCGGCCCGGGGCGCGCGAGTGGTTCATGTCCTGGCTCGGCCACCACCACCCGCACCTCGTGCGGCGCTACGAGCGGCTGTACGCGGAAGGCGCGTACGCCCCGAAGTGGTACCAGCGCCGGATTACCCGTCAGGTGCACGAACTGGCCGAGGAGTTCGGCATCGGCCCCTCGCGCGCGGAGGCCCCGCGACGGCTGCGCACACGCCAGGAACCGGAGCCCGCCCCCGCGGCCACCCAGCTCACGCTTCTCTGATCGCGCTCCTCCCGGACACGTACACGCCAATCGGGTCAACTCTGCATAGAACAGGACGCTCCCGGCATGGATTCGGGGACCATGCCGCGGGGGCCGCGCGCTCGCGGCCCCGAACCCTCCGTCCTGGGAGGCCCGATGAAGAAACGCGTAGCCGCCGTGTGCGGCGCCGCCACGATGGTGGCCGGCATGCTCGCCGCGGCTCCGGCCGCCGCAGCCCCGACCCTTTCCGTCCAGCGCGCAGCCCTCACCTGGAAGGACTGCGCCACCAAGAAATACCCGACGCTCCAGTGCTCCTCGGTGCGGGTGCCGCTCGATCACGACCGCCCCGGCGGCGAGCAGATCACGCTCGCCCTGTCCCGGGTCCGGCACACCGCGAAGACGTCGCAGGGCCCGCTCCTGGTGAACCCCGGCGGCCCCGGCGGCAGCGGCCTGACGCTGGCGGGCTTCGTGGCACACGCGCTGCCGAAGAGCGTCTCCGCCCAGTACGACGTCGTGGGCTTCGACCCGCGCGGCGTCGGCAAGAGCAAACCGGCCCTGAACTGCCGGCCCAAGCACTTCGCCACCGTGCGCCCGCCCAGCGTGCCGTCCGCCCCGGCGATCGAGCGCGCCAACCTCGACCGCGCGCAGGCGTTCGCGAAGGCGTGCACCACCAAGTACGCGGACGTGCTCCCGTACCTCGACACGGTGAGCGCCGCCAGGGACTTGGACGCGATCCGCGCGGCGCTCGGCGCGCAGCAGCTCAACTACTTCGGCTACTCGTACGGCACCTACCTGGGCGCCGTCTACGCCAAGCTCTACCCGCAGCGCGTGCGCCGCCTGGTGCTCGACTCGATCGTCGACCCGGGCGGTGTCTGGTACGACGACAACCTGGGGCAGGACCACGCGTTCAACGCCCGCCACCAGGCGTTCCTCGCCTGGGTCGCGCGGCACGACGCGACGTACAGGCTCGGCAAGGACCCGGCGAAGGTCGAGGCCGAGTGGTACGCGATGCGCGACGCCGTGCAGAAGAAGCCGGCGGGCAAGAAGGTCGGGGCCGCCGAACTGGAGGACACCTTCCTGCCGGGCGGCTACTACAACGGCTACTGGCCTTATCTGGCCCAGGCGTTCGCGGCGTACGTGAAGGACAAGGACCCGGCCCCGCTCGTCAAGGCGTACAAGGAGTTCGGCGCCGTCGACGCCTCGGGCGTCAACGGCTACAGCGTCTACACGGCCGTGCAGTGCCGCGACGCCGGGTGGCCGCGCGACTGGAACCAGTGGCGCGACGACAACTGGCAGGTGTACGAGAAGGCACCCTTCTCGACCTGGAACAACGCCTGGTACAACGCGCCGTGCGCGTTCTGGCCGACGAGTCCGCTGACCCCGACGGACGTGTCCAACGACGAACTGCCGCCGACGCTGCTCCTCCAGGCCACCGAAGACGGCGCCACGCCCTACGAGGGCGGGGTCGCCGTCCACCGCGAGCTGCGCGGCTCCAGCCTGGTGGTCGAGCAGGGCGGTCAGAACCACGGCGTCAGCCTGAGCGGGAACGCCTGCCTGGACCGGTACCTGGCCGACTATCTGCGGAGCGGGAAGGTGCCGCACGGCAGCGGCGAGGCCGACGCGACATGCAAGAAGCTGCCGGACCCGAAACCGCTCACGAAGAGGGGCGCCGCTGGTCCGCCCCCGTCACGCGGCGTTCGTCTGCACGGGCTGATGGGCTTCCGCGGCTGAGCAGCTCCCTGTGATGCACACCCTGGCCGGGGCGGTGTCCGCCGGGTCACGATGGGCGCATGAGCACCCCTCGAATCCACGACACCGCCCCTGCCGCGGTCCCGGCGGTGGACATCCACGTCCGGGACATGGCCGACGCCGACTGCGAGGCGGTGGCGGGGATCCGGATCCGCGGCTGGCGGACGGCGTACGCGGGCCTGATGCCGGCGTCCTATCTGGCCGCGCTGAGCATCGAGGAAGACGCGGCGCGCAGCCGCGAGCGTCTCGCGCAGGCCGGTTCGTCGGTGGTGAACGTGGTCGCGGAGCGCGCCGGCGACCTCGTCGGCTGGGCCTGCCACGGCCCGTCCCGCGACGACGATCTCCCGCCCGGGGAAGCCGAGTTGTACGCGATCTACGTGCACGACGGGCAGCTGTCCACCGGCGTGGGCCGCACCCTCCTGGACACCTGCCTGGACCGCTGCGCCGACGCGGGCTACGAGCGGATACGACTGTGGGTACTCAAGGGCAACGCCCGCGCCCGCAGGTTCTACGAGCGCGCCGGGTTCACCCCGGACGGCGCCGAGGAGCCGTTCGAGGTGGACGGGGAAGCCGTACCGGAAGTGCGCTACGCGCGCGCTGTCCGCCGCTGATGCCCGGGCTTCAGCCCTAACGCTGTTCGGGCAGTCGCGCGAGCGCGCGCACCGCGGCCTCCGCGAGCGCCGGGTGGGCGAGGGCCGCGGTCAGGGCCGGACGGGCGCGGGCGTCCCCGAGGCCGCCGAGCCCCTCCACGCACGCGAGCGCCACCGCGCGGTACGGATCGCGGGGGCCGAGGCGCCGCTCCAGGGTGGTGATCAGCGCGGGCGCGGACTCGGGAGCGCGCAGCGCGGCCAGGAGCCGCACCGGGTGCAGCGCGTACGCGACCCGCAGCTCGTTCGTCGCGAGAGCCGCGGCCGCGCGCGCGGTGCGCGGGTCGCGGAGCGCGGCCAGGGCGTGCGCGGCGGTGGCACAGCGTGCCGGGTCGCGGTGGTTGAGGAGCAGGACGAGCGCCTCGAAGGCCCGGCGGTCCCCGGCCACTCCGAGGCGGTACGCGGCCAGCTCACGCGCCCACAGCGGCTGCCCGGGCTCGGTCAGCACGGCCGCGAGCTCGTCGAGGTCGCCGGTCGCCGCGATCCGGTCGAACAGCGGGGAGGCGCCCGACTCGGCCCGTAAGCGCTCCGTCACCGATCGCAACTCTTCGTCCATGCGGTCCAGCGTAGACAGGCCTCGGGTCGCGGCGGCGTAGATCACAGAGACTGATGAACGCTGAGGGCTGGCGCGCTCGTTACTCGCCGGTTAACCTCAATTGAGCGGGGCACACTCCCCGCACCCCACTCCTGGCGGCCTGGTGACGCAGCCGCCGAGAGTGTCAGTCGGTTCGGTGCCTCAGGTACCGCAGTACGGCGCGGCTCCGGGACAGAGCCCCGCCGGATCTCCATCTCACGGTTCACCGGACGCCTGTGTGCGTCGCGTCCGGACTCGAATCCCCCGCACTCCGTACGCCCGTAGGCGTATCCGCTTGTGCCCCTCAGTCGTCACTCCTCCCTCCTGGAGTCCTCAGATGGACGCTCCTCTGTCCCCCGCTTCCCCGGCCACCCTCCCGACCGTCGCGGTCGTCGGTCTCGGCACGATGGGCACCGGCATCGCCGAGGTGCTCGCCCGCGCCGGCCGTGAGGTCATCGGCATCGACATCAGCGAGGCCGCGGCCGCGCAGGCCGTCGCCGCGCTCGAGGCCTCGACGGCGCGTGCCGTGCGCCGCGAGCGCCTCACCGAGGACGAGCGGCGGGACGTCCTCGCCCGCTTCCGCACCTTCACGGACCTCCAAGCCGCGGCCGACGCCGACCTCGTCATCGAGGTGGCCCCCGAGTCGTACGAGATCAAGCAGCAGATCTTCCAGGACCTCGACGCCGTGGTGCGGCCGGAGACGATCCTCGCGACCGGCACGAACGCCCTGTCCGTGACGCGGCTCGCTGCCGACTCGGCCCGCCCGGAGCGGGTCCTCGGGCTGCACTTCTTCAACCCGGCGCCCGCGATGAAGCTCGTCGAGGTGGTCTCGTCGGTGCTCACCGCGCCCACGGCCGTCGCCGCGGTCACGGACCTCGCCATCGAACTCGGCAAGGAGCCCGTCGCGGTGGGCGACCGGCCCGGCTTCGTCGCCGACGGCCTGCTGTTCGGCTACCTCAACCAGGCCGCCGCCATGTACGAGGCGAAGTACGCCTCCCGCGAGGACATCGACGCCGCGATGAAGCTGGGCTGCGGCCTGCCCATGGGCCCCCTCGCGCTGCTCGACCTCATCGGCATCGACACGGCGCGCACGGTCCTCGACGCCATGTACGCCGAGTCCCACGACCGCCTGCACGCACCGGCGCCCGTCCTCAAGCAGCTCAGCGAGGCGGGTCTGACCGGCCGCAAGTCGGGGCGCGGCTTCTACACGTACGCGGAGCCGGGCAGCTCCGAGGTCGTGCGGGACGCGCTCACCCCGCTCGCGGGCGAGGTCGTGGACGGCGCGCGCACCATCCGCTCGGTCGGCGTCGCGGGCTCCGGGACCATGGCGTCCGGTATCGCGGAGGTCTTCGCGAAGGCGGGCTACGACGTGGTGCTCGCCGCCCGCAGCGAAGAGAAGGCCGAGAAGGCCAAGTCCCGTATCGGCAAGTCTCTTTCGCGCTCTGTCGACAAGGGCCGCATGACCGCGGAGGCGGCGGCGCAGACCCTGGACCGGATCACTCCGGCGGGTTCGTACGACGCCTTCTCGGACGTCGACCTGGCGCTCGAAGCCGTCGCCGAGGACCTGGAGATCAAGCAGCAGCTGTTCGGCACGCTCGACAAGGTGTGCAAGCCGGGCGCGGTCCTCGCCACGACGACCTCGTCGCTGCCCGTCGTGGCCTGCGCCCGCGCGACCTCGCGCCCGCAGGACGTCATCGGCATGCACTTCTTCAACCCGGCGCCCGCGATGAAGCTCGTCGAGGTCGTGCGGACCGTGCTGACCGGCGACGACGTGCACGCCACCGTCCGTGAGGTGTGCACGAAGATCCGCAAGCACCCGGTGGACTGCGGCGACCGCGCGGGCTTCATCGTGAACGCCCTGCTGTTCCCGTACCTGAACAACGCGATCAAGATGGTGCAGGAGCACTACGCGACGCTCGACGACATCGACGCCGCGATGAGGCTCGGCGGCGGCTACCCGATGGGGCCCTTCGAGCTCCTGGACGTGGTCGGCCTCGATGTCTCGCTGGCCATCGAGAAGGTCCTGCACCGCGAGTTCCGCGACCCGGGCCTGGCCCCCGCGCCTCTGCTCGAGCACCTGGTGGCCGCGGGCTGCCTCGGCCGCAAGACCGGCCGCGGCTTCCGCGAATATGCCCGGCGCTGACCAGCCCACGGGCAGCGGCACCGGACGACCCACCGACTGGGGCGGCCTGCTCCGGCCGCCCGGTCTCGCTCCCCCCGTCCGTGACCCGGGCGGGGGGAACCCCGCTCGGGCGCACGCCACCGCGCATATGCAGTACGTTCATGGCATGTCCAAGGCCGCCAAGTCCTCCCGAACGACGCCCACGCCCGACGCTCCTGAGAGCGCCGCGGGCTCCCGTGCCGCAGCCCAGCGGCTCAAGATGCGCCGGGAGCTGGCGGCCGCGGCGATGGAACTCTTCGCGACCAAGGGCTACGAGGCCACGACGGTCGACGAGATCGCGGCCGCGGCGGGTGTGGCACGGCGGACCTTCTTCCGCCACTTCCGCTCCAAGGAAGAGGCGATCTTCCCGGACCACGACGACACCCTGATCCGGGCGGAGGCGGTCCTCAACGCGGCGCCCGCGCACGAGCATCCGCTCGACACGGTGTGCCGCGGCATCAAGGAAGTCATGAAGATGTACGCGGCGTCGCCCGCCGTGTCCGTGGAGCGCTACCGCCTCACGCGCGAGGTACCCACCCTGCGCGAGCGCGAGATCGCCTCGGTGGCCCGCTACGAGCGGCTTTTCACCCGCTATCTCCTGGGCCACTTCGACGAGCACGCCCACCAGCACGGCAATGACGACCCGCTGCTCGCCGAGGTCGCCGCGTCCGCCGTCGTCACCGCCCACAACCACGTGCTGCGGCGCTGGCTGCGGGCCGGCGGCCAGGGCGACGTGGAGAACCAGCTCGACCACGCCTTCGCGATCGTCCGCAAGACGTTCGGTACGGGCATCGGGGCGGGCCGGGACACCGCCACCGCTCCGGCGGCCTCCGTGTCCACGGGTGGCGACGTACTGGTCACCGTGGCGCGCACGGACGCGCCGCTGGACGAGATCATGGGAACGATCGAGAAGGCGCTGCGGGAACGCGGCTAGGGGGTTTCCGGCGGATCAGGGTCGGACAGGTCGCCGCGCCTGGCGCGGTGCGTCGCAAGGCGCCGGAGCGTCCTGATAGCGGAGCTGTTCGGACGTTTCAGCAACGCGGCGAGGTGCCGTGTCAGGCGTCGCGACCCCGGCCATGATCCGCCGGACACCCCCTAGCGGCTCCGCCGGCACTGCATGAACTGTGCTGGCCCTGGGGCCTGTTGACGCCTCATCGAGAAAACCGGGACGCGCCGCGCTCTCCGGCGCGGCCTCCCGCCCGGAGAGCGCCCCCCGCCGGCCGTCCGGCGCGATCTGCGCACCCGGCTTCCGGTGGACGGCGGCACTCTCCCCACCGCACTGGGCCGAGGCCCCGCCCGGCCGCACGTGTGCGATCCGCACGCCGCCCCCACCGCTCCGCCTCGCCCGCATCGCGGGCCCCCAGGAGGCCCCTGTGGACCCCCTCCGGGGCCTCTGAGGCGCAGGCCGGAGCCGCCGCCGGCCTCCGGTGCCATCGAGTCGCACCACCCCTGACCTGCACTGATCGATCATCGCTCAAAAACTTGTGGCACCCAGTGTCTTGCCGACTGGCACGCGGTGCCATACGTTGAAGGTGTCCGGGCGGCCGGCGTGCAGAGAACTTCCGTACGTCGGCTGTCCCCGCAAGCCACCCCAATCCGTGGCGAGCGCGCCCGGGCGCCTGCGTCACAGGCAAACCTCTCGCGCCGACCAAGCGCTGCCGTAGCAACACCCCGCCGAACCGACGGCACCTCTCCACCCACACAGCAGCACTCCACCCCGACGGAACCCTCAACGTCCCCCTAGGACGCATCGCCGGAGGCAACATCGTGAAGGAAATCCTGGACGCGATTCAGTCGCCGGAGTCGACCTCCGCCGACTTCGCCGCTCTGCCGCTCCCCGAGTCGTACCGCGCCATCACCGTGCACAAAGACGAGACGGAGATGTTCGCCGGCCTCGACACCCGGGACAAGGACCCCCGCAAGTCGATTCACCTGGACGACGTGCCGGTCCCCGAACTCGGCCCGGGCGAGGCGCTCGTGGCCGTCATGGCCAGCTCCGTGAACTACAACTCGGTCTGGACCTCGATCTTCGAGCCGGTGTCCACCTTCAGCTTCCTGGAGCGCTACGGACGCCTGTCGGAGCTCAGCAAGCGCCACGACCTGCCGTACCACATCATCGGTTCCGACCTCGCGGGCGTCGTGCTGCGCACCGGTCCCGGCGTCAACGCCTGGAACCCCGGCGACGAGGTCGTCGCGCACTGCCTCTCCGTCGAGCTGGAGTCCTCGGACGGCCACAACGACACCATGCTCGACCCCGAGCAGCGCATCTGGGGCTTCGAGACGAACTTCGGCGGTCTCGCCGAGATCGCGCTCGTCAAGTCCAACCAGCTGATGCCGAAGCCGGACCACCTGAGCTGGGAAGAGGCCGCGGCCCCCGGCCTGGTGAACTCCACCGCGTACCGCCAGCTCGTCTCGCGCAACGGCGCCGGCATGAAGCAGGGCGACAACGTCCTGATCTGGGGCGCCAGCGGCGGACTCGGCTCGTACGCCACCCAGTTCGCGCTGGCCGGCGGCGCCAACCCGATCTGTGTCGTCTCCAGCCCGGAGAAGGCCGCCATCTGCGAGGCCATGGGCGCCGAAGCGGTCATCGACCGCAACGCCGAGGGCTACAAGTTCTGGAAGGACGAGCACAACCAGGACCCGAAGGAGTGGAAGCGCTTCGGCAAGCGCATCCGTGAGCTCACCGGCGGCGAGGACGTCGACATCGTCTTCGAGCACCCGGGCCGCGAGACCTTCGGCGCCTCGGTCTACGTGACCCGCAAGGGCGGCACGATCGTCACCTGCGCCTCGACGTCCGGCTACAACCACGAGTACGACAACCGCTACCTGTGGATGTCCCTCAAGAAGATCGTGGGCTCGCACTTCGCCAACTACCGCGAGGCGTGGGAGGCCAACCGCCTGGTCGCCAAGGGCAAGATCCACCCGACGCTCTCGAAGGTGTACTCCCTCGAGGACACCGGCCAGGCCGCCTACGACGTGCACCGCAACCTCCACCAGGGCAAGGTCGGCGTCCTCGCGCTGGCCCCGAAGGAGGGCCTGGGCGTCCGCGACCAGGAACTGCGCGCCCAGCACCTCGACGCCATCAACCGCTTCCGCAACATCTGAATCCCCAAGGAGTAGCGGAACATGACTGAGCGCCAGAAGGACCGGCCGTGGCTGATGCGCACGTACGCCGGGCACTCGACGGCTGAGGCGTCCAACGAGCTGTACCGGCGCAATCTCGCCAAGGGCCAGACGGGTCTGTCGGTCGCTTTCGACCTGCCGACGCAGACCGGCTACGACCCGGACCACATCCTCGCCCGCGGCGAGGTCGGCCGGGTCGGGGTGCCGGTCTCGCACCTCGGTGACATGCGCCGGCTGTTCCAGGACATCCCCCTGGAGCAGATGAACACCTCGATGACCATCAACGCCACCGCCATGTGGCTCCTGGCGCTCTACCAGGTCGTCGCCGAGGAGCAGGGCGCGGACATCACCCAGCTCCAGGGCACGACGCAGAACGACATCGTCAAGGAGTACCTGTCGCGGGGCACGCACGTGTTCCCGCCGGTTCCCTCCCTGCGGCTGACGACGGACATGATCGCGTACACGGTCCGGCACATGCCGAAGTGGAACCCGATCAACATCTGCAGCTACCACCTCCAGGAGGCGGGGGCCACACCGGTCCAGGAGATCGCGTACGCGATGTCCACCGCCATCGCCGTTCTCGATGCCGTACGCGACTCAGGGCAGGTCCCCGCCGAGAAGTTCGGGGACGTCGTGGCCCGCATCTCCTTCTTCGTGAACGCGGGTGTCCGCTTCATCGAGGAGATGTGCAAGATGCGGGCGTTCGGGCGGATCTGGGATCAGATCACACGCGAGCGGTACGGCATCGAGAACGCGAAGCAGCGCCGCTTCCGCTACGGCGTCCAGGTCAACTCCCTGGGCCTGACCGAGGCGCAGCCGGAGAACAACGTCCAGCGCATCGTCCTGGAGATGCTGGCCGTGACGCTGTCCAAGGACGCCCGCGCCCGCGCCGTCCAGCTCCCTGCCTGGAACGAGGCGCTCGGCCTGCCCCGCCCCTGGGACCAGCAGTGGTCCCTGCGCATCCAGCAGGTCCTCGCGCACGAGAGCGACCTGCTGGAGTACGAGGACATCTTCGCGGGATCGCACGTCATCGAGAAGAAGGTCGACGAGCTCGTCGCCGACTCGTTCGCCGAGATCGAGCGGATCCAGGAGATGGGCGGCGCGATGGCCGCCGTCGAGTCCGGCTACCTCAAGTCGCAGCTCGTCTCCTCGCACGCCGAGCGCCGGGCGCGGATCGAGGGCGGCGAGGAGAAGATCGTCGGCGTGAACATCCACGAGTCGACCGAGCCGAACCCGCTCACCGCCGACCTGGACGCCGCGATCATGACGGTGGATCACCAGGTCGAGTCGCGGGTCGTGCGGGCCATCGACGAGTGGCGCACCACGCGCCAGGAGTCGAGCGACCGGCAGGGCATGGGCGACCCGTACCACTACCCGACCACCCAGCAGGCCGTGGAGCGCCTGAAGGAGGCCGCGGCCGGCACCGAGAACCTGATGGAAGCCACGCTCGAATGCGCCCGCGCGGGTGTCACCACGGGCGAGTGGTCGCAGGCGCTGCGCGAGGTGTTCGGCGAGTTCCGCGCCCCCACGGGCGTCTCGTCGGCGCCCGTCGCCGTCACCGCCGAGGAGGGCACGCCGCTCGCGGAGGTGCGCCGCAAGGTGACCCGTACGGCCGAGGACCTCGGCTCGGGCAAGCTGCGCCTCCTGGTCGGCAAGCCGGGCCTCGACGGGCACTCGAACGGCGCCGAGCAGATCGCCGTACGCGCCCGTGACGCGGGCTTCGAGGTGGTCTACCAGGGCATCAGGCTCACGCCCGAACAGATCGTGTCCGCCGCGCTCGCCGAGGACGTGCACTGCGTCGGCCTGTCGATCCTCTCCGGGTCGCACGCCGCGCTGGTGCCCGACGTCCTCGACCGGCTGCGCGAGGCGGGCGCCGCCGACATCCCCGTGATCGTCGGCGGCATCATTCCCAACGGCGATGCCGAGGACCTGAAGCGCGCGGGCGTGGCCGCCGTCTTCACCCCCAAGGACTTCGGCATCACGGAGATCATCGGACGTATCGTCGACGAGATCCGGCAAGCGAACAAGCTCGACCCTCTGGAGGTCCCCGCATGACCGCGCCCATCAACCGTCTCCGTCCCCGCCGCTCGTGTCTCGCGGTCCCGGGATCGAACCCGCGCTTCCTGGAGAAGGCCCAGGGTCTGCCCGCCGACCAGGTCTTCCTGGACCTGGAGGACGCCTGCGCGCCGCTCGCCAAGCCGGAGGCACGGCACACCATCGTCAAGTTCCTCAACGAGGGCGACTGGACGGGCAAGACGCGTGTGGTGCGTGTGAACGACTGGACGACCGAGTGGACGTACCGCGACGTCGTCACGGTCGTCGAGGGCGCGGGCCAGAACCTCGACTGCATCATGCTGCCGAAGGTCCAGGACGCCCAGCAGATCGTCGCGCTCGACCTGCTGCTCACGCAGATCGAGAAGACGATGGGCTTCGAGACCGGCAAGATCGGCATCGAGGCGCAGATCGAGAACGCGCAGGGCCTCAACAACGTCAACGCGATCGCGCAGGCCTCGCCGCGCGTCGAGACGATCATCTTCGGCCCGGCCGACTTCATGGCCTCCATCAACATGAAGTCCCTGGTCGTCGGCGAGCAGCCGCCCGGCTACGACGCCGACGCCTACCACTACATCCTGATGAAGATCCTGATGGCCGCCCGCGCCAACAACCTCCAGGCGATCGACGGCCCCTACCTGCAGATCCGCAACCAGGAGGGCTACAAGGCGGTCGCGAAGCGCGCCGCGGCCCTCGGTTTCGACGGCAAGTGGGTGCTGCACCCGGACCAGGTCGCCGCGGCGAACGAGATCTTCTCGCCCTCGCAGGAGGACTACGACCACGCCGAGCTGATCCTGGACGCGTACGACTTCTACACGTCCGAGGCCGGCGGCAAGAAGGGCTCGGCGATGCTGGGCGACGAGATGATCGACGAGGCCAGCCGCAAGATGGCCCTCGTCATCTCCGGCAAGGGACGCGCCGCGGGCATGCAGCGCACCTCCAAGTTCGAAGCTCCGGAGGCCTGAGCACCATGCAGTTCGGACGCACGTACGAAGAGTTCGAGGTCGGCGCGGTCTACAAGCACTGGCCCGGAAAGACCGTCACGGAGTACGACGACCACCTCTTCTGTCTCCTGACGATGAACCACCACCCGCTCCACATGGACACGAACTATGCGGAGAACACGACGGACTTCGGCAAGAACGTCGTCGTAGGGAACTACATCTACTCGCTGCTCCTCGGCATGTCGGTCCCGGACGTGTCGGGCAAGGCGATCGCGAACCTCGAGATCGAGTCGCTGCGCCATGTCGCGCCGACCTTCCACGGCGACACGATCTACGGCGAGACCACGGTCCTCGACAAGACGCCGTCGAAGTCGAAGAACGACCGCGGGATCGTCTACGTGGAGACCAAGGGCTACAAGCAGGACGGCACGCTGGTCTGCGTGTTCCGCCGCAAGGTGATGGTCCCCACCGAGACGTACATCAAGGAGCGCGGCGGCGAGCAGCCCGGCCGCCCCCAGCTCAAGGAGCAGGAGAAGTAGCCATGGCGCGACTCGCCCAGACCGCCGGTCTCACCGACGTCCAGCAGGAGATCCTCTCCACCGTCCGCGACTTCGTGGACAAGGAGATCATCCCGGTCGCCACCGAGCTGGAGCACCGCGACGAGTACCCGCAGCAGATCGTCGACGGCCTCAAGGAGTTGGGCCTGTTCGGCCTGATGATCCCGGAGGAGTACGGGGGTCTGGGCGAGTCCCTTCTCACGTACGCGCTGTGCGTCGAGGAGATCGCCCGCGGCTGGATGTCGGTCTCCGGCATCATCAACACGCACTTCATCGTGGCGTACATGCTCAAGCAGCACGGCACGCAGGAGCAGAAGGACTACTTCCTGCCGCGCATGGCGCTGGGCGAGACGCGCGGCGCGTTCTCGATGTCGGAGCCGGCGCTCGGCTCGGACGTGTCGGCGATCTCGTCGAAGGCGGTGAAGGACGGCGAGGAGTACGTCCTGAACGGCCAGAAGATGTGGCTGACGAACGGCGGCTCGTCGAATCTGGTGGCCGTTCTGGTCAAGAGTGACGAAGGACACCCGGAGGGCACGGCGCCCCACAAGTCGATGACGACCTTCCTCGTCGAGAAGGAGCCCGGCTTCGGAGAGGTCCGCCCGGGCCTCACCATTCCGGGGAAGATCGACAAGATGGGTTACAAGGGCGTCGACACGACCGAACTCATCATGGACGGACTACGCATTCCGGCCAATCGGGTACTCGGCGGCGAGACCGGCCGAGGGTTTTACCAAATGATGGACGGAGTGGAAGTCGGCCGCGTCAATGTCGCGGCACGTGGCTGCGGTGTCGCGCAGCGTGCGTTTGAACTGGGGGTTTCCTACGCCCAGCA
The DNA here is from genome assembly GCF_045162695.1 of Streptomyces sp. NBC_01003. NCBI lineage: Bacteria > Bacillati > Actinomycetota > Actinomycetes > Kitasatosporales > Streptomycetaceae > Streptomyces > Streptomyces sp. NBC_01003. The sequence continues at coordinate 2,712,643 of NZ_CP108707.1, forward strand.
ACGCCACACGTTCGGCAAGCCCATCGCCCAGCACCAGGCCATCCAGTTCAAGCTCGCGGAGATGGCTACCAAGGTCGAGGCCGCCCATGCGATGATGGTCAACGCAGCACGCAAAAAGGATTCCGGGGAACGAAACGACCTCGAAGCAGGGATGGCGAAGTACCTCGCCTCCGAATACTGCAAGGAAGTGGTCGAGGACGCCTTCCGGATCCACGGCGGCTACGGCTTCTCCAAGGAGTACGAGATCGAGCGTCTCTACCGCGAGGCCCCGATGCTCCTGATCGGTGAAGGTACCGCCGAGATCCAGAAAATGATCATTGGCCGCCGCCTGCTCGAGGAGTATCGATTCCAGGGCTGAATGTCCGCTACAGGGTGTTTTGTTCGAGAAGAAGATCACACCCTGTCAGCACTCTTCAGCCGCCGACTCAGCTTCCTGGCTTGCCCAGTTGTGGCTCGCAACCGATAGCATCCCCGGAAAGCCGCCGTCCCCCCGTACAGAGCGCGGCATCATCCGCTACGAAGGTCATCCATGCCCCACAGCCAAACCTCTGCACCACGCGACGGCGTCCTGGGTGGACGCATTGCGCGCGGAGCATCGCCGTGGCTCCTGCCGACCGTCGCCACAGCCGCCCTGAGCCTGGCCCGTTCGCGTCGCTCCAAGAAGGCCGCCGCAGTAGCCGTACCCGCCACCGCTCTGGCGGCCGGCATGCTGTGGTTCTTCCGCGACCCCGAGCGTGAGATCGCCCCCGGCCGGGTCATCTCCCCGGCCGACGGCGTGGTGCAGAGCATCATGCCGTGGAAGGACGGGCGGACCCGGGTCGCGATCTTCATGAGCCCGCTGAACGTCCACGTCAACCGCGCGCCACTGGCGGGCACGGTGACGTCCGTGGAGCACATCCCCGGCGGGTTCGTCCCGGCGTTCAACAAGGAGAGCGAGAACAACGAGCGCGTTGTCTGGCACTTCGACACCGAGCTCGGCGACATCGAGATGGTGCAGATCGCCGGTGCGGTCGCCCGCCGGATCGTCCCGTACGTCCCGCAGGGCACCAAGCTCGAGCAGGGCGAGCGCATCGGTCTGATCCGCTTCGGGTCGCGCGTCGACATCTACCTCCCCGAGGGTGTCGAGGTCGCGCTCGAGGTCGGTCAGAAGACCGTGGCTGGGGTGACTCGCATTGACCGTGACTGATCCAGAGACGCAGGCCGGGTGGGTGCCCGAGGCCGAGGAGGCGGACGAAGCGGAGGAAATGCCGCTTTCACTGCGCCTGTCGATAGCGGACACCCTCACACTCGGTAACGCCACGTGCGGCTTCATGGCGGTGTACTTCACCACCACCGGCATCCTGATCCCGCACCTCCAGGGCAGCCAGGAATCGGGCATGGCCCGGCACAGCGCGGCCACGGCCGTGATCCTGATGCTGGCCGCGGCGATCTTCGACCTGTTCGACGGCCTGGTGGCGCGCAAGCTCCGCTCGTCGCCGATGGGCGCCGAGCTGGACAACCTCTCGGACCTCATCAGCTTCGGCCTCGCGCCCGCGTACTTCGTCCTCGTGTACGGCATGGTCGCGGACGACGCGCATCAGCGGGTGGCGGCGGTGGGCGCCATCGTGGTGCTCCTGGCCGTCGTGCTCAGGCTCGCGAGATTCTCGTGCGTGACGGTGAAGGACGGCACCTTCCAGGGCATGCCGAGCCCCTTCGGGGCGCTCACGGTCGTGTCGATCGTGCTCCTCGAGCTCCCGTTCGTGGCCACGGTCCTCGCGATCATCGGTACGGCCTGGCTGATGGTGAGCCGCGTCGAGTACCCGAAGCCGCGCGGTCCGCTCGCGGTCGCGATGCTGGGATGGATCGTGGCGGCGATGGGGCTCCTGGCGGCCTGGGCGTTCGACGCCCCCGGCGGCCAGCTGCTGCTCCAGACCGGCTGCGCGCTCCAGCTGGTCCTCGGCGCCGTGATCCCGCTGTTCGCGACGGCCCGGAGGGTGAACAACTTCCGGGACAACCGCCGCGAGGCACGCGCCGCGCAGCTGCCGTAACCCTTACCCGTACGGCCGAAGGGCCCCGAACCGCTTGGTTCGGGGCCCTTCGGCCGTCTCAGGGAGCGAGGTGCAGGCCGGTGCCGGGGAGGCCTGGGCGTACCAGGACCTTCACGTGGTCGTCCGGCTGCCGGAGCGTGTCCAGGGCCGCGGACACGCCGCCGAGACCCACCTGGCCCGTCACGAGCGCGGCCGCGTCGATCGTGCCGTCCGCGATGCGGTCCAGGGTCCTGCCGAACTCCTCCGGCGGGTACGCCATGCACATGGTCACGGTGATGTCCTTGTAGAGGCCGACGACGGGGGTGAAGACGTCCTCCGTCATGCAGGCCCCGATCAGGAGCACCCTCGTCCGACGCGGCGCCCTGTGCAGGATCTCGTTGAACATGCCGGCCCGGCCCGAGCACTCCAGGACCGTGAGCGGCGTGTCCGCGGGCGCGGCCGCCCGCCATGCGTCGAAGGGGTCCTGTGCCGCCGGGTCGACGCACACGTGCGCGCCGAAGCGCTCGGCGAGGTCACGCCGCCTCGGGGACGGCTCCGATACGACGACGGGCGCCACGCCCCGCTCCACGAGCGCGGCGACGGCTCCGAGGCCGATGGGCCCCGCCCCGATGACGACGGCCCCGGAGCCGAGCTCGAGGGCGGCCCGGGCGACGTTCCCGAAGCCCACGGCGAGCGGCTCGGTGAGCGCGGCGACATGCGGCGCCACGTGGTCGGGCACCGGGATCAGCGCGGCCTCCTGGAGCACGACGCGCTCCCCGAAGCCGCCCGGGAAGGCGGTGGCGTATCCGACGGTGCGCAGGGTGCCGCCCGCGTCGAGCGCCCACGGCAGCCCGACGACGACCCGGCCCTGCCACTCCCCCGGGCTCAGCACCCGCGCGCACAGCTCGTGCCCCATGACCAGGTCGGCGTCCGGGTCGAACAGGAACGCCTCGGTGCCGGAGTCGCGGGAGGCGCGCAGGAAGGCGTCGGTGTGGCGGGCGGCGGACAGGTCGGAGCCGCAGATGCCGGTGGCGAGCGGCTCGGCAAGGACCTGTCCGGGGCCCGGCACGGGCTCGGGCACGTCGTCCTCGACGAACCGGCCGCGGCGCAGGACGGCGGCCCTCATCGGACCTCTCCCCCGCCGCGCACCGCTGCCTCGACCGCGCTGCGCATCGCCCCGACGAACCGCTCGCTGTTCTCGTGGGCCCAGGCGGCCGACGCGGTGCGGCGCCGGTTCGCGCCGGTGCAGTGCGGGACGACGTACTCCGCGAACAGTTCGTAGCTGCGGCGCTTGGCGGCGGGGGTGCCGGTCGGGAGGTCGAGCAGGAGGAGCGTGCCGAAGCCGCCGCAGGCCTCGGTGAGCGCCTCGATACGGGCCAGGGCGTCGTCCGGGGTGCCGATGGTGGCGACCCCGAAGACCGGGAAGCCCTCGGCCGTCCACCGGTCGAGCGCGTCCTTCGCGGTGCGGCCCCAGGGCAGCTCCGTGCCGGACAGGCCCTCGATGTAGCGCACCAGGTGCAGCACGCCGTACGCGGCCTGCTCGCGGGCCGCCTCGCGGGTCTCGGCGAGGTGCATCGGAACGACGAGGCGCCAGGCGGCGCGGTCGGCGGTGTGGCCGTGACGGGCGCAGGACTTCTCGTAGGCCGTCCAGTTCCCGTTCAGTGCGGCGAGCCCGGCGGGGTCGGCAGCGGCGAGGGACAGCAGGCCGATGCCGTGCCGGCCCGCCTGGACGGAGCCCGAGGGAGAGACGGTGGAGGCGACGGCCATGTCGAGGCCCTCGGGCCGGTAGGGGCCGAGCTGGAGACGCGCGTCGGCGAGCTCGTACCAGTCCGTCCGCTCGGTCACCGTCTCGCCGCGCACCAGGCGGACGATCGCGTCGAGCGCCTCGGCCATCATGGCGCGCTGACGCAGCGGGTCGATGCCCATCATGAACGCGTCGGAGGCCAGCTGGCCCGGGCCCGCGCCGAACATGACCCGCCCCATCGTCTGGTGGTCGAGCTGGAGCAGCCGGTCGGCGAGGATCAGGGGGTGGTGGTACGGCAGGGAGTTCACGCCCGTGCCCAGCCTGATCCGGTGCGTGAGCTCGGCCGCCGCCGCGATGAACACCTCGGGCGACGCGACGGTCTCGTACCCGGCGGAGTGGTGCTCGCCGACCCATGCCTCGTCGTAGCCGAGGGCGTCGAGATGGCGGACCAGGTCGAGGTCGCCGCGGATCTGGAGGGCGGGGCTGCCGTCGGTTCCGTGGTACGGGGCGATGAACGCGCCGAAGCGCGTGGGCGGTTGAGGCGCTGAAGGGTGCACGCGTACGCCTTTCGTCGGCCAGGACATGAGACATAAGGTCGGGCATCGTGCTTCTTACGTCCTATAGCGGCGCGGCGCACAAATCAACAGGCGCACACGGCAACAGCGGCAGAGGGAGCGGGAGTTGGAAGAGCCACGGACCCGGCGGCGGGGCGACGGGTCGCCCAGTGCGCGCACGCTCGCGCTCACCGTCCTCGGCGAGTACGTCCGCTATCCCGGCGACGAGAAGGTGTGGTCCGGGGCCGTCGTGGGTGCGCTCGGCGCCTGCGGCATCGGTGAGGCCGCGACGCGACGCGCTCTGACGCGGCTCGCGCGGGAGGGCTGGGTGCGCACGGCGCCGGCCGGGCGCAGGACCCGCCTCGTCCTGGAGCCGCGCCTGGTGACGCTGCTCACCGCGTGGACGCACCGGCTGGAGCGCGCGGTCGACGAGACGGCCTGGGGCGGCGAGTGGCAGCAGCTACTGCTGCGCGTACCGGCCGGAGAGTGGCGTGAACGGGCGCTGGTGGAACAGCAGTTGGCGTTCGAGGGGTTCGGACCGCTCGGGCAGGGCGTCTGGGTGGCCGCCGACGCCGGTGGTGTGCCGGTGCTGCGTGAGCTGCTGTACGAGCAGGGCCTCGACCCGTACGCGCTGTGGCTGACGTCGCGCACCCCGGACGACGCGCGGCTCATCGAGCGGGCCTGGGACCTGGTCGCGGTCCGGGAGAGCCACGAGCGGTTCGTGGCGCGCTTCGGTGACCTCCGCGCGGCAGGAACGGCGTCCGGCGACGCTGCCGCTTTCGTGGCCAGGACCCGGCTGGTGCACGCCTGGCGCGGGACGTTCGAGCGGGATCCGCGGCTACCGGGCGCGCTGCTGCCGGACGACTGGCCGGGCCGCGCAGCGACCCGGCTGTTCGTCGACGCGTGGCGGGCGCTGCGGGAGCCCGCCGACCGCTACTGGCGCGGCCTCACCGGGGATCAGGCCGCAGGCGGTGTGTAGCCCTTGGCGACCTCCGACTCCTGTGCCTCGCGTACGACCTTCATGCCGCCCGTCACCGACTTGTCGGGCTGCAGGATCACCGACTGGTTGGAAGACGGGGACTTCGGGTCGCTGAAGTCCTGGGTGACGCCGAAGCCGTTGTCGAAGGCGTCGATCGTCAGGAGGGCCTTGTCGACGCCTTCGCGGGTGAGGTCCTTGCTCGCGCAGGCCTTCTTCAGGGCGTCACCGAAGACGGAGGCCGCGGTCCAGCCGGCCACGACGCCGTTGTCGAGGGAGTCCTTCGGATAGGCCGCCTTGTAGTCCGCGACCAGCTTCTGCGCCTTGGGTGTCTCGGCGCCGATGGGCAGGGACGGCGACGCGACGTAGTAGTTCTTCATCAGCGCGGGACCCGCCTGGGTCGCGAGGAGCTGCGGGGCGAAGGCCGAGTTGTTGCCGATGACGGGCACGTCGAAGCCGCCGGCCGCGGCGACCCCGACGAGGGAGGCCGCCTGGCGCGGGCCCGCACTGATCACGATGCCCTTCACGCCTGCCTTCTTCAGGGCGGCGACCTGTGCGGTCATGTCGTTGTCCGTCGGCTTGATCTTCTGCTCGACGACGGTCAGGCCGGACTTCCCCGCCATGTAGCGGGAGCCCTTGAGCGCGCTCTCGCCGTAGTCGCCCTCGAAGTAGACGTGCCCGAGCTTGTCGCCCTTCTCGAGGCCCTTTTCCTTCATCAGGAAGTCGATCGCGTTGATCGTCTCCAGGTCGTACGTCGAGCCGATGACGCGCACGTACGGGCTGCCGAGCAGGCTCGCCGACCAGGCCTGCGGCAGGACGAGGCCCTTGTCCTGGCCGTCGATGCGCTGCTTGACCGCGGCGACGAACGGCGACCCGATGAACTGGGTGAAGCCGAGCACCTTCGGGGCCAGTTCGGTGTATCCGGCGACGGCCTTCTGCGGGTCGTAGCCGTGGTCGCGGACGGTGAGGGACAGCTTGTAGCCGCAGATGCCGCCGGCCGCGTTCGTCTGCTTCACGTACAGCTGCTGCGCCTGGGTGACGCTCTTGCCGAGGGTGGCGTAGACGCCCGTCATGTCGGTGAGGGCGCCGAGCGTGATCGTTTTCCCGGAGATGCCCTCTCCGGTCTTGACGCCGCCCGCGCCCGCCTTGCCGCCCTTGTCGCCGTCACCTCCGGTGTCCTTCGCCTTGGAGCTGCACGCGGTGAGCGCGAGCAGGGTGGCCGCCGCCAGCGCGGTGGCCCTGAGGATGGTTGCGCGGGACGTCATGTGTCCTCCTGGGGAGTTGGCCTGCCCTGCCGGGCGGTGATCCTCACCAGGCCGCCGGGCAGGAAGAGCACCACCGCCACGACGGCGGCGCCGTAGAGGTACCGGGCCGCCTCGCCCGGTGCGATCCCGCCGGTCCCCGGCGCGGAGACGAGCGGGAGCAGGTCGCTGTAGCGCGTGAGGATCTGGGGCAGCAGCGAGACGAAGGCCGCGCCGATGACGGCGCCCGACACCGAGCCGAGCCCGCCGATGACGATCATGGCGAGGTAGTCGAGGGACAGCGTCATGCCGAAGTACTCGGGCACGGTCCGCTGGAAGACGAGCGCGAGGAGCACCCCGGCGAGGCCCGCGTACATCGACGACAGGACGAAGACCGCCGCGCGGTAGCGGGCGACGGGCACACCGATGACCCCGGCGGCGACGCGGTGGTCGCGGATCGCGTTCATGGCGCGTCCCGGGCGGCCGCGCAGCACGCCGCGCGCGAAGAGTCCGCCGGCCAGGAGCAGTACGAGCCCCACGTACCAGAGCTTCTCCGCGGACCCGAACGGCACGTCGGCGACGACGAGTTCACGGTCGTCGAAGGTGAGCCCGAACAGGCTCAGGGGCGGTACGTCGCGTCCGTTGAAGCCGCCCGTCAGGTCGCGGGCGTTGAAGAGCACGTGCTGGCCGATGAAGATCAGGGCGAGGGTGGCGATGCCGAGGTAGGCGCCGCGCAGACGGCCCGCGATGGGGCTGAAGACGCCGCCCGCGACCCCGGCGACGAGGACCGCGAGGACGGCCGCGAGCCAGGTCGGCAGCCCGAGCCCGGTCAGGCCGTCGGCTCCGTCGCCGGCGAACACGCAGTACCCGTACGCCCCCACGGCCAGGAAGAACGCGTGGCCCATGGAGAGCTGGCCGGTCGCGCCGGTGAGGAGGTTGAGGCCGGTCGCGCCGATCGCGGCCGCCATCGCGAACAGGCCCGCCTGGAGCCAGAACCGGTCGACGTAGAAGGGCAGGGCGAGCAGGAGGACCGCCCCCGCGGCCCAGACGTAGGTGCGGCGGCGGGCCAGGAGCGCGGGCCGGTGGACGGACCTGCGCGCGGGCCGCTCGGTGCGGGTGACGGCCTCAGACACGGGCGAGCTCCTTCGTGCCGAAGAGGCCGGCGGGCCTGATGAGCAGGATGGCGGTCATCACGAGGTAGGGCGCGACATCGCCCAACCCGCGCCCCATGAAGGTGAGTTCGCTCTGGTATCCGGTGGCCATGGACTCGGTCACACCCACGAGGAGGCCACCGACCAGCGCTCCGGTGGTGGAGTCGAGGCCGCCGAGTATCGCGGCGGGGAACGCCTTGAGGGCGGCGAGCGACGTGGCGCGTTCCAGGCCGGGCGTCGGGAAGACGGTGAGGAAGAGCGCGGCCACGGCCGCGAGTCCCCCGGCCACGGCCCAGGCGCCGAGGGAGACCCTGCCCAGGCGTACGCCCATCAGCGCGGCGGTCTCCTGGCTCTCGGCGGCGGCGCGCATCGCGACGCCCCACGACGTGTACCGGAACGCCAGCAGGAAGACCGTGATCAGGAGCGCGGCGACCACGAACGCGGCGATCCGCGTGTGGGCGACGGAGACCTGCCCGACGGTGAGCACGTCGTCGCCCCACGGGTCGCCGAGGGAGAGGACGTCGGTGCCGAGGCGGCGCGTCAGCTCCGTGGTGAGCAGGATGTCGACGCCGATGGTGACGATGGCGAGGACGGCGTGGTCGGAGCCCCGGTAGCGGCGCATCACGAGGAACTCCACCGCGGCGCCCACGACGGCGGCGCCCGCGATCCCGGCGAGCAGCGCGGGCCAGAACCCGAGGCTCTCGTGCAGCGACGCGGTGATGTATCCGCCGGCGAGGAGCAGCGAGGCGTGCGCGAAGTTCACCACCTCGGTGGCGCGGAAGATGACGACGAACCCGAGGGCGATCAGGGCGTAGACGGCTCCCAACGAGACACCGTTGAGGAGGAGTTCGACGAAGGTGCTCACGACGCGGTTCCCTCTCCCAGGTAGGCGCGGACGACGGCGGGGTCGTTCTGTACGTCGTCCGGGGTGCCGTCGGCGATGAGCCGGCCGAAGTCGAGCACGGTCACGGCGTCGGCGAGCCGCATCACCACCCCCATGTCGTGTTCCACCAGGACGATCGAGATGCCGAGGCTGTCGCGGACCCCGGCGATGACACCGGCGGTACGGGCGCGCTCCCGCGCGGTCATCCCTGCGACGGGCTCGTCGAGCAGCAGGAGACGCGGCTCCATGCACAGGGCGCGGGCCAGTTCGGCGAGCTTCTGCTGCCCGTACGGCAACGAGCCTGCGGGGCTGGCGAGTTGGTGCTCGATGCCGACGAACGCGGCGATCTCTCTGACGCGTTCGCGGTGCCTGCGCTCCTCGCGTGCGGCGGCGGGCAGCCGCAGGCCGGCGGCCAGGAACCCGGCGCTGGTCAGCCGGTGCCGGCCGAGCATCAGGCAGTCCTCGACGGTGTCGCGGGGCGGCAGCGCGAGGTTCTGGAAGATCCGGGCGACGCCGAGTCCGGCGATGCGGTGGGCGGACATCCCGGTGAGCTCGTGCCCGCCGAAGCGGACGCTGCCGGTGGTGGCTCGGTAGACACCGGACAGCACGTTGAAACAGGTGGACTTCCCGGCGCCGTTGGGCCCGATGAGGGCGTGGACGGTACCGGGGCGGACGGTGAAGCCGACGGCGTCGAGGGCGGTGAGGCCTGAGAAGCGGACGGTGAGGTCGCGGACGTGGAGGGGCGGGATGTCGGGGGCGCCCGGGTCGGGCCGCGCGTCGTTCGGGTCCGGGTCCGGCTCCTGTGGCACCTGTGCGGGCTCCGGGGTCATCGCGGGCCTCCCCAGCGGGGCAGGGACGGGAGCGTCTCGGCGCCGCGGGTCGCGTCGGCGGCCGCCGTCTCGTCCACGACCCCCAGGTAGCGGCGGCGGATCTCGTCGGACGCGGCGAGGTCCGCCGCCGGACCCTCGACCGCGACCTCTCCGACGTCGAGGACGTATGCCTGCGAGGCGAGGCGGAGCGCGAGGGCCGCGTTCTGCTCGACGAGCAGGACCGCGGTGCCCTGTGCGTTGATCTCCAGGACCGTCTCGGCGATCCGCGCGGCCATCAACGGGGCGAGGCCCAGGGACGGTTCGTCCAGGAGCAGCAGTTGCGGAGAGGCCATCAGGGCCCTGCCCACGGCCAGCATCTGCTGCTCGCCGCCGGACAGGAGCCCTGCGCGCTGGGTCCCTCGGTCGGCGAGGACCGGGAACAGTTCGTGGACGCGGCGCAGTGCGGCCGCCTTCGCGGCCCGGGAACCGGCGGAGCCGAGCGCCCCCGCGCGCAGGTTGTCGGCCACGGTCATACGGGCGAACACCCGCCTGCCCTCCGGGACTTGGGCGATTCCGACGGCGACGACCCGGTCCGGGGCGAGCCCGTCCAGGGGCCGGCCGCGGAAGCGGATCGTGCCCGCGGTGACCGCGCCGCGCTGGAAGCCGAGGGTGCGAGAAATTGCCCTCAGGAGCGTCGACTTGCCGGCTCCGTTGTTGCCGAGCACCGCGACGACGGCGCCCTCGGGCACGTACAGGGACACGTCGCGCAGGGCGCGTACGGGCCCGTAGCCGACGGACACGCCGTCGACGACCAGTCCGGAATCTGCCACCCGTACCCCCTAGGTGCCGTGTCTTGGGTGCCGTCGCTCAGGTGCCGTCGCTCGCCACATGGAGCGGGCCGGTGCGCCGCGTGGCGCTCACCCCAGCACCGCCGGGGCGGCCCGTCCACGGGCCGCGGGCGAATCGCTGCGGGTGACCAGCGCTCACCGGCGTCGGTTGTGCACGGGCACAACACCCCGCGTCAGGGGCCTGCCGGACGCGGCCGTGCGGTGACATCCTCCGCACGGGACCACCGCGCGACGCCCTTGCCGCGGTGGACCGTGGGGAGGGGCGATGAGCAGGCGCAGGCCTCGCACCGGCCAGGACTGGAGACTCCTGAGGGAGACGTGCACGGAGTTGCTGGAACGGGTGCCGGAACTGGTGGACGAGCATCTGCGCCAGCTCTCCGCGTACTCGGAGGTGTACGGGCGGGTGCTGCCGTACGACGTCCAGTGGCGCGAGGCCGAGGAGGCGATGCGCATCGGCATCGAGACGATCGTCGCCCCGCGCACGTCGCCCCGGCGGGACCTGGAGTACGCGGAGGAGTCGGGCCGGCGCCGCGCCGGTCAGGGGCTGCCGGTCGACCTGCTCGTGCACGCGTACCGCAACGCGGGCTATCTGGTGTGGGACGCGCTGCTGGAGAGCCCCGCCGGGCAGGACCCGGAGAAGCTGGCCGTGCTCATGCGGTCGGCGACGATGGTGTGGGCGGCGGTGGACGCGCAGGCCGCGGCGGCGGCCGAGGCGTACCGCGCCACCGAGATGGAGCTGCGGCGGCGCACGGACGAGCAGTTGCAGGCACTCCTCGACGCGCTTCTCGAGGGCAGGCCCGCGCCGGGCCTGGCGGCGCGGGCCGCCGCCGGGCTCGATCTGCCGGAGCACGGCCCGTACGCGGTGGTGGTGCTGCGCGTCGACCGGCGCGACGGGCGCGAGGCGTTCCACCGGCGGATCCAGAACCCGGGCTTCCGGTTCATCTGGCGGATGCGGACGGACTGCGAGGTCGGTGTGGTCGCGCTCGGCAGCGGCGAGGGGCTGGACGAGCTGACGGCACTCCTGGACGGGCGGTGCCCGGGGCCCGGCGGGGTCAGCCCCGTGGTGGCCGGGCTCGCGGAGCTGGGGCACGCGCGGCGCCTGGCCGAACTCGCCCTGCGCACCTGCCCGCCGGACGCGACCGGGATCGTCCGGCTCGACCGGCGCATGCCGACGGCCCTGGTGGTCAGCCAGCCCGAGCTTGCGGGCCGCCTGGTCACGGACGTGTTCGGCGAGGTTCTCGCGCTGGAGCCGGGCGACCGGGCGGTGCTGCTCGAAACGCTCGACGCGTGGCTGTCCTGCGAGGGCTCGGCGGGCCGGGCGGCGGGCCGCCTCTACTGTCACCGCAACACGGTCTTCAACCGCCTGCGCCGCCTCGAACAGCTGACGTCCAGGTCACTGTCCCGACCGCGCGACCTGATGGAGATGACCCTGGCCCTCGACGCGTACCGGCTCTCGCCGGGATGAGGATCACCCCTCACCCCGGCGCACGTCACGCGTCAGGCGTCACCCGTCACACGAGGAAATCGCGGGCGATCCGCTCCGCCACCGTCTCCAGGATCGGGCCTGCCTCGGCGATGCAGCGGGCCACGTCCGGCTCCACGTCCGTGAGGGCGTAGGCGCGGCGGATGCCCGCGCGGCCCAGGGCCTCCGGGGGAAGGGCGAGGCGGCCGCAGACCGCCACGACCTCGACGCCCGCCGCGCGGGCCGCCGCGGCGACGCCCGCCGGGGCCTTGCCGTGGAGCGTCTGCTCGTCGAGGGAACCCTCGCCCGTGATGACGAGGGTGGCGCGGGCGAGCGCGGGCGCGAAGCCGAGGACGTCGAGCATGACCTCGATGCCGGCCCGGAAGCCCGCTCCGAGGCCGACGAGGGCGCCGTAGCCGATGCCGCCGGCGGCTCCGGCGCCGGGCGAGTCGGCGTACTCGAGTGCCTTCGGGCCGATCGACGTGGCCAGGACCCGCGCGAAGTGGGCCAGCGCCGCGTCCAGGGCGGCGACGTCGTCCGACGTCGCGCCCTTCTGCGGGCCGTACACCGCGGGCGCGCCCTTCGGGCCGGTCAGCGGGTTGTCGACGTCGCTGGCGAGGACGATCTCCACGTCGGCCAGGCGCGGGTCGAGCCCCGAGAGGTCGGCCGTGGCCAGGTCGGCGAGGGGCCCGCCGCCCGGGCCGACGGGCTTGCCGTCCGCGTCCAGGAAGCGTGCGCCGAGCGCGGCCAGCATTCCGGCGCCGCCGTCGGTCGTGGCGCTGCCGCCCACGCCGAAGACGATGGAGCGGGCGCCCGCGTCGAGCGCCGCGGCGAGCAGTTCGCCGGACCCGTACGTGGTCGAGGTCAGCGGCGCGAAGACGCCTTCGGGCAGCAGCTGGAGCCCGGACGCCTCGGCCATCTCGACGACGGCCGTGCCGTCCCGCAGGGCATACGCCGCCGTGACCTCGTCACCGAGCGGCCCCGTGACCCGTACCTCGCGGCGCTCGAAACCGGCCGCCACGGCCGCGGCCACCGTGCCGTCCCCGCCGTCCGCGACGGGCACGGACTCGACCGTCACCCCGGGCGCGATCCGCCGCAGGCCGGCCGTGACCCGCTCCGCGACCTGCACGGCCGTGAGCGAGCCCTTGAACTTGTCCGCGGCGATGAGCACGTGCTCCGCCGTCACTCCAGCGTCCGCCACCTTGCATTCCCCTTGCTTTCGCGCCTTGCTCGCGCAAGGCAGTCGCGCCGCTGCGACCTTAACCGGAGGTGGGGGCCGCTGCCCATGGCTGTCCGGTCCGCGAAACGGCGCGCCCGGACGATAAGTCCTGCTATACCCGCTCAAACCGGGGCGCCATGAGGGCAGAAATGATCGATCAGCCGGGCGCTGCGCGCGGACGGTCCGGCGCGCGGCGCGGAACGCCTCGCCCCACCGCGGCCCCTCATCGGGTACACCAAAGACATGACCCCAGTGGGCAGCGACCTCCAGGACCGGGTGCTCGGCGGCTGGCTCGGCCGGATCGCGGGCAACATGCTCGGCAAGCCGGTGGAACAGGGCGAGCACTGGACCCGGGCGCGCATCGACAGCTATCTGCGGCGGGCCGCCGCCCTGCCGCTCACCGACTATCTGCCCGAACCCGCCGAAGAGTCCGACGGCCTCGCGCTGCGCCCCGAGTGGCGGCAGTGCGTGCGCGGGCGGATCCACGGCAGCTGCCGGGACGACGACGTGGACTACGCGATCCTCGGCCTGCATCTCCTGGAGACGCACGGCTTCGCCTTCTCCACGGAACAGGTGGGTGATCTGTGGCTGATGAGGCTGCCGTATCTGCAGACGTTCACCGCGGAGCGGGCGGCGTACCGCAATCTCGCGAACGGGCTGAAGCCGCCGCTCACGGCGACGTTCGACAATCCGTACCAGGAGTGGATCGGCGCGCTGATCCGTGCCGACATCTTCGGCTGGACGTGTCCGGGCGACCCGCGCCGCGCGGCCTCCCTCGCGCGCCGCGACGCGGCCCTGTCCCATACGGGCAACGGCGTGTACGGCGCGATGTGGGCGGCGGCGCTCGTCGCGGCGGCGTTCACGGCGCCGGACCCGCGCCGCGCGCTCGACACCGCGCTCACCGTGATCCCGGCGAGCAGCCGGCTGGCCCGTACGGTGCGCCGCACTGCCACACTCCACGAGTCGCGGCTGAGCTGGGAGGAGACGCTCGCGACGCTGGAGGAGGAGACGGCCGGGCTCGGCTGGATCCACACGGTCCCGAACGCGGCCGTCATCACGGCCGGGCTCCTGTACGGCGACGGGGACTTCACCCGCACCCTCGCGCTCACGGTGCGCGGCGGCCTGGACACCGACTCGAACGGTGCGACGGCCGGGTCCGTGGCCGGTGTGCTGTGCGGCGCCGCGGCGATCCCGGCGCAGTGGAAGGACCCGCTGGAGGACCGGGTGCGCAGCGCGGTGTTCGGGTTCGACGGCGCGCGGATCAGCGAACTCGCCGCGCGTACGGTCGAGTTGGCCGAGGCGCAGCCCGGCTGACCCGGGTCCCGGCACACGGTCGTTAGGCTTCCTTCATGACTGCCTCCGCCGAGTTCGCCGCGTACATCGCGGGCCTCCCTCGCGTCCTGTGCGGCGCCGCCGCACTCTTCCGTGACTCCGAGGGGCGCGTGCTGCTCGTCGAGCCGAACTACCGCGACGGGTGGGCGCTGCCGGGCGGCACCGTCGAGTCCGACACCGGGGAGACCCCGCGCCAGGGCGCCCGGCGCGAGACCGCCGAGGAGATCGGCCTCGACGTGGAGCTCGGCCGGCTGCTCGTGGTCGACTGGGTGCCGGGCACGCCCGCGCGACCGCCGCTCGTGGCCTATCTGTACGACGGCGGGGTCCTGGACGAGGACCGCTTCAAGGCGATCAAGCTCCAGGAGGAGGAACTGCTCTCCTGGCGCCTCGTGGACCGGCCCGACCTGCCGGAGTACGTGCCGGGCTCACTCGGCCGCCGCGTCCTCACGGCCCTCGACGTCCTCACGCGGGGCGAGGGAACGGCGGAACTGGAGGACGGCAAGCGCGTGAGCTGACCCGGCCTGGTGCGGCGCGCGCGCCGATATCGCCTCGCGGTTCGCCCGGAGGGGCGCCTACCCTCGGCGGCATGAGCACGCAGCCTCTCGTCGCGATTCTCAGTGGTGCAGGCATCTCCACGGACTCCGGGATCCCGGACTACCGCGGGCCGAACGGTCTGTGGCGGCGCGATCCGGAGGCGGAGAAGCTCGTCACGTACGAGTACTACATGGGGGATCCGGAGATCCGGCGCCGGTCGTGGCAGATGCGGCGGAAGAACCGGACCCTTGCCGCCGAGCCGAACGGCGCGCACCGGGCCGTCGCCGATCTGGAGCGGGCCGGTGTGCCCGTGCGGGTGATCACGCAGAACGTGGACGGGCTGCACCAGCTCGCCGGGATGCCCGCGCGCAAGGTCCTCGAACTGCACGGCTCCGCACGGAGTTTCGTGTGTACCGGCTGTCATGCGCGTGGGCCCATGGAGGACGCCCTCGTCCGGGTCGAGGCTGGGGAGGACGATCCGCCGTGCCTGGAGTGCGGGGGGATCCTCAAGTCGGCGACCGTGATGTTCGGGGAGCGGCTCGATCCGGTGGTGCTGGGTGAGGCCGTCGCGATCACCAAGGCGTGTCAGGTGTTCGTCGCCGTGGGGAGCAGTCTTCAGGTGCAGCCCGCCGCCGGGCTCGCCGGTGTTGCCGCGGATCATGGGGCGCGGCTCGTCATCGTGAACGCCGAGGCGACGCCGTACGACGAACT
Organism: Streptomyces sp. NBC_01003; assembly: GCF_045162695.1. NCBI lineage: Bacteria > Bacillati > Actinomycetota > Actinomycetes > Kitasatosporales > Streptomycetaceae > Streptomyces > Streptomyces sp. NBC_01003. The sequence continues at coordinate 2,728,113 of NZ_CP108707.1, forward strand.
GGCCGACGAAGTCATCCGCGAACCCATCGGCACCGCGCTGCCGAAGCTGCTGCGCCAACTCGGCACGGCGCACCCCTAGGGCCTCTCGTTCGGATCATGTCGGGCTCACCGGGTCCAACAGGGTCCGGCACGCACTCCCCCGAGCTCTCGACTGCGCTCGAGCAGGGGACCCCCATCACCCCGCCCCCTGATCCAGCCCGATCCAGACGAACGATCCCAGGGCCGGTCCGGCGGACCCTGCGACGCCGAGCTGATCCGCCGGACAGGCCCTAAGGGCGGATCCCGTCGCAAGCGATGGGCAGATGCCGCGGCCCGCGCAGCACGGCGTTCTGCCGGTACGGCGGCGGGTCCTCCAGCAGACGTGGGTTCTCCAGCCTCCGGGCCAGTTCCGACAGGGCGAACTGGGCCTCCAGCCGGGCGAGAGGTGCGCCGAAACAGCTGTGGATGCCGCTGCCCAGGCCGAGATGCTGGATGTTCCCGCGGTCCGGGTCGAAGCGGTCCGGATTCTCGAAGCGCTGAGGGTCGCGGTTGCCGGACGCCAGGACCAGCCAGAGGGAGGCGCCCTTGGGGACGGTGACGCCCCGGACCTCGATGTCGGCGAGGGTGGTGCGCTGCGGCACCAGTTGTACGGGCGGCTCGAAGCGCAGCAGTTCCTCGACGATGGGCACGGCCAGCCGTGGATCCGCACGCAGCCGCTCCAGGACATCGGGGTTGCGCAGCAGGGTCAGCATTCCGTTGGTGATCAGGTTGACGGTCGTCTCGTGGCCCGCGATCAGCAACAGCGCCGCAGTGCTGAGGAGTTCCATCGTGGTCATCGAACCGTCTTCGCCCTTGGCCGTCGCCAGCTCGGAGAGCATGTCGTTCCCGGGCTTCTTGCGGCGCTCCTCGATCAGGCCGGCCAGGTACATGCCCAGTTGCATCCGGGCGTCGTGCGACGTCTTGCCCCGCTCGGTGGGATCCGCGTCCGGGTCGGGGTCCAGGCTCGCGGCGATCGTGTCCGCCCAGGTGTGGAAGCGCGCCTCGTCCTCGCGCGGAATCCCGAGCAGTCGGCAGATCACTGTCACGGGGAAGGGGTAGGAGAACTGGTCCACCAGGTCGATCCGGCCCGGATCGCCGATGCCGTCGATGAGGCCGGAGACGATGCCATGGAGTTCTCCGCGCATCCCGTCGACCCGGTGGGGGGAGTGCGGCGGGCCGAAGGGCCGGTTCGTCATACGTCGCAGCCGGTCGTGTTCCGGAGGGTCGAGCCGCAGGAAGCTGGGCGGCAGGGCGCTCTCGTCCTCCTGGGACGACTCGGCCAGCGGGTCGCGGGCGGTCGAGGCCAGATTGCGGGCGTCGGAACTGATCCGAGGATCGTGCAGGAGGCTGCGGATCTCGTAGTAGGTGCTGACGACGTACGGCCCGTCCTCTTCGTGGTGGACCGGCGTCTTCCGCAGCTCTTCGTAGATCGGGTACGGATCGGCGCGGTTGGCGTAGTCCAGGATCTGGTGCAGGGGGGATTGCGTCATGGCGAGTCCTCGTGGCCGTGCGGGTCAGTGCGCAGGGGTGAACGTCATCCGGCGGTCGGCCGGCGAGTATCCGCTGAGGGTCACGGTGGGGCCGTGAGTGGGGACCGACGGGTCGGGGTAGTCCGCGTCCATCGGCTGCTGTCCTTCCGAGCGCCGGTCGACCGTGGGGAACGGCGGCGGGAACGGAGCGGTGGTCTCGATCAACTCCTGGTAGAACGGCATCCACCGGCCATGGTCGAAGGCGACCGCACCGATGACGCGCCCCTGGTACCCGTAGACGCCGACGAACCGGCGCTCCTCGAGCGAACCCTGGGAGATCAAGATCTCCGTCCCCAGCGACGGCACCCCGACCGACTTGATGTTGACTCCGAACTGCGAGGACCAGAAGGCCGGCATCCACATGTGGGGGAGACGGTCGGTACTCTCGCTCAGCATGTTGTGCGCCGCGATCCCGGCCTGGGCGACGGCATTGCCCCAGTGCTCCAGGGACAGGAACTGGTAGCCGAACAAGGCGTGCGGGGAGCGGGCGACGTCGCCCGCCACATAGATGTCGTCGGTCACGATTCCGCGGATGTCGAACGCGCGGCAGCCGGCATCGCACGCGATCCCGCGAGGGCCCGCCCCGAGTCCGGATCCGGCGAGCCACCCGGTGTTGCGGGTGGCTCCGAGCGAAACAACCACCACGTCGGTCTCCACGGTGGAGCCGTCGGACAGATGCGCGGCACGCACACGTCCCGAGGCGTCGCCCTCCAGAGCGGTCACCATGACTCCGCACCGCAGGTCCACACCGTGCTGGTGATGGAGTTCGGCGGCGACCGCACCGACCACCCCGCCGAGTGCGCCGACCAGGGGCGCCGCGGCGCGCTCGGCGACGGTGACCGGGAGGCCGCGTTCGCGGCAGGCGGAGGCGATCTCCGAGCCGGTGAACCCGGCGCCGATGACGAAGACCCGCTTGGGTCCCTCGTCGAGCTGCCGTGCGAGCGCGGCTGCGTCGTCGCGGGTCCGCAGCACGAAGACGCCGTCAAGTTCCGCCTCGGCCTCGCGAGGCCACGGTCGCGCCCGTACCCCGGTGGCGATCAGCAGCCGGTCGTACGGCACTTCGTCGCCGTCGGCCAGCCGCACCCGCTTGGCGGGCATGTCCAGGCCGGTGGCCGGGACCCCGAGCCGCCAGGTCGCGTCGACGTTCCGGCGCCTGGGCAGCGCGGTGCGGTCGGCGGTCGCCTTGCCCAGGAGCACCTGCTTGGACAGCGGGGGGCGGTCGTACGGCTCGTAGGGCTCGTCACCGATGATGGTCAGGGAGCCCGCGAAGCCCTTGTCACGCAGGGTTTCAGCAGCCCGCAGGCCCGCCAGCGAGGCGCCGACGACGACGATGCGGCCTTGGCGCTTGAGCCGTTCCAGGGATCCGTCACCGTTCACCGGACACCGCCTCGGCCGGGGCGTCCACCGCATCGACCAGGATGGCCTGAACGGGGCACGCTGCGGCGGCCTGAGCCAGCTTCTCGCGCTGCGCCTCGTCGGCCTCCGGCCTGTACAGCAGCGCCTCCTCGCCGTGCATGGCGAAGACCTCGGGCGCGAGGAACGCGCACTGCGCATACCCCTGACAGCGGTTCAGGTCGACGACAATCCTCACCACGGGATCGGTCCTCTCCAACGGCCCGCTCAGCCCCCTTTGACCACCCTCGGTGTCCGGACGGGATGCGGCGACGAGAAGGCGACCGTTCGAGTGAGCGGTGTGGTCGGCTCAGGTCGATGTGGCCGGCTGTGACCGGGCGGGACGCCGACGCCGCAGGATGTTCAGGCTGACGAGCAACGCCCAGGCCGGGAAGACCAGTTCGGACCAGGGCAGGTTCGCTCCCACGACGAGCAGCGTCAGGCCCGCCAGGTAGCCGAGGGCGACGAGCGGGCGCGGGACGGTGCCGAGTCGGCGGCCGATGGTCGAGGTCGTGATGATGAACACGGCCGCCATCCGCATGGCGTACGTGGTCAGCAGGGCGTAGGCGAAGTGCCGGCCGAAAGGAGGGTGCTGCTGACTCTCGTCGAGCACGGTTCCCGCTGCCGCGGCAGCGCCGAACAGGGTGGCGACGAAGACCAGCCCGCTGCCCAGGAACACGGTGGAGACGAACCGGTCCTCACCCTCGCCGGCCTGCTCGCGCAGGGCGCCCATGAACCACAGGAAGGCGATCCCGGCGAACGGGAGCAGCGCCAGCGCCGTCTGCACCGCGCTGCGCTGTCCGGCATCGACGGTTACATCGCCCCCGCCGTTGCCGCCGGGCAGAGCGATGCGCATCAGGACGATCGCCGCGGCCATCAGGATCGCGAACACCACCCCGGCCACCCCGGCGGCCCAGGGTGTCGCGAGGCGCTCGTGCTGTCGCTCCATGGTCTCCCGCTTTCTGCCTGGTCCTCCTTCGTACAGACACCAGCGATCCAGGGCTCGCGCCACCGGGGTCACTCGGGAGGAAGACGGCGATGCGCCAAACAGGCCATGGGTACCGGGGCGCGCTGACGGACGCCGTCGCGCGGGTCGAGGCGGGCGAGGACGATCCCGCCTGTCCGGTGTGCGGGGGGATCCTGAAGCCGGCGACCGTGATGACCGGGGAGCGGCCCGACCCGGTGGTGCTGGGCGAGGCGGTGTCGATCACCAAGGCGCGCCAGGTGTTCTTCGCCGTCGGCAGCAGCCTCCAGGTGCAGCCCGCCGCGGGACTCGCGCGCCTCGCGGCGGACGACGGGGCGCGGCTCGTCATCGTGTACGCCGAGCCGACGCCGTACGACGACCGGGCCGCCGAGGTCGTGCGGGAGCCGATCGGGACGGCGCTTCCGCGGCTTCCCGGCGAGCTGACCCCCTGAGGGATCCCGCGTAAGGGATCCCGCTAGAACAGCGCCGCGCCCTGTTCGAAGTCGAGGAGGCGCTGCTTGCGTTCCAGGCCGCCGCCGTAGCCGGTCAGGCCGCCGCTCGCGCCGATGACGCGGTGGCAGGGGACGATGACGCCGACCGGGTTCTTGCCGTTGGCGAGGCCCACGGCGCGGGACGCGTTCGCGTTGCCGAGGGCCTCGGCGAGCTCCCCGTAGGTGCGGGTCTCCCCGTACGGGATGCGCTGGAGCTGCTCCCAGACGCTGCGCTGGAACGGGGTGCCTTCGAGGAGCAGCGGCAGGTCGAACTCTTTCAACTCGCCCTGGAAATAGGCCTCCAGCTGGTCGATGGCCGCCCCGAAGGGCCGGCCGTCGCGCTCCCCGAAGGTCTCCTCGGCGGGGCGGTGGCGCTGGTCGGTCATGTAGAGGCCGCTGAGCGTGCCGTCGGTGGCGACGAGCGTGAGCGGCCCGTAGGGGCTGTCGATGACGTGGTGCTGCTTGGCGGTCATGGTCGTACGTCCCTTACACGGGGAGGAAGTTGATCGGGTGGTCGTCGGTGGCCCACAGGTACTGGACGGCGTACGCGCGCCAGGGGCGCCAGGATGCGGCGCGCGCGGTGAGCGCGGCGGGGGTGTGGGGCAGCCCCAACTCCTGTGCGGCGCGCCGCATTCCGAGGTCGGTGGGCAGGAAGGCGTCCGGGTCGCCGAGGGCGCGCATCGCGATGACCTCGACCGTCCAGGGCCCGAAGCCGGGCAGTGCCATGAGCCGCGCACGGGCCTCGTCCCAGTCGCTCTCGGGGCCGAGGACGAGGGTGCCCTCCGTGAGCTCGCGCACCAGTGTGGTCAGGGTGGTGCGGCGGCTGCGCGGCAGGGCGAGCGCCTCGGGGTCGAGGGCCGCCAGCGACGCCGGTGAGGGGAAGAGATGGGTGAGGCCGCCCTCGGGGTCGTCGACGGGCTCGCCGTGCGCGGTGACGAGGCGGGCGGCGTGGGTGCGGGCGGCGGCCGTGGACACCTGCTGGCCGAGTACGGCGCGGACCGCGAACTCGGGCTCGTCGACGGTGCGCGGCACCCGGCGGCCGGGCGCCTTGTCGACGAGCGGGGCGAGCAGCGGGTCCGCGCGCAGTTGCTCGTCCACGGCGACGGGGTCGGCGTCCAGGTCGAGCATGCGGCGGCAGCGGCTGATCGCGACGGTCAGGTCGCGCTGGTCGGTGAGGACGAGGCGGCAGCCGATGTGGTCGGGGGCGGGCGTGAGGGTGACGATGCCGTGCCCGTAGGGGAGGCGCAGCGTGCGCCGGTACGCACCGTCGCGCCACTCCTCGACGCCCGGTACGGCGGTCGCGGCGAGGTGGCCGAAGAGGTTGTCGGGGTTGAGCGGGGCGCGGAACGGGAGGCGCAGCGCGATAGCGCCGGGTGCCGTGGCACCGTTCCTGGGCGCGCGGGTGCGCAGCTCGCTCGGGGAGAGGGCGAAGACCTCGCGGACCGTGTCGTTGAAGGTGCGGATGGAGGAGAAGCCGGCGGCGAAGGCGATGTCGGCCATCGGCAGCTCGGTCGTTTCCACGAGGATCCGCGCGGTCTGGGCGCGCTGGGCGCGGGCCAGGGCGAGCGGGCCCGCGCCCAGCTCGGCGAGGAGCTGGCGCTCGACCTGGCGGGGGCTGTAGCCGAGGCGTCCGGCGAGGCCGGGGACGCCCTCGCGGTCGACGACGCCGTCGCCGATGAGGCGCATGGCGCGGGCGACCAGGTCGGCGCGCTGGTTCCACTCCGGGGAGCCGGGGCTCGTGTCGGGGCGGCAGCGCTTGCAGGCCCGGAATCCGGCCTGCTGGCAGGCGGCGGCGCTGGGCAGGAAGGTCATGTTCTCGGGCTTCGGAGGCACTACCGGGCAGCTGGGCCTGCAGTAGATCCGGGTCGTCAGGACGGCGGTGAAGAACCAGCCGTCGAAGCGGGCGTCCTTGGACTGGACGGCCCGGACGCATCGGTCGGTATCGGTGTGCATGCAGTAAGCATCGCCGATGGCCGCCGCCCTGGGCTGGCGAGAATCCGACATCAACGTGCGGGCCGCGCGGCCCCTCGGCGGGGAGCGGTCAGTCGGCGAGGGCGTCGGCGAAGGCCGCGTACGCCCTGTCGTCGAAGAGGACGAACCGCACCTCTTCGACCGGCGGCCCTGCGACCTCCCGCACCGTGCGGACCGCGATGCGCGCCCCGTCGTCCAGCGGCCAGCCGTAGATCCCGGTCGAGATCGCGGGGAAGGCCACCGTCCGGGCACCGAGCCCGGCCGCCACGCGCAGCGACTCGCGGTAGCAGGAGGCGAGCAGCTCGGACCGGTCCAGGGACGCGGACCAGACCGGGCCGACGGTGTGGATCACATGCCCGGCGTCGAGGTTCCCGGCCGTCGTGGCGACCGCCTGCCCGGTGGCCAGGCCTTTGCCGTAGTACGAGGCGCGGAGTCTGCGGCACTCGGCGAGGATCTCGGGGCCGCCGCGCCGGTGGATCGCGCCGTCGACCCCGCCGCCCCCGAGCAGCGAGGAATTGGCCGCGTTCACGATGGCGTCGGCGGTCTCGGCGGTGATGTCGCCCTTGACCAGGGTGATTCGGGTCATGACGCGCGGATCCTCCTCCACACGGCCTTGGCCGCGTTGTGCCCGGACATGCCGTGGACGCCCGGCCCCGGCGGGCTCGCGGACGAGCAGATGAAGACGGCGGGGTGCGGCGTCGTGTACGGCGACAGGGACAGCTTCGGCCGCAGGAGCAGCTGGAGCCCGCTCACCGCGCCGCAGGCGATGTCACCGCCCACATAGTTCGCGTTCCGCGCGGCCAGCTCGGGCGGTCCGGCCGTGGCCCGCGCCAGGATCCGGTCGCGGAACCCGGGCGCGAAGCGCTCCAGCTGTCGCTCGACGGCGTCGGTGAGGTCGCCGTCCCAGCCGCTCGGGACATGCCCGTACGCCCAGAAGACGTGCTTGCCCGCCGGGGCCCTGGAGGGGTCCATGACGCTGGGCTGGACCGTGATGAGGAAGGGCTTGTCCGGGGCGCGGCCCTCGCGGGACGCGGCGCGCAGGGCCGCCGCGATGTCACGGCTGCCGGGCCCGACCTGGACGGTGCCCGCGTTCCTCGCCTCCTTCGCGGTCCACGGCACGGGTCCGTCGAGCGCGTAGTCGAGCTTGAAGACGCTCGCGCCGTACCGGAAGCGCTCGTAGTAGCTGCCGAGCCCGGCGATGCGGGCGAGCGCCGTGGGCGAGGTGTCGAAGATGTAGGCGCGGGCGGGCGGCAGGTCGTCGAGGCGCTTGATCTCGTAGTTCGTGTGGACGGCTCCGCCGAGGTCCTTGAGGTACGCGGCGAGCGCGTCGGAGATCGACTGTGAGCCGCCGCGGGCGACGGGCCAGCCGCGCGCGTGGCCGGCGAGTGCGAAGACGAGGCCGACGGCTCCCGTGCCGAGGCCGCCGAGCGGGGCGATGGCGTGGGCGACGAGGCCGGAGAACAGGGCGCGCGCCCGGTCGTCGCGGAAGCGGCGCATCAGCCAGGTGGACGGCGGGAGCCCCGTGAGCCCGAAGCGGGCCAGGGTGAGCGGGTCGCGCGGCAGGGATGTGAGCGGCAGCGCCATGAAGTCCCGTACAAGCGCGTCCCACTTGGGCAGGAGGGGCGCGACAAGACGGCGGTAGGTGCCCGCGTCGTGCGGCCCGAACGAGGCGGCCGTCTCGGCGACGGAGCGTGACAGCACGGCCGCGCTGCCGTCGGGGAAGGGGTGCGCCATGGGGAGCTCGGCGTGCAGCCACTCCAGGCCGTACCGGTCCAGCGGCATGTCCCTGAACGCGGGCGAGTTGATCCCCAGAGGGTGAGCGGCCGAGCACGGGTCGTGGCGGAATCCGGGGAGGGTGAGCTCCTCGGTGCGCGCGCCCCCGCCGACGGTGTCCCTGGCCTCGAAGACGGCCACGGAGAGGCCTCGGCGGGCCAGCTCCACGGCAGCGGTCAGTCCGTTCGGTCCCGCACCCACCACGACGGCATCGAGCATCGACGGCACCTTCGGACTCCTTTGTCAGCCGAGGCCACTGGCCGACAGGATATGCCGCAGGGCTGACAGAGCCGGGGCGCGGGGCGTTCCCGGACGGGCTGCGCGAAGGTGCGCCGAGGGTCGTCGCAGGTCATGGGCGCGGGCCCCGCCAGGGGGCCCGGCCGCCGGGTCACTCGCCGCCGAGCAGGTCCACCACGCGCCGGGCGGTGGCCTTGTCCCGGGCCGCCGTGAACGGCAGTGCGTTCCCCCCGGTGATCCGGAAGGGCTCGCCCGCCTTTGTCAGGTGCGTGCCGCCCGCCTCCTCGACGAGCAGCAGCCCCGCGGCGTGGTCCCAGGCTGCTTCCCACGAGAACGCGGTGGCGTCCAACTCGCCGCGGGCGACGGCCAGATACTCAAGGCCGGCCGATCCGCACGGGCGCGGGCGCACCCCGTCGGTCCACAGGCCAAGGAGGTCGCGCTTCTGCGCGTCCGTCGTGTAGTCGGGGTGCGACGTCGCCACGTCGATGGGCTCGTCCGCACCGGGCGAACCGGCGTGCAGCGCCTCGCCGTTGAGCCAGGCCCCCTTGCCGCGGACCGCTACGGCGAACTCGCCGAGCGCGGGTGCGAACGTCCAGGAGGCGAGGACCGTGCCGTGCTGGGCCAGCGCGACGAGCATGCAGAACCCGGGGTCGCCGTGGACGAACTGGCGGGTGCCGTCGACCGGGTCGACGATCCACACCGGGGCGTCCTCGCCTATCGCGTCGTAGACCGCGTAGTCGGCATGGACCGCCTCCTCGCCGACCACGACGGAGCCGGGCAGCAGGGCGCTCAGCTCGCGGGTCAGATACTCCTCGGCCAGCCGGTCGGCGGTGGTCACGAGGTCGTGCGGGCCGCTCTTCTGGGCGACGTCACCCTCGGCGAGCTGCCGGAAGCGGGGCATCACCTCTGCGGCGGCAGCGGCGCGCACGGCGCGCTCCACCTCGGTGACCCCGTGTACGAGAAAGTCGTCGATGCTTTCCGTCGTTTCCTGTGCTTCGATCATGCCTCCATGAGAGCACGCTCCACTGACAACCCGTACCCGCCCGGTGTACGAGGGGTGGAATCCCGTTGAATACCGCGGAACCCCACCCCTGGTACATCGATCCGTGCACCGCCTGATCCGTCAGCGGCCGACGGCGTACCCCTGCATCCCGCGCGGGTTGGCCGCGGCCGACAGGACGCCGGTCTCCGGGTCGCGGGCGACCGCGCACAGGCGGCCCTCCGACCAGGGCTCGCCGACCGTCACGTCGTGGCCGCGGCGGCGCAGCTCCTCGATGACGTCCTCGCCGACGCGGGACTCGACGGTGACGCTGCCGGGCCGCATGCCGCGCGGGTAGAAGGACCCGGGGAAGGAGTCGTTGTGCCAGTTCGGGGCGTCGACGGCGCCCTGGAGGTCGAGCCCGCCGCGCACGGCCGCGCGCAGGGCGACGGCGAGGAAGAAATGGACCTGCCACTGGTCCTGCTGGTCGCCTCCGGGCGTGCCGAACGCGAGGACCGGCACACCGTCCTTCAGGGCGAGCGAGGGCGTCAGCGTCGTACGGGGACGGCGTCCCGGCGTGAGCGAGTTCGGCAGGCCCTCCTCCAGCCAGGCCATCTGGAGACGGGTGCCGAGCGGGAAGCCGAGCTCGGGCACGACGGGGTTCGACTGGAGCCAGCCGCCGGAGGGCGTCGCGGCGACCATGTTGCCCCAGCGGTCGACGATGTCGAGGTGGCAGGTGTCGCCGCGGGTCGCGCCGTCCGCCGCGACCTCCTGGTCACCGCTCTTGGCGACGGTGGGCTCACCGGCACCGGCGCCCGCTATCCCCATGGCGTCGAACCCGTCCTCCCCCGCCGCCACGGCGTGCGCGTGCGCGGAGATCCGGGGCTCGGTGCCGCGCGGGCTGCCCGGCCGCAGCTCGTGGGACGCCTTGTCGCCGACGAGGGCGCGGCGCGCGGCGTTGTACTCGTCGGACAGGAGCTCGGCGACGGGCACGTCCTCGGGACCGGCGTCCCCGTACCAGGCCTCGCGGTCGGCCATGGCGAGCTTGCAGCCCTCGATGAGCAGGTGGACGTACTCGGCGGAGCCGTAGGCGGGCAGCTCGTCGGGGAGCAGGGCGAGCTGCTGGAGGAAGGCGGGGCCCTGGCTCCAGCCGCCGGCCTTGCACAGGGTCCAGCCGTTCCAGTCGTACGTGGCGGGCGCCTCGTAGGTAGCGGACCAGCCGGCCAGGTCGGCGGCGGTGAGCGTGCCGGTGTGGTGGGTGCCGCTGGTGTCCATGGTGGGCCGGCCGGCCTGCCGGACGAGGGCCTCGCCGATGAAGCCCTCGCGCCAGATCGCGCGGGCGGCCTCGATCTGCGCGACGCGATCGTCGCCCGCGCTCTCCTCGGCCTCCTCGATCACGCGCCGCCACGTCGCGGCGAGCTGCGGGTTGCGGAACAGCTCGCCGGGCTTCGGGGACGCGCCGTCCTTGAGGTAGACCTCGGCCGAGGAGGGCCACTCGTCCTCGAAGAGGGCGCGCACGGTCTCGACGGTCTCGCCTACGCGCTCCACGGGCGCGTGCCCGTCCTCGGCGTACCCGATGGCGTAACTCAGCACCTCGGCCAGGGACTTGGTGCCGTGGTCCTTCAGGAGGACCATCCAGGCGTCGAAGGCGCCGGGCACGGCGGCGGCCAGGGGGCCGGTGCCGGGGACGAGGTCCAGGCCGAGGGAGCGGTAGTGGGCGACGGTGGCCCCGGCGGGCGCGACGCCCTGCCCGCACAGGACGCTGACGTCCCCACCGGCGGGGGCGAGGATGATGGGGACCTCGCCGGCGGGGCCGTTCAGGTGCGGTTCGACGACGTGCAGGACGAAGCCCGCGGCGACGGCTGCGTCGTAGGCGTTGCCACCGCTCTCCAGGACGGCCATGGCCGACTGGGAGGCGAGCCAGTGGGTGGACGAGACCATGCCGAAGGTGCCTTGGAGGGTCGGCCGGGTGGTGAACAAGGGTGGTGCTCCTCGGGCGTCAGGCGGATGCGGGGCGGCTGTGAGGGATCGTACGAAGTGACTCGTCGGTGTCCGCGGTTCGGGGTGTCGCGGCGTCGGGGGCGGTGCCGTCGTCGGCTACGAGGTGGCAGGACACCTCGCGGCCGCCGTCCAGGGTGCGCAGGGCCGGGATCTCGGTGCGGCAGCGGTCGACGGCGAGCGGGCAGCGCGTGTGGAAGCGGCAGCCGGGCGGGGGCGCGAGCGGGCTGGGAAGTTCGCCGCTGAGGACGATCCGTTCGCGGGTGCGCTGGGTGACCGGGTCGGGCACGGGCGCCGCGGACAGGAGGGCCTGGGTGTAGGGGTGCTTGGGGTCGGCGAACAGCTCGGCGGTGGGTGCCTGTTCGACGATCTGGCCCAGATACATGACCGCGATCCGGTCGGCGAGGTACTCGACGGCGGCGAGGTCGTGGGTGATGAACAGGCAGCCGAAGCCGCGGTCTCGCTGGAGGTCGGCGAGCAGGTTGAGCACGGACGCCTGGACGGACACGTCGAGGGCGGAGGTCGGCTCGTCGGCGACGAGGAGCGCGGGGTCGACCGACAGGGCGCGGGCGATGGAGATGCGCTGGCGCTGGCCGCCGGACAGCTCGTGCGGGTGCCGGTCGGCGTGCTCGGGACGCAGGCCGACCTGGGCGAGGAGTTCCGCCACGCGCGCGCGTGCCGCCTCGCCCTTCGCGATGCCGTGCAGCCGCAGCGGCTCGGCGACGATCTGCCCGACGGTCATGCGCGGGTCGAGGGACGACGAGGGGTCCTGGAAGACGAGGTGGAAGTCCTTGCGCAGGGGGCGCAGGGCACGCCGGGACATGGTCGTCACGTCGGTGCCGTTGATGCGTACGGTGCCGCCGGTGGGCTCGTCGAGGCGTACGGCGCAGCGTCCGACGGTGGACTTGCCGCTGCCGGACTCGCCGACGAGGCCGACGACTTCGCCGCGGCCGACGGTCAGGGTGACGCCGTCGGCGGCGCGTACGGTGCCGCCGGATGCGGTGAAGTGCCGCTCCAGGGCGTCGAGTTGCAGGACCGGGGTGCTCACTGTGCGGCCTCCTGGAGGGTGTGCGGGTGCCAGCAGGCGGTCAGGTGCGGTGCGTCGGCTCCGCCGTCGGCGGTGACGGACTTGAAGCCGGGCCGCGCCGTCGTGCACTGGTCGTCGGCGCGGGCGCAGCGCGGGGCGAAGGTGCAGGCGTCGGGCTGGGAGTGGAGGCTCGGCACGAGGCCGGGGATCTCGGGCAGGCGCCGCTTGCCGCCCTCGTCCGCGGCGGCCGAGGCGCCGGGCCGCAGGACCGCAGACAGAAGTCCGCGGGTGTACGGGTGGCGCGGCGTCGCGAACAGCTCGTCCACGGGGGCCTGTTCGACGGGCCGGCCCGCATACATGACGAGGACGCGGTCGGCGATGTCGGCGACGACGCCGAGGTCGTGCGTGATGAGGACGATCGCCGTGCCGAGGCGTTCACGCAGCGACTGGAGAACCTCGAGGATGCCCGCCTGCACGGTGACGTCGAGGGCGGTGGTCGGCTCGTCGGCGATGAGGACGGCCGGGTCGCAGGCGACCGCGATGGCGATCATCACGCGCTGGCGCATACCGCCTGAGAGCTGGTGCGGGTACTCGTCGACGCGCTGGGCCGGGGCGGGGATGCCCACGAGGTCCAGGAGTTCGACGGCACGCGCGCGTGCCTCCTTCTTGCTCAGCCCTTGGTGCCGGCGCAGCACTTCACCGATCTGCCGGCCGATGGTGAGCACCGGGTTCAGGGAGGTCATCGGCTCCTGGAAGATCATCGCGATGTCCTTGCCGCGGATCTTCCCGTACGCCTTGTCGTCGCCGCCCGCGAGTTCGCGTGTCCCGAGCCTGATCGAACCGGTGATGTGCGCGGTGGGCGGGAGCAGGCCCATGACGGCCATGGAGGTGACGGACTTGCCGCAGCCCGACTCGCCCACCACGGCGAGGACTTCGCCGGCCGCGAGGTCGTACGAGACGTGGTCGACGGCGTGGACGGTGCGGGTGTCCGAACGGAAGGACACCGAGAGGTCGCGGACACTCAGCACGGGGTCGGGGCTCATCGGGTCGCTCCACGGGGGTCGAGGACGTCGCGCAGGCCGTCGCCGAGCAGGTTGAACGCCAGGGTCGCGGCGACGACGGCAAGGCCGGGGAAGACCGCCATCCAGGGCGCGGGCGCGAGGAAGGACTGGGCGGACGACAGCATCACGCCGAGGGACGGCTCGGGCGGCTGGACGCCCAGGCCGAGGAAGCTGAGCAGGGCCTCGCCGATGATCGCGGCGGGGATGCCGACGGTGGCCTGGACGACGAGAGCCGAGGTCGCGTTGGGCAGGACGTGGCGGAACAGGACGGTGGCGTCCCCTCCCCCGTTGGCGACGGCCGCGGCGACATAGTCGACGTGCTTGAGCCGCAGGGTCTCCGCGCGGGTGATGCGGATGACGGCCGGGATCTGCGAGATGCCGATCGCGATGGTCGCGTTGGTGAGGGACGGGCCGAGCACCGCGGCGAGACCGACGGCCAGGACCAGGAAGGGGAACGCGAGCATCGTGTCGGTGACGCGCGAGACGACGCTGTCGGCGAGCTTGCCGTAGTAGCCGGCGAGCAGTCCGAGGGGGACGCCGACGACGAACGCGAGGATCACGGCGAGGACGCCGACCTGCATGGACGCGCGGGCGCCGAAGACGACGCGGGACAGCTGGTCGCGGCCGAGGTCGTCGGTGCCGAGCCAGTGCGACCAGTCGGGCGCGGCGAGCACGTTGCCGAAGTCGGGCTGCGCGGGGTCGTACGGGGCGATCAGCGGCGCGAAGAGCGCGGCCAGGACGAAGACGCCGGCGATGACGCCGCCGGTCATCGCGAGCCGGTTCTTGCGCAGGGCGCGCAGCTTGACGCTGCCCGCGGCGCGCGAACGTACAGCTGTCAGGGAAAGGGCCGTGGTCACTTGGCGCCTCCGAGCCGGATTCGCGGGTCGATGACCGAGTACGCGACGTCGACCAGCAGGTTGATGAGGATGTAGGCGGCGGAGGTGCACAGCACCACGCCCTGGAGGGTCGCGTAGTCGCGGGTGAAGACGGCGTCGATGGTGAGCTTGCCGAAGCCGGGCAGGACGAAGATCTGCTCGGTGACGACAGCGCCGGAGATGAGGTGGCCGAGCTGGAGTCCGAGCACGGTCACCACGGTGACCAGGGAGTTCCTCAGCGCGTGACCGCCGATGACCTCGCGGCGCGACAGGCCCTTGGCGCGGGCGGTGCGCACGTAGTCGGCGGAGAGGGAGTCGAGCATCGCGGCCCTGGTCTGCCGCATGACGACGGCGGCGAGCCCGGAGCCGAGAACGATCGCGGGCAGCACCATGCGGCGCAGGTTGTCGAGCGGGTCGGTGCCGAAGGGGACGTATCCGGAGGCGGCGAAGACCGGGACGGCGATGGCGAAGGCGAGGACCAGGACCATGCCGAGCCAGAAGGTGGGGACCGAGAGGCCGAGCAGGGCGAGGCCGTTGGCGATCCACTCGGCGGGCCTGCCGCGGCGTACGGCGGCGACGATGCCCGCGCCGATACCGAGGACGACCGCCAGCAGGAGCGAGAGCGCGGCCAGTTCGAGAGTGACGGGCAGGGCCTGGCCGATGGCGTCGGACACCGGCAGGCCGGTGCGTGACGAGGTGCCGAGGTCGCCGGTGAGGGCGTGCCCGATGAAGCGGCCGTACTGGATGACGATGTTGTCGTCGAGCCCGTACTCGGCGCGGATCGCGGCGAGCGCGGCGGGGCTGCGCTCCTCGCCGGCGAGGGCGAGGGCCGGGTCGCCGGGCAGGGCGCGGATCCCCGCGAAGACGACGATCGAGACGAGGAAGAGGGTGATGACGGACTGACGTACACGGGTCAGCACGTACGCGGCCATCGGATGGCCCGCGAAGAGGGCGGACCGCCCCTTCGGCAGGGCTATTTGGCTGGTCGTCACTTGGTGTACCCCGCATCCTTCACGCGGACCAGGCCGTCGCCGTAGACGCGGACGCCCGCGACGTCCTTCCCTGCGACGACGTAGTTCTTCTGGCGGTAGAGGTAGATGAGCGCGTGGGCGTCGTTCGCGCGGCGGGTCAACTTGCCGTATGTCTTGGCGCGTTCGGCGGGGTCGGCCTCGGTACGGCCGCGCTCGATCAGGGCGTCGGTCTCGTCGTCCGAGAAGCCGTAGGCGTTCATGGCACCCTTCGTCTGCAGGAAGCTGGCGATGTTGCCGTCGGGGTCGAGGCGCCCGGACCAGCCGCTGGTGAAGGCGTCGTAGTGACCGGAGTCGGTCTCCTCGAGCATCGTCGCGTACTCGGTGGGGCGCAGGGAGACGGCGAAGCCGGCCTCCTTGGCCATGGCCTGGACTACCTGGCCGAGACGGCTGTTCTCGGGCGTCGTGGACGTCTTGAGTTCGATCCTGAGCGGCGTCTTCACGCCCGCCGCCTTGAGCAGCCGCTTCGCCTTGGCGACATCGCGCTTGGGGCAGGCGGAGGCCGCGACGCCGGGCGCGATGGCGGATTCGGGCGAGACGGGCCCGCAGGCGGGCTCGTACATGCCCTGGAAGACGACCTTGTTGATCAGGTCGCGGTCGATGGACAGCTCGAAAGCCTCCCGGACGCGCACGTCGCGGGCGAGGGGGGTGTCGAGCTTGCCGGGCTTCTCGCCGAGACCCTTGACGTTGCCGACGTTGAGCCCGATGCCCTGGTACCCGAGCGAGGGCGAGTTGAACAGCTGGAGCTTGGGCTCGGTGAGCGCGCTCTTCACGTCGACCGGGGCCATCTGGTCGCCGATCTGGACGTCTCCGGAGCGCAGGTTGGCGAGGCGGACGCTGCCGTCGGGGATCGGCTTGTAGATCACCTTGTCGAGGTGGACGTCGCGCGCGTCGTAGTAGTTCGGGTCCTTGGCGAGCACGATGCGGTCGCCGCCGACGCGCTCGACGAACTTGAACGGGCCGACACAGGAGGGGTGATTCGTGAAGTTCTTGCCGTACTTCTTGAGCGCGGCCGGGGACATCACCATGCCGGAGCGGTCGGCGAGCACCGCGGTGAGCGGGACGTAGGCCTGCTTGAGGGTGAGCTTCACGGAGTACGCGCCGGTGGCCTCGGCGTCCTTGAGCGGGGTGAGTTCGGTGGCGCGGGCCGATCCCGGCAGGTCGCGGTGGCGCAGCAGCGAGGTGACGACGGCGGCCGCGTCGAGCGAGGTGCCGTCGCTGAACTTCAGGCCCTTGCGGACGGAGAAGGTGACGGTGCGGCCGTCCGCCGAGGTCTTCGGCAGAGCGGTGGCGAGCTGCGGGACGACCTTGCCCGCCTCGTCGACGTCGTAGAGCTTCTCGCACATCCCGGCGAAGACCGTGCGGCCTACGAGGGTCTGGGCGAGCGAGGGGTCGAGTTTGTCCGGGTCCGCGTTGAGGGCGACGGTGAGGGTGCCGCCGTCCCTTACGGGCCGGTCGTCGGTCATGCGCTCCCCGCCGACCTCGGTGGCCGAGGACTGGAGGGAGCCGCAGCCCGCCGTTGTGGACAACACCAGGGCAACTGCCGTGACGGCAACCGCTGTTCGGCGCACGAGGAGATACCTCCGCCAGGGGACGAGTGTGCGGGACATCCTGTGGATGATCCGTGTGTGATCAAGGAATACCGCAGAACGTATTTCGCATACAGTTCACAGGCAAGAGGGTTGTCCGCATGGCGGAACACATTTGATGAAGATTGAATAACCGGCCCCGACAAAGAAGGTCACAAGACCCCAACCGGCCGGAACGGGCACGCCCGACCGGAACGGGCACAGGATGTCGGGTCCGCGACCATGGGTCCTCCCTAGCGTGAGCGAGGTCAACAGGAAGGAGCCCGGGGTGCTTGACCGGCTCAACGAGGCCATGGACCACATCGAGCGCCACCTCGACCGGCGCATCGACATCGCCGATCTGGCCCGGATCGCGGCGACGTCGGAGTACCACTTCCGGCGGATGTTCTCCGCGCTCGCGGGACTGCCGCTCTCCGAGTACATCCGGCGCAGGCGGCTGACCGTCGCGGGCGCGGAGGTGCTCGCCGGGGAGCCGACGCTCCTCGAGATCGCCGTGCGCTACGGCTACGGCTCGGGCGAGGCGTTCGCGCGGGCCTTCCGGGGGCTGCACGGAGTGGGCCCCGGCGAGGCCAGGCGGACCGGTGCGGCCCTGTGGTCCCAGCCCCGGATGTCCTTCCGGCTCATCGTCGAAGGGAGCAGCACCATGCGATACCGAGTGATGGAGAAGCCCGAGTTCCACGTGGTCGGCAGGAAGGCGCGGGTCCCCCTCGTCCACGAGGGCATGAATCCGGCGATCGCCGACTTCATCCGGGGCATCGACAAGGAGACGGTGCGCCGGATCGAGTCACTGTCCGACCAGGAGCCCGAGGGGATCGTCTCGGTGAGCGACGACCTCGACCCGAGCCGCGCGGAGGGTACCGAACTCGACTACTACCACGCGGCGGTGGCCTCCGCCGCAGGCCCTGACGACCTGGACACCCTCACGGTCCCGGCGGGCACCTGGGCCGTCTTCGACAGCTCGGGCCCGTTCCCGCAGACCCTGCAGCACCTGTGGCGGGACGTGTTCACGCAGTGGTTCCCGTCCAACCCGTACCGGAGCAGGCCGGGCCCCGAGATCCTCAGCACACGCCTGTCACCCGACGCGGCACTGGCGGACGCGCAACTGTGGATCCCGGTCGAGCGGGAGTGAGTTGAGGCACCCCGCGCGCCACTGTGTACGTGCCGTGACCGGGCCCGACTCGTAGGCGAACACGACGAGTCGGGCCCGGTCGCGGGCACCGAGCTTCGTCATCGCGCGGCTGACGTGGGTCTTGGCCGTGAACGGACTGACGACCATGGGCGCGGCGATCCCCTCGTTCGTCAGGCCGCGCGCCGCGAGCGCGGTCACCTCGCGTTCCCAACGACCGCGTCGTGTCCGCTCTGCTCACCGAGAACCTGCTGCCCGGCAACGCCCCAGCGCCTGCGCCCCCGTGCGCAGCCTCGGGGGCCGGAGCCTGGCGCGGACGGTGCGCCGGGACCACGCGCCGGGCGCGAACCTCGCCCTGCTCGACGATCCGGGGCCGGGCCCCCCGCCTGGGCGGCCGGCACGACCGTGGGCCCGGCATACGCCGCGCTGTGCGACGCCGCCTCTGCAGGCGCGGGACGCTCGACGACGTCGACCTGGCCCTGGTCGAGGAGGCCCTCGCCGCTTGGGACGGCTCGCATCCGCCGCTCGCCCGGGACGAGCTGCCCGACCGCGACCGGCGGCCCGGGGCGCGCCTCGCGGTGCCGGCCGCCGTCACCCCGTACCACGGACAAAGACGTGGCGGCCTGGCTGAAGCCGCCCTTCACCGATCACTGCCTGGTGCAACTGATCGCGTACGGCGCCTTCGCCGCGATCGACCGCATCGAGTCCGCCCTGCCCCTGCCCGCCCTCATGAAGAGGCCCTGACCGCGTACGCGGAGGCCTCTTTGGGGTGAAGGCCCGCTGATGCGGACGCACTGAACTGCGCATGGTGCGCATGAGGGGCAAGGGGGCAGTGTTGTCCCGGGGCAACTCGTGTGACACTGGCGTCCCCTCCCCCTCGCACAAGGGGCGTACGCCGTGCGTTCTCTCCCTCTCCCCCTCGCGCTGACCGTGCGGGTCCTGCCGGTCGCGGTTCTCGCGTGCGCCGGTTGGGCCTGGACCTCGGGCCCGATGGCGGATCCGTCCCGGCAGCCCGCCGCTGCCCCGCAGCCCTCGACGAAGCGTGCCGCGCAGTCGGCGGCGCCCGCGACCAGCCGTGCCTACGACAAGCCGCCCGAGCCGTGCTCCGCCGTCACGGCGAAGACGGTCGCGGAGCTGGTGCCGAAGGCCGATTCGGCCGGCAAGGAACTCGCCGCCGCCGACCGTTCGCTGCGCCGCGGCTGCTCGTGGAGCGCGCTCAAGGACTACGACTACCGCTGGCTCGACGTCTCCTTCGAGATCAAGGAGTCGGCCGCCGCGGCGGACACCGCCTTCACCGCGCGAGGCAAGGGCGACACGGCGCCCGGCCTCGGGGACGAGGCCAGGATCGCGGTCGCCCTCACCTCGCACGACAAGCAGAACACCCGCGAGGCGGTGGTGACGGTCAGGGCCGGCAACGCCCTGGTGACCGTCACCTACAACGGCAGCGACTTCGAGTCCCACGGCGCGCCCCCGACGGACGGCATCTACAAGGGCGCCCTGAAGGCGGCCGGGGACGCGGTGGCAAAGCTGACCGGCAGAACAAGCCCGACCGGTTAGATCCGGACCCCACGCGCCTTGGTCAGGGCCACGTAAAGGATCAGCGAGGATCCGAGCCCGACCGCCCAGCCGTAGTCCGCGAGCGGCTTGAGGAACGGGATGAGGCCGTCCACCGGGAACGGTCCCTGCTTGGAGCCCTGCGCGTCGACCGTCGAGTACGAGCCGCCGACGGCGAGGACACCGCCCACGGCGAAGGCGATCACCGCGTTCCAGTTCCAGCCGCCCGAGTACCAGTAGCGGCCGTTCGCCAGATACAGGTCGGCCAGGTGGAGCACCGTGCGGCGGATGATCCAGTAGTCGGCGATCAGGATGCCGGCGACGGTGCCGAGCAGTCCGCCGACGACGCCGAGCCAGGTGAAGATGTACAGCTCGGGCGTGGAGGTCAGCTTCCACGGCATGACCAGGACGCCGATGACACCGGTGATCAGCGCGCCGGTGCGGAAGTTGATGAGCTTGGGCGCGAGGTTCGCCAGGTCGTACGCGGGTGACACGACGTTCGCCGCGATGTTCACGGAGATGGTCGCGACAAAGACCGTGATGAGCGCGAACAGCAGCCCGAAGACGTTGTCGGTCTTGCCGGCCAGCGCGACCGGGTCCCAGATCGCGGCGCCGTAGACCTTCTCGGACCCGGACGTCACCAGGACGGACATCAGGGCGAAGAAGGTCATGGTCGTGGGCAGGCCGAGGGTCTGGCCCCAGACCTGGGCGCGCTGTCCTTTGCCGAAGCGCGTGAAGTCCGGGATGTTGAGACTGAGCGTGCTCCAGAAGCCGATCATGCCCATCAGGCCGGGGAAGAAGATCTTCCAGAAGTCGGATCCCCAGCCGACCTTGGACGGCTCGTCGAGGAGCGGGCCGAAGCCGCCCGCCTTGTTCGCGATCCACACGAGCAGGACGACGGCGCCGACGAGGACGAACGGCGCCGCCCAGTTCTCGAAGCGGCGCAGGGTGTCCATGCCCCGGTAGATGATGGCGAGTTCGAGGACCCAGAAGAGGACGAAACAGAGCCACAGGGTCCACGGGTAGCCGCCGACGTGCGAGACGTCGGCCCAGCCGCCGAAGACCTTCCCGAGCAGGACGAACACGCCCTGCCCGCCGATCCACGTCTGGATGCCGAACCAGCAGCAGGCCACCGCCGCCCGGATCAGCGCGGGCAGGTTGGCGCCGCGCAGGCCGAACGAGGCGCGGGCGAGGACGGGGAAGGGTATGCCGTACTTGGGTCCCGCGTGCCCGGTGAGCAGCATCGGCAGGAGCACGATGACGTTGGCGAGCCCGATGGTGAGGACGGCCTGCTTCCAGTCCATGCCGAGCGCGACGAGGCCGGACGCGAGGGTCCAGGACGGGATGCAGTGGGCCATGCCGATCCACAGGGCCACGAAGTTGTAGGTGGTCCAGCGGCGTTCGGCGAGGGGGACGGGGCGCAGGTCGTCGTTGGCGTAGCGGCTGTCGGAGGGGTAGGCGTCGGCGCTGAGGTCGATGCCGCCGCCCGCGGGCAGCGTGGGTGGCGCGGTGTCGGTCATGAGCAGGCCATTCGTTCGGGAGCCGGGGGCTCGGACAGCGGGGAGGTGCGAACGGGCCGTGCGGGTGCGGGCGGTGGGGACCCTGGCGGGGAGGGACCGGGGGTGTACGGAGGTGGGGCTCAGGCGTTCACCACGCCTCAGGCGTTCACCGCCGGAATCACGTGCTCCCCGTACGCGTCGATCACCTCCTCCTTCGCGTCGTGCATGGCGTAGAGGGCGAACTGGTCGACGCCGAGCTCCCGCAGGGCACGCAGCTTCTCGACGTGGTCCTGTGCGGTGCCGATGAGGCAGAACCGGTCGACGATCTCGTCCGGTACGAACGCCGTGTCGGGGTTCCCGGTCCTGCCGTGGTGGGCGTAGTCGTAGCCCTGGCGGGCCTTGATGTAGTCGGTGAGTTCGTCGGGGACCATCGAGGAGTGCTCGCCGTACTTGGTGACGAGGTCGGCGACGTGGTTGCCGACCATGCCGCCGAACCAGCGGCACTCCTCGCGCGCGTGGGCGAGGGCCTCTGGCGAGTCGTCGGCGGTGACGTACGCGGGCGCCGCCACACAGATCTTCACCTCGGACGGGTCGCGGCCCGCGCCGGCGGCCGCGTCCCGCACGGCCTTGATCATGTACTGGGTCAGATACGGGTCGGCGAGCTGGAGGATGAACCCGTCGGCCTCCTCGCCGGCCATCTTCAGGGCCTTGGGCCCGTACGCGGCCATCCAGACCGGCAGTCGGGCACCGTCCCGCACCCACGGGAAGCGGACGACCGTCCCGCCGAGGTCGGCCTCGTCGCCGCGGCCGAGCGCCCTGATGACCTTCATGGCCTCGCTGATCCGGGCGAGCGTGTTGGGCTTGCGTCCGGCGACGCGCATCGCGGAGTCGCCGCGGCCGATGCCGCAGATGGTGCGGTTGCCGTACATGTCGTTGAGGGTGGCGAAGGTGGAGGCGGTGACCTCCCAGGTGCGGGTGCCCGGGTTGGTGACCATCGGGCCGACGGTCAGGTGCGACGTCTCGGCCAGGATCCGGCTGTAGATGACGAAGGGTTCCTGCCACAGCACGGCCGAGTCGAAGGTCCACCCGTGGGTGAAGCCCTCGCGCTCGGCGCGCTGCATGAGGGAGACGACGCCGGAGGCCGGGGGGTCGGTCTGGAGGACGAGTCCGAAGTCCATGGGATCCACCACGTTTCTAGTTCAGGTACTGGCAGGTGGAGCGCGCGGTGTACACGCCGTGACCGGCACGGCCCGTGAACTCCCGCTCCGAGATGACGAGTTCGCCGCGGGAGAGCACGGTCTCGACGCGGCCGGTGATCCGCTTGCCCTCGTACGCCGAGTAGTCGACGTTCATGTGGTGGGTGTCCGCGGAGACGACCTGCTCGGCGTGCGGGTCGTAGATGACGACGTCGGCGTCGGCGCCGGGCGCGATCGTGCCCTTCTTCGGGTAGAGGCCGAACATGCGGGCCGGTGTGGCACAGGCGATCTCGATCCAGCGGCGGCGCGAGATGTGTCCGTCGACGACGGCCTGGTGCAGGAGGTCCATCCGGTTCTCGACGCCCGGCATGCCGTTGGGGATCTTCGAGAAGTCGCCGCGGCCCAGCTCCTTCTGCCCGGTGAAACAGAAGGGGCAGTGGTCGGTGGAGACGACCTGGAGGTCGTTCGTGCGCAGGCCGCGCCAGAGGGCCGCCTGGTGGTCCTTGGGCCGCAGGGGCGTGCTGCACACGTACTTGGCGCCCTCGAAGTCCGGCTCGGCGAGGTTGTCGGTGGACAGGAAGAGGTACTGGGGGCAGGTCTCGCCGAAGACGTTCAGGCCCTCGTCGCGGGCGCGGGCGATCTCGGCGAGCGCCTCCCGCGCCGAGACGTGCACCACGTACAGGGGCGCGCCCGCGACCTGGGCGAGCTTGATGGCGCGGTGCGTCGCCTCGGCTTCGAGGAGCGCCTTCCTGACCTCGCCGTGGTAGCGCGGGTCGGTCTCCCCGCGCTCCAGGGCCTGCTGCACGAGGACGTCGATCGCGATGCCGTTCTCGGCGTGCATCATGATCAGGCCGCCGTTGTCGCCGGCCCGCTGCATGGCGCGCAGGATCTGCCCGTCGTCGGAGTAGAAGACTCCGGGGTATGCCATGAACTGCTTGAACGACGTGACCCCCTCGGCGACGAGCAGGTCCATCTCCTTGAGCGTCTCGTCGTGCACATCGGAGACGATCATGTGGAAGCCGTAGTCGATCGCGCAGTTCCCGTCGGCCTTGGCGTGCCAGGCGTCCAGGCCCTCGCGCAGGGTGTGCCCGACGGACTGGATGGCGAAGTCGACGATGGTGGTCGTGCCGCCCCAGGCCGCCGCCCGGGTGCCCGTCTCGAAGGTGTCGGCGGCGAAGGTGCCGCCGAACGGCATCTCCATATGGGTGTGCGCGTCGACACCGCCCGGGATGACGTACTTCTGACGGGCGTCGATCGTCCGGTCCGCGGTCCAGGATTCCGCGGCGTCGGTGCCGGCCGCGGCGAGCGCGGCGATGCGCCCGTCCTCGATGAGTACGTCGGCGTGGATCTCGTCGGCGGCGGTGACGACGAGTCCGCCGCGGATGACGGTACGGCTGCTGCTCATGCTCCCTCTTCCGTGTCTACGCTGCCTACGGGTTGGTCAGCGGCGTGTATGCGCCCGGGGCGCGGTCGCGGTAGAACTGCCAGCGGTCGCGGACCTCGCGCAGCTTCGCCATGTCGAGGTCACGGACGACGAGTTCGGGCTCCTTGTCCCCCGCCACCTCCCCCACGAACTGGCCCTCCGGGTCGACGAAGTAGCTCGTCCCGTAGAAGTCGTTGTCGCCGTACTCCTCCTGGCCGACGCGGTTGATCGCGCCGACGAAGTACTCGTTCGCGACGGCGGACGCCGGCTGTTCCAGCTGCCACAGGTAGCCGGAAAGGCCGCGCGAGGTCGCCGACGGGTTGAAGACGATCTGCGCGCCCTCGAGGCCGAGCGCGCGCCAGCCCTCGGGGAAGTGCCGGTCGTAGCAGATGTAGACGCCGATCTTGCCGACGGCCGTGTCGAAGACGGGCCAGCCGGAGTTGCCCGGACGGAAGTAGAACTTCTCCCAGAAGCCCTTCACTTGAGGGATGTGCGTCTTGCGGTACTTGCCGAGGTAGGTGCCGTCGGCGTCGATCACGGCGGCCGTGTTGTAGAGGACGCCGGGCTGCTCCTCCTCGTACATGGGCAGGACCAGGACAATGCCGTGCTCGGCGGCGAGTGCCTGGAAGCGGCGGACGGTGGGACCGTCGGGGATCGCCTCGGCGTACTCGTAGAACTTCGCGTCCTGCACCTGGCAGAAGTACGGGCCGTAGAACAGCTCCTGGAAGCAGAGGACCTTCGCCCCCTGCGCGGCGGCGTCGCGGACGGCCTGCTCATGGACCTGGATCATGGACTCTTTGTCGCCCGTCCAGGCGGTCTGGAAGATCGCGGCGCGGATCACGGTGCTCATCGGGGACCTCCGGTCGCTCGGTGTGCCGTGAGCCTAGGAAGTCCTTGCCGCGTACCGGAGTTGCACCGTGTCACGTCTGGAGCCGTACGGCGTTCCACACTGTCACCCTCTCTGTGCGTCGTGGGCGAGGAGGGCGATGTGGACGGACGCGGCCTGCTCGAAGTCGTCGAGGTCGAGCCCGAGGAGCGACTCGATGGCCTCCAGCCTGCGGTAGAGGGCGGGGCGGCTCATGTGGTGGAGCTGCGCCGTGCGCGACTTGTTGCGCCCGGTCGCGAGGTACGTCCGCAGGACGGGCAGCAGGCCCGGGTCGTCGGCGTACAGGAGCCCGTCCAGCTCGCGTTCGGTGAAGGCCTGGACGTGCGGGTCGTCGCGCAGGAGCCGTACGAGGCCCCTCAGGCGTACGTCGCGAAGACGCACGACGGGCGGGACGTCCGGGGTACCGGCTGCGGCCTGCGCGACGTGCAGGGCCTCGCGCAGCCCGGCGGGCACGTCGTCCCAGGCGGTACACGGCTCGGCGGCCGCCACCACGACCGGCTCCCCCGCCCCTGCGCGCAGGCGGGCCGCGAAGTGTTCGGTGAGCGGTCCCGGGTCCTGGTCGCGGGCGAGGCTGAGCAGGACGGCGGTGGCCCCGTCCGCGAGTTCGGCGGCGAGTCCCGGCAGCCCCAACAGGCGGAGTACGCGGTCGAGTTCGGCGGGGTCGCCGTCGCGGACGACGAGCGGGGCGAAGGTGCGGCGGTTGACGGGGAGGCCGGCTGCCCTGGTCCGGGGCAGGAGCTGGCGGGCAGGTACGACGCCGGAGACGAGGTCGGTGAGGATGCTCTGCGCGGACTGTTCCTCCCAGGTGTGGGCGGCGCCGCCGAGCATGCGGTGCAGGACGAGGGCCTCGGCGGCGCGTTCGGCGAGGAGCCGTCCGGTGGGGCCGTCGCCCCGGTAGCCGCACAGCACGACGCTGCCCCAGCGTTCGCCGCGCCCGTCGAGGTCGGCGCGGTACCAGTCGGCGCCGTCGGCGCAGCCCGCCCGGCGCGCGATGCGTTCCCAGTCGCGCAGCACGTCGTCCACGGCGGAGCGCTCACCGGCGGTGGCGAGCACGCGGTGGGCGAGGTTGGCGACGACGACGGGGCAGCCGCTGTGCGCGGCGACCTCGTCGAGGAGCCGCTGGAGCGGGGCGCCCGCCGTGATGAGTCCGGTCAGCGCGGTGCGGATGCCCTCGGAGAGGCTGACGGCGGCGAACTTCCTTCTGACAAGCCGGGACTGGACCTCCTCCGTGAGCTCGGCGAAGGGGAAGGGGCGGTGCAGGACGACCATCGGCAGGCCGTACCGCTCGGCCGCGCGCCGCATGTCCTCGGGGGGTGCGGGGAAGGCGCGGCCGAGCCCGAGGACGACGGCGGCCGCCTCGGCGCGGTGCAGGGACTTGATGTACTCGGTCCTGGCGTGGGCGTTCCCGGCGAGGAGGACGCCGGTGGTGAGGACCATCTCGCCGCCGCTGAGCATCACCCCGACGTCGGCGGCCTCGGCGACGTGCACCCAGCGCACGGGCCGGTCGAGGTGGCCGGCCCCCGCGACCACCTCGGGGTCCCCCGCCGCGATCCGCTCCAGGGCGAGTATCTGCCGTACGGACAGGGCGTGTTCGGCGTCGGTGACGGTCATCGGGGCACCTTCCTTACCACCACTGCCTTGGGCCGGCAGACCCGCTGCCTCGGGCTAACAGACGCTGCGCAGGGCCCGTTCCAGGATGGCTGCGCCCTCTTCCGCCTCGGCGACCGTGAGCGTCAGCGGCGGCGCGATGCGCAGCACGCTGGTGTTGTGCCCGCCGCCCTTGCCGACGAGGAGTCCACCCTCGCGGGCCGCCTCGATCGCGCGCGACGCCGCCTCCGGGTCGGCCTCGTCCGTGCCGGGTTTCACCAGCTCGATGCCGATCATCAGGCCCCGGCCGCGCACTTCTCGTACGCACTCCGTCGTGGCGCCGACGGCCCGCAGCCGCTCGATGAGGAGGCCGCCGACGCGGCGGGCGTTGCCCTGGAGGTCGTGTTCGAGGAGGTAGATGAGGTTGGCGAGGCCGGCGGCCATCGTCACCGGCGAGCCGCCGAACGTCGAAATGGAGTTGGAGTCCAGGCAGTTCATGACCTCGGCGCGCGCGACGACGCCCCCGATGGACATGCCGTTCCCGATGCCCTTGGCGAAGGTGAGGATGTCGGGGGGACCGTTCTGCCCGTGCGCCTGCCAGCCCCAGAAGTGCTCGCCGGTGCGGCCCCAGCCGGTCTGCACCTCGTCGGCGATCCACAGGATGCCGTGCTCCTGGAGCACCTCGCGGAACGCCGCGTACAGGCCGTCGGGCGGCGAGGTGAACCCGCCGACGCCCTGGATGGGTTCGGCGATGAGCGCGGCGACGCCTCGGGTCTGGCCGAGGACGTCCCGCAGGTCGTCGACGCAGGCCTCGATGAACTGGGCGTCGGTCAGCTGGGCGTACGGGCCCCGGCTGCGCACCCCGCCGTGGACATACAGCGTCTGGAGCGGCGAGAGGCTGGTCGGGGACCAGCCTCGGTTGCCGGTGATGCCGACGGCGGAGAAGGAACGGCCGTGGTAGCTGTTGCGCATCGCGAGGATCTGGTTCGAGCGGCGGTACGCGGTGGCGAGCAGCAGCGCCGTGTCGTTGGCCTCGGTGCCGGAGGTGGTGAAGAAGACGCGGGCGTCCGGGATGCCGGACAACGAGGCGACGCGCTCGGCGAGTTCGACCATCTGCCGGTTGAGGTAGAGGGTCGAGGTGTGGATGATGCGTCCGGCCTGCTCGCTGACCGCCTTGGTCACCTCCGGCAGGGCGTGCGCGGTCATCGTCGTCAGGATGCCGCCGAAGAAGTCGAGGTACTTGTTCCCGGCGGCGTCCCAGACGTGGCGGCCCTCGCCGTGGGTGATCTCGATGGGGCGGTCGTAGTACAGGGCGAGCCAGTCCGGCAGGACGGCGCGGTGACGGGCGTGGAGGTCGGGGGTCATCAAGGTCGCACGGGTCCCTTCGTCGGCTCCTTCACGAGTGACGGTGGTCATGGCTGCACCAGCCCTTCGTACGCGTCGGGCCGGCGGTCCCGGTAGAACGCCCACTGCTGGCGTACCTCGTCGATGAGGCCGAAGTCGAGGTCCCGTACGAGGAGTTCCTCGTCCTTGTCGCTCGCGGCGTCGCCCACAGTCTGCCCGCGGGGGTCGACGAAGTAGCTCGTGCCGTAGAAGTCGTTGTCGCCGTACTCCTCCACGCCGACGCGGTTGATCGCGGCGATGAAGTACTCGTTGGCGACGGCCGCGGCGGGCTGTTCCAGCTGCCACAGGTACGCCGAGAGGCCGCGGCTCGTGGCGGACGGGTTGTACACGAGCTGGGCGCCGTTGAGGCCGAGCTGGCGCCAGCCCTCCGGGAAGTGCCGGTCGTAGCAGATGTAGACGCCGACGCGGCCGACGGCGGTCTCGAAGACCGGCCAGCCCAGGTTTCCCGGCTTGAAGTAGTACTTCTCCCAGAAGCCCTTCACCTGCGGGATGTGGTGCTTGCGGTACTTGCCGAGGTACGTGCCGTCGGCGTCGATCACGGCCGCGGTGTTGAAGTAGAACCCGGACTGCTCGACCTCGAAGACCGGTACGACGACGACCATTCCGGTCTCGCGGGCCAGCGCCTGCATCCGGGTCACGGTCGGCCCGTCCGGCACGGGTTCGGCCCAGCGGTAGTGCTCGGCCTCCTGCACCTGGCAGAAGTAGGGGGCGTTGAAGACCTCCTGGAAGCCGATGATCCGGGCGCCCTGCCGGGCGGCCTCCCGCGCATGTTCCTCATGCTTGGTGATCATGGATTCGGTGTCGCCCGTCCAGGTCGCCTGGACCAGCGCGGCGCGTACGACGTGGGCCATGTGCCGCTCCTTTGCCTGTTGCCCCCGCCGGGGGACGTCAGAGAGCCTCTACGCCCGTAGACACAGGCCGTAGAGGGACGAACGTAAGCCTCACCGGCGGCCTTGCCAAGACCATCGCCGTTAAGCGGCGGAATCGATCATGTTTCGCACCCGTGCGGGTGAGGAGTGAGCAGACCAGGGACCCTGGTCCGGATCAGTCCGGATCAGGGAGCGGGATCATGCGGGTCCCCCTGCTCGAGCGCAGCCGGGAGCTTGGGGGAATCGGGGGCTGACGACAACGCCGCGAGGTGCGGCACCGGACCCCGCGACCCCGGCCCGATCCGAACGAGAGGCCCTACGTGGGGAACCCGGCGACCCTGAGGGCGTGCACGACGTCCCAGTACCGCTCGTCGGAGACTCCGCGCGCCGCCTCGACGAGCAGCGGGACGAGGCGCCCGGGGTCGTCGTGCACGCTGCGGGCGGCCTCTTCGGGGGTGCGTACGCGGACGTAGGCGTCTAGGAGCGCGCGGGTCTCGCGGTGGCGGCCCTCGCCGGTGAGGCGGAGCACGGACGCGCCGATCTCGGTGGCGGGGCGGGCCACTCCCTGGCGCAGGATCTGCTGGGCGTCGGCGGTGCGTCCCGCGGCGGCGAGCGCGTCGGCGGCGGCCACGAGGAGGTCCGCCGGGAGCGAGGCCGTCTCCCAGAGCAGGGTCGCCCAGTCGGCGCCGAGGCCCGCGCGGTTCAACTCGGCGGCGAGCGGCGGGAATCGGGCGGCGGGCCAGTGGGCGGCCTCGACGAGCACGCCGTGCGCCTCCCCGCCGCGGCCCTCGGCGCGCAGCCGCAGGAGGGTGCCGACGCAGGCGGCGATGGCGGCGCGCGCCTCGCCGTCGAGGCGCTGCGGGGCGGGCGGTGCCGCCTCCTGCCCCTCGGCGGCTCCGGCGAACCGGGCGCCGCGCGGGCTCGCGGCGGAGTTCCGTAACGGGCCTTGAGCGGCTGAAGGCGTGGGATCGACGGTCGACTCGGCCGCACCAGCGACAGGGGCCTCGGCTTCGTCGAGCATCCCGGCGAAACGGGCGCTGCCACGGGGGCGGCGCTTGCGTTCCTTGGGAGGCTTGGAGCGTCCCGCAGGTTCGGGAGGTGCCGACTGCGGGCGCTGCTGCGGTACGGGGAGGGGTGACGGCGCTGGCGGAGGTGGTGGCTGCCGGTCCAGGTCCGCCATCCTCCGGCGGAGCTCCGCACAGCGGGCCGTCGCGCGTTCCTGGTCGTCGCGCGCCCAGGCCAGGTCGAGGCGCATCGCCTCGGCCTGTTCACGTGTGGCGGCCGTGTGCAGGAGCTGGGCCAGCTCCACCTGTCGCTCGGCGGCGTACCGCTGCTCGCGGAGCATCACGTCGAGCCGGTCACCGAGCAGATCGCGGCTGCCGGGCCGTGCGTCGAAGGCGGTGAGCGAGGCGCGGTGCAATGCACGGGCCCGTACGGCCTCTGCCCCTGCTCCTGCGTCCGCCGCCGCCTCGTAGGACCCGCCGCCCACGCCCAGATCCTGGAGCAGGGCTTCCACGACATCCCAGGGAGGCACCTCGGCGCCCGTGAGGCAGGCCCGCATCCCGTCGGGGTCGCGCTGCCAGAAGATGCCGCACCAGCCGGCGTCCTGGTCGAGCCGGGCCAGCAGGTTCCGCAGGTACACCGCGAACTCCCGGACCTGGTCAGGGAGTTGTTCCACTTCCATCACACGCCGCCCGATCCCTCCGCAGAGTGGAGTCTTCCGGTTCGGAAGAAAACACCCTCCGTGTTTCGAGGGCGCTACGGGCGCTTTTCCGGGGCGGCACCGTCCTCACTCGCCGCAGCTAGGCAGTCACCAGCGAGCAACTCGCGACGATCTCGTCCATGGAGAGGCCGAGAGTCCGGGCGAGGGCCGCGACCGTGAAGAACGCGGGCGTGGGCGCCCGGCCGGTCTCGATCTTGCGGAGCGTCTCGGCGGACAGGCCCGCGCTCGCGGCGACCTCCACCATGCTCCGCCCGCGCCGGGCCTCGCGCAGCAGGAGGCCGAGCCGCTCGCCGCGCTCGCGCTCTTCGGGGGTCAAGGGGGTTCGGACCATGGGTCCAGTCTACTGGCAGAACCCCCATTCAAATACCGGTATTGTAATTGGCATGGTGGAACTCAAGACAGACACATCGATCGACGAGATGCGGGAAGCGGGCCGGGTCGTGGCCCAGGCCCTCGCGGCGGTCCGCGAGAAGGCGACCGTCGGGGTCTCGCTCCTGGAGCTGGACTCGGTGGCGCACGGCGTCCTGCGCGCGGCCGGCGCGGGCTCCCCGTTCCTCGGCTACCGCCCTTCGTTCGCCCCGACCCCCTTCCCCGCGGTCCTCTGCGCGTCGGTGAACGACGCGATCGTGCACGGCATCCCCGACGGGTACCGGCTGCGCGACGGCGATGTCCTCTCGGCCGACTTCGGCGCCGAGCTGGGCGGCTGGGCCGGCGACTCGGCGATCAGCTTCACGGTCGGCAAGGCACGCCCCGAGGACCTGCAGCTCATCGAGACGGCGGAGCGCGCGCTCGCGGCGGGCATCGCGGCGGCGGTCGTCGGCAACAGGATCGGGGACATCGCCCACGCCATCGGGAAGGTGTGCCGGGCGGAGGGATACGGCATCCCGGACGGCTTCGGCGGGCACGGTATCGGCCGCAAGATGCACGAGGACCCGCCCGTCCCGAACGAGGGACGGGCGGGCCGGGGCATGCGCCTCAAGCACGGCATGGTGCTCGCGATCGAGCCGATGGTGATCGCCGGCGGCATGGACGACTACTACGCGGCCCCGGACGGCTGGACCCTGCGCACAGGAGACGGCACCCGCGCCGCCCACGCGGAACACACGGTGGCGATCACGGACGCGGGGCCGCGGATCCTCACGGCGCTCTGAGCGGGCCGCCCCGGCTCCGGCTCAGTTGTCCTGAAGGAACTTCTTGGCCAGGGAGTCGCCGAGGGTCACCGCCGCGCCGCGGCTCTCGATCGGGGACGTCTGGTTGTTCTTGAACACGATGTACGTGACGCCGGAGTCCGTGCCGCCGGTCTCCGGGTCCGGGTCGACGCCGAGGGCCTTCGCGGTGGCGTAGGACGCCTCACCGATGATCTGGTTCGGGCCGGTGTCGCCGACGACCGCGTACTCGACCTTGTTGTTGTAGATGACGGCCACGACGCCGCCGCCCTTGATGCCGGCTCCCGCGTAGTTCCAGATGCTGCTGGAGCTGGGCACGACGACGTAGGGGAGTTTCTCGGCACTCAGCGGCTTGCCGTCGGACTGGTGGAAGGCCGTGTCGTCCTGGAACCAGGGGTCGGTGTCGGCGTTGCACTGCGTGGTGATCCGACCGTCGCAGTCGATGTCCATGTCGGCCTTCCAGAACACCGCGCCGTTCTTGCCGCAGACGGGCACGGTCGCCGAGGTCTCCTCGTCGGTGCGGTACTTGCCGTTCGATATCTGCGAACAGGACGTGACCTTGGCGAGCAGGTCGGCCGCGCTGACCGTGCCTTCCTGGGCACGCTGGGGGCCGGCCTCGCGGGCGGTGGCGTTCGTGGGGAGGAGAGCCGTGGCGAGCAGCGCGGCTCCGGCGGAGGCGGTGAGGGCGAGCGTTCGAGTACGCACGTGGGGGACCCTTCTGTTAGGAAAGTTTCCTTACCTTCGGGGCCCAAATCTGGCGCCGCGGCAGGTACCTGTCAACCCCTCGAATACGCCAAGAGGCCCGCGTTTCCCGCCAGTTGACGTCGATCCCACGTCAGCCGACGGGACCCACGGGCCCCTCACCGCGCGTCCGGTCAGCCGCCGGAGGCGGGCCTCACCACCATCGCCGAGCCGCCGCCGCGCCGCACCTTTTCGGCCGCGGCGAGCCACTTGCCGCCCTTCAGGCGCTGCACGCCCGTCGCCGCGCCGATCTCCGGGTTCTGTTTGAAGACGTGGCCGAGCGCCTCCAGGCGCGCTCTCGTCGGCGAGTCCCACAGGCCCGGTTCGAGCTCCGTCGCCGCCGCGTTGCGCTGGCTGGCGCGGGGCGCCGCGATCGCGTCCACCAGGGGCAGCCCGCGGTCGACGAAGCCGGTCAGCGTCTGCAGGACGGTCGTGATGATCGTCGCGCCGCCGGGCGAACCGAGCGCCACCACCGGCTGGTTGTGCCGGTCAAGGACGATCGTCGGGGAGATCGACGAGCGCGGGCGCTTGCCGGGCCCCGGCAGGTTCGGGTCGTGGACCGCGGGGTTGGCCGGCGCGAACGAGAAGTCCGTGAGCTCGTTGTTGAGCAGGAAGCCGCGGCCCGGGACGGTGATGCCGCTGCCGCCCGTCGACTCGATCGTCAGCGTGTACGCGACGACGTTGCCCCACTTGTCGGCGACCGTCAGATGGGTCGTGTTCTCGCCCTCGAAGGTCGTCGGGGCCGCCTTGTCGCCCGGCTCACCGCATGTGCCCGGGTGCCGCGGATCCCCCGGCGCCAGCGGGCTCGTCAGGACCGCGTCGTCCTTGACGAGGCACTCCCGCGAGTCGGCGAACCGCTGCGAAAGCAGCTCCTTCGCCGGTACGTCCTCGAAGTCGGGGTCGCCGACCCAGCGCCCGCGGTCCGCGAACGCGATCCGGCTCGCCTCGATGTAGCGGTGCAGATACTGCTCCTGCTTGGCCTTCGACAGGTCTGTGCGCTCAAGGATGTTGAGCGCCTCACCGACGGTCGTACCGCCCGAGGACGACGGCGCCATCGAGTAGACGCCGAGCCCGCGGTACGAGGTCTTCGTCGGGGCCTGGAGCTTCGCCCCGTACGCCTTCAGGTCCTTGACGGACAGCCGGCCGGGCCGCGCGACCCGGCCCGACGCCGGGTCCACGGGCGGCTTGTTCACGGTGCGTATGACGTCCTTGCCGATGTCGCCGCGGTAGATGGCACCGACGCCTTCGTGCGCCAACTCCTCGTAGGTGCGGGCGAGATCGGGGTTCTTGAACGTGGAGCCGACGACGGGGAGCGCACCGCCCGGCAGGAACAGCTCGGCAGTGGCGGGGAAGTCCTTGAACCGCGCCTGGTTCGCCTCGGTCTGCGAGCGGAACGTGTTGTCGACCGTGAACCCGTCCCGTGCCAGCTTCTGCGCCGGCCGGAGCACCGAGCCGAGACGCTCGCTGCCCCAGGTGTCGAGCGCGGTCTGCCAGGTGGCGGGCGTGCCCGGCGTCCCGACGCTCAGGCCGCTCGTCACCGCGTCGTTGAAGTCGAGGCGCTTGCCGTTCTCCAGGAACAGGCCCGAGTCGGCGGTGAGCGGGGCCGTCTCGCGGCCGTCGATCGTGTGCACCTTGCGGGTCTTCGCGTCGTAGTACACGAAGTAGCCGCCCCCGCCGACGCCCGCGGAGTACGGCTCGGTGACGCCGAGCGCCGCGGCCGTGGCGACGGCGGCGTCCACCGCGTTGCCGCCCTTGCGAAGGACCTCGATCCCGGCGGCGGACGCGTCCGCGTCGACGCTGGAGACCGCGCCGCCGTAGCCGACGGCGAGCGGCACCTTCTGTGCGGACGCGCGGGGCGAGTGGTTCGCGTCGGACGCCGGGGCCGCGGCGGCACCGACCGTCACCAGCGTGGCCACGACAGCCAGCCCCGAGAGATTCCGAAGACTTCGCAGGCTCCGCGGCTTCCCCGGATACCCAGGATTCATCCGATTCCGCGCAACAGGACGTCTCATCCGTACCTCCAGTCAACAGCCGTCTGCGCAGCGTAACTTCAGTTCCGCATGGCGTCAGGACCCCCTCGAACAAGGATCCGCCCGCCCGCTAGCATGCGCCCCCATGACTGAAGACGTGCGCAACATCGTCCTCGGCGTGATCGCAGCCGGGATCAGCGCCGCCCTTGGCTGGCTCGCCCGCACCTACTTGTGGAAGCGCAAACTCCGCCGCAGGCAGGCCTTCTTCGGACTGCCCGACAACTCCGAGTCGCTCCTCGTGGTCAACCGCGACGCGGGCGGCCCCGAGCTGACGGTGAAGCGTCACGACGTCTTCGCCCTGCTCGAACTCTCGGCGATCATCAAGGACTGCGGGGCGCACGCGCAGGTCGTCGCCCACGACACGACCCAGCAGGGCTTCGGGGAACGCACCGAGTTCTGCGTGGGCGGACCGGCGTCGAACCGCCGGATGGCCGCCCATATGCACAGCCTCCTGCCGGGCATCCGCGTCAACACGGACCCGGAGCCCGGCCCCGACCGCGGCGCGTTCCAGATAGGCAGCGAGCGCTACCGCCTGGAGCCGGGGATCACGGAGTACGTGCTGCTCGCCCGGCTGACAGCGGGCCAGGGGCAGGGCTCGCGCCCGGTCTTCCTCTTCTGCGGCCAGCTGCCGATCACCAACCAGGCGGCCACCCGCTATCTCGCCCGCCACCACGAGCGCCTGGCCCGCAAGCACGGCGGCAACGCGTTCGTGCTCCTTCTGAAGGTCGTCAACTCCCAGGCGTACGGCCCCGATGTGGTCGAGCTGGTCGGCGACGTCACCCGCGCCGCCCAGGCACCGGCCCCCGCGGCCACGCCCCGCGCCTCCTCGCACCGGGCGAAGTGACCCGCCCCTGACCTGGGGCGCGGCGGACACCGTTGAACAACAAAACATCGTTACCCGTACGTAACTTACCGACGGGTTACCTACGGTAAGACGCCGCGGTTACCGTCGGGTCACTTTGCACTGACACGAGTGAGGAGTGACCCGTGGCACAGCCGCGACACCCGCGCAGAGCGCTGCGTACGACCACTGTTGGTGCCGTGTCCGCGACCCTGGTCGCCGGGGCGGCGCTGGGCCTGGCCCCCGCCGCGCAGGCGGCGCCGGGGCCGGGCGTGCGCTTCGTCGACATCACCGGCGCCGGCGGCACGGTCCTGAAGGCCAACGTCGTGGCCCCCTCCGACACCTCGCGCAGATACCCGGTCGTCGTGCTCCCCACGAGCTGGGCCGTGCCGCAGATCGAGTACCTCGCCCAGGCCAAGCAGCTCGCCGACTCCGGCTATGTCGTGGTGAGTTACAACTCGCGCGGCTTCTGGCAGTCCGGCGGCGAGATCGAGGTCGGCGGCCCCGAGGACATCGAGGACGCCTCGAAGGTCATCGACTGGGCCCTCGCCAACACCCGGGCCGACCCGGAAAAGGTCGGCATGGCGGGCGTCTCCTACGGCGCGGGCATCAGCCTGCTCGCCGCGGGACACGACAAGCGCATCAAGGCCGTGGCGGCGCTCAGCGGCTGGGGGAACCTGATCGACTCGATCTACTCGGGCCGCACCCAGCACTTCCAGGCCGCCGCCCTGCTCTCCGGCGCCGGCTATCTCACGGGCCGCCCGAGCCCCGAACTCCAGCAGGTCATGAAGGACTTCCTCGGCTCGAACCTGGCCAAGGAGGACGACATGATCGCGTGGGGCAAGAAGCGCTCCCCCGAGACGTACCTCGACAGCATCAACAAGAACGGCGCCGCCATCCTGCTCGGCAACGCCTGGGGCGACACCATCTTCCCGCCCAACCAGTACGCGGACTTCTACGAGAAGCTCACCACGCCCAAGCGCCTGGAGTTCCGCCCCGGCGACCACGCCACGGCCGAGGCGACCGGACTGCTCGGGCTGCCCAACGACACGTGGGAGGACACGCACCGCTGGTTCGACCACTACCTCAAGGGCGCCGACAACGGCGTCGACCGCGAGCTCCCCGTCCGCATCAAGTCCCGCTCCACCGGCGCGTACGAGAGCTACCCCGACTGGAAGTCGGTCGGCGCGACGAAGAAGAAGATCGCCCTCGCGGGCACGACCACGATCCACACGAACGTCGACTCGGGCGCCAACGGCGGACTCCTGGAACTGTCGAACATCCTCGACCAGTTCCTGCGGCTGCCCCCGACGGCCTCGGTTCCGCTGCTGCCGCGCCGCTGGGCGGGCGTGTGGCAGTCGGAGAAGTACACATCCGAACAGCATGTGCGCGGGACGGCGAAGCTGCACACCACGCTCACCCCGACCAAGGAGAGCGGAACCCTCGTCGCGTACCTCTACGACGTGGGCCCGCTCGGCCTCGGCAAGCTGGTCAGCAACGCGCCGTACACCTTCCACGGCAAGACACCCGGTGCTCCGATCGGCGTGGACCTGGAGTTGTTCTCCACGGCCTACGACGTCCCGGCAGGGCACCGGCTCGCCCTAGTCGTCGACACGGTCGACCCGCTCTATATCGAGCACAACCCGACCGGCGCGCAGCTGACCTTCTCCTCGCCGAAGGACGACCCGTCATACGTGTCGATCCCCCTGCGCGAGCAGTGATCTCCGGCTGCTGCCGGGCGGGCATGGCCCTGTGGTCTCTGCAAGGAGCCCCTGCTACTGCACCCCCGGCAGCAGCGTCCCCGGTTCGGCCGGGGCGACTTCGACCGCCTCCACCTTGGGGTTGCGCCGCTGGCGCTTGGACACCCATTGGGCGAACCACGAAAGGAGCATGCACATCCCGATGTAGATCGGAGAGATCACCATCACCACGGGGATGAAGGGCAAATCGTAGTCGAGGTTCGAGGCGATGAGCTTCCCGGCGTGGAGGAACTCCTCGTAGGTGATGAGATAGCCGAGCGAAGTGTCCTTCAGGGCGACCACCAGCTGGCTGATGATGGCGGGCAGCATGGCGCGTACGGCCTGCGGCACGAGGACGTGCGTCATGACCTCGGTCTTGCGCATGCCGAGCGCGAACGCGGCCTCGCCCTGGCCGCGTTCGACGGAGTTGACACCGGACCGGAAGACCTCGGCGAGCACCGAGCCGTTGTAGAGGGCGAGCCCGGCGACGAGGGCGGGCAGCGGCTGGACCTTCAGCGCCACGAAGATGAAGAAGATCATCACCAGGACGGGCATCGCGCGGAAGAACTCCACGACGAGGGTGGCGAGCCAGCGAACCGGCCGGTGGTCGGACAGACGCCCCACCGCGAGCACGGTCCCGAGCACGAGCGAGAGCACGGCGGCCATGGCGAACGCCTTCAGCGTGTTGCCGAGCCCGCGCAGGAGCAGCTCCTGGATGCCCTTGTACTCGAACGGCATCCACTTCGTGTAGGTGAACTGGTCGGTCTCGAACAGGAGGTAGAAGATCCAGGCGAGCAGGCCGAGCACGATCAGCATGGACAGCACCCCGTACAGCCGGTGCCGGCGCTCGGTCCTCGGTCCCGGTACGTCGTAGAGGGCCGTCGCGTCGTGGGCAAGAGCTTTCATCGGGGAACTCCCCAGCGCTTCTCGAGCACGTTGAAGATCGCGCTGATGGTGAGGGTGATGATCAGGTAGCCGACGGCGATCCAGAAGAACGTCCAGATGATGTTGTAGCCCAGCTCGCTGAGGGTCTTGTAGGTGCCGAGCAGCTCGTTGACGCTGAACGCGCCGGCGATCGCCGAGTTCTTGGCGAGGGCGATGAGGGTCGAGCCGACGGGCGGGATGACGGACCGGAAGGCCTGCGGGAGAATGACCATCGACAGCGTCTGGCCGAACGTCATGCCGAGGCTGCGGGCCGCCTCGCCCTGTCCCCTCGGCACGGTGTTGATGCCGGAGCGCAGGGCCTCGCAGATGAACGCCGAGGTGTAGCAGCCGAGCGCGAGGATCGCGAACACCTTGAAGGGCAGCACGAGTCCGAAGCGCGGCAGGCCGAGGAGTACCGCGAAGAACAGCAGGGTCAGCGGGGTGTTGCGCAGGATGTTGACCCAGACCGTGCCGAAGACACGGAAGGAGCCGACGGGCGCGACCCGGAACGACGCCATCACGAAGCCGAGGACGAGCGCGAGGATCGAGGCGTAGACGGTCAGTTCGACCGTCCCGAGGAACCCCTTGGCGAAGGTGGAGAAATTGCTGGTCAGTACGGACACGGGGCCTCCTCAGTTCGCCGGGTAGCGGTCGATGGGGGGCGGCTTCGGCGCGGGCACTCCGGAGAGGCCGAGCGTCGCGTCGTACGCCTTCTTCCAGTCGCCGTCGTTCTCGCGGGTCTGGAGCGCGGTGTCGATCGCGAACCGCAGCGCGTTGTCGCTCTTCGGTACGCCGATGCCGTAGGGCTCCTTGGAGAACGGCTTGCCGACGAGCTTGAGTTCGTCGGGCACCTTGGCCGCGTAGCCGAGCAGGATCGCGTCGTCGGTGGTGACGGCGTCGACCTGGTAGGTGAGCAGGTTGTCGACGCAGACGGAGTACGTGTCGTACGCGACGAGCACCGCCTTCGGGTAGTCCTTCTGGATGCGCTGGTAGGGGGTCGAGCCGGCCGCGGAGCAGACGCGTTTGCCGTCCAGGTCCTGCGGTCCGTTGATGTCGTGCTCGTCGGTGCGGACGAGGAGCGACTGGCCGGCCATGTAGTAGGGGCCGCCGAAACCGACGAGCTTCTTGCGGTTGTCGTTGATCGTGTAGGTGCCCACGTAGTAGTCGATCTGGCCGTTCTGCAGGGCGGTCTCGCGGTTGGCCGAGGCGATCGTCCTGAAGGCGACCGACGAGGGGGCGAAGCCGAGGGACGCGGAGATCATCTTGGCGATCTCGATGTCGAAGCCGGAGTAGACACCGGTGGCCGGGTCCTTCTCGCCGAGGTAGGGCTGGTCCTCCTTGGCCCCCACGACGAAGTGCCCGCGCTTCTTCGCCTTGCGCCACGTCTTCGAGTCGGTCAGCTCGAACCCCTGCGCCACCTGGTACTTGGGCAGTTGCGCGTCCGACGGGCCCTTGGTCGGCGGGCTGCCCTCCTTGCCGCAGGCCGCCGCGGCCAGGGCGGTGAGGGCGAGGGCGGCGACGGCGCGGAACACACGTGTCTTGCGCAGCATGGATCGGTCCACCCCCGTCAGTGCTTGAGGATCTTGGAAAGGAAGTCCTTGGCCCGCTCGCTGCGCGGGTTGGTGAAGAAGTCCTCGGGGGTGCGGTCCTCGACGATGCGGCCGTCGGCCATGAACACGACGCGGTTGGCGGCGGAGCGGGCGAAGCCCATCTCGTGGGTGACCACGACCATGGTCATGCCGTCGCGGGCGAGCTGCTGCATCACCTCGAGGACCTCGTTGATCATCTCCGGGTCGAGGGCCGAGGTCGGCTCGTCGAAGAGGAGGGCCTTGGGGTCCATGGCGAGGGCGCGGGCGATGGCCACGCGCTGCTGCTGGCCGCCGGAGAGCTGGGCGGGGTATTTGGTGGCCTGCGAGGCGAGCCCCACCCGGTCGAGGAGTTCTTGGGAGCGCTTGTCGGCCTCCTCCCGCTTGCGGCCCCTGACCTTCATCTGGGCGAGGGAGACGTTCTGCAGGACCGTCTTGTGCGCGAAGAGGTTGAAGGACTGGAAGACCATCCCCACCTCGGCCCTCAGATGGGCGAGGGCCTTGCCCTCCTCCGGAAGCGGTTGTCCGTCGAGTCGGATGTTCCCCGACTGGATCGTCTCGAGCCTGTTGATCGTCCGGCAGAGCGTCGACTTTCCCGACCCAGAGGGGCCGATGACCACCACCACCTCCCCCTTGCCGACGGTGAGGTTGATGTCCTGGAGGACATGCAGCTCCCCGTAGTACTTGTTGACGTCACGCAGCTCGATCAACGGATCGACGGCCATGGCAAGACCTGCCCACTCTCAGCTGTGTCGGTCCGCGCAAACTATCCACGTCAATTTGGGACTTGACCGGCGACACGCACGTATGGCCATTAACCGTATTTGCGGTGCTACGTCTCCGATGCCTCGGCGTAGAACTGCGACAGCTCGGGCGCCCCGCTGGTCGCCCATTCGTGGCCCGCGGCGACGACGTCGACCTCGCGGCCGGAGGGGAGCCGCACCACCGGCTGCCCGTTGGGCCAGATCACCCACGTCGCCTCCGGCACCTGGCGGACGAGGACCGTACCGAGGTACAGGCCCGCGTCGTTGCCGAGCCACGGCAGCGCTTCCTCGTCCTCGCGCCAGCGCGGCACCAGTTGGTCGAGCGCCTCCAACGACGCGACGGAGTCGTCCAGTTCGACCCCGGCCTCGTGCGCCTGCGAGCGCAGCAGCTCGCACTCGGAGAGAAGTTCGGCGATCCCCTCGGCCCCGCCGTCACCCTCGGTGAAGACGGCCACGCCGAAGGCGGAGCCGTGCTTCCTGCGCCAGTTGTCCAAGAAAGGGATGTTCATACCGCTCACCCTGACATCCCCGCAGGCTGTCGCACCACAGGGCGCGCTGAGCTCCGTTACGGAGAGTTCGGGCCACGTTCGCACGCGGCTCATTGACGCGAACCTGTCTCCTCTTTAGCTTCATGGCTCACCTGTCACGTCTCACC
Organism: Streptomyces sp. NBC_01003; assembly: GCF_045162695.1. Classification (NCBI taxonomy): domain Bacteria; kingdom Bacillati; phylum Actinomycetota; class Actinomycetes; order Kitasatosporales; family Streptomycetaceae; genus Streptomyces; species Streptomyces sp. NBC_01003. The sequence goes on from NZ_CP108707.1 coordinate 2,768,758, forward strand.
CACCAGTGGAGGGAGTCGGTCGTGCGCCGACGCGTCTGGGGAACGGCAGCTGTACTGGCGCTCTTTACGGGCTTCGCCCCGACCGCCGTCGCGCAGGCCGCCCCGCACAGACCCGAGCCGCTCCCCCTGGAGCGGCTCTTCGACAACAGGGCGGTGAGCGCCGACGACCGGGCCGGGGAGGCCGACTTCGACGGCTCGGGCAGCTCGCTCTCCGTCGGTGACCTGTCGGCGGCCGGCTGGACTCCCGGGCGGGCCTTGGGTGTTGAGGGCGCCCGCCTCACCTGGCCGCGCACGGTGGCGACCGGGCCCGACAACGTGCGCGCAGACGGCCAGTCCGTCCGCGTGCACGGCCGGGGCGACGCGCTCGCCTTCCTGGTGGCCGGAACGGGCGGCGACGCGGCCGGCAGCGGCACCGTGCGTTACCGGGACGGCTCGCGCTCCACGTACCGCCTCACCGCGCCCGACTGGCGCACGGGCCCGCTCGCCACCAAGTCCGTGGCGCTCCCCCACCGCAACACACCCGGCGGCCAACTCGCCGAGAAGACACGGCTGTACGTCGTCACGGTGCCGGTCACCAAGGGCCGCGAGATCGCCTCCGTGGACCTGCCCCGGGACCCGGGCACCCCCGATCTGCATGTCTTCGCCCTGTCGGTGCGCTCGCCCGCGCCGGGGTGGAGCGGCACCTGGTCGGCGTCCACCGCCGGATACGCCGCCGTCGGCCCCTGGGCGGACCGCACGGTGCGGCTCGTCGTGCACACCAGCGTGGGCGGGCCGCGCGTGCGGATCCGGCTCGACAACACGTTCGCGTCGGCGCCGGTGCGGGTCGGGAGCGCGACGGTGGCCGTGCAGGACGCGGGCGCCGGGGCCAAGGGCGAGCCGGTGCCGCTGACGTTCCGGGGCTCGGCGGGTACGGAGATCCCCGCGGGGGCACAGGCGTTCAGCGACGCGGTGGGCTTCGATGTGCCGGCCGGCGCGAATCTGCTGGTCAGCTTCCATCTTCCGGAGGCGGTCGCCACGGCACCGGTGCACAGCCAGGCGATCCAGCGCTCGTACGTGAGCCTGCCGGGCGATCACGCGGCGGAGGCCTCAGCGGCCTCGTACACGTCGACGATCACGTACTGGCCGCTGCTCACCGGTGTCGACGTGAGCGGCGGGCCCGGGTCGGTCGTTCTGCTCGGCGACTCCATCACGGACGGCGTGAAGTCGACGCCGGACGCGAACCACCGTTGGCCCGACATGCTCTCCACCCGGCTGCGCGAGCAGGACGCGGTGCCGCACTACGGAGTCCTGAACCAGGGGATCTCGGCGAACCGGGTGACGGGCGACCGCTATCCGGGGGACGGCGTCTCCACGGACACGGGCGGTGTGAGCGCGCTGCACCGCCTCGACCGTGACGTGCTGTCCCAGACGTCGGCGCGCACGGTCGTCGTCTTCCAGGGCGTCAACGACGTACGGGCCGGCTTCAGCGGGGCCCAAGTCGTCGCCGGGCTACGGGAGATCGCGGCGCGCGCCCACGCGCGGGGCCTGCGCGTGGTCGGGGCGACGGTCACTCCGTGCGAGGGCGAGACCCTGTGCACAGCCACGGCGGACCGGGAGCGGGAGGTCGTCAACGCGTATGTGCGGGACAGCGGGGGCGACTTCGACGCGGTGGTCGACTTCGACGCCGTGGTGCGCGATCCGGCGCATCCCGCGCGGATGCGGCCCGAATACGACAGCGGGGATCATCTGCACCCGGGGGACGCGGGGCTCGACGCGATGGCCCGGGCGGTGGATCTGGGGGCGCTGAGGCCGTAGAGCTCCGGCTCAGCCCCCCTCGGGTCGCAGAGGTCCTAGACCTCCAGGTCCACGACCACCGGGGCGTGGTCCGAGGCGCCCTTGCCCTTGCGCTCCTCGCGGTCCACGTACGAGTCCTTCACGGCCCCCGCGAACGCCGCGTTCCCGTAGACGAGGTCGATGCGCATGCCGCGGTTCTTGGGGAAGCCGAGCTGGCGGTAGTCCCAGTATGTGAAGGGGTGGTCGTACTTCAGGGGCCGCGGGACCACGTCGGTCAGGCCCGTCTCACGGAGCGCGGCGAGCGCGGCGCGCTCCGCCGGGGTGACGTGCGTGGCGCCGTCGAAGAGGGAGATGTCCCAGACGTCGTCGTCCGTCGGCGCGACGTTGTAGTCGCCCATCACGGCGAACGGGCGCGAGCCCCCCGCGTCGCCCGCGACGGCCGCCTTGAGCGCCTCGAACCACTGGAGCTTGTACGCGTAGTGCGGGTGGTCCACCTCGCGGCCGTTCGGCACGTATACCGACCAGACGCGCGCCGGGCCGCACGTGGCGGAGATCGCGCGGGGCTCGTGGGCGCCTTCGTAACCTGGGTCGCCGGGCAGGCCGGTCACGACGTCCTCCAGGCCGACGCGGGAGATCAGCGCCACGCCGTTCCACCGCCCGTTCGCGTTCACCGCGGACTCGTAGCCCAGCTCGCGCAGCTCGTCCACGGGGAACTGTTCGGCCGTGCACTTGGCCTCCTGGACGCACAGCACGTCCGTCCCGGTGTTCTCCAGCCAGGCGAGGAGCCTGGGCAGCCGGGCGGTGATCGAGTTCACATTCCAGGTAGCAATCCGCATGCCCACAACCTACCGGGCGGGTACGACAACGCCCGCCGAACCCGTGGCGGCCGCCGGCGGGGCGCGCTGGGCAGCAGACGACAGGCAGCAGGCGATAGGCGATAGGCGATAGGCAGGCTACCTTGCAAGTTTCCCTGTTTGAAAGTTAGCCTGTCGAAGCATCTCCCCCCGGATCCGCAAGGAGCACCCCCCATGTCCGCCACCACCCTCGACGAGCGCACCGCCCTCGTCCTCATCGACCTCCAGAACGGCATCCTCGGCCTGCCGACCGTCCACCCCGCCGACGGAGTCCTGAAGAACGGGGCCACGCTCGCGGACGCCTTCCGCGCCAAGGGCCTGCCCGTCGTGCGGGTCCGCGTCGCCTGGTCCCCCGACGGCGGCGACCTGCCGGTGAGCCGGTCGGCCACCCCGGGGCTCACCCAGGCGCCGCCCGCCGCGTTCTCCGAGTTCCCGGACGAGCTGGGCCCGCTCGGCGACGACATCGTGATCACCAAGCGGCACTGGGGCGCGTTCACGGGGACGGAGCTGGACCTCCAGCTGCGGCGCCGCGGAGTGACGCAGATCGTGCTCGCGGGGATCTCGTCCTCGATCGGCGTCGAGTCCACCGCCCGCTCCGCCTTCGAGCTGAGCTACCACCTCACGGTGGTCGAGGACGCGACGACCGACACGGACGCCGCGTCCCACGAGCACAGCTTCGGCAAGATCTTCCCGCGGATCGCGGAACTCGCCACGACCGAAGAGATCGTCGAACTCCTCGGCCGGTAACCGGAGTTCACAGCCCGCGAGGGTGCTCAGAGCGTCGCGTACTCCTCCGGCGTCAGCCGCAGGTTGTCCGTCCCGCCGAGCGCCCCGATCTGCCCTTCGTAGATGGGCCAGGCCAGGTCGGTCAGCAGCGCGTCATGGATGTCGTACGCGCGCTGCGGGCCGACCTCGCGGAGGTAGTCGATGACCTCGGCGATCTTGTTCCAGGGGGCCATCACGGGCACGAGGAGGGTCTCGACGGGCTGGTCGGGGACGGTGAACGCGTCGCCGGGGTGGAAGACGCGGCCGTGGTCGATCAGGTAGCCGACGTTCGTGATGCGGGGGATGTCCGGGTGGATGACGGCGTGCAGTTCGCCGTGGACCTGGATGTCGAAACCGGCCGCCTCGAACGTGTCGCCGTGCCCGACCGTGTGCACCCGGCCGGGGAACGCCGTCGAGATCTTGTCGGCCACGGACTTCAGGGTCCAGATCTCGGTGGCCGGGTCAGCTTCGAGGGCCACCCGCAGCCGGGCCTCGTTGAAGTGGTCGGGGTGCTCGTGCGTCACGAGGATCGCCTCGGCGCCGACAGCCGCGTCCTCCTCGCAGAAGCCGCCCGGGTCGATGACGAGCGTCCGCCCGTCCTTCTCCAGGCGGACGCAGGCATGGATCTTCTTCGTGAGCTTCATAGGAACCATCCTGCGCTCCCGGCCCGCGTCCGGCCCGCCCCGGCACCCGGTCGTCTAGTCCTGCGGCGTGGTCTCCTCGCGGATCACGGCCTGGGCCACCTTGAACGCCGAGTTCGCCGCGGGCACGCCGCAGTACACGGCGGCCTGGAGCAGCACTTCCTTGATCTCGTCGGCGGTGAGGCCGTTGCGCAGGGCGGCGCGGGTGTGGAAGGCCAGCTCTTCGAGGTGGCCGCCGGCGACGAGCGCGGTGAGCGTGACGCAGCTGCGCATGCGGCGGTCGAGGCCGGGCCGGCTCCAGATCTCGCCCCACGCGTAGCGGGTGAGGAACTCCTGGAAGTCGCCGGAGAAGGCATCCGCCGAGGCCAGCGCCCGGTCGACGTGCGCGTCGCCGAGCACCTCTCGGCGCACCTTGAGACCGATGTCGTGCCGGTCGGGCCGGACCTCCGCCTCGGGCTGGGCCTCCGTGGGCCCGATCTCCGCCACGGGGGCGACCGGCGGGGGCGGCGGCGCGAGGACGGGCTTGACGGGGGCGGCGGGGATCGCGTGCTGCCCGGTCTCGTACGCGGGCTGCCAGGCGGTCGAGAAGTGCCGTACGAGGAGGTCGGTGACGGCGGCGGGCTGCTCGACCGGGGCGAGGTGCGAGGCGGCGGGCACGACGGCGAGCCGCGCGTCCGGTATGCCGGCGACGAGTGTGCGCGCCTGGGCGGGGCCCGTCACCTGGTCGTCGGAGCCGACGAGGACGAGCGTGGGGACACCGATGGAGCCGAGCTCGGCCCGTACGTCGAAGGACGCGAGCGCCTCGCAGGCGGCGATGTAGCAGCCCGGGTCGGTGGTGCGCACCATCTGCACGGCCCAGTCGGTGATCGCGGGCTGGGCGGCCGCGAAGCCGCTGGTGAACCAGTGCTCCGGGGACGTGCGGGCGATGGGGTCGAGGCCGTTGCTGCGGACGATCACGCCACGCTGGCGGAACTCGTCGGCGGTGCCGAAGCGGGGCGAGGCCGCGATCAGCGCGAGGGAGGCCACGCGCTGGGGGTGGCGCAGCGCCAGCTCCGCGCCGATGGCGCCGCCCAGGGAGCAGCCCGCGTAGCCGAAGCGCTGCACGCCGAGTTCGTCGAGCGTGGCCAGGAGACGCGCGGCGAGGTCGGCGACAGAACCGGCCGGGTTGGCGGGGGCGCCGCCGTGCCCGGGCAGGTCGAAACGGAACACCCGCCACTGCCGGGCGAGCTCGGGTACCTGCCGGTCCCACATGTGCCAGGTGGTACCCAGTGAGGGACCCAAGATCAGGACTGGGGCGTCTTCTGGCCCGTCAAAGCGGTATTGCAGGGTGTTCTTCGGTGTCTCACTCACGCCCTGCACGGTCTCACATCTCACAATTTCTCACACGACTGGGTGGACACCCCGTGCAGGCCATCCCACCTTGTGGAGGCTTCGCGAAGATCCTCCATGTCCGTCTTGACGTACCACTGCTTGGTGGTCTTCACGTTCGTGTGACCGGCCCACCGCGCAAGGGACGTGGTCCGGCACGCCGTTGTTGGCCAGGAAGGTGAGGCACGAGGCGCGTGCGTCGCAGGTCCGGACGCGCCGGAGTCCGAGAATCTCCCTTGCCGGCACCAGGGCGGGCAAGGGCAGATCCCGCTCGCCGGCAAGGGACTTGGTGTCCTTTCCACGATGTGCCGACCGAACCCGCTGCAGGCCGCAGTCGACCGGGCGCGGGCCACGACGCCGGCGGGTGAAAGATCATCAGATGGAGCCGATCGGAACCCTTGTTGACCTTCACCTTGGGGGAGGCCACAGCATCGGTGGGGCCGGGCGATGTGCTCGGTATGAGTGAGGAGTGGGCATGGGGTTGCTGACCATCGGGGCGTTCGCGAAGGCGTCGCGGCTGTCACCGAAGGCGCTGCGTCTTTACGACGAGCTCGGCCTGCTGACCCCCGCTCGCGTCGACCCGGTGACCGGCTACCGCCTCTACGCGCCGGAGCAACTCGACCAGGCTCGACTGGTCGCCTGGCTCCGACGCCTGGGGATGTCCCTGGCCCGCATCCAGCACGTCTGCACGCTGGAGGCGGGCCCGGCGGCCCGGGAGGTCCGCGCGTTCTGGGCCCAGGTCGAGGCCGACACCGCCGCGCGGCGGGACCTGGCCACCTTCCTCATCAACCACCTGTCCTGGAAGGACCCTGCCATGTCCCCGACCGCCAAGCCCCTGGGAATCCGTTACGCCGCACTGTCCGACAAGGGCCTTGTCCGCGAGAGCAACCAGGACACCGCCTACGCCGGGTCCCGCCTGCTCGCCGTCGCCGACGGCTATGGCAGCCAGGGAGCCCCCGCGAGCGCGGCCGCCGTTGACGCACTCAAGTACCTCGAAACCGACAGCGTCCCGGCGGGCGATCTCCTCAACGTCCTTGAAGACGCCGTCGAACAGGCCAAACAGGCCGTGCACGGCGTCGCCGGGACCGGTTCTTCACCCGAGGAGGCCGGCACGACACTCACCGCGATGCTCTGGACCGGATCACAGCTGGCCCTCGTCCACATCGGCGACTCCCGCGTCCACCTCCTGCGCGACGGAGAGCTGTTCCAGATCACGCACGACCACACCATGGTGCAGTCGATGGTCGACGAGGGCCGCCTCAGCCCGGAAGAAGCCGCCTCCCACCCCCAGCGGTCGCTGTTGATACGAGCCCTGGGCCTAGGGGCCGACGCCACCCCCGACCTGCGCCTCCACGACGCCCGGCAGGGAGATCGATACCTGCTCTGCTCCGATGGACTGTCGACCGTCGTGCCGACCGAAGAGATCCACCGGGTGCTCTCCGAGATCAGGGAGCCCGAGGAGGCGATCCGCGAACTCGTCGCCCTCGCCAACGGCTCCGGCGGTCCCGACAACGCCAGCTGCGTGGTCGCCGACGTCATGGAGCTCCAGCAGTAGGAACGTGCGGCATGCACGTCGAGTTGCACCGGATCCGCTGACAGCAGCGGTACGTGGTGGATCACCACTCACGGGCGCCCGTCCCCGCGAGGACGGGCGCCCGTGAGCGCGGCCCGCGCTACGGCGTCGTCGTCGACACCACGTACACGAAGGGCTTCGCCGGGTTCTCCTGGTTCACCACGATGTCCAGGGTCGGCTCGGGGTTCTTCTGCTTGTGGGTGAGGCCCCGGTACGGGCCGGGGCCGTCGAAGGCCCAGCCGACGACCCTCTGGTTGCGCGGGCTGATGGCGATCTCGTCCTTCTTCAGCTCGGACGAGCTGGTCCCGATGGTCTTCAGGAACTTGTCGAGGCCGGAGTCCGTGGTGCGGAAGCGGACGTAGAGGCGGCTCGTCCTGAGGTTGTTCGTCTCGTAGTACGCGACGCCCTTGGCGGAGGAGACCGGTATCGGCACCTGGTACAGCCGGCGCTGGACCTTGGAGGGCCAGCCGATGGTGAGGCCCGTCGCGGAGTACTTGGCCTCCTTGTCCTTGCCGCTGCTACGGCTCTGGTCCGCGGAGATCACCAGATAGCCGGCGGGCACGCCGATGAGCAGCACGATCGTGAGCAGCGTCAGCGCGCGGCGGCGGATGACCCTCCGGCGGTTCCCAGGGGGGCGCTGCCCTTCGTCGGGGGACGAGGGCTGGCGTGGCACGGTCATTACTTGGGTCCCTGGGTCTCGCCGGCGGCGCTCGCCGGGCTTTGCGGGCCGAGGCCGAAGCCCTTGCCCTGGTGGTAACGCTCGTAGCGCTCGTACCGTTCCACGCGCCGGCGCTTGGCGCGGCGGAAGCGGCGGGCGACGAGCCGTGCGAGGTCCGCGGCGCCGACCATACCTGCCTCGGGGCCGAGCTGGGCGCGGGCGATGCGAGCCTCGGGGCGGTAGCCGCGGCCGGTGAGGTGGCGCCTGAAGGCGTCGCGGGCCGGGCCGATCAGCAGGTCGTCGGCCGCGGAGACGCCACCGCCGATGACGAAGCAGGACGGGTCGAGGGCGGCCGCGAGGTTCGCGATGCCGACGCCGAGCCACTGGCCGATGTCCTGGAGCAGCTCGATGCACATGGCGTCGCCCTCGCGGGCGAGCTCGGTGATGAGCGGGCCCGTGATGTCGGAGACGTTGCCCTTGACGCGCTCGATGAGCCCGTACGCGACCGGGGAGTCCGCGGCGGCGAGCTCGCGGGCCTCGCGCACGAGGGCGTTGCCGGAGCTGTACTGCTCCCAGCAGCCGCGGTTGCCGCACGGGCAGCGGTGGCCACCGGGGACGACCTGCATGTGGCCGAACTCACCGGCGACTCCGAACTTGCCTCGCTTGACCTGGCCGTCCTCCAGGATCGCGCCGCCGATACCGGTGCCCAGCGTGATCATGACCAAGTGGTCCTCGCCACGGCCCGCGCCGAAGCGCCACTCGGCCCAGGCGGCCGTGTTCGCGTCGTTGTCGACGAGTACGGGGACGGAGAGGCGGCTGGAGATCCGGTCCCGGAGGGGCTCGTTACGCCACGACAGGTGGGGCGCGAACAGGATGCGGTTGCGGTCCGCGTCGACCCAGCCGGCCGCGCCGATGCCGACGGCGTGCACGTCGTGCCGGTCGGAGAGGTCGAGCACCAGCTCCGTGATCGTGTCCTCGACGACCTTGGGGCTCTTGGACTTGTCCGGAGTCTCTGTGCGCAGGGTCTCCAGGATGTTGCCGTCGGCGTCGACGACGCCCGCCATCACCTTCGTACCGCCGATGTCGATACCGACGGTCGGGACGCGCGGCGCCGTCAGGTGGGAACGGCGCTCACGCGTGCCGACGGTCCGCAGGACGGTGGCTCGTGCGGAGCCGCGGTGGGCGAGGTCGCGGTAGGTGCTCATCGCGCCGATTGTGCCATTTCGCTGGCCGCTGTGGCTCATCCGCCAGGCGCCGGTGACCTGGGGTGGGCGTGGCGCTACCGCAGGTCCCATTTCGTCTGCGGGTCCGACGTGGCCGGTCTCGCCCCGCGGCGGAGCCGCGAAGTGTCACAGCCCCGCGGCCCTACGGGCGCCCGGCCTACGGAGCGTCCCGGCCCTCCAGCTCGTGGCGCAGGTCGTCCAGTTCGCTGCCGCCTGCCATCTGGCGGGTCAGTTCGTCGAGGGTGATCTCGTCGCGGGCGTAGCTGCCGAACATCGTGCCCCTCTTCAGGAGGACGAAGCGGTTGCCCACGAGGTACGCGTGATGCGGGTTGTGCGTGATCAGGACCACGCCGAGGCCCGCGTCGCGCGCGGCGGCGACGTACTTCAGGACGACGCCGGACTGCTTGACGCCGAGGGCGGCGGTCGGCTCGTCGAGCACGAGGACCTTGGCGCCGAAGTAGACGGCGCGGGCGATCGCCACGCACTGGCGTTCACCGCCCGAGAGGGTGCCGATGGGCTGGTCGACGTCGCGCAGGTCGATGCCCATGCGGAGCAGCTCCGCGTGGGTCGTCCTGCGCATCAGGTCGACGTCCAGCCGCTTGAAGGGCCCGGAGCCCTTCGTCGGCTCGGAGCCGAGGAAGAAGTTCCGCCAGACCGGCATCAGCGGGACGACGGCGAGGTCCTGGTACACCGTGGCGATACCGCGGTCGAGGGACTCGCGCGGACTGGCGAGCCGGGTCTCCTCGCCCTCGATGCTGAAGGAGCCGGAGTCGTGCCGGTGCAGACCTGCGATGATCTTGATGAGGGTCGACTTGCCCGCGCCGTTGTCGCCGAGGACACAGGAGATCTCGCCCGCGTGCACGACGAGGGAGACGTCCTCCAGGGCCCGGATGTTGCCGTAGTACTTACTGACGCCATCGAGCTCGACCAGCGCCGTACGCTCTGCGGTCTCGGTCATTTCGTCGCCTCCGCGCGCTTGCGGACCCACGCGTTGAGCAGGGTCGCGAGGAGCAGCATCGCCCCGAGGAAGAACTTGAACCAGTCCGGGTTCCACTCGGCGAACACGATGCCCTTGCTCGTCATGCCGAAGATCAGGGCGCCGATGGCCGCGCCGACCGCGGAACCGTAGCCGCCGGTGATCAGACAGCCGCCGATGACGGCCGCGATGATGTAGATCAGCTCGTTGCCGACGCCCTCGCCGGACTGCACGACCTCGAACGAGAACAGCAGGTGCTGTCCCGAGATCCAGGCGCCGAAGGCGACGCCCATGTAGAGGCCGATCTTGGTCTTGTTGACCGGGACGCCGACGGCGCGCGCCGCGTCCTCCCCGCCGCCGACCGCGTAGATCCAGTTGCCGACGCGGGTGCGCAGCAGGATCCAGGTGGCGACGACGATCAGGGCGAGCCACCACAGGATGGTGATCTTGAAGTTGACGCCGCCGACGGTGAGCGTGGAGGCGAAGACGTCCTTCGCGGAGGAGAAGCCCTCCATGTCGGAGATCGACTTGGTGGAGACGGTGCCGCTGATCAGCTTGGTGAAGCCGAGGTTCATGCCGGTCAGCATCAGGAACGTGCCGAGCGTGATGATGAAGCTCGGTGGGTCCGTGCGGGTCAGCATGACGCCGTTGAACACGCCGATGGCGAGCGTGAACAGGAGCGAGACGCCCACGCCGACCCAGACGTTGGCCGTCATCTGGTAGCTGAACATCGACGAGATCAGCGCGGACGTGGTGACCATGACACCGGCGGAGAGGTCGAACTCGCCGCCGATCATCAGCAGGGCCACGGGTACGGCCATGATGCCGATCGTCGACGACGCGTACAGGACCGTGGCGAGGCTGGAGGCCCGCAGGAAGCTGTCCGCGAAGATCGCGAAGAAGAGGAAGACGGCGATGGCGCCGACGACCGAGCCGAGTTCGGGCCGGCCCATGAGCTTGCGCAGCGGTGACGTCTTCAGGAGCCGCTCGTCCGTGAGCGGCGGGGTCCCTGGTGCGGCGGCGCTCATCGTGTCCCCCGGTTCGTGTACTCCTCGAGCTTGGCCGCCTGGTCCTTGGTGATGATCTGCGGTCCGGTGAGGACCGGCTTGCCGCCCCCGAGGACGTCCGCGTTGTAGCGGTAGAGCCAGAGCAGGTCCACGGCCTCGTAGCCCTGGAGGTAGGGCTGCTGGTCGACGGCGAAGCCGAGTGTGCCGTCCTTCAGACCGCCGGCGACCTTCTCGTTGAGGTCGAAGGTGTCGATCTCGGCCTTGCTGCCCGCGTCCTGCTTGGCCTTCACGGCGGTGGCGGCGAAGGGCGCGCCGAGCGTGACGACGGAGTCGATGGACTTGTCGGCCTGGAGCTTGGCGCCGATGGAGGACTGGACGTCGGGCATGTTGGTGCCCTCGACGTACAGGTTCTGCATCTGGCCCTTGAAGGTCTCCTTGGCGCCGGCGCAGCGCTGCTCGTGGCCGACGTTGCCCTGCTCGTGCAGGACGCACAGGGCCTTCTTGCGGCCGCGCTTGTTCAGCTCCTCGCCGACGGCCCGGCCCGCGATCGTCTCGTCCTGCCCGATGTGCGTGAGCGCGCCGAACTTCTTGGACTCCTCGGAGCCGGAGTTCACGGTGATCACGGGGATGCCGGCCTTCTCGGCGCGGGCGACGGCGGCCTTCATGGCGTCGGGCTTCGCGAGCGTGACGATCAGGCCGTCGACCTTCTTGTCCACGGCCGCGTCGACGAGCTGGGCCTGCTGCTGCGCCTCGTCGCTGTGCGAGTACAGGAAGTTGATGTTGTCCTTGATCGCGGCCTGCTTCGCGCCGCTCTGGACGATGTCCCAGAAGGTGTCGCCGTCGCCCGAATGGGTCACCATCGCGACGGTCCAGCGCGGGGTGTTCACCGCGGCCTTGCCCTGGGCCGAGGCCGCCTTCCTGGCGTCCTCCGCCCGCTTGCCGCCGGTACTGCTGCACCCCGCGAGGGTGAGACCGACTGCCCCTGCGAGGGCGATGCTCACCCAGCTCCGAAACCGTGCCACGAGGCCGTGCCCTTCTTCTTCTGGTGCCTGGTTCTGCGGGGCCGGCGGACCTGCCCCGGGGGCTCGATGACCGGCCCCAAACATCCAAGTATCGGGCACTGGGATCACGCATCCGTTCACCGGGTACCGCGCGCGGTGTACTTCTCGAGCTTCGGCACGTCCTTCTCGGTCACGATCGCGGGGCCCGTCAGGACCGGCTTTCCGCCGCCGATGACGTTGGCGTTGGTGCGGTAGAGCCACAGCTCGTCGACGGCGAGATAGCCCTGTAGGTAGGGCTGCTGGTCGACGGCGAAGCCCACGTCCTTCGCCTTGAGGCTCTTCACCACGGCCGCGTTCAGGTCGAAGGTGTCCACCTCCGCCTCGCTGCCCGCGTCCTGCTTGGCCTTCACGGCGACGGCAGCGGTGGGGGCGCCGAGCGCGACGACCGCGTCGATGTCCTTGGCCGCCTGAAGCTTGGCCTCGATGGACGACTGGGACGCGGGGGCGTTGGTGCCCTCGACGTTGAGGTTCTCGACGGTGCCCTTGAAGGTCTTCTTGACGCCGGCGCAGCGCTGCTCCAGGGAGACGTTGCCCTGTTCGTGGATGACGCAGAGCACCTTCTTCCTGCCCCGCGCGTTGAGTTCGCTGCCCACGGCCTCGCCGGCCACGGACTCGTCCTGCCCGATGTGGGTGAGCGCGCCGAACCGCTGCGAGAACTCGCCGCCGGAGTTGATCGTGACGACCGGGATCCCGGCGTCCTTCGCCTTGGCGAGTACGGCCTTCATGGCCTCGGGCTTGGCCAGGGTGACGACGATCCCGTCGACCTTCTTGTCGATCGCCGACTGGACCAGCTCGGCCTGCCCCTTGGCCTCTTTGTCGTTCGAGTAGAGGAACTGGACGTTGTCCTTGGCGGCGGCCTGCTTGGCGCCGCTCTGGACGATGTCCCAGAAGGTGTCGCCCTCGCCGGAGTGCGTGACCATCGCGATCTTCAGGCGGGGCGTGCCGGCGGACTTGCCGCCTCCTGAGCCGTCGGCCTTGTCCTCGGAGGTCTTGCCTCCGGAGCTGCTGCATCCGGCCGCGAGTGCGACGACCGCAATGAGGGTTGCTGCCGTGCGGGCTGTGCGCATGGTGTGCCACCTCTCTCCTCGCCGCCCGTGTGCGGCTGGAGGAGTTCTAGCGGTGGGTACCCGGCACCGTCAATGACTTTGTCATAACATTCTTACGGCCGTACGAGGAGCTGGAACTCGAAGGAGTAGCGGGACGCCCGGTATGTGTGCGACCCGAACTCGACGGGTCGGCCGGTGTCGTCGAACGTGGTGCGCTGCATGGTCAGGAGCGGGGCGCCCGCGGGCTCGGCGAGCCGCTCGCCCTCCTCGGCCGTGGCGGCGCGGGCGCCGACGGACTGGCGGGCGCTGTGCAGGGTTATCCCCGCGGCGCGCATCAGCCGGTAGAGCCCGGTCGCCTCCAGCCGCTCCGTATCGAGCGGGAGCAGCCCGGTGGGCAGGTGGTTGCAGAGGTATGCGACCGGGTCGCCGTGGGTCAGCCGCAGCCGCTCGACCCGGTGCACCTCGTCGCCCTCCGCCACCCCGAGCGCGGCCGCGACCTCGGCGGACGCGGGCACGAGGGTGTTGGCCGAAACGCGCGTCTCGGGCTTCTGGCCCGCCGCCTCCAGGTCGTCGTAGAGGCTGCTGAGCTCCAGGGGGCGCTTGACCTGGCTGTGGACGACCTGGGTGCCGACGCCCCGGCGGCGGACGAGAAGGCCCTTGTCGACGAGGGACTGAATGGCCTGGCGCACGGTGGGCCGGGACAGGCCGAGCCGGCCCGCGAGCTCGATCTCGTTGCCGAGCAGGCTGCCGGGCGTCAGGGAGCCGCGCTCGATCGCCGCCTCCAGCTGCTGGGAGAGCTGGAAATAGAGCGGAACCGGACTGCTGCGGTCCACGCTGAGCTGGAGCGACACGGTCGGGTCGACTACTGGTTTGGCCACGGGCCGAGCGTAGTCGCAAGGAATGTTGACGGGAAGTCGTGAAGTTCGGTTGTCAGGACAAACCGTTGACAGCGGGTTCCCCGGGCGGCACCTTGACTGCATGCGCATCGGACTCATCGGGACGGGCCGTATCGGCACCTTTCACGCAGCTGTTCTGGAGCGGTACCGCGAGGTCGGCTCGCTCGTCGTCACGGACGCGGACCCGGAGCGGGCCGTCGCGCTCGCGGACCGGATCGGCGCGACCGCGGCGCCCACGGTGGACGAGATCTTCTCCTGGGGCGTGGACGCGGTGGTCATCACGGCGGCGACGTCCGCGCACGGCGACCTGATCGGGCGGGCGGCGCGGGCCGGGCTCCCGGTGTTCTGCGAGAAGCCCATCGCCCTCGACCTGCCGGGCACGCTGGCCGCGCTCGACGAGGTGGAGCGGGCCGGGACCGTGCTCCAGCTGGGCTTCCAGCGCCGCTTCGACGCGGGGTACACGGCGGCGCGCGAGGCGGTGCGCTCGGGCCGCCTCGGCCGGGTGCACACCGTACGGGCCATGACGAGCGACCCGGCGCCGCCGCCGGCCGCCTATCTGCCGCTCTCCGGCGGGCTCTACCGGGACTGCCTGGTCCATGACTTCGACATCCTGCGCTGGGTGACCGGCCGCGAGGTGACGGAGGTGTACGCGACCGGGTCCGACGCCGGGCCCGCGATGTTCCGCGAGGCCGGGGATGTCGACACGGCTGCCGCCGTCCTCACGCTGGACGACGGCGCGCTGGTCACGGCGACGGCGACGCGCTGCAACGGCGCGGGCTACGACGTACGCATGGAACTCTCCGGCGAGCTGGACACAGTCGTCGTCGGCCTCGACGACCGCACGCCCTTCGCCTCCACCGAGCCCAAGGGCCCCTCGGCCGCGACCAAGCCCTGGCCCGGCTTCCTGGAACGCTTCGCCCCCGCGTACGAGGCGGAACTCGTCGCGTTCGTCGACGTGGTGCGCGGCGAACGCGAGAACCCGTGCGACGGCCGCGAGGCACTGCACGCGCTGCGGATCGCGGAGGCCTGCGAACTGTCGCGCCGGGAGCGGCGGTTGGTCCGAATGGAGGAGATTCCTGGGGGCTGATTCTCCGGTCCCTCTTCCATACCTCGTATGCAACTCGGGCGAACGATCGTGGCCGCGCCGTCGCCGAACTCGGTGAGCCGGGCGCCCACGAGACGGGTGGTCCACGGTCGACGGGTCGCAGCGGACCACGGCCTGGCGCCGGCCGCCGGCTCAGCCCTGCGCGACCGGCAGGATCGTGCCCTGGGCCACCGCGCACAGCTTCTCCGTGCCGTCCTCGGGGTACGGCCGACCGGTCGCGCCGGGCGGTGGTGTCCTGTCACTCACCACCGGACCGGCAGACTGCGGACACCCCTTATCAGCATGCCGGGCAGCCAGTCGTCGGCCGGGCCGTCGAGCGCGAGCGCGGGGGCGCGGTCCAGGAGCGAGCGCAGGGCGATCTGGCCTTCGAGGCGGGCCAGGGGTGCGCCGAGGCAGTGGTGAAGGCCGTGCCCGAAGGCGATGTGGCCCCGGGCGTCGCGCCGGATGTCGAAGCGGCCCGGCTCGGGGAAGCGGTCCGCGTCGTGGTCGGCGGCGGCGAGGCCCACGAGGACGGGGGAGCCGCCGGGGATGACCGTGCCGCCGATCTCGGTGTCATCGACCGTGAAGCGGTACGTCGCGTTCTCCACGGGGCCCTCGTAACGCAGCATCTCCTCGACGGCGCCGTCGAGGAGGGTCATGTCGGCGCGCAGGGCGTCGAGTTGACCGGGGTGGGTCAGCAGAGCCCGTACGCCGCCCGCGATCAGGTTCACCGTCGTCTCGTGGCCCGCGATGAGGAGGAGGAAGGCCATGGCGCGCAGCTCGTCGGGCGAGAGCCGGTCGCCGTCCTCCGCGGTCGTGCGGATCAGGGCGCTGAGCAGGTCGTCGGCGGGGGCCGAAGCCTGCTTGTCCTCGATCAGGTCGCGCAGGTACGCGGCGAGTTCCGCGAACACCGCGTACTCGGCCTCGCGGTCGGTCGGCGCCACCACCTCGTTCGACATGCGCCGGAAGTCGGCGCGGTCGATGTCGGGCACGCCGAGGAGCTCGCAGATGACCGTGAGCGGCAGTGGGAAGGCGAACGACTCGACGAGGTCGGCGCGGCCGTGCGGGAGCATCGCGTCGAGGAGGTCGTCGGTGATGCACTGGATGCGCGGGCGCAGGGATTCGACGCGGCGCGCGGTGAAGGCGCGGGTGACGAGGGAGCGCAGCCGCGTGTGGTGCGGCGGGTCGGTGATCAGCAGATGGGCGCCGATCAGCTCTTCGTCGAGGCCGGAGAAGCCCAGCTTGGCGGGGGACTTGACCAGGCGCGGGTCGGTGAGCGCGGCGCGCGCCTCCTCGTGCCCGACGATCAGCCACGCCTCGCCGTCGTCGGCGGGCTTCGGCAGCCGCACCCGGTGCACCGGGCCCCGGGCGCGCAGCTCCTCGTAAACGGGATACGGGTCGGCCGTGAAGCCCGCGTACTCGCCCAGATCGATCAGTTCCCCCATGGCACCGCCCCTCACGTCGGTCAGGCGTCGATCCCTGCTGAATCTAACTCGCGCCACTGGCAATCGGTTCCCGTGACGTGATCGACGCGCCGCCCTCGGCCAGGAAACGCGCGAGCGGCAGGGTCGCCGCGCCGACTGTCACCGCGTCGGGTCCGAGGCGCCCGAGTTCGATGGTGGTCTGGGCGTACGGGTGGCGCAGCGCGTACGCGGCGGCCGCCCGCCGGACCGGTTCGAGGAGGCGAGGGCCGAGGAGCAGCCCGGCCCAGCCGCCGACGACGATGCGCTCGGGGTTGAAGAGATTGACGAGGTCGGCGATGCCCGCGCCGAGGAACTCGGCCGTCTCGTCGAGGAGTTCACCGGCTTCGGGGGCGGCGAGGAGTTCGGCGAGCGCCCCCTCCTCGTCGGCCGAGGTCGGGTGGCCGCCGCTCTCCCGCCACCGTTCGAGCAGCGCCTCGGCGCCCACGTACGCCTCCAGGCAGCCGCGCGCCCCGCACCGGCAACGGCGTCCGCCGACCTGGAGCGTGGTGTGGCCCCACTCCCCCGCACTGCCGGACGAGCCCTGGTAGGGGACGCCGTCGGCGATGACGCAGGCGCCGACGCCGGAGCCGATGAGGGTGACGACGGCGTTGCGGGCGCCGCGGCCCGCGCCGAACCACATCTCGGCGAGGCCGAGCGTCTTGGCTCCGTTGTCGACGAACAGGGGCAGTTCGGAAGGGAGTTCACCGCAGTCGCGGAGCATCGCCTCGAGGGGGACGGCGTCCCAGCCGATGGCCTGGCCGTGCACGACGGCTCCGACGGCGCCGCCCGCACCGGAGGCGTCGACGATGCCGGGCACGCCGATGCCGACGCCGATGAGGGCGTCCGGCGCGACCTTCGTCTCGGCGAGCACCTGCGCGAGGCCGGCCGCGACGATCCGTACGACGTCCCGCGCGTCATGGTGTCCGTCGGGCAACGGGGCATCCACGCGCGCGAGTTCGTTCAGGGTGAAGTCGAAGAGCTCCACGCGTACCCGTGTCTCGCCGATGTCGACGCCGGCGAGGTGGCCGCAGTGCGGGGCGACGCGCAGGAGCGTGCGCGGCCTGCCGCCGTCGGAGTCCACCGATCCGGCTTCCTCCAGGAGACCGTCGGCGACGAGCTCGGAGACGACATTGCTGATCGACCCCGAGCTGAGTGCGGTGAGCGGGCCCAACTCCTGTCGGCTGAGCGGCCCGTCGAAGTAGAGCTTGCGCAGCACCGTGGCGCGGTTGTTGCGTCTGAGGTCACGCACCGTGCGCCGGCGTGGTCCGGCCATCGTCATCCTCCCCCGTGCGGCGACCCCTGAGCGCCGTTCGCCCGCGCCCGGGTCACGCTGTGAATTTACCCGTGCCGCGGGGGTCAGTCGTCCAGGAGTCCCGCGTCGTGGGTCAGGAGGGCGATCTGGACGCGGTTGTTCAGGCCGAGTTTCGCGAGGATGCGGGAGACGTGCGCCTTGACGGTCGCGACGCTCATGTAGAGCTCGGCGGCGATCTCCGCGTTGGACGTGCCGCGGCCCACGGCGACGGCCACCTCCCTTTCGCGGTCGGCCAGTTCGGCGAGGCGCTCACGCGCGCGTGCCCTGCGGTCCTGCTGCGGGTCGGGGCCGGTGGCCCGCGTGATGAGCTGCCGGGTCACGGTCGGCGACAGGACGGGCGCTCCGGAGGCGACCCGGCGGACCGCCTCGACGATCTCGGCGGGCGCGGTGTCCTTGAGGACGAAACCCGCGGCCCCGGCGCGCAGCGCCCGCAGTACCTGTTCGTCGGCGTGGAACGTGGTGAGGACGATGACCTCGGGTGCGTCGGGCCGCGCCCGCAGCGCCTCGGTCGCGGCGAGACCGTCCACGTCCGGCATGCGGATGTCCATGAGGACGACGTCGGGCCGGGTCTCGGCGACGAGGGCGGGGACCTCCGAGCCGTCGCCCGCCTGGCCGACGATCTCGATGTCGGGCACGCCCCCGAGCATGAAGGAGAGGCCCGCGCGCACCAGCGGGTCGTCGTCGACGAGGAGCACCCTGATCGGTTCCACCGAATTCACCCAGTCCCGCCTTCGCGCCGTCGTACCGCGGCCGTCACCGTCCCCGGGGGCCACCGTAGCGAGCCGGTGATCACGTGGTCCAGGCGTGCCGGCCGCGGGCGGGGGTCACCCGGGCCACGGCAGCCAGGCCTCGATCGCGAAGCCCCCGTCGTCGGCGGCGCCGTGGCCGAGGCTGCCGCCGGCCAGGGTGGCGCGTTCCGTGAGGCCGATCAGGCCCTGGCCCGAGCCGGGCACGTGCGGGACCTCGCCCGGGGGCGGCGGGTTGCGGACCGAGACGGTGACCCCGTCTCCCGGAGCACCCGACACGAGGACCTCGACCTCGGCGCCGGGGGCGTGCTTGCGGGCGTTGGTCAGGCCTTCCTGGACAATGCGGTAGGCGGTGCGGCCGACGGACGCGGGGACGGCGTCCGGGGCGGTGACCTGCTGGTCGAGGACGATCTTCATGCCCGCCTCGCGGGACTCGGCGACCAGGGCGTCGAGCCCGGCGAGCGTCGGCTGTGGCCGCCCCGACTCCTCGCCGTGGTCGTCGGCCCGCAGGACGCCGATGATCTCGCGCAGGTCCTGGAGCGCCTCGTGGGCGCTCTCGCGGATGACGCCGGCCGCCCGCGCGACTTCCTGCTGGGGTGCGTCGGGCCGGAACTCCAGGGCGCCCGCGTGCACGCTGAGCAGGGTGAGCCGGTGGGCGAGCACGTCGTGCATCTCGCGGGCGATCGCCTCGCGGGCGAGGCGCTGCGCCTGCTCGGCCCGCAGCCCGGCCTCGGTCTCGGCGCGCCTCGCCCGGTCGCGCAGCGACATCAGGAGCTGGCGCCGGGAGCGTACGAACATGCCCCAGCCGACGACGGTGATCGTGAGGACGATCGTGAAGGTGACGGAGACGACGTACGGCGAGTCCGGGTCCGGCCGGATCCAGAAGAAGAACGGGATCAGCGCGCAGGAGGCGCCGGCGACCCAGGCGACGTACCGGAAGGGGCGGTGCACGGCGAGGGTGAAGATGGCGACCATGGTGGCGCCGCCCGCGCTGTTCGACACCATGCTGACGGCCGCCAGCGCGATGGCCAGGCCCAGGGGCCACCTCCTGCGCAGCCACACGGCGGCGCAGGCGAGCGCGCCGAGCCACTGGTCGACGTCGGCGAGGCCCTCGGAGGTGTTCGGGTCGTTCGAGACGGAGTGGGCGCCGAGCAGGCCGATGCCCACGGCGGCGAGGAAACAGGTGAAGTCGACGACCCAGTCGCGCAGGGTGCGGCGCCTGCGGCCGGGGCGGCCGTCAGGGTCCAGGTCGAGCTCGTCGGCGACCGCCGAGGGCAGCATCCTGCGCCGCCACCGGTACAGCTCCCCCGGTGAGGTCGTCCCTGTCCGCTCCCGAACCTCCATGGTCGACAAATCTACGCACCCGTGGTGCCCGGGACCGCCCCGTGGAGCGGACCGTGGACGAAAGTCGCGGCGGCCGGTACTTCGGTAGGCGCGCCCCGTCGTAAGTCGCGTCTTGCGGCGGGACGCGCCTCGCCCCGCGGCCGATGTGCGTGGGAGGTCCGCGGGGCGAGGTTGTCACCCATGAAGAAGGTTCTGGAGTTCATCGGCGCGATCGCGCTCATTCAGGGCACGGTCGGCCTGCTGCACAAGTTCACCGGGTGGCTGAGCTGGGGCGTCATCAAGCATCTCGGCATCCTCGACGGCTACGAGGTGTACGGGAGCATCGCGCTGATCGTGCTCGCGTTCGCCCTGTTCGCCGCGTCGGAGAACCTCAAGAGCTGACGGCGCCGGTCACCTGGGTCGTTCAGCAGCCGTAGTCGACGAGGTCGAACGTCGCGTAGTGATCGCCGGTGTAGTAGTCCTCCTGGGACTGCTCACCGGTGACGATGCGGCGGGCGCCGCGGGTCGGGGAGCCGGGGGTGATGACCGTGTACTCGTGGTAGTAGCCGGTGGACTGCGAGGGCAGGACGCCCTCCCGGTTCTGGAAGACGGTGCCGTCCTGGTCGTACGGGTAGGGGCCGCCCTGCTCGATGAGGTCGAGCGTGTCGTGGGCCTGGGAGGGCAGCGCCGAGTAGCAGATGTCGCCGACGGCTGTCACGGAGTACGTGACGGGGGCCGGGGCCGCGGTGGCCGAGCCGGCGAGGACGGGGCCGCCGATGAGCAGGGCGGCGGCGAGGGCAGTGACGCTGGCGATTCGTGGGGGGATTCGCATGGCCCTAGTGTGACGCGCGTAGAGCATGACGTGTCAACGTCAAGTCGGGGGAGTTTTCCGGAAGTTAACCAATCGGAGGCACCGATTCAGGCGCCTCCGGGGCGCGTTCAGGGCCCGTTCAAGGTGCGGCTCAGGCGGTGGCGCGGCGCCCCCACGCCGTCCCTGCCAGCACGAACACGGCCCCCAACAGGCCCAGCGGCCCCAGGCGTTCGCCGCCGACGGTGATGCCGGCCGCCGCGGCCCACAGCGGCTCGGTGCCAAGAAGCAGGCTCACCCGGGACGGTGACGTCCGGTGGACCGCCCACATCTGCACGAAGAAGGCGAAGAGCGTACAGAAGACGGACAGGAAGACGAGCCCCGCCCATGCGCGCGGGCCGAAGTCCGCGGCCGCCTCCCACGGCGCGGCGCCCGTCCCCGGCACCACGCACAGGAGCGCGAACACCACGACGGACGCGCCCAGTTGGACCGTCGTCAGGGGCAGCGCGTCCGCGCCCCGCACCGACTTCATCCGGGCCATGGCGAGGACGTGGACGGTGCGGGCGAGTGCCGCGAGCAGCATCAGGAGGTCGCCGGCGGACGGGGCCGTGAAGCCGCCGCTCTGGGTGAGCAGGACGACGCCGGCCACGGAGACGGCGGCCGCGGCGAGGAAGGTGCGGGACGGCCTGGTCCGCTTCACCGCGGCCTCGGCGAGGGGCGTGAAGATCATGGTGAGGCTGATGATGAGGCCCGCGTTCGTCGCCGAGGTGTGGACGACACCGTAGGTCTCCAGGAGGAAGATCCCGCTGAGGATCAGCCCGAGGAGTCCCGCCCCGCGCCACTGCGCGGCGCTCAGCCCACGCAGCGCGCCCCGCCCGGCCACGGCGAGCGCCGGCAGGACGGCGCCGAACCGGAGCACGAGGACCGCGAGGACGGTGGTCTGTGTAGTGATGCCCTTGGCCGCGAGATAGCTGGCTCCCCAGACGACGGCCACGAGGAGAACGGGGAGGTCGGTGAGCCAGGCGCGGCGGGGCGCGGTGACGGTGAGCGTGGTCAAGGTGCGGTCTCCGGCGGCGTACGGCGGCGTGGAGACGACGGCGGCTCGCACGGGGACGGGCTCACGGTACCGACGGCAAGATCATCAGGGCCACCGCTTTCCGCCCACCGGACCCGCCCGGCAGCTCACCGCCGCGGGCGGGGGCATCGGTGTCCGTTTGCCGCCAGCGTCGGCGGTCACCCGTCCATTTACTTGAAGTCATAACAACCGATGGCTTCAGGAGGACCCATGAACGGCAAGGCAGCACTCGTCACCGGTGGCAGCCGCGGGATCGGCGCGGCGACCGCGCTGCGGCTGGCCCGCGAGGGCGCGGATGTGGCGGTCACCTACGTGAACGGCAAGGAGGCGGCCGAGGAGGTCGTGCGCCGCATCGAGGCACTGGGCCGGCGCGGTCTCGCACTGCGCGCCGACTCGGCGGACGCGCACGAGGCGGCGGGGGCGGTGGATCAGGCGGCGGACGCGTTCGGCGGGCTCGACGTGCTGGTGAACAATGTGGGCGTGGGGGTGCTCGGGCCGCTGGAGGGCTTCTCGCTCGCCGAGATCGACCACGCGCTCGCGGTGAACGTGCGCGGCGTCCTGCTGGCGTCGCAGGCGGCCGCGACGCGACTGTCCGACGGCGGCAGGATCGTCACCGTCGGCACCTGCATGGCGAAGCGCGTACCGGGCCCTGGCGGGACCGTGTACGCGACGACCAAGGCGGCCCTGATCGGCCTGACGAAGGCGCTGGCACGTGAGTTGGGCGGCCGCGGCATCACGGCGAACATCGTCCACCCGGGCCCGATCGACACGGACATGAACCCGGCGGACGGACCGTACGCCTCGGGCCAGACCGTGTCCGTCGCGCTGGACCGGTTCGGCACGGCCGACGAGGTGGCGTCGATGGTCGCCTATCTCGCGGGCCCCGAGGCCACGTATGTCACGGGCGCGGAGTTCGCCGTGGACGGCGGGCACGCGGCGTGACGTGTGCGCGCGGGGGCGCACCGGTGCTGTCAGGCCGGTACGCCCCCGCGCGGGTCCGGGACCCGGGTCAGCCGCCGAGCTCCTGGTGACGGGCCGTCAGGCGGGCCGTGCCCTCATCCGTCAGCGAGCCGAACAGGCGCAGGCGGGAGATGCCGCCGTCCGGGTAGATGTCCACGCGCGCGTGGGTACCGACCGCGGGAGTGTCGAGCACGAAGCGGTGGTTGGTGTCGGGCTGCAGGCGGGTGCGGGGCAGGACCTCCACCCACTCGCCATCGTCGCCGTCGCGCACCGAGACAGACGCCCAGCCCGCCGAGTTGCCCTTGAGGTAGGCGGTGTCGATCTCCAGGGCGCGGATCTGCGACTGGCCGGCCAGGCCGTAGCTGATCCAGTCGTTGCCCTGGTCGCGGCGGCGGCGGGTCTCCCAGCCGTCGTCCATCTTGCGGGAGCGGCCCGGCTGGATGGTGTTGCTCGCGGGCGAGTAGAAGAGGTTGGAGGCGTCCTCGGCGCGGCCGCCGTTCTCCAGGGCGACGACGTCGAACGTGCCGAGCGTGGCGAGCCACTTGGGGTCGGGCACGACCTCGCCGTGGACCCGCAGGCGGGCGATGCCGCCGTCGGGGTGCTGGTTGACGCGCAGGTGCGTGAAGCGCTGCTCCACGTCGACGGCGAAGCCGTTGGCCGCGTGGCCGCCGACCGCCGTGCGCGGTACGAGCGTCGTCCACTTGACGTCGCCCGAGAGCAGCTCCTCCGGGGTGGGCGCGCCTTCCACGGACGCGGCCTCGACGGAGACCGCTTGCGGGTAGTTGCCGCGGAAGTGGGCGGTGTCGACGATGATGCCGCGGATCACGCCGGGGGCGCCGAGCCGGACGAGCGCCCAGTCGTGGTCCTCGGCGGTCGGCCACGGGTGGTCCGCGCCGGTGCCGCGGCGACGGCGGGTCTCCCAGCCGTCCATGATCTTGCCCTTGTGGCCGAAGTGCTCGGGGTCGAACTCGGCGCGCTCGGGCACGAGGAGGTTCTCGCGCTGGGCGAAGAACTCGTCGTTGGCGGCGATGACACCGGCGCCGAGCTGCCGCGCGGCGAGGTCGGCGTACTGCGTGAACGGGAAGTCGGCGGTGCGGTAGTCGGCGTAGGGGTCGCCGCCGCCGTAGGGGTTCGCGTCGCCGGTGAAGCTGGGAATCGCCGTCACAGTGATCAGTTGTTCCTTTCGAGGAGCTTGCCGGCGGGAGCGGTGAACTCGCCCTCGGCGACGATGCGCTCACCGCGCAGCCAGGTCGACTTCACGACGCCGTGCAGCGTCTTGCCCGCGTAGGCGGTGACGCGGTTGCGGTGCTGCAGTTCGGCCGGGTCGACGGTGAAGGTCTCCTCGGGAGCGAGGACCGCGAAGTCGGCGTCGCGGCCGGCGGCGATGGCGCCCTTGCGGTCGTCGAGGCCGACCAGCTCCGAGGTACGCGAGGACATCCAGCGCACCACGTCGTCGAGGGAGTGGCCGCGCCCCCGGGCCTCGGTCCAGATGGCGGAGAGGCTCAGCTGGAGGCCGGAGATGCCGCCCCACGCGGTGGCGAAGTCGTCGGTCTTCAGGTCGGCGGTCGACGGCGAGTGATCGGTGACGACGCAGTCGATGGTGCCGTCGGCGAGCGCCTGCCACAGCAGGTCCTGGTTCGCGGCCTCGCGGATGGGCGGGCAGCACTTGAACTCGCTTGCGCCGTCCGGGACTTCCTCCGCGGTGAGCGTGAGGTAGTGCGGGCACGTCTCGACGGTGAGCTTGACGCCCTCGGCCTTGGCCTCGGCGATCAGCGGCAGCGCGTCGGAGGAGGACAGGTGCAGGATGTGGACGCGGGCGCCGATCCGCTTGGCGGTGTCGATGAGCCCCTTGATCGCGACGTCCTCGGAGATCCGCGGCCGGGTCGCGAGGTAGTCGTCGTACTTCGGGCCGCTGTTGTGCGGGGCGACGTCCAGCTCGTGCGGGTCCTCGGCGTGCACGATGAGCAGGCCGCCGAACCCGGCGATCTCGGCCATGGAGGCGGTGAGCTGGTCACCGTTCAGGTGCGGGAACTCGTCCACGCCGGACGGCGAGAGGAAGCACTTGAAGCCGAAGACCCCGGCGTCGTGCAGCGGACGCAGGTCCTTGACGTTGTCGGGCAGCGCGCCGCCCCAGAAGCCGACGTCGATGTGCGCCTTGGCGGCGGCGACGTCCTGCTTGGTGCGCAGGTTGGCCACCGTCGTCGTCGGCGGCAGCGAGTTGAGCGGCATGTCGACGATCGTGGTGATGCCGCCGGCCGCCGCGGCGCGGGTGGCCGTCCAGAAGCCCTCCCACTCCGTGCGCCCCGGGTCGTTCACGTGGACATGGGTGTCCACGAGTCCGGGCATGAGGACATCGTCACCGAAGTCCTCGAGCCGGGCGCCTGCCGGTACGTCCGCGTCGCGCGGAAGGACGGCGGCGATCTTTCCCCCGGCGACGGCGACCGACGCGGGCCGCGTGCCTTCGGGGGTGATGACGCGGGTCGAGCGCAGCACCAGTTCGACGTCGGACACCCGAGCCCCTCTCAGTAAATTCAACGTTCTGTTGAAGGAGTTTTCACTCCAGTCCAGGGTCCGTCAAGAGCCACCCCGTAAGGGACGACGCCATCCTGGACGTTTCCACAAAGTGGAATTAGAATTCCGTAAGCCAGAACGTAGCTACCTACGACGACACCGTCAAGAGACCACAGGTATGGCCCGGCGACACCCGGACAAAGGCCCCTGACCGGCTGGAACAACCCGGGCCGTGCCACACCCCCCTCGGTGACCGCCGGGTAGGCTGCTGCCTTGCCCTTCCGCCCCGAAAGGAACGCGCCCGTGCCGACGTCAAGCGCCAGCACCAAGTCCTCTGGCCCTTCCGCCCCGACCGGCGGAGTCCAGTCCCTCGAGCGCGCCTTCGACCTCCTCGAGCGGATGGCCGACGCCGGGGGCGAGGTGGGTCTCAGCGAGCTCTCCGCGAGCAGCGGCCTTCCCCTGCCGACGATCCACCGCCTGATGCGCACCCTGGTCGCCTGCGGCTATGTGCGCCAGCAGACCAACAGGCGCTACTCGCTCGGCCCCCGCCTGATCCGCCTCGGCGAGTCCGCCTCCCGCCTCCTCGGCACCTGGGCCCGCCCCTATCTCGCCCGCCTCGTCGAGGTGACCGGCGAGACGGCGAACATGGCGCTGCTCGACGGGGACGAGATCGTCTACGTCGCCCAGGTGCCGTCCAAGCACTCGATGCGGATGTTCACCGAGGTGGGCCGGCGCGTCCTGCCGCACTCGACGGGCGTGGGCAAGGCCCTGCTCGCCGACACCCCGGCCGACGAGGTGCGCGCGCTGCTCGCGCGGACCGGCATGCCGGCCGCCACTGAGAAGACGATCACCACGGCCGACGGCTTCCTCGACGCGCTCGCGGAGGTGCGCCGCGCCGGGTACGCGGTCGACGACAACGAGCAGGAGATCGGCGTGCGCTGCCTCGCCGTCTCCGTGCCCAACTCCCCCACGGCCGCCGCGATCTCGATCTCGGGTCCGGCGGGACGCGTCACCGACGCCGCGACCGAGAAGATCGTGCCGGTGCTTCAGCAGGTCGCCGAGGAGCTGTCGGTGGCGCTGTCGAGCTCCGGGGTCGGCGTGTAGCGGGCACCACCCGCAGCGTCACGGGACGGGCCGGCCTTCGTGAGCCGCCCGTCCACCATTTCGCACACCTCGTCCGCCACCGCGAGATGCGCCCGGTCGTGCGTGACCAGGACCGTCGCGGTGCCGCGCTCCCTGGTGAGCCGGGCGAGCAGATCCAGTACGGCCGCCCCGCGCTCGTGGTCGAGGGCGCTCGTCGGCTCGTCCACGAGCAGGACCGCCGGCTCGTTCATCAGGGCGCGGGCGATGTTGACACGCTGGCGCTGACCGCCGGACAGCTGGTGGGGACGGCGGCGCGCCTGGTCCGTGAGCCCGACCGCGGCCAGCAGCTCCCCTGCCCGCTCCCGCACGTCGCGCGGCCTGCGGCCGTCCAGGTGGGCCATCACCTGGAGCTGTTCGAGGGCGGTCAGGGACGGCAGCAGGTTGGGCTGCTGGAAGACGATGCCCAGAGAGCGGCGGCGCAGCTCGGCGCGTTCGGCGGGGCCGATCGAGTCCGTCGGCGTACCGCCCACGGTCACGGTGCCGCTGTCGGGCGTGACCAGCGTCGCCGCGACCGCGAGGAGGCTGGACTTGCCCGACCCGGACGGGCCGACGACCGCGGTGACCGTGCCGGCCGGGACGTGCAGCGTGACGCTGTCGAGCGCCGTGAGACGTCCGTCGCCGTCCGGGTAGGTGAGGGTGATCTCGTCGAGGTCGAGGCTCATCGGGCGCTCCCGAGTGCGGTGAGGGGGTCTACGGCGGTGATGCGCCGGATGGACAGGGCGGCGCCGGCCGCGCCGAGTGCGGTCATGACGGCGGCCGGGCCGAGCGTGGTGAGCGGCTCCATGACGAACGGCACGCTGTCGGGCACGAACGCCCCGATGAGCGCCGCGAGCACCGTCCCGAGGGCCGTACCGCCGACGAGCATGACCACGGCCTGCCCGAGCGCGTCCTTCAGCAGATAGCGCGTCGAGGAGCCGAGGGCCTTGAGAACCGCGATGTCGCCGCTGCGCTGGATCGTCCACACGGTGAAGAACGCGCCGATGACCATCGCCGAGATGACGAAGAGGAAGCCCCGCATCAGCTGGAGCGAGCCGTTCTCGGCCTGGTAGGACCCTATGGCCTCAAGGGCACCGGCCACGGTCCGCGTCTCGGTGCCCGCCGCACGGTCCGCGGCACCGAGGTCGGCGCCGTCCCCGGTGCGCAGGGCGATCACGGTGGCCCGCTCCCCTGTGCGCTGCCCGCCCGGCGCCACGTTCTGCCAGTCGCCGAGGTCGATCCAGACGACGGGTGTGTGGCTGTACGAGGCGTCGCCCGCGACCGCGCTCACCGTCAGGGACGTACTGGACAGGGCGATACGGTCACCGGGCCCCGCGCCCAGATCGTCCGCTGCCTGCCGGGACAGGACGGCCGTGCCGGGTGCCGTCGTGTCGGGCGCGAGCCCCGAGCCGGGCCGCACGCCGAACGCGGACACGGCCGCCGTGTGGTGGCCCGCCTCGGCGTTGACGGTGCTGATGCCGAGCGGCTGCGCGCTCTCGATCCCCGGCCGCGCGGCCAGCGCCCGCCACTGCCCGGCCCCGACCGTCGAACCGGTGAACGACACCGCCTGGCCGTCCGCGGGCCGGGCGAACGCCAGGTGGTCGGCGGGCAGCCCGGTCAGCGCCGAGGTGTTGTCCCGGGCCAGGCCCGCGGTCAGGGCGGACAGCAGGCCGACGAGCAGCGTGATCAGCACGACCACGCTTCCCATCAGCGCGAACCGGCCCTTGGCGAACCGTAGATCTCTCCATGCGACGAACATGGTCCCCAGCCTGCGGCCGGGCCCCCGCCCCGGGCATCGCGCCACAGCACGCTTCACCCGAATCGAAGGAAGGAGCCGCCTTTCAAACTTTCGGTTGACCGTCTTCGAGGTTCTTCTGCCTACGCTGGTGACGGTATGGATCCACGTTCTCTGACCCCCGTTCTGCGCGTCCTGCGCCTGTGCCTGCATCTGCTGATGGCCGGGCTGCTCCTGCTGGTCGCCGGCCGCGCGCTGGCCGGGGACTCGACGGGGGCGGGCGCCGTGGTGGCCGCCGCGGTCGTGATGACCGTCGTGTACGGGGCGGGCCCGCTGATCCCGGCCGTACGGGACACGCGGGATGGGGCGGCGCTCTGGCTCGCGGCGCTGTGCGCGGTGTGGCTGGTGCTGCTCGTCCTCTCCCCCGACGGACTGTGGCTGGCATTCCCGCTGTACTTCCTCCAGCTGCATCTGCTGCCCGCCCGCTGGGGCGTCCCCGCCGTGGCGCTCACCGCGTGCGCCGCCATCGCCTCGTACGTACGCCATGGGCAGGAGCTCAACCCGGGGGCCTTCATAGGGCCGCTCCTCGGCGCGGCCGTGGCCGTCGCGACCGTCATGGGCTACCAGGCGCTGTACCGCGAGAGCGAGCGCAGACAGCGCCTGATCGAGGAGCTGATCGCGACGCGCGCCGAACTCGCCGCCGCGGAGCGCACGGCGGGCACCCTCGCCGAGCGGGAGCGCCTGGCGCGCGAGATCCACGACACCCTCGCGCAGGGTCTGTCCTCGATCCAGCTCCTGCTGCGCGCGGCCCAGCGCGCGCTGCCGCCGCAGTCACCGGCCGCCCCGCACATCGAACAGGCGCGCGCGGCCGCCCAGGACAACCTGGCCGAGGCCCGCCGCTTCGTGCGGGCCCTGTCGCCGCCGGACCTGGAGAGCGGGTCGCTCGCGGGGGCCCTGGAGCGGCTGTGCGCGACGGCTCCCGGGCTCACCGCCCGCTTCACGGAGAGCGGCACTCCGTCCGGGCTGCCGACGCCGTACGAGGTCGCCCTGCTGCGGATCGCGCAGTCGGCGCTCGCGAACACCGTGCGCCACGCGGGGGCCCGCCGCGCCGAGATCACCCTCAGCTTCATGGACACGGCCGTGGCCCTCGACATCGTGGACGACGGGCGCGGCTTCGACCCCGCGTCGGCCCCGTCCGGCGACGGGGGGTTCGGCCTGCCCGCGATGCGCTCGCGCGCGGAGTCCCTGGGGGGCACGTTCACGGTGGAGTCGGCGCCGGGCCAGGGCACGGCGGTCGCGATCACTCTTCCTCTCCCCGTGGAAGGCGCGCCATGACCGTCCGCCTCCTGCTCGCCGACGACCACCCCGTCGTACGCGCCGGGCTGCGCGCCGTCCTCGACGCCGAACCCGACTTCGAGATCGCCGCGGAGGCCGCCACGGCGGAGCGGGCCGTGGAGCTCGCCGCGGCCGGCGGGGTCGACGTCGTCCTCATGGACCTCCAGTTCGGCGCCGGAATGCACGGCTCGGAGGCGACGGCGGCCATCGCGGCGAGGCCCGGTGCGCCGCGCGTCCTCGTCCTGACCACGTACGACACGGACGCGGACATCCTCGCCGCGGTGGAGGCGGGCGCGTCCGGCTATCTGCTCAAGGACGCGCCGCCGGAGGAGCTCGCGGCGGCGGTCCGTACGGCGGCCTCCGGCCAGTCCGCGCTCGCGCCCGCCATCGCACACCGCCTGATGGACCGCATGCGGGCCCCCGCCGAGGCGCTCAGCCGCCGCGAGCTGGAGGTGCTCCAGCTCGTCAGGGACGGCCTGTCGAACCAGCGGATCAGCAAGGAACTGTTCCTCAGCCAGGCGACGGTGAAGTCCCATCTGGTGCACATCTACGCCAAGTTGGGCGTCGACTCGCGCACAGCGGCGGTCGCCGCGGCCACCGCACGCGGCCTCATGCGCCGCTGACCTGCCCGTCCAGCCTGCCGGACCCGCCGCCAAGCAGTCACCTTCGATCACCCGCCGCAGCCCGTGCCGCGCAGGCGGCGAAGCGGGCACCGTCACGACTGGGCAGTCGGCGCGCACCCCACGACCGAACCGGAAATCCGCCCCACACACAGCGGCAGCCACCGCACGCGGCCTCGTGCGCCGCTGCCCCCGTTCACCCGGCCGGACCCGCCGCCGCGAAGTCGTGTGCGCTCGCCCGCCGCAGCGCGCGCAGTTCGTGTCGTGCCAGCGGCGGCGCGGGCACGGTCAGGACCGGGCAGCCGGCGTGTGCGACGACGTAGCGGTGGATCCGTCCGCGCCACATGCGGCGTGGATGGACGCCGATGACGAGCAGGTCGTCCGGGCCCGCCACCGCGTCGCGCAGGGCCCGGCCCGGCCTGGCCCTGACGACACGGCGTACCAGGTCCACGTCCTGGGGCGGGCCGCCGAGCGCCTCGGCGAAGGCGCGGTCGAGGCGGACGCGGGCCTCGCCCTGCCAGTACCGGGCCCACTGCCGGTCCGGGCGGCGGGCGTACAGGCTCTCACCCTCGGGCGGCTCCCAGGCGAGGACGGCGACGAGGACCCGGCCCGAGCGGCGCGCCTGCTCGGCGGCCGCGCGCAGCGCCGCGAGCCCGCCGAGCGAGTCGCTCACCCCGACGACGACCTGACCGACCATTTCCTCGGGCCGCCGGGCCTCGACGGCGCTCACGGCTTCCTTCCCTTGCGCCGCTTCCCGTTCACCAGCGCGCGGACCCAGGCACCCGCCGCCCGCGTGGTGCGCGCCTCCGCGCGGCGCTGCATCTCCCGCTCGAAACGGTCCGTGACACAGCCCGCCTCGTACCCGTCCATGGCATGCCTCCTCAACCGGCTCCCCAGGCCAAAATCCCTGACCTCTCGCGAGTCTGTACGCTGATTGGCCTGGACAGCAGGGCCAATAGCGGGGAGTTGGCATGGCAGGCAATCGAGTGGTCCACGCCTTGAACGCGCCGGGCACGGACAACATGAACAGGTCCCTGGGCAGCCGCCGCCTCGCCGACCTCCTCGCGGTCACCGCCGGGGAGAGACCCGGCTACCGCGCCTTGGCCCAGGGCGTACGCACCCTGCTGCTCGACGGGCGCATCCCGCTGCACACCCGGCTGCCCGCCGAGCGCGAGCTGGCCACGACGCTCGGCGTCAGCCGCGCCACGGTCACCGCCGCCTACGACCTGCTCCGCGAGGGCGGCTACGCACGCAGCAGGCGCGGCGCGGGGACGTGGACCGAGCTGCCCGAGGGACAGCGGCCCGCCAGCGTGGCCGTCTTCCCCACGGGCGACGACGTGATCGACCTCGCCATCGCGGCGCCCGGCGCGCCCGAGGCGGAGCTCGCCGACGCGCTCGCCGCCGCCGGCGCACTGCTGCCAAAGCACGCGTCGACGCCCGGCTACCACCCGTACGGGCTTCCCGAGCTACGGGCCGCGGTCGCCGAGCGGTTCACGCGGCGCGGCCTGCCGACGCTCCCCGAGCAGATCCTCATCACCTCGGGCGCCCAGCAGGCGGTGTCGCTCACCCTGGGGCTCCTCGCCCGGGCGGGCGACCGCGTCCTGGTCGAGAACCCGTCGTACCCGAACGCCCTGGACGCGCTGAACAGGGGCGGGATGCGGGCCACACCGGTGCCGGTCACGGACGGCGGCTGGGACACGGACCTGTTCGAGTCGGCGCTGCGGCAGACCGCGCCGCGGCTCGCCTATCTGATCCCGGACTTCCACAACCCGACCGGGCGGCTGATGCCGCGCGAGCAGCGGGTGCGGCTCCTCGAGGCGGCGCGGGCGACCGGGACCTGGCTGGTCGTGGACGAGACGGTCGCCGACATCGCGCTGGACGTGCCGGCGCCCGCGCCATTCGCCTCGCTCGCCGCGCACGGTGCCGGCGAACAGGTCGTCACCGTGGGCTCGTTGAGCAAGTCGCAGTGGGGCGGGCTGCGCATCGGCTGGGTGCGGGCGGGGTCGCGGCTCATCACGGAACTGGCCACGGCACGGGTGCCGTTCGACATGTCGGGTTCCGTGCTCGACCAGCTCGTCGCACTGCGGCTGCTCGACCGGATGGACGAGGTCCTGAGCGAGCGCCTGCCGCGGATGCGGGCCCAGCGGGACGCGCTCGCCGAGGACCTGGCGCGCGAACTGCCGGAGTGGCGCTGGCAGTTGCCGCCCGGCGGCCTGTCGCTCTGGATCGACCTGGGCCGCCCCATCGCCTCGGCTCTCGCCCGGGCCGCGCTGCGGCACGGGGTGCGCATCGAGGGCGGCTCCCGCTTCGGCGCGGACCCGGGGACGCACGAGCACCGGCTGCGCTTCCCGTACACCCAGCCGCCCGAGGTCGCCAGGGAGGCGGTGCGCCGCCTGGCACAGACCCTCGCGGACGGCCTCGGCCCGGCGGGCGAGGAGCCGGGACGGCCGCACTGGGTGGCGTGAGACGGCAAGAGACCTGGTTGACGGGTCGTCAACTTCCGTACGAAGTCAGCGCAGTGGCGGCCCGCCGAACAGTTCCACCGCGTTCCGTACGCCCCCAAGACCCTTCGCCAGGGCGCTGACCGAGCCGATCGCGCCCGCGATGAGCAGCAGTGAGCGGCGCAGGCGCGGGACCTCGGGGAGGCCGCCGGCGGCCATCGCGTCCAGGGCGGCCAGTTCGTCCTCCGCGACGGCCCGGTCGGGGAACTCGGCCGGATGGGCTGCCAGTTCACGGCGCAGCCTGGACACCGCGGTGCGCAACTCCGTCACCCGAGGATCCTCTTCGCTGACCGCCACCGGCTTCTGCCCCACGCTCCGCAACACAGTTCTCCCCCCTCGCACGCCTTTGTGCGACCGCACACGTGCGCGTTCGCACGTGGTACGCCTTCCGCGGCCCCGCTGGGCGTGGGTCTGACGCGCCGCATCGGGGCCGCCGGCCAGTAAACGCCACTTTCTGCCGCGCCCGCCACCGTGCCGGCCGAATTCCGGCCTCACGAGTGTCCCCGGGGGTCGACGCGCGGGCCGCCCGGTGAGGTATCCAGGCTTCATGACACACGCAACGGATGACGCTCCGGTGACGGGACTGCTGCTCGCGGCGGGCGGTGGGCGCAGGCTCGGCGGGCGGCCGAAGGCGCTCCTGACGCACCGCGGGCGCCCCCTGGTGGAGCACGCGGTGGCGGTGCTGCGCGCGGGCGGCTGCGAGCGCGTCCACGTCGTGCTGGGCGCGGCAGCGGACGACGTACGGGCGCGGGCGGACCTGGCGGGGTGCGTGCTCGTGGAGAACCCGGCGTGGGAGGAGGGCATGGGCTCGTCGCTGCGGGCGGGGCTCGGCTCGCTCGCCGGGACGGGGGCGTCGGCCGCGCTCGTACTCCTTGTGGACCAACCGGGGATCGGGGCTCCGGCGGTGGCGCGCGTGCGGGCCGCGTACCGGTCGGCGGGGTCGCTGGCGGCGGCCGCGTACGACGGGGAGCGCGGGCATCCGGTTCTGTTCGGGGCGGAGCACTGGCCGGGGATCGTGGCGAGCGCGGCCGGGGACCGCGGGGCGCGCGCGTACCTGAAGGAGCACGCGTCGGAGCTCACGCTCGTGGAGTGCGGCGATGTGGCCGATGACTACGACATCGACACCGAGGCCGACCTCAAGCACCTTGAATGAGTGGTGAGTGAGGGGCATGAACGGGGCGTGAGGAGCCTGGCACCGAGCGCCACGTTATGTCGACCCGGAGAATCTCGACATCAACAAACCATTGAACTTCCACAATGAGGAAACTAGTATCCACTGCTCAGAAGGGCCGGTCCCCCCGCGCGGGGTCCGTAGTCGTATTCCGGCGCCCACGGCACTCGGTGCCGCCCGCGCCCGTTCGCTGAAGGAAGTGACAGCTCATGTCCGCACCAGCGCCGTCCCCGCTGGCCATCGTCGACGCAGAGCCCCTGCCCAGGCAGGAAGAGGTGCTCACGGACGCGGCCCTCGCCTTCGTGGCCGAGCTGCACCGGCTGTTCACGCCCCGGCGTGACGAGCTCCTCACCCGCCGCGCGGAGCGTCGCGCCGAGATCGCCCGCACCTCCACGCTCGACTTCCTCCCGGAGACCGCTCACATCCGCGAGGACACCACCTGGCGCGTCGCGCCCGCCCCGGCCGCGCTGAACGACCGCCGCGTCGAGATCACCGGTCCCACCGACCGCAAGATGACGATCAACGCCCTGAACTCGGGTGCCAAGGTCTGGCTCGCGGACTTCGAGGACGCCTCGGCCCCCACCTGGGAGAACGTCGTCCTGGGCCAGGTCAACCTGATGGACGCCTACACGCGCAACATCGACTTCACGGACGAGCGCACCGGCAAGTCGTACGCCCTCAAGGGCAACGACGAGCTCGCGACCGTCGTGATGCGCCCGCGCGGCTGGCACCTGGACGAGCGCCACCTGAAGGACGAGGCCGGCCGGCCCGTCCCCGGCGCGCTCGTCGACTTCGGCCTGTACTTCTTCCACAACGCCAAGCGCCTGATCGAGCTCGGCAAGGGCCCGTACTTCTACCTCCCGAAGACGGAGTCGCACCTGGAGGCCCGCCTCTGGAACGAGATCTTCGTCTTCGCGCAGGACTACGTCGGGATCCCCCAGGGCACCGTCCGCGCGACCGTCCTGATCGAGACGATCACGGCCGCGTACGAGATGGACGAGATCCTCTACGAGCTCCGCGACCACGCCGCCGGGCTGAACGCGGGCCGCTGGGACTACCTGTTCTCCATCGTCAAGAACTTCCGTGACGGCGGCGCCAAGTTCGTCCTGCCGGACCGCAACCTGGTCACGATGACGGCCCCGTTCATGCGTGCCTACACCGAACTCCTCGTCCGCACCTGCCACAAGCGGGGTGCGCACGCGATCGGCGGCATGGCGGCGTTCATCCCGTCGCGGCGCGACGCCGAGGTCAACAAGGTCGCGTTCGAGAAGGTCAAGAACGACAAGGACCGCGAGGCCGGCGACGGCTTCGACGGCTCGTGGGTCGCCCACCCCGACCTGGTCCCGATCGCGATGGCGTCCTTCGACGCGGTCCTCGGTGACAAGCCGAACCAGAAGGAGCGCCTGCGCGAGGACGTGTCCGTCGCGCCCGGCGACCTGATCGCGATCGACTCCCTCGACGCCCGGCCCACCTACGACGGCCTGGTCAACGCCGTCCAGGTCGGCATCCGCTACATCGAGGCGTGGCTGCGCGGCCTCGGCGCCGTCGCCATCTTCAACCTGATGGAGGACGCGGCCACCGCCGAGATCTCCCGCTCGCAGATCTGGCAGTGGATCAACGCCGGCGTCGTCTTCGAGGGCGGCGAACACTCCGGCACGACCGTCACGGCCGACCTGGCCCGCGAGGTCGCGGCCCAGGAGCTCGCGAACATCAAGGCCGAGATCGGCGAGGAGGCCTTCGCGGCCGGCAAGTGGCAGCAGGCCCACGACCTCCTCCTCCAGGTCTCCCTGGACGCGGACTACGCGGACTTCCTGACGCTGCCCGCGTACGAGCAGCTCGCCGGCTGAGTCCGGCCCCGCACCACCCGAACCCTCGGCACCGCACAGCGCCGGGGGTTCGGTCGTGTCCGGGGTCAGCCCTTGTGACCGAGGTGGACGGACCAGTCCTGTTCGGCGGCCGGTTTGCCGTGCAGGTCGGGCACGCGCTTGAGCCAGGCGGGGCGGCCCTTCTCCGTGTCGGCCGCGCGGCGCGCGTCGGCGGCCGCCAGCTGGTCGCGCGACGGGAAGTCCCTGGGCAGCCAGGCGGCGGACGTACGGGCGCGGGCCGCGAGATAGGAGACGTACGCCTCACGGACCTCGTCCGGCGAATGGAAGCCCGGCTCGTCGGTCAGCCACGCGTCGGGGACGAGCGCGGTGATCTCGCGGAGCATCTCCTCGGTGACGAGGGGCGCCAGCTCCGCGTCGGCGGCCTCCGTGTCGGGCCCGTAGGCACCGAGGGCGTGATGGCGGAAGTCGTACGCCTTGTCGGGCGCGGACGCGTCCCAGCGGTGGTGGAAGATCAGGGCGGCGCCGTGGTCGATCAGCCACAGCTTCGGCTCCTGGATGCCGAAGGTGGGCCAGATCATCAGGTTCGAGCTGTGGATCGTGCGGTCCACGTTGACCGTGAGGGCGTCGAGCCACACGATCTTCCCGGCCTCCAGCGGGTCCACCGTGAAGGCGGCAGCGACCTCGGGCGTGAAGTCCTTCGCGCCCGGCAGGAAGTCCATCCCGAGGTTGAGCCCGTCGCTCGCGCGCAGCAGGTCCTGGACCTCCTGGTGCGGCTCGTGTGCGGCCACCTCGGGGTCGAAGTGGACGCGGACCAGCTCGGGGAAGCGCAGGCCGAGGCGGCGCGCCAGCTCACCGACGACGATCTCCGCGACGAGCGCCTTGCGGCCCTGCGCGGAGCCGGTGAACTTCACGACGTAAATACCCAAGTCATCCGCCTCAACCAAACCAGGCAGAGACCCGCCCTCCCGAAGGGGCGTAACGTAGCGGGTCGCAGTTACTTCCGTGAGCATTTTCCCAGGCTATACGGCCGACAGGGCCGGTAACCCGAGGTACGCCCCGGGAGTTGCCTGCTACCTCACAAGTGGCCAACCGTTGACGCGGGGGAGTATCTGGGGAGTTTCCGCATGAAGGTACCGAGGTCATCTGCCACGACGCTATCGCGGGGAGCGAACCACCCTCGCACAACGGTGCAATCTCGGGCTCTTACCCCCCTCTGCACGCAGTCTCCTAGACCACGCTGCGGGCCAAACTTGAACCCGGGGAGAATCTGGGGATTTTCAGCCAAGGCCGCCCGTGACGTCAGCACAGCACGGGTCCAGGCCGTTTCACCGGTCACGGAGGTGAAGTCGTCGGCTCGACGCAGCGCGC
Organism: Streptomyces sp. NBC_01003; assembly: GCF_045162695.1. Taxonomy (NCBI): domain Bacteria; kingdom Bacillati; phylum Actinomycetota; class Actinomycetes; order Kitasatosporales; family Streptomycetaceae; genus Streptomyces; species Streptomyces sp. NBC_01003. The sequence continues at coordinate 2,805,556 of NZ_CP108707.1, forward strand.
CCCCATGCACCTGGGCTGACCGCCTCCTACCTCCACACCCTCACCCAGGTCTGCCCATGGCCCCGGCACGCGCAGACCTACGCGCGGATGATCCGAGCCGATCGCCCCGTCCTGCTGTGGAGCGTGCCCTGCTGGCTGCTGCTCCACGCAGGCCAGCACTGGCCGCTCCCTGTCACGCTGGCCGGAACCGCTCTGTTCGCCTGAGTGCGCGAGTCGACCCGCAGGCGGGTGAACACGATGCGATGGAGCGCGGCATTTGCCTGACGGCCGCCACCACGGTTGAGGCGACGGTACTGCCGGCGGCCCGAGGAACGCTCAACGGGACTGACCCCGCACAAAGCTGCAAACGACGCCTCACTGCCCAGCCGTTCCGGTTTGTCCCCCGCCGCGATCAGCAGAGCGACGGCCGTGTCCGGACCGACCCCCACCACCTCAAGCAGCTGCGGGGCATGACATTCCACGAGCCGGGCCAGACGATCCTCCACATCCCGGATCTGCTCGGTCAGCCGGCCGATCCGGTGAGCCAGCAGACCCAGCGTGATCCGAGTGGCCTGCAGCACCGATTCCTCACCGTCCTCCTCGCGACTGCTCACGTCAGCGAACCGCGCACAGGTACGGAAGAGTTCGGCATTGCCCAGTCCGGCCAGTTCTTCCCGCAGGGCTGGATCGGACGGCCTTGAGCTGGTTGATGGCCTGGGTGCGGGCTTTGACGGCCGACGCCTTCGTAGGTTTGTGCACTCTCGCGATCTGCACCGGCCCGTCGCCCACTTTGGCCCGGGCGCGAGCCTCACGGCTTCCAGGTGACGCGGGTTGCAGCATCGAGTGTGGTTGGACCCCCGTGGCTCGGCGTGACTCACCTGAAAGCCTTCCGGGATCTCCCCAACCAGCAGCTTGAACACCACACGGTGAACGATTTGCGTCTTCCCCTGGTAGCAGACGGTGCCGTAGCCGGACGGGCCCTCCCGATTACAGCTACCGGTCCACAACCAGCAGCCGGACTCCGGGTCCACCTCAATCTTGCTAAGTGCGGTAATGGGGCTCTTGAACCCGCACACGCTGTGTAGCCGCCTGGCGTTGTAGAAGTCGGTGATCCAGGTGGCGGTCTTGATGCGTGCCTGTGCCGAGGGCGGAGGGCGCGGCCGGCTCCGCCGCCCGAAAGCCCGAGGCTAGGACGGTTGCAGAGGCGAGCAGAGGTAGTCAGAGGAAAACACTCGGATTGCCCCCGGTCCGGCCCGGGTCGCTCGGAGGCAGCCAGAGGCAGCGGCCTCTCCAACTGGCTTCTGAGCGACCTGAGTTGGGCGGTGTAGATCACAGTGGCGGCTCTGGCCCGAGTCCGACTCGTCTCCATTCGAGCCGCAATTGAGGACGCCCGCCTCTGATCCGGGGCCCCGCGAGGAGGACGGCCATGACCGGACCAGACCGAACCGACGGCCGCCCGCTCGCCGCGTCCCTCAGATGCACGTCCTCGCGGGCCATCCCCGTCACCGCTGCGGGGTACGGGCGCCACCCCCGTCCACACAGAGGCGTACCCGCAGAACAGCCGCGCTTTCACCACACATTTAGTTTCAAGTGAAACCGTATCGAAAGTACATATGACTGTAATGTGACTTCGTGACCACGCTTCCTCGCAGACCCCCCCCTGCCGCCTCACGTGCGACCGACCGCCCCGGGGACACCTCGCCTTTCGCGCTCGCCCTGCTGCTGCGCCGGGCGCACTGGCGTGCGGCCGCGGTCATGACGGAGGCGCTCCGCCCGCTCGGCGTCGAGTTGCGGCATTTCGCGGTGCTGCTGGTGCTGGTCGACCGCGGGCCCACGGTGCAGCGGGACCTGGCGGCGGCGACGGGGTCGGACAAGGCGGGAATCATGCGGGTCGTGGACGACCTGGAACGCATGGGACTGGCCGTACGCAAGACGGTTCCGGGGGACCGGCGGGTGCGGGCGGTGGAGATCACGCCTCGGGGTGTCGAGCTTTTCGATGCGGCGCATGTGGCGGCGGAGCCGCTGGCCGAGCGTCTGGTCGCCGAACTGGGACCCGGTGGGTCCGAGCAGTTGACGGGTCTGCTGACCCGGCTCGCACATCCCGCAGCGGGCGAGGCGTAAGCGCTCCCGCGCGGCGGCTGTCCGAGGCATGGACAGGTTCCATGTGTTCCATGTCGTACGGGCTTGCACGGCGCCCCCGCCTTGACGGCTGCGGCCATCGCCACCACACACCGGCCCGGCTGCGAGCAGGGACGCCTCCGGTCGGGCGTCAGCATTGCCGAACAGGCCGAATGCACCCCCGACCGACACGTCGACCGACAGCAAGTCCGCGAAACCTGCGCACACCCCGTCGACCGGCGGTGAAGATCACCCGCGAGGGACCGGCAGACGACGGCGACTCGCGGCCCTCCCCTGCACGAGCCCCCTCCTCGATATGCACCTTCCCACGCATCGGATAGTGTTAAATGATACTGTCGCAGATGTAACGAGTATGTGCGCATCGAATGGAAGGGATGCAGGCGATCATGAACGTCTATGAGGCGGTCGCGAGTCGGCGAGCTGTGCGGGGATTCACCGACCAGCAGGTCCCGCGGGAGGTGCTGCAGCGTGTGCTGTCCGCCGCGGCCTGGACGCCGTCAGCGTCGAACCTCCAACCGTGGCATGCCTACGTGCTGACCGGCCGGCCGCTGGCTGAGCTCAAAAAGCGCACTGGCGAGCGCATAGCCGCAGGCGACCCCTGGGACGAGCCGGAGTACGAGCAGTACCCGACCGCACTGAAGAGCCCCTACCAGGAGCGCCGATCCGCCTTCGGTGAGCAGCGCTACGGCGCACTCGGCATTCCGCGTGACGACCTGGAGGCGCGCCAGAGAGCCTCTGCCGCGAACTGGGACTGCTTCGGTGCATCCGCCGCCCTGTTCTGCTACATCGACCGCTGCATGGGTCGACCCCAGTGGTCCGACGTGGGCATGTATCTGCAGTCCGTCATGCTGCTGCTCCGCGCCGAAGGGCTGCACAGTTGCACGCAGATGGCCTGGGCGAAGTATCACGAGACCGTCGCCGAGGTCCTGTCGCCCCCGGATGGACTCCTCCTCTTCTGCGGCATGTCAATCGGGCACGAGGACGTCACGGCAAGCCAACCCCGTATCGGCCGAGCGCCGCTCGAGGAGACAGTCACGTTCGTCGACGGCTGCTGACACCGTCGACGTCTGGATGCGGCGAACCGGCTCTCTCGCCCGCCAGAGCTTCGACATCCGGTTCGGCTCCATCAAGCCCCCGGCCGGCACTGACGTTATGCACGGTCGTCCCGAAGAGCCGGGGCCACCTGGTGCGCCAGTACGAGGAAGCGGCTGAAGCAGCCTTGACTTTTGGTGGCCACAGTTTCGTTACCAGTGGAGTTGTGCCCTTCTGCGCCTTATGTTCGGCAGGCAGTACCCCGGCCTTCAGGAGAGCACCTGGTATCCCGGGCCGGAGCCGTCCGCAATTGCGCGGTAGCCGGGTGGTCCCGCCACTAGACAGCCGTAACCTAAGGAAGGGAGACCGCAGGATCATGGATCTCGAACCGTCCCCACCTGGATCGGACCTTGAAGAGGCTGTCTCGGTCTTCGTGCAGTACCGGACACGTCTGTTCGGAATCGCCTATCGCGTGCTCGGCAGCGTGGTCGAGGCCGAGGATGTGGTTCAGGAGGTGTGGCTACGCTGGCAGAAGACAGACCGTTCCGCGGTGGTCAGCCCGGTCGCCTTCCTATCGAGCGCCACAACCCGTATGGCGATCAACGTCGCGCACTCGGCACGTGTGCGCCGGGAGACCTACATCGGGCCCTGGCTGCCCGAGCCCGTCGACACCAGCTCGGATCCGCAGGTGGGCGCACAGCGCGCAGAGGCCCTCGAACTGGCGCTGCTGCTGGTACTGGAGAAGCTGAGCCCCGCCGAACGCGCCGCGTACGTGCTGCGTGAAGCGTTCGATTACACCTACCCCGAGATCGCTGAAATCCTTCAGCTCAGCGTCGTCAACGTCCGGAAGATCGTCAGCCGCGCCCGCAAGCATCTGTCGGACGAGCAGCGGGAGAGCGTGGACACGGCGGAGCACAGACGCCTTTTGAACGCCTTCGTCTCAGCGGCTCAAACGGGCGATGTGGCTTCACTGGAGACCCTTCTCAGCGCCGATGCTGTCAGTCTGTCCGATGGAAACGGTCTCCGGGGCTGCGCTCGTATACCTGTGCTGGGCCGTTCACCTATCGCCAAAATGTCGACCTATCCACGGCTGTGGCGGGAAGCAGAGCCCAGGTTAGTCGACGCCAACGGCCTTACGGGCGTGACGATCAACCGGGATGGCCGAGTCATGGCATTCATGACGATAGCCGCCTCGACGGTAGGCATCCACAAGGTGATGTGGGTGTTCAGCCCGAGCAAGATCGCCGCGTTCCTCGAATCGTGTTCCCGCTGCGCGGCGACTCCGTCCAGTGCCGGGCGATGCGAGACTGCGCCAGGCGTGACGGGGCGCTCGTCGTGCGGTCAACGCAGGCACCCGGCAGCGTTCGCCCCGCGTCGCCGACAGGCTGGTTAGCCAGCACATCCGGGTCACGCAGAGGCGCTGATGCAGCCGACCTTCCCGACTGGCTTCGTTCACTTTTAACAGCACCGTTTGTCCAGCACTTTGGGCAGCAGAGGGACGTCGACGGGCTCGGGAATGTTCACGAGAAATGACGTCAGTGCATCGGACGGCCCGCCGCCCGTGAGGGCGGCGGGCCGTCGAAGCGGGCCAGGCTGAGGTCAGCCAGCTTTGGCGGAGTCGAGATGACGGGTGTCACCGAGGCTGACGACTTGGCGGTTGTGGAAGAAGTCGTCTTCGCGGAGCGTAGTGATGCTCCCGGAGGGGGCCCGGAAACTGGCATAGCCGGCCGACTCGATCGGCATCTTGATCCAGGACGCCACGACGAACGTCAGGGAGCCGCCGTGCGTCACGATGATCTGATGTTCGCAAGGGTTCTGCAGGATCTCGTCCGTTACTGCGTAGATGCGTTGCGCCCACGCAGCCTTGGTCTCGGAACCCTGCACACCCTCGTCGTGGTCCATTCGCTCCCCGACAGCGGGCGGTGGGACGAAGCGCCGGTCCAACCACTCCTGCGGCTTTCCCCCCGCCTCACCGTAGGACTTCTCCCGCAGCCTGCGATCCACCATCGGCTTCACGCCGAACAGTTCGGCCACCTCCTCGGCCGTCCGCAGGGTGCGCTGCAGATCCGAGGAGAACAGCTCCACCTCGGCGCCGTCCGGGACCTGGGCCCGCAACGCCTGGGCGATGGAGACGGCCGCACGGACGCCAGCGGGCGTCAACTTCGAGTCATGCCATCCGCCGACGACTCCCTCGACGTGGTGCGTCGCCTCCGGATGGGTGACGACATAAAGAGTGCGCATCAGTGCGTGCCTTCCTGTAGATAACGTCCTGCCGGATTGCAGTCCGCAACTATGGAAGAGACAGCTCAGAACCCTCAAGCGGGTTCTTCTGCCCGGGCTCTGGCCAGACCGAGTCGACGGCCTTCTTGACCGTCCTCCACGACACGTTGTACTTGCGCTCAAGCTCGCGCATCTTCATGCCAGCACGGTGATCACGCCGGATCGCCGCGTACAGCTCGACCTTGGACATCTGCGGCATGACCAGGACCTTTCACCAGGAGCACCTCGATGCTGTCCTGGCAAGTACCGCAGTGCTGTCAAAACTCGGGTTCTGGCTCAACTTCCGTGAAAACCATGCCGACCGGGCTCGTGCCAGCCTCTGGACGAGCCGCTGACCTGCCGGTTCGCCAGGGCCGCCAGCCTCGGACACCGAGGATCGGTTCGACTTCACGGAAGTTGTGCCAGAACCACTACTCGTGAATAAAGCCAGTGCGGGCCGCGTCCGCGATCACCGCGGCGTCCTTCGCATCGGTCTTGGCCTCGCCCGGATACAGGTCGGCGATCCGGCGCATGGCAAGTCCCGGCAGGTAGGCGACCTTGCAGCCGGCGTCCCGGGCCACGGTCAGCGGGAGGGCGCCGATGGAGGCGGGCTGGTCCACGATCACCAGGACGGTGCCGAACTTGGCGGTCAGTTTGTCGAAGACGGCCCGCAGCTTCGGCTCGCTGTTGGGCAGCTGCTTGTCGAGGACCTTCTTCCCGGCTGGAGTGAGCCCGTGGCCGTGATGAGGGGTCTTGCCGACGTCCAGGCCGAGGAATACGCCCACGTCTTCGGTGTCGAACATCGCGCCCTTCCAGGGGAGTTGAACGTGCTGGCCTCGGCTTCGGTGTCGTACGCGCGCATCCACGTTATGCAGACCTGCCGCCCGCGAGCTGTCCGGCATTGCGCCGGACCGGACGGTGGCCGGGCCTCTCATCAGCGTCTCCGACGGCACCTGCCGGGCCCGGAGGCCAGCGGCCCTCTTGTAGGACCGCCGAAAACATCACGGGGGGCCGAGGTGGACGCTCATCGACCTGGGCCCTTCTGCGCGGAACCCATGCGGTGAGTCAGTCAGCACCTCATGTTCGGTCGGCGTGACGAACCAGCGGGAAGAGCCGCCCAGAAATCGCGGCCACCCCGCCTTGCCCCGCGCTGGGTCCGAATGACGCCCATGACGGGTGACGGCCGCAGCCGCAGGACAGGACAGAGCGGTCTCCCACGCGATCCCCAGTGGGCGCACCTGGCGTGGCGGCAGTGGCGCGTGGTCATCCAGGAGCACCGTGCGCACCAGAGAACCGACAGCACCGAGCGGCGATCGCGCGGCCGCACTACAGCGCCCAGAAGCGATCAGGACCAGCCATCGCCCTGCTGTGACGGGTTTCGGTGCGAGCCGGGGTCGCGGGGGCTGGGGGACTCGTTCCAGGAGCGTAATTTGTCGGGATTAAGGACGACCCAGACCTGTGTGACGTGGTGGTCGGCGGTGTCGAGGCTGATGACGGCGGCGACCTGACGGTCGTAGCGGGCGATGAGACCGGTGCACCCGTTGACGGAGTGGGTGGTCAGCGTGGTACGAGGGTGGCGAGCCAAGAGTGTCAGCAGGCTATGGGCGACCTGACGGCTGCCGTGTACGGGCCTGCTCAGTGCCCGGACCTTGCCGCCGCCGTCAAAGAACGCCGTGGCGTCCGGACACAGCAGCGACTCGAGCAGTTCGGCATCCTCGTTCACGCAGGCCTGGCGGACTGCGCTGGCGAGGACATCGCGCTCGTCCGGCGGGGTGGGGCTTGAGCGCTGCATCCGAAGGCTGTGGCGGGCCCGGTCGGCGAGTTCCACACAATCCGGCTCTGAGCGTCCCACGATGTCGGCTACTGTGCCGGGGGCCATCCTAAAGACGTCATTAAGCACGAACGCCGCCCGCTCGGCCGGCGACAGAGAGTCCAGCGCGTCGAGCAGAACCCGGCTGACCTCCTCCGCCAGCCTCGCCTGCGCCCCATCGGCGTCTCCCGTCTTCGTATGGTGCTCCTCCCTCTGGTCCCTCCGACCGGCCGCACCCCGGCGGGAGTCGGCGAGCAGCTCCAGACAGATACCGCCCGTAGTCTTCACAAGCCAGCGCCGGGGAGCTGTGATCCGCCCGCGCTCCGCGTCGGACAGCCCGTACCACCGGCGGTAGGTCTCACCGACGGCACTCTCCGCCTCACGGGAACTGCCCAGCATCCAGTAGGCGACATCCAGCAGGTGCCGACGCTCGTCAAGCAACTCCGCGACCGGCACCGCGTCAGTATCGTCCATACGGCATCCTCCTGCTCACACGGCACCACACAACACGGCCGCCCCCAATGATCCCTTCGGCCTTCACGAGGGCTTCAGAGATTTCCGCGCGCCGATGACAGGGTGCCACCATGCAGCGCCTGCGCCCGGCAAAGGAACTCTCACAGCCGATGACTGAGTCCTCGCACACGACACACCTCCTTCGTTTCTCGGCTCGATCCTTTGACCGGGCATGCACGCGTCTTGTGACATCAGCTGTCCCAGACCCTTGCCCGTGCTGACCGACGCGCACGGCACCTCGCTGTGCGTTTCACTGACCTCTTTCATCCTGTGTCGTGGGGATGAAACGGGCCGGTCAGGCAAAATTGCATGGCGAGGCACGCCGTCGGCGCTGTGGTGATCTTGCCTTGGCACGACGGCTGCCTCACCGAGACCGGGCTGGCCCTCACCTCACATCACCCGAAGCCAATCCGAAAAGGTCAGTAGCAGCCACAGGATCGTTGTCTGGTCCTCGGGTTCGCGGGCCCTCAAGCCGTCGCGGAGCAGGGCGACCTGGGTGACGTGGCGAGCGTCGTAGGCGTCTGTCTTGCGGTCGCCGCCGGTGGACAGCAGTCGGGCCCGGGCCGACAGTGGAGGGCACGTCCACCACGTTCTCGCCTGCGGCGGCCAGCTGCTGGGCGAGAGTGCGGCCCAGGCCGCGCGCGCCTTCGACGGCGAAGCGGCGTTCGGGCCACTGCTCGCATCAGCGCAGCAGCCGGCGGAACGTGCCGGCGTTGACGACGACCCGACGCTGGGCCACCTGGTGGCCCGCGACGTCGACAGCGACGGTGGTGCTGGCCATCCACGGAGTCGGTCCCGAAACCGCCGCCCGGCTCCTGACCGCTGTCGGCGACAATCCCGAACGCCTGCGGTCCGAGGCAGCCTTCGCCCATCTGTGCGGTGCCGCTCCCATCCCCGCCCCATCCGAACGCAGGGACCGACACCGACTCAACCGCGGAGCAACCGTTCCGCCAACACGGCCCTCTACCGCATCGCCGTCGTCCGAACGCTCCGTAGCCCGCGAGGTCTTCAAGGCCCTCACCTGCACCGATAGCAACAAGAAAGTCCTTACGCGGGCCGCTTGACCCAAGATGGGAGCATCCCCTGCGCCGATGGGTTGAGACTTCGAATGGGTTGAGACTTCGAACACCTTCTCCACCGGCACGGGGGTCTTGTGTGTTGCGGCACCGACGCTGTCACCCGATCAGTGCCACGCTGCAAAACTCACCCTTTCGCAGCTACGCAGAACTCGACTGCGTGTCACAAATACTCCGGGTGACCGGTCTCAGTCATAGCCCCGGCGCCTCTTCGCAGAGACGATGAAGACCATGATCGGACTCCGGGGTCTCCTGCCGAATAACGAACCCTGGAGGTCTGCATTTCCATCGCTGCTGAACGACGAGGCAAGTACGCCATGTATTGGCGCGAACGGGCGGCTTGTCTACGTGTGGACCCTGATCTTTTCTTTCCCATAGGGAACAGCGGCCCGGCGCTCACACAGATCGACGAAGCCAAGGCTGTCTGCGGTAGTTGCCCTGTTCTGGAGCAGTGCCTCGGCTGGGCCGTGGGCGTGGGGCAGGTGGAAGGCATCTGGGGCGGCATGACGGAAAGCGAACGCCGTGCGATCAGGCGGCGTGGCGCCCGCCGGGGCAAGGAGATGATCACCAAGGCGGCGTGATGGTTCCCCACTCACCGCCGCCGGAGTGAGCTTCGCGCCGGACTCTCCGGACCAGCCTGCGTAACTGCGCCGGGAACAGCGGCGGCCGCACGCCAGGCTGAGCACCCAGTCACCCTGTCGAGCGAGGGAGTAGCGGGCAGCGTCAGGACAGTCTGGGAGCGTCCTGCCCGGCCAACGCGAGGGTTTCGGCGACGTACAGGTGGATACGACCTGCTGGACAGTGAGGGTTCTCTGGCCACCGGCACGCGATGTTGAGGGCAAGCCCGGCACCGGCGTCACCCGCAGCGGTGAAGACGGGTAGCTGATGTGACAACGCGGTCGATCAGAGCCGGGCGCTGTGAAGTTTCGGGATCGTCACAGTTCTCGCTGAGGTGGTTCTTGTAGCCGACCCAGGCGAGTCCACGCGCAAAGACCGCTTCGAGCGAGGGGTATGAGTCAGTGGCGATTTGCCCGGCCAACTCGCGCCGGTCCTGTTTCGTCGGTCGGAAGCCGGCAGGCGTCACCCCGCGTCCCGTAGCGTTCCTGTCATGCCGGATCCACGATCGTGCGCATCCACTCCGGCGCGACTACGGCGAGCGCCTGCGACATCTCCCGCAACACCTCACCCACGAACTCGAGGCTGTTGCGGGCGTGTACAGCAGCCAGGACTTGTGCGGTCGGTGCGATGTCGCCCTCTGAAGATCGTTTTTCGAAGTAATACTTGCCCCTCTCTTGTCACAGATCCAGTTCATCTCCTGTCTTATGTCGGGAGGTGGCAACACGCATGAACCGAGGGTGGAATACCGTGCCAGTGCCTCATGCAGCCGCGACTGTCGGATTCACCCCCGAGTCCCGGCACAGCGTGCGCCGAGAACACGAGGAAACACTTAGAGCTGCGATGGATTTCAATGCATTGATCGCCCAGGACAATGCGTCCCTGGAACAAGGCCTGCTTCCCGCACCAACGCTGCGTGACGACAACTTCTCGGCCGCTTCCTGTTACGTTCCAGGGCGGGCTCACTCGCTGTTGTGCGGTGACTTCTACGACATTGTGCAAACCGAGGACTCGACCGTACACGTGATCTTGGGAGATGTCTCGGGACATGGAGCGGCTGAGGCCGCCCTGGCGATTCACCTGCGCCTGGCTTGGCGGACCGCCGTTCTTTGCGGCAAGACCCAGTTCGAGCAACTGCGCATCCTGGAGAAGGTCCTGATCGATGAGAGAGCGGACGACGACACCTACACCACTGTTGTGTCGCTGGTGTTCCCTCCAGGAGGATCGTCTTTGAAAGTGGTGAGCGCGGGACACCCGGGGCTTCTGCTACGCAGCCAGGGGGAAATCCGCTGGGTCGAGCCTCGGGCTGGAATCGCCCTCGGCCTGTTTCCGGGATACGAGGACTGGACGCAGACCGATGTCTCGCTTTCCCCGCGCGACAGCGTGGTGCTCTTCACCGATGGACTGTACGAAGGAAGGACTGCCCCCTCCACACGACTTGGCGAGGAAGGCCTCCTGCGGCTGGCGGTGCAGCACGTACACCTGCCCGGGCAGGAGTTCATCGACGCCCTGGTCCACGGCGCTGCGTCCAGGGCAGCGCCCTTCGGGGGCCTGGCGGACGACATAGCGGTGCTTCATCTGGGCTGGAACTCAGAGAGCTGACCGCCCGTGTCGGTATGTCATTGACGATGATCGATTACGCCTGGACCGAGGTCTTCTGCGTGAGGCGATCACAGGGTGCCTGGCCGCCAAGGCAGCGGTGGGCGGTGATAGCTGCAGCTGTCCCTCTTCGTAGTGACCGGAGACCCAGGTGTCAACGATGATCGTCAGTTTTGGCCGCGTCGAGTTGGGAGTCGAGCTCGTTGTCCAGGGCGAATCAGCGGGCGTAGCCGACGCAGATGTCCGGGCCCGGGACGCTTTCGCCGGCCGCGGCCGGCGGCAGGGTGCCGGGCCGCCACGGTTGTCCCGGGCCACGGTCGGCCAGGGTGGGGACGCGCAGCAGCGTGGCGAGTCGGGGCACTTTCGTGAACCGGCTGGTGTGGGGACCCCGTCAGCAGTGAGCCCAGGCCGACCGTATCCGGGTCATGCCCCTAGCAGGGCCAGCAGCGCGGCGCCGTCCTCATTGCCCTCCGCGACCAGCGTCGGCAGCCGTGCCACCCCGGACCCGCTCAGGCACTCGATGGGCCGCGCGCGAAACGCCCGCTCACACCGGCTGCGGGCCGCGACCAGCACCTTCTCGATCCGGGGCGGCCCGGGGGAGCTCGATGCTCCGCAGCCGGCACTCGACCAGCAGTGTCTCGTGCTGCCGGTCCTCCACCAGCTCGACCGGGCGCACCTACGCGGAGCGACGCGGTCAACTGTTCCTCGTCCTCCAGGACCGCCGGCCGGAACCGCAGGTCTCGCGGATCTGCTTTCGGTGACGCTCAACGACCGCCAGGTCGTACTTCGCAAGCTCTCCGGCCGGCACCTTCACCAGACCGGCGACGTACCTACGGCAGGCTGCAGGAACTCCGCGTCAGACTCCGGGCCTCTTCCGGCGACCACTCAGCCCGCCCCTTCCCGCCGACCCTGCGGGTGTTCAGCCGGACATCGCAACGAGAGGCCCAGCACCGAGAAACACGCTGTGCGCACCGTTGTCTGGATTTCCGGATGCTCGAAACTGATGAGCCCCGGTCACCGGAGGGACGGATGATGTAGACGCGAGCGCCTTGCTCGCAGACCCCTACATCAGCTCTGTGCCGTGTGGCTTTTCCGTCGTCGGCCGTCTGGGACCGGGTCAGACATGGGCGAAGCGAATACCGATGGTTCAGTGCAACGTCCCCAGGGTCACAGCGACACATAGCATCGTGGCGGTGATCAGAGCCATCGCGGTCGCCGTTCCGCGCAGCCAGTGCCTGAAGCGCACTTGGTGTTGCTCTTGCTCCAGGCTGATGCGGTCCGAGATGTGCTCGGTGACCATACGAGCTACGTACTTCTGCTCGTCGAGATACCACAGCTCGATATTGGTCTTCTGCTCCAGGGTCAGACCTGTGGCCCGCGTGGTGAAGGCTGCCACACGCTGACGTGCTGCATGCAGATGAGCCTCCCGGTAGAGGTATGTTTCGATGTCGGTGAGGCCGCGTTCAGCCTCCTTGCTCGGGTCCATGGTGTCCTCCAGTGAGGGAAAGGCTAGTTGTGATGATTCCGGGAGCCAGGAGTGAGACGGTTGACAAGCCAGTCGCCGTAGTGAGTAGGCGTGGTGCAGGCATCAACATCGGGAAGGAGGTCATGACGTCGAAGTCCGGCACCGAAGTAAGGACTGCGGTCGGGGAACAGAAGGCGGTAGACCCCGATGTCGGTGAGGGGTGCGCGACCGAACGTATCGAGCCGGAACTGGCCCGGGCCGCAGTCTCACGAACGCCGAGGAGAGGCCTGAAAGAAGCGAGAGCGTCTTCGATCAGCTCAACGGCCCGTTGAGGCGTCTGGTCCGGCAGTCCGAAGGTCGGGAGGCCGAGCGGAGTGCCTGCGTGCTGGAGGCTCAGAGCGTAAAGACCTCCGCCAACGTACCCGCGGCCGACCAGGGCATCGACGCCGGCAAGAAATCACGGGCCGAAAGCCGGCACATCGGCGTCGGCACCCCCGGCCTCCTGCTGGCGGCTGGATGACCACGGCGAGCGTCTCGGACAACTCCGGTGGCATCCACCTGCTTTCGGGCATCGCCGACGCGAACCCTCGTGTCACCAAGGCGTGAGCCGACACCCGCTATCGCACCAGAGCCATCGACCACAGCGCTTGCCACGGTATCGACGTTGAAGTCGTCCAACGCGTCCCCGGCGTCAGAGGCTTCAAGGTGATTCCCCGGCGTTGGGTTGTCGAGCGGACCTCGGCCGGCTCATGCACCACCGCCGACTCGCCCGAGACTAGGCAACCCACCCGCGAAGCCACTCCGAACTGGCGCGACACCTGAACCTCGAACCAAACAACCTCGGCCGGACAAGTGGTCCTTGGGTCTTTCCGGCATGCTCATGCGACTGAGCCGTCGCCCGCCCGGCTCTCATTGCCGGTTCGGATTGCCGTTCGTGACGAACGCGTCCCGTGGATGCTGAACGGAGGCAAGGGAGACGAGATCCCTGCCCCACAGTGCGGCGGTGAGCCAGACGGCGAGAACGCGGACCTTGCGCTCCCAGCTGGGCACAGCAAGGACGTGATAGCCCCGGTGCATAAGCCAGGCGGGAAGTCCCTTGACAACGATGCTCTTGTACTGGAAGACGCCTTGTCCGAGACCCAACGTCGCCACCACTCCCAGACTGCTGTGGCGATAGTTTCGGATCTTGCCACCCCGGAGGCTTGCTGCGATGTTCTGTGCAAGGCGCTTGCCCTGCCGCACGGCATGCTGGGCGTTCGGCACCGTACGCGCGCCCGGTACGGGAGAAGCGAGGTCCGGAACGGCCGCATCGTCTCCGGCCGCCCACGCATCCGCCACGGGTTCGCTGTCGGTGCCCACGCGCAGATCAGGCCTCACCACGATCAGGCCCCTCTCATCGACGGGCAGATCCGTGTGGTTGTGCACGATTGGATTCGAAGCGTTCCCAGCGGCCCAGACGATCAGCGCGGAATCGAATTCCTCACCGTTGGACAGCACAACGTGGCCGTCTTCGGCAGAGAGCAGCTGCGTGTTCAGATGGACTCGCGCGCCGCGCTGTTCCAAAGAGCGCACGACCCAGGCACCAGGCTTGTCTCCCACCTCGGGCAGGATTCGGCCTCGAGCCTCAACCAGGTGGAACGACACCTCGTCGAAGCGTAGCTCCGGGTAGAACTTGACCATCGCAGTCGCCAGCGACAGCAGTTCACCGAAGCCTTCGACGCCGGAGAACCCGCCACCCACGAACGTGACGGTGAGCAGCCTTTGCCGCTCGGCGCCAGGCGGTAGTGACGCCGCCTGATCGAACGCCGTCATCAGCCGATCTCGAATGGCCACCGCCTCCTCCACATGCTTCAGGCCTATCGCCTGCTCCGCCAGCCCGGGTACAGGGAAGGTGCGGGTCACGGCGCCGGCAGTGACCACAAGGGTGTCGTATTGAAGTTCGTAGTCTGCTCCGCTCGCAGAGCGCACGGACACCGTCCGGTCTGCGTGGCGGATCTCGGTCACGCTCCCGGCGATCAGCCGGGTGCTGCGCAGGTGTCGTCGCAACGATACGGCAGCGTGACGTGCCTCGACCGATCCAGCCGTCACCTCCGGCAGGAAGGGTTGGTACGTCATGTAAGGACGCGGGTCGACAACCGTGACCCGCGCCTCGCCCCTATGCAGCTTCTTCTCAAGGCGCCAAGCGGTGTAGAAGCCCGCGTAGCCTCCACCGACAATCAGAATCTCACGCATCGGTCCCTCTGTTCGTTGTGCGACACCAGATAGACCAGACGGGTCAGCACGGTGTGACACGGCTGTGCACGATGGAGCGACGGAGCCAATTTCGTCACAGAACTTGAGGGCATCCGGTCCTCACTCAAGGCAGCGGTGTGAGGCCACGAAGGCAGGCGAACGCTGTCGTCGCCAAGCGTGATGTTGGCATGAGGTGTGGGTGTGACTCGACCGTCGAGAGAGGGCCTGACTGTGCTCGTTGTTCCGGATCCGAGGTCGTCAGAGGGCTGCTGACCCGGTACGCGCACCATCTGGCTGCGCCGTTCCCATGGGCGGACCCTGCACGACCCCAAAGAGGCCCGTGATCGCCTGTCCCGCCCGATCAGGCTGTCGTTACACTCGCTATAGTCTCATTCGATACCGTCACGTGTTTGACTGTGGTTGAGCACTGATCTCCTCTTGGAAGGAAACCCATGGCCACGCTGCTGCACATCGACTCGTCCGTGTTCCCCGGCGAGGCATCCTCGTCCCGTTCGGTCACGGCCGCCTTCCGCAAGACGTGGGAGGAACAGCACCCGGAGGGCACGGTGATCTACCGCGACCTCGCCGCCACCCCTGTACCGCACATCACCGCAGCCGCCTGGTCCGCCGGCTACACCGCCCCGTCCGAGCGCACTCCGGAGCAGTCCGCCGCGTTCGCCGCACGGGTGGAGCTCATCGAGGAACTGGAGCAGGCGGACGCCGTCCTGATAGGCGCCCCCATGTACAACTTCTCGATCCCCTCGACCCTCAAGGCATGGCTGGACAGCATGCTCCTCCTCGGCCGCACTGCGGGCGAGACACCCTCCGCCCAGGGCACCCCGACCGTGGTCGTCGCCAGCCGCGGCGGCTCCTACGCGCCCGGCACGCCGCGCGAGGGCTACGACTTCGTACAGAACTACCTGGAAGCCGTCCTCAAGAACACCCTCGGCCTGGACCTCCACTTCATCGTCCCGGAACTCACCATGGCCCCCCGCAACCCGGCCATGACAGAACTCATCCCGCTCTACGAGACCTCCCGCAAGCGTGCCTTGGAGGACGCGGCCGCCAAGGCCAAGGAACTCGCGGAACTCCTCGCCGCGTAACCACCCGACACTTGGACACCGTGGGACGCCTCGGCACAGGACGTCACACGGTGTCTGTGTTGCCTGCGCCCCGCCTGAGACGGTGGCGATCAGCCCTTGATCGACAGTGGGTTGGTCCAGATTTTGGAGCCGCCAGCCGGCCGCGCCTCTGGACGATGGCGGCGAAGTCCTACCTGCAGCCGGGCCGGTGTGTGGTGGCGATGGCCGCAGCCGTCAAGGCGGGGGCGCCGTGCAAGCCCGTACGACATGGAACACATGGAACCTGTCCATGCCTCGGACAGCCGCCGCGCGGGAGCGCTTACGCCTCGCCCGCTGCGGGATGTGCGAGCCGGGTCAGCAGACCCGTCAACTGCTCGGACCCACCGGGTCCCAGTTCGGCGACCAGACGCTCGGCCAGCGGCTCCGCCGCCACATGCGCCGCATCGAAAAGCTCGACACCCCGAGGCGTGATCTCCACCGCCCGCACCCGCCGGTCCCCCGGAACCGTCTTGCGTACGGCCAGTCCCATGCGTTCCAGGTCGTCCACGACCCGCATGATTCCCGCCTTGTCCGACCCCGTCGCCGCCGCCAGGTCCCGCTGCACCGTGGGCCCGCAGTCGACCAGCACCAGCAGCACCGCGAAATGCCGCAACTCGACGCCGAGCGGGCGGAGCGCCTCCGTCATGACCGCGGCCGCACGCCAGTGCGCCCGGCGCAGCAGCAGGCCGAGAGCGAAAGGCGAGGTGTCCCCCGGACGGTCAGTCGCACGCGAGGCGGCGGAGGGGTGAGGAGCGTCGGCAATCACAACTCCAGGTTACCAGCCACCCATTCATCCGATACGGTATCGTTTGAAACAAAATATGGTATGCCCGCCTCCGCTGCACCCACGCAACGTCGGTGCGAGCTCGCGCCGGGATGCCGAACGCTCGTCTTGACGGCGGTCAGCCGTGGAACGATCGTGGATAGAGCCGATGGCAAAGGCAATCCGGCGGTCATCCGGCACGGCACACCAGGTAGGCACCATGACGCACTCCCCCGCATGGTTCGGTCCGCTGCCTCCAGGATCGGCACGAATCCGCGTCGACGCAGCCGCGGCCATCGCCGTCTCCGACCCTTCTGGCCGGATAATCCTTTGGACCAACGCTGCACAGCTGCTGTGGGGTTACGCGCCCGAAGAAGTCATCGGCAAGTCCCTCACCAGTCTCTTCACCACCGACGGGGCGGCGCTGTTGCACCGTGACGGCCGCTCTGTCGAGGCGCAGGTCTGTGTGTCGCCTTTGGGGGCGTCTGAACGGCCGGGCGGGTTTCTGCTGACCGCACAGCCTCGGGTGTCTGCAGAGGCTCGGTCGAGTGCACAGGACCCCGGAGACGAGGCGTTGATGCGGTGGGTGTTCGAGCAACATCCATCTCACCTCGGGATATTCGACTGCGAAGCCCGGAGCCTGAAGCAGAACCGGACGATGGCCCGGGCAACCGGTTTGCGCGAGGACGAACTCCGCGACCGGCGCATCAGCGACCTGATCCCGGATGCCCCGCTGATCGAGAACGACCGATGGATCCGGCAGGTGGCCTCGACGGGCGACCCGGCGCAGAGAGAGGCTTTCCTCAAGGTCCCCGGCGAACCGAAAGCGCACGCCTGGACCGTGGATTACTTCCCGCTCAAGGACTCTGTGGGCCGGGTACGCGCGGTGGCGATGACAGCGTACGACTATTCCGAGCAGTACGAGTCACGGGAGCGGCTGTCCCTGCTTGGCGAGGCCCGCACCCGCATCGGGGCCAGCCTGGAACTGGAGGGGACGGCTGAGGAGCTCGCTGAGCTCCTCGTGCCCCGTTTCGCGGACGTCGTCAGCGTCGACCTGTTCGAGGCGGTCTTCGGCGGTGAGCTGCCTGCGGCTGTTCTCTCCGGCCCCGTTCTGCTGCGCCGGGCCGCACAACGGCCGGAGTTCTTCGCGGCAGGGGCGCGTCCTGCCCCGGGCGAGACCCGGTGGCACCCGGCTTCCTCACCGGTCAGCCGTTGTGTGGCGACCGGGAGAGCGGAACTGCACGACTTCACCGATCCAAAGGTGACCCGGTGGTTCGCCGACGAGCCCACGACGGCGGCAGAGCTGCACGCCTGTGGAGCGCACTCGCTGATCACGGTGCCGATCCGAGCCCGCGGCACTACTCTCGGAGCCGCCGCTTTCCTCCGCCATGGCACCTCCCGTGAGTCTTTCGCCGCCGACGATCTGACCGTCGCCGAGGACTTGGTCGCTCGTGCCGCGATCTGCCTGGACAACGCCCGCCGGTTCACCCGCGAACGCGGCATCGCGCTGTTGCTGCAGAGCACCCTGCTGCCGCGTGGCCCGATCACGCATCCGGGCGCGGAGACCGCTGCCCGTTACCTGCCTGCCGACCGCGCCGCCGAGGCGGGTGGGGACTGGTTCGACGTGATCCCCTTGCCCGGCACTCGTGTCGGCCTGGTCGTCGGGGACGTCGTCGGCCACGGCATCGGCGCCTCGGTCACCATGGGCCGGCTACGGACGGCGGTACGTACCCTCGCGGACATCGACCTGCAGCCCGACGAGCTCCTCACCCACCTCGACGACATGGTGACCCACCCGGTGGAAGAGACGGGCGACGAAGCCGATGGCGGTGTCGCCGGTTACGATGCGATCCCCGGCGACATCGGCGCCAGCTGTCTGTACGCCGTCTACGACCCGGTGTCCGGTACCTGTGCGCTGGCCCGGGCAGGTCACCCGCCCCCGGTTCTGGTGCGCCCGGACGGCACCACACAGGTCCTCGACGTGCCCGCCGGGCCCCCGCTCGGGCTGGGCAGCCTGCCGTTCGAGGCGACGGAGGTGAACATTCCCGAGGGCAGCCTGCTGGCATTGTTCACCGACGGACTCGTCGAAACCCGCGGCCACGACATCGATGAACGGATCGACGAGTTGCGCCGCGCCCTGGCCCGGCCCGTGCCCTCGCTGGAAGAACTGTGCGACACAGTCCTGGAGTCCTTGCACTCCGACACGCGGACCGACGACATCGCCCTGCTCGTCGCCCGCACCCGGGTCCTCGGGAAGGAACACGTCGCCGAGTGGGACGTCCCCGCGGACGCGGCCGCTGTGGCGGAGACACGCAAGCTGGTGGACGAGCGGCTCACCGCGTGGGGGCTGGAGGAGGCCGCGTTCACCATGGAACTGGTGGTCAGCGAACTGGTCACCAACGCGATCCGATACGGCACCGAACCGATCCGTCTGCGGCTGATCAAGGAGCGCTCCCTCATCTGCGAGGTCTCCGACAGCAGCAACACCGCCCCTCACCTGCGCCGGGCCCAGGTCAGCGACGAGGGCGGCCGGGGACTGTTCCTCGTCGCCGAGCTCACTCAGCGCTGGGGCACCCGCTACACCTCAGCGGGCAAGACCATCTGGGCTGAACGAGCCCTGGGTCGATCGCCGCGGACGGCGCCCTCTTTCTGACAGTCCGATTGCTCCTGGCGCCTACACCCCGATTTCCGGTTGCCGTCCGCAGATCCGCTCGATGGCCCGGCGCTTCGCCGACGGGGTCGGTGTCACAGACCGGGTGGCCGCCCGGTCCTAACTGGGGAACCCAATCCGATCCGACGCCGTCGTGAGAAAGGCGGAGGGTTTACTTGTCGCAAAGACCAACCTCATCGAGCCGTCCGCCCGGGGATCCGCCGTCGACGGGCTTGCACAGCCTTCCCCGTCCCGTGGCCGTGGTGGTGGGCGCCGGTGGAGTACTCGGAGCGGCGCACGTCGGTATCGGGTACGCGCTGGAACAGCGCGGATTCGTCCCGGATATGATCATCGGAACGTCGGTGGGTGCTCTCAACGGAGCCATCGCGGCCGCCCACCCCGACAGGGCCGCGCCGTGGCTGGACCAAGTGTGGACCCACTTGCACCGCCGTGAGGTCTATCCGCTGGGCCACCGCCTGTTCTCACGGGCCAGCGTCTTCACCGATCGCGGCCTGCGTCGGCTGATCGCCCGGGCCGAGCTGCCGTCGCGGATCGAGCAGCTGTCGATCCCCTTCACCGCAGTGGCCATGGACCTGGTCACCGGCAATTCGGTGCTGCTCGACCACGGCGACCTCGAGTCCGCGCTGCTGGCCAGCGCAGCCATTCCCGGGATGCTCCCCCCGGTGGATCGTGGAGGGCGGGTGCTCGTCGATGGCGGGGTGATCGCCTATGTCCCGGTACTGGCGGCCCTGCAGGCCGGGGCGGCGAGCGTGGTGGTGCTGTCGACCGGGCCGGAGAGCTCACCGTTGCGCCCCACCACCCCACGCCGACGTGCCAGTGCCATCGCCGCCAGGGCCGGGACACTGTTGTTGCACCATCAGATCGAGCGTGACCTGCATGAGGTGTCCAAGCACATCCCGACCGTCGTGCTGCCGACCGGCATCGAGGCCTGGCCCGCTCCGTGGGACTTCCGCCAGGCCCAGCGCCTGATCAGCACCGCGTCCCGCACGGCGGGGCGCTTCCTCGACGGGCTACGCATCAGCGGTCCGGGCCTGTACCGGCTCGACGGCCCTCCGCTGACATCCGCCAGTCCGGGCGAGGCATCCACTTCTTCGATATCAGGGGTTGACCTGTGAGTACCATCGCGTTCCTCAATATCGGCATGCACGGGCACGTCAACCCGACGCTGCCGGTTGTGGCCGAACTCGTTCGGCGCGGCCACACCGTGACGTACCACACCCCACCCGCGTTCCACGAGGAGATCGAGGCCACCGGCGCGACTGTGTACCTGTACCCCGGGGGCGACCAGCCGCTCCCCGACCCACCGACGCCGGCCATGTTCATAGAGACGCTCGGGCTCGCCGCCGTCCGCTTGCTGCCCGCTGTGCTCACCGATCTGCGCCGCGTCCGACCCGACCTGATCGTCCACGACAGCGACTGCCTGTGGGGCGCAATCGCCGCCCGCGAACTCAAGGTGCCTGCGGCTTCGTCGTTCACCACGTTCGCCTACAACCGGCACGTCCACAGCATCACCCGCGGCTCGTGGGACCTGCTGGCCGCTGCGATGGCCCGGCCCAGCGGCCTCCAGGCCTACCTTCGGTCCCGCTGGAGTCTGCATCGCCGCTACGACACGCGTGGACTGCCACTGGTCGACTTGATAAACATCCGCCAGCCACTCAATCTGGTCTACACCTCGCGGGCGTTCCAGCCTGCCGCCGAGGAATTCAACCAGTCCTACCGGTTCGTCGGCCCAAGCGTCGGGGCCCGTCCCGTCGACCCGTCGTTTCCGGCCGAACAGCTACGGGAACCAGTCCTGTACGCCTCGCTGGGCACCGTGTTCAACGCCGCCCCGCAACTGCTGCGCACCTTCGCTACCGCGCTCGCCCCGCTGGGCGGGACCGTGATCATCGCCACCGGGCAGACCGATCCCTCCGCTCTGGAGCCGTTGCCGGCCAATGTGCTCGCCCGTCGCTTCGTACCGCAACCGGAGGTACTGGCCCGCGCGGCGCTGTTTGTCACTCACGGCGGGATGAACAGTGTCAACGAGGCCCTGTACGCCGGGGTCCCGATGCTGGTGGTCCCGCAGGGTGCCGACCAGCCGATGGTGGCCCGACAAGTCGCCGAGCTCGGCGCCGGACTGTCCATCCGTACCCAGGACGTCACCGAGGCCTCCGTACGTGCCCTCGCCCGGCGCCTGCTGGACGACCCCTCGTTCCAGGCAGCCGCAGCGACTCTGCGTGCCGCCCAGCTGGAGGCGGGGGGGTACCTGCGGGCCGCCGACGAACTCGAGCGATACCTGGATGCCGCCGACTCGGTCAGTCGACCGGCTCCCGTCGATCCGGCACCGCGAGGCTGAGCGATGTCACCTGTCGTCGTCGTCCTGTTGCTGTTCGGCGGGCTGTCGGAGGCCGCCGGGCGCATCCTGCCCATGGTGGCGTGCCGGCCCGGCATGTCGCGGACATCTTTGTCCGGGCTGCTACTGGCCGGTGGCTTGGCGGAGGGTGCTGTGTTCACCCTGTGGCCGCTGACCGCGGAGACCCTGGCCCAGCTGGTGCATTCCCCAGCACCGCCAGGCGGCGGGTTGGTGTGGACACCCGGCCTGGTCGCCCCGCTGGTGCTCGCTGCCGTCCTTGCGTTCCCGTTGCTCGGGCCCCTGTTCCACCTGCTGCTGTTTGTCGGGGTCGGAGCCGATCTGGCCGGTCCACTCGCCGCGGCGACCGGGCTGGGCTGGTGGTCCGCCGCCGGTTGTGTGGCCGTCGCCGGGGTGGGCCTGGGGGTTGCTGTAGAGACTGTTCGGCGCCTGGTCGTGAGAATCAGTGCGCCCAAGACTCCGGAGTCGATCGCATGAACGATTTTCTGCTCTGGGTCTGCGTGCTCGGGCCGGTTCTGCTCGTTGAAGCTCTGCTGGCCCGCTACGAGGTGCTGGCCTACAGCGCCGGCTGGCGGAGCCCTGTCACCGCGCTCCCGAAGGGTGTGCCCTATGCCCGGGGCGCGGCCCCTGATAGTCCGCCAGATGCCTACCTGGTCTACCTGGACGGCATCGGGAAGCGCCGCTCCCGCGACACTCGTGACGGCGGCCAGCTGGTCAGGGCCGTGATCGCCGGAGCGCCGGAGCTGCGGGTACTGGGTCAGGTGCAGCCCTACTCGCCACTGGCAGAACCGCTTGCTGACCGGCCCGTGTGGTCGTGGGTGGGCCGCCGCGTCGGTCTGCTGCTGTTCCTGCACAATGTCATGCAGACCTTCGTCGCCGCCGACCACCGGTACCGTCCTCTGTACGACCGGGCCGTCGGCTCCCAGATCGCCGCTCAACTCCGGCTCGCCGGCTACCAGCCCGACAGCGGTATCCCCGTGGTGCTGCTCAGCTACAGCGGCGGCGCCCAGGTCGCCGCAGGCGCGGTCGACGCACTGCACACCCAGCTGCGCTCCCCGCTTCTACTGATCATGCTCGGCGGATTCCACAACGGTGCCAACGACCTCACCCATGCCGAGCACGTGCATCAGCTCACCAGTGCGAACGATCGGATCGAGCGGGTCGGCACCTGGATATTCCCTCAACGCTGGCGGCTGTTCCGCCGTAGCCAATGGAATCGGGCCCTTCGCGCCGGGAAGATCACCGCACATCGGCTCGACCCGGCCAACCACGTCGGGCCGCGCAGCTACATCAGCCCGGAGGCGCAGCTGCCCGATGGCCGCAGCTACCTGGACCGCACCACCGACACCGTGATCGCCATCATCCGTGCCCGCTACGGCGCGACCGTGGCGACAGATGTCGACGACCTGTTGCCATGAAGATCGCCCGCGGGCGGCGGGGCGCCGGCCGTCGCCCGGGACAGAGCAGCACCAGGGCCCAGATCCTCACGGCCGCCCTCGATCTCTTCGCTGCCAAGGGCTATGCGAGCACAACGATGCGCGAAATCGCCCAGCGGGCGGAAGTGGATCCTGCGCTGATCCACCACTTCTTCGGCAACAAGGACGGTCTCTTCCGGGAGGCCGTTTCCTGCCGGGTCGGCATATCCGCCCTTTTCGAATCCCTGACGGAGGGCACGGAGGAGGAGAGAGGACCTGGTGAAGAACCGCGGGAAGTGGATCACCCGGATGTTCCTCTCCTATTGGGAGGACGAGTCGACCCGCCCCGCGCTGGTCGCCGTCTACCGGGCAAGCCTGTCGGACGAGGCGACCGCCAAGGCGTTCCGCAACGAGATCGAGGCGACCTTCGCGTCATGCTTGGGCCGAATCGCCCCCGAAGAGACCGAGCGGACACCGGCGTTCATGTCTCTGGTCTCTGCACAACTGGTCGGCCTTGCCATACTGCGCTATGTCCTCGCAGTGGAGCCGCTGGCCTCACTCGAGCGTTTTGGGCACCGCTCCCCAGGCGGACAGCAGCCGCCAGTGACCGTCGATCAGGTCGCCGGTTGTGCGGGAGGGCAGCATCCGTGCGGCGATCACCCGCGAGTAGCCGGACACCATTACCAGCACCGGCGGCCGGCCGGTCTGCCCGTAGCCGAGCGGGATGTCCGCCTCGGGAAACCACAGGTCGCACTGGGCCAGTTCACCCGGCTGATAGGTCGTGCGGGAAACCGGATCGACGGGAACGTAAGCGGGCCGTAGTTCCCGTACTCGCTCCTTGAGGACCGTCATCCCGCGCCCGTCAGAGGGTCAGGATTCGAGCGACGCCGAGACACTCACCAGCACGCGGGCGGAGTCCGCAAAAAGGAGCCCCGGTCAGCGAACCGGCCGACCATGGTCGAGCGGTGCATCAACCGCTCGACACAGTGGCGAGGGATCGCGACCCGCTACGAGAAGACCGCGACATCTACCTGGCCGGACTTCACATCGCGGGCATCTTCCGCTGGTCCGCCCGGTGATCCAAACGAAAGTCCCAGGTCGGCGGCTACCTGCGGGCGGTCTTAAAAACCGTCTGCGCGAGTCACCGTGGCTTCACATCCCCGCACAGCCAGATACTTGCAGATCAGAAGGGGTGCCTCTGCCCGGAGCGGCACCCCTTCCGCACGACCTCGTTTCACCTTGGCCCGCGGATGTCCCACCTGTGACCAGCACGTGCCGCCCTGTAATAAGTGGCGAGACCGCTCAGCGCTCACCGGCCGGCCCCGGCCACAACGCCCGCACCGCGTCAGGCACCTCGGCCACCACAGCCGGATCGAGCAGAGCCACTTGGAGGATGTAGCCGGGGAGGACGGAGAGCATCGTTGAAGCGATCGCCTCAGCCGTCACATTCGTGGGCAAACCACCGTGTTCCTGGTGGTCGCGGACCAAGGTGACCAGATTGGCGCGTATACGGCCCATGAGATGGTCGAGCTTGCGCGCCAGCGAGCGGTTGCGCATGCCCTCTCCCCAGACCAGAACCGCGAGGCCGGCCACGTCTTCCTCAACGGACTTGGCCCGAATCACGTCGAGCAGCTCCGCCATGACCGCCCCTATGGATTGGCCCTGCCGGTTCGTGGCGACGGCGAGCGTGATGTCGAGGACATCGCGCATGTTCTCCTCGGCGATCGCGAGGATCATCTCGTCCTTGCTGGTGAAGTGCCGGTACACCGCGCCCGCGGACATCTGCGCCTCGGCGAACAGGTCCTGCATGGACGTGGAGTGGAAACCGTCACGGAGGAAACAACGGCGCGCCGCGTCCAGGATCTGCTCGCGGCGGGCGTCCATGTGCTGCTGGGTGACCTTGGGCATGAGGCCAGCGTAGCAAAGAAAACGAATATTCGTGTTGACGTTTCCCGAGCGGCAGGTCAAACTGAGAACCCAAAAAAACGATCGTTCTTTTTCATGAAAGGGCGGGCTGTGAGGAACCCCTTGTCAGGACACCAGGCATGGCGGGAAGTAGCCGTTGCCGCCGTGGCGCTGCCCATAGCGATCACACTGGCGGTGATGGCGTTCGCCTGGCCGGCGGGGCGGACCTCGCCGCGCGACGTCCCGGTCGGGATCGTGGGCACCGGGCCGGCCAGCCAGCACGCGGTGGAGGGACTGACCCGTGCGAAGCCCGGCGCGTTCGACTTCCACCTCTATGCCGACACGCAGGCCGCGCGGTCGGCGATCAAGAACCGGGATGTCTACGGCGCCTTCGCCATCTCCGGCCACAGCATCACCGTGCTGAAGGCCACCGCCGCCAGCCCCTCCGTGGCCCAGCTCCTGACCGATATCGGACAACAGCTGGCCGACAAGGCCACTCAGCAGATCACCCAGCAGAAGGCCGCTGGGGCACATTCCCCAGCGAAGGCCCACAAGCAGGCAGCCGCCCAGCAGGGCGCTGCCCAGCAGAAGGCCGCCCAGCAGGGAGTCGCCGGTGCTGACTCCTCGGTGAAAATCCTCGTGAAGGCGGTCGACGTGGTGCCCGTCGCCACGGAGGACCCCCGGGGTGCAGTGTTCAGCTCATCAGTCTTCCCGCTCACTATCTGCGGCATCCTGATCGGGGCATTTGTCACGATGGCTCGCGGCCTGGCCCGCCCGCGGCACCGAGTGCTGACACTTCTCGTCGCATGCGCCGTCGCGGCCCTTGGTATTTATCTCGTGGCCCAGGGTTTCCTCGGGGCGCTGCCCCACAATCACGTGGCCACGTGGGCGATCCTGTCGCTCGACCTGCTCTCCGTCAGCGCCACCGCTGCCGGCGTGATCCGACTCCTCGGGCCGGGGGGCCTTGGGCTCAGCGCCGGGCTCATGGTCTTCGTCGGGAACGCCTTCTCCGGCGCCACCTCCGCTCCGGAGATGCTCCCCAAGGGCGTGGACTACGTCGGCCAGTGGCTGCCCCCCGGCGCAGGAGCCAGCCTGCTTCGCGATACCACGTACTTCGACGGCAACGCGGGTGCCGGCCACCTTGCCGTCCTCGCTCTGTGGAGCCTCTGCGGGCTTACAGCAGTCATGTGCGGCCACTGGGTCACCGGGGAAGCCCGCGGCACGAAGACCAGTGCGCCGGCTTCCGGGGAGTTTCTCCCGGCCTTGCCGGGGTCCGGCGCCGCTTTGCCGATGCGGCGTCACGCGCACGCCCGTCGCCATGACGATGACGGCTGATGGCAAGCGCTTTGTGCGCGCAACCAGGCCCTGGCCGCCAAGGACTTCGGCCCGGTGTCGAAGGTGAATGAGGCGCTGACGCACGGCCGCTCCGGGCCTTCGTCGCCTGGTCCATCCCCCGGCCAGGAACATGGCGCCTGACCCGGGCACCAGCTTATTTGGGCCGAGGCTGATGCCCGCAAGGCCAGTTCCCGCGCATCCCACGGCGACACCGACCGCCCGGGAACGCCTCAGCCGGAACCCCGCACGACGCCGGCCGACACCCGACACGCGGCCGCTGCTCCCTGTCCTGGGCCGCTCGCTGCGCAGGCGACCCAGGAGGGAAAGCAGCAGGTCAGGTGTTAGCTTCCGCCTGCAATGGGGACAGCACAGTCGCCATCCAGTCCGGTGACCAGGCCGCGCAGGACAGGGCCGTACTCGGGGTGCGCGAGGGCGGAGGCCATCTGGGCGACGAGGTAGTCGGCGGGGTTGCCGGTGTCGTACCAGCGGCCGCTGATGACCTGCCCGTACGCGGCGCGGGTGGAGGCGTAGGCGTTGATGGCGTGGGTCAGGTAGACCTCACCGGTCCTGTGCTCGTACCAGCGGCGGGTCTGCTCGCGCAGTTCGTCGATGATGCCCGGGGTGACGACGTAACCGCCGATAGCCGCATACGACGACGGGGCTGCAGCGGGCTCGGGCTTTTCGACCAGGCCGGTGATGCGCAGTCGGCCGTCTCCGAGGTCCTCTTTGACGACGGGCACGCCATAGCGCTGGGAGTCTACGGGGTCCATAGGTATGAGAGCCAGCACCGGGCAGCCGGTCTGCTCATACGCGCGGATCAGCTGCTGGGCACGGGGGACCTCGGCCACGAAGACGTCGTCGGGCCACAGCACCAGCACCGGTTCGTCGCCGAAGGCACGGGCAGCGTTCAGCACCGGAGTGCCGTTGCCGTAGGGGCCGTACTGGTCGAGGTAAGTGATGTGGCCCTGGCGGCCCAGCTCCGCGACCTCCTCCACCGCGTCGGCCTGGGCCGTCTTGCCGTCTTTGCGGAGCTGTTCCACGAGGGCGGGGTTGGGGCGGAAGTGGTCCTGGATAAGGCTCTTCCCTCCGGAGACGACGATGGTGATATCGGTGATGCCGGAGTCCACCAACTCGCGCACGGTGTGCTCGATAACCGGTTTGTCGCCGACCGGGAGCATCTCCTTCGGTGTGGCCTTGGTCAGCGGCAGCAGGCGGGAGCCGAGTCCGGCGGCGGGGATCACGGCCCTGCGAATCGTCGGGGACATCATGTCTCTCTCGGTCGAGCAGGCACACCGCATCTACCGGTACGACACACGCTGACGCCACCAACGCCCGTCGGCGCCCCCGTCGTCAGCCTGTTCCGCCGACCGCTGGCATGGCCACGGCAGCTGCCCTCGCCAGGTCCGCGCCTGCGGCTGATTCCCGCCATCGCCCGCCAGTGAACCGGGCATGGCAGCGGAACCGGCAGATACCGGCAAGCAACCGAGCGTTTGCGCAAACATCCAAGTACTGGACCGTACGCACCATCGGTGCGCTCCCACAAATAAGCCCCCTTCCTGCATCCATACAGGTCAAGAGCAGTGCTCCTTACAACGTGTCGCAAGTTCGAGCAGCTTCCCCTACGTTTTGCAGAACTCGTACTGACCGGTTGCCGACTTTTCTGGCGGTGCATCAGACCACCACCGCGAGGTGCTCAGAGTCGTTGTTGGCCCCGGCGCTGCCCCACCACGAACGGCCGGCGCCAACCCACCATCGCCGCTCGCGCTCGACCTTCCCGGTGGAGGCCTCAAAGAGAGGCACCTCAACTTGTGCTGTCTCGCCGACCTGCTTCAGCCAGCGGGTGACCGTGCCCTCAGTGACGCTCTCACCAAGGGCGGGTACGGTTACGGAATCCGCCATTACTTCGGTTACTCCTCATGCAATCGCAGGGCGCCCCGGGCGCCCTTTGTCTTTCCACGCCCTGCAGTCCGCAGGTTCACTTCCAAAGCGCCACACCCTCGACGAGGTGCTCACCCCTGCCGGCCGTAGCGATCGCGCGCTTGGACAACCGTCTCCGGGGCGATTGCGCCGGCCCGCGCCAACTGGTCCAGGGCGGCAACAACGATCGACTCGGCGTCCACATGGAAATAGCGGCGTACGGCATCACGGGTGTCCGACAGTCCGAAGCCGTCCGTTCCCAGCGACGTGTAGTCCTGCTCGACCCACTGGCTGATCTGGTCAGGCACCTGCCGCATCCAGTTGGGTGAGGTTGTCGAGACCCTCGCGGGCGGCGAGCGCCAGGGCGGCCGTCGCTTCGGGTTCGTCCATTTCTCCGTCGCCGAGGAAGGCCCATACGCGGGACCCGGTTGTGTCCTTGATGCCCCGGGCCTGCAGGTATCGGTTGAACCGACCCTGGTAGATGGCGGCGAGCGGACCGAGCCCCATGGAAACGGTCCGAAACTCCCACAGCCACGGCAGCCGGCGGGGGTGGGGGTAGGACGGCAATCCTTGGCCGTCGGCCTCGCGTCGGAAATTGTCCAACTGCTTCTCGCCGAGGCGCCCTTCCAGGAAGACGCGGGCATAGATGCCGGGCGAGGCATGCCCCTGCACGAACAGCTGATCGCCGGAGCCGTGCCCGTCCTTGCCCTTGAAGAAATGATTGAACCCGACCTCATAGAGCCATGCCGCCGAAGCGTAGGTGGCTATGTGGCCGCCGAGCCCCAGACGGGAGCCGCGTGTCACCATCGCTGCCGCATTCCAGCGGTTCAGGGCGGTGATCCTGGCCTCCATGGCGACGTCACCAGGAAAGACGGGCTGCGCCGACGCCGGGATCGTGTTGATGTAGTCCGAGGACAAGAGCTCGGGCAGAGCGATCCCGGACCTGGCCGCGTACTCGTGCACGCGTCGCAGCAGGTACACCGCCCGATCCGGCCCTGAGTTCCGCACGACAGCGTCGAGTGATGCCTGCCATTCGGAGGTCTCCTCGGTGTCCCGGTCGGGTAGCTGGTCCAGCTCACTCGTCGCAGAGAACTCAGTGGGCCGGGACGGATCACTCATGGCAGCCTTCCTGTCACAGTGGGGGTAGGTGAGAGACCGGCTGTCGAAACGGACGTGTTCCAGTGCCGGACGGCACGAGATGTGCGTGGGTGATGGGTGAAGTCAGCCCTTCAAACCACTTAGGACCGCGCTCGTGCCACTTTCGTGACAGCCCCGAGCACTGCGCCGAAGTGCCCGTTGCGCTTGGGAGCGCACTCCGAGGTGCACAGGCCGGGAGCACCGTGTGGCCTTCCCCGGCCCCTCCTGCGCGCCCCACGCACAGGAAAACACGGAGCCCGGACGTGCAGACACACGTCGGCGGACGGTGTGGCCGCCTCATGGGCGGTACACCTGTGGAGGTGCAACACAACGTCAAGGACCCTTCGGCAGGGCCGTGGACGGGTGAGCCGGAGGGCGTGGTGAAGGCGACGGGACGTCCTCGGAGCCGGGTGATGACGTGATCCATCACCCGGACGGCAACGCGCCGGCGGATGCGCGGACTCGGTTCGTCGTGGCCATGCTGTGCGCGCCCGACAAGCCGCTGCTCGAGCTGCTCGACAAGGAGCAGTTGAACGAGCGGCTCGTCGTGGCCATGCTGTGCGCGCCCGACAAGCCGCTGCTCGAGCTGCTCGACAAGGAGCAGTTGAACGAGCGGCCCCACCTGTGCGCTCCGCGGCCCACCGACTGAACCGGTGCACCTCTCTCCTCTGGGCCCGACCCGCAGCCGGGTCTGATGACATGGCCACTGAGACCCGCATCACACAGCCCTTGGTGTCACACCTCGCCGGGTTGTCCGGTCAGAAGTGCGTAACGGCAATTCTGTCAGGAGGACCCATGGACGCACGTCTCAATTACTACGGCAATCCCCTCGCGGGCAAGGTGCTGAAGCACCTGTTCTCGGCCAGCAAGGTGCTGTCGGACTCGACCCTGCCGGCCACCATTCAGTATCTGGTCGAGGTCCGCGCCAGCCAGATCAACGGCTGCGGCTTCTGCACCGACATGCACACCAAGGAGGCCGCCCACGCCGGGGAAACCTCGGTGCGGCTCAACCTGATCGCCGCCTGGCGGGAGGCGACGGTCTTCACCGAGGCCGAGCGCGCCGCGCTGGAGCTGGCCGAGCATGGCACCCGCATCGCTGACGCGGCCGGTGGTGTCCCCGACGAGGTCTGGGCGGACGCCGCCAAGCACTTCGATGAGGACCAGCTCGCCGCGCTGACGACCCTCGTCGCCATCATCAACGCCTACAACCGCATCAACATCATCACCCAGCAGCCGGCGGGCAGCTACAAGGTCGGCATGTTCGGCTGAGTCAGAGTGCGGCCCAGCCGGCGCGTACGGTTCTTCTTCGCGTCATCGTTACCTTCGGCGGAGAGACGGACTTCGGGCGCCAGCCGATTGCGCTCAACCACGCAGTCGGCTGAGCCGGCTTCTTCGCGGCCCGATACTGCGCCTACCCTTTCGGGCGGACTCCTGAAAGACGGTTCTCTTCTCAGGGATCGATCGTGTTCTCCCCGGAGGCTGCCCGTCAAAGTCGGATGCAGATCACCCTTGGTCGCCAAGGGCCCACCGTATGCCCGTCCCGATGCCATCAAGGTCAGCGTCATCACAACGTTTGACCACGACTGCCACGGTGCGCTGCTCTCTCGATGCTGCAGCTCGCCGAATTGTGGACGCCGCTGGCAGGGGGCAGGGTCTTATAGGGACTCGCTGCGTGTAAGGCAAAGGCGCGCGGCGTGTCACAGATGCGGGCCGTGCCTTGTCTTCACTGTAAAGCATGTTGTCGTGAGCCCGATATTGACGACGCGAGGTCGTTCCATTCCGGGCAGGTCTACGGAGGCGTAACACAATGCACGAAATGCACGGAATGCACTCAGGGGACGGCTTCGGACCCAAGATGTTGGCGGACGTCAAGCCGCCTTTCATTCCCGAGGGCGCTTCGGGAATGACCATCCTCGTCGAATGGGCCCCCGGTGACCCTGGGACTCCCCCGCACCGCCACTCGGGGCCGTGTTTCGGCTACGTGCTCGAGGGCGCGGTCCGGTGGGAGCTCGAGGGTGAGCCGGAGCACGTGATCAAGGCCGGTGAGACGTTCTGGGAGCCGGGCGGTGAAGTGATCCACTATCAGAACGGCAACGCCTCGTCGGACGCGCCGGCCAAGTACGTCGTGTTCATGATGTGCGCGCCGGGCCAGCCGATGCTCACGCTCGTCGACGACGAGGAATTGGAGAAGCGGGCACACCTGCGCGCCCCGCGGCCCACCGACTGACCTGCCGCCTGCGCACAGGCCTGTTCCGAACGGATCCCGTTCGCTCTGTGGGAGGACGCGGTAAGGCATGAGCGCCACCGATGTCGTGTACTGCATGCTGACAGCGCTGTTTGCGTCGGCGGCCGTCCGCGCACTGCGGTATGCCCTCGTGTCACGGAGTCTTCGATGGCGCGGCCGAGTGGACCATCTCCTCCACACCGCCATGGCCCTGGCCATGGCGGTGATGCCGTGGAACTGCAGTTCCGCGCTGCCGGAGCTGCCGCTGACGGCCTTCTTCACGGCAGCTGCTTTGTGGTTCCCGCTGGCCGCTGCCGGCCGTTGTCAGCAGTCGAGACTGACCGCAACCGCACGGAGGCTGCCGTACGCGGCTGGCATGGCAGCGATGGCCTGGATGACGCTCTCCATGGCGGGCCTGTCGCACGAGCCCCTGACACAGGGTCTCCCCGCGGAGCACCAGGCCGTGCATCTCAGCCACTCTGCGGGGGGATCGAGGGCCGGCGCCGTGGTCACCGGAGTGCTGGCGCTGTACCTGCTTGCGTACGCTCTTTGGTCACTGACCCGTGGCATGCCCACGCTAAGCAGCGTTTCGGACGCCGTAGCCAATTCCACCAGCACGAGTGGGCGTTACCCCTACTTCTGGGACGGATCGATGGCTTTGGGAACGGTCATCATGCTGCTCATGCACCTTTGACCGCCGTCAGCACCCGGACCGCGTAGGCATGGTTCAGCGCAGAAGGAGAGGCGAGGTTGGGATGCTGAAGACCGCTGAGACCTACGGTCAGGGGACGGCCACCAGCTCTCGCAGGCGACCGCACCCGGCACCTCTGCGGCCGGTTCGCCTGTGAGCGTGCGAGTTCGTCAGGCGAGCCAGTCGGTGTAGCGGGTGGGAGCGAGGTGGGCGTTCTTGTCTGTCAGGACGTCGCCCTTGACGACGGCGAACATGCCGGCGGTGGGATCGGTGACGACTCTCCGGTTGTCGCCCTTGTGGGACAGGGTGATCCGGCCCAGCTCGTCGAGGGTGAAGACCTCGGGGCCGGCGATGTTGCGAATGCCATTCAGCGGGGCGCCGGCGGCGACCTCCGCCACCGCGTCCGCCACGTCCTTGGAGGCAATGGGCTGGATGGGCGTGGCGGGCAGCCGGACGGTGTCGGCGTCAGCGGTCCAGGACAGGACCGCGTCCATGAAGTCCATGAACTGCGTGGCCCGCACGATCGAGTAGGGGATCGGCCCGGCCGCGAGAATCTTCTCCTGGAGCGCCTTGGCGCGGTAGTAGTCCAGCTCCGGTACCTGGTCCGTGCCGACGATCGAGAGGATGACGAAGTGGCCGACGCCGCCCTTGTGGGCCGCGGCCAGGAGGTTGTCCATCGAGGTCTGGAAGAAGGCCAGGGAGGCTTCGTCGAAGGTCGGGGAGTTCGTCAGGTTGACGACGACGTCTGCTCCGGCTGCCGCCTCGTCGAGTCCTTGGCCGCTGATGACGTCGACTCCGGTGGACTTCGAGTGCGGTACCGTCTCGTGCCCGGCGGCGTTCAAGTTGTTGACGACCTGCGATCCGATCAGTCCCGTACCGCCGATGACTGCGAACTTCATGACATGCCCTTTCGCCGGTAGTACGTCCGAAGTGAGACATAAGCCACTATATGAGTGCAGCATGGGTTCGGCCCGGACACATCCTGTCCGACTCCCGCGGCCGGCTTCGTGTGCTCGGCCCAGGGCAAGGGCGGGCGGCAATCGTACTCACCCGAGAGCCCGCCTCGATCAGCGTGGTCGAAGCGGTCGACGGCCCGGCCGGGTGTTCACCTGCGCGGAGATTCGCCGGGGCGGCCCGTTGGCCACCCCAGCCGAGTCGTGCACCACGCCGTAGGTCTGACACCACGGATCCACAAGAGCGCCGCTCGTCACTTGATCCAGGCGCCGGCAACCGACACCGGCTCGAGGACCCGGCCGCACCCCATGAAGTGCTCATGCCGGAGATCGGCCAGCCATGGGAAACGGCCGCCGAACGGCTATGGCGAGTGACGCCGCAGGAACCGCCGATCGCAGCCAGAACCAATTACGCGACCGGCGACATTCTCGACGACCGCCTGACACGGGCTCATTCCAACCTTGCACTGCAATGTTGACGGAGTCATGCCATGACTGGATCCGGTTGCCCAACCTGTCCACCGACAAAGAGCGTGGAGGCAACCGTTGCCGTTGGGCGGGACCCGGAAGACGGCGGCTACTTGTTGCACGTCGGCCTCCGTCAAGTGACCGGACATCGACCCTGCCGTCGCCCCCGCGCTTGGAGAAGGCCAATTCGCTGTGCCCTTACACGAAGATGGCCCTACTCGAACGCCGGCAAGCATCAGGCTGGCCTCATGGCCCACGGCATCAGCTGCCTCTCCGGCCGCATGTCGTTTCTGTAGCCGTCGTGTGCCCATGGCGGCACACGACGGCTTTTCGCTCGACAGCCGAGCCGCCGACCGATGCTCCATCGAAGGCCAGGTTCACAGAGCCTCCGGGCCCACCGGCGAATCCACGGACCCCGGTTCCATCGCGTTCTTGCTCTGCTGGATGATCTCCTGCACGTGAAGCTCGATCTCCTGCGGGTCCAGGCCGAGCACCTTGCCTATGTGCACCGCCCAGACCTCGGCGCGAAGATTGGTCTCAAAATCCAGATCAGCCCTGACGTTCTCACGAGTGGCATGCCTATTCTGGCTCACCATCACGAATGTGGACAGGAAGATGGCCTCCAGGCTCACGATCATAGTGAGCAGCCCGAACGGGTAGGGGTCGAAGACCGCTACGGAGCCGAACAGCCTGAGGTTGAGGGCGATCCACACCGCAAACCAGACGGCGTGGACGTACACAAAGCCCATCGTGCCGGCGAAGGCGGTGATCGCGTCTGCGAACCGGTCCTGCGACGTGCGCATCCTGGCGAATACCAGCCGCTCGTGGCGCAAGCGGAGGTCGAGGCGATGAGTACCGCCGGAAGCGGAGCTCGACCGGAAGGCTCGATCTCCGGAGTGAACAGTCATCTACTGCCTCATTCCCTCGCCGGGGCGCCACCGCCCCAGCCACCGATGATCCCGCAACTTTCCTGCTGGGCACCGCTGCACATGTGTTTTGCATAGACACGGAGTGACATCACGCGCGGTGCAAGGTCTCGACACGTCCAGCCGGGGCAACCCGGGCCACGGCGTCCGCCTCGGGCCGTGCCGGCTCCCCGAGGTCCGCGGCCGTCACGGAAAAACCTGGGTGACGCCGCGGTGCCAACTGCGCGACCAGGCGTGATCGCCACCAAGGACGAACGCCTCGCCCTCCTGCCCCGAGAGCGAGAAGCATTCGGATTGATGGTCGTGTACTGCGCCCAGTGCTCCGGGCCGTCTTCTTCGAAGAAGATGGCCCGGACCGGACAGACGGGTTCACACGCATGGCCGTCCACGCACGCGGAAGAGATGATGTAGAAAATCCGGTTGCCCTCAAAGATGCAGTCCACTGGGCACTCGTTGAGGCAAGCTCTGTCCGTGGTGTCGACGCAGGGCCGTGCAAGGGCATACGGCATCTTCCTCTCCTCCGCCCGACGGAGATGATCAGTGGCCAGCCGGCTCGCGAAGGCAGTGTTCGGCTGGAGGTATGACCGTGAAGCCCACGAGGTTGTGACGGCTGGCGCCTGCCCCGCCTAGGTGTGCTGTCCCGGGACGTCGGTGACACGCGTGCTCCTCTCCGGCCCGAACATCGGCTCACTCCCACGTCCAACGTCAGTGGGCACCACTCGCCACAGGAGCGCCCACGGGAGGTGTCACAGATTCCTGGACATCCTGGTCCTACTGACTGACAACCCCTCGGCGACCGGAGTAGATCGTGGCTATCACCGAACAACGTATTTCCACCATGGTGCTGGTGATCGGAACCGGAGGTGCCGGGCTGCGAGCAGCAATCGAACTGGCCGAGGCCGGTGTCGACGTCCTCGCGGTCGGCAAGCGCCCCAAGGAGGACGCGCATACGGCGCTTGCTGCCGGAGGAATCAACGCTGCCCTCGGCACTATGGATCCCGAGGACAGCTGGCAGCAGCACGCCGCCGACACTCTGAAGGAAAGCTATCTGCTCGCCGATCCCCGCACCGTGGAGCTCGTCACCCAGGGCGCCGCTCGCGGCATCGGTGACCTGGAGCGGTACGGTATGGCCTTCGCCAGGGAGGAGGACGGCCGGATCTCCCAGCGCTTCTTCGGCGCGCATAAGTTCCGGCGGACCGCGTTCTCCGGCGACTACACCGGTCTGGAGATCCAGCGCACGCTGATCCGACGCGCGGACCAGCTGAAAGTCCCGGTACTCGACGGCGTTTATATCACCCGGCTCCTGGTCCACGACGGCGCTGTTCTCGGTGCCTACGGCTTCGATCTCACGAACGGGACGCGCTACGTGATCCATGCCGACGCCGTCATTCTCGCGGCGGGCGGCCACACCCGCATCTGGCGGCGCACGTCCTCCCGACGCGACGAGAACACGGGCGACTCCTTCCGTCTGGCCGTGGAGGCCGGCGCCCGCTTGCGCGACCCGGAGCTCGTGCAGTTCCACCCTTCCGGGATCATCGAGCCGGAGAACGCGGCCGGCACCCTCGTCAGCGAGGCCGCGCGAGGTGAGGGCGGCATCCTGCGCAACGCGCTCGGGGAACGGTTCATGAACCGCTACGACCCCGTCCGCATGGAGCTGTCCACCCGCGACCGCGTCGCTCTGGCCTCCTACACGGAGATCAAGGAAGGGCGCGGCACGCCCAAGGGCGGCGTGTGGCTCGATGTCTCCCATCTGCCCCGGCAGACGATCATGACGCGGCTCCCCCGCGTCTACCAGACTCTGCTCGATCTGCAGATGCTGGACATCACCCGCGAGCCGATCGAGATCGCGCCCACCGCGCACTATTCGATGGGCGGTGTGTGGGTACGCCACGAGGACCACAGCACCGACGTGCGCGGCCTGTACGCCATCGGGGAGGCGTCCAGCGGCCTGCACGGCGCCAATCGCCTCGGCGGAAACAGCCTCATCGAACTGCTGGTCTTCGGCCGCATCACGGGCCAGGCAGCCGCCGCATACTCGCAATCTCTGACCGCCCAGCCGCGGTCGGCATCAGCCATCGCACAGGCCCGCTCGGAGATCGACGATCTTCTCGAGGCCGACGGACCGGAGAACGTCCGCGCCCTGCAGCGCGCCATCCGCAACACCATGACCGAGCACGCCGGAGTCGTACGTGACGAACAGAGCATCCGCGCCGGGCTGGCGGAGCTCGCGGTGATCGAGAAGCGGATGGAGGACGTCGGCGTGCACCCGGACATCGCCGGCTTCCAGGATCTCGCGCACGCCTTTGACCTCAAGTCCGCGGCCCTGTCGGCCAGGGCCACCCTCGAAGCAGCGCTGGAGCGTCGCGAGACTCGCGGCTGCCACAACCGCAGCGACTACCCCCACCTGGACCCCGCTCAGCAGGTCAACCTCGTGTGGTCGCCCACGACTGGTATCACCCGCGAGAGCATTCCAGCCATCCCCGACGAAATTTCCTCTCTGATGGCTGAGGTCTCGACCGATGGAAAGCTCGTCGAATAAAGCGACCGATGGTCCGCCCTACCTTCGCTCGCAGACCGGGCCTTCGAGGGCGTTCTCCGGGAATCTCCCCGATTCCTACGAACCCCTGTCACAAGTAGAGCCGCTATCCGGTCTCTCCTAGTGCATACCGAAATTCATTTGGCGCCGACGAGGGGCACATCGTAGATGCGCGCCGCGCCATGAAAACCTACGAAAGGACACCGCTATGAAGGTCGTAGTGATCGGCGGAACCGGGCTCATCGGCTCGAAGCTGGTCGGCAAGCTCAACGAGTACGGGCACGAGGCGGTCGCGGCCTCGCCCAACACCGGCGTCAACACTCTGACCGGCGAAGGACTGGCCGAGGTGCTGCAGGGCGCGTCAGTCGTGGTCGACGTGTCCAACTCCCCTTCGTGGGGCGACGAGGAGGTCATGAACTTCTTCCGCACCTCGACCAGCAACCTCCTGAAGGCCGAGGCGAACGCTGGCGTGACGCACCACGTGGCGCTGTCCGTGGTCGGCACCGACCGCCTCCAGGGGAGTGGTTACTTCCGCGCCAAGCAGGCGCAGGAAGAACTGATCAAGGCCTCCGACGTCCCGTACTCCATCGTTCACGCCACGCAGTTCTTCGAGTTCGTGAACGGGATCGCGGACATCTCGACCGAGGGCGACACCGTACGTCTGGCACCTGTCAAGTTCCGGCCCATCTACTCCGACGACGTCGCCGCGGCCGTCGGCCGCACTGCGGTCGGCGCACCGGTCAACGGCGTGGTCGAGGTCGCCGGCCCGGACGTGTTCCAGCTCGACGAACTCATCCGTCAGATACTCGGCGACAAGGACGACGCCCGCACGGTCGTCACGGACCCGAGTGCCCCGTACTCCGGTGCCGAACTGAAGGAGACCACGCTCGTGCCGGGCCCTGACGCGCATATCGCCGAGACCCGGTTCGCCGACTGGCTCATGCGGCAGCAGTAGGGGCCCCTGCGGGGTGGCCCCTGGCGACAGACAGGGGCCACCCGGCCGCAGCTTCACCTCACTGCTGAAGGGCTGGCACTACCTCCTGATCAAGGACGTCGAACTGCCCGTTCACATTCGATCTCGAGTTCGGTGTAGCGAGCCGGAACGCTCACCGTCAGAACCGTCTGGACGCCGCGGGCACGTTCACCCTGTAGCGTTCCGACCGGGGGGCCTGACGGTAACAGCCGACTCAAGCCGGGCATCAAGTCGTTGCCCGGCCTGCCTCACCGACCGGCCGTGGTCAGCCGAAGAAGGCCGCCCATCGCGCAACTCTCCGAGTCGCGCGGCTCGTTGGGAGAGGTGACCCGATGGCCCTGTCCCAGCATGACCTACTTCGACGGCTGGAGCCGGTGGACCTCCTTCATCCCCCGCCTCATGAAGGGCCCGACGACCGCCTCACCACGTAGACACGGTCCAAGGCGCATGCACCGGGTGCTCACAGGCGGGCGTGGCCATGATCGTACTGCCGGTGTTACCCGGGTAGTCCGCGATAGCCGCGGTAGGGGATGCGGAACGATGGCGCCGACTCCCTGGTAGGCGCGGTCCGCGAGGATGAGGACTTCCCATCGCAGGCACGCCTGTACGATCCCGAGTACTCAAATCCTGGTCAGTTGGTCACTCCCGGGCAGGTTCCGTTCCGAGGCAGCCTTCGCTTCCTTCGCCGACGAATGAGGGGCGCCTCTTGGCTACCCCGGCACAGAGGTTCTCTGCAGCGTCCCCGTGCGGCCGACGCTGTGCACAAGGCCGAGCACGGACAGCTCGACGAGAACAACGCCGACCTACCGAAACCGACTTCGGCAGGTCACCCCGGGGCGCTGGAGACGTCGGACCCGGGCTGTTCATCATGAAGTGCGGCTAGTGCGGCGGCGAGCTTGCCCCGGCCGGTAATGCCAAGGCGTGGATAGATGCGATACAGATGCGCGCCCACGGTCCGGTGCGAGATGAACAGGCGCTGGCCGATTTCCCTGTTGCTCAGCCCCTGTGACGCCAGCACGGCTATCTGCATTTCCTGGGCCGAAAGCTGCTCGCCGGTGTTCGCGTACCGTCGACTGCTCGACTCGCCGGTGGCACGCAGCTGCTCGCGGGCCATCTCGGCCCAGGGCTGCGCGCCGACGCGGTCGAACTCGTCGCGGGCGAGTCGAAGCGGGTGCCGGGCGTCCACGTTGCGGCGTTGGCGGCGCAACCAGCGGCCCTGGTGCAGATGCAGCCGGGCACGTGACAGCGTCCAGTCGGCCGGCAGTGCGGTGAGGGCGGCGGCATAACGCTCCTCCACTCTGTCATCCGGAGCCAGCACCGCGTCGGTGTAGGTGTGAGCCACCACCATCATTTCCGAAGGCAGCTGTCTGGCCAGCACCGGAAGGTCGGCCAGCAGTTCTCGGGCCTGCTT
Source organism: Streptomyces sp. NBC_01003 (assembly GCF_045162695.1). Lineage (NCBI taxonomy): Bacteria > Bacillati > Actinomycetota > Actinomycetes > Kitasatosporales > Streptomycetaceae > Streptomyces > Streptomyces sp. NBC_01003. Next base: position 2,845,071 of record NZ_CP108707.1, read on the forward strand.
CACGGTGCCTGCGGCGACTGCGGCGTCCGCCAGGTCCGGTGCGAGCAGCCAGCGACTCACCGAGTGGTAGTGCGGGTCAACGGGATCGAACGCGCGAGTGAGAACGTTGTATGCCTCCATTGCGCGGCCGTCGAAGAGAGCGAGCAGGCCGTCGGTCTGCTGCGCCATCACGGTGACGAACGGCATACCCGGGAACAGGCTGTGCATGCGTAGTTCGCGGACCGTCCGCGCTGCTTGTTCGGTTTCTCCGCGCAGCGCCGCCACCAGGCCGGCCGTAGCCTTCAGTCCTATCCAGACGATCCATTCTCCGGTTTCCTCGGCCAGGGTGAGCCCCTCGGCAGACTCCTCGCGAGCTCGCTCGAGCTGACCGAGGTACACCTGCGGCCAACTGGCGGCCAGCGAACGGGCGAGCAGCCCGAGCCGACCCTGCGACCGCCACGCCGCGGCCGCCAGCGCGAGGTACTGGACGGCGCGACTGATGTCACCGATGACCATTGCGCCACTACCAAGAAAATGCAGGATCCGACCGTCTTGATGGTTTGCTCTGATTCTGTCGAGCCGCGCGATCACGTCAGCCCCGTACTGGTACGGCTCGGTGTATGCCCGCACCGCCAGCACGTGGGGGGCGTCCGGGTCAGGATTCCATCGGTCCAGTTCTGCTGCGGCCCGGGCGCGCACCTGCGCATCGCCGTCCTGGAAGAAGCATCGTGCGCCGGCACGCCACAAAAGGTTCTCCGCGACGTTTTCGGCTCCCGCGTCGAACGCTCCGGCCGCCGCAGTGACCATGTCCTGGATCCGTCGCTGTGGCTCGCCCGGTTCGAAAGCAGAATTGTCGGACACCACCATGAGGCGAGCCCGCTCCACCCGGCCCAGCACGCTCATGTCGGTGCGGTCCAGCAGCGTCTGGACGCTGATGCGGTCGTTGATCTCGCTGTACAGCTCGGCCGCCCGGACCAGGATGCCGGTCCGGCGCTGCGAATTGAGGACAAGGTCGGCCGCCTGGCGCAGCGCCGGGACGGCAGCCGCCACCTTTCCTCGGGCCTGCGACGCATCGGCGAAACGCTCGAGCCGGGCGGCCAGCTCCTCGTCCGGCCCGATGGTGGCCGCTGCCTCGTGGGCGAGTTGACGCTCGGGGCTGTCGTCCATCACCGATGCGAGAGCACGATGGGTGGCCAGCCGGTCGGCGAGCGTAGCGTGGGTGTAGATCGCCGTGCGCATCAGCGGATGGCTGAACTCGACGGTATAGCCGACCAGGCTGACGAGATCCGCGTCGACCGCCTCCTGCACTGCATCGACGGAGACCGCCGAGCCAGAGAGGCGACTCGACACGTCCAGCAGCAGGTTCAGGGGCGTGGCCGGCTCGGCGGCCATGACCAGGAGCAGGGTGCGACACTCCCGGCTCACCGAATCGGTACGCGCGGAGAACGCATCCTCCAGGCGCTGGGTCAGCGGCAGGTCGTCCATCTGCGTGGTCATGCCCTGCACCGCCTTAGGCAGCTCTACCAGGGCCAGCGGATTGCCCGCGGCACGCTCCAGGATGAGCGCCCGCAATGGCGCCTGCAGGTCGGGCGCGCCGACATCGAGCAATTCGGCGGCGGCCGGCGGGCCGAGCGGTCCCAGAGGGAGGTCCAGGAGCACGTACGATTCGGAGTACTGGATCCGGGCGGCAGCGATCACCTGTATGGCGAGGTCGCGGGTGCGCCGGGCGACGAACTTGAGCACGTCCCGGCTGCAGGAATCGATCCACTGCACGTCGTCGACCAACAGCAGGAGCGGCTGCCGGTTGGCCGCGTCGGCGAGCAGCTCAAGCACGGCCAGTCCGACCCGATATATCTCGGGCTCGGTGTCCCCGACTCCGAACGCGCCGCTCAGCGCCGACCGGTGCGGAGCCGATAGGTCTTTCATGCCACGGACGACTGGTTGCAGCAGCAACTGCAGCGCGGCGAATGGCAGCCACTGCTCGGGCTCCACCCCGGACGTGCGTAGCACCGTGAAGCCGCTTTCGTGGGCCTCGGCCCCGAGCGTGCGCAGCAGAGCCGACTTGCCGACACCAGCGGCGCCATGGACCAGTAGCGCACTGCCGTGCCCGGCCGCAGCGTCCGCCAGCAGCCCACGCAGGGTGCGCAGCTCCTTGTCCCGTCCGATCATCGCACGCGTACAGATGCCGCCTTCTGCGGGGTTCGCAACAGCCCCGTCCCGACGCGTACGTCCGCCGGGACCGTGCGCATGTGGACCGGAACGAGCCGGGCGAAAACCATGCCCTCTGCCGTCCGGCGCTGCCCGCCTTCGTTGCTTGCGTTGACCGTGGTGACAGGATGCTCAGGCAGGACCGGACGTTCACTCATCGGCACAGCGGGCGTGGGGCACAGCACGTGAGGCTTCCTCCGTCAACGGGTCGTTCTGACCGCCATGGTACCCGTCAGGTGCATATGCCGGTGCAACGCAACCATCAGTCGAACGGCTCTCGGACGACGCAGCGAACCACGGGTCTCAACCGATTCCGGGCGGACCCGTGACTTTGCCGAGCGTGATACCGAAGGGGGGAAGAAGCCGTGGAGGCTCATAGCCGAAGCACCCCATCGGCGGAATCGGTCGCCCGGAATAAGATGAACCACTGTCAAGGCGGTCAGGTTCTCCCTCTCAGGACCTTGCCCTGCAGGTTCAGTCAAACTGAGGGTCGAAAAGACATCGGCGAGCAGCACTGCGTCGGGCACCGGCCGATTCCCGAGACCGTCGGCTGGCGGCCCCGTCGATCCGCTCGGAATGACCATTCGATTTCCGGTCGGTGCAGTCCGGCCCGGATCGCGCCCAGATCAGCATCCTGCTGGGGCAGCGCCCACAGTTGATCAATCCAGCCGTGAGAGAGGGGTCCATGCTCGCCGGTAGACCCTCTCGTCGGTACACCCGTTCCCCTGGGCGTCGCAACGTCACCGGGTCACCGGTTCCGACCCGTACACGTCCCAGGAATCGCCGGACATTCCTCGATCGGGCTCGAAGCCGTGCCTATTCGGGTCGTCATGTTTCATCTGGCAGGTGGCTGACGAAACTTTCGACACCCACAAAACGACTTTCTTCTCCGAGGGGTACGACCTCGAAGGTGCATTTTAGGAACTCGTCGATCACTACCGCCGATGTGGCTACAACAAACACTTCCCAGCCCGACCGGAATGACATGTACACCAACCCGTGACCGCGGATTTCGGTAGGCCACATCTGGACGTCGCCGAGGCCAGCGAGCCACCGTCGACCGGAAATCAGGAGCTCGCGCCCAAATTCCCACTCAATGGCCGCGTCGGTGCCCGCATTGAATGCTATGGATACTGAATACGGCTCCGTGCTGTCGTATCGGAGATCTGTTATGACCGGCAGCGGCGCCTCCTCTTCGACAAGAGCGACGACCGTCCGGCACGTCACTGGCTCGGGCTGGGTGTCCCGCCCCGCGTGGCCATCTTGTCGGTGTCTGCGATCTTTGTAAGCACACTCGCGGTCATCATCGGTGTCGAAGACCTTCCCACTCATAATTCGTCCTCTCTCGTCTTCCCGCCACGACGGCTACTGAGACGGCTGCTGATCGGGGGCCCAGAGCCGTGAATTGGCAACCGTTGGTTCGGCGGGCCCTCACCTGCTCCGATGTACTGCCTCCGAGCCTGGGACCGGCGGAGGCCCGATTCATCAGTCAAGTGACTATGAGCGGACGGGCCAGATCGGATCAGGGCGCTGGCACTGTGCAGCGGTCGAGTGACAGCGCCGGGTCGCCGCACACCTCCCGGTTGATGACCCGCTCGTCGGGAACCGAGCCGAATCGCATGACCGCTTCGCCTGCCGTCTGCATCGGCAGCTGACCCTCGACGCGAGCGTCGGGCCTGCAAACACTGCCAGCAGCTCGCCGTCGTCGTCCTGGCAGACGGTTCAGCCGACCCGGACAACACTCTGTCGCTGGCGCACATAGGCTCGCTGGGTAAACAGGTCCACCCGCCACGGCTCCTTCTTCCCGACCCCGATGGCTCCGGTCGCCTGGGTCACCCAGCGGTCGTCCTGGCGCTGGGGACCGTCCAGCGATGATCGGCCCAGCTGTGCCGCCGCGAAGGCCGCGCAGTCGCTGCACTGGGCGACACAGGCTCTCAGCCTTGCGGAAGTCGCTGTACGCACCCGGCAGCCGACTGGAGCTCATCCTCGCTCTCCAGACCAGGGCGCTACGCCCACCGGGCGTATTGGTGTGCTTCGTGCGGCGCCGCCGCATTGGCGGCCGTCGCGTCGGATGGTCGGCCGATCCGCAGCGGCCGTCGGGGCACCCCCTCCATGCGCAGGCCGACGCGGCGACCACCACCACCGCCTCGGCGTCCTGCTCCGACGTCGATGTGTTCTTGACCCGTGGCGCGGAGCGGGCCGCGTTCGTCCTCGATGACGTCTTCGGGATGGCGCCGCGCACGGCCGCCGACATCTGGGGCGGTCCGAGAACTGACGGACAGGTGCACGCGGTGCGCGAGGCCTGCGCGGCACAGGACACCGATCGGCTCACCACGCCGTTGGCGGCGGACGCGGCGGCGTTCTTCGACGGGCCGGCAAGGTACGGACGCGGGTACGGCCCGTGCACGGCCGGAAGCAGGTGCCCGGGGTCTGCCAATGGCCGGACCGGACTGGTCGTGCCGTACGCCCGGCGGGTCGCCGCTGTCACCGACCTCGACGTCGCGGGCCGTCAGGTCGTCCAGGTCGGGGTCGTCATCAATCCCGACAACTCCTGTCCTGGAACGAAGCCGCTGCCCGGCCCGGCCGTCGTAGGGGCCCGTCGGCACGGACACAGCACACACGGGTCGGAAAGACTGGTTTCTCCGGGCAATGCCGGCGTGAAAGTGGCACTCGGACGCACAACATCCAACACGTCTTCGACGCCACGTCCGCAGTTGCACGCAAACCCTGTCACAAAACAGTGGCCTCCATGGTCAATAAGGCTGACGCGATCGGAGCAGGCCCCTGTGGGTGGTTTCGCCCTGCCCGAACACCGCCTCGCGCCAGCAGTTGCCCATCGGACGGCCGGTGCGTCGCGTCATCTGACAGCGCTGGCCCCCGGAGGAACGGAGACAGAAGGACCATGCATCCCGAGACACCCCCCGCGGACGATGCCCTTGACGGGGCCGTGTCCGTCTTCGTCGGACTCCGGCCCCGCCTCTTCGGAATCGCATACCGCGTACTGGGCAGCGCGGTCGAGGCCGAGGACGTGGTGCAGGAGGTGTGGCTGCGCTGGCAGAAGACGGATCGCTCGGTGGTCGTCAGCCCGGCGGCCTTTCTGTCCAGCACCACCACCCGGCTGGCGATCAACGTGGCCCAGTCCGCCCGGGTGCGGCGCGAGACCTACATCGGCCCGTGGCTGCCCGAACCCGTCGACACGAGCAGCGATCCCGAGGTGGGCGCCCAGCGGGCCGAAGCCCTGGAACTCGCGATCCTGCTCGTCCTGGAGAAACTGACCCCCACGGAGCGGGCCGCATACGTGCTACGGGAGGCGTTCGACTACGCCTACGCCGAGATCGCCGAAATCCTCCAGCTGACCGTCGTCAACGTGCGCAAGATCGTCAGCCGCGCCCGCACGCACCTCGGCGCGGAGCAGCGCGGGAGTGTCGACGCGGCCGAACACCGGCGCCTGCTGGAGACGTTCGTGGCAGCGGCGCAGAACGGCGACATCGCCTCCTTGGAAGCGCTTCTCACCCCGGATGCCGTCAGCCTGTCCGATGGCAACGGCATACGCGGCGCCGCGCGCGTGCCGGTACTGGGGCGCGCCCGGGTGGCGAACCTTTCGACCGCGTATCCGAGGTTTTGGGGCGAGGTGGAGGTACGGCCCGTCGAGGCCAACGGACGCGGTGGGGTGCTGCTCCACCGGGACGGCCGCCCCTCGACCTTCATGACCATCGCGGCCTCGGGCGATGGGATCCACCGGGTCATGTGGGTGTTCAACCCGAGCAAGATCGCCGCTTTCCTCGACTCCCGCTCGCGGTACGCGACCGCGTCGGGCATATCAACCCGCTTTTGCTGAGAGGACTTTCATGCGCATCCTGGCACGTCTGGGAGCGGTCGGTGCCGTGCTCGCCGCTGTCTCCCTCCCCGCAGGCCTGGCCCACGCGACCCCGGGCGGCCCCGGGGTGACCGCGAAGGTCATCGCCCGGACCACCGTCGGCGACCGGGACTACATCCTCCGCGAGATCACCGTTCCTCCGGGCCAAGGCACGGGGTGGCATTACCACGACGGTACTCTGTACGGCTATGTCAAGCAGGGAACGCTGAGCCACTTCGACGCCACCTGCGCTCCGGACGGTGTGTACCCGGCGGGAAGCACGATCCAGGAACCGGCGGGCGCCGATCAGGTGCACATCGGTGAGAACCGCGGAACCACGGACGTCGTTCTCGAAGTCCTGTACGTGCTGCCGCACGGCGCCCCCTTCTCGGAGGACGCCCCCAACCCGGGCTGCGCCATCGAGTAGCCGGCAACCGGGGGGCGACCCGGTCGCTCCTCGACGCGCGGGTGTTCCTGCCTATGATGTTGGGTGGTACTGGTAGCGAGCCGAATGACATGTCGTGGCACTGGACACGGGCGCGACCACAGGGTTGAGGGGCGAGAGGAACACATGGTGTCTGTAACCCACGCTGCGCATGAGATCGAGGTAACCGCCGAGAGCCTCCAGGGGGATCTGGCTCGGCTGGAGGTCCAAAAGCAGGCCCTGGAACGGGAGTTGGCCGCGGTCAAGGCGCACCTCGGCTCCGTCCAGCGGGCCCTGGGTGCGCTGCAGACCCTCATGTCCGCCGCCGGGTCGGCACCGCCCGGAGCCGTCGGCGCCACGGCCACGCACGAGACCGGCGGCGCCACCCGTGTGGAGCCGCGACGGGAGCCGGCCACGACGGCTCCCGTCGACGAGGCCACGGCCTCCGACGAGGCGGGCGGTCAGCAGAAGTACGGCAAACTCACCGAGCAGATCCTGGACTACTTCGCCGGAGCCGGTGACACCGACGTCCGGGCACGCGATGTCGCCGAGGCGCTCGGCCGTGCCACGGACAGCGGCAGCATCAACGCCGTGCGCAGCACTCTCGACCGCCTGGTCGGCACGTCCCGGATCCACCGCGCGGGCCGAGGTCTGTACCGCGCCGCGTGAATCTCCGCATCACCGGGGAGCCCACGGCGCGCGGAACGGCCAACGGCGACACCGCCGCGGAGCCGGCCCCGCCACGGCTCCGCGGCGGGAACCCGCTCCGGTCGCGCCCCTGATCCAGCGGGCGACCACCCGGACGTTCTGCGTCGGTGACCGGTTACACCGCATGATGTTGTGACACGGTGCACAATGGTTGCTGCGGTACAGCATGCGCAACTATACCTTCGGTGTATAGTGCGGGCATGCCGACAGGCGGCCTCCACGCCATGCCGCTCCCCCTTCTGTACGGCCGATGTGATCGGCACTCCATGCCCCCGGGCCGTACGGACGGCGCCCCGCGCCCCGTACGAGAGGAAGACAGTGAGCCCAGCTCGCAAAGATGCGCGTCATGTCGTGACGGCGAGAGTCCCGGGCGGTGGACGGCGTTTCGGGGGACTTCGCGCGCTCGGCCTCGGTGCCCGGCTCGCCCTGACCGGTGGCCGGGAGGGCAAGGTCCGCACCACCCTGACGGCCGTCGGAGTCGGGCTCGGAGTCGCCGTGCTGTTGCTCGCCGCGTCGGTACCCACCGCCCGGCACCACCGGGACGAGCGCATTCACCACCGCATCGACGTCAACCTCGACGACCGCGCCATCATGCCTTCGGCGGGCACTGTACTGATCAGCGACATCGACACCGTGTTCCGGGACAAGAAGATCCGGGGGCGCATGGTGCAGCCGGAGGGGTCCGGCGCACCGCTTCCGCCCGGACTCCGGCGTTATCCACGCCCCGGAGAGATGGTCGTGTCACCAGCACTGCGCAAGCTACTGGCCGCACCGGGCAGCGAGCTGCTGCGCGAGCGCCTCGCCCACCCCGTCGTGGGCGAGGTAGGCGACCCGGGCCTGCTCGACCCCGGCGAGTACGTCTTCTACCTGGGCGGAGATCACATGGTGACCGGCGTCGCGGGCACGCGGCGACTGGACCACTTCGGCAAGGTCTACGCGAAGAAGCCCCTCTCCCCCCAACTCGCCCTGCTCAGCATCGCGGGGATCGTCGTACTGCTCGCCCCGGTCGGCGTCTTCATCGCCGCGGCCGTCCGGTTCGGCGGTGAGCACCGGGACCGGCGGCTGGCCGCCCTGCGGCTGGTCGGCGCGGACCGCCGGATGACGGCCGGCATCGCCGCGGGCGAGACGCTGCTCAGCACACTGGCCGGTATCGCGCTGGGCGCGATCCTGTTCATGGCGGGCCGTCAGTTCATCGGGCTGGTGGAGGTACAGGGGCTGGGCGTCTTCACCGAGGATCTCACTCCACAGCCTCTACTGGCGGCCCTCACGGTCGTCGCCGTCCTCGCACTCTCCCTCGCCGTCACGCGGATGGCGATGAACAAGGTGGCCGTGGAGCCCCTCGGAGTCGTCCGCAGGTCCGGCGGGACCACCCGGCGCCTGTGGTGGCGTATCGCGCTTCCCCTGCTCGGACTGGTCCTGCTGCGGACGTCCGTGCGCAACGCATCCGACCTGCACGACGTCACCACCGTCGTGCAGGTGGTCGCCGGCATGCTCGCGCTGCTCATCGGGGTCACCGCCGTGCTGCCCTGGATCGTGGAACGCCTCACCGGGCTGTTCGGCGGCTTCGGTCCGCTGTCCTGGCAACTGGCGGTACGAAGGCTGCAGTTGAGCGGCGAGGCTGCCACCCGCTCGGTCAACGGGATCGCGGTCGCCGTGGCCGGTGCCGTGGCGCTGCAGACCCTCTTCACCGGGATCACCCAGCAATCTGCGGACCGCACCCCACAGGCGGCGCACGGTTCCTCCTCGCCCCGCACGCACATCGGTTTCGCCCGCCTCGATGACGGCAAGGGGGACGCGGAGCGGTACGCCCCGGTGTTCGCCGCGACTCCCGGTGTGCAGCAGGCCGTCGGTTTTGGGGAGTTGTCCGTGAGTACGCCCGACGGCGCCTTCCCGCAGACGGTCCGCATAGCCGACTGCGCCGGGTTGCGCCGACTGGCCGTGTTGCCCGCCTGTTCCGACGGGGACGCCTTCCTCGTCACTCCGGCCGGCACGCACGGAGCGGACGACATGACCACATGGAAGGCGGGCATGAGGCTGCGCATCGGCGCGGACGGCCCCGGATGGAAGACACCGCGCATCACCGCCACCGCCCACGCCACGAGCGCCGATCCACCAGGCGACTTCCCCGAGCGCATGCTGCTCACCACCCCCGGGGCAGCAGGGCCGATCGCGATCGCACACGCTGTCAGCACGGTCGACCTCACCTACACGGCCGCAGGCAGGAACGTGCAGGACCGCATCCGCACCGCGGCCGCCCGACTGGACCCTTCCTTCACTGTCGACTTCCCCGGACAGCCTCAGGGCAATCCGGCCCGCGACGGGATCAAGCGGGCCCTGCTGGCCGGGGTGACGGCCGTCCTGCTGCTGATCGCCGCGAGCATGCTGCTCGGCGCGCTGGAACAACTCCGCGACCGCGCACGCGTCCTGGCCGTGCTGGTCGCCTTCGGTACCGGGCGGCGTACGCTCGGCGGATCCGTCCTCTGGCAGACCGCACTGCCCGTCGCACTGGGGCTGCTCGTCGCGGAGCTGGTCGGGACGCTCCTCGGCGGCGCACTGCTCGGTCTCGTCGGCAAGCCCGTGGTCTACGACTGGAGCACCCTGCCGGCCATGGCCGGCATCGGCGCGACCGCCGCCGTCGGCGTGACCCTGCTGACCCTGCCCACACTGTGGCGGTCGACGCGGCCGGAGGGCCTCCGGCACGAGTGAGCGGTCGTCCCGGAGCGTGGCCGAGCCTGTCACCGAACTCGATCTGGCAGGCCGGGTCGCGCGCACCTGAGAACACCAGGGCCGGGGCGGACATCTCCGTCAGCGCTGGCTTCTACTCCGCGCCCGTCGTCAGGGCGGGGCGGTAGAGCTCAAGGATGCTGTCCTTCATCATCGGCGCGTCCACGTGGCTGACCATCTCCTCGGTCATGAACCGGTCGCCCTCGACCAGTCGTGCCAGATCCTGGCGAGGGGATGCCAGATGTACTGGGCGCGCTGACCGGGCCGTTGCCGCCCCCGGGGCCGAGCAGGTGACATCCGCCCCGGCGCCGCCACGACCGCGGTCGCGCCGCACTGTCACAGACGGGGCACATGGCCGGTCTTGCTGGATATGCACCCATCCCTGGCAGATGCGTCCGCCGCCCCTCTCCACCTGGAGCCGCAGGACGGCTACGCGATCAGCGCCGAGTTCTACGACGTCCTGCAGGCGGAACGAGACGCCGCGCGAGTACGTCGGTTGTACGGCGGCCATGTCCGGCACGCCCGTCTCGGTGTGCTGGACGCCGGCGCGGGAACCGGCCGGTCACGCTGATGAGCCTTGCGGAGTCCCGGGCCCCCGTGCACGCCGTCGAGCCCACGCGTGCCATGCGCTCCCCGCTGATGACCGGCCTCGCGTCCCTGCCCGCCGCGCTGCGCAGGCGGGTGACCGTGCATCCGCACACCCTGCAGGAGTCCGGCCTGCACGGCGTGGCGGACGTGGCAATATGCCACAACATGGTCGCGTGTCTGCCTCCGGCCTCCCGGCGCTCCCTGTGGCCGGCCCTCGCCGACGCGCACGTGGCCGGGGGTGTCCTGCTCGTCCAGCTCCCGCCCGCCCGTCTCCCCCTGCACGAGACCACACATGATCTCCCGACGCAGCGGGTGGGGCAGCACGAGTACGGGGGACGCATGGTGACCTCGGCCGACGAGAACCGGATCCGGACCCGGTTCGACTACTGGGTCCGCGGCGACCACGGTGTGCTGCGCGAACACCACGAAACGTTCTGGATGTGGTCCGCCTCGCGTGCGACGGTGGTCGCGGAACTGGCCGGGTCCGGGTTCGTCCCACGGTCCGGTCCGCCGGATCCCACCGTGTTGACCGTCCGGCTCGCGGCGACACACAGGAGCCGCCGGTCCGGCTTGTAGCATGGGGTCCGAGACTGGAGGACATATATGCGCGCCGGTGACCACCCAGGCTCCCTCGACCGGGCGGCGAGTGACTTCGTCGCGGCGCGGCCCCAGCTCTTCGGTATCGCCTACCGTGTGCTCGGCAGCGCGGTAGAGGCCGAGGACATCCTCCAGGAGGCGTGGCTGCGCTGGCAGAGCACCGACCGCGCCGGGATCGAAGAACCGGCCGCCTTCCTTTCCACGGTCACCGCCCGGCTGGCGATCAACCTGGCCCAGTCCGCCAGAGTGCGGCGCGAATCGTATACGGGACCCTGGCTTCCCGAACCCCTGGACACGAGGGCGGATCCGCAGCTGGGCGCGGAGCGGGCGGAGGCGCTCGACCTGGCAGTCCTTTTCCTGCTCGAGAAGCTGAATCCCGTGGAACGCGCCGCCTACGTACTGCGGGAAGCCTTCGTCTACCCGTACCGCCGCATCGCGGAGGTCCTGGAGACCAGCGAGGCCAACACGCGCCAGCTGGTGACCCGTGCCCGCAAGCGTCTGGCCGCGGAACGCCGGGAACCGGTCGGCCGCGCTGCGCACCGGCGTCTGCTGGAGGTGTTCCTGGACGCGGCGCGGACCGGTGATCTGGCGGTACTGGAGGAGGTCCTCACGGAGGACATCGTGAGCTACTCCGACGGCGGCGGAACGCGCGGGGCATCGAAGATCCCGGTATCCGGGCTGCCGCACGTCTCCCGGTATCTGGCCGCCTTCGCCCCGCGCTTCTGGCCGCGGACGGATGTCCGCTGGGTCGAGGCCAACGGCAGGCCCGCCGTCCTGGTCTCGGAGGACGGCAACGCGAAGGTGCTGCTCTGTGCTGATGTGTCCGCGCGCGGCATCGAACGTCTCTTGTGGGTGATGAATCCTGCGAAACTGGTTCCTTACGTGGCTTCGCTGGACGCCTGAGGCGGCTTCCGCGCGCTGCGGACGGCCACGGATCCCGGGCGGGCGGGTGTTCCGTCGAGGGCATGTCACAACAGGGGTGACATGCCGGTCAACTAGCTGTCCCTGACTGGCACGCCCTCACAACGTAAAGGCTCACACAATATGACACCCAGCACACACGAGGCCGTGGGCTCTGCCCGGCGGCCGGTGGTTACCCACCCCCGGACATCCGATCCGGCTCCGCGCGCGGCGATGGACCGCGACGTCGAGGGGGTCACGCGGTGAACGAGCCGGTCAGGTTGCCCGATCTGTCCACCGAAAGGGACTTCGACGGGGAGTCCTTCGCCGCGATCTACACCACAACGGTGACCGTGAGCGGCGGTGTGGCGAGTCACGGCCGGGCCACCGGCCGGGCCCGCTCGGCCGACGGAATCCTGGATCTGGACCTGCGTATGCCCGCCGAACTGGGCGGCGACGGGCAGGGGACGAATCCGGAGCAGCTGTTCGCCGCTGGTTTCGCCGCCTGCTACCACGGGGCGCTGAGCCTGGTGGCACGGCAGGCCGCGCTCGACCCGTCGGCGATCTCCATCGAGGCGACCGTCGCGTTCGGGCGGGACCCGGCGGACGGCGGCTACCTGTTGCGCGTGGACTTGGTGGTCGAGTGGCCGGACGTCGATCCCGGCGTGGCCGCCCCGCTGATGGAGAAGGCCGATTCGCTCTGCCCCTACGCGAAGATGGCCGGGCAGGGCACGCCGACGAACATCACCCTGGCTTCCTAGCCGGACGGACCGCGCTTCGCGAGCCGGGCCTGGCCGGGAAGCGCGGTCCATCTCGGCCCACACCGTGATGACACCCGCCTCCGACGTCCGGTGGATCGGTACGGGGGACATGGCGCAGGATGGCGGAGATCTTCTCGACGCCGGGCAGGACGAGACCGTAGACGTTCTTCCACCCACCGTCGACGACGTGCCGGCCGAGACGGCGGAGGAGGCGGGTACCGAGTCCGCTGTTCTGCCCAGACGTCCTCCGCGAGGAGCCATCGCGTCGCGCATCGCTCTCCGTTCCGTTTTTTGAGTGTGCGTGGCCTCTATCAGACCGGGTTCCGGGACACCGTGTGACAGCGTGCTCGGTCACATGTCACACCGGAAGGGCCCGTCCTGTCTCAGAAGCGAGGCCGGGGGCTCGCCCGGTCCGTCGCGGTCGACTCGCACACACTGACCGCGGACGAACCCCGGCCCGGGGCAAGTTCTATTCCTGCCTGACCGCTCGTTCGGACGCGTTGTTCGAGCTGGCTGATGCCGTTCTGTGCGGCGACGGGCCGGTGAGGTCGCTGGCCGAACTGTCCCTGGTGGGTGAACACCGCCGCGGCCATGGCGGGCTCTACGCCGCCCTGGCCCGTGGACGCATTGATGCCGGACGGCTGAGGCGGGCGCTGGCCGAAGTGCCACTGCCGCGGACGGCCGACGGCCGGCTGGTCCTGGCCGTCGATGTCACCTGCTGGCTGCGGTCCGACACACACCTCACCACAGCGGATCTTGTGCCACACCTACGGCCGGGGGAAAGACCAGCACATCCCCGTCCCCGGCTGGCCCTACTCAATCGTCTGCGCACTGGGGCCAGGCCGCAGCTCGTGGACCGCACTCCTGGACGCACTGCGCCTGGCGCCCGGCGACGACACCGCCACTGTCACCGCCCGGCAGTTACGCGATCTGCTTCAGCGACTGATCGCAGCGGGGCAGTGGCAGACGGGCGACCCGGACATCCTCATCGTCGCGGACGCCGGATACGACGCACCCCGCCTCGGCTTCCTCCTGAGGGGCCTGCCCGTGCAGGTGCTGGCCCGGATGCGATCAGACCGCGTCCTGCGCTGGGCTGTCCCGCCCCGGCTGCCACACACCCAGGGCAGGCCGCCCCGGCACGGAGGCGAGTTCGTCTTCGGACAGCCCGACACCTGGGACACCCCGGACACCGAAGCCGTCACCGACACACGCCTCTACGGCACCGCCAGGGCCCGTTCCTGGAACCGGCTCCACCCCAAACTGACCCACCGCTCCTCCTGGGCCACAACCGACGGCACCCTCCCGATCGTCGAGGGCACAGTGATCCGCCTGGACATCGACCACCTGCCCAGCGGAGCAACCCCCAAGCCGGTCTGGCTCTGGTGGTCCGGCACCGACGCCACCTCGGCAGACGCAGACGGCCTCTGGCAGGCATACCTGCGACGCTTCGACATCGAGCACACCTTCCGCCTCTTCAAACAGACCCTCGGCTGGACCTCCCCGAAGATCCGCACCCCCGAGGCGGCCGACCGATGGACCTGGCTAATCCTCGCCGCCTACACCCAACTCCGTCTGGCCCGCCCACTCGCAGCCGACCTACGACGCCCCTGGGAGAAACCCCGTTCCCGGGACAGAATCAGTCCTGCCCGCGTCCGCCGCGACTTCCTGCACATCCGACCACAAGCCGCCTGCCCGGCCAGAGCACCGAAACCCTCTCGCCCTGGCCCCGGTCGGCCACCGGGCGGAAAGAACACCCGGCCCACACCCCGCCACGACGTGCACACACCCCGCAAAACACCATCGGCGAAGCAGCGGACACAGAAGTCAACCACCCCACGACCCCGCCGCACAGGTTGAAGATCAAGCTAGCCGGAACGGCTCGCGAGGACCGCACGACCGACGAGAGCCGGGCATCGTCACCGATGCCCGGCTCTTCCACGTGCGGACGCTGATCCCGACCGGGTCGGTACGCACGGCCCCGTACCGCGATCAGCGTCTGTGCACCCCGGTGGTCTGCCGGTACTCCTGCGCGGTCGGCTTGGTGATCTGTGCGTCCTCGCCGTAGAAGGCGCGGCTGAGCCGGACGCGCAGCTTCCGGGTGAGGCGGACCGCAGTAGCCGCGTCCCCGCCGTCGGCCCCGCGATCGGTACCGATCGGCTCGTACTGCTCGTGCTGGGTCAGCAGGTGGATCCGTTCCTGACTGAGCGGTGCGTGCACCTCGACGAACTCGCCGTGCGGCAGGCGCTTGATGACGCCGGTCTCACGACCATGCAGCAGGGTGTCGCGGTCCCTGCGCTGCAGGCCCAGGGCACACCGTTTCGTCAGGACGTACGCCGCCCACGGGACGACGAACAGGCCGACCCGAATCAACCACGTGACGGACTCGACCGGGACGTGGAGGCGGATTGCGATGATGTCGTTCGCGGAACCGATCAGGGCTACCCCGTAGAAGCCCAGCCACGCGACGCCGAGTGCGGTGCGCACGGGCTGGTTGCGCGGCCGGTCCAGGAGGTGCCGCTCCCGCTTGTCGCTGGTCACCCAGGCTTCGACGAAGGGGTAGGCGCCCAGGGTGAGGAAGAGACCAACGCCCGCCATGAGCGGAATCAGATTGTCCAGTGCCAACGTGTGGCCCCAGAAGGAGACTTCCCAGCCGGGCATGACCCGCAGCAGCCCGTCGGCCACCCCCATGTACCAGTCGGGCTGCGACCCGGCCGAGACCTGATCACTGCGGTAGGGGCCGTAGGCCCAGACGGGGTTGATCTGCGCGACCGCGGCGATGACGAAAATGACGCCCGCCACGAGGAAGAAGACTCCGGCGGACTTCACGGCCCGCACCTTCGCCGGCAGCCCCACGACATTGCTCTCGCTGCGCCCCGGGCCCGGGTACTGCGTGTGCCGGTGACGGAGTATCAGGAACAGGTGGAGGACCAGCAGTCCTACCATGAGACCGGGGATGAGCAGGACATGGATCACGTTGAAGCGGGCCACGAGGTCCGTGCCCGGGAACTCGCCGCCGAAGAGGAACATCGAGACATAGGTTCCGACGATCGGGAGGGAAAGGATCGTCCCGTTCACGACCGCGAGCCCCGTCCCTGACAGGAGGTCATCCGGCAGGTCGTATCCCGTGAGCCCTTCGAACATACCGAGTACCAGCAGCAGGAAGCCGACGATCCAGGTGAGCTCGCGGGGTTTACGGAAGGCGCCCGTGAAGAACACGCGCATCATGTGGACGAGCAGGGCCGCGACGAAGACCAGCGCCGCCCAGTGATGCGCCTGCCTGATCAGCAGGCCGCCGCGGACGTCGAAGGATATGTGCACGGTCGAATCGAATGCCTCTGACACCAGCTGGCCCCTCAACGGTGCGTACCTTCCGTCGTATCGCACCTCCTTCATGGACGGATGGAAGTACAGGGACAGATACACACCGGTGATGAGGAGGACGACAAAGCTGTAGAGACAGATCTCTCCCAGCACGAACGACCAGTGGTCCGGGAAGATTTTCCGGATTCTCTCCCGCGTCGCTCTCGGCGGCGCGGCGATTTCCCGGCCGGGCTCACCCATGCCGTCACCACCGTTCATGATTCGCTCACGCCGCGATGACCGCTGTTCCGATCGCGCCAGTAGGCGGCCTGTTCTCCTCGCTCAGCGGTCATGGCAGCGAAACCTCCGGGATTCTTACGCGTTGAAAGGCCCCGGATATCGATCACACTCTCTTGTCTTCATGACGAGGTACCGGGGGCTGCCACATAAGACCGGACAACCCGCGCATCTGTGACACCCGTCCGTAACGCAACCGGTGTCACAGGTCCCGTGTGACCCCGGTCAACCACCGGGGCACACGGTCGCAGGGAGGATGCGAGTCGCCCGACGAGCGCGGGTACCTGCCGGATGTCGCCTGGCGGGCGCGGACGATGCTGGTCCGAGACCTGCGCTGCACGGAGACAGAGCTTTCCGGTGCTGGGCTGTCCCCGGAGGGGGTCGTACGGTCTATGCCTTCTCGTACTCGTTGTACTTCTTCAGACCCGCCGTGGTACTCGGCCATCCACTCACGCGCGAAGGTGCCGTCCTGGATCTCGGCGAGGACCTGCTTCATCTCGGCCTTGGTGGCCTCGGTGATGATCCGCGAGCCGGTGACGTAGTCCCCTCACTCGGCGGTCTCGGAGACCGACCAGCGCATCTTATCCAGACCGCCCTCGTACATCAGGTCGACGATCAGCTTCAGCTCGTACAGGCACTCGAAGTAGGCGATCGCCAGCTGGTAGCCCGCCTTGACCAGCGCCGCGGTGCCACCGCAGAGGACGGCCTGCTCACCGAACAGGTCGGTCTCGGTCTCCTCGGTGAAGGTGGTCTTGATGACGCCGGCGCGGGTGCCGCCGATGCGCTTGGCCTACGAGAAGGCGTTACCCGAGGCGTCCTGCTCGACAGCGGCGATGCAGGGAACGCCGCGGCTCTCCTCGTACTGGCGGCGCACCAGGTGGCCCGGGCCCTTCGGGGCGACCCTGCAGACGTCCACGCCGGCCGGGGGCTTGATGAAGCCGAAGCGGATGTTGAAGCCGTGGCCGAAGAACAGGGCGTCGCCGTCGTTCAGGTTCGGGACGATGTGCTCCTCGTGGACCTGGGCCTGGATCGGGTCCGGGACCAGGATCATGATGACGTCGGCCTCGGCTCGCACTTCGGCATGGCGAACTGGCGAGCCTTTGCAACCTTGTGCCGGGTCGTGCCTGGGGTGAACGGCTGACCGGGGGCGCTCGTCATCGGAGTGACGTCGGGCCAGCGCCTGTCACATCCGACTCGCCTGTCCGGTCAATGCGGAGGGCGGCACGCACGCCGCTCTCCGTGAATCATCGCAGTGAGAGAAGAGGGACGCCTGATGCCACCGGACCCCGAGGAACACTCCGACCCTGCCTTCACCAGTGCGTCCCTGGCGGCCGAGGCTGCGCTGCTGGAGGCACGGCTGCGAATGCTTCAGGAGGAGATCGACCAGACCGATGCGGGCATCGAGACGCTATCCCACACACTCCGCCTGCTGCACCGCGATGCCTCCGCCTTGGCCGATCCGCCGGACGGCGCGCGGCACTGTGACTCATCCGGCTGAAGGAACACCGAATGACAACGACCGTTGTGCTGTGCGGTGCATCGGGTGACACGTCCTGGGAAAACCGTGGGGTCGATACCTCTCCCATCGGTCTCCCAACGGTATCCAATCGGTGTGCGCCCGTGCCTACGATGTCGAGGGGTACCCGTTTCCGGCGATCGGCGCCACCCTGCCGGACGCGATCTGGCAGCAATGCCGCACCCACTACGCCCGCGTGTTGCTGAGTCAGGTGCCCAAGTCGGCCCAGCCCTGGGTGGCCACACTGCTGCGGACCATCTTCGAACAGCCCGACGCCGAATCTGTCCAGGCCCGGATGCGGCACGTGCTCGGCGCCCTGGAAGCCAAGTTCCCCAAACCGCAGCCCACTTGGACGACGCCCAGGGCGACGTCCTGGCGTTCACCGCGTTCCCGCGCGAGATCTGGCGGCAGATCTGGTCGAAGAACCGCAGGAACGGCTGAAAAGGGAGATCCGCCGCCGCACCGACGTGGTCGGCATCTTCCCCGACCGCACCGCCCTGATCCACCTGGTCGGCGCGGTCCTGGCGGAGCAGACCGACGAAGTGCACCGAAGCCTGCCGCTACATGGGACTCGACCTGCTCGCCAAGGCCCGCCTCCACCCGATCGAGTCAGAAACCGACGAGACCGTCCTGCCCACGGACAGCGGACGGCCAGCCCTACAACCTGTTCGCCGAGCTCCTCGATATCCTCGCCGAGGGCGGCATGCATCGACACTCCGGGGCGGAAGTACGCACACCATCCTCGCAACACCGAGTTCAGCCGGTGGAGCAAGGACTCCAGCGACAAGCCGACGTTCTGCCGTCCGGTAAGTTCCTTCACCTTGCCCGTTGCGGAACGCACTGATTTCCGTGCCGGATAGGTGTAGATGTACTGCCGGTCAGTGCCCAGTTTCCGGTGGCGCTGGATGCGCCATCCGCTGTCAGCATCCTCCGCATCTCGGGGGAACCTCAGTCCGGTTGGAGGCGACGGTGCTGATCGCGGCGATCCACCAGTGGCTGTGAGCCGCTGAGAGGCCACCCAGCCGTGCCATGCTGACGCCGGAAGCGACAGCGCACGGTGGGGAGAGGTCCAGTGGCCGCCAGGTACTACTGCACAGACAGCGAGAACGGCGACCACGTCGATGACCCGTCCGAGGACGCGTTGTTCGAGCTGATCGGCGAGCTCAACGACCAGGACAACACGTTCGTCGTCATCCAGCCCGACCAGGATGATCCCGCGTGGTTCGCCTCCGTCGCGGTCCTGGACGAGGGCGGCTACGAGATCGTCCGCCGCGACACCGCTCGCCGCGAGCATCACGTGAGCACCGAGAACCGTATCGACCGGATCGCGGGCGACCTCACCAAATGAATGGCCGCCCGCGCGTTCTAAAACACGGCCTAGTCTTCTGAGTCGGGAATTCTGTTCAGATAGCTGGCGAGGCGTTCGAGGATTTCGTCTACGGTCTTCGTCCAGACGTAGGGCTTCGGGTCGGTGTTCCAGGCGGCGATCCAGTTGCGGATGTCCTTCTCCAGGGCCTGACTTCCGCGGCCCCGCCGCTGAAGGCGCGGTGCGTCACCGGGATGCCGCCGTCGCCGGTGACCGCCAGTCCGGCCTGGATCTGCTTCAGGTCGGTGCGCCGGTCCTTGGGATGCCCGAACTTGACCACGGGGTAGCCGCTGTCGGGGTTGTCGTAGGCGCCGTAGAGGGAGACGCTGGTCATGTCCCAGTGGCAGCGCGAGGCGTCGATGCCGAACTCGGTGATCGCCTTGGCCCCGATGGAGCCGATGAGTTCGTCCAGGTGCGGGGCGATGGCGTCCAGCGCGCGGGCGATGCGGTCGTCGTTGAGGAAGTCGGCGTGGATGCCGAAGACGTCCTCAACAGCCCACTGCCCGGCCCAGCGGGCCACCTTGAACAGGGGCGTGGGCGAGGACAGCCGGTTGGCGATCAACGCCTCGACGACCTGTCCGTGGGTGAGGTGGGCGACATCGCGCACCGGGCACAGTCCGTCGAGTGCCGGCGACGTCCAGCCGGCGCAGGAAGTGCGCACAGGCCGGCAGCGCCCCGAGCCGCTTCTCGACCACCGCGGTGATCAGAAGCTCGGCACGGGGACGCCGCACAGGGGAACGGTCGCGACCGACGTAGACTCGGCGATCTTGCCGCCCTGGTGCCGCAAGTCCCCGTAGATCAGCGAGGCGCTACCGTCTCTCTCTGCCTGCACGGCCTGTCCTCTGGCGACTTCGGGCCCGCCCTGGAGTAGATTCTCGGCTCCGCAGCCGGCCTGTCTGCGGCCACGGTCAGCCGCCTCACCCAGCAGTGGCAGGCCGACCACGCCGCGTTCTGCGAGCGCGACCTGCCCGGCAGCGACTACACCTACGTCTGGGCCGATGGCCCGCTGGCCTGCCTGACGCGACGAGGCCCCGCCGGATTTTCCGGCGGGGCCTCGTCGCGTGGCTGGTCAACAAGCCTCCACGGGGCAAGCCCGCTGGGGAGAATCTGGGGAGAACTTAGAGGTCATCTCAATTGGCGAGTCTGCGGTAGCAGATGAGGGTGCAGGCGATGCTGGTGAAGGCCAGGAAGTGGATGGCCTGCCGCTCGTAGCGACGGTGGAGGCGTCGGCAGCCGGCGAGCCAGGCCATGGTGCGTTCGATGGTCCACCGGTGGCGCCCCAGCTTCTGTGACGTCTCAACTCCCTTGCGGGCGATGCGCGGTGTTATGTGGCGCAGTCGGAGCCATTGTCGCAGGTGACGGTTGTCGTAGGCCTTGTCGGCGTGAAGCTTGGCGGGGCGCCGGCGGCGTGGACCGCGCCGGGATCTGATCGGTGGGATGCCGCGCACGAGTGGTTCGAGGGCCTGGCTGTCATGAAGGTTGGCGCCGGAGATGCCGACGGAAAGCGGCAGTCCGGTCCGCTCGGTGATCAAGTGGATCTTCGAACCGTACTTGCCCCGATCCACAGGATTCGGACCCGTCAGGTCCCCTTTTTCAGGGCCCGCATGTTCACCGAGTCGATCGCGCACCGCGACCAGTCCAGCTCGCCTCGAGCCCCCAGCTCGTCCAGGACCAGACGATGCAGTTTCGCCCAGACCCGCTGGCGGCTCCACTCCATGAACCGGCGGTGAGCCGTGGCCCCGGATGGCCCGAACACAGGCGGGACCTGCGACCACGTGCACCCGGTCGTGGCCACGAACACAATCGCCGCCAACACCTCACGGTCCCCATGACGACGCCGACCACCACCCTGCGGCCGAGTCGGCGCCTCCGGCACCACCCGCTGGAACAACTCCCACAGCCCATCCGGGACCAGACGCTCAGTCAGCAACACAGCACCAGGCTACCGGCATCGCCAATTGAGATGACCTCTTAGCCCCCTGGGGAGCGCCCGGGGAGAATCGGCTGCACAAGACCGCACGACCATGAAAGATCGAGAAAGACGCGTACGTGCAGGTTAGGAGGCTTCCAGGGTATGAACGCCCTGGTCAGCGGGGCCAGCTGGAAGACTTCACGACGTAGGTCCCCAGGTCGTCGGCCTCGACGACCCCCGGCACGGAGCCGCCGGTCCGCAGGGGGTTCAGATACCGGACGGCCGTCACTTCTCGCAGCACACCTGCCAGCCTAACGGGCGACGCACGCGGCCGAGGGGTGGCCGGGATCGCACCCTGCGGCGCTCCGGGTCCGCCCGGTGCCCGGCGACTGCCGGTACCGTCGTTCCGGCTGCGGAGATCTTCTTGCGCTATCTCCCTTGCGCGGGACCGATGATGAGGGACGGGACGCATGGTGAACGGTGGCCGGGTCGCGGTCGTGGGCGGGAGCATCGCCGGGTGCGCCGCGGCTCTCGCGGCCCATCGCGGGGGCGCGGACGAGATCGTCGTGTACGAGCGGGCCGCGGGCTCCCTCGCGGAACGCGGCGTGGGCCTCGCGGTGCACGACGCGCGGTACGCCGAGCTGGAGTCGGCCGGGTACATGGACGCGGGCATGCCGTGGGTGGGCCTGGTGCGCCGTCGCTGGTACGTGCGCGCCGGGGGCAAGGAGCTCGGGCGCGAGATCGCCGTCATGCCGTTCCCGTTCCGTACGTACAACTGGGGGCCGCTCTGGCGCGATCTGCGCCGGGCGGTGCCCGAGGGCGTCGAGTTCCGTACGGGTGCGTCGGTGGCGCGGGTCCAGGCGACGGCGGGCGGGGCCCGCGTGCACACGGCGGCCGGTGGCGCCGAGGAGTTCGGCCTCGTCATCGGCGCGGACGGCTACCGCTCGGCGGTGAGGACCTGCGCGTTCCCCGACGTACAGCCGCGGTACGCGGGATATCTGGCGTGGCGGGGCGCGTTCCCCGCACAGCGGCTCTCCGAGCCCGGTCTGTGGGCCGAGGAGGACTGCGCGTACGTCGTGTTCCCCGGCGGGCACCTCATCGTCTACCGGATCCCGGACGGCGGCCCGGCCGGCGGCCATCGCGTGAACTGGGTTCTCTACACGGCTCCCCCGCCGGGCGTCGACGCGGCGCTGCGCGTCGACCTGCCGACGAGCCTGCCGCCCGGCACCCTCACCGACGCGCTGCGCTCCCATCTCGCCTACCTGGCCGACGAGTTGCTGCCGCCGTACTGGGGTGACCTGGTCCGCCTCACCACCCCGGACGAGCTGGCCCTCCAGCCCATGTACGACTTCACGGCCCCGCGGTACGCGACGGGCCGGTTCATGCTGGCCGGGGACGCGGCGACGGTCGCGCGCCCGCACACCGGGGCGGGGGCGGTGAAGGCCCTCCAGGACGGCGTCGCCATCGAATCCGCGTTCCGCGCTGCGCCGGCCCTGGACGGGGCGCTCGCCGCGTACGACGACTCCCGCACGGCGGCCGGCGGCGCGCTGGTCGGGCTCGGGCGGAGCCTCGGCCGGGCGCTCGTGCAGGAGACCCCGGACTGGGGGGAGTTGGACCAGGCCGGGCTCGAGGCGTGGTGGGCACAGGCGGACGGAACCGGGGTGTTCGGCGGGAAACAGCTGGATTCCGGCACCGGCCCGCAGCCCCGCTGAGCAGTCGTTTTGTTGTGCGCGTACGTTGATCCATAAGATCCGGCGATGATCATAAGAAAACGGCTGGCGGCGGGAACGTGTGTCCTGTTCGCCGCCCTGACCATGGGGCTGACGCCCGTCGGCGCCGCCGCGGCGGACAACCCCGACGAGCAGCCCACGGCCGCCCCGAAGGTCGAGCTCGTGCTCGACGTGAGCGGTTCCATGCGGGCGCGCGACATCGACGGCGGGACCCGGATGGCCGCCGCGAAGCAGGCGTTCAACGAGGTGCTCGACGCGACGCCGAAGGAGGTGGAGCTCGGCATCCGCACGCTGGGCGCCAACTACCGCGGCGAGGACCGGAAGGTGGGCTGCAAGGACACCGCACAGCTCTACCCGGTCGGGCCGCTCGACCGCACCGAGGCGAAGACCGCAGTCGCCACCCTCTCGCCGACCGGCTGGACGCCGATCGGCCCCGCGCTCCTGAAGGCGGCCGACGACCTCGACGGCGGCGACGGATCGCGCCGCATCGTCCTCATCAGCGACGGCGAGGACACCTGCCGGCCGCTCGACCCCTGCGAGGTCGCCCGCGACATCGCCGCCAAGGGCATCAACCTCACCATCGACACGCTCGGCCTGGTCCCTGACGCCAAGACGCGTGACCAGCTCAGCTGCATCGCCGAGGCCACCGGCGGGACATACACCTCCGTGCGGCACACCGATGAACTCACCGACCGTGTCGGCCAGTTGGTCGACCGGGCCGCCGACCCCGTGGTCAACCCCGTGGCCGTCGAGGGCGCCAAGGAGTGCACCGGCGCGCCGGAGATCAAGCCCGGTCTGTACACGGACCGCGAGACGTTCGGCGAGCACCGCTTCTACCGCGTGGCCGTCGCCCCCGGGCAGGAGCTGCGTGCCTCGGTGAGCGTCGCCGCGGACCGCGCGGTCAACAAGGACTACGGCGTACTGCTGCGCGCGGTCACCGAGCACGGCCGTGAGATCGTCCGGGGCTCGGAGGCGGGCGACGGTCGTACGGACGTGATCTCGACCGGTCTGCGCTACCCGAAGCCCGAGCAGGGCGACGACGAGGCGGCGGCCGAGACCGTCTGCCTCCAGGTGTCGAACTCCTACTCGGCCCCCGCGTCGGTCAAGACGACGCCGGGCCTCCCGGTCGAGCTGACCGTCGACGTCGTGGACGCGCCGAGCGCCGCGTCCGACGTGGCCGCGTTCGGCCTCGGCCGCGGCTGGTGGCTGCTCGGCGCCCTGGTGCTCACCGGCTTCGCGGCGGGTGTGCTGTGGGGTTGGATCTCGCGCTGGCGGGTCGCGGTCTGGAGGACCAACTGATGCGTACGACCAAGCTGTTGGTGACGGCGGGACTCCTCGGCGCGAGCGCGCTGACCGCACTGCTCGGGGCCGGCACGGCGTTCGCCGGCTCCGGCGACTCGGGTGACTCCGGCGACGACAAGGCCCCCACCGAGGCGGGCACGTCGTTCCGCACCGCGCAGGAGGTGGAGCAGGGCCGGCGGGCCACCGCGGGCGCCTCCACGGGTGACTACCTGTACTGGTCGTTCCCGGCGGACGCCGGGCAGCGGCCCACGGTCAAGGCGACGGTGAAGCTGCCGGACTCGGCGGCGCGGCCCTCGGGCGCGACGTGGCGGATCGACGTGTACGACGGGCTGAGGCGCCGTCAGTCCTGCATGTACGGGACGCAGTCGAGGGCGGCGGCGCAGGATGCGTCGTCGGTCGACCTGTCCTGCACGCTGCGCACGGTGCGGGCCTGGTCGGAGCAGTGGGCGAACGACCCGCTGCCCGGCACGTACTACGTCCGGCTCACGGCGGCCACGCTGACGCCCTCGGACCAGGGGCTGCCCGTCTCGGCCGAGGTCGAAGTGACCTCCAAGAAGGTCGGCGGCTCCGCGGCGGTGGACGGCTCGCTCGCGGCCCCGCTCGTGCCGGGCTCGACGACGGAAGAGGCCGCTGCCGCCGCCGACGACGCCTCTGACGAGGAGAACGGCTCGTCGGCGAGCCAGGCGCTCGCGACGGGTGAGCCCGAGGACGGCTGGTCCTCCGGCTGGTGGTCGGACCGCTGGGTCTGGACGGCGGCGGGCGGCATCCTGGCCGCGCTCGCCGGTATCGGCGGCTACGCCCTGACGCGCGGCACGGGCCGCCCGTCCCGGGTACCGCCGGGCATGTAACCCGCCTGTCCATGGCGCCCGCACACCTCAAGTGCCGGGCGTCATGGACGAGTTGGTCTCTGCTTCACACCTCGCGCAGCACCTTCGCCAGGGCGCCGTCCCCGGACACGGCGACACGGCCCGCGCGCGCCGCCTCCTCCAGCGTCAGCTCGCCCCGCACCACGGCGACGCAGGTTTCCGTGCCGAGAACGAGCCGCGCGTCGGGCTCGCCGCCCACCGGCCCCTCGGCATAGACAGGCCCGCCCGCGCCCGAGCCGCCGACCCGCACATGGAACTCCCCCTCGTCGAGGTGGACTTCGACCACGCCCTCGCCGCCGAGCCGCTCCAGATGACTCAGGAGCGGCAGGGCGAACCAGTGCGCGCGTACCGCGTCCCTGGGCCCGCGCTCCTCAAGCGCAGGTGCGCCCCACTCACCCAGCGCCTGGAGCACCGGCAGCAACCGGCGCCCCCGCGGGGTCAGTTCATACACGTACGCCGAGACGGGCGCGGGCAGCCTGCGGCGCTCGGCGACGCCCTCACGCTCCATGTCCTTCAGGCGCGAGGCGAGCACGTCCGTACTGACGCCGGGCAGGTCGGCGTGCAGATCGGTGTAGCGGCGCGGCCCGGCGAGGAGCTCACGGACGATCAGGAGCGTCCAGCGGTCCCCGACGGCGTCGAGGGCGCGGGCGGCGGCGCAGTACTGGTCGTAGCTTCGGCGTGGCATGGCTCGCAGTCTATGCAACTTGTTGGACTTTCCAAGCGGTCACTTGGTAAAACCAAGTCACACACGTCACGGGCAGTCCGGGAGGGCACCACATGGAGTTCCGGCAGTCGAGCAAGCTCAGCGAGGTCTGCTACGAGATCCGCGGCCCGGTGATCGAGCACGCCAACGCCCTTGAGGAGGCGGGCCACAGCGTCCTGCGCCTCAACACCGGCAACCCCGCGCTCTTCGGCTTCGAGGCGCCCGAGGAGATCGTCCAGGACATGATCCGGATGCTCCCCCAGGCCCATGGCTACACCGACTCGCGGGGCGTCCTGTCCGCCCGCCGCGCCGTCGCCCAGCGCTACCAGGCGCTCGGCCTCGAGGTCGGCGTCGACGACGTGTTCCTCGGCAACGGTGTGTCCGAGCTGGTCTCCATGGCCGTACAGGCACTCCTGGAGGACGGCGACGAAGTCCTCATCCCCGCCCCGGACTTCCCGCTGTGGACGGCCGTCACGACGCTCTCCGGCGGCAAGGCCGTGCACTACGTCTGCGACGAGTCGGCCGACTGGTACCCCGACCTCGACGACATGGCCGCGAAGATCACCGACCGCACCAAGGCGGTCGTCATCATCAACCCCAACAACCCCACGGGCGCCGTCTACCCCAAGGAGATCATCGAGGGCATCCTCGACCTCGCCCGCCGGCACGGCCTGATGGTGCTCGCGGACGAGATCTACGACCAGATCCTGTACGACGACGCGGTGCACCACAGCGCCGCCGCCCTCGCCCCCGACCTGGTCGTCCTCACGTTCTGCGGCCTCTCCAAGACCTACCGCGTCGCGGGCTTCCGCTCCGGCTGGCTGGTCGTCACGGGACCGCGGCAGCATGCCCGCAACTATCTGGAGGGCCTGACGATGCTCGCCTCCATGCGGCTGTGCGCCAACGCCCCCGCCCAGTACGCCATCCAGGCCGCGCTCGGCGGCCGCCAGTCCATCCGCGAACTGACCGCGCCGGGCGGGCGCCTCCTCGAACAGCGCGACAAGGCCTGGGAGAAACTCAACGAGATCCCGGGCGTCTCCTGCGTGAAGCCGAAGGGCGCCCTGTACGCGTTCCCGCGCATCGACCCCAAGGTCCACCCCATCGTCGACGACGAGAAGTTCGTCCTCGACCTGCTGCTGCGCGAGAAGATCCAGGTCGTCCAGGGCACCGGCTTCAACTGGCCGCGCCCGGACCACTTCCGCATCCTCACCCTCCCGTACGCTGACGATCTAGACGCCGCGATCAGCCGGATCGGCCGCTTCCTGAGTGGGTACCGCCAGTGACGTTCTGCACCACCTGCGCCCTGCCGAGCCTGACGCAGTTCGCCTCGCCCCAGCTCGTCGAGGCGATCGTGGAGGACGGCCACGACCGCGCCGACGACCCCGCCTGGGAGACCTCGGGCGCTGCCACGGTGGAGGACTACGCGCTGTGGTGCGGCCATCTGTGCGGCCTGACCTGCCTGCGCATGGCGCTCGGCCCGAACGCGCCCAGCCTGTTCGACCTGCGCGACGGAGCGCTCAAGTACGGCGCGTACACCGTGGATGCGGACGGCGACATCCACGGTCTGATCTACGCCCCGTTCGCCGAGTACGCCCGGGAGGAACTCGGCCTGGACGCCACCGTCCACCGTCATCTGACGGTCGACGAGATCGCCGCGCTGCTGGATACGGGCCGGACGGTGATGGCCTCGGTCCACTACGGGATCCGCCGCCCGGAGCGGCCCGCGCCCGGCCGGGGCGGACACCTGGTCCTTGTCACGGCTCGCGACGGTGACCGCTTCCACTTCCACAACCCGTCGGGAATCAGCCCCGAAACCCGTTGCGCGGAACTGCCGTTGGCGACGTTCGAGACGTTCTTCGCGGGGCGGGGAGTCTCGTTGGGGCCTGGACATGGAGCGGGTCCGAGGGCGTAGCCGGCCCCCGGACCCCATGAATGCCACTCACATCACACGCCGACACGCTTGAGGACCCGGGTCAGTGTCAATGCCCTGCGTCCTGCCTTTGGACTACCGCCCATCGAGCTGGGCGGGCCGGATTCGAACCGGCAATTCGGGGCCTGGGGCCCGGGTCCGATCGATTCGGCGATGAGCGGCGAATACTGAGTCTGGAGCAAGAGTCTGAGATTGATGGCGGTCCGCGTGTGCTGTGCGGACCGCACCGTCACGACAAGCTTCAGCTTCAGCTTTGCGCTCCTCGCGCACCCCGGCCGCCGGCTGAGCGGCGCCCGGGGAGTCTTGTGCGGGCCCCTGGATCAGCCGAACAGGTAGCTGAACACGGGGTCACCCGCCCGCTGGTCGGTCACCTCCGCCGCGTTCGCCTCCTCGCGGGCGAACTTGACGGCCTGCTGGAGCCTCTCGATCCGCTCCAGCAGCTCGTTCACCCTGCGCGCGGGCAGCGCGCCGGAGAACTTCACCGTCGTCCAGTACCCGACGGGCACGTCCTCGTAGTACACCTCGACCTGCGCCGGGTGCTTCTCGGTCGCCTCGGCCTTCACGTGGTTGCGCGGCACCTTCTTGGTGCGCAGCGTCCGCACCGGATCCGTCTTCCAGTCGTCGGTCGACGGGTCCTGCGTCCACGACTCGGAGGCGTCGAGCACGGGCAGCTTGCGCACGAAGGTGTTGAGGTCGACGAGCTGCTTCTCCAGGAAGAGCAGGTATGCGACCGGCACCTGGCTCAGGACGGCCCGTCCGTCGACGGTGACATCGGCGCGCGCCTCGCAGTTCGCCCAGTCCTTGGTGGCGGTCACATCGAACAGCCGGGTGAGCGTCTTCGCGGTGTCCCGCAGCACGTGCTCGGCCTTCACCTGGACCCGTGTCGACTCGGGCGGCAGCTGCTCGCCCTCCTCGTCCTTGGGCTGGTAGGTACGCGAGATCCCGGCCAGGAGCGCCGGCTTCTGAAGCCCGTGATGGGCCGCCGTCAGGTCCTGGTGTGCCTTGGACTTGACGCCTTTCTCCACTGCGATGATCTGATTGAGTTTCGTTGCCACGTGAGAACGGTAGTCAGGCACCGCACTCCGAATCGAATGGTTTTTCCCCGGCCCACGAGGAGCGACTCACCATGGATGCGGCGCTGATAGCCGTGCTCGGCACCCTGCTCGGTTCCGTCGTCACCCACTTCTTCCAGGCGCGGTCCACCGAACGGGTCGCCGGACTCGCCCGCGCGGAGCAGCTGCGTCAGGAGCGGATCTCCAGCTACAGCGCGTTCGCCGGGGCCCTGTTCGACTACCGGCGCAGTCAGAACGACCGCTGGTTCCGGGCCCATGAGGTGCCGGGTTCCACGCAGGCGGAGGAGGCCCGATTCGCCTCGTACGAGGCGCGGATCAGTGCGCGGCAGGCGCTGGCGCGGCTCCAGTTGGTGTGTGACCGCGCGGACACGCGCCAACTGGCGGAGAGCTCCTTCGAGTTGGCGAACTGTCTGCATGAGGCGGTGGACGAGGAGGACCGGGACCGGCGGTCACAGCGGTGCAAGGAAGCCCTGACGAGCTTCATCGACTCGGCGGCCCCGAGCGTGCGCTGACCGTGTGTCCGACATCGCCATGAGCGATCACCGGCCTCGGTGGGCACTACCTCTGCATGACAGACAGGCCGCTGCTCCTCCTCGACGTCGACGGGCCCCTCAACCCGTACGCCGCCCGCCTCCCCCGTCTGCGCGGTTACGCCGCTCACCGCGTCCACCCGGCGAACTGGCTCTCGCGCCAGACCCCCGGCTCGCGCCGCCACCGCCGCGGGTTACGGGTCGTACTCAACCCGTCCCACGGCCGGCGCCTGGCCGGCCTGCCCTTCGAACTGGCCTGGGCGACCACGTGGATGCACGAGGCGAACGAGATGATCGGCCCGGCGATCGGACTGCCCGCCCCGCTCCCGGTGATCGAGTGGCCCGAGCTGTTCGCCAGGGATCCCGACGGCCTCTACTGGAAGACGCGCCCGCTGCTCGCCTGGGCGGCCGGGCGGCCCTTCGCGTGGGTCGACGACATGATCACGGACCTGGACTCCCGCCATGTGACCGCGCACCACGACGCTCCGGCCCTGCTCCTGCGCATCCATCCGCGCCACGGGCTGCGCGAGACGGACTTCACGACGCTGTCCCGGTGGGCGGAGGCGTTGTGACGCGACGCTTCACCGGCCGAGCAGTGCCGTGAGGGCTCCGACGGGGTCCGTGTCGGGGGTGCCTCTCGGCCACCAGTCCTCGCGGCCCGGGTCCGACTCGTAGCCGTACCAGAGCCCTTCGCGGCCGAGGCGGAGCTGGAGGTTGTCCGTGGACAGCCTGTTGCGGTGGGGACGGAAGTGGGGGAAGTCCGCGGCGATGAGGGCCGGGCGGGCGCGGTCGAAGGGGCCGGCCGGCGGGTCCCACTCCTCTTCGAGGACGCCCAGGCCCGCGAGTCCGCCCTGGCGCCAGGCGGCGACGGCGCGGGCCAGGTCGGTGGCCGTGCGTCCGGTGCCCTGGGCGAGGGACTTGTAGAGCGCGCGCGTGGACGCCGCGAGGCCGGAGCCGGGGTGGGCGGCGGCGAGCCGGACCGCGTCCTGCCAGGGGGTGAGACCGGCGATCGGGTCGATGCCCCGGGTGAGGAACGTGTGGGCGCGGGCCGCGGCCTCCGTGGCGAGGAGGTCCAGGGCGAGCGGGTCGGGGGCGCCGGACGCGTGCGGGTAGACGGGCGGGCGGCCGGGGTGCGCGGGGGCCGGGAAGGGCGGGGGCAGGAGCGGGAGGGTGCGGGGCGCGAGGGCTTCGCGGGCCTCGACCGAGGGCAGCGCGGGGGCCGTGGCGGAGCGCTCGTCGGCGGCCCGCGCCGCGTTGCGCCGGGTGAGGTCGGCGAGGAGCTCCTGTTCGCCGCGGCCGCGCAGCAGGAAGAGGACGAACGGATCCTCGTCGAGCAGTCGTGCCGTCTGATAGCAGAGCGCGGCCGCGTGCTTGCAGGGGTAACCGTCGTCCGGGCAGGAGCAGTCGGGGATCAGGTCGCCGACGGCGGGCAGGAGGTCGGCGACGGCGGCCAGCGCGTGCGGCACGTCCTTGTCGAGGAGCGCGGCCATGTGGTCGGGGCGGGCGGCAGCCGCGTCCAGGATGCGCTCCCAGTCCTCGTCGGGGAGGGTGCGCAGGCGGATCTCCGTGCGGTACGGGCGGGGGCGTGAGCCGTGGACGTAGGCCATGACGCGGCCGGGGGTCGCGGTGATGGCGTCGACGTGTCCCCGGTCGGCGTAGGCGCGGCCCCGGGTGAGGCGGGCCGTGTCGAGCGCCGTGTCCACGAGGGCGTCCACCCACGCGTTCCCCCACCAGGTCAGGGCGAAGGCGTCGGCCGTGCGGGTGCGGGGCGGCAGGGGCGGGAAGGTGCGGCGGCGGTCGTCGACGCGGGCGCGGGCCTGGGCGTGCGCGCCGGCGCGGCCCGGCGTGTGGGGGGTCATGCCGTCCTCCGTGTCATGCCGTCCTCCTGAGGGAGACGAGGTCGGCGAGCTCCCGGTCGGTCAGCTCGGTCAGGGCGGCTTCGCCGGAGCCGAGCACGGCGTCCGCGAGGGCCTTCTTGGCGGCGAGCATCTCGGCGATGCGGTCCTCGACGGTGCCCTCGGTGATGAGGCGGTGGACCTGGACCGGCTGGGTCTGGCCGATGCGGTAGGCGCGGTCGGTGGCCTGCTCCTCGACGGCCGGGTTCCACCAGCGGTCGAAGTGGACGACGTGGCCCGCGCGGGTGAGGTTCAGGCCGGTGCCGGCGGCCTTCAGCGAGAGCAGGAAGACGGGGACCTCGCCGGACTGGAAGCGGTCGACCATGCGCTCGCGTTCGGCCACGGGGGTACCGCCGTGCAGGAGTTGGGACGGGATCGCGCGGGCGGCGAGGTGGGTCGCGAGGAGGCGGGCCATGGACACGTACTGCGTGAAGACGAGGACGGAGCCGTCCTCCGCGAGGATCGTGTCGAGGAGTTCGTCGAGCAGGGCGAGCTTGCCGGAGCGGCCGGTGAGGCGGGCCCGCTGGCCTTCCGCCTCCTTGAGGAACTGCGCCGGGTGGTTGCAGATCTGCTTGAGCGACGTCAGGAGCTTCATGATCAGGCCGCGGCGTGCGATGCCTTCGGCGGCCTCGATCTCCGCCATCGTCTCGCGGACGACCGCCTCGTAGAGCGAGGCCTGTTCGCGGGTGAGGGGGGCCGGGTGGTCCGACTCGGTCTTCGGCGGCAGCTCGGGGACGATCCCGGGGTCGGACTTCTTGCGGCGGAGCAGGAACGGCCGCACGAGGCGGGCCAGGCGCTCGACGGCCTCGGCGTCCTCACCGGTCTCGACGGCGCGCGCGTGCCGTGCGCGGAAGGACTTGAGCGGGCCGAGCAGTCCAGGGGTCGTCCAGTCGAGCAGGGCCCACAGCTCGGAGAGGTTGTTCTCCACGGGGGTGCCGGTGAGCGCGATGCGGGCGGGCGACGGGATCGCGCGCAGCGCCTTGGCGGTGGCGGAGAAGGGGTTCTTGATGTGCTGCGCCTCGTCGGCGACGACCATGCCCCAGGTGTGCCCGGCCAGTTCGGCGGCGCGGGTGCGCAGGGTGCCGTACGTGGTGAGGACGAAGCCGCCTGCGAGCCCGTCGAGGGTGCGGTCCGTGCCGTGGAAGCGGCGGACGGGGACGCCGGGGGCGAAGCGGGTGATCTCCCGCTGCCAGTTCCCGAGGAGTGACGCCGGGCAGACGACGAGGGTGGGCGCCGCCTTGTTCCTGCGCAGGTGGAGCGCGATGAGGGTGACCGTCTTGCCGAGGCCCATGTCGTCGGCGAGGCAGCCGCCGAGGCCCAGCGAGGTCATGAGGTCGAGCCAGGCCAGGCCCCGCAGCTGGTAGTCGCGGAGCGTGGCGTGCAGGCCCGCGGGCTGGGTGACGGCGGCGGGGCCTTCGACGAGGCGGTCGCGGAGGTGGGCGAGGACGCCGGTGGGGACGGCCTCGACGCGCTCGCCGTCGATGTCGGCCTCGCCGGTGAGGGCCACGGCGAGGGCGTCGACGGGTTGGAGCAGTCCCAGCTCGCGTTTGCGGGCCTTGCGTACGAGGTCGGGGTCGACGACGACCCACTGGTCGCGCAGCCGGACGACGGGCCGGTGGGACTCGGCGAGTTCGTCCATCTCGCGCTCGGAGAGGGGGTCGCCGTCGAGCGCCAACTGCCAGTTGAACTTGAGGAGTTCCTCGCCGTCGAAGAACGGGGTGCCGTCGGTGGCGGAGCCGGGCGCGGCGGCGCGCACCACGGCGGTGGCGGTGAGGGCGCGGGCCAGGTCCCTGGGCCAGTGGACCTCGACGCCCGCGTCCGCGAGGCGGGCCGCGGCCGGGCCGAGCAGGTCGAGCAGCTCGCCCTCGGAGAGTGCGAGGACGTCGGGCACGTCACGCTCCAGGACGCGGCCGAGCGGGGGCCAGACGCGGGCGGCGCGGCGCAGGGCGAGGACGGCGTCGATCCTGGCGCGCGGCCCGAAGTGCGCGTCGCCGTCACCGGCCCAGAGCCGCGCCGCGTCGACGACCTGCGTGGGGTCGGCGAGGCTGTGCACCTGGACGAGGGCGGCCCCGGCTCGCCGCCGCTCCTCGGCTCCTGGGCCTCCCGGGCCGTCCTCACCGGCGGAGGCGGGGTCGGTGGCATCGGCAGCGTCGTCCGTGTCGAAGAGCGTGAAGTTCGAGAGGTCCAGGCGCAGGGACACCCGTACGCCCGCGTCCATACCGGCGGCCGCCTCGACCGCCCAGGCACGCGCGCGGGGCAGGTGCTGCGGCGCGAAGGAGGCGAAGGGCGCCCCGGCCGCAAAGGGGGCGGCGGGGCTGCGCGGCAGGGAGTCGGCGACCGCGTCGAGGAACGCGCGCACAAGGGCCTCGGGCTCGGGCAGCCGCAGCGGCTTGGAGCCCTCGACGGGCGCGGCATGGGCCTCGTACGGCATGGCGGCGGCGATGGCGCGCAGCTGTGCGATGTCGTCCGCGTCGAGCGGTCCCGCGCGCCACGCGTCGTGGTCGGAGGGGGTGAGGCCGGGCAGGAGGCGGCCGCGGCCCACGAGGTGCAGGGCGTGCAGGGCGGCGGCGCCCCAGCAGGCCGCGGCGGGGTGGGCGCCAGGGGTGTGGCGGGCCCGGACGAGCAGGGGCAGGGCTTCGGTGACGGGCAGCCGGACTGCGGGCACGGTCCGGGCGCGGGCGCCCGCGCCGTGCGGCCGGACGACGGTGAGCGGAGTGGCGCCCGGCAGGTCCGTGCCGTCCGGGTGCCAGAACGCGACGATGCTCTCGCGCGGCAGGGGCGCGGGAAGGAACACGGCAGCCGCGGCGACGGTGACGCCCCTGTGGTCGATCTGCTCCGTCATGGCCGGGCTCCTTTCCCTGGTCGGCAGGCATGGGTACGCCCTGGTCGGTCCGGCGTGCGTCGCCCTCGTCCGGCGGGACCGGCGACGTCTACGACCTTACGGGCGGGGTCTGACAATCAAGGCCGGGCGTCCCTCCCGCACCGCGTGTACGGTTCGAACGACGGGTCCGGGCAAGATCGCCGGGCCCGACCGACGGCAGCCTCGGAGAGAACAGGACAGTCGCATGGGTGACCTGCTGCTGGTCCGGCACGGCGAGACCGAGTGGGCCCTGTCCGGGCAGCACACGAGCTGGACCGACATCCCGCTGACGGAGAACGGCCGCGAGCAGGCCCGCAAGCTCGCCCCGCTCGTCGGCAGCTATCACGTCGGTGCCGTCTTCTCGAGCCCGAAGGTGCGGGCGCACGAGACCGCGAAGCTCGCGGGGCTCGGGAACGTACGAGTCGATGCCGACCTCTGCGAGTGGGACTACGGCGCCTACGAGGGCATCACGACGCTCGAGATCCAGCGCACCCGGCCCAACTGGTTCCTCTTCACGGACGGGGTCGCGCCGGGACCTCCCGAGCACCCCGGTGAGAGCCCCGAAGAGGTGGGGGCGCGGGCCGACCGCATGATCGCGAAGGTCGACGCCGCGCTCTCGGAGAACGAGGGCAGCGTCGTCCTCGTCGGCCACGGCCACTTCCTGCGGGTCCTCACGGCGCGCAGGCTCGGCCTGCCACCGGCGGACGGCGCGCACTTCCTGCTGGCGACGGGCACGGTCAGCAGGCTCAGCACGGAGCACGGCCGCCCGGTCGTCGCCAGCTGGAATCTGCGGCCCTGACAAGCCATCGGACCGGGCCGTTGTCAGACCCGTGCTGCACCATCGGAACGTACGGAGCACGTACCGGACGAGGGACGGAATCAGGGGGGCGCCATGGCCAGGCCGCTGTCCGCCGCGCAGCGGCGCATCGTCGACGAGGCCGACCCGGTCACCGGGCGGCTGAAGGGCGGTGACGCCCAGCTCGCGCGCCTCGTCCTGATGAAGCTCGCGTTCCGGCACCCGCGACCTCCCCACGACCACTTCCTGACGCCGGCCGGACACCGGATACGGGAGGCGGGGGACGAACCGGAGCGCGCCGAGCAGCCCCCGCCGCCGGAGCCTTCGGGCGGCGGCCCGTTCGCGGCGCGGGTGGGCGGAGAGGCGCCGGTGCCGGGCGGTGCGGCGCGGGCGCGCGAGGTGAGCAGTGCCTGGCAGGGGCTCGTGGAGATGCGCCGGATGACCAATCCGGGCGGTGTCACCGACCGCCCGTGCGCCTGGGAGCGCGCGCATCTGGTGCAGGCCGCCGCCCTCGCCCTGGAGGCGGCGGGCTGCCGTCCGGCGGAGGGTGACACCGGGGACGGCTACCGTGTCGGCGGCACACCACAGCCGGAGGCCGTGGCGGTACGGGGGCGCGGGCCGGACGGAATCGCGGGCTGCGCCGCCGCGTTGGAGCGGGCGGGGTGGCAGGTCGGCGAGCACGCGGAACCCCGCACCGGGGGGCGGTACTTGCTGGCGTCACCGCGAAGATCATGACGATCGAGCAGCAGACGTAGCACCCGAAACAGAAGCCGTAGTGGCTGTACCAACCGCATTAGCCGTAGTAGTCGTCGAAGGGGAAATCGTGGCCGAGCCGTTCACCGTGCGCATTCAAGTGCGCGGGTACGAGACCGACTCGCAGGGGCACCTCAATCAGAGCGTGTATCTGCAGTACGCGGAGCACGCGCGATGGGTGCTGCTCCAGCACGGCGGGATCCGGCAGGCCGACCTGCTGGCGAAGGGGGTCGGCCCGGTCGCCCTGGAGACGACCATCCGCTACCGCCGAGAGCTGCACGCGGGCGACGAAGTGGACGTGAGCTGCGCGTTCGTGTGGACGGAGGGCAAGACGTTCCGGATCGAGCAGTCGATACACAAGACCGACGGCACGCTCGCGGCGGAACTGACGAGTGCGGGCGGCCTGATGGACCTCAAGGAGCGCAGGCTCGTGGCGGATCCGCGCGAGTACTTCCGGGCACTCGCGTCGGATCCACGCGCCTTCGGCCTCTGATTCCCGACGGCCCTGGCCGAACGCCGCCTTAGACGAACGCCCCCTTGTGCTCTTCGGCCCACATGGCGAAGGTGCGGGGCGGGCGTCCGAGGATCCGTTCGACGTCGTCCGTGACGATCGCGTTGTGGCCGGCGCGGACGTACGCGAACCCTTCGAGGACACTGTCCACGGACTCCTCGGCGATGCCCGCGGCAAGCACGTACTCGCGGGCGGACTCCAGGGGCACCTCGACGGTCTCGACGGGGCGCCCGACCGCCGCGGCGATGGCGGCCGCCTGGTCGGGCACGGTGAGGAGTTCGGGTCCGGTGAGGGTGTAGACGCGGCCGGTGTGCCCGTCGGCGAGGAGGGTCTCCACGGCGGCCTCGGCGATGTCGCGCGGGTCGATCACGCCCTGGGCGCCGTCCGCGAACTGGTTGGGGACGGGCCGCCCGGCCCGGATCTCCGGTGCCGACCACAGGAAGTTCGACGCGAACGTCGTGGGGCGCAGTACGGTCCACTCCAAGTCGCCCGCCCGGAGCGCCTCTTCGCCCGGGACGTGCCACATGCCGAAACGTCCGGCGCCCGGCTCGCCCGTGCCGATCGCCGAGAGCTTCACGACCCTGCGCACGCCGGCCGCCCGCGCCTCGTCCAGCAGGGCCTTGTCCTGCGCGCCGGGCCCGGACCCCGAGCCGGGCAGGGTCACCATGAAGACGGCCGTCGCGCCGGCCACCGCCGCGCCGAGGGTCTCCGGGTCGTCGAGGTCCCCTCGGACGACCTCGGTGGCGGGGCCGAACGCGGCGCGGGCCGGATCACGGGTCAGGGCGCGGTGCGGGACACCACGCGTGGCCAGGAGGCGGGTCACTTCACTGCCGATGGTGCCGGTGGCACCGGTGATGAGGATCATGGCTGCAACGCTGCCGGTCAACGGGCCCCCGTAGCTAGGAAATTCCGGCACAGCCGGCGGGCCCCGGACGGCACACCCCCCGGTTAACGTGGAGAGGTGACCATGCTGCGGGACAGGACGGCGGAACAGGCGGGGGCGCCGTACCACACCGGCACCCCCGGGCGGTACGGCACCCCTCTCGCGCCGCCCGAGGCGCTGCGGCCCTGGATCACCGAGATCGACTCGATCAACTCCGTCGGCTCTTCGGACTTCGGTCAGGGGGACGCAAGGCCGATCACCCACGTCCCGGACGCGGCGACGCGTCTGGTGTTCCGTGTGCTGCCGGACGGCGGCACCGACGTGGTCGCCATCGGTCCGCGCACCAAGGCCTCGTACTACGAGGAGAAGCGGCTCCCGATGTGTCTGCAGCTGCGGTTCCGGCCCGGGGCCGCGCGACCGCTGCTAGGGGTGTCCACACGCGAACTCGTGGGCCGTGCAGAGCCGTTGGAGTCGCTGCCGGGCGAGGCGGGCCGACGGCTCGCGCGCGGGCTCGCGGCCCTCGGGCCCGCCCCGGACCCGGACGCCGTACTCGCGCGCATGACGGAGCTGCTGCCGGACGGTCTCACGCCGCGCGACCGTGGCGAGCGCGCCCGCGACGGCCTGGTGCGGGCGGCGGTGGAGGCGCTGTCGACGGCCCCGGGCCGCGACCGGCCGGGGACGGTCACCGAGGTGGCCCGGCAACTCGCCGTCAGTGAGCGACAGTTGCGCAATCTCTTCGCGGACGGCGTCGGACTGTCCCCCAAGCACTTCGCGCGGATCGACCGGGTGCGCCAGGTGCTCGCCGGCGCGGGCGCCGAGGAGCACCCGCGGTGGGCCGGGCTCGCGCACGCCACCGGTTACTACGACCAGTCGCACATGACGGCGGAGTTCCGCGCACTGCTCGGCGTACCGCCGACGGCGTTCGTCACGGGACGCCTCCCGGCCGCGCGCCCCTGCGGCCCGGGCCGCTGATCCCACCGGCGCCCCACCCACCCCCTCCCCACATACAAAACCGCCGTTCACGTGCGGGAACGGCCCGCGGGAGCACATCGACCCCCGCTCCACACCCCCAACTCCCCTCCGCTTGACGGGTATACGTCACCCACAATCTCTGGTAGGAAACCTTCCTAACAGTTCGCGGAAGAACGAGCTCCCCCATGGAGGTCCCGTGCACACCCCCCACATACGCACGTCGCGTCGCACCCTGCTCGCCCTGATCGGCGCCTCGGTCGTCGCGGCCCCGCTCCTCACGACCCAGCTCGCGACGGCCACGCCCGTCTCCGCGAGCGGGCTCGACGACCCGGCGAAGAAGGAGATCGCCATGAAGCTGGTGTCGAGCGCGGAGAACTCCTCGCTCGACTGGAAGGCCCAGTACGGCTACATCGAGGACATCGGTGACGGCCGCGGCTACACCGCCGGGATCATCGGCTTCTGTTCCGGCACCGGCGACATGCTCGACCTCGTGGAGCTGTACACGCAGCGCAAGCCCGGCAACGTCCTCGCGAAGTACCTGCCCGCCCTGCGCGAGGTGGACGGCACCGACTCGCACGACGGCCTCGACCCCGACTACCCGCGCGACTGGGAGAAGGCGGCCGAGGACTCCGCGTTCCAGCAGGCCCAGAACGACGAGCGCGACCGCGTGTACTTCAACCCGGCGGTCTCACAGGGCAAGGCGGACGGCATCGGCACGCTCGGCCAGTTCGCGTACTACGACGCCATCGTGATGCACGGCGACGGCGATGACGCGACGAGCTTCCGCAACATCCGCAAGCGCGCCCTCGCCCAGGCCCAGCCGCCGGCGCAGGGCGGCGACGAGGTCGCGTACCTGAACGCGTTCCTCGACGCTCGGGTGTGGGCCATGAAGCAGGAGGAGGCCCACAGCGACACGAGCCGCGTCGACACCGCGCAGCGCGTCTTCCTCGAGAACGGCAATCTGAACCTGGACCCGCCGCTCGACTGGAAGGTGTACGGGGACAGCTACCACATCGACTGACAACTCCCTTCCCAAGGCGGCGCGTTCGGCACTCGCGAGGGCCGGGCGCGCCGCTTGCGCCTGCACCGAACGGCCCATCCGCCCCTTGCCCCCGGCTCACCATGATCGCTACGGTCCCGGGCAGCCGTCCGTCTACGCGCGTCACCCCGATGCGATGCCCCCGAGCGTCACCCCGAAGCGAGAGGCCCGCCCATGCAGCTCCGCCACAAGTCACTGCTCGCCGCCGCCACCGCGACCCTTGCCTTGGTGACGGCAGGCCAGGCGGGGGCCGCGGGCCCCTCGGCGCAGGTCGGCGGCGATGTGAAATCCGGCGTCAGCGGGCTCGCCCTCACCGGGCACTCCGACGGAACGGTCCACGCGCTCATCGTGCGCGACAACAAGAAGCCGGGCGACAACCGGATCCCCCAACTCACCTACAGCGAGGGCGGGTCCGCCTCCGCCGACGTCACCCCGGTCACCTGGGACGGCGCGGAGCCGACCGACCTGGAGGCCGTCGAGGCGGTGCCTGGCACACCCGGCGAATATGTGGCCCTGGCCGGCCGGGGACTCGTCTACCACCTCCGGCGGACCGGCAGCACGGTGAAGGTGCTCGACCTCTCGCCGCTCCCCGGGATCCGCGAGGGCGACGACTTCGAGAGCTTCGCACTGGCCTCGAACCAGGGGAAGCTCGCGGCGGTGTGGGCGGACCGGGGAGACGGGGCCGGGCGGCCCGCGACGGTCTTCGCGGCGCCGTTCTCCTACAGCGAGTACGGGGACGCGAAGTTCGGGGCGCTTCAGCAGGCGTCGTTCCGGGCGCCGTACCCGACGGGTGACGTCCGGCACGTGTCCGACATCTCGGTGACCGGTGACGGGCGGATGCTCGTCTCCTCGGCGTCGGACGCGGGGGACGACGGGCCGTTCGACTCGGCGGTGAGTGCGGCGGGACGCGTGCGGATCTCGGGGTCGGGTGCGGTGCGGTGCGGCTGACGGTCTCCACGTCGCCTGCGGTACTGGGGAAGTTCACGGGGTTCAAGGTCGAGGCGCTGGAGTGTGTGCCCGGTTCGCGTGACGCGGTGCTCGGCACGGACGACGAGAACAAGGGCGGTTCGGTCAGGACGGCCGCCCTGTGCGGAAGCTGACCGCGACACCACGGACGGCCCGGACAGCCCGGACAGCCAAGGGACACGTGATGAGAAGCCCTAGGGCCTCCGGCTGTGCTCCCCCGGCGTGGTGCCGAACGCGCGGCGGAACACGTCGATGAAGGCGCTGGTGGAGGACCAGCCGCAGCGGTGCGCGACCGTTGTGACCGGCTCGCCCTCCGCCAGCATCCGCAGCGCGTGGTAGAGGCGGAGCTGGGTGCGCCATTGGGGGAAGGTCATCCCCAGTTCGCGGCGGAAGAGGCGGCTCAGCGTGCGTTCACCGGCTCCGGACGCCCTCCCGAGCGCGGCCAGGGGGCGGGCGTCGGCCGGGTCGTCGTACAGGAGGGCGCAGACCGCTTTGAGGCGCGGGTCGGTGGGGGTGGGGAGTTGGAGGGGCTGCTGCGGGGATGCGCGTAGCTGGTCGAGGAGGACGGCGCGCAGGCGCCTGCTCTCGGGGCTGTCGTCGTCGGGGTCGCGGGTGGCGGCGAGGAGCAGTTCGCGCAGCAGCGGACTGACGGTCAGGACGGTGGGCGCGTCCAGGCCGAGCGGGTTGACCCGGGCGGGCAGGCCGAGCGTGTGCAGGGCGAGGTGCCCGTGGGCGCGGTGGGCGTGGACGCAGCCGGCCGGTACCCAGATGGCGCGGGTGCCGGGCGCGAACCAGGTGCCGGCGTCGGTGGTGACGGCGAGGACTCCCGAGCCCGCGTAGACGATCTGGTGCTCGTCGTGCCGGTGCGGGTCGATCCGCCCGCCCGCCGCCAGCGTCCGGGTGCGGGTGGGTGCCTGCGGAGTGTGGCGGACATCCGGCATACGTTGGCACTTTATCGGAAGCGCGCCACGGCGGCCCGTACGGACGATGGACGGGTGTCAGACAACCGGACCTCCGTCTCCCCCGCGCCCACGACCGAACCAACAGCCGCCCCAGGACCCCCGGCCCGCCGGCGCGGGCCCATCACCCTGCTCGCTCTCGGGCACGCGTGCGTGGACGTCTACCAGGGCGCGGTGGCCGCCCTGGTGCCGTTCTTCGTCTCCGAGCGGGCCTACACGTATGCCGCCGCCTCCGGGATCGTCCTGGCCGCGTCGCTGCTGTCGTCGGTGGTGCAGCCGCTGTTCGGCGCGCTCACGGACCGGTGGGCGATGCCGTGGCTGCTGCCGGTGAGCTGCGT
Organism: Streptomyces sp. NBC_01003; assembly: GCF_045162695.1. Classification (NCBI taxonomy): domain Bacteria; kingdom Bacillati; phylum Actinomycetota; class Actinomycetes; order Kitasatosporales; family Streptomycetaceae; genus Streptomyces; species Streptomyces sp. NBC_01003. Next base: position 2,886,313 of record NZ_CP108707.1, read on the forward strand.
GGTGGGCGGGGCCGGTGTGGCGCTGGCCGGCGTCGGGGACTCGTACACCCTCACGCTGGTGGTGGTCGCGGTGTCCGGGATCGGGGTCGCCGCCTACCATCCTGAGGCCGCGCGCGTGGCCCGCGGCGCGAGCCGTGGCAGCCATACGGCGATGGGCTGGTTCTCGCTGGGCGGCAACCTCGGATTCGCGACCGCGCCCCTGCTGGTCTCGGCCGTCGTCGCCACCGGCGGGCTGCACGCGTCGCCGCTGCTGGTCGTCCCGGGCCTGGCCGGAGCGGCCCTGTGCGTGGCCGCGCTGCGCTCGGGCCGGAGAGCCGCCCCGGCGGCGGGCGGAGCCGCGCTCGAAGTGGACGGCAGGGACGACTGGCCGTCGTTCCTCAAGCTGACCGGCGCCATTGTGTGCCGCTCGATCGTCTTCGTCGGCCTGAGCGCGTTCATCTCCCTGTACGCGCGCCAGCGGGCGGGCGGCGGTGAAGCAGCGGGCACAGCCGCGCTGTTCGTGCTCTACATCGGCGGCGCGGTGGGCACCGTGGCGGGCGGCAGGCTCGCCACCCGCTTCGGCCGCGTGCCGGTGCTGCGCCGGTCGTACGCCCTGACGGTCCTCGCCGTCGCCGGGGTCGTCTGCGTCCCCGGTCCCGCGCTCTACCTGTGCGTGGCGCTGACGTCGGCCGGCCTGTACGTACCGTTCTCGCTGCACATCACGCTCGGCCAGGACTATCTGCCCCGGCGCGTGGGCACCGCGAGCGGCGTCACGCTGGGGCTTGCGGTCAGCGTCGGCGGGATCGCGAGCCCGGCGATCGGCGCCCTCGCGGACGCCGCGTCCCTGCGCACCGCGCTCGCGCCGCTGACCGTCCTGCCGGCGCTCGGCTGGCTGCTCGTACGGACGCTGCGCGAGCCCGGCGGACGGCCGGCGAAACAGGCGGAGTGACGGACAGCGCGGGAGGGCCGGTTCGGGCACCGTGGCCGAACCCGCCTTCCGACCCCGGTGGTTGAAGACAGGGTCCAGGCCGACCGCCAGGATGCAGTCCGTCGAGATACCCGAACCCAGGACGAAGGCCGGTCCCGTCGCGCCACGGCTCACCCGGGACCGGCAATCCGGTGTGATGGCACAGCAACTTCCGCCGTACGGTCGGCGGCGTCACGCCCGGTGCGTCAGTGCACCCCTGCCGCGGAAGACCCTGCCGACGCCGAGGACCCGGCGACCGTACGCGTCGACGCGATCTCACCGCCCGGTTCCATGGGGGCCGTCACGTCGTCCGCGTCGCCGCTGCGGCCGAGGTGGTTGAAGAGCAGATTGAGAATCACCGCGGCCACGCAGCCCGTGGAAATACCCGAATCCAGGATGATCTTCGCGGTCTCCGGGAACGCGTGGTAGAACTCCGGCGCCGCGATCGGGATGAGTCCGACGGCCAGCGAAACGGCCACGATCAGTACGTTGTTGTCCCGCTCCAGGTTCGCCTTGACGAGGGTCTGGATGCCGCTCGCCGCGACCGAGCCGAAGAGCACGACGCCCGCGCCGCCGAGAACGGGCCGGGGAACGACCGCGATCAGCGAGGCCGCCATCGGGCACAGGCCCATCAGGACGAGGAAGCCGCCGCCCGTGGCGACGACGTACCGGCTGCGGATCTTCGTCATCGCGACGAGGCCGATGTTCTGGGCGAACGCGCTGCACATGAAGCCGTTGAAGAACGGGCTGAGCGCCGAGCCGAGCGTGTCGGCCCGCAGGCCGGCCGCGATGGTCTTCTCATCGGCGGGACGCTCCACGATCTCACCGAGCGCCAGCATGTCGGCCGTGGACTCCGTCATCGAGACGACCATGACGACACACAGGGAGACGATCGCGGCGGCGGCGAACTGCGGGGCACCGAAGTGGAACGGCGTCGGGAAGCCGATGACGTCCGCGTCGCCGATCGGGCTGAAGTCCGTGACGCCGAAGGGGATCGCGACGAGGGTGCCGATGACCAGGCCGAGGAGTACGGCGATCTGCTTGACGAAGCCCGTGGTGAACCGGCGCAGCAACAGCACGATGACGAGAGTGATGCCCGCCAGCGTGAGATAGGTCGTCGAACCGTAGTCCTTCGCCGCGGGGTTGGGGCCCTGGGCCCAGCCGAACGCGACCGGCATCAGCGAGACGCCGATGAGGGTGATGACCGTGCCGGTCACGACCGGCGGGAAGAAGCGCACGAGCTTGCTGAAGAAGGGGGCCGCGATGAAGCCGAGAACGCCGGCGACGATCACCGCGCCGAAGATGACGGGCAGCGCGTCCTTCTTGTCGTCGGTCGAGTTGACGACGGCGATCATGGGGGCGACACCGGCGAAGGTGACGCCGTTGACGAACGGCAGACGGGCGCCGATCTTCCAGATGCCGAGGGTCTGGAGGAACGTGGCGAGCCCCGCGGTGAACAGGCAGGCGCCGGTCAGGAAGGTGAGTTCCTTGGGCGACAGGCCCACGGCGGCGCCCACGATGAGCGGCGGCGCGACGACGCCCGCGTACATGGCGGCGACGTGCTGGAGGCCGGTCGTCGCCATCTTCAGCGGCGGCAGCTTCTCGTCCACCGGGTGCTTGCCCGCAGGATGTTCGGTGTGCCCCTCGGATATCTCGTCGGGGGTGGTGCCTTGCTTGGTGAACCTGGGCTTGATGGCCACAGCGGCTCCTCCGTTTGTTTTCCAGTGCCTGGGCGGCACTCGCTTCTGGGAGGTGGTACGACGTGCAAGGACTTGCCGGTATTCGGTTGTGGGTACTGCGCCCAGGTAGTGCTGACCGCCCCGGGATCGTGAAGTGTTGGGCCACGATCCGGGGCGGCACTTGAGCAGCCCGCTCGGCAGCTCAAGTCCGGTCGGGGGCCGTCCCCCCCGACCGGAGTTCCAGGGTGGGAGGTGGCCGCCGGATCTCCGCGGCGTCGCTGAGATCCGGCGGCCACCTCCTACGCCTCGGCGGTGATCCGCGCGAGACGCTGGGCCTCCTGACGCGCATCGCGGGCGATGGCGTCCTCGTCGGCGTGCAGCAGGCGTCCGTCCTCGACGACCGGCTGTCCGTTGACGAGGGAGAGGGTGACCGGGGCCGCCGCGCCGAAGACGATGGCGGTGACCGGGTCGGCGATCGAGGAGTGCCCGATGCCGTCGATCTTCCACAGGACCAGGTCGGCGAGCTTACCCGCCTCCAGGGAGCCGATCTCGGCGGCGCGGCCCAGGACCCGGGCACCGCCGGCGGTGCCGAGCCTGAGCGCCTGACGGGCGTTCAGGGCGGCCTCGCGGTGGGCGCCGAGACGGTTGATGAGGAGTGCGTTGCGCAGCTCGGTGTGCAGTTCGCCGGACTCGTTGGACGCGGTGCCGTCGACGCCGAGACCGACCGGTACGCCCGCCTTGAGCATGTCCGGGACGCGGGCGATACCGGCCGCCAGACGGGCGTTGGACGACGGGCAGTGCGCGACACCCGTGCCCGTACGGGCGAAAGCGGCGATGTCCGAGTCGTTCATGTGGACGCAGTGCGCCATCCACACGTCCTCACCGAGCCAGCCCGTCGACTCGAAGTAGTCGGTCGGGCCCATGCCGAAGAGCTCGTGGCAGAACTTCTCCTCCTCGACCGTCTCGCTGCCGTGGGTGTGCAGCCTTACCCCGAGCCGGCGCGCCAACTCGGCGCCCTGCTTCATGAGTTCGGTGGACACGGAGAACGGCGAGCAGGGGGCGACGGCCACCTGGGTCATGGCGCCGAAGGAGGCGTCGTGGTGCTTCTTGACGGTCTCCTCGGTGGCCGCGAGCGCGCCCTCGAGGGTCTCGACCGCGAAGTCCGGCGGCAGGCCGCCGTCCTTCTCGCTGCGGTCCATGGAGCCGCGGGCGAGCGTGAAGCGGACACCCATGTCGGAGGCGGCGCCGATGATGGCGCCGGACAGGTCGCCGGAGCCCTGCGGGTACACGTAGTGGTGGTCCATCGCGGTGGTGACACCGCCGCGGGCCATCATCGCGAGGGAGCCCTGCGCGGCGACGCGGGCCATCTGCTCGTCGATGCGCGCCCACGTCGGGTACAGCGCGACCAGCCAGTTGAACAGGTTGTGGTCCGTGGCGAGGCCCCGGGTGATCCACTGGTAGAAGTGGTGGTGGGTGTTGATCAGGCCGGGCGTGACGAGGTGGCCGGTGCCGTCGACGCGGCGTACGACGTTCTCCAGGCCCGCGGGGGCCTGGCCTGCGCCGACGGACTCGATCTTGTTGTCGGCGACGACCACGTAACCCGAGGCGTACTCGGTGTCGTTGGCGTCGACGGTCGCGATGGCCGCGTTCTCGATGACGATGCGGGAAGGGGCTGCCGAGGGTGCCATGGTGCTTCCTTCATGGGTGAGTGGCGACGGGGGTTCCCCCTGCTCGAGCGAGCCGAGAGCTTGGGGGAGGGCACGGCAGGACCCTAGGAGGATTTGAGTGCCGCGGCGGCGGTGGCGCGGCCGCGGGTGCCGAGATGGTGAAAGAACAGGTTCAGCGATACGGCCACCAGGGCGCCCGCGCTGATGCCGGAGCCCAGCACGGTCTGCGCCCAGGCCGGGAATTCGGCGTAGAAGGTGGGCGCGGCGAGCGGGATGATGCCCGCGCCGAGCGAGACGGCGACCAGGATGATGTTCGAGCTGTCGTCGAGGCCGGCCTCCGACAGCGTACGGATGCCGCTGACGGCGATGGAGCCGAAGAGGACGATGCCCGCGCCGCCGAGGACCGGCATCGGCACCGTGGAGACCACCGCGCCGAGCACCGGGAAGGCGCCGAGGACCAGGAGCGCGCCTCCCGCGGCGGCGACGACGTAGCGGCTGCGCACCTTGGTCAGCGAGACGACGCCGACATTCTGGGCGAAGGCCGAGGTGGGGAAGCCGCCGAAGACGGGGCCGAGAAGGGTGGCGAGGCCGTCGGTGCGCAGGCCGCGGGTGATGGTCCTGCCGCTGGTCTCGCGGTCGCAGATCTCGCCGATGGCGAGCATTCCGGCGCTGGACTCCGTCATCAGGACGAGCATCACCAGGCAGAGCGAGAGGATCGCGGCGGGCTGGAACTCGGGCGTGCCGAACGCGAAGGGCGTCGGCAGCGCGGCGACCGGGGCCGACTTCAGGGCGCCGAAGTCGGCCATGCCGAACGGGATCGCGGCCAGCGTGCCGATCAACAGGCCCAGAAGCAGGGCGACTTGCTTGACGAAGCCGCGGCCGAAGCGCTGGATCATCAGGATGACGACGAGCGTGAACGCGGCGAGTCCCAGGTACTTCATGTCGCCAAAGTCGGCGGCGGTCCTGTCACCGCCCTGCGCCCAGGCGACCGGGACGGGCATCAGGGTCACCCCGATGAGGGTGATGACGACGCCCGTGACGAGCGGCGGGAAGAAGCGCAGGAGCCTGCCGAAGAACGGGCCGATCGCGAGACAGAAGACGCCGGCGACCATCACCGCACCGTAGATGGCGGGGAGTTGGTCGCCCCGGGCGTTGGTCTCGGCGATGGCGAGCATCGGCGCGATGCCGGCCGAGGAGGCGGCGTTGACGAAGGGCAGCCGGTTGCCGACGAGTCCCTTGACGCCGAGGGTCTGCAGGAGGGTGGCCACGCCCGCGATGAGCAGACTGGCGGCGATGAGCCGGGTCTGGCCCGCCGTGTCGAGACGGACGGCCTGGCCGATGATGAGCGGGGGCGTGACCACGCCCGCGTACATCGCGGCGATGTGCTGGAGTGCCGCGGGGACGAGCCGCGAGGGGTGGAGCTTCTGGTCAACCGGGTGGACGGTCAAGTCCTGTGCCATTGACGTCTCCTGAGCTGCAGTAAACTGCTCGTCTTCCTACGGGAGGGCGGTCAGGGCTTGACCGTCATGAGGCCGTACGGCCGAGTGAAAAGCCCCTTGGGGCGGAGTCACTGCTGTTCCCTCCGGTGATGTCACCGGTCGTTCCGGGAACTCGGTCCCCGGGGCCTCTGCAGAGCCCCGGGGACGTCAATTGCCGTCAGAGGTTGGTCATGTCGACCGGGATGTGCGGCTCGCAGCCGTCGCGCAGGATGGTGGCCTCGATCAGGCCGTAGGGGCGGTCGGCCGCGTAGTACACGGCGCCGTCCTTGGCTTCGTTCTCCAGACCGAAGGCGGAGAGGTCCTGCCGGAAGTGGTGCTTGTTGGGCGCGGAGAAGCGGATCTCGTCGATCTCGCTGCGGTTGTTGATGACCCGCGAACCCATTTGGTACAGCGTCTGCTGGAGCGAGAGCGAGTACGTCTCCACGAACGCCTGGAGGATGTGCTTCTTGGACTGCTCGTAGGACTTCTCCCACTGCGGCATGCGCTGGTCGTCGGACGTCCAGTTGTGCCGCCACCACGTCGACAGGGACGTGGCGAGGATACGGTCGTAGTCCTCCTGGAGCGTCGTGTACTTGTCCTTGATGTAGCCCCAGAACTCGGAGTTCGTGGAGTTCATCACGGTCAGGTCCTTGAGCCCGGACAGGACTTCGAACTTCTCACCGTCGTACGTGATCTGCGCGAGGCGGGTCTCCTGGCCCTTGCGGACGAAGGAGTGCTTGACCTCGTCGGCGCCGATGAACTTGGAGTTGCCGTCGGAGCCGGCGATGCGCTCCCAGGAGTACTCCTCGATGCGGATGCGCGCGCGGTGGATGGACGGCTGGCTGTCCACGAAGTGCCGGGCGAGGTGGATGCCGTACTGCTCGGCCGACTCGATGCCGTATTCCTTGGCGAACGCGAAGCAGGTGTTCTTCGTCGTGTCCGTCGGAAGGCAGTTGGCGTTGGAGCCGTTGTAGTGGACGTCGTCGAGGTCGCCGGAGAGGGCGACGGAGACGTTCAGGTCCTTGATGTGGTGGGTGTCGCCGTCCCGCGTGATCTTGACGACGCGGTTCTCTGCTTTGCCGTACTGGTTCTGGCCGAGAATCGTGGGCATGTCTGCTAGCTCCCTCGGTAAACGGAGTAGCCGAACGGGTTGAGCAGCAGCGGTACGTGATAGTGCTCGCCCGGCTTGACGGCGAACGTGATCGCCACCTCCGGGAAGAACGCACCGCTGTCCCTTACGCGGGGGGCGTCCTGCTGCGCCTCGGCTTGCTTCACTGTCTTGATAGAACGCGTGAAGTACGTCTCGACGGCGAAGTCGAGCCGTACGTGGGTGGTGCCCTCCGGCAGCGCCGGCAGGTCCTTGCAGCGCCCGTCCGCGTCGGTCGCGGAGCCGCCGAGCGCCACCCACTCGGCGTCGCTGCCCTGACGGGCGGCGAGCGAGATGGCGACGCCCTCGGCGGGGCGTCCGATGCTGGTGTCGAGAATGTGCGTCGACACCGACGCGGTGGTCGCGGTGCTCATCAGTCCTTGTCCTCTTCCACTTCTACGTCTTCTTCGGCGAGGCGGGTCAGGCGGATACGGTTGATCTTCCCCAGTTCGGTGCGCACGATCTCGCGCTCCGTCCCGGTGTCGTTGCCGATCCTGGCCTTCATCGCGTCGCGCATCTGCTCGCCGGTCGCCCCGGTGGCGCAGATCAGGAAGACATGACCGAACCGGTCCTGGTACGCCAGGTTCAGTTCGAGCATCTCGGCCTTGAGCTCCTCGGAGGCGCCGGCCATGCCCCGCTGCTCGCGGGACGAGGTCGGGTCGCCCGGCTTCGGGCGGCCGATCGGGGGGTGCCCCGCCATCGCCTCGGCGAGATCCTCGGCGCTGAGCTCGGCCATGGCGACGTCGCTCGCGGCGAAGAGTTCCTCCGCGGTTTTGAAGGGGCGCTGGGCGAGGAGCTTGCTCCCCCACGCCGAGCTGGCACACACCTCGTGGAGCGCGGCACCGGCCGCGTTCTCCTGAAGGGTGTTGAACCGGGAAAGCCCCGGCATCGGACGTGAAGTCACGGGAAGCCTCCGTGGCCTTGAGCTGGACGGGCTGCGGATAGCTAACGCCCTCCGAAACACCACGTCAACACTTTGTTGAAAACTCGGAGTTACAAAAACCGCCGCCCGGTATCCGGACGGCGGCTGGTTCGACACCTTGGCGTGATACTGGGGAGGCTACTCCCCCTTGGCGGCGTTTTCCCTGTTCAGGTAGTTGTAGACGGTAAAACGACTCACCCCGAGCGCACCGGCCACGGTCTCCACTCCGTGCCGCACGGAGAAGGCACCGCGTGCCTCCAGTATCCGTACGACCTCCTGCTTGGCCTTGCGGTCGAGGGCTGACAGGGGCATGCCCTGCCCGCGCTCCATGGCCACCAGGATGTGATCCAGGGAGTCGGCCAGCTGGGGCAGCCGTACGGCGATGACCTCGCGGCCCTCCCAGTGCAGGACGACATCGTCCTTGCCCGCCTCCTGCGGCGGCAGCATCTCGCCCCCCATGGCGTCCACCAGCGGCTTCACCGCGCTGACGAAGGGGACGTCTCCTGTAGCGGTCACTTGTCGCCCTCCCCGACGACATTGACCTGGAGTGAGACGCGGGTGGCGCCGGCCTCCAGGGTCTGGCGCAGCAGCGCCTCCACCGCACCGAGCACGGCGCCCGCGTCCCCCTCGGCGGTGTTGCCGAACGGTCCGACATCCACCGCGTCCAGTTCGGCCTTCTGGATGACGTCGCGGGCGACGACCGCATGGGGCGGCGCCTCGTCCAGGTCGAAGGGCTCGGTCGTGAACTCCACTCTCAATCGCACGGGGTCAACCTACTGCCGCGACCGGTTTTTCCGGCAGCCCCTCTTGACAAGAGCGAAGCATCCCCGGCAGTCTTCCATCAAGCAGAAACGAACTTCCGCTATACGGAACTCGACACCGAGTGCCGTACGGATCTCGATACGGAAGGGAGCGCCGACCCCCATGCCGAGCTTTTCGATGGGCACAGCCGCAGACCAGCGCTTCAACGTCAACCTGTCGATCCTCTTCACGGAACTCCCGCTCCTGGAGCGCCCCGCGGCCGCCGCCGCGGCGGGCTTCACCGCGGTCGAGCTGTGGTGGCCCTGGGTCGACGCCCCCACCCCCGAGCAGTCCGAGCTCGACGCCCTCAGGAAGGCGATCGAGGACGCGGGCGTACAGCTCACCGGACTCAACTTCTACGCCGGACAGCTGCCGGGCCCCGACCGCGGCGCCCTGTCCGTCCCCGGCGAGGAGAGCGACAAGTTCCGCGCGAACATCGACATCGCGGCGGACTTCGCCCTCTCCCTCGGCTGCACGGCGCTCAACGCGCTGTACGGCAACCGCGTCGACGGCGTGGACCCGGCGGTCCAGGACGAGCTCGCCCTGGAGAACCTGGTGCTCGCGGCCCGCGCCGCCGACCGCGTCGGCGCGATCCTCCTGATCGAGGCGCTGAACAAGCCCGAGTCGCCGCTGTGCCCGATCGTGAGCGCCCCCAAGGCGATCGAGATCGTGGACAAGGTGAACGCGGCCACGGGCCTCGGCAACGCCAAGTTCCTGATGGACCTGTACCACCTGTCCATGAACGGCGAGGACCTGCCCGCGGTGATCGAGCAGTACGCCGCGAAGACCGGCCACGTGCAGATCGCCGACAACCCGGGCCGCGGCGCCCCCGGCACCGGTTCGCTGCCGCTCGAGGAGCTGCTCGACCAGCTGGCGAAGACGGGCTACGAGGGCTACGTCGGCCTGGAGTACAAGCCCGGCGACAAGCCGAGCGCCGAGGCCTTCGCCTGGCTGCCCGCCGGGGCCCGCGCCGCGCGCTGAGCGTCCCGACGCGCGCCAACTCACCTACGTACGACCGCAGTTAGAGAGGCACCCTCATGAGCAACCTCCCCAAGATCGCGTGGATCGGACTCGGCATCATGGGCTCCCCCATGTCCGAGAACCTGATCAAGGCTGGTTACTCGGTGACCGGCTTCACCCTCGAGCAGGACAAGCTGGAGCGGCTCGCGGCCGCCGGCGGCACCGCGGCCGGCTCGATCGCCGAGGCCGTCAAGGACGCCGACGTCATCGTCACGATGGTGCCCGCCTCTCCGCAGGTCGAGGCCATCGCCTACGGCGAGAACGGCATCCTCGAGAACGCGAAGTCCGGCGCCCTGATCGTCGACATGTCGTCGATCACCCCGCAGACCTCCGTGGACCTCGCGAAGGCCGCCAAGGACAAGGGCATCCGCGTCATCGACGCCCCGGTCTCCGGTGGCGAGGCCGGTGCGATCGAGGCCGTTCTGTCGATCATGGTCGGCGGTGAGCAGGCCGACTTCGACGAGGCCAAGCCGCTCCTCGACGCCCTCGGCAAGACCATCGTGCTGTGCGGTCCGCACGGCTCGGGCCAGACCGTGAAGGCCGCCAACCAGCTGATCGTCGCCGTGAACATCCAGGCGTGCGCCGAGGCCGTGGTCTTCCTGGAGAAGTCCGGCGTGGACCTGACGGCCGCGCTCGACGTCCTCAACGGCGGCCTGGCCGGCTCGACCGTCCTGACCCGCAAGAAGGACAACTTCCTGAACCGGGACTTCAAGCCCGGCTTCCGGATCGACCTGCACCACAAGGACATGGGCATCGTCACCGACGCCGCCCGCAACGTGGGCGCCGCCCTGCCCGTCGGCGGTGTGGTCGCCCAGCTCGTCGCCTCCCTGCGCGCCCAGGGCGACGGCGGCCTCGACCACTCCGCGCTGCTGCGCGGCGTCGAGCGCCTCTCCGGTCAGCAGGTCTGACCCCCCGGACTTCCGGGCCGTGGCGGCGCTGACACCTGTCCTGTCGCGCCCAGGCGTCGCCGCGGCCCGGAACCATGCCTTGCAATTCAACAAACCGTTGACCACAACTTCAACAAACTGTTGACGTAGCTGTTCAGAGCCTCTTACGCTCCGGTTCACCGTCAGCAGTCCCAGCAGTTCCGTACGGAAGGTCACCCTCGCCACCATGTCGAAGCGTGTGCTCACGACCGAGTCCGGCGCTCCTGTCGCCGACAACCAGAATTCCGCCACCGCCGGCGTCGGTGGCCCGCTTCTCCTCCAGGACCAGCACCTCCTCGAGAAGCTCGCTCGCTTCAACCGCGAGCGCATCCCGGAGCGTGTCGTCCACGCGCGCGGTTCCGGCGCGTACGGCTACTTCGAGGTGACGGACGACGTCACCGGCTTCACCCACGCCGACTTCCTCAGCACGGTCGGCAAGCGCACCGAGACGTTCATCCGCTTCTCCACCGTCGCGGACAACCTCGGCGGCGCGGACGCGGTCCGCGACCCGCGCGGCTTCGCGCTGAAGTTCTACACCGAAGAGGGCAACTACGACCTCGTCGGCAACAACACCCCGGTGTTCTTCATCAAGGACCCGATCAAATTCCCCGACTTCATCCACTCCCAGAAGCGCGACCCCTTCACGGGCAAGCAGGAGGCGGACAACGTCTGGGACTTCTGGGCGCACGCCCCCGAGGCGACGCACCAGATCACCTGGCTGATGGGCGACCGCGGCATCCCTGCCTCGTACCGCCACATGAACGGCTACGGCTCGCACACCTACCAGTGGACGAACGCCGAGGGCGAGGCCTTCTTCGTCAAGTACCACTTCAAGACGAACCAGGGCATCCGCTGCCTCTCCTCCGAGCAGGGCGCCGAGATCGCGGGCAAGGACGCCAACTCGCACCAGACGGACCTGCTCCAGGCCATCGAGCGCGGCGTCAACCCGTCCTGGACCCTGTACGTGCAGCTCATGCCCGTCGCCGAGGCGGACGACTACCGCTTCAACCCGTTCGACCTCACCAAGGTGTGGCCGCACAAGGACTACCCGCTGCAGCGCGTGGGCCGCCTGGTCCTCGACCGCAACCCGGACAACGTCTTCGCCGAGGTCGAGCAGGCCGCGTTCTCCCCGAACAACTTCGTGCCCGGCATCGGTCCCTCCCCGGACAAGATGCTCCAGGGCCGCCTGTTCGCCTACGCGGACGCGCACCGCTACCGCCTGGGCGTCAACCACACCCAGCTCGCGGTGAACGCGCCCAAGGCGACCAACGCCGACAACTACGGCCGCGACGGCCTGATGGCGTCCAACGCCTACGGCCGCGACCGCAAGAACTACGAGCCCAACTCGTACGACGGGCCCGCCGAGACCGGCCGCCCGCTGTCGGCCCCGCTCGCCGTCGCCGGCTACACCGGCACGCACGAGGCGCCCGCCCACACCAAGGACGACGACTTCTTCCAGGCGGGCGAGCTGTTCCGCCTGATGTCGGACGACGAGAAGTCCCGTCTGATCGCCAACATCGCCGGCGGCCTCTCGCAGGTTTCCCGCGACGACGTGATCGAGAAGAACCTGGCTCACTTCCACGCCGCCGACGCCGAGTACGGCAAGCGCGTGGAGGAGGCGGTCCGCGCCCTGCGCGAGGACTAGCACCCGAGCTGCGTCCGGGGTCTGACGGGAGGTCAGGCCCCGGACGCAATGCCCGCGCCGCTGTGCAGACCCGGATGAGGGGTGGTCACACGGCGACGCGGGCGGTCCGCCCCAGGCGGACAGGCACGGTCCGCGGCGGCTCTGCGAGCCAGTGCGGTGGTCAAGATCCTGGCGGCCCCTGCTCGACCTGAGGGGAGGGCAGCCGCCGGGGTTCATCCCAGGCCGCCGCGGTACCGGCCACACCACGGAATCCGCCCGGCGGCACGCATGCATGTTTCGCCAGTCGCATGCCGTCGGGCGGCACCAACTCCCTTCGGGGAAAGACCTCTTCGGGGAATGCTCAGTTCAGGAGAGGCCGGCTTCGGGGGAAGCGCAGAACGCCGAGTACGGACGGTCCCGTACTCGGCGTTCTTGCGTTGTCCCCGCGTCGCTCGGCCGACGGTGCTCAGGAGTTGCCGCTGCCCGCCTGCGCGATCAGCTTCTCGCGCAGCACGGTCCACTGCGCCGTCATGTCGTGCACGAGATACAGGTCGCGCCGCCGCGTCCAGGCCTGGCCCGACTCGGGGTCGTACGTGCCGGGCATCTCGAAGCCGGCGGGCGCGTACGCCTTCATGCCGCGGTCGTTCGTGGTCTGCACGCAGCGCTTGACGTGATCGCGGAAGCCGATGACGCCCGCGGTGCCGATGCCCTCCGGCAGCTTCTCGCGGGCCTCCACGACCTGGGCGGCGACGCCGTCCGTGCTCAGGTACGTGATGGTGCCGTCCGGCGCGACGACCGGCTCGATCGATGTCACGTCGGTCATGCGGTACTTGGACTTCAGGAAGCGCGCGATCTCCCACTGCGCGTACACGGGCACGTCCCTGCGGGCGCGCACGCGGGCCACGGTGTCCGCCAGCTCCTCGTTGACCGGTCCCGGCTCGTACATGACCTTCGTGGGGTCGCCGCCACCGGCCGGCGGCCGGTTCCCGAAGCCGTACGCGACGAGGAAGTCGATCCGGCCCAGGGGCACCGTCGGCGGGTGCCAGTCGAAGCCGATGTCGTGGATGTGGGGCTCGACGGCGCGGGCGGCGGCCCGGTCGTCGAGTTCGTCGCCGAGCGCGGCCCGCATGGCCTTCCTCAGCCGGTCGTCCCTCAGCCGGTCGTCGCCGTACGAGGGGGCGGGGGCCGCGCCGAGCAGGGCGGGGGCGGCGGCCGCCGCCGCGATGCCCGCGGCGAATCTACGTCGTTCCATGACCGGATCGTCGCCTTCCGGGGCGGCCCGCCGGTCAACACTGGGCGGCGCGCGGATGTCAGCGCGGTGTCACGTGTAACTCGCGGTGTCATGCCGAAGGGGCGGTACACCCCCCATCGGGTGGACCGCCCCCGGTTCGGCCGGCAGGCGCCTGATCAGGCCGTCAGCGGCCGGATCGCGGTCGGCGCGTGGCCGGGCTCGGTCGCGAGCTCCTCGAACTCCTTGACGGCGCTGATGTCGGCCGTCGGGCTCATCGAGATGTTCGTGATGCGCTCCAGGATCGCCTCGACGACGACCGGCACGCGGTACTGCGCGGCGAGCTTCTTGGCCTCCTCGAAGGCCGGCAGGAGCTGGTCGGGCTCGGTGACGCGGATCGCCTTGCAGCCGAGGCCCTCGGCGACCTTGACGTGGTCGACGCCGTAGACGCCGAGCTCGGGGCTGTTCTGGTTCTCGAACTCCAGGTTGACCTGGAAGTTGATGTCGAGACCGATCTGCGCCTGGCGGATCAGGCCCAGGTAGGCGTTGTTGACCAGGACGTGGACGTACGGGATGCGGTGCTGCGCGCCGACCGCCAGCTCCTCGATCATGAACTGGAAGTCGTAGTCGCCGGAGAGCGCGACGACCTGGGTCTCCGGGTCGGCGGTGGCGACACCGAGCGCGGCCGGGATGGTCCAGCCGAGCGGGCCCGCCTGGCCGCAGTTGATCCAGTGGCGCGGCTTGTAGACGTGCAGCATCTGCGCGCCGGCGATCTGGGAGAGGCCGATGGTGGTGACGTAACGGGTGTCGGGCCCGAACGCCTTGTTCATCTCCTCGTAGACGCGCTGGGGCTTCATCGGCACGTTGTCGAAGTGCGTGCGGCGGTGCAGCGTGCCCTTGCGCTCCAGGTGGGAGGCGACCCACGCGGAACGGTCGGGGAGCTTGCCCGCGGCCTTGAGCTCGCGCGCGACCTCGACGAACAGCTCGAGGGCGGCCTTGGCGTCGGAGGCGATCCCGTAGTCCGGGGCGAAGATCTTGCCGATCTGGGTCGGCTCGATGTCGACGTGGACGAACTTGCGGCCCTCGCGGTACACGTCCAGCTTGTAGCCGGTGTGACGGTTGGCCCAGCGGTTGCCGATGCCGAGGACGAAGTCCGATTCCAGGAACGTGGCGTTGCCGTAGCGGTGGCCCGTCTGCTGGCCGACCATGCCCGCGTTCAGGTCGTGGTCGTCCGGGATGGTGCCCCAGCCCATGAGGGTCGGGACGACCGGCGTGTTGGTGATCTCGGCGAACTCGACCAGGAGGTCGGAGGCGTCCGCGTTGATGATGCCGCCGCCGGCGACGATCAGCGGGCGCTCGGACTCCAGGAGGAAGGAGATCGCCTTCTCGATCTGGGCGCGGGTCGCGGCCGGCTTGTAGACGGGCAGCGGCTCGTACGTCTCCGGGTCGAAGTCGATCTCGGTCTGCTGGACGTCGATCGGCAGGTCGATGAGGACCGGGCCCGGACGGCCGGAGCGCATCAGGTGGAACGCCTGCTGGAAGACGCCGGGCACCTGGGCCGCTTCGAGGACCGTGACGGCCATCTTGGTGACGGGCTTCGCGATCGAGGCGATGTCGACGGCCTGGAAGTCCTCCTTGTGCAGGAGGTGGCTGGGCGCCTGGCCCGTGATGCACAGGATCGGGATGGAGTCACCGGTGGCCGAGTAGAGGCCGGTGATCATGTCGGTGCCGGCCGGGCCCGAGGTGCCGATGCAGACCCCGATGTTGCCCGGGTTCGTACGGGTGTAGCCCTCGGCCATGTGCGAGGCGCCCTCGACGTGGCGGGCCAGCGTGTGGCTGATGCCGCCGACCTCCTTGAGGGACTTGTAGAAGGGGTTGATGGCGGCACCCGGCACGCCGAACGCGTTCGTGACGCCTTCGCGCTTGAGGATCTCAACTGCCGCGCTGGCAGCGGTCATACGAGCCATTGAGTTCTCCTGCTTCGGCTGTCGGATTCGCGCTCCCGTCGCGCCCCCGCGGCGAGCTGTGAGTCCGTGTTGTCTTCGTACTGTCTTCAGCTTCTAATTTCCACATCGCGGAAACTAGGTTCTGCTATATGGAAGCAATGTAGGCGGCGACCTGCCGAGCGTCAAGGGACGGCCTCTCGTCGACGGATCCGGAGGGATCTCGCCCGACTGCCTGCCGCGGCCGGGGAGTTTGGAGGACGATGGGTGCCGAGGGTCTTTCGTTCCGATCCGGCCTGATCCGAACGAAAGGCCTCAGGGCGGGAAGCCATCACGTGAGCCCGGGTGCGGAGCCCCGGGCGGATGCCGGGAGTGGGTCATGGCTCAGAACGTGCCGGTGCGGTGCCCCGCCTGCCGGCGTGAACAGGTGTATGCGCCACCGGTCTACCCGTGCTCGTGCGGCGCGCCCGTCGTGCCGCCGCTGCGGCGCGGGGCGCCCGCGGAGCCGGTCACGCACCGCACCTGGCTCGACGACTGGGTGACCGTGCGGTGCGCGGCCTGCGGGCGCCGGGACCGGTGGCCGCGCCCGGAGATCGGCTGCGCGTGCGGCACGGTGCTGAGGATCCCGGTCGACGGCGACCCGGCGCCGAGCCATGACGCGTCGCCGGACTCCGACGTGGTGGGCGGCATGACCTGGCCGGGGCTCGCGGACCCGCCCACGACGGACGGTACGGATCAGGCCGGTCCTACGCGGCCGGGCCCCGCCCACATTCCGCTGCCGCCCACGGCTCCCGTCCCGCGCCCCGCGTTCCAGCCGGTGGCCATCCGCACGGCGCGCGACGCAGTGACCGCTGTCGCCCTCTATCTTCGCTGGCTCGGCTACCGGGACGTCCGCCGCGCCGACCAGCGCCCCTCGTCCGGCATCGGCCTCGCGGCGCGCGGCGTCGTCGCCCAGGTCGAGCCGTCGGTACGGCCCGCCACCCTGCGGGACGTGGAGTGCCTGTGGCTGACCGGCATGACGGAGTCGGCGGTCAGCGTCTACTTCTCGCTCGCGGGCTACGACGAGGACGCGCGCACCCGCGCCGACGAACTCGACGTCCCGCTCTTCGTCCTCGACCTGGCGGGCATGCCCCAGCCGGTCAACAATCCGGCGGACGAACTGATAGCGGCCGGGGCGTAGACCCTGCCGGGTTCGGTCGGAGGTACGGGACGGGGCCTCATCCGGGCTGATCGCGCCCGGATGAGGCCCCGCAGAAGAAGTCGTACGCCTCAGCCGGCGTCGGCCCCGTAACCCTCCCGCAGCTCGATCTTGCGGACCTTGCCGCTCACCGTCATCGGGAACGCGTCGAGGATGCGCAGCCGGGCCGGCGTCTTGTAGTGAGCCAGCTGGTCGCGGCAGTACGCGCGGAGCTCCTCCAGGGTGAGCGTGTCCTCGGGGTCGCGGAGGATGACGCAGGCCAGGACCTCCTCCCCGTACCGCTCGTCGGGCACGCCCACGACCTGGACGTCCGCGATCTTCGGGTGGGCGTAGAGGAACTCCTCGATCTCGCGCGGGTAGACGTTCTCGCCGCCCCTGATGATCATGTCCTTGATGCGGCCGACGATCTGGACGTAGCCGTCCTCGCGCAGGACCGCGAGGTCGCCGGTGTGCATCCACCGTCCCGGGTCGATGACCTCGGCCGTCTTCTCCGGCTCGTCCCAGTAGCCGAGCATCACGCTGTAGCCGCGCGTGCACAGCTCCCCCGGCTCGCCGCGCGGCAGCGTCACGCCGCTGACCGGGTCGACGACCTTGACCTCGATGTGCGGCAGGACGCGGCCGACCGTGCCGGTGCGGCGCTCCAGGTCGTCGTCGCGGCGGGTCTGCGTGGAGACGGGCGAGGTCTCGGTCATGCCGTAGCAGATGGAGACCTCCGCCATGTGCATCTCGGCGACGACCCGCTTCATGACCTCTACGGGACACGGCGAGCCCGCCATGATGCCGGTCCGCAGCGACGACAGGTCGTACGTCGCGAAGTCGGCGAGGTTCAGCTCGGCGATGAACATGGTCGGGACGCCGTACAGCGACGTGCACCGCTCGCGCTCGACCGCGTGGAGTGTGGCGACGGGGTCGAAGGACGGGGCGGGGATGACGATGCAGGCCCCGTGGGATGTTGCGCCCAGATTACCCATCACCATCCCAAAACAGTGGTAGAAGGGCACGGGCAGGCAGACCCGGTCCTGCTCGGTGTAGCCGACCGTCTCGCCCACCCAGAAGCCGTTGTTGAGGATGTTGTGGTGGGAGAGCGTGGCGCCCTTCGGGAAGCCCGTCGTGCCCGAGGTGTACTGGATGTTGACCGGGTCGTCACAACTCAACTCCGCCTGCCTGGCGTCGAGTTGCTCGACCGTCACCGCGGCCGCACCCGCCGTCAGGGCGTCCCATCCGGGGTCACCGATGAAGACCGTCTCGCGCAGCTCGGGGCACCGCTCCCGCACCTGCCGGACGAGCGCCCGGTAGTCGCTGCCCTTGTGCTCGGTCGAGGCGACGAGGATGGAGACGCCCGCCTGCCTGAGCACGAACTCCAACTCGTGGGCGCGGTATGCGGGGTTGATGTTCACCATGACCGCGCCGATGCGCGCGGTCGCGTACTGCACGAGGACCCACTCGGGGCAGTTGACTGCCCAGATCCCGACGCGGTCACCCTTGAGCACACCTGCGGCGAGCAGCCCGCGCGCCAACTGGTCGACGTCCGCGCCGAATTGGGCGTAGGTCCAGCGGCGCCCGGACGGCACGTCGACCAGTGCGTCACGGTCGGGGTACGTGGCCACGGCCCGGTCGAGGTTGCGGCCGATGGTGTCGCCGAGGAGCGGCGCGGGGTCCGTCCCGTGCGCGTACGAGAGGTTCGGGGGCCGGTACGTCGTGCGGGGTTCGCTCGTCATCGGAAGTCCTCCTCGCGGTACTCGGCCGTGGAACCCTGCGCCGTGCGCTCGCGCAGCTCGATCCGGCGGATCTTGCCGGAGACCGTCTTGGGCAGTTCGGCGAACTCCAGACGCCGGACGCGCTTGTACGGCGCGAGTACGTCCCGCGAGTGCTGGAACAGCAGCTTCGCCGTGCCGGGCCCGGGTTCGTACCCCTCGGCGAGGACGACGTACGCCTTGGGGACGGCGAGCCGCAGCTCGTCGGGGGCGGGCACGACGGCCGCCTCGGCAACCGCCTCGTGCTCCAGGAGCGCGCTCTCCAGCTCGAACGGACTGATCTTGTAGTCGGAGGCCTTGAAGACGTCGTCCGAGCGGCCGACGTACGTGAGATAGCCGTCGGCGTCGCGCGAGCCGATGTCGCCGGTGCGGTAGTAACCGCCCGCCATCGCCTCGGCCGTCCGCTCGGGGTCGCCGTGGTAGCCGACCATGAGGCCGACGGGCCGCTCGGACAGATCGAGGCTGATCTCGCCCTCCTGTGCGCCCGGTCGGCCGGTGACCGGGTCGAGCAGCTCGACCTTGTAGCCGGGGCTGGGGCGACCCATGGAGCCGGTCTTCAGCTCCTGACCAGGGCTGTTGGAAACCTGCACGGCGGTCTCCGTCTGGCCGAACCCGTCCCGGATGGTGACGCCCCAGGCGCGCCGCACCTGCTCGATGACCTCGGGATTCAGCGGCTCGCCCGCGGCGACGACCGCGCGCGGCGGCGTCGCCAGCTGCGTCAGGTCGGCCTGGATGAGCATGCGCCACACGGTCGGCGGGGCACAGAAGGACGTGACGCCCGCGCGCTCCATGACCTCCAGGAGCCGGCCCGCGTCGAAGCGCGTGTAGTTGTAGAGGAACACGGTCGCCTCCGCGTTCCACGGCGCGAAGAAGTTCGACCAGGCGTGCTTGGCCCAGCCGGGCGACGAGATGTTCAGATGGACGTCTCCGGGACGCAGCCCGATCCAGAACATGGTCGCCAAGTGCCCTACGGGATACGACACATGGGTGTGCTCGACGAGCTTGGGCCGGGCAGTCGTGCCGGAGGTGAAGTACAGGAGGAGCGGGTCCTCGGCCGACGTGACGCCGTCGGGCTCGAAGGTCTCGGAGGCGTCATCGGCTTCCTCGTACGAGAGCCAGCCGCCTTCCGCAGTGCCGCTCGCACCGACCACGGTTCGGGTGAAGTCGCCGGGGACCTCGGTGAACTTCTCGACGTCCTCGGGGCGCACGATGACGTGCCGGGCCCGGCCGCGGTCCACGCGGTCGCGCAGGTCGGCGGGTCCGAGCAGCGGTGTCGCGGGGATGACGACGGCCCGCAGCTTCATCGCGGCGAGCATGATCTCCCACAGCTCCACCTGATTGCCGAGCATCAGCAGGACCCGGTCGCCCGCGCGGACGCCCTGGCCGCGCAGCCAGTTGGCGACGCGGTTCGAGCGGCGGCGCAGCTCGTCGAAGGTGAAGCGGCCCTCGCGGCCGTCCTCCTCGACGATGTGCAGGGCCGTCTTCCCGTTGCCGTCGGCGATGGCGTCGAACCAGTCGAGGGCCCAGTTGAACCGCTCGGGGCGCGGCCAGGCGAAGCCCTCGTACGCGGCGGTGTAGTCGTCCGCGTTCCGCAGCAGGAAGTCCCTCGCCGTGCGGAACTGCTCGGTCGGGTTCGGATCCGTACCGCTGGTCGCCGTCGTCATGTGTCCTCCTCATTGCGGACCGTGCATGCCATCGTGTAATCCGTGACGCAGATCTCACCACCCCCGGACGGGGGTGGTGTACGGACCGCTCCCTGGAAGGACACGGCGAGTGAGCGCAGACGGGGCCGACGCGGTGGAGATGCGTGCCGCTCTGGTGCGGCTGCGGCGGGGCACGGGACTGCCCGTCGCATTCGGCGGACTCATGACGGGCGGCACCGTGACGGGCGGCACCGGTTCGGTGCGCATCGGTGAATTGAGCGGCGCGGTGACGGGCGCGCTCCGCGGCCTCGCCATCGCGACGGGCAACGGCCTCGGCGGCAAGGCGCTCGCCCTGTCCCGGCCGTGCGCCGTCACGGACTACCCGGTCTCGCGGCACATCAGCCACGAGTACGACGCGGCGGTCGCGGCCGAGGGCCTGCTCTCGGTGCTCGCGGTCCCCGTCGTCGTACGCCGCCGGGTGCGGGGCGTGCTCTACGGGGCCCTGCGCACCGCCCAGCCACTGGGCGACCGCACGCTGGGCGAGGCGGTCGCGGCGGCGCGCGACGTGGAACAGGCCTTGGTGATACGGGACGAGGCGCGGGCGCTGCTGGCGGCGGTGGGCGGAGCGAGGGCCTCCGGCGCTGGGACTGGTGGGGTAGCCGGTTCGGTGGCCGGTGCGTTGGCCGGCTCGGCGGCTGCGGCGGCCGGCTCGGCGGCGTGGGAGGAGGTGCGGGAGGCACACGGCGCGCTGCGGGCGCTCGCGCCTCGCGTCGTGGATCCGGCACTGCGCGAGGAACTCCTCACGGTGTGCGGCAGGCTCGCCTCGGCGACGGCACCGCCGCGGGTGCGGGACGTGGGGCTCACGCCGCGCGAGGTGGACGTCCTCGCGTGCGTGGCCACCGGCGCGACGAACGCGGCCACGGCCGAACGCCTCGGCCTGCGGCCCGAGACCGTGAAGGGCTATCTGCGGTCGGCCATGCGGAAGTTGGGCGCGCACACGCGCCTGGAGGCGGTGGTTGCGGCACGGAGGGCGGGGCTGCTGCCATAGCTGCTGCCTTGGGCGGCCCGCGCCTCGGGCAGGAGCAGTTCCTCAAGTGGTCCGTGGACGACGAAGGGGGTTGGGGGACATGCTGGGGAACATGGTGTCCACCGACCGGTATCTGGCGTTCGCGGCGATGTCGCTCCTTGTCATCGTGATCCCTGGGCCGAGCGTGCTGTTCGTGATCGGGCGCGCGCTCGCGCACGGCCGGCGGACGGCGGTCGCGACGGCGCTCGGCAATGTCATCGGCTCGTACGTGCTCGTGGTGGGCGTGGCGCTCGGGATCGGTTCCCTGGTGGAGCGCTCGGCAGCGGTGTTCATGGCGGTGAAGCTGGCGGGAGCCGCGTATCTGGTCCTCCTCGGCGTGCAGGCGTTCCGGCATCGCAGAGAGATGCGGGCCGAGGACATCCGGGCGCCGCAGGGCCCGCCGCGCGGGGATCTGCGGACGGTCGCGGACGGCGCGCTCGTCGGGGTGACCAACCCCAAGGGCATCGTCTTCTTCGCGGCGGTCCTGCCCCAGTTCGTGGACCATTCGGGCGGTCAAGTGCCCGTGCAGATGCTTCTGTTGGGGCTGATCCCGATCTCGATCGGCCTGGTCACGGACACGCTGTGGGGCCTGACGGCGTCCGCCGCGCGTACGTGGTTCGCCCGGTCCGACCGCCGCCTGTCGCTGATCGGCGGCACGGGAGGCTTCGCGATGATCGGCCTGGGAGTGACGGTCGCGGCGACGGGTCGCGCGGACTGATCCCGGCGCGCGCCGGCTGCCGCCGCTCGGGACCCGCGAGCGGGAGCCCGGCGCTCCGTCAGCCGCCGCTAGTCCGGCCGTACGGTCCCGAAGCGGATGTCGCACGTGCTCTTGGCCCGCAGCGTGCGCGCGGTGGTCTCCGCCTCGTCCGTGAGGGCGTCGCGCTGCCCCGCTGTGAGCTTTCCGAAGGGCTGGAGGGTGAGCGTGACGGAGGCGTCCTTGGCCTCGTCGAGCTTCCAGAGCCCGGCGAGCAGGCCGTCGACGAGGAAGGTGGGAAAGGCCATGTTCCCCTTCCAGATGCGGTCCTTGTACGCGAGCGGCACGAGGCGGGTGCGGTCGGCGTGCGAGAGCAGCACGTTGTCGAACTCGGGGAGGAGACGCGGCGGGGCAGGGGTGTCCTCGTCGGGGCGGGGCGCGTCGGGCAGGTCGAAGAGCTCGACCCCGTGCGGGTCGCGGAACGTGACCAGTTGCGGCCGCAGCCGCTCGAAGACCTCCCTCATACGGGTCAGGCCCGCCCACTGCTGCATGTCCTTGACCGAGGCGGGCCCGAAAGCGGCCAGATAGCGCAGGACGGTGCCGTCCGGGGCGGGCGCCGGGTCGGCAGCCCGGTCGAGCCAGTGCTCGGCGGTGGTCAGGGCGACCTGGCCGCTGCGCTTCCACAGGCCGCGCGGCGTGGTCTGCACGAGCGGCAGCCGGCAGCGCGCGGCGATCGTGAGGGCGAGGGGGTCGGCGTCGGGCCACTCGGCGAGGAGCAGCTCCCTGATCTGCTTGGGGGTACGCGGCTCCTGCTCGACGTACGCCTTGGTGAGCGCGGTGAGCCGGTCGAGGTCGACGCCGGGCAGGCCCTTCGCGAACATCTTCAGCTCCCGCTCGCGCGCGGGCTGGACGAGGGGGCGCAGGCTCATGCAGTCGTCGGCGCTGTGCAGGTGGATGGTCGAGCGCATGGTGACGATACGGACGACTTCGCGGTCCTCGAGGAGTCGGGAGAGCTCGGCGGGGTCGAAGCCGTCGAGCCGGGCGGCGAGCGCGCCGTAGGGCGGCTTCACGTTCTGCGCCTGGAGCCCCAGCAGATGTTCCACGGCGGCCTTCACGGTGACCGGCGAGCGCCGCAGCAGGAACTGACGATCAAGGGTGGCGCGACCCAGGGCTCGGGCCGACAGGGTCGGCGCAGCCGCATTGCTCACACTTGCCTTGGCCGTGCTCCGCGTGGTGGTCATACTCGGCACGCTATCGGGACTTGCGGACAGCTACTGGCCTAGAGCCACCGCCCAGCCAACCACCCGCGTCCCACCCGACCTGCCGACCCGCCCCCTGACGATCACTCCCCCACCGGCCGTATTTTGGGCTGGATATCCTGCACAGTGGCCGAAGTGACAGCCGTTTCGACACGCAAGGCGGAGACATGGCAGAGCGGCGGACCCGCCCCGGAGCGGAACCGAAGAAGTACATGTGGCGCCGCGCCGCAGGACAGTCGCCGGCGAACCCGCCCGAGACCGACACCACGCCGCCCCCGCCCGCCGCACCCACCAACCCGGCGTCGGAGACGGCGAGCGTGGTGCAGGCGGCGCTGTACCGGGACGGGGTACGGGTGTCGTCGCCCGCGACGCTGGCCGAGACGTTCCGCGAGCTGCGCGAACAGCAGGACGGCATGGCATGGATCGGCCTGGCCCGCCCGACGGAGTCCGAACTCCTCTCCCTGGCAGGCGAATTCGACCTGCACCCGCTCGCGGTCGAGGACGCGCTGGAGGCGCATCAGCGGCCGAAGCTGGAGCGGTACGGGGACACGCTGTTCGTCGTCCTGCGCGCCGCCCGCTACCTGGACGCGCCCGAGGAGGTCGAGTTCGGGGAGCTGCACGTGTTCGTCGGAGCGGACTTCGTCATCACGGTCCGGCACGGCGCGGCGCCCGACCTCTCCGGTGTGCGCCGCCGCATGGAGGACTCCCCCGAGCTGCTGAAACTCGGCCCCGAGGCGGTGCTCTACGCGATCCTCGACGCGGTCGTGGACGGCTATGCCCCGGTCGTCGCCGGCGTCCAGACGGACATCGACGAGATCGAGACGGAGGTCTTCTCCGGAGCGCCCGAGGTGTCCCGGCGCATCTACGAACTCTCGCGCGAGATGGTCGAGTTCCAGCGCGCGACCCGCCCCCTGGTCGGCATGCTGCACGCCCTGATGGCGGGCTTCGCCAAGTACGGCACGGACGAGGAACTCCAGCGCTACCTGCGCGACGTGGCCGACCACGTCACGCACACGAGCGAACGCGTCGACGGCTTCCGCCAGGCCCTCGCGGACATCCTGACGGTGAACGCGACGCAGGTCACCCAGCAGCAGAACGCGGAGATGCGGGCACTGGCCGAAGCGGGCTTCGAACAGAACGAGGAAATCAAGAAGATCTCGTCGTGGGCGGCAATCCTGTTCGCACCGACACTGGTGGGAACCATCTACGGCATGAACTTCGACCACATGCCGGAGCTGCACTGGACGGGCGGATATCCGTTCGCGATCGCGCTGATGGCAGTGGTGTGCACGAGCCTGTACGTCATTTTCAAGAAGCGGGACTGGCTGTAGTAGGGATCTGGCACCCGGGTGGCCCGGTCGGCGGCGTTCGGAGAGTCACTGGTTCCGGCACCGCTGAGAGGGGGCCCTGATTCACGGATGTCCTCCTCGGGCACTTCGGCTGCCGGGCGGATCGAGGTCGGAGCTACGGCAATACGCGCGGCCGCCCGGCGGTGCGGGGGAGGTGTCGGCCGCGCCGCGTCGACGGCCGCGTTCGCCATCCGTCAGGCGCGGGTCTGCCCATCGGCGGTCCGCTCGGTACGGCGGAAGGCAAGGTCGATGATCCGCCGCCAGTTCACGGGCGGCTCGGGTACCACGACTCCGGGGCGGTCGCGCGGTACGAGGACCCGCAGTGCCCCCGGGCGCAGCGTGCAGACCACCGGGGTGGGCATCCGAAGCGCCTCGCCGTCGACCGCGACGGAGATCTCGTCCGCGTCGGTCGTCACCTCGACACGGTGTGCGGTCATGACGGTCAGTCCGGTGGACTTCGAGCCCCGCACGGCCAGGTCGGCAGCCTGCGCCGCGTCCTCCACCCGGATCCCGAGCACCCCCAGTTCGCCGTCGTCCAGTCGCGGCCGGCGGCCGCCGCCGCTGAGCTCGTCGGGTGAGGTGTACGGGTTGTTGCTGACCAGCAGTGCCTGCTGGGAGGAGAGGGTGGTGCCGTCGACCCGTGCGTCGAGCCGTCGTACCCCTTCGCCGAGCAGCAGGTCCGGCATGAGGGACAGCGCCGTGCCCGCCTTGTCGTCGCGGTACTCGGGCCGTTGCACGACATCCGCGTACACCCCGAACGACACGGTGTTCACGAAGGCCCGGCCCGCGATGTCGCCGAGGTCGACCCGGACCTCCTCGCCGGCCGTCAGCGCGTCGAGGCAGCGGGAAGGGTCGGAGCGGTCGAGGCCCAGGTCCATGGCGAAGTGGTTGCGGGTGCCGGCGGAGACCACGAGGAACGGCAGGTCGTGCTCGGCGGCGATCGCCGCGACCAGGGCCTGGGTGCCGTCGCCGCCGGCGACGCCGAGCAGGTCCGCGCCTTCGGCCACGGCCTGCCGGGCCAGCGCGGCGACGTCCGCCGGGGCGGACGGATCGAGCAGGATCACCCGCGCGCCGAGTTCCTCCGCCCGCTCGACCAGCCGGAACCGGCCGACCTTCCCGCCCCCGGACTTCGGATTCATGATCAGGACCGGCCGGTTCGGCCGGGAAGCGGCCCTCGTCCGCGTCGGCCGCTCCGGGCGCGACTTGCGCAGCGCCGTCCTCGCGCAAGCCAGGGCCACGCCCCAGCACAGGCAGAGGACCAGAGCCGTCAGCCACAGGCCGTCGTGCGCGAAGAGCACCAGGACGGCGACGGGGGACATGACCGCGAGGAGCGCCCCGCCCAGCCGCACCAGTCCGCGGTGCGCCACGAACCACCAGATGCCGACCGCGCAGACGATCAGCCCCAGGAGCCCGGCGCCGACGACGACCAGGCCGCCCTCCCCCAGCGCGAGCACGAGCACGACCACCGAACCCACCACCGCGAGCACGGCCAGACGTGCCAACAGCCGCGCGGCCCCATTCCCGCCGGGGCCCGTCGTGCGCGTCCTGCCCATGGGGTCCTCTCCACAGCCCTGTCCGACCGCGAGCCCGGTCCTGGGCACCAGCCTGCATGCTCCCTGATCGGGGAGCATCCCAGCGGGCGGTGGGCGAACTCCTGCGCGATCAGCGCGCCGAAGGTGAACCAGACAGCCGGGGCCATCAGATGGCTCACGTCATGCTCGAGGCCGAGGTTGTCGCTGCCGAAGGTGTGCGCGGCAGGGGCGTAGCACAGGCCTGCCACGAACGCCGCGACGAAACCGTCGCCGCCGACCAGCACGGAGGCCGCGTAGGTGAGGAATGGCAACGCGGGACCGGCCCGGCGCGTTTCGTCCCCGGCCCCCCGGCCGAGCGTGGAGGGTCGATGGCGTGTACTGCTCGACGTACCTCGGAACCTCGTCCTGGACGGTGAGCGCGCGGGCGGTGTGGGCGCCGGTCATGCCCAGCCCTCCGGTGCCGAGGATCATCGGACCACCTCGTAGCGGAGGTGGGTCACGCCCGGTGCCACGATGGTTTCCAGCTGACGCAGGCGCACGTGCTTCGGAAGCTCGTGGAAGAAGCTGCGACCGCCGCCCAGCAGGACGGGCACCTGGTGGAGGATCACCTCGTCGACGAGATCCGCCTCCAGCGCGGAGGCCGGCGCTCCGCCGCCCATGACCGCGACGTCCTTGTACCCGGCGCCCCTCAGCTGCTGCCTCACAGCCAGTGAAGCCGGGAGCAGGGCCGGAAACGACTGGTGCACCACACGGAAAACCCCGCCCCGGCACCGTGGGCATTGGTTGAACGACCAAGCAGCTTTTGCCTTCGGCGCACCGGGGTCGCGGACCGAATCTGTCCGCGAGAGGTGCCAGGGTGATTCAAGGGCCGCAGACGCACTCCGCCGCGGACCCTCGCCCGCACACACGCACCACGCAACGAACGGAGCACCGCGTGAGCCGCCACATCCAGGTCACCTTCGATGCCCACGACCCGCGGGCGCTGTCGTCCTTCTGGCGCGACGTACTGGGCTATGTCCACCCGGGCCCGCCCGGCGTCGACGTACCCGAGGGCGCCGACCCTCTCGCCGCGTGGGACGGCTTCCTCGCGCGGATCGGCGTACCGGAGGAGCAGCGCAACACGAGGTCGGCCATCGAGGACCCGGAAGGGCAGGGTCCGCGGCTGTTCTTCCAGCAGGTGCCGGAGGACAAGGCCGCCAAGAACCGCGTCCACCTAGACGTCCGTGCGGCACCCGGACTGGAGGGGGAGGAGCGCATGGCGGCGCTCGAGGCCGAGTGCGCCCGGCTCGTCGCGCTCGGCGCCGCGCGGGTACGACGCGATGAGCCCGCTCCCCCGCTGAGCACGGGCTACATCGTGATGACCGACCCGGAGGGGAACGAGTTCTGCCTCGACTGACGTGGTTCGGCCCGTAGTTGCGGGGCCCTACCTGCGTCCGGGGCGCAGGGCGTGCTGGGCGGCGAGGCGGACGGGGGCGTTCTGGGCGCCGTATCCGCGGTATCCGCCGTCGCGCTGAACCAGTTCGAAGAAGACCCGGCCGACCGTCTCCGTGTAGAAGTGGCGGAAGGTGCCGTGCTCGTCACGGTCGTAGAGGATGCCGAGTTCCCGGTACGTCTCCGCCTCGCCGGGGGCGAGCTCGAAGCGGGCCGCCAGGTCGTCGTAGTAGTTGGGCGGTACGGGCAGCGGGCGGCCGCCCGCGTCCTGGAAGGCGCGCGCGGCGGCGACCACGTCGTTCGTCGCCAGGGCGATGTGCTGGGCACGGCCGGCGTCGTCGGCGGGGCCGGGGCCGATGCCGAGCGCGATCCGCACCCTGCCGTCGTCGTTCGTGACGGCGCGGCTGCGCAGCAGCCCGTAGGGGTCGGCGACGTCGACGCTCTCCTGCGGCCGGAGCCCGAGGACCGTGCGGTGGAAGAGCGCGGCCTCGTCGAACTGGTGCCAGGGCTGGGTGAGGGCGAGGTGGTCGATGCGCAGGACGGCGCCCCGCCGGTCCCGGTCATGTTCGCCGGAGCGGGAGCCGGGGCCGTCGCCGGAGCCGTCGCCGGGCAGCGGCGTGAAGTCCTCCCGCCAGTTCGGCAGGCCCTCCCGGTCCGTCGCGCAGAAGAAGATCTCCACGCCGTCGGGCGCGGCCACCGCGTCCAGCGGGGCATCATCGGGTGCCCGGTGGCGGGGCAGTACGGGGGCGAGGAGCGAGTCCGCGCGGGCGGTCGCGGCCGCCGGGTCCGGGGACTCCAGGCCGAGCGCGGCGAGGGCGAGGCCGTCGCGGTGGCGGACGGGATCCGTGGTGACGAGGATGCGGGCCTCGCCGCACTGCCACAGTTCGACAGGCTTGCTGCGGTGCCTGGCGGCCCGTTCCAGGCCGAGCGCGCCGAGGAGCGCGGACACGGCACCGGCGTCCGGGGTGGCGAGTTCCGCGAAGGCGAAGCCGGTGGTCTTGACCGGTGCGGGCGGCGCCGTGAGGCCGGCGGCCTCCTGAAGGAGCATGAGGGAGCGCCGGGCGTCGACGGCGGTGGGGCCCGCGTCGGCCTGCCGGAAGACGTCGTTGAACACTTCGAGCGAGAGCGGGCCCGGGTAACCGGCGTTGATCACGTGCCGGACGAGTCCGGTCACGTCCAGGCCGCCCTGGCCGGGGAAACAGCGGTAGTGGCGACTCCACTGGAGCACGTCCATCGCCATCAGCGGGGCGTCGGCGAGCTGGAGGAAGAAGATCTTCTCGCCGGGGATGTTCTCGATGCCCTTGGGGTCGGAGCCGCGGGCAAGGATGTGGAAGCTGTCCAGACAGGTGCCGAGTGCCGGGTGCCCCGCCGCCTCGACGATGCGCCAGGCGTGGTCGTACGTGCTGACGTGGCGGCCCCAGGCGAGTGCTTCGTAGGCGACGCGTACGCCGTGTTCCTGCGCCGACTCCGCGAGCCGGTGCAGGTGTTCGGCGGCGAGCGCGTCGTCGTCGACGGCGAGGGGCGAGACGCTGGAGCACACCAGGACGGTGTCCGTGCCGAGCCGGTTCATCAGCCGGAACTTGTGCTGGGCGCGGCGCAGGTTCCGCTCGAACTCCTGCGGCGGCACCGCCTCGATGTCCCGCATCGGCTGGTAGAGGTCGATGGTCAGGCCGAGGTCGGCGGTGCGGGCCCGGATCTCCTCGGGGGTGAGCGGACTCGCGAGGAGATCGTTCTCGAAGATCTCCACCCCGTCGAACCCGGCCGAGGCGGCGGCGGTCAGCTTCTCGGTCAGGGATCCGCTGAGCGAGACGGTGGCGATCGAGGTACGCACGACGGTGCTCCTTGAGAGGGAGGAGGAGGGGGCGGTGTGGGGGCCGGGGTGTCAGCCTCGGGCCGCCGCCGCACCCGCGAGTTCGGCGATGTCCGCGAGCATCCGCGTGACGTCCGGCTCACGGCGCGTGAAGAGGCGGAACGCGTCGGCGGCCTGGAACACCGCCATGCCTGCGCCGTCGAGTGTGGCGCAGCCCAACTCCCTTGCGGTGTGCAGGAGTTCCGTTTCCAGTGGGCGGTAGACGACTTCCGCGACCCAGAGGGACGGGCGCAGCAGGCGGGCGGGGAGCGGGAGTCCCGGGTGGGCGGCCATGCCGGTGGGTGTGGCGTGGACGAGGCCGTCGGCGCGGGCGAGGGGCTCTTCGACGCGGTCCGGGGTCCCGGCGGACGCGCGACCCTCGCCGAAGTGCCGGTTCAGCGACGCGGCCAGGCCCTCGGCGCGCTCGGGCAGTGCGTCCACGACGGTGAGGTGGCCGCCGCCCAGGGTGAGTACGGCGTGCGCGACGGCCGCGCCCGCGCCGCCCGCGCCGAGCTGCACGACCCGGTCGAGCGGGGCGTCGGGCAGGCCACGGGCGAAGGAGGCCGCGAAACCGGTGACGTCGGTGTTGTGGCCGACGGCGCGCCCGCCCTCGAACACGACGGTGTTGACGGCGCCGAGCGCCGCCGCCTGCGGGGCGAGCTCATCGAGGTGCTCAATGACGAGCTGCTTGCAGGGGTGGGTGATGTTCAGGCCGTCGTAGCCCACGGCCCGGGCCGCCCGCACCAGGTCGCCGACCCGGTCGGGGGTGACACCCAGGGCGTCGATGTCGATCAGCCGGTAGAGATGGCGCAGGCCCTGGCGGTCGGCCTCCCGCTCATGGAGCGCGGGGCTCAGCGAGGGGCCGATGCCCGAACCGATCAGACCGACGAGACAGGAGTCCTGGGACACCGCGCTCCTCCTAATGTACGAACTGGTTCGTTAGTAATATCAGGAAGGCGTCATCCTGGAAAGGGCAGCCGGTCGCCGGCCCCGGCCCTGCTTCTACAATCACCAGCACAGAACCGACCCGGAGGAACGCATGGCCACAGTCGAAGAGCCGACGCGACCCGCCGGACGGACCCGCGACGCCGCCCGCACCCGGGCCGAGATCCTCGACGTCGCCACCCAGGAGTTCGCCCGCGCCGGATACACGGGCGCCCGCGTCGACGAGATCGCGGCCCGCACCCGTACCACGAAGCGGATGATCTACTACTACTTCGGCGGCAAGGAACAGCTGTTCACGGCGGTTCTGGAGCACGCGTACTCGGCGATCCGGCAGGCCGAGCAGGAGGTCGACGTCGACCATCTGGACCCGGTCGCGGCCATCCGCCGGCTCGCCGAGCTCACCTTCGACCACCACGAGGCGCACCCCGACTTCATCCGCCTGGTCGCGATCGAGAACATCCACGAGGCGGAGCACATCGCCGCCTCCGAACAGCTCGGCGCGCTCAACTCGCCCGCGATCGAGGTGATCCGCCGCATCCTCGACGCCGGACGCGCGTCGGGCCTGTTCACGGCCGAGATCGACGCCGTCGACCTGCACGCGATGATCAGCTCGTTCTGCTTCTTCCGGGTCTCGAACCGGCACACGTTCGGCGCGCTCTTCGGCCGTGACCTGGTGGCGGAGGACCGGCGCGAGCACTACCGGACCATGCTCGGCGACATGGTCATCGCCTATCTGACGGCGGACCGCACCGAGGACTAGGAGCGGGTGCCGGGAGGGCACCTCGTGCGGAACGGAGCGGGTGCCGGGAGGGCATCTCGTGCGGAAGTTTTCGCGGCCCACCTCTTGACACGCGGGTAACGCCAGCGCAACATCCGTAGCCATCCGCTACTAACTACCCAGTGGGTTAATTAGCCGCTCGCCCCTCCCCCAGGGGCACAGAAAGACACCGCGACACCACCCCGCACCCCTCCGCTCGCTTCATCGCCGAAGCGTCCCCCTAGGAGTACGCCGTGACCGTCCCCTCCCCCGGCGCCGCCGCGCCGCCTCGCGCCCCCGAGGCCCAGCCGCGCAAGGCAGCGCTCGCGGCCTGGACCGGCAGCGCCCTGGAGTACTACGACTTCTTCATCTACGGCAGCGCCGCGGCCCTGATCTTCCCCAAGGTCTTCTTCGACGAGTCCGACCCCGCGAACGCGACGCTGCTCTCCCTCGCCACCTTCGGCGTCGCCTATGCCGCCCGCCCCGTCGGCGCGCTCTTCCTCGGCCACATCGGCGACCGGCTCGGCCGCAAGAAGATCATGGTCTTCACGCTGATCCTGATGGGCCTGTCCACATTCCTCATCGGCTGTCTGCCGAGCCGCGCCCAGGTCGGCTCGCTCGCCCCCGTGCTGCTCGTGCTGTGCCGCGTGCTCCAGGGCACCTCCGCCGCGGGCGAGCAGGCCAGCGCGAGCTCGATGACGCTGGAGCACGCGCCGCCGGGCCGACGCGGCTTCTTCACGAGTTTCACCCTCAGCGGCACGCAGGCGGGCCAGCTCATCGCCACCCTCGTCTTCATCCCGGTCGCGGCTCTGCCCGAGGACCAGCTGCTCTCGTGGGGATGGCGCGTCCCGTTCTGGCTGAGCGTCGCCGTCGCCGTCGTCGGGTACGCGATCCGGCGCTCCCTGGAGGAGACCCCGGCCTTCGCCAAGCAGGCGGCGACGGAGGGCGTCGTGAAACTGCCGCTGGCCGTACTGCTGCGCGACCACTGGGCCGACACCCTGCGCGTCGTCGCCGGATCCCTGATCGCCTCCGTGAGCACGATCTTCACCGTGTGGGCCCTGTCGTACGCGACGAGCGACTCGGTGGGCATGGACCGGTCCGGGATGCTGTGGGTGGGCGCCCTCGCGAACGTGGCGGCCCTCGGCGCGATCCCGCTCTGGGCGAAGCTCTCGGACCGTATCGGCCGCAAGCCGGTCTACCTCGTGGGCGCCGTCGGCAGCGCCGTGCTCATGGCCTGCTATCTGTGGGCGATCTCCACGGGGTCGTACCCGCTGGTCCTCGTCCTCGGCATCCTCACCTTCGGCGTCGTGTACAGCGCGGCCAACGGTGTCTGGCCGTCCTTCTACGGCGAGATGTTCTCGACCCGCGTGCGGCTCTCCGGTGTGGCGATCGGTACACAGATCGGCTTCGCGGTGGCCGGGTTCGCGGTGACGTTCGCGGCGCAGCTCGCGGGTCCGAACGGTGACGACTGGTCCACGGTCGCCCTGTTCACCGCGGCGCTCTGCGTCCCGCCGGTCATCGCGGCCCTCACCGCGCGCGAGACGCACCGGGTGCCCGCGGACCAGCTCGGCCTGCGCCAGGAGGCCGGGGCCCCCGGCCGCGTACCCGCCGAGGTCTGACCTGGCAACCGGCCCCTGGGGGCCGAACTGCCCTGCGCCGCCCCGCACTTCACCGCCGCAATTCATACCGCGCCGAATCGGAGCCGGTGGCGGGGCCGCGTCGTAGGGTTGATCTCCCGGCCACAGATGGGGGATGGCATGCAGCGCTATGAACGGCTCCGGCAGATCCGACGGCTGGACCCGGACCGGGACTGGCTGAGGATCTACCGGCTGACCGCCACCTACGAATTCCCGTGGGACCTCACGCGGGCACTGGAGCTGGCGCTCTACCGCACCTACGCCGTACCGAGCATCGGCCAACTGCTGGACCGGACAGCCGAACTGGCGGAGCGTTCACAGAAGCGCTACGACGACACCTCGCTGCTGCTGGACACCGTCGTCGAGCACGGCTTCGACAGCATCCAGGGGCGCACGGCGATCCGCCGCATCAACCAGATGCACCGCAGCTACGACATCAGCAACGACGACATGCGGTACGTCCTGTGCACGTTCGTCGTCGTACCCAAACGCTGGATCGACGCCTACGGCTGGCGTCGCCTCTCGCGCCACGAGGTGATCGCCTCGGCGTACTACTACCGCGCGCTGGGCCGGCACATGGGAATCCAGGGCATCCCGGAGTCCTACGAGGAGTTCGAGACCTGCCTCGATACGTACGAGGCCGAGCACTTCGGCCGGGACGAGGCCGGGCGACGCGTTTCGGACGCGACGCTCACCCTCATGGCGTCCTGGTATCCGGGCGTCCTGGAACCGGTGTTGAAGAAGGCGACGGTCGCGCTGCTCGACGAGCCGCTCCTGCGCGCCTTCGACTACGAGCCACCCAGCCCCCTGACGCGCACGCTCGTCCGGGGCGCCGTCCGCCTGCGCGGCCGTGCGGTACGTCTGCTGCCGCCCCGCCGCGCGCCGCACCAGGCCCGCCAGAACTGGGAGATCAAGAGCTATCCGGACGGCTACCGCGTCAGTGATCTCGGCACGTTCCCGACGCCGGGCCTGCGCGGCTGCCCCGTCCCGCACGCGGCGCCGCCCGGCGAGGGGTCAGCCGATCACAGGCCGCCGCCGCGCACGACGTAACTGCACTGCGTGTACGAGTATCCCGGCCTGATCTCGCTCCCGGCGGCACGGTCGGAGATGGCCGCCGTCGTGTCCCCGCTGTGCTTGTGGAGGAAGTGGTAGCTCCCGGCGGGCAGCCTGATCGTGGCCTTCGGGTACTTCCTGTTCGCCTTGCAGGCCTTGCTCCTGCCCGCTGACTCGCTCGAGTACATCGTGCAGGAGCCGCAGGCGGCCAGCTTGACGCTGCCGGTGACCGGGCCCGTGTAGAGGACCTCGACGGGGCCGGGACCGTCGTTGCTGACGACGAGCGTCATCCGGGCGCCGCCCGGACTCCCGGCGGGCGGAAGGCGGTTACCGGCGGCGGGACGCAACCCGGCGATCTCGGCGGCGATCGCGATGTCCTCGGCCCTGGCCCTGTTCTTGCTGTTCTTGTACGTGTCCGCGAAGTCGGCCAGCGTCTTGCGGGCGTCGCCGAACTTCCTGTCCTTGAACTCGTCGACGCCGCAGGCGTAGACGCCCTTCTCGACCGCCTTGTCGACGTCGGCCGCCACGCCCGCTCCCGCATCATTCGGGAGCGCGTCGGCGGTCTCGCCTATGCTGCGCAGTTCGTCCGTGACCGTGCAGGGTTCGGCGCCGCCGAGGCTGCGGTCGCGGGCGGCGACGGCGTCGCGCAGGGCGCCTCCGACCTGCCCCGCCTGCTCCGACTTCGGGAATGTACGCAGGAGTTGACCCAGTGCACCGCCTTCTGATCCGGCGGACCCGGTGCCGAGCTCTCCGGTGCCGCAGGCGTAGAGGGAGGCGGCGAGTGGCTTGTCGGGCCAGGTGACGAGGGAGCCGAGCACGTCGCGGTCCATGCCCCTGCCGGGCACGGTCCGCAGATAGGTGAGCGGCTCGATCGCCTCGCAGTCCTTCTTGTCCGTGTACGGCTTGGCGACGGCCTTGTAGTAGGCGTCGAGCCGGTCGGGCACGAGCCCGGCGGCCTTGGATCCTGCGTGGTCGTGGGCGAGTTCGCGGTAGCGGGCGAGCGCGGTCGTGTAGTCGCCGCGGCCCTCGGCGAACGAGGTGCGGGCGGCGGCCTTCGCGACGAGCGCGTCGGCGTCGTCGAGGCGGCCGAGCAGCATCTCCTCCACGGCGTCGTCGCGCGCGGCGTCGTACGCGACGACGCCTCCGGCGGGTACGGCGAGCAGCACGATTCCGAGAGCCATCGCCACAACTGGGCTGCGTAGTGGGGTGGTTGCGGCTCGCCGCGCCCCATCCAGAGCGGCGACGAGCAGCAGGAGCCCGTACCCGACGAGCAGCCCGGCCGGTACGCCGTCGGGTTCGGCGGGCAGCGCGAGTACGAGCAGCGCGGCGGTGGCGGCGAGACAGACGGCAGCCAGGCCCCAGCGCCGCAGGAGAAAGTAACCGGCCCCGAGTCCGGTGAGGTTGAGCAGACCGGCGGCCACGGCTCGCACGGGATCGGCGGGAGCCTTGGGTGCGGGGGCCACCGGTGATTGTGGTGGTGGCGGCGGTCCGAATGCCGGCGGATGGGTCGGCGGGGGCGGTGCGGCGGGGTACGCCTGCGGCGGTGCGGGGCTCGGCGGTTGGGGTGCGGCCGGTCCGGACGCCGACCCCGCGGTGACGGGCGCCCCTGGTCCGGGAGGGCCGAAACTCGGCGCGGGACCCGGGCCCGGATCCGCGTCAGCGCCAGGGCCGACGTCAGGGCCAGCGTCAGGGCCAGGGCCAGGGCCAGCAGCAGCCGAGCCGCTCGGGCCGGCCTCCGGCTCATGCTCCGGCTCCGGCTCCGGCTCCACCGCATCCCGGGGAATCACATCCGCCGGCACCGCATCCTGCGGCTCCCGCTCCCCCGATCCCGAAGGCGCCCCTGACCTCGATCCCGAATCCGACCCGGATCCCGACCCCGCGTACCCGTCCCCCACACCCATCTCGGTCCCCCAACCGTCAGGCGTCGCGCCAGAGGGACACCATCCGCAACGGCGCACGCGCTGTCAATCGTGCGCGCACACCCCGGCCGGGCCCTCCCCGCCACGACCACCGCGCGGATCAGCACCCACCCAACGGCATCGCAGCAGGCCAGATGCCTATACACCCCGACTATACATCTCGCGTATACACGCTATGTATAGTCCTCGCATGCCTACCGCGAATCAGAAGATGAGGAAAACCAGGGCCGCGTTCCACGCCGCCGCCGCGCTCTTCACCGCCGGCGCCCTGACCTTGGGCCTGAGCGGCTGCACGTCGTACGACACGACCGCCCCGAGCGGGGCCAGGGCCGACAGGAGCGACACGGACGCCAAGAACGCGCCGGCTTCACTCGGGAGCGTCGACTGCCGCAGGGCGAAGTGCGTGGCGCTCACATTCGACGCGGGCCCGAGCGAGCACAGCGCGCGGCTGCTCGACATCCTGAAGGAGAAACACGTCCCCGCGACGTTCTTCCTGCTCGGCAAGAACCACATCGCGAAGTACCCGGAGCTGGTCAGACGCATGGAGCGCGAGGGTCACGAGGTCGCGAGCCACACCTGGGACCACAAGATCCTCACCGACATCGGCGACGCGCAGATACGGGAGGAGTTCGAGCGGCCGGACGACGC
This sequence comes from Streptomyces sp. NBC_01003, assembly GCF_045162695.1. Taxonomy (NCBI): domain Bacteria; kingdom Bacillati; phylum Actinomycetota; class Actinomycetes; order Kitasatosporales; family Streptomycetaceae; genus Streptomyces; species Streptomyces sp. NBC_01003. The sequence goes on from NZ_CP108707.1 coordinate 2,922,428, forward strand.
GATAGAGCAGCTGACGGGGAAGCGGCCGACGTTGATGCGGCCGCCCCAGGGCCGCACGAACAACCACGTCAGCGAGCTCGCCAAGAAGGAAGGGCTCGCCCAGATCCTGTGGAGCGTGACGGCCAAGGACTACACGACGAACGACTCGGCCGTGATCAGGAAACGCGTCGTCGACCAGACGAAGCGCGACGGCATCATCCTGCTGCACGACATCTACAAGGGCACCGTGCCCGCGGTCCCCGGCGTGATCGACGAACTCAAGGCGAAGGGCTACGTGTTCGTGACCGTGCCGCAGCTCTTCGCGCCGGGGAAGGCCGAGCCGGGCAAGATCTACCGGCCCTGACCCGCCTCCCCCACCATCACCTGGGTCCCTACAGCGTGACCTTCAACTCGCCGTAGCCGAAGCCGATGAACGACTCCACGTGAGGGGCCGCGCCCTCGCTCGCGTCGAGCGCGAGGGCGGGGAAGCGCTCGAACAGCGCGGGCAGCGCGATCGCCGCTTCGAGACGGGCAAGCGGCGCGCCGACGCAGTAGTGGACGCCGTACCCGAAGGCGAGGTGCTCCTTGTCCACACGTGTGACGTCGAAGGATCCGGCGTCCTCGCCGTGGCGCAGCGGGTCGCGCCCGGCCGAGGCGTACGTCGCGAGGATCGCGTCGCCCTGCGGGATCTTGACGCCGTCGGGCAGCTCGATGTCCTCGACGGCGTACCGCAGCGGCAGGTTGGCGATCGAGGGGGCCCAGCGCAGGGTCTCCTCGATCACGTCGTTCCAGGGGATCTCGCCCGCGAGGACCCGGGCCAGCTGGTCGGGGTGGCTGAGCAGAGCCTGCACGGCGTTGCCGATGAGGTTGACGGTCGTCTCGTGGCCGGCGCCGATGACGAGCAGCAGTGTGTCGATGAGCTCCTGCTCGGTGAGGCCCGAGCCGTCCTCGTCGTCGCGGGTGGTGATCAGGACGCTGGTGAGATCGTCGGCGGGCGTCTCGCGCTTGAGGGCGACCAGGCCCCCGAGGAGCTCCTGCACCTCCTGCCAGATGGCCATGGCCTGTTCGGGGGTGGCGGTGGTGTCCATGATGCCCGCGACGAGGCGCGCGGCGTCGGCCTGCCGGTCCTCGGGCAGCCCGAACAGTTCGCAGATGACCTGCATGGGCAGCGGGTGCGCGTACGCGGCGCGCAGGTCGACGCGGCCGTCGGGCGCCTCGGCCATCCGGTCGAGGAGGCCGGCGGCGAGCTCCTCGATGCGGGGGCGCAGGCCGTCGGTGCGGCGCTTGGTGAACGCGGGCGAGATCAGCTTGCGCAGGCGCCGGTGGTTGCTGCCGTAGGCGGTGAACATGTTGGTCACGCCCACCCAGGAGTTGACCCAGGTCTCGCGGAACTCGCCGTTGATCCAGGCGGGCCAGTGCTGGTTGGGGTCCTTGGAGACGCGGTCGTCGGCGAGGAGCTGCTTGAGGATCGTGTACCGGGTCGGGGCCCAGGCGCGTATACCGCCCGGGAGTTCGACAAGGGCGGCGGTGCCGCGCGTGCGCAGCAGGTCGGCCTCCGCGTGGAGGCCGCGTCCCGCGGGGTCGATGACGTGGGGGTCGTGTGCCATGGGGCGCTCCAGCCGGCGTGGGGGTTTCATGATCAAATTGGCACAACAGATCGTAGGGTTTTAGGAGTTAGGAAGCACGCAGATCCGGCGCGCGCCGGGCAGTGCGGCGAATGGTGCCCGCGGTTCTAGGATCCGGGCGTGGCCTTCTTCCGAATCACCCGTGAATCGCCGCTTTCCGCCGCCGAGGCGTGGCGCCGCATGACGGACTGGGAGCGGCACGGGGACGCCGTCCCCCTCACCCGCGTCAGGCTCGCGACCCCGCCTCCGACCGGCGAGGGCACCGTCTTCGTGCCGCGGACCGGCGTCGGGCGCCACACCTTCGACGACCCCATGGAGGTCGTCGACTGGGCGCCCCCGTACGGCGACTCGGCCGGGCGGTGCCGCCTGGAGAAGCGCGGCACGTTCATCACCGGCTGGGCCGAGATCGAGGTGGCGCCGTACGGCGCCGGGTCCCTCGTCGCATGGCGCGAGGAGATCCGCGTCCGCCCGCTGCCGCGATGGTGCGACCCGCTGCTCGCGAGGGCGGGCCGCCTGATGTTCGGACGGGCGGTCAAGAAGCTGCTGCAGTACGGGGGTTGAGCCGCGGGATCATTCACCCTCTTCCGATGACGCGCCTGGCGCCTGCGAGGACCGCCGTCGCCAGGGTCCAGCCGGAGACCACGAGAATGACGGCGACGGCCTTGCCCGCGCCCTGCGGATCCCAGGAGCCGCGGTAGCCGAGGCTCGCCACGGGGATGAGCAGGTCGACGCTGTAGAGGACCGGGTCCCAGGCCCGCTGCCCGGAGCCGCCCACCGCGCGCGGCTCGTGGTAGGCGAACCACAGGGAGCCCGCGGCGGCCAGGGAGAGCAGCCAGACGAGCGCCCGGCGCGGGGCGTAGCCGTAGCCGAACAGGAGGTCCTGGACCAGGCCCCAGGCGCGCCCCGACAGCCGGTCGAGGCGGCGCACATGGCGCTCCCTCGCGTGCCGCACGGTGCGCGCGGACCGCTCGTCGCCCGCGCTCTCGTACGACGTCGCCAGCTGCTCGAAGGAGCCCGCGCCCGCGTTCGGGTCGCGGGTCAGCCAGCCGATGCGGGCGCGGACGTCGACGGGTCCGGCGGTTTCCAGGCGCTTGTACGTGAAGCCCTCCAGGTTGAGCCGGCCCGGGGCGGCCCACGTGGCGGCCGAGTCCACGAGCACGTCGACGGCCGCGTCCTGGAGTACCACGGCGCCGGCCGGCGGTTCACGCAGATCGAGGCGGAGTCGTGGGACCCGGAGCCGGCTCAGGAGCAGCGCGCCCGCGGGTGCGCCGATGACGCTGCCGTGGAACGTGACCACGCCCTCGATCACGGCGGCGCGCAGCAGCACCTGCCCGGCGCTGCGGAAGCCCCAGTCGGCGTACAGGCCGCGCCCGCAGGCGAGTCCGGTGCCGTCGAGGCCGCCGACGTCCGCGCCGTTGAGGTTGAGGGCGTAGGCGATCTGGGCGTCCCGCAGATAGAGGGCGCCGGAGGCGGTGAGGCCGCGCGCGTGGACCGAGCCCGACACGTTCAGGCGGGGGGCGAGCAGGGACCAGGGGCCGGAGTCGGCGACCGTGAGCTCTTCGACGACGAGGTTGCCGTCTATGCGCGCGTCGGCCAGTTCCAGTACGGCCGACGTGGAGTCCTCCGGCAGGCGGCGCGGGACCCGCGGGCCGTCACCGGCCGCGGGCGGGGCGGTCAGCGGCTGAGGGACGGGCGTTCCGCTGCCGAGCGTGGCTCCGGACAGCCGCAGGTCGCCGTCGACGGTGATCCGGTTCGCGTGCAGGGCGGGTGCTTCGGACCCCGACAAGTTCAGTGCGCCGACGGTGAGTTCGGCGAGTCGGAGTGGCTCGTCGAAGACGCAGTCGACCAGTTCGAGGACGGCGTCGACGCGGCAGCGGGACAGGTCAAGCCGCCCGCGCACGCGCAGCCCCTCGAATCTGAGCGGGCCGCCGGTGCCGTCCTCGTGTCCGGTGATCTCCTCGCGCAGCCGGGCCGCGTCGACCGTGTCACCCGGCGCCGGGCGCCACCTCGGACGCCTGCTCCCCCTGAGACGTGCCATCGTCGCCTCCCCCCTTCTCTTCCTCCTCGCAGGAGATATCACGCGAGGGCGAACACGCGCGCGGTCCTTGCGGTGATACTGAATTGATGGACCGCTCCTCCCAGTTCGCGCCGTTCGGTACGCGCGCTGCCGCGCTGCTCGGCCAGTGGCAGCAGCAGAACCACCGCCCGCTGACCGCCCCGGCCTGGCTCGACACCGGTGGCAGCGGTGCGTCCCTGGCCTCCGTGTTCGTGCGGGACAGCGATCCGGGGCGCACCAAACGCCGGATGATCATCAAGCTCTGTTCCCCGGACGGCGACTCCTCGATGGAACCGGGGCGGCTCGTCGCCGCGAGGCGGTCCCTGCCGAACGGCGATGCCTCGTTCCCCCGCGACCATCTCGTGGAGCAGCTCTACGATCCGATGCCGGTGGACGACGCCTGGCTGATGTTCCAGGGCTTCGCGGGCAACGACGAGACCATGGTGACGCTCAGCACGATCCTGCGGCAGCGGCGCATGCCCGGCGTCGCCGCGCAGATCACGCGGTCCCTGCTGGCCGACTGGAATCCGGACGAGGACTCGGACGGGCAGATGTCCGCGGCCTCGTTCGTCTCCGAACTCCTCGACCGACGCCTCGAACCGGCGGAACCCCTGGCCGTCTGGGTGCGCGACAAACTGGGCCTCGACCTCGATACCGCGTGGATCAGACTGGGCCGCACGAACGCCGCGCCGGTCCCCAACCCCGTACGCCTGACGGGAAGTTGCCCGCTCGCGGCGGACACCGTCGACTACCCGATGCGCGGCCGGGCGCACGGCGATCTGCACCCCGGCAACATCATGGTGCCCAGGGAGCCCGACGCGGACATAGGCCGCTACGTCCTGATCGACCTGTCGCGCTTCGACGAGCGGGCGCTGCTCGCCCGTGACCCCGTGCATCTGCTGCTCTGCCTGGTGGCCGACTTCCTGCCGCACCTTTCCGACGACGCCCGCGCCGAACTCCTCGACCTGCTCATCGGCCGGGACACCCCGGGTCTGCTGATCCCGCAGGGCCTGGCCCGGACGGTCGACGAGGTGCGCAAGGCACCGGGCGGCTGGCTGCACCAGCGCACCATCTCGGGCCAGTGGACCGGTCAGTGGCTCCTGTCGATGCAGGCGTGCGCGCTGATGTTCACGGCCCGCGTCCGGTACGACGCGCGGGACCGGTGGTGGTTCTTCCGGCTCGCGGCGGAGGCGGCCGGCGCTTATCTGGGGCCGGCCGAAGCGTACGAGCCGGGTGAGGTGCAGTTCGTGCCGGGGCCACGGGAGGCCGAACCGAAGGTGGTGGAGGTGGTGGTGGCCGCGGCGGCGAAGGTGCCGGAGCAGGTGACACCGCCCGAAGCGAAGCCCGCGGCGGAGCCCGGTCCCGTACGGGTCCCCGCCCCCGCACCCGTACGGGAGTCAGCCCCCGGGACTCTCCCGGAGGCACTCCCGGGCACGCTCCCGGCGCTCCTCCTGGACCTCGGCAACGCCTTCGGGACCGGGCTCGAAGAGCTCAGGCAGCAGGAGGCGGGGTCGGTCATCGCCAAGACGCTCGGCTTCATCAGGGAGCAGGCCTACCGGGGACAGATCGATCTCTCGGCGCTGCTCGACGCCGCTGACGGCACTCTCGGCGAGGAGGACCGGTCCCGCCTCCACGCGGTCCGCGGGCACCTCGCCAGTGTCACCGAGGCGGCGAACGAACCGGGGTTCTCGCACAAACAGCCTTTGTTCGTACGGGACTTGGCTCATCGGGCCCTCGTCATGAGGATCGACCAGCTGCTCGTGTCCGCGCGAGACGCGGCGCTCGGCCTTCAGGCCGGTCAGGCCGGTTAGACCGGTCAGGCCACGGACCCGATCCGGACGGAGGGTGCCCGCGCTCCGTCGGGATGAATCGGCGTGTGGGCGCCGGTCAGCGCGACACCGCTGCCGCCGCGCCGGTTGGCGACGATCTCCGAGGCGATGGACAGGGCCGTCTCCTCGGGGGTGCGGGCGCCCAGGTCGAGGCCGATCGGCGAGCGCAGGCGCGCCAGTTCGAGTTCGGTGACGCCTACGTCGCGCAGGCGGTCGTTGCGGTCGAGGTGGGTGCGGCGGGAGCCCATGGCGCCGACGTAGGCGACGGGCAGGCGCAGCGCGAGCTGGAGGAGCGGGACGTCGAACTTGGCGTCGTGGGTGAGGACGCACAGGACGGTGCGTCCGTCCGTCTGCGTGCGCTCCAGGTACTTGTGGGGCCATTCCACGACGATGTCGTCGGCGTCGGGGAAGCGGGCCGGCGTGGCGAAGACGGGGCGCGCGTCGCACACCGTCACGTGGTAGCCGAGGAACTTGCCGATCCTGACGAGCGCCGCCGCGAAGTCGATGGCTCCGAAGACGATCATGCGGGGCGGGGGGACCGACGACTCGACGAGGAGGGTGAGGGGCTGCCCGCAGCGCGAGCCGCTCTCGCCGATTTCCACGGTGGCGGTGCGTCCGGCGTCGAGGAGCGCGCGGGCCTCGCCGGCCGCGGTGCGGTCCAGTTCGGGGTGCCCGCCGAGGCTGCCCTCGTAGCCGCCTCCGAAGCCGCTCCCGGGGCCGCTGTCTTCGCCTACGAGGATGGCGCGGCCCATGAGTTCGGCCGGGCCCTGGGTGATGCGCGCGACCGCCGCCGCCCTGCCTCGGGCGGCGGCGGACAGCGCCGCCGCGAGCACCTCCCGTCCCGGGGTGTCCGCGCGAACCGGGGTGACCAGGATGTCGATGATTCCGCCGCAGGTGAGCCCCACGGCGAAGGCGTCGTCGTCGCTGTAGCCGAAGCGTTCGAGGACGGTCTCGCCGTCCTGGAGCGCCTGTTGGCACAGTTCGTAGACGGCGCCCTCCACGCAGCCGCCGGAGACCGAGCCGATCGCTGTGCCGTCGGTGTCGACGGCGAGTGCGGCGCCCGGCTGCCGGGGCGCGCTCCCGCCGACGGCCACCACGGTGGCCACGGCGAAGTCGCGTCCCTGCTCGACCCACCGGTGCAGCTCTTCGGCGATGTCCAGCATCTCTAGGTCTCCTTGTCGGTTGCGTGGAGGGCGCGGGGCCCTCGCGGGCCGGACGTCAGTGGACGCCCAGCCATCCTTCGATCGGGTTGAGGGCGAAGTACACGAGGAAGATCACCGTGAGGCCCCACATGAAGGCCCCGATCTCCCGGGCCTTGCCCTGGGCGACCTTGATGGCGACCCAGGAGATGACGCCCGCGGCCACACCGGTGGTGATGGTGTAGGTGAAGGGCATCAGGACCACGGTCAGGAAGACCGGGATCGCGGTGGCGCGGTCCGCCCAGTCGACGTGCCGGGCGTTCATCATCATCATCGCGCCGATGACGACGAGCGCGGCGGAGGCGACCTCCTGGGGCACGATCGCGGTGACCGGGGTGAAGAACAGACAGGCCGCGAAGAACAGGCCGGTCACGGCGGAAGCGAGGCCTGTGCGGGCTCCCTCGCCGACGCCGGTCGCGGACTCGACGAACACGGTCTGACCCGAGCCGCCGGCGACGCCGCCGATGGCGCCGCCCGCTCCGTCGATGAACAGAGCCTTGGACAGGCCCGGCATGCGGCCCTTGTCGTCGGCGAGCTTGGCCTCGGTGCCGACGCCGATGATGGTGGCCATCGCGTCGAAGAAGCCGGCGAGGACCAGGGTGAAGACGATCATGCCGACGGTCATCGCGCCGACTTTGCCCCAGCCGCCGAACTCGACATGGCCGAAGAGCGAGAAGTCGGGCGTCGAGACCGCGCTGCCGTGCAGCTCGGGGGCTCCGTTGGCCCACTGCTTGGGGTTGATCACGTCGAGCTCGTTGAGAATCATCGCGACGACGGTGCCGGTGATGATGCCGATCAGGATGGCGCCGGGGGTGTTGCGGGCCTGGAGCATGAAGATCAGGAGCAGGGTGCCCGCGAAGAGCAGGACGGGCCAGCCGGCGAGTTCTCCGGTGGCGCCGAGCGCGAGCGGGGTGGCCTTGCCGACCTGTACGAAGCCGGACTTGTAGAGGCCGATCAGGGCGATGAAGAGGCCGATGCCCATCGTGATGCCGTGCTTGAGCGCGAGAGGGATCGCGTTCATGATCATTTCACGGAGGCCGGTGACGACCAGCAGCATGATCACCACGCCGTACATCACGCACATGCCCATGGCCTGCGGCCACGTCATCTCGGGGGCGACCTGCGAAGAGATCACACCTGAGACGGAGAGGCCGGCGGCGAGTGCGAGCGGCACCTTGCCGACGAAGCCCATGAGGAGCGTGGTGAACGCCGCGGCGAAGGCGGTGGCGGTGATGAGGGCCTTCTGGCCCATCATGTCGCCCGCCACGTCCTTGCCGGACAGGATCAGGGGGTTGAGCAGCAGGATGTACGCCATGGCCATGAAGGTCGTGACGCCGCCGCGCACCTCACGCGCGACAGTCGATCCTCGTTCGGATATGTGGAAGTACCGGTCGAGCCAAGACCTGCCGGCCGACGGACGCGAGCCTGCGCCCGCGTCTTCGGCGGTGGTCTTCGGCTCCAGGGACTGCTGGGTCATGGTGCCTACTCCCAAGGTTCACAGGGACACCCGCACAAACTTGATTGGAGATCGCGGGATTTGGGATGGTGCGTGGGCTGCACGACCCGGGGGACGGCCCGAGACGAACGGGGTAATGCGTAGCTGTGTTACGCAAGAAACCGTGTTGCTGGTGTTGTTGCCGGTGGTGCCTTGGTGCTGGTGGTGCCGGTGATGCTGGAAAGAACCGCGAGCGGTGCGGTACTTGAAGGCTCCGGACGGTGCGGGCTGGGAAGTGTGACGTTCCTGGGAGGCACGCACCGTCCGGAGAGCTTTGTCAGGCCGGGCCCGTTCCCGTGAGGTGCTCGGGGCGTACCGGAGTCCGGTCGAGCTGCAGGCCCGTCGCGTTGCGGATCGCCGCGAGGACGGCCGGCGTGGACGACAGGGTCGGGGCCTCGCCGATGCCGCGCAGCCCGTACGGGGCGTGGTCGTCGGCGAGTTCGAGCACGTCGACCGGGATGGTCGGCGTGTCGAGAATCGTGGGGAGCAGATAGTCCGTGAAGGACGGGTTCCTGACCTTCGCGGTCTTGGGGTCGACGACGATCTCCTCCATCACCGCGATGCCCATGCCCTGGAGGGTGCCGCCCTGGATCTGCCCGACGACGGACAGCGGGTTGAGTGCCTTGCCGACGTCCTGGGCGCAGGCCAGCTCGATGACCTTGACCAGGCCGAGCTCGGTGTCGACCTCGACGACGGCGCGGTGCGCGGCGAACGAGTACTGCACGTGACCGTTGCCCTGACCGGTGACCAGGTCGAAGGGGACGGTGGGCCGGTGGCGCCACTGCTCCTCCACCTCGACGACCTCGCCCTCCAGCACGTCGACGAGATCGGCGAGGACCTCGCCTCCGTCGGTGACGACCTTGCCGCCCTCCAGGAGGAGCTCGGCCGTCGCCCACGCCGGGTGGTAGGTGCCCTTCTTGCGGCGCCCGATCTCCAGGACCCTCTCGCGCACCAGCTCGCAGGCGTTCTTGACGGCGCCGCCGGTCACGTACGTCTGACGCGACGCGGACGTGGAGCCGGCCGAGCCGACCTGCGTGTCGGCGGGGTGGATGGTCACCTGCCCGACGCCCAGCTCGGTGCGGGCGATCTGCGCGTGGACGGTGATGCCGCCCTGGCCGACTTCCGCCATGGCGGTGTGCACGGTGACGACGGCCTCGCCGTTGATGACCTCCATGCGCACCTTGGCGGTGGAGTAGTCGTCGAAGCCCTCGGAGAAGCCGACGTTCTTGATGCCGACCGCGTAACCCACACCCCGGACGACGCCTTCGCCGTGCGTGGTGTTGGACAGACCGCCGGGCAGCTGGCGCACGTCGGAGCCCTCGCTGGACTCCCACTGGCGCTCCATCGGCAGCGGCATCGCCTGGACACGGCGCAGCAGTTCGGCGACCGGGGCCGGGGAGTCGACCGGCTGGCCTGTCGGCATGAGCGTGCCCTGTTCCATGGCGTTGAGCTGCCGGAACGCGACCCGGTCCATGCCCACCTTGTCGGCGAGCTTGTCCATCTGGGCCTCGTACGCGAAGCACGCCTGGACCGCGCCGAAGCCGCGCATGGCGCCGCAGGGCGGGTTGTTCGAGTAGAGCGCGATCGCCTCGATGTCCACGTCGTCGATCACGTACGGACCGACGGAGAGCGACGAGGCGTTGCCGACGACCGCCGGCGAGGCGGAGGCGTAGGCGCCGCCGTCGAGGACGATCTTGCACTTCATGTGCGTGAGCTTGCCGTCCTTGGTCGCCCCGTGCTCGTAGTAGAGCCTCGCGGGGTGGCGGTGGACGTGCCCGAAGAACGACTCGAAGCGGTTGTAGACGATCTTGACCGGCTTGCCCGTGCGCAGCGCCAGGAGGCAGGCGTGGATCTGCATGGACAGGTCCTCGCGGCCGCCGAAGGCGCCGCCGACGCCGGAGAGCGTCATGCGGACCTTGTCCTCGGGCAGGCCGAGGACGGGGGCGATCTGCTGGAGGTCCGAGTGCAGCCACTGGGTGGCGACGTACAGGTCGACGCCGCCGTCCTCGGACGGCACGGCCAGACCCGACTCGGGGCCGAGGAACGCCTGGTCCTGCATGCCGAAGTAGTACTCGCCCTTGACGATGAAGTCGGCCTGCTTGGCCGCCTCTTCGGCGTTGCCGCGGACGATCGGCTGGCGGTGCACGATGTTCGGGTGCGGGACGTGGCCGATGTGGTGGTCGTCGCGGCCCTCGTGGACGAGGATCGCGTCCGGCGCGGTCGCGCTCGCCTCGTCGGTGATGACGGGGAGTTCGCGGTACTCAACCTTGATCTTGGCGGCTGCGCGGCGCGCGGTCTCCGGGTGGTCGGCGGCCACGATGGCGACGGGCTCGCCGTGGTGGCGGACCTTGCCGTGGGCGAGGACCGGGGTGTCCTGGATCTCCAGGCCGTAGTTCTTCACGTCGGTCGGCAGGTCGTCGTACGTAAGTACCGCGTAGACGCCGGGAGTTGCGAGGGCCTCGCCCGTGTCGATGGAGAGGATCTCGGCGTGCGCGACCGGGGAGCGCAGGATCTGGCCCCACAGCATGTCCTCGTGCCACATGTCGGACGAGTACGCGAACTCGCCGGTGACCTTGAGGGTGCCGTCCGGGCGGAGCGTGGACTCGCCGATGCCGCCCTTGGTCTTGGAGCCCTGCGTGACGTTGAACGGAATGCCGGTGGTGCGTGTGTCGGCCATGGCGTCAGGCTCCCTGGCTCGGAACAGTTGCGGACTGGCGCGCGGCGGCGAGCCGTACCGCGTCCATGATCTTCTCGTAGCCCGTGCAGCGGCACAGGTTGCCCGACAGGCCCTCACGGATGTCCGCGTCGGACGGGTCCGGGGTGCGCTCGAGCATCTCGTCGGCGGCGACCAGGAGACCCGGCGTGCAGAAGCCGCACTGGACGGCGCCGGCGTCGATGAACGCCTGCTGGATCGGGGAGAGTCCATCGCCCTCGCCGGTCTGCGAGTCGCTCGGCTTGGACTGCCACTGCTGGGCGTCCTGGAGCGAGGTGCCCGCCTGGCCGGCCTTGCCCGCGTCGTCGCCGCAGGCGCCGCTCGCGCAGCCCCCGTGCTGCGCGCGCTGCCTGGCGAAGTCGGCGAGACCCTCGACGGTGACGACGTCGCGGCCCTCGACCTGTCCGGCCGCGACCAGACACGAACAGACCGGTACGCCGTCGAGGCGGACGGTGCAGGAGCCGCACTCGCCCTGCTCGCAGGCGTTCTTGGAGCCGGGCAGCCCCATGCGCTCACGCAGGACGTACAGGAGGCTCTCGCCCTCCCACACGTCGTCGGCTTCCTGCTGACGGCCGTTGACCGTGAAATTGACGCGCATTACGCGACTCCCTCCGTGCTTGCGGCGGTGCCGCGGTAGGACTCCCAGGTCCACGTCAGGGTGCGGCGGGCCATGATGCCGACGGCGTGCCGGCGGTAGCTCGCGGTGCCCCGGACGTCGTCGATCGGGTTGCAGGCAGCCGAGCAGAGGTCCGCGAACTGCTTGGCGACCGAAGGGGCGATGATCTTGCCGTTGTCCCAGAAGCCGCCCTCTTCGAGCGCAGCGTTCAGGAACTCCTCGGCGGCCTTGGCACGGACCGGGGTCGGCGCGGCAGAGCCGATGCCGGTGCGGACCGTACGGGTCTCGGGGTGCAGCGCCAGGCCGAAGGCGCACACGGCGATGACCATCGCGTTGCGGGTGCCGACCTTGGAGTACTGCTGCGGGCCGTCGGCCTTCTTGATGTGGACGGCGCGGATGAGCTCGTCGGCGGCGAGCGCGTTGCGCTTCACGCCGGTGTAGAACTCGTCGATCGGGATACGGCGCGAGCCGCGTACGGACTCCACCTCGACCTCGCAGTCGGCGGCGAGGAGCGCGGGGTGGGCGTCACCGGCGGGCGACGCGGTGCCGAGGTTGCCTCCGACGCCGCCGCGGTTGCGGATCTGCGGCGAGGCCACCGTGTGCGAGGCCAGGGCCAGGCCGGGCAGCTCGGCGCGCAGGTTCTCCATGATCTTGGTGTAGGGGACGGAGGCGCCGAGGCGGACGGTGTCCTGCCCGACCTCCCATTCGCCGAGCTCTCCGATGCGGTTCAGGTCAAGGAGGTACTCGGGGCGCCGGTGGTCGAAGTTGATCTCGACCATCACATCGGTGCCACCCGCGAGCGGCACAGCGGTGGGGTGCTCGGCCTTGGCGGCGAGCGCCTCCTCCCAGCTGGCGGGGCGAAGGAAGTCCATGAGCGGCTCTCTTCTTCGTTGATCTCGTGGTCGGTCGTTCGAACGGATCGAGCCACGGGATGTGCGGACCTCGAAGGCTCGTTCATGTGCTGTTTACGTGGAGTGGGCTCAGTACACAGCGCGGCACTCCGCCGTGGTCAGTCACGGAAACCATGAAGGAGTTGGCTGGCCAACCGGGACGTCTTGTAGATTCATATAAACAGCGGGCACCGGGAACCTCACCGCTTTCCCCTTGAAGCGCAGAACCACACGCAACACGGACACGGTGCCCGGGAAGCGGCCCCGGCCGCCTCACCGTCAGGCAAGCACAATCTTCGAGACAGATCGGCGGCAATGAGATGCGGCTGCGCGCCCTACTTGATACAGACGCGCTGGGCCTCAGGCTGCTCGGCGGCGAGGACGAACTGGACCGCACCGTGCGCGGTGTGATGACCACGGACCTGCGGGACCCCAGCCGCTACCTCTCCGGCGGCGAGCTGGTCCTCACCGGGCTCGCGTGGCGCCGGGACGCGGCGGACTCCGAACCGTTCGTCCGTATCCTCGCGACGGCCGGCGTGGCCGCGCTCGCGGCCGGTGAGGCCGAGCTCGGGGACATTCCCGACGACATCGTCGAGGCATGCGCGCGCCACCGGCTCCCGCTGTTCGCGGTGAACGAGTCCGTCGCCTTCGCGACGGTCACCGAGCACGTCGTGCGCCAGGTCTCGGGCGAGCGGGCCGGCGACCTGGCCGCCGTCGTCGACCGGCACCGGCGCCTCATGACCTCCGGCCCCGCGGGCGGCGGCCCCGACGTGGTCCTCGACCTTCTCGGCACCGACCTCGACCTGCGCGCCTGGGTACTCTCCCCCGCGGGCCGGGCCATCGCCGGGTCGAGCGCGGCGGGCCCCGAGCTGCCCGCCGGCGTCCGCGCCCGCCTCGCGGCCGAGCACCTGGCGGCCACCCGCACCGGGCGGCGCGGGCCGCACAGGGTGACGCTGAACAGCACGACGTACTCGCTGTTCCCGATCCGCAGCGCGGGCCGCGGCGCGACGCCCGCCTCCCGCGACGTGCGCGAGACGGTCCTGTCCGACTGGCTGCTCGCCGTCGAGGCGGACGCCGGCGACTGGCCCGAGGAGCGGCTCGACCTGCTCCAGGGCGTGACCCAGCTGATCGCCGTCGAGCGCGACCGCCGCGACGCGGCCCGCACCGTGCGCCGCCGGCTCGCGCAGGAGGTCCTCGAACTGGTCCAGACGGGTGCCGCCCCCGCCGAGATCGCCGCACGCCTGCGCGTCGCCGCGCCCGTGCTGCTCCCCGGCCTCGGTGCCGCCCCGCACTGGCAGGTCATAGTGGCGAAGGTCGAGTGGGACAGCGGCGACATCGAGGGCGGCCCGGTCGCCCAGTCGCTCCTGGAGGAGATCCTCGTCGACCCCCTGTCGGCGGGTCCCGAGCCCTCCGACCGCATCGCCGTCGCCCACAACGGCGACGAGGCCATCGCCCTGGTGCCGCTGCCCGCCGTGCCGGACGAGCACGACGGGACGCAGGCGGGGCTGCACGCCGACGCGCTCCTGGACTCCGTACGCGATCCGCTGACGGCGGGCCTCGCGGACGACGGGCGGCTCACGCTGGGCGTCAGCGCCGCCGTGCACTCGGCGGAGGGGCTGCGCGGGGCCCTGGAGGAGGCACGGCACGCCCGCCGCGTCGCCGCGGCCCGTACGGGGCGCGTGTGCGCCGCGGGTCACCAGGAGCTGGCCTCGCACGTCCTGCTGCTGCCGTTCGTCCCGGACGACGTGCGCCGCGCCTTCACGGCCCGCCTCCTCGACCCGCTGCGCGACTACGACCGCAAGCACCGCGCCGAGCTCATTCCGACCCTGGAGGCGTTCCTCGACTGCGACGGTTCGTGGACACGCTGCGCGAGCCGTCTGCACCTCCACGTCAACACGCTGCGCTACCGCGTCGGGCGGATCGAACAGCTCACCAACCGCGATCTCTCGCGGCTCGAGGACAAGCTGGACTTCTTCCTGGCCCTGCGTATGAGCTGAACTCGGGCCGCCCGAGGGGGGTTTCGAACCCCGTCCGCCACCCCATGCGATTGTGAAATCTTTCACCTACCCCCTTGGCCGAGTGCGTACATCCATGCTGAGATGCGCGCACGACAGCTCGGCTCAATGGTGTGCTCGGGGAGGGCAACGTGGCGCATACCGCCATGTCTGGTTCCGGAACGACTGCAGGGGACGATCCACTCCAGACCGCGGTATGGCGGCTGCGCTCACGCGCCTGCTGGACCGACGCGGCCGCGCTGCTCGAGCGGCTCGCCGCGACGGACGCGCGGGCCGCGCTCCAGCGGGCCGCGCTGCTCGGGGAGCGCTGCCTCTACACCGAGCAGGGCTGGGCCGCCGCGGAGGACGCGCTGCGCGCCGCAGAGGCCCTGGCCCACGACGACGGCGAACGCGGCGCCGCGGCCTGCGAGCGCGGCCAACTCGCCTACTCGGCAACGCTGTTGGGGGTACGGGACCGGGCCGACGAGGCGCGCTCCGCGCTCGGCAGGGCCGCCGCACTGCTCCCGCCCGGCGCCCCGGGACGCGCCCTGCTGGACTTCCGGCGCGGCCTGATGGCGGAGAACCTGTCCGACTCGCCGCAGGCGGCCAGGGCCGCGTACCGCAGGGCCCACGCGGGTGCGACGGCGCACTCCGATCCGCTGCTGCTGTCCTTCACCTGGCGCCATCTGGCCGGACTCGCCCTGCGCGAAGGCGAGTTGACGGAGGCCCGGCACGGTTTCGCCGAGTCGCTGCGCATCCGCGAGGAACTGGGCTACCTGGTCGGCACGGCACCGGCGCTCGCTTCCCTGGCGGAGGCGGAACCCGACCCGGAGGCGGCGGCCCGCTTGCGCGCGGAGGCGTCCCGCCTGTTCCGCCTCCTGGGCGGCGTCCCCACATGGCTGGCGGAGCACTTGCCGACGGCGGCCTGACGGTCCGGCGTGGGCCGATGGCGACGCGCAGTCAGTCCGCCGCCCCGGCGAAGTGCTCCCGCACCAGCGCCTGCACCACCGTGAGGTCCTGGGCCTCCAGGGCCGCGAGGAGTGCCATGTGTTCCGCGGCGTCGGCCACCAGGTCGGCGCGGCGGGACAGCGGTCCGCCGCCGGGCAGGGGCCACTGCGAGCGGCGGTGCAGGTCGTCCGCGACCTGCACGAGCTGTTCGTTGCCGCCGAGGGCGAGCATCGCGCGGTGGAAGGCGCGGTCCGTCTCCGCGTAGTGCGCACGGTCGCCGCCGGCGGCCGCGACGGCCGTCGCGTCGGCGAGCGGCCGCAGCTCGGCCCAGCGCGCCACCGGCACCGTACGGGCGAGCCGCAGCACCACGGGCACCTCGATCAGCGCCCGCACCTCGGCCAGCTCGGCGAGCTCGCGGGCGCTGCGCTCGGTGACGCGGAAGCCGCGGTTCGGCACGACCTCGACGGCGCCTTCGCGGGCCAGCTGCTGCATCGCCTCGCGCACGGGCGTCGCCGAGACGCCGAGGCCGCCCCCGAGGGCGGGCGCGGAGTAGACCTCGCCGGGCACGAGCTCGCCGTCGACGAGCGCGGTGCGCAGCGCGTCGAGCACCTGCCCGCGCACGGAGGTCCGCTCGACGCGGGGGCGCGGCGGCAGCGGCGTCTCGCTGTGGGTGTGCTCGCCCCGGGTCTGCTCGGGCACCTGGTGCCACCCGGCGGTGCCCCGCTGCTCAGGAACGTCCGCGGGCAGCCCTGAGGCGGCGCTGTCGGCGCGCGTTCTGGCCTGCTCCACCCAGGTCCTCCCCAGTCGTCGGTAATCCGCGGAATTCGTCCAACGCAAAACCATAGGCCGCTGGGCCCGCAGTTCAAACCCCCAATCGTTCGGGTAAGGTAAGGCTTACCTGCAAACGATCGCGATTCGGTGGTCCCCTGCATGCCTTTTCCCGCATCGGCTCCCGTGGCCACCCGTGCGCTCACGCCCGCGTACACCCGGCTGACCGAAGTGTTCGCGGGTCTGCGGATCACGGAGCTCACCGACACCGAGCAGCCCCCTCAGGGCAGCGGCTGGGTCGCCGCCGCCCGGCTCGCGGAGGGCGGACCCGCCCTCGACGCGTTCCTCGCGTGGGACAACGCACAGGTACTCAAGGACTACGGGCAGCAGGCCCGCCCGGACGTCGTGGCCAGCTTCGGCCTGCACCGCTACGCCTGGCCCGCCTGCCTGTTGGTCACGGTGCCGTGGTTCCTGGACCGCCGCGTCCCGCGCTTCCCCGTGACGAATGTCGCCTTCCAGCGCACCCTGGGACGGATGGCCGTACGCGTCACCGACTTCGCCTGCCTGCCGGGCGACCCGGCAGCCGCACTGCCCGGCGCCCACGTCGTGCCGGACGAGGAGGCGCTGCGGGCCGAGGTGCGCGCGGCCGTCGCCGACCACCTGGGCCCGGTGCTCACCGGATTCGGACCGCGGATGCGCCGCGGTCCGCGCGCCCTGTGGGGCATGGCGACGGACGAGATCGTCGAGGGCCTCTGGTACGTCGCCCACCTGCTCGGCGAGGAGCGCCGCGCGATGCAGGAGCTCGAACTGCTGCTGCCCGGCACGACGAAACCGTACGTCGGCAAGCCCGCGTTCCGTGAACTCACCGGCCCCGAGGGGCAGTCGCTGCCGACGCGCGACCGGGCGAGCTGCTGCCTCTTCTACACGCTGCGCCCCGAGGACACCTGCGTGACGTGCCCCCGCACCTGCGACGCGGACCGAGTGGCGAGGCTGAGCGCAACCGCCTGAACGCGACGACGGCAACCCCCTCGCCATGAACCACCCTTTCGGGTGACGCGATTCGAACTCAACTTCCCTCATCCTCAGGGGAGTTCGAGCGCATGCCCGCTTCGTACGCCCCCTCGCACTCCAATGGCGTTCTCTTGTCCCGAAACTCCTTGCGCACCCGTGGCCTTGAGCCAATATGGCGGCCGAAAAGCCCTACCGCGACGCAAGGGACCCCAGATGAGACTGACCGACATATCGCTGGACTGGCTGCTTCCCGGCGCCGTGCTGCTCCTGGGCCTGCTGGCGGCGGTGGCGGTCCTCGCTCGCAGCAAGCGCGCCGGGGAGAGGGCGGCCGCATCGTCCGACGACTCGTGGGAACGCAGCGAGGAACGCCGCAGGCGCAAGGAGGCCGTCTACGGCACCGCGTCCTACCTGCTGCTGTTCTGCTGCGCCGCCGTGGCCGCCGCGCTCTCCTTCCACGGGCTTGTCGGCTTCGGCCAGCAGAACCTGAACCTGTCCGGGGGCTGGGAGTACCTCGTCCCGTTCGGCCTCGACGGCGCGGCCATGTTCTGCTCCGTGCTCGCGGTGCGCGAGGCGAGCCACGGCGACGCGGCGCTCGGCTCCCGGATACTCGTGTGGACCTTCGCGGGCGCCGCCGCCTGGTTCAACTGGGTGCACGCGCCGCGCGGCATCAGCCACGCGGGCGCCCCGCACTTCTTCGCCGGCATGTCGCTGTCGGCCGCGGTCCTCTTCGACCGCGCGCTGAAGCAGACGCGCCGCGCGGCCCTGCGTGAACAGGGCCTGGTGCCACGGCCGTTGCCGCAGATCCGGATCGTGCGGTGGCTGCGCGCGCCCCGCGAGACGTACGGCGCCTGGTCGCTGATGCTGCTCGAAGGGGTGCGCACCCTGGACGAGGCAGTGGAGGAGGTGCGCGAGGACAAGCGCGAGAAGGAGCAGAACCGGCTGCGCAGGCGCGAGCACGAGAAGCTGGAGCGGGCCCAGCTCAAGGCGATCAGCCGGGGCCATCCCACGCTCGGCGGGCGCGGAGGGCGCCAGGTGGAGGTGCAGACCGCCGTCTCCGCGGGCGCCGGCACGGGGCAGGTGGGCGCGGAGCCTGCCATATCGGAGGACCCGCCGCCCTCACCCCAGGAACAGCTCCCGCTGCGCGCGCGTCCCTCCCTCCAGGCCGTCAAAGGCGGCCCTGAAGCCGGCAAGCCCGTCACGGTCGACCTCACGGCGGAGGACGACACCCAGGCCCTGCCGCGGCTCGACTCACTGGAGCAGAAGCTCAAGGACCTCGAGCAGCAATTCGGCTAGGTCCTGTCGTCACATTCCCGTCGTCGCCCGGAGGGCGGCCGCGCGGCGTCCGGTGCGTGCTCTCGGCGTGCCGTCCGCAAGTCTGCGTACTGGACGCACTTGGGCTTTCGGCCGGTGCGGCGAGAGTGCGTGCCGGGCGTCGCGCGGCAGACGGGAAGGTGACGACAGGGCCCAGGTCCTGTCGTCCGAAGGGAGTTCGGCCCGGCGGGCGTGCCGTTCCGGGCGGTGGTCCCGCGGTGTCACGCGGGACCACCGTCCAGTTCGAACCAGACCACCTTGCCCACACCCAGGGCCCGTACGCCCCAGGCGTCCGCGAGGGACTGCACCAGGACGAGACCCCGGCCGTTCGTACCGTCGTCGGCGACCGGTGCGCGCAGCCTCGGCCTGCGCCCCACGAAGTCCCTGACCTCCACCCGGAGCCGCTTCGGCCCGACGGTGGCCGTGAGGACGGCGTCGTGGTCGGTGTGCACCAGGGCGTTCGTCACCAGTTCGCTGGTGAGCAGTTCCGCGGTCTCCGACCTCTCCGGCGGGCCCCACTCGTCGAGGAGTTCACGCAGTGCGCGTCTCGCCTCGGGCACCGCCCGCAGATCGGACCGCCCCAGCGTGCGCCTGAGCTTCGCGCCGCCGCCGTCCGTCGTGCCCTCTGTCGCCGCCCCGTCGCCGCCCGGCGCTTCCTCCGTTGGGGAGCGTCCGGCCACCGTGGTGGGAACGCGCCCTCGTACCAGCCGTTTCATGTCCCCCGCCCGCACGCCGATGACCTTGCCCCTTCTCCTGCGACCACGCTCGAACGCGTACACGGGATGCATGCCCCGCACGCATGTCCGCACTCCTGTGGATTCATCCACCAACGAACTCGTGGCCCGGCAGGCGCCGGCAGGGCGACACGTACCGGCTACGGGCGCGGCACGTTGCGGATGTTGGAGCGGGCCATCTGCACCATGCGGCCGACGCCGCCGTCCAGGACGATCTTGGAAGCGGAGAGCGCGAAGCCCGTCACCATCTCGGCGCTGATCCTCGGCGGGATCGACAGAGCGTTGGGGTCGGTGACGATGTCGACGAGGGCGGGGCCCTTGTGCTTGAAGGCGTCCTTCAGCGCCCCGGCGAGCTGCTTCGGTTTCTCCACGCGCACCCCGTACGCGCCGCACGCGCGGGCGACGGCCGCGAAGTCGGGATTCTTGTTCGTCGTCCCGTACGACGGGAGCCCCGCCACCAGCATCTCCAACTCGACCATTCCGAGCGATGAGTTGTTGAAGAGGACGACCTTGACCGGCAGGTCGTACTGGACGAGGGTCAGGAAGTCGCCCATCAGCATGGAGAACCCGCCGTCGCCCGACATCGAGACGACCTGACGGCTCCGGTCGACGAACTGGGCGCCGATCGCCATCGGCAGCGCGTTGGCCATGGAGCCGTGCGAGAACGAACCGATCACGCGGCGGCGCCCGTTGGGCGAGATATAGCGCGCCGCCCATACGTTGCACATGCCCGTGTCGACCGTGAACACGGCGTCTTCGGCGGCGAGTTCGTCCAGTACGGAGGCCACGTACTCGGGGTGGATCGGGACGTGCTTCTCGACCTTCGTCGTGTACGCCTTGATGACGCCTTCGAGGGTGTCCGCGTGCTTCTTGAGCATCTTGTCGAGGAAGCGCCGGTTCGTCTTCGGCTGCACGCGCGGGGTCAGACAGCGCAGCGTCTCGCGCACGTCGCCCCACACGGCGAGATCCAGCTTCGAGCGTCGGCCGAGGTGCTCGGGCCTGACGTCGACCTGGACGATCTTCACGTCCTTCTGCGGCAGGAACGCGTTGTACGGGAAGTCCGTGCCGAGCAGGATCAGCAGATCGCACTCGTGCGTCGCCTCGTACGCGGCGCCGTACCCGAGCAGCCCGCTCATCCCGACGTCGAACGGGTTGTCGTACTGAATCCATTCCTTGCCGCGCAGGGCGTGCCCGACCGGAGACTTGATCTTCTCGGCGAACTCCATGACCTCGGCGTGCGCGCCCGCGGTGCCGCTGCCGCAGAAGAGGGTGACCTTGGCGGCCTCGTCGATCATCTCGACGAGCCGGTCGATCTCCGTGTCGCCCGGGCGGATGGTCGGCCGGGACGTGACGATCGCCGTCTCGACGGACTTCTCGGGGGCGGGCCGGTCGGCGATGTCGCCGGGCAGCGTGACGACGCTGACGCCCGACTGGCCGACCGCGTGCTGGATCGCCGTCTGCAGGACGCGCGGCATCTGCTGCGGGTTGGAGATCATCTCGCTGTAGTGCGAGCACTCCTGGAAGAGCCGGTCCGGGTGGGTCTCCTGGAAGTAGCCGAGGCCGATCTCGCTCGACGGAATGTGCGAGGCGAGGGCCAGGACCGGGGCCATGGAGCGGTGGGCGTCGTAGAGCCCGTTGATGAGGTGCAGATTGCCGGGCCCGCAGGAGCCGGCGCAGGACGTCAGCTTCCCCGTGATCTGCGCCTCCGCCCCGGCGGCGAATGCTGCGGTCTCCTCGTGCCGTACGTGGATCCAGTCGATCGCGGAGTTGCGACGGATCGCGTCGACGACCGGGTTCAGGCTGTCACCGACGACGCCGTACATGCGCTTGACGCCCGCGCGGACGAGGATGTCGACGAACTGCTCGGCGACGTTCTGCTTGGCCATGACTCACGCGCCCCTTCACGAACCGGGTACTGAGGACACTCCTTTCCCCATGAATTCACAGCGGGCGCGGTTACGCCTCCCAAACAGCGGCGGCCGTGCGGTCGTCCGCGTACCCCTTGACCCGTACCTGGGTGTCCGCGAGGAAGGCGGTGAGGCCGGGCGGGCCGCTCCCGTTCCAGCGGCGCGTGAGGTGTCCGGACAGTTCCGGCTCGCCCCGCAGGGGCTCGGCGAGGCCCGCCGTGCACAGCAGGAGCGTGTCACCCGGCCGGGCGACGGAGGCCCGGAAGCGGAACGGGTCGCGGGGCTGCTCGGGTGCCGGCTCGTACGGGCTCGGGGGCGTGGTGATCCCGAGGTCCATGGTCAGGCGGTCGCCGTCGGGGGTCTCCGGCGACGGTGAGCCGTAGCCGACGACGGGGGCGCCCGACACCTCGGAGACCTGCGGCTCGATGTCCTGCCACGCGCCGTCGCGCAGCCGGAACAGGCCGCCTCCGCCGACGCCGAAGAACACGCGGGTGCGGCAGTCGGGGTCGGCGGGCAGCAGGAGGCAGCGCAGGCTCGCCGTGTACTCCTCCGGTTCGAGGCCCTGCTCGGCGGCGCTCGCCCTGAGTCTGCCGAGGCTGCGGTCGGTGAGGCGGTGCAGACCCGACTTGAGGTCGCCCCGGTGGGCGGCGCGGATGTCCTCGGCGAGGCGGGCGTGACTGCGGCCGACGGCGCGGCCGATCCAGTCGCAGGCCTCGGCCGCCGCGCGGTGCGCTCCGGGTGCGGCGCGGGCGCCGGTGGCCATGGCGACCAGGATCAGGGCGCCGGGCCCCGTGCCGAACCGGGCGGTGAGCAGGCAGTCGCGGCGGGGCTCGCCCCGGTAGCGCGCGGAGTCGCCGCGCACGGACACCGCGCGCAGGGTGGATGTCCCGTATCTGGCGCCGTCCAGGACGGTGTCGGCGACGAGGTCGTCGAGGGTGTCGGGGTCGGCGGGCGGGAGCGCGGTGGGTTCGGCGTCGTACGTGGGCGGGCCGTCGCCCACGTAGGGGACGCCCGGGGGTTCGGGGCGCGCCCCGGGCTGGTCGGCGCCGGTTTCCGGGCCGGGGGCACCGGCCTCGGGGCCGGGCGCGGCGGCGTCGGAGGCGCGGAGGTCCGGCTCCGCCGCGGGCGGCGGTGGCCCGGGCGGGAAGCTCTGAGGGCGCCCCGGGGCGTGTGCCGGGGGTTCCCAAGGGGCGCGTGGGGCGCCCGGATCCGGCGGCCGGTCCATGGGCCGGGCGGGCGAGGCAGGTGGCGGCGACGGTGGCGGCACCCTCCGCTGCTCCGGGAGCGGCGCCCGCTCCGAGACCTGCTCGGGCACCGGCCCGGGGACCTGCTCAGGCACCGGTTCCGGGACCTGCTCCTCGCCCCCGTCGGATCCTGGTGGCGAGACCGTCCCCGACGCCGAGGCGAAGCGGTCGTCGAGGGTGTCCGGGGCCGGGGTCGGGCCCGTGTCGTCGGTGGATTCGTCGTACAACTGCCCCCACCAGTCGTCGCCTTGACCGTGTCGGCCGGAGTTCCTCTCCCCCTGCTGGCTCATGCCCTTATTGTCCACCGCACGGGCCTTACGAAAACGGGACACTCGAAAACGACCAGAAATGGCCCCAAATGACCCAGCTTGAAGCGAAAAAGGTCCGCCGGACGACCCCACCCCCCACGGGAAGGACGCCCGGCGGACCGGCTCGTTCGGTGATCAGCGCACGTCGTAGGCGCGCGTCACCGTCTGTTCGACCGAGTTGCCCTTGGCGTCGGTCAGTTGGGCCTTCAGGGTGACCTGCTTGCCGGAGGCGCCCGCGTGGTTCACGGTCGCGCTCCACTTGCCGTCACGCTCACCGGTCGGCGCCTCGGTCCACGTGGTGCCGCCGTCGTAGGAGTACGACAGCTCGGCCGAGGTGATCTTGCCAGGCGTGTAGCCGGCGTGGCCGGTCGCGGTGAGCGTGATCCGCTGGCCGTCCGTGGCGGGCAGCGTCTTGAGGTCGTCCTGCGGAAGGGCGTAGTGCGGGAAGAGCAGCGGGATCCCCTGCGAGTAGACGTTCTCCTCGAGGTGCGAGCGGAACGACCAGGTCGTCGTCGTCTGCGTGGAGCGGTTCCAGGCGCCGAAACTCTGCTTGAACGTGTTGAGCGTCAGGTCGTACGACGAATCGTCGGCCGGGACGTCGAACACACCGAACGGCCAGGCGCTGTCCCCGATGACCTCGCCGTCGCGCTTCAGCTCCATGCGGCCGAAGTCGCCGAAGCTGCCCTGGACGCCCTGGTGTTCACTGTCGCCCCAGAAGCCGGGCGCGACGCCGATCAGGTTGCCCTGACGCTCGGCGGCGAGCGCCGGCTTGCCCGCCTCGTCGAGGGGCGTGGTGGGCGCGAGCACGCCGCCGTACCACTCCTCGGTGCGGTGCTCGCCCTTCTTGTAGGCGCGCACCGGGTCGATCATGAACTCGCCCCAGGGGAAGCTGCTGGAGACCTGGTGGCCGAAGCCGGTGGTGCCGGGCGAGTAGAGCTCCGTGCGCCGCGAGGGCGCCGCGACCGTCTCGAACTCGCCGAAGTAAGCCGAGAGTCCGCTGGGGCGCGTGACGCTGGGGATGTCCACGTAGTCGGTGGGCGTACCCATCGCTCGGTACGTCGCCTTGTTCTCGGCGAGGTCGCGGTCGTGGACGGTGTAGGTGCGCGCGCTCTGCACCGGGCCGCTCTCGGGGAAGGCCAGGTTGTAGAGGTACGGGCTCTTCGCCGTGCCCTTCCAGTGGAGGGTCACTTCGCCGGCGCCGATCCGGGTGAGCAGGTCGGCGGCCTCGTCGGACGGGATACCGATGACGGGCAGGGGGCCGCCGATGAAGCCGACGGACGGATAGAAGCGGCCCGGGATCGAGCGGTGGGCGAGGACGGCGGTGGCTCCGGCGTCCTTGGCCGCCTTGGCCACGGCCGCGGCCGCGCCGTTGTCGGGGAGCTGGACCAGAGCGATCTTTCCCTTGACCCCGGCCGCGGCGAGTTCGGCGGCCGTACCGGACTTGGCGTCGACGACCTGGGCCTTTCCGGAGCCGTCGAGGTTCGCGGAGTTCGTCGCCCCGGCCACCGCGTGCAGCGCGGGGCCGCCCTCGACGCCGAAGTCGGAGAGCAGCGGGGCCGCCGCGCGCCAGAGGCTGTCGAACTCGAAGGTGCCGTCGGTGGCCCGGCCCTCGACGTCGGCGTAGTAGCCGGCGATGGAGCGGCCGCCGGACGCGGTGCCCGCGTGCAGCCAGGTGTCGTCCCAGCTGCGGGCGAACCCGAGGGTGACGCCGCGCGACTCGGAGGCCCGGTCGGTCTTCACCGTGAGCCGGTTCGCCTTGCGGGCGTCGAGGACGACTGTGGTGTCCTTCTTGACCTCGAGCTGCGGACGGGCCAGGTAGGAAAGGGAGTTGAGGAGGGTGCCCTCGGTGTCGGGCGTGGCGACGAAGCTGGAGAGGAAGTAGCGGCCCGGACGCACCTGGTACGTCTGGTCGGCCGCGCCCTCGTTGAAGCGGCGCTCGCCGCTGGCGTCGTCGGTGCCGATCACGTCGACGGACGACTGCCCGGCGGCGGGCTTGCCGAGGCGGTCGACGAGCTTGACGCGCAGGGTGACCGTCTCGGGCTGTACGTACAGCGAGAAGGGCGTGGAGACGCCGACCCCGTCGGCGGTCGCCAGGACGCGGCCGGTGACGTCGCCGTACTGGGCGGCCTTGAGCGAGGCGGTGGGGTCGAGCTTCAGCGGGACCTTGACAGTCGCGCCCGCGGGGACGGTGACCGTGCGCTCGCCGAGCTTCGCGACCGAGGAGCGGACGGCGGAGCCGTCGTTGCCGGTGACGCCCTTGACGGCGAGGCTCAGCCGGACCGGCTTGTCGGTGGTGTTGGTGTAGGGCACGTCGACGGTGGTGCGGTCGCTGCTGTCCTGCGGCCAGTTGAAGCTGCCGCCCTGGACGGCGCTCGCGCCGAGCACCTTCTCGTCGATCGCGGCCTTCACGTCGAGGCGGCCACCGCCGGTCTCGCGCACGTCGCCGGGGACGGCCGCGTCCGCGGAGGACACGAGGGCCGCCTTGATCTGCTGCGCGCTCCAGCCGGGGTGGCGCTGCTTGACGATGGCGGCGGCGCCCGCGACGTGCGGGGTGGCCATCGACGTACCGCTCATGGACTGGTACGCGTAGACGCCCCGGCCGCCCGCGGCGGCGGCCGAGATGCCGACGCCGGGCGCGGTGATCTCGGGCTTGAGGGTGTGCGAGCCGTAGGCCGGGCCGCGGCTGGAGAAGCTCGCGGTGGAGTCGTCGCGGTCGACGGCGCCGACGGTCAGGACGCTCGGGGCGCAGCCGGGTGAGGACACGGTGTTGTTGCCGGGGCCCGTGTTGCCCGCCGCGATGACGAAGAGGGTGTTCTTCGAGGACTGCGCGAGTTCTTCGGTGGCGGTGGCCATCGGGTCGGTGCAGTCGGTCTGCGCGGGGTTGCCGAGGCTCATGGAGACGACGTCGGCGCCCTGGTCGACGGCCCACTGCATGCCGGCGATGATCCACGAAGTGGCGCCGGAGCCCGAGTCGTTGAGGACCTTGCCGTTGAGGAGCGAGGTGCCGGGGGCGACGCCGCGCTTCTTGCCGTCGCTCGCCGCGCCGGAGCCGCCGACGGTGGACGTGGTGTGGGTGCCGTGGCCCTGGTGGTCGGTCGCGTCGGGCGAGTCGGTGAAGTTCTTCGACTCGGCGACGCGCCCCTTGAGGTCGGGGTGGTCGGTGTCGACACCGGTGTCGAGAACGGCGACCTTGGTGCCCTTGCCGTCGTAGCCCGCCGCCCACGCCTCGGGGGCGTGCACCTGCTTCGTCGACCGGTCGAGGCTGGCCTGCACCTTCTCGTCGAGCCACAGCTTCTTGAGGGAGCCGGCGGCGCGGGAGCGCTGGTCGGTGACGTCGGCCCAGAAGTCGGCCGCCTTCTTCTTGTCGGCCTTCAGCGCCACGCCGTCGACGGGGTCGAGCACGAGGCCGCGCTCGGCGCCGCGCGGGGCGGCGGGCGCGCTGCGGGCGACGTCGACGGACTTGTCGTAGACCGCGATGAGCGGCAGCGACTTGCTGTGCGCGTCGTCGTAGCCCTGGCGGACGAGGCCCGTGACGTTGAAGAGTTCCTCGTCGACGCGGCCGTCGGCGATCGCCTTGACGGCGCCGGCGGGGTAGACGTAGAGGTCCTGGCCCGACGTCCGCGTCTGCACGAGCGGGGCGGTGCCGTTCTCGCCGGGGAGCGCGGTGGCTGCGCTGTGGCCCGAGCCGTCCTTGGTCACCAGGATCCGGTCGCCCGTGACGAGCGTGACGACGGAGCCCGCCCCCTCCTTCGCGGCCGCCTCGCTGCCGACGAGCGGTCTCTTGGCGTCCTCCCGTGGTTCGGCCACGGTAGGCAGGGCCGCGGTGACGGCCAGGACGACGGCGGTCGCCGCCACCGAGGCCGTACGCGATATCGCGCGCATCGCTCTCCCTCTCCCCAGGTGAAAGCGCAGGTGAATACGGCACAAAGGCCGTGTTCCCGGCGGATGTTGGTGCTGCGGTGGCGCCACATTGGCAGAGAGAGCGGTCGTACGGGGAAGATGGGGCGCGGCGGGTTTGCGCCGTGGCCGTTTCCCGCCACGGCTCCGCCGGAACCGAGGCTCGGGGAGGGGCATCGCCGCATGCTGGGTGCGATAGGTCTGGACGAGATGCACGAGAGCACCTACCGCGCGCTCGTGTCGCTGGGCGCGGCCGACGTGCCCGATCTCGCGGGGCGGCTCGCCCTCGCCGAGTACGAGACCGAACACGCGCTGCGCAGGCTGGAGCGGCACGGGCTCGCGGCGCAGTCGTCCGCGCGGCCGGGGCGCTGGGTCGCGGCTCCGCCGGGCGTCGCGCTCGGCGCGCTCCTGACGCAGCAGCGGCACGAGCTGGAGAAGGCGGAGCTGGCGGCGGCGCTGCTCGCGGAGGAGTACCGGGCGCAGGCCGCCGAGCCCGCCGTGCACGATCTGGTCGAGGTGGTCACGGGCGCGGCGGCGGTCTCGCAGCGGTTCCTGCAGCTTCAGCTGGGTGCGACGGACGAGGTGTGCGCGCTGGTCACCGGCAATCCGATCGTCGTCTCGGGGATGGACAACGAGGCGGAGGAGCAGGCCACCGGCCGAGGCGTCGCGTACCGGGTCGTGGTGGAGCGCGAGGTGCTCTCGATGCCGACGGGGCTGACGGAGCTGTCGGCCGCGATCGGGCGGGACGAGCAGGTACGGGTCGTGGACCGGGTGCCGACGAAGCTGGTGATCGCCGACGGGGCGCTCGCGATGGTGCCGCTGACCTCGCGCGCGGCGGAGCCCGCGGCGCTCGTCGTGCACGCGAGCGGGCTCCTGGAGTCGCTCTCCGGACTGTTCGAGGCGGTCTGGCGGGACGCGCTGCCGCTGCGGCTCGGCGAGAGCAGCCGCGTGATCACCGAGCAGGAGCCGGACGGCCCCGACGGCACGGACCTGGAGATCCTCTCCCTTCTACTGGCCGGACTCACGGACGCGAGCGTCGCCAAACAGCTCGACCTGGGGCTTCGCACGGTCCAGCGCAGAGTGAAGCGCCTGATGGAACTGGCCGGTGTGACGACGCGGCTCCAGCTGGGGTGGCATGCGTACGAGCGGGGCTGGGTGTCACGGGACGTGCCGGGGTTGGACCGGGGCGGGGAGCGGATTCAGGAGCGGACCGGGGAGCACGTCACGAAGGGGTGACTGCCGGATCGAGACTCTCCGGCCGTGAAGCGGGGTGGTCAGCAGGACCGGAGGACCGGATCGGGGAGCACGTCACGGAGGGCTGGGTTCCGCGGCCGGAAGCCGTCGGTGGTGGCGGAGCGTGAAGTTCTGCGATCTGCGGGCTCCGTCGTTGTCCGGCACTCTTGGCAGATGGGCGTGTGGGAACTCCTGCTGGTGGGAGTGGTGATGCTGCTCGGCCTGTGCGGGGTGCTCGTGCCCGGGGTGCCCGGGTCGTGGCTCGTGTGGGCCGCGGTCCTCGTGTGGTCGCTCCAGGACCCGAACGGGCTGGCCTGGGGAGTTCTGGTCGGAGCCACCGCCGTCCTGCTCGCCGCCCAGGTGCTTCGCTGGCAGCTTCCGCCGCGCCGGCTGCGCGAGAGCGGCGCCACGCGCCGCACCGCGATATGGGCGGGGACCGGAGCCCTCGTCGGTTTCTGCGTGATCCCGGTGATCGGGTCGATCCCGGGGTTCATCGGAGGTGTCTACCTCTGCGAGCGCCTGCGCCTCGGCCGGCACGGCGACGCCGTCGCCTCGACCCGGACCGCGATGCGCGCAGGCGGCTCCAGCGTCCTGGCCGAACTCTTCGCCTGCCTGCTCATCGTGGGCGCCTGGATCGGGGCCGTGATCTGGGGCTAGCCGCTCCGGTTCATGTACACGTACATCATCCACGTAGCGCGAGTTACATCGGATCTCTCCCAGCATATTGACGGGCTCTCGTCACATCTCTAGCTTGCCGCGGGGGATAGCTCCGATGAATCGACGTCTGCTTCGACACGTGGAGGCCGCGCCATGCCAAGACCGTCCAGAAGGACCGTGCTCGCCACCGGATCCACCCTCGCCGGGGCCGCGCTCGCGGGCGGGCTGCCGGCGCAGGCCACCGCCGCCACCCCGGCCGGGCTCCCCGCCACCACCATGGGCGCACCCTCCGAAGACGCCTGGCGCACCGTCCTCGACGACGCCGACCTCGTCTGGCAGAAGATGCCGAAGACCTGGTACGAGGGCCCGTATCTGGGCAACGGCCTCCTCGGCTCCGGGATCTACCAGGAGCCCGGGAAGAACGCGATCCGCTTCAACGTCCAGCACTCCGAGGTCCAGGACCACCGCCCGGAGTTCGGCTCCCTGTTCGGTCTGGCGCGGCTGCCCATCGGCTGCTTCACGCTGGAACCCGTCGGCGCCATCACCGGCCTCGACTGGCGCCTGCGCCTTCGCGACGCGGAGCTGACCGGCACCCTGACCACCGACAAGGGCACGCTCACGATCCGCGCCCAGGTCACCAACGCACTCTCCGTCCTCGCCGTCGAGGTCACCCCGTCCGAGGGCGAGCGCGGCTTCGCGTGGGTCTTCCACCCCGCCCAGTCGATCAGCCCGCGCGCCGCGTTCCAGCCGATCCCAGCCGGCTACGAGGGCAACCCGCCCGCCGAGTCCGGTGAGTACGAGGGCGTCTCCGCCTCCGTCCAGCCGCTGCTGTCCGGCGGCCAGTACGTCACCGCCTGGCGCGAGCGCACCCGCGGCGAGCGGCGGACGCTGTACGTGAACGTGGCGCACTCCTTCCCGAAGTCCACCGCCCGCGACCGGGCCGTCCAGGCGGTGCGGGCCGCGGCCGTGCTCCCCTACGACGCCCTCGCCGTGACCCATCGCGCCTGGTGGCACGCGTACTACCGCAAGAGCTTCCTGTCCGTCCCCGACGCGCGCATCCAGCGCTTCTACTGGATCCAGCTCTACAAGACGGCTTCCGCCGCCCGCCGGGACGCCCCCGTCATGGCGACCAGCGGCCCCTGGCTGGAGCCGACGCCGTGGCCCGCGACCTGGTGGAACCTCAACGTGCAGCTGGAGTACTGGCTGATCCACGGCTCGAACCACCTCGAACTCGACGCCGTCACACGGGCGCTGGGCGAGTTCCGGGACAACCTCACCGCCGAGATGGCCGCCCCGTACCGCGCCGACTCGCTCGGCATCCCGCGCACCACGGACATGCACCTCGTCAACGGCGGCGCGACGAGCAACGCGCAGGGCTACGGCGTCGGCATCCCCGGCCAGGACACTCCGACGCCCGAGGTCGGCAACCTCACCTGGGCGCTCCACAACGTGTGGCTGAGCTACCGGCACACCATGGACGAGAAGATCCTGCGCGACATCCTCTTCCCCCTGCTGCGCAAGGCGATCAACTACTACCTGCACTTCCTGGAGCCGGGAGCCGACGGCAAGCTGCACCTGCCCGCGACGTTCTCGCCCGAGTACGGCGGCAACACCCGCGACTGCAACTACGACCTGATGCTCCTGACGTGGGGCTGTCGGACCCTCCTGGATTCGGCCGAACTCCTCGGCATCGACGACGAGTCGGCGCCACGCTGGCGCGAGGTGCTCGCCAGGCGCGTGGCCTACCCGACGGACACGAACGGCTTCATGATCGGCGCGGACATCCCCTTCGCGAAGTCCCACCGCCACTACTCGCACATGCTCGCGGTGTACCCGCTGTACGAGCTGACCGGCCGCACCCCCGACGAACTCGCGCTGATCGAGAAGTCGTTGGCCCACTGGGTCGGCTTCGAAGGGGCCCTCCAGGGCTATACGTTCACGGGCGCGGCCTCGATGTCGGCGCTGCTCGGCAAGGGCGAGGACGCCCTGAAGTACCTGGGCCAGCTGATGTCCCGCTTCATCCAGGCCAACACCATGTACAAGGAGTCGGGCCCGGTCATCGAGACGCCGCTGTCGGCCGCCCAGTCCCTGCACGACATGGTGTGCCAGTCCTGGGGCGGCGTGATCCGCGTCTTCCCGGCCCTGCCCGCCGCGTGGAAGGACCTCGCCGTCCACAACTTCCGTACGCAGGGCGCCTTTCTGCTGAGCGCGGTACGCGAGGGCGGCACGACGCGCTGGGTGCGGCTCGTGAGCGAGGCGGGCGCGCCGTGTGTGGTGCGGCACGGCATCGCGGGGGCGGTCGACGTACGCGACGGCCGGGGCAGGCCGCTCCGCTACGAGGACGCGGGCGACGGCGCGATCCGGATCACCCTGCGCAAGGGCGACTCGGCGCTCGTCACGGCGAAGGGCGACCGCCCCGACCTGAGCGTCGAGCCGGTCACGGCGAACGCGCCGGCGGAGCGCTGGGGACTGCCCGCCTGACGCCAACGAGTATCCCCGCGGCCCGGGCCTGCCCGCCTCCGGGCAGGCCCGGGCCACACACTCCCGCCATAACGAGATCACAAACCCTTGTCCTGCCCCTAGGAGATACCGACTGGACGGTATTAGCCTCCCCGACCATGCACACGCTGGCGTGTGTCTCGACAGCAGGGAGGCATGATGTCGGTTTCGTCACCGGCGGACACGGCGCGGCGCACCAGCCGGCCGTTCCCCTCAGCTCTGAGCCGCCTCGGCGGCAGACGGCTCGACCACTACCCCGAGAGTGGTCCCCGGTACTGGTACCTGGGCATCGTCGTGCTCGTCACGATCGTTCTCTACTACCAGCTGTACATCCAGTACGCGGTGTCGACAGCCATCATCAGCCACTACCACATGACGTTCCTGTACTTCGTCTACATATCGGTGGCCGCCAACGCGGTGGGCGCCTTCTCGTCGCTGGTGGCCGGGCTCGCCGACCGCTGGGGCCGGGCGAACATCGTGGTCTACGGCCTGCTGGTGGTCGGCCTGCTCACCACGTTCGCCCTGCCCAACGCGCCGGGCAAGGTGAGCTATCTGCTCATCTACGCGGCCGTGTCACTCGTCGAGGGCATGATCCTGGTCGCCACCCCGGCGCTCATCAGGGACTTCTCTCCGCAGCTCGGCCGGGCCTCGGCGATGGGCTACTGGACGATGGGGCCGATCATCGGCAGTCTCGTGGTCACCGCCGTCACCTCCCGCACCTTCAGCGGCTCCACCACCTGGCAGGACGAGATCCGCTTCGCGGGCATCAGCGGCCTCATCATGTTCGTCGTCGCGCTGTTCGGACTGCGCGAGCTGGCCCCGGCGCTGCGCGACCAGATCATGGTGAGCCTGCGCGACCGCGCGCTGGTCGAGGCGCGCGCCAAGGGGATGGACACCGAGGCGGCGCTGCGCGGACAGTGGCGCCAGATGCTCCGCCTCGACGTCATCGGCTCCGCCGTCGCCATCAGCGTCTACCTCCTTCTGTACTTCGCCGCCGTCGGCAACTTCGTGCTCTACTTCGCCACCAACTTCGGATACACCCCGCAGCGCGCCAACGCCCTGCTGAACTGGTACTGGGGAGCGAACGCGATCTCGCTGGTCCTGGCCGGCCTGTTCTCCGACCGCCTGCGCGTGCGCAAGCCGTTCATGCTGCTCGGCGCGCTCGGGTCCATAGGCTTCACGCTCGCGTTCACCCTGCACGCCACCCAACCGCACACCGGCTACTACACGTTCGCGTTCATCGTGGCGGGCATCGGCGTCACCAGCGGTATCGCCTACTCGCCGTGGATGGCGAGCTTCACGGAGACGGTCGAGCGGCACAACCCGGCGGCCACCGCCACGGGTCTCGCCGTGTGGGGCTGGATCGTGCGGATCACCGTCGCCCTGTCCGCCGCCTTCGTGCCGCTCGTCGTAAGCACCGTGACCCCGCTGATCGAGCACGGCGCGGAGGTCAAGGCGGCGTCGGTGCAGGCCGCTCCGGCCCTCGCCATCACGAAGGCCCACCCGAAGCTCTTCGCCGAACTCGGCTCGTACGCACCGGACAAGGTGCCCGCCCCTCTGCTGGCCCAGGCCCGGAAGGAGATCGGCGCCGAAGGTCTGGAGACCGTGCGGAAGGCGGCGCCGCAGCTGAAGATCCTGCGCGAGCACGGGCCCGAGGTGCAGCGGGCGAGCGCGGACAACGCGCACGCGTGGCAGACCTGGTGGTGGGTGTGTCTCGGTGGGCAGGTGCTGTTCCTGCCGTTCATCTTCGTGATGACGGGCAGGTGGCGGCCGCGCGACGCGCGCCGCGACGTCGAGGAGCACGAGGAACTGGTGGCCCGGCAGGTCGCCGAACTGAAGGAGAGCACCGCATGACCGCCCCGACTCAGCTGCACGCACTCGGCGCCCTCGAACAGGCCGCCGCCGTCCGCAAGGGCGAGGTCGGCCCGGTGGAACTCGTACAGCATCACCTGGACCGGGTGGGGCGCTACGACGAGCGGTTCGGCGCCTTTGTGACGGTGACGCCCGACGCCGCTCTGGCCGAGGCGGCGGCCGCGCAGGAGCGGCGCGCGGACGGGGACCTGCCGCCGCTGTTCGGCGTGCCGACGGCCGTCAAGGACCTGGCGGACACGGCCGGCGTGCGCACGACGTACGGGTCCAAGGCCTTCGGCGGCCATGTGCCGGAGGCCGACGCCTACAGCGTGACCCGGCTGCGCGAGGCCGGCACGATCAGCCTCGGCAAGACCAACACCCCTGAATTCGGCTGCTGTTGCTACACCGACAACGATGTGGCGGGTCCCGCCCGCAGCCCGTGGGACCCTGCCCTGTCCGCCGGAGGATCCAGCGGCGGGGCGGCGGTGGCCGTGGCGCTCGGCCTCGTGCCGGTCGCCCACGCCAGCGACGGGGGCGGCTCCATCCGGATCCCGGCGAGCATCTGCGGCCTGTTCGGCATCAAGCCGTCGCGCGGCCGGGTCAGTTCGGGGCCCGCCGGGATCGAGGTCAACGGCCTTGCCGTACAAGGGCCGTTGGCGCGCAGTGTGCGCGACGCGGCGGCGCTGCTCGACGCGCTGGCGGGGCCCGAGCAGGGCGACCCGCACTGGGCGCCGCCGCTCCCGCCGGGCGAGACGTTCCTCTCGTATGCCGAGCGCTCCCCCGGGCGGCTGCGCATCGGCCGGTACGCGCGGCCCGCCGCCGAAGGCGTGACGGTGGACCCGGCATGTCTGGCGGCCTGGGAGCACGCCTCGCGACTGCTCGAGGACCTCGGGCACATCGTGGAGGACATCCCGACGCCGTTCGGTCCCGAGATCAGCGGTCACTTCGTGACGGCGTGGGGAGTGCAGTCGCTCGGACACCCCCTCGACGCCGGGGCGGAGGAGCTGCTGCGGCCGGTGACCCGGGCCTGGCGCGAGTTCGGCCGTGGCATCAGCGGCGAGCAGCTCGCGGCCGCGATCACCGGGATGCAGCGCGCCGCACGCCGTGCGGTACGGGCGACGTCCGGCTACGACGCCGTGCTCACCCCGACGCTTGCCACGCTGCCGCAACCGCTCGAGTTCTTCGACGAGTCCGGCGACCCGCTCGACAACCTGCGCCGGCAGAGCGCGTTCAGCGCCTTCACCAGCCCGTACAACATGACGGGCCAGCCGGCGGTCAACGTCCCGCTGTACTGGACCCCGGAGGGCGGGATCCCGGTGGGAGTCTCCCTGGTGGGCCGCCCCGCCGACGAGGCCACCCTGATCGCCCTGAGCGCACAGCTGGAGGAGGCGCACCCCTGGCACGACAGGTACGCACGCCTCTTCTCGTAGCCGTCGGGACGCATCGGGCAACGGCCCTGGGGCCGGGGTCCGATGCGTGGCGGGGGCGTTCGTGTTTGGCTGAGGCCATGACCGAATTCAGCGAGGCCGAGCTCACCTATCTGAAGTCCCAGCGCCTGGGACGGCTGGCCACCGTCGACCCGAAGGGCCAGCCGCAGGCGAACCCTGTGGGGTTCTTCCCGCAGGACGACGGCACGATCCTGGTCGGCGGATACGCGCTCGGGACAACGAAGAAGTGGCGCAACCTCCAGGCGAACCCGAAGGTCGCGCTCGTCGTCGACGACATCCTCAGCGTCAAGCCCTGGAAGGTGCGGGGCGTCGACATCAGGGGCGAGGCGGAACTCCTCACCGGCCCGCACCACCTGGGCGCGCACTTCAGCGAGGAGCTCATCCGGATCCAGCCGCACAAGATCCACAGCTGGGGGCTCGACGACTAGGGTCTTTCGTTCGGATCGGGCCGGATCAGGGAGCGGGGTCATGGGGGTCCCCCTGCCCGAGCGCAGCCGAGGGCTTGGGGGAGAAGGCGACTGACGACAACGCCGCGAGGTGCGGTGCCAGACCCCGCGAGCCCGGCGTGATCCGAACGAGAGGCCCTAGTGGTCCTGGAGGACTCCCTCCAGGGCCAGCAGCTGCTGCTTGCACTCCAGGCCGCCCGCGTACCCGGTGAGGGAGCCGTCCGCGCCGATCACGCGGTGGCACGGGCGGACGATGAGAAGCGGGTTGGCCCCGATCGCGCCGCCGATGGCGCGGACCGCGGCGCGCGACGCGCCGATACTCGCGGCGACGGCGCCGTACGTGGTGGTCGCGCCGTACGGCACGGCGTCGAGTGCCGCCCACACCCTCTCGCGGAATTCGGTCCCGTCCGTGCTGAACTCCAGGTGGAATTCCTTGAGTTCACCCCTGAAGTAGGCGGCTAGCTGCTTCTCGGCGTCGGCGAAGCGCTCCGGTGCGCGCCGCCACCCGGGCTGCACCGTGCGGCCGGCCTTCTGCCCGGGCACGGACAGAGAGGTGAGGGCGCCCGACTCGTCGCCGGTGAGCAGGAGTTCACCGATGGGGCTGTCGAGCACGGTGTAGTACACGGTCATGACTGCTGCTCCAACTGTCGCTGTGTCCAGAGGTGTTGCTGTGCGTACGTGCGCCAGGGGCGCCAGGTGTCCGGTACGGGTTCCTGTCCCGGCTCTTCGGGGAGGGCCACGTCCGGGTCGGCCAGGGACCGCATGCGGATGAGGGCGGCGGTGCGGGCGTCGACGCCGGGCAGGGCGCGCAGGGCGGCCTCGGCGTCGTCGCGGTCGGCGCCCGGGTCCAGGCGCAGGGCGCCGTCGGCGAGGGCCGTGGCGAGCGCGCCGACGGGGCCCGGCTCTCCGGCGAGGTCGTCGGGCGAGGGGAAGACATGGGTGAGGGTGCCGCAGGGCGCGTCGACGGCCTTCGCGTACCGCTCGACGAGCCGCGCCGCCTCCTCCCGCCCCGCGAGGACCCGTACAGCCAGCTCGTCGGGGTCGGCGGCGCCCGGCGCGCGCAGGCCGGGCCGCGCGGCGACGAGTGGCGCGAGGCGCGGGTCGGCGCCGAGGCGCTCGTCGATCGCGTACGGGTCGCTGTCCAGGTCGAACAGGCGCCGCAGGCGTCCTACGGCCGTCGTCAGATCGCGCAGGTCGGTGAGGTGGATGCGGGCGTCGAGCCAGCCGCCGTGGTGCGCGGCGCGGCTCGCGGGCGTGGACCTGGTCTGCTCGTCGACGGAGGCGACGCCGGTGCCGTAGGGCAGGCGCAGGGTGCGGCGGTAGGTGCGGGCACCCGGGGTGCCGGTCATCTCCTCGACGCCGTCGAGCGCCTCGCGGGCGAGGGTGTCGAAGAGGGGGCGGGCCTGGTAAGGGCCGCGGTGGGCGAGGCGCAGGGGGATGCCGGCCGCCGTGGCGGTGGCGCGGGTGGCGGGGGCCTCGGCGCGCAGCTCCGTGGGCGTACGGGCGTAGACCGCGCGAATGGTGTCGTTGAACTGGCGCACGCTCGCGAAGCCCGCGGCGAACGCGATCTCCGTGACCGGCAGGCCGGTCGTCTGGAGCAGGACGCGCGCGGTGTGGGCGCGCTGGGCGCGGGCCAGGGCGACAGGTCCGGCGCCCACCTCGGTGGTGAGCTGGCGCTGCACCTGGCGGGCGCTGTACCCGAGGCGCACGGCGAGCCCGGCGACGCCCTCGCGGTCGACGACGCCGTCGCCGATCATGCGCATGGCGCGGCCCACCACGTCGGCGCGTACGTTCCAGTCGGCCGAGCCCGGCACGGCGTCGGGGCGGCAGCGCCGGCAGGCGCGGAAACCGGAGCCCTGCGCCGCCGCGGCGGTGGCGTAGTAGCGGACGTTCTTCCGCCTGGGGGTGACCGCGGGGCAGCTGGGGCGGCAGTAGATGCCGGTCGTCTCGACGGCGAAGAAGAACTCCCCGTCGAAGCGCGCGTCACGGCTGCGCACCGCTTCGTACCGCGTGTCCTCATCGATCATCACGCCCTCAAGTGTGCGCCTGCGCGGCGCCGGGGGCTGGCGGGATTCGGACATGGCCCTGGGGTGCGGGGTGTGCCGCGGCCCCCGCGCCCCGTACGGGACGGCGGGGGCCGCGCGCGGGACCGGCTCAGCCGAGGCGCCCCCGCTTCGCCTCCATCGCGGCGCGGCCCTCGGCACCGCGCGCCTTCCAGACGCGCCGCATCTCGTCCCGCAGGCGGGCGTCGGTGCGGGCCGCGAGCCGCTGGTTCTCGCGCAGCAGCTTGCGGTAGCTGTCGAGGCGCCGCGGGGGCAGCGTCCCGTCGTCGAGCGCGGCCAGCACGGCGCATCCCGGCTCGGCGTCGTGGGCGCAGTCGTGGAACCTGCACCCCTCGGCCAGGGCCTCGATCTCCGAGAAGACCTGCCCGACGCCGGCCTCCGCGTCGAAGAGCCCGACGCCACGCAGCCCGGGGGTGTCGATCAGGACGCCGCCGGTCGGCAGGACCAGCAGGTTCCGGGTGGTCGTGGTGTGCCGGCCCTTGCCGTCGACGTCGCGTACGGCCTGCACGTGCATGACGTCGGCGCCGAGCAGGGCGTTGGCCAGCGTCGATTTACCGGCTCCGGACTGGCCGAGCAGCACGGACGTCCCGTCGAGGAGCGCGCCGAGCACGTCGATGCCGTGGCCCTGCTCGGCGCTGACCGCGAGGACCTGCACGCCGGGCGCCGCCGTCTCCACGTCGGAGACGAGGTGCGCGGTGGTCGCGGCGTCCGGTACGAGGTCGGCCTTGGTGAGGACGACGACGGGCTGGGCGCCGGACTCCCACGCCAGGGCGAGGAACCGCTCGATACGGCCGAGGTCGAGCTCCGCGGCGAGCGATACGGCGATCACCGCGTGGTCGACGTTGGCCGCGAGGATCTGGCCCTCCGACCGCTTCGACGAGGTCGACCGCACGAAGGACGTGCGGCGCGGCAGATACGTGCGGACGTAGCGGGGATCGGCGCCGTCCGGGTCGACGACCGCCCAGTCGCCGGTGCAGATGACCCGCAGCGGGTCGTGCGGGGTGACGAACTCCGTGTCGGCGCGCACGGGTCCTTCGGGGGTGACGAGGTCGCACTGACCGCGGTCGACGCGGACGACGCGGCCGGGCACGAAGCCCTGCGCGGTGTACGGGGCGAACGCGACGGCCCAGTCGTCGTCCCAGCCGAAGTCGGCGAGGGGATGCCGGGAAATCTCTGTGGAGAAAGGGGAGTTCAAGGGGTGACCCTTCACAAGGGTGGCCCCGGCGCGCGCCCATGGGCGCGAGAGAGTGGTTGGTCAGCCGGTGGCCACGGAGGTGGGATGAACGGGCTTCTGGACGCGGGCGGCGCCCTGCGTGACGGCATTCATCGAAGTCCACCTCCTGGCTTCTCGTGTGTGCGCACACCACTGCGTGGCGGGCGTCGCCGAGCGTACGGGACGGGACGGCCCGCGCGCCAAGGAATTAAATTCCGGCGGGCCGCCCGGACGACGGCCGCGCTGCGGGCCGGTGGAATCGGAATCGCCCTCTCCAGCGCTTCCCGCGGATACTTACCGACCAGTAATGTTGCTGGCGTCAGGCTCCCGATCTTCCCTGGAGGCCCCGTGCCCCGACCACCTGCCGGACCCGACGCCGACACCGGTTCCCGCTGCGGCCCAGCGACCTCTTCCGAGCCCCGTTCCTCGTCGACGCGCAAGGCACTCGCGCTCGCCGGGCTGCTCGCCGGTGCCGGGGTGACGCACTTCGTCGCCCCGAAGTCCTTCGACGCCACGGTGCCCCGCGTACTGCCGGGCTCCGCGCGCACGTGGACGTACGCGAGCGGCGCCGTCGAGCTCGCGCTCGCGGCCGGCATCGCGCTGCCGTGGACGCGCCGCAGGGCCGCACGGGCCACGGCCGCGTTCTTCGTGGGCGTCTTCCCCGCCAACGTGCAGATGGCGGTCGACTGGCGCGACAAGCCCGCGCCGCTGAGGACCGCGGCCCTCGTGCGGCTTCCCCTTCAGGTGCCGCTCGTCCTGTGGGCGCGCGGCGTGGCCAGGGCCCAGGAGGCCGGATCATGAGCAAGCGCGTCGAAGTGGGCGACACCGTCGAGGACTTCACCCTGCCGGACGAGAGCGGCACCCCGACGCGGCTGTCGGAGCTGCTGGGCGAGGGTCCCGTCGTCCTGTTCTTCTACCCGGCGGCCATGACGCCCGGGTGCACGGCCGAGGCCTGTCATTTCCGGGATCTCGCGGCCGAGTTCGCGGCCGTCGGCGCGCGGCCCGTGGGCGTCAGCGCCGATCCGGTGGAGCGCCAGGCGGAGTTCGCCGGGAAGCACACGCTCGGCTTCCCGCTGCTCTCGGACGCGGAGGGCGAGGTGCGCGAGCGGTTCGGGGTGGCGCGCGGCTTCTCGATCGCGCCGACCAAGCGGGCCACGTTCGTGCTCGGCCAGGACCGCGTCGTCCTCGAAGTGGTCCGCAGCGAGTTCCGGATGAGCGCCCACGCCGACCGCGCGCTCGCGGCGCTGCGCGAGCGGGCGGCCTGAACGCAGGTGGACCGGGCGGGTGTCGGGCCGACACCGCGCCCGGATCCAGCGGCTAGCCGGCCGGGGCCGGCTCCGGCGCGAGGCTGTCCATGAACGAGCTGACGGAGAACACGGCGCGGCCGGCGCCCGCGGGGCCGTAGCCGGGGGGCGAGGAGAGGCCGTACTCCTCCATCGTGGAGCGGTAGGCCTCCAGGAGCCTGATGTGGTACTCCAGCGGCGCGCCCTGCGGGTTGGCCTTGCCGAGCGGGGTCGTCGGTTCGGGACACCACGTGGTGAAGCGGGGCGTGATGCCGTGCGACATGAAGAAGCGCAGGCCCTCGGTGGTGGAGGCGATGGCCTCGTCGACGGTGGCGAAGCCGGAGGGCTCTGCCATCTCGACGCCGGCCACGAAGTTCGGGATCACATTGCGCGCACCGAAGACGTCCGCCGAGTCGAGGATGCGCTTGTGCCACTCGTCGCGGCCGACGTAGCGCTCCTTGCCGGGACAGTACAGCTCGAACAGACGGCGGTCCCACACCTCGTAGTTGGGGTGGTAGATCTGCACGCCGTAGTCCTTGAAGCGCTGCACGTCGTCCTTGGGCAGCGCCTGGGCGACGACCTTGCCGATCCAGCGGCCGGGGAAGTGCTCCTCGATGGCCTTGGCGTACAGGCCGTAGAAGTCGGCCTCGTCGCGGCCCTGGAGCTTGGAGGTGATCGCGCCGCCGGTGAGCGTGTAGGCGGTGGACGCCTTCGTGGTGTCGTACTTGTCGATGATCTGGAGGGCTTCGAGGACCTCGTCGACGTCCTTGACGCCGGTGTACGGGCGGCCGGCCGCCTTGTGCTGGCGCCAGTTGTGGTTGATGTCGCAGTACTGGCACTCCTCCTTGGCGCCGAAGTACTGGCAGACGCGGAAGACCGTCAGGTAGATCAGGTAGCCCCACTGGATGGTGGGGGCCACCTCCATGACCGACTTCCCGTTGGAGAGCTTGTGCCGGTAGTACTCCGGCATCGGCGGGACGCCGACGTCCGAGATCCGCTTCCCGTCGAGGTAGAGCCCGAGCATCCCGTCCTCGTCGGCCGCGACCCGGTAGGGCGACGAGGGGTTCACGCGGACCGAGACGACCGTGCGCCGCAGGTCGTACGGGCCGCCGGTGAGGATGATCTCCTCCGGCGGGCGGCGCAGCGCGGCCTCGCCGAGCTCGGGGAGCGTGCCGTGGTCGAAGGAGAAGATGAAGTACGACTTCGGCTTGACGTCACCGGACTCGTTGTCGCTGAGCGCGGACTTGTCGAACGCCACGCCGCCGCGCAGCAGGTCCTCCTTGAACACCGCTTCCCGCGGCACGTGCGGGAAGCGCTCCATCAGGTCCTCGACCAGCGCCGTGCGGCTCTGCATCCCGTTCTCCTCGCTCCCAGAACCAGTGCTCGAGAACTCACGGTATGCCCCCGCTTGCCGGTCAGCCCTGCCGGGTCCCCGCGCGCGCCACGATGTGTGCCGGGGCGGTGATGCCGGTCGGCAGCAGCGGATCGGCGGTGGGTGCGCCCCAGCGGGAGGTCAGGGGCAGGGTGCCGGCCCACAGGCCGAGGGCCGCGTCGGGCCCGTCGCCGTCGTCGGGGGCGCCCGTACGAATCTTGACGGATGCCTCGTCGAGAGACAGGACCAGGAGGGTGGTGGCGGCCAGCTCCTTGCGGCTCGGCTGCCTTGCGTACGTCCACTGGCCCGGGGTCGCGTGCTCGGTGAGGCGGCGCAAGCCCGCCAGTTTCTCGTCGGGGTCGGTGACCGTGTGCGGTACGCCGTGGATCATCGCGCTGCGGTAGTTCACGCCGTGTTCGAAGACGGAGCGGGCGAGGACCAGGCCGTCGACGTGGGTGACGGTCACGCATATCGGCCCGTCGGGTTCGGCGGCCAGGCTGCGGCTCGCCACGGATCCGTGCAGGTAGAGCCGGGTGTCGTCGCGGCCGTAGACCGTGGGTACGACGACGGGGCGGCCGTCGACGAGGACGCCCAGGTGGCAGACGAACCCCGCGTCGAGGATCGCCTCGAGGTCGGAGCGTTCGAGGCTGGCCTGCTCGCGGAGCCTGCTGTGGCGGGTGCGGTCGGTCTGCGGGAGCGTGCGCGACAGCGTTGTCGCGGTGTCGGTCTGGGTCATGCGCTCGGACGGTACTCCGTGGTGATCACCCCCTCGCGGGCGGGGACTTCTGACAACCCCTTTTCAAACCCCTTGTAGAAAGAGTGCGGGCGGCCGTAGCGTCGAAGGGGCCCAGGAGTGGAGGGGACACGGTGAAGCGCACATCCCGCGACATCAGGACGGCGAACCGGTACGCGGTGCTGCGCCACCTCATCGCCAAGTCCCCCGCTTCCCGGGGCGAGCTGACGGCGGGGACCGGGCTCAGCCAGGCGACGGTCGCCACGCTCGTGGGTGAGCTCACCGCGCTCGGCCTGCTCGTCGAGGTCGGCTTCGAGGAGTCCGCGGGCGGACGTCCGCGCTCGCTGGTCGCGGTGGACGCGGCGGGCGGCGCCCTCATCGGCGTCGACGTGGCCGAGACGTACGTGCACGCGGAGCTCTTCGATCTCGCCCTGGGCGTCGTGGCGCGCGCGGAGGAGGAGCTACGGCCCGGCGAGTCCGCCCCGGAGCAGGTCGTCGGCCGGATCGCCGCGGCGGTCGGGGCCGTGGTCGCCGCCGCGGGGCCGCGCCGCCCGCCCCGTGTGCTCGGGGTGGGCGTCACGATGCCGGGGCAGGTCGACCGCGAGCGCGGTGTCGCCGTGCGCGCCGCGAACTGGGGCTGGCGCGACGTGCCCCTGACCGCGCTGCTCGCCGAGCGCTTCCCCTACCCGGTCCACCTCGACAACCCGCTGCGGGCGGCCACGCTCGCGGAGCTGTGGTTCGGCGCCGCGCGGGGCCGCGACGACGCCGTGGTGATCAACCTCGGTACGGGCGTCGGCGCGGGCCTCGCGCTCGGTGGCTCCCTGCACCGCGGTGTCACGAACAGCGCCGGCGAGTGGGGTCACACCACGCTCGTCCTGGACGGGCGGCCGTGCCGCTGCGGCGACAGCGGGTGCGTGGAGGCGTACGTGGGCGCGCCCGCCATCATGCGGACGCTGCGTGAACTCGCCCCGGAAAGCGCCCTGTTGACCGACGATGACCAGACCGCGACGATCGGCGCGCTCGGCCGCGCGGCCGCCGGTGGCGATCCGGTGGCGCTGCGGGTCGTCCGGGAGACCGCCCGCCATCTCGGCGCCGCCGTCGCGGACCTGGTGAACCTGCTCAACCCCGAAGTGATCGTGCTCAGCAGCTGGGTGGCGGCCGCGCTCGGTACGCCCCTGCTGACCGAAGTACGCGAGGCCGTCGCGCGGCACGCCCTGGGCAGCCCTTTCGCGGCCACCGAGATCGTCCTGTCCCCGATACCGACCGACCCCGTGAGCCTGGGCGCGGCGACCTTCGCGCTGGAAGGCGTGCTGTCGTCGCCGGGCCTGACCGGCACCACCCTCACCCCGCACACGACCTGACCGTCAAGGAGAACGATGTCCCTCCCCGAGGTGTCCCTCCCTGAGGAATCCGCACTCCCCTACTACGAGCAGGTGTCCCCCGGGACCGGCGGTGTCGCGCCGCGCTCCTGGTACGCCGCCTCCGACGCCAAGTCTCTTTCTCTCAACGGCCCGTGGCGCTTCCGCCTCGCGGCGACGGCCGACGGCCACGACGAGTCCTTCGCCCGCCCCGGCTACGACGCGTCCGCCTGGGCGGATCTGACGGTGCCGGGCCACTGGGTGCTCCAGGGCGGCGGGGCCTACGGGTCACCTGCGTACACGAACACTCTCTACCCGTTCCCCGTCGACCCGCCGCGCGTCCCGACCGAGAACCCGACCGGCGACCATCTGCGCGTCTTCGACCTGCCGGACGACTGGCCCGCGTCGGGAGCGACCGTGCTGCGCTTCGAGGGGGTCGAGTCGTGTGCGCGGGTCTGGCTGAACGGCGAGGAGCTGGGCGAGTTCAAGGGCTCGCGGCTGCCGCACGAGTTCGCCGTCGAGGGGCTGCTGCGCGCGGAGGGCAACGTCCTGGCCGTACGCGTCCACCAGTGGTCGTCCGGCTCCTATCTGGAGGACCAGGACCAGTGGTGGATGCCCGGCATCTTCCGTGAGGTCACGCTGCTGCACCGGCCCGACGGCGCGGACGCCGACTTCTTCGTGCACACCGCGTACGACCACCGCACCGGAGAGGGCACGCTGCGGGTCGAGGCAGGCGCGGGAGGCCGCGTGACCGTGCCCGAACTCGGCCTCGACGTCGGGGCCGGGGAGTCGGTGACGCTGCCGGTGGAGCCGTGGACGGCCGAGACGCCGCGCCTGTACGCGGGTGAACTGGCCACGCCGGGCGGGGAGATCATCCCCTTCCGCGCCGGATTCCGTACGGTCGTCGTGGAGGACGGCGTCCTC
This sequence comes from Streptomyces sp. NBC_01003, assembly GCF_045162695.1. Taxonomy (NCBI): domain Bacteria; kingdom Bacillati; phylum Actinomycetota; class Actinomycetes; order Kitasatosporales; family Streptomycetaceae; genus Streptomyces; species Streptomyces sp. NBC_01003. Next base: position 2,966,032 of record NZ_CP108707.1, read on the forward strand.
AAGGTCAACGGCAAGCGGATCCTCTTCCGCGGCGTCAACCGGCACGAGTTCCACCCGGAGCACGGCCGCACCGTGGACGAGGAGACGATGCGCCACGACGTCCTCCTCATGAAGCGGCACAACATCAACGCCGTGCGGACCTCGCACTACCCGCCCCACCCCGCCTTCCTCGACCTGTGCGACGAGCTCGGCCTGTGGGTGATCGACGAGTGCGACCTGGAGACGCACGGCTTCACCCACGAGCGGTGGAACGGCAATCCGGTCGCCGACGAGCACTGGACCCCGGCGCTCCTCGACCGGGCCGCCCGCATGGTGGAGCGCGACAAGAACCACGCGTCGGTGATCATCTGGTCCCTCGGCAACGAGTGCGGCACGGGCGCGGGCCTGACCGCGATGGCCGGCTGGATCCGCGACCGCGACCCGTCCCGCCCGCTGCACTACGAGGGCGACGCGTCGTGCGCCGACACCGACGTCTACTCGCGGATGTACGCGGACCACGCCGAGGTCGAACGCATCGGACGTCACGAGGACGAGGGGCCCGAGGCGCGCCGCGAACTCCCCTTCATCCTGTGCGAGTACGCGCACGCGATGGGCAACGGACCCGGCGGACTCTCCGAGTACCAGCGCCTCTTCGAGACGTACGACCGGCTCCAGGGCGGGTTCGTCTGGGAGTGGATCGACCACGGCCTCGCGCACGAGCGGTACGGGTACGCGTACGGCGGTGACTTCGGCGAGGAACTGCACGACGGCAACTTCGTCTGCGACGGTCTCCTCTTCCCGGACCGCACGCCCTCGCCCGGGCTCGTCGAGTACAAGAAGGTGATCGAGCCGGTCCTGATCGAGGGCGACGGGACGGCCGGCACGGTCCGCGTCACGAACCGCCACGACTTCGCGGACCTCGCCGCGCTGGCCTTCACCTGGTCGTACGAGGTGGACGGCGCACCGGTGGAGTCGGGCCCGCTCCCCGTCCCGACGCTCGCGCCCGGCGAGAGCGCGGACGTCAAACTGCCCGCCCCGCCGGACGCGGCGCGGGGCGCGGAGACGCAGTGGTCGGTACGGGCGGCGCTGGCCGACGACACCGCGTGGGCGGACCGGGGTCATGTGGTGGCGTGGGGTCAACTCCCCATGTCGGGGCGGCAGTCGGTCGTTCCCGCGAGCGGGGTGTCGCCTGTGCGGGACGCGGACGTCATCACGCTCGGCCCGGCTGCCTTCGACGCACGTACGGGCGAGCTGCGGAGCGTCGGACAGGTGCCGGTCACCGAGGTGCGCCTCGACGTGTGGCGGGCGCCGACCGACAACGACAACGGCGCCGACTGGCAGGCGGACCGGCGGTTCGGCCCCCTGTGGCGCGCGGCCGGACTGCACCGCATGCGGCACCGCCTGGACCAAGTGACCCTGGACTCAGGCGGGTTGACGGTACGGACCCGGGTGGCGCCCGCCGCCGGGCAGTTCGCGCTCGCCACGGAGTACCGCTGGACGGCGGACGACGCGGGCCGCCTGACGCTCACGGTCTCGGTGGCCCCCGAGGGCGACTGGAAGGTGCCGCTCCCCCGCCTGGGCGTCCGCCTCGGCCTCCCGTCGTCCGCGACGCACGCGCGCTGGTTCGGCGGTGGCCCCGGCGAGGCCTATCCGGACACGCGGGCCGCGTCACGACTCGGCCTGTGGGAGGCGTCCCTCGACGAGCTCCAGACGCCGTACGTGCGTCCGCAGGAGAACGGCGCGCGGGCGGATGTCCGCCGGGTGGAGATCGGCGGCCTGCGGATCGACGGCGAACCGGAGTTCTGGTTCACGGCCCGCCGCTGGACGGGCGAACACCTCGACGCGGCCGGGCACCGGACGGACCTGGTGGCCGGTGACACGGTGTGGGTGAACCTGGACCACGCCCAGCACGGCATCGGCTCCCAGTCCTGCGGCCCGGGCCCGCTGCCGCAGTACGTGCACGAGGTGGCCCCGGCCGCGTTCGCCTTCACGTTCTCGGCGGCGGGGTGAGCCACGGCGGACACAACGGCCCGCACGACGGCCAAGGCCCGTCCCGTACCCAGCAGTCGACGGTACGGGCGGGCCGGAGTCGATCACGAACACATGCTCGTAGGGGCTGGGTTGTCGGCCCTGCGTCGACCGGCCACGAGGGACGGCCTTCATGGGCGACGACGCCCCCCGGCACGACTCCGCCGAGCGGCCGCACATGCGGATCGACGGCTCGAAGGCGCACCCGGCGCGGGTGTACGACGCCTTCCTCGGCGGCACGGACAACTCCGTGTACGCGACGGTGACCCTCAAGCGCTGATCCCGTCCGGGATCCGACAGGGTTAGCGTCGTTGCATGACGTCACCTCCTCTTGCCGAAGCCCTCGCCGAGGGGCCGGTCGTCCTGGACGGCGGGCTCTCCAATCAGCTGGAGTCCGCCGGGTACGATCTGAGCGACGAGTTGTGGTCGGCACGGCTGCTCGCCGAGCGGCCCGAGGCGATCGTGGCCGCGCATCTCGCGTACTACGAGGCGGGGGCCTCGGTGGCGATCACGTCGAGCTACCAGGCGACCTTCGAGGGGTTCGCGCGGCGCGGGGTCTCCCGCGAGCGGGCCGCCGAACTGCTCGCCCTGAGCGTCGAGTTGGCGCGTGAGGCGGCCCGGCGCGCGGAGGCGAAGGGGGTGCCGGGTCCGCTGTGGGTGGCCGCGTCGGCGGGCCCGTACGGGGCGATGCTGGCCGACGGTTCGGAGTACCGGGGCCGCTACGGCCTGACGGTGGCCGAGCTGGAGGCCTTCCACCGGCCCCGGCTCGAAGTCCTCGCCGCGGCCGGGCCCGACCTGCTCGCCCTGGAGACGGTGCCGGACACCGACGAGGCGCGGGCGCTGTTGCGGGCCGTGCGGGGGCTCGGCGTCCCGGCGTGGCTGTCGTACAGCGTCGCCGGTGACCGCACGCGCGCCGGGCAGACCCTGGAGGAGGCGTTCGAGCTGGCCGCCGACGCGGACGAGATCGTCGCGGTGGGGGTCAACTGCTGCTCCCCCGAGGACGTCGAACCCGCGGTGGCGCTGGCCGCGCGCATCACCGGGAAGCCGGTGGTGGCCTATCCGAACAGCGGCGAGTCCTGGGACGCGGGGGCGCGCGGCTGGCGGGGCGCGGCCACGTTCACCGCGGACCGCGTGGCCGGCTGGGAGCGGGCGGGGGCGCGGCTGATCGGGGGCTGCTGCCGGGTGGGCCCGGACCGGATCGCCGCGCTCGCTGCGACCGTACGTCACTGAGCGGCGCGGGCCGGCGACCGGGCGCAGGTGCGACGCGACGCAAAGTGTCCGATTCCTTCAAGACCGGCGCCGGGGCGGGTGCCTACGGTGGGGCCATGACCGAGATCACCGCACGACTGGACGCCGTCGGCGTCGTCGTCTCCGACATGGCCGCCTCCGTCACGTTCTACCGCCGCCTCGGCCTCGTGTTCCCGGAAGGAGCCGAGGAGCAGCCGCACGCGGAGGCCGTCCTGCCCGGCGGGCTTCGCGTGCTGCTCGACACCGAGGAGACCGTGAAGTCGTTCCACCCGTCCTGGCGGGCGCCGGCCCGTGGTGCCTCCCGGCACGGGCTCGCCTTCCACTGCGGCGACGCGGCCGGGGTGGACGCCGTCTACGAGGAGCTGGTGGCCGCCGGGTACGACGGCGAGCTCAAGCCGTGGGACGCGTTCTGGGGCCAGCGGTACGCCGTGGTCCTCGACCCGGACGGGAACGGGGTCGACCTGTTCGCACCGCTGGCCACCGCCTCTTAAGAAGCGTTCGCCCGGCTAGGACGCGTTCGCCCGGCGCTTGCGTACCCCGTCGAGCAGCCGGGCGCACTGTTCCCCGGACATCGCGAGGTCGACGCCGACGAGGGCGAGGGCCGTCGCCCCGTCGAGCACCGCGAGGTCGGCGCCCGAGGTCTTGCCGTGGGCGGTGAACTCGGGGGTGTGCTGCTTGGCACCTCCCGTGTCGTAGCCGACCGTCGGGTGGATCGAGGGGATGCCCTGCGAGACGTTGCCCATGTCGGTCGACGCCATCGTCTCGCCGTGCAGCGAGGTGACGGTACGGCCCAGCTCGCCGGCGGCCCTCGCGTAGGACCGGGTCATCTCCTCGTCCTGGCGCAGATCGGCGAAGTCCCTTCCGTGCGCGCTCACTTCGAGCTCGGCGCCGGTGGCGAGCGCGCCCGCCCACGCCTATCTCGAGGAGCAGGACACCGACGAGGAGGGAGATCCCGGAGCGGTTCCGCTCGGGAGCGCGGGAGCGGAGGATGCGCACGAGGGGCGGGAAGAAGCCGAAGACGGCGCCTTGGAGGGTGACGTCGACGGCGAGGGTCGCGGCGATCAGGAGGGAGCCACCCGCCACCACCATCGCGAGCGCCACCCGCAGCAGCCTGCGGTGCCCGTGCAGGTCACCGAGCCGGACAGCAGCGGCGTCAGCACGGCGCAGGCCGACTGGAAGAGCAGATAGGTGTTGTTCTCCCCGACGGTCCCGCCTTCCAGGCGCCGGCCGACTTCGGGCAAAAGCGGGGTTGCCAACCGCTGAGAACTGACCGCGTTTTACCGAGTCCTGGCAAGCGCGAGTGAGCATGCGAGTCGGAGCGGACATGCGTTTCCGTGTCGAATGCGTGACCTTGAAGGGTCCGGGCTCGTTGGGCGGTTTGGCAGATGATCGGATCGCGCGGGGGTGGGGAGATGGCGGGAGACGCGTTGCGTGTGCTGGCGGCCCCGTTCGTGGCCCCGGCTCCGGCGGGGGTCGCGGTGCGCACGCGCCTCAAGGGCTTGTCTTCGCATGACGTGGACGTGCTGACCGCGGTCGGGCGGCACCTGGGCAGACTAGCCGGGCTGGACTTGAAGGCCCGCAGCGCGGCCGGGGTGGGTCATGATGCGGGTCAATGGGCCGCGCGGAAGCGGGGCGTGAGCGCCGCTTCCTCGGCACGCTGGGCCGGGGCGATCACCAAGGCCACGCATGACCAGTGGGCGCTGGCGCGTCGCTGTCTGGCCGCGCACCTTCGTGATCTGGAGGCGGGCGTCGCCCGGATCCGGCAGCGCCTGGCCCTGCCCCTGGGGGCCAAGGGACGCAAAGGCGCTCCGGGTGGGTACCGCTCCCGGCGTGAGTGGCATGCCAAGTCCCGCCGCCTGCGGGTCCTGGAGGACCGGCTCGCGGCGGCCCGCTCGGACTGGGCGGCGGGCCGGGTCCGGGTGGTGCGTGGCGGCAAGCGGCTGGCCACTACGCGGCATCACCTCGGCGCGGCAGGCCTGAGCGAAGGGGCTTGGCGGGCGCGGTGGGAGGCGGCGCGGATGTTCCTGGCCGCCGATGGCGAGAGCGGCAAACGGCTGGGCAACGAGACCATCCGCCTCACGGTGGATGGCATGCTGAGCCTCAAACTCCCGGCCCCGCTGGCCGGGTTGGCGAACGCCCCGCACGGCCGGTACGAGCTCGATGCCCGCGCCGTCTTCGCGCACCGCGGTCAGGATTGGGCGGACCGGGTGTCGGCGAACCGTGCGGTCGCGTATCGCATCCACCACGACGTGGTGCGGGATCGCTGGTACGTGACCGCGTCCTGGCAGCGCACCCCCGCCCCCACGCTCACCCTGGATGCGGCACTGGCCGACGGGACGGTGATCGGCGTGGACACCAACGACGACCACTATGCCGCCTGGCGACTGGACGGACACGGCAACCCGCTTGGCCGCCCAGAGCGCTTCGGCTACGACTTGTCCGGGACGGCCGCGCACCGGGACGCCCAGATCCGGCACGCCACCAGCCGCCTGCTGCACTACGCCCAACGCTGCGGGGCAACGGCGATCGCGATCGAAGACCTCGACTTCCACGATTCCAAGACCCGGGAGAAGCACGGCCGCAACAAGCGGTTCCGCCGTCTGATCTCCCGGTTCCCCACCGCACGCCTGGCCGCCCGGCTCATCTCCATGGCCGCCGCCCAGGACGTCACAGTGATCGCGGTGGATGCCGCCTACAGCAGCAGGTGGGGTGCCGAGCACTGGCAGCGGCCCACCGGCACCACCACCCGTAAGACCACCCGCCACGAGGCCGCGAGCCTCGTGATCGGAAGGCGCGCCCAGGGCTTTGGGGCGCGGCGACGGACGCCACCGCCCCCACATCACCGGAGTGATGGTGTGGGGCATCGGAGCGCCCAGGCCGCACCCCGACACCCAGGGCGTGAGGGAGACCGCCCGCCCCGGACCGGACCACCACCAGGAGTGGTGTCGCCACCGGGAACGAGAACGCGGCGACCCAGCCCGCCCAACACCGTTCGGGACGGGCGTAGTCAGCAGGAGTGGATCCACGACTCACTCCCGCTCACTACCTAGGAACGGTCAGATAGCCCTGGACGATGCCGCTGAACAGGACGACGACGGCCATCGTCGCGACCATGGCCGGGCCGGAGCTGACCGCTCTCGGCCCGCGTCCCGTTCCCGTTATGTGTGTGGACACAGCTTCACCTCTGGGTCTTCTGGTGGCCGGAACCGAATGTGGTCGCTACTGTGCGGGCCGAGGCACGGGCGGCCCCGAATATTCATGGATTCGTACGTACGGAGTGCTTGTGATGCGAGAAACGGTCACCGCCAGCGAGCTCGACCTCGCTCTGGTGAACGCCCTCCAGCTGCGCCCCCGGGCGTCCTGGTCGGAGCTCTCCCCGCTGCTCGGCGTGACGGCGGGCACGCTGGCGCGGCGGTGGGACCGACTGACGCGGGCGGGGCTCGCCTGGGTGTACGCGGCGCCGGGCCGTGAGTTCACCCGCAACCGCTGCACGGCGTTCGTGCTGCTGCGCTGCCGGCCTCAGGAGCGGTCGCGGCTGCTGGCGGAGCTGAGCGTGCTCCCGGAGGCGGTGACGATCGAGGTGACGGCCCCCGGCAGCGCCGACCTGCTGCTCGACGTGCTGGCCCCCGACCTGCCCTCGCTCAGCCGCTTCCTCACGCAGGAGCTGGACCGGCTGCCGGGGATCGTGTCGGTCAGCGCCCTGTTCGCCACGTCGCTCTACGTCGAGGGCAGTCGCTGGCGGCTGCGCTCCCTCGACCCCTCGCAGCTCACGGCGCTGGGCAGTGCGACGGCGGCGCAGGAGCCGGTCCGCGGGCTCGAACTCGACCCCGTGGACCGGGCCATGCTCGGCGAACTCGTCCGCGACGGGCGCCTCGGCCTCGCCGAACTCGCCGAGCGCACCGACACCAGCCCGCCCACCGTGCGCCGCAGGCTGCGCCGTCTCACGGACTCGGCGGTCCTGACGTTCCGCTGCGACATAGCCTCCGCGCTCGCGGGCCATCCGGTCTCGGTGTCGCTGCTGGGCCGGGTCCCCGCGCGGGACATCGGCACCGTCCACCGCACGCTCGCCGCGCTGCCGGAGTGCCGTCTGGTCGCGGCCGTCACGGGTCCCGCGAACATCTTCGCCACGCTGTGGGTGCACGACCTGGGTGACATCCAGCGCCGCGAGACGGCGCTGTGCGCCCGGCTGCCCACGCTCACGGTGACGGACCGCATCGTCGGCCTGCACACGGTCAAGCGCATGGGTCATCTGCTCGACGAGGAGGGGCGCCGGGTCGGGATCGAGCCGATCTCGCCCTGGTAGCAGCGGCGGCTTCGTCAGACGAGGCGGGTCGGCGGAACGCCCGCCATCTCCCGTACGTCGCGCGCCAGATGGGCCTGGTCGGCATACCCCGCCCGCGCGGCCGTCTCGGCGAGCGGCACTCCCCCGCGGGCCAGCGCGAGGGCGCGTTGCAGGCGCAGGACGCGGGCCAGGGTCTTGGGTCCGTAACCGAACGCGGCGAGGGAGCGGCGGTGCAGGCTGCGGGCGCCCAGCCCCGCGCTGTCGGCGGTCTCGGCGACGGTGCGGCCCGCGCCGAGCGACGCCACGATGTGCGCGAGGACGGCGTCGGGCGGCGCGGCTCCCCGTTCGAGGGCCACGGCTTCGAGGGCGGCGGCCGGGTCCTGTGCCGCGTCGACGCGTTCGGTGAGGCGCCGTACCTGGTCCGACGGCCACAGGTCGGCGAGGTCGACGCGCCGGTCGCGCAGTTCCTGGGCCGGGACGCCGAGGACGGCGGGCGCGGTGCCGGGGAAGAAGCGGATGCCCGCGAACCGGGTGGCGCCGCTGATGCCGGGCCGGTACGCGTGCGTGTCGGGTCCGGCGACGAAGAGGCGTCCCTCGGTCCACAGCAGGTCCATGCAGCCGTCGGGCAGGACGGCCGCTGCGGGGCGGGGACCGTCGCCTTCGGGGGCGACGGTACGGGTCCACAGGACCGCACCCGCCACGCTCCGCGCCGCCCGCTCCCGGTACACGTCAGCCACGCCTTCGAGGCTACGCCGCGTCCGCGGGGAGGCGGGCGGTCAGTTGTGGTCGTGGTCGTCGTGGTCGTGCTCGTTGTGGTCCTGCGTCTGGTCGCCGTTCTTGCGGACGTGCGCGCGCAGGCGGGACGACACGTCGTCCGGCGGCAGGAACTTCGACCAGCGCTCGGGGAACTCGGACGGCATGTCCGGGTCGTCCGCGTCGTCGATGCCCCCGTGCGCCTCGCGGGCGGCGGAGCGGGCGACGTACTCCGCGGCCTGCTTGGTCCGCCACCGCTCGTTCGCGGCACGGGCGGCCGACGTCGCGACGGACGGCCAGACCCGGTCGATCGCCGCGTTCACCGCGGCGCCGACGAGCACCGCGAACGCCGATACGCCGATCCACAGGAGCACGGCGACGGGCGCGGCCAGGGACCCGTAGATGGTGGGGCCCTCGATGGTGCTGGTGATGTAGAGGCGGAGCAGGAAGCTGCCCGGCACCCACATCGCGAGGGCCACGAGGGCGCCGGGTACGTCCTCGATCCAGGGCGAACGCACGGGCACGGACACGTGGTAGAGCGTCGTCAGGAACACCACGGACAGGAGGAGGACCACGGGCCAGTACAGGACCTGGACCACGGTCTCCGACCAGGGGACGAGGGCGATCACCGCGTCCGGGCCCGCGATCATCAGCGGCAGCGCGACCGAGCCGACGACGAGCGCGACGAGGAACAGCAGGAAGGCGAGCAGGCGGGTCTTGACGATGCCGCGCACCCCGTCGAGCCCGTACATGACCGTCACCGTGTCGACGAACGTGGACACCGCGCGCGAGCCCGACCACAGCGAGAACAGGAAGCCGATGGAGATGACGTCCGGACGGCCCTTCATCGCGTCGTCGAGGATCGGCCGGGCGATCTCCTTCACGCCCTCGTCGGTCAGGACCGTGCGCGAGGCCTCCAGGATGTTGTCGCGCACGCCCGCGATCGTGTCGGCGCCGGTCCAGGTGTCGACGTAGGCGAGCAGCCCGATGAGGGAGAGGAGCAGCGGGGGCACGGACAGGAGGGTGAAGAACGCGGCCTCGGCCGCGAGCCCGAGGATGCGGTACTCCATGCACGAGTTGACGGTGTCCTTGAGCAGCAGCCAGGCGGTCCTGCGCTTCGAGACGTTGCGATAGAGGGCGCGGGCCCGGTGGAGTCGGCCTCTGTGTGGCCGATCGGGTGTTTCTTTTGCCTGGTGCACGTCCTTACCGTATCTGTCATGGCAGCCACCACCCACGCAGTGACCAACCAGGCTCCGCCCCTGGTGGGATATGACGTTTTTGCCGCGGACAGGGCCCTCTCCGAGGGGGTCGAACGGCATCTGGAGCCCTCGCTCGCGCCCGCGGTCCGCGAGGAACTCGGTGTCCTCGGCCGCGCCGCCGGTTCGGCCCAGGCGCAGGAGTGGGGCGTGCTCGCGAACGAGAATCCGCCGCGGCTGCGCACCCACGACCGCTACGGGCACCGCGTCGACGAGGTCGAGTTCCATCCGGCCTGGCACCGGCTCATGGGCAAGGGCGTCTCGGCCGGGCTGACGTCGGCCTGGTCCCGGCCCGGCGGCCATCTGCGGCGCGCGGCCGCGTTCCTGGTGTGGAGCCAGGTCGAGGCGGGCCACACGTGCCCGCTGTCGATGACGCACGCGGCGGTGCCCGCGCTGCGCGCCGATCCGGCGCTGGCCGCCGAGTGGGAGCCCCGGCTGACGTCGACGGTGTACGACGCGGGGCTGCGGCCCGCCGCCGTGAAGGCGGGCGTCCTGTTCGGGATGGGCATGACGGAGAAGCAGGGCGGCAGCGACGTCCGCGCGAACACGACGCGGGCGACAGCGCTCGCCGAGGACGGCACGTACGAGCTGACCGGGCACAAGTGGTTCTGTTCGGCGCCCATGTCGGACGGGTTCCTCGTCCTGGCGCAGGCACCCGAGGGACTCACGTGTTTCCTGCTGCCGCGCGTCCTGGAGGACGGCACGCGCAACCCCTTCGCGATCCAGCGGCTCAAGGACAAGCTGGGCAACCGGTCGAACGCGTCGGCCGAGGTCGAGTTCGACGGGACGTGGGCGCGCCGGGTCGGGGACGAGGGGCGCGGGGTGCGCACCATCATCGAGATGGTCGCCGCCACGCGCCTGGACTGTGTGCTCGGTTCGGCCGCGATCATGCGGCAGGCCGTCGCGCAGGCGATCCACCACTGCACGTACCGCGAGGCGTTCGGCGGCCGGCTCGTCGACAAGCCGCTGATGCGTAACGTCCTGGCCGACCTGGCGCTGGAGTCGGAGGCCGCGACGACGCTGGCGCTGCGGCTCGCGGCGGCCCAGGACGCCGTCCAGGACACCGGGTCGGAGCAGGAGCGCGCGTTCCTGCGGATCGCGGTGCCGGCCGCCAAGTACTGGGTGACGAAGCGCTGTACGCCCGTGGCGGCGGAGGCCCTGGAGTGCCTGGGCGGGAACGGCTATGTGGAGGAGTCCGGCATGCCGCGGCTGCTGCGCGAGTCACCGCTCAACTCGATCTGGGAGGGATCCGGCAATGTGCAGGCCCTCGACGTGCTGCGGGCGTTGCAGCGCGAGCCGCAGGCACTCAACGCGTTCCTCCAGGAGGTCGGCAGGGCGCGCGGCGCCGATCACCGTCTCGACGGCGCCATCAAGGGCCTGCTGACCGAACTCGCCGACCTGGAGGGCATCGAGGCACGGGCGCGCCGGGTCGTGGAGCGGATCGCTCTCGTGCTCCAGGGTTCGCTACTGGTGCGGCACGCGCCGCCGGAGGTCGCGGACGCGTTCTGCGCCTCGCGGCTCGGCGGGGACTGGGGTTCGGCGTTCGGCACGCTGCCGCACAGTCTGGACCTGCGCTCGGTCGTCGAGCGGGCGCGCCCCGTGAGTTGACCGACCGGGCGGAGGCCAAGCGGTGACGACCGGAGTCACAGCTCTTGACGACTGAGGTTACGGGGGTGATGCTGCGCCGACACGGCATCACCCCCGCCCTCAGGCCCCCCTTGAGGAGCTCGCGCGCCGCCGGAGCGGCACGGCTTCAGCTTCGACCGACGTACGGCCGTTCGCCAGAGTTGCAGAGGGTTGCAACTGTCGCGCCCCCTTTCGGCCCCACGAAGGCCGGATAAGCGGCACGATGAGCACATGTCCGCACGCACTGGTCTGTTCCAGGAGGACCTGTGACGCAGAAGAACTCGACCGTCGATCTGGGCCGGCTGTCCACGATGGACTTCTCGCTGGCCGCACGGCTCCTGAAGGGCGTCCGCGCCGCGACCCTGTCGGGGCAGCGGCCGCAGATCCTGCCGCGCCCGGTGATCGGCGAGTCCTGGAACCGCATGCTGCGCAGCGGTGTCGACCCCGACCGTGACGTGCGGTCGGGCCTGCTGAACCTCGAGGAGCTCGAGGAGCGCCGCCAGGCGTCCGGGCTCATGGAGATACTGCCGGTGCTGCGCGAGGCGCTGGTCACCGTCGCGGACGCGGCGCAGCACATCATGGTCGTGTCCGACGCGGACGGGCGCATCCTGTGGCGCGAGGGCAGCGCGGCGGTGCTGCACAAGGCCGACCGGCTCGGCTTCGAACTGGGCGCGGACTGGGCCGAGGAGACGGTCGGTACGAACGGGGTGGGCACGCCGCTCGTGACGCGGCGCCCGGTGCAGGTGTTCTCCGCCGAGCACTTCGTGGTGTCGCAGCACGCGTGGACGTGCACGGGCGCGCCGATCACGGACCCGCGCGACGGGCAGCTGATGGGCGTCGTCGATGTGAGCGGCCCGCTGGAGACGATGCACCCGGCGACGCTCTCGCTCGTCGGGGCGGTGGCGCAGCTCGCGGAGGCTCGGCTGCGGGAGCGTCATACGGCGGCCCTCGACCGCTTGCGGGCCGTCGCGGCGCCGGTCCTCGCGCGGATCGGCGGCCGGGCGGTCGCGGTGGACGTCCAGGGCTGGACGGCGGCGGTGACCGGGATGCAGCCGGTGGACCGGATCGCGCTGCCCAAGTCGCTGTCCGAACTCTCCGAACTGTCGGAAGGGCGGGCCTGGGTTCCGACCCTGGGGATGTGTGCGGTGGCGCCGCTGCCCGGCGGCTGGCTGCTGCGGCCCGACGGCCCGGGAGGGGCGGCCGAACCGCTCGGCGGCACCCGCGTCGTGCTGGACGTGAGCAGGCCACGGCGCTGGTCGGTCACGGTGACGGACGGCACGCGGTCCTGGACGCACGAGCTGAGCCCGCGCCACGCCGAACTCCTCTGTCTGCTGGCCCTGCACCGCGGCGGGCGCAGCGCGTCGGGCCTCGCGCAGGACATGTTCGGCGACCCGACGCGCACGGTGACGGTCCGCGCCGAGATGTCGCGGATCCGGCGCTATCTCGGCAGCCTGCTCGGGCACCGCCCGTACCGCTTCCATGAGGAGGCGGAGCTTGAGGTGGTGTTCCCGCAGAGCCCGGCGGACCTGCTGCCGCACTCGGTGGCGCCCGGGGTACTGAGATCGCGGTCGGCGCCGCCGCACTGAAGCTGCCCCAACAACAGCGTTGCTGTCAGGCACAGTTGATCGGCGGGCGGGGCTCTCAGACCCGGGCGAGGATCACCGAGCGCGTGAGGTGGCGGGGCCGGTCCGGGTTACGGCCGCCGGCCACCGCGACCGCCACGGCGAGGCGCTGCGTCCGTACCAGTTCGGCCAGCGGGTCGAGGCCGCCGGCCACCCACATTCCGCCGGTGGCGTGCACCTCGTCGGCGAGACCGGCGGGCGCGTCGCCGAGCATCCAGGTGACCGTGCCGCGGGTCGAGACGCTGATCGGGCCGTGCCGGTACTCCAGGGCCGGATAGGCGCCCGCCCAGGGGAGTTGACTCTCGCGCATCTTGTGGGCCGCCTCGCCGGCGAGCCCCACGGTCCAGCCCCGGCCGAGGAACGTGAACTGTGTGCAGCCGACGAGCCACGGGGGCAGCGGCTCGGCCAGCGCGTCGTGCGCGTCGTCCACGACCTCCTGCGAGTGCAGCCCGAAGTGGGTGCGCAGGACGGTGAGGGCCGAGGTCGGGAAGCGGGTCTGTACGACGGACTTCTCGTCGGCGAAGTCGAGGACGAGCACGTCGTCGGCGGCGGACGCCACCGGGGTCGCGGCGTCGGTCGTGATCACGGTGGTCCTGACGCCTCCGCGCAGCCCGGCGAGGAGGCGGAGCACCTCGGTGGTGGCGCCCGAGCGGGTCAGGGCGACGACCCGGTCGTAGTGGCGTCCGGCCGGGAACTCCGAGGCCGCGTGGGCGTGGGTCTCGCCGTGGCCCGCTTCCTCGCGCAGCGCGGCGGCGGCCTGCGCCATGAAGAGCGAGGTGCCGCAGCCGACGATCGCGACCCGCTCGCCCGGCTCGGGCAGCAACGCCGCCCGGTCCAGGGCCAGTTCGGCCGCCCGGTCCCAGCACTCGGGCTGGCTGTACAGCTCGTTCTCGATATGACTCACGGCGCACCCTCACATCCCAGCGCATGCTTGGTTGTGCAAGTTATAGCGCGTTTTCAAGCATTTGAGATCAGCCGAACCCGTCAAAGTCCGCCGAGAGTCCATGTGCACGCTCCAGAAGTCCATGCCCTTGCCCACTCGCCACGGCCACTCTCTTGTCGAGCACGAGCACAAGCACATATCTGCAAGCACCTCCCTCCCCCACCGTTCAGGAGGAACCTGTGCGTCGCTTCAGATCGATCAGATCCGTCTGTGTGACCGCCGTCGTCGCGGTCGCCGCCACTCTGGGCCTGTCCGCGCCGGCCCAGGCGGCGGGGCAGACCCCCGGCACCTACACCAACTACGGCTTCCCGTCCGGCACGACGGCCCTCACCGAGGCCACGTGGGGCACGACGGTCGAGGCGGACCCGGGCCGCGGAAACGTCTACTGGGCCCACCAGTTCGACTTCACCAACAGCGTCGGCGGCTACGTCGGCCAGCAGCGCTGGCGCACCGGAACCGGCATGTTCCTGTTCTCCCTGTGGGGCTCGACGGCGGCGAAGGCGGGCTCGGCCGGTACGTACTGCCAGACCTTCGACGAGTCGGGCACCGGGTACACCTGCCGCTACAACCAGGCGTTCACGGCGGGACACCACTACACGTACCGCATCTCCCCCGACACGACCGACGGCTGGTACAAGGCGACCATCTCCGATGTCACGGCCGGCACGTCCTTCGTCCTGGGCAGCCTCCAGGTCGGCTCGGGCGCACGGATCAGTGCGGGCGGCATGGTCGACTGGGTCGAGTACTTCGACTGGAACAGCAACTCGGCGACCTGCGAGGACGAGCCCTACTCGCGGGCCCGCTTCGACCTCCCCAAGGGCACGTCGACGGGCGGCTCCGCCGTCACCGCCTCCGCCACCTCGACGTCCACGAGCAGCACCTGCACCCAGTACGCCAAGGTCACCCAGGTCTCCGGCGGCAGCGTGCACGACGACGCGACCGGCAACTCCGCCTCGGGCGACATCACGGGCAGCGGCGGCAAGTGCGTCGACATCACCGGCGGCAGCGGCACGGACGGCACCCCGCTCGAACTGTGGACGTGCGGCGGCGGCAACAACCAGAACTGGGTCCTGTCCCACGACGGCACGGTGCGCGCGCTCTACAAGTGCATGACGGTGAGCGGGAGTTCAGTGCAGCTGTCCACGTGCGACGGCTCGGCCGCGCAGCAGTGGCAGCGCTCCGGGGACACCCTCGTCAACCAGGGCAAGTGCCTGGACGCCGAGGGCGGCGCGAGCACGGACGGCACGAAGCTGATCACTTACACGTGCTCGGGCGGCGCCAACCAGCGGTGGACGACGCCCAGTTGATGCGGACGTGACCGGGCGCCGCCACAACACGCCTTACGGGCGCCCGGTCACACGCAGATGACTTCGATGCCCTGCGCCGTGATCTCCTCGACGAGCGCCTCGGGGGCGTCCTTGTCCGTCACCAGGATCGACACCGCGTTCAGCGCACACACCTGGGCGAACGCCCGGCGGCCCAGCTTCGAGGAGTCGGCCACCACAATGACCGTGCCCGCGCGTTCGGCGAGCGAGCGGTTCGCGCTGGCCTCCGACTCGTCGTGCGTGGCCGCGCCGAGGTGCGGGTGGACCGCGTCCACACCGAGGATCGTGTAGTCGAGGGCGAGGCTCTGCAGGACGGAGGTGACGAGCGGGCCGACGAGTTCGTACGAGCTCGGCCGGGCCACGCCGCCCGTGACGACGATCTTCACATGGGGGCGGATCGCCAGCTCGTTGGCGATGTTGATCGCGTTGGTGACCACGGTGAGCGCGATGCCGCCGGACGTGCCGCCCGGGTCGGTGCGGACGGCCAGCTCCCTGGCCACCTCGGAGGTCGTGGTGCCGCCGTTGATGCCGACGACGGAGCCCGACGGGACGAGTTCGGCGACCGCCTTCGCGATCCGCTGCTTCTCGTCCGCCTTGCGAGCCGTCTTGTAGCGCAGCGGCAGGTCGTAGGCAACGGAGCTCACCACGGCCCCGCCACGGGTGCGGGTCAGCAGGGACTGCCGGGCCAGTTCGTCCATGTCGCGCCGGACCGTGGCGGAGGAGCAGCCGAGCAGTTCGGCGGCCTCGGTGACATCGAGATGGCCCTGATTGCCCAGTATTTCCAGCAGTTGGGTCCATCGGGCATGTGCGCCCACTTGTTCCTCCTCGCGACGCGCGTAGCGTAACCCGCGCCGTTCTCCGCATCCAGACGTGATCAACCGCGCACTTACACGTGACCGACCGTCTGTGTGCGCACGCAGACGTGGGCAGGCCCGCCCCCTCCGACGGGCCCGCGCACGCCTGCGCCGTGGCTGCTACTCCCCTGCTTCGCGCGGCAGCTGCCCGCCGTCGAAGTACGCGAGAAGCTCCGGCTCGAGCTCCGGGACGTCGTACGGCATGCCCCCCTCGCGCAGCGAGCGGGTGGCGAGCGCACCGGCGGCGACGCTCATCCGGGCCGCGACGGGCGACGTGTCGGTGACGCCGCCCTCGCGCACGAAGCGGCAGAACTCGCCGATGATGCGCTCGTCGGCGCCGCCGTGCGAGCCCGTCGCCTCGGGCACGCGGTACACGATGTCGGCGTCCTTGCGGTAGCCGGTCGGACCCGTGTTCCAGACCCGGACCTCGTCGCCGGGGCTGTCCCCGAAGTTCTCGAGGCGGCCCTCGGTGCCGATGACCGTGTAGTTGCGGAAGTAGTCGGGGCTGAAGTGGCACTGCTGGTAGGCGGCGATGACGCCGTTGTCCAGCTGCATGTTCATCACCGACACGTCCTCGACGTCCACGACGTGGTGCAGGTCGTGGCGCGCGGTCGGCGGCCAGTCGAACTCCTTCAGCCAGCCGTCGGGTCGCGGGGTGTCCGGCTCGCGGCGCGGCAGGTCCCCGTAGACCATGAGGTCGCCGAGGGCGTTGACGCGCTTGGTGTAGCCGCCGGCCAGCCAGTGCACCACGTCGAGGTCGTGGGCGGCCTTCTGGAGGAGGAGGCCCGTGGTGCGGGTGCGGTCGGCGTGCCAGTCCTTGAAGTAGTAGTCGCCGCCGTACGAGACGAAGTGCCGTACCCACACGGTCTTCACCTCGCCGATCTCGCCGCGCGCGATGATGTCGCGCATGAGGCGCACGACGCCCATGTGTCGCATGTTGTGGCCGACGTAGAGACGGGTGCCGGTCTTGTACGCGGTGCGCAGGATGGTGTCGCACTGCTCGACCGAGATGCCGAGCGGCTTCTCGACGTACGCCGGCTTGCCCGCTTCGAGCGCCTCGCAGGCGATGGCTTCATGGGTGTCGTCGGGGGTGGCGACGATGACGGCGTCGATCGAGGGGTCTTCGAGGAGCCTTCGGTGGTCGTCGACGGCGACCGCGCCCTCGTACAGCTCCGGTACCTTCGCCCGGATCTGCGGGTCGAGGTCGGCCACCGCCGCCACGACCGACCCCTTGCCGGGGCGGTGCGCGGCGGTCGCCAGGTTCCGTCGCAGTCCGAGCCCGATGACTCCGATGCGCAGGTCTTCCACGTGCGGGTGTCCTGTTCTGTGTGCGTGACGCATGGTGGTGCAGGGCGGAACGGGGCCGGGCCGGTGCTACTTGGCGTCGGCGATGGCCTTCTCGAACTCGTCGCGCATGGCGTTGCCCGCCTCGCGCTGCCAGGTCGGCAGGATGTCCTTCTTGAAGGAGGAGAGCGGGGTGCGGCCGGCGACGATGTCCTTGACGGCCGTGTACACCGTGTCGGTGGAGGACGCGCCCTTGTTGGCGTTGGTGTCGGAGAAGAAGCCCGTGGTCGGGTTGACCTTGGCGATCTTCATCAGCTCCACCTCGGTCTCGTGGACGCCGCGGGTGATGTCCGCCTTGCCGGGCAGGTAGAGGGCCTGCGGGGCGTTGCCGAAGAAGTTGATGGCCTGCCGGGTGGTGAGTACCTCGGCGTTGCCCTTCTTGTTCAGGAGCACGTCGCCGTTCTTGGCCCGGGTGTGGTGCGTGCCTTCGAGGCCGTTGTCGAGGAAGAGCCGCTCCTCGGTGCCGAAGGGGGCGCTGAGGTAGTTCATGACCTGGAGCAGCGTGTCGATACGGTCCTTGCTCACGGCCTTGTTGATCGCGGTGAAGCCGACCGAGCCGTAGCCGAAGCCCCAGCTCGGGGTCATGCCCTTCTCCGCGGCGAACGGGACGACGACCTTCTCCGGCCAGTCGTACATGTTGCTGTCGTTGAGGAAGCCGGGGAAGGACTGGACGTGCAGTCCGAGGAACCCGCCCTCCATCTTCTCCAGGGTCGTCGGCAGGTTCGGGTCCGGCCAGAACAGCTGCGCCTTCTGGCACTTGAGGGCGAACTCCAGGCCGGCGTGGAACTCGTCGGTCTCGAAGTAGTGGGTGAGCTTCCCGCCGTCCGTGCGCCAGCCGTTGGGCGCGCCGTGCCAGTAGGCGAACTGCAGGATGTGGTTCACGTACGCCGGCTCGAGGACGTACTTCTTGCGCTTGACGTCGAGGAGTTCCTTCGCCTTGTCGAAGAAGTCCTGCGCGCTGTCGAACTGGACGCCGCCGACCGGCTTCCAGAAGTCCTCGTTCGCGACGTAGACCTGGCCCATACGGCCGTACGGGACGGCCATGCCCCAGATCTTGCCGTTGAAGACGGCCGTCTTCCAGGCGAACTCGGGGATGTTGGCGAGGTTCGGGTACTTCTTGACCGCGTCGCCGGACAGGTACTCGGTGAGGTCGTGGAACTTCGCCTCGAGGAGCGCGGGGACGTTCTTGAGGCCCTGGTTCGGCGGGAACCACATGAGGTCGGGCATGTCGCCGCCGGCGATGGTGGCGTTGAACTTCGCTCGGTAGACGTCGTCGGCGCCGAGGCCGTTGACGATCGTCATCTTCAGCTCGGAGCCCAGGCGCTTGTTCAGCTCCTGCCAGTACTGGTTGCGGTTCATCGCGGGGGCCGCGGTCGTGAAGGTCTCAGTCAGGGCCGTGACCGGCTTGCCGTCGCCCGGCTTCTTGCTGACGCTGCGGACCGGGTTCTTCGGGTAGCGCAGGTACGCCGGGTCGAGGCCCGCCGCGTTGCCCGGCAGGTCGGGCGCCGGGACGTTCGCGGGGACGTACGTCGGCAGCTTCAGCTTGGCCGACGCCTTGGCGCCGCCACCACCCGAGGCCGCGCCGGAACCACAGGCCGTGAGGGAACCGGCACCGGCGATGGTGAGGCCGGCGACGGTCGCGGCACCGAGGAAACCGCGGCGGTTGAAGTCTCTGGAGGACATGACTCTCCTAAGGGGCGAGGGGCGGTTGAGGGTGGTGGCTCAGGCCTTGATGGCGCCGGTGAGAACGCCCTTGACGAAGTACTTCTGGAGGAACGGGTAGACCGCGATGATCGGCAGGACCGCGAGGATGAGCACGGCCATCGACAGGGAGGTGCTGGCGGGCAGCACGCTCACGCCGAGCGCCTTCGCGTTGAAGGTGTCGCCCTGGAGGACGTAGCTGCGCAGCACCACCTGGAGCGGCAGCTTGTCCGGGTCGTTGATGTAGAGCATCGCGTTGAAGAAGCTGTTCCAGTACGTCACCGCGTAGAACATGCCGACCACGGCGATGACGGCCTTCGACAGGGGGAGCACGATCCGGCACAGGATGGTGAGTTCACCGGCGCCGTCGAGGCGGGCCGCCTCGTGCAGCTCGTCGGGGATGCCCTGGAAGAACGCCCGGACCACGATGATGTTGAACGCGTTGAGCAGGATCGGCGCGATCATCGCCCCGTAGGTGTCGAGCAGTCCCAGCTCCTGCACCACCAGGTAGTTCGGGATGATGCCCGGCGTGAACAGGAACGTGCCGACGACGATCAGGAGCAGCGGCTTGCCCGCGAAGGTCCGCGGCCGGGAGAGGCCGTAGGCGAGCGCGATCGTGCAGAGCAGGCTGAGCGCCGTGCCGACGACGGTGATCCCGACGCTCACGAGGGCGGCGCGAGTGATGACGCCGCCGGAGAGGACCACCCGGTACGCCTCGAGCGTGGGGTGCGACGGGAACAGCACATAGCCGCCGTTCGCGGCGAGTTCGGCCTTGGAGGAGAGGCTGGTGCCGATGGCGAGCAGGAACGGGTAGCCGACCGCGACGATCATCGCGACGATGACGATGAACTTCAGCGTCTGGGCAGCCGGGTTGGGCTGTTCCATCCAGGCGGGGCGCTCGGCGGAGCCGCGGCGCTTCCTGCTGCCGGTGCGGCCTTTTCGGCTCTCCTGGCCCGCCTGGCTCTCGGGCCGCAGGGTGGTGGATATGGGCGCGGTGCTCACTGGTAGACCCCCTGCTCGCCGAGGCGGTGCGCGAACTTGTTGGCGAGGACGATCATGACGAAGCCGATGACGCCCTTCATCAGGCCGGCGGCGGTGGACATGCCCCAGTCGCCGTCGACGACGCCGTGGAAGTAGACGTAGGTGTCGAGGACTTCGGAGGCGTCCCGGCCGACGTTGTCGCGCTGGAGGAGGATCTGCTCGAAGCCGACCGACAGGATGTCGCCCAGGCGCAGGATGAGCAGCATGATCATCACGGGCCTGATGCCGGGCAGCGTGATGTGCCACATGCGGCGCAGCCAGCCCGCTCCGTCCATCGCCGCCGACTCGTAGAGCGAGGTGTCGATGGAGGCCATCGCGGCGAGGAAGATGATCGCTCCCCAGCCGGCGTCCTTCCAGACGCTCTGGGAGGTGATCAGGTAGATGAACGTGTCGGGGTTGTTCATGATGTTGCCGACGTGCACGCCGTGGTCGTTCAGGTAGCTGGTGACCGTGCCCGCGCCGCCGAAGACCTGCTGGAACATGCCGACGACGACGACCCACGACAGGAAGTGCGGCAGGTAGACGACCGTCTGCATGAGGCGGCGGGTCTTGTTGCTGATCAGCGAGTTGAGGAAGAGCGCGAGGGCGATCGGCGCGGGGAAGTAGAGGATCAGCTGGACGGCGCTGATCTTCAGCGTGTTCCAGACGGCCGTCCAGAACTCCGGCTGTTCGAGCAGGGCCTTGAAGTTGTCCCAGCCGACCAGCGGGCTGCCCTTGAAGCCGAGGTAGGGCTGGTAGTCCTGGAAGGCGATGCTGTTGCCCGCGAGCGGCAGATAGAAGAACAGCGCGAAGTAGAGGATGCCCGGCACGCACAGCAGGAGCAGGGTGCGGTCCTGCCTCAGACGCTCGCGCAGGCTCCGCCGGTCGGCGGGCTTGCGCCCCTTCCTGCCCGGCGTCCCCTTCGTGCCGGACGCCTTCTTCCTGCCCGACGTTCCGGGTGCCTCGTGCGTTAGGTCGGGCGGGTTTTGCGATGTGGGCGTGGGCGATGCGGACGCAGCGGCCGACACATTCACCTCCTGCGTCGAGTGGCGAGCGAGGGTTGGTTTCACAGGGCCCTCGCGGGGGCTGCGGCCCGGCGCGCGAGGTACCGGAATCTTGCGTCAGCCTGCCGACAGATGACAAGACTTGATTGGTAACTATTTAGATCTTGCAGCTTCACGCATGAAACGCGCAGGCAACGAACACGGCCACCGCAGTCGCACGCACCGCCCCCGACCTGGGCGAAGCTGCCCTTCTGTGTTTGGACTATCGACCGCTGGTGTTTGGACTTTGGTGGAAATTGCTTCCTAGGGCCCTGGATCGCCCACTAGACAGTGCGTGTTCGCACCGTCGCAGCAGGGAGATATATGTCCAGATCCCCAGGCAGACGCCGCCTCTCGGGCGCCGTCGGTGTTGCCCTCGCGCTGACCCTGGCGGGTGGTGCCGTCCCGGCCCTCGCCGACTCCGCGCACACCTCCTTCTCGGATGCGGAAGCGGAAGCGGCCGGGGACGGCGTGGCGATCACGTCCGGCGCCCTGTCCGTGAGCGTCGCGAAGGACTTCCCGCGCGTCCTCTCCTATACCGACCGGGCGAGCGGGGCGCGGCTGCTCGGCAGTACGAGCCCGGTCACCGAGGTCACGCTCAACGGCAAGGCGTACAAGGTGGCCCTCAAGGCGGCGCCGAAGGTCACCGACCACCGGGCCGCGTACACGCTGGTCTTCCCCGATCTGCCCGGCGTCGAGATCGACACGGCGCTCGACGTGGCCGGCCGGGCCACCACCTTCAAGGTCACCGCCGTGCGCGACACCGAGACGTTCCGGCTCGGCACACTCGACATACCGGGCCACGACCTGATCTCGGTGGGCTCCACAGACGCCGGTGCCGAGACTGCGTTCACCCGGCTCGACACCGACTCGACCCGCACCGCCGACGTGTTCGGCAAGGTCACGGCGTCCACCGCGCCCGACGCGTCCCCGGTCGGCGCCTCGTACGCGATCGTGAACACCGGCTCGCTCGCGGCTGCCGTCGAGTCCAACTCGACGTACGACAAGCCCGCCGGCGCCACCAACGGCGACAACGCCCGCTTCTGGCACCAGGCCCGCAAGGGCGCCGACGGCAGCGTCCGCGTCGGCGTCTGGTCGGGGCAGTGGACCTACCGCGGTGACGGCGCCCCCGCCCCGGAGAAGGAACTGCCCTGGGCGAAGGTAGTCGTGACGCCCGACGCCAACGGCGACAAGGCGGTGGACTGGCAGGACGGCGCCGTCGCCTTCCACGACATCGGCGTCAAGGTCAGGGGCGGCGACAAGACCCCGGACCGGGTGATCACCCACATCCCGTACAACTTCGCCAGCCAGGCCACGCACCCCTTTCTGCGCACGCTCGACGATGTCAAGCGGATCTCGCTCTCGACGGACGGGCTCGGCCAGCTGAGCATCCTCAAGGGGTACGCGTCCGAGGGGCACGACTCCGCGCACCCCGACTACGGCGGCAACATCAACAAGCGCGCCGGCGGCCTCAAGGACCTCAACAAGCTGCTCAAGGGCGGCAAGAAGTGGGGCTCCACCTTCGGTGTGCACGTGAACGCCACCGAGGCGTACGCAGAGGCGAACGCGTTCGACGACAAGCTGGTGGACAAGTCGAAGCCCGGCTGGAACTGGCTCGGGCAGTCGTACTACATCGACCAGCGCCACGACATCAACAGCGGGAACCTGGCCCGGCGCTTCCAGCAGCTGCGCGACGAGACCGACCCCAACCTGTCGCTCATCTACATCGACGTCTACTACACGCACGGCTGGATCGCGGACCGGACGCTGACCGAGCTGAAGAACCAGGGCTGGGACATGGCCACCGAGTTCGGCAACAAGTTCGAGCGCCAGGCGCTGTGGTCGCACTGGGCCAACGACCTCGACTACGGGCCCAAGACGAACAAGGGCCTCAACTCGAAGATCATCCGTTTCATCCGCAACGGTGAGAAGGACGTCTGGAACGACGACCCGGTGCTCGGCCAGACCGCGCTGGTCGGCTTCGAGGGCTGGACCGGCGAGAACGACTGGAACGAGTTCTCCGCCAACGTCTGGGAGCGCAACCTCCCGGCGAAGTTCCTCCAGCACTACCGCATCACCGACTGGGACAAGAACGACATCACGTTCAACGGCGGCGTCCGCGGCACCGTCACCGACGGCAAGCGCGAGGTGTCCCTCGGCGGCTCCAAGGTGATCGACGGCGACTCCTACCTGCTGCCCTGGAAGTCGGAGGACAGCAAGCGGCAGGACAAGCTCTACCACTGGTCGAAGAAGGGCGGCACGAGCACCTGGACGGTGCCCCAACCCTTCGCGGGGACACGGCAGTTCGCCGTCTACAAGCTGACGGACAACGGCCGCGTCAAGCAGTCCACCGTCAGCGCGAAGGACGGCAAGATCACGCTGACCGCGACCGCCGGACAGCCCTACGTCCTCTACCCGCACCAAGCGCCGAAGCAGGCCGACCCCGACTGGGGCCAGGGCGGCAAGGTCAAGGACCCCGGCTTCGACGACATCGCCCTGGCGGACTGGAAGAAGACCGGACCGGTCACCAGCGACCGTGACGACCTCGGCCACCGCGGGGTGGCCCTCGGGGGCGGCAAGGCGGCCGCGATCGAGCAGCGCGTCACCGGCCTCACTCCCGGCAAGCGGTACAGCGCGTCCGTGAACGTCGAGGTCGAGCCCGGCAAGACGCGGCCCACGGCCCTCGCCATCGGAGGCGAGAAGCTGACGGTGGACCGCTCGACGGCCAAGAACTACATCGCGGGCGACGAGCGGCACGGCACCTACTACCAGCGGGTCAAGGTCCACTTCACCGCTCCCGCGAACGGCTCCGCGACACTGCGGATCTCGGCGGCGGGTGACAGCGACGCGAAGGTCGGCCTCGACGACGTACGGATCGTGGAGAACGACCCCGCGACGAAGAAGGGGACGGTCGCCTACGACGACTTCGACGCCGTCGACCAGGGCTGGGGCCCCTTCGTGAAGGGCGAGTCGGGCGGCGAGAACGACCCGCGCACGCACATCGCGCAGAAGCACGCCCCGTACACGCAGGCCGGCTGGAACGGGAAGCTCATCGACGACGTGATCGGCGACGGCGAGTCCCTGAAGTCCCACGAGGAGAACGACGGCCTCGTCTACCGGACCACTCCCGCGTCCGTGCCCTTCGAGTCGGGCCACGCCTACAAGGTGGAGTTCGACTACCAGAACAGCCACGCGGGCGCCTACCGGTGGACCACCGGGTACGACACGGTCACCGGCGGCGAGCCGACCGGCGTGACCACCCGCAGGACCGCGCTGCCGCAGCAGCGCACCACCGGCCACTTCAGCGAGCGGGTCGTCGGCGGCTGCGGTGACGTGTGGACCGGACTCACCAAGGCGGAGAACGCCCCCGAGGGAGCCGACTTCGTCCTCGACAACTTCACCGTCACCGACCTCGGCGCCACCGACGAGCGCACCGCGTGCGCCACGCTCGGTCTCACCTCGGCCAACGCGACGCTGGAGCCCGGCAGCGCGAACAAGGTGACGGCGGCGTTCGCCAACCACGAGGCGACCGCGGCCAGCAACGTCAAGGTGACGCTGGACGTGCCGGAGGGCTGGAAGGCCGAGGCGGCCGGCGCGACGACGTTCGACTCCGTCGCCGCGGGCGCCAAGGCGACGGCGACCTGGAACGTCACGCCGCCGGCGGACGCCGAGTACAAGAGCTACCCGCTCACCACGAAGGCGTCGTACGAGGCGGGCGGCGACACCAAGTCGCTCACCGACGGCATCTCGATCCGCACTCTCGCCCCGCCGCCCACCAAGGACACCTGGGTGAGCGACATGGACTGGGTGTCGGCCGACAACGGCTGGGGACCGCCCGAGAAGGACCTCTCCAACGGCGAGGTCGGCTCCGGCGACGGGCAGCCGATCAGCATCGGCGGAACGGCCTTCCCCAAGGGCCTCGGCACGCACGCACCCGCCGACGTGAAGTACTACCTCGGCGGAGGCTGCGAGGCGTTCACCGCCCAGGTGGGCGTCGACGACGCGCAGAAGACCGCGGGCTCGGTCCGGTTCAGTGTCCTGGCGGACGGCAGGAAGGTCGCCGAGAGCCCGGTCCTGAAGGCGTCGGACAGCGCGTACAAGCTGGACGCCGATGTCTCCGGCGCGAAGTACGTCGAGCTCGTCGTCGGTGACGGCGGCGACGGGAACGGCAACGACCACGCCAGCTGGGGCGGGGCGAAGTGGCTCTGCGGCTGACATGACACGGTGAAGAACGAAGAACGGGGCCCCGCACGCTCTCGGCGTGCGGGGCCCTTCGCCGTGCCCGTACGGGCCGCTCAGCCCGCGCCCTGGTACCGCCGCAGACCGGCCCGCCAGATCAGCCCGGCCACCGCCGACGTCGCCGCGCCGCCCAGCAGCAACAAGGCGATCCGGCCGAGGAGTTCGAGGCCACCGGAGGCGAGCGCCAGCGTCGGGTAGTAGCTCAGGAGGCCGAAGGGCAGCACGAACGTGAAGACGAACGCGACGGCGGAGTCGTAGAGCGTGAGGGGGAACTTGGCGAGGTCGGCGGTGTTGCCCACCAGGATCGAGACGCTGTTCTGCTCCGCGCCGTCCCAGAACACGAGGCTGTTCGTGGCCAGGTTGAGCGAGCCGACGACGACCACGCCGTTGCAGACCGCGACGACGAGCACGGTGAGGGACGCGGCGCTCACGGTGAAGGCTCCGTGGCGCGCCGCGAGGACGAGGAGCGTCAGACCGAGGACGACGTCGCCCACGCCGGCCGGGTTCGCCCGCAGGGTGCACAGCTGGAGGAGCGGCGAGAGCGGCCGGGTCAGGAACTGGTCGAACTCCCCCTTCACGACCAGGTGTCGCAGCTCCCACACGCCGTCGAAGAGCATCACGCACAGGCCGCGCGGGACGATCGCGAGCGCGTAGGTCACCGACAGCTGCCAGATCGTCCACCCGGCGATGTCCGGGACCTGCCGCAGGATGATCCACACCGTTCCGAACCCGGCGGCGTGCAGACAGAACGCGCCGAGCACGCCGATCACGAAGTCCGCCTTGTACTCCAGCTGCGACTGGAGCCTGATCCGGTACAGCTTGGCCGCGCTCGACAGATATCTGAGGCTGGGGTGTCCCGGGCTGGGGTCTCTCGGGCTGGGGCTCGGCACCGGGTCATCCTCCGTTGACGGTCAGGTGGTGGCGCGCCGCCCGCCACAGCCGGACCGTCAGGGCCGACATGACCACGGCCCAGGCGAGTTGGCGCCCGAGGGCGAGCAGGGCGTCGTCACCGGTGAGCCGGCCCAAATACATCTGCACGGGCGTGGACACGATGGCGCTGAACGGCAGCCACTCGGCGACGACGCGCAGCGGCGCCGGGAAGAGGGCGAGGGGAACCATGCCGCCCGCCATGAAAGTGGTCACCGCCTGCCGCGCCAGGATCAGGCCGTACGCGCTCTCCGTCCAGAAGCAGAGCAGGCTGGTGAGGAAGCAGAGCATCGCGTTGACGGTGACCCCGACGGCCAGGGTGAGCAGGAACAGCAGAGCGGCGGCCGGCGAGTGCGGGGGCAGCGCGTGCAGGAGCACTCCGCCGATGACGGCGGTCCCTGCGAGTGCGCCGGTCATGTGCGGGGTACCGGCGCCGAGAGCCCTGACGAGTTGCATCACCGGATAGTTCACGGGGCGTACGAGGTCGAGGGCGACCTGGCCGCTGCGGATGTCCCTGTGCATCTGCATCTCGGCCTGGAACGCGAGGAGTTGGCCGAGCGCGTAGGAGAGCAGGACATAGGTGCGCATCTGGTCCCAGGAGTATCCGCCGACGCTGGTGGCGCCGGCGAAGATCGAGCGCCAGAGGTAGTAGAGGACGGCCGCCCAGACGGCGTTGCCCGCGAGGTCGACGAGGACGGCGCGGCGGTGGGTGAGGGCCTGCTGGAGCGAGGCGAGGTAGAGCGAGCGGTAGGGAGCGCGAACGGCGGGGCGTACCGGGTGCGCGGGGGCGGGGTGTACGGGGTCCGCAGGGCCGGGGTGTACGGGGCGCGGGGGCTCGGGTGCCCTAGAGAGCGGCATCCACTCCACCCTCGTACAGGTTCCGGATGATCTCCTCGATGCTGGGCGCGCCGACCTGGATGTCGTCCACGGGGAGGGTGGCGAGGGTCTGGGCGATGACGTCGCGGGTGGCGAGGGTGCTGCGGTCGTAGCCGATCTCAAGGGTGTTGGCGTCTATTTGACGTACCGTCACGAGTTCGTCGAAGCGCCCTTCGAGCGGCACGGTGGTGAGCCGGTCCGCGCCGCTCACGGTGACGGTGCGGCGCGTGCCGTAGCGGGCGAGCATGTCCGCGACCGGCATGTCGAGGAGGATCCGGGCGCGGTCGATCAGCACGATGCGGGTGCACAGCGACTCGACGTCGCCGAGGTCGTGCGAGGTGAGCACGACGGTGACGCCGCGCTCGCGGTGCAGGGTGGCGAGGAACTCGCGGAGCCGGGCCTTCACCGAGACGTCGAGGCCGATCGTGGGTTCGTCGAGGAAGAGGACGGGCGGCGCGTGCAGCAGCGAGGCCGCCATGTCGCACCGGACGCGCTGGCCGAGGGAGAGCTGGCGGACGGGCCGCTCCAGGAGGTCCTCGATGCCGAGGAGGGCGATCAGTTCGTCGAGGCGGGGGTCGAACTCCCGCTTCGGGACGAGGTAGATGTCGCCGAGCAGGCGGAACGACTCGCGCACGGGCAGGTCCCACCACAGCTGGGTGCGCTGCCCGAAGACGACGCCGATGTTCCGCGCGTTGGCGACCCGGTCCTCGTACGGGACGACGCCCGCGACACGCAGGTCGCCCGAGGTCGGGGTGAGGACGCCGGTGAGCATCTTGACGGTGGTCGACTTTCCGGCGCCGTTCGGGCCGACGTAGGCGACGCTCTCGCCGGGGGCCACGCGCAGGTCGACGGCGTCGACGGCGGTCCTGTCCTCCCACTCGCCGCGGACCAGGTGGCGGAGCGCCCCGCGCATCCCGGGCCGTTTCCTCGCGACGCGGAACCGCTTGGTGAGGGCCCGCGCCTCGATGATGTGCTCGCCCATGGCAGGGGCCTCTCGTTCGGATCAGGTCGGATCAGGGAGCGGGGTCATGAGGGTCCCCCTGCTCGAGCAGCAGCCGAGAGCTCGGGGGAGGCGGGGACCGACGACAACGCCGCGAAGTGCGGCGCCAGACCCCGCGAGCCCGGCGTGATCCACACGAGAGGCCCTAGTTCACGGCGCCGAAGTCCGCGCTGATGTCCTCGCCGCGCAGAGTCCTCGCCGGATAGGAGAGGGCGAAGATCGCGTGCGGCGGTCCGCCCTTGAGGTCGCTGTCGACGTTCTCCCCGGCGAGGATCCGGCGGGCCAGGTCCTGGCACGCACTGTCGTACACATCACGGTGGTTGGTGACGATCGTGGCGCGCAGCGCGAGGTCGTGGACGCGGTGGCGGGCGAACATGCCGTCGACGCTGGTGCGGTAGTGGAGCAGCGGCTCGGGGACGGTCGTCATGTGGCCGCCGTGCTTGCCGACGGCGATCCAGAAGTTCCAGTCCTCGTACGCCGGCATGCCCTCGTGATAGCCGCCCGCCCGCTGCCACGCGGAGCGGCGGAACATGGCGCAGTACGGCGCCTGGTTCACCGACGTCGACGCGTCGAAGTCGTAGTCCGGGTACTCCCAGATCCGCTCCTCCACGCCGAAGGAGCGCAGGTAGGGCCGGGCGACCTCGGCGGTCGGGTCGCGGTCCAGTGCGGCGGAGAGCTTCTCCAGGGCGTGCGGCTCGTAGTGGTCGTCCGCGTCGAGGCAGGCGACGTAGCGGCCGCGGGCCACGGATATGCCGAGGTTGCGGGCGCGCCCGAGGCCGCCGTTGCGGGTGAACACGAGAGTCACGGCCAGCTCGGGGTGGGCCGCGGCGAAGGTCTGGGCGACGTCGCGCGAGGTGTCCGTGCTGCCGTCGTCGACGATCACGAGCTCCCAGTCGGCCGTCGTCTGGGCCCGGACGCTCTCGAGCGCGCGCGGCAGCATCCGGTCGTAGTTGAAGCAGGTGACGACCACGGAGACGAGTGGGGTGCGGGTTGAGTGCTGCTGCATCTGGCCTTCCTGACCCGGGATGTTGCAGGAACGCACAGCAGTATGCACGAAGCTGCTCGATTGAGGGTCCGTGCGTGCAAAAACAAACAACTATCGCTACGGTTCCTTTCTGTTCGCCGCGCGACCACCTCCCACAACAGGGCACAAAAAGCACCAAGTTGAAGGAAGGCCAATGGGGATCACGGGAATCATGGGGACCGACGCCGCTCTGACCGGACAGGACCGCAGACAGTTCGAGGAGGAGGGCTATCTGATCCTCCGGGGCTTCCTGCCCGCGGCCCTCGCGGAGCGCGCCAAGGCCGAGGTCGACCACTGGGTGGACTCGGGTGCGCGTCAGCGGTCCATAGCCTCGGCCGTCTCCCCCGACGCGTACGGGCTGCCGCCCCTGATGGAGCTGGAGATGGAGGCGCACGGCCGGATCCTGGCCCATCCGCCGCTGCTCGAAGTCCTCGTCGGGCTGATCGGCGGGCCCTTCGTCTTCCACCACCTGCACAGTGACCGTCGCCCGCCGAACGCGCCCGGCAAGGACTGGCACCACGACTACGAGCTCGGCCCGCGGGCGGAGCCCACCCACACGATGGTCCACGCGCTGCACTATCTGGGCGGGCTCGACGCCTCCGTCGGCGGACTCGCCGTACTGCCCGGCTCGCACCGCGAGACCGCCGCCAAGACGGCCCGCGCCCACCTCGGCACGTCCGAGCTGCCGGGCGAGGTCTTCATCGGTGAACTTCCGCCCGGCTCCACGGTGTTGATCCACTCGGCCCTGTTCCACACCCGCCGCACGGCTCCCCACGGGGAGAGCCGTGAGCGGTACATGGTGGACAGCTCCTACGCGCAGACGGGCGTCCGCTGGCGGCCCGTGAAGCCGTACTGGCGGCACATGCTCGCCCGCGCCAGAGAGCTCCGGCTCGCGGGTGACGGGTGGCCGGAGCTCTTCTCCGAGCACCACTTCACGGAGTACGAGGCCGAGCAGGCCGGGCGTCGGGGATGACGGGGCGGACGGGGCGGACGGGGCGGACGAGAGGCCCTAACCGCGGCCCACGTAGGGCATCGCGCTCGGCATCACCGTGACGGACTGGATGTTCACGT
This sequence comes from Streptomyces sp. NBC_01003, assembly GCF_045162695.1. NCBI lineage: Bacteria > Bacillati > Actinomycetota > Actinomycetes > Kitasatosporales > Streptomycetaceae > Streptomyces > Streptomyces sp. NBC_01003. The sequence goes on from NZ_CP108707.1 coordinate 2,996,193, forward strand.
CGACGGGGAGCTCGGCCATGGCGGCGACCATGTCGACGACATGGCGGATGTCCATGGTCGGCTCCACGCGCCGGCTGCCGTCCGCCTGGAGGACGGCGGGCTGGGGGCGGTCGGCGGGGGTCACGTTGCCTATGTCGATCTGCCCGCAGGCGATGCCGTGCTCTCGCCCGTCGAGGGACAGCGAGCGGGTCATCCCGGCGACGGCGTGCTTGGCCGCGGTGAACGCGATCGAGTCCGGGCGGGGCACATGCGCCGACGGAGCGCCGTTGTTGATGATGCGGCCGCCGCGCGGGCTCTGCTCCTTCATCATCCGGAACGCCGCCTGCGAGCACAGGAAGGTACCGGTCGCGATCGAGCCCATGACGCGGTACCAGTCGTCGGCCTCGACATCCTCCGTGGGGACGTACGGCATCGTCTCGGCGGCGTTGTTGAACAGCAGGTCGACGCGGCCGAACCGCTCACCCACGGCGGCGAACAGGCGCGTCACCGCCTCCGGGTCGGTGATGTCCGCGACGAACGGGACGGCGCGGTCCGCGTGCTCGCCCGCATCCGCGGCCGTCGCTTCGAGGAGCGCCTCGCGGCGGCCCACGAGGACGACCGACCAGCCCCGCGCCAGGAGCCCGAGGGCGCAGGCCCGACCGATTCCGACGCCGGCGCCGGTGATGACGGCCACCTTCTCGACCATGTCCGTTTTCCCCTCTGCAACATTTCAGGATCTCTCGGGCATGGAGTCTCACTCCCACCTGAACCCGTGTCAACGCCTTGAAAACAGGAGGAATTGATGGCATATCACAAGAGCCGCGAGCTCTTCGAGCGCGCACGAGGGTCGCTCGCGGGCGGCACCAGCTCCTCCTCCCGCATCACCACCACCGGGTCGGAGCCCCATCCGCTCTACATGGAGAGCGGCTCCGGTGCGCGCATCAGGGACGTGGACGGCAACACCTACGTGGACTATCTGCTCGCCTACGGCAGCGCCGTCCTCGGCCACGCGAACCCGCTGCTCACCGACGCCCTCTCGACGGTCCTGGCGAGCGGCACCATGTTCGGCACGTGCAACGTCCCGGAGATCGAACTCGCCGAGAAGATCCGGGAGTCGGTGCCGTGCGCCGACCTCGTGCGCTACGCGAACTCCGGCTCCGAGGCGGTCCAGGGCGCGATACGGGCCGCGCGCGGCTTCACCGGGCGCTCCCTCATCGTGAAGTTCGAGGGCCACTACCACGGCTGGACCGACACGCTCGCGGTGTCCAGCAAGTCGACGCGGGACGAAGTCGGCCCGTACGAGGCGCCGTTCGCGAAGCCGCACTCGCGCGGGATCCCGCAGGGCGTGCTCGACGACGTGGTGATCTGCCCGTGGAACGACGCCGAGGTCCTGCGTGACGTCCTCGACGCGCACCGCGGCCGGATCGCCGCGGTCGTCTGCGAGCCGATCGTCGCCAACAACGCCTGCACGATGCCGGTCCCGGGCTATCTGGAGACCCTGCGCGCGGAGTGCACGCGGCGCGGCATCGTGCTCGTCTTCGACGAGGTCTGTACGGGGTTCCGCACCGGACCCGGCGGCGCGCAGGCCCTCTTCGGGGTCGTGCCCGACCTCGCTGTCTACTCCAAGGCGCTCGGCGGCGGGCTGCCCATCTCGGCGTTCGCGGGCCGTCGGGAGATCATGGAGCAGGTCGGCGACAACCGGATCAAGCAGGGCGGCACGTACAACGGTTCGCCCCTGTGCGCCACGGCCGCCCTGGTGACCGTCACCCAGCTCGCCGATCCCGCGGTCGCCGGCCGGATCGACGAGGCGGGGCGGCGCGTCATGGAGGCGGTCCGCCGGGCGTCCCGCGACCACGGCGTGCCGTGCGCGGTCCAGGGGGTCGGCGCGATGTTCCAGATCGTGTTCTCGGCGGACGGCGCCCCGACCCGCCACTACCGCGATCTGTTCGCCGCCGACCTGGACCGCTACGAGCGCTTCCGCCACGAGCTGCTGGTGCGCGGTATCCACGTCAACGTGTACGGCCTCGCCTGCTGGTTCGTCTCCGCCGCGCTCGAGGAGGACGACATCCGGCGCACCTGCGAGGCCGTGGACGAGGCGTTCGCGGCGCTGTGACGGCCCTGCGCGCCCCCTCTTGCCCCGCGCCGTCGGATGGCGCAAGATGTGCCCGGCACGCGCGATCATGCTCTAAGTCACGCGCTTTCAATCACCTTCACGCATGACCACCTTCCAGCGCGGCGCAGCCCGACGCACTCCCTTCACGCATCCACCTCCATCACAGGCAGGGTTTTCGATGACTGGACGCTTCACCCGTTCCCTCAAGCGGCGGTCCGTGCCGCTCCTCGCGGCACTCGGCCTCGCCGCCGGAGCCGGCCTGGCCTCCGCCCCCGCGGCGAACGCGGACGACACGATCGGCACGACCCCGGGGACGTACACCTACTACTCGTTCCCGTCGGCGGCCGACGGGCTCAGCGAGGTCACCTGGTCCACGACCGTCGAGAAGGACCCCGGCTACAACGCGAACACCTTCTGGAGCCACCAGTTCGGCTTCAACGTCGGCAACGGCGCCTACATCGGGATGCAGCGCAACGGCGGCGACAAGCCGACGTTCCTGTTCTCGGTGTGGGACAGCTTCGAGCGCAAGCCCGGCTCGGAGGGCAGCTACTGCCTCCAGTTCGGCGGCGAGGGCGAGGGCTCAAGCTGTCGCATGAACCACGACTGGGAGGAAGGGCACACCTACACCTCCACGGTCGCCTACGAGGGCGACGGCTGGTTCGGCGCCACCATCCACGACAGGACCACGGGCGAGTCGTTCAAGCTCGGCAGCGTGCAGACGCCGGCCACCGCCATCAAGTCCACGGGCCTGATCGACTGGGTCGAGTACTTCGAGTGGAACGACCCGCGGGCCACCTGTTACGACCAGCCCTACTCGGACGCCCACTTCGGCCTGCCCACCGGCACCGCCGTCGGCGCCGACGCGGCCGTCAGCTCGGTGACCAAGACGAAGAGCAACCCGCCGTGCGCCGCCGCCGTGGACGCGCGTCCCGACGGAAGCACCAACCAGCGTCTGGCGCTGGGCAATTCGAAGCGCGCCGAGATCTCCGCGCCCGGCGACAAGTGCCTCGCCCCGAGGGGCGCCGTCAAGGACGGCGCGGCGCTCACGCTCGCCGCGTGCAAGGACAACGGTCCCGGCGCCTTCGAGCAGTCCTGGGTCCTCGCGGCCGACGGCACCGTCCGACTGCCGTCGGACTACTGCCTGACCGCGAGCGACAAGAAGAGCGTGCGCATCACCGACTGCGCGGGCGACATCGCCACCGGCGGCAAGGTCACCGACCCGGCCAAGCTGTGGAAGTACAACCCGGGCAAGAAGACCCTGGTGAACCAGGCGACCGGGCGCTCCCTCGCCCGCGCCGGCTCGGGCGTGACGCTCGCGCCGGCCGGACCGGACACGCAGGGCTGGAAGGCGCCGGTGCCCGTCAGCGCCCCGTAGGGCGCCCCGACCGGGATCAGGGCGCCCCACCGGTCGTCATCGGGAGGTTGAACTCCCGTTCCACGCACCGATGTTGGGCGCCGCTCCCGGCACCACCGGGTTGCCCGCGAAGTCGCGGGCGCCCGCGTCGGCGAGCGGCGCCCCCGTTCCGAGGGCGGGCGATCCGGCGCGCAGGGCGTAGGCGGCCGCGGCGTCCGCGTAACCCGTGGCCGTGCCCGGGCGGGTGAGCAGCGGGTCGGCGCTGGTGCCGCCGGGGTTCGCGGGCGCCGCCCCGATCCCGTACAGCGCGTTGTGGGACGCGGTGACGCCGCCGGAGCGCAGGGTGAAGGCCGCCGTACCGGCTCCCTGCTTCACGACGAGGTTGTTGTCGAAGGCGATCTCGTGCCGGCTGGTGGTGTTCTCGTTGACGACGGTCTGGCTGACGCCGTCACCTACGTAGATCGTGTTGTGCAGGAAGCGGACCCCGGAGAACGAGCCGCGGCAGGTCTCGATGCCCCTGAAGTGGTCGTTCTGGCTGATGTTGAAGCGGATCACGGCGTCGCCGAGGGTGCCGTCGGCGCTGCAGACGAGGAAGAACCCGCCCGCGTTGTCGTGGCTGTAGTTGTACTGGAAGACGGTGCCGAAGGAGCCCTCGTCGACGTCGTACGCCATGCCGTCGCGGGTCGTCTCGCCCCCGGACGTCTCGTTGTACTGGAAGACGGTGCCGTCCGCGTTCCACGGCCACATGCCCGCGTTGTATCCGGCCGAGCGCCGCTGGAAGCCGTGCAGGGTGTTGTGCTCGACCAGGGCGTCCTTGGTGGCGGTCATGACGATGCCGTCGCCACCGAGGTCGTTCAGTGTGTTGCCGCGCACGACGACGCCGGTGGACGGGACCCAGTGCGGGCCGTTCGGGTCGTAGCCGCTGATGGCGGGCCGCTGGTTCCAGCTGGACGCGAAGAAGATGCCCTCGCGGTCGACCGTCCTGAGGGTGTTGTTCTCGACGCGTACGTCGTCGTAGTGCGTCTCCTTCGCGGACCCGGTGACGGAGAAGAGGATGCCCGCGGAGCCGTCGTTGTCCTTGGTGTCGTCGCCGCGGATGTCGTGGATGTCGAGGCCCGTGAGGCGGTAGTGCCTGCCGGTGCCGTAGTCGCTGAGGACGACGCGCACGCCGCGGCGCTTCGTGCCCGGGTTCGCCGCGTTGGTGATCTCCAGGTCGGATACCTCGATCCACTGCGTGTTCCGCAGGAGGACGGTGTCGGGCGCGCCCCCGCCGTCGATCACCGGCTTCGCGCCGGTGCCGTAGGCGGCGATGCGGACGGGGCTGCCGGGAGCGCCCGCGCCGTTCGGGGTGAGCGTGCCCGTGCAGCGGGTGCCGCGCTTGAGGAGCACCTGGTCGCCGGGGCCGAGGTGCTGGGCGTTGACGGCGGCGAGCGTGCGCCAAGGCGCGGCCCGCGTGCCCTTCTGCGGGCCGGTCCCGCTGCGGCAGTCGACGTAGTGGGCGCGGGACTTGAACGGGGAGGCGGCCGTGGCGGCGGGGGCGGCCGCGAGGGCCGTGACGCCGGCGGTCGCGGCGGCGCAGAGGGCGACGAGCGCGGTGCTGACGCGGCTGCGTCTCATGACGTACCTCCGTTGAGTGGTTGCGGGTGCCGGAGGGGATGGAGTCGCCCGGCGGGACGGCTCAGAGCGTGCCGCCCGGCCGGGCCCGACTCCATGGACTTACGGAGGGGGTTCCTGGACATCCGCAGGTCCCGCACCCTCCGGTCCCGCGCGGACTCACACCCCGGGGATGCCCCGGGCCTGGAACGCCTTGCGCACGGCGTCCGCCGCGCTCTTTCCGTACATCTTCTGCGCGGTGGCGACTGTCGTCAGGGCCGCGTCCGTGAAGCTGGTGTCCGGGGCGAAGCCGAACTGCGCGTCGACGATGACGCGGTCGGCCGTGCGCGCGCCGAGCGCGCCCCTGATGTCGAACAGCGCCTGGGACCAGATCTCACCGTCCGCGTGCACCTCCCCCACCTTGTCGGCGTACGTCTTGCCCGTGTCGAGGCGACGCAGGCAGTGCGGGGCGGTGGCCGTGTACGAGACCGAGTCCCAGTCCGCGACACAGGCGAGGTCGGTCTTGCGCGGCCAGCCGTACTTGGCGTCCGCGTAGGCACCGACGGACGCCGCCAGGTAGTCGCCCCACGCCTCCCCGATGGAGCCGGCCTCCTCGGAGGTGCCGAACCCGGGGACCTGCGCGTTGTGCACGGCGTGTCCGTACTCGTGGACGATGACCTCGGCGTCCTCCGCGTCGTCGACGCCGCCCTTGCCGAAGCGGATCTCGGCCTTCTTGTCGGTGAAGAAGGAGTTGTCGGCGCCCCACTGGTCGATACGGACCGGCTGCTGCCGGTCGTTGGCGCCGGGCAGTTCGCCGCCGAAGCCGAGGCTCTGGAGGTACTCCTGTGCCTCGTTGACCCAGAAGTAGGCCATGACCTGCTCGAACTGGTCGTCCTTGCGGTCGTAGCCGCCGGCGCCGGCGACCGAGGCGGCGCCGCCGGTGTTCGATCTCACGGAGACCCACTTGCCCGAGAGGCCGCCGCTCGCGTCGAGGTTCCGCAGGGCGGCGAGGGTGTAGGCGGAGGCGGGCACCGCGGTCGCGGAGTCCTTCGCGTCGGTGAGGGTCTGGTCGCCGGACGACTGGACGGGGTTGACCATGAAGATCCGGCCTTGCGGGTCCGCGGCCTGGGCACCGGCCGTGGCGGAGGCCGGGGCGGCGAGAGTCGCGAGGGCCACGGTGGTGATGGCCGTGGCGAGGAGACCGCGGGGTGTGCGGCGAGCTGTCCTGCGGGGCATGAACATTCCTCCGGGTGCGTCGTGCGCGGGGGGTGGCATGGCGCGGGCGGATCTTCCCGTATCGCGGACCGCTTTGGCCAGGGTGCGGGGCCCGTGATTGCCTGACGTGCATGAGCAACATCGCTGTGACCACCTGGTCCCTGGAGCAGACCGCTCCCTCCGACCTCCGGCCGGCCGCCGCACCCGAGGGCGGCGACCTCCGCATCGTCCGCGCCGAGGTGCCCTCGCCGGAGTTCAGCCGCTTCCTGTACGCGTCCGTCGGGGGCGACATCCTCTGGACCGACCGGCTGAGCTGGACGTACGCGCGCTGGCAGGAAGTCCTGGCCCGGCCGGGCACCGAGACGTGGGTGGCGTACGAGAAGGGGACCCCGGCCGGCTACGTCGAGCTGGAGGCGCAGGACGACGGCGTCGTCGAGGTCGTCTACTTCGGCCTGATACCCGCCTTCCGGGGCCGCCGCATCGGCGGCCACCTCCTCTCCTACGGAGTGGCCCGCGCCTGGGACCTGGCCGAGCGGTGGCCGGACCGCACGCCGACGAAGCGGGTCTGGCTGCACACGTGCAGCAAGGACGGCGAGCACGCGATGGCCAACTACGAGCGGCGCGGGTTCCGCCTCTTCGACACGAAGGTCGAGGAGGAGCCCGAGGTGGCGACGCCGGGGCCGTGGCCGGGGGCGTAGCCCGGGCCGTAAGAGAGGGACAAGAACATGAGGGGCGCCGGGGGACACCGCGGCGCCCCTTCCCGTACCCTCCAGTCACACTCCAGCAGTCACACCCCGGTCCATTCCCGCAGCGTCCAGTGACGCGCGACACACCTGTCCGCGATGCGAGACAGTCTTGTCCACTTTCTGGACAGTGGTGGACTGGGCCGAAAGTCCCATGACACGCTTCCGTCATGGATCGAGCTGGAATTGCCTTGGTGAGTCGGCGGCACGTCGACCTCGGCCGCATGTCCAGCGCCATGTGTCCGGTGAGCTGACTCCACCAGCACCGCCGCACTTTCTCCCCGCACAGCACTCTGCGCACCGCCGCGCCCTCGCGCGAAGTGTGCTGGTCAAAGCTGTCAGAGCCTCCGCCCGCCCGAAGGACGTACACCCATGGCTGCCACCCCTGAAAAGCCCACGACCGCCGCGCCGCGCCGCAAGGTGAGCCGTCACCGCGGCGAGGGCCAGTGGGCCGTGGGGCACTTCACGCCGCTCAACGGCAACGAGCAGTTCAAGAAGGACGACGACGGTCTCAACGTGCGGACACGCATTGAGACGATCTACTCGAAGCGCGGCTTCGACTCCATCGACCCCAATGACCTCCGGGGCCGCATGCGCTGGTGGGGGCTCTACACCCAGCGCAAGCCCGGGATCGACGGCGGCAAGACCGCGATCCTGGAGCCGGAGGAGCTGGACGACGAGTACTTCATGCTCCGCGTCCGCATCGACGGCGGCCGGCTCACCACCGAGCAGCTGCGCGTCATCGGCGAGATCTCGCAGGAGTTCGCGCGCGGCACCGCCGACATCACCGACCGGCAGAACATCCAGTACCACTGGATCCGCATCGAGGACGTTCCGGAGATCTGGCGGCGCCTCGAAGCCGTCGGGCTCTCCACCACCGAGGCCTGCGGTGACACGCCCCGCGTCATCCTCGGCTCGCCCGTCGCCGGGGTCGCCGCCGACGAGATCATCGACGGCACGCCCGCCATCGACGAGATCCAGCGGCGCTTCATCGGCAACCCCGAGTTCTCGAACCTGCCCCGCAAGTTCAAGACCGCGATCTCCGGGTCCCCGCAGCTCGACGTGGCGCACGAGATCAACGACATCGCCTTCGTCGGCGTCAACCACCCCGAGCACGGCCCCGGCTTCGACCTGTGGGTCGGCGGCGGCCTGTCCACCAACCCCAAGCTGGGCCAGCGCCTCGGAGCGTGGGTGCCGCTCGACGAGGTGCCGGACGTGTACGGCGGCGTCATCGGCATCTTCCGCGACTACGGCTACCGCCGCCTGCGCACCCGCGCCCGCCTGAAGTTCCTGCTCGCCGACTGGGGCACCGAGAAGTTCCGGCAGGTCCTGGAGGACGAGTACCTCCAGCGGAAGCTGGTCGACGGCCCCGCGCCCGAGCAGCCCGCCGGCACCTGGCGCGACCACCTCGGCGTGCACCGCCAGAAGGACGGCCTCTTCTACGTCGGCTTCGCGCCCCGTGTCGGCCGCGTGGACGGCACGACCCTCACCAAGATCGCCGAGGTCGCGGGCGCCCACGGCTCCGGCCGGCTGCGCACCACCGCCGAGCAGAAGATGATCGTGCTCGACGTGGCCGAGGACCAGGTCGAATCGCTGGTGACGTCGCTGGAGGCGCTGGACCTCAAGGTCAACGCGTCTCCGTTCCGGCGCGGCACCATGGCCTGCACCGGCATCGAGTTCTGCAAGCTCGCCATCGTCGAGACGAAGGCGCGCGGCGCCTCGCTGATCGACGAACTGGAGCGCCGCGTCCCGGAGTTCGACGAGCCCCTCACCATCAACATCAACGGCTGCCCGAACGCCTGCGCCCGTATCCAGGTCGCGGACATCGGCCTCAAGGGCCAGCTGATGCTGGACGCCGACGGCAACCAGGTCGAGGGCTACCAGGTACACCTGGGTGGCGCGCTCGGCCTCGAGGCCGGGTTCGGCCGCAAGGTCCGCGGCCTGAAGGTCACCGCGGCCGAACTGCCCGACTACGTCGAGCGGGTCCTCAAGCGCTTCCAGGCGGAGCGCGAGGACGGCGAGCGCTTCGCCACGTGGACCGCGCGCGCGTCCGAGGAGGCCCTCTCGTGAGCGAGCGCGCCGCCCCCTTCTACTGCCCCTACTGCGGTGACGAGGACCTGCGTCCGAACGAGACCGGTCACGGCGCGTGGGAATGCGCGGCGTGCAATCGGGCCTTCCAGTTGAAGTTCCTCGGTCTGCTGACCCGGGGAGTTCAGCGCAACGACGGTGGAGGGGAAGACATATGACGAACACTCAGGCCACCCAGGTCCCTGACCGGACCGAGCCCGACCTGCGGGAGCTCGCGGAGCGGGCCGGGCGCGACCTGGAGGACGCGTCCGCCCTGGAGATCCTCACCTGGGCGGTCGACACGTTCGGCAAGCGCTTCTGCGTGACCTCCTCCATGGAGGACGCGGTCGTCGCCCACCTCGCCTCGCGCGCCAGGCCCGGCGTGGACGTCGTCTTCCTCGACACCGGCTACCACTTCGAGGAGACCATCGGCACCCGGGACGCCGTCGAGGCCGTGATGGACGTGAACGTCATCACGCTCACACCCCGCCGGACCGTCGCCGAGCAGGACGCCGAGTTCGGGCCGAAGCTGCACGACCGCGACCCCGACCTGTGCTGCGCCATGCGGAAGGTCAAGCCCCTTGAGGACGGCCTGAGTTCGTACACGGCATGGGCCACGGGACTGCGCCGCGACGAGTCCCCGACGCGGGCGAACACCCCGGTCGTCGGCTGGGACGAGAAGCGCCGCAAGGTGAAGGTCTCGCCGATCGCCCGCTGGACGCAGGACGACGTCGAGGCGTACGTCGCCGAGCACGGCGTGCTGACCAACCCCCTCCTCATGGACGGCTACGGCTCCGTGGGCTGCGCCCCCTGCACGCGGCGCCTCCTCGAGGGCGAGGACGCGCGGGCCGGCCGCTGGGCCGGAAGCAACAAGACCGAGTGCGGGATCCACGGCTGATGCCCGGGACCACAGAGACTTTGGAGAAGCAAGTGACCGGAGCCACCGTCTGGCTCACGGGTCTGCCGAGCGCGGGCAAGACCACCATCGCCAACGAGCTCGCCGAGCAGCTGCGTGCTGACGGCCGCCGCGTCGAGGTGCTCGACGGCGACGAGATCCGCGAGTTCCTCTCGGCGGGCCTCGGGTTCAGCCGCGCGGACCGCGACACCAACGTGCAGCGCATCGGCTTCCTCGCCGAACTCCTCGCCCGCAATGGTGTGTTGACGCTCGTCCCGGTGATCGCACCCTTCGCGGACAGCCGAGAGGCGGTACGCAAGCGCCACCAGGCCGGCGGCACCGGCTACCTCGAGGTGCACGTGGCCACGCCCGTCGAGGTGTGCTCCGTGCGCGACGTGAAGGGCCTGTACGCGAAGCAGGCGGCGGGCGAGATCTCCGGGCTCACCGGGGTCGACGACCCGTATGAGGCACCCGAATCGCCCGACCTGCGCATCGAGTCGCACACCCAGACCGTGCAGGAGTCCGCGGCGGCGCTCTACGCGCTGCTCACCGAGAGGGGTCTCTCATGACGACCGTCGCACCCACCACAGGCGAAGAGACCGACAGCCCGTACGCGCTCTCGCACCTGGACGCCCTCGAGTCCGAGGCCGTGCACATCTTCCGCGAGGTCGCGGGCGAGTTCGAGCGGCCGGTGATCCTCTTCTCCGGCGGCAAGGACTCCATCGTCATGCTGCACCTGGCACTGAAGGCGTTCGCGCCGGCGCCGGTGCCGTTCACGCTGCTGCACGTCGACACCGGGCACAACTTCCCCGAGGTCCTCGAGTACCGCGACCGCGTCGTCGCCGAGCACGGTCTGCGGCTGCACGTCGCGTCCGTGCAGGAGTACATCGACCGCGGCGCCCTCAAGGAGCGCCCGGACGGGACGCGCAACCCGCTGCAGACGGTGCCGCTGACGGAGAAGATCCAGACGGAGCGCTTCGACGCCGTCTTCGGCGGCGGGCGCCGCGACGAGGAGAAGGCGCGCGCCAAGGAACGCGTGTTCTCCCTGCGCGACGAGTTCTCCCAGTGGGACCCGCGCCGCCAGCGCCCCGAGCTGTGGCAGCTCTACAACGGCCGCCACGCCCCCGGCGAGCACGTGCGTGTCTTCCCGCTGTCCAACTGGACCGAGCTCGATGTGTGGCAGTACATCGCCCGCGAGGGCATCGAACTGCCGGAGATCTACTTCGCCCACGAGCGGGACGTCTTCAAGCGCTCCGGCATGTGGCTGACCGCCGGTGAGTGGGGCGGTCCCAAGGACGGCGAGAGCGTCGAGAAGCGCCTCATCCGCTACCGCACGGTCGGCGACATGTCGTGCACCGGCGCCGTCGACTCCGACGCGACGACGCTGGACGCCGTGATCGCCGAGATCGCCGCCTCCCGGCTCACCGAGCGGGGCGCGACCCGTGCCGACGACAAGATGTCCGAGGCCGCGATGGAAGACCGCAAGCGCGAGGGGTATTTCTAAATGACCACCACCACAGAGCAGTTGGCCGACCTGTCGGCCACCACCCTGCTGCGGTTCGCCACCGCCGGTTCCGTCGACGACGGCAAGTCCACGCTCGTGGGCCGCCTGCTCCACGACTCCAAGTCGGTCCTCACGGACCAGCTGGAGGCCGTCGAGCACGCGTCCCGCAACCGCGGTCAGGAGACGCCCGACCTGGCGCTGCTCACCGACGGCCTGCGCGCCGAGCGCGAGCAGGGCATCACCATCGACGTCGCCTACCGCTACTTCGCCACGGCCCGGCGCCGGTTCATCCTGGCCGACACCCCGGGCCATGTGCAGTACACCCGGAACATGGTGACCGGCGCGTCCACCGCCGACCTCGCCGTCGTCCTCGTCGACGCCCGCAACGGCGTCATCGAGCAGACCCGCCGGCACGCCGCCGTCGCGGCGCTCCTGCGCGTCCCGCACGTCGTGCTCGCGGTGAACAAGATGGACCTCGTCGACTACGCGGAGCCCGTCTTCGCGAAGATCGCCGAGGAGTTCACGGCGTACGCGTCCGACCTGGGCGTTCCCGAGATCACCGCGATCCCGATCTCCGCGCTCGCCGGTGACAACGTCGTGGAGCCGTCCGCGAACATGGACTGGTACGGCGGCCCGACCGTGCTCGAGCACCTGGAGACGGTCCCGGTCAGCCACGACCTGACGAGCTGCCACGCGCGGCTGCCCGTCCAGGTCGTCATCCGCCCGCAGACCGCGGAGCACCCCGACTACCGCGGCTACGCGGGCCAGATCGCGGCCGGCACGTTCCGCGTCGGCGAGTCCGTCACCGTACTGCCGTCGGGCCGCACGTCGAAGGTCTCCGGGATCGACCTGCTGGGCAAGGCGGTCGACGTGGCGTGGACGCCGCAGTCGGTGACTCTCCTCCTGGAGGACGACATCGACATCTCGCGCGGCGATCTGATCGTGCCGAGCGGCGACGCGCCCGCGACCTCGCAGGACGTCGAGGCGACGGTCTGCCACGTGGCCGACCAGCCTCTCGCCGTCGGCCAGCGCGTGCTGCTCAAGCACACGACGCGCACGGTCAAGGCGATCGTCAAGGAGATCCCCTCGCGGCTCACCCTGGACGACCTGTCCCAGCACCCCGAGCCGGGGCAGCTGGTCGCCAACGACATCGGCCGCGTAAAGGTCCGCACCGCCGAGCCGGTCGCGCTCGACGACTACGCCGACTCGCGCCGCACCGGTTCGTTCCTCCTCATCGACCCGTCCGACGGGACGACGCTCGCCGCCGGCATGGCGGGCGAGGCGTTCGGCGGCAAGCCGCATGCGGCCCACGCGGAAGAGACCGCGCCGGCCTCGGACGACGACGGCTGGGACTTCTAGTCATGACGGTCATCGACATGTATGCGACGTTCGCGAAAGAGGGCGGCCGCGTCGGCAGCGGCGCCCTCGGCGCGGGCCAGGGCGGAGTCGGGCGATGTGCGCGATGACGTACGCGCACTGCCTGCGCGCCCACACCCCCCGCGACCTGTTCGTACGAAGACGAAACCCTGCCGACCTCCCGGCCACGCCCTGAGAGCGTGACCGCCGGGCCAACGAGAGGACCACCTCCCGTGCCTGCCAACTCCGCCTCCTGGCGCCGCGGCCTCGCCGCCGTCGCCGCTCTGCCGCTCCTCGCGCTCGCCGCGACGGCCTGCGGCTACGGCTCCGACGCCAAGGACGACACGTCCGACAAGACGAACGTCGCCGCCAAGGGCAAGAAGCTCTCCGCCGACACCGTGAAGATCGGTTACTTCGGCAACCTGACGCACGGCACCGCCCTCGTGGGCAACCAGAAGGGCTTCTTCCAGAAGGAGCTCCAGGGCACACAGGCCAAGTACCAGATCTTCAACGCGGGCCCGTCCGAGATCGAGGCGCTCAACGGCGGCTCCATCGACATCGGCTGGATCGGCCCCTCGCCGTCGATCAACGGCTTCACCAAGTCCCAGGGCAAGAGCCTGCGCATCATCGGCGGTTCGGCGTCCGGCGGTGTGAAGCTCGTGGTGAACCCGAAGAAGATCAAGTCCCTGGACGACGTCAAGGGCAAGAAGATCGCCACCCCGCAGCTCGGCAACACGCAGGACGTCGCGTTCCTCAACTGGATCGCCGAGAAGGGCTGGAAGGTCGACGCCAACAGCGGCAAGGGCGACGTCTCCGTGGTCCGTACGGACAACAAGATCACCCCGGACGCCTACAAGTCCGGCTCGGTCGACGGCGCCTGGGTACCGGAGCCGACCGCGTCCAAGCTCGTGGCCGAGGGCGGCAAGGTCCTCCTCGACGAGTCGGACCTGTGGCCCGACAAGAAGTTCGTGATCACGAACATCATCGTGTCGCAGAAGTTCCTCAAGGAGCACCCGGACGTCGTCGAGGCCGTGCTGCGCGGCTCGGTGAAGACGAACTCCTGGATCAACGCCAACCCGGACGAGGCGAAGGCCGCGGCCAACAAGCAGCTGGCGGCCGACTCCGGCAAGGCGCTGCCCGCGGACGTGCTCGACCCGGCCTGGAAGTCGATCCGGTTCACCGACGACCCGCTGGCCTCGACGCTCGACTCCGAGGCGGCGCACGCGGTGAAGGCGGGCCTGCTGGAGAAGCCCGACCTCAAGGGCATCTACGACCTCGCGCCGCTGAACAAGGTCCTCAAGGCCGAGGGCAAGGGCGCGGTCGCCGACGCCGGCCTCGGCGTCAAGTAACCGCGTCGGCAAAGCCCGTAATCGCTTGAGTTCCCAGGAGGTGACGACCATGGCAACGACCCTCGCCAAGGCCGCGGACGGCGGCACGCGGACCACCGGCCACGCCGCGCGGATCGAGCACGTCTCGAAGTCCTTCGCCACGCCCGCCGGGCAGCAGCTCGTCCTGGACGACATCACGCTCGATGTCGCTCCGGGCGAGTTCGTCACCCTCCTGGGAGCCTCGGGCTGCGGGAAGTCGACGCTGCTCAATCTGGTCGCGGGCCTCGACCGGCCCTCGTCCGGCGAGATCAGCACGCAGGGCCGGCCGGCCCTGATGTTCCAGGAGCACGCCCTCTTCCCGTGGCTGACCGCGGGCAAGAACATCGAACTGGCCCTGAAGCTGCGCGGCGTTCCGAAGGCGGACCGCCGCACGCGGGCGGAGGAGCTCCTGGAGCTCGTCCGCCTGAACGGTGCGTACGGCAAGCGGGTGCACGAGCTGTCGGGCGGCATGCGCCAGCGCGTGGCGCTGGCCCGCGCGCTCGCGCAGGACAGCCAACTGCTGCTGATGGACGAGCCGTTCGCCGCGCTCGACGCCATCACGCGCGACGTGCTGCACGACGAGCTGACCCGCATCTGGCGCGAGACGAACGTCTCCGTCCTGTTCGTCACCCACAACGTCCGCGAGGCGGTCCGTCTCGCGGAGCGGGTCGTGCTGCTCTCTTCGCGGCCGGGCCGGGTGGCGCACGAGTGGCGGGTCGGCATTCCGCAGCCGCGCCGCATCGAGGACACCGCCGTGGCGGAACTGTCCGTCGAGATCACCGAACAACTGCGTGGGGAGATCCGCCGCCATGGCCAGCACTGAGACGACGACCGCGGGCAAGGACACGGGCGCCGTCAAGGACTCGGGCGCCGCACAGGACCTGGCCGGCCTCGAAGCGGGGCTCGACGCCCTGGACACCGTCCAGACCGCCCGTACCCCGCTGCGCCAGACGCTGGTCCAGAAGGTGCTGCCGCCACTGACGGCGGTGCTCCTGGTCCTGGTGGTGTGGCAGGGACTGGTCTCGTTCAAGATCGTCGACGACCCGAGCAAGCTGCCCTCGCCGTCCGCGGTGTGGGGCGAGGTGTCCGACGCGTGGCTGCAGGGGACGCTCCTCGACTACATCTGGACGAGTGTGTCGCGCGGCCTGCTCGGCTTCCTGCTGGCACTCGTGATCGGCACCCCGCTCGGCCTGGTCGTCGCCCGGGTCCGGTTCATCCGGTCCGCGATCGGCCCGATCCTGTCCGGCCTCCAGTCGCTGCCCTCGGTCGCCTGGGTCCCGCCGGCCGTGATCTGGCTGGGCCTCGACAACAAGATGATGTACGCCGTGATCCTGCTCGGCGCGGTCCCCTCGATCGCCAACGGCCTGGTGTCGGGCGTCGACCAGGTGCCGCCGCTGTTCCTGCGGGCCGGCCGCACACTCGGCGCGACGGGCCTGCGGCACACCTGGCACATCGTGCTCCCGGCCGCGCTGCCCGGCTATCTCGCGGGCCTGAAGCAGGGCTGGGCGTTCTCGTGGCGTTCGCTGATGGCCGCGGAGATCATCGCCTCGTCGCCCGACCTGGGCATCGGACTCGGCCAGCTCCTGGAGAACGGCCGCAACGCCAGCTCCATGTCCATGGTCTTCCTCGCCATCTTCCTGATCCTGATCGTCGGCATCGCCATCGACCTGCTGATCTTCAGCCCCCTGGAGCGGCGCGTCCTGCGCAGCCGCGGCCTCCTGGTGAGGAGCTGACCCCGTCATGCACCAGCGCCCCGCCCGCCCGGTCCTGCTCGTGATCGCTCACGGCAGCCGCGATCCGCGCCATGCCGCGACGGTCCACGCGCTCGTACGCGAAGTACGGGCGCTGCGGCCGGGGCTGCGCGTGGAGACGGGGTTCCTGGACTTCAACGTCCCCTCGGTGAACGGCGTCCTGGAGTCCCTGGCGGCGGAGGGCGTGCGCGACGTGGTCGCCCTCCCCCTGCTCCTGACGCGCGCGTTCCACGCGAAGGCGGACATCCCGGCGGTCCTGCGGCAGGCCCCGGCCCGGCTGCGGATCCGCCAGGCGGAGGTGCTCGGCCCCTCCCCACTCCTGACGGCAGCGCTCGAACGCCGCCTCTACCAGGCCGGGCTCACCCCGGCCGACAAGCCCACGACCGGGGTCGTCCTGGCCTCGGCGGGCTCCACAGACCCGGAGGCGATCGCAGTGATCGCTGAAATCGCGCGGGAGTGGCGGCACACCGGTTGGTGCGCCGTGCGACCTGCGTTCGCCTCCGCATCTCTGCCCCGCACGGAGGACGCCGTGGCGCAACTGCGCGCCGAGGGCGTCCACCGGGTGGCCGTGGCCCCCTACGTCTTGGCCCCCGGCCACCTCCCGGACCGCATCGCCCGCGGCGCCTGCGAAGCGGACGTCCTCGCGGACGTACTGGGCCCGGCACCGGAGGTGGCGCGGCTGCTTGTGCGGCGGTACGAGGCGGCGACGGTACGGGAGTTGGTGGCGGTGGGCGCGTGAGGCGCGCCGCGCGGGCTGAGAACATGATCGGCGGCGACAGGGCCACTCACCCCGCCTCCAGGAGAGCCTCCACCGTCCGCACCATGCGTTCCAGAAGCGATCGTCGTAAGGCAGGTACGGCAGCGCGCGCATGTTCTTGCCAGTGGGGACGGCGATGTCCACCGGGTCGCCGTCGCGGCTGACGCTGCCTGTGGCCAGGTGGACGGTGTGGCCTCGCACCGTCACATGGCGGTCGGCCACCTCGACCTGGGGGCCGCGGTCGGTGACGCGGCCAGGACACGGCGCAGTGCGTCGCGGCGGAGGCGGGACTGAGTGCCCAGCGGCATGTCGTGCAGGCGGCGGATCTCCTCCCGGCGCCGTGGCGTGTTCTCCTCCTCGTCCCACCAGCCGAAACTTCCGACGGCGGCCAGCAGGTCGACCGTACGCAGGATCTCCGATCTCAGGACCGGGTCGAGTTCGCCCAGGGGCCGGTCGAGGCGGACGTGCCGGACCCCGCACCAGCCGGTCATCCCCGGGTAGATGTGGCCCCATCCGAAGTCGATGGTCGCCGTGACTGTGCCGAACCTGCGCACCAGGACGTCGTACTCGATGTTCCACCCCTCGCGCACGGCGACGCCCAGCACCGCCTCCATGCGGACCAACGGCCCCTGGAACATGGCCGTTTCGAGCCCCTTCTCGGGTGGCGCGTACTGCTCGCGGTAGGCCTGTCGGAACGGCTGGCGCAGGGCGAGCGCCATGACCCGCGCCCGCCACTCGGCCCGCTCGGCGTCGCCGGCCCGGGCCGGGTGCCACAGGCGGACCTGCGTGCCGGGCGGGAGATCCGGCAGCGGCGGGTCCTCGGCCGGGAGGAGCCCGTGCCACGCCCCCGGCACGCGCTCGAACTCCCAGATGAGCCTGCGGCACACGGGACCCGCCACGGGGTGAGAGGCGAGGTCGTCGCGCCAACGCCCGTAGCGGTACGTGGTGTTCAGCGCGAAGCCGCCCTCCAGGGCGACGGCCAGTGTCCGCTGTTGGGCTCGGACCTTCTTCAGCAGTTCCCTGGCCGCGGCGACCTCGTCCGGACGGAATGCGACGACTGGCGGGGCGCCGCGCCGGCCTCCGAGATGAGTTCCGCGATCGGCATGGACCCGGCCGGCCTGCGCTCGCGGGCGAAGCGGTTGGCGACCGACTGGAGGGCGTCGTTGACCGGGGTCGGAACGCCGTGCAGCCGTCCGAGCGGGCCCATCTCGCCGTTGAGGTAGTCGGACTCGATGGCGCCCGGCCTGTGCGAGCCGGACGCAGATGGCGCCCTGACCGCTCCTGCTCCAATGATGAGTTGACTTGCTCCCCGGGACTGAGGCCTGGGGATACCGGCCTTCGCTCTCGTTGCTGTGCCGCTATGCGGCACGGGGTTGGGGAGAGAATCCGTGGCTTCCTGTTTCGTCGCGCTGTGCCGGGACGGATCCTGGTCTTACCTGCGCTCCACAGGCCGTAACCGCCAGTCCGGCGGCCCTTTTCACATTCTTCGCGGCGTTGTGGTCCCGGTCATGGACCGCACCGCAGGCGGCACAGGTCCACTCCCGCACGTGCAGGGGCTTGGGCCCGTCCTTGACACCGCACGCCGAGCAGACCTGGCTGGTCGGCTCGAACCTGCCGATCTTCACCAGTGTCCGCCCGTACCGGACCGCCTTGTACTCCAGCATGTGCACGAACTGCGCCCAGCCCGCATCGAGCACGGATTTGGCCAGCCTGGTACGCGCCAATCCCTTGACCGCCAGATCCTCCACACCGATCGCTTGGTTCTCACGGATCAGCCTGGTGGAGAGCTGGTGGTGGAACTCACGGCGCGCATCAGCCACTTGCGCGTAGGCGCGGGCAACCTTCAGGCGGGCCTTGGTCCGGTTCTTCGACCCCTTCTGCTTTCGGGACAGATCCCGCTGGGCCTTCTTGAGTTTCTTCTCCGCACGGCGCAGAAAACGAGGAGAGTCGATCTTCCTGCCGTCCGAAAGGACCGCAAAGTGCGTCAGCCCCAGGTCGATGCCGACCACCTGGCCACTGCCGGGCATCCGCGCGGCGTCGGCGGCCGGATCGGTGTCGATGACGAACGAGGCGAAGTACCGTCCGGCCGCATCCTTGATCACTGTGACCGAGGTCGGGGTGGCGGGAAGGGAGCGGGACCACTTGACCTTGACCTCGCCGATCTTCGGCAGGTGCAGCCGCCCGGCGGGGGTGATACTCCAGCGGGCGTTGGCGGTGAACCGGATCGACTGGCGGTTGTCCTTGCGGGACTTGAACCGCGGCGCACCCACCCTCGCCCCCTTGCGGGCGCCCTTGAGAGAGGCGAAAAAGTTCCGGTAGGCCGCCTCAACATCGCGCAGGGATTGCTGGAGCACAACGGCGGAGACGTCGCCCAGCCACGACCGAGCCTGGGTCTGCTTCGCCCGGGTGATCAGCTCTTTGGACAACTGCCCTGCGCTGGGGAACGGTTCCCCCGCCTGGCGGGCGTCCTCACGGGCGCGCACCGCGTCGTTGAACACGACGCGGGCGCACCCGAACGCCATCGCCAGCGCCATCCGCTGACCGGTGTCCGGGTACAACCTGAAGGCGTACCGCAGCTGCATGACGATCACACTAGGTACGTCGCACACGCGGGTCACTACAGAACGTTCGTGCGAGTTGTCACCGTCAGTCTCGGCTGCGGCACCGTACAGCCTGATCCAGGGGTGCGGCTCCGATCGAGGAGCTGTCCCGGCTCGACAGGCTCACCGGCTGAACGGCGTCCCCTGATGGAAGTAGAGCAGCCAGCCCTCGACGCCCTGCCGCCACAGTGAACTGCGGTGTGCGCAAGCCCCGTTGATGTCGGTGTCGAAGGTCAGATGGACGAGCCCGGGGCCGAGCCGCACGCCCTTCATCCGCGAGACGGTGAGGGGCCGCACGCCCGGCTCGCGCGTGGCGCCGAGCTCGGCGATGATCGAGGCGCGGTCCCTGCGGCGGCCCGACGCGCCGAACTCGAAGTAGTCGGGGTGCAGCAGCGCGCCGAGCAGCTCCGGGGAGCGGCGCACGGCCGGGTCGAGCAGCCGCAGTTCACCCTCGATGGCGGCGTCGACGGCGTCGTCGTCGAGCTCAGGCACCGGTCATCTCCACGAGCTTGACGACGGTGTTCCAGTTGCGGGAGGTGGCGATGAGGCCCTTGTTCAGGGCCGGCCGGGAGAGCACGGCGCCGAGCTTCGAGCGGCCGAGGCCCTCGGGAGCGTAGAGGTACAGCTCGCGCGGGCCGAGCCGGAAGTCCTCGGGGGCGAACTCGGCCGGGTCGACGGAGGCGAACCGCTCGGGGTCGACGGGCCCGGAGAAGTAGGTGACGTGCAGTTGCTTGCCTTCGAGCGAGGCGGCGGGGAAGGGGCACGCGTCCACGACCGACGCGAGGTAGGCGTGCCCGCGCACGATCACGTCCACGCCGAAGCCGAACTCCTTCTCGATGGCTTCGCTCAGCTCGGCGGCCAGGGTCTCCTCGTCGCCGTGGTCGCTGGTGAACGTCGCGTTGCCGCTCTGCAGATACGTCCGTACGTCGCCGTGCCCGAGCCCTTCGATCAGGGGGCGAAGCCGCGCCATGGGGACCTTTCTGCTGCCGCCCACATTGATCCCGCGGAGCAGTGCCGCGTACGCCTTTGTCGCCATGGGGACACGATAGGCGGCCGCCGCGCCCCGTGGGGGAGGGCACGGCGGCCGCCGGTCAGGGGTGCTGCCGGTGCTACTCGACGATCTTGAGGAGCTTGTTCGGCGTGCCCTCGCTCGCGTTGGAGATCTTGTCGGGGGTCGCGCCGTCGGTCAGTGCCTTGGAGACGTCCGCGGGCGTCGCGTCCGGGTGGCCGCTCAGGTAGACGGCGGCGGCGCCCACGACGTGGGGGGTCGCCATCGACGTACCGGAGATGGTGTTGGTGGCGTCGTCGCCGGTGTTCCAGTCGGAGGTGATGTCCGAGCCGGGGGCGTAGATGTCCACGACGGAGCCGTAGTTGGAGAAGTCGGACTGCTCGTCGTCCTTGGTGGAGGAGGCGACGGTGATGGCCTCCTTGACGCGGGCCGGGGACCCGGCGGACGCGTCGGTCGACTCGTTGCCCGCGGCGACCGCGAAGGTGACGCCGGAGGCGATGGCCTTCTGGACGGCCGCGTCGAGCGCCTCGTCGGCGCCGCCGCCGAGGGACATGTTGGCGACGGACGGGCCCTGGTGGTTCTTGGTGACCCAGTCGATGCCCGCGACGACCTGCTCGGTGGTGCCCGAGCCCTCGTTGTCGAGGACGCGGACGGCGACGATCTTCGCCTTCTTGGCGACGCCGTGCGCGTCACCGGCGATGGTCCCGGCGACATGCGTGCCGTGGCCGTTGCCGTCGTCGGCGTTGTCGTCGTTGTCGATGGCGTCGAAGCCGGAGGTGGCGCGGCCGCCGAAGTCCTTGTGGCTGATGCGGACGCCGGTGTCGATGACGTACGCGGTCACGCCCTCACCGGCGCTGTCCGGGTACGTGTACTTCTTGTCGCCCGCGGTGTCCGCCTGGTCGATGCGGTCCAGGCCCCACGACGGCGGGTTGTCCTGGGTGGCGTCGATGTGGAACTTCTTGTTCTGGACGACCTTGGCGACCGACGAATCGGCGGCGAGGCGCTTGGCCTCGGTCTCCGAAAGGCCGTTCACAGAGAATCCGTTGACGGCGGAGGAGTAGGCGCGCTTCAGCTGGCCGCCGTACTCCTTGGCGAGGTCCTGCTTGCCGTTCTTGTCCGTCTTCTGGTCCAGCAGCACGATGTAGCTGCCGGAGACGGCGCCCTTGGCGTCGAGCCCGTAGACCTTGCCCTCGGCGGGGGTCGAGGCGCCGGCCAGGGAGCCCGCGAAGACGATCACGCCGGCCGCGGTGGCAGCGGTGGCTATCGCCGCGGTGAGCTTCATCG
Organism: Streptomyces sp. NBC_01003; assembly: GCF_045162695.1. Classification (NCBI taxonomy): domain Bacteria; kingdom Bacillati; phylum Actinomycetota; class Actinomycetes; order Kitasatosporales; family Streptomycetaceae; genus Streptomyces; species Streptomyces sp. NBC_01003. Next base: position 3,017,780 of record NZ_CP108707.1, read on the forward strand.
TGCTGCGGGCACGCTTGTGAGTTGCCATGAAGAGGGGTCTCCTCGTGGTTTCTGTGGGGGGGTTTGTGGGGGGTTTACTGATGGTTCTCAACGATCCCCCGGCAATCTCCGGAAGATCTCCGGGGGTTGGCACGAAACACTGGCCGATTGACGCGACCAGATCAAGACCTACATACAGCTGTGACTTGTTCAACAAGCCTTCGTAATAACAATTCGGTCTTCGACCGACACTTCGGACTCCGGGAATTCCCTATAGATGTAGGGGACTTCAGTCCTCCTGAGTGGGGAGGCGCCCCGCCCGCAAGGAGGAGCCAGGCCCCCGCCGGCTCACCGGGCAGCACGACGAGACGCACTTATCGGGCCCATACCTTCGATACGGAGGTGACGGCGCGGTGCTGTCACCGCACACAAGGGGGCAGCCCGTCATGGGGAACCGAGACACGCGGGTACGGGGCCTGGCGGCCCGCGCCGGCGGCTGGAGCGTGCGGCACCGATGGGCGGCGGTGGGCATCTGGGTGCTGTTCGTCGTCCTGGCCATGGGGATCGGCACGGCCGCCGGCCGGGTCGATGTGTCGGACAGCGATCAGCTCCAGGGAGAGACCACACAGGCGGCGCGCATCATCGACGACGCCGGTATCGAGGAGCCCGCGGGCGAGACCGTGCTCGTCCAGGGCAGGCACGGCACAGCGCGGGCGACGGACGCCGATTTCCGGCGGGCCGTCGACGAGGTCGTGAAGGCGGTCCAGGGCACCGGCGCCGCCACCAACGTGAAGTCGCCCTACGACCCGCAGTCGAAGACGATCTCCAAGGACGGCCGCAGCGCGCTCGTCCAGTTCGACATGCGCGGCGACCCCGGCACGGCGAGCGACCGCGTCGAGCCGGTGCTCAAGGCCGTCGAGAAGGTCCAGCGGACCCATGGCTCGCTGCGGATCGAGGAGATCGGCGGCGCAAGCATGGGCAAGACGTTCGAGGACGCCTTCGGCAACGACTTCCAGCGGGCCGAGTACTCGGCGGTCCCGGTCGCGCTCGGCATCCTCCTCATCGCGTTCGGCGCACTGGTGGCCGCCCTCCTCCCGGTCGCCCTGGCCGTCACCGCGATCATGGCGACGATGGGCCTGATGGGCATCGTCAGTCACCTCCAGCCGATGAGCGACACCGCCAACTCCGTGATGCTGCTGGTGGGTCTCGCGGTCGGCGTCGACTACTGCCTCTTCTATCTGCGGCGCGAGCGCGAGGAGCGGATGAAGGGCCACGACCCGCAGACCGCGCTGCGGGTGGCGGCGGCGACGAGCGGCCGGGCCATCATCGTCTCGGGTGTCACGGTCTGCGTGGCGATGGCGGGCATGCTGTTCACGGGGCTCGCCGAGTTCCAGGCGATGGGTCTCGCCTCGCTGATGGTCGTGGCGGTCGCCATGGTGGGCTCCGTGACGGTGCTGCCGGCGCTGCTCTCGCTGCTCGGCGAGCGCGTGGAGAAGGGGCGGCTGCCGTTCCTGAACCGCGGCAGGCGACGTAGCGGGAACGGGGCTCCGGAGGGCAGCCGTTTCTGGCAGGCGGTGCTGCGCGTCGTCCTCGCCCGGCCCGCCGTGTCCGTGGTCGTCGCGATCGGCGCCCTCCTCGCGGTGACCGCCCCGGCACTCGGCATGAAGACCCAGAACCTCACCCTGGACCAGGAGTTCGGCGACTCGCTGCCGATCGTGGCGACGTACGACCGGCTCAACGACGCGTTCCCCGGCGGCTCCGAGCCGGCCGAGGTGGTCGTCAAGGCCGCCGACATCAACGCGCCCGAGGTGCGGAGCGCGATCGCCGAATTCCGTGAGGCTGCGGTCAGTTCGGGGGCTTCGCGCGGCCCGGTGGACCTCACCGTGCACGGCCGCGAGAACGTGGCGTTCATCAGTGTCCCGCTGGTCGGCGGCTCCGACCAGGACAGGGCGGAGAAGAGCCTCTCGCTGATCAGGGACCAGGTGCGGCCGGACACGCTCGGCAAGGTCGACGGGGTCGAGGCGCCCGTCACCGGTCAGGTCGCAGGATCGAAGGACTTCAACGACCAGATCGTCGGCTCGGTGGTCCCGGTGTTCGCGTTCGTCGTGGTCTTCGCGTTCCTGCTGATGCTGCTGTCGTTCCGGTCACTGACGGTGGCGATCACCTCGATCGCCCTCAACCTGCTGTCCGTGGGCGCCGCTTACGGCATCCTGGTCGCCGTCTTCCAGAACGGCTGGGGCGCGTCCTTGGTCGGCGCGGAGGGTGTGGGCGCGATCATCTCCTGGCTGCCGCTGTTCCTCTTCGTGATCCTCTTCGGGCTCTCGATGGACTACCACGTGTTCGTGGTGTCGCGGATCCGGGAGGCGCGGCTTCAGGGACGTACGAACAAGGACGCCATCACGCACGGCGTGGTGACGACGGCGGGCGTGGTCACCAGCGCGGCGGTCATCATGGTGGCCGTCTTCGCGATCTTCGGGACGCTGTCCATGCAATCGTTCAAGCAGATGGGTGTGGGCCTGGCGGCCGCGGTGCTCATCGACGCGACGGTCATCCGCGGCATCCTGCTCCCCGCCGTGATGGCGCTGCTCGGCGAGCGGAACTGGTATCTGCCGAAGTGGCTGCACCGGCTGCCCGACCTGACGCACGACGAGGTGGCCGCTCCCCCGCCCCCGGCCGTGACGGACGAGAGGGTGGGGGTGTGACGACGGCGTAGAGGGCTGAGGTACGCGTCGGGGGGGTGCCCCGCGGGACCGTCAGGTCCGGCGGGGCACCCCCTCACGTTCGAGCACCCTCACGTTCAGGCCGCCGCAGCGGTTCGTCGGCCGCGCTCCGCGAACGAGTCGATCGTGCGCGTGAAGTCGCGGGTCGACAGCAACAGCTTGTAGATGATGGCGAGTTCGAAGACGAGAAGAAGCGCTCCGGACACGATCGTCGCCCACAGGACCTGGTCGATCAGCGGGCCGATCATGAAGACGCCCATCTGGAACTCGATCCCGCTGATCAGATGGGTACGGATGCGGTGACGGAGAAGGAACGAGCGCAATCGCAGGTATACGGGGAAGCGGCTCCTGAACTCCTGGTGCAGGTCGACCACTTGGGGCGCGGGCTGCGGTGCGGCCTCCGCGACCCCCTGGGCCGACCGCGCCTTCTGGAGGTCCTGCTCGATGTCCGCTTCGGGGTTGTCGCGGAGGAGGTCCTCCATGAAGGCGAGCTCGGCCTCGTTCTCGGCGCGCCGCGCCTCCTTGACCCGCTCCTTGATCTGCTTGCGCATGGAGTGGCGGATCTTGAAGATCTCCAGGGAGTTGATGTAGCGCAGGGTGTCGAGGCCGACGACGGCCAGGGCGAGCCAGATGTAGAGCTCGTCACCGGTGCGTTCGTACTGGCCCGCCATGAGCGCGACCCCGCACACCATGACGCGGATGCGGTCGAAGACGAAGTCCAGCCAGGCGCCGAAGACCGACCCCTGGCCGGTGAGCCGGGCGACCTTGCCGTCCATGCAGTCGAGGATGAAGGACAGGTGGTAGACGACGGCGCCGGCGATGAGCCAGCGCCAGTCGCCCAGCCAGAAGCAGACGGCGGAGCCGAGGCCCAGGATGAAGGCTCCCCAGGTGATCTGGTTCGGGGTGATCCGCGTGCGCATCGCCGTCAGCCGCACGAGCGGCGTGGCGACCGGGTCGACGAGGAGCACGGTCCACCACGCGTCCCGTTTCTTCTGGGTGATGCGGCGCACCTCGTCGAGGGGCGGTATGTCTCGGCGCATGGCTGGTCAACTTCCTGGCGTTCGACGTGAGTTCATCTCACGCTAGAAAGCCCTTCACGCGAGGTTCAAGTAGCACAGAGCGCAACCTTTGGCCGTGGGTAACGGTCGAACTCCATGGCCAAGTCGATGACTTCGTCACGAACCACCTGCGTTACCCGAGCGTTATGAAATGACCTGACCGTTACCCAAAACGCGCGATCACTTCACGCCTCCCGTGGAACCAGGCCGCCGGCTGCGTGGCCGGGACGGCGAGCACCCCATACGGGCAAATCACCTCATCCTACGCATACTGCCTTCCGGGTTGATTGGTGGTGCCATCAGAAACCCCTGACACGGAACTGCGGTTAAAGGCAGGCCGACTCCCTCGCTCTCGAACGGAGACTGCCCGTGTGCGGGTCCAGCCTGCCTATCCCAGCCGCCCGGCCCGTGATCGGCGAAGCCGAGATCGAAGCCGCCGTACGCGTCCTGCGTAGCGGCCATGTCATCCAGGGGCCAGAGGTGGCCGCCTTCGAGGAGGAGTTCTCGCAGCTGGTCTCCGGCCGTAGCTGTGTAGCGGTCAGCTCCGGCACCTCCGCGCTGCAACTGAGCCTCATGGCGCTCGGCATCGGAGCGGGCGACGAGGTGGTGGTGCCCTCCTTCTCGTTCGCCGCCACCGCCAACGCGGTACGCCTGGTGGGCGCCGAACCCGTCTTCGCCGACATCACGCCCGGCACCTACTGTCTCGATCCGCTCGCCACGGCGGCTGCGATCGGCCCGCGAACCGCGGCGCTGATGCCGGTGCATCTGTACGGACACCCCGCCGCCATGGACCACCTGATGCCGCTCGCCGAGCGCCATGACCTCGCCGTCGTCGAGGACGCCTGCCAGGCGCACGGCGCCGCCCTGCACGGTCAGCCCGTCGGAACCTTCGGGCAGGCCGGATGCTTCAGCTTCTATCCGACGAAGAACATGCACGCGCTCGAAGGCGGCATGATCACCACCGCCGATCCCGAACTGGCCCGCACCCTCAGACTGCTCAGGAACCAGGGCATGGAACACCGGTACAAGAACGAGATCGTCGGCGCCAACTTGCGGATGACCGATGTCGCGGCGGCCGTCGGCCGCGAGCAGCTGAAGCAGTTGCCTGCGTGGACCGAGCGGCGGCGGGCCAACGCCAAGGTGCTCGACTCCCGTATCGAAGGGCTGCCCGTGCCACAGGTGGCCGATGGCGCCCGGCACGTCTACCACCAGTACACCGTCGCCATCCCCGACGGCCGCAGGGACGCCGTACAGCAGGAACTGGCGCGGCAGGGCATCGGCAGCGCGGTGTACTACCCGACGCCGATCCACCGTCTGAAGCCGTACCACGACCCGGCCGGCCCTCCCTTGCCCGAGACCGACCGCGCTGCCGCCGCGGTGCTCTCGCTGCCGGTCCACCCGACCCTCGGGCAGGGCGACCTGGAGCGCGTCGCCCGGGCCGTGAGCGTCGCCGGAGGTGCCCGGTGAGCAAGCAGACCCTGCGTGCGGGACTCGTCGGTCTGGGTGCGATGGGACGCAACCACGCCCGGGTGCTGTCGTCGCTCGACGGCGTCGAACTCGTCGGCGTCATGGACCCGGCGGGAGACGCCACGGGCGCTGCGCGTGGCGCCCCGGTCGTCGCCACCCTGCCTGAACTGCTCGCGCTCGGCCTCGACTACGCCGTGGTCGCCTGCCCCACCGCGCTGCACGAGGAGATCGGCCTCGCCCTGGCCGCGGACGGCGTGTGCGCGCTGATCGAAAAGCCGCTCGCCCACTCCGCGACTGCGGCCCGACGACTGGTCGACGCCTTCGACAGGGCCGGTCTGATCGCCGGGGTCGGGCACATCGAGCGCTTCAACCCGGCGTTGCAGAGCCTGCGTTCGCGCCTGGAGGCGGGCGAGCTGGGCGAGATGTTCCAGGTGGTCACGCGGCGGCAGGGGCCCTTCCCGCAGCGCATCGCGGACGTGGGCGTCGTCAAGGACCTGGCGACCCACGACATCGATCTCACCAGCTGGGTGACGGGGTGTCACTACGCTTCCTTGGCTGCCCGCACGCTCTCCAAGAGCGGCCGCCCGCACGAGGACATGGTCGCGGTCGTCGGTGAACTCACCAACGGCACCATGGTCAGCCACCTAGTGAACTGGCTGAGCCCGCTCAAAGAACGCTTCACGGCGGTGACCGGCGAGCACGGCTGCTTCATCGCGGACACCCTCACCGCGGACCTCACCTTCCATGCCAACGGCGCCGTCGCCACGGAGTGGGAAGCGCTGAGCACCTTCCGCGGAGCCGCCGAGGGCGACATGGTCCGGTACGCCATCCCCAAGCGCGAGCCGCTGTTCGTCGAGCACGAGCGGTTCCGCGACGCCGTGGAAGGCAAGGACACGGACATCGTCACCCTCGAACAGGGGCTGAGGACGGTCGAGGTCGCCGAGGCGGTCCTCGACTCGGCACGGCGGAAGACGGACCTGCCGCTGCAGAGCCCGCACCCCCGGAATCTGGCGGCGGTCATCCAGCGGTCGTGAGGTGCCCGGTCACGGCAGTCGGGTCGGCTCGGGCCTGCCCGGACTGCCGTGGCTTCGCACACCGGACGACCTGAAGACCCACCACCGAAATGCGCCGTAATTCACCACCGCATTGACGATGGCCGACGCCGTCTTCGCCGCTACATAGGGCACACCCAGAGCTGTCAATCCGGTGACCGTCGCCACAGTTGCACTGTAATTCAGCCCGACGAGCACAAGATATTTGGCGAAGGCCGGTCCGGCCAGTGCGCCGCTGCGAAATACGAAAGCCCTGTTGAGGCCGAAATTGACCGCCAGTACGGTCACAAACGCCAGCGAGGTGGCCGCGGCCAACGGCATATGAAGTCCGCCGTGCAGCAGGACCAGCGTCCCGACATCGATCAGGTAGCACAGCCCTCCCACAAGAAGGAACCTTGTCGTATCAGCCGAGAAAAAGCGGCAAACGGTGTCCCACAGTTTCCGTACGATTTCTGGTACCTTCCCCCCTGCTCCAGCCCATCGTCGCAGACGGGCTCCAGTTGAAGAACCGTGAGAGGTTTTTTCTCCGTGTATCGAAATATGAAAGTCGCGGTTGTGGTGCCGGCGTACAACGAGGAAAAGTTGATCGCCCGGACGATCAACACCACGCCCGATTTCGTCGACCATATCGTGGTGATCGACGACGCCAGCAGTGACTCGACCGCCGTCGAGGCGATCGACGCCGGCGACCCGCGGGTGGTGCTCATCCAGCACGAAAGGAACACCGGCGTCGGTGGAGCGGTCTGCGACGGGCACAAGGAGGCATTGCGGCTGGGGTGCGACGTCTCGGTGGTCATGGCGGGCGACGGGCAAATGGACCCGGCCTATCTTCCCGCCCTGCTGGCTCCGATCTGTGACGGGACCGCTCTCTTCACGAAGGCGAACCGCTTCTACTCGCGCGACTCCTACCGCGGCATGCCGAAACACCGGATTCTCGGCAACGTCATCCTCTCCTTCATGACCAAGCTGGCATCGGGGTATTGGCACCTGTTCGACCCCCAGAACGGGTACACCGCGATCCACCGGGCGGCGCTGGAACGGTTGAACCTCGACCGCGTGGCCAAGGACTACTCATTCGAAAACGACCTGCTGATCAATCTGAACATCCTCCGGATCCCGGCCTGCGACGTCCCGATTCCCGCGGTCTACGGGGATGAGGTGTCAACCATGCGGATGCACAAGGTCATTCCGGCATTGATCGGCCAGCTGGCTCGCGGGTCCGGGCGACGCGTCGTCCTGAAGTACGTCGTCTTCTCCTTCTCGCCGATCGCTCTCCTGCTCCTGGCGGGACTGTTCCTGATCGCCTTCGGCAGCGCGGCAAGCACGTGGGTACTGGTCCACACACTCGGGCCCGCGAGCGCCAGCGCAGGAAGTGTCCTGCTGGCAACCCTGCCGATCCTCACCGGAATTCACTTTCTCATCGGCGCCCTCATGCTCGATATCCAGGAGAGCCCGGACCGCCCGGCCGCCACCGCCGCCGGGTTCGGAGGCTCCGGATGAAGTCCGCCGCGGCCATGGCGGCGTTCTCGCATCAGACCTCCGTGAGAACGCCGTCGCTCTCGGCGTGCAGGACCCCGGTGTCCGGGCATTCCCACATCCCGGTCGAGCCGGGGACCTCGCTGAGCCGCAGGCCCGCGCGCCCCACCCAGCCGATGTGACGGGCCGGGACGCCGGCGACAAGGGCGAAGTCCGGCACGTCCCGTGTCACCACGGCGCCGGCGGCCACCATCGCCCAGCGGCCGACGCGGACCGGAGCCACGCAGACCGATCGCGCGCCGAGCGACGCGCCCTCGCAGACCGTGACCCCCACGGGCTCCCAGTCGGCACCTCGCTTGGGCCGCCCTTCGGGGTCGACCGAGCGCGGATTGTGGTCGTTGGTCAGCACGACCGCGGGACCGACGAAGACACCGTGGCCGAGCTCCGCCGGCTCGTAGACCAGGGCGTGGTTCTGAATCTTGACCCCGTCGCCGATCCGGACTCCGGGGCCGACATAGGCGCCCCGCCCCACCACGCAGTTGTCGCCCAGCACGGCCGTCTCACGGATCTGGGCGAGCTCCCACACGGCGGTACCGGGGCCCACCGCGGCCGACTCGTCGACCTGGGCCCCGGCTGCGATCCGGACCGGAGCGAGCGGCGCTTCGCTGTTCTGCTTCATGTGTTGTGGAACGACCCAAGGGGTGTCTGGGTTCGGGGACTTGGCCCGTTCTTCTTCTCTCCTACCAGCCGGCCGGCTCTTCGCCGCAAACAGGGCCGAGGGTGATGCAGGCGGTCCCAGCCTCTTCGCACACATGCAGGGTGAAACAGTGCTGGATGGCGCCATAGAAGTAGCCGGTAGCGGTCTCCCCTGCCTTCACCGTTTCCGTGACCCTGCCTGATTCGGGCCCCCCGGTCGTATCCGCGTACCACACCGTGTAGGTCATCGGCCGGGCGCCGCCATTTGTGATGACGTACTGGAGGCCGGTTACATCCTGGACTTCTCGTGCCGTGACGCAGACCCGCGTGCTGCCCAGATTTCCGCAGGTGCTGGTTGCCTGCCGTTTCTCTTTCGCGGATGCCGGCTGTTCCTCTTGCCCGGACTCCGCACCAGCAGTCGAGGCGGGAAGGCCCAGCGCAACCACCGCGGCCGCGGCGCCGACCAGTACGGTGCGACGCGAGGTCTCCTTCATATTCTCTCCTCTCCCCGTCGGCGGTACCTGATCCTGTGTGTCAAGACACTAGGCCACCGCTTTCGCGAAAACGTTCAGCAGGATCTTCTGGATCGCGGTGTCGAACGGAATACTGCCGGTGAAGGACAAGGAGCCGACCGAGAACACCCAGCCCTTGGGGGAAACGGGCGGCACATAGAGCATTTCGGCCCCGCCCGAATTATTGAGCCCTTCCGCGATAAGTACGGATCCGGGCACGGCGGCCTGTCGACGGTCGACCTCCCAGCCACTGGCGGCGACGTCGTACGAGACGCCGCCAATGGCGTCTCCCACGTTCAGACCGGTTCCCGCCGTAAAAGGATTGTTATCGGTGTCGCGCACCTCGTACGGGGCGAAGGACATATACGTCGGCGGGAAGTGCGATACGCCCAGGATTTGCGATTCGGACTGCCCGGAATCTGCGAAAACATCTCGTGAGCCGTTGGGCCGTCGAAAAATGACTGCGTTACCGTCCGGCGTGTACTGCATCCGTTCGTAGATTCCGTTCCCGCCCAGGTAGATGATGCGGCCACCGTTGTTCTGGAAGGCTGCAATGTTGTCACGCGCGGTTTGCGTGAAATACTCCGGATGGGTGGTCAGCACCAGCGCCTTGTAATTCCCGCCCTGCGCAGGTGTCCGCAGCCAGCCGGCGCCCGTCGCATGCAGGTCGTTGTCCGCGTAGCAGTCGTACTGGATGCTCTGTGAGCTCATCCATCGAAATAGCAGCAGGTCACTGTAGAGCAGGTGGTCGATGATTCCGGTCGCGGTCACATAGGAGTTGTCCCACGAGGTTCCCATATTGGGGCGCTGCAGGGTGACGGTCCGCTGCGCACCGGATTGACCGGTCGTATATTGATTGTGCCCGCCCCAGAAATTGTAGGCGTTATAAGTATTGGTCGGCACCAGGACGGCGATCTGCCGCTGCGGCGATGATGGCCGCACGACGAACATCACGTTGTGCTCTTTGCCCTGGGGTGATTTCAATTGTGAGGCGTATACGCCAGAAGGCCAGCTCGCCCCGGTCCCCACGGATACCGAGAAGGACGAATTCCACCCGCACCCTGCGCTGTGATATCCGCTCTGCAGCAGCTGGAACTGTCCGGTTCGAGTAGCGGGCGGGGTGACCGTGACGGGGCCACCGGAGGCAGGAGCGAGGCGCACAGTGGACGACGTGTACGAAGGGAACGTCGTGGAGACGTGGATGCCGAGACTCGTGCCCTGTCGAGTGGACAGTGACGTCGGATAGCCCTGCAACGCCGCCGAATTCTCGCGGGTGAAACCCGAGCCGACCACAGCGCCGGACCCGCTGGCCCATTGGACGCCGCTGGTATCGACGGTCTCGGAGTTGAGCAGGCGGTACCACTGGAGTTGGTTGTCGGGGCCCGGCGGGTTGGCGGCGTTCGTGTTGATCTTGTACACGGTACCTGAACCGTTGGAGAAAAGGCCCCTCTCGAACGGACCCAGAATGGTGGTGTCAACAGGCGCGCCGCCGTTCGCCCAGTTGAACGATCCGGTTGAGCCGAGATAGCGGAACCAGCTGAGCGCGCTGCCGTGCCGCGTTCCAAAAATAACGCCGTTCGGGTCGGCGAACAGTTGGGTGTAGGGCTGCCATTGCGAGCCGATCTTGGCACCCGAATTCGCCGCCCAGCTGAAGGAGCCGTTCGTGCCGGTATATTTGTACCAACGCAGGTCCCCGTTGCCGTCCTGCGCGTAGAGGACGTTGCCCCACCCGCCGATGACGCGCGGGAAGTTCCACTGGGTACCGATACGACTGCCGCTTGCCGAGTGCCAGCTCCCGGCGCCGGTGCCGAGGTTGGACAGGATGTATCGGTACCAAATAAGGTCCCCGTTGGGCAGGAACGCGAAGATCTGTCCGTCGGCGGCGGCCAGGACGAAACGGAATTTCTGCCATCCGGTGCCGATGAGTCGAGGGGCGCCAGAATTTGCCCAGGAGGCGGGGGCGCCCGTCGCCCAATTGATATGCCGATACCAATAAAGATTTCCGTCGGCCTGAATCGCGTAGATGATTCCGTTGCCACCGGGAACCAAGCTCAAGAACCGCTGTTGAGGGTCATAGGCCACGTCTTTTTATGCCCTTTCAGATAAACCGCCGTGGGCATGATCGTGCGTTATTGGTCCACGTGCAAGAATCGACACGATCCCATCGGGCCGAGGCCCGGAGGGCAGGGATCAGCGACAGGCAGAGCACGCCGATGAACAGCGGCGCTGCCATGTAGCGGAAGCACGGCGCGGGATTGGCTGCGAGCACGGTGAGCTGCACGCCGAGGGAGACGCCCGCCAGGGCGAGCAAGGGACGGCATCGGCGGGCCCGGGCGAGCAGGGCGACGAGCGCGTAGGTGGCGTAGCACCAGGTGGCGCCACGCCAGAAGAGCCACTCGAGCTGGGGGACGCGGAAGGCGGAGCGGCCGAAGTTGGCGGCGTGGTTGAGGGTCCGGGACAGCGGCCGGGCCGTGAGCACCGGCCGGTACGGGCTGTCCTGGATCGAGCGGAAACCCCAGAGGTCGGCGGGGATCGATGTGCCGTACGTCCATGTCTTGGCGCTCATGCCCCGTGGTCCGGGGAAGACGGCCCAGGCGATGTGCGCTCGGCACAGCCGCGCGCCGAAGATCTGCTGGGGGGACGTGCGCAGGACGCGCCACCACAACCGCACCAGCGGTTCGGCGAGCCGGTCGGCCGCGGCCCGGTTCAGCGAGGGGCTGTAGTAGAGCACGTCGGACACATAGCAGTTGGTGCCGGCGCCCCGCCAGGTCGAAAGCGGCGCCACCGTGGCCATGAGCCGCAGATCATCAGGGGTGAACAGACCCGGCTCCTGCGCATAGGTCACCGCCAGGTCGGCGTAGTGCAAGTTGTAGACGAATGCCTTGCTCGGCTGCTCGATGCCGGCCGCCGGATAGACGACGAGCATGAGCAGCAGCGTCAGGGCCGTGGTGGCGGCAGCGAGGCCGGCGATCATGCGCCGGGCTCCGGGCAGCGCCAGGAGCAGGGCCAGTGACGCGATCACGGACATCGGGAAGCCGTTGTTGCGGAAGAGGTCGACGCCCAGGAGCCCGGCGCACAGCAGCAAGAGCTCCGAACGGTGCAGACGGCCGTTCCACGTGCCGTTCGAGCGCCTGCCCAGGAGCCGTACCGACACTGCGAACACCAGTACCGCACAGATCGTGAACGGCACGTCCTTCCAGATGAAGACGGTGAAGGACCCGAGCGGTGGAGCCGCCGCGCAGGCCACCGCGGCCGGTGCGCTCCATCGCCCCCGTACACCCAGAGTCCGCAGGCTCACGCACGTGTAGCCGAGTACCGCGGACATCGCGACCGTCTGCAGCAGCGTCAGCACAGCGAGGTCCCCCGTGATGCCGAGGGTCAGCCGGACCAGCGCGTTGTAGAGCACCGAGTGGTCCGAGCGCCAGTGGCCGGTGGTGACCTGCCACGTGTAGACGACCGAGTCCATGCTCATCAGACCCGGGTAGAAGGCCGCCCACCACAGCAGGTGGCAGGCCTGGCACGAGAGGAAGACGGCCAGCGGCAACCGTAGTTCCGGAGGTACGCGCGACCAGAGGGCCCGGGCCTTCGTGGCCGTCTTCACCTCGGACCGGCCGGAACGGACTTGTTGTGGGGGATGGACGGAGATCTCCTGGGCGTTCGGACACCGAGCGGTTTTCAGCTGCTCCGTGCGCTTCTCACGGGATGTACTCCACGTTCTTCGGTGAGGTGGGCGAGGTCGCTGCGGTGGTGGACGGTGTCGCTCGGGACGCCGGGGGCGGGACGACGGGGCGTCCGGCACCGCGCAACGCGGGAATGAGGGACAGGCAGAGCACGCCGATGAACATGGGGGCCGCCATGTAGCGGAAGCACGGCGAGGGGGTCGCGACGAATACGGTGAGCTGATTGCCGAGGGTGATGCCTGCCAGGGCGAACAGGGGGCGGCAGCCACGGGCCCGGGCGAGCCGGGTGACGAGCACGTAGGTGGCGTAGCACCAGATCGCGCCGCGCCACAGGAGCCACTCCAGCTGGGGAACGCGCGAGGCGGCATACGCGAAGACTCCGACGTCATGGAGGGCTTGGGACGGGGGCTGAGGCTGGGCCGCCTGTCGGTAGGGGCTCGTCCGCATCTCCGGGTACCACTTGTAGAACACCGGGTTCACCCAGTTGAGGGAGTTGTACGTCCTGCCTCCTTGATCCTGCGGCCCGGGGAAGACGGCCCAGGCGATGTGCCCGCGGCAGATCCGTGCGCCCATCACTCTCTGGGGGGCCTTGCGCAGAGTGCGCCACCACAACTGCACGAGGGGTGCCGTGAGTTGGTCGGTGACATGCCTGTTCAGCTTCCGGTACAGCGGGTCGGAGGCAAAGCAGGTGGCTCCGGTCGTACGCCAGTCCGAGAGCGGCGCCGCCCGGGCCATCAACCGCAGATCATCCTGGGTGAACAGGCCCGGCGCCTGCGCATACGTCACCGCCAGGTCGGCGTAGTGGAGGTTGTAGACCAGTGTCTTGGGCGGCTTCTGGATGCCGACCGCCGAATAGACCACGAGCATCAGCGTCAGTGTCACGGCGGTGGTGACGGTGACCAGCACGGCGATCGCGCGGCGGGCCCCGGGCAGCACCAGAAGAAGGCTCAGGGCCGCGATCACGGCAACGGGGAAGCCGTTGTTGCGGAAGAGGCCGATGCCGAGGAACGCGGCGCACAGGAGCAGGAGTTCGGGGCGTCGCAGGTGACCGTTCCACCTCCCCCGCAACCGTCTGCCCACCAGTCGTACCGTCACGGCGAAGGCCAGCACCGCACAGATCGTGAACGGCACGTCCTTACCCACGTAGACGGTGAACACACCGAGCGGTGGAGCCGCCGCGCAGCCCACTGCGGCCGGTGCGCTCCACCGTCCGCGTACACCCAGAGTCCGCAGGCTCGCGCACGTGTAGCCGAGTACCGCGGACATCGCGACCGTCTGCAGCAGCGTCAGCGCCGCGAAGCCCCCGGTGCCGTTGAGGGACAGCCAGAGCAGGGAGTTGTAGAGGACCGAGTGATTGGAGATCCAGTGGTCGGTGGTGACCTGCCAGGTGTAGGCGAGCGCGTCGTAGTCGATCAGGCCTGGGTAGAACGCCATCCACCACAGCAAGTAGCAGGCCTGGCAGGACAGGTAGACGACGAGCGGCAACCGCAGCGCCGGCGGTACGCGCGACCACAGCTCGTGGGCCCTGGCTGCCGCCGTTGAGGAATGGAGCCGGGAACGGGGCGCTGTGGCTGACATGGCGGAGGTCTCCTGGGCGTTCGGACCGGAGCGGCGAGCGGAAGGTGAGAGGAAGGACAGGGCGGTGGCCCACGCTGCGGCCCTGGTCATCGTGTGCCGTCCGGGACTGCGGGGTGCGCGGCGTCGCGGGGCTGTCGTGCGTCCTGCTGAGGGATGGACGACGGGGGGTACTCCTGGCCGAGCATGATCAGGGAGACCACCCGGGCGGCCGCGTGCCCGTCGTCGTACGGACAGAACCGTCGGCGGAAGGCGGCTCGAAGAGCGGCGGATCGCGCGTCCTGCCATGCCCCGGAGGCGAACAGATCCGTCAGCTCTTCGGTGCTGGTGGAGACATGGCCCGGCGGCTCGGCCGGCAGATCGACGTAGGCGCCACGGGCCGCCCGGTACGCCGCCCAGTCGTCGCCGTGGACGATGATCGGGCGGTCCGTGTTGGCGTAGTCGAACATCAGGGACGAGTAGTCGGTCACCAGGGCGTCGGAGACGAGCATCATGTCCTGTACCGAGGGCTCGTCGGTGACGTCGAGGAGCTGCCCGCGCCGCTGGAGGTCGCGCAGCTGCAGACCACGGATCTCGGCCTTGGCGTCCCTCGGGTGCAAACGGACGAGCAGGGTGACCGTCGGCCCCAGCTCCCTGACCAGGTGCTCGAAGTCGAGTCGCGGCACGTACGACTTGCGGTGGTCGCGCCAGGTCGGGGCGTAGAGCACCACGGTGTTGCCGTCCGGGACACCGAGCCGCTTGCGCAGAGCGACCGTCCGCGACGTGTCCCCCCGCACCAGCACGTCGTTGCGCGGGGCGCCGGTCGGCAGTGAGGTGAAGTGACAGGGATAGGCGCGGTCCCAGATCTGCTGCGCGTACGGACTGGAGACCAGGCTGAAGTCCCAGCGGTCCGCACGCCGGAGCAGCGCACGGACATCGACGTGATACTTCGCGGCCGGGCGGCCGAGCAGGTCGACGCCCATGTGTCCCAGGGGTGTCCCCTGGTGGGTGTGCACATGGATCTGCCCCGGGCGCTTCACCAGGCCGTGTGTCCAGTCGACGTTGTTGACGAAATACGTGGCGCGGCTCATCACCCGGTGGTAACCCGGTGTGTCCGGGGCGACGTGGTCGATGCCTCCCGGCAGCCGCTCCACGTCGTCCGGCCGCACCACCCACACCGGGTGGATGTGCGGGGCCAGCATCCGGGCCGCGTCATGGACGGCCGCCGGATCGCCGAGCACACCGCGGTGCCAGAAGGCCGAGTACACGGCGAGATTCGGATCGAGCGGGCGCCGGCGCTGGGTCCCGGCGATGGCTCTGTTGATCCGCCGTGTGGTCGCCTTGCGCACCTCGCTCTTCTTGCGGAGGGACGCGTTGCGCAGCCGCTCCGCCAGCAAGCAGGCCTGGAACACGGGGTAGGGACTGCCGGGGAGCAGGCGCCACTGGGTGCGGTAGGCATCGTCCGGCGGGGTGAAACCGTCCGGCTTGTAGCGCCGGTAGAACCCCACTGTCTCCCGGTAGAAGGCGGCCCGGTCCTCGGGCAGTACTCGCTCGCCGAGCGGCATCGTCGCCAGGAAGTGGTTGATCATCCGCTCGAAGAGGAGCGGCCTCGCCCCGTCCAGTTCCGGGTGTTCGTCGAGAAACGCGAACAACCCCGCGTACTGCGCGAAGATGTCGAAGTGCCTGCGTCCCGGGGTGCGGGTGATCGCGCCACGCCTGCGCTGCAGATACTGGACGCACACCCGGTCGAGACAGGCGATACGGCGGGCGCACATCAACGCCTGATAGGTGACGGGGGCGTCCTCGTAGAGACCCTGCTGGTAGGTGAATCCGTGGCCGGTGAAGAAGTCGCGACGGTATGCCTTGTTCCAGGCGACCAGGAACAGATGCAGATACTGGGGACTGCGCATGACGTCGAACGTGTCCGTGCCCGCGGAGGCGAGCAGATCCGCCGTCATGCTCCTGCCGCCACGGCCCCACCAGTGCGTGCGCACATGGTCGAAGACGAGAACGTCCGGGTCGCCGGTGACGGCGAGCCGCTCGTCGATGGCTCGCAGGGCTCCGGGGGTGTAGCTGTCGTCGCTGTCGAGGAAGAGCAGATAGTCGCCGGTGGCGTGGCCGACCCCCGCGTTGCGTGCCCGGCCGAGGCCGACGTTCTGCGGCAGGTGGACCGCGGTGACCCGGGCGTCGCGCGCCGCGTACTCGTCGATGATGTTGCCGCAGTTGTCGGGTGAGCAGTCGTCGACCGCGATGACCTCGATGTCGGTGCAGGACTGCGTCAGGATCGAGTCGAGGCACTCGCGCAGGTAGCCCTGGACCTTGTGGACGGGGACGATGACGCTGAAACGAGGCACGGGCTCTTCCACGGTCGTGAGGGATGGGGGCGTGCGGTTCGGACGGGTCAGTGGTGCGGGACGCGGGCTGCGGCCGGGGCCGGAACGCGCTCGCCCAGCGGAACGACCGGCGGCAGGGCCTCGGCCGGCTCACCGAGCAGCACCCGGCGCACCACCCGCTCCGCGGCACGCCCGTCGTCGAATTCGCAGAACCGCTCACGAAACGCGCCGCGCAGCCGGGCCGCGGCCTCGCCGTCCCACTCGCCACCGCGGAAGATCCGCGTGAGCTCGTCCTGGGTACGGGCCACCGGACCCGGCGGCGCGGCGAGCAGATCGAAGTAGACGCCCCGTGTCTCCCGGTAGATGTCCCAGTCGTCGGCGTACACGACGATCGGGCGGTCGAGGTTGGCGTAGTCGAACATGATCGACGAGTAGTCCGTGATCAGCGCGTCCGCGGCGAGGCACACCTCCTCGGGCGAACGGTGCTCCGTCACGTCGATCAACGCGCCGGAGCGCAGCATCCCTTCGAGGCCTGCGGCCCCCTCGTAGGAGTGGTGGGCCCGCAGCAGCACGACGAACTCCTCGCCGAGCGCCTCGCAGAATGCGACGAGGTCCAGCTGGGGGAGGAAGTCCGTGCGGTAGTCGCGGTGGGTCGGCGCGTACAGCACCGCGGTCCGTTCCTCGGGGACGCCGAGGCGGCGCCGGATCGCGGCCACGTCCTCGGCCGTCGACAGGTAGAACGCGTCGTTGCGCGGATAGCCGACGTCCAGACTCTCGTACTCGCCCGGGTAGGCCCGCTCCCAGACCTCGGTGGAGTGGCGGTTCGAGGAGAGGTTGAAGTCCCAGCGGTCCACGCGCTGCAGGAGCTTGCCGAGCGGGCCGGCCGCGGCCGCCGCCGCCGGGAACTCCACCTGGTCCACGCCCATGCGCTTGAGCGGGGTGCCGTGCTGGGTCTGCACATGGACGGTGCCGGGGCGCTTCTTGACCGCCATCTCGAAGTTGACGTTGTTGAAGGTGTACTTGGCGGTGGCCATCACCTGCCAGTAGCGGGCGCTTCCGATCACCACTGTCTCCACGTCCTGCGGCATCTGTCGCGCGTGGTCCTCGGTCGCCAGAAAGACCGTTCTGATGTGCGGGGCCAGACGCCGCGCCGCCGCGTGGATGGCGGCGGGGTTACAGGTGTAGCCGCGACCCCAGTACGAGGAGAAGACAGCGAGGTTCTCGTCGACCGGCCGTCTGAGGAAGGCCCCGTACGGGTTCCCGGTCCGCTTCCGCAGTCTCCTGAGGAGCCGTCCGACAGGCCGCGCCACCCTGCCGAGGCAGCGCTTCGTGCCGCGCAGTGCGCGGAATGCCGTGTAGGAGCGGGAAGCCAGCAACGCGTGCTGCAGCCCCACGCTGCCTCCTGGCGGGCGGTGGCCCGTGGGTCGGTGCTGACGGTAGAGCCGGGCGGCCCTGCGGAAGTACTGTCGCCGCAGCGCGGGCCTCGGCAGCCGTGTGGGCGATGCCGCTGTCTTGAGCACCCCGCACACCAATTGGTGGAAGACCCGGCCGAGCAGCGCCGCGTCCGGCTTCAGCTCCGCCGCCCGGCGCATCACCAGGTCGAACCGGTCGAGGAGATCCATGTGGTGGAGTCCGGGGATCTGGTTCCGGCTGCCTTGGCGGCGCAGCAGATGGCGTACGCAGATCCGGTCGAGCAGCGCGATCCGCTCGGCCCGCAGCGCGGCCAGCACGCTCCACACCGTGTCGGTGAACATGCCGGGCACGAAGGCCAGTTCGTGCCGGGACACGAAGTCGCGCCGATAGGCCGCGCTCCATGCGGGCACCAGCACATCGGGCAGCGCCGGGTGCTGCTCCACGGTAAAGGTCCCGGCCGGGGCCCCCTGCCACAGCCGCTCGAGCGTCGCGCCCCAGCTGCCGTCGAACCAGTGCACCCGCTCATGGTCGAAGAGCAGCAGATCGGGCGCTTCGCACTCGGCGAGCCGGGCGTCGAGGATTCCCAGTGCGCCGGGCACCAGCGTGTCGTCGCCGTCGAGGAAGAGCAGG
Source organism: Streptomyces sp. NBC_01003 (assembly GCF_045162695.1). Lineage (NCBI taxonomy): Bacteria > Bacillati > Actinomycetota > Actinomycetes > Kitasatosporales > Streptomycetaceae > Streptomyces > Streptomyces sp. NBC_01003. Next base: position 3,036,350 of record NZ_CP108707.1, read on the forward strand.
AACTCGCCCTCGGCAACGGCGATCCCGGCATTGCGTGCGCCCGGCAGGCCGTGACCCGGTGGCGAGTGCACCACCTTGATCCGCGGATCGCGGTCCGCGTGTGCGGCCACGATCGAGGCACACAGCCCTTCCGGGGCGCTGACGACCGCGATCAGTTCGAGGTCGGCGAAGGCCTGGCCGAGCACCGAATCAAGACAGTCGGGCAGTCGCCCCGGCCCGTCGTGGGCGGGAACAACAACGCTGAAGCGGGGCAACACACTCTCCTTCGGTGGGCGTTCAAGCAGCGCTGGTGGGCAGGGTCACGGTTGCCTCCGGCTCCTTCCGCGCACCGGATGCCGCCGGGGCCTGGGCCGGTTGCCGCTCGTCCAACGGCACGACGGGCGGCAGGCCCGCCGTCTCCCCGAGGAGGACATGCCGCACGACCCGCTCGGCGGCGCCCCCGTCGTCGTACGGGCAGAAGCGACTGCGGAACGCGGCCCGCCGCTGGGCGGAGCGCGGGCTGCGCCACTCGCCGGTCGCGAAGATGTCGATCAGCTCGTCCTCGCCGGTGGCGACCGCGCCGGGCGGGAAGGCCCAGAGGTCGAAGTAGGTGCCCCGGGCCGCCTCGTAGGCCTCCCGGTCGTCGGCGTACACGACGATCGGGCGGTCCAGATTGGCGTAGTCGAACATCAGCGAGGAGTAGTCCGTGACCAGCGCGTCGCTCGCCAGGCAGAGGGATTCGACGCAGGGGTGGTCCGAGACGTCGACCAGCCGGGACGAGCCCTTGCCCACGAGCGGACTGCCGGAGAGGTGGTGGGCGCGGGTGAGCAGCATGAAGCCGGGGCCGAGTGAGCGCAGCATGCGCTCCAGATCGATCGCGTGGCGCTGGGTGCGGCGGTAGTCCCGGTGTGTGGGGGCGTACAGGATCGCGACCGAATCCCGGGGGATGCCCAGGGTCTCGCGCAGCCGGGCCACGTCCTTGCCGGTGGCGTGCTGGTAGATGTCGTTACGCGGATAGCCGTACTCGAGCGTGGTGTAGGCGGCGGGGAAGACCCGCTCCCAGACGAGCGTGGAATGGCGGTTCGCGGACAGGACGTAATCCCACTTGTCGCAGTTGGCGAGCATGCGCCCGACGTCGGTGTCGCCGACTGCGGCGGGCCGGTCGAGCAGGTCGAGGCCCATGTGCTTGAGCGGGGTGCCGTGCTGGGTCTGCAGGAACACCTGGCCCCGGGCTTTGACGAGTCTTCGGTCGAAGTTGACGTTGTTGACCAGGTACTTGGAGCGGGCCAGCGCCGTCCAGTACGCAGCCGAGCCGGGGGTGAGGCGACGGGTGGCCGCCGGGATCGTGTGGTCGTGCGCGGGGCCCGCGATCCAGGCGGTGCGGATACGGGGCGCCACTTCGCGGACCTTCGCCTCGATCGCCGCCGGGTTGCAGCCGTAGCCGCGGCCCCAGTAGGCGGAGAACACGGCGTCGTTCTCGCGCAGCGGAAGGAGCCGTTGGATGCGGTAGTGGATCTGGAGTGCGGCCGCCCTGACGGCACCGTATGCGGCGACGGCAGCGCGGTGGACGTGTCGCTGGAGGGCTCGTGCGCAGTACAGGGCGAGGTAGCTGCGGTGCGCGCCCAGGCGTACGAGGGCGTGCCGGATTCTGGTGCGCGCGCGGGGAGTCGCGCCCGGGCAGCGGTAGCGGCGGCCATAGGTGCGGGCCTGGCGCAGAAACGCGGCGCGGCTGCCGCGCAGCAGCCGGTCGCGCGCCGTGAACACCGTGCTGAAGTGGTCGAGCATCCGGCGGAAGACGAAGGGGCGCCAGCGCGCCAGTTCGGGGTGCGCGTCCAGGTAGGCGAAGACCCGGTCGTACTGGTCGAAGATCTCGAAATGCCTGCGCCCGGGGGAGCAGGTGATCGCTCCCTGTCTCCGCTGCCGGTACCGCACGCAGACCCGGTCGAGCACCGCGATCGAGTTCGCGGTCACCAGCACCGGATAGGTCCAGGAGACGTCCTCGTAGTAGCCGGGAGCGAAGGTGAAGCCCGCGCGCTCCAGGAACTCGCGGCGGTAAGCCTTGTTCCAGACGACGTGCAGGACTCTCAGCAGGCCCGGCCTGTCGTCCAGGGTGAACGCCGCCGGGCCCTCCTCGGTGAGCTGGGCCGTGACGACGTCGGGGGCCGTCCTCCCGGTGCAGTACGACCGTACGTAGTCGTAGACCAGGACGTCGGGGGTGTCCGTCTCCTTGAGCCGGTCCGAGATCGCGTGCAGCGCGTCAGGGGTGAGGGAGTCGTCGCTGTCCAGGAAGATCACATACTCGCCGGTGGCGCGTTCCAGCCCGGCGTTGCGGGCTCGGCCGAGACCCCTGTTCTCCGTCAGATGGATGGCGCGCACACGCGGATCCCGGGCCGCGAACTCGTCGATGATCGTTCCACTGCCGTCCGGTGAGCAGTCGTCGACCGCGATCAGCTCAAGATCCGTGAAGGGCTGCTCCAGGACGGATTCAAGGCATTCATGTAGATATGCCTGCACCATATAAGCGGGGACAATCACACTGAACCGTGGCAATACGAATCCATGGGTCGTCAGCGGCGTATTGCCCGAAAACGACCGATAGCATCCGAAGTTACGCTGAATCTGGCATACGGGGTACTTCTGGGTGATCGGAGGGCGGAACCGTCACCCCTCACCGCCGCGAGCGGAGTGACTGGGGCTCACCGTGCTCGTTGCCCTCGCCGGTCACATGGGCGCCGGCCACGAGGTTGTCGATGTCGACGACGCGGGGCAGCGCGGCCGACCGGGATCCGTCGGCGGGTCCGCCTTCCGGGCCCGGGACCACGCTCCGGCACGCCGCCGCGCCGCCGGGCAGGGCGTGCCGGCGAACGCGGTCACCGCGGCTCGGCAGCGGGGACGCACCCACGCCGTGGCGGCGTACGAGGCCGGGCGGTGGGTGCCGGAGCGGGCCGGACGGGAGGTCGCGGAATGCCTTGCCAGGGGGCAGCAGGACGGACCGCTCCCCCATCGGTATCCACCAAAAACATGCGCCCCCTTTACCGTTGGCGGGCACCCGCCCTGTCCTCCGCCGCCTCCACCAGGTCGGCCGCCCGGGCCGTGCCGCCCTCGCCCGCCATGTCCGCCCGGATCCCCTCGAGGCGGCGCGCCACCTCAGGATCGGCCGCCATGGCGAGTACCGCCTCCCTGAGCGTCGCGGGCGTGGCCTCCTCCATCGGTACGTGGCGTGCGACGCCGAGCCCCTGGAGCATGTCGGCGTTGCCGAACTGGTCGACGGCCTGCGGGACCGCGACCATCGGCGTCGCGGTGGCGAGGCCTTCCTGGCTGCCGCCCGCGCCCGCGTGCGTGATGAAGGCGTCGGCCTGCCTGAGGATCGCCAGCTGCGGCACCCAGGGGTGCACCTCGACGTTCGCGGGGATCTCCCCGAGTTCCTTCTCGTCGATGAACTTGCCGATCTGGAGCACCACATGCCAGCCGGGCAGGTCGCCGAAGGCCTCGATACAGGCGCGGTAGAAGGCGGGCTGCTTGGTGAAGGTCGAACCGAGCGAGACGAGGAGGACGTTCTGCGCACCGGCCGGGCGCTGCCACTCTCCCTGCGCCGAGCGGTCCCCCTGACAGGCGCCGACGAAGGTGTAGCGGCCCTCGTCGACCCGGTCGGCGTTCGGCTGGAGCGCCTTGGGGATGAGGACGAGGCAGCGGTCCGGGCGGCCCATGAAGTCCTCGACCGAGAGGTCGATTCCGTTCGACCTGATCCAGCTCTCGAAGGTCTCGTAGAACGCCTTGCCGCGCGGCGTCTGCTTCAGCGGCTCGAACATCGGCTTGCCGACCTCTTCCTCGTATCCCTCCCAGGCCACGAGGTTCGGCGAGAACTGCACGATCGGGACGTTCCAGCGATGGGCCAGGACACGGGCGGGGTAGGCGGTGATGTCGTAGAGGACGAGGTCCGGTTCGTCGCCCTCGTAGAGGTCGACGAGCTGCGGCAGCGCCTGGATCGCGTCGGCGAGGAAGGGTTCGAGGTTGTCGATCAGCTCCGTGCCCCACGCGTCCGGGTCGTCGTCGGTGGGCAGCGTCGAGTGCCAGATCTTCGGCTCTGCCCCGGTCTCGGCGACCTTCTCCGCGAACTGCGGCGGGATCGCGTACGTCACGCGGTGCCCGCGGGCGACGAGCTCCCTGATCACCTCGATGCTCGGGTTCACGTGCCCGTGGGCGGCGATGGAGAACATGGCGATATGGGCGTTCCTGGGGACGGTCATGACGCCACCGTAAGCGAGACGAGACGTATCGTGCAATTTGTTTCTACACGTAGAACCTCGAGACGCTCTGCAGGACGCAGGCAGGCTTGGCCGCTCCCTCGATCTCGACGGTGCCGTCGACCGTGATCTGCACGCCGCCCGGCACGTCCTCGACCCCGGCGAGGCGCGCGGCCAGGCGGATGCGGGAGCCCGCCGGCACGGGGGCAGGGAAACGGACCTTGTTCAGGCCGTAGTTGACCTTGGTGGTGACTCCTTCGACGTCCAGGAGCTCGGTGAACATCGGGATGAAGAGCGAGAGCGTCAGATAACCGTGCGCGATGGGCGCGCCGAAGGGGCCTTCCTTGGCACGCTCGGGGTCCGTGTGGATCCACTGGTGGTCGTCGGTGGCGTCGGCGAAGGTGCCGATCCGCTCCTGCGTGACATCGGTCCATTCACTGGAACCCAGGTCGCTTCCGGCGAGCTTCTTCAGTTCGTCCAGGCCGTTGACGGTGACGCCCATGAGGGGCTCCTTCCATGTGTGCTGATGAATTCGGTGGTCATGAAGTGCCGTGCAGGCGGCGGACGTCGGCCTTGACGAGCTTTCCCGACGCGGTGCGGGGCAGGGCGTCCACGACGACGGCCGACTTGGGGATCTTGTAGGGCGCCAGGCGCCCGGACAGCGACGCGAGGACCTCGTGCGGGTCGGGCGCGCGGCCCTCGCGGGCGACGAGGACCGCCCTGCCGACCTCACCCCACTTCTCGTCGGGTACGCCGATGACCGCGCACTCGGCGATGTCCGCGTGGGCGAGCAGGGCGTCCTCGACCTCGGCGGGGTAGATGTTCTCGCCCCCCGAAATGATCATGTCCTTGAAGCGGTCGACGATGGTGACGTAGCCGTCCACGTCGATCCGGGCCGCGTCCCCCGTCCGGAACCAGCCGTCGGCGAACGCGGCGGCGCTCTCGTCGGGCAGACCCCAGTAGCCGGGCATGACATGGGGCCCGCGCACCAGGACCTCGCCCGTCTCGCCCGGCTCCACCGGCGCGAGATCGGGGCGCGCCACGCGTACGTCGCTGAAGAAGTGCGGCACGCCGGCCGTGCCTGCCTTGGTGACGGCGTGCTCGGCGTCGAGGAAGAGGGTGCCGGGCGCCGCCTCGGTCATCCCGTAGCCCTGCAGGAAGGTGAGTCCGCGGTCCTGGTAGGCCGCGATGAGCGGGGTCGGGACGGGCGAGCCGCCGCAGCTGAGCATCCGCAGCGACGACAGGTCGGCGTCCGGCCAGTTCGGTTGCCGTGTGAGCTGGTCGAACATCGTCGGGACGCCGAACATGAAGGTGACCCGGTGGCGCTCGACGAGTTCCAGGGTCGCCGCCGCGTCGAACGAGCCCACCAGGACACAGCTGCCGCCCTTGAGCAGCACCGGCAGGGTGAGCATGTTCAGGCCGGCGGTGTGGAAGAGCGGCGCCACCACGAGCGCGATCTCGTCGGCGACGAGGTCCTGGTCGACCAGGACGTTGACGGCGTTCCAGGTGAGGTTCCCGTGCGTGAGCATGGCGCCCTTGGGTCGGCCCGTCGTCCCCGAGGTGTACATGATGATGCACACGTCGTCGGGTCCGACCTGCTCGTCGATAGGGAGGGCCGGGGCGGCGGCAAGAAGTTCCTCGTACGCCGCGCCGTCCGCCTCGATGGCGGTGCGGACGCCCGGCAGGTCGCCGGTGCGCGCGGCGGCGTGCAGCAGCACCGTGGCGCCCGAGTCCCGTATCTGGAAGGCGAGTTCGGGCTCGGCGAGCCGGGTGTTGAGCGGTACGAAGACCGCACCGAGGAGCCCGGTCGCGAACAGCGCCTCCAGGAACGAGGGGTGGTTGGGGCCGAGGTAGGCGACCCGGTCGCCGCGACGGACGCCGAGCGCCCGTAGGGCGTGGGCGAGCCGGGTGGTGCGCTCGTGCAGTGCGGCGTAACTGATGGTGGTGGTGCCGTGGATGAGTGCCGTGCGGTGCGGGGTCTTGCGGGCCCGGCGTGCGGGCCACGACCCCAGTCCCTCGTTGCGCATGTCCGGCCCCTTTACGGTTTTGTCAGCCCGAGCAGCCGGGCGGCGTTCTCCTTGAGGATCTTCGGCCTGACCTCGTCCTTGATCGGGAGCTTCGCGAAGTCGGCGAGCCAGCGGTCGGGGGTGAGTACGGGGTAGTCCGAGCCGAACAGCACCTTGTCCTTCAGCAGGGTGTTGGCGTACTGGACGAGCTGCTGCGGGAAGTACTTCGGTGACCAGCCCGAGAGGTCGATGTGCACGCCGGGCTTGTGGGTGGCCACGGCGAGCGCCTCGTCCTGCCAGGGGAATGAGGGGTGCGCGAGGATGATCTTCAGCTGGGGGAAGTCGGCGGCGACGTCGTCCACGTGCATCGGGTTGGAGTACTTCAGGCGGATGCCTCCACCGCCGGGCACGCCCGCGCCGATGCCGGTCTGGCCGGTATGGAAGAGCGCGACGGCGCCGGTCTCCTCGATCACCTCGTAAAGGCCGTACGCCATACGGTCGTTGGGGAAGAAGCCCTGGATGCTGGGGTGGAACTTGAAGCCGCGCACCCCGTACTCCTCGACCAGGCGCCGGGCCTGCCTGATCCCGGCGCGGCCCCGGAAGGGGTCGATGCTCGCGAAGGGGATCAGCACGTCGGGGTTGGCGAGCGCGGCCTCGGCGACCTCCTCGTTGGGGACGGGCTCGGTGCCGGTGGCGGACTCGGCGTCGACGGTGAAGACGACGGCGGCCATGCGCCGCTCGCGGTAGTACGCGGCGGTCTCCTCGAGGGTGGGCTTCCGGTTCCCCTCGACCTTGAAGTAGGCGCTGGACGCGGCGTGCAGCTCGTCGTCGAGCGAGGCCCGCCCCTTGGACGACACCTCGGCATGCGTGTGGACGTCGATCGCGACGAGTTCGTCCACATCGATCGTGGTCATGACGGGGTCACTCTCCCGGGATCTTCGGTGCGGGGATGCCGACGGTCTGCGGCTCGCGCCCGACCGACGTGTGCCACGTCTCGGCGATGGTCCGCGGGCTCCAGCCGCCGTCCGCGTAGGCGACGGACACCTCCTGCGGGTGTGACCACAGGGCGAGCTTGTCGCCGCCGATGCCGATGCACTGACCCGTGACGTCCCGGGCCGCTTCCGAGGCGAGGAAGGGCACGAGCGCGGCGCAGTCCTCCGGCGTGCCGAACCCCTCGCCCCTGCGCAGGAAGCCCGGCAGCGGTTCGCCGTCGCGCAGGGCGTCGACGTAGGGGGCGAAGGCGGGGATGGTCTCGGTCATCGCGGTCGCGGCGACCGGCACGACGGCGTTCACGGTGACGCCTGCGCGGGCCAGCTCCATGGACCAGGTGCGCACCATCGCCGCGATCCCGGCCTTGGCCGCGGCGTAGTTGGTCTGCCCGAAGTTGCCGCGCTGGCCGGCCGGGGAGGCGATGAGGATCAGGCTGCCGCCCTCGCCCTGTTCGCGCATGCGCACGGCGGCGGCCCTCGCGCAGGTGAAGGTGCCCCTGAGGTGGGTGGTGACGACGGCGTCGAAGTCGTCGTCGGTCATCTTCCACAGCACCCTGTCGCGCAGGATTCCGGCGTTGGTGACCATGACGTCCAGCCGGCCGAACGCCGAGACGGCCCGGTCGACGAGGCGCTCGGCGGCCTCGGTGGTGCCGACCGGGACGACCTCGGCGACGGCCCGGCCGCCGGCCTCGGTGATCGTCTTGACGGCCTGCGCGGCGACGTCCTCGTCGATGTCGTTGACGACGACGCTCGCCCCGGCCCCGGCGAGGGCGGTGGCGTAGGCGAGGCCGAGTCCGCGGCCGCTTCCGGTGACGACGGCGACCTTGCCGGAGAGAGAAGTTGAGGGTGTGTCAGGCACTGGGTGGGTCCTTCCAGGTACGGGTACCGGCCGACGAGAAAGAAGCTATGGCCAATCATTGTTGTCGTCAATAGTTGCCGTAAGCCTTGAAGTCCTTCATGCTGGAGCCTCACGCACGACCTCACGCACGACGTCACGCCCCCCGTGCCCGCACGGACCGACCCCGGAGCCCGACATCACTGACGAAGAGGCGCCCTGGATGCGCGCGTTGCACGCCGACACCGGCTATCTCCTCTACCGGCTCGGGCTGCACTCGGGCCGGCTGTTCAACGCCACGCTCGAAGAGTTCGGCCTGCGGCTGCGGCACTACGCGCTGCTGCGCTACCTCGCCACCGTGGAGGGCGCCCTGCAGCGCGAGCTGAGCGACCGGCTCGGCTACGACCCGAGCGCCATCGTGAGCCTCGTGGACGACCTGCAGGAACTCGGCCTGGTGGAGCGCGGACCCGCGCCCGGCGACCGGCGCAGCCGCATCGTCGCCCTCACGGGCCGGGGCAAGGACGTCCTGCGCGACACCGACAAGGGCAGCCGACGCGTCACCGACGAACTGCTCGCACCCCTCGACCCCATGGAACGCGCCACGTTGCAAACCCTGTTGGCGCGGGTCGCGGAAGCGGACCGGGGCTGACCCGGCGGGCATGGCCGAGCCGCCGGAGGTCTCCTTGGACGCACCGCGCAGCCGTTCCGCGGCGGAGCGTCTCCTTGCGGTGCTCGGCGCGTTCGACCACCGCAGACCCGCGCTGTCCCTCACCGAGATAGGCCGCCGGGCCGGACTGCCGCTGGCCACCGCCCACCGTCTGGTGGGCGAGCTCACCGCGTGGGGCGCCCTCGAGCGCGACGCGGCGGGCAACTACCACGTCGGGCTGCGGATCTGGGAACTCGCGGCGCTGGCCCCGCGCGGCCCCGCCCTGCGCGAGGCCGCGCTGCCGTTCCTCGAGGACCTCTACGAGGCGACCCACGAGAACGTGCATCTCGCGGTGCGCGACGGCCTCGACGTCGTCTACATCGAGCGGCTGTCCGGCCGCCACGCGGTCGGCGTCCGCAGCAGGATCGGGGCGCGCTGGCCGCTGCACGCGACGGGCGTCGGGCTCGTCCTCCTCGCCCACAGCGCCAAGTCCTTCCAGGACCAGGTCTGCGGGCGGCCGCTCGCCGCCTTCACCCCGCACACCCTGTCCGACCCGGCCCGGCTGCGCCGCGCCCTGGCCGAGGTCCGGCGCACCGGCTGCGCGGTGGCCGACCGCCAGATCACGGACGACGCGGTGTCGGTGGCCGCACCCGTGCGCGGGCCGCGCGGCGACGTCGTGGCCGCGGTATCGCTCGTGGTCCCCTCGGCCGGGACACAGCCGCACTCACTGGTCCCGGCCGTACGGCTCGCGGGGCGCGGCATCTCGCGCGCGCTGGGCTGGCGGCCCTGAGGGGTCAGGAAGAGACCGCGCCGACGTCCGGCAGGGCGGTGGCGGCCGAACCGTCGGCGTCCCGCGCGCCTGTGTCCGTGCCCTTCCCGCGCCGCAGGGCGACGAGCACCAGGAGCGCCGACAGCGCCGCGGCCGCCCCGCAGACCACGAACCCGATCGAGTAGCCGTGGCCCAGCGCCTCGAGGGCGTAGGGTCCCGCCGCTCCGGGCGGGGAGCCCGCCGGTACCGAGTTCAGGGCGAGCGGCCCGCCCTCGGCGAGGACCTCCCCGGCCGCCGCCTTCGCGCTCGGCGCCAGGTCCGACGTACCGATCGCCCCGTCGAGTCGGGACGCCGCCTGGCTGAGCGCCACCGCGCCGATGACCGCGGGACCGAGGGTGAAGCCGAAGTCGCGCAGCAGGTTCGTCGAGGCGCTGGCCATGCCCGCGAGGTGGGCGGGGGCCGCGTTGACAGCGGTCGCCGTGACGGAGGAAACGGTGAAGGCGAAGCCCACCCCGACCAGGCCGAGCGGCAGGATCAGCGACGGCAGGGCCCGGTCGGTCACCCGCAGCGAGGCGGCGGTGAAGTCGCCCGCGGCCATCAGGGCCAGGCCGCCGGCGAGCAGCAGACGCGGCGCCACCCGGGTGAGCAGCCGGGTGGTCAGCGGGGTGAGGAACGGGGTGATGCCGTTGAGCAGCAGGAAGGCGAACGCGGTGCGCAGCGGGCTCTGATGTTGGATCGGACCGAGTCGGATGCTGGCGGCGTACGCGGTGCCGAGGAAGGCGAACATGCCGACCACGGTGACGGCGGAGGCCACCGCGAACGACCGGTCGGCGAACAGGTCGAGGCGCAACAGCGGTGAGCGCGCCCGCAGTTCGGCGACGAGGAACAGGCCGAGGAAGACGGCGGCGACCAGGAAGGCGGTCACCACGGGCACGGAGCCCCAGCCGTCCATCGGCCCCTGGATGACGCCGTACAGCAGGGCGAACGCGCCGACGCCGATGGTGATCTGCCCGCCGATGTCCAGCGAACGGCCTTCGGGCGCACGGGAGTCATGGGCGAGCAGCAGGCTGGTGAGGGCACTCACCGCCGCGATGGCCGTCACCACGACGAAGGCCCACCGCCAGGAGCCGTAGTTCCCGGTGATCCCGCCGAGCAGCGGGGCGAGGAAGCCGCCCGCGGACAGGCTGGACGCCCACAGGGCGATGGCCCGGGTCCGGCTCGCCGCAGTGGTGCTGCCGGCGGCGATCATCGCCAGTGAGGTGGGGAACAGTGCCGCCGCGCCCAGCCCGGCGAGCGCCTGCCCGACCCAGAGCTGGTGCACCCCCGCGCCGGTGGCGGCCACCGTCTCTCCGGCGCCGAGGAGCACGGCGCCGCCGACGAGCAGCCGTTTGCGTCCGAAGAGGTCACCGAGGACGCCGAAGGTCAGTTCCAGGACGGTGACGGGGAGCAGGAACGCGTCGGATATCCAGGTCAGTTGGGAGCCCACCGGGTGCAGATGCTCCTGGAACAGGCCGTTGAGCGTGGCCGGAAGGGCGATGCCGATCTGAGCGAGGCAGACCGCGAGGCATCCGGCGATCAGGGTTCCGGCTTTCAGGGTTCCGGCGGTGAAGCGGCCGGTGATTCTTCGTGCGGGCATGGGACATCCCTGGGTCGAAGGTTCGGGGAGGCGGTTCAGTGGGAGCGGGCCGCGCCGTTCAACTCGTCCGGCCGGTACGGGACATACGCGGCGTCTCCCAGGTGCAGTCCGAGCGCGGCATGCTGCAGGGCCGCGGGCCGCTCGGCGCCGTCCCAGCGTCCGAGGGCGGCCCTCCGGTCGATCACGTGCACCGCCGCGACGGTCTCCGCGGTGGTGAAGGTGCAGTGGCCGGGGCGCGCGACGTACGCCTGCCGCAGCAGGGCCCCGTCCCCGCCCGCCCGCACCCGGTCCGCGAACGCGTTCTCCTGCTCCACGGGTACGAGGTTGTCGGCGGTGGTGTGCACATCGAGCAGCGGGACGTCGAGGCCCTGCCCCGCCGACGAGGTGCGCCGCGCGGCGGCGACCGCGGCGGGATCGGCGACGGTCCGGGGCCCTGCGGCGAGCGTAGCGAGGTCGGCGCGCAGGTCGAGTCCCGCGGCGCGGTACAACTCCCGTACTTGCGGGGCGTGTTCGGAGCGGGCCAGGAGCGCGGTGTAGTCGGTGCCGGCATTGCCCGAGTTATTGCCGCCCACCGACTGCTCCATCGCGTACCGGCCGCCCTCGATGAACGTAAGCAGCCCCTGGGCCAGCCATCCGTACTGCTGCTTCTCCTGCGCCGCCGCGTCGTGCGGCGCGGGCGGCTTCTCGCCCGACGACCAGGCGGGCAGGTTGAGGTAGGCGGCGGCGAGCGCGATGCGGGCCCGGCCCTGTGCCGTGTCTTGCGCGGACGTCACGGCCGCGGTGAGCCGGTCCGCGGTGGCCGACGCCTCGGCCGCGTCGGCGAACCCGGTGAGCCGGACCTCCTGCCCGGGCAGCAGCAGCCTGGCGAGCGTGTACTCCGCGTTGAGCTGGTAGGTGTCGAGGTCGGTGCCGCCGGCGACCAGGCCGCACATGCCGAGCGCTCCGTCGACGCGGCCACCGCCGTCGCGGGCGATCCGGGCGTTGACCAGGCCGCCCATCGACTGCCCGAGGGAGAGCGTGCGCGCCGGGCGTCCCACCGCGGCGACGAACGCGTCGAGCGTGGCGAACTGGTCGCGCTCGGCGCTCTCCAGGGCCCACATCGAGCCGTGCGGATCGTAGGAAGAGCCCGCCAACGCGTACCCCTCGGCGAGGAGTTGGGATCGCACAGCGGGCGTGGGCGCGTCCTGGGCGACGGTCGGGCCGAAGCCGTGGGAGAAGAGGACGAGGGTGCCGTTCCAGTGGGCGGGGACGTCCGCGATCCAGGTCGCGTCGTCGGCCAGGGTTCCGGTCAGATGCCGGGCGGTTGCCGCGGTGTCCGCCTCGGCGGCGGCCGGGGCCGCGAGGGTGAGGAGCAGCGCGGCGCCGAGCGCGGCGAGGGTACGGGGCAAGGGTGCGGGCACGAGAGGCCCTCCGTTCCGAGGGAGTTCTGCGGGAGTTCCGAGGGAGTACGAGGGAGTGCGGGGTGCCGCCGGGGCATGCCGGCGAATGCGTGGAATGTAGAGCGCAATAATTGTGGAGGTCAATGATTAGAGACCCCCGACATTCTCCGGCTTCCGCCCGACGGAAGAGCCGTTGCCGCGACCTGGCCCCCGTCACGACGCTGGTGGCACACCACGGCACGGCGAAGCAGAGCCGCTTCGCCCTTCAGGGACGGGAGTGCCATGTCCGAGTTCGCGCGGAACCAGTGGTATGTAGCGGCGTACGGGACGGAGGTCGGGCGGGAACTGCTCGCCCGCACCGTCCTCGGCGAACCGATCGCCTTCTACCGGACCGAGGACACGGGCGAGGTCGTCGCCCTGGCGGACCGCTGCGTGCACCGCCGCTTCCCGCTCTCGCACAGCCGGCTCGACGGCGACAAGGTGGTCTGCGGCTACCACGGCTTCACCTACGACACGACCGGCACCTGCGTGTACGTCCCCGGACAGAAACGCATCCCCCGTACCGCCAGGGTGAGTTCGTACCCCGTGGCCGAGCTGGACTCCTTCGTGTGGGTGTGGATCGGCGACCCGGCGCTGGCCGACCGGACGACGATCCCACGGGCCCCGCACCTGGCCGACTCCGCGCACTGGACGACGGTCGGCGGCATGGAGCCCATCGACGCCGACTACGTCCTGCTGGTCGACAACCTGATGGACCTCTCCCACGAGACGTACCTGCACGGCGGCTACATCGGCACGCCCGAGGTCGCCGACACCCCCATGACGACGGAGGTCGACGAGGGCGCGGGCATCGTCCGTGTCAGCCGGCACATGGCCGACGCCGAGTGTCCGCCGTTCTACGCCAACTCCACTGGCATCAAGGGCCGTATCACCCGCTGGCAGGACATCGAGTACCACGCCCCCTGCCTGTACCTGCTGCACAGCCGCATCGCCCCGCAGGGCGTTCTGCCGAACCCGGACGGCACCGACCCGGACGCCTTCCACGTGGAGATCACCTACGCGATCACCCCGTCCACGCGGAACCAGGTCTACGACTTCTGGGCGGTCTCCCGCGACTTCGGCCACGGCGACGAGGAGATGTCCACGTTCCTGCGCGACTTCAACCACGAGGTCGTCATGCAGGACGTGAACGCGCTGAACCTGCTCCAGAAGACCCTGGACACCGAGCCCGCCGGCTACCAGGAGCTCAGCATCAACATCGACACGGGCGGCCTCGCCGCCCGCCGGATCCTGTCCCGCCTCGCCACAGAGGCCGACCGGTCCGCGGCCCCCGACACCGTCGCGCGATGAGCCGCCCGCCCACCGCCGAGGTGTACCGCGTCGACTGGGTCCCCGGCACCGACGAACTGCACGGCATCTGCCACTGCGGGGCCGAGCACGGCACACAGGATCCCGTGGCGATGTGGCAGTGGATGCTGTCCCACCCCGATCACGATCACCAGGAGGACGACCGGTGAACCCGCCCCACGAAGCCGACCTCGTCGTCGCCGCACGGACCGAAGAGGCCGACGGTGTCGTGTCCTTGACGTTCCGGCACCCCCAGGGCGCGACGCTGCCGCCCTGGGAGCCGGGTGCCCACGTCGACCTGGTCCTGACGGACGGCCTGGTCCGCTCGTACTCGTTGTGCGGCGACCCGGCCGACCGCGCCGCCTGGACCGTCGCGGTCCTCCACGAACCGCTCGGACGCGGCGGATCGGCGTACGTCCACGAGAAGCTGACCCCGGGCGCGGTCGTCCGCGTCCGGGGGCCGCGCAACCACTTTCCCCTCCACGAGGCACCGGGCTACCGCTTCGTGGCGGGCGGCATCGGGATCACCCCGATCCTTCCGATGGTGGCCGCCGCCGAGGCGGCGGGCGCCGAGTGGAGCCTGCTGTACGGCGGCCGGACGCGCGGCTCGATGGCGTTCCTCGACCGCCTCTCCGCCTACGGCACGAAGGTGCGCGTCGCTCCGGAGGACGAGACGGGGCTGCTCGACCTCGACGGGTATCTCGGCCCGGCGGGCGACGAGGCCCTGGTCTACTGCTGCGGCCCGGGACCGCTCCTCGACGCCGTCGAGGCCCGGGGCGCCGCCCACACCGAGCGTTTCCGGCCCGCGCAGGACGGGCCGGACAGCACCGGCGGCACGGACCACGCCTTCGAGGTGGAGCTGCGGCGCTCCGGCCGCACCGTGACCGTACCGCCCGGCCGCAGCATCCTGCACACGGTGCAGGATGCGGGGATCGACGTGCTGTACTCCTGCGCGGAAGGCACCTGCGGGACCTGCGAGACCGACATCATGGAGGGCGCGGCGGACCACCGGGACTCGGTGCTCACCGCCGGGGAGCGGGCGGCGGGCGAGACGCTGATGATCTGCGTCTCGCGCTGCCGGGGCCCACGCCTCGTCCTTGACATGTGACCCACTCGCCCGCGTCCCGCCCTAGGGCCTTTCGTTTGGATCGGGCTGGGCTCGCGGGGTCTGGCACGCACTCCCCCAAGCTCTCGACTGCGCTCGAGCAGAGGGGGGACCACCATGACCCCGCTCCCTGATCCAGCCCGATCCAAACGAAAGGCCCTACCTCTGATACCTCGCGAGCACCAGATTTCCGTCCTTCACCAGGCGCTTGCGCAGTTCACCGAGACCGATCGAGCCGCTGTAGTACTCCTGGAGCGCGGGTGTCGCGACCTTGTCCTTTCACTCCGCGTAGCCGCGCACCGACTGCGCCGGGGCCGAGCGGAGGTCACCGGCGAGGGCCGTGCCGGTCGCCCAGTCGTTCTTCTCCGTGTGCAGGGCCGGGTCCTTCAGCGCCTCGGTGCCGGTGGGCAGCATCCAGTCGCCGAGCGCGAGGCGCACGATGTTCGGCGGCCGCAGGAGGAAGTCGATGAACTGCGCCGCCTCCTTCTTGTGCGGGCTGTCCTCGGCGACGGACAGGGTCTGCGGGGAGACGCCCTGGGCGAGCCCGTCACGGCCCGCGGGCGCCGGGAGCACCTGCCAGTCGAAGCCCTTGGGCGCCTGCTGGACGATCTGCTGGCGGTAGGAGAAGCCGAGCGGGACCATCGCGTACTTGCCGGCGAAGAAGCCGGGGAGCGTGTCGGAGCCGCCCATGCCGAGCGTCGCGCCAGAGGCGCTGCCGTCGATGTTGACCTGGTCGTGGACCGTGCGGGGCCCGACCTGGTCCGCGGCGTCGAAGCGGACCGTCACCTTTCCGTCTGCGCCGCGGTGGAACATGCGTCCGCCGGCCGAGAGGGAGAGGTTGAGGGTCGCCGAGACGGGCTCCTTCAGCGGCCACGCGACGCCGAACTTCCTGTCGCCGCTCAGCTTCTTCGTGACGGCCCTGAACTCCTCCCAGGACCAGGGCTTCGCAGGCGTCGGGATGCGTATACCCGCCGCCTTGAGGATCTTCGCGTTGGCGATGAGGACGCGCGGCTCCTGGAGGAACGGCACACCGTAGACGCCGTCACCGAAGGTCGCGGTCTCCCAACTGCGCTGCGGGATATCGGACTTGAGGCGGGTGGGCAGCAGGTCGCGCAGATCGGCGAGGTAGCCGCCGTACGCGAAGTCCGCGAGGTCGTCGGAGGCGTCGTGGATGACGTCGGGCGCCTCCCCTCCCTCGAAGGAGGTGAGCAGCTGGTCGTGGACGCTGTCCCAGCTGCCCTGGACGTACTTGACCTGGATGTCCGGGTGCGCCGCGTTCCACTCCTTCACGAGCTGCTTGTTGGCGTCGACGGACTCCTTCTGCCAGGCGAGGGACTGGAACTCGAGAGTGATCTTGCCGTCGTCCGCCGTCCCGCCGGACGAACAGCCGGTGAGCAGCAGGGCCACGGCCGCGGCGACGGCGGCCAGCCGGGGTATCCGCCTCATGACTTCACCGCCCCGGTCAGCATCCCGCCGGTGAGTCTGCGCTGGATGAACGCGAAGATCACCAGTGAGGGCAGGGTCGCGAGGAACGCCGCGGCGGCCAGCGGCCCGAGGTCGGCGACGCCCTCCGCGCCGAGAAAGTGCGTCAGGATCACCGGCAGCGTCTGCCTCTCCGGGGTCTTCATCAGGACGAGCGCGAAGAAGAACTCGTTCCACGCGGTGATGAACGCGAACAGGGCCGTCGCCACCAGACCCGGCGCGAGCAGCGGAGCCGTGACGGAGACGAGCGTGCGCAGCTTTCCGGCTCCGTCGACGGCGGCCGCCTCCTCCAGCTCGGGCGGCACGGCCCGGACGTAGCCGACCAGCATCCACAGTGCGAAGGGCAGCGACCACACGACGTAGACCATGGTCAGGCCGGGCAGCGAGTTGATCAGGTGCAGGTTCTTCAGGATCAGGAAGAGCGGGATGATCAGCAGGACGAACGGGAACGCCTGGCTGACCACCACCCAGCCCGTCGCCGCGCGGGACAGCGCGGAACGGTGGCGGGCCATCACGTACGCCATCGGGGTCGCGATGACGACGGCGATCAGGGCCGCGCAGACCGCGACGATCACGGAGTTGGCGGCGGCCCTCAGGAGGGGCTGCTCGTCGAAGGCCTGGCGGAAGTTGGCGAGTGTGGGGTCCTTGGGTATCCACGTGGGGTGCAGGCTCGCGAGTTCGCGGGGCGGCTTGAACGCCGTGGAGATCAGCCACAGGAACGGGAACGCGAGGAAGACGAGATAGGCGAGCAGCGCGAGGTACTGGCCCGCGCGCGCCGGCCTGCTCGGCCGGATGCCTGTCCGGGTACGGCTCACTGCTCGTCGCCTCCCTTGAGCCGGCCCACGAGGTAGAAGGCGAGGATGACCGAGATGACCGCGACCATCACGCAGCCCATCGCCGCCGCGTAGCCGAACTGGCCGTAGCGGAAGGCCTCTTCGTAGGCGAAGAGCATGGGCAGGCGGGTCCGGCCGCCCGGGCCGCCGTTGGTCAGGACGTAGACCAGGGCGAACGAGTTGAAGTTCCAGATGAAGTTGAGCGCGGTGATGGCGAGGGCGACCGGCCTGAGCGCGGGCCACGTCACGGCGCGGAAGCGGCCCCAGGCGCCGGCGCCGTCGAGCGCGGCGGCCTCGTGGAGTTCGGGCGAGGTGTTCTGGAGCCCGGCGAGCAGGGCGACGGTGGTCTGCGGCATGCCCGCCCAGATGCCGACGACGATCACGGCGGGCAGCGCGGTCGCCAGGCCGGTGAGCCAGTCACGCCCGTCACCGAGGCCGAGGTCGCGGATGGTCTCGTTGAGGATGCCCGCGTCCGGGTTGTAGACGAGGCGCCACATGATGCCCACGACCACCTCGGGCATGGCCCAGGGAATGATCGCGAGCGCCCGCGCCAGCCAGCGGAAGCGGAGGTTCTGGTTGAGCAGGAGCGCGAGGCCGAGCGCGAGCAGGAACTGAGGGACGGTCACCCCGACCGCCCACAGCAGGCCGATCCGGAACGAGTCCCAGAACAGCGTGTCGTGCAGCAGGTCCTGGAAGTTGAGCGCGCCCACCCACTGGGTCGGCGCCGTGCGGCCGGCCTGTGAGTCGGTGAACGCCAGCGCGATGCCGTAGAGGAGAGGCCCGACGCTGAGCACGAGGATCGGGATGAGGGCGGGCAGGACCAGGAACCAGGCGGCGCCGCGGTCCGCCGGGCGCCCACCGCCCGGTGGCCCTGGCGCGCGCTTCCCCGTCCGCGTCGTTGCGGTCGCCAATGTCACGTGTCCGGCTCCTTCGGGCGACTGGGTATGGCACCGGCCGCCCCGGCGGCCTCCGTCATCGTGCTGAGGGACCCGATACTCGTCAAGCCGGTGCGCACGACCTTGTCCGTTACGGCGTGGACCGGGGCGTATGCGCATGCGAAACGGGTGCGAGACTGGGCCCGGACCAAGGGATCGGCGGGAGGCAAGTGATGGACGAGGCGCAGGCGCGGAAGGTGCTCGCGGCGGCGGAGCTCCCCGGCGGACAGCGGGGCGGCGGACAGCGGGACGGTGGGCCGGAGGGCGGCGGGCCGGAGGCCGAGCTGCTCGCGCTCGGCGAGAACGCCGTGTTCGCGCTCGGCGACCTCGTGGTCAAGGTGGGCCGCGACCCCGAACTCCTGGAGCGGGCGCGGCACGAGCTCGCCGTCGCGGGCTGGCTCGCCGGCCAGGGCGTGCCGGCCGTACGGGCCGCCGAGCCCGAGCCGCTCCTCGTGGACGGTCACCCGGTGACGCTGTGGCACCGCGTTCCGGCCGCCCTGCGCCCCGCCGAGCCGCGCGACCTGGCCGAGCTGCTCCGCCTCGTGCACGCCCTGCCCGCCCCGCCCTTCGCGCTGCCGCGCCGCGAGCTGCTCGGCGGCGTCGAGCGGTGGCTGCGGCTCGCGGGCGACGCGATCGACCCCGCCGACGCCGCGTATCTGCGCGAGCGGCGCGACGGCTTCGCGGACGCGGCGGCGGCGCTCGTCCCGCACCTGACGCCGGGCCCGATCCATGGGGACGCGCTGCCGCGCAATGTGCACATCGGCCCCGACGGACCCGTCCTCGTCGACCTGGAGACGTTCTCCTCCGACCTGCGCGAGCACGACCTGGTCGTCATGGCGCTCTCCCGCGACCGGTACGGGCTCGACCCCGAGGCGTACGACGCGTTCACGCGGACGTACGGCTGGGACGTGCGGGAGTGGGACGGGTGCGCCGTGCTGCGCGGCGCGCGCGAGACGGCGAGCTGCGCGTGGGTCGCCCAGCACGCGCCGGCCAACCCCAAGGCGCTCGCGGAGTTCGAGCGCAGGGTGGCGTCACTGCGGGACGGGGATCCGACGGTGCGCTGGTACCCGTTCTGACGGGTTCCTTCGGGGCGCTCGGCTGAACTTCCGCTCCTGCACGGGCGTTTGGACTCCCGCGCAGGAGTTGTTGGACTTTCGCGCTGAATTCATCCGATCTCTTTCCCGTGAGGGGGTCCTGGAGCAAGGTACGGCGGAGTTGGCCGACTCTTGCCTGGAGGACCTGATGCCCACGCACCCCGAACCCGGCTCCGCCGTCTCCCGCCGCTCCGTCCTCAAATACGGCTCAGCCATCGGATCTCTCCTGGCCCTGAGCCAAGTTCCCGCCTTCACGGCACAGGCAGCCCCGAGACCCGGCGGGCACCCGGCCACGCCACGCCTCGTACCCGAGGCCGACGCGCTCGCGCTGCGGTACGGGTCCCCGGCCGCCGAGGACCTGCTCATGCGGGAGGGGCTGCCCATCGGCAACGGCCGCCTCGGGGCCGTCGTCTCGGGGCACCCGTCCCGCGAGGTCCTGTCCGTCTCGGACGTCACCCTGTGGACGGGCGGAGCGAACGACGCGCTCGAGTCCGACGGTCAATTCCCCTACGACACCGCCCACTTCGGCTCGTACGGCGTCCTCACCAAGGCGTATCTGGAGGTGCCGGGGCACGACCCGTCCGCCGTGCGCGGCTACCGGCGCCGCCTCGACCTCAGCAACGGCCTGACGACGGTGGAGTACGAGGTCGGTGGCACCCGCTACCGGCGGGAGATCTACTGCAGCCACCCCGACGACGTGATCGTCGTCCGGCTCACCCGCAACGGCGGCGGCACCTGGAGCGGACGCCTCACGCTGACCGGGACGCGCGGCGAGCCGATCACCGTGGACCCCGCCACCGCCTCGGCCGGCTTCGCCGCGAAGCTCGACAACGGCCTCGCCTACTCCGCCGTCGCGCGGGCGGCGACGCACCGCGGCGGCACGGTCGGCGCGAGCGGCTCCTCGGTCACCTTCGAGGACTGCGACGAGGTGCTCCTCGTCCTGAGCGGCGGCACCTCCTACTCCCCCGACGCCGACGGCTTCATCGACCGCGACGCCGACCCGCGCGCCACCGCCGCCACGCGGACGGCCGCCGCGGCGAAGGCCGGCGCGACCCGCCTCCTCGCCGCCCATGTCGCCGACCACCGCGCCCTGTTCGACACCATGAGCGTCGACCTGGGCGCGTCCACCGACGCGCAGCGGGCCCTGGACACCGACAAGCGGCTCCTGGCCCGGCAGGCCTCCGGCAACCGCCCCGACCCCGAACTCGAGGCATCGTACGTCCAGTTCGGCCGCTATCTCACCGTGTGCGGCTCGCGCTCCTCGCTACCGCTCAACCTCCAGGGCCTGTGGATCGACCGGAACGACCCGGCGTGGATGGCGGATTACCACACCGACATCAACCTCCAGATGAACTACTGGCCCACCGACAGGACCGGCCTGCCCGACTGCTTCGACGCGCTCGCCGACTACTGTCTCGCCCAGGTCCCGCACTGGGAGAAGCGCACCCGCGCGCTGTTCAACGACCCGCGCAACGGCTTCCGCAACACGAGCGGCGAGATCGCCGGCTGGACCACGGCGATCTCCACCAACACGATGGGCGGCCCCGGCTGGTGGTGGCACCCGGCGGGCAACGCCTGGCTGTGCAACTCCCTTTACGAGCACTACGAGTTCACTCTCGACCGGCGCTATCTGGCGAAGATCCTGCCGCTCCTGGAGGGTGCCTGCGCGTTCTGGGAGAAGCGGCTCGTCACGGCGACGGTGAAGGACCCGAGGACCGGGGCGGACGCCGAGGTGCTCGTCGACGACCACGACTGGTCGCCCGAGCACGGCCCGACCGACGCGCGCGGCATCACGTACGCCCAGGAGCTGGTCTGGCAGCTCTTCGAGAACTTCCGCACCGCCACAGCGGCCCTCGGCACGTCCGAGGCGTACGCCCGCCGCGTCGCCGCCCTCCAGGACAGGCTGTACCTGCCGCGCGTCAGCCCCGCCACGGGCTGGCTGGAGGAGTGGATGGGCGGCGCGAACCTCGGCGAGACGCAGCACCGGCACCTCTCCCACCTCGTCGGCCTGTTCCCCGGCGACCGCGTCAGCCGCGACCGCAGCCCGCACGACGTCCTCGTCGGCGTCGACAAGGGCCTCACGGCACGCGGCATGGACTCGTTCGGCTGGGCCTGCGCGTGGCGGGCGCTGTGCTGGGCCCGGATGAAGGACGCGGAGAAGGCCTATCAGCTCCTCGGCACCGTTCTGCGCCCCTCCCTCAACCACAGCAACGGCACCGCGCCCAACTTCTTCGACTTCTACCAGCTGGGCAGCAACAGCTCGGTGTTCCAGATCGACGCCAACTTCGGCACGACGGCCGCCGTGATCGAGATGCTCCTCTACTCCCGCCCCGGCCTCGTCGAGCTCCTGCCCGCGCTGCCGGTCGCGTGGGGTGCGTCGGGCAAGGTCACCGGCATCGGCGTGCGCGGCGGGTTCACGGCCGACCTGGAGTGGAAGGACGGCGTGGCGACGAGGCTCCGGCTCACCTCGACCGGCGGCCGCACCACCCGCGTGCGCGCCGGCTCCTGGACGAAGGACGTCACTCTGAGGGCCGGGGCGAGCGTCACCCTGACCCCCTCGTACGCGTCACAGCGCTACGTTCTCGTCAACCGGGCCGACAGCGGCATGGCGATCGAGGTGTCGGGGACATCCGAGTCCGCGCCGCTGGTCCTGGGCGCGCGCACGGGCGGCGCGTCGCAACAGTGGAAGTTCGCGGAGTCCCTGGACGGCGGCCACCGCCTCACCAATGTGCACTCCGGCCTGACGGCGGACGTCAGCGGCGGCCAGGCCACGGAGAACGCCCCGATCGTCCAGTACCGGGCCACCGGCGCCGACAACCAGCACTGGCGCACGGAGTCCACGGACGGCGACTACGTCCGTCTGGCGTGCGTCCGCACGGGCAAGTCGCTCGGCACGGCGGGCGGTTCGACGGCGACGGGCACGGCGGTCGTCCAGCAGACGTACACGGGTGCGGCGTCGCAGCAGTGGCGACGAGTGGCCGTGTAGGCGGCAAGGGGCCGGGGGGGTCACTGGCCCTGGCGCCGGTGGCTCGGTGAATCCCCCCGCCCCACCGCTCAGACCCCGGGCCCCGTCAGCTCCCGCATCGGCCACGCCGCCTCGACCACTGCCTGCGCGTCGCCCTTGCGGCGCAGGAAGGACTGGAAGTCCGCCGCCCACTGCGCGTACCACTCGATCTGGGATTCGTGCAGCCGGGCCGGTCCGAGGGAGGCGACCTTCGGGTGGCGGCCGGCTATCGCGGCGGCCAGGCGCGCGGCGGCGAGGGCGTCGGCGGAGGCGTCGTGCGCGGATTCGAGCGTCACGCCGTACTCCGCGCACACCGCCTCGAGGTTCCGCTTGCCCTTGCGGTAGCGGTCCACCGAGCGGTCGATCGTGTACGGGTCGATGACCGGCGCCGGGTCCACTCCGCCGAGCCGCTCCCGCAGCGACGGCAGGCCGTGGCGGCGCAGCTCGGCGGAGAGCAGGGTCAGGTCGAACGCGGCGTTGTACGCGACGACGGGCACGCCCGTGCGCCAGTACCCGACGAGCGCCTCGGCGATGGAGTCCGCGACCCGGTCGGCCGGCTCGCCGTCGGACGCCGCTTTCTCATTGCTGATCCCGTGCACGGCGACCGCGTCGGCGGGGATCTCGACCCCCGGGTCCGCGAGCCACTGCCGGTGTCCCAGCGGCCTCGCGTCCTTGACCTCTATCACCGCGCCCGTGACGATGCGCGCCTCGCGCGGATCCGTCCCCGTGGTCTCCAGGTCGAAGCCGACCAGCAGCTCCTGGTGCCATCCCATCGCGGCCCCCTTCTTCATGGTGCGTCCCCGTGTCTCCCCAGTGGCCACCACGATGACATGGGGCACTGACAACGGCCGGGGGCGTTCCGCTTCCCGCCGTGCGGCGGGGTCAGGACACGGGACGGGCGTCCGCCCAGGCCAGCTCGAATTCTTCGCGATACGTCGGGAAAAGTCCGGCTTCCTCCCCGTCGCGGGGACCGTTCGCCTTCACCACGCGTCCGGGCCCGCGCAGCACGAGGACCGGCGCCTCCATGCCCCTGGCCCGGCGCAGATACGACTGGACGACCCCCACGCCGTCCGACCCGTCGCCGTCGACCAGATACGCGGTGAACCGTGGGGTCTCGTCGTAGACCTGGATCTCGAACGCGCCCGGGTCGCGCAGCCGGGCCCGCACCCGGCGCATGTGCAGGATGTTCATCTCGACGGCGCGGCTCAGCTCGCCGCGCTTGAGACCCAGCTCGCGCTCCCTGCGCTTGACGGCGCTGGAGGCGGGGTTGAGGAAGAGCAGCCGCACCCGGCAGCCGGACTCGGCGAGCCGGACGAGACGGCGGCCCGAGAAGTTCTGCACCAGCATGTTCAGGCCTATGCCGATGGCGTCGAGGCGGCGCGCGCCGCCGAAGATGTCCTCGGCCGGGAACTGGCGAAGAAGCCGCACCCGGTCCGGGTGCACGCCCACGACGTCGGCGTACCGGTCGCCGACGAGCTCCTCGACGGCGTCGACGGGGAGCCTGCGGGCGGACGGCACGTCGGAGCCCGCGCCGAGCATCTCCAGGAGCCGCCCGGAGGCGCGCTCGGCCTGGGCGAGGACGGCCTCGGACAGGGCGCGGTTGCGCGAGACGACGTTCCGCGTCACCTCGAGCTCGTCGAGGGCGAGTTCGACGTCGCGGCGGTCGTCGAAGTACGGCTCGAAGCAGGGCCAGTGCTGCACCATCAGCTCGCGCAGCTGCGGCAGGGTGAGGAAGCTGAGGACGTTGTCGTCGGCCGGGTCGAGCAGATAGCCCTTGCGGCGGCTGACCTCGCGCACGGCGACGGCCCGCTGGACCCACTCCTGCCCGGCGGGCCCGGCGGCGGCCACGACCCAGTCGTCGCCGTGGACGGGTTCGTAGATGGGGCGCAGCACTGCGGCCACGACGGCCCGCAGCCGCTGTTCGACCAGGTTCAGCCAGATGTAGGCGCGGCCGGCCCGCTGCGCGCGCGTACGGACCTCGCTCCAGGCGTCGGCGCCCCAGGCGAACTCCGACTCCGGTCCGATCTGGGATCCCATGTCCATCGGCCGTGCCAAGGACACCGCTCCGGGCGGGACGTCAGCGGAGCTCCCCTCGTGACCTGCGTCACCAGGGGGCAGCTCCAGCCCACCCGAGCTCACCCACGCACCGCCTTCCGCTCCCCCGAGCACTCCCCAGCAACGATCAAGGAAGGGTACTCCGGGAGCGGTCGGCGGTGCAGCCGGATGGGCAGGGTAGTTTCTCAACTACCGTTTCTGGGCACGCCGTTCTGGTCCGCGAGGTCGGCGGGAGTGAGCGGATTCATAGCGGTCACGTCCCTGGGGGCCAGTGAGAAGCCCTGCCAGTGGACCGGCATCGGCTGCTGGTCCTCGTCCCGGGCGATGTGGTGGAACCCGATGTTGACCCAGGTGATCGGGTGCGTGAGCGTCTGCCCGCCGACCCACTTGTCGACGCTGGCGCCGCCGCAGTGCCCGGCCGGGTTGTCGCTCGCGTACTGCTCGCACTTCTTGTACTCGGTGAAGTACACGTCGTGCTTGGTGAACGAGCGGCCGGGGAACTTGGCCGTGCGGCCGGGCACGAACTCGTAGGACCTGGGGTGGCCGTCCTTGTTCTTGCCCGCGGTGCTGACGACCCGCCACCAGCGCATGTCCTTCGCGTCACCGGCGAGTTCCTTGGTGACGGGGGTGCGGGTGGTCTTCGTGGTGGGGCTGCCGCTGCCGCTCGGCGCGGTGACCTTGGAGTCGTACTGCTCGACCTTGCTCTTGGGGGAGCCGTCGAGGCCGAAGTTGAGCCGCCAGAAGACGTTGTGCGCGTGGCTCTCGGCGTAGGCGCGGGCGCCCTTGCCGATCGGCCAGCCCTTGCCGTCCGTGCCGTTGTAGTCGTACGGGGAGAGGCTGCCGGTCGCGCCGACGTTCGACGTGATCGTCCCGTCGGAGGAGAACCGCCACTCGGTGATGTACTCGTACCAGGACGCCTTGTTGACCGTGTAGATGAGGAGGTCCTTGCCCTGGGCGGTGTAGACCTTGCCGCTGCCGCCGGTGCTCTCGTCGTCGTTGAGCCGGTACGCGTGCCCACGCGCGCGCGTGGTGGTGCACAGGCCCTGCACGTTGCCCCGGTCGGGCACCTTGACGGTCTTGATGGTGCCGCCGGGGCACTCGCCGGGCTTCAGGTTCTGCAGGGCGTACCCGAAGTCGGTGCCGGTGACGTCGTCGTACTCGTTCTCGCCGTCGTCGTAGGGGACGTGCACCTGCGCGAGGCGGGCGCTGGTGAGGACGGCGATCGGCTTGGGCTCGTCCTTGGGCTGGTAGCTGACGTTGTCGAGGACGAGCCCGGACAGCGTGTTGTAGTGCCAGCACATGCGCCAGGTCGTGCCCCCGTCGAGGACCTGCTCGATCTTGTACGCGGTGCTGCAGGCCGGGGCCGCGGCGGCGGGCGCCTGCGGGGCGGCGGTGGCGGGGCCCGCGGCGCTGACGGCGGTGCCGAGCAGCGCGAGGGACGTGAGGGCGACGGCGGCCCGGGCGCGGGCGCGCCGAAGTCTGTTGACGTGCATACGGAATGACTCCTTCAAGCAGGAGAGAGACGGGCGTGAGGGACTCAGCCGAGGCGGCCGACGGTGCGCGCGCTGAGGTCGACGACCAGGGCGCGGGTGTCGATCCACGGCCCGTTCCTGACCTTGGTGACGACGCGCAGGCACCGGTGCTCGCCGCAGGCGGTGAGGCCGGACGGGACGTGGGCGACGGTCTCCTTGCGGAAGACCATGCCGCTCAGCTCCAGCTGGTCCGTGCCCGTGAGCTGCTTGCCGGTGGCGTCCTTGTAGTCCTTCTTCAGGCCGGCGCCGAGCGGGTCTGCGATGAGGAGCTGGGTGGCCTCCCGCAGCTCGCCGGGGCTCGGCGGCGGCTGCACGCCGTGCGCCGTGTCGGTGTTCTCGACCTTGCCGCTGTCGAGGTTCACGGTCCTGGTCACGACCGTGTCGGCCTTGTAGTCGTAGAAGACGACCTCTGCGCGGCGCTCGGCGGCCTGTGCGCCGCTCTGCGTCGGGTCCACCTCGCTGAGGTTCGTGGACAGGTGCTGCGGTCCCCGGTCGCCCTCGACGTCCCGCGCGCTCCTGCGCAGTCCGTTGCTCGCGACGGCGAGCTGTTCGGCGCGCTTGATCTCGTCGTCGGTGAGCGGGTCCCTGCCGACGCCCTTCTCGCCTTCCCTCGGCGCGGCCTCCACCACGCCGTCCTTCGGGATCGCGTCCTGCTGGGCGGAGCCGGCCTTGGCCTGGTCACCCGCGCCCGCCTCCCCCGGCAGGGTCACGCCCAGCAGCACGGCGGTCGCCGCGGCCGCGACGGCCGCTCCCGCCATCATTTTCCCCAGATGGCGTCTTGCGAGCTCTCGCACATCTTCCCCCTGTTGTCCCCGCGGCCCCACCTGTGGGCGACGGGTATGCGTGGTCTTCCTGTAAGAGGGGCCCAATTCCTAGGTGGTTCCGTCACTTTCGGGAAGACTCTCGCCGAAGTCGCCCGGGGCATCCGGGCCGGAAGTGGAAGAGTCGTACCCATGCAGGTCTGGCCTGGACAGGCGTATCCACTCGGTGCCACTTACGACGGCGCCGGCACCAACTTCGCGGTCTTCTCGGAG
Source organism: Streptomyces sp. NBC_01003 (assembly GCF_045162695.1). NCBI lineage: Bacteria > Bacillati > Actinomycetota > Actinomycetes > Kitasatosporales > Streptomycetaceae > Streptomyces > Streptomyces sp. NBC_01003. The sequence goes on from NZ_CP108707.1 coordinate 3,063,254, forward strand.
GCCGCCCGGCGCATAGAGCTGTGTCTGCTGCACGACGACGGGTCGGAGACCGCGGTGGAGCTGCGGGAGTCCGACGCCTTTGTGCGGCACGCGTATCTGCCCGGCATCATGCCGGGCCAGCGGTACGGCTTCCGCGCGCACGGCCCGTACACCCCGGAGCGGGGCCAGCGGTGCAACTCCTCGAAGCTGCTCCTCGACCCGTACGCGCGTGCGATCAGCGGCCGGATCGACTGGGGCGAGGCGGTGTACGGGTATCCCTTCGGGTCGCCCGACAAGCGCAACGACCTGGACTCGGCGCCGCACACGATGACGTCGGTCGTGGTCAACCCCTACTTCGACTGGGGCGACGACCGTCCGCCGCGCACCGAGTACCACCACACGGTGATCTACGAGGCCCATGTGAAGGGCCTCACGATGACGCACCCGGCCCTCCCGGACGAGCTTCGTGGCACCTACGCGGCGCTCGCCCACCCGGCGATCCTGGATCACCTCACGGAGCTGGGCGTGACGGCGCTCGAACTGATGCCGGTCCATCAGTTCGTCAACGACCACCGCCTGATGGAGATGGGCCTGAGCAACTACTGGGGCTACAACACCATCGGCTTCTTCGCCCCCCACAACGCCTACGCCTCCTGGGGCGACCGCGGGCAGCAGGTCCTGGAGTTCAAGTCGGCCGTACGGGCACTGCACGAGGCCGGGATCGAGGTCATCCTGGACGTCGTCTACAACCACACGGCGGAGGGCAACCACCTGGGCCCGACGCTGTCCTTCAGGGGCCTGGACAACGCCTCGTACTACCGCCTGGCGGACGACCGCCGCTACTACATGGACACGACGGGCACCGGAAACTCGCTGCTCATGAGGTCGCCGCACGTCCTACAGATGATCATGGACTCGCTGCGCTACTGGGTCACCGAGATGCACGTCGACGGGTTCCGCTTCGACCTGGCGGCCACGCTGGCGCGGCAGTTCCACGAGGTGGACCGGCTGTCGTCGTTCTTCGACCTGGTACAGCAGGACCCGGTGGTCTCCCAGGTGAAGCTGATCGCCGAGCCGTGGGACGTCGGCGAGGGCGGCTACCAGGTGGGCAACTTCCCGCCGCTGTGGACGGAGTGGAACGGCAAGTACCGGGACACCGTCCGGGACCTGTGGCGGGGCGAGCCGCGCACCCTCGCCGAGTTCGCCGGGCGGCTGACCGGCTCGTCCGACCTCTACCAGGACGACGGCCGCCGCCCGCTCGCCTCCATCAACTTCGTCACGTGCCACGACGGCTTCACCCTGCGCGACCTGGTCTCGTACAACGAGAAGCACAACGAGGCGAACGGCGAGGGCAACCGTGACGGGGAGAGCCACAACCGGTCGTGGAACTGCGGTGCGGAGGGCGACAGCGACGACCCCGGGGTGCTCGGCCTGCGGGAACGTCAGACCCGTAACTTCACCGCGACGCTGATGCTCTCCCAGGGCGTGCCGATGCTCAGCCACGGCGACGAGCTGGGGCGCACGCAGAACGGCAACAACAACGCCTACTGCCAGGACAGCGAGCTGGCCTGGGTGCGCTGGCCCGAGGACGGCGAGAAGGACTCGCTGCTGGCCTTCACGCGCGCGATGGCGCGGCTGCGGCGTGACCACCCGGTGTTCCGCAGGCGCCGCTTCTTCCACGGGCGGCCGGTCGAGGGCACCCACGACGAGCTGACCGACATCGCCTGGTTCACGCCGGAGGGCGAGGAGATGACGCGGGACGACTGGGGCGCGGCGCAGGCGCGGGCCCTGTCGGTGTTCCTGAACGGGCACGCGATCTCGGAGCCGGGCCCCCGGGGCGAGCGCATCTCGGACGACTCCTTCCTGCTGCTGTTCAACGCCTCGCCCGACGCGCTGGAGTTCCTCGTGCCGGTCAATCACGGGCGCCAGTGGGAGGTCGTGGTGGACACGGCGCTGCCCGAAGGTGTGCCCCTGGGGACCGGTGCGAAGGTGCGGGCCGGTGACCGCCTCACACTCGTCGACCGGAGCCTGACGGTGTTGCAGCGACCGGCGTGACTCCTGGTCCCGCCGGGGCCTTGACGAGGAGTGCGACGCCGAACGCGAGGGCCGCGGCCACGCTGCCGACGGTGAACGCCGCGGCGGGGCCGTGGGACTCGGCGAGGCGGCCCGCCACGGCGAGCGTCACCGCCTGCCCGCCGACGAAGGCACTCGCGGCGAACGTCATGCCTTCGGCGAGACGTTCGCCCGGCACGGCGCGCTCGGTGAGTCCGAAGCCGGTGATCAGGTTCGGCGCGAAGACGGCGCCGAACACGGTCACCGCCACGTAGAGGCCCGCCATGCTCTGTGTGCCGATCAGCAGGAGGGACAGGAGCGCGGCGGCCGCAGTGGCGACCCGCCAGCGCAGGGCGAGCCCGAAGCGGTCCGGCACGGCGGCCATGGACAGACCGACGACGGCGCTCATGACGCCCATGGCCGCGTAGACGAGGCCCGCCTGGTCCTCCTGGCCGAGCTTCTGGGTGAGCGCCGTGATCCCGGCCCCGCAGCCGCCGAGAAGGATGCCGAGGAGGACGAGGCCGAGGCGCACGAGCCGGACCTCGCGCGGCATGCGGGGTCGCCGGGCGCGCGGCTCCTTGGGGGTGGGCGCCCCCGCGGGCCGGACCGCCGTCGCAGTCGGGTGCAGCGCGAACGCCGTGCCGCAGACGGCGACCAGGAGAGCGGCGGCCCCGAACGCGTACGCGGGGTGGCCGACGAAGGACGCGACGCCGATCAGTGCGGGCCCGAGGACGAACGACACCTCGTCCATGGTGCTCTCCAGCGACAGCACGGTGTTCACGACGCGCTCGTCCGCACCCCCGCGGCGGACGAGCGCGACGCCCCGGGCCCTGGCCAGCGGGCCGATCCCCGGCACCGTGGCTCCGGCGAGCACGCCGAGCGCCACCAGGAGCGGCGTGGACGGCCCCGCGAGGGCGCCGAGCGTGTAGCAGGCGATCGCGACGGCGTTCAGCAGCGAGCAGCACAGCACGACGCTCCGCTGACCGCGCCGGTCGGCGAGCCGGCCGACGACGGGCCCCATGGCCACCTGTCCGAGCGCGAGCGCGCAGGCCACGGTCCCCCCGGTCGCGAGGGAACCGCTCGTCCTGGTGATCAGCAGGACGCTGCCGAACTGGATCACCGCCACCGGCAGCCGCCCCAGGAACGAGATCACCGGGAGCAGCGCACCGGTCGCCCCGAGCACCTCGCGGTATGTCGCCGACGTTCCCCCCGCTGCCTGTGCCATCGTTCGAAACTATCGACGGCGCCGGTGACATATGCATGCGGCGATGACACGAAAGACGCCGGGGCGGGTACGTAGGTTCGCATGACGCGCATGACACCGGACCATCACGAGGGCGAGGTCCCCGACCCGCCCACGGCCACGTACCGGATGCAGCTCCAGCCGGCGTTCCCGTTCGCCGCCGCCGCCGGAGCCGTCCCGTATCTGGCCTCTTTGGGTGTCTCGCACCTGCATCTGTCGCCGGTCCTGGAGGCCGTACCCGGTTCCACGCACGGGTACGACGTCGTGGACCACGCGCGCGTGCGGGACGAGCTGGGCGGTGAGGCCGGGCTGCGGGCGCTCGCGCGGACGGCGCGGGAGCACGGGCTCGGCCTGATCGCCGACATCGTGCCCAACCACATGGCGTCGGCGGCCGGGCTCAACCGGCCCCTCCAGGAGGTGCTGCGGGACGGGCCGCACTCCCCTTACGCGCACTGGTTCGACATCGACTGGGAGGCGCAGGGCGGGCGGGTTCTGCTGCCCGTGCTCGGCCACCGGCTGAGCCACGAGCTGGACCACCTGGAGGTGGACGGCCGTGTGCTGCGCTACTACGAGCACGCGTTCCCGCTGCGCGAGGGCACGGAGACGCTGCCCCTTCCCGAGCTGCTCGACGCGCAGTGGTACCGGCTCGGCTGGTGGCGTCTGGCCCGCACCGAGCTCAACTACCGGCGTTTCTTCACCATTTCGGACCTCATCGGGGTCCGCGTGGAGAACCGCGAGGTGTTCGACGCCACCCACGAGAAGATCGTCCAGCTGCTGCGCGAGGGCGTCCTCGACGGGCTGCGCGTCGACCACCCCGACGGCCTCGCGGACCCCGGCGCCTACCTGAAGGACCTCGCCGACGCGGCCGGCGGGCGCTGGACCGTCGTCGAGAAGATCCTCGGCGAGGACGAGCAGCTGCCCGCCGCCTGGCCGGTGGCAGGGACGACGGGCTACGACGCGCTGCGCCGGATCGACGGCCTCTTCACCGACCCGTCGGGCGCGGACGAACTGCTCGGCCTGTTCCGGCGCTTCACGGCGGCGCCCGCCGACCGGGGCGGCGACTGGGACGCCACGGCGCGCCGTGCGGCGTACAAGGTCGTCACGCACGAGCTGGCGGCCGAGGTGGACCGCCTCACGCGCGAGGCGGTCAGGTTGTGCGCCGCCGACGCGGCCCTGCGCGACCACGCCCCGTGGGCCCTGCGCGCCGCGGTACGCGAACTCCTGGTGCGCCTCGACGTGTACCGGCCGTACGTGACCGGGGGCGCGGACCCCGAGAGCGTGCTCACGCGCGAGGACGCGGAGGACGCTAAGGGGGTGTTCACCGTCGCCGAGGAGGCCGAGGCGGTGGACACCGTGCGGGATCTGGCACTCGGGAAGCACGGGTCCGGACCCGAACACGGCGCGTTCCGGGCGCGGTTCGCGCAGACGGCGTCCGCGCTGCGGGCCAAGGCGGTCGAGGACACGGCGTTCTACCGGCACGCGCCCCTGCTGTCCGCGACGGAGGTCGGCGGTACGCCGCAGAGCCCCGCTGTGGACCCGGAGTCGTTCCACGCGTACTGCGCGCGCGTGCAGCGCGACTGGCCGTACATGGGCACCGTGTTGTCGACGCACGACACCAAGCGGAGCGCCGATGTGCGGGCGGGGATCTCCGTGCTCACGCAGTGTCCCGGGCGTTGGGCCGATCTGCTCGCGGAGGTCACCGAGCGGACCGCGCGCGAGGGCGGCGCGAGCTCGCCCGACGCCCAACTCGCCTGGGCGGCCTGGCAGACGGCGGTCGGCTTCGGCGACCAGGACGGCGAGCGGCTCCAGGGCGCGATGCTCAAGCACGTGCGCGAGGCGGGGCTGCACACGAGCTGGACCGAGCCGGACGCGGACTACGAGAAGGCGGTACGCGACTTCGTGGCGGCGGGCCCGTGCGGGCCGCCCAGGGAGGCCGTCGCCGCGTTCGCGGACTCGTTGCGGCCCCATGTGCGGGCGAACGTCCTGGGGGCCGCTCTCGCCCATCTGACGATGCCGGGGGTACCGGACGTCTACCAGGGGACGGAGCGCGAGTACCGGGCACTGGTGGACCCGGACAACCGTGCGCCGGCCCGCTTCGACCTGAAGCGGCTGAACTCCGCTGAGGGGTCCGTGCCCCGCGATCTGTCCGACGAGAAACTGGCGCTCACCGTCGCCGCGCTGCGGCTGCGCCGGGCGCACCCGGAGTGGTTCGGCGGCGAGTCGACGTACGATCCGCTGCCCGCGCGGGGGGCGGGCGCGGCGCACTGTGTGGCGTTCGCACGCTCCGGGGAGGCCGTCGCCGCCGTGACCCGGCTGTCCCTGCGCCTCGCGGAGACGGGCGGCTGGCGCGACACGGAACTGCCGCTCCCGGAGGGCCGCTGGGTCGACCTGCTCGCCCCGGGACGGGAGTTCACCGGCCACGCACGCGTGGAGGAGCTGTTCGACCGGCTTCCGGTGGCGCTCCTGGTGCGGGCGCCGGTCGGCTGAGGAGGGCGTCCGGGACAGTTCACGGGCGGCGCGCGTCCAGGAGTCGTTCAGCCGGATTCCGGTTGCGCTCCTCGTGCGCGCACCCGTCAACTGACGAGTACCGGCGGCGTCTTCGGGCCGCGTGTGATCAGGCCGCTCCCCGAGGCCGTCGGCGAGACCTCCCTCGCCCCGGCGGGCCCCGGCCGCACCAGCGGTGAGGCACCCGATGCCGCCTTCTTGACAGGTGCCGCGCAGCGTGGGGTACTGCGGGATGCGACGCGGGGAGCACCAACGGGGGTGAGTCACCTGACGGAGCAGCGCTACCCCAATGTGGCCGAACTGGTCCAGTCAGCACGGGAGCTGGCGACTCACCGACCCGACCTGTGCGTTCTACGCCAGGTCGGGACCTCACGCGCGGGCCGGCCGCTGCACCTGTTGTCGGTGGGGCACGACCACCGCGCGGTGCTCGTGGTCGCGGGCGCCCACGCGAACGAGCCGGCCGGTGGCTCCACTCTACTGCGCCTGGCCGAACGGGCCCTGATGGAGCGGGAGTTACGCACCGACTGCTCCTGGCACTTCCTGCTGTGCGCCGACCCCGACGGCGCGGATCTGCACCGCACCCCCGCGCCGCGCACCCTGCTCGACTACCACCGGCACTTCTTCCGCCCCGCGGGCCCCGAGCAGCCCGAGTGGTCGCCCTCCGTCCTGCCGCCCGACCGGCTGCCGCCCGAGACGCGGGCCCTGACCGGGGTCATCGACGAGCTGCGCCCCTTTCTCCAGGTGTCCCTGCACGGCACCGATCTGGGCGGCAGCTGGGTGCAGTTGACGCGGGACATACCGGGGCTCGCGGAGCCGTTCGCCAAGTCGGCGGCGGAGCTGCACATCCCGGTGGAGACGGGGGCGTCGGACGCGGCGGGCTGGCCCGCGACGGGCCCCGGCGTCCATGTGATGCCCGAGCCCGGCGCCGAGGCCGCGTTCCCCAGCCTGCCGGACGACGCCCGGCACAGCACCTGGCACCACGCCCACCGCTACGGAGGCCGCACGGCGATCGTCGAGGTCCCGATGTGGGCGAGCGACCTCGTGGACGACCCGGCGCCGCATCCCGCCCCCGACCGGGCGCTGCGGCGCCTCGCGCAGCGGCTGAGCCGGGACACACTCCTCGTGGAGGAGATCCTCCAGTCGGCGCTGCCGCGGCTTCCCGAGGTGGACGGGCCGCTGATGCGGGCGGCGCGCTGGGCCGTAGCGCTGGTGCCGGGCCTCGCGGACGACTGGCTGAAACCGCCGCCGCCGGACGCGACGATGGCGTACGTGGGAAGCATCGACGCGTTCTCCAGACGGCTGCCGCTGAGGGCGGCCGCGATGCTCCTGCGGGTCCTGAAGGAGGCCGACGACCCGGACGCGGAGCGTCTTGAACAGCTGGTGGCCCACTGGTGCGACGCGTTCGCAGAGCGGTTCAGTGCGCGCTGGGTGCCGCTGGAGCACCAGGTCGAGCACCAGTCGCGTACGACTGTCGCGGCGGTACGGCACACGCGTGCGGCGGGGGACTGAACACCAACGCCCCCTGCACCGGCCGGAGTCGTTCGACAGCTATTCGGCGGACAGCCGGAACGAGATCCGTCCGAAGCCGACCTGGTCGCCGTCCTGGACGACCGCCGCGCCGACCACCCGCCGCCCGTTGACGGACGTGCCGTTGGTGGAGCCGAGGTCACGCAGCACCCACATGCCGCCCTGCCTGCTCAGTTCGGCGTGCACCCGGGAGACCGTCTCGTGGCTGAGGCGCAGTCCGTTGGCCGGGTCACGCCCGATCCGCAGCGGGTACGGACTGCTGGGCGGCGGCAGTTGCAGCTTCGGGAGCCGCTCGCGCTGCCAGGCCCCGCGCAGCCGCACCGTGAAGGCGGAGACCGCCGCCACGGTGCCGAAGACCACCCGGGACAAGCGGCCCTCGGTGTGCAGATCGGCGGTGAGCGCGGCCAGTTCGTCGGACCGGCGGGCGGCGAGGGCCAGCTCCATGCGCCGTACGAACGTGTCGTGCGACAGCCGGCCGAGTGCGGCGCCCTCACGGAGCTCCCGCAACGCCCTGTCGCGCTCGGCGTCGGACAGCCGCGCGGGGTACGTATGGTGCTCGAACGAGGAGGTCACGTACGTGATTGTCCGGCAGCGCGGCCGAGGTGTCCAGAAAACGACGAACTTCAACCCGCCTCCGTACGGCCTTGACCAGCAAAGACGGTGACGGAACGCGGTGCGTGGGAAACCGGTCGCGTCCGTCCCGTGCCCGCTGCTACGTTCGGCGGCTCGGACCGCCACCAGGCGCGTTCACGTGGACCAGGAGAATTCTTGACTGCTGCACCGCAAGGAAGCCCGCACCCGACGCGCGACGACTCGGAGCTGGTCGTCCGCGCACTGACCGAGGAAGACGTACCGCTTTTCCGTACGTTCGAGGATCCGGGCCTCGTGGGCCGCGTCATCACCGGCGTCGGCTATCGCACCGTCGCCGAGGGCGGCGACTACCGCCCGGACTGGACCTGGGTCGCCCTGCGCGAGGGGCGCGTGGTCGCCCGGGCCGCCTGGTGGGGCGGCAAGGACGACACGGAACCGGTGCACCTGAACTGGTTCGACGTCCTGGAGGACGATGTCGAAGCGGGCGCCGAACTGCTGCGGCGAGCCCCGTTCGACGTCGAGTACGAGCTGATCCTGCCCGCGGACTGGCGTGCGGACCCGCGGACGCGGGCGGCCGCCGAGGCGCGGACGGAGGCGGTCACGCGGGCCGGCAAGAAGCTGCTCGTGGAGCGGCTGCGCTACCGGTGGACGCCCGAGAACGGCCTGCCGGAGCGCCCGGGCCGCCTGGAGTTCCGGGCGGAACCCGACGACGAGGTGATCCTCGACGTGCTGCGCCGGGTCCACTCGGCGACGCTCGACGCACACGCGCGCCGCACCATCGAGGAGTCGGGCCTCGACACGGCCGCGCAGGAGGAGCTGGACTTCTTCCACTGGTGCCCGTCACCGCGCGAGTGGTGGCAGCTGGCGTACACGCCGCAGGGCGAGCTGGCCGGCCTGCACATCCCCGCTCACAACCCCGGCGGTCCGTGCATCGGGTTCATCGGCGTGGTACCGGAGCAGCGCGGTCACGGCTACGCGTACGACCTGCTGGTCGAGTCGACGCACCTCCTGGTGGAGCACGGCGCCGAGTTCGTCGCGGGAGCGACGGACGACGGGAACTTCCCGATGGCGGCGAACTTCGCGAAGGCCGGGTACCCGGTCACGGAGAAGCGCATCAATTTCGTCTGAGGTTCACCGGCCGGTTCGGCGACGGGTCCGATCCGGCGAGGAATGCGCGGAACCCGCTGCGAATCCCAGCGGATCGATCTCCGCTGACGCAGGATGGACGGGTCGTCACTGTCGGCAGACAAGGGGGAACCGTCCGTGCAGTTCGAGGTGTGGGCACCACAGGCAGAGCGGGTCGCGCTCCACTGCGAGGGCGCCACGCGCGCGTTGGAGCGCGACCCGGACCGCGAGGGGTGGTGGGCGGGCGAGGCCGACGCGCAGGACGGTTCGCGCTACGGCTTCGTGCTCGACGACGGGCCGGTGCTGCCCGACCCCCGCTCGCGCCGCCAGCCGGACGGGCCCGATGGCCTGAGCGCGGTCGCCGACCACGCGCGGTACACATGGCACTCGGAGTCGGGGCCGGGCAGCGGCCTCCCCGGCGCGGTCCTGTACGAGCTGCACGTGGGGACGTTCACGCGTGAGGGCTCGCTCGACGCCGCCGCCGAACGGCTGGGCCACCTCGTCGAGTTGGGCATCACGCATGTGGCGCTGATGCCGCTGTGCCCCTTCCCCGGCCGGCACGGCTGGGGCTACGAGGGCGTCAGCCCGTGGGCGGTGCACGAGCCGTACGGGGGCCCCGAGGCGCTGAAGCGTTTCGTCGACATGGCGCACGGGCTCGGGCTCGGCGTCGTCCTCGACGTGGTCCACAACCACCTGGGCCCCTCGGGCAACCATCTGCCCGCGTTCGGGCCGTACTTCACCGACACCCATCACACGCCCTGGGGCGCGGCGGTCAACCTCGACGCCCCCGGTTCCGACGAGGTGCGCGCGTACTTCGTCGGCAGCGCGCTCGCCTGGCTGCGCGACTACCGGATCGACGGGCTGCGCCTCGACGCGGTGCACGCGCTGCGCGACACGCGCGCGGTCCACTACCTGGAGGAGCTGTCCACGGCCGTCGACGCCCTGGCCGAGGAGCAGGGCAGGCCGCTGTTCCTGGTCGGCGAGTCGGACCTCGGCGACCCGCGCGTGATCACCCCGCGCCGCCACGGCGGCCTCGGGCTCCAGGCGCAGTGGAGCGACGACTTCCACCACGCCCTGCACACGGCGGTGACGGGCGAGTCCCAGGGCTACTACGAGGACTTCGCGAAGGCGCCGATGGCCGCGCTCGCCAAGACCCTGAGCCGGGGCTACTTCCACGACGGCACGTACTCGACGTTCCGTGGCCGGCATCACGGGCGCCCCATCGACCGCACCCGCACGCCCGCGCACCGGCTGCTCGGCTACGCCCAGACCCACGACCAGATCGGCAACCGCGCGCAGGGCGACCGGCTCTCCGCGAGCCTGTCCCCCGGGCTCCTCGCGTGCGCGGCAACGCTCGTGCTGACGGGGCCTTTCACGCCGATGCTGTTCATGGGTGAGGAGTGGGCCGCCGGCACCCCGTGGCAGTTCTTCACCGACCACACCGACCCGGCGCTCGCCGACGCCGTACGCAAGGGCAGGCGGCGGGAGTTCGCGTCGCACGGGTGGGCCGAGGAGGACATTCCCGATCCGCAGGACCCGGCGACCCGGGAGCGCTCCTGCCTGGACTGGTCGGAGCCGGACAGCGACTCTCACGCGCGCGTGCTGGCCTGGTACCGCGAGCTGATCGCGCTGCGCCGTGCCCGGGCCGACCTGACGGACTCCGACCTGGCGGCCGTGCGCGTGGCGTACGACGAGGAGGCCCGCTGGATCGCGTACCGGCGGGGTGATCTGCGGGTGGCGGTGAACCTGTCGGACGATCCGGCAGCGGTACCGGTCGGCCGGAACGGCTACCGGGTGCTCGCCGCGTGGGAGCCGGTGGGGCTGCCCGGCGAGGACGGTCTGCTCACCGTCCCTCCGCAGTCGTGCGCGGTGCTGATCGGGCCATGAGTCGGCCCGTAAGGGGCTTCAGCCGGTCTCCGGGTCCTTGTCGGCGAGTTCCGTCACGAGTTCGAGGAGGATCGCCTCCCACGCGCGCTCCAGCTGGGTGCGCAGCAGCGGCACGGGGCTGTCGTCCGTGCCGTGGAGGCGCTCGCCGAGGCGTACGAGGGTGTCGCAGCGGGCCAGCCACAGGCCGCGCAGGCTGGCGCGGGCGCCGTAACCGGCGAGGGTCGCCGCGCGGACGGCCGCGCGGGCGCCGACCGAGATGCTCAGGCCCGCGATGTCCTCGGCCGGGTCGCCGATGACGGCGTCGGTCCAGTCGAGGACGCCGCGCACCCGGCCGTCGGGGGTCACGGTGAGGTGCTCGCCCCTGAGGTCGTTGTGGACCACGACGGCGCCGGGCTGCGGGGCGAGCTGGGCGGCGGCCTGCGGGGTCAGCTGCGCGAGGCTCGCGATGTCGAACTCGCCGTCAGCACCGAGGAGTTCGGCAGCCCGCGCCGCCTCCCGGAGCACTACGTCGAGGGAGCGCGGCGCGGTCCTCGTGAGCCCGAGCGCCTCGGCCCGCGCGGCGGGCACCTCCCGCAGGCCGCCGAGCAGCCCCGCCAGGTCCTCCTCGCCGACCGCGGTGACGTCGACGACCTCGCCCGACGCGCCCTGCAGCCGCGTGTCGAGGGTGTACGTGCGCCCGGTCGCCCACTCGCCGGACGCGAGAGAGGCGGGCACGGCGATGCCGACGTGCTGGCGCACGAGGTCACGGAGCCTGATCTCGCGGCGCTGGCGCACGGACGACGGCGCGTCGAGGGCGAGGCGCAGCACATAGCGGGTGCCGACCCACCAGGTGGAGTGCTCGCCGCCCTCGGCCACGGCACTGACGTCGAGCTGCCCGCCGTCGGGGAGGAGGGCGTCCAGCAGTCTTCGTACGGTGTCCTGGGTGGGCCGCGGGGCGTCGGACATGGCGTCTAGCTCACGATCGCCATGTCCCGCGACGTGCTGTTCAGCCGTCGTACGCCGTCCTCGGTGACCGTCACGATGTCCTCGATGCGCACCCCGAAGCGGCCCGGAAGGTAGATGCCCGGCTCCACGGAGAAGCACATCCCGGGGACGAGGGGCAGTTCCTCGCCCTCGATCATGTAGGGCGGTTCGTGGGTGGTGACGCCGATGCCGTGGCCGGTGCGGTGGATGAAGAACTGGCCGTAGCCGAACTCGGTGATGACAGCGCGGGCGGCGCGGTCGACGTCCTGACAGGCGGCGCCCGGCTTGACCGCCGCGCAGCCCGCCGCCTGCGCCTCGCGCACGACGTCGTGGACGCGCTGCTCCTCGGCGGTGGGCTCGCCGACGTGCACGGTGCGGGAGGTGTCGGAGCCGTAGCCGTGCTTGAGGCCGCCGAAGTCGAGGACGACCATGTCGCCGTTCTCGATGACGCGTTCGCCCGCCTCGTGGTGCGGGTTGGCGCCGTTCGGGCCCGATCCGACGACGGTGAAGTCGACCTGCGAGTGCCCGAACTGCCGCAGCAGATCGGCGAGATCGCCCGCGACGTCGGTCTCCCTGCGGCCCGCGAAGGGAACCTTCTTGATCTCCTCGTACGTGGCGTCGGCCGCCTCGCCCGCCGCCATGAGCCGTTCGAGTTCGGCCGCGTCCTTGACGGCGCGCATCATCGGCAGGGCCTCGGTGAGGGAGGCGTACGAGGTGTCGGGCAGTGTCTTCTGCAGCCCGATGAGGTGCATCGCCCACGCGTTGTCGCTGATGCCGAAGCGCCCGGAGACGTCGAGGAGGGGCGCGGTCACCGCGTAGGGGTCCTTGCCGTCGGTCCAGTCCCGCAGGGTGAGGGCGTCCGCTCCCACCGCCTTCGCGGCGTCCGGTGCCTCAAGCGTGGGGACCACGAGGACGGGGTCCTGACCGGGGGCGAGGACGAGCATCGTGAGGCGCTCGGTATCGGCGGTGGGCGAATAGCCGGTGAGCCAGACCATGTCGGGGCCGGGGGCGACGAGGACGCCGGCGAGCCCCGCGTCGGCCGCGGACCGGGCGGCGCGCTCCATCCGGGCCTTGTAGTCGTCGGCCGTGAACGGCGCGGGCGTGGCGGTCATCCGGTCCTCCGGGTGCTCCGAGCTGAACCTTGCTTCTCCGAACAGGACGTACGGGCAGCATCCTGCCCGCCCGCAGGGCCTGACGCGAGTCTGTTCCCGCCTGCGCGCGCCGCCCGGCCGGGCCGCTTCCTAATGTCTACCCATTGATCAACCATTACAACTAATGGTTAGATCGGCAGTATCCGTTAAGCCCCTTCTCCGGAGGACGTACAACCATGCTTGTACTGGCCCAGATCAGCGACCTGCACCTCGACGGAACCCCGCGCGCCACGGCGCGCGCCCGGCGCGTGATCGACCACCTCCGGGCGCTGGCGGGCCCCCTCGACGCCCTCCTGGTCACCGGCGACATCGCGGACCACGGCGCGGAGTCCGAGTACGAGGAGGCGGCGGAGCTGCTGGGGCTGCACGACGGCGACGCACCCTTCCCCGTCCTGACCTGCCCCGGCAACCACGACAGCCGGGCGCCCTACCGCAAGGCGCTGCTGCGCGAACCCGCGGCCGAGGGACCGGTGAACCGCGCCCACCACGTCGGCGGCGCCGTGGTCCTCATGTGCGACTCCAGCATTCCGGGCGCCGACGAGGGCCGGCTCGACGAGGAGACGTACGGCTGGCTGGAGGACACCCTCGACAGGCTCGACGGCGAGACGCCCGTCCTGCTCGCGTTCCACCACCCGCCGGTGGCGCTGCACCACCCGCTGCCCGACACGTACCAGCTGGACCGACCACGGGAGCTGGCCGCCCTGCTGGAGCGGCGGCCGGAGATCGCCGGGATCATCGCGGGGCACGCGCACACCCCGGCCGCCACCGTGTTCGCGGGCCGTCCACTGATGATCGGCCCCGGCGTGACCTGGACGCTGCGGCTGCCCTGGGAGGGCGAGGGTGTGGCGGACCGGGACGCACCGGTGGGCCTGGCCTTCCACATCCTCGACGACGAGCGGCGGCTGACGACGCACTTCCGGGTGGTCTGATCTCCCCCCTAGGGCGATCCCCTAGGTCACCACTCCAGGAGTCACCGCCAGCACCTGGCGCACGCCCGACTCGTGCCGGACCGTCAGCGTGACCTGCCGGCCCGGACGCGCGGACTCCACCGCCTGGGCGAGGGCGCCCGCCGAGCCGATCCGCGTCCCGCCGAAGGCGATCAGCACATCGCCCCGGACGAGACCGGCCGTATAGCCGGGACCGGGCACGTGCACGCCCACGAGCAGCGCCCCAGCCCCCTTGGGCGCGTCCACCGCCTCGACGCCGAGCGCCGCCCGCACGGGGCGGGCGGAGGGCGACGGGGCGGCGGAAGAGGTCGACGGATGTGACGGCTGGAGCGCGGGCGACCGCGGCGCCGCCCCCGCCTGCTGCTGCATCTCGGCCAGCTTGCTCATGCCTATGACGGCGGCGCCGACCGTGCCGAGGCCGACGCCCGACAGCACGAGCACGGCCCCGAACAGCAGGCCGAGCAGCAGGGTGACGAGGCGCTTGCCACGGCGCCGTGCCGCATGCGGGCGGCGACCGCCCGAACCGTTCCCCCGGGCCGCCGCCTCACGGCGCGGGGCTCCGGGCATCGACTTGGGGCGCAACGCGGTCTGTTCCATGGCCCACCTCCGGCCAAAGCTCTACCCGTCCGCGTCCGGCGCGACGATCCTCGAACGAGTGAGACTGAACCGGGCATTTCTGGCATACGGTCAGCCGCCGTGCCCTCCGTGCCCCCCATGTCCGCCGTGCCCGGCACCGTGGTCGAACTTCATCGCTTCGGCGGGCATCACCACGAACGGCCGCATCATGCCCATGTCCTCGTGCTCCAGCAGATGGCAGTGATACATGAAGCGCCCGTACGCGCCGTCGAACCGGCCCATGACGCGCAGCATCTGGCCGGGCAGCGCCCGGAAGACGTCCTTGTAGCCGCGCTCGTTCGGCGGGAGCGGGACCGGCGTGGCCGGGTCGGGCGCGAGCGGCGCGCGCGTGCCGCCGACCGTCGCGTCGAACCCCGACACGTCGTACGTGTCACGGCCGAGGATCTGGAAGTCGGCGAGATGGATGTGCATGGGGTGCACGACGGGCGGGTTCACCGCGAGGTTGAGGAAGCTCCACTGCTCGTAGCTTCCCTCGGCGACGGTGAAGCCGAGGCCGTCGTTGAAGGTGCGTGAGGTGCGACGGTACGTCTTCAACGTACCGTCGGCGCCACGGAGTTGGATGACGCCGTCCGCTGGGACTTCGACCTCCCCCTCGACCTCGGTCATCTCCCAGATCTCGGGGTGACCACCGCCGCCCTTCGTGGCGGGCGGGGTCAGCACGATCAGCCGGTGCCCGTGCTCGATGTCGTGCGTCAGGCGGCGGAAGGATCCCGAGAGCACCTCGGGCAGCTCGAAGGGGTCGTCCGCGCCGCACTCGCCGACACGGAACTCCATGACGTGCGGATAGCGCACGTTGTTCGCCGGGTCGGGTACGCCGGGCGCCTGGCCCGCGCCCTTGTTGACGAGGCGTACGCGGCGTCCCGCGAGCGCGCGGAAGTCGATGAGCAGGTCCATGCGCTCGGCCGGCGCGACGGTCAGCGTGGGCAGCGCCTCATCGAAGTCGACCGGCACCGGGCGCGGCAGCAGCCCGCCGTCGCTGCCGATCTGATGCAGAACGCCCGGCACCGGGTTGTCGTCCTCGTCGATCAGGACGAGGTCGTAGATCCGGGCGTTCGACGCGTTGACCAGGCGGAAGCGGTGCCAGGCCGCGTCCACTTCGGCGTAGGGCCAGATGCGGCCGTTGACGGTGGTGTACGGGCCCGCGAAGGGCACGGAGACCGGCTTGCCCGTCTCCGGGTTCTTCTCCTGGACGATCACGGTCTTGTGCAGCAGTCGGCCATTGAGCGCGCCGTCCTCGTCCGTGTCGAGGTTGCGGTCGGCGATGAGGAGCGGGATCTCCCGCTCCCCGGAGGGGAGTTGGAGCGCGTCCTCCTCGTCGTCGCGGACGAGGTAGGTGCCGTAGAGGCCCGCGTGGACGTTCCACCGCGTCACGTTCATGGCGTGGTCGTGATACCACCACTGGACCGCCTGGTGGTCGTTCGGGTACTCGGAGAGCTGGGCGTCGCCGTAGCCCACCGCGTTGTCCGCCCAGCCGTCGTTGCCGCCGCCGGTCTGCGCGCCGTGCAGGTGGGTGACGGTCCAGGCGGGCAGGGCGGCGACGTCCGCGATCGGCGGGACGCCGCCGCGGCCCGGTTCGGTGCTCGGGTTGGGGTTCGCCGCCGGCACCTCGACGGCGGTGACCGGGTACTCGCTGCCCTTCGGAATGCGGTTGGTCCAGGCGATCCGGACGCGCTGCCCGCGCCGGACCTCGAT
The DNA here is from genome assembly GCF_045162695.1 of Streptomyces sp. NBC_01003. Lineage (NCBI taxonomy): Bacteria > Bacillati > Actinomycetota > Actinomycetes > Kitasatosporales > Streptomycetaceae > Streptomyces > Streptomyces sp. NBC_01003. The sequence continues at coordinate 3,079,552 of NZ_CP108707.1, forward strand.
CGTCGGCCCCGGCACCGATCCGCCGTATCCCCACATGAGTGTCGGCGGGAGCTGCGGGTGCAGCCGCACCCACGTCGGCCGCAGCGCGATCTCGGTCTCCCGCAGGACGTCCGTGGAGTCGGGACGCAGGACGGGCGGAACGGTCAACGGCGCGATGTGCGGCGCCAGTTCACCGTCCGCCGCGGCGGGCGCGGAATCCCGCGCCGCGCCCGCCAGGCCGTCCGTGATCCTCTCGATGATGTCGGTCATGGTGAGAACACCCCCGTGTTCTGTGTTGCGTCCCCCGTGGTGCGGCCGGTCAGTGGCCGCCTTCACCCCACAGGACTCACCACACCCCACGAGGGTTCCATGAACCCCTCATTCCGGCTGAAAAGGTTCGGCAACCGTCCCGGTACGAACCCATGCGCGCGCCGGGCCAGGTCGGCGGCTCCGTAACGTCGGCATTCCCGGTGCCAGTTGAGGATCCCGGCCGTCCAGTTCTGGAGCTCCAGCACATAGCCGTCCATGGTCGCCCGCGCCTCGCGCGACAGCTTGAAGTCGTCGTACAGGACGGGGAATTCATGGGTGGCGACATGCTCGAACTGCTGCATGCGCTGTGTCATCAGGTCGTGCACGACGCCGAGCGCGGTCGGGTAGTCGCAGCCGAAGAAGTTCTGCACGACGAGGATGCCGTTGTGGATCTCGCCCTCGTACTCGATCTCCTTCTGGTACGAGAACACGTCGTTCAGGAGCATCGCGTAGTCGACGGCTGCGTTCTCCAGGGAGCGGACCGGGCCGCTGCGGTAGACCTCGGGCGGCACGGCCGGGCCGTGGCCCATCCGGCTCAGGCTCATGGTGAGGTCGGCGCCGAACGTGGCGCGGCGCATCTCCAGGTAGTCGACAGGGTCCGGGATGCGGTTCTGGAGCTGGTTGGCCAGCTCCCACACCCAGCTCTCCGTCATGACGTCGATGGACGCCTTCAGGGTGCGCCGCTGCTCGGTCGTCATCCCGGCGGCGGTGCGGGCCCACAGGTCGGCGAGGCCGCGCTCCATCGCGTTCACGGGCGGCGGGATCTCGCCGCCGTCGACGGGCATACACGCGGAGAGCCGCTCGGTGCACAGCTTCGCCGCGGCGAGGTCACGCCGGTGCCCGAAGACGAGCGGGTAGTAGTCGTCCCCGTACGTCCCCCAGGCCAGCCAGTGCGCACTCAGGTCCAGGGCGTCCTGGTCCCCGTCGGGGTCGATACCGGCCGAGCACAGGGGCAGGTCGTAGGCGGCGAGCTTGTCCTCGTCCCAGACGCCTTCCTCCAGGATGCCCATGGCGTGCGCCCACGGCGTGATGCGCCGGCGGGCCTCCTCCAGGCCGGGATTCAGCCGGAGCCGGAACGGCATGTAGAAGTCGGGGAGCAGGGACGGGCCCACCTTCTGGTACGGCACATGCGTGTAGGCGCGCAGCCGTTCTGCGCCGGCCGCCGCGAGCAGCGCCCCGACGTCCGCGCCGGACGTGCCGATCCCGGTGGGCCCCGCCAGGGGGTTGCTCCCGGTCGCCCCCTCGTTCATGTACCGGCTGGAGCGCAGATGCCATTCGTGGCCGCCGGACTGCCAGTCCTGGAGGCCCCGCGTGTAGGCGGCGACCGCGGCGACCTCGGGCGGTGCGAGCCCCTTCTCGACGGCGAGGGCCGGCACTTCGGTGAGCGCGGTGTGCTCGAACTGGTGGAGGCGCGAGGTGAGGATGTCGTTGACGGTCTGCGCGGCCTCCTGCGTCGTGCAGCCGAAGAAGGTCTCCAGGACCAGTACGCCGTTGCTCAGCTCGCCCTCGTCCTCGACCTCCCGCTGGTACGAGAAGAGGTCGTTGCGCAGGTGCACGGCGTCGGAGAACGTCTCCATGAGGACGCGCAGCGGCCTCGACCCGGCGGCGGACGCGGGCACTTCGGAGGTCGCGTACTCGACGAGCCCCGCCGACCAGGGCGCGCCGCCGACCTTGCGGCGCATCTCGATGTACTCGACGGGGTTGGAGATCCGCCCCTCGTTGATGTTGGACAGCTCCCACATCGACTCGTTGAGGAGGTGCTCGGTCGACTCGGCGAACCTTCGGCGCCAGTCCACCGACATGGCGGGCACGGTGCGCGCCCAGAGGTCGGCGAGGCCCGCCTCGACGGGGTTCTGCGGCTCGGGCACGGGGGTCGACAGGTCCATCGGCATGAACAGGGGCAGGCGGTCCAGATAAGCCTTGCCGCCCTCGCGGTCCGTGGTCCGCTTGAACGTCTCCAGGAAGTGGTCGTCGAAGAAGAAGACCCACACGTACCAGTCGGTGACGAGCGACAGGGCGGGCCCGTCGCAGTCGGGGTGGGTGTACGCGCACAGCAGTCCGTAGTCGTGCGCGTCGAGGTCGCTCTGCTCCCAGATACCCGACCCCTCCAGCATGCTCATCTCGCGGGCCCACTGTGTGGAGTGCGCCCGCGCCTCGTCGAGGTGTGGATTGAGCCGCGCCTGGTACGGCATGTAGAAGTGCGGCAGTTCGAACGGCTGCGTCATGGCCCGGCCCTACCCGTGGCCTCCGGCGGGCATCCGGACGGCGGCACATGATCGCACCATCGCGTGAACCGACGACTGAGGAGCGTCCGGACGGGGAAAAGGGCGGTACCCGATCCCCAGCTGAGGAGTCTTCGGTGAGCCAGGCCACGGAGCCGTTGATCGTCGTAGGCGTCGACGGTTCGAAGCACTCGAAGGAAGCCCTCCGCTGGGCCGTGCGGCAGGCCACACTCGTCGGCGGCCGGGTGCACGCCGTCATGAGCTGGGAGTGGTCCACGAATCCCTTCAGCTTCGGGCCCGCCGACGGGGCCACGGTGGCCGGCGGGAGCGAGCCGCTCTCCCCCGAGGAGACCTCGCGCGTCAGACTGATCGACGTCGTCACGGAGACGGTAGGCGAGAGCCCGCCCGTCCCGGTGCACAGCCGCATGGTGCACGGGCCCGCGGCGAAGGTCCTCGTCGAGGCGTCCGGGGCCGCCGAACTCCTCGTCGTCGGCACCCGCGGCTACGGCGGTTTCAAGGGCGCGCTGCTCGGCTCGGTGAGCCAGCAGGTGACGCAGCACGCGCACTGCTCGGTCGTGGTGGTGCGGCACAAGTCCGACAGCTGACGCGAGCGGCGGCCCACGCCCTGTCGCCCACCCGACGGGGTGTCAGCGGGGCGTGCCAGAGTGCCCTCATGGACGATGCCCGAGAGTTCCCACGCCAGTACGCCCGCACCCGCCGCTTCGCCCTGGGCGCGCCGAGCCGGTTCACGGTTTCGGCCGACGGCGGACGCGTCCTGTTCCTGCGCACGGGCGGCGGCGCCGACCCCGTGAGCTCGCTGTGGCTCCACGAGGACGGTGAAGAGCGGGTCCTCGTGAATGTCTCGCGCACCGCACGCGCAGGAGACGTGCCGGCCGCCGAGCGCGTGCGCAGGGAGCGGGCGCGAGAGAGCGCGGTCGGGCTCGTCTCGTACTCGGCCGACGCCGAGTGCCGCACCGTCGTGTACGCCCTGTCGGGAGCGCTCTGGGCCGTGCGTGTCGCGGACGGCGTCCCGTTCCCCGTGTCGGCGGCGGGCCCGGTCGTGGACCCGCGCCTGTCCCCCGACGGCCGTTCGGTCGCGTACGTCACCGGGGGCGCTCTGCACGTCGTCACGCTCAACGGCGAGGACCGGCTGCTCGCGGCACCCGAAGGCCCTGACATCACCTACGGGTTGACCGACCACGCGTCCTCGGAGTCGATGGGCCGGGCGCGCGGACACTGGTGGGCGCCCGACGGCGGCGCGCTGCTCGCGGCGCGCGTGGACACGTCGCGTGTGCAGCGCTGGTATCTCTCCGACCCCGCCGACCCTTCGGCGCCGCCGCGCGCCGTGCGCTACCCGGCGGCGGGCACGGCCAACGCCGACGTGTCGCTCCATTTGCTGCACCTGGACGGCTCGCGCGCCGAAGTGGACTGGGACCGTAAGGCGTTCGAGTACGTGCCCGTGGCCGGGTGGGACGCGCAGGGCCCGTTCGCCGCGGTGCAGAGCCGCGACCAGCGGACGCTGCGCACGCTGGCCGTGGACGCCGCGACGGGCGCCACCCGCCTCCTGGACGAGCAGCTCGACGCGGCCTGGGTCGAGCTGGTCCCCGGCGCCCCGTGCCGCACGGCGTCCGGCGCGCTGGTGACCACCCGCGACGAGCAGGACACCCGCCGCCTCGTCGTGGCCGGGAAGCCGGTGACTCCGGTGGGCCTCCAGGTCCGTCAAGTCCTTGGCGTACAGGGCGAGTCGGTGCTGTTCGAGGGCGGCGACGAGCCCACCGAGACCCATGTGTGGACGTGGGCGCCCGACGCGGGCTGCGTCAGGCTCACGGACACGCCGGGCGTGCACACGGCCGTCTCGGCGGGCGGCACCACGGTCCTGGTGAGCCGCCGGGAGGACCGTACGACCGTGGAGGTGACGAAGAGGGGCAAGCCCGTCGGGGAGATCGCCTCGCTCGCCGAGCGCCCCGTCGTCCCCACGCGGCCCGTTCATCTGCGGCTCGGCGAGCGGGAGTTGCGCAGCCAGCTGTTCCTGCCGTCGTGGCACACACCGGGCAGCGGCACGCTCCCCGTCCTGGTGAACCCGTACGGGGGCCAGCACCTTCTGGTTGCCACGCGCGGCCTCGGCTGGCCCGCGCATCTGTCGCAGTGGTTCGCCGAGCAGGGCTTCGCGGTCCTGGTCACGGACGGGCGCGGCTCCCCGGGGCGCGGTCCCGCGTGGGAGAAGGAGATCCGCGGCGACATCCTGACGCACGCCCTCGACGACCAGGTCTCCGCCGTACAGGCGGCCGGGGCACGGTTCCCCGACCTCGATCTGACGCGGGTCGCGATCCGCGGCTGGTCGTTCGGCGGGTTCCTGGCCGCGGGCGCCGTGCTGCGCCGGCCCGACGTCTTCCACGCGGCGGTCGCGGGCGCGCCGCCCACCGACCAGCGGCTGTACGACACGCACTGGAAGGAGCGCTATCTCGGCCATCCCGACGAGGAGCCCGAGAACTACGAGCGCTGCTCCCTGATCGCCGACGCGCCCCTGCTGCGCCGGCCGCTCCTGCTGGTGCACGGGCTCGCCGACGACAATGTGGCGGTCGCGCACACCCTGCGCCTGTCGGCGGCGCTGCTCGCGGCGGGCCGCAGCCACCAGGTACTCCCCCTGCCGGGCGCGACGCACATGGTCACGCAGGAGGGCGTCGCGGAGAATCTGCTGCTGTTCCAGCTCGACTTCCTGAAGAAGTCCCTGGGGGTCTGACCACTCGCCGAGAGGCGGGTGCCTACCAGTGCGCGGGGCGGCTCAGGGTGGCCGGGATCCTGGTCGAGCCGTCCCCGCGGGCCGCGTTGACCTGCGCCTGCGTGAGGAAGATGCTGCCGGTCAGATCGGCGCCCTGAAGGCGCGCGTCGCGGAGGTCGGCCCCTATGAGGTCGGCCTGGCGCAGGTCGGCGCCGGTGAGGTCGGCCGCGATCAGATAGGCGCCGCGCAGGTTGGCGCCCCGCAGATCGGCGCCCTTGAGGCGGGCCCCCATCAGGTCGGCGCCCCGGTGGTTCTTCTTCCGGCCGGGCACGGCCGCCCGTACGAGTTCGCTGACCTTCAGGAGCGTCTCGCTGACCTCGCCGCGGAGGGTGGGGACGTCGGCCGCGGCGAGGGTGGCGGCGTCGGCGCGGGTGAGCTCCTCGATCCCGTCGAGGGCGCGCCGCACCTCCGCGTGCGCCGGGCGGGCCCGGTCGAGCTCCAGCGCCTCGGTCAAGTACCAGAGCAGTTCGTGCAGTTGGCGCATGACAGGGAAGACGTCGAACATCGTGCGCGCGGTCCCGCGCGACGTACGCCAGTCCTCGCCGCCGAACGTGACCTGTGACACCTGCTGACCGGCGCCGAAGCAGTCGAAGACCGTGCAGCCCGAGTAGCCCTTGTCACGGAGCGTGGTGTGGATGCCGCAGCGGAAGTCGTCCTGGAGGTTGTGGCACGGCCGGCCCGCGGCCTTGTCCGCGGCGAAGTCGGAGGACTTGGCGAAGGGCAGCGCGACACAGCACAGCCCGAAGCAGTTCCCGCAGTCGGCGCGCAGATCGAGCCGGCGCCGGTGCCCGGCCTCCGGAACAGCGCCGGGGCCATCGGACGCCACGGCCTCGGGTCGGGTTTCGCGCTTCTGGGACAACGGGCCTGGTCTCCTACGTGTACGTGGTGTCTGCGGCGTGGGGCTCTCATTCTCCCCGATGGCGCGGGCGGCGGACCGGGCGCGGGCCCGGGTCACCCGCCGGGCCCGGTACCGTGGGGGAGGAACGATCTCGTGGGCCTCCTGGCGGGCTGCGTGAACCCAGGAGGAACCAGATGACGACGAACCGCGGACGCAAGCACGTGATCCGGAACCGGATGACGTCGACCGGAGAGTCGTACGTCGTCGCCGCGAAGAACCTCAAGGCGATGAAGGACATGGGCGCCACCGCGGAGGCCGTGCGCACCCAGCGCTGGCGGCCCGCGGAGTCCCTCGACGTCCCCTGCCCCTGCGGCGGCACGTGCGAGCCCGGCGAGAAGTGCGACCGCTGTCACGCCCGCCACCGTCACGTGGGCCGGGCCCCCGGCAGCCTCACGGACGTCGAGACGTGGATGGACAAGTACGACTGCATGGGCTGCGCGTCCTCGTACACGCTGACCGTCGTCCTGCCCGGCCGCCCGTGGGGCATCGCCGAGACGGTCGTGCAGGGCGGCTCCTCGGAGCCGGTGGTCCGGGCCCGTGTCTTCCCGGGCGTCGTCCACCCGATGATGCGCCCGGAGACACCGGCGGAGGACTGAGCCTCCGCCGGGGCCCCGGTCAGCCCGCTTCCGGCGCCAGCTTCAGCGAGATCGAGTTGATGCAGTACCGCTGGTCCGTCGGGGTGGGGTAGCCCTCGCCCTCGAAGACGTGGCCGAGGTGCGAGCCGCAGCGGGCGCAGCGCACCTCGGTGCGGACCATGCCGTGCGAGCGGTCCGCGATCAGCTCGACGGCGTCCGTGTCCTTCGGGTCGAAGAAGGACGGCCATCCGCAGTGCGACTCGAACTTCTCGCCCGAGGTGAAGAGCTCCGCGCCGCACGCGCGACAGGAGTAGACGCCCTTGGTCTTGGTGTCCGTGTACTCACCGACGAAGGCGGGCTCGGTGCCGGCCTGGCGCAGTACCGCGTACTCCGCCGGGGTCAGTTCCGCGCGCCACTCCTCGTCCGGCTTTTCGACGTCGTACGACATTCAGCTCAGTCCTTCACTTGGCAAGGCGATCCAGGATCTGCGGGCCGAGCTCCGTGACGTCACCCGCGCCCATGGTGAGAACAAGGTCGCCCGGCTTGGCCATTCCCGCGATCACGTCGGGCACGGTCGCCTTGTCGTGGACGGTGTCCACGTCGGCGCCCGCCGCGCGGGCCGCGTCGATGATGAGGCCGCTGGTGATGCCGGGGATCGGGTCCTCGCGGGCCGGATAGATGTCCAGGACCACGGACGCGTCGGCGAGGCCGAGGGCCTCCCCCATCTCCTTGCCGAGCTCCTGGGTGCGGGAGAAGAGGTGGGGCTGGAAGACGACGAGGATCCGGGAGTCCCCCGCGGCCGAGCGCATCGCCTCGAGGTCGGCGGACATCTCGGTGGGGTGGTGCGCGTACGAGTCGATGACCTGCACGCCGTTCTCCTCGCCCTTGAGCTGGAGGCGGCGCTTGACGCCGGTGTACGACTTCAGGGCCGCGGCCAGGTTGCGGGAGGGGATGCCGAGCGCGACGCCGGCGGCGAGCGCGGCGACCGCGTTGTGCGCGTAGTGGCGGCCGGGGACCGAGACGGTGAAGGTGAGCAGCTTGCCGTCGAGGAGGACGGTGACCTCGCTGGTCAGACCGCGCGGGGTGACCTTGTGGATGCGGACGTCGGCCGCCTCGGACTCGCCGTACGTGACGACCTTGAGGGACGTCGTGTCGCGCAGCCTGCGGGTGAGCTCGACCGCGCCGGACTGGTCCGCGGCGATGACGAGCGTGCCACCGGGGACGATCTTGGAGGCGAAGGTCTCGAAGGACTCGTAGATCTCGTCCATCGACGCGTAGTTGGCGTGGTGGTCGAGCTCGACGTTGAGGACGATGGCGACCTCGGGCGCGTACTTGTGGAAGCTGCGGTCCGACTCGTCGGCCTCGGCGACGAAGATCTCGCCCTCGCCGTGCAGCGCGTTCGAGCCGGGGGCGTCGAGGTCGCCGCCGATGGCGTACGAGGGGTCGAGGCCCAGGGAGGACAGCGACACCGCCAGCATCGACGTGGTCGTCGTCTTGCCGTGCGTGCCGGCGACCGCGATGGGGCGCAGGCCGTCCATGAGGGAGGCGAGCGCGTCGGAGCGGTGCACGACCGGGATGCCGAGCTCGGCGGCGCGGGCCAGCTCGGGGTTGTCGGCACGGATCGCGGAGGAGACGACGACGCAGGTGGCGTCCGGCGCGAGGTGCGCGGCGTCGTGGCCGATGTGGACGGTGGCGCCGAGCGAGCGCAGCGCCTCGGCCGTGGCGGACTCCCGGGAGTCGCTGCCGGCGACCTGGGCGCCGCGCTGCGTGAGGATCTTCGCGATGCCCGACATTCCGGCGCCGCCGATGCCGATGAAGTGCGGTCGGTCCATGGCGGTGGGCAGGCCGGGTGCCATTGGTTTCTCCCTGGGACGGTGTGTGCTGCGTGCCCACTGTGCGGGCAGGCTCAGCCTACTTTCTCCGTGCACCCCGCCCGCGCAACCCCGTATCGCCCCGGCGGCGAGAGGCCCTAGGCCTTGCTGTACGAGAAGAGCTTCAGCACCGGAACGCCCACCTTGTGCCGGGCGCGCGAGGCCCAGTCGCGGTGGAAGAACTCCTCCACGTAGTGCGGGTCGGTCAGGACGATGACCTCGTCGGCGCCGATCTCGTCGACGAGGGACTTCAGGGCGTCCAGGGGGTGGTCCTCGACGAGGCGGCCCTCTGCCTGGCAGCCGGCCTGGTGGAGTGCGGTGAGGGAGACCTGGAGCGCTTGTTCGCCGGGTTCCGTGGCGTCCTGGCCCTCGGGTACGTCCCTTTCCTTCGCCGCGTCGTCGAGCTCCCCCATGGCGACGTCGTCGATGGCCCGCAGCAAGCGGTCGGCCTGGTCGCCGCGGGGCTGGAGCAGCACATGGAAAGTGACTTCCTCGTCACCGTGCAAGGTGGTGACGAACTCCACGTCGGCGGACGTCAGGGCCTTCTCGATCATCAATACGCTCGTGAACACGACAGGCGCCCTTCTTCTCTCCTCCGTGGGCCGTCGACTCTCGACCGGTCCCTGCGGAAACCATCCTGCCCCGTGGCCGTACGGGGTCTGCGAGATTTAGTGTGCCCAGCGGAACGTAAACGGAACGGCACATTCCGCTGATTGTCAGCTCCGACGGTATCGGGTGAACAGGAACCCGGCCTCTTCCAGTACAGAAGCCATCTCGAAACGCTCGGGGACGGTCAGGGACGGTCCCCCGGCAATGCGCTGGGCGTCTCCGGCGGTGAGCATCGGCGACAGCGTCAGACAGAGCTCGTCGAGCACCTGTGCGGCCACGAACTGGCCGAGCAGGCGGGGTCCGCCCTCCGTGAGCAGCCGGGTCAGCCCGCGCTCCGCGAGCGCCCGGACCGCACGCTCCGGCTCGACGGTGGTGCCCTCGCCGACGATCAGCACCTCGGCGCCCGCCTTGCGTGCGGCGTCCAGCCGGTCGGGCGGCGCTCCGGCGCCGGTGACCACGAACGTGGGAACGAGGGGGGAGGTGAACAGCGGAAGGGAGAAGTCGAGGTTCAGGCTCCCGGTGATCACCGCGATGGCCGGGGCGGGTGCCTGTCCGGCCGCCTCCCTGCGCCCGGCGAAGGCCTCACGCGCGCGTGCCGGGCGATAGCCCTCCAGACGGACCGTTTCCGCACCGACCAGGACGGCGTCCGCGAGACCGCGCAGGGTGCCGAAGATCCGCATGTCGGCGGCGCTCGAGATGCCCTGCGAGCGGCCGTCGTGCTGGGCGGCACCGTCGAGCGTGGAGACCATGTTGGCGCGCAGCCATACGTCCTGCCCGGCGGGGTAGGCATAGGCGTCCGCGAGCTCGTCGAGACTCCATTCACGGGCTTCGTGGGCCGCGTGATCTGCTGTTTCGTACGTCACAGGGAACAGGCGTCGCATGTCACGCAGTGTCGCACGGCGTCTAGAGTTGGGTCCTGTGTCGTCCTCCACCACCGCCCCGGCCCAGAGTCCGATAGCCGACGCGGCCCCGCTGTCCCTGTGCGCCCGTGAGCCGCTCGTCCCCGCGGACCGTCTGGTCGCCGAGATGGTGCCCCCGCCGCGCTTCGACTCGGTCCGCTTCGAGACGTACATCCCGGACGCCAATCAGCCCAGCCAGACCGAGGCGGTGCGGGTCCTGAGCGGCTTCGCGGCCGGGCTCGGCGGCGCCCACGCGAGCGGCTCGGGCAAGCGGAGGTGGTTCGCCAAGAAGCAGGCGGCCCCCACCGGGCCCCGCGGCGTCTATCTGGACGGCGGCTACGGCGTCGGCAAGACCCACCTCCTCGCCTCCCTCTGGCACGCCACCCCGGCGGCCCCCGAGCAGAAGGCGTTCGGCACGTTCGTCGAGCTGACGAACCTGGTGGGCGCCCTCGGCTTCCAGCAGACCGTACGCACGCTCGGCGAGCACCGGCTGCTGTGCATCGACGAGTTCGAGCTGGACGACCCGGGCGACACCGTCCTGGTGTCGAGCCTGCTCGGCAAGCTCGTCGACGCGGGCGTCGCGCTCGCCGCGACCTCGAACACGCTGCCGGGCAAGCTCGGTGAGGGCCGGTTCGCCTCCGCCGACTTCCTGCGCGAGATCCAGGGCCTGTCCGCCCACTTCCGCCCCCTGCGGATCGACGGCGACGACTACCGCCACCGCGGCCTGCCCGAGGCGCCCGCCCCGTTCTCCGACGAACAGGTGACGAAGGCGGCGTACGCGACGCAGGGCGCCTCGCTCGACGACTTCCCGCATCTGCTCGACCACCTCGCGCGCGTGCACCCCAGCCGCTACGGCGCCCTGACGGACGACCTCGATGCCGTCTGCCTGACCGACGTGCAGCCGGTCCCCGACCAGTCGACGGCGCTGCGCCTCGTCGTGCTCGCCGACCGGCTCTACGACCGTGAGATCCCCGTGCTCGCCTCCGGCCTCCCCTTCGACCAGCTGTTCAGCGAGGAGATGCTGAACGGCGGCTACCGCAAGAAGTACTTCCGTGCGATCTCCCGGCTGACCGCGCTCGCGCGGGACGCGAAGGGACTGGTGCACGCATAGGGCCGCCCGCGGTCACCTGCTGCGCCGCCTGCCGGTCACAAGCGCGACCACAAAGCCCGCCGAGCTGACGAGCACCGTCAGGACAGCGGCGCACACCGCACTGACAAGCCAGTCGGCATCCCTGCCCTGCCTCGCGTCCTCGCTCCACCACATCACCGTCAACACCACCCATGTACCACCGATCCAGGCGACAGCGCTCCGGACCGATGGCGCCTTGAACGGCTCTGCGCGGTCGATGTGCTCAAGGGCCTCCTTGGCCATGCGCTCCCACCGCAGCGTCAGGGCGAAGAGAAGGCCGACCCCCGTCCCGATGGCGACGAGCGCCAGGGCATCGGCCGCCCCCGTGAACCGCCACCCCGCGACTGCACAGATCCCCACCATGAGCGCCGCCGTCGCGGCCCCCAGCAAGCCACCCGCGCGCACCGGATGCCGATGGCCGTAGGCCTGGACCCGGCCAGGACGCCGCGGCGCACGGGCAAGGCTCCGGTCGCGGTTCACCAAAGCCCGGACCACCACCCGGTCGATCGCGCGCACCGCCCGCAGCAGCACCTTCACGTCCCCTCCTCGTCTGCCACCCGCCCGGCCCCCCTGAGCCGTACGCAACGGGACAGTAGAGCGGTTACACGAGCAACCTCCCCCCACCTGACACTGCTACGCGCGTGGTTCCCGTGACGAATGGGCCGTGATAGACACAGCCGGGTCACAGTTCCTGTCCGCCAACAGGAGGTTGCCCCATGTCTGAAGCACGTACCGCACGTACCGCTCAGTCCCCCGCAACACGACGTCAGGTCCTCGCGCGCAGCGGCGCTTCCGTCGCCGCCATCGCCTTCGCCGGAAGCCTCTCCGAGCTCTTCGCGGGCACGGCCGCCGCGCAGAGCCTCGGCAACAAGGGCTACGGCCCGCTGGTGCCCGACCCCGCCGGGCTGCTCGACCTGCCCGCGGGGTTCCGCTACAAGGTCCTCTCGCGCGAGGGCGACCCGCTGCGCTCCGGCGAGGGCAAGGTGCCCAGCAACCACGACGGCATGACGGCCCTGGAGGGCAGACACGGCCGGGTCCACCTGGTCCGCAACCACGAGAACCGCGTCACCGCGAAGATCGCCGTGCCGACCGTCGAGGGGCTCACCTACGACCCGATGGGCAAGGGCGGCTGTACGGCACTCACGCTCGACCATCGGGGCAATGTCCTGTCGGAGCGCGTCGCCATCGCCGGCACGGCCGTCAACTGCGCGGGCGGGCACACGCCTTGGGGCACCTGGCTGACCTGCGAGGAGACCGAGGACAAGGCCGGCACGAACGGCTACACCAAGGACCACGGCTTCATCTTCGAGGTCGACCCGGCCGACCCGCACCGCTCGGGCGCCGTGCCGCTGACCGCGATGGGCCGCTTCCAGCACGAGGCGATCGCGATCGACCCGAAGCGGGGCGTCGTCTACGAGACCGAGGACGCCTTCGAGAAGCCGTTCGGCCTCTTCTACCGCTTCCTGCCCAACAGGCCCGAGGGCGGCCTCGGTTCGCTGCGGGCGGGCGGAACGCTCCAGGCCATGCGGGTGCCCGGGGTGCCCGACCTGTCCGTGGTCCAGGAGACGGGCGCGACCTTCGACGGCATCGAGTGGGTCGACGTACCCGACCCGCTGGCCGCGCAGACCCCCATCCGCCTCCAGGACTTCGGCCCGAAGGGCATCACGCACGCACAGAAGCTGGAGGGCTGCTACTGGGGCGGCTCGTCCGTCTACTTCGTCTCCTCCTTCGCCCACAGCGCGGAGGGCTCGGCGGCCGACCACTTCGGGCAGATCTGGCGCTACGACCCGAACAAGCGCCGCCTCACCCTGGTGATCGTCTTCGGCCCGAGCACCGACGTCCAGCTGCCGGGCGAGGAGCCGGACAACATCTGCCTCGCGCCCAGCGGCGGCCTGATGGTGTGCGAGGACGGCGAGGGCGCGCAGCACGTCTTCGGGGTGACCCGTAAGGGCGACGTGTATGCGATGGCGCGCGGGCGCCAGAACATCGGCACGGCGCAGGAACCCGCGTGGGGCGAGTTCGCGGGCGTCACGTTCTCCCCGGACGGCGACACGATGTACGTCAACTGCTACACGCCCGGGACGACCTTCGCCGTGACGGGGCCCTGGCAGCGGTAGCGCAGGTGCCCGGTCCGTCGCACGATCGAGGGACCTGACGGGAAGGGGTGCGCGGTGGCCAAGGCCGACAAGGACACGAAGCGGAAGGGCAAGGGCAAGGGCAAGGGCAAGGGGGAGCCGGCCAAGAGCGCCGGGAAGTCCCGGGCCAAGGCCGGACAGGCCCCCGGGAAGCCGTCCGGGAAGTCCTCCGGCGCCAAGGCGCCCGTCGCGCTTCGTGAGCTGCTGCGCATCCCCGCGGGTAAGCCCGTGAATCTTGCGTCCTTCGACGCGCGGGCGACACCCGCCGGCCCCTCCGGCAAAGCCGCCGGCCTGGAGGCGGCCGCCCGTATGGGTGAACGCCTCGCCGACCTCCAGGAGCGCCTGTGGGCCTCCAGTACGGCGGGCGACCGGCGCCGGGTCCTGCTGATCCTCCAGGGCATGGACACCAGCGGCAAGGGCGGCACGGTCAAGCACGTCATCGGCCTCTTCAACCCTTCAGGCTGCCGCATCAAGGCGTTCAAGGCGCCGACCGCCGAGGAGCGCGGCCATCCGTTCCTGTGGCGCATCATGCGGGCGCTCCCCGAGCCCGGCGAGATCGGCATCTTCGACCGCTCGCAGTACGAGGACGTCCTCGCCGCCCGCGTCCGCGGCCTCGTCCCGCGCCGCCAACTGGGCGGCCGCTACGGCCAGATCAACCGCTTCGAGCAGTCCCTGGCCGAAGACGGCGTGACGGTCGTCAAATGCTTCCTCCACATCTCGTACGAGGAGCAGCGCGAGCGGCTGCTGGAACGGCTCGACAACCCGGACAAGCACTGGAAGTTCACCATGGGCGACGTCGAGGACCGCGCCCTGTGGCCCGCCTACCAGGAGGCGTACGAGATCGCGCTGGAACGCTGCTCGACGGACGACGCGCCCTGGTACCTCGTGCCGGCGGACCGCAAGTGGTACCGCAACTGGGCGATCAGCAAGCTGCTCCTGGAGCATCTGGAGGCGCTGGACCCGGCGTACCCGAAGGCGGACTTCGACGTGGCCGGGGCGCGGGAGCTGTTGCTCGCGCAGGGGTGAGGCAGGGTTCCGTCCCCACCGGCGCCGCCCACAACTGCGGCTGATCACCGAGCGTGCCGATCCCGCCCCCTGGGCAGGGTCTTAGGGGTCCTGCCGGGCCCATGAGCCCTTCAGGACGTCGCCCCCTAGGGACAAGGACACGGACACATGGAACGACACGCAGTCTGGGAGTTCACCGACGACCGCGGGCATGTGGCGGCCGCGGGGGACGTGCCGTTACGGGTGGTGGCCTACATACAGGCCGGCGCCACCCTGTGGGACCACGGGATACGGCCGGTGGGGATCTTCGGCTCGTTCCACGACGGGGATCTCGCCGACCCGGCCAAGGCGGGGACGCTGCCGCTCGACGAGGTCCTGTACCTGGGGGCCGGTCACAGCGTGGGGCTGGAGGCGGTGCTCGCGGCCGAGCCCGACCTCGTCGTCGCCGTCACCTACGGCGGCGCTCAGGTGTACGGCGTCGATCCGGACATGGCGAAGCACCTGGAGGAGCACGTCCCGGTCGTCGTGGTCGACGTCGGTCAGGGCCGTTCGCTCACCGCGGTCAGGGAGCGCTTCGCCGAGCTGACGCGCTCGCTCGGGGCGCGGGACCGGGGCGGGGCCGAACTGGAGCGCGCCATGCGGGAGTTGGAACAGGCCGCGCGGGACGTTCCGGGGCGGGTGCTGGCCCTGTCGCCGGGTGGCCCGGACAGCGTCCATCTGGCACGCCCCGCCAAATGGCCCGACCTGAGCGCGCTGACGGCTCTCGGCGTACGGACCGTCGAACCGCCACCGGGGCCGGGCGCCAACTGGAATACGGCCGGGTGGGCACAGGCCGCCGCGCTCACGCCCGACATCGTGCTCGTGGACTCCCGCGCGAACGCGGCCCCGTGCGAGCAGTACGCGGCGAACCCGTACTGGCAGCAGGTCACGGCCGGGGCACGCCTGCTCCCCTGGAACCCCGAACTCCCGGCGAGCGAGTCCGCGCACGCGCGCTTCTTCGACCAGGTGAGCAGGGCGCTGCGGGACACCTGAGCCCGCCCCCCTCGCCCACCTGGCCCGACGCCGCACCGCACACGCGGCACGGTGCGCAATTAATCGCATTAGTACGTTTAATGTCGCCGCGTGATGACCTATGTACGGAGATTTGCACTGGTCTGTGCCCTGGGCGCGCTGGGGGTCGGAACTGCCGCCTGCGGTGGGAGCGACGGCTCCGCCGGGCACCCGGGGCGGGGGGTGGTGAGCGCGAGCGCCTCCGCGTCCGCCGCGCCCTCGCGCCCGCCCACGCTCGCGCCGGGCCCCGCCGGACTCACCCCCGTGTTCAAGAGCGCGCCCCACCCGCGGGACCGCACCGTGGCCCTCACCTTCGACGCCGACATGACCGCCGACGAGGGCGCCCGCGCCGCGGCCGGTGAGCACTTCGACAACCCGGCCCTGATCGCGACACTGCGCCGGCTGAAGGTGCCCGCGACCGTGTTCATGACCGGGCGGTGGGCCGAGGAGTACCCGGCCGAGGCGAAGTCGATCGGGAGCGATCCGCTCTTCGAGGTGGCCAACCACTCGTACAGCCACTACGCCTTCACCGGTCAGTGCTACGGCCTGCCCACCGTGCCGCCCGCGCAGATGCGGACGGACGTGGAGCGCGCCTTCACCGCGTTCCGCAAGGCCGGTGTGAAGCGCACGGTGCCGTACTTCCGCTTCCCGGGCGGGTGTTACGACCAGGAGGTACTGCGGAAGCTGACCCCGGCGGGCGTCACGGCCGTGCAGTGGGACGTGGTGAGCGGGGACGCGTTCGCCACGGACTCGGACGCGGTGGCACAGCAGGTGCTCGACGGGGTGCGGCCCGGTTCGGTCGTCGTCATGCACTGCACCCGCAGCGCGGCGCCCGCCACGGAAGCCGCGGTGCGCGCCGTCGTACCGAAGCTGCGGGAACGCGGGTACCGGTTCGTGCGGGTGTCGGAGCTGATCGGGTCGACGGCCGGGCGCTAGGGCGGCGTCCGTCCGGGGCCGGACCGCCCCGGGAGTCCTCGCCTTCCGTGGTCGCGTCGGCCGTTTCGGGTTCTCCGACCCTGGGGCGACCGGCGACGACGAGTGGGCGCAGGTCATGCGCGACCGGCAGGACGCCCGGATCCGCAAGGGCACACCGCCAGAGGCGTCGGCGGCGTCGTTCGGGAGGCGCGGCCCTTACGGCAGCCGCGATCACCCTGAGCAGGAGGTGCGCTGCGGGTCGGCGTCCGAGGCAGCCCGCCGACCCGGCACATCGCCCCCCTCGCCGCGGCCCCGCCGCACCTGCCCACCAACGCCGAACCGGCGTGGGCGGGCAGGACGGTCAGGCTCTCAGGACGCCGGGACTTTCAGCTTGTCCCAGCTGGTCCTGCCCGGAATGCCGTCCGCGTCCTTGCCCTTGAAGCCGAGC
This sequence comes from Streptomyces sp. NBC_01003, assembly GCF_045162695.1. NCBI lineage: Bacteria > Bacillati > Actinomycetota > Actinomycetes > Kitasatosporales > Streptomycetaceae > Streptomyces > Streptomyces sp. NBC_01003. The sequence continues at coordinate 3,096,375 of NZ_CP108707.1, forward strand.
TTCTGCTGCCAGGCCTTGTAGGACTTGCGGTCGGCGTCGGTCCACTCGGGGCTGGGCCCTTCCTCGTAGTGGTCGCAGCCCTCGGCGACCAGGCGGCGGCCCATCGCCGTGATGACCGCCGACTTCTGGCCGTCGTGGAAGAAGCCGCTGCCCGGAAACGGAGCGTGCGACGGCTTGGACGGCGTGGGCTTCGGGTCGGGCTCGGGGTCGGAACCCTGGGACTTCCCGGCGAGCCGGTCGGCGATCCGCTTGCGCATGCCGTCCATCGTGAAGCCGCGCGGGTCCTGCTTGCCCGGCTGCCACTCCTTGTGGCCGATGACCGACCGCTCGCTCCAGCCGTAGTGGCGGCAGATCGCGGCGGACACCTTCTCGATGGCCTCCTTCTGCGCCTCGGGCCAGGGGTCCTTGCCGTCGCCGAGGTTGATGCACTCGAAGCCGTAGAAGTGCCGGTTGCCGTCGGTGTCGGCCTCGTTGTCGTGCGGCAGCTTCGACTCGTTGACCACGGCGCGCAGGACGTCGCTGTCGCCCAGCCCCGCATGATTGGCACGGCCGTTGCCGACGAGGTGGATCTCGCCCTTCTTGTCGATGACGCCGTGGCACAGCGGCCCCGGCAGGCCCGAGTAGCCGTTGTAGCAGATGTTCACGGAGGCGTCCGTGCCCGAGGTGACGGTGTGGTGGATCATCACGCCGTTCACCGGTCCCCAGGGACCCTTCGTATTGCGGTTGTGCGTACGCCAGTTGCGCACCTCGTGGACCGTCAGACCCTCTTTACGCAGGATCTCCACCAGCTTGGACGCGCTCAGAGGTGTGGCCATCACTCGTCTCCTTCCACGGCGGACTCCGCTTCTGCGGTGGTCTGCGACCTGCTGCGCGAGGGGCCTTCGGCCGCGAGCTCCTCACGGTGTGCCTGTTCCTCCGCCGCAAGGGTCGCCTCGTCCGCGGCCGGGATGCTGATCGCGAGCGGGCCGAAGGCGAGGCGCAGGTCGACGGCGCTCTCCTCGCCCTTGACCAGGGCCAGCGGGGCGAAGTGGCGGGCGATGCCGGCGGGCCCCTGGAGCAGCGGGCGGCGCGCCGGGTCCGTCGGCCATTCGACGCTGCCGGTGGCGGTGCGGGCGGGGACAAGCCAGTGGTCGCCGGTCCGGTAGGTGCCGCCCTTGGCGAAGTACACCTCGACGCCGTCCTCCAGAGGCAGCCACTCCCCCTCCGTGACGGGGACGGCGCCGCCCTTCAGGGCTGCGGTACGGCCCCTGCGCTTCGGACCCTCGCGGTGGTCCCAGCGGCGCAGGAACGGGTGCAGGTGGGGCAGCCGGCCGACGCCCGGCCCGGGCTCGGCGGAGAGGCGGACGCGGCGGCCCGGCAGGTCGAGCTCCTCGACGCGCAGCAGGGGCAGGGCTTCCAGGCGGGAGGCGGAGGCGGTGTCCGTGAACTCGACGAGGTCGCCGACGTCCAGGTCGAGCTTGTCGTCGTGGCCGAGGGACGCCAACTGCACCCAGGTGCCGTCCAGTTCGTCGACCGGGAAGACGACCGAACCGTTCTCACGGGACCACTTGAAGGTGGCGTCCTTCGCCTCACCACCGGCATGGACCTCGACCCGGTACAGCTGGTTCTCCGGACCGCGGTAGCGGGCATCGGGCCTGACCAGGCACGGGTCCTCGTCGGCGTGGTCGGGCCGCTCGCTGCGGGCGGCCAGCCGGGCGGTGGCCGCCGCCTGGCTCTGCGCCCACTTGTCGAAGGCCGCGCGGACGACCTCCTTCGACGGGTCGGCGTCCTCGATCGCCAGCGCCGCGAGAGACAGCGGCAGCACCTGCCAGACCACCTTGACGCGGGCCGCGGTGTCCGGCATCGCCGCGCCGAGGGCGACCTCGCGCAGCGCCGGGTCCTCGGCCGCGTTCACCGACCGCTCCCACACGTTCAGGTAGACCACGAACGGCGACTGCGCGGGCGAGGGCAGCCGGTCGCCGGGCTTCTCCGCGTCCCGGTAGGCGTCGGGCTGGTCCCAGTAGGTCCAGTACGAGGGCGGGGTGGCCGTGTCCTCCGCGCCCTCCGCGTCCTCCGCGGCCTCGTCGGGCACGGGCGTGCCGGGGGCCGGGCGGTCCGCGTCGAGCAGGATGCCGTCGACGTAGTACCGGCCGCCGTGGATGTAGAGGGTGTCGATGTCGTGCTTGCCGCCCACGTACTCGATGCGGAAGCCCGCCGCGTCGCGCGGCCCGCCGTAGCGGCCGATCAGGTCCGCGGCGAGGGTGCGTGCCTGGTGGAGCTGGATCGCGGTCTGCTCGTTGGCGTCGGCGTCGAGCTGGACGCGGCCCTGCTGGGCGACGACCGCGGAGTAGTGCCGCTCCGGGTGGAAGGTGAGACGGGAGAGATCAGCGTGCATGAAGGGGGTCCCCCTGGTTCAGGAAAGTGCGGGTGAGTCGTACGGCGGCACTGCTCATGTCACGAAGAAGATTCCGGCGTCCGTGCCCGCGGGCGTGTGGTCCGCGAGCCGTGCGCGCAGACCGTCCTCGCGCTGCGGCCGGTACAGGTCGTGGAAGGCGCCCATCTCGGCACCGTCGTCCGCGCCGCGCCGGATCACCTCCGGGCAGCCGTCGGCCAACTGCCCGTACCAGGGGGTCCCGTAGCGCACCGCGGCGAACAACGGCTGTACGCCGGGCGTGAGATCGGGCTGGCAGCGGTGTCGTCGTGGCGTGCGCGAGCCGGCCGGGACGTACGAGTACCGCAGGCAGCCGATGCCGCGCCGGGCCACCCGCAGCCTGCCCGTGAAGACCGAGTTCTCGGCGATCTCCACCGCGTGCGTGTGGACTTCGCCGATGACGGTCGTGCGGTGCGCGTGCAGCACGGCGTGAGCGAGGCGGCAGTCCGGGGCGGACAGGGCCTCGCGGTCGTGGCCGGTGGCGTCCAGGATGCTGTCGCGGAGGTGGATGTCGAGGGGGTCCTCGCCGACCTCGTCACCGATGACCTCGATGGTGCCGAGGACGCTGTGCTCGATCTGGAGGCAGGCGGTGGTGCGTTCCAGGACGATGCTGGGCTCGTCGGGCGAGTGCGGCTCGCACTCGGGCTCCAGTGACCAGCCGGGTACGAGGGTGGTGTGCCGTACGACGACGGCTCCCATCGGCCCGGTGACGTTGATGCCGCGCCCGGCGACCAGCAGCCCGTCGAGGACGATGCGCGGCCGCTCGTGCGGGGCGCAATCGTCCGCCACGGCACGGATGTTGAGGGCGTCGGGCCGGTTGCTGTACCAGTCGAGCAGGCGCATCACCGGCCGCGTGCCCTCGGCCGCCCGGAGCTCCAGCCGGTCGCCGGGGTCGAGGTCGAAGTCCAGCTGCTCCTGGTAGGCGCCGCTGTGCGTGATCTCGATGATGCCGTCGGGCCCGGTGCGGTCCGCACGGCGGTCGTGCTGCCAGGCCCGGTACGCGTCCATGATCTGCCGGTACGGCTGTCCCGGGCCGACCCGGTAGAAGGCGGCGTCGGGCCGGTCCACGCGGTCGGGCCGCTCGTACTCGCCGCCGCCCATGTCGGCGCCGGACGCGTAGTGGTAGTCCACCCACACGCCCTGCCGGGGCGCCGACCGCGCCCCGAACGCGATCCGCCCGAGCTCGGGGTCGACGGCGACCTGCCCGCGGCCCGGACGGTAGCGCCAGTCGGACAGGTCGGTGACCACGATGTCCGAGGGCGGTACGGGCTTGTCCTCGCCGTCGCGCCGGATGACGAAGCTCTTGCCGGGACCGTAGTAGTCGAGGAGACGGTCGTGGAGCAGGCGGCGGGTGATGAACGCGGGGACGTTGTCGACCGCGGCGATGTGGGTCGGCGACGGTTCCGGCACCGGCTTGGTGACCAGGGGGCTGTCACTGCCGAGGATCGAGAACGTGTAGAGGTTGCGGGCGCGGTCGATGCAGTACGCCGGAGAGGACGTCAGCGAGTACGCCTTGAGCCGCCAGACGAAGAGGCCGACTCCCGCCGGGGTCCGACCACCCTGCCTCTTGGACGAGTTGGCACGGCGGATGTCGACGGTGCGGGCAGTGCTGTCGAAGGGGCCGCCGGCGAGCGCGAGCGCAGAGCCGTCCCGGAGGTCGAGGAAACGGCCCCTCTCCGCGGCCGTTTCCCGGAACAGCTTCACCGACTGGTTGTGAGCGACCAGCCGCGACAGCTCGACGGCCCGCGCGGGCCAGCCTGCGACCTGCTCGGAGATCTCTTCCAGCAGGTGCAGCGTTCCCTTCCGGCGCCGGTTGGCGACGGTGGCAGCCACGTCCGCGCGCGGCGCGATGGCGTCGGCCAGCGCGGCACGCCCGCCCTCGTGCAGGCCCGTGGTGAGGACGCGTTCGTAGCCCGGCAGGGTGCGGTAGCCGACCAGGTCGCCGAGGTACGGCAGTGCCCAGGGGGCCGCCGTCTCCACGAACAGGTCCTCGTAGCCCTGCGCGACGCCGTCGCGGACCCGGTCGAGCTGCTCGGCGATGACCGCGAGCAGCGCGCGCAGCGGCTCGCCCTCCTCGGCATCGCGCAGGAGATGCCAGCGGGGCAGCAGGGCGGCGAGGCCGTCGGGTTCCCGGGATGTCGCGGGGGCTGCCGTGTCGAACTCGACGTCCGTCGAGTTCGCCGCGTTCGTGGCCATCACTTGACCTCCGTGAGTATCAGCGTGTCTGCGGCACGCGGCGACAGCAGGGCGAGCTGCGCCGGGCGGATGCCGCGGAAGACGAATACCGACCGGCCCTTCGCCAGGCGCCGCGTGTCGGTGATGTCGGGGTTGAGGCGCAGGAGTTCGGCGAGCGGAATGCCGTAGCGCGCGCAGACGGCCGACAGGGTCTCGCCGTCGGCGTCGCGAACGGTGTGGATCTTCTCGTCGTACGTCGCCTCGTGCGCGGGAACACTCGACCGCGGTGCGCCGGGGTCGGTGAGCAGCTCGGCGAGCTCTTCCGGGGTGGCGGACGCGGGGACGCCGTTGAAGACGTCGACGTCGACGTAGTCGACACCCGGCACGGTGTGGGCCGCGGCGAGGAGGTCGGAGAGCCGGGCAACCTGCCCCAACTCCCGCCCCTCGTACCCGAGTCGGCGCAGCAGCGCCTGCCGCAGCCGTGGTTCGACGAATTCCCAGGCGTGGTCCGGAGCGACCTTCACCCTGGCGGCGACGAGCAGCAGGACCAGTTCGCGCACGTCCACACGGACGGGCAGGTTGGCGTCTCCGTACTCGGTGAGGGCCCCGCGCAGGGCGCGCAGGGTGTCCGAGTCGCCGTCCAGGGGTACGTCGTCGGTGCCCGCGACCGTCACGTGCAGGACGCGCCGCCGCCCGTCGAAGAGTTCGCGCGCGGCGGCCCGGCCGATACCGGCGCGGGAACGGGCGAAGTCCTCGTAGTCGGCCGCCGAGACGAGACGGTCGAGGGCGGAGACGGCGAGCGGGATCGTCCGGCGGGTCAGGCCCGGGCCGTCCGCGTCGGCGCCGCCCGTGGCCGGGCGCAGGTTGGTGACGGCTGTGACACCCAGCGGGCGGGTGAGGGGCTGGGTGAGCCGGTCGGCGGGGACGTTGGCGGCCTTGCCGGTGCCGAAGCGGTAGCGGGCGTGGACGTTCTCGTGACCGCTGGGCAGCCGGGCCCCGTGCACGCCGTCGCCGAAGGTGACCGTCGTCCGGCCGTCGGAGGCGGTGCCGGTGATGTAGATCCGTTCGCGCGGGCCGCGTCCGGCAAGGCTGTCGACCTCGTGCCACAGGACGCCGTCGACCCGGATCTCCAGCACCGGTGTGGCACCGAGGGGGTTGTCGTCGGCGAGCCAGGTCAGCGGGGACTGCCACAGGGCGAACGTCTGGTTGACGCGGTCCGAGTCGCCGCTGCCGATGGCCTCCTCCCGGCTCTCGCCGTGCGTGGCCTCGACGACGTTCCCGAGGATGCGGACCGTCTCGCGGCGGTAGCGGTGGGCGAGGTCGGTGGTCAGGGTGAGGTGGGTGTGGACGCGGTCGCCGGGCAACTGCGGATCCACTGTCTGGTCTGCCGCGGCGATCGTCACGACCTCGGCGGCCGTGACGCCGGCCGTCCCGGGGACGTCGCTGCGCTCGCCGGTCACGATGAGCGTGCGTCCGGCGCGCAACCCGTCGTACAGCTCGGCGAGTTCGATCCCGTTGCCGTGGACCTCCTCGCCGAGCGGCTCGTCGGCCGGACGCAGCGGCTCGCCCGCCGCGTGCACGGTGGTGTCGCGGATGTGCGACAGCAGGACATCGAACTCGTCCAGCCAGGGGTCCGCAAGGGTGAGTTCGGTGCCGCGGCCGGTGATCCCGTAGTTGGTGTACGCCGCCGTACGCGCGGCCACGACCTGGGTGGTGACGAACGCGAGCGCGGCGTCGCCGGGTATGCCGTCCCCGGCGCCCTTGGCGGGGCGCTGGATCGCGACCCAGCTGCCGACGGTGATGCCGGTGTGCACGGTGTCGAGCTGCAGCACGCGCCGGTTGACGGGCGCGGGCTTGCTCGCGATGACGATCTCGACGTTGGGCTCGGTGCTGCCCACCGTGTAGCGCAGGCTCACCTCGTACTCACCGTGGGTGAACTGCTGGGTGGCGCCCGGGCGCAGGGAGATCTCCTGCGCGCTGCCGTTGTTGATGCCGACGTGGATCAGGCGGTCCTGGTCCGGACGGGACACGAACAGGGTGCATTCGGGCAGCCCCTCGCGAAGGCGCACGGTGACGCCCGGCTCCTGGGAGTCGGCGGGGCGGCGAACGAGCCAGCTCAGGTCGCGGTCCTGGGCGGAGCGCGTCGACAGGTCGACCTGGCCGGGGCCCAGCGCGAAGGTGACCTGCCGGGTGACGGGCAGCGGCACCGCCCGCTGGTCGGAGCCGTTGCCCTCGACGTACTGGAACTCCGCCCGGATCGGCGCCTTGCCCGCGGTGTCGTGGACGACCCGCATGCTGGTCAGCACGGCTCCTGTGAGCGGCCAGTCCGCGCTGCGGATGACCCGGCCCTTGTCGTCCTGGACGGGCTTGAGCGGGGCCGTGGCACCGAAGGGGGACGCGGTGACCCGCATCGCGAGCAGGTCGCGCAGGAGCTGCGCGCCGCCGGGGGCGGCGGCCCCCGCCTTGCGCCAGGCCGGGTAGAGGCCGGTGAGGCCGGGGTTGAGGGCCGCGAGGAGGCGGGCCGTGTCCGTGCCGGGGCGCTGGGGGCCGGTGCCGGAGGGCGGGGCAGGGGTCCGGGCGCGGAGGGCGGGGAGGACGGCGGCCAAGGTGCGGAAAGCGGCATCGCGCGGGTCGGCGGTGCTCTTCGCCTTGGTGACCACCCCGGTCCCGTCGGTCCGCGCGGGCGCCAACTCCTGTGCCCGCTCGGCAAGTTCGGCCAGCACGGCCTCCAACTGCTCGAACCAGGCCGCCACGTCCTCCCACGGAGTGGCCAGCACCTGTGCCTCGCCGAGGCGGGCGACGGGCTCGGCGAGGGCGGCCGCGAGGCTCTCGGGAGTCTTCACGTCGTCCAGGGCCGCACGGAGCGGCGCCAGAACCTGGTCCTCGAAGTCCTCGATCAGCCGGCTGACCGGGCGCGGGTTGGGCACTTCGGGCGTGGGCGGCTCGTCGCCGGGCTCGCCGGGGGTCGCAGGCTCGGCGGTCCACCGCCGTACCTCGTCGACCAGCTCCTTCAGCGTGGGCGGTGCCGACTTCTGCAGGGAGATCGCCGTGATGTCGTCGTCCCGGTCGATGCGCACGTCCGCGACGGGCAGCAACTTCCGCTGACCGCCAGACTGTTCGCCGAAGACGAAGAGCAACTGGTCGCCGGTCTGCAGGGAGTTCGCGGTTCCCTCGACGAAGAGCTCGGAGCGGCGCTCCAGATCCTCCGGGGTGACCAGGGACGGCCGGCGCCTGCGCACCTTCAGCTCGTTCCAGTCCCAGCGGGCCGTGAGGTCCCGGCTGGTCTCGAACGTCACGGACTCCTCGTCGGCGGACGCGGGCACGCCGTGGGTGCGCGCCCCGCGCGGGATCAGCACGGGCAGCGCCTCGGCACGCGGGTCGCGTTCGAGGGTGTACGCGAGGTGGGTGGCGGCGGCGACGCCGGGCCGGGGGCGGTGGCCGACGAGGCGCCCCAGCAGGACCAGCGAGCGGTGCTCGCCGGCCGTACGGATATAGGCCTCGTCGGCGATTCGCTCCGAGTGGAAGGTGAGCAGGTCGCCGAGGACGGCGGTGGCGTCGAGGAGTCCGATCGCCGGGTCGTCGGGGGTACGGACGGTCAGGCCACCGAGCGCCGGGTACGCCGGTGAGGCGAGCCGGTCGAGCAGGGCGGCCAGGAACGAGCCGTACTCGCCGACGCGGTAGTCGAGGGCGGTGCGGCCGGGCGGGTTGTGCAGCGGGGCGGGCACGAGACGCTCGTCGTGGCCGCCGCACGCGCCCCCACAGGAACAGGCCTGGCTCATCGGGCACCTCCCAGGGATATCGCCAGCAGGCCGTTCTCCGGCCGGTCCGGGTCGTTGTCGCAGGTGGCGATCTCCAGCGGGCCGAGCCGCAGCACGCCGTCCTCCCTCTCTCCTCGGTCCTGCTCGAACAGCCGCCGCAGCCGGGTGACTTGGGCGCTCTGCACGCCCGGTACGGCGGCGGCGACGGCGACCAGACGGCTGAGCCGTACGGGTTCGCCGAAGGTCAGCGCGTCGGGGTGGAAGAACCCGAGCCGGCCGCCCGCGAGGCGGCCGCTGCCCAGTACCCGGTACAGCTCGGCCAGGATCTGCCCGTGCTGATGGCCGGGCGCGGCGCACACGCTCAGCGCGATGTCGAGGGGCACCAGGCGGGCGGGGCCGACCACGAGGTCGTGGCCGATGCGCCGGTAGGCCTCCAGGGACTGCTCGACCCGGGCGAGCAGCTCGGCCGACGGCTCTGCGCTGCCGTACGCGTCGATCGCGACGTGGGCCTCCTGGACGCTGCCGGTCCAGCGGATCTCCGCGGCGGCGCGCTGCACGCCGGGCAGTTCCGCTGCGAGCGCGGCGTAGTCCTCGGCGGTGACCGCGCGCAGGCGGGTGCGACGCAGGTCGAGCGGGGCCAACTGGCGTGCCTGCTCGACGGGTTCGGGCTCGACGCCGCCGGTGGCGGGCAGCGGGTTGCGGACCGCGGCGGCCGGCGGAGGGGCGCAGTCGCTCTGGACGACCAGGTGGTTGATGGCCTCCGCGCCGACGTTGCCCGCGATGCCGCCGCCGAGCCGGTGGTGCAGGGCGAGCCGGCCGCCCGGCGTGGGCTTCGCCCCGTGCCGCCCGTCGCCGAAGCGCAGGGCGAGGCGGCCGTCGTCCTCGAGTTCGCCGACGAAGTGCCGGTCGCGGGGGCCACTGTGCAACAGGTCGCGGCGGGGCACCCAGGTCAGGTCGCCGTCCTCGACACGTACGGCGGGCAGGGCCTTGCGCGGGTCCTGGCCGAGCGCGGCGGTCGCGGATCCGCGCAGCACGGGCTCGTCCGGGTGCAGCCCGGCCGCGTGATCCGGACCCCAGCTGTGGGCGATCTCCCAGGCGATGTGCCCGTCGAGGACCGTGCCCGCGCGGGCGCGGGAGGCGAGAATCTCCACGCGCCGGAGCTTGGTGTCGAGCAACTCGTCGTTCCTGTGCAGGAGTTCGCGCAAGGCGCGGACGGGATGCGTACGGAGCTCGAACCGCTCGACGACCTTCAGGCCGTAGATCAGGGTGAGTTCGTCGATCTCCGCGGCGGCGAGCCCGTCACGGTCGCGGGCGCTGCGCCACAGCTCGACGAGCCGCTGCCGCACCCGCCCGGGGATCGCGGCGATCCGCTCGGCCTGCCCGGCGGCCACGATCCGCGCGTCCGGGAACGGCACCGCCTGGACGACCGGTGAACGGCCGAGCACCGGGCGGAAGCGGGGTGCGATGCCCGGGTGGACGGACTGCGCGAGCAGGGTGCGCAGGGCGACCGCCTGGGCGTACGCCGTGCCGGGCACCACGCGTTCGTGCCGCTGTCCGGCGCGTTCCAGACCGAGTCCGGCGCGCACGGTCGCCCCCTCGCCCACGACCTCGAACAGTTCGCGGACGTCGTCGGGCACGAGTGCCTGCCCGCTCTCCGCCAGGTCCGTGAGGGAGTTGACGAGCCGGGCGGGCGCGTTGCCCTCGTCCCGGTCGTGGCAGCCGAAGGCGGGCTGTTCGCAGGGCGCGACGACGGCGGGCTCGGGCGGCACGGTGGCCGTCTGCGGGAGTCCGGTGAGGGTGCGGCCGTGGTCGACAAGGACGACATTGCCGCGGGCCACGGTCACGTCCTCGACGGGCAGGCAGTCGCGGCCGCCGCGCGTGGTGAGACAGAGCGGGAAGCGCAGGGCGTCCTCGGCGGCCCAGGTGACCTCCAGGACCGGCTGGTCCTCGATGCGGTCGACGGCCGGGGTGACGGAGGTGAGGCGCACGGCCTGACGGTGGCCCGGGTCCTGATCTCCGGGGGTTCCGGTGCGCGGGCCTTTCACCTCTTCGAGTACGAGCAAGTCACCTGGACTCAGCGCGAGTTGGCGGTCCCGGCAGGTCTCCGGGTCGTCCCACTCGTCTCGCAGGGTGGCGGCGGTGGCGCCCTGGGGCAGGGTGCACACCTCGCCGCCCCAGGTCCACAGGCGGATCGTGTTGTGCGCGGCCTTCAGCTCCAGCGGGTCCACGGCGACGACCGGTTCGAAGACCTCCACCGAGCCGCGCTCGTCCAGGTCGCCGAGGTCGTTCTCGTCGATCACGGTGCCCGGTTCGGGGCGGTCGTGCGGGTCGAGGGAGCGGACGTCGACGGAGGCGAAGCGGAAGGTGCCCGGGGCGAGCGTGGCGTCACCGGCGGTCCGGACGGTGACGTAGGCGCGCGCCGTGCAGCCGTCGTGCAGCGCGTAGTCGATGAGCCGGACGTGCCGGCGTACGGAGACCCGGCGACGCGCGGTGTCCAGGTAGGCCTCGGTGGCCACCGCGTCCTGCTGGTAGCTGATCTGGTCGCCGGTGTACGCGAGCAGCTCGACGAGGGTGACGCCGAGGTCGGCGGGGTTGCGCTCGACCCAGTCGGGGGTGGTGAGCGCGAGCCGGTCCAGGAGCAGCTTGCGGATGGTGTCGTAGTCGCGGGCCGTGTAGTCGACGACGGGAGCGGCCGGGAAGTCCGGTACGTCCTCGCCATCGCCCTTGCAGTCGAAGGGAGTCGGGCAGTCGGGCCGGAAGGAGAAGGACGCGCGGTGGTAGCGCTGGTCGAAACCGCGGAAGGGCTCGGTGCCGGGCCGCCCGTACGGGTCGGTCTCGACGAGCGAGAACACGTACTCCGAGGTGTCTCCGGCCTGGTCGAGGGTGACGTAGAGCCGGTCGTCGAGCTCCGGGTCCTCCTCGCGCTCGACGCTGACGTCGACGACTGTGATGTCGGTGAGTCCGGTGATCCGGCGGCCGCCGTCGATCCGGACGTTCTCCGGTCCGAGGCCGTGCGGTGCCTTGCCGAGGAACAGGACGGTGAGCAGCAACCCGTCGTCGCTGACCTCGACGGAGTCAACTCCGTTGAGCTGAGCGGCTCTTACCTTGACGCGACGGGAGGTGGTGGTGCCGGTGGTCACGCCGCCCTCCCTTCGAAGACGTCGTCCGTGCGGGTTCCAGTGGCGCGCAGGACGTACGACAGGTAGACCCGTACGGCGTCGTCGGCGCTCTCCACGTCGAGAGCCACCACGTCGATGAGGTCGCCGAGCCAGCGCTGGAGCGAGGCCTGCACGGACAGTTCGAGCGTGCTGACGAGTTCGGGGGTGTTCGGGGCGAAGACCAGGTCGAGGAGCCCGCAGCCGAAGTCGGGGCGCATCACCCGCTCGCCGGGGCTGGTGAACAGCAGTTGCTCGATCAGGTCGTGGACGTGCTCGCCGTGGCCGGCGTGCGCGGTGCGTCCCCGGCGGTCGGCGCGGAAGGGGAACGCGATGTCGCTGCGCGGGCGGGTTCCCCGGCTCGTCTGGCTCATCGGACGATCACCTTTCGCTGTGCGGCCTGGACGACGGGCGGCCCCTGCGGCACGAACGCCGCGGTGAAGCACTGGGCCGCGGAGGTGTCGAGCAGCACAGGGGCGCCGTCGACCGTGACGCCTGCGCCGTCGGCGGTCCAGCGGACCGAGACGCAGGGCTTGTGCACACCGCCTTCGGTGTGCGGGCAGCCGGTGACGACGTACGCGTGAGCGGCCGTCGCGACGGCCACGCCCCCGATGCGTACGCCGCCGGAGGGTGTGGTGGCGGCGGTGACCCGGCCGCCGTGCGGGCAGCCGATCACGGCGCCGGCGTCGAGCAGACTCCCGGACACTTGGTGCTTCCCCCGTCTTCTATCGCTTCGAGAGCACGGTCAACTGGCCCTCGTTGATGGTTACTTCGTTGCCACGGAGCACGACTTGGGCGCCTGCGCCGGTCGCGATGACCACGGCTTCCTTGGTGATGCGGATGTACGCGCCGCCTTGGGCCTGGAGCAGGATCCCCTGCTCGGCACCGGCGGTGTCGTTCATGACGAGCTTGTGCGCGGCCGGCGTCTGTACGACGACCGGCTTGCTGGGTGAGTTCGCCGCCAGCTCGCGCCGCGCGTCGGGCGGCAGCTCCTCGGCGGCGCCGTACCAACACCCGGTCCACACCGGGAAACTGGGGTCCCCCTGCTCGAACTCCACCCACACGCCCGCGCCCGGCGGCGGCACCACGAACTGCCCGGCCTCGGGCCCGGTGAACGGCAGGCAGGGCAGCGCCCAGGTGGATGCCTCGTCACCGAGGACGTCGGGCACCTCGACGGTGATGCGGCCGATGCGCAGCGGGTCGTTGTTGTCCACGACCCGGCCGCGGAACTTGCCGAGGTAGCGATTGCCGTCTGCCGCCATGCTGAACTGCTCCTGATCAAGGGGTTGTTGTTACGGTCGGACGTGGTCGCTGCGCGCCTCGAGCCCCTCCCTGGAGAGGGTGAAGTTCTGCTGGAACGAGCCCGGGCGCAGGTTGTGCGTGACGGACTTGACGTAGTAGTCGCCGTCGTAGGCCCGCCCGGAACCGCGCACGCCGACCAGCTGACGGGGCTGCAGGATGTACCCGTGCCGGTTGACGTCGAGCGAGCCGGACCCGGAGACGACGTCGGCGGAGACGGCGGCACGGGCGAGGAGTTCGGCCTCGGCCTGTTCGCGCTGCTGCTTGGCTGTCCCGGAGAGGGTCTTGCGCTTGAGGGCCGGGGTGGGCCGGCGCCCGAGGGGCGGACGCAGCGGACTGATCGGTGGCTGCGGAAGAAGAGTCGACTGCCGGGTCCCCGGATCCTGCCACCGCGCCTGCGGCTCTTCCCGCGCCGTCCCGTCGTAAGCGAACGTCAGCTGGTCCACGGTGCTGTTGGCGTCCATATTGACGTTGAGGGCGTGCTGGCGGATGCCGAGCCGGACCTCGGGTCCCCAACGGGCGGAGGACTGACCGGGGTTGGGGCCGGGCTCCAGGTAGAAGGTGTAGCCGTTGGCGCGGGCGAGCTCGGTGACGTACTGCAGATCGGTACCGGTCTGGTAGTGGACGCGGAGATCCTGATGCGGAGGCTGAGCGATCTTCTCGGCGTAGACATCAGGCCGGATGCCGTAGTCGGAGTACCGGCGAAGGATGTTGAGGACGCGCTCGGAGGGCGGCAGGTTGGGATACCGGGCGGTGCGCTCCTCCAGGTCCATCAGCAGCGTCAGGTCCTCGCCGGTGACGGTGAGGGTGGAGTGCCCGGGCTGATTGCTGGCACCGACCTCCTGCCGCACGATCAGCCCGTCGAACAGCACGTCGGGGGTGCCCCGGACGCTGACGGTGACGATGATCCGCGTCTTGGGATCGAAGAACCCCTCGGGCAGGAGCCGCTGGTTGATGATCCCGGTCTTGGTGAGGTCGAAGGCCAGCTGAAACCCGCTGCGCTCCCCCGCCGTGGCGGTGATCTGGGCGGACAGCAGGGCCTCGGTCACCTCGGCCGGCACCGGCCGGGCGAGCTTCGGCCCCATGAGGAGCGTGATGTGGACGGGGCCCTGCCCCACGGGCTGTTCAGACACGCCGGTGCCCTCCGGGCTCGGGGATCTCGACGACCCGTCCGGCCTCGTCGGTCAACTCGCGCGGATCGAGTACGGGGTTGGCGTCGGCGATCCGCCACCACTGACGGGGGTCGCCGAAGTACCGCTGAGCGAGCAGATCGGCCCGCTCGCCTGCGCCGACGACATGTTCCTGCGTCTCCTGCGCGTCGAGCGGGGGCAGCAACCGGCGCTTGGCGTAACGGACTTCGGTGCCGTTGGGAAGCCGGTGCACCCCGATTTCGGCGTCGTGGTACCGACTGCTCCGCGGATAGGGATGGGCCCCGGGTATCGCGCTCAGGGCACTCTCGTAAGACTCGATGTCAGCCATGACGGTGGCCGTCAACCCCTTCCACTCATCACGTCGGCACCCGGCAGCCCGAGGGCCCCGAGACTCCCGCCGCGCGCGGTCGCGGCGAGCCGCTCCTTCTGCGCGAGGTGGGCCATGTACAGATCGGCACCGCGGTGCCCGGCCGGCAGATCACTGACGGTGAGGATCTTCATGCCGATGCCGAGAGAGGCCCGGATGGGATTGAGATTCACGTCGAAGGCGGATTCATTGACGGACAGTTCGGTGAGCCGCACGGGCATGACCCGCTTGCTCCCCCAGGTGAACAGCGTCAGCGGCATCTCGATCGGGCTGATCTCGATGGTCCCCTTCTGCGACAGCCTGCTCGCGGCGCGCAGCTGCGCGGTGGTCGGCTGCACCAGCATTTCGAGGGTCGCCAGCTGCGGGTGGATCCCGTCGGGCGCCGCGATCTCCAACTGGTCGGTGGCATCGATCTCGGCGGTGAACTTCCAGGTCTCCTGGGCCGGCCCTTTGAGACGCAGCGCCTCGTTCCGGTCTCCCCCGCCGCTGCCTCCACCGCCACCGTCGCCGCTGTCGCCGGCGGTCTGGGGCGCGATGCTGCGCTCCAGGGTGTCGGGGTTGAACTGCAGCACGATGACGCGCTGGGGGGTGCCGCGGTCGGGGTCGACCACGACTATGCCGGAGCGGATGGGTTTGGGGATGTCTGCGTACCTGGTCATGAACTTCCTCAGCTGCCCGAGTAGTTGTCGAGAATGACCTGCGCGTCCCTGCGCAGGGTCGGCTCGGGATCATTGCGTGCGGCTGCTTCGAGGTCGGGCCGGAACTCCTCCCACCGGGAGTAGGACGCGGCCCAGATACCGGCGGACCTGATGGTCGCATCCTTGTTTCGGACGGCCTTTCTGATGCGCTTGTAGAACCGCTTGTCGAATTCGTGGGGGGCGCCGATCCCGGCCCTCAAGACGGCATCGTAGATTTCCTGCGCCCCCTTGGACCGGTCGACGCCGGAAAGCAGTTCTTCGAGCGTCCAGGGATGTACGCCTTTCTCAATCGATTCGGCAATGCCCTTGACGTCTTCGGCCGGCGTTCCGGTGAGGGTGAACACCGAACACTTGGATCGGCTGTCCACCGCGTACTGGAGCAGGATTCCAGGAGTGATACGCCAGATCACGTCCCGCACGATGCCGTTCTCCATGTCGGAGGACTCGTCCTGGAGCAGCTCGAAGTTTCCCTCGTCGGCAAATCTCATGACCTCTTCTTCGCTGCCCCAGCCCCGAAGGACCAAGCGGCGCGAGGTGTATTTGTCGGCGGAGTGCGGCATCCCGGTCATGTTCTCTTCTGTCCTTTGTTGAGTCCGTAGACTTCAAACAGCCATTCCTTCTCGCCGAGAAGTTCGTCGACGCCCTTCAGGATGTCCTCGATCGCATGCTGCTTGTTCTTCTCGGTGGTGAGCACGCCCTCGGCGATGAGCAGATCGACGATGGTGTCACGCATCTTCTTGATCTCGGTCGCCGGCGTCCCGACTTCCTGTTTCTTGGCCTCTATCTGCTCGTTGGTGACGGAACTCAGTGGCGGATCGTAGACCTTGCGAGTGCGGGTCTCCGTCTCACCGCTTCCACCCCTTTTGGCCCTTGTCACCTCTTCAGTTCCGACTTCCTGGGGGTTGAGGTTCTCCCACCAGTACCTGCGCTTATAGAAGTTCGTGTTGCCGGTGTTCGCCCGCTCTCGCGCCTGATCGATACGTGCGTGAATGCCGCTCGTGTCGTACGTCCTTGCCTCGGGCGCCGCCGCCTGCTTCCTGGCGATCTTGGCTAGGTCCTTCAGCCGTGCACCGGTCGTACGCATGAAGTTCCGGATCGGGGCGGTGAGTGAATTCGCGCCCCGGCTCACCAGAGGGCCCTTGGTCAGTACATCGTCCGGTGACCGCTTCCCCTCCTCGATCAGACGGAGTTCAGCGGGGCCCACAGCGAGCATGAGGGGAACCCGCAAACCCTCGGCCATGGAACGCACGACTGCAACCTGCGCCGGAAGCTGCCTGCGGCTCCCGGGGAACTTGTTGATGTCGTCCTCGTTCTTGAGTGCCTGTAGGCCCTGCGTGCCGAGGTCTCGCCCCAGGCCCTGCTGCTGCACAGCCCTGGCCATCTGTTTGTACGACCCGATGCCTGTGGCCTCGGCGATTTCCTCCGGGTGCGGCTGGACACTTATCTCACCGGAGAGGTCGGAGTTCGGCCCCCTCTTTCTGGTCAGGCGCAATTGCTCTGGAGTACCGGTGTTGTATTCCGTCTCGTCTCCACGCTGCGTTCCCTTGAATCCCTTATCGTCCCGCATGGCGGAGTAGGTGTTGAGCAAGCTGCTGCCGCCCTGGCCATTAGCCTTTTCCAGGGCCTGCTGAATGTAGGCGAGAACACGCTGTTCGATGTCCTCCGGCACGAGCTCACGACCCTTGTCCAGAGCCGGAAGCCGCGGGTTGAGCGCCGCCTCGACCCCGAATGTCCGGTCACCCTGACGCTCCAGACCACTCAGCCGGTACCACAGCTTCATGGCGCCCAGCGAAGCCCTGAAGACGCCGCCTCGCACTCCCCTGTTCAGCAAGGAGTCCAGTCGAGGCCTGACCCTCTCGACGATCTTGCGGAGCCGTGCTTCCTTCGACTCCTTGGACTTCTCGTCCTTACGCCGCTGATCCTGCTTCTGCCTCTTCTGCTCCTGCTGCCGCCGCTTGTGGTCCCGCAGCCGGTCCTTCTTCCGCTTGAAGAAGTTCCGCAGCTTGGACGCACCGTTCTTCAGGGCCTTGCCGACCTTCGACTTCTTCAGCTTCCGGCCGAGCGTCTTCGCCGCGTTGCCGACCTTCTTCAGGGCGGACTTGACCGCACCCTTGGCCTTCGCGAGGGCCCTGCCGACCGGGGACTTGGGCTTCTTGGGCTTGGTCGGCTTGGGGCCCTCGATCTCCTTCTGCTTCTTCTTCGGAGCGGACTCGGGAGTCTTGCCCTTGGCCGGTGCCTGCTCCTTACCGGGTGCCTTCTCCTTCTCCTTCGGCTTCGTCTCCGCCCCATCCGGCTTCTTCGCCGGACCCTTGGGCGTGGCGTGGTCCTTCGGCTTCACGGGAGACTTCGAATCCGGTGACGGCTCGCCCTTCGGCTTCCGGGCGGTGCCAGGCCCGGACAGCGCCTGCTTCGCGTTCCGCAACGCCCCCCGAGCCGAATTGACCGCCGACCCCGCCGCCTTCTTCGCCCCGCCACCGACCTTCTTCAGCCCGTCCATGATCTTTTGGGCCATGCCCTTGAGCCGTTTGCCGACGCCCTTCGTCGCCGAAGACAGCTTCTGGAGAAGAAAGTTGGTGATCAGGTCGAGGAGGGCGACGACGCCCGCGGCGACCGCCTCCGCGAACAGGCAGGCCGCCGGTCCCGCCTTCACCGCCTTCAGGTACGCCCAGAACTTCGAGAACGCGGACAGGATGGAGCTGATGCTCTGCCAGGCCGACATCAGGCCCTGGACGATCGTGAGGATCGCGCCCGCCGCCGGCACGATCATCGAGACGACCTTCTCGATGACCAGGGTCGCGATCATCATCGGGAGGGAGGCGGTGATCGCGTCCCAGGCCATCTTGCCGATCTGTTTGATCGACACGCAGCCCTTCACCAGGACGTCGATCACTGCTTTGCCGAGGCCGAGGATGCCTTCGACCTTGGTGTCGAACCATCCCTTGACCGCCACCTTGATGGCGCCCCAGAGGTGGTCGGTGATGCCGGTCTTCGCAGAGCTGCCGGCCTTCGAGATCCAGCCGCCCGGGTCCGGCGCGATGTCGGCGACCAGCGCCGCGAACTTCCCGAGCGCCTCGATCGCCGCCTGCGCGAACTTGATCGCGCCCACGATGACGGCCTGGTAGGCCTTGATGACCGCCTTGACGCCCGCCTCAAGGACGTCGAGGAGCTTGTTCAGGCCGGCCGCCAACGCGTCCAGCAGCGTGTTGACCGCCTTCTTCAGGCTGTCCGCCAGCTGGTTGACCTTCGCGATCGCCGCGTCCCGCAGGCCCTCGATCGCCTTGCGGAAGCGGTCCCGTAGCTCCGGGAAGGCCGCGAGGAGTACGTCCCCGATCGCGATCAGCACGTCGGCGAGCGCGTTGATCGCGTTGACCGCCAGATCGCGTACGAAGTCGATGGCCTGGTTGGCCCACGTCTTGAACGTGTCGATGATCCCGTTGACGGCCTTGCGGGCGGCGTCGAAGACCGCGGTGACCGCCGCGAGCAGGCCCTTGAAGAAGTCGGCGACCTTGTCGGCGATCCAGCCGAACAGGCCTCCGGAGGGCTTCTTCTCCTCCTTCTTCTTCTTGGCCTCCTTCTCGGCGTTCTCGCGCTCGGTGTCGATCTGCGAGTTGTCCTTGTCCTTGCGCGCGCCGACCTCCTTGTCCTTGTCGTCGCGCGCCTTGACGATCTCCTTGTTCTTCTTGCCGTGTTCGTCGTCGGACTTCTTGTCCGCGTCCTCGGTCTTCTTGTCCTGCTCGGTCCGCCAGTCCTCGCGCTGCTTCTGCGTTTCGCGCGCGACACGGCCGCGTTCGGTGGTCTGCTGCTGGGTGTTGCGGTCGACCTCGCGGTCGATCTCGGTCTGCTTGTCCTGCTTGGCCTGCTGCTCGCCCTGCTGGTGCTGCTTCTCCTTGGAGCCGAGGTCGCCCTGCGCCCGACCGGCGGCGCCGGTGATCTCGGAGCCCTTCTCCTGTTTGGCCACCGCGCCCACGCCGGCCTTCGGCGTGGGCGTGGCCTCCAGGGCGCCGCCCTTGCCGCCCCCGGAACCACCGGACGCCTTGCCGGTGAGCTGTTCACGGGGCGCGTTGGGGAAGATCTGGTCCTCGCCCATGGGCTTGGCCGCGTCGGCACGCCCGGTCGACTGCAGGTCGGACTGCTTGTCCTTGAGCGCCTTGGCCTGGTCGTCGGTGCGCTTGGGGTCGCTGGCGCCCTCAAGACGGATCTTGGGGGCCGGGCCGACGGTCTTGTTCTCGAGTTGTGGGTCGGTGGTCGGGACGGCGTCGGCCGCGGCTTCGACGCTCTTCGCCTCGGACTCGCTGAGCCCCTTGTCGGGTACGGCGGGGGCGGGCGGCGGAGGCACGTTGTCCGTGGGCTGCTTGCCCTCGGCCTTGTCACCGCCCTTGGCCTTCTGCTTGTCGCCCTGGTTCTCCGGACCGAGCTTCTCCACCTTGCCGGTGACCTGGGGCGCCGCGGGAGCGGCCGAGGGCGGCGCCGAACGCGTCTGCGGCGCGCCTGACGGACGTTCGCGCGTCGGCGGGGCCGCGTCGAGCCGCTTCTGCTCCTCGCCGATCTTCTTGTCCGCGGCCCTGTCGACCCCGGGCATGGCGGCGGCCGCCTGGTCGGGCGCCAGCTTGCTCACGGTCTGCACGGCGGCCTTGGGGTCCTGCCCCGAGACGTCCGGCGGTTCCTCCTGCTTCTGCTCGGGCGCGGCCTCACCACCGCCGCCCCCGCAACTTCCCTGCCCGCCCTCGTCCTTCTCGGGCGCGGGCGCGGGCGGCGCGCAGCCGCCGCCGTCCTTCTCCAGGGACGCCTCGGGCCGGGGCGCGGCCGGGTCGGCAGCGGTCTGGCCGGGCCCGTCGGTCTGCTCGGCGGCCGGGCTCACCGCCGCCTGCGCGACGGACGGCGCGGCACCGGGTCCGGCGGCCGTCGTCGGGCCGGTCTTCTCGGCGGCGCCCACGGGTCCGCGCGGCACGGCGCCCGGCCCGGTCTCCTTGGGCACCCGGCTCTTGGCCGCCGGCGCCTCGCGCTCGGACCGGGGCGGTTCGGCTTCGCGCCGGGCGGCGGGCGAGGGGTCACGGTCCTCGACCGGGGTCTTGGGAGTCTGCGCACCGGCTGGCCGGGACACGGCCGCCGCCACCGGACTCACCACGGTGGGGGCGGGACCGGCGGCCGACCGGGACTCCGCGGTCGTACGGTCCTGCTGGTCCCTCTTCTCCTCCTGCGTGTCCTTGGCGTCCGGCTGTTCGTCGCCGCCGTCCGCCTCGGTGCCCTCGTCCTCCGGTCCCTTGGTCTGCTCCCTCTCCTGCTGCTGTTCCGGGTCGGGCTTCTCGGCCTCGGGTTCGGGCCGCTCCTTGTCCTGGGTCGCGGGATCCTGGCCGACCTCCTGGTCGAGCGGCTTGTCGGTCTCCTGGAGGTCCTTGGTGTTACGGTCCTGGGCCTGCGCGGCGGGCCCGTTCTCGGGCTGCGGGGCCTCGCCCTCGACGGGCCCCTCGTCCTGGCCGGGGGTCTTGGCCTCGGGCCCGGCGCTGTCCTCGTCCTCCTCCTGGTCCCGCTTCTCCCGCTCCTGCTCGATCTTCTCCGCCTTCGTCGGCGGCGGAGTGGGGAAGGAGGGCAGCGACGGTTCGGCGGCGCCCGGCCCGACCTTGTCGGCGGTCGGTACGGCGGACAGGTCCAGGTCGGCTTCGGGCAGGTGGTCCTCGGGCTTGATCGCGGGCTCTTCCTGCGCGCCCGGCGTCCCGTCGCCGTCGTCCCCGCCGCCCGCGATCTCCTGGTCGGCGCCCGCTTCAAGGCCGAGCGGCCGTTCCTCCTCGCGCGGCTCGGCGTCGGCGCCGCCGTCCTCGTCCTTCTCGTTCAGGCCGTGCTCGGACAGCGCGGAGTCGGGCTGCTCGGCCCGCTCGTCGACCTTCTCGGGGCGTGCGGGGCCGGGCTGGGCCTGCTGCTTCGGGTCCGGCTGCTCGTTCTTCGACCCGGCGCCCGGCTGGGTCTGGTCGTCGCGCTGCTCGCGCTTGTCGGCGCCCGGCGCGCTCGCCTGCTGCGGGTCGGCCTCCTCGCGCTCCCGCTGCTCCTTGCGCTCCTCCTTGGCCTGTTCGGCGCCTTCCTGCTGCCCCTGTACGCGCTCGTCGGATGCCTGGTCGGTGCGCTCGCGGTCGGTGGCGGCCTGCTCGCCCTCCTGCTGCTCCTCCTCGCGCGCCTGCTGCCGGGAGGCGTTGCGCTCGTCCTCCTGCTCCGTGCGCCGGGCGGTGTCCTGCTCCTCGGTGGCGGCATCCGAGCGGGCCCGGCTGCGGTCGCTGCCGCTCTTGTCGTCGCGGGCCTTGGTGTCCTGCTGTTCCTCGCGGGCGTCGGCGGCACGCTTGTCGGCGGATCCGCGGTCCGACTCCTGCTTCTTCTGCCACTGAGTGCGTTCGACGCCGAGCTCTTCGAAGAGGTCGATCTCGGGCAACGGCGTCTCGGCGGGCTGGAGTTCGACCGGGCCGGGGCGGGCCTGCTCGGCGATCTCCAGGAGACGGTCGTACTCGGGTGTCAGCAGACGGTTCTCGAGCCGATCGACAACCGCGTCCTCCAACTCCTGCGACATCCGCGCCAGTTGGAGCCGCACCCGGCCGGAGGCATCGGTGGGGTCGCCACGCAGACTGCGCAGCACGTTGCCCGCGAGCCGGTCCACGAGGGTCGCCGGGTCGACGGCCTCGGCACGCATCCGGTCGGCGTCGACGGTGGCGTAGCGCAGCCAGCCGGGCGTGGCCTGCCCCTCCTCGACCTGCGGGGCGGACTCCTCCTGAACGACCGCCTGAGCAGCTGCTTCCGCCTCCCGCTCGATGGCCTGCTGCGGCAGGCTCACGGCGCCGAGCTCGCGGCCGGCCCGAAGGGCGCCGAGGCCGTGCGGGTTCTGCACCGTGTGCTGCAGTTCGTGGGTGAGCAGCCGGCGGCCCTCGTCGGTGCCGGGCCGGTAGGCGCCCTCGCGGAAGAAGACGTCCTGGCCGACCGCGACCGCGTCCGCCCCGAGCAGCTCGGTCAGCTGCCCGGCGTCCCGGCCGGTGTGCAGCCGTACCCGGCCGAGATCGTGTCCGAGCTGCTCCTCCAGCTCCCGTCGCAGACCAGGATCGAGGGGCTGCCCGGCGCCGCTGACGATGTTCTTCGGCTCGGGCGCACGGGACTTGGCGGCCCGCTCCTTGCGCTTGCGGCGCCGCTGCTCGGCGGACTGCTCCGCAGCGGCGTCCTGGGTCCGGGAGCTCACCGGCTCGCCTCCCCGTGACCGCTCAGTCCCTCGTGCACGGCACGCGCCAGCTCCTGCCCGAGCCGCCGCGCGGACAGCCCGGCGGGCAGGGGCGGCAGCCCGGACAGCGCGTCGACCGTGAGGGGACCGTCCGCCGCCAGGGGCACGCCGTGCAGCCGGACCAGCCGGGTCAGCTCACTCTCGAACGCGGCCGAGACGCGCTCCGGATCCGCCCGGAAGCCGTCGAGCACCAGCTCCCCGATCTCCACGCGGATCGCCGAGGGCGCCTGGTCCCGGGAGTGACCGCCTGAGCGATGCCGCAAGTGGTCCCGTGAGACATTCACACCCATCCGCGCACCTCCGTGGGCGTCAGCGAGCGCTCCAGCTTCAGGTACTCGGTGCGGGCGGCGGCGAGCATGTGCCGCATCTGCAGCCGATCGCCCTCCTCGGCGGCCAGGAAGGCCCCGGACAGGGCGATGTTGCGGATCGAGCCGCCGGCGACGGTGAGCTGGGCGAGCAGCGACGCGTCGATGTCCTTCACCGGGGCCTGCGGCGGCAGCACACGGCGCCAGATCTCGGCGCGCTCGTGCTCGGCCGGGAAGGGGAAGTCGACGACGAAGCGGATGCGCCGCAGGAAGGCCGTGTCGAGGGCGTTCTTCATGTTGGTGGTGAGGATGGCCAGGCCCCGGTAGGCCTCCATGCGCATCAACAGATAGCTCACCTCGAGGTTGGCGTACCGGTCGTGGCTGTCCTTGACCTCGCTGCGCTTGCCGAACAGCGCGTCGGCCTCGTCGAACAGGAGCAGCGCGCCGCCGCGTTCGGCGGCGTCGAAGACCCGGCGGAGGTTCTTCTCGGTCTCGCCGATGTACTTGCTGACCACCTGCGAGAGGTCGATGACGAACAGGTCGAGGCCGAGTTCCTTCGCCATGACCTCGGCGGCCAGCGTCTTGCCGGTGCCGGAGCCGCCCGCGAACATCGCGGTCACGCCGAGGCCGCGGCGCAGGGTGGCCGCGAACCCCCATTCCTGGTGGACGGTTGCGCGCTGGCGCACATGCGCGACGATCTCGCGCAGCACGCTCGTCTGCCGCTCGTGCAGCACCAGGTCGTCCCAGCCGGCCTGCGGCGCGATCCGCCGTCCCAGCTCGTCCATGCCGATCCGCGCCTCGTCGAGTCCGGCCCGCCAGGCGAGTTCGGCGGCGTCCAGCTCGTCCTCGTGCGGCAGCCGGCGGTGTACGGCGGTGGCCGCGGAACGCACGACATGCGGCGGCAGCTGGAACTGGGCGACCAGGGACCGGAGTTCGCCCTCGTCCAGGTCCACTCCCTCGAACGCGGTCGTCCACAGCCCGAGTTGTTCCTCGTCGTCCAGCCGCGGCACGGCCACCCGGGCCCCGTACGACCGCTCCGAACGCAGCGGATCCTCGCTCGACACCACCACCGGTACGGCGGCCCCGGCCAGGAACGATTCGGTCGCCGCCCGTTGGTCGCGGTCCAGTTCGCCCACCTCTACGAGCAGCGCCGAGGGCAGCAGGACCGCCTCCCGCTGCCACAGCCGGGCGAGCCGGTCGCGCTCGACCGGGTCGGACGGCACGTCCTCGGCGCTCATCGAGTAGAGCCCGAGTCCCGAGCGTGCGGCCGCCGCGGCGGCGAGGTCGGCCCGGCTGCGCAGGTCCCCGCCGGTCACCTCGACAAGCGGCGCCTCGGAGTCCGCCGCCGTCGCCCAGCCCTCGGCGAGCCGGCTCGCGGCCAGGTCGTACGAGGGCGTCAGCTCATGAGGCGCCGGCGTGCGGCGCAACTGACCGTGCAGCCGTGCGTCCAGGTAGGGCGAGCCCAGCAGGAAGTGCAGGATGCGCTCGTCGAGGCGCAGCCGGGAGGTCGTCAGCCGCGACTCGTCGTCCAGCTCGACGATCCGCCAGCGCCTGAGCGGCGCCACGGGCGTCAGGGCACTCCAGTGCGGCTCGGCCAGCGCGGCCAGCGCGAGCGAGAAGGTGGGGTACGCCCGCTCGGGGTCACCGCAGGCGGCGGCACATCGGGCGGCGGTCGTGGGCTCCAACTCGTGGGCGGCGGCGAGGAGTACGAGGTCGCGCTCGAAGGGCGTGATGCTGAAGCAGGAGACGAGGGCGTCGAGCGGGGCGCTGCCGGGGGCGCCGGGCGCGCCGGCGAGTTCGGCCCCAGGGGCACCGCCGCTCTCCTCCGTGACACGTGCCGCATGCGCGTCGACGCGGGCCAGGACGCGCCGGATCTCCGCGGTCAGCGTCGCCCTGCCCGGGTCGGCGTCCGCCGCCCTCTGTTCGTACGTCCCCATGTCCTCACCTGCCCCCGTCGTCTCCATGCCGTGTCACTCCTGCGTGGGCTTGGCGGCCCGGGGTGCTGTCTTGCGCGTCCGCGCCGGGGCCTTGGCCGGGGATTTCGCGACGGCCTTCGCAGGGGTCCTGGCTGCCTTCTTGGCGCTCGGGGCCGGGGGGTCGGCCTCCTTCTTCGCAACATCGCCCGAAGCAGGCTCATTTGAGGTCACGTCAGGAGTCGGCTCCGCCCCCGGAGGGATCGGCGCGCCCGGCGCCCCGAACGGCAGCACCCGTACCTCCGGCCGCTCCACCGGCTTGCCCGCCACCGGAGTCTCCCGGCCGTCGATGAGGACGAGGGTCGCCTGGTAGCACACCGACAGGGTGTAGGGCGTCTGGTAGAGCATCCCCCACAGCTTCGACGTCTCGTCGACGTCCATCACCGTCGGAGTGAACCGCACGCGCTGCGCCGACTCGGCGAGATTGCTGCCTGCCAAGTACGGCCGCTCGCCGGCGAGTTCGATGATGTCCTTCGGCAGGACCGGTATCTCGTGCAGCGCGCGCACCACGGAACCGATCAGCCGCTGACCGACCAGTTCCGTCTCGTCGCCGTACGCGGTGATCAGGTAGTGCAGGTCGAGTGCCGCGACGGGCCGCTTGACCAGCGTGCCGTCGGCCGCACGCGTCGGCAGGTCGTTGTTGCGCTGCGAGGTGTCGGGCGTGACCTGGTAGAGGAACACGGAGATGGTGGGCTCGGTCGGCGGGTCGGCCGGCGGCTTGCGCGGCTCGACCTTGACGGCCATGTCGATCTCGGGACCCAGGTTGGACTCGAGCAGCAGGGCGAGGGCCTGGGTGACATGCGCGAGGGCAAGTGCGTTGCTCATGGCGTCAGTTCCTCGGTTCCTCTCGGCCTGCTGGTCGTCGTTCTGATCCGTGTCCGCGGTTCACTCGCGCCCCCGCGCCAGGTATTCCGTGAGGCTCAAGGTCGCCCCGGCCCTCCCCGCGGCGGGTGTCCGCGGCCGTCCGCCGCCGGGCGCCTCGCCCGCCGTCACTTCGAGCCGCCCGATCTGCACCTGCACCACCTGCTCGACGGCCCGTGCCGGTCGCCGGGCCGCGGCCTGCCGTACGGCGTCGCGCGTTGCCGCCGTATCGGCGGCGCTGGGGGGCAGCGCCGCCGATACGGCGTGGGGAGCGGCGTCCCTGCCCGGGGGGACGGGCACGGACACCGCGGGCAGTGCGGCTCCCAGCTCCGCACGCCCCCGGCCCGGCGCACGCCGCCCGGTCTCGGGCGGAGTCCGCGGCGGCGCGACAGGCGTGGCGGGCCGCAGCAGCGGTGCCTCGGCCATGACCACCGGCGCCGGACGTGGCCCCTGCCGTTCCGCCACCCGTTCGCTGCGGACCACGGTCCGCTCCCGTTCCGTGTGCGTCCGTGCCGCCGCAGCCGTCGGCGACGGCGCATCCGGCAGCGGAGGGGCCGACGGCGTGGCCGCGGGCCACAGCAGCGCGTCCTCGTCCGGTGCCGGTGCGGCGGCCCGTACCGCCTCGACCCGCTCGAACGGGCCGGGCAGCCGGGGCCGTACCCGCGCCGCGGCCGGCCGCGCGGCGGTGTGCCGCGCGAGCAGCCGGTCGAGGAAGTCCGGCGAGCCCTCAGGGGTCTCGGAGTCAGACATCCGCACACAGCTCCAGGTAGTAGCGGCGCCGCGTCGGGCTGAGCGCCAGGATCTCCGGCTCGCTCCAGCCGTAGGCGGTGGCGAGCAGATGGACGTCGAGCAGCACGTCCCGTGCCCAGGAGTCCAGTTCGGTCCACAGGTAGGAGGCGATGTCGAGCTCGGCCCGGGTGGCCTGCCCGCACTCGGGGCAGGCCACGTTGAGCGCCAGGTCGGCGCCGGGGTCGGCCGTCTCGACGGCCTCGACGATCCGGCGCTGTAGCGGCGCGGGCAACTCCCCCGCCGTCACCGCCGTCCCGTCGTGCACCGCCGAGACCAGGCATTGCGCGAACAGTGCCGCACGCGGATCCGCCGCCCGGGCCGCCGCCGTAAGGTCGGCGACGCCGGGCAGCCTGAACTCGACGTCCCAGCCGTCCTGTTGGACCCGCACGGCCGACTCGCCGCGCCCGCCCAGTGACCCGGAGAGCTCCCCGGCGTCCAGGTCGAACTCCATGTCCTGTCCGCACGCGACGCACGCCAGGCGCACCTGCATCCGCTCGCCGAACAGCGCCCGGCGCAACGCGAACAGGTCCGCCTCGCGCTCGCCCACCGGCAGTGCCGGCAGCCGTTCCGCCCCGACGTCCGGTCGTGCCGTGCGGTGCAGCAGCAGCGCACGCCCGACCGGAGCCTCGCCGAGGCCCGCCTCCCAGGCAGCCAGCAATTCAGCCGCCCCGGTGATCACCATGTACACCCCGATTTCCGCGACCAGCCACGACGAAGCCTCAGACGAACGACGACCCGTCGCGGCACTTCCGGCGGAGCGCTCAGGCCGGGTTGAGGAACGAGGGCTCCTCCGGCTCGGGCACCTCGTAGTCCCGCTCCCAGCCCTCGCACTCGAGCTTCAGCGACTGGATGGCCACCGCGTTGGCGTTGGCGTCCAGTTCACCGAGGACCTGGTACTCGCTGGGCCAGGTCCGGTACAGCTTGTGCGAGACGGCGACCTGGCCGGCCTCGTTGAGGACCTGGATGACGAGGTCCTTGCGGAAGTCCGCGAGGGACACCTCCGAGCCGAGGCCCGCGCCGACCTGCCAGACCTTGTTGGCCCAGCGGTCGAACTCCGGGTCGTGGGTCACCCCGCGTTCGAGGGTGATGCCCTCGAACTCCGAGCGCCCCGGCGACTTGCGCGGGGAGGAGGGGTC
Source organism: Streptomyces sp. NBC_01003 (assembly GCF_045162695.1). NCBI lineage: Bacteria > Bacillati > Actinomycetota > Actinomycetes > Kitasatosporales > Streptomycetaceae > Streptomyces > Streptomyces sp. NBC_01003. The sequence continues at coordinate 3,123,698 of NZ_CP108707.1, forward strand.
ACCGCCGTGGCGGTGCTTGACGACCTCCGTGGTCCGCTTCAGCGGACTGATCTTGCTGATGCCGGCGACCGTACGTCCGTCCCACAGGACCAGGAACTTGAAGTTCTTGTACGGGTCGAAGCGATGGGCGTTGACCGTGAACTCAGCCATCGATTTCCTTCAGCTCTCCCTGGATCCCGGGCCGCTAGAGAGCGAACTGCCCGGACGTCTGCTGGATCTTGACGACCACGAACTCGGCCGGACGGACCGGCGCGATGCCGACGAGCACGTTGACGATCCCGTTCGCCACGTCCTCGTCCGTCGTGGTCTCGCTGTCGCACTTGACGAAGTACGCCTCCCGCGGAGTGCTGCCCTTGAAGGCGCCCTGGCGGAAGAGCGTGTGCAGATACGAGGAGGCGGACAGCCGGATCTGCTGCCACAGGCTCTCGTCGTTGGGCTCGAACACGACCCACTGCAACCCGCGTTGGAGGCTCTCCTCCACATGCAGCGCGAGCCGCCGCACGGGCACGTACTTCCAAGCGCTGTCGAGGGCGTCGGAGCCCTCCAGCGTGCGCGCGCCCCACACCAGCGGACCGGCCAGCGGGAAGGTGCGCAGGCAGTTCACACCGAGCGGATTGAGCAGCCCCGTCTCGCGGTCCGTCAGATCGACGGTCAGCGAGCGCACTCCGACGAGCTGCGCCTCCGTACCGGCCGGTGCCTTCCAGACACCGCGCTCGGAGTCGGTGCGCGCGATGACGCCGGCGACGGCGCCGGACGGCGGGAAGGCGCGCAGCCGCCCGGTGAGCGGGTCGGTGAGCTGCAGGTGCGGGAAGTACAGGCCCGCGTGGTTGCCGCGCACGGCGTCGAAGGCGGACAGGCCCGCCCGCGCCGAGTCCACGCTCACCCAGGTGCTGGGCGCGTCGACCAGCAGGAAGATCCGCCGCTCCTCGCACAGCCGCTGAGCGGCGGATACGACGGTGAGCGCGTCCTCGGTCTTCTCGTACGACGCCAGCTCCGGCAGCGACAGCAGGTTGACGTCGGCCACCCCGCGCAGCGCCTGGATGCCGGTCTTGTCGGCCTCGGAGCCGATGAGGTCGCGCGGGCCGGGGGCCTCGCCGTCCTCGCCGCCCTCCAGCGGGAACACCGGCGGGTTGACCGAGGCCTCCAGGCCCAGGTCGTTGGCGCACTCGCCCAGGAAGCGGACGACGTCCTCGGGGTCGGTGGAGCCCGCGACGACCTGGATGCGCCGGCCGAACGCCGTGACCTCGACACCCGCGAAGGCGTGCCGGCCCGGCGCGTCGGGCAGCGCCCGCAGCTTGCGCTCCAGAAGCAGCGCCAGCTCGGCCACGGAGGACGGGGCCTCGCCGTCGCAGTCGGCGTCGTAGAGCTTGAACTCACGCTCCACGTCACCGATCTTCACCGTCACGTCGACGGCCAGGTCGGGCAGTTCGTGGCCGAACGGCTTGGAGACGGTGCCGGACGGGTCGGGGCGGCCCTCGCCCACGGCGTCGACGCGAATGAGGCGCGACCCGGCGTTGATCACGGTGGGCGCGTGGGTTCCGCTGCCGGCGTCCATGGACAGGCCGGTGAAGCTCTCGCGGGCGTCGCCCTTGGCATCGTAGACCCGCAGGTTGAAGGTGTCGTCGCAGTCCGGGGTGTCGTAGTCGACGGCGACCCGCAGACCGTTGCCCCACACGCCAGGTTCCTTGGCGTGGACCTCGAGCACATGGCTCTCGCTGTGGCCCTCGGTGGACTCCAGGACGACGCAGGCGGCCTTGCCGCTGCCCGCCTTGGCGACCCTGACGACCACGGCGACGGAGCCGCCGTTGCCGAAGAACTGGTGCACCGCGTAGGCGAGCGGGCTCTGCGCGCTCAGCCCTCCGAAGCGCCGCTCGAACTCGGTGAATCCGGTGACGCGCACCGGCTCGTTGAGCGGGCCGCGCCGGGTGTGCCCCACGAACGCGGTCACCGAAGTGGTCACGGCGGAGATGGCGCGGGTGCTGCTGGGAAGCTCTTCGACGTAGACGCCCGGGTAAGTAGGCCTCGCGGCGCTCACGGCATTCGTCGGCATTCCCCCTCCTATCCCTTCTCGGGCACCGGGTGAAAGGCACCAAGAGGCGGCAGAGGGGGAGGTGTCGGCACGGCGGGCGCGCGGCGGTCTCCGGACGCGTCATGTCGCGCCGGTCCGCACAGCCCGTATCAGTTCCCCCGTCAATGCCCCGGACGGACGGCCGCCCGGGTCAAGCACGCACGCTTGTGACTCCTGATGCTCAAGTGCTCAACCCACCTTGGGGAGTTGGCAGTTGTGGGAGCAAGGCATGTTTACGCCAGTCCGAAAGACGGTTCGATGAAGGGATGTGCGTGCGACCCACACACGATGTGCACGTGTCGGAACAGATAGTTCACGGATTTCACACAGCGGATGGTGCAGCGGAAGGGAACTCATGTCCTGACGTACCTCACAATTCCGGCGGCAGCGTGGCTCCGCCCCGGCTCACAAGCGCTCCTGCCCGTGCGGTCTCACGGAGACGTACGAAGAGTGCTGTGGCCGATTCCGCCGGGGTGAGGCCGCGTCGCCGACCACCCGGCCCTGCGCGCCGGCGTCGCGCGGCATACGGCAGGGGTGGAGGAGATCGCGGAGGCCGTGGAGGTGATGCCCGGCATCGCACTGGGGCCGCGCGCCCGTCCGGGGCCAGGACTACGCTGGGAGTCATGGCTGACTACCGCGACGGGCCGGGTCCGCGTACGGGCCCGGAGGTATCCGAAACGGCCGGCGCGACCACGGAACCGTTCGCCGAGTGCGTGCTGTGCCGCGAGCCCACCGAGTACCCGGAGTCCCACAAGGGTGTGACGCTGTGCCCCGTGTGCGAATGGCAGGAGGCGCAGCGCACCTCCTGCTCGGGGTGACCACAGCTGCCGCAAAGGGCCGCGAGGAACCGATCTTCCGCCTGGCAGACTGGTCCGGTGAGCAGTGACGACCAGACCCTCCCGAACGACGCCGCCGACACCTCTGCCGAGGTGCCGCAGGACAGCCCCTTCCGGTCCGAGCGGACCTCGCGTGACGAGGCTCCGCAGTTCGTGCTGCCCCTCGTGGCGCGGATCGAGAGGGCCGCTCCCCCGGCCCGCACCGACGCACTGGAGACTGCGGCCCGCGCGGTCCTCGTGATCCTCTCCGACCCGCGGGCGACCGGCGACGGCGAGTGGGCGCAGGTCATGCGCGACTGGCAGGACGCCCGGATCCGCAAGGTGGTGCGGCGGGCTCGCGGCGCGGAGTGGCGCAGGGCACAGGCGCTCGAAGGGATCACCGTGACGGGGAGGTCGGCCGAGGTCCGGGTGTTTCCGCCGGTCCCGCTCGACGGCTGGCCCAAGGATCTGGCCCGGCTGCAGGTCTCCGGCACGGAACTCGACGACCCGGAGCCGCCGGCCGCGCCGGACCCCCGGGCGCCCGTCCTGTGGCTGAACCCCGACGTCGACATGACCGCGGGCAAGACCATGGCCCAGGCCGGGCACGGCGCCCAGCTGGCCTGGTGGGAGCTGTCGGACACCGAGCGCAAGGAGTGGCGCGAGGCGGGCTTCCCGCTGTCCGTCCGGGTCGCCGACCGCGACCGCTGGGGGCCGCTGACGCGGGCCGGGCTGCCGGTGGTGAACGACGCCGGCTTCACGGAGATCGCCCCCGGAATGACGGTGGTCGCCGAAGGGGGCAGTCACTTCTGTCCGCTCCCGGGCGGGCGGCAGGCTTAGCGACCCACGGGCCCGGGAGCCGCTTCGGGCGACCCCGTGTCGGTTTCTTCCCGAACCGCCGTGCATCCGCCTGTTCTCCGTATCGCGCAGCGGCTACCGTGCCCCGGTCATGAACCTCGATGACGCGCAACACGGAGCTCCACAGGCGCCCGAGGCGCTCGACGCCGTCGCCGGTCATCTGCTCGCCCTGCTGCACGGTGACCGGCCGACGGCCTCGGCCGAGCCTCTCGCCTCGTGGCGCTCCTCGGCCGCCTTCACCGAGCTGGAGGTGACCCTGACCGAACTCGGCCGCTCCCGGCGGCGCCGCGTGCAGGCCGAGTTCAGCGCGTTCGGGGAGACCAAGAGCGCCGCCGCCTGGGCCGAGGATCCGCGTTTTCAGGTCACGGCCCAGGTCCTTGTGCAGCGCGTCGCGACCGGGATGCGGGTGACCGACGCCCTCACCCTGCCGGCCACCAAGCTGCGCAAGCCCGAGGAACGGGCCGCGCTGCAGATGCAGTTCATCGAGCTGCTGCGCACCGGCGACGTGGAGGTTCCCGAGGCCCGTGACCGCCTGGGGATCCCCCGCTCGACCCTCGCGGCCTGGATGCGCAACAACCCGGCCTTCGACGCGGCCGTCGCCCGGGCCGGCGGCCAAGGGGCCGCCCGCGCGCAGGAGGCCGTCCTGGCCCGCATACGGATGGGCTCGACGCTGACGGGCGCGGCCCAGCGCAGCGGCATCAATCTGCGGCGTATCAACTCCTGGCGCCGCGGCGACCCGGCCTTCGAGCGGAGTCTGCGCACGGCGCTGGCCCGCAAGCGGGGCGGCCGCGAGCCGGTCTGACGGTCCCGACTGCGGTCGCACGTCGGTCAGTTCTTCACCTGCTGCTTCGCCCATCGGCAGCGGTCCTGCCCCCGGCCTTGCCCTCGTGGCCCTGCCCACGCCCGGAGGGACGCGCTAGACCTGACCCGTGGTCCGGTGAAGCAGCGACGTGGAGGCCGCATGCGTCCGAGGAAAGAAGAGCGCCCGTCGCGGAGCGCACAGCCCCGCGGTGACGCCCCGCCCGCCGCTGCGCGGCGCGGGCCGGCAATGGCGGCGCTGCAGCGCTCGGTGGGCAACGACGCCGTGGTGCGCATGCTGGGCAGGGGCGAGGCTCCCGTGCAGCGTTCCGCGGTGCCCGATGCGCTGCGCTCCGCGGGACGTCCGCTGGCGGAGCCCGTGCGGACGGAGATGGAGGCCCGGCTCGGCGCGGACTTCGCCGACGTACGGCTGCACACCGGTTCCGTCGCGCAGCGCTCGGCGGCGGAACTGGGCGCGCGGGCCTACACCTCGGGCAATGACATCGTCATCGGCCGCGGAGGCGGCGGCCGGCACATCCTGGCCCACGAGTTGACGCATGTGATCCAGCAGCGCCGGGGTCCGGTGGCCGGGACCGACATCGGCTCGGGGTTGCGAGTCAGCGATCCGTCGGACCGGTTCGAGCAGGCGGCGGAGCGCAACGCCTGCACGGCGCTCGCCGGACCGGTTCCCGAGAGGGACCGGGCCGAGGACGGCCACCGGGACCACGCGCAGACGGGCGAGGCACCCGCGCACGTCCAGCGCTTCGCCGTGGTCCGGCCCGGCTCCGCGCAGTACCCGGTCCTGGGCACCCTCGACGCGCAGGGCCGGCCGGGCGCCGCGACAGCGGACTTCTTCCCCGGACAGGTGGCCCGCCCGCGGACGTTCACGGAGCCGTCCGGGGAGACGGAGCAGCGGCCCAGTTACGTCGACGCCGACGGCAACCTCAACGTCGAGTACCGGGGGCAGGCGCCGCTGCGTCTGGCGGACCACCTCGACCTGGCCGTCGAGGACACCGGCGGCGGCCGCCAGGCCAAGACCTTCTTCGCCACACAGAAGCGCATCGACCAGGCGAACGACAGGCTCCGGGGCCGGGTGAGCCTCGAACGGGGCGAGAGCTTGATGACGCTGACCAGGACGACGAAGCTTCTGAAGATCATCACCCGCGACAAGGAACTGACCCTGTGGCAGGTGGTGCCGGTGATGAACCGCCCGGCCGGGGTCCAGCGCCCCGCCACGCAGCAGCGCGGGCTCGCCATCCGGCTGCCCCAGCGCTGCAACGAGATCGCCACCGCCGTCTCCGGCAAGCACAGCCCCGAGATCATCGGGGAGCAGCGCTACTTCCACGCCCTCGCGGACGTGCTGGGCAGCCTGGCGCAGGACACGACGGCCGCGCAGGAGCGGGCGAAGCTGCAGACCGCCTGGGACACGGCGGCGTCGGACACCTCGGCCACGGCGAGGAAGGACCTGTCCGACGTCCTGGCCGCCCTGATCGGGAAGGTGGTGGCGTATCGCGACGATCCGGCCCGGGCGCTCCTGCTCACCGAGGCCTACGAACGGTTCCGGCTGAACCGGTTCACGCCGCCCGCCGGCATCGGTGACGTCTTCATGATCAAGGCGCTGCGTCCGGACGCCACGTCGGGCGGGCTCGACTTCCACTTCGGCGGGGTGGTGGCCAAGAGCGGCGAGGACCACGTGACCATGGAGAACTTCGCGCGGCACGAGGAGGACCAGACCCTCAGCGGCGGGGACCCTCAGTGGTACTTCGAGATGTACGGGCCGCAGCGCAGCATGCAGAGCTTCCACGAACAGTGGGGCTGGGAGGGCCGGTTCGACGCCGCGAGCGGGGCGCAGAACCGGCTCGTCCTCACCATCCTGCTCCAGTGACGCCGGCCATTGCCGTCCGGCATATCCCCTCCGCACATCTGCGGGCGGTGGAGGGAGCAACGATCAAGCCAAGTTCTCTACGGCACGAGATGCCTCATCTTGTCACCCGGTCCGGGTATTTGGGCTGTGACACCGGCACTTAAGACCACAAAGGAGACATCCGGCCGCGCGATCCGGGGATCTGCTTTCCGGACGCGGAAAGATGCCTCCCTTTGCAGGTCACCGCATCTGCATGACCATGGGCGGGACGCCTGGTTCACCTGGTGCTGCTGAGTACGCCACTCACGTTCAGGACCTCGTGACATTCCTGCGCACGACGGCCCGTGGCCGGCGTGCCCGGCTTGGCACAGGTCACCTGGGCGGTCACGGTGTCGTTCTCGGTGATCCTGATGGGGGTGACCCAGTGGTAGTCCTGGTTGCGGAAGGTCTCCAGCGCGATCGTCGTGATCTTGCGCTCGCCGAAGTTGATGGTCAGCACCCCTTCGTCGCCCTGGAAGTTGGCGACGACGATGTCGGTGATCCCGAACACCTTGCCCTCGGGCACCGTGTACGTACCGGTCTTGTCCGAGCCGGTGGACGTCTGCAGGTCGATGGTGGCCGAACTCTGCTGCCCGCCCGCCGATCCGCTGCCGCCCCCGGACCCGGAGCCTCCGCCGCCGGTGCCCGGCTGGGTGTCCGAGCCGCCGTCGGGCTTCTGCGAGGCGCCGCCGCCACCGGGCTGTCCGCCCGCGCTCTCCCCGGGGGTCGGCCGCGGCTGCACCACCTGGTTGGCGGCTTCCTTCGCCGTGCTGCGCACCGCGGGCCGCACCAGCATGAACCAGGCCAGCAGCAGGGCGAGCAGTGCGGCCAGCACCGCGAGCAGCCACTTGGGGAAGATCGGTATCTGGACGAACTCCGCGTCCAGCGGCGCCCGGACATCGGTCGGGTCCGTCTGCTCCTGCCGCTCGCCGTCCTCCCCGGTCTCGGCGACCTCCACGGTGAACGGCCAGACCACGGGGTTGCCGAACCACACCGGCTTCCCGATGCGGACCCGCAGACCGACTTCCGCGGACTCGCCCGGCTCCAGCTTCTGCACCGTCGGCTTGAAGGCGAAGCCGAGTTCCTCGCCGGGCTGCCGGGGCGTGAAGCCCAGCTGCGTCGGGGCGTTGCCCTCGTTGCGCAGTGCCAGCCGGTAGCGGCCGCGGAGCCAGCCGCGGCGCCGGTGCGGGGTCACCTCGGTGCGCAGCTGCCGGAACTCCTCGACGCGCACGGTGGTCTCGGGGACCCGTACCGCCTCCGGGTGCTCGGTCGGCAGAACCCGTACGGCCAGAGGTTTCTCACCGGCCCGCACCTCGGGCGAGCGCGGCGGTCCCAGACGGATCGTCACCGTCTCGGAGGTGCCGGGGTAGAGGGAGATGCGCTCCGGTTCCACCGTGGCCCAGGCGGCGCATTCGCCCACGACCTCCAGGCTGTACGCCTCGACGATGTCGCTGTCGTTGCGGACGGTCAGGCTGGTGGTTGCGGTGCCGCCGGGTGTCACCGACACCTCGGGGATGTCGAGACCGGGCGAACCGGGACTGGGAGAGGCTGTTGGAGACGTCACGCGGCGACGCTACGCCGGTGACCCGGCCCCTTCGAGAGGCCCGAGGGCAACGCCTCGGGCAGTGGCGATGCCTCCAGGAACTCTCCTCAACTCCCCTTCCACATACGTCTGTCGACTCACCGGTCGGCAGTGACGCGGCCGACCGGGCAACCGCCCGCGGCCCGAGGAGCACCACCGTTCCACCGGGCCAGGCCCGTGCCCCCACACACGCATCACGGAACAGGTACTGACAACTATGTCTTCCACCAGCACGATCAGGCTTGCCGCCGCCTCCCACCAGGAGTCCCAGCAGGCGGCGTCCCGGTCCGCCCGCTGGCCGACCCGCGCCGACCGCTCCGAGCGCGTCAGCGTGGCCGTGTACGCACCCGATCCGATCCTGTACGTCGGTGTCGTCCATCAGCTGCGCCAGCGCCCCGAGGTCGAACTCGTCGATGACAACGACGCCGACAGCGCGCGCGTGTCGCTCGTCGTCGTGGACACAGTGGACGACGAGACGTCCGCCCTGCTGAACAGGTTGCGGCACAACACCGCTACCCGTACGGGAGTTGTGGTCGGCACGTTCGAGTCGGGGGACGCTTTGCAGCGCACGCTCGACTCGGGTGTCGCGGCGGTCCTGCGGCGCGCCGAGGCCGACCAGGACCGGCTGTTACGCCTGGTCCTGGCGATAGCCAACGGCGAGGGTGTGCTCCCCGGCGACCTGCTCGCGAAGCTGCTCACGCACGTGGGCAGCCTGCAGCGCTCGACGCTCGACCCCCGCGCCGTGTCCCTCTCCACGCTGACGACGCGGGAGGCGGAGATGCTGCGCCTGGTGTCGGAAGGGCTGGACACCTCGGAGATCGCCCGCAAGACCGCGTACTCCGAACGGACCGTCAAGAACGTGCTGCACGAGGTCATCACGCGCCTGCAACTCCGCAACCGCGCCCACGCGGTCGGTCACGCCCTGCGCAACGGCCTGATCTGACGGCGCGGCCCGCCCCCGCAGTCCGGCGACTGCCCCTGCGCTGCCCTTACGCGCACCCGGCTCTTCCCCCGCGTGCGGCCCGACGGCCCTGCCCCGCGCGCGCATCGGGCAGCAGGCTGGCGGCCGTATGTGCAAATGCGGCGTTCGGACTGTGAGGTGGGCCGTGAGGGGCACGGGAGGCTCGGGGGGCCGGCGGCACCGCCCGGGGAGAATCGGCATGGCGTTGCTGCTGCTGGTTCCCCTGCTCGCGGTGACGGCGGCGGCAGGCCCCGGCAGGGGCGGGGGCACGGCGCAGGCGGCGGACGCGGCCGGTGCGCCCGAGACCCGGATCGCGTACGCCGGGACCCGGCACCGCAGCCTGGGCAGGGTCGAGACGACCACGTCCAGCGCGCCGCTGTTCGGCGTGGGCCCGGCCCACCTCGACGTCCAGCCCTCGGCGTCGGGCAACCAGTTGGTCTTCGCGAGCCGCCGCGACGAGAAGGACCCGCAGATCTATCTGCGGGCCGCCGACGGCTCGGTGCGGCGGCTGACCAGCGGGCGCGACGCCGCTCATCCGCGCCTGACGCCGGACGGGCAGTCGGTCGTCTTCGACTCCGCCGAGCCCGGCGGCTCGGGCGGCGGCACCCAGCGCGACCTGTGGCTCGTCCGCACCGACGGAACCGGCCTGACCCGGCTGACCGACACCCCCGCGAACGAGGAGTGCCCGACGGTCTCGCCCGACGGGCAGCGCCTGGCGTACTCCAGCGACAGCGATCCGGTGGCGGGGCAGCAGATCTACGTACGGCCGTTGCAGGGCGGCACGGCAAACCGTGTCACCGATCCCGCGAACGGCACGGCGAGCGAGCCGGCCTGGAACCCGGTGAACGACGACGAGAACCGCGACATCATCGCCTACACGGCCACCGGCAACGACGGCCCCCGGCTGCAGTGGACCGCCGGGAGCGGCGGCGGGGGCGGGCCGCTCCTGGCCGGCGTGCAGGCCGACTGGCAGACCCACGGGGCAGCGTGGTTGCCCGATGGAGACGGCCTGTTGTTCCTCAGCCCGGACCGCACCTGTGACTGCGAGGGCGACTGGGACCACGTGTTCCGTATCCCCGCGCACTCCGCGGACACACCGACGCTGGTGCTGAGCGAGGACCGCGAGGTCGGATCGGCCACCTGGCTCGGCCCGGTCGACGGCGGACAGGCCGTCGTGGACCGCACCTCCGCGTCGGGCCCGCACACGGTGACCCTCCAGGACGCCCGCATGGACGGCTCCGATCCGCGCGACCTCGGCCTGACGATCCTCAAGGAGGATCCGGCGGCCGACACCAACACCGACCCGACGAAGGATCCGCTGTTCCAGCCCGCCGCCGGGTACGACCCGTGGACCGAGCGGCAGAACTACACTCCCGACGGCCGCAGGATCGTGGTGACCCGCTTCGAGGACACGAACGACGGCCGGATCGAGCGGATCTGGATCGCCGACGCCGACGGCGCGAACCCGCAGCCGCTGCCGCTCGCGGGGCGCGGGGCGCGGGACTGGGACACCGATCCGACGTTCTCGCCGGACGGCAAGTCCCTTGCTTTTACGCGCACTTCGCCCGGCGGCACCGGTGACGCGGCGGGGCCCAGCCGGGTACTGATCGCGGACGCGGCCACCGGCGAGATCCGCGGCGAGATCACCCCGCCGGCCGGCCAGGCCCAGGGCAGCGACGCGCAGCCCACCTGGTCCTCCGACGGCACCACACTGGCCTTCACCCGCACCCAGGTGGTCAACGGGGGCGGCGGCAACAAGCACATCTGGACCGTGCCGGTGGACCACCTGGACCAGCAGCACGACCTGAGCGCCACCGACTGCCCCGGCGCCTGCGACATCATCGACGACAGCCCGGCGTTCTCGCCGGACGGCACGACTGTCGCCTTCAACCGCAAGAGCGGCGGCGGCCGCGTCGACGAGCACAACGGCATCCTGCTCACCTCACTGTCCGGCGACGACTGCCGCGTGCTGCTGCCCGCGGCCGCGCGCGGCCTGCCCGGCGCGTGCGGCCGGGAGCTGCCCGACACGACGGCCACCGGTCCCTTCCAGCCCCGGGACGCCGCGTGGACGGCGGACGGCAAGAGCCTCGTGATCAGCTCCCGTGCCGAAGTCGCCACGAACAGCCCGGAAAAGCTGCAGTCGGTGGACGTGACCTCGGGCACGCTGACGCCGCTCACCCATGAACTGCCGGGGCGTCAGAAAGAGCCGACCGTCCAGCAGTCCGTGGACCTCACGGTGCAGGCGCCGGACACCGCGCCGGAGATCACCGTCGGCCGCACCGGCACCGTCGAGGTCGACGTCGTCAATCACGGCCCCGCCGCATCGCCCGGCACCCGGCTCACCGTGGCGCCGCCCCCCGGCGTCGGCATCACCGGTCTCGACGCGCCCGGCGGCACCTGCGACGCGGCGGCGCTCACCTGTGACCTGGGTGTGGTGCCGCCCGGCACCACCGTCCCGGTGACCGTCACCCTCACCGGCGTCACCCCGGGCGACCAGCCCGTCGACTGGTCGGTCACCGGCGCCGTCATCGACCCGAACCCCGGCGACAACGCGGACCGGACCGTGGTGCCGGTGCGCGAGGCGCCGGTGCCGCCCGGCCCGTCGCCGAGCCCGACGCCGCCCACCACCCCGTCACCGCCACCGCCGCCGCCACCGACGCCGCCCGCGCCGAAGGCCGGCCCCGGAGTCTCCGTCACCGCACAGCCCAACCCCGGCTATGTGGGCGGCCGCGTCGTCGTCACGTACACCGTCCGCAACGGCCGCGACGCGCTGGCCACCGGACTGCGCCTGCGCATCGGGCTGCCCGCGGGCGTCCCGACCAACGGGCCGCCGGCCGGCTGCGACACCGGGTGGCTGTGTGCGCTGCCCGATCTGGCACCGGGCGCGCGGACGGTGATCCAGGTGGTGCTGAGTCCCAAGAAGGCGCTCACCACGCAGGTCACGGGCAAGCTGACGACGACCGGCACGGACGCCGACCCCGGCGACAACAGCGCCCGGCAGCGGCTGCGCATCCTCCAGCCGAAGATCGTCGCGGTGCCGCCGATCGGCAAGCCGGGCTTCGTCACTTCGGTGCGCGGCAAGGACTTCCCGCCGGGTGTGCCGGTGCGCTTCCGCTGGAAGCCCGGGATCACCGCCGCGGCCGCACCGACGGTCCCGAAGACGGACGGCACGTTCATCGGCCAGTTGCTCATCCTCACCAAGGACCAGACGGGCCCGCGGACCATCACCGCGAGCGGACCCGGGTTCTCGCCGGTGAAGACCGACTTCCTGGTCGTCAACGGCAGTGTGCAGCCGCCGGACGAGGTGACCCGCCGGTGATCCACGAAGTCGACGAGGCGCTGCGCCGGCTGCTCGACGAGTCCGGGCTCGCGGCGTCGGGCATCGAGGTGGTCTTCGACGCGCCGACCAGTGACTGGGCGGCCCGGCGCAGCGCCCCGACCGTGTGCGTGTTCCTGTACGACATCCGCGAGGACAACACGCGGCGCGGCAGCAGCGGCGGCGAGGTGTACGACGAGGACGGCTTCGTCGTGGCGCGCCGCTCCCCCGCGCGCTGGTTCTGGCTGACGTATCTGGTCACGGCGTGGGCGGGGCGGCCGCAGGACGAACACCGGCTGCTTTCCCAGGTGTTGGGCACGCTCGTGGCCACGGACACGCTGCCGCCGCGTCTGCTCACCGGTTCGCTCGCCGAGCTCGGCCTCATCGTGGGCCTGGACGCGGGCGGCACCGGCCTGGACGCTCCGGCCGCCTCCGACGTGTGGTCCGCGCTCGGCGGCGAGCTGAAGCCGTCGCTCGGAGTGCGGGTGCGGGCGCCGCTGGGCGGTATCCAGCAGGTCGCCGCGCCGCCGGTCACCGAAGGGGTCGTCGTCCGCTCCGTGCCCAGGGCCGAGCCGGACGAGCCGGAGTCCGCACGCCGCCTGCGCTACACCGGAGTGAGCGATCCCGGCTCCGACGGATTCGGGGGCTCGCGGGAGCGGCGGCCCGCGCCCGCACGCCGCCGACGAGGGGACCGCCAGCCGTGACGTACACCGTGGAGCCCGTGTCCCCCGCCGACGAGGACCGCGCGCCCCCTCTGTGGCAACGGCTGCGGTGGGTGGAGGGGCGAGTGCGCGGCGCCGTCGCCGCCCGGCGCGCCGCCGATCCCGATCCGGACGATCCCTATCGCGGCCAGTACCTCACGCCCGAGGCGGTCCTCGGGATCCTCGACGGGCCGGGCGGCCTCGGTCTGCCGCTGCCGCCGCCCGCGGACCCGCCGCCCGGCTCACTCCTCCACGACCTCGCCCGCGACTTCGGTCTGACGCCGCTGGACGTGGACCTGCTGCTGATCGCCGTGGCACCGGACCTGGACACCCGGTTCGAGCGGCTCTACGGCTACCTCAACGACGACCTGACGCGCCGTCGGCCCACCGTCAACCTCGCGCTCGAACTGTGCGGGCACACCGGGATGTCCCCGGCCCGGTTCCGGCTCGCGCCCGGCGCGCCCCTGATCGACGGCGGACTGCTGGACGTCACCGAGCCCGAACGGCCCCCGTTGTCACGCGTGGTGGCCGTGCCGGACCGGGTCACGGCGCATCTGCTGGGCCACCGCGCGCCCGACGCCCGGCTCGCCCGGATCCTCGGCGAGCCGAGCGTCGACCCGACCGTGGACCCCGAGCTGGTCCGACGGGCCGCCGCGGCGGCCGGTCACGGCACCGGCCATGTGCACCTTCGGGCCCTCGGCGGTGCCCCCGAAGGCCTGGCGGGTGCCGCCCTGCGCGCGTCCGGGCTGCGCTGTCTGGTCCTGGACACGGCGGCGCTCGCCCGGCGCCCCGGCGAACTGCCCGAAGCGGTGCGGTCCGCTGCCCGCGAGGCACGGCTGACGGGTGCCGGGATCGTCGTCGGTCCCCTGGAGGCGCTGCCGGACAATCCGTCCGAGCGGGCCCACGCGCTGCGCACCCTGTGCGCGGTGGTGACCGGGATCCCCTTTTTCACGTACGGCTCGAACGGCTGGGACCCGGCGTGGGCGGCGGCGACGCCCGTCACGCTGACGGTGACCGCGAACTCCCCCGAGCAGCAGGTCGCGCGGTGGCGGTACGCGCTGGATGCGGCCGCCGATGACGACCTCCCGGTGGCGGACGCCGACGCGCTGGCCCGGTCGGTGGCCGCGCACCGGCTGGACTCCGGGCAGTTGCGGCGGGCCGCCGACGCGGCCGTACGGAGCGCCGCGCTGGCCGCCCGTCCTCTCACCGCCGACGATCTGCGCACCGCGGTCCGGGCCCAGAACAGCGCGGGGCTGGCCCGCCTGGCCCGCCGGGTGGAACCCACGGTGACCTGGGACGACCTCGTCCTCCCCGCGCAGACGCACCGCGGGCTGCGCGAACTCGCCGTCCGCGCCCGGCATCGCGACCAGGTCCTCGGGCAGTGGGGCATGCGGCCCGGCGGCGGCCGGGGGCACGGCGTGATCGCCCTGTTCGCGGGTGCGTCGGGCACCGGCAAGACGATGTCCGCCGAGGTAGTGGCGGCCGATCTGGGCATGGACCTGTACGTGGTGGACCTGTCCACGGTCGTCGACAAGTACATCGGGGAGACCGAGAAGAACCTGGAGCGGATCTTCACCGAGGCGTCGGCGGTCAACGCGGTGCTGCTCTTCGACGAGGCCGACGCGATCTTCGGAAAACGCTCGGAGGTGAAGGACGCGCACGACCGGCACGCCAACATCGAGTCGGCGTATCTGCTCCAGCGCATGGAGTCGTTCGACGGTATCGCCGTCCTGACGACCAATCTGCGGGCCAACCTCGACGAGGCGTTCACCCGGCGCCTGGACGTCGTGGCGGACTTCCCGGTGCCCGACGAGACCCAGCGCCTTGCCCTGTGGGAACGCTGCCTGGGCGGCCGGCTGCCCCGCGCCGACGATCTGGACCTCGGCTTCTGCGCGGACCGTTTCGAGCTGGCCGGCGGCTCGATCCGGGCGTGCGCGGTGACCGCCGCCTATCTGTCCGCCGCGTCCGGCGTCCCGCTGACGATGCGCCAGGTGGTGGCCGCGATCGCCCAGGAGTACCGCAAGCTCGGCCGCCTGGTCCTGGAGAGCGAGTTCGGCAGGTATCTGGCGCAGGTCGACGAGGTCTGACCCGGGCCGGCCGCTGCACGCCGGGCCCGGCCCGGGAGACCCCGCGGGCAGGGGAACTGCCCCCGGGCAGGGCCCGAAGTCCCCTGCCACCCGCGGCGGCGGCGGAAAGGCTGGGGCCGCGACCCCATATCCGTAAGTGTGAAGGAGCGAGCATGCCGACGTACCTCACCCCAGGCGTGTACGTGGAGGAGGTGCAGTCCGGTGCTCGCCCCATCGAGGGTGTCGGCACGGCCGTCGCCGCGTTCGTCGGGTTCGCCGAGAGCGGCGCGTTCCACACGCCGATCCTCGTCACCAGCTGGGACCAGTACAGCCAGCAGTTCGGCGGGTTCACGCAGGGCACCTATCTCCCGCACGCCGTGTACGGCTACTTCGCGAACGGCGGCGGCGCCGCGTACATCGTGCGCATCGGCGGAGCCGCGGGCGACGCCTCCGCCCCGGCGGCGAACGGCTCGGGCGCGCGGCCGAACGACGTGGCGCAGACGGTGGAGCTCGGTGGCTTCCTGGTCGCGGCCAAGTCCGGCGTGAGCGGCGTGTCCGTGGAGGTCGCCGAGCCCGACGGGGAGAACTCGCCCGAGGACCGCTTCAAGCTCCTGGTCCGCCAGGGCGACCAGGTGACCGAGACGTACGAGGCGTCCACCCGTAAGAACGTGAAGGGCTACCTCCTCAACCAGGCCCGTGCCTCGAAGCTGATCGACGTCACCGAACAGCGCGGCGCGAGCCAGAGCAGGCCGGCCGCGCAGACGGTGGCGGTGCCCGACGCCCCGGCCGCCCCCGCCCCCACCGGGTCGGGCGAGGTGGCCCGCCTCGACGCGGCGGAGTACGTGGGCGACTCGAGCGCCCGTACCGGGTTCGCCGGTCTGGAGAGCATCGACGAGATCACGATGGTCGCCGTACCCGACCTGATGAGCGCCTACGAGCGCGGCGACATCGACGCCGAGGGCGTGCGGACGGTGCAGCTCGCGGTCATCTCGCACTGCGAGCAGATGGGCGACCGGGTCGCGGTCCTCGACACCCCGCCCGGCCTCTCCGCCCAGCAGGTGCGCACGTGGCGCAACGACGAGGCGGGCTACGACTCCCGCTACGCCACCCTCTACTACCCGTGGGTGCGCGTCTTCGACCCGGCGGCCGGCCACAATGCCACCGTCCCCCCCAGCGGTCACATCGCCGGTCTGTGGGCACGCAGCGACGCCGAGCGCGGGGTGCACAAGGCCCCGGCCAACGAGGTGATCCGCGGCGCCGTCGACCTCGAACTGCGGCTCAGCAAGGGCGAACAGGACCTGCTCAACCCGATCGGCGTGAACTGCGTACGGGCATTCCCCGGCCGCGGCATCCGCGTCTGGGGAGCCCGCACCCTGTCCTCGGACCCGGCCTGGCGCTACCTGAACGTGCGGCGCCTGTTCAACTACCTGGAGGAGTCGATCCTCCTGGGTACGCAGTGGGTGGTCTTCGAGCCCAACGACGACCGGCTGTGGTCGAGCATCCGCCGCAACATCAGCGCGTTCCTCACCGAGGAGTGGCGCAGGGGCGCGCTGTTCGGCCGGACGGCCGCGGAGGCCTTCTACGTGAAGTGCGACCGCGACAACAACCCGCAGGAGTCCATCGACCAGGGCCGCGTGGTCTGCGAGATCGGTGTATCGCCCGTCAAGCCCGCCGAGTTCGTGGTGTTCCGCCTGGCCCAGTTCTCCGACAGCACCAGCCTCGTCGACGAGTGATCCGCTGATCGCTGGTCCACTGACCCCCACGAAAGGTGACAGACAGTCATGGCAGAGGGCGATGCTCTTTCCACCCATATCTTCGGCGTGCAGCTCGGCGGCTACCTGGTCGAATCGATCCAGGAGATCAGCGGGCTGACCGTCGAGGAAGAGGTCGTCGAGGTCCGGCAGGTCAGCGCGGAGGGCAAGCAGATCATCCGCAAGCAGCCGGGGGCCCGCCAGGCCGGTGAGATCACGATCACCCGGGGACTCGACCAGAGCAGCGAGTTCACCAAGTGGATCAAGGAGACCCTCAACAACGGCGCCGTCGACACCGCGCGACAGAACCTCACCATCGAGATCAAGGACACCACCGGCTCGACCGTCCGGCGCATCCAGCTGATGCAGGGCTGGGCGTCCAAGTGGGAGGGCCCGTCGCTCAAGGCGGGCGAGTCCTCCGCGGCTACGGAGTCCGTGACCATCGTGTTCGAGGAGATCGTCGTCGAATGAGGCGCCGTACTGTGACAGCGGGCAACCTGGAGGAGATCCTCCAGGCGACGGCGCCCGCGACGGACGCGGGCGCGGCGGTCCCCCATCCCCCCGCCGCCGCGCCCGTGTCCGGTCAGGACCACGGGCTGCGCACCGAGTTCGAGTTCGAGCTGCCGCGCGGATACGTGGACGAGGCGGGCACCGTGCACCGGCACGGCGCGATGCGCCTCGCCACGGCCCGGGACGAACTGCGCCCCCAGATCGATCTGCGCGTCAAGGAGAACCCGGCGTATCTGAGCGTGGTGCTGCTCAGCCAGGTGATCACCCGGATCGGGACGGTCACCGATGTGCACGCCGGTGTCGTGGAGCGGATGTACGCGACCGACGTCGCGTTCCTCCAGGACTTCTACCGGCGCGTCAACAGCGAGGGGCACACCCGCGCGGCCGTCACGTGCCCGCACTGCGAGGGCGGCTTCGAGGTCGACCTCTCGGGTGGGCGCCTGGGGGAATCGTGACGTACGCGCTCCCCCGGCTGCGGGAGGAGATCGCGTACATCGCCTACCACTTCCACTGGCCGCGCGAGGAGATCCTCGACCTGACCCACGGCGAGCGCCGGCAGTGGGTCACGGAGATCGCCCGGATCAACACCCGTGTGAACGAAGGCGGTTGAGCGCATGACATGGCGGGACAGGTTGCGTCGGCGTGCGGCCGGGCGGGGCGCCCCGGCCGCACAGCGGCCTTCGGGCGCCGAGGCCGGCGAGCGGGACGTGTCCGCCGCGCCGGGCTCCGGCGTGCCCGGCGACTGGGACGGCGGCTGGCGCCGCACGGCGCCGCCCCGCCTCACGGTGTCCCGCGCGCCGCTGGGTATCAGCGACGGCCTGGTCTTCCGCTCGCACCTGGCGGCCTGGCGCGACCCCTCGTTCGACACGGGCCTCGCGCATGCGGTGCTGCCCACGGCCCCGGCCGGTCTTGTACGGGGCATCGCCCGCACGGCCGCCGCGCCGTCCACGCAGAGCGGTGGGGGCCCGCTGTTGCTCCGGGCGCTGGCGCCGTCTCTTGAGCACGAGACGGCGGACGTCCCGTCCGGGGGCGGGGATACCCGTGAACTGCCTGGGCCCGACGCGAGGCGGCGGGCGGGCGGTTCGCCGGCACAAGGTGGCGCGGGGGCCGCCAGTCCTTCGCCGGGTACAGGTACAGGTACAGGTACAGGTGATCATGTGCCCCTGCTGCCTCACATACAGCGACAGCGGGACAGTTCCCGGAGCCGGAGGGACGCGAGGGCCGACGGCGGAGACGCTGCAGCGCCCGCGCTGCCGCATGTGCAACGCCAGCGGGACAGTTCGCCGGACCGGCCTGAGACGGGGTCCGGAAGTCATGCCTCCGGCGCGAGCCGCCCGACCCACGACGGCTCGCGTCGAATAAGCGGGGGCAGTGAGCGGTCGGCCGGGCCCGTCGTGGAGCGGCCCGAGGTGAGCGACAACTCGTGGACGACAGCGCCTCGTTCGGTCGCCGAAGCGTCGGATGACGCCCCCGCGCCGGACCGGCCCCATCGAGTGCCCGGGGTACGCGGCCTCGTGTCCGAGCGGCCCGCGGCTGCCGTACGGGAGTCATCCGCGGCGGCTGTGCAGCGAGCGGAGGTCGGGGGCGGCGCCGTCGGCGTGTCAGGTCCGGCCGCCAATTTGGGCCGCCCTTCAACTCCGGTTCGGCTAACCGTCGTTCGCCGGGTGGCCGTGGTTCCGGACACTTCCACCGGCACCGGCTCACCCCGGACCAGCCCGGCGGTACAGCGTGCCGTGGTCGGGACGGCCTCGACCGCCACCACCGCACCCACCGCACCCACCGGACGACCTGGCGCCAAGGCGGACGGAACGAGCGCGAAGGTGGATGAGAGGGGCGCGGACGCGCCCCGTCCCAGCGTCCGGCCCCGCCCGGTGAGCCGTTCGCTCACCGTCGCCCAGGCCCCGGGCGGGCCCGCGCGGCGCGTGTCCGTCGTGCGCGCCGCCGTTCTCCCGTCGAGCAACCGGGACGGGCCCGGCGGCGCCCGTGAGTCCGACTCGGCGGACACCGGTCGGCCCGAGACCCCCACTCGTCCGGTCGCCCGCCCGCCGCTCGGTGCCCCGATGGCCGAACTGCCGCCCACAGCAGCCCTGTTGGCGCCACATGGAGCGACTGCGGCCGGCGGTTCCCCGGCCCCCGTACTGCCCATGGTGCAGTCCCGCCCGGCGCAGCCCGCCGGCCCCGAGTCCGGTGGCCCGGCCGTGCCGGAAGCCCGACCCGGCCGACGAGACCTGCCGCAGAGGTCACGGTCGCGCCCCCGCACCGGGCTGGGAGCCCCGCTGTCCTCGCTGCCGCCCAGCGCCGACCTTCCGGTGCCGGCGCAACGTGCCGTTCCGGCACCTGGGAGCAACTCCCGTTCAGGACCTCAGCGTTCACCGGCGCCCAGCGACGCCCCGCGTCCGGACACCTCGCCCGCTCCGGCGGTGGGAGCACCCTTGCTGGGCGCGTCCGTCACGCCCGCATTCGTACAACGCGTCGTGGCTCCGGAATCCGAGGCGCCGTCGAGCCTGCTCCCCCTGCCCAAGGGACCCGCGCCCGCAGCCCCCGACACGACGCGGCCCGCCGGGACACCGGCCCCGCACACGACGCAGCCCACCCGGACACCCGGCCCCCACACCGGCTACACCACCGCCGCCACGCCGGCTCCCCACACGACGCAGCCCGCCCGGACACCGGCCCCGCACACCGGCTACACCGCCGCCGCCACCCCGGCCCCCTTGGTCGTCGCCCGCGCCGTGACCGATCACGGACGCACCACGGCCGCAACCGCATCCGCCGCCGGGACCACGGCACCGACACCGGCGCCGCGCACCACCCGCCTCTTGGCCGCACGCCCGCTGGTGCCCAGCACCCACACGGCGACACCCGCAACAACGCCCGCGGCCCGCACCGGCGTACGTCCCGTCGTCGCGCCACGCTGGCCTCGTCCGTCCCCGGCGGACGAAGCGACGACTCCTGCGGCCGTCCAGCGCATGGCATCCGGGCACGGAGCATCGCCCCGCCCGCCCCAAGTCGTACGTCCGCAGAGCCCCGTTCAGCGAGCCGGGACGACACGGAACGTCGCGCCTGCGACCTCGCCCGGGCGGGCCCTGCCGGTGACCGGCCCGCAGTACTCCCAACCAACCGTGGTGCATGCCTCGTTGACGGCACCACGGGTCGGAGCAGTGGGCACGGCGGCCCGGCCGACAGAGACGACCCCCGTCGTCGCCCGGCGGGCCCCCGCTCCCGCCGTGCCCGGCATCGTCCCGGTCCAACGCGATCCGGCCCCCTCCGGGAACGGGAACAGCGGCAGGAAGGGCGGCGTCACGACCGCGTCCACGCAGACGACGGACAACGCCAACTCGGCCGGAGGGCAAGGGAAACGCGAGAAGGCGGCACCCGCACCGGAAGCCGCCGCCCTCGACCTCGACGACCTGGCCCGCCGCCTGCTCGACCCGGTGGCCCGCCTGCTGCGCACCGAATTACGACGCGGCCGGGAGCGGACGGGCCGACCGTTCGACGGGCGCCGCTGACCGCTTGGGAGCAGGACGACAGGACCAACGACAGGATCGACGGACGGACCCATGACGGACAACATCTTCGCCACGAGCGTGTTCTTCCGCCTCGCCATCGGCGGCAACGACCTGGGCGCCTTCCACACCTGCTCCGGCATGGGCGCCGAGGTCGAGATGGAGAGCTACGCCGAGGGCGGCAACAACGGGTTCACCTGGCAGCTCCCGGGGCGCGTGACCTGGTCGAACATCACGCTCACCCGTCCCGTCACCTCGGACACGGCGAAGATCGCCCGCTGGCTGGACGAGACGCTGCGCCGGGTGGAGCCCAAGGACGGCGAAATCGTGGCGCTGCGGCCGGACCTGAGCCGGATCATCAGCTGGCAGGTGTTCGGCATCGTGCCCGTGCGGTGGCAGGGCCCTTCGTTCGACCCGAGCAATTCGGAGGCGGCGGTGGAGACGCTGGAGATCGCCCACGAGGGCCTCTCGCCCAGCTGACGCCGCCTCCCCACCCACCCACCCACGTCCACGCCGCTCCCGAAAGGAAACGCACACCATGTCCCCAGCGGGCCGTGCCAGCCGGGCCAGGGCCCAGCTCACGCTCAAGGAGCCGCCGGCCTCGGTCGGGGCCAGGCCGGGCGGCACGATCGCGCGGCTCGACCTCCAGTTCAACCCGTCCACTCTGCAGTTGGGCAAGACCACCGAGTGGCGGCGCACTCCGTCCCGGATGGCGGGCCAGTCGGCGCTGCCCGAGTTCGTCGGCAGCGGGCCGCGCACCCTGAGCCTGGACGTGTTCCTGGATGCCACCGCCGCCCACGACAACTCGGTGGAGCAGGCCGTGGAGAAGCTGATGAAGGCGTGTGTGCCGACCCCGGCCAGCCTCGGCCGCAAGAAGCCGGCGAGCCCGTGGGTGCGGTTCGAGTGGGGCACCGCGCGGACCACCTCGTTCGACGGGGTGCTGTCGAACCTGTCGGTGTCGTACACGCTCTTCGACGTGGACGGGAAGCCGCTGCGGGCGACATGCTCGCTGTCCATCGAGGAGGCGAGCGTCGACCCGCCGGGGCAGAACCCGACGTCGGGTGCGCGCACCGCCCGCAGTACGCACACGGTGGTGGCGGGCGACAGCCTGGCGATGCTGGCCTGGCGCGAGTACGGCGACGCGACGGCGTGGCGGAGCATCGCGGAGGCCAACGGCATCGACGACCCGATGGCCCTGGTGCCCGGCAGTGAACTCGTGGTGCCGGGCGTGCGCGACGCGTCCGGCGAGGAGGAGTCGTGACCACACCCGAGGCGCGCGGCGGCCGGTCGTTCGCGGCCGATCCCGTCATCGAGGCGCCCGCCGAACTGCCGCAGACGTGGGCCGCGCAGCTGGTGAGCTGTGTCGTCGACGAGAACGTCGGCCTGCCCGACACAGCGGTGCTCACCTACCGCGACCCCGACCACGAGTTCCTGACCAGGACCGGCATCACCATCGGCACGCCGCTGCGGGTGTCCGTGGTGACCGTGAAGGGGCAGACCCGCGAGCTGCTGTTCAGCGGCGAGGTGACGGCCCTGGAGCTCGACCGGGACGGCACCGGCACGTTCACCGTCGTACGGGCGTACTCCAAGGCCCATCGTCTGCAGCGGGGCCGCAAGGTGGTGGCGTACCGGAACATGACGACCGCGGCGATCGTCCGCAAGGTCGCGGCGGGCGCCGGTCTCGCCGTCGGCAAGGTGCAGGCACCGGCCGTCACGCACAAGCAGCTGTCCCAGGCCAACGTCTCCGACTGGGACTTCCTGCAGTACCTCGCGGGCGAGAGCGGCGCGCAGGTACGCATCGACGACAAGGGCATGCTGCAGTTCACGACGCCGGTCAAGGCGTCGGGTGCGCCCGCGCCGTCGACGTCGGCCACGACCAGTCCGCTGGTCCTGGAGTACGGGCGGAATCTGCTGGCGCTGCGCGCCGGGCTCTCGGTCGGCGACGCGGCGGCGAAGGTGCAGGTACGCGGTTGGGACACCACCACCAAGCGGGCCCTCGTCGCCGAGCAGGCCTCCGTGGTGAGCGGCGCGGCGGTGCCAGGTCTGAACCCGGCGTCCGTCGCCCGGTTCGGCAAGGCGACCCAGGTGACGGTCACCGACACCCCGTACCGTACGCAGGCCGAGGCGACGGCGGTCGCGCGGGCGACGGCGGAACAAGTCAGCGCCGGCTACGCGGAGTTGGAGGCCGTCGTCGAGGGCAATCCGCTGCTGCGCGCGGGCAAGGCCATAGCGCTCGGCAACGTCGGCAAGGAGTTCTCCGGCCGGTACACGGCGACCGCGGTGCAGCACGTCCTCGAACCGCACGGCGGCTACCGGACCACCCTGTGGGTCAGCACCAGCCCGGACCGCTCCCTGACCGGCCTGGTCACCGGCGCCAACGCGCCCGGCCGCGGCCCGCGCATCCAGGGCCTGGCGATCGGAGTGGTCACGGACGTGCGCGAGCCGAACGGGTCCGAACGCGGCGCGGTCCGCCTGAAGTTCCCCTGGCTCGACGACAAGTACGTCACCGACTGGGTGCGCACCGTGCAGTGGGGCGGCAAGGGCGGGGGCGGCGTGGTCAGTCCCGAGGTCAACGACGAGGTGCTGGTCGGGTTCGAGCAGGGCCTGCTCGACTGTCCGTACGTCATCGGCGGGCTCTACAACGGCGTGGACAAGCCGTCGCCGCACGACGTGCCACTGATCGACAAGACGAGCGGCAAGGTCAACCGCCGTTCTGTGGTGTCGCGTTCGGGACATCGCGTGGAGCTGCTCGACGCGAGGGCGCCCGGCCCGTCGGGGCTGCGCCTGGTGACCGGGGACGAGCGGCTCGAAGTGCGCATGGACGACCGTCAGGACCGGATCGAGGTGACCGTGTACTCGGGACCCAAGCGGGCGGCGACCTCCATCGTCCTGGACAGACGCAGCATCACCCTGGACGCCGGACAGGGGACCGTGACGGTGAAGGGACGCCAAGTGGACATCAACGCCACGGTCGGGGTCGACATCAGCGGCCGCAAGGTGGGGGTGTCCGGGCAGGCGGAGGTCTCGGTCGACGGCGGACTCCTCGGGATCCTCAAGGCGAAACTCATCAAGATCAACTGATGCCCGATGTCCCCTTCCCGCTTCCCGCTCACCGCTCACCGCTCACCGCTCACCGCCCGTTCCCGTCCGTCGACCACCCCGAGTGAAGGAGCTCTCGATGCCAGCAGCGGCCCGTACCGGTGACCCCACCACTCACGGCGGCCGGATCGCCACCCCGCCGGGCCCGGTCGCCGCGACCGTGGCGCGCGTGCTGATCGGCGGTCGGCCCGCCGCCGTCGTGGGCAGCCTGCACGTCTGCCCGGTCCCGCCGCACGCCGCCACGGGTCCGCTCAACGTGGTCATGCCCGACCCGGCGGCCCTCGCCCGCGGCACGGTGCTCATCGGCGGGGCGCCGGCGGCGAAGGCCCGTGACAAGACGGCGTGCGGCGCGCAGATCCTGACCGGCGCCATGAACGTGCTGATCGGAGGCGTGTGATGAGCGAGCGGTTCATCGGCCGCGGCTGGGCCTTCCCGCTGCGGGTCGGGCCGACCGGCGGCATCGCCATGGTCGAGCGGGGGCAGGAGATCGAGGAGGCCATCCGGCTCGTCCTCGGCACGGCGCCCGGCGAGCGGCCGATGCGCCCGGAGTTCGGCTGCGGCATCCACGACTACGTGTTCGCGCCGGGCGACGGCCACACCGCCGGGCGGATCGCCCAGCAGGTGCGCGAGGCGCTGGAGCGGTGGGAGCCGCGGATCGCGGTCGACGACGCCGTCGTCGCCTTCGACTCGGTGGACGCGGGGACCCTGTACATCGACGTGCACTACACGGTGCGCACCACCAACGACCGGCGCAACCTGGTCTTTCCCTTCTACACGATCCCCTCCGAGGACGGGGTCGGGAATACGGTCGCGAACTGATGGCCCTGCCCTCACCCAACCTGGACGACCGGCGGTTCCAGCAGCTCGTCGACGAGGCGAAGCGGTACGTGCAGCAGCGTGCGCCGGAGTGGACCGACCACAACGTCTCCGACCCCGGCGTCACCCTGATCGAGACGTTCGCCTACCTCGTGGACCAGCTGCTGTACCGGCTGAACCGGGTGCCGGACAAGAACTACCTGGCGTTCCTCGACCTGTTGGGGATCCGTCTCTTCCCGCCCGCGGCCGCGAGCGCCGACGTCGACTTCTGGCTCTCGGCGCCGCAGCCGGAGACGGTGGTGCTCGCCGCGGGCACCGAGGTGACGACGGCGGCCGGCGAGACGGAGGAGGCCGTGGTGTTCGCCACGGCGGACGAACTGCGGATCGTGCCCAGCGAGTTGGTCCGCCTGGTGACGGCGCCCCGGACCGGCGAGCAGACCGACCGGACCGGCGCGCTCACCGAGGGCCGCGACGTGCCGTGCTTCCAGGCGGCGCCCGAGCCCGGTGACGCGCTGCTGTTCGGCCTGCCGACGGCGGTGCCGCGCTGTGTGGTCGCCATTCGCCTCGACAGTCGCGTCGAAGGCGTCGGCGTCGACCCCCGGCAGCCGCCGCTGGTGTGGGAGGCGTGGGACGGCGGGCGCTGGCAGCGGTGCGAGACCGGCGAGGACAGCACGGGCGGCCTGAACCGGCCCGGTGAGGTGATCGTGCACGTCCCGGCCGGGCACACCGCGTCGGTGATCGGCGGCACGCGCGGCGGCTGGCTGCGCTGCCGGGTCGTCGAGCCCGAGCCGGGCCAGCCGTTCTACTCCGAGTCCCCCACGGTGCGCGAGGCCGCCGTGTTCACCATCGGAGGCACGATGGCGGTCGAGCACGCCGAAACGGTGACCGACGCGCCGCTCGGCACCTCGGAGGGGGTGGCCGGGCAGCGGTTCCGTCTGGACCGCCCGCCCGTCCTGCTCGACGGCGAGCCGCCGGTGGTCGAGGTGTCCTCGCCCGAGGGCTGGCGGCGCTGGGACGTCGTCGACCATTTCGGCCGCTCGGGCCCGCAGGACCGGCACGTTCAAGTGGACGCCACCACGGGGGAGTTCACGTTTCCGCCGGTGCTGCGGGAGGCCGACGGCACGCTGCGCCCCTGCGGCGCCGTGCCCCCGAAGGGCACCCAGGTGCGGGTGGCCCGTTACCGCACCGGCGGCGGCCCGGCGGGCAACGTCGCCCGCGGCGCGATCAACGTGCTGCGCAGTTCCGTGCCGTACGTGGCCCGGGTCGGCAACCGGGAGGCGGCGCGCGGCGGAGTCGCCGGCGAGAGCGTCGACAACGCCAAGCTGCGTGCCCCGCAGGCGCTGCGGATGCAGGAGCGGGCGGTGACGGCGGAGGACCACGAGATCATCGCCCGGCAGGCGGCGCCGTCCGTCCGCCGGGTGCGCTGTCTGCCCGCGGCCGACGATCCGGGCGCGGTCCGGGTCCTGGTGGTGCCGGACGCGGTCGCCGACGAGGGCGACCGGCTCCGGTTCGAGCAGCTGATCCCGTCCGACCAGGTGCTCGCCACGATCACCGAGGCGCTGGACGAGCGTCGTCTCATCGGCACCCGGCTCGTCGTCGAACCGCCCGTCTACCAGGGCGTCACCGTGGTGGCGCGCCTGTCCGTACCGGCCGGCGAGGATGCGGACCGGGTGCGCGACGCGGCCCTGGCCGCGCTGTTCCGTCATCTCAACCCGCTGCACGGCGGCCCGGACGGCACGGGCTGGCCGTTCGGGCGGCCGGTGCAGTACGGGGAGGTGTTCGGCGTGATCCAACGCGCCGTCGGGGACGTGCTGGTGGAGGACATCCGGCTGTTCGCCGCCGACCCGATCACAGGCCGGCGCGGCTCCCCCGCCGACCGCATCGACATCGGCGCGGGCACGCTCGTCTTCTCGTACCAGCATCAAGTGGTCGTCGCTGCCGCGGAGTCGGGAGGCCGCGCATGAGCCGCGCCTCCGTCCCCGGCCTGCCGAGCCGGCACCCGATCGGGGAGCAACTGCCCGCCCTGTACGCCGAGGACGACTTCGCCCAGCGGTTCACATCGGGCCTCGACACGGTCCTGGCGCCGGTCTTCGCCACGCTCGACAACCTGCCGGCCTATCTCGACCCCCGGGTGACCCCGGCCGACTTCCTGGCGTGGCTCGCGTCCTGGGTCGGCGGGGTCGACGATCCGCGCTGGCCCGTCGAGCTGCGCCGCGAGGCGGCCGTCCGCGCCATGGAACTGCACCGCGGCCGGGGCACGCGGTGCGGGCTCGTCGAGGCGCTGCGCCTGGTGCTCGGGGTGCGGGCCGAGGTGGTCGGGGACGGCGCGGCGGTCTGGTCGCGCACGGCCGGGTCCGAGCTGCCGCCCGCGCCGGCCGCGGAGGTCGTCGTCCGGGTCTGGCCGGACCGTGCGGCGACGGTCGACGCCGGACAGGTCCACGAAGTCGTCCGGGCCCTGTGCCCGGTGCACACGGTGTGCCGCGTGGAGGTCCTGCCCGGACCGCCCGCCGGCGGCGAAGGGAGCTGACGTCATGCGCGCGTGTCCCGCCTGTGGGGCGGCCAACGAGGAGACGGACGACTTCTGCGGCAACTGCGGGAGTTATCTGGGCTGGTCGGATGCCGAAGGGGCGGCGGATCCGGAGGGGGCGGGGACACCGGACCGTCCGGCCGACCCTCCGGCGCGGATCGACAGCGCCCCCGGTGACTCCGATGGTTCCAGCGGCTCCGGGGGCACGGACCGCCCGGGAGCAGCGGTCGCCACCGCCCGGCCCGACGAGTCCCGCGAGCCCGAGGTGCCGCCCACCTCCCCGGAGGAAACCCCGTCGGCCGGCACGCGAAACGGCTCCGCCGATGACACCCCCGCTCCGGAGCCCCGGGAAGACACCCCGCCTCCCCCGCGGGAACCGCCCGCGCCACAGCCACAGCCACCGGTCCCGTCACAGCCACCGGTCCCGCCGCAACCGCCGGCCCCCTCGCCGCCCCCGCGCCGGGCCGCCGCCCCCCAGCCGGTCAAACCCGCGAAGGCGGCCGCCCCGCGCCCCGTCGTGCGGCCGGTCTCCGCGGACGACCCGACCGCCGGTGTGCCGTGCCCGCGGTGCGGCACGCCGAACCCGCCGCACCGTCGCTTCTGCCGCCGGTGCGCCGCACCACTGACCTCGGTCTCCGCGCCGGACCCGCTCCCGTGGTGGCGGACCGTATGGCCGCTGCGCCGTCGTACGCGGGCGGGCTCGGGCCGGACGGTGCGGCTCCTGGTGATCCTGGGCGTCGTGCTGGCGCTGTGTGTCTGCGGCTTCCTGCTGCTCCCTGCCGGACGCCACCTGTTCGAGGACACCCGCGACAAACTGGGCAAGGCGAAGCCGGTGACCCCGGCACAGGTGGAGGCGACCGCACAGGTGCCCGGGCATCCGGCGGACGACACGACGGACGGGCTCAGCAACCACTACTGGGGCGCGCCCGGCCCCGGGGCCTCCGTGACGTACACCTTCGAAAAGCCGTTCCGTCTGGTCGACGTGATCATCACCAACGGCGCCTCGAAGTCCGCGACGGCGTACGCCCGCCAGGGACGCGCGCTCCATATGGACATGGAGGTCACGGCACAGGACGGCCAAGTGCATCGGAAACAGCTCACGCTGAGCGACAAACCGGGATTTCAGACGTTCCCCGCCGGCATCAGCGACGTGACGACGATCCGTCTTACGCTCACCTCCCCCGCCGGACTGACCCGTGGCAGCCATATCGCCCTCGCGGAGGTGGAGTTCTTCCGGCGCGACTGACTCCAGGGGGCGTCGCGGAACCTCAAATGAACCTCTGAACGTCCCCTCTCCGGGGTTCGGCGGCGTCCGCCGGGGTCATGACACCGGCATCGCACGGCGTACGGCCGGGGTGGAGGAGGGGAACCATGCAGCGGATCGAGCGTCTGGGTACGGGCATCGGCTGGCGTCCGGAGATCGCGGAGGCCGTGGAGGCGATGCCCGGCATCGACTGGGTCGAGGCCGTCGCGGAGAACGTGTGCCCCGAGCACGTCCCCGACTCCCTGCTGCGGCTGCGCGAGCGCGGCGTCACCGTCGTGCCGCACGGCGTCTCGCTCGGCCTCGGCGGCGCGGAACGGCCCGACGAGAGCAGGCTCGCCGACCTGGCGGCCCGCGCCGAGGCCCTCGGCTCCCCACTCGTCACCGAGCACATCGCGTTCGTACGGGCGGGCGGCGCGCTCACCGCGTCGCAGCCGCTGGAGGCCGGCCATCTGCTTCCGGTCCCGCGCACGAGGGACGCCCTCGACGTGCTCTGCGAGAACATCCGCATCGCCCAGGACGCACTGCCCGTACCCCTCGCCGTGGAGAACATCGCGGCCCTGTTCTCCTGGCCCGGCGAGGAGATGACGGAGGGGCAGTTCCTGTACGAACTGGTGGAGCGCACCGGCGTCCACCTCCTGATCGACGTGGCGAACCTGCACACGAACCACGTCAACCGCGGCGAGGACCCCGTGAAGGCGCTCGGCGAGCTGCCGGTCGAGGCCATCGCGTACGTGCATGTGGCGGGCGGCTTCGAGCGCGACGGCGTGTGGCACGACAGCCACGCGCACCCCGTGCCGCGCCCCGTCCTCGACATCCTCGCCGACCTGGCGTCCCGGGTCTCGCCGCCCGGAGTCCTCCTGGAGCGCGACGAGAACTTCCCGGCTCCCGAGGAGCTGGAGCGTGAACTCGCCGAGATCAGGGGGACGTTGGCGACCGCGCCAGCCGATGGGCGCACCGTGCGCTTCCTTTCGGGCAAGGCTGCTCAGGGCACCGACCCCGCCCGTCAGCGGCTCGCGCTCGCGCAGGCCGCGCTCCTGTCCGCCCTCGTCGCGGGGACGCCCGCGCCGGAGGGGTTCGACCGGGTGCGGCTCAAGGTCCAGAGCCGGGCGCTGTGCGCCAAGCGGGCGGACGTCGTGGCGAAGGTGGCCCCCGAACTGCCGGAGATCCTCGGCGCGGCCGCGTACCGCCCGGCGTTCCTGTCGTACGCGCAGTGCCGGCCCATGACGGGCGGCTACCGCCGTGACGCCCTCGACTTCGCCGAGCACCTGCTCGACTCCGGCGGGCCCGGGGACGCGGGGGTGCGGCGGGAGCTGGAGCGGTGGTGGCGGGAGCGGTCGGGGCCCACCCCGCCGGCCGCGCACCCGGGGGCACGTCTGGTGCGCGCGGCGCGGTACGCCCTGCACCGGGGGCGTCCGGCTCTCCGGTCCGCCTGAGCGTCGCCACCCCGCGCCCGTACCGCAGTTGGCGTATTCGCGGGGTTGCCCGAGCCCACGTCCGTGAGGCGGACTAGCGTGCGGTGCCGCACCAGGAGGCATCATGCGCACCCGATTCGTCAACGGCACCGGACTCATCGTCGCCGGGCTCGTCACCACACTCGCCGCTCTCGTGTTCCCGGTCTGGTCGTACGCCGACCGCTCCGGCACGGGCGTGGACCTGCTCGACGAGGGGACCGTGTCGACCAGATTCGGCCCCCTGTCGGCGCTGGACCGCGAGTTCGTCACGAAGGTGCGTCTCGCGGGCCTGTGGGAGCTGCCCGCGGGCCAGCAGGCCGAGGCGAGAGGGACGAGCACGGCGGTGCGGACGGCGGGTGAGCACCTCGTCGAGGGGCACACCTTCCTGGACGCGCGCGTGCGCGAGGTCGCCGCGCGGCTCGGCCTCGAACTCCCCAACCAGCCGGGCAGCCAGCAGCAGCACTGGCTCTCCGAGCTGAGCGCGGCGCACGGCGACGACTACGAGCGGAAGTTCGCCAACATCCTTCGCCGGGCCCATGGGAAGGTCTTCTCGCTGGTCGCCCAGGTCCGCGCGACGACACGCAACTCGCTCGTACGGGACCTGGCGGACGACGCGAACAAGACCGTCCTCGACCACATCAAGATCCTGGAGTCCACGGGCCTGGTCGACTTCGACGCGCTCGCGCGGGACGCCGCCGGTACGAGTACGCCACCGGAGACCCGCTCCCCCGCCCCGCCGGGTCCGGTGACGTCCCCCGAGCCCCCGACGCCCCTCTCCCCCTCCCCGTCCCCGTCCTTCCCGCTGCCCCCGGCGGCCTCCCGGCCCAAGCCCTGACACGACCTGACGCAACCAGGCACAACAAACGGAACGTCACATACCGACAACGCTCTGTCCATATGGTGAACAAGCCGTGGCGCCAGCCGAACGCGTGGCATAGAAAAACGCCATGTTCTGGCTTCTGTTCCTGCTCATGGCCTGCGCCGCCGCCTTTCTGTCCTGCGCGCGCCTCTGCCTCGCCGCGGTGCACGCCGCGCACAGCGAGCCGGCCGGCGGCGGCGCGCACGAACTGACGCTGTACGAGGCCGCGTTCCTGTCGGGCGGCCCCTTCCGGGTCGCCGATCTGACCCTCGTCTCGATGGCGCGCAGCCGGCGGCTGCTGCTCGCGCACACCGGCTGGGCCACCGTGGTCGACCCGGTCGGCGGCGACGACATCGAGCGCTCGGTGATCGGCGCCATCGGGCCGGACGGGCAGTCGCGGATAGGGGCGGTGCGCCGGGCGACGGCGGCCGCGGACGCGGTACGGGCGCTGGCCGACCGGCTCGTCGCGGCGGGCCTCGCCGTTCCCGACGGGGCGCGGGGCGGGGTCGCGGCCGCGGTCCGCCAGGTGCGGGCCGCCGCGCTCGCCGTCGTGGTCCTGGCCGCCGTATCGCTGACGATGCCGGGCGGGGAGCCGGGCGACGGCGTGCTGATCGCCGCGTGGTTCGCGCTGCCCCTGATCCTCACGCTGTCCTGTCTGGCGATCGCCCGCTTCGAGGTCCACCCCTACACGCGCTGGGCCTCACCCACCGGGCAGCGGCTGATCGGCGCCCTGCCGAGGGGCGTACGTGAAGGGGTCGGGGAGGCCGCCCTGCTGACCGCCGTCGCCGTGCACGGCGTCCGCGCGGTGTCCGACCCCGCGCTGCGCTCGGCCTTCGGAACGGCGCAACGGGGTCATTGAGCCGACACCGGCAGGCCGGTGCTTTACTTCGTCAACTGCCGCACGAAGTATCCCCTTTGTTCACGTCTGCTCCCAGCAGGCGGGTGACAGCCCCAAAGGCCGTGCGAAGCGGCCGTACGAGGGCCGGACGAAAGGGACCCAGAAGAGCGATGAGAGCAGCCCCCTCCGTCTACGCGGCCGCCGGATCCCTGGTCCTGACCGCCCTCGTCGCCGCCCCGGGCCGCGCCGACACCCAGGGCCCTTCCGGCACCGCCGAACTGCGCGGCACGGCCGTCGCCGCCGCCCGCGCCGCGGCCACCGGCATCACCTTCGGCACCTGCGCCGCCGCCGAGAGCCTCCCGGACCACGTCAAGTGCGGCACGGTCTCCGTCCCCCTCGATTACGCCCACCCCGACGGCAAGCAGATCAAGCTCACCGTCAGCCGCGTGAAGGCCACCGGCACGAGGGCGCGGGAGGGCGGCAGGCCGGTCCGCAGGCAAGGCTCCTTCGTCTTCAACCCGGGCGGCCCGGGCGCGTCCGGCATGTACTTCCCGCTCGTCGGGCTGATGCCGGAGTGGAAGCGCATCGCCTCCGCGTACGACCTCGTCGGCTACGCGCCGCGCGGCGTCGGCCGCTCGGCCCCGCTTTCCTGCGCGGACCCGAAGCGGTTCGCGAAGGCCCCCACGCATGCGCCGACGCACCCCTCCGCCTCGTACAAGCTGGAGCGGATCGCGCAGGCCAAGGCGTACGCGCGGGGGTGCGCGAAGAACGCCGGGGGCGCGCTGCGGCACTACACGACGCTCAACAACGCCCGCGACCTGGACGTGCTGCGCGCCGGGCTCGGCGAGCGGAAGCTGAACTTCATGGGGTCGTCGTACGGCACGTACTTCGGGGCCGTGTACGCGACGCTCTTCCCCACGCATGTGCGCCGCATGGTCTTCGACTCGGCCGTGAACCCCGACCCGAAGCAGATCTGGTACACCAACAACCTCGTGCAGTCGGTGGCCTTCGAGCGGCGCTGGGCCGACTTCCGGCGGTGGGTGGCCAAGCACAACAAGACGTACCACCTGGGCGCGACCGCCGCCGGTGTGCAGCTGAGCTACGAGAAGGTCAGGGCGCAGCTCGCGAGCGAGCCGGTGGGCGGCACCGTCGGCCCCGGCCAGCTCCAGGCCGCATACCTCCAGGCCGGGTACTACGACGACTACTGGGCGATGCGGGCGTCCGCGCTGTCCGAGTATCTGAAGGGCAATCCGAAGCCTCTCGCCGAGCAGGCCGCGCCGCGGACCGCGGCGGCCGCCGAGAACGAGAACAGCGCCGCCGTCTACACGGCCGTCGAGTGCAACGACTCGGCGTGGCCCACCGACTTCCGCGTCTGGGACCGCGACAACACCGAGCTCGCGCGCCGCGCCCCGTTCGAGACGTGGGACAACGCCTGGATGAACCTGCCCTGCGCGTACTGGCCCGCCCCGCGCCAGCGCCCCGTCGACGTACGGACCGCCCCCGGCGCGCTGCCTCCGACCTTGATCCTGGCCGCCGAGCGGGACGCGGCCACCCCGTACGAGGGCGCCCGCGAGCTGTGGCGCAGGCTTCCTGGGTCGGTCCTGGTCACGGAGCGCGGCGCGGGCACCCACGGCATCGCCGCCGGCCCGAACAAGTGCGTGAACAGCCACCTCGACGCGTATCTGATGGAGGGGCGGGTCCCGGTGACCCGCGCCGCGTCCTGCGCCCCGCACCCCGAACCGGCGCCGCTCGCCGTGGACTGACGGCGGGCACGGAGTGCGAAGGGGCCGACCGGTCGTCGAACCGGTCGGCCCCTTCGCGTACGGACCGGGTGCGAACTACGCGAGACCCTCGACCAGTTCGGCGACGCTCTTGCGGCGGCCCGTGTAGAACGGGACCTCCTCGCGGACGTGCATACGAGCCTCGGAGGCGCGCAGGTGACGCATCAGGTCGACGATGCGGTACAGCTCGTCGGCCTCGAACGCGAGGAGCCACTCGTAGTCGCCCAGCGAGAACGAGGCGACCGTGTTGGCGCGGACGTCCGGGTAGCCGCGGGCCATCTTGCCGTGGTCCGCGAGCATGCGGCGGCGGTCCTCGTCGGGCAGCAGGTACCAGTCGTAGGAGCGCACGAACGGGTAGACGCTCACGTAGTTGCGGGGCGTCTCGTCGGCGAGGAAGGCCGGGATGTGCGAGCGGTTGAACTCGGCGGGGCGGTGCAGCGCCATGTTCGACCAGACCGGCTCGAGGGCGCGCCCCAGCTTCGTACGGCGGAAGAGGTTGTACGCCTCCTGGAGCTGGTCCGCGGTCTCCGCGTGCCACCAGACCATGACGTCGGCGTCCGCGCGCAGGCCCGACACGTCGTACGTGCCGCGGACCGTCACGTCCTTCGCGGCGAGCTGGTCGAAGAGCTCCTGGACCTCGTCGGCGTAGCCGGCCCGGTCCTCGGGGAGGACGTCTCGGAGCTTGAAGACGGACCACAGGGTGTAGCGGATGACCTCATTGAGGTCCTTGGCCTTCTTGCCTGCGTTCGGGATCTTGGCGGGGGCGTCGTCACTCATGTGGCTATTCTCCCGCGCCGCCGTGCAGACTCTGCACCGGGTTCGCGGTGAGCTCCTCCACGCCCGTCAGGTCGCCGTCCAGCTGGTCGACGGCGGCGTAGGCGCTCGCGATGCAGGCCGGGATACCGACGCCGTCGTACGCCGCTCCGCACACGGCAAGTCCGGGGATCCTGGCGACGTGGCCGCGGATGCGGGCCACGCGCGCGTGGTGGCCGACGGGGTACTGGGGCAGGCCCTCGTGCCAGCGCGTGACGCGCGTGGCGACGGGCGTGGCGCTCAGGCCGGTGGCCTCCCGCAGATCATGGCGCGACACCTCGACGAGCCCGTCGTCGTCGCGCGCGAGGTCCTTCTCGTCCTGGTAGCGGCCCACGGAGGTGCGTACGACGACCAGGCCGGGGTCCTCGGCCGCGATCCACCCCCACTTGTTCGAGGCGAACGTGGACGCCTTGATCGTGTGGCCGTCGACCGGCGGCACGAGGAAGCCGGAGCCCTCGGGCAGGTGTGCCTCGTCGCGCCGGAACGCGAGGGTGATCAGGGCCATCGACGCGTACTCGACGGTGCGCAGCTCGGCGGCGGCGGCCGGCGACTCGGTGTCGAGGAGCCAGGCGGCCTTCTGCGCGGGCACGGCGAGGACGACGGCGTCGGCCTCGATGACGCGGTCGTCGACCCGGACCTCCCAGCCGTCGGGCGTGCGGCGCAGTCCGTGGGCGGGGCTGTCGAGGAGGATCTCGCCGCCCCGCGCGCGCACCGAGTCGGCGACGGCGAGCGGGAGCTGTCCGATGCCGCCCTCGATACCCATGAAGACGGGGCCGGTCTGCTGGTTCCGCGCCGCGCGCTCCTGGATCTCGCGGACGGCCTCGGTCAGGGAGCGGTGGCTGCGGGCCTCCTCGAAGAGCTGGGGGACGGCGCTGCGCATCGAGATGCGGTACGCGTCGCCCGCGTAGACGCCGCCGAGCAGCGGCTCCACTAGCCGGTCGACGACCTCGCGGCCGAGGCGCTCGGCGACGTACGCGCCGACGGCGACGTCGTCGCCGAACTCGGTGGCGGGCAGGTCGCGGTCCTGCTCGATGCGGGCAAGGCCCTCGTCGGACAGGACCCCGGAGAGTGCGGCGGCGGTGCCGGGGACGCCCATCACATGGCCCTTGGGCATCGGGCGCAGCGCGCCCCTGGTCCAGAGCGAGGCCGTGGCCGTACCCGGCGGCTGGAGCCGGTCTCCGAGCCCGACCTCGCGGGCGAGGTCCACGGCCTCGGGGCGCCGGGCGAGCATCGACTCGGCACCGAGGTCGACCCGTACGCCCGCGATCTCACCGGCGCGCAGCTTGCCGCCGAGGCGACCCGACGCCTCCAGGACGGTGACCTGCGCGCCCGCCGCGAGCAGCCGGTGGGCCGCGGCGAGCCCCGCGATGCCACCGCCGATGACGACCGCCTTCGGGGCCTGTCCCGTTCCCGTACCTGTGTCCGCTTCGCGCATGCCCCCACTGTCTCAGACCGGCGAGTCCCGACCGTGACCGCATCGGGACCACCCGGCAACCACCGAAAGGGGCCGCCGGACCGTCAAAGGAGGCGGCCAGGGCCTCTCCTTGGGCCGGCCGTCCCACTCAACCTCCGGGGGTACGTCGATGCGGATATCAGGCACCACAGGAAAGCGGCCGGGGCGCCGCGGGATGCGAGCGGCCGGCGCCGTCCTGCTCGTGGCGGCGCTGGCGCTGACGGGGTGCAGCGCCGGCGCCTCGGACAGCGGCGACTCCAGCAAGGCCGCGGGCGGCGAGGCGGCCGCCGCGGACCAGGGCTCCGCGAAGGAGGCGGGCGGGGGACAGTCGGACGCGAAGTCGTCCCGGCGTGAACCGCCGAAGCTGACCGGCGTCCACATCATCCGCACGGCGACGCTCACCGTGCAGGTCAAGGACGTCCCGCAGGCACTCGACAAGGCGCGCACGGCGGCCGAGGACGCGGGCGGCATCGTCGGCAACGAGTCGACCGACCGCGACGGCAGGGGACATGAGCGTTCCCGGGTCGTCCTGCGCGTGCCGCAGGAGCGCTACGAGCAGGTCCTCGCGGACCTCGCGGGCTCGGGCCGGCTCATCGAGCGGAACGAGAAGGCGCAGGACGTCACCGACCAGGTCGTCGACGTGGAGAGCCGCGTCAAGTCGCAGCGGGCGAGCGTGGCGCGGGTGCGCGAGCTGATGGACAAGGCGACGAAGCTGAGCGATGTGGTCGCCCTGGAAGGGGAGTTGAGCACCCGCGAGTCCGATCTGGAGGCCCTGCTCGCGCGGCAGGCGTCCCTCAAGGACCGCACGAGCCTCGCGACGATCACGCTGTCACTGACCGAGACCCCGGTGAAACCGGCGGGGCACAAGGACGACGACCCGGGGTTCACCGACGCGGTCGCGGGCGGCTGGGGAGCGTTCGTGACGATGCTGCGCTGGGTCGCGGTGGCCGTCGGCGCCGTCCTGCCGTTCGCCGTGGTGGGCGGCCTGCTGGTCTTCCTGTGGCTGCGCCTGGTGCGTCCGCGGCTGCCGCGCAGGTCCACCTCTGCCGGGCGGCCGCCGGCGACGGCGCTCGGCCCGCTGCCCACGCATCCGCCGGCCGGGAAGCGGGGCGAGGAGGAGTGACAGGGGCGCGGACGTAGTTTGGTGGGCATGAGCCCTACACGTGAGCGACTGGTGGTCATCGGCGGCGACGCGGCGGGCATGTCCGCCGCGTCGCAGGCCCGCAGGATGCGCGGCCCCGACGAGCTGGAGATCGTGGCCTTCGAGCGGGGGCACTTCTCCTCGTACTCGGCGTGCGGCATCCCGTACTGGGTCGGTGGCGAGGTGGAAGGGCGCGACGAGCTGATCGCGCGCACGCCCGAGGAGCACCGGGAGCGGTCCATCGACCTGCGCATGCGCACGGAGGTGACCGAACTCGACGTCGAGGGCGGACGGGTGAGGTCGCGCGCGCTCGACACGGGGACGGAGGCCTGGACCTCGTACGACAAGCTCGTGATCGCTACGGGTGCCCGGCCGGTGCGGCCGCGGATTCCCGGCATCGACGCGCCGGGCGTGCACGGCGTGCAGACCCTCGACGACGGCCAGGCCCTGCTCGACACGCTCGCCGCGACGCAGGGGCGGCGGGCCGTCGTCGTCGGCGCGGGCTACATCGGCGTCGAGATGGCGGAGGCGCTGATCCGCCGCGGGTACGAGGTCACGGTCGTCAACCGCGGGCCGGAGCCGATGTCGACGCTCGACCCCGACATGGGCCGCCTGGTCCACGAGTCGATGACCGGCATGGACATCACCATGGTCGACGACGCCGAGGTCACCAAGATCCTCACGGGCGGCGACGGGCGGGCGCGGGCGGTGGCGACGACCGCCGACGAGTATCCGGCGGACGTCGTCGTCCTCGGCATCGGCGTCCGCCCGGAGACCTCGCTGGCACGCGCCGCGGGGCTCCCCCTGGGCGAGCACGGCGGGCTCCTCACCGATCTCGCCATGCGCGTGCGCGGACACGAGAACATCTGGGCGGGCGGCGACTGCGTGGAGGTCCTCGACCTGGTCTCGGGCCGCGAGCGCCACATCGCGCTCGGCACGCACGCCAACAAGCACGGGCAGGTCATCGGCACGAACGCGGGCGGCGGTTACGCGACGTTCCCGGGCGTCGTCGGGACGGCGGTGAGCAAGGTGTGCGACCTGGAGATCGCGCGCACGGGCCTGCGCGAGAAGGACGCGCGGCGAGCCGGTCTGCAGTTCGTCTCCGCGACGATCGAGTCGACGAGCCGCGCGGGCTACTACCCGGGCGCGGCCCCGATGACGGTGAAGATGATCGCCGAGCGCCGCACGGGCCGCCTGCTCGGCGTGCAGATCGTCGGCCGCGAGGGCGCCGCGAAGCGGGTCGACATCGCGGCGGTCGCCCTGACCGCGGGCATGACGGTGGACCAGATGACGGCCCTCGACCTCGGCTACGCACCGCCGTTCTCACCGGTGTGGGACCCGATCCTGGTGGCGGCCCGCAAGTCGAGCGCGGCGGTGCGCAGGGGCTAGGGCCTTTCGTTCGGATCAGGCGCGAGCCCGGCGTGATCCGAACGAGAGGCCCTAGGGCACCTCCGGGCCGGATGATGTGGGCGGCATCGGGGTGGACGTGCCGTTGATCTTCTCTATGGCCTGGCGCGCCTGGTCGCCGGGGGCGCGGGGCGTGGCCGCGCTCAGGGCGGAAGCGGCCGTGGCCTGCGCAGGTTTGGCGTGGGCCGCGGGCAGGCGGGTGCGCAGGCGGTGGCTGACGGCCTCGTCGAGCGTGACCGGGCGGTGCGTGCGGGCGGCGATGCGGCCCGCCTCCTGACCGAGCGCGGCCAGATCCTCCCAGGTCAGGCGCAGTACGACGGCGAGCTGGGCCTCACCGTCGGGCAGGGCGGTGAGGGGAGGGACGGGGGCACCCGGCTGATGGTCGGTCATGGGCTGGTCTCCTCGCTTGGGGCGGCGGGACACTGCTCGGCATGACGTACGCGCGGCGGGCGCCTTGCGTTCAGGAGGGCGGCGCTGTTCGTCCGGCGGGGCGGGGTCGGTCAGGACCCCGCCGTGGCCACCCCTAGCGGGCGGTCTGCGTGTGGACGTACTCCACGAGACGCGACAGGGCGTCCGGGTCGGTGGTGGGCGGCACGCCGTGGCCGAGGTTGAAGACGTGGCCCTCCAGGTCCGCCGCCGCGTCGAGCACCTCGCGGGCCTTGGCCTCCACCGCTTCCGGCGTGGAGAAGAGGACCGCCGGGTCGATGTTGCCCTGGAGCGCCTTGCCGGGGCCGACGCGGCGCGCGGCCTCGTCGAGCGGCACGCGCCAGTCGACGCCGACCACGTCGGCGCCGGCCTCGCCCATGAGACCGAGGAGCTCGCCGGTGCCGACACCGAAGTGGATGCGCGGCACGCCGTACTCCTCGACGGCCTTGAACACCTTGGCCGACGCGGGCATCACGGAGCGCCGGTAGTCGGCGGGGGCGAGCGCGCCGACCCACGAGTCGAAGAGCTGGACGGCGGAGGCGCCCGCCTCGATCTGCACCTTGAGGAACGCGGAGGTGATCTCGGCGAGGCGGTCGAGCAGGTCGGCCCACAGCTGCGGGTCGCCGTACATGAGCGCCTTGGTGTGCTCGTGGTTCTTGGACGGACCGCCCTCCACGAGGTAGCTCGCGAGGGTGAAGGGCGCGCCCGCGAAACCGATGAGCGGGGTGGAGCCGAGCTCGGCCGTCAGCAGACCGATCGCCTCGGTGACGTACCAGACGTCCTCGGGCGTGAGGTCGCGCAGCCGCGCGAGGTCGGCGCGCGAGCGGATGGGCTGCTCGACGACGGGACCGACGCCCGGCTTGATGTCGAGGTCGATGCCGATGGCCTTGAGCGGCACGACGATGTCGCTGAAGTAGATGGCCGCGTCGACGTGGTGGCGGCGCACGGGCTGCATCGTGATCTCGGCGACGAGCTCGGGCATCATGCAGGACTCGAGCATCGGAATGCCCTCGCGCACCTTGAGGTACTCGGGCAGCGAGCGACCGGCCTGCCGCATGAACCACACCGGGGTGTGCGGCACCGGCTCACGCCGGCACGCCTTGAGGAAGGCGGATTCGTACGTCGCTGTCGGCTGCTGGCCCGTGGGGCGGAGGTTGGCACTCACATCGCAAAGTCTCGCACGGCTGCGAACCCCGCCGGGCGCGGGGACATCGGGGCGGAGGTGCCGGGTGTCTCTCCCTGCGCGAAGGCCGCGTTCCCCTTAATCTTCCCCGCATGGCTGCGGCTGAGGGACGACTGTCGGACGGCGCTGAGGGAATGAGTGAAGCGGAGCGGGAGGGGCGCAAGACGAAGGATCCGGTGGACTCGGCACCACCGCCGTTCCGGGCTGCGGTCGAGGCCTTGCAGGGAGCGCGGCTGCGCCCGGAGATCGAGGTGGACCCGACCAAGCCGCCCCAGCGCCTCGCGCCCCACGCATACGCGCTGGAGGCCGCGGTGGTGGACGGCGACGACGACCTCGCGGACGGCCGCCTCGTCCTGCTGCACGACCCGGCGGGGCACGACGCTTGGCACGGGACGTTCCGTCTGGTGACGCTGGTGAGGGCGGAGCTGGAGCCGGAGATGGCGGCGGACCCGCTGCTCCCCGAGGTCTGCTGGTCGTGGCTGACGGGCGCGCTCCAGGGGCGGGGACTCTCGTACGGAGAGGCGAGCGGCACCGTGACGCGGGCGAGTTCGCACTACTTCGGCGGGCTCAGTGAGCGTGCGCCGGCGTCGCAGATCGAGATCCGGGCCTCGTGGACACCGCGTGAAGGGCCCGCCGGGGTGCCGGACACGGCCTCGCACCTGGCGGCCTGGTGCGATCTGCTCAGCCAGATCGCGGGCCTGCCGCCGGCCGGCCCCGGGGACGCATCCGTGGTGACGCTGCCCCAGCGCCGGGGGCCGCAGAAGTCCTGAACGGCGGTGCAGGAGTCCTGACGGGCGAAGAGGTACAGCCATCCGTAGGCGATTTTCGGCCTTTCGCTGCCGGCGACCAGAGGCAGGGACAGTGACAGGTACAGAACGGATCAGGACCGGACCTCGAAGAGTTCCGGTCTCGTTGTGATTCGGTTCGATCTTCGGATGATCGATCGCGTGTCCGAATTGCACGAATTGTTACTCACTAAATCGTGATCTTTCTCTAAAGGCGGGCGGGTTTACTGCCGAAGAGGTCTGTGACCTTGAAAGCACGGTTCGCCCCGGCTTCATCCCCGAGCCGGTCCCGTCCCGCACCCCAGGAGGCCTGGTGTCCGTTCTCCTCGAGCAGCCCGCAAGCCTGGTCGCCTACCGCCCGAACAAGCCGACCGCCATGGTGGTCGTGGCCGACCCGCGCGTCCGTTCCACCGTCACCCGCCACCTGTGGGCGCTCGGTGTACGTGACGTCATCGAGGCCTCGTCCGTCGCGGAGGCTCGTCCCCGCATCGGCAACCCCCGCGACATCTGCGTCGCCGACGTCCACCTTCCCGACGGCTCCGGCCTGACCCTTCTGTCCGAAACCCGTGCCGCGGGCTGGCCCAACGGGCTCGCCCTCTCCGCCGCCGACGACATCGGTGCCGTACGCAACGCCCTCGCGGGCGGAGTCAAGGGCTACGTCGTCACCGGCACCCGTACCAACGTCGGGCTGCCCTCCCGCCCCGGCGCCGCCCCCATCGGGTCCGCCGCGGCCCGTATGCACCGCCGCCCCCCGGGTGCTCCGAGCCACCCGGGCGGCTACCGCGAACTGTCAGGCCGTGAGGTCGAGGTGCTCCGGCTCGTCGCCGAGGGCCAGTCGAACAAGGCCATCGGAGTCTCGATGGGCCTGTCCGCGCTGACCGTCAAGAGCCACCTCGCCCGCATCGCACGCAAGCTCGGCACGGGCGACCGCGCCGGAATGGTCGCCGTGGCCCTGCGCACCGGCATCATCCACTGACCCTGACTGGTTCACGTACCTTCAGCGCCCGTCGACGGAACGTTCCGTCGACGGGCGCTGTACGTGCACAGGTACTTCGATCTGTCACAGCATGGGCCTGAAGTATGGATTGTTGGGACTAAAGTGCATATTCCGGACACTCTGGTGCGAGAACCCCCCAGACGTACCGGGAGCTGTCGAGACGCGTTTTCGCAGGTCAGTTGACCAATGGCCAGAACACGCAGGTCAGGCATACGTACGTGCAGATACCCTTGACAGGTGACCGACGCCCAAGAGACCGCAGCAGACACTTCACTGCGAACCACCGGGGGCGCACCTCCGGACGACGGCGGCTCTGTTGCGGAGGTGCCGATCCCCCTGCTCGAGCCGCGCGAGGGCATCCCGCCGGTGATCGCCGACGAGGCCTCCCTGGCCGAGGTGGTCGCGGCCTTCGCCGCGGGCAGCGGGCCCGTGGCCGTCGACGCCGAGCGCGCCTCCGGCTACCGCTACGGGCAGCGCGCCTACCTGGTGCAGCTGCGCCGCGAGGGCGCGGGCTCCGCGCTCGTCGACCCCGTCGCGTGCCCCGACCTGTCCGCCCTCGGCGACGCGATCGCCGACGCCGAGTGGGTACTGCACGCCGCGACGCAGGACCTGCCGTGTCTGCGCGAGATAGGTATGGTCCCCAGCCGCCTCTTCGACACCGAGCTCGCCGGGCGCCTGGCCGGTTTCCCGCGCGTGGGGCTCGGCGCGATGGTGGAGAGCGTCCTCGGCTACGTACTGGAGAAGGGCCACTCCGCCGTCGACTGGTCGACGCGGCCCCTGCCCGACCCGTGGCTGCGCTACGCCGCGCTGGACGTGGAGCTCCTCGTGGACCTGCGGGACGCGCTGGAGAAGGAGCTCGACCGGCAGGGCAAGCTGGACTGGGCGCACCAGGAGTTCGACGCCATCGCCTCGGCGCCGCCCGCGCCGCCCCGCAAGGACCCGTGGCGGCGCACGTCCGGGATGCACAAGGTGCGGCGCCGCCGGCAGATGGCCGTCGTGCGGGAGCTGTGGACCGCGCGGGACCGGATCGCGCAGCGGCGTGATGTGTCGCCGGGCAAGGTGCTCGGGGACGGCGCGATCGTCGAGGCGGCGCTCTCGCTTCCCCCGAATGTGCACGCTCTGGCGGCGCTGCCCGGTTTCGGGCACCGCACGGGCCGGCGTCAGCTGGAGCAGTGGCAGGCGGCCGTGGACCGGGCGAAGGAGCTGCCCGACGCGGAGCTGCCGCAGCCCGGGGCGCCGCTCGCCGGGCCGCCTCCCCCGCGGGCCTGGGCCGACAAGGACCCGGTCGCCGCGGCGCGGCTCTCCGCGGCGCGGGCCGCGGTGTCGTCGCTGGCCGAGACGCTGAACATGCCGCAGGAGAACCTGATCACTCCCGACACGGTCCGCCGCGTGTGCTGGGAGCCCCCGGGCGACCGCTCCGAGGCGGCGGTGGCCGAAGCGCTGCGCGGGTACGGGGCGCGGCCCTGGCAGATCGAGCAGGTCACGCCGCTGCTCGCCGAGGCGCTGAAGCAGACCGCCTGACGCGGCGCCCCGCGCGGCGCCCCGCGTTCGTCGCGGTTTCGTACCGGTGGGCCCTCCTCGCTCGTATCGGCGAGGAGGGCCTGTCTAACGTCACCCCATGATCACCAGGGGGTACGCGGGATGGGTGCGGGAGTTCGAGGCCGAGCGGGAGCGCCGGGCCGCGGCAGGGGAACCCGCCTGGGAGCGGGGTGCGCGGGTGGATACGGCGATCTGGCGGAGCGTGCGGCGCTTCCAGATCGGTGAGAGCGGTGACGGGGCGAATCTGATCGCCAAGGCCGACCGGGCGGGCGACGCGCCTTACGCGCGTGCCGTCCGGCTGTTCGTGGCCGAGGAGCAGAACCACGCCCGGCTGCTCGGGCTGCTGCTCGGCGCCGGCGGGGTGTCGCCGCTCTCGTCGCACTGGAGCGACACCGTCTTCGTCCGGCTGCGCCGGCTTCTCGGGCTGCGGCTCGAACTCCTGGTCCTCATGGTCGCCGAGGTCGTGGCGCTGCGTTACTACCGGGCGCTGCGCGACGGCACCGACGACGGGCTCACGACGCAGGTGGCCGGCGCGATACTCGCCGACGAGGAGCGGCATGTGCCGTTCCACTGCGAGCGGCTGCGCGGGGCTTTCGCGCGGGTGCCGCGCCCGGTGGGGCGCCTGGCGCTCCTGGGGTGGCGGGCGCTGCTTCTCGCCGCGGCGCTCGTCGTCGCCTGCGACCACGGCTCGGCGCTGCGCGGGTTCGGGGTGGGACGGGTGCGGTTCGTCCGTGACGTGGTGGCTTCGGCGGGGCCCGTGGTGCGCTCGATCCTCGATCGCGCGGTGTGACCTTCGCCGCTCCGGCCGGGGGGACTACACGTCTTGGTTACCCGCAAGTAGCATGACGGTATTCGCAGCGCGCTTCCCGCACCCCGGGTGCGTGCCGCGCGGCAGTGCCATCCCGCATCTGGAGGAGAGCCATCGTGCCTCGTACCGTCAGGGACGTCGTCTTCGTCGACGGCGTCCGCACCCCGTTCGGCAAGGCGGGCCCGAAGGGCATCTACCACGAGACCCGCGCCGACGATCTCGTCGTGAAGGCCATCAGGGAGCTGCTGCGCCGCAACCCGGCCCTCGACCCCGCGAAGATCGACGAGGTCGCCATCGCCGCGACCACGCAGATCGGCGACCAGGGCCTGACCCTCGGCCGCACCGCCGGCATCCTCGCGGGCCTCCCGCAGTCCGTGCCCGGCTACTCCATCGACCGCATGTGCGCCGGCGCGCTGACCGCCGTCACCGCCACCGCGGGCTCCATCGCCTTCGGCGCGTACGACGCCGTCATCGCCG
Source organism: Streptomyces sp. NBC_01003 (assembly GCF_045162695.1). Classification (NCBI taxonomy): domain Bacteria; kingdom Bacillati; phylum Actinomycetota; class Actinomycetes; order Kitasatosporales; family Streptomycetaceae; genus Streptomyces; species Streptomyces sp. NBC_01003. The sequence goes on from NZ_CP108707.1 coordinate 3,168,194, forward strand.
GCGGTGTCGAGCACATGGGCCGCCACCCCATGGGCGAGGGCGTCGACCCGAACCCGCGCTTCGTGTCGGAGAAGCTCGTCGACGAGTCGGCCCTGTTCATGGGCATGACCGCCGAGAACCTGCACGACCGCTACCCGCAGATCACCAAGCAGCGCGCCGACGAGTACGCCGTGCGCTCGCAGGAGAAGGCGGCGAAGGCGTACGCGAACGGGAAGATCCAGCAGGACCTGGTCCCGATCTCCGTGCGCAACACCAACCCGGACGTCGGCGAGACCGGCTGGGGCCTGGTCACCGCCGACGAGCCGATGCGCCCGGGCACCACGCTGGAGAACCTGTCCGGCCTCAAGACGCCGTTCCGCGTGCACGGCCGCGTCACCGCGGGCAACGCCGCCGGTCTGAACGACGGTGCGACCGCGTCGATCATCGCGTCCGAGGACTTCGCCCGCGAGAACAACCTCCCGGTGAAGATGCGCCTCGTCTCCTACGCCTTCGTGGGCGTCGAGCCGGAGGTCATGGGCTACGGCCCGATCCCGGCGACGGAGAAGGCCCTCGCCAAGGCCGGTCTGTCGATCGAGGACATCAACCTCTTCGAGATCAACGAGGCCTTCGCCATCCAGGTCCTCGCCTTCCTGGACCACTACGGCATCGCCGACGACGACGCGCGCGTCAACCAGTACGGCGGCGCCATCGCGTTCGGTCACCCGCTGGCCTCCTCCGGCGTGCGCCTGATGACGCAGCTCGCCCGCCAGTTCGAGGAGCAGCCCGAGGTCCGCTACGGCCTGACGACGATGTGCGTCGGCTTCGGCATGGGCGCCACGGTCATCTGGGAGAACCCGCACCACAAGGACGCCGGAGGCGACAAGTGAGCACCACCACCGCTGAGCTCCTGAAGGGCGCCGCCGAGCTGTTCCCGGACGAGGTCGTCACGTCGGCGAACGTTCGCCACCTCGACCTGCCGTTCGGCGCGGGCCGGTTCGCGCTGATCACGCTCGACAACGGCTTCGACCACACCAAGCCGACCACCTTCGGCCCGGCCTCGCTCGCGAACCTGAACGCCGCGATCGACCAGGTCGAGAAGGAGGCGGCCGAGGGCACGATCGTCGGCGCCGGCATCACCGGCAAGCCGTTCATCTTCGCCGTCGGCGCTGACCTCAAGGGCGTCGAGCTCCTCGAGAAGCACGACGACGCGCTGGCCATCGGCAAGGGCGGCCACGAGGTCTTCAAGCGCCTCTCGGGCCTCGCCGTGCCGACGTTCGCGTACTACAACGGCGCGGCCATGGGCGGCGGTGTCGAGGTCGGTCTGCACTGCACCTACCGCACCGTCTCCAAGGCGCTCCCGGCCTTCTCGCTCCCCGAGGTCTTCCTCGGTCTGGTCCCGGGCTGGGGCGGCTGCGCCCTCCTGCCCAACCTGATCGGCGCCGACAAGGCCGTCTCGGTCATCATCGAGAACTCGCTCAACCAGAACCGCCAGCTCAAGGGCAAGCAGGTCTTCGAACTCGGCATCGCCGACGCGATCTTCGAGGGCGCCGACTTCCTGGAGCAGTCGCTGATCTGGACGGCGAACGTCCTCAAGGGCGACGTGGCCGTCGAGCGCGCCGAGGTCGACCGCGGTGACGCGTGGGACCAGGCCGTCGCGCGCGGCAAGTTCATCGCCGACAGCAAGGTCCACGGCGCCGCCCCGGCCGCGTACCGCGCCCTCGACATCATCGCCGCCGCCAAGGACGGGAACCTGCAGGCCGGGTTCGACGCCGAGGACAAGGCGCTCGCCGACCTCATCATGGGCGGCGAACTGCGCGCGGGCATCTACTCGTTCAACCTCGTCCAGAAGCGCGGCAAGCGCCCGGCAGGCGCCCCGGACAAGTCGCTCGCGCGTCCGGTCACCAAGGTCGGCGTCGTGGGTGCGGGCCTGATGGCCTCGCAGCTCGCGCTGCTCTTCCTGCGCCGCCTCGAGGTGCCGGTCGTCCTGACCGACATCGACCAGGAGCGTGTCGACAAGGGTGTGGGCTACGTCCACGCCGAGATCGAGAAGCTGCTCGGCAAGGGCCGTATCAACCAGGACAAGGCCAACCGCCTCAAGGCGCTGGTCTCCGGTGTCCTGGACAAGGCCGAGGGCTTCTCCGACGCCGACTTCGTCATCGAGGCCGTCTTCGAGGAGATCGGCGTCAAGCAGCAGGTGTTCGCGGAGGTCGAGGCGGTCGCCCCGGCGCACGCGATCCTCGCCACCAACACCTCGTCCCTCTCGGTCTCCGAGATGGCGTCGAAGCTGAAGCACCCCGAGCGGGTCGTCGGCTTCCACTTCTTCAACCCCGTCGCGATCCTCCCGCTCCTGGAGATCGTCCGCGGCGAGCAGACCGACGACGCCTCGCTGGCCACGGCCTTCGGTGTCGCCAAGAAGCTGAAGAAGACGGCGGTTCTGGTGAAGGACGCCCCGGCGTTCGTCGTGAACCGCATCCTCACCCGCTTCATGGGCGAGATCCAGAACGTCATCGACGAGGGCACCCCGGTCGAGGTCGCCGAGAAGGCCGTCGAGCCGCTCGGCCTGCCGATGTCCCCGCTGGTGCTCCTGGAGCTCGTCGGTCCGGCGATCGGTCTGCACGTCTCGGAGACCCTGAACCGCGCCTTCCCGGAGCGCTTCACGGTGTCCCCGAACCTCGCGGCGGTCGTCAAGGCCGGCAAGCGCGGCTTCTACGTGTACGACTCCGGGAAGCCGGAGCTCGACCCCGAGGTGGCCGCGCTCCTCAAGCAGGGCGATGTCGTCCTGACGGAGGAGCAGGTCCGTGACCGCGTGCTCGACGCGGTGGCGCAGGAGATCGGGCTCATGCTCGACGAGGGTGTCGTCGCCGAGGCGCAGGACATCGACCTGTGCCTGATCACCGGTGCCGGCTGGCCCTTCCACCTGGGTGGCATCACGCCGTACCTGGACCGCGAGGGCGTCAGCGAGCGGGTGACCGGCAAGCGGTTCCTGGCGCAGGGCGTGGCCAGCGTTCCGGCGTAACTCCCCGGCGTTCCCGGTGCCCGGCATGCCGACTGGCGTGCCGGGCACCGGCGTTTGCGGACGCCGCGGCGCGGGGTCAGAGCCGCTTCGCGCTGCGCAGGGTGCTCGCGTAATAGCCGTTGCCGTCGAGGCGGGACGTGCCGCCCTTGTCGCCGATCGTCGGGCCGTTGACCTCTTCGCGGCTCGACACGAAGATCATGTGGCCGTCCGTGTCGTGGCCCATGTACAGACCGACGTGGTCGAGGCGCTGATTCGTGCGGGCGTCGAGCTTGAAGAACACGAGGTCTCCGGGCTGGAGCACGTCGATGGACTTGGGCCGGTCCGCGGCGCCGACACCCTTGAGCGGGATGATGTCGGCCCCGACGTCCGAGCGGGCCATGCCGTTGGCGGTGCGCGGCAGACCGTCGCCCGACTTGTCGGAGGACATCAGGGGGTAGCGGGCCCGGTAGCCCCACACCAGACGCTGGAAGCCGGAACAGTCCACGGACCGGGCGCGCTTGGTCTCGGGCTGCTGCGTGACCCCGTCCCGGAAGGTGTACGGGATGCCCAGGTAGTCGTAGAAGTCGGAGAGTTCGTCGCGCAGGTCGTTGCCCTCGCTGCCGTTCGGGTTGATCGGCCCGAAGCTGGCGTCACCGCCGTAGGCGATGCCCTCGTCGTCCTTCTTGACCGGGGCGCCCTCCAGGTACTGGAAGGCGAAGGCGAAGATGTCGTCCTCCTCGCTGCCGTAGAACTCCTTGAACCAGTCCTTGAACCACTTCTCCTTCTCCGCGCCCTTGCGCCAGGGTTCCGGCATGAGGCGCACCCAGTCCTCGGTGACCACGCGGGACTTGGTGTTGGCGGGCTCGGTGAAGGTGCGGCTCGGGCCCTTGAGTGTGGCCGTGCGCGCGCTGTCGGTGAAGGTCGCGAGGACCTGGCCGCCCTCGCCGCGCAGGACGGAACGCTCGGGGTTCTTCAGCCGCTCCCAGTTCTGCTCGCCGCCTTGCTGGCCCGTGCTGGACTCCAGGAGCGGGGTGTCGGTGACGGCCTGGACGGCGGGCGCCTTCGCCTGCTCGTCCTTGCGCAGCTCCACCGTCAGATAGGCGCTGCCGCCGAGCAGCGACAGAACGATCGCGGTGTGCAGTACGGGGTGCTTCTTCTTGGCACTCATGGGGTCGGCTCCGGTGCGTGGTTCAGGCGGACGGCATGACGCCGAGGAGGATTCCGGCGGTGAGGACGACGTACGCCATCAGCGTCACCGAGCCGGTGGCGAGGATCGTGGGGCCCTTGGGCTGGCGGACCAGCTGGTAGGCGATGAGGCCGGGGACGATGAAGCCCAGGGTCTGGTTCGCGTACATCAGCGGGAACTCGAGGGAGAGGACGATCATCACGGTGGCCTGGAGCGTCACTCCGAGCAGCACTACGGCGGCGAACAGGCGCTTGCCGTAGAGGATCACGTAGCGCTGCATCAGGAGCGTGCCCACATAGGTGAGGACGGTGACGCCGACGACCATGGCCGCGCGCTGGAGGTCTTCGACGAGCGTCAGCGCGATCCAGCCCGGGGTGATCATTCCGCCCGGCGAGAGGTTCGTCGTGAGGTAGCAGACCAGGGAGAACAGCAGCCCGATCGCGATGCCGATCGCAGCGATCTCGGGGGTGAGGACGGTGGGGATCAACGTGGTTCTCCTGGGCTGCTGTGCCACTGCTGCGGGTCTTCGGCGGGAGGTGCGGGCGGGATGCGCGGTTCGAACAGGCCACGGGGGACGTTCTGTTCGGCTGGCTGGACGGGCTGGTGCTGAGTGACGGCGGGCCAGGCCTGGCGGGGCCGCTGCGGATCCTGGTACTCGGGATGCGGGTGGTCCGCGTCGCGCTGCACGGGGATGTGCAGCGGGGGCGTGTAGCGCGTCTCGTACGCCTCGGGGTACTGCTGGTACGGGTCGATGCGGGGCGCGTACAGCTGCACCGTCTCGATGTGTTCCGGTACGGCCGGTGCGTCCTGCCAGGAGGCCTCGGCGGGCTCGAAGCGGTCCGCCGGGTCGTCGGACTCGTCCGCGGGGAGTTCGGCGAGGTGCTCCAGGAGGTGCTCACCCTGGCCGTGGATGTTGCCGATGGCGACGAGCGAGGAGTCGGGGCCGAGGCTGCCGAGCAGCTTGCCCATGAACTCCTCGGCCTCACGCCGGTCGCCGCCGAGGTCCACGGCCCGGTCCCGGTACGCGGCTGGGATCGCGTCGATGGCGGACTTGGCCGGGTGGCCGATGACGAAGACCTGGTCCGGATCGAGCTCGGGGATGATCTCGCCCATCTGGCCGTTGCGTTCGACGCGGTCCGGGCGGCAGTTGATGACGACGTTCAGCGGGCGGTGGATGGCACCGAGGTCGAGGAGCTGGTTGATGTTCATCAGCGTCGACTCGGGGTCGTTGGCCGCGAAGACGTTCGCGAAGCGGAGCTTCTTGTCGTCGTGCGTGAGATAGCGCTCGACGGAGAGGACTCCGGGGTCCGGCGGGGCGTCGTACATGCCCTGGAGCGCGGTGTCCCGGTCGACGCCCACCAGCTCGGCGACGGTCAGCGCGATCGCCACGTTCTCCTTGAAGGTGAACCAGCTGAACCCGCGCAGCTCCTCGTCGCTGACCGTCTCGGGGTCGGCGTAGATCAGCTTGCAGTCCCTGGCGTCCGCCTCCTCCTGGAGGATGTGGAAGCGCTCCTGCTCGGCGGTCACGCAGATGCCTCCCTCCGGCATAGAGCGGCACAGCGAGCGCGCCACGTCGTCGAGGGTGGGGCCCATCTCGGCGAGGTGGTCCTCACGGACGTTGCACAGGACGCCGATGGTGGAGCGGATCAGCTTGGACTGGTTGATCTCCTGGAGTGCCGGCATGACGGCCATGCACTCGATGACGAGCGCGTCCGGGTTGTAGGCGGCGGCGCGGCGCACGATGCCGATCTGCTCGACGACGTTGGCGATACCGAACTTGCGGTAGACCGGCTCCTCGGTGGCGTCGGGGTGGATGAAGCGGGCCGCCGTGCCGGTCGTCTTGGCGACCGTGGTCAGGTCGCCGCCGCGCAGGGCGCCCGCGCACAGGCGCGTGATGGACGACTTGCCGCGAATGCCGTTGACGAGGACGCGGGTCGGTATGTGTTCGAGGTTGGCGAAGTGCCGCCGCTGTTCGACGATTCCGGCGATCAGCAGGACGGCTCCGCACACCACGAGCACGGTGTAGAGGAAGAGCACGGGGTTCTAGTTCCTTCCGGCTCCGGCGGGCGTGCGGGCACCGCCGTCGCGTTTGCGCTGCTGGCTCTGGACCTGCTGCCTGATCAGCTCCAGGCTGCGGGCGACGGCGCCGACCTCGTCGTGGTGGCGTGGGAACAGGACGGTCTTGCGGTCACCGTCCGCGAGCGACTCGGCCTGCCGGGCCAGGTCGCGCAGGGGCCGTACGACGACGATGTGCAGCCAGCCCAGGCAGGCGGCCGCCGCGGTGATCCCGAGCAGACCGGCCAGGACCGTGCGGTTCTGGAGGCTGTACTCCGGGATGGCGAGACTCGATGCGGGCTGCCAGCTGACGACGGTCCAGCCGAGCGACTTGGCCGCGCCGCCGCCGACGAAGGGCGCGGCCGCGGCGATCTGGATGTCGCCGCCGTCACGGAACAGGACCCCGCTGGGGCGCGGGCTCATGCCGACCTTCTGGTTGGTGCCGTCGGCGAGCTCGTCGAGGCGGTTGCCGGGCAGCTTGTGGAAGGCGAGATAGCCGGTGTTGCCGCCGATGACGCGCCGCTCGGCGTCGACGACCCGGACGTCACCGAGCCCGGGGCGCTTGAGCAGTGAATTGAGGAAGTCGATACGGAACTCGCCGACCACGGCGGCACCCTGGCGGCCGGGCAGTTCGGCGGTGCCGACGATGACCGGCTTCTTGCCCTGGTCGTCCAGGACGCGGATGGGCTGCGCCGAGGGGCCTTCGCCCTTCTCGTTGTGCGGGCCGTGCCCGGACCTGGCGAGGACCTTGCCCTGGGCGTCGAGTACATAGAGGGACTCGTAGCGCTCGTGTTCGTGCATGGTGGCTTCGAGCACCTCGGTCATCTGCGAGGGCTTGGTGCGGTCGCCGATGAGGGAGGCGACCGACATCAGGTCGGCGTGCCCCTCGTTGAGTGCGCGGCGCACCCGGTCGGACAGGGTGTCGGTGCGTTCGCGCTGGTCGTTGACCATCTGCTGGGGTACGACGACGGTGTCGCCGGCGCGGTTGAGCATGAGCAGCAGGGGGCCCGACCAGACCAGTAGCAGGACCCCGGCGACCGCGAGGAGCGAGCGGGCGCCGAAGCGGCGGCGGGCCGGCGCAGCGGGCTGTGGGAGTTCGCCGAGCAGCTGGCGGCGCAGGCGCTCCAGGGCCGCGCCGATCCTGGCGGCCTCGCCGCGCCGGGGCACGGCGACGGGCCGGGCGAGGTCGCCGCGGGTGATCCGGCGGCTCTCCAGGAACAGCCTGATCAGTGGCCGTTGCACGGTGCCGAGCAGCAGCGCGACGGTGAGGCCGCCGATGAGCAGCAGGGCGGCCGCGGCCGCCAGGCCGAACATCGGGCTGGCGGTGACCGCCGGGTCCTCGGCGACCTTGACCATGGCGACGACGGTCAGGCCGAGGCCGGTGGCGACCGTGGGCTCACCGGGCTGTGGCGACGCGAGCGTGGCGTAACCGGCGACGGACCGCTCGCCCATGTAGCGGTCGCCGCTGAGGCTGCCGCTGACGCCGAGAAAGCCGCCGGAGCCGGGCTCCTTGGACTTGACGGGGTGCTGTTCCGCCTTGGCGGCGGCGCTCTTCGCGAAGGCCTTCAGCTGCCGGTTGGACTCCTTGACCTCGGCGCGCTGAAGGTCGGTGAGCACCTGCTCGGGCTCGGGGATGCCGTCGCTGCTGAGGATCGTGCCGGCCTGGTCGATGACGGCGATGGAGCGGAACTCGCCGAGGCTGATGCCGGGGAACTTCAGACTGTTGGAGGCGACGAGCAGCTGCTGCGGCTGACCCTTCCAGTTCAGGAGCGCGAAGGTGAGCAGGCGCGTCTCGCCGTTCTGGAGGCGCACCATGCGCGGGGCGAGGCCGTTGTCGTCGGAGAGCTTGGCGCGGTCGATCGCGGTCAGCGGCACGTTCTCGCCGCGAGCGGCGAGGAGTTTGCCGGACTTGATCTCGACGACGGCGGTGCCCGTCCACTTCTGGTAGACGTTGCCGATCTTGTCGAGGACGGCGTCGGCCGACACCGGATCGCCGGCGCTGAACAGCGCGGCCGTCCTGGTGAGGTCGGTGACGCCCTCGTCGACGGAGGCGCGCAGGCCGATGGCCCCGTCCTCGGCGAAGTGCTGCTGCGAGGTGCGGACGGCTTCCGGGACGCGGTCGTGTCCGACGCGGCCGAGGGTGAGGGCGGTGATGCCCGCGAGGGCGAGGAGCAGAACCGACAGCACTGCGATGGGCGGACGTATGCCGCCCAGCAGGGACATGTCGGCCCGTCGGCGGACCTTGTGCCGCCGCTTCGGGCGCGAAGCGGCCAACGGAGGGCTCCTCTCTGGAACGTGGGGGCGCGTCCGGACACGCGAAAGTCGCTCCGCGGCCGTGGGGGTTGTGCGCACCGGAACGCACAGGAGTGCGATCCGGAAACATCTGACCCACGTCGACGTCAAAGGGTTGTACTGGTGAGGAAAAAGGTGAGAAGCGTCGCTTTGCCGAGGTCCTACTCGGGCAGCGGCTCCAGCGGGGCGAGTCCGTCCTTGGCCGCGCCGCGGTTGAGCATCGTGCCCTCCGTGCGCTCGAAGGCCAGGCGGTAGCGGGCGCGCTGCTGCTCGCTCAGCTTCGTGTCACCGTCACCCCGGCCGTCCCGCAGGGCCGCCGCGATGTCCACGAGCCGGTGGTTCTCGACCGCACCCTTGGGGAGATTGCCCGACTCGTCCGGGTCCGGTGGGATCTGCGTGAACGTCGGCACGTACTTCGCCTGTACGTCCCACTTCCCGGCCCTCTTGGTGAATTCGAACCAGCCGATGACGCCCTCCTCGGTCAGGCCGGTCGGCACGTCGTGGCGGGCGATCTGGTTGCCGAGCCCGTAGGCGATCCAGGTGCCGTCGACCTTCTCCATGGGCTGCACCACGTGCGCGTGGTGGCCGATGATCAGGTCGATGCCGGTCTCGCGCGCCAGCTTGCGGCCCAGCTGGAGCTGGGAGCGGCTGGGGTTCGGCTGGTTCTCACGGCCCCAGTGGATGCTGAGGATCACCACGTCGGCGCCCGCGGCGCGGGCCCGCTTCTCGGCCGCGGCGATGTTCCTGAAGTCGATCTGGTTGACCAGCCAGGGCTTGTCCGCCGGAATCTCGTTGCCGTTGAACCCGAAGGCGTACGAGAGCTGGGCGACCTTGACGCCCTTGACTTCCATGATGAGCGGCTTGGCCGCCTCGGCGGCGCTGCGTGCCGAACCGGTGTGCTTCAGGCCCGCCCGGTCGAGGACGTTCAGCGTGTTCTGCACACCGGCGGCGCCGTGGTCGAGAGTGTGGTTGGAGGCGCTGGAGCAGGTGTCGTAACCGACGTGCTTGATGGTGGTGGCGATCTGCGGCGGCACCAGGAACGCGGGGTAGCTCTCGAAGGGGCCCTCGGGCTTGCCGGCGACCGGTTCGAAGTGGCAGATGGCCAGGTCGGCCTTGCTGATGACGGGCTTGACCCCGGCCAGCATCGGGTCGAAGTCGAGGCCCTTCTCGCCCTGGCCGGTCACCTTGGCGTCCTTGCGCGCCTGTTCGGTGAGCTGCGGGTGGATGAGGATGTCTCCGGCCGCCGCGACGGTGAACGAGGGGCCGTCCGCGGCCGCCTTGCCGTCGTCCGAGCCGAAGGGGCCACAGGCCGCGGTTCCCGCGAGCAGCACGGACAGGGCTATGCCGGACCACGACCGGCGGGAGGGGCGTCTATTCACCGGGCTATCTTTATACAAGCATGAGGACGAACAGGACGAAGACGGTAACGATTGCAACAATCCTGCTGATCGCAGCGGTCGTTGCGACCGCGCTCGTGGTCGGGACCACGCACCGGGACGAGCCCGTGGACCGCCGCGACCCCGGCACACGGACCGGCGGCCGGACGGGCGTCGACCTGTTGACCCGGATCACGGACTACACCGCCCGCTTCGCACCCGGAACCGGCTACCGGCCCCCGACACGCAATGAGCGGCGCACGGCCGCGAGCGGTCTCCGGCTGCTGCTCGCCGGCCACGCGGACCAGGCAAAGGAGCGCCTGTCCGGCATCGACCTCTCGCTGGACACCGTCACGGACAGCTCCACCGGGCGGCGGTACGCGGAGATCGCCGACCGCACCGAGCAGGGCCGCGCGCCGCGCGGCTGGGGGCGCGTGTACGTGGAGACCGGCTCCCCCGCACGCTGGTCCGTGCAGGTCCCGCACCCCGTCGCCGACCGCAACACCGAGCGGCTCGCGGTGGGCGTCCTGCGCGGCGGCCATGGCGGCGTCCTCGTGATTGCTGGCGCACATCGCAAAGCCGGCGCGGGTGACGCGGCGGACGTCGCGCACCGCCGGGACAGCGTTTTCGACGCGTTCTGCGACGAGCTCGCGGAGCGCGGACTCCCCGGACTCCAGATCCATGGCTTCGCCGACGACTCGGCGCCCGGTCGCGACGTGATCGCGTCGACGGGGCGGGGCCGGGAGGGCCGCGCCGATGGCCGGCTGCTCGCCGACGAACTGCGTGCGCGGGACTTCGACGTGTGCCGCGCCTGGGTACGCTCCTGTCCCCTCGAGGGGCACACCAATGTGCAGGGCGCGAAGGCGGCCGCCGAGCATGTGCCGTTCCTGCACGTCGAGTTCGCCAACGCGCTGCGTACGGACGCCCCGCGCACGGCGCGCGCCGTGGAGGCGATGCGGCGGGTCACCGCCGCGTGGGAGAAGGGCGGGACCTCATGACCATGCTCCTGATCGTCGACGGCGCCAATGTCGTCGGTTCGGTCCCCGACGGCTGGTGGCGCGACCGACGGGGCGCGGCCGAACGCCTGCGGGACAGCCTGGTGACGTACGCCGAGCGCGAGGGCGTCGACATCGTGCTCGTCGTGGAGGGCGCGGCGAGCGGCGTGGAGCCGGTGCCGGGGGTGCGGGTCGAGTCGGCGGCCGGGAGCGGGGACGATCACATCGTGGAGCTGGTCGCCGCCGCCGGGAGGCCGTGCACCGTGGTGACCGCCGACCGTGAACTGCGCCGCCGCGTGGGTGAGTTGGGCGCCACGTGTGTGGGGCCGCGGACGGTGCGTCCCGCGTGAGGCGCGCGGGCCGCAACACGACTTACTGGTCCGACGCCGCGAGCTCCGCGATCGCGGCCGTCGCGCGGGCGCAGTTGTCGCGGTCCTCGAAGGCGAAGAACGCCCGCGCCCTGCGGTCGTACTGCGGCTCGCGCACACCCGTTGCCGCGGTAGCGGATCACTTCGGTCACGACCTCGTCGACGTCGCCGCACACCGGCCCGAATCCGTCGTGCTCCGCCTCGAAGCAGCCAACCCCGAGTCCGCCAAGAAATCCCCGGCGCAGGGTGGCCGACCGGTCGTCAGGCAGCCCTCGCGTCGGCGTACCCCTACTGCCGGCCCGCCTCCTCCGTCCGCCCCAGCCGGCTGTGCGAGCGCCCGTACACGAAGTAGACGATGAAGCCGAGCACCATCCAGGCGGCGAAGCGGATCCAGGTCTCCGCGGGCAGGTTCAGCATCAGCCACAGCGACGCGAGCACCGACAGGATCGGGATCAGCGGTACCAGGGGGGTGCGGAAGGCGCGGGGCAGGTCGGGGCGGGTGCGGCGCAGGATGATGACGCCGAGCGCGACGACGACGAACGCGAAGAGCGTGCCGATGTTCACCAGCTCCGCGAGCTCGCTGAGGCTGGTGAACCCGGCCAGGATCGCGATGATCACGCCGAGCAGGATGGTCGGCCGGTACGGGGTCTTGAACCTCGGGTGGACGACGGAGAAGAAGCGCGGCAGCAGCCCGTCACGGCTCATCGCGAAGAACACCCGGGTCTGGCCGAGGAGGAGGATCAGACAGACCGTCGTCAGGCCGACCGCGGCGCCGAAGCTGATGACACCCGCGTACCAGGGGTGCCCGGTCGCCTTGAAGGCGTCCGCGAGCGGGGCGTCGATGGACAGCTCGCTGTACCTCTGCATGCCCGTGACGACGATCGACACCGCCACGTAGAGCGTGGTGCAGATGATCAGGGAGCCGAGGATGCCGCGCGGCATGTCCCGCTGCGGGTTCTTCGTCTCCTCGGCGGCGGTGGCCACGACGTCGAAGCCGATGAAGGCGAAGAAGACGACGGAGGCGGCGGTGAAGATTCCCATGACGCCGAAGTCGGTCGGCTCGTAGCCGAACATCAGCTGCACGAGTGGGGACTGGATGCTGGCGCCCGCTTCCTGTGCCTGCGCCTTCGGGATGAAGGGCTTGTAGTTGTCGGCCGTGACGAAGAAGGCCCCCGCGACGATCACGATGAGGACGACGGCCACCTTGATGGCGACGACGACCGTGGTGACGCGGGCGGAGAGCTTCATCCCGAGGACGAGGATGACGGTGAGCACCAGGACCAGGGCGGCGGCGAGGATGTCGAAGCCGAACCCTGTGGCCCCGTCCCGCCCGCTCAGCGACAAGGGCAGATGCCAGCCCGCGTTGTCCAGCAGCGAGCGCACATAGCCGGACCAGCCGACGGCGACGACCGCCGTGCCGAGCGCGAACTCGAGTACCAGGTCCCAGCCGATGATCCAGGCCGGCAGTTCGCCGAGCGACGCGTACGAGAAGGTGTAGGCGGACCCGGCGACCGGGACGGTGGAAGCGAACTCCGCGTAGCACAGCGCGGCCAGGCCGCAGACGACGCCGGCCACGATGAACGCCAGCGCCACCGAGGGGCCCGCGTTCTCCTTGGCGACTTTGCCGGTGAGGACGAAGATGCCGGTGCCGATGATGACACCGACCCCGAACACGGTGAGGTCCAGAGCGGACAGCGACTTCTTGAGTGCGTGCTCCGGCTCCTCAGTGTCCAAGATCGACTGTTCGACCTTCTTCGTCCTGAAGAGGGTGCTGCTCACGGGCGTACCTCCCACGCATTGTCGTCCTCGACATGATCGAGGGGGCTTTCGCTCCGTATGCCACGGCGCGGGCGCGTTCACGCGAATGGGCCGGTCCCACCACCCTTGCGTGGTGGTGGGACCGGCCCATGGAGCAGCCTCTGGAGGGTCAGTCGCGCGCGGGCTCCACGGCGTCCGTGGCCGTGGCACGCTCGAAGCGGCCGTCCAGCTTGGCGACCAGCCCGGTGACCTGACGCGCGATGTCGGGGGCCGTGAGGCCGATCTCGGCCATGACCTCCTTGCGCGAGGCGTGGTCGAGGAAGCGCGGCGGGATGCCGAAGTCGCGCAGCGGTACGTCGACGCCCGCGTCGCGCAGGGCCTGCGCGATCGCCGAACCGACGCCTCCCACACGGGAGTTGTCCTCGACGGTGACGACGACGCGGTGCTGCTCGGCGAGCGGCGCGAGCGCCTCGTCGACCGGCTTGACCCAGCGCGGGTCGACGACGGTCGTGGTGATGCCCTGCTTGTCGAGGAGGCCGGCGATCTCCAGGCACATCGGGGCGAGCGCCCCGACGGAGACAAGGAGCACGTCCGGCTTGACGGCCGACGGCCCGAGCAGCACGTCCATGGAGCCGACCTTGCCGACGGCCGGGACCGCGGGTCCGACGACGCCCTTCGAGTAGCGGACGACGGTCGGCGCGTCGTCGACCTCGACGGCCTCGCGCAGCTGGGCGCGCAGTTGCTCGGCGTCGCGCGGGGCGGCCAGGCGCAGGCCGGGGACGACCTGGAGCATGGACATGTCCCACATGCCGTTGTGCGAGGCGCCGTCGTCGCCCGTGACGCCGGCCCGGTCCAGGACGAAGGTGACGCCACACTTGTGCAGCGCGACGTCCATGAGGACCTGGTCGAAGGCGCGGTTGAGGAACGTCGCGTAGACCGCGAAGACCGGGTGCACCCCGCCGGTGGCGAGGCCCGCGGCCGAGGTGGCGGCGTGCTGCTCGGCGATGCCGACGTCGTAGATGCGGTCGGGGAAGGCGTCGGCGAACTTCTTCAGGCCGACGGGCTGGAGCATCGCGGCGGTGATCGCGACGATGTCCTCGCGGTCGTGGCCGAGCTTGACCATCTCGTCGCCGAAGACGGACGTCCAGCTGGCGGCCGAGGCCTTGATGGGCAGGCCGGTGTCCGGGTGGATCGGGCCGATGCCGTGGAAGCGGTCGGCCTCGTCCTGCTCGGCGGGCTTGTAGCCGCGGCCCTTCTCGGTGAGGCAGTGCACGATGACCGGTCCGCCGAACCGCTTGGCGCGGGCCAGGGCCGATTCCAGGGCCTCGATGTCGTGGCCGTCGATGGGGCCGACGTACTTCAGGCCGAGGTCCTCGAACATGCCCTGCGGGGCGATGAAGTCCTTGAGGCCCTTCTTGGCGCCGTGCAGGGTCTCGTAGAGCGGGCGGCCGACGACCGGCGTGCGCTCCAGGAGGTCCTTGCCGCGGGCCAGGAACCGCTCGTAGCCGTCCGTGGTGCGCAGGGTGGCCAGGTGGTTGGCGAGGCCGCCGATGGTGGGGGCGTACGAGCGCTCGTTGTCGTTGACGACGATCACGAGGGGGCGGTCCTTGGCGGCCGCGATGTTGTTCAGGGCCTCCCAGGCCATGCCGCCCGTGAGGGCTCCGTCGCCGATCACGGCGACGACGTGGTCGTCCTTGCCGCGCACCTCGTTCGCCTTGGCGAGACCGTCGGCCCAGCCGAGGACCGTGGAGGCGTGCGAGTTCTCGATCACGTCGTGGTCGGACTCGGCGCGCGAGGGGTAGCCGGACAGGCCGCCCCTGGTGCGCAGCTTGGCGAAGTCCTGCCGGCCGGTGAGCAGCTTGTGCACGTAGGACTGGTGACCGGTGTCGAAGAGCACCCGGTCCTTCGGCGAGTCGAAGACGCGGTGCAGCGCGATGGTGAGCTCGACGACGCCGAGGTTGGGGCCGAGGTGGCCGCCGGTCTTGGATACCGCGTCGACGAGGAAGGTCCGGATCTCACCGGCCAGCTGGTCCAGCTGTTCCGGGCTGAGCCGGTCCAGATCGCGCGGTCCCGTGATGCGGGTCAGCAGCGGCACCCGTGCCTCCTTGCGATAGAGCTGTTCGAGCTTTTGCCGGGTCTGTCGAGTCTAATGTTCCGCCTCAGCGCTCGGCGCCCGGGCTGTGCGTTGTACATCACGCGATCGGCCGTATCCGAGGGGTACGTGCGTTCGGTGGCGGCTTCGCGAGACATGGCTGTGCCCGGCGTCGTCATTGACGCCGGGCACAGGATCCAGGGGGCGTGCTGACCGCTAGGCGCGGCCCGCCGACTTCTGGGTCTTGCGGGTGACCGAGTCGATGACGACCGTGGCGAGGAGCACGCCACCGGTGATCATGTACTGGATCGGCGTGGCGATGCCCTGAAGGGCGAGGCCGTACTGGATCGACGTGATCACGAGGACACCGAGCAGGGCGTTCCAGGTGCGGCCCCGGCCGCCGAAGAGGCTGGTGCCACCGATGACGGCCGCCGCGATGACGTTCATCAGGAGGTCGCCGGAACCGGCGCTCTGGTTGGCCGCCGCGATCTTGGAGGCCCAGAAGAGGCCGCCGACCGCCGCGAACAGACCCGCGACGGCGAAGACCGAGACGCGGACCGCCGTGACGTTGATACCGGCGCGGCGCGATGCCTCGACGCTGCCGCCGAGCGCGAAGATCTTGCGGCCGTACGAGGTGCGGCGCAGCACGAAGTCGGAGGCGACCAGGACGATCGCGAACAGCAGCACGGCGAGCGGCAGGCCCTTGTACTGGTTGAACATGATCGCCACGGCGAAGGCCGCGATCGCGAGCAGCACCGTGCGCAGCACGAGCTCGCTCAGCGGGCGGGACGGGATCCCGGCGGCCTCACGGCGCCGGTTGC
The DNA here is from genome assembly GCF_045162695.1 of Streptomyces sp. NBC_01003. Lineage (NCBI taxonomy): Bacteria > Bacillati > Actinomycetota > Actinomycetes > Kitasatosporales > Streptomycetaceae > Streptomyces > Streptomyces sp. NBC_01003. Next base: position 3,184,111 of record NZ_CP108707.1, read on the forward strand.
CGAGGAAGGCCGACAGGAAGTAGCCGGCGACCGCGACGACCGCGAGCCCGTAGGCGGCGGCGACATCGGAGAAGTAGTACGTGGTGAGCCTGCCGACCACGCCGTCGCCGTCGATGTTGATCGTGCCGTTGGAGCCCAGGATCTGGAGCATGAAGCCGTTCCAGAACAGCAGGCCCGCCAGGGTCACGGCGAAGGCGGGCGCACCGATCCGGGCGAAGAAGAAGCCGTGCAGGGCGCCGATGACGGCACCGGCCGCGAGGGCGGTGAGGACCGCGACCCACTCGTTGACGCCGTGGGTGACGCTCATCACGGCCGTGATCGCCGCGGAGACACCGGAGACGGAGCCGACCGAGAGGTCGATCTCACCGAGCAGCAGCACGAAGATGATGCCGACCGACATCATGCCCGTCGCGACCATGGCGACGAAGATGTTGTTCAGGTTCTCCGCACCCAGGAACGCCGAGTTGAGGCTCTGGAAGATCGCGCAGATGACGATCAGGCCGATGACGACCGGGGTGGCGCCGAGGTCACCGGCGCGCATCTTGCGCTTGAACTCGCCTATGTAGCCCGCGAATCCCTGCTCGCGCACGAGGAGGCGGGGGTCGATGGCGACACTCGCGTCGCCGGCGACCGCCGGGGCGTCCACAGGGGCCTGCGGCTTGTCGGTCTTTTCGATGCTCACTTCTGAGCCTCCGCGTTGCTGCGCGCCGCACGACGGGTCACGGCGTTGTCCGTGGCGCCGGTGATGGCGGAGATGATCTCTTCCTGCGAGGTGGTCTTGACCTCGAATACGCCGTTGTTGCGGCCGAGCCGCAGGACGGCGACCTTGTCGGCGACGGCCTTCACATCGGCCATGTTGTGGCTGATGAGGATGACCGCGTGCCCGCGCTCGCGAAGACGCTCGACGAGGTCGAGGACCTGCGCGGTCTGCTCGACACCGAGGGCAGCCGTCGGCTCGTCGAGGATGACCAGCTTGGGCTCGCCGAGCATGGAGCGGGCGATGGCCACGACCTGGCGCTGACCGCCGGAGAGCGAGGCGATCGGGATGCGCACGCTCGGGATGCGGATGGAGAGCGTCTCGAGGAGCTCCCTGGAGCGGCGCTCCATCTCGACCTCGTCGAGGACACCGCGGCGCTTGAGCTCACGGCCCAGGAAGAGGTTGCCGACGACGTCGATGTTGTCGCACAGCGCGAGGTCCTGGTAGACGGTCGCGATGCCCAGGGCCTGGGCGTCGTGCGGCCGGTTGACCGCGACGGCCTTGCCGTCCCACTCGATGACACCGTCATCGATGGGGTGCACGCCGGCGATCGTCTTGACCAGGGTGGACTTTCCGGCACCGTTGTCGCCGACCAGGGCGACCACCTCACCGGCGTGGACCTCAAGCTCTACATCGGTGAGCGCCTGGACGGCACCGAATCGCTTGGAGACTCCGCGCAACGCCAGCACGGGCGTAGCGGACACGTGAACCATCTCCTTCGCCGCCAAAGGCCTGACCCGGCGGGAGGTTGAACAGAAAAGACTGAGAGGGGGGTGCGTACGTGCAGGGTGGTGCTGTCGTACGTCGTTCCGTCCGGCGCCCCGCCGTTGAGCTTGCGGGGCTGTCGGCGGCGGGGCGCCGGACGTGCTCACACGGGGCGCTCCTTCAAGGTGCGCTCACGTCCCGTGCAGGACAAGGGAGTTGCCGCAGGGCGACTCCGGCCTGGTTAGTTCAGGCCGATCTTGTCGCAAGCGGCCTTGTACTTGGTCGTGCAGATCTCGCCGAGGGTGTAGTAACCCTCCTTGATGACCGTGTCCTTGATGTTGTCCTGGGTCAGGGAGACCACCGGGACGATCACGGAGGGGACAGCCTTCTCGGTGCCGCTGTCGACCGTGCTGGTCTCCAGGGAGCTGTCGAGCTTGCCCGTCTTGGCGATCGAGACGGCCATCTTGGCGACGGTCTCGGCCTCCGCCGGGTACGACTTGAAGACGCTCATGTACTGGTCGCCCGTGACGATGCGCTGCACACCGGCGAGCTCGGCGTCCTGGCCGGTGACCGGCGGGAGCTTGCTCAGGCCCGCGGCCTTCAGGGCGGTGATGATGCCGCCCGCCATGCCGTCGTTGGCGGAGTAGACGCCGGCGATCTTGTCCTTGCCGATCGCGGAGATGGCGCCTTCCATGTTCTGGTTGGCGTTCTCCGGCTTCCACTCCTTGGTGTCGTAGGACTTGGCGACGGTCACCTTGTCCTTGAGCACGGAGAGGGCACCCTTCTTGAAGAAGGCTGCGTTCGGGTCGGTGATCGCGCCGTTCATCATGACGATCTTGCTGCTCTTGGTGGCCTTGGAGCCCATGGCCTTCAGGAGCGCCTCGCCCTGCGTCTTGCCGACCTCCTCGTTGTCGAACGAGGTGTACGCGGCGATCGGACCCTCGGCCAGGCGGTCGTACGCGACGACGGGGATACCGGCGTCCTTGGCCTTCTTCACACCGCCGGCGACGGCCTTGTAGTCGACCGCGTCCAGGATCAGCACGTCGACCTTCTTGGTGATCATCGTGTCGATCTGCTGCGACTGGACGGTCGCGTCCTGCTTGGCGTTCAGGTACTCGACCTTGCCCTTGCCATTGGTCAGCGTCGAAATCTGCTTCTCAATGATCGGCTTGTCGAACTTCTCGTAGCGCGCGGTCTGGTTCTCCGGCAGCAGCAGGCCGACGGTGATGGCGTCGCCCTTCTTGGAGCTCGCCTTGTCGCCGCTGTCCTTGTCGCCGGACTCCTTGGCGCTGCCGCAAGCGGCGAGAGAGACGGCCATACCAGTGGCACAGAACGCAACGGCGGCACGACGCATACGCGTGTTCACTTCAGAAACCTCCCTGACGAGGCCGCGACGTTGCGGCCGAGGTAGCGGGAAGTCAACTCGGCCGCAACCCCAGCGTCAAGGAGTAAATCCTTAACGAGATGGCAACGGTGTCATGCGTTCTCTAAGTGAAGGCAGGTGCCACAGCGGACAGCGATCCGTCCAAAAGGGTCGAATCGCCCATCTCGCTGAGTGCCAGGGCGAGCGCCCCGAGCACCTCCGCGCGGCCGCCCAACGCCCCTGGAAGGACGGACAGTTGGCGCGCCGCACTGGGGATCGCATAGCGTCCCACGGACTCCCTGATCGGCCCCAGGACCAGCTCTCCGGCCTCCGCCAGATCACCGCCGAGGACGACCCGGCTGGGGTTGAGCAGGTTGCAGAGATTTGCGACACCACTGCCGATGTGACGGCCCACGTCGGCGATCACCCGCCGGCACCCCGGGTCGCCGTCCCGCGCGAGCCGCACGACGGACTCCATGGTCAGCCCGGTGCCGTGGCTGGACTCCAGGAGCGGCAGCACGTAGCGCGCCGCGGTGAAGGTCTCCAGGCAGCCGCGGTTGCCGCACCGGCAGACGGGACCCGACTCGTCGAGGGTGATGTGCCCGATCTCGCCCGCGGTCCCGCCGGGGCCCCGGTAGATCTTCCCGTCGATCACGAGCCCGGCGCCGACACCGCTGGCGACCTTGATGTACGCGAGGTCCTTGACGCCGCGCCCGCTGCCCCAGACCAGCTCGCCGAGGGCGCCCAGGTTGGCGTCGTTGTCGACGTGCACGGGCACGCCGAGGCGCCTGCTCATCTCCTCGGCGGGCTTGGTGCCGGTCCAGCCCGGCAGGATCGACGTGGAGCCCAGCGTGCCGCTCTCGACGTCGATGGGGCCCGGTACGCCGAGCCCGACGCCCGCCACCTTCGTACGGTCCACGCCGGTGGCCGCCACGAGCCGCTCGACGAGCTCCTCGGCCCGGTCGAAGCCCTGCGCCGCGGAGGCGTCCACATCGAGGGGTTCGGCCTCCTCGGCGAGCACCTGGTGGGCGAGGTTGCCGATCGCCACGCGCAGGTGGGTGTGGCCGAAGTCGACGCCGATGACGATGCCCGCGTCGCCACTGAGCGACACGCTGCGGGCCCTGCGTCCCCCGGCCGAAGTGGGCGTGACCTCGACCGTTCCCCCGTCCTTGAGCTCCCGGACGATGTTGGAGACCGTCGCCGCGGACAGGCCCGTCGTCCTCGCGATCTCCGCCTGCGTGAGCGAACCCGCGAGCCGCACGGCGCGTACGACCCGCTCCAGATTGGCCCGGTGCAGCGACGACTGCGACCCCGGAGTCTCCATTGACCCACACCCTCGTCCCGTTGACTGGGGAGCCCCTTCGCCCCCCTGTGGTCCGCCTCACACACACAGAGTGACCGGACCTTGTACAAGTTATGAACCCCAAGCTCCGCTGAAGGTACCTATGCCGTCAAGCCCTTGACGGAAATCGGTTCCTGCCGTTGCGCACAGGGGTCGGGCCCCGGAGAGTTCCCTCTCCGGGGCCCGACCCCTGTGCGCAACGGGTGAAGCAGCGGTTACGTGATGGCGCCGGCCGCCGGATTGGCAAAGCGGCCCGGCCGGCCGTACGGCGCGACGGTGGGCGTCAGCGGAAGGTGCCCTGCGACACCGAACCGGCGATCCGGCGCTGGAAGATGATGTACACGATCAGTACGGGCACGACCGTGATCACGATCGCCGCGAACAGGCCACCGTAATCGATGTTATAGACCTGCGAGGACGCGTAGGCGGACATCCCCTGGGTCAGGACCCACTTGTCCTGGTTGGTGTTGAGCGCCACCGGCAGCAGGAACTGGTTCCACAGCCCCAGGAAGTTGAAGATCGCCACCGCCGCCATGCCCGGACGCGCCATCGGCAGCATCACCTGGAAGAACGCCCGCCAGTCACCGGCGCCGTCGATCAACGCGGCCTCGTAGACGTCATGCGGCAGGGACCGGAAGAACGAATAGAGGAAGAACATCGTGAACGGCAGCGCGAACGCGACGTAGGTGAGGATCAGTCCCAGCCGCGTGTTCAGCAGCCCGAAGTTCTGCAGCTGGAAGAAGAGCGGCACGATTGCCAGGAAGACCGGGAAGGTCAGCCCGGCGAGCATCACGTAATAGATCAGCCGGCGTCCGGGGAACTCGAACCGGGCCAGGATGTAGGCACACATCGCGCCCAGCAGCATCACCAGGACCAGCGCGGAGACCACGACGATCACCGAGTTCAGGAAGTACTTCCCGATGTTCGCGTCGGTCCACGCGTGCGCGTAGTTCTCGAACCTCCAGCGATGCGGCAGCTTGAAGGGCGAGGACAGGATCTCGCTGGTCGACTTGAAGGACGAGACCAGCACCCACAGCATGGGCACGATCACGATCACGGACCACAGGATCAGCAGGGCGTGCGCGGTCACCGCGAACCTGCGGTCGCTGCTCACGACGGCCCTCGTCAGCTTCCGGTCGCTCGCCGGCTTCCGGTCACTGGCCGACTTCCGGTCGGCGGCTATGGCGCTCACTGGGCCCCTCCCTTGGCTGCGGCACGCCGAGCCCTGAACCCAGGCGCTTTCGTCTTGCCCTCGCTCTCGCCGCCGCCGGTCAGGCGGTTGACGAGAAACACCAGCGCCGCGAACACCAGGGTGACGACGGCGAGGACGACGCCCATCGCGGTGGCGTATCCGAACTGCTGCTTGGCGAAGGCGACGTTGAACAGCCGCTGGCTGATCGTCAGGGTCGAGTTGTTCGGGCCGCCGCCCGGCAACATCGCCTGTACGTAGACGAACGCGTCGAGGGCGGCAATGCCCAGGTAGATGTACGCCGTCTGCACCGTGTCCCGGATCGCCGGCAAGGTGATCGAGATCGTCGTCCGGAACCGGCCGGCTCCGTCGATCCTGGCCGCTTCGTACAGCTCGCCGGGAACTCCCTTGATCGCGGCGATGAAGAGCACCGCGTAGAACCCGACGAGCCCCCAGACGATGACGAACATCAGGGCCGGCATCGCGCTCACCGTTTCGCCCAGCCAGGCGAACTTGTCGAACCCGTCGAGGCCGAGCCCGGTGAGGATGCCGTTGAGCAGGCCAGCATTCGGGTCGTACATCTGCGCCCAGATCAGGCCGACGATGATCGCCGGCACGACGTAGGGGAAGAACGAGATGATCCGGTAGAAGGACGCTCCCCGGATCCCCCGGACGGGGCCCTTGCTGGGCCCGCCCAGGGTGATGGCCACCGCGACCCCAAGGGCGAGCGTCAACGTCACCAACGGCACGCAGATCGCCAACAACGTGACGTTGCGCAACGCCTTCAGGAAGATGTCGTCCTGGAACATCTTGGTGAAGTTGTCGAAGCCGACGAAGGTGTAGTCCGGGCTGAAGCCGCGCCAGTTGGTCATCGCCCAGAAGACCGCCTGGGCGAAGGGGTACAGGACGAAGAGCACGAAGATGGTCAGCGGGACACCGAGGAACGCGAGGAAGAACGTCACCCGGTCGAAGGTGAGCTTGCGGCGCCGGGGCCGCCCACCGCGAGCGGCCGGCGTAGGCCGGCGGCTCGCGGTGTCGGAGGTGGTGGTCGTGTCTTTCATCGCAGTGCTAGCTGACCTTGATCTTGTCGACGGAGTCGTCTTCCCTGACCTTGTCGGAGATCTTCTGCAGGGCCGAGGTCAGCCCCTTGGCGTCGATGTCGCCGGAGAGGAACGAGTTCCACGGCACCAGTTGGTCGGTGTTCATGCCGTAGGCCTCGACGAAGTTGTAGGTGAAGATGTTGGTGCCGGCGGCCTCGAGCATCTTCGTCTGCGAGACGAGGGCCGACGATCCGTAACCGTCGGCGGGCACGGTGCCCTTGACGATCGTCGGGGCCAGCTTCGTCTTGGAGAAGTTGGCCGCCGCCTTCTCGGACAGCATCGCGCGCAGCACTTCCTTGCCGCCGGCCGGGTTCTTGCCCTGCTTGGGAACGATGAACGGCTCGCCGGCGGCCGCGCGAAGCGACTCGTAGGGCAGCTTCGGCTTGTCGGTGAGCGTCATCGACGGGAACCCGGTCATCTGGAAGTCGGCCTTGGTGGCCTTCTTCATCTCGTTCTCGATCCAGCCACCGGACGGGTAGAGCAGCGCCTTCTGGTCGTTGCTCCAGATCGCCTGCGCCTTCTGGAACTGGGTGCCGGAGCCGCCGGGGACGAACATCTTCTGCTTGACCATGGTCTCCATGACCTTGATCACGCCCTGGACGGCCGGGTGCGACCAGCAGCCCTTCTCCAGGTTCTCCAGCGCGAGCCGGACCTCGTCGCCGCCCTCCTTGATCGCCGAGTCGATCAGGAGCGTGCGGTAGTAGGTCGCCGCCTCCTTGCCGTGGACGAAGAGGTACTTGCCCTTCTTCTTCGCCTTCTGGCCGAGGTCCAGCGCCTCGTCCCACGTCTTCGGCGGGGTCCAGCCGTTCGCCTCGAACAGCGTCTTCGAGTACCAGACGCCGTAGACCGTCATCACGTAGTTGAGCGCGACGAACTTGTCCTTGAACGTGCCGGGGTCCTTGACGCCGGGGTAGACGATGTCGGCGATCTTCTTGCCTTCGTAGGTGTTGGCCTCGAAGACGTCATCGAGCTCCTCGAGCTGGTCGAGGATGCCGAGGAAACCGATCTGGTCCTCACCGGAGTTGTCGATGAGGTCCGGCGGGTTGCCGCCGACGAACCGGGGCTGGAGCTCCGGGGCGATGTCGACGACCGGCTTGACCTGGACCTTGAGGCCCTTGACCTGGCCCCCGACCACCTGGTTGACGTAGTCGACGTAGTCGGTGCCGTAGCCGCCGTCGAAGATGGCCGCGTCGACCTTGGAGTTCGCGGCGACGCCGAACGGGTTCTTGGCGCCCTTCTTGCCCTTCGGGCCGCTGTCATCGTTGTCGTTGCTGGAGGGAGAGCCACACGCAACCGCGAACGAACCCATGGCTGCAGCTGCGATCGCCCCGCGCAGGAGCGTCCGCCTGTCAAGAGAGCCGGCACGAATGGTCATCTCTGCATCCTCACTGATCGATTGGATCTGTACGGTTTGCTGCGTGTTCGGCTGCCGGGCCGGGGTGGCCCCGTGCTTGCCGCACTTCTCTTTGAGCGCGTCCTGGTGTGGGTCTCCGCCTGAAAGTTCGGCGGAGATGCACATCGGGGCGTTTCGCCGTCGTCTCGGAGCCGCTCAGCGGCACCGATGGTGATCAGCTGAGTGATGTGGGAAAAGCGGTCGCCGGGGCCGTGGTTGGAGCGACAGTCGCGCTCCGCTCGATCAGATCGCGATGGCCTACACCGGGGGTGGATCCCATGCTCAAGTCCTCGCCTTCTCCAGGACTCAGGCGGTGAACCGGATCCTCCCCGGCACCGCGGTGATGTGCTGTGTTGTGCCCCTGCTGAGGGGGAACGCAGATGGAGCTGGGTAGTGCGTGAGGACCGGGGTGCGCGGGGAGACACGGATGCGGGGACGCTTGAGCCGCCCCCTGCCGTTTCCCCCCGTCCCCCGGGCCCGGCCTCGGTCTGTGTGCGGTCCGGGCCAGACGCCGACAGGTATAGTCCACTTCACGTCAACTGGGCAAGATCGAAAGCAGGTTTGGACGGCGTTCTTTCCCGAGTTGAGACCTCTCGGATATATGAGGCGCCTTTGAGCGGCCCATGCGTGCCCCGGACGACCGATGACCTCGCTTAATGGATGGTCGCGCCAGTCTTCTCGTCCCGCGCGCCGCACACGCCGATTCCAACACCCTTGACACCACAGGCGACTTACCTCCCTACTGGACCCTGCGCTGCGAACTGACAACGTTGTCTCGCGCCGGGAGGGTGCTCGCGAATGCATGGCAGATCCAGACACAGACTTAGGTCCACGGCCGCCCTGGGGGCGGCCTCACTAGCGCTCGTCGCCGCCGGCCAGGGGGCGTCCGCCGCGTCCCCCGGCCAACAGCCGCGCGCCGACCGCGAGTTCAGCTCCTCGTTCGAAACGGGCGATCCCGCCCCCAACTGGCTGAACACGGTGGATACCGCCGCGGACAGCACCAAGCGGTCATCCGGGGTCGACGGCGGCGACAGCGGTGGATTTCCGGGCAATGTCAACAGCCATGTCACGGAGGTCCGCGCCAGCGACGAGAACGCGGGCGGCGGTGAGACCAAGGAGAACCTCGTCGACGGCGAGTCGAGCACCAAGTGGCTCTCCTTCGAACCGACGGCCTGGGTCGAGTACGACCTGGACGCACCGGCCAAGATCACGACGTACGCCCTGACGTCGGCCAACGACCACGCCGAACGCGACCCGAAGGACTGGACGCTCAAGGGTTCCACCGACGGCAAGGAGTGGACGACGCTCGACACCCGCACCGGGGAAAGCTTCGCCGACCGCTTCCAGACCAAGAAGTACGACCTCCAGAGCCCGGCCGAGTACCAGCACTTCCGGATCGAGTTCACCAAGAACAACGGCGCGAGCGACGCCACGCAGCTCGCCGACCTCCAGCTGGCCACCGCCGACACCGGCTCGCCCACGCCCGACGACATGCTGTCCCTCGTGGACAAGGGCCCCAGCGGCTCCCCCACCGCGAAGGCGGGCGCGGGCTTCACCGGCAAGAAGGCGCTGCGCTACGCGGGCACGCACAAGGCCGACTCGCGCGCGTACTCGTACAACAAGGTCTTCGACGTCGACGTGGCCGTCGCCCGTGACACGGAACTCTCGTACAAGATCTTCCCGTCGATGGCGGACGGCGACCGCGACTACGACGCCACGAACGTCTCCGTGGACCTCGCCTTCACCGACGGCACCTATCTGAGCGACCTGAAGGCCACCGACAGCAACGGCGGGCTGCTGACGCCGCAGGGCCAGGGCGCGGCCAAGCGGCTCTACGTCAACCAGTGGAACGCCGTCGCCTCCTCCATCGGCTCCGTCGCGGCCGGCAAGACCGTCGACCGGATCCTGGTGGCGTACGACTCGCCGAAGGGCCCTGCGAAGTTCCGCGGCTGGGTCGACGACATCGCGCTGAAGGCCGCGAAGCCGGAGCCGCCGAAGGCGCATCTGTCGGACTACGCGGTCACGACCCGCGGCACGAACTCCAGCGGCGGCTTCTCGCGCGGCAACACGTTCCCGGCCACCGCGGTCCCCCATGGCTTCAACTTCTGGACGCCGGTGACCAACGCCGGCTCGCTCAGCTGGCTCTACGACTACAGCCGCGACAACAACGCGGACAACCTGCCGACGATGGAGGCGTTCAGCGCCAGCCACGAGCCCAGCCCCTGGATGGGCGACCGGCAGACGTTCCAGATGATGCCGTCGGCGGCGTCCGGCACCCCGGACACCTCCCGCACCGGCCGTGCGCTGCCGTTCAAGCACGAGAACGAGACGGCCCGCCCCTACTACTACGGGGTGCGCTTCGAGAACGGTCTCAAGGCCGAGATGACGCCGACCGACCACGCGGCGATGCTGCGGTTCACCTACCCCGGTGACGACGCGAGCGTGATCTTCGACAACGTCTCCGACCAGGCGGGCCTCACGCTCGACAAGGACAAGGGCATCGTCACCGGCTACTCGGACGTGAAGTCCGGGCTCTCCGCGGGCGCGACCCGGCTCTTCGTCTACGGCGTCTTCGACACCCCGGTCACCGGCGGCGACTCCACCGGCCCCAAGGGCTACCTCCGCTTCAAGCCGGGCGCCGACAAGGCGGTCACCCTGCGTCTCGCGACGTCCCTGATCGGCATCGACCAGGCCAAGGCGAACCTCGCGCAGGAGCTGCCGTCCGGGTCGTCGTTCTCCTCCGTGCGGGACAGCGCCCGCGCCCAGTGGGACAAGCTCCTCGGCAAGGTCGAGGTGGAGGGCGCCACGGCCGACCAGCGCACCACGCTCTACTCGTCCCTGTACCGGCTGTACCTGTACCCCAACTCCGGCTTCGAGAAGGTCGGTTCGAAGTACCAGTACGCCTCGCCGTTCTCGCCGATGCCGGGCCCGGACACCCCGACCCACACCGGCGCGAAGATCGTCGACGGCAAGCCGTACGTCAACAACGGCTTCTGGGACACGTACCGCACGACCTGGCCGGCGTACTCGCTCCTGACGCCGAAGAAGGCGGGTGAGCTCGTCGACGGGTTCGTGCAGCAGTACAAGGACGGCGGCTGGATCTCGCGCTGGTCGTCGCCGGGCTACGCGGACCTGATGACCGGCACGTCGTCGGACGTGGCGTTCGCCGACGCGTATGTCAAGGGCGTCAAGTTCGACGCGGAGGCGGCGTACAAGGCGGCCCTGAAGAACGCGAGCGTCGTGCCGCCCGCGGCCGGCGTGGGCCGCAAGGGCATGCAGACGTCGCCGTTCCTCGGCTACACGAGCACGGACACCCACGAGGGCCTGTCCTGGGCGCTCGAGGGCTACCTCAACGACTACGGCATCGCGCAGATGGGCCAGGCCCTCTACAAGAAGACCGGCGAGAAGCACTACAAGGAGGAGTCGGAGTACTTCCTCAACCGGGCCCGCGACTACGTGAACATGTTCGACCCGAAGGCGGGCTTCTTCCAGGGCAAGAGCGAGAAGGGCGACTGGCGCGTCGAGTCGTCGAAGTTCGACCCGCGCATCTGGGGCTACGACTACACGGAGACCAACGCCTGGGGCTACGCCTTCACCGCCCCGCAGGACTCGCGCGGGCTCGCCAACCTCTACGGCGGCCGCGACGGCCTCGGCAAGAAGCTCGACACGTTCTTCGCCACCCCGGAGACGGCGTCGAACGATGTCGCGGGCTCGTACGGCGGCGTCATCCACGAGATGACGGAGGCGCGTGACGTCCGGATGGGCATGTACGGCCACTCGAACCAGGTGGCGCACCACATCACGTACATGTACGACGCGGCGGGCCAGCCGTCCAAGACGCAGGAGAAGGTCCGCGAGGTCCTCTCCCGGCTCTACACGGGCAGCGAGATCGGCCAGGGCTACCACGGCGACGAGGACAACGGCGAGCAGTCGGCCTGGTACCTCTTCTCCTCGCTCGGCTTCTATCCGCTGGTCATGGGCAGCGGCGAGTACGCCATCGGCTCCCCGCAGTTCACGAAGATGACGCTGCACCTGGAGAACGGCAAGGACCTCGTCGTCAAGGCTCCCAGGAACAGCGCGAAGAACATCTACGTGCAGGGGCTGAAGGTCAACGGCAAGAACTGGACGTCGACGTCGCTGCCGCACTCGGTCGTCGCGAAGGGCGGGGTCCTGGAGTTCGCCATGGGCCCGAAGCCGTCCAAGTGGGGCACCGGCAAGAACGCGGCACCCGTCTCGATCACGCAGGACGACAAGGTGCCGTCGCCGCGCAAGGACGCCATCACGGGTTCGGGTCCGCTGTTCGACAACTCCTCGGAGACGAGCGCGAGTTCGGAGTCGGTGGAGCTGCCGGTCGGCACTGACGGCGCGAAGGCCGTGCAGTACACGCTGACGTCGGACGACAGGGCGAAGGCCCCGGCGGGCTGGAAGCTGGAGGCCTCGGCCGACGGTTCGTCGTGGCAGACGCTGGACCAGCGGTCCGGCGAGTCCTTCTCCTGGGACAAGCAGACGCGGGCGTTCTCGGTGAGCAAGCCGGGCACGTACAAGCACTACCGGCTGGTGTTCGCCGGTGGGGCCGCGACGGTGGCGGAGGTGGAGCTGCTGTCGTGACGGACTGAGTGACTCGCGCAACGGGCGGGGCGGGACCGGCAGTTGTCGGTTCCGCCCCGCCCGCCGTCGTGGGGTCAGCGCGGCTCGCGCAGGCCTGCGACGAGGAGCCCGACCAGCCGGCGCACGTCGTAGCGGGGGTCGTTCTCGGCGCCGATGCAGAGGTTTCCGATGCCGCGCATGAGCTGGTAGGCGTCGAGGTCGGCACGGATCTCGCCGGAGGCGACGGCGGCGTCGATGAGCTGGGTGCACACCGGCACGAGGCGGTCGAGGAAGTAGGCGTGCAGCGTCTCGAAGCCGGCGTTGTCGGCCTGCATGGCCCCCGCGAGACCGTGCTTGGTGACCAGGAAGTCGACGAAGAGGTCCACCCACCGCCCCAGCGCGACGTGCGGTGTCGGGCCCGCCGCGAGGAGGGCCGGGCCGGCCTCGGCACAGGCCTCGACCTGGTGGCGGTAGACGGCGATGACGAGGTCGGCCCGGGTCGGGAAGTGGCGGTAGATCGTGCCCATCCCGACGCCGGCCTTCGCCGCGATGTCGCGTACCGGCGCTTCCACGCCCGAGGCCACGAAGACCGCGGCGGCCGCGTCAAGGAGGGTCTGCTGATTGCGCCGGGCGTCCTTGCGCTTCGATCCGGCCGCGCCTCCCGTGCCCTGACCGCTGTCGTTCACCGCAGCACTCCTTCTCTGTTCTTCGAGGCCCTGAGGCCTCGAGGCTTGCAAAGCGGAACGGCGCTCCGTATCGTTAGCGGAGCGAGGTTCCGTTTCGCTCATGATGTCAGACCGGGCGACCGGCGAACAAGCAACCGAACGGATGGCACTCCCATGCCCCACTCCCCCACCGCGAACGCGCCGAAGACCGCGGTCGCACCCACCCCCGTGATCTCCGCGAAGCCGGTCGTCCTGCCCGCCCCGGGCCGCGGTGAGGACCTCCAGGTCCGCGTGTCCGCGCCCGCGACCGGCACGGACCTGCCCGTCATCGTCTTCTCGCACGGCTTCGGCTGGTCGATGGACGGCTACGCCCCGCTGGCGGATCACTGGGCCGCGCACGGCTTCGTGGTCGTCCAGCCCACCCACCTCGACTCGCGGACGCTCGGCATCCCCGCCGACGATCCCCGTACGCCGCGGATCTGGCGTATCCGTATCGAGGACCTCACGCGTGCGCTGGACGGGCTCGACGTCCTGGAGGCCGCCGTTCCGGGCCTCGGCGGGCGCGTGGACCACGACCGCATCGCTGTGGCCGGCCACTCCTGGGGAGCGCAGACGGCGAGCACTCTGCTGGGCGCGCGCGTCCTCGATGCCGACGGCGTTCCCGGCGAGGACATGTCCGACCCGCGCGTGAAGGCGGGTGTGCTGTTCGCCCTGACCGGCCTGGGCGACGATCTGACGCCCTTCGCGCTGGAGCATCTCCCCTTCATGAGGCCGTCGTTCGACACCATGACCCCGCCATCGCTGATCGTCGCCGGGGACAGCGACCAGTCCCACCTGTCCACCCGCGGACCGGACTGGTTCACCGACCCGTACACGTACAGCCCGGGCAGCAAGAGCCTGCTCACCCTGTTCGGTGCCGAGCACTCGCTCGGCGGCATCCCCGGCTACGAGGTCGCCGAGACGACGGACGAGAGTCCCGCCCGCGTGGCCCTGATCCAGCAGCTCACCACGGCCTTCCTGCACAGCGCCCTCTCCCCCGAGGGCGCGGACTGGAAGACGGCGGCCGCCGCCCTGGACGACGACCCCAACCCGCTGGGGACGCTGCAGAGCAAGTGAGGAAGGACGACTCCAAGCAGGACCCACAGAAAGGACAGGGGCGATGGTCCTCGTCACCGGTCGTCACCGGAGGTCTCGGCTTCATCGGATCCCACACCGTACGAGCACTGCTCGGCCTGGGCGAGGACTGCGTCGTCGTCCAGCGCCGCGCCATGGCCGGCGGCGCGGCTGACACCGCTCAGGAAGGGCAGGTGCCCGCCTTGTCGCCGCGGTAAGTGCGGTACAGCGGAGGCGACTTCGCTGATGTGGACGGGAACTCGACGATCGGGACGGGCTTGCAGACCGCCCACTGGTCGTTCTCGCCCGGGCCCGTGAAGCCGTACGTGCCGCCGGCGCCCACCAGGCAGCCGGTGCAGTCGTTTCCGTCGATGGTCGAGATGGTCAGGGTGCTGTACACGTCCTTGGCCGTGGGGAGCCCGGCGGGCTCCCGCGTCTGCGTCCCGCCCTCGTTGACCTCGCTGTACGTGCGGTCCACCGCGCCGGCGAGCAGGGTGAAGCCGTCGTAGTACATCGCCGCGTAGCCGTCGGAGAGCGGCGACGGCCCCACACCGTAGGTCTTGTCGATCTTCTGGAAGCGGGCCAGGAAGGCGGCGGAGCCTCGGGGCGGGGAGTTCTCGCCCTTCGCCCAGTCGGGGTCGTAGGCGGAGGCGTCCACGATCGTCGTGTTGGTGGTGTGCAGGCTGAGCACGGTGGACGGGGTGGTGAGGGTGGGCTCCAGGCCGATGCCGATCTTCAGGATCCGCAGCTGCTGACTCCGGTCACAACTGCCCTCGTCCGCGAGGCGGTTGATGAACGCGGGCAGGTCCTGGTCCCGGCCCGCGAAGAAGACCGTGTCCGCCTTGTCACGGCATATCTTCTCGGCCGCGTCGGCGAACCGCCGCGGGATGCCCTGGTCGTCGCCGGACGAGCCGATGAAGTGTGAGTTGTTGGCGTCCAGGTCGTAGTCGGTACCGAAGCGTTTCTTGAAGACGGCCCGCAGGTCCTGCGAGTAGACGTCGTCCTCGCGGCTGTCCCAGACAAGAAAGCCACGGCTCTTGCCGGGGTGTTCCTTCAGGTACTCGCCGAGGGCCTGGGCGAACTGCTCGTTGTTGGGGGACGCCTTGAAGAAGTAGCGGGAGTTCATCGAGGCCGCGGTGATCACGGGGCCCACGGTGGGAATGGAGCGGCGGGAGAGTTCGGCGACCGCCTCGCGGGTGTGGATCGTGCTGCTGGGGATGCCGGTCACACCGACCAGTGGTGCTTCCTTGTCCCGGGTCAGTTCGCCGAGCCGGTCGACGACGTCCTGCCACTGGTCGAGGTCGCGGCCGTCGGGGGCGAGGAGCAGCTGGTAGTGGGGGCCACTGGCGCTGTTCGCCTGCTGCTGCGCCGCGAGCGCGCCGGCCAGACTGCGCCGGATCATCTCGCGGGTCATCGCGCTGGTGGAGTCCGAGGTGAACGGCATCATCAGCGCGATCCGTGCGTACGGGATGCGGGCCGACTGGCCCTGCGGGTCGTCCCGTTGGCGCTTCACGCGCGCGTTTTCGTCCGCCACGGCACGGAGCAGGCTGTCGACGGTGTCGTCGCCCGTCTCGAAGGCCCGGTCGGTGACGCCGACGCAGTCGTCCCCGCGCTTGTCCATGCCGTCGCCGCACGGGCCGGGGCGGGTCTGCTGCCACGCGACGAAGCCACCGATCAGGACGAGTACGACGACCAGGGCGACGCACCAATCCAGCGGACCCCACTCCTTGGGTCGGCCACTGAACATCATGATCCTTCGATGGCGGGGATGGGCAGGGGTTGTCTCTTGCGAGCGGCGGGCGGCCAGTCGCGGGCGGCCCTGCCGAGCGCCGCGTACCACGTGGGGTGGCGCCGGGAGAGGAAGCCCAGTTCGTCGCCGACCGCCTGGCACAGCGTCTCGGCATCGGGGTCGATGGACGCGTCGGCGTACGGCTCGGACAGGTACCACAGGGCGTGCAGCAGGCGGTTGATGCCGCGACCCGCCTCGTCGAGGTGGGTGTAGCGGGAGGCGTGCTCGCCGAGCGCGATCTGTACGCGCTCGTCGGTCCAGGGGGCGGCGCCGTCCGGTGAGCTGTCGGCGGGCGGGGTCGGGGCCGAGGCACAGCGCCGCAGGCAGAGCAGCCAGTGCTCGACGCTCTGCTCGGCCTCCTCGGCGTCGAACTCGTCGGCGAGCATGTCCACGACCTGCGCCGCGTTCCCGGTGGCCAGGCTGTGCCGCAGCGCGTCGGCCTCCTCGGTGTCGGCGCGCTGTACGTGGTGCAGGTGCAGGAAGCGGTGGATCTGGTGCCAGCTGTGCGGCTCGCCCGCCGGGGGCGAGGTGCGGCGGGCCTCGTGGACGAGGAGCGTCTGCAGCAACGCGTGGTCCACCAAGGGCACTTCGGGGGGCACGGGGCGCTGCCAATGGCGCTCGACGAGGTACTGCGCCGCCGCGTTCACGGGCAGTTGCTCCGGGCCGTCCAGGGCCAGGTCCTCGGCGAGCGCCGCCGCGGCCTGGTGGTCCCTGGCCAGACACAGCACGACCAGGCGGTCGCGCTGGCGGCGGTCGGGCAGCAGGTCCTCCAGGAGCACCTGAGTGACGGGCCGCCCGCTCTCCGTCTCCAGGTCGAGCAGGTCCTTGGGCGTGACGGTGCGGCGCTCACCCGCGGCGTGCACCACCGCGTCGCAGAGCAGCTTTCCGGCCAGCGGGTGCCCGCCGGTCAGGGCGTGCAGTGCGGAGGCCAGGTGGGGGTGGAGCAGCCGGGAGGAGGCCCGGTCGAGCATGGCCAGGACGTCGTCGCGGCCGAGCGGGGTGAGCGGCACGACGAGCAGACCGGCCGACGGGTCGTGGCCGGTGCGCTGCCAGACCTGGGCGGCGTGGTCGCCCTGCGGGCCGCCCGCAGGGGGCAGCAGGTCGGCGAGTTCCCTGCGTACGGCGTGCGGGGCCTCGTCCTCGGGGAGGTCGCCGAGGCGGGCGGCGACGACGGTGATGCGGTCGCGGCCGGTCCGCTGCGGCGCGGCGCGGTGTTCGAGGAGCAGGTCCAGGAAGCGCTGCCCTGCGGGGGTGTGCGCCTCGTCGAGCAGGATGAGTGGCCAGGGGTCGCGGTTCAGGAGGTGCACCCAGCCATAGGCCGCGCCGACTTCCTGAAGGAAGGCCGCCATGAGGTCGGACTCGACGGCGCGCCGGTAGTCGCCGCCGCGGTGGAAGCGGCGGCCGAGCTGCACCAGCGGGTCCCGGCCGCCGTCGGCACCCTCCGCACCGTCGACGCCTGCGACATCGTCGGCGAGGGGGTGCCGCTTGGCGTACCACTGGCGGGCTGCGCCCGCCGGGCGCAGCGTGTCGAGTTCGCGCAGGACGGCCCGGGTGACCGGCAGGGAGTCGGCCTCCTCGGCGGCGTCGGCCGCGCCGTCGGCGTGCGCCGCGATGGACGCCTCCACCTGCGCGGACCACTCGCGCGCCACGTCGCGCTCGTCGCCGGTACGCAGGCCGCAGGCGATCAGCAGGCGGGCGTGGCGAGCGCAGAGGGCGTCCCGCTCCTCGACGTCGCCCGCGTGCCAGCCGGAGACGGCGAACAGGCCGGGGACCAGCACGGGGAACCGGGCGAGCGAGGGAGTGAACGCGCACACCAACCGCTCGACGATCTCCACGAGGTCGGCGGCGCGGGCCGGTTCGGGACCGCCCGCAGGGGCCGGCCGTGCGGCGTCCGGTGCGGCGGTGGTGCCCGCGGGCACCACGCGTACATGGGCGAGGGAGAGTCTGCGGTGGTAGTGCCGGGCGAGCCCGTCGAGGACGGCGCTGCGGCCCATGCCGTGCTGACCGGTGATCAGGACGACGGGCACGTCGTCGCCGAACTCCCGCTTTCTGCGGGCCCGTTCGTCGTAGGCGAGGCCGGTGAGGGCGGGGACGAGGGAACGCACCAAGGGGTCGCGCGCGTACAGAAATGGCACTGGCGACCTGCCCATCAGAAGTGTCCCGGTTCCCCTCGGTGTGCACAACTGCCTCTCGTACCACCGAACTTACCGGCGTGGTGGATCTCTCGCCAGAGGATCACGCGGGCGGTCGCGGCCCGGCAGGGCAGGGCAAGGCGTCAGGGCAGTGCGTCAAGGCAGTGCGTCAGGGATGCGGATATATCTCCAGGTCGACTCCGGCGGGCAGTTCCTCGGCCGCGCTCACGTCGCGCGCATAGGCGAGCCGCACCCGGCGCAGCGCGCTCATGCCCTTCAGCGGCGCCAGGTCTATGTCGGTGCCCTGGGTGAGGTGGAGCTCCGTCAGGCCGGGCAGCCAGCGGGCGATACGCCGCAGCGACACGGGGGACCCGGGTTTCGCGTACACGTAGAGGTGGGTGACCGCGGATATCTGCGCGCGCTGGCCGAACAGCAGCACGCTCAGCTGCTCCGGCGACACGGTCAGCGTGCGCAGCGCCGTCAGGGTGGCGAGGGTCTTGCCCCAGTCGTCGGGGAGCAGGTTGTCGCCGGCTTCGTGCAGGCGCAGTTCCCGCAGCGCCGTGCAGCGGGCGAGCTCGGCCAGCTCCACGGTGCCCGGGGGCAGCGCGAGGACCCGCAGCCGGTCGAGGAAGGGCAGTTCGGCGAGGCCGCGCCAGGGTACTTGGGGCCCCAGGTGCAGGGCGTCCAGGCCGGGGCAGCCTGCCAGGTCGGACAGCGCCTCGAACTGCGGCAGGTCGGCGAGGGTGAGGCTGCGCAGCCGGGGCAGCCGGGTGAGCGGGGCGGGGTCCGTGAGGTTGCGGCAGCCCTGCAGGGTGAGCTCTTCCAGGGCGCCGAAGTCGTCGAGCAGCGTCAGGTCGCGCAGCTGCCGGGCGCCACGCAGTCGCAGTTCGCGCAGCCGGCCCGGGTCGAGAGCGGCTCGGATGGCCTCGGGGTCGAAGTCGCCGTGGATCCCCACTCGTTCGCAGCCCGGCAGGGCGGCGAGGGCGGCGAGCTCGGCCGCCGAGCGCACGGTGACGGACTCGGCCGGGGAGGTGGCGAGCAGCGGCCGGATGATCTCCTCGGCGTAGGTGTCGGTGTCGAACCGGTCCCAGTGACCGAGGAGTTGAGCGCGTACGGCCGACTGACGGGTGTCGAGGAACTCGCGCAGCCGAGGGATGGCGGAGTCCCCGCCGATCTGGCAGATGGCGTGGACCGTGGCGAGTTCCTCATCGCTGTCGAGCGCGTCGGCGCGCGGCAACAGGCCGAGCAGGAGGGGCCCGGTGCGGGCGAGAACCCGGGCCTGGCGCAGACTGCGCGGTGGCAGCATGCGCGCGGCCTCGGCCTCGATGGTCTGCCGCACGGCGGGTTGCAGACGGGTCGCCTGCTCCAGGGAGGCGAGGGCGAGGAGACGTAACCGGGCCCGGACGGTGTCGTCCTTCTCGCGGTTGCCGCGGTCGCTCAGCCGCATCAGCAGTTCGGCGCGCCCGTTGTGGTCGGCCTGCGCGACGGCCATCTGGACCACGTCCTCCCATTGATCGACATGAGCGTTCCTCACCAGCATGCCGAAGTCACGCTCCTCCAATACAGCCTTGGCGCCCAGGTAGTCCTGAAACGTGCGATGGATGAAGTCGACGGCGCCCGCGACGGGTTCGCGCAGCAGCCCGGAGCGTTCGAGCAGGTACTGGAGGGCGTCCTCGGGTTCTCCGAGGTGGTCCAGGCTGGGTACTTGGGGCTGGAGGCGGCGCACCACGTCCACGGCGTCGTCCCGCTCGATCTGGGTGCGCTCGTTGCGGATCAGCCAGTACGCGAGGCGCTTGAGAGGCTCGGTGGCGGCCTCCTCGTCCAGCTCGGGTCCGCCGCCGCGTCCGTACAACTCCCTTTCCATGTCGCGCCGTTCGAGCAGCATGGACAGCGCGGCCTTGTAGAGGGCGGCGCGGCCGCGCGGCAGGAATCCGCGGCGCTCGCGGTGCAGGGCGCAGATCAGCCTGCACATCAGCGGGTTGGTGGCGAGCCTGCTCAGGCCGGGGCTCGCGCGCAGCGCCTGGATCAGCTCGTCGCCGAGTCCCGGGCGCGCGCCGGCCGCATCGTGCCAGCGGCCGATGAAGCGGCGCAGGTCGGCGGGGCGCAGCGCGTCGAGGGTGAACTCGTGGAAGTCCTCCCGCCGCAGCCAGCCGGGGCCGAGCGCGGAAGGGCGGGTGGTGGCCAGCCACAGGTTGCCGGGGAAGATGCCGAGGAGCTCGCGCAGCCAGTTCCGGGTGCGGGTGCGGTCGGCCTTGGGGATCTCGTCCAGGCCGTCGACGAGGATCAGGCCGCGGCCGTTCTGCAGCACGCGGGTGGCCCAGCCGTCGGGTTCGGTGCCGACCAGCGGGCAGTCCATCCAGCGCAGGAAGTCGTCGGGCAGCGGGAGCCCGGCGCCTTCGCGGGCGAGGTTGCGCAGCGGGAGCACGAAGGGGACGCGGCCCAGGAGCTGCGGCAGGTTGCCGGGCACGCTGTCCTGCCGCGCGGTGGTGAGCGCGAGCCACTGCACGAGGGTCGTCTTGCCGGTGCCGGCCAAGCCGTGCAACAGGACGCGGCCGCGGGTGGCGAGGGCCTCCTCGACGCTCTCGTCCAGGCCGCTCTCCGGCTCGTCGTCGGGATCGTCGGACTCGCTGCCGGGGGCCGGTGCGGCGACGGCGCGCAGACTCAAGTAGGCGGTGTCCAGGGGCCATTCCAGGCCTCCGGGGTCGCGCAGGTCGACTCCGTAGATGGTGAGGGTGCCGTGCCGCCGGACGACGTACTGCGCGTAGCTCTCCTCGAATCGGCCGTCGAGCAAGGCCCGGTCGTCGCCCGACACCCTGCGCAACACGACCTCCAAAGTCCGGTGGACATCGCGCAGTTCGCGGGCGTCCGCGAGCCGCGCCCGCGCGTCGAACCCCGGCCGCTGCGTGAAGAACCGCACCAGGTGCACACAGGCCGTCTCCAGGAGGCGGTCGTGAAAGAGGGCCGCGTCCCGGGTAAGGAGCCGGCGGGTGTCGGGGCCGGCCTGCCGGGACAGTGCGGCGGCCAGCTTCTCGGGCCCCATGAGGAAGATCTGTACGTCGTCCATGTCCAGCTCGCCGAAGGCGAACAGGGTCCGGGTCAGGGCCTGGCCGACGGCGTCGTGCTCGTCGTCCTCGACGGGCCGCTCGTGGGGACCGGCCGCGCGCACCGCACGCCGCACCAGCTCCCGGGCGAGCCGGTGCAGATCGTCGCGGCTGACGGTGGGGTGGTCCCCCACGAAGGACAGCAGGCCCTGGATGCGCACGGGCCGTTCGGTGAACTCGGCTCCCGGGACCTTGGGCGGGGGCAGCACGAGCCGCTTCAGCAACGGCACCACCACCGCGGACGCGATCCGCAGTCCCACTGTCCCCGGATCCACTGCCCACCCCCGTCGGCCACCTGCGTCGGCGTACGTTCCTCGACGCGCATGCGTCACGGAACGCCTTCCACCATAAGGGCAGGCATCAGGAATCGAAGTAAGTGTCCTGTGGCCGTGGGGAGTTCAGGCCAGCCCGGTGGTGCGCCGGACCTCGCCTCACTTCCGCCAGAACAGTTGGGCCCGGGAACTCATCGCCGCGCGCGACGCGCCAGGTCTGCCCGCGGCGTCCCCACAGGCCCGCGCAGCAGCCATGCAATCACCGCACCGAGCCCCAGACTCACCCCCGCGAGACCCCAAAGGAGGCCGTGGAAAGCGGAGTTGTACGTGTGACCGCCGCCCAGCAGCGTCGTGAGCAACGACCCGTACACCGCCACCGCGACGGCCTCGCTGCCGAGGCGGAGCGTATTGACGAACCCGGCGGCCATGCCGGCCTTCTCCGGGGGTACGAGGGCGAGGGCCTGTCCGTCGACGAGACCGGCCGACAGGCCCATCCCGGCCCCGGTGACGATCATCGGCAGCGCGACGACGGCGACCGCCGCGTGCGCCGAGAAGAGCAGCAGCCCGAGGTCGCCGACGACGAGGCAGCCGAGGCTCGTGAGGATCAACGCCTGTGCGGGAACACCCCGTTCGACGATTTTCGCAGCGGCCACGGGTGAGACCAGGACCGGTGCGGTCAGCAGCAGCATGAGCCATCCGGCGGCCGATCCGTCGCGCCCGGTGACGGCCGTGAGGTAGCTCGGCAGATACGTGAGCTGTGTGACGAAGCCGAACGAGGCCGCGACAGGGACGAGCGCAAGGCCGAGGAAGCGGCGCTCGCCGAGCAGCCCGAGGTCGAGGACGGGGTGCGCGCTGCGCCGCTCCACGCGGACGAACGCGATCAGCGCGAGGGCCGCCGCGGCGAACAGCGCGAGCACTCCCGCACTCCCCCAACCCCACTGCGAGGCCTGCACGATTCCACAGGTCAGCAGCACCATCGCGGCGACGAAGACGAGGGCGCCCGGGACATCGAGGCGCGCCGATCCCCCTACGGTCGCGGGCACCGAGCGCGCGATCACCGGCACCGCGAGCAGCGCCACGGCCAGCGCGGCGGCGTGGAGCGCGAACACCCAGCGCCAGCCGACGCCCGCGACCAGCTGACCGGCGATGGTCGGGCCGAGCGAGACGCCGATGCCCGCGACGGCCCCGAAGAGCGCGAACGCCCGGGCGCGGGTGGGCCCTTCGTACGCCGTGGAGAGGATCGCGGCCCCGGCGGAGAAGATCGCGGCACCGCCGACCCCGGCGAGGGCGCGGGCGGCGTCGAGCACGAGGGCGCTCCCGGCGAGGGCACTCGCTGCGGCGGCGACGGCGAACAGCGCAGCGCCCGCGGCGAAGACACGCACCCGGCCCACATTGTCGGCGACGGAACCCCAGACGAGGGTGCAGCACGCGAAGGCAACGTTGAAGGCGTTGACGACCCACTGCAGGGCGGCGTCGGAGGCGCCCAGGTCGGCGTCGATGCCGGGCAGGGCGACGGCCGTGCCGGAGATCGACATGGGGACGACGAAGACGGCGAGGAGGACGGCGGCGAGGGTGAGGCCCTGGCGCCGCGCCCCCTCAACGGGCGGGACGTGAAGGGTAGTTGTTCCGGACATGCGTAGGAGCCCCCGAAGAAGAGAGGTCGGACAGAGGTTCGCAATTGATCGAACCTGACCCTCGCACGGCAGAAAGGTACGATGCAAGTAGAACCTGGGCGACGATCGGGACGAAGGGACACACCATGCCGGACGAGGACGGCCACCCCACACCGGCCGAGATGGACCTGCGCACGGTCCTGCACGCACTCGCCGACCCGCTGCGCTTCGGGGTGATCGCCCAGTTCCTGAGAGAACCGGCGGACACCGAACGCACCTGCGCCTACTTCGAGTTGCCCGTCTCCAAGTCGACGACCTCGCACCACTTCAAGGTGATGCGCGAGGCGGGCCTGCTGCGCATGGTCGACCACGGCAACAGCCGCACGGCCGTCCTGCGGCGGGCCGAGCTGGACAAGCGCTTCCCCGGCCTGCTGGGCCTGGTGCGCGCCGAGGTCTGAACACACGCGAAGGGCCGCACCCCCGAAAGCTCGGGGATGCGGCCCAACCGCCTTGCCGGACCGCCTACTTGCGGATCAGGCTGCGGAGCACGTACTGCATGATGCCGCCGTTGCGGTAGTAGTCCGCCTCACCGGGGGTGTCGATGCGGACGACCGCGTCGAACTCCACACCGGTGTCGGTGGTGACCTTGACCGTGCGCGGCGTGGTGCCGTTGTTGAGCTCCTCGACGCCGGTGAAGGAGAAGGTCTCCTCGCCGGTCAGGCCGAGGGACTCGGCGGTCGCACCCTCCGGGAACTGGAGCGGCAGGACGCCCATGCCGATGAGGTTCGAGCGGTGGATGCGCTCGTACGACTCGGCGATGACGGCCTTGACGCCGAGGAGCGCGGTGCCCTTGGCGGCCCAGTCACGGGACGAGCCCGAGCCGTACTCCTTGCCGGCCAGGATGGCCAGCGGAATGCCCTGCTCGATGTAGTTGCGCGAGGCGTCGTAGATGAACGACACCGGAGCCGCGTCAGCAGTCGCAGCCTGGGTGAAGTCGCGGGTGTAGCCGCCCTCGGTGCCCGGCGCGATCTGGTTGCGCAGGCGGATGTTGGCGAACGTGCCGCGGATCATGACCTCGTGGTTGCCACGGCGCGAGCCGTAGGAGTTGAAGTCACGGCGCTGGACGCCGTGCTCCGTGAGGTACTGACCGGCCGGGGTGTCGGCCTTGATCGCACCGGCCGGGGAGATGTGGTCGGTGGTGACCGAGTCGCCCAGCTTGGCGAGGACGCGCGCGCCCGTGATGTCGGAGACCGGGGTGGTCTCCATCGTCATGCCCTCGAAGTACGGGGGCTTACGGACGTAGGTGGACTCGGTGTCCCACTCGAAGGTGTTGCCGGTCGGGATCGACAGGGCCTGCCACTGGGCGTCACCCGCGAAGACGTCCTGGTAGGACTTGTTGAACATGTCCTCGCCGATGGAGTTGGCGACGACGTCGTTGACCTCGGCCTCCGTCGGCCAGATGTCCGCGAGGTAGACCGGCTTGCCGTCCTGGTCGATGCCCAGGGCGTCCTTGGTGATGTCGACCTTCATCGAACCCGCGAGGGCGTACGCGACGACCAGCGGCGGGGACGCCAGGTAGTTCATCTTGACGTCGGGGTTGATGCGGCCCTCGAAGTTGCGGTTGCCGGAGAGGACCGACGTGACCGCCAGGTCGTGCTCGTTGACCGCCTTCGAGACCTCCTCGGGCAGCGGGCCCGAGTTGCCGATGCAGGTGGTGCAGCCGTAGCCGACGAGGTTGAAGCCGACCTTGTCCAGGTACGGCGTCAGACCGGCCTTGTCGAAGTAGTCGGTGACGACCTTCGAGCCCGGGGCGAGGGTGGTCTTGACCCACGGCTTGCGGGTCAGGCCCTTCTCCACGGCCTTCTTCGCGACGAGCGCGGCGGCGACCATCACGTACGGGTTCGACGTGTTGGTGCAGGAGGTGATCGCGGCGACGGTGACGGCGCCGTGGTCGATCTCGTACGTCGAGCCGTCGGGGGCCGTGACCAGGGTCGGGCGCGACGGGACGCCGTTGGTGGCGGCCGGGGAGTCGGAGGCCGGGAAGGACTCCTTGCCCGCCTCGTCGTCGTCCTCGACGTAGTTGCGCACGTCGAGCGCGAACTGCTGCGCGGCGTTCGCGAGGACGATGCGGTCCTGCGGGCGCTTCGGGCCGGCGATCGACGGGACGACCGTGGAGAGGTCGAGCTCCAGCTTCTCGGAGAAGTCGGGCTCGGCGGCCGGGTCCAGCCAGAGGCCCTGCTCCTTGGCGTACGCCTCGACGAGCGCGACCTGCTGCTCGTCGCGGCCCGTCAGCTTCAGGTACTTCAGCGTCTCGTCGTCGATCGGGAAGATCGCGGCGGTGGAGCCGAACTCCGGCGACATGTTGCCGATGGTGGCGCGGTTCGCCAGGGAGGTGGCGGCGACGCCCTCACCGTAGAACTCGACGAACTTGCCGACGACGCCGTGCTTGCGCAGCATCTCGGTGATCGTGAGCACGAGGTCCGTGGCGGTGGTGCCGGGCTTGAGCTCACCGGTGAGCTTGAAGCCGACGACGCGCGGGATGAGCATGGAGACCGGCTGGCCGAGCATCGCGGCCTCGGCCTCGATACCGCCGACGCCCCAGCCGAGGACGCCCAGGCCGTTGACCATCGTGGTGTGCGAGTCGGTGCCGACGAGGGTGTCGGGGTAGGCCACACCGTTACGGACCATGACCGTACGGGCCAGGTGCTCGATGTTGACCTGGTGGACGATGCCGGTGCCCGGGGGGACGACCTTGAACTCGTCGAAGGCGGTCTGGCCCCAGCGCAGGAACTGGTAGCGCTCCTTGTTGCGGCCGTACTCCAGCTCGACGTTCTGGCCGAAGGCGTCGGCGGTGCCGAACTTGTCGGCGATGACGGAGTGGTCGATGACCAGCTCGGCCGGGGCCAGCGGGTTGATCTTGGCCGGGTCGCCGCCGAGCTCCTTCACGGCCTCACGCATGGTGGCGAGGTCCACGACACAGGGCACACCGGTGAAGTCCTGCATGATCACGCGGGCGGGCGTGAACTGGATCTCCTGGGACGGCTGGGCCTGGGAGTCCCAGCTGCCGAGCGCACGGATGTGGTCGGCGGTGATGTTCGCGCCGTCCTCGGTGCGGAGCAGGTTCTCAAGGAGAACCTTCAGGCTGTAAGGGAGGCGCGCGGAGCCCTCGACCTTGTCCAGCTTGAAGATCTCGTACGACTCGTCGCCCACGCGCAGCGTGCTGCGGGCGTCGAAGCTGTTCGCCGACACGACAGTCTCCTTCATATATGTGCGCGTTCCACCGCATCCTGCCGCCACGACGATTTCGCCGATCCGCTAAGGTAAGGCTAAGTTAGGTAACCCTTACCGGGCATGGCGGCTGCGGTGTGCCTCTGTAGATATCTCGATGTCGAGATAACTCTAATACATGAGGCCGGACTGGTCATGCCCGGCCTTGGCCGAGCCGTCCCGCCGCGCCACCGGCGGACCGTCCCCCTCATCGTCCCGCACACGCGCCCGCGCGCCACCAGGGCCGATTGACGGCCCGTCACTCCAATGGACCCCTCGGAATGCGGCATCTCATATGTGAGATAGCCTGCCGACATGGCAGACGACTACCTCGTACGCATCGGCAAGCTCATCCGTGACGCCCGTCAGCACCGGGGCTGGACACAGTCGCAGCTTGCCGAGGCGCTCGGTACCAGCCAGAGCGCCGTCAACCGCATCGAGCGGGGCAACCAGAACATCAGCCTTGAGATGATCGCCCGCATCGGCGAAGCGCTCGACAGTGAAATCGTCTCCCTGGGCTACTCGGGTCCGATGCACCTGCGCGTGGTCGGCGGCCGTCGCCTGTCCGGGGCGATCGACGTGAAGACGAGCAAGAACGCCTGCGTGGCGCTGCTGTGCGCCTCGCTCCTCAACCGGGGCCGCACCACCCTGCGCCGCGTCGCCCGCATCGAGGAGGTCTACCGCCTCCTCGAGGTCCTGAACTCCATCGGCGTCCGCACCCGGTGGATAAACGACGGCGTGGACCTGGAGATCGTGCCGCCGGCCGCCCTCGACATGGACGCCATCGACGCGGCCGCCGCCCGCCGCACGCGCTCGATCATCATGTTCCTCGGCCCGCTCCTGCACCGCCTCGACCACTTCAAGCTGCCGTACGCGGGCGGCTGCGACCTCGGCACCCGCACCATCGAGCCGCACATGATCGCGCTGCGCCGGTTCGGCCTGGACATCACGGCGACCGAGGGGCTCTACCACGCGCAGGTCGAGGCGGGGGTCTCCCCCGGCCGGCCGATCGTGCTGACCGAGCGCGGCGACACCGTGACCGAGAACGCGCTGCTCGCGGCCGCCCGCCACGACGGCGCCACCGTCATCCGCAACGCGTCCTCGAACTACATGGTCCAGGACCTCTGCTTCTTCCTGGAGGCCCTGGGCGTACGCGTCGAGGGCATCGGCACGACCACCCTCACCGTGCACGGCGTGCCGCAGATCGACGTCGACGTGGACTACTCGCCGTCCGAGGACCCGGTCGAGGCGATGAGCCTGCTTGCCGCCGCGGTGGTCACCGAGTCCGAACTGACGGTGAAGCGGGTGCCGATCGAGTTCCTGGAGATCGAGCTCGCGGTCCTGGAGGAGATGGGCCTCGACCACGACCGCACGGCCGAGTACTTCGCGGACAACGGCCGCACGCGCCTGGTGGACCTCACCGTCCGGCCCTCCAAACTGGAGGCGCCGATCGACAAGATCCACCCGATGCCGTTCCCGGGCCTCAACATCGACAACGTGCCCTTCTTCGCGGCCATCGCCGCGGCGGCGCAGGGCCAGACCCTCATCCACGACTGGGTCTACGACAACCGCGCGATCTATCTCACCGACCTGAACCGGCTCGGCGGGCGCCTCCAGCTGCTCGACCCGCACCGCGTCCTCGTCGAGGGCCCGACGCGCTGGCGCGCCGCCGAGATGATGTGCCCGCCCGCGCTGCGCCCCGCCGTCGTCGTACTCCTCGCGATGATGGCCGCCGAGGGCACGTCCGTGCTGCGCAACGTCTACGTGATCAACCGCGGCTACGAGGACCTGGCCGAGCGGCTCAACTCCGTCGGCGCGCAGATCGAGACGTTCCGGGACATCTGACTCGATTGGCGCCGTTCAGGGCCGCGGGAAGAGGTTGAGCAGTTCCTCTTCCGCGGCCCATCGGCGTATCTGCTCCGCGATCAGGCGCTCGGCGCGCGGGCGGAAGGCCGCCGAACCGCCGGCCACGTGCGGGGTGATGAGGACTCCGGGGGCGTGGCGCAGGGGGTGGTCCGCCGGGAGGGGCTCCGGGTCGGTGACGTCGAGCGCGGCGCGCAGCCGGCCCGTGGCGGTCTCGGCGAGCAGGGCCTCGGTGTCGAGGGTGCGGCCGCGGCCGACGTTGACGACGAGGGCGCCGTCCGGCAGCGCGGCCAACTCCTTCTTCCCCCGAGTCCTTTCGTGGGTACCCCCTGTCTGAGCCGGGGGAGGAAAGGGAAACCCCCACGGAGCAGGACAGGGAGCGGGGTTTCGCCGCCAAGGGCGAAAGACCGTGCTCTGACCGGCAGGTTTGGCCTTCACGTGTGGCACCACTAGTTTGTGAGAGCGACCACGACGTGCGTGAAGCGGGCGTTCAAGTACCGCTTCTATCCGACCGATGCGCAGGCAGCCGAGCTGTCGCGCACGTTCGGTTGCGTGCGCAAGGTCTACAACCTGGCGCTCGCGGCCCGTACGGAGGCGTGGGCGCGGCAGGAGCGGGTGAACTACAACGCCACGTCGGCGATGCTGACGGCATGGAAGAAGACCGAGGAACTCGTGTTCCTCAACGAAGTCTCTTCGGTACCGCTCCAGCAGTGCTTGCGGCACTTGCAGACGGCGTTCACCCACTTCTTCGCCAAGCGGGCGAAGTACCCGCGCTTCAAGTCGAAGAAGAAGTCCCACAAGTCCGCCGAATACACCACGTCCGGCTTCCGCTTCCGTGACGGCCAGCTGACGCTGGCGAAGATGTCGCAGCCGTTGGACATCGTCTGGTCCCGACCGCTCCCGGAGGGAGCGAAGCCGTCCACCGTGACCGTGTCCCAGGACACGGCGGGGCGCTGGTTCGTCTCCATGCTGTGCGAGGACCCCGGCGTCCAGCCGCTGCCCGCGAACGGCAACGCGGTCGGTATCGACGTCGGCCTTAACCACCTGCTGACCCTGTCCACCGGTGAGAAGATCGCCAACCCGCGCCATGAGCGCCGCGACCGTGCCAGGCTGTCCCTGGCCCACAGTCGCCTGGCGAAGAAGGCCACGGGGTCGGCGAACCGGGCCAAGGCCCGACGCAAGGTCGCCAAGATCCACGCCCGGATCGCCGACCGGCGCCGAGACCACCTGCACAAGCTGACCACCCGACTCGTGCGTGAGAACCAAACGCTCGTGATGGAGGACCTGACCGTCCGCAACATGGTCAAGAATCGGCACCTGGCCCGCGCCATCAGCGACGCGGCGTGGGCCGAGTTCCGGAGCATGCTGGAGTACAAAGCCGCCTGGTACGGGCGGGACGTGGTCGCGGTCGACCGCTTCTTCCCCTCGTCCAAGCTGTGCTCCTCCTGCGGCACTCTCCAGGAGAAGATGCCGCTCAACGTCCGTACCTGGACGTGCGGAAGCTGTGGCACGACCCACGACCGGGACGTGAACGCGGCGAAGAACCTGCTGGCCGTCGGACTGACGGTGACAGCCTGTGGAGCCGGTGTAAGACCTCAACGGAGAACTCCGGGCGGGCAGTCGGCGACGAAGCAGGAAGCCCCACGGCGCGAGCCGTAGGAATCCCCCCTCGTTTACGAGGGGGGAGGAAGTCAACTTCTGGCTGCCGTCGAGAAAAAAGAAGGGCTCCTGTGAGGGCATCGGCAGCACCGGTCTGCTGACCGCCGTGCCGTACGCGTTCGCGGTCGTCGCCATGTTGCTCAACTCGCGCCTGTCCGACCGCAGCGGGCGGCGCAAGGCGGCCGTGTGGCCCTGGCTCGCCGCCGGCGGCCTCGCCCTCTTCGGCTCGTACGCGGCCGGGTCCCACTTCCCCGTGGCGCTCGCGCTGCTCGTGGTGGCCGGACTGTGCCTGTACGCGCCCTACGGCCCGTACTTCGCCCTCGTCTCCACGCTCGCCCCGGCGGGCGTCTCGGGCGCGGCGGTGGCGCTGGTCAACTCGTTCGGCGCGCTCGGCTCGTTCGCCGGGACGTATCTCGTGGGCTGGGTACGCGGCACGTCGCTCGGCGACGCGGGGGCCTTCGCGTTCATGGCGGCGGGCGCGCTGGTCTCGGCCGCGCTGATGCTGGCGGTGCACGAGCCCCGGCCGTCCGGTTCACGCCCGGGTACGGTGAACCGGCAGCCCACCGCTGCCACCACCACCTGAGTGCGCCGGGAACCGGTCCCGGCGTACGGGCGCAGCACACGGGAGACGAGCAGCGTGACCACGACGTCCGGCGACGACATGCTCGGCCGGGGCCTGCGACTCCTCACCGTGCTCGCCGACCATCCCGCGGGCCTCGGGGTGAGCGCCGCGGCCCGCGCCGCGGCGCTCCCGGTCAGCAGCGCCCACCGGCTCCTCGGGCGGCTCGCCGCCGAACGGTTCGTGGCGTACGACGAGGACACCCGGCGCTACGCCCTGGGGGCCCGGGTGCTCGAACTGTCGCGGGGTTTCCAGCGCTCACCGGCCGGCTACTCCGCGGCGGCGGCTCCGATGCGCAGGCTCGCCGACCGCACGGGCCTGCCCGCCATCGCGGGCATCCTCTACGACACGGACGTGCTGCTCGTCCTCACCGCGCAGGGCACCCAGCACCTCCAGCTGCGCAGTGCGGAGGGCACCCGTAACGCCTGGCACGCGACCTCGCTCGGCAAGGTCCTCGTCGCGGGCCTGCCCGAGCGTGAGCGCGACGAGTTGCTCGCGGCCGAGCTGGCCGCGGTGACCGACCGCACGGTGACCGACCCGGCGGCGGTCCGCAAGGAGCTCGACGCCGTGCGCGAACGCGGCTGGGCCGAGGTCGACGAGGAGAACGAGGTCGGCGTCCGGTCCATCGCCGTCGCCGTGCCCTCCCCGCACGGGGAGGCGCCGCGCCTCGCCGTCTCGCTCGGCGCGGCCGTCGCCCTGACCGGCGCCGACGAACTGCGCGCGCGTCCCGGCCCTGCGCGCGTGCGCCGAGGACATCGCGGCGCACATGGACCACTGAGCAGATCTTCGGGTGTGACGGCCGCCGCCCGGTGACATTCATCCCGGGGAGGGCTGCCACGGGGCCCCGCACCGCTCCCGGGAGGAACGCACGATGACCGAGCTGATGAAGGCCGTCCAGTACCGCGCGGTGGGTGCCGCCCCCGAAGTCGTGCGGATCCCCGTGCCCGCCCCCGGTCCCGGCCAGGTGCTCCTGCGCGTGACGGCGGCCGGTCTCTGCCACTCCGACTTCGCCGTGATGAGCCGGCCCGCCGAGCAGCTGGGCTTCCCGCTGCCGCTCACGCTCGGCCACGAGGGCGTCGGCACGGTCACGGAGGTGGGTGACGGGGTGACGGATGTCGCGGTCGGCGACGCGGTCGCCGTCTACGGGCCGTGGGGCTGTGGCACCTGCGTCAAGTGCGCGGAGGGCAAGGAGAATTACTGTCTGCGCGCCAGGGAACTCGGCATCTTCCCGCCCGGCCTCGGCGCGCCCGGCGCCATGGCCGAGTACATGATCGTGGACAGCCCCCGCCACATCGTGCCGCTCGGCGGCCTCGACCCGGTGCAGGCGGTGCCGCTGACCGACGCCGGCCTGACCCCGTACCACGCGATCAAGCGGTCGCTGCCGAAGCTGGTGCCGGGGTCGACGGCCGTCGTGATCGGCACGGGCGGGCTCGGGCACGTCGCGATCCAGCTCCTGCGCGAGCTGTCCCCGGCCTGGGTGATCGCGCTCGATGTGAACGAGGAGAAACTGGCGCTCGCCCGTGAGGTGGGCGCCCACGAGGCGATCCTGTCGGACGCCGAATCCGTGGGAATGGTAAGGGAGTTGACCGGCGGCAGGGGCGCCGAGGCGGTCTTCGACTTCGTCGGGGCCGCGCCCACGGTGGCCATGGCGGGCAGCTGCGTGGCGGTCGAGGGCGATGTCGCCATCGTGGGCATCGGCGGCGGCAGCCTCGCGGTCGGCTTCGGCACGACACCGTACGAGGTGTCGGTGACAGCCCCTTACTGGGGCAGCCGCAGCGAGCTGATGGAGGTACTCGACCTGGCGCGGGCCGACGTCATCTCCGTACACGTGGAGACGTACGGCATCGACGACACGCCCACCGCCTACCAGCGGCTGCACGACGGGACGGTGCGCGGACGCGCGGTGATCCTGCCGCAGGAGTAGTCGGCCGCGAGCGTGCGTTCCGGACGCCGCCAGGCAGGCGGGAATTTGACGACAGGCCCTAGCTTGATCTTTAACGTGCGGCGTCGAATGGTCCGTCGAACTTGATCACTCGGTTTGGTATCTGCCGGACATGAAGGCGGCCTTCGTCTGAACATGTGCTCCGACCAAGGAACACACACATTCAGCACGAAGGCCGTGAGGATGAGTCTGCTGCATCATGCTGTCCGGCGAGAGCCGTTGGCGGAACTGTCATGCTTCCGGGGCGAGTTCTACTCCTGCCTGACCGCTCGTTCGGACGCGTTGTTCGAGCTGGCTGATGCCGTTCTGTGCAGCGACGGACCGGTGAGGTCGCTGGCCGAGCTGTCCCTGGTGGGTGAACATCGCCGCGGCCATGGCGGGCTCTACGCCGCTCTGGCCCGTGGACGCATTAACCCGGGCCAGCTGCGGCGGGCACTGGCCGAAGTGCCACTGCCGCGGACTGCTGACGGCCGACTGGTCCTGGCCATCGATGTCACCTGCTGGCTGCGGCCTGACGCCCACACCTCACCGCAACGGATCCTGTGCCACACCTACGGCAGAGGAAAAGACCAGCACATCCCCGTCCCCGGCTGGCCCTACTCGATCATCTGCGCACTGGAGCCAGGCCGCAGCTCATGGACCGCACCACTAGACGCGCTTCGTCTGGCGCCCGGCGATGACACCGCCACCGTCACCGCCCGGCAGCTGCGCGATCTGCTTCAGCGCCTGATCACCGCGGGGCAGTGGCAGACGGGCGACCCGGACATCCTCATCGTCGCGGACGCCGGATACGACGCCCCCCGCCTCGGCTTCCTCCTGAGGGACCTGCCCGTGCAGGTGGTGGCCCGGATGCGATCAGACCGCGTCCTGCGCAGGGCTGTCCCACCCCGGCTGCCCCACACCCAGGGCCGGCCGCCCCGGCACGGAGGCGAGTTCGTCTTCGGACAGCCTGACACCTGGTGCACCCCGGACACCGAAACCGTCACCGACACACGCCTCTACGGCACCGCCAGGGCCCGTTCCTGGGACCGACTCCACCCCAAACTGACCCACCGCTCCTCCTGGGCCACAACCGACGGCACCCTCCCCATCGTCGAGGGCACCGTGATCCGCCTGGACATCCACCACCTGCCCAGCGGAGCAACACCGAAGCCGGTCTGGCTGTGGTGGTCAGGCACCCACGCCACACCAGCAGACGCCGATCGCCTCTGGCAGGCATACCTGCGGCGCTTCGACATCGAGCACACCTTCCGCCTCTTCAAACAGACCCTCGGCTGGACCTCCCCAAAGCTCCGCACCCCCGAGGCAGCCGACCGATGGACCTGGCTGATCCTCGCTGCCTACACCCAACTGCGGCTCGCCCGCCCACTCGCAGCCGACCGGCGCCGTCCCTGGGAGAAACCCACCCCGCCGGACAGACTCACCCCCGCCCGAGTCCGCCGCGACTTCCGGCACATCCGCCCGCAATCGGCCTGTCCAGCCCAAGCACCGAAACCTTCGCGCCCTGGCCCCGGACGGCCGCCGGGCCAAATGAACACACGACCCACACCCCGCCACGACGTGCATACACCCCGCAAAACAGCGGCAGCGAAAAAGAGAACGACGAAGTCAACCACCCCACGACCACGCCGCACAGGTTAAAGATCAAGCTAGGGTCTTTCGTTTGGATCAGGCCGGATCAGGGAGCGGGGTCATGGGGGTCCCCCCTGCTCGAGCGCAGCCGAGAGCTTGGTGGAGTCGGCGACTGACGACAACGCCGCGAGGTACGGCACCAGACCCCGCGAGCCCGGCCTGATCCAAACGAGAGGCCCTAGTCCGGCAAGACCGCCAGCCCGTCCAGTTCCACCAGTGCCTGCTCGTCCCACAGCCGCGTCGTGCCGATCACCGCCATCGCCGGATAGTCGCGGCCCGCCAACTCGCGCCAGATACGACCGAGTTCACGTGCATGGGTGCGGTAGTCGGCGACGTCGGTGGCGTAGACGGTGACGCGGGCGAGGGTGTCGGGGGTGCCTCCCGCGTGGCGCAGTGCGGTGAGGAGGTTGGTCAGGGCCCGCTCGAACTGCTCCGGGAGCGTGTCGCCGGTGATCTTGCCGTCCGCATTGAGGGCGGTCTGTCCGGCGAGGAAGACCAGGCGGCCGCCGGTGGCGGTGACGGCGTGCGAGAAGCCGGTGGCCGGGGAGAGTTCGGGTGGATTGATCCGCTCGATACTGCTCACGCGTACAACTCCTTGGCGATGATCGCGCGTTGGACCTCGCTGGCCCCTTCATAGATGCGGGGTGCCCTCACCTCGCGGTAGAGGTGTTCGAGGAGGTGGCCGCGTTGCAGGGCGCGGGCGCCGTGCAGCTGGACGGCGGTGTCGACGACGTGCTGGGCGGTCTCGGTGGCCAGGAGCTTCGCCATCGCGGCACGCTGCGGCACGTCGGGAGCGCCCGCGTCGTACGCCGAGGCCGCCGCGTAGACCATGAGGCGGGCCGCCTCCGTGCGCAGGGCGAGATCGGCCACCTGGTGGGCGACCGTCTGGAGGTCCTTCAGCTTGCCGCCGAACGCGTCGCGCCGGGCGGTGTGGTCGAGCGTCGCGTCGAGCGCGGCCTGCGCCATGCCCACGGCGAAAGCCCCGACGCTCGGGCGGAAGAGGTTCAGGGTGGTCATGGCGACGCGGAAGCCGCGGTCCGGTTCACCGAGCACGTCGTCGGCGGTGACCGGGACCGCGTCGAAGTCGAGGGAGCCGATGGGGTGCGGGGAGAGCATGTCCAGGGGGGTGCCGGTGAGGCCGGGGCGGTCCGCCGGGACCAGGAAGGCGGTGACGCCACGGGCGCCGGCGTCCTGGGCCGTACGGGCGAAGACGGTGTAGAAGTCGGCCTCGGGGGCGTTCGAGATCCAGGTCTTCTCGCCGATGAGGCACCAGCCTCCGGTGCCGTCGGGCTCGGCGCGCAGGGCGAGGGCCGCGGCGTCGGAACCCGCGCCCGGCTCGCTGAGCGCGAAGGCTGCGACGGCCGTGCCGTCGCTGACGCGCGGCAGCCAGTGCGCGCGCTGCGCGTCGGTGCCGTACGCGTGCACGGGGTGTGCGCCGAGTCCCTGAAGGGCGAGAGCGGTCTCGGCCTCCGTGCAGACGCGGGCGAGGGACTCGCGCATCAGGCACAGGTCGAGGGCGCCGGAGCGGAACAGCCGCTCCAGGAGGCCGAGCCGGCCGAGCTCGGCGACGAGCGGCCGGTTGACCTTCCCCGGCTCGCCCTTCTCGGCGAGGGGTGCGAGCCGCTCGGCGGCGAGCGCGCACAGCTCGGCACACCAGGCGGTCTGTGCTGGGTCGAGCGAGAATGACGGAGCTGCGGACTTTGCGGTCATCTGTCGGCGCCTCCCGGTTCGCCGGCGGCTCGGGCCGGCTCCGTCACGTTATCGCGGACCGTTGACTGTCGTCACCATCACGATACGCTCGTTCCGCGAGCCCACCGACACCTGTTTGCGCGAGCCCACCATGACAAGGGGGCGCACGGCCATGACAGACGCTCCACCGCAGCACACATCGGCCCACGTCGACACCTTCGCGCGCGACCATCTCCCGCCGCCCGAACTCTGGCCCGACCTCGTCTTCGACCTCCCCGAACTGCGCTATCCGCAGCGGCTCAACTGCGGGGCCGAGCTGCTCGACCGCACCGTCGAGCGGTTCGGCGCGGAGCGTCCCGCGTTCCGCACCGGCGACGGGGAGGTGTGGACGTACGGGGAACTCCTCCGCCGCGTCGACCGGATCGCGCACGTACTCAGCGGCGAGCTGGGCGTGCGGCCGGGGAACCGGGTGCTCCTTCGCGGCCCCACCACGCCCTGGCTCGCGGCCTGTTGGCTGGCCGTGATGAAGGCGGGCGCGGTCGCCGTCACCGTCCTCGCGCAGGCGCGGTCGCAGGAGCTGGCGACGATCTGCTCCATCGCGCGGGTCACGCACGCGCTGTGCGACGCCAGGACCATGGACGACCTGGTGAAGGCCGAGGTGCCCGGGCTACGGGTCACGCCGTACGGCGGCGAGGGGCCCGACGACCTCCTGCGGCGCGGCTCCGGACAGCCGGAGACGTACGACGCCGTGGCGACCGCCGCCGACGATGTCGCCCTGATCGCGTTCACCTCGGGCACGACCGGACGCCCCAAGGGCTGCATGCACTTCCACCGGGACGTCCTCGCCATCGCCGACACGTTCGCGCGCCATGTCCTGCGGCCGAGGCCGGACGACGTGTTCGCGGGGAGCCCGCCGCTCGGTTTCACGTTCGGGCTCGGCGGTCTCGTCATCTTCCCGCTACGGGCCGGCGCCTCGTCGCTGCTGCTGGAACAGGCCGGGCCGCGGCAGCTGCTGCCCGCCATCGCCGAGCACGGGGTGTCCGTCCTGTTCACCGCGCCGACCGCGTACCGCGCACTCCTCGACGGGATCGACGGCACCGACGGGCGCGCCCTCTCTTCGCTGCGGCGGTGCGTCTCGGCGGGCGAGAACCTGCCGGCCGCGACCTGGCGCGCCTGGCACGAGGCGACCGGGATCCGCATCATCAACGGCATCGGCGCCACGGAACTCCTGCACATCTTCATCTCCGCCGCCGACGACGCGATCCGCCCCGGGACGACTGGCGTGCCCGTACCCGGCTGGCAGGCGCGCGTGATCGACGCCACCGGGGCCGAAGTACCGGACGGAGAACCGGGGTTGCTCGCCGTGCGCGGCCCGGTCGGCTGCCGCTACCTCGCCGACGAGCGGCAGACGACGTACGTCCGCGGCGGCTGGAACGTCACCGGGGACACGTATGTCCGCGATCCCGACGGCTACTTCCGGTACGTCGCCCGCGCCGACGACATGATCATTTCTGCGGGGTACAACATCGCGGGCCCTGAGGTCGAGGACGTGCTGCTGCGGCACCCGGACGTCGCGGAGACCGCGGTGGTGGGCCGCCCCGACGACGAGCGCGGGCAGATCGCGGTCGCCTACGTCGTGCTGCGCGAGGGCGCCCGCCGGGACCCGGAGGCGCTGCGGGCGTTCGTGAAGGCCGAGCTGGTGCCGTACAAATGCCCGCGCGAGATCGTGTTTCTGGACGCGCTGCCGCGCACGGCGACCGGGAAGCTGCAGCGGTTCCGGCTGCGCTCCACCGGCGATCTAGAGTGACCACGTGTCCGACCTGCACACTCCCCGGTCCCTGATCGTCACCCTCTACGGCGCCTACGGGCGCGGCTTTCCCGGCGCCGTGCCGGTCGCCGAGCTGATCCGTCTCCTCGGCGCGGTCGGCGTCGACGCGCCCGCCGTGCGGTCCTGCGTGTCCCGCCTCAAGCGGCGCGGGCTGCTCCTGCCGGAGCGCACGGGGTCGGGCGCCGCCGGGTACGCGCTGTCGCCGGCCGCGCGGCAACTCCTGGACGACGGCGACCGGCGCATCTACGGGGCGCCGGCCGGCGGGGCGGACGGCTGGGTGCTCGCGGTGTTCTCCGTGCCGGAGGCCGAGCGCGCCAAGCGGCACGTCCTGCGCTCACGCCTTGCCGGGCTCGGCTTCGGCTCGGCGGCGCCCGGCGTGTGGATCGCCCCGGCGGGCCTGCACGAGGAGACCCGGCACACCCTGGAGCGCCTCGGGCTCTCCCCGTACGTCGATCTGT
Source organism: Streptomyces sp. NBC_01003 (assembly GCF_045162695.1). Classification (NCBI taxonomy): domain Bacteria; kingdom Bacillati; phylum Actinomycetota; class Actinomycetes; order Kitasatosporales; family Streptomycetaceae; genus Streptomyces; species Streptomyces sp. NBC_01003. The sequence goes on from NZ_CP108707.1 coordinate 3,222,189, forward strand.
TCCGCGGCGAGCACCTGGGGTTCGCGGCGACGGCGGACGCGGTCGCGCGCTGGTGGGACCTGGACCGTCTCGCCGCGCTGCACGAGGCGTTCCTGGACGAGCACGCGCCGGTGCTCGCCGCCTGGCAGGCCCGCTCCCCCGGCGACGCCTCGCCGGAGGAGGCGTACCGGGACTACCTCCTCGCCCTCGACTCCTGGCGCCATCTGCCGTACGCCGACCCGGGGCTGCCCGCCGGGCTGCTGCCTGCTCGGTGGCCGGGGACCCGCTCGGCGAGCGTGTTCCGGGCGCTGCACGAGCGGCTGCGGGACGCGGGGGCGGCGTTCACCACCGTCAACCGCCCAGCGTGAGCCGGGGCTTGGGCGCGTCCAGACGTCCGGTCTGCGGTGGCCTGCTGCCCGCCTCGTACGGCTTCGGCCAGGCGACACCGGGACCCGCGTAGCCCTGTTCGGCCGCCGCGTGCAGGGTCCAGTGCGGGTCGTAGAGGTGGGGGCGGGCCAGCGCGCACAGGTCGGTGCGCCCGGCCAGGATCAGCGAGTTGACGTCGTCCCACGAGGAGATCGCGCCGACCGAGACCACCGGAATGCCGGTCTCGTTGCGGATCCGGTCCGCGAACGGCACTTGGTAGGAGCGTCCGTAGGCGGGTTTCTCGTCGGCGACGACCTGGCCGGTGGACACGTCGATCGCGTCTGCGCCGTGCGCGGCGAAGGCACGGGCGATCTCTACGGCGTCGGCCGCGTCCGTGCCGCCCTCCGCCCAGTCGGTGGCGGAGATCCGGACGGTCATGGGCCGGTCACCGGGCCACACTTCGCGTACGGCGTCGAAGACTTCGAGGGGGAAGCGCAGCCGGTTCGTGAGCGGGCCGCCGTACGCGTCGGTCCGGTGATTGCTCAGCGGCGACAGGAACCCGGACAGCAGATAGCCGTGGGCGCAGTGCAGTTCGAGGAGGTCGAAGCCGGCGTCGGCGGCGCGCACGGCGGCGGACGTGAACTGCTCGCGGACATCGGCGAGTTCGTCCCGCGTCAGCTCGTGCGGAATCTGGCTGCCCGGCTTGTACCGGAGCGGGGAGGCGGCCACCAGCGGCCAGTTCCCGTCGGGGAGCGGGTCGTCGATGCCTTCCCACATCAGTTTCGTGGAGCCCTTGCGGCCGGAGTGCCCGAGCTGGACGCCGATCGCCGTGCCGGGGGCCTGGGCGTGCGCGAACTCGGTGATGCGGCGCCAGACCGCGGCCTGTTCCTGCGTGTAGAGACCGGCGCAGCCCGGGGTGATGCGGCCCTCGGGGCTGACACACACCATCTCGGTCATGACGAGTCCGGCGCCGCCGAGGGCCCGCGCGCCGAGGTGGACGAGGTGGAAGTCGCCGGGGACGCCGTCCTGGGACGAGTACATGTCCATGGGCGAGACGACGACGCGGTTGCGCAGGGTCAGCTCGCGCAGGCGCAGCGGCGTGAACATGGGGGGTGTGCCGGGCGGGCAGCCGAAGTCGCGCTCGACGGCCTCGGTGAAGCGGGGGTCGCGCAGGCGCAGGTTGTCGTGCGTGACGCGGCGGCTGCGGGTGAGGAGGTTGAACGCGAACTGGTGTGAGGGCTGGTCGAGATAGAGGCCGAGGTTCTCGAACCACTCCAGGCTGGCGCGGGCCGCGCGCTGCGTGGAGGCGACGACGGGCCGCCGTTCCGCCTCGTACGCGGCGAGCGCCTCGGCCGTGGTGGGCTGCTCCTGGAGACAGGCGGCGAGCGCGAGGGCGTCCTCGACGGCGAGCTTGGTGCCGGAGCCGATGGAGAAGTGCGCGGTGTGCGCGGCGTCGCCGACGAGGACGACGTTCCCGTGCGACCACTTCTCGTTCACGACCGTGCGGAAGGCGGTCCAGGCGGATTTGTTCGACCTCAGGCCACGGCCGCCGAGGGCCTCGGTGAAGATCTTGGCGCAGCGCTCGACGGACTCGCGCACGTCGAGCCCGTCGAATCCGGCCGCCCGCCAGACCTCCTCGCGCATCTCGACGATGACGGTGCTGTCGCTCGCCGAGAACGGGTATCCGTGCAGCTGCATGACGCCGTGCTCGGTCTCGGCGGTCTCGAAGCGGAACGCGTCGAAGGCGAAGTCGGCGGCGAGCCAGATGTAGCGGCAGCGGTGCTCCTCGATGTGCGGCCGGAATGCGTCGGCGTGGGCCTCGCGGGTCGCGCTGCGCACTCCGTCGGCGGCGACGACGAGGTCGTGGTCGCGGGCGAGGTCGGCTGCCGAGGGGGCTTCCGAGCGGAAGCGGAGGTTCACGCCGAGCTGCCGGCAGCGCTCGTGGAGGATTTCGAGGAGCCTGCGGCGGCCGAGCGCGGCGAAGCCGTGGCCGCCCGAGGTGCGGCGGGTGCCGCGGTGCACGACATCGATGTCGTCCCAGCGCACGAACTCGGCCTGGAGTGCGGCGTGGACGACGGGGTCGGCGTGCTCGATGCCGCCGAGCGTCTCGTCGGAGAGGACGACGCCGAAGCCGAAGGTGTCGTCGGGGGCGTTGCGCTCCCAGACCGTGATGTCGCGGCGCGGGTCGAGCCGCTTGAGGAGGGCGGCGGCGTACAGGCCGCCGGGTCCGCCGCCGATGACGGCCACGCGCAGGGGTCCCATGGTCACCGCCCCCGCCATTTGGGGGCGCGTTTCTCCGTGAAGGCCGCGTGGAACTCGGCGTAGTCCTCGCCGTTCATGAGGAGGGCCTGGGTCGCGGCGTCCATTTCGACGGCGGCGGCCAGCGGCATGTCGAGTTCGGCGGTGAGCAGCGCCTTGGTCTGGGCGTACGCGAGGGCCGGGCCCTCGGCGAGGCGGCGGGCCAGAGCCTGCGCGGCCTCGTCGACCTGGCCCTCGTCGGTCAGCTCGCTGATCAGGCCGATGCGCTCGGCCTCCGGGGCGCGCACCGGTTCGCCCAGCATGAGCAGGCGCGTCGCGTGGCCGAGGCCGACGACGCGGGGCAGCAGATACGCGGCACCCATGTCGCCGCCGGACAGGCCGACGCGGGTGAAGAGGAACGCGAAGCGGGCGCTCGGGTCGGCGACGCGGAAGTCGGCGGCGAGTGCGAGGACGGCGCCGGCGCCCGCCGCGACGCCGTGCACGGCGGCGATCACGGGGAAGGGGCACTCGCGCACGGCCCGTACGACCTGGCCGGTCATCCGGTTGAAGTCGAGGAGCTGGGCGGTGTCCATGGCCAGGGTGGCGCCGATGATCTCGTCCACGTCACCGCCGGAGCAGAAGCCGCGCCCCTCTCCGGCCAGGACGAGGGCGCGTACGGAGCGCTCACGGGACAGCTCGGCGAGCAGGTCGCGCAGGTCGGCGTAGGCGCCGAAGGTGAGCGCGTTGAGCTTGTCGGGGCGGGCCAGGGTGACGGTGGCGACCCCGTCGTCGACGGCGTACCTCAGGTGCCGCCAGTCGTCGGTGCGGGGCGCGGAGCCGGTGAAGGGACTCATGGCGGTGCGGCCTCCTCGGGCGGGGGCGGCGGACGGGACGGCGCGCCTGCCTCGGGCACGTCGCCCCATGAAGTTATCACCGGTTCGTGACTTCCGTCACGAGTACGCGATACGCCATCCTGACAGCGCGCCACCTACAGCCCATGTAGGGCGGGTGCGGGGAGGCCAGTGCCGGACGTCACGAAGAAGGGAGTCGGGCGGCTCTGTCCACCGACGCCCTACCATTCGTATGGTTGAAAGCAGGACAGCTCCTCCGCTGTCAGCCCCTGTCACCCCCTGTCAGGACACCTGCACCCTGAACGGACCCGCCGTGCCCACACCGCCCGCCCCCACCTCGTGGCGCATCGCACTGCCGCACACCGCGGCCGCGGTGCCGGTCGCGCGCGCTCTGGTGCGCACGGCCCTGACGGAGATCGAGTCGCCCGCCGCCGACAGCGACACGGCGGAGCTGCTCACGGCCGAGCTGGTGGCGAACGCCGTCGAGCACACGGCGGGGGCGGGCCCCATAGAGCTGGTGGTGGAGCTGCTGCCGTCGGGCTGTCAGGTCGAGGTGCACGACGGTGACCCGGAGCCGCCCGGCGATCTGACCCTGCCCGGCCCGGCCGAGGAGCCGGACCCGTGGCAGGAGCACGGGCGCGGCCTGCTGCTGATCCGCACCCTGAGCTCGTCCTGCGGACATCGCCCCACCGCGTCCGGCAAGGCGGTCTGGTTCACCCTTCCCGCGATACCGGCGCAGCGGACGAGCCCGGAGTAGTACGCCCCTCCCCTGTCGGGGCGGGCGTCAGGCCAGTGTGGCGACCATGATCGCCTTGATGGTGTGGAGCCGGTTCTCGGCCTCGTCGAAGACGACCGAGTGCGCCGACTCGAAGACCTCGTCCGTGACCTCCAGCGAGTCCAGGCCGTACGTCTCGTGGATCTCGCGCCCGACCTTGGTGCCCAGGTCGTGGAAGGCGGGCAGGCAGTGCAGGAACTTGACGTCCGCGTTGCCGGTGGCGCGCAGGACGTCCATCGTCACGGCGTACGGCTTGAGAGCGGTTATGCGCTCGGCCCACACCTCCTTGGGCTCGCCCATGGAGACCCAGACGTCGGTGGCGATGAAGTCGGCTCCCGCGACGCCCTCGGCGACGTCCTCGGTGAGCGTGACGCGGGCGCCGCTCGCCTCGGCGAGCTTGCGGGCCTCGGCGACGATCTCCTCGGCCGGCCAGTACTCGCGCGGCGCCACGATCCGGACGTCCATGCCGAGCAGCGCGCCGGTCACCAGGTACGAGTTGCCCATGTTGAAGCGGGCGTCGCCGAGGTAGGCGAAGGCGATCCGGTCGAGCGGCTTGCCGCAGTGCTCGACCATCGTGAGCACGTCGGCGAGCATCTGCGTGGGGTGCCAGTCGTCGGTCAGGCCGTTGTAGACCGGCACGCCCGCGTACGCGGCGAGTTCCTCGACGCCGGACTGGCTGTCCCCGCGGTACTCGATGGCGTCGAACATCCGGCCGAGCACCCGGGCGGTGTCCCGCACGGACTCCTTGTGGCCGATCTGCGAGCCGGACGGGTCCAGGTAGGTCGTGAACGCGCCCTGGTCGGCCGCGGCGACCTCGAAGGCGCAGCGCGTACGCGTGGAGGTCTTCTCGAAGATCAGCGCGATGTTCCGGCCCGCCAGGTGCCGCGTCTCCGTCCCCGCCTTCTTGGCCGCCTTCAACTCGGCGGCGAGGTCGATCAGGCCGCGGAACTCCTCGGCGGTGAAGTCCACCTCCTTGAGGAAGTGGCGGCCGGTGAGGTCGGGACGGACTGTCGCCATGGGGCGCTCCTGGGGTACGCGTAAAGGACTAGGGCATCAGAGACACTGGAAGTCTATACGACGTTACACATTTCTATACAGGACTCCACGGGCAGCCTTTTCCACAGGGCCCCTATACAGGGTCCCTCTCCACCGGGCAGCTCATGCAGCGCGGGCCGCCCCTGCCGCGCCCCAGCTCGCTGCCGAGGATCTCTATGACCTCGATGCCCTGCTTGCGCAGATAGGTGTTCGTCGTGGCGTTGCGTTCGTAGGCGACGACGACGCCCGGCTCCACGGCCAGCACGTTGCACCCGTCGTCCCACTGCTCCCGCTCGGCCGCGTGCACGTCCTGCGTGGCGGTCAGGACCCGGATCTCGCTGAGGCCGAGCGCGGCCGCGATGGCCCGGTGCATGTGCTCCGGCGGATGGTCGGTTACCTTCAATTCCCGCTCGCCCACGCCAGGTTCGATGGTGTACGAGCGCAGCATGCCGAGACCCGCGTACTGCGTGAACGTGTCGCCGTCGACCATCGTCATCACGGTGTCGAGGTGCATGAACGCCCGGCGCTTCGGCATGTCGAGCGCCACGATCGTCTGCGCGGAGCCCGCCGCGAACAGCTTGTGCGCCAGCATCTCGACGGCCTGCGGGGTGGTGCGCTCGCTCATCCCGATGAGGACGGCGCCCCGCCCGATCACCAGGACGTCGCCGCCCTCGATCGTGGACGGGTAGTCGGCCTGCCCCTGAGACCACAGGTGGAAGCCCGCGTCGCGGAACAGCGGATGGTGCCGGTAGATCGCCTCGAAGTGGACGGTCTCGCGCTGCCGGGCGGGCCACCGCATCGCGTTGATGGAGACGCCGTCGTAGATCCAGGCCGAGGTGTCGCGGGTGAAGAGGTGGTTGGGCAGCGGGCCGAGCAGGAAGTCGTCGAGGTCCATCGCGTGGAAGCGGACCGACGTCGGCTCCGGGTGCCGGTCGAGGAACTCCCGCTTGGTCATTCCGCCGACCAGCGCCTCGGCCAGGTCCGTGGCCGGCATCGTCTCGAAGGCGGCCCTGAGGTGGTCGGTGGCGAGCGGCCCGTACTCCTTCTCGTCGAAGACCCGGTCGAGGACGAGGGATCTGGCGTCCCCGACGGCGAGCGTCTCGGTGAGCAGATCGCCGAAGAGGTGCACGGTCACACCGCGGTCGCGCAGCACGTCGGCGAACCCGTCGTGCTCCTGCCGCGCGCGGCGTACCCACAGCACGTCGTCGAAGAGCAGCGCGTCCTTGTTGCTCGGGGTGAGCCGCTTGAGCTCCAGATCGGGGCGGTGCAGGATGACGCGGCGCAGCCGCCCGGCCTCGGAGTCGACGTGGAATCCCATGGATCCATCTTTCCCCGGCCGGACGGCCCGTGCCCGTGCAATCAAGGAGCTGGGTGGTGGCTCACATCCGCGCGCTCACAGCCTGGGGTCGACCGGCTCCGACTCGAGCGCGAGGACCGCGAACACCGCTTCGTGGACGCGCCACAGCGGCTCCCCGTCCGCGAGCCGGTCGAGTGCCTCGAGACCGAGCGCGTACTCGCGCACGGCGAGCGAGCGCTTGTGCCCGAGGAAGCGGCCGCGCAGGCGTTCCAGGTGGTCGGGGCGCGTGTACTCGGGACCGTAGATGATCCGCAGGTACTCGCGGCCCCGGCACTTGATGCCCGGCTGTACGAGACGGCCCTTGCCGTCGCGCGTGAGCGCCTCGACCGGCTTGACGACCATGCCCTCGCCGCCGCGGCCCGTCATCTCCAGCCACCAGTCGACACCGGCGCTCACGGACGCCTCGTCGCCGGTGTCCACGAAGAGCCGCCGGGTGGTCTGCAGGAGCCCGGACCCGTCGTGCTCGACCATGCGGTCGATGAGGGCGAGCTGCTCGTCGTGCGGGAGCGCGGCCAGCGACCGGCCCTGCACGGCCAGGATCTGGAACGGCGCGAGCCGCACCCCGTCGAGCCCGTCCGTCGTCCAGCAGTAGCGCCGGTAGGCGTCCGTGAACGCGGCCGCGTCTTCGGCCCGTTCACGCTGCCTGCCGAGCAGTTCACCCACGTCGACGCCGCGCGCCGCCGCCGCTTCCAGGCCGGCGATGGCACCCGGGAACACGGCACCGGACGCGGCGCCCACGGCGGCGTACTGCGAGCGCAGCAGGCCCGACGCCTTGAGCGACCAGGGCATCAGCTCCGAGTCGAGCAGCAGCCAGTCCGTGTCGAGTTCGTCCCACAGGCCGGCGTCCGTGACGGCGGCGCGCACCCGGCCGAGGATCTCCTCGGTGACCTGCTCGTCGGCGAAGAAGGACCGTCCGGTACGGGTGTAGAGCGCGCCGGTGGGCCCCTCCGGGACGCCGAAGCGCTCGCGCGCCACGTCCGCGTCCCGGCACACCAGGGCCACGGCCCGCGAGCCCATGTGCTTCTCCTCGCACACGACGCGCCCCACTCCGTCGGCGGCGTACTGGGCGAAGGCCTCGGCGGGGTGCTCCAGGAAGTGCTCATCAGCGGCTCCGCCGCGGGCCCCTTCCCGTGACGTCGCCGTCGGCGCCATCGTCGGCGGCAGGTACGGGACCAGGCGCGGGTCGACGGCGAAGCGGCTCATGACCTCCAGGGCCGCCGCCGCGTTCTCCTCGCGCACGGCTACGCGTCCGGCGTGCCGGGTCTCGACGGCCCGCCGTCCGTGCACGTCGGCGAGGTCGAGCGGCCGCCCGTCGTGTCCGCCGGGCGCCTCGGTCCGCAGCGGCCTCGACGGCTCGTACCAGACCCTCTCGGCGGGTACGTCGACGAGTTCGCGCTCCGGCCAGCGCAGCGCGGTCAGCTTGCCGCCGAACACGGCGCCGGTGTCGAGGCAGATGGTGTTGTTGAGCCAGGTGGCCTGCGGGACCGGCGTGTGGCCGTAGACGACGGCCGCGCTGCCCCGGTAGTCCTCGGCCCACGGGTAGCGCACGGGCAGGCCGAACTCGTCGGTCTCGCCGGTCGTGTCCCCGTACAGCGCGTGCGAGCGCACCCGCCCGGACGTGCGGCCGTGGTACTTCTCGGGCAGGCCCGCGTGGCACACGACGAGCTTGCCCCCGTCGAGGACGTAGTGGCTGACGAGGCCGTCGACGAACTCCGCGACCTCCTGTGTGAACTCCTCGCTCTCACCCGCGAACTGCTCGACGGTCTCGGCGAGGCCGTGCGTGTGCTGGACCTTTCTGCCCTTGAGGTAACGGCCGAACTTGTTCTCGTGGTTCCCGGGCACACACAGCGCGTGGCCCGACTTGACCATCGACATGACGCGGCGCAGGACGCCCGGGGAGTCGGGCCCCCGGTCGACGAGGTCGCCGACGAACACCGCGGTGCGGCCTTCGGGGTGCACACCGTCCGTGTAACCGAGCCTGGTGAGCAGCGTCTCCAGTTCAAAGGCGCAGCCGTGGACGTCGCCGATGATGTCGAAGGGGCCCGTGAGGTGCGTGAGGTCGTTGTAGCGCTTCTCGCGTACGACCTCGGCGCTGTCGGCCTCTTCTGCGCCGCGCAGGATGTGGACCTTTCGGAAGCCCTCACGCTCCAGGTGACGCAGGGAGCGCCGCAGTTCACGGGTGTGCCGGGAGATGACGCGGCGGTGCATGCCGGCGCGGTCGGCGCGCTCCGCGTTGCGCGCGGCGCAGACCTCCTCCGGGATGTCGAGGACGATGGCGATGGGCAGCACGTCGTACTGCCGCGCCAGGTCGACGAGCTGCTTGCGGCTCTCCTGCTGGACGTTGGTCGCGTCGACGACGGTGAGCCGCCCGGCCGCGAGGCGCTTGCCCGCGATGTAGTGGAGCACGTCGAAGGCGTCACGGCTGGCGCTCTGGTCGTTCTCGTCGTCGGCGACGAGCCCCCGGCAGAAGTCGCTGGAGATGATCTCGGTGGGCTTGAAGTGCCGCCGCGCGAAAGTCGACTTGCCGGACCCCGAGGCGCCGACGAGGACGACGAGCGACAGGTCGGTGACGGGGAGCGTACGAGCGTGGGAACCGGGGGTGGTGGTCATGCTGCCTTCGCCTCCTTCGGACTCGGGTCGGCCGGGGTCCGGTCAGTCAGGGTCTGGTCGGTCGAGGTCTGATCGGTCAGGGTGAAGACGGCCATCTGCGTGGGCGGGCCGACCTCCGGGTCGTCGGGTCCTACGGGCTCGAACTCCACGTCGTAGCCGTGCCGTTCGGCCACCGCGCGCGCCCAGGTGCGGAACTCCTCGCGGGTCCACTCGAAGCGGTGGTCGCCGTGCCGGACGTGCCCGGCGGGCAGGGTCTCCCAGCGGACGTTGTACTCGACGTTCGGCGTCGTCACGAGGACGGTCCTCGGCCGCGCGGAGCCGAACACCGCGTACTCCAGTGCGGGCAGCCGCGGCAGGTCGAGGTGCTCGATGACCTCGCTGAGGACCGCCGCGTCATACCCCTTGAGCCGCTTGTCGGTGTACGCGAGCGAGCCCTGGAGCAGCGTGACGCGGGCGGCCTGGCGCTCGCCCATCCGGTCGATCCTGAGGCGCCGGGCGGCGATCGTCAGGGCCCGCATCGACACATCGACACCGACGACCTCGGTGAACCGGGTGTCCTTGAGTAGCTCGTGCACCAACTGGCCCTGCCCGCAGCCCAGGTCGAGCACCCGCCCGGCCCCCGCCGCCCTGAGCGCGGCGGTGATGGCGTCGCGCCGCTGAACAGCCAGCGGTACGGGCTGCTCCTCGGTGTCCGTCGCCTCGTCGACCGCGTTGTCGATGGCCTCGACGTCGGTGTCGTCCGCGTCGGCGAGCCGCACCAGCTCCAGGCGCTCCATGGCGCTGCGGGTGAGTGCCCAGCGTCGCGAGAGGTAGCGGCTGGTGATCAGCTTCTGCTCGGGGTGCGTGGGCAGCCAGCCCTCACCCGCCCGAAGCAGCTTGTCGACCTCGTCGGCCGAGACCCAGTAGTGCTTGGCGTCGTCGAGCACGGGCAGCAGCACATACAGGTGCCGCAGCGCCTCGGCGAGCCTCAGCTCGCCCTCCAGGACGAGACGCACGTAGCGCGAGTCGCCCCACTCGGGGAACTGCTCGTCGAGCGCCACCGGGTCGGCCGTCACCGTGGTCCAGCCGAGCGGCTCGAAGAGTCGGCGCACCAGCGCGGCCCCGCCGCGCGCGGGCACCGCGGGCACCTCGATGCGCAGCGGCATCGGCTGCTCGGCCCGCTCGGGCATGGCCTTGCACTGTCCGCGCAGGGCGCTGGAGAACACATTGCCGATCGCCACGGCGAGCAGGGACGACGCGGCGTACGGCCGGTCGTTCACATACTGCGCGAGCGCCGCGTCGGGGGCACCGCCGCGGCCCTTGCCCTTGCCGCGGCGCACGAGCGCGACCGGATCCACCTCAAGGAGCAGCGCCGCGGTGCAGCGCTCCGGGGACGCCTCCGGGTAGAGGACGTGCGCGGTTCCGTGCGAGGTGGAGAACGCCTGCGCGTTGTCGGGATGCTTGTGCAGCAGAAACCCGAGGTCGGTCGCGGGGCGTTCAGGGGTGCCGGTCGTACTGATCGTCAGGAACACGCGTCCGAGTATGGTCCGCCGGTACCGCCTCCGACCACGCATTTCTCTCCGGGGACGCTGCGGTTCTAAAAGGTCACCAGAAGTGACCGGTGCATGATGGATGAATGGATCTTCGAGTCTTCACCGAACCGCAACAAGGCGCGACCTACGAGACGCTTCTCCGCGTCGCGAAGGCCGCTGAAGACCTCAATTATGGAGCGTTTTTCCGGTCTGACCATTACTTGCACATGGGCTCCGCCGACGGGCTCCCCGGCCCCACCGATGCCTGGATCACGCTGGCCGGGCTCGCCCGCGAGACCAGGCGGATCCGCCTGGGCACACTGATGACCGCCGGCACCTTCCGCCTCCCCGGCGTCCTCGCGATCCAGGTCGCGCAGGTCGACCAGATGTCGGGTGGGCGCGTGGAGTTGGGCCTCGGCTCCGGCTGGTACGGGGCGGAGCACGAGGCTTACGGCATCCCCTTCCCGAAGGAGAAGTTCGGCCGCCTTGAGGAGCAACTCGCCATCGTCACGGGCCTGTGGAGCACGCCCGTCGGCGAGCGATTCAACTTCAACGGCACCTACTACCAGCTGACGGACTCCCCCGCGCTGCCGAAGCCGACGCAGGGCAAGGTGCCCGTCCTGATCGGCGGGCACGGCGCCAAGCGGACCCCGGCGCTCGCCGGGCAGTATGCCGACGAGTTCAACATCCCCTTCGCGTCGCTCACCGACACGGAGCAGCAGTTCAAGCGGGTCCGTGCGGCGGCGGAGCAGCACGGCCGCAGCGCCGACAGCCTCGTCTACTCCAACGCCCTGGTGGCGTGCGTCGGCAAGACCGACGCCGACGTCAGGCGCCGCGCCGCCACGATCGGCCGTGACGTGGACGAACTGAAGGCGAACGGGCTCGCCGGGTCGCCGGCCGAGGTCGTCGAGCAGATCGCCGCGTACCAGGCCGTCGGCTCGCAGCGGATGTATCTCCAGATGCTCGACCTGGACGACCTGGACCACTTGGAACTGATCGCCACCGAGGTGATGCCCCAGCTGTCCTAGGCCACGCGTCAACTCCGCTGTTCCCGGTGCTCCGGCCCCGCCCCTGTCGGGTGAATATCCGTCAACCGGGCACGTGGCCGGGGACCCGGCCAGTGACCCGTTCACGCGAGTGATCGTTGGCTCGGGCGGAGCCGGACCGCCCGGCACCCGCACCGGCGGCGGCTGCCGCTGTCGGGCGACGCTTGCGTCAACTGCCTTCCCCCGCGGGGAGGGCGAGGGCCGAGGAGGCCGCCATGTCCCAGGAAGCCATGTCCGAGCAGGTCGTCCACGAACCGGCAGGGCCGGATCAGGAGGGCGCGCCCAAGGGTCTGGTGCAGCAGATGGAAGAGCTGATGGCCGCGCTCAACGCGGATCTGTCGCAGCTCGACGCCGACCTTCAGCAGTCCACCGGACCCGGCGCCCCGTCCGCCGACGAGAGCCACCGCCTCTGACCCCGCCGGGGGCGCGTCGCACCGATGCCGGTGCGCCCCCGAAGCCCGCCACCGCACCAACTGGCGCGCCCTCTACGCCGCCGAGTCAGGCTCCGACTCCGACATGGTGTCGCGGCGCAGCGTGAGCCGGCGGATTATCTCGAGGGCCCTGTCCCGTGATTCGTCGGCGGCGTCGATGGCGTCCATGCAGTGCCAGTAGTCCCCCTCCTCCTCCGCCTCGCTGGCTATGCCCACCAGGGCGATCCCCACTTCCCCGAGCAGCGCCGCCAACCCGATCAGTGCCTTGTGCGCCTCCGGCAGCTCCGTGAGCTGCGCCGCCCGTATGCCGCCCGCCCCGATGACCGGGATCGCCGAGCCCGAGCAGCCTCTGCCGCCCGCCTCGCTCAGTCCGCGCGCCTCACCCCTCAGCTCCGGCGGGCCCTCTCTCGCCAGCCTGTTCCCCATTGCCTGTGCGAGGGCCTGGGCCTGCCATGCCTCCCGCGTGATGGCCGGCGCGTCCTGGCTCTCCGCCAGGGCCCGTCGGCTCGCCCTGATGAGTCGCACCGCGTCCATGCGCCGCCCCCGTCCCGAACTCCCTTGTCCACTACCCAGAGTGAGGGTCGGAGAGGCGAAAAGCCAGAGGACGACCGAAATCTGTGGACACGGAATCCAATGTTGATAATTCTGTGACTCCATAGAGTGACAAGACCGGTCGTGCGGTCCTTCCAGCCGGTCTCAGCCGCCGGTCTCAGCCGCCGACCTCAGCCCTCCCCCGGCACCGGAAACCGTTCCTCGTTGCGGTCGATCTTCGCCGACAGGGCCGCCAGCGCGTCGATCCCGAGCACCTCGCACAGCTGCAGCAGATACGCGAGGACGTCCGCGACCTCGTCGCGCACCCGGTGCGCCGTGTCCGGGTCCGCCATCACGCCGGCCGACTCCTCCGGGGTCAACCACTGGAAGATCTCGACCAGTTCGGACGCCTCCACGCTCAGCGCGGCCACCAGGTTCTTCGGCGTGTGGTACTGCTCCCAGTTCCTGGCCTCAGCGAACTGCGCCAGCCGGCGCTGCAGTCCCGCCACATCAAGTTCTGTCACGGCCCCAGGTCTACCACCGCCGCTCCGTGCTCCCGCGCCGCCCACGTCCCGTCGCCGACCGCCCCCGCCAGCCGGATGTGCCCGCGCCCGCACATCCGCACCGCGAGCGCCGTCAGCTCCCGCAGCTGCCGCGGGTCGAGGCTGCGGTCGAGGCCGTCGGCGAGGACGGTGAGCGTCTGGTACGCCTCGGGGACCTCCGCCGCCGGGTCGACCGCGAGCACACGGGGGCCGGTGAGCAGGACCAGGGCGAGTGCCAGGTACCTCAACTCGCCGTCCCCGAGCCGGTCGACGGGGGTGCGCAGACCGTCGCCGCGGTCGAGCACGGCCCGTACCGTGCCGTTGCCGAGGTCCTCCGACAGGACGTCGACGACGGGCCCCGCGCAGCCGGCCCGGGCGGCGGCGACGAGCAGCGCGTGCCGGATGCCGCACTCGGAGCGCGTACGCCACAGGACGGCGGCGAGGTTGTCGCAGCCGCTCAGCAGACGGTCGGCGGTGGCCTGGGCGGGGCCGCGCATGCGGGCGGGCTGGGGGTCGCAGGAGAAGACGCAGCGCAGGGCGACCACCACTTGTTCGGCGGCGGCGATGACGAGCCGCTGGCCGTCCGTCTTGCCCGCGACGCGCAGCGGCAGGAGCGCCGTGCCGAGCAGGTCGTCCGGCAGGGGCGCGCGGGTCACCGGGGTCACGCCCGCCGTGTGCCAGGCGGCCTGGACGACGCGGCGTCCGGGGTCTCGCAGGGCGGTCTCCAGGAGGATGCGGCCGTCGCAGGCCAACCGCTCGCCGACGATGCGCAGTTCGGGCTCGGCCTGGATCGCGAGGTCGAGGCGGACCGGGCCGACGGGCCCGGTGACGGTGCAGCCGATGCGGAAGCCGCGGCGCCGCTGGGCGTCGGGGCGGGCGCGGTCGGGGACGTAGGCGGACGGATCGGGGAACACCTCGTCGAGGGCCGCGCCGCCGCCGAGCCGGGCCAGGCCCTCGTAGGCCTTCAGGGCGCTGGACTTGCCGCTGCCGCTCGGTCCCGCGAAGAGGGTCAGCGGGCCGAGCGTGAAGCCGGCGCCTCGGTGCGCGGCGAAGGCGGACAGCCGCAGTTCGGTGAGGCTCGGCCGGTCCTGGGGAGCCGGGGGTGCGCCGCCGTCCCGCGCGAGCAAGGTCATGTTCCGGACGGTAGGCGGCACTCCGCCCGGAGAACCGTTCTTCCGGGCGGATCTTCCTTCGATCGGGGGACCGGAGGGCCTGGGCCGGGTGACTAGACTCGGGGAACGGCCCCCGCCACGAAGTCCTGCACCTCGGTGCCGGGAGGGGCGAGCAGGAAGACATTGCGGTCGACGCGGTGCATTCCGCAGCCGAGGCCCATGACCACTCCGCTGCTGAAGTCCAGGACGCGCTTGGCGACATCGGACTCTGCGCCGCTCAGGTCGAGCAGCACGGGGATGCCCGTCATCACGGTCTCGGCGACCTCGCGGGCGTCCGCGAACACATTGATCCGCAGCACGACGAACCGTCGCCGCGCCTCGGTCTCCGCTTCGGGGACGGCCCTGTGGTCGACCGCCGACGGCCATGCGTTACGGCCGCGCAGAGGTACGACCTGGGCGAGCCCTTCCCACTGTTCGTCAGTGACGTCGTGGCTGTTCACTGCCCCCACCCCGTCCGGGCTCGTACTTTTGTCTGCACCCGCCATTCTTACGCCAAGTCACCCGTTCAGCCCAACAGCGACACGGTCCGCATCCGCCGTGGTGGCGGGTGCGGACCGTGCCGGGCGCTTCGATCCGGTGTCAGGCGGCGATCGCGACGGCGTCCACGGCCTTGACGCGCAGGGTCCTGCGGGCCGTGCCCAGACTGGTCACCAGGGTCGCTGCGGCCGCGAGTGCCACGACCGTGAGCCAGATGCCGAGGCCCTGGTCGGGCAGGAGCGAGTCGGTGCGGACCGCGGTGAAGGGCACGATTCCCGCGAGGCCCGCGACCGTGCCGAAGAACACACCCGTCACCGTGAGGACGAGGCTCTCGACCGCGACCGTCCCGAGGACCTGGACCGGCGTGGCACCGGCGAGGCGCTGCTGGCCGAACTCGCGGACCCGATAGGAGGTGGCCGCGTACAGGGTGTTGACGAGCATGACGCAGGCGAAGACGACGATGATGCCGACGACCGCGAAGTTGAGGGTCTCCAGGTTCTTGTCCCCGACGGACTTGGCGACGCCGGACGCCTTGATCGCGTCGCTCTCGACGGCCTGCATGTAGAGGGTGGCCGTGGCCATGCCGGTGAACAGGATCAGCGGCATCAGGACACCGGAGAGCTGGTCGGCGCGCTGCCGCATGTTTCGTACCGTCAGATAGCCGCTCGCGCCGGTGAGTGCGGTGAGCAGGGGTTCCGTGCGGCCGAGGAAACCGCGCAGCAGCGTCGGGGAAAGCATCGCGAAGCCCACGGAGAGCAGGATCGCGCCGTAGGCGGGCGCCGCCATGAGGGCCGCGTCGGTGGCCTTCATGGCGAAGGTGCAAAGGACACCGGCGGCGCCGACGGCGAGCGCGCCCCAGGCCGCGAACTTCCGTGCCCTGCCTCGCCCTTGCCGCATCCCGGCGGCGGCCTTCGTGGCGCGCCGCACCGCGAGGAACGCGGCGCCCGCGGAGGCGAGCACAGTGATGGCGACGCCGGACGTGAGGGCGACGGGACCGAATACGTAGCTGACGCCGTCGGCGACCTGGCCGCTGTCCTTGAACACGTCGAGCAGGGCCTGGCCGCCGAGCATCGCGGGCCCGACGGCGAGCGCCGAACCGGCGAGGGCGACGATCACGGACTCGCCGACGATCATGCGCTTGATCTGGGCGGGGGTGGCGCCGGTGTTGCGCAGGAGGGTGATCTCGTCGGCTCGCCTGCTGACGTTGACGGTCAGGGTGGAGGCGACGGCGAAGAACACGAGGAGCGTCCCGTAGCCGCCGACGACACTCGCCGCGGTGGTGAGGGTCTCCGCGCTGACGTGGTCGACACCGGCGGCGCCCGCCGTGTCGTGCAGCGAGTTGAACGTCATGATGATCGCCGCGCCGAGGAAGGCCGACAGGAGCGTCGCGAGGAGACGTCCGGGGCGCAGCCTGACGGAGCGCAGGGCGAGTGCGAACATCCCTCACACCCCCGTCAGCGTGCTGTCGCCGAGGTGCGCGAGGCGTTCGGCCACGGCGTCGACGGTGGGTGCGGTCATCTCCCCGGCGAGGCGGCCGTCCGCGAGGAAGAGCACGGAGTCCGCGTACGAGGCGGCGACCGGGTCGTGCGTCACCATGACGACGGTCCTGCCGTGCAGGCGCACGGCTTCCTGGAGGAGGCGCAGGACGTCGCGCGCGCTGCGGGTGTCGAGGGCGCCGGTCGGTTCGTCCGCGAAGATCACGGCGGGTTCGGTGACGAGGGCGCGGGCGATGGCGACACGCTGGCGCTGGCCGCCGGAGAGCTGGTCGGGGCGGTGGCCGAGCCGGTCGCCGAGGCCGACCTGGGTGAGGATGTCCTGGGCGCGGGCCCGGTTGACACGCCGCCCGGCGAGCCTGAGCGGCAGGGTGGTGTTCTGCGCGACGGTCAGCGTCGGCAGCAGGTTGTACTGCTGGAAGACGAAGCCGATCCGGCGGCGGCGGAATTTGGTGAGGGCCGCCTCGGTGCCGCCCGTCATCTCCTCGCCGTCGACCATCACGATGCCGCTGTCGGGCCGGTCGAGTCCGGCCGCGCACTGCAGGAGCGTGGACTTGCCGGAGCCGGAGGGCCCCATCACTGCGGTGAACGTCCCGGCCCGCAGGCTGAGGGTCACGTCGTCGAGTGCGGTGACGGCGTTCTCGGCGCCCTCTCCCGCCCCGTACGTCTTGCTGACCTTGACGAGGCGCAGGGCCTCGCCGCCGTGCCCTGCCGGTCCGCTGCCGCCCGCTCGGCCCGTACGTCGGAACATGGTCTCTCCCCGTCCACCGTCGTTGTCACGGCGCTGTCTGCACCGTGACTACGACGTTAGGGACGGCGGCGTTCCCGCACATGGGGCGTACAACCCGGACCTCGGGTGTCGCTACGTACACCCCGCACATACGGGTGCCCGGTGGGCCGGGTCAGGTGAGGTCGATGTGCACGTTCGTCGACTTCACGCGGGCGATGGCCTGCATGCCCACTTCGAGGCCGAGCTCCTCGACGGCCTCGCGGGTCAGGAGCGAGACGAGCCGGTGCGGGCCCGCCTGGATCTCGACCTGGGCCGCCACGTCGCCGAGCTTCACGCCGGTGACGATGCCGGGGAAGGCGTTGCGCGCGGAGGTGTACGAGGCGTCCTCGTCGTCGCCGCCCGACTGGCCGACCTCGATCGAGAACGCCGCCAGGTCCTGGCCGCGGATCAGGCGGCGGCCGCCCTCGTCGCGGTGGGTGGCGACGCGGCCCGCGTCCGCCCAGCGGCGTGCCGTGTCGGGGCTGACGCCGAGCAGACGCGCCGCCTGCCCGATGGTGTAGGACTGCATGTGCGGAAGACTATGCGGCGGCCCGACGCCCGGTCACATTCCCCCGTCACGCCCCGAGGACAGACCCCCGAAGTCACACCCCTGAAGGCACCACGCTGCGTCCCGTCTCGTGGGCGTACAGCGTCGTGCGGTCGCGCAGGGCCTCCTCCAGGGAGCAGCCGTCGGCGCCGCGCCGGTCGAGCATGCGCGGCAGGACGCGGGCGCTCAGGGCGCTGGTCAGGTCGATGTACTGCGGCTTCTGCTGGAGCCGCTTGGACTGCACGTCGGGGGCGCCCACCGAGAGGGGTCCCTCGCCCTCGGGCGCGTTCTTGATGACGACCTCCGCGGCGACGCCATGGCGGACGCGCCACGCGGTGAGCGCGAGGAACCGGTCGTACTCGTCGGGTCCCGCGGCGACCGCGGTGATGAGTTCGTCGCCGCCGTACCAGCGGCGGCGGCCGATGAGGACGCCGCCGACGGCCATGCGGGGAGCGGTCCAGGTGGTGGCGCGGTCCCACGGCGTCGCGGCGTGCCGGCTGTTGGGCAGGCTGTTGAGGAGCCGGCCGCTGATGGCGAGGCCCGAGACGGCGGACAGCGGTGGCGGGAACAGGCCGGGGTGGCCGGTGCCGAGCGGCAGGACGCGCAGGGGCGCGCCGTCGGCGTCCTCGACGCGCAGCGTGTCGATGTCCGGGTCGTGCGCGAGGCGCAGCGTGAACCAGTCCTCAAGGGTGAGGCCGCCGGGCAGGATCGGCGCGTGCGCGTTGACGTTGAGGCGATCGGTCCAGTCGGGGCCGCCCGGCACCGCGAGGGCGAGGACGTCGATGTGCGGGCCGTGCAGCCGGCCGCCTCAACTGGACGGCTGAGGCGCCCCGTTCGCTCAGGACGCGGGCGACCGGCGCGACGTGCGTGGCGAGCCACGCCGGTGTCACCGGCATCCGTGCGTGGAGCCGCACTCCCGTCAGGCCGGCGGAGTCCGGCTTCACGGCAGTACGCTCCGGCGCTTCGGCCCTTTTCGCACGTTCCAGGAAATCTTCAACAGATCTTGCGGAATGTTTTGACTGGAATTCCGTGGCGCCGGATTGTGCCCGGAAAGGGAATGTGGGGCGGCCGCTTACATACGCCACTGCTTTCGTGACAGCGACGCCCGCCGAGTCACGGACGGGTTGACCGAAAGCTGCCAGCCAGGCGCCAAGATCGCTGTACCCTCCGGGCCATGACTACGGACACGGAGTGCCTGGCACTCACGCAGAATCTGCGCCGCCGCGGGGCTGTCGTCCTCGCGGTTTTTGCCCTGGTGTGGGCTTTTGCGGGCGGCTCCGGCATAAGTGCCGTGGGGGTTTCGGTGACGGTCGGCGTGCTCGCCGCCGCGGTGACCGTCGTGGCGGTGGTCCTGGCCTTCCGCGGCGGGGCCGGACCGGCCTCGCGCATGGTGCGACTCCCGGAGAAGTGGAACCGCGGGGTCGGCATGGTGAACACGGCCGAGCTGGTGGCGATCTTCGTGGTCATCGCGGCGTCGAACGCGAGCGGCCACCCCGAGCTGATCCCACCCGGTATCTGTCTGGTCGTGGGCCTGCACTTCTTCCCGCTCGCCCGCCTCTTCGACCAGTGGCAGTACAAGTGGACGGCGGTCTTCCTGACAGCGGTCGCGGTGGCCGGCCTGGTGGTGGCGGCGGCCGGCACGACCATGGAGACCGTGCGTGTGGTGGTCGGCCTGGGCGCCGCGCTGGTGCTGTGGGCCTCGTCGTTCCACGTCGCCGTGCGCGGCTGAGGCAGGGACCCGGCGGCACCGCAAAGGTCCCCCGAAAGGCCGCGCGAAAGGTTCCGGAAAAGGTCCCCACACAAGGATGTACCCATCCAGCTCCCGGCTGGATGAGCGACGCATCCTTTGGAACGGTGGATCAGCAGGCGGAGCAGGTGCTGGACGCGGACGACGAGGTGCCGATCGAACCGCTGGAGGCGCCCATCTCGGGGAGCGCGACACCCTGCGCGACCTCAAGGGTCTCCAGCTCGTCGACGTCGAAGCTGTCGAACGCCTTCTCCGCGTCGTCGCCGTTCTTGATGTCGTTGATGCTCATGTGGTGAATTACTTTCTCGAGTTCACGAGTTTCCGGAGATTCCCCGGAGCGATGTTCCCAGAAATTTCCGGGGCTCCTTCTTCTTTCCGCAACCGGTGGCTGCGCAATTGATAATGCTCGGCCGGTCATTTGCCGGTCCCCGTGTCCAAGGTCCTCGCCCCGTACCGGAGAACGAGCACCGCCGACTACTACACGGTCACCATGAGCCGCACCAGCCACCAGATCCTGCCCGGCACCCGCACGGACGTCCTCACCTGCAACGGCACGTTCTCCGGCCCCACCGTCCGGGCCCGCAAGGGGCGCACCGCGGTGGTCGGACAGATCAACGCCCCGGACATGCCGACCTCCGTCCATCTGCACGGCGGCAGCAACCCCGTGGAGCACGACGGGGCATGACGGACACGGTCGCGCCGGGCGCTCCAGGACGTACGTGTACGCCAACGGGTCTTCGGGTGGGGCCTATCGGCCCTCGGCCCCCGCGTCCGGTACTTCCGCCGCGCGGCGGAACTCCGCGTTGATGCGCAGGGCCTCCTCGAGCTGGTCCTCGAGGATGATGATGCGGCAGGCGGCCTCGACGGGGGTGCCCCGGTCGACGAGCTCGCGGGCACGTGCCGCGATGCGCAGCTGATAGCGGGAGTAGCGGCGGTGTCCGCCGGCCGACCGCAGCGGAGTGATCAGGCGCGCTTCGCCGAGGGCCCGCAGGAACGCGGGCGTGGTGCCGATCATCTCGGCGGCCCGTCCCATCGTGAAGGCGGGGTAGTCGTCGTCGTCGAGACGGCCGAGCGGTCCTTCTGCAGTCATTTCACCTCGTCGAGGGGCGCATGGAGGGGCCCCGGCGCCGCCGCGGCGGCCGTGCCCCGGGCAAATTGAACACCATGCGTCCGCAAGGACACGCCGCCGGGCCGCGCACACGCCGAGGACCCCGACCGGTGATCCGGTCGGGGCCCTCGGCACCGCCCGGCCTCGGGGGCCGGCGGTGGCGTGTCTACGCGGAGACCGGCAGGCCCATCAGCGCCGACGCCGCCTGGAGCGGGGTGAGTTCAGCCCCGGCGGAGCCGCCCGCGGAGACCTCGGTACAGGTGAAGCCGAGCGCGGTCAGTGCCCTGACCACCTCACCGGAGGTGAAGTCGCGCCGGTCCTGCCGGGTGATGACGGCCCCGACCTGCTTGACGGGGTAGCGGCGCCGCCCGATGAGCACGGAGTCGCCGGTGACGGGTTCGGGTTTGACGCCCTTCATCGCCTCCAGCACATCACTGCTGAACAGGTCGAAGGGGAATCTGGCGATGACACAGCGCATGAGGGCCTCACAGGGAGAAGGACGGTCCGGAGCTGTGGACGATGTCCCGCAGCTGGATGCGATCGGTGTAGCCGGCGCTGTCGCGCACGGCGCTCAGCTCGGCGCGGCTGACCGTACCGGTGCAGCGGCCGTCCTCGTCGCAGAGGAGAAGCCGGCCGGCACGGGAGCTGTCGAGGACGGACAGGGCGACCTCGACGGTCATGTCGGCCCAGACGCGAGGTCCCGACGGCCTCAGGGACGCGGCCCCCGAAGGGGGGCGGGCCGTCTCGCGCGGATGTGTCTCGACCAGTGTCAAAGTGCCTCCTACGGGATGGCGGAAGGGGACAAGGGGGCCGTGGCGCAACAGGTCAGGACGCCGTGGCGACCGCGGACGCGGACTGCCGGAAGGTTCCCGTGCCCTGCCCCGTGCACGGCTGGTCGGCGGCGCGCCTCGGATCGGTGGCGCGCCGGGCCTCGGCGGAACGGCTGCGGCGGCCACGGGTGCTCGACCCGCTGCGCCGAGGGCGCTCCGCCACCGGCGCGGTGATGACGACCGGCACACCGGACGGCGCCCGCGCCCCGGTGATGCGGCTCAACTCGGCTTCGCCCGAGCGGACTTGGGCGATCTGCGGGGTGATCCCGGCGTCGCGCATCAGCCGGCTCATGTCGCGGCGCTGGTTGGGCATGACCAGGGTGACGACGCTGCCGGACTCACCGGCACGGGCCGTACGGCCGCCGCGGTGCAGGTAGTCCTTGTGGTCGGCGGGCGGGTCGACGTTGACGACGAGGTCGAGGCTGTCGACGTGGATGCCGCGGGCGGCGACGTTGGTCGCGACCAGGACGGTGACGTGGCCGCTCTTGAACTGGGCCAGGGTGCGGGTGCGCTGCGGCTGGGACTTGCCGCCGTGCAGGGCGGCGGCGCGCACACCGACGGCGAGCAGGTCCCGGGTCAGCCGGTCCACCGCGTGCTTGGTGTCGAGGAACATGATGACCCGGCCGTCGCGGGCGGCGATCTCGGTGGTGGCCGCGCGCTTGTCGACGGGATGCACGTGCAGGACGTGATGTTCCATCGTCGTCACCGCGCCGGCCGACGGGTCGACGGAGTGGACCACGGGGTCGTGCAGGTAGCGGCGCACGAGGAGGTCGACGTTGCGGTCGAGCGTGGCGGAGAACAGCATGCGCTGCCCCTCCCGCCGCACCTGGTCGAGCAGGGCCGTGACCTGGGGCATGAAGCCCATGTCGGCCATCTGGTCGGCCTCGTCGAGCACGGTGACTGCCACCTCGTCGAGCCGGCAGTCCCCTCGGTCGATGAGGTCCTTGAGCCGCCCCGGGGTAGCGACGACGATCTCAACGCCCCCTCGCAGCGCTCCCGCCTGACGTCCGATGGACATGCCGCCCACGACAGTGGCCGTCCGCAGCTTCAGCGACCGCGCGTACGGGGTGAGTGCCTCGGTGACCTGCTGGGCGAGTTCACGGGTGGGGACGAGGATCAGAGCGAGCGGCCTGCGGGGCTCGGCGCGTCGCCCTGCGGTACGGGCGAGGAGCGCGAGCCCGAACGCGAGGGTCTTGCCGGACCCGGTACGGCCGCGGCCGAGCACGTCACGCCCGGCGAGGGAGTTGGGCAGGGTCGCTGCCTGGATGGGGAACGGCTCGTTCATGCCGAGGCTGGTGAGCATCCGCAGGAGCTCGTCCGGCAGAGCGAGCTCCCCGAAGGAAGCGACGGCGGGGAGGCCCGGCTGAACGGTCTTCGGCAACGCGAACTCCCCGGAAACCACACTCTGGCTCGTTCGCCCGGCTCGACTCTCTCGACCTGCCCCATACATACGTTTCATGATCGGCACTACCTTCCTGGACGCGGCACGAAAATGCACGGCACGCGTCAAGGAATTCCCGCGACATTTGAACAGCGCAGGGAAACGCAGGAACGAGCCGAATAATTGGATGCCAAAAAGATGAACGGCACCCGGAAAAGCAACGAGCTGGGGCCCGCACCCCAAGGTGCGGGCCCCAGCTACGGTCTACGCGTCAGCGACGACGTCAGGCGGGAACGATGTTCTCGGCCGTCGGGCCCTTCTGGCCCTGACCGATGTCGAAGCTCACCTTCTGGCCTTCCTGCAGCTCACGGAAGCCCTGGGCGGCGATGTTCGAGTAGTGGGCGAAGACGTCGGGGCCGCCACCGTCCTGCTCGATGAAGCCGAAACCCTTTTCCGCGTTGAACCACTTCACGGTGCCAGTAGCCATGTCATATCTCCTTCGGGGCAGTGCCCGGAGCCCACACTGTGCGAACTCCTGTCGCCGCGATCATCGCCCCGCCCGGAAAGACACCGGAAACACAGAAGCGCTCCCGCCGGAACAAATATCCCGGCGGAGGCACTCGAAGTTTTTGGGAACCACAACTGCAACTAAATCCAACAGTAGCATGCCACCCCGAAATCCCGCAGAACTCCAATTTCCCAGCCCTGTCGCCCGGAAAAAAGCTTCAGCCTCCCGCCCTCGATTTCTGCACTCGCCGGAACAGATATCACTCAGTGTCCGGAGACCGACCGCCGGGTCAGGAGCCGTTCGCGACCCCGGCCGACCAGGAGCACGGTCATCGCCACGACGGTCAGGACCTGCGAGATCACCACAAGGTCCTTCTCGGCGTACCAGACGGGTTCGTACATGTTGGGCAGCGGTCCGAATGCGCCGACGTCGACGTAGCGGTAGACGAGCAGGGCAGCGAGCCCGCCGGCCGCGGTGAGCCAGGCGAAGACGTCGCCGAGGGACCGGCGCCAGAACAGGACGAGCACGGCGGCGAGCGCGGCGAGGGCGGTCTCGATCCTGAAGAGGGAGCCCTGGCTGATCGTGGCGCTGACAGGGTCGTAGCGGGAGGCGAGGTCCGCGTGCACGTACGCGTTGACGGCGAGCCCGGCGGCGGCGAGGATGCGGGCCGCCGCGCGCCATGGCCGGCGCGCGGGGCGGGGGGACGGGGGGTCGGTCGGTTCATGGGACACGGCGGGGGCCTCCCGGTGACGCGGGCGTGCGGGGTGCGGGGTGCGCCGACGTCAGCGGACCGTGAGAGTGCCCTTCATATTCGGGTGGATGGTGCAGGTGTAGGAGTACGAGCCCGGCTCGGACGGCGCGGTGATGGTCGCCGACTTCCCCTGCGCGAGGTCGCCGGTGTCGAAGGACTTGTCGTCCGCGGTCAGCGTGTGCGTGGCCGAGTCCTCGTTCGTGACGGTGATCTTCGTGCCGGGGCTGACCTCGAACGTGGCCGGGTGGAAGGCGAAGTCCTTGATGGTGACCTTCACTTCGCCCTTTCCGCTCTCGGAGGACGAGGGGGACGCCGAGGCAGGGGCGGAGACACTTGCGGAGGCGGACGCGGGCGGGGTGCTGCTGGAGGAGGGCCCGTCGCCCGAGTCCGAGCATCCGGTGAGGGTGGTGACCAGACACAGGGCGGCGCCGATCAGGGCCGAGTGCGGTCGGCGGTGTCGCATGGGCATCGTGTCTCCAAGTGGTGTGCGGGGCACGCCGATGTCCGGCAGGAGCCCGGCCCGTGCACGGATCCGTCCGTCGGACGGTGAACACGGGCACCGCTGAGAGATGTCGACAGGAGGAGGCCGTCGCACGAGTGACAGCGCCTGAACGGCCTACACAACGGCCTGCATACGGTCATCCCAGGTCGAGAAGCTCCTCGTGGAAGCCGCCGAAGCCGCGCTCGCGGTCGATCAGATGGATCTCCAGGATCCAGTGGCAGTCGCGTCCGGCCCGGTCGGGGCGCCGGAGCCGGGTGGCGTTCCCGGGTGCGATGTACGACTCGATGTCGGCGCCGTCGATCTTCTCGTGCGGGAACTCACCCACCGGGTGACCGGCGTGCCAGCCGCCCAGTTCCCAGCCGCGCGTGGCGGCCAGCCGGGCGACCTCGGCGTGGAGCGCGGCGCCCGTGATGTCCGGGTCGGCCTCGAAGGCGCGGCGTCCGGCGGCGAAGACCTCGGGCAGGTCGTCGCGCAGCCGGAGCTTGTCGGGGTCGTCACCGAGGACGAAGGTGCGGCCGAAGTCGGCTTCCCACTCCTCGAAGATCGGCCCGAAGTCCGCGAAGGCGATGTCGTCGTGGCCGATGATCCGGTCCGGGGGATTCTCCTTGTACGGGTGGAGGGTGTTCGGGCCCGAGCGCACGATGCGCTTGTGCCAGTGGCGCGTGGGCCCGAACAGTTCGTTCGCGAGGTCGCGGATCCGGTCGCTGACCGCCCGCTCCCCCTCCCCCGGCGCGACCAGCTTCCTCGACTCGATCTGGGCGAAGAGCTCGGCGGCTTTGGCCTGGGCGCCCAACAGGCGTGCGGCGCGGTCGAGTTCGGCGTTCATGAATCCCCTCCGGTCGGGTGTTCCGCTCAGTTGTGCGCCTCGTCGGCGACGCGGACGGCACGGGCCAGGAAGTACTCGGACTTGTCCTCGTAGCAGACGAGTTGCCAGCCGTTGCCGTCCAGCATGGGCCTCAGATTCGGCTCGCCCAGCGGGTCGTCGGAGCTCAGGGGGCGGCCGTGGCGGGCTGCGCGTTCGGCGCGGCCGGAGGGGTGGAAGAGGAGAAGCGTGCCGCCGGAGGCGGTGACGCGGGCCCATTCCCGCAGGGCTACGGGTGGGGCGGGGAGATGGTCGAGCAGCCCGGCACTGAAGATGCCGTGGGTCGCGCCCGTCGGCAACGGCAGGCGGTGGCAGTCGGCGACCAGCAGGCAGGCCGGACCGGCGCGCCCCTCCCGGGCGGCTGCCGTGAGCATGGCCGAGGTGACGTCCACCCCGAACACCTTCCCCTTGTCACCCACCCCGGCACGCAGGGCAGGCAGGGCGCGTCCGCTGCCGCAGCCCAGGTCCAGGGCCGTCTGGCCGGGGAGAAGTCCCATGCGGGCGACCGCTGCCGCGTACCTCGGGCCGTCAGCGGCGAAGCGCGCCTCCCAGGCATCGGCCCTGGGGGCGAAGAACGTACGGGTGGCGGTGTGCGCGGCGCGTGCGGCCACCAGCGCGGCGAACCGCCCGAACACCAGGTCCCGGTACGGGGCCGGCTCGGCCGGTTCACCCGTCGCGGCATCGCGGATGTCGGGAGCGGTGGCGGCCTCTTCCGGGAATGTCGTCACGAAGGCGTCCACGGCGGCCTCGTCGGCCTCCAGGTGAAACTACAGCCCCCACGCCGAGCCGCCCACCCGGAACGCCTGCACCGGATGCCTCTCGCAGGAGGGCACTGGTGGTGATGGGCGGGCCCATGGCCGCTCACAGCGATGCCGGGTTCCCTGCGCGTCGTGTCGAACTGGCCCTGCTGCGTCAGGCGTTGGCCGCCGAGGTGCCGGTGCTCGGGGTGTGTCTGGGGGCCCGGCTTCTTGCCGTTGCGGCGGGCGGCGCGGCCCGTACGGGTTCCGGCTCGCAGCTGGGGTGGGGTGAGGTACGCACCGGTCCGGCGGCCGACCGGGATCCGCTGTTCGCGGGTGCGCCCGAGCGGCTGCGTGTGCCGCACCGGCACGGCGACACCCGGTCGCCTCGAGCACGCCGAGGTCGAACAGCGCGTGAACCAGGCGCTCCTGCGCCGGCCGGCCGACGCCTCGGACGTCATCCCGGCCGACGAGCCCCCCCGTTATGTTTTCCGCGGTCCTGCAAGAGGGCCGCTGGCCTCCGGGCCCGGCATGGCTGTTCCCCCCTGTCGAGGGCATGACCTGGGGGGTGGTGCTACCGGGCCCGAGAGGCGCCGTTGGAGACGCTGATGAGAGGTCCGACTACCGCCCCGCCGAGCGCAATGCCCGGCACCTGGTGGGCGGCAGGTCTGCATAACGTGGATGCGCGCACGACGCCAACGCCCCGGCCAGCACCGCACCAACCCGTTCGGGAGGACGGCGTGAACGACAGCGACGAGATAGGCGTCTTCCTCGGCCTGGACGTCGGCAAGAGCGCCCACCACGGCAATGGACTCACCCCTGCCGGCAAGAAGGTCTTCGACAAGCAACTTCCCAACACCGAACCGAAGTTGCGGCAGGTCTTCGACAAGCTCCGCGAAAAGTTCGGCACCGTCCTGGTCATCGTGGACCAGCCCGCCTCGATCGGCGCCCTGCCCCTGACGGTCGCCCGGGACACCGGCTGCAAGGTTGCCTATCTGCCCGGCCTGTCGATGCGGCGGATCGCCGACCTCTACCCCGGCGAGGCCAAGACCGACGCCCGCGACGCGGCCGTGATCGCGGACGCCGCCCGCACCATGCCCCACACCCTGCGCTCGCTCGAACTCACCGACGAGATCACCGCCGAGCTCACCGTCCTTGTCGGCTTCGACCAAGACCTCGCGGCCGAAGCCACCCGCACCAGCAACCGGATCCGCGGCCTGCTCACCCAGTTCCACCCCAGCCTGGAACGCGTGCTCGGGCCGCGCCTGGACCACCAGGCCGTCACCTGGCTGCTCGAACGCTACGGATCCCCGGCCGCACTGCGAAAGGCCGGACGCCGCAGGCTCGTTGAGGTCATCCGGCCCAAGGCGCCCCGCATGGCCACGCGCCTGATCGACGACGTCTTCGACGCGATCAACGAGCAGACCGTCGTCGTTCCCGGCACGGGCACCCTCGACATCGTCATCCCGTCCCTGGCCCGCTCGCTCGGCGCCGTCCACGAACAACGCCGCGCGGCAGAAGCCCAGATCAGCGCCCTGCTGGAGGCACACCCTCTTTCCGCGGTCCTGACCTCGATGCCGGGGATTGCGGTCAGGACCGCCGCCACACTGCTGGTCACCATCGGCGACGGCACCAGCTTCCCCACCGCCGCCCACCTCGCCTCCTACGCCGGACTCGCCCCGACCACCAAGTCGTCCGGGACCTCGATCCACGGCGAACACGCACCCCGCGGCGGCAACCGTCAGCTCAAACGCGCGATGTTCCTGTCCGCGTTCGCCGCCCTGCACGACCCCGCCTCCCGCACCTACTACGACAAATGCCGAGCCAGAGGAAAGACCCACACCCAAGCCCTCCTCCGCCTCGCCCGACAACGCATCAACGTGCTCTTCGCGATGCTCCGCGACGGCACCTTCTACGAACCAAGAACCCCACGCCTCGCTTGACGAAAGACATAGAGGCACCCCCCCCGCTGTCCCGGCGTCGACCTACCGGTCCCGGCGGGCCACCCGGGCCCCGCCGGCGAGGTGGAGACCGCCTCGCAACAGTTCGCGCGTCACTCACACGCCGTGAGGTGTGCCCTAGAGCCAGTCGGACTCGTCCTTCCGGACCACGCACAGCGCCCAGATGACGAAGCCCGAGATCGCGATCAGCACGACCGACCAGACCGGGTAGTACGGCAGGGAGAGGAAGTTGGCGATGATGGCGAGTCCGGCGATGACCACACCGCCGACGCGTGCCCACGTCGCGGTCCGGAGCAGCCCGACGCTGACGATCACCGCGAGTACGCCCAGGACGAGGTGGACCCAGCCCCAGCCCGTCAGGTCGAACTGGAAGATGTAGTTGCGTGTGGTCACGAAGATGTCGTCCTTGGCGATCCCCATGATGCCCCGGCAGATGCCGAGCACACCGACGAGCATGAGCATGGTGCCGGCGAAGATCGTCAGGCCGCCTGCCCACGCCTGCTTCGTCGTGTCGGCCGGCTGCGAGTGTGTCGCGGTCATGGTGGTGCCTCGTTTCGTGTTCGTCCGGCACGCGCTCAGCGTCCGGAGCCGGAGGAGCCGGAGCCAGCGGCGGTGTCGGTACCCGGGCCTTCGGCCGGACCGTGGCCGGCCAGCACCAGTTGCTTCGCCTTGCTGAACTCCTCGTCCGTGATGTCGCCGCGGGCGCGGATCTCGGACAGCCTGGCCAGTTCGTCGACGCTGCTGGGCCGGTCCGTACCGCCCGCGGTCTTCTTGATGTAGCTGTCGAAGGCCTTCTGCTGCTCACGGGCCTGCGCTATCTCCCGGCGGCCCATGTTCTTGCCACGGGCGATCATGTAGACGAAGACGCCCAGGAAGGGCAGGAAGACGGTGAGCACCAGCCAGCCGGCCTTCGCCCAGCCGTTCATGCCGTCGTCGCGGAAGATGTCGCCGATGACGCGGAAGAGCAGGACGAACCACATGATCCACAGGAAGAACCAGAGCATGCTCCAGAAGACGCTCAGTAGGGGATAGTCGTACGCCAGGTACATCTGCGCGTTCATGTCTCTTCTCCGTCCGTCCCGGGCGCTCGCCCAGCCGCCTTTGCCTGCCGTCTTCAGCGTGGGCCGACGGGGGCCGGGTGGCCTCACCCGACGGGGGTGAGCTCGGTGGGTGGGGTGTCAGGCCGTCGGGGCCTGGCCGGGCGAGCCCGTGACGCCCGCATTCCGAAGCGCGGACCGCCAGGCGAAGGCGACCGCCGCCTCGGCCAGAGCGAGCACGACGAGCCACAGGCCGAGCAGCCGGGTCAGGGCCTGTGCCGACTCGGCAGGCAGGGCCAGGACGACGATCCCCGCGACGATGCCGAGCACCGCGACGCCAAGGAGCACGCCGCGGTGCGGCAGGTCCTTGGCGGCGATGGCGGTGTAGAGGGTGAGGACGCCGGACACGAGCCAGACGATGCCGACGATCAGGGAGAGCGCGGTGATGGTCTGCAGCGGGTTCCGCAGGCACAGCACCCCGGCCAGGAGGAACAGGACGGCCAGGAGCAGCCCCGACAGCCGTTCGCCGTGCTCCTCCCGCGCGAAGACGGCCACGAACCTGAACACTCCCATGACCAGCAGGTACAGGCCGATGAGGACCGCCAGGACGTGCAGTGTCTCCGACGGCCAGACCAGGATCAGGACGCCGGGCACCAGCGTGACGACCGCCGAGCCCAGGATCCAGGTCCATGAGCGGCCCAGTCGCCCCAGTGCGTCGGCGGGATCGTCGACCGGCCGGGGGGCCGCCCCGCCGGCGGGGGGTTCCGGTCCGGTCTGCGGCGCCGGACCACGCGGCATGGTCATGGCTCCTCCTCACACGATCGAGCGGGTCGTTCCCGGACCGCCGAAGGGGCCGGCGATACGCGGGGACCTGACCGCCTCAGCGTCCCGCGTGCCGCTGCCCGCCGGGTCACCCACGGCGGGTGATCCGGCGGCGCCGCCAGGGCGATGAGGTGGAACCGGAGGAGGCGTTCGCACGCCCTGCGGCTGGACGCGCGGCGGACGGGAGCTAAGAGCGACGAGACGACCGATCCCACAGCCGCCCGGACGGTTGCCGGCCGATCCGGGCCCGCCCCGGCGGAGGCCGCGACGGGCAGGACCGGGACCGGGGCTTCTACGTGCGCCGGTTGCGGGACTGGAAGAGCATCGCGCGGCCGGAGACCATGGATCCGGGCCTGCTCACCCTCTTCGGCCGGCTGTGCGGGGCCTCCCTGGCACGGGCCCACGCCCGCTCCGGCGACCCCATCGCCATCGCCGCGTGCCTGGGCGCCAGCGACCAATTCGACCGCGCGCTCACCGGGTTCGCCCAGTCCTGGACCGACCAGAACGAGCGGGACTTCGAGGCGCTGGGAGCCGCCGGCCGCTCCGGGCGGATCAGGGCGGAGCGCCTCTGATCAGTCGGCCCGGCCCTCCGGCAACTGCCGCATCTCCAGCACCCGCAGTCCCAGCGACTGGAGCCGGGCCAGCAGCCCGTACAGGTGCGCATCGTCCACGACGGGGCCGAACAGGACCGTCTGGCCGGCCATCATCACGTGGCCCAGTTCCGGGAAGGCCTTGGTCAGTGTTTCCGACATGTGTCCCTCGACGCGGATCTCGTAACGCATGGGCTTTTCTCCCGCGAGCAGCGTGGGGCGGGTGGGCGACGTCCTTACCTGCGAGCGTCCGCCTCCGCGCCCGGCCCGGCCTCACCCGGTACAGGTGACCGGGCTTCTCCGGCGCACGACGATCCGGCTCAGTACTTCAGGACGATCTTGAAGGTGATGATCAGCAGACCGAGCACAGGTTGACCAAGGCGGTGACGGCCATGAGACGCCGGGGCACCGGCCCGGCGTGCCGCGGCCACGGACCAGCCCTCCTGCCCGGCCACGGCGACCGGCAGCGCCGGCCAGAGCGCGCCCTTCACGTCCAGCCCGATGAGAGGGCTGAGGGAGACGGTGGCGGCGGGCGGGATGGCCGCATTGACGATCGGCCACTCGTCGCGGCACACGCGCAGCACGGTCCCGCGGTCCAGTGCCTTCCGCCGCGCGCCGGCCGCGCTCCGAACAACTGCGCGCGTACGTGGGCGATCCAGAACACCAGGCCGGTGAGCAACAGCCGCAGCACCAGCTCCGCGAGGGGAGAGGAGCCCAGCGAGCCGGCGCCGACGACCACGGAGGCCGCGAGCAGGGATCCGTAGACACCGCCCGTGCAGGGGAGGGACTGCGCTCGCGGCAGGGCCGGCGTGTTCGGTCCCGGCCGCCGAAGCCCGTTCACACCAGTCCGAGTTCACGCGCGCGGCGCACCGCTTCGTTGCGCCGGTTCACCGCCAGCTTCCGGTAGACGCTCTTGAGGTGGGTCTTCACCGTGTTCACCGACACGTAGAGGTCGGCGGCGATCTCCTCGGTCGACATCATCCGGGCCAGCCGCTCCAGCACGTCCCGCTCGCGTCCGCTCAGTTCCTCCGCGACGAGCGCAGCGGGCCGGGCGTCGACCGTGGCCGGTTCACCAGGACGCGACGGAGCGGGCGTCAGCCAGTCCGCGGCCAGTTCCTGGAGCGGCGCGGCGGAGAGCAGAGGCCGGATCCACTGCCGCGCATCGAGGAAGGGTCTGCGAAGCCGCTCGCGCCGGGCGCTGAGGAGTGCCTGCGCGACGAGCCTGTGTGCTGTGGCGTCGTCTCCCGCCCCCTGCGCGGCCTGTGCCCTGACAAGCGCTGCCCGAACGGTCACCGCCGGCCCGGTCCGCCCCCCGGTGTCGATGCTGTCGAGCAGACCGACGGCCTCTTCCGGGCGACCTGCGGCGAGCAGCATCCGCGCGGCTTCCACAGCGCAGGCCGGCTGGTCGCCGGGGACGTCCTGGAGCACCTCGGCGGCCGTCCGAGGCCGTCCTTCGGCCATGTGCGCGGCCGAGGCGACCACCGCCTCCTGGCCCGCCGCCCAGGGCGAGGCCGCAACGACGCGAATGCCTGGGTCCGCCGCCTCGACGGCGGCCCGAGCGTGGCCCTGGACCAGCAGGAGACGCGCCTTGGTGACGGCCCGGACCGCGGCGATCACCGGATCGTGCGTCGCAGAGGGGAGTTGGTCCGTCTCGTCGAGAAGAGTCTGCGCCCGGCTCAGCTCGTCACGGTCCACGGCCACGGCGGCCAGCACCAGCAACCCGATGCCCGTGCCGGCACCGGAGACGCCCGGCTCGGGAAGACGGAACCTCTCCGCCTCGGAGGCACCCGCGAGCGCCTTGCGCTCCGCCCTGCCGATCCAGCCGTTCAGGTAGTCGATCAGTGCCAGGTGCCCCAGCGACTCCTCACGGGGCACGACGGTGGACGCCTCGCCATGGGTGCCCGCCACTGTGGTCAGGGCGGCACGCGCGTCCTCGAAGCGCCCGGCCCACAGGCGGGCGGAGCCGAGATGGGTCATGAGGAGGGCATGGAGTTCGGGATGCCTGTCCAGGAGGTGCTCCGGCACCTCCCGCCGGAGCCGGGCGGCCGTCTGAGCGGCCTCCTCGGCCCGCTCGGGAGAACCGGTCAGCCGGGCGGCCAGCGTCTCCAGCAGCGCACAGCTCAGCTGCGCGGCCGCCCCGACGTGCGGATCGGCGGCAAGACGCTCCTCGGCGCGGCGCAGATGGGAGAGACCGCGCTCGACGTCGCACCGGGACAGGTCGCGGGCCGCCCGGACGAGCTCCGGCGCGGGGCCGGTGGCCTCGGGGTCCATCCCGGAGAACAACTGGTCGAGGTCGGCCGAGCGCAGACCGGTGAAGAGCTGTCCGATCGCCAGGTCGTCGACGAGGGCGCCGGCGGTGAAACCCCAGTCGCCCGATGCGGCACCGTGAGCGAGTGTCTCCGGCAGGAATCCGGAACGGCGCAGCCACAGCGCGGCACGTCGGTGGAGCTCGGGCTCAAGGCCCGGCAGGCGGACCCGCAGGTGGGCCCGGAGTATCTCCCCGAACAGCGGGTGGAGCCGGTACCACGAGTGCCCGAGGTCCTCGACGAACGCGTTCGCGCGGTGCAGCTCGACGAGCAGGGGCTCGGCGTCGGTCCGCCCGGTCAGCGCGTTCGCCAGATCAGGACTGAAACGCTGGAGGACGCTGACGCGCAGCAGGAGATCCTGTGTCTCCTCCGGCTGCCGTTTGAGCACTTCGGCCAGCAGGAAGTCCGCGACCGCGCTCCGGTCCGCCTCGAACTCCTTCAGATAGAGCTCCGGGGCCGCGCTCTCCCGCGCGGCCAGGGCGCACAGGCACAGGCCGGCGGCCCAGCCCCGGGTGCGGTCCACCAGGCCGCGCGCGGCGTCGACCGGCAGGCGCAGACCGTGCAGTTCCAGCAGCGAGACGGCCTCCTCGGGGGTGAAGGCCAGCTCGGCGCCGCGCAGCTCCGTCAGCTCGCCGGCCGCCCGGTAACGGTGCAACGGCAGCAGGGGTTCGGTGCGGGTGACGAGGACCAGGCGCATGCCCTGCCCGGCGTGGTGCAGGACGAATTCCAGCTGCTCCGCGACCTCGGGGGTGGTCACGCGGTCGAACTCGTCGATCACGACGGTCACCGGCTGGTCGCGTGCGTCCAGATCGGCGGCGAGCGCCGCCAGGAGCTTGCGGTCCACGCGGGCCGCCTCCATCGGGACCCCGACCGCGCCGGAGACCGGCGCACCGCACGCGCGCAGAGCCTCCAGCACGTACGCCCAGAACACACCGGGCTGCCGGTCCTCGTCCTCAGCGGTGAGCCAGGCGACCGGCTGTGGCAAGCCGGCGGCCCAGTCGGCGGCCAGCAGGGTCTTGCCCGCGCCCGCCGCTCCGTTGATCAGGGTCAGCCGCGTCCGAAGAGCCTTGTCGAGGTGCCGGTCGAGCCGCTGCCGCCGCAGGTAGACGGCGGGTCGCGTCGGCAAGGCGATCCGCGTGCGAAGAAACGAGTCCCCCAGAGGATCCACGCACGGAACAGTCGAAGGATCCACGCCCGGAACAGTCGGACCGGCCGCTCCAGCAGCATCCTCGTGGATCTCCGCCACAGCGCTCACCACCGCTGCCTGTCAGGGGTCGAGTCATGGGCCCGCTCACCCATAGGATCCCAGCGTTTCCGCCGCGGCGCGCGGGGGCGGATTTCTCGACGGGGAATGCAGGTCGTGCCGGCACCCGCACACCAACGGTCACCGCACCCTCAAGAAGGGCGGCGGGAATCGCTCGCCCACACGAGCCGCCGACAGCAAGGAAACGCCCCCAGGCAGCACGAAGACTCGTGCGAGTGGAGGCATGCCCCCAGTTTCCGCGAGCGGGCGGATCAGGAAGCCCGCCGGGCCGCCGAGAGGGTTCTCGTCATCCCGGGTCAGCGCGGGGATCACGAGGAGGGCGTCGGCGGGATTCCGCGCTCGGTGGACCGCCGCGCCGTCAGATGCCCTGTCTGCTACGGGCGTTCGCCTCGGCCACCAGGGCGCGCAGCAACTCGTCCTGGGTCAGGATCCGGAGGTCGCCGGTCTGGGCGTCCCATTCGCGGCCACCGGCCAGCGGACGGATCTGGAGATACGGCCCTTCATGGCCCATGACCCGCCCGAACCGGTCGCGCACGGTGTCGTGGACGGCGTCTCCCACCTCCGGGAACGGCACCGGCTCCGGCGTCACGAACCGACCCCCTTGGCGATCACAGCCGCCAGCTGCAGCGCCACGGGCGCCGAGCAGACCCCGAGGTGGACGAGCGCGTAGCGGCTCTCGCCCTCTCCGTCACCCGCCCATGGGGTGCGGACGTCCATTGCGGGGAGCTGGACGCCTGCCTGGCTGAGAGCACCGGCCAGGGCGTCGCGGGCATCGAGCGCTTCCTGGACCTTGGGCGTACGGGGTTTCGAAGGGCCCGTGACGATGGCGGTGTGGCCGGTGGCGGGGGTGATCGAGTGGTGCGGGGGCCGCTGTGTGGGGGGCATATGTGTCCTCGTTCTTCGCCGGTCGGGCTGTCGGGTTCGTCGGTCCGACTGATTCCATGGCCCCGGCAAGCTGCGTGAATTACGCTGCGTAGTCCGGGTGTTACGAGGATGCGCCCGGATGTGACCGATCACGCCGTGGACGTGCGGTGCTTCCCCGCCGTACGGCGCTGGTTCCACACCTTCCACACCGACCACGAGCCGGCGGCTCGGAGGGGAGTCGGCCGTATGCCGCAGCGACGGGTCGTCACCGGCCGCAGCCAGGAGCCGCGTCAGAGGTTCGCCGAGGAGCTGCGGACCCTGCGGGCCGGGAGCGGGACGAGTCTGCGGCAGCTCGGCGAACGGCTGGGCTGGGACTACTCCCTGTTCGGCAAGATGGAGAAGGGCGAGACGCTCGGCAGCCCCGAGGTCGTCCAGGCCCTGGACCAGCACTACGGGACGCCGGGGCTGTTACTGGCGCTGTGGGAGCTCGCCGCCGGGGACCATACGCAGTTCCGCGAGCGGTACCGGCGGTACATGGCGCTGGAGGCCGAGGCGGTGAGTCTGTGGCACTTCGCGGTGAGCGTGCTGCCGGGGTTGCTGCAGACGCCGGGGTATGCGCGCGAGGTGCTGGCGGCGGGCGGGCTCCGGGGTCAGGAGCTGGAGCAGCAGGTCGAAGCCCGGATGGGGCGGCGGGAGTTGCTGGAGGGAGAGGACGCGCCGCCGTTCCGGACGATCCTGTCGGAGGCGGTACTGCGGACGCCGTTGCGGGAAGTGGCGGAATGGCGGAGGCAGTTGGAGTACGTCGCAGAGGTGGCGGAGCGGCCGACTGTGACGATGCAGGTGCTGCCCCTGAGCGCCGGGATGCACGGCCTGGACAGCACCGCACTCATGTTCCTGCGGCTCTCCGGCGGGCTTACGGTTGCGTATACGGAGAACGCACACCGTGGCGAACTCATCGAAGCGGACTCACCAGTTGAGCGGCTACAGCGTGCGTACGATGCGATGCGCGACTTGGCGCTGTCCCCAGCTGAGTCGCGGAATTTCGTCCTGGCCACCTTGGAGGAAGTACCGTGCGAGGCATCGACCTGAGTGCCGTTAGCTGGCGTAAGAGTTCCTACAGCAACTCGGATGGTGGCGAGTGCGTCGAGGTCTCTGACGACTTCACGGTCATCGTCCCGGTACGGGACAGCAAGGTTTCGCACGGGCCGGTGCTCGTGTTCCCGGCCGCCGGCTGGTCCTCCTTCGTCTCAGCAGTCAAGGGCGGACGGCTGAGCGCCTGAACGAGCAAGCTGGCGGCCCCGCGACGGTTCGCCTCGCGGGGCCGCCTCACACTCGTGAAACCTCAGGTCAGGCGTCCTTCTTCACCGGCTCCAGAATCGCCACGCACTCCACATGGTGCGTCATCGGGAACAGATCGAACGCCCGAAGCATCCGCACCTTGTACCCACCGTCCCGGAAGTACGCCAAGTCCCGCGCCAGCGCCGCCGGGTCACACGCCACATAGGCGATCCGGCGGGCGCCGAGCGACGCCAGGTGCTCCACCGTCTTCTTGCCCGCGCCCGCGCGGGGCGGGTCCAGGACGATCAGGTCTACCTCGGTGATGCCCGTGCGCGGGAGGACCGATTCGACCTTGCCCTGTTCGATGCGGACGCGGTCGAACGCGGCCAGGTTGTGGCGGGCGTCCTCGACCGCGCGCTTGCCCGACTCGATGCCGAGCACCGCGCCCTCGTCGCCGATGCGGTCCGCGATCGCGCCGGCGAAGAGGCCGACGCCGCAGTACAGGTCGAGCGCCATCTCGCCCTTGCGGGGCAGCAGGCCCTGCATGACCGCCTTGACCAGCGTGTCCGCCGCCTGCGGATGCACCTGCCAGAAGCCGCCGCTGCCGACGCGGTGCGTGCGGCCGTCGGCGCGCTCGCGGACGAACCCGCGGCCGTGGACCCGGTGGATGCCGCCGTCCTTCTCGTCGACGCGCAGCACGGAGACCGGCTTGTCGAGTTCGACCAGGGGCAGGCGCGCGCCGGGGCGCGGGGTCAGGATGACCTGGCGGTCCTGGGAGCCCGTCGCCGCGATCGCCTCGATGGACTCCATGCCCGTCCAGTCGCGCTTCTCGATGCCGAGCTCGGAGACCCCCGGCGCCGCGATCATGCAGTGCTCGACCGGCTCGACCTCGTGCGAGCGGTGGCGGCGCAGGCCCGCCTTCCCGGTGTCGGGGTCGACCGCGTACTGCACGCGCGTGCGCCACTGCGGGACCTCGCCCGCCGGGAGCTTGTCGCCCTCGGCCGGCATGACCGTGCCGTCCCAGCCGGCCTCCTCGGGCGTGAGGCCCGCGAGGCGCTGGAGCTGCTCGGCGATGACCTCGCCCTTGAGGCGGCGCTGCGCGCCCGGCTTGGCGTGCTGCCAGTCGCAGCCGCCGCAGCGGCCGGGGCCGGCGTACGGGCAGGGCGCCTCGACGCGGTCCTTGGACGCCTCGATGACGGTGACCGCGTCGGCGCGCAGGAAGCGGGCGCCTTCCTCGCCGTCCGTGACGCGGGCCACGACCTTCTCACCGGGCAGCGCGTGCCGGACGAACAGGACCTGGCCCTCGTCCGTGCGGGCGATGCAGTGGCCTCCGTGGGCGACGGGGCCGATCTCGACCTCGTACTCCTCCCCGACCAGCGACTTCTTCGGTTCTGCCTGCATGGCGGGGGACTCCACAACGTAAGAAAGCAAGGGACACGGCGAACGGCCGGACAACAGCCCACCAGTCTACGTGGGTGTTGTCCGGCCGTTCGCCACACGACAGCCGAGGGGGTCAGCCCTTGTTCGAGGGCTCCTTGGGGCGCTTCTCGACGGGACCGCGGCGCACCGCACCCGGCGCGTTCCACTCCGAGCGCCTGCGGGCCCGCTTCTTGGCGGCCTCGGAGGACTCCAGCTGGTAGGGCACCGAAGTGACCATGATGCCGGGGGTGAACAGGAGGCGGCCCTTGAGGCGCAGAGCGGACTGGTTGTGGAGCAGGTGCTCGTACCAGTGGCCGACCACGTACTCGGGGATGATCACGCTGACCGCGTCGCGCGGGGAGTCGCGGCGCAGGCTCTTCACGTACTCGATGATCGGGCGCGTGATCTCGCGGTACGGCGAGTCGAGGACCTTGAGCGGTACGTCGATGCCGCGCCGCTCCCACTCCTCGCGCAGGGCCTTCGTCTCGGCCGGGTCGACGTTCACGCTGAGCGCCTCGAGGGTGTCGCTGCGCATGAGCTTGGCGTAGGCGAGGGCACGCAGCGTCGGCCGGTGGATCTTGGAGACGAGGACGATCGAGTGCACGCGGGACGGCCGGACGCTGTCGTCGGTCGGTGTCTCGGGGGCCTGGATCTCCTCGGCCACGCGGTCGTAGTGCTTCCGGATCGCGGTCATCGTCGCGTAGAAGATGCACATGCCGAGGAGGGCGACCCAGGCGCCGTGCGTGAACTTCGTGACGAGGACCACGACGAGCACGAGGCCGGTGAAGAACGCGCCGAAGGTGTTGATGGCGCGCGAGCGGACCATGTGGCGGCGCTTGGCCGGGTCCTTCTCGGTGCGCAGGTGGCGGTTCCAGTGCCGGACCATGCCGGTCTGGCTCAGCGTGAACGAGACGAACACGCCGACGATGTACAGCTGGATGAGGCGCGTCGAGTCGGCGCCGTAGATCACGACGAGGAGCGCCGCCGCGCCCGCGAGCAGCACGATGCCGTTCGAGAACGCGAGGCGGTCGCCGCGGGTGTGCAGCTGGCGCGGCAGGTAGCGGTCCTGGGCGAGGATCGAGCCGAGGAGCGGGAAGCCGTTGTACGCGGTGTTGGCCGCGAGGAAGAGGACCAGCGCGGTGGCCGCGGCCAGGATGATGAAGAGGAAGCTGCCCTTGCCGAAGACGGCCTCGGCGACCTGGGAGATCACCGGGTTCTGGACGTAGCTCCCGCCGACCGCGACGCCGTTGTGGATCAGGTCGGTCGCCGGGTTCTCGGCCATGCGGACCTTGGTCGTCATGGCCAGGGCGATGATGCCGCAGAACATGGTGACGGCCAGCAGGCCCATCGCCGCGAGCGTGGTCGCCGCGTTCTTCGACTTCGGCTTGCGGAACGCCGGTACGCCGTTGCTGATCGCCTCGACGCCGGTGAGCGCGGCACAGCCGGAGGAGAACGCGCGAAGCAGCAGGAAGACGAGGGCGAAGCCCGCGAGGCCCTGGTGCTCGGCCTTGATGTGGAAGTCGGCGGTGGGCGCCTTCATGGTGTCGTCGAGGACGAGCCCACGGAACGCACCCCACGCGATCATGATGAAGACGCCGGCCACGAAGACGTAGGTCGGGATGGCGAAGAGCTTCCCGGACTCCTTCACGCCGCGCAGGTTCATCAGCGTGAGCAGGACGATGACCAGGACCGCGCACAGGACCTTGTGCTCGACGACGAACGGGATCGCCGAGCCGAGGTTCTCGATGCCGGAAGCGATCGACACGGCGACGGTGAGGACGTAGTCGACGAGGAGGGCGCTCGCGACGGTGAGGCCGGCCTTGGGGCCGAGGTTCGTGGTCGCGACCTCGTAGTCGCCGCCACCGCTCGGGTACGCGTGGACGTTCTGGCGGTAGGAGGCGACCACGGTGAACATCAGCACCACGACCGCGACCGCGATCCAGGGGCTGAAGTGGTACGCCGACACGCCCGCGATGGACAGGACCAGCAGCACCTCTCCCGGCGCGTAGGCCACGGAGGACAGCGGGTCGGAGGCGAAAACGGGGAGGGCGATGCGCTTCGGCAGGAGCGTTTCTCCGAGCCGGTCGCTGCGCAGAGCGCGCCCGATCAAGATCCGTTTGGGCACGTCGGTCAGTTTGGACACGCAGAGGATCGTAAGCGTTCGAACGGGGAGCCGCCCACCCACCACCCCTCAAGTGCACCGGAACCTCACACCGGGCGCCTGACCGGGCAGCCCTGGCGAGGGCTTGCGGCCTCAGTTGCCGCCGGTACGGGAGGCGGATCGCCCCGCCTTGTCCCAGTTCGAACGCAGCCGGGCCAGATAGTCGGCGGCCTGACTCCCGGGCTTCGCACCGCGCGCGAAGGCCTGCATGTTGCCCGCGCCCGTGTTGTAGCCGAGGGCAAGCAGTTCCTCCCTGTCGTACGGGCCCGAGGGGTGCGCGGGCAGTTGCCGCGCCAGGTCGTGGAGATACCAGGCAGCCGCGCGCACAGCGAGGTCCCGGTCGTCGGGCAGTTCCTCCCACCGGCGCCCCGCGAAGGCCCGGCCCCGCTTGGTCTCGTCGAACGCGGCGCGGTGCATATTGGCGATCCCGAAGGCGGCGCCCGGCTTGTAGCGCTGCCAGGCGCGCTCCAGGGCCGGGTCGTGCGGCTTGTACGACTCGTTGTAGAGGATCGCCATGAGGAGTTGCGGGCTTACGCCGGCCTCGGCGGCGCGGGAGCGGACCTGCGGGGCGTATGCCGCCGGGTCGTACTTGCCTGCGGGGACTGAGGAGGTGGTGGGGCTGCTGAGGCTGGGCTTCGGGGCGTGGCTCGGAGTGGGCGTTCGCGAGGGGTGGGCGGACGTATCCGGCTTCCCAGTGGTTCCCGTGGCCCCCCTGGCCCCACCGGTCCCGTCAGCCCCCGTCTCCCCCGACCGCCCGCACGCCCAAGCCGCAACCAGAACGAGCACCGCCGCACCCCAGAGCCAGGGCCTGCGCCTGGCGTGCCCGCCCCGCTCCGCCATCACACGGCCTAGGCCCCGGCGCCGCGGAGCCGGCGGGCCGGGGTCCGGTCGCCGCGTTCGGCGAGGCGGCCGATCAGCAGCCGCACCACGGCGACGATGTCCGGGTCGTCCACGAAGTAGACCTGGCGGCGCCCCTCGCGCCGGGACCGGACGAGCCCGGCGAGCTTCAGTTTGGTGAGGTGCTGGCTCACTGCCGGCAGCGCGCCGCCGACGCGTTCGGCGAGGCCTGTGACATCACTCTCACCCTGCGCGAGGGCCCACACGATGTGCAGCCGGGCCGAGGACGCGAGCAGCCCGAACGCGCCGGCCGCCTCCGCGATGACCTCGGCGGGCGGGTCGTCGAAGGCGGGCCGGTCACCGAAGTCGCGTACGCGCGTCACCACCGTCGTCGTCCTCTTCCACATCCGCTTCGGCTCACCGGGCCAAGGAGGACCCCAGTCTAGGTGGGCACTGTGACGCCCGGGCGCGGATCCTTGCCGCCCCCGTCTTCGCGGTCGCGCTGCTGTTCGCGTACTGGGCGGCCCCGCGCATGAACGCCGCCTGGTTCTACCGACGCGACAGCGCGCAGGAACTCGGCGCCCCCGGCTGGTCGGGCGCCGTCATGACGCTCGCGATGTTCGGCTGCTCCGTCGTGCTCGTCGCGTGCTTCTTCGCCTGGGTCCCGCGCCGCAAGATGTGGTTCACCGCCCTCGGCGCAGGCACCCTGTACGGCTACCTGCTGCACGGCTTCGTCGCCAAGGGCTCCCGCTTCTGGGACTGGTACGACCTTCAGTGGCTGCACACCCCGCTCGGCGAGATCACCGTCACGCTGACAGCAGCCGCCCTCATCACCAGCCTGTGCACCCCGCCCGTGCAGCGCCTGTTCCGCTTCGCGATGGAGCCGGAGATGAAGTGGGCGTTCAGGCGGGACGCGGCCCGGATCGCGGGCGGGGGCAGCGCGCGACCAAGCTGATCAAGCTTCCGGCTACGCGGATGCTGGCAACGGAGGCCATGCGGCTTAAGCTCGTCTCCTGGCAACGCGGCACGCGATTGCCTCTAGTTGCCCGGCAGACTGAGAGAGAAGAGTGAGCGAGATGTTTTCGCAGGTCATCGGGGCGACCAGGAGTGCGGGGTAGCGGCCGGTGCACATCGTCATCATGGGGTGCGGCCGGGTGGGTTCCGCCCTGGCCCAGACCCTTGAGCAACAGGGGCACACGGTCGCGGTCATCGACCGGGACCCCACGGCCTTCCGCCGCCTGGGTTCCGGCTTCGGCGGCCGCCGCGTCACCGGGGTCGGCTTCGACCAGGACACCCTGCGCGAGGCGGGGATCGAGGAAGCCGGCGCGTTCGCCGCGGTCTCCAGCGGCGACAACTCGAACATCATCGCCGCCCGCGTGGCCCGCGAGATGTTCGGCATCGAGAACGTCGCGGCCCGTATCTACGACCCGCGTCGCGCCGAGGTCTACCAGCGCCTGGGCATCCCGACCGTCGCGACCGTGCGGTGGACCGCGGACCAGATGCTGCGCAGGCTCCTGCCGTCGGGCGCCGAGCCGCTGTGGCGCGACCCCACCGGGGGCGTCCAGCTCGCCGAGGTGCACGCCTCGGTGGCATGGGTGGGACACAAGATCAGCCGGCTCCAGGAGGAGACCGGCGTCCGGGTCGCGTTCGTCACCCGGCTCGGCGAGGCGATCCTGCCCACGTCGCAGACGGTGCTGCAGGAGGGCGACCTGGTGCACGTGATGATGCGCACCGACGACGTCGAGAAGGTCGAAGCGGCGTTCGCCGAGGGTCCTGAAGAGGAGGGCGGTCACTGATGAGGGTCGCCATTGCCGGAGCGGGCGCGGTGGGCCGTTCCATCGCCGGTGAGCTCCTGGAGAACGGGCACGAGGTCCTTCTCATCGACAAGGCGCCGACGGCCATCTCGGTCGAGCGCGTCCCGCAGGCGGAGTGGCTGCTCGCCGACGCCTGCGAGATCACGTCCCTGGACGAGGCGGCGCTCCAGCGCTGCAACGTGGTCATCGCGGCCACCGGCGACGACAAGGTCAACCTCGTCGTCTCGCTGCTCGCGAAGACCGAGTACGGGGTCCCGCGGGTCGTCGCCCGTGTGAACAACCCGAAGAACGAGTGGCTCTTCAACGAGTCGTGGGGCGTCGATGTCGCGGTCTCCACGCCGCGCCTGATGTCCGCGCTCGTCGAGGAGGCGGTGAGCGTGGGCGATCTGGTCCGCCTGCTGCGCTTCAGCCACGGCGACGCGAACCTGGTGGAGC
This sequence comes from Streptomyces sp. NBC_01003, assembly GCF_045162695.1. Taxonomy (NCBI): domain Bacteria; kingdom Bacillati; phylum Actinomycetota; class Actinomycetes; order Kitasatosporales; family Streptomycetaceae; genus Streptomyces; species Streptomyces sp. NBC_01003. The sequence continues at coordinate 3,265,133 of NZ_CP108707.1, forward strand.
TGACGCTGCCGCCCGAGTCGGCCCTCGCCGGCACGCGCGTGGGCGACGTCCAGTGGCCCGAGGACACGTCCCTGGTGACGATCATCCGCGGGACCCGCGTCCTGGCCCCGTCCCAGGACGACTCCCTGGAGGCGGGCGACGAGCTCCTGTTCGTGGCGGCCCAGGCTCGCGAGGAACAGCTCGAGGACCTGCTGTCGGTCCGCCGCGAGGACGTCGCGGGCTGAGGGTTCTTCCGTAGGTACGAAGAGGGGCCCCGGAGTCGAAACCCCGGGGCCCCTCTTGCTTTAGGGGCGCGGGGAACTGCGCGACCAGCCCCCACCGGCCCGCAGACGCCAACGAACCTCAAGCCTTGCGATGCCGCGCAGCCCCCGCCTCCTTGCGGGCAGCCTCCGCTTCCTTCTCGGCCTTCTCCTCCGCCTCCATCTCCGCGAACACGTCGATGGGCGCGGGCGCCTTCGCCAGGAAGACCCAGGTCAGCCAGACGGCGAGCAGGAACGGGGGGATCTTCAGGGCGATCAGGACCCAGCCGAACTTCGTGGTGTCGGCCCACCAGTACATCGGGAAGAGGATCGCGCACTTGGCGAGCAGAATCAGGCCCCAGGCCCAACTGGCCTTCGCGTAGGCCTTCTTGCGGCCGGGGTTGCGCGTGCGCCAGGAGAGGTTCTCCTTGAAGACCGGCCCGAGGATCAGGCCGATCAGCGGCACCCCGCACAGCGTGGTCACGATGTAGGCGACGGCCAGGCCCAGCGTGTAGAGCATGCCGGGCAGGTAGAAGTCCTTGGCGTTGCCCGTCATCATCGCGAAGACGACGCCGAAGGCCACGCCGAAGACGCCGCTGAAGGCGTGCTTGACGGTGTCCTTCATGACCAGGCGGACCACGACCAGGACCAGGGACATCGCGAGGGCCGCGATGGCCGACATGTGCAGGTCCTTGTTGATCGTGAAGATGGTCACGAAGAGGAGGCCGGGAACGACCGTCTCCACCATGCCCCGCACGCCGCCGAAGGCCTCGAAGAGGGCGGCCTCGGTCACCGCCTTCGAGTCGGCGTCCTGATCCGCGGTCGGCTTGTCGAGGGACGTCACCGGCTACTCCCGTCCGAGCGGTCTGAGTTCGTACTTCGGGTTGAAGAGCACCCTACGGCCCCGGCTCATCGAAACCCGTCCGGAAGCGATCAGCTTGCGGCCCGGTTCGATGCCGACGATGGACCGGCGGCCGAGCCATACGACGTCCAGAGCCGCGGAGCCGTCGAACAGCTCCGCCTCCAGGGCCGGGACTCCGGCGCGTGGTCGGAGGGTGACCGTGCGCAACGTACCAGTAACGGTGACTATCTGCCGGTCCTGGCAGTCACCGATGCGGGTACAGCCCGTGGTCTGCGAGTCCTCGCGCAGCTCTTCCGACTCCAGGTCCTCCTGGGAGGAGGACAGCCGGTCGAGCATGCGCCGGAAGCGGCCTGCCGGCTTCTCGGACGGCGTATCGGAACGAGGGACAGCACTCATAAATCAAGCGTACCGGGGGGCAGGGACAACGGATGAGCGGGTCAGCGCTCGAAGCGATACCCCATGCCGGGCTCGGTGATGAAGTGCCGCGGGTGGGAGGGGTCGGACTCCAGTTTGCGGCGGAGCTGGGCCATGTAGACGCGCAGATAGTTCGTCTCGGTGCCGTAGGAGGGGCCCCAGACCTCCTGGAGGAGCTGCTTCTGGCTGACGAGGCGGCCCGTGTTGCGGACCAGGACCTCCAGGAGGTGCCACTCGGTGGGGGTCAGGCGCACGTCGCGGCCGTCGCGGTTGACCTTCTTCGCGGTCAGGTCGACGGTGAAGTCGTCGGTCTCGACGATGCCCTCGTCCTCGCCGCCGCCGGTGGGCTCGGCCCGGCGGACCGCGGCGCGCAGCCGGGCCAGGAGCTCGTCCATGCCGAACGGCTTGGTGACGTAGTCGTCGGCGCCCGCGTCGAGCGCCTCGACCTTCTCGTCGGAGGAGTGCCGGGCGGACAGCACCAGGATCGGTACGCGGGTCCAGCCGCGCAGGCCCCTGATCACCTCGACACCGTCCATGTCGGGCAGGCCCAGGTCGAGCACGACCACGTCGGGGTGGAACGCGGCGGCGAGCTGGAGCGCGCCCGCGCCGTCGGCCGCGGCCTCCACCTCGTACTTGCGCGCCTTCAGGTTGATGACGAGGGCGCGCACGATCTGCGGCTCGTCGTCGACCACGAGCACCCGGGTCATGCGTACCTGCCTCTCTGAGCAATGGCTGAGCTGGTGGGGCCGGCCGGCGGGTGGCCGGGCGCGGCAGTGAGCGTGAGGACCATGGTCAGGCCTCCGCCGGGGGTGTCCTCCGCCGTGAGCGTGCCGTTCATCGCCTCGACGAAGCCGCGCGCGACGGCGAGGCCGAGGCCCACACCGGCGCCGCGCGGTGCGTCACCGTAGCGCTGGAACGGGGCGAAGATCCGGTCCTTCGCGGTGTCGGGGACGCCCGGCCCGCGGTCCACGACGCGGACCTCTACGCGGTCGCCGAGCGTGCTGGCGGCCACGAGGACCGCCTCGTCCTCGGGGCTGTACTTGACCGCGTTCTCGACGATATTGGCGACGGCGCGCTCCAGGAGTCCCTTGTCGACGGTGACCATGGGCAGGCTCTCCGGAATGTCGAGGTCGACGCTGCCGTCGGGAACGCCCACCAGCGCCATCGGGACCACCTCATCGAGATCGATCTCGCGCATCAGCGGGGTGACGGTGCCGGTCTGGAGGCGGGACATGTCGAGGAGGTTGCCGACGAGGTGGTCGAGGCGGTCGGCGCCCTCCTCGATGCCGGCGAGGAGTTCCGCCTGGTCCTCCTCGGACCAGGCGACGTCGTCGGAGCGCAGCGAGGAGACGGCGGCCTTGATGCCGGCGAGCGGGGTCCGCAGGTCGTGGCTGACGGCGGCGAGCAGGGCGGTGCGGATGCGGTTGCCCTCGGCGAGGGTGCGGGCCTGGTCCGCCTCGGACTGGAGGCGCTGGCGGTCGAGCACGACGGCGGCCTGGGCCGCGAAGGCCGCGAGGACGCGGCGGTCCTCGGCGGGCAGCACGCGGCCGGACAGGGCGAGCGCCATGTGGTCGCCGACCGGCATGTCGACGTCCGCGTCCTCGGGCCGTTCCTGAGGGTGCGGGCCGACGCTGGCGGCGCAGGTCCACGGCTCCACGTCGTTCGCGCGCTCGAGGAGGGCCACGGAGTCCATGGCGAAGGTCTCGCGGACCCGGTCGAGCAGCGCGTCGAGGCTGTTCTCGCCGCGCAGGACGCTGCCGGCGAGGAAGGAGAGGATCTCGGACTCGGCCCGGAGCCTGGCGGCCTGATGGGTGCGCCTTGCCGCCAGGTCGACGACGGAGGCGACCGACACCGCGACCCCTACGAAGATCACGATGGCGACGATGTTCTTGGGGTCGGCGACGGTGAACAGGTGCAGGGGCGGCGTGAAGTAGTAGTTCAGGAGGAGCGAGCCGACGGCGGCCGAGGCCAGGGCCGGCAGGAGGCCGCCGACGAGCGCGGCGGCCACTGTCACGGACAGGAAGAGGAGCATGTCGTTGGCGAGGCCGAGATCGGTGGCGACATGGGTGAGCGCGAGGGCCAGCAGGGCGGGCCCGCCGACGCCGACGAGCCAGCCCCAGATGATCCGGGAGCGGCCGAGGCGGGCGCCGCGTGCGACGGGCAGGCCGCGGCCCTTGGCCACTGCCTCGTGCGTGACGATGTGCACATCGAGGTCGGGGCCCGACTCCCGGGCGACGGTCATGCCGACGCCGGGTCCGAAGATGTACTGCCATGTCTTGCGGCGCGAGGAGCCGAGGACGATCTGGGTCGCATTGACACCGCGCGCGAACTCGAGGAGCGCGGCCGGTATGTCGTCCCCTATGACGTGGTGGAAGGTGCCGCCCAGGTCCTCGACGAGGGTGCGCTGGAGGGCGAGTTCCTTCGGGGACGCGGCGGTGAGGCCGTCGCTGCGGGCGATGTAGACGGCGAGGATCTCGCTGCCTGAGCCCTTGGCGGCCATCCGCGCCGCGCGCCTGACCAGCGTGCGGCCCTCGGGTCCACCGGTCAGGCCGACGACGATGCGCTCGCGGGCCTGCCAGGTGGAGCGGATGTTGTGTTCGCCGCGGTACTGCTGGAGGTATTCGTCGACGCGGTCGGCCACCCACAGGAGGGCCAGTTCGCGCAGGGCGGTGAGGTTGCCGGGGCGGAAGTAGTTGGAGAGGGACGCGTCGATCCGGTCGGGCTTGTAGATGTTGCCGTGGGCCATGCGGCGCCGCAGCGCTTCCGGCGACATGTCGACCAGTTCGATCTGGTCGGCGCGGCGCACGACCTCATCGGGGACGGTCTCGCGCTGGCGCACGCCGGTGATCGACTCGACGACGTCGCCGAGTGACTCCAGGTGCTGGATGTTGACGGTGGACACGACGTCGATGCCGGCCGCGAGGAGTTCCTCGACGTCCTGCCAGCGCTTGGCGTTGCGCGAACCGGGCACGTTCGTGTGGGCGAGTTCGTCCACCAGGGCGACGTCGGGGCGGCGGGCCAGTACGGCGTCGACGTCCATCTCGGTGAAGGCGGCGCCGCGGTAGGTGAGCTCCTTGCGGGAGATCTGTTCGAGGCCGTGGAGCATCACCTCCGTACGGGGCCTGCCGTGGTGCTCGACGAAGCCCACGGCGCAGTCCGTGCCCCGCTCGATACGGCGGTGGCCCTCGGAGAGCATCGCGTAGGTCTTGCCGACGCCCGGTGCCGCACCGAGGTAGATCCGAAGCTTGCCGCGTCCCATGGCCCCATTGTCTTCCCGCTTCACGTGTTGTACGCAGCGTCGACCCTACGGCCACCAATTGCGGCAAATGGGGTGAGGGGGCCGCGGACGTGCGTCTTTGACGCAACTCTGATGCGAGCCTCGCCGCACCGGGCGGCGTGTTGGTCAGCGCCCCCGCACTGCGGTGATCTCCGTGATCTCGCCGTCGCGGAGTTCGAGCACCCGGTCGGCGAGGTCGAGCAGCGCCGCGTCGTGGGTGGCGACGAGCGCGGTGACGTGTTCGCTGCGGACGACGGCGCGCAGCAGCTGCATGACGGCGAGGCCGGTCTCGGCGTCGAGCTGGCCGGTGGGTTCGTCGGCGATGAGGAGGGCGGGCCGGTTGGCCAGGGCGCGGGCGATCGCGACGCGCTGCTGCTGGCCGCCGGACAGTTCGCCGGGGCGCTGCTTGGCGTGGTCGGCGAGCCCGACGAGGGCGAGGAGCAGCTCGACGCGTTCCTCGCGTTCGCGGGGGTCGGCCTTGCGCAGCCGCATCGGCACCCCGACGTTCTCGGCGGCGGACAGGATGGGGATCAGGCCGAAGGACTGGAAGATGAAGCCGATGCGGTCCCTGCGCAGTTCCAGGAGCCCGTCCTCGCCGAGCCCGGAGAGGTCCTGGCCGTCGACGGTGATGCGGCCGCCGTCGGGTTCGTCGAGCCCTCCGACAAGGTTGAGGAGGGTCGTCTTGCCGGATCCCGAGCGGCCCTTGAGGGCGACGAGTTCACCGCGCGGCACCTCGAAGGACACGCCGCGCAGGGCGTGCACGGCCGCGGCCCCGGTGCCGTAGGAGCGGTGCAGGTCCTCGATGACGACCATGGGGCCGGCACCGTCCCGGTCGAGGACGGCGGCCCCCGCTTCCGTGCTCTCGCTCATGTGCGCTCCCCCGTGCGTTCCCCGGCCGGGCGCCAGTATGGTCACGCGGCGCCCGGCCGGGCAATGGCCGGGATCAGTTGGGGTTCTCGGCGTGGGTCAGGGTCTCCCAGGCGACGAACAGGTTGTTGGAGCCCGCCGGGCGGTTCTGCTCGGTGAGCTTCTGGGTGTTCGTCATGGCGTTGCCGAGGCGGGTGTGCATCGCGTTGTAGCCGACCTCGGTGACGGGGCCGAGCCCGCGCTTGACGGACCCGCCGCACAGCCAGCTCGGCGGCGCCTCGCCGAGCTCGTACTTGGCCTGGAAGCCGAGAGCCTGCTGGAGGCGCTGCCCGACGTCGGTGCCGTACAGGTCCTGGCCCTGGATGCGGCTGGTCTCGGCGATGTGGGAGATGGCGGAGATGCCGTATCCGGTGTGCACGAAGTCGCGGCAGGTCTCCTGGGTGAGGCCGGTGACGAAGGTGGACTGCCCCTGCCAGTAGCTGACGATCTTGGCCTTGGTGTCGAGGTTCTGGCTCGGCACGGTCTTCGGCAGGTCGCCGTCGGAGGCGAGGTAGACGTAGGCGGCCGTGCGCGTACGGAACTTGGCCATGGCCTTGTCGTACGACGTCTTGTCCTCCAGGAAGACGGAGATGCCGACGGCGGCCTCCATCATCGACAGCTCCCAGTTGCCGTTGGAGTTCGAGCCGTTGATGACCTTGGGGAGGTAGACGTCGCGCAGCATCGTCCCGAAACGGCCCTCGTTCGCCCAGCCGCCGGTGTACGTGTACTTGATGATCTCGGCGGCCTTGGGCCAGGAGGAGCCGGCCCAGCCGGTCTGGAGGGGCGCGTTGCTGTTGGTGTGCTCCTTGATGGTGGCCGACCAGGCGTCCATCAGCTCGATGGCCTTCTTCGCGTAGCGGTCGTCACGCGTGATGTACCAGGCCAGCGCGTCGGTGTACGCGGCTATCGCGTCCTCGCGCTCGTCGGTGCAGCCGTAGTTGGGGTTGGAGTACGAGCCGCACTCGACGGTGGCGCGGGGCTTGGCGGTGCGCGTGAGGGAGGCGTACTTGCTCGCCAGCATCTGGTCGTACGCGCCCTTCCAGGGCTGGGCGCCGGCGTTGACCTTGTCGCGGGCGAAGTCCAGCTGCCCCTTGGAGACGGTGACGCCGGGGTGGGTGAAGGTGGCGGGCGCGGCGTCGGCGCGGTCGGCGCCGGGCCAGGCGAGGAGGGTGGCGACGAGAGCGGTGGTGGTCGTCGCGAGGGTGGCGAGGAGGGCGGTGCGTCGTCTGCGCCGGTGGCGGGCGGGGGCCTGTGTGTTCGGCATGTGGGGGGCCATCCGTTCTTCTATGTGAACGTGAAGTACCTTTATGAACACGGGTGTTGGCCGGAGACCCTAGGTACGGACCAGCCTTCCGTCAAGAGGTGAAGAAAGAGCCGCAGTTCAGCTGTCGGTCCCGTCGTCGCGATCCGGCCACACGTCCACGTGGCCCGCCTCACCCGTGGGCCGAACCCGACCGCGGAGCCCGTACCGCTCCACGTAGTCGTGCGGCAGCTGGAGCCGGCCCGCCCGGTCCAGAACCGTGAACCCCTCGCCCTCCCCCCGTTCGCGCAGCGTCTCCGTCGACGTGCGGCCGTCGCGGATGCGGACCGTGCGGCGCACCTGGCCGGACACGAGCGGGTCGCCGGGGACGACGAGAACGGTCGCCCCAGCTCCTCGTCGGCGCGCCGCAGGGCCGTGAACACGCCCTCCCCGCTCGCCGTGTCGAGCTCGCCGGTCGGCTCGTCGGCCGGCAGGACGCGCGGCGCGTTCGCAGAAACCTTCAACTGCCCCGCCGCGCAACGCCGATGGGCCGCACACTCCCATGGAGTGTGCGGCCCATCGATGGCCGTACAGGTGCGGCTCAGCGCACCTCGGTGATCTCGGGGCCGCGCGCCAGCTGCCCCATGCCGCCGGCGAACCGGGAGCCTTCCTGCGGCTCCTGCTGCACGCCCTCGGCGACCATCTGCGCGTCGTCCGGCAGCTTCAGGACGATCGGGTCGCGCGGAGCCATCGGGCCCTCACCGCGGACCACGACGGTGTCCCGGAAGATCTGCTCGAGAAGCCCGGCGGCCTGCGGCTGCACCGCGCCCTGCCCGGAGATCACTCCGCGCAGGAACCAGCGGGGGCCGTCGACGCCGATGAACCGGACGACCTGGAAGCCGCCCGTGCCGTCCGGCAACTGCACCGGCACCTGGGCCCGCAGCTCCCAGCCGAGCGGACCCTCGACCTCGTCGATCACGCCACCCTGCTGAGTGATGCCCGAGGCGATCTCCTCACGGACCTCGCCCCAGATGCCCTCCTTCTTGGGGGCGGCGAAGCCCTGGAGCTGCACGGCGCTGTCCTGGAGGACCACGGTGGCCGCGACGATCGCGTCACCCGCGACCTCGACCCGCAGCTCCATGCCCTCGACTCCGGGTACGAAGAGTCCGCCCAGGTCCACGCGGCCCTCGCCGGGCTCACGGACCTCGGAGGCGTCCCAGGGGCCGTCGGGACGCGGCTCGGGCTCGAGCCGCACGCGCTGGGGCTCGTCCTCGTCCGCGTCGCTGTCGCCGGCTACGCCGTCGACGACCTGCTCGGCCTCGCCCGCCGCGTCATCGGCGGCGCCGTTCTTCTTGCGACGTCCGAACACGTCACTGTCCTTCCCGGTCGGATACGACCGATGCGTATCGATTCCCACCCTGATGCCCACCCGGGCCCGGCCCCACGGCGGCATGACCACCGGTGGACCCGAAGCCCCCCTCGGCCCGCGCCGAGTCGGGAAGTTCCGCCACCTCCTGGAAGCGCACCTTCTCGACCTGCTGGACGACCAGTTGGGCAATCCGGTCGAAGCGCTCGAACCGCACGCTGTCGCGCGGGTCGAGATTCACCACGATCACCTTGATCTCTCCACGGTACCCGGCATCCACCGTCCCTGGGGCATTCACCAGGGCGACACCGCAGCGGGCGGCGAGGCCGGATCTCGGGTGCACGAAGGCGGCGTACCCCTCGGGCAGTGCGATCGACACCCCCGTGGGGAGTACGGCCCGCTCGCCCGGCGCGAGCTCGCACGCCTCGGTGGTCCGCAGATCCGCGCCCGCGTCACCGGGGTGCTCGTACGACGGCAGCGGTACGTCGGGGTCGACACGCCTGATCAGCACGTCGAGAGGGGCTCGGGTCACGGGTTCACCTCGAAGGCACGGGTGCGCCGGACCTGGTCCGGGTCGCTCATGGCCGCCTGGATCTCCTCCGGGCGTCCGTTGTCGATGAAGTGGTCGACCTTCACCTCGATGAAGAGGGCCTCGGCGCGGACCGCGACGGGCCCGTCGGGGCCGCCGATCCGGCCGGTGGCGGTCGAGTAGATCTTGCGGCCGGCGACGGCGGTGACCTCGGCGTCCAGGTACAGCACGGTGTCCACGGGCACGGGCCGCACGAAGTCCGTCTCGAGCCGGCCGGTCACCGCGATGACACGCAGCAGCCAGTTCAGCGAGCCGAGCGTCTCGTCGAGGGCGGTGGCCAGGACTCCGCCGTGCGCGAGGCCGGGCGCGCCCTGGTGCGCGGGGCGCACCGTGAACTCGGCGGTGACGCGGACGCCGTCCTGCGCGCGCGCCGCCAGGTGCAGCCCGTGCGACTGTTCGTCGCCGCAGCCGAAACAGTGTCCGTAGTGCGCGCCGAGGAGCTCGCCGGGTGCGGGGGCATCGGGGTGCCGCACGGGCGCTATGGCGTCGGCGGGGGGCGTCAGAGCTGCAGAAGTACCACTCACAGGCGCAGACCTTACCCGCGCGTCCTGGGAGAAAGCGCACCGTGCCAAGCTTGGCTGCATGGAGCTCTCCACCGCACCGTTCGAAGAACGCCTCACCGCCCCCCGCTCGTGGTGGCTCGTCTCACTCCTGCTCGGCGTCGCCTGCGCCCTGGTCCTGCTGCCGTTCGGCACGCTGCCGCTGCTCGGAGGGCTCGTCGGCGGGACGGCCGCGGCGGCGGTGGTGACGAGTTCGTACGGCTCCGTACGCATCCGTGTCGTGGCGGACTCGCTGGTCGCCGGGGACGCGAAGATCCCGCTGTCGGCGCTGGGTGACGCGGAGATCCTGGACGCCGAGGGGGCGCGCGCCTGGCGCACGCACAAGGCCGACCCGCGCGCCTTCATGCTGCTGCGCAGCTATGTGCCGACGGCCCTGCGCGTGGACGTCACCGACCCGCAGGACCCGACCCCGTACCTGTACCTGTCGACGCGGGACCCGAAGGGGCTGGCCAAGGCGCTCGGCAAGTAGCGCCGGTCAGCTTCCGAGCTCCTTGGGATTGGACGCGTCACCCGGGATCAGCGGGTGCGGGTCGCTGGGGCGCTCCAGGGGCGGCAGCTCCGGGAGGGCGTCCCAGGGGACCTGGATCTTGCGCAGGTCCTTGCGGATCCGCTCCGCGAGCTTCTTGGTGTCGCGGCGGTTCATGACCGCCCCGACCGCGGCGCCGACCATGAACGGCATCAGGTTCGGCAGGTTGCGCACCATGCGCTTCATGATCTGCTGGCGCAGCTCGCGCTTCATCTGGCCGCCGAGCGCCGCGTTGATCGTCGCGGGCTTCGTCACCTCGATGCCGCGCTCCTCGGTCCACGAGGCCAGATAGGCGGCGCTGCGGTCCTTGAGGGCGCCGGGCGGGCGCACGCCGTAGACCTCGTGCAGCTCGGCGACGAGCTTCATCTCGATGGCGGCGACGCCGGTGATCTCGGCCGCAAGCTCCGCGGGCATCGCGGGCGGTACGGGCATCATCGCGGCGGCGCCGATCCCCGCACCCACGGTGGAGGTGGCGTTGGCCGCGCCCGCGACGAGTTTGTCCGCGAGCTGTTCGGCGCTCAGGCCGGGGAACTGTCTGCGCAGGGTCGCCAGATCGCGCACCGGCACACGCGGCGCGTTCTCGATGATCCGGTCGGCGAGGTAGCCGAGTCCTGCTTTGGCGGCGGTGCCGCTCTTGCGGACGCCGTCTCTGACGGCGGCCACACGGCGCCTGGCGACCTGCACACGGCCGCCGCTCGGCGCTTGGTCACCCGCGGTGGGCACGACGGGAAGGTCGCTGTATCCCGCCGCCGCGAGGTCGCCCGTCACTTCTTGGTCGTCCGCGTCCTCGAGCGAGGCTGCTCCAGTGGGGGAAGAGCCTCGCTCGTCGTCACGCACGCCGTCGTCGGACGGGCCACCGTCCGCTTCCCGGTCCTTCCGGGAGCGGCGCTTCCAGGGCGGGGTCGAGCCAGTCACGGCCGACCCTGCCTCAGTCGCAGTCGCGGCAGATCGGCTGGCCGTTCTTCTCCCTGGCCAGCTGGCTCCTGTGGTGCACCAGGAAGCAGCTCATGCAGGTGAACTCGTCCTGCTGCTTGGGCAGGACCCGGACGGCCAGCTCCTCGTTCGAGAGGTCGGCGCCGGGGAGCTCCAGGCCTTCGGCGGCCTCGAACTCGTCGACGTCGACCGACGAGGTCGACTTGTCGTTCCGCCGAGCCTTGAGCTCCTCGATGCTGTCCTCGTTGACGTCATCGTCGGTCTTGCGTGGGGTGTCGTAATCCGTTGCCATGTGTCGCTCTCCCCCTCTGGGTGTATGCGGTGTCTCCAGCGCACAACGCGCGGGAGGCCGGACTTTGTGCCCGACCTGAGGCGGAGATTTTGCCTCACATCAAGGTCTGTTACTCAATCGACACCCAACCGGATCCCTCATGAGTGATCGGGTTGGATGGCGATCGGGACCGTACACGGTCCGAAGGTGGCACCTCACGGGCGCCACCCCGTGTACTTCCCGTGATCCGGACCCCTGAAAACCCGGATTTTCCCGGCTTTCCGGGGGCTTTCACGATCACGGAGAGTAGATGGCCGGAAATTCGCCCTTGTGATCGATCACACACGGTCTCTCCGGGATCAGGTCCCGAAAATTCCGCTAAAAGCGAACTCGCCCGGCACGTCGGCGGAAGCATCTCAGATCGGTCGCCGAGCCGCATCTCGGAAGGCTCGAATCGGCGGGTGACACGCGTCTCGGAGGCCTCAGATCGGCAGGGTGACCCGCATGACGAGCCCACCCCCTTCACGCGGCTCCGCGATGATACGGCCCCCATGAGCGCGCGCCACCGAGCGGGCGATCGACAGACCGAGCCCCACTCCCTTGTCGCTCCCGGTGCGCTCGGTGCGCAGCCGCCGGAACGGCTCGAAGAGGTTGTCGATCTCGTACGCGGGCACCACGGGCCCCGTGTTGGACACCACGAGGACCGCCTGACCGTGCTGGGCCTCGGTGGTGACCTCGACCCAGCCGCCCTCCGGGACGTTGTACCGGACGGCGTTCTGGACGAGGTTCAGGGCGATGCGCTCCAGGAGCACGCCATTGCCCTGGACGACGGCCTCCTTGCGCTCGCCGCGGATCTCGACGCCCTTCGCGTCGGCCTCCGAGCGGGTCTGGTCGATGGCCTGCGAGGCGACCTCGGCGAGGTCGACCGGCTTGCGCTCCACGATCTGGTTGTCGCTGCGGGCGAGCAGGAGCAGGCCCTCGACGAGCTGCTCGCTGCGCTCGTTCGTCGCCAGGAGCGTCTTGCCGAGCTGCTGGAGCTCCACCGGCGCTCCGGGGTCGGAGAGGTGGACCTCGAGCAGTGTGCGGTTGATCGCGAGCGGCGTGCGCAGCTCGTGCGACGCGTTGCCGACGAACCGCTGCTGCGCGGTGAAGGCTCTCTCCAGGCGGTCGAGCATGTCGTCGAAGGTGTCGGACAGCTCTTTCAGCTCGTCGTCCGGGCCGTCCAGCTCGATGCGCCGCGACAGGTCCGTGCCGGCCACCCGGCGCGCGGTGCGCGTGATGCGGCCCAGCGGGGACAGGACGCGGCCCGCCATCGCGTACCCGAAGGCGAACGCGATCACGGCGAGGCCGAGCAGGGCGAGGAGCGAGCGGCTGAGGAGATTGTCGAGTGCGTGCTGACGCATCTCGTTGACGCACTCGTTCAGCGCGGAGTTGAGCTGGCCCGTCGTGGGGTGGTCGGGCAGGCCCGAGAAGTTGCGGCAGGTCCCGCTGCTCACCGAACCGTTCGTGACGGTGAACGGCAGGTCACTGCCGACGTTCAGGGCCTGCGCGGCGAGCAGATAGATGATCGACAGCAGCACAATGCCGGCGATCAGGAACATGCCGCCGTACAGCAGGGTGAGGCGTATACGGATGGTGGGGCGCAGCCACGGGTAGGGCGGCTCGGCTTTTCTGGGGTCCCACGTGGGTTTCGGAGGCGCGGCCGGTGGCGCGGGTGACGAGGCCACAGGGGATCAGATCCGGTATCCGGAGCCGGGCACGGTCACGATGACAGCGGGCTCTCCGAGCTTGCGGCGCAGGGTCATGACGGTGACCCGTACGACGTTCGTGAAGGGGTCCGTGTTCTCGTCCCAGGCCTTCTCCAGGAGCTGCTCGGCCGAGACGACGGCGCCCTCGCTGCGCAGCAGCACCTCGAGGACGGCGAACTCCTTGGGCGCGAGCTGGATCTCCTTGCCGTCGCGCAGGACCTCACGACGGTTCGGGTCGAGCTTGATGCCCGCGCGCTCGAGGACGGGCGGCAGCGGCACGCTCGTACGGCGTCCGAGCGCCCGCACACGGGCCGTCAGCTCGCTGAACGCGAACGGCTTGGGCAGGTAGTCGTCGGCACCGATCTCGAGGCCCTCGACGCGGTCGCTGACGTCGCCGGAGGCGGTCAGCATCAGGACGCGGGTCGGCATGCCGAGTTCGACGATCTTGCGGCAGACGTCGTCGCCGTGCACGAGCGGGAGGTCCCGGTCGAGGACGACCACGTCGTAGTCGTTCACGCCGATGCGCTCGAGGGCGGCCGCGCCGTCGTACACGACGTCGACGGCCATGGCCTCCCGGCGCAGTCCGGTGGCCACCGCATCGGCGAGCAGCTGCTCGTCCTCGACGACGAGTACGCGCACGTCGCTGTCCTTCCTGTGTGACCTGCGGGCAGGTTCTGAGCACCTGTGAGCAGGTCCGGGTCGTGGAGTGTGGCCTCCATCCTGCCCCTTTCGGCCATAAACCGGCTGTAAGGCGGTGTGGCGCCCCGGGCATGCGGATTTTCTCGCCGGTCGAGGTTTCTGCGGAAGTGAGCGCGGGGAGGACGGATTTACACCCGCGATCACGCTTTGTATGTGGCGTGCCACGACCCGCTTTCCGCAGGGCGGTTTGAGACGTGATCGCCCCTTCCGAGGGCACACCCCCGTGCCACTGACCCACGACCCAGGACGAGGGGGCGCAACCATGGACGCATTCACCGCAGGACTTCTGCAGCGCATCAAGGCGACCGAGTCCGATCTGAGCCGGGCTCGCGAGACGGGCGACGAATTCCTCGTCGAGATCGAGCAGGACGAGCTGGACGACCTGCACCGGCTCGCCGCCGAACACGGCGTGGAGCTCGGCGTCTCGCCCGTCTGACGCAGCACGGAAGGGCCCCGGCGCCTGGTCGATCCAGGCAGGCACCGGGGCCCTTCTCTGTGCTCAGCGGGCTGGGGACGCCCTTCAGTCGTGCCAGGCCCCGAGCTCCTCGAGGCGGTTCTGGAGCTGCTCGAAGAGTCCGGGCGGCGCCGCGATCGTCAGCTCGCCGGACGGCACTTCGCCCGGACGGCCACCGGTGAGCGCGCCCGCCTCCCGCGCGATGAGGTCGCCGGCCGCGAGGTCCCAGGGGTTCAAGCCGCGCTCGTAGTACGCGTCGAGGCGTCCGACGGCGACGTCGCAGAGGTCGATGGCGGCCGAACCGCCACGCCGGATGTCGCGCACATGAGGCACCAACTCCCGTACGACATCGGCCTGGTGGGCCCGGCGGGCGGCGAGGTAGCCGAATCCCGTGCCGACCAGCGCCTGCTCGAAGGGGGGCGCCACGCGCGCGTGTGCCGGGCGGTCGTTCACGTACGCGCCCTGGCCGAGGACCGCGCGGTAGGTCTCTCCGCGCAGGGGCGCAGCGACGACCCCGACGAGGGTCTCGTCGCCCTGGCGCGCGGCGATGGAGACCGACCATTCGGGGCGCCCGTACAGGTAGTTGACCGTTCCGTCGATGGGGTCGATCACCCAGGTGATCCCGCTGCTGCCCTCGGTGCTCGCGCCCTCCTCGCCCAGGACGCCGTCGTCCGGCCGGCGCTCGGCGAGGAAGCCCGTGATCAGCTTCTCGGAGGCGATGTCCATCTCCGTGACGACGTCCACGACGCTGGTCTTGGTGGCGGCGACGCCGAGGTCGGCGGGGCGTCCGTCGCGCAGGAAGGTCCCGGCGCGGGCGGCGGCCTCCAGGGCGACCTCGAGGAGTTCGGCCTTCAGGTCTGTCACGTCGGGATCCTTATGCGTACGGGCTGTCGGCGCCCGCGGCCGCGGGCTTGGGGGCACGGGAGGGGCAGCAGCCCACCGGGCAGAGGTTGTGGCTCGCGCCGAGCGCGCCCAGGGCGCAGGGCGTGACGGCCCGGCCGCTCTCGGCGGCGGACCGTTCGAGGACGAGGTCGCGGACCGCGGCGGCGAAGCGGGGGTCCGCGCCGACCGTGGCGGAGCGGCGCACCGGGAGGCCGAGCTCGGCGGCCTTGGCCGTGGCCTCGGTGTCGAGGTCGTAGAGGACTTCCATGTGGTCGGAGACGAAGCCGATGGGCGCCATCACGACGGCAGGCACACCGGCGCTGTGCCGCTCCTCGAGGTGGTCGCAGATGTCGGGCTCCAGCCACGGGATGTGCGGGGCGCCGGAACGCGACTGGTAGACGAGCCGCCAGTGGTGCTCGATGCCGGTCTCCTCGCGGACCGCGTCGGCGATCACGCGCGCGACGTCCAGGTGCTCCTTCACGTAGGCGCCGCCGTCGCCGTGGTCACCGACGGGCCCGGAGACGTCGGCTGCCGCGGTCGGGATGGAGTGCGTCGTGAACGCGATGTGGGCGCCGTCCCGTACGCCGTCGGGGAGGTCGGCGAGCGACTTCAGGACACCGTCGATCATGGGGCGCACGAAGCCGGGGTGGTTGAAGTAGTGCCGCAGCTTGTCGACGCGCGGCACCTCGAGCCCCTCCGCTTCGAGGGCGGCGAGCGAGTCCGCGAGGTTCTCGCGGTACTGACGGCAGCCCGAGTACGACGCGTACGCGCTGGTCGCGAGGACGAGGATGCGCTCGTGGCCGTCGGTGACCATCTCGCGGAGGGTGTCCGTCAGGTACGGCGCCCAGTTCCGGTTGCCCCAGTAGACGGGCAGGTCGAGGCCGTGGTCCGCGAAGTCCTTGCGGAGCGCGTCCAGCAGGGCGCGGTTCTGCTCGTTGATGGGGCTGACCCCGCCGAACAGGAAGTAGTGCTGCCCCACCTCCTTGAGCCGCTCCTTGGGGATTCCCCGGCCGCGCGTCACGTTCTCCAGGAACGGGACCACGTCGTCGGGGCCTTCGGGGCCTCCGAACGAGAGCAGCAGCAGGGCGTCGTAGCCGTCGAAGGGCGTGGGATCGAGCGCATCGGACATGCCTTTGATCCTGCCATCCGTCACTGACAGGCGGAAAACGGGCATGCCCGCAAGCCCCGGGACCCGTAAGCTGTCTTGGCCACCTACGCGCCTTACCGGAGTCGACTTGCCCAGCCCCTACCGCGCCATTTTCGCCCTGCCTGGCACCAAGAGCTTCTCGGTCGCCGGGTTCCTGGGCCGGATGCCCCTGTCGATGATGGGCATCGGGATCGTCACGATGGTCTCCCAGCTGACCGGCCGATACGGGCTCGCGGGTGCCCTGTCCGCCACCGTGGCGCTCTCGGCGGCGGCCATCGGCCCGCAGATCTCACGCCTCGTCGACCGCCACGGACAACGCCGTGTGCTGCGGCCCGCGGCCCTGGTGTCGCTGGTCGCGGTCGCCGGTCTGCTGCTGTGCGCGAAGTTCGAGGCGCCGGACTGGACGCTGTTCGCCTTCAGCGCCCTGATCGGCTGTGTGCCGAGCGTCGGCTCGATGGTCCGGGCGCGCTGGGCGGCCCTCTACAGGGACACCCCTCAGCTGCACACCGCGTACTCCTTCGAGTCCGTCATCGACGAGGTGTGCTTCATCTTCGGGCCGATCATCTCGATCGGTCTGTCGACGGCATGGTTCCCGGAGGCGGGGCCCCTGCTCGCGGGCGGCTTCCTCGCTGCCGGGGTCTTCTGGCTGACCGCGCAGCGCTCGACCGAGCCGGTGCCGCACCCGCGCGGACAGCACTCCGGGGGGTCCGCCCTGAGGTCGCGCGGTCTTCAGGTCCTGGTGGCCACGTTCGTCGCGACGGGCACGATCTTCGGTGCGGTGGACGTGGTGACCGTCGCGTTCGCCGAGGACGAGGGCCACAAGGCGGCGGCCAGTCTCGTGCTCGCGGTGTATGCGGCGGGTTCCTGCGCCGCCGGAGCGGTCTTCGGGCTGCTGCACTTCAAGGGAGCGCCCGCGCGCAGGTGGCTGGTCGGTGTCTGCACGACGGCCGTGAGTATGATCCCCCTCCTACTGGTCGGGAACCTTCCGTTTCTGGCCGTGGCGCTCTTTGTCGCGGGCCTGTCCATCGCACCGACGATGATCACGACGATGGCCCTCGTCGAGCAGCACGTACCACGCGCGAAACTGACCGAGGGCATGACCTGGGTGAGCACCGGACTCGCGGTCGGTGTCGCGCTCGGCTCCTCCGCGGCCGGCTGGGTGATCGACGCCGCCGGTGCGAAGGCCGGGTACGGGGTTCCGGCCGTGGCCGGCGCCGTCGCGGTGGCGGTCGGGTTCCTGGGGTACCGCCGGCTGAAGCAGCCGGTGCCGCAGCGGGGAGGAACCAATGAGTACGGGGAACTCGGGCAGCGACACGACGAACGCCCGGCAGGCCAGGACACGGAACGAACCGTGGCGTAACTGGGCGGGGAACGTCACCGCGCGGCCGGTCCGCGAGGTGACGCCCGCGTCGGTGGAGGAGCTGTCGGCGGCCGTCCGCGCGGCGGCCGATGACGGCCTCAAGGTGAAGGCCGTCGGTACGGGGCACTCGTTCACCGCGGCGGCGGCCACCGACGGTGTGTTGATACGCCCTCAACTGTTGACCGGCATCCGCAACATCGACCGCGACGCCGGCACTGTCACGGTGGAGGCCGGCACCCCGCTCAAGAGGCTCAACCTCGCCCTGGCCCGCGAGGGCCTGTCGCTCACGAACATGGGCGACATCATGGAGCAGACCGTCTCGGGCGCCACCAGCACGGGCACGCACGGCACGGGCCGCGAATCGGCGTCCATATCCGCGCAGATCAAGGGCCTCGAACTGGTCACCGCCGACGGCACGGTCCTCACGTGCTCGGAGAAGGGGACCGCAGAAGAACGCGCGGTCTTCGCGGCCGCACGGCTCGGACTCGGCGCCCTAGGCATCATCACGGCGATCACGTTCGCCGTGGAGCCGATCTTCCTGCTCACCGCCCGCGAGGAGCCGATGACCTTCGACAGGGTCACGAGCGACTTCGACGCGCTGTACGCGGAGAACGAGCACTTCGAGTTCTACTGGTTCCCGCACACGGGCAACTGCAACACCAAGCGCAACAACCGCAGCGCCGGCCCGGAAGCCCCTGTCAGCAGGTTCAGCAGCTTCCTCGAGGACGAGCTCCTGTCGAACGGCCTCTTCCAGGCGGTCAATTCACTCGGCCGCGCGGTCCCCTCGACGATCCCGTCGATCGCCAAGATCTCCAGCCGCGCGCTCTCCGCCCGCACCTACACGGACATCCCCTACAAGGTCTTCACGTCCCCGCGCCGCGTCCGCTTCGTGGAGATGGAGTACGCCGTCCCACGGGCGGCCCTCGTCGAGACGCTGCGTGAGCTGAAGACCATGGTCGAGCGCTCGAACCTGCGCATCAGCTTCCCGGTCGAGGTCCGCACGGCCCCCGCGGACGACATCACGCTCTCCACGGCGTCCGGCCGGGAGAGCGCGTACATCGCCGTCCACATGTACAAGGGCACCCCGTACCAGGCCTACTTCACGGCGGCCGAGCGCATCTTCACCGCGCACGAGGGCCGGCCGCACTGGGGCAAGGTGCACACGCGCGACGCGGGCTACTTCTCGACGGTCTATCCGCGCTTCGGCGAGTTCACGGAGCTGCGCGACCGTCTCGACCCGGACCGCCTGTTCGCCAACGACTATCTGCGCCGGGTCATCGGCGACTGACCTCGCTCATCCCTCGGGCGTCTCGTCCTGCTGCTGCGGCACGTCAGCTCCGTCGCTGCTCTCCGAGGTGCTCGGAGAGGGCGTCGGGGTAGGCGTCGGCGTGGACTTGTCCCCGCCGGTCCCGGAACCGCTGCCCGAGCCGTTGTCGTGACCGGTGTCGGAGCCCTCGCTCGCGCTGGGCGTGGGCGTGGGCTGCTCGGTGTCGCCCTTCTGCCTCCCGTCCCCGTCCTGCGGCGTGCCGCTCTGCGTCCCGGAACTGCTGCTGTCCGACGGCTCCTGCGAGGTGCTCGGCACGGGGGTGTGGTCGTTACGGGACGGGTGGCCGCCTCCGCCGGTGAAGGCCTCGCGGAGCGTGGTCCGCTGCCCGTCACCGCTGAAACTCTGCCCCGAGGCGAGTTCGTACGTCGTGATGCCGCCCATCGTCACTCCGAAGACCACGGCAGCGGCGACGAGGGGCCGCTTCCAGCTCCGCACACGCGCGCGATGCGTGGTCCCTTCGGTGAACTCGTCGCCCAAGTCGCCCGGCGGAGGCGGCAGTTCCGGCCTGACGGGCCCGACCCCTCCCCCGTCCGCCGGTGCGGCACGCAGCACGCGCGTGGCGTCGTCCACGACACCGGGACCGGCTCCGGCCCCGACCCTCAGCAACTGGGTCTTCTCCGCGGCGGCACCACCGGCCGTCAGAAGCTGCGTCCGATCCGGATCGCCGGCATCCGCCGTGAGGAGCTGCGTCCGCTCGGCGTCCAGCGCCGGGAGGACAGTCGTCGCGTCGGCACCCTGTGCCGATGCGCCGCCCATCCCCCACGACGTGGTCCTCGGCAGCACGTCCGTCCGCATCGCCGCCGTGGCCGCGGGCGGCGTCACGGAGGCGGGGACCATGTCGGACCGGAAGGTCTCCGGCACCGGACGCCCGTCGCCCGTCACCGGGGTCTGCCGGCCCTTCGGTATCGCCTGGCCCGCGACGTCACGTATCTGCTCGCCCGTGCGCCGGAAGAAGTGCTGGAAGAGCGAGCCACCGCAAGTGGCCAGCGCGCTCACCACGCCCGCGCCCACGATCGTCCCGTACACACCGAGCCCGGCGGCCAGCTTGGCAGCCACCACGGCGGCCACGGCGCTGCCCGCCACCTGCGGCACACTCAGGTCGAGCCGCTTCCCCTTGGGCTTTTCCTGTGCATCCTGGGAGGTTTCCGGCTTCTCGCCCATCTCCGACCCTTGCCTGCCTTTCTCGACTTACTTCACGAGAAAGGGACGGATGGACGAAGTGATTGGTTCCGTTTCTGGGGATTCCGTGAAGCACGCCACGTCCATGAACCCCGAACGAGGGACACCCCGCACCCAACTCCCGTCCCCCATGAGAACTTCGATGGCGTGCCGGTCCACCCGAGTGGCCCGAATGGAGTACCGTTGCGAGCCCTGGGTCCGGTCTCCCGTCAGGGTGCCCGGGGCCTTCCAGGACCGCCGGGAGGGGGTTCGTTGCACAGGGTGACGAGCTCGGTCACTTAGCGTTGCGAACAGGTAACCGTGCCATAACGGCGATCCAGGGCCCATGCCCGACACGCCGGGCAACTCGGCAAGGTTGTGGCAGGCTGCACCCGGGCAGGCCACACTCGACTAGCGGAAGCAGCGACGCACGTGACGTCGGCAGGCACCACCCGGGAGGTCCCCATGCCCGAACTGCGTGTCGTGGCCGTCTCTAACGACGGCACACGGCTGGTGCTGAAGGCTGCGGACAGCACGGAGTACACGCTTCCGATCGATGAGCGCCTCCGGGCCGCCGTGCGCGGCGACCGTCCGCGCCTCGGCCAGATCGAGATCGAGGTGGAGAGCCATCTCCGCCCCCGCGACATTCAGGCGCGTATACGTGCCGGTGCCTCCGCCGAGGAGGTGGCCCAGCTCGCCGGCATCCCCGTCGACCGCGTCCGCCGCTTCGAGGGCCCTGTCCTCGCGGAGCGCGCCTTCATGGCCGAGCGGGCCAGGAAGACCCCCGTACGCCGTCCCGGCGAGAACGCGGGCCCCCAGCTCGGCGAGGCGGTGCAGGAGCGTCTGCTGCTGCGCGGCGCCGACAAGGAGACCGTCCAGTGGGACTCGTGGCGCCGCGACGACGGCACCTGGGAGGTCCTGCTCGTCTACCTGGTCGCGGGTGAGCCGCACTCGGCGAGCTGGACGTACGACCCGCCCCGGCGGCTCGTCCAGGCCGTCGACGACGAGGCGCGCTCGCTCATCGGCGAGACCGACGACATCGCCGCGCCGGAACCCAGCTTTCCGTTCGTGCCGCGCATCGCGAGGCTGCCCCGCGACCGCCCGCTCGACCGGGCCCTCGACCGGCAGTTGGAGCGCCCCCTGCCGCCGGCCCCCGCACCGGAGATCACCGAGGAGAGCCCGGCGGCCGTCTCCGCCGCCGAGCGTGACTCGCTGACCAGCCTTCTGGAAGCCGTACCCAGCTACCGGGGCGACATCGTGGTCCCCGAGCGCCCCACGGTGCCCGCACCCGATCCCGTCACGGACGAGCCGGAGCCCGCCGAGGCGGAGGAGCCCCCGGCGCCCGCCGCGTCCGCGGGAGCGGGTTCCGCCTACGCGGACGTCCTCATGCCGCGCAGCGTCGCGGGACACCGGGACCGTCTCACCGGCACCACCGACCGCCAGGCCGAGGCCGACGGGGTCCGTCCCGGACGGCGCGCGGCCGTGCCGAGCTGGGACGAGATCGTCTTCGGCACGCGCCGCAAGAAGCAGGACTAGCCGCAGACGGCACGCAGAAGAGGCCCGCGCCGATCGGCGCGGGCCTCTCGCGCACTCACCTGCCGAAGCCCTACTGAGGCTCCTGGCCGGTCGCCACGGGGCGTGACTCGTCCGAGGACCACTCGGACCACGAACCGACGTACAGCGCCGCGTCGATGCCCGCCACCGCGAGGGCGAGCACCTCGTGGGCGCCCGAGACGCCGGAGCCGCAGTACACGCCGACCTCGCCCGAATCCCCGGACGCGCCAAGGGACTTGAAGCGGGAGGCGAGCGCGTCGGCGGGCAGGAAACGGCCGTCCTGCGCCACGTTCTCCGACGTCGGCGCGGACACCGCGCCCGGGATGTGACCGCCGACGCGGTCGATCGGCTCCACGTCGCCCCGGTAACGCTCGGCGGCGCGGGCGTCGAGCAGGGTCCCCGAGCGCGCCAGCGCGGCCGCGCCGTCGGCGTCCAGGAGCCCCACTGCGCCCGGCGCGGGCTCGAACGTGCCCGGCGCGGGCGACGGCACCACGGTCTCCAGCGGGCCCTCCCACGCGCCGAGACCGCCGTCGAGAACTCGCACGGACGGGTGACCCGTCCAGCGCAGCATCCACCAGGTGCGCGCGGCGGCCCAGCCCTGCCCGCCGTCGTACACGACCACGTCCCGGTCGGCCGACACGCCGGCCCGCCGCATCACGGCGCCGAAGGACGCCACATCCGGGAGGGGGTGCCGACCTGTCGCTCCGGCCGGTCCCGCGAGGTCGGCGTCGAGGTCGACGTAGACCGCGCCGGGGATGTGTCCGGCCTCGTATGCGGCCCGTCCGTCGAAGGCCGGGGCGCCCGCCGCCTTGGCCACGCTCAGCTGCCAGCGGATGTCGAGGATGGTCGGCGGGGCCCCACCGGCCAACTCGCTCGCGAGTTCGATTGCGGAGATGATGGCATTCATGAGGGCCATCCTTGCTCATGCTCTGGCCCGAGCGCCGTCGGTCGGCTAGCGTGCACGATCGACTACCGAGCGTTGACCGACCGGACATCGCGAGGCCGTGGCGCGGCAATGGATGCGGACATCTCACCGGGCATCCTCGTGCGAGGATCCGGCCGTGGCGGCGCGGCCGATGGGCGTCGTGCGGCACGGAGTGCCACCATCAGCTCGGGCGCGTTGCGACACGTGATTTTGTTCCGAGGAGAGAGTGACGATGACCGAGGCAGCAGCCAGGCGCGCGCCGGGCACCCCGTGCTGGGTGAGTCTCATGGTGCACGGCATGGCGGCGACCCAGGAGTTCTACGCGGCGTTGTTCGGCTGGGAGTTCCGGCCGGGACCGCAGCAGCTCGGCCCCTACGTGCGGGCCCTGCTCGACGGTCATGAGGTGGCCGGGATCGGGCAGATGCCGCCCGACCGCCATCTGCCCGTCGCCTGGACCCCGTACCTCGCCTCGGACGACGTGGACGCCACGGCCGAAAGCATCCGCCACTGCGGCGGCACCGTCGGCGTCGGCCCGCTCGACGCCGGGGAGGCGGGCCGGATGGCCATCGCCTCGGACCCGGCGGGCGCCGTGTTCGGCGTCTGGCAGGCGGCGGAGCATCTGGGGATGGCGCTCACCGGGGTGCCGGGGGCGCCGGCGTGGAACGAGCTGGTGACGCAGGAGACGGCGAGCGTCGCCAAGTTCTACGAGGTGACCTTCGGCTACGAGGAAGAGGCCGTCGTCTCCGCCGACTTCGACTATCTGACGCTGCACCTCAACGGCAGCCCGGTGGCATCGGTGCACGGCGTGGGCCAGGCGCTCCCCCGCGACCGGGGCGCGCACTGGATGACGTACTTCGAGGTGGCTGACGTCGACGAGTCGGTGTCCCTGGTCGAGGAGCTCGGCGGCCACGTCCTGAAGCCCGCACGCGACGGCTCCCAGGGCCGCCTGGCGACGGTCGCGGACCCGGAGGGCGCGGTGTTCACCCTCGTACGGTCAGCGCCGCGCGAGACGGACTAGGGTCTCGCGTTCGGATCGAGCCCGGCATGATCCGAACGAGAGGCCCCAGGGTCTCCTGAAACGGATGCCTGCGACAGCTCAGGCCGAGGCGACGGGCAGAACTTCGGGTGACAGGGCCGCCGCGTGCGCGGTGGCGCTTGTCAGTTGCTTGCGGTGGTGGCGTCGGCAGAGGACCTCGTAGCCGACCTCGTCGTCGCTCCGGTCGACGTCGCCGACGACGACCTGGGCGCCCTCGACGACCATCCGCCCGCCCACCGTGCGGGCGTTGTGCGTGGCGCGGGCGCCGCACCAGCACAGGGCCTCGACCTGGAGGACCTCGACGCGGTCGGCGAGTTCGACCAGGCGCTGGGAGCCGGGGAACAGCTTGGACCGGAAGTCGGTCGTGATGCCGAAGGCGTAGACGTCGAGGCCGAGGTCGTCGACGACGCGGGCGAGCTGGTCGATCTGGTCGGGCGCGAGGAACTGCGCCTCGTCCGCGATGACGTAGTCCACGCGGCCGCCCTGGGACAGCTGGTCTACGACGTACGCGTACACGTCGAGGTCGTCGGCCACCTCGACGGCGTCGGTGACGAGGCCGAGGCGCGAGGAGAGCTTGCCCTCGCCGGCCCGGTCGTCGCGCGTGAGGATCATGCCCTTGAGGCCGCGTGCCGAGCGGTTGTGCTCTATCTGGAGAGCCAGGGTGCTCTTTCCGCAGTCCATCGTTCCGGAGAAGAACACGAGCTCGGGCATGGGGAGTTGAGGACCTTTCCGCGGTGGTGGGGGACGATCAGGAGCGTACTTCGAGCAGCGGTACTAGCTGCTCGGCGGGGGTCATCGAGCCGTGGTTGCCGACCATGGCCGACTCCTTGGGCTCCCGCTCCGAGGCGATGATCACCACGTCGTCGTGGGCGGCCGCGATGACGTCGCCCAGGCGCGCGTAGACCCGCTCGTCGATCTGCGGGCCGAACCAGCCGGCCTCGATCGCCTCGTCCCGGCTCGCGATCCAGAACTGCTCGCCGAGCACCTCGCGCCAGACGGTCAGGACGTCGGACTCGGCGCCCGGCACCGCGTAGACGTGGCGGGCGCGGCCCTCGCCGCCGAGGAGGGCGACGCCTGCGCGCAGCTCCCAGTCCTCGTCGAAGTCGATGCGGGACTGCTCGTCGAACGGGATGTCGATCATGCCGTGGTCGGCCGTGATGTAGAGGGCGCTGCGCGGCGGGAGCTGCTCGGCGAGGCGCTGGGCGAGGCGGTCGACGTACATGAGCTGGCCGCGCCACGGGTCGGAGTCGACGCCGAAGCGGTGACCCTTGCCGTCGACCTCGCTGTAGTACGTGTACACCAACGACCGGTCGCCGGCCGCCAGTTGCTCCGCGGCCAGGTCCATGCGGTCCTCGCCGGAGAGACGCCCGCGGAAGGTGCCGCCGCTGAGGGCGATCTTCGTGAGAGGGGTCGACTCGAACGCGGGGGCGGAGACCTGTGCGGTGTGCACCCCGGCCTCGTGGGCGCGCTGGAAGATCGTCGGGTACGGCTGCCAGACGTGCGGCTGGGTCCAGGGGATCCAGCGGAGCTGGTTCATCAGCTCGCCGGTGTCCGGGTTACGGACCGTGTAGCCGGGCAGGCCGTGTGCGCCGGGCGGCAGGCCGGTGCCGACGGAGGCGAGCGAGGTCGCGGTGGTCGCCGGGTAGCCCGCGGTGATCGGGCGGCCCGTGCCGCCGCGCGAGGACGCGAGCAGCGAGGTCAGGAACGGCGCCTCGTCGGGATGGGCCTGGAGCTGCTGCCAGCCGAGCCCGTCGATCAGGAACACGCACGCGCGGTCGGCGGGCGCGAGCTCGGGTATCGCCGGAGCGCAGTCCGGGACGCCCAGGTGGGAGCCGAGGGTGGGCAGCAGGTCGGCGAGGGAGCCGGCGCCGTACTCGGGCACGGGGGCGGACCGGACGGCGAGCGGCTCCACGTCGTCCCAGCTGGGCATGGCCATCAGCGCGCGGTCGCCGCGGTGGCCTCGGACAGGGACTGGGCGAAGGCGAGGGTCTGCCGGACGGTGTCGGGACCGTCCCCGGTCTCGCTGACGCGCAGGCTCAGGTCGTCGGCCGTCGAGCTGCCCGTGTACCCGTGGTCCGCCTCGCAGTTGGGGTCGCCGCAGGCCGCGGGCTCCAGGTCGATGCGGGCGACGGCGCCCCAGCCGATGGTCAGGACGACTTCGCGGGGCAGGGTGCCCGGAACGTACTTCTCCGGGTTGGCGACGACGCGGCTGAGCACGACCGACGAGATCCGGCCGAGCTTCACGGACTCGGTGGACGTCGTGGCGTACGGCGTCGGCGACGTGTTGTCGGCGGCCTGCTCGTCGGTGTGGCTGACGATGAAGCGGGTGCCGGTGAGGACGAGCACGGTGACGTGCCTGCGCACCTCGTTCGAGTCGAAGGTGGTCTCCTGGTGGACCAGGTACGACCCGATGGGTTCGCCGCCGACCGCGGCCTCCACCGCCTCGGCCACGAGGGCCGGGTAGTAGCCGCTGCGCTCGATCGCCGCGCGAAGCCCTTGGGTCGTCGTACTGGTCTTGGCCATGAGACCCATCCTAAAGCCCGGCGGGGGGCTCGCGGTGCGCCTGTGGACGGGTGCGGAAATCACCCGTATGTGGGGCTCGTCTCACCGGTCTGCTCAGTACGCGGGCAGGGTGCGCGGGCCGAGGTCGTCGCGGGCGGGCGGCGGGGCGAGCCGTATCGAGGCGCCGAGGACCGACAGGCCTCTCTGGGCGACGACGACGGGCTCCAGGGAGACGGCGACGACCTCGGGGTGGTCGTCCACGAGCCGCGAGACCCGTTGCAGCACCTCTTCGAGCGCGGCCGTGTCGACGGGCGCGGAGCCGCGCCAGCCGAAGAGCAGGGGCGCGGTCTTGATGCCCCTGACGATCGACTGGGCGTCCCGGTCGGTGACCGGAATCAGCCGGTGCGCGGTGTCGCCGAGCAGCTCGGAGGCGGCGCCGGCGAGCCCGAAGGAGAGCACCGCGCCTGCGGCCGGATCGATGACCGCACGGACGACGGTGTCGACGCCTCGGGGTGCCATGGCCTGGACGACGGGCCGCAGCTCCTCGGGCTTGCCGAGCGTTTCGGACAGCTCTTCGTAGGCGCGGCGCAGCTCCTCCTCGTTCGCCAGGTCGAGGCGTACTCCTCCGAGGTCGGCGCGGTGGCGCAGGTGCGGGGCGGTCGTCTTGAGGGCGACGGGGTAGCCGAGGATGCGCCCGGCGGCGGCCGCCTCGTCGGGTCCGGGGGCGGGCAGGGTCTGCCGTACGACGATGCCGTAGCGGGCGAGGAGGGCGCGGGCGTCCTCGGGGGCGAGCTCGGCGCCGCGCGGGTCGTCGTCCTTCGCGAGGAGCGCGGTGATGAGCTCGGCGGCGCCCGTCTCGTCGATGCCGTCGTACTCGGGGACCTTGCCGGGCTCCGCGGCGTCGCGCCGCCACTGGGCGTACTTGACGGCTTCGGCGAGGGCGTGGACGGCGCGCTCGGCCGCGGGGTAGGCGGGGATGAGCGCGGGCGTGGGGGCGGGCTCGTCCGTGGGCGGGCGTCCGGCCGGGGGGCCGCCCGGGGTCTTGGCGAGCGCGCGCGGGCCGGTGCTGGTGGCCGCGGAGAGCGCCTCGGCGAGGCCGCCGAGCTCGACGTGCACGACCAGGACCGGCTTGGTGGGGGTGCCGGCGGCGGCCGAGCTGAGTGCCTCGGCGAGCGCCGCGTCCTCGGCGGTCGACTCCCCCACCGCGGGCATGGCCGTGACGACGACCGCGTCGCACTTGTCGTCCGCGAGCGCCTCCGTGAGCGCCGCGTGGAAGTCCTCGGCGGACGCCGCGGTCGTCAGGTCCCGCGGCGGCTTCGGCCGCAGGCCCTCGGCGAGGCAGACGTCGTACGTGAGGAGGCCGAGCGACTCCGAGTTCCCGAGGATCGCCACGCGGGGGCCCGGCGGGAGGGGCTGGCGGGCCAGCAGCAGGCCGGTGTCGACGAGTTCGGTGATGGTCTCCACGCGGATGACACCCGCCTGGCGCAGCAGGGCGGAGACGGTGGCGTACGGCAGGCGGGTGGCGCGGACGGCATGGCCGAGGGGCGCGATGCCACTGTGCCGGGCGCCCTGCACCACGACGAGGGGCTTCGCTGCGGCCGTGCGGCGGGCGAGGCGGGTGAACTTGCGCGGGTTGCCGATGGATTCGAGGTACATCAGGGCGACGTCCGTGTCGGGGTCGTCGTACCAGTACTGGAGTACGTCGTTCCCGGACACGTCCGCGCGGTTGCCGGCGGAGACGAACGTCGACACACCTGTCACCCCGGTCACGCCGCCGCCGCGCCGCTGGAGGCGGGCGAGCAGCGCGATACCGATGGCTCCGGACTGGGCGAACAGGCCCATGCGCCCCGCGCGCGGCATCTCGGGCGCGAGCGACGCGTTGAGCCGCACCTCGGGCGAGGTGTTGATGACGCCGAAGGCGTTCGGCCCGATGAGGCGCATGCCGTACGAGCGGGCCTGGCGCACCAGTTCTCGCTGGCGGGCGCGGCCCTCGCTGCCGGACTCGGCGTATCCGGCGGAGATCACGACGATCCCCTGCACGCCACGCTCGCCGCATTCGGCGACGACTTCGGGGACCTGCTCCGCGGGAACCGCGACGACGGCCAGGTCGACGGGCTCGGCGGCGTCGATGTCGTGGACGGAGCGGTGGGCAGGGACGCCGTCGAAGTCGCTCAGGTCGTCGGGGAACGCCTTGTTCACGGCGTGGAGGCGGCCGGTGAAGCCGGCGTCGCGGAGGTTGTCGAGGACGCTGCGGCCGACTCCGCCGGGCGTGCGGCCCACGCCGATGACGGCGACGGAGCCGGGGGCGAGGAGCCGGTGCACCGAGCGGGCCTCGGCGCGCTGCTCGCGGGCGCGCTGCACGGCGAGCGAGGCCTCGGTGGGTTCGAGGTCGAACTCCAGGCGCACGACGCCGTCCTCGAAGTGGCGCTTCTGGGTGTATCCGGCGTCCGTGAACACCTTGATCATCTTGGTGTTGGCGGGCAGCACCTCGGCGGCGAAGCGGCGGATGCCACGCTCACGGGCGACGGCGGCGATGTGCTCCAGGAGCGCGGACGCGACGCCCCTGCCCTGGTGGGCGTCCTGTACGAGGAAGGCGACCTCGGCCTCGTCGGCAGGGGCGGAGGCGGGCATTCCCTGGGCGTTGATGCGGTCGTAGCGGACGGTCGCGATGAACTCGCCGCCCACAGTCGCCGCGAGGCCCACCCGGTCCACGTAGTCGTGATGGGTGAAGCGGTGGACGTCCTTGGCGGACAGTCGCGGGTACGGCGCGAAGAAGCGGTAGTACTTCGACTCGTCGGAGACCTGCTCGTAGTAGCTCGTGAGCCGCTCGGCGTCGTCGATCGTGATGGGCCTGATGCGCGCGGTGCCGCCGTCGCGCAGCACCACGTCTGCTTCCCAGTGGGCGGGGTATGCGTGCCGGTCCGACGGGGTCTGCATGGGGCCAGCGTACGGCGCAGCGGTGACAGTCGTACGGGTCGCGGCGCGAGCGGACCGAAGGCACGCTATGAGGGCCGACGGGCGTGTGCGGGCGGTACGCAGGGCTCACATCGGGCACGTCCACCGATATGGCAGACTGGTCTAGACAACTGTGAGAATCCTGAAGGGCAGCATCACATGGCTGAGCGCCGCGTCAACGTCGGCTGGGCCGAGGGCCTTCACGCCCGCCCCGCCTCCATCTTCGTCCGCGCGGCCACGGCGGCCGGCGTCCCCGTGACGATCGCCAAGGTCGACGGCAACCCCGTCAACGCCGCGTCCATGCTCGCGGTGCTCGGCCTGGGTGCCGGCGGCGGCGAGGAGATCGTCCTGGCCTCCGACGTCGAGGGTGCGGACATCGCGCTCGACCGTCTGGCCAAGCTGGTCGCCGAGGGGCTCGAGGAGCTTCCCGAGACCGTCTAGTACGGGCCCCGGTACCGGGTCTCTCGATTCTTGGGCGCCGCCTCCTGCTCACAGAAGATCGCGCCACATAAAGGGTCTGTTCGGATTTTCCGAGCAGACCCTTTTACTTTCTGCGGCTCTGTTCTCAGAATTCCGGGGCAGCGGAAATAGAGCCCCTGGAAATGAGCCGCCCCCTTTGTATACGGCGCCTCTGTTAATGCTGAAGCCCCACCGTGTTGACGGGATGTTGCGAAGTCCTCACACGGCCACCCGGACGGGGGGCGCGCAAGCGGTGAGCGGCCGCGGCGCGCTCTGTGTGCTGCGCCGTGAGCGCCCGCGCGCGCTCCACGTCGCCGCGCGCCACGGCGTCGACGATCGCCCCGTGCTCGGCCCAGGAGTCGGCGGGCCGCGCGGGCTGCTCGACGGTGTACATCCACGCGATCTTGTGGCGGAGCTGCGTGAGCATCGTGATCAGCCCCGGGCTGCCGGACGCCTGCGCCAGCGTCTCGTGGAACCAGCTGCCCAGCGAGCGCAGATCCTCGCTCTGACCTCGCCTGGAGCGCTCCTGGCCGAGCCTGACCAGGCCCCGCAGGACCTTCAGGTGCGCCTCGGTGCGGCGCTGCGCGGCGCGGGCCGCTGCGAGCGGTTCGAGGAGCATGCGGATCTCCAGCTGGTCCGCCGCCTCCTGCGCGGAGGGTTCGGCGACGCACGCACCCGCGTGTCTGCGGGTGACGACGAAGCCCTCGGCCTCCAGCGTGCGCAACGCCTCGCGCACGGGGACGCGCGAGACGCCGTAGCGGCGGGCGAGCACCTCCTCGGTGAGTCTGCCGCCGCGCTCGTAGACACCGGAGACGATGTCGTCGCGGATCGCCGTGCATACCGAGTGCGCCGGAATGCGCATGCCCCGACCTCCGCCTTAATCCCCGCGAAACGCGGTCGATAGTCGCCCGTACAGCGCGATTGACGTCTGTTCAGCTCGCCTGTCCAGCGACTCTATTCCAGCGGGCGCGAATTTCCGACGGCAGGCCGTAATCCATGGATATTTTTTGGACACCGACGTCAGGAACAAGCGGGCCGGGAACGAGCGGATCCGGGAACGACGAATGCCCCGGCTCGGTGAGCCGGGGCATTCGGTGCGTCTTCGCGAGGTACGCGGCGAAGGTCAGACGTTCACGCCGTGGGAGCGCAGGTACGCGACGGGGTCGATGTCCGAGCCGTACTCGGGGCTCGTGCGCGCCTCGAAGTGGAGGTGCGGGCCCGTGACGTTGCCGGTCGCTCCGGAGAGACCTATCTGCTGCCCCGGGGTGACCGTCTGGCCGACGGAGACACCGATGGACGACAGGTGGCCGTACTGCGTGTACGTACCGTCGTTCATCTTGATGACGATGTTGTTGCCGTAGGCGCCGCCCCAGCCTGCCTCCACGACCGTGCCCGCGCCCACCGCGTGGACCGAGGTGCCGCTCGCGGCGTGGAAGTCGATGCCGGTGTGGCTGCCGGAGGACCACAGGCCGCTGCTGGCCTTGTACGCGGTGGACACGTACGAGCCGGTGACCGGAATGACGAAGGCGTTCAGGCGCTTGCGCTCGGCCGCACGGGCGGCGCGCTCCTTGGCCTCGCGCTCGGCCTTGGCCTTGGCGGCGGCCTTGCGCCGGTCCTCCTCGGCCTTCTTCTCGGCCTCGGCCTCCGCCTTCTTCTTCGCGGCGGCCTCGTCGGCGGCCTGCTGCTGGGCGGCGGCCTGCGCGTCGATCTGCTCCGCGAGGGAGTCACCGATGGAGATGGCCTTGGTCAGGCCGGTCTGCTCCACAGCCGCGTCGGCGGCGAGGGCGGGGGCGGCGAGGCCCCCGATGACACCGGTCGTGGTGAGCGCGGCGACGCCGGCGACCTGCGCGGTGGTGCGCGTGAGACGGCTCGGGCGACGGTGCTTCCCGGTGGCACGGGTGAACGCCATGGGGTGGCTGAGTCCTTTCCTTCCTTCTCGCCTACCGGGTTAGCTGACGGGTTCGGAGCAGGAAGGTCTCCTACGGACCCCCTTCAGGGAAGGGCGTCCGATTCACCCCAGGGACGGTGGGTCCCCGGCTCCCCCGGCTCGCGCCTTGGGGGACTCGGCGATGACTGTCCGGTGCCACGGGCGCGGCGTACATCTGGCGGACAGCCGGACCGACGCTAAGCGGGGCAACTTTCAATCAACAAACGGAACCGGGCTTTTGTAGCGCATGCCACAGGGCAGACAGGCAACCACCGGTTCAATTCGGACAAACAAGGGCCCCGGTGGTCATCTCGCCCACCGGGGCCCCTCGTTGCGCACCGGTCACGATCAGCCCGTGACGACGGTCACCTCTCCGATACCGAGCGCCCTGACGGGCTCCTCGATCTGCGCGGCGTCACCGACGAGCACCGTCACCAGACGGTCCATCGGGAAGGCGTTCACGACGGCCGCGGTGGCCTCCACGGTGCCCGTCGCGGCGAGCCGCCGGTACACCTCCGCCTGGAAGTCGTCCGGCAGGTGCTGCTCGACCTGGTCGGCGAGCGTCCCCGCGACGGCCGCGGCGGTCTCGAACTTGAGCGGGGCGACGCCCACCAAATTCTGTACAGCCACGTCCCGTTCGGCGTCGGTGAGGCCCTCCGCCGCGAGCGTGCGCAGCACCCTCCAGAGGTCGTCGAGCGCCGGACCCGTGTTCGGCGTGTCCACGGAGCCGCTGATGGCGAGCATCGCGGCGCCCGTCCCGTCCGGCGCCGAGCGCAGCACCTGGGCGAACGACCGCACGCCGTAGGTGTACCCCTTCTCCTCGCGCAGGACGCGGTCCAGGCGGGAGGTGAGGGTGCCGCCCAGGCAGTACGTGCCGAGCACCTGCGCCGGCCACACCCGGTCGTGCTTGTCCGCGCCGATGCGGCCGATCAGGATCTGCGTCTGCACCGCGCCCGGGCGGTCGACGATGACGACCCTGCCGGTGTCGTCGGCCGTCACGGGCGGTACGGGGCGCGGCTCGGCCGTGTTCCCCGTCCAGGCGCCCAGCGTGTCCGCGAGGAGGGCGTCGAGGTCGATGCCCGCGAGGTCGCCCACGACGACCGCGGTGGCCGTGGCGGGACGCACGTGCCGGTCGTAGAAGGCACGTACGGCCGCCGCGTCGACAGCCGCGACGGTCTCCTCGGTGCCCTGGCGCGGGCGGGACATGCGCGCGGCGGCCGGGAAGAGCTGCTTCGAGAGCTCCTTGGCGGCGCGGCGGCCCGGGTTCGCCGTCTCGTGCGGGATCTCGTCGAGGCGGTTGCGCACGAGGCGTTCGATCTCGCTGTCCGCGAACGCGGGCGCCCTGAGGGCGTCGGCGAGCAGGCCGAGCGCCTTCGGCAGGCGGGAGACGGGCACTTCCAGGGAGACCCGTACGCCGGGGTGGTCGGCGTGCGCGTCGAACGTCGCGCCGCAGCGCTCCAGCTCGGCGGCGAACTCCTCGGCGGCCAGCTTGTCGGTGCCTTCGGAGAAGGCCCTCGCCATGATGGTGGCGACGCCGTCGAGCCCGGCGGGCTCGGCCTCCAGGGGCGCTTCGAGGTTGATCTCGACCGCTACGACCTGCTGGCCCGGGCGGTGGCAGCGCAGCACCGTCAGGCCGTTGTCGAGGGTGCCGCGCTCGGGCGCGGGGAAGGCCCACGGCCTGGCCGTGCCGGCCTGGGGCTGCGGGTGGAAGTCCATGGTCGCGAGCTCGGTCACTTGCCGGCCTCCTTGTCTGCGGTCTCGACGGCGTCTGCGGTCTCGCCGACGGCCTCGTCCGCGGCCTCGTCCGTGATGGACGCTTCGGCGGTTTCCTCGGCCTCTTCGGGGGCCGTGGGCTCGTAGACGAGCACCGCGCGGTTGTCGGGACGCAGGTGGGCCTTGGCCACCTCCTGGACCTCCTCGGCGGTGACGTCGAGGACGCGCTGGACGGCGGTCAGGGCGAGCTGCGGGTCCCCGAACAGGACGGCGAACCTGCACAGTTCGTCGGCGCGGCCCGAGACCGTGCCGAGCCGGTCGAGCCACTCGCGCTCCAACTGGGCCTGGGCGCGCTCCATTTCCTCCGGGGTGGGCCCGTCGGCGGCGAACCGCGCGAGCTCCTCGTCGACGGCCTCCTCGATGGCCGGGACCTCGACGTCGGCGGACGTCTTCACGTCCAGCCAGCCCACGGAGGGCGCCCCCGCGAGCCGCAGGAGACCGAACCCGGCGGCGACGGCGGTCTGGTCGCGCCGTACGAGACGGTTGTAGATCCGGGACGACTCGCCGCCGCCGAGGACCGTCAGGGCCACGTCGGCCGCGTCGCACGCGCGCGTACCGTCCTGCGGCAGCCGGTAGGCGGCCATCAGCGCGCGGGCCGGGACCTCCTCCTCGATGACCTCGCGCACGCCCTCACCGATCAGGTCGGACAGGGCGCCGTCGCGCGGGGGCTGCTTGCCGTCGTGGCGCGGGATGGAGCCGAAGTACTTCTCGACCCAGGCCAGCGTCTCCTCGGGGTCGATGTCCCCGACGACCGAAAGCACGGCGTTGTTCGGCGCGTAGTACGTACGGAAGAAGTTCCGCGCGTCCTCCAGGGTGGCCGCGTCCAGGTCGGCCATGGAGCCGATGGGCGTGTGGTGGTACGGGTGGCCCTCCGGGTAGACGAGGGCGGTCAACTTCTCGAACGCGGTCCCGTACGGAACGTTGTCGTAGCGCTGGCGGCGCTCGTTCTTGACGACGTCGCGCTGGTTCTCCATCGACTCCTCGTCGAGCGCGGCGAGGAGGGAGCCCATCCGGTCGGCCTCCAGCCAGAGCGCGAGCTCCAGCTGGTGGGTCGGCATGGTCTCGAAGTAGTTGGTGCGCTCGAAACTCGTCGTCCCGTTCAGCGAGCCGCCGGCGCCCTGCACCAGCTCGAAGTGCCCGTTCCCGTGGACCTGCTTCGAGCCCTGGAACATCAGGTGCTCGAAGAGATGAGCCAGGCCCGTGCGGCCCTTGACCTCGTGGCGCGAGCCGACGTCGTACCAGAGGCAGACGGCTGCGACCGGGGTCAGGTGGTCCTCGGAGAGCACCACGCGCAGGCCGTTGGCGAGGCGGTGCTCGGTCGCTGTCAGGCCGCCGGAGCCGGCCTCGGCGGTGGCCGTGTGACCCATGGGCATGTACGTCCCTTCGATCGCTGAACTATCGCGGAAACTGCAGATGTGCTGCCAGTTCTGCCACTGTATGCAAGCGTTCTGACGCCTGGCGAAGTTCCCGCACTGGGTACGCCGAGAGCGAGCACCGAACGCGCTACGGACGGGTCGCGGTCGGCGTTGTCAGTGGGGCGGTCCACAATGGTGCGCGTCAGATTCTCGTACATGCCCCGGCAGCATCTGTGAAGGAGCCGCAGCAGCGATGGCCCGCCGCAGCACGAAGACCCCGCCTCCCGACGACTTCGAGGAGCGGATCCTCGACATCGACGTTGTCGACGAAATGCAGGGCTCCTTCCTCGAGTACGCGTACTCGGTGATCTACTCCCGGGCCCTGCCGGACGCCCGTGACGGCATGAAGCCCGTGCACCGGCGCATCGTCTACCAGATGAACGAGATGGGCCTGCGCCCCGACCGCGGCTACGTGAAGTGCGCCCGCGTCGTCGGCGAGGTCATGGGTAAGTTGCACCCGCACGGAGACGCGTCGATCTACGACGCCCTGGTGCGGCTCGCCCAGCCGTTCTCGATGCGTCTCCCCCTGGTCGACGGCCACGGGAACTTCGGCTCCCTGGGGAACGACGACCCGCCGGCCGCCATGCGGTACACCGAGTGCCGGATGGCCCCGGCGACGTCGCTCATGACGGAGTCGATCGACGAGAACACGGTCGACTTCGGGCCGAACTACGACGGCCAGGAGCAGGAGCCCGCCGTCCTGCCGGCCGCCTACCCGAACCTCCTGGTCAACGGCGCGTCCGGCATCGCCGTCGGTATGGCGACGAACATGCCGCCGCACAATCTCGGCGAGGTCATCGCCGCCGCGCGCCACCTGATCAGGCACCCGGGCGCCGACCTCGAGACGCTCATGAAGTTCGTCCCGGGCCCCGACCTGCCGACGGGCGGCCGGATCGTCGGCCTGTCCGGCATCAAGGACGCCTACGAGTCGGGCCGCGGCACCTTCAAGATCCGCGCCACGGTCTCCGTGGAGGACGTGACGGCGCGCCGCAAGGGCCTCGTCGTCACCGAACTGCCCTTCGCGGTGGGCCCCGAGAAGGTCATCGCGAAGATCAAGGACCTGGTCGGCTCGAAGAAGCTCCAGGGCATCGCGGACGTCAAGGACCTCACCGACCGCCAGCACGGCCTGCGCCTGGTCATCGAGATCAAGAACGGCTTCGTGCCGGAGGCCGTCCTCGAGCAGCTCTACAAGCTGACGCCGATGGAGGAGTCCTTCGGTATCAACAATGTGGCGCTGGTCGACGGCCAGCCCCTGACCCTCGGCCTCAAGGAGCTCCTGGAGGTCTATCTCGACCACCGCTTCGAGGTCGTGCGCCGCCGCAGCGAGTTCCGCCGTACGAAGAAGCGGGACCGGCTGCACCTGGTCGAGGGCCTCCTCGTCGCGCTGGTGGACATCGACGAGGTCATCCGCCTCATCCGCTCCAGCGACAACTCCGCACAGGCGAAGGAGCGCCTGATGGAGCGCTTCTCGCTGAGCGAGATCCAGACGCAGTACATCCTGGACACGCCGCTGCGCCGCCTCACCAGGTTCGACCGCATCGAGCTGGAGACGGAGCGCGACCGGCTCAACGGCGAGATCGACGAACTGACCGGGATCCTCGACTCCGACGCCGAGCTGCGCAAGCTCGTCTCGGCCGAACTGGCGGCGGTGGCAAAGAAGTTCGGCACCGAGCGCCGCACCGTCCTCCTGGAGTCGGCGGGCACGACGGTCGCCGCTGTGCCCCTCCAGGTCGCCGACGACCCGTGCCGCGTACTCCTGTCGTCCACGGGCCTCCTCGCGCGCACGGCGAACGCCGAACCGTTCGGGGAGGACGAGGACGCCAGGCGCACCAAGCACGACGTGATCGTCTCCGCGGTGCCGGCGACGGCACGCGGCGAGATCGGGGCGATCACGTCCACGGGGCGCCTGCTGCGGCTCAATGTCATCGACCTGCCGCGGCTCCCGGAGACGGCATCGGCGCCGAACCTGTCCGGGGGCGCGCCTGTCACGGAGTTCCTGTCGTCCCTGGAGGCGGACGAGAAGGTGGTCTGTCTGACCACCCTCGACGAGTCCTCGCCCGGCCTCGCGATCGGCACCGAGCAGGGCGTGGTCAAGCGCGTCGTGCCCGACTACCCGACCAACAAGGACGAGTTGGAGGTCATCGGCCTGAAGGACGGTGACCGCATCGTCGGTGCCGTGGAGCTGCGCACCGGCGAGGAGGACCTCGTCTTCATCACGGACGACGCGCAGTTGCTCCGCTACCAGGCGTCGCAGGTACGTCCGCAGGGCCGGGCCGCGGGCGGCATGGCGGGCATCAAGCTGACCGATGGCGCCAAGGTGATCTCGTTCACCGCCGTCGATCCGGCTGTCGACGCGATCGTCTTCACGGTGGCCGGGTCGCGCGGCACGCTCGACGACTCCGTCCAGACGACCGCGAAGCTCACCCCGTTCGACCAGTACCCGCGCAAGGGGCGCGCCACGGGCGGCGTGCGCTGTCAGCGCTTCCTGAAGGGCGAGGACTGCCTGAGCCTGGGCTGGGCGGGCCCGACGCCGGCCCGCGCGGCGCAGAAGAACGGCACCCCCGCCGAGCTGCCCGAGGTCGACCCGCGCCGCGACGGCTCGGGCGTCTCTCTCGCGAAGACGGTCTCGGTGGTGGCGGGACCGGTCTAGCCCGCGTCGCTTTCCGCGTCGCTCGGCTCCTGTACGTATCTCAGGACGCCCCACATGCTGTGCTCGTCGGCATAGGTGTGCGGGGCGTCCTGGGCGCAGGCGGTCAGTTCCTTGCTCAGCCGCGGTGCGTCGATCCCGGCGCCGATGAGGACGAGCCGGCTGAGGCGCGGCTCCCCTGGAGCCCAGGGCTCCGGCGAGAACCGCAGGAACCGCCCGACGGCGTGCACGGTGTACTTGTTGCGCGCGTCGGCCGCACCGAAGTCGACGTACCCCTTGATGCGGTAGAGCCCTTCGGGCCTGCTGTCGAGGAAAGCCATCAACCGGCGCGGATCGAGCGGCACTTCGGACTCGACGGAGACGCTGTCGTAGGCGGAGTGCAGATGGCCGTCGTGCACGTCGCGCTTGTCGCACTCGTCTCCACCCGAACTGCCGCCGTCGTACCGGTGGAGGTCATCGAACGACAACTGGCCGATCCGCTCGCGCGTCGGCCGGCAGTCGAAGAGGAACTCGGGGTCCACGCGCGCGTACGTCGCGGGAACGACTGCCGCGCCTCCGGCGAGCCCGCGCACACGCTCCAGGACGCGCCGGTGCTCTGTCTCCGGGATCCGGTCGGCCTTGTTGACCACCACGAGGTCGGCGATGGCCAGATGCCGGTCGAGCTCGGGGTGCCGTTCCCGCGTCGCGTCGAACTCGACGGCGTCGACGACCTCGACCAGACCGCCGTACATGATCCGCGGATTCTCGCTGGCGAGCACCATGCGCACGAGCTCCTGCGGCTCGGCGAGCCCGCTCGCCTCGATCACGATCACATCAATGCCATCGATGCCGTTGCGGGCCGACGGCCGGGTGAGCCGGTCCAGATACTCGTCGAGCTCGCTCGCGTCGACGGCGCAGCACAGGCACCCGTTTCCGAGGGAGACGGTGGAGTCACCGAGCTGCCCGGCGACGGCCATGGCGTCGATCTCGATGGAGCCGAAGTCATTGACGATCGCACCGATCCGCGTGCCGCCGCCGTGGTGCAGCAGATGGTTCAGCAGGGTGGTCTTGCCGGAACCCAGAAACCCGGCAAGCACGACGACCGGGATCTGCTGCGAAAGCTCCTGCCTCGGCTGACTCAACGCACGACCTCTCTCACACCGACGCGCACGCCGGTCTCATACGGACGCGCATACCGGCGTTCTTACGACGAATGAATGCCGCCCCAGGATACGAGCGCGTAGAAACACCGCGAAGTGAACGATTGTTAGCGTCGCGGGCTGGGCACACGACAGGCATGGCGCCCGGACGAGCGACCCCTGCTTCCCTCCGTGTGCCTCCTCTCCGCCTCCCCGCCGACCAGCGCCGCTCGGCACCCCGGGGGGCGGCAAGCGCGCCGCCCACCGCTCGCCGGTCCTTTCCCGTCGCCCCGCACCCGACGACCGGCGGACGGTCGCCTGATTCGGGGGTTGACATGGCCACACAGAGTTCTGGGATACGGGGGATCGGGTCCGCCGCCACGGCAGGCCTGGCTTTCGCGCTGGGCGCAGTCACGATCCTGACCACTTATCGGCGCAGGTACGAGCAGCAGTCCGAGCACCATCGCCACGCGGCCCTGGCCGCACAACAGCGGCTGCAGTTCGACATGTTGGGCAAGGCCATGGACGACCCCGACCTGGCAGCCGTCCTGGACACGTTCGACGCCCCCCTGGACCCCCGGACGCTCAGGCAATACCTGTTCGCCAACGCGCTGTACACGAATGCCCTGCTCGCCTGGCGCGTCGGCATCCTGGGGTGGGAGGAACTGCACGGGCATCTGCGGCTCATCTGCCAGAATGCGATCTTTCGGGGCTACTGGGAGGCCACACGACCGCATCGGGCGAGCCTGGTAGACGCTTCGGACGAGGCCCGTCTGGGCCGAATGGTCGACAAGATCGTTCAGGATCTCGGGGATGCAGATACCGACGAGTGGTGGGTTGTCGGTGAACCGCCTTCGAAATGAAGGCTAGTTGAGGATCAGCAGGGGCGCCACGCCGGTTGACGGCCCCGGTTGTGATCGGACATCTCCTGTCCCTAAGGTGGGCGCGCGCGTCATACCCCAGGCCGCCAGTATCGAAACTTTACTGCCACACCAAGGGCAGCAAAACCGCTCTGTCACACCCGCGGCAGCGATCCCCCTGCTACTCCTACGACTGGAATACCGTTGAAGATCGTGCGCCGCATCGGTGCCTCACCCCAGCAGCGGGGGAGCGTTTCAGGACAGTCATGCCCCGACGTCTTCGAACTGAGCGATGGAAACTTCGCCATCATCGGGACAGAGGCAACCGCGGTGCTCGAGAAGGAACTCCCACCCGATGCCTCACGAGCAGACTACGAACGCATCGTGGTCGTCAGCCGAGAGACGCTCGTCCGGGCCAGACTCGACATTCCCGAGGCGTAGGCCCGGAGCCGGCCAGTCGGTCGGCACGCAGGGCTCAGTGGCCCGGCATCCTGCAGGTGCCGGGCCGCCCCGTGTTCACCTCTGCTCGGGCACCGGCACCGGAGCCGCCGGGCCCACATACCGGGCCGCCGGGCGAATGATCTTCGAATCCCGTGCCTGCTCGAGGATGTTGGCGCTCCACCCCACCACCCGCGCAGCGGCGAACGTGGGGGTGAACATCGTGCGCGGCAACCCGCACAGCTCCATGACCACGCCCGCGTAGAACTCCACGTTCGTGTGAAGTTCCCGCCCCGGCTTCAGCTCCGCGAGGATCGACTCCACATGGCGCTCGACCTCGACGGCGAACTCCACCATCGGCCCGCCGAACCCCTCGGCGATGCCCCGCAGCATCCGCGAGCGAGGGTCCTCCGTGCGGTAGACGGGGTGACCGAAGCCCATGATCCGGTCACCCGCGAGAACCCGCTCGCGGATCCACCCGTCGATCCGGTCCGGCGTGCCGATCGCGTCGAGCGTGTCGAGCGCGCGGCTCGGGGCACCGCCGTGCAGCGGCCCGGAGAGCGCCCCCACGGCGCCGACGAGACAGGCCGCGACATCGGCACCGGTCGATGCGATGACTCTCGCCGTGAACGTTGACGCATTGAACCCGTGATCAATGGTGGAGATCAGGTACTGCTCGATGGCACGGGCGTGAGCGGGCTCCGGCTCCGAACCCGTAAGCATGTAGAGGTAGTTGGCCGCGTACGACAGGTCGTCGCGCGGTTCGACGGGTTCGAGCCCGTCGCCGAGCCGGTGCAGCGCCGTGAGCAGCGTCGGCACGACCGCCGCGGCGGCCAGCGTGTCGTCGCGCCTCCGCCCGTCGTCGATGTCGTACACGGGGCGGAAGCCCTGCGAGGCGCCGAAGAGCGACAGAGCGCTGCGCAGCCCGGCGAGCGGGCCGGAGAGCGCTCCGGCGCGGGCGATCGCAGGCAGTGCGGCCCGCACGTCGTCGGGCAGGCTGCGCAGGGCGGCAGTACGCGTGGCGAAGGCCGCGGACTGCGCGGCGTCAGGCAGCTCGCCGTGGATCATCAGGTGCCATACGTCCTCGAAGCTGCGGGTCTGCGCGAGCGCGACGGCCGAGTACTGGCGGTAGTGGTAAAAGCCCTCACGCCCTCTGACGTCACCCAATTCGGTGTCGGTGACGACGACGCCCGCGAGTCCCCGCGGTACGTCGACAGGGGCGGCCGTGATCCCGTTGATCGGCATGTTTCCTCCCTGGACTTGATTCGACTGTCTATGCTTGACTCAATGCTTGTCAATATTGATTGAATCAATACAAGCGATGCGGATATACGGTGGCGCGCATGACGGATCACGAACCCGCACCCGCGCGGGAAGCCCGGCGGCTCAGCACCAAGGAGACGGCCGAACTGCTGGGCGTGAAGCCCGAGACCGTGTACGCGTACGTGAGCCGCGGTCAGCTCAGCAGCCGCCGGGCGGCGCCGGGCTCGCGCGGCAGCACGTTCAACGCGGCCGAGGTGGAGGCGCTCGCGCAGCGCAACAAGCGGGAACCCACGGTCGGTTCGACCCCTGGCGAGCTCTCGGTGCGCACCCGCATCACGTTGATCGACGAGGACCGCTACTACTACCGCGGGGTCGACGCGGCCGAGCTCGCCGCGCACCACAGCTACGAAGAAGTCGCCGAGTGGCTGTGGACCGGGGTACTGCGGCCGGGAGTCCGGTTCACCGCTCCCCGGCAGTCGCTCGCAGCGGCCCGGCGCGCCGTTGGGGCCCTGCCGGAACACAGCAGTCCCGTCGACCGCCTGCGGGTCGCCGCGGTCGCCGCCGCCGTCGCCGATCCGCTGCGCTTCGACCTCTCCGAAGAGGCCGTACTCGGCACGGCCCGCACCCTCATCCCGACACTGGTGACCGCCTTGCCACCCGTACGGCACACGCACCGCGACGGCGGGCCGCTCGCACAGCGCCTGTGGGGTCGCCTCTCCGGACGCGAACCCGACGATCCGTCACTGCAGGCACTGGACACGGCACTTGGGCTCCTCGTCGACCACGATCTCGCCGCGTCGACGCTCGCCGTCCGGGTCGCAGCGTCGGCGCGCGCGCACGCGTACGCGGCGGTGTCCGCGGGCCTCGGTGTCCTGGAGGGGCCGCTCCACGGCGCCGCCAGCGGACTCGCGCACCGCATGCTCCTCGAAGTCCTCGACCGCGGCAGCGCGGCCCCCGTGGTGGCGGACGAACTGCGTGCCGGGCGCCGCGTACCGGGTCTCGGCCACCGCCTGTACCAGGGCGAGGACCCGCGCGCCCAGGCCCTGTTCGCCCTCCTCGAAGAGATCCCGCAGGCCCACTCGGCGCTCGCCGCGGCCCGTGACGTCGTGACGACGACCGCCCGTCACACCGATCTCCACGCCAATGTGGACCTCGCCCTCGCGGTCTTCACCGTCTCGTGCGGCATGCCCGCCGAGGCCGGCGAGACCGTATTCGCGGTGGCCCGGACGGCGGGCTGGATCGCGCACGCCCTGGAGGAATACGGCGAGCGCCCGCTGCGGATGCGGCCGAGCGGCCAGTACGTGGGACGGCGCCCGCCTCAGCCGTTGCCCGCGCCCGACGCCCCAATGCCGGCCAGGTGAGGTTAGGCTCCCCTACGTGAGTACGTGTACGACCGCCTCGCAGGACCTGAACGAGCCCCTCGCGGGGACCGCCGCCACCGCGAGTACCTGGCTACTGATCGAGCAGCCGGGCCCCTGGGGTGTGAAGGCGCTGACGTCCAGCCATCTGGACCCGGAGCTCGGCAGGGCCCTGGAGGCGGCCGCGGACGGGACCGGCGTACGCGTGGCCCTCATCAGGCGCCCGGGCCGGCATGCGGACTTCCACGCCACCACCCGGCGCCATGTGTATGTGGCCCACACCATCCCGGGAAACACCTGGCTGCGCGGCACCATGACCGAGTCCCCACAGGACTTGCTCGCGCTCGACTTCGCCGCCCTCGGAGCGGGTGACCATCGCGGCTTCGGCGCGCCGCACGAGGGCGCGCCGCTCGCCCTCGTCTGCACCAATGGCAAGCGCGACCGCTGCTGCGCCCTCCTGGGCCGGCCTCTGGCCGCCGACCTCGCCGCGTCCGGACAGGACGGCATCTGGGAGGTCACCCACCTCGGCGGCCACCGCTTCTCCCCCACGCTCCTCGTCCTGCCCTACGGGTACGCGTACGGCCGTGCCGAGGCCTCGCACGTCAGGGACACCCTCGACGCGGTACGGGCCGGCCGGATCGCCACCGACGGGTGCCGCGGGAACTCCGCGTGGGAGCGGCCCGGGCAGGCCGCCGAGCTCGCCGTGCGCACGTCTGCGGGCATCGATGACGCAGGAGTGCTGAGTGTCGTCGGCACGAAGGGCGTGGCGCAGGGAGCCGTGGCTCCGCTCTGGGAGGTGACCGTCGCCCACACGGACGGCCGCCGCTGGCACGTCACCGTCGCGCAGAGCGCTTCGCAGCCGCCCCGCCCCGAAAGCTGTGGTGCCGCACTGGGCGCTCCGGCGCGCATGGACGTACTCGCCGTGGACGAGACCGCGCCCGTCGCCACAGGCCGCCTCAGCGCGAGCGGCTGACCCGGGGAACGCCCCGCAA
Source organism: Streptomyces sp. NBC_01003 (assembly GCF_045162695.1). Lineage (NCBI taxonomy): Bacteria > Bacillati > Actinomycetota > Actinomycetes > Kitasatosporales > Streptomycetaceae > Streptomyces > Streptomyces sp. NBC_01003. The sequence goes on from NZ_CP108707.1 coordinate 3,308,313, forward strand.
CGGCTTGCTCGCGGCACCCCACCACCCCGTACGAGGCGCGTCCCAGGTCGCGAGATACCCGCCACATCCGCTACGGAGTAGCCCGCTCGCCCCCTTACCGTTCTTCGTATGAGCCCCACTCCCCCCACGCGCCGGCTGCGCTTCGGCCTGCCGCGGCGCGTCTTCGCGCAGGTGCTGCTGATGCAGGTGGCGATCGCCGCCGGGGTGGCCGTGCTCGCGACGGGGCTCTTCCTCGCGCCGCTCAGCGATCAGCTCGACGACCAGGCGATGCGCCGCGCGCTCGCCATCGCGCAGACCACCGCGGCCCAGCCGAGCATCGCCGAGGACCTGCGTCATTCGCGTCCCACGGTCGACGGTCCCGTCCAGCGGGAGGCCGAGCGGATCCGCCGGGCCAGTGGCGCCGAGTACGTAGTGATCATGAACAAGGAAGGCGTCCGCTGGTCCCACACGGATCCGGGCGAGGTCGGCAGGATCGTCTCCACGGACCCCAGCGAGGCGCTCGCGGGCCACGAGGTCATGGAGATCGACAGCGGCACCCTGGGGCGCTCAGCGCGCGGGAAGGTTCCCCTGCGCGACGCACAGGGCGACATCGTCGGGGCCGTCTCCGTGGGCATCGAGTACGACAGCGTCAGGGCGCGGCTCATCCACGCCATTCCGGGTCTGTTCGCGTACGCGGGCGGCGCCCTCGCGGTGGGCGCGCTGGCCGCCTACCTGATCTCGCGCCGGGTCCAGCGGCAGACCCGTGACCTGGCGTTCTCCGATATTTCGGGGCTGCTGTCGGAGCGCGAGGCCATGTTGCACGGCATTCGCGAAGGCGTCGTCGCGCTGGACCGGAGCGGGCGGATCCGGCTGCTCAACGACGAGGCGCACCGGCTCCTGGGCATCGGCGACGAGGTGATCGGGCAGTCGCTCGACGACGTCCTGGGCCCAGGTCGTACGACCGATGTGCTGGCGGGCCGGGCCACGGGCACGGATCTCGTGACCGTCCGCGGACAGCGCGTCCTGATCGCCAACCGCATGCCCACGGACGACGGCGGCGCCGTCGCCACCCTCCGGGACCGCACCGAGCTGGAGCAGCTGGGGCGCGAGCTCGACTCGACGCGCGGGCTGATCGACGCCCTGCGCGCCCAGGACCACGAGCACGCCAACCGCATGCACACGCTGCTCGGCCTGCTCGAACTGGAGATGTTCGACGACGCCGTCGAATTCGTCGGCGAGGTGGTGGGCGACCACAGGGCGACCGCGGAACAGGTGACCGAGAAGGTGCACGATCCGCTGCTCGCGGCGCTCCTGGTCGGCAAGGCGACGGTGGCCGCGGAACGCGGAGTCGCCCTGTGGATCTCCGACAGGACACTCCTCCCCGACCGGTTGATCGACCCGCGGGGACTCGTCACGATCGTCGGAAATCTGGTCGACAACGCGGTGGACGCGGTCGCGGGCACCCCCCACGCGCGCGTGGAGGTCGATGTACGGGCGACCGACGACCGCACAGTGGAGTTGCGGGTACGCGACACGGGACCCGGCATCCCCGCCGCCCGACGGGAGTTGATCTTCACGGAGGGGTGGTCCACCAAGAAGCTGCCCTCCCACGGGAAGCGCGGCATCGGCCTGCCCCTCGTGCGCCGGCTCGCGGAACGGCAGGGCGGCAGCGTCCTCGTCGGCGAACCGGACGGCGGGGGCGCCGAGTTCACCGTCGTCCTGCCCGAGGCGCTCACAGATCCGGGCCTCGCGCAGGACGCCACCGAAGCACCCACGACCACCACAGCCAACACCGTCGCCGATGCCATGGCCACCCCCACGAAGGAGGACCCGCGATGATCGAAGTGCTGGTCGTGGACGACGACATCCGCGTCGCGCGCGTGAACGCGGCCTACGTGCAGAAAGTGGCGGGCTTCCGCGTGACGGCCGAGGCGCACAGCTCGGCCGAGGCCCTGCGCGAGGTGGAGGCCCGGCCGCAGATCGACCTGATCCTCATGGACCACTACCTCCCGGACGAGACGGGTCTGGCGACCGTTCAGGAGATCCGGCGCCGCGGCCACCAGACCGACGTGATCATGGTGACGGCGGCGCGAGACGTCTCCACCGTGCAGGCCGCCATGCGACTCGGGGCGCTGCAGTACCTGGTCAAGCCGTTCGCGTTCGCGGGTCTGCGCGCCAAACTGGAGGCGTACGCGGGGCTGCGCCGCACCCTGGACGGCGGCGGCGAGGCCGAACAGGCCCAGGTCGACCGGATCTTCGGCGCCCTCTCGGCCGACACCGAACCGGACCTCCCGAAGGGGCACTCCCTCAGCACGGCGGAGCTCGTCCGCAGGGCGCTGGTGGACGCGGAGGGCCCGCTCTCGGCGCAGGAGGTCGCGGACCGTACGGGGCTGAGCCGGCAGACGGCCCAGCGCTACCTGAAGCTCCTGGAACGCACCGGTCGGGCCGGCCTGACCCTCAAGTACGGCGATGCGGGCCGCCCGGAACACCGTTATGTCTGGGCGACCCGCATCTGAGCCACGTACATCGAGTCGACGTGGTCAGCCGGCGGCCTTGTCCACGAACTCGGTGGTGTAGGTCTTGCTCAGGTCGACCTTGGCGTTCTTGATGTTCGGGTTGAACGCCTTGAGCACACTCTCAACAGTCTCGGGGCCGTTCTTGGGCATCACGCCGTCCGTCGTGAACATCGGCAGTGTGGCCTTGATCGCCTCGGCGTACAGCTTCTTGTCGCCCTGCGAGTAGTCGGCCGGCATCTTGGCCGCGATCTCGTCGGCGCTGTGCGTGGACATCCACTTGAGCGTCTTCACGAACGCGTTGGCGAGCTTCTGGACCGTCGGCTTGTGGCTGTTGACCCAGTCGGTCTGCATGTAGAGGCTCGACGACGGGTACGGGCCGCCGAGCGCCTCCTGGGACCCCTCCGGGGTCCGCATGTCGACGAGGACCTTGCCGAGCTTCTTGTCCAGGATCGTGGCGACGGTGGGGTCCGTCGTCATGCCGCCGTCGATGGCGCCCTTCTGGAGCGCGGAGACGAACGTCGGGCCGGCGCCGACGGCCACCGGCGAGAACTGGCTCGGCTGGACGCCGTTCTTGACCGCCAGGTACTTCGTGAGGAAGTCCGTCGAGGAGCCGAGACCCGTGATGCCGAGCTTCTTGCCCTTGAAGTCCTTGGGCGAGGAGATGGCCCCTGCCGCCTTGTTGGAGACGATCTCCACCTCTCCGGGGGCGCGTGAGAACTGCACCACGGACTCGACGGCCTTGCCCTTCACCTGGAGGTCGAGGGTGTGGTCGTAGAAGCCGACGGCCCCCTGGACCTGGCCGGAGACGAGCGCCGTCTCGGCCTGGACACCCGCAGGCTCACTCAGAAGTTGGACATTCAAACCCTCACTCTGGAAGTAGCCGAGCCGGTCGGTGAGCATCGCCGGCATGTAGATGACCTTGTCCAGGCCACCGACCATGATCTTGACGTGCTCACCCTTGCCGTCCGCCTTCTTGCCGGAGCCGGTGCTCGTACTGGCGGCGTCGTTGGCGCACGCCGTGAGCGAGGAGAGGGCGAGCAGGCCGGTCGCTGCGAGGGCAAAGAGCCGCGCGGTGTTACGCATGGTGGTTCACGTCCTTGTGAAGAGACTGAAGAGGGTGGAGAGAGCGGTACGGGGGAAGCGCTCGTGACTCGCGCCGAGCGGCGGTGGTCAGCTGTCCGAATCCGCCGGCTTCCAGCGGAAGATGCGGCGCTCGGCAAAGGTGAGCAGCCCCTCGGCCAGCAGGGCCACGACGGCGAGGATGACCATCGCCGCGTACACACCGGCCGCGTTGAACGTGCCCTGCGACTGTGCGACGAGCAGGCCGACGCCCTTGGTCGCGCCGATGTACTCGCCGACGATGGCGCCGATCAGCGCGAAGCCGAAGCTCACATGGAGGCTGGTGAAGATCCATGACGTGGCGGACGGGATGACGACCTGAAGCGTCACGCGGCGGTCGCTGGCGCCGAGGATGCGGGCGTTGGCGACCAGGTTCCGGTCGACCTCACGGGCTCCCTGGAAGGCGTTGAAGAACACCGGGAAGAACACCAGGACCACGGCGGAGGCCACCTTCGAGGCCGGGCCGAGACCGAACCAGATCACGAAGATCGGGGCGAGCACGATCCTCGGGATCGAGTTGAGGACCTTGATGTACGGGCCGAGGATGTCGGCGAGGAAGGTGATGCGCCCGAGCGCGATACCGAAGACGACACCGGCGATCACACCGATGATCCAGCCGACGAGCGCTTCGTAGAGCGTGAACCAGACCTGTTCGCCCAGCGAGCCGAGCGCCGTGCCATGGGTGGTCCACGTCCAGATCTGGTCCCAGATCTTCGACGGCATCGAGAAGTTGAACGGGTCGATGATCCCGGCGCGCGAGAGCACCTCCCAGAGGCCGAGCACGGCGACGAGAAGCAGGACCCGGGCGCCGCCGATCAGTACCTTGCGCCGGCGGGCGGCACGGGCCTTGGTGACGGCGCGTCCCGGCTTGGCGGTTTCGGTGGCGGGCACGGCGGTGACGGCATCAGGCGACATCGGCGGCACCTCTCTCGCGCGTGATGCGGACCTCTTCGCCCAGGGACTCCCAGATCTCGCGGTAGATCTCGATGAACTCGGGCAGCAGGCGCACCGATTCGACCTTCCGGGGGCGCGGCAGGGCGATGTCGAAGACCTGCTTCACGGTGGCCGGGCCCGCGGTCATGACGACGACCTTGTCGGCCAGCGCGATGGACTCCTCCAGGTCGTGGGTGACGAAGACGACCGAGGCGCCCGTTCCCTCCCACAGCTCCAGGAGCTCGTCCGACATCAGGGCCCTGGTCTGCACGTCGAGCGCCGAGAACGGCTCGTCCATGAGCAGGATCTCTGGGTCGTTGACGAACGTGGCGGCGAGCGCGACCCGCTTGCGCTGGCCTCCGGAGAGCTGGTGCGGGTAGCGGTCCTCGAAGGAGGCGAGGCCGACGCGGGCCAGCCACTCGCGGGCCTTGGCCTTCGCCTCGGCCTTCGGTACGCCGCGGAAGCGCGGACCGGCCATGACGTTGGACAGCACCGTTCGCCAGGGGAACGTCGCGTCCTGCTGGAACACGAATCCGACCTTGTCGCCGACTCCCTCGACGGGTTCGCCGGCCACCAGGACCTCGCCGTCGGTGGGTTCCTCCAGGCCGCTGACGAGGGTGAGGGTGGTCGACTTGCCGCAGCCCGTGGGGCCGACGACGGCCACGAACTCGCCGCGTCCGACGGTCAGATCGAGCTCCCTGACCGCGGTGTGCAGGCCGCCCGAAGGCGTCCTGAAGGTTTTGCTCGCGCCCCGCAGTTCGATGGCGGGGCCGGTGTCTGTGCTCATGGCCGGAAGGTAGATGTGACCTGGGACACCGCATCAGTCTTCTGGGCGCAAGGCGGACTTCTGCTTGCAAGAGGCTGTTGTGCTCGTTTTGCTCGCGCTACAACAGCTGAGCCGAAACACGGGCTTAACAGCTCGCCTGGGCTTGAGGGAGAGAGGCCCGATGATTGACGTCCTGGTCGTGGACGACGACTTCCGTGTCGCCGAGATCAACGCGAAGTACGTGGGAAAGGTTCCCGGCTTCCGGGTGGTGGCCCGCGCCCACAACGCCGCGCAGGCACTGGCCGCCGTGGAGCGCCAGCGCATCGATCTCGTGCTGCTCGACCATTACCTGCCCGACATGACGGGCCTCGAACTCGCCCACCGGATGCGGGAGAACGGCCACAACACCGACGTCATCATGATCACCGCGGCGAGCGACGTCCTGACGGTGCAGGCGGCGATGCGCCAGGGAGCCCTGCACTACCTGGTGAAGCCGTTCACGTTCGCCGCGCTGCGTTCGCGGCTCGACTCGTACGCGGCGCTGCGCCGCACCGTGGACCGGGTCAGCGGCCGCGGCGCTGCGGGCCAGGAGCAGGTCGACCGGATTTTCGGTGCGCTACGAGCGCTGCCCATGCCCGCGTCGCCCGGCCTGCCGAGCGGTCAGTCGGAGCCGACCGCGGATCTGATCTGCGATGTGCTGCACCGCGCCGACCATCCGCTGTCCGCCCACGAGGTGGCGGCGGAGACCGGCCTGAGCCGCTCCACGGCGCAGCGGTATCTGCGCCACATGGAACAGTCGGGCCGGCTCCACCTCACGCTCAAGTACGGGGATACCGGGCGTCCGGAGCATCGCTATGTGTGGGTGGCGCCCTGAGGTGGCCGGCGGCGGCCTGACCTGAGCGCTCAGGGGCAGCCGCGCGGGGGGCCCGGCCACACCTGTGGGGCGCGGTCCTCAGACGGCTCCCGCCCCGGTCAGCGCACGCACCTCCGTCTCCGCGTGCTTGGCCTCGTCCGGTGGCTCATGTGAGGTGACCGTGCCGAGCCAGCCCGCCAGGAAACCGAGGGGAATGGAGATGAGGCCGGGGTTCTCCAGCGGGAAGTACTGGAAGTCCACGCCGGGGAACAGCGAGGTCTCGCTGCCGGACACGACCGGTGACAGGACCACCAGGACGAGGGCGGGCACGAGCCCTCCGTAGACGGACCACACGGCGCCGCGCGTGGTGAAATTCCGCCAGAACAGGGAGTAGAGCAGTACCGGCAGGTTCGCGGAGGCCGCCACGGCGAAGGCGAGGCCCACGAGGAACGCCACATTGAGGTCCCGGGCGAGCAGTCCCAGGGCGATCGCGACCACGCCGATCCCGGCGGCGGCGACGCGGGCCACGGCGACCTCGCTGCGCGGCTTGGCGTGGGGGCGACGCAGGGACGCGTACAGATCGTGGGCCACGGAGGCCGAGGAGGCGAGCGTGATCCCGGCGACGACGGCGAGGATCGTCGCGAAGGCGACGGCCGCGACGACGGCGAACAGAACCGTTCCACCTGTGGAATCCGGGCCGCCGCCCAGGTCGAGCGCGAGCAGCGGAACCGCCGTGTTCCCCGCCGCGTTCGAACCCCGCACGGCGTCGGATCCCACGATCGCGGCCGCACCGAAGCCGAGCACGATGGTCATCAGGTAGAAGCTGCCGATGAGTCCGATGGACCAGATGACCGAGCGGCGCGCGGCCCGTGCCGTGGGAACGGTGTAGAAGCGCGACAGGATGTGCGGCAGTCCGGCCGTGCCGAGCACGAGCGCGAGGCCAAGGCTGATGAAGTCGAGCCTCGCGGTCCAGTCGCCGCCGTACTTCAGTCCGGGCGCGAGGAACGCGGCTCCGTGCCCGCTGCGCTGCGCCGCCGTACGCAGCAGCTGGTCGAAGTCCCCGTGGAAACGCACCAGGACGAGCACGGTCAAGGCGATCGCCCCGCCCATGAGCAGGACCGCCTTGACGATCTGGATCCAGGTGGTGGCCCGCATCCCTCCCAGCGACACATAGATGACCATGAGCCCGCCGACGCCGATGACGGTCCACGCCTGTACGGCTCCGCCGGTGCTGCCGAGCAGCAGCGCGACCAGGCTGCCCGCACCCACCATCTGCGCCACCAGATAGAGAACGGACACCGTCACCGAGGAAGTTCCCGCCGCGATCCGCACGGGACGCTCTCGCATCCGGGCGGCGATGACATCGGCGAGGGTGAACCGCCCGCAGTTGCGCACGAGTTCGGCAACCAGCAGCAGCACGACGAGCCAGGCCACGAGGAACCCGACCGAGTAGAGCAGGCCGTCGTAGCCGAAGAGCGCGATCAGGCCAGAGATCCCGAGGAAGGAGGCGGCCGACATGTAATCGCCCGCGATGGCGAAACCGTTCTCCATCGGCGAGAACAGCCGGCCGCCCGCATAGAACTCCTCCGCCGATCCGTGCCTGTTGCGGCTCACCCATGTGGTGATCGCCAGCGTGACGGCGACGAACACGCTGAACAGCAGCAGAGCCAGTGTCTGATGGTTCCCGGTCACCGCTGGCCACCCTCGATCACTCGGGTCATCTCCTGGGTGTCCCAGCGCAGTTCGAGCGCCGCGCGGTCCCTTCGCAACCGCGCGTGGCGCGCGTACAGCCACGTCAGAAGGAAGGTGCTGAGGAACTGCCCGAGCCCCGCCAGCATCGCCACATTCACCGCTCCCGCGACGGGCCTGCCCATCAGACCGGGCGCCGTCGTCGCCGCCAGGATGTACGCGAGGTACCAGGCGAAGAAGGCCGCGGCGGACGGAATGACGAACCTCCGGTAGCGGCTGCGTACTTCCTGGAAGGCCGCGCTGCGCTGTACCTCCAGATAGATCGCCGCCGCGCTCCGCTCCGGTGGGGCGGCCTGGGGAGGCACGGCCGGGGCCGGTGCCCCCGTGCCGTCCAACTCGCCCCACCCGGAGGCCAGCGCGTCGTACCAGGGATCGCCGAGAACACCGCGATCACCGGGCCGGGTCTGCGCCGCCTCGCGCCCGTCGTGCTTCTCCACCGAACTCTCCTTGTCCGCGGGCCACTTAGGCCGCGAGCCCAAGGATGGGCAGAACGGGAAGATCCCGGACTCTTCTCACATCTCCCTTCACCCCATTAGGTGATGGCCGACCCCGGTGGCTGAACAAGGCCGTGCCGATAGGCATACCGCACTGCCTGGGCCCGGTCCTTGAGGCCGGTTTTGGCGAAGAGATTGTTGATGTGTGTCTTCACCGTCGCGGTGGAGACGTGCAGGGCGTGGGCGATCTCCTGATTGGTGAGCCCTTCGGCGATGAGCCCCAGAACTTCGGCCTCTCGCGCGGTGATTCCGTCGGGCGGCTCCACGGGCGCGGGGGCCTGCGCCGGCTCCGAAAGACGCTCCAGAAGTCGGCGCTGGATCTTCGGGGAAAGGCCCGCGTCACCGGAGAGCACGTCCTCGACTGCCCGCACGATCTCGTCGCCGCCCGCATCCTTGGTCAGATAGCCGCGGGCTCCGGCCTTGAGCGCGGGGAACAGTGACTCGTCGTCCGCGTAGGTGGTCAGGATGACGACCTGGGTTCCGGGGTACTTCGATCGGATGCGCCGCGTCGCCTCCACCCCGTCGCAGCGCGGCATACGGAGGTCCATGAGGACGACGTCCGGGGCGAGTTGGGCAACCAGCGCGACGGCCTCGTCGCCGTCGCCGGCCGCTCCGACGACCGTGATGCCGGGCAGTAGCCCGAGCAGCATCACGATGCCTTCGCGCACGACCGTCTGGTCATCGGCGACCACCACTCTGGCGTCCCTACGCGCCGGCCCGCCCCCTTGCGAACCTGCCGCGTCCGCCGCGCCCGTCTGCGAACTTTCCGCGTCCGCACCGACCCTTTGCGAACCTGCCGAGTCCGCTGGACGATCCGTCCCGTTCGCCCCCGGGTCCGTCCCGCTCATGCGGGTACCTTCAGCTTCACTGCGAAACCCTCCTCGCACGGCCCTGCCACCAGCGTGCCGCCGAGCAGCTCCGCACGCTCCCTCATCCCCAACAGACCGTAGCCGGAGCCACTGACAGTGAGCTCCCCCGCCGGCGTGGCCGAGCCCGAATCCCTTACCTCAAGGGTCACTTCGGCGGTGCCGTACTCCAGTCTCACCTGGGCCTTCGCGCCGGGCGCGTGCTTGCGTACGTTCGTCAGGGCCTCCTGGGCGACCCTGCGTACTGTCTGTGACGCCTCGACGGACAACGGCCGCCGCACCCCCTCCACCGAGACCGTCGCGCCGTCCGTGGCGACGAGTTCGCGCAGGAAGTCCTCCAGCGGGGTCATCTCTCCGCGCAGCGCCGAGAGTGCCTGGCGCGTCTCGGTGAGCCCGTCGCGTGCCATGCCCCGGGCGGCGACGACGCGCTCGTGGATCTGGTCGAGATCCGCGCCCCGCTCGATGAGCAGGCGTGCCGCTTCGAGGTGGACGAGCTGGGCGGAGAGGCTGTGCGCCAGCACGTCGTGGATCTCCCGCGCGATCCGGGCCCGCTCGGCCAGGGCGGCGGATTCCGCCTCCGCGGCGCGCGCGGCCCGTTCCTGGCGGAGCAGCCGCTGGGCGCTTCCTCTGGCCTCCGCGTCAAGGCGCAGGACGTATCCCGCAAGGCAGAGTCCGATGGTGGTGACCGCTGTGGTGAACCATGCGTCGTTGTTCAGGACCGCGAACCCTGTGAGCGCACCGGCCGTGAGAGGAATGGCCGCGACCAGGGGCAGCCGCTCAAGAGCGGTGACGGCGCAGCCGCACCAGAGGACGAGCGCCGGCCCTCTGAACCCCGTCTGCTCCGCCGCGAACGCCGCACCCAGCAGGACGGCGAGCAGACCCACGGAGGGCCACAGCAGGTGTTCCAGCGTGGTCCGGAAGAATCCCCAGGCCGCGGCGCCACAGGCGATGAGCGCGACCGGCGCCAGGGCAACGGTCCAGCCGTGCACGCCACGCTCCGCTGCCGCGGTCCACACGAGAGCAGTGAGCGCGACCGCTCTCACGACGCGAGCAAGGACCCGCCGCGCCCGAGTGAGCCCTTCGCGGGAGAGCGCCTCCCGCGAGGGCCAGCTGGTCCAGGCTCCGGACGTCACACACGGTCCTTCCACGACGGCACGGGCACGCCGTCACCGTACGCCCCGGCCCCCTGGGGTGCAGGCCGCAGGGACTGCGCACGCCAGATGAGGACTCCGGAGCGGACGAGCAGTGTGGCGGCCAGGGCGAGCATGAGCGCGGCGCTGCCCTGCTTGATACCGAAGGCCGCGCCGGCGGCGTAGAGACCGGCCCGTACGGCGATTCCGACGACCCAGACGGCGCCGCTGGCCTTGGTGCTCTTGCTCCACACCGTGCCGTCCTGCGCGGTCCAGATCCGGGTGGTCCAGGCCCAGCCGGCGCCGAGGGCGAGACCGACGAGCAGCTCAAGGCCTATGAGCGAGGCCGATTGGACCTGATGGTGGGAGTCGAGGAGGTCCGGCTTGCGCAGTGCCATGAAGACGAGCACGGCGGGCACGACCCACCAGCGCTTGTCCATGGTGATCTGCTGCGCCTTGAACTGACGGACGACCACCAGCACGACGACTGCGATGATCACCAGCACATTGGTGAGCCCGGACATGGCGGCCTCCGACTTTCCGTGACTTCGAGGATTTCGAGCAGTTCGAGAACTTCGCCGGACGACGCCGAGCAGCGGCGTCGAGCGACGTCTTCGAAGTTACGGAAAAGGCCAGTTCACGGGATCGGAGCTGGGGTGGATCGTGGGTGGATCAGCCGGCTCCACCCACGGGTGGAGCCGGCGTCCGGGGCGCCCCTAGGCGTCGATGCGCGAGCGGTCGAGCGTCGCGGCCGAGCTGCTGATGAACTCCTTGCGCGGCGCCACGTCCGTGCCCATGAGCAGATCGAAGACCTGCTCCGCGGCGTCCAGCTCGCCGATGTTGATACGGCGCAGCGTGCGGTGACGCGGGTCCATCGTGGTCTCGGCCAGCTGGTCGGCGTCCATCTCTCCGAGGCCCTTGTAACGCTGGATCGAGTCCTTGTAGCGCACGCCCTTGCGCTGGTACTCGAGGAGCGTCTCGCGCAGCTCGCGGTCCGAGTACGTGTAGACGTACTTGTCCTGGCCCTTCTTCGGCTGGACGAGTTCGATGCGGTGCAGCGGCGGCACCGCGGCAAACACGCGGCCCGCCTCGATCATCGGCCGCATGTAGCGCTGGAAGAGGGTCAGGAGCAGGGTGCGGATGTGCGCGCCGTCGACGTCGGCGTCGACGAGCAGGATGATCTTCCCGTAGCGCGCGGCGTCGATGTCGAAAGTCCGCCCGGACCCGGCTCCTATGACCTGGATGATCGCGCCGCACTCGGCGTTCTTCAGCATGTCCGACACGGACGACTTCTGAACGTTGAGGATCTTGCCGCGGATCGGCAGCAGCGCCTGGAACTCGGAGTTCCGGGCCAGCTTGGCGGTGCCGAGCGCCGAGTCCCCCTCGACGATGAAGAGCTCGCTGCGCTCCACGTCGTCGCTGCGGCAGTCCGCCAGCTTGGCCGGCAGCGACGACGACTCGAGGGCCGTCTTCCTGCGCTGCGCGTCCTTGTGCTGGCGGGCCGCGATCCGCGTACGGGCCGCGGCGACGGCCTTCTCCATGACGGCGCGAGCCTGGGCCTTCGCGTCGCGCTTGGTGGAGGTCAGGAACGCTTTGAGCTCCTTGGCCACGACGTTCGCGACGATCCTGTTGGCCGCCGAGGTGCCGAGCACCTCCTTGGTCTGGCCCTCGAACTGCGGCTCGGCGAGACGCACCGTGACGACGGCCGTCAGGCCCTCGAGGGCGTCGTCCTTGACGACGTCGTCCTCGGCGACGCGCAGCAGTTTCTGGGAGCGCAGCACCTCGTTCATCGTCTTGGTGAGCGAGCGCTCGAAACCACTCACATGGGTGCCGCCCTTGGGGGTGGCGATGATGTTGACGAACGACCTGAGTGTCGTGTCGTAGCCGGTGCCCCAGCGCATCGCGATGTCCACAGCGAGCTCGCGGGTGACCTCGGTCGGCGTCATCTGGCCGTGGTCGTCGAGGACCGGGACGGTCTCCTTGAAGGTGCCCTGTCCGGAGAAGCGGAGGACATCGCAGACCGGCTTGTCGGCGGCGAGGTACTCGCAGAACTCGCTGATGCCGCCGTCGAAGCGGAAGGATTCCTCGCCCTTGCTGCCGCCGTCACCGAGCCCGTACTCGTCGCGCACGACGATGGTCAGGCCCGGCACGAGGAACGCGGTCTGGCGGGCGCGCTGGTGCAGGTTCTCCAGGGAGAGCTTGGCGTCCTTGAGGAAGATCTGGCGGTCGGCCCAGTAGCGCACGCGCGTGCCGGTGCGGTTCTTCGGGATCCGCTTGACCTTGCTGAGCCGCGCGGCGGAGTCGAAGGTCGCGTCGGGTCCCTGCTTGGCGAAGGCGCCGGGGACGCCGCGGCGGAAGCTGATGGCGTGCGTGTTCCCGCCTCGGTCGACCTCGACGTCGAGCCGCGCGGAGAGCGCGTTCACCACGGAGGCGCCCACGCCGTGCAGGCCGCCGGAGGCCGCGTAGGAGCCTCCGCCGAACTTGCCGCCCGCGTGCAGCTTGGTCATGACGACCTCGACCCCGGAGAGCCCGGTCTTCGGCTCGACGTCCACGGGGATGCCGCGGCCGTTGTCCCGCACCTCTACGGAGGCGTCGTCGTGGAGGATGACCTCGATGTGGTCGCAATAGCCGCCGAGGGCCTCATCGACGGAATTGTCGATGATTTCCCAGAGGCAGTGCATCAGGCCACGGCTGTCCGTCGACCCGATGTACATGCCAGGGCGCTTGCGTACGGCCTCGAGCCCCTCAAGGACGAGCAGGTGCCGCGCGGTGTAGTTGGAACTGTCCTTGTCCACGATGCCGCCTGCTCCGGTCAGCAGCGCTGTGGACGGCACGGACGTTTCGGCGGTCACGCAGTTCGCTCCTCGCTGAATTTCAGTTGGAACCCTTTTGGGTAAGGGGTCGGCTTCGGTCGCCGCTCAGAGGGTACCGAGGCCTGGTAGAGCCGTTGTAACGCAACCCTCGCCTCTGCCCAGACTAGTCCAGCACCGTATGCGTGTTCGATCCCTCGATGGGGTGAAGCACACATCACGTTCCCTTTGGCGCATGAACCATTTAGGCTCCGGGCACGTCCTCATGCACAACCGACAAGCCAGTCGGCGAGGACCGACCCTGACGGAACGCGCGAACCCGTAAGACACGTAAGAGACGCAATACGGCACATTCGCCGCCAACCGGCAGCAGACAGCCCCTCGGAAAGATTTTTCGAGGAAAAGCCACGAGCGGGAACGTTTTCGGCCTGGTTGGATGTTGACCCTGGTACGACAGCTCGTCGAGCTAGAGAAGAGGCGACGTGACTACTGTTCTGACCCCCGCGAGCCCACTGACGGCCGCTGACCGCTGTGACCGTTGCGGCGCCCAGGCGTACCTGCGTGTCGTCCTCATCAGCGGTGGTGAACTGCTCTTCTGCGCCCACCATGGCCGCAAGTTCGAGCCGGAACTCAAGAAGATCGCCGCTGAGATACAGGACGAGACGGAGCGCCTGACCGCCGCTCCGGCAAGCACCGAGACCGAGGAACGCTGACGCCTCGCACAACGACGAGCCAGCTCCGGCCCAGGCCGGTGATCGGGCGGCCATCCCTGCACCACAGGGGTGGCCGCCCGTCCTCGCATCAGCCCCACATATGCCCGTGAGGCGCCCTGGGTGCCTCAGACAGGCTTCGGCGTGACGCGCATTACCTCCGACACCCGGGTGTAGACGCCGGGGCTTCCAGGGCGCCCACAGCCGTTCCCCCACGACACGATCCCGATCAGGCGTCCGCGCGCCACGAGAGGGCCACCGCTGTCCCCCTGGCAGGCATCCCGCCCGCCCTGCGGCACCCCCGCGCACAGCATCGTGCGAGCGTAGAACGTTCCCTCGGAGCCGCCCGAATAGGCCGCCTTGCACACGGAGCCACGGAGCACCCGCACGTCCGCGGCCCGCAGCATGGTCGCGTAGTCACCGGCCCCGGTGGTGTCGCCCCAGCCGTAGACAGCGGCGCCGGTCCCGGCCGCGTACGCAGAGTCCCCCGCCCCCGCCATCGGGATCACGTACCTCTCGGGTAGCGGCGCGTCCAGTGTGACGATCGCCACATCTCCGGAGTTGGTCTCGGGGTCGTAGTCGGGGTTGACCCAGGTGCGGCGCACCCGGATCTCCGCGCCCGACCGGGTCCGCAGGTCATCACGCCCCGCGATGACCTTGAGGTCACCCAGGGCGCGCGGCGTGGCGCCCAGGACCTCGGGACCAAGACAGTGGGCGGCGGTCATGACGGTCGACCGCCCGACCACGGCACCCCCGCAGAACTGCCCGGATCGCGTACCCCCGAACCGGTCACGACTGGAGAGCGCCACCACCCACGGAGTGTCGGCCACCCGGACCGGCCGGCCCCCGATGACGACGCTGTCCGCCGCTGACGGGGCGGGGGAGGCCAGGGGCAGCAAGGCCGCCGCCGCCAGCAGGGCAGGTGCCCGGAACAGCGTTCGGACGAAGGGGCGACGCATGCGGTGTCCTCACTCTGGGTTCTATCGACCCACCCAGCGTGAGCGAACTTCGTGCGTCATGCATACGAGCACATCGAAGGGCCCGGCCCCCACAGAGGAGCCGGGCCCTTCGATGACGTACCTACCGACCGGATCGGGTCCGGGCGGCCGCGCTTCTAGTCCAGGTAGTCGCGCAGCACCTGCGAGCGCGACGGGTGACGCAGCTTCGACATCGTCTTGGACTCGATCTGACGGATCCGCTCACGCGTGACGCCGTAGACCTTGCCGATCTCGTCGAGGGTCTTCGGCTGACCGTCCGTGAGACCGAAACGCATCGAGACGACGCCCGCCTCGCGCTCCGACAGGGTGTCGAGGACGGAGTGCAGCTGCTCCTGGAGGAGCGTGAAGCTGACCGCGTCGGCCGGCACGACCGCCTCGGAGTCCTCGATGAGGTCACCGAACTCGCTGTCGCCGTCCTCACCCAGGGGGGTGTGGAGGGAGATCGGCTCGCGGCCGTACTTCTGGACCTCGATGACCTTCTCCGGGGTCATGTCGAGTTCCTTGGCCAGCTCCTCCGGGGTGGGCTCGCGGCCCAGGTCCTGGAGCATCTGACGCTGCACGCGCGCGAGCTTGTTGATGACCTCGACCATGTGCACCGGAATACGGATGGTGCGGGCCTGGTCGGCCATCGCGCGGGTGATCGCCTGACGGATCCACCAGGTGGCGTACGTGGAGAACTTGTAGCCCTTGGTGTAGTCGAACTTCTCGACCGCGCGGATCAGACCGAGGTTGCCCTCCTGGATCAGGTCCAGGAAGAGCATGCCGCGGCCGGTGTAACGCTTGGCCAGGGAGACCACCAGACGGAGGTTGGCCTCCAGGAGGTGGTTCTTGGCGCGGCGGCCGTCCTCGGCGATGATCTCCAGCTCGCGCTTGAGCTTCGGCGCGAGCTTGTCCGCGTTGGCGAGCTTGTCCTCGGCGAACAGGCCGGCCTCGATGCGCTTGGCGAGCTCGACCTCCTGCTCGGCGTTGAGCAGCGGGACCTTACCGATCTGCTTCAGGTAGTCCTTGACGGGGTCGGCGGTGGCGCCGGCCGCGGCGACCTGCTGCGCGGGCGCGTCGTCCTCGTCCTCGTCGGACAGGACGAAGCCCTGCGCACCCTCCTCGCCGGGCTCGCCTTCGGCCTTGGCCGTGCCGGGGGTCTCCTCGGCCTCGTCGTCGGCCTCGTCGTCCTTCTTGCCGGACGTCTTCTTCGCCGCCGCCTTCTTGGCGACGGTCTTCTTGGCGGCGGCCTTCTTGGCCGTCGTCTTCTTGGCTGCGACCTTCTTGGGTTCGGCGTCCTCAGCCTCGGCCTCTACGGCCGGGGACTCGGGGGTGGCCGTGGCAGCGACCTTCTTCGCCGTGACCGTCTTGGCTGCGACGGTCTTGGTGGCGGTGCGCTTGACCGGGCTCTTAGCTGCGACGCTCTTGCGGGGGCGCTTCGGCTCCGCGGCACTGACCATCAGCGTCACACCCTCTTCCTCGAGGATCTGGTTGAGGCTGCGCAGAACGTTCTTCCACTGAGTGGCCGGAATCTGGTCGGCCTCGAAGGCACGGCGCACGTCGTCGCCGGCGATCTGGCCATCAGCCTTTCCCCGCTCAATGAGCGCCATGACAGAGACGGACTCGGCGATCTCCGGCGGGAGCGTACGGGATGTGCTGGCCGACACGAACAACCTCTCGGAACGTTGGAAAACGGCTTCCGGCCCCGTCCTGTGAGGACCGGAGCCGACGACCGCCGACTTGGGGATGGGCCGACGGCGTGGGCGGGGGCCGGGGAGATGGACAGCGCCATACGTGGCTGCTGTATTCCCTCCTCGACTGTCGCCTCTTAGGTCATCGCGCTGTTCCGAGGAGCGTTACGCCCAATCTGCGTGGCCCGAGTCACACCCCGTAAGCGGTCAAAAACTAATGGATGCGGTCAAACATGGCCACTCTTCGACTACCCAGCTCGAACCGGCGGAACCCATGGTCCACGCATGTGTCGCCGGATCGCGCCGGGTCCGGGGGGATCAGGCGCGATCCGGCGACACATGGGGAACAGATGGTGGGCGCACCCGGACCGTGCGGTGCATCGGACACCGGGGGGCCTGCACCGAGGCGCCGGATCACCGAATCGCCGTGGGAGGCGTCAGTGCTCGCGGGGCGCGGGGACCACACGTTCGACATCGGGGTGGACGGTGAGCAGCTGCCGCATGGCGGCCTCCGCGCCCGTGCCGTCACCCGCGGCGAGGGCGTCGGCGATCCGGCTGTGGTGGGCGACGGCCACCTCGTTCGGACGGTCGCAGCCCGTGACGGGCCCCCCGGAGACCTGGAGGGCCGCGGAGACGATGCCGGACAGGTGCTCGAGCATGCGGTTGCCCGCGAGCTGGATGAGCAGGGAGTGGAACTCGGCGTCGGCGCGGGCGAAGGTGATCGGGTCACCCTGGCCCAAGGCGTGCCCCATGATCTCGACCATGTCGGTGAGCCGCTGCTGGACGTCCTCGCGGCCGTGTCCGGCCGCGAGCCGGGCGGCGAGGGGCTCGATCGTCCAGCGCAACTCGTTCAGCTCCCGGCGCTGGTCGTCGCGCTGCGGGCCGAAGGCGCGCCATTCGATGATGTCCGGGTCGAGCAGGTTCCAGTCACTGACGGGGCGGACGCGGGTGCCGACATTGGGGCGGGCGCTGACCAGGCCCTTGGCCTCGAGGACGCGGAGCGACTCGCGGACGACGGTGCGGGACACCTCGAATCGCTGGCCGATCTCCTCGGGGACGAGCGGGCGGTCCGCCCCCAGGTCCCCGGAAACGATCATCTGGCCCAGCTGCTGGACGAGCTGGCCGTGCAGGCCGCGGCCGCGACTTCCGGCGGCGCGCCGCCCCATCCGGCCGAGATCCTGATCCGCGACGTCCCAGACAGGGGCTCCGACGCGGTCGGCACCATTGGCCTCCCCATAGGGGTAACGGTCGATTTCGCCCGGGCCGGTCAGGCCGGAGTCGGCGGAGCGGGCGGCGGTCATCATGGTGTGCGCAAGGGTACTCACGGATCAGTTGTCGGCGCCGCTCCCAAGTCCCTTGAGGTCTTTGGTGAAAAGCACACGAAAGGGTGATCGCTTACCCCGTCGCAATTGACGCCTTATCGGACGGAAATAGGCGATCGTCGGGGAGTTGTGCGCGTGACCGGACCGGAAGGTACCCGACGGTCGTCATCGAGCCCTGGGACGCAGCACCGTGAGCAGATAAGCGCAGAGCAGAGCGGTCAGTGACAACATCAGGGCGCCGCCCACAGGTTGAGCGATCATCCGCAGTCCCGCGGCCAGAAGACGCTCCGCCCCGAACGGCCAGTGCACAAGTGCCAGATCACGAAGCCTCGACGGAAGTCCCGCCGCCGTTCGCACAGATGGACCTGCCAAGGCCTCCTGTACGAGGGGCACGACGAGGATCGGAACGGCGAGTACGGCGGCCAGTCCGGCCGTCGTGGACCGGAAGACACCGGCGGCCAGTACCCCGGCCCAGGCGCAGCCCATGACGAGCGCGAGCCAACTCGCGCTCGATGAAAGCCAGTCGGCGGGAACCTTGGTGAGCTCTTCTCCGTATACAACGTGAAGCAGCACCGCGTCGGACGCGACGACGAGGAAGGCCAGCGAGACGGCGATGGCCGCTGCGACGACGAGTTTCGCGCAGAGAAGTCCCAGGCGACGGGGGACGGTGCCGCGGTCGGCGGCCAGCGCGGGGTGACGGAATTCGTCGCCGAACGCGAAGGCCCCGAGCAGCCCCGCACCGAGGGCGGCCGGCGGAAGCGGCAGCTCCTGCGGCCAGGCTGCGAGGAGACGGGACTGCGGCGTGTGACCGGTCCGGGCGAGCAGTACGGCGACGATCGCGGAGGCGACGAGAACGGCGGCCGCCGTGAGGTAACCGGTGGCGATGCCGGTCGCCCGGCGAACCTCGTAACGCAGCGGACGGAGCGGGCTGGGTGCGGGGTGGATCGTGATGGGGGGTGGGAGGGGGGACAGGAGGGAGGGGGGAGGGACCGGGGCGGGGCTTGAGGAAGTTCCGGGCGCCTGAGGGCCCGGGTCGTCGCGCTGCGGCGACTCAGCCGGGGAGGAGGCGCCGGCAAGGTCCGCGTCGGGTTCCGACGACTCTGTGGCCGGAGGTGGCGTCTCGGCGGGCGAAGCCTCCGCGACGGTCGTCCGAGGCGCGGTCGGCTCCGCGTCGCGGACTGCTTCAGTGTGCGCCCGTGCCGGAACGCTCACCGTCGGCCCCGCATCCCCGACCTCGTCCGCGAGTTGGTGGACCAGGATGCTGTGTCGGAACGCGGTTTCGCCGACGTCCGCGCAGTTACTGCCGTATACGGAGAGGCGGTTGCCGTCCTCGTTCACGACCTCGACGGATCGCTGTGCCGCGCGTGCCTCCTTGGCCAGCAGGACACCGAGCCGGGCGGCATGCGGGCTGCGCACGGCGACGCGGGGGCGCAGCCGCGTACGGGAGAAGTCCGCGACTCCCTGGTCCGCGATGACGCGTCCAGCCTCCATGGTGACCACGCGGTCAGCGGTCCGCGCCGCTTCCTTGGCATCGTCGGTGGAGAAGAGCACGGTGCCGCCGAGCGACGCGTGGGCCCGCAGGATGCCGTGCAGCCACTTGCCCTCACGCACCGAGAGCCCGTCGGCGGGTCCGTCGAGGACGAGGGTGTGGGGGTCCGCGAGAAGCGCGCAGGCGAGGCCGAGGCGCCTGTCCATGCCTCGCGAGAGCGTGCCTAGTCGCTGCTCACGCAGGCTGACGATGCCGACGACTTCGAGGACCTCGTCGGCACGCTGCACCGGCACGCCTGCGGCCGCGCACAACATACGCAGTTGTCCGCGCACGGTTCGGGACGGATGCCCCTGGACCTCGCCGAGCAACACGCCCACCTCGCGGGATGGATGGGGGATGCGGTGCAGGGGGCGGCCTCTGAAATGCGTGATTCCACGGCCTTGTTGGAGTTCGAGCATCAGCCGAACCGCCGTCGTCTTGCCGGACGCGCGGGCACCGAGCAGCGCCGTGACGCGCCCCGTCGGCGCCTCGAAGGACACGTCGTCGACAGCGGGCGGGAGCTCCTGGCGGGGGTTGCTGGTCAGTCCGAAGGCCTGGATCATCGCTTCTCTCGCAGGATGTGCGACCGCTCGGCGGCCGGGACCCGTCCGCCGAGCGGGGACGGACGAACCCCGTGGGTACCGCAGCAAGATAACGCGATATTTCCGTCTTTTCGGGCAGGGTGCGCGCTTCGGGTGTCCCTGCGCGGCGTGGGCGGGCAGAGCCCGGAGGTCAGGCCCGGTCAGCTCCCGGTCACACCTCGGGGCGCAGCATCGGCGGGTTGAGCAGTGTCGCGCCCCCGGCTCGGAAGAGCTGGGCCGGCCTGCCGCCCTGGCGGGTGGTGGTCCCGCCGGTGGGCACGAGGAAACCCGGGGTGCCTGTCACCTTGCGGTGGAAGTTGCGCGGATCGAGCGCGACGGCCCACACCGCCTCGTACACGCGCCGCAGCTCGCCGACCGTGAACTCGGGTGGGCAGAAGGCCGTAGCGAGCGACGAGTACTCGATCTTCGAGCGGGCGCGCTCCACGCCGTCCGCGAGGATCTGCGCATGATCGAAGGCCAGGGGCGCCGCCTGCTCACCCTCGCGCCCGTACCCGCTCTGGTTCAGCAGTGCCTCTACGGGTGCCCAGCGCGCGCTGTGCGCGTCGCCACCCGCACGCGGTGCGGGCAGATCCGGCGCCAGGGCCAGATGAGCGACGCTGACCACGCGCATACGAGGGTCGCGCTTGGGGTCGCCGTAGGTGGCCAGCTGCTCCAGGTGCGCACCATTCACCTGGTCCCGGTCTGCGGGATCATGGGCGCAGAGCCCGGTCTCCTCGATCAGTTCGCGCGCCGCGGCGGAGGACAGGTCCTCGTCGTCCCGTACGAAGCCGCCGGGGAGTGCCCAACGCCCCTGGAACGGCGGTTCGCCTCGCCGTACCGCGAGCGCACAGAGCGCGTGACGACGCACGGTCAGCACGACCAGGTCGACGGTGACTGCGAAGGGCGGGAAGGCCGACGGGTCGTAGGGCGACATGCCGCGATCATAGTCGTCTTCCTGACGATAAACACTCCCTTCGCGATCGTCGATCAAGGCCTTCTTCGAAGTCCCCGAGGTGGGACCCCGCCGATCTCCCGAACTCACGTCCGCCCCGGTCACACCCCCAACTGCAGCCCGTCGGCCGCCTCCTCGACCATGGCGAGACCGAGTCTGCTGACCCGCACCGAGAATGGTGCGCCCGCGACCCGCAACCCGGCCAGTTCGATCTCCCCCAGGGGTGCGCTGCGCATCGGCCTCAGCGTCACCGTCCCGGCGGGCGCGTCCGGCCGGATCCCGGCGAGGGCCGCGAGGATCTGCACCCCCGCCGCCGCGGCGGTGGCCGCGGGTCTGCAGGCGGCCGGATGCGGAAGCGGCGCGCCCCCTTCGCAACGCTGCTCCCCCGCGTACATCTCGGGCAGCCGGAACCCGAATGCCTCGGCCGCCGACAGGACGCCCCGCAGCAGCGAACTCGACTCCTTCTCGTAGCCGGCAGCGGCCAGGCCGCCCACGGCCAGCGCCGTCTCCTGCACCCGCACGGCTCCGCCACGGTGCCCGAACGGGTTGTACGACGCCTCCCGCACGCCCAGACTGCGCAGCCCCCACCCTGAGTCGAGTGCCGGACCGCCGAGGAGCCGTGCGAGCTGTTCGGTCTGCACCTTGTCCAGGAGTCCCGGGGCCATCACACCGCCGCCAAGCAGCCCTGTGTCGAGGAGGTGGGCCGCGGCGCTGCCCAGGTGGGGCAGGAGGCGCCCGTCCGGCATGCGGGCGGCGGCGGGCCTGCCGCCTCCGCGGTCCTCGGCCCAGAAGTCCTCCCTGAACCGTGTCCGCAGCACTTCGGCCCACTGCCGCAGTTCTACGGCGCCGGGTCGGCCATGGGCGTCGAGGAGATCCGCTCCGAGCAAGGCGGCCCGGTGGGCGTGGGCCTGGGTCTCGCAGCGCAACGGTCCTCCGGGGCCGGGGCCGGGGTCCGCCAGGTACGTCCCTTCGCCAACGGCTGCCCGCAGCCAGTGCAGGCAGCGCTCCGCGGTGGGTAGCAGCTCGGCGACCTCCTGCTCGGGAAGGCCCCAGCGTCTCGCCTCCGCGAGGAGCGCCGGGAACAGGAGCGTCGCTTCGGTTCCGGTACAGCCGGGCGGCAGATGCGGGCCTGCGTCTCTCAGCGGGCCGGGGATCATCCCCGACTCCCCTCCTGCTCCTGGGAGTTGGGTCCGAGCGAGGGCCCTGAGAGTGCCCGCGGCCAACCGTGTTCCCAAAGGCAGCGCCATCCGCGCGGCCGCCAACGCCTCGGCCGGAGCCAGACCACAGCGCCAGGGCGCGCCTGCGGCGAGGTAGAGCTCCGAGGGGTGCGCAGGGTCGCGCAGCAGCAATGCGTGCAGGTCCTCGGCGCAGGTTCTCAGCAGCGGCCCCACGCGCGCGTCGTCCCCTGCGGCTTCCGCCCCGGCGAGCGGACGTACGGTGCCATGCCCGACCGGCCGGCCCGTCCCTCCTCCGTCGGCCCGTACCCGTAGTTCGACACTCCACGTGCCCCCCGGAGGCAGGTCGAACTCCCAGCGCAGCAGGCCGGCGGAGGCGAGCGCATCCCGGGGCGGCGGGTCAGCGGTGACGACGGCGTGGCCCGCGGGCGACGACCATCGCATGCCGGAGTCGTGGACGGTGGCGGACAGTGCACGCCCCGGCCGTCCGGCCGCCACCGCGCCCAGCTCGGCCAGATCCGTACCGAGCGCGACCTCGACCGGCAGCCGCAGCGGGCGTATGGCCGAGCTGCGCAGCGTGATCCGCTCCGTGCCGTCGGCATGCCGCATCCGCTCGACCATGATGTCCGGGTCGGGGCCGCCGTCCACGACAGGCCTCAGCGTCGCCACGAACCGGGCCCGGTCGGCGGCGACCATACGGGCCTGAACCGCGACCGGCTCGCGCCCCGCCACACGGAGCAGGCAGCGCGACAACAATCGGCGCCCGGCGCGGTAGAACCCCTCCAGGCCATCGCCCGTCAACTGCCCCTGCTGCGAGGAAATCGCGAGCGAGGGCAGGGCCACGCAGATCAGCGCCGTGTGCGCCGGCGGCAGCTCCGCGGAGCGCCGGGGAGCGGGGGTGTTCGCGCGACCGGCGTGCGCAGTTAGGGGCGGAGCGTTGCGGGTAGCAGGTGGAGCCGGGTCCTTGCGGTGAGCGGACGAGATCGCTGGGGAGATTACAGATGTCGCTGCATGAGCGGATGGCGCTCCCGCGATGGCGGTTGACGGCCCCGCGGTGCCGGATGCTCCCAGCCCTAAGGTCGCGGACGACACCTCAGCGGGCGCCGTCGATACCCCAGCCGGTGGAGGGGGCGCCATCCCTGCGGGGGTTCCAGAGGCGCGGCCCGCACCTCCGCCGAGGCGGTCGACGAACGAGTCCTCCAAGGGACTCTCGCAGGACGCCTTGAACGAGTCTTCGGGCTCCGGCGCGCGTGCAGCTGAAGGCATCACCGCCGCCTCGTCCCCGGACAACCAGCGGTACCGGTCTCGCGGGGCGGTCCGACGGCACCTGGTGGAGCGTCTTCCTCCAGGGCGAGCAGCACCGGCACGGCGCAAGTCGATACGGCGGACACGGTCGACGACGCGGGGGGCAGCATGGGGTGGCTCCTTCCGCGCTGGGCGCGCGCGAGGCGCCGATGGCGCTCCGAAGGGTCGGCGGGGGGACAACGGCGCAGCCCGATCACGGGCTGTGCCACAGTGGTGAACGGGCCTGCCCCACCCCAAGTCACGCCCGCGGCAAAGGAAGCCGAGCAGCCGACGCCCCATTCCCCTCCCCAACTCCCCCACGCCGGCCGGTGCCCGCGCCGCTACAAAGGCGGGCATGCGGAACCTGCGCCACGATCCGGTACTCATCCGTCCCGCCTCGTCCCCTGCCGCCCCACTCGGCGACGTCCCTGCGGTCGCCTCGGCGCACGCGCCCCAGCCTGGGCGGGTCCCTTACCCGGGCCTGCACGTCGCGATCCGCGCCGGCGCAGGGACGCTTCCAGAGCCCGCGTCACTCGATCCTCGGCCGGTTCCCGCGAGTCCTCGGCACTTGGCCGCACAGGGGATCCCGCGCCCTTACGGCCAGCGGCGCCTTCGACATTGACGCCGGCAACGGGCCCCGCGCCTACCGCTACTCCTGCCCCGGCTCCGTCAGAGTCCTCCTCAGAACCCGCCCCGGACGGCGTCACGTTCCGCTCGTCCCGGGTCTTGCGCAGGCTTCGCCGCACCGGCTCCGGATCCAGGTCCGCGCTGCACGCCTCCATGAGGAGCCGGGCGAAGACGTACCGGGGATCCGCCGCCAGCGCCATGTCCAATGCCTCGCCTGCCTCCACTCGGTCGCCCAGCGACCACGCGACCCAGCCGGCGAGCGTCAGCGGCGCCGCCGCGTGTTCGCCGTACGGGCCCACGCAGCGGCGGGCCAGGGCTCGCCACAGACGCAGAACAAGCGGTGCCTCGTCGCCCTCCATCCACTCGGCGGCGTGATCCCGGGTCAGCCGGTCCTGGAGGCCGAGGATCAGCCTCGCCGCTTCGTCATGCGCGAGCTGCTCGTCGTCCTTGAGATCAGCTTCGAGTGTGTCGCCGCCGGTCGGCAGGTGCCCGAAACGGCTCCAGACCCGCCGTGCGAGATCGAGCGTCTCGTCCGCGACCTCAACGCGCGGGACTCCGGCGAGAATCCTGGGGACCAGAGTCATGGCCGCGGCATCCAGCGCACGCTCCTGCTCCGGCACGGCCGCCGTCTGCCACGGCGCGAGCCTGGCCCTCATCTCCCTCAGCGGGCGCCGCACTTGGATGCCCGCGTAGGTCATCGCGGCCGCCGTGACGGACGTACCGGACGCGGCCAGCGGTGTGCCGTCCGGCGGGCAGCACTCCGCGACCGGGCAGCTGTACGACCAGAAGTGATCGTCGGCGATGCAGAGGGTCTCGACCACGGGCACGTCGAGGCGGCCGCAAGCCAGGCGCAGCATCTGCGCCAGTGGGTGCAGGCGCTCCATGATCTGCCGACCGGTCTCGGTGGTCTTCGGATCCCGGCACAGGAACGCGACGATGCCGTCCGGCGTTCCGTCCTTCCTCTTGCAGCCACTGATCAGGCACTTGGCCATCTCGTCCGCGACGGACGGCCAGTCGCCGGGGCGCTCGGGGATCCCGAGTCGCACGCGTCCGCCGAAGCGTCCGCGGTGCAGGGCGACAAGCACGATGCTGTCCTCGGGCTTGAACCCGAGCAAGTACGGGAGCGCTTCGGCCAGTTCGGACGGGTTGCGCAGGGTGACCTGTTCCGTGCCGGGTGCGCCGGCTGCTTCGCTGTGATTCGTCATGCGACGACCATGCCGCGAATCTCGAGATTCCGTTTTGACCTGTGGATAACCCGGATCAGGGACACGACAGGAGTTGTCCACAGGCCGGCAGGGCCACTCGCGCGAAGCCGACCCATCAGGCCATGCTTCTCCCAGCCATGTCGTTCACTTGCTGACGTCAGCTCAGTGGCCGTATGTGGAAGGGAACTTCGGGCACGCGGCGCACGCACCGCGATCAGGAGTGGCTCTCGCTCCCGTGCTTGAGGTTGTTGACCCAGGCTTGGAGCGAGGCATCGAGGGCGGCCTGCAGGTTGGCGGTGTCGGTATCGACCGGTGCGCCGGTCCAGGACCCCTCGGTGTGGACGAGCACGCCGTTCTTGGTGGGCGTGAACGTCCACACGTGGACGGCGGTGATGCCCTGCGCGGGACCTCCCCAAGCCAGCCGCTTGCCGGGCACGACCTGCTTGACGGTGGAGGTGATGCCCAGCCTCTGGGTCTCCCAGCGGAACACCGAGCCCGGCCGCAGCCGGCCCGGCGTGTCCTTCGTGACCGTGGTGACGTCGGGCTGCCACGACGGCCGGTTCTCGACGTCCGTCTGCACCTTCCAGATCGTGCGCAGCGGCGCATGGATCACGATGTCCTCGCGAGTGACAACGGGGGCGGTCTCGTCGATCTGCGCGTCCGCGGCGGTGAACCTGAAAGTCGCAGAACCCGTCAACGGCGCGGGCCTCAAGCCGCACACGCCGACAGGAGCAGAAGCCGAAACGGACACGGAAACGGAAAGGGACGCGCCCGCCCATACTTCGGGCTCGCACGTCCCCTTCTACGGCTCCGGTCAGTGGCTCAGCTCAGCGCCTCAGCCCTGAGCACCCAATGACTCAGCCCGCCGCAGCCAGTACCAACGGCAGAACCTGCTCGCTTCCCGCCTGCCGGAGCAGCCGCGCGGCGACCGCGAGGGTCCAGCCGGAGTCCGTGTAGTCGTCCACGAGCAGGACGGGACCCGGAGCGCCGGCCAGGGCCGCGGCCAGATCGTCAGGAACGGTGAAAGTGCCGGACAGTGTCCTGAGCCGCTGGGCGGAGTTGCTGCGGCGTGCCGCGTGTACGTCCCCCGGCCCCGTATACGCAAGCGTGCCCAGGAAGGGGAGGCGGCCGATGGTCGCGATTCCCTGGGCGAGGGAACCGACCAGTTGCGGCCGGGTCAGGGACGGCACCGCGACGACTCCCACCGGCCGGGCAGAGGCGTCCGGAACACTCGGCGCCCACCCCCCGGGCGAGCGCGCCCAGTCGGCGATGACGGCTACCGCGGCCTTCAGGACGTCGTCGGGGACGGGCCCGTCGGGCGCGTTCTCGGCCAGCAGCGGGCGCAGTCGGTTGCCCCAGCCGATGTCCGAGAGCCGCCCCAGGGCGCGCCCGGTGGAGCACTGTTCCTTGGCCGGGATGCGCCCCTTGAGGTCAATGCCCAGCGCGGGCATCCCCGTCGGCCACATGCGGCGCGGCTCGACCTCCACCCCCGGGCGGTCCAGTTCCCTGGCAGCCCCCGTCAGCATCTCCGCCGAAACCGAGGAATCGGCCCAGGCCCCCGCACAGTTGTCGCAACGGCCACACGGAGCCGCACCCTCGTCGTCCAGTTGCTGGCGCAGGAACTCCATCCGGCACTGGGACGTGCTCGCGTAATCACGCATGGCCTGCTGCTCGGTCGCCCGCTGCTTGGCCACCCACGCGTAGCGCTCGGAGTCGTACACCCAGTCGGCTCCCGTGGCCGTCCAGCCGCCCTTCACCCGCTTGACCGCGCCGTCGACGTCCAGCACCTTCAACATCGACTCGAGTCGACTGCGCCGAAGATCCACCGCCGCCTCCAGGGCGGGCACGGACAGCGGCCGTCCCGCACCCGCGAGAGCCGAGAGGGTCTGGCGGACCTGCGCCTCGGGCGGGAAGGCCGTATCGGCGAAGTAACGCCAGATGGCCTCGTCCTCCTTGCCCGGCAGCAGCAGCACATCGGCGTGGGCCACACCGCGGCCCGCACGCCCCACCTGCTGGTAGTAGGCGATCGGCGAGGACGGCGAGCCGAGATGGATCACGAATCCCAGGTCCGGCTTGTCGAAGCCCATCCCCAGCGCGGAGGTGGCGACCAGCGCCTTCACGCGGTTCTCCTGGAGATCGATCTCGGCCTGGAGCCGGTCGGCGTTCTCCGTCTTGCCCGTGTACGACGCCACGTTGAAGCCGCGCTGGCGCAGGAAGGCGGTGGCCTCCTCGGCCGCGGCCACCGTCAGCGTGTAGATGATGCCGGAGCCCTGAAGCTCATCCAGGTGTTCGGCAAGCCAGCCCAGGCGGTGTGCGGCATCCGGCAACTGGACCACGCCCAGGCGCAGACTCTCCCGATCCAGCGGGCCGCGGAGCACCAGTGCCTCGCCGGCTCCCGTACCCAGCTGATCGGCGACATCCGCCGTGACCCGCGCGTTCGCCGTAGCGGTGGTGGCCAGCACCGGAACACCGGCGGGAAGCTCGGCCAGCATCGCCCGCAGCCGGCGGTAGTCCGGCCGGAAATCATGGCCCCAGTCGGAGATGCAGTGCGCCTCGTCGACCACGAGCAGACCGGTCGTGGCCGCGAGCTTGGGCAGGACCTGGTCGCGGAAATCCACCGAATTGAGGCGTTCCGGACTCACGAGAAGAACGTCGGTCTCGCCACGCTCGACCTCCTCATAGATCGTGTCCCACTCCTCCGGGTTGGCCGAGTTGATCGTGCGCGCCTGGATACCGGCCCGCGCCGCCGACTCGACCTGGTTACGCATCAGCGCCAGCAACGGCGAGATGATCACCGTGGGACCGGAGCCACGCCGCCGCAGCAGGGCCGTGGCCACGAAGTACACCGCCGACTTGCCCCAGCCGGTGCGCTGCACCACAAGGGCACGCCGACGCTCCTCGACCAGGGCTGCCACCGCCTGCCACTGATCCTCCCGAAGGCGCGCCGAACCCCCCGGATCGCCGACCAGCTCAGCGAGGATGGCGTCGGCTTCGGCACGCAGCTCCTGGTTACTCATCCCCCCATGCAACCCCACACCACTGACAACGGCCCAATCCGCCGCCGCGATGATCACCGCCGGTCCCTTCCATCCGGCCGCCTGGAGGGTGTCCCGCCAGATGCCGAGCCCCTCTGGATCCGAGCCCCTCCAGATCCAATTCTCGGGGCGCCCGGGTCACCGAGGTCAGGGGGTGTTACCGCTGGTCGTGGCGGTAACGACGTGATCCTGGCGTCCGGTCGAAGCCGTAAAAACGTGATCCTGGCGTCACGGGTGACGGCGGTGGGCAGGGATATAGCCGACGCTTCCCCAGATACCGGCCCCCGGCCCCGATTGCTCGTTGCCGCAAGCCAGTGCGAAGGGAAGAATTGGAATCGCTCCCGCGCGGCTCGATCGTGGTCCGGTAGGGCTGTGCCGCGGTGCGCTCCCGCAGTCCGACCCCGCCCGCAGTGTGGGCGCGTAGCCGAAGGGAGGACCGTGACCTTCGGATTCGCTCCGTCCTCGGCGACATCATTGTCGACGTCATCGACGCGTGCCGACATGTCCGCCGACTCCGCCAATCAACTCGCCAGGGTGCTCGAACCCGCGGAATGGGCCGCGGCGGGGATCCCCTTGCTGCGCAATCCGCGCGAGGTCGTCAGCGGCCTGCACGCCCGGCACCGCCCCAACCCTCAGACGGCCGTCGTGGCCGTTCTTGACACGGAGGAGCGGCTCAGTGCCAGCGCGTCGTTCACCCGGCGCGCGAGCGCGGCGGACGGCTGGGTGTTCCGCAACGCGCTGCTCACGCACCTGCGCCGGGTCATCCCGCACGACCTCCGACGCCGTACACCGGTGCGTACTGCCGTACTGCTCTACTGCCGTGAGGGCGACGCGCATTGGACGGAGGAGGACGGTGCGTGGATGTGGGGGCTGCGGGATGCCTGCACACTTCATGGGCTGCGCTGCGGGGCGTACATCACCATGACGCGGGACGGCTGGCAGGTACTCGGCGAGGGACGTGCCGGCCGGCGGCCGAGCCTTGGGTCGGCGCCCGAAGCGTTCGAGGGCGGCGTCGAGCCACCCCTGCCGCGCACAGGAGGAGCCGCGTCGGAGGTACTGCGCCGCGCGGCCGCCCGCTGAGAGCTGCCGCTGAAAACGAGCCCGTCGCGACGCGGTCCGCAGTCACACGACGCCGCCGGCCGCCCGCGGAACCGTCGAGCGGTCCGGGCAGCCGGCGTGCGGCGTGTCAGACTCCGGCGCCCAGCAGGGAGTTGATCCGCTGCGGGTCGCCACACACGATCAGCAGGGCGCCCGCCCGGCCGAGGGCGAGAGGCATTGCCGCGGCGGCCGCCTCATCGGCGCCGCCGTTCAGCGCGACGACGACCACAGGCCGCTTGGCGGCACGCTCAGCGGCACCGGCGTCGGCGTAGAAAACGTCGTCACCCGCGTCGTGCTGCGCCCAGTAGGCGGTGTCGCCGAAGGACAGCTCGTGCGTGGCCCACGGGTGCGGGTCACCGGTGGTGATCACCAGCACCTCGCCGGGCGCACGGCCCGAGTCGAGGAGCAGGTCGACGGCTTCCTCCGCGGCGTCCAGGGCGCCCTCGACCGAAGCCGGGATCAGCTGGATCTGCGGCTGCGCGCTCGCGTCCGCCGCAGCGGGCGCGGTCGGCACGGCCGCGGGGGCGGCCGGAGCCGAAGGCCCCGGCTTGGCGGCGGACACCGACTCGCGCGACGTGCGCTGCGCGGGCGGCATCGGCCGTGCGGGACCCGGGCGTCCGGGTCGCGGCGGCGCCGCGGGACGCGGGCCGGGTACAGGGCGGGGGGTCGGCGCGTTGCGGCCGCTGGGGGCCGAAGTGGCGCGGGGACCCTGGACACTCTCGTGAATCTGAGGCTCCTCGGGAAGGAGAGGCATGAGCTGATATCTATCAAACGCCGGTGCGGGTGGCCCCGGCGGGTGGCACATGAGTGCGAACGGAAGATCAGAAGTCGAAACCGAGTTGGCCTTCGATCTCCGGAACGTTTCCGTTCGCCCAGACGCGGGCCTTCTTGAGGTGCCGCCACTGGGGCAGCGCATCAAGATACGCCCACGTGAGCCGGTGGTACGGGGTGGGCCCCCACACCTCCAGCGCGGCTTTGTGGACCGGCGACGGATAACCGGCGTTGGCCGCAAAACCGAAGTCTGCATGTTCGATGCCCAGTTCGGCCATCATTTTGTCGCGCCGAACCTTGGCGATCACCGATGCCGCGGCGACGGCCACACAGGACCGGTCACCCTTGATCACCGTGCGGACCTGCCAGGGAGCGCCGAGGTAGTCGTGCTTGCCGTCGAGGATGACCGCGTCCGGACGGACCGGAAGGGCCTCGAGGGCGCGCACCGCGGCGAGCCGCAGAGCGGCCGTCATCCCCAGCTCGTCGATCTCCTCGTGGGAGGCGTGCCCGAGAGCATGTGCCGTCACCCAGCTCTCCAGCGTCTCGGCGAGCACTTCGCGCCGCTTCGGGCTGATCAGCTTGGAGTCGGTGAGACCTTCGGGCGGTCGGCGCAGCCCGGTGACAGCGGCGCACACAGTGACCGGTCCCGCCCACGCACCGCGACCGACCTCGTCCACACCGGCGACGATCTTGGCTCCGGTGGTGGCGCGCAGTGAACGCTCGACGCTGTGAGTGGGTGGTTCGTACGGCATGGCGCCAGATAGCGTACGCCGTCTCGCCCCCTCAGCGACACCCCGGTACGACCGGCCCGTTCTCCGTCAACGCGGCGCGATGCCGCCACACACTCCGGCGCCGGGTCAAATCCACGGCCGACGCCGCCCCGCGTCACGCCCCCCGCGGCCGCAGCAGCGGAACCATCACCTGATCGATCATCTCCGTGAGATCACGCTCTCCCCATTCGCTCGCGCACACCTTGGAGCGATACATCATCATCGCAGGGATGACATCGCAGACGTACGCGTCAGCGGCGCCGGGGCGAACCTCTCCCCGCTCGATCCCGCGGTTCACGACCTCTTTGATCAGCTCGACGCTCGGCTGGACGACGCCCTCGAAGATCACCCCATGGAGGCGCTGCGCCGTCGCCGAGTCGCATTCGTGAAGAACCGAACGCAGAGCGAATCCGGGGCGCGAGTACATCGCCTCACGCATCAGGCCGCACAGCTCGATCAGGTCCTCCCGGACGCTGCCGCGGTCCGGCGCTCCGTCGAGCCTGGGCAGCGCCGCCTGGAGGGCGTCGGCGACGAGCTCCTCCTTGGACGGCCAGCGGCGGTAGACGGCGGCCTTGCCCGTCTGCGCTCCGGCGGCGACGCCTTCCATCGTGAGGGCGTTCCAGCCGACCGTACTGAGCTGCTCCAGCGCGGCTTCCAGGATGGCCCGCTCCAGCACGGGGCCACGCCGGCGCAGGGTGGCCGTCCGAGCGGGGGCGGCCGTCCAGCGCGAAGTATCCATCGTCTTCTCTCCGTTGGGGAACCGGGTGTTCCAGGCAGCTTCTTCAGTGAACGGTTGCGTTCACTGATGGGGAGTCACTACCGTTCGAGGCAACAGTGAACGGTTGCGTTCACTAACGCACTTGTGGGGGATCCATAGTGTCAACCTCTCAGTTAACTCAAGATCAGAAACCGAACAAGCCGGGGAAGCCGGGACAGGCACGACGGGCGGGGCGCCCCGGCATAGCCCTCGCCGTCATCGCGGCCTGCCAACTCATGGTGGTACTGGACGCGACGATTGTGAACATCGCGCTCCCGCACATTCAGGGCGCGCTCAAGTTCTCCACGACAGACCTCACTTGGGTCGTCAGCGCGTACACGCTCACCTTCGGCGGCCTGCTGCTTCTCGGTGGCCGTGCGGGAGACATCCTCGGTCGCCGCCGGGTCTTCATGTCCGGCATCCTGCTCTTCACACTCGCCTCCCTGCTCGGCGGACTCGCCCAGGAACCCTGGCAGTTGCTGGCGGCCCGGGCCCTGCAGGGCGTCGGTGGCGCGATCGCGTCGCCCACCTCGCTCGCCCTCATCACCACGACGTTCCCCGAAGGCCCGGAGCGGAACCGCGCGTTCGGCGTCTTCGCGGCCGTCTCCGCGGGCGGCGGCGCCGTCGGTCTCCTCGCCGGCGGCATGCTCACGGAGTGGCTCGACTGGCGCTGGGTGCTGTTCGTGAACGTGCCCATCGGCATCCTCATCGCGGTACTGACGCCGATGTACATCAACGAGTCCGAACGCCACCCGGGACGCTTCGACATCGCGGGCGCGCTCACCTCCACGGCGGGCATGGCCTCGCTCGTGTACGGCTTCATCCGGGCGTCGGAGGAGGGCTGGCGGGACAGCATCAGCATGGGATCGTTCGTCGCCGCCGTGGTGCTGCTGCTCGCCTTCGTGTTCATCGAGAGCCGGGCGAAGGAACCGATCACTCCGCTGCGGATGTTCGCCGACCGCAACCGCTCCGGCACGTACGTGATCATGCTGAGCCTGGCCGCGGCGATGTTCGGCATGTTCTTCTTCATTGTCCTGTTCGCACAGAACGTCCTCAACTACACGCCGATCGAGGCGGGCCTCGCCTTCCTGCCCGTGACGGCCGCGATCATCGTCGGCGCGGGCCTGTCGCAGCGGCTGCTTCCGGTCCTCGGCCCCAAGCCGTTCATGATGACCGGCGCGACGTTCGTCCTGCTCGGCCTCGGCTGGCAGACGTTCATCTCCCCCGACAGCTCGTACGTGAGTGGGGTGCTCGGCCCGATGCTGCTGTTCGGCATCGGGATGGGGCTCAACTTCGTGACGCTCACCCTGACCGCCGTCTCCGGAGTCGCACAGCACGAGGCGGGCGCGGCGTCCGGGCTGCTCAACGCGATGCAGCAGGTGGGAGGTTCACTCGGCCTCTCCATCCTGACGACCGTCTTCGGTACGGCCAGCAGGAACGAGGCCAAGGACCAGATCCCCTCCTTCATGGCGCAGGCCACGCCCGAGCAGAAGGCGGAGTTCGCCAAGACCCATCAGCTCCCGGCTCCCTGGGGGCACCAGGTCCTGGCTGAGGGCATCTCGACCGCGTTCATTCCGGCCGCGGCGATGGCGCTGCTCGCCCTGATCGTCGCCACTGTGGTGATCCGGGTGCGCAAGAGCGACCTGGAAGCGCTCGCGGGTACCGCGGGTGCGGCCGGGCCGGCGGGCGGCTGACTGGGGGAGCCGCCCACCGGGGGAGGTGGATGCCGGGCCATCCGGCTCGACGAAGGCGGCCCGGCATCCATCACACCCAAGCCGATGCGTTCACCAGCAGAGCCCTACGGGTGCATCCGTCACACCGAGTGAGGCGTGAGGTCCACAGGTCAGACCGGCAGTCCGGGCGCCCACTCCGGCAGGGGCTCGGTCCGCCGCAGCCACAGGTCCGCCGGAGCGCCACCCGAGCCTGAAGCGACCACTCCGCCCACGATCGCGCACGTCGTGTCCATGTCGCCGCCCACCTGGGCCGTCTCCCAGAACGCGCGCTCGAAGTCGCCGAGCCCGCGCGCCGCCGACCACAGGGCGAACGGCACGGTGTCGTGCGCCGTGGTGCGTCGGCCGCAGCCGAGGACCGCGGCCACCGTCCCCGGGTCGCCGTAGTCGAGCATGTCCCTGGCCCGCCGGAGCCCCGCGCCCACCGCACTGCGCGGCACGAGCGCGATCACTCCGTCGAGGAGTGCCTGCGGCGTCGGCGGTCCTGCCGGATCGGCCACGATCGCGGCAGCTGCGGCCACGGCCATGGCCCCGACCACGGCCTCCCGGTGCTGATGCGTCGGATAGGCGGAGATCTCGGCCTGATGCGTGGCCTGCTCCGGATCGTCCGCGTACCAGGCCCCGAGCGGCGCGATCCGCATCGCCGCGCCGTTGCCCCAGGAGCCCTGGCCCTTGAAGAGCGCGGAGGACAGGGAACGCCAGTCGCCGCCCTCGCGGATCTGCCGGAGCAGCCGGTTCACCGCGGGACCGTAGCCGCGGTCGAAGTCGTGGTGCTCCGCGAAGGACCGGGCGAGCGCGTCCTGCTCGATCCGGTTCTCGGCGGCCAGGACCGCCACTACGGAACACGCCATTTCGGTGTCGTCGGTCCACTGCCAGATGCCGTCGGGCAGGTCGCGGCGCTTGAGCAGCGGATGGTTGGCGGGCACGAAGAACTGGGAGCCCAGCGCATCCCCCACCGCCAGGCCGCGCAGGCTGGACAGGGCGCGGTCAAGCCGCACATGAGGAGAGGAGTCAGCGGTCATCGCCCTGCCACTCTAACCGGTGACTCCGTACGGCTCCGGGTCACGCCATCGTTCGAACGGCCGGTCCAAGGTGTATTTGCCGTCCTTCCCGAGAACGAGTGCCCGCGTCTCACCGTTCCTGGGATTCGACAGACATTCGAAGTCGGCGACGGTCCAGTGGAACCAGCGCATGCAGAACAGCCGCATGGTGAGCCCGTGGGTGACGAGGAGGACATTCGAGGGGTGGTCGTGCGCCTCGAAGCTCCGGTACAGACTCTCCAGAAAAGCACCCACACGGTCGTACACGTCAGCCCCGGACTCGCCCTGGGCGAAGCGGTAGAAGAAGTGGCCGTACGCGTCGCGGTACGCCTTCTGGAGGCGTACGTCGTCCCGGTCCTGCCAGTTTCCCCAGTCCTGCTCCCGCAGCCGCGGTTCCTCGCGCACCCGTACGAGTTCGGGGTCGAGCCGGAAGGCGCGGAACGTCTGGTGCGTACGGCGGTAGGGCGACACGTACACGCTCACCTGCTCACGGCCGAACAGCTCCCGCAGGTACTTCCCTGTCTCGTCCGCCTGCCGGTGCCCGGTCTCGGTGAGGGCCAGGCTGTGGTCGGGCTCGCGTTCGTAGACGGTGTCGTCGGCGTTGCCCTCCGACTCGCCGTGCCGGACAAGGACAATGCGCCGCGGTCGTGCCATGCGGAAACCCTAGATCGGAAGGGCCCGGTTCGAGCACCCGTACGGGCTCCATCCGGCGTATGTCACACCGCGGTCGCTGCTGTGGCCGATCCGGATCAGACCGTCCAGGAGGGTTCGAGCTGGACGATGTCGCCTGTGATCCCGGCGATGTCGGTCTCCGTCTGGGCGCGGGTCGAGAGCCGCTCCACGCGTTCGGCCTGGTATTTGCCGTGCTCGGCCACGGAGTGCCACATCGACAGGATCAGGAACTCGTTGCCCGGCGCCTCACCGAACAGTCCGCGCACCATCCCCGGGGAGCCTGCCATCGCGGGGTTCCAGACCTTCTCCTGCATGAGCGCGAAGTGTTCCTCGCGGTCCGCGTGCACCCGGCAGTGCGCGAGGCGCACCGTGTCCGCATCCGTGAAGCGCGGCTCGAAGCCCGTCTTCACATCGAACCGGTGGTCGAAGAGCTTCACTTGAATGTCTTTGTACGTGCCCGACTGAGCGGCCGCGAGCCGGTCGTGCGAGCGCGCCATGAAGGAGTCGTAGAAGGCACGGCTCTCCCAGAAGCCGAGGACATGAGCCACCCCCGGCCGATTTCTGCTCCAGCCCCCGCCCTGTCCCCGGAATCCCGGCTCCCCCAGAAGCCCCGCCCACTTTCGCTGCCCCCGCTCGAACCCGCGTCGATCGGTCACGGTGCAGCGAATCCACTTGACCAGCACCGCGCCATCGTACGGCCCACGACGTGGGTTCGGTCACGCTCCGGCGTCGCGCATCCTGGCCAGTCGTGCCGCGTCCTCGTCACTCAGTTCGATCCCGAACTCACGGGCGAGAAGGTCTGTCAACTCGCCTTCCTGTACGTCCCGTTCGTCCCGGGTGCCGTCCGGCAGCTCGACCGACATCCGCATGTCGATGAGGGAGCGCTGGCTGTCGACGGCGGCACGCTGGACGACGGGGCGATGAGTGAAGGCGGACCGCGGATGCGTCGACGTGTAGTGGTTCATCACCACGTAGTCGACGGGATGGCGCTCCTCCAGGGTGAAGGCGTATATCTCCTCCCAGCCGCCGGGACGCAAGCCGCACAGGACCAGAACGCCGGGGTTCTCCGACATGAGGCCGAAGGTCCACGGTCCCTGACGCACCTCGATCCCGTCCCGCAGGGGGATCGGTTCGCGCAGGCCCTGGGCGCCGAAGCCCACGTCGCACAGCCACTCCTGCCCGTCCTCCACGGTGACGCGGGTCAGCATGTGAGTGACCGCGCGAAGCGCCGTGGCGCCCACCCGGACGCGGGCCCCAAGTCCCCTCACGGAGTAGCCGATTCGCTCCAGGACCGCCGCGAAGACCAGGTTCTGCTCGTAGCAGTAGCCGCCGCGGCGCTGCCGCACAAGCTTCGCCTGCAAGGCGGCGAGGCCCAGGTCCACCGGCCGCCCGAGCATGATCTCCAGGTTCTCGAACGGGATCGCCGCGATATGCGCCCGGTGCAGCGCGCGCAGCGTGTCCAGATCCGGTTTGACCTGCCCCGTGAAGCCGATTCGCGCCAAGTAGGCGTCGAGATCGAGGTCTTCCCCGTTCCAGTTCATGGTCACAATCGTAGGACGTAGCGTGTCCGTAGCAGTCATGAGCAGTCAGTGATGAACAGCCGTAACCAGCAGCCGAGAAGGGGGAGTTCGGTGAGCAGCTTCAAGAAAGGACTCAAGAAGGTCGAGGTCGCGCTGAAATGGGACCCGAGTCCGATCGGCCAGCCGCCCCATGATCTCGACATCATCGCGGCGACCTACACATCCGACGATCCGGGCGGAGCGCCGGCCTACGTAGTGCACTTCGACAGCCGCTCCCCCGACGGGACCATCACCCTCAACCGGGACAGCACGACGGGCCAGGGCTTCGGATTCGACGAAGTCATGACACTGGAGCTGGAGCGCCTGTCGCCCTCCTACGCGCGCGTGGTCGTCGGTATCGCCATACAACAGGGAGAGCGGGCAACGGTGTTCGGAGCGGTGGCGAACACGGCGGTCCGTATTCGCGAGGGGTACACCGGCCTCGCGCAGAACGACTTCTCCGAAGTGGCCGATTCCACGGCGGCCGTGATCGCCGAATTCGCGAGGGACGACTCCGGAGAGTGGGCCTTCCGCGAGGTGCTCCAGGGCTACGACAGCGACCCGACGTCGTTCGCCGCCGCGATGGGCGGCGCGCACTGAGCGCTCCGGGGACGCGGAACGGGTGAGGGGCGGCGGGCCTGGTGGCCCGCCGCCCCTCACCTCACTGCGTCAGCGGATCAGCTGCAACCGCTGGTCGAGCCGCAGCCCTCGCAGATGTAGCAGGAACCGGCGCGCTGCATCTTCGTGCCGCAGGAGAAGCACAGCGGGGCGTCCGCCTGGATGCCCAGCTGCATCTCCACGAGCTCGGCGCTGGTGTGCGCCTGCTGCGGAGCGGGCGCCGCGGCGACGGCCTCGGCCTTGGGGGCCTCGACGACGGCCTTCAGGGACTCGGTCTGCCGCGGGGCGGACTGAGCCAGACCCTCGACGTCGACCTCGACATCGTCGATGGACTGCTCGTACGAGCCCGTCTCCAGGTGACGCTGACGCTCCTCGGCCGAGTGGATGCCGAGCGCGGAGCGCGTCTCGAAGGGCAGGAAGTCGAGCGCCAGGCGGCGGAAGATGTAGTCGACGATCGACTGCGCCATCCGCACGTCCGGGTCGTCCGTCATGCCGGCCGGCTCGAAGCGCATGTTCGTGAACTTCGAGACGTACGTCTCGAGCGGGACGCCGTACTGCAGACCGACGGAGACAGCGATCGAGAAAGCGTCCATCATGCCGGCGAGGGTGGAGCCCTGCTTCGACATCTTCAGGAAGACCTCGCCGAGACCGTCGTCCGGGTAGGAGTTGGCGGTCATGTAGCCCTCGGCGCCACCGACGGTGAAGGAGGTGGTGATCCCCGGGCGGCCCTTGGGCAGACGCTTGCGGACCGGACGGTACTCGACGACCTTCTCGACCGCGGTACGGATGGTCTCCTCGGCCTTGGCGGTGACCGCCTCCTTCTCCTTCTCCTTGGTCTTGGCGGAGAGGGGCTGGCCGACCTTGCAGTTGTCGCGGTAGATGGCGAGCGCCTTGACGCCCATCTTCCACGCCTCGAAGTAGACCTCTTCGACGTCCTCGACCGACGCGGTCTCGGGCAGGTTGACCGTCTTGGACAGCGCGCCGGAGATCCAGGGCTGGATGGCGGCCATCATGCGGACGTGGCCCATCGCGGAGATGGAGCGCTCGCCCATCGCGCAGTCGAAGACCTCGTAGTGCTCGGTCTTCAGGCCGGGGGCGTCGATCACATTGCCGTTGTCGGCGATGTGGGCGACGATCGCCTCGATCTGCTCCTCCTGGTAACCCAGGCGGCGCAGGGCCTGCGGGACGGTGCCGTTGACGATCTGCATCGAGCCGCCGCCGACGAGCTTCTTGAACTTGACCAGGGCGAGGTCGGGCTCAAGGCCGGTGGTGTCGCAGGACATCGCGAGACCGATGGTGCCGGTCGGGGCGATGACCGAGGCCTGCGAGTTGCGGAAACCGTTCTTCTCGCCAAGGCGGACGACGTCCTGCCAGGCCTCCGTGGCGGCGGCCCAGATCGGCGTGTCCAGGTCGTCCATGCGGACGGCCTTGGTGTTCGCGTCGGCGTGCTGCTTCATGACCCGCTGGTGCGGCGCGGCGTTACGGGCGTAGCCGTCGTACGGGCCGACGACCGCGGCGAGCTCGGCGGAACGCTTGTACGAGGTACCGGTCATCAGCGACGTGATGGAACCGGCCAGGGCGCGGCCGCCCTCGGAGTCGTACGCGTGACCCGTGGCCATCAGCAGGGCGCCGAGGTTGGCGTAGCCGATGCCCAGCTGGCGGAAGGCGCGGGTGTTCTCGCCGATCTTCTGCGTCGGGAAGTCCGCGAAGCAGATCGAGATGTCCATCGCGGTGATGACCAGCTCGACGACCTTGGAGAAGCGCTCGACGTCGAAGGACTGGTGGCCCTTGCTGTCGTCCTTCAGGAACTTCATCAGGTTCAGCGACGCGAGGTTGCAGGACGTGTTGTCCAGGTGCATGTACTCGCTGCACGGGTTCGAGCCGTTGATCCGGCCGGACTCCGGGCAGGTGTGCCACTGGTTGATGGTGTCGTCGTACTGGATACCGGGGTCGGCACACGCCCACGCGGCCTCGGCCATCTTGCGGAAGAGCGACTTGGCGTCGACCTCCTCGATGACGTCACCGGTCATCCGGGCGCGCAGACCGAACTTGCCGCCGGTCTCCACGGCCTTCATGAACTCGTCGTTCACGCGGACCGAGTTGTTGGCGTTCTGGTACTGGACGGACGTGATGTCGTCTCCGCCCAGGTCCATGTCGAAGCCCGCGTCACGCAGCGCGCGGATCTTCTCCTCTTCCTTCACCTTGGTCTCGATGAAGTTCTCGATGTCGGGGTGGTCGACGTCGAGGATGACCATCTTGGCCGCGCGGCGCGTGGCGCCACCCGACTTGATCGTTCCTGCGGAGGCGTCGGCACCGCGCATGAAGGAGACAGGACCGGAGGCATTGCCGCCCGAGGACAGCAGCTCCTTGGAGGAACGGATCCGCGAGAGGTTCAGGCCGGCGCCGGAGCCGCCCTTGAAGATCATGCCCTCTTCCTTGTACCAGTCGAGGATCGACTCCATGGAGTCGTCGACGGCAAGGATGAAGCAGGCGGAGACCTGCTGGGGCTGCGGCGTACCGACGTTGAACCACACCGGAGAGTTGAAGCTGAAGATCTGGTGCAGGAGGGCGTACGCCAGCTCGTGCTCAAAGATCTCGGCGTCGGCGGGCGAGGAGAAGTAGTTGTAGTCCTCTCCGGCCTTCCGGTACGTCTTCACGATCCGGTCGATGAGCTGCCTGAGGCTCACCTCGCGCTGCGGGGTGCCGACCGCGCCGCGGAAGTACTTGCTGGTGACGATGTTGACCGCGTTCACCGACCAGAAGCCGGGGAACTCGACGCCACGCTGCTCGAAGTTGATCGAGCCGTCGCGCCAATTGGTCATGACGACGTCACGGCGCTCCCACTCCACCTCGTCGTACGGATGCACGCCGGGAGTCGTGTGGATGCGCTCGATACGCAGCCCCTTGTTGGCCTTGGCTCCCTTGGCGCGGGAACCTCGTGCCGGGCCACTCGTCGTCTCTGTCATGCCGCCTCCCTATACCGGGCTAAAACGCCCCGAAGTGCCTCGATCTTCCCGTGGCACGGTGTGTGTCTTGTATTGCGGACGCCGCTCTTGCCGCCCGCAACCAGGTCTGGATGGCCGCCGACCGACCCCTGGGCCGGTCAGTCGGCAGCGGTGGCGGGCACGGGGACTTCGACAGTCCCTCCGGGCCCGCAGCCACATGGTTCGCGCTCTCCGCCCGCGTCCCCCCGGCTCGCACCGGGCAGCTGTTCCCTCAGCTCCGCGATGGCCGAGTCGAAGTCCTCCAGCGAATTGAACGCCCGGTACACGGACGCGAAGCGCAGGTAGGCGACGAGGTCGAGTTCCTGAAGGGGGCCGAGTATGGCCAGGCCCACGTCATGGGTGGTCAGCTCCGCGCTGCCGGTGGCACGCACCGCCTCCTCGACCCGCTGGCCGAGCTGAGCGAGGGCGTCCTCGGTGACGGGGCGACCCTGGCATGCCTTGCGGACGCCGTTGATCACCTTCGTACGGCTGAAGGGTTCGGTCACCCCGCTCCGCTTGACCACCATGAGCGAGCACGTCTCCACGGTCGTGAAACGACGGGAGCAGTCGGGGCACTGGCGGCGCCTGCGGATCGACGTGCCGTCGTCGGTGGTGCGACTGTCGACGACACGGCTGTCGGGGTGCCTGCAGAAGGGGCAGTGCATGGAACTCCAACCCTCCTTCACAGCACGACTCAATGGCCTCGCGAGGCCCTTGAGGCCCCTCGAAGCAGCCCCAAGCATAGGCGATGGCGGAGGCCTCGAAGGACCGGGGACCACAACTTCTGGGCTGCTGATGCAATCCAACCACTAGATCTGGGGTTTGGTCGCAAATTCGCCCCTACGCGTGTCGCTTTCACCTCGCGAACACCGGGGCGGGGGCGCGCCCATGACGGATGCGCGCAGTTCACGGGCGGCGGCGCACGGAGAGGGGGCCGGTTCCGGGTTGACGGACCACCGGATGGCACACTGGGAGCCCCACGGAGCGGGGCTCGGCCTCGGCGGTGAAGCGTACCGCAATGAACCGAATTGCCACTCCGGCGAAGTGCAAGGCATACACCCAGGCACATGATCACGACAAGCAATCTGCGATTTTTCACTCGAACGTGTGTTTGGCGCAACCTTTCGAAAGCAACTACCGTTGGCTAGCTAGGGAGAACATCTCGAGAGGGGCCGACCGACGTGACCACCACCGCAGACAGCGCCACCATCACTGCCCAGGACCGTTCCCAGGGCCGACTCGAGCCGGTGCATGCCATGAATGACGCATCCATGAGCGCGGAGGGGCCAAAGCCCGCGCGCTCCTTGCCGGGCCGACCTCCCGGAATCCGCGCGGACAGCTCGGGGCTCACGGACAGGCAGCGCCGCGTCATCGAGGTGATCAGGGACTCCGTGCAGCGGCGTGGTTACCCGCCGTCGATGCGGGAGATCGGCCAGGCGGTGGGCCTGTCGAGCACGTCGTCGGTCGCGCACCAGCTGATGGCCCTCGAGCGCAAGGGCTTCCTGCGCCGGGACCCGCACCGCCCCCGTGCCTACGAGGTCCGCGGGTCCGACCAGCCGAGCGCGCAGCCCACGGACACCGCGGGCAAGCCGGCCGCGTCGTACGTCCCGCTCGTCGGCCGCATCGCCGCCGGTGGCCCGATCCTCGCCGAAG
This sequence comes from Streptomyces sp. NBC_01003, assembly GCF_045162695.1. Taxonomy (NCBI): domain Bacteria; kingdom Bacillati; phylum Actinomycetota; class Actinomycetes; order Kitasatosporales; family Streptomycetaceae; genus Streptomyces; species Streptomyces sp. NBC_01003. The sequence goes on from NZ_CP108707.1 coordinate 3,350,267, forward strand.
AGTCCGTCGAGGACGTGTTCCCCCTCCCCCGGCAGCTGGTCGGAGACGGTGAGCTGTTCGTCCTGAAGGTCGTCGGCGACTCGATGATCGAGGCCGCGATCTGCGACGGCGACTGGGTCACGGTCCGCCGTCAGCCGGTCGCGGAGAACGGCGACATCGTCGCCGCGATGCTCGAGGGCGAGGCCACCGTCAAGCGCTTCAAGCGCGAGGACGGCCATGTGTGGCTGCTCCCGCACAACTCCGCGTACCAGCCGATCCCCGGTGACGAGGCGACCATCCTCGGCAAGGTGGTGGCCGTTCTGCGGCGGGTGTGACCCCGCGCCCCTAGACCGGGCCCCGGAACCAACTGCGCCGGTTCCGGGGCCCTGCTGCGTCCTGCGTCTGATGTGTCCTGGGCCTGCCGAGTGTCATTGGCCTACCGAATCCGGGGGGCCTGCTGTGTGGGCGGAGCCCCGGGTGTCCGGGGCTCCGCCCACACGATGGCGCGGTCCGCGCGGCTACGCGCTCTCTTCGGCTTCGGCGGTCGCCTTCGCGTCGATCGCGGCCAGCGAGCGCCGCACCTGGTTCCGGTCCGTCGTGTACCAGAAGTCCGGCATCGAGGCCCGCAGATAGCTGCCGTACCGGGCCGTCGCCAGCCGCGGGTCCAGGACCGCCACCACGCCGCGATCCCCCGTCGCCCGTACGAGACGGCCCGCGCCCTGGGCCATCAGCAGGGCCGCATGCGTCGCCGCAACGGCCATGAAGCCATTGCCGCCGGCGTCCTCGACGGCCTTCTGCCGGGCGCTCATCAGCGGGTCGTCCGGCCGCGGGAACGGGATCTTGTCCATGACGACGAGCTGGCAGCTGGCGCCCGGCACGTCCACGCCCTGCCAGAGCGAGAGCGTGCCGAACAGGCACGTCTTCGGGTCGGCCGAGAACCCCTTGATCAGCTCGCCGAGCGTCTCCTCGCCCTGGAGGAGGATCGGGTACTCGGGAAGCCGGGTCCGCAGCTCCTCCGCCGCGGCCTGTGCGGCGCGCATCGACGAGAAGAGCCCCAGTGTCCGACCACCGGCGGCCTGCATCAGCTCGGCCAGCTCGTCCATCATGTCGCTGCGGGTGCCCTCACGCGCGGGGCGTGCCAGATGCTTGGCGACATAGAGAATGCCCTGCTTGCGGTACTCGAACGGCGATCCGACGTCGACGCCCCGCCACTGCGGGAGGCCCTCGCCCTCCTGGCCCTCGGGGGCCAGGCCCAGAGAGGCACCCACCCCGTTGAAATCGCCGCCGAGCTTGAGTGTCGCCGAGGTCAGGACGACGGAGCGGTCCGAGAAGAGCTTCTCCCGCAGCAGGCCGGACACCGACATGGGGGCCACTCTGAGGGACGCGCCGAAGCGGTCGTGGCGTTCGTACCAGACGACGTCGTATTCGGAGCCGTTCGTGATGCGCTCCGCCACGTCGTGGATGCTCTCCACGGAGGCCAGGGCCTGCTTGCGTACCGCGTCCTCGTCCTGGACGGACTTGTCGCGCGTGGTGCCCATGGCCGAGATGACAGTCCTCGAGGCGTCCCTCAGCGCCATCAGCGCGTAGCCGAGGTCCTCCGGGATCTCCTCGAGACGGCCGGGCAGCGCCAGCTCCATGAGCCGCTCGAAGCCCTCGGCGGCGGTCTGGAGCTGATCGGCCGCCTTCTCGTTGACGAGCTTGGCGGAACGGCGCACCGCGCGGTTCACCTGCCCCGGGGTGAGCTCGCCGGTCGCCACACCCGTGACCCGGGAGACGAGCTCGTGCGCCTCGTCCACGATCAGCACCTCGTGGGACGGCAGGACCGGTGCCCCTTCGATGGCGTCGATCGCCAGGAGCGCGTGATTCGTGACGATCACATCGGCGAGCTTGGCCCGCTCGCGGGCCGCCTCTGCGAAGCACTCCTGCCCGTACGCACACTTGGTGGCGCCCAGACATTCCCTGGAGGAGACCGACACCTGGGACCAGGCCCGGTCGGAGACTCCGGGGGTCAGATCGTCCCGGTCGCCCGTCTCCGTCTCGTCGGCCCAGTCCCGCATCCGCAACAGGTCCTGGCCGAGCTTGCTGGTCGGAGCGGCCGCCTCGAACTGGTCGAAGAGCCCCTCCTCCTCGTCCTGCGGCGCTCCTTCGTGGAGGCGGTGCAGGCACAGATAGTTCGACCGGCCCTTGAGCATGGCGAACTGGGGGCGCCGGCGCAGCAGGGGGTGCAGCGCGTCGACCGTGCGCGGCAGGTCCCGCTCTACGAGCTGGCGCTGGAGGGCCAGCGTGGCCGTCGCGACCACGACCCGCTCCCCGTGCGCCAGGGCAGGGACCAGGTAGCCGAGGGACTTACCGGTACCCGTGCCTGCCTGGGCGAGCAGGTGGGAACCGCCGTCGATCGCCTCGGCGACGGTCTCGGCCATGGTCACCTGGCCAGGTCGTTCCGTACCGCCGACAGCGGCGACGGCGGCGTGCAGGAGCTCGGGGAGGGGGGGCTTCGTCATAGCTCGACCACCCTACGGGGCACCACTGACAATCCCGCGATCAAGGCTGGTGCAGAGGATTGGGGACCGTGCCGTGCACGGCCGCGTGGGGGCGCTGGGACCGGTCGCGGTAACCGTCCAGGTGCAGTCGGTTGCGATTGAGGCAGAGCCGCTCGATACGGGGAGTGAGGAGGTCGAACATCTCGTACCGCTCCTTGAGCTCGGGGAAGCGCGCCTGATGCCGCAGGATCTCCGTCCGCAGCAGGAACCAGAACCTCTCTTCCGTGACCCCCAGTTGTTCCTCGCACAGGGGCGCCAGATATCGGAAGACGCCGACGAAGAGCCCCGAGTGGATGAACTGGGTCAGGAAAGCGGGCGGCTCGGTGAGCAGGATCTCGCGTACGTCCTGTGGCATGCGGTCGTGTTCGGGCAGCTGCTCGGCGCTCACGTTCACGTCGTCGACGAAGTCCTTCACCGCGAGCCGCACGGGCACCTCGTGGTCGTCGAAGACGACGATGGTGTTCTCCCCGTGCGGGGAGAACACGGTCCCGTAGCGATAGAGGAAGTGGAGGAGCGGGGGCAGCAGGGCCGCGAAGAGCCGGCGCAGCCACACCTCGGGGGTCAGGCCCGAGCGGGCGACGAGTTCCGCGGTGACCGCCCTGCCGTGCGGGTCTACGTGGAGCAGCGAGGCCAGCGTGCGGGCCCGCTCGCCGGGGGCGAGATACCGGAACACCGGCTCGCGCCAGATGGCGCCCAGCAACTCCTTGTACTGATAGGGGACTTCTTCGAGGCCGTCGTACGCGGGGTGCTCGACGGCGACGGAAGCCACCTCTCCAAGGAGAATGACCCTGCAATCGTCCTTCAAGAAGGGGTCTGTTTCGCGGAGGGAGTGCATCCACGCGGTCACCGACGGTGCAGCGAGCGTGCGCTCTGTGGGCAGGCCGCGCCACACAAGGGTGTTGAGCACGGACAGCGGGAGCTTCACCGTGTGGCGGTCGGGGCGCGAGATGTTGAGGAACGTACGGATGGACTGCTGGGGCAGGCGGACATCGCCGTCGGTGGGGAGCGGCACGATGGCGTCCGTCGCAACGGCGCCGGCGAAGAGCGGTAGCACGATGTTGCTCCACTGCCATGGGTGTACCGGTAGGTACAGGTAGGCCTGTGGGTCCAGGCCGCGCTCCCGGAGGGCCTCTGCGAAGGAGTCCCGCACCGCCGGGGAGAACTCACGGTCGTAGAGGCGTTCGGCTGTCGCCAGGTCCGCGACGCCTCTGTAGGCGGCGATCCTCGTGTGGACGGCGATCCACGGGAGCGTCCCGGGGATACGGGCCTCGGGGGCCCAGCGGGCCGTGTCGGTCGCCGAGAATCCCATGCGGCCCTTGTTGAGGACGAGCCAGGGGTGGCCCGTCTGGTGGCCTTCCAGTTCGGCGTATCCGAGATCGGCGAGCTGGGCCGCGTCGAGCGCGGTGTCGGCGAGACGGGCGTCGGCGGCAAGGGTGACGGTGAGCTCGCGGATGAGATGCCCGAGCGTGGCGCCGTCGAGGCCGAGGACGTGCTTGGCGCGGAGGAGGAAGGCGAGGGGGTCGGTGAAGCGTTCCGGCGGGTTCGCTGCGGTGAGTGACGGCTCGGGCTCGGTGGCGCCCCCGTCCATGTCCGTCTGCGCGGGGCGGCCGGCGGTTTTCTCTGGGCGGCCGGCGATCCACTGGATGCTGCCCGGATCTACGAGCCAGCTGCCGTACGCGCCCCGGCGGGCCCTGAACCGGAACGCGCTGCCCGGCGGCACGTGGGATCCGTCGACGGGAAGGGTGTACAGGTCTGTCCGCAAGGGCCCTGGTGCATGCCCCGACCCACGCCCCCGCTCCGACTCCGACTCCGGCTCCCGTTTCGGTTCGATGATCTCCTCGTACGCGAACTCCCCGATCATCTTCGCCAGCAGCCGGGCCGCGGCGCGCTCCCAGTTCTCGGAGGTCAGCTCCGCTGGGTCGTACAGAGCGGAGGACGCTGCGGACATCTGGGGCTCGGACGGATTCGGCACGGGGACTCCTCGGGAAGGAACCGGATCGGGGTGAGCGGTGTACTAAAAGTGACGGGCTCACAGCAGAGCGCGCAGGGCCCGGTCTCGGATCATGAGTGCGGCTCGCTTGTCGGGGAGGTCCACCTCGGCGGAGAAACGGAAGCCGGCACTCAAGAACGCTGATACGGAGGGGGTGTTGCGAAGGTCCGGCTCTGCGACGACACGTGCGCAGCGCGGGCGATGGTCGAGTACGAGGTCGGCGACGGCCTTGAGCAGTCCTGTGCCGAGTCCTCGGCCGCGGTTGGCGACACCACCGATCAGGAGGTGAACACCTGTGTCGTGCGGGCGGGCGGGGTAGTGGCGCGCCAGCGGGTCGAGGTCGGCGCGGTAGATCTCCCAGTAGCTCATCGGGGTGCCGTCCAGTACGCCGAGGCAGGGGACGCTGCGCCCGTCGCCGTCCAGCTGGGGGCGGAGATGGTTCTCCGTGACGCTCTCCGGGCCTTCAAGTTCCCAGAAGGCAGCGACGGCTGGATCGTTCATCCAGCGACTGATCAGCGGCAGGTCGCGTTCGATACGGACGGGAACCAGCTGGAAGACGCCGGAACGTGCGGTGACCGGTCGCCACGCTCCGACGTTGTCGAGCAGGTCGTCGTCCGCCAGGGCCGTCGAGGTGCCGCCCGCTACGTACGCTCGCGTTCCGTCGCCTGCGTGCCCGTAGCCGCCGGAACCCGCATCGGTCCCCTGGCCCGCGCTGCCGTTGACCTGTCCGCCGGGTCCACCCTGCCCGGCGATCAGGTCGATGAGTTCATCGGGCAGACGCAGGTCCAGGGTGTCGGCGACATCCGTGTCGCCGCCGGGGTCGGAGCCAGTGAGCTCGTCGGCGCCGGGGCCCGTGTCGGTGATCTCGTCGGTGACGGCATCGGTAGGGGCGGTGGCGGGCGTGACTCCGGCGTCGGTGCGCGCGTCGGTGGATGACACGGCGACGTTCCTCTCAGGGGATGGGGTGGGGCATGTTCCTCAGGAATGAAGGGGGTTGGCGATGGTGACGTAGACGGACTGGGTGTCGACGGGGCCGACGAGTTCGTCGAGTCCGTGCAGGCGGGTGAGGAGGTTGGCCTTGCAGCGCAGGGCCGGGGAGTCGAGGAGGTATCCGGGCAGGGGAGTGCGGAGCTTGTCCGGGCCTGACCCGACATCGGACAGGAACCCCCGGAAGGCGGCGAGCAACAGTCGTTCGTCCGCAAGCTGCTGGGAGCCGAAGGCGCCGATGAGACCGAGGATGTTGTTGATCCCGAGGTAGTAGGCGAACCTTTCGTCGGTGACGTCGTCGGAGACGAAGGTCTCGCTGTGTCTGCCGATGCCGGGCAGCCGGCCGTCCAGCTCGGCGCGCCGGGACTCGCGGAAGTAGTAGCCCTGGTTGTCGCGGTAGCGGCCGCCGACGGGCCAGCCTTCGGGGTCGAGCAGCAGCAGCGTGTTCTGCTGATGGGCCTCCAGGGCTACGCCTGCGGTGCTGTCGAGCCAGAGCACGGGGCGCACGACGTGTTCGAGGTAGCGCAGGAACCACTCGGCGGCGACGGCACCGCGGGGGCGTCCGGTGCGGCCGGCGAGGCGGGTGATGGTCTCGGCGAGACGGGAGCGCATGAGCTGGCGGTCCCGTTGCCCCTGGGGCAGAGCCGGGGGCCTGGGTGACACGAAGCCGGCAATGCAGGCTGCGTCGTCTCCGGGCGCGAACGGGTTGTTCCGGATCATCACGTCCAGGCCGGGCACCGGTTCGCCGTCCGGGCCGTTGACAGCGAGCCAGGCCGGGTCGCGAACGATGTCGAATCCCGGGTGAGCGGCCTGCCACTGCTCGAAGAGGCCGGTGCGCAGCAGTCGGTGCACCTCGACGCCGCGGTGGAGTTCCTTACGGAGGTTCTCCCGACGGGAGTTGGTGATGCGCAGGCCGAGCGAGAGCTTCAGCATGGCCGACGCGTCGGGCTGGTAGAGGGTACGGACGGAGGAGGTGGGGTACCAGGGGGCGCCATGCGGACCGAGGTCACGCAGAAGGCCGGCGTCCAGAAGGGCCGCTGTCTGGGGGCGGTGCTTGAGCTCGCGCACCTGCCACGGGTGCAGGGGCAGCGCGGCGTGGCCGTCGGGCAGGGGCAGTTCCGTCCCGGCCAGTTGGAGAGCGAGCTGGTCCGCGGGGAGGGGGCGGCCTCGCTCGGTCCAGGCCGAGTCCATCGCGAGCACCGAGCGGTTCACCGCCATCCAGTGCACGGGGAAGGACCCCTGCAACTCGGGTGAATAGAGCCGGGATTCGGCCTCGGACAGGCCCTCGCGACTCTTCGGGGTCGGGTGCAGGGGGTGGCCGAGCAGGAGGGACTGTTCGGCGGCCAGGAAGAGGTCGGTCGTGTCGCGGGGATTGCTGCGTCGGTGAGCGATGAAGTCGGCGGTGCGGCGAACCGAGTCGGCCACGCGCCCCACCAGGTCGGCTCCGTCGCCGGAGGGGGTGGTCGGGCGAGAGGGCTCTGGGTGTGAGGGCTCTGGGTGGGGTGACTGCGGCTCCGGGTGAGGGGCCACAGGGGCGGAGGCAGCAGCGACGGTCTCCGGGACGGTCTGCGTGCGCGCGGGAACGCTCGGGGCCGGCGACGAGGCGGTCGGCGCCGGGCCGGCTACCGACTCGGGCCCGGTGAGCGTGCCGGACGTGGTGTCCGGCGTACCCGCCAGTCCCGGGACGCCCCCCTCCCGTGGGGCGACATCGGCGCCGCTTCCGCCGGCGTCCCTCGCCGGGACACCGCCCCGCACCGCGGCCGCGGTTCCCGGCCCCGATGCCTCGCGGCTCAGGAGGGCGGCGACTGTCACGGCGTCGACGCGCGGGGCGTCGAGCGGGCCGTCCTGGAGATGGGGCATGCCGAACCGGTGCCAGCCGGTCACGGACCAGTAGTGGACAGGGATGAGGAGGGCGGTGCCACTTGCGGGCAGAGGGATACGCAGAGTGCCGTGCGGGGGTTCGGCCAGATCGTTCTCCCGCACCCAGCAGCGGAGCAGGTTCTCGACGGCCGCGGCCTGGGCCGCGGTGCCGGGGTCGGGATGCTCCAGCAGGTCGGCGGTGGAGCCGTGTAGATGCCCGGCCTCCTGGCCGCCGTCCTTCTGTCGGGGGACCGTCGTCCCGCGTTCCGGGGCTAGTTGGGGCTGCGTGTCGCAGGCTCCGCTCGCCTGGGGGCGGTGTCGGTCGTCGGGTGCGGGAGTGGCGTTCAACGGGGCTTCCTTGTGGGGTAGTTGACTCCGTGATGCGGTTGTCCGGACTGTCCGGTGTTCCGCGGCTGTCCGTGGTCGTCCGTGTCGTGGTCGTCGGTGGCGTGGCGGTCCTGGCCTGGTGGGTTTCGGGCCTCAGAACGCGCCCGTCCTGGCCGGGCTATCCCCGATGGGTGCGGGCCGCTTCGGCCAGGGCGTCGGCGAGACGCTCGACGACCGCGGCGGCCTGTTCGTCGGTGATCGTGAGGGGCGGCAGGAGGCGTACGACGCTGGAGTGGCGGCCGCCGAGCTCGACGATGAGTCCACGACGGAGGCATTCGTGCTGCACGGACGCGGCGAGTTCGGGCGCGGGAAGATGCGGGCTCGCGTCGGGTCCGGCGGGCCGGTTCGGGTCCTGGGCGGCGCCCACGTCGACCAGTTCGACGCCGATCATCAGGCCGCGGCCCCGTACGTCCCCGATGCAGGGGTGTTCGGCTGCGAGACCCTGGAGCTGGCCCACCATGCGGGCGCCCAGGAGGGCGGCGCGTTCGGCGAGACGGTTCTCCCGGACATGGGCGAGGGTCGCGGCGCCGGCGGCCATGGCGAGTTGGTTCCCGCGGAACGTGCCGGCGTGGGCTCCGGGCTGCCAGACGTCGAGGTCGTCCCGGTAGACGACGACGGCCAGGGGGAGGCTGCCGCCGATCGCCTTGGACAGGACCATGACGTCGGGCACGACTCCGCTGTGTTCGACGGCCCAGAAGGTGCCGGTCCGGCCCACTCCGGTCTGGACCTCGTCGGCGATCAGCGGGATGGAGCGTGCCGCGGTGAGTTCGCGCATCCGGCGCATCCAGGAGTCGGGCGCGGGAATCACTCCGCCTTCCCCCTGGACGGGTTCGAGGATCATGCCGGCGGGGTGCGGCACCCCCGACTTGGGGTCATCGATGAGGGATTCGGTCCAGCGCGCGGAGAGTTCGGCGCCGCGCTCGCCGCCGATGCCGAAGGGACAGCGGTAGTCCTGCGGATAGGGCAGCCGCGCGACCCTGACGTCCTGCGCCCCGCCGGATGCTTCGAGCGCCCCCGCGGTCATCCCGTGGTAGGCGCCGGTGAAGGCGAGCATTCCGCTGCGGCCGGTGGCCGTGCGGACGAGCTTCAGGGCGGCCTCCACCGCGTCGGTGCCGGCCGGTCCGCAGAACTGGATCCGTGCCCGCTCGGCGAGCCCGGCGGGCAGCGTGCGGAAGAGTTCCGTCGTGAAGGCGTCCTTCACGGGGGTGGCCAGATCAAGCACGTGCAGGGGGGCACCGGAGTCGAGAACGCGTCTGATCGCTTCGAGGACGACAGGGTGGTTGTGGCCGAGGGCCAGCGTGCCCGCGCCGGAGAGGCAGTCGAGGTACCGGCGTCCGTCGGCACCCTCGATGGTCAGGCCGCGCGCCCGCACGGGCACGATCGGCAATGCGCGCGCATAGGTGCGGGCCGCCGACTCCCGCGCGGACTGCCGCCGCAGGATCCCCTCTTGGGCAGCGCCCTCACGGGCGGCGCCCCCCTCATACCCCGCGGGCACCGCCGCGGGCGCAGGCTCGGTGACGGCCACGACTGCTGGTCCTCCCCCTGGATCCCGCTGGATCCGGTCGAATTCTCGGTGTGGGGGGATCAGTTGACGTACGTGTGTCCGGGGCCGAACCCCAAGGACCGAGCGACGACCGCGAATCCCCCCTACGTACCAACGACGGTGACTGCGCCGGATCACGGGTCGGCGGAAAATCCTTGGCGCGCGGAAGATCCCTGCCGTGACGGAACCGTTGCTGTTCCGTGGGTAGTCACCCACAGCGCGCGCATAGGGTGGGTTGCCGTTCGACGGAGGGCGGAGGGTTCGGTCGCGGGGCGAGGCACATCAAGTGCCGAGCGTGGCGCGGCCGGTTCACGACCGCCGGCGGCCGGCACTGCACAGTTCTCGAAGCCCAGGGGGATTCACGACATGCGACCCATACGTCCGCTCTTGACCGTTCAGCGCGGGAGGAGCGTGCGCCGCAGAACCTCCCCCGTGGCGGCCGCTCTCGCCATCGGTGCGGCGCTCGCGCTCACCGCCACCGCGTGCGGTCCCGGCGACGACAACGCGGACTCGAAGCCGACGTCGTCCGCGACGCAGGGCGGCAGCGACAAGATCCAGATCCCGGACGACATCAAGGACCGGCTCAAGGAGCACGGTATTGATCTGGACAAGTGGAAGAACGGCGAGTGGAAGAACTGGGACAAGGACAAGTGGCTGCGTGAGGCGCAGGACTACGTCAACCCCATCATCGACGGTCTGTGGGACCCGGACCGAATGCGTGACGCCGACAAGAACCCGGACAACGAGGTCGACGACAACGACATCTCGGGCGACCAGGGTGTGACGGACCCGACGCCGCAGCCGGTGAAGGCCGCGGCCGTCGGCACGCCCTACCACGAGAGCGCGCCGTACGCCGGAAAGCTCTTCTTCGACGGCCCCGAGGGGTCGATGGTCTGTTCGGCGACGGTCGTCACGGACCCCGCGCACCCGGGCAAGTCGAACATGGTGTGGACCGCGGGCCACTGCGTGCACGCCGGTAAGAACGGCGGCTGGTACCGCAACATCGCCTTCGTGCCCTCGTACAACAACGCGGGCCTGTCGGACGAGCAGCTCAAGACCGCCACCAAGGAAGAGGTCGCTCCGTACGGCGTCTGGTGGGGTGCGTGGGCGCAGACGTCCGACCAGTGGATCGAGCAGGGCGGTCCGACGGGCGGGCAGGGCGCGCCGTACGACTTCGCGGTCATCCAGGTCACGCCGGAGAAGGGCAGCGAGGGCAAGCCCCTTGAGGAGGCGGTCGGTACGGCCGTGCCGGTCGACTTCAACGCGCCCGCGGTGCCCAAGATCGCGACGATGACGGCGAAGGGCTACCCGGCGGCGCCGCCGTTCGACGGCCAGACGCTGTACCAGTGCGCCGACAAGCCGGGCCGGCTCTCACTGGCGAAGGCCGAGCCGACGATGTACCGCATCGGATGCACCATGACCGGCGGTTCGTCCGGTGGCGGCTGGATCGCGCAGGGCTCCAGTGGCAAGCCGTCGCTGGTGTCGAACACGTCCATCGGCCCGGTGACGGCCGGCTGGCTCGCGGGCCCGCGCCTCGGCAAAGAGGCCAAGGGAATTTACGACGCGGTCAGCAAGAAGTACGCCGGCCAGTAGGCAGGCTGCGCCCGTAGGCAGCCCGTAGGCAGGCACCGCCAACAGGCGGGCGATGGGCGGCGGCGGGGTGACGAAACCTTCACCACCCCGCCGCCGTTCGTCCCCAACTCCACAGGCATAGTGGGGTGCTGCGTCCGAGATCTCCGCACGGAGCCAACTCGGATCTGACAAGCTCATGACACGTTCGCTCAACGGGGGTAACTGCACCATGCGTTCCACACGTCCGTCATCCACGCGGAGCCGGGGCCGGCGTACCGTCCTCGCCGCTACGGGGCTCGCCGCGGCCCTGGCGCTCACCGCCACGGCCTGCGGCCCGAGCGACGACAAGACGAGTGACAAGTCGGCCGCCTCCGCTTCGCAGGGCGCCGACGACGGATCCAACGGCCAGCTGCCCGGGGGCATCGCCGACCAGCTCAAGAAGCACGGCATCGACCCGGACAAGTGGCAGAACGGCGCCTGGAAGAACTGGGACAAGGACGACTGGCTGCGCGAGGCCAAGGACTTCGTCAACCCGGTCATCAAGGACCACTGGAAGCCCGAGCGAATGAAGTCCGCCAAGGACCCGGACAAGACGATCGCCGCGAAGGATGCCTCGGCCGACCAGGGCGCCACGGACCCTGAGCCGCAGCCCGTCAAGGCCGTGCCCGAGAAGACCCCGTACCACGACAACGCCGCCCCGGTCGGCAAGGTCTTCTTCGACTCGCCCGAGGGTTCGATGGTCTGCTCCGGCACCGTCGTGAAGGACCCGCGCAACCCGGGCAAGTCCAACCTCGTCTGGACCGCGGGTCACTGCGTGCACGCGGGCTCGGCGGGCGGCTGGTACCGCAACATCGCCTTCGTCCCGGCCTACAACGACCTGGGCAAGTCCGAGGCGCAGCTGCAGAACGCGGCCCCGCAGGAGATCGCCCCGTACGGCACCTTCTGGGCCGACTGGGCCTCCACCTCCAACGAGTGGATCGACACGGGCGCCGAGTCGGGCGGTGCGGGCGCTCCGTACGACTACGCGGTGCTGCACGTGAAGCCGGAGCAGGGTTCCAAGTCTCTTGAGGAGACCGTCGGCAACGCGCTGCCCGTCGACTTCTCCGAGCCGGCGGTCCAGTCGGTCAGCAGCATGGGCGCCTGGGGCTACCCGGCCGCGCCGCCCTTCAACGGCCAGCTGATGCACAAGTGCATCGACCGCCCGGGCCGTCTCTCCCTCAGCCCCGACATGCCGACGATGTACCGCATCGGCTGCACCATGACCGGCGGTTCGTCCGGTGGCGGCTGGTTCCGGATGGTCGACGGGAAGACCCAGCTGGTGTCGAACACGTCGATCGGCCCGGCCGAGAACACCTGGCTGGCCGGACCGCAGTTGGGCAAGGGCGCCCAGCAGGTCTTCGACACGATGAGCGAGAAGTACGGCAGCCAGTAACCGCCGGCTTCACCGAACGAACGAGGGCCCGCCCCCAGGAAGTTGGGGGCGGGCCCTCGCCGTCGGCACGGGAGGCCCGGCTGCTGCCGGAGCGTCAGCTCGCGGCCGCCGCCGGAAGGTACGGCGCGAACTCTGCGGCGAGTCCCTCGTGCACCCGCGCCTTGAGCAGGGTGCCGTCCGGGGTGTGCTCCTCGGAGATCACCTCGCCGTCGGCGTGCGCACGCGCGACCAGCTGGCCATGCGTGTACGGCACGAGCGCCTCGATCTCGACCTCGGGACGCGGCAGCTCGTCGTCGATGATCGCGAGCAGCTTGTCCATGCCGAGCCCGGTGCGGGCCGACACCGCGATCGCGCGCTTCTCGACGCGCAGCAGCCGCTGGAGGACGAGCGGATCGGCCGCGTCCGCCTTGTTGATCACCACGATCTCGGGCACCTTCGTGGCGCCCACGTCGCGGATGACCTCGCGTACGGCGGCCAGCTGCTCCTCCGGCGCCGGGTGCGATCCGTCCACCACGTGCAGGATCAGGTCGGATTCACCGACCTCCTCCATCGTGGAGCGGAACGCCTCGACGAGGTGGTGCGGCAGATGCCGTACAAAACCGACCGTGTCGGCCAGCGTGTACAGCCGGCCGGTGGGCGTCTCCGCTCTGCGGACGGTCGGGTCGAGGGTGGCGAACAGGGCGTTCTCCACCAGGACACCGGCGCCCGTCAGGCGGTTGAGCAGGGACGACTTGCCCGCGTTGGTGTATCCGGCGATGGCCACCGAAGGCACCTTGTTGCGCTTGCGCTCCTGGCGCTTGATCTCGCGGCCGGTCTTCATCTCCGCGATCTCCCGGCGCATCTTCGCCATCTTCTCGCGGATCCGTCGCCGGTCCGTCTCGATCTTGGTCTCACCGGGACCACGGGTGGCCATGCCGCCGCCGGAGCCGGAGGAGCCACCGCCACCCATCTGCCGGGAGAGCGACTGGCCCCAGCCGCGCAGTCGCGGCAGCATGTACTGCATCTGCGCGAGGGCGACTTGCGCCTTGCCCTCTCGGGACTTGGCGTGCTGGGCGAAGATGTCGAGGATCAGGGCGGTCCTGTCGACCACCTTGACCTTGACGACGTCTTCGAGGTGGATGAGCTGGCCGGGGCTGAGCTCACCGTCACACACGACGGTGTCGGCTCCGGTCTCGAGGACGATGTCGCGCAGCTCCAGTGCCTTGCCCGAGCCGATGTACGTCGCCGCGTCGGGCTTGTCCCGGCGCTGGATGACGCCGTCGAGCACCAGGGCGCCGGCGGTCTCGGCGAGGGCGGCCAGCTCCGCGAGGGAGTTCTCCGCGTCGTTCACCGTTCCCGAGGTCCACACACCGACGAGCACGACCCGCTCCAGGCGGAGCTGCCGGTACTCGACTTCGGTGACGTCTTCGAGCTCGGTGGAGAGGCCCGCCACGCGGCGCAGGGCCGCGCGCTCGGAGCGATCGAACTGGTCGCCGTCCCGCTCTCCGTCGATCTCGTGGCTCCAGGCGACGTCCTCTTCCATCAGGGCATCGGCCCGAAGACCTTCGGGGTTGTTCTGCGCGAAGCTCTGCGCGTCCTGGGAAGGGGAAGAAGAGGAGGTCATTGGATCCTTACGTCGAGGTGGTTCGAACTGGTGACGGTCCGCGCATGACAGCGTGGTCCTTCGACTGACACAACGTCCCGGGGCGTCCGTAGATTCCCGGGGCGGCCGTGCCGCCGACCTGGAAGATGGTCGCACGGTACGGCCCGTCTCGTCACCCGACTTATTGCCCGCCGACGCCGGGCCCGAAGCCTGTCCTGCCTGGGCTGTGCGCCGCCGGTCGACGGCCTAACCCTTGGCCGGCTTCGCCTTCGCCACCGGCGTCGACTTCCAGTCCGGGTGCCCCGGCATCGGCGGCGTCTTCTTCCCGTAGAGCCAGGCCCGGAGGAAGCCCTGGAGGTCGCGGCCCGAGGTCTGCGAAGCGAGGCTGATGAAGTCCGCCGTGCTCGCCGTGCCGTCACGGTGCGTGCGCACCCAGTCGCGCTCCAGGCGCTCGAACGCCGCGGTGCCGATCTCCTGGCGGAGCGCGTAGAGGACGAGGGCGCTGCCGTCGTAGACCACCGGCCGGAAGATGCTGATCTTCTGGCCCGGCTTCGGGGCCTTGGGGGAGGCCGGCGGGCCGCCCGCGGCCCGCCAGCCGTCCGAGGCGCGGTATGCCTCACGCATGCGCTTGGCCATGGACTGGTGCCCCTTCTCCTGGGCGTAGAGGGCCTCGTACCAGCTGGCATGTCCCTCGTTCAGCCACAGGTCGGACCAGGTGCGGGGGCTGACGCTGTCGCCGAACCACTGGTGCGCCATCTCGTGGACCATGATCGAGTCGATGTACCAGGCGGGGTACGCGGGCTCCGTGAAGATCTCCTTCTCGAAGAGGGAGAGCGTCTGGGTCTCGAGCTCGAAGCCGGTCCGGGCCTGGGCGATCAGGAGGCCGTAGTTCTCGAAGGGGTAGCCGCCGACCTTCCCTTCCATCCAGGCGAGCTGGGCGGGCGTCTTCTTGAGCCACGGTTCGAGGACCTTCCGGTCCTTGGCGGACACGACGTCGCGGACGGGCAGCCCGTGCGGCCCCTCCCGATGCAGCACCGCGGAGTTACCGATCGAGACCTGCGCCAGCTCGGTGGCCATGGGGTGGAGGGTGCGGTACGACCAGCTGGTGTCCGCGCCGTGGCGCATCTTCAGGAAGGGCACCCCGTTGGCCACGACCGTGAGCGCCTTGGGGGCGGTGACCCGGAACGTGAACAGGGCCTTGTCCGAAGGGTGGTCGTTGCTCGGGAACACACGGTGCCCGGCGTCGGCCTGATTGGCCATGGCGAGACCGTCCTTGGTCTGCACCCAGCCCCCCTCCTCCTTGCCGGGCGCCGGGTTGCTGGTGTGCCGCACCGTGATCTCCAGTGGGGCACCCTCCGGGACGGCCCTCTCGGGCGTGACGACCAGGTCCTCGTCGCTGGTGTCGAACCGCGCGGGACTGCCGTTGACCTCTACGGAGCGGACGGTTCCGTTCGAGAAGTCGAGATTCACCTGCTCGAGGCGGGCGGTCGCCGTGGCCTCGATCTTGGTGACGGCATCGAGCGGCTTCTTGTTGTCGCCGTGGTAGGTGAACGCGATGTCGTACGACTCCACGTCGTAACCGGGGTTGCCCAGGTGCGGGAAGAGCCGGTCGCCGATGCCCAGCGGGACGGCCGGCGGCGGGGCGCTCGCGGCGAGAAGTGCGGTGGAGGCGGCCGCGGCGACGAGCGCGGTGCCCATGCGGATGGTGCGGGGGGTGAGCAGCATGAACTACGGCTACCAGCGTGCGCGTCCGGACTCCGGCGGGACGCGCCACTCCCACCCGAACGAGACCCTACGAGGTGGTCTGGGCGGAGTGCTGTGCGCGGCTGACGTCGTACACCCCGGCGATGTTGCGCATGGCGCGCATCAGTCCGGGGAGCGTTGCCGCGTCGGGGAGTTGGAGCGTGTAGGTGTGGCGTACGCGGCCCTGGGTCGGCGGTTCCACGGTCGCGGAGATGACGGCGACGCTCTCCAGGGCAATGGCTTCGGTGAGATCGGCCAGCAGATGCGGCCGGCTGAACGATTCGGCGATCAGGGAGACCCGGCACTCCGTGGTGTCGCCCCAGTGCACGCCGACCTCGGGGCGTCCCGCGCTCTTCATACGCGCCACGCCGTGACACTCCGCGCGGTGCACGGTCACGACACCGCCGCGTACGGCGAAGGCGGTCACCGCATCGGGCGGCACGGGCGTGCAGCAGCCCGCGAGGCGGACCGGGGCGCCCGGCTGGTCCACTACGGCGTTCGCCTCGGCGAGGCGGCCCGCCGGCGCGCCCTGTGGCGTCCTGGCGGCCGCCTCCGGGGCGCGCCTGTCCTCGGGCTCGGGCTGGGGCGTGGCCGGGTGGGTCGTGAGCCAGCGCCGGATGGCGATGCGCGCGGCGGGTGTACGGGCGTGGTCGAGCCAGTCCCTGGACGGCTCGGAGGCGGGGTCCTGGCCCATGAGGAGCTGGACGGTGTCCCCGTCGCTCAGGACCGTGCTGAGTGTCGCCAGCCGGCCGTTGACCCGGGCTCCGATGCAGGCGTGGGCGTCCTCGCCGTACTGGGCGTACGCGGCGTCTACGCAGCTGGCGCCCGCGGGCAGGCCGAGCGTGCCGCCGTCGGGCCGGAAGACGGTGATCTCGCGGTCCTGGGCGAGGTCTTCGCGCAGCGTCGACCAGAAGGTGTCCGCGTCCGGGGCGGCCTCCTGCCAGTCGAGGAGGCGGGAGAGCCACCCGGGCCTGGTCGGGTCGGCGCGCTCGCCGTCGCTGTCGGCCTGCTCCTCCGAAGGAGGAGCGTAGGGATTGCCGAGGGCGACGACGCCGGCCTCGGCGACCTTGTGCATCTGGTGGGTACGGATGAGGACTTCGGCGACCTCCCCGTCACCGCGCGACACGGCTGTGTGCAGCGACTGGTACAGGTTGAACTTCGGTACAGCGATGAAGTCCTTGAACTCCGAGACGACCGGCGTGAAGCACGTGTGCAGCTCGCCGAGCACCCCGTAGCAGTCGGCGTCCTCGCCGACGAGTACAAGCAGGCGCCCGAAGTCCGCACCGCGCAGTGTTCCGCGCTTGCGCCTCGACCGGTGCACGGAGACGAAGTGCCGTGGCCTGATCAGCACTTCGGCCGTGATCCCGGCGTCCTTCAGGACGGCGCGGGCGTCCTCGGCGATCTCCGCGAGGGGGTCGGTGTCCCGCGCGTCGTTGGCCGCGATGAGCTCGCGGGTCGCCGTGTACTCGTCGGGGTGCAGGATCGCGAAGACGAGGTCCTCGAGCTCGGTCTTGAGTGCCTGGACGCCGAGACGTTCTGCGAGCGGGATGAGCACGTCCCGGGTGACCTTGGCGATGCGCGCCTGTTTCTCGGGACGCATCACGCCGAGGGTGCGCATGTTGTGCAGCCGGTCGGCGAGTTTGATCGACATGACCCGCACGTCGTTGCCGGTGGCGACGAGCATCTTGCGGAAGGTCTCGGGTTCGGCGGCCGCTCCGTATTCGACCTTTTCGAGCTTGGTCACGCCGTCGACGAGATAGGCGACCTCTTCGCCGAATTCCGTACGCACTTGATCGAGCGTCACCTCGGTGTCCTCGACGGTGTCGTGGAGGAGGGACGCGGTCAGCGTCGTGGTCTCGGCGCCCAGCTCGGCGAGGATCAGCGTCACCGCGAGGGGGTGTGTGATGTAGGGCTCGCCGCTCTTGCGCATCTGTCCCCGGTGGGAGGACTCGGCGAGGACGTATGCCCGGCGCAGCGGCTCAAGGGGGGCTTCCGGGTGGTGGGCGCGGTGGGCCTCGACCACGTGTCCGATCGCGTCGGGCAGCCGGTTGCCAGCGGCCGGGCCGAGGAGCGCGGCCCAGCCGATGCGGCGCAGATCGATCCGGGGACGGCCGCGCCGGCGGTGCGCACCCGGTGTGACCGGGCCCGGCGTCGCGGGATTGGTCGCCTCCGCACTCATGAGCACCTCCGGCTGCGTCGACCGGCGGCGGTCTGCGGGGTTCCCGCCCGGGCCGGTGCTTGATGCTACCGAGCCCATCACGTGGAGCAGTCCCCCTCTCGCCCAGCGTGAAACGGATCACCCATTCGAGCGAACGTTCAGGGGTTTACGGTTTCGAGACCGGCCAGCCAGTCCGTGTCGATCTCTCCCTCGGCGACGATCGCCGCGGGCCCTGTCATCTCGATCTCCCCGTCGGCCCGCTCCGTGATCACGAGCTGTCCGCCGGGCAGATCCACCGCGTACGTCACCGGCGATCCGGTGACCGCCGGGTCCAGGCCGTCCCTGCGGGCCGCCGCGACGGCCACGGCGCACGCGCCCGTGCCGCACGAGCGGGTCTCGCCCACGCCGCGCTCGTGGACCCTCATGGCTACGTGACGGGGGCCACGGTCGACGACGAACTCGACGTTCACCCCGTCCGGGTAGGCCGTGGCCGGGGTGAAGGGCGGGGCGGAGAAGAGGTTGCCGGCCTGGGCGAGGTCGTCCACGAAGGCGACGGCGTGGGGGTTGCCCATGTTCACGTTGCGCGCGGGCCAGCTGTGGTCGGCGACGCTGACGGTGACATCCCCTTCGGGGAGGAGGGCCTTGCCCATGCCGACCGTGATGTCGCCCTCCTTGTCGATGTGCACGCTCTTCACGCCTCCGCGGGTGGCCACCGCGAGGTCGCCCTCGCCGACATGGCCGGCGCGCTGAAGGTAGTGGGCGAACACACGCACGCCGTTGCCGCACATCTCGGCGACCGAGCCGTCGCCATTGCGGTAGTCCATGAACCACTCGGCCTCGGAAGCCAGGTGCCGCGCGTCGGGGTGGGCTGCGGAGCGCACCACGTGCAGCAGGCCGTCACCGCCGATTCCGGCTCGTCGGTCGCACAGGGCTGCGACGGCCGCCGGGGGCAGCTCCAGGGCGTTCTCCGGGTCGGGGACGATCACGAAGTCGTTCTCGGTCCCGTGCCCCTTGAGGAAGGCGATCCGCGTGCTCATTCCTCGATCGTACGGGGTGGCGACGACAACTCATCGGGACGGCCCCTTACGCGGACCGGCCCAGCCTGATCCGAACGAAAGGCACTAGCGCAGGCGGGCGACGCGCCACACGGCGAGGACGGCGACTGCGGCAACCACGACTGCGTACGCGCCGACGACCCGCCAGTCCGGGCGCCGGCCCGATCCCCGGGCCGGGAAGCCGGGCCAGGTGTAGCCGACGCGGCGCGCGGCCATCATTCCCCAGCCGGCGGCGCAGGAGCTGATCAGCAGCCCCAACATCGCCACGACGGCCCCGCCGTCCCCGAACTCGAAGAAGAGCGGGAAGGCGAACATCAGGGAGCCGATCGCGGAGAGGATCACAATGGGCGCGAGCTGCCACAGGCGCAGGCGGCGCTGCGGGCGCAGCTCCACCTCGACCTCGGCGCCTTCGGTCTGCGATGCGAGCTCCTCGGCCGTGGGGCCGTCGGCGATCACACCGTCCGGGGTCGCGTCCGGTCCGTCAGGGCTCAGCTGTTCCCCGCCGGGTGCGGTGTCACGAGGGCCGGCCTCCATCGCCACGCGCCCTCCCACTTCGGACTCCACTGGTCGATCGATGGTCGATGATGGCACGCTCCCAGGGGCCTCGATGACGGCCGGAGCGTCCCGATGCCATCACGTGATCAGGCTGTAACCGGTCGTTCGATCAACGTCATTGCCCGGGCCGGGAGTTCCCCGCGTTCGGCCGCCTCGCCGCTGAGCCAGTGGACGCGCGGATCGCGCCGGAACCACGAGTCCTGACGGCGCGCGAAGCGCTTGGTGGCGCGGACGGTCTCGGCGCGCGCCTCGTCCTCGGTGCACTCCCCGGCCAGCGCGGCGAGCACCTGCTGGTAGCCGAGCGCCCGCGATGCCGTACGCCCTTCCCGCAGGCCGCGCGCCTCCAGGGTGCGCACCTCGTCCACGAGCCCGGCGTCCCACATGCGGTCGACGCGGGTCGCGATGCGCTCGTCGAGTTCGGGGCGCGCCACGTCCACGCCGATCTGGACGGTGTCGTAGACGGACTCATGTCCGGGCAGGTTGGCCGTGAAGGGCTTGCCTGTGATCTCGATGACTTCGAGGGCCCGGACGATGCGCCGGCCGTTGCTCGGCAGGATCGCCTTGGCGGCCCCGGGGTCGGAGACGGCGAGGCGGGCGTGCAGGGCGCCGGAGCCGCGCAGGGTGAGCTCCTCCTCCAGGCGTGCGCGCACCTCGGGGTCGGTGCCCGGGAACTCCAGGTGGTCCACCGCTCCGCGGACGTAGAGGCCGGAGCCGCCGACCAGGACGGGCCAGCGTCCCGCGGCGAGCAGCCGGTCGATCTCGGCGCGGGCGAGCTTCTGGTACTCCGCGACGCTGGCCGCTTCGGTGACGTCCCAGATGTCCAGGAGGTGGTGCGGAACCCCGTCACGTTCCTCGGGCGTCAGTTTGGCGGTGCCGATGTCCATCCCCCGGTAGAGCTGCATGGAGTCGGCGTTGACGACCTCGCCGCCCAGTTCTCTGGCGAGAAAAACGCCCAGATCGGACTTTCCGGCCGCAGTGGGTCCAACGACGGCGATGACCCGCGGAGCGGGAGCTGCACTACTCACCGCCCCAGTCTCGCAAACCTCGGGACCTCTTCCCGAACGAGCTACGTGACGCCACAGGTCCGGGGTCGTTCCCTGTTGCGAGGTTCCGACCGCCGGTTTCGAGTGCCTCAGACCCGGGCGACGCAATCGGACGCACCGGGCGGCGCGGGATTTCGCCCGCACGAGTAACGTATGGAGTTGAAATGGGCGTTTTTGCCAGGTTCCGCAGGAAGTCGAAGGACGCGGAGGAGGCGTCAACCACGGAGGCGCAGGCCGCCACTCCGACGGCCGGGCCCGAGGCCGAGGACTCCTCCCCCGGGATTTCCGAGGCTGCCGACACCTCCGCGGCCACCGACACCGCGAAGCCTGAGGCATCCACGGAGGCTGCCGATGCCCCCGAGCCCGCCGCGGCGGAGCCCGTGGAAATCCCCAAGCAGCAGTCCGCGGAGCAGGCCGCCGACAGCGAGGCCGGTGAGGGCGCCCGCAAGTAGTCCCCCCGCGAGTGAAGGTGAACCCATGGGCATCCTGGACACGTTGAAAGCCAAGCTCAGCAAGGACAAGGTCGCGGGCCTCGCGCACCAGCACGGGGACAAGATCGACCAGGGCATGGACAGGGCCGCGAAGACGGCCGACGAGAAGACCCAGGGCAAGTACAGCGACCAGATCCGGACAGGCACCAGCAAGGCCAAGGACGCCAGGGACCGCTTCGGGCAGCCGGGTCAGGACAAGGGCGGCAGCTCGGGCGGCGGCGCCACACCGCCGTCACCTCCCGCCTCCTGAGGAGCGCGGTACCAGCACACTGCGGACGGCCGCGGAGCCTTTCACGGCTCCGCGGCCGTCGCCGTTCGTCCGTGGTCTCGCTGTTCGTCCGTGGTCTCGCCGTTCGTCGCCAGGCGCTCGTCTACGACCAGTGGGCCACGAAGTAACCCACTCCGTAGGGAGCGTCCTCGTACAGGACGTTCCAGATCCGGTCCTCGTCGGCAGCCGCCGTGAGGATCTGCCACGGGGAGCGGCCGGAGATCTTGAGTTCGCGGGCGAAGTCCGCGTCGAGGGTCGCGAAGAATCCGTCGCGGTCGCCGTTGCCCAGAGCCCGCGCGATCGACGCGTCGACCCCTTCTGCACGGTCGTCCAGGTAGCCGGGCGCCTTGACGCTGCGGCAGGCCGTGCCGTCGCCCATCACGACGAGTCCTACGCGCTCGGCCCGCGCAGCGAGGCGCACGCCGTCCTCGCGGTTGGCCGGCCAGGACCTGTCACCCTCGGCCTCGAAGCCCTCCACAGGGCCGGTCCACCCGGCCCGGCCGAGCAGCCAGGCGCCCACCGTGAGGGACAGGGGCAGCCGGTGCGCCGGTGCCTCGGAGTCGGGAGCCGCGCCCAGGCGGACCTCGCGGTCGACACCGAACGGCTGGAAACCGCCCATGGCGCCCTGCTTGTGCGTACGGGTCCCGGGCCCTTCGCCGACGACCACGATCAGGTCGGGCCGGGCGGCCAGGACCGCGCGGACGGCCTCGTCGCAGGCCGCGCGCGCGGCCTCCAGCTCGGGGGCCGCACCCACGGCGACCTCGGGTACGAGCAGGGGCGGGCAGGGGCAGACGGCGGCGGCGACAAGCATGATCGGCAGCCTACTGCGCGACACGTGGCCCGCAGGGAGTGGTGCCGTCAGTTGACGGCGCAACCGCCCGTGGCCGCCGGCAGCGGGGCCGGGACGCCCACCGAGGGCAGGCCGAGCATGACGCCCTGTTTCTGCTGGGGCTCCGCGTTCCGCTTCTCCCAGGCGTCACCCGCGCGCGTGCGGCGCACTTCGAGGACGTCCCCCTCGGCGAGCAGGTGGTGAGGGGCCGCGTACGTGATCTCGACAGTGACGACGTCACCGGGGCGCACCTCGGCGTCCGGCTTGGTGAAGTGCACCAGGCGGTTGTCGGGGGCGCGGCCGGACAGGCGGTGGGTGGCGCCGTCCTTGCGGCCCTCGCCCTCGGCGACCATCAGCTCCAGGGTGCGGCCGACCTGCTTCTTGTTCTCGTCCCAGGAGATCTCCTCCTGGAGCTCGACCAGGCGCATGTAGCGCTCCTGGACGACCTCCTTGGGGATCTGGCCCTCCATGGTCGCCGCCGGGGTCCCGGGGCGCTTGGAGTACTGGAAGGTGAAGGCATTCGCGAAGCGGGCCTCGCGGACCGCGTGCATGGTCTGCTCGAAGTCCTCCTCGGTCTCGCCGGGGAAGCCCACGATGATGTCCGTGGAGATGGCGGCGTGCGGGATCGCGGCGCGCACCTTCTCGATGATCCCGAGGTAGCGTTCCTGCCGGTAGGACCGGCGCATCGACTTCAGGACGGTGTCCGAGCCGGACTGCATCGGCATGTGCAGCTGCGGCATCACGTTCGGCGTCTCGGCCATGGCCGCGATCACGTCGTCCGTGAAGTCGCGCGGGTGAGGGGAGGTGAAGCGCACCCGCTCCAGGCCCTCGATCTTCCCGCAGGCGCGCAGGAGCTTGCTGAAGGCCTCGCGATCGCCGATGTCCGAGCCGTACGCGTTCACGTTCTGGCCGAGCAGCGTGATCTCGCTGACGCCCTCGCCGACGAGCGCCTCGATCTCGGCGAGGATGTCACCCGTCCTGCGGTCCTTCTCCTTGCCGCGCAGGGCGGGCACGATGCAGAAGGTGCAGGTGTTGTTGCAGCCTACGGAGATGGAGACCCAGGCCGCGTACGCGCTCTCGCGGCGCGTGGGCAGCGTCGAGGGGAACGCCTCCAGGGACTCGGCGATCTCGACCTGCGCCTCCTCCTGGACGCGGGCGCGCTCCAGGAGGACCGGCAGCTTGCCGATGTTGTGCGTGCCGAAGACGACATCCACCCATGGGGCCCGCTGCACGATGGTGTCGCGGTCCTTCTGCGCGAGGCAGCCGCCGACGGCGATCTGCATGCCGGGCCGCTTCGTCTTCATCGGCGCCAGGCGGCCGAGATTGCCGTACAGCCTGTTGTCCGCGTTCTCGCGGACGGCGCACGTGTTGAAGACGACGACATCGGCATCACCGTCGGCGTCCTCGGGCGCACGGACGTATCCGGCGTCCTCAAGGAGGCCGGAGAGCCGCTCGGAGTCGTGGACGTTCATCTGGCACCCGTAGGTGCGCACCTCGTAGGTCTTCGCGCTCATCTCGCACACCAGGGTACGGGGTCACCACGCGCGCGTGCCCCGGTGTTCCCCGACCTCGGCCCTGGTCCTCACGGTGAGTGAAATGGCAGGATCGCCCGCATGCCCAAAGCCCTCCCCCGTGTCAGCAGGCGCCGAGCCCTGGAGGGCTCGGCCGCCGCCCTCGTCGTCCTCGGGCTGATCCTGTGGTGGCTGCTGCCGCTGGACGACGGGACACCGGGGGGCAGCGTGACGTTCAGTACGGGCCAGCGGACCGGGGTGTACGAGCGCTACGGCAAGCTCCTCAAGACCGCGCTCGGCCACGACCTGCCGGACCTCGATGTGCGCCTGACGAACAGCGAGGGGTCCCAGGAGAACGTCGAACGGGTCGCCACGGGGAAGGCCGATTTCACGATCGCGGCCGCCGACGCCGTGGAGAAGTACAAGCTTCAGGGCGGCGCCGGAGGGGACCGGCTGCGTGGCTGTGCCCGCCTGTACGACGACTACGTGCAGCTGGTCGTGCCCCGCTCGTCGTCGATCCGGTCGGTCCAGGATCTGCGGGGCCTCAAGGTTGCCGTGGGCGGCAAGGGCTCCGGGGTCAGGCTCATCGCGGAGCGCGTGGCCAAGGCAGCCGGGCTCGACCTGGAGAGGGACATGAAGCCCGTCTCCACAGGGATCGACGGCATGCCCCAGGCGCTCAAGGACGGTGACATCGACGCCTTCTTCTGGTCGGGCGGCCTGCCGACGAACCATGTGCGCACGCTGTCCGAGAACTACCCCATCCGTCTCGTCGAGCTCGGCAACCTCGTCGACGCACTGCACAAGCAGGGCGGCGCGTCCCGCTACTACCGGGCCGCCGTGATGCCCGCGGACGCCTATCCGGACGCGCAGCAGGGTGTCTCGGTGCCCACGCTGGCCGTGGCGAATCTGCTGGTGACCACGGACCGTGCCGACCCCCGCCTGACGGAGGCACTGACGCGCACGGTGATAGACAGCCGCGACCACATCGGCACACAGGTGCACGCGGCGCAGCTCGTGGACCTGCGGACGGCGCTCTACACGGATCCGCTGGCGCTGCACGAGGGCGCCCGCCGCTACTACCGCTCGGTGAAGCCGTAGGGCCCCTGGCTCGCCGCCTCAGCCTTCCCGGCGGGTCCGGGGCACCGCCACCGTCACGCACAGCCCGTGAGGCTCGTGAGGGGCGTACGTGATGGAGCCGCCCCCGGCCGCGAGCAGCGCCCGCGAGATGGACAGGCCGAGGCCCGATCCCTTCACGTTCTGATGGCCGGCGCTGCGCCAGAACCGGTCGCCGATCCGCGCGAGTTCGTCCTCGCGCAGGCCCGGCCCCCGGTCCGCGACGACGATCTCGGTGGACTCTCCGTTACGGGCGACGCAGACCCGTACCTCCTCGCCTGAGGGGGTGAACTTCAGGGCGTTGTCGATCACCGCGTCCAGGGCGCTCGACAGCGTCACGGGGTCCGCCCACCCGGTGACCGCGGGGCAGTCCCCGGTCAGCCGTACGCCCTTCTCGTCGGCGACCGGCCGCCAGGCGCCCACGCGTTCGGTCACCAGCTCGCCGATGTCCGTGAGCCGCAGATCCGCCTCGGTGTGCTCGGCGAGGGCCAGGTCGAGCAGGTCGTCGAGGACCGAGGCGAGCCGCTTGCCCTCCGTGCGCACGGAGGCGATCTCCTCGTTCCCCTCGGGCAGTTCGAAGGCCAGGAGTTCGATGCGCAGGAGCAGTGCGGCGAGCGGATTGCGCAGTTGGTGCGAGGCGTCGGCGACGAAGGCGCGCTGCTGCTCCAGGACGTCCTCGACGTTGTCGGCCATCTCGTTGAACGACCGGGCGAGGCGCTGGAGTTCCGGCGGTCCCCCGGCCGAGGCGACGCGGGACTTCAGGCGGCCGGTCGCGATGTCGTGGGTGGTCGCGTCGAGGACGCGCACGGGCCGCAGGACCCAGCCCGTCAGCCGCAGGGCCGCGCCGACGGCCAGAAGCATCGCGGCCGCCTCGCCCGCCGCGATGAGCAGCCACCCCTGAAGTGTCTTGGAGCGCATCTTGCCGGTGGGAGAGTCGGTGACGACGACCGCGACGACATCGCCGTCGCTGATGACCGGTGACGCGACGACGAGCCGGCCGCGCCTCCAGGGCCACACCTGCTGCGGGTCGTGGCTGCCGCGCGAGAACAGGGCCTCGTCGAAGGCCTCGCGCACGGCTCCGTCGCGGGGCAACTGCCAGTCGTCCGGGGCGCGCCCCATGGGGTCGCTGTTGCGGTAGAAGACGCCCGCGCGGATCCCGTACACCTCGTAGTAGCGCGTGAGTTCGTTCTGCAGGGTCTGCTGGCGCTCGTCCGTGACGCGTACGCGGGAGCCCGTCGAGCGCTTGGTGACGAACTGGGCCAGCGCGGCAAAGCGTGCCGTGTCGTCGATGCGGTCGACGACGACCTTCTGCTGCTGGGCGGCCGCCACGCTCACGGCGAGCGGGAAGCCGAGCGCGAGCAGCACGCCCGCCATCAGGACGATGAGCAGCGGGAGGAGGCGAGCGCGCACCCGCGGCCTCTAGGCGACCGGCGCGACGAGCCGGTACCCGACGCCGCGCACGGTCTCGATGAGGGCGGGCATGCGCAGCTTGGAGCGCAGGGACGCGACATGCACCTCCAGCGTGCGGCCCGTCCCCTCCCAACTGGTGCGCCAGACCTCGCTGATGATCTGTTCCCGGCGGAACACCACCCCGGGGCGCTGCGCGAGAAGCGCCAGGAGGTCGAACTCCTTGCGGGTCAGTTGGACAACCGAACCGTCCACGCTGACCTGGCGGGTGGGCAGTTCGATGTGCACGGACCCGAGCCGCAGTCCGTCCTCGGCCGACGCGGAGGACTCGTCCGGCACGCTGCGCCGGCTGACCGCGTGGATCCGGGCCAGCAGCTCCCCGGTGTCGTACGGCTTGACCACGTAGTCGTCGGCACCGAGGTTGAGGCCGTGGATGCGGGAGCGTACGTCCGCGCGCGCGGTCACCATGATCACGGGCGTCGACGTGCGCTTGCGGATCTTGCCGCACACCTCGTAGCCGTCCTGGTCGGGCAGGCCGAGATCGAGGAGGACGACTCCGAAGGCGTCCGCCTCGGGGACGAGCGCCCGGAGCGCTTCCTCGCCGCTGCGGGCGTGCGCCACCTCGAAGCCGTGCCGGGCGAGGACCGCCGACAGAGCAGCGGCGACATGGTCGTCGTCCTCGACGAGAAGCAGTCTCATCGCGGCCCCCTTCGGTTCATCGGTCGTTCGGCCCCGGCACGCCGGCAGGCGTTATCCGTGCACGCGCGTGCGGCACACCAGGGCATCCACTCCGATACATAAGGACGCCGTCAAGAGCGTTCCGGTTACGGGCGCCTTCCGTTATCCAGCCGGTACGCACAGGGCCACCCTCTTCACGCATCGTGGCCGGTTGAAGCCGGATCGTTATGCTCAAGTTCCCCTCAGATGTAATGACGCTGGTCGTACGGCATTACTACTGTCCTCCCAACCGAGGAGGATGGAGCAAGACCCCGATGACCGATGTATCGGTGACCAAGGACGCCATTCCCGCGGCCGACGAGCTGGTCGTGCTGAATCAAGTCAACAAGCACTTCGGCGCGCTGCACGTGCTCCAGGACATCGACCTGACCATCGCGCGTGGTGAGGTCGTCGTCGTCATCGGACCCTCGGGCTCCGGCAAGTCGACGCTGTGCCGCACGATCAACCGCCTGGAGACCGTCGACACGGGTGACATCACGATCGACGGCAAGCCGCTGCCCCAGGAGGGCAAGGAGCTGGCCCGCCTCCGCGCGGACGTGGGCATGGTCTTCCAGTCCTTCAACCTCTTCGCGCACAAGACCGTGCTCGAGAACGTGATGCTGGGGCAGATCAAGGTCCGCAAGGCGGACAAGAAGGCGGCCGAGGCCAAGGCGCGCACCCTGCTCGACCGGGTGGGCGTGGGCACGCAGGCGGACAAGTACCCCGCGCAGCTCTCCGGCGGGCAGCAGCAACGCGTCGCGATCGCACGGGCGTTGGCGATGGACCCCAAGATCATGCTCTTCGACGAGCCGACGTCGGCCCTCGACCCGGAGATGATCAACGAGGTCCTGGAGGTCATGCAGCAGCTCGCCCGTGACGGCATGACGATGATCGTCGTCACCCACGAGATGGGCTTCGCGCGCTCGGCGGCCAACCGCGTGGTCTTCATGGCGGACGGACGGATCGTCGAAGAGGCCACCCCCGACCAGTTCTTCAGCAACCCGCGCAGCGACCGGGCCAAGGACTTCCTCTCGAAGATCCTGCACCACTGACGCTGACGCACGGGCGTCTGACTTTTCACGGCCGAAACCTGCCGACACGAAGGATGTTCACCATGAAGCTCCGCAAGTCCGCCGCGGCGGCGGCCACTGTCGCCGTGCTCGCCCTCACCGCCACCGCGTGTGGCGGCGACTCCGGCAACGCCGGTGACAAGCCCGCCGGCGGCGCCGGCGGCAAGGACCAGCCGAAGCTGCCCACGTACACGGTCGCCTCGGGCGTGAAGCTGGACTCCGCGACGCTGAAGCGGGCGCAGAAGGCCGGCAAGCTCGTCATCGGCGCCAAGAACGACCAGCCGTACCTGGGCTTCCAGGACACCGACGGCAAGCGCTCGGGCTTCGACATCGAGATCGCCAAGATGGTCGCCGCCGACCTCGGCTTCAAGCCGTCGCAGATCGAGTTCAAGACGATCGACTCGAACGTCCGTGAGACGACCATCTCCAAGGGCGAGGTCGACCTCTACGTAGGCACCTACACGATCAACGACGAGCGCAAGAAGCAGGTCGGTTTCGCCGGCCCGTACTTCATGGCCGGCGCCGACCTCCTCGTCCGCGGCGACGAGAAGGGCATCACGGGCTCGGACTCCGTCAAGGGCAAGACGGTCTGCTCCATCAAGGGCTCGACCCCGCTCCAGGAGATCAAGAAGCCCAAGTACGGTGCCAAGACCGTCGAGCTCTCCAAGTACTCCGAGTGCGTGCAGCAGCTGCTCAACAACGAGGTCGACGCCGTCACCACCGACGACGCGATCCTCAAGGGCTACGCCGCCCAGCGCCCGGGCAAGCTGAAGGTCGTCGGCAAGCCGTTCACCGAGGAGCCGTACGGCGTCGGCATGAACAAGGACGACAAGGCGCTGCGCGAGGCCGTCTCGAACGCCATCGAGGCCCACGAGAAGAACGGCGACTACAAGAAGGCGTACGACGCGACGCTCGGCCTGTCCAAGTCCGCGTACACCGCGCCGCCGGCGCTCGAGCGCTACTGACGCGCTGACGGTGCGGGCCCCGGCCCGCACCGTACGACCCCCCGGCAGTGAACGGCCCGCCACGGGCGCAACCGCACAGTGCGCCCGTGGCACGGCCCGCGCTGCCTGTCCGCCGCCGCCCACGAGGACATCCCCGTGAACGTATTGCTCGACCATCTCGCGGAATTCCGCGAGGGGTTCATAGGCACCGTCCTGCTGACCCTGGCCAGCGGGCTCCTCGCGATGGTCCTGGGTGTCATCATCGCCGGGTTCCGTGTCTCACCCGTACCCCCGCTGCGCTTCTTCGGCACCGCCTGGGTCACGCTCTTCAGGAACACCCCGCTGACCCTGCTCTTCCTTGTGGCGTGGTTCGTCGTTCCGGTCATCTTCGTGCCGGGCCTCAGCCCGTGGGCCAAGGCCCTCATGGCGCTGAGCTTCTACACCTCGGCGTTCGTGTGCGAGGCTGTCCGGTCCGGCATCAGCACAGTGCCGCTGGGACAGGCCGAGGCCGCCCGGTCCATCGGGATGACCTTCTTCCAGACGCTGCGCCTGATCATCCTTCCGCAGGCCACCCGGACCGTCCTGCCGCCGCTCAGCTCGATCTTCATCGCGCTGACGAAGAACTCGGCGATCGCGGGCGCGTTCAGCGTCACCGAGCTGTTCGGCGTGCAGAAGCTGCTCAGCGACCAGGGCTTCGCCATCGCCTGGATCTTCCTCTGGGTGGCTCTCGGCTACCTGGTCATCACCTTCACCATCAGCGGTCTCTTCCGGCTGCTCGAGCGGCGCATGGGGGTCGCACGATGAGTTCGAGCGTCCTGTACGACGCACCGGGCCCCAAGTCCCGGGTGCGCAACCGCATCTACACGATCGTCGGCTCCCTCGCCGTGCTCGGCCTGATCGCGTTCACCGTCTACCGGATGAACGTCAAGGGGCAGCTGGAGCCCGAGGTCTGGAACATCTTCAACAACGCCGGTGTGCGGACCAGCATCCGTGACGGCGTCCTCACCACGCTGAAGGTGTTCGCCGTCGCCGGCGTGCTCTCCCTGGTGCTCGGCCTGCTCCTGGCCGTCGCGCGCCTGTCCGAGCACAAGACCGTCCGCTGGGCCGCCACGGGCTTCATCGAGCTGTTCCGTGCGATCCCGCTGCTGATCACGATCTACGCCCTGTGGGTCCTGTTCCTGACCTACAAGAACAGCCTCGGCATCATCGGCGACAACACCGCCTTCTGGGCGCTCGTCATCGGTCTGACCGTCTACAACGGCTGTGTACAGGCCGAGGTGATCCGGGCGGGCGTCAACGCCGTGCCGCGCGGACAGGTGGAAGCCGCGTACGCACTGGGGCTGCGCAAGTCTCAGGTCATGACGATGCTGCTGCTCCCGCAGGCCGTGCGTTCCATGATGCCGACGATGATCAGCCAGCTCGTGGTGACCCTCAAGGACACCTCGCTCGGCTACGTCATCACGTACGCGGAGCTGCTGTTCGCGGCCCGCACGATGGCCAACAACATCATCGTCAACGGCGAGAACCCGATCACCGCGGTGGTCATCGTCGTCGGTGCCATCTACGTGGCGCTGTGTCTGGCCCTGGCCGGGCTCGCCAACTGGATCGAGCGACGCGGCCGGCGCGCAAAGACAGGCATCACAGTGGCGGCCGCCACCGAGCCCTCCGTCGTGGACAGCACCGACGGAGCGGCTGCGTAGAAGAACTGACGAGATGTGAGCAAACGGAGGCAGTGGCGTGATCGCCACTGCCTCCGTCACTTGACGCAAGCACCAGCAATGGGTTGCATACGTTCTGTGATCGCGCACCCCGCTCCAACTGCCCTTTCTTGTACGCCTCCCACCGCACTCCCAGGGGCAGGAGGAGCCGCGCCGTGGACCCGGTGATCGTCGTCGGCGCCGGGCCCGTCGGGCTCACGCTCTCCCTCGCTCTCGCCCGCCACGGCGTGCCCTCCGTGGTGCTCGACGAGGGCCCCGGCAAGGACGAACAGCGCCCCGCCCGGACCGTGATCCTCCGCGAGGACACCGCCGCCCTCGTGGAGCGGCTCGCCCGGACGTCGTTCGACAAGACGGGCGCGCGCTGGACCGGCTGGCGTTCCCTGCGGCGCAAACAGGTGATGCGGGAACTCACCTTCGGTGAGCAGATGCCCTCGCCCCTGCATCTGGCCCAGCACGAGCTGACCGGCTCACTGCGGGAGGCCGCCGACGGCGAGCGGCTCATCAAGATCGCTGTGAACAGCCGCCTCGACTCGATCGAGCAGGAGCGCGGCGCACTGACCGCACACACGCGCGGGCCGAAGGGCACCTGGTGGCGCGGGAGCTTCCTGGTGGGCTGCGACGGCCCGCGCTCCACGGTCCGCAAGCTGCTCGACATCCGCTTCCCCGGCCGCACGTCCGTCGAACGGCACGCCGTCGCCGCGCTGCGCACGGAACTTCCCTGGCCCGGCGAGGCGTTGCTCCATCGGAGCCTTCCCTGGCGGACGTCCGGCCTGTCCGGCGGGGAGGTCGTCGGCCGCCCCCTCGCCGACGGCGTCTGGCGCCTGGACTGGCTGCTGCCGCCCCGCAGCGAGCTCGTCACGCCCGACATCCTCGTGACCCGCATCCGGGAGACGCTGGCCGGCTGGTGCGCCGGCTCGACCCCGCCGTACGAGCTGCTCGACACGGGGGTGCACACGGTTCACCACCGGCTGGCCCGGCGGTGGAGGGTCGGCCGGGTCTTCCTCGCCGGTGACGCGGCGCACCTGCTCGGCGCGCTCGGCACCCAGGGTCTCGACGAGGGACTGCGGGACGCGGACAACCTCGCCTGGAAGCTGGCCCTCGCCTGGCACGACGGGGGCGCGCACGAGGCGCTCCTCGACAGCTATCAGGCCGAGCGCCGCGCCGTCGTCGCGGGCCGGCTGCGCGCCGCCGACCAGGCGCTGCCGATACTGCGGGGCGGCAAAGGGCTGCGCTCGTACGTCGCCGGATCAGCGCGCGGCCATGACGTGCTGCTCACGGACGGTCATCTGGGGCACGGGGCGCTGGGCGGTCTGGGGGCGTACGCCGAGTCGCCTCTCGCGCCGGAGCCCTCGGAAGCCGAGGTCGACGTGGGTACGGCTCCGGGCGCGCCTGTCCAGGACGTGCGGGTCACAGCGCCCGACGGGTCCTTCGCCCGGCTGCGGGACCGGCTCGGCCTCGGGCGCCTGCTCGTCGTTCTGATCGCGCCCGGCACTGGCGTGTGGGAGCGGCGGCACTGGGTCTCGGCCGGGGTCATGCCACGGCTCGCGGCCGCCGTCACGGCGCTGCCGCACGAGGCGGAGCTGCTCGTTGCGGAGAGTTACCCGGGCGCCCCGGCGCACTCCGTGCTGCTCGTGCGCCCGGACGGCCACCTGGTCACGGCCCTGAGCGGGGTGCATCCCGCTCAGCTGTACGCGGCCGCGCAAGCCGCGCTCGGGGGGCCCGCGGAGAACGGCGCGAAGGCCGGGAGCGCCGCCGGAACGAGTTGACCGACCCCCTCCGCCATGGTGTACTCCGGAGCGTGACCGACACCGATGTGCGCCTGTGGCGGAGGGTCCATATGGACCTCGTCCGCTATGTGGGCTGCGTGTGTCGCCCGTCCTGCTGAATTCGCCTCTTCCTCTGCGCGATCCCCCCTTTTTCCCGGGTTCACCGGTTCTTCCGGGGCTTCCAGCGCGCTCTCCGCGAACCTTCAGGACGGTATCTGTGTCTGCCTCACCCTCCCCTTCCCTGGCGACCGCCGCGCCCACGCAGCGTGACCTCCTCGACTTCGTACGCCGTACCGCCGAGGACCACGAACTCATCGCCTCGCTCCCCCTGGACCCCGAGGGCCGCACGTGGGTGCGGCTCGAAGGGCCCGGCGGCAGCGAGGCCTGGCTCATCGGCTGGCCGCCCGGCACGGGCACCGGATGGCACGACCACGCCGAATCCGTCGGCGCCTTCCTCACGGCGTCGGGCGAGCTCGAGGAGAACTCACTCGCGGCCCGGCTGCCCGCCGACGGCTGGAAGACGCTCGAGCTGTCCGAAGGCGTCGACCGCGAGCGGAGGCTGGCCGCGGGCCAGGGCAGGGCCTTCGGACAGCACCACGTGCACGAGGTCCTCAACGAGTCCACGAGCGAGCACGCGATCTCCGTGCACGCCTACTACCCGCCGCTCCCGCAGATCCGCCGCTACAGCCGCACCGGCCAGGTGCTGCGGCTCGAGTCGGTGGAGCGGCCCGAGGACTGGCAGTGATCGGAGAGGGCAGGGTGAGTGACGTGACGACTGGGACGAGCGGCGTGGACGGCGCCGGCGGCGTGAGCGGTTTGCGGGGTGAACGGCCCGAGGGAATCGACGAGTTGCTCGACCGGGTGCGCCTCGGTCTCGACCGGGTCGAGGCCGGTGATGCGTACGCGGCCGCCGCGGCGGGCGACGCGCTTCTGGTCGACATCCGGTACGCGGCACTGCGTGAGCGGGACGGGCTGATCCCCGGGGCGCTCGTGGTGGAGCGCAATGAACTGGAGTGGCGGCTCGATCCGCAAGGCAGCCACCGCGCGGCCGAGGCCACGAGCCACGATCTGCGCGTCGTGGTCGTCTGCAACGAGGGCTACGCGTCCAGCCTCGCCGCCGTCTCCCTACGGCAGTTGGGGCTGCACCGGGCCACCGATCTGGTGGGCGGCTTCCAGGCGTGGAAGGCGGCGGGACTGCCGGTGGCCGGGTGACGGTCGCGCGAGGTTGTAGGTGTACGTGGCGGTGGGCGCCCCCGAGGTAAGGGGCGCCCACCATTGCATACCGCCCCTTACTCCTTGGCTGTTGCCACCTCGACCGGGCGGGGCTTCAGGGCGGCGCGGCCGGGCAGCGCGGTCGCGGTGAGCGCGAGGAGTCCGGCGGCGGCGACCACGGCCACGTAGACGAGGGGTGCGACAGAGGGGGCTGCGCTGCCGGTCATGCCGACACTGAACGCCGTCAGGACGGCCAGAGCGATACCGCTGCCCAGAGTCGTGCCGATGAACAGCACGGCGAGGGCCTCGGTGCGCAGCATCCTCAGGACCTGACGGCGTGTGGCGCCGGCGAGACGGAGCATCGCGAACTCCCGGATGCGTTCGGAGACCGACATCGCGAGGGTGTTGACGACCGCGATCGCGGTGAACGCCAGGATCAGGCCCATGGCGAGGAGGTTGACCTCGGCGTTGCCCTGCTGGCGTTCGGCCTGGAGGTCGTCGGCCGCCGCGGGAGCGAGGACGCGCAGACCCGGGAACTCCTGAACGGTGCCCGCGAGTTGTTTCTGTGTACGGCTGGTCCTGACGAGTACGGAGGAGGCGAGGGGATTGTCGACGTGCCGGGCCACCAGGTCGTGGGCCAGGGTCAGATCGCCGAAGCCGAGACCCTTCGCGTAGACGGCCTCCACGGTGAGGGTGGCCGGTGTGCCGTCCCCGAGCGTCAGCTTCAACCTGCTGCCGGGCTTCAAGTGGAGCTGGTCGGCGGCGAGTTCGCTGACGGCGACGCCGTCCTGCCGGAAACCCTGCAGCGATCCCGCCGTGACGTCCGGGTCCCACGTGCGCGTGAGGCCCTCGCGGGTGACTCCCTGAGCCGGGTACTTGGCAAGTCCTACGCGCACGGTGGTGCGGACGACCTCGGTCGCGACGGTGCCCTTGGTTCTACGGATCTTGCGTGCGGCGTCGGCGGGCACACCGGGACCCTGCGCCGCGACGATCCAGTCTGCCCGGATGCCTTCGCGTACCTGGGCGCGGGCCGCGTTGCCCAGGGTCGGCTGGGCGAAGAGGACGGTGCAGGTCATGCCGATGAGGAGGGCGAGCGGGGTGAGGACGGCGGCCATCCGGGCCGCGTTGCCGCGGAGGTTGGCGGTGGCCAGTTTGCCGCCGGGTCCCGCAAGGCGCAGAGGTCCGGCGAGGAGGGCCGCGGTGCCCTTCACCAGGAGCGGGCCGAGCAGCGCGACGGAGGAGGCGAGGACGACAACGGCGAGGAACGTAACGGGAGTTGACGCGGGTTCGGTGCGCAGCACGCTGAGTACGGCAACGAGGACGGCGCCGCCCGAGAGAAGCGCGATTCCGGCTGCGATGCGGCCCCAGGTGGGCCGAGAACGCTCGACGCCGGCCTCCGCGAGCGCTTCGGCGGGGCGGATACGGGCGATGCGGCGGGCTGAGATCTGGGCGGCGGCCCAGGCGCCGAGCAGCGTGGCGCCGACTGCCGCGAACAGGGGGAAGACGCTGACGGTCCGTTCGAGGGTCGGCGGCACCGCTCCGAGCTCGACGAAGCGGTGGTACAGCCATCCTCCGAGCGGGAGCCCGGCGAGGGAGCCGAGGACGCCCGCGGCGGCGCCGACGATGAGCGCCTCACGTCCGAGGAGCTTGCGGATCTGCCCGGGCGTGGCGGCGATGGCGCGCAACAGGGCGAGTTCGCGGTGGCGTTGCTGGACGGAGAGCGCGAAGGTGCCGACGACGACCAGGACGGCGACGAGGAGGGAGGTGCCGCCCATCGCGCCACCCATGCTGACGAGCTTGATCCGGGCCCCCGCGGCGTCGAGGAATTCGACGGGGCCTCGGGCGTCGCCGATGGTGACCTGGGCGGTCGTGCCGTCGAGAGCCTTCGCGACAGCACGCGCCAGCCCTGCCGGCTTCTGGCCGGGGGCGGGGATGACGCCGAGGGCGGTGACCTGGCCGGGGTGGTCGGCGAGGCGCCGGGCCTCTGAGGTGGTGAAGAACAGGGAGGTCTGGTGGGTCACTGACGCGTGCCCGGCGGGCGCGGCGATTCCGGTGACGCGGTAGGTGCGCGGTGCCTGGGTGGACTGGACGGTGAGGCTGTCTCCGGGCGCGAGGTGGGCGCGGTCGGCCAGATCCCGGTCCACGACGAGGTCCTGGGGCTTGGTGGGTGCGGTGCCGGCTGTCAGCGCGTAGGGGGTCAGCGCGGCGGAGTCCCAGGCATGCCCGTACGCGGGCCTGTCGGGGTCGGCGGCTCGTGGCGGCAAGGGCTGGGCCAGGAAGGTGAGTTCGGGGACGACCCGCTCGACGCCCGGGAGGTCGCGGAGCCGTCGCACGGTGTCCTGAGGCAGCCAGGCCCGCTCGGCGATCGGTTTGGCCTTGTGCTTGACCTTGGTCTTGCCCTTCTTGTGCTTGACCGTGGTCTTGTGGACGTTCTGGTCGGCGGAGACGACGACGGGGGCGGCCGCGTACCGCTCGGTGCGGATGGTGCCGCGCAGGCCGGTCTCCAGAAGGGTGCCGCAGGCCGTGATGAGGGCGGCCGCGCACATGAGGGCGAGGAAGGCACCGAGGAACCCCCCTTTGCGGTCCCGGACGGTGTGCAGTGCGTAGCGCAGCATCATGGCGTGTCCGTCTCTGCGGTGTTGTCGAGGGCCTGGATTCCCTCGGTCGGGGCCTGATTTCCGACGGCCGGAACCCGGCGCGCCGGGGCCTGGGCGTCGTCGGGGCGGGCGTCGTCGGCGTCGTCGGGGTGGGCCGGCGCGGGGAAGGCGAGCAGGCGGGTCAGGACGGTGCGTGCGCCGTCCGGAGTCTCGCTCTCGGGGCGCTTGTAGCGGTTGAGGAGCGCGATGAACTCCTCGAAGAACGCGCGGAGTTCGGGCAGCGTGAGTCGGATCGTGCCGCGTGAGTACGGGAAGGCGTCGGCCCACTCCCCCAGGTCCTGCCCCTGCCGCTGGAGCCGCTCGAAGAGTTCGAGGTCGGCGGCGTACGAGAGGTGGTTCAACTCGTCCATGACGAGCCGGGTTTCGGGGTTCTGGCGGCTGCGGGGTGGGAAACGGCGGTCGCCCGGGACGGCTCGCCACCAGCGCTCGCGCCCGCCCAGACTCCGGTTCTGGGGCGAGCTCTCCTCGGTGAATCCGTAGCGGGCCAGCTCACGCAGGTGGTAGCTGGTGGCGCCGGTGTTGAGTCCGAGGTCGCGGGCCAGCATCGCCGAGGTCGCGGGGCCGTGGAGGGTGAGGTGCTGGAGGATCTGCTGGCGGCGAGGCTGAGCCAGCGCCTTCAGAGCGCTGAGATCGCTCAGCTCCTGGCCGCCCGCGGGAGCGGCGGAGCCGGGTTCCGGTGTCATGCGTACACAGTCGCCTGTGCACACATCCCTGTGCACTGCGGCGACCAGGCGTCATGACCCGGGGGTTAACCCCACCTGGGTGAGGGCGAGTTCGGCGTCGGACCCCCGTACCGACGCCGCCCTCCCCCTCACCAGGCGGAGCTCACCACCCCCTCACCCGGCAGAGCTCGGCCCCTTACCGAGGGAAGCTCAGAATCCTCACCTGGGGGGCTAGAAGTCCCCCAGCCCGAGGTCCTCGGTCTCCTCGCCCTCTTCCTCCAGCGCCTGGCGGACCACCCTGAGCGCCATGCCCTCCGGGTATCCCTTGCGGGCGAGCATGCCCGCAAGGCGGCGCAGGCGCTTGTCGCGGTCGAGACCGCGTGTGGAGCGGAGCTTGCGGGCCACGAGCTCGCGGGCGGTGTCCTCCTCCTGCTCGGAG
Source organism: Streptomyces sp. NBC_01003 (assembly GCF_045162695.1). Lineage (NCBI taxonomy): Bacteria > Bacillati > Actinomycetota > Actinomycetes > Kitasatosporales > Streptomycetaceae > Streptomyces > Streptomyces sp. NBC_01003. Next base: position 3,387,497 of record NZ_CP108707.1, read on the forward strand.
TCGAGCTGCCCGACGGCCTCGTCGATCACCGCGGAGTCCACCCCCTTGGTGCGCAGCTCCCGGGCGAGCGCCCGCCGGGCCAGCCCCCGGCCGTGGTGCCGCGACTCCACCCAGGCGTCCGCGAAGGCGCCGTCGTTGATCAGGCCGACCTCCTCGAAGCGGGACAGCACTTCCTCCGCCACCTCATCGGGGATGTCCCGCTTCGCCAGCGCGTCGGCGAGTTGCTTGCGCGTACGCGGTTGCCCGGTGAGCAGGCGCAGGCAGATGCCGCGCGCCCGCTCCGCCGGGTCGGCAGGCGGCTCCCCCGTCTCGGCCCTCGACGAGGATGGGGAGCCGCTGCCCTGTCGCCCTTCGGCCGCTTCGCCGAAGCTGCCGCGCCGACGGCCACGGCTGCGCCCGCCGTCACGAGTACCGCCACGGGTACCGCCACCGCCCCGTGGACTGCCGCCGTCACTCGGTCCGTCGCCGTCACGCGGCGCCCCGCGCCCGTCCAGGTCGCCCGGGCCCCCGTCGCCCAGGTCCGCCGGGGAGGCGGAGTAGGCGTGATCGGCCCAGTCGGTTCGTCGCGTCACGGACTAGCTCTTGGCCGCCGCGGCCTTGGACTTGGTGGCCTTGGCCGCGGGCGCGGGCACCGTCTTGGCCGCGTCCTCGGCGGGGGTGGCACCCGCCGCGTCGGCACCGGGCTCGGCCGTGGGCGCCTCCGGCTTCACACCGACGCCCAGCTTCTCCTTGATCTTCTTCTCGATCTCGTTGGCCAGGTCGGGGTTGTCCTTCAGGAAGTTGCGCGCGTTCTCCTTGCCCTGGCCGAGCTGGTCGCCCTCGTACGTGTACCAGGCGCCGGCCTTGCGCACGAAGCCGTTCTCCACGCCCATGTCGATCAGGCCGCCCTCGCGGCTGATGCCCTGGCCGTAGAGGATGTCGAACTCGGCCTGCTTGAAGGGCGGCGCGACCTTGTTCTTGACGACCTTGACGCGCGTGCGGTTACCGACCGCGTCGGTGCCGTCCTTCAGCGTCTCGATACGGCGGATGTCGAGTCGCACCGAGGCGTAGAACTTGAGCGCACGGCCACCGGTCGTCGTCTCCGGGGAGCCGAACATCACGCCGATCTTCTCGCGCAGCTGGTTGATGAAGATCGCGGTGGTCTTCGACTGGTTGAGCGCGCTGGTGATCTTCCGGAGCGCCTGGCTCATCAGGCGGGCCTGCAGACCCACGTGCGAGTCACCCATCTCGCCCTCGATCTCCGCGCGCGGCACCAGGGCGGCGACGGAGTCGATGACGATCAGGTCGAGCGCGCCGGAGCGGACCAGCATGTCGACGATCTCGAGCGCCTGCTCGCCATTGTCCGGCTGGGACAGGATGAGGTTGTCGATGTCGACGCCGAGCTTCTTCGCGTACTCCGGGTCGAGCGCGTGCTCGGCGTCCACGAACGCCACGGCGCCGCCGGCCCGCTGCGCGTTGGCCACGGCGTGCAGCGTCAGGGTCGTCTTACCGGAGGACTCCGGCCCGTACACCTCCACCACACGGCCGCGCGGCAGACCGCCGACGCCGAGGGCCACGTCGAGCGCGGTCGACCCGGTGGGGATGACCTCGATGGGCTCATTCGGCCGCTCGCCCATGCGCATCACTGCGCCCTTGCCGAATTGCCGTTCAATCTGTGCGAGCGCGGCGTCGAGCGCCTTCTCGCGGTCAGTACCTGCCATGGGTTCCACCCGATTTGCTTGAGTCGATCGCTTCACGTCAATGACGCTAGCGCCTGCCACTGACAATCGGCCTCGGCGCCCGTCCGCCTGTGGATAACTCGAGGCTCACAGCCCTGCCGCTCTCACCGAAATCCCCGGAAACACTGGGGAGAGAGCCGCCAGACACTCCATAAGAATGGATGTTCGATTTTGATGTCAAGCGCACCACGCGCACCACGCACCCTGCGATGCGGAAGCTCGTAGACTCTGGCGCTCCCCGAGGCGACTCCGGGGCTCCCGAGGCCTGGAGGGTCCGCAGATGCCCTTGCCCCTGCGCTGCAGAACCGCGGTGCTGTCCGCTGTACTCATCCTCTCTCTGGCCGGGTGCGGGCCGGATGCGAGCGACTCCGGGAAGGCCTCGCGCACGCGCGCTTCGCCCACGTCTGCCTCCCCTCCGCCGGTCCGCCGGAGGGGGACAGCTGGCGCAGCGCGTACGTCAGCGAGTCCGACGACGCCGAGATCAGGGATGTCGCCGCCGCCTCTGCCACCGAGGGCTGGGCGATCGGCCGCGACAGGATCCATGTCAGCACCGCTATCGAGAAGGCCTCCGGGTACTCGACGTTCTTCCTCCACTACGACGGAAAGAAGTGGCGGGACTACGACGCCGCCGCCGAGCTGCCGAAGCTCGCCACCCTCGGGCTGACCGTCCTGGAGGCATCCGGGCCGGACAACGTCTGGCTGTTCAGCACCGACCTTCCGCTGGGCACCCTGGGGACCGATCCGGCCTTCGCGCGCTGGGACGGCAAGCACTGGCGGGAGGTGCCGCTCCCTCCGTCGATGACGGACAAGGTGAAGGACGCGGCGGTCTTCGCCCCCGACGACGTCTGGCTGCTCGCCGGAGAGCAGAGGAGGTCGCCCCCGGGCCATCGCCTGGCCAGCGAGCAGGCGGCGTGGCACTGGGACGGCCGCCGGTGGACCTCCGTCCCGCTGCCCGCCCAGGCCGAAGCCATCGACGGACGGTCCGGCGACGACATCTGGGCAGTGGGCAACGCACCGGACGACGTGGAGCTGACGAAGCTCGCCGCCATGCACTACGACGGGCACAGCTGGCGGCTGACCGAGACCCCGCGGTACCGCTTCACGGACCCGAGCCTTTTTGAGCCCCGAGCCGGCCTGGATGAAGTCCTCGTGTCCGAGACAGGTGGGGTGTGGGCGACCGGACAGCACACCTTCGACCGGGGGGACGAAGGCAACGAGCCCGACGACGAGGCCATCCTTCTGCGCTGGGACGGCCGCCACTGGGTGAAGGAAGCGGCCCCCGACGTGTCCCTGTGCTGCGTCCCCGTGGCCTCGGACGGCGCGGGAGGACTGGTCTTCGGGGAGGCGCAGCGGACGGCTGAGGGCAAGGTGATCGGCATTGGACGGCCTCCCTACCTGCCGGGCAAGACAGGCAAGGTCACAGAGGCCGACCGCCGGCAGCGACTGCTGCTTCACGAAATCGAGCGGGTACCGGGCACCCAACAGGTCTGGGGCGTTGGGGACATCGGGTCGGGCGGGGCCGGCGAGGAGAACTTCTACCACGGCGTGGTGGTGACCTACGGCTCCTCCTGAGAGCCCGGTCTCGACCAGCAGCCCAGCCTGAAGCCAGGCCATCACCGGCAGGCCACCAGCCACTCCCCCGCCGGGGATACTCCCCCCGGCGTACAGGCGGTGTCTTCGGCCGTGGGACGACGGCGCGTCCCCCGTTCGCGAGGCTTGCGCCATGGAGAACGCGCAGAACCACCTCCCGGGGATCCCGCAGGACCAGCTCCTGGAGCGCCCGCGAGACCGCCGCCCGGTCCGGCGCCCCACCGTCGTCGCCACGCTCGCCGCCCTGGCGCTGCTCGCCCTGTCGATCGTCGGCCAGATCGTGGCCGGCGCGGACTACCCCGCCGTGCCGCCCGGCCTCGTCATCCCGGTGGTGGCCGCCGCGCTGCCGGCCTGGCGGCCGAACCGCTGGACCGCCGGGCTCGCCCTGGCCGTCGGCCTGTTCATCGGCGTCGGCGCAGCCGTCACCCCCAACACCGGCGACCACCTGTCCTCCGGCGACTCCCTGCTGATCGTCTCCACTCTGGCCGAGCTCCTCGCCCTCGCCGGCACGGTCGTGGCCGGCGCCGTGTCCGTACTGCCGTTCGGCCGTCCCAAGGAGGTGCGCGTCTGATGTCCTCGCCCACTACAGCCACTCCCCTGCCGGGCCCGACAGCCCCTGCCATGACCGGCGCGGTACGGGAGCTGTGGCGCGCCGCCCGCCCCTCCGAGCGCCTCTGCTACGCCACCGGCGCCGTACTCACCCTCTCCGGCCTCGCCCACCTGCTGGTCTTCGCGGTCGACGGAGGGCCCTGGGACGGCCCTGTCTCGTGGCGCAAGCCGGTCACGTTCGGCGTCTCCTTCGGCCTGACGCTGATCGCGCTCACCTGGGTGACGTCGTATCTGCGGATCGGCGCCCGCGCCAGGAACGTACTGCTCGTCGTGTTCGCCGCCGACTGCGTCCTGGAGGTCGGCGGGATCACCCTCCAGGCATGGCGGCGGGTGCCGTCGCATCTCAACATGGAGTCCGGCTTCAACACCGCCGTGTCCATGTCCCTCGCGGTGGGCGGCGGGATCCTGGTCGTGCTGCTCTCCGTGTTCGCGGTCGCCTCGTTCCGGCGCCGGCCGTCGGGGCCCACGGGGATGCCGCTCGCGCTGTGGTCCGGGTTCGCGATTCTGCTCGTCGCGCTGGCGTCCGGCGCCGTGATGATCGCGCGCGGGGTGATCCTGACCAAGACCGGCCACCAGGAGGCGGCCTACCACTCGACCGCTCCCCTCAAGCCGCTGCACGGCGTCAGCCTGCACGCCGTGCTCGTCCTGCCCGCGCTGGCCTGGCTGATGTCCCGTACGGCATGGAGCGAGAGGACCAGGAACGGCGTGATGCGCGGTGCGGTCGCCTGCTACGCGGCAGCCGTCGCCGCCGCCGGGATCTGGGCGGCGATCACCTACTGAGACCTAGGAGGCCCACCTGGGACGCCTACTCAGAGCCGTCGCGGGTATCGTCCGCGTCCCCTTCCGGTTCCGGCCCGGGCGCCGCTTCGCCCCTCGGATCGTCCGGCTTACGCAGGGCGGCCCGCATGCGCGCGAAGGGGGACGAACCGGATCTGGTCCGATGGCCGTGCACCCGCGGGTCGTCCGTGACGGCGTAGCGCTTCACGTACGCCCCGAGGAAGGCCTGCAGCGTCGCCACCGCGGGGATGGCGATCAGCGCGCCGACCGCGCCGAGGAGCGCCGTGCCCGCGATGACGGAGCCGAAGGCGACCGCCGGGTGGATGTCCACGGTCTTCGCGGTCAGCTTGGGCTGGAGCACATAGTTCTCGAACTGCTGGTAGACGACTACGAAGATCAGCACCCACAGCGCGTACCAGGGGTCGACCGTGAAGGCGATCAGCATCGGCAGGGCGCCCGCCAGATACGTGCCGATGGTCGGGATGAACTGGGACACGAGACCGACCCAGACGGCGAGCACGGGCGCGTAGGGCACGCCCAGGGCCTGGAGCAGGATGTAGTGCGCGATCCCGGAGATCAGTGCCATCAGGCCGCGTGAGTAGAGATAGCCGCCGGTCTTGTCGACCGCGATCTCCCAGGCGCGCAGCACCTCGGCCTGCCTGGCGGGCGGCAGCACCGAGCACAGCGCGCGCCGGAGCCGGGGGCCGTCGGCTGCGAAGTAGAACGAGAACAGCAGAATCGTCAGCAGCTGGAACAGGCCTCCGAGGACCTGCCCCGACACATCGAGGACGCCGCTCGCGCTGTTCTGCACGTACTTCTGGAGCCAGTCGGAGTGCAGCAGGCTGTCCTGGATCGCGACCCTGCTCAGTTCCGTGTGGAACGTCTGGTTGATCCAGTTGATCACCGAGTCGAGGTAGGCGGGAAAGTCCTCGACCATGCTGACGATCTGGCCCGCGAGCATCGAGCCGAGCAGGACCACGAAACCCGCGCCGGCGATCGTGACGCCCAGGAAGACGATCCCGGTGGCCAGCCCCCGGCGCATGCCGCGCCCGGCCATCCAGCTGACCGCCGGCTCCACGGCGAGCGCCAGGAAGAATGCGATCAATACGTTGATCAACAGCCCGGTGAGCTGGTGGAACGCCCAACTGCCCAACTGGAAACAGGCGATGAGGGCCAGGGCGAGCACCATGGCCCGCGGCAGCCAGCCCGGCATCCGCGCACGCGCGCTCGCGGCCCCGCCCCCGGGGGGCGTCGGGCCGGGCGGGGCGGCGTCGGCTGTCGCCTGCAAGGTCTCGTCTATGGGTGCCACGGAGCCAGTCTCGCCCACGCCACCGACAGCCGGGCACCGCCCCCGCTCGTTCGAGCAGGTCAGCGGCTCTCCGACGGAACATTCATCGTGGCGCACACCGCACGCCACACGTCCTTCGCCTCCCAGCCGGCGTCGAGCGCCTCGTGCACGGTGCGCCCACCGAGTTCCGTCATCACATGATCACGCGCGAATGTTTCGGCGTAGCCAGGACCGAAGTGATCCGCCATCCGCTGCCAGAAGACCGTCAACCGCATGCCACCAGTATCCCGCCCCTGAGAGTGCAGCCCGGCACGGAAGGCTCACCGAGAACGCTTTCCGTCCTACGGTCGGTGCATGGCCGAAAACGGAGCATCCCCACTCCCTCAGACCACCTCGGCACCCTCCCCGCTCTCCCGTGCCGAGCACTTCATCTGGATGACCGCGCGCGTGCTGGAACAGCGCCGCTTCGCCTACCACTTCCTCGGCGCGGGCCGGGCGGGCGCAGACGCCGTCGAGACCGCCCTCGCCGCCTACCGCAACGAGGACGAGGGGTACGGTCACGCCCTCGAACCCGATCTCCGCGGCCCGGTGAGCCAGCCGCTGCACACTGGGCACGCGCTGCAGGTCCTCGACTCGATCGGCCGCTGCAGCGGCCAGCGGGTGGAGCGGGTGTGCCGTTACCTGACGTCCGTGTCGACCCCCGAGGGTGCTCTCCCGGCGATCCATCCCAGCCAGCGCGGCTACCCGTGCGCGCCCTTCATGCCCGTGGTGGACGACCCGCCGAGCGAGCTGCTCGCCACGGGCCCCGTGGTCGGCCTGCTGCACCGCAACCAGGTGTGGCACGCGTGGCTGTTCCGGGCGACCGACTTCTGCTGGGCCGCGGTCGAGTCGCTGAAGAAATCCCATCCCTACGAGATCGAGGCGGCCGTGGCCTTCCTGGACGGGGCGCCCGATCGCTCGCGCGCGGAGGCGGCCGCCGACCGGCTCGGCCGGCTCGTGCGCGAGCAGCGGCTTGCGCTGCTCGATCCCGAGCGCCCGGAGGAGTACCCCGTAGCGCCCGGGTACGCGCCGGGTGAGCACCACCTTCCGCACGACTACGCGAAGACTCCGGAGTCGCTGGCGCGCGCGTGGTTCACGGACGAGGAGATGGCGCGCTCGCTGGACTTCCTCGCGGGCGAGCAGCAGGACGACGGCGGGTGGCCGATCCGCTGGCGCGAGTGGGCTCCGGCGGTCGCGCTGGAGGCGCGCCCGATGGTGACGGTCGAGGCACTGCGCACGCTGCGGGCGTACGGGCGGCCCATTGCCTGACGCGTTCGTGGGCGGCACCTCAGGAGGTGTCGGCCGCGTCCCTCAGTAGAAGCGCGGCGATGGCGAGTGCCGTCCCGCGCGGAGCCGACAGGTCGATGCCCGTCTGCTCGCCGATACGGGCGAGCCGGTTGTCGACCGTGTTGGGATGCAGGCCGAGCGCGGCGGCTGTCGCCCTGCGGTCCTGCTGGTGGGCGAGATGGGTCCGCAGGGTCTCCAGGAGTTCGGGCCGGTCGGCCACCGGGTCCAGGAGGGCCGCTATCCGGTGGCTCGTCTCGCTGGGACGGGACAGGTGGTACTCCAGGAGCACGTCGTCCAGGCGGTGCAGTCCGGCCGGAATGCCGCACGCGCGCGTGATGCGCAGGATCTCGGTCGCGGTGCGGGCCGCCGCGGTCACCTCTTCGGGTCCGGCCGCCTGCACGGCGGCCACCCGGACCTCGAACCCGCCGGCCTTGGCGAGGCGGCCGGCCAGATCGTCGGGGGCCGGGCAGTCCTTGGGCACGATGACCCGCCCGCCGTCGGCCTCCAGGAGCGCGAACACTTCCACTCCGAAGGCGTGGTCCAGGGCGGTCTGCACCCGACGCAGCCTGCGCCGCACGGCGACCCGGCCCTCGGCGGGATCCGCGTCGAGGCCGAGGGCCAGTACGAGCGCGGGCCCTTCGAGGCGGAGCTGGTCCAGGAGGACGTGCCCGGGCGGGACCATCCCGTCGAGCAGGCCGCGCACCAGGGAGCGGACCTGGGCCCGCTGCTCGGCCTCCAGGGCGGACCGCTCGTCGAGATACGTCTCGGCCACGGCCCCCACGATCCCCGGATGCGACTGCAGCAGTACGTCGACGAGTTCGACCAGCGCGCCTTCCTCCCCGGGGCCCGCAGCGTCACGCAAGGCCCGCCACAGGACGTAGACGCCGTGTGCGTGGGTGCGCAGGAGGAGGTGCAGCGGCATGCCCTCCTCGGCCCGCTGAGCGGCGCGCTCGCGGAACAGCCGGTGACTGCCGGGCTGGACCAGGTCCGGCTCGCTGACACTGCGCAGAAAGAGCCGTACGCCGTGCCGGGCGGTCGCGGCGACTTCCAAGTCCTTCACGTCATCGGGGAGTTCGGCGTATCCGGGCAGTTCCTCGAACGACTCGCGAGCCATGCGGCGGGCGAGTTCGTTGACTCTCGGTTCGCAGCGCGCGGCCAGGGAGCGGGCTTCGGGCGACAGGGCCACTGTTCCTCCATTCCCCCATGGACGTGGACCGGGCACGGCGTTTGTGACGCGTCACATTACCCACGGGTGGGACATGTGACGTGAGGCGGTGTTCGATCTCACATCGGGGGCGGAAACTCGTGGCCGGTGGCGATCGACCCCACTGCGCACAAGGAGCCGATGACATGACCGAACACAAAGAGCAGGACACCCAGCACGCCGCGTACACCGACTACATCGACCGGGTCTGGCAGGGCACCGAGACGCTGCTGCCTCATCTGACGGGCACGTACTCCGGGAGTGAACTGGTGCGCCTGCGTGACCGCGTGGGCTTCTTCCCGGCGTTCGCCAACGTGGCGGCCTTCGACACGGGCGACGGCGTGGTCCTCGTCGACTCGGGCGACTTCCGTACGGCGGGCCAACTGCACGAGGCGGTCGCCGGGTTCGGCGCGGGACCGGTGCGCTCCGTGGTGTACACGCACGGTCACGTGGACCATGTCTTCGGAGTGGCCCCCTTCGACCAGGAGGCCGACGCGAGCGGCGGACCGCGCCCCGAGGTGATCGCCCACGAGGCCGTCCCCGCGCGGTTCGACCGCTACATCAGGACGGCGGGTTACAACTCCTGGATCAATCGCAGGCAGTTCGGAGTGCCCTTTTTGGAGTGGCCCACCACGTACCGCTATCCGGACGTCGTCTACAGGGACCGTCTCACCGTGCGGCGCGGGGAGCTGACGTTCGAGCTCGTGCACGCGCGCGGGGAGACCGACGACCACACCTACGTATGGATCCCCGAACTCAGGACGCTGTGCACGGGCGACCTGTTCATCTGGAACACGCCGAACGCGGGCAACCCCCAGAAGGTGCAGCGCTATCCGGAGGACTGGGCACGCGCCCTGCGCGCGATGCAGGAGCTCGGCGCCGAACTCCTGCTGCCTGGGCACGGCGTTCCCGTCGTCGGCTCCGACCGCGTGCACCAGGCTCTCGACGACACCGCGCGCCTCCTGGAGTCGCTGTGCGAGCAGACCAGGGAGCTGATGAACGCGGGCCACCGCCTCGACTCGGTCATCCACGGGGTCAAGGCCCCGGAGGACCTGCTGGCGAAGCCGTACCTCCACCCGGCCTACGACGAGCCGGAGTTCGTCGTGCGCAACCTGTGGCGCCTGTGGGGCGGCTGGTACGACCAGAATCCTGCGCACCTCAAGCCCGCCCCGGAAGCGGACGTCGCGGCCGAGTTCGCACGGGCCGCGGGCGGGGCGTCCGCGCTGGCGCTGCGCGCCTCCGAGCTGCTCGCCGCCGGGGAGCTGCGCCTCGCCTCGCATCTGGCGGAGACGGCGGCTCTGGCAGCGCCCGCCGACCAGGAGGTGGCACGCGTGCGTGCTGACGTGTTCGCACAGCGTGCCCTCCAGGAGACGTCGACCATGGCCCGCGGTGTCTTCCACTGGGCCGCGGCCGAGTCGGCGGCCGTGGCCGCCGGCACGGACGTACAGACGGAGTTGACGCGCTCCCCGGAGGGACGCAAGCGGGCCGAAGGGGCGATCAGCGTCGGTGTGGTCGACGACGAAGACGGCTGCTGCTGATGAGCCGGGCGTGGCGCACCACGTGGCTGCTGCTCGCCTTCATGCTCGTGAACTTCGCGGACAAGGCCGTGCTCGGCCTCGCGGGCCCGGAGATCCGGGCGGACTTCGGCATCACGCGCCAGGAGTTCGGCACGGCGCAGTCGGCGTTCTTCGCGCTGTTCTCGCTGGCCGCGCTCGGGGTCTCGGCCCTGACGCGGCGTGTGCGGACGACGGCCCTTCTGCTGGTGCTCGCGCTGCTGTGGTCGGTCGCACAACTGCCGATGCTGTGGGGAGCGGCTGGGTTCGGCACACTGCTGGCCACGCGCGTGCTCCTCGGTGCGGCGGAGGGGCCCGCCTCCCCGGTCGCCATGCACCACGTCCACGGCTGGTTCCCGCAGCGTGAGCGGGCCCTGCCCACCGCGGTCCTCCTGGTCGGCGCAGCGGCGGGAGTGGCCGTCGCGTCGCCGGTGCTCACCTGGGTGATCACGCACTGGGGCTGGCGCTGGTCGTTCGGTGTCGTCGGTCTGGCGGGACTTCTGTGGGCCGTCTGCTGGCGGCTGTGGGGCACGGACGGGCCGCTGGCCCCGTCGGTCACCAAGAAGCACTCCGAGGCCGCAGAGCGGACGTCCACGACAGACACAGTGCCGTTGCGCGCCATCCTGCTCTCCGGCACGTTCCTGACCGCCGCGTTCGGCTCGTTCGCCGCCTACTGGTCGATGAGCACCATGCTGACGTGGGCACCGGACTACCTGGAGAGCGTCGTCGGCTGGGACCTGCACCAGGCGGGCACGATGGTCGGCCTGGGCGCCCTCGCCAGCGGGGCGATCATCCTCGGCCACGGCCTGATCGCCCAGCGGTCCGCCCGCAAGGGCACACCCCGGCGCCTGCCCCCAGGGGCTGGTGCGGGTCTCCTCGTCACCGTCGCGGGCTGCGCCACCGCCGTGTACGGCACGACGGACTCCCTGGCGGTCAAGGTGCCCATGATGCTCGGCCCCATGGCGCTCGCCATGGTGATGCTGACGGTGGCATCCACGGCCTGTGCCCGCATCGCTCCTCCGGCCCAACGCGGCGTCGTCCTGGGCACCTTGACCTTCGTCTACGCGCTGGGCGGCATCCTGTCGCCCCTCGTGCTCGGCGGCATGGTGGACCGCGCGAGGACGGTGTCGGCCGGTTACGAAGAGGGCTGGCTCCTCACCGCCGGGCTGCTGGTGACGGCGGGGGTGCTGGCGGCGCTCTTCTGCCGCCCGGAGACAACGGCCCGGAGACTCGGCCTACCGGAACCCGCGGCAGGGTCGGTGCCGCAGGTGACCGTGGCGCACTGAGTGTGGGTGGGTGGCAGGCACGCAAGGGGTCCACGCGCGCGTGGGGGCTCAGCCCGTGACGGCGCGCAGTCCGGCCGTCACCACGACGGCCGCCGCGACGACGACGAGGAACGGCGCGCGCAGGATCAGTGCGACCGCCGCCGCGGCCAGCCCGGCCGCCTTCGCGTCGAGGACGAGCGTGGTGCCTTCGGCGAAGGTCTGCTGGGCCGTGAGCGCGGCCAGCAGGGCCACGGGGAGCAGCGCCGCCAGTCGTCGGACCACTGGCCGTTCCAGGACACCGGCGGGCACGAGGAGGCCGATGAGCTTGACGGCGTAACAGCCGACTGCGGTCACCGCGACCGCGATCCAGATGTTCATCGGCCCTCTCCTTGTCGGCCGTTGGCCTTCTGCGAGGTCGCTTGTGAGTTCTCGTCCGGGCTCTCGTGCGAGCTCTCCCCGGTCTCTCTCCGTGCCGCCCGGCGCCCCTCTACGTAGAGCACGGCCGGTGCGGCGAGTGCGGCCACCAGGACCGGCACACCGGCCGGCAGGACGGGCAGCAGCCCGAGGCCGAGGACGACGGCGATACCGGCCACGGCCCGTTCCGTCGATGTCCTCAGCATCGGCGCGAGCAGCGCCAGGAAGACCGCTGGGCCGGCCGCGTCGAGCCCCCAGGCGTCGGTGTCGCCGATGGCCTCCGCGCCGAGCGCCCCGAGCAGGGTCGTGAGGTTCCACAGCACGTACAGGGTGAGGCCCGTGACGGTGAAGCCGATACGGGCGCTGCGGCGCGTGGGCTGGGCGAGCGAGACGGCCGTGGTCTCGTCGATGACCCAGTGCGCGGCCAACGGGCGCAGCACGCGCGGGAGGGCGAGCAGCTGGGACAGGCGCAGCCCGTAGAAGGAGTTGCGCACGCCGAGGAAGAAGGCGCCCGCCGCGGCGGTGAGTGGGTTGCCCCCGGCCGCGATCGCGCCGACGAGGGCGAACTGCGAGGCCCCGGTGAACACGAGCAGGCTGAGCGCGCAGGTCTGGAGCACGCTGAGGCCGCTGCCGGCCGAGGTCACGCCGAAGGCGAATCCGGAGAGTCCGACGGCGACGCCGACGCCGAGCGCGTCCCGGACGACAGCGGAATCGGCCTTCTCAGGCCCTGTGATCCCAGGCCCACCTGCTCCGGGCCTGCCCTCCCCGGGAGTCCTGCCTTGCCCAGGCTCGCCCGGCTCCCGTTCTGATCGGGCGCGTCCTGATCCGGTGCGTATCGCTGCGAATGTTGTCTGTTCTGCCACGCCTCCGACGGTACGAGGGAGCGCGCGGCCGGGTCTTGTACGTTCTTGCGCTCCCGCTGGTAGGCGCCGGGCGGTACGCCGACGATCCGCGTGAAGTGCCGGTTCAGGTGCGGCTGGTCCGTGAAGCCGACCGTCACGGCCGCGTCTGCCGGTGCCGTGCCGCCGTCCAGGAGGCGGCGGGCGGCCCGCACGCGCGCGTCGGTGAGCCAGGTGTGCGGCGGCATGCCGTACGCGTCCCTGAAGGCGCGCAGCAGAGCGAACGGGCTGGTGCCGAGTTCGGTGGCGAGGGTCTCCAGGGACGGCGGCTCGGCCATCCGCTCGACGAGCACGGCACGCGCGCGTGCCGCGATCGAGGCGCCGGCGGACCGCATGGGGCGCGCAGTCATGGGCTGCCCGTGATCGCGCAGCAGCCGCGCGACCACGATGCGCAGCAGGCTGTCGGCGGCGAGCGCGTTGCCCTCCTCGGCGGCGCGGTGCACCTCACTGATGAGGTGAGCCGCCTGCGGGTCACTCACGATCGGCTCGGCGAACGCCGCGGTCCCTCGGACCGCCATGGTCTCGCCCGCGATCTCGGCTATGACATCGGCCGACGGGTAGAGCGTGTGGTAGGCCCACCCTTCGGGTTCCCCCGCCCGCGCAGTGTGCGCCACCTCGGGGTTGATCATGACGACGGTGCCGGGGCCCGCGTGCACCGTGCCCGTCGGCAGGCCCACGTCCTCGACCCCGCTGTTGACCGCACCGAAGACGTACCCGTCGTGGCTGTGACGGGGGAAGGTGTGGCGGACGTAGCGCGCCCGCAGCAGATCGAGGCCCGGCAGCTGTTCGTAGCGCCAGTGCCTGGCCCATTCCTTCGTTCCCGAACCTGCCATGTGTTCCATTCTGCGCCACGACCGGGCCGCTCCGCCCCGCCGCCGAGGTCAGGATGCGGAGCGTTTGCGCAGGTCCGGGCCATTGTCAGTGGGGAGGTGCACGATGGGTGCATGGTCAGGTCCGCACGCAGCCCGCTCGACGGTTTCTCCCCCGCGACCCGCAGTTGGTTCACGGGGGCGTTCTCCGCGCCCACGTCCGCGCAGGCCGGGGCGTGGCAGGCCATCGGCGAGGGCTCGGACGTGCTGGTCGTCGCGCCGACGGGTTCCGGCAAGACGCTGGCCGCGTTCCTGGCCGCCCTGGACCAGCTGGCGTCGACGCCACCGCCGGCCGACCCGAAGAAGCGCTGCCGCGTCCTGTACGTCTCCCCGCTCAAAGCCCTCGCGGTCGACGTGGAGCGCAATCTGCGCAGCCCGCTCACCGGTATCCGGCAGGAGTCGGTGCGCCTCGGGCTGCCCGAGCCCGAGGTGAAGGTCGGTATCCGCTCCGGGGACACTCCCCCGGCCGAGCGCCGCGCCCTGTCGACCCGGCCCCCGGACATTCTGATCACGACCCCCGAGTCGCTGTTCCTGATGCTCACGTCCGCCGCGCGTGACGCGCTGACGGGCATCGAGACGGTGATTCTCGACGAGGTGCACGCGGTCGCGGGCACCAAGCGCGGCGCCCATCTCGCGCTGTCCCTGGAGCGCCTCGACGAGCTGCTGCCCCGGCCCGCCCGCCGGATCGGACTGTCGGCGACGGTCCGCCCTGTCGACGAGGTGGCGCGCTATCTGTCGCCCCAGCGCAAGGTGGAGATCGTCCAGCCGCGCTCGGGCAAGGAGTTCGACCTCTCGGTGGTCGTCCCCGTGGAGGACCTGGGCGAGCTCGGCGGCTCTCCCGTCGCCGACTCCGACCAGGGCGCGGAGCGGCCGTCGATCTGGCCGCATGTCGAGGAGCGCATCGCCGACCTGGTCCAGTCGCATCGCTCGACGATCGTCTTCGCCAACTCCCGCCGCCTGGCCGAGCGCTTGTGCAACCGGCTGAACGAGATCGCGTACGAGCGGGCGACGGGCGAGGCGCTCCCCGAGGACCACACACCGGCCGAGCTGATGGGCGGCTCGGGCGCGGCGAACGGAGCGCCGGCGGTCATCGCCCGCGCCCACCACGGATCGGTCTCCAAGGAGCAGCGCGCCCTCGTCGAGGAGGACCTCAAGGCGGGCCGGCTGCCCGCCGTGGTGGCCACGTCCAGCCTTGAGCTGGGTATCGACATGGGCGCGGTGGACCTCGTCGTCCAGGTGGAGTCCCCGCCCTCCGTGGCCTCCGGCCTCCAGCGCGTGGGCCGCGCGGGACACCAGGTGGGCGCGGTCTCCACGGGCGTGGTCTTCCCGAAGTACCGGGGCGACCTCGTCCAGGCGGCGGTGGTGACCGAGCGGATGCGCACGGGCTCCATCGAGTCCCTTCGTGTCCCCGCCAACCCCCTGGACGTGCTGGCGCAGCAGCTGGTCGCGATCACGGCCCTCGACACGTGGCAGGTGGACGACCTGCTCGCGCTCGTCCGCCGTGCGGCCCCCTTCGCATCGCTTCCGGAGTCCGCGTTCACCGGCGTTCTCGACATGCTCGCGGGCCGCTATCCCTCCGACGCGTTCGCCGAGCTGCGTCCACGCGTGGTGTGGGACCGCATCGCCGGCACGGTCTCCGGACGCCCCGGTGCCCAGCGCCTGGCCGTCACCTCCGGGGGCACGATTCCGGACCGCGGCCTCTTCGGGGTGTTCCTCGCCGGATCCGACCCCAAGAAGGGCGGCGGGCGGGTAGGTGAGCTCGACGAGGAGATGGTCTACGAGTCACGGGTGGGCGACGTGTTCACCCTCGGTACGAGTTCCTGGCGCATCGAGGACATCACGCGCGACCGCGTGCTGGTCTCTCCCGCGCCCGGCGTCCCGGGCAGGCTCCCGTTCTGGAAGGGCGACCAGCTCGGCCGCCCGCTCGAACTGGGGCGCGCGGTGGGCGCGTTCCTGCGCGAGGTCGGCTCCCTGTCCACGGAGGACGCGCGGCTCCGGCTCCTCGCGGCGGGCCTCGACGCGTGGGCCGCCGACAATGTGCTGGCCTATCTGTCCGAGCAGCGCGAGGCCTGCGGCCACATCCCGGACGACCGGACCATCGTGGTCGAGCGGTTCCGTGACGAGCTGGGCGACTGGCGGGTCGTCGTGCACTCCCCCTTCGGCGCGCAGGTGCACGCCCCCTGGGCGCTCGCTCTCGGCGCCAGGCTCGGCGAGAAGTACGGCATGGACGCCCAGGTCATGCACGCCGACGACGGCATCGTGCTGCGCCTTCCCGACGCCGACCTCATGAGCCTCGACCTCCTGGACCAGGAGCCCTCGAAGGCCGGTTCGGAGTACGACGCCGACCAGGCGCCCCTCGGGGCCGCCGACGTCGCCTTCGACAAGGGCGACGTCAGCCAGATCGTCACCGACCAGGTCGGCGGCTCGGCCCTGTTCGCGGCCCGCTTCCGCGAGTGCGCGGCCCGCGCCCTGCTGTTGCCCCGCCGCAACCCCGGCAAGCGCACCCCCCTGTGGCAGCAGCGCCAGCGCGCCTCCCAACTCCTCCAGGTGGCCAGCGAGTTCGGCTCGTTCCCGATCGTCCTCGAAGCCGTACGGGAGTGTCTCCAGGACGTCTTCGACGTGCCCGGCCTCGCGGAGTTGATGGGTGACATCGAGTCCCGCAAGGTCCGCCTCGTCGAGGTCACCACCCCGGAGGCCTCCCCATTCGCCCGCTCCCTCCTGTTCGGCTACGTCGCCCAGTTCCTGTACGAGGGCGACTCCCCGCTCGCCGAGCGGCGCGCCGCCGCCCTCTCGCTGGACTCGCGGCTGCTCGCCGAACTGCTCGGGCAGGCCGAGCTGCGCGAGCTCCTCGACGCGGACGTGCTCGCCGAGCTGGAACAGGAGCTCCGGTGGCTCACCGACGACCGCCGCATCAGGGACGTCGAGGGCGTCGCGGACCTGTTGCGCGTCCTCGGGCCGCTCACGGACGCCGAGTTGGCCGATCGGGGCGCCGAGCCGGGGTGGGCCCCGGAGCTGGCGTCCGCCCGCCGCGCCATCCGAGTCCGTATCGCGGGAGCCGACCACTGGGCGGCGATCGAGGACGCGGGCCGGCTGCGGGACGCGCTCGGCACCGCGCTGCCCGTGGGCGTACCCGAGGCCTTCACGGAGCCCGTCAAGGATCCCCTGGGCGACCTTCTCGCCCGGTACGCGCGCACGCACGGCCCGTTCACCTCGGCCGCGGCCGCCACCCGCTTCGGCCTCGGCGCGGCGGTCACGGACGGCGCGCTGCAACGCCTGGCGGCGAACGGGCGGGTGGTCCAAGGCGAGTTCCACCCGGCCGGCATCGGCCAGGAGTGGTGCGACGCGACGGTGCTCCGGCGGCTGCGCAGGCGTTCGCTCGCGGCCCTGCGGCACGAGCTGGAGCCGGTCCCGCCCGCCGCCCTCGCCCAGTTCCTGCCCCAGTGGCAGCACTTGGGCGGGCACGGACTGCGCGGTGTCGACGGTCTGGTGCGCGCGATCGAGCAGTTGCAGGGCGCGTCCGTGCCGGCGTCCGCCCTGGAGAAGCTCGTCCTGCCGTCCCGGGTCTCGGGCTACACGCCCGCGATGCTCGACGAACTCACGGCGTCGGGCGAGGTCGTGTGGGCGGGCGCGGGCTCCCTGCCCGGCAAGGACGGCTGGGTCTCCCTGTACCTGGCCGACACGGCACCTCTACTGCTCCCCGCGCCGCACCCCCTGGAGCTCACCGCCCTCCACCAGTCCGTCCTGGACACGCTCTCCGGTGGCTACGGCCTGTTCTTCCGCCAGATCGCCGACCAGATCCGCGCGACGACGCACCCCGACGCCACCGATCCTCAACTGGCGGACGCACTCTGGGACCTGGCCTGGTCAGGGCGGCTCACGAACGACACGCTGGCCCCGATGCGCTCGCTCCTCGGGTCGGGCCGCACCGCGGGATCCACGGCCCATCGCGCCCGCCGCGCGATCCCGCGCGGGCGCTACGGGGGCCTCACCGCCGCCGCGCGGACCGCCTCCCGCTCGGGCCCGCCGACCGTCGCGGGCCGCTGGTCACTGCTGCCCACAGTGGACCCCGACCCGACAGTGCGCGCCCACGCCCTGGCCCGCACGCTCCTCGACCGGCACGGTGTGGTGACCCGGGGCGCCGTCGCTGCGGAGGGCGTGGAGGGCGGATTCTCCGCGGTGTACCGCATCCTGTCCGCCTTCGAGGAGAGCGGCCAGGCCCGGCGGGGGTACGTCGTCGAGGGCCTCGGCGCCGCGCAGTTCGCGATGGACGGGGCGGTGGACCGCCTGCGCGCGGCCGCGAACGCACGCGACCGCGGGGATGCCCCGCCCGACCCCTACGCCGGTCCGCCCGGCGCGCCCACGCCCCCCACGACCGACCCGTCGGCCATCTGGGACCCGTCGTGGTCCACCGCCACCGGACCGCACACCATCCCGGACTTCCCCCCGGATTTTCCCCCCGGCTTCTCCCCGGACGCCGTCCCGGACTTTCCCCCGGACTTCGCGGAACACAACGCCTGGCACGCACCCGGCCGCCCAGGCCCCGGCCCTGCACCCGGCCCCGATCGCACCCCGCGCCGCCGAAGAGCCGCGTCCAGAGCCGTCGTTCTCGCCGCCGCAGACCCGGCGAACGCCTATGGCGCTGCCCTGACCTGGCCCGACTCTCCCACCGGCGCCGGACACAAGCCGGGCCGCAAGGCGGGCTCCCTGGTCGTGCTCGTCGACGGCGAGCTGACCCTCTACATGGAGCGCGGCGGCAAGACCCTGCTGGCCTGGCCGGCGTCCGAAGGCGACGCCGGCGCGCTCTCCGCGGCCGAGGTCTCCGAGGACGCCCGGCTGCCCGCCGCCGCGGAGGCGCTGGCCGACGCCGCCAGAGCGGGTTCCCTCGGCACGATCACCGTGGAACGGATCAACGGCTCCGCCGCTCTGACCTCACCGTTCTCGCCCCTCCTGGAATCAGCCGGCTTCCACGCAACCCCGCGAGGCCTACGCCTGCGCGCATAGGCCCGGCCCCGCACGGAACACGCCCATCCGAACCCCCACGACGCCACCCCAAACCCTCACCGGCCCACCGCTCCGCCGATGCCTACCCACCGCTGCCCCACGCCGACGACCCCACCGCTGCCACCCGTGCCACCCTTGACCCATGCCCGAAGGAGACACCGTCCTGCAGACCGCGCGGCGTCTGCACACCGCCCTCGCGGGCCAGGTGCTCATCCGCTCCGACCTGCGCGTCCCCCGCTTCGCCACGGCCGACCTGACCGGCCGCACGGTCCTCGACGTCACCCCGCGCGGCAAGCACCTCCTCACCCGCATCGAGGGCGGCCTCACCCTGCATTCACACCTCCGGATGGACGGCTCCTGGAAGGTGTACGCACCGGGAGAGCGCTGGACCGGTGGCCCCGGCCACCAGATCCGCGCGATCCTCGGCAACGCTACCCGCACCGCCGTCGGCTACCGCCTCCCCGTCCTCGAACTCATGTGCACGGCCGACGAGATCAAGGTGGTCGGCCACCTCGGCCCCGACCTGCTCGGCCCGGACTGGGACGCCGAAACGGCCCTGCGCAACCTCCTCAGTGACCCGGCCCGCCCCCTCGGCGAGGCACTCCTCGACCAGCGCAATCTCGCGGGCATCGGCAACGTCTACAAGTCCGAGCTGTGCTTCCTCCTCCAGGTCACCCCATGGCTGCCCGTCGGCAACCTCCCCGACGACACCGCCGCTCGACTCCCCGAGCTCGCCAAGAAGCTCCTCGAAGCCAATCGCGACCGCCCCGCACGCGTCACCACCGGCAGCGGCCGCCCCGGCCAGCGGCTCTACGTCTACGGCCGGGCGCCTCGCCCCTGCCTGCGCTGCCGCACCCCGATCCGCGTGGCCGACCAGGGCGACGGCTCCCGCGACCGCCCCACCTACTGGTGCCCCTCCTGCCAACACGGCCCGGCCCCACGCCCGTATGCCAAGCAGCCCACGCACGCCAGATAGCGCGGCCACCTCCAGAACCACACCGGATAGCCCGTACAAGCTAATTGACGATCCGTCAGAAATGCTCGTACGGTCCCCTCATGCCCGTCACCGCGTACGACCTCACCGGACGCACTGCATTCGTCACCGGCGCCGCGAGCGGCATCGGACGCGCTTCCGCCCTGCTCCTGGCTGACGCCGGAGCCACCGTGCACTGCGCCGACCGCGACGCGCAGGGCCTGCACGAGACGGAGACGCTGATCAAGGCCAGGGGCGGCACGGCCCGCACCCACGCCCTCGACGTCGCGGACCGCACCCAGCTCGCCGAGGCGGTGGCCGCGGCCGTCGACGCGACGGGCCGTCTCGACGTCATGGCCGCGATCGCCGGGATCATGCACAGCAGCCCCGTCCTGGAGACCCGCGACGAGGACCTCGACCGGGTCCTCGGCATCAATTTCAAGGGGGTGCTGTACGCCTGCCAGGAGGCCGCCCGCGCCATGATCGCGACGGGCACTCGCGGCAGCATCGTCACCATGGCGTCGGGCGCCGTGGACACCGGCGGCCCCGGACTGCTCTGCTACGGCGCCTCGAAGGCCGCGGTCGTCCAGCTGACGAAGACCCTGGCGACCGAGGTCGGCCCGCAGGGCATCCGCGTCAACTCGGTCGCGCCCGGCTGGATCCGTACGCCCATGACCGGCCGCCACGACGCGTCGGAGCAGTCGCACACCGAGGCTCTGATGGTCCGGATGTCCCCGCTGGGCCGCGTAGGAGAGGCGGACGACATCGCCCACGCCGTCCTGCACCTGGCGTCGGACGCGTCATCGTTCACGACGGGCCAGATCCTCCGCCCGAACGGCGGCGTCGCCATGCCCTGGTGAGCAGGCCGGCCCCGGCGGACCGCCTCGCCCTCATAGCCGCCCCATCGGCCCCCGTCGCCCCCACAGCCGCCCCAGAAGACCGCTTCGCCCCCACAGAAGTCCCGCCCCGCCTCACGGCCCCCACCGCCCTCGCGGCCCGGGCCTTGGGCACACAGTGCACCGGCAGCAGGCTCAGCCCCCACCCACCGGCCGTCACGGCTCCCTCGAACGCTCCCGCGTCCGACGAGAAGGCCAGCCGCAGCAGGCCCCACCACCACAGCGCCCCGAAGGCCGCGGCCGGTATCCAGCGCGCGTTCCGCCACACCCCGGCCGGTATTCCGCGCACGGTCCGCCACGCCACGCCGCCACCTCCTGCCCGATGCCGGATCGGATCGAACCCGAACGCCGGCGCCACCCGGCGGCAGGGCGCTACGGAGGCGTTCCCGCACACCGAAGGCGCTCCCGCGCACGTCGAAATCCCCTTCACCATGGCACGGATGCCCTGATGCGGGCATGTTGAGCCCGCCCCGGCACCCCTGGCCCACCCCTCCAAGCACCCCGGCCCGCCCCTCCTGACACCCCGCTCCCGCCACCCAGCACCCTCGACATGCAAAAGCCCCGGCCGATCTCCCGGCCGGGGCTTTCACACACTTATGAGTGACACCTGCACGAGGCGTCACGCCGCGCGAACTCACGCAGCGACGACGTCCACCGCTTCCGCAGGCGCCTTGATGGTCACCCGTTCCGGTGGGACACCGGCCACGGAGACAGAATTGAGCCGCGGGCGCACCGGTGCGGGCACCGGATCAGTAGCCGCTGCCGACTCGGCCAGCTCGGCGAGAGCGAGCTCGTCGCTCACCTCGCGCATGAGCTCGGACATCCGTACGTCAAGCGCGTCGCAAATAGCGGACAGCAGCTCGGAGGATGCCTCCTTCTGCCCCCGCTCCACCTCGGAGAGATAGCCGAGCGAGACTCGGGCGGACGAGGAGACTTCGCGCAGAGTACGGCCCTGGCGCTGGCGCTGCCGACGCAGCACGTCACCCAGCAGGCGACGGAGCAGAATCATCGGTGGCTCCCTCCTCGGACCGCGTAGCCGCATCCTTCACGCCCCACCGTACCGCCTTGCGCCGCGGCCGTGCGGGGAGCGATGTCGTGTTCACTCAGGGCTGTTAACATCAAAACCCCCCGTTCTGTTCCGTATCCTGTGCCCGCTCATTCTCTGCGCGTTCGCTCAAGAGCCGCTCAAGCAGCAGCTCAAGCACACTCCGTACACTCTTCATACGGATTTCCGAACGGTCGCCGTTCAACCGCAACGCGGCCACTTTCCGGCTACGAGCGAAACTGCCGGCCTGAGCCCCGGACCCCTCAACCCCGGCGCCGGCTCCCGCGTCAGCCCCTGCGGAGCCCGCCTCGAAGAGCGTGGAATCCCCCGGCCCGGCGACGGCCACGAACACCGTCCCCACCGGCTGCCCGTCCTGCTCGTCGGGCCCGGCCACGCCTGTGGTCGCGATTCCCCAGTCCGCGCCGAGGACCCTGCGCACCCCGGTCGCCATCTGCAGGGCGACCTCGGGATCCACCGCCCCTCGCTCGGCCAGGAGAGTGCCGTCGACGCCGAGGACGTCCCGTTTCAGCTCGGTCGCATACGAGGTCACGGACCCGCGGAAGACGCGCGAGGCGCCCGGTACCGAGGTGATGTCGGCCGCCACGAGGCCGCCGGTGAGCGACTCGGCGACCGCGAGGGTCTCGCCGCGCTCGGTGAGCAGCCGGAGCACCACGGCGGCGGTGGCGAGGCCGTCCGCCCCGCCACCGCCGACCGCTCCGGACGTCACTGCTCCGCCGCCGCCTCACGTTCGTCGCGGGCGGCACGCTCGGCCGCCATGCCCTGCCGCCGCAGCACCACGGCCTGCTTCACGTAGTCGAGGCCGGTGAGCACGGTCAGCGCGACCGCCACCGCCATCACCCAGAACCGGAAGGTGGCCAGTGGCCCGGTCAGCGCCAGGACGTACATCCCGACCGCCGTGCCCTGCGCGAGGGTCTTCATCTTGCCGCCGCGGCTGGCCGGGATCACCCCGTACCGGATGACCCAGAAACGCAGCAGGGTGATCCCGAGCTCACGCCCGAGGATCACTCCCGTCACCCACCAGGGAAGGTCGCCGAGGCTGGAGAGACAGATGAGGGCCGCCCCCATGATCGCCTTGTCGGCGATGGGGTCGGCGATCTTCCCGAAGTCCGTGACCAGGTTGTACGTGCGCGCCAGATGCCCGTCGAAGACATCCGTGATCATGGCGACGGCGAAGGCCGCCCAGGCCCAGGCGCGCCAGACGGGGTCGTAGCCGCCGTCGGTGAGCAGGAGCACGACGAAGCCCGGCACGAGGAGGAGCCGGACCATGGTCAGGATGTTCGCGATGTTCCACAGGCTGGCCTGGTTGACGGCCGCGGCGCCCAGCTTCCCGCCGGGCGCCGGCCTACCGGAACCGCCCGTAGCGGACGCCGGGACTCCGGTCATCTGCCCGCCTCCTCAGAACACCCGAGCGGCTCGGCGACCAGGTCCACGCCCTGGGTGCCGATCACCTTTGCCTCGACGATACGACCCACGCTCAGGCCCTCGCTGCTCGTGAGCAGCACCTGTCCGTCCGTCTCGGGCGCCTGGTGCTCTCCGCGCCCGACAGCGCCGTCCTCGTCGTCGATGGACTCGACGAGCACGTGGACCGCCTCGCCGACGCGCTCGTCCGCGCGCTGCGAGACCAGCTCCTCGGCGAGCCGCGACACGCGCGCGAGGCGCTCGGCGACGACGTCCTCGTCGAGCTTGTGCTCGTACGTCGCAGCTTCGGTGCCCTCCTCGTCGGAGTAGCCGAAGACGCCGATCGCGTCGAGGCGAGCGCCGGTGAGGAAGCGCTCCAGCTCGGCCAGGTCGGCCTCGCTCTCGCCGGGGAAGCCCACGATGAAGTTCGACCGGACACCGGCCTGCGGCGCCTTGTCGCGGATCGTGGAGAGCAGGTCGAGGAACCGGTCGGTGTCCCCGAAGCGCCGCATGGAGCGCAGCACGGCGGGCGCCGAGTGCTGGAACGAGAGATCGAAGTACGGGACGACCTTGTCGGTGCCCGTGAGGACGTCGATGAGGCCGGGGCGCATCTCGGCGGGCTGGAGGTAGCTGACGCGCACCCGCTCGATCCCTTCGACGGCGGCCAGCTCGGGCAGCAGCGTCTCCAGGAGTCGGATGTCGCCGAGGTCCTTGCCGTACGAGGTGTTGTTCTCGGAGACGAGCATGACCTCCTTGACGCCCTGTTCGGCGAGCCAGCGCGTCTCACCGAGGACGTCGCTGGGCCGGCGCGAGATGAAGGAGCCGCGGAAGGACGGGATGGCGCAGAACGAGCAGCGGCGGTCGCAGCCGGACGCCAGCTTCACCGACGCGACGGGGTTCGTCCCGAGGCGGCGGCGCAGCGGGGCACGGGGGCCGGACGCGGGCGCGAGGCCGTCGGGCAGATCCACGGGGGCGTGTCCGGGAAGCGCCACCTCGGCGCCCGCGTCCTGCCGCTCGGCAGGGCTGATCGGCAGCAGCTTGCGCCGGTCGCGCGGGGTGTGGGAGGCGTGGATGCCGCCGTTGAGGATGGTCTGGAGCCGGTCGGAGATGTCGGCGTAGTCGTCGAAGCCGAGCACGCCGTCGGCCTCGGGGAGGGCTTCCGCCAGGTCCTTGCCGTAGCGCTCGGCCATGCAGCCGACGGCCACGACGGCCTGGGTTCTGCCATGGCCCTTGAGGTCATTGGCTTCGAGAAGGGCGTCGACGGAGTCCTTCTTGGCGGCTTCGACGAAGCCACAGGTGTTGACGACAGCGACGTCTGCGGCCTCGGCGTCCTCGACGAGCTCCCAGCCGTCCGCCTCCAAGCGGCCTGCGAGCTCCTCCGAGTCCACCTCGTTACGGGCGCAGCCAAGAGTGACAAGGGCGACGGTACGGCGTTCGGGCATGGGCTCAAGACTACTTCGTCCCACCGACAGCCCCGCCCGCGAGGGTTACCCGGAGATCATCACCGGGCAACCTCCCGCTCATCCGACCTCGGGATCACCCTTGGTGTAGGTAAGGCGCTCGACCTGTCCGGGCTCGAACTCGTTGTCCACCTGCTTGCCGTTCACGTACAGCTGGATGGCGCCCGCGTCGCCGAGGACGAGGTCGACCTTCTGGTTGTCCTGGAAGGTCTTCGACTCACCCTGTTCGAGCAGGCCGTCGAACATGATCCGTCCGTTGTGGTCCTTCGCGGAGATCCAGCTGCGGCCGTCCGCCGCGTTGATCTTGACAGTGACCTTGTCGCGGGGCGCGGCCGCGATCGCGCTGTCGGACGGGTCGGGCTTGGGGTCGGTGGTCTTGGTGGGCTTGGGGGTCTGCGTGGGCTTCGGCTTGCCGGTGGCCGGTGTCGCACCCTCGGCGGCCTGCTGCTTGGCACCGTCGTCGTCGCTGCCGCCGAACGCGGTGAACCCGACGAAGCCGATCACCGCGACGATCGCAGCGACCATGGCCGCCGTCCAGTTCGGCCGGCGCGGCTCGGACCTGATCCGCTCGGCCTCGAACAGCGGAGCCGCCGGAGTCGGCGCGGGCCGCCCGCCGTGCTCGTCGGCGAACTGGGCGAGAAGCGGCTCGGGATCGACGCCCACGGCGCGCGCGATGGTCCGGATGTGACCGCGGGCGTACACGTCGCCGCCGCACCGCGAGAAGTCGTCCTCCTCGATCGCGTGCACGATCGGGACGCGCACCCGGGTGGACGTACTGACTTCGTCGACGGTCATCCCGGCGTCGACGCGCCCCTGACGGAGGACGTGTCCGATCGAGGGACGGTCGTCCGCGGGCATGGGCGCCTGCTCGACGGCCGGTGGGGGCGTCGCGTGAAGGTCATCCGAAGGACGGTCGTCTTCAGGGGAGTTGCCGATGGACACGGGGGCGCCTTTCGAGCGTGTAACCACCTGCTGGAGGTTCAGTCTAGGGGGGGTACGAAAGGGTGGGGCAACCGGGCGGTCAGACTTTGTACGCCATCGGAATGGCCGGACACAACGGCCGGTCACCCCGATGCTGGGACACGTACCTGACCCCTCCCTCAACTTGACGTACGAGGAGGGGAAACGGTTGCCTCACGCTCCCTTACGAGTGAGCGTCGATCGCGAGTGTGAGCCGTCCGTTCTTCCTGCGGGGGCGCGCGCTGTCCCTTCGACGCGCGCCTCAGGGTTGAGCCTCCCCGCGGATCACGGCGAGCACTCCATCCAGTTCGTCAGGCTTCACAAGAACGTCACGTGCCTTCGAACCCTCGCTCGGGCCGACGATGTTCCGCGACTCCATGAGGTCCATGAGCCGCCCGGCCTTCGCGAAGCCGACGCGCAGCTTGCGCTGGAGCATCGACGTGGACCCGAACTGCGTGGAAACGACCAGCTCAGCGGCCTGGCACAGCAGGTCGAGGTCGTCGCCGATGTCCTCGTCGATCTCCTTCTTCTGCTTGGTCCCGACGGTGACGTCCTCCCGGAAGACGGGCGCCATCTGGTCCTTGCAGTGCTGGACGACGGCGTGGATCTCGTCCTCTGTGACGAACGCGCCCTGCATACGGGTGGGCTTGTTCGCGCCCATCGGGAGGAAGAGCCCGTCGCCCTTGCCGATCAGCTTCTCGGCGCCGGGCTGGTCGAGGATGACGCGGCTGTCGGCGAGCGAGGAGGTGGCGAAGGCGAGCCGGGAGGGGACGTTGGCCTTGATGAGGCCGGTGACGACGTCGACCGACGGGCGCTGGGTGGCGAGCACCAGGTGGATGCCGGCCGCGCGCGCGAGCTGCGTGATGCGCACGATCGAGTCCTCGACGTCCCGCGGCGCGACCATCATCAGGTCCGCGAGCTCGTCGACGATGACCAGCAGATACGGGTACGTCTTCAGCTCGCGCTCGCTGCCCTCCGGCGTCTTGAGCTTGCCGTCGCGGATCGCCTGGTTGAAGTCGTCGATGTGCCGGTATCCGAACGCCGCGAGGTCGTCGTAGCGCAGGTCCATCTCGCGCACGACCCACTGCAGCGCCTCGGCGGCCCGCTTGGGGTTGGTGATGATCGGCGTGATCAGGTGCGGGATGCCCTCGTACGCGGTGAGCTCGACGCGCTTGGGGTCGACAAGGACCATGCGCACGTCCTCGGGGGTCGCCCGGCACATGATCGAGGTGATCAGGCAGTTGATGCAGGAGGACTTTCCGGAGCCGGTGGCGCCGGCGACGAGGATGTGCGGCATCTTCGCCATGTTGGCCATGACGTAGCCGCCCTCGACGTCCTTGCCGAGCGCGACGAGCATCGGGTGGTCGTCCTCGGCCGCGTCGGCGAGGCGCAGCACGTCGCCCACGTTGACCATCTCGCGGTCGGTGTTCGGGATCTCGATGCCGACGGCTGACTTGCCGGGGATGGGCGAGATGATCCGGACGTCCGGGGACGCGACGGCGTAGGCGATGTTCTTCGCCAGCGCCGTGATCTTCTCGACCTTCACGGCGGGGCCGAGCTCGATCTCGTAGCGAGTGACCGTCGGGCCGCGCGTGAAGCCGGTGACGGCGGCGTCGACCTTGAACTCGGAGAAGACGTTGGACAGCGAGTCGACGACGGCGTCGTTGGCCGCGCTGCGCGACTTGCCGGGGCCGCCGCGCTCCAGGAGGTCGAGCGAGGGCAGCGAGTAGGTGATGTCGCCGGACAGCTGGAGCTGCTCGGCTCGCGGCGGGAGGTCGCGCGGGGCGTCGGGGGCCGACTTCGTCAGGTCGGGCACGCCGGCCTTGGCCGCCGCGGCCGCGGGTTCCGGAGCCGCCTCCTTGGTCTCCTTCACCGGAGTCTTCGCCCGCGCGGTCGGTACGGGCGCCGTGCGCTCCGGAGCACTTTCCCGCTCCGTACCGACCCCCTGCGTCAGATCGGCGACGAGCGGCGACGGCGGCATGCCGTGCAGCACGGCCCCGTCGAGCGCGGCAGCGGCCGCCGCGGCCACGTCGACCGCGTCCATGGGCCGGGTCACGACGGGCTGCACAGGCGTGCGCCGGGGCCTGCGCCGCTTGGAGAGCGCCTCCTGCTCCGCCTGGTCGGGGTCGTACGCCTCCGGGGCCGCCGGGCGCCGCCTGGAGCGCGCGGGCAGGGACTCGCGCCACTGGTCGTCGTAGCGCTCGTCGTCCGTCGCACCGTCGGCGCCGAGAAGGTCGTCCTCGGGGTCCGGATGGACGACGCCGAGCTTCACGCCGAGCAGCCGCAGCCGCTGCGGGATCGCGTTCACGGGCGTCGCGGTGACCACGAGCAGTCCGAAGACGGTGAGCAGGACGAGGAGCGGTACCGCGAGCACCTCTCCCATGGTGAAGCTCAGCGGGGTGGAGGCGCCCCAGCCGATGAGCCCTCCGGCGTCCCTTATGGCCTGCATGCCGTCGGTGCGGGCGGGTGAGCCGCAGGCGATGTGGACCTGGCCGAGCACGCCGATGACGAGCGCGGACAGGCCGATCACGATGCGTCCGTTGGCCTCGGGCTTCTCGGGGTGCCGGATGAGGCGTACGGCGATGCCGCCGAGCAGCAGGGGTACGAGCAGGTCGAGGCGGCCGAACGCGCCCGTGACGAGCATTTCGACGAGGTCACCGACGGGTCCGCGCAGATTGGACCAGGTGCCCGCCGCGACGATCAGCGCCAGGCCGAGGAGCAGGAGTGCGAGGCCGTCCTTGCGGTGGGCCGGGTCGAGCCCCTTGGCGCCACGTCCTATGCCGCGGAACATCGCGCCCACGCTGTGCGCGACGCCGAGCCAGAGCGCGCGTGCGAGCCGGTACACGCCCCCGGTGGGGCTGGGCGCCGGCTTGGGCGCGGGCTTCTTCGCCGCGGCTTTCCTCGGGGGCGCCTTCTTGGCCGCGGGCTTCTTCGCGGCCGCCTTCTTGGCAGGGGCCTTCTTCGCCGGAGCCTTGGTCGGCGCGGCCGCCTTCTTCGCGGGCGACTTCTTGGCTGCGGGACGTGAGGCCATGGGTGTGAGGTTACCGGTGGAGACCACCGCGGACACGTGTGCCCACTGCTTCACCCGTCCGTGTCGCGGATCGGTGTGCCCGAAGGTGACGCTTCCTCAAAAGGTGGGCTGCTGCTCAGTTCTGCGAGGGAAGTGACGGTGCGCCGCTTCCCGTGCCGGGCTCCAGGGCGTCAAGAGCGCGGCGCAGTCCGGTGAGTTTGCGCTCGAGATGAGCTGCCGTGGCGACCGCCGCGGCGTCCGCCGACTCGTCGTCGAGCTGCTTCGAGAGCGCCTCGGCCTGCTCCTCAACGGCCGCGAGCCGCGCGGAGAGTTCGGCCAGCAGCCCGGCCGGCTCCTTGGGGTCGCCGACGTCGGACTTCCCGCTGCCCTCGAGCTGGAGCCGCAGCAGTGCTGCCTGCTCCCGCAGTTGGCAGTTCTTCATGTACAGCTCGACGAAGACCGAGACCTTCGCGCGCAGGACCCACGGGTCGAACGGCTTCGAGATGTAGTCCACCGCACCGGCCGCGTACCCACGGAACGTGTGGTGCGGGCCGTGGTTGATGGCCGTGAGGAAGATGATCGGGATGTCGCGTGTCCGCTCACGGCGCTTGATGTGCGCCGCAGTTTCGAAACCATCCATTCCCGGCATCTGAACATCCAGCAGAATGACCGCGAAATCGTCCGTGAGTAGCGCTTTGAGTGCTTCCTCCCCGGACGATGCCCGAACCAGTGTCTGATCGAGCGCGGAGAGGATGGCCTCCAGCGCCAGCAGATTCTCCGGCCGGTCATCGACCAGGAGGATCTTGGCCTTCTGCACCATGGCCCGCCCTCCTCGCCCCGGCGTGGGGCCGCCCCTGTCCGCAGGACTTGGGACGGCTCCGGAAGCCGCCCCAGAGGGCGACTCCCTTGCGTCGCCCGTCCTTGTGCCGGTCATGGTAGCCGCACCCCGCCTGTCGCCACACCCTGTCACCGCGATGTCACTGTGCACGTAGCACAAACGCAGTGGGAGACCAGAAGGTTCCCCGAATACCGCACTTCTACACGGCTTCGGCCACACTCAGTCAACAACTGCTCAGTAACGCACACCTACCCGGTCACTCCCCGCGCATCCACTGCTCCATCACCGTAAGCAGATGATCCGGATCGACCGGCTTCGTGACGTAGTCGGAGGCCCCGGACTCGATGGCCTTCTCCCTGTCGCCCTTCATCGCCTTCGCCGTGAGCGCGATGATCGGCAGCCCGGCGAACTGCGGCATCCTGCGGATCGCCGTCGTCGTCGCGTAGCCGTCCATCTCCGGCATCATGATGTCCATGAGGACGACCGTCACGTCGTCGTGCTGTTCGAGGACCTCGATCCCCTCCCGGCCGTTCTCGGCGTACAGCACGGACAGACCGTGCTGCTCCAGGACGCTGGTGAGCGCGAAGACGTTACGGATGTCGTCGTCGACGATGAGCACTTTCTCGCCACCGAAGAGGAACGTGCGGCGCTCCTGCGGCGCCCCTTCCTGTCCGGTCCCCGCCCACTGCTCCTGGGCACGGTCCTGCGCGGGCGCCGTCGGCGCCTGCTGCCCGGGCTGTCCCGGCAGCGCCGGTCGCTGTTCGGGCGCGGCCACCTGCCTGCGGCGCCGCCTGAAGAGCGCGGCGGGACCGTGCTGGGTGTCCTGGTACGACCTGACCTCCGGCGGCATCGACGCCTCGGGCGGCATGGCACCCTCCATCGGCACGGCGTGCATCCCCGGCTCGATGGACGGAGCGAGCTGCGGGTAGCCCTGCGGCGGCAGTTCGCTCGCGTGCAGCGGCATGTACAGCGTGAACGTGGAGCCACGGCCCGGCTCGCTCTGCGCGTGGATCTCACCACCGAGGAGCCGCGCGATCTCACGGCTGATGGACAGGCCGAGGCCCGTACCGCCGTACTTGCGGCTCGTCGTCCCGTCGGCCTGCTTGAACGCCTCGAAGATCACCCGCATCTTGCTGGCCGCGATGCCGATGCCGGTGTCGGTCACGGAGAAGGCGATCAGGTCGCCGTCCGCCTCCCGCAGGGAGCCCGCCTCGAGGAGCTGCTCACGGATGGCGTTGGGCACGTCCGCGCCCGCCGGCCTGATGACCAGTTCGACGGCTCCGGAGTCGGTGAACTTGACCGCGTTGGACAGCAGGTTGCGCAGCACCTGGAGCAGGCGCTGTTCGTCCGTGTGGAGCGTCGCGGGCAGTTCGGGAGAGACCCGTACCGAGAAGTCGAGGCCCTTCTCCGCGGTCAGCGGGCGGAAAGTGGCCTCTACGTAGTCGACGAGTTGCACCAGAGCGATGCGGGTCGGCGACACGTCCATCTTGCCCGCCTCGACCTTCGACAGGTCGAGGATGTCGTTGATCAGCTGGAGCAGGTCGGAACCGGCGCCATGGATCGTCTCGGCGAACTCGACCTGCTTCGGGGTCAGGTTCGAGTCCGCGTTGTCGGCGAGCAACTTGGCCAGAATCAGCAGGGAGTTGAGCGGCGTACGCAGCTCGTGCGACATGTTCGCCAGGAACTCGGACTTGTACCGCATGGAGACCGCGAGCTGCTCGGCGCGCTCCTCCAGGACCTGCCTGGCCTCTTCGATCTCGGTGTTCTTGACCTCGATGTCGCGGTTCTGCTGGGCGAGCAGCTCGGCCTTCTCCTCCAGCTCCGCGTTGGACTCCTGGAGCGCCTTCTGCCGGTTCTCCAACTCGGCGGAACGCTCACGCAGTTGCTCGGTGAGCTCCTGCGACTGCTTGAGCAGCACCTCCGTCTTCGTGTTGACGGAAATGGTGTTCACGCTCGTCGCGATCATCTCGGCGATCTGGTTCAGGAAGTCCTTCTGGATCTGCGTGAACGGCTGGAACGTCGCCAGCTCGATCACACCGAGGACCGTCCCCTCGAAGAGCACCGGCAGCACGATGACATGTGCGGGCGGCGCCTCCCCGAGCCCGGAAGCGATCTTCAGATAGCCCTGCGGCACGTTCTCCACGAGGATCGCGCGCCTCTCCTGGGCCGCGGTCCCGATCAGCGTCTCACCGGGCCGGAAGGACGTCGGCATGGACCCCATCGAGTAGCCGTAACTCCCGAGCATGCGCAGCTCGTACGCGTCCTCGGGCGCGCCACCGGCCTCGGCCTCGTCCGTCGGCAGCGCCAGGAAGAACGCGCCGTGCTGGGCGGAGACGACCGGCGTCAGCTCGCTCATGATCAGCGAGGCCACGTCCTCGAGGTCGCGGCGGCCCTGCATGAGGCCGGAGATGCGCGCCAGGTTGCCCTTCAGCCAGTCCTGCTCCTCGTTGGCGATCGTGGTGTCGCGCAGGTTGGAGATCATCTTGTTGATGTTGTCCTGAAGGACCTGGATCTCGCCCGCCGCGTCGACGTCGATCTTGAGGTTCAGGTCACCGCGGGTCACCGCCGTGGCGACGGCCGCGATGGCGCGCACCTGACGGGTCAGGTTCCCGGCCATCTCGTTCACGGACTCGGTCAGGTCGCGCCAGGTGCCGTCGACGTCGCGCACGCGCGCCTGGCCGCCCAGCTGGCCCTCCGTACCCACCTCACGGGCGACCCTGGTCACCTGCTCGGCGAACGAGGACAGCTGGTCGACCATCGTGTTGATGGTCGTCTTGAGTTCGAGGATCTCGCCGCGGGCGTCGATGTCGATCTTCTTGGTCAGGTCGCCCTTGGCGATGGCGGTCGTGACCATCGCGATGTTGCGGACCTGTCCGGTCAGGTTCGACGCCATGCCGTTCACGGACTCGGTGAGGTCCTTCCACGTACCGGAGACTCCCGGTACGCGGGCCTGCCCGCCGAGGATGCCGTCGGTGCCCACCTCGCGGGCCACCCGGGTCACCTGGTCGGCGAACGAACTCAGCGTCGTCACCATGGTGTTGACCGTGTCGGCGAGCTGCGCGACCTCACCGCGCGCCTCGACCGTGACCTTCTTGGTGAGGTCTCCGTTGGCGACGGCCGTCGCGACCTGCGAGATGTTACGCACCTGGCTGGTCAGGTTGTTGGCCATCAGGTTGACGTTGTCGCTGAGGTCCTTCCAGATGCCCGTGACGCCCCGCACGCGCGCCTGGCCGCCCAGCTGGCCCTCCGTACCCACCTCGCGGGCCACGCGGGTCACCTGTTCGGCGAACGACGACAGCTGGTCCACCATCGTGTTGACGGTCGTGACGAGTTCGAGGATCTCGCCCTTCGCGTCGACGGTGATCTTCTTGGACAGGTCGCCCCGCGCGACGGCCGTGGTGACCTCGGCGATGTTGCGCACCTGAAGGGTCAGGTTGTTGGCCATGCCGTTCACGGACTGCGTGAGGTCCTTCCAGGTGCCGGAGACACCCTGGACCTCGGCCTGCCCGCCGAGGATGCCCTCCGTACCCACCTCGCGGGAGACCCGCGTGACCTGCTCGGCGAAGTTCGAGAGCTGGTCCACCATCGTGTTGAGGGTGTTCTTCAGCTCCAGGATCTCGCCGCGCGCGTCCACGTCGATCTTCTGCGACAGGTCACCCCGCGCCACCGCCGTGGCGACCTGTGCGATGTTGCGCACCTGGGCGGTGAGGTTGCCGGCCATGCCGTTCACGGAGTCGGTCAGGTCGCGCCACACACCGGCGACGCCGGGCACCTGCGCCTGACCGCCGAGCCGGCCCTCCGTACCCACCTCGCGGGCCACCCGGGTCACCTGGTCGGCGAACGCGGAGAGCTGGTCGACCATCGTGTTGATGGTGTTCTTCAGCTCCAGGATCTCGCCGCGCGCGTCCACGTCGATCTTCTGCGACAGGTCACCCCGCGCCACCGCCGTGGTCACCTGCGCGATCTGGCGCACCTGCGAAGTCAGGTTCCCCGCCATGAAGTTGACGGAGTCGGTGAGTTCCTTCCAGGTGCCGGACACGCCGTCCACGCGCGCCTGACCGCCGAGCCGGCCCTCGGTGCCCACGTCGCGCGCCATGCGCGTCACCTGGTCGGCGAACGAGGACAGCTGGTCCACCATCGTGTTCACGGTGTTCTTCAGCTGGAGCATCTCGCCGGACACGTCGACGGTGACCTTCTGCGACAGGTCGCCGTTGGCCACCGCCGTCGTCACCTGCGCGATGTTGCGGACCTGGCCCGTCAGGTTGCGGAAGGCGGTGTTGACGGAGTCCGTCAGGTCCTTCCACGTACCGGCCGCGCCCTGGACGTGCGCCTGGCCGCCCAGCTCACCCTCGACACCGATCTCCCGCGCCACGCGCGTGACTTCCGAGCCGAACGCGGAGAGCTGATCGACCATCGTGTTGACGGTGTTCTTCAGTTCGAGCATCTCGCCGGCGACATCGACGGTCACCTTCTGCGAGAGATCACCGTTCGCCACCGCCGTCGTGACGGTCGCGATGTCGCGCACCTGAGTGGTCAGATTCCGGAAGACCGTGTTCACCGAATCGGTGAGGTCCTTCCACGTACCCGCCGCACCCGGCACATTCGCCTGGCCGCCGAGCTGCCCTTCCGCACCGACCTCGTTGGCCACGCGCGTGACCTCGTCGGCGAAGGTGCGCAGCGTCTCGGTCATCTGGTTGATGGTCTCGGCGAGTTGGGCGACCTCGCCGCGTGCCGACACCGTCACCTTCTGCGACAGATCACCGTTGGCGACCGCCGTCGTGACCTGCGCGATCCCGCGCACCTGGGCCGTCAGGTTGCCGGCCATAAGATTTACGGAATCGGTGAGGTCCTTCCACACACCCGCCACACCCGGCACCTGCGCCTGGCCGCCGAGCTCGCCCTCCGTGCCCACCTCGCGGGCCACCCGGGTCACTTCGGAGGAGAACGACGACAGCTGGTCCACCATCGTGTTGACGGTGTTCTTCAGCTCGAGCATCTCGCCCGCGACGTGAACCGTGACCTTCCGGGACAGATCGCCCTTCGCCACGGCTGTCGTCACGAGAGCAATGTCACGCACCTGGGCCGTCAGCCGGTACGCCATGGTGTTGACCGAATCCGTGAGGTCCTTCCACGAACCAGACATACCACGCACCCGGGCCTGACCGCCCAGCTTGCCCTCCGTGCCCACCTCGCTGGCCACCCGCGTGACCTCGTCGGTGAACGTCGACAGCTGGTCCACCAGGTTGTTGACGGTGCGCCCGACCTTCAGGAACTCGCCCCGCAGCGGATGGCCGTTGCCGTCCGGCACCTGCGAGCGCAGCTCCATACGCGGCGACAGATCGCCCTCCGCGACCGCCGTGAGCACCCGTCCGACCTCGGAGACCGGGCGTACGAGGTCGTCGACCAGGGCGTTCGAGGCGTTGATCGCCGCGGCCCACGAGCCCTCACAGGCGCCCGTCTCGAGCCGTTCGGTGAGCTTTCCCTCGCGCCCGACCATCCGCCGCACCCGCGACAGCTCGCCGGTGAGGTGCAGATTCCGGTCCGCGACCTCGTTGAAGACCGCCGCGATCTCGGTCATGAGGCCGTCGCCCGACACCGTGAGCCGCTTGCGGAAGTTGCCGTCCCGCATCGCCACAAGCCCGGCGAGCAGTCTGTTCAGGGCAGCGGTGTCCACCGCTGTGGTCCCATTGCGCGGTTTACGCTGTTTCGCCAGGGACTGTCCGCCCTTTGCGCGCGTATTCGTGCCTCGCGACGCTGCGCCAGACTCCACTGTGTCCCTCCCGCAAGGGTCGGCCGTACTGCTCGGATTGCTCGGGTTCTCTTCGGAAGCCTGCCCAGTGTTTCACCATGGCAGAACCAGGCCATAACAGTTCGGCAGCTTCGCACACCGTCCGCACACCCTCCGGACGGAAACACTGGCGACCGGCATCCGCATGGACGGCGAAGGTAAGTAACCTTGCATGCGGCTGTCCACCCACCCCGGTCCGCCCGGCCAGGGCGGTGGCACGAGGACAACGGGCATCGGAGGGGCGGCCGCGCCATGAGTTCGGGAGACCTGGGCGTCGAGACTCGTACGACTGATACAGGGAGTTCTGTGATCACCGCGCGCGCGGCTGCCACCTTCGACCCCGTCGGGCGGTCCGTCGCGACCGCCCGCGCCTTTGTGCGCGACACCCTCCAGGGGTGGGGCTTCCCCGACATCATCGACGACGCGGTCGTCCTGACCAGCGAGCTCGTGACGAACGCCGTGGTGCACGCCGGCACCTCCGCGGAGGTCCTGTGCCTGCGCACCGACGACGGCGTACGCATCGAGGTCGCCGACCGCTATCCGGAGCGCGAGATCCCGCTCCAGCAGTCCGCGATCAACATGGGCAGCCCCGACCGCGAGGGCGGCCGCGGCCTCCAGCTCTGCGCGGCCCTCGCCACCCGCTGGGGCGTCGACTACACGCCGACGCACAAACTCGTCTGGTTCCAACTCGCCCTTCCCCAGCGTTCGGTGGGCACCCGCACCGCGGGCCCCGCGCTCCCGACCGACCTCCTCCCGCTGGCTGACGGCAGAGTCCGGGTCGCCGTCGTCCAGATCGACCGCACGGGAGCCGTCGCCGCCTGGAGCGAGGACGCGGAGCACCTGTTCGGATATGTCGCCGAACAGGTCCTCGGCAAACCCCTCACCGACTTCGCGGCCTGGCCGCACACCCCCGGCACGAGCACGGGAATCGCCGACGCGCTGCAGTTCTCGCGCTGGGAGGGCAGTTACGGCATCCGCGGCGCCAACGGCCGCGTGACGCCCGTCTACGCGTCCCACCTCCGCGTCCGCGACGCCGACGGCGATCCCTCCACGGTCTGCCTCCTCGTACGCGACCACGAGCGCGCCGTCCTCCAGACCCCGCTGCGCGGCCAGACCACCTCGGAGAGCGGCACGCTGTCCGAGGGCAACGCGTCCGACCCGTTCCAGGTCTTCATCGGCTCACCCGCCCCCGACGACCTCGACGGCCTGCTCCAGCGCACGGTCGAACGCGCCCGCGACATGCTCGACGGCGACGCCGCCTTCCTGCTGCTCGCGACGGACGACGAGACCGAACTGGAGGTCCGCGCCTCCACAGGCCTTCCCTCGGCCCGCCAGCGCTTCGCCCGCGTCCCCGTGGAGGTGGGGCCCGGCCGCTACGGCTCGGCCCGCATGCCGGCCGTCCACGAGGACCTCACGGTCGTCCCCGGCGCCGTCCCGCTCCTCAACGGCACGGGCATGCGCTCGGTCGTCACGGTCCCGCTCAAGGTCGAGGGCCGCCTCACCGGCTCCCTCGGCGTCGCAGCCGAGGCACCCGACCGGTACTCGAACGAGGAGGCTCTGCGCCTCCAGTTCGCTGCCGACCGCATCGCACTGGCCGTCGAGTCGGCCCGCCTCGGCGAGCTCGAAAAGCTCCGTCGCGGCTCCCTCAGCTTCCTCGTCGAGGCCTCCGACCTCCTCGCCGGCACCCTCGACCGCGACCAGACGCTGGCCCTGATGGCCCAGATGACGGTCCCGACGCTCGCCACCTGGTGCGCCGTCTACACGATCGCCGACCAGTCCTCGGAGCCGTACCTCTCGTACGTCCTGCACGAGGACGAGGAGCGCATCGACGGCCTCAAGGCACTCCTCTCCAAGATCGCCCCGCCCGACCCGGTCCCCACCCCCGGAGCCCGCGTCTGGGCGGCGCCCGGCGAGGCGGCCCACCAGGCGGCTCTACGGACGTCGATGCGCAGCCTCGGCCTCGCCGCACCCGCCAGCGTCAGCTCGGGCATCGGCACAACCCTCGCGACGGCCTCCGCGGTCGGCGGCGAGACGGTCGTCCTCCCCCTGGTCGCCCGCAACCGCGTCATCGGCATGCTCACGCTCGGCACGCCGTCCGACGAACACTTCCGCCAGGAAATCCTGGAACTGGCCGAGGACTTGAGCCGCCGTGCCGCGCTCGCCCTGGACAACGCGCGCCTCTACTCGGAGCGCATGGCCATCAGCCAGTCCCTCCAGCGAAGCCTGCTCCCACCGGAGCTCCCGAACATCCCGGGCGTCGAGGTGGAGGTCATCTACCGCGCGGCCGGCGAGGGCAACGAGGTGGGCGGCGACTTCTACGACCTGTTCCCGATCCGCGACGGCGCCTACGGCTTCGCCATCGGCGACGTCTGCGGTACGGGCCCCGAGGCCGCGGCAGTGACCGGCCTGGCCCGTCACGCCCTGCGCCTCCTGGCCCGCGAGGGCTTCGGCGGCCCCGCGGTCCTGGAGCGCCTGAACGCCGCGATCCTCGACGAGGGCGCCCGCAGCCGCTTCCTCACGCTCCTCTACGGCGAGTTGTGGCCGCAGGAGGACGGCTCGGCGGTCCTGAAGATGGTTTGCGCCGGCCACCCGCTCCCCCTGCGCCTGCGCCAGGACGGCACGGTCGAGCCGTACGCGGAGCCGCAGCCGCTCCTCGGCGTCATGGAGGACCTGGAGCTCTACGAGCAGACGATGACGCTCGACCCGGGCGACGTCCTCCTCTGCGTCACGGACGGCATCACCGAGCGCCGCGAAGGCACCCGCATGCTCGGCGACGACGGCCTGGCTGACGTCCTGACGACCTGTACGGGCCTGACGGCCGGCGCGGTGGCTGCTCGCATCATGCGCGCGGTCGAGCGTTTCGCGTCTGACGCCCCTTCGGACGACATGGCCATCCTGACGATGCGCGTCCCGGAACTCCAGAAGGACTGAGAGCCCCAACGCAAAAGGCCCCCGCCCGAAAGGGCGGAGGCCTTTATGTCTGAGCCCCCAAGCGGAATCGAACCGCTGACCTTCTCCTTACCATGGAGACGCTCTACCGACTGAGCTATAGGGGCCTGTTGCTTTCCCGGGGTTTCCCCCGCAGCAACGAAATAAAGCATACCCGAACTTCAGCTCGGTTCGAACCGCCCCGCCTGCGCGTCAGAAAGCAGGCTGCAGCAGCCCGCCGAGCGCATTGCACGCGGAGACGACCTTCTGGAGCTCGCGCCGCGACAGCGTGGCACTGACGGGCAGCGCCAGAGTCTCGTCGGCGGCCCGCTCGGTCTCCGGCAGCGCGACGTCACGCCGGAACCGCGGCAGCCGGTGCACGGGCGTCTTCACCGGCACGCGACACTCAATTCCCCTGGCCCGCACGGCATGCGCGAACGCGTCACGGTCGGGCCGCCCGTTGCCGGGCACCCGGACGACGTACTGCTGGTAGGTGTGCCGCTCGCTCCCGGCGGGTGTCTGCACGCCGCTGAGCCGCGCGTTCAGATAGCCGGCGTGCGCCCGCCGCTTGGCGAGCCCGTCGTGCGGCTGCTCCGACTCGCCCTGCTCCAGGACGAGCAGCCCGCGCCGCCCACCGATCTCCCGAAGCCGCGCCACATCGGCCGGCTGCCCGAAGCGGTGTACGGCGATGATCGCCGCGGTGTGTGCGCTGACACCGGCCTCGACCGAGGCGGGGGCGAGGCAGTATGTGTCCGGGTCTATGTCCGCGAACACCGGCCTGGCTCCGGCCAGTTCGACGGCCTCCGCGACCTCGACGTTTCCGTAGGCGGGCACGATGACCTCGTCACCGGTTCCGATACCGGCGGCCCTCAGCATTGCAACTGTCCCCATGGCACGGGATGTTGGCCGCGCAACGTGAACGACAAGTGACGCAAAACAAAAAAGAGCCGGTCCCTGAACCGAAGTTCAGGGACCAGCTCTTCAAAAATAGTTCGGCGGCGTCCTACTCTCCCACAGGGTCCCCCCTGCAGTACCATCGGCGCTGTGAGGCTTAGCTTCCGGGTTCGGAATGTAACCGGGCGTTTCCCTCACGCTATGACCACCGAAACACTATGAAACTGTCAACCGCACCACGCTCTGTGACAAACGTGGGGTTGTTCGTGGTTTCAGAACCAACACAGTGGACGCGAGCAACTGAGGACAAGCCCTCGGCCTATTAGTACCAGTCACCTCCACCCGTTACCGGGCTTCCAGATCTGGCCTATCAACCCAGTCGTCTACTGGGAGCCTTAACCCCTCAAGGGGTGGGAATACTCATCTCGAAGCAGGCTTCCCGCTTAGATGCTTTCAGCGGTTATCCTTTCCGAACGTAGCCAACCAGCCATGCCCTTGGCAGGACAACTGGCACACCAGAGGTTCGTCCGTCCCGGTCCTCTCGTACTAGGGACAGCCCTTCTCAATATTCCTACGCGCACAGCGGATAGGGACCGAACTGTCTCACGACGTTCTAAACCCAGCTCGCGTACCGCTTTAATGGGCGAACAGCCCAACCCTTGGGACCGACTCCAGCCCCAGGATGCGACGAGCCGACATCGAGGTGCCAAACCATCCCGTCGATATGGACTCTTGGGGAAGATCAGCCTGTTATCCCCGGGGTACCTTTTATCCGTTGAGCGACGGCGCTTCCACAAGCCACCGCCGGATCACTAGTCCCGACTTTCGTCCCTGCTCGACCCGTCGGTCTCACAGTCAAGCTCCCTTGTGCACTTACACTCAACACCTGATTACCAACCAGGCTGAGGGAACCTTTGGGCGCCTCCGTTACTCTTTAGGAGGCAACCGCCCCAGTTAAACTACCCATCAGACACTGTCCCTGATCCGGATCACGGACCCAGGTTAGACATCCAGCACGACCAGAGTGGTATTTCAACGACGACTCCCCCTGAACTGGCGTCCAGAGTTCAAAGTCTCCCACCTATCCTACACAAGCCGAACCGAACACCAATATCAAACTGTAGTAAAGGTCCCGGGGTCTTTCCGTCCTGCTGCGCGAAACGAGCATCTTTACTCGTAGTGCAATTTCACCGGGCCTATGGTTGAGACAGTCGAGAAGTCGTTACGCCATTCGTGCAGGTCGGAACTTACCCGACAAGGAATTTCGCTACCTTAGGATG
>NZ_CP108707.1:3432500-4832500 GCF_045162695.1 Streptomyces sp. NBC_01003
GTGGACCGGCATCAGGTTCTTCGGCTTGCAGATGTTGTAGAAGTACAGCAGCTCGCCGGCCGAGGCGTGGCCCGAGACGTGGACCTTGGCGTTGCCCTTGTGGACGACGTTCGCGCCCCAGCGGGTCAGGCCGTTGATAACGCGGTACACCGCGTTCTCGTTGCCCGGGATCAGGGACGACGCCAGGATCACCGTGTCGCCGGAGACGATCCGGATCTGGTGGTCGCGGTTGGCCATGCGGGACAGCGCGGCCATCGGTTCGCCCTGCGAGCCGGTGCAGACGAGCACGATCTCGTTGTCCGGGAGGTCGTCGAGCGTCTTGACGTCCACGACCAGGCCCGGCGGGACCTTCAGGTAGCCGAGGTCACGGGCGATACCCATGTTGCGCACCATCGAGCGGCCGACGAAGGCGACCCGGCGGCCGTACTCGTGAGCGGCGTCCAGGATCTGCTGGATGCGGTGCACGTGGCTGGCGAAGGACGCGACGATGATGCGCTTCTGAGCGCCCGCGAAGACGCCGCGGATCACGTTCGAGATGTCGCGCTCGGGCGGGACGAAGCCCGGGACCTCGGCGTTCGTCGAGTCGGTGAGGAGAAGGTCGATGCCCTCCTCGCCGAGCTTGGCGAACGTGGGGAGGTCGGTGAGGCGGCGGTCCAGCGGGAGCTGGTCCATCTTGAAGTCGCCGGTGTGGACGACCATGCCGGCCGGCGTGCGGATGGCGACCGCGAGCGCGTCCGGGATGGAGTGGTTGACCGCCACGAACTGGCAGTCGAAGGGGCCCAGGCGTTCGCGGTCACCCTCGGCGACCTCGAGCGTGTACGGGCGGATGCGGTGCTCCTGGAGCTTCGCCTCGATGAGGGCGAGCGTCAGCTTGGAGCCGATCAGCGGAATGTCCGGCTTCTCGCGCAGGAGGTACGGGACGCCGCCGATGTGGTCCTCGTGGCCGTGCGTGAGCACGATGCCGTCGATGTCGTCGAGACGGTCCCTGATGGACGTGAAGTCCGGCAGGATCAGGTCGATGCCGGGCTGCTCCTCCTCGGGGAAGAGCACGCCGCAGTCGACGATGAGCAGGCGGCCGTCGTACTCGAAGACCGTCATGTTGCGGCCGATCTCACCGAGGCCGCCGAGCGGGGTGACGCGCAGGCCGCCCTTCGGGAGCTTCGGCGGGGCGCCGAGTTCAGGATGCGGATGACTCAAAAGACTCTCCTCACCACGCGCGCCACGTACCTGTTAGGCACGTGGCGCGCGTGACGTTCGTGCAGTAGCGGTTGTCTTGTGTGGGTGCAGGAGCTGTGTCCTGCGGTCGTGCGTATTCAGTTGTGAAGTCTGTGTTTAGAGCTGTACCCCGCCCGCGGCGAGATCGATCTTGAGCTGGGCGGTCTCGTCGGGCGTCAGCTCCACGAGGGGCAGGCGCAGCGGACCGGCGGGCTGGCCCTGGAGGGCGAGTGCCGCCTTGGTCGTGATGACGCCCTGCGTGCGGAACATGCCGGTGAAGACCGGGAGCAGCTTCTGGTGGATCTCGGTGGCCTTCTGCACGTCGCCGCTGACGAACGCGTCGAGCATGGCGCGCAGGTCGGGGGTGACGACATGGCCGACGACGGAGACGAAGCCGACCGCGCCCACGGAGAGCAGCGGCAGGTTGAGCATGTCGTCGCCGGAGTACCAGGCGAGGCCGGAGCGGGCGATGGCCCAGCTGGCGCGGCCGAGGTCGCCCTTGGCGTCCTTGTTGGCGACGATGCGCGGGTGCTCCGCGAGGCGGACGATCGTCTCGGTGTTGATGGGTACGCCGCTGCGGCCCGGGATGTCGTACAGCATCACCGGCAGCTCGGTGGCGTCGGCGATCGCGGTGAAGTGTCGCAGGAGGCCTTCCTGCGGGGGCTTGTTGTAGTACGGCGTCACCGTGAGCAGGCCGTGCGCTCCGGCCTTCTCGGCAGCTCGCGCGAGCTCGATGCTGTGGCGCGTGTCGTTCGTACCGACGCCGGCGATGACATGGGCGCGGTCGCCGACTGCCTGTCGTACGGCTCGTACGAGATCCGTTTTCTCCGCGTCGCTGGTGGTCGGGGACTCGCCGGTGGTGCCGTTGACGACGAGTCCGTCGTTGCCTGCATCCACCAGGTGGGCGGCGAGTCGCTGCGCGCCGTCGAGGTCAAGTGCGCCGTCCGCCGTGAACGGCGTGACCATAGCGGTGAGGACCCGCCCGAAGGGGGTCTGCGGAGTGGAGGTCGGAGCCATGGGTAATACGCTACTCGCTGCTCAGCGCGCGGTCCCCCCTCGGGGGATGCCAGGGGGTGTGGCGGGGGTGGATCCCGGCACTGCCTGCTCGGGGGTTCAAGCAGTGCCGGGTCCGTTTGATCAGGCTAGATGAACTTTCCGAAATGCCGCAATACGGACACTTCGCACGGCTGAACCGTACATCTGTACCGAATCCACGTTTCCCTGGCTACGGCGCGACCCGGCCGTTCCCGTTGAATGCGGCGTAGGTGAGCGGCATGAGCTTGGCCCACTCCGCCTCCATCTTCTCGCCGACCATCTCGATCTCCCGCT
This sequence comes from Streptomyces sp. NBC_01003, assembly GCF_045162695.1. Taxonomy (NCBI): domain Bacteria; kingdom Bacillati; phylum Actinomycetota; class Actinomycetes; order Kitasatosporales; family Streptomycetaceae; genus Streptomyces; species Streptomyces sp. NBC_01003. The sequence continues at coordinate 3,435,045 of NZ_CP108707.1, forward strand.
GCGGGAAGGACGGGACCTTGGCCAGCTCGTGCTGGGTGCGCAGACCGAGGAAGTGCATCAGCGAGCGTGCGTTGCACGTCGCGTACATCGAGGAGAAAAGGCCGACCGGGAGGACCGAACGGGCCACCTCGCGGGCGACGCCCGCGGCGAGCATCTCCTGGTAAGCCTCGTACGCCTGGCGGTACGAGTCCTCCATCACGCGGCCGGTGAGCTCCTGCTGGCCCTGCGTGCCCTCGACGAACTGGTACTTGCCGGGGCGGCCCTGCTGCACCAGCTTGCGGGAGGCCTCCGGGACGTAGAAGACCGGCTGGAGCTCCCTGTAGCGGCCCGACTCCTCGTTGTACGACCAGCCCGCGCGGTGTCGCATGAACTCGCGGAACACGAAGATCGGGGCGTTGATGAAGAACGTCATCGAGTTGTGCTCGAAGGGGCTGCCGTGACGGTCCCGCATCAGGAAGTTGATCAGGCCCTTGGAGCGCTCCGGGTCCTTGGTCAGCTCGTCGAGGGACTGCTCTCCCGCGGTGGAGACGCGGGCGGCGAACAGCACGTCGGTGTCGCTCGCGGTGTGCTTGACCAGCTCGACCGTCACGTCGCCGCGGAAGGTCGGCTTGAGGTCGTCAGCAGGGGTTTCGGTCACGGTTCGAGGGGTCCTTCCATCACTTCGCTCGGGCGGCGCCCACTCTACGGGCAGGCTCTGACAACGGGGCATTCGGTCGCGCCTCGCGACATTCCGATCCGAACATCGCCGAACTTCTGTTAATTCGGCGAAACAGGGCACCTTTTGGGGCATCCGTGCGTCTGTATGGGTAACGGGGCGGTTCGTTCGCCGCTCGCGGCGCTCCGACCCCATTCGATGGCCGGAGCCGTTCCATGATCCGAACGTTTCGATCTTGACGAGGAGAAGCAGCACCCATGTTCCGTCGGCGCGAGCCCGTTCCGTTCGCCTTCATCGCCGAAGCCGACAAGTTCCGCAGTAACGTCACTCCGCCCCCGCGCGAACGCGCGTCGGCCGGCCAGATCGCCGGTCGCTCGCTCGTCGGCCTCACCGTCGTCGCCGGGCTCGTGGGCGCCCTGCTCCTGGGGATGCCCGCCCTGTCGTCCGGTCAGGCACCGGCGCACACGCAGCAGTCCGAAGCGTCCGACGGTCGCTGACCGGCCTGCCCCCGTCCGGCCCCCCAGGGGTGGAAGGCAGGCGCACGCCTAGGTAGCCTCACCGGGCACAGCCCGAATACAGCGTGGATTGAGTGAGGACCAGTCGTGCCCCTGCCCTTCCTGACGGCCGACCGCGCTTTTGACGAGGTGGCCGACTACGTCGCGCTGCCTTTCGACGATCGCGACCAATGGCGGCGCCCCTACCGGCCGGGGCCGTGGCGCGTGGGATTCGCCGCACTGCTCCTGCTGCTCGCCTCGTACGTCATGTTCGCCGCAGTGATCATCACCTTCACGGGTGGTCTCGGCGAGGGCGCCGTGTGCGCTCTCCTCGCGCTGCTCATCATCGGGGCGGCCCTGCGGCTGCTGCGGATGGGTACGTGGGTGAGCGCGCACGGCCTGCGCCGCGTGGCCTTCTTCCAGACCCAGACGGTCCCGTGGGCCCAGGTCGTGACGGTCCGTACGGTCCAGCAGCCGGTCCGCTGGCTCGGACTCCCCCGCACGGTGCAGGGGCAGGCGCTGCTCCTCGTACGGCGGGACAAGGCCGATGAGAGCTCGGCCCTGGTCACCAGTCACGGTGCGGACTTCCTCGCGCGGACCGAGGCCTTCGACCGGGCGTCGGACACGATCGAGGTGTGGGCCGAGGAGTACCGGCCGCAACACGCCTGAACGAGGCATACGAGAAGGGCCGCGCCGGAACACCGGCGCGGCCCTTCTCGCGTACTCGGGACTCACACGTCCTCAGACGCTGACCGTCCTGCCCTCCTGGAGGGCGATGGCGCGCTGCATCGCCTTGCGGGCGCGCGGGGTGTCCCGGGCGTCGCGGTAGGCCACGGCGAGGCGGAACCAGCAGCGCCAGTCCGCCGGCGCGTCCTCGGTCTCCGCCTTGCGCCGGGCGAAGACCTCGTCGGCGGAGTCGCGGTCGATGCGGCCGTACTGGTCACGGCGCAGCTCGTCCACGGGCAGGCCGCCCTCGGCCTCCAGGAGCTCGGCGAGACGGTTCGCCTTGCGGACGAACTGGGTGTTGGCCCAGAGGAACCAGAGGCCGATCACCGGCAGGATCAGCACGGCCACGCCGAACGTGACGGTGAGCAGGGTGCCCTGCTCGATGAGGAGCAGGCCGCGGCTGCCGACCAGGACGAAGTAGAAGACCAGGACGAGGGCGGTGACGAGGTAGGTGAGCTTTGCGCGCATGAGGTCCGTCAGACGTTCAGGTCGAGGAAGTGTTCCAGGCCGAAGGTGAGGCCGGGAGTGGTCACGACGCGGCGGGCGCCGAGGAGGATGCCCGGCATGAAGCTGCTGTGGTGCAGCGAGTCGTGGCGGATGGTCAGCGTCTCGCCCTCGCCGCCCAGGAGGACCTCCTGGTGGGCGAGGAGGCCGCGCATGCGCACGGAGTGGACCGGGACGCCGTCGACGTCCGCGCCGCGGGCGCCGTCGAGAGCGGTGGCCGTGGCGTCCGGCTGCGGGGCGCTGCCGGCCTTCTCACGGGCCGCCGCGATGAGCTGCGCCGTACGGGCGGCCGTGCCGCTGGGCGCGTCCACCTTCTTCGGGTGGTGCAGCTCGATGACCTCGACGGACTCGAAGTAGGGCGCCGCGGCCTCGGCGAACTTCATGGTGAGGACGGCCCCGATGGAGAAGTTCGGGGCGATGAGGACACCAGTCTGCGGGGAGTCCGCGAGCCAGGTGGTGAGCCGGGCGAGGCGGTCGTCGGTCCAGCCGGTGGTGCCGACGACGGCGTGGATGCCGTGGCGTACGCAGAAGTCGAGGTTGTCCATCACCGAGTCGGGCGTGGTCAGTTCGACCGCGACCTGGGCACCGGACTCCACGAGGGTCTCCAGCTTGTCGCCCCGGCCGAGGGCCGCGACCAGTTCCATGTCGTCGGCGGCCTCGACGGCCCGTACGGCCTCGGAGCCGATGCGGCCCCCGGCGCCGAGGACCGCCACGCGCAGCTTGCTCATCTTCTTCGTTCCTTACGCGAGTTGCGAACGGGTGGGCTACGCCACCGCTTCGTGCAGGCGCGCCGCCTGCTTGTCCTTGAGCGGGCCGATGACCGACAGCGAGGGGCGCTGCCCCAGGATGTCGCGGGCCACCGCGCGCACCTCGTCGGGGGTGACCGAGGCGATCTCCTCCAGCATGTCGCTGACGGACATCTGCTCGCCCCAGCAGAGCTCACTCTTGCCGATGCGGTTCATGAGCGCACCGGTGTCCTCGAGGCCGAGGACGGTGGAGCCGGAGAGCTGGCCGATGGCGCGGCCGATCTCGTCGTCGGACAGGCCGTGCTCCGCGACGTGGGTGAGCTCGTCGCGGCAGATCTTGAGCACGTCGTGGACCTGGCTGGGCCGGCAGCCCGCGTAGACCCCGAAGAGGCCGCAGTCCGCGAAGCCCGAGGTGTACGAGTACACGCTGTAGGCGAGGCCGCGCTTCTCCCTGACCTCCTGGAAGAGGCGGGACGACATGCCGCCGCCCAGGGCGGTGTTGAGGACGCCCATGGCCCAGCGGCGCTCGTCGGTGCGGGCGAGGCCCGGCATGCCGAGGATGACGTGGGCCTGCTCGGTCTTGCGGCCGAGGAGCTCCATGCGGCCGGCCGCGCGCAGGGGCTTGCGGCCGTCGCGCGGGGCCATGGGAACGGCGTCGGTGCGGGTGAGGGCGCCGGCCTTCTCGAAGGCGGCGCGCACCTGGCGTACGACCTTGTTGTGGTCGACGTTGCCCGCGGCGGCGACGACGAGGTGCGTCGGGTCGTAGTGCTTCTTGTAGAAGCGGGCGATCTGGCCGCGGTTCAGTGCGTTGATCGTGTCGACCGTGCCGAGGACCGGGCGGCCCAGCGGGGTGTCGCCGAGCATGGTGTGCGCGAACAGGTCGTGCACACAGTCGCCCGGGTCGTCCTCCGTCATCGCGATCTCTTCGAGGATCACGCCGCGCTCGGCGTCGACGTCCGCTTCCTCGATGAGGGAGCCGGTCAGCATGTCGCAGACGACGTCGATGGCGAGGGGGAGGTCGGTGTCGAGCACGCGCGCGTAGTAGCACGTGTACTCCTTCGCCGTGAAGGCGTTCATCTCGCCGCCGACCGCGTCGATCGTGGAGGAGATGTCGAGGGCGCTCCGGCGGGAGGTGCCCTTGAAGAGGAGGTGCTCGAGGTAATGCGTCGCGCCGTTCAGCGTGGGCGTCTCGTCGCGGGAGCCGACGTTCGCCCAGATACCGAAGGTCGCGGAGCGTACGGAGGGCAGCGTCTCGGTGACGATGCGCAGGCCGCCGGGGAGGGTGGTCCTACGGACCGTACCGATGCCGTTCTCGCCCTTGATCAGGGTTTGGGTACGGGCGACGGCCCGCGCCTCCGAGGAGGTGCGGGCCGTCGCCTTGGAGCTACGGGACGTCACTTGTCGGTGTCGTCCTTCGTCTCGTCGCCCTCTTCGCCCTCGACGACGGGGATGAGGGAGAGCTTGCCGCGCGAGTCGATCTCGGCGATCTCGACCTGGACCTTGGCGCCCACGCCGAGAACGTCCTCGACGTTCTCCACGCGCTTGCCGCCGGCCAGCTTGCGGATCTGCGAGATGTGCAGCAGGCCGTCCTTGCCCGGGAGCAGGGACACGAACGCACCGAAGGTCGTCGTCTTCACGACGGTGCCCAGGTAACGCTCGCCGACCTCCGGCATGGTCGGGTTGGCGATCGAGTTGATCGTGGCGCGCGCGGCCTCGGCCTGCGAGCCCTGCTGGGCACCGATGTAGATGGTGCCGTCGTCCTCGATCGTGATGTCGGCGCCGGTGTCCTCCTGGATCTGGTTGATCATCTTGCCCTTCGGGCCGATGACCTCACCGATCTTGTCCACGGGGATCTTGACCGTGATGATCCGCGGGGCGTTCGGGGACATCTCGTCCGGCGTGTCGATCGCTTCCATCATCACGTCGAGGATGTGGAGGCGGGCGTCGCGGGCCTGCTTGAGGGCCGCGGCCAGGACGGAGGCCGGGATGCCGTCCAGCTTGGTGTCGAGCTGGAGAGCGGTGACGAAGTCCTTGGTGCCGGCGACCTTGAAGTCCATGTCACCGAAGGCGTCCTCCGCACCGAGGATGTCGGTGAGGGCGACGTAGTGCGTCTCGCCCTTGATCTCCTGGGAGATCAGGCCCATGGCGATACCGGCGACGGGGGCCTTCAGCGGCACACCGGCGTTCAGCAGCGACATGGTGGAGGCGCAGACCGAGCCCATGGACGTCGAGCCGTTGGAACCGAGGGCCTCGGAGACCTGACGGATCGCGTACGGGAACTCCTCGCGCGTCGGCAGGACCGGCACGATGGCGCGCTCGGCGAGCGCGCCGTGGCCGATCTCGCGGCGCTTCGGGGCGCCGACGCGGCCCGTCTCGCCGACCGAGTAGGGCGGGAAGTTGTAGTTGTGCATGTAGCGCTTGCGGGTCACCGGGGAAAGGGTGTCCAGCTGCTGCTCCATACGGAGCATGTTGAGGGTGGTGACGCCCAGGATCTGGGTCTCGCCACGCTCGAAGAGCGCCGAGCCGTGCACGCGCGGGATGGCCTCGACCTCGGCGGCGAGCGTACGGATGTCCGTGACGCCACGGCCGTCGATGCGGACCTTGTCCTTGATGACGCGCTCGCGGACCAGGGACTTCGTCAGCGCGCGGTACGCCGCCGAGATCTCCTTCTCGCGGCCCTCGAACTTCGGGAGCAGCTTCTCGGCGGCCAGACCCTTGACGCGATCCAGCTCGGCCTCGCGGTCCTGCTTGCCGGCGATGGTGAGCGCCTGGGCGAGCTCGGTCTTGACGGCGGCCGTGAGGGCCTCGAGCACGTCGTCCTCGAAGTCGAGGAAGATCGGGAACTCGCCGGTCGGCTTGGCGGCCTTGGCGGCCAGCTCCGACTGGGCCTTGCAGAGGACCTTGATGAAGGGCTTCGCGGCCTCGAGACCGGCGGCGACGACCTCTTCGGTCGGCGCCTGGGCGCCGCCCTTGACGAGCTCGATGGTCTTCTCGGTGGCCTCGGCCTCGACCATCATGATCGCGACGTCGCCGTCCTCGAGGACGCGACCGGCGACGACCATGTCGAAGACGGCGTCCTCGAGCTCGGTGTGCGTCGGGAACGCGACCCACTGGCCCTTGATCAGCGCGACACGGGTGCCGCCGACCGGGCCGGAGAAGGGCAGGCCGGCCAGCTGCGTGGAGCAGGAGGCGGCGTTGATGGCGACCACGTCGTACAGGTGGTCGGGGTTGAGCGCCATGACCGTCTCGACGACCTGGATCTCGTTGCGAAGGCCCTTCTTGAAGGACGGACGCAGCGGGCGGTCGATGAGGCGGCAGGTCAGGACCGCGTCCTCGGAGGGACGGCCCTCACGGCGGAAGAAGGAGCCGGGGATCTTGCCGGCCGAGTACATCCGCTCCTCGACGTCCACCGTGAGGGGGAAGAAGTCGAGCTGGTCCTTGGGCTTCTTCGAAGCGCTCGTGGCCGACAGCACCATGGTGTCGTCGTCCAGGTACGCCACGGCGGAGCCGGCGGCCTGACGGGCCAGACGGCCCGTCTCGAAGCGGATGGTGCGGGTGCCGAAGGTGCCGTTGTCGATGACGGCCTCGGCGTAGTGGGTCTCGTTCTCCACTAGCGTTTTCTCCGTTACTTTTCGTCTTTTGTCCCGTTCCGCCCGTGTGGCGGAGGGACGGGGCCGGAGAAGCGCGCCTTGTGTGCGGGCCGGTCTTCGATCGAAGCACCCGGGGTGGACGGGATCCGTCTTCCGGGGGCCACTACCGAGGACCGGCGGCGGCGAGGGTGCGCTTCTCCTCGTGCGGTGATGCGTGCGCAGTGATGCGGTGCCACTGGGGGCGGTGCATCGATGCGGTGCATGCATGTGGTGATGCGTGCGTGGTGCGTACGGTGGTGCTTTTGTTCGTGTGTCCAGACTACAAAGCGTCTGTGACACTTCGCACGTACAGCAAAGGGAGCGGCCCCCTGTCGGTGGGAACCGCTCCCTTCACGGCGTCTTAGCGGGCGCCGGCCGCACCGCGGCGGATGCCGAGGCGCTCGACCAGTGCACGGAAGCGCTGGATGTCCTTCTTGGCCAGGTACTGCAGAAGGCGGCGACGCTGGCCGACCAGGATCAGCAGACCACGACGGGAGTGGTGGTCGTGCTTGTGCGTCTTGAGGTGCTCGGTCAGGTCCGAGATCCGGCGGGACAGCATGGCGACCTGGACCTCGGGGGAGCCGGTGTCGCCCTCCTTCTGGCCGAACTCGGTGATGATCTGCTTCTTCGTAGCGGCGTCGAGCGACACGCGTACTCCTCGTAGTCTTTTCGTGGCCACCGAGTGCCCCTGGTCCACATCTCAGGGGAGCTTCCGATACTCGGGAGGCGAGGTCCGCTGGGCGCAGTCTTCAGATTCCGGAGAACCGGAGACCTGAGGGCGCGTACACAAACGGCCGTCACACAGCGTACCAGCCACTCCGCGTGCACCCGACCGTGGGCCCGATGGGGCCCACGGCGCCTTGATGAGCTCCGGTCAGCCGGTCATGGAGCGGGCCTTCGCGTACACGTCGAAGACAGCGAGCGTCAGCGGGACCAGCGTGAGCAGGACGAACGTCTCCGCGATCTCCATGAAGCGTCCCCAGAAGGGGCTGACTCCGCGGCGGGGCGTGACCAGGCCGATCGACATGATCAGTGCGGTGGCGACCGCGATCACCGCGACGAGCCAGACCGAACGGATGTCGAGGGCCGTGCTGTCGTTCTTCCTGAAGAAGTCGTCCAGGTAGTCCAGCGGCGGGTGGAGCGAAAGGCCGAGGCCCAGCAGGACGAGGGCGGCGAGCCCTGCCGCGAGGAGGGAGGCGACCTGCGCGGTGTAGCGGAAGAGCTGCGCGCGCATCAGCATCGCGACGCCGGTGGCGAAGGCGAGGAGCTGGCCCCATACATCGTGCGAGAAGCCGAGGACGGCCGCGGCGCCGACGGACACCAGGGCGCAGCCGCCGACCAGGCCGACGAGCAGCTCGTGGCCGCGGCGGGCCTGGGCCGCGATGCGGTCGGCCTCGACGGGCTCCTGGTTCGCGGGGTCGTCGCCGTACTCGCCGCGGGCCATGCTCGGGGGTTCGAAGCCGATGGGGAGGCGGGCGAAGCGCATGGACAGGCCCGGCAGGAAGGCGAGGGCCCCTACGGAGAGCGGCGCGCACAGGCCGGCGGTCTCCACGGCCGTCAGGTCCGTGAGGATGGCGATGAAGGTCGTGAGTACGCCGACTGCCGACGCGAAGACGAAGGCCACGAAGGGACCGTCGCCGCCCGGCGAGACGAGGGTGAGGACCACGGAGGCGAGCAGTACGGCCGTGCACGCCAGCAGGAACTGGAGCCTGCCGATTCCCTGGTGGTCGGCGAGAGGCAGCAGGCCGGAGCCCGCCACCGCCACGTTCGGCAGGGCGCCGAGGCCGAGCGCGATGGCCGAGCCGCGGTCGTCGTAGACCCTGGCGCGGACGCAGGCGAGGACGACGAGGAGGAGGCCGGCCACCGCGGCGAGGACGCCCTGGAGGCTGTTCATGTCGTGGTGCGGCTCGGCCGTCCAGGTGACGAAGGCCAGGAGGGCGGGCAGGACGCCGCCGCCGATGAGTCCGGCGCCGCGGGTCAGGTCGCCGTTCCACAGGGTGCGGTCGCGGGTGACGGCCGAGGCGACCGCTTCGGAGACGTCGTCGAAGACGGCCGGCGGCAGCGACTCGGAGAACGGGCGCAGGGTGAGCAGCTCGCCGTCGAGGATGCGCTGCGCGGCGAAGGACCGGGCGCTGTCAAGGACGGTGCCGTCGCGGCGTACGAGGTGGTAGCCGACCGGTGCGCCCTCGGCGGGGCTCTGCTGGGAGAGCCGCAGGATCTCCGGGTTGAGGTCGGCGACCGGGACGTCGTCGGGCAGTGCCACGTCGATCCGGCTGTCGGGCGCGACGATGGTGACGCGGCAGAAGCCGAGGCCCGTGCCGGCCCCCGAAGGGGCTCCAGTGCCCGCTCCGCCGGTCGCGCCGGCCGTCGCGGAAGCGGAAGCCGTCATGCTCACCTGCTGTTCCCCCTCAGTTGGTGTGTCCGGTGATGCAGCCGGATGTGGAGGTGTTGTGTACGCCGCTCGCGCGCGTCCCCGCCGCCTGTCAACGAAGCTTCCAGGACCGGCGTTCGCGGCCGCGCTCGCTCCCGACCGCGTGAAATGCCCTGATTCTCCGGGCGATCCGCGGTGCTCGACTGCACCTCCGGCACCCTACCGCCCACTGTTGTCAGTGACCGTCAGTAGGATCGCAAATCACGATCGACGTCCGCCTGACACGGGGCGGCGGACGGAACACCTCGGTCCGGCAAGGGAATTGGTGCTAAGTGAGTCACATCGTCGTGAAGCGCCCGCCTCGGGCGCTGCCGTCCGAAGTGCCCACGGAAGAGGTGGTCCTGCAGCCTCCGCCCGAGCTGCCACGTGGGCAGCAAGAAGGCGCGATGATGCAGCTCCTGCCGATGCTCGGCATGGGCGGATCCGTCGTGTTCTTCTTCAATCCCAGCGCGCAGCCGTTCATGAAGATCATGGGCATGGTGATGATCGCGTCGACCCTGGGCATGGGCATCGCGATGCTGGTGCGCTACCGGCGCGGCTCGCAGGGCCAGATGTCGGACATGCGCCGCGACTATCTACGTTATCTGTCGCAAACCCGGCGCGACGCCACGAAGACCGCGAGGAAGCAACGCGACGCGCAGTACTACCTGCACCCCTCCCCCGAGCAGTTGTGGGCGCTCGTCGCCGAGGGCAGCCGCGTCTGGGAGCGGCGCACGGGCGACGAGGACTTCGGGCAGGTGCGCGTCGGCCTCGGCCCGCAGGGGCTCGCCACTCCGCTGGTGCCCCCGCAGACCGCGCCCGTGGACGAGTTGGAGCCGCTGACGGCGGGCGCCATGCAGCGCTTCCTCGCCGCACACGGCACGCTCGAGGACCTGCCGATGGCGGTCTCGCTGCGGGCCTTCTACCACGTGACGGTCAGCGGTGAGCCGCAGACGGTGCGCGGCACGGCCCGCGCCGTCGTCGCCTCGCTCGCGTCGCTGCACTCCCCCGAGGACCTGGTGATCGCCGTGGCGACAGGCCGGGAGGCCGCGCCGCAGTGGGAGTGGGCCAAGTGGCTTCCGCACAGCCAGGCCGCGGGCCATACCGACGGCGCAGGCAGCCGCCGTCTGATCACCACCGACCCGATGGAGCTGGAGGCGATGCTGACCACGCGCCTCCAGGGCCGTCCGCGCTTCCACCCCGGTGGAGCGCCCGTCCCCGAGCAGCCCCACCTCGTCGTCGTGCTCGACGGCGTGTCCCTGCCGCCGGTGTCGATGCTGGCCAGCCCCGAGGGTCTGCAGGGCGTGTCCGTCGTCGAGGTCGTTCCCGGTGACCTGACGGCGGGCCGCGGCGACCTCTCGATCGTCGTTCAGCCCCGCTCCCTGACGCTGGAGTCGGCGCACGGCATGGTCTACGAGGGCACGCCCGACCTGCTGTCGTACGAGGCCGCGGACGCGCTGGCGCGGCAGTTGGCGCCGCTGCGCATGGCCTCGGGCGGCGACGACGACGAACCGCTGCTGGCGAACCTGGACTTCACGGATCTGCTGAGCCTCGGTGACGCCGCGTCCGTGGACACCAAGCGCACTTGGCGCCCGCGCTCGCAGGCGGAGCGGCTGCGCGTGCCGATCGGCGTCGGCGAGGACGGCCGGCCCGTCATGCTCGACCTCAAGGAAGCGGCCCAGGAGGGCATGGGCCCGCACGGCCTGTGTGTCGGTGCGACGGGTTCCGGAAAGTCGGAGCTCCTGCGCACCCTCGTCCTCGGCCTCGCGGTCACGCACTCCTCCGAGACGCTGAACTTCGTACTCGCCGACTTCAAGGGCGGTGCGACGTTCGCGGGCATGGCCCAGATGCCGCACGTCGCGGCGGTCATCACGAACCTCGCGGACGATCTGACGCTCGTCGACCGCATGGGCGACTCCATCCGCGGTGAGCTCAACCGCCGCCAGGAGATGCTCCGCGACGCGGGCAACTACGCGAACATCCACGACTACGAGAAGGCGCGCGCGGCCGGCGCCCCGCTCCAGCCGATCCCGTCCCTCGTCCTGGTGATCGACGAGTTCAGCGAGCTGTTGACGGCCAAGCCCGACTTCATCGAGATGTTCGTGCAGATCGGCCGCATCGGCCGTTCGCTGGGCGTGCATCTGCTCCTCGCCTCGCAGCGCCTCGAAGAGGGCCGGCTGCGCGGCCTGGAGACCTACCTCTCGTACCGGATCGGTCTGCGGACGTTCTCCGCCGCCGAGTCCCGCGCGGCGCTCGGCGTGCCCGACGCGTACGAGCTGCCGAACGTGCCGGGTTCCGGCTTCCTGAAGTTCGGCACGGACGAGATGGTCCGCTTCAAGGCGGCGTACGTGTCCGGGACCTACCGCTCCGGTTCCGCTCAGACCGCGGTGGCGGGCGGGCCGCTCCCGATGGACCGGCGGCCGGTGCTGTTCACGGCGGCCGAGGTGCCGGTGCAGTACGTGGCCGTGCCCCAGCAGCGCCCCGAGGCCACGACCACGACCGACGACGCGCTCTCGGACACCGTGCTCGACGTGATCGTGCGCCGGCTCGAGGCGCAGGGTCCGGCGGCCCACCAGGTGTGGCTGCCACCCCTGGACAGCCCGCCGTCGCTCGACAGTCTCCTTCCCGGCCTCGCCGCCGTGCAGGGCCGCGGCCTCACACAGCCCGGCTACGAGGGTGCGGGACGGCTCATCGTCCCGGCAGGTCTCGTCGACAAGCCGTACGAGCAGCGGCGCGACCCGCTGTGGTGCGACTTCTCGGGTGCGGCCGGCCATATGCAGATCCTGGGCGGCCCGCAGTCCGGCAAGTCGACGCTGCTGCGTTCGCTCATCGCCTCGTTCGCCCTGACCCACACCCCGTACGAAGTGCAGTTCTACGGGCTCGACTTCGGTGGTGGCGGTCTGTCGGCCGTCGCCGGGCTGCCGCACGTCGGCGGGGTGGCCTCGCGCCTCGACCCCGAAAAGGTGCGGCGGACGGTCGCCGAGGTCTACGGCGTGATGATGCGCCGCGAGGAGTACTTCCGCTCCTCCGGCATCGCCTCGATCGGCGACTTCCGCGCACGCAGGGCGCGCGGCGACATCTCGGTCACCGACCAGCCGTGGGGTGACGTCTTCCTCGTCATCGACGGCTGGGGCAACTTCCGTACGGACTACGAGGGTCTGGAGCCCGCGGTGCTCGACATCGCGGCCCGTGGCCTGGGCTACGGCATCCACCTGGTGCTGACGGCCTCGCGGTCCATGGAGGTCAGGGCGAACATGAAGGACCACCTCATGAACCGCCTCGAGCTGCGGCTCGGCGACACGATGGACTCCGAGTTCGACCGCAAGGTCGCGGCGAACGTGCCGACGGGCGTGCCCGGCCGCGGCCAGTCGCCGCAGAAGCAGCACTTCATGGCGGCGGTCCCGCGGATCGACGGCCTCTCGTCGGACACGGACCTGGCCGAGGCCACGGCGGCGCTGACCGCCGAGGTCACCCGGCACTGGACGGCGCCCGGCGCCCCCGAAGTGCGGCTGCTTCCGCGCGAGTTCGCGGCGGACCGGCTGCCCCCGGGGAACCTGTTCCCGGACCGCGGTGTGTCCTTCGCGCTGGACGAGGACAACCTGGAGCCGGTGTTCCTCGACTTCGAACAGGACCCGTTCTTCCTCATCTTCGGAGAGAGCGAGTCCGGCAAGTCGAACCTGCTGCGCCTGCTCATCAAGCGCCTCACCGAGCGCTACGACGGCGACTCGTGCAAGCTCTTCGTGGTCGACAACCGCCGCGGCCTGCTGGACGTGACCCCGCCCTCGCACCTGGCGGAGTACATCCCCATGTCGAACTCGATGGGGCACCACATGGACGCGCTCGCCGACCTGATGCAGCGGCGTACGCCGACGGCGGAGGTGACGGCGCAGCAGCTGCGGGACCGCAGCTGGTGGCGCGGTCCGAACGTCTTCGTGATCATCGACGACTACGACCTGGTGTCCACGTCGAGCGGCAACCCGCTCTCGGGCCTGACCGAACTGCTCCCGTTCGCGCGGGACGTCGGCGTCCGGTTCATCATCGCCCGCTCCTCGGCGGGTGGCGGGCGAGCCGCGTACGAGCCGTTCATCCAGCGCATGAAGGAGCTCGGCGCCCAGGGCCTCGTCCTGGCCGGCGACCCGGCCGAGGGCGAGCTCCTCGGCGGCGTGCGGCCACGGCCGATGCCGGCGGGCCGTGGCACCTTCGTCTCGCGCAAGCGGGGGAAGCCGCTGGTCCAGACGGGACTGGTCCCTTCCGACCAGTGACGTATAGGGATCGTCATGATTCGGCAAGGTCGCTTGAACTAGCCCAATCTCCCTGGTGAGTTGGATGCGCTGTGAAGTGCCCCGTCGCCCTCTATGAGGGCGACGGGCATTACGGGAGCGCATCAGTCACACGGGGGAAGGCGTCATTCGGTGGCCTGGGACGAGTGGGAACAGCTCAAGGCGGAAGCCCTGCACAGGGGGAACGCCAAGATGCAGTTGAATCAACTTGCCGACCCTGGCGGAGGTGGCGGGGGGAATCCTCAAGGCGACCTGACGGTCAACTTCCCTGATCTGGCCGCAATCGGAGATGCGGCGTTCCGGCTACGCACCCGCATGGACCGGGAGAGCGACCATGCCCGGATCTCCTCGATGAAGGCCGCCGGGGGTCTCAAGTCGGAGTTCGCCGTCGGCAAGGCCCTGGATCATGTGGCTGAGCGCTGGGTGGACCAGGTCCAGTCCCTCCTTGACGCCTGCGCCCACATATCGAACCACCTGGATTACACCAAAGGGGCGCACAAGGGCGACGAGGAGCACATCTACGGCGTCATCAGCAGCATCTCCACGCTGGACAAGGGCTTTGACGAGAAGCGAGGTGCCTGATGGACCTCGACGCACTGCGTTACGGCAACTTTTCCGCGCTGGGAGAGGCCGTCGGCGACTGGGAGGAAATGGTCGTCAACCTCAAGTCCCTCCAGGACGACGCCGAGCGTGATCTCAAGGTCAAGGCCGACAAGGCGAACTGGCACGGCGCCAACGCCACGGTCTCGCGTGAGTTCGTGGACAAGACCGCCGGGGAGTTCGCCGATGCGCATACGCAGGCCAACTCCATAGCCAAGGTTCTCGGCGACACCCGTAGCGAACTGATCGACTACCGGCAACAGCTCAACGACGCGATAGACCGCGGACTGAAGAAGAACCTCACGGTGGTGGACACCGGAAACGGCGGGTTCACCGTCACCATGAACATCCATCCCGACCGCGCCGCGAAAGGCACGTCGGTTCCTGAACACACCGTGCAGGACGTCACCGACCTCCGCGACGAGGTGCAGCGGATCCTCAGCGGCGCCACGGAGAGCGACAACACTGCCGCCAAGGCGCTCAATCTCATCGTGGACCAGGCCACGTACGGCTTCTCCGGGGCTGACTACGGCGACCGGGACGCGGCCGCGAAGGCCATCAAGGAAGCCGATGACCTGGCCAACCTGATGAAGAATAAGGGGGACGACATGACCCCCGCGGAGTTCGACAGACTCAATGCCTCCATGGCCAAGTACAAGAACGACCCGCTGTTCCAGGAAGAGTTCGCCAAGACCCTCGGCCCCAAGGGCACCCTCGACTTCTGGGCGGACCTCTCCGACCCCTCGGACGGCGGTGATCTGCAGCGGGCCCGACGTGACCAGCTCGGTGACTTCCAGAAGAATCTCGGCATGACGCTCGCCGGCGCGACGCAGTCCGACTCGGCCGACATGCAGTCCTGGAAGGATCGCATGGTCGACCTCGGGGGCCAGACGGTCCAGACGAGGGGCAGCAACGTCTACGGGTTCCAGTTGATGAGCAACATCATGCGGACCGGTAACTACGACGACGACTTCATGAACAAGTACGGCAACGCGCTGGTCGCGACCGAGAAGAAGATGAAGCTCCCCGACCACTACTGGCAGGGAGCCGGCGGGCCGCCGATGCCGAAGATGAACTTCATCGGTGAGGACTTCGGCCGTGATCCGATGACGGGCTTCATGACCGGTCTCTCCAACAGTCCGGACGCTGCGACCGAGTTCTTCAACGAGACGCATCCGCAGGACAACGCGGAGTGGGTGCTGAAGGAGCGGCACACGTTCGACGACACCCCGCTCGACGACGGGGACGGGAATCAGTCACGGGACGCGACCGGCAAGGCTCTCCTCGCGGCCACGAGCGGCATGAATCCGAACGACCCCAACGCCACGTACGTGGAGCACACTCCGGAGAACCGCCAGGCCCTCGACCGGTCACTCAAGTACCTGTCCGAGACCGGCGACGACTTCCCCCGCGAGATGCGCGACGACATGGCGAAGGTCCTGGTGAACTACGGGGACGAAACGCACAACACGATGAGTTCCCAGGCCGACCATCCCGACGACCCCAGGCAGCTCGACCGGCACCAGCTCCTCGAAGTGACCAAGCAGATCTCCCGTGACCAGGACTCTTACGGACTGCTGAACGACGGTCTGAACCACGAGATCGTCCACGACATCAACACCGATCACCCGAGCGATCCCAAAGAAACGCTGCAACGGGCCGGTGCGACCGTCGGCTTCCTGGAAGAGGCGCGCTATCAAGCGCTGGACACGGACAAGGAAGACCCGTCCTGGAAGGCGAAGTGGGCCTACCACGGCATTGGCGGCGCGGTGAACTTCATTCCGGTGGTCGGCGACGCCGCACAGCGCGGCGTCGACGCACTGACCTACCAGTGGCAGCAGGACGAGCAAGGGCGCATCGACGATCAGAATCACCAGCAGAACGGCAAGACGTTCACGGGCCGGGAAGGTCAGTTGGAATCTCTGGCGCAGATCTGGGCCACCGCCAATCCTGGCCAGACGGAGAACAATTCCTACACGCTGACCAACGAGATCAACGCAGCCGCCTTTGATGGCAACGCGCGCGCTCGAGGGCTGGCAGGCGATCAGTGAGGCAGAGCGCAGTGTCGAAACCGTTGGGCGTCGCAGCAGTTTTGGCGATGTTCGCAGCAGCAGCATGCACCAGTTCGTCGGGCAGGGACTATGCGGTACCGCAGGCCGCATGCGGCGTCCAGGTGGGATCCGAGGTGCTGTCCCCTCTCCTCCCCGACGGCAAGAAGCTGACTCAACGCGATTACAACTTCGGTCCCACACAACCCCGTTGCGAGTTGAAGGTCGACGGGAATCTCGTCGTCCATGTCTCCGGCGACGTGGTTCCGGCCAGCACCGATGTCATCGCGGTGAATGAACGCGGAATGCGGGGACTGGGCCATCCAGCCGCTGCGAAGAACATTGGCCAGGATGCCCGCATCGCAGACCGCGGAGCCCTCACTGTGGACAGGTGCGTGTACGGCGGGAAACAGCAGAAGTTCGTCGCGGACATAGAGTTGAAGAAACAGGCAATCCAGGATGTGTCCGAGCGGCGCGACGCGTTGCGCTCGCTTCTGAAGGCGTATCTTCCCGCGGCGATGAAGGACGTGGGCTGCAGTTGAGCTCTCCGGTGCAGCCCGGCGCCGGGCTGCACCGGGGTGCCTTGCCGGAACAGGCGGGTGCAAGTCGTCTGACGCCCCGCGCACCTTCGGCTGTCCCAAGTACGCTGGCCACACTGCATGTACGTACATCGGGAAGGGGCCCGGATCATGGCCGAGGCAGCACAGGGCGCCGCACAGGGCGTGGGAAGCGATGCCGCCGGGGAGTCCCCCGAGGAGATCAGGGCGCGCAAGGAGCGGGAGAAGAACGAGCTTTACGCCCTCGACATCTCCGACGCCGAATGGCACAGCGCCCCCGGCACCGAGGACCACGAGGAGCGCGTCGAGATCGCATATCTGCCGGCGGGCGCCGTGGCGATGCGGTCGTCGGTGGAGCCCGAGACTGTGCTGCGGTACACGGAGGCGGAGTGGACGGCGTTCGTGCTGGGGGCTCGGGACGGGGAGTTCGACCTGGAGGATGTGGCGGGGGACAGGGCGCCCGGGGGGCAATAGGTGCCACGTCGCGCCGGCGACGCGGACTGCACGGACGGCGTCAGAACACCGGCAGCACCGTCAGGGAGCTGTCGTTCATGACGAACACCCTGTTGGCGTAGGCCGAGAGCCGGTGGTATTCGGCGTTCGGGAGCGAGTAGGTCCACATGTCCTGGCCGTCGCTCTGACGGATGGCGTGCACTTCGACGAGGGGCGAAGGCGCGTTTGAGTCACTGTAGATGACCCACACGCCGGTGCCCTCGGGGAGCAACGGGCTCGCGTTGGTCGCGACGTCGGGCGAGATCCAGAGCTCTTCGCCGTTGTGCTTGTCCAAACGCGTGGGCGTGTCGTCCTCGGAGGAGTAGACCGAGTCCTCCGTGACCGACGGCGGGCCCCACCAGCTCGGTTTGTCGTCCCATTCGGTGTTCTTGGCCTTCCAGATCACCTCGCCGTCGGTGATCCGGCTGGCACTCAGCGACTTGCCGTTGATGTACACGGTTTCACCGTCGGCGACAGGTCGGAGCGTGTTCGGCGCGCCCGCGAGCCGTGCCCAGGCCTGACGGCCGTTGGCGGTGTTCACGGCAAGGATGTTCCCGTCCGTCGTCGTCAGGACGAGGCGTCCGCGTCCGACCGCGCTGGGCCAGTCGATCTTCTTGCGGAAGTCCGCCGAAACTCGCGCGGTCCAGCGGATCCTGGCGTCGGAGCGGCCGATGCTGCGCAGCCGGTCGTCCTTCGTCAGGACGTATACCGCCTCGTCGTCCGCGCACAGCAGCTTCTGGGCCTCCGCGTCGGCGGTCCACTTGGGCTGCCCGGTGGATGGCACATACGTATGCAGCTTTCCGTCAGCGTCAGCGGTGACGACCAGCCGGTCCGACAGCGAGAGATAGCCGCTCTTGACCCGGGCGTGCGGAGCGGTCCAGCGCTCTTCGCCCCGCAGTACGCCGTACGCCGTGATGCCCCCGCTCATCGCTCCGAAGATGATGACGTCCCGGACGGGGAGCAGGGTCGGGGAGTTGATGTCGACGGCGTCGGCCAGTTCCCACAGACTCGACGGTGACGCGTTGCCGTGGAAGTCCTTGTCGACCTTGACCGACACGGGCTGGGCGATGGGCGGCCGCACAGCGACGGGGATGTCGAACGGGTCCTCCTTCGCTTCCCCGTTCCCCTGGCGCGAACCAAGCCACCAGGCAGTTGTACCGCCGCCCGCCGCGAGAACCGTGCCCCCGGCGGCGAGACCGGTGATGAGGCGGCGGCGCGTCACCGGCCGCCGGCCCTCCGGCGTGATCTGCGTGGTCAGTTGCCGGACCGCGCTCTCGCGCTCCTTGATGGCGCCCGCCACCGGGCCGCGCCGCCAGATGCGCTCAGCGCCCCGGGGAGCCGCGAACGCCGTGACGATCTGTGCCGGGGCAGGTCTCGTGGTCGGGTCCTTGGCAAGGCAGGGAGCAATGAGCGCCTGCAACTGCGGCTCCAGATCGCCCAGTTGAGGCTCTCCGTGTACGACCTCGTACTGCACGGCTGCCACGTGCGCACCGTCAAAGGCGCGTCGGCCGCTTGCCGCGTACACCAGAAGCGCCCCCAGCGAGAACACATCGGCGGACGGCGCGACGCGCTGCCCCAGGACCTGCTCGGGTGCGCCGTAGCCCGGGGTCACCGGAGTCTGCCCGGTGGTCGTGAGGGTGAGCCCGTGTTCGGGGCGGGCGATACCGAAGTCGATGACGCGCGGCCCGCTCGACGTCAGCACGATGTTCGGGGGCTTGAGGTCACGGTGGATGAACCCGACGGCGTGAATGTCCGCCAGGGTGCGCGCGACGGAGTCCGCAATGACTCGAACGGTGGCTTCGTCGAAGGGCCCGTACGCGTCCACGGCCTGGTCGAGTGTCGGTCCGGCAAGGAATTCGGTGGCGATCCATGGCCGGCCGCCTTCGGTGTGCGCGCCGAGGACGGCGGCAACTCCCTTACTGCGTACGGCCTGTGCGGCTTGCGCCTCGCGGATGAAGCGCTGGGCGAGGTTCGCATCGTGGGCGAGTTCGGGCCGCAGCACCTTGACCGCTGCGATGGTGCCGGCGCTGTCCTGACCGACGTACACCTTGCCCATGCCGCCTTCACCGAGGACGCCGAGCAGACGGTAGGGGCCCAGGCGGAGGGGGTCGCCGGTGGATAGGGGGGTCATGGATGGGAGCTTTCTGCTGGGGCCGAGGTCATCGAAGGGGGAAGGCTTCCGCCTGTTTGTCACCGAAGGCCAGGATCACGTTGGCGCGTTCGTGTTCGTAGAAGCGCCTGCCGACGGTCACATACGTGAGTGCCACGCCGTGGGATGAGACGTCGATCGCCCTCAGCAGCACCCCGTTCCGGTAGTAGACGTACTTGGAACCGATGACGGGGCGGCAGGCCAGGTCCGCGCTCTCGCCGTCATCGCCCTTCTCGCGCCACAGCTGCCGCCCGTCCCGGGCGTTGACTGCGACGAGGCCGCGCTGGTCCTCGACCGCGTAGAGCACACCGTCCTTGACGGAAGGGGGGCCGTAGGCCTTCCCCGGCCTGTCGGACTCCGAGGACCACAGCTGCTTGCCGTCCGACAACCGCAGGGCCTGCAACGGCCCGCTCCCCAGGTAGACATGCTCGTTGTCCGTCGCCAGGGGAAGCCTCACGAGGTCGGCAACAGCATCGTCGAAGGGCCTGTCCCAGGCGAGCGCACCGGTTCCGACGTCCCTGACGACAACCCGCACCTTGCCCGCGTTGGTCTCCTGAAGAGCAACCAAGCGGCGGCCGATGACTCGTGCGGTCAGGAAATGAAGCCGCCGGCTCTTGTCGGGCCGTGAGGGCAAGGGCTTGGACCAGAGCCGCTTTCCGGTGCCCAGATCAATGGCGTGCAGCGCCCAGGTCTGGCTTGCGCGGAACCCGTCGAACAGAAACTTCCCCTGGCCGCCTGCCACGAAGACCACGCCGTTCGCGGCGCACAGAAGTTGCGTTCCGTCCAGAGCTCCGTTCACGTCGGAGAGGCGGACGATCGGCTCGCTCACATCGCCCTCGGCCAGGCCGATCGACGCGATCTGCAGAGGCCACGGCTTGTCCTGGTGATCGGACATGGGAGCGGAGATGAGCTGATAGGCCTTGTCCCCGTCCACGCCGATGCCGGAAGTCACTCCGCTCTCCCTCGTCTGCCATTTACGTTCTCCGGTCTGCGGATCGACGGCGTCCGTATTGCCCCAGGGGATCAGCGCCAGGTCCGCAACCATGAAGGGGGCAAGCGGGATGAAGTCGACGGTGTTCGAGTAGGTGCCCATCCACAAGTCATCCAGGTTCCTCGTCTTCTTTCCGGACGGGCCAGACCCCGGCTTGTTACCGCCCCCCTTGCCCCAGCCGCCCCAGGCCCAGGCGCCGCCGCCGAGCGCGGCAACGCTGATGGCGGCGCCTCCGATCGTCAGGAAGCGGCGCCGGGCAGGCCTGGAGGTTGGAGGAAGAGCGTTCGCCGACGGCGGCTGCTCCCCCAGCGGGGCCGGCAGCCGCGACGGGGCAAACTGCCAGACCTCGGTCGCGCGGCGGCCGATCTCCGCGAGCAGGTCGTGTGGGAGCTGTTCTGCGAACTCCCCTCGCCCATCATGCAGTTCGCCCGCAAGTCGGCCGGTCGTGGGCCGTTGCGCCGGATCCTTCGCCAGGCATCGCCCCAGGATCGCCGCGAGCGCGGGCGGTACGTTCGTGAGGTCCGGGTCGCCGTATCGGACCCGGTAGAGCAGATCGGCGGGCTGGCCGTGGCCGAAGGGGCCCTGGCCGGTGGCGGCGAAGACGAGCACCCCTGCCAGCGCGAACACGTCGCCTGCCGGCGTGTGCTCCTGCCCGGTCGCCTGTTCCGGCGACATGAATGCCGGTGTGCCGACCGCGGCTCCGGTGCTCGTGAGCCGGTCATCGCCGATGGCCCGGGCGATCCCGAAGTCGATGACCTTGGGCCCGTACGCGGTGACCATGATGTTCGACGGCTTGAGGTCCCGGTGGACGACGTCGGACCGGTGGAGCTGGCCGAGCGCCGTGCAGAGTGCCGCCCCCAGGACCCGTACGGATGCCTCCGGCAGGGGGCCCGCCAGTTCGACCGCCTCGTCGAGCGGCGGCCCCAGTACGTACTCGGTGGCGAGCCACGGAGTTTCGGCGAGCGGGTCGGCGTCCACGACCGCGGCGCCGAACTGCCCGCCGATGACCCGGGCCGCGTCCGCCTCCAGCCGGAACCTCGTCCTGAAGGCCTGGTCGGAGGCGATCCGGGCATGCATCGTCTTCACGGCGACGGTGCGACCGCCCGCCGAGCGGGCCAGATAAACGGTGCCCATTCCGCCGCTGCCGAGGCGTGCGATGAGCCGGTACGCGCCGAACGCGACAGGGTCGTCGTGGGTGAGGGGCGAAGGCATGGGTGCGTCAGTCCTGGCGGTGGGCGGAAACGGGGAGGGGCGGCGCCCACGACGGGCGCTCCGGCGGCACGATCTCGGCGGCGAGGACGGCCGCCGACTGGTGCACGATCGCCGCGATGACGCGGGCGGGGAGCCAGCCGGGGGCGAACAGGGCGGTGGCGCGGCTCGCGGCCTGGAATCCGGACAGGCCCGCGGCGCTGTCGGGAGCGAACTCGTTTAGCAGTTCAGCGAGTTGGGGGCGCGCTCCCGGGTCTCTGGAGAGGCACCGCCCAACGAGGGCGCGTAGAGACGACGGGAGTTCGTCCCGCTCGGGCGCGGTGTGCCCGGTGGCCGCGTAGGCGAGGGTCGCGCCCAACGCGTAGACATCGCCCAGCGGTCGCGGTCGGCCGCCGGACGCCTGCTCGGGCGGGAGGCTGCCGGGATCGAGCCCGGGCAGCCCGGAGCGCGAGGTCCCGTCCGGTGCGGCGGCGCGCACCGCGCCGAAGCAGGTGAGGCGGGGCCCGTCGGCCGCGAGCAGTACGGCGGCCGGGGAGACACCGGCGTGCGTGAGGTTCTGCCCGTGCGCGACGACGAGCGTCTCGGCGAGGGCCGCGCCGAGGGCGCGGACGGTGTGCTCGGGGAGGGGACCGCCGTGGACGGCGAGGGCGGTGGGGAGCGGGAGAGCGGGCAGATAGGGGCGTGCGTGCCAGGGGGAATCGCCGGGTGCGGCGAGTTCGGTGGCCGGGGAGGCCCAGGGCCCGAGGAGATACCGGGAGGCGTCGGCCTCGGTCATGTAGCGCTGGGGGTCGGCACCTGGGAGCGGCCCGCTCACGAGGACGGTGCGGTCGCCGTCGGGGGTGCGGGCGATGTAGCGCCGCTCCGGGACGACGTCGCCGCGCGACGCCGAGCCGTCGAGGCGGGTGATGACCGTGTAGGGGCCGATACGCCGGGGGGCTCTTGGGGCGGCGGCTTCGGCGTCTGGGGTGGGCATTTGTGGGGGCCTCTGAGGGATGGCATGCGGAGGGATCGCTGACGACGCTACTTCGGGACGTGGCGTGCCGCGACGCTCTCGATGCCTACTGCTCCCCAGATCCGGGCCGGTTTGCCCTTCTGCCCCTCTCCCTGCACCTGAGTGGAGGCGAAGAAAATACGCCCCCCTTCGAAAACGATGCCATCCGTCTTCGGGTCCATGAAATGCGCTTCGGACGGCACGTTGAAGTAGTAGTAAGGCGTCTCTGTACCCGTCGCCGGGTTGAGGCTCACCACGGATGACGGAGCGAAGTTGTCGGTACCTTCCTTGAATGCGAGGAGTCGATCGCCGCTCATGCGGATGGGATAGATCATCTGATCCGCGCCGGAATCAAATTTCTTCACCGTCTTCCCCGTCGCGAGGTCGAACGAGACGATCCAGTTGGACGTGTGGTTGATTCCCTCGGTCTGTTCGCCACCGGTGACGAATGCCTGACTGCGTCCGATCACTACGGGAGCGCAATGATCCAGCGCGCTGCTTTGCATGTCATCAACTGCGCAGTCAAGGTCGTAGCGACCATCCTCAAGTCGGATCGTCGCCCGGTATTTCCCCTTGCCGTCCAGCGAGATCATCTCGGTGAGACCTGCCTCACCGGCCGAGACGGCAATTACCGGAGGCTCGGCTGAAACGAGGTAGGCGAGCTCAATGCCCTTGGGGACCTTGTACGTCCACATGGCCTCACCAGTTCGAGGGTCACGCCTCTGCACCCGAATTTCGCTGATCAGGGGTTTGGAGGGATCAGGCATGCAGTGGAGTTCGATGACCAGCGCCCGGCCACCCGCGAACCCGTCTTCCCGGCACTCGGACGTCCGCTTGCGTTCCCAGAGCTGCTCACCACCGGACATGTCGTACGCTGCCGAACCGCCACTCCACGCTGTGGCGACGACGCCACGCGTCAGGGTCACGTTCGGCAAGTCCTCGCCGAAGCTGGACTTCGACGTGGGAATGGTCACTTGCCAGAGCTTCTTCCCGTTGTCCAGATCGAAGAACGCCAACTGATTGCAGAGACTCTTGCCATTGCCGCTCCGGAAGAGCACAGCGGTACGCCCGTCCGCCGTCACATGCTGCGTCGTGCCACAGATCGCACCCGACAGGTTGTAATGCCAGGCTTCATCGTCCGTACCGATCGTGATCCCCTCAAGGGTGGAATTCATCCCCTTGACGAGAACCGTGTCGGTCGCCCATGTGCCCGGCATGTTCAGCGTTTTACCCGGCTCCAATTCGTCGACCAGCGAGACCGCAAGGTGCCCCGAGCGATCCTTGGGACGTTTCTCGACCGTTTCCCGAACCTCGTCCGGGGCCTGCTTCCGCGCGGAATGGCCCCCGGCCGCGTCGCCCTTGCCCCCACCTGGCAGTCCTGCCCACATCAACCAGCCACCGGCACACGCGACAACAACCAGAACGGCGATGACTGAGACCCACAGCCTCGTACGCCGCTGCCTGCGTTCGACCGCCGCGCGCTGCGACTGGGTAAAGGGTGACGGCGGTGGTCCGTATGTCATCTCTGATCGTCCAATTCAAGGTGCGGCAGCGCCGAAACGCTCCTGTGCCGACACAGCATCGGGGTGGGCGCCTCCCGCGCGCGCCCACCCCGCATGCTGTGCCCGTTCGCTTTACAGGAAGAAGCTGGCGGCCTTCTTGTCACCGCCCATGTAGTCACCACCGGCCTGGTGCACCACTTGGCCGATGCCGTGGAGGGCCGTGTGGATGTCGCGAGCTTCCTTGTCCCACTTCTGCTGCTCGTGGCCGTACGTGTCCTGGGCTTCGCCCTCCCAGTAGGCGACCGTGCCGGCGACCAACTGCTTGATCTCCGCCAAGTCGGACTCGAGCTGCTTGGCCATGTTTCCGATTTCGGTGGCCGCCGTGTCAAGAGCGCCGTACTTGACGATCATCTCGTCGTGGTTCATGCCCATGATCTACTTCATCTCCCCTGTGATTCAGACTTACTACTGACGCGTGGCCGGTTCGCTCAGTAGCCGCTGAGCGTGGACTTCGGGGCGCCGTCGTACACGTTGATCTTGTTGACCGCCTGGCGGACCTGGTCCTCGGAGTCGTCCTTGATCTTCCGCGTACCGCTCATCGCGTCGAGGAACTTCACGAGGATGCCGCCGATGGTCTTCATCGACTCGTTGATCTCGTACTGCTTCGTGTTGAACGCGTTGGCGCCGATGCCCTTCCAGTTGCCTTCCAGGCTGTCGATCGTCCCCTGAAGGCGGTGCACCGTCGACTTGATGTTGTCGAACTTCTCCGCGATCTTGCGCTCGAGCGCAACCATCTCGGAATCTGAGAGCCGCTGACCCTGTGCCATGTTCGGCCTTCCTCTCCTGAATTGCTGATGGAACTTTCCGGATTCCCGTCTGGCCGGGGAAGGATCTGGTCCCCTGCTCGACGGGCGTTGAACGATGAAGCAGGCTCAGCCGGAGCGGCGAGCTCGCAGCACCGCGAACGCCCCGCCCCCGATCACCACCACCGCGGCAGCGGCGCCGAGGACAATCCACAACTGGTCATTGCCGTCTGAGGACTTCGCACTAGATCCTGCCGCCGAGGTCTCGCCACCTGAAGTGGATTTCGGGGGCTGTGACGAGGCTGGTACGGAAGCTGAGGGGGTGTTGCCGGAGGTGGAACCGGCGGTGGTCTTCTCGTTGGTGAGGGGGTTGATGTCGCCCGCACCCGGGCTTCCCTCGCCATGGAGCAGGTTGCGCGCCGGACGGATCAGCCCGTAACCGAGGTACTTGCTGGGCTTGCTCTTCGGCCAGTCACGCCCTGCCGTGTCGATCAGGACCCGCGTGACCTGATTCGCCGTCCATGTGGGGTGCTTGGACCAGATGAGAGCGGCCGCGCCTGCAGTGATGGCGGACGCCATACTGGTGCCCGTCCCCGTGCAGTACGACTGGAAGTCGCTGTTGCACCACTCCGGGATATCCAGGCCGGGAGCCGCCAACTGCACATAGTTGCCGCTCTCCGAGAACTTGCCGACCTGACCGGTCTTGTCCACAGCCGATACGCCGACCACCCCTGGGTACTTCGCGGGATAGCCGATGTAGTTCTGCTTCTCGGCTTCGTTGCCGACCGAAGCGAAAAGGAGCTTGCCCTTGCTCTGGGCGTACTTGACGGCTTCAAGTCCTCCGTCACTCGGGAAGTCTGATCCGAACGACATGTTGATGATCTGGGCATCACTGTCGGCGGCAGCCCGAATGGCCTTGGCCGTGGTGTCACCCTTTTCCTTCGCCGACTCGTCCTTCATCGTCGACAGCCGGGTGCGAATCGGGATGATCTTGGCGTCGGGCGCGACGCCCTTAATTCCGCCCCTCGCCCCGCTACCCGCGATGAGCTCGGCGATCGTCGTGCCGTGACCGTCGAAGTCGTCCGTCGCGCCGCCTGCGCTACCGGTGACGTCGACTCCCTTGAGTACCTTGCCGCTCAAGGATTTCGTCGCGGAGTTGACCCCTGAGTCGACGACGGCGACCGTGATGCCCTTGCCCGTGCTGACCTTCCACAGGTCCCTGGCCCCCATCGCGTCCAAGTACCACTGCTTCGACTGCACGTCGGCGGCGACCGCGCTCGGGGCCAGTCCGGCCGAGACAGCCGCGAGAGCGCCGAGTGCCGCAGTTACGGTGGCGACTCGTCTCCCGGCACGCCCCGCGATCCGCGCGGTGCTTCCGCCGCGTCGGCTGATCCCAGACTGCATACTTCGTACGTCCTCGCTCATACTTGGTCGTTCACCTGGGGCACGTCACGCCGCGGCTTGTCGGGCAATTGCGTCTGTTCGTCCTCGATCAGATAGCCAGGCCGTTGTGCGCCTTCGCCCTCTTCCTGGTCGGAACTCCCGCGGCCCTCGGGACCTCGTACGAGGCCGGAGCCGCCGGCGGTGAAGCCGTTCCTGCCCGCGCGGGAAGCGGAGTTGCGTCCTGCGGGAGCAGCGGTCACGCCGTCGGAATTACCGAGGGAACCGCGCGCGGGCGTCTGATTCCTGGTGGCGCTGTTTGCCGCACTCGGCGCCCCCATGACTCCCCGCTGACTGATCCCGCCGTTCGAGGTCCGTGAACCGGCCGCTCCCTCGCCGCCGATGACCGTGCCCCTCGGCACCTTGGGACCCGACTTCGCGGTCGCGCCGGTCGAGGTGGGCCTTCCCCCTATGACGCCGCCGTTGCTCCGGCCCGCGCCCCTCGGCCCCAGGCCTTGGCGGCCGGCCGACGTGCCGCCCTGCTTGGGCGTGCCTCCGGTGACTCCGGAGGTCGGACGGCCACCCGGCATGCCGCCCTTGACCCCCGGCTGGCCGGTCGCGTTCGGGCGCCCCATCGGGTTCGTGCCGCCCTGCCCCAGCCCTCGAGCCGTCGCCGGTCCTGTGGTTCCGGGTCGTCCCTGTGCGGTCGCCGGATTCCTCGGCACGCCCGTCGTACCGAGCGCCCGTCCCACAGGACCCTTGCCCAGGGGATTCGGAACACCCTGGGTGTAAGAAGGGAGCGGGAGTCCTTGCGGACCGATTGTCGGCGTCACGGTCGGGTTGGCGGTGCTTGTCACAGGGGGCGTCGACGTGTGCTGAGGAAGCGTGTCGACGCTGTCGATCTCCGTGCCGACAGGGACGACCGGCCGGTCTATGGCGATCACGGGATCGTCCGTCTTCGGAGGCACATTGCCGATGTCGGGGCGAACGTGCTCTACGACCGAGTGCTCACGCCCCGCGGTCTCCACTTCCGACCTGTGCAGAGCGGCGGTCGGTTGGGGGCGGTGCTCGCCCGAAGAGCGCTCCACGTGCTCCACCGCCGGCATACCCACGTTGGGCATGGCCTCGAACGTCGGCGGCGTCAGCCCGTGCAGTTGCTGTCCGGACACCGAGTAGAACGACGCCAACCGGTTCATCTGGTTGATCGCCTCTTGACGGTGGCCCTCGGTCTTGACGGCTGCGGCGTAGTCCTTGTTGCCGTCGACCCGCGCGACGACGGGAATGTCGTCGACCGTCTTCGGGTCCAGCCGGGTGTCCCGGGGCGGCATCGCGCTGCGCACGGACGCGAGGCCGGTCGCGGCCGCGGTGATCTGGACTCCTGCCTGGTCCGCGTAGGTGGCAAGCGCCTCGGTGTGCGTGACGAGCTTCAGACCCCACGACTGGAAGGCCCTGCCGGCCTCACCCTGCCAGTCGTCCTCGGCCGGCTTCAGATGCCCTCTGAGCTCGGCCGCGGCCGCGTTGATGGCATCACTAGCCTTCCACAGCGCCTCACCGGCATTCTCGAGGTCGGCCGGCTTCGCGTCCGCGATGAGGTCGATCATGGCGTTGAGCTTGTGACCTTCGAAGTTCGTGGGCTTACCGAACTGGAAGAACCGCACACGGCTGAATCCGAAGGCGTCGTGCATCAGTTCCGACATCTGCGACGTCACGTCGGTGGCTCCGACCTGAGCGTCCACCTTCTGCTGGTCGGTCAGGGGCGGCGGCTTCTTCTCATCCCCAGCCATTACTTGAACCCCTTCGTGGACTTCTTCGCGTCGCTGTGCTCCTGCGCGGGCCGGCCGGACTTCTTCTGCTCCGCCGCGTCGTGCTCGCGGTCGATCCTGACCTGGATCGCCCAGTAACGGCGCCGCTGATCCTCTTCGAGGTTGTCGTAGCCGATCTCTGCGCCGTGTGCGGCGATGCCGATGGCTTCGATCTGCAGACTCAGCATCTTGGAGAGGTGGGTGATCTGCTGGTGCACGTGGTCGTACTGGGCGTGCAGGCCGTCGGCCTCATTGAACTCACCCACGCCGCTCAGGGCGTTCCGGGGGATCTGGTGCCCGCCCACCTTGGCCGCGCTGCCGGCGGACCCCTCGAACTCCGCCAGGAGCTTGTCCACGCGCTGCTTGAACGACTTGAGGACCCCCGCGCCGACCTTCAGGTCCGCAGCGGCCGCAGCCGAGACCCCACCCATCGCCATGTCCGCAGGAAGCATGACGTGCCCCCTTCCCCGTTCCCCGTCGGTCCTTCAGCCCGCGCCCGGAGCGCGGTGGCGCGAGCGTCCCTCATCGCGCCTTTACCACTGTAGTCACCCTGTACAACCGAACCAACTGACCTATGTGTTAAGTCAGTTACGAAGCGCTCTTCCCGTATCGCGCTTTCGGGTGCAATCTTCTCATCTCGCCGACGCGCGCTCGACGCCCGGCCGGAGGTCGTGACGCTCGCGCGCAGGCACTGCCCCGCACGGAGGCCCGACGCACCCTCCGACAGGCGAACATTCCTCCATAAAATCTTCACCGTCGTGACAGCGGGGAAGGCGGGGGAAGCGGCGTTCAACAATTCAGCCTGATTTCGCTTCGCAAGGCGAAGACTTCTTCAACGCCGCCGTGTATTCCGTGATCAAGTCCTTCAGCACCGATTCGTCCTTGTGTCCCGGTTCGAAGACCCTGATGACCGTGGAGATGTCCTCCCTCACCACCTCCTGGGCGGTGCACCGGGTGATGGATACGGCGGCCGAGTCCGTGTACGCGATCGTGCGGGCCGCCGCGGACTTGGGGGCGTGGGCGGAGAGTTGGTCCACGGCGATGTCGCGCGCCGCCGCGCCCGGTTCGCGTCGCTCGCGTTCGACGGACAGCACGACCTTCTTGTCCACCGCGACCTCGCAGGTCGTGATGGCGTCCGGGACGGGGTCGTCCCGTTTGACCGACACCTGCTTACCGGGCGGCAGCAACGGCGTAAGCGTTGCCGCCTTGATGTGAATGCCGCACAGCGAGGACGGCACGGCGTACTCCCGCTCGGCCGAGTCGCCGCATCCCGCTGCTGCCGCCACCATCACGGCGGTGAGGGCGGCCAGAGGCAGGAGCCGCACGCCGCGGGCCGTAATCAGTGATGGCTTTCCGAATTCCACTGGGCTCCGTCCGAATGGCTGATGCCGGCTGCGGTCCGTGCGGCACGCTGCAGGTCATCTGCCGTCCGCATGTCGATTTTCGGGTTGTGGCGCACGGCGTTGTCGACGGCGTCCTGGGCCGAGCGGATCGCCTCCGAGCGGCCGTGCGAGTACTCGCCGCCGGCCTTGTGCTCCGCGTCCGTCGTCGTGTCCTGCTCGATGCTCTTCATGACGCTCTCCTGGATGTCCTCCGACGCCCATCCGATGGGCGCGCCCAGGATCGGAACGTGCTCGGCCGCCTTGTCGACGCCCATGCCCAGGATGCGGCTCACCCACTTCGCCTTGTCGGCCGCGGCCTCGTTGAAATCCGCGTCGGACGCCGCGTGGTACTGGTAAATGGCGTCCGCGCGCGAGTCGCTCATGATGCCCGCGATGGCGGCCCCCGGAGCCACCGCGTCGCGCACGCGGCCGTCCATCGACGTCGTCGACGTGGTGGGGTCGTTGACCACGCCGTTCACCACGTCCGCCGTGTACGCCTGCTGCGCCGCGGTGATGGCCGAGTACGCATGCGGGTCCTGGCCCACTTCGCTGAGGAACTTCTGGGCGTGCCCGGGGTCGAGGCCCGCGGCCGCGCCGAACGTCGGGAACATGTCGCTGCCGGCGTTCTCCTCGTACATGGCCTGCTGGAAGTCGCCCATGTACTCGGAAGTGATGTCGCCGAGGCTGTCCTTCATGGCGTACAGCGGGCCGCTCTCGCCCGAGTCGCCGTTGTGCTTGAGCAGTTCGGGGTCGCTGCCGAACTTGTCGACGATGTCGTGCACGAGGCCGGCGCGCTCCGGTGTGTGCCGCACCGCGTCGCCCATGTCGTCGCTGTCGTACGGCCGTCCCGTCGTGGCGGATTCCAGGGCGTGGCCGAGCGCTTCGGGGCCGACGTTGCGCGCGGCCCGCAGCGCGTCCTCGTTGCCGTAGAGGTACGCGTCGTTGGAGTCGGCGTTCCACAGGAAGTCCTTGTCGGTGAAGACGTCCAGGTAGGACTTGAAGCCCAGCTTTCCGTCCTGCTTCACCGTCCCGTCCTCGTTGTACGCGGTGGGAGGGTCGGTGAAGAACTTCTCCGAGGCCTCCGGACTGTGGCCGAGGGCTTCGAGGACGCTGTTCAGCGGGTCCTCGCCGGAGCCGAGCTTTCCCGACGGATTGAATCCGTAGCCGTCGCCCTGCCCGTGGCCGACGTGGGTGAGGAGTTTGTCCGGGTCTTCCTTGTGGAGTTGTGTGAGGTGTTCGGCGATGGGGTTGATGAAGGACGGGTCGTAGTTTCCGTACCGCATCAGGCCGCCGAGCACCTGATAGCCGTACGGCTTCGTCATCTGGTGCGGCATCCAGGAGATCTGCTGCGTGCCCAGCCTGCGGAATTCGTCGCCCCAGCTGGCGGGGAGATGGTTCTTCGTGTCCGGGTCCGTGGCGTTGGCCAGGGCCGGGCCCATCACCTGCTGGAAGTCCTTGACGGCGTCGAGACGGACCTTGCCCGCGTCCTTCTCCGTGCCGTCCGTGGTGATGTCCGCGTAGAACTCGAGCGCCTTCTCGGGACCGCCCAGGCCCTTGTAGAACCCGGTGGCGAACTGGCCGTCCTTCTCGCCGCCGTTGAACTTCATGATGCGGTTGAATTCGCGGAGTTCGACGTCACTCATGTTGTGGCCCTTTTTGGCGAGTTCGAGCGCGCGCTCGACCTGGGCGTCGTTGAGTGATCCGTATTCCTTGTGACCGGCGTTGTTCGGATCGTTTCCATGGCTGCGGGTGAGGGCCAGCTTGACCGACTGGTCGATGTCGTTGGCGCGGCCGACGTTGGCCGTGATCTGGTCGGCGTAGTGCTGGAGTTCCTTTTCCGGGACGCCCTTGGGGGGTTCGCCGGGTCCGACGTATTCGATGACGGAGACGCTGGTGTCGCCGTTGTCGAATACGCGGTATCCCTTGCCGGTGGCCTCGGAGACGAGCGTCTTCGTGCTGCGCTGGAGCTGCGTCAGCTCCTGGTGGGCGTCGTCGAGCACCTGGAAGATGCTGTTGGCCTCACCGTGCAGGTCCTCGAATTCCTTGGTGGTCTTGCCGATCAGTACGCGCACGGCGTCGGCGTTCTGGCCGGCCCATCGGGCCCCGTCCGATTTCGCCTGCATTCCCGTCCTGGCGTTCTCCGCCAGGGTCTTGAGGTGATCGACGGCCGCTTTCCAGTCGGCGACGGATGCGCCGAGCTTCGCGAGGTCGACCTCGGTCAGATCCGTGTACTTGAGCGTCATGGCCTGCCCCTCCTACTTGAGCAGGTCGTTCAGCCGGGACACGGGCACGGCCGAGCCGTCCCGCTGGTGGAGGTCGACCGCGATGGTCGCGTCGTCCTGGGCGTGCAGCTTCTTGCTGTAGTCCAGGTGGTTGGAGATGTGCGCGCACGCCTGAAGGACCGTTTGGACCTGGGTCGTCCAGACACTGACGGTCGTCTCGAGGGCCGACCCCATCTCGAAGTTGCCGACCTTGAGGGCCGTCGCCGCCTGCATCGTGGATCCCGCGCCGTGCTTGTCGGCTCCGGCTCCCGCGATGTCGGCCTGCGTGTGCAGGTGGTCGTGGAGGATGAAGGCCTCATGCCCCACGGCGCCGAGATCGTCCTGGTTGACCACCAGGTCGGCGCCGCCCGTTGAGCCACCGCCGCCGGGTTCCGGGGCCAGCTGATTGAGCTGCATCTTCTCGCTCTGGCGGGCGGCAGCGTCGGACTTCAGCTGCTCCCATTCGTCCCAAGCCATCCCCTGACCTCTTCCCCCGTAACCCGGCGCCCGCCGGCTCGGATGGAAAAGGCTCCGTTCCAACGGATCAATGTGCGGGTCGAGCTTCCTACAGAAGAGTTGCACGGGCGGAGATGACGACGGGTAAAAATCTCCACAACTCTCGGGGACATGTATGTCGTCGAAATCGCGATCACGGAATTGCCGAAGATCCGGACGGGAGCGAACTGAAGCGGATGGGGACCGAACTCGCATGGTCCTCCATTACGGACACACGGCTACAACTCGCTTCGTCCACAAGACCTTCACTTGCGCAGCATCTCGAGCATCGGTCCGAACGGCCACTCTTCGCATCCGAGTTGCTAACTTGACCGGAAGTCTGCCGTCCAGCGGCAGTATCCGGCGCGCACGCGGGGGAGGAGCTCACTCATGGCGTGGGACGAGTGGGAGCAGCTGAAGACCGAGGCGGCGGGACGTCAGTCGACGCAGATGCAGCTGAACCGCGTGCCGGACGACGAGGGCGGCGGGCCGCCGCCGTCCCAGTACGGCGACCTCGCGGTCGGACACGGAGACCTCGAGAAGGTCGGCTCGGACGCCCACAAGCTGTACAGCCAGATGTGGGACAAGGCCCGGGTGGCCGTCCCCAGCAGCGACTCGGCGGCATCGGACCTCACGAAGCAGGGTTTCTCGCTGGGCGGGGGCCTGCAGGAGGTGTCGAACCGCTGGGAGGAGCAGCTCCGGTCGCTCATGGACGCCACCGCGCAGATCGCCAACCACATGCACCGCACGAAGAAGCTGCACGGCGCCGACGAGGACTTCATTCAGCGTCAGATGAGCAGCATCGACATGCTCGACGCCGGCTTCGACGAGCGCGTCGGTGACCCCGGCAAGAAGAACCCGGTGTACGGCGAGCCGAAGAAGAAGGACGACTGATGCATTTCGAGGCGCTCCTCCACGCCAACTTCAAGCTCCTCGACGATGCCGTCGAGGACTGGTCGACGATGGTCAAGAATCTCGATGCGCTCGCGAAGGAAGCCCGTACGGGCATGAAGGCGTCCGCGGGCAAGGCCGTCTGGGCCGGCGCGAATGCCACGGTCTCCAAGGAATTCATCGGCAAGACGGTCGGTGAATTCGACGACGCGCACACCCAGGCGAAGTCGATCTACGACATTCTCCGGGACACCGCGGGTGAACTCAGGACGTACCACGGCAATCTCACGACGGCGATACAGAACGCGGGCACGAAGGACATCAGCGTCACGGCGTCGGGCGACGGCGGCTTCACCGTTCGCGCCAAGGACGACGCCAAGGACCCCAAGCCGACGGACGGCGACGTCACCGGGGTCCGCAACGAGATCCAGAAGATCGTCGACGGGGCGAGCGAGAGCGACAACACGGCCACCACGGTCCTGAAGCTGCTGGTCAACCAGACGTCCATGGGCTTCTCCGACGCGAACTACTCGGACCGCGACTCCGCGGCCGCAGCCGTCAAGGAAGCCGACGAGCTGGCGAAGCTCGCGCAGAAGGACCCGAAGGACCTGTCGGTCGAGGAGTTCGACCGGCTCAACGCCGGGTTCAAGAAGTACGCCGACGACCAGCTGTTCTCCGAGGAGTTCGCCACGAAGGTCGGCCCGCAGAAGATCCTTGAGTTCTGGACAGGGATCAACGACCCGGCCCGCGGCAACTACGAGCTGGGGCACGAGCGGCTCGACCAGTTCGACGACCTCCAGCGCAACCTCGGCCTGTCGCTGGCCCACGCGACGCAGAGCGACTCGACCGCGATGTACGAGTGGAAGTCCAAGATGATCGACTTGGGCGACAAGCCGCTCTACGGGGATCGTGGCGGACCGATGGGCTTCCAGGTCATGAGCAACCTCATGCGGACCGGCGACTACGACGACCGGTTCATGGAGGACTACGGCACCAAGCTCATGGCCACCGAGCGCAAGCTCACCGGCGACGGCGAGCACCGCAACCTGGCGTGGCAGCACATGGGTATGGACCCCTGGCTCAACCGGATCGGCGAGGACAGCGGTTCCGACCCGCTCACGGGCTACCTGAAGGGCCTGTCCAACAGCCCTGACGCGGCCACCTCGTTCTTCAACGAGGAGTACACGCCGAAGGACGGCGAGAAGGCGGCGGCCAGCAACTTCAAGTACCTCTTCGAGGACCGGGAGTGGCCGCAGGAGTCCGACATGCACGGCGACGACCTCAACACCGGGCGCAACAACCTCGCCCTGGCGCTGGAGGCCGGGACGACCGGGCATCCGGCCGGCGAGCTGCCGACGGCGGACACTCCGGCGCACACCGCCGATCAGGCCGGGCTGATGCGGGACCTCGTCAACTCCATCTCCGAGGACCCGAACCGCCTCAAGGACCACGACTACATGTCGGACAGCATCGGCCAGATCGGGTCCGAGTACCTGCCCGACATCCACCGGGCGATGGCCGACGGCCCCACGGTCGGCGACGGCGACAAGTCCGGATGGAACCTGCTGTACCCGAACGACGGCGCGGACGCGAAGCTCGATCACAGCGCCGTGTCCCGCTTCCTGGTCACCGCGAGCCAGAACCCGGAGGGGTACAGCGCGCTGAGCGTCGGCGAGAAGGCGTACACCGCCAACCTGATGGACTACCACCTGAACCCCGACCTCCCCGAGGACCAGCGCTACCCGCACGACGCGAAGGACACGATCACCAGCCTGTCGCGCAAGTCCGGGGAGTTCAGCGGTCTGCTCGCCCAGGGCCGGCAGGAAGCGGTGCTCGGCCCGGCGAACGAGAAGGACGGCGACTTCGACTACGCCGTCAGCCAGAAGAAGAACGTCATCTCGGGCATCGTCGGGACGGGTGTCGGCATCGGTACGAGCTTCATCGCCTCCCCCGTGGTCGGCGCGGCCGCGGGCGGCGCCGCAGGCACTGTGACATCGGTGGTGATGGAGGCGTTCTTCAAGGACGACTCGGGCCAGTACCGCTCGGAAGCCGGTCATGACATCGCGACGCGGTGGGAGACGATCAAGGACACCACCACGAACGTCAACTACGCGGCGGCCACCGAGGCCGCCAAGGCGCACCACGCGGGCTACTCGGACCAGATCGACACCTGGGTCAGCGAAGGCACCGCGACGGGCTTCAACGACGCCAACACCGACATCCACGCGATGGCCAAGGACCTAGACACCGAGATTCCGGACTGATGCTGCGCGACCTGAGGCTGCGCGACTCACCGGCACGATCACCGAAGGCGATGGAAGACGTCATGCAAGGACTCCCGCGGGGCAGAGCACGTTCGGTCTTGGCGGCGGCGATCGGTGCGGGGTTGCTCGTCGCCTCGGTGTCCGCCTGTTCGTCATCCGCACCCGAGCGGGAGTACGCAACGCCGAAGGAGCTGTGCGGCACCAAGGTGTCCGCCGGTTCCCTGGAGCCGCTGCTGCCGCCGGGGAAGAAGATCTCGGTCAAGCCCACGTCAGCGGTCGGCGTGAAGCGCTGTCGCCTTGAGGTCGACGGGGAGGTCGTGTTCTCCAGCAGTGTGGAGAAGCTGGGCGCCGACACCTCGGCCCGTGACGTCGCGACGTCCGCGCTGGGGGTCAACCCGAACGACACCAGCGCGGACAACGGGCGGTTCATCTACTCGAAGACCGGGGCCGTCGGCCGGGTGGAGTGCCCGAAGTCCACCGGTGCGGGCAGCTCGTTCTGGGTGACGGCACGCGTCTCGGACGACGCGGATCCGGCGGACATGCACCGGTTCGTCAAGGAGTACGCGACGGCGGCGGCCGGTTCGGGGGCCTGCGCCGAGGCGTGAGTGCTCTCAGCAGGACCCTTTGTGGCTCGTCGCCGCGAGCTCGTACCGGGCTTGCGGGGGCAACTTCCCATCTCTCCGCCTGTGAAGGGGACGCGGCAGACGGGGCGGCTCAGGTGTGACCGGACCTCGACGATTCGGCAACTCGGTGCGGGAGGGCGTCCAGCTAAGAACCCGGGCAGACGCGGGGGCGATCGGCCGCGCCAGGCCCTCCCGAGCACCTGGCAGCGGCTCTCCTATTTCGCCTCGCGAGAGGCGCGGTGGAGTCGAAAGGGTCAGCTGGCAGCCGGGGAAGGCGTCTCGTCGACCTTGATGCCGAAGTTGACGTTGTCGCCGTCGACCGAGGAAACCTTGACCGTCACACCCAGCTTGCTGCCGTCGCTCGCCGTGAGCGTGCAGCGGCCGGTGTTGCCGACCTTTCCGACGAGGTCCTCGGGGCAGGTGACGTCCGGCTTCGGCTGACCCGTGGTGGCGGCGAGCTTTTCGGCGACCGTATCGGCCAGCTTGCCCTTGGACACCTTCGGGTCGGACTTCCCCACGCTCACCGACCCCGAGCAGCCGACGAGCAGCGCGCCCGCGGCTACGGCCGACAGGGCCCACGTTGCGGCGGAGAGGCGGGACTTGATCATGGGGAGGTCCGTTCCGGTGGTCGGAGAAGCAGGTTGCAGAAAGCCGGCAGGGCTACCCGCCCCTCCGGCGCGCCCAGCATAGGGCGCACCGGAGACGCCTACTTGGCGCATTTCTCCGAACTCCGGGCAAATCAGAGCACCTCGCGGACTCTTCACCTCACCAGCAAAGGATCTCCACTCGCGCAATCTCAGGTGGTGGTCGCGCGGCCGACCTCGGTTCACAGGAACACACGGCGTCCGGAATAATCTCCGCCCATGGAACAGCTGGTTGGGATCCTGGTGAAGATCCTCGTATACGGGGTCATTTTGGGACTGGTCGCGCTCGCCATCAGGGCAATCAGGCGCAGTAACCGAGAGGGGGACCGGATCCAGGAAGACTGGGAGGCCCTCGAAGGGGTTGCTGCTACGCGTGGCTGGACCTATGAGCGGCGCGCGCGCGGACGGGCCACCGAGTATTGCGGCGTGGGTCCGATGCCGGGCAAGGGTTCCAACCTGAGTGCGTGGCACTACATCACCGGGGAGTTCCGCGGCCGCTCCTTCAAATGCTTCGAGTACCGGTACGTGAATCCGTTGTCGGGCGACACCCAGGCCGGCAACAGGCAGTACACGCACGAGTCCGTATTCCTCATCTCGGCGCCCGGCATGGGGACGCCGTACATGCATGTGGGGCGTCCGAGCAAGATCGACGGGATGATGGGCCGTGGGCCGAGGATGCTGCTCGGTGTGCCGGAATTCGACAAGAAGTTCCGCGTCGATACGCGTGACGAAGCCTTCGTCCGCAGCGTCCTGACCGACGACATGAGGGCCTTCCTCCTCTCGGATCAGCGTGCCGAGACGCACCCCCTTCGCCTGCGCGACGACGAACTGTTCACGTGGTACACCGGCTACCTGAATGAGCAGGAGATCGAGAACCGGTTGAACTACCTGTGCGACGTCATGGAACGGATCCCCGCGCAGGTGTGGACAGCCGCCTGAGGAAATGCACAGTGCCCCTTGCCCCGGATCTGGAAATCACCGGGTCAAGGGGCACTTTGCGTGTGTCGACGGCTAGCTGGCCCCGCCGGCGGAGTCATCGGCCTGCTGCACGGTGCGCAGGAATTTCTTGTAGTCCTCGATGACTTCGCCGAGCTGGTTCCGCGTCGCGGTGAGGACGATTTCGATCACCGCGCGCTGAGCCGGGTTCCGTACGTCCTCCATGCCGAGGTACACCTGGCTCTGGCACAGCTCGATGGGCTCCCCTCGCAGCGTGGTGGAGAGAACGAGGTTCTGCACGATTCCCGGAGAATCCGTGAGCCCGGGAAGGTCCGGCGTCCCGATCTCGGTCTTCTTGAGGACGCGCACGGGCCCGCCCCGCTCAAGCCGAGGTACCGACTCGTCGGCGATCTGCGAGACGGTGGCGCCATCGTTGCGCATCTCGCCGGAGATGGTGATGTTCGCTGTGAATCCGCCGTCGATGGAGGCCGCGTGGAGCGCGACGAATGCGACGTTCGGCGCTCCGACCTCGTCCGGCGGTGCCGCCTGCCAGCCGTCCGGCAGCGAAAAGGAAATCTTGACCGGCAACGTGGCCGCCATGGTGGATCCAATCCTTCAGTGAACTTCAGCTCGGGCTACAACCAGCTGCCGACTGTGCTGTCCCAGGCATCGCCCACGGCGTCGGCACCATCGCCGAGAGCGCCGGTCAGTTTGCCGGTATCAACGGTGACATTGAATCCGACCTTGCCGCCAAGACCCAAACCCACTCCAGCGTCACCACCGATGGTGAACTTGCCGTCCTTCATGCCGACGTCGGCATGCGCTTCGGCACCCACGCCGGCCCAGGCCTCGCCCGTCGCACCAACGCCGACACCGGCGACGTCGGCGGATGCGGACCCTGTCGCCTTGGCTCCGGCGAACGCCTCCGCGCCGGCGTGCACTCCGTCCTTGCCGACGGAGGCTTCCACCGACGCATCGGCACCCACGAAGGCCTTCGCCTCACCCTGGACTGTGGCGAGGCCGTACTCCACGCTGCCATTCGCGGACGCCTGGGCGAGATACGCGGATCCCGAAGCACCGGCCTTGAACCGTCCGTCGGTGATACTCATACCGGCCGAACCGTCTACACCCAGCGCCTGGACACCTGCCGCGTACTTGTACTTGGCGTCGCCCAATTTCCCGTCGCCGTCGACGCCGTCCGACCATGCGCTGGCCTTGCCCGACCATTCGGCGATTTTGATACTCACCTCGGCCTTCTTGGGGGGCGTGGTCGCATCGTCGGCGCCAGCGGCCGCATCAGGCTTGTCCCGGAAGTACCACTTGCCGTCCTCGCCCTTGCCCCACTCCTTCTCCCTGTGGCGCGGGTTCTCCGTGGTGCCGAACCACCGCTCGTTCTCCCTGGCCCAGGCCTTGGGCGCGATGGCGGCCTTACCGACACCGTGGTCCTCGAGCCACTTCTTGGCGTCGACACCACTGCGGATCGCAGTAAGCCAGTCAGGGCTGTCCTTGGAGTCACCCGCGAGCTCGTGGAGCTTTTTGGTGAGCTTCTCGGCCTCTTCCTTGAGCTGCTTTTGCGCACCCTTCAGGAGGGTTTCGGCGCCCTCGTGGTCGCCGGCCTTCCACTTGTCGATCGCGGTTCCGGCCTGCCCCTGCGCCCAGGTCAGCATGGAGGAGTACGAGTGGACGGCCTTGGCAGCCCCCGACATCGCGTCGCTCGCGAAGTACCAGTTGGTCTTTTCCTTGCCCAAGGTGGGCCAGAAGGCCTCGCTGGCCTGACCGACCCAGCCCTTGATGCGCAGGTCGCGCAGGCCGTCGCCGATCTTCTCGAACTTGTCGGACCAGCTGTTGAAAGCGGTCTCGATGTCGCCGAGCTTGCCGGCCTCACCCGGAATGAGATCCTTCGGGTCGTCAGTCGACCCGAGCGTCGCTGCCATTGAGTGCAGAATCCCTGTTCTGTTCTTGTTCTTGAGTTTGGGTCAGTTCAGGTCAGTGCTGGATCAACACCGTCAGGCAAGGGCGGTCTTGATGGACTTCACAGCATCGCGGATGGCCTCATCCGTGTCCTCGTAGTTGCCGTTGGCCGCTTCCAGTCCGCTGGCCAGAGTCGCCGCACAGTCGGCCAGGAACGCGCCCCCCGACTCCCACGTCGCGCAGAACGTCACCAGGGACGCGGCCACATCATCGTTCCCCATCTTGGTGGACAGGTCCGCTGCGTCCCCAAGGTCCACCTTCTTGACCGGTTTGAGGATTTCCACCATGTCCTTCGCGCCCTGCTTCAAGACGCCTGGGCCGACTCCGAGATCCGCAACCACGGCGACTCCCCCCTTCTCAACTCCACCTGAACGAACACCCGACAGCACCGGGCAAAGGCACGCTACCAGCGGAAACGAGCCTCAACGCGGCCCCCTCACCGCCCCTTCACCACTCCACCCCACGCCCCCTTCCGGCACCGAGGAGGCGCCCCGAATCCCCACGCCGTTAGGCCAACCCGAGGGCGAGCGCAAGAAGGGAATCCGCCAGTCCCTCGACCTGGCCATGACGACGAGACGGCCGCGTCACACGAGGACTTCTGCCCGTTGGGGACCGTTCGGCCTGAGCAGTGCCGCACTCAAGTGCGGAGAAGCGAGGCGCCGATGTTTCCGCGCGGGACGTGGCCGTATCGGCCATCGGTATCGAGCCCACCGATGCCGGCGGCCGCGGGCATGCTCAAGTTCGTCAAGAAGTACGCCAACTCCGTTGCCCAGGGCGGCGGTTGCGGCAAGCGCTGACGCTCAGCACTCACCCTTGTTCGTCGTCACCGTCAGACGGTACGCCCGCTCGGTGACGGTTCCCTCGTCGCCGTTGATACCCGGCGGCGTGTAGTCGTCCTTCGCGCGCCGGGTGCGTTCGATGTGTGTGCAGAAGGCCGCGTCCGCGCCGTCCGCCTGCACCGTGAAGTACGCGTCGGTGTCCGTGTTCGTGTCGGCCGGGCCGGCGCCCACACCTGACTGGGGTGCTCCCCCGCCGCCGTACCGGATGATCTTGTCCTCGAGCAGCGACGCGTAGTCGTCGAAGTAGGCGGAGTCGGTGGTGAGTCCGTCGTCTCGGTACATCCAGCCGTCCAGGTCGTCCGTGGCCTGGCGTACCGCGCTGGTCAGTTCGTCGTCGCTCCAGCCCGAGTCGGCGGAGACCCTCAGCAGGCTGAACCCTTCGAACACCATGACGCCCGCCAGGACGAGGAAGATCACGCGGCCCGCGACGAACGCGGCGTCGGGGAGGTCGGGCGCGGACGGGTTGAGGCTGTGGCGCCAGCCGCGTACGCGGTCCGCCTTGACGCAGGCGGCCGCCAACAGCAGGGCGGCGATGCCGAAGCTGAGCGCGATCATCGCGCTCACGCCCCGCCCGCTGCCTTCCTGCCCCGCCGCCGCGCGTCCCGTACGGCGACGGCTGCCCCGCCCAGGCCCGCCACCAGCACCGCCGTGCCGACGACCGTGTACGTGGCCAGGCGGGTGTTGCGCTGTTCCGCTGTTTCGCCGAAGTGGAGTTTCGCCGCCGTAGGAGCCTCCGCCCGGGTGACCCCCTCCTCAGGGGACGGGGACTCGATCGGGTGATCCGGATCCTCCGTGACCGCGCGGACGGGGTCGACGACGCCCCAGCCGACCAGGCGGTCGTGGCCCACGGTCGAGCGTTCCGCGGTCTGTTCGATCTGGGCGACGACCTCGGCCGCCGTCCAGTCGGGGTGCTTCGCCTTGACGAGGGCCGCGACTCCGGCCACATAGGGGGCGGAGAAGCTGGTGCCGTTGTCGGAGCAGTGGCCGCCGCCGGGAACCGTGGAGACCATGTCCACGCCCGGCGCGGCCACGCCCACGAACTCGCCCGACTGGGAGAACGCGGCGCGTTCGTTGTTACGGTCCGAGGCCGCGACCGCCAGGACGCCGTGGAACGAGGCCGGGTAGGTCTCCGTCACCTTGCCGTCCAGGCCGTCGTTGCCTGCCGAGGCGACGACCACGATCTTGGCAGCCAGCGCCGAGTCGACCGCGTCCTGCAGCACCTGGTCGGGCTTGACCGCGTTCGCCGTGTCCTGGGAGATGTTGATGACCTGGGCGCCCACGGACTTCGCGTACACGATGGCATCCGCGAGGGTCTTGGCCGTGCCGTGGCCCTCCGCGTCGTTCTGCTGGATCGGGATGATCGTGGCCTCGGGGGCCAGACCCACGAAGCCGGTGCCCTTGGCCGGACGCGCTGCGATTATGCCGGCGACGCGCGTGCCGTGGCCGACGGTGTCGGTGGTGCCGTTCTCCTTGCCGCGTGCGATCTTGTCGCCGTTGTCGTCCTTGAGGTTCTTGTCCATGAGGTTCTTGCCCTTGGACGTGTCCACGGCATGGGTGAGCTGCGGGTTCTTGACGTCCACGCCTGTGTCGATGACGGCGACCTTGACGCCCTTGCCCTTGGTCTCGCTCCACAGGTCGTCCAGGAGGACGCGCTGAAGGGACCAGGGGCGGCCCGCGTACTTCGGGTTCTTCGGGCCGAACGTGCACTGTTCGCCGTCGGCTGCTGCTGGGGTCGCCGGCAGGAGCGCGGTGGTGGCCACCGTGACGGTCAGCGCGCCGGCAAGTGCCGCCTTACGGGTCCACGTCGCCGCGGACTTCCCTGATGCGTACGCCATCGTGTCCCCCGCCCTAGGAGCCCTGCGGCTGGCTGGCCGCCGTCGTGGACAGGCGCGGGCCGGTGGGCAGGAACTGCGACCAGGCGAGCGGGATCGGCGCCGGGTCAACCTTGTCGTAGCCGAGCCGGGTCACAGCCTGCTTGGCCTCCTGGAGCCGGGCCTTGCGTTCCTTGGGCGTGGTGCCGATGCCCGCGTCGTCGGCGCCGCTGTCGCTGTTGGACTGCATCGCGTAACGAAGCCCCGTGTCGGTGACGAGGAACACGGGGCCCACGCTGGTCGCGGTGCCCGTGAACTGGCGGTAGAGCTGGCCCGATCCGGCGGTGACGTAGGCACTGGAGGAGCCGGTGGGAAGGGGCGCGGGGAACTTCGTGCCCACCCATGTGCTGAGCGTGGTGCGGCCGTTGCTGCTGTCGACCTTGTTCAGGACGTTGCAGACGGTGTTGCGGCTGCCGGTCCCGGTGGAGGCCTCGTTGACCGTCTTCGGTGCGTACGTCGGCCAGTTCCTGGGCCCGAAGCTCTCGCCGGCGACCACGGCGCCGGGGCTCATCTTGAGCGGCTCGCCGCCCTGGGCCAGGGGAACCAGGTCGGGGCTGTACAGGAGAAGGTGCGCGGTGAAGTCGGTGATCGGGGCAACCTTGCCCGGCAGGACGACGTAGTACTGGTCCGGCGTCTTGAGGACCATGCCGACCCGGTTCGCGGAGTCGTCGAGCGTGCTGTTCGCGTCGGCGGGGTCACCGGGCTTGCCCTCGAGCGTGGGGAAGGAGATCGGCGTGCCCTGGTGGAGGGTGTCGAGCCAGTCCCTGGAGACGCGCTGCGGCTCCTGGGTCGCGCCGTTGATGTCGAGGGCGCGCAGGAGTTTCTGCTTCTTTTCCTTCGTGGTCTGCGCATCGATGCGGTAGGCCGTGCCGCCCGCGTCGACGACGTATTCGGTCTTGGCCTTGT
Organism: Streptomyces sp. NBC_01003; assembly: GCF_045162695.1. Classification (NCBI taxonomy): domain Bacteria; kingdom Bacillati; phylum Actinomycetota; class Actinomycetes; order Kitasatosporales; family Streptomycetaceae; genus Streptomyces; species Streptomyces sp. NBC_01003. Next base: position 3,478,096 of record NZ_CP108707.1, read on the forward strand.
CCGGGCCCACGACGTACATCAGGTCACCGCCGCGCAGCTTCGCGTCGCGGCCCTCGGTCTTGAGCTGGTCCCGCTTCGCGAGGACGAACGCCGCCTTCTGGATGGCGCGGCCGCCGTCGCCCGGGCGCTCGCAGACAGCCCAGCGCTTGGCGGACTCGGCCTCCGAGTCCGGCGGCAGGCGGTCGGGAGCGTACGGGATGCCGATCGTGGCGCCGTGCGGGATCTTGCCGCTGTCGAGCACCGTCTCGGACACCGTCACGATGGGGTTGTCGCTCGGGTCGACGAGGAGTTTCGCCGATGCCATGTTGAGGACGGGGTGCAGCTGGACCTTGCCCTTCGTCTCCAGGACCACGTAACGCGTCGTCGACTTGCTCGCGACGATCACGTTCTTGTGGAGTTGATCCCACTTGGGCGGCGCTGTCGGCTTGAACATCCCCCACGCCCCGAAGACCGCCAGGACGATGATGCCGACGATCACGCCGGGCAGCACCGCACGCAGCGGCTTCGGTGCCCCCTCCTCCGAACCGGAGGGTGAGGGCTGGAGGAAGGACGCGAGCGTACGACGCTTCGCGAAGGTGTAGGCGTTGAGTTCGTCCCGCCGTGATGCCATCTGTGTCCGCTTCTCCCCGTGCAGCACTCGGGGGTACCTGCGTCCCCCGCCCTCCGTTGTCAGACCCGGCCCCTACTATGCCTGTTGCGTGGTTGTGCGTGTGGGACGGGTAGGGTGCTGGGGCCTTCAAAGGCCCTGTGCAACAGGGATTTTCGGGAGAGTTCGGGGGATTTGGAGTGATGGCTTCCGCAACGCGGACCCGGTCGCGGTCGCGGTCGCAATCCCGATCGCGGTCGGGTGGTCGACCAGGACCTGGGGACGGTGCGCCGGCGGCTCGGTCCGGCAGTGGGGCCGGCTCTCCGGCGGCGCCCGCCGGTCCGGTCTCGCTTCATCTGAAGTCGCGTTCCGGACGGGCCGGGTCGTTCCGGCTCCAGCAGATGGTGATGATCGAGGTCGCCGCCGCGCTGGTCGTCGGCGCCGCGGTCGTCGACAAGCTGGCGCTGGTACCCGCGGGCGTCGTCGCCGTGATCCTCGTCCTGTTCGCTCTCGTACGCCGCCGGGGGCGGTCGCTGCCCGAGTGGCTCGGCACCGTCCTGGCGCTGCGTGCGCGCAAGCGCCGTGCGGCGAGCACGCCGGTCCCACCCGGCACGGAGCCGGGCCTCGCGCCCGCCGTCGAGTGCGACCCCTCGCTGCGGACGTACAGCTACAGCCGCGGTGACGACCGCGACCAGCGGCCCATCGGCATCGTCGGCGACGGCGGCTTCCTGACCGCCGTGCTCCAGGTCGAGTCGGACGCCACCGCCCTGCGGGCGGAGCGCTCCCGGCGGCCGCTGCCCATAGGGATCGTGCGGGACGCCCTCGACGTCGACGGGATCCAGCTCGAATCGGCGCAGATCGTGCTGCACACGCAGCCCGCGCCCGCGCTGCACCTGCCGCAGCAGTCCGTGGCGGTGAGCAACTACGCGCCGCTGCAGGCCCAGACCGGCTCCCCCGCCGTCCGCATCACGTGGATCGCCCTGAAGCTCGACCCGGAGCTGTGCCCGGAGGCCGTGGCCGCGCGCGGCGGCGGCACCGTGGGAGCGCAGAAGTGTGTGGCCCGCGCGGCCCAGCATCTGGCGAGCCGGCTGACCGGCGCGGGCTTCCGCGCCAGCGTGCTGACGGAGGAGGAGCTCACGGCCGCCGTCGCCACGTCGGCGTGCGCCAACCCGATGGTGACGGCGCAGGCCGGGCGGAGCGAGCTGCCGCAGCGCAGGACCGAGGAGTCCAGCCGCAGCTGGCGCTGCGACAACCGCAGGCACACCACGTACTGGGTGCGGCGCTGGCCCCAGCTCGGCGGATCCGGGCCCGCTCTGCACCAGTTGGTCGCCCTCTTGACCACGGTGCCCGCGCTGGCCACGACGTTCAGCCTGACGCTGTCCCGCGGTGACCAGCGGGACATCCAGCTCTGCGGCCACATGCGGATCACGGGACGCAGCGAGAGCGAGCTGACCACGGCGCGGCGGTCCCTGGAGACCGCTGCCCGACAGGCCAAGACGGGTCTCGTCCGGCTCGACCGCGAACAACTGCCCGGAGTTCTCGCCACGTTGCCCCTCGGAGGTGCGCGCTGATGGCCATGACGTCATCTCCCCCGGCCGGGGCAGGATCCTGGGACGGAAATTCCTGGAACGGCAATGGGAACGGGAACGCGAACGGCAATCCGGGCGGGGCTCCCGCGCCGGCCGCCGGTGACCGCTCTCGTACCGGGTTCGGGCTCTTCGGGCCGCGCCACCAGCGCCACACGCTCTCCGTCGAACAGTTGGACACCCTCGCGCTGCCCATCGGGGACGACGGTGTCGTCGTCGGCGTCGATGCCGACGGCCAGCCCGCCGTGCTCGGGGTGAACCGGCCGACGCCGTACGACATGGTGCTCATCGGTGGCCTGTGGACGGCCCAGGTGCTCGCGCTGCGGGCCGCGGCGACCGGCGCGCGGGTCGCGGTGGAGACCGGGCGGGCGCAGGCCTGGGCGCAGTTGGTGCAGGCGGTCGGTGGCGGCCAGTCCGGGATGACGGTGCACGACGTCGGGCGGGTGCCGCCGCAGGGCGCGTCCGCCGGTGGCCCGGTGCTCGTGGTGCGGGACTGCGGTATGCGTCCGCCGCGCGGGCGCGTGGCGTCCGCGCCGTGGCAGTCCGTGCTGACGCTGCTGCCCTATCTGAGCCCGGTGGCGCCCCGGTTGATGCGTCAGGCGCGGCTCGTCGGGGTCCAGCGCGTTTCGCCGGACGAGGCGGCGGAGATCGGCCGCGTCATCGGACTGCCCCGCGGCGAGTGGGAGTCCCTGCCGACGCTCGCGGACGGGGTCACTCTGTGGTGCACCGACCGCGACCGGCAGTACGTGATGACCCGGGCGACGGACGCCGAGACCGGATTGTTGGGTAACGCACGCCGGATGGACTGAGGCCGGCCCGAAGCCTGCCGCGGAGCGTTCCAGCGATCGAACTCGTTCCTCTTTGCGGCTTATTCGGGCAGTTTGCGCGTGGCGGATCGGGGGGTGTTCGTCACTTCCGTATCGCTTGGGCATCACTTGTTGGCCGGGTGTGACCCATCGGACGGCGCCGGGGGGACGGACGGGCCTGCCGTGCACGTGGTTTTGGTGATTAGGCTGGGACAAGGACGCGCGCGTGAACCCACGAACGGCTCGTACGCGTCCCAGGGGAAGAGCGCGGCGGATCGGACGACAGGAACGGTCGCCCCCCACCACGGCACGAGGGTGCTCGACCACACCAGGAGGCATTGTGAACAGCGATCGGGACGAGATCCGCGGGGGCTGGGACACACCCGTCGATGATCACTCCGACGCGGAGTCCGCCACTGAGACGACGGGCGAGTTCACCATCGACTACGCCCCACCGGCCTGGTACACGCAGAACGCGTCGTCGGGCACGGGCGAGACCCCCTCGGCCACCCCCGCCACGCCTCCGCCGCCGGTGCCTCCGGCCCCGGCGCCCACGCCCGCGCCCGCACCGGTGGCGCCCCAGGCGCCACCCGCGCCCTACACGCCGTACACGCCCGTCGCTTCGGCCGCCGAGCCGGACGCGGGTTCCGGGAACGGGGATCTGGAGAGCGGCGCAACGATGCGGTTCTCCGCGGCCGCGCTGAAGCGGGAGTTCGCCGAGCTGGCCGCGCAGGGCGAGCAGAAGGCCGAGCCGACGACCGAGGAGCAGGGCGGGGACGCCGCGTCTGCCGACGCGCAGGCGGGTGCTGACGGCAAGAACGCCGACTCCGGTGAGTCCGGTGAGTCCGGTGAGTCCGGTGACTTCGCCGTGGTCGCCGCTGCCGGGCCCTCCGGTGACGCTGCGGACGACGGGGACACCGACGCCGCTCCGGCCTCGACCGATGACACCGACTCCGAGGCCCCTTCTGACGACGCGTCCGAGGCGGAGGGGTCGACCGGTTCGGACGACTCGGGCGACACCGGCTCCGAAACCGCCGGAGCCGCTCCTACGGCAGCACCTGCCGACGCGAATGCGGACACCGGCACCAGCGCCGCCTCTGACGCACCGACCGACGCGCAGAACGCCCCCGCCCCCTGGGCCCCGCCGCCCGTGCCGCAGGACGGTATTCCGCCGCTCCCCCCGGCGTTCCAGCCCGCCGCCCCCACGTCGGCCCCGCAGTGGCCCGCGCAGCAGCAGCCGCAGCCCGGCGCGCCGATTCCGGCCCAGGGCACGCCCGCCCCGCCGGCCTGGCCCGCGCAGACCACCCCGCCCGCGCCGCAGAGTGGTTACGGCTTCCCGCAGCAGGCGGCCCCCGGCGACCCGCAGCAGCCCGCACCTCCGGCACCGCAGCAGCAGGGCTACGGGTTCCCGCAGCAGACGCCGCCCGCAGCAGACGCACCGAACCAGCCTGCCCCTCAGGGCGGTTACGGCTTCCCGCAGCAGCCCCAGCCCGGCACACCCAACCAGCCCGCCCCGCAAGGCGGTTACGGCTTCCCGCAGCAGCCACAGCCCGGCGCGGGCTACGGGTTCCCGCAGCCGCAGCCCGGAGCCCCGGCTCAGGGACACCCGGCCGCGCCCAACACCCCGGCCCCGCCCGCCCCCCACCTCCCGGCGCAGCAGCACCCCCAGCAGCCGCCGGCACCGCACACGCAGCAGCCCGGCCCCCAGCCCCCCGTCGGACAGCACCCGCAGCCGCCCGCGCCGCAGGCCCCGGCCCCGCACCCCGAAGGCCACCCCGGCCACCCCGGCCAGCCGCAGCCCGATCAGCAGTTCCAGGGCCAGCCCGGCCAGCCCTTCCCGGGGCAGGTGCCCCCCGCCGACCCGCGTGCCGGTGGTGCCTGGCCGCAGCCCATTCAGCACGACCAGCGCACGCCCACGAACGTCGGCGGTGCGCCGCTCGGCTACACGGCGGCCGTGGAGCTGTCGGCCGACCGGCTGCTCAGCAACAAGAGGCAGAAGGCGAAGAGCACCCGCCCCGGCGGCGCCAACTCGCGCTTCAAGCTCGGCGGCAAGAAGGAGGAGGCCGAGCGGCAGCGGAAGCTGGACCTGATCCGCACGCCGGTCCTGTCCTGCTACCGGATCGCCGTCATCAGCCTCAAGGGCGGCGTGGGCAAGACGACCACGACGACCGCGCTCGGTTCGACGCTCGCCACGGAGCGCCAGGACAAGATCCTCGCCATCGACGCCAACCCGGACGCCGGCACGCTCGGCCGCCGTGTGCGCCGTGAGACCGGCGCCACCATCCGAGACCTGGTGCAGGCGATCCCGCACCTCAACTCGTACATGGACATCCGCCGGTTCACCTCGCAGGCGCCGTCCGGCCTGGAGATCATCGCGAACGACGTGGACCCGGCGGTCTCGACGACGTTCAACGACACGGACTACCGCAGCGCGATCGACGTGCTCGGCAAGCAGTACCCGATCATCCTGACCGACTCCGGCACCGGTCTGCTGTACTCCGCGATGCGCGGCGTCCTCGACCTCGCCGACCAGCTGATCATCATCTCGACGCCGTCCGTCGACGGCGCGAGCAGTGCCAGTACGACGCTCGACTGGCTGTCGGCGCACGGGTACGCGGATCTGGTGTCGCGTTCCATCACGGTCATCTCCGGGGTCCGCGAGACCGGCAAGATGATCAAGGTGGACGACATCGTGTCGCACTTCGAGACGCGGTGCCGCGGCGTCGTTGTAGTGCCGTTCGACGAGCACCTGGCAGCCGGCGCCGAGGTCGACCTCGACATGATGCGGCCCAAGGTGCGCGAGGCGTACTTCAACCTCTCGGCGATGGTCGCGGAGGACTTCCCGCGAGCCCAGCAGCAGCAGGGCCTGTGGACGTCGGACGGCAACCCGCCGCCCACCATGGCTCCCCCGGTGCCGGGTCACCAGCAGCAGCCGTACCCCGCGCAGCAGCCTTACCCGGGCCAGCCGTATCCGGGGCAGCCGGGCACGCCCCAGCCGCCCGCGCCGGGTCAACAGCCCGCTCCGGGGCAGCAGTTCCCGGGCCAGCCGTACCCCGGCCAGCCGTATCCGCAGCAGCCCGGCCAGGCACAGGCCGGCGCCCCCGGCCAGCCCCAGCAGCCGGGTCAGCCGAGCCAGCCCGGCCCCCCGCAGATGTGGCAGCAGCAGCCCCCCGCTCCGGCCCAGCCGGGCCAGCCCGCGCCCGGCCAGCCGCCCACCCCCGGCCAGGCCGCCCCCGGTCAGCCCGGCCAGCCCCTCCCCCCGTACACCGCACAGCCCCAGCCGCCCCAGCAGTAACAGCGCCGATATTCCGGCCCCCTGGTCACACGAATGGCCCGCACCGACACCACGGTGCGGGCCATTCCCTTGTCTGCCGAAATTCCCTCAAATGCCCACCAGACAGCCACTGTTGAGCGATTCGGGCATCACGCCCTGGCCTGCAAAGCGTCAGAGGTCTCGACCAATGTGTGTGAAATGCGGGTCAACTCGTTATTTCCGCAGGCCACATGGGGTTCATGTGTCGTTGACGTGCGCAGACTGCCGCTGATAGACACACACATCAACCAGCTGGCGTCCCATGATCAACCTGCCACTCCTGCGTGAGCAACGACGCGAGGTCACCGACCCATGGACACAAAAGATCAGCCCAAGAGAGCACACGCTCCGCTCTTCTCCCGCTCCCCACGGCGCGCGCCCCGCCGGACCCTGCGGGTCCTCCTGGCCGCCGGCGCCGCGGCGTTCACCCTGACGGCCGGCCTCGCCACGCCGCTCAACCCCGCACCCCAAGAGGCCAAGGCGGCCGACGGCGGCAAGAAGGTCCTCACCGTCGCCCTCGCCCAGAGCGTCGACTCGCTGAGCCCGTTCCTCGCCCAGCGACTGGTCAGTACGAGCATCCACCGGATGATGTACGAGTACCTGGTCAACTACGACCCCAAGGACAACCACGCCGTCCCGGGCTTCGCCACCGACTGGAAGCCGTCCGCGGACAAGCTCACCTGGACCTACACCATCAGGTCCGACTCGAAGTGGTCCGACGGCCAGCAGGCCACCGCCGCCGACGCCGCCTTCACCTTCAACAAGATGATGACGGACGAGGGCGCCGCGACGGCGAACGGCAGCTTCGTCTCCAACTTTAAGAAGGTCACCGCTCCCAGCGCCACCCAACTGGTCATCGAGCTGAAGAAGCCGCAGGCCACGATGGCCGCGCTCGACGTCCCGATCGTGCCGGAGCACATCTGGAAGAACGTCAAGGACTTCTCGAAGTTCAACAACGACAAGACCTTCCCGGTCGTCGGCAACGGCCCGTTCGTGCTGACCGACTACAAGGTCGACCAGTACGTGAAACTGAAGGCCAACAAGGACTTCTGGCGCGGCGCGCCCAAGTTCGACGAGGTCGTCTTCAAGACGTACAAGGACCAGGACGCCGCGGTCGCAGCCCTGCGCAAGGGCGAGGTCTCCTTCGTGGCCGGCTCCCCCGCCCTGACGCCCGCTCAGGCGGCGTCGCTCAAGGGCGAGCAGAACATCAAGGTCAACGAGGGCCCCGGCCGCCGCTTCTTCGCGCTCGCCACGAACCCGGGCGCGCAGACCAAGGACGGCAAGAAGTTCGGCAACGGCAACAAGGCCCTTCTCGACCAGAAGGTCCGCCAGGCGCTGTTCCTGTCGATCGACCGCAAGAAGATCGTCGACAAGGTCTTCCAGGGCCACGCCGTCGAGGGCGAGGGCTACATCCCGCCGCGCTTCGGGGACTACTTCTGGAAGCCGTCCGGCAGCCAGGCCCTCGGGTACGACCCCGCCAAGGCGGGCAAGCTGCTCGACGAGGCCGGTTACAAGATGAAGGGCAGCGAGCGCGTCGGCAAGGACGGCAAGCCGCTCGACTTCCGCATCCTGTGCCACGCCACGGACCCGAACGACAAGGCGATCGGCAAGTACCTCAAGGAGTGGTGGGGCAAGCTCGGCATCGGCCTGAAGGTCGACTGCCTCGACGACGTCTCGGTGCCCTGGTACGCAGGTGAGTACGACCTCGCGTTCGACGGCTGGTCGGTCAACCCCGACCCGGACTTCGTCCTCGGCATCCACACCTGCGCCGCGCTGCCCGTCAAGGCCAAGGAGAGCGCCCAGACGGACAACTTCATCTGCGACAAGACGTACGACGACCTGTACAAGAAGCAGCTCGCCGAGTACGACCCGGCCAAGCGCGCGGACATCGTCAAGCAGATGGAGTCCTGGCTGTACGACTCCGGGTACATGAACGTCATCGCGTACCCGAACGCCGTCGAGGCGTACCGCACCGACCAGATCAAGTCGATCCAGACCATGCCCACCGCGGCCGGCAACATCTACGGCCAGGACGGGTACTGGAGCTGGTGGTCGGCCGTTCCGGCGGGTGGCACGAGCGACGCGAAGAACAGCGGGAGCAGTTCCGGCTCGGCCGGCGTGATCATCGGTATCGTCGCGGCCGTCGTCATCCTCGGCGGCGGCGGACTGTTCCTCACGAAGCGCCGCCGCACCTCGGCGGACGACCGCGAGTAGCAGCACCCGGTCAGGAGAGAACGCGTCACGTCCGTCCGCAGGCGTCGCAAGTACCGCACGAGTAACGAGAGTTCCACATGACAGCAGAGAGCACTCCGGCGCTCGTGCAGAGTGCGGACACCGACGGCCCGGCACAAGCCGGGCCGTCGGCGGCCCGCGGTCCACGTGCGCGCAACACCAAGGCTTATCTCCAATACGTGGCGGGCAAGATCGCGGGGGCGATCGTGTCGCTCTTCGCGGTCCTGGTCACCAGCTTCTTCCTGTTCCGCCTGATCCCCAGCGATCCGGTGAAGCAGATGACCGGCGGCCGCCGCGTCTCGGCGCAGCAGCTCGAAGCGCTCCGCCACCAGTTCGGCCTCGACCTGCCGATGTGGCAGCAGTTCACCAACTACATCGGTGACGCGCTGACCGGCGACTTCGGCACGTCGTACCAGTTCCACGCCCCGGTCATCGACAAGATCACCGAGGCGCTCCCGGCGACGCTGCTCCTGACCGGCACGGCGTACGTCCTCTACACCGCGCTCGGCGTCTGGCTGGGCACGCGCACCGCCTGGCGCAACGGATCGCGCAGCGACCGCTTCAACACCGCGTTCGCGCTCACGCTCTACTCGATCCCGTCGTTCTGGCTCGGTCTGCTGCTCATCATCGTCTTCTCGGTGGGGCTGGGCCCGATCCCGGGTCTGTTCCCGACGGGCGGTCTGGAGTCGGGCGGCGAGAGCGGGTTCGCGTACGTCCTGGACGTCGCGCACCATCTGGTCCTGCCGGTGGTCACGCTGGTGGCGGTCGGCTACGCGCAGACGCTTCTCGTGATGCGCTCCTCGCTGCTCGACGAGATGGGCAGCGACTATCTGACGACAGCGCGCGCGAAGGGCCTGCGCGACGACGTCGTACGCCGCAAGCACGCCGTCCCGAACGCGATGCTGCCCACGTTCACGCTGATGTTCGTGAACCTCGGGCACGTCGTGGCCGGGCAGATCCTCGTCGAGACGGTCTTCTCCTGGCCCGGCCTCGGCGGCCTCTTCTACTCGGCACTCAGCGTGCCCGACCTGCCGCTCGTCCAAGGGCTGTTCTTCGTCTTCGCCACCGCGGTGATCCTGGCGAACACCCTCGCCGACGTGCTGTATCCGCTGCTCGATCCCCGGGTGGGCCGATGACTGCCGACACGAACACCGACCTCGACACCGCGCAGCTCCCGCCGCCGGCCGAGAAGAGCGCGCGGGCCCTGGCGCGCGCCCGCAAGCGCCGTTCCGCCGCCCGCTTCTGGCGTGAGTACCGCACCCACCGGAGCGGGCTGTGGGGCCTCGCCGGGCTGATCCTCATCGCGCTCATCGCGATCTGCGCGCCCCTGCTCGTCGGCGCGGACTCGCAGAGCGTCACCGACGCTCCGGGCGGCGCCCTCGAAGCTCCCAGCGGCGAATTCCCGCTCGGCACCGACCAGTTCGGCCGCAGCGTGCTCGCCCTGCTGGTGTGGGGTGCGCGCGTGTCCCTCACCGTGGGCCTGCTGGCCGCGTTCCTGTGCGTGGCGATCGGCACGGTCGTCGGCATCGTCGCGGGCCACTTCCGTGGCTGGTACTCGACGGTCCTGATGCGGGTCACCGACTGGTTCCTGGTGATGCCGACGCTGGTCCTCGCGATCGCGCTCGCCACCGTGATGTCCCGCTCCATCTGGACGGTCATCCTGGCGATCGGCGTGACGACGTGGCCGACGACGGCCCGCCTGGTCCGCGCCCAGACGCTCGCCGTGGAGTCGCGGCCGTACATCGAGCGGGCCCGCGCGCTCGGCGGCGGGCACGGGCACATCATGCTCCGCCACGTCCTGCCGAACGTGATGCCGCTCGTCCTCGCGCAGACCACGCTCGTGATCTCCAGCGCGATCCTCACCGAGGCCACGCTCGCCTTCCTCGGCCTCGGCGACCCGACGATCACATCGTGGGGCGGCATGCTCCAGGACGCGCGCGAGGCGGGCGCGGTCAGCGCGGGCGACTGGTGGTATCTCGCGCCGCCCGGACTCGCCATCGCGCTGGTCGCGCTCGCGTTCACGCTGTGCGGCCGTGCCATCGAAGCCGTCCTCAATCCGAAGCTGGGGGTGGCCAGGTGAGCCTTCTCGACGTCAGAAACCTCGAAGTGACGTACGCGGGCGGGGCGCGGGCCGTCCGCGGTGTGAGTCTCAGTGTCGACGCGGGCCAGAAGCTCGGCATCGCCGGCGAGTCCGGCTGCGGCAAGTCGACGCTCGCCCTCGCGCTGCTGCGTCTCCTGCCGGCCGGCACGAAGGTCTCCGGCGAGATCCTGCTGAACGGCGAGGACGTCCTCACGATGAAGTGGGGCCGGGTCAGGGCCGTGCGCTGGGCCGGTGCCTCGATCGTGTTCCAGGGCGCGATGCACTCGCTCAACGCCGTGCACCGCATCGGCGACCAGATCGCCGAGCCGATCCTGCTGCACAAGAAGGCGACGCCGGCGGGCGCGAAGAAGAAGGTCGCGGAGCTCCTGGAGCACGTCGGCCTGCCCGCCGCCCGCGCGGACGCGTATCCGCACGAGCTGTCCGGCGGCCAGCGCCAGCGCGTGATGATCGCGATGGCGCTCGCCTGCGACCCGGACCTGATCATCGCGGACGAGCCGACGACGGCCCTCGACGTAATGATCCAGGCGCAGATCCTCCGCCTGATCGAGCAGCTCGTCTCCGACCAGGATCTCGGCCTCATCATGATCAGCCACGACCTCGCCGTCCTCTCCGACACCTGCGACCGCCTCGCGGTGATGTACGCGGGCCGCGTCGTCGAGGAGGGCCCCGCCTCCGAGGTCTACGAGAACGCGCAACACCCCTACGGGAAGGCCCTGTCGGCGGCGTTCCCGCGGATCGGCGACATCGCGTCCCGGTTCGCGCCGCGCGGTCTGCCCGGCGACCCGCCCGACCCGTCGGCGCTGCCCACGGGCTGCACGTTCCACCCGCGCTGCCCGGTGGCGCTCGACAGCTGCATCAGTGAGGACCAGGAGCTGCGGGACGCGGGCACGGCCCGGCTGGCGGCCTGTGTGCACGTGGGCGGCGCCACCGATCCGGACGACGCCGCCGGCGCCGAGGCAAGGAGCACCACAGCATGACCAGTACGTCCCCCCTGCTCACGGCCGGCGCGCTGCACGTCACCTTCCCCGGCCGCCGTGGCGCGGACCCCGCGCGGGCCGTGGACGGCGTCGACCTCGACATCGCGCCCGGCGAGATCGTGGCGCTGGTGGGCGAGTCGGGCTGCGGCAAGACGACGCTCGCCCGCTCCCTGCTCGGCCTGGTACCGCCGACGTCCGGCCGGGTCACGTTCGATGGGAAGCCCCTCGACTACTCATCGCGCGCCCTCAAGGCGTACCGCAAGCGCGTACAGCTGGTCCTCCAGGACCCCAGCGGTTCGCTGAACCCGCGGCACACGGTGTACGACGCGGTGGCCGAGGGCCTGCGCATCCACGGGTACGCGGGCGACGAGCGCGAGGCGGTGGCGAACGCCCTGTCGCGAGCCGGACTCCGCCCCCCGGAGCGCTTCTTCCTGCGCTACCCGCACGAGCTGTCGGGCGGCCAGCGGCAGCGTGTCGTGATCGCGGGCGCGCTCGTCCTCGACCCCGAACTGATCGTCGCGGACGAGCCCGTGGCGTCCCTCGACGCGTCGGTGCGCGGCGAGATCCTCGCGCTGCTGCTCAGGCTGCGCGACGAACTGGGCCTGTCCGCCCTCGTGGTGACGCACGACCTGGGTCTCGCCTGGAACATCGCGGACCGGGTGGCGGTGATGTATCTGGGCCGGATCGTGGAGACGGGAACGGTGGAGGAGGTCTTGACGGCGCCTCAACACCCGTACACACAGGCCCTGTTGTCGGTTCTGCCCGAAGCGCCGGGTGATCCGGTCGTCCTGACGGGCGAGCCGCCGGACCCGTCGCGCATCCCGTCCGGCTGCCGCTTCCACGCCCGCTGCCAGATCCTGGCGTCGGGCGAGGCGGAACGGTCGGGCGTGGCGAACCGCTGCCGCGGGGAGGACCTGCCGGTGCTGTCGGGCGCGAGCACGACCCAGGTGGCCTGCCACTGGGCGTCGGCCCAGGCCGGCCGGTCCGGCGTATGAGGTTCGGCGTGTGAGGTTCGGGGGTCCGGGGGCAGCGCCCCCGCGACCTCGGCCGATCCCGCCTACTCCCCCTCGTACGCCTCGACCAGTTCCCGCGACCGCTTCACGTCGTCCGCGATGGCGACAAGGAGCGACTCGATCGAGTCGAACTTCGCCATGCCGCGTACATAGGCGAGGAAGTCGACGGCGACGTGCAGCCCGTACAGATCGAGGTCCACGCGGTCGATGGCGTAGGCCTCGACCGTGCGATCGGTGCCGTCGAACTGCGGGTTGGTGCCCACGGAGATCGCGGCGGGCATCGCCTCGTCCCCCACGTGCAGCCAGCCCGCGTAGACGCCGTCCGCCGGGATCGCGGTGTGCGGGAGCGTCTCGACGTTGGCGGTCGGGAAGCCCAGCTCGCGGCCGCGCTGGGCACCGCGCACGACCACGCCCTCGACGCGGTGCGGGCGGCCGAGGATCTCGCGCGCGCCCTCCATGTCACCCTCGGCGACGAGCCGCCGGGTCAGCGTGGACGAGAAGGGCTCACCGCCGCCCGCCGAACCGCTCACGTACAGATCGACGACCTCGACCTCGAAGTCGTACGTCGTCCCCTGCTCGGCGAGGAACGCGACATTGCCCGCGGCGCGGTGGCCGAAGCGGAAGTTCGGCCCCTCGACGACGAGGCGCGCGTGCAGCTTGTCGACCAGGACCTTCGCGACGAACTCGGCCGGCGACAGCTTCGAGAACTCGGTGGTGAACGGAAGGATCAGCAGGGCGTCTACGCCGAGCTCGGCCATCAGCTCCGCCCGCCGGTGGTGCGGGGCGAGCAGCGGAGGGTGACTGCCGGGGCGCACGACCTCGCTGGGGTGCGGGTCGAAGGTGACCACGACGGCGGGCACACCGAGCTCACGGGCCCGTTCGACGGCCCGGCCGATGATCAACTGATGGCCGCGGTGCACTCCGTCGTAGGAGCCGATGGTGACGACGCTGCGCCCCCAGTCCTGGGGGATGTCCTCCAAGCCACGCCAGCGCTGCACGGTGATTGCTCCTCGCGAACCTGTGTACGACTGTTACGTCTCTTTGCCGAATACGCAGGTCTAAGAGTGCCATGCCGAGCGCCCACGCCCCGCATCGGGAGGCGGCGTACCGGCATGGGCAGGTCAGGCGGGCACGCGTACCCCGGCCAGGGCCTCGATCACGCGGCGGGCGCTCGGCCCGACGAGGGCGGCCCACTCGCGCGGCGCCCCCTCCAGCCACTGGACGAGAAGGGCGGCGAACCCGGGCACCGAGTCGGCGACCTCGACGAGCCCGCGGTCGAAGCGTGCGGCTCCCTCCGGGGTGCGGACGAGCCGCTGTCCGGTGCGGCGCACCAGGTCGCGGGTGCGGGTCGCCCCGGCTCCCCCGGTGCTGCGGGCGGCGGTCCGCAGGACGGCGTCGAGCACGTCCGGGTCGTCCTCGTGCGCGAGCAGTACGTCGAGGAGCTCGCCGCGCAGGGCCCGTGAGGCGCCGGTGCCGGGTGCGGCGAGGACGGGCGCGAGCGCGGCCCGCCCGGGGCCCGGACAGGTGCGGAGCAGCCCCGTGACGAGGGGGAAGAGGACAGCTCGCCCGGCCGGCCCGTGCTCCAGGCACCGGTCGACGTACGCGGCGATGTCCTGGGCGGCGTCGGGCCGGTCCGCCGAGAGGTCCTCGACGAGGGCGGCCGCCCGCCGCGCGAGTGCGGGCGCGGTCACGGCGGCGAGGGCCTCCAGCACGTCGGCCGCGCCGCCCGGCTCCCGCGCGCGGTCCCGGAAGGCGCGGAGGACGGGCTCGGGGTGCGTGGCGAGGGCGGCGGCGAGCGCGCTCACGGGCAGCTGCGGTTCGCCGCCCGCGAACCGCTCCAGGGCAGGCGCCAGATAGGTGCCGCGGGTCTGCGGGTCGCGTACGAGGAGGGCGAGGGCGGTGCCGTGCGGGGCGCCGTCGGTGGTGCGGGCGAGCAGGGCGAGCGCGGCATGGCGCAGCAGGCTGCGGTCGGCGTCGGTGGCGACGTGCGGGGCGACCCGCAGGGCGTGGGCGGCCGCGGACGCGCGGCGGGCGGGGCGCTCGTCGTGGGCCCAGCGGTCGACGGCGCGGCACAGTGCGGACGGCTCCTCGTCGGCGAGTACGGCGAGGAGTTCGTCGCCGTACGGGTGCGCACAGTCGGCGAGGGCCTCGGTGAGGTCGTCGACGGCGCGGTGCCGGTGCGTGTGCAGGAGAGCCTGGGCCGCGGTGGCGACGGTCGCGTCGGGCAGGGCGGGCAGCGGCCGCGCGTCGTCGAACCAGCGGGTGAGGTGGACCTGGGCACCGGCCGGGTCGGCGGCGAGCAGGTCGGCGACGGTGTCCAGGTGGCGGTCGTGGCTCCCGGGCGACGGATCGTGCACGACGAGGCGGCGGAGGAGGCCGAGACGGTCGGCGTCCGTGACGGGGATCCGGCGCCAGAACGAGGGGTCGAGGCGTCCGCGGTCGGCGAGCGGTTCGAGTACCCCGAGATAGGGGGTGGCGTCGGGCACGCGCAGGAGCGCCTCCTCGACGAGATGGGCCGCCCACCAGGAGGCGTCGGCGTCGCCGGGCATGAGGGATCTGAGCACCAACTCGGCCAGATACCCGCCGAGTTGGGCCGGACCCTGCTGGCGTTCGACGAGAAGGAGGGCCTGGACGACGGGGCCCGCGCGGTGCCGGGGCACGGGCACCGTGGGCGCGGCCCGGCCGGCGTCCCGGTCGCGGTACACGAGCGCCCGCAGCGCCTCGTCCAGGTCCAGGTGCATGCCCTGGATCCAGTCGGCGACCTCCTCGTGGGCGAACCGGTAGCCGCGCCCCGCAGGGACGAGTACGCCCTCGGTGAGGACGGCCGGGGCCCACGCCGTGACGCCCCCGCCGCGCCGCCCCGGCAGCGCGCCCCAGGGGAACACTTCCTCGAAGGCCTCGCGATCCAACTCCCCCTGCCCCGGCCCCAGGCAGCGCCGCGCCGCCTCGTGGACCTGCCCGGACACCCGGGCCGCGAGCCTGCGCACGGCCGTGCCGCGCAGCCCGTTCACAGCGGCGAGGCGCACCGCCACGCGCAGGCACATGAGGTCGAGATACGCGGCGAAGACGGCGTCCCGGTCGGCGCTGCCCGGCACGGGCCCGGGCAGCGCAGCCCGTACTTCGGCGAGGAGCCGCAGCACGAGCGGATGCCGTGCGTCGCGGCCCGCGAGCGCGTCCTCGGGCAGCCCGTACCGCTCCCACGCCACGCGGGCCTGGTCCCCGGTCAGCTCCCCCAGCGGGACACAGGCGGGCAGCCGCCCCGTCCGCCCGTACAGCACACGGGCCGGGAACAGCTCGCCCGCGCGCTCCCAGTACTCCCCCCGGCACGCCACGACGAGCCGCACGCCGGTCTCCCGCAGCCAGCGCGCCGTGCCCTCGGTCCACTCCGCCAGCCGGTGCGCCAGTACGGGCGGCATCTCCTCGGGCCCGTCGAGCAGCAGCACGAGGGGCCGGCCGGCGGCGCGTGCGGGCGCCGCGATCCGCTCCGGCGACACATCACCGACGCCGGCACCCCCGGGCTCCCCGGTCTGTCCGGGGGCGGCCCCGGGCAGTGACGCCGCGACGATGCGCCCGGCCCTGACCAGCGCCCGCCGCGCGGCGTCCGCCACGCTCCGGTCATCGCCGTGCAGATCCGCGCCGCGCAGCCAGAGGGTGGGGGCTGGGTGGGCGCCACGTCCGCGCCGCGCGGCATACGCGGCGAGCTCCGTCGTACGGCCGCTGCCCGGCGCTCCCACGAGGGCGAGGACCGTCGCGTCGGACACCTCGAACTCGGCGAACTCCCTTGCCACTTCGGGCCGTTCGACCGGCTCCGGGTCGAGGACCGCGCCCGGCCCGTCGGACCCGACCGACGTGGCCGTCAGCTGGAGTGAGCCCGCCAGGTTGAGTTCGTCCCCGTACACCGGCACGGTGGCCGCGTTCCGCGCGAGGAGGGCGGCGAGCGGCCCGTCCGGGTCGGCGGCAGCGGCCTCCCGCAGCGGCACGGCGAACCCGGCGGCGCGGTGTCCGGCCTCGAGCGCCGTGCCGAGAACGGCGAGGACGGAGCCTGAAGCGGCGTCGACGACGGGTCCCCCGGCGGCCCCTCCCCCGAGCCGCAGCGCGTCGCGGCCGTCCGTGCCGATGGTCAGCTCCATGGCCCCCGGGACGATATGGAAGCCGTCGGTCGCGGTGTACGTGACGTCGACATGGCCGAGGACGCGCGCCTCGCGCCAGCCTCCGGCGGCGATCCGCACATACGCCCCGGCCCCGGCCGGGCCCCGGACGGCCACCGGCAGCGGGCGCATACCGAGGCCCTCCGTCGCGTCGGTGCGGATGAGCGCGAGGGCCGACTCGGGCAGCGGGACGACATCGGCGGCGCCCACGACACAGGTGATCCCACCGGGCGCGCGCAGCACGACGCGGCCGAGTCCGTCCACGACTTCATGGCTCGTGACGACGGTCCCGTGGTCGTCGGCGACGAAGCCGACGCCGCGTGGGCGCCCGGCCAGATCGAAGACATGGACGAGGGGCGGACCGGTCCCGGGACCCGTCGCGTCCCCGTCTCCGGCCCGGGGGCCCAGTCCCGCCATCGTCGAACCTCCCGCCACGCCCCGTAGGACCGACGGTAGGCGCGCGGTGATCAGCGGAACAGGCGCCGGAGCGAACGCGCCCCCTTCCACTCCCTTGGTTCACTCCGAGCGCCCGCCCGAAGGGGTGAACAGATCGGGGGTGATGGATAGACCCTTGGGGAGGGGGATCGTGGAGCGGCACGCGGCTGACTGCGCGCGCCGCTCCACGGCGGGGGGCCGGCGAAGAGATCAGCCGAAGACGGCGAGGCTCTTCGCCTTGCCCTTCGACTCCTCCACGAGCGCGAGGAACACGCCCTCGGGGTCGAACACGGCGACGGGCCCGGCGCCCGCGTACTCGCCGGGCACCTCCAGACGGACCCCGTTGAGCAACAGCTTGGCGCGGTGCGCGTCCACGTCCCAGCGGGGGAACGCGGCGGTCGCGGCGTCCGCGACCGGCATCACGGTCAGCTCCTCCTGGAGCTGGTCGAGGGTGCGCGCGGAGTCCAGCTTGTAGGGGCCGACCCGCGTGCGCCGCAGCGCCGTGAGGTGACCACCGACGCCGAGGTCGGCGCCCAGGTCCCTGGCGAGGGCCCGGATGTACGTCCCTGACGAGCAGACCACCGAGACGACCAGGTCGAGGACCGGGGTGCCGTCCTCGGCGACCGCGTCCCTGATGTCGTAGACGGTGTAGGACGAGACGGTGACCGGCCGCGCCGGGATCTCGAACTCCTCGCCCTCGCGGGCCCGCTTGTAGGAACGCACGCCGTTGATCTTGATGGCGCTGACCTTGGACGGGACCTGCATGATGGCGCCGGTCAGCTTGGCGACCCCGGCGTCGATCGCGTCGCGGGCCACGCCGGACGCGTCGGTGGACGACGTGAGGTCGCCCTCGGCGTCGTCGGTCAGCGTGTTCTGGCCGAGCCGGATCGTGCCCAGGTACTCCTTCTCGGTCAGCGCGAGATGGCCGAGCAGCTTGGTCGCCCGCTCCACGCCGAGGACCAGGACACCGGTCGCCATGGGGTCGAGCGTGCCCGCGTGGCCGACGCGGCGGGTCTTCGCGATCCCGCGCATCTTGGCCACCACGTCGTGCGAAGTGAAGCCCGACGGCTTGTCGACAATGACAAGACCGTCGGGCGTCGGGGTGTTCTTCTGCGTCATTCCGAGGCTTCGCCGTCCTCGTCCGCGCCGTCCTCGTCCTCGGGCTTGCGGTACGGGTCCGCGCCCCCGGCGAACTCGGCACCGGCGGACGCCTCCCGGACCTTCGCGTCCGAGATCCTGGCCTTGTCGAGGAGGTCATCGATGGCCTTGGCGTTGTCCGGTAGGGCGTCCGCCACGAAGGCCAGGGTCGGCGTGAACTTCACACCGGCCGCCTGGCCCACCGCCGAACGGAGTACGCCCTTGGCGCTCTCGAGGCCGGCCGCGGCAGCGGCACGCTCCTCGTCGTCGCCGTAGACCGTGTAGAAGACGGTCGCCTCTCGCAGGTCACCCGTCACCCGGGTGTCCGTGATGGTCACGTGCGTACCGAGCCGCGGGTCCTTGATCCCGCGCTGGAGCTTCTTGGCCACCACCTCTCGGATGAGGTCCGCCAGCCTTTTCGCCCGCGCGTTGTCGGCCACTGCTCCGTCTCCTTCTTCGCCTTGCTCTTAAAGTCAGTCTTCGTCGCCGTGGAGCCTGCGTCGAACGGAGAGCAGCTCCACCTCGGGACGGGCGGCGATCAGACGCTCGCACCGGTCCAGTACGTCGGTGAGGTGCCCCGTGTCCCCGGAGACCATCGCCAGGCCGATCTCGGCCCTGCGGTGAAGTTCCTGGTTCCCGGTCTCCGCCGCACTCACCGCGTACTTGCGCTGGAGTTCGGCAACTATCGGGCGGATCACGGAGCGTTTCTCCTTCAGCGAGTGAACGTCGCCGAGGAGCAGATCAAAGGACAGAGTCCCCACATACATGTGTGTCCGGATGTCCCGCCGGTTCGGGTTCGTGGCCCCGCCAACCACTTGGCAGGGACACCAGAACCGTACACGCAACGGCCGGGGCCGATCGACGGGATTTCGTCCCGCCGACCGGCCCCGACCTTCACCGTGCGCGGATCAGGCGCGCGGCTTCTCGCGCATCTCGTACGTCGCGATGACGTCGTCGATCTTGATGTCGTTGAAGTTTCCGAGGTTGATACCGCCCTCGAAGCCTTCGCGGATCTCAGTGACGTCGTCCTTGAA
Organism: Streptomyces sp. NBC_01003; assembly: GCF_045162695.1. Taxonomy (NCBI): domain Bacteria; kingdom Bacillati; phylum Actinomycetota; class Actinomycetes; order Kitasatosporales; family Streptomycetaceae; genus Streptomyces; species Streptomyces sp. NBC_01003. Next base: position 3,497,464 of record NZ_CP108707.1, read on the forward strand.
GCGACGCAGACCGGAGATGTTGAGGTTCTCCGCGATGACCTTGCCATCGCGCAGCAGGCGCGCCTTGGTGTTGCGCTTGACCTCGCCGGACCGGACGAGCACACCGGCGATGTTGCCCAGCTTGGACGAGCGGAAGATCTCGCGGATCTCCGCCGTGCCGAGCTCGACCTCTTCGTACTCCGGCTTGAGCATGCCCTTGAGGGCCGCCTCGATCTCCTCGATGGCCTGGTAGATCACCGAGTAGTAGCGGACGTCTACGCCCTCGCGGTCCGCCATCTGGGCCGCGCGGCCCGCAGCGCGGACGTTGAAGCCGATGACGATCGCGTCGGAGCCGGTCGCCAGGTCGATGTCCGACTCGGTGACGGCACCCACGCCGCGGTGCAGGACGCGGATGTCGACCTCTTCGCCGACGTCGAGCTGGAGCAGCGAGGACTCGAGAGCCTCCACCGAACCGGACGCGTCGCCCTTGATGATGAGGTTGAGTTCCTGCACCAGACCGGCCTTGAGGGCCTCGTCCAGGTTCTCCAGGGAGAACCTGACGCCACGCCGCGCGAAGTTGGCGTTGCGCTCGCGAGCGGCACGCTTCTCGGCGATCTGACGGGCCGTACGGTCCTCGTCGACCACCAGGAAGTTGTCGCCGGCACCCGGGACGTTGGTGAGACCGAGGACGAGGACGGGGGTCGAGGGACCCGCTTCCTCGACGTTGTTGCCGTTGTCGTCGAGCATCGCGCGGACACGGCCGTACGCGTCGCCGACGACCATCGTGTCACCGATGCGCAGCGTGCCGCGCTGGACGAGGACGGTCGACACGGCACCGCGGCCACGGTCGAGGTGGGACTCGATCGCAATACCCTGCGCGTCCTGCTCCGGGTTGGCCCGCAGGTCGAGCGAGGCGTCCGCGGTCAGGACCACGGCCTCGAGCAGGGAGTCGATGTTCAGACCCTGCTTGGCGGAGATGTCGACGAACATCGTGTCGCCGCCGTACTCCTCGGCCACCAGACCGAACTCGGTGAGCTGACCGCGCACCTTGGTCGGGTCGGCACCCTCGACGTCGATCTTGTTGACCGCGACGACGATCGGCACGCCGGCCGCCTTCGCGTGGTTGAGCGCCTCGATCGTCTGCGGCATGACGCCGTCGTTGGCCGCGACCACGAGGATCGCGATGTCGGTCGACTTCGCACCACGGGCACGCATGGCGGTGAACGCCTCGTGACCCGGGGTGTCGATGAAGGTGATCCGACGCTCTTCCTCGTTGACCTCGGTGGAGACCTGGTACGCACCGATGTGCTGCGTGATACCGCCGGCCTCACCCGCGACGACGTTCGTCTTGCGGATGGTGTCGAGCAGTCGGGTCTTACCGTGGTCGACGTGACCCATGACGGTCACGACCGGCGGACGCGCGACGAGGAACTCCTCGCCACCCTCGTCCTCGCCGAACTCGATGTCGAAGGACTCGAGCAGCTCGCGGTCCTCCTCCTCGGGGCTGACGATCTCGAGGATGTAGTTCATCTCATCCGCGAGGAGCTTCAGCGTCTCGTCGGAGACGGACTGCGTGGCAGTGACCATCTCGCCGAGGTTCATCATCACGGCGACGAGCGACGCCGGGTTGGCGTTGATCTTCTCCGCGAAGTCGGTGAGGGAGGCACCGCGCGACAGACGGACGGACTGTCCGTTGCCGCGAGGCAGCATGACGCCGCCGACCGACGGGGCCTGCATGGCCTCGTACTCCTGGCGCCTCTGCCGCTTCGACTTACGGCCACGACGGGCGGGCCCGCCGGGACGGCCGAACGCACCCTGCGTGCCACCACGGGCACCGGGACCACCGGGACGACCGCCACCGGGACGACCGGCGAAACCGCCACCGCCACCGGGACGACCTGCGAAACCGCCACCGCCGCCACCGGGACGACCGGCGAAACCGCCACCGCCGCCACCGGGACCGGCCGGACGACCGGCGAAGCCGCCGCCGCCACCGGGACGACCGCCGCCGCCACCCGGGCGACCGCCGCCGCCGGGACCACGGCCACCGCCGGGGCCACCACCGGGACGCGGGCTGCCGGCAGCGGGACGCTGCGGCATCATGCCCGGGTTCGGACGGTTACCACCGGGGGCACCACCCGGACGCGGAGCGCCGGCCTGCGGACGGGGCATGCCGCCCGGAGTCGGACGGGCGCCGCCCTGACCACCCTGCGGACGCGGGGCGCCACCGGGGCCACCCTGCGGACGCGGGCCGCCGGGGCCACCCTGGCCGCCGCCGGGACGCGGGGCACCGCCGGGACGGGGCGCCTGGGGGCGCGCCATGCCGGTGGAGCCACCAGAGGTGAACGGGTTGTTACCGGGACGCGGGCCGGCGGGACGACCGCCGGGACGCTGGCCCTGACCCTGGCCGCCGGGGCGCGGAGCACCCTGACGGTCGCCACGGTCGCCGCGCTCGCCACGGCCCTGACCCTGAGCACCCTGGCCGGGACCGGCCGGACGGGCGCCACCGGGCTTGGGGGCACCGGGACGGGCACCCGGACGCGGGCCGGCTGCCGGGGAGGCCGCGGGGGCCTGGGCAGCGGGAGCGGCCGGAGCCGCGGGCGGCGCCGTGAACTCGGGCGCGGCCGGGGCCGGAGCCGCGGGACGCGGAGCCGGCTTCGGGCCGGGCGTCGGACGCTGACCGGCGGCCGGGGTCACCGGGGCGGCGGCAGCGGGCTTCTCCGCGGCGGACGGCCGAGGAGAAGGCGCAGCCGGCGGGCGCGGAGCAGCAGGCTTTGCGGCCTGCGCCGGAGACGGCGCCGGACGGGCCGGCGAGGGCTTCGCGGGCGCGGCCTTGCGGGCGGCGGGCTTGCCGCCGCCACTGCCCTGCTGGAGGGCGTCAGTCAGCTTGCGTACTACAGGCGCCTCGATCGTCGAGGACGCCGAACGGACAAATTCACCGAGTTCTTGGAGCTTGGCCATGACGACCTTGCTCTCCACCCCGAACTCCTTGGCGAGTTCGTATACCCGGACCTTAGCCACTTCGCTCCTTTTAGGTCCGGGTTACGCCGGACCGTCGCTACTTCATGGGCGTACTCATCGCGTGCTCATCGAGTGCTCATCGCAATCTCGACCTACTTCCAACTCGCGGGGGTACCAGGACCGCACGGGGTCCCGTACGGCACGTTCTACGGTGTTACCTGCTCGACGCGGTGGCGCAAGGCCTCCGTATCGAACGGTCCAGGGGCTTTGAACGCCCTCTGGAACGCCCGGCGGCGGACCGCCAGGTCGAGACAGACCAGGGCGGGATGCACATACGCACCCCGGCCGGGCAGCGTACCGCGATGATCGGGGACACATTCACCCTCGATCACCACGATGCGCAGCAGATCGCTCTTGGCCGTTCGCTCCCGGCACCCCACACACGTGCGCTCTGGGCATGCACGGGCATGCGTCCGGCCAGACACGCTTAAGTCTACCTCCCCGTATCGACCTCACCCCTTTGGGGCAAAAATCGAACGGTTGTTGTCGTGATCTTTGCGGTGGCTACTCCGCCGGCTGCTGCTCGGTGTCCGGACGGATGTCGATCCGCCAGCCGGTGAGCCGCGCGGCGAGGCGGGCGTTCTGGCCCTCCTTGCCGATGGCGAGCGACAGCTGGTAGTCCGGCACGATCACCCGCGCGGAGCGGGCGGCCATGTCCACGACCTCGACCTTGGACACGCGCGCCGGGGACAGGGCGTTGGCCACCATGTCCGCCGGGTCGTCGGACCAGTCGACGATGTCGATCTTCTCGCCGTTGAGCTCGGCCATGACATTGCGCACACGGCCGCCCATCGGGCCGATGCAGGCGCCCTTGGCGTTCAGGCCGGAGCGGGTCGAGCGGACCGCGATCTTCGTGCGGTGCCCGGCCTCGCGCGCGATGGCGCAGATCTCGACGGAGCCGTCGGCGATCTCGGGGACCTCGAGCGCGAACAGCTTCTTCACCAGGTTCGGGTGCGTGCGCGACAGGGTCACGGAAGGACCGCGCACACCCTTCGCGACGCGCACCACGTACGAGCGAAGGCGCGTGCCGTGCTGGTACTCCTCGCCCGGGACCTGCTCCTGCACCGGCAGGATGGCCTCGAGCTTGCCGATGTCGACGAGCACGTTCTTCGGGTCGCGGCCCTGCTGGACCACGCCCGTCACGATGTCGCCCTCGCGGCCGGCGTACTCGCCGAGCGTCGCGTCGTCCTCGGCGTCGCGCAGCCGCTGCAGGATGACCTGCTTCGCGGTCGTCGCGGCGATGCGGCCGAAGTCGGACGGGGTGTCGTCGAACTCCCGGGCCTCCTGGCCCTCTTCGAGGTCCGCCGGGTCCTCCTTCGCCCACACCGTCACATGTCCGCTCTCACGGTCGAGGCGCACGCGCGCGTGGCGACGGCTTCCCTCGGTGCGGTGGTAGGCGATGAGGAGGGCCGACTCGATCGCTTCGACCAGCAGGGAGAAGGAGATCTCCTTCTCTCGCACCAGACCCCGCAGGGCACTCATGTCGATGTCCACGGCTACGCCTCCTCTGCATTCTCTTCGTTCTTGTTCTTACGGTTGAACTCGACCTGGACGCGCGCCTTGGCGACGTCGTCGAAGGTGAGCCTGCGGGCGGTGGGCTTGCGCCCCTTCACGCCGGGCACCTCGAGGTCCAGGCCCTCGTCGTCGACCTTCAGGATCCGCGCGACGAGCTCGGTGTCGGCGCCGTCGGCCAGTTGGAACTTGACCAGGCGGTCGACCGCGCGCACGTAGTGCCGGTGCTCGGTCAGCGGCCGCTCGGCGCCGGGGGTGCCCACCTCGAGGTCGTACTCGCCCTCGCCCATGGCGTCCGTCTCGTCGAGCTTCGCCGAGAGCGCGCGGCTCACATCGGCGACCTGGTCCAGATCGGCTCCGGAATCGGAGTCGACGACGACTCGCAGCACTCGCTTACGTCCGACCGATGCCACTTCGATCTCTTCGAGATCGAGGCCCTGAGAGCTCACGAGCGGTTCCAGTAGTGACCGCAGCCTCTCGCTCTGGGTGGTGCTCATCCGGGTGACTCCTCGGCCGCGTGTGCTGTTGTGGTCTCGTCGTGTGTCAGGTCAAAGGGTATCCGGTCCAGGGGGGTGTTGCCGTCCACCGGACGTGGGCCGAAGGTACGGTGATCACCGGGCCTGCCGCCCGCCGCTCCTGCTGAATCCTTCCTGCCATCCTTCCTGCCGAGGACGTCTGCCGTGCCGTTGACCACTGGGGCCCCCGCGGGGCCGCGTAGAAGGAGCCTGCTGGCCTCGGCGGCCGGGGCCGCGCTCCTGACGGGCTGTTCCGACGGCGAGGACCCCGCTTCGGACGGTGCCAGGGGCGCGCGCAGCGTGTCCGCCGCGCAGCGGATCAAGGCGCGCGCGGCCCGCGACAGCGGCGACCTGCTCGACCGTTACGAGGCCGCGCTCGCGGCCCATCCGGCCCTGGCCGCACGGCTCGGCCCGTTGCGCGACGAGGTGGCCCGGCACGCGAAGAGCTTCGGTGCGGCGGCGCGCCCGGCGGCACCGGCCTCGGCCTCCCCGTCCCCGTCACCGTCCGCCTCTCCGGCCTCCGAGAAGGACACCGTGCGGGCGCTGGCGACGGCCGAGCGGGAACTCGCCGACCGCCGTGCGGCCGCCCTGCTCGACGCCCCCGCCGAACTGGCGCGCCTGCTCGCCTCGGTGGCCGCCGCGGGCGCCGGACACGCGTATCTGCTGACGAAGGACTGACATGGCCGACAAGGGCGACAAGCAGCTTCTCTCCGCGCTCCAGGCGGCATTGGCCGCCGAGCACGCGGCTGTTTACGGGTACGGCGTCGTCGGCGGCCGGATCAGCGAGAGCCGCAGGCCCGAGGCGCGCACCGCGTACGACTCCCACCGGGCGCGCCGTGACGACCTGCGGCGCACGGTCCGCGACCTCGACGGCGAGCCCGAGCCGTCGGCAGGTGCCTACGCGCTGCCCTTCCCCGTGCCGGACTCGGCGGCGGCGGCGCGGCTCGCGGCGGACATCGAGGACCGCGTCGCCGGCGTCTACTCGGACCTGGTGCGGGCCTCCGAGGGCGCGCGGCGCAGGGGCGCGGCGGACGCGCTGCGGGAGGCGGCGGTGCGCGCGGTGCGGTGGCGGGGCGGCAGCGTAGCCTTCCCTGGTCTCGCCGAGCGGTCCGCGGCGCCCCAGGCGTCCGCGACACCGCAGGCGTCCGCGACACCGCAGGCGTAGCCGCCACGGTCACACGTACCGCCGCCGTCACGGGGACGGTCACGGGGAAGGGAGTTGCTCGCACATGTCTTTCGAACCGCCGAAGCGGCTGGTCAACGCGCTCGGCGAGGTGCGGGACGACGGGGCGTCCGCGTGGCTGGCGAGGGTGCCGGAGATCCTTCAGGAGGCCGTGGAACGGCTCGAGTTGACGGTCGAGCGGGTGCATGAGCCCGGTGGGCGCAGCAGTCTCGTCGTCCTAGTGCGGCGGGCCGACGGAACGCCCGCCGTCCTCAAACTGGCGCCGGAGCGCTTCCGCCCGGAGGCCGAGCACGCGGCTCTCACGCACTGGAACGGGTTCGGGGCGGTGCAACTCCTCGGCGACGGCGGTGACCTGCTCCTGGAACGGCTACACCCCGAGGTGTCGGTGCGCTCGCTGCCCGAGGCCAAGGCGCTCCTCGAGGCGGCCGGCACGCTGCGCAGGCTGTGGGTGGAACCGCCGTCGTGGCGTTCCTGCGAGACGGTCGCCGACCGGACGGGCCGTCAGGCCGAGGCGATGCGCGCCACCGCAGCCACGGAGCCGGATGTCGCGCCCCTCGTGGACGCGGCGCTCACGGCGCGGGACGAACTGCTCGTGGCGCCGCCTGAACTACGGCTGCTGCACGGGACGTTCCGGCAGAGCAAGGTGCTGGCCGGGGAGCGGACGCCGTGGCTCGCGGTCGGTCCCGACCCGGTGGTCGGCGAGTGCGCCTTCGACCTCGCTCGGCTCGTCAGGGACCGGGTGGAGGACCTGATCGCGTCGCCGTCCGGTGCGGCGACGACGCGGCGGCGCGTGAAGCGGCTCGCGGAGTCCCTCGATGTGGACCAGGAGCGGCTGCGCGGGTGGACGCTGTTCCGGGCGGTGGAGTCCGGTGTACGGGCGCTGCGTGTGGGACGTGGGCGGGATGCGGAGTTGTTGCTGGAGTTTGCGAGCTGGCTCTGACGGTGGTCCCGTGCGGGCCGGACGGGCTCGTCACGGAGCATGACTGAGGGCCGGGACAGAACGTCCCGGCCCTCAGTGCTTGCGGATCAGGCCGTGAGGCGGGCGATGGCCTCCTCGACCGTCACTTCCTCGCGCTCGCCCGTCTTGCGGTCCTTCAGTTCCACGATGCCCTCGGCCGAGCGGCGGCCGGCGACGAGGATCTGCGGGACGCCGATGAGCTCGGCGTCGGTGAACTTCACGCCCGGCGAGACACCGGCACGGTCGTCGACCAGGACGCGGACGCCGGCGGCGCCCAGCTTCTGGGAGACGTCGAGCGCCAGCTCCGTCTGGAGGGCCTTGCCCGCGGCGACCACGTGGACGTCGGCCGGGGCGATCTCCTTGGGCCAGCACAGGCCCTTGTCGTCCGCGGTCTGCTCGGCGAGGGCGGCCACGGCGCGGGAGACGCCGATGCCGTACGAGCCCATGGTCACGCGGACCGGCTTGCCCTGGTTGCCGAGGACGTCGAGCTGGAAGGCGTCGGCGTACTTGCGGCCGAGCTGGAAGATGTGGCCGATCTCGATGGCGCGGTCGAGGCGCAGGCCGGTGCCGCACTTGGGGCAGGGGTCGCCCGCCTCCACCACGACGACGTCGAGGTAGTCGTCGATCTCGAAGTCGCGGCCCGCGACGACGTTCTTCGCGTGCTTGCCCGGCTTGTTGGCGCCGGTGATCCAGGCCGTGCCGGCGGCGATGCGCGGGTCGGCGATGTAGCGGACCTTCTCCAGGCCCTGCGGGCCGACGTAACCGCGTACGAGGTCGTCGCGGCCCTCGAAGTCCTCGGCCGTGACGAGCTCGACGACGGCCGGGGAGAGGTGCTCGCCGAGCTTGCCGAGGTCCACCTCGCGGTCGCCGGGCACGCCCACGGCGACGATCTCGCCGTCGACCTTGACCAGGAGGTTCTTCAGGGTGGCCGAGGCCTGGACGCCGAGGTGGGCAGCGAGGGTCTCGATGGTCGGGGTGTCGGGGGTGTCGAGCTCCTCGACGGCCGGGTGCTCGGCGCTCGCGGGGGCCGGGGCGGCGAAGGTGACGGCCTCGGTGTTGGCGGCGTAGTCGCAGGCCGGGCAGTCCACGAAGGTGTCCTCGCCGGCCGGGGCCGGGGCGAGGAACTCCTCGGAGGCCGAGCCGCCCATCGCGCCGGACACGGCGGAGACGATGCGGTGGTCGAGGCCGAGGCGCTCGAAGATCTTGATGTACGCCTCGCGGTGCAGGGCGTACGACTCGGCCAGGCCCTCGTCGGTGGTGTCGAAGGAGTACGAGTCCTTCATGAGGAACTCGCGGCCGCGCAGGATGCCGGCGCGCGGGCGGGCCTCGTCGCGGTACTTCGCCTGGATCTGGTAGAGGATCACGGGCAGGTCCTTGTAGGACGAGCACTGGTCCTTGACCAGCTGCGTGAAGATCTCCTCGTGGGTCGGGCCGAGGAGGTACTCCGCGCCCTTGCGGTCCTTGAGGCGGAACAGCTCGGGGCCGTACTCCTCCCAGCGTCCCGTCGCCTCGTAGGGCTCCTTGGGCAGCAGGGCCGGGAGCAGGACCTCCTGGCCGCCCATGTCGTCCATCTCCTCACGGACCACGCGGGCGACGTTCTCGAGGACCTTCTTGCCCAGCGGCAGCCAGGACCAGATGCCGGCGGCCGTGCGGCGCACGTACCCGGCCCGGACGAGCAGCTTGTGGTTGAGCGTCTCCGCGTCGGCCGGGTCGTCACGCAGTGTCTTGACCATCAACCGGGACATGCGCTGGACCTGGGCCATGATTTTGACTCCTGCTGCGAAAGATAGGGATGTGCAGGAGGTTAGCCGGGTCCGTCCCGCGCCCGGAAATCGGCTGCCCTCAGCGACGCAGCGGGAGCCGTGCACCCATGACCGCGTAAGGCCGGGGAGCGCTGGGGAAGAGCACCTGCCGGGCGAGGTCCTCGTAGCCGAGGGAGTGGTACAGGCCGCGGGCCGGGCTGTCGAAGTCGATGGCCGAGAGGATCGACCTGGGCTCGTCTGCGCTGTCCGTGATGGTCGTGATGAGGGACCGGCCGATCCCGCGGTTCTGGTAGCGGGGATGGACGTGCAGCTCGGTGATCACGAAGGAGTCGTCGAGCCACTGGTCCAGCGCGCGCGTGCGCAGATAGGGCTCCACCACGGTGGACCACCAGTGGGCGCGGTCGTTCGGCATGCCGTAGACGAAGCCGACGAGTCGGCCGCCCTCGGTGTGGGCGCCGAGGGCGCGCGCTCCGGGGTAGGTGAGGTGCCGCAGCACGATCTGGCGGCGCACGGCGATCTCGTCGTCGCTCAGGCCGAAGGCGTACGCCTGCACGGCCAGTGCCTCGTCCACGTGTTCCGCGAGGTCGAGAGGCCCGATGGTGACGACGTCGTCCTGGGTCATGACGGGGAGACTACAGGGCCGTCCGGCGGCGCTCAGCTGATCAAACAGGCAGCCGGGGAACGCTGTCGAGCAGCCGCCGCGTGTAGGGGTGTTCGGGCGATCCGAGCACGTCACGGGTCTGACCCTGCTCGACGACGCGTCCGCGTTCGAGTACGGCGGTCCGCTCGCACAGGGCGGCCACCACGGACAGGTCGTGGGAGACCATGACGATGGTCAGGCCCCGCTCCTGCTTGAGCTCGCCGAGCAGGTCGACGACCTTGACGCGGGTGGTGACGTCGAGCGCGCTGACGGGTTCGTCGGCGAGCAGGACGCGCGGGTCGCACACGGTGGCCCTGGCGATGGCGATGCGCTGGCGCTGCCCGCCGGAGAACTCGTGCGGGTAGCGCGACGCCGCGTCCGCCGGGAGTCCGACCTGTTCGAGGGCCTCGGCGACCTTCGCGTGCGCGGCGGCGCCGGTGGCCACGCCGAGCGAGCGCAGCGGCTCCGCGACGATGCGGCTGACGCGCTGGCGCGGGTCGAGGGAGGCGTACGGGTCCTGGAAGACGCACTGCACGGAGCGGCGGAAACGCCGCATCTGCGCGCGGTCGCCGAGCCGCAGCGGGTCCCCGTCGAAGCGGACGGTTCCGGTGGTGGGGCGGGCGAGGCCGAGGAGCAGCCGGAGCAGGGTCGTCTTGCCGGCCCCGGACTCGCCGACGAGGGCGAGGCTGTGGCCCGCGTCGACGGTGAGGGAGACGTCCTCGACGACGGGCGCCGCGGCCCCCCGGTAGGTGTGTCCGACCGAGTCGAGTTCGAGTACGGCGGTCATCGGGGCTCTCCCAGGTCCAGGGCGGATTCGAGCTTCCGCGCGCTGTCGACGAGCGCCTTCGTGTACGCCTGCCGGGGCGCGCGCACCAGGTCGCGTACCGTCCCGTCCTCGACGGCGCGCCCGTCCTTCATCACGAGGACGCGGTCGGTCACGCGTGAGACGACGGCCAGGTCGTGGCTGACGAAGAGGACGGCCATCCCGCGCTCGCCGACGAGGGTGTCGAGGAGTACGAGCATCTCGGACTGCACGGTGACGTCGAGCGCGGTGGTCGGCTCGTCGGCGATGAGCAGGTCGGGCTCGCAGGCGAGCGCCATGGCGAGGGCCACGCGCTGGCGCTGGCCGCCGGAGATCTCGTGCGGGAACGCGCGGGCGATGCGCCCGGGTTCGGGCAGCCTGACCTGTTCGAGGGCTTCGGCGACGGCCTTGCGGAGCGCGTCGCCCTTGAGGCCTCGGCGGCGCAGCGGTTCGGCGAGCTGTCTGCCCACGCGCATCAGCGGGTCGAGCGCGGTCAGCGGCTCTTGGAAGACGATCGCGGCGGCGCTGCCGCGGACGCCCACGAGCCGCTTCTCGCTCGCCCCGACGATCTGGGTGCCGTCGAGTTCGACGCTGCCCGTGGCGGTCATCCCGTCGGGGAGCAGGCCGAGCACGGCGAGGGTGGTGAGTGACTTGCCGGACCCGGACTCGCCGATGAGGCCGAGCCGTTCGCCCCGGTCGACGGAGAAGCTGAGGTCGGAGACGAGGGCGCGGCCGTCGCTCGTGCGGATGGTGAGGTCGCGTACGTCGAGCAGGCTCATGCCGCCGTCCTCCTGCGCCGGGCCGGGTCGAAGGTGTCGCGCAGGCCGTCGGCGACGAGGTTGACGCCGATGACGAGCAGGACGAGGAGGATGCCGGGCGCGAGCGCTCCCGCCGGCGCGGTCGTGAACGTCGCCTGGGCCTCCTGGAGCATGCGTCCCCACGAGGCGTTGGGCGGCGGGGCGCCGAGGCCGAGGTAGGACAGGCTCGCCTCGGCGAGGACGGCGAGGCCGAACTGGAGCGCCAGGTTGACCACGAGCGTCGGCCAGATGTTGGGCAGCACGTGCGCGCCGACGATCCGCGGCCACGAGGTGCCGGAGGTGCGGGACGCGGTGATGTAGTCCTGCGCAAGGACGCGTTTGACCAGGATCCGGGTCAGCCGCGCCACGATCGCGCTCTGCGCGATTCCGATCGCGAGGACGGCCGAGGTGAGGGTCGCCGAGCGTGCGGAGACGATCAGCATGGCGAGCAGCAGCGTGGGGAACGCGATGAGGATGTCGAGCAGGGCCGAGACGGTGTCGTCGAACCAGCCCTGCGCGAACGCGGCTATGAGGCCGAGCGTGATGCCGACGACGGCGGCGATCACTACGGAGCCGAGCCCGGCCGCGATCGCGATCCTGGATCCGGCCATGAGCTGCGTCAGCAGGTCGCGGCCGAGTTTGTCGGTGCCTATCAGGTGTCCGTCGCCGGGTCCGGCGAGCCGTCCGCCGGAGGTGTCCGAGGGGTCGTAGGGCAGCCAGAACAGGGAGACGAGCGCGACGAGGGCGATGAGGCCGGCGAGGACGCACCCCGTCCACAGGGTCGCGGAACGCTTCATCGGACGCCTCCCGAGAGCCGGTGGCGCAGCCGTGGGTCGACGATCCGCTGCACGAGGTCGGCGGCGAAGCCGATGAGCAGCACCGCGAGGGTGGAGACGAACAGGACGCCCTGGATGACGGGGTAGTCGTGCTGGGCGATGCCGGTGGCGAGCAGGGAGCCGAGCCCCGGCAGCGCGTACACCGACTCGACGACGACGGCGCCGAGCAGGGTCGACGCGAGTTCGATGCCGAGGATCGAGATGACCGGCACGGAGGCGTTGCGCAGTCCGTGGCGCCACATGGCCTGTCCGAAGGAGGAGCCGAGGGCGCGCGAGGTGCGCAGGTAGTCGCTGTCGAGGACGTCGAGCGTCGCCGATCTGACGTAGCGGATCAGGGACGCCGACATGACCAGGGCGATGGTGACGACGGGCAGTACGAGGGAGCGGATCGCCTGTGCGGGGTCGGACCAGCCGTCCTGCGGGAAGCCGCCGGACGGCAGCCAGCCCGCGTTCAGCGCGAACACGGCGATGAGGATCATGCCGAGCCAGAACACCGGGACGGCGATGCCCAGTTGGGACACTCCGCTGAGCAGGGCGCCGTACCAGGTCCGGCGCTTGTACGCGGCGACGAACCCTGCCGGGACCGCGATCAGTACGGCGAGCACGAACGCGGACAGGGTCAGCGGCACGGTGACGCTCAGGCGCTGGGTGACCTCGGGGCCGACGGGCAGCGAGCTGACGAAGGACGTGCCGAGGTCGCCGGTCGCGAGCTGGCCTGTCCAGTGGGTGAACTGCTCGGGCAGTGGTTTGTCGGAGCCTATGGAGTGCCGCGCCGCCGCGATCTGCTCCGGCGAGGCGCCCACGGAGGTGAGCGCGTTCGCCGGGTCGCCGGGCAGCATCCTCAGAAGGACGAACAGCACGACGCTCGCGAGGACCAGGGAGACGACCAGGAAGGCGAGGCGGCGCAGGAGATAGCCGGTCATCAGCCCTTCTTGATGTCGTACGCGAAGAACTGCGAGTTCAGGCCGTTGACCGGGTAGCCGGACAGCTTGCTGCTCGCCACGACGATCTGCGGGTACAGGTACAGCCAGTCGCTGGCTGCGTCCTCGGCGGTCTTGCGGTTGACCTTCTTGAGGAGGTCGGTCTGCGCCCCCGTCGACGATGCCTTCTCGGCGTCCTCGACCCACTTGGTGACCTGCTTGTTGTCGTAGCCCCAGTAGAAGTCGGGGTTGCCGTACCAGACGACGTCGCGGTCGTTCACGTGCTCCTGGAGCGTGGCCGAGAAGTCGTGGTTCTTGTAGACCTTCGTGTACCACTCGTCGGGCGTGATCGTGTTGATCTTGACCGTGATACCGACCTTGGCGAGCTGCGACTTGATGAAGGTGGCGGCCGTCGGGTGCGGGTCGTAGTTCGGGGTGTCCAGCGTGAAGCTGAAGCCCTTCGCGTAACCGGCTTCCTTCAGCAGCTTCTTGGCCTCGGTCGGGTCGTACGCATTGACCTTGGTCAGGTCCTCGTACCAGGGGTCGGTGGGCGGCACCATCGACCCGATCTCCTTGCCGTAGCCGCCCCAGACGGACTCGAGGAGCTTCTTGTCGTCGATCGCGGACGAGACGGCCTTGCGGACCCTGACGTCCGTGAAGGGCTTGGCCCTGTCGTTGAAGGCGAGGAGGAGCTTGGTCGTCGAGTTGCCGTCGTTGACCTTGTAGTTCTGGTTGGACTTGAACTGGTCGAGGGCGTCGGGCGACTGCTCGCTGGTGACGACGTCGACGGCGTTCGTCATGAGCGCGTTGTTCAGCGCGGTCGCGTCCTTGTAGTAGTGGAGGACGACCTGCTTGTTCGTGGCGGCGGTGCCCCAGTAGCCGGGGAACCGGTCGAGGCTGAGCGCCGAGCCGCGCGTCCACTTGCCCAGCTCGTACGGGCCCGTGCCGTCCTCGGTCGTCTTCAGGTTCTTCGCCTGGTCGTTGATGATCCAGACGTAGGACAGGTTGTAGACGAAGGAGATCGACTTCTGCTTCAGCGTGACCTTCACGGTCTTCGCGTCGGGGGTGTCGACCGACTTGATGACCTCAAGATTGCTCTTGCGCGCGGACTGCGAGTCCGGCGCGATCACCTTCTCCAGGCTGTACTTGACGTCCTTGCTGGTCAGCGCCTTGCCACTGTGGAACTTCACGCCGTCGCGCAGGGTGAAGGTGTAGGTGAGCCCGTCGCCGGAGACCTTGTGGTCCTTGGCGAGGAGGTTCTCGACCTTGCCGTCGTCGGTGAGCTTGAACAGGCCCTCGTACACATTGCCGTTGAGCGCCTCGGTGACGCCCTGGCCGCCGCCCCCGGTGTTGTCCAGGTTCTGCGGCTCGTACAGGGAGCCGATGTTGACCGTGGCGTTCTTGTCGTACGCGCCACTGCCGCCGCTGCTGTTGTTTTCGCCGGAGCCACCGCACGCGGCGAGCGTCACGGCGAGGGCGACGGTGAGCACACCGGCGGACAGGGGCTTCTTGGGGAGGTTCATGGGGCTGCCTTCGTGCGGGCGCGGGAGGGGGCGCGCGAGAGATCAGTGCTGGTCGGCGAAGCCGGCGCGGAAGACGGGGAGCTTCTCGCCGGCTTCCACCGGCAGATGGAAGCGGTTCTGCCGCGGCGGCATCGGACAGTTGTACTGATCGGAGAACCCGCAGGGCGGGACGAACGCCCGGTTGAAGTCGAGCCGCACCCGCCCCTCGCCGGTGTGGTCGACGAAGAGGAACCGGCCCGCGCCGTAGGTGGCCGTCCCGTTGGTCGGGTCGCCGAAGACGAGCAGCAGCGTGCCGTCGTCGTCGAAGGCGCTGAGCGTGTGGTCGGTGCCGTCGACGGTGAGCGCGATGTCGCCGGGGACGGCGAGATCGCGGGTGCCGCCGTTGTCCCGGATGTGCTCGAAGGCGACGCGGCGGGCGTCCTCGACGGGGGTGTACGTGGCGTCCAGGACCCAGGCCGGGTCGAACGGGAAGGCGTCGGTGCGCTCGAAGTTCCGGATCGCGGGGGACTCGGCGTCCCAGAAACGCAGCGCGTACTCGGGCTCGCCGGTCGCCAGGTCGGTGCGCTCGACGGTCGTGACGGTCACACCGTCGCGCTGTCCGGCGCGGGCCGCCGTGAGGTCGGGGCGCTCGCCCGCGGGCAGCCAGCGGGTCTCGACGAGGGCGAGGTTCCCGGTGGGGCCGGTGACGGAGCGGTGCCGCTCGGCGCGCCACTCCTCCCAGGCCTGGGAGGGGTCACTGGCACGGTCGGACATGGCGGCACTCATTCGCGTAGAAACTCATCAGCATCCACACCGGTGCGCACGGAAGGTGTTCACACTGGGTGAAGCTTGAACCAAAGGAGCTTCTTTATCTTCCATAAGGGGCGCTAATGTCAAACGACGCCAAATATGTGAGACACGTGCCACGGGGAGCGCGCGAGCGCCTCAGAACAGGACACTCATGAAGGCGCCGACTTCCTCGAATCCGACCCGGCGGTACGCGGCCCGCGCCGGGGTGTTGAAGTCGTTCACGTACAGGCTGACCAGCGGCGCGAAATCCGTGAGCGCGTAGCGCAGGACCGCAGCCATGCTGGGGGCGGCGATGCCGCGGCCGCGGTGTTCGGGGGCGATCCACACGCCCTGGATCTGGCAGGCCCGCGTCGTCGCGGCGCCGATCTCGGCCTTGAAGATCACCTTGCCGTGCTCGTCGAGCCGGGCGAACGAACGCCCGCTTCCGACCAGCTCGGCCACCCGCGCCTGATACAGCAGGCCCCCGTCACCGGCCAGCGGCGAGACGCCGACCTCCTCCGTGAACATCG
Source organism: Streptomyces sp. NBC_01003 (assembly GCF_045162695.1). Lineage (NCBI taxonomy): Bacteria > Bacillati > Actinomycetota > Actinomycetes > Kitasatosporales > Streptomycetaceae > Streptomyces > Streptomyces sp. NBC_01003. Next base: position 3,513,211 of record NZ_CP108707.1, read on the forward strand.
CCACACACGCCGGCATGATCGTCTCCATCTCGTCCTTGCGGACGCGGCGGACGTACGGATCCGGGGCGATGTGGTCGGGGAGCCGGTCCGCGACCATGAGGGGCTGCTGGGCGCGTACGTCCCTGGCCGGGCCCCAGTTCGGTTCGAGCAGCCGCCACAGCTGGGCGGTGGGCTCGGCGGGGCCGACGATGGAGGAGCAGCGGCGCCCGGCCCGGCGGGCCCGGTCGGCGAACCCGCGCACGGCCCTCGGGGTGGCGCAGATCGGGACCAGGTTCGCGCCCGCGTAGCAGAGGGATTCGAGCATCCCGTCCTCGTACCAGCCCCACATCTCGCCGCCCAGACGCCACGGGTCGAGGCCCGCGACCTGGACGCGGGACGCGACGAAGGCATTGGCAACCGGCTCGCGGTCGAGCACGGCGAGCGCGGCATCGAGGTCACTCGGTTCGAGGACCCGGGTGGTGGTCTGAGTCAACAACGGGGCGGCTCCATCACTCCTTGCGGGGAACGACAACCCGTCGAACACCCTGCTAGCGTCGCCGTGTGCTCGCTCGCGAGCATCGGTCAGGGCTTGACCGTCGCGTCACGGCGAGAAGCCCCTCGGGGCGGAGTCACACGGTCTGCTGATCTCCGTACTTTAGCCGGAGATGCTGAGCAGCACACCGCACGCAAAGGGACCCGGGCGCCACCTCCGGAGGGGCACCCGGGTCTCTTGCGTCACAAGGCGGATCAGCCCGCGACGGCAACCGTCGGCTCGCCGCTCATGACGCCGTCCTTCTCCATCTGCTCGGCGATCTTCAGCGCCTCTTCGATGAGGGTCTCGACGATCTTCGACTCGGGGACGGTCTTGATGACCTCGCCCTTGACGAAGATCTGGCCCTTGCCGTTGCCGGAGGCGACGCCGAGGTCGGCCTCGCGGGCCTCGCCCGGTCCGTTCACCACGCAGCCCATGACGGCGACGCGCAGCGGGACCTCCATGCCGTCGAGGCCCGCGGTGACCTCTTCGGCGAGCTTGTAGACGTCGACCTGGGCGCGGCCGCAGGACGGGCAGGAGACGATCTCCAGGCGGCGCGGCTTGAGGTTGAGCGACTCCAGGATCTGGTTGCCCACCTTGATCTCCTCGACCGGCGGGGCCGAGAGGGAGACGCGGATGGTGTCGCCGATGCCCTCGGAGAGCAGCGCGCCGAACGCGACGGCGGACTTGATGGTGCCCTGGAAGGCCGGGCCCGCCTCGGTGACGCCGAGGTGCAGCGGGTAGTCGCACTGGGCGGCGAGCTGGCGGTAGGCGTTCACCATCACGACCGGGTCGTTGTGCTTGACCGAGATCTTGATGTCGCGGAAGCCGTGCTCCTCGAAGAGGGACGCCTCCCACAGGGCGGACTCGACGAGCGCCTCGGGGGTGGCCTTGCCGTACTTCTTCAGGAGCCGGGCGTCGAGCGAGCCCGCGTTCACGCCGATGCGGATCGGGGTGCCGTGGTCCTTGGCCGCCTGCGCGATCTCCTTGACCTTGTCGTCGAACTGCTTGATGTTGCCCGGGTTCACCCGGACCGCCGCGCAGCCCGCCTCGATGGCGGCGAAGACGTACTTCGGCTGGAAGTGGATGTCCGCGATGACGGGGATCTGCGACTTCCTCGCGATGGTCGCGAGCGCGTCGGCGTCGTCCTGCGTGGGACACGCCACACGCACGATCTGGCAGCCGGACGCGGTGAGCTCGGCGATCTGCTGCAGCGTGGCGCCGATGTCGGACGTACGGGTCGTCGTCATGGACTGCACCGACACCGGTGCGTCTCCGCCGACCGCCACGGTGCCGACCTGGATCTGCCGGCTCCTGCGGCGCTCGGCGAGCTTGGTCGGAACGGACGGCATGCCGAGAGAAATCGCAGTCATCTGCTGTGCAACCCCAAGGTGTGGAATCGAGACCCGAGAAGAAGACACGGATCGGGGTCCCGTGGTGAGCGGGCTCCAGGCTTCGAGATTACGGCACCGGCCCGGCGCCGAGCACATCACGTCCGGAAGTCCACCCAAAGGTAGGCGGCCGGGCACAGAGCATGCCTGGCCGCCATGAACTATGGGTAACTACGAGATTTTGACCGGGTTGACGACGTCCGCGATCAGTACGAGGACGGTGAAGCAGACGAAGATTCCGGCCACGACGTAGGCGACCGGCATCAGCTTCGCCACATCGAACGGGCCGGGGTCGGGCCGCTTGAAGACCTTCGCCACATTCCGTCGCAGCGACTCCCACAGGGCACCGGCGATGTGCCCGCCGTCCAGGGGCAGCAGCGGCAGCATGTTGAAGAGGAACAGCGACAGGTTGAACCCCGCGACGAGCATCAGGGCCATACCGAGCTGCTGGGTCGCCGGGATGTCCAGGTTGAAGATCTCCCCGCCGACGCGGGCCGCGCCGACCACACCCATCGGCGAGTCCGGCTCACGCGGGCCGTCCCCGAAGGCGGCGTCCCACAGGGCCGGGATCTTGCCGGGCAGGGCGGCGAGCGAGTTCACGGCGTCGCCGACCCGGTCTCCCATCCAGGTCACGGAGTCGCCGAAGTCCTGGCGCACGACACCGGTCGAGGCGCTGAAGCCGAGGAATCCGGCGTTGATGTACTCGCCCTGGACGATCTGACCGCTGCCGTCCTTCTTCGCCACCTGGTTGGTGGCGATCTTGGCATGCAGGACCTTCTCCTGGCCGTCGCGCTGGACGACGATGTCGACCGTCCTGCCGGGGTTGGCGCGGATCTCGTCGGAGAGGGTGTTCCACTTGTCGGTCTTCACGCCGTTGAACGAGACGATCTTGTCCTTGGCCCGCAGTCCGGCCGCGGCCGCCGGGGAGGCGGGGTCGGACTTCTTGCACGTGTCGCGGTTCTCACTCTGCTTGACCACGCACTGCTGGACCGAGCTGACCGTGGTGGTCTGCTGCGTGATGCCGAAGCCCATCAGGACGGTGAAGAACAGGCCGACCGCGAGGATCAGGTTCATGAAGGGGCCCGCGAACATCACGATGACCCTCTTCCACGGCTTGCGCGTGTAGAAGAGGCGCGTCTCGTCGCCGGGCTGGAGCTCCTCGAAGGCCGCAGCCCGGGCGTCCTCGACCATGCTGCGGAACGGGGAGGTGGAGCGGGCCTCGATCTTCCCGTCCGGGCCGGGCGGGAACATGCCGATCATGCGGATGTAGCCGCCCAGCGGGATCGCCTTGACGCCGTACTCCGTATCGCCCTTCTTGCGGGACCAGACGGTCGGGCCGAAGCCGACCATGTACTGCGGCACGCGGATCTTGAAGAGCTTCGCGGTCGAGAGATGCCCCAGCTCGTGCCAGGCGATCGAGACGAGCAGCCCGATCGCGAAGACGACTATGCCGAGGATCATCATCAGGGTCGTCATGCACGAGCCTCCGCGGTCGATGTCGCCTGTGCCGTCAGTTCACGGGCCCGGGCGCGTGCCCAGGTCTCCGCTTCGAGGACGTCCGCGACGGTCAGGGAAGTTCCCGCCGCCGCTGCCGAAGGCGCGCCGTGTTCCTCGACGACCTTCGTGACGGTGTCCATGATGCCGTTGAACGGCAGCGCGCCGTTCAGGAACGCGTCCACGCACTCCTCGTTTGCGGCATTGAACACTGCCGGAGCCGTCCCCGCGAGCTTGCCCACGTGCCGGGCGAGCCCGACCGAGGGGAAGGCCTCGGTGTCGAGGGGGAAGAACTCCCAGCTCGACGACTTCGTCCAGTCGAACGCGGGCGCCGCGTCGGGGATCCGCTCGGGCCAGCCGAGGCCGATGGCGATGGGTCCGCGCATGTCGGGCGGCGTGGCCTGGGCGAGGGTGGAGCCGTCCGTGAACTCGACCATGGAGTGCACGTAGGACTGCGGGTGCACGACGACCTCGATCCGCTCGAACGGGATGTCGTAGAGGAGGTGCGCCTCGATCACCTCCAGGCCCTTGTTGACGAGGGTCGCGGAGTTGACGGTGATGACCGGGCCCATCGCCCAGGTCGGGTGCGCTAGCGCGTCCTCGGGTGTGACGTGTGCGAGGTCCGCCTTCGTCCGTCCCCGGAAGGGGCCGCCGGACGCGGTGACGACGAGCTTGCGGACGTCCGCGCGCTTGCCGGCCGCGAGGGCCTGGAAGAGCGCCGCGTGCTCGGAGTCGACAGGGATGATCTGGCCCGGCTTCGCGAGCGCCTTGACGAGGGGGCCGCCGACGATGAGCGACTCCTTGTTGGCGAGGGCGAGGGTGCGCCCGGCCTCCAGAGCAGCGAGCGTCGGGGCGAGGCCGATGGATCCGGTGATGCCGTTGAGCACCGTGTGGCAGGGGGAGGCGGCGAGCTGGGTGGCCGCGTCGGGTCCGGCAAGGATCTCGGGGAGCGGCTCGCCGTCGGCGTACTGCGCGCTCAGTGCCTCGCGCAGGGCGGGCACGACGTCCTCGCGGGCGACCGCGACGGTCCGTACGCGCAGCTGCCTGGCCTGTTCGGCGAGCAGGCCGACCCGGCCGCCCGCGGCGGACAGCGCCGTGACCGTGAAGCGGTCGGGGTTGCGCAGCACCAGATCGATGGCCTGGGTGCCGATCGAGCCCGTGGAGCCGAGGATGACGACGTCCCGCGGGCCGTCCGTGCCGGCGGGGTCGTAGACGAGGTGCGGGTCCGCGAGGGGGGATGCGCTGTCGCTCATACCCCCCATTGTGGCGTGGCCTCCGGGTGCCTCGGACAGCGCGTCCCCCGGCGGTTCGTCATCACCTGCGCAGGCGGCGGCCCTTCGCTCAGGCGGACGGCCGCGGGGAGGGGCCGGGCGGCTCCGCGTCGCGCGGTGCGTCCTCGTCGGGGGCGGTGTTGAAGTCGCCTTCCTGTCTGCCCCCGGCGGTGTCCAGGGTGGGGGCGCTGAAGTGGAGACGGTCGGGGCGCCGGGCCGCGTCGAGGGCGTCGGAGGGCGGCGCGTCGGCAGTGGTGTCGAGGTTGAAGACGTAGCCGACCGACTCCTCCTTGATGGCGTCCATCATGGCCGTGAACAGGTCGAACCCCTCGCGTTCATACTCGAAGATCGGCTCGCGGCCCAGGGTGTAGCGCAGGCCGATGCCGTCGCGGAGGTAGTCCATCTCGTAGAGGTGTTCGCGCCATTTGCGGTCGAGGACGGCGAGGACGACGAAGCGTTCCAGGTCGCGCAGGGCGTCGGCGCCGAGGTCGCTCTCGCGCTCCTCGTAGCGGGCGTGGATGTCCTCGGTGACGGCGTCGACGAGGAGGCCGGCGGTCAGCTCGGCGCGCCCGCCGGCCGCCTCGTCGAGCTCGTCGGCGGTGACGCCGCACGGGTAGAGCTCGTGGAAGGCGGCCCAGAGCACGTCGAGGTCCCACTCCTCCGCGTAGCCCTCGGCGGTTTCATGGGTGATGTACGCCTCGACGGTGTCGTCCATGAAGCGGAGGATCTGGGCGCGCAGGTCCTCGCCCTCCAGGACGCGGCGGCGTTCGCGGTAGATGAGGGTGCGCTGCCGGTTGAGTACCTCGTCGAACTTGAGGATGTCCTTGCGGGTCTCGAAGTGCTGCTGCTCGACCTGGGACTGGGCGGAGGCGATGGCGCGGGTGACCATCTTGTTCTCGATGGGCACGGAATCGGGGACGTTCGCCATGGCCATGACCCGGTCGACGGCCTGGGCGCGGAACAGGCGCATCAGGTCGTCCTCCAGGGACAGGTAGAAGCGGGATGCCCCGGGGTCGCCCTGGCGTCCCGAGCGGCCACGCAGCTGGTTGTCGATGCGCCGGGACTCGTGCCGTTCGGTGCCGAGGACGTAGAGCCCGCCGAGTTCCTTCACCTCGTCGTGCTCGGCGGCGGCGGACGCGCTGACGCGCTCCTCGACGGCGCGGCGCCGCTCGGGGTCGTCGTCCTCGGCGGGGCCGTGTGCTTCCAGTGCGGCGGCGGTCATCGCCTCAGGGTTGCCGCCGAGCATGATGTCGGTGCCGCGGCCGGCCATGTTCGTGGCGACGGTGACGGCGCCCTTGCGGCCCGCCTGGGCGACGATCTGGGCCTCGCGGCGGTGGTTCTTGGCGTTGAGGACCTCGTGCCGGATGCCGTGCCTGCGGAGCTGTTCGGACAGGAGCTCGGACTTCTCCACGGAGGTGGTGCCCACGAGGACGGGCTGGCCGGTGGCGTGCCTCTCGGCGATGTCCTCGACGATCGCGTCGAACTTGGCGCTCTCGGTGCGGTAGATCAGGTCGGGGTCGTCGCGGCGGACCATCGGCCGGTTGGTGGGGATGGGCACGACGTGCAGCTTGTAGATCTGGTGGAACTCGGCGGCCTCGGTCATGGCGGTGCCGGTCATGCCGCCGAGCTTGGCGTAGAGGCGGAAGAAGTTCTGCAGGGTGATCGTGGCGAGCGTCTGGTTCTCGTCCTTGATGTCCACCCCTTCCTTGGCCTCGATGGCCTGGTGCAGGCCCTCGTTGTAGCGGCGGCCCATGAGGATGCGGCCGGTGTGCTCGTCGACGATGAGGACCTCGCCGTCGATGACGACGTAGTCCTTGTCGTTCCTGAAGTGCTCCTTGGCCTTGAGCGCGTTGTTCAGGTGCCCGACGAGCGGGGTGTGGGCCGCCTCGTAGAAGTTCTCGATGCCGAGCTGGTCCTCCAGGTAGGAGACCCCACGGTCCAGGATCCCCACGGTCTTCTTCTTCAGGTCGTACTCGTAGTCGTACGTGGCCCGCAGCTCGGCGAGCCGGTCCTTGTCGGCCTGGGTGGTGAAATGCTCTTCCTGGACCGGGACGCCCTTCATGTTCCGGACCAGTCCCGCGAAGACGCCGTACCAGTGGGTGGGCTGGTCGGCCGGGCCGGAGATGATCAGCGGTGTGCGGGCCTCGTCGATGAGGATCGAGTCCGCCTCGTCGACGATCGCGAAGTGGTGTCCGCGCTGCACCAGTTCGTCCTTCGACCACGCCATGTTGTCGCGCAGGTAGTCGAAGCCGAACTCGGTGTTGGTGCCGTACGTGATGTCGCAGGCGTAAGCGGCGCGCCGGTCGGCCGGGTCCATGTCGTTCGTGACGACGCCGACGGTGAGGCCCATGAACCGGTAGGCCCGGCCCATCCAGGCGGCGTCGCGCTCGGCGAGGTAGTCGTTGACGGTGACGAGATGGACGCCGTTCCCGGCCAGCGCGTTGAGGTAGACGGGCAGGGTCGCGGCCAGGGTCTTGCCCTCGCCGGTCTGCATCTCGGCGATGTTGCCGAGGTGGAGCGCGGCGCCGCCCATCAGCTGTACGTCGAAGTGGCGCATGCCGAGCGTGCGGCGCGCGGCCTCGCGGATCGCGGCGAAGGCCTCGGGCATGAGGTCGTCCAGGCTCTCACCGTCGGTGAGGCGCTGCCGGAACTCGGCGGTGAGGGCCTGGAGCTCGGCGTCGGTGAGCGCGCGGAAGTCTTCCTCGACCGAGTTGACCTGGTCGGCGACGCGCTGGAGCTTGTGCAGGATCCTGCCTTCGCCTGCGCGCATGATCCTGGAAGTGATGCGGTCGAATCCGGTACCCGACACAGGAGCCTCCCCCCTGTACCCAATGTCCGCCTCGTCGCCCTTTGAGGCAAGGAGGCAGGCCCGTTCACTGCCCGGTCATGGACCGAACGTAGTGACTGAGGTTGGCGCTGAGGACGCCGCGCACGTAGAGGATCGCGCCGGCCATCCCGATGGGGAGCGAGAGCGCGAGGACGGCGAAGATCACCGGCCAGGGCTCCAGGACGCAGGTGTTGGAGATGCCGTCGTCGTAGCTCCTGCGGATCTCCTCGAAGAGGAGCGGGTCGTCGCAGCCGGCGCCGTGTTCGTCGCCGGACGCGAGGAGGAAGCCCGGCGGCAGCAGGAGCCGGGCCAGGACGTACAGCCACAGCAGCGCGGCGAGGACGAGCAGCCAGAAGCCGCGGGTGCGCATCTTCAGCGCGTTTCGCGAAACCGTCGTTCCAGGTCGTTGCGGTACTTGCGCTCGTCACGCATGGCTGCCATCTCCCCGGGGCCTGTGGGACTTGCGGTGAGCAAGATACCCACGGGCCCCGGGGCGCGGTTCAGCGGATGGGGCGGCGGACGTTCTTCCTCTTCGAGGGGCCGGGGGTCGCGTCCGCGATCCACGCGCCGTCGCCGCTGGGGTCGATGACGCCCTCCTCCAGCCAGGTGTAGGAACCGCTGAGGACGCCCTTGGTGACCTTGCGGTCCAGTTCGTCGGTGTTGTGCCACAGGCGCCCGAAGAGTTCGTCGACGCGGACGCGGGACTGGCTGCAGAACACGTCGGCGAGCTGGTAGGCCTCGCGGCCGTGTTCGCCGGTGCCGCGCAGGTGCTCGGCCCGTACGCAGGCCGCGCTCATCGCGAAGAGTTCGGCGCCGATGTCGACGATCCGGCCGAGGAAGCCCTGCTTGGTCTCCATCTTTCCCTGCCAGCGGGACATGGCATAGAAGGTGGAGCGGGCCAGCTTGCGCGCCGAGCGCTCCGCGTAGCGCAGATGACCGGAGAGGTCGGCGTGGCCCGCGGGGTGGAACTCGCTGTAGGAGTTGGGGAGTTGGCCGGGTCCGGCGACGAGCTTCGGCAGCCAGCGCGCGTAGAAGCCGCCGGCCTTCGCGCCCGCCTTCGCCTTGTCGGACAGGGACTTGTCGGGGTCGATCAGGTCACCGGCGACGGACAGGTGCGCGTCCACGGCCTCGCGGGCGATGAGGAGGTGCATGATTTCCGTCGAGCCCTCGAAGATGCGGTTGATGCGCAGATCGCGCAGGAGCTGTTCGGCGGGGACGGCGCGTTCGCCGCGCGCGGCGAGGGACTCGGCGGTCTCGAAGCCGCGGCCGCCGCGGATCTGGACCAGCTCGTCCGCCATCAGACAGCCCATCTCGGAGCCGAAGAGCTTGGCGAGGGCGGCCTCGATGCGGATGTCGTTGCGGTCCTCGTCGGCCATCTGCGAGGACAGGTCGACGACGGCTTCGAGCGCGAAGGTCGTCGCCGCGATGAACGAGATCTTCTGGCCGACCGCCTCGTGGAACGCGACCGGCTTGCCCCACTGCTCGCGGGCGCCCGACCACTCGCGGGCGATCTTCAGGCACCACTTGCCCGCGCCGACGCACATCGCGGGCAGCGAGAGCCGGCCCGTGTTGAGGGTGGTGAGGGCGATCTTGAGGCCGGCGCCCTCGGGGCCGATGCGGTTCGCGGCCGGGACCCTGACCTGGTGGAAACGGGTCACGCCGTTCTCCAGGCCGCGCAGGCCCATGAAGGCGTTGCGGTTCTCGACCGTGATCCCTTCGGAGTCGGCCTCCACGACGAAGGCCGTGATGCCGCCCTTGCGCCCCTCCGCCTTCGGCACCCGCGCCATGACGACGAGCAGATCGGCGACGACGCCGTTCGTCGTCCACAGCTTCACGCCGTCGAGGATGTACGAGTCCCCGTCGGGCACCGCGGTCGTGGCGAGGCGCGCCGGGTCCGAGCCGACGTCGGGTTCGGTCAGCAGGAACGCGGTGATGTCGGTGCTGGCGCAGCGCGGCAGGAAGGCGTCCTTCTGCTCCTGCGTCCCGAAGATCTTCAGCGGCTGCGGCACACCGATGGACTGGTGGGCCGACAGGAGGGCGCCGATCGCGGGGTTCACGGTGCCGACCAGGGCGAGGGCCTTGTTGTAGTAGACCTGCGTGAGACCCAGGCCGCCGTACTTGGTGTCGATCTTCATGCCGAGGGCGCCGAGCTCCTTGAGCCCGTTGATCACCTCGTCGGGGATCTGCGCCTCGCGCTCGATGCGGGCCGGGTCGATGCGTGTCTCGCAGAAGTCGCGCAACTTGGCGAGGAACTCCTCGCCGCGCCGGACGTCCTCGCCCGCCGGCTGGGGATGCGGGTGGATCAGGTCCAGCCTGAAGCGCCCGAGGAAGAGCTCCTTGGCGAAGCTCGGCTTGCGCCAGCCCTGTTCGCGCGCGGCCTCGGCGACCTGCCGGGCCTCACGTTCCGATACGGATGGCTGCTGGGAAGTTGGGGCCGCCATGGGGGCTCACCTCGACGCGAGATAGGGGCCGTTCGGCATCGGCTACCGACGGGTGCTACTCGGTCGTATGTACCCGAAAACCGGCAACCCGACCACCCCTCGCGCACCGATCGGGTCAACCCGTACCGGCATTCGGGGGACAAGGGTCCGTTGGGCCTGCCGTCAAATGGCGGGCCCGGGAACGCGGACGGCCGGAGCCCCCGCACAGTGGGCTCCGGCCGTCCATGGCCGGCGTACGGGTCAGGCGTACGCCGGGGTCTTGCCGGCCCTAGAGGGCGAGGCCCGTCAGGACGAGGACGCGCTCGTACGTGTAGTCGTCCATCGCGTAGCGCACGCCCTCGCGGCCCACGCCGGACTGCTTGGCGCCGCCGTACGGCATCTGGTCCGCGCGGTAGGACGGGACGTCGCCGATGACCACGCCGCCGACCTCGAGGGCGCGGTGGGCGCGGAAGGCGGTCTGCAGGTCGTGCGTGAACACGCCCGCCTGGAGGCCGTACTTGGAGTCGTTGACCGCGGCGAAGGCCTCGGCCTCGCCGTCGACCTTCTTGACCGTGAGGACCGGCCCGAAGACCTCCTCGCAGGAGATCGTCACGTCGGCCGGCACGTCGGCGAGGACGGTCGGGGCGTACGTGGCGCCCTCGCGCTTGCCGCCCGCGAGCAGCGAGGCGCCCGCGGCGACGGCCTCGTCGACCCAGGACTCCACGCGCTTGGCGGCGTCCTCGCTGACCAGCGGGCCGACGTCGGTGGCGTCGTCCGCGGGGTCACCGGTGACCTGTGCCTCGACGGCCGCGACGATCTTCGGCAGGAGCCGCTCGTACAGGGAGGCGTCGGCGATGACGCGCTGCACGGAGATGCAGGACTGGCCGCCCTGGTAGTTGGAGAAGGTGGCGATCCGGGTCGCCGCCCAGTCCAGGTCCTCGTCGGAGGCCCAGTCACCGAGGACGACGGCCGCGCCGTTGCCGCCGAGCTCCAGCGTGCAGTGCTTGCGCGGCACGCTGTCCATGATCGCGTAGCCGACGGGGCCCGAGCCGGTGAAGGAGATGACCGGCAGGCGCTCGTCCTGGACCAGGGCGGGCATGCGGTCGTTCGGGACCGTGAGGACGGACCAGGAGCCGGCCGGGAGGTCGGTCTCGGCGAGCAGCTCGCCGAGGATCAGCGAGGAGATCGGCGTGGCCGGGGCCGGCTTCAGGATGATCGGGGCGCCGACGGCGATGGCCGGTGCGACCTTGTGGGCGCTGAGGTTCAGCGGGAAGTTGAACGGCGCGATGCCGAGGACCACGCCGTGCGGAATGCGGCGGGTCAGGGCGAGCCGGCCGGTGCCGCCCGCGTCCGTGTCCAGGCGCTGGGCCTCGCCGCCGTTGAAGCGGCGGGCCTCCTCGGCGGAGAAGCGGAAGACGGAGACGGCACGGCCGACCTCGCCGCGCGCCCACTTGATGGGCTTGCCGTTCTCGGCGGAGATCAGCTGGGCGATCTCCTCGGTGCGCTCGGTCAGCCGGTCGGCCACGTGGTTGAGGGCCTTGGCCCGTACGTGGGCGGGGGTGGCGGCGAACTCGTCGCGGACGGCGTACGCGGCGGCGACGGCCTCCTCGACCTGCGCGTCCGTGGGCACGCTGACCTTGCCGACCAGCCGACCGTCGTAGGAGTTGGTGACGTCGAAGGTGGCGTCACCGGTGGCCTCGCGGCCCGCGAGCCAGAAGGCGTGAGTGGCGGTCATAGTCGGTCCCGGCCCTTCCGCAGTGGGTGTGTACTGGGGTCTTTCCGGACCAACGGTAGGCGGGCGGGGGCGGAGCCGTGTTTGTCCGACGTGTCGGAGTCCGCGAGTGCGGCGCGCCGCTTTGGCAGAGGCGGGCGCGGGTTCGCTCCTGAAGGGCGGGCCCGGCGGGCCTATTCGCCGCCCGCGCCCGTCGCCTTGAGGGCCAGCCACAGCTCCATGCGCACGTCCGGATCGTCCAGCGAGCGGCCGAGGATCTCCTCGACGCGCCGCATCCGGTAACGCAGGGTGTGGCGGTGCACACCGAGGTCGGCGGCGGCCGCGTCCCACTGGCCGTGCCGCGAGAGCCAGGCGCGCAGCGACGCCACGAGGTCGCCGCGGCCGGTCGCGTCGTGGTCCTTCAGGGCCCGCAGGAGGCCGTCCGCGAAGGCGCGTACGGCGTCGTCGGCGAGCAGCGGCACGACGGAGCCGGCCGCGACCTCCTCGTGTTCGACGAGGGCGCGACCTCGCCGCCGGGCGACGGAGAGGGCCTGTTCGGCCTGCTTGTAGGCGGTCGCGGCGGCGATCGGCCCGGCCGGTGCGGACAGGCCCACCACGAGTTCGTCGTCCTCGCCCGCGCCGCCCTGCTCGCGCTGCGTCAGGCGGGCTGTCTCCAGGGCCTCGGCGTACTGGGTGCAGGCGCCCGTCGCCGCGCCGCCGTCGGCGGCGAGCAGCACGAGCCGGTCTCCGTCGGGCACCACGAGGACGGCCTCCCCGGAGCGGGCCGCGGCGGCCTCCACGACGTCGGCGAGCCCCGTGAGCGGGTCCCCGGAGGCGGCGACGGCCGCCGCCCCGGTGCCCGGAGCGGGCCGCTCCGGCTTGTCGAGGGCCACGCGCGCGTGCCCGTCGGCGTGCGCGCGGCCCGCCGACGCGGACGCGACCTCGGCGACGATCATCCGGAAGGGCGCGTCGAGCAGCCCTCCGTACAGGTCACCGGCGACGGTCCTGGCGTGCTCGGGCTCCCCCGCGAGCAGCATCCGCAGGACCGCCGCGCCGATGCGCTGCTCGGCCGCGTGCAGCGAGCGGGAGCGCTCGGTGGTGAGGGTGAGCAGGGCGATGGCGGAGTGCAGCGCGTAACGCTCGGCGGTGCCGAGGGCCGCTGCGGTGCCCACGGCGAGGGCGGCGCGGGGCCTGCGTCCGGTGCCGAGGGAGTGCAGTTCTACGCGGTCCTCGTCGCCGCCGCCCGGCTGCTCGCTGCCGCCGACGACGGCGCTGGCCGGGGCGGGCCGCTCACGCAGCCGCTCGACGTCGCCGACCAGACGGGCCGCCCTGCGTCCGGCCCACTCCGGCGCGGCCGCGACCACGGCGCCCGAGGCGTCGTACAGCGCGGCCCAGCCGTCGACCTGGCCGGCGAGCGCGCCGAGCAGCCCCTCGGGCCCGCCGCTCAGCGCCTGCTTGGTCAGCTCGCGCTGGGCGGCGAAACCGGCGGTGACGGCGCGGTACTGGTCGGCGGCGATGGCGGCGGAGACGGCCTTGCTGATGGCGATGAAGGGGGTGCGGCGCGGCACTTCGAGGAGCGGGAACTCCTCCTCGCGCGCCGCGTCGACGAGGGCCTGCGGGACGGCGTCGTAGTTGACACCGACGGCGAAGCCGAGCCCGACGACTCCGGCACCCGCGAGCCGCTTCACATAGCGGCGCATCGCCTCCGGGTCCTCCGCGTCCAGCTTGAGCGCGGTGAACAGGAGCAGCTCGCCACCCTCCATGTACGGCACGGGGTCGGCGAGCTCACTGACGTGGGCCCAGCGCACGGCGGTGTCCAGCCGTTCCTCCCCGGCGCGCACGGTCAGCTTGAGCGCGGAGTGATGGACGAGGGAGGCGAGCGTGGGCGGCATGAGGCCTTCAGGTGTGCGACAGGTGGTGCTCGGGTGAGGGGTGGATCCTGTGGATCTTTTGGCCGGTACGTATGAACGACCAGTGTCGATTCTGCCTCACCGTACGTACGTCTGCGGCCTCCCCGCACACCGGGCCGCCTCAGTCGCGCAGGTCCACCAGGAGCGGGGGCGCGTGCTCGCCGCGGACCGTGGTCAGGGACAGGACGGCGTGGCCGGGCGGGACGGCGTGCGCCAGTTCGGAGGCGGACCAGCGCTCGCGCTCGACCTGGCGCACGGTGACGGCCCGTGCGGTGGGCGCGTTGCCGGTGATGACGCGGCGCAGCATGTGGACGGTCTTGCCGAGCGGGGTCTCCGCGATGATCTGCCGGTCGGTGACGTCCCGTGTCTCGGTCCACTCCTTGCCCCACACCTCGGCGAAGTCCTGGCCGTCCCACGGGGTGAGGCCGGACAGGGCCACGCGGCAGCCGACGGCCCCGAGGAGCGGTCCACGCAGGGGCCGCGGCACGTCGTCGAGGGTGCGCAGGGTCAGGACGGCGCCCGCGTTCGCGGAGCGCAGCCGCTGGATGCCGCGCACGGCCTGCGGGGTAACGGCGCCGGTCGCGTCGTCCAGGATCAGGCAGGCGAAGAGCGAGCGGTCGTCGCGGACGGACGCGCTGGCGACGAACTGGGCGAGCACGAGACGCGCGAGGATCCGCGACGCGTCGGCGTGCCCGCGTTCGGGCAGGTCGATGCGGACGCGTACGGGGTGGTCGAGGGCGCGCAGCGAGAACGGCCTGCCCCGGCCCGTCGTGTCGAAGAACGAGGCGAAGGCGGGCCGGTCGAGGAGGGCCACCCGGTCGGCGAGCACCGCGCCCACGTCCCCCGGATGCCCCAACTGCCGCTCGCGCGCATCGAGTTCGCGGAGCATCGCCTCGTGACCCGAGTCGGTGAGCGCCTGACGCAGCGCGGCGAGCGGCTCCGGGGCGCCGTCCAGGAGGCGGCGCAGCTCGGGCACGGAGGGGAAGCGGCCGTGGACGGCGTGGTACGGCCCGATGAGCTGGGCGATGACGGTGGTGGAGCGCCGGCTGTCGCCGCCGGGGTGCGGGTCGGCGAGGTCCCCGACGAGCGCCTCGGCGAGCACCGCCGCGGCCTCGTCGGGGTCGCTCGTGCCGCCGTACAGGTCCAGGTCGTGGACGGACTCCGGGTGACCGATGCGGATGACGACGTCATAGCCGTCGGCGGCGCCGAGGCCCGAGCCCGCCGCGCCGACGACCACGACGGCGGCGCGGCCGGCCAATGCGCCCAGGCACAGGGACTCGGCGATCGGCCAGACGACGCTGCCGGTCTTGCCGGCGCCCGCGGGGCCGACGGCGAGCAGCGAGGTGCCCAGCAGATCGGGCCCGAAGGCGAGGCCCGTGCCGCGGTAGGCGTAGGGATTGCGGACGTCGTCGGCGGTCGTGCCGATCCTGACCTGGGCGGTGGCGAGGTCGTGGCGGGCGGCGCGGGCAGGGAGGTCGCGCGCGCCGGAGGGGTGCAGACAGGCGCCGGCGCCGTCCTTCACGACGGCCGCGGTGAACGAGGCGAGGGGGTGGCTGCCACGGCGCACGCCCTGCCAGGCGCGGGCGATCCGGGCCTGGTCGACGTCGCACATCAGCCCGGCGCGGGCGTCGGCGGCGAGCCGGTCGGCGGCGTCGGCGGCGCCCGCGGCCCGCAGCTGGGGCCAGCGCGCGGGGTCCTCCTCGGGCGCGGGCGGGCGCTCCTGGGCGACGGGTAGGGCCTTGCGCCAGGCCGGCAGCCCGTAGCGGCGCCAGACCTCACCCCAACGGCCGAGCCGGCCGACGGCGATCATGATGCCGACGGCGAACACGGCGTAGTACAGGTAGACCACGACGACCGAGCCGACGGAGTGCGGCTGGGCCCAGGAGTCGGGGACCATCGCGTACAGCGGGAGCAGCCACCAGCCACCGAGGTAGCCGTTCCAGAGCAGGGACCAGACGAGCCACCCCACCAGGAACGCGATCACCGCTCCGCTGAGCAGCTGCCGGGCCGGGACGACCTCGGGCTCCTGCGCGGGCCTCGGCCGGTGCGCGAACCGCCAGATGCCCGGCTCGGCGGCGGGCCGTGGGGCGCGCAGCCACCCGAGGAAGGCGGCCCCGGCGGCTCCGTCGGACGCTCCGGCGGCGCCGGGGGCGTGCGTGGGGCGGGGCGGCGGGGTGCCGGGGCGCGCGGGCGAACCGCTGCCTGTTCCCCGGTCGGCCGACACCAGCGGAGGATTCGGCGGCCCCGCAGGGCGCGGCACCGGTGTGGCGTGTGTGCCGCGAGCGTCGTGCGTGCCGCCAGCGCCCTGCGTGCCGTCGGTGTCCATTGCCCCTGCCCCCTGACCTGCCGGTCTGTGTGTCCGCGGGTCAATCTAGTGCCCCCGCATGGGGAGTTCACCGGTTACGCGCCCGGACCTGCGGCGATCCCCGTGAGGCAGCCCTATGTCCACGACGGACAACGCCACCCGCGAACAACGCCCCGATGGAGCATGCCCCACCCCGCCCCTCGCCCCTAACCTGCGAAGAAAGCACCCGAAACACCCCCAGGAGCCCCGCATGAGCGCAGTCCCGCAGGAGCGCCGCGTCGTCACCGCCATCCCCGGTCCGAAGTCGCAGGAGCTGCAGGCCCGACGTACCGCCGTGGTCGCGGCCGGCGTGGGCTCCACGCTGCCGGTCTTCACCGCCCGCGCGGGCGGCGGCATCATCGAGGACGTCGACGGCAACCGCCTGATCGACTTCGGTTCCGGCATCGCCGTGACCTCGGTCGGCGCCTCCGCCGAGGCCGTCGTGCGCCGCGCCTCCGCCCAGCTGCAGGACTTCACCCACACCTGTTTCATGGTCACGCCGTACGAGGGCTACGTCGCCGTCGCCGAGGCGCTGGCCGAGCTGACGCCGGGTGACCACGCCAAGAAGTCCGCGCTGTTCAACTCGGGCGCCGAGGCCGTCGAGAACGCCGTCAAGATCGCCCGTGCGTACACCAAGCGCCAGGCCGTCGTCGTCTTCGACCACGGCTACCACGGCCGTACGAACCTGACGATGGCGCTGACCAGCAAGAACATGCCGTACAAGAACGGCTTCGGCCCGTTCGCGCCCGAGGTCTACCGCGTGCCGGTGGCCTACGGCTACCGCTGGCTGACCGGCGCGGAGAACGCGGGCGCCGAGGCCTCCGCCCAGGCGATCGACCAGATCACCAAGCAGATCGGCGCCGACAACGTCGCCGCGATCATCATCGAGCCGGTCCTCGGCGAGGGCGGCTTCATCGAGCCGGCGAAGGGCTTCCTGCCCGCGATCCGCCAGTTCGCCTCGGACAACGGCATCGTCTTCGTCGCGGACGAGATCCAGTCCGGCTTCTGCCGCACCGGCCAGTGGTTCGCGTGCGAGGACGAGGGCATCGTCCCCGACCTGATCACGACCGCCAAGGGCATCGCGGGCGGTCTGCCGCTCGCCGCCGTGACGGGCCGCGCCGAGATCATGGACGCCGCGCACGCGGGCGGCCTCGGCGGCACCTACGGCGGCAACCCGGTGGCCTGCGCCGGTGCGCTCGGCGCCATCGAGACCATGAAGGAGCTCGACCTCAACGCCAAGGCGAAGAACATCGAGGCCATCATGAAGGCCCGCCTCGCCACCATGGCCGAGAAGTTCGACATCATCGGCGACATCCGTGGCCGCGGCGCCATGATCGCCATCGAGCTCGTCAAGGACAAGGCCACCAAGGAACCGCACCCGGCCGCCGCCGCCGCGCTCGCCAAGGCCTGCCACGCCGAGGGTCTGCTGGTCCTCACCTGTGGCACCTACGGCAACGTGCTGCGCTTCCTTCCCCCGCTCGTCATCGGTGACGACCTGCTCAACGAGGGCCTGGACATCATCGAGACCGCGTTCGCGGGCGTCTGAGCCGCTCCGGCGCTTCAGGCAACGGTCAGGGCGTGTGAAGAACGTGTGCGGGGCCGATGACGGGTTGCTGTTCCCGCTGTCGGACACCCGCGCCCTGCCGTACGGTTTCTGCAGATGAGAGAAACACCCCGCCCACAGGGGACTGTGGGCGAAACCGGGACGGAGCCTCCCCAGCCCCGCCCTGGTCGTGCCCTCGCGCACACACCCGGAGCTTCCGGCTCCGGAACTCCTCACCGATCGGATGGCCGCCCGCCCCAAACCCCCCGGGGCGTGCGGCAAACCGATCAGATCGGCCGCCTCGGAACTACCCCCCCTGTTCCGGGGCGGCCGACCATTTTCCGCTGGGCCGCCGTTCTGAGCGCCCTGCTCTTCCTCTTCCTCACCTGGCAGATCGCCGTCGGCGGTGCGCTGCGCCGCGCGGACGAACGCCTCGGCGACGTGATCGGCGCCGGCCGCCTGCCGCAGCGGGCCGCCGAGCTCCTCGCCGACCTCGGCAACATCACTGTCGCGCTCCCGGTCCTCGCCGCCGTCCTCGGCTACGCCGCCTGGCGCGCCCGCCGCGACGGCGTGCCCCGCTGGTGGAAGCCCCCCGTCACCGCCGCGCTGACGATGGCCGCCGTCCCGCTCCTGGTCGTCCCGATCAAGGAGACCGTCGACCGGACGGGCCCGGCCGTGATGGGCCCCGGTACCGGCTTCTACCCGTCGGGCCACGCGACGACGGCGGCGGTCGCGTACGGCGCCTGCCTGCTCCTCCTGCTGCCGTACGTGCGTGGCGCCTACGCGCGCCGCGAACTCGTCATCGGCTACACGGTCCTGAACGCGGCCGTCGGCCTCGGTCTGGTGCGGCGCGGCTACCACTGGCCGCTGGACGTCGTCGGCGGCTGGTGCCTCTCGGTGGTCCTGCTGTACGTCATGTGCGCCGTGTGGGCGGGCCGGGCGCCCCGCGGCTGACCCGGCCGGCCCATCGGGCTACTCGTGGCTGTCGTCCCGGGCGAGCTGCGCGGCTGCCTCGTGCATCGCCAGTTCCAGGACGGTCGGGTCGGTGAGGGTGCCCGAGCCGTCGGGCGGGATCAGCCAGCGGACCCCGCCGGCGGCGCGGCGGGGAAGGGGATGCGGCACGACGATCCAGGTGCCGCGGCCCGCGCCGCGCACCCCCGTGCCGAGCCAGCGGGCGGCCGTGCCGGAGGGCACGAAGAAGCCCATGCGGGCGTCACCGAAGTCGGCGAGCACGGGGCCCGGCCGGTCGATGACGCGGGTGAGCACGTCGAGCGTCGGATACCCCAGCTCGCCCGGCAGTATCAGTACGTCCCAGAGCCTGCCCGCGGGAAGGAGCGCGACCCCGAGGGGGTTGCGCTCCCATTCCCAGCGGCAGGCGTCCGGATCAGGTGCCACGGACGCCAGCCACTCGACCGCCGACTTCGCCCCCGAGCCAGTCATGGCGGGACCTCCTCTTCCTGGTACGCAGTTGCCGAAAGCTGTGCGTGTCACCAGGGAGAGGAGGCCGGGCCGCGAGCATTACGCGGGTTCTGCCCACGAGTTGTTCCGGACTTGTTGATCCGGACCGGTGGTTCGGGACTTGTCAGCTGTCGAAGCCGAGGCCCGCCTTGTCCATCGCCTTCAGCCACAGGTTGCGCCGGCCGCCGTTGTCGTCGGCGCGCGCCAGGGACCACTTGGTGAGCGCGATCCCGGTGTAGGCGAACGGCTCGGGCGGGAAGGGCAGCGGCTTCGTGCGGACCATCTCCAGCTCCGTACGCTCCGTGCGCTCACCGGAGAGCAGGTCGAGCATCACGTCCGCGCCGAAGCGGGTCGCGCCCACTCCGAGGCCGGTGTACCCGGCGGCGTACGCGACGCGGCCCTTGTGGGCCGTGCCGAAGAACGCCGAGAAGCGGGAGCACGTGTCGATGGCCCCGCCCCACGCGTGACTGAAGCGCACCCCCTCCAGCTGCGGGAAGCAGGTGAAGAACTGGCCGGCGAGCTTCGCGTACGTCTCGGGCCTGTGGTCGTACTCCGCGCGCACCCGGCCGCCGTAGGGATAGATCGCGTCGTAGCCGCCCCACAGGATCCGGTTGTCCGCGGAGAGCCGGAAGTAGTGGAACTGGTTGGCCGAGTCGCCGAGGCCCTGGCGGTTCTTCCAGCCGATGGAGGCCAGCTGGTCGTCGGTCAGGGGCTCGGTCATCAGCGCGTAGTCGTAGACCGGGACGGTGTACGAGCGCACGCGCTTGACCAGGGACGGGAAGACGTTCGTGCCGAGCGCGACGTGCTGGGCGAAGACGCGCCCGTAGGGGGTGCGGACCGCGGTCCCGGCGCCGGACGAGGAGAGTTCGAGCGCCGGGGTGTGCTCGTAGAAGCGCACGCCGAGGTCGAGGCAGGCCTGCTTGAGGCCCCAGGCGAGCTTGGCGGGGTGCAGCATCGCGACACCGCGCCGGTCGTACAGGGCACCGAGGAAGGTCGGCGAGTCGACCTGTTCGCGGGTCGCGTCGGCGTCGAGCAGCTCGGTGCCGCCGGCGAGGCCCGCCTCGGTCAACTCCTCGTGGAATTCCTGGAGTTCGGCGACCTGATGCGGCTCGGTGGCCACGTCCAGTTCGCCGGTGCGCTCGAAGTCGCAGTCGATGGCGTAGCGGGCGACCGCCTCCTCGATCGCGTCGAGGTTGCGGTTGCCGAGCTCCTCCAGCCTCGCGATCTCGCCGGGCCAGCGGGCCAGCCCGTTCGCGACGCCGTGCGTCAGGGAGGCGGCGCAGAATCCGCCGTTGCGGCCGGACGCCGCCCAGCCCACCTCCTGCCCTTCGAGCAGGACCACGTCGCGCCCGGGGTCGCGCTCCTTGGCGAGGAGCGCGGTCCACAGGCCGCTGTAGCCGCCGCCGACGACGAGCAGGTCGCAGCGTTCGTCGCCGGTGAGCGCCGGCTGGGCCTGCGGCTTGCCGGGATCGTCCAGCCAGTAGGACAGCGGCTTGGCGTCCGCCAGTGACTTGATCCAGTCGGTACCACGGTTCATGGCACGTGCGGCCATGATTTCAACTCCCTCAAACTGCCTTGTTCTTACGCTTGCCGACCAGCATTGCGGCAAGGACCAGCAGCACGGCGACGATGAACATCGCCGTACCGATGACATTGATCTGAACGGGCGTACCGCGCTGCGCCGATCCCCAGACGAACATGGGGAAGGTCACGGTCGAGCCCGCGTTGAAGTTGGTGATGATGAAGTCGTCGAAGGAGAGGGCGAAGGCGAGCAGCGCGCCCGCGGCGATGCCCGGCGCGGCGATCGGCAGGGTGACCCGTACGAAGGTCTGGACGGGACCGGCGTAGAGATCCTGGGCGGCCTGTTCGAGGCGCGGGTCCATCGACATGACGCGCGCCTTGACGGCCGTCACGACGAAGCTGAGGCAGAACATGATGTGGGCAATGAGGATCGTCCAGAAGCCGAGCTGCGCGCCCATGTTGAGGAAGAGCGTGAGCAGCGAGGCGGCCATGACGACCTCGGGCATCGCCATCGGCAGGAAGATCAGCGAGTTCACGGCGCCGCGGGCCCGGAAGCGGTAGCGCACCAGAGCGAAGGCGATCATCGTGCCGAGGGTGGTGGCGCCGATCGTCGCCCACAGGGCGATCTGGAGGCTCAGGGACAGCGAGCCGCACATGTCGGCGACGCCGCACGGGTTCGTCCACGCGTCGAGGGAGAACTGCTGCCACTCGTAGTTGAAGCGCCCCTTCGGCTTGTTGAAGGAGAACACCGTCACGATGACGTTGGGCAGGAGCAGATAGCCGAGGGTGATCAGACCCGCGATGACGACGAGATTGCGGCGCAGCCAGCGTACGAAGGGCATCAGACCAAGTCCTCCGTTCCGGACCGGCGGATATAGACGGTGACCATGATCAGGATCGCAGCCATCAGGATGAAGGAGAGCGCCGCCGCCGTCGGGTAGTCCAGGATGCGCAGGAACTGCGTCTGGATGACGTTGCCGACCATGCGGGTGTCGGTGGAGCCGAGCAGGTCCGCGTTGACGTAGTCACCGGCGGCGGGGATGAAGGTGAGCAGCGTGCCGGAGACGACACCCGGCATGGAGAGCGGGAACGTCACCTTGCGGAAGGTGGTGGCGGGCGAGGCGTACAGGTCGCCCGCCGCCTCGTGCAGCCGGCCGTCGATGCGCTCCAGCGAGGTGTAGAGCGGCAGGATCATGAACGGCAGGAAGTTGTACGTGAGTCCGCAGATCACGGCGAGCGGGGTCGCGAGGACGCGGTCGCCGTCCGTCATGCCGATCCAGCTCGTGACGTCCAGGATGTGCAGGGCGTTCAGCGTGCTCACGACCGGGCCGCTGTCGGACAGGATCGTCTTCCAGGCCAGTGTGCGGATCAGGAAGCTGGTGAAGAACGGCGCGATGACGAGGATGAGGACGACGTTGCGCCAGCGTCCCGCGCGGAAGGCGATGAGGTAGGCCAGCGGGTAGCCGAGCGCCAGGCACAGGATCGTGGCTGCGCCCGCGTAGAGCACCGAGCGCAGGAACTGCGGCCAGTAGTCGGCGAGCGCGTCCCAGTAGGTCGCGAAGTGCCAGGTGACCTTGAAGCCGTCCTCCAGGGAACCCGTCTGGATCGACGTGGACGCCTGGTAGACCATCGGCAGGGCGAAGAAGACGACCAACCACAGCATGCCGGGCAGCAGCAGCCAGTACGGGACGAGACGGCCGCGCTTGCGCGGCCGGGGCGCGGCCTTGCCGGCCGGCGCCGCGGCCTTGCCGGCCGGCGCCGCGGGGGTGTCGGTGACGGTCGTCATGCGGCGGCGTCCTCCTCGACCTTCGCTGCGCCCGCCTCGATGTCCTGGGCGGCGTCGAGGCCGAACGTGTGCGCGGGGTTCCAGTGCAGGACGACCTCGGCCCCGGGGGTGAGCCGGGTGTCGCGTTCGATGTTCTGGGAGTAGACCTCGAAGGCGTCGCAGAGCGGGCTGTCGACGACGTACTGCGTGGAGACGCCGATGAAGCTGCTGTCAGCGACGCGGCCTGTGATGCGGTTGCGGCCGTCGGGTATGGAGCCCGCGTCGTCGGCGTGGGTGAGGGAGATCTTCTCGGGGCGCACCCCGACGAGGACCTTGCCGCCGGTGGTGGTGGCGGCCGTACAGCGGGCGGCGGGCAGCACGAGCTTGCCGTCGCCGGCCTTCAGAGTGAGGTCCTCGCCGCTGCGGCCGGCGACCTCGGCCTCGATGAAGTTGGACGTGCCGAGGAAGTTGGCGACGAACGTGGACCCCGGGTTCTCGTACAGGTCCGCCGGGGCGCCCAGCTGCTCGACGCGGCCCGCGTTCATCACGGCGACCGTGTCGGCCATGGTCATGGCCTCCTCCTGGTCGTGCGTGACGTGGATGAACGTGATGCCCACCTCGGTCTGGATGCGCTTGAGTTCGAGCTGCATCTGGCGGCGCAGCTTGAGGTCGAGGGCGCCGAGCGGTTCGTCGAGGAGCAGCACCTTGGGGTGGTTGATCAGGGCGCGCGCCACGGCGACGCGCTGCTGCTGGCCGCCGGAGAGCTGGTGCGGCTTCTTGCGCGCCTGCTCGCCGAGCTGGACCAGGTCGAGCATCTCCCCGACCTGCTTCTTCACGGACTTGATGCCGCGACGGCGGAGGCCGAAGGCGACGTTCTCGAAGATGTCGAGGTGCGGGAAGAGCGCGTACGACTGGAAGACGGTGTTCACCGGGCGCTTGTAGGGGGGCAGCGCGGTGACGTCCTGGTCGCCGAGCATGACCGTGCCGGAGCTGGGCTCCTCGAGCCCCGCGATCATCCGCAGGGTCGTGGTCTTGCCGCAGCCCGAGGCGCCGAGCAGGGCGAAGAAGGAGCCCTGCGGCACGGTCAGGTCCAGCGGCTGGACGGCGGTGAAGGAGCCGTAGGTCTTGCTGATCCCGGCAAGGCGGACGTCGCCGCCGTTTTCTGTCGTCATGGTGCAGTCCAAGGTGTCGAGGGGGCAGGGGGCTCGGTGCTGCGGGTCTCACGCGCCAGTGAGCTGGGCGAACTTCTCTTCGAACGCCTTCTCTTCCTTGGAGGTGAGAGAGCGGAAACCGTGCGCCTTGGCACCCATGGTCTTGTCGGGAACGATCAGCGGGTCGTTCGCGATGCTCTTGTCGATCTTGGCCAGTTCGGGCTTCACTCCGTCGACGGGCGTCACGTAGTTGATCCAGGCGGCGAGTTCGGCGGCGACCGGCAGCTCGTAGTAGTAGTCCATGAGCTTCTCGGCGTTCGTCTTGTGACGGGCCTTGTTGGGGATCAGCATGTTGTCCGTCGAGGAGATGTAACCGGCGTCGGGGATATGGAACTTGACGTCCGGGTTGTCCGCCTGGAGCTGGACGACGTCGCCCGCCCAGGCGAGGCAGGCGGCGAGGTCGCCCTTGCTCAGGTCGGCGATGTAGTCGTTGCCGGTGAAGCGGCGGACCTGCTTACTGTCGACGGCCTTCTGCATCCTGGCTATCGCCGCGTCGAAGTCGTCGGACGTGAAGGTGCGCGGGTCCTTGCCCATGTCGAGCAGGGTCATGCCGACGCTGTCGCGCATCTCGGAGAGCAGGCCGACCTTGCCCTTGAGCTTGGGGTCGTCGAGCAGCTGCGAGACGGAGGTGACCTCCCTGCCGTTCGTGGCCTTGGCGTTGTACGCGATGACCGTGGCGATGCCCTGCCACGGGTACGAGTAGGCACGGCCCGGGTCCCAGTCGGGGCTGCGGAACTGGGCGGACAGATTCGCGTACGCATGGGGCAGGTTGGCCGGGTCCAGCTTCTGCACCCAGCCGAAGCGGATCAGCCGCGAGGCCAGCCAGTCGGTGAGGACGATGAGGTCCCGGCCGGTGTCCTGGCCCGCCGCGAGCTGCGGCTTGATCTTGCCGAAGAACTCGACGTTGTCGTTGATGTCCTCGGTGTACTTGACCCTGATCCCGGTGCGCTTGGTGAACGCGTCCAGGGAGGGCCGGTGCTTCTCGTCGTCGCTGAGGTCGATGTACTCGGTCCAGTTGGAGAAGTTGACGACCTTCTCCTTGGCCGAGTGGTCCTCCGACGAGACGCCGCCCTGACCCTTGCTCGCCGCGGGAATGCCGCAGGCGCTCAGCGATCCGATCCCGCCGACGGCGAGCGCGCCGCCCGCGGAGGCGCGCAGCAGCGAGCGGCGGGTCATGGCCGCCCTGCCGTTGCGGAAACTGCGCCGCATGGCGGCGAGTTGTACCGGGGACAGGCTTTCGGGCTCGTACTGCTCCATGCGCGTGGGTGCCCTTTCGGGAGAGATGGCCGCCCTCGCGGGCGGGCCGGCCGGCTGCCCGCAGCGGCAGCCGCAGATGGCTAGGGTCGGTCCCCGAAGATCGTGCGGTGCCAGTCCTTCCGGGCGACCGCGGTGTTGTCGAACATGACGTGCTTGATCTGCGTGTACTCCTCGAAGGAGTAGGCAGACATGTCCTTGCCGAAGCCGGACGCCTTGTAACCGCCGTGCGGCATCTCGCTGAGGATCGGGATGTGGTCGTTGACCCAGACGCAGCCCGCCTTGATGTCGCGGGTGGCGCGGCCCGCCCGGAACACGTCCCTGGTCCAGGCGGAGGCGGCCAGGCCGTAGGGGGTGTCGTTGGCGAGGCGGATGCCCTCGTCGTCGCTGTCGAAGGGCAGCACGACGAGCACCGGGCCGAAGATCTCGGCCTGGACGATCTCGCTGTCCTGGGCGGCGTCCGCGACGAGGGTCGGCCGGTAGTACGCGCCCTGCTCGAGGTCACCCCGGGGGATGACGCCGCCGGCGACCACGCGCGCGTAGGAGCGGGCCCGGTCGACGAATCCGGCGACGCGGTCGCGCTGGGCGTGCGAGATCAGCGGGCCGAGGTCGGTGTCCGGCGCGAACGGGTCGCCGACCCGGATGCTCTCCATGAGGTCCGCCACGCCCTGCACGAAGGCGTCGTAGAGGGGGCGCTGCACGTACGCGCGCGTGGCGGCGGTGCAGTCCTGGCCCGTGTTGATCAGGGCGCCCGCGACCGCGCCGTGCACGGCGGCCTCCAGGTCGGCGTCGTCGAAGACGACGAACGGCGCCTTTCCGCCGAGCTCCAGATGCAGCCGCTTCACGGTGGAGGTGGCGATCTCGGCGACGCGCTTGCCGACGCCCGTCGACCCGGTGAAGGAGGTCATGGCGACGTCGGGGTGTCCGACGAGGTGCTCGCCGGCGTCCCTGCCCGCGCCCGTGACGATGTTGACGACACCGTCGGGGATGCCCGCCTCGGTCGCGGCCTGCGCGAACAGGAGGGAGGTGAGCGGGGTCAGCTCGGCGGGCTTGAGCACGATGGTGTTGCCCGCGGCGATCGCCGGAAGGACCTTCCAGGCGGCCATCTGGAGCGGGTAGTTCCAGGGGGCGATGGACCCGACGACACCGATGGGCTCGCGCCGCACGTACGAGGTGTGGTCGCCGCTGTACTCGCCGGCGGACTGGCCCTGGAGGTGCCGGGCGGCGCCCGCGAAGAACGCGGTGTTGTCGACGGTCCCGGGGACGTCGAACTCGCGGCTCAGCTTGAGGGGCTTGCCGCACTGCAGGGACTCGGCCTGTGCGAGGTCCTCGGCGCGCTCGGCCAGGACGCCCGCGAAGCGGTGCATCGCGTCGGAACGCTCGCCCGGCGTGGCGCCGGCCCAGGCGGGGAAGGCCTCGCGGGCCGCGGCCACGGCGGCGTCGACGTCTTCGGTGCCGGCCAGCTCGTACGTGTAGACGTCCTGGCCGGTGGCCGGGTCGACGACTGCGTGGGTGCGGCCCGATGTGCCCTTGGTGAGGCGGCCCGCGATGTACTGGGCGCCTTCGGCGAACCGGTCCTGGGCCTGGAAGCGGGTGCTGTTGCCAGGGTTGTGCATTATCGCTCTCCTCCGCCGGAGCCCCGTCCCGCGGGGCCGGCGTAGCTCCAGCTCGATTTGAGTGCCGATCCTGACAGAGGCGATGTACCGCAACAAGTGATTCCGTTGTTGCCTTTTGGTTACGCGACGGAATCTGTCGACCAGGTGTCGAGTCCCCCAGAAAAACCAAGGACGGAGTGTCCGTGGTGCGTGCCAGACTCGCGTGCATGGGGAAGATCGACAAGCTTGAGGGGGCCGCGTCCATCCACGATCAGGACTCGCTGGTCAGGGCGGTGGAAGCGGGTGTACGGGTCAAGTACCTGCACTTCTGGGGGCACGCACCGCGGGCCGACGGCACGGTCGGGGCGAGCTGCCTCAGTCAGTGGTGGGTCGCGCCGTTCACGGTGGACGGGGTCGAGTACGCGACGGCCGAGCACTGGATGATGGCCGCGAAGGCCCGGCTGTTCGGTGACGCCGAGGCCGAGCGCAGAGCCGTCGGGGCGGCGCATCCCTCGCAGGCCAAGAAGGCGGGGCGCCTCGTGCGCGGCTTCGACGAGGACGTCTGGGCGCGCGAGCGGTTCGGGATCGTCGTCGAGGGCAGCGTCCACAAGTTCGCAGCGCACGCGGATCTGCGGGAGTTCCTGCTCGGGACGGGCGGGCGAAGCGAGATGGGGGTCCCCCCGGCCGAAGGCTGGGGGAGGGTACTGGTCGAGGCCAGCCCGCTCGACCGTGTGTGGGGCATCGGCCTCGCGGCCGACGCGGAGGCGGCCGCCGATCCGAGACGGTGGCGTGGCCCCAATCTGCTGGGGTTCGCGCTGATGGCGGCGCGTGAGCGGCTGGCGGACCGGGCCTGACGGCCCGGCCCCCGTTGACGGTGTCCTACAGGGTGGCGGAGTAGCCGCTGTCGTCGCTGCTGTCGCTGCCGCTCGACGAGTCGCTGGATGCGATGACGAAGAACATCAAGACCAGCGCGAGCACCAGACCGCCGATGCCGCAGATCAGTCCGGCCAGGGCCTGGCCGCGGTTGGTGGCCTCGCCCCGACTCGCCCTCGCGCGGCCGATCGCGCCGAAGATGATGGCGAGGATGCCGACGATGATCGCGATCGGCCACAGGATGAAGGCGGCGGCCGAGATGATCCCGAGCGTCAGAGCGGCGACGCCCATGCCGTTGGCGGGTTGCGGCTGCATCCCGGGCCAGCCGTAGCCGGGAACGCCGTGGGCCATCGAGGACGGGCCGGTCGCCGCGTGCCGGCCATAGCCGTAGCCGTAGCCGTACGGGGCGGCCGGGTAGCCGTACTGCATCTGCCCCGGCCCGTCGGGCGAGACGGGCGGCGGGGGCACGGGCTCACCGGGCGGCGCGAAGGGGTTGGCCCCCGGCGCCCAGGGGGCCCCGGCCTGCGCCGCCGGATAGCCGGGGGGCATGCCGTAGGGAGCACCCGGCGGCTGGGCGTGCGGGTGCGGCTGTTGCGGCTGTTGTGACCAGCGGCCGGGGGCCGTCGCGGCGCCCGGGGAGGGCGGGGCGAACGGGTTGTACGGCTCGCTGGGCGCGAAGGGCGCGGCAAAGGGGTCCACCTGCGTTTCGGCGTGGGACGGCGGCGCGAACGGGTTCACCGGCGCCGGAGCAACCGGCCCGGCCTCCCCCTGTGCCACATCCGCCGGCACGGCGTCCCGCGGGCCCGTCTCCGCCGGAGCCGCCCACGGGTCCGGTTCCCGCTTCCCCAGCGACACCCTGTCCCCAGGCTGATCCCCCGCCCCCCGCCCCGGCGCAGCCGCCGAACCGTAGCCACCCTCGGCGCTCTCGGCGCCCTCTCTGCCCTCTGTGTCCTCGGACATCGCTCGCTCGTCCCCCTTCTTCTCCCACCCGGACGTCCCGTCATGCTACGGCCGCCGCCAGGTCGTGGCCGTGGCACGCCTACGATGACTGCGACCCACCCGATCAGTCGATCAGCCAAGTTCCTGGGGAGGAATCCGTGACCGATCTGCATGCCTTCATCGCCGGACTGCCGAAGGCAGAGCTGCATGTGCACCATGTCGGCTCGGCGTCCCCCCGGATCGTCTCCGCGCTCGCGGCCCGCCACGCGGACTCCAAGGTCCCGACGGACCCCGAGGCGCTGGCCGACTACTTCACGTTCACGGACTTCGCGCACTTCATCGACGTATACCTCTCGGTCGTCGACCTCGTGCGCACGCCGGAGGACGTCCGCCTCCTCACGTTCGAGGTCGCGCGGGACATGGCCCGGCAGAACGTGCGTTACGCCGAGCTGACCATCACCCCGTACTCCTCCGTCCGCCGCGGCATCGACGAGTACGGCTTCATGGAGGCGATCGAGGACGCCCGCAAGGCGGCCGAGGCCGAGTTCGGCACCATCCTGCGCTGGTGCTTCGACATCCCCGGCGAGGCGGGGCTCGAGTCCGCCGAGGAGACCGTGCGGCTCGCGACCACCGACACGATCCGGCCGGAGGGCCTCGTCTCGTTCGGGCTCGGCGGGCCCGAAATCGGCGTGCCGCGGCCCCAGTTCAAGCCGTACTTCGACCGGGCGATCGCCGCGGGCCTGCACTCCGTGCCGCACGCCGGCGAGACCACGGGCCCCGGCACGGTCTGGGACGCCCTGGTCCACCTCGGCGCAGAACGCATCGGCCACGGCACGACGTCCGCCCAGGACCCGGAGCTCCTCGCCCACCTCGCCGAGCACCGCATCCCGCTCGAGGTCTGCCCGACGTCGAACATCGCGACGCGCGCCGTGCAGACCCTGGAGGAGCACCCCGTCAAGCAGTTCGTCGACGCCGGGGTCGTCGTCACGGTCAACTCCGACGACCCGCCGATGTTCGGCACGGACCTCAACAACGAGTACGCCGTCGCTGCCCGCCTCCTCGACCTCGACGAGCGGGGCGTGGCCGCGCTCGCCAGGAACGCGGTGGACGCGTCGTTCCTCGACGAGCCGGGCAAGGCCCGTATCGCCGCGGAGATCGACACGTACACGGACACGTGGCTCGCCGGGGCCTGACCGGCTGACCACAATGGGGCCATGCGTACCGTGACTGCCGTGGCCCACCGGGGCGACCCCTACCGCGTCCGTGAGAACACCCTCGCCTCCCTGCGCTCCGCGCTGGAGCAGGGGGCGGACGCGGTCGAGATCGACGTCCGTCTGACCCGCGACGGCGTGCCCGTGCTGCTGCACGACTCCACTCTCAAGCGGCTGTGGGACCACGACCGCCCGCTCTCCGCGCTCTCGTACGACGAGGTGCGCGGCCTCACCGCGGGCGGCGTGCCCACGCTCGAACAGGCCATGGAGGTACTGGCCGAGCGGCGGGTGATGGTGGACCTGCCGGGGGCGGACGCGCGCGTGGTCCGTACGGTCATCGGGGTCATCCGGGACTGCGGCGCCGACGAGCGTGCCTACTACTGCGCGGGCGCGGAGACGATGCTGTCCGTGCGGCGCGCGGACCCGGCCGCCGAGATCGCGCTGACGTGGACGACGCTGGCCCCGCCGCGGCCCGGGGTGCTCGAAGCGGTCAGGCCGGCCTGGCTCAACTACCGTTTCCCGCTGGTCAGTCGGGAGCTGGCGGCCCATGTGCACCGCCAGGGCCTGCTGGTCGCCGCGTGGACCCCGGACACGAAGTCGGCGATACGCCGCCTCCTCGACGTAGGAGTCGACTCGATCACGACGAACCGCGTCGACGTGCTGTGCGGGCTGCGCGGCAACTGACCGCCCGATCCGCCGCCCCTTAGGGGTGAACCCGGACAACTTCCTCCACTGCGGGGCCGGTTGACCCTGGTCGGCTCCAGGGAAGGCACCCTCCTCACCGACGATCCGGGTCTCTCCGGGCCCCCGCAGGATGGTCGTGTCCGCAGGACCGCCTCACCTCACCCGGAGCGCCGCATGCCCGCACGCACCCGCCGTACCGTCCTTGCCTCCGCCCTCGTCCTCGGCCTCGCCGCGGGCCCGCTCGCCGTACCGGCCCTGGCGGACGCACCCGCCCGGGCGTCGGCCCCGGCGGACCGCCCGGACGGAGCCGCGCTGCGCGAGGCGATCTCCGGGCTGCCGAACGCTGACGCGACGGCCGCGCTCGTGCGCGTCGGCGGCACGGACGGCACGTGGCGCGGCAGTTCCGGCGTGCGTGACCTGGCCTCGGGCCGTGCCGCGCTGGACGGCGGCCGGTTCCGCGCGGGCTCGACGACGAAGGTCGTCACGGCGGCGGTCGTGCTCCAGCTCGCCGCCGAGCGCCGCGTGAACCTGGACACGCCGGTGCAGCACTATCTGCCGGACCTCTTCAAGGGGAAGGGCTTCCGACCCATATCCGTACGCCAGTTGCTGAACCACACCAGCGGCATCCAGGCCGGTGACGGCTTCGGCGACGACTTCGATGACGCGTACGCGCACCGCTTCGACACCCTCACCCCGCAGGCCGTCGTGGCGTCGGCACTCGCGAAGGGACCGTCGTTCGACCCGGGCGGGCGACAGCAGTACCTCAACATCAACTACACGGTTCTCGGCATGCTGATCGAGAAGGTCACGGGCCACACGTACGCGGACGAGGCCACCCGGCGCGTCCTGCGTCCCGCCGGGATGCGCGCCACGTCGTTCCCCGGCGCCGACCCCGTGATCCACGGCCCGCACAACCGCGGCTACCAGCTGGCCGGCGGCCGGTTCGTCGACGTGACCGAGTGGAACCAGTCCGACCGGTGGGCGGCCGGCGACATGATCTCCACGACGGCGGACCTGGAGCGGCTGCTGCGGGCGCTCTTCGGCGGCCGCCTCGTGCCCGGGCCCCAGCTCGAGGAGATGTTCACGGTGCCGTCGGACGTGCCGGGGGCAACCATGAGCGCGGGCCTCCAGCGCCTCGAGGCCGGCGGCTCGGTGTACTGGGGCAAGTCCGGATCCCGCTACGGGTACGTGACGGGGGTCGCCGCGACCCGCGATCTGTCACGGACCGTGGTCTACTCCGTCGGCGCGACGGACGCCAAGGGCGACGCGATGAATCCCGTCGCCGAGCGCATCATCATGGCGGCGGTCAAGGGCTGACCGGCCCGCCTGTACCCCGTCCGTGCGGTGCTAGCCCGTTCGAGTGGCGCATCTCACGGGACCCCTTTAGCGTCGGAACGAGCACCACGGGGCCCAGGGCCCCCCGATCGGCCGGGAGGGTACTTTGCGGAGCAAAACACTGAAGACGGCGCTCACACTCTGTGCAGCCGCGTCCCTCGCAGCAGCCATGGTTCCGGCCTCCGCCTCCACCGCGGCGCCGAAGCCGCAGCAGAAGCACGCTGACACCGTGCTCGTCGACTGCACCTGGCAGCCAAAGGTGCGGCCCACCGACTTCATGCTCGCGTGCGGGGACGGCAACAGCCTCCTCACCTCGCTCAAGTGGTCGCACTGGGGCCGGTCCACGGCGGTGGCCACGGGCACGAGCGTGGTCAACGACTGCAAGCCGTACTGCGCGGCGGGCAAGTTCCGCTCGTACCGCGTCATGGTCCGCCTCGACCGGCCGCAGTCCTGGACCAAGCACCAGGACCGCCGGCACTACTCGCGCATCACGCTCACCTATCCGGACGGCCGCCCGGACGCGTTCCAGCGGGTCGTGACCACGCCACTGTGGAACTGACCGCGCCGGAACCGGCCGGCCCCCTCACAGCCCCGCGATCGCGTTCCACCGCTTGGCGAGCTCCGGGCGTTCCTTCGACGTGATGTCGCGCGCGATGGCGAGTCGCGCGCGCATCGTGTCGTCGGGGAAGATCAGCGGGTCCTCGGCGAGGGCCGCGGTGTCCTTGTCCTTGGAGTCGGCGAGGATCTCGCGGGCGGCCGGCACGGGGCTCACGTAGTTGACCCAGGTGGCCAGCTCGGCGGCGACCTCCGGCCGGTAGTAGAAGTCGATGAGGCGCTCGGCGCTGCGCTTGTGGTCGGCGAGGTTGGGGATCATCAGCGACTCGGCCCACAGCTCGCCGCCCTCCTCCGGCACGACGAACTCGATGTCCGGGTCGTCGGCCTGGAGCTGGATGACGTCACCGCTGTAGGCCTGGCAGGCGAGGACGTCGCCGCTGGAGAGGTCCTTGATGTAGTCGTTGCCGGTGAAGCGGCGGATGTGGTGGCTCTTGACGAGCTTCTCGACCTGGTCGCACACGTGGTGGAAGTCGTCCGGGGTCCACCGGGTGATGTCGACGCCGTTGCCCTGCATGAGCAGCGCGAACGACTCGTCGAGCCCGGACAACAGCGTGACCTTGCCCTTGAGGTCGGCCGCCCACAGGTCGGACACGTGCTTGATCTCGCGCCCGACCCTGCGCTTGTTGTACGCGATGCCGGTGATGCCGGACTGCCACGGCACGGTGTATTTGCGGCCGGGGTCGAAGTGCGGTGAGCGCAGCAGCGGGTCGAGGTACTTGGTGACGTGCGGCTGACGGGCGCGGTCCATCTCCTGGACCCAGCCGAGCGTCACGAACTTGGCGCACATCCAGTCGCTGATGACGATGAGGTCCCGGCCGGTCTTCTGGTGGTTCATCAGGGACGGGCTGATCTTGCCGAAGAACTCGTCGTTGTCGTTGATCTCTTCGGTGTACTTGACGTCGATCCCGGTCTGCCTCTGGAAGGCGTCGAGCGTGGGCCGCTTCGACGGATCGTCGTCGTCCACGTCGATGTAGAGCGGCCAGTTGGCGAAGACGAGCCGCTTGTCGCTGCCGGACCGGTCGGTCGCGGCGCGGTCCCCCGGCGCGACGTAGGCGGCGGGCACACCGCACCCCGAGGCGAGCGCGCCGACCGCGGCGGCCGCGGCGCCACCGCCCAGGGCGCGCATCAGGGAACGGCGGGACAGGGACGGCTTGGGGTTCCTCGGGGTCGCTCGCACCTGTGCAGGATGCCCGCGCCCGGCGGGCCCGGACAATGGACGCTGCGTCAAGCCGACGGGGTGAGAGCCGACACACTGTCGATCACCGGCGCCCGCCGTGCAGCAGCGCTCCCCGGACACGCCACCGCCCCCGCGCGGCCGGAGCCCGGGGGGCGGACGGAGCGGATCGGTGCCGCTGATCAGCCCTCGATCGACGTCATGACGTGCTTGATGCGCGTGTAGTCGTCGAAGCCGTACGCCGACAGGTCCTTGCCGTAGCCCGACTTCTTGAAGCCGCCGTGGGGCATCTCGGCGACCAGCGGGATGTGGGTGTTGATCCACACACAGCCGAAGTCGAGGATCTTGGACATGCGCATCGCGCGCGCGTGGTCCTTCGTCCAGACCGAGGAGGCCAGCGCGTACTCCACGCCGTTCGCCCACTCGACGGCCTGCGCCTCGTCCGCGAAGGACTGGACGGTGATGACCGGGCCGAAGACCTCGTTCTGGATGATCTCGTCGTCCTGCTTGAGGCCCGAGACGACGGTCGGGGCGTAGAAGTAGCCCTTGTCGCCGACGCGGTGGCCGCCGGCCTCGACCTTGGCGTGCGCCGGGAGGCGCTCGATGAAGCCGGTGACCTGCGCGAGCTGGTTCGGGTTGTTGAGGGGCCCGTAGAGCACGTCCTCGTCGTCCGGCTGGCCGGTCTTCGTGTCGGCCGCCGCCTTGGCGAGGGCCTGGACGAACTCGTCGTGGATGGACTCGTGGACGAGGACGCGCGTGGCTGCGGTGCAGTCCTGGCCCGCGTTGAAGAAGCCCGCCACCGAGATGTCCTCGACGGCCTTGGCGATGTCGGTGTCCTCGAAGACGACGACCGGCGCCTTGCCGCCGAGCTCCAGGTGGACGCGCTTGACGTCCTTGGCGGCGGACTCGGCGACCGAGATGCCGGCGCGCACGGAGCCGGTGATGGAGGCCATCGCCGGGGTCTTGTGCTCGACCATCGCGCGGCCGGTCTCGCGGTCACCGCAGATGACGTTGAAGACGCCCTTGGGGACGATGGAGCCGATGATCTCGGCGATCAGGACCGTGGACGCCGGGGTGGTGTCCGACGGCTTCAGGACGACCGTGTTGCCCGCGGCGAGCGCCGGGGCGAACTTCCAAACGGCCATCATCATCGGGTAGTTCCACGGCGCGACCTGGGCGCAGACGCCGATGGGCTCGCGGCGGATGATCGAGGTCAGGCCCTCCATGTACTCGCCGGCCGAGCGGCCCTCGAGCATGCGCGCCGCACCCGCGAAGAAGCGGATCTGGTCGACCATGGGCGGGATTTCCTCGGACCGGGTCAGACCGGTCGGCTTGCCGGTGTTCTCGACCTCGGCGGCGATGAGCTCCTCGGCCCGCTCCTCGAACGCGTCCGCGATCTTGAGGAGAGCCTTCTGGCGCTCGCTGGGCGTGAGGTCGCGCCAGGCCGGGAACGCGGCCGCGGCGGCGGCCATGGCGGCGTCCACGTCGGCGTCGCCGGACAGCGGGGCGGTCGCGTACGCCTCACCGTTGGCCGGGTTGACCACCTCGGTGGTCCGTCCGTCGGCGGCGTCCCGGAACTCACCGTCGATGTAATTGCGCAGACGACGCAGCTCGCTGGTCACTGAGGCGGCCCTCCTGGTCGGATGTCCATTGGATGAGATACCACCCTAATCCGTAGTCCCACGCTTTCAACACCCCCCAAGGCGCCAGATCTGCGAAATCCGTGAACTTCGAGCCCTCAAACAACGAATTTCATCGATCCGGGCTTGCGGAACTGTCGACTCCTCGTGCATGGTGGGGCACGTGGCCAGTCGCAGCGCAGACCCAAAAGGATCGAGGAACGGCACCGGCACCCCGCCGCTCGACGCCGTTTCCCTCGCCATCATCGAACAGCTCCAGGAAGACGGTCGTAGGCCGTACGCAGCTATCGGCAAGGCCGTCGGCCTCTCCGAAGCGGCCGTGCGTCAGCGCGTCCAGAAGCTGCTCGACCAGGGCGTGATGCAGATCGTCGCCGTCACGGACCCACTCACCGTGGGCTTCCGACGCCAGGCGATGGTCGGCATCAACGCGGAGGGTGACCTCGATCCCGTCGCCGAAGCGCTGACGGCCATGCCGGAAGTCGAGTACGTGGTCATGACCGCGGGCTCGTTCGACCTCCTCGCGGAGGTCGTGTGTGAGGACGACGACCAGCTCCTGGACGTCATCAACAAACGCATCCGGACCCTTCCCGGCGTGCGCTCCACCGAGAGCTTCGTCTACCTCAAGCTCAAGAAGCAGACCTATATGTGGGGAACCCGATAGCCGTGAGCAAGGACCTCAGCCGAACCGCGTACGACCACCTGTGGATGCACTTCACCCGCATGTCGTCGTACGAGAACGCGCCCGTTCCCACCATCGTGCGTGGCGAGGGCACCTACATCTACGACGACAAGGGCAAGAAGTACCTCGACGGGCTCTCGGGTCTGTTCGTGGTGCAGGCCGGCCACGGACGCAGGGAGCTCGCCGAGGTCGCCGCCAAGCAGGCGACCGAGCTGGCCTTCTTCCCCGTGTGGTCGTACGCCCACCCGAAGGCTGTGGAGCTGGCCGAGCGCCTCGCCCACTACGCCCCGGGTGACCTCAACAAGGTCTTCTTCTCCACCGGTGGTGGCGAGGCCGTCGAGACCGCCTGGAAGCTTGCGAAGCAGTACCACAAGCTCAACGGCAACCACACCAAGTACAAGGTCATCTCCCGCGCGGTCGCCTACCACGGCACCCCGCAGGGCGCCCTGTCGATCACCGGCCTGCCGGCCCTGAAGGCCCCCTTCGAGCCGCTGGTCCCCGGCGCGCACAAGGTGCCGAACACCAACATCTACCGCGCCCCGATCCACGGCGACGACCCCGAGGCCTTCGGCCGCTGGGCCGCCGACCAGATCGAGCAGGAGATCCTCTTCGAGGGCCCCGAGACCGTCGCCGCGGTCTTCCTCGAGCCCGTGCAGAACGCCGGTGGCTGCTTCCCGCCGCCGCCCGGCTACTTCCAGCGCGTGCGCGAGATCTGCGACCAGTACGACGTGCTGCTCGTGTCGGACGAGGTCATCTGCGCCTTCGGCCGCCTCGGCACGATGTTCGCCTGTGACAAGTTCGGCTACATCCCGGACATCATCACCTGTGCCAAGGGCATGACCTCGGGCTACTCCCCGATCGGTGCGACCATCGTCTCCGACCGGATCGCGGCGCCGTTCTACAAGGGTGACAACACCTTCCTGCACGGCTACACCTTCGGTGGCCACCCGGTCTCCTCGGCCGTGGCGCTCGCCAACCTCGACCTGTTCGAGCGCGAGGGTCTCAACCAGCACGTGCTCGACAACGAGGCCAGCTTCCTCAAGACGCTGCAGAAGCTGCACGACCTGCCGATCGTCGGCGACGTCCGCGGCAACGGCTTCTTCTACGGCATCGAGCTCGTCAAGGACAAGGACACCAAGGAGTCCTTCACGGACGAGGAGTCGGAGCGCGTGCTCTACGGCTTCGTGTCCAAGAAGCTCTACGAGTACGGCCTGTACTGCCGCGCCGACGACCGTGGTGACCCGGTCATCCAGCTGTCGCCGCCGCTGATCTCGGACCAGTCCACCTTCGACGAGATCGAGGGCATCATCCGCCAGGTCCTCTCGGAGGCCTGGAGCAAGATCTGAGCCTGACGGCTCCCGCGGCCCGGCTGCGCCCATCCGAGTGAGATGGGGGCGGCCGGGCCGCGTCATTTCCCGACCCACGCCGGCGAATACCTAGCGTGCCCAGTGACCGATCGGCCCTGCCTTCGTTCCCCCGTAAGGGGGACGGCTCGTCTTACGGCATTTCTGATCTGCAGTCTCTGAACGAGGTGTTCGCCATGGTGGCCCCGCCGGACAACGACGTGCTCTGGGCACGTGCCCTGCACTTCTCCCACAACGGCTCGCCCGCGCTCACCGGCGTTTCGCTCGGTGTCCGCGAGAGCGAGATCCTCGCCGTCACAGGACCGCGCGGCAGCGGCAAGACGACGCTCCTGCAGTGCCTCTCCGGCCAGCTCCTGCCCCAGCAGGGCGAGGTCTGGTTCAACAGCACCCCCGTGCACACCATGGGCCCGCTCGTCCGGGAACGGCTGCGCCGCGACCGCTTCGCCTGGATCGACCCCGAGCCGCACCTCGTGCCCGAGCTGAACGCCTGGGAGAACACGGCGCTCGCCCTGATGATGCGCGGCGGCAGCCGCCGCGCCGCCAAGGCCTCCGCCCTGGAGTGGCTGGAGCGACTCGACATCGGCATGTGCGCCCGCAAGCGCCCGCACGCCCTGCTCCAGTCCGAGCGCCAGCGCGTCGCCATCGCCCGCGCCCTGGTCACCGCGCCCTCCGTGATCTTCGCCGACGAGCCCACGGCGCCCCTGCACCGCGCCGACCGCGCCCACGTCCTGCGCACCCTGATGGCCGCGTCCCGCTCACACGGCATCACCGTCGTCCTCGCCACGCACGACACCGAGGTGGCCGCCCTGGCCGACCGCTCGATGTCGCTCCTCGACGGGCGCCGCGTGAACACGGTCCATCTGCCCGGAGTACCCGGCGGCACCGACGCGGAAGGCCGGGCCGCGTGCTCGCTCTCCGTCTAGCCCGCGGGGGCCAGCCCGTCGTCCAGCTCCGCAGGCTCCTGGTCTCGGCCGCCTCCGCCGGCACCGGTTTCCTCCTGCTGTGCACGCTCGGCTACGCGATGGGCCACCCCGACGTCTCCACCGGATCCGTACTGCGCCTCGCCTGGTGCCTGGTGCCGATCGCCGCGACCGTCCACCTAGCCGTCGCCGTCGCCCGCACCGACCCGGGCACCCGGCCGCGTCCCGGCCTGTCCGCGGTCGGCCTGGGGCCTGCGCGCCTCACCCTCATCTCGGCGATCTCCACCGCGGTCGCCTGCACGCTCGGCTCGATGCTGGCGCTGCTGTTCTTCCTGCACCTGCGCGGCGACCTCTCCGGGCTGCCCCTCGACGGCGCCGCCCGCGGCCTCCTCGCCGCCGACCGGCCCCTGCCCCTGGCCGCCACCCTGACCCTGCTCGCCCTGGTCCCGCTCGCCGCGTCCGTCGCCTCCGCCGTCGTGCTGCGCCCGCGCGCAGTCAAGGCCGGCGAGCCGCAGCCGGATCCGCGCGATCCCGCCGCCCCGGTGCCCGCGCCGACCGGTCTGCCCTGGGGCGTGGCCCTGCTGGCCGCGGGCCTCGCCGTGGAGACGTATGCCTCCCGAGCGCAGGGCACCGCGGGGTTCCCCATGCCGGGCGGTCTGGGCGGCAGTCCGGCAGGCGTGCTGGCCGGCTGGACACTGACGGCCCTCGGCCTCGCGCTCGCGGGTCCCGGGCTCACGTACCAGTGCGGCCGGGCCCTTCAGGCGGTGCGGCCCGGAGCGGCGCGGCTCCTGGCGGGCCGGGTGCTGCAGGAGGAGGCCCGCCGTATCGGCCGCCCCCTGGGCGTGGTCTGCGCCGTGGCCTCCGGCGCGTACGCGGGGCTCACCCTCTGGTCGGGACGTCAGCCCGACCTCGGTCCGCTGTCCGCGCTCGGTGCCGTCCTCGTCATGGGCTGTACGGTCGCCACGCTCCTTACGGCCGCGATCGAGGCCAAGCACGCCCGCTCCGACACCACGGCCGCCCTGCTCCGGCTCGGCGCCCCCGCGAGTCTCCTGCGGGGTGCGGCCGGGCTGCGCGCGGCGGCACTGCTCGCCGTGTTCGGGTCGCTGACGTGGGTGGTCGCGGAACTGGCGGCGCTCCCGCTCGCCGGCTGAGCGGGGCCCGCACCACCTCTGGCGGGCCCCCGAAGGAGATCGAAGGAAAGTGCGCGGCGGGCGATGAGTTTCGGGCGGGCGGCCCGTCTAACTCTGCGTACGGCACAGCGACGCCGCACCGACATCAGTGAGCGAAAGAGACGGACCCGCCATGTACCAGCAGATGATCTTCCCGAACCTCGCCGTGAACGACCTCGACGCGTCGAAGAAGTTCTTCACCGAGCTCGGGTACTCGATCAACCCGCAGTTCTCCGACGAGACCTGCGCCTCCGTGGTGGTCAGCGAGCACATCGTGGTCATGCTGCTCACCAAGGAGAAGTACGCCGCCTTCACGAAGAAGACGATCGTCGACTCGACCAAGAGCACCGAGGTGCTGCTGTGTCTGAGCGCCGAGAGCCGCGAGAAGGTCGACGAGCTCGTCGACAAGGCGATCGCCGCGGGCGGCACCGAGACCGGCGAGAAGCAGGACCACGGCTTCATGTACGGCCGCGCCTTCGACGACCCGGACGGCCACACCTGGGAGATCATGTGGATGGACCCGGCGGCCGTCCAGGGCTGATGGTCGGAGGTACCGCGGCCTAGCATGGGCGGGTGCAGACCTCTGAACCCGCCCCGCGCAAGCCCGCGATACCCCACACGGACGCCGGCCGTGAGATCGAGACACTCGACGAGTTCGACGAGGTCGTCGCCGCGCACGGCTCACTCGCCGGGCGCCGTGTGCAGGCCGTCGACCTGACGGAGCGTACGAACGAGCTGCTCACCCTGGACGCCGAGGGCGCCGTCTTCCTCGGCTGTCCGATGGGGCCCGACGCCGCGGCCCGGATCCGCGCCACCGGCGCCCTGGTCTTCCCGCCGGTCCCCGGCCTCCCCTTCGACCCGTACCGGGGCCATCTGTACTCCCCCGCCGAGCTGTTCGCGGGTCTCGCGGAGGGCGGCTACGAGTCGACGCCGGACGCCCGCGCGTACGACTGGTTCCAGCAGACCAAGGCCGACCACGACATCTTCGCGTCGATGCTGCGGGCCGTGCACGACGACTCCGTCTCCGACGCCCTCGACGAACTCCTCGTCGGGGCAAGGGTGGTGGGGGTCATGGGCGGTCACGCGATGGCGCGCGGCACGGACGGGTACGCGGGCGCGGCGCGGCTCGGCAGGACGCTCGCCAGGTCCGGGGTCACCGTCGCCACGGGCGGCGGTCC
This sequence comes from Streptomyces sp. NBC_01003, assembly GCF_045162695.1. Lineage (NCBI taxonomy): Bacteria > Bacillati > Actinomycetota > Actinomycetes > Kitasatosporales > Streptomycetaceae > Streptomyces > Streptomyces sp. NBC_01003. The sequence continues at coordinate 3,553,218 of NZ_CP108707.1, forward strand.
GGGCGCGATGGAGGCGGCGAACCTGGGCGCGTACGCGGCACGGTTCGACGACGGAATGCTGACCGAGGCGCTCCACCTCCTGTCCGCCGCACCCTCGTTCACCCCGTCGGTCACGGCGTGGGCGTCGGCCGCCTTCGCGGTGCGCTCGCGCTGGCCCGACGGCGGCGACTCGGTCGGCATCCCGACCTGGTTCTACGGCCACGAGCCGCCGAACGCCTTCGCCGGGCACGTCGCGAAGTACTTCGCGAACGCCACCCGCGAGGACGGCCTCCTGGCCCGCTCGAACGCGGGCGTGGTCTTCCTGCCGGGCGCGGCCGGCACCGTCCAGGAGATATTCGACAACGCGACGCCGAACTACTACGAGTCCCGGGGCGAGCCCACCCCCATGGTCCTCGTCGACCGCGCCCACTGGACGGAGCGCCTGCCGGCCTGGCCGCTGCTCACGGCCCTGGCCCGGGGACGCTCGATGGACGCGCGGATCGTGCTGGTGGACACGGTGGAGGAAGCGGCGGACGCGCTCGCGAAGCTGGGCTGAGCGCGGCTTTGCTTTCGCTCGGCTGAACTCTTCGGTGAGCTTGCCGGAGCCGGGCCTCGGCTACCCGAACGTCGCCCATTCCAGCCAGGAGTCCAGCAGCTTCCGCTCCCCCAGCACCTCCACGCGTCCGCCGTCGAGGGGCGCGCGCCGGTAGAACGCGAGCAGTACGTCGGTCAGCGGTCCCCGCAGAGCGACGGTCGCCTTCTCGTGGCCGCGGCGCCACGTGAAGCCGTCCTCGCCCAGCTCGACCAGCCATTCGGCGTTCAGCTCGGGCGGTGTGCCGGTGGCGTGGAGGTGCAGGCTGCGCCCGCCGCCGCGCAGCTCCGCCGCGCTGTCGGACGGGTCCAACTGCTGGGCGTGGGCGACGATCTGCAGCCACTCGTCGATCGCGTCGGCGGCGAGCTCGGGCGCCACCTCGTACGCGGTCTGCGCCGTGAGCGCCGCGTCCGCCCGGTGGATCACCGTCTCGTGCGTCATGCGGCGGGCCCAGAAAGCGGTCGTGCGATCCCAGGACCAGGTCCACAGGCGCGTGTCGGGGCCCGCGGCGCGCAGCGCCCGCGCGGTCGGCTCGGCGCCTTCCATGAGCCAGGCCACGAGCGCGGCCGGGTCGTCGCTCCCGGGCCCGTCGAAGCCCGGCACCTTCTCCTCGGGGACCTCCTCGGTGGCCCCGGTCCGTACGATCGCCTCGACCCAGCGGTGCGCGCCGCCGAGGTGCACGACGAGGTCGCGCAGGGTCCAGTCGGGGCAGGTCGGCACGGTCGCCGTGAGGTCGGCACCGGCGAGATGCCCCGCCAACAGAGCGGTCTGCTCCACGACTTCGTCGCAGTAGCGGTCATGGGTGAGCTGTCCGGGTGCCGCGGTCTCCGTCATACGGCGGACCCTATGCGGCGGACGCGCCGTCCAGCACCACGATTTCGCCCGCGTCGAACGCCACCCCGACCTCGCCCCCCGGCTCCGGCGCGTCCCGCAGCGCGCAGGCCGCTTCGAGGCGCGGCGCTTCCCTGGCCTGGAGGTGTACGGCGACATGCGTGCCGCGGAAGGTGCGCGCGGTGACCGTGCACGTCAACTGGGCCTCGGCGGCGGGCACAAGGCGTACACCCGCGGGCCTGACGAGAATCCGGCCCGGGCCCTGCGGGGAGCCCGCGGGGACGGGGACCTTGCCCCACGGCGTGTCCGCGGCCTCGCCGGCGACCATGGCCTCCACCACGTTGTCGAAGCCGAGGAAGCGCGCCACGAACTCGTCGGCAGGGTGCTGCCACACCTCAAGTGGCGTACCGGACTGGGCGATCCGTCCGTCGCGCATCACCACGACGCGGTCGGCGAGCGCGAAGGCCTCGCCCTGGTCGTGCGTCACGGCGAGCACGGTCGTACCCAACTCGCCGAACAGTTCCCTGAGTTCGACGACCAGGCGCTCCCGCAGCGAGCGGTCGAGCTGACCGAGCGGCTCGTCGAGCATGAGCAGACGAGGGCGGGGAGCGAGCGCCCTGGCGAGAGCCACGCGCTGCTGCTCGCCGCCGGACAGCGAGGCGACGGCGCGCCGCCCGGCTCCGGGAAGGCCGACAAGCTCCAGCAACTCCCGTACGCGGTGCTGCTGTTCGGAGCGGGAGGCGCCGTGCATCCGCAGCCCGAAGGCGACGTTGCCGCCCACGTCGCGCTGCGGGAACAGCTGGTGGTCCTGGAACATGAGGCCGACGCCCCGCCGGTGCGCGGGCACACCCGCCTGGTCGCGGCCGTCGAGGAACACGCGGCCCCCGTCGAGTCCCTGAAGCCCGGCCACGACCCGCAGCAGCGTCGACTTGCCGCTGCCGCTGGGGCCGAGCACGCACACGATCTCGTGCTCGGCGACCTCCAGACCGACCCGGTCGAGCGCCGCATGCGCCGTTTTGGACGGGCCACCGAACCGCACGGTCGCGTCGTCCAGAGTCAGCAGGGCCATCAGAACTCCCCCGTCGTACGGTCCGTGCGGATGCGTTCGAGCAGCAGCAGCGACACCGCGCACACCACCATGAGAATCGTCGAAAGGGCCATCGCCTGGCCGTAGTTGAGGTCACCGGCGCGCCCGAGGAGCCGCGCCACGGCGACGGGCAGGGTCGGGTTGTCCGGGCGGGCGATGAACACGGTCGCCCCGAACTCGCCGAGCGACACGGCGAACGCGAACCCGGCCGCGATCAGCAGCGCCCTGCGCACCATCGGCAGATCGACCTCCCGCCAGGCCCGCAGCGGCGAGGCGCCGAGGACGGCGGCGGCCTCGCGCAGCCGCCCGTCGACCGCGCGCAGGACCGGCAGCATCGTGCGCACGACGAAGGGCACCCCGACGAGGGCCTGGGCCAATGGCACGAGGATCCACGCGCCGCGCAGGTCGAGGGGCGGCTTGTCCAGGGTGATCAGGAATCCGAAGCCGACGGTGACGGCGGAGACGCCGAGCGGCAGCATGAGGAGCGCGTCGAAGCCCCGTACGAGACGGCCGGCCATGGGGGTCCCCCCGCTCGAGCGGAGCCGAGAGTGGGGGAGGGTCAGGGCCGCGGCGGCGAGTCCGCCGATCACGACGGCGATGGCGGTCGCGGCCAGCGCGTACGTGAGGGAGTTCCCGATCGCCTCGATCGGAGGCACCAGGAACACGCCGCTGTCGGACGAGGTCAGCGCCTTGTAGTAGGCGAACCCGAAGCCGTCGGGACCGTCGAACGAGCGCTGGATGAGCACGCCGAGCGGCAGCAGGATCAGCACCGCCACCGTGGCGACCACCCCGGCGAGCAGCGCCCACTGGCTCGCGCCGCGCGGGCGCCGGGCGGTGTGCGCCGCGTCGACGAGGCGCAGCGCGCTCTCCCGGCGGCGCACGCTCCAGGCGTGCACGGCGAGGATGATCCCGACGGCGGCGAACTGCACGATCGTGAGGACGGCCGCCGTGGAGAGGTCGAAGATCTGCGCGGTCTGCCGGTAGATCTCCACTTCGAGGGTGGAGAAGGTCGGCCCGCCGAGGATCTGGACCACGCCGAACGACGTGAACGTGAAGAGGAAGACCATCAGTGCGGCGGCCGCGACGGCCGGTCCGAGCGCGGGCAGCGTCACCTTCCGCCAGGCCGTCCAGCGGGAGGCGCCCAGCATCCGGGCGGCCTCCTCCTGACGCGGGTCGAGCTGCGACCACAGTCCGCCGACGGTGCGGACGACCACGGCGTAGTTGAAGAAGACATGGGCGAGCAGGATCGCCCACACGGTGGTGTCGAGGCGTACGCCCCACAGGCTGTCGAGCAGCCCGCCGCGGCCGACCAGCGCCAGGAACGCCGTGCCGACGACAACGGTCGGCAGCACGAACGGCACGGTGACGGCGGCCCTCAGGACCTGCTTGCCCCTGAACTCGAAGCGCGCGAAGACGTACGCGCCGGGGAGCGCGATCAGCAGCGTGAGCGCCGTCGACGCGAGCGCCTGCCAGGTCGTGAACCACAGGACGTGCCGGATGTCGGGCTGCCCCAGCACATCGGCGATCCGCCCCAACTGCCAGTGGCCGCCCGCCTTCAGGCCGCGGGAGACGATCGCCGCGACCGGATAGGCGAAGAAGATCGCGAAGAACGCGACGGGAACGGCCATCAGGCCGAGCCGCGCCGCGCTCCCGCGCCCCTTGAGGGACTTTGCCGAGGGCTTCACCGGGGGCCTTGCCGGTTGCTTCACCGGAGGCCCTGCGGGGGGCGTCACTTCAGTACGAGTGAGGTCCACGACTTGACCCAGGCGTCACGGTTGTCGGCGATCTTCTTCGGCGCCATGGTCTTCGGGGCGTCGACCTCGACGTCGTACTTCGCGTAGTCGGCGGGCAGGGCCGCGTCCTTCGTCACCGGGTCCACGAACATGTTCAGCGGCATGTCCTGCTGGAACTGCTTCGCTATCAGGAAGTCGAGGAGCGCCTTGCCGCCCTTCTCGTTCTTCGCGTTGCTCAGCAGGCCGGCGAACTCGGTCTGGCGGAAGCAGGTGCCGGTCGCGACCCCGGTCGGGGCGGTCTTCGGCTGCGGGTCCGAGTAGATCGCCTCGGCCGGCGGCGACGACGCGTACGACACGACGAGCGGCCGGTCACCGCCCGCCTTCCTGCCACCGGCGGAGCCCGAGAACTCCTCGTTGTACGCCTGCTCCCAGCCGTCGACGACCTTCACGCCGTTGGCCTTGAGCTTTTTCCAGTAGCCCTGCCACCCGTTGTCGCCGTACTGCGCCGCGCTGCCCAGCAGGAAGCCGAGGCCGGGCGACGACGTCGACACGTTCTCCGTGACCAGCAGGTTCTTGTACGCGGGCTTGGCGAGGTCGTCGAACGAGGCGGGCGGCGTCAGCTTGTGATCGGCGAAGTACTTCTTGTCGTAGTTGACGCAGATGTCGCCGGTGTCGATCGGGGTGACGCGGTGCTTGTCCCCGTCGAGCTGGTACTCGGGGCGGACCTGGTCCAGGCCCTCGGCCTCGTACGGCTGGAAGAGACCGTTGTCGAGGGCTCGCGACAGGAGCGTGTTGTCGACGCCGAAGAGGACGTCGCCCTGCGGATTGTCCTTGGACAGGATGGCCTTGTTGACGGCCTCGCCCGCGTCACCGTCCTTCAGGACCGTGACCTTGTAGCCGGAGCTCTTCTCGAAGTCCTTGAGCACGTTCTTGGAGACGGCCCACGAGTCATGGCTGACCAGGGTGACGGTCTTGGAGTCCGCAGAGTCCTTGCCGGACCCTGATCCTCCGCACGCGGAGAGCGTGACGAGTCCGAGACCGGCCGCCACGGCGACGGCCGTGGCCTTGATGGTGGTGCTCACTTAAGTTCCCTCCTGGGTGTCCAGGAAGAGACGCGGCCCCGCCCGGGATCGCGGACGATTCCCGGGCAGGGCGCAACAGCTTGAGTGGCGACCGAACTTCCTACCCAGAATGACCTGGGCAAGGTTCAGAGGGTCTGCGGCCGATGCCGCACTCTCAGCGCTGTGGCGCTCCCCTGTCGGAATATGAAGATGTACGTACGCCAGTCAGGTTACCGCTCGGTGGCGGCGAGCTGGCCGCACGCCCCGTCGATCTCCTGGCCACGGGTGTCGCGGACGGTGACCGGGACCCCGTGGGCCGCGATGGCCTCGACGAAGGCCTTCTCGTCCTCGGGGCGCGAGGCCGTCCACTTCGAGCCCGGCGTCGGGTTCAGCGGGATCAGGTTGACGTGGACCCGCTTGCCCTTGAGCAGGCGGCCGAGCCGGTCACCACGCCAGGCCTGGTCGTTGATGTCGCGGATGAGCGCGTACTCGATGGAGATGCGGCGGCCCGACTTCTCGGAGTACTCCCACGCCGCGTCGAGGACCTCGCGGACCTTCCAGCGCGTGTTGACCGGGACGAGAGTGTCGCGCAGTTCGTCGTCGGGGGCGTGCAGCGAGACGGCGAGACGGCACTTGAGGCCCTCGTCGGCGAGCCGGTGCATCGCGGGGACCAGACCGACGGTCGAGACGGTGATCCCGCGCTGCGAGAGGCCGACGCCGTCGGGCTCGGGGTCGGTGAGCGCGCGGATGGCGCCGACGACCCGCTTGTAGTTGGCCAGGGGCTCGCCCATGCCCATGAAGACGATGTTGCTCAGGCGGGCCGGGCCACCCGGGATCTCGCCGTCGCGCAGCGCGCGCATGCCGTCGACGATCTGGTGCACGATCTCGCCCGTCGACAGGTTCCGGTCGAGGCCGGCCTGTCCCGTGGCGCAGAACGGGCAGTTCATTCCGCAGCCCGCCTGCGAGCTGATGCACATGGTGACCCGGTCCGGGTAGCGCATCAGGACGGACTCGACGAGCGTGCCGTCGAAGAGCCGCCACAAGGTCTTACGGGTGGTGTCCTGGTCCGTCGACAGATGCCGGACGACCGTCATCAGCTCCGGAAGCAGCGCCTCCTGCAGCTTGCCGCGCGAGCCGGCGGGGATGTCGGTCCACTCCGCGGGGTCGTGCGCGAACCGCGAGAAGTAGTGCTGCGACAGCTGCTTGGCGCGGAACGGCTTCTCACCGATCGCGGCAACGGCCTCCTTCCGCTCGGCGGGCGAGAGGTCGGCGAGGTGCCGCGGCGGCTTCTTGGCTCCGCGCGGGGCGACGAAAGTGAGTTCTCCGGGCTTAGGCATAACTCTTCCAGTGTCGCAGATCCATTTGCGTGACCTGGGCGCACAGAGATGAGCGGTAGTCGTCACTGGCCGCCACTGGCCGTCATCGGCCGTCGTGGGCCCTCCTCCGACGGCCCGCAGACGGCCCGACCCGCCCCCTCCTGCGGAAACATCCACGCAGGTTGGCACGCTGATCGGCAACTCATGTCACGGTCACCCGTCTGTCGTGGGCGACGCTTGAGCCCACTGGCAGCCCGGGGCGATCCGAGTGATCGTCGGGAGTCCGTTCCGGCTCATCGCTCGGCCAATGTCCGGTGCATCGCATCTTGAGCGCAGGCCATCGAACTTTGACGGACTCGAGTTTGCATCATCGAAGTCTGATCACGCCTGGTCAGCGACTCGGCAAGGCCGGACGTCCCGGAGCGGGGTATCCCGGAGCGGGGTGCCCCGGAGCGGGGCGTCCCGTCTCCCATGGCCTAGCCCCGTCTCGTGTGACCTGGTCCGCATTGCTTGCGGTCTCAGGTGATCTGGTTCGCTGGTTCCTGGTTCGCCAACGCGTTTGAGGCGGGCTGTCGCTCATGGGGGCGACGTCTTCCGCGTCCGGGACGGATCGCAGTACTGCCCGACCTTCTTGTACTGAACATTTGACACAAGATCCCGGGTGGGCCACCTTGTACCTACAGTTTGTATCTATGACTTGATACAAGTGCGCACATCGGGGGTCCCCTCATGCTCGACACCGTTCCGCCTGCATCCCGCGCCCGCGCGGACCGCTACGCACGCTCCGGCGGCCTGACCGCCGGCGCCCTCCTCTCCCTCTGCCTGATCGACAACTCCGGCGGGCTCGGGACCGGAGCCCTGATCGCCATACCCGCGTTCGGCCTCTGCGCCGCGGCCGGTGTACTGCTCGGCGAATACATCACTGCCCGTCCTCAAGGCGCCGTCCGCACTGCCGGACTCACCCCGCGCCGGATCCGCGACTACGTTCCGCCCCAGCTGACGGTGTTGCTGCTCATCGAGGCAGCCCTGCTCATCGCGCTCCTCGTCACCGCGACCGCGATCGGCTCCCCCGACGACGTGGGCCGGGCAGGACGCGTGCTCAGGATGGCCTGCTCCGGCGTGACCGAATCCCACGGTCCCTGGCCCGGGTCCTTCTACGCCGGTCCGGCCCTCGCCTCCCTGGCCCTCGGCACCGGCGCCTGCGGTCATGCCCTGCGGCACATCACCCGCCGCCCCGGCGATGATCAGGAGCGCCGAGATCGGGCGTTGGCCATCACCGCGGCGTGGGGCCTGCTGGTCGCCGCTCCCCTGGCCGGCACCGCGTGGAGTGCCGCCGGGTCGCTGCGCGGACTGAGCTGCGACGGCGTGCTCGGCGGCGTGGCCGCCTGGACCCTCCTTCCCATCTGCCTGGTCTCCCTGAGCACCGCGATCTGGTGCCTGATCACCGTCGTCGCGCCGAAGGCGGCCCGGCGGTGACCGGCCCGGCCGTGCGGGTGGACACCGCCAGTCCCGTCCCGCCCTACGAGCAGATCCGCGCCCAGCTCGCGGCCCTGATCTCCTCAGGGCGACTGCCGGAGGACGAACGGCTGCCGACCATCCGGCAGCTGGCGTCCGACCTGGGGCTGGCTGCCGGCACGGTCGCCCGGGCCTACCGAGAACTGGAGGGCGCCGGCCTGATCCGCGCCCGGCGTGGCGCGGGGACCCGGGTGGCGTCCCTGCCCCCTTCGGCCAAGCACCCTTCTCCTGAGGAACTCGCGCCCCTGGCCCGGCGATTCCGGGACGAAGCCCGGACGCTGGGCGCGGATGACGCGGCAATCACGCAAGCACTGCGTTCCGTACTGGCGGACGCAGACTGAGCCGACTTGATCCCGAACTCCCGGGGCATGCCCCAGCCCGCCTCCGCCAGGACTGCCGCCCAGGAATGGCGGCAGTTCGAAACGACGCAACCTGACCAGATCAGCTGAGACAGCTTCCTGCATCCAGTCACCCAGGACCGGATCAGCCGAGATCCTGGGTACGCTCATGCCTCAACCCATCCGGTCACCCCAGGACACAGGCCCGAGCCGGGGGACCAGATTGTTCGAGATGGGACAAGAGGCGAGTCCGCTTGCAGAGGAATTCGAACGCGCGATCTAATTGACGGTATGGACCACACCATCCCCGACGACGTCGTGAATACACAGCGGGAGTGGACCGCGGCGTACGAGCAACTGGCCAGGCAGCCCGGCCGCACCGCCCTGCGGCGTCGCTTGTACCGCCTTTCTGTGCGCTTGGCGGCCTACCCCCTCAGCCCCGCGGCGCGCGTAGAGCTTCGCCGCCGGGCCCGAGATGGGGAGGCCGAACGCGATTGACCAGCCGCGGTTCGATGGACACAGCGCTCCCCACCACCCGGATCCCGGCCTGCTGGACTGACGTCAACGGCTACCGGTCGAACGGTTACCCCCGCGAGGTCAACCTGGAGTGCCGCGAGAACGCTGACGACTGAGTGACGGAATTGCAGGCACCGGCGACCCGGGCCTGACCAATGGCCCCGATCCCAACCAGCGATCACGTTCGGGCGGCGGGAGACCGGTGCGGCCCCCGCCGCCCGATTTCATTTTCGGGAGATTCTTGTAGCAGGTCAGGGCTGCAGCGAGGCCGACGAAGGCAAGGAAGTGCGAGACCTTGCGTTCGCATCGGACGGTCAGCGGGCGATATCCGAACAGCCAGGAGATCGACCGCTCGATCTTCCACCGATGGCGGCCGAGCCGTTCGCCGGACTCGACTCCGGGGCGGGCGATCCGCGCCACGTGAGACACCGTCTCAGGCATGACCCTTCTGGTGTCGCAGGCATACGACAACGGGCCCGCCGCCCTGTGGACAACGAGCCCGTCACCTGAATCCGCTCAGGTCAGCCGGGATGATCGGGCCGGTCAGCCGGCTCCGACGAAGATCACCAGGAGCAGCCAGACCACCGGCGCCGTCGGGAGCAGGGAGTCGAGGCGGTCCATGATCCCGCCGTGCCCGGGGAGGAGCGTGCCCATGTCCTTGATCCCCAGGTCGCGCTTGATCATCGACTCGCCGAGGTCGCCGAGCGTGGCGCTGGCCGCGACCGCGAGCCCGAGCAGCAGGCCCTGCCACCAGGCACCGTCGTCGATCAGGAACTGCATGCACAGCGCGCCGGCGGCCATCGCGAACGTCACCGCGCCGACCAGCCCCTCACGGGTCTTGCCGGGGCTGATGCGCGGGGCGAGCTTGTGCTTGCCGAAGCGCCAGCCGATCGCGTACGCGCCGGTGTCGCTGACGACCGTCAGCAGCAGGAACGTCAGGACGCGCTGCGGCCCGTCGTCCGCGGTGAGCATGAGCGCCACGAAGGTCGCGAGGAACGGCACGTAGAACGCTGCGAAGACACCGGCCGTGACGTCCCTGAGGTAGCCCTCGGGGGGCTCCGTCATGCGCCAGACCAGGACCGCGAGCGCGGTGAGCGCCATCGCCACCCAGGCGCCCTCGGTGCCTCGGACATATCCGGCGACGACCATCGCCGCGCCGCCGATCGCGAGCGGCACGAGCGGCGCCTTGATGCCCTTGCGCTCCTCGAGCCGCGAGGTGAGCTCCCAGAGGCCGACGACGACGGCCACCGCTATCACGCCGATGAACACGGCCTTGACGATGAAGAGCGACGCGACGATCACCGCGCCGAGCCCCACCCCGACTCCTATGGCGGCCCCGAGGTCACGGCCCGCGCTCTTCTTCGGCGGTGCGGGGGCGGGCTGTGCGGCGCTTGGCATGGGCTCCTGCCGGCTCTCGTGCTGCGCCTCGTGCGGCGTCACATACGGCGTCTGGTGCTGCGTCGGGCGGTGCGTCTGATTCTGTGTCTGATGCTGCGGTTCGTGCTGTGTCTGATGCTGCGGTTCGTGCTGCCCCCCGCGAGGGTCCTCGTGCCGGCTCCCGCCCTGCGACTCGTCGCGGAACAGGGGACCGCTCGGCCGAGCAGCCCCCCGATCGTCGTCCTGGTCACGACCACCGGCGGGTACCTCGGGTATTTCGGGCACGATGGGCATGGGCCGAGTCTCCTCAACCGCATGCTGTTCGTACGCGGGACCCGCCGGGGAAGCCCCCTGGGAGGGCCCCTGGTCGGGCAGCCCCCAGTACCCGGCTCCGGTCGGCGCTCCCCAGGAAGAGTCGTTCACGGAATTCCTCAGACCTCGAGCAGCTCGGCTTCCTTGTGCTTGAGCAGCTCGTCCACCTGGGCGACGTACTTCGCGGTGGTGTCGTCGAGCTCCTTCTCGGCGCGGCGGCCCTCGTCCTCGCCGACCTCGCCGTCCTTGACGAGCTTGTCGATCGTCTCCTTGGCCTTGCGGCGGATGGAGCGGATCGAGATCTTGGAGTCCTCGGCCTTGGTCTTGGCGACCTTGATGTACTCCTTGCGGCGGTCCTGGGTCAGCTCCGGGAACGTCACACGAATGATGTTGCCGTCGTTGCTCGGGTTGACGCCGAGGTCCGAGTCGCGGATCGCCTGCTCGATGTTGCGCAGCGCGCTCTTGTCGAACGGGGTCACCACGGCCATCCGCGGCTCGGGCACGGAGAACGAGGCCAGCTGGTTGATCGGGGTCAGCGCGCCGTAGTAATCCGCCACGATCTTGTTGAACATCGCCGGGTGCGCACGGCCGGTGCGGATCGCGGCGAAGTCCTCCTTGGCGACCACGACGGCCTTCTCCATCTTCTCCTCGGCCTCGAGGAGGGTCTCTTCGATCACCACTTGCTCCTGCGTGTCTTGAGTGAGGCCCGGCATGCGCCCAGGGCGGCCGGCTGCGTCGTGTGTCTTTCCTGCACGGTGTCCGACCGGCAGGACATTGTCCATCCCCTGGCGGGGGGTCGTGTCAGGCCCGCGTTCCGTGGTCGCCCACGAGCGTGCCGATCTTCTCACCCTTGACCGCTCGCGCGATATTGCCCTCGGCGAGCAGTTCGAAGACGAGGATGGGCAGCTTGTTGTCGCGGCACAGGGTGATCGCGGTCATGTCGGCGACCTTGAGGTCGCGGGTGATGACCTCGCCATAGCTGAGCGCGTCGAACTTCACGGCCTCGGGGTTGGTCTTCGGGTCGGAGTCGTAGACCCCGTCCACCCCGTTCTTGCCCATGAGCAGCGCCTCGGCGTCGATCTCCAGGGCGCGCTGGGCGGCGGTCGTGTCGGTGGAGAAGTACGGCATGCCCATACCGGCGCCGAAGATGACGACGCGGCCCTTCTCCAGGTGGCGCACGGCGCGCAGCGGGATGTACGGCTCGGCGACCTGCCCCATGGTGATGGCGGTCTGCACGCGGCTGTCGATGCCCTCCTTCTCCAGGAAGTCCTGGAGTGCGAGGCAGTTCATGACGGTGCCGAGCATGCCCATGTAGTCGGAGCGGGCCCGGTCCATGCCGCGCTGCTGGAGCTCGGCGCCGCGGAAGAAGTTGCCGCCGCCGATGACGACGGCGATCTGCGCGCCGTCGCGCACGACGGCCGCGATCTCACGGGCGATCTTGTGCACCACGTCGGGGTCGACGCCCAGACCCCCGCCACCGGCGAACGCCTCGCCGGACAGCTTCAGCAAAAAGCGCCCCGCGCCTTTGCCGTCGTCGCTCTTGTCGCCCTTGTCGGCCTTGGTGGTGGTCATGGTGATCTCGCCTCTTTACTTGGCACACATACAAAGAAGGCCACTGCCGGTGGGGTGTTGTTCGCATCCCATACTCGGCAATGGCCTCCTCGTCACATCTGCGGTCGCCCGGCGCGGACGCGCGCGTGGCGGCGTACGCGGGAGACTGCTGTCGACCCTACTGGGATCTCGTCGACCCTAGCGGTGTCTTCCGGCTGTCGCGGTACGGACTCAGATGCCGACCTTGATGCGCGAGAAGCGCTTCAGGGTGACACCGGCCTCGTCCAGGACCTTCTGCACGGACTTCTTGTTGTCCAGCGCGTACGGCTGGCCGAGGAGGGTGGCCTCCTTGAAGAAGCCGTTGACACGACCCTCGACGATCTTCGGGAGAGCGGCCTCGGGCTTGCCCTCGGCGCGCGTGGTCTCCTCGGCGACGCGACGCTCGGACTCGACGACCTCGGCCGGGACGTCCTCACGGGAGAGGTACTTCGGCGCGAAGGCGGCGATGTGCTGCGCGATGCCCTTGGCGAGGTCGGCGTCGGCCTTGTCCAGCTCGACCAGAACACCGATCTGCGGGGGCAGGTCGGGCATGGTGCGGTGCATGTACGCGGTGACGTAGGCGCCGGAGAACTGCGCGAAGCGGTCGAGGACGATCTTCTCGCCGAGGTTGGCGTTGGCCTCGTCGACGTACGCCTGGACGGTCTTGCCGGGCTCGATCTCGGACGCGAGGAGCGCCGCGATGTCGGCCGGGTTCGTCTTGGCGGCGTGGGCGGCGAGGGAGTTCGCGACGGCCTGGAACTTCTCACCCTTGGCGACGAAGTCCGTCTCGCACTTCAGCTCGAGGATGACACCGGAGGTGTTGTCGTCGGCGATGAGGGAGACGACAGCGCCGTTCTCGGCGGAGCGGCCCTCGCGCTTGGCGACGCCCTTCTGGCCCTTGATGCGCAGGGCCTCGACGGCCTTGTCGACGCTGCCGTCGGCCTCGTCGAGCGCCTTCTTGCAGTCCATCATGCCGGCGCCCGTGAGCTCGCGGAGCTTCTTGACGTCAGCGGCGGTGTAGTTCGCCATGATCTGAAATTCTCTCTCGAAGTCTGAAAGATCTACGGGTGAACGGCGGGGGCCGACTCGGCCCCCGCCGTCAACTACCGAACCGGTGAGGTTCAGGCCTGCTCGGCGTCCGCGGCCGGAGCCTCGGCGACAACCTCGGTGACGACCTCGGTGACGACCTCGGCCTCGGCGTCGGCGACCTTCTCCGTCTCGGCGGAGGTCTGGACCTCAGCCTCGGCGGCCGGCTTCTCGTCGGCCTTCTTCTCGCCCTCGAGCAGGTCGCGCTCCCACTCGGCGAGCGGCTCGCCCGCGGCCTTCTCGCCCGGCTTCTGGTCGCCAGTGGCGGCACCGGAGCGGGCGATGAGGCCCTCGGCGACGGCGTCGGCGATCACGCGGGTGAGCAGGGTGACGGAGCGGATCGCGTCGTCGTTGCCCGGGATCTTGTAGTCGACCTCGTCGGGGTCGCAGTTGGTGTCGAGGATGGCGACGACCGGGATGTTGAGCTTCCGGGCCTCACCGACCGCGATGTGCTCCTTCTTGGTGTCCACGATCCAGACGGCGCTGGGCACCTTGGACATCTCGCGGATACCGCCGAGGGTCTTCTCCAGCTTGGCCTTCTCGCGGGAGAGGACGAGCAGCTCCTTCTTGGTGAGGCCGGACGCGGCCACATCCTCGAAGTCGATCTGCTCAAGCTCCTTGAGGCGCTGCAGACGCTTGTAGACGGTCGAGAAGTTGGTGAGCATGCCGCCCAGCCAGCGCTGGTTGACGTAGGGCATGCCGACGCGGGTCGCCTGCTCGGCGATCGCCTCCTGCGCCTGCTTCTTCGTACCGACGAACATGACCGTGCCGCCGTGGGCGACGGTCTCCTTGACGAACTCGTAGGCGCGGTCGATGTACGACAGCGACTGGAGCAGGTCGATGATGTAGATGCCGTTGCGCTCGGTGAAGATGAAGCGCTTCATCTTCGGGTTCCAGCGACGGGTCTGGTGACCGAAGTGGACGCCGCTTTCCAGCAGCTCCCGCATCGTGACGACGGCCATGGCCGTACTCCTTGGGTTCTCGGTTGCCGCGACCGCAGGATTGCTGTCGCGCCTGACGCCCCGCGCGCTGTGCCACGAGGGACCGAGGAGCGCGGACACCGTCACGAATGACCTGGTGTTGGGGCGTGCGAAGTCGATCGGGTGACCCCGATCGCCATCAGAAGTGTACGGGACCCGCGAGGTGCCGGGTGACGCCGCTGTCCACAACCGGTCGGTAGTCCACAGTTCCGGTCCATGATCCCCGCGGATCGCGTCGGGACGGGACCGTTCAGTGCATGCGACTGATGCTGATGCTGACGATGACCGCGGCGCTGGCGGGCCTCGTGCCGCCCCCGCCGGTACCGGCCGTGGGCGCCGCCTGGCCGGTGGGGACGCGGCCCCCGATCGTACGGGGCTGGGCCCCGCCGGCGACGGAGTACGGGGCGGGCCACCGCGGCGTGGACCTGGCCGCGCCGGTCGGCGCCTCGGTCAGAGCGGTGGCACGGGGCCGGGTGTCGTTCGCGGGCCGCGTGGCGGGCAGAGGGGTGGTGGCGGTGGAACTGTCAGGAACGGGCGATCCACCCCTACGGACTACGTATGAACCGGTGACGCCATCGGTGAAGAAGGGCGCCCGGGTAGCGCCGGGCGAGGTACTGGGCGCGCTGGAACCCGCGACAAACCATTGCGGCCCGATGTCCTGCCTGCACTGGGGCTTGCTACGGGGTGACACCTACCTCGACCCACTGTCCCTACTGCCACCCCGGCTCTTGCGCCAGGGTCCGTCGCGACTGCTGCCGGTGCTGGGGGCGGGTGGCGCGAGGGCGGGGATGGGTGGCGCGCCCTGGGCCGACCCGCCGTTACTGGTCCCGCTGCTGCCGGTCCGGTCGGCCATTCGTGCAGGTGCCGCGATGGCTGGCGCGCCTAGGACCTTCTCGCCGCTACTGCCGGACGGGGCAACGGCCGACACCGGTACGGCGATGGGTGCCGCGCCGGGGCCGGTCCCGCTTGCGCTGGTCCCGCCGCCCCTCAGGGCCTTTCGTTTGGATCAGGCCGGATCAGGGAGCGGGGTCATGGGAGTCCCCTCTGCTCGAGCGCAGCCGAGAGCTCGGGGGAGCGTGCATCGCAAGGCGGAGGAGGGAGTCGACGCGATGGGGTCCCCCTGCTCTAGCGCAGCCGAGAGCTTGGGGGGAGTCGGGGACCGACGACAACGCCGCGAGGTGCGGTGCCCAGACCCCTCGAGCCCGGCGTGATCCAAACGCAAGGCCCTAGGGCTCGCTCCCTGGATCAGCCGCTGACGCCCCGGAGGGCCATGCTCACGGCCGCTTCGGTGATGGCCGAGGGGTCTTCCGCCGCGCCCAGTTCGATGCGCCGGACCGCCGCGTCCACCACCCCCTGAAGGAGCATCGCCGCGAGGCGCGGTTCCGTGTGTCCCATGTCGGCGAGCGCCTCGACGATCATCGCGACCAGCCCGCCGTGGGCGGCACGGATCTTCTCGCGCGCCCCTGAGTCGAGTTCGCTCGCCGAGATGGCCACGACGGCGCGGTGCCGGCGGTCGCCCACCAGCGAGAGCTGCTCCCGCACATACGCCTCGACCTTGCCCTCGGGCGTCCCGGCGCGCTCCATCGCCGTGGAGACCTCCGCCGCCCAGACGGGGAAGTCGACCTCGCAGAGCTCTTCGACGACCGCGGCCCGCGACCGGAAGTACTCGTACACGGAGGACCGGGCGAGCCCGGTGCGCTCGGCGAGCGCGGGGAAGGTCAGCGCCTCCGTCCCGCCCTCGGACAACAGGGAGCGCGCCGCGTCCAGAAGGGCGCCGCGCTGCATCGACCGGTGCTCGGCCACTGAGGCCGCTCGAATCCTTGGCACGTCACCACTTTACGGACGGGAGGCGCGCCGCGGGAGTCGTCCTGCCCCACGCACCGCCCGGCAGGGACGATTCCGCATTGTCAGCGCCGGAAGCCGGCCAGCTTCGCGCGGAGCTGGAGGACGGACTTGGTGTGGATCTGACTGACGCGGCTCTCGGTCACGCCGAGCACATTGCCGATCTCCGCGAGGGTGAGGCCCTCGTAGTAGTAGAGCGTCACGACGGTCTTCTCGCGCTCCGGCAGCGTGTTGATCGCTCGCGCCAGATACCGCCGCAGCTCCCGGTCCTCGGCGACTTCGACCGGGTTGTCGGCGGCGTGGTCCTCGAGCGTGTCCATCAGGCTGAGCCGGTCGCCGCTCTCGCCACCGGCGTGCAGCAGCTCTTCCAGGGCCACCACGTTCGCGAGGGACAACTGGCTGAAGACCGCGTGCAGTTCCTCGACCCTGATGCCGAGCTCTGCGGCCACCTCGCTCTCCGACGGAGTCCGCCGCAGCTGCGCCTCGAGTGTGGCGTAGGCCCGCTCGACGTTGCGCGCCTTCTGTCGCACGGAGCGCGGAATCCAGTCGAGCGCCCGGAGTTCGTCGATCATGGCGCCGCGGATCCGGGTGATCGCGTATGTCTCGAACTTGATCTCGCGCTCGATGTCGAATTTCTCGATCGCGTCGATCAGTCCGAAGACCCCCGAGGACACGAAGTCGGCCTGTTCGACATTGGGCGGCAGCCCGACGCTGACGCGGCCCGCGACGTACTTGACCAGCGGCGAGTAATGCAGGATGAGCTGCTCGCGCAATCGCCCGTCGCCCGTCGTCTTGTACGACCTCCACAGCTCCTCGAGCGACGAGGGAGCAGGAGGCCGCACGCTGCCACGGGCAGCGGGTGGAACCGCAGCCCGGTCAGACCCGGAGGTGTGCTGGGGCATTCGTCGCCTTGTGCCGTTCTGCCGTGAACTGGGGATTTGTGCGCCTGGCGCCGGACTGATGGTAAAGATCCCGAGTTACCTGTCTGATGCTTGGTTGCCCATCTGATCGTGGTTGCTCTTCGTTGCCAGGCTGATTCCGGATTGAACCGAACGAGCCGGAATCCTGGTGAGCGTAGCGTGACTGGAGTGTCGCAGTGTGCGAAGGCTATTGGATCGCACGTGCGCAGATACGTTCCGTTGGGCGACTTGCGGGGTCACATCCGTCGCTGTACGTGACCGGGCCGAAACGCCAACGCCCCGTAATGCCAAGGGGTTCGGCCGTCATCCGGACGGCGCAACACCCTCCGTCACCGATCATCTCCTTCCGGCAAGACAGGCTGGATCGCCTGGCGTGTCAACTGCCAGCCATCGCTGTGTCGTTCGACGAACCCCAGTGAGCGCAGTTCGTACAACCTCCCGATCGCGTCATCGACTCCGGTGCCCGCAGCCCGGGCGATGTCCCCCGCCCCGACAGTTCCGCCGGCGGGCAGCGCCGCCAGGACCGCCGCGGCACCCGGCGCGAGCAGGTCGTGCGGCAGTACGGGTCCGCGCCGCGCCGGGGCGAGGTCCCCCATGTCCCCGACCAGCTCCATGACTTCCGCCGCGTCGGTGACGAGAACCGCTTCCCCGCGCAGCAGTTCGTGCACCCCTTCGGAGCTGGTACTCGTGACCGGCCCAGGAACCCCCATCGTGTGACGGCCGAGGCGCTGCGCCCACCGCGCCGTACCGAGAGCACCGCTGCGATAGGCGGCCTCCACGACGACGGTCCCCCGGGTGAGCGCGGCGATCACGCGGTTACGGAGGATGAATCTGCTCCGCGTCGGATGATCACCGGGCGGCAACTCCGCGATGACGAGCCCCTGTTCCGCGATCCGCTCGATCAACTGGACGTGGCCGCGCGGATAGGGCCGGTCGACCCCGCAGGCTAGGACCGCCACGGTGGCACCGCTCGCGCCGAGGGTCCCGCGATGGGCGGCCGCGTCCACCCCGTACGCCCCGCCCGACACGACGACGCTGCCGCGCTCCGCGAGCCCCGCACCGAGGCTCGCCGCCACCCGTGCCCCGTAGTCCGTGCAGGCCCGCGCCCCCACGACGCCGACGGACCGCAGCGCCCATATCCGCAGGGACGGCCGCCCCCGCACCCATAGGGCGACGGGCCGCGCGTCGCCGAGATCGTCCAGCTGGGCCGGCCACTCCGCGTCCCCGGGACACACGATCCGCGCGCCCGCGCCCGCCGCCAGTTCCAGGTCACGCTCGGGCAGCACGTCGGCCGCTCTGGCCCGCAGCCCCGCCCAGCGGCCCTCGCTCACCCCGGGCAGCGGCTCCCCGCCCTCGACGATGCGCCGCGCGACCTCCACCGCCCCGAACTCCCTCAGCCACCGCCCCGCCGTCTCGTCGCCGGGCTCGACGATCCTGGTGAGGGCGGCCCTCGCGAGCCGGATCCCGTCGGAGATCTCCGCTCCGCTCATGCCGACCTCCCGAGGGCCATGGCCACACCGCGCGAGATCCCGGTGCGCAGCTGAAGGGCGAGCGCCACGTCCTGTGCGCGCGGCCGGTCCCGGCCGCAGAGGTCCGCGACAGTCCACGCCACCCGCAGCACACGATCGACGCCCCGGGCGGTCAGGAAGCCGCGTTCCAGATCGGTCTCGACATCGTCCATGGCCCCCGGCGCGGCGGGCCACCGAGTGCGCAGCGCGTGCCCAGGCACCTCGCTGTTCGTCCGCCAGGGCGTGTCCGCGAGCCGTGCCGCGCCCCTCTCGCGGGCTGCCCGCACCCGCTCGCGGACGACGGCGGTGGTCTCGCCCTGCGCGCCGCTCCCGGTCAGCTCCGCACGCGTGACGGGCTCCACGTCCACCTTGAGGTCGACCCGGTCGAGCAGCGGCCCGGAAAGGCGCGCCTGATAGCGGCGGACCGCAGCCGGCGGGCACTCGCAGCCGCCACCCACGAGCGAGTGGTTGCCGCACGGGCACGGATTGGCGGCCAGGGCCATCAGGAAGCGGGCGGGCAGGCGCACCACCCCGGCACTACGGGCGATGACCACGTGGCCCGACTCCAGCGGCTGGCGCAGCGCGTCGAGTGCCTGGCCGCTGAATTCCGGCGCCTCGTCAAGAAAAAGCACCCCTCTGTGGGACAACGACACGGCGCCCGGCCGCGGCATCCCCTGTCCGCCGCCGACGAGAGACTGCATCGTCGCCGAGTGGTGCGGCGCGCAGTAGGGGGCGGTGTCGACCATCGGTTTGCCCGGCGGCAGCATGCCCGCCACCGAGTGGATGGCCGTCACTTCGAGGGCTTCCTCGCGGGTGAGCGGTGGCATGACCAGCGGCAGCCGCTCGGCGAGCATGGTCTTTCCGGCACCGGGCGGTCCCTGGAGGAGGACGTGGTGGGCCCCGGCGGCGGCGACCTCGATCGCCGTGCGTGCGGCGCGTTGGCCGACGACATCGGCCAGATCGAGGATGTGGGCGTCGTGCGGCATCCCGGCGAGACCCACGCCAAGGCCCTGGCCCGGGATGCTCAGGCCCGCGAGCATCGGGTCGGGGCGTCCGGTCTCGTCGGGCGGCTCGTCCGGGACCGGCTCGTCCGTCAGGACCGCGACGAGCTGCCGCAGGCTCCGTACGCCGAGGACGGAGACGCCCGGGACGAGCGCGGCCTCGCCGGCCGAGCACTCCGGCACCACGACCTGTTCGTAGCCCGCGTCGGCCGCCGCGAGGACGGCCGGGAGCACCCCGCGAACGGGCCGTACGCGGCCGTCGAGTCCCAGCTCGCCGATCATCACGACCTCGGAGAGGACTCTCGGGTCGATCCGCTCGGCCGCTCCCAGCACGGCGCTGGCGATGGCCAAGTCAAATCCGCTGCCGCTCTTCGGCACGGACGCCGGGCTGAGCCCCACCGTGAGTTTCTTCTGCGGCCACTCTCCGCCGGAGTTGACGACCGCCGCCCTGACCCGGTCGCGGCTCTCGGACAGGCTCTTGTCGGGCAGTCCGACCAGCGTGAAAGCGGCGACCCCGGGCTCCAGGTCGGCCTGGACCTCGACGACCACCCCCTCGACCCCGACGAGGGCCACGGAGCATGTGCGCGCGAATCCCATCAGGCCACACCCCGTGCGTGCTCGACGACGGGGGCGCCGCGCTCCGGCAGAAGGACCCCGACCAGATCAATGCGTACGCCGCCGGGTGGCGCTCCCCCGTGTTCCTGAACCCAGCGCTCCGCCAGGTCGCGCAGCCGCTGGGCCTTGACGGGGGTGACCCCGGCCATCGGATGCTCGAAGGACCCGGCGGGGCCGCCCGCCCTGCGGGTCTTCACCTCGCAGACGACGAGCGCGTCGCCCTCCCGGGCGACGATGTCGATCTCACCGGTCCTGCCCGCGCGCCAGTTGCGCTCGATGACCGTCATTCCGGACTCGGCCAGCCGCCGTGCGGCCAGCTCCTCGCCGTACTTTCCGAGTGCGCTGCGTGCCTTGGACGCGTTCATGTCGGCACCACCTCCGACGCCCACGCTGAGGCATGGACGCCGAAGAAGTGGATCTTGGTGCACTACTCACGCGTTGTGGATAACCCGGCCACCCGATCCGGCGAGCTCACCCACCCGAGAGCCTCGGATCGCCCGCCCGCGAGCCCCGGCTCACCCGCTCAGAAGCCCCGGCTCATCCACCCGGCAGCTCCAGATCGCTCTTGTTCAGCTCCTCGATATTCACGTCCTTGAACGTGAGCACCCGGACCTGCTTCACGAACCGTGCGGGCCTGTACATGTCCCACACCCAGGCATCCGCCATGGATACCTCGAAGAAAACCTCACCCTGGACCGAGTGCACCTGCATCTCGTAGTCGTTGGTGAGATAGAAGCGCCGTTCGGTCTCGATCACGTATTTGAACAGACCGACGACGTCGCGGTACTCCCGGTAGAGCTTCAGCTCCATCTCGGTCTCGTACTTCTCGAGGTCCTCGGCGCTCATGGCATGTTCCCCTTCAGCCGTGCGTCCCCCTATTGTGCGTCAGCCCCGTACGCCTCTAGACGATTTCCGTGTCGAGGACTTCGGGACGACTCGGGGGACCCTCGTCGAGCAGCCGTTCCAGCAGCCCGGCGAGCCTGGTCGGATACACCGTCTCATGTGCCTCGGTCAGTTCCCGGCACGTCCACCAACGTGCTCCGGCGACGCTGCGCCGTTCCAGCTCGGTCAGGCCCGCCCCGGCGATCTCCGCCCCGGCCACCGCGGCCGTCGTACGGGCCAGGAAGTACCACTCGTCCTGGTCCCAGCGCCGCCCGTCGAACGGGAAGGAGCAGGTGCGGCGCCACAGGACCGGGCCGAGCTCGACGTCCGTGATGCCGGTCTCCTCCGCGAGCTCGCGCAGCGCGGCCTGCTCACGGGTCTCGTCGCCCTCCAGGCCGCCGCCCGGGGTGAACCACCAGTCGTCGGCGGTGTCCCCCGGCTCGTGCCCGTGCAGCAGCAGAATGCGGTCGTCGGGATCGAGCAGTACGACCCGTGCGACCTTCCGCAGCTCCCGGCCGGCGCCCGGAGGCTCAGCCCGCAAGGGCCCGCTCCCCCACCGACGCGCGCGACCGGCGGCGGCCCTTGCTCGCGCGCTTGGCGATCGGCCCGTACGCGGCACCGCCGAGCACCAGCACGGCGCCCGCGACCACGGCGGCCAGGACCAGCTTCAGGGGACCCGGCTGGGAGAGCCCGCCCGGCAGCGCCTCGAAGCCGGTGGGTCGCGCGAGCATGCCGTCCATCGGCCAGGCCACGGCGTCGACCCGGGCGGCGACGGCGCTGCGCGGCACCGTTCCGTGGCTGGAGTCGCCGATGTGGACGCTGGAGTCGAGAGAGCCGCTGCGCTCGTCGCCGAGCAGGAAGAGGCGGCCCTCAGGGACCGTGGTGGTGGGGATGCCCGTGGCCGAGGGGCCCTGTCCCTTGGGGAGATACGGTTCGGCAATCTCCTTGCCGTTGACGGTCAGCTTGCCGGCCTCGCAGCAGGCGATCTTGTCGCCGCCGATGCCGACGACGCGCTTGACCATGGGCATGTCGCCCCACGCCGACTCCGTGAAGACGACGACGTCGCCGCGCTTGACCTCACTGCCGTCGATCCGCTGCGCGAGGACCCGGTCGCCCGCGCCGATCGTCGGCGTCATCGACTCGGTGGGCACGGTGTACGGCTGGTACACGATGGCGCCCCACACGAATCCGCCCAGGAACAGCACACAGCCGAGGGCCACGGCCAACCCCGACAGCGTGCTGCCGAGCCGGCCATGGCCCTCGTCCGTACGACGTGTCCTGCTCATCCCAGTTGCTCCCCGCCTCGGAGACTCGCCGTGGAAGATCGGCGATCTGGGACGGCACCCTACCCGGCGGTCTGCGCCTCAGAAACCCTGGTGTTCCCCTGGGTAAGCCGGCGCCTGCGCCACAGCACGAGCGGTGCGGCGCCCGCGAGCCCGAGCGCGCCCGGGGCCGCTCCCATCGCCGCGCTGAGGCCCGGCTGGTCGAACGTGTCCGGCACCGGCAGGGTCGTCCAGCGGGTGGGCGGCCAGGCGATCACGATCGCGCGGCCCACGACGTTGTCCACGGGCACGAAGCCCTGGTTGCTGTCCTGCTGGTGGTACCGGGAGTCCATGGAGTCCTGACGGTGGTCACCCATGACCCAAACTTTGCCAATGGGTACGGTGACCTTGAACTTGCCGCCCACATTGTCGTCACTGCACGGGGTGTTCCCCGGGTAGACGTAGGGCTCGTTCAGCGCCTTGCCGTTGACCGTGAGCGGGCCCGTCCCGTTGCACTCGATCGTGTCGCCGCCGACGCCGATGACGCGCTTGATGAGGTCCTTCTCGTTGGTGGACGGCATCAGGCCGATCCAGCCGAGGAAGCGCTGCACCGGATTCGGCTCGGCCGTCGGCTCGTCCCTCAGCCAGCCGTCCGGGTCGTGGAAGACGATGACCTCGCCACGCCCGGGCTCGGAGCCGAACCACGGCGTCAGCTTGTCCACGAGCACGCGGTCGCCGATCTGCAGGGTGTTCTCCATCGACGCCGACGGAATCGAGAACGCCTGCACCAGGAACGTCTTGATCACCAGCGCCAGGACCAGCGCGATGACGATCAGGAGCGGAAGCTCCTTCCAGAAGGAGCGGGGCTTCTTCGCCCGGCCTCCCGCCCTGCCGTCGTCACCGTGGCCGTCACCAGGGCCGTCGCCCCGTCCACCACCGTGCCCGTCGCCGTTCGCGGCGCCATTGTCGAGGTTCACGGCGCCCGTCGCGGCCGATGCCGCTCCGTCGTCGGATCGCCCGGGCTGCTCGTCGGGCCCTTGCCCTGACCGTGCGCCGACCGCCAAGTCCCCCACATCCACTCCTCACTCCGTGCTGCTGCCTGTCGTCCCATACGCGATGCAGGCCCACCACTCCCATAACGAGCGGGAGTTCCGCAGGGCTCGGGAGAGGGATCAATCCGTTCAGATCCTCGGAGGCCACCCTATGCGACGGTTGCCGGGCCGCGGCCGATCTGTTCTGCGCGGCGGCCACCGTCGCGTAGGTGTCCGGCTCCGGGAGCGTGGTCCAGTGACCGACCGGCCAGGCGATGACGCGGGCGCGTCCGACGACCGACTTCTCCGAGACGGTGCCGCTGAACGCCTCGGTGCGGTGGAAGCGCGAGTCGGCCGAGTTGGAGCGGTGGTCACCCATGACGAACAGGCGCCCCTTGGGCACCTTGACCTCGAATTCGAACTTCGACGGCACGTCTCCGGGGTGGATGTACGGCTCGTTCAGGGGCGTCCCGTTGACCGTCACTCGGCCCTGCTTGTCGCAGCACTTGACGGTGTCACCGCCGACCGCGATGACCCTCTTGATGAGGTCGCGCTCGTCGTCGGAGGGCAGAAGGCCGATCCAGGTGAGGCCTTCTTTCACCTGCTTGACGCCGACGGGGGCGTCCTTCTTCGCGCCCTGTTCCTGTTCCAGCCACTTACCGGGGTCCTTGAACACGACGACGTCGCCGCGGTGCGGCTTCGCGCCGAACCACGGGGTGAGCTTGTCGACCAGGACCCGGTCGCCGATCCTGATCGTCTGCTCCATGGAGCCGGACGGGATCACGAAGGCCTGGACGAGGAACGTCTTCAGGACGAGCGCAATCAGCAGCGCCACGCCTATGAGGAGCGGGATCTCCTTGAGCGCGGAGCGCCGTCGGCGTCGCTTGACCTTGCGCGCCAGCCTGCGCCGCTCGGCACGGCCCGGCAGCGGCGGGGTGCCGGCGCGGCGCGTCCCGGTGGGCAGGCGGGTGTCACCGCCGCCCCTGCGCGAGTGGGAGCGTCCGCGGTTACCCATGGGCACCGCCGGGTCCGGGCACGCGCGCGTAGACGTCGTTACGGGACAGGGCGCCCCAGTGGCCCGTCGGCCAGGCGATCCACTGGGCCCTGCCGATCACTTCGCCCACGGGGACCATGCCGCCGCCGGGCGCGCCCAGGTAGTCGCGTGAGTCCCGGGAGTCGCCCCGGTGATCACCGAGCAGGAAGAGGGTGCCGTCGGGCACGACGAGGTCGAAGGGGACCTTCGAGGGGGTGTTCCCGGGGTACAGGAACGAACTCTCGTCCACCGGTTCGCCGTTCACCCCGATCCTCCTCTTGCTGTCGCAGCAGACCACATGGTCTCCCCCCACGCCCACGACCCGCTTGATGTAGTCGGCGTCACCGAAGTACCCGGTCCCGTCGAAGACCACGACGTCGCCCCGCTGCGGCTCAGCACCGAAACGGTACGCCAACTTGTTTACGAGAACGCGGTCCCCGACCCTCAATGCGGGCTCCATGGAACCGCTGGGGATCTGGAAGGGCTGCATCACGAAGATGCTCAGCAGGAGCAGAGACACGAGGCAGAGCAGCGCCGACAGGGTCAGGCCGCCGCCGGGAAGCCAGGACGCGGCCCACGACACAAACGCGAAACGCGACCGCTCCTCCTCGCCCTCATGTACGGAGGGTTGGGAGGCGCGATCGCGTTCCGTTGTCTGTGCTTCGGTGTCCATCGAGGCCAGATGCTATCCGGCCCGGCTGTGACCCCGTGCGCGAGCTCAGTTGTCGCGCTTCTCCTTGATCTTCGCGGCCTTGCCGCGCAGGTCGCGCAGGTAGTAGAGCTTCGCGCGACGCACGTCACCGCGGGTGACGAGCTCGATCTTCTCGACGATCGGGGTGTGCACCGGGAACGTGCGCTCGACGCCGACGGAGAAGGAGACCTTGCGGACCGTGAAGGTCTCGCGGACACCGGCGCCCTGGCGGCGGATGACTACGCCCTTGAACTGCTGCACACGGGAGCGGTTGCCCTCGATGACGCGGACGTGGACGTTGACGGTGTCACCCGGGCGGAAGGCCGGGATGTCGCTGCGCAGCGACGCGCTGTCGACGGAGTCGAGCAGGTGAGACATGATCGTCTGCTTTCTTCACCGATGCCACAGGTCATCGGCGGGAATGTTCGAAATGAGGATTCGGTAGCTGATCGCGTCGGGCGGGCGTCGTTCCCCCTGTGGCAGGGGCGCACGCTGGACGTACAGCAGCGGCCTATTGTTCCACGGCTTCGGGGTCTCGCCCAAATCGGCCGTCCGGGCCCGGCCGCCACCCCAGGATGGAGAGCATCTCGCGGTCCTTCTTGTCGAAGACCGAGGGGTCGCAACGCTCCACGAGATCGGGCCTGTTGCGGGTGGTGCGCCGCAGCGCCTCGTCCCTGCGCCAGCGCGCGATCCTGCCGTGGTGGCCGCTGAGCAGCACGTCAGGGATGCCCTGTCCGCGCCACTCGGGGGGCTTGGTGTAGACGGGCCCTTCGAGGAGGTTGGCCATGGCGCCGGGGGCGAAGGAGTCGTCCCGGTGGGACTCGGCGTTGCCGAGGACTCCGGGCAGCAGCCGCGCGACGGCCTCCGTGACGACGAGTACGGCGGCCTCTCCGCCGGCGAGCACGTAGTCGCCGATGGAGACCTCGTAGACCGGCATCCGGGTCGCGTACTCGTCGATGACGCGGCGGTCGATGCCCTCGTAGCGCGCGGGCGTGAAGACCAGCCACGGGCGCTCGGAGAGCTCGACGGCGAGCTCCTGGGTGAAGGGGCGTCCGCTGGGCGTGGGGACGACGAGGGCGGGGCCGTGGGACCCGGTCTCGTAGCCTTCGGCGAGCACGTCGTCGAGGGCGTCGCCCCAGGGGCCGGTCTTCATGACCATGCCGGGACCGCCGCCGTAGGGGGTGTCGTCGACCGTGTTGTGCCGGTCGTACGTCCACTCCCTGAGGTCGTGCACCCGTACGTCGAGCTGCCCGCGCGCGCGGGCCTTGCCGACGAGGGAGACGTTCAGCGGGTCGAGGTACTCGGGGAAGATCGTGACGACGTCGAGCCGCATCAGGCGCCGCCCGCCTCGGAGCCCTTGCCGGAGTCCGCGTCAGAGCCCTCGTCGGCGTCGCGGCTGGAGGCGATCTCGGCACGGTCGTCGATGAGACCGGGCGGCGGGTCGATGATCGCCCGCTGCTCCTCGAGGTCGATTTCGGTGACGATCTCCTCGACGAAGGGGATCATCACCTCGCTGCCGTCGGGGCGCTCCACGATGAACAGGTCCTGCGAGGGCAGGTGCGAGATCTCGGTGATCCGGCCGACCTCGACGCCGTCCGTGGTGACCACGTCCAGGTCCATCAGCTGGTGGTCGTAGAACTCGTCCTCGTCCTCCGGCAGCTCCTCCGGGTCGACCTCGGCGATCAGGAGCGTGTTGCGCAGGGCTTCGGCGGCCGTACGGCCGCGCACGCCCTCGAAGCGCAGCAGGAGGCGGCCGCTGTGCACGCGGCCGGTCTCGATCGTCAGCGGCCCCTTGGAGGCGGGGTCGGTGGCGAGCACGGCACCGGGGCCGAGCCGCAGCTCGGGCTCGTCGGTGCGTACCTCGACGGTGACCTCGCCCTTGATGCCGTGGGCGCGGCCGATGCGCG
Organism: Streptomyces sp. NBC_01003; assembly: GCF_045162695.1. Lineage (NCBI taxonomy): Bacteria > Bacillati > Actinomycetota > Actinomycetes > Kitasatosporales > Streptomycetaceae > Streptomyces > Streptomyces sp. NBC_01003. The sequence continues at coordinate 3,580,223 of NZ_CP108707.1, forward strand.
CGACTACCAGCTGCACGTGAACAACTCTCCTGTCATACGGCCACGGGCCGGGGACGGCCCTGAGGCCCTCCCCGGCCCGAGCCGGTGCTTCATGTGTCGCCGAACCGTTGGTCCGGCTCAGCGAACCTGGTCCACGTCGACGAGGTCGACGCGAACACCGCGGCCGCCGATGGCGCCCACGACGGTACGCAGGGCACGCGCGGTGCGGCCGTTACGGCCGATCACCTTGCCGAGGTCATCGGGGTGAACCCGGACCTCGAGTACGCGCCCACGGCGCAGGTTGCGCGAGGCGACCTGCACATCGTCGGGGTTGTCGACGATGCCCTTCACGAGGTGCTCAAGAGCCTCCTCGAGCATGCTCAGGCCTCGGTGGACTCGGTGGACTCGGCCGGGGCCTCGTCCGCCTTCTTGTCAGCCTTCTTGGCCTTCGGGGTGATGGCCTCACCCTTGGCGTCGTCGCCCTCGAGACCCTTGGTGAAGGCCTCGAACGCGGCGCGCTTGTCCTTGGGCTCCGCGACGAGCAGCGGCGCGGGGGCCGGGAGGCCCTTGTGCTTCTGCCAGTCACCGGTGAGCTTCAGGATGGCCATGACCGGCTCGGTCGGCTGGGCGCCGACGGACAGCCAGTACTGGGCACGCTCTGAGTTGACCTCGATGCGCGAGGGGTTCTGTACCGGGTGGTACAGGCCGATCTCCTCGATGGCCCGGCCGTCACGGCGGGTACGGGAGTCGGCGACGACGATGCGGTAGTGAGGCGAACGGATCTTGCCCAGACGCTTCAGCTTGATCTTGACTGCCACTGGAGTGGTGTCTCCTGGTCTTGACGTGGTTGGGCACAACGGGATGCCACGTGGGGTTGCGGTACTCGGAGTGCCCGATGGACGCGTCAGCCGGAGGCGAGAGGGTTCCTGTGCGGCTGTCGAGTACAGCTAGCCATTGTGCCATACGCCGACGGGGCGGCCGAATCCGGTCCGGGCGCCCCGCCGCAGGTCGCGCACCCTCACCGAAGAGCAGCTGGAGATCACCCGACGCCCGCGCCGACGGCCTCCGGGATACGGAACGGCTTGCCGCAGCCGCCGCAGACGATCGGGGCCTGGGCGAGGACCGAAGGCACCACGCGCACATTGCGCCCGCAGTCGCAGACCGCCTTGACGCGGACGCCGCCCCCGGAGGAGCCGTGCCGCGCGGCCGGGCCGCGGAAGCTGCGCTTGGTGTCCGCGGCCGTGGCCACGGTGTGCGCCTTGAGGGCGCTCTTGAGCCGCTCGATCGTCGGCCGGTAACGCTGCTTCGCCTCGGGGTTGAGCGTCACCAGCGAGAAGCCGCTGCTGGGGTGCGGCTCCTCGGGGTGGTCGAGGCCCAGCTCTTCGGCGATGGCGAGGAATCTGCGGTTGTGGTAGCGGCCGGCGCGGGAGGTGTCGCGTACTCCTCGGGCGGCGGCGATGCCATGGACTGCCTCATGGAGGAGTCGCTCGAAGGAGAGCTCGTGTCCGCAGGCGGACGACGACTCCCCGATCAGGGATTCGGGCGCGGCTAGATCTGGCAGCTCGGGGTGGTGCCGCTGAATGTCGGCCCACGCCTGTGCCAGCTCTGCGGCGAGAACAGGTGGTGTCGTGCTCACGTCGTGACAACGAGCCGGGATGCCTCTGTGTTCCTATTCCGGGGCATCCCAAATAATTTGCACGTACCAGTCAGTTGCCGCTCATGCGTCCGGACGAGGGCGGGTGCGCTGATCTGCGGAGAAGCCTCACAGCTCACACCAAGGTGGTGCGTAGGCGTACGTACGCCCCGGCGCGTAGACGATGTCCGCACGCCGGGGCGACTGTGTCCGTCTGATGCGCAAGGGGCCTTTCGGCCTTCTCGCGCCGCTCACTTCGTAGGTGCGGTGGCTCAGTACGCGCGTGCCACGACGGCGACGTTACCCGTCGCGTCATCCGCGTCCGGCACCGCCCCGTCCTCGGTGACCAGGCACCGTACGGAGACGGAGTGCTCGGCCAGTTCGGCCTCGCCCGCCTCGCCGAGGGTGGCCCACGGGATGCGGGCCCAGCCGCCCGACGTGGCGGCCTCGACGGCCTCGTCGACCGTCGTCACATCGGTCGTACGGGACTCACGGCGCTCGCGGGCCTGCTTGAGGAGCAGGGCCTGGTCCTCCTCGAGGACGGTGGGCAGGAGTGCGGCGAGCGCCTCGACGGCGACCGGCTCCTTGCCGCCGGGGATGCGCCTGGCCAGCATCGCCGTGCCGTTCTCGAGGTCGCGCGGGCCGATCTCGACGCGTACGGGCACTCCCTTGAGTTCCCAGTCGACGGCTCGGCGGCCGAACGGGGTGTCCGTGCGGTCGTCGACATGGACGCGGATGCCCGCCGCCTTGAGGGCGTCGCCGATCTCGTGGACCTTGGCCAGAACGGCGTCGTCCCCCTTGATGGCGAGCACCACGACCTGGATGGGGGCGAGCCGGGGCGGGATCCGCAGACCGTTGTCGTCGCCGTGCATCATCACGAGGGCGCCGATCATGCGGGTGGTCGAGCCCCAGGAGGTCTGCCAGACCAGCTCCTGCTTGCCCTCCTTGGACAGGTACTGGGTGTGGAAGGCCCTGGCGAAGTTCTGGCCGAGTTCGTGGCTGGTGCCCATCTGGAGGGCCTTGCCGTCGCCCATCATGCCTTCGAGCGTGAGGGTGTTGATGGCGCCGGCGAAGCGCTCCTGGGCGGTCTTGCGGCCGAGGACGACGTCCATCGCGAGGACGTCCCGCATGAAGTCCGCGTACACGTGCCGGTGGATGCGGGCCGCGAAGTCGCGGGCCTCCTCGTACGTGGCGTGCGCGGTGTGGCCCTCCTGCCAGAGGAACTCCGTGGTCCGCAGGAAGAGACGGGGCCGCAGTTCCCAGCGGACGACGTTCGCCCACTGGTTGATGAGGAGGGGCAGGTCGCGGTAGCTCTGCACCCACTTCGCGAAGTACTCGTTGATGATCATCTCTGAGGTGGGGCGGACGACGGCGGGCTCTTCCAGCTCCTTGCCGCCGCCGTGCGTGACCACGGCGAGTTCGGGCGCGAACCCCTCGACGTGCTCGGCCTCCTTGTGGAGGTACGACTGCGGGATCAGGAGCGGGAAGTACGCGTTCTGCGTGCCCGTCTCCTTGATGCGGGCGTCCATGTCCTGCTGCATCCGCTCCCACAGGCCGTAGCCGTACGGTCGGATGACCATCGTGCCGCGCACTGGACCGTTGTCGGCCAGTTCGGCCTTGGCGACGATGTCCTGGTACCAGCGCGGGAAGTCCTCGGCCTGAGGCGTGAGAACGGGTGTCTTGGCCATGGCGCGCATGCTACGGCGCGATGACGCCCGCAGGGCAATGCATTTCCTCCCGTACGGCCGCGCGCCGCAGGGACGCGCGCGGCGACCGAAGGCCCTTGGGAACACCCCCTAGACGTGACGACGGATGCGGAGTTCTCTGGCATACGGGGGAACTGCGAGCGCACATGTACGGGGCGGGATGAACCGCAGGAACACGCCACAGCAGTAACTCTCGGCGGATTGGGGCGCTTTCGATGACACCTACGCTCGTGCAGCGGCACCTCCCCCACGCGGGGCGCGTGCCCCGCGTGGACCTGTGCGCACGCGCGCGTGACTGGGCGGAGATACAGGAACGGATGCTGGTCCCGCTCTACGAAGCGGTCTACGAACGACTGGAGGTCGGCGATGGGGCCGGCACCCGGCTTCTCGGCCTCGGCTGCGGCTCGGGGCTCGCCCTGTTGATGGCGGCGTCGCGGGGCGCGGCGGTCACGGGCGTCGAGGCGGCCGCGCCGGAACGGCTCGCACTGGCCAGAGAGCGTCTCCAGGGCGAGATCCGGGGCACGCGCGCGCGTGGCGACACGCGACTGACCGAAGGGGGCCCCGAGGACGCGGCACAGCCGGACGATCCGCCGTACAACCTGATCACCGCGTTCCAGCCGATCGGTTGCACGGCAGGTGACTCCGAGGGGCTCGGCGCGCTCCTGGAGTCGGCGTCGCCGTTCGCCGAGCGGGGTACTCCCGTGGTGCTGGCCGGCTGGGGTCCGCCGGAGCGGTGCGCGACGTCGTCGGTCCTGAGGGTCGCGACGAAGCTCGCCGATCCGCTGCGCAGTGCGGGCAGTTGGCGGCCCGCGCTCCGCGACGACCTGGAGGAGGTCACACACCGGGCGGGGCTCAGGCCGGACGGCTCTGGCCGGGTCGCCTGCCCGTTCGGCTACGCGGACGTGAACAGCGCGGTGCGCGGGCTGCTGTCGACGGGGCTGTTCGACGCGGCGATCGGCGCGACGGACCGGTCCCAGGTCGAGAAGGAGATGACGGAGGCGCTGCATCCGCATCAGCGGCGGGACGGGACGGTGTGGATGCCGAACGTGTTCCGCTACGTGATCGCGCGCACTCCGTGACGGGCCTTACCGGTCCGTCGCCGTGTCCTGGCCGTCCGTGTCCTGAGTCCCCTGAATCCCCTGAGTCCCCTGCGCCTCCTCGTCCTTGGTGAGGCGGATGACGCCGGCGACGCGGTAGGCCTCCGCCTCGTCGAGGGTCTCGTTCGCGAGGAGCGCCGCGGCCAGGTCGTCCAACTGGCCGCGGTGGTCGCGGAGTTTGGTGCAGGCCTCCTCGTAGCACTCGTCGACGATGCGGCGCATCTCGTGGTCGATGGTGTCGAGGGTGTGCGGCGCGGCGGAGAGCCCGTACGCCTGCTGGGCGTCGCTCGGCAGAGCGGAGAGGCGGCCGATGCGGTCGCTCATGCCCCAGCGGGCGACCATGCCGCGCGCGATGTTCGTGACCTGTTCGAGGTCGTTCTCGGCGCCGGTGGTGACGACCCCGTATACGACGTGTTCGGCCGCCATGCCACCGAGCGCGCCGATGATGCGGCCCCGCAGGTACTCCTCCGTGTAGGCGTATCTGTCGGCGTCGGGCGTGGAGAGGGTGACGCCGAGCGCGCGGCCGCGCGGCACGATGGTGATCTTGCGGACGGGGTCGGCGCCGGGCTGGAGCATGCCGAGCAGGGCGTGCCCGCTCTCGTGGTAGGCGGTACGGCGGCGCTCCTCGTCCGGCATGACGAGGGGCCGTTCGGCGCCGAGTTGGACCTTTTCCAGCGCCTGGGAGAGGTCGGTCTGCGTGACGGCTCTCTGCTGGCGTTTGACGGCGAGGAGGGCAGCCTCGTTGGTGAGGTTGGCGAGGTCTGCGCCGGTCATGCCCGGGGTCGTGCGGGCGACCTGCAGCAGGTCCACGTCCGGGGCGAGCGGGATCTCCCGGGTGTGGATCTTGAGGATCGCCTCGCGGCCGCCGCGGTCGGGAGGGCTGACCGTCACCAGGCGGTCGAAGCGGCCGGGGCGGGTGAGGGCCGGGTCGAGGACGTCCGCGCGGTTGGTGGCGGCGATGACGATGACGCCCTCGGATCCCGAGAAGCCGTCCATCTCGGTGAGGATCTGGTTGAGGGTCTGCTCGCGTTCGTCGTGACCACCCATGGCGGAACCGCCGCCGCGGGCCCGTCCGATGGTGTCGATCTCGTCGATGAAGATGATCGAGGGCGCCACCTTGCGGGCCTCGGCGAAGAGTTCGCGTACGCGCGAGGCGCCGACTCCGACGATCATCTCGATGAACTCGGAGGCGGACGCGGAGAAGAACGGGACACCGGCCTCGCCCGCGACGGCCCGGGCCAGGAGCGTCTTGCCGGTTCCCGGCGGGCCCGACAGGAGGACGCCGCGGGGCATCTTCGCGCCCATCTCGCGGTAGGCGTCGGGGTTCTTGAGAAAGTCGACGACGTCACTGAGCTCCCCCTGAACCTCGTCGATGCCGGCGACATCCGCGAACGTGGTGCGCTGCATGCCGGGCTCGAGCTCGACCGGCTTGGGCGGCTGCTTGCGCCCGAGCATGCCTCCCCCCATGCCGCCGCCCATGCCCTGCCGCATCCGCCGCGCGATGAAGATCCACAGCACGACGAGCAGGAACATCGGGGCGAGCGAGATGAGGAGGTTGGCGAGGAAGCTGCGCTCCTGGACGACCGGTGAGGCCGTCACGGTGACGTTGTGCTTCTCCAGATTCGCCCAGAGGTCGTCGTCCGCGAAGGACGGCCGCTGAGTCTTGAACTTGGTGTAGTTCTTGCTCGAGCTGTCACTGCCGCCGGGCGTGGGCCGCTCCTTCTTGAGCTGGCCCTGGATCGCGTCGCCCTTGGAGTAGATCTTGGTGACGTTGTTGTCGGCGACCTGCTTGCTGAACTCGGTGTACGAGATCGTCGGCTCGTCGCCCTTGCTGAAGAACGACAGCACGAGGTTGGCGATGACGTAGACGATCAGAGCGGTGAGGATGAGACCGCCCCAGCCGCCCGGCATCTTCCTCCTGGGCGGCTTCGCGGGCTGTGGAGGCGGGGCCCCCTCGGAGCGCCACGGCTGGTCGGTGCGGTCGCGCGGGGGTACGGGGTTGGCCACGCCTGCTCTCCCTCCTGCCGTCACGCCTCCCGCCCATGACCGCACACATCCGGGACTCTTGCCAGTATCCAGAATCCTGGTTACTGTCCCGGCTGTGAACGGTTTCGACGAGCGCTTCCTTACGCGCAACGGCCTCGCGGCCCGCCAGCTCGCGGTCCTGCTGCTCAACCACGAGCCCGACACGCGACTGCCCCGGATCCGCGACTTCGCCGAGGAACTGGGATGCGGAAACGGCACGGTTCAGGCCGCCCTGCGGCTCCTGGAGGAGTCCGGCGCCATCGAGACCGCCGCGCGCGGCCACCTCGGCACCTTCCTGGTGCGCTCCGAGCGCTCCATACTGTGGCGCCTCTCCGGCCTCGGCACCCTGCTCGCCGCGATGCCCCTCCCCTACTCCCGCCGCTACGAGGGCCTGGCCACCGGCCTGCGTACGGCCTTCGAGGAGGCGGGCACCCCCTTCGCGATCACGTTCATGCGTGGCGCGGGCGCCCGGACCACCGCCCTGCTCGAAGGCAAGGTCGACCTCGTGGTTCTCTCGCGGTTCGCCGCCGACCGGCTGATCGAGGAGCATCCGGTGGAGCTGGTCGCCGACCTGGGCCCGGCCACGTACGTCGGAGCGCACGGGCTGCTGCTGCGCGAGGGCGCCTCGCTCGACGCGCCCGGCCTGCGGGTCGCCGTGGACCATACCTCCGAGGACCAGCGGATGCTCGCCGAGCGCGCGTTCGCCGGGCGCACCGACATCGAGTGGGTCGAGTCCTCGTACATGCAGCTGCGGGATCTGTTCGCGCAGAACCTGGCCGACGCCACCGTCTGGAATCTCGACGAGGTGCAGGGCCGGATAGGGATGGGCGGGGAGGTGCTGCCGCTGGGCGACGAGGTCACCCGCGATCTGTCCCTGCGCAACTCCAGCGCGGCGATCATCGGCAGGACCGAGGGCACGAAGGCACTCTCCGCCGTGCGGGACGCGGTCGACCTGTCGACCGTGACGTCACTGCAGGCCGAGGTGTTGCGGGGCGAGCGCGTGCCGTCGTACTGAACCGGCGGGGGTGGCGCCCGAAGGATTCGGCTGCCCCCTCCTGACCTGAATATCCAGAATCCTGATTATTGTCGAATTATCAGTGGAGCCAGGAAGGAGATCCCATGGACGACCAACTCGCCCTCCGCATCCGGCTGTTCCGCGAAGGCGGCCAGGTCAGGCCCGAGGTCGCCGACTTCGTGACCGCCGAGCTCACCGCCCTCGCGGAACACGGGAACGAGGTCACCGAGCAGACCGCCGGCATGCTCACCAGCCATCTGATGATGGCGCTGACCCGGCTCGTCGACGGGGAGCCGATCGAGCAGTTCCTCACCGACGAACAGGTGGCCGCGGAGCTGGCCAGCCACCCCCGGGCCGTGGCCGGCGCCCGCGAGGTCGCCGCCCGCGCCCGCGAACAGCTCGGCGCCACCCTGCCCGACTCCGAAGTCAACTTCCTTGCCATGCATCTTGCGGTGCTGGCGGGACATCCATCACCCGACTCCCGACCCCCAAGGACCACTCCATGACAAAGATCCTCACCGGCGGCGTAGGCAAGGTCGAGGTCGCCGGGACCGTCAAGGCGCTCGCTCTCGACGGCGTGGACATCGTCGTCTCCAGCGACATGGACGCCGCGATGAAGCTCCGCGCGGGCCAGGCCGACTTCTACCTCGGCACCTGTCACACCGGCGCCGGTGCCTCGCTCGGCGTCCTCGTCGGGCTCATGGGACAGCCCGCCTGCCACACCTTCGGGCGTTCCGTACCGACCGAGGACGAGGTCAGCTCCCTGCTCGACCAGGGCAAGAAGGTCTTCGGCTGCTCCATGGACCAGATCGACGTCATCGCTCCACTGATCGCCCGCGCCATCGCCGCGCGCGCCTGATCACACCAGGCACCTCCGCCCCGGGCACGAAGGAGATCCCGTGAGCCCCGTGAACACAACACTCGCCGCCGGTGCAACCCTCGACTTCTCTCTGGCGCAGCAGTTGACCGTGATCGCGCTCTGCGCGCTGACCGCGTTCATCTCGCACATGGCACTGGCCGTCTTCAACGACGGTGTACGCCCGTTCATGCTGGACTTCATCCAGGGCCGGTCGACCCGCAGCGCCACCACCGCGGTCTCCTTCGGGCTCTCCGCCGGGTTCATCTTCGGGCTCGGCGCGCCGATGGCCCTGTCCACCGGGGTGCTCAACCCGTGGCTGCTGTTCCTGCCCACGGACATCCTCGGGCTGCTCGCCCCGAAGAAGTGGATCGCGCCGATCCTGGGCGGCGCCTGGGGCGCCGTCGTCGTGTTCGGTCTGAACGGCGCGAACAACGTGGCCCACGACCTGCCGGTCGACTTCCTGACGGCGATGCAGCAGATGTCGACGCCGATCCTGTTCCTGTTCACGCTGTTCCCGGTGCTGGCGATCACCAAGCAGTTCGGGCGTAAGTGGGGCGGCGTCGCGGGCGTCCTCGAACTGGCCCTGGTCGTGATGACCATGAAGATCTGGCCGAACATGTTCGCGGGCGCGCTCGCCATGGCGGTCGGTGTCCTGATGCTCATCGGCCTCGCCGTCGCCAAGGACGTCCGGGCGCGCAAGGCCGAGCGGTCCGAGGGCGGCGGCGTCGAGGAAGTGGCCCTCGCGGACGACCCGATGGCGTCGCTGTTCAGCTCCAGCGCGGCGAGACTGCGCACGTTCCTGCCGCTGTTCATGGTGCTCGGCGCGGGTGTCTGTGTGCTCGCACAGATGCACATATTCGGCGGTGGTGAGGCCACCAGCTTCCTGATCGCGAAGGGGCACTACAGCGAGGCCGCCCAGGTGGACTTCTACCGGGTATTCGGCTTCATCCCGCTGATCGCGACGACCGCGCTCGCCTCGGGGGCGTACGGCATCGCGGGCTTCACGCTCGTCTACCCCATCGGCTATCTGCTGCCGAACCCGTTCCTCGCGGCCATCGTCGGCGCGGCCGTGTTCGCCGTCGAGGTGCTCGCCCTGTCCTACATCGGCAAGTTCCTCGGCAGGCTGCCGAGCGTGCGCGACTCCTCGGAGCATCTGCGCAGCGCCATCACCGACACGCTCCAGCTGGCGATCCTCTTCGGTTCGCTGATGGCCGCCAACGCCATGGGCGCCGGTCTCGGCATCCTCGTCGTCGGCGGGCTCTACCTGCTGAACGAGGCGATGGGCCGGCCGGTCGTACGGATGGCGGCCGCTCCCGCCGCGGTGATCGTCGGCGGCATCCTGCTCAACCTCCTGTACTGGCTCGACCTGTTCACCCCGATCAAGAGCTGAGGCCGGGTACGTACGCCGGGAAGGAAACCCCCCACACCATGCACACCCCGCCCCTCATCCACACCGTCACCGGCCCGCTCCCCGCAACCGCCGTACGTGGCCCGGCCCTGGCCCACGAGCATCTGGTGCTCGACCTCGACCGGCACGGCAACGGCGGTGCGGTCCTCGACGCCGAGGCGCACGGACCGGCCGTCACGGCCGAACTGGCCGCCCTGCGCGAGGAGTTCGACCTCTCCCTGGTGATCGAGCTGACCTGCCGCGGCATGGGGCGCGACCCGCGCGCCCTGGCCCGGATCTCCCGGGACGCGCAGGTCGCCGTCGTCGCGGCCACCGGCTGGTACTACGAGCCGTTCCACACGCCCGAGCTGGCCGGCGCGGAGGTCGGGCAGCTGGCCGACACGCTGGTCCGCGAGATCGACGGCGGTCTCGGCGCAAGCGGCATCCGGCCGGGCGTGCTCGGCGAGGTCGGCAGCCACGGTGACGTGCCCAGCGAGCCGGAGTCGCGTGCGCTGCGGGCGGCGGCGCGGGCCGCCGTCGCCACCGGCCTGTCGGTCGCCACGCACGCGCAGCTCGGCCGCGGCGGGCTCGCCCAGCTGGAGCTGCTCACCGGCGAGGGCCTCGCCCCGCACCGGATCTCGGTCGGGCACCAGGACCTCCTCGACGATCCGGCCGTGCACAAGGAGCTGGCCGCGAGCGGCGCGTACGTCGCGTTCGACACGGTCGGCAAGGAGAGCTACCAGAGCGACGACGTCCGGCTGCGGCTGCTGCTCGCCCTCCTGGAGGCCGGCTACGCCGACCGTGTCCTGCTCAGCTGCGACATCTCGCGCCACGGCTATCTGGAGCGCGAGGGCGGTCAGGGTTACGGGCATCTGTTCCGGTCGTTCCTGCCCCGGGCCCGTGCCGCGGGCGTGGACGACGGCCTGGTGGACCTGATGACGCGCCGCAATCCGCTGCGCTTCCTGACCGGCGCGAGCGTGGAGGAGATCTGACGATGACGCCCACCCACTCGGCGGCACCCGCGCTCCCCGAGACCTTTCCGCTCGCCACGATCCCGGTCGACGAGGCGATGGCCCGGCAGTTCCGCCTGATCGAGTGCACCGCCGCGCACTTCGCCGGCGAGGAGCTGTTCAGCGCCGACGCGGGCGTCGTGCCGGGGCTCGGCCGGCCCCGCACGACCGCCAAGGCCGAGGCGGTGCTCGCCGACTTCTTCGGGGCCGAGGACGCCGCGTTCGTCCAGGGCGCGGGCACCGGAGCGATCCGTGCCGCGCTGAACGCCGCGGTGAGCGCGGGTGACCCCCTGCTGATCCACCGGGCGCCGGTGTACCGGACCACCGAGGTCACGCTGCGCGGCATCGGCGTCCGTACCGAAGAGGTCGACTTCAACGACCTGGGCACGCTGCGCGAGGCCCTCGCGTCGGGGCGCTTCCGGTGGGCGTACGTCCAGCACACCCGGCAGCGGCTCGGCGACTCGTACGACCCGGGCGAGGTGCTCGCCGCCTGCCGGGCCGCCGGAGTGCGCACGGTCGTCGACGACAACTACGCCGTGCTGCGTGTGCCCGCGTCGGGCGTCGAACTCGGCGCGGACGCCTCCTGTTTCTCGCTGTTCAAGCTGCACGGGCCCGAGGGCGTGGGCATCGTCGTCGGGGCGCGTGACCTTGTCGAGCGGGTCCGCGCGGACAACTACTCGGGCGGCGGCCAGGTCCAGGGTCATCAGGCGCTGGACGTGCTGCGCGCCCTGACGCACGTGCCGGTGATGTGGGCGGTGCAGTCGCGGGTGGGCGCCCAGGTCGCCGAGCGGCTCGCCGCCGGTGAGGTGCCCGGGGTCGCCGAGGTGCGGCTCGCGAACGCGCAGGACCGGTGCCTGCTGGTGCGCCTGGACCGGCCCGTGGCGCGCCAACTCCCCGCTGTCGCCGCCCGGTTCGGCGCCGCGCCCTATCCCGTCGGCTCCAACTCCCGTTACGAGATCGCGCCGCTCTTCTACCGCATGTCCAGCTCGTCCCTCGACGACTCCCCGGGGCTCGCGGAGTGGACGGTGCGGATCAATCCGATGCGGGCGGGCGCCGACCTCGTGATCGACATCCTGCGCCGCTCCCTGGACGCGGTGCACCACCACGGACTCGAGGCGGCACAGAGCCACGGACTCGACGCAGTACAGCACCACGACGCAGTGCAGAACCACGCAAAGGACGACTGACCGTGTTCCTCGACAGCCTGCTCACCCGCAACCCCGAGCTCGTCGACGCCGCGGCCGACCTCCACCGGCGGGGCGCGATCCCGCCCGACACGTACGTCATGGATCTCGACGCGATCGAGTCGAACGCCGCGCTGCTCGCCGCCGAGGCGGACCGGCTCGGGCTCACCCTGTGGTTCGTCGTGAAGCAGCTCGGCCGCAACCCCGAGCTGATCAGGGCGATCGCCCGGCACATCCCGAAGTACGCGGCCATCGACGTGCAGGAGGCCCGCACCCTGCACGCGGCGGGCGCGCAGGCGGGAAACCTCGGCCACCTCGTGCAGATCCCGCGCCGCTCGCTCCCCGAGATGCTGGCCCGGCGCCCGGAGACCGTGACCGTCTACGACATCGACAACGCCCGCACGGTCTCGGAAGCGGCCCGCGCGCAGGGCTTCGTCCAGGACGTCCTCGTACGCCTCGAAGGGGCGGAGGGCGCGGTCTATCCGGGGCAGGAGGGCGGCGTTCCGCTCGGCGCGCTCGACGACTTCGCGGCGGCCGCCGAGGAGTTGCCCGGGGTACGGATCGCGGGCGTCACCGCGTTCCCGTGCGTGCTGTGCGACCCGGCGACGGGCACGCCACGCCTCACCGACAACTTCGAACTGGCCGTCAAGGCAAGGGAGTTGCTCACCTCACGCGGGCACGAAGGCCTGAAGCTGAGCGCCCCGAGCGCCACCTCCATGGCCAGCCTCCCGCTCCTCGCCGAACACGGCGCGACCCACGGCGAGCCGGGCCACTCGCTCACCGGCACCACGCCCCTGCACGCCCGCGACGCCGGCCAGCCCGAGCAGCCCGCGTACGTCTACGTCACCGAGGTCGCCCACACCCTCGCCGACGGCCGGCCCGCCGTGTTCGGCGGCGGTTTCTACCCCCGCGCGCACATCGGGTCCGCGCTGCTGCCCCGCACGGGCCGGCGCCTTGCGGTGCAGGACGCGCCCGCGGAGAACATCGACTACTACCGGCTGCTCGACCCGCCCGACCCCGGCCACGCGCCCGTGGCGGGCGACACGGCGCTGCTCGCGTTCCGTACGCAGATCTTCGTGACTCGGTCGACGGTCGCGGTGGTGGCGGGCCTGTCGTCCGGTTCGCCGCGCCTGACCGGCCTGTACGACGCGCAAGGGAGGGCCCTGTGAGAGCCAAGACCGTCATCGTCGTCGTCGACGGATTCGGCGTCGGCGCCATGCCGGACGCAGGGGCCCTGCGCCCCGGTGACCTGGCGGCGGACACCTGCGGGCATGTGCTCGACCGATGCCGCGAGGCGTTCGGGCGCCCGCTGCGGCTGCCCGCGCTCGGTGCGCTCGGTCTCGGCCTGGTCCATCCGCACCCGGACCTCGCGCGGCGTACCCATCTGCCGGTCGCGGCGGGCCGGGCCGGGCTCGGCTACCCCGGCGCGGACACGTACGCGGGTCACCAGACGATGATGGGCGCCGACTTCAGCCGGGTGACGGTGGCGCGGCTCGGCGACCACCTCGACGAGGTGACGGCGGCCCTGGAGGCCGCGGGCCACCGGGTCGAACTCCTCGGCGACAGGCCCCTGTTGGTGGTCGACGGGGTTGTTCTCGTGCACGACAACCTGGAGGCCGACCCGGGTATCAACTGGAATGCCTCGGGCCGCCTCGACGATCTGGGCTTCGACGGGATCCTCGCCGTCGCGCGCACGGTGCGCGCGGTGGCGCCCGTCGCGCGGGTGATCGCGGTGGGCGGCCATGCGAGCGGACCGCTCCCCGATTTCGTACGCGATGGGGACGGCGGCACGGTCGGTCTCGACACCCCGGCGAGCGGCTTCTACCGCAACGGTGGCCTTGAGGTGCGGCATCTCGGCGCGGGCCTCGACCACACGCGGCAGCTGCCGGACCTGGCGGCGCGGGCCGGGATTCCCGTCACGCTCGTCGGGAAGGCCGCGGACATCCTGGCCTGCGACGACGCGGTGCGGCGCCCGGCGGTGCCGACCGCGGACGTGCTCGCGCACACGCTGGAAGCCGTCCGCGCGGAGGGCCACGCACTGGTCGTGGCCAATGTGCAGGAGAGCGATCTGGCCGGGCACCAGCAGGACGTGGAGCGTTACGGGCACGTCCTGGAGCAGGTCGACGCGGGGCTCGCGGCGCTCGTCTCCCTGCTCGACGCGGACGGCGACCGGCTGATCGTGACCGGCGACCACGGGAACGACCCGACGATCGGCCACGCCTTCCACACCCGGGAGTTCGTGCCGGTGCTCGTCCACCGCCCGGGTGCGGCAGGTGTCGAGCTGCTGCCGGACGCGGGCAGCCTGGCGGACGTGGGCGCGACGGCCGCGGCGGCGCTCGGCCTCGATCCGGCGGGGCTCGCGAACGGCACGGAGATCAGCCGGGCGGCGGCGCGGGCAGCCTGACCCGCACATGCGTAAGGGGCGCCCGCAATGGCGGGCGCCCCTTACGCATGTCTACGAGGTGGCCGGTCAGCCCATGAACTTCTTGAACTCGTCGGGCAGTTCGAAGTTCTTGTCCTCGCCGGCTGCGGGCAGGCCGAACGCGTTGCCGCTCTGTCCGGCGGCCTCGCGGCGCGCTGCCTCTTCCTCTTCCTGCTGCTTGCGCTTCATCGGGTTGCCGGAGCGCTGCTTGCCCTTGGCCTGCTTCTGCTTCTTCTTCTGCCGGCCGGGGCCGCCGCCCATGCCCGGCATCCCGGGCATCCCCGGCATGCCGCCGCCCTGCGCCATGCGGGACATCATCTTGCGGGCCTCGAAGAACCGCTCGACGAGGTTCTTCACCGCGCTGACCTCGACGCCCGAACCACGGGCGATACGGGCACGGCGCGAGCCGTTGATGATCGTGGCGTCCGCGCGCTCGGCCGGGGTCATCGACTTGATGATGGCGGCCGTGCGGTCGACGTCGCGCTCGTCGAGGTTGTTGATCTGGTCCTTCATCTGCGCCATGCCGGGCAGCATCCCGAGCAGCTTGGAGATGGAGCCCATCTTCCTGACCTGCTCCATCTGGGCCAGGAAGTCGTCGAGCGTGAAGTCCTGGCCCTTCTTGGAGGCCAGCTTGGAGGCCATCTTCTCGGCCTCCTGCTGCGAGAAGGTCTGCTCGGCCTTCTCGATCAGCGTGAGCATGTCGCCCATGCCGAGGATGCGGGACGCCATGCGGTCCGGGTGGAACGCGTCGAAGTCGTCCAGCTTCTCGCCGTTCGAGGCGAACATGACCTGGCGGCCGGTGACGTGCGCGATCGACAGGGCGGCACCACCACGGGCGTCACCGTCGAGCTTGGAGAGCACCACGCCGTCGAAGCCGACGCCGTCACGGAAGGCCTCGGCGGTGTTGACCGCGTCCTGACCGATCATGGCGTCGACGACGAAGAGGACCTCGTCGGGCGAGACGGCGTCGCGGATGTCCGCGGCCTGCTGCATCAGCTCCTGGTCGATACCCAGGCGGCCGGCGGTGTCGACGATGACGACGTCGTACTGCTTCTGCCGGGCGAACTCGATGGAGTCCTTGGCGACCTGAACCGGGTCGCCCACGCCGTTGCCCGGCTCGGGGGCGTAGATGCCGACGCCGGCGCGCTCGGCGACGACGGACAGCTGGTTCACGGCGTTCGGGCGCTGGAGGTCACAGGCGACGAGCAGCGGCGCGTGGCCCTGCCCCTTCAGCCAGTGGCCGAGCTTTCCGGCGAGGGTCGTCTTACCGGCACCCTGGAGGCCCGCGAGCATGATCACGGTGGGCGGGTTCTTGGCGAACCGCAGGCGCCGGGTCTCGCCGCCGAGGATGCCGATGAGCTCCTCGTTGACGATCTTGATGACCTGCTGGGCGGGGTTCAGCGCCTGGGAGACCTCCGCGCCGGCCGCACGCTCCT
This sequence comes from Streptomyces sp. NBC_01003, assembly GCF_045162695.1. NCBI lineage: Bacteria > Bacillati > Actinomycetota > Actinomycetes > Kitasatosporales > Streptomycetaceae > Streptomyces > Streptomyces sp. NBC_01003. The sequence goes on from NZ_CP108707.1 coordinate 3,595,976, forward strand.
TGACCTGCTTGATGAAGGCGCGGACGACGGGCAGGGCCACGTCCGCTTCGAGCAGGGCGATACGGATCTCGCGCGCCGTGGCGTCGATGTCCGCCTCGCTGAGGCGCCCCTTGCCGCGGAGGTTCTTGAATGTCGCTGCGAGGCGGTCGGAAAGAGTGTCGAACACGGCGGTCGCGAATCCTCGGGTTGAAGGGCGGGCGGACAGGTCGTCCTCCAGGGTATCCGGAGGTGTCCAGTGGGGTCTCCACCCCATTCGTACGAAGCGCTCCCGAGGCCCTACGAAGCGCCCTGGGGAGACCGGCGCCACAAAGAGCCGGTCTCCCCGTAGGCCCCGCTACCCCCGCAGCGCCCCTTCCAGCGCGCCCGCCACAGCGGCCGCGTCCGCCGCGGGGAGCGGCGTTCCCCCGGCGCCCGTGACATAGAACGCGTCGACCGCGTTCGCCCCGAGGGTCGACACATGCGCGGACCGCACCCGCACGTCCGCCGTCTCGAGCGCCCGGCCGATGCGGTGCAGCAGGCCCGGTGCGTCCTGTGCCCGCACCTCGATCACCGTCGCGTGCCGCGAGGCGGCGGGGGCGACCGTCACCCGGGGCGGCGGCGCGACGGTGCCGCGCCGCCGCGGATAGGCGGCGTCCCGCTCGGCGAGCCGGGCGGCGATGTCCAGGGAGCCGTCGAGGGCCCGTACGAGATCCGCGCGCAGCCGTGCGGCCTGGGGCAGGGACCCGTACTCGGCGGCGACCCTCCAGTCGAGGAGCAGGACCGAGCCCGGCATCTGGGCGGGCAGGTCGAGGGCGCGCAGCTCCGCCGTGCGGACCGTGAGCCGGTGCAGGGCGAGCACCCCGGCGACGGCGGGCAGCACGCCGGGCTGGTCGGGGACGGCGATCAGCAGTTCGACGCCGAGGGGCTCCGGATCGGCGGGCGCGGCCTCGGTGCCCTCCGCGTCCCGGTCGGCGGGGGCCTCGGTCTGCGCGCGCAGGGACAGCACCGGGCCGCCCGTGCGGAAGGCCTCGACGGCCAGCCGCTCCTGTTCGGCGGTCGGCTCGGCCGCGGCGGGGCCGTCCCCGTCGCCGGGGTCCTCCCCCGCGAGGACGGCGGCGACCCGTTTGACCAGGTCGGTGACGAGCGACCCGCGCCACGAGGACCAGGCCGCGGGCCCGGTGGCGAGCGCGTCCGCCTCCGTCAGGGCATGCAGCAGTTCGAGCGTCCCCACGGACCCGACCGCGTCCGCGACGGCCCGCACCGTCGCCGGGTCGTCCAGATCGCGCCGCGTCGCCGACTCGATGAGCAGCAGATGGTGGCGTACGAGCGTGGCGACGACGGCGACGTCCGCACGGTCGAAGCCGATGCGCGCGGCCACGTCCTTCGCGATGATCTCGCCGGCCACGGAGTGGTCGCCGGGCCAGCCCTTGCCGATGTCGTGCAGGAGCGCGGCGACGAGCAGCAGGTCGGGGCGGCCGACGCGGCGCGTGAGTTCGGCGGCGCGCACGGCGGTCTCGACGAGGTGCCGGTCGACCGTCCAGGTGTGCACGGCATTGCGCTGGGGCCTGCACCGCACCCGCTCCCAGTCGGGCAGCAGCCGCGTGATCAGGCCCTCGGCCTCCAGCGCCTCCCAGACCTCGACGGTCGGCCGGCCCGCGCCGAGCAGCGTCACGAGCTGCTCGCGGGCCTCGGCGGGCCACGGCGTGGGCAGCGGGCGCGCGGCGGCGGCCATCCTGCGCACGGCGTGCAGGGACAGCGGCAGGCCGGCCTGGGCGGCGGCCGCGGCGGCGCGCAGCGGCAGCACGGGGTCGCGCTCGGGCCTGGCCGCGCGGGCGAGGACCGCCTCGCCCTCCTGCTCGACGACGCCCTCGGCGAGCGGCGACCGCTCGGTGGCGGGCTTGCCCCCGCCGCCCAGCATGGCGCGCAGCCGCGGCCGCACGGCCCGCGACTTGAGCACGCGCCCCACCTCGCGCCAGGTGACGTCACTGGCGTACGACACGGTGCGCGCGGCCTCGTAGACCTGGCGGAGCAGGGTGTCGGCGTCGAGGAGGCCGAGTCCGGCGGCGACCTGGTCCTGTTCCTGGAGGGCGAGGCGGTCGGTGGCGCGGCCGGTGGCCAGGTGCAGGGCGTCCCGTACGTCGAGGAGTCTGCGCCGCGCGTCGGCGAGGCCCTCCCTGGGGGCGTCGGCGAGCCATGACGCGGCGACGGCGCGCAGCGCGGTGGCGTCCCTGAGTCCGCCCCTGGCCTCCTTGAGGTCGGGTTCGAGCAGGTACTGCAACTCGCCCTGGCGTTCGGCCCGTTCGTCACACAGGTCGCGCAGTTCGGGCAGGCGTTTGGGCGCCTGGTTGCGCCAGTCGGCGAGCACGGCGGTGCGCATGCCTGCCGTCAGGCCGAGGTCGCCGGCGATGTGCCGGGCGTCGAGGAGGCCGAGCTGCACCTTGAGGTCCTCGCCCGCCGTCTTACGCGCTTCCGCCGGCGTACGGACGGAGTGGTCGAGGGCGAGCCCCAGGTCCCATACGGGGTACCAGACGCAGTCCGCGAGGGAGGCGATGGCGCCGGGGCCGGCGCTGCCGTCGTGCAGGAGCAGCAGGTCGAGGTCGCTGCGCGGGGAGAGCTCCCCGCGCCCGTAGCCGCCGACGGCGACGAGTGACACCCCTGTCAGCTCGCGCGCCCCGGCGGTGAACAGTTCGGCGAGCCAGTCGTCGGTCAGCCCGGCGAGGGCCGAACGGCGCGGCGGCCCGGACTGCGCCTCGTCCTGGAGGAGGCGCAGCCGGGCCGCCGCATAGCCGCTGGGTGCTGAATCGTCGTCGTCCGCTTTTCCGGTCTGCACATCCACACTCGTCACCCAGCGACTCCTCTGTTCCGTTTACAGCGCGTCCGGCCCGCGCTCACCGGTGCGAACCCTGACGGCGGTCTCCACCGGGACGGCCCAGACCTTGCCGTCCCCGATCTTGCCGGTCCTGGCGGCCTTGACCACGACATCTATGAGCTGTTCGGCGTCGTCGTCCTCCACGAGGACCTCTATGCGGATCTTCGGTACGAGGTCGACGGTGTACTCGGCACCGCGGTAGACCTCGGTGTGGCCGCGCTGGCGGCCGTATCCGCTGGCCTCGGTGACGGTCAGGCCCTGGATGCCGAAGGCCTGGAGGGCTTCCTTGATCTCGTCGAGCCGGTGCGGCTTGACGACCGCCGTGATGAGCTTCATGCGTCCACCTTCTTGGTCTGTGCTGCCGCCCCGTCGACGAGTCCGGGGCCCGGCGCGGCCGAGCGCAGGACCGTGCCGCCGCCCGCGCCGCTGAAGTCGTACGCGGTCTCGGCGTGCTCGACCTGGTCGATGCCGGAGACCTCGTCGTCCTCGCTGACCCGCATGCCGATCGCCTTGTCGATCAGGAAGGCGAGGATCGCGGAGACGACGAGCGAGTACGCGAGGACCGCGCCGACGCCCGCGAGCTGCTTCCACAGCTGGGTCAGGCCGCCGCCGTAGAAGAGGCCCTGCGCGTCGGACTGGCCGCCGCCGGTGGCGAAGAAGCCGATGAGGAGCGAACCGATGACTCCGCCGACGAGGTGGACGCCGACGACGTCGAGCGAGTCGTCGTAGCCGAACCTGTACTTGAGGCCGACGGCCATGGCGCACAGGACACCCGCGATGGCGCCGATGGCGATCGCACCGAGCGGCGAGCAGGAGCCGCCCGACGGGGTGATCGCGACGAGGCCCGCGACCGCGCCGGAGGCGGCGCCGAGGGTGGTGCACGCGCCGTGCCGGATCTTCTCGTAGATCAGCCAGGCGAGCATGGCGGCGGCGGTGGCGACCTGCGTGTTGACGAACATCAGCGCGCCGACACCGTCGTCGTTGCCGAGCCACGAGCCCGCGTTGAACCCGAACCAGCCGAACCACAGCAGACCGGCGCCGAGCATCACCAGCGGCAGCGAGTGGGGCCGCATCGGGTCCTTCTTGAAGCCGACGCGCTTGCCGATCACGAGGATCACACCGAGAGCGGCCGCACCCGCGTTGATGTGGACCGCGGTGCCGCCGGCGAAGTCGATGACGCCGAGGTCGAACGCCCAGCCGCCGGTGCCCCAGACCCAGTGCGCGACGGGGAAGTACACGAGCGTGGCCCACAGGGTGATGAACAGCGCCCAGGCGCTGAACTTCACGCGGTCGGCGAGCGCGCCGCTGATCAGGGCGGGTGTGATGATCGCGAACATCAGCTGGAACACGGCGAAGACGTAGATCGGGATGGTGTAGCCGTCCCACAGCTGCGTCAGGCCTATGCCGCTGAGCCCGACGTAGTCCGAGGACCAGCCGATCAGGCTGCCGTGGTCGGTGCCGAAGGCGGCGGAGAAGCCGTAGAGGACCCACAGGATCGTGACGATCCCGAGGCTGATGAAGCTCATCATCAGCATGTTCAGGGTGGACTTGACGCGGACCATGCCTCCGTAGAAGAAGGCGAGTCCCGGCGTCATGATCATCACCAGGGCGGAACAGATCAGCATGAACCCTGTATTGGCGGCAGACAGCGTGGGCGTGTCTGCGGCAAGCGTGATGCCTGGGGGCATCGGCGTCTCCTCGTCGTTGGTACGGCCCCGTGCGGGCGAAGCCTGTGCGGTCAAGAGGGGTGGGCCGGTTATGCGCCATGAGAATGGTGCAGCGCCGTTTCCGTGGACGCCCCTCGATGTTTCGCCGCAGTGACGAAGAGGTCGTGCGTGTTACGCGTCAATGAACTGCCTGATACGGGGTGAGGCGATCGTTATCGTGACGCAACCAACAAAGACCGGCCGCGGCGGCCATCCGGTTGACCTGGCAATGGGGGAGCCGAGTCGGGCAGTCCGGGAGGGCCGGCCGCGGCCGGGGACAAGGGTTCAGACCGCTTCGGCGGTCTCCGGCAGATGGATCGCGAGCTGGTCGGTGAGGTGCGCGACCTCGGCGACGTCCCCGAACTCACGGACCGCGGTGTCCACGGTCTTGCGGATACGGGTGTTGACCCGCTCGGAGCGCACCTTCTTGGCGATGATCATGGCCTGCTCGGCGAGCACCGTGGACTGCTCGGGCTCGCGCTGGAGCAGATGCACCGTGGCCATCCCGATCAGGTTCAGCGCGTACGACCGCTGGTGCTCGGAGTCCTTCTCGAAGAGCTCGACGGCGCGCCGCATGACGGGCTCTGACATGGAGGCGTACGTGGGGCTGCGGCCCGCCACATAGGCGAGGTCGCGGTACGAGTGGGAGTTCTCCCCGTGCAGCTCGGCCTCGGAGAAGAAGCGGATCCAGTCGGGGTCCGGGTCGTCCCAGTCGTCGGCGTCGTGGAAGGTCTCCTCGGCCATCCGGACGGCCCGCTTGCACTTGCCGGGCTGCCCGATGTTCGCGTACGCGCGGGCCTCCATCGCATACAGCATGGCCTGCGTGCGCGGACTGGCGCAGTCGCGGCTGCCGTACTGCGCCAGATGGACGAGTTCCAGCGCGTCGTCGGGCCGGCCGAGGTGGATCATCTGCCGGCTCATGCTGGACAGGACGTACGAGCCGAGCGGCTTGTCGCCGGCTTCCTTGGCCGCGTGCAGGGCGAGGACGAAGTACTTCTGGGCGGTGGGCTGGAGGCCCACGTCGTAGCTCATCCAGCCCGCCAGCTCGGCCAGCTCGGCCGCGACTTTGAAGAGCCGCTTCGTCGTGGCCGCAGGCTGGGGCTCCTGGAGCAGGTCGGTCACCTCGTGCAGCTGGCCGACGACGGCCTTGCGGCGCAGCCCGCCGCCGCACTGCGCGTCCCACTGCCGGAACATGACCGTCGTCGACTCCAGGAGGTCGAGCTCCGGCTTCGAGAGCCGGTTCCCGCGGCGCATGGCCGCCGGGTCCGGCTCCACCGCCGGCGTCCCGGGCGTGGGCACGAGCCAGCGCTGCATGGGCTCGATGAGCGCGGGGCCCGCGGAGAGCGCGAGGGCGCTGCCGAGGAATCCGCGGCGCGCCAGCATCAGGTCGCTGCGGGAGAACTCACCGATCAGCGCCACCGTCTGCGGACCCGTCCATGGCAGGTCGACGCCGGACACGGAGGGCGACTGGTGCGCGGCGCGCAGGCCGAGGTCCTCGACCGCGACGACGCAGCCGAAGCGCTCGGAGAACAGCTCGGACAGGATCCGCGGGATCGGCTCGCGCGGGTTCTCTCCGTCGAGCCAGCGGCGCACGCGCGAGGTGTCCGTGGAGATGTGATTGGCGCCCAACTGCCGCGCCCGGCGGTTCACTTGGCGCGCCAGCTCGCCCTTCGACCAGCCGCTGCGCAGGAACCACGAGCTCAGCAGCTCATTGGGGCGCTTCTCAGCGTTCGTCACGCTTCCGTCGCTGCCGCCCACTGGAACGCCCCCATCCCTGAAGCCACCTCTTCGCCACCCCGCTGCTGCGGGGTGCGATGTGCGTCAAGCCCTACCAGCATGCCGTCAACTGCGGCCGCCCGTCCGGTGGTTGTCACTCCTCGAACAGGAAACCGACTTGCCTCCGGCATACCCAAGAGTGCTTACGTCCCAGGGGCTTGTGTACTGAAAGTAATCCTACGATCACCCCTCCGGCCATGGCGAACCCGGAAACGCCACCATTCGCCACCCCTTCGAATGAACTAGGGGAGCTCCACGCACGATTCACTTGACATAGGACGGCCGAAAGTGGGCGGAGCGGTGTACGCCAGGGCGTGCGACACCGGGCGCACCACCCCCGAAGTTACCGAGCGCCGCCCCGAGTCGGCGGTTCACGGCCCCGCGGAAGCAGAGGGTCACGATCCGATTCCGTCTCGTAACCGCCGGTGCGCAGGACCCGTTGGAGGGGGCATGGGCTTCACGATCGGCGGCAGCCGCGGGATTCTCGACATCCGGTCCGGTGCGCGGCGCCGCGGCCGCACTTCAGGCCGCGCGTCGGACTGCACCTCGGTGGCCGAGTTCACCGGGCTCTGGGGCTGGGAGGCGGTGCCGGGGGCACGCGCCTCGGGCGGCGCCTGCTCATGCGGCAAGGCGGACTGCATCCGGCCCGGCGCCCACCCCATCGACCACGCGCCGACCGTCCCGGCGGGGGCCACGCTCGACGAAGTGACCGAGACCTGGGAGCAGTTCCCCGGTGCCGCGGTGATGCTGCCCGTCGGCAACGCGTTCGACATCATCGACGTACCCGAGGCGGCCGGCCGTCGCGCGCTCGTCCGCCTGGAGCGGATGGGCCTGCCGCTCGGCCCCGTGACGGCGACGCCCGAGGGACGCGCCCACTTCTTCGTCGCACCGGGATCCGCCGCCGAACTCGGCTCGCTGCTCTACCGGATGGGCTGGGACGACGCGACCCTCGACCTGCACGCTCTCGGCCCCGGCACCCACATCACCGCCCCGCCCTCGGACCGCGGCGGCCTCGGCCCGGTCCGGTGGCTGCGCGCTCCCGGACTCGACTCGGCGACCCAGCCCCCGCAGGCCCGCCTCGTCCTTGGCACCCTGGCGTACGTGGCCCATCGCTCCCCGGCGGTCTAGCGGCGGCCCGCGCACATGGAAGCGCCCGCTCCCTGAGGAGCGGGCGCTTCCATGTGCGAAGAGACGTCCGTACGGCTACTCGCCGATCAGCGCGTCCACGAACGCCTCCGGCTCGAAGGGAGCCAGGTCGTCGGGGCCCTCGCCCAGGCCGATCAGCTTCACCGGCACGCCCAGCTCGCGCTGCACGGCGATGACGATGCCGCCCTTGGCCGTGCCGTCGAGCTTGGTGAGCACGATGCCGGTGATGTCCACCACCTCGGCGAAGACGCGGGCCTGGACCAGTCCGTTCTGCCCGGTCGTCGCGTCGAGGACGAGCAGGATCTCGTCGAGCGGGGCGTGCTTCTCGACGACACGCTTGACCTTGCCGAGCTCGTCCATGAGGCCGGTCTTGGTGTGCAGGCGGCCCGCGGTGTCGATGAGGACGACGTCGGCGCCCTCCTCGATGCCCTCCTTGACGGCGTCGAAGGCGATGGACGCGGGGTCGCCGCCCTCGGGGCCGCGCACGGTGCGGGCACCGACGCGCTCGCCCCAGGTCTGGAGCTGTTCGGCGGCGGCGGCGCGGAAGGTGTCGGCGGCGCCGAGCACCACGTTCTTCCCGTCGGCCACCAGGACGCGGGCGAGCTTGCCGGTGGTGGTGGTCTTGCCGGTGCCGTTGACCCCGACGACCATCACGATGCCCGGCCCGTCCAGCGCCTCGGTCTTGACCGAGCGGTCGAACTCCGGGACGAGGAGCTGGAGCAGCTCCTCGCGCAGCAGCGTGCGCAGCTCGTCGGGCGTGCGGGTGCCGAGCACCTTGACGCGCTCGCGCAGCCGGTCGACGAGCTCCTGCGTGGGCTGCACACCGACGTCGGCGGTGAGCAGGGTGTCCTCGATCTCCTCCCAGGTGTCCTCGTCCAGGTGCTCGCGCGAGAGGAGCGTGAGCAGCCCCTTGCCGAGCGCGTTCTGCGAGCGGGAGAGCCGGGCGCGCAGGCGCACGAGGCGCCCCGCGGTCGGCTCGGGGACCTCGATCTCGGGCGCGGCCGGAGCCGGGGGCTCCTCCACCGCGATGGGCGCGGACGGCTCCGGCTCGACGAGCGGGAGGTCGACCTCCTCGATCGTGCGGCGGGGTTCGTCGCGCGGCGTCTCGGCCTCTTCGCCGACGTGCGGCTCGGCCGGAGGGGCGGTGATGTCGGGCACGGAGGGGGGCGGCGGGGGCAGCTGCTTCCTTCTGCGGCTGCCGACCACGAGCCCGCCGAGTGCGCCGATCACGACCACGGCGATGACTACAGCAAGGATGACGATTTCCATAACGGGTCCAGTATCAGCCATGGGCCCCGGGGGCACGCCTCTTGTGACTTCCTCCAAAGAACATAAGCCACTTGAGTGGATTACTCGGACTAAAGTACGATGGAAGAGGATGATGCAACGCGCGTAGAGTCCACAGCGTCCCCTCCCCACACCCCCCACCGGCTCCCCCACCACCACCCACGGAGCCGAGCGAGAGGCACGGAACCCCACCGCATGAGCAAGACCGCCGAATCCGAAGGCGCACTCGAGACCCGCGGCATCGAGCCCGTCCCCGAGTCCGAGCGCACCGCCAGGACCCGTGAGCTGTTCCCCACCTGGGTCGCCGCCAACATCAGTGTGCTGCTGCTCACGATGGGCGCGAGCCTGGTCGTCTCGTACAAGCTCAACTTCTGGCAGGCACTCGTCGTCGCGATCGCCGCCCCCATCGTCTCGTACGGCCTCGTCGGCCTGATCGGCATCGCCGGCAAGCGCGGCGGCGCCCCGGGCATGGCCCTGTCGCGCGCGGTCTTCGGTCAGCGCGGCAACCTGCTGCCGGGCTCGCTCATCTGGGTCGCCCGCTGGGGCTGGGAGACGATCAACGCGGTGACCGGTGCCTATGCCGTGCTCACCGTCCTGGACATCCTCTTCGGCGTGAAGAGCAACAACGTCCTGGTGATCGTCACGCTGCTGCTCTTCGTCGTCACGACGTTCGTGATCTCCGGCCTCGGGATCAGCGCCGTACAGAAGTGCAACAAGTACGCGACGTACCTCTTCGGTCTCTTCTCGGTCCTCGTGCTGGTCTACCTGATCGCCAACACCGACTGGACGCGCGTCTTCGACCAGCCCGCGGGCAAGATGTCGCTGATGGTCGCCGGTATCGGCCTGATCGCCGCGGGCGGCGTCAGCTGGATCCCCTCGTCGCCGGACTTCACGCGCTACCTGCCGCGCACGGCCTCGTCGGTCGCGATCGTGCGCAACTCGGTCGGCGGCGCCGGCATCGTCGTCCTGCCGATGGTCCTGATGGGCGCCGTCATGGCGGTCTCCACGCCCGACCTGGCCTCGGCCGCGGACCCGGTCTCCTTCCTCGGCGAGATCCTGCCGCTGTGGATCGCGGTCCCGTACCTCCTGATCGCCCTGGTCGGCATGCTGCTGATCAACTCGATGTCGATGTACTCGGCGGGCTTCACCGCCCAGACCCTCGGCTTCAAGGTCCCGCGCCACTGGGCCGTCTCGATCAACGCGCTCATCTCGCTGATCTTCGGCGGCATCCTGATGCTCGTCGCGACCAGCTTCATGGGCTCGTTCATCGCCTTCCTCTCGCTGCTCGCGGTGGCGTTCTCGGCCTGGGTCGGCGTCTTCGGCGCCGACATGCTGCGGCGCAAGGAGTACGACGCCGAGGCCCTCGTCGACACCACGCGCACCAGCGCCTACTGGTACACGGGCGGCTTCAGCCTGGCAGCCGTCGCCTCCTGGGCGATCGGCCTGCTCGGGGGCCTGATGTTCACCACGTCCGACTGGTTCACCGGCCCGCTCGCCGCCAACAACCCGATCGGCGAGTACGGCCTCGGCTGGGTCGCCACGATCGTGATCTCCGGCCTGCTGTACGTGGTCCTGCCGAAGCCCGCCGTCGCCGTCACCCCCGAGGTCTCCGCCGAAGAGGAGCGCGAGACCCTGGCCGTCTGACGCTCCGTCAGCTACCGTCCCCCTTCACCAGCGGCCCAACTCCGCCCTGTGAAGGGGGACTTCTCATGCCCGTCACGGTCGTGCGCTTCAACCTCGTGGACCCTGCGGCGACGCCCGAATCGCTGAGCGCCCGCTACAGGGCGGCCGTCGAGATGGCGGCGTACGCCGACGACCGCGGCATCTCCACCGTCCAGACCGAGGAGCACCACGGCGTCGCCAACAACTGGCTGCCGTCGCCCTTCACCTTCGCGGGCGCCGTCTTCGGCGCGACCCGGCGCATCGCCGTCACGGTCTCCGCGATCATCGGCCCGCTGCACGATCCGCTGCGCCTCGCGGAGGACATCGCCGTACTCGATCTGCTCAGCGGCGGCCGGCTCGTCACCGTCGCCGGAATCGGCTACCGGCCCGAGGAGTACGGTCAGTTCGACGTCGAGTGGAAGCGGCGGGGCAAGCTCCAGGACGAGCTCCTCGACACCCTGCTCAAGGCGTGGACGGGCGAGGAGTTCGGCTTCCGCGGCCGCACGGTCCGCGTCACACCGCGCCCGTTCACCCAGCCCCACCCGCTGCTCCTGGTCGGCGGGTCCTCACGGGCGGCGGCGCGGCGCGCGGCCCGCCTCGGCCTGCCGTTCTTCCCGAGCGCGCATCTGCCCGAACTCGAGGCGTACTACAAGGAACAACTCGTCGAGCACGGCACCGAGGGCTGGACCATGATGCCCGCGGCGGTCACCCCGCTGCTGCACGTCGCCGAGGACCCCGACCGTGTCTGGGCCGAGCACGGCGAGCACTTCCTGCACGAGGCGCGGACGTACGCGTCCTGGCAGTCCGGCGACATCAGGTCGGCGGTGAAGTCCGGCGCTACGACAGTCGACGAGCTGCGTGCCGAGGGTGTCTACCGGATCCTCACGCCGGACGAGTGCGTGGAGCAGGCCCTGGACAGCTATGTGCTGCACCCGTTGTCGGGCGGTATGCCGGTCGACGAGGGCTGGCGCAGCCTGCATCTGTTCTGCGAAAACGTACTGCCCCGGCTCGAAGACCGTGTGGTCTGAGCCGGGGCAGTGACGAGGGTGAGGAGATGGCAGCGGGGACTTAACCCATCTCCTCCAACGCCTTGCCCTTGGTCTCCTTCACGAACTTGAGCATGAAGGGGATCGAGAGCGCGGCGAAGATTGTGTAAATGACGTACGTCCCGGAGAGGTTCCAGTCGGCCAGCGACGGGAAGCTCGCGGTGATGGCCCAGTTGGCGATCCACTGCGCGGACGCGGCCACGCCGAGCGCCGCGGCGCGGATCTTGTTCGGGAACATCTCGCCGAGGAAGACCCAGACGACGACACCCCAGGACAGGGCGAAGAACAGGACGAAGAAGTGGGCGGCGATCAGGGCGACCCAGCCCTGCGTGACCGGCAGCTTGCCGTCCACCAGGTCGTACGAGAACGCCCAGGCCTCCAGCGCGAGACCGATGACCATGCCGACGGAACCGACCAGGGCCAGCGGCTTACGGCCGACGCGGTCCACCAGGAGCATCGCGATCACGGTGCCGATGATGTTGATGATCGACGTGGTGAACGAGTAGAGGAACGAGTCCGTCGGGTTCACACCGACCGACTGCCACAGCGTCGAGGAGTAGTAGAACGCGACGTTGATGCCGACGAACTGCTGGAAGACCGAGAGGCCGATACCGATCCAGACGATCGGCTTGAAGTAGAGACCGCCGTTGCCCTTGCCGGAGAGCAGGTCCTTGAACGTGGACTTGTGCTCGCTCTTCATCGCGTGCTCGATCTCGGCGACGCGGGCGTCCAGGTCGATCTTCGTGCCCTCGACCTCGGCGAGGATCTCCTTGGCCTTGGCCTCGCGGCCGACCGAGATGAGGAAGCGCGGCGACTCGGGGATCGCGAAGGACAGCATGCCGTAGAGGACGGCCGGGATGACCATGACGCCGAGCATGACCTGCCAGGCCTCGAGGCCCAGCACCTGACCGCGCTGGTCGCCGCCGGCAGCCTGGAGGATGCCGTAGTTGACGAGCTGTGAGATGGCGATGCCGACGACGATCGCGGCCTGCTGGAAGGAGCCGAGGCGGCCGCGGTACGCGGGCGGCGAAACCTCGGCGATGTAGGCCGGGCCGATGACGGAGGCCATGCCGATGCCGAAGCCGCCGACGATCCGCCAGAAAGCCAGGTCCCAGAGGGCGAAGGGCAGTGCGGAGCCGACGGCGCTGATCGTGAAGAGGACGGCCGCGATCTGCATGCAGCGGATGCGGCCGATGCGGTCCGCGATCCGGCCGGCGGTGGCCGCGCCGATCGCACAGCCGATCAGGGCGATGGCGATGACCTGGGCGAGCGTTCCGGAGCCGATGTCGTACCGGTCACGGATGGCCTCGACGGCTCCGTTGATCACGGAACTGTCGTAGCCGAAGAGAAAGCCGCCCATCGCGGCCGCCGCCGTGATGAAGATGACGTGACCGAGATGGTCGGGGTGGGCCTCTCGGGCGCTTGGCGGCTTCGCTGTGCTGGTCACGTGTACTCCTCGGGCCACCGGCAACGGTGCCGGGGGTGGGGGTGAAAGCCCTTCCAGTGGCGCACAACTTCACGCCGCCCACCACCTGAAGGTAAAAGCAACGTTGCCGAGACTATGCCTTCAAGTTTCGAAGTCAAGAGGGGGGTAACTGTGAACTTCAGACGACCTGGTCACAGTCATCATTCAAGTCTTGAACGATTCCCCGTAAGTGATCTTGCGACTGGTCTCGCGGCCGACGCCGCAGCTGATGCCGCACCGGTGGACGGGGTACGGGCGGGCCGGTGACCGATGTCCGGGCGGCCCGGCGCGCGGTCAGCGCAGCCGCTGGCTGATCACCTTCGACACCCCGTCGCCCTGCATCGACACCCCGTAGAGCGCGTCGGCGACCTCCATCGTGCGCTTCTGGTGCGTGATCACGATGAGCTGGGAGGCCTCCTGGAGCTCCTGCATGATGCGGATGAGGCGCTGGAGGTTGGTGTCGTCGAGGGCGGCCTCGACCTCGTCCATCACGTAGAAGGGACTGGGCCGCGCCTTGAAGATCGAGACGAGCAGCGCCACGGCGGTCAGGGAGCGCTCGCCGCCGGAGAGCAGCGAGAGCCGCTTGACCTTCTTGCCCGGAGGGCGGGCCTCCACGTCGACACCCGTGGTGAGCATGTTGTCGGGATCGGTCAGGATCAGCCGTCCGTCACCGCCGGGGAAGAGCCGGCTGAAGACACCCTCGAACTCTCGGGCCGTGTCCCGGTACGCCTCGGTGAAGACCTGCTCGACGCGCTCGTCGACTTCCTTCACCACCTGAAGGAGATCGCTCCTCGTCTTCTTCAGGTCCTCGAGCTGCTCGCTGAGGAACTTGTGGCGCTCCTCCAGCGCGGCAAACTCTTCCAGAGCCAGCGGATTCACTTTTCCCAGCTGCTGATACGCCCGTTCGGCTGACTTGAGCCGCTTCTCCTGCTCCGCGCGCACGAACGGCCGCGGCTGATTGCGCGGGTGCTCGGGGTCGTCGGGCAGCTCCTCGCCCTCGGCCGGAAGCGAGGGCGGTACGGGCTGCTGCGGCCCGTACTCCGATACGAGTCCCGCCGGTTCGACGCCGAGTTCCTCCAGCGCCTTGGCCTCCAGCTGCTCGATCCGCAGCCGCTTCTCGGCGCCGAGCACCTCGCCCCGGTGCACCGAGTCCGTCAGCTTGTCGAGCTCCGCCTTCAGGTCCCGGCCGCGGGCCCGCTCGGCGACGAGCTCCCGCTCCCGTTCGCCCTTGGCGCTCTCGGCGGACGCCCGCTCCTGCTCGGCCCGTCCTACGGATACCTCGACGTGGGCGAGCAACTGCCGGGCGCCGGAGGCCACCGCCTCGGCCACGGCCGCCTCGTGGCGCAGCCTGGAGCGCTGCCGCTCCGCACGCGCGCGTGCCTCGCGCTCCGCGCGGGCCGCCCGGTCCAGCGAATCGGCGCGTCCGGCAAGGCCCTTCACGCGCTCCTCGTGCGTACGCGCCTGGAGCCGGGCCTCCATCTCGGTCTGGCGGGCGTTGGCCCCGTCGGCGGCAAGCCGGTCGCGTACCGCGGTGTCCGGCTCCTCGTCGGCCGGCATCTCCTCGGCGACGGCGAGCCGTTCGGCCAGCTCCTCGGCGTCCATTACGGCCTTCTCCAGCGCGTCCTGCGCCTTGGCGGCCGCGGCGGCGCTGCGCTCGGCCTCCCCGGCCGCGCCTCGCGCCTGTCCGGACAGGCGGCCGAGCTGCTGTGCCACGGACGACTTCTCGCGGTCGGCAACCCGGCGCCGCTCCCCCAGCTCCTCCACGAGAGCGGCGGCGTCGGCGCGCCGGGCGACCGCGGCGCGCTGCGCCTCGGCCAGCTCCTCGCACCGCACCCCGAGCTCGGCCAGCTCGCCCGCGGCCTCGTCTACGGAGGCCTGCACCTCGAGAAGACTGGGCGCACCGGCGGAACCGCCCTGCGCGAAGTGCGCCCCGAGCAGGTCCCCTTCAGCGGTGACGGCGGTCAGCTCGGGCCGCGCGTAGACAAGATCCTCGGCATCCTCGAGCGTCCCGACGACCACGATCCCCCGCAGCAGCCGCCGCACGGCAGGCATCAACTCGGAGGGCCCGCGCACGAAATCGGCCACGAGCGGCGGCCCGTCCCCACCCCGCGCAGCCCGTCCCGGCTGCGCATGCCCAAAGCCACCGAGCCCCTCACCGACACCGCCCGCCCCGGTCGCCGACACAGCACTCTCCGGATGGGAGCCACCACGGTGCACGTCACCAGTGCCGTCACCACCACCAGGGGAACCCCCGGCCGAGGCAGACATGCCGCCGGCCGCCGCCGCGGAAACGCCACCGTCACCACCGGCCACAGGCCCACCATCCGCAGACCCACCACCGACCGACCCCCCGGCCGACGACGCACCCACGCCCCCGCCCAAAGCGGACGCGCCCCCGGCCCAAGCGGAATCGTCCCCCGCCAGCAGCAGCGCCGCGCGCCCCGCGTCCTGTTTGCGCAGGAGGCGGATCGCTTCCGCGGCGGAGGCGGGGGTGGTCACGGCGATGGCGTCGGCCGCGGCGCCGAACGCCGCGGCGACCGGGACCTCGAAGCCTGGGGTGACGGAGAGCAGTTCGGCCGCGGGGCCGAGGACTCCGGTCAGTCGGTCGCGGGCCCCGAGCAGCGCGCCGGTGCCGTCCTTGCGGCGCAGCCCGAGCGCGAGGGCGTCATGCCTGGCGGAGACAGCGGCCCGCTTGCGTTCCGCGGACGTCAGGGCTTCCCTGGCCGCCGTCAGCGCGGACTCCGCGTCGGCGAGGGCGGCCCTGGCCGCGTCGTGCCGGTCCCCGAGCTCCGCGTCCCCGGCGTCGAGGCCGTCCACCTCGGCCTTGAGCTGCTCGTACTCCTCCTGCGCCGCGACGGCCCGCTCCCGCGCCTCGTCCCGCGCGGCGGCCAGCCGGTCGATCTCGGCCTGCGCCGCGGCGGCCCGCGAACGGGCGGCGTTGACCTGCCCGTTCAGCCGCGCGAGCCCCTCCCGCCGGTCGGCGATGGCCCGGGCGGCGTCCTTGAGCCGGCGCTCCTCAGCCGCCAATTCCCGTTCCAGGTCGGCCCGGTGGGCCACCGTGTCGTCGAGAGCGCGCTCGGCCGCTTCGAGCGCGGCCTCCAGTTCGGCCTCCTGCTCGCGGATCCGGGCGGCCTCGCGCTCCATGTCCTCGGGGTCGCGCCCGCGCCGCTCCTCCGCGGGGGCGGACGTCGCGCTCTTGACCCGCGCGTCGGCCAGCGAGACGGTACCGCGCACCCGCTCGGCCAGTTGCGACAGCTCGTACCAGGTCTGCTGGGCGCGCTGGAGCCGCGGTGTGAGCTGCCTGACCTCGGCCTCCAGGAGCGCCTCACGCTGGAGTGCCTTCTTCAGCTCGGCCTCGGCGGCGTCCTTGCGTTCCTTGAGCGCCGCCTCGTCCTCGATCTCGGCGCGCAGCGCACCCCGCATCCGTACGAGGTCGTCGGCGAGGAGGCGCAGTCGCGCGTCGCGGAGGTCGGCCTGGATGACGGCGGCGCGGCGCGCGACGGCGGCCTGGCGCCCGAGCGGCTTCAACTGCCGCCGCAACTCGTCCGTAAGGTCCTGCACGCGCGCGAGGTTGGCCCGCATCGCGTCCAGCTTCCGCAGCGCCTTCTCCTTGCGCTTGCGGTGCTTGAGGACGCCGGCGGCCTCCTCGATGAACGCCCTGCGCCCCATCGGGTCGGCGTGGAGCACGGAGTCGAGCTGGCCCTGCCCGACGATGACATGCATCTCGCGCCCGATGCCGGAGTCGGACAGCAACTCCTGGATGTCGAGCAGCCTGCACGTGTCGCCGTTGATCTGGTATTCGCTGCCGCCGTTGCGGAACATGATCCGCGTGATGGTGACCTCGGCGTACTCGATGGGCAGCGCGCCGTCGGAGTTGTCGATGGTCAGCGACACCTCGGCGCGGCC
Organism: Streptomyces sp. NBC_01003; assembly: GCF_045162695.1. Lineage (NCBI taxonomy): Bacteria > Bacillati > Actinomycetota > Actinomycetes > Kitasatosporales > Streptomycetaceae > Streptomyces > Streptomyces sp. NBC_01003. The sequence continues at coordinate 3,612,818 of NZ_CP108707.1, forward strand.
GAGCGGCGGGCGCCCGGTCGTGCCAGCGAAGATGACGTCCTCCATCTTGCCGCCGCGCAGCGACTTCGCACCCTGCTCGCCCATGACCCAGCTGAGGGCGTCCACGACATTGGACTTGCCCGAGCCATTGGGGCCGACGACGCAGGTGATGCCCGGCTCGAACCGCAATGTGGTGGCCGAGGCGAACGATTTGAACCCGCGCAGGGTCAGGGCCTTGAGGTGCACGCCGCCGGACTCTACCCGCCGCGCGTGTCTCACTCCATGAACCCGCGGTTTCGCCCAGGAAAGTGCAGGGCACATCAGACGTTAAAGAAAGACGTCGACGCGCGGAGCACCGGCGGGGCATTCGAGGGGGCGCGGTACGGGTGAGCGGAAAGCCAGAAAGAAGGGACGCGAAAAGCGTCCCTTGCAGATCTGAGCAAACTGATCAAGCGGCTTGATGAAAGGGCTGCCTGACCACTGGTGTCGTGTGCGGGATGTGGTCAGGTGAGCGCAGGCTCCGCCTGGGGTACGTCGATGCTCTCGAGGAGCGATTCGTGAGAAGCGGCAGCCGCGAGCGCGTCGTTCTCGGACTGGATCCGAACGAGTTCGGACTCAAGGTCCTGGACGCGCTGCTGGAGCCGTCGCATCTCGGCGAGGAGTCGCGGGTCGGAACCGCCGACGTAACCGAGAAGCGCCTTTGCCATGATGGATGGTCCTCCACAATGAGTGACCGACCGAAGCGGTGTGGGTCGTGAGGGAATCGCACCCGCGGTGCCTGGCACTCGTTGTCTTGCTGCCGTTCATACATGCCAAACAGCTAAGGTGCGCGGGGCTTCCAGAGTCTCACCAAAAAGTTTGACGGTCAACACGATCACACCCCGTATTGACGGGTGAGCCCGGGGGCTCGGCACCGTGAAAACTTCGGCGCGGCCTCACTTCGGGCCCCTGGGGGCGTGGAGATCATCCTTACTTCGCGAGCCTGCCACGACGAGCGCTTATTGGCAACCACCAGGTCATTCACGCCCCGCGCAGTTGCCCTGGGCATGCCATGAACACCTCTTGAGGGCCTGGCCTGCGCATCCTTCTCAGCGAATGGCGAAGTCGGCGTATCCGCCGCGCGGGGCGTCCCAGATCTCGGTGACTCCGTCGACCCTCCCGGGTGTGTCGCCGTCGCGGAGCCAGTCGAGAAGGCCCTGACAGCTCGCGCGTGAGCCCTCCGCGACGACCTGGACCCGGCCGTCGTCCAAATTGAGAGCAAAGCCACTCAGGCCGCCGATCTCAAGAGCCTTCGCCCGCGTGAACCAGCGAAAACCCACACGCTGGACGCGTCCGCGCACCCAGGCGGTGATGCGTACGTCTTCGTTCATAAGGGGCACGCTAACCGGCCAATTGCACTCGGAGCACTTCGCCCCCTTCCGCCTTGCGGTACCGTCCCGGACCAATGCGACTCACTCGAACGGGTGAGTCGCATTACCCACAGCGAGGACGAGGAAGGCCACAAGATGGGACGCCACCGACGCGCCGACGCCGGCCGCGCCGCCACGGGTCGCGCCACGGACAGCACGGCCGGTTCGTATGCCGGGCACGACGGCGCGTACGACGGCGCGTACGCGGAGACGTACACACACGACGGATTCACCTCCCCGTACAACACGGGCCCGCACGCCACGTCGAACGGCGGCCTGGGCCGGGCGTTCGACGACGCCTACTCGGGCGAGCCCGAAGTCGCGTACACGCCCTCCGGGAGCCCGGGCGGCTCGCACCGCCACAAAAAGCGCGTCGCCAGGCCGGTGCGGACGGGGCTCCTCGGAGTCTCCGCCGCCGTGGCGATGGGCGCCGTCGCGGTGGCCTCCGGCGTGGTCCCCGGCATGGACGACTACTCGCTGGGCGGCGGCAACGGCGCCGACAAGGTGCGCGCCGCCGACTCCCCTTCGGGGCTCGAGACCCAGGGCGGAACGGACGGCAGCGCCGACCGCGCCCCGTCCTCCGCGAGCCGCAGCGCCGAGCGCTCGGACTCTCCTTCCGCTTCGCCTTCGCAGTCTTCCTCGAAGCCGTCTTCGACCCCGTCGAAGACGGCTTCGCCGAGCAAGTCCTCCAGTTCCGGTTCCGGCGGTACGGCGACCTCGCCCAAGACCGCGACCCCGTCCAAGACCGCCACCACGAAGCCGAAGCCCCCGGCTGCGGCGCCGAGCCTGAAGGCCCCGTCCGGCGAGGCGTCGGCCGAGGCCCAGGTGCTCGCGCTGGTCAACACGGAGCGGGCCAAGGTCGGCTGCAGGCCGGTGACCGCGGACGGCGGCCTCGCCGCCCTAGCCGGGAACTTCAGCGAGGACATGGCGGCGCGGGGCTTCTTCGACCACACGGATCCGGATGGCGCGACACCCTGGGACCGCGCGAAGAAGGCCGGCATAACGGACCTCGGCGGCGAGAACATAGCCCGGGGCCAGGCCAACGCCCAGTCCGTCATGGACTCCTGGATGAACAGCCCCGGCCACCGCGCGAACATCCTCAACTGCGACTACAAGACGCTGGGTGTCGGCGTGCACTTCGGGGCGGGCGGCCCGTGGTGGACGCAGGACTTCGGCTTCTGACCGCACCGGCCGGCACCGGCTCCCCGCACTAACCAATGGTTAGCGCACCCCAGAGGTTCGCGCTGCGCCGGAGTACGCTTTCCGCATGGAATCGAGCGGCAGCGACCTCGCGTACGACGTGTTCTCCCGGCAGTGCCCGTCCCGCGGCACCCTCGAGCACGTGACGGGCCGCTGGGGAGCGCTCACGCTCGGGGCGCTGCACGAGGGCAGCTTCCGCTTCAACGAGCTGCGGCGCCGCGTGGACGGCGTGAGCGAGAAGATGCTGTCGCAGACCCTGCACGCGCTGGAGCGCGACGGCCTGGTGCACCGCGAGGCGCAGCCGACCAACCCGCCGCGCGTGGACTATGAGCTGACACCGCTCGGGCGCGAGGTCTCCGAACGGCTCCTGGCCCTCATCCAGTTCGTCGAGGGCCGGATGGACGACGTGCTCGCGTCGCGCGCCCGTTACGACGCGGACGGGGCGCGCGGCGGCCGCTGACAGCGCGGGCAGAAGTAGCTGGAGCGGTTCATCCAGGGGCGCCTGCGAATGATCGTGCCGCAGCGCCGGCACGGCTCACCCTCGCGCCCGTAGGCGTCGAGCGAGCGGTCGAAGTAGCCGGACTCGCCGTTCACATTCACGTAGAGGCTGTCGAAGCTGGTGCCGCCGACGGCGAGGGCCGCGTTCATCACGTCCCGTACGTGGCCGAGGAGTTCGGCGGTGCGCGGGCGCGTGAATCCGGTGGTCGGCCGCTCGTAGTGGAGCTTTGAGCGCCACAGCGCCTCGTCCGCGTAGATGTTGCCGACGCCGCTGATCAGCGACTGGTCGAGCAGGGCCCGCTTGATGGTCGTACGGCGCCTGCGCAGCGCCTCGTGGAACGCGGCGTCGTCGAACTTCGGGTCCAGTGGGTCGCGCGCGATGTGCGCGATGACGTCCGGCAGCCCGTCGGGGCCGGTCTCGTGCAGCGAGAGGCCGCCGAAGGTGCGCTGGTCGATGAAGCGCAGCTCCGTACCCAGTTCGTCGGCGAAGCGGACGCGGATGCGTAGATGCTTCTCGTCCGGCGCCTCGGCCGGCTGCACCAGGAGCTGTCCGCTCATCCCGAGGTGCGCGAGGACTGCGCCGCCCGTCGGCTCCAGCGGCAGCCACAGATACTTCCCGCGCCGCTCGGGTACGCCGATGCGCTGGTCCTTCATCCGGTTCGCGAAGTCCTCGCCGCCCCCGATGTGCCGACGCACGGCGCGCGGGTGCAGGACCTCCACGTCGGCGACGGTGCGGTGGGCGACCCAGCGCTCGAGTCCGCGCCGTACGACCTCGACCTCGGGCAGCTCGGGCACGGTGTCTCCTTGTGAGGGCTCAGATGCGAAACGAACGGTGCCGACCGCCCCTCAGGACGGTCGGCACCGGACAGTTCGGATGCGGGCGTCAGGCCGACGCCGAGGAGGAGTCGGCGTTCCCCTCGGCTGCCACGGTGGCCTCGACGGCGTCAGCCGTCTTCGCCGCCTCGGCGCGCTCGTCGGCAGCCGCGCGGATCGCGCGCCATGCCGATTCAGCGGCCTGCTGCTCCGCTTCCTTCTTGCTGCGGCCGGTGCCGGTGCCGTACGAGACGCCTCCGACGCGGGCGGCAGCAGTAAAGGTCTTCTCGTGGTCGGGGCCGGTCTCCGAGACCAGGTACTCGGGAACGCCGAGCCCCTCGGTCGCGGTGAGCTCCTGGAGACTGGTCTTCCAGTCCAGGCCCGCACCCAGATTCGAGGACTTCTCGATCAGGGGGTCGAAGAGACGGTGGACGAGTTCGCCCGCCGCGTCCAGCCCCTGGTCGAGATAGACGGCGCCGATCACCGCTTCGAGCGTGTCGGCGAGGATGGACGCCTTGTCCCGGCCGCCCGTGCCCTCTTCACCCCGGCCGAGCCGGATGAAGGAACCCAGGTCGAGCCCACGGCTGACCTCCGCAAGTGCACGCGAATTGACCACCGCGGCCCGCAACTTGGCCAGCTGGCCTTCGGGCAGGTCGGGGTGGGTGGTGTACAGCGTGTCCGTGACGACGAGGCCGAGCACGGAGTCCCCGAGGAACTCGAGCCGCTCGTTCGTCGGCAGACCGCCGTTCTCGTACGCGTACGAGCGGTGGGTCAGTGCACGCACCAGAAGGGCGGACTCGAGCTTGTACCCGAGCCGCCCTTCCAGAAGCGTGTGGGACGAGGCATTGTCCGTCTTGTTCGACTCAGACATTGCGCCTCTCACCAGCCGCTCAGACCTCGAGGACCTGGCGCTTGTTGTAAGTGCCGCAAGCGGGGCACGCGATGTGCTGCAGCTTGGGCTCCTGGCAACGCTCACACGAAACCAGAGTGGGGACCGCAGCCTTCCACTGCGACCGGCGGTGGCGCGTGTTGCTGCGCGACATCTTCCGCTTCGGAACAGCCACGGCTACTTCTCCTGCTTCTCGTCGACGCCAGGTTCGGCGCCGCTCATCTCGTCCTTCTCGCCGTCCTGGATGGTCCCGGCGAGTCCCTGCAGTGCCGCCCAACGGATGTCGACGGCGTCGTGGTGGTGGTCCGGATCGTCCGCGAGCCGAGCTCCACACTGGGAGCACAGACCCGGGCAGTCGTCCTGGCACACCGGCTGCATCGGCAGTGCGAGCACCACCGCATCACGCAGCACAGGCTCGAGGTCGAACATGCCGTCCTCGAGAAAGAGCCTGTCCTCGTCTTCCTCGGCGTCGTCGGCCGGTTCCGCGGTGCGGCCCCGGTCGTCGGCGTCAGGGTACGAGAACATCTCCTGGAAATCCGCGTCGACCTCGAGGCCGAGCGGCTCCAGACACCTTACGCACTCCCCCTGAGCCGATGCACGGGCGGTGCCTGTGACAAGCACCCCTTCCATGACCGACTCGAGACGCACCTCGAGCTCCATCGGCGCGCCTTCCGGCACTCCGACGACCCCTTCGATACCGAAGTCCTTGGGGGCGTTGACCGTGCGGGTCAACCGCTGCTGCGCACCAGGACGCCGTCCCAGCTCGTGCGTATCGAACACGAGAGGGTTGCGGTGGTCGAGGTGCGTACTCAGGGCTGGTCCTGCCTTCGGTCTTCGATGCTCAAGTTGTTCAAGCTGCTCAAGGGGATCGCTGCCCCGAATGAACCCGGGCAGCTGTGATCGCGGACGTACGCGCGACCGAAGAACCAGGATACTGGACCTTTCGCTCACGGCCCAATCCGTCAGTCAGCGCCCCTGTTCGTACTGCCTCAGCTGCTCCGTGCTGATCATGCTCGTGTCGAAGAGGCTGGTCTCGTCCAGCGCCGCCGGCTCGTGCGCCACCTGCGGCTGCGCGTAGCCGGCCTGACCCTGGTCGTAGCCCTGCTGCTGGTGCTGCTGATAGGCGTACGGGTCCTGCTGCTGGTACGCGTACGGGTCCTGCTGGTACACCGCGTACGGATCCTGCTGGCCGTAGGGCTGCTGCTGGTGCTGCTGGTACCCGTACAGGTCCTGCTGCGGGTCCTGCTGCTGCGTTGCGTACACCGGCTGCTGGGCCGGGATCTGCGGGGTCTGGATCTGCGGGGCCTGGGGGATCTCCCGGTCCGGCTCCGCGGGGGCGTTGCCGATCTCCGCGAGTCCGGCTAGGTAGTCGGCGTCGCTCGTGTGCCGGCCGCCCGTGTCGTCCGCGCCGAGGGTGCCCAGCTCGTCGCTGGCGACCCGGCCCTGGAGCGTGTGCCGGCCACGGCCGACCGCCTCGAGGGTCTTGGCTAGGACCGCCTCGAAGGCGCCGAGCTTCACGTCCACGTACGAGTCGGCGTCGCGGCGCAGGGTCTCGGGGTCGTGGCTGCGCTCGGGGGCGTCCTCGTCCTCGTAGCCCTGGGCGTCGACGCCGGGGCCGGTGCCGAGGAGCTTCTCGCGGCCGCGGCCCACGGAGCCGAGGGTCTTGGTGAGGACGACCTCGAAGTTGGCGAGCTTGGAGTCGACGTAGTCGTCGGCCTCCGCGCGGATCTCCTCGGCCTCTTTGCGGGCCTCGGCGAGGATCCGCTCCCCTTCGTCCTGGGAGCGGCGGGCGACCTCGGTGTCGGAGATCAGCGAACCGCGCTCGGCGTGCGCCGTCTCGATGATCCGGTCAGCCTCCTGACGGGCCTGCTCGACCATCTGCTCGCGCCCGCCGATCAGCTCCTCGGCCTGCGCGAGGGAGCCGGGCAGTGCCTGGCGCACCTCTTCGAGCATCGCGAGCAGGTCGGCGCGGTTGACCACGCACGAGGCCGACATGGGCATGGACCGGGCATTGCCGACCGCGGCGACGATCTCGTCGAGCTTCTTCTGCACGTCCACCGTGTGCTCGCCACTCTCTACAGGGGTGTTGGAGACGGACAAGGCGACTGTACGGCCAACTGGCGCCTGGATGTCACTTCTTGGGGAGGCGCTGGGTGAGCGCCTCGAAGACCACCGGCGGCACCAGGTGGGAGACGTCGCCGCCCCAGGCCGCGACCTCCTTGACCAGGGACGAGGACAGGAAGCTGTACGTCGGGTTGGTGGGGACGAAGAGGGTCTCCACGCCCGTGAGGCCGTTGTTCATCTGGGCCATCTGCAGCTCGTAGTCGAAGTCGCTGACGGCGCGCAGGCCCTTCACGATGGCCGGGATGTCGCGCTGCTTGCAGAAGTCGACGAGCAGTCCGTGGAAGGACTCGACCTCGACGTTGCCGAACTCGGCAGTGACCTCGCGGATCAGCTCGATCCGCTCCTCGATCTCGAAGAGGCCCTTCTTCGACTGATTGATCATCACCGCGACGTGCACGACGTCGTACAGCTTGGAAGCTCGGCCGATGATGTCGAGGTGGCCATTGGTGATGGGGTCGAACGACCCCGGACAGACGGCGCGGCGCAACGTGAGTCCCTCGCTCTCCGGTCCGGTCACGGTGCGTCCTCGCACGTGACGGTGCTCTTCAGGGCGGCGCGACCGTACCAAAACGTTCCCTCGCCGTAGCGACGGGACCTCAGTGCCTCAAATCCGTCCGGCCATGGGAAAACACCGCCCCTGGTGCTTCGCTCCACGGTGACGAGCGCTTCGTCCGCGAGCCAGCCCCCCGAGGCGAGTGTGAGCAGAATCTCCCGAAGATCGTCATCCGGGACGACATAGGGAGGGTCGAGAAAGACCAGGTCGTACGGGGTGGCGGGGGCCGGACCGTGAACGATCTGTTCCGCTTTGCCCGCTCTGACCTCGGCGCCGGGGAGACCGAGGGACTTCACGTTCTCGCGGATCGTGCGGACCGCGCGGGCGTCGGCCTCCACCAGGAGCGCGTGTCCCGCGCCGCGCGACAGCGCCTCCAGGCCCACGGCGCCCGAGCCGCCGTACAGGTCGAGCACGCGCTCGCCGTCCAGGGGGTCGCCGCCGAGCAGCGACTGCCAGGTGGAGAAGAGGGCTTCGCGCGCCCGGTCGGACGTGGGGCGGGTGCCGTTGCCCGGCGGGACGGACAGGCGACGTCCGCCGGCCCGGCCGGCGATCACGCGGGTCATCTGAGTCCTAGTGGAGAAGGGGTTGAGGGGACGTGCGGGGACCTCCAGTTTGTCAGCCCTTGTCGAGGTACTGCTCGCGCTCCTCGTCCAGGAGCGCGTCCAGGGCCGTGCGCAGGCCCGGCAGGTGCTCCAGATCCGGGTCGGCGGCGACGACGGCCGTGGCCTCCTGGCGGGCCTCGGCGATGATCTCCTCGTCCTCGATGACGGCGAGCATGCGCAGGGACGAGCGCACCCCGGACTGGGCCTGGCCGAGGACGTCGCCCTCGCGGCGCTGCTCCAGGTCGATACGGGAGAGCTCGAACCCGTCGAGCGTGGCGGCTACGGCGCCGAGGCGGGCGCGGGCCGGGCTGGCCTCCGGCATCTCGCTGACGAGGAGGCACAGGCCCGCCGCCGAGCCACGGCCGACGCGGCCGCGCAGCTGATGGAGCTGGGAGACGCCGAAGCGGTCGGCGTCCATGATCACCATGGCTGTGGCGTTCGGCACGTTCACCCCGACCTCGATGACCGTGGTCGCGACCAGGACATCCGTCTCGCCCGCGGCGAAGCGGCGCATCACTGCGTCCTTGTCGTCGGGCTGCATCCTGCCGTGCAGAACCTCCACCTTCAGCCCGCGCAGGGCGCCGTGGGCCAGCTCCTCGGCCACGTCCAGGACGGCGAGCGGAGGCCGCTTCTCGGCCGCGTCCTCGGCGGACTCCTTCTTGGCCCCCTTGCCCTTCTTCCCGCCCTGCTCCTCCTCGTCGCCGATGCGGGGGCAGACGACGTACGCCTGATGCCCGTTCTCCACTTCCTCGCGTACGCGCTCCCAGGCGCGCGCGAGGAAGTGCGGCTTGTCGGCGGCGGGCACGACATGGGTGGCGATCGGCGAGCGCCCCGCGGGCAGCTGGTCGAGGACGGACGTCTCCAGGTCGCCGAAGACCGTCATCGCGACCGTACGGGGAATGGGGGTGGCCGTCATGACCAGCAGGTGCGGGGGCTGCTTGCCCTTGCCGCGCAGGGCGTCGCGCTGCTCGACGCCGAAGCGGTGCTGCTCGTCGACGACGACCAGGCCCAGGTCGTGGAACTGGACCTTGTCCTCGATCAGGGCGTGCGTCCCGATGACGATGCCCGCGTCGCCCGTGACGAGGTCGAGAAGGGCCTGGCGGCGGGCCGCGACGCCCATGGAACCGGTGAGCAGGACCACCTTGGTGGAGTGCTCGGCGCCCCCGAGCATCCCGCCCTCGGCGAGCTCGCCCATCATCTCGGTGATGGAGCGGTGGTGCTGCTGGGCGAGGACCTCGGTCGGCGCGAGCATCGCGGCCTGCCCGCCCGCGTCGACGACGGCGAGCATGGCGCGCAGGGCGACCATGGTCTTCCCCGAACCGACCTCTCCCTGGAGCAGGCGGTGCATCGGGTGTTCGGTGGCGAGGCCGTCGAAGATTTCCTTGGAGACCTTCTGTTGGCCGTCGGTGAGGGTGAAGGGGAGCTTCGCGTCGAACGCCGTGAGCAGGCCGTCCGGGCGGGGGACGCGGGCCACGGCGGGCAGCTGCGCGTCGGCGAACCGCCGCCTGGCGAGGGCGACTTGGAGGACGAACGCCTCGTCCCACTTGAGGCGGGCGCGGGCGTCGGCGATGTCCGCCTTCGTGTGGGGCCGGTGGACCTTCAGGAGGGCCTCGGGCAGCGGGACGAGACCGCGGCCCTCGCGCAGGGAGTCCGGCAGGGGGTCGAGGGCCTCCTGGGCGCTGGGCAGCACCATGTCGACGGCCTTGGCGATCTTCCAGGACTCCAGCTTGGCGGTGGCCGGGTAGATCGGGAGGAGGGCGCCGGCCCAGGAGCCGATCGCCTCGTCGGCCTCGCCGGCGTCCAGGGCGTCGGCCCGCAGCAGCTCGTACGCCGGGTGCGCGAGCTGCATCTTGCGGTTGAAGACGGAGGCCTTGCCCGCGAACATCGCGCGCGTGCCGGGCAGGAGGTCCTTGTGCGGCTTGTGGATGCCGCGGCCGAAGAAGACCAGCTGGAGCTGGCCGCTGCCGTCCGTGATGGTCACTTCGAGGCGCTGGCCCGCGCCGCCGTTGAACTTCAGGATGCGGGCGCTCGCCACCTGGGCGACCACGGTGACGTGCTCGTCGAGGGGCAGGTCGGCGAGGCGGGTGAGCTCGCCGCGCTCCGCGTATCTGCGCGGATAGTGGTGGAGCAGGTCACCGACCGTGTGCAGGCCTAGGTGCTCGGCCATCACCTTCGCGGTGGCGGGACCGAGCGCTTTCTTCAGCGGTTCTTCGAGCGCGGGCACGGAATTCATTTCACACCATGGCTCTGACATCGGCGGCTCGCGATCCCGTGATCCGCGACTCCGAGCGTCGGCAGAGCACTGGAGCCGCGGCGTGCCTTTCAGGCACCGGGCAGGGCTTGTCCGTCATGCGTCCGCATCAGCGGACGGGCGAGAAGCCATCGCGTCCACGCCGGCGGAGCCACTGCACACCACGCCACTGCTTCTCAGGCTCGTCGACAAGTGTGCTCAAAGCGTCAGGGAATTGGGGCTCGCGGCTTCGCGGGCTCCCATTCCCGGACGCTCTCACTCGACACCGATGAGCATGAGCGCCGAGTTCCGCCCACCCCGGTAGACCACGGTGTCGACGGCCAGGTACGTCTCGCGTACGTGCCGTTCGAGCTGTTCTGCGACCTCGTCGGGCACGTCGTCGCCGAGGACGAGGGTGACCATCTCGCCGCCCGCGGCCAGCATCCGGTCGAGGGTCGTACGGGCCGTCCGCGTGACGTCTTCGCCGATCACGGCGACGTCCCCGTCGATGAGGCCGAGGAAGTCCCCGGCCTGGCAGATGCCGGCCATCGTCCACGACTGCCGCTCGGCGACGGCCAGTTCGGCGTAGCGGGTCGCGCCGGCCGCCGACGTCATCGCGACGACGTCCTCGTCGAAGCGCCGCTCCTTCTCGTGGACGGCGAGCGCGGCGATGCCCTGGATCGCGGACCGGGTGGGGATCAGGGCGACCCGTACGCCTTCGGTGCGGGCCTGCTCGGCCGCGGCGGCGGCGGTGTGGCGCAGCTCGGCGTCGTTCGGCAGGAGCACCACCTCGCGCGCGTGCGCCCGCCGGATCGCCTCGACCAGTTCCCCGCTGCCGGGCGCCTCGCCGGGCCGCTCGGGTACGACGGTGGCGCCCGCCTCGCTGTACAGGCCGGCGAGCCCCTCTCCCGGGACCACGGCGACGATCGCGCGCTGGGCGGGTTCCCCGGTGGGCGCGGAGCCGGTGGTGGGGTGCGTCATATGGGCGTCGCCGACGGCGAAGTGCGTGATGCGGATGCGGTACGGGCGGCCGGCCTCGACGCCCGCCTCGACGGCGGCGCCCGCGTCGTCGACGTGCACATGGACGTTCCACAGTCCGTCGCCGCCGACGACGACGAGGGAGTCGCCGAGGCCGTCGAGCCGGGTCCGCAGCCGCGCGACGGCCTGGTCGTCGGCCTCCAGGAGGTAGATGACCTCGAAGGCGGGCCCTTCGCCGTCCACGCACTCCCGGGGCTGGTCGGCGGCCACGCGCGCGTGGTGCACGCCCCGGACACCCGGACGTGCCACCGGATCGCCCGACAGCGCCTCGGTCAGCGCACCGAGCACGGCCACGAGCCCGCGCCCGCCCGCGTCCACGACACCTGCGCGCCCCAGGACCGCCAGTTGCCCTGGCGTCGCGTCGAGCGCCGCGCAGGCACCGTCGTACGCGGCACGGGCCACGTCACGGCAGTCGCCGCCCGGCCCGCCGGAGATGTCCGCGGCATCCGCAGCGGCGGCGGCCACCGTCAGGACCGTGCCCTCCACCGGGTGCGCGACCGCCTCCCGGGCGGACTCGGCGGCCCGGCGCAGTGCGCGGCGCAGGCCGTGCCCGTCGGCCCTTTCGCTGTGATCCGCCTCACCGCCGGCGTCGCCCGCGAGCACCTGGGCCATGCCGCGGAGGAGCTGAGCGAGGATCGTTCCGGAGTTTCCGCGGGCCCCGATCAGGGCTCCGTGGGCCATCGCGTGGACGACGTCGGGCAGCGTGGGCGGTGCGGGTTCTAGACCCGTGAAGACGGCTTCCACGGCCTGTACGGCGGACTCGACGGTCAGGTAGAGATTGGTGCCTGTGTCCCCGTCCGCGACGGGATAGACATTGATCGCGTCGATCTCCTCGCGGTCCCGCCCGAGCGCCTCCAGGGCCAGTGCGCACCAGGCGCGCACCGCGTGGACGTCGAGCACCTGCGGCACCTGCGCCTCCTAGAGCAGCCGAACTGGCATCGCAGCGTAGACCCCGGAGGGGGTTCCTCCGGAAGAGGGCCCGGGACGGCAACCGGGTCAACCATGGTAGTTTCGTTCTACCGAAGCAGCCGTTGTATGCTGCTCCGGTTGCCCGATATCCATCGGGCCTTCCCCTGGCACCGCCACTCAGATCCTCCGATCCGATCCCGGCATGCCGGGATCAACCGTAAGTGCATCTGAAGTCTTGGAGTGACCCGTGGCTGCCAACTGCGACGTCTGCGGCAAGGGGCCGAGCTTCGGCAACAACATTTCGCACTCGCACCGCCGTACGTCCCGTCGCTGGAACCCGAACATCCAGCGTGTGCGTGCAGTGGTCGGGCGGACGCCGAAGCGGCTCAACGTCTGCACCTCGTGCATCAAGGCCGGCAAGGTCTCGCGCTGACGTAACGCGTAGCGCGGCCACCTAGCTGGTTGCTTGAAGGACCGGTCCCCTCGGGGACCGGTCCTTTTTTATGCCATGAAGAGTCCCGGCTCTTCATGTCGGGAAGAGTCCCGGCTGCCACAATCTGCCCAATGCGCTTCGGCATCCTCGGCCCCCTCGACGTACGCGCCCCCGACGGCACCCCGCTGGACCCGGGCGGTCCGCGTCCGCGCGCGCTGCTGACGCTGCTGCTCCTGGAGGCGGGCCGGACCGTTTCCGCCGCGCGCCTGATCGACGGCCTGTACGGGGACGAGCCTCCGGCCGGCGCCGCGAACGCGCTCCAGTCCCAGGTCTCACGGCTGCGCAAGCGGCTCTCCCTCGATATCGAGGCGACCCCGGCGGGCTACCGGCTGGCCGTCGGTCCGGACGACGTGGACGTGCACCGCTTCGAGCGGCTGGCCGCCGAGGGCGAGCGGTCGCTCTCGTCCGGGGACCCTTCCCTGGCGTCCGCGCTCCTCGGGGAGGCGCTCGGGCTCTGGCGCGGACCCGCGCTCGCCGATCTCCCCGCCGCCTTCGGCAGCCGTCTCGACGAGGTCAGGCTCACCGCCGCCCAGACCCGTATCGAGGCGGAACTCGCACTCGGCTCGGGTGGCGGTCTCGTCCCTGAGCTGCGGGAACTGATCGCCGCACACCCCCTCGGCGAGCGCCTCTACGGTCAGTTGATGCGCGCCCTCCACGCGGACGGGCGGCCGGCCGAGGCGCTCGCCGTGTACGAGGAGGTGCGCCGCGTCCTCGCCGACGAGCTGGGCGCCGATCCGTCGGCGGAGCTCTCGGCGCTGCATCTGGAACTCCTTCGGGTGCGCGAACCCGCGCGCGGGCGGGGCGTTCCCGCGCAGCTGACCCGATTCGTCGGGCGGACGGACGAACTCTCCCGGATCGACGCGCTGCTCGCGGGGTCCCGGCTCGTGACGCTGACGGGTCCGGGCGGGGCGGGCAAGACCCGGCTCGCGGCCGAGGCCGCGCGGGACAGAGCCGACGTGTGCTGGGCCGAGCTGGCACCCCTCGCCGACGGGGAGCAGATGCCGTACGCGCTGCTCGCGGCGCTTGGGGTGCGTGAGGGGTTCCGGGGGCCTCAGGGGGATCCGGTCGCGCGGCTGATCGACGCGCTGGAGGGGCGCGACGTGCTGCTCGTGCTCGACAACTGCGAGCATCTCGTCGACGACGCGGCCCGCACCGCGGTCGTGCTGCTCGGCGCGTGCCCCGGGCTGCGGATCCTCGCCACGAGCCGGGAGGCGCTCGGCATCACCGGTGAGGCACTGTGCCCGGTGCCGCCGCTCGCGGCCGGTCCCGCCGCGCGCCTTTTCATGGACCGGGCGGCCGCCGTACGGCCCGATGCCGATCTGCACGCGCGCGTGGAGGCCGTTCACGGGATCTGCGAGGCCCTCGACGGGCTGCCGCTGGCGATCGAACTCGCCGCGGCCAGGCTGCGGACGCTCACCGTCGACGAACTCGCGGCCCGCCTCGGTGACCGCTTCCGGCTGCTGTCCCGCGGCGACCGGACCAAGGCGCCCCGGCATCGCACGCTGCGCGCGGTCGTCGAGTGGAGCTGGGAGCTGCTCGACGAGGAGGAGCGGGATCTCGCGCGGCGGATGGCCGTGTTCGCCGGAGGGTCGTCCGGGGGCGCGACGCTCGCCGCGGTCGAGGCCGTGTGCGGGGTGCCCTACCCGGAGGACCTGCTGGCCTCGCTCGCGGAGAAGTCCTTCCTGGAGGCGGCCGGCGGGCGCTACCGGATGCTGCAGACCATCCGGGCGTTCTGCGCGGAGCACCTGGCCGACGAGGGGGAGTCGTCGCGGCTGCGGGACGCGCACGCCGCGTACTTCCAGGGACTGGCGGCGCAGGCGGAGCCGTATCTGCGCGGCGGCGGGCAGCTGCCGCGGCTGGCCGCGCTCGGGGCCGAGCAGGACAACCTGTCGGCGGCCCTGCGCCATCTCGTGCGCGCGGACCCGCGTGCGGCGCTGCGGCTGATGGCGGACCTGTCCTGGTTCTGGCGGCTGCGCGGGCTGCACGGCGCGCATGTCCCGCTGGCGCGCGAGCTGCTCGCGGCGCTCGGGGACGAGCCGCCGGAGGACCTTGCCGAGGAGTACGTCCTGTGCGTGATCAACACAGTCACGGGCGAGGGCAACGACCCGCGTGAACCGGAGCGCCTGGCGCGCGCGGAGGCCGTGCTCGCATCCCGGGACCACGCGTTGCGGCGGCCGTTCGTGGTGGTCCTGTGGTCGGTGGCGTACGGGCCGCAGCACGCCGTGCAGGAGCGGGTGCGCCGACAGGTCGGCGAGGCGCCCTGGGGGCTCGCGCTGCTCGATGTCGGCCTGGGCTTCCAGGAGTGGTTCGCGGGGCGCCCCGTCACGTCGGAGGAGCATTTCGAGCGGGCGCTCGACGGCTTCCGGGCGACCGGGGACCGGTGGGGCATGGCCAACTGCCTTGATCCGCTGGGCATGTTCGCGGACTGGCGCGGCGACCGGGAGCGGGCCCTGGCTCTCCTTGACGAGGGTCTCGCGCACGTGGCCGCGCTCGAAGCCCCTGAGGAGACCGCCGATCTGCTCCACCGGCGCGCGTACGTCCTGCTCCATCAGGGCCAACTCATCGACGCCGCCGACCACTTCACGCGCTCCGCCGCGATGGCGCGTACGGCGGCCGTCCCCGACAAGGTGGCTAGCGCGCGGCGCGGGCTCGGCGACGTGGCGCGGATCGGCGGAGACACGGAGCACGCGCGCGTGCACTACGAGGCGGCTCTCGAACTGTGCGCCGCGAACTGGTTCAGCGTCGGCGAGACCGTGCGGACCCTCATCGGTCTGGGCCGCGCCGCCCTCGCCGCGTCCCGGCCCGACGAGGCCCGCGACTGGTTCGAGCAGGGCCTCGCGCTCTGCGACGGCCCCACGCGTGCACTCGAACTCGCCGATGCGGCCGAGGCGTTGGCCTCCGTGGCGCAGGATCCGCGCGAGGCCGCGGTGCTGCTCGGGGCCGGTGCGGGCCTGCGCGGCCGCGCGCTCGCCGGGGACCCGGACGTCGCCCCCGTAGAGGCGCGGGTCCGTGCGGCGCTCACTACGGAGACGTACGAGAAGGCGTTCGAAGAGGGCCGGGCGATGCGGTCAGCGGCGGTCAGCCGACGGTAAGCGGGCTGTCAGGGGCGCCCGCGACGCTCGGGGACATGAAGACCACAGACACCGCGTACGCATCGACCCGACTGTCCCACCTCGACGTCCTGGTCTCCGGCGCCAGCGTCGCCGGTCCCGCCGTCGCCCTCGCCCTGTCCCTGCACGGAGCCCGCGTCACCGTCGTCGAGAAGGCCCCCGCCCTGCGCGAGGGCGGATTCGCCGTCGACTTCCGTGGCTGGGTGCACCGCACGGTCCTGACCGCGCTCGGCATTCACGACGACATCCACGCGCGCCAGACCCACATGGGCCGCCAGACGGTCGTCGACGCCGACGGCACCCCGCGCCTCGATCTGCCGGCAGAACTGATGAGCGGCGACGTGGAGATCTTCCGCGGCGACCTCTCCCACATCTTGCACGAGCACGGCAAGGACTCTGTGGAGTACGTCTTCGGTGACTCGATCGCCACCCTGACCCAGGACGACAACGGGGTCGACGTCACCTTCGAGCGCGCGGCGCCCCGCCGCTTCGACCTCGTCGTGGCGGCCGACGGACTGCACTCCCCCACCCGCCGCCTCGTGTTCGGCGACGAGTCGCGGTACCTGCGCTTCCTCGACCACTACGTGGCCGGCTTCGGCATCCCCAACCACCTGGGCCTCGACCGCACCGGCCGGTTGTACAGCGACCCGGGCCGGGCGGTCTCCGTCAGCAACTACGACGGTGACCCGGACCGCGCGGGCGCGCTCCTGGTGTTCCGCTCCGAGCCCCTCGACCACGACCGCAGGGACCTGGACCAGCAGAAGCGGATCCTCGCGGAGCGGTTCGCCGGGATGGGCTGGGAGGCACCGCGGGTCCTCGAGGCGCTGGAGGACGCGGACGACCTGTACTTCGACGCCATCGCGCAGATCCACGTCGACCGGCTCACCAAGGGCCGCGTGGTCCTGCTCGGCGACGCCGGGTACGGCGCCACGATGGGCGGCATGGGCACCGGCGTCGCGATCGTCGGCGCGTACGTCCTGGCCGGTGAACTGGCCCTGGCCGGCGGCGATCACCGCACCGCGTTCGCCGCCTACGAGGCGCAGATCGGGGACTTCGCGAAGGGCTGCCAGAAGATCTCGGGCAACGCGGGCCCCTTCTTCGCCCCGCCCACCGAGCGGAAGATCCGCAGCCGCGACCGGATGTACCGGCTGCTCAGCTCCCGCCTGATGGCCGGGTTCTTCAAGCGCCTGACGGAGAAGGCCGCGACCGCGCTCGACCTGAAGGACTACCCGGCCCTGCTGAACGCACCGGCCGCCGTCGTGCGCGGCCGGTGAGCCCGTCAGGCCTCGATGTCCCCGAAGTGGTCCCAGCCGCCCTTGTTCGTCCAGGGCGCGCCGTCGACCGTCACCTGGGGCAGCGCCGACGGGTTGAGGACCTCGCCGATCACCTTCCAGCGGGCCGGCAGCTTCACGTCCGGCGGGAAGGTGGCCACGATCGCGTGGTCCTCTCCCCCGGTGAGCACCCACTGGATGGGGTCGACACCGACGGCCTGCCCGATGTCGTTCATCTGCGAAGGCACGTCGACCTTGCCGGACTTGATGTCGATACGGACCTTGCTGGCCTCCGCGATGTGCCCCAGGTCGGCGATGAGGCCGTCGCTGACGTCGCACATGGCGGTGGCGCCGAGCCCGGCGGCCGCGGGGCCCGCGTGGTACGGCGGTTCGGGCCTGCGGTGGGCCTCGACGAAGGCCCGGGGCGAGCGGAAGCCGCGTGAGAGGACCGCGTGCCCGGCCGCGGACCAGCCGAGCCAGCCGGTCACCGCGACGACGTCGCCGGGCTGTGCGCCGGCGCGCGTGACCGGCTCGTGGTTGCGCATGTCGCCGAGCGCGGTGATCGCGACGGTGATGGTGTCACCACGAACGACATCGCCTCCGACGACGGCGGCCCCCGCGACCTGGCACTCGTCGCGCAGGCCGTCCATCAGCTCGTTCGGCCAGCTGGCGGGGAGTTCGGCGGGGACCACGAGGCCCAGCAGGAGCGCGGTCGGGACGGCGCCCATGGCGGCGATGTCCGCGAGGTTCTGCGCGGCCGCCTTGCGTCCGACGTCGTAGGCCGTGGACCAGTCGCGGCGGAAGTGCCGCCCTTCGAGGAGGATGTCCGTGCTCACGACGACCCTGCGGTCCGGCGCGGCCACCACGGCCGCGTCGTCGCCCGGGCCGAGTCGTACGGCCGGGGTGGTGGTGAGCCGGGAGGTGAGCTCTCGGATGAGCCCGAACTCGCCCAGCTCGCCGACGGTGCCCTTCATGCGCGTACTGCCCCTTCTGCCCCGGTCCGCTTGCGGTCGCGAGCCGTCTCTGTCATCGGTACGGTCATTGTCGTGGGCGGGACCGTCCCGTTGACCGGTGCCCGCCGTCCGTAAGTCGCAGTGTGTACGCCACAGCCACCGCGGGTCTCCCCGCGGCGAGCGGCGACGCGATACCGTGGCGTCTCTTCTCCCCACATGATCCTCGTGGCCGCCCTGGAGGTTCCGTGGTACAGGCGTACATCCTGATTCAGACCGAAGTCGGCAAGGCGTCGACCGTAGCCGAGCTGATCGGCAAGATCCCGGGGGTGATCCAGGCCGAGGACGTGACAGGTCCCTACGACGTCATCGTGCGCGCGCAGGCCGACACAGTCGATGAGCTGGGCCGCATGGTGGTCGCCAAGGTCCAGCAAGTGGACGGCATCACCCGCACCCTGACCTGCCCGGTCGTGCACTTGTAGCCCCCGTCTAACCTTGGCCGGTGAACTTCTTCCGTCACCGGCCCCGTCTTGCCACCGGGCTCCCCGCCCTGGCCCTGCTGCTCGCCGTCTCGGGCTGCTCCTCAGCAGACGACACGGCGCACGCAGCGGTTCCCACCCCTGACGCCAAGGTCACCGACCTGTGCCGCAACCTGCACAAAAGGCTTCCGGACACGGTGGACGGGCACGGAAGGAACGACCCCTCTCCGCGGTCCGAGCTGACCGCGGGGTGGGGAGATCCGGCGATCATACTGCGCTGCGGTGTCGAACGGCCCGCGCTGATGGACGACCCCCAGGCCCTGCCGGTGAAGGTGAACGGCGTGGGCTGGGCGTACGAGAAGCGCGACGACGGCACGCAGGTGCTCACGACGACTCTGCGGGTCGCCTACGTGGAGGTCACCCTGCCCAAGGAGCTGGCCGCCGAGGGGGCCTCGCCCCTGGTCGACTTCGCCGATCCCGTCAAGAAGGCGATCCCCGAAGGGATCGCCGACTGACGTGCGTGCTCCGCTACGGGGCTAGCGCAGTCCCGTGGAGCGGTTCAGCGCCGCCTGGATGAGGCGGTCCACCAGCTCCGGGTAGCTCACGCCGCTCTCCTGCCACATGCGCGGGTACATGGAGATCGGGGTGAAGCCGGGCAGCGTGTTGATCTCGTTGATCACGAACTCGCCGTCCTCGGTGAGGAAGAAGTCGGCGCGCACGAGGCCTTCGCAGGACGCCGCGTCGAACGCCTCGACCGCGAGCCGCTGCACCTCGGCCGTCTGCTCGTCGGTGAGCGGCGCGGGCACGATGCCGGACGCCGAGTCGATGTACTTGGCCTCGAAGTCGTAGAAGTCGTGGGCCTGGACCGGCGGGATCTCGGCCGGCACGCTCGCGCGCGGCCCGTCCTCGAACTCCAGGACTCCGCACTCGATCTCGCGGCCGACGAGCGCCGCCTCCACGATGATCTTCGGGTCGTGGCTGCGGGCCTCCTCGATCGCCTCGTCGAGGCCCTCGAAGGAGTCGACCTTGGTGATGCCGATCGACGAACCGGCGCGCGCGGGCTTGATGAACAGGGGCCAGCCCTGCTCGCCGACGAAGTCGGCGACGCGGCGCCGCGCGCCTTCGCGGTCCTGCTCCCACTCGCGCGGCCGGATCACCAGGTAGGGGCCGACCTTCAGCCCGAACGAGGTGAACACGCGCTTCATGTAGTCCTTGTCCTGGCCGACGGCCGAGGACAGGACGCCACAGCCGACGTACGGCGTCCCGGACAGGTCGAGCAGGCCCTGGATGGTGCCGTCCTCGCCGTACGGGCCGTGCAGGACGGGGAACACGACGTCGACGTCGCCGAGGGCCTTGGGCACGGAGCCGGGCTCCGTGTAGACGACCTCGCGGCTCGACGGGTCGACGGGCAGCACGACCCCGCCCTCGGCGGACTCGGCGAGCTCGGCGACGTCCGGCACCTTGCGGTCGGCGATGGCCATCCGCTCGGGATCGTCGGCGGTCAGCGCCCAACGCCCCTCCCGCGTGATGCCGATCGGCAGCACGTCGTACTTGGTGCGGTCGATGGCCCGCAGTACGGCGCCTGCGGTGACGACGGAAACGCCGTGCTCGGAGCTGCGACCGCCGAAGACGACGGCCACACGGGGCTTCTGGCCCGACGGGCGGCTGCTCTGGGGAAGGTTCTCGCTGCTCATATCGCGTTGAGCGTACCTGCTGGTAGCAGCGGAGTCAGCGTCCGGCGAGACCCGCGTCAGCGCCGTTCGGGCTTGGCGCTGCGCGACATCATCTCCTTCAGGGCGACGACCGGGGACTTCCCCTCGTGCACGATGCCGACGACGGTCTCGGTGATCGGCATGTCGACGCCGTGCCGGCGCGCCAGGTCGAGCACCGACTCGCAGGACTTGACGCCCTCGGCGGTCTGCTTGGTGACCGCGATGGTCTCCTGGAGGGTCATTCCCCTGCCCAGGTTGGTGCCGAAGGTGTGGTTGCGCGACAGGGGCGACGAGCAGGTGGCGACGAGGTCGCCGAGGCCCGCGAGCCCGGAGAAGGTGAGCGGGTCGGCGCCCATGGCGAGGCCGAGCCGGGTGGTCTCGGCGAGGCCGCGCGTGATGAGGGAGCCCTTCGCGTTGTCGCCGAGGCCCATGCCGTCGGCGATGCCGACCGCGAGCCCGATGACGTTCTTCACTGCTCCGCCGAGCTCGCAGCCGATCACGTCGGTGTTCGTGTACGGCCGGAAGTACGGCGTGTGGCAGGCGGTCTGGAGGCGCTGCGCAACCGATTCGTCGCTGCAGGCGACGACGGCGGCGGCGGGCATCCGGGCGGCGATCTCGCGGGCGAGGTTGGGGCCGGTGACGATGGCGATGCGGTCCTCGCCGACCTTGGTGACGTCCTCGATGACCTCACTCATCCGCATGGCGGAGCCGAGTTCGACGCCCTTCATGAGGGAGACGAGGACCGTGCCGGGCGCGAGCAGCGGTGTCCACTCGGCGAGGTTGGCGCGCAGCGTCTGTGAGGGCACGGCGAGCACCGTGAACTCGGCGCCGGCCGCGGCCTCGGCGGCGTCGGTGGTCGCCCTGATGTTGCCGGGGAGTTCGATGCCGGGGAGGTAATCGGGGTTCGTACGCGTGGAGTTGACCGCTTCGGCCAGTTCGGGCCTGCGCGCCCACAGGGTGACGTCGCACCCCGCGTCGGCGAGCACCATGGCGAAGGCCGTACCCCAGGAGCCGGTTCCGAAGACGGCCGCCTTGACGGGTGGGGTCACTTGCTCTCCTCAGGACTTCCGTGCTCGATGGCGGGCGAACCGGCCTGTTCCGTAAGGGTGTTGGCCCCGGCGGCCTTGCGGCGCTGCGCGATGCGCGCCTCACGGGGGTCGTAACGCCGCTGCGGGGGCTGCTCGCCGCGCAGTTCACCGAGCAGTCCGGTGACCGCCGTCATGATGACCTCGGTGGCCTCCTTGAGGAGTTCCGGGGTCATCTCCCTGTCGTAGAACCGCTCCAGGTCGACGGGCGGTCCGGCGAGGACGTGGTGCGTCTTGCGCGGCAGCAGGTCGGGCTTCTTCGCGTACGGCGCGAGCACGAGGTTGGCGCCCCACTGGGCGACGGGAATCACGGGGCACTTGGTCTGCAGTGCCACGCGCGCGACGCCCGTCTTCGCGGTCATGGGCCACAGGTCCGGGTCGCGGGTGAGGGTGCCCTCGGGGTAGAAGGCGACGCACTCCCCGCGCTCGACGGCGTCGATGGCGGCACGGAACGCGCTGAGCGCATTCGTGGTCTCGCGGTATACGGGGATCTGTCCGGTGCCGCGCATGATGGCGCCGATGAACCCCTTCTTGAAGAGGCCGTGCTTGGCGAGGAATCGCGGAACGCGTCCGGTGTTGTACTGGAAGTGCGCGTACGCGAACGGGTCCAGATGCGAATTGTGGTTCACCGCGGTGATAAAGCCGCCGTCGGCCGGAATGTTCTCCATTCCGCGCCAGTCCCGCTTGATCAGAACCACGAGCGGCGGTTTAGCGATGACCGCCGCCAGGCGGTACCAGAAGCCGATTCTGCGGCGGGACACTCGGACACCTTCCTCTATGGACCCTTGAAGGCCCTCTCGGACCTGGTCGGCCGCACAAGTGTCGCCCCAGGCCGCCGGTCTGTCGAGAACACCGTACGCCCGCGCGTTTATGCCCACCTCACGCGCCGGGCCACAATGAGCGCGACCCGAAGGGACGGACCTCACGTGCAGTGGACCCTGGTGATCCCGCTGAAACCCCTGGTGCGGGCCAAGAGCAGGCTGGCGCCCGCGGCGGGGGACGGGGTGCGTCCCGGACTCGCGCTGGCGTTCGCGCAGGACACCGTGGCCGCCGCGACCGCCTCGGCCGGGGTGCGGGATGTGGTGGTAGTCACGGACGACGAGCTCGCCGGGAGGGAGCTGGCCGCCCTGGGCGCCCTGATCGTCCCCGATACCCCTGGAGCGGGCCTGAACGCCGCCCTGGCACACGGTGCGGCTGCGGCGCGGGCCCGGCGCCCGGATGCGGCCGTCGCGGCGCTCAACGCCGATCTGCCGGCTCTGCGGTCGGCGGAATTGTCCCGGGTTCTTGCAGAGGCCGCGCTATTTCCCCGCGCATTTCTCCCCGATACGGCGGGAATCGGGACGACTCTTCTCAGTGCGGGTCCCGGCAATGAATTGCGCCCGGCATTCGGCACCGCGTCCCGAGCCCGCCATGCCGCGTCGGGTGCAATGGAACTCCCGCTGACGGGCGTCGACTCCGTTCGCCAGGACGTGGACACCGGCGAGGACCTGCGGGCGGCGCTGTCGCTCGGCGTCGGCCCGCGCACGGCGGGGGCGGCCGCCGGGCTGCTGATCCCGGACTGAGTACGCTGCCTGCATGCAGGCCACCGCGTACACATACGACTCCGACTCCCGCTGCGGCAGCGTGCTGCTCGACGACGGCACCCCCGTGCCCTTCGACGCCCCGGCGTTCGACGCGGGCGGTCTCCGACTGCTGCGCCCCGGGCAGCGGGTCCGTATCGAGGTCGAGGGTGAGGGAGAGGCGCGGCGCATCACTCTGGTGACGCTGCAGACGCTCTGAGCCCCTGGTGAGCTGGGCTTCCGCATGAACCGGGCTTTCGCGAAACACCGCGGGCCGGGCTCCCCGAGGGGAGCCCGGCCCGGCGCGTGAGGGGCCCTTGAGGCCGTCGCCCTTACTTCTTGCGGGCGGTGGTCTTCTTGGCAGTCGTCTTGCGCGCAGTGGACTTCTTGGCGGGCGCCTTCTTGGCCGTGGCCTTCTTGGCAGGCGCCGTCTTCTTCGCGATGGCCTTCTTCGCAGCGGTCTTCGCCGGAGCGGCCTTCTTGGCGGTGGCCTTCTTCGCCGTGGCGGTGGCCTTCTTGGCGGTGGTCTTCTTCGCCGTCGCCGTGGTCTTCTTCGCCGTCGCCTTCTTGGCGGTGACCTTCTTGGCGGTGACCTTCTTCGCCGCCGCCTTCTTGGCGGTCGTGGCCTTCTTGGCCGCGGCCTTCTTGACCGTCGCCGAAGCACCGCCGGTCAGGCTGCCCTTGGGCGCCTTCTTCACGGCCACGTCGTTCTTCGGGAGCTTCTTCGAGCCCGCGACGAGGTCCTTGAAGCCCTGACCGGCACGGAAACGCGGAACGGAGGTCTTCTTGACCCGTACGCGCTCACCCGTCTGCGGGTTACGGGCGTAGCGGGCCGGGCGGTCGACCTTCTCGAACGAGCCGAAGCCGGTGACCGAGACCCGGTCCCCGCTGACGACGGCACGGACGATGGCGTCCAGGACCGCGTCGACGGCGTCCGCGGCCTGCTGACGGCCGCCGACCTTGTCGGCAATCGCTTCTACGAGCTGCGCCTTGTTCACGTCTTCCCCTTCGGAGACATTGCCGGAACGTATCCGGTCCGGCTTTTTCGCACGTTAGGCAGATATATACCGCAAATCAAACACGAAACGGGCTAATCACCCTTGTGCCGCAACGAACTCGGGCTGTCTCGAAGTTCTTCAGTGGTCCTCTTGTGGGAATCGACCCTCGTCGAGGTCCACCATGAATCGGTCCAGTCGCCTTGCCGCATCGGCGAGATCGTGCTTGGCCGCGGCCGTAATGACCAGCAGCTTCCGGGTCAGCGCCATCCGTACGCCCTCCGGGACTTGCAGTGCGCGCACCCTGGAGTGCGCTTCCTTGAGTTGGTCCGCGACCGCCGCATAGAGCTGGAGTTGGCCGTCGTGTTCCATGCACAGATTGTGCCATCTGGGGCGAGTTGTCGCCTCCGCAGGGGGTAACTGCCGTCCCTGGCGGGGCTCCTGGACCCCTTCGCGGGGCGTACGCGCACGAGCGCCACGAGGCGCGCGCACCTCGTGAACACCCTTGAAAACACGGGGAGTTGAGACCTCCGGAACGGCACTTGGCGAGCGGTCGGAGGCCGGACACAGCTGTACCCCCAACCGTCCACGATTGGGGGTACAGATGCTTGTTGCGATGGCCGGAATCAGCCTTGCAGAGTTCAGATCTGCACGGTCTGCGGCTTGAACGACGGACGCTTGGACTCGTAGTCCGCGATGTCGCCCTCGTTCTGGAGCGTGATGCTGATGTCGTCCAGGCCGTTCAGCAGCCGCCAGCGCGCGTTCTCGTCGAGTTCGAAGGCCGCGGTGACTCCCTCGGCCCGTACTTCACGCGCCTCCAGGTCGACCGTGATCTCGGCCTGGGGGTCGTTCTCCACGAGAACCTGCAGCGCGTCCACGACCTTCTGGTCGAGCACCACCGTGAGCAGGCCGTTCTTGAGCGAGTTGCCGCGGAAGATGTCGGCGAACCGCGAGGAGATGACGGCCTTGAAGCCGTAGTTCTGCAGCGCCCACACCGCGTGCTCGCGGGAGGATCCGGTGCCGAAGTCAGGACCTGCCACCAGGACCGTGGCGCCCTCGCGTTCGGCCTTGTTCAGCACGAACTCGGGGTCCTTGCGCCAGGCCTCGAAGAGCCCGTCCTCAAAACCGTCCCTGGTGACCTTCTTGAGCCAGTGGGCGGGGATGATCTGGTCGGTGTCGACGTTGCTGCGGCGCAGCGGGACGGCCCGGCCGGTGTGCGTGGTGAATGCTTCCATGGCTGATCAGACTCCAGCGGGCGTACGGGCGTCAGTGTCGGACAGGTCGGCCGGAGAGGCCAGGTGGCCGAGCACCGCGGTGGCGGCGGCGACCTGGGGCGAGACCAGGTGGGTACGGCCGCCCTTGCCCTGCCGGCCCTCGAAGTTGCGGTTCGAGGTGGACGCGGAGCGCTCGCCGGGGGCGAGTTGGTCGGGGTTCATGCCCAGGCACATCGAGCAGCCCGCGTGCCGCCATTCGGCGCCGGCCTCCTTGAAGACCTTGTCCAGGCCCTCGGAGACGGCCTGCAGACCCACCCGCGCGGAGCCGGGAACGACCAGCATCCGTACGCCGTCGGCGACCTGGCGGCCCCCGACGATCTCGGCGACGGCGCGCAGGTCCTCGATACGGCCGTTGGTGCACGAACCTACGAAGACGGTGTCGACCTTGATGTCGCGCAGCGGCTGCCCGGCGATCAACCCCATGTATTCCAGGGCCTTTTCGGCGGCGTGGCGCTCCGAAGCGTCCTCGTACGAAGCAGGGTCGGGGACGTGCGCCGACAGGGGCGAGCCCTGGCCGGGGTTGGTGCCCCAGGTGACGAACGGCGACAGCGCGGCGGCGTCGATGACGACCTCGGCGTCGAATTCCGCGTCGTCGTCCGTCTTCAGCGTCTTCCAGTACGCAACCGCTGCGTCCCAGTCCTCGCCCTTGGGGGCGTGCGCACGGCCCTCGAGGTAGGCGAAGGTGGTCTCGTCGGGGGCGATCATGCCCGCGCGGGCACCGGCCTCGATCGACATGTTGCAGATGGTCATGCGGGCTTCCATCGAGAGCTTCTCGATGGCGGAGCCGCGGTACTCCAGGATGTAGCCCTGGCCGCCGCCCGTACCGATCTTCGCGATGATGGCGAGGATCAGGTCCTTGGCGGTGACGCCCTCGGGCAGCTCGCCGTCGACGGTGATGGCCATCGTGCGGGGACGGGCCAGCGGCAGCGTCTGGGTCGCCAGGACGTGCTCGACCTGGGAGGTGCCGATACCGAAGGCCAGCGCGCCGAACGCGCCGTGCGTGGACGTGTGGGAGTCGCCGCAGACGACCGTGGTGCCCGGCTGGGTCAGGCCCAGCTGGGGGCCGACGACGTGCACGACGCCCTGCTCGACGTCACCCAGCGAGTGCAGGCGCACACCGAAGTCGGCACAGTTCTTGCGCAGCGTCTCCAGCTGGGCGCGCGAGACCGGGTCCGCGATCGGCTTGTCGATGTCGAGGGTCGGGGTGTTGTGATCCTCGGTGGCGATGGTGAGGTCGAGGCGCCGCACCTGGCGACCGGTCTGGCGCAGGCCGTCGAAGGCCTGCGGGCTGGTCACCTCGTGCAGCAGGTGCAGATCGATGAAGAGGAGGTCGGGCTCGCCCTCGGCGCGCCGGACGACGTGGTCGTCCCAGACCTTCTCCGCGAGTGTCCTACCCATCGCTTTCCCTCCGGCCGGCATCGTGAGCCGGCCCAACTAGAGATCGTGGTCGCCGACGTCCGTACCCCTCGTACCGAACGTGAACGTCCCGGCCCGTTGGTCTGCGGGCCGCTGTAAGTACAGGGTGTCAAGTTTCACGGGAAATTGAACTTGCGTTTCACAGAGTGAGACGCGAGTATCGACGCATGGACAACTCTAGCGGCGTCGGCGTTCTGGACAAGGCGGCCCTTGTTCTCAGCGCCCTGGAGTCCGGTCCGGCCACCCTCGCGGGGCTGGTCGCGGCGACCGGACTGGCAAGACCCACGGCTCACCGTCTCGCCGTGGCACTGGAACACCACCGCATGGTGGCGCGTGACATGCAGGGCCGTTTCATCCTCGGCCCGCGCATGGCCGAGCTGGCCGCGGCGGCGGGCGAGGACCGCCTGCTCGCGACGGCGGGCCCGGTGCTCACCCACCTACGCGACGTGACGGGCGAGAGCGCGCAGCTCTATCGCCGGCAGGGCGACATGCGTATCTGCGTCGCGGCCGCCGAGCGTCTGTCGGGCCTCAGGGACACCGTCCCGGTGGGCTCCACACTCACGATGAAGGCGGGCTCGTCTGCGCAGATCCTGATGGCATGGGAGGAGCCCGAGCGCCTCCACCGCGGCCTCCAGGGCGCCCGCTTCACGGCGACGGCCCTGTCGGGCGTACGGCGCCGCGGCTGGGCCCAGTCGATCGGCGAGCGGGAGCCGGGCGTCGCGTCCGTCTCCGCGCCGGTGCGCGGCCCCTCGAACCGCGTCGTGGCGGCGGTCTCGGTCTCCGGACCGATCGAGCGCCTGACGCGCCACCCGGGCCGGATGCACGCGCAGGCCGTCATCGACGCGGCGGGCCGCCTCTCCGAGGCCCTGCGCCGCACCGGCTGACTCTCCCCACCACACCGCTCCCCCTCGGGCCGGCCGCTTCAACGCCGCAGCGACCGGCCCGAGTTGAGACTTGGCGGGAGCTCACGGGCACACGCTCCGGACAACACGAAGAGGCCCTCCCCTGCTGGGGAGGGCCTCTTGTTTGCCTTGTACCCCCGACCGGATTCGAACCGGCGCTACCGCCTTGAGAGGGCGGCGTGCTAGGCCGCTACACAACGGGGGCAAGGATCTTGTGCCGTCACGCGATCCAGCTGGGCTACCAGGACTCGAACCTAGAACAACGGAACCAGAAACCGTCGTGTTGCCAATTACACCATAGCCCAATGCGATCCAGGCCTGGATGGCCCGATCAGTACCCCCGACCGGATTCGAACCGGCGCTACCGCCTTGAGAGGGCGGCGTGCTAGGCCGCTACACAACGGGGGCCCTAGCGATCCTGCATGAGAAACAGCGGGTGCGACCCGGACTGTCCCCCTGGGAAGGATCTGTACCCCCGACCGGATTCGAACCGGCGCTACTGCCTTGAGAGGGCAGCGTGCTAGGCCGCTACACAACGGGGGCTTTGCGGATCTGGAATCCGCGATGCAGATAAGCTCTGCGAGCTGGCCTACCAGGACTCGAACCTAGACTAACGGAACCAGAAACCGTCGTGCTGCCAATTACACCATAGGCCATCAAAAAGCAACCCCTTGCGAGGGTTCTGTTTGATTTACGCTTCCGGGTCCGGCCGGTCGGCCCGTTTCCCTTGGCGCAGGAAGAACATTACCCGAAGGTGGACGGCGCTCCAAAACGGGTATCCGGGGCCAGCAGGGCGGGGAGCTGGTCGAGCGCCGTGATGCGCGTGAGTTCGGGACGGCCACCGGTCCGCGCGCGGTCCAGCCAGATGCCGGTGAGCCCCGCCTCCTCGGCGCCGCGGGCGTCGGTGTCGGGCTGGTCGCCGACGTACGCGACCTCGTGCGGGGGCAGTTCCAGGGCCTCGCAGGCGGCGTGGAAGGCGGCGGCCTGCGGTTTGGCCACGCCGAGTTCGGCGGCGCAGACGACGGCCTCGAAGCGGTCCCTGACGCCGAGGACGCGCAGCTTGCGGTCCTGGTTGTGGAGCGAGGAGTTGGACAGGACCGCGTGCCGGTAGCGGTCCGCGAGGAGGTCGAGCACGGGGACGGTGTCGGGGAACAGTGCCCAGGCGGCCTCGTAGTGGACGATGTAGCGCCCGAACCAGGCGTCCGCCTCGGCGTCGTCCATGGTGTCGGCGTCGTCGGCGCCGCGCCCCACGAAGGCCCGTACGCGATCGCGGCGCTGGCCCTCCCAGTCGGTCTCGCCCGACTCGAAGCGCGCCCAGTGCTCCCGGGTGAGGGTGCGCCAACGGGCGAGGGCCTGGCCGACGGAGGTGAATCCGTCGGCCAGGCCCTCGGCCCGAAGGTGTTCCCGCATTCCCGCGCGGTCCGCGTTCGCGTAGTCGAAGATCGTGTCGTCTACGTCCCAGAGGACCGCGCGGATCGGCATGTGACCGAGCTTAGGCCGTGAGCTTGGCCAGGGCTGCGTCGATGCGGGTCAGGGTCTTGTCCTTGCCCAGGATCTCCAGGGACTCGAAGAGGGGCAGGCCGACCGTGCGGCCGGTGACGGCGACGCGGACCGGGGCCTGCGCCTTGCCGAGCTTGAGGCCGTGCTCCTCGCCGGCGGCCAGGACGGCCTCCTTGAGGGCGTCGGCCGACGTCCAGTCGGCGGCCTCGAGCTTCGCGCGGGCCGTGGTCAGGAGGCCGGCCGCGTCGCCCTTCATGGCCTTGGTCCAGGACGCCTCGTCCTCCACCGGCTCCTTGAGGAACAGGAAGTCGACGTTGGCCGTGATGTCGGACAGGACCGTCACGCGGGTCTGCGCGTGGGGGGCGATGGCCTCCCAGGCCGCCTGGTCGAAGTCCTCGGGCGCCCAGTTGGCGAACGGGGCGCGCAGCCAGGGCTCGCAGGCCGCCGCGAACGCCTTCACGTCCAGCATGCGAATGTGGTCGCCGTTGATCGACTCGGCCTTCTTGAGGTCGAAGCGGGCCGGGTTCGCGTTGACGTCCGCGAGGTCGAACTTCGCGACCATGTCCTCGATGGAGAAGACGTCCTGGTCGGCCGAGAAGGACCAGCCGAGCAGGGACAGGTAGTTGAGCAGTCCCTCGGGCAGGAAGCCGCGCTCGCGGTAGAGGTTGAGCGAGGCCTGCGGGTCGCGCTTCGAGAGCTTCTTGTTGCCCTCGCCCATGACGTACGGGAGGTGGCCGAAGGCGGGGGTGAGCTTCGCGATGCCGAGCTCGGTGAGCGCCTTGTAGAGGGCGATCTGGCGGGGCGTGGAGGAGAGCAGGTCCTCGCCGCGCAGGACGTGGGTGATCTCCATCAGGGCGTCGTCGACCGGGTTGACCAGCGTGTACAGCGGGGCGCCGTTCGCGCGGACGATGCCGAAGTCCGGGACGTTCTCCGGCTGGTAGGTGATCTCGCCGCGGACCAGGTCCTCGAAGGTGATCGCCTCGTCGGGCATACGGAAACGGACGATGGGCCGGCGGCCCTCGGCCTCGTACGCGGCGATCTGCTCGGCGCTCAGGTCGCGGCAGTGGCCGTCGTAACCGGAGGGCTTGCCGGCGGCGCGGGCGGCGTCGCGGCGGGCGTCGAGCTCCTCGGTGGAGCAGTAGCAGCGGTACGCGTGGCCGGCGGCCAGGAGCTTCTCGGCGACGTCCTGGTAGATGTCCATGCGCTGCGACTGGCGGTACGGCGCGTGGGGGCCGCCGATCTCGGGGCCCTCGTCCCAGTCGAAGCCCAGCCAGCGCATCGAGTCGAGGAGCTGCTCGTACGACTCCTCGGAGTCGCGGGCCGCGTCGGTGTCCTCGATGCGGAAGACCAGGGAGCCCTGGTTGTGCCGGGCGTAGGCCCAGTTGAACAGCGCCGTGCGGACCAGGCCCACGTGGGGGTTGCCGGTCGGGGACGGACAGAAACGTACGCGGACGTTCGCGTTAGCCACGCTTGATCACCTTGTTGGTGAGAGTGCCGATGCCTTCGATGGTGACGGCGACCTCGTCGCCGACGTTGAGCGGGCCGACCCCTTCCGGGGTGCCCGTGAGGATCACGTCGCCGGGGAGCAGCGTCATGGCCTCGGAGATGTTGACGATCAGGTCCTCGATCGAGTGGATCATCTGGGACGTGCGGCCGAGCTGGCGCTGCTGTCCGTTGACCGTGCACTGGATCGTCAGGTCGCTGGGGTCGAGGTCCGTCTCCACCCAGGGGCCGAGCGGGCAGGAGGTGTCGAAGCCCTTGGCCCTGGCCCACTGCTTCTCGCGCTTCTGGACGTCACGCGCGGTGACGTCGTTCGCGCAGGTGTAGCCGAGGATGACGTCCTTGACGCGCTCGCGCGGGACCTCGCGGCACATGCGGCCGATGACGACGGCGAGCTCGGCCTCGTAGTGCAGTTCCTGCGAGAAGGAGGGGTACGCGATCTGGTCGCCGGGGCCGATCACCGAGGTGGACGGCTTGAAGAACGCGAAGGGGGCGTCCGGGACCTCGTTGCCCAGTTCCTTCGCGTGTTCCGCGTAGTTGCGGCCGAAGGCGACGACCTTGTTCGGGAGCACCGGCGGCAGAAGCCTGACCTTGCTCAGCGGGACCTTCGTGCCGGAGAGTTCGAAGTCCGCGAACGGGATGCCCTTGATGATGTCGAGGACAAGCTCGTCAGGCTTGTCGCCCTCGACCGCGCCGAAGGCGACATTGCCGTCGATGGAGAATCTGGCGATGCGCACGGGTGCCTTGCGCCCCTCTACTTCCGCTGGCTGGAGTCTGACGCCCCAGGCTAACGCGGCTCGGGCACCCGGCCTCGCGGATTGCCGCGCGTCAGGAGGCGACGGGAGTCTGCTCCGGGGCTTCCATCAGGATGGCGCGGCGCGGGTTGGCCGTCTGCGCGGGGAGGTCGACGGAGTACTCCGGCTGCTCCGGTGCCGCCTGCAGCTCGTCGGCGTCCTTGAGGTGCATCAGCGTCGTACGCCGCGGGTTGGCGATGTTGCGGAACATCGCGGACTTCACAGTCTTCATGTGTCGCTCGTGACCTTGTCGGTGCGGGCGCCCGCAGGGCGCCGGTTGTCGGATTCGCCATCCCTGTAAAGCGTCAGGCTAAACATCTGATTCCCGTCGAAAGAGAGGAAGAGACGATGTTCTTCATGTGAGTTTGCTCACCAGAGGGTGGACAAAAGTTTCAATTCAGACCCGAAGTGCGCCGTATCGAAACGGGCATTCCGCCACTGAAGCAACCATTCCGCTCCCGATCATGGCGACTGGGACACCCCCGGGGCGTAGGTGGAACGTCAGTAAAAGTCCGTTATCGACGAGATCACTTTCTACGTCTCGTGACGCACCCCTCACAAGGCGTCACACTGGTACCGCCCTGACGCTCGGCCCTTGTTGGAGATCCTGCACTGTGCTGGAATTCGCGGGACCGCCGCGAGATCGAGCCGGCGCGCACGGGGCGCAACGCAGCGCCGAGTCGCGGCGGGAAGGGGGAGCAGCGCCGGTCACCGACGACCGAAGGGGGCGTGTCCGCTCGCCCCCGAACTACGCCGACACCGTCCCGTCCGCGCACGCGGGGGACGCCTGGTCCAGAGGTTGCGACGCTAGTGCAGGGACGTAAGAACAGGGATGGCAGCGCTGCGGCGGAGCCGGAGCCGCGCGGCGGGACTGGCCCGATGACAGGCAGTTCCTCACCCCAGCACGCCCAGAACCCGGGCCGGACCGCCTCCGTCGAGGGCAGTACCGCCTCCTCGGCCGCGCCCAAGGCCGCCGCGAAGCCGAAGAGCCCGAGCGGCCCCGGCTCGCGAATAGCGCTGCGCAACTGGCGTATCTCCACCCGCCTGGTGTCGCTGCTCGCCCTCCCCGTGGTCGCCGCGACCTCCCTCGGCGCGCTGCGTATCGGCGAGTCGATGAGCGACATCCAGCAGCTCGACAACATGAAGCTGCTGACCGACATGACCAAGCAGGCCACCGAGCTCGCGTCCGCGCTCCAGGAGGAGCGCGACCAGTCGGCCGGCCCGCTGGCCAACGGCGGCAAGGCGACCGAGGACTACACCGTCAGGGGAGCGCGCGAGAAGACCGACCGCGCGCGCAAGGCCTTCATGGAAGGCACGTACGAGATCACCGACGGGACCAGCAACAGCGGTCTCGACGGTGTGCAGGACCACGTCACGCAGATCGCCGGCCAGCTCAACAACCTCAAGGGCATCCGGCAGGACGCGTTCCAGGACCGCAGCACCTCGTCCCAGACGATCGACGCCTACAGCCGCCTCGTCGAGCAGCTCCTGTCGCTGTCCACCGACATGGCGCAGGCGACCAGCAACCCCGAGATGATCAAGCGCACGCGCGCCCTGGCGTCGTTCTCCTCCGCCAAGGAGTACGCGTCCGTGCAGCGCGCCGTCATCGCGGCCGCCCTGCCCCCGAACGACCGTGACTTCGGCAAGCTCTCCGAGACCGACCGCCGCTACGGCGAGTCCGCGCTGGAGAACCAGGAGTCCGACCTCAAGGGCTTCAGCTCCGTCTACGGAAACGTCGCCGCCACCGAGCTGATGAAGCCCATCGACTCGGGCAACGCGACGATCAAGGCCGCCGACCAGTACGCCCGCCGCGCCCTCAGCCAGGAGGGCGGCATCAGGATCCAGGACAAGCGGTCCTACAAGGACTGGGTCGACGCGGACAGCCAGCGTCTGCAGGAAATGTCCAAGATCGAGCTGACGCTGCTCAACCAGATGGAGCAGCAGGCCCGCGAGCTGCGCAACGAGTCCGAGCGCACGGCCATCATCAACGGTGCGCTGATCCTGCTCGTCCTCGGCGTCTCGCTCGTGGGCGCGTTCGTCGTGGCCCGCTCCATGATCCGCTCGCTGCGCCGGCTCCAGGACACCGCGACCAAGGTCGCCCAGGACCGCCTGCCCGAGCTGGTCAAGCAGCTGTCCGAGTCGGACCCGCAGGACGTCGACACCTCCGTCGAGTCCGTCGGTGTGCACTCGCGCGACGAGATCGGCCAGGTGGCCTCGGCCTTCGACGACGTGCACCGCGAGGCGGTCCGTCTGGCCGCCGAGCAGGCCCTCCTGCGAGGCAACGTCAACGCGATGTTCACCAACCTCTCGCGCCGTTCGCAGGGTCTTATCCAGCGCCAGCTCTCGCTCATCTCCGAGCTGGAGTCGCGCGAGGCCGACCCCGACCAGCTGTCCTCGCTGTTCAAGCTCGACCACCTCGCGACCCGCATGCGCCGTAACGGTGAGAACCTCCTCGTTCTCGCCGGTGAGGAGCCCGGCCGTCGCTGGACCCGCCCGGTCCCGCTGGTCGACGTGCTGCGCGCCGCCGCCTCCGAGGTGGAGCAGTACGAGCGCATCGAGCTGGCCTCGGTCCCCACGACCGAGGTCGCCGGACGCGTCGTCAACGACCTCGTGCACCTGCTCGCCGAGCTGCTCGAGAACGCGACCTCGTTCTCCTCGCCGCAGACCAAGGTCAAGGTCACCGGTCACGCGCTGCCCGACGGCCGTGTGCTCATCGAGATCCACGACACCGGTATCGGCCTCTCCCCCGAGGACCTCGCCGCGATCAACGAGCGGCTCGCGTCGCCGCCCACCGTGGACGTGTCGGTCTCGCGCCGCATGGGTCTGTTCGTGGTCGGCCGTCTGTCGCAGCGTCACGGCATCCGTATCCAGCTCCGCCCGTCCGACTCCGGTGGTACGACGGCGCTCGTCATGCTGCCCGTCGACGTCGCCCAGGGTGGCAAGAAGGCTCCCGGCAAGCCCGGTCCCGGCGCCGCCTCCGGTGGCCCCGCCGCCGCGCAGGCCGCCGCCGGTGTGGCCGCCGCACGGCGTGGGGTCGGCGCGGGTGCGGGTCCGCAGGGCGGTCCCGGTGGTGCGGGCCGGCTCGGTCCCGGCGCGGCGCGTCCGCAGGTCGCGGGCTCGGGTCCGCGCGCGGCGCTGCCCGGCCGTGACGGCAACGGGCCGCAGGCCGGTGGTCCGCAGGCCGGTGGTCCGCAGGCGCCTCAGTCTCCTCAGTCCCAGCAGTCCCAGCAGTCCCAGCAGTCCCCTCAGCAGGGTCGTCCGGCTCCGGCCGGCGTGTTCGGCGCGCAGGGCCCGCAGGGCGGTCCCGGCCAGGGCCGGCCGCAGGGTGGTCAGGGCCTCGGTCAGGGCGGCCCGGGCCAGAACGGTCCCGTGCCGCCCCAGCAGCGTACGAACCAGGCGCCCGAGCAGAGCAGCAGGCCGGTCCTGCCGCCGCGTGGCGGTCCCCGTGCCGAGCTGCCCGGGGGCAACCCCCAGCCGCGCGTGCCGAGTTGGGGCAACGACGACGCGCAGCCGCCGGTGCCGCGCGCCTCGCTCGACGCGCCGCGCGGGCACGAGGAGCCGGACTCCACGTCACAGTTCCCGCGGGTGGACGACCGTCAGGGCCCCGGCTCGACGGCCGAGTTCACCCGGCCCGACTTCGATGGGCCGCGTCCCGGCGCGCCCGCCCCGCACGACCACGGTCAGGGCCAGGGTCAGGACACGGGGGCGTTCGTCCGTAACGACGTCTTCGGCGGCCACCAGGGCCAGTCGCAGAACCCGAACCACCTGCAGCCCCAGAACCAGCCGCAGAACCCGAACCACCAGACCGGCCAGTTCGCGGCGCCCGGCTTCGGTGACGGTCAGCGCCCCGGCGCTCAGGACCCGTCCACCACCGGCCAGTTCGCGGCCCCCGGTCAGAACAACGGCGGGCGTCCGCGTCAGGACGGCCAGTTCCCCGGCGGCGACGGCTTCGGGCAGCCGCAGCAGGGACAGGGCCAGGGTCAGTCGCAGGGCCGCCCCGCCGGTCCCGCGCGTGACCTGCCGCAGCTCGGCTCCCGGGACGCGGCGGACTTCTCGATGCCGCGCCCGCCCGTCCAGGGCGGTCAGGACCAGGGCTTCCCGGCGCAGCCGCAGGCCCCCGGCCGGCAGGACGACCTGCCGCCCGCCGGACCCGGCGACGGCCGCACGCCGCTCTTCGACACCCTTGAGACCAACTGGTTCCACGGCCAGCAGGCCCCGCAGCAGCAGGACCGGCCGCAGGCGCCCGCACCCCAGCAGAACAACGGCCGGCCGGGCGGCCTGCCGCAGCGCTCGCCGCAGCAGCCCCAGCCGCCCGCCGCCTCCCCCGCGCCCGCCCGCCCGGCGGCCGCCGCACCCGCGGCGCCCCAGCAGGCTCAGGCGCCCGCCAACTGGCGCCAGTCGCCCAACGACGAGCTCGGCCGCCAGGCCGAGCGGGTCCGCCAGCCCTCGGCCGGCGGAGTCACCGTCTCCGGGCTTCCGCGTCGCGTCCCGCGTGCGAACCTCGTCGCGGGTACGGCTCAGCAGCAACAGCACCAAACCGGTCCGCAGGTCTCGCGTTCGCCTGATGACGTTCGCGGCCGGCTGACCAATCTCCGTCGGGGCATCCAGCAGGGTCGCCAGGCCGGTACGGGCCAGACCGGCAGCTTCCCCAGCCCCACTCACCAGCAGGAGCGTTAGTTGACCCAGATGAGCCAGGCGGCACAGAACCTGAACTGGTTGATCACCAACTTCGTGGACAACACGCCGGGGGTCTCCCACACCGTCGTCGTGTCCGCGGACGGCCTGCTGCTCGCCATGTCGGAGGGGTTCCCCCGGGACCGCGCCGACCAGCTGGCCGCCGTCGCTTCGGGCCTCACCTCGCTGACCGCGGGTGCGTCCCGGATCTTCGAGGGCGGCACGGTGGCCCAGACCGTGGTGGAGATGGAGCGTGGCTTCCTCTTCCTCATGTCGGTCTCGGACGGCTCGTCGCTCGCGGTGCTCGCGCACCCCGAGTGCGACATCGGCCTGGTCGGCTACGAGATGGCGCTGCTCGTGGACCGTGCGGGTTCCGTACTCACCCCCGATCTGCGCGCCGAACTGCAGGGCAGCCTGCTGCACTAGTCACGCCCTCCCCCACACGCACGTACGACCGCACCGTCAGGCCGTCACCATCCCCCCACCGGCCCCGTCAGACGGCACGCAGACCACCTGCTGTCCCGCCCGGAGGATCCATGACCCCGCCCACCGCCTCTCACGACCCGTACGGCGTATCTCCGCACGCCTCGTACGGTCCTGAAGGCGACCAGCCGCTGGTGCGTCCTTATGCGATGACCGGTGGCCGGACACGGCCGCGCTACCAGCTCGCCATCGAGGCGCTCGTCAGCACGACCGCCGACCCGGCCCAGCTGATAGGGCTGCTCCCCGAGCACCAGCGCATCTGCCACCTGTGCCGAGAGGTCAAGTCGGTGGCGGAGGTGTCGGCCCTGCTGTCGATGCCTCTCGGTGTGGCCCGGATCCTCGTCGCGGACCTGGCGGAAGCGGGAATGGTGGCCATCCACCAGCCCGGTGGCGACGAGAACGCAGGCGGCCAGCCCGACGTGACACTGCTCGAAAGGGTGCTCAGTGGACTTCGCAAGCTCTAACGGCGGAGGCGGCCGTTCCACCACGTCCGCGAAGATCGTGGTGGCGGGCGGCTTCGGCGTCGGCAAGACCACGTTCGTGGGCGCCGTCTCCGAGATCAACCCGCTGCGCACCGAGGCCGTCATGACGTCCGCGTCCGCGGGCATCGACGACCTCACCCACACCGGGGACAAGACCACCACCACGGTGGCGATGGACTTCGGCCGCATCACGCTCGACCAGGACCTGATCCTGTACCTCTTCGGTACACCCGGTCAGGACCGCTTCTGGTTCATGTGGGACGACCTGGTCCGCGGCGCGATCGGCGCGATCGTGCTCGTCGACACCCGCCGTCTCGCCGACTGCTTCCCCGCCGTCGACTACTTCGAGAACTCCGGGCTGCCCTTCGTCGTCGCCCTCAACGGCTTCGAGGGTCACCAGCCCTACACGCCCGACGAGGTGCGCGAGGCACTCCAGATCGGCCCGGACACCCCGATCATCACCACGGACGCCCGACACCGTGCGGATGCAAAGAGTGGCCTGATCACGCTGGTCGAGCACGCGCTGATGGCCCGCCTGAAGTAGTTCTGCCGCCGAAAATCCGGCCACCAAGTGGCTAGATCCATACGGCAGTTGTCGTAGTGCGCCCGGAGGCCGCTGTGTCCTTTGACACGGTCGGCCTCCGTGTTCATAACGTTTCGACAGAGAATTCCGGGGCCGCCGACACAGGTCGCGCACACCCGGTTCCACTGCGCGCACAAGAGCCCCGCCTTTTGGCGGGGCTCGCTCTTTATGACCGTTTTATCTGGGGCATGGGTCACTCGGAGGTTCCGGTTCCCAGTGTTTGGAAGAGAACCGCCTGACGTGCTGGAATGCGCTGAACTGCCCAGTAGGTAAGGGCCTGGAGACAGCGGCACAGCGTAGGTGCCGACGCCGAGAGGTTGTTGGTCGAGTGAGGCGAAGCAAGAACAGTCCCGAGCCGTCGTCGGCGCGGGGCAACTTCACCCCGCCGCCGCGTGCAGCGGCGCCGGCCGCGCATGTGCCACGGGACGAGCAGCCCCCGGCGCCGTCCGGCGGCCGGATGTCGCCGCGCAACTGGCGTGTGCCCACCAAGCTGAACGCGATCCTGCTCATACCCGTACTCGTGGGTCTGATCATGGGTGGCTTCCAGGTGAAGGGCTCGATCGACACCTGGAACGAGGCCAGGGACGCGGAGAACACCGCGCGTCTGGTGCAGGCGTCCCTGACGTACGCCAACAGCCTGATCGAGGAGCGCGACATCTCCGCGGCTCCTCTGCTGCTCGGCCACAAGAACGACCCGAAGGTCGTCAAGGCCCGCGAGGCGACGAACGAGGCCGCCGACGCCTTCGACGCCGCCGCGAAGAACATGCCGGCCAAGGAAGGCCTGGAGCGCCGCCTCACGCAGTTCCGTCAGGTCGAGCCCGGCCTGGAGAAGCTGCGGGCCGACGCGTACACGAGCAAGCTCCCCGCCGTGCAGACCGAAGAGCACTACGTCGGCATCCAGCACCCGCTGATGGAGTTCGCCAACGAACTCGGCCTCGGCACCGGAAACATCACGAGCTACGGCCGCACGGTCTACGCGATCTCGCTCTCCAAGGCCGCGCTCTCACTGGAGCGGTCCATCGGTATGCACCTGCTGGTCAAGCCGGGCCCGACGGCCGAGACCTTCGGCAAGCAGAAGATCGCGCTCTCCTCCTACGCGTACCTCGAGGGCATCGCCGTCGAGGAGTACAAGGGCGGCGGCACGCAGGCCGACGTCGACAAGCTCGAAGCCGCCAAGAAGCAGCTGGCGATCGACGGCGAGAAGCAGGCCAAGCAGGCCGCCGCCGAAGCGAAGGCGAAGGGCCAGCCGTTCGTCGCGCCGCCGAGCGACCCCACTGAGATGGTGGCCTACATCTCGACGCTGCCCACCACGCAGCCGAGCGCCCGCCTCGCCATCGCGCAGAAGGGCGTCACCAAGGAGAGCTGGTGGGCGGTCAACACCGCCAAGTTCAACGCGTACCGCACCATCGAGTCCGACCTCGCCGACAAGGCGGTGAACGAGGCCGCCGGCATCGCCGACGACGCCAAGCAGTCCACGTTCGTCACCGGTGCGGTCGTCCTGGTCGCCCTGCTCGCCGCGTTCGCGCTGGCCGGGATGATGGCGCGCCAGATGAGCCGCTCGATGCGCCGACTGCGCACCGCCGCCTTCGACGTCGCCGAGCAGCGCCTGCCGATGCTCGTCGACCAGCTCTCGCGCACCGACCCGGGCCGCGTCGACACCCGTGTCCAGCCCATCCCGATCAACTCCACGGACGAGATCGGCGAAGTCGCCCGTGCCTTCGACCAGGTGCACCGCGAGGCCGTCCGCCTCGCCGCCGAGCAGGCCCTGCTCCGCGGCAACATCAACGCGATCTTCACCAACCTGTCGCGCCGCAACCAGTCCCTGATCGAGGGACAGCTGACCCTCATCACGGACCTGGAGAACAACGAGGCCGAGCCGGACCAGCTGGAGAACCTCTTCCGCCTGGACCACCTCGCGACCCGTATGCGCCGCAACGGCGAGAACCTCCTGGTCCTCGCCGGCGAGGAGCCGGGCCGCCGCTGGGACCAGCCGGTCCCGCTGGTCGACGTCCTGCGCGCCGCCTCCTCCGAGGTGGAGCAGTACGAGCGCATCGAGCTGTCGGGTGTGCCGGAGGCCGAGATCCACGGCCGTTCGGTGACCGACCTCGTGCACCTGCTCGCCGAGCTCCTGGAGAACGCCACCACGTTCTCCTCGCCGCAGACCAAGGTCCGCGTCACCGCGACCCGTCTCCCCGACGGCCGCGTCATGGTCGAGATCCACGACAAGGGCATCGGCCTCACCGCCGAGGACTTCGCGGACATCAACCACAAGCTGGCCAACCCGCCGACGGTGGACGCCGCGATCTCGCAGCGCATGGGCCTGTTCGTGGTCGGCCGCCTGTCCGACCGGC
Source organism: Streptomyces sp. NBC_01003 (assembly GCF_045162695.1). Classification (NCBI taxonomy): domain Bacteria; kingdom Bacillati; phylum Actinomycetota; class Actinomycetes; order Kitasatosporales; family Streptomycetaceae; genus Streptomyces; species Streptomyces sp. NBC_01003. Next base: position 3,652,675 of record NZ_CP108707.1, read on the forward strand.
ACGGCATCCGCGTCCAGCTGCGCCCCTCGGGCGAGCAGGCCGGCACGACGTCGCTCGTCATGCTGCCCGACGTCATCACCCACGGTGGCAGCGGCGAGCACCTCCCCGAGTCCGAGTTCACCGTCTCGTCGATGATCCCGTCGCAGTCGGCGTACGAGCCGGCCCCGCTGCGCACCGCCGCGGAGCTCGGCTTCGACGACAGCCGCTACGGCGAGGCCCCCGACGACCTGCACGACCTGGACCCGGTCGGCCGTTCGCTGATGCGCGAGGAGCGCCGCGCGGCCCTGGAGGCCCAGGCGCACACCGGTGAGCCGGGCGACGACCGCCCCCTGTTCCGCGACGAGATCGCGGCGGCGCAGGGGCAGGACCCGTACGAGCAGCAGCAGGCCACCTACGCTCCGGCGCAGCCCGCGTACGACAACCGTCAGCAGCAGGCGTACGAGGATCCCTCGTCCGTCTATGCGCAGGGCCAGCAGACGTACGACGAGCAGCCGCAAAACGGCTCCTACAACGACTCGTTCTTCGCGCCGCAGGACGGCTACGCGTCCCAGGACGCCTATACGGAACCCGTCCAGGCGACGTACTCGGCCTTCGGTGATTCGCCGCTGCGCGGCTCGCAGCAGGGCGGCTGGCAGGCGCAGGACGGCTTCCAGGAGTCCTACCGGTCCGAGCACAACGCACAAGCGGAATCCGCGCAGCGCGCTGACGCCGGTCAGCAGGAGCGCGTAGGCTTCGACCCGCACGGTCCCGCGGCGCCGGCCGGGCCCACCCCGTCCGCCGCGCGTTCGCTCACCGACTCCGGTCTTCCGATGCGCGGTTCGGGCGGGCAGCAGCGCCAGGCCCCGGCGGCGACGCCGGCGCCCGACCGTGGCGACAACACCACCCAGGACAACGGCAGCGGCGACGGCAGCGGCCCCGACGACTGGCGTTCGTCCAACGACGAGCGCTGGGTCCGCGCGGAGCAGCTCCGGAAGCCCAAGGCGGGCGGAGTCACCTCCTCCGGTCTGCCGCGCCGGGTGCCCAAGGCCAACCTGGTCGAGGGCACGGCGGAATCGACCCCGCAGGGCGGCCCCCAGGTCTCCCGCGCGCCTGAGGACGTCAGGGGCAGGCTGAGCAACCTGCGCCGTGGCGTGCAGCGGGGACGCGAAGCAGGAAGTGACACGAACGGCCAGGCCACGAATCAGCACAGTGGTCCTGACAGCACCTACAACCAGGAGCGTTAGTGTGAGCCCGATGAGCCAGGCGGCACAGAACCTGAACTGGTTGATCACCAACTTCGTGGACAACACCCCTGGGGTGTCCCACACGGTGGTGGTCTCCGCCGACGGACTCCTTCTGGCGATGTCCGAAGGGTTCCCGCGTGACCGTGCCGACCAGTTGGCGGCCGTCGCGTCGGGACTTACCTCGCTGACCGCGGGCGCGTCCCGCATCTTCGAGGGCGGCAGCGTGAACCAGACAGTTGTGGAGATGGAGCGAGGATTCCTCTTCCTTATGTCCATCTCCGACGGTTCTTCCCTCGCCGTCCTCGCACACCCGGAGGCGGACATTGGCCTCGTCGGGTACGAGATGGCACTTCTTGTCGACCGCGCGGGGACGGTTCTCACTCCCGACCTGCGGGCCGAGCTTCAGGGGAGCCTTCTCAACTGACAGACAGACGGTGCGATTTCGCGTTCCGTAGCCGTAAGGTTTCGGGACGCGGCTCCACGGTGATGGTGCCCGGCACAGTTGGAGGAGGAAAGCGTGGCTGGTTCTGCAACACCCCCGAGCGGTTCATCGGCGAACTGGTCCTACGGGCCTGGCCAGGGTCAGGGTCAGGGGCAGGGTGACGCGCCGAACCGGTACAACTTCCCCTCCGCGCCGAGCCACCGGCGACAGCCGTACGCGCCCCCGCACCCGCCGCAGCCGCGGCAGCCGGGGCCGTACGACCAGCCGTCGGCACCGCGCATCCAGCCCGTGCAGCCGCAGCGGCGCCCCGACAGCCCCGCACCGGCCGCCAACAATCCCCTGGTGCGTCCCTACGCCATGACGGGTGGCCGCACCAGGCCGCGCTACCAGCTCGCCATCGAGGCGCTGGTGCACACCACCGCGCAGCCGCACCAGTTGCAGGGCCAGTTGCCCGAGCACCAGCGGATCTGCACCCTCTGCCGAGAGATCAAGTCAGTGGCCGAAGTCTCGGCCCTGCTCAGCATCCCCCTCGGCGTGGCCAGGATTCTCGTCGCCGACTTGGCGGAGGCGGGCCTGGTCGCCATTCATCAGCCCGGCGGCGAAGAGAACGCCGGCGGCCAGCCAGACGTGACTTTGCTCGAAAGGGTGCTCAGTGGACTTCGCAAGCTCTAGCGGAGGGCCTTCCCGCTCCACCACGTCCGCGAAGATCGTGGTGGCGGGCGGCTTCGGCGTCGGCAAGACGACCTTCGTGGGCGCCGTCTCGGAGATCAACCCTCTGCGCACCGAGGCCGTCATGACGTCCGCGTCCGCGGGCATCGACGACCTCACCCACACCGGGGACAAGACGACGACCACCGTCGCCATGGACTTCGGCCGCATCACCCTGGACCAGGACCTGATCCTGTACCTCTTCGGTACACCCGGTCAGGACCGCTTCTGGTTCATGTGGGACGACCTGGTCCGCGGCGCGATCGGCGCGATCGTGCTCGTCGACACCCGCCGTCTCGCCGACTGCTTCCCCGCCGTCGACTACTTCGAGAACTCCGGGCTGCCCTTCGTCGTCGCCCTCAACGGCTTCGACGGCAGCCAGCCGTACCAGCCGGACGAGGTCCGTGAGGCGCTGCAGATCGGTCCGGACACCCCGATCATCACGACCGACGCCCGTCACCGCGCGGATGCGAAGTCGGCGCTCATCACGCTCGTGGAGCACGCGCTGATGGCCCGCCTCCGGTAGCCTCCGGCGCCTCCAGGCATGGAAAAGCCCCCGGGACCCTTTGGGTCACCGGGGGCTTTTTCGCGCTGTGGGCCCGTCCTGAGAGGCCGGACGGGCCGCGTGCCCGCTGCCCTAGCCCTGCCAGCTGTGCGGGGCGCGGAAGCCGTGCTGGCGCTCCAGGCGGCGCCAGCCGGCCTTGTCGCGGCCGCGCAGGGCGGGGCTGTCGGTCGATGCGGCGGCGGCGCGGGCCAGCAGGATCGCGGTCAGGGCCGCGACCTCCTCGGGCTCGGCGTGGCCCTTCTCAACGCGGATGTCGTGTGCAGACATGTGCAGTGATCTCCTTGTGGGGTTACTGCGGAGGGTTGCCGTGCTTGCGCGAAGGCAGGTCGGCGTGCTTCGTGCGGAGCATCGCGAGGGAGCGGATGAGCACCTCGCGGGTCTCGGCGGGGTCGATGACGTCGTCGACCAGGCCACGCTCTGCCGCGTAGTACGGGTGCATGAGCTCGGCCTTGTACTCCTTGACCATGCGGGTGCGCATGGCCTCGGGGTCCTCGGCCTCGGCGATCTGACGGCGGAAGATGACGTTGGCGGCGCCCTCGGCGCCCATCACGGCGATCTCGTTGGTGGGCCAGGCGTAGGTGAGGTCGGCACCGATCGACTGCGAGTCCATGACGATGTAGGCACCTCCGTACGCCTTGCGCAGGATGAGGGAGATCCGGGGCACGGTGGCGTTGCAGTACGCGTACAGCAGCTTGGCGCCGTGCCGGATGATCCCGCCGTGCTCCTGGTCGACACCGGGCAGGAACCCGGGAACGTCGAGGAGAGTCACGATCGGAATATTGAAAGCGTCGCACATCTGGACGAAGCGGGCAGCTTTTTCACTGGCCTCGATGTCCAGGACGCCCGCGAGGGACGAGGGCTGGTTGGCGACGATGCCGACGACCTGGCCGTCCAGGCGGGCCAGGGCGCAGATGATGTTGCGCGCCCAGCGCTCGTGGATCTCGAGGTAGTCGCCGTCGTCGACGAGCTCCTCGATGACCTTGGCCATGTCGTACGGGCGGTTGCCGTCCGCCGGGACCAGGTCCAGCAGGACTTCCGAGCGGCGCTCGGCGGGGTCCTCCGAGGCCACGGTCGGCGGGTTCTCACGGTTGTTGGAGGGCAGCATCGAGACGAGGTACCGGACCTCTGCGATGCAGGTCTCCTCGTCGTCGTACGCGAAGTGGCAGACGCCCGAGGTCTCGGCGTGCACGTCCGCGCCGCCCAGGCCGTTCTGGGTGATCTCCTCGCCGGTGACCGCCTTGACGACGTCCGGTCCGGTGATGAACATCTGCGAGGTCTCGCGGACCATGAAGACGAAGTCGGTGAGGGCGGGGCTGTAGGCCGCACCGCCCGCGCACGGGCCGAGCATCACGCTGATCTGCGGGATGACGCCGGACGCCTTGGTGTTGCGCTGGAAGATGCCGCCGTAACCGGCGAGGGCGGAGACGCCCTCCTGGATACGGGCGCCCGCGCCGTCGTTGAGGGAGACCAGGGGAGCACCCGCCGCGATGGCCATGTCCATGATCTTGTGGATCTTCGTGGCGTGGGCCTCGCCCAGGGCGCCGCCGAAGATCCGGAAGTCGTGCGCGTAGACGAAGACCGTGCGGCCCTCGACCGTGCCCCAGCCGGTGATGACACCGTCGGTGTAGGGCTTCTTGGCCTCCAGGCCGAAACCCGTCGCCCGGTGCCGGCGCAGCTGCTCGACCTCGTTGAACGATCCCGCATCGAGCAGCAGCTCGATCCGCTCACGCGCGGTCAGCTTGCCCTTCGCGTGCTGGGCCTCGGTCGCCTTGTCGCTGGGCCCGCGCAGCGCCTGCTCACGAATCGCGTGCAACTCGGCCACGCGTCCACGCGCGTCGGTGGGCTCATCCCCGGGGGAACCGGCTGAGGCGGTGTCGTCCAAAACGGTCATGTAGCGACCTTACGAAGGCGACCAAGCAAAACGGGCCGTCGACTCCGTACAGTCTCCGGCCCGTTTTCCTGGTACCCCCGAACAGAACGCCATCGCCATGCAGGCGAAGTGACTGCTCAGGGCCCTGCTGTCTTGTAGGGGTCACACAAATGGGTCAGTTGAGAGTCACCTCACACCGATGGCCCACACATGCCGTCCCCGGAGTGACGCGCAGCCGCAGCCTACGGCCCGTGGCGACCACTTCGACCGAGGGGTCGTGGCTGACGACACTGCGCACGGGCCGGTCCCAGGTGATGTCCACGGGCTCCCCCGTGCGCGGCGGTTCGCTGATGGTCAGCGTCGCGGTGCGCCCCTTCCTGCGCAGGAGGACGCTCGCGGGAGCCGACACCGTGAGCTCGCCCGCGCTTCCCGCCGCCCAGAAGTTCGCCGCGCTCACGCCGAGGGAGGGCACGGTGATCGCCTGGGCGGCCGCCGTGTTGGCGAGGACCGACAGCCAGTGGCGGTCGCCCGCGCGCCGCGCGAGGTCGTGCTTCGAGGCGCCCGGCATCAGCAGATAGGTGTACGCGGCGTCGGTGGGGTCCGTGCCGTGGTCGAGCCAGAGCGTCTGCCAGCGGCGGGTGCGGCGCTCGGTGGAGCTGGTGGTGTTGATGTCGGACCAGGCGCCCGTGCGGTCCTCGCGCAGGTGCCGCAGCGGGGTGCCGCCCGGGAAGACCCAGCCGCCGTGACCCTCCAGGTGGGCCCAGCGGGCGCGGGCGCCGCCGTCGACGGTGAAGGCCTGGGTGCCGCCCTCGCCGAGGTTGCGGTTGTCGACGACGGTCTCCACGGGGACACCGTCGGCCGCCGTGATCCCGGCGCCCAGGCACACCACGGTGTCGGCGAGGCAGAACCACGACTTGCGGGCCTGGAGCGTCGAGCCGAGGCCCTTGACGTGCTGTCCGACGGCGGCGAACTCGCCGTCAGTGGCGCCGCCCACCCACTTCACATCGGGCCGGGCCGCCCCCCACTCGCCGCCGGCCTTGTCGGCGAGGCGCTTGGTGGAGACGGTCGTGCCGGGCAGCCGGTAGAAGTCGACGGTCGGCCAGAACCAGTCCGTGTACTGATCGGACCGGCCGCCGCGCTTCCCGGAGGCCCACCAGGAGAGCATGCCGGCGCCCGTGTGCCAGCCGCGCGGGTTCTCGCCGTTGCCGCACTCGTAGTACGCGATCCGGTCCGAGGACATGGAGATGTTCGCGGCGAAGCCGGGGCGCTTGTGCACCGCGCGGTCCATGCCGGCGAACAACTGGTGGCCGACGGGCTCGGGCGCGGCCGCGACGGCGGAGTCCGCGACGGCGTGCAGCCGCGACAGGTCGGCGACCCCGAACTGCCTGGCGGTCAGCAGGGGCGTGACCGTGTCCCGCTCGATCCAGCCCTTGATCCGCCCGTGCCAGCGCTCGCGCTCGGCCGCGCTCGCGCCGGCGGCGAGCTGCGCCATGGCGGCGATCAGGCCCTGGCCGTGGAAATGGTCACTGCGCATGACCTTGAGGTCGTCGCCGTTGAGGTAACCGCGGCTGATGGCACGGCCGTTGACGCTGTCCATCATCAGGCCGTCGAACAGGAGCGGGGCGTAGGCGTGCTCGACGCTGTCGAGGATGATCTGCCGGTTCGGGTCGGTGACGGCCCACGTGGACCCGGCGAGCAGCGCGAAGAGGCGGCCGAGCCCGTCGAGCATGACCTGTCCGTAGGTGCCCGAGTAGGCGATGTACGTGTGCTGGATGAACGAGCCGTCGGCGTAGAGGCCGTCCCCCTTGGTGACGTAGGGGAAGACGGGCGAGAGGGCGTCGCGGGCCAGGGCCGTCTTGTCGGCGTTCCTGCCGAGGATGCCGCGCAGGGCGACCGAGCGGCACAGGTCGACGCGGTTGGCGCCGGTGGAGGTGCCCGAGTAGTCGCGCAGGACCGCGTCGGGAATGAAGTGGTCGACGGCGGCGAAGGCGGCGTCGCGCCGGTCCTGCGTGAGGTGGTCGTAGAGGACGGCGACGATGTCCATCAGGAGGCGGGGGCTGCCGATCTGCCACTCCCACCAGTTCCCGTATCGCGTGGTGGTCGCGTTGTAGACGGTCGCGGCGAGGTGGTCGAGGCCCTTGACGATGTCCGCGAGCAGGCCCGCGTCGCCGGTCGACCCCGTGCCTTCCTGGGCGTACGCCTGGGTCATCGTCCACAGGCGGTTGTAGCCCTGGGTGATGCCGGCCGGCGGGTCGAAGGGGTAGCCCGGCCAGAGGGAGGTGGCGGTCGGGGCCATCGTCGCTCTGAAGCCGCGGGCGAGTTCCCCGAGTTCCTTCAGGCGCGAGGCGTAGGGCTCGGCGGTGGCGTCGTAGCCGGTGCCGAGGGAGATCTCCAGCCATCGCTCGCGCAGGGTGTCGAACTCGTCGTCGGAAGCGTCCGAGGCGTCGGCGGCATGGGCGGGCGGGGCAAGTGCCGCCCCCGCCAGGAGAGTTGACGCGATGAGGAACGTGCGGCGCGTGGGTGTCATGGGGTTGCACCTAATCAGTCGTAGAAAGCGCTGTCTACGGTGGGCGCGGAAGGGGCCCCGCCGCTGGGAGCGGGGCCCCGGGCGCGGTGGGATCAACTACCGCAGTGGAAGCGGGCGTCGCCCCAGTCGGCGTGGTCGTTGCCCGGGCCGTCGCCGCCGTCGCCCGTGATCAGGTCGACGTACTTGGCGCCGGTCACATCGGCGGTCAGGGACCAGGCGTTGTCGGCGGCCTTGAGGACCGGCGACTGAACCCTCTGGGTGCCGTCCGCCTCGACGGAGAACTGCACGCTGCCGCGCGTCCCCTGCGAGTCGTCCTGGCCCACCTCGGCGGTGAACGAGGTGCAGCGGCCGCCCAGGTAGTAGCGGATCTTCCCGGGGGACGCGGTGCCGAGGCCCTTGGCGTAGACGGTGCCGTTGACGGTCAGCGGCTTGCCGTCGCCGGCGCCGGTCTCGCCGTTCTCCAGGTCCTTCTCGGCCGGGCCCCAGCCGTTCTCCATGGCCGTCCAGTCCAGGTCACTGGCGTACGTGTCCGCGGTGGGCGGCGGCGGAAGCGTGCGCACGGTGGCGCCCGCGGTCAGCGTCCGCGCGCTGTCCCCCACGGTGTACGTCGCCTTCGAACTCAGCTGGTACGGCTGGTACTTGGCGTCGACCGGCGGGGTGACCTGCCAGGTGGCCGTCGCCTTGGCGCCGGGCGCGACCGGGTCGAGCGCCACGGGGCCGGCGGGCTCGGCCCGCCAGCCCTCGGGCAGGTCGAGCGAGAGGGACGCGCCCTTGACCTCGCTCGCCTCGTAGTTGGTGAAGGTGGCCTCGACCTTGTTCTTCTCGCCGGGCTCCAGCGTCTCGTCCGACTTCAGGGCGAGGGTGCCGCAGGCCGCCTTCTCATCGGCCGGGCCGAGGTCGGTGACGGTGAAGTCGTCGAGCACGAAGTCGGCACCGTCCGGGGCCCCTTCGACCTTGCGCAGGCCGGTCCAGGTGTCGCCGCAGCCCGCCGTGACGGTGCCCTCGTAGTGGCCCGTGGTCCGCTGCTGCCCGATCGGGGTGCTCGCGGTCTCGACCTGGTCGGGGGTGCCGTCGGCGGCGATCCGGTCGTAGCCGCTCACCCACTGGTAGGCGCCCGCGTGGCTGGACTGGTAGTCGAACGCGACCTTGTAGGCGTGCCCGTCCGCCATCGGCACGTCGGCCGGGGAGGTGCGGTAGACGACGCCGGTGTTCTCCTCGTGGGACTTCAGGGACTCGCCGCCGCCGATGACGTCGTCGATGAGCTTCCCGTTCCAGCCCGCCTGGGTGTACGGGGCGTTCTTCTGCGCGATGTGCGTGCGCGGGTCCGTGACGCCGCCGGCGTCACCCTTGTCGAAGGGGCCCCAGCCCTGGTCGACGTCCTCGAAGTCCTCGTGCACGACGGTGCCGGGCTTCGTCGCCGGGGCGTTGCCCACCAGGCGTACGTCGTCGATACGGACCTTCGCGGGCGAGCCCTTGGCGGCCTCGATCCGCAGGGTGGTGCGGCCGTTCGCGGGCGCCGTGAAGTTGACCTTCACGCGCTGCATGTAGGTGCCGCCCCAGTCGTTCGACGAGACGCCGTTCTGCAGCGTGGAGCGCTCGACGGCGACGGACCTGCCGCCCGCGGCGAGTGTCGTTCGGCGGGACTTGCCGGGCTCGACCTCGACCCAGGCGGAGGCGGTGTAGCGCTTGCCCGCGTCGAGTCCGCTCACGCGCTGCTCGATCGCGGCGGTGCCGGCACCGCTCAGCGCGGCGCTGTTGCGCCCGTGGTCGTCGGTGTCGCGCCCGACCGTGCCGTCCTTGTCCCAGGCGGCGAGGCGGGCGTCGTTGAAGCCGGGGTCCTTCACGTGCGTGCCCTCACCCCAGACCGGGTCGACGGCCTTGGGCGTCTTGTCCGCCGGGTAGAGCACGTACGGCTGCTTCGCGTCGGCCTTCAGCGTGACCTTGCCACCGGAGGCCCGCACGGTGCCGGTCTTCACACGGCCGTTGTCGGTGAGCTTGTAGACCACGTACGACGCTCCGGGCACGGCCCAGCTCGTCGTGCCACCGTCCTTGTTGTAGTGGTACAGCTTCTTGCCGCCGTCCCACGGGAGCAGGTAGGCCGTCCCGTCGAGGACCTTCCTTCCGTTGTCGTAGAAGGTGCGCCGACCGTCCTCGACCGTGCCGCGCAGCCCCCCGGTGAAGGTGATGTCGTTGCCGTTCCAGCGGGTGATCTGCTGATGCTGGAGGAACTTGGCGGGCAGGTCGCGCTGCCAGACGTTGTCGTAGAAGGCGTTCCAGTCGTTCTCGCCGGTCCAGCCCTCGAACTCGTCGATGGCGCTCTGACCGAGGACCGGGTCGCTGTTCCAGACGTCCTTCTCGCCGTTGCGGATGAAGCGGATGATCTTCGAGTTGAGGCCCTTGTCGGTCTTGGGCCCGTAGTCGAGGTCGTTGGCCCAGTGCGACCACAGGGACTGGCGCTCGAACTTGTCGGCCCACTCGGAGGCCAGGTTCCAGCCCTGGGCGCGGACGGCCTCGGCGGTCTTCTCGGCGATCCAGCCGTGCGTGTAGTACACGTCGAGGTAGATCGTCGTGAGGTTCGGGTCGGTCTCCTCGCGCAGTTGCCTGAACCGGGCGGCGAGGTCTCCGCTGTTGATGTCGCGGCGCTGGTCGATGTAGTAGCTCTGGTCGAGCCAGTTCCAGCCCGGGGCCTTTGGGTCGACGAGGTCGCCGGTGAAGTGCTTGGCGACGGGGTACGCCTCGGTGGCGTTCACGTGCACGGCGAAGCTGGTGCCGAACTTCTTGCCGCCCTTGAGCAGCTTGTTGAGGTCGTTGAGGCCGCCGGCGCGCTTGTTGATGTTGCCGCCGTAGTCGGGGTGCGCGGAGTCGTGGCCCTCGGAGGCGTAGCCCTTGAGCAGGGCGAACTGGCCGAGGTTGTCGGTCGCGAGCGAGATCCGCTTGACGTCGTCGAGCGTGCGCAGGAAGGGGTGCGTGGCCTGGCTGGCGAAGTTGAAGGGAATGTGCGTGATGACCCGGTCGGGGGTGCCGTCGCTGCCCTTCGCCTGCACGCCGATCGAGTGGAAGGCGACCGCACCGTCCTGCCAGTCGACCTTGCCGTCCCCGTTCGCGTCGGGCGTGACGACGACCTTGGCCCACGGCAGGTCCTTGTCCGGCGCCGGGGCCCCTTCGCCGCGGTAGGTCCACTGGCCCGACCAGACGCCGACGCGCGTGGAGCCGTCGGCCGACTTGCGCGCCTGGTGCCAGAAGCGGGCGTGGTCCCCGCCGGTGTTGCCGCTCGGCTTGTCGTACGTGGAGTTGGACTCGACGGCGGCGGCGAGAGAGCCGGTGTTGACGATGGCGTACGAGGCGCCGACGGGCGAGGCGTCGGCCGGGGTGTCCGCCGCGACCTTGCCGAAGACGTCGGCGGTCCGCGTCGAGTCGTTGTCCAGCGTCGTGAACGCGGTCTCGGCGCCGCCCTCCGAACTGCCCACGGAGACGAGGTCGTGCCCGGGGATGTCGATCGTGCCGACCCGGAAGGCCGCGGTGTCGCGCACGGCGGTCACCTTGAAGGTCGTCGCGCGCCCGCTGACGCTCAGCGAGGCGTCGATCTCGACGCCGGCGAGGTCCGGGAAGGTCAGCGTGTACGAGGCTTTGGAGCCGGTGAGGACCGGGGCCCCCTTCGCGGCGACCGCGTACGCCTTGCCGTTCAGGGTGACCTTGTCCACCGGGCTCGTGCTGCCGAGGAGCCCGGCCCCGGAGGCGCGGTCGGTGTACGTCAGGACGCGCGGGAAGTCGTCGGCGACGGCGACGGACAGCTGCGCGGATCCGATGACGGCCTGCGCCACGGCGGGCGCGGGGTCGGCGGCGGCCGGCAGTACAGGGCCCGTGAGGGCCAACACGGCGGACGATGCGGCGGCGACGGCGACTGCGCAGGCGGCGCGAGATCTTCGTGACATAGGGGACTGGGTATCGGCGCGGGGGCGGCCGGTCAACGGACTCGGCGCTTCCGGGCGGCGGCAGTCCAACAACCACCGCCCGGAAGTCCAAGTCAGCGCCTGCGGGCGCCGGTCGGATCAGCAGCCGCCGCAGTTGTAGTAGAGGACGTCCCAGTGGTTGCCCTCGTCGGCATAGATGTTGCCGGAGCCCGACTGGTACTGCGGGGCCCCGTCGCCGCGCAGGCCGATGTACGTGAACGTGTTCTTGATGTAGCTCGTGACGCAGGTGTTCTTGCCGTAGTCGAGCTTGTAGCCGTTCCAGTGCGAGTAGGTGCCGCTCGCGTGGCCGGTCTCGGTGCCGCCGGTGATGTTCAGGGCGCAGCCGGTGGCGCGCTTGAGGGTCTGGGCGCCCTGGGCGGTGGCGAGGTTGAGCTGGTCGAAGGATGTACAGGTGGAGTTGTTGCGGTCGGAACAGCCGCCGGAGGACGACCAGGTGATGCCGACCTGGCGGAACATCGAGGTCGCGGTGGCGTGGCTGATCTTGGTGGCGGCCTGGGCGTCGGTGGCGGAGCTGAACACACCGAAGCCGGGGGCGAAGAGGGCGCCGAGTACGAGCGCGAGGGCGCTCACGACCGAGCGGATTCTCATGGGGAGGAGGTCCTTCCTGCTGGTGACCGTGCTGGCTGTGAGACGGCTGTGCAGGTGGAGCAAGGAGATAGTGCCCGAGTTCTACGCGCGTCCGCCAGAGCGCGTCGGGTGACGACACGGTGTAATCGGGAAGACACGAGTCGTTTGATGTTGAAAGTTGAACAGAACGGCGCTACAGTCATTCTCGTTGAACGTTAAACATTCAACCGACTCCCCCGCCACGCCCCGTCCCCAAGGAGCAGTCATGGGTCTCTTCGGCCGCAAGAACGACGCCACCCCCGCAGCCACCGGCACCGCCGGCCCCGACCTCGCCGCGCTGACCGGCGACTACGCCATCGACCCGGCGCACACCACGATCGGTTTCGTGGCCCGTCACGCCATGGTCACCAACGTCAAGGGCTCTTTCACCCAGTCGTCGGGCACCCTGCACCTCGACGGCGCGGACCCGGCGAAGTCGACCGCGTCGCTCGACGTCACGATGAACAGCATCGACACCGGCTCCGCCGACCGTGACACCCACCTGAAGAGCTCCGACTTCTTCAAGACGGACGAGTTCCCGACGATGACGTTCCGCTCCACCTCCGCCGAGTCCCTGGGCGGCGACGACTACCGGATCACCGGCGACCTGACGATCCTCGGCACCACCAAGCCGATCACGATCGACCTCGAGTTCAACGGCTCGGCGACGGACCCGTTCGGCAACGAGCGCGTCGGCTTCGAGGGCAAGGGCGAGATCCTGCGCTCCGAGTGGGGCCTGACCTGGAACGCGGCCCTTGAGACCGGCGGCGTCCTCGTCTCGGACAAGATCAAGCTGACCTTCGACATCTCGGCGATCAAGAACGCCGCCTGACGCTGCCGCCGCGAGCCGGACCCTCACGGCTCCCCGCACCACGAGCACGCCCGTCCTTTCCGTCCCCCGCGGACGAAGGGCGGGCTCTCGTCGTACATGGGGCCCAACCGGGGCTCAACATGGCCCAAAGCGAAGGAAGTTGAAGACTACCTTCCGGTAATCCCGTCACTTGAGACGACTCATCACTCTCCCTTCACTTGGGCATCACACGGCGCTACGCTGCGTGCGACCGCCGAGCGATCGGCTCCCGCTCGCATCGACTCCGCTCGTCCCCCAGGGGCCTCCCCCATCCCCGTCGCACCCCGGTGACGCCGCAGGGCAGGCCGTCTGCCGCTCCCCGAAAGGCGTCACCGTTCCCATGAGCACGAACAGAGGGCTTCAGGCCAATGCCCTCGGCACCTCCGACAGCATCGTGATGGCAGTGGCGGGCAGCGCGCCCGCCTATTCGATCGCCGCCACCACAGCCGTGCTGATCGGCACGGTGGGCCTCGCCGCACCGGCCGCGCTCCTCTACTGCGCGATACCCATGCTCGGCATCGCCTGGGCCTTCAACTACCTGGGCCGCCTCGACGTGAACGCGGGCGCCAGCTACTCCTGGGTCGGCCGCGCCCTGCACCCCTTCCTCGGCTTCATCAGCGGCTGGTCCCTGGTGATCTCGGCGACCATCTTCATGGTCGCGGGCTCGCTCCCGGCCGGCGCCATGACGCTCGAACTCCTCGCCCCCTCCCACGCCAGCGACACCGCGCTGGCCGCGGCCGTGGGCGCGGTCTGGTTCCTGGCCATGCTGGTCGTCGTGCTGATGGGCGCCAAGCTGACCGTCCACGCCCAGCTCCTGATGTCCGGGATCGAGCTGGTCATCCTGCTCGCGGTGGCCGTCGCCGCGCTGTTCAGCGACAACCGGGTCACCGAATTCTCCTGGTCCTGGCTGGGGTTCGGGCACTTCGACGGGGCGTCCGGGTTCGCCGCGGGCGCGCTGATCGCCGCGTTCTACTACTGGGGCTGGGACGTCACCAGCAACCTCAGCGAGGAGACCCGTAACAGCCGGAAGACCTCGGGGCTCGCCGGGCTGATCGGCGTCGGCATCGTGTTCGTGCTCTTCGAGGTCTTCACGATCACCACGAACATGCTGCTCACGCCCAAGGAGATCGCGACCAGCGACAACATCCTGGGGCTGCTCGGCGAGCGCGTACTGCCGGGCCCTGGCGGCGAGTTGCTGATCGTCGCGGTGATGCTGTCCACCATCGCCACCCTGGAGACCACGCTGATCCAGGTGACGCGCTCCCTCTTCGCGATGGGCCGCGACCGGACGCTGCCCTCCGCCCTCGGCAGGTCGCACCCGCGCCGGCACACGCCATGGGTCGCGATCGTCGTCGTCGGTGTCGTCGCCCTCGCCCTCTTCGTGGCATCGACCGCGCTCGGCTCGGTCTCGGCCGTCCTGGAGGACGCCGTCGCCGCGATCGGACTGCAGATCGCGGTCTACTACGGCCTCGCGGGCCTCGCCGTCGTCGTGGCGTACCGGAAGCTGCTGTTCAGGTCGGCGGCCAACTTCTTCTTCGGCGGTCTGTGGCCGCTGACCGGCGCGCTCTTCATGATCTGGGTGTTCGTCGAGTCGCTGGGCAGCCTGTCGGGCACGGCCGTCGTGATCGGCGTCGGCGGCATCGCCGTGGGCCTGGTCCCGATGCTCTGGTACCGCGCCAAGGGCTCCGACTACTATCGGCCCGCCCGCCTGGACGCGGCACGCTCGGAGCAGGTGCACGCCGAGTACGGGGATCAGGCGCCGGTGTACGCGGCGTCGTCCGGCGACACCCTGTCCACGGACTTCTGAGCGGCACCCCCCCCCGCCTGCGGTCCGGCCATCCGCCCCCAGGACCACCACCGACTACTGACTGGCGAGGACGCCGATGACCGTCCGTTTCGATCCCACGAACGGCGACCGGGCCCTGGCGGAGGCCCGCGCGGACATCACGATCGGTCGCTGGCAGGGACTGCCCGAGCTGTGCGCGGCGGCCGGGTCCGACTGGGACCGGCGGACCTTTCGGATGCGGCTGCTCGCCCAGGCCACCGCGGGCACGTCCGTCGCCGAGTCCTGGCACGAGTCGCAGCCGCGGAACGCCGACGCGCTGGTCCTGCGGGCCGAGACCGAGGTGATGCGGGCGTTCAACCTGGCGATGGCGGCCGGCCCGGGGAACGCGGTCGACCCGGACCAGCTGGAGCGGGCCGTGCGCACCGCGCTGCGAGCGGCGGAGGCGTTTCCCGCGGATCCGGTGCCCTGGGTCTCGCTCCTGACGGTCGCCCGCCTGTTCCCCGGCGGGCACCCGTCCATGGAGCGCTGGTGGAAGGAGCTGCACCAGCGTGACCCGTACAACCGCGAGGGCAACCACCAGGTGCTGCGCCATCTTTCGGCGCGCTGGCACGGCTCGCACGGCGTCATGTACAACTTCGCGCAGGACGTCACGGCGACCCTCGCGCCCGGGTCGCCCCTCGCCGTGCTGCCGCAGGTCGCCCGGATCGAGGAGTACCGCTACCGCGTCGAGCGGGAGGGCTCCCAGGCGATCGGCCTGCTCCAGTTCTGGAACAACGAGAACTCCGCGTCGCAGGCCCGGCGTACCTGGCACCTGTGGATCACGCAGCGGCAGTACACATACGCGCAGGACGTCGCGGACCTCAACACCCTTGCGCACGCGTCCTGTTACGCCGATCTGACCGGCGAGGCCACGCATCTCTTCCGGCTTCTCGACGGGCACGCGACCCGTGTCCCGTGGTCGTGCCACGGCGCCCCGGAGGAGATCTTCACGCGCTGGCAGTCGAAGCTCCTGGGCTGACCCGGCCTACGCAAATGTGACGTGGGCCACAAAGCTCCTCTGTGATGTCACATTCCGGCCCGTCCCTTCCGTCCAAGTGACGAGCACCCATGCGGTGAGTGCCCAGGGGAGGAGCGAGCCTGATGTCCGAGAGGACCGCGCAAGGCAGCACGGGGACCACGCGGGAGAGAGGGCCGGCACCGGCCGGTGAGCACCTCGCGGACTGGGCGGACGGCCGGCTCGGCCTGCACACCCTGTCCAGGAAGTACCTGCGCAAGGTATTCCCGGACCACTGGTCGTTCCTGCTCGGCGAGGTCTGCCTCTACACGTTCGTGATCCTGGTCCTGACCGGGGTCTATCTCACCCTGTTCTTCCACCCGTCGATGAACGAGGTGGAGTACCACGGCAGTTGCGTCCCCCTCAACGGGATCCAGATGTCCGAGGCGTACGCCTCCACGCTCGACATCAGCTTCGACGTGCGGGGCGGACTGCTGATCCGGCAGATCCACCACTGGGCGGCGCTGATCTTCGTCGCCGCGATGCTCCTGCACATGATGCGGCACTTCTTCACGGGCTCGTTCCGCAAACCGCGCGAGCTGAACTGGGTGTTCGGCTGGACACTGCTCCTGCTCGGCCTGTTCGAGGGCCTGTTGGGGTACTCGCTGCCGGACGACCTGCTCTCCGGTACGGGCATGCGCTTCCTCGACGGGGCGATCCTGTCGGTGCCGATCGTGGGGACGTATCTGTCGATGTTCCTGTTCGGCGGTGAGTTCCCGGGACACGACATCGTGGGCCGGTTCTACTCGGTGCACGTGCTGCTGTTCCCCGGCATCATGGCGGCGCTCGTGGTGACCCATCTGATCCTGGTCGTCTACCACAAGCACACGCAGTTCCCGGGTCCGGGAAAGACCGAGCGGAACGTCGTGGGGGCGCCGTTCTTCCCCGTCTACCTCGCCAAGGCCGGCGGCTTCTTCTTCCTGGTGTTCGGCGTCGTCGCGTTCCTCGCGGCCGTCGCGTCCATCAACCCCGTCTGGAACTACGGGCCTTACCGGGTCGACCAGGTGTCCACGGGGGCGCAGCCCGACTGGTATCTGGGGTTCGCGGAGGGGCTGCTGCGGGTGATGCCGGGGTGGGAGATCACGCTGTGGGGGCACACGCTGGCCCTGGGCGTGCTCGTCCCGCTGGTCGTCTTCCCCGCGGTGCTCGTCGTGATCGGCGTGTATCCGTTCGTGGAGGCCTGGGTCACGGGCGACCGGCGCGAGCACCATCTCCTGGACCGGCCGCGCAACCGGCCGGTGCGCACAGGGCTCGGGGTGGCCTGGCTGACGTTCTTCCTGGTGGCCCTGGTGGGCGGCGGCAACGATCTCTGGGCCACCCACTTCCGTGTGTCGCTGAACGCGGTCACCTGGTTCGTGCGCGTCGCCCTCGTCGTAGGCCCGGTGATCACCTTCGTGATCACCCGGCGGATCTGCCTGGGACTGCAGAGCCGCGACCGCGAACTGGTGCTGCACGGAAGGGAGTCGGGCCGCATAAAGCGCCTCCCGCACGGCGAGTACGTGGAGATCCACGAGCCGCTCACCCAGGCCCAGCTGCACACCCTGACCGCCCACGAACAGCCCCCGGCCCTGGAGAGCGGGCCGGAGACGGACGTGAACGGCGTGCGGCGGCGCACACCCCGGGCCGAGCGGCTCCGGGTGCGCCTCTCGCGCGGCCTCCACGGAGAGGGCGCGCAGGTGCCGAAGCCGACCGCGCGGGAGTACGAGGAGGCGCAGCGCGAGCACCGGTGAGGCAGGCGGGTGGCGTCAGAACAAGACGTCGGCCAGGCGGTCGACCTGGTCGGGGTCGGTGCCCCAGCAGTAGAGCATCACCTCGTCCGCGCCGATGTCCGCGAAGCCGGAGACTGCCTCGCGGATCTGCTCGGGAGCGGCGAGCATGCGCTCGGCCGATCCCGCGGCGCGCGGGTCGAAGCCGTAGTACGCGGTGATGGCGTCGCGGGCACGGGCGATCAGGTCGTCCGGGCCGAGCGCCACATTGACCTGGGCGACCAGGCGCGGGCGGCCGGGGCGGCCGTGCTCGTCCCAGAGCCGCTCCACATCGCGGAACATCGCGTCCATCCACTGCGTGGGCAGCGCGGCGCCGAGGAAGCCGTCGCCAAAGCGGGCCACGCGGGCGAGGGCCGCCGGTGCGAAGCCCCCGAAGAGGATCTCGGGGCCGCCGGGGGTGACGGGGGCCGGGCCGATCGGGCCGATGCCCTCGGCGTCGTCGTAAGGATGGCCCGCCCAGGTCCGCCGCAGGGTCTCCATCTGCTGGTCGAGGCGGCGGCCGCGGTGGCGGATGTCGATGCCCGCGGCACGGCAGTCGTCCTCGCGTCCGCCGACGCCGATGCCGAGCGTGAAGCGGCCGCCGGACATCCGGTCGAGGGTCGCGGTCTGCTTGGCGAGCAGGGCGGTGCCGTGGTGCGGGGCGAGCAGGACCTCGGTCTGGAGCCGGATGCGGGAGGTGGCTCCGGCGAGAGTGGCGAGGGTGATCAGGGGCTCGGGGTTGTCGTAGACGAGCCGGTCGAGGAGGCCGAGCGTGGAGAAGGGGGTCGCGTCGGCGCGGCGGGCCCAGTCGAGCAGGACGGCGGGGTCGTCGACGGGCAGGCCGAGGCCGATACGCGGGGTGGCTTCGGTACGCATGGGGTGGAGCTCCTTCGGAAGGGGGCATGCGGAATGTCGCTGCCGCCCCTCCGGGACCGCGCACGGTGTGTACGTGCCGGCTTGCTTCCCGTCTGCGGCGTACTTCTGGGGAAGCGGTTCGTAAGAGTGTGGTCAGGCTAGCGGAGGCACCGGCCCTCGCGCCTCCCCTTTCTTGGACCGGCAGAGCTCTTGGACCGGCAGAGCGCTTCTCTTGGACCGGCAGAGTGCTCAGAAGCCGCCGCCGAAGTCCCCGCCTCCCCCGAAGTCGCCTCCGCCGCCGAAGTCCCCGCCGCCTCCGAAGTCCCCGAAGTCGTTCGAGTTGAAGTCCGCCCCCGAGTAGTCCCCGCCGTCATATCCGGCTCCCGCGCCGAAGTCGCCGTATCCGGAGCCGTAGTCGGCCGCGTAGGCGGGGCTCGCCATCATCGAGCCGAGCACCGTGCCGAGGAGGAGCCCGGGCAGGATGCCGCCGCCGAAGTAGCCGCCCGCCCAGGGACCGTAGGCCGGGCCCGCGTCGTAGTAGGGGCGGCGCTCGCCGTGACCCGTGTCGACCGTGCGGACCATGGGGTCGACGCCGTCCTTGAGCCGGGTCGCGTCGGCCGCGCAGACCGGGACCTCGCGCTCGGCGCCGGACGGGGGCGCCCACAGCGCGTCCGTCACGGACGGCCCGTGCCGCGGGTCGAAGAAGCAGGGCACCCGGCGCTCGGGCAGCGGCCTGCCCTCACGTCGCGCCGCCAGCATGGACAGCGAGAACCGCCCGTCGTCCAGGGCCTCCGTCACCCCGCGCACCTCCTCGGGGCGCTGGGCGGCGGCCATGAACTGTTTCGCCTTCTCGTACGAGTCGAGCGCCCGCTCGTAGTCGGCGCGCATCGCGTCGTCGGCGCCGGGCTCGGCGGGGTGGAAGTCGAGCCGGTCCAGCTCCTCGCCGAACGCCGTGATGTCCTCGTCGACGACCACGCGGAGCTGCTCCAGGGCGGCCCGCTGCTCGTCCTCGCGCTGACGGCGCCGCCTGCGGGACACGGCGTACGCGGCGCCGCCGCCCGCGACGACGACCGCGCCGATGCCGATCAGGGCGCCGACCGGTGCGCCGTTGTCACCGCCGCCGCCCGCGCCCCACGCGGAGGGCGCGGAGCCGCTCGCGTTGCGGACGGCCGTGTCGACGAAGTCGTTGAGCTGCGTGGTGACGTTCTCGCCCTGGACGCTGGTCGTCAGATTCTTGACCGCGTCCTGGGACATGACCCGGCTGTCGGCCCTGGCGTCGAACTGCTGGCCGAGACGGATCGCGTAGACGCCGGTGACACCGGTCTTGGTGCGCAGGTCGGTGAAGAGGTCCTGCTTGGGGAAGTCGGCGGGCAGGACGGCCACCATGACGGGCTTGTCCGCGTCCTTGATCTTCTTGGTGAGGGCGTCGGCGTCCCCGGCGGACAGCTGCGCGGAGGCGGCGGGGTCGACGTACACAGGGCTCTTCTTGAGGGCGTCGGCCACGGTCGAGACGTCGGAGGCAGCCGCCTGGACCCCCGGTGTCACCGCCGTCATGGCCCCCAGGGCGAGGAGTGAACCGGACAGGACGGATATCAGGCGCGATGCCCGACGGGTGGGCCTCATACCTCGACGCTAACCCAGGAGGGGACCGGATGCCGTATGTACCGCAAGGAGGGGCCCACCGCACTCGGTGGTGAGCCCCTCCTTGCGCCGTCTCACGCGGCGCGGTACGCCTCGGTCAGCTTCGCGACCGCGTCCGCGTAGCGCCCGGACAGGAGCAGGTGGTCGGCGTCGGCGAACGGCTTGGCCACCGCCGGCGTGATGTCCTGTCCCACCTTCTGCTGGACGAGCAGCCGCGCCCTGCCCACGACCGCCCGGCCCGCCTCGGCCGACCCGGCCTTCTGCGCCGCGGCGGCCGCCAGGGCGAGGGCCTTGAGGGTGAGCGTGCCGCCGCCCGGCGGGGTGCGCAGCGTCGTCAGGCCCCAGCCGAAGGGGAACTGCGGGTCGTACGCCGTGTCCCCGACGTTGATCGGCAGCTGGGCCTCCGACCTCGGCCAGGTCACAGGCAGCTGCCCGGTGAACGGCTTGGCCCCGTACAGGACGTCCGCGACGCCGTCGCCCTCCGTGCCGGGCAGCCAGGACGCGACGAGCGCGTCGATGTCGCCGAGCCGGTCGCCGATGAGCTGCGGGCGCCCGGAGACGATGAGCACGGCGCACTTCATGGCGCCGCACACCTTGTCCACGGCTGCCTGGTCGGCGGCCGTGAGCTCCAGGTCATTGCCGTTGCCGACGTCGCCGATGCCTTCCGCGTACGGGGTCTCGCCGACCACGACGACACCCACGTCATAGCCGTCCGTGGGCGCGGAGGCGTCCTTGGAGTAGCTGATGGTGGCGCCGGGTGCGGCCTTCTTCATGCCCTCCAGGACGGTCGTCCCGTCGGTGATCTTTCCGGACGAGCCCTGCCAGGTGACGGTCCAGCCGCCGGTCTGGTTGCCGATGTCGTCGGCGTTGGACCCGGCGACGTACACCTTCTGGCTCTTCTTGAGGGGGAGCACGCCGCCCGCGTTCTTCAGGAGGACCTGGGACTCGGCGGCGGCGGTGCGGGCGACGGCGCGGTGTCCGGCCGAGCCGATGGCGGCGGCGCCGCTGGTGTCGGCATACGGCTTCTCGAAGAGGCCCAGCTTGAACTTCTGGGTCAGGATCCGCGAGACCGCGTCGTCGATCCGCTTCTCGCTGATCCGGCCGGCCTTCACCTCGTCGATCAGCGTCGTCCGGAAGTCCTTGTACGCGGACGGGACCATGATCATGTCGAGGCCGGCGTTGACCGACGTACGGACGTCGGACGCGTAGTCGCCGGGGAGCTGGTCGATGGCCTGCCAGTCGCTGATGACGAAGCCGTCGAAGCCCATGCGGTCCTTCAGGACTCCGTTGATCATGGCGGCGTCGGCGTGCATCTTCACCGGGCCCTCGTCGTCGCCGATGATGTCGAGCGACGAGTACGAGGGCATGACCGTGCCGACCCCGCGGTCCACGGCCTCCTGGAACGGCGCGAGGTGCACCGCCTCCAGCTCCTGCCGCGTGACCTTCGTGACGCCCTGGTCGATGGTGTACGAGCCGGTGGTCGACGAGCCGTACTCCGTGCCGCCGTCGCCCACGAAGTGCTTGGCGGTGGCGAGGACCTTGTCGTCCCGGTCGAGATCCTTGCCGCTGCGTGCCCCTTGGAGCCCCTGGACGACGGTCTCCATCTGCTTCACGAGAGCGGGGTCCTCGCCGAAGGACTCGTACGACCTGCCCCAGCGCTCGTCGCGCGTGACGCACAGGCAGGGCGCGAAGTCCCAGGGGATGCCGGTGGCGCGGACCTCGGCGGCCGTGACCGCGCCCGCCTTCTCGGCCGTCCCCGGGTCGCGGGTCGCGCCGATGCCGATGTTGTGCGGCAGGACCGTGGCGCCGACGAGGTTGTTGTGACCGTGCACCGCGTCCACGCCGTAGATCAGCGGGATCTGGAACCGCGTCGCCTGCGCCCGGAGCTGGAAGCCGTCGATCATCTTCGCCCAGGCCGCGGCGGTGTTCGGCGTCGGTGTCGAGCCGCCGCCGGAGAGCAGCGAGCCGAGGTCGTACGCGGCGATGTCGCCGCCCGTGCCGACCGCGTTGCGCTCGGCCTGCGTCATCTGGCCGGCCTTCTCGTCCAGGGACATCCGGGACAGCAGATCTGCGACGCGCCGCTTTACGGGGAGCTTGGTGTCGAGGTAGGGCAGGCCGTGGGCGTCGATCACCACCTGCGGGGTCTCGGCGGGCGCCTTCGCGCCGGTGACCGTCAGCTTCAGGGGGATCGTCTCGGCGGACTCGGCCGCCTTGTCCTTGAGGGTCGGTACGGACACGGTGTGCGCGGCACCCGAAGCGGTACCTGCCGGGAAGGTGAACTCACCCTTGACCGGCGTGTAGTCCGTGCCCGCGCCGGCGCTGCCGCCCGCGCTCTCGTACGCGACCGTGACCGGCTCGGCGAGCGGCGCGGAGCCCGTGGTGGCGACCGAGATCGGCACGCCGGCCGTGCCGCCCTCCTTCACCGGGTAGACGGCGGCGCCCGTCAGCACCTTCGTGGTCAGGGCGGGGTCGGCCTTGCCGTACAGCTCGACGCCGTCCATGGCGAAGGTGCCGGGCGTGCCGGTGGGCAGGGTGAGCGCGTAGCCCCACATCTCGGTGAGGCCGAGGTTCTGGTCGATGCCGCCGACGGGCTGGTAGTCGGTGCGGTACGTGAAGTCGGTGAAGGGGATCTCGACCTGGTGCCAGCCGGTCCACTCGTCGGTGAAGGAGGTCGTCCACAGCTCGGACGCCTCGCCGTTCGAACCGCCGTCCTTGATCTCGAAGTTGACCCGCTTGCCGCTGTTCTTCCCGTCCCACCAGAAGCGGATGCCCTTGTGCGCGGACCAGTCGTGGCCCGGCTCGTTCGCGGCGAAGTCGTGGGTGAAGCCGCCGTAGCCGCTGATGTCGTACGTCCCGGAGAGGACCTTGTCGCCTTCGGGGGCGTCTCCCCGCGCCGCGAGCTCCAGCTTGGGCGGGTCGTCGCTGTCGCCGCCCCACGTAAAGATGCCCTCCGCGGGCTGGGAGGCGAAGGCAACCTCGCCCTCGAAGCGGTCGACGGGCACCGGCGGCGGTTCCTCGGCGCCGGTCGCCGCGCCCGCCGAGGCGAGCGGGAGCAGCCCCGTGAGCAGGGCTGCGGAGACGAGCAGGGCGGTTCTTCGCATGGACTTCCCTTCGGCCGGTTCGGGTACGCACCGCAACCTCTGGGGGTGACGGGAGTCCCTGGTGAAGCTCATGACTTAGCTCACGCCGTGAGTTAACTGGCGCCCCGTGAACCCGTCAAGACTTCACGTCAGAACCGGTGCACAGCCAATTCCCGCTGGGTTACCGGGCAGTTGAGCATTCAGTTTCTGAACGCGCGCCCCCTTGACTCCCGTTCGCAGCCGTCATTTACTCACGCCTCGCACGCCCCATCTCCTCACCCCCACGAAGGGCGGCGCACCATGAGAACCCCCAGAAGAGTCCGTTCGGGGCCGCGCCGGGCGGCCCGTCTGCTCGCCGCAGGGCTGCTCACGACCGCGGGCCTGACCGGGCTCGTAGCCTCCCCCGCCCAGGCCGCGGGCGAGCCGGTCACGGCCTGGCTCACGACCACGGACGACGCCGGCGGACGCCATGTCGTCCGCGGCCTCGAACAGCAGGCCCCGTTCTCCTTCCAGGCGGGCACCGGCGGCGGTGGCGAGAACATCACCGTCGACGACAACACCCGCTACCAGACCTTCACCGGCGGCGGCGCCTCGTTCACGGACACCGCGGCCTGGCTGATGAACAGCAGCGGAGCCCTGTCACCGGCCACGCGCGACGCCACGATGCGCAAGCTGTTCTCCCCCACCGACGGCATCGGCCTGTCGTTCCTGCGCAACCCGATGGGCGGCTCCGACCTGGCCCGTTTCGGCTACACGTTCGACGACGTGCCCGCCGGACAGACCGATCCCGACCTCTCCGAGTTCTCCGTCGCCCACGACCTCGCGGACGTCCTGCCCCTCACGAAGCAGGCCCGTCAGCTCAACCCGAACGTCACCGTGATGGCCTCCCCGTGGACCGCGCCCGCCTGGATGAAGGACAGCGGACAGCTCAACGGCGGCTGGCTGAAAGCGGAGGACTACGGCACCTACGCCTCGTACTTCGTGAAGTATCTCCAGGCGTACCGGGACCAGGGCGTCCCGGTCGACTACGTCAGCGCGCAGAACGAGCCGACGTGCTGCGGTGGTTACCCCTCGATGAGCTGGAACGCCTCGGGGCTCGCCTACTTCACCAAGAGCGAGCTGCTGCCGAAGCTCGCCGCCGCCGGTCTGAACACCAAGGTGCTCGCGCACGACTGGAACTGGGACACGTACGACGGGTACGCGGCACAGACCGTGGACGACGCGGCGGTGCGCTCGCACCCGAACTTCGGCGGGATCGCGTGGCACGGCTACGGCGGCGACGTCGCCAAGCAGAGCGCGATCCACGACCGCTACCCGCAGCTCGACGCCTTCGGGACCGAGCACTCGGGCGGCACATGGATCGCCGACCAGCAGCGCGAGGACATGCTCAACATCGTCGACTACACCCGCAACTGGGCGAAGTCGGTGACCAAGTGGTCGCTCGCCGTGGACCAGGACATGGGTCCGCACAACGGCGGCTGCGGCACCTGCACGGGGCTCGTGACCGTGCACAACGGTGACGGGCGCAGCGGACAGGTCGACTACACCGTCGAGTACTACACGATGGGCCATCTGACGAAGTTCGTCCGGCCCGGCGCCCAGCGCATCGCGTCGACCGGCAGCTCCGCCGTGCCGAACGTCGCCTGGCGCAACCCGGACGGCTCGAAGGCGCTCATCGCGTACAACGGCGGCACGTCCGCGAAGACGGTGACCGTCAACTGGGGCGGCCAGCACGCCACTTACTCGCTGCCCGCGAAGACGTCGGCGACGTTCACCTGGTAGCGAACCGGTAGCCCGGGCAACACAGAGCCGGAGGGGCCGACCACGGCCCCTCCGGCGTCCTCACCTGTGCTGTCTCTACTCGACCGGCTCGACCCCGGCCCGCAGAAGCCCGTACGTGTAGGCGTCCTCGAGAGCGCCCCACGACGCGGCGATGACGTTCTCGGCGACGCCGACGGTGGACCACTCGCCCGCGCCGTCGCTGGTGGAGATCAGCACGCGGGTCGTGGAGGACGTGCCGTGCTTGCCCTCCAGGATGCGGACCTTGTAGTCGACGAGCTCCAGCTTGGCGAGCTGCGGGTAGATCCGCTCCAGGCCGACGCGCAGGGCGCGGTCGAGGGCGTTGACCGGGCCGTTGCCCTCGGCCGTGGCGACGATGCGCTCGCCCTTGGCCCACAGTTTCACGGTCGCCTCGTTGGCGTGGCTGCCGTCGGGGCGGTCCTCGACGATGGCCCGCCACGACTCGACGCGGAAGTAGCGGCGGGCGCGGCCCTCGGCCTCCTCGCGCAGGAGGAGTTCGAAGGAGGCGTCGGCCGCCTCGTACGTGTAGCCCTTGAGCTCGCGCTCCTTGACGCGCTCGACGACGCGGCCGACGAGCTCGCGGTCGTCGGAGATGTCTACGCCGAGCTCCTTGCCCTTGAGCTCGATGGACGCGCGGCCCGCCATGTCGGAGACCAGCATGCGGATGCGGTTGCCGACGAGGTCCGGGTCGATGTGCTGGTAGAGGTCCGGGTCGACCTTGATCGCCGAGGCGTGCAGGCCCGCCTTGTGGGCGAACGCCGAAACTCCCACGTACGGCTGATGCGTGGAGGGCGTGAGGTTGACGACCTCGGCGATGGCGTGGGAGATGCGGGTCATCTCGCGCAGTGCGCCCTCGGGGAGGACCTTCTTGCCGTACTTGAGCTCCAGGGCGGCGACGACCGGGAAGAGGTTGGAGTTGCCGACGCGCTCGCCGTAGCCGTTGGCCGTGCACTGCACGTGGGTCGCGCCCGCGTCGACGGCGGCGAGGGTGTTGGCGACGGCGCAGCCGGTGTCGTCCTGGGCGTGGATGCCGAGGCGGGCCCCCGTGTCGGCGAGGACCGTGGCGGTGATCGCCTGGACCTGCGCGGGCAGCATGCCGCCGTTGGTGTCGCACAGGACGACCACGTCGGCGCCCGCCTCGTGCGCGGCCGTGACGACGGCCTTGGCGTACGTGGGGTTGGCGCGGTAGCCGTCGAAGAAGTGCTCGCAGTCGACGAAGACGCGGCGGCCCTGCTCGCGCAGGTGGGAGACGGTGTCGCGGACCATCTCCAGGTTCTCCTCGAGCGTGGTGCGCAGGGCCAGTTCGACATGGCGGTCGTGCGACTTGGCGACCAGGGTCACGACCGGTGCGCCGGACTCGACGAGCGCCTTGACCTGCGGGTCCTCGGACGCCTTGGCGCCGGCGCGGCGGGTGGCCCCGAACGCGACGAGCTCCGCGTGCTTGAAGTCGATCTCCTGCCGGGCGCGGGCGAAGAACTCGGTGTCGCGGGGGTTGGCGCCGGGCCAGCCGCCCTCGATGAAACCCACGCCGAAGTCGTCCAGGTGCCGGGCGATGGTCAGCTTGTCCGCGACGGTCAGATTGATGCCCTCACGCTGCGCGCCGTCGCGCAGCGTGGTGTCGAAGACGTGGAAGTCGTCGTCGACGCGGGAAGCGGGGAAATGGTCGTCGGTTGCGTCCGTCATGCTGATCTGGCTCCTGTGTCGGATCTCGGTCTACCGGAATGACCGGCTCCACCGTCCCCCTATGATCCCTCGCGCTCCGGTCCTGGCGTGTGGTGGTCCAGGAAACGAAAAAACCCCTCGCGGGTGCGAGAGGTCTGCGCGCGGGTCGAGACGACGATGTCCGCCCGTACGTGGTCGTACGTGGCGGTCACTGCGGACCGGCGCGCCTGCTGCCAATAATCATGGCGAACGAGAGCACGTCGGCAGTCTGCCACAGCCCGGGCGTGGCCCGGACCGTGGTCTCACGATGTGGGCTCAGACGGCTTCGGCCGCGCGCTGCTCGGCCTCGGGCACGGCGGCCTCGACCCGGTTCAGGTCGATGTCCCTCGTCTCGCGCATCGTCAGGTAGACGATCAGCGACACGGCGGCGCACCCGGCGACGTACCAGTAGAAGCCCGACTCCAGGCCCGCGTCCTTGAACCACAGGGCCACGTACTCCGCGGTGCCGCCGAAGAGCGCGTTGGCGATGGCGTACGGGAGGGCGACGCCGAGGGCGCGGATGCCGGTCGGGAACAGCTCGGCCTTCACGCACGCGTTGATCGACGTGTAGCCGGTGACGACGACGAGGGCGAGCAGGGCGAGGCCGAGGGCCGGCCAGAAGGAGCCCGCGTGCTTGAGCATCGTCATGATCGGCACGGTCAGGAAGGTGGAGCCGACCGCGAAGGTGATCAGGAGCGGGCGGCGGCCGATCCGGTCGGACAGCTTGCCGGCGAGCGGCTGGATGCAGGCGAAGACGATCAGCGCGCAGAACGAGACGAGCGTCGCGGTCTGCTTGCTCAGCCCGGCGGAGTTGGAGAGGTACTTGGTGAGGTACGTCGTGTACGTGTAGTACGCGACGGTGCCGCCCATCGTCAGGGCCATCACGAGGAACGCCTCGCGCTTGTGCGCCCACAGCGCCGTGAGGGTGCCCTTGCTGTCGGCGCCCGCGTCGTCGGCGGACTCCTCGTAGACGTCGGACTCCAGCATGTTGCGCCGCAGATAGAAGATGATCGCGGCGCCGAGCGCGCCGATGATGAACGGGATGCGCCAGCCCCAGCTGTGCAGTGCGTCGTCGGACAGGGTGCGCTGGAGGACGATCTGGAGGCCGAGGCCCACGATCTGCCCCGCGGTCATGGAGACGTACTGGAAGCTGGACGCGAAGCCGCGCCGGCTCGGGTCGGACGCCTCGGTGAGGTAGGTGGCGCTGGCCGCGTACTCGCCGCCGACCGAGAGGCCCTGCAGGAGGCGGGCGATGAGCAGGACGACGGCGCCGCCGTACCCGGCGACCGCGTAGGTGGGCGCGATCGCGATGAGGACGGCGGACGCCGACATCAGCGTGACGGTCAGGGTGAGCGCCGCTTTACGGCCCTTGCGGTCACCCACCCTGCCCAGCAGCCAGCCGCCCACGGGCCGCATGAAGAAGCCGACGGCGAAGATGCCGGCCGTGTTCATCAGCTGTGCCGTGGGGTTCCCGTCGGGGAAGAATGCTCCCGCGAAGTACGTGGCGAAGCTCGCGTACACGAACCAGTCGAACCACTCGACCATGTTCCCGGCCGACCCGACCAGGATCTTCTTCCATTGCTCTCGTCCCATGGGCGGCCACGGTGCCGGAATGCTTCGCTCCATGACAAGGGTGTACGGCGCAACGATCACGCTTACTTGTGTTCATAGTGTTCATGGAACATCAGCGGGTGCGGCGCGCACGAAGGGCTACGCGGGGTTCTTGACCAGTGCCTCGTCCAGGAACTCCCGTACATGGGAAAGGATTTGGGCCCGGTCCGTGCCGCGCAGGCCGATCGCGACATGGATGGAGAAGCCGTCGAGCAGCGCCCGCAGCCGGGACGCGAAACGGTCGGGGTCGAGCGGCGGGAGCTCGCCGCGCGAGGTGCCCTCGGCGAGCAGCGCGACGAGGTCGCGGTGCCAGGCCAGCTCGATCGCGGCCTGCCGCTCGCGCGCGTCGCCGTCGGCCTCGGCGTTCTGCGAGCGGTTCCAGACCTCCAGCCAGAGCGTCCAGTGCGGGTCGCCCTGCGCGTCGGGGACATACAGGTCGACGTACGCGTCGAGACGCTCGCGGACCGTGCCGCCACCCGACAGGAGCCGCGCCCGCTCCGCGCCGAGGCGGCCCTCGCTCCACTCCAGGGTGCGCAGGAGCAGCTCGTCCTTCGAACCGAAGTAGTAGAGGAGGTGGCCGCTGCTCATGCCGACCTCGCGGCCGAGCGCGGCCATGGTGAGCTTCTCCAGGCCGCGCTCGGCGATCATCTCCATGGCTGCGGCGAGGACCTCTTCGCGCGGAGGGGCGTTCTTCCGGCGGGCCTGGGCCACGGGGACTCCTGCGGGTCTTTCAGTGTGCGGGCGTGATCTCGGGTTGCTGCTGGGTGATGCAGTGGATGCCACCGCCCCCGGCGAAGATCGTACGGGCGTCCACGAGCTGGACGGTCCTGCCCGGGAAAAGACGGCGGAAGATCCCGGCCGCGACCTCGTCGTTCGGGTCGTCGAAGGAGCACAGGACGACGCCGTCGTTGCACAGGTAGTGGTTGATGTAGGAGTAGTCGACCCAGCCCTCGTCGTCCTTGAGGACGGTCGGCGCGGGGACCTCGACGACCTCCAGGGGCCGGCCCTTGGCGTCCGTCTCGCCCTTGAGCTGCGCGATGAGCTGCTTGCTCAGCTCGTGGTCGGGGTGGGCGGGGTCCTGCTGCGAGTGGACCAGGACGACGCCGGGCGCGGCGAACGCGGCGACGATGTCGACGTGGCCTCGGGTGCCGTAGACGCCGTAGTCGCCGGTGAGACCGCGCGGCAGCCAGATGGCCTTGGTGGTGCCGATCCGGGCGTGGATCTCCTGCTCGACCTCGGCCTTGGTGCGACCCGGGTTGCGGTCGGGGTCGAGCTGCACGGTCTCGGTGAGGAGCACGGTGCCCTCGCCGTCGACGTGGATGCCGCCGCCCTCGTTGACGAGGGAGGAGGAGTGGACAGGGACGCCGGCGAGGTCCGCGATGTGGCGGGCTATCTTCGCGTCGTGCTCCCAGACGGCCCAGTCCTGGGCGCCCCAGCCGTTGAACGTCCAGTCCACGGCGGCTAGTTGGCCGTCGCCGACGACGAACGTGGGGCCGATGTCGCGCATCCACGCGTCGTCGAGGTCGCGCTCGACGAGCTCGATGTCGTCGCCGAGGAGCGCGCGGGCCGAGTCG
This sequence comes from Streptomyces sp. NBC_01003, assembly GCF_045162695.1. Lineage (NCBI taxonomy): Bacteria > Bacillati > Actinomycetota > Actinomycetes > Kitasatosporales > Streptomycetaceae > Streptomyces > Streptomyces sp. NBC_01003. The sequence continues at coordinate 3,682,284 of NZ_CP108707.1, forward strand.
CTCTGGCCGGGGGCGACGATCACGGTCACCGGCTCGAAGCGGCGTACGGCGCGGGCGACGGACGCCCAGGCCTCGCGCGCCCCGGCCAGCTCCTCGTCGTTGGTGAACGTCGGGTTGGGGCTCGGCCAGGCCATCCAGGTGCGCTCGTGCGGGGCCCACTCGGGGGGCATGTGGAAGCGGCTCATGAGCGGGTCCTCACAGAAAGTAGAGACGGTTCAGGGAGACGGAGTCGGCCGGTTCGGAGCGGACCGGGTCGCCGTCGAGCGTGACGAGTCCGGTGGCCTGGTCGACGTCGATGGAGCCGGTGCGCGAGTTGAGCCGCAGGTCGGCGGGGCCGATGCCGCGGGTGCCGCGGACGGCGACGCGGCGGCGGCGGGTGGGCATCTTGTCGTTGCCCTGGTCGAGGGCGGCCTGGGCGACGAAGGCGACGGAGATGTCCGCCGCGGTCGCGCCGTGCGCCCCGAACTGCGGCCCCAGGACGAGGGGTTCGCAGGTGTCGGTGGCCGCGTTCGGGTCGCCGACGACGCCGTACGCGGGGAAGCCGGACTTGAGGACGAGCTGCGGCTTCGCGCCGAAGAACTCGGGGCGCCACAGCACGATGTCGGCGAGCTTGCCGGCCTCGATGGAGCCGACCTCGTGGGAGAGGCCGTGCGCGATGGCGGGGTTGATGGTCAGCTTCGCCATGTAGCGCAGGACGCGCGCGTTGTCGTCGCACTCGCCGTCGCCGGCCTCCCCGTTCCGGGGAAGCAGGGGCCCGAGTTCGGCCTTCATCTTCCCGGCCATGGCGAAGGTCCTGCGCACGGTCTCGCCGGCGCGGCCCATGCCCTGCGCGTCCGACGACGTGATGCCGATGGCGCCCAGGTCGTGCAGGACGTCCTCGGCGCCCATCGTCCCGGCGCGGATCCGGTCGCGGGCCATGGCGGCGTCGCCCGGCAGGTCGGTCTTCAGGTCGTGGACCGAGACGATCATGCCGTAGTGCTCGGCGACGGCGTCGCGGCCGAAGGGCAGCGTGGGGTTGGTGGACGACCCGATGACGTTCGGGACGCCCGCCATCTTCAGGACGTTCGGTACGTGTCCGCCGCCGCAGCCCTCGATGTGGAAGGCGTGGATGGTGCGGCCCTCGAGGACCCTGAGGGTGTCCTCGACGGACAGGCACTCGTTCAGGCCGTCGCTGTGCAGGGCGACCTGGACGTCGTGCTCCTCGGCGACGCGCAGCGCGGTGTCGAGGGCGCGGGTGTGGGCGCCCATGTCCTCGTGCACCTTGAAGCCGGACGCGCCGCCCTCGGCCAGCGCCTCGATCAGCGGGGCGTCGTGCGAGGACGAACCCCGGCCGAGGAAGCCGATGTTGACGGGCCAGGCGTCGAACGCGTTGAACGCGTGGCGCAGCGCCCAGGGCGAGTTGACGCCGACGCCCCACACGGGCCCGAACTCCTGGCCGATGATCGTCGTCACACCGGAGGCGAGCGAGGCCTCCATGATGCGCGGCGACAGCAGGTGTACGTGGGTGTCGACGGCGCCCGCGGTGGCGATGAGGCCCTCGCCCGACACGATGGACGTACCTGTGCCGACGACGACGTCGACCCCGTCGAGGGTGTCGGGGTTACCGGCGCGCCCAACGGCGTGGATCCGGCCCTCGCGGATGCCGATGGAGACCTTCCTGATCCCCTGCGCGGCGTCGATCACGAGGACGTTGCTGATCACGACGTCACACGTCTCGCGGACGGCCGCGGCCTTGAGGTGGAGTCCGTCGCGGGCGGTCTTGCCGAAGCCGGCGAGGAACTCGTCGCCGTACGCCTGCGCGTCGGACTCGACGCGGACGGTCAGGCCCGAGTCGCCGAGGCGGACGCGGTCACCGGCGCGCGGGCCGTGTGTGGCGGCGTACGCGTGGGGGTCGATGTGCCGGCTGCCCGGCGCGCAGTGGTCGCTGTGCTTGGTGGGCCTGCTCATGCGCCCGTTCCCTTCACTCCGAGATATCCGCAGGCGGCTGCCCTGCGCAGGGCCTCCTCCTTGGCGCCGGGCGCGTCCAGCGGGCCGTCGACGAGCCCGGCGAAGCCGATCGCGACGCGCGCGCCGCCGATGGGCACGAGGCCCACCTCGGCGCTCTCCCCCGGCCCGAACCGCACCGAGGAGCCGGCGGGGACGGCGAGCCGCATGCCGTACGCGGCGGCGCGGTCGAAGTCGAGCCGCGGGTTGGCCTCGAAGAAGTGGAAGTGGGAGGTGACGGAGACGGGGACGCTCGACGTGTTGGTCGCCGTGAGCGTCACCGTGGCCGGCGGATCGCTGTGCTCGGGGCCCGGGAGCAGCGCGCCCGGCGCCTCGTCGCCCAGCGACGAGCCGATCGGGTCGCTGACCACGGCGAGCCGGGACCCGTCGTCGAAGACGGCCTCGACGTGTACCTCCGTCACGACGTCGGAGACGCCGGGGAGCACATCGTCGGGGCCGAGGACGCGGCGCGCCGCCTCGATGGCCTCGGCGAGCCGCCGGCCGTCCCTGGCCGCCTCGCACACCGTGTCCGCGATCAGGGCCGTCGCCTCGGGGACATTGAGCCGCAGGCCCCGGTTCTTCCGGGCCCTGGCCAGCTCGGCGGCCCCGAACAGCAGCAGCCGATCACGTTCCGTGGGGGTCAGACGCACGCCACCACACCTCCCGTACAGGTTTAGAACTTCACTCTAACCATACGATTCACAACTCGGAAACATTGACGTGCCAGCTTGCGATGGGTCACATTGAACGCTGCTCTAAATCACCCGATGTGGCCGATGCAACGACGCAAAGATCAGGGGTCCCCCATGGCGATAGAACAGCGCGGTGTAGACACCATCCCCGACGAGGAACGCACGAGCGGCCCCCGGGACATCGTCTCGATCCTCCTCGGCTCGAACCTCTGTCTCGGGGTGATCGTCTTCGGCTGGCTGCCCGTGTCGTTCGGACTCGGCTGGTGGGCCTCGGTCACCTCAGTGATCGCGGGCACGCTCCTCGGCACGGCACTCACCGCCCCGCTCGCCCTGGTCTCCCTGCGCACCGGCACGAACCTGTCGACGTCGTCGGGCGCCCAGTTCGGCGTCCGCGGGCGGCTCGTCGGCTCGGTCGTCGGCCTGCTCCTGTCGCTCGGTTACACCGCGCTGACCGTGTGGATCGGCGGCGACGCGATGACGGGCGTCCTGCACCGCCTGTTCGGCGTGCCCGAGTCGGGCCTCACCTACGGCATCGTCTACGCGCTCCTGGCCGCCGCCACCGTGATCGGCGCGGTCTACGGCTACCGCGTCCTGCTGCGCCTGTCCCGCGTCCTGGCCGTGGGCATGACCGCGCTCCTGGCGCTCGGCGTCGTCGCGTACGCCCCGCACTTCACCACGGCACCGCTGCCGGACGCGGGCGGCTACCTCCTCGGCTCGTTCTGGCCGACCTGGCTGCTCGCTCTCGTCGCCGCCGGCCTGTCGGGCCCCATCGCCTTCATCACGCTCCTCGGCGACTACACGCGCTACGTGTCCCCGACCCGCCACTCGCAGCGCAGCGTCCTGCGCGCCACCTGGCTCGGCCTGATCGTCGGCCTGCTCACGCCCCAGCTGTTCGGCACGTTCACCGCGTACGCGGCCCGCGCCGCCCTCGACTACGCGGGCTCGCTCGTCTCCGCCTCGCCCACCTGGTACCTGATCCCGCTGCTGCTCGCCGCCTCCGCGGGATCGGTCGGCAACGCGGGCCTGATGCTCTACTCCATGGGCCTCGACCTGGACGCGATCCTGCCCCGCGCCTCCCGCACGGCGGCGACCTACACGGTCGCGGCCGTCGCCACGGTCTGCGTCTTCGTCGGCCACTTCGCGTGGGCGGCGCAGGACGCCATGACGTCGTTCGTCCTGCTCCTCACCGCGATCGGCACCCCCTGGGCCGTGATCACCCTGATCGGCTTCGTCCGCTGCCGCGGCGTCTACGACGCGGACGCGCTCCAGGTCTTCAACCGGCGCTCGCGCGGCGGCGTCTACTGGTACCGCTCCGGCTGGAACCCGCGCGCCACCGTCTCCTGGGCCCTGGGCGCGTTCGTCGGCCTGCTCTCGGTGTCCCTGCCGTCGTACGAGGGCCCGCTGCTCTCGCTGACGGGCGGCGTGGACTGCAGCTTCCTGCTGTCGGGCCTGGTCGGCGGGGCGGCCTACCTGGCGCTGACGGCCCGTGAGGTGCGCTCGGTACGCGTCAGGGCCGCCGCGGACAAGAAGTCCGAGGCGGCCCTGGTCACGAGCGGTGAAGGCTGAGCGCGAGCCGGTCCTGGGGTCTTCGGTCTGGATCAGGCAGGATCAGGGATCGGGGTCATGGGGGTCCCCCTGCTCGAGCGCAGCCGAGAGCTTGGGGGAGTCGGCAACTGACGACAACGCCGCGAGGTGCGGCACCAGACCCCGCGGGCCCGGCATGATCCAAACAAGAGGCCCTAGCCGAGCTGGTGCATCCAGCCGTGCTTGTCCACGCTCGTGCCGCGCTGGATGTCGAGCAGCGCCTCGCGCAGCTTCCGCGTGACCTCGCCGGGCTCTCCGCCCGACTGGGTCCACTCGGCGCCGGCGCGCTTGACGGTGCCGACGGGGGTGATGACCGCCGCGGTGCCGCAGGCGAAGACCTCGGTGAGCGTGCCGTTCTCGGAGTCGGCCTGCCACTGGTCGATGGAGACGCGGCCCTCGACGGACTCGTAACCCAGGTCGCGGGCGACCGACAGGAGCGAGTCACGGGTGACGCCCGCGAGGAGCGAGCCGGTCAGCTCGGGGGTGACGATCTTGTCTCCGTACACGAAGTACAGGTTCATGCCGCCGAGTTCCTCGACCCACTTGTGCTCGACCGCGTCGAGGTAGGCGACCTGGTCGCAGCCCTGGGCCGCGGCCTCGGCCTGGGCGAGCAGGGACGCCGCGTAGTTGCCGCCGGTCTTGGCGTCGCCCATGCCGCCGGGGACGGCGCGCACGCGGTCCTCGGACAGCCAGATCGACACCGGCTTGACGCCACCGGCGAAGTAGGCGCCCGCGGGCGAGGCGATCACGATGAAGAGGTACTCGTTGGCGGGCTTCACGCCCAGGCCGACCTCGGTCGCGATCATGAAGGGGCGGAGGTAGAGGGACTCCTCGCCGCCGTGCGCCGGAACCCACGCGACGTCCTGCTTGACCAGCGCGTCGCACGCCTCGATGAACGTCTCGACCGGCAGCTCGGGCATGGCCAGGCGGCGCGCCGAGGCCTGGAAGCGCTTGGCGTTCATCTCGGGGCGGAAGGTGGCGACGGTGCCGTCGGGCTGGCGGTAGGCCTTGAGACCCTCGAAGATCTCCTGCGCGTAGTGCAGGACGTTCGTCGCCGGGTCGAGCGAGAGCGGTCCGTAGGGCACGAGCTGCCCGTCGTGCCAGCCGCGGCCCTCGGTCCACCGGATCGTCACCATGTGGTCGGTGAAGTGGCGGCCGAATCCCGGGTTGGCCAGGATCGCCTCGCGCTCCGCGCCGGACAGCGGGGTCGAGGAGGGCTTGAGCTCGATCGTGGGCGTCGTCATGGTTGCGTGTCCTTCACCGGTTGTGTGTGACGGACCGCTCTTCACGCACGCGCAGCTGGAAGATCGAACTCCAACTACTCGGTCGTCCGAGTTTTCGCGTTCACCGCGGCCCCACGTCCGATTATCGCTCGTGGGGTCCGATGGGCGAAAACGGCCGGTACGGGTACGGCGTGAGGTGCGGCCCAGGGGTTGATGGTGGCACCCGGGGACCGCAAAGGTGAAGCCGCCGGGTGCGGATGCGACCCGGCGGCTTCTTAAGTGCATTTAAGAGCGGCGGGTCAGCCGGCTACTCGTCCGGCGAGCGCGTCGCCGATCTCGTCGGTCGACCGCGCGGTGGTGCCGCGCTCGGCCAGGTCGACGGAGACGGCGTCCTCGATGCGGGCGGCCTCGGCCTCGTAGCCGAGGTGACGCAGCAGGAGCGCCACGGACAGGACCGTGGCCGTGGGGTCGGCCTTGGCCTGGCCGGCGATGTCGGGGGCCGAGCCGTGGACCGGCTCGAACATCGACGGGAACTCGCGGGACGGGTTGATGTTCCCGGAGGCCGCGACGCCGATGCCGCCGGAGACGGCAGCGGCGAGGTCGGTGATGATGTCGCCGAAGAGGTTGTCGGTGACGATCACGTCGAAGCGCTCGGGGTCGGTGACGAGGAAGATCGTCGCCGCGTCCACGTGCAGGTAGTCGGTGGTGACCTCGGGAAACTCCGCGGCCACCTTGTTGAAGATGTTCGTCCAGAGGTGCCCCGCGAAGGACAGCACGTTGTTCTTGTGGACCAGCGTGAGCTTCTTGCGGGGGCGGGCCTGGGCCCGGGCGAAGGCGTCACGGACCACACGCTCGACACCGAACGCCGTGTTGACGGAGACCTCGGTGGCGACCTCCTGCGGGGTGCCGGTGCGGATCGAGCCGCCGTTGCCCGTGTACGGGCCCTCGGTGCCCTCGCGGACCACGATGAAGTCGATCTCCGGCTGGCCCTTGAGGGGCGTCGCCACACCCGGGAGCAGCTTGCTCGGGCGGAGGTTGACGTGGTGGTCGAAGAGGAAGCGGAGCTTGAGCAGGAAGCCGCGCTCGAGGACGCCGGACGGGACCGAGGGGTCACCGATCGCGCCGAGCAGGATGGCGTCGTGCTGCTTGAGCGCCGCGACATCGGCGTCGGTGAGGGTCTCACCGGTCGCGTGGTAGCGCCTGGCGCCGAAGTCGTATTCCTTGGTCTCCAGCTTCACATCCTGCGGGAGGACGGCGCCGAGGACCTTGAGCCCCTGGGCCACGACCTCCTGGCCGATGCCGTCACCGGGGATCACTGCGAGATTGAGGATGCGAGAGCTAGCCGACATACGGGCACCCTACTTCGGCGTCCCATGGGATGACACTCGATGTCCGCCATTCGGACATGTGCCATGCGCCGTGCGGTCCGTCGGACACTCCGCCGTACGGGCCGCCGCGGGGTCGATTTCTGTTCACCCGCAGGTATGGCCCTTGTTGGTTGTTACGGGGAAGTTTGCTTCCCATGGACACACCGAACGTCGGCATTCCCGAGCAGCTGGCCCGCCGCCTGAGCATGCCCGAGCAGCACGAGTACCTGCGGGCCCGGTTCAGCAGGCGGCGCGCGCTGACCGGGACCGCGGGGAGCGTGGGCGGCCTGACCCTGCTGGGCGGCTCGGCCTCCTCGGCGTACGCGGCGCCTTCCGCTCCCGCCTCGCCCGCCGCTCCCGTCCGCTCGGCGGCCGTACAGGTCGACGGTTCCCTCGTCGCGCCCTTCGCCCGCCATCTCGCCTTCGGCGCCGACCCGAAGACGCAGATGCGGATCTCCTGGCAGGTGCCGTTCGCGGTGCGCAAGCCGTTCGTACGGGTGGGCCTGAAGCCCTGGGATCTCAGCCGGAAGATCGAGGCGGAGGTGCGCGCGCTGCACACGCCGAGCCTGTCGAAGAAGCTCCCGGCGGTCGAGCAGCACTATCTGCACGCGGCCCTGGACGGCCTGACCCCCGGGACGACGTACTACTACGGCGTGGGCCACGACGGCTTCGACCCGGCGTCCGCGGAGCGCATCGCGACGATCGGCTCCTTCCGCACGGCTCCGGCGAAGGCGGAGAAGTTCGTCTTCACGGCCTTCGGCGACCAGGGCGTCAGCTATGACGCGCTCGCCAACGACCAGCTGATCCTGGGCCAGAACCCCTCGTTCCATCTGCACGCGGGCGACATCTGCTACGCCGACAGCACCGGGCACGGCAAGGAGTCGGACGCGTACGACGCGCGCGTGTGGGACCAGTTCCTCGCGCAGACGGAGTCGGTCGCGAAGTCGGTGCCGTGGATGGTGACGACCGGCAACCACGACATGGAGGCCTGGTACTCCCCCAACGGGTACGGCGGCCAGTCGGCCCGCTGGACCCTGCCGGACAACGGCCCGGACCCGCGGAACGCGCCGGGCGTCTACTCCTTCGTGTACGGGAACGTGGGCGTCGTCGCGCTCGACGCGAACGACGTCTCGTACGAGATCCCCGCGAACAAGGGCTACACGGACGGGAAGCAGACCGCCTGGCTGGCCGAGCGGCTCGGTGAGCTGCGCGCGCGCAAGGACATCGACTTCGTGGTGGTCTTCTTCCACCACTGCGCGTACTCGACGTCGACGCATGCCTCCGACGGCGGGGTGCGCGCCGCGTGGCTGCCGCTGTTCGCCGAGCACCAGGTGGACCTGGTGATCAACGGGCACAACCACGTGTACGAGCGCACGGACGCCATCAAGGACGGAGAGGTGGGCAAGCCGGTGCCGGTCGGCGCGTCGACCGATCCGACGCGCGACGGCATCGTGTACGTCACCGCGGGCGGCGCCGGCAAGGACCTCTACGGGTTCGGCCTCGGGGTCGAGGACAGCTACGAGGGGCATGTCCAGGACCGCGAGTCGATCGTGACGTTCCACTGGACGAAGTCACGCCTGCCGGACCCGGACACCGTTCAGTGGTCGCGGGTGCGGTACACCGGCTTCTCGTTCCTCGCGGTGGAGGCGGAGACCGGTGGGGCGGGCGTGACCCCGAGGCTGAAGGTCTCCGCGCTGGCCGAGAGCGGCGAGCGCATCGACTACTTCGAGATCAGGCGGGGCGCACAGCCGTAGGGCGCGGGGCCCTAACGGGTCTCGTGCCCCGTCTCGCCGCCGTTGTCCCTGCGGTCGAGGGCTCGCTGCAGGGCGGCGGCGGCGTTCTTGCGGTCTGAATCGGACGGCGATGCGTGACGGACTCGGCGGCGGACGGGCGTCGCTGTGGCCATGAGAGATCGACTCCTTGAGATCACGGGGGATTTCGAGGCGCCGGAAGAGGCGGGGAGCCCGGAGCGGCAGGGGTTGCCTGCCTTCTGCTCAGCTCACGACCGCCATTCGCTGGATCGAGCGAGACGTTCGGCTCCTACAAAGCTAAGCGAGGAGCCTGCTTCTGTCTCCACAATTACTCGGACTTCCTACTATCTGAGACGGGAGTCACGGCGACGTATCGCTTCGCGCGGGGCCGGCCGGCGCTCCCCTCGGTCAGAGAATGTCGCCGCCGCGCCACTCGAAGAGGAGCGTGTGGGCCGGGTCGAGTGCGGCGGTGACGCGCCGCAGGTACGGCGCGCTCTCGTCGTCCGGCAGCCGCACCGGCCCCTCAGGGCCGTACGCGGCGAAGGCGCCCTGCCACTGTTCCCAGCCACGCGCCCGGTAGAGCCCGGCCCCGTCGGGCGACGCCGACAGCGCGCCCAGGTCGTAGGCGGCGTCGATCACCCGCTCCAGGGCCGCCATGACCTGCCCGCCCAGACCGCCCCTGCGCGCATCGGCGCGGACGGCGACGCCCTCGACGTAGCCGGTGCGCAGCGAGCGGCCCGCCTGCGCGACCCTGCGCTGCACCACGGAGCCGTGCGCGACGAGGTCGCCGGAGCTGTCGCGCACGAGGGCGTGCACGCCGCCAAGGGTGTGGTCCCAGTCGTCGTCGCTGAAGCCGCCGCCGAAGGCATCGTCCAACAGGGCGCGCACGGACCGGAGTTCAGCTCGGGTGAGGTCGGCGGTGTGTGCGGTGCTCAGCGTGGTCACCGTGACACCGTACTCACGCGCTATTTGAGTACGCGCGCCGATTTCACGCCGCGTGCGCGACGGCACAGTCGTCCTCATGAACGGCCTCTACGCTCTCAAGCCCTGGTACGCGGACCGGCTCTCCGGCCTGCGCCGCGCGCTCGCCGCCCGGCAGGTCTCGCCCGACACCCTGACGGCGGCCGGTGTCGTGTGCGCCGCGGGCGCGGCGGCCGCGCTCGCCTGGCTGCCGGCACCGCCGGCCGCGCTGCCGGTGGCCCTGCTGCTCGCGGCGCGGCTCGCGTTCGCGAACCTGGACGGCGCGCTCGCCCGCGACACCGGCCGCACGACGCGTCGCGGCGCCCTCCTCAACGAGCTGAGTGACCGCGTGGCCGACCTGCTCGTCATCGCGGGTTTCCTGCCGCTGGCCCCGCTGTGGCTGGTGGCCGCGGCGGCCTTCGCGGCCACGCTCCCTTCGTGGGTCTCCCTGGCGGGCGCGGCGGCGGGTGCGCCCCGGCGCAACGGCGGCCCGGTCGGCAAGACGGAGCGCTGCCTCCTCGCGGTCGTGGCCGCGGCCTCGGGCTGGGCGGTCCCTGTGCTCGCGGTTGTCGCGGCGGGGTCCGCGGTGACGGCGGTGGTGCGGGGAGTGTGGGTGTGGAGGGCGCTTGGGCAGCCCGATACGGCTGTGGCGATGGAGAAGCCTGTGGTGCCGGTGCCGGTGCCAGTGCCCGTGGCGGAGCCCCCGGTCCCGGCCACCACCCGTCGCCGCCCGTCCCCCTCCCCCACCCCCATCCTCAACTCCCCTCCCCCGAAGCCCGATCGAGGCCTCCCCCTCGACCCCGGCGAAGTGTCCGGCGGCATCACCCACACTCGCCCGCAGTCCCCCGCGGACCGCGGTACGCAGCTTCGGGGCACCCGATGAGCGCCGTGTTCGTCGCCGGTGAGGTGGCCGGGCGGGCCGTGCCGGTCGTGGCCGGGGTCCTCGGGGCCGGTGGCGTCGCCGTCGCCTCGTTGCCGTCCCGGGTACGGATACGGGCCGAGCTGCGCAGGCGCTGGCGGACCTGGGCGCTGTCCGCACCGCTGTTCATCGGCGCCTTCTTCGTGGGCCGCGCGGGCGCGTTCGTGCTCGCGGCCGGGCTCGGTGCGGTCGCGGTGGGCGAGTACGCGCGGATGGCGGGCCTGCCCCGCGCCGAGCGGGCCGTACTGGTGGCCGCGGCAATTGCCGTGCCTGGCACGGCACTTGCGGGGCCCGACCCCCGTACGACCGGGGCACTTCTCGTACTCGCCGTGCTCGCGGCGGTCTGCGCGGGTGACGCCGAACAGGGCTTCACGCGCGCGTCCCGCACGCTCTTCGGTCTCCTGTGGATCCCGGTGTCCCTGAGCGGCCTGGTGCTGCTCGGCGACACGGCGCTCGCGGTCGGGGTCGCGGTGGCGTTCGGTGACGTGGGCGCGTGGTGCGGCGGTACCGCGCTCGGCCGGCGGGGGCCGCTCTCGCGCCGCCTCTCGCCGCTGTCCCCCAACAAGACATGGGCCGGCGTGGTGGGCGCCGCCGCCGCAACTGCCGCCGCACTCGCGGCAGTCGGCGCGTTCACGCCGGTCCTGTGGGCCGCCGTGCTGGCCGGCTGCGTCCTCGGCGATCTCGTCGAGTCGATGGTGAAGCGCGAGGCGGGCGTGAAGGACGCGGGCAGTTGGCTGCCGGGGTTCGGCGGGCTCCTCGACCGTATCGACTCGCTCCTCGTCGCCCTGCTCCTCGTGATGGTGGTGACCCTGTGACGACGACCGTGACCGCTCCGGCCCGTGTGCGCCCGGCCCGTGCGGCCGCCCGGCTTCGCCATGCCCTGTGGTGGCTCGTCCTCACCCTCACCGGCGGTGTGGAGCGCCGGGGCCGGCTTCCGCGCGGCGGCTGTGTCGTGGTCGCCAACCACAGTTCGCACGCCGACAACGCCGCGCTGCTCGCCGCGCTCGACGCCTCCCACGCGCCGGCGATCGGCGCGGCGGCCGACTACTGGTTCGCCTCGCCCTGGCGCAGCCGGATCTGCAGCCGCCTCGCCGCCGGGTTCCCGGTGCGGCGCTCGGGCGGGGGCATGGACGACCTGCTCGGCATGGCGGACGCGCTGCGCGCGGGCCACGCCGTCGTCCTCTTCCCCGAGGGCACGCGCGCGCGTGCGGGCGAGCTGGGGTCGTTCCACCGGGGCGCGCTGGTCCTGGCGGAGCACGCGCGCGTGCCGGTGGTGCCGGTCGGTATCGCGGGCACGGACCGGCTCCTGCCCAAGCACGGCAGGCTGCGCCCGTCCCTGGTCCGGGTGCGGATCGGCGAACCGCTCCCGTACACGGCGACACCGGAGCAGGCCCGTATTGCGGTGGCCGCCCTTCATGCCCGTACGGTCGCGGAGCCGCTGCGGGACTCCCGCGTCCGCAAGGTCCTGGCCCGCGTGATCAGCACACGGCTCGGGCTGCTCCTGGCCTTCGCGTGGGCGTTCGCGGAGGCGCTGAGCTGGCCGCTGATGCCGGAGCTGTTCCTCGCGGTGGCGTGCGTGGCGGTGCCGCGCCGGGCCCTGAAGCTGTCCGTCACGGCGCTCGCGGGCAGCCTCGCGGGCGGCCTGCTCGCGCTCCAACTTGCCTCCGCGGGCGTCTCGTTGCCCGCACCCCTGACGACGGACCGGATGCGGGCGGAGGTCCGTCACGAACTGTCCGTCGAGGGCGCGTCGGCGGTACGCCACCAGCCCTGGAACGGCATCCCGTTCAAGGTCTACGCGAAGGAGGCGGGCCGCGCGGACGTCCCCGTCACGCACTGGCTGACCGAGTCGGCACGCGCGCGCGGCGCCCGCACACTCACGGTGGGCCTTGCGTTCGGCGCCTTCGGCTTCCTGGTGCACCGGCTCCGCAGGCTCTACGGGCTCTACCTGGGCCTGCTGTGCGGAGGCTTCGCGGCCGGTCTCTCGCTCATCGTGGCGGGCTGGAGCTGACGCGGGCCGGCACAGAGGGGCGCGGGCCTTCGGACCGGGCGATCCTCGCCGCGTCCCCGACCCCGTTCACGTACCTTCGAGATCATGAATTTACCTCCCTCCCGCAGGACCCTCCTCGGCGCCGCGGCCCTGGCGCCCGTCCTTCTCTCCGTGCCCGGCACCGCGAGCGCCGCGCCCTCCTCCGATGCCGGCGGCGACGCCCGGCGGCGGCTGCGCGAGCTGGAGGCGGGCTACCCCGGCCGCATCGGGGTGCACGCCCTGCACACCGGCACCGGCGCCTCCCTCGCCCACCGCGCGCACGAACGCTTCGCGATCGCCTCGACGTTCAAGGTGCTCGCCGCCTCGGCGATCCTGCGCAGGGCGCGCGAGCAGGAGCCCGGACTGCTCGACGTACTGATCCGCTACGGCCGCGACGACCTCGTGGCCGCCTCACCCCGCACCGAAATGCACCTCGAGACCGGCATGACGGTACGGGAGTTGTGCGACGCCGCCATCACGTACAGCGACAACACCGCGGCCAATCTGCTGATGCGCCGGATCGGCGGCCCCGCCGGCGTCACCGCGTTCGCCCGCTCGCTCGGCGACTCCGTGACCCGGCTCGACCGGTGGGAGACCGACCTCAACACGAACATCCCCGGCGACCGGCGGGACACCACGACGCCCGCCGCCATGACCGCGGACCTGCGCGCGCTGGTCCTCGGTGACGCCCTCCACCCGCTCGACCGCGGCCAGTTGACACGGTGGCTGGTGGAGAACACCACCGGCGACAAGCGGATCCGCGCGGGGCTCCCCCCGGGCTGGCGGGTCGGGGACAAGACCGGGTCGCCCGCCTACGGCGGGGTCAACGACGTGGCCGTGGCCTGGCCGCCGGGCGGCGGGGCTCCCCTGGTCGTCTCCGTGTACACGACCCGGCTCGACGCGGACACCCCGGGCGAGGACCGGATCGCCGCCGACATCACGCGCATCGCCGTGGACACACTGATCTGACCCCGGACACGACACCGCCTCCGACCGGGGTGGGGCCCTGGTCGGAGGCGGGGTTCAGGGGGCGTCGAAACGCCGGTGGGCGTCAGCCCATGTGCGGGTAGCCGTACTCGGTCGGCGGGACCAGCGTCTCCTTGATGGCGCGGGTCAGGGTCCAGCGCTGGAGGTTCTGCGGGGCGCCGGCCTTGTCGTTGGTGCCGGAGGCGCGGCCGCCGCCGAAGGGCTGCTGGCCGACGACGGCGCCGGTCGACTTGTCGTTGATGTAGAAGTTGCCCGCGGCGTAGCGGAGCTTGTCCATCGTGTGCGCGGCGGCGGCGCGGTCGTTCGAGATGACCGCACCCGTCAGGGCGTAGTCCGAGGCGGACTCCATCTGGTCCAGCATCTCGTCGTACTTGGCGTCGTCGTAGACGTGCACCGCGAGGATCGGGCCGAAGTACTCGGTCGTGAAGACCTCGTTCGCCGGGTCGCTGCACACGATGACGGTCGGGCGGACGAAGTAGCCGACCGAGTCGTCGTACTCGCCGCCGGCGATGACCGTGCAGGTCGGGTCCGACTTGGCGCGGTCGATGGCCGCCTTGTTCTTGGCGAAGGAGCGCTCGTCGATGACGGCACCGATGAAGTTCGTCAGGTCGGTGACGTCACCCATCTTGATGCCGTCGACCTCGGCCGCGAACTCTTCCTTGAAGCCGTCGTTCCAGATGGAGGCCGGAACGTAGGCGCGCGAGGACGCGGAGCACTTCTGGCCCTGGTACTCGAAGGAACCGCGGGTCAGGGCCGTCTTGAGGACGGCGCGGTCGGCGCTCGGGTGGGCGACGACGAAGTCCTTGCCACCGGTCTCACCGACGAGCCGCGGGTAGGTGCGGTACTTGTCGATGTTCGTGCCGACCGTCTTCCACAGGTGCTGGAAGGTCTTGGTCGAGCCGGTGAAGTGGATGCCGGCCAGGTCGCGGTGGTTCAGGGCGACCTCGGAGACCGCGATGCCGTCACCGGTGACGAGGTTGATGACGCCCTTGGGCAGACCGGCCTCCTCCAGGAGCTGCATGAGCAGCACGGCGGCGTGGGTCTGCGTCGGGGACGGCTTCCAGACCACCACGTTGCCCATGAGGGCGGGAGCGGTGGGGAGGTTGCCGGCGATGGCGGTGAAGTTGAACGGCGTGATCGCGTAGACGAAGCCCTCGAGCGGGCGGTGGTCCATGCGGTTCCACACGCCGGTGGAGTTCGCCGGGGGCTGCTCGGCGAGGATGTTGCGGGCGTAGTGCACGTTGAAGCGCCAGAAGTCGACGAGCTCGCACGGGGTGTCGATCTCGGCCTGCTGCGCGGTCTTCGACTGGCCTAGCATCGTGGACGCGGCGAGCGTCTCGCGCCACGTCGTGGAGAGCAGCTCGGCGGCGCGCAGGATGATCGCGGCGCGGTCGTCGAAGGACATCGCGCGCCAGGCCGGGGCGGCGGCGAGCGCGGCGTCGATCGCGTCCTGCGCGTCCGCCTGCGTGGCGCCGCGGCCCGTACCGATGACGGCCTGGTGGTTGTGCGGCTGGACGACGGTGAATTCGTCGCCGCCACCGAGGCGCTTGACGCCGCCGATGGTCATCGACAGCTCGATCGGGTTCTCGGCCAGCTCCTTGAGCTTGACCTCGAGGCGCGCCCGCTCCGGGGAGCCGGGGGCGTAGCCGTGCACCGGCTCGTTGACGGGAGCGGGGACCTGGGTTACAGCGTCCATGAGTCTCTGAACTCCTTTGAGAGGGGTGGGGCTCAGCCCTTGGTGAGGATGGAGCGGGCGAAGAACAGCAGGTTGGCGGGCTTCTCCGCGAGGCGGCGCATGAAGTAGCCGTACCAGTCGGTGCCGTACGCGGTGTAGACGCGCATCCGGTGGCCCTCGGCGGCGAGGCGTACGTGCTCGTCGCTGCGGATCCCGTACAGCATCTGGAACTCGTACTCGTCCAGCTTGCGCCCGGCGCGGCGGGCGAGCTCCTGGCTGATGGAGATGAGGCGCGGGTCGTGGGACCCGATCATCGGGTACCCGTCGCCCTCCATCAGAATCTTCAGGATGCGGACGTACGCCTTGTCGATCTCGGCCTTGTCCTGGTACGCGACGGAGGCGGGCTCCTTGTAGGCGCCCTTCACGATGCGTACGCGGCTGCCGGCGGCGGCGAGGCGGGTGGCGTCGTCCTCGGTGCGGAAGAGGTAGGCCTGGATGACGCATCCGGTCTGCGGGAAGTCCTTCCGCAGCTCCTCGTGGATGGCGAACATCGAGTCGAGGGTGGTGTGGTCCTCGGCGTCCAGGGTGACCGTGGTGCCGATCGCGGCGGCGGCCTCGACGACCGGGCGGACGTTGGCGAGGGCCAGCTCGTGGCCGCCGTCCAGCGCTTGGCCGAACATCGACAGCTTGACGGACATCTCGGCCTTGGTGCCGAGGCCCAGGTCCTTGAGGTGCGCGATCAGCTCGAGGTAGGCGTCGCGCGCGGCGGCGGCCTGCTCGGGGGTCGTGATGTCCTCGCCGACCACGTCGAGGGTGACCTCGAGGCCCTTGCCGCAGGCGTCCACGACGATCGGCACGACGTCGTCGACGTTCTCACCGGCGATGAACCGGTCGACGACCTGCTTCGTGCCGGGGGCTGCCGAGATGAAACGGCGCATCTTGTCGCTGCGTGACGCGGCGAGAATCACGGGACCCAGCACGGGCCACCTCCACGGGGAGAGTACGAACGAGTGGCCGTTTCGGCGTAAACGAACTGAATCGCAACAGACCGGTACGGCACGGAGAACCACCGTGAAATCTAAGGATCCCTCCGAGCGTGTGCCATCGACAGCTGTCACGCATCTGTGGCCACCACCTCAGACATTTGTCTGAAGAGTGCGGTGGGGTGCGCGAGAATGGCGGGGTGAAGGGCGACTACCAGGAACTGGTCGACGAGATCTCTGCGCTGCTCAGCGCCCCCGCGACGCTGGAGAACCGGGATTTCGGGCTGATCGCGTTCGGCGCGCACGACAGCGACAGCGCATTCGACGAATCGACGCTGGACCCCGTACGCACCCGCTCGATCCTGACCCGCCGCTCCACCGCGGCGGTGCGCACCTGGTTCGAGGGCTTCGGCATCGCCCGCGCCACCGGCCCCGTCCGCATCCCGCCGACCCCGGAGGCCGGGGTCTACCGGGGCCGCATCTGCCTTCCCGTACGCCATCGGGGTGTCGTCCTCGGCTATGTGTGGCTGCTAGACGACGACCCGGGGCCGACCGAGCAGCAGCTGACCGCCGCGATGGAGGTGGCGGGCCGCATCGGCGCGCTGCTCGCGGACGAGGCACAGGCGGGCGCCGACCTGACCCGTGAGTTCCGCGAGGTCCTCACAGCCGAGCGCGGCTGGCAGCGGGACATGGCGGTGGCGGCCCTGCGCACGGCGCTCGGGTCGCGCGCGGACGGGCTGCACATGGTGGTGTGCGTCGCGCCGTGGCCTTCCCCGGGCTCTCGGCCTCACTCGAGCAGGGGATACCCCGATGGGGACCCGGACGACGCGCCTTCTTTCCGTACGATCCCCGCGGCCGACGCCCTGTGCATGGTGCCGTGGGGTGCGGCCGGGCAGGCCCTGGCCCTCCTGGTGCGGCTGCGGTCGGCGGACGCGCTCGGGCCGGCCTTGGCGGCGGCGGCGAAGCTGCGGGAGCGCGCCGGTACGGCGGTCGTCGCGGCGGGGTTCGCGGGGGCGCGGCATGAGCTGGGCGACCTGGGCGCCGCCTGGCAGGAGGCGACGGCCGCGGCGCGCGCGGCACTCGCCGAGCCGCGTCTCGGCCCGGACGCGCACTGGGCGGCGATCGGCCCGTACCGCCTGCTCACCGCGCTGCCCCCGGACACGGCGCACGACCCGGTCCTGAACCCGCTCCTGCTGCCCGCAAACCGCCAACTGGCCCGCACCGCCGAGGTGTTCCTCGACTGTGCGGGCCAGGCCGGCCGCACGGCGGCGGAGCTGGGCATCCACCGCCAGACCCTCTACTACCGCCTGTCCCGCGTGGAGCAGCTCACCGGCCTCGACCTGGACGACGGTGAGGACCGGCTGCTGTTGCACATGGGGCTGAAGGCGTCACGCCTGTGACTTCTGGGCGGCCGCCATCAACTGCCGTACGCCCTCGGTGAGTTCGTCGGCGCTGGGCGAGTAGTCCGCGTCGAAGGTGTGCTGGGCGACGAGCCCGAGGACCAGCACCGAGAAGAGCTTCCCGAGCGTGTGCACGCTCGGATCGTCGGCCGACGGCTCCTCCCCCATGACCATGCCGATGAAGCCGCGCCCCGCCTCGTGCTGGGCTTGTGCCAGTTGCTCGCGCACGACCGGCATCTTGTCGCCCATCGTCACGAGCTCGATGCTCAGGTGCCAGATCGACCCGGGCTTTCCGAGGCTGTCGGTGATCCCGGCCATCACGGCCCGGAACCGCTCCAACGAGCCTGGCGCACCCGGCAGTTCGCCCACCGCGCTCCAGTCGTCCGAGGCCCCTTCGGCCAGCGCCACGTACGCCTGCGCGAGCAGCGCGTCCTTCGACCCGTAGTGGTAGCCGATGGACGCCAGGTTGGCGCCCGACTCCTTGACGATGTCGCGCGCCGTCGTGCGCACGAACCCCTTCTCCAGAAGGCAGCGTTTGGCGCCTTCGAGCAGATCCTCGCGATGTCCCATGGCGCCACCGTACCCCTGATTCATACAGCCGTCCCATACGGTCGTTCTATACATGCGTACTAGACAAGCGTTTAAGACGCCCGTACAGTCCTCCTCATGACGAACTCACCGAGCACCAACTCCCGTGCGGGGCGCCGTGAATGGACGGCACTCGCGGTCCTGATGCTTCCGCTGCTCCTCGTCTCGATGGACGTCTCCGTCCTCTACTTCGCGATCCCCTCCATCAGCTCGGACCTCGAGCCGACCGGCACCCAGCAGCTGTGGATCTTCGACATCTACGCGTTCGTGCTCGCCGGCCTGCTGATGACGATGGGCTCCCTCGGCGACCGCATCGGCCGCCGCAAGCTCCTGATGATCGGCGCCACCGCCTTCGGCGCCGCCTCCGTCTGCGCGGCCTACGCGAACAGCGCGGAGATGCTCATCGCGGCCCGCGCGCTCCTCGGCATCGGCGGCGCGACCCTGATGCCCACGACGATGGCGCTGGTCCGCAACATGTTCCGCGACGACAAGCAGCGCGCGACGGCCATCGGTATCTGGTCCGGCGTCATGACCGGCGGCGTCGCGCTCGGCTCGGTGATGAGCGGCATCCTCGTCGAGCACTTCTGGTGGGGCTCGGTCTTCCTCGTCAACCTGCCAGCGATGGCCCTGCTCCTGCTGCTCGCCCCGGTCCTGCTCCCCGAGTTCAAGGACCCGAAGCCGGGCCGCTTCGACTTCCTGAGCGTCCCGCTGTCGATGGCCGCGGTGCTCCCCCTCGTCTACGGCATCAAGGAGATCCCCTCCGAGGGCTTCGAGCCGCTCTACGTCGCCTCGATCGTGGTGGGCCTCGTCTTCGCCGCCCTGTTCGTACGCCGCCAGCGCACCGTCGAGTCACCGATGATCTCGCCGGCCCTCTTCCGGGGCCGCGGCTTCGGCCCCGCCGTCACCCTCAACCTCATCTCGGCCTTCGCGATGATGGGTTCGGCGTACTTCACCACGCAGTACCTCCAGGCCGTCCTCGGCAAGAGCGCGCTCGAAGCGGCGCTGTGGGCGCTCGCGCCGACCGTCTTCATCGGCTTCGCCGCCCCCGTCGCGACGGTCCTCGTGCAGCGGGGCGTGCACCGCGGGTCCGTCGTCACCGTCGGCTTCCTGACCAGCGCCTGCGGCTACGGCCTCCTGACGCTGACCGGCACGGACTCCCTGTGGAGCGCCCTGGCCGGCGCGGGTGTACTCGCCTCCGGCGCGGTCATCGTGGGCTCCCAGCTCACGGACCTGGCGCTCGGCGCGGCCCCGGCGGAGAAGGCGGGCGCGGCGTCGTCCCTCCTCGAGACGGGCCAGGAGTTCGGCGGCGCCCTCGGCATGGCCGTCCTGGGCTCGATCGGTACGGCGGTCTACCGCCACGACATCCCGTCGGGCGCCCCGGCGGCCGCCCACGAGACGCTGGGCGGCGCGCTGGCCGTGGCGGGACAGCTCCCCGGCGAGGCGGGCCGGGCCCTGACCGCCGCCGCACGAGAGGCCTTCACCCACGGCATGCAGGCCGCGTCGATCGCGGGAGCGGTCCTGCTGCTCGCCGCCGCGGCCCTCGCCATGAAGACCCTGCGCACGGTCTCGGTGTGCGACGCCGCGCCGGCATCCGCGGCGACGGCCCACGAACCCGGGGCCCCCGCCGCGGTGACGGTCCAGCCGGCGACGGACTGACCGCCACCCGCCGGACACGATGCCGGGCGGGCCGGACCACTCCGGCCCGCCCGGCATCGCCGCGCCCGCGCCCCCTCTCTCGCCGGTGAGCAGGCCCCGGCGACGGAGGGGGGCCGTGCCAGGATGGGGCCGTGGCACAGAAATTCGATACGCCGTTCATCGGCCGGGCGGACGAACTCGCCCGGCTCACCGGCGTGCTGGAGCGGGCCGCGGCCGGCGACCCGCGCGCCGTCCTCGTGGCCGGGGACGCCGGCGTCGGCAAGACCCGCACCCTGACGGTGGCGGCGGCCCACGCCGCCACCACCGGCATGACCGTCCTGACCGGCCACTGTGTGGACCTCGGGGACGTGGGCCTGCCGTACCTCCCGTTCACGGAGATCCTCGGCGCGGCGGCCGCCGACGAACGGCTCGCCCCGGCCTTCGCCGCGTACCCCGCGGTGGACCGCCTGACCGGCGCCGCCCCGGGGACCGGGCCCGCGCCCGACCCCGGCAGCCGCCTCCAGCTCTTCGAGGGCGTCGCGGGCCTCCTCTCCGAGCTGGCCGGCCTGACCCCGCTCCTCCTGGTCATCGAGGACCTCCACTGGGCGGACCAGTCCTCCCGCGACCTGCTCCGCTTCCTACTCAGCCGGGGCGTCCTCCAGCGGCCCGCACCCGGCGGCCCGCCCCACCGCCTCGCGGTCTTCGCCTCGTACCGCTCGGACGACCTGCACCGCCGCCACCCCCTGCGGCCCCTGCTCGCCGAGCTGATCAGGCTGCCCGCCGTCGACCGGCTCGAGCTGCGCCCGATGGCCGACGCGGACGTGGCCCGGCTCGTGCGCGCGCGGCGCACCGGTCCCGTCGCCGACAGCACGGTCCGCCGCATCGTCGACCGTGCCGAGGGAAACGCCTTCTACGCCGAGGAGTTGCTCGCCGCGCTGCCCGGCGACGACGAGGGAGCCGGCTCCGCCAACCTGCCGGGCGGTCCGGGCGATCTGGGCGGTCTGGGCGGTCTGGCGGATGTCTTGCTCATCCGGATCGAGCAGCTGACCGAGACCGCCCAGCAGGTGCTGCGCACGGCGGCCGTGGCGGGGCGCCGGGTCGGGCACGACCTGCTGCGGAACGCCGTACAACTGCCCGAGGAGGAGCTGGAGTCGGCGCTGCGCGAGGCGGTCGGGCACCAGCTCCTGCTGCCCGGCGACGACGCCACGTACTCGTTCCGGCACGCCCTCACCCGCGAGGCCGTGTACGTGGATCTGCTGCCCGGCGAGCGGGTCCGGCTGCACGGAGTCTTCGCCGCGCTCCTCGCGGGCGAGGGCCGTTCGGCGAAGAACGCCGCCGAGCGCGCCCATCACTCGCGCGAGAGCCACGACCTGGCCGACGCGCTGGCGGCCTCCCTCGAAGCCGCCGACCACGCCCAGCTCGTCCGCGCACCCGCCGAGGAGTTGCGCCACCTGGAGACCGCGCTCGAACTGTGGGCGGTGGTGGACGCCTCCGCCCACCCCGAGCACAGCGACCCCATCACCCTCACCCTGCGCGCCTCGGCCGCCGCGGCGCACGCCGGCGAGCCCCACCGCGCGGTCCAGCTCACCCGTTCCGCGCTCGAACGGGCCGGTTCGGACGCGGGCTCCGAACTCGCCGCGCGGGTGCGCTACACCCTCGCGGGCAACCTGATGCGGATCGATAATCTGGAGGCCGCGTTCACGTACAGCAGCGAGGCCCTCGCGCTGATCCCGGCCGAGCCGCCCTCGCGCACCTGGGTGTGGGCGGCCGCGACCCACGTCATGGCCGCCCGGTACGTGGGCCGTGACGAGGACGCCGAACGCGTCGCCCGGCAGGCGCTGGGCATCGCCGAGCGGCTCCGACTGGTCGATGCCCAGGCGGATCTGATGATCTCGCTGGTCGGTCTGGGGGCGGACAACCGGCGCACCCCGAAAGGCCGGGCGCAGCTCCTCGAGGCACGCGAGCTGGCCCGCGCCGCCGGGAACCTCCCGGTGGAGATGCGAGCGCTGTACAGCCTCGCGATCGGTTGTTACGAGAGCGGCGAACTGGACCCGTGTCTGGCCTGGATCGGCGACGGACTCGACCGCGCCCGCCGCGCTGGCCTGCTCTCCTCGCCGTACGCGGTGGAACTGCGCTATCTGCAGTCCCTGCTCCTCTACACGCTGGGACGCTGGGACGAGTGCACGCGAGCTGCCGCGGCCGACGTCGAACTCCTCACGGCCACGTCCGGGTTCGTGACCGCGCCCGCACTGTACGTCGCGCTGGCGCGCGGTGAGTTCGACGCGGCTGCCGCCGGCGCCCGCGCGCTGCTCGACGGCCCCCCGGACTGGATGGCGTCGCTCGTCGCGTGCATCGTGCTGATCGACGCCTCGGCGTTGCGCGGCGACACCGAGGAGTGCGTACGGCAACTGCGCGCCTCGGTCGGGGAGCTCACCGAGGCGTCGGGCTCCGACCGGCTGCCCGACGCCATGGTCCGGCTCGCCGCGCTCACCTTGTCGGCGGTCGCGGACGCGGCGGAGGAGTCCCGCCTGTGCGGCGACGCGGCGCGCGCCGGGCGCTGGGCAGGGACCGCTGCCGAGCTGGTGGAACTGGCCCGGAGCACGGCGGGCCACGGCGAGGACGGCGCCGGGCCGGGACCCGAGGGCCTGGCCTGGCTGGCCCGCGCCGAGGCCGACGGGGTACGCGCCACCACCGGCCCGGACGTCGCCTCCTGGGAACGGGCCGTGACGGCGTTCGGCTACGGCGATCCGTACGAACTGGCCCGGTGCAGGCGGCGGCTCGCGGAGGCCCTGCTCACCGCCGGCCGCCGCGAGGAGGCCGCCGAGCAGGCCCGCGCGGCCCGCGACACTGCCGTGCGGCTCGGCGCCGTGCCGCTGCGCGAGGCGCTCGACGAGCTGGTCCGGCGGGGCCGCCTCACCGACTCGCGGGCCACCGGGGAGCGGATCGCCGCCCTGACCGCCCGGGAGAGCGAGGTGCTGCGGCTGCTCGGCCGGGGGCGCACCAACCGCCAGATCGGCGAAGAGCTGTTCATCAGCGGCAAGACGGCAAGCGTCCACGTCTCGAACATCCTCGCCAAGCTGGGCGCCGCGAGCCGCACCGCGGCCGTGGGCATCGCCTACCGCGAGGGGCTGATCGAGCCGGAGACCAGCCCCGGCTGAGGTGCCGCGACGCACGAGGCCGGGCCACCCGTGGGTGGCCCGGCCTCGTGCGTCGGGAATCCGTCGTGGTCGCCTGAGGTCAGACGAGGTTCACGGAGCGCGCCGACTTCGCGCCGATCTCCTCGGCCAGCTCACTGAGCACCCCGGCGGGAACCGTGTCGTCGACGGTCAGGACGGCCAGCGCCTCGCCGCCCAGGCCCGCACGGGCGACCTGCATACCGGCGATGTTGATGCCCGCCTCGCCGAGCACGCGGCCCACGGTGCCGACGACACCGGGACGGTCCTCGTAGCGCAGGACGACCATGTGGTCGGCCAGGGCGAGGTCCACGTCGTACTCGCCGACGGCGACGATCTTCTGGAGGTGCTTGGGGCCGGCCAGCGTGCCGGAGACCGAGATCTCCTCGCCGCCGGTCAGCGTGCCGCGCACGGTGACGACGTTGCGGTGGTCCGGGGACTCGGAGCTCGTGGTGAGGCGGACCTCGACGCCGCGCTCCTGTGCGAACAGCGGAGCGTTCACGTACGACACCGTCTCGTCGACGACGTCCTCGAACACGCCCTTCAGAGCGGAGAGTTCGAGCACCTTCACGTCGTGCTGCGTGATCTCGCCGTAGACCTCGACGTCGAGGCGGGCCGCGACCTCGCCCGCGAGCGCGGTGAAGATCCGGCCGAGCTTCTCGGCGAGCGGCAGGCCCGGCTTGACGTCCTCGGCGATGACGCCGCCCTGGACGTTCACCGCGTCCGGGACGAGCTCACCGGCGAGCGCGAGCCGCACGGAGCGGGCGACGGCGATACCGGCCTTCTCCTGCGCCTCGTCCGTGGAGGCACCGAGGTGCGGGGTGGCCACGACCTGGTCGAACTCGAACAGCGGGGAGTCCGTGCAGGGCTCCTTCGCGTACACGTCGAGGCCGGCGCCGGCGACGCGGCCCTCCTTGAGCGCCGAGTACAGCGCCGCCTCGTCGACGATCCCGCCGCGCGCGGCGTTGACGATGCGGACGGTCGGCTTGACCTTGCGCAGCGCGTCGTCGCCGATGAGGCCGACCGTCTCGGGGGTCTTGGGGAGGTGCACGGTGATGAAGTCGGAGACCTCGAGCAGCTCGTCGAGGGTGAGGACCTTGACGCCCATCTGGGCGGCGCGCGCGGGCTGCACATACGGGTCGTACGCGACGACCTTCATGCCGAAGGCGGACATGCGCTGCGCGACGAGCGCGCCGATGCGGCCGAGGCCGACGACGCCGAGGGTCTTCTCGGCCAGCTCGACGCCCGTGTACTTGGAGCGCTTCCACTCGCCGGCCTTGAGGGCCTGGCTGCCCTGCGGGATGTTGCGCGCGGTGGCGATGAGCAGGCCGCAGGCGAGCTCGGCGGCGGTCACGATGTTGGAGGTCGGGGCGTTGACGACCATCACGCCGGCCTTGGTGGCGGCGGAGACGTCGACGTTGTCGAGGCCGACGCCGGCTCGTGCGACGACCTTCAGCTTCTTCGCGGCGGCGATCGCCTCGGCGTCGACCTTGGTGGCCGAGCGGATCAGGATCGCGTCGACATCGGCGATGGCCGGGAGCAGCTCGGCCCGGTCTCCGCCGTTGCACTGGCGGATCTCGAAGTCAGGGCCAAGCGCGTCGACGGTCGCGGGAGACAGCTCTTCCGCGATGAGTACGACAGGTTTGCCGGTTGCAGCAGTGCTCACGTGAGTCCTCACAAGTCCCATTGCGGACGGCCGTCCCGACGGCCGCAGGCGGTGGAGGGGTGTCAGCGGCGCCGGGGAAGTGCGGGTGCGGTCCCGCGTCGTTCGCAGACGTCGGGGCGTGAATGCACTTCTTCGATGTCGCTGTGCCGCGTGGTAGACGCACGACGCTGTGGGCCCGACGCGAATGTGTTCTGCAGTCTAGTGGCGCTTCGGAGGTGGTCTTGCGCCTCCGCGGAAGGATCACCCGTCCGTGGCTGGACGCGGTGGACAACCAAGTTGACGCGGGCCGTCCACCTCGACGAGGGGGCCGGGGCATTCGCCCCGGCCCCCTCGTCGCAAGGCTTACGCCTCGTCGTTGTCCACCCAGCTCATGAGCTTGCGGAGCTCCTTGCCGGTGGTCTCCAGGAGGTGGTTCTCGTCCTGGGTCTTGTACTCGTTGTACTTCTTCAGGCCCGAGTGGTACTCGTCCATCCAGTTCTTGGCGAACGTGCCGTCCTGGATCTCGGCGAGGACCTTCTTCATCTCGGCCTTGGTGGCGTCCGTGATGATGCGCGGGCCGGTGACGTAGTCGCCCCACTCGGCGGTCTCGGAGATCGACCAGCGCATCTTCTCCAGGCCGCCCTCGTACATGAGGTCGACGATGAGCTTCAGCTCGTGGAGGCACTCGAAGTACGCGATCTCCGGCTGGTAGCCGGCCTCGGTCAGCGTCTCGAAGCCCGCCTTGACCAGCGCGGCGGTGCCACCGCAGAGAACGGCCTGCTCACCGAACAGGTCGGTCTCGGTCTCCTCGGTGAAGGTCGTCTTGATGACGCCGGCGCGGGTGCCGCCGATGCCCTTCGCGTAGGAGAGGGCCAGCTCGAAGCCGTTGCCCGTGGCGTCCTGCTCGACGGCCGCGATGCACGGAACGCCGCGGCCCTCTTCGTACTGACGGCGCACCAGGTGACCCGGGCCCTTGGGCGCGACCATCGCCACGTCCACGTTGGCCGGGGGCTTGATGAAGCCGTAGCGGATGTTGAGGCCGTGGCCGAAGAACAGCGCGTCGCCGTCCTTCAGGTTGTCCTTGATGGACTCCTCGTAGACCTGGGCCTGGATCGGGTCCGGGACCAGGATCATGATGACGTCGGCCTCGGCGGCGGCCTCGGACGGCGTCACGACGCGCAGGCCCTGCTCCTCGGCCTTGGCCTTGGACTTGGAGCCCTCGTGCAGACCGACGCGGACGTCGACACCGGAGTCACGGAGCGACAGCGCGTGGGCGTGGCCCTGGCTGCCGTAACCGATCACCGCGACCTTGCGGCCCTGGATGATGGACAGGTCGGCATCGTCGTCGTAGAACAGCTCGGCCACTGGATTTTCTCCTTGGTGTGCAGGTGTTGCGTCCCACCGTACGGCGGGATTGCGGAGGGAAGTTTTCGGGTCTCGGTATACGAGAGGGTGCTCGGAAGCACCTGGGAGGCTCAGGCCGTGCGGTCGAGCGCCCGCAGGCTCCGGTCGGTGATGGAGCGCGAGCCGCGGCCGACCGCGATGGTGCCCGACTGGACGAGCTCCTTGATGCCGAAGGGTTCCAGCATCTTGAGCATGGCTTCCAGCTTGTCGCTGGAGCCGGTGGCCTCGATGGTGACGGCCTCCGGGGAGACGTCCACGGTCTTGGCGCGGAACAGCTGGACGATCTCGACGATCTGCGAGCGCGTCTCGTTGTCGGCGCGGATCTTGGCGAGGACGAGCTCACGCTGGACGGCGTGGCCCTGCTCCAGTTCGACGATCTTCAGGACGTTGACCAGCTTGTTGAGCTGCTTCGTGACCTGTTCGAGCGGCAGGTCCTCGACATTCACCACGATGGTGATGCGGGAGATGTCGGGGTGCTCGGTGACGCCGACCGCCAGGGAGTCGATGTTGAACCCGCGGCGGGAGAACAGTGCGGTGATCCGGGCGAGGACACCTGGCTTGTTCTCGACCAGGACGGAGAGCGTGTGCTTGGACATGGCTCTTGGTCTCTCTTTCGCTCTCGGTCTCAGTCGTCTTCGTTGTCGCCGAAGTCGGGGCGGACCCCGCGGGCGGCCATGACTTCGTCGTTGGAGGTGCCTGCGGCGACCATCGGCCACACCATGGCGTCCTCGTGGACGATGAAGTCCACGACGACGGGGCGGTCGTTGATGGAGTTGGCCTCTGCGATGACCTTGTCCAGGTCCTCGGGGCGCTCACACCGGATGGCGTAACAGCCCATGGCCTCCGACAGCTTGACGAAGTCGGGGACGCGGGTGCCCTTGTTGTCCTTGACGTCGCCGGGGCCGCTGTGGAGCACGGTGTTGGAGTAGCGCTGGTTGTAGAACAGCGTCTGCCACTGGCGGACCATGCCGAGGGCGCCGTTGTTGATGATGGCGACCTTGATCGGGATGTTGTTGAGCGCGCAGGTGGTCAGTTCCTGATTGGTCATCTGGAAGCAGCCGTCGCCGTCGATCGCCCAGACGGTCCGGTCCGGCATGCCGGCCTTCGCGCCCATCGCGGCGGGCACCGAATAGCCCATCGTTCCGGCGCCGCCGGAGTTGAGCCAAGTGGCGGGCTTCTCGTACTGGATGAAGTGCGCGGCCCACATCTGGTGCTGGCCGACGCCCGCGGCGAAGATCGTGCCCTCGGGCGCGAGCTGGCCGATCCGCTCGATGACGTTCTGCGGCGAGAGCGAGCCGTCCTCGGGCTGGTCGTAGCCCAGCGGGTAGGTGTCGCGCCAGCGGCTGAGGTCCTTCCACCAGGCGCTGTAGTCACCCTTGTGGCCCTCGCTGTGCTCCTTCTGCACGGCCTGGACCAGGTCGGCGATGACCTCGCGGGCGTCACCGACGATCGGCACGTCGGCGACGCGGTTCTTGCCGATCTCGGCCGGGTCGATGTCGGCGTGGACGATCTTCGCGAACGGGGCGAAGCTGTCCAGCTTGCCGGTGACGCGGTCGTCGAAGCGGGCTCCGAGGGCGACGATCAGGTCGGCCTTCTGCAGCGCGGTGACGGCGGTGACCGCACCGTGCATGCCCGGCATTCCCACGTGCAGCGGGTGGCTGTCGGGGAACGCGCCGAGCGCCATCAGGGTGGTGGTGACGGGCGCTTCGGTGAGCTCGGCGAGGACCTTCAGCTCGGCCGTGGCGTGCGCCTTGAGCACACCGCCGCCGACGTAGAGGACCGGCCGCTTCGCGGCGGTGATCAGCTTCGCGGCCTCGCGGATCTGCTTGGCGTGCGGCTTGGTCACCGGGCGGTAGCCGGGCAGGTCGGTCTGCGGCGGCCAGCTGAAGGTGGTCTGCGCCTGGAGGGCGTCCTTGGCGATGTCGACGAGGACGGGTCCGGGACGGCCGGTGGAGGCGATGTGGAACGCCTCGGCGATCGTCTTCGGGATGTCCTCGGCCTTGGTCACCAGGAAGTTGTGCTTGGTGATCGGCATGGTGATGCCGACGATGTCCGCCTCCTGGAAGGCGTCCGTGCCGATGGCCTTGGAGGCGACCTGGCCGGTGATCGCGACGAGCGGCACGGAGTCCATGTGCGCGTCGGCGATCGGAGTGACGAGGTTGGTGGCGCCGGGGCCGGAAGTGGCCATGCACACCCCGACCTTGCCGGTGGCCTGCGCGTAGCCGGTCGCCGCGTGGCCGGCGCCCTGCTCGTGCCGGACGAGCACGTGACGGACGCGGGTGGAGTCCATCATCGGGTCGTACGCGGGAAGGATCGCACCGCCAGGAATGCCGAATACCGTGTCGGCCCCGACCTCCTCGAGCGAACGGATGAGGGACTTCGCACC
The DNA here is from genome assembly GCF_045162695.1 of Streptomyces sp. NBC_01003. Lineage (NCBI taxonomy): Bacteria > Bacillati > Actinomycetota > Actinomycetes > Kitasatosporales > Streptomycetaceae > Streptomyces > Streptomyces sp. NBC_01003. Next base: position 3,710,665 of record NZ_CP108707.1, read on the forward strand.
CGTGACGTGCTCGACGGGGGCGGACTGCTGTCCTCGGGGCCGCGGCTGCGGATGGTGGGCCCCGGTGGCCTGCTCGGTCATCGGCATTCTCTTCTCGATGCTGAGGGTTTTTGCGAGGTTTGTGCGGTGTTCGGTTACTGGATTACACGCGCTTGTGCAACAAAAAACCCCTCGTGCCGTGAGGCAAGCGAGGGGAGCGCGCCGGTGCGGTTGCTGGGATCCGGTGTTCGGACCGGTGGGCCCCAGCTTCAGCCGACGCGCTTTCCAAGTACGAGAATTCGGGTGCGCATGGCATTGACCCTCTCTCCGGCGCACTATGCGTGTCAAGTAGGTGGGACGGGGGTCTCATTATGTGAACGGAGCAGGGCCGTCCGGCCGGACGGCAACGGTGCGCCCGCGAACACCGGCTCGGCCGGACCGCTCGGCACCGGGTAGTTCCCCGAGGCCAGCGCGCGGCGCAGCCGGTACTCGTCGAGCGGCCCGGAGAAGGCCATCCCCTGTCCATGTGTGCATCCCATGGCGCGCAGGGCGACGACCTGCTCGGGCAGGTCGACGCCGTCGGCCACGGAACTCAGGCCGAGGTCGCCCGCGATGCGCAGCAGACCACTGGTGATCTTGTGCAGACGGGCGGACTCCACCACCCCTTCCACGAGGCTGCGGTCGAGTTTCAGCACATCGACAGGGAGCCTGCGCAGCGCCGTGATGGCCGCGTATCCGCTGCCGAAGCCGTCGAGGGCGATCCGGACACCGAGTCGGCGCAGCGCGGTGAGACGGCGTTCAAGCTCGTCCAGGGGCACCCTGGGGTCGCTGTCGGCCAGCTCGATGACCAGCGCGCCCGAGGGCAGCCCGTGCCGGGTCAGGAGCGCCTCGATGGAGCCGAGAGGCAGCGACCGGTCGAGGAGCCTGCGGGCGCTGATCCGGACGGCCACGGGTACGGCATGGCCTCGGCGCCCGCGCTCGGCGGCCTGCTCGACGGCCTCCTCCAGCATCCAGCGGCCGAGCTCGGCGGTGCGCTCGCCCTCCTCGGCGGTGCGCAGGAACTCGGCGGGCGTGAACAGGATGCCCTGGGTCGAGCGCCAGCGGGCCTGCGCGGCGACCGACGCGATCCGGCCCGTGTCGAGGGAGACCACCGGCTGGTGCAGCAGGGCGAACTCGCCCTCGTGCAGGGCGGTGCGCAGCCGCGTGGCGAGCTCCGCCTTGCGCACGACGTCGGCCTGCATCTGGGGCGCGTACAGCTCCACCCGACCCTTTCCGGCGGCCTTCGCCCGGTACATCGCCAGGTCCGCGTTGCGCAGCAACTCGCCTGCGGATACGTCGAGTTCGGCGAAGGCGACACCGATGGAGGCTGCCACCCGGACATCGTTGCCGTCGATGGTGTACGGCTGGGAGAGGGTGATCCTGAGGCGGTCCGCGAGCTCGTAGATGTGCTGCTCACGTGCGGTGTCGTCGCGGCTTCCGTCGCCGACGATCAGCGCCGCGAACTCGTCGCCTCCCAGGCGGGCGGCAGTGTCTCCCGAGCGCACGGATTCGGCCAGCCGCCGGGCGGCCTGGACGAGGAGTTCGTCGCCCGCCTGGTGGCCGATGGTGTCGTTGACCTGTTTGAAGCCGTCGAGGTCGATGAAGAGGACGGCCGTGCCGCGGTCGGTGGCGCGGCGGCCTCCCAGCGCGCGGCCGACCCGCTTGGTGAACAGGGCGCGGTTGGGCAGGTCGGTGAGCGGGTCGTGCTCGGCGTTGTGCTGCAACTGTGCCTGCAGACGCACCCGTTCGGTGACGTCCCGGCTGTTGAGGATGAGGCCGCCGTGGTGGCGGTTCACCGTCGACTCCACGTTCAGCCAGCCTCCGGCGCCGGAGCGGAAGCGGCACTCGATACGGGTCGTGGGCTCCTCGATCTGGCTCGCCGCGAGGAAGCGGCGCAGTTCGTGGACCACGCGCCCGAGGTCCTCGGGATGGATGATCGAGGCGAGCTCGGACCCGACGAGTTCCTCGGCGTCGCGCCCGTAGACCCCGGCGGCGGCCGGGCTGACGTATCTGAGGATGCCGTTCGGAGCGGCGATCATGATGACGTCGCTGGAGCCCTGCACCAGGGAGCGGAAGTGGTTCTCCTTCTGCGCCAGCTCCTGGGTGAGGGTGATGTTGTCGAGGAGCATGATGCCCTGGCGCACGACGAGGGCCAGGACGACGGTGCATGCCGTGAAGAGGACCACGCGGTCCACACTGTGGCCGTTCAGGACGTTGTAGAGAATCCCCAACGTGCAGACGGCGGCGGCCAGGTAGGGCGTGAGCGCCGCGAGCGATCCGGAGATGGGGCGGGTGACCTGGTACCGCGCGAACGCGGGCCCTCCGTCGTGCTCCCCGCGCCGCGGCCCCACCCAGGGCGCGTACGCGAGCAGCAGCGACCCGGCGAACCAGCCGGCGTCGAGGATCTCCCCCGAGTGGTAACTCGCGTGCAGCAGGGGCGAGGTGAACAAGGCATCGCACATCACGGTCAGGGCGAGCGCGCCGATCGCGGTGTTCACCGCCGAGCGGTTGCCGGGCGAACGGCGGAAGTGCAGCGCGAGCACCATGCTGACCAGCACGATGTCGAGGAGCGGGTATGCGAGGGAGAGCGCGGTACGGGTGACGCTCTGTCCCTCGAACCGCGCGGTGTGCGCGAGGGCGAGGCTCCAGGACAGCGTGATCAGCGAGCCGGCGATGAGCCACGAGTCGAGCGCGAGACAGACCCAACCGGCCTTGGTGAAGGGTCGCTTGGCGAGGACGAGCAGTCCGACGACGGCAGGCGGCGCGAAGCACAGGAAGAAGAGGTCGGCGAGGCTCGGGGTCGGCACCGGGCGCTGGAGGACGACCTCGTACCAGCCCCACACCCCGTTCCCCAGGGACGCCATGGCGGAGGAGACCGCGAACAGGATCCAGGCCGGTCGAAAGCGGCTGCGCCGGCTGCGTGCGTACGCGAAGTTCGACACGGCGGCGACCGCGGCGGCGGCGCTGAGTCCGAAGTCGCCCATGAACAGGGCGAGTCGGTCGGATCCCCAGCCGAGCACGGACCCCGTGGCGTACCCGGCGCACAGGAGCGCGAGCATGAGCTGTGAGCCGAGGCTGGCCCCTCCGCCCTGGAACAGGCGGCGGCTGGTGATCACGGCTCCGGGGGCGCTCACGGGGACACTCCGGTCCGTGCCGCCCCCGTGTCCCGGTGTCCGTGCTCTGCTTGCTGAGGCCTCCGGCGTCCGCCACTCCTGTGGCGTCCGCCCCTGCGGCTGTCGTGGCAGCTGGGCCGGCTTGTGCGGACCGGTGCGCGCGCGGGTCCGCGCCGGCGGCCCCGCCGCGTCGGATCGTTCGCCCATAGGCCGTGCATCGCCCGTCGCCCCCCTCGCAGTCCCGGTCGTCCGTCCCCGGCGCCGAACTCGCCACGGCGCTACCCCAGTCGGGACGATACACCAGACTCGTCACTCAGGGACATAGTCTCTCTACTCTCCGTGACGACCAGCGGCGATGCGCGCACGGGGCGCATCCGGTCGGGCGCGGAGCGTGTGCGGGGACATGTGAGGTCGGGCCGGGAGGCGGCGGATGGGCCTCTCCGGAGCCCGCCCTCAGTCCGTCGTCAGGACGACGTTCTCGAGCGGTTCTCCCGCCGCGAACCGGGTCAGCTGTGCGGCGAGCAGGCGCTTGGCCCGCGGCCAGAAGGCGGATGTGGAGCCGCCGACGTGCGGGCTGACGAGTACCCCCGGAGCGTGCCACAACGGGTGCCCCTGGGGCAGGGGTTCGGGATCGGTGACGTCGAGGGCGGCGGTGATCCGGCCGCTCTCCAGTTCGACGAGGAGCGCCTCGGTGTCGACGACGGCCCCGCGCGCGACGTTCACGAGCAGGGCACCGTCCTTGAGTCGTGCCAGGAAGCCGGCGTCGGCGAGACCCCGCGTCGCCTCGTTGAGCGGCGTCGAAAGGATCACCACGTCCGCGTCGGGGAGCAGGGCGGGCAGTTCGGTGAGCGGGTGCACGGGGCCGCGCGCGGTCGTGCGGGCAGAGCGTGCGACGCGCACGACCCGCGCGCACTCGAAGGGAGCGAGCCGGTCCTCGATGGCGGAGCCGATCGACCCGTACCCGATGATCAGTACGATCTTGTCGGCGAGCGCCGGATAGAAACCGGACCGCCACTCCTCGCTCTCCTGTCCCCGCACGAAGCCGGGGATGCCCCTCAGGGACGCCAGGATCAGGGCGAGGGTGAGCTCGGCGGTGCTCGCCTCGTGCACACCGCGCGCGTTGCACAGCCGCACGCCCGACGGGAGCGACTTGAGGCCTCCCTGTACGTGGTCGATGCCGGCGGAGAGCGTCTGTACGGCCCGTACGGACGTCATCTCGGCCATGGGCCGTACGCCGACGTCCGCGCCCTTCATGTAGGGGACCACGTAGAAGGCGCAGTCGGCCGGGTCGGCGGGGAAGTCGGGGCCGCCGTCCCAGAAGCAGTAGTTGAGCCCCTCGGGAAGCCCGGGGACCTCGTCCTCACGGAACGGGAGCCATACGTCGGCGGATACCTCAGCACTCATGGTCAGGAGGCTAATGGGAGGTGGGCTGTGCGCGGCGGACCGGGTCCCAGAGGTTAGTTTGGGTGCCTCTCGAACACGCAGGGGGAGGCTACTTCCAGGTGGAGCGCAGGACGATCGGGGCGGCAGCGCTCGAGGTGGGCGCGATCGGGCTCGGGTGCATGCCGATGAGCTGGGCCTATACCGGCTCGCGGCAGCGGGGGGACGAGTCCGTACGCACTGTGCATGCCGCGCTGGACCGGGGGTCGACCCTGCTGGACACGGCGGACATGTACGGGCCGTTCACGAACGAGTTGCTGCTCGGACGGGTCCTGAAGGAGCGCCGCGGCGACGCCTTCGTGTCGACCAAGTGCGGGCTGCTCGTCGGTGAGCAGCACATCGTCGCCAACGGCCGGCCCGGGTATGTGAAGCGGGCCTGCGACGCGTCGCTGCGGCGGCTCCAGACGGACACGATCGATCTGTACCAGTTGCACCGCGCCGACCCCGAGGTGCCCGTCGAGGAGACGTGGGGCGCCATGGCGGAGCTCGTGGGCGCGGGAAAGGTGCGGGCGCTCGGGCTGTGCGCGGTGGGGGCGCGGGCGACGCGGCGGGGCAGGGCCGGGCTGCATGCGGGAACGATCCGGCAGCTGGAGCGGGTGCAGCAGGTGTTCCCGGTCAGCGCGGTGGAGGCCGAGCTCTCGGTGTGGTCGCCGGAGGCCCTGGAGACACTGCTGCCGTGGTGCGAGACACGCGGCGTGGGGTTCCTCGCCGCGATGCCTCTGGGCAACGGCTTCCTCACGGGCACGCTGACGCCCGGGCAGGGCTTCGAGCCGGACGATCTGCGGGCCCGGCATCCCCGGTTCACCGCGGAGATGATGGCGGCCAACCAGCCGATCGTGGCGGGCCTGCGCCGGATCGCCGCGCGGCACGGGGAAGCGGTGACTCCGGCGCAGGTGGCGCTGGCGTGGGTGCTGGGGCGCGGGCGGCACGTGGTGCCGGTGCCGGGTGCCAAGCGGGAGCGCTGGGCGGCGCAGAACGCGGAGGCTGCGGAGCTGCGGCTCACTGACCGTGACCTGGCGGAGATCGGGGAGCTGCCGCGGGCTCGGGGGTCTTGGGACTGAGGCTCGGGGTGCCTGTTTTTTTGGGGGCTGTGCGAGCGGCGGGCGGGAGCAGGTTGATCCGAACGCGTCGGGGTTGATCGGGAACCTGCGGGGTGGCTGCGGTGTATGAACAGGAGAACCGCAGCGCAGAACAGCAGACCAGTCCGCAGCGTCGAGGGGATCCGATCGTGCAACGTCCAGGTGTGCAGCCCGTGTTGGCCGTGTTGGCCTGCGCCTCGATCCTGTTCACGGCGGGGTGTTCCTCGGGTGGCGACGGCCCGTCGGACAGCCGGCGCAGTGTCTCCCCCGGCTCGTCCGAACCGGGCACGTCCGCTTCCGGGGGCGCAGGGGGCGGCAACGCTCCGGCGGAGGGCTCGGTGAAGGTGGTGCGCACGGTCGCCGAGGGCCTGAATTCCCCGTGGGGCCTGGCCCCGCTGCCGGGCGGCGGTGGCCTGCTGGTCTCCTCGCGGGACGAAGCGACGATCACGCGGGTCGATACGCAGACCGGCAAGAAGACCGAGGTCGGCACCGTGCCCGGGGTGGTCCCCGGCGGCGAGGGCGGACTGCTCGGCCTGGCCCTCTCCCCGTCGTTCGCCTCCGACCACTGGCTCTACGCGTACTTCACCGCGAAGTCCGACAACCGCATCGTGCGGATGAGGTACGACGCGAAGAAGCCGCCCGGCGATCAACTGGGCGCGCCCGAGACGGTGTTCACGGGCATCCCGAAGGGCTCGAACCACAACGGCGGGCGCATCGCGTTCGGCCCGGACAAGCTGCTCTACGTGGGCACGGGCGAGACGTACGTGAAGAAGTACGCCCAGGACAAGAAGTCCCCGGGCGGCAAGATCCTCCGGATGACCCCGGACGGCAGACCGGCGCCAGGAAACCCCTTCGGTGACTCCGTGGTCTACACGTACGGTCACCGCAACGTGCAGGGGCTCGCCTGGGACAAGGACAAGCGGCTGTGGGCGTCGGAGTTCGGCCAGGACACGTGGGACGAGCTCAATCTGATCGTGCCGGGTGACAACTACGGCTGGCCCGACGTGGAGGGCAAGAGCGGCAATTCCCGGTTCCACGATCCGGTGGCCGTGTGGCACACGTCCGAGGCTTCTCCGAGCGGCGTCGCCTACGCGGAGGGCTCGGTCTGGATGGCGGGCCTGAGAGGCGAGCGGCTGTGGCGGATCCCCCTGAAGGGGGCGCAGGTGGCGGCCGAGCCACAGTCCTTCCTCATCGACGACGCGACCGAGCAGGGCAAGTACGGGAGGCTGCGGACGGTGGTCGCCGCGGGCGGGAACAAACTGTGGCTGACGACGAGCAACACGGACTCGAGAGGCACGCCACGGAAGGGCGACGACCGGATTCTGGAGCTGGAGGTGTCCTGAGGGGGGCCGGTCCCTGGCAGGGCGGGAGCGACAGCGCTCAGGTCTCGTCGTCGGAGGGGGCGGTGGGGTCGGGCGCCGAGTCGTGACTCGGGTCGCGGCCGGGGTCGGTCGTTGGGGCCGCGCTCGCCTCGGGGGCCGACTCGAGCGACTCGGCCGGCTCGGGCGGCTCCGTCGCCGCTGTCTCCGGTCCCTTCGTCGGGTCCGGTGGGGTCTGGTCGGGGACGCGGACCACCACCTTGCCGGAGGTGAGGTCTATGGGGCCGCGGCCCGGGTCGCCGTCGTTGAGGTCGACGCGCGTCAGCTCCAGCCGCTTGCGCTCCTCGTTGGTGTGCTTGCGGCCGGGCGAGAACAGCTCATCGAACATGTTGAACACGGCGCCTCCGGGTGGCCGAAACCTCATTCCAGCGTACGACAGCGCGAATTTTCACCCTTCGTGATCAGCCCGTCGGCGCGAACAGCCTCAGGCGGTGGGCCATGGCGGCTGCCTCGCCGCGGCCGGCTACGCCGAGCTTGGCGAGGATGTTGGAGACATGAACGCTCGCCGTCTTCGGGGAGATGAAGAGCTCCTCGGCGATCTGGCGGTTGCTGCGTCCGGCGGCGACGAGGCGCAGGACGTCGCGTTCTCGGCTGGTCAGGCCGAGTTCCTCGGCGGGGTCGGCAGGGATCTGGGGGCGTGGTGCGGCGGGGTTCAGGGTGAGGCGGGCACGCTGCGCGAGCAGGGCGACCGATTCGGTGAGCGGGCGCGCTCCGAGGTGGTCGGCGACGGCTCCGGCGAGCCGCAGCAGTTCCGTGGCCCGCTCCCGCTCGTCGTCGAACGTGGCGGCGGCCGCGAGGAGGGATTCCGCGGCGCGGAAGCGGACGCGGGCGAGGTCGTAGGGGCGGTCGAGCGACTCGAAGGTGGTGAGGGGATGGGACCAGTCGTCAGGGGTGTCGCGGCCTTCGGCGCGCAGGAGTTCGGCGCGGAGCCACTGTTCGTGGGCGAGCCACACGGGCATGGGGGTGGCCAGGTGCTTGGCGGCCGTGCGGATGCGGTCGACGGCTGCGGTGCGGCCGGGCTCCGCGGCGGGCAGGCCCCGCGCGTCGGCCTCGGCGACGGCGGCCGCGACGAGGAGCGTCCAGGCGTAGCGCTGGTTGCTCGGCGGGACGCCCTCGGCGACGACGCGGGCGAGTTCGGCGCGGGCGTCGAGGAGTCCCTGGGTGCCGCCGGCGGCCGCCGCGATGCCCACGGCGAGGGCGGACAGGGGCAGGGTGTACTGGGGCATCGTGTCGTGGGTGCCGTAATGGGCGCGGGCGGCGGCGAGCTGGGCGGCCGCCTCGGCGTGGTCGCCGCGGGCGAGAGCGACGGCCGCGAGGCGGGTGGCCGCCGTGCCGCGTGGCTTGGCGCTCAGGGCGGAGGACCGCAGTGCCGTGTCGACGGCGGCTTCGGCCTCGGTCCAGCGGCCCAGGGAGGTGAGGGACTCGGCCATGTTGGTCAGGACCCAGCCCTCCGTGTCGAGGAGCCCGTACCGCCGGCACAGGTCCATGCCCGACTCGGCAACGGTCACGGACTCGAGGGAGCGGCCCGCGCCCTCCAGGACGGAGGCGAGATTGATGTGGACGCGGCCGACCTGCGGGACGAGGCCGATCTCGACGACCCGGTCGCGGACGGCGTACATCTCGGCGAAGCCGCGGTCGATCTCGCCCGCGTCGACGAGGAGGCCGCCGAGAGTGAGTCTGGCGTTCAGCTCGATGTCCTCGGCCTTGACCATGCGGGCGTATTCGACGGCCCGTTCGGCGGCGGCCAGGGTCTCCTCGCCGGGGTTGTGGAGCATGCCCCAGGAGGCGACGTTGGTGAGGACCTCGGCGTGCACCTCGGACGGCGGCAGTCCGCGTACGAGTTCCTGGGCGGTGGCGATCTCGGCCCAGCCGTCGCCGCGGCCGAGGGACGGGACGAGACGGGAGCGCTGGATCCAGAACCAGGCGGCGCGCAGGGGGTCCTGCTCGGCGTCGGAGTCGTCGATGAGGCGCAGGGCGCGTTTGATGATTTTCAGGGCGCGTTCGCGTTCGCCGCACAGGCGGCCCGCGACTGCGGCCTCGGCCATCAGGTCGAGATAGCGCAGGGGCGTGGTGGCGGGGTCGCAGCCGCAGGGCGGATAGACCTCGGTGTAGTCGACGGGGCGCAGTGCGGCGCGAATGCCCTCGGGGGCCTCGTCCCAGAGGTTCATCGCCCGTTCCAGGAGCCGCAGTTGCTCGGAGTAGGCGTGCCGGCGGCGGGCCTCGACGGACGCGTCGAGGACGGCGGGCAGTGCCTTGGCCGGGTCGTGGGCGTGGTACCAGTAGCTCGCGAGGCGCGTGACGCGTTCGTCGGCGCGGACGAGCGAGGGGTCGGCCTCGAGCGCCTCGGCGTAGCGGCGGCTGAGGCGGGAGCGTTCGCCGGGCAGCAGGTCGTCGCCGACGGCCTCGCGGACCAGGGAGTGGCGGAAGCGGTAGCCGTCCCCGTCGGGGGTGGCGAGCAGGATGTTGGCGCCGACGGCGGCGCGCAGGGCCTCGATCAGTTCGTCCTCGCCGAGCCGGGCGACGGCGGCGAGCAGCGCGTACTCGACGGTGGAGCCGCCCTCGGCGACGATCCTGGCCACGCGCTGGGCGTCGTCGGGAAGGCTCTCGACGCGGACGAGGAGCACGTCGCGCAGCGTCTCGGACAGGCCGGTGCAGCTGCCCTCGCTGGTGGCGACGGCCAGTTCCTCGACGAAGAACGCGTTGCCGTCGGAGCGCTCGAAGATGTCGTCGACCTGGGCCTGTTCGGGCTCGGCCGCGAAGATCCCGGCGATCTGGCGGGACACCTCGTCGCGGCTGAAGCGGTCGAGTTCGAGGCGGGTGACGGTGCGCAGGCGGTCGAGTTCGGCGAGGAGCGGGCGCAGGGGGTGACGGCGGTGGATGTCGTCGGCGCGGTAGGTGGCCACGATGACGAGGCGGCCGCTGCGCAACGTACGGAAGAGATAGGAGAGGAGGTGGCGGGTGGAGGCGTCGGCCCAGTGGAGGTCCTCCAGGATGACGAGGACGGTGCGGTCAGCGGCGACGCGCTCCAGGAGACGGGCCGTCAGCTCGAAGAGCCGGGCCATGCTCTCCTCGTCGTGGCGTCCGTCGCGTCCGGTCTGCGCCGGGGAGAGTTCGGGCAGGAGCCGCGCGAGTTCGGTCTCCTGTCCGGCGGCCGCCGCGCCGAACTCCTCGGGCAGCAGCCGGCGCAGGGCCCGCAGAGCGGTCGAGAAGGGGGCGAACGGAAGCCCGTCCGCACCGATCTCGACGCAGCCGCCGAGCGCGACGACGGCGCCCGCGCGGCGTGCGGCGAGCGCGAACTCCTCGACGAGACGGGTCTTGCCGACCCCCGCCTCCCCGCCGAGCAGCATGGCCTGCGGCTCCCCCGTGGTGGCACGGGCGAGCGCCTTGTTGAGTACGCCCAGTTCGCCGGCGCGGCCGACGAACACCGGGCTGACGCACCTGGTCTCCACGGGGGGGAGCATCGCACAGGGGTCCGACGCAGCGGCACCCGTTATCGCCGAGGGCAGAGTCGGGCGCGGGTCGACGACCTCGATATGCCTGTCGGCCGCGTTGAAGGTGGAGCTGAAGTTGAAAGGGAGGACCACACCCGTGTGGCCCTCCCTCTGCTCTGCCGTCATCGTCAGGCCGCGCGTGCGAAACGGGACCGGCGTGAGCGCGGACTGTTCACCCGCCCCTCCGTGTCCTGGCCGGCAGAGGCGGCGCGGCGCTCCGCGCGCCGGTTGCGCCGGGCTTCGCGGGCCTCGCGGACCAGGCGGTTGTGCTCGGCCTGGCGGACCAGTTCGGCGGCGCGGATCTGGTGGATCTCGTACTCGTACATCTGGTGCTCCCTGGTGGCGAGTGGGTTTCGGCTTCGCTTTCTGCGATGCCTCAACACTCGTCTCCCAGGGGGGTCCGCCACATCGGGAGAGTGCCGCATGTTCCGGGTACGGGGGGCCTTAGACGTGACTCAGAGGTCCTCAGAGGTCCTCAGACCGGCCTGAGGCGCCCTGAGGTACCCCCGAGGAACGACTCAGGAAGAGGCCGAGGGAAGCGCCATCAGGATGTCGGTGTACTTCGCCACGGCGAGAAGGAGACCGAGGATGCCGAGGGAGACGCCCGCCCAGGCGACCGACTTGATCCACACGGCCTGCGGCTTGCCCGGGGCGCCGAACGCGGGCCTGGCCAGGACGACCGCGCCGATGATCAGCGCGAGGAGGGCGAAGATTCCGCCGACCAGGGCGGTGGCGTGCCACGAGTCGCCGTAGACCTCGGAGACCTGCTTGGCGACGCTCGCGCCCTGCGAGGTCTGGAGCTGGCCGATCAGGGACTCGCGGGCCGAGGCGACGGTCGCGACCCAGCTGCCGCTGAGCGCGACGACGCCGAGTGCGGCGGAGACGACGGCGCCGGCGCCCTGTCCCGCACCGGAGGAGTCCTCCACGGGCGCGGCGGGCGCGAACGGCTCGTCGTCGAGATCCGCGTCCGCGTCCCCGTCCGTGCCCTCGGCCGCCTCGACGGCATCGGTGGCTTCAGCCTCCTTGGTGACCTCAGGGGTCTCGGAAGCGGCCTCAGTGGCCTCGGCGGTGGTGGCCTCGGCGGTGGTGGCCTCAGCGGTCTCGGCCGTCTCGTCATCAGTCTTCGTAACCATGCCCCGCACCGTACGGACGGAGTCTGAGAGCTCTCTTAACGAGCTGAGTCCGGGCTGAGACCGGCCTGTGCCGGGCCTGTGTGCGGCGGGGGCACTCGTCCGATCAGGCGCATAACAGCACAGATCGATAGAATCCGAACATGGCAGAGCGGCCAGTCTCGCCGACCGCGCCCGAGCTCGTGCTCGAAACCGAAGCCGGACCCACGGTGATGAGCCCGAGCCGGGACTACCACGTCGGCCGCGATCCCCTGAGCGACATCGTCATCGACGACGTCCGCGTCTCGTGGCACCACGCGGTCCTCCGACCCGTCGCCGACCACTGGTCTCTGGAGGACGAGGACAGCACGAACGGGACGTACACCGGGGGCAGGCGCATCCACCGGTCGGGGGTGGGACCCGGCACGGTCATCCGGTTCGGTCACCCCGCGGACGGGCCGCGCGCCGTGCTGGTCGGCCATGAGCCACCGCCGCCACCCAAGCCCGTGACGGAACACTTGGCGGATCAAGTACCGGACCACATCCCGGACCACATACTTGATTCGGTGGCAGCGGCGCCCCGCGCCGCCGAACGGCCCTCGTCCGTGTCCATGCCGGGCGCGACCGGCACGTTCCGGCAGCCGACGACCGTACGGCCGCTGCCCGCCCGCACCGTGCGCATCGGCCGCAACGCCGACAACGACCTCGTCGTGGACGACCTGATCGTCTCCCGACGCCACGCGGAGCTGCGGGCCCGGCCCGACGGCACGTACGAGATCGTGGACCTCGGCTCGCACAACGGCACCTACCTCAACGGCGCGCCGGTCTCCCGCGCCCGGGTCTCGCCCGGGGACATCGTGGGCATCGGCCACTCCGCGTTCTGCCTGGTCGGCGACACGCTGCAGGAGTTCGTCGACACCGGCGAGGTCTCGCTCGACGTCCAGGGCCTTGCGGTCACCGTGGACGCGGGCCGCAAGACGCTGCTGGATCACGTCTCGTTCCCGGTCGGCGAGAAGTGCCTGCTCGCCGTCGTGGGCCCGAGCGGCGCGGGCAAGTCCACACTGCTCAACGCGCTGACCGGGCTGCGCCCCGCCGACCAGGGCACGGTCCTCTACGACGGCCGCGATCTGTACCGCGACTACGCCGAGCTGCGCCAGCGCATCGGGCTCGTACCGCAGGACGACATCCTGCACTCCCAGCTGACCGTGCACCGGGCCCTCGGTTACGCGGCAGAACTCCGCTTCCCGCAGGACACCGAACGGTCCGAGCGGCGCGACCGCGTCGACGAGGTCGTCCGCGAACTGGGCCTCGAAGAGCGGGCGGCGCAGCCCATCCACAGCCTCTCCGGCGGTCAGCGCAAGCGCGTGAGCGTCGCCCTCGAACTGCTCACGAAGCCGTCGCTGCTCTTCCTGGACGAGCCGACGTCCGGTCTGGACCCGGGCATGGACCGCTCGGTGATGAACATGCTGCGCGGCCTCGCCGACGACGGGCGGACCGTCATCGTGGTCACCCACAGCGTCCTCAGCCTGGAGGTGTGCGACCGGCTGCTGGTCCTCGCCCCCGGAGGGAAGATCGCGTTCTACGGGCCGCCGGGGGACGCGCTCGGGTTCTTCGGTTTCGAGGAGTGGCCGGAGGCGTTCGAGGCCTTCGAGAACGACCGGGACCGCGGCTGGGCGGAGGACTACAACTCGTCCCCGTTCCACCGTCAGTACATCGTGAACTCAACGGCGCAGCCCCGGCTGCCGAACGCTCCGTCGGCGGAGGTGGCCCCGCCGCCGAGGACGCGGAGCTGGGGCGCGCAACTGCGGACGCTCGTACGCCGGTACGCGGCCGCGCTCGGCGCCGACCGGACGTTCCTCGCCATCATGATCGCGCTGCCGTTCGTGATGGGTGCGATGGTGCGTGCGCTGGCCGGCAGCCGCCTCACCCAGGAGTCCGCGATGAACGCGCTGCTCCTCCTGTGTGTGGGCGGTGTGCTCACGGGCGCCGCCAACGCCGTGCGCGAACTGGTGAAGGAGCGGGTGATCTACCAGCGGGAACGTGCCGTCGGGCTGTCCAGATCCGCGTATCTGATGTCCAAGGTCGTCGTCCTCGGCACCATCACGGTGCTCCAGGCCGTCGTCCTGACGCTGGTCGGGCTCGTCGGTGTCGACCTCAACGCGCCGGGCGGCGAGGGGGTGTTGATGCCTCCGCTGGTGGAGATCACGCTGACCGTGGCGCTCCTGTCGTTCACGGCGATGATGCTCGGGCTGCTCGTGTCCGCCCTGGTGCGCAAGGAGGAGGTCACCATGCCGCTCCTGGTGCTCATCGCGATCATCCAGGTCGTGTTCTGCGGTGCGCTGCTCAAGCTGCACGGGGTGCCCGGAATCGAGCAGTTGTCGTGGCTGGTCCCGTCGCGCTGGGCGATGGGCGCGATGGCGGGCACGGTCGGTCTGTCCCGGATCGTGCCGGGGAAGCTGACCAGCGACCCCCTGTTCGAACACTCCACCGGGGTGTGGCTGCTCAACATGGGGATGCTGGTCGTGCTCTCGGTCGTCTTCGGCATCGCCGTCGCACGGCTGCTGCGCCGGCACGAGCCCGCGATCATGCGGAAGTAGCGGAAAGACAGCGGAGAGGCGCCCATGGCGACACCGGAGTTCCGCCCCACCCATGTCGTGCCCCCGGACGGGATGCCCGCCTGGGAGGAGCCGGACGTCTCCCGGCCCACACAGCCGCTCGACCCGCTGCTCCCGGTCGAACTGGTCGACCGGCGCGCGGACTGGGGCCGGATCGTGTGCGCCAACGGCTGGTCGGCCTGGGTCGACGGGCGCCTGCTCGTCGCCGTGCCGCGTGACCCGCCGGAGGCCGGGAAGCCCATGGCCCGCACGGCGGATCCGCGGCCGCTGATGGCGCGCGTCGAGGAGGCGGCGGGCCAGTACCGGCGCGCCGCACAGGAACTGGCCGAGGAGCGCATCGACGGAGAGACATTCCAGCGCCGGACGCAGGGGCTGCGGGTCGGGATGGTCGTCGACGGCGAGGCGGTGTGGCTGTACGACGCCGAGCACGAGCGTTGGATGTACTGCGACGGCACGCAGTTGAGCACGTACGCGGCGGGGGCGGGACCGGGGCGGCCGAGCGGGGCGACACCGGCGCCCGCGCGGGCCGCGGACCCGGAACCCACGCGCGTCGTGGACCCGGCAGAGATCGCCGGCTCGGGGCCGGCCGAGGACGTCGCCGACACCGGCCCGGACGGCAACAGGGCCGGCTCCGGCCCGCACGAGAACGCCGCCGAAGCACCGCCGGCCCCGAGCCGGACCCCCACCCCGACCCCGACCCCACCCCCGAACGCCGCCGAGCCGACCCGGATCGTGGACCCGAAAGAGATGAACGGCCACGACCCCGCCGACCGCAAGCACAGTGCCCGCGCGCCAGGTGAGCTGTGATGGCGGACGATCCGCAGCTGCCCGTCGGCCGGCCGTCCGATCTGCTCGGGCGGCAGATCGCCGGATACCGCGTGGAGAGCGAGATCGGCCGGGGCGGCATGGCGGTCGTCTATCGGGCCAAGGATCTACGCCTCGACCGCACCGTCGCGCTCAAACTGCTCGCCCCCGAACTCGCCCGTAACGACACCTTCCGCCAACGGTTCACGCACGAGTCGCGCGTCGCCGCCGCGATCGACCATCCGCACATCGTGCCGGTCTTCGAGGCCGGCGAGACCGAGGGCATCCTCTACATCGCCATGCGCTTCGTGGCGGGCCAGGACCTGCGCGCGCTCATCGACCGCGAGGGGCCGCTGCCCGTGGGGACGGCGGTACGGATCGCCTCGCAGGTCGCGTCCGCGCTCGACGCCGCCCATGACCACGACCTGGTGCACCGGGACGTGAAGCCCGGCAACATCCTGGTCGCGGCGGGAACGGACAGCGATCACCCCGAGCACGTCTACCTCACCGACTTCGGCCTGACGAAGAAGTCGCTTTCGCTGACCGGGTTCACGTCCGTGGGCCAGTTCGTCGGCACGCTCGACTATGTGGCGCCCGAGCAGATCTCCGGCCGCCCGGTCGACGGCAGGTGCGACGTCTACAGCCTCGCCTGCGTCGTCCAGGAGACCCTGACCGGTCTGCCGCCGTTCCAGCGCGACGACGACATGGCGCTGCTGTGGGCCCACCAGTTCGACCCGCCCCCGCCCCTGACCGGGCTGCGCCCCGGACTCCCGGCGGCGATGAACGACGTACTGGCCAAGGCGCTGGCCAAGAGCCCGGACGACCGCTACGACTCATGCCTCCAGTTCGTGGCGGCCCTGCGCGCGGCGGCGCGCGGCGGCGTCCGGGACAACCACCCTCCGACGCAGGTGGACCGCCGCGTCAGCACGTGGTCCCCCACGGCCGAAGCCCCGCCCGCCCCGCCGCGGTGGGCGCTGCCGGTCTTCACGGGCCTCGTGCGCCGGCCGCTCAACTCCGGTCCGGCTTCGCCGAATCCACCTCCCCACGCCGGTGGAGGCGGGACGCGAGGAGGCCGCCGAGGAATCCGGTGACGAGCCCCCACAGGACCGCGAGGCCGAGCGCGGTCCACAGTTTCGGGCGCAGCGCCACCTCGCCGCCGAGCCCGCCGCCGATGTCGCCGATGCCGAGGAGCGACAGGCCGTAGTGCGCAGAGATGCGGGCGAGGAGGCAGATGGCGAGCACGGTCAGGACGAGGGCCACCGCCATGTGGAGGGCGTGCTGCCAGGCCCGCATCCGGGCGGGTGACCGCAGCGCCATGCCGAACGCGGCCGCCAGCGTCAGGATCGCGGCCACCGCGACCGACCACCAGATCCGGCCGTCCTGTTCGGCGAGCGTGCTGACGTTGACGGTGGAGATGTCGGGCGTACGGAGTACGACGTCGAGGATGTGCGGCATGGGCAGGCCGAACGGACCGTCGACCTTGCCGTCCCAGGACGCGCCGAGGCCGATGGTGTAGACGAACCAGACGAGGTTGGGCAGACCGAGGAGGATCACGGCGAATGTCTCGGCCGCGTGGCCACGGGTCGCGGCGACCACCAGCCCGACGACGACGCCCAGGGCCACGTACACGAGCAGCAGCGCGACCATCGCGTACGCGGCGGGGCGCACCGACTCCTGGAAGCGGACGAAGCGGGCGGGGAGCGGGGCGCCGCGCGACACGAGGACGGCGAGGATCATGACGCCCGCGAGCCACAGCAGGCCGAAGAGCAGGGTGAGCGCCATGTTCGTCCGGAATCCGACCTTGGGTGCGCCGTCCAGGACGCCCTCGATGATGCCGCCGGTCGGGTCCGTGACGGGGATGGCGAAGTCCTGCCTGGCCAGGAGCGAGAGGACGATGAGCGCCACCGCCCACGGCACGGCCACCCGCCCGGCCCAGCCGAGGAGTTCGCCGCTGCTCGCGATGGCCCGGTGGCGCAGCGGCCGCAGGAAGCCCGCGGCGATCACCAGCGCTCCGGCGAGGGTCACGGAGAGGGGCAGGACCGAGATGTCGGCGTGCGTCCGGGCGATTTCTCCGGCGTTTCCGGCCAGGTCGACGGAGCCGCCGGCCGCCATCACCACGACGGCGGCGACCACTCGGGGGAAGGCGCTGCCGGGAAGGCCGGTCGCGCCCGCCGCCCACAGGCCGAGGGCGGCCGTGACCACCATGGCCACGAGCCCGGCGAGCACGGCCACGAGGGCCGCGGCCCAGCCGTGTCTCGCGCTGCGCCTGGTGCCGGACCGGCCGTCGGATGCCTGTTCACTCACGGGGCCACGCTAGGCAGGCGCCCGGCGGTCCGCCCCTCGGGAGGGCCGACCGCGTCGCCTCGCGGACCGTACGGGTTCGGCTTGCGAGCCGTACGAGTACGGAGCACACAATGTGGAGGTGACAGGACAAAGGGGACCGGACCGCCGGACCGAGAGGCGGGCCCTCCCCCAGTCCGCCCCATGTCTCCTACGGTGAGAAGAAGCGCCCGTGAGTGACCGACCGACGGAGCCCGGCCGCCCCACCGGCCCCCCATCCGGCCCGCTCTCGGGCCCGACCCAGCCCGCGGCGCCCGTACCCCCGCCGCCCGAACACCCCTCGGAACCGCCGTCCGGCGAAGGCACGGGCTCCGGCGCCGGTTCCGGTTCTGGCTCTGACTCTGGCTCTGGCAGCACGGGCAGCGGCCCCGGCGGCCCGCCGCCGCCGAGCGACACCCCGCCCCCGCACGGCCCGCACCCCGACCGCCCCTGGTGGCGGTTCACACCCAAGAAACTCGCGGGGATCGGCGCCCTGATCGTCGCCGCTGTGGTCCTCATCGTCGTCCTCACCAGCTCCGGCGGCGACGGTGGCAGCGGCGGAACCGCGGCCGGTGACGAACTCTTCCTCCAGAGCGCCGACTCGTCCGGCCCCGACCCGTACACCGAGTCGAGCACCCGGAAGGGCGCCACCGCGACGACGCCCACCACGCTGCCGAGCGCGTCCGGGGAGAGCTCTTCGGAGAACGCGAACGTGGTCCGGGGCGTCGAGGGCTCCGCCCCCGGCCTGTACGGCGGCACCCGCAACGTCTCCAGCTGCGACGTGGAGAAGCAGATCCGCGCGCTGGGCGCGGAGCCGGACAGGAACAAGGCGTTCGCCTCGGTACTCAGCATCGATCCGTCGAGTGTCCCCGCGTATCTGCGGTCGCTGACGCCGGTTCAGCTCCGCCTCGACACCCGGGTCACGAATCACGGCTTCCGCAGCGGCGCCCCGACGAAGTTCCAGTCCGTGCTCCAGTCCGGCACGGCCGTGCTCGTGAACGACCGCGGCGAGCCGCGGGTGCGGTGCTCGTGCGGGAATCCGCTGCTCGCGCCGGTGCCTCTGCAGGGCTCGGTGAAGCGTCAGGGCAAGGCCTGGTCCGGTTACAAGTCGTCGGACGCGGTGGTCGTCTCGCCCGCGCCGCAGCCGGTGAACAGTTTCGTGATGTACGACCCGGAGACCAGGGGCTGGTTCAGCCGAACCGCGGGCAGCACGGGCGGCAGCGACCGGAAGACGACGGCGCACACCCCACCCGGGGTCTCCTCCTCGGACGCCTCGACCTCCTCGACAACCCCGTCGTCCGAGACCTCTCGGTCCTCCGAGTCGTCCCAGTCGTCCGAGTCTTCGCAGCCACCGTCGTCACAGGCCCCCGGAGCGTCGTCGGCCCCACCGTCGAGCGCGGAGTCCGCCGCCCCCGAGTCCCCCGCCTCACAACCGGCGGGCTAGGGCGTTTCTGGACAGACGGCCTGACGCGCGCGCCACTCCGGCGCGAGCGCCGACCACACCTCAAGATCCTGCTTGACGCCCTTGTGCGAGCCCGCCTCGCGCAGCACCCCGTCGCGCCGCATGCCGAGCCGCCGCGCCACGTTCAGGCTGGGCTCGTTCGCGGAGGAGGCGACCCACTCCACGCGGTGGATGCCGCGTTCGAGGACCGCCCAGTCGATGAGGACGCGCGCGCCGCGCGTGACGAGGCCGCGTCCGGCGGCGGCGGGCTCGAGCCAGCAGCCGATCTCGCAGTTGCCGCCCTCCGCGTCGAAGATCCGGAAGAGCAGGCCGCCGACGAGCGTCCCGTCCAGCCAGAGTCCGTGCAGGCTCCCGCTGTCGGCGGCGCGCTTGTCGGCGTAGGACTTGAGCAGGTCCCGGGCGGAGCCGACGTCCTTGACGTTCGAGCCGAACCCTATGTGCTGCCCGATGAACTCACGCCCGCGTTCCAGATGGGCGAGGAACTGATCGGCGTGCCACGTCTCAAGTGGCCGCAGCTCGGCGCCGTCGTCACCCAGGGAGATCGTGTACATCGCGTTTCCGCTCCTCGGCTTCGGCCTTCACCAGTACGTCCAGCAGCGCCTCGTCCTCGGTCGGGCGCTGTCCAGGCATACTCGCATGCGCCTCGCCGCACTCGGGCGGCTCGATGCTGATGCGGGGAAGCCGGCGGTCGAGCCACTTCGGCAGCCACCAGTTGGCGCCGCCGAGCATGTGCATGAGGGCGGGCACGAGGAGCGTGCGCAGGACGAACGCGTCGAGGGCGACGGCGGCGGCCAGGGCGATGCCGAACATCGCGATGACGCGGTCACCGCTGAGGACGAAGGCCAGGAAGACCGAAATCATGATCACGGCCGCGGAGTTGATGACGCGGCTGGTCTCGGCGAGCCCGACGCGGACGGCCCGCCGGTTGTCGCGGGTCTCCAGCCACTCCTCGTACATGCGGCTGACCAGGAACACCTGGTAGTCCATGGAGAGTCCGAACAGGACCGACACCATGATCACGGGGAGGAAGGGCTCGATCGGGCCCGCTCTGCCGAGGCCGAGCATCTCGCTGCCCCAGCCCCACTGGAAGATGGCGACGACGACGCCGAAGGCGGAGGCGACGGCCGCGACGTTCATCGCGGCGGCCTTGAGGGGGATGCCGATGGAACGGAAAGCCAGAAGCAGCAGGACGCAGCCGAGTCCGATGACGACGCCCACGAACAGCGGCAGTTTGCCGACGATGACGTCGGCGAAGTCGTCGTAGCTGGCGGTGACTCCGCCGAGCTGCACGTCGAGGGACGTGCCCTTCTCGGCCGCGGGGATGACGTCACTGCGCAGTCGGTCGACGAGCTCGCTGGTCCTCTGTGACTGCGGTGCGGACTTCGGCACGACGGTCAGAAAGGCGGCGGTGCCGCTGCCGTTGTACGTCGCCGGGGTCACCGAGGAGACGCCCTCGGCCGAGTCGATCAGGGACTCCAGACGGCTCACGGCGACCTGGTCGCCGGCGCCGTCTATGGGTGTGACCAGGGTCAGCGGCCCGTTCACGCCGGGCCCGAATCCGTCGGCCAGGAGGTCGTAGGCCTGCCTGGTCGTGGACGACGACGCGTTGTTGCCCTGGTCGGACGTGCCCAGGTGCAGGAAGAACGTGGGCACCGAGAGCACCGCGATCACGCCGAGTGCGAGGCCGCCGAGGAGCCGGGGGTGGCGCTCCACGAAGGCGGCCCAGCGGGCGGCGAACCCGGTCGGCCGCTCCGGCTCGGGCCCGTGTTCGGCGAGTCTGCGCCGCTGGCGCCTGCTGAGCGCGCGCATGCCGATGAACGACAGGAGCGCGGGCAGTAGCGTGACGGACGCGGCGACGGTGAGGAGCACGGTCAGGGACGCGGCGATCGCGACACCGTTGAGGAAGCTGAGGCGCAGGATCAGCATGCCGAGGAGCGCGATGCAGACGGTGGCGCCGGCGAAGACGACCGCGCGCCCGGTGGTGGCGACGGCCCGCTCCGCGGCCTCGTTCACGGGCAGGCCCTGTTTCAGGCCGCGCCGGTGCCGGGTCACGATGAAGAGGGCGTAGTCGATGCCGACGCCGAGGCCGACGAGCATCCCGAGCATCGGGGCGAAGTCGGCGACGGTCATCACATGGCCGAGGAGCACGATGCCGGAGGCGGCGGTGCCCACGCTGACCAGGGCCGTGGCGATGGGCAGGGCGCTGGCCGCGAGGGAGCCGAAGGCGAGCAGGAGGACGACTGCGGCGACCACGACGCCGACGATCTCGGCGGCATGTCCCTGGACGGACTCGGTCAGGGCGACGGCGCTGCCGCCGAGTTCGACCCGCAGTCCGTCGGGGGCGTTCTTCTCGGCGGCCTTGGCCGTGTCGACGAGGCGCTGGGCGTCCGCCTTGGCGATGTCGCCGGACTGCTGCTCGAAGGTGACCGTGGCGTAGGCGGTGCGTCCGTCGGCGCTTATCCGACTCGTGCTCTGCTGCTCGTACGGGCCGGTGACTGCGGCGATGCCGGGCAGGTGCTCGATCCTGTCGAGCGTGCGGGTCATGCGCTCCTTCACGTCGGCGGCGCGGACCATGCTGCCGTCCGTGTGCCAGACGACGGTGTCGCTGTCGCCGCCGAGGCCGGGGAAACCGTCGTTGAGGAGCTGGGTGGCGCGCCCCGACTCGGTACCCGGTGCCTCGTAGTCGTTCGAGTACGAGGAGCCCGCGACGGCCGCCGCGGCGCTCGTGGCGCCGAGGGCGAGGAGCCACAGCAGGACGACTACGAGGCGGTGCCGTACACACCATCGTGCGAGAGCTGCCACGGACGTGCTCCCAGGGTTTGTGGATCTTCACCGGGAACAGCCCGCAAAGAACACATGAGCAATAGCAAGCCACTCTTACAGCAAGAAGTGATCCTTTGTCGCTTTCGTGGCCTTAGTCACAAGGGCGCGCGGCCGTTCAGCCCAGGAACTGAAGTCCCGCCCAGAGCACGACCGTTGAGACGACCAGCGTCGCCGGGACCGTGAGCACGCCGAGCCGTGTGAAGTCACCGAGCCTGGGATGCACATCGTGGGCGTGGACGATGCGGCGCCACAGGAGCGTCGCGAGCGAGCCCACATACGTGAGGTTGGGGCCGAGATTGACGCCGATGAGGACGGCGAGGACCGGTCCCGGACCCGCGGGCCCCGCCACGGGGAGCAGCGCGAGAACGGCCGGCAGGTTGTTGATCAGGTTGGCGAGCAGGGCCGCGACCCCGGCGACGGCGAGCAGCGCGGGCAGCGACGAGCCCTCGGGCAGCAGCCGGTCGATGCCGTCCCCGAGCCCGTTGTCGACGACCGCCTTGACCACGATCCCGAGCGCGAGGACGAAGAGACAGAAGTACGGGTGGGCCGACTTCACCAGCGCGAGCGGGGTCGTGCGCCGCTGCCCGAGCGCCCGCGCCGCGAGGACGGCCGTGCCGACGATCGCCGCCCACAGCGGGTCGATCCCGGCGAACGAGGTGACGACGAAGCCCACGAGCGTCAGGGCGAGGACGGTGAGGGTGAACACCGGGACGCCCGGCGGCTCCTCCGCGTCCGGCTCATGGGCGGGCGCCGCCAGATCGTCGGCGAAGTACCGACGGAACACCGCGTACTCGACGGCGATCGCGCCCAGCCACGGCAGGGCCATGAGCCCCGCGAACCGGGCGAAGGTGAGTCCGCTCGCGGTGAAGGCGAGCAGGTTGGTGAGGTTCGAGACCGGAAGGAGCAGCGAGGCGGAGTTGGCGAGGTGGGCGCTCGCGTAGACGTGCGGGCGCGGCCTCGCGCCGATCCGGCGGGCCGTGGCGAGGACGACCGGCGTGAGCAGCACGACGGTGGCGTCGAGGCTCAGTACGGCCGTGATCACGGCGGCCGCGGCGAAGACCCCGCCGAGCATGCGGCGTGGACTGCCCTTGCAGGCCCGCGCGATCGCGTCGCCCGCGGCCTTGAAGAGGCCCTCGTCGGCGCACAGCTGTGCCAGGACCAGGACGGCGGCGAGGAATCCGACGACCGGCAGCAGCTCCCGCGTCTCGGCCCACGCGTGCGCGGGCGACACGGCGCCGACCGCCACGACGATCGCCGCCGCGGGCACGGCGACGACGGCCTCCGGCAGCTGCCGGGGACGCACCACGGCGAAGCCGAGGATGAGCAGGAGGAGGGTGACGGAGAGGAGTTCGGCGGGGATGGTGCTCAACGTGCGACTCCAAGAATTCGTACCCCCCATGGCAAACGCCGGCCGGGCATCTCAGCCCGGCCGGCGTTTGAGGCTCAGAGGGACGCGGGGTGCGGGGGCGGACCCCCGCAAGAACCGCCTCAGCCCTCGGAGACGCCCAGCTTCTCCAGGATCAGTTCCTTGACGCGCGCCGCGTCGGCCTGACCCCGGGTCGCCTTCATGACGGCACCCACGAGCGCGCCGACGGCGGCGACCTTGCCGCCACGGATCTTGTCGGCGATCCCGGCGTTGCCCGCGATGGCCTCGTCGACGGCCGCGCCGAGCGCGCCCTCGTCCGAGACGACCTTCAGGCCGCGCTTCTCGACGACCGTGTCCGGGTCGCCCTCGCCCGCGAGGACACCCTCGATGACCTGGCGCGCCAGCTTGTCATTGAGGTCACCGGCGGAGACGAGCGCCGCCACCCGGGCCACCTGGGCCGGGGTGATGGGCAGCTCGTCGAGCGCCGTGCCCGACTCGTTGGCGTTACGGGCGAGTTCGCCCATCCACCACTTGCGGGCCGAGACGGAGTCGGCGCCGGCCTCGATCGTCGCGACGATCGGGTCGACCGCGCCCGCGTTGAGGATCGACTGCATGTCGTGCTCGGAGACGCCCCACTCCTCGCGCAGCCGGTTGCGGCGCACGCGCGGCATCTCGGGCAGCTCCGAGCGCAGCTCCTCCACCCAGGCGCGGGCGGGCGCCACCGGCACCAGGTCCGGCTCGGGGAAGTAGCGGTAGTCCTCGGCGTTGTCCTTGATGCGGCCCGACGTGGTGGAGCCGTCCTCCTCGTGGAAGTGACGGGTCTCCTGCACGATCGTGCCGCCGGACGACAGGACAGCGGCGTGCCGCTGGATCTCGTAACGGGCGGCGCGCTCGACGGAACGCAGCGAGTTGACGTTCTTCGTCTCCGAGCGGGTGCCGAAGGGCGCCTCGGGGCTGGTGCGCAGCGACAGGTTCACGTCGCAGCGCATCTGGCCCTTGTCCATCCGGGCCTCGGAGACGTCGAGCGCCTTGATGACCTCGCGCAGCTCGGCGACGTACGCCTTCGCGACCTCCGGCGCGCGCTCCCCGGCGCCCTCGATCGGCTTGGTGACGATCTCGATGAGCGGGATGCCGGCGCGGTTGTAGTCGAGCAGGGAGTGCGAGGCGCCGTGGATACGGCCCGTCGCGCCACCGACGTGCAGCGACTTGCCGGTGTCCTCCTCCATGTGGGCGCGCTCGATCTCCACGCGGAAGATCTCGCCGTCCTCCAGCTGTACGTCGAGGTAGCCGTTGAAGGCGATGGGCTCGTCGTACTGGGAGGTCTGGAAGTTCTTCGGCATGTCCGGATAGAAGTAGTTCTTCCGGGCGAAGCGGCACCAGTCGGCGATCTCGCAGTTGAGCGCGAGGCCGATCTTGATGGCCGACTCGATGCCGATCTCGTTGACCACCGGCAGGGCGCCGGGCAGGCCGAGACAGGTCGGGCAGGTCTGCGAGTTCGGCTCGGCGCCCAGCTCGGTGGAGCACCCGCAGAACATCTTCGTCTTCGTACCCAGCTCGACATGGACCTCGAGGCCCATGACGGGGTCGTACGTCGCGAGTGCCGCGTCGTACGACAGCAGTTCAGTGACGGTCACGGTGAGACTTTCCCTCTCAGCCCAGCAGGACGTCGTCGTCGCCCAGGCGCTTCAGCTCCCGGTAGAGGATCGCCAGGCCGGTAGCGATGGCGGCGGCGGACACCGCGGCGTCGATCAGCCGCAGGGTGTCGTGGTCGTTACGGGCCAGCCTGGCCTGCTTCGCGACGCTGATCGCGCCGAAAGCGGTGCTCGCCAGCGACACGTACACGCCGGTCTTGGACTTCTTGAAGTTCTTGGCCTTCTTTGCCATGGCACTCACAGCGACGGAGCCTCCTCGAGCAGCGGGTGGCCCCACTTTTCCACGAAGGCGGCCTCGACGGCAGCGCCGACCTTGTACAGGCGGTCGTCCTTCATGGCGGGGGCGATGATCTGCAGCCCGACCGGCAGGCCGTCCTCCGGCGCGAGGCCGCACGGCAGGGACATGGCGGCGTTGCCCGCCATGTTGGTCGGGATCGTGCACACGTCGGCCAGGTACATCGCCATCGGGTCGTCGGCGCGCTCACCGATCGGGAAGGCGGTGGTCGGCGTCGTCGGCGAGACGATCACGTCGACCTGCTCGAAGGCCCGCTCGAACTCCTGGGTGATCAGGGTGCGGACCTTCTGGGCGCTGCCGTAGTACGCGTCGTAGTAGCCGGAGCTGAGCGCGTACGTGCCGAGGATGATGCGGCGCTTGACCTCGTCGCCGAAGCCGGCCTCACGGGTGAGGGCGGTGACGTCCTCGGCCGACTTCGTGCCGTCGTCGCCGACCCGCAGGCCGTAGCGCATGGCGTCGAAGCGGGCCAGGTTGGACGAGCACTCGGACGGCGCGATCAGGTAGTACGCCGACAGGGCCAGGTCGAAGGTCGGGCAGTCCAGCTCGACGATCTCGGCGCCGAGCGACGTGAGCAGCTCGACCGACTCGTTGAAGCGCTGGACGACGCCGGCCTGGTAGCCCTCGCCGGAGAACTGCTTGACGACGCCGATGCGCATGCCCCGGACCGAGCCGTTGCGAGCGGCCTCGACGACCGGCGGGACCGGCGCGTCGATGGACGTCGAGTCGAGCGGGTCGTGGCCGGCGATGACCTCGTGCAGGAGCGCCGCGTCCAGGACCGTACGGGCGCAGGGGCCGCCCTGGTCGAGGGAGCTGGAGAACGCCACCATGCCGTAGCGCGAGACGCCGCCGTAGGTCGGCTTGACGCCGACGGTGCCGGTGACGGCCGCGGGCTGGCGGATCGAACCGCCGGTGTCCGTGCCGATGGCGAGCGGGGCCTCGTAGGCGGCGAGGGCCGCGGAGGAGCCGCCGCCGGAGCCGCCGGGGATGCGGGTGAGGTCCCACGGGTTGCCGGTCGGGCCGTACGCGCTGTTCTCGGTGGAGGACCCCATGGCGAACTCGTCCATGTTGGTCTTGCCGAGGATGACGACGTCGGCGTCCTTGAGCTTGCGCGTCAGGGTGGCGTCGTACGGCGGGATCCAGCCTTCGAGGATCTTCGAACCGACTGTGGTCGGGATGCCCTCGGTGGTGAAGATGTCCTTCAGCGCGAGCGGTACGCCGGCCAGCGGGCCGAGCTTCTCGCCCGCGGCGCGCTTGGCGTCGACGGCGCGGGCCTGCGCGAGCGCGCCCTCACGGTCGACGTGCAGGAAGGCGTGCACCTTCTCGTCGACGGCCCCGATCCGGGCCAGGTGGGCCTCGGTGACCTCGACGGCCGTGAGCTCGCCGGCGGCGATCTTCGAGGCGATCTCGGCGGCGGTGAGCTTGATGATGTTGCTGTCCGTCATGGTGATTAGTCCTCCCCCAGGATCTGCGGCACCTTGAAACGCTGCTGCTCCTGGGCCGGGGCGCCGGAGAGCGCCTGCTCGGGGGTGAGCGACGGACGAACCTCGTCCGCCCGCATGACGTTCGTCAGCGGGAGCGGGTGGGAGGTCGGCGGTACGTCTTGGTCGGCGACCTCCGAGACGCGGGCGACCGCGCCGATGATGTCGTCGAGCTGTCCGGCGAAGTGGTCGAGCTCTTCGTCCTTCAGCTCCAGACGCGCCAGCCGTGCGAGGTGTGCGACCTCCTCGCGCGTGATGCCAGGCATGCAGCGATCCTCTGGGGTGAGTGAGTGTGGTTCGGGCCGGGGCCAGTCGTCCCATACCCGTCGTCCGCCCGAAGGGCGGGTCGTGCGTCGTCTGGTGCGTGCGATCGCAAGGCGCCGGAGCGTCCTCGTGGCGGAGCCACGTGGACGATTCGGCAACGCGGCGAGCGTGCGTGCCGGGCGTCGCACGACAGACGGGAAGGGTACGACCGGCCCCAATCCTATGGGGCGCGGTGCCGTGCCTGTTAAACGGTTTCCCGTTCGGAGGTCCGCGAAGCCCCGGTCACCCCTGTACGGCTCAGTTGACCGTCTGTCCCGATGACTGGTCCTCGGCCTCTGCGGCGAGGACGGAGGGCCGCTGCCATCCGCGGGAGCCGCGCGCCCGCAGCCATGCCGTCGTCTCGTCCGGCGGCATCGCGGCGGCGACGAGCCAGCCCTGGACGGCGTCGCACCCGAGGTCGCGCAGGCGCTCCCAGGTCTCGTCGTCCTCGACTCCCTCGGCGACGACGAGCAGTCCGAGCGAGTGCGCCAGGTCGACGGTGCAGCGGACGATCTCCGCGTCCTCGTTGTCCACGGCGAGGCGGGCCACGAACGAGCGGTCGATCTTCAGCTCGCTGACCGGGAGGCGACGCAGGTGGACGAGGGAGGAGTAGCCGGTGCCGAAGTCGTCGAGGGACATCTTCACGCCGTGCCCGGTGAGCCCGGCGAGGGTGTCGGCGGCGCGCTGGGGGTCCTCCAGCAACACGTGCTCGGTTATCTCCAGCTGCAGGGCGCCCGGGGGGACGCCGTGCCGGGCGAGCCGCGCGGCGACCGCGCCGGCGAATCCCGGGGTGTGCACGTCCCTCGGCGACACGTTCACCGCGACCGGGACGCGCAGGCCCTGCGCCCGCCACCGGGCGACCTGCGCGAGCGCCGTCTCCAGGACGTACTCGGTCAGATGGGGCATGAGTCCGGACGACTCGGCGATGGCGATGAACTCGTCCGGCGGAACCTTGCCCCGCTCGGGGTGCACCCAGCGCACCAGCGCCTCGAGGCCGGCGACCTGTCCGTCGAAGCGGACCTTCGGCTGGTAGTGCACCTCCACGTCGCCCGCGTCGAGCGCGCGGCGCAGATCGCCGAGCAGGCCGAGGCGGTCGGGGGTGTTGGAATCCCGCTTCGACTCGTAGACCTCGACGCCCGTACGGTCGCGCTTCGCCTGGTACATGGCGACGTCCGCGCGGCGCAGCAGCCCTTCGGCGTCGAGCGCGTGGTCGGGGAAGACGGCGAGTCCGGCGCTGGCCTCCAGGACCAGCGTGAGCCCGTCCAGGTCGAGCGGGGAGCCGAGGGCGGCGACCAGGGTGCGCGCCACCCGGGTGGCGGATGTCGTGGAGTCGACCACGGGCAGGAGGACGGCGAACTCGTCGCCGCCGAGGCGTGCGGCCTCCGCCCCTCGGGGCAGGGCCATCCGGAGCCGGTCGGCTATCTGGAGCAGGAGCCGGTCTCCCGCGAGGTGTCCGAGGGTGTCGTTGACGGACCGGAAGCGGTCCAGGTCGATGAGCAGGAGGGCGCTGCGCGCGCCGATCCGCTCGGCGTCGTCGAGCGCGGTCCACGTCCGCTCCAGCAGCCACTGCCGGTTGGGCAGCCCTGTGAGCGGGTCGCGCAGCTGCTCCTCGGCGCGGGCCCGGGCGATCCACAGCGTCGAGTCGAGCGCGATGAGCGGGACGGCGAACAGCGGCAGCAGCACGGGCAGCGCGATAGCGACCACGCAGATCAGCGGGGCGATGCCGAGCAGCGCGACGCCGACGAGGCCCTGCCGGAGAAGGGCGGTGCGGGCGACGGTGGGCAGCCCGGAGGCACGGGGCGCGTGGACGTACCAGAGCAGGCTGCGGGTGACCGCGAGGTAGGCGGCCGCGACGAGCGCCACCTCGGGGGCGTTGAGAACCGTCCAGGTCTCCGGCTTCCAGGGGGACTCCACAGACGGGACCTGGCCGAACACGGCGAGCACGAGGGCGCCCGCACCGATGCCGATGATGTCGACCGCGCCGTGCAGGATGCCCTGGCGCCAGCGGTGCCGGCGGGCGATGCCGACGAGGACGACGACGGTGAGGCTGACCATGCCGGCGGGCACCCAGCCGTAGAGCAGCAGGACCGCGAGCGTTAAGGCCGCGCCCGAGCCGGTGCCGCCCCACCAGCGGTCGCGGCCGAGCGCGGCGAGGTGGCCGACGATGATGCCGGTCAGTACGGCGAGGGACCAGCCGGCGGCGCCGGACGGGAAGAGCGCGTGGCTGCCGGTGAAGGCGCGGTAGAAGCCGGTGCCGAGCACGGCGGAGGCGAGGGCGACGATCGCGAGGGGCAGCATGGGCAGCGCGCCGAGCCAGGAGCGCTCCCGGCCGTCCCCTTCCTCACCGAAGGCTCCGCCGAAGGTCCCGTACCCGCGGTTCGGCCAGCCGCCCGCGTCTCCCGCGCCGGCGCCCGTCCACCCGGAACCACCGTCAGCGGCGGCCCCGGTCCAGCCGGTCCCGCCGCTCACCGCCGCTCCGGAGCCGGTCCCGCCGATGGCACCGATGCCCGCCCCGCCGTTCGAACCCGGGGCGGGCCAACCGGACGCCACCGCACCGGATGCGGGGACGCCGTAGGCGCCGATCCCGGCCCCGCCGTTCGAACCGGACGCGGGCCAGCCGGGTGTGGGCGCCCCGGATCCGGCCGACGCGCCGACGGAGCCACTTCGTCCGCTCTCGCCCCGGGCACCGGAGCCCGCGCGACGGCGTGTACGCCCCGCGCCGCGGTCCCCGAGGGCCGCGCGCCACCCACCGCGCCTGGGGCGCCCGTCGCCCTGGTCCGTCTCGCCGGTGTCGTTGTCCGTCTCACCGGACTGGTCCGTCTCGTCCGGTCGCGGCACGCTGCGCGCGGCCGGCGCCGGGCTCGCGGTACCTCGCCACACGCGCCAGCGCGTGCGCAGCCGTGAGTCCGGAGCGGCGCTCTCGGTCGGTTCCATTCCCGTCCCTCTCACAGCCGGCGGTGCCCACGCCACGCGATCCGATGCGGACGACTTCCGTCAGCGGTACCGCGTCCTCGTTCTCCGCCCCGTGCCCGTCGTGGGCACGGGATGCCCCATCCGCGGCCGGGCACGGCAGGCGCACCCCTCAACAGTAGGCCGCAGAAGGCTTCCTGGGGCAGCGGTCGACCACGGTTGCCCGAATGCGCCCCAGCCACCCGTATGCATCTGGTATGCGCTGAACGGGTGGCCTTCAACCGCTACTCCTCGGTCGGAAGCGCAGCGTCCGCCGCCGCCTCCGGCCCCTGTTCGAGCAGGACGGCGAACCCGTCCTCGTTCAGAACCGGAACCTTCAGCTGCATCGCCTTGTCGTACTTGGAGCCCGGGTTGTCCCCCACTACGACGAAGGAGGTCTTCTTGGAAACGGAGCCCGTCACCTTGGCCCCTCTGCTCTGCAGGGCCTCTTTCGCGCCATCTCGGGTGTGGTGCTCGAGTGTGCCGGTGACGACAACCGTGAGGCCTTCGAGCGGGCGGGGGCCCTGGTCCTCGCCGGCGCCCTCCTCCTCCATCCGGACCCCGGCGGCCCGCCACTTGCGCAGGATCTCGCGGTGCCAGTCCTCCGCGAACCACTGCTTGAGCGAGGCGGCGATGATCGGCCCGACGCCGTCGGTGGCGGCGAGCTCCTCCTCGGTGGCCTGCTCGATGCGGTCGATGGAGCGGAACTCGCGGGCCAGGGCCTCGGCGGCGACGGGGCCCACATGGCGCACCGACAGGCCGGTGATGATGCGGGCGAGGGGCCGCTCCTTGGCCGCCGCGATGTTCTCCAGCATGGACAGGGCGTTCTTGCGGGGCTCGCCCTGCTGGTTGGCGAAGACCGTGGCGATCTTCTCCTCGCCGGTCTTCGGGTCCCGCTTCGGCAGTCCGCTGTCCTGGTCGAGGACGTACGCCCTGATCGGCAGCAGCCGCTCGATGGTGAGGTCGAACAGGTCGCCCTCGTCGGAGAGCGCCGGCTCGGACGGCTCCAGGGGCTTGGTGAGGGCGGCGGCCGCCACGTAGCCGAAGTTCTCGATGTCGAGGGACTTGCGGCCCGCGAGGTAGAAGAGGCGCTCGCGCAACTGGGCCGGGCAGGACCGGGCGTTCGGGCAGCGGAGGTCGATGTCGCCCTCCTTCATGGCCCGCAGCGGGGTGCCGCACTCGGGGCACTCGGCGGGCATCACGAACTCCCGCTCGCTGCCGTCGCGCAGGTCGGCGACCGGGCCGAGGATCTCGGGGATGACGTCGCCCGCCTTCCGCAGGACGACGGTGTCGCCGATGAGGACGCCCTTCTTCTTGACGACGTCCTGGTTGTGCAGGGTCGCGAACTCGACCTCCGAGCCGGCCACGGTGACCGGTTCGACCTGCGCGTACGGCGTGACACGGCCGGTGCGGCCCACGCCCACGCGGATGTTGACCAGCTTGGTGTTGACCTCCTCCGGCGGGTACTTCCAGGCGATGGCCCAGCGCGGCGCGCGCGAGGTGGAGCCGAGGCGGCCCTGGAGGGGGATCTCGTCGAGCTTGACGACGGCGCCGTCGATCTCGTGCTCGACGATGGAGTGGCGGTTCTCCCCGTAGTGGGCGATGAACTCCCGTACGTCCTCGATGCTGTCGACCACCCTGTTGTGCCGGGCGGTGGGCAGTCCCCATTCGTGCAGCAGCTCGTAGGCCTGGGAGAGGCGGTCGATGTCGAAGCCCTCGCGGGCGCCGATGCCGTGCACGACCATGTGGAGCGGCCGGGTCGCGGTGACGCGGGGGTCCTTCTGGCGGAGCGA
The DNA here is from genome assembly GCF_045162695.1 of Streptomyces sp. NBC_01003. Classification (NCBI taxonomy): domain Bacteria; kingdom Bacillati; phylum Actinomycetota; class Actinomycetes; order Kitasatosporales; family Streptomycetaceae; genus Streptomyces; species Streptomyces sp. NBC_01003. Next base: position 3,742,153 of record NZ_CP108707.1, read on the forward strand.
ACCCGCCGCCGCGTTGCGCGGGTTGGCGAAGGGCTTGTCCCCGGCCTCGACCAGGCGCGCGTTGAGCTCCTCGAACCCCTCCATGGGGAAGAAGACTTCGCCGCGGATCTCCACGAGCGCCGGGACGCGGTCGCCCTTGAGGCGGTGGGGGATCTCGGCGATCGTGCGCACGTTGGGCGTGATGTCCTCGCCGGTGCGGCCGTCGCCGCGGGTGGCGGCGCGGGTGAGCTTGCCGTCCTCGTACGTGAGGTTGACCGCGAGGCCGTCGATCTTGAGTTCGCACAGGAAGTGGTAGTCGGACGTGCCGACGTCCCGGGCGATGCGGTCCGCCCAGGCGGCCAACTCGGCGTCGTCGAAGGCATTGTCGAGGGAGAGCATGCGTTCGCGGTGCTCGACGGCCGTGAACGACGTGGACACCGGCGCGTACGAGCCCGCGACCTTCTGGGTCGGCGAGTCCGGGGTGCGCAGCTCGGGATACTGCTCCTCCAGCGCCTCCAGGGAGCGCAGGAGTTTGTCGAACTCGCCGTCGCTGACGACCGGCTGGTCCTTCACGTAGTACCTGAAGCGGTGCTCCTCGATCTGCTCGGCGAGCTGCGCGTGCTGCTCCCGTGCCGTCGTGGGCACCTCTGCGGGCTGTGCGTGCTGCTGTTCGCCGGCCACCGTCTCGTCCTCCCGTTTGTCCCTGTGCGGATCCCGAGCCGTCACTCTGGGTTGTCCGCGAGTGATCTCGCCGCCCGGACGCAGTGGGCGAGCGCGGCGCGCGCGTACGCGGGAGAGGCCCCCGCGAGACCGCACGACGGTGTGACCGTGACCGACTCCGCGAGGGAGCCGGGATTCAGCCCCAGCCTGCGCCACAGCGTCCTGACTCCCATGACGCTACCGGCAGGGTCTGACAATGGGCTGTCCGTGCCCGGCACGACACCGGCGAAGAGCCGCGTACCGGCCTCGACGGCCTCACCGATCGCGTCGTCGTCACGTTCGGTGAGCAGCGAGAAGTCGAAGGAGATCGCGTCGGCGCCCGCACGTCGCAGCAGGGCGAACGGGACGTCGGGGGCGCAGGAGTGCACGACGACGGGCCCGTCGTGGACCGAGACGACCTCGCGGAGCGTGCTCTCCACGAGCTGGCGGTCGACGGCGCGGTGGGTGCGGTATCCGCTGGCGCTCTTGACCTGGCCGCGCAGTACGGCGATGAGGGACGGCTCGTCGAGCTGGAGCACGATCTCGGCCCCGGGGACGCGGCGGCGCACGTCGTCGAGGTGGAGGCGCAGGCCCTCGGCGAGCGAGCCGGCGAGGTCCCGGCAGGCGCCCTCGTCGGACAGGGCGACCTCGCCGTTACGCAGTTCCAGGGCGGCGGCGAGCGTCCAGGGACCGACCGCCTGCACCTTCAACGGCCCCTGGTAGCCCTGCAGGAACTCCTCGAGCGCGTCCAGGTCCTCGCCCATCCAGGACCGGGCCCGCCGGGTGTCGCGGCCCGGCCGGTCCCCGAGCCGCCAGCCGCTGGGCTCCACGCGCGCGTACAGCTCGACGAGCAGTCCGGCGGTCCGGCCGATCATGTCGGCGCCGGGTCCGCGTGCGGGCAGTTCCGCCAGATACGGGAACTCCTCGACACTGCCGGTGACCGTCTTGGCCGCCTCGCGCGCGTCGCCACCGGGCATCGATCCGACACCGGTGGCGGGCCCCGGCCTGAACTTGCTGTTTTCGCTCACCCGCGAAGCGTACGTAACGGGGCCGGGGCCGGCTCAGGCGCAGGTGGACCGAGGCTCAGAAGGCGCTATCGGCCCGGGCGCACCGTGAGGTCGTTGACCTCGGCGTCGCGCGGCAGGTCGAGCGCCATGACGATCGTCGTGGCGACCGACTCGGGGTCGATCCAGCGGGCGGCGTCGTACGGCTTGCCCTCCTGCTGGTGCACCTTGACCTGCATCGCGCTGGCCGTGCGGCCCGGGTAGACCGACGTGACCCGCACGCCGTTGCCGTGCTCCTCCTGGCGCAGGGCGTCGGCGAGCGCCTTCAGGCCGTGCTTGGAGGCGGCGTACGCGGACCAGTCGGCGTGCGCGCTGAGGCCCGCACCCGAGTTGACGAAGATCACGTGGCCGTGGGCGACGCGGAGCTGGGGCAGGAGATGGCGGGTCAGTTCGGCGGGGGCGACCAGGTTCACGTTCAGCTGGTGGCGCCACGACTTGGGGGTGAGCTCGCCGACCGGGCCGAGGTCGACGACGCCCGCGATGTGCAGCAGCGAGTCCACCCGGTCCGGCAGCGACTGGTGCGAGAACGCCCAGGAGAGCTTGTCCGGGTCGGCCAGGTCGCCGACGAGGGTGGCCGCGCCGGGGAACTGGGCCGCGAGTTCCTTCGCGCGGGCCGCGTCGCGCGCGTGGAGGACGAGTTGGTCCCCGCGTGCGTGCAGACGGCGCGCCACGGCCGCGCCGATACCTGATCCGGCCCCGGTGATCACATGTGTTGCCATACGGGCCATGCTCGCATTAGAGCGTGCCGACTTCCGAGGCGGCAGCCGCTGACGGGTGCGTCTCCAGGTAGGCCAGCGCGCCGACGGGCTCCTCGGCGAAGAAGACGAGTTCGGTGAGCGGCACCGGCAGGAACCCCTCGTCGTCCATGCGCCGGAACTGCTCCTTGAGGCCGTCGTAGAAACCTGCCGAGTTCAGCAGGACGACCGGCTTGTCGTGCTTGCCGTGCTTCTTCAGCTCCAGGATCTCGGTGGCCTCGTCGAGCGTGCCCGCGCCGCCCACCATGATCACGACGGCGTCGGCCTTCTCCAGGAGCAGCGCCTTGCGTTCCGCGAGGTCGCGGGCGATGACCATCTCGTCGGCGTTCGCCCGCGCCAGGTCGGCGAGGAAGTCCACGGAGACGCCCACGAGGCGCCCTCCGGCCTCCTGCACACCGTCCGCGACGACCTTCATGAGACCACTCTCCGAACCGCCCCACACGAGCGTGTGGCCGCCCTTGCCGAGCAGTTCGGCGAACTCACGGGCGGGCCGGGTGTAGCGGTCGGCGAGGTCGGCGGCGGAGAGGAAGACGCAAATGTTCATGTCTCCTACCGTACGGGGGAAGAACGGCGGCCTCGCCGGTGCTGTCCCAGGTATGGCTGATGGACACACGATCACGATCGAGCAGGGCACCGGTTCCGTACGCGTGGTCCACGGCGGGGTGGTGCTCGCGCAGAGCGCCCGCCCGCTGCTGCTGCGCGAGACGGGCTGTCCGGTGCGTTACTACATCCCGCCGGCGGACGTCCGCACGGACCTGCTGACCCCGTCCGACACACAGACGTACTGCCCCTTCAAGGGAACGGCGTCCTACTGGTCGCTGCCGGACGCCCCCGACCTGGTGTGGGCATACCCGGACCCGAAGCCGGACGTGGCCGAGATCAAGGACCACCTGTGCTTCTACGAGGTGGAAAGCGTCTGACCGCGTGATGAGTTCCGCCGGGCGAGGGAGTCCTCACAGACGTGGACAAGAAGACGAACTCTCCCGACGGCACCGCCATCGCGTACGAGCGCACCGGCGCGGGCCCGGCGGTCATCCTGGTGAGCGGCGCCCTGTCGGCGGGCTCGTCGATGGAGCCGCTGGCGGCCCGGCTGAGCGGCGGACTCGGCGCCGTCCCGTACGACCGCAGGGGCCGCGGCGCGAGCGGTGACACGGCCCCGTACGCCGTCGCCCGCGAGGTGGAGGACATCGCCGCGCTCATCGACGCCGTGGGCGGCAGCGCGGCGCTCTACGGCATGTCTTCGGGCGCGGCGCTGGCCCTGGAGGCGGCGGCGAGCGGGCTGCCGGTGACCCGAGTCGCCGTGTACGAACCCCCGTTCGCGGTCGACGAAGGGGGCGGCAAGGAGCGCACGGAGTACACGCAGCAGCTGTCCGCACTCCTCGCCGAGGGCCGCAACGGGGACGCGGTGGAGCTGTTCATGTCGCTCACCGGCGCGCCCGCCGAGATGATCGCGGGCGCCCGGCGCTCGCCCTGGTGGCCGGACATGGAGGCGGTCGCGCCGACCCTGGCCTACGACAATGCCGCGATGGGTGACGGTCTGGTGCCGCGGGAGCGGCTGGCCTCGATCACCGTGCCGGTGCTCGCCGTCGCGGGCGGCGCGAGCCCCTCGTGGATGCGCGAGGCGGCGCGGACGGTGGCCGGGGCGGTGCCCGACGGGACGTACCGCACGCTGGACGGCCAGACCCACGCGGTGGATCCGGACGCGCTCGGTCCGCTGCTCAGCGACTTCTTCTCGGCGGGCCCGCGCACCCCGTAAGCGGCTAGGCAGCCGTCTTCGCGCGCGTGGTCGTCGCGATCGTCGCCGAGCCGACCACGCGCGTGCCGTCGTAGAGCACGATGGCCTGGCCGGGGGCGACACCGCGTACGGGTTCGTCGAAGGTGACGGTCAGGGTGCCGTCGATCAGCTCCGCCGTCACCGGCGTCTCGTCGCCGTGGGCGCGCAGCTGCGCGGTGTACGTGCCCGGTCCCGTGGGAGCCGTGCCGCACCAACGGGGCTTGATGGCGGTGAGGGCGGTGACATCGAGAGAGCCGACGGGGCCGACCGTCACCGTGTTGTTCACCGGCGAGATGTCCAGGACGTAGCGCGGCTTGCCGTCGGGGGCCGGGGTGCCGATCCGCAGGCCCTTGCGCTGGCCGATCGTGAAGCCGTACGCGCCCTCGTGCGTGCCGACCTTGCTCCCCGTCTCGTCGACGATGTCGCCCTCTGCCTTGCCCAGGCGCGACGCGAGGAAGCCCTGGGTGTCGCCGTCCGCGATGAAACAGATGTCGTGCGAGTCGGGCTTCTTGGCGACCGCGAGGCCGCGCCGCTCGGCCTCCGCGCGGATCTCGTCCTTCGTCGTGACCGTGTCGCCGAGCGGGAACAGGGCGTGCGCGAGCTGGCGGTCGTCGAGCACTCCGAGGACGTACGACTGGTCCTTGGCCATGTCGGAGGCGCGGTGCAGCTCGCGGGTGCCGTCCGCGTGCTCGACCACCTTCGCGTAGTGGCCCGTGGCGACCGCGTCGAAGCCCAGGGCGAGCGCCTTGTCGAGGAGCGCGGCGAACTTGATCTTCTCGTTGCAGCGCAGGCACGGGTTCGGGGTGCGCCCGGCCTCGTACTCGGCGACGAAGTCGTCGACGACGTCCTCGCGGAAGCGCTCGGCGAGGTCCCAGACGTAGAAGGGGATGCCGATGACGTCGGCGGCCCTGCGGGCGTCACGGGAGTCCTCCACGGTGCAACAGCCGCGGGCTCCGGTGCGGAACGACTGCGGGTTCGCGGAGAGGGCGAGGTGGACGCCCGTCACGTCGTGGCCCGCTTCCGCCGCGCGGGCGGCGGCGACAGCGGAGTCCACGCCGCCCGACATGGCGGCGAGGACGCGAAGGGGGCGGGTGCTCTGCGGGGTCTGCGAAGTCATAGCTCTAACAGGGTACGGGGCCGCGGGAACCGAATCCCGCGAGTATCCGTTGTGGATCTCGTACGACGTGAACGGGGGCGGGTCGTGGGAGCACAGGGGAAGTCGCGGCAGAAGTCCGGGGGCCGCGCGAAGCGCGACGGTGACCGGGGGGTCAGCCGGCGGACGCTGCTGATCGGAGGCGCGGCGACAGCCGTCGGTGTGGGCCTGCTCGCCCGCAGCGACCTGGCGCACATGTGGTGGCAGATGCCCGGCATGGACAAGCCGCGCAAGGCCGGCGAGGTCGACTTCAGGGGCGCGGAGTGGGTGGCCGCGGCGGCGGCGAACTGGCGGCGGGCGGACCGCCCCGCCGACTACACGATCGACCGCGTGATCATCCATGTCACACAGGGCAGCTATCAGGGGACGCTGAAGGTCTTCAAGGATCCGTGGCACGGGGCTGCGGCGCACTACGTGGTGCGCAAGGACGGCCACATAGCGCAGATGATCCGCGAGCTGGACGTGGCGTTCCACGCGGGGAACAAGGAATTCAACGAGCGCAGTGTGGGGATCGAGCACGAGGGGTTCGTGGACCGCCCGGCCGACTTCACGGACGCCATGTACGCGTCCTCCGCGCGGCTCACCGCCGGGATATGCAGGCGCTACGGGATACCCGTCGACCGGCAGCACATCATCGGGCATGTCGAGGTGCCGGGCACGGACCACACCGATCCGGGCCCGCACTGGGACTGGGACCGGTACATGGGCCTGGTGAAGCGCGCCCATGAAGAGGGGCGCACGGCCAAGGCGTAAGGCGTCCTGGCTCAGCCGCGTCAGCCGAGCCCGGCCGTCAGCTCAGCCCGGCCGTCCTGGCCCGCTCCACCGCCGGTCCGATCGCGTCCGCCACCGCTGCCACGTCCGCCTCGGTCGACGTGTGGCCGAGGGAGAAGCGCAGGGTGCCGCGGGCCAGGTCCGGGTCCGTGCCGGTGGCCAGCAGTACGTGGCTGGGCTGCGCCACACCGGCCGTGCACGCGGAGCCGGTGGAGCACTCGATGCCCTGCGCGTCCAGGAGCAGCAGCAGGGAGTCGCCCTCGCATCCGGGGAAGGTGAAGTGGGCGTTGGCGGGCAGCCGGCCGCCGGGGGCCGGGTCGCCGCCGAGGATCGCCTCGGGGACGGCCGCGCGCACGGCGTCGACCAGGTCGTCGCGCAGTCCGCCGATCTCGCGGGCGAACCACTCACGCTGTTCGGCGGCGAGCCGTCCGGCGACGGCGAAGGCGGAGACGGCCGGCACGTCGAGCGTCCCGGAGCGCACATGCCGCTCCTGGCCGCCGCCGTGGAGCACGGGTACGGGGGTGTACTCGCGGCCCAGGAGGAGCGCCCCGATGCCGTACGGGCCGCCGATCTTGTGGCCCGAGACGGTCATCGCGGCGAGGCCGGACGCGGCGAAGTCGACGGGGATCTGACCGAAGGCCTGGACGGCATCGGCGTGCAGCGGGACGCCGAACCCGGCGGCCACGTCGGCGAGTTCACGTACGGGCTGGATCGTGCCGATCTCGTTGTTCGCCCACATGACGGTGGCGAGGGCCACGTCGTCGGGGTTGCGGGCGATCGCCTCGCGCAGGGCGTCCGGGTGCACGCGCCCGTACGCGTCGACGGGCAGGTATTCGACGGTGGCGCCCTCGTGTTCGCCGAGCCAGTGCACGGCGTCGAGGACGGCGTGGTGTTCGACGGGGCTGGCGAGGACGCGGGTGCGGGCGGGGTCCGCGTCGCGGCGGGACCAGTACAGGCCCTTCACCGCGAGGTTGTCGGCCTCGGTGCCGCCCGAGGTGAAAACGACCTCACTGGGGCGGGCGCCGAGGGATTCGGCGAGGGTCTCGCGGGACTCCTCGACGGTGCGTCGGGCGCGCCGGCCTGCTGCGTGCAGCGAGGACGCGTTGCCGGTGAGGGCGAGCTGGGCGGTCATCACCTCGACGGCCTCCGGGAGCATCGGAGTGGTCGCGGCGTGGTCGAGGTAAGCCATGGTGGGCTCGATTCTACGAGCCCCTGTCCCGGTGCTCCGCGCCGCGTGGGGTCCCGTCCCACGCAGAGCGTCGAAGGGGTCAGCCCGTGAGGCTCCAGGACAGCGTGTGGTCGGTCGCGACGAACGCCGCGAGGACCGCCAGGTCGGCGATTCCGAGCCCGAGTCCGAGCAGCGCACGGCCACGGCGGGCGGTGCCGCGCAGGAGGGCGAGGCCGGCGAGCACGATGGCGATCGGGCCCAGGAAGAGGTTGAGGACGAGCAGTCCGAGCAGCCCGAGGACGAACGAGGCGACGGCCATTCCGTCGGCGTCGCGCGCACCGGTGCGGGGCTGCTCCGCAGGGGCCGTCCCGGCCACGGCGTCGGTGTGGGTGCTGGTGCCGGTAGTGGTGTCAGCGGTGATGTTCATGGTGGTACCCCCTCTTGGTTCAGGCGTGATCAGGCGAGATCAGGCGTGATCAGGCGTGATCAGGCTGATGGATCAGTGCTGGTGGCGTCGCCGGGCGGTCCGCTCGCGCACGGCGAAGACAACCAGCCAGATGCCGATGACGGCGGCGGCGACGAGGGTGACGGGAAGAGGCGCGTGGGCCACGGAGCCCAGCGCGACGCCCAGCAGAAGCAGGGCGGCTACGAGGAACAGCATGAGTGCCTCTCATGGTCGGGTCGGTGACAGTTGGGATTACAACCGTTCACTGACTCATGAGTCTAGCGCGCACGCGGCTTCCGAATTACAGAGAACAAGTGTTAACTGCATGGCATGAGTCACACCCTCGGCATCCGGCAGGCCCAGAAGCAGAAGACCCGACAGGCGCTGCTCGACGCGGCGTTGGAGCTGCTCGAGGACCAGAGCCTGTCGAGCCTGGGGCTGCGCGAGGTCACCCGGGCCGTCGGGGTCGCGCCGACCGCGTTCTACCGGCACTTCGACTCGACGGCCGAGCTCGGCGTCGCGCTCGTCGAGGAGGCCCTCGGCAGCCTGCACGAGACGATCACCACGATGCTGACCACGACGGGCAGCAACGAGGAACGTCTGGGGCGGACAGTCGAGTTGATCGCCCGTCTGGTCCGCACGCACCCCTCCCACGTGCGCTTCATCGCGCGTGAGCGGCACGGCGGCGTCCAGCGCGTGCGGGACGCCATCGGCGGGCAGCTCGCGCGGTTCGCCGAGGAGGTGGCCGAGGGTCTTGCCGCGGACCCGGTGTCCGCCGGCTGGAGCCAGGACGACCTGCGGATGCTGGCGTGGCACTACGTCGAGCACATGGTGATGACCGCGTCCGTCTTCCTGGAGACCCCGCCGGAGCGCATGGACGCGGCGATCGACGTCGCCACACGGCAGTTGCGCCTCGTCAACCTCGGCCGGGCGCACTGGCTGGACTGAACGCCGCCGGCCGCAGGCCACCACCACCGGCGCCCAAGTCCCCGCACCCCCGGCCGGGACACGCTCTAGCCTGAAGAGCATGACCGCCGACTGGAATCTCGACCGCTCCTGTGCCAGTTCGTCCGGCGACGTCGCCTGGGCCGCGCTCGGCCCGGCGGACGCGCCGCCGGTCGTCCTCGTCCACGGCACGCCCTTCTCCTCGTACGTCTGGCGCGGCCCGGCCCGCGCGCTCGCCGCCCGGCATCGCGTCTACGTATGGGATCTGCCCGGGTACGGCGCCTCGGCGAAGCACGACGGTCAGGACGTCACCCTCGCCGCCCACGCCCGTGTCCTGACCGAGCTGCTCGGGCACTGGGGCCTGGACCGGCCCGGCGCCGAACCCGCCGTCGTCGCCCACGACTTCGGCGGCTGTGTCGCCCTGCGCGCCCGGCTGCTGCACGGCGCGCGCTACGAGCGGCTCGCGCTCGTCGACCCGGTGGCGCTCGCTCCATGGGGCTCCCCCACGTACCGCCATCTCGGCGCGCACGCCGACGTGTTCGCCCAGCTCCCGCCGGCCCTGCACGAGGCGCTCGCGCGCGAGTACATCAGGTCGGCGAGCCACCAGGGCCTGCACCCGGCCACCCTCGACCGGCTGGTCGCCCCCTGGTGCACGCCGGAGGGACAGCCCGCGTTCTATCGTCAGATCGAGCAGAACGACCAGCGCTTCACCGACGAGATCCAGGGCCGGTACGGGGAGTTGGACCTGCCTGTGCTGATCTGCTGGGGCACGGAGGACACCTGGATCCCGGTCGCGCGCGGGCACGAGCTGGCGAAGCTGATCCCCGGCGCCGAACTGCGGCTGATCGAGGGCGCGGGGCATCTCGTACAGGAAGACGCGCCGGCCGAACTGACCGGCGCTGTCACGGAGTTCCTGTGGGCGGACCGTACACGGCCGTGATCGTGGCGCCCGCAGCGGGAGAGTTCCGCACGGATCTCGGGCGGGTCGACGACCTGCACGTTGTCGGCGAAGGAGAGGAGCAAGCGGGCCTCGCGCACCTCCCCGTAGCCGAGGTGCACGGTGATCCACTCGCTGCGGCCGTCGCCGTCGGGCGGCGCGGTCAGCGCGTTGCCGCACAGCCGCAGGAACAGGTCGAGGTGAGTGCGCCGCACGCGCGCGGTGACCTCGACGGCCTCCGGCCTGTCCTCGACCTGGCGTTTCAAAACGGCCCAGGCATCGGCCAGTTGGACCCCGGGGCGCCGCCGGACGGACGCGTCGGTGAGGGTCGCCTCGCGCACCCGGCCCGGGCGGAACAGCTGGGGCCTGGCGCGCAGTCGGCGACGAGGTACCAGACCCGGCCGACGCGCGGCACGCTGCGCCGCCGGGCTCGCCTCGACCGGGACGCCCGCCGCTCTACGACAACGGGCTCACCTCGACCCGGAGCGCGCCGCTACGGCCTTTCGTTTGGATCGGGCCGGATCAGGGAGCGGGGTCATGGAGTCCCCCCTGCTTGAGCGCAGCCGAGAGCTTGGGAGAGTCGGCGACTGACGACAACGCCGCGAGGTGCGGCACCAGGCCCCGCGAGCCCGGCATGATCCAAGCGAAGGGCCCCAGGGCTCCGGGCTCGGCCCACCCGGACCCGCCGCCCCGTTCAGCTCAGCTTTGCGCGCGCGAGCTGCCGGGACTGGGCCACCAGGCGGTCCTCGCTGTCCCAGACCTCGGCGTCCTCCTCCAGGAAACCCCCCGCGAGATTACGGGTGGTGATGGAGACGCGCAGGGGGCCGGGGGCGGGGCGGCAGCGGACGTGGACGGTCAGTTCGACCGTCGGGACCCAGCCGGTCAGGCCCATCTCGAACGCGGTCGGCGGCAGCGCGTCCACCGCGAGGAGCAGGGAGAGCGGGTCCGCGTCACGCCCGTCCGCGAGGCCGAACCAGGCCCGCATCTCGCCCTTGCCGGAGGGCGAACCGATCGCCCAGCCGAGCGTGGCCGGGTCGAGCTTGAGGGCGAGCCGCTCGGTGATGGCGGAGCTGCCCTTGATCGGCGTGGGGCCGTCCTGCGCGCCGAAGCACTGCTCGACCGGCGGGAGGTGCGGGGGCTTCGCGGTGGTACGGACGTCGTCCGGGAGCGCGTCGAGGTCACCGTAGGAGGCGAGGACACGGATCCGCTCGACCTCGGCGCCCTCGTCGTCGTACTGGAAGAGGGAAGCCTGGCCGGTGGAGAGAGTGCGGCCGGTGCGTACGACGTCGGTCCTGATCACGGCGGGACCGGGCCGGGACGCGGTCAGGTAGTGCGCGGAGATGGTGAACGGGTCGCTGTGCGGCAGCGCGTCGCCGAGGGCGCGGCCGAGCACGGCGAGCAGGTAGCCGCCGTTGACGGCGCTGATGATCGTCCAGCCGGCCGAGAGGTCGATGTCGTACACACCGGGCTCGCGCCGGGTGACCGCGGTGTCGCGGTCGAACTCGCTGTCGCCGATGACCGCCTGCGCGGCGGGCGATACCTGTGCCATGCAGGTACGGTACAACAGGAAACTACTAAGCGGTAGCTTTTGCGTCGAAGTACATAACAGCCCAGGTCAGGGCGTCTCCTCCGGCACCTCCGTCGCCGACGACCTGCGGTGCCAGGCCCGTGGCGCCCGCCAGTGGTAGCGCATCGCGAGCAGCCGCAGCACGAACGCCGTGATGACCGCGGCGCCGCTGCTGAACGCGGACAGCGCGTCGAAGCGGATGCACAGGACGATGATCGTCGAGCCGACGATCGCCGGCACCGCGTACAGGTCGCGGTCCCAGCGGACCAGGGACGGGACCTCGTTGGCGATGATGTCGCGCAGCACACCGCCGCCCACGGCGGTCGTGAGGCCGAGCGCCGCGGAGGCCGTGAGCCCGAGCCCGTAGTCGTACGCCTTGACCGTGCCGGTGACGCAGAACAGGCCGAGGCCGGCCGCGTCGAAGATGTTCACCGCCACCTGGGTGCGCTCCACCTCGGGGTGCAGGAAGAACACGAGGCCGGCGGCGACCAGCGGGGTCAGGAAGTAACCGAGGTCGGTGAACGCGGCCGGCGGGACGGCGCCGATGATCACGTCGCGGAACAGCCCCCCGCCCAGCGCGGTGACCTCGGCGAGCACGGCGATGCCGAAGACATCGAAGTTCTTGCGGACCGCGAGGAGAGCGCCGGAGATCGCAAAGACGAAGATCCCGATGAGGTCCAGCCAATGCTGGACGGAGGGGGTGAAGAGTTCCAGAAGCACCCGACATTCTTACGCACCGCCCGGTGCCCCCCGAGCCAGGTGTGACGGGTGGCCTACAGCGCGGGCTTGCCCTTCGTGTAGAGCCACGTCCGGAAGAGGCCGCCGAGGTCCTGCCCGGAGACCTTCTCGGCGAGGCGGATGAAGTCGGCGGTCTGCGCGTTGCCGTAGCGGTGCGTGGAGGTCCAGGTGCGAAGGAGCTTGAAGAAGTCCTTGTCGCCGATGCGCTCGCGAAGGACCTGGAGTGTCATCGCGCCGCGGTTGTAGACGGCGCTGTTGAACATGGTGTCGCGCTGCGGGTCGGCGATGACGCTCTGCCAGAAGGACGAGGTGGCGGGGACGGAGTTGTATGCGGCGAGGAAGGAATCGTGGGCCGTGGTACGCCCCTTGTGCTCGTTCCACAGCCAGGGCCCGTAGCTCGCGAAGCCCTCGTTGAGCCAGATGTCCTTCCACTGGCGCACCGAGACGGAGTCGCCGAACCACTGATGGGCCAGCTCGTGCACGATCGTGCCCTCGGAGCGGACGGCGGAGTAGCTCGGCTTGGACTGGGTCTCCAGGGAGAAGCCGGCCTGCGGCATGTCGTCGACGACGGCGCCGGTCTCCTCGAACGGGTAAGGGCCGAACACCTGCGACCAGTAGTCGGTGACCTCGGCCGTGACGCCGTACACGTCGACGTTGTTGCTGTCCTTCAGGACCGGGTCGATGGCGACGTAGATCGGGATGCCCGAGGGGGTCCTGCCGGTCTTGACGTCGAACTTCCCTATGGAGGCGGTGGCGAGGTAGGTCGCCATCGGCCGGGACTCGCGCCAGTGGTGCACGGTCTGCCCGCCCCGGACGTCGTACGTGTCGACGAGCCGGCCGTTGGAGACACCCGTCAGACCCTTGGGCGCCTTGATGCGGATGTCGTACGTCGCCTTGTCGGAGGGGTGGTCGCTCGAGGGGAACCAGGTGGAGGCGGCGTTGGGTTCGCAGGCGACGAAGACGCCGTCGTCGGTCTTCATCCAGCCGTAGTCGGAGCCGAAGACGATGGGGCCGTTGAGCGCCTCCGGGACGCCGCCGTAGGTGACCGTGACGGAGAAGGTGCGGTGGTCGCGGATCGCGTCGCGCGGGGTGACGCGTATCTCGTCGCCGGAGCGCGTGAAGTGGGCGCGTCTGCCGTTCACTTCGACCGAGGCGACGGTCAGCTTCTGGAGGTCCAGGTCGAAGGAGGAGAGGTTCTGGGTGGCCCGCGCGGTGACGGTGGTGACGCCGTCGAGGCGGTCGGTCGCGGGGTCGTAGGCCACGTTCAGGTCATAGTGGGTGGCGTCGAAGCCGCCGTTGCCGAGCTGCGGGAAGTACGGGTCGCCGATGCCGTCCGAGCCGGGGGTGGGGGCCGGGGCCGCGGCGATCAGACAGAACGAGGCGGCCGCTGTCACAACCAGGGAGCCGCGCATGGCGCGTCGCTTGAGGGTGGTGGGAGACGGGCGGGACGCCGCCAGACGTGCCGAACGGGAGAGTGCCATGAGTCGTCCCTTCGCGCGTGTTCCGATGTAACGGACACGCAGACTCTGCACTCTCCCGTCAGGGCATGTACATGACCTGCTCGGTCAAATCCCCGCTATGTGTCCGACGACCCCTGTGCCTCGTCCGTCCCGTCCGCGTCACCCGCGTCGTCCGACGGCTGTACGTCACTGTCGTCACCGGCGTCGGAAGCCGCCTCGGGAGCATCGGCAGGCTCCTCGGCCGGCTCCTCAACCGAATCCGCAGCCGACTTCTCGGCCGCCGCCTCGGCCGGCACCTCGGACACGTCGTCGGCGTCATCCGCCTCGGTCCGCGCCAGCGTCACCACCTCGATCGCCTCCTTGGCGACCGCGAGCAGCTTGGTGTCGTCCGGGGCCTGGTCCTCGGCGTTCTCCGGGTGGTGGCAGGCCACTTGGCGCCCGGGGGCGAGCTGGATCAGCGGCGGTTCGGCCGTCTTGCAGATCTCCGTCGCCTTCCAGCACCGCGTGTGGAAGCGGCAGCCGCTCGGCGGCGAGATCGGCGAGGGCACGTCGCCCTTGAGCAGGATCCGCTCGCTCTTGGCACCCCGGCGCTTGGGGTCCGGGACGGGCACCGCCGACATCAGGGCCTTGGTGTACGGGTGCATCGGCGCCTCGTACAGCGAGGTGCGGTCGGCGAGTTCGACGATCTTGCCGAGGTACATCACCGCGATGCGGTCCGAGACATGGCGGACGACGGAGAGGTCGTGCGCGATGATCACGTACGTCAGGCCCAGCTCGGACTGCAGGTCGTCCATGAGGTTGACGACCTGAGCCTGGATCGACACGTCGAGCGCGGAGACCGGCTCGTCCGCCACGACCAGCTTCGGCTTGAGCGCGAGCGCGCGGGCGATGCCGATGCGCTGGCGCTGGCCGCCGGAGAACTCGTGCGGGTAGCGGTTGAAGTGCTCGGGGCTGAGGCCCACCAGCTCCAGGAGGCGCTGGACCTCCTTCTTCACCCCGCCCTCGGGCTCCACGCCCTGGAGCCGGAACGGCGCCGAGACGATCGAGCCGATGGTGTGCCGGGGGTTCAGGGAGCCGTACGGGTCCTGAAAGATCATCTGGATGTCCCGGCGCAGCGGGCGCATGCCCCGCGTGCCGAGGCGCGTGATGTCCTGGCCCTCGAACTCGATCTTGCCGCCGGTGGGTTCGATCAGCTTCGTGATGACCCGGCCCATGGTCGACTTGCCGCAGCCGGACTCGCCGACGACGCCCAGGGTCTCGCCCTTGCGGACCTCGAAGTCGATCCCGTCGACGGCCTTCACCGCGGCGACCTGCCGCTGGAGGAGCCCCTTCTTGATCGGGAAGTGCTTGACCAGGCCCTCGACCTTGAGCAGCACCTCGCGGTCCTCGGGGGACGCCGCCTGCGCGGGAACCGTGGCCGCCTTGGTGGCCGCCGCTGTGTCCCCTGCGTCTGCCTTCTTCGTCTCGCTCACGGGCTCACTCACAGCTTCGGCGCAATCTCTTCGGTCCAGATCCGCGTACGGTCCTCCGGGCTGAGGTGGCAGGCGGAGAAGTGGTCGCTGCCGACCTCGTGCAGCTCGGGCCGCTGGGTGCGGGTGATGCCGCCCTTGGGCAGGTCCGCGTACGGGCAGCGCGGGTGGAAGGCGCAGCCCGAGGGGACGTTGATGAGGGACGGCGGCTGGCCCTTGACGGGGATGAGCCGCTCGGTCTGCTCACGGTCGATGCGCGGCATCGATCCGAGCAGGCCCCAGGTGTACGGGTGCTGCGGCTCGGCGAAGATCTTGTCGACGGGACCGCGCTCGACGCAGCGACCGCCGTACATGACCAGGACCTGGTCGGCGATCTCGGCGACGACACCCAGGTCGTGGGTGATGAGGACGACCGCGGACTCGAACTCCTTCTGCAGATCCCTGATCAGGTCGAGGATCTGCGCCTGGACGGTGACGTCGAGGGCGGTGGTCGGCTCGTCCGCGATGAGCAGCTGGGGGTTGTTCGCCAGCGACATCGCGATCATCGCGCGCTGGCGCATACCGCCGGAGAACTCGTGCGGGTAGCTGTCGACGCGCTTGGCCGGCTCGGGGATGCCCACGCGGTCGAGCAGTTCGACGGCCCGCTTGCGCGCGGTCTTCTTGTTCACGTCGTTGTGGACGCGGTACGCCTCCACGATCTGGTTGCCGACCGTGTAGTACGGGTGCATCGCGGACAGCGGATCCTGGAAGATCATCGCCATCTCGCGGCCGCGGAGCCGTCGGACGTCGTCCGGGGCGGCCCCGATCAGCTCCTTGCCGTCGAGCCAGATCTCGCCGGACATCTTCACGTTCTTGCCGCGCGCGCCGAGCCGGTGCAGGCCCATGATCGCCAGCGAGGTCACGGACTTGCCGGACCCCGACTCGCCCACGATGGACAGGGTCTGGCCCTTCTCCAGCTTGAAGCTGAGCCCGTCGACGGACTTGACCAGGCCGTCGTCGGTCGGGAAGTGCACCTTGAGATCGCGCACTTCGAGGAAGGCGGTCGGGGGCTTGGCCGGGCCCGCGGCCACCGGCTCGCCCACGGCGGCACCGGTTTTGGACAGTTCGGTCACGAGAGCCTCACCCGCGGGTCGGCGGCGGCGTAGAGAAGGTCCACCAGGAGATTGCAGAACACGACGAAGAACGCGGCGAGCAGCGTCACGCCGAGGACCTTGGGCAGGTCGTTGTCGGTGATGCCCTGGACGGCGTACTCACCGATGCCGTGCAGGGAGAACACGTTCTCGGTGATCACGGCGCCGCCGAGCAGCAGACCGACGTCCATACCGAACACGGTGATGATCGGGGTCAGTGCGGCACGCAGGCCGTGCCGGCCCACCACGGTGCGCTCGCGCAGACCCTTGGCACGCGCGGTGCGGATGTAGTCCTCGTTCATCGTCTCCAGCATGCCCGAGCGGGTCAGCCGGGCGTAGATCGCGGAGTACAGCAGAGCGAGTGAACACCAGGCAGGGAAGAGGGTGTTGGCCCACTGTGCCGGGTTCTCCGTGAGCGGTACGTAGGTACGACCGAAGATGGGGATCTGGTAGGTGAAGACCAGGAGCGCAAGCTGGCCCGTGAAGAAGATCGGCAGCGAGACACCGGCGAGGGCGACGCCCATGAACGCGCGGTCGAAGAACGAGCCGGGCTTGAGCGCCGAGATCACACCCACCGTGACACCGGACAGCAGCCAGATGACCGCGGCACCGGCGGCCAGGGACAAGGTGATGGGCAGCCGGTCGGTCAGCTCGGGCCACACCGCGACGTGGTTCTTGAAGGAGTAGCCGAAGCACGGCGCGTTGCAGTGGACCGTGGTGGGGCCGAGGTCGTAGGTGGACCCCGCGAAGATCCCCTTGATGAAGTGCCAGTACTGGAGGTAAACGGGCTCGTCCAGGCCGAGGTTGTGCTTGACCGCTGCGATGTCCGCGGCCGAGGGACTCTTGCCGATGTACTGCTGCGCGAGCTGGTCGGCGGTCTGGCCGGCCATTCTCGGCAGCAGGAAAAAGATGCCAAAGGTGACCGCGGTGACGACCAGCAACAGGATCACTGCCGCGATCAACCGGCGGATGATGTACGAGATCACGGGGACCGGCGCTGGTGCCCGCGGACCGTGCGGCCCGCGGGCACCAATGCCTTCACCTGCCTTCCGGGGCTGCTACTTCTTCGTGGTGCCGATGTTGAGGTAGTCGTACTGCCCGCTGAAGGCGGCCGTGGACACCAGGTTGGTGGCGTACGGCGAGCGGTACAGCAGGACCTTGAAGTAGGTCAGCGGGACGAGCGCCGCGTCCTCCATGGCCTGCTTGTCGATCTGCGCGTACAGCTTGTTGCGCGTGGCCTCGTCGGGCGACCCGATGGCCTCGGCCAGCAGCGAGTCGACCTTCTTGTCGTCGAGCTCCGACAGGGCGGTGTTACCGGAGGCACCGACCGCCTTGCTGTTCAGGATCTGCTGCAGGAAGCCGTAGCCGGAAGGCCAGTCGGCACCCCACTGCATCATCATGATGCCGACGTTGTTCTTCTGGTTGAACTTCGGGACGCCCGCGTAGTCGGTGAAGTACTTGCCCGACGGGTACTGCTTCAGGCTGGCGTTGATGCCGACCTTCTTCAGCGACTCGATCAGCGCCTGGGCGCCGGAGACCTCTTCGTCACGGTCGCTGCGCGCCGTGATCGTGGTGTTGATCTTCTTCTCGCCGCAGGCCTTCAGGGCGTCCTTGGCCTTGGCCACGTCACCCTTGTTGCCGCTGGTGGCGTAGACGTCTTCCTTGGCGTAGCCCGTGATGTCCGGGGGCAGCACCGTCGTGGCGACGTCACCGCGGATGGGACCGCCCTGGGCGGTCTGCACCGAGACCTTGTCGATGGCGTACTCGACGGCCTTGCGGCACTCGACGTTCGTGAACGGCTTCAGCTTGGTGTTGATCGCCGCGTAGACGAGACGGCCGCCGAAGGCGTTGTCCGTGTTCGCCATCTTCGACTTGTCGTTGACCAGCTGCGCCTGCGTCTGGGTGTCGACACCCTTGCCCTGCAGGTCGATCAGGGTGTCGCCGGACTGCAGGTCCTTGTCGATCGTCTGCTGGTTGACCTTCAGGTTGACGACGATCTTGTTCGGGTACTGCTTGCGCAGCGGGTCGGACTTCGGGTCGAAGTTCTTGTTGCGGACCAGGACGGCCTGCTTGCCCTCCTGGTAGCTCTGGAACTGGTACGAGCCCGAGGACACGATGTGCTTGACGTAGTCGATGCCGTCGTCCTTGGCCTTCGGCACCGGCGCGGTCTGCGGGGTGGCGACCAGGTAGTCGAACTCCTGGAAGGCCTGCTTGAGATGGAAGACGATCGTGGTGTCGTCCGGCGTCTCGATGGACTTCAGGCCCTTGTCGCTCTTGTCCTTGTAGGGGCCCTTGTACTTGTCACCGCCCGCGAGGAACTGCTGGAAGTAGTTCGGGCCGAGGGAGAGCACGTCACGCGCGAAGTTCGAGCGCTCGACCGCGTACTTGACGTCCTTCGACGTGATCGGCGAGCCGTCCTGGTACTTCAGACCCTTGCGGATCGTGTACGTCCAGGTCTTGCCGCCGTCCGACTGCTTGCCGGGCGCCGAGGCGAGGTCGGGGACGAGCGTGTTGCCCTTCTCCCCCGCGTCGGGCTTGAACGTCATCAGCGGGCGGGCGTACAGCCGGCTGAAGTTGTACATGTAGGCGTAGTACGTGTTGCCCGGGTCGAACGAGTCGGGGACGTCCGACATCGCGTAGGTGACCGTGCCGCCCTTCTTCGTCGAGGCGTTGACGAAATCCTTCGTGGCGGCGTTCGCACCGGCCGACTTGTTGTTGTCGCCCGAGCCGTCGTCGGCCTTGCTGCAGCCGGCGAGCAGCAGGCTCACGCTGCCGATGGCCGCGACCGCGGCGATAGATGACCTTCGCATGATGGTCGGAATCCCCTCCATTGTCGGAAACTTGTGGAGCTCTCGATGCGGCCTGAGTCAGCGGCTGCGCGGGTCGAGGGCGTCGCGGAGACCGTCACCGAGCAGGTTGAACGCGAGCACGGTGACGAAGATGGCGAGGCCCGGAACGATCATGTATTGCGGATCGACCTGGAAGTAGTCGACGGCCTGGTTGAGCATGCCGCCCCAGGAGGCCTGCGGCGGCTGGATGCCCACGCCCAGGAAGCTGAGCGACGCCTCGAAGATGATGTTCGTCGGGATCAGCAGCGTCGAGTAGACGATGATCGGGCCGACCAGGTTGGGCATCAGTTCCCGGAACAGGATGTACGGGCCGCGTGCCCCCATCCCGCGGGACGCGTCCACGAATTCCCGCTCGCGCAGCGCCAGCGTCTGGCCGCGCACGATCCGGCCCAGATACGGCCAGTTGAAGAATCCGATCACGAAGATCAGCACGCAGATGTGCAGCGGAAGCCCGTTCAGGCCGAACGCGCCGCCCTGCAGGGTCGCGGAGATGGAGATCGCGAACAGCAGCAGCGGGAACGCCAGGAACGTGTCCATCATGCGGCTGATGATCGAGTCGACCCGGCCGCCGTAGTACCCGGCGACGACACCGAGGACCGCCCCGATCACGTTCGACAGGACGGTCGCGCCGAAGGCGACGACGAGCGAGACCCACGAGCCTTCGAGGATGCGCGCGAGGATGTCGCGGCCGAACTTCGGTTCCACACCGAGGGGATGGTCACCGCCCATACCGCCCATTCCGCCCTTGGGGAGCGAGGTGGTGGGGTCGATGAGGTCCTGGTGAAACGTGTTCGGGTCGAGGCCGAAGAGGTGCTGCAGGGGGCGCGCGCAGGCGGCGATGAGGATGAGCAGGATGACGATGACGCCGCCGGCGACGGCGACCTTGTCCCTCTTGAAGCGGTTCCAGGCGATACGCCCGAGGGAACGCCCCTCGATCTGCTGCCCCTTGGTGCCGGCGAGCACAGCCTCGGGCTGCACCTCGGCCTGGGCCCCAGTGGTCTCGATCGGTGCGGTCACGGTGTGGTTGACCCCTCTCGGCCGACTGTGGCCGGCCCACGCCCGCCGCTGTAGCGGCTTGATCCTGTTTCACACGCTGGACAGTCCGGGACATGGCCCCGTAGTCGACCGTTCAGCTCGTACACAGAGTCGAAACCCCGTGTCTGCAGGGAGTCTTCAATGCGCCTGTGATCAGCCGCCAGCCCTCACCGAGAAAGGTTGCGCAACCGTGATGAGGCGGCAGGCGTGCATTATGCGGACGCGGGAACCGGCTGAGCGGACAATTCACTCCGGCCCGGCAGAGCTCCATCGGGTCCGGAATGCGACATGGTGACCGATGTGGTGAGAATGCCCGGGCGGTGCGCCAACTCCCCCTAAAACGGGGCGGAATGGGGCCAGGTCAACCCGGAGGTTTCCGGCGGCAGTTGGAGCGAGGGCCCGCGGCGAACGGTTTCAGTACGTCCCGTGCGGCGGCGGGTACCCGTACCCCGCGACGGGGGCGGGCGCGGGGGCGGCCGGGGCCGCGTGCGCCTCGCGGTCGTAGAACGGGCGGGCGTTGGCGCGCAGCCACATGGCGACGGGGTCGTGCTCGTCGGACATCGCGACCGTGGAGACGGGCAGTCCGTCGGGCACGGCGACGACCGACTGCTGCATCATCGCGCGCACCGCGTCCACGGACACCGGCGACGTGTCGTACACATCGAGGCCGATCGCCAGATAGGGCGCGCCGAGCGTCGGCTGGACCCAGGCGCGGCGCAGCGAGCGGATCGCGGTGGTGCGGTGCGCGTTCTGCGTGAGCAGGGCGTAGAACTGCGGGATCTCGATGGCGGGGTCGCTCAGGCGCAGCGGCCCGGCGGGCTGGCGGTCGAGGCCGCCCGCGATGCGGCGCAGGTCGAGCCACGGGATGCCGACGCCTCCGCCGGGCGCGTGCGGGTTGAGCCAGAGGCCGTAGTGGTCGGGGTAGAGCGTGCGGGCCGCGTCGACCCCGCCGACGACCTCGTACGCGCGGCTCCAGCCGGAGGCGGACAGCTCCTGAGCGGAGGTGACGCAGGGGGCGTACGAGGAGCCGTCGACCTCCATGTTCCCGTACTGCGCGTCGGGGGAACCGGCCTGGCCGTGCCAGAGCAGCATCCACACCTGACCGGCGCCCGGGTCCGCGAGCGCGTTGAGCAGCGCCTCGTAGGCGTCGTAACGCCCCGGCGTCACCTGGCGCAGCATGTGCTCGACCTGACCGGCCGCGGCCGTGCCCGACGCACTCACCCGTAACCGCCCCTTCGTGACGTACCCGACGATTTCGACCCGCTCCCCGCGGCGGGACCGCCCAGACAGGTCATGAAACCAGCTTAAGCGGCGATCCTGGCACCGACTTGACGTACGCGCGGTCGAGCACTTTCCCGTCTTTCCCGAACGGGGACCGGCGCCGGGCTTTCAGTGACCCTGCGTGTAGAACGGCCGCAGCGTGGCACGCATCCAGTCACCGACCGGGTCCTGGGTGATGTCGAGCAGGACGAGGTTCACCGGCCAGGGCGCGGGAGCCCGGCCGAGGGCGCGGCCCAGGGCGTCCATGGGCAGGTTGCGCGCGGGGCCCTCCCACTGCGACAGCTCGACGCCGACGAAGAGGAGAGGGTCGCCGCCCTCGACGCTGGCGAGGCAGCGGCGGGCGGTCAGGACGACGCCGGACGCCTCGAACTCCTCGCGCACGGCGGCCAGGAAGTCGACCGGGTCGTCCTGCCAGTCGGGCTCGTAGAGGCTGACCCGGCCGCCCGTGGCGGGCCCGTCCAGCGGCGTACGGCCGGACTTGCACAGCTCGGCGACGGCGGGCGGGGGCAGCGGGACGCCGACGGCGCCGTCCGGATTCACCGCGATGCCGACCTGCGGGGGCAGCCCGCGCGCGAACTCGACGGCCGGCGCGACCGTGCAGCCCATCCGGTCGCCGACGACCGCGAGGAACTGCTCCTCGGAGCTGAAGACGGGCACATATGCCTGGCCCTCGATCTCCAGCGTCGGCAGGTCGAGGGTCGGGCTGCCGGGTCCGCCGCCCTGGGGCAGCGGTATCCACACCGGGCTGCGCCCGAGGACCTCGACGATCCGGCCGCCCGCCGAGTCGACCCCGAGGGAGGCGGCGAGCACCTCCTCGAGCTCGTTGGCCGGCCACCCGCCGTACGGATGTGCGTGAGCCTGCGCCGGAATGTCCATGTGCCTACCACCCGCTCTGGAACCGCTCTGTCTGCGGCCGAACCCTAGCGCGTACGGGTGACAGAGCACCCTCCGCGTCCGTACGCGCACAGAGGGTCACGGCCGGTCAACTCCCCTCGAACCCGATCCCGTTCAGCACATCCGTCGCGTCCCGGTCGAGCAGCACCGCGGACGCGCAGCCCCACGGCAGGTCACCGCGCTCGGCGGACTCCACCAGGCCCGCGACCGCGCGGCGGTGCCGGGCGAACGCGTAGCGCGAGACCCCGCGGCCGCGGTCCCGCTGGCCCGCGAGCGCCGTGTCCGCGTCGACGTCGAGCAGCATCAGATGCAGGTCCGCGCCGCGCCGCCCGGCCTCCTTGGCCAGCCAGCGCCGCACCCAGCGTTGCGTGCCGCAGTCGTGCAGGACGACGCTGCCTCCCGAGCGCAGGGCCCGCCGCAGCCCGGCGAAGTGCGCCAGCCGCACGAGCGGGCGGTACACGGCGTACGGGAGCAGCCGCGGCAGCCGGGCCGCCCAGCGGTCACGCGTGTCCTGCGAGTCGATGCGCACGGCTCCCCCGGCACCGACCACGCGGCGCATCAGCGTGGACTTGCCGCTGCCCGGGAGCCCCGAGACCACGATCAGGTCACCCCGCGCGAAGCCCAGGCGCCTCGGCGTGCGGCCGCCTCTGCCGCGCAGATCCCTGACGACCGGACCGCGCCCTGTCACCGCCCCGGGGCGCGGCACAGCACGCTGCCCGGCCCCTGCCGCCGCGTACGCACCCGCCACTGCCTTGTGCACCGTGATCGTCCTCCCCGTTCCGGTCACGTCACCCTTGCCCGTCAAGTGTAAAGAGACGGTAATGCCCTACAAGTGGTTTCCCCGTACGGTCGGCATGCAATGATGTGCGCGCCAAGAGGCACGACCAACTGCATACCGGCCGCTTGAATCCGCGCGGGAGAGCTCCCCGGACGCCTACGCGTCCCCGGGGGCGCCGAAGGAGCAAGTTCCTCCCTTGAATCTCTCAGGCCCCGTACCGCGCGGGCGAGGCATATCTGAAAAGCGGGCGGCCCTCGGCCGCTCCACCCAAGGTGCAAGCCGCGACCACCTGTACGTGTGGCGCCGGCGAACCTCTCAGGTTCCGATGACAGATGGGGAGGAAGACCATCGCCCTCGTCTGTCATGCCTGGGATCCTGGAGCACCACTCATGAACAACGTCCCCCGTAAGACCGCCCTCGACGCCCTGCACCGCTCGCTGGGCGCGACGATGACCGACTTCGCGGGCTGGGACATGCCCCTGCGGTACGGCAGCGAGCGCGACGAGCACATCGCGGTCCGCACCAAGGCGGGCCTCTTCGACCTCTCGCACATGGGCGAGATCACCGTCACCGGGCCGCAGGCCGTCGATCTCCTCGACTACGCCCTCGTCGGCAACATGTCCACGATCGGCCCCGGCCGCGCCCGCTACACCATGATCTGCCAGGAGGACGGCGGGATCGTCGACGACCTGATCGTCTACCGCCTGGGCGAGCAGGAGGACGGTCTTCCTCACTACATGGTCGTCGCCAACGCCGGCAACGCGCAGATCGTCCTCGACGCGATCACAGGGCGCGCCGCCGGCTTCGACGCCGAGGTCCGCGACGACCGCGACGCCTACGCGCTGATCGCCGTCCAGGGTCCCGAGTCCCCCGGCATCCTGAAGTCCCTCACGGACGCCGACCTGGACGGCCTCAAGTACTACGCGGGCCTGCCCGGCACCGTCGCCGGCGTCCCGGCCCTCATCGCCCGCACCGGCTACACCGGCGAGGACGGCTTCGAGCTGTTCGTCGCCCCGGAGCACGCCGAGAAGCTGTGGCAGGCGCTGACCGACGCGGGCGCGCCGGTCGGGCTCGTCCCCGCCGGCCTCTCCTGCCGCGACACGCTGCGCCTGGAGGCCGGCATGCCGCTGTACGGGCACGAGCTGACGACGGCGCTGACCCCCTTCGACGCCGGTCTCGGCCGCGTCGTGAAGTTCGAGAAGACGGGCAACGAGGGCCGCTTCGTGGGCCGCGAGGCGCTCGAGGCCGCCGCCGAGCGCGCCGAGACCGCGCCGCCGCGCAAGCTCGTCGGCCTGATCGCCGAGGGCCGCCGGGTGCCGCGCGCCGGGATGTCCGTGGTCGCCGCCGGCCAGGTGATCGGCGAGGTCACCTCCGGGGCCCCCTCCCCCACGCTCGGCAAGCCGATCGCCATCGCCTACGTGGACGCGGCGCACGCCGCCCCCGGCACCGAGGGCGTGGGCGTGGACATCCGCGGCGCCCACGAGCCGTACGAGGTCGTGGCGCTGCCGTTCTACAAGCGCCAGAAGTAGTCCGACCAGTCCTCACGGGGGCCGCCGGAAGTAACCCAGCGCACACCCCTCTCGTTCCGCAGCACCCACCCGCGTACAGGAGAATTCAGATCATGAGCAACCCCCAGCAGCTGCGCTACAGCAAGGAGCACGAGTGGCTGTCGGGCGCCGAGGACGGCGTCTCGACGGTCGGCATCACCGAGTTCGCGGCCAACGCGCTCGGCGATGTCGTCTACGCCCAGCTCCCCGAGGTCGGTGACACGGTGACCGCGGGCGAGACCTGCGGCGAGCTCGAGTCGACCAAGTCCGTCAGCGACCTGTACTCCCCGGTCACCGGCGAGGTCGTCGAGGCGAACCAGGACGTCGTGGACGACCCGTCGCTGGTGAACTCCGCCCCGTTCGAGGGCGGCTGGCTGTTCAAGGTCCGCACCTCGGAAGAGCCGAAGGACCTGCTCTCCGCGGACGAGTACGACGCGTTCTCCGGCTCCGGCAACTAGGGACACCACGACCATGTCGCTCATGAACACCCCGCTGCACGAGCTCGACCCGGACGTCGCCGCCGCGGTCGACGCCGAGTTGCTCCGCCAGCAGTCCACCCTCGAGATGATCGCGTCGGAGAACTTCGCTCCGGTCGCCGTCATGGAGGCCCAGGGCTCGGTCCTGACCAACAAGTACGCCGAGGGCTACCCCGGCCGGCGCTACTACGGCGGCTGCGAGCACGTCGACGTCACCGAGCAGATCGCCATCGACCGGGTCAAGGACCTCTTCGGTGCCGAGTACGCCAACGTCCAGCCCCACTCCGGCGCCTCCGCCAACCAGGCCGCCCTCTTCGCGCTCGCCAAGCCCGGCGACACGATCCTCGGCCTGGACCTCGCCCACGGCGGCCACCTCACCCACGGCATGCGCCTGAACTTCTCCGGCAAGCAGTTCGACGTGGTCGCCTACCACGTCGACGAGGCCGGTCTCGTGGACATGGCCGAGGTCGAGCGCCTCGCCAAGGAGCACCGCCCCAAGGTGATCATCGCTGGCTGGTCCGCCTACCCGCGCCAGCTCGACTTCGCCGCGTTCCGCCGCATCGCGGACGAGACCGGCGCCTACCTGTGGGTCGACATGGCCCACTTCGCCGGACTCGTCGCGGCCGGGCTGCACCCCAACCCGGTCGAGTACGCGGACGTGGTCACCTCCACCACGCACAAGACGCTCGGCGGGCCGCGCGGCGGGATCATCCTCGCGAAGAAGGACTTCGCGAAGAAGCTGAACTCGTCCGTCTTCCCCGGCTTCCAGGGCGGCCCCCTGGAGCACGTGATCGCCGCCAAGGCCGTCTCCTTCAAGGTCGCCGCGAGCGAGGACTTCAAGGAGCGCCAGCAGCGCACCATCGAGGGCGCCCAGATCCTCGCCGCCCGTCTGACCTCGGACGACGCCCGCGCCACCGGCGTGAACGTGCTGTCCGGCGGCACCGACGTGCACCTGGTCCTGGTCGACCTGCGCGAGTCCGAGCTGGACGGCCAGCAGGCCGAGGACCGGCTCCACGAGGTCGGCATCACGGTCAACCGCAACGCCGTCCCGAACGACCCGCGTCCCCCGATGGTCACCTCGGGCCTGCGGATCGGCACCCCGGCCCTGGCCACCCGCGGCTTCCAGGCCGAGGACTTCACCGAGGTCGCCGACATCATCGCCGAAGCGCTGAAGCCGGAATACGACGCGGCGTCCCTCAAGGCCCGCGTCACCGCTCTCGCCGACAAGTACCCCCTGTACCCCGGCCTGAAGTAGTTTCGTACGCATTTGTACGTATGAAATTTCGGGGCACCGCGCACACTGGACAGTGAGAGCGGTGCCCCGTCCCATGCACCGCCCTCCGTATCGCCTTGCGCACCACCCGGCGGACAACGGCGTCCGCCGAAACCCCACCTAGGAGTTCCCCGTGGCCATCTCGGTCTTCGACCTGTTCTCGATCGGCATCGGCCCGTCCAGCTCCCACACGGTCGGCCCCATGCGGGCGGCCCGCATGTTCGCGCGCCGCCTGAAGAACGAGGGCCTGCTCGCCCACACCGCCGCGATACGCGCCGAGCTCTACGGCTCCCTCGGCGCCACCGGACACGGCCACGGCACCCCCAAGGCGGTCCTGCTCGGCCTGGAGGGCGACTCCCCCCGCACCGTCGACGTGGAGAAGGCCGACGACCGCGTCGAGGCGATCAAGGCTTCCGGGAAGCTCAGCCTGCTCGGCGTCCACGAGATCCCGTTCAGCTTCGACGACGACCTGGTCCTGCACCGCCGCAAGGCACTCCCGTACCACGCCAACGGCATGACGATCTTCGCCTACGACCACGAGGGCGCCCTCGTCCTGGAGAAGACGTACTACTCGGTGGGCGGCGGCTTCGTCGTCGACGAAGATGCCGTGGCCGGCGAGAACCCGATCGTGCCCGACGACACGGTCCTCAAGTACCCCTTCCGCACCGGCGACGAGCTGCTCCGCCTCGCCGAGGAGACCGGCCTGTCCATCTCCGCGCTGATGCTGGAGAACGAGAAGGCCTGGCGCACCGAGGACGAGATCCGCTCCGGACTCCTCGACATCTGGCGCGTCATGCAGGCCTGCGTCTCGCGCGGCATGTCCCGCGAGGGCATCCTGCCCGGCGGCCTCAAGGTCCGCCGCCGCGCCGCGAACTCGGCCCGCCAGCTGCGCGCCGAAGGCGACCCGATGGCCCGCGCCATGGAGTGGATCACCCTCTACGCGATGGCCGTCAACGAGGAGAACGCCGCGGGCGGCCGCGTCGTGACCGCGCCCACCAACGGCGCCGCGGGCATCATCCCCGCGGTTCTGCACTACTACATCAACTTCGTGCCCGGCGCGGACGAGGAGGGCGTCGTCCGCTTCATGCTCTCCGCGGGCGCCATCGGCATGCTCTTCAAGGAGAACGCCTCCATCTCCGGCGCCGAGGTCGGCTGCCAGGGCGAGGTCGGCTCCGCCTGCTCGATGGCCGCGGGCGCCCTCGCCGAGGTCCTCGGCGGCACCCCCGAGCAGGTCGAGAACGCCGCCGAGATCGGCATGGAGCACAACCTCGGCCTGACCTGCGACCCCGTCGGCGGCCTCGTCCAGATCCCCTGCATCGAGCGCAACGGCATGGCCGCCGTGAAGGCCGTCACCGCGGCCCGCATGGCCATGCGCGGCGACGGCAGCCACAAGGTCTCCCTCGACAAGGTCATCAAGACCATGAAGGAGACCGGCGCCGACATGTCCGTCAAGTACAAGGAGACGGCGCGGGGCGGCCTCGCCGTCAACATCATCGAGTGCTGACGATCAGCAGGGGCTGAGGGCGGCGGCGGTCACAGGGTCGCCGTCGTGCCCTCCCCCGCCCCGCTTCCCGCGAGCCACTGGTCCCAGCTCAGGTTGAACGCCGCGTAGCCGTTGTCGGCCGGAGCCTTGGCGCGCGGCGAGCCCGTGATCGTGACGGGGTCGCCCTGCTTGACCTGGCCGTAGAACCACTTGGCGTCGGACAGCGACAGGTGGACGCAGCCGTGCGAGCCACGGGCCGAGCCGCTGCCCGGGTTCGGGTCACCGGTCGAGTAGTGGACGTACGTGCCGGACTGGGTGAGGTGGACGTCCCAGGGCAGCGTCAGGTCGTAGTAGTTGGCGCTGCCCTTGTCGCAGCTGATGCCGACGCTGCAGGAGGTCATGTGGACCTTCTCCTGCTTGTCGATGACGGCCATCGTGCCGTTCCACGTCGGGTACTCGGCGCTGCCCGCGTTGATCGACAGCGTCCGCACGGCCTGGCCGTTCTTGGTGACCTTCATGGTGTGACCGGTGACGGAGACGTCGGCCCGGACGTCGTCGCCGACCGTGAAGGAGTGCGTGTAACCGTGCACGCCGTAGCGGCCGTTGCCGTTGCTGACGCCCTTCATGTCGGCGTCGACCTTCACCTTGGTACCGGAGGGCCAGTACGTCTTGGGGCGCCAGTCGGCGCGCTTGTCGCCGAACCAGTGCCAGGCGCCGGCCACCGGCTGCGACGTGCTGACCTTCATGTGCTTCTCGACGGAGGCGCGCGCCTTGGCGGCCACGGGGTTGGTGAAGACCACCGAAATCGGCATCGCCACACCGACCTTGGCGTCGCTCAGCGGAGTGATCGTCTCCAGGAGCATCGGCGGACCCTTGGGCTTCGCCGGCGAGGGCGAGGAGCTCTTGCCCGGCTTCTCCTCCGCCTTCCCGTCGTTCCCGCCCGATGCCTTGCCGCCACTGCCGCCGCCGCAGGCGCTCGCGCCCACCAGCACCGCGACCGTCACGAGCGCGATCCCTATTCCGTCCTTGCGCCGTCCCACGACCTGCCCCACTCTCCGATTCACCCCGTGCCCCCCAACGGGCCCAACTCACTGTCAGACAGCGACAGGGCTCCGGCAGTTGCACGGACCCATGTAAAGCGTGTTCCAAGACTGCGGCCACCGAAACGTCCTGGCAGCGCGCCTCACCGCACAGGCGGATCAACGTGGGGAAAGGGGTGCCCCGACGGGATCGGATCGGGGACGATGGTTTTTCGACCTCGTCGCCCCACCGACCAGGAGGCCAGCATGCTACGCGGCATCGACGTCAGCTCGTACCAGTCCACGTTCGACACGGAAGGCCTGTCGTTCGTCTTCATCAAAGCCACGGAGGGGCGCTCGTACGTCAATCCACGGCTCACCGCCCAGACGAAGCTGGCCCGTGACGGCGGCTGCGTCGTCGGCTTCTACCACTTCCTGTGGCCGGGCAACCTCACGGCGCAGGCCGAGTACTTCGTCGGCAAGGCCCCCGAAAAGGCGGGCGACGTGCTGGCCGTGGACTGGGAGACGACCGGGGACGGCACCCGCGCGAGCAACTCGGAGAAGGACCGCTTCATCCGCGAGGTGAAGCGCCTGCGCCCCCATCACCGGGTGGTGCTCTACACGAACCGCGATTTCTGGCTGAATGTGGATACGACGTCCTACGCCGGTGACGGGCTCTGGATCGCCGACTACACGACGGCCGGCAAGCCGCGTATCAAGGCGGCCTGGAAGTTTCATCAGTACACGGACCGACCGCTCGACAAGGACGTCGCGAATTTCACCAGCAAGGGCGCGCTGCGGGACTGGGCCACCCCATGACGTGCCCCCCGCACCCGGCGACTCAGGCGCGCCACTCCGCCGTGCGTTCCGGGGACGCCTCGGCCAGGGCCTTGCGGACGGTGTTCGTGTCCGCCGCGAGGCCGTAGACGGGGGTGCCGGGCTGCTGGCGCCAGGACTCGTCGAGGCTGCCCGTGTCCACGGAGTCGAAGCCGATCCCGTCGAGCAGGCCGCGTACGACCGACTTGGCCGCCTCGTCGTCGCCGGCGACGGGCAGGGCGATGCGCCCGGGGTCGCCCTTGGGGCGCGGCTTGTCGAGGAGTTCGTGGGCGTAGGTGCCGTTGAAGACCTTGACCACGGGGTGGCCGATCTGGAGCTCGGTCCAGCGGCTCTCGGGCATGCCCTCCTCGATGGCGGCGATGCGGCCGTCGCGCTGCTGCGGGTAGTAGTTGCCGGTGTCGATGACGGTGACGCCTTCCGGCGCGTCGTCGAGGAGGTCGTCGGGCAGGCCGGGGACGGCCTTCATGGGGACGGTCACCACGACGACGTCGGCGCCGCGAGCGGCCTCGGCGACGGTCACGGGTGTGGCACCGGTCTCCTCGGCGAGGTCGCGCAGGGTCTCGGGGCCTCGCGAGTTGGCCACGGACACGTCGTGGCCGGCCGCGGTGAAACGGCGGGTGAGGTTGCCGCCGATGTTGCCGGCGCCGATGATGCCGATCTTCATGTCGAGCCCTTCCCGAGGAGCGTGCGGTACGCGCATGGTCACGTACCTCCTGGTCGGCCAGGCTATGCGCGAGTGCCGTACGAACAGGTCCGCACACGCCCTACCCGCACACCCCCTAGTCCGTGCGCGCCAGCTTCCCCCGCATCACGGCCAGTTCCTCCCGCGCCTCGCGTTCCGCGGCGTCCTCGTCGCCCGACGCGACGGCGTCCACGAGCGCGGTGTGCGCCGCGTCGCCGTGACCGGCCTCGGCGGCGCGGACGTCGACGAGGTCGAGCAGATCGATGAGGCCCTGGCGCAGGGCGGGCGCGAACTCGGCGAAGAGGTCGGTGAGTACGGGGTTGTGGGCGGCGGCCACGACCGCCGCGTGGAGCGCGATGTCGGCGTCCACGAACGCGGCACCGCCCTCCTCCGCCGTCGCTCTGCGCGCGTCGAGGGCGGCGCGCATCGCCGTGACGTCCTCGGGGGTGCGGCGGCGTGCGGCGAGGCGTGCGGCCTGGACCTCCATCAGGACGCGGACCTCGTAGACGTCGGCGACGGCCGCGGCGCGCAGCCGCGCGGGCCACTCGTCGACGGGCCGGTCGGCGGTCACGAAGACACCGGCTCCCTGCCGGGCCCGGACGAGTCCGGCGCCGGCGAGGGCGCGCAGGGCCTCGCGGACGGTGGAGCGGCCGACGCCGAGTTCCTTGGCGAGGGTCGTCTCGCCGGGCAGCTTGGTGCCGACCGGCCAGTGCCCCGACGCGATCTGCTCGCGCAGCCGCTCGGCGGCCTGTTCGACCAGAGGGCTGGGACGGAGCGCGCCGAGCGCCACGGGAATCACCTGCTCTTCTTGAACACCGCTGTCGAACACGGCTGCTCGTCCTGTCGTCCTGAACAGCGCGTGAACGCGGAGACTTTATCCCCCGGCCGACCGGACCTTTCCTTTCCCCAAACAACTTGTCTGAGGACCTGAGCTGTGACTAGCCTACTGCTCGTGATCTTCCGCGGTCTCCTTCTTCTCGGCTGCCGCGGCGGGGCCTGACGCGACCGGCACCCCGCCGCGGGATGCCGTGCTGCCGGTCGTCGTCCGACCGAGCCGAAGGACACGTCACCCATGACCACCGCCCACGACTGGAACCCGCAGCAGCCGGGCCCCATGCCGCACCACCGCTACCGCCCGCACCACGACCGCGTCGACGTCCCCGTGCGGGAGCGGAGCTGGCCGGGGGCCCGGATCGAGCGGGCGCCCCTGTGGGTCCCCGTCGACCTGCGCGACGGCAACCAGGCGCTCGCCGAGCCGATGGACACCGGCCGCAAGCGCCGCTTCTTCGACCTGCTCGTGCGCACCGGGTTCAAGGAGATCGAGGTCGGCTACCCGTCGGCGAGCCGCACCGACTTCGACTTCGTACGCCACCTGGTGACGTCGGGGGCGGTCCCCGACGACGTCACGCCCGTCGTCTTCACGCCCGCGCGGCGCGATCTGATCGAGCGCACC
This sequence comes from Streptomyces sp. NBC_01003, assembly GCF_045162695.1. Taxonomy (NCBI): domain Bacteria; kingdom Bacillati; phylum Actinomycetota; class Actinomycetes; order Kitasatosporales; family Streptomycetaceae; genus Streptomyces; species Streptomyces sp. NBC_01003. The sequence continues at coordinate 3,773,814 of NZ_CP108707.1, forward strand.
TTCGCGTCGATCGAGGGCCTGCCGCGCGCGGTCGTCCATCTATACATCCCGACCTCCCGCGTCTGGCGCGACGTCGTGCTCGGCCGCGACCGCGCGCAGGTGTGGGAGACCGTGCGGGACGCCGCGGCACACATGGCACGCCTCGCGGACGCCCGGCCCGGCACGCGCATCCGCTTCCAGTTCGCCCCGGAGACCTTCAACGTCACCGAGCCGGACTTCGTCCTGGAGATCTGCGACGGCCTGACCGAGCTGTGGGACGCGAGCCCCGACCGGCCGGTCACGCACAATCTCCCGGCGACGGTCGAGATCGCGACACCGAACGTGTACGCCGACCAGATCGAGTACATGCACAAGAACCTGTCCCGCCGCGACTCGGTGATCCTGTCCGTGCATCCGCACAACGACCGCGGCACGGCCGTCGCCTGTGCCGAACTCGCGGTCCTCGCGGGCGCCCAGCGCGTCGAGGGCTGCCTCTTCGGCAACGGCGAGCGCACGGGCAACGTCGACCTGGTCACCCTGGCCATGAACCTGTACGCACAGGGCGTCGACCCGATGGTCGACTTCTCCGACATCGACGCCGTACGGGAGGTGGTCGAGCACTGCAACCGGCTGCCCGTGCACCCCCGCCACCCCTACGGCGGCGACCTCGTCTACACGGCTTTCTCCGGGACGCACCAGGACGCGATCAGCAAGGGCCTCGCGCATCACGCGGCGGCGGCAGCGGCGGCCGGGGTCCCGGCGCAGGAGGCCCGCTGGGACGTGCCGTACCTGCCGATCGACCCGGCGGACGTGGGCCGCAGCTACGAGGCCGTGATCCGCGTCAACTCGCAGTCGGGCAAGGGCGGGATGGCGTTTCTGCTCGCCACGCACCACGGCGTCGACCTGCCGGCGCGGATGCGGCCCGACTTCGCGCGGGTGGTCCAGGAGGCCACGGACGACAGCGGGCACGAGGCGACCCCGAAGGACCTGTACGAACTGTTCCGCTCGACGTACCTGGAGCCGGGGCGCGGCGCCGGCCACGTGTCCCTGACGGCGTGGTCGACGGACGGCGAGGGGCAGGCGCACCGGTTCGTGTGCACCCTCCAAGTGGGCGACCGCACGGGCGACTTCGAGGGGCGGGGCGGCGGGACCCTGTCCGCGTTCGTGGACGCGCTCGCCGCGGCCGGGGTCGGCGTCGACATCGTCGACTTCACCGAGGACGCGCACGGCGAGGAGGCGACGGCGTACGCGCAGTGCCGGGTCGACGGCGTGACGGCGTGGGGCGCGGGCCGTGACCCCTCGCCGCTGGTGGCGTCGGTCCAGGCGGTCCTGGCGGCGGTGAACCGGGCGGTGGCGGCGCGGTAGCGGACCGTGCCGTCGCGGTGTTCGGCGCCGGCGAGGCCGCGTTCCACGAGGAGGCCGAGGGCGCGGACGATGTCGTCCGGCGCGGCCCCCGGGCCGGTCAGGGCGGCCGGGTCGCTGTCCGGCCGGTCCACCAGAAGCCGGTAGACGGCGTCCTCCTCGGGGCCGAGTCCGAGGAGGGTGAGCAGCGAAGCGTCCGCGAGTCCCGGCACCTCGGGCGCCGGGACTCGCGGACGTGGCTGGGGTCTCAGCGCTCAGGCCTTGTTCAGGTTCGCCCAGAACTCGTCGAACGAGAGGACCTTGTCCCCGTTGGCGTCCTGCCGGGCGATGAGCGCCTCGGCGACCGACTCGGTGACGTTGAAGTCGCCCATCTGAGCCATCGCGCTCTTGTACTCGGCCGCCGTGATGAAGCCGTCGCCGTCCACGTCGAACCGCTGGAACGCCTTGCGTGCTTCCTCGATGTCCGCCACCGGGTCCACCCCTTCTTGCTGTAACACTGACGGAGGTCAGATTAACCGGCTGTACGAGCGCGCAGTGCGGCGACCACCCACGCGAACTCCTCGTTGTGCCGGGGCAGCGTCTCCAGGCCCCGCACCAGGGACACCAGGTCACGGAAGCGGGCCACGTCGTTGTTGGCCGCGGCCTCCATGCGCTCCAGTACGGCGGCCAGGTCGGCGCCGGCGCCGAGCAGCCCCCGCAGCACCTCCTCCGCCTCGGGCGACTCGGGCGCGACGCCGCGCTCCCGTGCCTCCCCGGCGAGCTGCACCAGGCGGCTCATGAACCACAGCGAACTGCCCGGCGGTACGTCGGGCCCCCGGTCGGCGGCGTTGAACTCGATCATGCTGCGCATGTGCGCCCGGAAGTCCGGGTCCTGCATCAGCTCGGCCAGCTCCACCCACGCGTCGACCTGCTCGGTCGTCGGGTCGTCCGGCAGGTCGGGGACCATGACCCGCATCCGGGTGCGGATGTCCGGGTCGGCGGCGTCCAGGCCGCCGAAGGTCTGCTCCATGAAGTCGTCGATGATGTGCTTGCGCTCGGCGGCGCTCAGCCGTGCCAGCTTGTTCATCAGGGCCATCTCCTCTGCGCTCGAGTTCCTCTTCGCGACGGTCGACAGGACGGCCCGGTTCAGCCGCAGCGAGCGGATCTGCGCGTCCAGCGCCGCCACGTGCGCGGCGGCCACGGACGCGATGTCCGCCTCCCCGTCCACCACCCGCCGTACGTCGTCCAGGCCGAGGCCCAACTCCCTTAGAGTGCGAATGAGTTCGAGCCGGGCGAGGGACTGCGCGTCGTACAGGCGGTAGCCGCCCTGGCTGCGTCCGACGGGCGGCAGGGCGCCCACGTCGGACCAGTAGCGGATGGTGCGCACCGACAGGCCGGTGCGCCGGGACAGCTGCCCGATGGTGAGCAGCCGCGGGCCGTCGTCGATCATGTTGAGGAGTCTGGGCCTTCCAGTGGGTGGAGACTCAAGAGAGCCGAGGGGGAACGTCATGCCGGGCACTGTGCGGGACATTCTGGATGCCGCGGCGCGAGGGGCCTTCCCCCCGCCGGACGGGGGCACGACGGTGGTGCCGCAGGCGGATCACCGGGACGCGGGGGTGCTGTCCTTCACCGCCCACTCGGTGGTGTTCACGGACGAAGACCCGCAGTGGGTGCACGAGACGCTGCGCGGCCTGGACTGCGATCCGCTGGCGGCGACGATGAATCCGCGGTTTCTCGGCGCGCTCATGGAGCGGACGGGGCGCCGTCATGACACGACGGACCTGCTCACCGTGGCCCCGGCGCTGCCGGGCGAGCCGCCGGTGGCCCTGAAGGAGATCGCGGACCCGGACCATCCGCGGGTGGTGCGGGCGCGGGCGCGCCGCGACGACGTGCGGATGTGGGCGGCGGACGGAGGGGTGCTCGTCCTGGGGCGCGGCGTCGCGGGCCGCTGGGAGACGGCGATCGAGGTCGACGAGGAGGCGCGCCACCGGGGCCTCGGCCGCCTCCTCGCGGTGGCCGCCCGGCATCTGGTCCCGGACGGCGGGCCGGTGTGGTCCCAGCAGTCACCCGGGAACGCCCGCAGTGTGCGGGCGTTCCAGGCGGCCGGTTACCGTCCCGTCGGCGCGGAGGCGCTGTTCATCGCGCCCGGCCGCCGCTAGCGGAAGATGCCGGTGTGGCCGAGGGAGTACCGGCCGGGCTGCGGGTACACGGCCAGGCCGTGCGGGCCGTCACCGACGGGGATGCGGGCGATCTGCTTCCCCGTACGCGTGTCGATGGCATACACCTCGGAGTCGTAACGGCCGGAAAGCCACAGGATCTTGCCGTCGGAGGAGACGCCGCCCATGTCGGGGCTGCCACCGTCGGGCAGCGTCCACTTCTTGGTCAGCTTGTTCTTCGCGAAGTCGAAGACGGAGATGGTGCCCTCGCCGCGGTTGGAGATGTACATCTCGCGGGAGTCACGGCTGACGTAGAGGCCGTGGGCGCCCTTGCCGGTGGGCAGGAGCTTGGGGGTGGTGAACTTCTTGCCGTCCAGGACCCACATGCCGTTGGCCACCATGTCGGCGATGTAGAACGTCTTGCCGTCCGGGGAGATCTTGACGTCCTGCGGCATCGCGCCCTTGAAGGGCAGCCGCTCCTGGCGGACGACCTTCATCTTCGCGGTGTCGACCTTGAGGAGTTCGCCGCTGAACTCGCAGGAGACGATGAAGTAGCGGCCGTCGGCCGAGAAGTCGGCGTGGTTGACGCCGTAGCAGCTGACGGGCACGGTCTTGAGCGCCTTCATGGTGTGCGCGTCGCGGAAGACCAGCTCACGGTCGAGCGAGGCCATCACGATGGAGTACTTGCCGTCGGGCGTGAAGTAGAGGTTGTACGGGTCGTGCACGTCCACCGCCTTGCCGGCCCTGCCGGTCATCGGGTCGATGGGCGTGAGCGTGTTGCCCTTGTCGTTGTTGACCCAGAGCGTCTTCATGTCCCAGGACGGCACGACGTGCTGCGGCTGGCTGCCGACGTTGATCGTCTCGATGACCTTGTACGTCTCGGGGTCGATGACGGAGACGGTGTCGGACTCGGTGTTGGGCACGTAGATCCGGGACGGGAAGTCCTTGACGACCGGCGACAGCTTGTCGGGGCGGTCGGCGGCGTAGATGTCCTTGGGGTCGAGGACGGGCGGCATGCCGGGCAGGCCCTGCGCGACCGGCTTCGGCTTCGGCCTGACGGCCTTGACGCCGTGCGTGCCGAGCGCCTCGGTGGCCCGGTGCTCCTTGGCGTCGGTGCCGCAGCCCGCGAGGGCCGCGAGGACCGTGGCGGCGGCGATCAGTACGGCGGTGGTGCGGGTGCGGCGGGGTGTCATGTCAGCAGCTCCGTGGTGGTCACCGCGGCCAGACCGCGGCGGTCGAGGTCTTCCAGGAGGGCGGGGAGCGCAGCGACCGTGTCCACGTAACCGAAGTGCAGGCTCACGACCGAGCCTTCGCGGATCTCCGAGCTGACCTTCCGGGTCACCTCGGCGGCGCCCGGCGAGGTGTAGTCGAGGGAGTCGACGTCGTACGACAGGACGTGCGGGTAGCCGGCCGTGCGGGCCAGGCTCTCGACGAGCGGGGTCGCCCGCTGGGTGCGCGAGGGCCGGAACCAGGTGCCGATGGAGCCGGTGAGGCGGCGGATGCGGTCGGCGCAGCCGGTGATCTCCGCGCGTGCCTCGGCCTCGGACATCGTGTTGATGCCGCGGTGGTTCAGCGTGTGGTTGCCCAGGTCATGGCCGCCGTCGAGGATGCGCCGGGCCACGGCGGGGTGCTCGTCGAGCCAGGTGCCGACGGCCAGGACGGTCACCCTGGCGTGGGCCCGCTCGGCCTCCTTGAGGAGCGCGTACGCGATGGCCGGGTCGCCCTGGCCGTGGAAGGTGAGGGCGACGCGGGGGCGGTCGCGGGGGCCGTGGTCGATCTGGGCGGGCTGCCCGGGGAAGCGGCGGGGGGCCGGGGCCTGCGGGGCGGCGCGGGCGGGGTGGGCCGGGCTCGCGGAGTGCCCGGCGGCCACCTGGTCGCGGGCGGTGGTGGAGCAGCCGGTGGTGAAGGCGGCGGCGGTGAGTCCGGCGCCGAAGCGGAGGGCTCCGCGGCGGTCGGTCGTGGTCACCGCCCTATTTAAGGCCAATAGGGGACAAGTGGGACTTACCGACCCGAGGGTCTTAATGAATACTGGATGGCGTCGTTAATAAATCTTCATTTGCCAGGCTCGTGGCCCAGGTCACCGAGGATTCATTTGGCCTCATGAGCCGGGGTCTGCCATAGTCGGGAACACGACCCCCATTGACCCGGGCTCGGTCGTCGACAGAGGCCGTGGATCACACCCCAACCATCCACGGCGCTCCACGAAAGCCCCCGCGGCGCCCCACAAGGCGAAAACGGGGGCTTTCGCGTACCCCCGACGCCCCCGCCGCCCCGGCACCCCCACTCAGCGGTCGGTGACCCGCATCTCGAACCAGGTGGTCTTTCCGCGCGGCAGCAGATCCACGCCCCAGCGGTCGGAGAGCTTGTCGACCAGACAGAGTCCGCGCCCGCTGATGTCGAGCTCATGGACGGGCATCAGACAGGGGAGCCCGCGCGAGGGATCACGCACCTCGACCCTGATCCAGCCGCGCCTGCGGACCATCCGTAACCCGAAGATCCTGGCCCCCGTGTGCCGCACCGCGTTGCCGACGAGCTCGGAGACGAGCAGCACGACGTCCTCGGTCATCTTCGGGGAGAGTCCCCAGTGCCTCAGGACGACCACCTGGGCGAGCCTGCGCGCGGTCGCCGCCGACTCGGGCCGCGACGGCAGCGGCACCTCCGCCTCGGCCGGATTCCCGAACAACTCCAGTGCTTTCAGAGCCCGTTCGTCCTCGACCGCAGGCGACCAGCGCGCCGCGGTCGCACTCCCGTGCCTCCGCGGCTGTTCGATACCCTCCAGCCCCGCCATGCCCCCCATCATGGCTGCCCAGAGCGGGTTCCGGGGCCGTTCCTGCCGAATAAGCCCCCCGGAACCTTCCATTCCGGGGGGCTGGTTTGGCATATGACACTGGCAAATAGACCCTTGCCGCACACCTGCTGAGCTGCGACGATCGCGCGATTCGGCCCGATCAACGACCTCGGCGGCCCGAACGCCCTTAAGGTTCTCTTAAGGCTGCGATAAACCGCTCCAACGAGGGACAGCGGTGAGACACCCCGTCAACTGCAAGTGGATCAGGGGAAGTTGGTACAGGTGTCTGCGCGCGGTCCGCGTGCCGGCGGACCGGCGAACGGGGCCGCCTAGAGGAACTTGGCCTTGCCCGGGCCCTCTTCGACGAAGCTCCGCATCCCGCGCTCGCGGTCCTCGGTGGCGAACAGGCCCGCGAACCAGTTCCGCTCGACCGCGAGACCGGTGTCGATGTCCGTCTCCAGGCCCACGTCGATGGACTCCTTCGCGGCGCGCAGCGCGAGCGCCGGACCCTGCGCCAGCTTCGCGGCCCAGGCGTGCGCCTGCTCGTAGACCTCGGCGGCGGGCACGACGCGGTCCACCAGGCCGATGGCGAGGGCCTCTTCGGCCTTCACATGGCGGCCGGTGAAGATGAGATCCTTCGCCTTGGAGGGGCCGACCAGGCGCGCGAGGCGCTGCGTGCCGCCCGCGCCGGGGATCAGGCCGAGCAGGATCTCGGGCTGGCCGAGCTTCGCGTTGTCCGCGGCGATGCGGAAGTCGGCGCACAGCGCGAGTTCGCAGCCGCCGCCGAGCGCGTAGCCGGTGACCGCGGCGACGACCGGCTTGGGGATGCGCGCGACGGCCGTGAACGAGTCCTGCAGGGCGCGGGAGCGCACGATCATGGCCGCGTGGTCCATGGCCTGCATCTCTTTGATGTCCGCACCCGCGGCGAACGCCTTGTCGCTGCCGCGGACGACCACGGCGCGCACGTCGTCGCGGCGCGAGGCCTCCTCGGCGAGCTCCTTGATGCGGTCCTGGGTGGCGATGTCCAGAGCGTTCATCGGCGGCCGGTCGAGCCGGATCGTGCCGACGCCTTCGGCGACTTCGAGGTAGGCAGTCATGGACAGCAGGTTAGTGCGCGTTAACGGGAGAGGCCCGGTGCACTTGGTCACAGTGCGCCGGGCCTCTTCACGCAGAGACAGAAAACGTAGAGACAAAAGCAGTCAGGGACGGAAGGGCGTCAGGCCTTCCACTTGTCCCAGGACATGTTCCAGCCGTTGAAGCCGTTGTCCGGGGCCACCGTCCGGTCCTGCGAGTTCTTCACCTCGACGACGTCACCGATCATCGAGCTGTTGAAGAACCAGGCCGCCGGCACCTTGCTGTCGTAGCCGCCGCGCACGTCGCGCAGGCCCACACAGCCGTGGCTGGCGTTGTAGTTGCCGAAGGCGCCGCCGCCCCAGTAGTTGCCGTGGATGAACGTCCCGGACGTCGTCAGGCGCATGGCGTGCGGCACGTCCTTGATGTCGTACTCGCCGCCGTAGCCCACCGTTTCGCCGTTCATACGGGTCACCGTGAGCTTCTCGCTGATGACCATCTGGCCGTTCCACGTGGAGTAGCCCGGCTTGCCCGTGGTGACCGGGACCTTCTTGATGGTCTTGCCGTCGCGCTTCACGGTCATCATGTGCGTCTTGGCGTCGACCGTGGAGACCTGGCTGCGGCCGACCGTGAACTTCACGGTCTTGACCTGCTTGCCGTAGACGCCCGGCCGGCCCTCGACGCCGTCGAGGTTGAGTTTGACGGTCACCTCGGTGCCCGCGGCCCAGTACTTCTCGGGGCGGAAGTCGAGGCGGTCGTTGCCGAACCAGTGGCCCTCGACGGGCACGGACGGCTCCGTCTTGATCTCGATGGCCTTCTCCACGTCCTCCGGGTGCGTGATGCCCCGCGTGAAGTGGACCGAGAACGGCATGCCGACGCCGACCTTCGAACCGTCCTCCGGCGTGAACTGGCCGATGAACGTGTTCTTCGGGACCAGCGTCGTGAACGCCACGTCCTTCGCGGACGCGCGGCCCTCGGAGTCCTTGGCGACCGCGTGGACCTTGTACTTGGTGGAGGCGGCCAGGTGATGCGCGGGCGTCCAGCTGGCGCCGCCGTCCACGATCTTGCCCTCGACCGGGTTGCCCTTGGTGTCGGCGACCTTCACCTCGGTCAACTTGCCCTTGTCGGCGGTGATCCGGAGGTCTCCGCTGGTGGCCACGCCGTCCGCGCCGTCCTTCGGGGCGATGGCGACGACGGCCTGGGACGGCTTGTTGGTGTCCGCCTTGCCCGAGTCGCCGCCCTTGCCGTCACTCCCCGAACCGGAGCCGCCGCCCCCTCCGCCGCAAGCCGTGGCCAGCAGCAGAGCGGCCCCCAGCAGAGCCCCCGATATCGGTCGTCGCCCGTTCACGATCTTGTCTCCCCTCGCGCAAGGCCGGTCAGGCCCCCACCCCAGCGCGTCCTAGCGCGCACTGCGACAGATAACCACACGACCTGCAGTTATGGATCCCCAGCTATGTCACCGTTCAGTCCCAACTGGCCCGGCTTTGACGGAGCGTGGGGCGGGGCGTGGGGTGAGGCGTGGGGCAGGGCGCGGGGCCTGACCGGCCGGCCGCGTGGGGCTCAGTGTGCGGCCGTGCCCGCCGTCCAGTTCTTCCAGGTCATGTTCCAGCCACTGAGGCCGTTGTCGGGAGCGACCACCTTGTCCTTGCTGTTGACCACCTCGATGACGTCGCCGACGAGGCTGTGGTCGAAGAACCACCCCGCGGGCGAATCCGAGCTGCCGCCCCTCTCATCGGCCAGCCCGATGCAGCCGTGGCTGATGTTGCGGTTGCCGAAGGCGTCCGATGTCCAGTAGTTGCCGTGCAGGAACGTTCCGGATGACGTGAGCCGGATGGCGTGCGGCACGTCGGGGACGTTGTACTCGCCGCCGAACCCGACGGTGCGGCTGTCCATCCGGGTCATCTCGAGCATCTCGCTGATGACCATCTTCCCGTTGTACGTGGGAGTCTTGGCCGCCCCGGCGGTGATGGGGATGGTCTCGGCGGGTTCGCCTTCGCGGCGCACCTCCATGGTGTCCTCGTCCGCGTCCACCAGGCTGACCTGGCTGCGACCGATGGTGAAGGCCATCTTCTTGTGCTGCACGCCGTACACACCGGGGGCCGACTGCACGTCGCGCAGCCCCAGGTCGACGGTGACCTCCGTGCCCGGCTTCCAGTAGTCGCGCGGCCGGAAGTCGAGGCGGGACTTGCCGAACCAGTGCGGGGCGACCTCCACGGCGGGCTTCGTCGTGATGTGGATGGCGCGTTCGACGGCGGCCCGGTTCTGGATGTCCCTGTTGAACTCGAGCGAAACGATCATGCCGGTGCCGACGGTGGACCGGTCCTCCGGCGTGACGTAGCCGACGAACCGCTTGGCGGGGACGGACGTCATGAAGGTGGTGTGGCGGGCGGTGCGGTGACCGTCCTCGTCGCGCGCGACCACGTCCACGGTGTACTTGGCGGCGAGGGAGAGCCGCCGTTCGCCGGTCGGCCGCCATCGCGTGCCGTGTTCGTCGATCCGGCCCTGGACCGGGACCTCCTCTCCGTCCTGGAGCTTCACGACCTTGACCGATTGCAGGCGCCCGTCCGGCACCTTCACCTCGATCGGCCGGTCGGCCGGTACGTTCTTGGTCCCGTTGGCCGGGACGACCTCGATCGCATCTTCGGGGGACCGCGACTTGCCGAGCAGATCTTCCGCGGCGGTGCATCCGGTGACTCCGGTCAGCACCACAGCCCAGGTCAGTACGGCGGCCAGCGTGGCCCCTGCGTTTCTCACAGCTGTTCTCACACCCGATCAACGACCGTCACCCCGCCGGGGAAACGTGAGTGCGACCCAAGCTCTGGGCAGAACACTGGGGAGGACGACGCGACGGGGAGCCGCGGCCGGGACGCCGCACGCCCTTCCCCTGCCGATGGCGCCGGCCCGACCGAGCCGCGGGAGGCATGACAGGTGGCGAGCGCACCCGAGCAGGAGGCACCACAGGATGCCCTGGTGGAACGGCCCGCGGGGCTTCCGCAGGCGCGCTCCGCACCCGGAAGGAAGGGCCGCCGCACGAGAGAGCGGCCGCCGCCCGTCGAACCGGTCTGGCCGGGCGCCCCGACCCCGCTGGGCGCGCGCTTCCGGGTCGGGCCCGACGGCACGGCGGGCACCAACTTCGCGCTCTGGGCGGGCGGTGCGGAGTCGGTCGACCTCTGTCTCTTCGACGAGGCGGGCCGCGAGCGGCGCGCCCCGCTGACCGAGCTGACGCACGAGATCTGGCACGGCTTCGTACCGGACGTGCTGCCGGGGCAGCGGTACGGGTTCCGGGTGCACGGCCGCTGGGACCCGTGGACCGGCGCCCGCTGGAACCCGGCGAAGCTGCTCCTCGACCCGTACGCGCGCGCCGTGGACGGCGACTTCGGGCTGCCGCCGGAGGTCTACGGCCATGTGCGCGACTGGCCCGAGCAGCATGTGGCCGACACCGTTCGCGACGACCGGGACTCGGCGCCGTACGTCCCCAAGGGGGTGGTCGTCCACGACGACGCGCCCGACGACGAGTGGGCGGACGACCGCCGTCCGAAGACGCCGTGGGCGGACTCGGTGATCTACGAGTTGCATGTGAAGGGGTTCACCGCGCTGCATCCGGGGATCCCGGAGGAGCTGCGGGGGACGTACGCGGGGCTGGCGCATCCCGCGGCGGTGGAGCACCTGGTGAAGCTGGGGGTGACGGCGGTCGAGCTGCTTCCCGTGCACCAGTTCGCCCACGAGGACCACCTGCTGCGACGGGGGCTGCGCAACTACTGGGGCTACAACTCGATCGGCTACTTCGCCCCGCACGCGGCGTACGCGGCGTCCGGGACGGGCGGGCAGCAGGTCGGCGAGTTCAAGCGGATGGTGCGGGCGCTGCACGAGGCCGGTATCGAGGTCATCCTCGACGTGGTCTACAACCACACGGCGGAGGCAGGCGAGCTCGGCCCGACGCTGTCCCTGAAGGGCATCGACAACCGCGGCTACTACCGCCTCCAGGGCGACGCGCGCCGGTACGCGGACTACACGGGCTGCGGCAACACCCTGCACGTCGTGCAGCCGCACGTGCTGCGTCTGCTCACCGACTCCCTGCGCTACTGGGTGACGGAGATGGGTGTGGACGGCTTCCGCTTCGACCTGGCGGCGGCGCTCGCCCGCTCGATGCACGACGTGGACATGCTGTCGCCGTTCCTCGCGGTGATCGCGCAGGACCCGGTCCTGCGGCGGGTGAAGCTGATCGCGGAGCCGTGGGACGTGGGCTCGGGCGGCTACCAGGTCGGCGCCTTCCCGCCCCTGTGGACGGAGTGGAACGACCGCTACCGCAATGCCGTACGGGACTTCTGGCGCGGTGCCCTGCCCGATGTGCGTGACCTGGGCTACCGGCTGTCCGGGTCGAGCGACCTGTACGCGTGGGGCGGACGGCGCCCGTACGCGTCGGTCAACTTCGTCACCGCCCACGACGGGTTCACGCTGCGCGACCTGGTCTCGTACGGCCGCAAGCACAACGAGGCCAACGGCGAGGGCAATCGCGACGGCACCGATGACAACCGTGCCTGGAACTGCGGCGCGGAGGGTGAGACATCGGACGAGGACGTACTCGCCCTGCGCAGGCGGCAGTTGAGGAATCTGCTGACGACGCTGCTGCTGTCCACCGGGGTGCCGATGCTCGTCGCCGGTGATGAGCTGGGGCGCACGCAGCGCGGCAACAACAACGCGTACTGCCAGGACAACGAGATCAGCTGGGTGGACTGGTCGCTCCTCGAGGAGCCGGGCTGGCGGGCCCTGTTCGACCTCACCTCGCGGCTCATCGCGCTGCGGCACGCGCATCCGGTGCTGCGGCGGCGCGCGTTCTTCTCCGGGCGCGCGCACTCGGCGGACGGGCTGCGGGACCTCGCGTGGTTCACGGCCCGCGGCACGGAGATGACGGAGCGGGACTGGTACGCGCCGGCGGCGACGCTCGGGATGTACCTCTCCGGGCGCGACATCCCGGGCCGCGACGCGCTGGGCGCACCCGTGACGGACGACAGTTTCCTCGCGGTCCTGCACGCCGGGGACCGCCCGGCGAGCTATGTCCTGCCCGGCGGGCCGTGGGCGCGTACGTACGAGGTCGTGGTGGACACGTCGCTGGAGGGGCAGGAGGACGCGCCGGCGGTGACGCACGCGGCGGGGGCCGTGATCACCGTGCCGGGGCGGACGGTGCTGCTGCTGCGGGTGCTCCCCTCGGACAACGGGGAGGTGTAGAGCCCTAGCCGAGGATCTTCCGGTCGTACGCCACGGCGACCGCCGCCGCGCGGTCCTTCACGCCCAACTTGCCGTAGACGTGGGTGAGGTGGGTCTTCACGGTCGCCTCGCTGATGAACAGGACGCGGGCGATCTCCTTGTTCGAGGTGCCCTTGGCGACCAGGGCGAGGACCTCGCGCTCGCGGGCCGAGAGGGGTTCGTCGGCCGGGGCGGCCGGGGTGCGCACCGCGGTGACCAGGCGGGAGGCGACCGCCGGGGACAGCACGGTGCGGCCGTCGGCGGCGGCGCGTACGGCCGTGAACAGCTCCTCGCGCGGGGCGTCCTTGAGGAGGTAGCCGGTGGCGCCCGCCTCGATCGCGGGCAGCGTGTCCGAGTCCGTGTCGTACGTGGTGAGGACGAGGACGCGGGAGCGGGCGCCCCGGCGGGTGAGTTCCTTGATGGCGTCCACGCCGTTCCCGCCGGGCATGCGCAGGTCCATGAGGACGACGTCCGGGTCGAGGCGGGCGGCGAGTTCGACGGCCTCGACGCCGTTCGACGCCTCGCCGAGGACCGTGAAGTCGTCGGCCGACTCGAACATGCCGCGCAGGCCGTCCCGTACGACGGGGTGGTCGTCGACGATCAGCAGAGAGATGACGGAGTCACTGGTCATGGCGCACCAACGGTACGCGAGCCGAGACGGCCGTGCCGCCGCCCGGCTCGGACTCCACCGTCAGTGCGCCCGCGATGCGTTCGGCGCGGGCCCGCATCCCGTCGAGGCCGAAGCCGCCGGTGCCGGTGCGGGCTGGCAGCTCCAGGGGATCGAAGCCACGGCCGTCGTCGCGTACGTCGAGGGTGACCTCGCCCGCCATGTAGGAGAGCGTGACGCCGAGCCGTCCGGCGTGCGCGTGCCGGGCCGCGTTCGACAGGGCCTCCTCGGCGATGCGCAGGAGGGTCGCCTCGATCTCGTCGTGCAGCTGCTCCGTGGTGCCGGTGACGGTGAACTCGGCGCGTACGCCGGTGCGCCGGGACCACTCGGTGACGGTCTTCTTCAGCGCCTCGGACAGGGAGGCGTTCTCCAGGGCCGCCGGGGAGAGGTTGTGCACGGAGCGGCGGGCCTCGCCGAGGCTGTGCCGGGCGAGGTCGGCGGCGCGGTCGAGGTGCTGGCGGGCCTGTTCCGGGTCGGTGGTGCCCGCGACGACCTGGAGCTGGGCGATGATGCCGGTCAGGCCCTGCGCGATGGTGTCGTGGATCTCGGCGGCGAGCCGGCCTCGCTCGTCGGCGACGCCCGCTTCCCTTGCCTGGACGAGGAGTTGGGTGTGCAGGGCGGCGTTCTCGCCCATGGCCTCCTGGAGGGCCTTGTTCGTGCGCTCCAGTTCGGCGATGGTCTCGACCTGGACGCGGGCCCGCTCGCTCTCCTTGGCGTTCAGGTGGCCCATGACCCCGGCCAGGCCCACGTTGACGGCCACGAGCCCGCCGAAGACGACCCAGCCGAGCGAGCCCTTCGGCGGCAGGCCACCGGACTGCGAACCCGCCACGACGACGACCGCCGCGATCAGTCCCGGCCTGACCATGCGACGCGGGAGCAGCCGCTCCACGTCGAAGTAGCCGCAGGCACCGTAGAACGCGAAGAACGGGTTGATCCAGGCGACGACGAAGCTGATCGCCCAGCGGACCCAGTAGTTGAGGATGCCGGCGCCGGAGGGGCCCGGCCGGGTGCGCATCGCCCGGACCCACCACAGCTGGAGGAGGAACGCGGCGAAGGACAGCGACCCGACCACGTACCAGTCGGTCCGGTCCATGCCGACGACGTCGGACGTGGCGACGGACATCACGAGGCCGATGACGAGCAGGCCGAAGGGGCCGTAGCGGTGGAAGTTCGCCCAGCGCTCCTCGACCGTCAGGGCCGCCTGCGCGGCGACGCTGCTCCGGTCCGTCTCCGTCGTCATGCACCCAGTCTGCACGGCTGTGGCCACGCTCATCGCGTCACTCCCAGCGGAACCAGCGCGAGGCGCCGGCCGACAGGAGCACGGTCCACGCGGCGAGGACGCCCAGGTGGGACCAGGCCGGCCAGTCGCCCGAAGCGGCCTGGCCGAGGGCCTGCGCGGCGGCGCCGAAAGGCGTGTACTCGACGATGTGCGCGAGGGCGTCGGGCATCGCCTGGACGGGCAGCCACACACCCGCGCAGAACATCATCGGGAAGAAGACGACCGAGCCGATCGCGTTGGAGATCTTCGTCGTGCGCGACAGAGCCGACACGAGCGCGCCGAGCGCCAGCGCGACGAGCACCGCGAGCACCAGGGCCAGCAGATAGCCGGCGGGCTGCTTCGGCAGCGGTACGTCGAAGGCGATGCGGCCCACCGCGAGGGAGAGGACCGCCGAGCAGAGCGCCGCGACCCCGTGGATGCCCATCTGCGCGCCGAGCAGCGCCGCGGGACGCACCGGCGTCGTCGACATGCGCCGCAGGATGCCGCGCTCGCGGTAGCCGGTGATGACGGGCGGCATGGACTGCAGGCCCGACATGATCATGGAGAGCAGCACGGTCACGGGGACGTACGCGTCGACGAGGCGGATGCCGCCGAGGGACTTGTCGACCTCGCGGAAGGAGGGGATGGAGCCGAGGATGACGAGCAGGACCGCCGGGAAGGCGACGATCCAGAAGAGGCCGGCGGGCTCGCGCCGGAAGAGCCGGGCCTCGGTCCGCAGGACGGCGCGGTTGGGCGACGTACGGGTCAGGGTCGCGGTGCTCATGACTGGGTGGCTCCCGTCAGGTCCAGGAACGCGTCGTCCAACGTGGCGTCGGACACGCGGAGTTGGTGGGCCGTGATGTGGTGGCGGGCGAGCAGCGTGATGACGGCGTTGACCGTCTCGTCGGTGCCGCCCAGGGTGACGCGGCCGTCCCGGTGCTCCACGGACACGAGCGCGGGCAGGCCCCGCAGCGCCTCCTCGTCGAGGGGCGAGGACGGGGTGAACGACATGACGGTGGACGCCGAGGACCTGCTGATGAGACCCGCCGGGGTGTCGAGCGCGGCGATCCGGCCCTTGTCGATCACGGCGATCCGGTCGCAGAGGCGCTGGGCCTCCTCCATGAAGTGCGTGACGAGCAGGACGGTGACGCCGCTGTCGCGGACGTCCTCGATGAGCTGCCAGGTGTCGCGGCGGGCGCGCGGGTCGAGGCCGGTGGTCAGCTCGTCGAGGACGACGACCCGAGGGTTCCCGATCAGCGCGAGCGCGATGAACAGGCGCTGTTTCTGGCCGCCGCTGAGCTTCGCGAACCGGGTGCCGAGCTTGTCCGTGAGGCGCAGGCGCTCGGCCAGGGGCCGCCAGTCGGCCGGGTTCGGGTAGAACGCCGCGTACAGTTCGAGCGCCTCGCGGACGGTGAGTTTCGCCTGGAGTTCGCTCTCCTGGAGCTGGGCGCCGAGGATTTCGGTGACGCGGTCGTGGTCGGCGACGGGGTCGAGGCCCGCGACGCGGACGCGGCCGGCGTCGGGGACGCGCAGCCCCTCGATGCACTCGACCGCGGTCGTCTTGCCGGCGCCGTTCGGGCCGAGGATGCCGAAGATCTCGCCCTCCCCGACGGTGAACGAGAGGTCGTCGACGACGGCCCGCCCGGCGTAGACCTTGCGGAGCCCGGCGACCTCGATCAGGGGCCTGTCGCCCCGTGCTGCGCTGTGTGTCGTCGTCATGCTCCGAGAATCCCGGAGCGGGGCACTCGCGGGCATCGCCCATCGCGCTCGAACGGGCATCAGCCGATCGGTTGATACGGCGCTACGACCTCTGCGGGGCGAGCCGTGGCGCGAGGGCGGGATCGCCGGAAACCCGGTGGGCGTTGTCAGTGCCGATCCGTAGTCTCACTCCCGATGCCCACTACACATGCACCGGCCACGGACCCCGACCGACTCACCCCGGCGGCGGAGCAGTCCGCCGTGCGCACGCTGCTGCGCCTGTGGCCGTACGTACGGCCGGTGCGGGGGCGCTGGGGCGGGGCGGCGGCGGTCGCCGTGGTCGCCTCCTGTCTGTCACTCGTCTTCCCCATCGTCCTGAAGTGGATCGTGGACGGGCCGGTCACGGACCACGACCCGGGCGGGGTGTGGCTGGGCGCCGGCATGCTGCTGGCGCTCGGGGTCGCCGAGGCGCTGCTCTTCGGGCTGAGACGGTGGCTGGTGGCGCGCCCGCTGGCGAGCGTCGAGGCGGCCATGCGGGCGGATCTGTACCGGCATCTGCAGCGGCTGCCCGTCGCGTTCCACGACCGGTGGGCCTCGGGGCAGTTGCTGTCCCGCGGGACGACCGACCTCATGGTCGTACGGATGTTCCTGGCCTTTCCGCTGACCTTCCTGATCGTCAACGGCGTGACGATCACCGCCGGGTTCGTGCTGCTCGTCGCGCAGGACTGGGGGCTCGGACTCGTCCTGCTCGCGCCCGCGCTGCCGCTGATGGTGCTCTGCTACCGCTTCGAGTCGAAGTACGCGTCGGCCGCGCGCCGCGCCCAGGACCAGGTCGGGGATCTGACCACCGTGGTCGAGGAGTCCGTGCTCGGGATCCGGATCATCAAGGGGTTCGGGCGGCACCGCAGCCAGGCGCGGGCCTTCCGTGAGCTGTCGCGCACGCTGCGCGGGACCGAGCTGGCCAAGGCGCGGCTGCTCGCGGGGATCCTCGGGGTGATCACACTGCTGCCGGAGGTGGCGCTCGGGGCAGCACTGGTGCTCGGCTCCGTGCAGGTCGCGGACGGGAAGCTGTCCGCGGGGACGCTCGTGGCCTTCCTGTCGACGGCGCTCGCCCTGCGCTGGCCGATCGACTCGATCGGGTTCCTGCTCGCCATGAGCCAGGAGGCGGCGACGGCGACCCGGCGGTTCTTCGAGGTGATGGACGAGCCGGAGGAGAGCGAAGACGTGTCGGCTGCGCGCGGCCCCGTCGAGGACGGGGCGGGCGATGCGGGCGGGCTGCGGTTCGAGGGGGTCCGCTTCCGCTACCCGGACGCCCCCGACGCGTCCGAGCCCGTCCTGGAGCGCATCGATCTGCAGGTGCGGTCCGGGGAGACCATGGCGCTCGTCGGGGCGACCGGCAGCGGCAAGACGACCCTTACCGCGCTGGTGCCCCGCCTGCACGAGCTCACCGGCGGGCGGATCACGCTCGACGGGCGGGACATCGCGTCGATGGAGCGCGAGGAGCTGCGCACCCTCGTCTCGGTGGCCTTCGAGGAACCCACCCTGTTCTCGGCGTCCGTCGCGGAGAACGTGTTGATGGGCGCGGGCGAAGCGGACGCCTCGAAGCTCGACCGGGCGCTCGGCGTCGCGCAGGCCGGATTCGTGAAGTCGCTGCCGGACGGGGCCGGTACGCAGGTCGGCGAGCAGGGGCTCAGCCTCTCGGGCGGGCAGCGGCAGCGGCTCGCGCTCGCCCGCGCGGTCGTGGGGAGCCCGCGCTTCCTCGTGCTCGACGATCCACTGTCCGCGCTCGACGTACACACGGAGGCGCTGGTGGAGGCGGCCCTGCGGGAGGTGCTCGCCGCGAGCACGGCGCTCGTCGTCGCGCACCGGCCGTCCACGGTGCTGCTCGCCGACCGCGTCGCGCTCCTGTCGGGCGGCCGGATCACCGCCGTCGGCACGCACCAGGAGCTGCTGCGCGCGAACGCCGAGTACCGGCACCTCATGTCGGGAGCGGACCTGGAGACCGAAGAGGACCTGGAGATCGACGAGGACGGGCCAGAGGGGAAGGGCACGCGATGACCACGACGACCAAGCCGGACCGCACGCCGCAGGATCCGGCCGCCGAGGACGGCGAGGAACTGCGCCTCCCCTCCCCCGGGGACCCGTTCGACCAGGACGACCTGCCCACCCCCAAGGGCGCGACCGGCGCGCTCCTGCGCTCCCTGCTCGCGCCGAGCCGGCGCACGGTGTGGCTGGCCGTGCTGTGTCTGCTGGTCCAGCAGGCCGCCGTGCAGGCGGGGCCGCTCCTCGTCGCGTACGCCATCGACAGCGCGGTGCCCGCCTTCCGCGCGAGCGACCACGGCCCGCTGATCGCGGTGGCGGTCGGCTATCTCCTGGCGGCGTGCTGCTCCAGCCTCTTCCAGTTCGCGTTCGTGCAGGTGTCGGCGCGGGTGAACCAGAACGTGCTGCTCGACCTGCGCGGTCGCATCTTCCGGCACGCGCAGGCCCTCAGCGTCGACTTCCACGACCGCTACACGTCCGGGCGGCTCATCTCCCGGGCGACGACGGACGTCGAGTCCCTGCGCGAGCTGCTCTCCGAAGGACTCCAGGAACTCATCAACATCATCCTGGCGTCCGTGTACATCACGGCCATGCTGCTCTGGCTCGACGTCGGCATCGGCGCCGTCGCCGCCCTGTCCTTCCTGCCGCTCGCCGTACTGATCCAGCTGTACCGGCGGCGCGCGGCCCGGGTGTACGCGGAGCGGTCCTCCGCGATCGCGCGCGTCATCGTGAAGTTCGCCGAGACGATGAACGGGATCAGGCCGGTGCGCGCCTTCCGCCGCGAGCGCGCCAACGACGCGGACTTCGCCGGGCTGAACCACCGCCACGAGCGGGTCAACGGTGACGCGCTGCTCGAAATGGCGCGCTACGTTGTCGGCTCCCGCCTCCTCGCGAACACCGCGGTGGCCGGAATGGTCCTGTGGGGCGCCTACCGCGTCGCCGACGGCACGCTCGAACTGGGTGTCCTGGCGGCCGCCGTGCTGTTCATCCGCCGTCTGTACGACCCCATCGACCGGCTCGCGATGTTCCTCAACTCCTATGAGTCCGCGGCCGCTTCACTCCGCAAGATCGCCGGTCTGCTGCACCAGACGCCGACCGTGCCGGAGCCGTCGTCGCCGCGCGGGCTGCCCGAGCTCGCCGGCGACCGCCCGGGCCGCGAGGTCGTCTTCGACCAGGTCTCGTTCGGCTACCGCACCGGCGGCGAGGTGCTTCCCTCCTTCGATCTCACACTGCCCGCGGGACAGACGGTCGCCGTCGTCGGCTCGACGGGCGCCGGGAAGTCGACGCTCGCCAAGCTCCTGGCCCGCTTCTACGACCCCTCGGCGGGCCGGGTCCTGCTCGACGGCGTCGACCTGCGCGACCTCGGCACGGCCGAGCTGCGGCGGGGTGTCGTGATGGTGACGCAGGAGGCGTTCCTGTTCTCCGGCACGGTCGCCGAGAACATCGCGATCGGGCGGCCCGAGGCGAGCCGCGAGGAGATCGAGCGCGCGGCGAAGGCGATCGGCGCGCACGACTTCATCACGGCGCTCCCGGACGGCTACGACACGGATGTGCGCAAACGCGGGGGTCGAATTTCGGCCGGGCAGCGGCAGTTGGTGGCATTCGCACGCGCGCTGCTCGCCGACCCGGCGGTCCTGATCCTCGACGAGGCGACGAGCTCCCTTGACATCCCCGGCGAGCGGGCGGTGCAGCGCGCAATGCTCACAGTGCTGCGCGGCCGTACCGCGGTCGTCATCGCTCACCGGCTGTCGACGGTGGAGATCGCCGACCGCGTTCTGGTCATGGAACTCGGGCGGATCGCCGAGGACGGCACACCGGACCAACTGATCTGCGGTACAGGAGCGTTCGCGGATCTGCATCGTGCCTGGCGGGAGAGCGTGGTCGGCTGAGCCGCGGCCCGGACGCGGCCCCTCCGCACCCGGGCGACAGCTCCGTATATCGAACGTGAACATCCGGGCAACGAACCATTTCCGGCCAACCTAATGACGCGCTCCTGACAGACAACGCTCTCTGCTGCCACTCTTCCCTCGGCCTCGCACAGCTGTCCCACAGCCGAACTGGCGCGGCCCGTTCGTGAACTGCAGCACGACCTGTTGTGCCCAGATGTGCCCAGTTGTGCCCGGCTTCGCAGTTCCACCTCGTACCGCCCTGCTCTGCCTTGTTCTGCCTTGTTCTGCCCGGACGGTCATTCGCCGTCCGGTCTTCCCCGGCCGCGCGATCCGCGGCCCGCAGAAGGAGTCAGCCTTGAGATCGTCCGACACCTCCCACAGATCCGCCTCCCGCAAGCGAGCGACCGCCTACGGCGCGCTCGCTGCAGCCACCGCCCTGCTCGCCGGCGCCGTCCAGGCGGGCGCCGCGGCCTCGGCGGACGTCCAGCCGGCCGCGGCGGCCGCCAAGGCCGTCGCGAAGGGCGCCGACCCCGGCGCCCTCCCCGCGAAGCTCTCCCCCGCCAAGCGCGCGGAGCTGCTGCGCGAGGCCAACTCCACCAAGGCGGACACCGCCAAGGACCTCGGCCTCGGCGCCAAGGAGAAGCTCGTCGTCCGCGACGTCCTCCAGGACCGTGACGGCACGACGCACACCCGCTACGAGCGCACCTACGACGGGCTGCCCGTCCTCGGCGGCGACCTGGTCGTCGACGCGGCCAAGTCGGGGAAGACCGAGGGCGTGACGCGCGCCTCGAAGTCGGCCCTCAAGGGCGTGGCCACCACCGCGGCGGTCAAGCCGGCCACGGCGGAGCGGCAGGCGGTCAAGGCCGCGGCGGCCGACGGATCGAAGAAGACAGCGGCCGACCGCGCGCCGCGCAAGGTCGTGTGGATGGCGCAGGGCAAGCCGACCCTCGCGTACGAGACCGTGGTCGGCGGTCTCCAGGACGACGGCACCCCGAACCAGCTGCACGTCGTCACGGACGCGGCGACCGGCAAGAAGCTGTACGAGTGGCAGGGCATCGAGAACGGCACGGGCAACACGCAGTACAGCGGCACCGTGACGCTCGGCACGGCCCAGTCCGGATCGTCGTACACGCTCAACGACACCGGGCGCGGCGGGCACAAGACGTACAACCTGAACCACGGCTCGTCCGGGACCGGGACGCTCTACTCGGGCGCGGACGACGTGTGGGGCAACGGCAGCGCCTCGAACACCG
Source organism: Streptomyces sp. NBC_01003 (assembly GCF_045162695.1). Lineage (NCBI taxonomy): Bacteria > Bacillati > Actinomycetota > Actinomycetes > Kitasatosporales > Streptomycetaceae > Streptomyces > Streptomyces sp. NBC_01003. The sequence continues at coordinate 3,795,198 of NZ_CP108707.1, forward strand.
AGACCGCGGCCGCGGACGCGCACTACGGCGCGGCCGAGACCTGGGACTACTACAAGAACGTGCAGGGCCGCACCGGTATCCGCGGTGACGGTGTCGCCGCGTACTCGCGGGTCCACTACGGCAACGCGTACGTCAACGCGTTCTGGGACGACAGCTGCTTCTGCATGACGTACGGCGACGGCTCGGGCAACCTCAAGCCCCTCACCTCGATCGACGTGGCGGGCCACGAGATGACCCACGGCGTCACCGCCGCGACGGCCGGTCTCAACTACAGCGGTGAGTCCGGCGGTCTGAACGAGGCCACGTCCGACATCTTCGGCACCGCGGTCGAGTTCTACGCCAACAACGCCAGTGACGTCGGCGACTACCTCATCGGCGAGAAGATCGACATCAACGGCGACGGCACCCCGCTGCGCTACCAGGACAAGCCCAGCAGGGACGGCACGTCCCCGGACAGCTGGTACTCCGGGCTCGGCAACCTCGACGTGCACTACTCGTCGGGTCCCGCCAACCACTTCTTCTACCTGCTCAGCGAGGGCAGCGGCGCCAAGGTCATCAACGGCGTCAGCTACAACTCGCCGACGGCGGACGGTCTTCCGGTCACCGGCATAGGCCGCGCCAAGGCCGAGCTGATCTGGTTCAAGGCGCTCACCACGAAGTTCACCTCGACCACGAACTACGCGGCCGCGCGCACCGGCACGCTCGCGGTCGCCGGTGAGCTCTACGGCACCACGAGCACCGAGTACAAGGCCGTGCAGGACGCCTGGGCCAGCATAGCCGTCGGCTCGCGCTCCGGTGGCGGCGGCGGTGGTACGTCGTTCGAGAACACGGCCGACGTCGCGATACCGGACGCCGGCGCCGCGGTCACCTCGTCGATCGCCGTGACCGGCCGTACGGGCAACGCGCCGAGCAACCTCTCGGTCGCCGTGGACATCGTGCACACCTGGCGCGGTGACCTGGTCATCGACCTGGTGGCCCCGGACGGGTCCACGTACCGCCTGAAGAACTCCAGCGGCAGCGACTCGGCGGACAACGTCAACGCGACCTACACGGTCAACGCGTCCACCGAGGTGGCCAACGGCACCTGGAAGCTGAAGGTCCAGGACGTGGCCGCGCAGGACACCGGCTACATCAACAGCTGGAAGCTCACCTTCCCGTAAACCGCACGCGGAGGTAACCCAAGGCCGATCGAGAGCTGTTCGGCCCGCACGGTCTGGGCGCGTCGCCCCGGGTGAGTGAACTCCCCGGGACGGCGCGCCCGTTCATGTTCCGTTCGCAATACGTACAAGAGACATCGCTCAACGGACGATTTCCGGCCAACCTGCGATCGCCCTCCTGACATGTACAAGCCTCAACTGGCACGCTTCCCCCACGCACCACACGCAACACACAGCTAAGCACCACTCAGCTCAGCACCACACAGCTCTCTTACCCCACACACAAGGAGCTTGCGTGACCCCCCACATAGCGCGCTTCACCAAGAAGCGTTCGACTCTGGCCATAGCCACCGCCGTTGCCGCCGGAGCCCTGCTGACCGCCGGAATGACCACCGGCGCGTCCGCGCAGCCCGTGGCCGACGCGACGCCGGGCGCCGCGCCGATGAAGCTCTCGGGCGCCGCCCGCGCCGGCCTCCTCCAGGACGCCGACGCGAAGAAGGCCGAGACGGCCAAGGAGCTGAAGCTCGACTCCAAGGAGAAGCTCGTCGTCCGCGACGTGGTCAAGGACCGCGACGGCACGACGCACACCCGCTACGAGCGCACCTACGACGGGCTGCCCGTCCTCGGCGGCGACCTGGTCGTCCACGAGTCCAAGGCCGGCAAGTCCGAGGGCGTCACCCGCGCGACCTCGAAGAGAATCGCCGTGTCGACGGCCTCCGCCTCCCTCAAGGCCGCCCCCGAGGGCGCCCGCAAGGTGGTCTGGGCGGCGTCGGGCACCCCGCGCCTCGCCTACGAGAAGGTCGTCACCGGCACCCAGAAGGACGGCACGCCGCGCAAGCTGCACGTCGTCACGGACGCCGCGACCGGCAAGAAGATCTTCGAGTGGGACGCGATCCACACCGGCGCCGGCGAGAGCCAGTACAGCGGCAGCGTGACGGTCGGCTCCACCAAGTCCGGCTCCTCGTACGCCCTCACGGACGCGGAGCGCGGCGGCCACAGCACGTACGACCTCAAGCACGGGTCGTCCGGCAAGGGCACGCTGTTCACCGACGCGGACGACAAGTGGGGCGACGGCACCACCAACGACGCGGCCACGGCCGCGGTCGACGCCGCCTACGGCGCCCAGGTCACGTGGGACTACTACAAGGACGTCCACGGCCGCAGCGGCATCAACGGCGACGGCAAGGGCGCGTACTCGCGGGTCCACTACGGCAACGCGTACGTCAACGCGTTCTGGGACGACAGCTGCTTCTGCATGACGTACGGCGACGGCGAGGGCGACAAGAAGCCCCTGACGTCGATCGACGTGGCGGGCCACGAGATGTCGCACGGCGTCACGGCGGCGACCGCGGGCCTGATCTACAGCGGTGAGTCCGGCGGCCTGAACGAGGCCACGTCCGACATCTTCGGCACCTCGGTCGAGTTCCACGCGAACAACCCCAAGGACGTCGGCGACTACCTCATCGGCGAGAAGATCGACATCAACGGCGACGGCTCCCCGCTGCGCTACATGGACAAGCCGAGCAAGGACGGCGCGTCCCTCGACAACTGGAAGACCGGCGCCGGCAACGTCGACGTCCACTACTCGTCGGGCATCGCCAACCACTTCTTCTACCTGCTGTCGGAGGGCAGCGGGAAGAAGGAGATCAACGGGGTCTCGTACGACTCCCCGACCGCGGACGGCCAGCCGGCCGCGGGCATCGGCCGCGACAAGGCCGAGAAGATCTGGTTCAAGGCCCTGACGTCGTACTTCACGACGAACACGGACTACGCCAACGCGCGCAAGGGCACGCTGAGCGCGGCGTCCGACCTGTACGGCGCCGACTCGGCGGAGTACAAGGCGGTCGACCGGGCGTGGGCCGCGGTCAACGTCAAGTAACGCCTGAAAAACCGTAGTTGTGGGGTGGCGCCTCGGGGTGCCGCCCCACTTCTCAGTTCACGATCAGTACGCCGATCATCGCCGCCCAGCACAGGGCGACAAGGACCGGAAGCAGCATCATGATGAGTCCGGTCGGCGACTGCTTCAGCCAGGCATTGCCGTCGGCCTGGGTCTCGCGGCCCACTATCCGCTGCCCGCCGTGCCAGGCCATGTACTCCTCCAGCTCCATCGCGGCGCGCTTACGGGCACCGAGGTAGCGGCGGCCGTAGCGCAGCATCTGCGAGAAAGCGAGCGCGGAGCCGAGCCCGATGACGCAGATGACCAGCGCGAGGCTCTGCGAGATCTCCTCCATGGACCGGGTCGGCTCGCCCTCCTTGCCGAGGGTGAAGCCGAGCGCCGCCGCCAGGCCCGCGGTGATGTAGAAGAAGTTGTTCAGCTTGTGCCAGTTGGTGGTGTCCTCGTGCTTGTAGAGGTCGATGGCCACCGCGTACTGGGCCTGCAGCATCGCCTCGCGCGGCTTTCGCCACACCCAGACCATCCGCTGCTTGCCGTCGGGCGGCGTGAGCCGGGTCAGCTCCTCGAAGCCGAGCTTGCGGTGGAAGAGGGTGGACGCCTCGTTGTACGGCTCGCTGACGACGGCCGCGATCACCGGACTGTTCGACCACTGCTCCAGCACGTGGTGATACAGCCGGGACGCCACCCCGCTGCGGGCGGCCCCGCGCGAGACGCAGATCTGCTTGATGACGAGGAACGCGCCGAGCGTCGACTTGATGCGGTGGTTGAGCCATTCGTCGGGCTCGATCTGCGCGTCGCTGTACGCCATCAGATAGCCGAGCACCTCGGTGCCTTTGACCGCAACCCAGAAGTGCTCGGCCGTGGTGAGCCGCGCCCGGTAGTCGGCCAGGGTGTAGTTCGACACCAGGAATCCGTCGCGGCCGGCCCGCTGCGGATCGGTGACGTCGAGCCGCCGGTCCGCGGCGAGTTCGACGATGCTCTGGAGGTGGGCCTCGCCGGCCCGGACGATCTCGATGGTGGCGGGTACCGCCGTGGACATGCCTGACCCCCGTTGCTGGACGTCAGGTCAACTTACCTTCCGCACACGGAAGTTGTCCGCGCGTGGATCAGCCCTCGTACTCCGTGAGGTCGATCTCGTGCACCTGGAGCGCGAAGCCGTGCTTCGGGTGCGCGAGCTCGTGTCCCTCCGTCATGCCCAGCTTGCGGGCGACGTTCTCCGAGCCCGTGTCGCCCGGACGGATCAGGGCGACGACCCGGTCGACGCCGCGGTCCTGGAGGGCGAACTCCAGGGTGGCCTGGGCGGCCTCGGAGGCGTAACCCTGGCCCCAGAACTGGCGGCCGAGCCACCAGTTGATCTCGATGCCGGGCTGGAGCTCGGACACCGAGAGGCCGACGACACCGGCCAGCTCGCCGGAGGCGAGGAGCTCGACGGCGAACGGGCCGAAGCCCTCCTCGTCCCACTCCTCCTCCCAGCGCTCGATGTCCTCGGCCGTCCGCTCCAGGTCGCGCGGGCCGCCGTCACCGACCCGGCGCATGACGTCCGGGTCCGCCTGGATCTCGGAGAGGGGCACGAGGTCGTCGTCGGACCAGCGGCGGAGCAGGAGGCGGGGCGTCTGGATCTCGGTCATGGGTCCATCTTCGCCGAGACCCGCGACGCCGCCGACCATCCGGCCGTCCTCAGCACATCCTCAGCGCACTCAGCGCCCTCGGCGCACTCAGCGCAAGAGCACCCCCGCCGCCTCCGCGGCAGTCTCCGAGGGGACGGTCACCAGTCCCGTCTCCGCCGGCGAGGCGAGCAGCCGGTGGGCGGGCAGGATGCGGACCGTGTAGCCGTAGGGGCCCGTGCGGTCGAGGGAGAGCGGGCCCTCGTACGCCCAGCGGCCGTCCAGGTCCGGGCCGCCGGCCGGCTTGAGGGCCACCTTCGTCGCGTCGGTGATGCGGTCGTCGGAGCCGACGCGGCCGGCCACCGCCTGGACCTCGACGTCCTCGGGGCCGAGTTCGTCGAGCGCCACCCGCACGCGCAGCACCAGCGTCGCGCCGAGCTCGGCCGTGGCCGTGGACGCCTCCACATGGTCGACGGCCACCCGGGGCCAGGACGCGCGGACCCGGGACTTCCACTGGGCGAGCTCGCGCGCCGCGTCGGGGGTGAGGGCACGGCCCGAGCGGGCCGCGGGGGCGTACAGCTTCTCGACGTACTCGCGGACCATGCGCCCGGCGAGGACCTTCGGGCCCAGGTGGGTGAGAGTGCGGCGGACCATCTCGATCCAGCGGTCGGGCAGCCCTTCGGGTCCGCGCTCGTAGAAGCGGGGAGCGACCCTGCGCTCGACGAGGTCGTAGAGGGCCGCGGCCTCCAGGTCGTCGCGCCGCTGCTCGTCGGTCGCCGTGCCGTCCGCGGTGGGGATCGCCCAGCCGAAGTCGGGCGAGAACCACTCGTCCCACCAGCCGTCGAGGACGGAGAGGTTGAGACAGCCGTTCAGGGCGGCCTTCATACCGGACGTCCCGCAGGCCTCCAGGGGGCGCAGCGGGTTGTTGAGCCAGATGTCGCAGCCCGGGTAGAGCTTCTGCGCCATGGCCATGCCGTAGTCCGGCAGGAACACGATGCGGTGGCGCACGCGCGGGTCGTCGGTGAAGCGCACCAGCTCCTGCACGAGGCGCTTGCCGCCGTCGTCCGCCGGGTGTGCCTTGCCCGCCACGACGATCTGGACGGGCCGGTCCGGGTCGAGGAGGAGGCGCATCAGGCGGTCCGGGTCGCGCAGCATCAGGGTGAGCCGCTTGTAGGAGGGGACGCGGCGGGCGAAGCCGATGGTGAGGATGCCGGGGTCGAGCACCCCGTCGATCCAGCCCAGTTCCGCCGCGCCCGCGCCGCGCTGCCGCCAGGACGCGGCGAGGCGTTCGCGGACCTCGTCCACCAGGCGGCCGCGCAGCTCGCGGCGCAGCTCCCAGATGTCCCGGTCGGCGATGTCGGCGACGGCGTCCCAGCGGTCGGATCCTCCGGCAGCGAGCGCGTCCAGGGTGCGCTGTTCGCCGACGTGGCGGGCGCCGAGCCGCAGGACCTCGGGAGCCACCCAGGTCGGGGCGTGCACGCCGTTCGTGACGGAGGTGATGGGGACCTCCTCCGGGTCGAAGCCCGGCCACAGGCCCGAGAACATCTCGCGGCTGACCCTGCCGTGCAGGGTGGAGACGCCGTTGGCCCGCTGGGCGAGGCGCAGGCCCATCACAGCCATGTTGAAGACGTTCGGGTTGCCTCCCGCGTACGTCTCCGTGCCGAGGCCGAGGATGCGTGCGGCGTCGATGCCGGGGAGTTCGGCGCCGGGGCCGAAGTGGCGGGCGACGAGTTCCCGGTCGAAGCGGTCGATGCCCGCGGGGACAGGGGTGTGCGTGGTGAAGACGGTCCCGGCGCGTACGGCTTCGATGGCGGCGTCGAAGTCCACCCCGAGTCCGGCGAGCTCGTGGATCCGCTCGACGCCGAGGAAGCCGGCGTGCCCCTCGTTCGTGTGGAACACCTCGGGCTCGGGATGGCCGGTGAGGCGGCAGTACGCGCGCACGGCCCGCACCCCGCCGATGCCGAGCAGCATCTCCTGGAGGAGCCGGTGCTCGCTGCCGCCGCCGTAGAGCCGGTCGGTGACGTTGCGTTCGCCGGGGCCGTTCTCCTCGACGTCCGAGTCGAGCAGCAGGAGCGGCACGCGGCCGACCTGCGCCTGCCAGACGCGGGCGAGCAGCCGGCCGCCGCCCGGCAGGGCGAGTGCGACACGGCAGTCGGTGCCGTCGGGTTCGCGGAGCGGGGTCAGCGGCAGTTCGTGCGGGTCGAGGACGGGATAGTGCTCCTGCTGCCAGCCGTCCCTGGACAGGGACTGCCGGAAGTAGCCGTGCCGGTAGAGAAGTCCTACGCCGATCAGCGGCACCCCGAGGTCGCTGGCCGCCTTGAGGTGGTCGCCGGCGAGGATGCCGAGGCCGCCCGAGTACTGGGGCAGGGCGGCGGTGATGCCGAACTCGGGCGAGAAGTATCCGATGGCGGCGGGCAGACCGCCGCTCTGCCTCTGCGTCTGGTACCAGCGGTCGCCCTCCACATAGGACCTGAGGTCGTCCGCGGCCTCGCCGAGCAGGCGCAGGAATCCCTCGTCGGCCGCGAGTTCGGCGAGCCGCGCGTGCGGCACGGCGCCGAGCAGTCTCACCGGGTCCCCGTCGGACGCGGCCCAGCGCCCGGGGTCCACGGCCTGGAAGAGGTCGCGCGTCCCGGTGTGCCAGGACCAGCGCAGGTTGCGGGCCAGCTCGTGGAGGGGGGCGAGGGGCTCGGGCAGGACGGGACGGACGGTGAATCGACGGATGGCCTTCACGTTCTCACCTCTGTAGGGGGACGCGGCGGGCATACGCGCACACGTGCGAGGAGGACGCGCTCCGTCGCGCGGCCTCCGGCTGTCACCTTTGACGGTACGGCCACCGGGCTCCGGCTACCACGGCGCACGGGGTCGCGTCGGCACCTGTTTCACGGGCATCTCGCCGCATCGCGGGGGTCCTTGCCGAGGAACCGGCCGGTGCGCCGGTCGTACGCCATGAGGATGACCCGGTACGTCGCGCCGCTCCTGGTCGCGCTGCGCCGCCGCCCGCGTACCGGCCGGAGGAAGTCCGGTTTTCGCCGCAACCTTCGCCGCATCCGCCACCGGTCCTCCACGGGCGATTTGGCCGATTCCGCCCCCTCATGCGGTCTTGTAGGGCCTGACAGCGCACGAGAGGCTGCCAAGCGGTGTGCGCGGATCCCGGCCGTCAGGACCGGCGGCCGTGCAACTCCGGTCTTCGCGCGCCGAGTCGAGGGAGGGGAACTCACGACATGACACCGACGCGCAAAAGGCGTCTGCGCCGGGTGGGCGCGCTCACGGCCGTGACCACGGCGGCGGCGCTCTCGGCCGTCACGCTGCCCGCGCATGCCGCGCCCCGGCTGGGGCGCATACTCGGCGCCGGTGAGCCCGGCGCCGTCGCAGACAGCTACATCGTGACGCTCAAGGGGGGAACGAAGGCACCGTCCGACACGGGCAAGGGTCTCGCCGAGAAGTACGGGGCGAAAATACGCCACACCTACAGCACGGCGCTGAACGGGTACGCGGTGCGCGCGGGCGAGACGCAGGCCAGAAGGCTCGCGGCCGATCCGTCGGTCGCCGCGGTCGTCCAGGACTCACGGGTCTCGCTCGACCACACCCGGAAGAACCCGCCGTCCTGGGGGCTGGACCGCATCGACCAGGGCGATCTGCCGCTCGACAAGTCCTACACGTGGCCCGAGTCGGCGGGCTCGGGCGTGACGGCCTACGTCATCGACACCGGCATCCGGATCTCGCACCGGGACTTCGGCGGCCGGGCGCGCTACGGCTGGGACTTCGTCGACGGCGACGCCACCGCCCAGGACGGCAACGGCCACGGCACGCATGTGGCCGGAACCCTCGCCGGCACGGGCCACGGCGTCGCGAAGAAGGCCGACGTGGTCGCGGTCCGCGTGCTCGACGACGCGGGCTCCGGGACGACCGCCCAGGTCATCGCGGGCATCGACTGGGTGACGAAGAACGCGCGCAAACCGGCCGTCGCCAATCTGAGCCTCGGCGGCCACGCCAACGCCCAGCTGGACGCGGCGGTGCGGGGCTCCATCGCCTCCGGTGTCACGTACACGGTCGCGGCCGGCAACGACGGCCTCCCGGCGCGCCTGTACTCGCCGGCCCGCGTGAAGGAGGCCATCACGGTCGGCGCGACCGACCGCACGGACCGGCGCGCCGACTTCTCGAACTGGGGCACCCGGCTCGACCTGTTCGCCCCAGGCGTCGACATCACCTCGGCGGGGTACGCGAGCGACACGGGGAAGGCGACCTTCTCCGGTACGTCGATGGCGTCGCCGCACGTGGCGGGCGCCGCCGCGCTGTATCTGGCCGACCACGCCTCGGCCACCCCGGCCGAGGTGAGCCGGGCGCTGACCGGGCGCGCGGCGACGGGCCGGATCACGGACCCGCTGCCCGGCTCGCCGAACAAGCTGCTCCAGGTCAACAACCCCTGAACGAAAGGTGAGTTCATGGTCCGGTCCCGTCGTTCGCGGCGGGGCCGGACTTGTCTGTGTGCTTACGCGCGAGTAGTTAACAAAGCACCGGATTGCCCGCCCTGCGACCGTGGAAGGCTCCCCCGGTACACACTGCGCGACCCTCTTCATCACCCCCGTTTCCGCAAGCCGAACCCCCGCGGTCAGGAGCGGTCATGCCCGCACAGAGTCCCTCGCCGAAGCCGCACACGGACCCGGCGAAGCAGTCGGCCAGAAGCGCGAAATCGCAGAAACCACCGGACCGGCGGCGCCCACCGGCCACCTCCGCCACCACGCTCGGACGGATCCCCGTCCTGGACGTCCAGCCCCTCGTGGACCACGGCCGCAGGCCCGCCAAGGCCGTGGCGGGCGAGTCCTTCCAGGTCAGCGCGACGGTCTTCCGCGAGGGCCACGACGCGGTCGCCGCGAACGTGGTGCTGCGCTCGCCGCGCGGCCGCACGGGCCCGTGGACCCCGATGCGCGAGCTGGCCCCCGGCACCGACCGCTGGGGCGCGCAGGTCACGCCCACTTCGGAGGGCCGCTGGACCTACTTCGTCGAGGCGTGGGGCGACCCGGTCACCACCTGGCGTCGCCACGCGCAGATCAAGGTCCCGGCGGGCATCGACACCGAACTCGTCCTGGAGGAAGGGGCGTTGCTGTACGAGCGCGCCGCCGAGGGCGTGCCGCAGCGCAAGGGGCAGCGCGAGACGGTGCTGCGCGCCGCCGCCGCGCTCCGGGACACCGCACGCCCCGCCGCGGCCCGCCTGGCCGCCGCGCTCACCCCGCAGGTCGACGAGGTCCTGGCCCGCCACCCGCTGCGCGAGCTGGTGACCAGCTCCGACCCGCTGCCGCTCCACGTGGAGCGCGAGCGGGCGCTGTACGGGGCGTGGTACGAGTTCTTCCCGCGCTCGGAGGGCGCGATCGTGCGCGAGGGGGAACCGCCGGTCTCCGGCACGTTCCACACCGCCGCGAAGCGTCTTCCGGCCATCGCGGCGATGGGCTTCGACGTCCTCTATCTGCCACCGATCCACCCCATCGGCACCACGTACCGCAAGGGCCCCGACAACTCGCTCTCCCCGGGGCCGCACGACGTGGGTGTCCCGTGGGCGATCGGCTCTCCGGAGGGCGGTCACGACGCGGTCCACCCGGATCTCGGCACGCTCGACGACTTCGACGCGTTCGTGAGCCGGGCCGCGGACCTGGGCCTGGAGATCGCGCTGGACTTCGCGCTCCAGTGCTCGCCCGACCACCCATGGGTGGACAAGCACCCCGAGTGGTTCCACCACCGGCCGGACGGCACGATCGCGTACGCCGAGAACCCGCCGAAGAAGTACCAGGACATCTACCCGATCGCCTTCGACAAGGACATGCCGGGACTGATCGCGGAGACGACCCGCGTCCTGCGCTTCTGGATGGACCACGGCGTGCGCATCTTCCGCGTCGACAACCCGCACACCAAGCCCGTCGTCTTCTGGGAGCGGGTCATCAAGGGGATCAACCGCACCGACCCCGACGTGATCTTCCTGGCCGAGGCGTTCACGCGCCCCGCGATGATGCGCACCCTCGCGCAGGCCGGCTTCCAGCAGTCGTACACCTACTTCACCTGGCGCAACTCGAAGCAGGAACTGACCGAATACGCCATGGAGTTGGCCAGGGACACGGCCGCGTACATGCGTCCCAACTTCTTCGTGAACACCCCGGACATCCTGCACGCCTACCTCCAGGACGGCGGGCGGCCCGCGTTCGAGGCGCGCGCGGTCCTGGCCGCCACGCTCTCCCCCACCTGGGGCGTCTACAGCGGCTACGAACTGTGCGAAAACGCACCGCTACGCCCCGGTAGCGAGGAGTATCTGCATTCGGAGAAGTACGAACTGCGGCCGCGCGACTGGGAGTCGGCCGAGCACGAGGGGCGTTCGATCGCGCCCCTCATCACCCGGCTCAACGACATCAGGCGCCGCAGCCCCGCCCTGCGCCGGCTGCGTGACGTGCACTTCCACCACACCGACAAGGACACGGTGATCGCGTACTCCAAGTCGGTCGCAGGCGCGCACGGCTCGAACACGGTTCTGGTGGTCGCCAACCTCGACCCTCACCACACCCAGGAGGCGACGGTGTCGTTGGACATGCCGCAACTGGGACTCGGCTGGCACGAGTCCGCACCGATGCGCGACGAGCTCACCGGTGAGACCTACCACTGGGGCAGGGCCAACTATGTGCGCCTCGAGCCGGGCCGTACGCCCGCGCACATCCTCACCGTCCTGCGACCGTCCTCACCGTTGATCGGAGGGTCACCCACACCATGACCGTCAATGAACCCGTCCCGGACACCTTCGAGGACACCCCCACCAAGGACCGGGATCCAGACTGGTTCAAACGTGCCGTCTTCTACGAGGTCCTCGTCCGCTCCTTCCAGGACAGCAACGGCGACGGAGTCGGCGACCTCAAGGGCATCACCGCGAAACTGGACTATCTCCAGTGGCTCGGCGTGGACTGCCTGTGGCTGCCACCGTTCTTCAAGTCCCCATTGAGGGACGGCGGTTACGACGTATCCGACTACACGGCGGTCCTGCCCGAGTTCGGTGACCTGGCCGACTTCGTGGAGTTCGTCGACGCCGCGCACCAGCGCGGGATGCGCGTGATCATCGACTTCGTCATGAACCACACGAGCGATCAGCACGAGTGGTTCCAGGAGTCCCGCAAGGACCCCGACGGGCCGTACGGCGACTACTACGTCTGGGCCGACGACGACAAGCAGTACGAGGACGCACGGATCATCTTCGTCGACACCGAGGCGTCGAACTGGACCTTCGACCCGGTGCGCAAGCAGTACTACTGGCACCGCTTCTTCTCGCACCAGCCGGATCTCAACTACGAGAACCCGCGCGTGCAGGAGGAGATCATCTCGGCCCTGCGTTTCTGGCTGGATCTCGGCATCGACGGCTTCCGGCTCGACGCGGTGCCCTACCTCTACGCGGAGGAGGGGACCAACTGCGAGAACCTGCCGCCCACGCACGAGCTCCTCAAGCGGGTCCGCAAGGAGATCGACGCGCACTACCCGGACACGGTCCTGCTCGCCGAGGCCAACCAGTGGCCCGAGGACGTGGTCGACTACTTCGGCGACTACGCCTCCGGCGGCGACGAGTGCCACATGGCGTTCCACTTCCCCGTCATGCCACGGATCTTCATGGCCGTGCGCAGGGAGTCGCGCTACCCCGTCTCGGAAATTCTCGCCAAAACCCCTGCCATTCCATCGAGTTGCCAGTGGGGCATCTTCCTGCGCAACCACGACGAGCTCACGCTCGAAATGGTCACCGACGAAGAGCGCGACTACATGTACGCGGAGTACGCCAAGGACCCGCGCATGCGGGCCAACATCGGCATCCGCCGCCGCCTCGCGCCCCTCCTCGACAACGACCGCAACCAGATCGAACTCTTCACCGCCCTGCTGCTCTCCCTGCCGGGCTCGCCGATCCTCTACTACGGCGACGAGATCGGCATGGGCGACAACATCTGGCTCGGCGACCGCGACGCGGTGCGCACGCCGATGCAGTGGACCCCCGATCGCAACGCGGGCTTCTCGTCCTGCGACCCGGGCCGCCTCTCGCTCCCCACGATCATGGACCCGGTCTACGGCTACCAGGTCACGAACGTCGAGGCGTCCATGTCGTCCCCGTCCTCGCTGCTGCACTGGACGCGGCGCATGATCGAGATCCGCAAGCAGAACGAGGCGTTCGGCCTCGGCTCGTACACGGAACTCCCGTCGTCCAACCCGGCCGTGATCGCGTTCCTGCGCGAACACAAGGACGACCTCGTCCTGTGCGTGCACAACTTCTCGCGCTTCGCCCAGCCCACCGAACTCGACCTCCAGGCCTTCAGCGGCCGCCACCCGGTCGAGCTCATCGGCGGGGTGCGCTTTCCGGCCATCGGTGAACTGCCCTATCTCCTCACCCTCGCAGGTCACGGGTTCTACTGGTTCCGGCTGCGCAAGGACGCCTGAACGCCGCCCGGGGAGGGCCGGTTTCCGCCGCCCCTCCCTGGGCACCCATCACCACACACCCCGACACGTCCCGCTCGTACTGCCTCTGCCGCATTTCCGGGACGCCGCCCCGCACCCAGTCGCGGCCCGCCCCGGGGAAAGGACGTGACGCCATGCCGGATGCCGTCACCCGAACCGGCCCGACCGCGCGACCCGAACTGCTCGCCTCGCTCGACCCGCTCCTGCGCGCGTGGCTGCCCCGGCAACGCTGGTTCGCGGGCAGAACAGCACCCGCCCTCACCCTGCTCGCCGCGACGGACCTGCTGCCGGTCACGCCACGCCAGCCGGGCCTGATCCACGCCCTTCTGCGCGTCGAGCCCACCCAGGACACGTACCAACTCCTGATGGGCGTAAGGGAGTCACTGCCCCCGTACCTGGCGCCGGCCCTCATCGGCCATGTCACGCAGGGCCCCCTCGCCGGACGCACCGTCTACGAGGCCCTGCGCGACCCCCGCCTGACGGACCTCCTCCTGGAGCGGCTGCGCCACCCGGGCCGCCTGGGCGGACTGCGCTTCGCGCACGACGGCGCCACCCCGATCCCGCCGGACCTCGCCCCACGCCCCCTCGACGCGGAGCAGTCCAACTCGTCGATCATTTACGGAGATACGTTCATTCTCAAGGTGTTCCGCCGTGTGACGCCGGGTCTCAATCCGGATCTGGAACTCCAGCGCGCGCTGGCCGACGAGGGCTGCCGTCGCGCGCTCGCTCCGGTGGCGTGGTTCGAGACGACCGACGACGATCCGCTCTCGCTCGGCCTGCTCCAGCCCTACCTCACGGGCGCGACGGACGGCTGGGACCTCGCGCTCGGCGAGCTGTCCAAGGGGCAGGACTTCCGCCACGAGGCCCGCGAACTGGGCCGCGCGACAGCGGAGATCCACCTCGCCCTGGCGCACGCCCTGCCGACGGTCACCCTGGGCCGCGCCCACACGGTGCAGCTGGCCCGGTCGATGAAGGACCGTCTGGACAAGGCGGTCCAGGCCGTGCCCGCCCTCCATCCCTACGCGCCCGCGCTGCACACCGCCTTCGACGCCCTCGCGGCCGACACGACCCCCCGCACCGCCCAGCGCGTGCACGGGGACCTGCACCTGGGCCAGTGCCTGCGCTCGCCCGCCGGGGCCTGGTCGGTCATCGACTTCGAGGGCGAGCCGTCCCGCCCCCTGCCCGAACGCCGGCTGCCGCACCCGCCCGCCCGTGACGTGGCCGGCATGCTGCGCTCCTTCGACTACGCGGCCCGCACCAGCCGGCCCTGGGCGCCGGACTGGGCGCGCGGGTGCCGGGACGCCTACTGCGCGGGCTACGCGCAGGCCGCAGGCGACGATCCGCGGACGGACCCGGTCCTGCTGCGCGCCTACGAGACGGACAAGGCGGTCTACGAAGCCGTCTACGAGGCCCACCACCGCCCGGACTGGCTGTCGATCCCCCTGTCTGCGATCGACCGCCTCGCCACGGAGGCCTCCGGCATGCCGCGCCCCCGCACCGGACACGCAGACGCGGACGCGGACGCGGCACCGCAGCACCCCATGTCGACCCCGAGCCAGGAGGCCACCCCGTGACGCACGACCCCTCCCGCTCCACACCGTCCACACCCGTCACCGCCGCCCCTTCCCCCACCTCCGCCGCCGACCGCGACCGCCTCCTCGCCGGCACCCACCACGACCCGCACTCCACCCTCGGCGCGCACACCACGCCCTCCGGGACGGCGTTCCGGGCGCTACGCCCCTACGCCCGCGCGGTCACGGTCGTCGCGGACGGCCTCCGGGTCGTGCTGCACGACGACGGCGACGGCTTCTTCTCGGGCCTCGCCGACCTGCCCGCACCCCCGGCCGACTACCGCCTCCTGGTCACCTACGAGGGCGCGGCCGAGCACGAGACCCCGGACCCGTACGGGCTGCTGCCCGCGCTCTCCGAGTTCGACCTGCACCTGATCGGCGAGGGCCGGCACGAGCAGCTGTGGCAGGCGCTCGGCGCGCACCCCATGACGCACCAGGGCATCACCGGCACCCGCTTCACCGTCTGGGCACCCAACGCCCAAGGGGTGCGCGTCGTGGGCGACTTCAACTACTGGAACGGCACGGGCTTCCCGATGCGCTCGCTCGGCTCCACGGGGATCTGGGAGCTCTTCGTCCCGGCCCTCGGCGAGGGTGAGCTGTACAAGTTCGAGATCACCCGCCCGGACGGCTCGAAGACGATGCGCGCGGACCCGCTGGCCCGCCGCACGGAGGTCCCGCCCGCCAACTCCTCGATCATCGACGCGTCGCACCACACCTGGCACGACGACGAGTGGATGACCCGCCGCGGCACTCCGCCCGTGCACGAGGCCCCGTTCTCGGTCTACGAGATCCACCTCGCGTCCTGGCGACCCGGCCTCACGTACCGCCAGCTGGCCGATCAACTCCCGGCGTACGTCGCCGACCTGGGGTTCACGCACGTAGAGCTGATGCCTGTGGCCGAGCACCCCTTCGGCGGGTCGTGGGGCTACCAGGTCACCGGCTTCTACGCCCCGACGGCCCGCATGGGCACGCCCGACGACTTCCGGCATCTGGTCGACGCGCTGCACCAGGCCGGCATCGGCGTCCTCATGGACTGGGTGCCGGCCCACTTCCCGCGTGACGACTGGGCGCTCGCCGAGTTCGACGGCCGCACCCTGTACGAGCACGAGGACCCGCTGCGCGCCGAGCACCCGGACTGGGGCACCCTCGAGTTCGACTACGGCCGCAAGGAGGTCCGCAACTTCCTGGTCGCCAACGCCGTGTACTGGTGCGAGGAGTTCCACATCGACGGCCTGCGCGTCGACGCCGTCGCCTCCATGCTGTACCTCGACTACTCGCGCGAGCACGGCCGGTGGACCCCGAACCAGTACGGCGGACGGGAGAACCTGGACGCGGTCGAGTTCCTCCAGGAGATGAACGCGACGCTGTACCGCAGGGTCCCCGGCGTCGTCACGATCGCCGAGGAGTCGACCGCGTGGGACGGCGTGACCCGGGCGACCCACCACATCGGACCGGGCGGCTTCGGGGGTCTCGGCTTCGGCCTGAAGTGGAACATGGGCTGGATGCACGACTCGCTCGGCTACGTGTCCCACGACCCGGTCCACCGCAGCTACCACCACGACGAGATGACGTTCTCGATGGTGTACGCCTACAGCGAGAACTACGTCCTGCCGATCTCGCACGACGAAGTGGTCCACGGCAAAAAGGCCCTGGTCTCCAAGATGCCCGGCGACTGGTGGCAGCAGCGGGCGACCCACCGCGCCTACCTGGGCTTCATGTGGTCCCACCCGGGCAAGCAACTCCTCTTCATGGGGCAGGAGTTCGCGCAGGGCGCCGAGTGGTCGGAGGCGCACGGCCCGGACTGGTGGCTGCTCGACCCGTCGTACCCGGCGGAGCCCGACCACCGCGGTGTCCGCGACCTCACCCGCGACCTGAACGCCGTCTACCGGAACGAACCGGCGCTCTGGCAGCGCGACATGGACCCGTCGGGCTTCGAGTGGATCGTCGGTGACGCGGCGCAGGACAACGTCTTCGCGTTCCTGCGCCGCGCCGCCGACGGCAGCCCGCTCATGTCGGTGTCCAACTTCTCGCCGCTGGTGCGCCACGCGTACCGGCTCGGCGCCCCCGACGACGTACCGGCCTGGCACGAGGTCCTCAACACCGACGCGGCCCGCTACGGCGGTGGTGACGTCGGCAACCCGGACCCGGTCAAGCCGGACGCCCAGGGTGCCCACGGGCGTCCGGCCAGTGTCCGGCTCACGCTCCCGCCGCTCGCGACGGTGTGGCTCAGGCCCGCGTGATCAGGGCCTGTCCCGTGCGGCGAGCGTGCGTGCCGGGCGTCACGTCGCAGGCGGGGAACTCGGGACATGCCTCAGCACGCCGCGCAGCGACTCGGGCAGCCCCCCGCCGTGCACGACGCCGAGCGTCTGGGTGGCCCGGGTCAGCGCGACGTAGAGATCACTGACGCCGTACTCGCCCGGCTCCACGACCAGCACCCGGTCGAACTCGAGCCCCTTGGCCTGGCGGGGGTCGAGCAGCACCAGGTGTTTGGTGAGGTCGGGCTCGCCGCCCGCCACGACGTCCGGCAGCGCAGCGGCGAGCGCCGCGTGCAGCCGACGGGGGGCGATCACGGCGAGCCGCCCCTCCTCGGGAGTGGCGGCGACGGCCTCCTCGGCCACGGCCTTCACGACGTCGCCGGCCTCGCGCGCCCAGGGGCGCACGCCCGTCGAGCGGACCGAGGACGGCGGCTCGAAGCCGGGGTGCTCGGCGCGCAGCACGGCCGCCGCCACGTCCATGATCTCGGACGGCGTGCGGTAGTTGACGCCGAGCCGGGTGTGCTCCCAGCGGTCCGCGACGTACGGCGCGAGGATCTTCTCCCACGATCCGACGCCGGCCTCCTCGGCGGTCTGCGCGGGGTCGCCGACCAGCGTCATCGACCGCGTCGGCGAGCGGCGCATCAGCAACCGCCACGCCATCGGCGACAGCTCCTGCGCCTCGTCGACGATGATGTGCCCGAACGCCCAGGTCCGGTCGGCCGCCGCGCGCTCGGCGGCGCTGCGGTGGTCCTCCTCCTCGTACCAGTCGGCGACCCGCTCGGCATCGACGATGTCGTGCGCGGCGAGGACCTCGGAGTCCTCCTCGTCCTCGAACTCGTATGTCTCGGAGCCGCGCGAGAGTTCGAGGACGCCCTGCGCGTAGGCGATCCGCTCCTGGCGAGCCGCCTCGGCCAGGGCGCGTTCGGCGCTGTCGTCGACGCCGATCAGCTCGGCGGCCTCGTCGAGAAGCGGAACGTCGGCAGGGGTCCAGTCCGCCGGCCCCGTCACGTCGCGCCGGATCGCCTTCGCGTCCTCGCCGGCCATGTGCACGGGTGCGGCCAGGAAGTCCGCGACCAGGCCCGGCGGGGTGAGTCGCGGCCACAACTCCTCGATGGCGGCGTGCACTTCGGAGCTGGCGGCGACGCCCTTGCCGAGCTGGGCGAGGTCGTCGGGGCCGAGGAAGTTGGGGCCGCCGTACGGGTCGGCGCCGATGCGCTCCGCGAGCTGGGCGGTGAGCGCGTCGATGATCCGGAAGGCGAAGTGGGGGCGGGCGAGGTTGTGCGGCAGGAGCGTGTCGCGGGCGGCCTGCCGGGCTTCGTAGGCGATCTCCCAGTCGAGGACGAGGTCACCGTCGTCGTGCCGGACGATCAACGGGGCGCCGGGCTCGGGGAGCTGCTGCCGGTCGCGGACGGCGAGCGCGAGGGCGTCCACCATGGCCTCGGCGCCCTTGACGGCGGCGGCGTGCGGGGTGTCCTCGGCGGTGGCGTGCACGCCGGGGAACAGCTCACCGAGCGAGGCGAGCAGCACGCCGGTCTCGCCGAGCGCGGGCAGGACCTCGCCGATGTAGGCGAGGAAGGCGGGGTTCGGGCCGACGATGAGCACGGCCCGCTTGGCGAGGAGCTCCCGCTGCTCGTACAGGAGGAACGCCGCGCGGTGCAGCGCCACCGCGGTCTTGCCGGTGCCGGGGCCGCCCTCCACCACGAGCACGCCGCGGTGCGAGTGGCGGATGATCCGGTCCTGCTCGGCCTGGATGGTCTGCACGATGTCGCCCATGCGGCCGGTGCGGGCCGAGTTCAGGGCGGCGAGCAGTACGGCGTCGCCCGTCGGGTCCTCGAACCCGGTGCGCTCCTCGTCACCCAGGTCGAGGATCTCGTCGTGCAGCTCGGTGACGGTGCGGCCCTCGGTGGTGAGGTGGCGCCGCCGCCTGATGTCCATGGGCGTGTGCCCGGTGGCGAGATAGAAGGGGCGGGCGACCGGCGCGCGCCAGTCGATCAGAATCGGGGTGTGCTCGCTGTCGTCCTCGCGAATTCCGATGCGCCCGATGTGATGTGCGGTGCCGCCCGCCTTTTCGGTGAGATCGATCCGGCCGAAGCACAGCGAACCGTCGACCGCGTTCAGCGCGGCGAGCAGGCCGGAACGCTCGACGACGAGGAGATCCCTTTCGAGCCGCGCCTGCTGCCCGGTGCCGACCGGTGTCAGGGCGTCCGAGACCGACTCCGCGGCGTCGCCGCGCAGCACATCGACGCGCGCGTAAAGCCGGTCGATGAATTCCTGCTCTTTCTGCAATTCAGCGATTTCACGCGCTTCACGGGTTGACAAAGCGGCTCCCTGCCAGGTACAATGTGTTTATTCGGCCCCTCGTGAGGGGCCTTTTCTGTGGGCACACAGAAACACCGAATATACCCCCTGGCAGGGTCCAATTGCACCCCGGGGGATTTCACCGCCGCTATTCGGCCCGGTCAACGGCCTCCGTCGGACCGGCGTGATCAGACGACCTCCGCCAGTTCCTCCAGCAGTCGCCGCTTCGGGCGTGCCCCGACCCGCGTCCACACCGGCTCGCCGTCCTTGAAGACCATGAGCGTCGGCATCGACAGCACCCCGTAACGCACCGCGGTCTCCGGGTTGTGATCCACGTCGATCACCACGACGTCGAGCCGCTCCCGCTCCTCGTCCGCGATGGAGCGCAGCACCGGCGCGAGCTGCCGGCACGGCCCGCACCACTCGGCGGTGAACTCCACCAGGACCGGCCGCCCGGCCCCCAGCACCTCTGTGTCGAAGTCCGCGTCCGTGACGTCCCTCAGATCCGTACTCACTTCACCCTCCCAGTTCGCAGCGCGGCGACGGGTCCTCGCCCGCCAGCGCGTCCATGGCCTCCTCGGCGCGCTCCAGCTGCGCGCCGACCTTCTCCCGAACGGCGGTCAACTCGCCGATCAGCGCATCGAGTTCGCCGAGCTTGCGGCGGTACACCGCGAGCGAGGCGGGGCACGAGTCGCCCTCCGGATGCCCGGCCCGCAAGCACTCCACGAACGGGCGGGTCTCCTCCAGCTCGAACCCGAAGTCCTGGAGCGTCCGGATCTGCCGCAGGGCCCGCAGATCCGCCTCGTCGTACGTGCGGTAGCCGTTGCCTCCGCGCCGCGCGGGCAGCAGCCCGCGCGACTCGTAGTACCTCAGCGTCCGCGTGGTCGTCCCCGCCCGCTCAGCCAGCTCTCCGATGCGCATGTCTTCGACCGTAAACGTTGACGCCGACGTAAAGGCCAGCCCTGAGGCACGCGTCAGTCCGCTTTCGGCTGGGTGCGCCGGGCGCAAGAAATAGTAGCCATGGACATAGTAGCCATGTACCGTATCCACCATGAGCAAGGCTTCACCGGGCCCCACGCCCGGTTTCCTGGTATGGCGGCTCGCCAACAAGTGGCGCGTCGTGGTCGATCGTGCGCTGGCTCCGCTGGGTCTCACCCACGCGCAGTACTCACTGGTCGCGTCGCTGCACGGCATGCAGCGCGCCGGTGAGCGGCCCAGTCAGCGCCAACTCGCTGACCACACCGGCCTGGAGGCGCTGTACGTCTCGAAGCTGGCGCGTGCCCTGGAGTCGGCCGGCCTGATCGAGCGCACCCGCGACCCCCGCGACCCCCGCGCCGTACAGCTCGCCCTCACCGAGCAGGGCCAGGCCGTCACACGGCGGGCCATCACGGTGATCCAGGGACTGCTTCAGCAGTTGCTGGAGCCGCTGGGCGGCCTCGACGCCCCTCGGACGCGCGCGTTCACCGACGAGCTGACAACCCTGCTCGACGCACCTTTCGCTCCATCCGTATGGAACGACGAGAGCACTCAGGGGGCAACACCATGACCACCACCGCATCCAGCACCACCGCACCCGTCGCCAATGCCCGCACCCTCGGCCTGGCCCACTACGCCGCCCGCGGCGTCCTGGAGCACGTCCTGGCCCGGCACGGCGCCACGTTCCAGCAGCAGGTCGCCCTGCGCGCCGCCGTCACCGCCGACGCCCCGCAGACGCCGGACGATCTCGCCACCCAGGTCCAGGGCTCCCTCAAGGCCGATCCGGCCGACATCCGCGCCACCCTCGACGAGCTGCTTGCCAGGCAGCTGCTCGTCGCGGACGGCGCGCACCTTCGCCCCACGGACGCGGGGCGCGAGCTGCTCGCCACCATCGGCGCGGAGACCGCCCCCATCACCGCCCGCATCTGGGGCGGGATACCCGCCGATGACCTGGCCGCCGCCGGCCGCGTCCTCGCCCTGGTCACCGAGCTCGCCAACGGGGAGCTTGTCGCGCTGACCGCCTGACCACACCCCGAGTTCCGCCCGCCGCCCATGAGGAACCAGCCGCGCCCGGACCGTCTTGCCGAGGTCCGGACGCAGGAACCAGTCCAGTTCCAGGGCCAGTTGGCGTACGACCATCAGGCCTCGGCCGCGCTCGCCCTCCGGGCGGAGCTCCGTCACCGGGAAGACGGGTGACGGGTCCGACACATCGACCAGCAGCCCACCGCCCTCCGTCGCGGCCAGCCGCACCCACACCTGACGCCCCGGCACCCGGGCGTGCGTCACGGCGTTCGCCGTCAGCTCGGACACGACGAGGACGGCGTCCTCGACCTCACCCGGCCACTGCCAGAAGGTGAGCCGC
Source organism: Streptomyces sp. NBC_01003 (assembly GCF_045162695.1). NCBI lineage: Bacteria > Bacillati > Actinomycetota > Actinomycetes > Kitasatosporales > Streptomycetaceae > Streptomyces > Streptomyces sp. NBC_01003. Next base: position 3,816,775 of record NZ_CP108707.1, read on the forward strand.
CGTCGCGTGTGCATACGGGCGAGGGGGACGCTCCGCGGCGTCATGGGGTAGCCGGTGGAGCGGTCGAGGGTGGGGAGGGCGGTGGACATGGGGGGGCCTCTCGGAGCGGGCTTGCGCTGCCCAACTACCGTGACGGGACTATCCATTCGGATTCAATCGAAAGCTCGCTGATTAATCAGCGCACAGCAAAATGGACTATGCCGAGTTCAGCGCACACGGCTGCGCTCCGCACACATGGGGTGGCACACTCGGCACACCGCAGCGAGCGGCACGCACGGCAACACGGAGGCGGCGCAGATGGCAGCCAAACGCGGACGCACGGCCCAGCGTCTCGAACTCGGCCTCCAACTCCGGCAGTTACGAGAGAACTGCGGCCTCGGCGAGCGTGGCGGCGGCTTGACACGAAGGCAGGCGGTTCAGGGGCTACGCATCTCCGAGGCGTCGCTGCAGCGCATCGAGGCGGGCGCCCTGAACTTCCGGAACGCGGGGGACCTACGAAAGCTGCTCGAGAAGTACGACGTCACGGACGAGGACGTGATGGAGTCCCTGATCAACCTCAACCGGGAGTCCAACCACCAGGACTGGCTGACGCAATACCGAGGGCTGATGCCCGCGGGCATGCCCGGCTTCGTCGGCCTGGAGCCGGAGGCCAGGGCGATGAAGGCTTACCACCCCACCGTGGTCTACGGCCTACTGCAGACGGAAGGGTACGCACGCGCAACTCACGTACTGCACAAGCCGATCGAGGAGTACACCTCGGAGTTCATCCGCAACAGCGTCGAACTGCGGATGAAACGCCAGGAGGTACTTACCGGGGACGACCCTGTCAGGTTACATGTCATCCTCGGTGAAGCAGCACTCCGCTACCCCGTGGGCGGCAGTGAGGTCATGCACGACCAATACGCACGGCTCAAGGAGTGGTCCGGATGGGACCACATCACCATCCAGGTGCTCCCGTTCCGCCGCAGCTACCGTTCCACGAACGATTTCGCCATCCTCGACTTCGGCGACGCTCTGCCGCAGCGCGTACAGGCCGACAGCGCCTGGGGTTCCGTCTCCACGTCGGACAAGCCGCGCGAAGTCGACCGTTTTCAAAGGCGGTTCGACGCCATGGCCGCGTCGGCACTGCCGCCCGAGGACACTCCGGATTTCCTGCACCGACTAGAACGAGAGCTGTAGGCCCGTCTATGCCCACCCACCGCACCTCCTCCGATGTCGCTCCCGAGCACGCCTGGTTCAAGTCGACGTACAGCGACCCCGGTCAGAACTGCGTAGAAGTCGCGGAGACCCCCACCGGAATAGGTCTCCGCGACTCAAAGAACCCGACGGGCCCCGCCCTCCTCCTCACCCCCGCCACCTGGACCCGCTTCCTCACCCACGTCCGCGTCCGCGGGTAACTAGCCCTGGCTGCACACCAGTTCGGCGGAGCCGGTGAGCTCCGGCTCCGCCGCACCCCGCGCGGCAGCAGCACCTCTGCCAGGAGTGTTCTCTTCGTCTACTGCGTCGGACTCATGCGGTGCAATCGAACTTCTTGGTTTCTTGAGGCACGAACTCGTCGACGAAGCGCTGAAGCTTCTTGTAGCCCTTGGCGGAGTTCTCAACGCGATCGCCGCTGAAGATGACATCGAACGACATGTACGCGGATTTGGACTTGCAGTTCGCCTGAACCACGGCGTGATCACTACCGATGACCGCATCGCCCGGGAATCCGACGTCTCTTACCGCCGCATTCTTGTGAGCCGCCGCGACGGATGTCCAGTTCACCGGATCCGACTTTCGGTCGTACTTCTGGACCGTGGCAAAGAGGATCTGATGCCCGTCCACGGACATCTTGCAAAATGCGCCAGGCCGCGCGCTCGCCTCCTCGTACTTCTGGGTCAGGCTGTTGCCTTCTGGTACGAGCGGGGAGAGGGTCCCCTGCTTCATTGGCGTTCGGCAGAACTCGTCCGGGATTGAGAGGTTCTTGCTATTGCAGCCCGAAATCGCCACCACTGCAGAGGCGAGTACGAGAGCCGGCGCACCTCGCTTCAAGGATTTCACTAATGGTCTCCTGCAATGCCATCGGCGCGCGCGTTGCCATCGTTGGCAGCGCCGGCTATCTGCTTGTAGATCCCGTCATCGTACGAGTAGCCAGGGTGATCGAGAGCCCAGTCCGAGTTGGTCGAGTACCGCTGTCCGGCAATTTCGTTGAGCTGCCCTTGACGGTAACCGTAGATCTTTCGGCGTCGGCCGAGCTTCCTCTAAGTGGTGCAGTCAAGGTACTTCGTCATCGCGGGTACGTAATTCTCCAGGAACCCCTGAAGTTTCTTCACCCCGGATTGAGAGTTGTCGATCTGGTCGCCCTGCAGGTCAATGTTGAAGATCAGGAATGCGGAGCTGGCATCAGGCTGGCACTTGGCTGTTGCGCGTGCGCCATTGGCACCGATGACCGCGGCACCGGCAAAGGAGACTTCCCGCTTCTTAGCCTTGCTGTACTTGGCCAACGCGGTGTTCCAGTCCTCGGGAGGAAGGGGCTGGTCAGTGGTACGGATCGTCGAGGTGAGGACCTGTACGCCGTCGACGTGCAAGGAGCACAGGATCTCTGTGGCTTCTGATCCACTCTGCTGGGCCTCCAGATCCTTACCCTCAGGAAGAAGCGGCGAGAGCACCGACTTCTTGACGGGAGCGCCACAGAACTTCCCTGGCACATCAAGGCCCTCGTTGCTGCTGGTGCATGCAGTCGCGCTCGCTGTGATGACGACCGAGGCAAGAAGCGCAGCGCCTTGCCGGACTACGTTCACTACTGATCCCCTGCAAGTCCGTCGGCGCGCTTGTTACCGTCGTTCGCGGCCGCAGCGATCTGGTCGTGCACTCCTTGGTCGAGTGAGTATCCGTCGCGCCTACCCGCCCAATCCGAGTTGACGGCGTACCACTGCCCAGCAATCTCGTCGAGCTGGTTCTGTCTTGTCGTATAGGTCGCCTGATTGTTGGCGGTGAGCTGGTCGGCCTGATGCTGCTGCTCATCCATGATCCACTTGCTGGTGACCACGTCGGCGCCCCGCTGCGCGAGGTCGCCGACGCCAGGGATGAAGTTGAGCACGGCGCCGGAGGAGTGATAGCTCCATGCCTTGTCCCAGGTGTAGTCGTGCTGATCTCCCTTGAGGGCGTTGTAGCGCGCCTCCTCCATGAAACCGATCGCGTGGCCCGCCGAGTGCAACGTGTCCTCGGGGCTCCGACTGGAGTCGTGGATGTCCTTGGTGATGGCATAGTTCATGCCTTCGTGGAGCATTCCGTACGACTCCTGACTTCGGGAAATCTGCTTGGCGACTTCCATGACCTGGTGCTGGTCCAGCGAGGTGAGTGGATCGTTCGACTGGCCGCCGATCCTGCTCATGGACTGATAGACCTCGTCCCCGTGATTGACCATGATCTTCGCCATACTCTCGCGCAGCGAGGCGGGCATGTCGTCACCCTGGTCGGAGAAGCTCTCCAAAGTGGCATGGAAGACCCGGTTGTTGGCTGCCGTGTGGCGAGTGGGAGCGTCGGCAGAACCTGATGGGTCGTGCCCTGTCGCCGCGGCGGCGAGGGCGTCACCCAATCCGCGGCGGTTATCGGCGTCCATCTTGTCCGCTCCGGCGATCTGCGCCTTGCCGGTGTCTTCCGTGGTGTCGATGACGTTCCAGTCGCGGCTGTCGTCACGGTTGCCCACCAGGTAGTCGTAGCGGGCCTTGCCGTCGGGCGTCCCGGGATCGAGATAGCCCGCTGCGCCCTCGGGAGTATGTGCCATGACCTGCAACGCACCGTCCACGGGGTCGTTGGCGAGCCAGCCACCGCCGTCGCCCTTGCCGCTGAACTTGCCGTGCAGGTCCCAGATGTCCGGGTTCTTCTTCTCGGCCTCGATCGCCTGGTCGGTCACGTCGGCGACGAACTGCGGGGAGTAGTCGTGGCCCTGCTTCATGAGCGTGACCAGGCTCTGGAACCCGTCGATGTCCTGCTTGGCTCCTGGTCCCACCGCGACCCGCTCGCCGGCGAACTTCGACTCGTACTTCTTGTCGCCCAGCTTCCAGACATCGTCCTGCCACTGCTTGTAGAAGGACCCCTGTGGGCTCATGTACCAGCCGGAGAAGGCGCTCTTGTACGCCTCCGTGCCGTAGCGGAGCCGCTTTCCCTTGTCGTCGTAGAAGTCGGGGACACGGGTGGCGGTGGCCAGGGAGTCGGATATGCCTCCATTGATGTCGAGGTAGGCGTCCCGCTGTTTGGTGTCGGTGACGTACGCCAGGTCGTCGATCTTGTTGGACAGCTTCAGCGTCTTGTCCAGGCCGAGGGAGTCGAGGAAGGTCTGGCTGAACACCTTGTTGTCGGAGTTGTCGCGCATCAGGCGCCGCCACTCCGCCGGGTCGCTCGGCTTCTTGCCGTCCAGGATCTCGTCGGCGTACGCCTTGGCTTCCAGCGCCTCGTAGTACTCGATGTCGCCCTTGGCTCTGCCGTTGAATCCATGGCCCTGGCCCAGAGCCTCGTCCGCCATACGCTCGAACAGGCTCTTGATACCTGCCGCGTCGCGTAGGGCGAGTTTGACGCCTTGGTCGGCGTCGTCGACCGCCTGCACGGCGTCCTTGATCTTCTTGGTCCAGGCGTCTTCGGACTTCGTCACCTGCGCCAGGTACTTCTCGTAGTCCGGGTCATGCTGGTGCGGGGTGAGCTTGCTCCGGTCGTAGACAGCCTGACCCTGGCTGTTGACGGACAGGTCCTGCTTCTCCGCTGATGCGACGATGCGCTTCACCTCACCGACAAGACGGGTGAACTGGCCGTGGGCGTCGCGCAGGAGCGAGGCGATGGCTCGTGCTTCGGTCTGCGCGTCCACGTACTGCCGGCTGGTCGCGGCGAACTGACCAGCCGCCGCCCCGGCCGCAATGCCGGTCCACCCGCCGCCCTCGGGAACCTTCTTCACCTTGGCGTTGTAGACGCCCTCCATCTTGCCCAGGTCCTCGGCCATGTGGTCCCAGGCCGTGGCCGCGTTGGTCAGCGCCCCGAGCTTGATGGTCATCACGTCTTGGTAGGTGAGCATGCCCGCCCCGAATCCCCGTTTCCGCTGCTACTGGTTCAGATCTCGCGACGCGGCGCGCGTCCCGGATCAACCTGGGCTATCTGACCCTCCACGCCGTGGTCGACGTTCAGGAACTCGCCCTGCGTCTTCGTCAACGCCGTCTGGTCGCTGTCCAGACGGCCCTTGAGGTTGGCGACCTGCAGTTCCCACTCCTTGTGCGCGTCCGCCAGTCCCTCGCTGGTCGCCCAGCCGGAGAACGTCTGCGCCGCCGTGGCGGACGCGTTCCGCGCGCCGTCTCCGGCCTTGTCCGTGCCTGGGCGGATCTCCTCCTCGAGGGCCTTCACCGCGGCCTTCTTGCCGGTCGGGTCCGTCTTCAGGTCTTGGTCCCCGCCGCCGCCAGGGCGCCTGCCAGACGGAGCGCTGTTCAACTGCATACGCGGATCTTGCTGTTGGCGCTGCGCCAGCGCGTCCGCCTTCAGCTGCTCCCACTCGTCCCACGCCATGTCATGGCCTCCCCGTGTGGTTGGTGTCTTGGTGGTAAGGCCACTGCTGCCCCTGTTGCGGACCGGGCTGTAGGGCTTGCGGGTTCCAGTCGGTCGCGTACGGCTGCGCGGGTGGCATCGGCGGCTGCGCGGCCATCGCCTCTCGGCGACGTTTGCGGCTGCGGAACGCCAGGGTCCCGCCAGCGGCACCGACGAGTACCAGGCCGCCGAAACCCGCCAGAATCCACGGCATCGCACTGGAGTCGTCGCCGCCGGATGCCACAGCCGGCTCCGTGGCGCTCGCCGAGGGGTTCGCCGTCGCACCCCCGAGGACTTCTGCCGCCCCGTCCTTGAAGTCGGGCAGCGGGTATGCGTCGGCTGGCCCCGGATTGTCTGGGTCCGTCAGCGCGATGCGGGGACGGACGGCACCGTAGCCGATCTCGTCGGTGCGCTCCTTGCCACTCACCGGGCCACTCGCCGTGTTCAGCATGACTCTCAGGACCTGATTGTTCGTCCAGTCTGGATGCTTCGACCAGATCAACGCGGCCGAAGCCGACGCGAGCGCCGTGGCGTCACTGGTGCCGTGTGACTCGCACAGACTGGTCTTCCCGTTGCAGGCGTGGACCATTTCTTCACCGGGCGCGACCAGGTCTACCTGCGGACCGTGCTGGGACTCCTTCGTCTTCTTGAGGTCCTTGCCGATCGCTCCGACACCCACCACTCCCGGTGTCGCGCCCGGGAATTCCAGTCTGTTGGACCCGGCACCGGTGTTTCCCACGGCTGCGAAGACCAGTTTGTTCTTGGACAACGCGTAGGCGACCGCGTCGTCGAGCTTCTTCGAGTGCTCTTCACTGCCCAGTGAGATGTTGATGATCCGGGCATCTGTGTCTGCGGCATAGCGGATGGCTTTGGACACGTACGTGGGATAGTCGTCCGGATTCCCGTCGCCGTCAGCCCGGCTCCGCTCGATGAAGTCCGGCACCCGGACCGGAAGGATCTTCGCTCCCGGAGCCAGCCCGTACGTACCCGTCGTGCTTCCCTTCGCGCCGGTCCCGGCGATGAGCACGGCCATGTCGGTTCCGTGACCGTCGTAATCCGTGTGCTCGTCCCCGGGGTGCCACGAGTAATCCTTACCCGACAGCACCTGCCCGCGCAGGTCGGGAAGATCAGGGTCGACTCCGGAGTCGAGAACCGCGACCGTAACCCCCTTGCCCGTGCTCGTCTTCCACATTTGCTCGGCCCGCGTGGCATCCAGGTACCACTGCTGACTGCGGACGCTCTCAGCCTGTGCAGGAGTCACCACCAGGCCCGCGAGCACGACACCGGACAGGACCGCCCCCAGCCGAAGCCGTCGCACCTGCTTGATACCGGACCCCATGGTCATCCTTCGTGTCGCTGCTACTCGTCGGGCAGGCCCGGCAGACGAGGCGGAGACAACGGCCTCGTTGTCTGCTCTGCCTCTGCTTCCTCTCCCACTGGCCGCTCAGAACGCGGGTGCTCTGAAGGCGCAGGCCGGGCACCATCTTTGCGTGAGGTGGTCGAGGAGGCCCGGGCGGGTCCACTGCCGCGCTGCGCCTGGGCCACGTCGCCCTCGGTACTGCGTACGAGGCCCGTCCCACGGGCCGCTGGCGACGGACTCCGGCGTGTCTTTGACGGCTGGGGCTGTCCGCCGGCGACTCCATCCGAGTGCGCTGGCAGTCGTGCTCCCGTCGAACCGCTGCCACGGCCTGCGGCAGAACCGGCGCCGGGGCCAGGCACTGCTCCAGTACGGGCCCCGTTTACAGGGCCGCCGCGCGCTCCGGGTGTCGGCTGGGCCGGGGTGCCACCGATCACCGTGCCTCGCGAAGGCGCGCTCGCCGGACGACCTGCCTCCGGCGCCATCGGGCGACCACCGACAATTCCATTGGAGGGACGTCCGGGGTTCACATTGCCCGGCCCCCGCCTCGGTGCTGCGGAGCCACTGGGTGTCCCTGATCCCGGCATACCAGGAACTCCGCGTCCCGGTGTCATCCCGCGCGACGCGCCGGGAGTGCCTGGAGTACCGGGGGCCGTCGGAGTGCCAAACGGTCCCCGAGCACCGTAGGCCGAGGGGAGACGACCTGCCCCAGAAGCGCGCGGAGGCGCAGCTGGACGTCCAGTTCCTCCGAACACCGGCGGCGGCGTTCCCGGGCCCGGCGGCACGATCCCGGACGGAGATGGCGATGGCGGGGACAGCGGAGCAGCCGACGCAGGCGAAGACGGAAGTGTGCTGGCGCGGTCGAGGGACGTTCCCGTCCCGCCCATAGGCAAATCCGGAATCGACTTTGGGGGACTGGCAGTGGGGCCATGGCCTCCGGTTGCCAAGGCAGCGCCGCGCGCCGCCTCCCGGACCACCGCGGTACCCGCCGCGGCAACACCGGCTCCGCTCGCCACGGCTGCCGCCTCCGTGTTCGAAGGCGCTTCGGAGGACGATCCCGACTTGTCGTCTCGGCCGTCGCGCTTGTCAGGCACGAACTGCTTCGGCAGCTCCGGGAACTCCGGCTCCTTCAGCGCCCCGATCTGCTCGTTCGAGGCCGTGTACGACTGCGCCAGCTTCATCATCAGCATGGCCGCCTCGGCGCGGTCGTTGTCGTACTGCGACTTGGCCGACGTAACAGCCGACTCAGACGGCCCACCGTCATGGTTGCCGACATCCGCCGCCTTAGCCGCGTGCGCGTCCAGCACCGAGCGCGCCGCGACGCTCGAGTTCTTCAAGCTCTCCAGCTGCGGCTTGACCTCATGCAGCGTGTCCGCCGCGTTGGCCATCCACTTTCCCGCGGTCTCGCTGTAGTCGCCCAGACCCAGTGTCGCGAGCGCGGCTTGGTGGACCCACTTCCGGAACGCGTCGCCGCCCTCACCGTCCCACTCGACAGCCGTGCTGTGGGTCTTGAGGTCATCACCGATACTCGTGATCGTCTTCGCTGCCGAGGTCAGCAGCGCGCCGAGGTCCGCGGGGGTCGTACCGTCCGCGGACTCGACCATCGCCCAGAGTTGCTCCGGGGTGTGCACAGCGAAGCGGTACTCGTTGACCATCCCCCACATCTGGGAACCCAAGTCACTCATGCCGCTGCACCCCCGTCTTCGCGCCCTCGGGCCTTGGCCCTTACGACAGTTCCCACATCCAACAAGGGCCGCATCACAGCCCGCCGGCTTCGCTGTCCGTCGCCTTGGGCGTCGGCTCACTGTGATCGGCGCCGGCCGAACTGTCCGGGCCTGCAGACGACTTCGCGTTCGGGCCGCGCTCCAAGAGAGCGTCGGCCTCGCTGCGAATGCGGCTCAACCGGGCGCGCACGTCATCATCTAGGTTGTTGTAGCCGGTCTTCGACGCGTCGACCGTGACCACCAGTGCTTCGATCTGGAGCGCCAGCATCTTCGACAGGCTCTCCAACTGGCCGTGCACGTGTGTGTAGGTAGGAGGTGTGCAACGCATTCGCCTCGTCGAACGTCCCCAACCGCCCTGTAGGTATCGTCCCGTTCGCAATCGTCTTCGGCGCGGCATGGGACTTCTCCAGGTCCGTCAGAAGCGCGTCGACCCTGCGCTTGAAGGCCGTGAGCGTCTCGCCCTCGACCCGCATGGCCTGCACCGCAGCCGCGCCACCACCAGCCATGAGCGACGCGGCGACACCACCTGCCACCGCTCCGATCCCGCCAGAAGGTGCCTGCGACGAGCCCCCCGAACCGTCGGCCACAGCTTCGCCCTCCCCCGTACTGCCTGTCCCTCAGCGCTCTCTCCCGGCTGCTGAGTCCGATCCTGCAGTTCTCATCTGTAACAGAAGCAACCCAGGCAAGGTAGTCGGTGCCTCACAGTCCGTGCAGAACCCTAACGAGCACGTACATGCGTTGTGGCCGGAACCTGATCTACGTGGGGGACCCGAAGATCCCCCGCGATCGCTCTGGTGAGAGTGGGGCCACCGAGGCAAAGGCTCTGGCCAGAGGGGCGAATGCGGATCTTGCCGCACCAGGGTGCCGGCGTTGTTACGGAGGCGCCGTCATGGAAGGAGCGGCCCCGAGCACCCTTGATTGGCGCTTTCCTGCCGTCCACGAGCAGGCGAGGAGGCCGACCGGATTGAGCTCCGCCGATGACGACGGGCGCCGAACTGGTCGCCGCCTTCACCGACGCCAGGCTGCTGGACCACCCGACAGTGGTGCACAGACTGCTCCAGACGGAGAGATGCCCGGGGCATCTTCGAAGTGCAGAGGCCGGTCGAGGAAACCACGTCGGAGTTCATCCGCAACGGCGTGGAACTGCGCATGGCCCGGCAGGAGGTCCTGACGCGGGACACCCCCGTCCGGCTCCACGCGATCCTCGGCGAAGCCGCGCTGCGCTACGTCGTGGGAGACGCCGACGTCATGCGCGAACAGTTCGGGCAGCTCACGAAGTGGGCGGCGCACGACCACATCACGATCCAGGTGCTGTCGTTCGGGCGGGGCTACCGCTCGACCAACGACTTCGCGATCCTCTACCTCGGAGACCGGCTGCCGCCCCGGGTGCAGACCGACACGGCCTGGGGCGCCGTCTCCACCTCCGACAAGCCCCGCGAAGTCGACCGGTTCGCCCGCCGGTTCGACGCCATGGTCGCTTCGGCACTTCCGCCGGAGGAGACACCGGAATTTCTGCGACGACTGGAACGAGAGCTCTGACACATGAACACTCACCCCCGATTCACCGACCTCGACATCGCGCCGCACTCCGCCTGGCGCAAGTCGTCGTACAGCGGTGGCACGGGCAACAGCTGCGTAGAAGTCGCGGAGACCCCCGCCGGAATAGGCCTCCGCGACTCAAAGAACCCGACGGGCCCGGCCCTCCTCCTCGCCCCCGCCACATGGACCCGCTTCCTCACCCACGTCCGCGTCCGCGGGTAACTAGCCCTCGCTGCCCACCAGTTCGGCGGAGCCGGTGAGCTCCCGCTCCGCCGCACCCCGCGCACGCCGCGGCAGCAGTACCGCCACCAGCACCGTCCCGACGCCCAGGATCACCGCGCCGACCAGGCTCGTGTGCGCCACCGCGCCCGAGAACGCCGAGCCCACCGCGTCGGCCATCCCGTGTGCGCCCTGCGCGAGCTGCTCGGCCTGCCCCTTGAGCTGGGCCGCCTGCTCCGGGCTGGTCGCGCTCGCCGCCTTCTCGGCGGCCTTGTGGGCCTGCGCCCCGATGCCCTGCGCCACCGCGTAGCCCGCGCCCACCGAGTCCTGGGCCGTCGACAGCGCGTCGCCCGGCAGCTTCGAACCGGCCGTGTTGTCCGCCAGCTGCGACGAGTACGAGCCGGCCAGGACCGAGCCGAGGATCGCGATGCCGAGCGAGCCGCCGAGTTCGAGCGACGTGTCGTTGACCGCGCCGCCCACGCCCAGCTCCGACTCGGGGAACGACCCCATGATCGCGTCGGTGCACGGCGAGAGGGCGAGGCCGATCGCGAGGCCGAGGATGACCAGGGGCAGCACGAAGTCCCCGTACGCCGACGAGGCGTCGATGCGCGTGAGGAGCGCGAGGGCCGCGGTGCCGCCGACCATGCCGGCCGTCACCGTGATCTTCATGCCGATGCGCGGGGTGAGGTACCCCGTGAGCGCCGAGCCCACGAAGACCGCTCCGGCGAGCGGCAGCATGCGGACGCCGGTGGCCAGCGCGTCGTAGCCGAGGACGAACTGGAGGTGCTGCGTGAGGTAGTAGAAGGCGCCGAAGACCGCGAGGAAGAAGAGGGCGACCGCGAGGTTCGAGCCGGAGAAGCGGCGGTCCGTGAAGCGGCGGACGTCCAGGACCGGGCGCGGGTGGCGCAGCTCCCACAGGACGAAGGCCACCAGGGCCAGGCCCGCGACGACCGCGGCGCCGATCGCCTTGGCCCCCCAGCCGAAGTGCGGCCCCTCGATGATCATGTAGACGAGGGCGCCGACCCAGACGACGGAGAGCAGTCCGCCGACGTAGTCGATCCGGTGCTGGTGCGCCGCCTTGGACGGCGGTACGAGGGCGAGGGCGCCGACGAGGGCGACGGCGGCCACGGGCACGTTGATCAGGAACGTGGACGACCAGCCGTGGTTGCGCAGGAGCGCGCCGGCGACCAGGGGTCCGGCGGCGATGGCGAGTCCCGCGGTGGCGGTCCACAGCACGATGGCCTTGGCGCGCTCGGCGCGCGGGAAGGTGGCCGCGAGCAGCGACAGCGTGGCGGGCATGATCATGGCCGCGCCGACGCCCATGACCGCGCGGGCCGCGATGACCCCGGTGGAGCTGTCGACGAGCGAGCCCGCGACGGCGCCGCCGCCGAAGACGACGAGGCCGAGGATGAGTGCCCCGCGCCGGCTGTACTTGTCGCCGATCGCCCCGAGCAGCAGCATCAGGGCCGCGTACGGGACGGTGTAGCCGTCGATGACCCACTGGAGGTCGGCGCTGGTCAGGCCGAGGTCCTTGGTCATGTCGGGCGCCGCGACGGTGAGCGCGGTGTTCGCCATCACGATGATCAGCAGGCTCAGGCAGAGCACGAGCAGAGCCCACCAGCGGCGGGCGTACGGCCGGTCCGTCCCCTCGACCGGTTCCTTCATGACGAGGCGCATTCCCCTGCCACCCTCCGGGGCCCTCGGCCCCCACAGTCCACGAGTCCATGTGTCCACGGACATTGCACAGCACTGTGCAATTACACAACGCTGTGCAATTTACGTCATTGCACAGCGCTGTGCAAAACCACACGTGAACGGGGTCGGGACCGGGGTGCAGAATGGGCGCGTGACTTCAGGACGAGCCGACACCAACCGCCGCCGCATCCTCGACGTCGCCCTCGCCGAGCTGCTGCGCGACCCGGACGCGTCCATGGACCAGATCGCCAGGGCCGCGGGCGTCGTGAGGCGCACGGTCTACGGGCACTTCCCCAGCCGCGAGGCGCTCGTCGCCGCGCTCGTCGACGACGCCGTCGTCGCGGTCGAGGCCGCGCAGACCGAGGGGCGCGCGGGCGTGAGCGACCCGGCCGAGGCCGTGGCCCGCTCGCTGCTCGCCGTGTGGGAGGTCGCCGACCGCTACCGCCTGCTGGTCGCGCTCGCGCAGCGCGCCGTGACCGTCGAGGGCATCCGCGCCAGGCTCAGCCCGGTCCGCGACAGCTGCACCGAACTGCTCCAACAGGGCCTGGAATCGGGAGAGTTCACCTCTCCCCTGCCACCGCCGGCCCTCGCGTACGTCCATGAGCAGGTGCTGTTCGGACTGCTCGAAGCGGTCAACGACGGGCTGATCCCAGCAGAAGAGGCGGGCCGCTCCGCCGCGGTCACCGTACTGACCGCGGCGGGCGTACCCGCCTCACGCGCCACCGAACTGGTGGCAGGACTCACCTAGGGCGCCCCGTCAGGGGCGCGGGGAACTGCGCGACCAGCCCCCGCCGACCCGCGGCTTCATACAGGCCCACGCCACCCCACCCCCAGGGGCGCGGGGAACTGCGCAACAAGCCCCCACCGACCCGCAGATTCCAAGCGAACCCAGCGGAGCGCTCAGGCCTTCGCCAGCTCCTTGTCGCCCTCACCCCGCTGGCCAGGAACAGCGGCAGCGCCCCCGCTCGCGTCGTCCACGAGCGTGCGCTCGTCGAAGGGCAGGTCACCTGCGAGCACGCGCGCGACGCGGTCCTTGTCGACCTCACCCGTCCACGTACCGATGAGGAGCGTCGCCACCGCGTTGCCCGCGAAGTTGGTCAGGGCGCGGGCCTCGCTCATGAAGCGGTCGATGCCGATGATCAGGCCGACGCCGTCGACGAGGGCGGGCTTGTGCGACTGGAGTCCGCTGGCGAGCACCGCGATGCCGGAGCCCGAGACGCCCGCGGCACCCTTCGACGCGACCATCATGAACAGCAGCAGGCCGATCTGCTGGCCGATGGCGAGGGGCTGGTCCATGGCGTCCGCGATGAACAGCGAGGCCATGGTCAGGTAGATCATCGTGCCGTCGAGGTTGAACGAGTACCCGGTCGGCACGGTGATGCCGACGACGGGCCGGCTGACGCCCAGGTGCTCCATCTTCGCGATGAGCCGCGGCAGCGCGGACTCGGAGGACGAGGTGGACAGGATCAGCAGGAACTCGCGGCCCAGGTACTTCAGGAGCGCGAACAGGTTGTAGCCGGTGGCCAGGCGCAGCACGGTCCCGAGGACCACGACGACGAACAGGATGCAGGTCACGTAGAAGCCGAGCATGATCGTGGCCAGGGCCTTCAGGGCGTCCACGCCGGTCTCGCCGATGACGGCCGCCATCGCGCCGAACGCGCCGACGGGCGCGGCCCACATGATCATGCCGAGGACGCGGAAGACCAGCTTCTGGATGTGCTCGACACCCTTGAGTACCGGCTCACCGGCGCGCCCCATGGCCTGGAGCCCGAAACCGACGAGCAGCGCGACCAGCAGCGTCTGGAGCACCTCGCCCTCGGTGAACGCCGACACGAGGGTCGTCGGAATGATCCCGAGGACGAAGTCGACCGGGCCCTCGGCGGCGTCCTTGGCCGCGGTGTGTCCGACGTCCTTCACGGCCTGCGTGAGGTGCATGCCGTCGCCCGGGTGCAGGATGTTGCCGACGACCAGGCCGATGGCGAGCGCGACCACGGACATCACCAGGAAGTAGCCGAGCGCGAGCCCGCCGACCTTGCCGATCTTGGCGGCCTTGCGCACGGAACCGACGCCGAGCACGATCGTGCAGAAGATGATCGGCGAGATCATCATCTTGATCAGGGCCACGAAGCCGGTGCCGACCGGCTTGAGCTCCTTGGCGAAGTCCGGCCAGATGAAGCCGACCGCGATGCCGAGAAGGACGGCACCGATGACGGCGATGTACAGATAGTGGGTGCGGTCTCTCTTGGTGGCGGCTGCCACCTGGGTCTCGGCCACGGGTGCCTCCTGACGGCTGTGTGTGACGTACGGCGTACTGCGTACGGGAAACCTGCACGTACGCGCCATGCGTGCGGCTCACGTCTGGCGAATCACGGTGACTATCTCCCGCCTTGTGAGGGCCGTCACCCTTCCGTTCATTTAGTTCGCGCTTATACGTTCAAGTAGTTCACGCTTGAACGTCCGCGCCTGTACCGAGAGGCAGACTGGGCCCATGCGCTTCCCCCTCCTGCCACGCGCCCGCAGCCTGGCCGGCCAGCTCTTCGCGATGCAGGTCGTCCTGGTCTTCGTCGTGGTCGCGGGGTGCGCGCTGTTCACGTACATCAGCGACGGCAACCAGGCCGAGCAGGCCGCCACACGCCAGGCGACGGCGGCGGCCCGCGCGGTCGCGGACGCGCCCTCCGTCCGCGGGGCGATCACGGGGGACGGCGACCCGACCCGCACGCTCCAGCCGTACGCGAGCGACGTCCAGCGCCACACCGGCGTGGACTTCGTCACGATCATGGATCCGCACGGCATCCGCTGGACGCACCCCGACGAGCGCCGCATCGGCGAGCGCTTCCTCGGCCACATCGGGCCCGCCCTGCGGGGCCGGACCTTCTCGGAGACGTACACGGGCACGCTCGGCCCGTCCGTGCGCGTGGTGACCCCGATCATGTCGGGGCAACGGATCGTCGGCCTGGTCAGCGCCGGCATCACGGTCGAGGAGATCAGCGCGCAGGCGCGCGGCCAGGTGCTGGCGGTGGCCGGCGTCGCGGCCGGCGCTCTCGTCCTCGGCGGGATCGGCACGTACGTCATCAACGCCCGGCTGCGGCGGCACACCCACGGCATGAACGCGACCGAGCTGAGCCGCATGCACGCCTATCACCAGGCGGCCCTGCACGCGGTGCGCGAGGGTCTGGTGATGCTCGACGGGCAGCGCAGGATCGCGCTCATCAACGACGGGGCGCGCGAGCTGCTCGGTGTCGGCGACGAGACGGTCGGGCGCAACGTCGCGGAGCTGGGCCTGCCAGCCCCGCTCACGGGCGCGCTCCTCGCGGCGGAGCCCCGCGTCGACGAGGTGCACCTGACCACCGACCGCGTGGTCGTCGTCAACACCTCCCCCGTCTCCAGCGGCGACCGGCGCGGCACCGTGGTGACCCTGCGCGACCACACCGAACTCCAGGCGGTCATGGGCGAGTTGGACTCCGAGCGGGGCTTCACGCAGGCGCTGCGTTCGCAGGCCCACGAGGCCGCGAACCGGCTGCACACCGTCGTCTCGCTGATCGAGCTGGACCGCGCCGGCGAGGCGGTCGACTTCGCGACGGCCGAACTGGAGCTGGCACAGACCCTCACCGACCAGGTAGTCGCCGCCGTGAGCGAACCGGTGCTCGCCGCGCTCCTGCTCGGCAAGACGGCGCAGGCCAACGAGCACGGCGTGGAGCTGGAGATATCCGAGGACAGCCGCATCGACGACGGCCTGGTGCCGCCCAGCCTGCCGGCCCGCGACCTGGTGACGATCCTCGGCAACCTGCTGGACAACGCGGTCGACGCCGCCCAGGGCTCCCCGCACGCGAAGGTGACGGTCACGGCCCGCGCACAGGACGACACCCTGCTGCTGCGGGTCACGGACACGGGCCCGGGTGTCGCCGACGGCCACGCGGACGCGGTCTTCGAGCGGGGCTGGTCCACCAAGCCGGCCGGTCCCGGCGGGCGCGGCCTCGGTCTCGCGCTCGTCCAGCAGTCCGTCGCCCGCAACTCCGGCACCCTGACCCTGGCCGAGTCCCCCACGGGCGGCGCACAGTTCACTGTCGTCCTGCCCCTCCAGCGCACGAGCGCGACCACGCCCACGGGAGGCACCGCGTGACAGATCCCGACACCACCAGCGGCGCCATTCGCGTATTGGTCGTCGAGGACGACCCGGTCGCCGCCGACGCCCACGTCCTGTACGTGAACCGGGTCCCCGGCTTCACCGCGATCGGCAAGGCGCACACGGCCGCCGAGGCCCACCGGGCGCTTGAGCGCACCCAGGTCGACCTGCTCCTTCTCGACCTGCACCTCCCCGACGGCCACGGTCTCCAGCTGGCGCGCGCACTGCGGGCGGCCGGCCATCACACGGACGTGATCGCGGTGACCTCGGCCCGCGATCTCACGGTGGTCCGCGAAGGGGTCTCGCTCGGCGTGGTGCAGTACGTACTGAAGCCCTTCACGTTCCCGACGCTGCGCGACCGGCTCGTGCGCTACGCGGAGTTCCGGGCGGCGGCGGGCGAGGCGGGCGGCCAGGACGAGGTCGACCGCGCCCTGGCCACGCTGCGCGCACCGAGTCCGGCCGCCCTGCCCAAGGGGCTGAGCGCACCGACCCTGGAGCGCGTCACGCGAACGCTGCGCGCCGCTCCCGAGGGTCTGACCGCCGCGGCGGCCGCCGAGTCCGTGGGCATCTCACGCATCACGGCCCGCCGCTACCTGGAGCATCTCGTCGAGTCGGGCCGCGCCGCCCGCAGCCCCCAGTACGGCCAGGTGGGCCGACCTGAGCTGCACTACCGCTGGCTCACGACGGTCTAGACCATTGGTCAACCGCCCACTCCTGCACGGGGATTGACCTTGGTCCGACCCCGCCCGTACGTTCACCGGGCAGCCCCGCTCGGCAAGCCGGCCGGCGGCGGCCCGTAGGAGGTCGTGCCCGTGCGCCCCACCGCTCCAGTGCTCCTCAGCGCCACTCTGCTCATCGCCGCGACCGGCCTGACGGCCTGCAGCAGCGGCTCCGGGGACGACCCGGACACCGTCAGGATCTCCTTCAAGCAGTCGACCGACAACCAGATACGCGTCATGGACAAGTACCTGGCATCGATGAAGACGCAGTTCGAGAAGGATCATCCGGGCAAGAAGGTGAAGCTGGTGCCGATCAAGGCGCCGGACTCCGAGTACTACACCAAGCTCCAGCAGATGCTGCGCTCCCCGAAGACGGCACCCGACCTGGTCTACGAGGACACGTTCCTCATCAACTCGGACATCACCAGCGGCTACCTCAAGCCCCTCGACTCCTATCTCGCCAAGTGGCCCGACTGGAACCAGTTCATCGACACGGCGAAGAACGCGGCCAAGGCCCAGGACGGCAAGACGTACGGCGTCCCGGACGGCACGGACACCCGCGGACTCTGGTACGACAAGGGCATCTTCGCGAAGGCCGGCATCAAGACGCCCTGGCAGCCGAAGAGTTGGGACGAGGTCCTCGACACGGCCCGCACGATCAAGAAGAAGGTCCCCTCCGTCACCCCGCTCAACGTCTACACGGGCAAGCCCGGCGGCGAGCAGTCGGCGATGCAGGGCTTCGAGATGCTCCTGTACGGGACGGGCACCGGGCCGGGCACCGCGGACCCGCTGTACGACAGGTCGTCCAACAAGTGGATCACCGCGGGCAAGCCGTTCAAGGACGCGCTGAACTTCGTGAAGACGGTCTACGGCGAGAAGCTCGGCCCCGACGTCTCCGACGCCCTCGACCCGAACATCGGCACCCGGGTCCGCGGCGAGCTGCTCCCCAAGAGCAAGCTGGCGATCAACCTCGACGGCTCCTGGCTCCCGCAGGACTGGCTGAAGGGCAGCGGCCACGAGTGGCCCGAGTGGTCGCAGAAGCTGGGCCTCGCGCACATGCCGACGCAGAACGGCCAGGCGCCGGGCAAGGTCAGCATGTCGGGCGGCTGGACCTGGTCGATCCCGTCGAAGGCGTCCAACCCCGACCTGGCCTTCGAGTTCATCAAGACGATGCAGACCAAGGCCAACGCCCAGAAGTGGTACATCGCCAACTCGGGCATCGCGGTCCGCAAGGACGTCGCGGCCGACCCGGCGTACGTGAAGGCGCAGCCCGGCATCAAGTTCTTCACGGACCTGGTGGCGTCGACCCACTACCGCCCCGCATACCCCGCGTACCCGAAGGTCTCCACGGCGATCCAGGAGGCGATGGAGTCGGTCACGACGGGCGACAGCTCGGTCGAGAAGGCGGCGAGCACGTATGACGAACAACTGAAGACGGCGACGGATGGCAAGGTGATCACCAAGTGAAGGTGGGGCCGAGCGGTGTCCGCCACCCCGTGACACAGCCCCTGCCCCTGCCCCCTTCACGAGGTGATCACCAGGTGAAGCCGGGGCGGGGCGGGGCGCGCCGCCCCCTGACACGCGCCCTGCCCCTGGCCCCCTCCCTGGTCCTGCTGCTGCTCTTCCTGGCCGGCCCGATCGCGTACTGCGCGTACATCGCCTTCACGGACCTGCAGTTGACGGGTCAGGCCCACTCCTCCTTCGTGGGCTTCGACAACTTCACGGCCGCGTTCAAGGACGACGCGTTCCTGAACGCGGTCTGGCTCACGCTCGTCTTCACGGTCCTGTCCTCGCTCATCGGCCAGAACACGCTGGGTCTCGCCCTGGCCGCGCTCATGCAGCGCGCGTCGAAGACGGTCCGCACGGTCACGGGCGCGGTCGTGGTCTGCGCGTGGGTCCTGCCGGAGGTCGTCGCCGGCTTCCTCCTCTACGCGTTCTTCCGCCGCGAGGGCACGCTGAACGCGATCCTGGACTGGCTCCATCTCCCCACCCAGAACTGGCTGTTCACGCTGCCGATCCTCGCGGTGTCCTTCGCGAACGTATGGCGCGGGACGGCGTTCTCCATGCTGGTCTACTCGGCGGCGCTCGGCGAGATACCCAAGGAGATCACCGAGGCTGCGGAGATGGACGGCGCGGGCGGCTGGCGCCGCATGTGGCACATCACGCTCCCGATGATCCGCCGCTCCATCGGCACGAACCTCATGCTGAACACCCTGCAGACGCTGTCCGTCTTCGGCCTGATCTGGGTGATGACGCGGGGCGGCCCCGGAAACCGCAGCCAGACCCTGCCCCTGTTCATGTACGAGCAGGCCTTCCAGAAGAGCATGATCGGCTACGGCACGGCGGTCGCCCTGCTCCTTCTGGTCGTCGGCTCGCTGTTCTCGCTGGTCTATATGCGCCTGCTGCGCTCGGAGGCCTGAGTGTCCTCACCCCGCACCCTCCGCCACCGCCTCGCGGCCGACGCCGGACTCCTGATCGTCGCCGCGGCGTTCGTCCTGCCGCTGGCGTGGGTGATCCTCTCCGCGCTCGACCCGCACGCGAACCTCCAGGTGAAGATCCCCGACGGGGTCACGCTGGACAACTTCGACGCGGTCCTCACCCCCGACATCACCTTCACGCCGCTCCTCAACAGCCTTCTGCTGTGCGGCGGCGCGACCCTGCTGACGGTGGCGAGCGCGGCGCTCGCGGCGTACCCGCTGTCCCGCTACCGCTCCCGCTTCAACAACCCGTTCCTGGCGACGGTCCTGTTCGCGACGTGCCTGCCCATCACGGCAATCATGGTCCCGGTCTACGCGCTCTTCGTGCAGGTCAACCTGATCGACACCATGCAGGGCACGATCTTCTTCTTCGCGGCGTCCCAACTCCCGTTCGCCATCTGGCTGATGAAGAACTTCATGGACGGCGTCCCGAAGGAACTGGAGGAAGCGGCCTGGACCGACGGAGCGTCCTCGTTCCAGTCCCTGCTCCGCATAGTGCTCCCCCTGATGGGCCCGGGAGTAGCAGTGGTCACGGTCTTCTCGTTCGTCATGATGTGGGGCAACTTCTTCGTCCCCTTCATGCTCCTGCTCACCCCCGAACAAATGCCGGCCTCGGTCAGCATCAACGACTTCTTCGGCAACCGGGGCACAGTGGTCTACGGCCAGCTCGCAGCCTTCTCGATCATCTACTCGACGCCGGTGATCCTGCTGTACGTCCTGGTGGCCCGGCGCTTCGGCGGGGGGTTCGCGCTGGGGGGTGCGGTCAAGGGCTGAACGGCCGCACCCTCGCGCACCGCATTGATCGACCGGCGAACCGGCCGCCCGCTCAGCCGATCGGCACCGGCATCCTCACCACGTCGTACGCCAGGTCGATCGTGTTGCCCGTGGCCGGGTCGGTCAGTTCCACGCGCCAGTGGGGGGCGAACTGGTCGACGCCCTCGGCCATCGGGATGGTGCCCGAGATCAGGACCGTGCCGGGCACCAGGTCGCCGCGCTCCCGGAGGACGTCCGCCCAGTAGGCGGGCGTGAGCAGTTCGGCCAGGGTGCCGTCCTGGATGAGGGTCTCCTGGCCGTCGTGGGTCACCCAGGCGCGCAGGGTCAGGTCGTCGAGGCGCTCCTGCACGTCGGCGAGGCGCCAGGCGCGGCGGGCGAGGACGTCGGGGCTCGCATTCTTGCTCCATGCCACGCCGTGCACCTCCAGCTCGCGGTCGGTGTGGTCGCAGGCGGCCGTCAGGAGCAGGTCGCCGTCCTGGTCGACGACCAGCGCCCACTCGGCCTCGCCCGAGGTGCGGCCGTGCTGGACGCGGACCTGCTCGGTGTGCTGGGCGAGGTAGGGGGAGACGGGGTAGAGCGCGGGGGTCACCGAGGGCGCCGGCACCCCCAGCTCGGCGAGTTCCGCCACGTGGGCGGCCACGTCGTCCTGGCTGCGTCCGGCGTACCCGGCGTTGAGCACCTGCACGACATCGACCTCGCGGGTGGTGCCGTCGGGCAGTTCGAAGGTCAGCAGCGCCATGGGGTTTCTCCACATCGTTCGCGATATCAGGGAGGTTAACTTTGCGCGGAAGGCTTGCGCATACGACCTGTATACAAGAAGTATGCCGGAAGGTCGACAGTTAACCTCACCCAAGGAACCTCAGGGACGGACGTCGTGAACCACACCAGCACGAGCACGGAAAAGACCCCGATCGGTGGGTCCGCGGTCCGCCGCGCCTTCTTCGCCAGCCTGACCGGAACCGCACTGGAGTGGTACGACTTCGCCATCTACTCCGTCGCGGCGGCGCTGGTCTTCGGCGATGTCTTCTTCCCCTCGGAGGACCCCGCCACCGGCACCCTCCTCGCGTTCTCCACGTACGCCGTCGGCTACGTGTCGCGCCCGCTCGGCGGTTTCGTCTTCGGCCGCCTCGGCGACAAGCTCGGCCGCAAGAAGGTCCTGATCGCGACCCTCGTCCTGATCGGGGCCGCGACCCTCGCGATCGGCCTGCTCCCCTCCTACGCGACGATCGGCGTGGCCGCGCCGATCACCCTCGTGATACTCCGCTTCGCCCAGGGCGTCGGCGTCGGCGGCGAGTGGGGCGGTGCGGTGCTGCTGTCCAGCGAGTTCGGCGATCCGCGCCGGCGCGGCTTCTACGCCTCGGCCGCACAGATCGGCCCGCCGGTCGGCAACCTCCTCGCCAACGGCGTACTCGCGGCCCTCGGCGCGCTCCTGACAGAGGCCCAGTTCACGTCCTGGGGCTGGCGCGTGGCGTTCCTGCTCTCCGGTGTGCTCGTCCTCTTCGGCCTGTGGATCCGCGCGAAGCTCGAGGAAACCCCGGTCTTCAAGGCGATGGAGGCCGAGCAGAAGCGCCCCGAGGCCCCGATCCGCGAGGTCTTCACGACGCACCCGCGCGCCCTGGCGGCCGCGATCCTCAGCCGTGTGGCCCCGGACGTCCTGTACGCGCTGTTCACCGTCTTCGTCCTGACCTACGCGACCGGCGAACTCGGCATGTCCCGCGGCTCCGCCCTGGCCGCCGTCCTCATCGGCTCCTCCCTCCAGGTCTTCCTGATCCCGCTCGCCGGCGCCCTGTCCGACCGCGTCAACCGCCGCGTCCTGTACGGGGTCTCGGCCGCGGCGGCCGGCGTGTGGCCGTTCCTGTTCTTCCCGATGATCGGCGGCGGGAGCTGGCCGCTGCTCGCCCTCGGCGTCGTGGTGGCCCTGGTCTTCCACTCCGCGATGTACGGGCCGCAGGCGGCCTTCATCGCCGAGCAGTTCTCCCCGCGCCTGCGCTACACCGGCTCCTCGCTCGCGTACACGCTGGCCGGTGTCATCGGCGGCGCCGTCGCGCCCCTGCTGTTCACGGCGCTGCTCGACGCGTACGACTCGTGGATCCCGCTGGCTCTCTACGTCGCGGGCACCGCGATCGTCACGATCGCCGGACTGTGCCTCGGCCGCGACGGCGACCGGAGCGACGAGGAACTGGTGAGCGGCGAGCCGGTCCGCTCCCCCGCCGCGTCCACGGCGTCCTGACCCCCCGGACCACGCATTCCCGAACCCCCACACGAGGAGGAACGTCTCATGCGTATCGCGCTGAGCCAGATCACCACCGGCCCCCGCCCCGAGGAGAACCTCGCGCTCCTGCGCGAGCAGGCCCGTCTCGCGGCGGACGCGGGCGCCCGCGTCGTCGTCTTCCCGGAAGCCGCGATGGCCTGCTTCGGGACGCCGCTGGCGCCGCTGGCCGAACCGCTCGACGGCCCCTGGGCCACGGCGGTCCGCCAGATCGCCAAGGAGGCCGGACTCGTCGTGGTCGCGGGCATGTTCACCCCCGCCCCGGACGGAAAGGTGGCCAACACCCTGCTCGCCACCGGCCCCGGCGTCGAGGCGGCCTACGACAAGATCCACCTCTACGACGCCTTCGGCTTCGCCGAGTCCGACACGGTGGCGCCCGGGTCCGAGGTCGTCACCTTCGAGGTCGACGGCACCCGCTTCGGGCTCGCGACCTGCTACGACGTCCGCTTCCCCGAGCTGTTCAGGGCCCACGCCGACGCGGGCGCGGTCGTTTCCGTACTGCCCGCCTCGTGGGGCGCGGGTCCCGGCAAGCGTGAGCAGTGGGAGCTGCTGATCCGCGCCCGTGCGCTCGACGCCACGCTCTGGCTCGCCGCCGTGGACCAGGCGGACCCGGCGGCGTCCGGCGTCCCCGCCGCGTCGAACGCCCCCACCGGCATCGGCCACAGCGCCGTCGTCGGCCCCGACGGAACCGTACGGAAGCACCTCGAAGAGGGCCCGGGGCTGCTCATCGCGGACCTGGACCTCGACGAGGTCGCCTCGGTCCGCCGCTCCATCCCGGTACTGGCCAACCGCAGGAGCCTGTGACGGGCGGGCGGGCCACCGGCACGCCCTGGGGGGGCCGGCGGATCAGGGTCGGACAGGTCGCGGCGCCTGGCGCGGTGCATCGCAAGGCTCCGGAGCGTCCTGACAGCGGAGCTGTTCGGACGTTTCGGCAACGCGGCGAGGTGCCGTGCCAGGCGCCGCGACCCCGGCCATGATCCGCCGGACACCCCCTAACCCGCGAGCAGCACCTTGAGCGTCGACTCCAGGTGGCTGTCGATCGCGGTGCACGCGGCCTGCCGGTCGCCGGCGGCGATCGCGTCGAGGATCGCCTCGTGCTCGTGGAGCACGGACTCCTGCCGGCCGTGCTGGTTGAACAGCGCCACCACCCCGGCCCGGATCTGGCGGCTGCGGAGCCCGTCGTAGTGGCGGTCGAGCAGGGCGTTGCCCGCGGCCGCCACGATCGTCGCGTGGAAGAGGTGATCCACGGCGATGAACTCCTTGGCGTGCTCGGCCCCGCTGAGCGTGCGCTGGCGTCCGAGCAGTGCGGTCAGCTCGGACACCGGAGCCTTGCCCTCGGCGATGACCCGCTCCGCCGAGTACCGCTCGACGATGCCGCGCAGCTCCATCAGCTCGGTGATCTCCCGCCCCGACAGCGGCACGACCTGCGCCCCGCGCTTGGGGACCAGCCGCACGAGGTCCTCGGCGGCGAGCAGCAGGAGCGCCTCGCGGATCGGGGTGCGGGAGACGCCGATACGGTCGGCGAGCTCCTGCTCGGAGAGGAACTCCCCTTGCCTGTCCGGGTCGGCGAGCACGTTCTCCTTGAGAAACGCGTAGGCCTTGTCCCGTCCCGACGTCACGACTGCCCCCAGGGTTGCATACAAGGAGTATACGGATCTGGTTACCGGGAGTCCCGTCCCCGTAGCTTCCTACGACAGGTAACGCAGTGCGAACAGACCGTAGCCACCGGCCTCACCCGCCCCTACCGTGTGCCCGTGCACCCAAGCGACTCCGCCCCGCCGTTCAACGCTCCGGCCGCCCGACGCCTCCGCGAGGCCCTGGGCATGGCGCCCGGGCATGTCGCTTACGGCATGCGCGCCTCGTACGGCCAGCATCACGTCACGCCCGACACGATCATCGCCTGGGAGCGTGGTCTCACCTCGCCGACGGCGACGGAACTCACCGCTCTCGCGGGCGCCTTGTGGTGTTCGCCGGGGGATCTCATAGGCACGGCGCGGACGCTGCGCGAACACCGGATGGCCCGCGGCATGGCGCCGGAGGACGTGGCGCGCACGGTGGGGGTGGAGATCCACTCGTACCTGCGGATGGAGGAGACCGGCGAGTGGCACGGCAACGAGCGCCAGTCGGCCACCCTCGCCGAGGTGCTCGGTCTGACGCCGCCCGACTTCGCGACCGTCACCGGCCGCAATGACCAACTGGCGGATCTCCTGCGCAGCGCGGTGACCACGCGCTGGCAGGCCTACACCCGCCCGATCGCCAAGCTCGTCCCCGTACACAAGGGGCAACTGGAGGAGGCGCTCCAGGAGATGCAGCTCGAGTACCAGGCGCTGATGGCCGCGACGCTCAGCTGGGGCGGCGGTTCGGGACGCGAGTCGGGCGAGGCCGGGCGGGAGTTCCTCGACGGGATCCTCGACGAGTTCTGGTCGAGGATGCACACGTCGTAGGACAGGCCGTTCGCCCTAGAACACCGATTCCGCCTCGTCCATGCGGTCCTTCGGCACCGTCTTCAGTTCGGCGACGGCCTCGGCGAGCGGGACCATCTCGATCTCCGTGCCGCGCAGCGCCGTCATGCGGCCGGAGACGCCCCGGTGCGCGGCCTCGACCGCGTGCCAGCCGAAGCGCGTGGCGAGGACCCTGTCGTACGCGGTCGGGGTGCCGCCGCGCTGGACGTGGCCGAGAATGACCGGCTTCGCCTCCTTGCCGAGGCGCCGCTCCAGCTCGAACGCGAGGGCCGTGCCGATGCCCTGGAAGCGCTCGTGGCCGAACCGGTCGATCGCGCCGGTCTGGTAGTCCATCGTGCCCTCGGCGGGGTGCGCGCCCTCGGCCACGCAGATGACGGCG
Organism: Streptomyces sp. NBC_01003; assembly: GCF_045162695.1. Taxonomy (NCBI): domain Bacteria; kingdom Bacillati; phylum Actinomycetota; class Actinomycetes; order Kitasatosporales; family Streptomycetaceae; genus Streptomyces; species Streptomyces sp. NBC_01003. The sequence continues at coordinate 3,842,056 of NZ_CP108707.1, forward strand.
AACTTCTTGCCGCGCGCGAAGCGCTCCTCGACCATCTTGACCAGGTGGGCCGGGTCGAAGGGCCGCTCGGGCAGGCAGATGCCGTGCGCGCCGCCCGCCATGCCGGACTCCAGGGCGATCCAGCCGGCGTGCCGGCCCATCACCTCGACGACCATGACGCGCTGGTGGGACTCGGCGGTGGTCTTCAGCCGGTCCATGGCCTCCGTGGCGACGCCGACGGCGGTGTCGAAGCCGAAGGTGCGGTCCGTGGCGGAGATGTCGTTGTCGATGGTCTTGGGCACACCGACGACGGGCAGGCCCGCGTCGGCGAGCATGCGGGCCGCGGTCAGCGTGCCCTCGCCGCCGATGGGGATGAGGACGTCGAAGCCGATCTCGGTGGCGAGTTCCTTGGCGTTCTCGCAGGCGGCGCGGAAGCGGTCGCGCTCGAGCCGGGAGGAGCCGAGGATGGTGCCGCCGCGGGCGAGGATGCCGCTCACGGCGTTCAGGTCGAGCGTGCGGTAGCGGCCGTCGAGCAGTCCCGCGTAACCGTCCTCGAAGCCGATCACCTCGTCGCCGTGGTGCGTCACGGCGCGGTGCACGACCGACCGGATCACTGCGTTCAGGCCAGGACAGTCGCCGCCGGCGGTGAGAACTCCGATACGCATCGTGCGTGTCTCCTGCTCGCTGTTGAGACTTGTGAGCCATTCCGATTCTTTCACGGCCGTGGGGGCGATGGCGGTCAGCGCCGGGCGCGGGGGCCCGTGCGGCTTGTGTTCCAGGGCCTTTCGCCCCCCGGACCAGGGCCTTTGCCCGGCGGGCGACCTAGCTACCCCCGGAGGTATTGTCAAGGGGGCACGGCTACGACTTTCATCAGAGGCCGGTTCAGCGGCCGAATCACTGCGGCAGAGGCCCCTTCTCTGCGGCCCGTCCAGCGAAAGGGAGAGCACGCGTGACGCGCAGCGTGTACGTGACCGGGATCGACCGGGGTGACGGCCGGCAGGTCGTGGAGCTGGGAGTCATGGAGCTCCTGACCCGGCAGGTCGACCGGGTGGGCGTCTTCCGCCCGCTCGTCCACGACGGTCCCGACCGGCTCTTCGATCTGCTGCGGGCGCGCTACCGCCTCTCCCAGGACCCGGCGACGGTCTACGGCCTCGACTACCACGAGGCGTCGGCCGTGCAGGCCGAGCAGGGCACCGACGAACTGGTCTCGCGCCTGGTGGACCGCTTCCACCAGGTCGCCCGCGACTACGAGGTCGTCCTCGTCCTCGGCACGGACTTCGCCGACACACAGCTCCCCGACGAACTGGCCGTGAACGCCCGCCTCGCCAACGAGTTCGGGGCATCCGTCATCCCGGTGGTGGGCGGCCGCAAGCAGACCCCGGAGTCCGTGCACGCCGAGACCCGCAACGCGTACCGCGCGTACGAGGTCCTCGGCTGCGACGTGCTCGCGATGGTCGTGAACCGGGTGGCGGCGCAGGACCGCGAGGAGATACGCGACCGCCTCGAGGCCCATCTCCCGGTGCCCACCTACGTACTGCCGGACGAGCCCGCCCTGTCCGCGCCGACGGTCTCGCAGATCGCGCAGGCACTCGGCGGCGAGGTGCTGCTCGGCGACGACGCGGGCCTCGCGCGCGACGCGCTCGACTTCGTCTTCGGCGGCGCGATGCTGCCGGCGTTCATCAAGGCGCTGACGCCGGGCTGCCTCGTCGTGACACCCGGGGACCGCGCCGACCTCGTGGTGGGTTCGCTCGCCGCGCACAGCGCCGGCACCCCGCCGATAGCGGGCGTCCTGCTGACCCTCGACGAGCGGCCGGGCGAGGAGATCCTGAGGCTCTCCGACCGCCTCGCGCCCGGCACGCCGGTGGTGGCGGTGCAGGGCGGCTCCTTCCCCACCGCGGGTGAACTGTTCTCCATGGAGGGCAAGTTGAACGCGGCGACGCCCCGCAAGGCGGAGACGGCGCTCGGCCTCTTCGAGCGGTGGGTCGACACGGCCGGCCTGCTGGAGCGCGTCTCGGCGCCGAGCAGCGACCGCGTCACCCCGATGATGTTCGAGCACAAGCTCCTGGAGCGGGCCCGCGCCGACAAGCGCCGCGTCGTGCTGCCCGAGGGCACCGAGGAGCGCGTCCTGCGCGCGGCGGACGTCCTGCTGCGCCGCGGGGTGTGCGACCTGACGCTGCTCGGCCCGGTGGAGCAGATCCGCAAGAAGGCCGCCGACCTGGGCGTCGACCTGGTCGACACGCAGCTCATCGACCCGGACACGTCCGAACTGCGGGACCGGTTCGCCGCCCAGTACGCGCAGCTGCGCGCCCACAAGGGCGTCACCGTCGAGCTCGCGTACGACGTGGTGGCGGACGTCAACTACTTCGGGACGCTGATGGTGCAGGGCGGCCTGGCGGACGGCATGGTGTCGGGTTCCGTGCACTCGACGGCCGCGACGATCCGCCCCGCCTTCGAGATCATCAAGACAAAGCCGGACGCCGACATCGTGTCGTCCGTCTTCTTCATGTGCCTCGCCGACAAGGTCCTCGTGTACGGCGACTGCGCGGTGAACCCGGACCCGGACGCGCAGCAGCTCGCCGACATCGCCGTCCAGGCGGCCGCCACCGCCGAGCAGTTCGGCGTGGACCCGCGGATCGCGATGCTGTCGTACTCGACGGGCACGTCGGGTTCGGGCGCGGACGTCGACAAGGTGCGCAAGGCCACGGAGCTGGTGCGCGAGCGGCGCTCCGACCTGAGGATCGAGGGCCCCATCCAGTACGACGCGGCGGTCGAGCCGTCGGTGGCGGCGACCAAGCTGCCCGGCTCGGAGGTCGCGGGCCAGGCCAGCGTGCTGATCTTCCCCGACCTGAACACCGGCAACAACACGTACAAGGCCGTGCAGCGTTCGGCAGGCGCCATCGCCGTCGGTCCGGTCCTGCAGGGGCTGCGCAAGCCGGTCAACGACCTGTCGCGCGGCGCGCTCGTGCAGGACATCGTCAACACGGTCGCCATCACGGCGATCCAGGCCCAGACGCCGGCCTCCTGACCCCTACGAAGAGGTAAGCACCTGTGACCGCCACGCCCAGCCGAGTTCTCGTCCTCAACTCCGGTTCCTCGTCGCTGAAGTACCAGCTGCTCGACATGGAGAGCGGCGCCCGGCTCGCCGTGGGCCTCGTCGAGCGCATCGGCGAGGAGACGTCCCGCCTCAAGCACACGCCGCTGACCGGGGACGGCGGCGAGGCGCGCGAGGTGAACGGCCCGATCGCCGACCACGACGCGGCCCTGAAGGCGGTCGCCGCGGAGCTGGCCGGCGACGGCATGGGCCTGGACTCCCCCGAGCTCGCCGCGATCGGCCACCGTGTGGTGCACGGCGGCATGTTCTTCACCGAGCCGACCGTCATCGACGACGCGGTCCTCGCGGAGATCGAGCGGCTGATCCCGGTCGCGCCGCTGCACAACCCGGCCAACCTCACGGGCATCCGCACCGCGACGGCGCTGCGCCCCGACCTGCCGCAGGTCGCCGTCTTCGACACGGCGTTCCACACGACGATGCCGGAGTCGGCGGCGCGCTACGCGATCGACGTGAAGACCGCCGACGAGCACCGGATCCGCCGCTACGGCTTCCACGGCACCTCGCACGCGTACGTGTCCCGCAAGACGGCCGAGCTCCTGGGCAAGGCCCCCGAGGAGGTCAACGTCGTCGTCCTGCACCTGGGCAACGGCGCCTCGGCGTCGGCGGTGCGCGGCGGCCTGTGCGTGGACACCTCCATGGGCCTGACGCCCTTGGAGGGCCTGGTGATGGGGACGCGTTCGGGCGATGTGGACCCGGCCGTCATTTTCCATTTGATGCGGGTGGGCAACATGTCCGCCGACGAGATCGACGTACTGCTCAACAAGAAGAGCGGTCTGGTCGGTCTCTGCGGCGACAACGACATGCGGGAGATCCGCCGCCGTATCGACGAGGGCGACGAGGAGGCGCGGCTCGCTTTCGACATCTACGTCCACCGTCTGAAGAAGTACATCGGCGCGTACTACGCGGTGCTCGGCCGGGTGGATGCGGTGGTGTTCACGGCGGGGGTCGGCGAGAACGCGGCGCCCGTGCGCGAAGCTGCCGTGGCGGGCCTGGAGGAGCTGGGTCTCGCGGTCGACGGCGAGCTCAATTCCGTACGTTCCGACGAACCGCGGCTGATCTCGCCGGAGTACGCGCGGGTGGCTGTCGCAGTCGTCCCGACCGACGAGGAACTGGAGATCGCGCAGCAGACCTACGCCCTCGTGCACGACTCCGCGTCCCGCAACGACTGAGCGCATCACCGCCCATTTGTAGATTCCACCAGACGGAATATTCCGTAGCGAAACAAACCGATAGGATCGCCCCCATGCGCCGTTCCAAAATCGTCTGCACGCTGGGCCCCGCCGTCGACTCCGAAGAGCAGCTCGTTGCGCTGATCGAAGCCGGCATGAATGTGGCCCGCTTCAACTTCAGCCATGGCACGCACGCCGAGCACCAGGGGCGGTACGACCGTGTCCGGGCCGCCGCGGAGAGCACCGGCCGCGCCGTCGGCGTCCTCGCGGACCTCCAGGGCCCCAAGATCCGTCTCGAGACCTTCGCCGAAGGCCCCGTCGAGCTGGTGCGCGGTGACGAGTTCACCATCACCACCGACGATGTCCCGGGCGACAAGTCGATCTGCGGCACGACCTACAAGGGTCTGCCCGGCGATGTCTCCAAGGGCGACCAGATCCTGATCAACGACGGCAACGTCGAGCTCCGCGTCATCGAGGTCGACGGGCCGCGTGTGAAGTCGATCGTCGTCGAGGGCGGTGTCATCTCCGACCACAAGGGCATCAACCTGCCCGGCGCGGCCGTGAACGTGCCCGCGCTGTCCGAAAAGGACGTCGACGACCTGCGCTTCGCCCTGCGGATGGGCTGCGACATGGTCGCCCTGTCCTTCGTGCGCAACGCCGACGACGTCCAGGACGTCCACAAGGTGATGGACGAGGAGGGCCGCCGGGTCCCCGTCATCGCCAAGGTGGAGAAGCCGCAGGCGGTCGACAACATGGAGGGCGTCGTCGCGGCGTTCGACGCCGTGATGGTGGCCCGCGGCGACCTCGCCGTCGAGTACCCGCTCGAGAAGGTCCCGATGGTGCAGAAGCGCCTCGTGGAGATGTGCCGCCGCAACGCCAAGCCGGTGATCGTCGCGACCCAGATGATGGAGTCGATGATCACCAACTCCCGCCCCACGCGCGCCGAGGCGTCCGATGTCGCCAACGCGATCCTGGACGGCGCGGACGCGGTCATGCTGTCCGCCGAGTCCTCCGTGGGCGCCTACCCGATCGAAACCGTGAAGACGATGTCGAAGATCGTCGTCGCGGCCGAGGGGGAGCTCCTGTCCAAGGGCCTCCAGCCGCTCGTGCCCGGCAAGAAGCCGCGCACGCAGGGCGGTTCGGTCGCCCGCGCCGCCTGCGAGATCGCCGACTTCCTGGGCGCCAAGGGCCTCGTGGCCTTCACCCAGTCCGGCGACACGGCCCGCCGCCTGTCCCGCTACCGCGCGGCCCAGCCGATCCTGGCCTTCACCACGGACGAGGGCACCCGCAACCAGCTGACGCTGAGCTGGGGCGTCGAGTCGCACATCGTGCCGTACGTCGACAACACCGACGCGATGGTCGACCTGGTCGACGCCGAGATGGTGAAGCTGAACCGCTTCAACGACGGCGACACCGTCATCATCACGGCCGGTTCGCCCCCCGGCGTCCCCGGCACCACCAACATGGTCCGGGTGCACCACCTGGGCGGCGGAGAGCGCGACTGACGCCTCGTCAGGCCCATCAGCCCCTTACGACACACTGAGGGCGCCACCTGAATCAGGTGGCGCCCTCAGTGGTGTGCGGCTCCCGGACGGGTCCGTGGGTGCGCGGGTCGGCAGGCTCGGTCGGCTCAGCCGGTGAGGTACTGGTGGAGACCCGGCACGTGCAGGTCGCCGCCGAACTGACCGGCCTGCTCGACCTTCACGTTCGTGAAGTAGATCAGGGGGATGTTCAGCGGCGGCGGGTGCTCGGCGTCGAACGTGATCGGGATGAGCCCCAGAAGGTTCCCCGAGATCGACTCCGTGTACATCGTGGTCTTGCCGCCCCGGATGGTGGACGTGGTGCCCTTGCCGGCCTGGACGTGGTACGTCTTGCCGTCCGGGCCGTCGACCGTCTGGTGCAGGTCGCCGATGTCGGTGCCGTTCGAGATGACGTACTTCAGGACCTTCTTGACCGTGCCGTTGGGCGTGCGCACGTTCACGACGCCCTGGTAGTCCGCGCCCTTGAGGGTCAGCGAACTGGCCTCAAGACGCCACGAGTCGTTCGGGACCTGAGCGGGGGTCTGCTCGTTGTCCCCCTCGGCGTCCGTGGCGACCGGGCAGTTGTCCGGCACGCCTGTCTCGCCCGACGACGGCGTGGGGACCACCTCGGTGGCCTTGTCCGCGGTGTCGTCGACGGCCTTTCCGGCCTTGTCCACCGTGTCCTTGACCGCGTCCCCGGCCTTGTCCGCCGTGTCCTTGACGGGCTCGGTGACCTTGTCGACGGTGTCCTTGACGGTGCCGCCCACATCCGTGGACTTGGACGCCGAGGCCGAGGGGGTCGGGGTCGCCGACTCCTTCTGATCCGGCGTCAGCAGGTCCTCGAGCGCGTCGCCGACACCCAGCGGGTCGAGCGGGTTCTTGGTCTCGGAGGGCGTCGGGGTCGGCGTGGCCGTCTTGCTGCCGGCCGTGCTGTCACCCGAGGGCGTGTCCGTGGACTTGGACGCGGAGGGCGACGGGGTGGGCTCGGCCTTGTCGCCCGAGTCCTCCTTGCCGTCCGAAGCGTCCTTGCTCGCGGACGCCGAGGGCGACGGCGTCGGGGTGGGCGAGGCGGACTCGTCCCCCTTGCCGTCGGTCGCGTCCTTGCCGTCCTCGGAGGCCTTGATCGCGTCGGCGCACGCCTTGTAGTCGTCCGCCGAGAACTTGGTGGGGTTGTCCTTGGCCTGCGCGAGCGTGGGGGTCAGCCCCATGCCCATGAGCACGGCCGTCGGCATCGCCGCAATGGCGATCGCTTTGCCCGCGGGCATGTGCAGCCTGGTGAACAGCGGCTTTCTGGGGGCTGCATGCCGCGGCCCGGTTCTCTCACGGAACTCTGCCGCAGAGTTCTCGTGGCGCACCTCGTCAGCCGGCACGGTGCCTCCCGTTCGTCCCGTCGTTACCGTTCGGGCTCGTTCCTGACAGATCGTCCGACGCACCGCCGAAGGCGTCGAAGGCTGCAGCCTCGCCCTTCAGGGCATCCGCGTCGTCCACGGACTTCCCGCCGCCCGCCTCCTGCTTCGCGGCCCGTGCGGGCCCCCAGGAGATGCCGAGAGCGCCGCCGAGCAGCGCCAGCAGGAAGCCGATGACAAAGCCACCGAAGTTGGAGACCACCAAGGAGACCAGGGCGAGCAGGATCGCAGCGACGCCCGCGAAGATGCGGGACATCGGCTGGAACCAGAGCGTCAGGCCGAGCACCACAAGCAGGACGCCGATGATCAGCGAACCGGCGCCGGCAGTCGTCGACATCCGGATGGTCATCGAGCCGAGCGTGAGGTTCGCGTACGGGAAGTACATGATCGGAATGCCGCCCAGCAGCGTCAGCAGACCACCCCAGAATGGGCGCTGACCGCGCCACCCTCGGAACGATCGGCGCGTCCGGCCGAGCCTGTCGCCCAGCCCTGCTTGCGCTTCGGCGCTCATGTCGTACAGCTCCTCGGGAATGGCGTTGTTCTGTGGTGATGGTGCGTGTCGGATACGGGCACGGGGACGTCCCGGAGCTTCCCGTTCGCCCCCGCGCCCGGCCGTTCAGCGCTGTGAGTGAACTAGACCCTGGGGCCTAGTAGCACTCGTGTGCGCCCTTCTGCACCTGCATGTGCAGGCCGGAGAGCTTGAAGGTGCCGGCCGTGGTCGCCCACGCGCGCTGCTTGACATCTTCGAAGTGCACCGAGTCGGCCTGCTGCGAGAACGAGTCCGGGACGTACTTGTCGCCCTTGGACGGACCCGGGCCCTTGGTGGTCGAGTCGATACCGACGCCGATGTCGATGTTCTTGAACGTGGCGTTGGTCGACAGGTCGTCGGCGTCGATGTAGAGCTTCTTCGCCTCGACGCGGGGGCCGCCCGCACCGCCCGCGCTGAGCTTCATCGACACGTCACCGAAGACCGGCACCGGCACGACGACCGACTGGCACAGGTTGGTGATCTTCGCCTCGTTGAGGCCGACGACGGCAACCGGGTGCGCACCCGACTTACCGGTGTCGAGCGCCCCGTACTGGACGAATCCCGTACCGTCGAGCGAGTCGGCCGTCACCTTGAACGACTGACCCGAAACACTGAACGATGCCGCAAGCGCACCCTGCGAGAGGGCGACGCCTATCGCGGCAGTCGCCGCGACGCTCGGCACCATGACTACGGCGAACCGCTTCCATCTGGTTCCGCCACGAGCCACGGACTCCATGACTTTCCTCCTTCTCGGACGTACATCTCCGGCCCTGACTGCACCCCTTGGGACGCTCAGCCGGGCAGGGATGGGAGAAGTGCTACGTCCTCGGGAAGGAGAGCGCCCGTATCGGGGGCGCGCAATGGCACCCGATTCACCGGCGATCACCCCCGAGCGACAACCACTGGTCGCACCTGACAGTCACGCGCAACCTGCTGGACAGGCCCTGCGGGAAGCAGAGACCCCCCTGCCCAAGGCCGACGGCACTGCTACCGGCCTGCTCGGTGGGGACCCTGAAACCCCGCGACCCGATTGGCTGTCGGACTGCGGGATGAGGACCGAGCGTCGCCGATCGTGGTGCATTCTCGGCGCGCGCACAAGGGGGTTCGTTACTCGCTAGTAACGGACGGATAACCGAACAACGACCCGATGGTGTCACCCGGCAACACAGGGTGCTGTCAAGCGAGTTACCAAAGCGCAGGAAGAAGGGGCGTAACCGGACAGAAGATGGTCTCTGACTTACTCCAAGTAACAGCGGCCGCCTTTACCAAGTTTTGGTAAAGCGCGACCGCTGTGTACCCGTGGCGACAGAACTTTCACCTGGGCACCACATCGCCCGGCGTTTAGGAACTGGTCAGAAACGGCTCAGAAGAGAACCCGGGCCAGAGCCGCACGGCCCGTAGTCACACGCGGATCGTCGGAGCCGACGACCTCGAAGAGTTCGAGCAGCCGCACGCGCGCGGCGTCCCGGTCCTCGCCCGCCGTGACCTTCACCGTGTCGACAAGTCGGCCGAACGCGTCCGCGACATGGCCTCCGACCAGGTCGAGGTCGGCCGCCGCGATCTGCGCCGCCACGTCGGAGGGCCGGTCCGCGGCGTCCTGACGGACCTTCTGCGGATCGAGATCCTGCACCCGCAGGAGCAACTCGGCCTGTCCCAGGCCCAGCTTGGCCTCGGTGTTGCCGGGGTCGTCGCTCAGCACGTTCTTGTACGCCTGGACGGCTCCGGCGAGGTCGCCGGCGTCAAGAGCCTGGACGGCGGCTTCGAGCAGAGCGTCGTAGGGACCGGCCGGAGCCTCCACGACCGGTGCAGATCCCTCCGCATCGGCGTCGACCGTGATGCCGGTCAGACCGAAGCGCTCCTCGGCGACCTGGATCAACTGGTCGAGCGTCCCGCGGATCTGCTCGACCGGCGCGGCTCCCTGGAAGAGCGGCAGGGCCTGTCCGGCCACCACCGCGAAGACCGCCGGGATCCCCTGGACCCCGAACTGCTGCATCAGCATCTGATTGGCGTCGACATCGATCTTGGCGAGCACGAACCGGCCGTTGTACTCGGCCGCGAGGCCTTCGAGCAGCGGGCTCAGCTGCTTGCACGGCTCGCACCACTCGGCCCAGAAGTCGATGACGACGGGCACCTCGGCCGAGCGCTGCAGGACCTCGCGCTCGAAGCCGGCCTCGTCGACGTCGATAACGAGGCTCGACGGGGAGACGGCCCCGCCGCCGCCCTGCCGCGCGGACTCGGCACGCGCCTGCTCCGCCTTCGCCTTGGCCTCCTGGGCCGCCTTCACCGCGGCGAGGTCGACGACTCCGCTCATGGACATGTTCCGTGGCTGCATGAGTACATCCTCCCCCTTCCGCGGTGCGTTGTGGGCCGGGACCGCCCGTCGCGGCCTCCCGCCGGACTGCGGGCGCCGTCAAGGTCGTGGTCGCGGACTTGGTCCGAGGCCCCGAGAAGGGCCGTTCTGCGGCCCGAAGGGGCCTGTTCGGCGCCGGGTCCCCACCCGGTGCCTCGTGGTTGTCGCAAGGCTCACTGAGCTTTCGCTACAGGTCGTAGCGTAACTCTCGCGCGGGGCGCGTGGGGAGGGGGTTCCGGTGATCTTCGCTGTGGTCTGCCTCACGGCGCTATCCCTACCGGCCGGTATGGTCCTTTTCATGCAGAGCCGCATTCCCCCGCCCCTCCCGAGAACGGGCCGCCCGCGAAGTGCCGCCGCCGACGCGGCGATCCTCGAGGCGACCCGTGCGGCGCTGGTGGACCTCGGCTGGTCCAAACTCACGATGGGGGACGTGGCGACGCGCGCGGGCGTCGCCAAGACGACGCTCTACCGGCGTTGGGCGAGCAAGAACGAGCTCGTCGTGGACGCGGTCGCGGTCCTCTTCGACGAGCTCGAACTCCCGGACAACGGCAGCCTCGCCGCGGACATCGGGGGTGTGGTCCTCGAGTTCGCGGCGCTCCTGAACCGCCCGGAGACCAAGACGGCGCTGATGGCGGTGGTCGCCGAGTCGACGCGTGACGAACCGCTGCGCGAGCGCATCCGCACCTCGATCGTGGACCGGCAGAAGCGCCTGGTCCTGGAGGGCCGCGCCCGCGCCCACGCGCGCGGCGAACTCCCCCTAGAGGCCGACCCGGCCGCCGCGGCCCGCACCGCCGACCTCATCTTCGACGTGGTCGCGGGAGCCGTGGTGCACCGCACGCTGGTGAGCGCGGAGCCGGTGGACGAGGAGTGGGTCGACCGGTTCACGGCGCTGCTCCTGGGCGGACTCGCCTCCGTACAGGCGTAGCCCGCCCAGGTTCTGTCACTTCTGCCAGGCGCAACTGCCCAGCGTGGCACGCTTCTTGGCGACCGGGCGGGCTGCCTCGTCCGCCGGGTGGGCCGTACGTCCGGAGGGCAGCTTCGCGGCGCGTACATCGGGGCCCGGAGGCACCCCCAGGCCCTTAAGGCACTGGCGGAGGGTCGAAGGTGTTCTGCACCTTCGGCTCGGCCGGCGGACTCGCGCTCACCGCCCCGGATCCGCCGAGGACCATCCCGCCGAGCAGGGCCAGGGCGGCGCATCCGACGGTGGTGGTGCGGTTGAGTCCGGACACGCGCACGCGAGCTCCAGGGCAGGCGACGATTGACGTGCCCGCGCCCACCCCGGCCGCACCCGGTGGCACCTGTCGGTCCCCAGGTGCCACCGGCGCGAACTCCCGTCAGAACCCGGCGGGTTCGGTGTACACGCCCCACTCGTCGCGCAGGACCCCGCAGATCTCGCCCAGGGTGGCCTCGGCGCGTACGGCGTCGAGCATGGGCGGGATCATGTTGCCGCCGTTGCGGGCGGCCTTCAGCATGTCGTCGAGGGCGGAGCGCACGCGGGCGTCGTCCCTGGCCGCCTTGCGGACGCCGAGCTCGCGCACCTGCTCGCGCTCGACCTCGTGGCTGACGCGCAGGATCTCCAGATCGCCGGTGACGGACCCGTGGTGCGCGTTGACGCCGACGACCCGCTTGTCGCCCTTCTCCAGCGCCTTCTGGTACTGGAACGCGGACTCGGCGATCTCGCCGGTGAACCAGCCGTCCTCGATGCCGCGCAGGATGCCCGAGGTCATGGGCCCGATGGGGTGCTGCCCGTCCGGGTGGGCGCGCAGGCCGCGCTCCTTGATCTGCTCGAAGATCTTCTCCGCGTCGGCCTCGATGCGGTCCGTGAGCTGCTCCACGAACCACGAACCGCCCAGCGGGTCCGCGACGTTGGCGACGCCGGTCTCCTCCATGAGGACCTGCTGCGTGCGCAGCGCGATCTCGGCGGCCTGCTCGGAGGGGAGCGCCAGGGTCTCGTCGAGGGCGTTCGTGTGCAGCGAGTTGGTGCCGCCGAGCACGGCCGCGAGCGCCTCGACTGCGGTGCGCACGACGTTGTTGTACGGCTGCTGCGCGGTCAGGGAGACCCCGGCGGTCTGCGTGTGGAAGCGCAGCCACTGCGCCTTGTCGGTCTTCGCCCCGTACACGTCCCGCAGCCAGCGGGCCCAGATGCGGCGCGCGGCGCGGAACTTGGCGATCTCCTCGAAGAAGTCGAGGTGCGCGTCGAAGAAGAAGGAGAGGCCGGGCGCGAAGACGTCCACGTCGAGCCCGCGCGACAGGCCGAGCTCCACATAGCCGAAGCCGTCGGCGAGCGTGTACGCCAGCTCCTGCGCGGCCGTGGAGCCGGCCTCGCGGATGTGGTAACCGGAGACCGAGAGCGGCTTGTACGCGGGGATGCCCGCCGCGCAGTGCTCCATGAGGTCGCCGATCAGGCGCAGATGCGGCTCGGGCTGGAAGAGCCACTCCTTCTGCGCGATGTACTCCTTGAAGATGTCGGTCTGGAGCGTGCCGTTGAGGACGGCGGGGTCGACGCCCTGCCGCTCGGCGGCCACGAGATACATGCAGAAGACGGGCACGGCGGGGCCCGAGATCGTCATGGACGTCGTGACGTCCCCGAGCGGGATGTCCTGGAACAGGACCTCCATGTCGGCGGCGGAGTCGATGGCGACGCCGCAGTGCCCGACCTCGCCGAGCGAGCGCGGGTCGTCGGAGTCGCGCCCCATGAGCGTCGGCATGTCGAAGGCGACGCTCAGCCCTCCCCCGCCGGCGGCGAGGATCATCTTGTAGCGCTCATTGGTCTGCTCGGCGTTCCCGAACCCGGCGAACTGGCGGATCGTCCACGTACGGCCCCGGTACCCGGTCGGGTACAGGCCGCGCGTGAACGGGTACTCGCCGGGCCATCCGATCCGCTCGAAGCCGTCATAGGTGTCCCCGGGACGTGGCCCGTAGACCGGGTCGACCGGGTCCCCCGAGAGCGTCGAGAAGTCGGCGTCCCGCTTGCGGGCGGAGTCGTACCGGGCCTGCCAGCGGCGGCGGCCCTCTTCGATGGCGTCAGCGTCCTTGCTTCCCATGCCTTCAAATTTACTTGGACGTCCTAGTAAATGTCGATGGCAAACCGCCCGCACATCGTGCGGGCGGTGGAGTGGCGCGGTCCGTCAGGCCTTGGCGACGGCGGGGGCGCCGTCGGAGACCTTGGAGTCCAGCTCGCGGGAGATCTTCCGCTCGACGAAGAACGCGGCGGTGGGGATCGTGCCGGCGATCAGGACCCACAGCTGCTTGCCGACCGGCCACTTCGCCTTGGAGCCCAGGTCGAAGGCGAAGACCAGGTAGACCACGTACAGCCAGCCGTGCGCGATGGCGACGACGCGCGTGACATCCGCCGCGCCGTCGATGCCGAGCACGTACTTGGCGATCATGCCGAGGCACAGCAGGACCAGCAGGACGCCCGTGACAAAGGCCATCACCCGGTACCGGGTCAGCACGCTACGTTTCATGCATACGAGCGTAACGGCCCGTTTTGCGCGATCTTCGCGCGGGTCAGCCCTCGTCGAAGTCGTGCGCGGCGACCCGCAGCGGCCGCAGCATCGCGAAGATCTCGCCGCACTCCTCGGCGTCGTACGCCCCGAGCCCGAAGTCCATCGCCATCAGGTCGCGGGTGGCGGCGTCGCAGACCTCGCGGCCCTTGGCCGTGATGGAGGCGAGCGTTCCGCGGCCGTCGTTCGGGTTGGGCCGCTTGTCGACGAGCCCGGACCGCACGAGACGGTCGACGGTGTTCGTCACCGAGGTCGGGTGCACCATGAGCCGCTCGCCGATCTTCGACATGGGCAGCTCGCCGGCCTTGGAGAAGGTGAGCAGCACCAGCGCCTCGTAGCGCGCGAAGGTCAGTCCGTAGGGCTTCACGACCGCGTCGACCTCGGCCAGGAGGATCTGGTGCGCGCGCATGATCGAGGTGATCGCACCCATGGACGGCACTGATCCCCAGCGCTGCTTCCAGAGTTCGTCTGCGCGGGCGATGGGATCGAAGGCAAGGCTGAGCGGCTTCGGCACGCCCAAGACCTTACCGGCCGGTCATATGCTGGTCAGCCCCGTCTCGCCCTTCGGTCCCGGCCCACGCGAAAGCCCCGGCCCGCCCGGGCCGGGGCTTTCCACGGAAGACAGTTCGCAGGGGTGTCACTCCCCCGCGAGGTGCCGCTCCACCGTCGCGACCTTCGACGTCATGCCGTCCGTCACACCGGGGCGGATGTCGGCCTTGAGGACGAGCGATACGCGCGGGGCCCGCGCCTCGACGGCGGCGACGGCGCGCTTCACGACGTCCATCACCTCGTCCCACTCACCTTCGATGGAGGTGAACATCGCGTCGGTGCGGTTCGGGAGCCCGGATTCGCGCACGACGCGGACGGCGTCGGCCACGTACTCGCCGACGTCCTCGCCGACGCCGAGCGGGGAGACCGAGAAGGCGACGATCATGCGTTCACGGCCCTCTCCTGGCGGGCGCGGGACGCGATGACCGCGGCCTCCGCCTCACGCTTCAGCTTGCGCTCGGCGAAGAAGCCGCCGGTCGGCAGGACGGAGAGGACGAAGTAGAGGGCGCCGGTCTTGACGCCCCACTTCGTACGGTTCCACGCGTCGAGCCAGAAGAGCACGTAGAGGATGAACAGGACGCCGTGCACCATGCCCATCACCGGGACGGCGTCGAACTCCGTGGTCCGCTTCAGCACCGAGCAGACGAGGAGCAGCAGGAAGGAGACCGCCTCAGGGGCGGAGACCAGGCGGAGTCGGCGGAGTGCGGAGGCGGTCTTGATGTCCACGGGGCACCTTCGGCAGAAGCGGTGAGGGGGGCGGGCGTTCGATCTTGTGAATGCAAGCACAAGCGCTGTCCATTGTGGCATCGGGGATGTCCCGGGGTTCGCTCAGGGTTCGTTCAGGGCCGGGACCCCTGTCCCGGGGGCATCTCGCCCATTACCGTCACATCGTGGCTACGTTCCGGCTTCAAGGCAGCAGAGTGCTCGCCGTCGACATGACGGGCGACAGCGTCAAGGCGAAGAACGGCTCGATGGTCGCGTACGACGGCCGGATGGCGTTCAAGAAGATGACGGGCAGCGGCGAGGGCATCCGCGGGATGGTGACCCGCCGCCTTACCGGCGAGGAGATGACGGTGATGGAGGTGAAGGGGCAGGGCACGTGCTGGTTCGCGGACCGGGCGAGCGAGATCAGCGTCGTGAACCTGCGGGGCGACAAGCTCTTCGTAGAGTCGAGCAATCTGCTCTGCACGGACGCGGGCCTGCGCACCGGCACGTCCTTCACCGGCGTGCGCGGCGCCTCCCAGGGCAACGGCCTGTTCACGACGACCGTCGAGGGCCACGGCCAGGCGGCGATCATGAGCGAGGGCCCCGCCGTCGTGCTCCGCGTCAGCCGGGACCACCCCCTGACCGTCGATCCGGGCGCGTACGTCGCACATCAGGGGAATGTGCGGCAGTCCTTCCAGTCGGGCGTCACGTTCCGCACGTTCATGGGCGAGGGCGGCGGCGAGGCCTTCCAGATCCGCTTCGAGGGCGACGGCCTGGTCTACGTACAGCCCAGTGAGCGCAACACGATCGCGGGGGATGTGTGAGATGCCCTTCCGTGAGATCAACTCGAAGATGGTCGAGGCGACGATCGCCCCCGGGCAGCGGATCTACAGCCAGCGCGGCGCGATGCTCGCCTACAAGGGGGACGTGACCTTCACGCCCAGCATCCAGGGCGGCCAGGGCGGGGTGATGTCGATGCTCGGGCGCCGCGTGGCGAACGAGACGACGCCGCTGATGACCGTGGACGTCCCCCAAGGAATTAATGACCAGGGCGGCGCCCCCGTCGGCACCGTCCTCTTCGGGCACGGCGGCCATCACGTCCAGGTGATAGCCCTCTCCGGAGACACCCTCTATGTGGAGGCGGACCGGCTGCTCGCCTTCGACGGGAGTCTTCAGCAGGGCACGATGTTCATGGGCTCGCAGGGCGGCGTCATGGGGATGGTGCGCGGCCAGGTCACCGGACAGGGCCTGTTCACCACGACCCTCAAGGGACACGGCGCGGTCGCCGTCATGGCGCACGGCGGCGTCATCGAGCTGCCGATCACCCCGGGCCGCCCCGTCCATGTCGACCCGCAGGCGTACGTCGCGCACCACGGCGACGTACGGAACAAGCTGTCCACGGCCCTCGGCTGGCGCGACATGGTGGGGCGCGGCTCCGGCGAGGCGTTCCAGCTGGAGCTCAGCGGCAGCGGCGCGGTGTACGTCCAGGCCTCGGAGGAGAAGCTGTGAGCACCCCGGTGATCTTCGACCCGGCCACCCTGCCCGCCGACGACAACGTGAACGCGTACACGTTCTGTGTGGAGCTCAAGGGCGGCAGCTGGTTCCTGCAGAAGGGCAAGATGATCGCCTACTACGGGCGCATCGACTTCAACGGGATCGGGCACGGCCGCCTGGACCGCCTCGTGCGGACGTCCTTCCACTCCCCGCTGCACGCGAGCGACTGGGTCGTGGCGGAGGGTTCGGGCAAGATGCTGCTCGCCGACCGGGCCTTCGACGTGAATTCGTACGACCTGGAGAACGGGAACCTGACGATCCGCTCGGGCAACCTGCTCGCTTTTCAGCCAACTCTCGCGCTGAAGCAGTCGATCGTTCCCGGCTTTCTGACGCTCATTGGCACGGGCAAATTCGTGGCGGCCTCGAGCGGCCCGGTGGTCTTCATGGAGCCGCCCATCCGCGTTGATCCACAGGCGCTGGTCGGCTGGGCTGACTGCCCGTCACCTTGTCACCACTACGACCACTCCTATCTGACGGGCGTGATCGGCGGTCTACGTGCGATGACGGGCATCGGAGGCGTCTCCGGGGAGGAGCACCAGTTCGAGTTCGTGGGCGCCGGAACGGTATTGCTGCAGTCCACGGAGACGTTGATGGCCGAACAGGCGACGGGCGCGATGCCGCAGCAGGCGGGCGTGCCGGGCGGTCACGGGGCACCCGGACAGCAGCCGGGAGTACCGCGCCTTCCCGGACAGCTCGGCGACCTCCAGCGTCGCTTCGGACTGTGAGCGGTAATCTGCGGAGTGTGACGTCGAACGCGTGACCCCTTTGTGTCACGAGGGGGTGGGAGGCGTCACACTCCCCACTTTCGTTCGCATTTCAACTTCTTAGGTAGAATCAATACATGGAGACCGAGACGGCCACACGCTGGCTGACCGACGAGGAACAGTGCGCCTGGCGCACGCACGTAGAGGTCAACAGAATGCTGACTTACCAGCTCGAGAAGGATCTCCAGCCGTTCGGCCTGACGATGAACGACTACGACATCCTCGTGCATCTCTCCGAGACGGACGACCACCGGATGCGCATGAGCGATCTCGCGACCGCCACCCTGCAGTCCAAGAGCCGGCTCTCCCACCAGATCACCCGCATGGAGAACGCCGGACTCGTCCGCCGCGAGAACTGCGAGTCCGACCGCCGCGGCCTCTACACCGTCCTGACCGAGGACGGCATGGCGACCATGAAGAAGGTCGCCCCTCACCATGTGGCATCCGTGCGGCGGCACTTCGTGGACCTGATCCCCTCCGAGGAGCTCGACGCCCTCCACAAGGCCCTGACCCCGATCGCCGAACACCTGCGTTCGCAGCGCGGCAAACCGTGACCATTGCGAACGGGGAACGCCGACCTTCCCCGTCCGCCGGCCTCAGGCCCCCGGCGCCACCGGCAGTCTGAGTTCGAAGAGCGCTCCGCCCGCGGGCGACGAGCGGACCGTCAGGGCGCCGCCGTGCCGCACGGCGACGTCCCTGGCGATGGCGAGTCCCAGACCCGCCCCGCCGTCGTCCCGGGCCCGCGCGTCGTCCAGGCGCACAAACCTCTCGAAGATGCGCTCCCGCTCCGCCTCCGGCACGCCCGCGCCGTCGTCGCCGACCTCGACGACCGCCCACGGCCCCTCGGCCCGTGCGGCGATGTCCACGCGGGACCGCGCGTGACGCTGCGCGTTGTCGAGGAGGTTCCCGACCACCCGCGCCAGCTGGCTGCGCGAGCCCGCGACTTCGACGGGTTCGAGGCGCGTGCGAACCGCGACGCGGCCCGCCGGGCGCTGCGACAGCTCCTCGCCGGCCAGCGCGGCCAGATCGACCCGCGCCTCCCCCGGCCGCTCCCCCGCGTCGAGCCGGGCGAGCAGCAGAAGTCCCGCGGCGAGCTCCTGGAGCCGCACCGTGTCGGCCACCGCCCCGTCCACGTCGAGCAGTTCGGGGTGGGCGGCACCCACTTCGAGCTGGGTGCGCAGCGACGCGATGGGGCTGCGCAGCTCGTGCGAGGCATCGGCGACGAACCGGCGCTGGCGCTCCACGGACGTCTCCAGCGCGGCGAGCGTCTCGTTCGTCGTCCGCGCGAGGCGCGCCACCTCGTCGTGCGTACCCGGCTCCGGCACCCGGCGCGCCAGGTCCTGCGAGGCCGTGATCGCGGACATCTCGCTCCGGATTCCCTCGACGGGGCGCAGCGCCCTGCGGGTCACCAGCCAGGTGACCGCGGCGACGACACCGAGCAGCACCGGGAAGCCGATCAGCATGACGGTCAGCGCGGTGCCGACGGCGCTCTGTTCGGCGGACAGCGAGGCACCCGCGTACACGGTGAGGTCGCCCTGCCGGGTCTTCTTCACCTCCAGCGCGGCGAACCGGTAGTCCCGGGTCTCCCCGTCGACGGTGGCCGAGCCCTCGCTCCGCTCGGCGTCGTCGGCGATCTCCCCGTACGCGTACGAGTCGTCCTCCGCGCCCTTGCCCCCATGGCGGTCGGAGCCGCCGTCGTCGTCATCGCCACCGTCGTCGTCGACGGGCGGGGTCACCGGCTTGACGGCGGGCGAGCCGGTCCCGCTGATCCGCTCCAGGTCCTCACTGGCCGCCAGGAGCCGGCCGTCGCTGTCGACGACCTGGACCGGGGTGTCGTCGCCGTCCGGGAGGTCGAGGCCGTTGGGCGCGGTGCCCGTCGCGATCGACACGGCGACCTTGCGGGCGGAGGACTCCGCCTCGCTCGACGCCTGGTCGGTGAGGTTGGACCGCAGCGCGAGCAGCACGGAGGCACCGGCGGCGAGGAGCGCCACGGCGACGACGAGGGTCGCGCCGAGCGTGGCTCTGGCCCGTACGGAACCGAACAGCCGCCGCCTCATCGCGGCGCCTCCAGGCGGTAGCCCGCGCCGCGCACCGTCCTGATCAGCCCCGCGCCCAGCTTCCTGCGCAGGGTGCTGACGTACACCTCGACGATGTTCGGGTCGCCCTCGTACGCGAAGTCCCAGACGTGCTCAAGGATCTCCGCCTTCGAGACGACCTCGCCGGGCCGCACCACCAGCTGCTCCAGGACCGCGAACTCCTTTGTCGTGAGCGGCACTTCGGTCTCGCCGTGCAGGACGCGGCGCGCACCGGTGTCGACCCGCAAGGGGCCGAGGGTGTGGACGGACGAGCCGCCGCCGGAGCCGCGCCGCCGCAGGAGCGCCTTCACGCGCGCGACGAGCACGACGTACGAGAACGGCTTGGTGAGGTAGTCGTCGGCGCCCGTGTCGAGCCCCTCCGCCTCGTCGTACTCGCCGTCCTTGGCGGTGAGCATGAGGATCGGCACGTCGTGGCCCGCGGCGCGCAGGGCGGCGCAGACGCGGTAGCCGTTCATGCCCGGCAGCATGATGTCGAGAACGACCAGGTCGTACGCGCCCTCGCCCGCCCGGTGGAGCCCTTCGAGGCCGTCGTGGACGACGTCGACGGCGAACCCCTCGGCGGTCAGGCCCCGGGCGAGGGAGAGGGCGAGACGCTTTTCGTCTTCCACGATGAGCAGGCGCATGGGGGCAAGGGTCGCAAACGGAACCTGAAGAAGTCTTCAGGGTCCTTCAGCGGGGCTTCAGCATCGGTCGGCCACTGTGGTCCTCGTCGAAGCGCACCGGATGTCCGGTGGGCCGGGAATCGTCTCGGGGAGGATCCCTCATGAAGCGCAACATCGTGATCGCCACCATCGCCGCCGTGGCTCTGATCGGCGGCGGCACCGCGACCGCCGTCGCGGTCTCGGGCGGCGACGACAGCACGGCGGCGGGCACGTCGACCGCGTCGCGGGGTACGGGGTCGACGGGGTCGGCCGGGCACGACGACGACCGCACGGAGCGCGTGACCGAGCTGAAGACCGCGAAGGTGACGGCTTCGGACGCCATCGCCGCGGCCCTCAAGTCGGTGCCCGGCACGGCGGTCTCCGCCGAGCTGGACGACGAGAACGACCGGGTGGTCTGGGAGGTCGAGGTCCTGAACGGCACGACGTGGCACGACGTACTCGTCGACCCCGCCTCGGGCAAGGTCACCGGCTCGCACACCTCACGCCACGACGACACGGCCCGCGTCACCACCATCCTGAAGGACGCGAAGACCACGGCGCAGGACGCGGCAAGGGCCGCCGCCGCGAAGGGGACGGTCACCGAGATCGACCTCGACGACGACGGCACGGCCCACGCCTGGGAGGCCGAGACCACGGCGGCCAACGGCACCGACGCCGACTGGCTCGTGGACCTCCGGTCCGGCGCGGTGACCCCGGACCGCTCGTCCCACGACGACGGGGACGACGACGGCCGCGACGACCACGCGACGCGCGCCACGCACGACGCGGGTGACGACCACGGCCGCGACGACGCCGCTACGCACGACGCCGGTGACGACCACGGCAACCACGGCCGGGGGCACGACTCCGACGACGACCACGGCCACCACGGCGACGACGACTGAGGTCCGCGCCCACAAACCCGGCTCGGCGCACGTCAGTTCAGCGCGCCGAGCCCGTCTCCTGAGCCGCGTCCGGGACACCGTCCCCGGGCGCGGCTTCCGGCGTCGTACGGGCGCCGCGCACACTCCGTACGCCCCACACCGCCGCCGCGACCGGTGCCGCCGCGGCCACTGCGAAGCAGGCCGCGAGCGGGAGGCGAGCCACCAGGAGGCCCGCTCCCGCCGTGCCGGCCGAGATACCGGCGTTCACCGCCGTGTTGACCCAGGCCCCGGCCTGAGTGCGCAGCGCCGGCCCAGCCGTCTCGTCCGCCACGAGATACGCGGTCGTCAGGGCGGGCGCGACGAAGAGGCCCGCGACCACGGCCGCCGCGCCGAGCGTCACCAGGCCCGGCGCGAGCGCCGCCGCCCCCAACGCGGCGGCGAGCCCCGCGGCCAGGAACGGCAGCCGGACGCGGGCGGGAGCGGACCAGGAGACGGCGCCGTTCGCGAGGCCACCGACCGCGCTGCCCGCCGAGAGCGCGGCCATCACCCAGGCCACGGCGTCGGCGTGCTGCCGGGCGTCGGCGAAGGCGAGGATGAGCAGGTCAAGGGCGCCGAGGGCAAGTCCGACCCCCACCGCGACGACCACCGGCTGCGCGAGGCCGCGCACCGGCGAGGTCCCGCCGGACCGCCCGCGCCGGACCGCGGCCCGGCCGGCGATGCCCCGTACGGCCGGGGACGCCACGAACGCGGCGGTTCCCACGGCCACCAGGACCGCGCTGATGGCGACGCCGAACGCCGCGGGGGCGAACTGCACGATCACGCCCACGATGAGCGGGCCGGACACGAGCAGCAGCTCCTCGGCCACCCCGTCGAGGCTGTACGCGCGCTGCAGCAACCCCTCGCGCTTGCCGACGAGTTCGCTCCACACCGTCCGCATGGTCGGGCCGAGGGGCGGGGTGCACGCGCCCGCGGCGAGGGCGGCCGCTCCGAGCAGCAGGCCGGAGGCCCCCGGCCGCCAGGTCAGTGCGGCGAGCACGCCCAGCAGGACCGCGTACGCCCCCGTCATCGGCGGGAGCGCGCGCCGCGGCCCGTACCGGTCGATGAGGAGCGCTCTCAGGGGTGAGAGGAAGACGCTCGCGGCGCCGAAGAGCGCCATGGCCGTGCCCGCGACGGCGTACGAGCCGGTGGCGGACTTCACCGCGAGCATCAGGGACAGGGACACGGTCCCGTAGGAGAGCCGCCCGAGCAGGGCGGCGCCGAAGGTACGGCGGGCATGGGGAACGCGCAGAAGCGCTGCGTACGACGACATGGGTGGGAGTTCCTCAGGACGAAGGGCACACGGACGCCGAGGACCGCGGCATCACCGTTCGACGGTGGCCGCGGCCGGGTCGTGCCCTACGCACAGAGAAGGAACATACGTCCAACGTAACAGCGGGGAGCGGGAGTTGGCCACGGATGACACCGTGGCGCGGCCCCGCCCCCACCATCCGCTCAGGCCTCCGTCAGGCCCTCCACCAGGGAGTCCGCCGCCCGATACGGGTCGAGCTCGCCCGCCACGATGCGCTCGGCCAGCGAGCTGAGGCGGCGGTCGCCGTGGAGGTCCGCGATGCGTTCGCGCAGGGCCGTGACGGCGATCGTCTCGACCTCGCGGGAGGCGCGGGCGAGGCGGCGCTCCTGGAGGACACCGTGCTCCTCCATCCACGCCCGGTGCTTCTCGAGCGCCTCGACGACCTCGTCGATGCCCTCGCCGCGGGCGGCGACGGTCTTGACGATCGGCGGGCGCCAGTCACCGGCGCCCCGGGACTCGCCGAGGCCCAGCATGTGGTTGAGCTCGCGGGCCGTCGCGTCCGCGCCGTCACGGTCGGCCTTGTTGACGACGTAGACGTCGCCGATCTCCAGGATTCCGGCCTTGGCCGCCTGGATCCCGTCGCCCATGCCGGGGGCGAGGAGGACCACGGACGTGTCGGCCTGCGAGGCGATCTCGACCTCGGACTGGCCGACGCCGACCGTCTCCACGAGGACGACGTCGCAGCCGGCCGCGTCGAGCACCCGGATCGCCTGGGGCGCGGCCCACGCGAGGCCGCCCAGGTGCCCGCGCGTGGCCATGGAACGGATGTACACGCCGGGGTCGGACGCGTGCTCCGACATGCGGACGCGGTCACCGAGCAGGGCGCCGCCGCTGAACGGCGACGACGGGTCGACGGCGAGCACACCGACCCGCTTCCCGGCCCGCCGGTACGCGCTGACCAGGGCGGACGTGGACGTGGACTTGCCGACGCCCGGCGACCCGGTGAGCCCGACGACGTACGCGTGCCCCGCGAGCGGGGCCAGCGCCGCCATCACCTCGCGCAGCTGCGGGGACGCCCCCTCCACCAGGGAGATCAGCCGGGCCACGGCCCTGGGCCGGCCTTCCCTGGCCTGGGCCACCAGGGTGGAGACGTCCTGCATCACAGCTCCGTTCACTCGGTTTCGTCCGACATACGTACCGACATCCGTACCGACGTACGTACCGGCACACGTACAGATACCCGCACCGGCATCTGTACCCGGAAGGGTTACGCCTTGGGTACGCGCACGATCAGCGCGTCACCCTGGCCACCGCCGCCGCACAACGCGGCCGCGCCGATACCGCCGCCGCGCCGCTTCAGCTCGAGCGCGAGGTGCAGGACGACACGCGCGCCGGACATCCCGATCGGGTGACCCAGGGCAATCGCCCCGCCGTTGACATTCACCTTTTCCGAGGACACGCCGAGGTCCTTCATTGACTGCACCGCGACGGCCGCGAAGGCCTCGTTGATCTCGATGAGGTCGACGTCCTCGACGCCCAGGCCCTCCTTCTTGAGGGCGTGCCGGATGGCGTTCGACGGCTGCGACTGGAGCGAGTTGTCGGGCCCCGCCACGTTCCCGTGGGCGCCGATCTCGGCGATCCACTCCAGGCCGAGCTCCTGTGCCTTCGTCTTGCTCATGACGACGACCGCGGCGGCGCCGTCGGAGATCTGCGAGGACGTGCCGGCCGTGATCGTGCCGTCCTTGGTGAACGCGGGCCGCAGCTTGCCGAGCGACTCGGCGGTCGTCTCGGCGCGGATGCCCTCGTCCTTGCTGAACAGGACCGGGTCGCCCTTGCGCTGCGGGATCTCGACGGGCGTGATCTCCGCCTCGAAGAGGCCGTTCTTCTGGGCGGCGGCGGCGCGCTGGTGCGACTGGGCGGCGATCTCGTCCTGCTCGGGGCGCTTGATCCCGAGGCGGGTGTTGTGCTTCTCCGTCGACTCACCCATCGGGATGTTCTCGAAGGAGTCGGTCAGGCCGTCGTACGCCATCGCGTCGAGCATCTCGACGGCGCCGTACTTGTAGCCCTCACGGGACTTGGGGAGCAGGTGCGGCGCGTTCGTCATGGACTCCTGGCCGCCCGCGACGACGATGTCGAACTCGCCGGCGCGGATCAGCTGGTCGGCGAGCGCGATGGCGTCGAGGCCCGAGAGACACACCTTGTTGATGGTCAGCGCCGGCACGTTCATGGGGATGCCGGCCTTGACGGCCGCCTGGCGCGCGGGGATCTGCCCTGCCCCCGCCTGGAGCACCTGGCCCATGATCACGTACTGCACCTGGTCTCCGCCGATCCCGGCCCGGTCGAGCGCCGCCTTGATGGCGACCCCTCCGAGGTCGGCTCCGGAGAAGGACTTCAGCGAGCCGAGCAGGCGGCCCATGGGCGTCCGCGCGCCCGCGACGATGACTGAGGTGGTACCGGTCGTTCCAGACATGAGGCACGGCCCCTTGGAGATGAGGAGTGAACGAGGGTTTACCCGAATGTACTGAGCAGTACCCCGCACGTCACCGGCCGAACGGTGTGATCGCGCGCACGTTGCGTAACCACCTCCGACCGCGCTGCACTTACAGCATGCTGACGCGAATCGACCACATCGGAATCGCCTGTTTCGACCTCGACAAGACCGTTGAGTTCTACCGCTCCACCTACGGCTTCGAAGTGTTCCACTCCGAGGTGAACGAGGAGCAGGGCGTGCGCGAGGCCATGCTCAAGATCAATGAGACGAGCGACGGCGGGGCCTCCTACCTGCAGCTCCTCGAGCCCACCCGGGAGGACTCCGCTGTCGGGAAGTGGCTGGCCAAGAACGGCGAGGGCGTCCACCACATCGCCTTCGGCACGGCGGACGTCGACGCCGACTCCGCGGACATCAGGGGCAAGGGCGTACGCGTCCTGTACGACGAGCCGCGCATCGGTTCGATGGGGTCGCGCATCACCTTCCTGCACCCCAAGGATTGCCACGGCGTACTGACCGAACTCGTCACTTCCGCACCGGTTGAGTCACCTGAGCACTGACCTCCGTATATCTGGGCCGGTAGGGTTGGGGGCGGCCGTCCGTCACACGGACGGCCGCGGGCCGGGGTCCGGGTTTCGGGGGGCGAGCGACGGGGCAGCAGCCCATGCTCCGCCGTTGATCTGACACCATTCCCCGGGGGCCCCGTTCGGCGGATGGACGGTGCTCGCTTGGAGAGACCTGCGACCAGGAGTGGGGTCTCCCCTGCTCGAACGCAGTTGAGAGCTTGGGGAAGGATGGGACCGCGCAGTGCGGGGCTACGAGAGCCAGGACAGCCGGCGGCCGGCTGAGACCGACCATCTCTCGCGGTTCGAGGCCGAGATGGACCGGCTGAAGACCGAGCGGGAGAAGGCGGTCCAGCACGCCGAGGACCTGGGCTACCAGGTCGAGGTGTTGCGCGCCAAGCTGCACGAGGCGCGCCGCAACCTCGCGTCCCGTCCTGCCTACGACGGCGGGGACATCGGGTACCAGGCCGAGCAGCTGCTGCGTAACGCGCAGATCCAGGCCGACCAGCTGCGCGCCGACGCCGAGCGCGAGCTGCGCGACGCCCGCGCCCAGACGCAGCGCATCCTCCAGGAGCACGCCGAGCAGCAGTCCCGGCTCCAGTCCGAGCTGCACGCCGAGGCCGTCTCGCGCCGCCAGCAGCTCGACCAGGAGCTGGCCGAGCGCCGCCAGACCGTCGAGGCACACGTCAACGAGAACGTGGCGTGGGCCGAGCAGCTGCGCTCCCGCAGCGAGCAGCAGGCCCGCCGGCTCGTCGACGAGTCCCGCGCCGAGGCCGACCAGGCGCTCGCCGCCGCCCGCGCCGAGGCCGAGCGGGTCGCCACCGAGGCCCGCCAGCGCCTGACGTCGGACGCCGAGACGGCCCGCGCCGAGGCCGAGGCCCTGCTGCGCCGCGCCCGCACCGACGCCGAGCGCCTCCTGAACGCGGCGTCGACTCAGGCGCAGGAAGCCACCGACCACGCCGAACAGCTGCGCTCGTCCACGGCCACCGAGTCGGACACGGCCCGCCGCCAGTCCGCCGAGCTGAGCCGCGCCGCCGAGCAGCGCCTGTCCGAGGCCGACACGGCGCTGCGCGAGGCGCGGGCGTCGGCGGAGAAGGTCGTCACCGAGGCGAAGGAAGCCGCGGCCAAGCAGCTCGCGAGCGCCGAGTCGGCGAACGAGCAGCGCACGCGCACCGCCAAGGAGCAGGTCGCCCGGCTCGTCTCGGAGGCCACCAAGGAGGCCGAGTCCACCAAGTCGGAGGCCGAGCAGGTCGTCACCGACGCCAAGGAGCAGGCCGAGAAGATCCTCGCCGAGGCCGGCGAGAAGGCACGCAACGTCACGGCCGAGGAGACCGCCTCCCAGCTCGCCAAGGCCGCCCGTACGGCCGAAGAGGTGCTCAACAAGGCGTCCGAGGACGCCAAGGCCACCACGAAGGCCGCCTCCGAGGAGGCCGAGCGGCTGCGCAGCGAGGCCGAGGCCGAGGCGGACCGGCTGCGTGGCGAGGCGCACGACATCGCGGAGCAGCTCAAGGGCGCCGCGAAGGACGACACCAAGGACTACCGCGCCAAGACCGTCGAGCTCCAGGAGGAGGCGCGACGGCTGCGCGGCGAGGCCGAGCAGCTGCGGGCCGAGGCGGTCGACGAGGGCGAGCGCATCCGCAGCGAGGCGCGGCGCGAGGCCGTCCAGCAGATCGAGGAGGCGGCCAGGACCGCCGAGGAGCTGCTCGCCAAGGCGAAGGCGGACGCGGACGAGCTGCGGGCCGGTGCGCAGACCGAGAGTGAGCGGGTCCGCACCGAGGCCATCGAGCGCGCCACGAACCTGCGCAAGCAGGCCGAGGAGACCCTGGAGCGCACCCGCGCCGAGGCCGAGCGGCACCGCGAGGAGGCCGCCGAGCAGGCCGAGGCCACCAAGGCGGAGGCCGAGCGGGGCGCGCAGGAGCTGCGCGAGGAGACCGAGCGCGCCGTCGCGGCCCGGCAGTCGGAGGCCGCCGACGAGCTGACCCGGCTGCACACCGAGGCCGAGCAGCGCCTGACGGCGTCCGAGACCGCGCTCACCGACGCGCGGGCCGCGTCGGAGCGCATCCGCCGCGAGACCGCGGACGAAACGGAGCGGCTGCGCGCCGAGGCCGCCGAGCGGATCCGTACGCTCCAGGCGCAGGCCGAGACGGAGGCCGACCGGCTGCGCACGGAGGCCGCGGCGGACGCGTCCGGCACCCGCGCGGAGGCGGAGAACGTCGCCGTACGGCTGCGGTCCGAGGCCGCGGCCGAGGCCGAGCGGCTCAAGTCGGAGGCGCAGGAGAGCGCGGACCGGGTGCGCGCGGAGGCCGCGGCCGCGGCCGAGCGGGTCGCCACGGAGGCCGCCGAGGCGCTCACCGCCGCCCAGGAGGAGGCCGCCAGGCGGCGCCGCGAGGCCGAGGAGACCCTCGGTTCCGCCCGCCAGGAGGCCGACCAGGAGCGCGAGCGGGCCCGCGAGCAGAGCGAGGAACTCCTCGCGGTCGCCCGCGCCCGTGTCGAGGAGGCGCAGGCAGAGGCCGTACGTCTGGTGGAGGAGGCCGACCGGCGCTCCACCGAGATGGTCGGCGCCGCCGAGCAGACCGCGCAGCAGGTGCGCGACTCCGTGTCCGGGCTCCAGGAGCAGGCGCAGGAGGAGATCGCGGGCCTGCGCAGCGCCGCGGAGCACGCGTCCGAGCGCACCAAGCGCGAGGCGCAGGAGGAGGCCGACCGGGTCCGCGCCGACGCGTACGCGGAGCGCGAGCGCGCCACCGACGACGCCAACCGCGTGCGCGGCGAGGCCGCCGCCGAGTCGGAGGCCGCCAAGTCCCTTGCGGAGCGCACGGTTTCGGAGGCGATCGCCGAGTCGGAGCGGATGCGGTCCGAGGCGTCGGAGCATGCCCAGCAGGTCCGTACGGAGGTCTCCGAGCGGCTCACGTCGGCCGAGCAGGACGCCTCGCGCACCCGGGCCGATGCCCGCGAGGACGCCAACCGGATCCGTTCGGACGCCGCGACGCAGGCGGACACCCTCATCACGGAGGCCACGAGCGAGGCCGAGCGCCTCACGAACGAGACCAACACCGAGGCGGAGCGCGTCCGGTCCGAGTCCGTCGCGCGTGCCGAGCAGCTCATCGGCGGCGCCACGACCGAGGCCGCCAGGCTGCACGCGGAGTCCACCGCGGCGGCCGAGCAGCTCACGAACGAGACCCGCGCCGAGGCCGAGCGGGTGCGCGCCGAGTCGGTCGCCCAGGCCGAGAAGCTCATCGCGGACGCGGCCGGGGACGCCGAGCGGCTGCGCGCAGAGGCGGCCGAGACCGTCGGATCCGCCCAGCAGCACGCCGAACGGATCCGCAGCGAGTCGGAGCGCGTCAAGGCGGAGGCGGCGGAGGAGGCCGAGCGGCTCACCTCCGCGGCCCGCGCCGAGGCCGAGCGGACCCTCGACGAGACCCGCAAGGACGCCAACAAGCGCCGCTCGGAGGCCGCCGAGCAGGTCGACAAGCTCATCACGGAGGCGAGCGCGGAGGCCGAGAAGCTGACGTCCGAGGCGCAGCAGTCCGCGCTGAAGGCGACCGCGGACGCCGAGTCGCAGGCCGACATGATGGTCGGCGCGGCACGCAAGGAGGCCGACCGGCTGGTCTCCGAGGCGACCGTCGAGGGCAACTCCCTGGTGGAGAAGTCCCGTACGGACGCGGACGAGTTGCTCGTCGGCGCGCGCCGCGACGCGACGGCGATCAGGGAGCGCGCCGAGGAGCTGCGCGAGCGCATCACCGGCGAGATCGACGAACTGCACGAGCGGGCGCGGCGCGAGTCCGCCGAGGCCATGAAGACGGCCGGCGAGCGGTGCGACGCGCTGGTGAAGGCCGCCGAGGAGCAGCTCGCCGAGGCGCAGGCGAAGGCCAAGGAGATGGTCGCGGAGGCGGGTTCGGAGGCGAGCAAGGTCCGGATCGCCGCCGTGAAGAAGGCCGAGGGTCTGCTCAAGGAGGCCGGGGCGAAGAAGACCGAGCTGACCCGCGAGGCCGAGCGCGTCCTGTCCGAGGCGCAGGCGGAGGCGGAGCGCACGGTCGACGAGGGCAAGCGCGAGCTGGAGGTCCTGGTCCGCCGCCGCGAGGACATCAACGCCGAGATCTCCCGCGTCCAGGACGTCCTGGAGGCGTTGGAGTCCTTCGAGGCCCCGTCCGCCGGCGGCGGGACCAAGGAGGGTGCCGTCAAGGCGGGAGCCGCAGCGGGCGCGACCCGATCGGGTGGCAAGGGGTCGGAAGGGTAGCCAGGACGGCAACGGGCGTGCTTGGTAAGGACCTTCGGCGCTGCCGCTGGCAAGCCATCCTGCGGTTAGCCACTCAAAAGGGGTGTCATTCTCCAGATCAAACGGGCATCTGCTCGATGACACGCCGCTTTGACCCCTAGGATTCCCCCTATCACCTCACCGGTCTCATTCGACAGGAACCCCATGAGCGACACTTCCCCCTACGGCTTCGAGCTTGTGCGGCGTGGGTACGACCGCGCTCAGGTGGACGAACGCATTTCCAAGCTCGTCTCCGACCGTGACAGCGCTCTCGCTCGTATCACTGCTCTGGAAAAGCGCATCGAGGAGCTCCACCTCGAGACGCAGAACGCCCAGGCGCAGGTGAACGACGCCGAGCCGTCGTACGCCGGCCTCGGCGCGCGCGTCGAGAAGATCCTCCGCCTCGCCGAGGAGGAGGCGAAGGACCTGCGCGAGGAGGCCCGGCGCGCCGCCGAGCAGCACCGCGAGCTCGCCGAGTCGGCGGCCCAGCAGGTGCGCAACGACGCAGAATCGTTCGCTGCGGAGCGCAAGTCCAAGGCCGAGGACGAAGGCGTCCGTATTGTCGAGAAGGCCAAGAGCGAAGCGGGCACGCTGCGCGCCGAGGCCCAGAAGGACGCTCAGTCGAAGCGTGAGGAGGCGGACGCCCTCTTCGAGGAGACCCGCGCCAAGGCCGCCCAGGCCGCCGCGGACTTCGAGACGAACCTGGCGAAGCGCCGCGAGCAGTCCGAGCGCGACCTGGCCTCGCGTCAGGCGAAGGCCGAGAAGCGTCTCGCGGAGATCGAGCACCGCGCGGAGCAGCTCCGCCTGGAGGCCGAGAAGCTGCGCACCGACGCCGAGCGCCGCGCCCGCCAGACGGTGGAGACCGCGCAGCGCCAGGCCGAGGACATCGTGGCCGACGCCAACGCCAAGGCCGACCGGATCCGCTCGGAATCGGAGCGCGAGCTCGCCGCGCTGACGAACCGCCGCGACTCCATCAACGCGCAGCTCACCAACGTGCGCGAGATGCTGGCGACGCTCACCGGTGCGGCCGTCGCCGCCGCGGGCGCGCCTGCGGAGGACGAGCCGATCTCGCGTGGGGTTCCCGCCCAGCAGACCCGCTGAGCAACCGAAGTCGGACACCGAAGCCCCTTGCCGCTCCAGTGGCAGGGGGCTTTGTCGCGTTCTAGCGTTGCCGCATGATCGAGCTCGAGGGGCTGACCAAGCATTACGGCGAGAAGCTGGCCGTCAACAACCTCACGTTCACCGTCAGACCGGGCATCGTCACGGGGTTCCTCGGCCCCAACGGCGCCGGCAAGTCCACGACGATGCGGATGATGCTCGGTCTCGACAACCCGTCAGCAGGCGACGTACGCATCGACGGGAAGCACTACGCGCAGCTGAAGGACCCGCTGCGGTACATCGGCGCGCTCCTCGACGCCAAGGCCATGCACGGCGGCCGCAGCGCCTACAACCACCTGCTGTGCCTGGCGCAGAGCAACGGCATACCGCGCACCCGCGTCGTCGAGGTCCTCGACACGGTGGGTCTGACGCCCGTCGCCAGGAAGAAGGCGAAGGGCTTCTCGCTGGGTATGGGCCAGCGCCTCGGCATCGCGGGCGCGCTCCTCGGCGACCCGCGGATCCTGATGTTCGACGAGCCGGTCAACGGGCTCGACCCCGAGGGCATCCACTGGATCCGCAATCTGATGAAGTCGCTCGCCGGCCAGGGCCGTACGGTCTTCGTCTCCTCGCACCTGATGAGCGAGATGGCGCTGACCGCGGACCACCTCGTCGTCATCGGCCAGGGCCATCTCCTCGCCGACACCTCGATGTCCGACTTCATCCAGCAGAACTCCCGCTCGTACGTGCGACTGCGCTCGCCGCAGCAGGAGCGGCTCCTCGATGTGCTGCACGAGGCCGGGATCACCGTCGTGGAGGCGGGCAACGGCACGCTCGAGGTGGACGGCGTCAGCCCCGAGCAGCTCGGTGACCTCGCGGCCGCCCACCATCTGGCGCTGCATGAGCTGAGTCCTCAGCAGGCCTCGCTCGAGGAGGCGTTCATGCAGCTCACCGCGGAGTCGGTGGAGTACCACGCGCACACGGACGAGCTAGGGGTGCCGCCGCCCGCCCAGCTGCCGCCACCGACACAGCAGCAGGGCTGGGGCGAGGGCTGGGACCGTACGAGGAACAAGGGAGCCTGACCGATGGCCACGACGCAGGTTCTCCGGTCCGAGTGGACCAAGATCAGGTCCGTCGCTTCGACGGTGTGGACGCTCGGCCTCGCGGCCGTGCTGACGATCGCGCTCGGCGTGCTGATCTCGATCCTGTCGAGGAACGAGTTCAAGAACATGGACCTGAAGGAGCGGCTGTCCTTCGACCCCACGTTCATCAGCTTCGCCGGGATGAGTCTCGGACAGCTCGCGATGATCGTCTTCGGCGTCCTCGTCGTCTCGAACGAGTACAGCACCGGGATGATCCGCACCTCGCTCGCCGCGGTCCCCCAGCGCGGCACGTTCCTGTTCAGCAAGGTCGCCGTGGCCACCGTCCTGGCGTTCGTCGTGGGCCTCGCCACGAGCTTCATCGCGTTCTTCCTCGGGCAGGCCGTCCTCGGCGAGTACCGGGCGCAGATCAGCGACCCGGGCGTCCTGCGCGCGGTCATCGGCGGCGGCCTCTACATGACCCTCATCGCCATGTTCTCGATGGGTGTCGCGTCGATGCTGCGCAGCCCGATGCTGTCGCTCGGCATCCTGATGCCGTTCTTCTTCCTGATCTCCAACATCCTGGGCAACGTGTCGGCGACGAAGAAGATCGGCCGGTACCTGCCCGACCAGGCCGGCAGCAAGATCATGCAGGTGGTGACGCCGATCGACGACGACACCCCGTACGGGCCGTGGGGCGGCCTCGGCATCATGGTGATCTGGGTGGTCCTGGCCCTGATCTTCGGATATGTGCTCCTCAAGAAGCGGGACGCTTAGGGGTTGCGGGCAGGCCCAGGGGCTTTGCCTTGTCTTGGCCGGAACCGTCAGCGCCCCGATATCCTCCTAACCCTTACGGGGGCGTGTGCCCCGATGTCCTGAACCTTTCGATGGGTGCGGAGAATGATCGAGGCAGTCGGCCTGACGAAGCGCTACGGCGCCAAGACAGCCGTGTACAACCTTTCCTTCCAGGTCCGGCCGGGCACCGTGACCGGTTTCCTGGGTCCGAACGGGTCCGGCAAGTCGACGACCATGCGCATGATCCTGGGTCTCGACCAGCCGACGACGGGCCAGGTGACGATCGGCGGCTACCCGTACCGCAAGCTCCCCAACGCCCCGCGCCAGGTCGGCGCCCTGCTCGACGCCAAGGCGGTGCACGGCGGCCGGCACGCCCGTAATCACCTGCTCTGCCTCGCGCAGCTGTCCGGCATCCCGGCCCGCCGCGTGGACGAGGTACTCGGCGTCGTCGGCCTCCAGGACGTGGCGAAGAAGCGCTCCAAGGGC
Source organism: Streptomyces sp. NBC_01003 (assembly GCF_045162695.1). Classification (NCBI taxonomy): domain Bacteria; kingdom Bacillati; phylum Actinomycetota; class Actinomycetes; order Kitasatosporales; family Streptomycetaceae; genus Streptomyces; species Streptomyces sp. NBC_01003. Next base: position 3,874,866 of record NZ_CP108707.1, read on the forward strand.
TTCTCGCTCGGCATGGGCCAGCGCCTCGGCATCGCGGCCGCGCTGCTCGGCGACCCGCAGGTGCTCCTCTTCGACGAGCCGGTCAACGGCCTCGACCCGGAGGGCATCCTCTGGGTCAGGAACCTGATGAAGTCGCTCGCCGCCGAGGGCCGCACCGTCTTCGTCTCCTCGCACCTGATGAGCGAGATGGCGCTGACCGCCGAGCACCTGATCGTCATCGGCCGCGGCCAGCTCCTCGCCGACATGAGCGTGCGGGACTTCATCTCGCACAACTCGGCCGACTTCGCGCGGGTGCGCACGCCCGAGACGGAGCCGCAGCAGCGCGAGAAGCTGACGGCGGCGCTGACCGAGGCCGGCGGCCAGGTGCTGCCCGAGCAGGACGGCGCGCTGCGCGTCATGGGCCTGCCGCTCCCCCGCATCAGCGACCTGGCGCACGGCGCCGACGTACGCCTGTGGGAGCTCTCGCCGCACCAGGCCTCGCTGGAGGAGGCGTACATGCGGATGACGCAGGGCGCCGTCGACTACCGCTCGACCGTCGACCAGCGTGCCGGTCTTCAGCAGCAGCTCCCGCCGGGCGCGATGCCTCAGCAGCAGTTCCCCGCGCCCGGCCAGGGCCAGCCGGACTGGTACGCGCCGCCGCCGCCCCAGCAGGGCGGTCAGCCGTTCGCCCCGCCGCAGGCCGCGCCCGGCGGGCCGAACCCGTACGCCGCGCCGCAGCAGCCGCCTGCCGCGCCCGCGGCCCCGGCCCCCGCAGCCCCTGTCCCCGCCGACCTGAACAAGCCCGAGGACCCCCGATGACGACGCCGCCCCCGCAGCCGGCTCCGCAGGCCTACGCCCAGCAGAGCGCGCCCAACTGGCAGGGCGCGCCCGGCACTTCGTACACCTCGCCCATCCCGGTCACCCGCACGCACCTGGGGCACGCGCTCGCCTCGGAGTGGACGAAGATCAAGTCCGTGCGCTCCACGATCTGGACGCTCGGCATCTTCCTGTTCCTGGTCCTCGGCGGCGGCCTGTTCGTCTCCGCGCAGACCGAGGACCTCAACTACCAGGACCTGCCGTTCACGTTCCCGGCCTTCATCGGGCTGCTGCTCGGCCAGATCTGCCTGATCACGCTGGGCGTCCTCGTGACGTCGTCGGAGTACGGCACCGGCATGATCCGCACGACGTTCACCGCGTCGCCGCAGCGCTACCGCGTCTTCGCCGCCAAGATCCTGGTGTTCTTCGCGGTCTCGTTCGTGGTCTCCGCGGGCTCCATCCTCCTGGTGGGCCTGCTCACGTCGTCGATGCACAGCGGCCCCGAGGCGGGCGACGCGAGCTGGGGCGGCACTGTCCTCAAGGGCGGGCTCTACGTGTCCCTGCTCGGCGTCCTCGGCCTCGCCGTGGGCTCCATGCTGCGGCACTCGGCGGGCGCGATCACCGCGATGCTCGGCATCGTGCTGCTGCCGTCGATCCTGCCGGTCTTCCTGATGATCTCGCGCAGCACGCGGACGCTCGGCGAGAAGATGCAGGAGTACAACGCCATCAACGCCCTCGCCAAGATCTTCGGTGCGGACGGCGGGAGCACGGGCGGGTCCCAGGTGTGGCTGCTCGTCGGCGTCACGGCCGCGGCCGTGGTCGGCGCGTTCGTACTGCTGGAGCGGCGCGACGTATAGGGCCGGCAGCCCCTAGTAACGAGGCGCGTTCCTGGACCGCTGCACCCGTGTGGTGCGGCGGTCCTTCGCGTTCCAGCAGGCCTTGTGCCAGTGCCGGCGCTCGTCCACGCCCGAGTGCTCGGGCCAGGCCACCACGTGCGCGACCCCGGAGGGGATCTCCTGGTCGCAGCCGGGGCACCGGTACGTCTTGCCGGCGGCGCTCGCGCCCGCGACCTGGCGCACGCTCCACTCCTCGCCCTGCCATCTCTCCGTACGCTCGAATCCGCCGAAGCGGCTGCCCTGCTCCTCGTCCGGTGCCTGGCTGGACGGTCGGCCGCCGCGACGGGGCGACGACTGGTTTCGGCGCGGGGACACCGGCTCTCCTCTAGGACTTGTACAGGTGCCTGTACAGGGACTGGGGCTCACGTTCAGCCTACGCGGACGCCTCTCGGGTACCCGCACAACGTCACCCTCATGAGTTCTCCGGAAAATCTGCCAATCTCCATGGCAAGCCGTGCCCTTGGCACTTGTCAGCCGTTAATGCCCATGGGGGAGTGCCGCGTCGGTGCCAAGAAAGGCAGGAGTGCGATGCGCGTAGGGACTTTTGTACTGGCGGCCCAGTTCCCCGGCCAGGGGCAGGGGGAGGCGCTGCACCGGGCAGTGCGGTCCGCCGAGGCGGCCGAGGAGGCCGGGCTCGACTCGGTCTGGCTGGCGGAGCACCACTTCGTGCCGTACGGCACCTGTCCGTCCGCGGTGACGCTCGCGGCGTTACTGCTCGGCCGCACCCGGCGCATCCGCATCGGCACGGCGGTCAGCGTGCTGCCGACCGCCCACCCGGTCGCCCTCGGCGAGCAGGCGGCCCTGCTGCACCTGACGTCCGGCGGCCGCTTCTCGCTCGGCGTCGGCCGCGGCGGCCCCTGGGTGGACCTGGAGGTCTTCGGCTCGGGCATCAAGGCGTACCAGGAAGGGTTCCCGGAGTCCCTGGACCTGCTGCTGCGCTGGCTGCGCGAGCCCCGCGTCGAGGCCGAGGGGGAACGGTTCGCCTTCCGCGAGGTCGCCGTGGTCCCGCGCCCCGACGAGGCGCTCGACTCCCCCGAAGGCCCCGAGGTGGTGGTCGCCTGCACCTCACCGAACAGCGTGCGGCTTGCGGCCGAGCGCGGCCTTCCGATGCTGCTCGGCATGCACTCCGGGGACGAGGAGAAGGCCGAGATGGTCTCCCTGTGGCGCTCGCACGCGCGGGCCTCCGGCCGCAGCCCGGAGGAGATCCACGCCGCGGCGCACGTCTCGGCCGGGGTGGCCCAGATCGGCGACCGAACGGCGCAGGCTCGGGAGACGCTCCTCAAGGCGATGCCCGGCTGGCTGAAGCAGGGGCTCGACGCCCATGTGACGGTGGACGGCCGCACGCGGTCCATGCGGGACCCGGCCGCGTACACGGAACTGCTGTGCGGGCTGCACCCGGTGGGGACTCCCGGGCAGTGCGCCGACCGGCTCGCGGCGACCTCGGAGCGCACGGGCATCACGCGCTTCGCGCTGCTCGTCGAGGGCTCCGGAGATCTCGCGGCCACCGAGGAGAACGTGCGCAGGCTGGGCGCCGAGGTACTCCCCCGGCTCCGCTGAGTCGCGTAACGGCCGTGCGGCCCGTAGTCCACCGCTCCGTACTTGTGCACCTCCCGCGTACGGAGCGGCAGACCATCCGATTCCGCCGTCAACCGGCCGTCAGCAGTCCCTGAGTTCCGGGGACTGGTTCAACAGCTGGTTGCGGGCCGAGGTGAAGCGGGCCAGCGTGCCGTCCACCGACGGGTCCTGTGGGAACACCGCCACACGGTGACAGTTCTGGAAGGCCAGGCGTACACCGAAGTGCCGCTGCAGCGCGCCACGAATCGCGTCACTCGCGAGCGCACGCAGCAGCTGCCCACGTGCCTGCTCGTCCGGCGGAGGCGTCTGGTTGTCGGCGAAATCTCCGCCGTCGACCTTCAGCTGGGCCACCAGGGAGCTGATCATCTCCCATGCGTAAGGCAGGGAGGTCCGGACGCAGTCGACGAAGTCAGCTTCGTCGACCTCGCCTCGCTCGGCCTGTTCCAACAGTGCCGGTGAGACGTCGAGCGACATGGGTTCTCCTCTCGCACCCCCGCGGGGAGCGGGGGCTGACGGGCAGGTAAGGAGCGCGCGACGACGTACGACCACGAACACGCTGCGTACAGGCGTCGCGACCTCCCGCTTATACGTTAAGCAACGTCCGGGGCCCGCAACAGGGGATCGCAGGCACAGTCGGTCCACAACCGGCCAATAACGAACCCGGCAGTTCCAGGGCGAATCGCGTGGACCACTGGTCGTCGAGTAGCGTTGCCGACCATGCGTCTCGTCATCGCCCGTTGCTCCGTGGACTACGCGGGCAGGCTCACAGCCCATCTCCCGTCGGCTCCCCGCCTGATCCTCGTGAAGGCGGACGGCAGCGTCTCGATCCACGCGGACGACAGGGCCTACAAACCTCTCAACTGGATGTCCCCGCCCTGCACCCTGAAGGAGGGCACGGGCGACGACAGCGGCATCTGGACCGTCATCAACAAAGCGGGCGAGAAACTCATCATCACGATGGAGGAAGTCCTCCACGACTCCTCGCACGAACTGGGTGTGGACCCGGGTCTCATCAAGGACGGCGTGGAAGCGCACCTCCAGGAGCTCCTCGCCGACAGGATCGACACGCTCGGCGAGGGCTACACGCTCATCCGACGCGAGTACCCGACGGCGATCGGGCCCGTCGACATCCTGTGCCGGGACGGTGACGGCGCGACCGTGGCCATCGAGATCAAGCGGCGCGGCGAGATCGACGGCGTGGAGCAACTCACGCGCTATCTCGAGCTGTTGAACCGCGACCCGCACCTCGCCCCGGTGCGCGGCGTCTTCGCCGCCCAGGAGATCAAGCCGCAGGCCCGCGTCCTGGCCACGGACCGCGGCATCGGCTGCACGGTCCTGGACTACGACGCGCTGCGTGGCATCGAGGACGACAAGCTCCGCCTGTTCTGACCTGTCGGACATGACTGAGGGCCGGGTTCTGGTGAACCCGGCCCTCGGTCATGTGCTGCGTACGGCCGTCAGATCGTCGACGAGGCGTCCGGCCCGCCGGGCGTACCCGGCGCGCTGTCCGCCGGGCTGCTCATCGCGGAGCTGCCGCTCGGCGCCGGACCGCTCGCCGAGTCCGACGTGTCAGGGGACGACGGCGAGGTGGACGGCGTCCCGGACGACGGCGGCGGGGAGCTCGTCGGGGGCTTGGACGTCGGAGGCTTCGACGTCGGGGGCTTCGACGTGGGCGGCTTGGAGGACGGCGGCTTCGACGTGGTCGGCTTGTCCGACGGCTCGTCGGAGGGCTTGTCGCTCGGCTTGTCCGACGGCTTGCCGCTCTCGCCGGTCGACGGCCCGGTGCTGGGCGTCGGGTCGTCCGACGTGTTCGGGATGCCGTCCTTGCCCGGGTCGCCGGGCCGCTGCGTGGAGCCTGCGTCGCCGCCCTGGTCCGCCTGGTCGGCGCCGATGTCGCCGCCGTCCTCGCCCTGCGAGGCCGACGGGTTCACATTGACGCTGTCGGACGGGGTCTCGTTGTTCGACGTGGCGCCGAGCGTCACGACGGTGCCGAGGACGGCCGCGAGGAGCGCTCCGGCACCCGCGGCCACGAGGTTGCGCCGCGTGCCGGTGACGACGGCACGACGGGCCCCGCCGGGCTTGGCGCCGGGGCCGGACCCGGCCTGCCGGGAGACCAGTGTGTCGGGTTCCGGGGGCGGCGCGGGCAGCGCGAACGCGGCCGGCACCCCGCCGGGGGGCGACGCCGACTCCTCGTAGCGCGCGGCGGGGACCTCTTCGCCCGCCGCCGTACGCCCGCCGGGGGGCGCGCTGCCGGAGCGGTCCGCGACCAGGGCGAGGGCGCGGCGGCCCGCGATGGTGCCCCGCTTGTCGGCCAGCGCGCCGCGCAGGGCGATGGAGGCCTCCAGCTCGGCGCGGGCCCGGTCGAGCTGCCCGCCGAGCAGCGCGAGGATGCCCAACTCGTGGTGGAAATAGGCCTCTTCCGCCACGTCGCCGGAGAGCCGCGCGGCCTCCTGGCCGGACCGCAGGCACCGCTCCCACACGGTCCAGCTGAGCCCGGCGGCGAACGCGGGCGCGGCGGTACGGGCGAGCAGCACCGCGACGCTGCCCTCCTCGTCCGGCCCGGCCGGCGTCGTGCCGGGGACGAGTACGGTCAGTGCGGCGAGCAGGGCGTCGGCCTCGGCCGCGACCCGCTCGGGCCCGACCGAGGGATGCCCGGCCCACCACGCGTAGTGCTGCGCGGCGGTGTGCGCGTGGCCGCCGGTGTCGTCGGCGTATCCCGCGGCCGCCAGCTGGTCGTACACGCCGGAGGCCAGGCGGTAGCGGCCGCCGACCGGTGTGACGAGGGCGCAGCCGACGAGTTCGGCGAGGGCCGCGTCGGCGTGGGTGTCGCCCACGAGGGCGGGCAGATGGGCCTGGTGCGGTATCTCGCCGCCGAGCGCGACCGAGAACCGCAGGGTGGCACGGGCCGATTCGCTGAGCCGGGACGCGAGCAGGGCCGCGGGCGCGGCGCCGTCGGCGAGCGAGGGCAGCGGCACGTCGCGGCTGTCCTCGGCGTCGAAGGGCGCGTCTACGGGCGGGGCGCCGGGGCCTCCGAAGTAACCGAACTCGTCGAAGACGTTCGGGTCGGCGCGCAGCTGGTCGCGCTGCCGCAGGAGCGCGCCGGCCTGCACGAAGCGCAGCGGGAGCCCCTCCGACTCGAACCAGAGGTCGCCGGCCCAGTTCGCCTCCTCGTCCGTGAGGACGCGGCCGACGGACCGCTCCAGGAGTTCGAGCCCGCCGCCGCGGCCGAGGCCGCCGAGGAAGACCTCTTCGAGGTGCGAGTCGGCGGACGGCGCGGCGACGTCGGGTGTGGCCGCTACCAGGAAGGCGCACTCCGGCGTCGCTTCGAGGAGCTCGTCGAGCGCGGCGCCGCCGAACTCGAGGTCGTCGAGGACGACGACGGCGCCGATGTCGTGGACGAGTTCGAGGAGCAGGGCCCGGTCGGGCCGGTGCAGCGGCGCGTTGTACACGACCGCGAAGAGGTCGTACAGCAGGTCGTTCGACGAGCGGCGGTGTCCGGAGAGCCGGACGACGCCGTCGGGCGCGACGTCCGCGCAGTCCTCGGCGACCGTGTCGAGCAGCGCGGTGCGTCCGGAGCCCGAGGGTCCGGTGAGCCGCACGGAGCGCCCGCGCGCGAGGAGCCGGACAAGGCGCTCACGCTCCTCCTGACGCTCGAGGAGCGGCAGTCGGGGCAGCGGGGGCCCGGCCGGCAGCGGCGGACGTGCGGCGCGGGCCATCTCGGCGCGTTCCGCCGGTGCGTACTTGACGGGCCGTCCCGGCCGCTCCCCCGGCGGGCACGGCTCGATCTCGCTGCCGTCGACGGGATTGACGGTGAGCAGGGAGTCGCCGGACACGAGCTGCACGGTGCGGGCGAGCCCTTGTGAGGGCTGGCCGAAGTCAGGAGTGAGGGGATCCCTGGGCGGGCGCGGGCGGCTCGCCTGGGTGTCGCTCTCGTCGTCGTGGTGGCCACGGTCCGCGCGGTCGTAGGGATCCCCGCCGTACGGATCGTGCCCGAAGTCTTCCGGTCCCCGGTTCATCGGGTCCATGGTCAAAGCCCCCCAAAAGCGTGGTGTGCCGGTGCCCCTCCCGGCCTGTGCACACTGCGCTGTCGCTTCTGGTCCGGTGCCCGCGAGAGGGTCCGTCAATCCGCGGGCGACCGAACCCTAGACCTGGCTCAGTATCTCCGAACAGCCGGGGTACCGCGGCGTCCGAGACGTCACAGTCTCGTGAGGATTGTGGGCGCTGCGTACCGGAACGCCCGATTCATACCCTGGGCAGCGATTCGACCCCGATGCCGCCCTCGATGGCGAGGATCCGGTGCAGCCGCGTCGCCACCAGGAGGCGCTGCATCTGGGGCGGCACACCCCGCAACACCAGCCTGCGGCCGCACCGTCCGGCCCGCCGGTGGGCGCCCATGATGACGCCGAGACCCGTCGCGTCCCACGAGTCCAGCTCTGACAGATCGAGCAGCAGGTCGCCGACGCCGTCGTCGAGGGCCGTGTGCAGGACCGTACGGGCGTCCGCCGCGCTGCGGACGTCGAGGCGGCCCCCGACGACCAGCCCGGCGTGGTCGCCCCTGATGTACATATACGCTCCCCGAGAGTGCTTGTGTGCCGTGATTCCAGTGGTCTCTGTGTCGTACGGCGATCTGGGTATGTCACTGCAACTGACTGGCGCGGGGGCGCAGAAGTTGCCGTCTGTAAGCGAACCGATACCGAATTCACCCCGTGGGGTTACCCGTGGGGTGACGAGAGATCAGTGCTTATAGAACCCCTGCCCGCTCTTGCGCCCGATGTCACCGGCGTCAACCATCCGGCGCATCAGCTCGGGCGGGGCGAACTTCTCGTCCTGGGACTCGGTGTAGATGTTGCTGGTGGCGTGCAGCAGGATGTCGACGCCCGTGAGGTCGGCGGTGGCGAGCGGCCCCATCGCGTGGCCGAAGCCGAGCTTGCAGGCGATGTCGATGTCCTCGGCGGTGGCGACGCCCGACTCGTACAGCTTGGCGGCCTCGACGACGAGGGCCGAGATGAGCCGCGTGGTCACGAAGCCGGCGACGTCGCGGTTGACGACGATGCAGGTCTTGCCGACCGACTCGGCGAACTCCCGCGTGGTGGCGAGCGTTTCGTCGCTCGTCTTGTAGCCACGGACCAGCTCGCACAGCTGCATCATCGGGACCGGCGAGAAGAAGTGGGCGCCGACGACGCGCTCCGGGCGCTCCGTGACCGCCGCGATCTTGGTGATCGGGATGGCGGAGGTGTTCGAGGCGAGCACGGCGTCCTCGCGGACGATCTTGTCGAGCGCCCGGAAGATCTCGTGCTTGACCTCGAGCTTCTCGAAGACGGCCTCGACGACGATGTCGGCGTCGGCGACCGCGTCCAGATCGGTGGTCGTGGTGATGCGGGCGAGCGCGGCCTCGGCGTCCTGCGCGGACAGCTTGCCCTTGCTCACGAACTTGTCGTACGAGGCCTTGATGCCGTCGGTGCCACGGGCCAGGGCGGCGTCGGTGACGTCGCGCAGGACGACGTCCCAGCCCGCCTGCGCCGAGACCTGGGCGATTCCGGACCCCATGAGTCCGGCTCCGATGACGGCGAGCTTCCCTGCCACTGTGCGACTCCCCTTATCCGCTGACCGCGTACCACTTGCAACTGGCGGCTACCCGCTGTTCATGTCTCTTCGGCGGACATTAGCGCCCGCGAGGGGCCGTGGGGCGGCGAAGTAATGCGCGTCACGTCTCGAATGACGGACATCACACCGGACGGGCCATCAGGCGTCGCGTGCGGCGTAGTTGAGCACCGGCTCGCCCAGGAGGCCCTCCATCTCGTCGAGCAGGCCGAGCGCTTCGCGGGACACCTCCCCTGCCGGTCTTGCCTTGATCATCTCGGCGGCGATGCGGGAAAGCAGCGTCGTGTGGATCCAGTTGATCTGTCCGGCCATGAGGGCGGGCAGCGGGTCGTCGTCGTCCGCCCCGGTCTCCTCGCGCAGGGTCGCCTCCAGCAGCGTGAGCGACTCCTGCTGCATGTACCAGAGCCGGGCCCGCAGCCCGGCCGCCCCCTCGATGACCTTCATGAAGCGGTCGTAGCCCTCGATCAGGCCGACCTCGGGCGACACGGCGACGACTTCGCGGCGCAGCTCGCGCAGGACGGCCTCGGCCGCGGACTCGCCCCGGTCACGGGCGCGCACGAAGCGGGAGAGCCGGGCCACGCTGCCCTTGGCGCGGTCGAGGAACAGGTCCTCCTTGGCCTGGAAGTAGTTGTAGACGGTGTTGACGGAGACGTCGGCCGCTTCGGCGACCTCGGCGATCGTCACCTCGTCGAAGCCGCGCTCCAGGAAGAGGCCCGTGGCCACATCGGAGATGTGCTGCCTGGCCAGCCGTTTCTTGCGCTCACGCAGTCCCTCTGCCATGCGGACAGTCTAGCTTTCGTTGCGCTCACTTGAATTTTGGGGACATTGCAAAATTTCAGTGACTCTGTTTTTCTGGACGCATGGCAGTCATCAGCACGTCCGGCCTGGCCCGGACCTTCACCACCCCACGCGGCCCCGTCGAGGCGGTGCGCGGCATCGACCTGACAGTGCGGCCCGGCGAGATCCTCGGCCTCCTCGGCCCGAACGGCGCGGGCAAGACGACGACCCTGCGCATGCTCACGACGCTCCTGCCGCCCACCGGGGGCGCCGCCACCGTCGCGGGCTGCGACCTGGCGACCGATCCGGCGGGCGTGCGCCGCGCGGTCGGTTACGTCGCCCAGTCCGGCGGCGTCGACCCGAACATCTCGGTACGGGAGGAACTGGTCACCCAGGGACGGCTGTACCGGCTGCCCAAGGCGCGGGCGGTGGCGCGCGCCGGCGAGCTGGCCGAGGACCTCGGCCTCACGGAGCTCCTCGACCGCAGGACCGCCGCGCTCTCCGGCGGACAGCGGCGCCGCCTCGACATCGCGATGGGACTCGTGCACCACCCGAAGGTGCTCTTCCTCGACGAGCCGACGACGGGGCTCGACCCGGCCGGCCGCGCCGACCTGTGGGACGTCGTACGGAGACTGCGCGACGAGCACGGCACGACGGTCTTCCTCACCACGCACTACCTCGACGAGGCCGACGCGCTCGCCGACCGGATCGCCGTCGTGGACAAGGGAGTTGTGGCCGCGGAGGGCACTCCGGGAGCCCTCAAGCTGGCGTACGGCGGCTCGCTCGACGCGACGCTCCAGGACACCTTCCTCGCGATCACCGGGCGCGGCCCGGCTACCGCACCGACGACCCCCGTGGCGGTGTGACCGGCATGAAGCCCCTGCTCTCCGACACCGCACTGATCTTCGGGCGCTATGCCCGCCAGACCCTCAACTCCAAGTTCCAGATGCTCTTCGGCGTCCTGATGCCGCTGCTGTACCTGCTGTTCTTCGGGCCGCTGCTCACCGATGTGCCGCTGGGCTCGGCCGGCAGCTCCTGGCAGGTGCTCGTGCCGGGGCTGCTGATCCAACTCGCGTTGTTCGGGGGCCTGTTCTCCGGCTTCGCGATCATCATCGAGAAGAACTACGGCGTGGTGGAGCGCATGCGCGTCACCCCGGTCAGCCGTCTCGCGCTGCTGCTCGGAAGGGTGCTGCGCGACGCCGTGCTCTTCGTCCTCCAGGCGGTGCTCCTCGTCCTCGCCGCACTGGTGATGGGGCTGCGGGCGCCGCCGGCCGGCGTGCTCATCGGGTTCGCGTTCGTCGCGCTCCTGACCGTGGCCCTCGGCTCCATGTCGTACACGGTGGCCATGAAGGTCGACCGGCCGCAGGAGTTCGGCCCGATCGTCAACGCCGTGTCGATGCCGTCGATGCTCCTGTCCGGGCTGATGCTGCCGATGGCGCTCGCGCCCGGCTGGCTCGACGTCCTGTCGCACTTCATGCCGATCCGCTATCCGGTCGACGCGATGCGCGACGCGTACGTCGGCCACTACGCGACGGCGCACATGCTGTACGGGGTCCTGGTCGCCCTCGCCCTGGCGGCGCTCGCCGTGACGGTCGGCACACGTGGCTTCCGCAGGGCTGCCGCGTAACTACGCTGACCCCATGGTCAATCTGACGCGCATCTACACCAGGACCGGCGACCAGGGCACGACCGCCCTCGGCGACATGAGCCGGACCGCCAAGACCGATCTGCGGATCTCCGCCTACGCCGACGCCAACGAGGCCAATGCCGTCATCGGCACGGCGGTCGCGCTCGGCGGGCTCGACGAGGAGGTCGTGAAGGTCCTCGTACGGGTCCAGAACGACCTGTTCGACGTGGGCGCCGACCTGTCGACGCCGGTGGTCGAGGACCCGAAGTACCCGCCGTTGCGCGTCGAGCAGTTCTACGTCGACAAGCTGGAGGCGGACTGCGACCGCTTCAACGAGCAGCTGGAGAAGCTCCGGTCCTTCATCCTGCCCGGGGGCACGCCGGGTGCGGCGCTGCTGCACCAGGCGTGCACCGTGGTCCGCAGGGCCGAGCGCTCCACGTGGGCGGCGCTCGAGGTGCACGGCGAGTCGATGAACCCGCTGACGGCGACGTATCTGAACCGCCTCTCCGATCTCCTGTTCATCCTGGCGCGCACGGCGAACAAGGCGGTCGGGGACGTGCTGTGGGTCCCGGGCGGCGAGCGCTGAGGCCCTAACGCTCCACGGCGGGCGCCTTCTTCGGGAACAGCGTGTAGCTCAGCGCGATCACGAGATTGATGCCGATCACGAAGAGCATCTTCTGCTGCCACATCCGCAGCGAACCGATGTTCCCGTCGGCGCCCACGTACCAGATCGCGCCCTGGAGCAAGGCGAGCGCGACGGCGCAGGCGAGGATCCAGCGCGCGGCCGTCCGCCACTCGTGGGCGGCGCGCGCGGCCCCGTACCTCGGCGGCTTCACCGGGGGCGGTCCCCCGGCGAACCGGTGGGCGACCCGGGCGTCCACCCACTTGACGGTGGAGTGGCCGAGCCCCACGGAGAAGCCGATGTAGACGGCGGCGAGGCCGTGCTTCCAGTCCGGTTCGGCCCCGTTCTTGAGGTCCATCGCGGTGACGACGAACAGGACGACCTCCAGGAGCGGCTCGCACAACAGGACGCCAATGCTCGTGCGCGGCATCTTCGCCACGTAGCGCAGGGCGAGTCCCGCGGCGAGCAGCACCCAGAAGCCGATCTCGCAGGCGACGATCAGCGTGACGATCACGGCGGGCTCCTCGGGAGGGGTTCGTGGACTCCTTCCAGCCTCGGGCCGCCACACCCGCCGATCGTCGTCGCCTGTGACGAAACGGGACTGCATCCTTCGATGTACGCGGGCTGCGCGGGCCCGCCGGACAGGCGCAGGCGCCGTCCCGTCCAGCCGTATTGAATGGGGGCATGCCCCTGCCCCTGTCCCGCCCGCACCGCGACGACGTCCGTATCGCGGCGATCGGCCTGCTCGGCGGTCTCCTGCTGTGGGCGCTCGGCCTGACCAACAGCCAGGGCCGGCTGGTCCTCGGCGGCGGCTGGCTCCTTGTGCCGCTCTGCGCGATGGCGGGCCTGGAACTGCTGCGCAGGACCGCGCCCCAGGCCGCCCTGGTCCTCGGCACGTTCGTCCTGATCGCGGACCGGTTCACGCTGGGCAGCCTCGCGACGACGCTGATGTTCACGGACCTCGTCTACGCGGCCGTCCTGTACGGCACCCCGGCGGCCGCTCGCCGGATCCCGGTGACCACGGCGCTGATCACCATCGCGGTGACCCTGGGGTTCCTGGCCTGGTTCCGCAAGCCGGAGGCGCTCCTGATCGGGGTCGTCAGCGGCCTCGTGTCGTTCGCGCCCGCGGCCACCGGTGTCCTCGTACGCAACCACCGGGAGGCCGCCGAATCCGCGCGGCTGCGCGCCGAACAGACCGCGCTGCTCGCCGAGATGGACCGCACCCAGGCGGTCGTCGCCGAGCGGGCCCGGATGGCCCGCGAGCTGCACGACATGGTCGCCAACCATCTGTCCGCGATCGCCATCCACTCCACGGCCGCGCTCTCGCTCGACGAGCCGAGGACCACCCAGCAAGCTCTCACCGTCATCCGCGAGAACAGCGTGGAGGGCCTCGCCGAGATGCGCCGCCTCATCGGCATCCTGCGGGACGACAGCGGTGACTCCCAGGGCGAGCCCGTCGCCGCGCCCACACTGGACGGCCTCGGATCCCTCATCGAGCAGTCCCGCACCAACGGCCTCGACGTCACGCTCGCCGTCGGCGACGGCGTCGGCGGCCTGCCCGCGCCGATCGAGCTCGCCGCGTACCGCATCGTGCAGGAATCCCTCACGAACGCGCTCAAGCACGCGCCGCACGGCCCCGTCACCGTGGCCGTCCACCGCAGCGACGGGGCGCTGACGGTGCGGGTGACCAGTCCGTACGGGGATGTGGACGGCCCGCGCGCTCCCGGTTCGGGCGCCGGGCTCATCGGGATGCGCGAGCGCACCGCGCTGCTGCGCGGCACGTTCGAGGCCGGTCCCGAGAGCGGGCCCGGCAGCAAGATCTGGCAGGTCAGGGCCGAGCTGCCCGTCGACGCAGCTGACGAAGGAGTCTCCGAGTGATCCGCGTACTCGTCGCCGAGGACCAGTCCGCCGTACGGGCCGGGCTCGTCCTGATTCTGGGCAGCGCCCCCGACATCGAGGTCGTCGGGGAGGCGGCGGACGGCGAGCAGGCGGTGGCGATGGCGCGCGCACTTCGGCCGGATCTCGTCCTCATGGACATCCAGATGCCGCGCCTCGACGGCGTCTCGGCGACTCGTCAGGTGGTCTCCGAGGGACTCGCGGACGTGCTCGTCCTGACGACGTTCGACCTCGACGAGTACGTCTTCGGGGCGCTGCGCGCGGGCGCCGGCGGGTTCCTGCTGAAGAACACCGAGGCGAAGGACCTGATCGAGGGTGTCCGCACGGTCGCGCGCGGTGAGGGTCTGATCGCTCCGGCGGTGACCCGCAAGCTCATCGCGGAGTTCGCGGCGAAGCCCGTACGGCCGGAGCCGGGGCCCGCGCCCGCGGGGCTCGACACCCTCACGCGCCGGGAGCGGGAGGTGCTTTCCTGCCTCGGCGACGGCTTGTCGAACGCGGAGATCGCGGTACGACTGAAGATGGCGGAAGCGACGGTGAAGACGCACGTCAGCAGGCTGCTCGGGAAGCTGGAGCTGCGCAGCAGGGTGCAAGCGGCCGTCCTTGCGCAGGAGTTGGGGCTGTGAGGGGCCGATTCCTGTAATTGGTTTAGACCTTGACCGTTGGTCCAGACCTTTCTATTCTCACGGCACTGCGGTGAGCGCAGCCATGCACATGACCAGCACGGCGATGCTCACGGGCGGCGCAGGGTTCCACCCCCGTCATGTCCCCCGGATACCACCCGAGGAGCACCCCTTGCGCTTGAGACTCAGACAGAGAGCCGTGGCAGGCCTCACCACCCTGCTGCTCCCGGCCGCCGCCCTCGTCGGCCTCGCCACTCCCTCCCACGCGGCCGCCGCCGCGAGCACCGCCACCGCGACCTACGCCAAGACCCAGGACTGGGGCACCGGCTTCGAAGGCAAGTGGACCGTCAAGAACACCGGTACCACGGCCCTCAGTTCTTGGACCGTCGAGTGGGACTTCCCCGCCGGCACCAAGGTGACCTCCGCCTGGGACGCCACCGTCACCAACTCCGCCGACCACTGGACCGCCAAGAACCTCTCCTGGAACGGGTCGCTCGCCCCCGGCGCCTCGGTCTCCTTCGGGTTCAACGGCTCGGGCCCCGGCGCCCCCTCCGGCTGCAAGCTCAACGGCGCCTCCTGCGACGGCGGTGACGTCCCCGGCGACGCGGCCCCCTCCGCGCCCGGAACCCCAACCGCCTCCTCCGTCACAAACACCTCGGTCAAGCTCGACTGGACCGCGGCCACCGACGACAAGGGCATCAAGAACTACGACGTCCTGCGCGACGGCACCAAGGTCGCGACGGTGACCGGGACTTCGTACTCCGACACCGGGCTCACCGCGGGCACCGACTACTCGTACACCGTCCAGGCCCGCGACACCGCCGACCAGAGCGGACCCGCCTCCGGCTCGGTCAGGGTGCACACGACCGGCGGCGGCACCGACCCGGGCCCCGGCGGCAAGGTCAAGCTGGGGTACTTCACCGACTGGGGCGTCTACGGGCGCGCCTACTACCCCAAGAACCTGGAGACCTCCGGCTCCGCCGCCAAGATCACCCACATCAACTACGCCTTCGGCAACGTGCAGAACGGCCAGTGCACCATGGGTGACTCCTACGCCGACACGGACATGGCGTACACCGCGGCCAACTCCGTCTCCGGCGTCGCCGACACCTGGGACCAGCCACTGCGCGGCGCCATCAACCAGCTGCGCCAGCTCAAGGCCAAGCACCCGAACCTGAAGATCCTCTGGTCGTTCGGCGGCTGGACCTGGTCCGGCGGCTTCCCGCAGGCGGCGCAGAACCCGGCAGCGTTCGCCGACTCCTGCTACAAGCTGGTCGAGGACCCGCGCTGGGCCGACGTCTTCGACGGCATCGACATCGACTGGGAGTACCCCAACTCCTGCGGCCTGTCCTGCGACACCTCCGGCCAGGACGCCCTGAAGAAGCTGGCGTCCGCGCTGCGCGCCAAGTTCGGCTCCAGCAACCTGGTGACAGCGGCGATCACGGCCGACGCATCCACCGGCGGCAAGATCGAGAAGAACGACTACGCGGGCGCGTCCCAGTCCTTCGACTGGTACAACGTCATGACCTACGACTTCTTCGGCGCGTTCAACGCCCAGGGCCCGACGGCCCCGCACTCCCCGCTCACCTCGTACCCCGGCATCCCGCAGCAGGGCTTCAACTCCGCCGACGCCATTGCCAAGTTGAAGGCCCAGGGCGTCCCGTCGAGCAAGCTCCTGCTCGGCATCGGCTTCTACGGCCGCGGCTGGACCGGCGTCACACAGAAGGAACCGGGCGGCACCGCGACAGGCCCCGCCGCCGGCACGTACGAACAGGGCATCGAGGACTACAAGGTCCTCAAGACGAAGTGCCCCGCGAACGGAACGGTGGCCGGTACGGCGTACGCGTACTGCGGCTCCGACTGGTGGTCCTACGACACCCCCGCCACCATCAACTCCAAGATGGCCTGGGCCAAGAGCCAGAACCTGGGCGGCGCCTTCTTCTGGGAGTTCAGCGGTGACACCGCGGGCGGCGAGCTGCTGAGCGCGATCGACGGCGGCCTGAGGTAACACCGGCCGCACATGACGGAAGCCGGGTGAACGGGGCCGCCCCCTGTTCACCCGGCTTCTCCATGCGAAACTCAGGCCACATTCACTCTCTGGCCGGGAGGCGCCGCCTCCAGCCACGCCAGGAAGCCGGTCAGCGCGTCCTCGCTCATCGCCAGCTCGAGACGCGAGCCGCGGTGCGAGCACGCGAGGACGATCGCGTCCGAGAGCAGGGCCAGCTCCTCCTCGCCCTCCGGCGCGCGCCGCCCCGTCACCTCGATCGCCGAGCGCTCCAGGGTGCGGCGCGGCCTGACCGCGTAGGAGAAGACCCGGAACCACTCGATCCGGTCGCCGTTGTATCGGGCCACGCCGTAGCCCCAGCCCTTGCCGGAGGCGTCGCCGCCTTCGGGCACGTCCCACCGCAGGGAGCAGTCGAAGGTGCCCCCGGAGCGCTGGATCAGCCGGCGCCTCAGGCCGAAGACGAACAACCCCAGCAATACGAATACGACGACCGCGACCACGCACAGCACGAGAACGAGGACCATTCGTACCGACCTCCTCGCCTCATCTGATAACGGGCCCGACAGCGGATCCGATAACGGAACTGCAAAATTGACCAAGGATCGCCTCAGCCGCGACCCGGTCCGGAAAGGTTCTCCGGTCCTGGCCGCGGCTGAGTCATGTCACTCCGCGCTCCCCCATAGCCTAAAGGGCATGGGAGGTACCCCCAGGGCTCAGCGCGTCGCCACCGCACGCAGTCGGACGTCCGCTCGACGCTCGGCGGATGCGTCCGCATCCGACTGAGCACGCTCGAGCGCCCGCTCCGCACGCTGGACATCGATCTCGTCCGACAGCTCGGCGATCTCGGCGAGCAGGGACAGCTTGTTGTCGGCGAACGAGACGAAACCGCCGTGCACAGCGGCGACAACCGTCCCGCCGTCGCTCGTGCGGATCATCACCGGGCCCGACTCCAGCACACCGAGAAGCGGCTGGTGACCGGGCATGACGCCGATGTCGCCGGACGCGGTGCGCGCGACGACCAGGGTGGCCTCGCCGGACCAGACACTGCGGTCCGCGGCGACGAGCTCGACATGCAGCTCAGCAGCCAAGGTGGGCTCCTCGGGTCACCACCCGGCCGTTGCTGCCGGGTGTTGGGTCAAAGTCTAGTCGGCGTACGGAGAGGGACGGGACACACCCTGCGGGTATCCCCCGCCCCTCTCCCACGAGTCTGTGCTTCCGAAGAAGCCAGAATCAGGAGACGCCGAGCTCCTTGGCGTTGGCCTTCAGGTCCTCGATGCCACCGCACATGAAGAACGCCTGCTCGGGGAAGTGGTCGTACTCGCCGTCGCAGATCGCGTTGAACGCGGTGATCGACTCCTCGAGCGACACGTCCGAACCGTCCACGCCGGTGAACTGCTTGGCGGCGTGGGTGTTCTGCGACAGGAAGCGCTCGACGCGACGGGCACGGTGGACAACGAGCTTGTCCTCCTCGCCCAGCTCGTCGATACCGAGGATCGCGATGATGTCCTGGAGGTCCTTGTACTTCTGCAGGATCGTCTTGACGCGCATCGCGGCGTCGTAGTGGTCCTGCGCGATGTAGCGCGGGTCCAGGATGCGGGACGTGGAGTCCAGCGGGTCCACGGCCGGGTAGATGCCCTTCTCGGAGATCGGACGGGAGAGAACCGTCGTCGCGTCGAGGTGGGCGAACGTGGTGGCCGGGGCCGGGTCGGTCAGGTCGTCCGCGGGGACGTAGATCGCCTGCATCGAGGTGATCGAGTGACCACGGGTCGACGTGATGCGCTCCTGGAGGAGACCCATCTCGTCGGCGAGGGTCGGCTGGTAACCCACCGCGGAGGGCATGCGGCCGAGCAGGGTCGAGACCTCGGAACCGGCCTGCGTGAAGCGGAAGATGTTGTCGATGAAGAACAGCACGTCCTGCTTCTGCACATCGCGGAAGTACTCCGCCATGGTCAGACCGGCCAGGGCGACGCGAAGACGCGTGCCCGGCGGCTCGTCCATCTGGCCGAAGACCAGCGCGGTCTTGTCCAGAACGCCGGCTTCCTCCATCTCGACCATGAGGTCGTTGCCCTCACGGGTGCGCTCGCCGACACCGGCGAAGACGGAGACACCGTCGTGCAGCTTGGCCACACGGACGATCATTTCCTGGATCAGAACGGTCTTGCCGACACCGGCACCACCGAACAGACCGATCTTTCCACCCTTGACGTACGGGGTGAGAAGGTCGACGACCTTCAGGCCGGTCTCGAACATCTCGGTCTTCGACTCGAGCTGGTCGAACGCCGGGGCCTTGCGGTGGATCGTCCAGCGCGGGGCGTCGGCGACCGAGGACGCGTCGTCGTTCAGCACGTCGCCCAGGGTGTTGAACACCCGGCCCTTGGTCAGGTCACCGACGGGCACCGAGATGCCGGCGCCGGTGTCCGTCACGGAGGCCTGGCGGACCAGGCCGTCGGTGGGCTGCATCGAGACCGTACGGACCACGCCGTCACCCAGGTGCTGGGCGACCTCGAGGGTCAGCGTCTTCTTCGCACCCGCGGTGGCCGGGTCGTCGACCTCGACGTGCAGGGCGTTGTAGATCTCCGGCATCGCGTCGACGGGGAACTCCACGTCGACGACCGGGCCGATGACCCGGGCGACGCGGCCCGTGGCAACGGCCGTCTCAACAGTGGTCGTCATTACTTGTCACTCCCCGCGGTCGCGTCGGCCAGGGCTGCAGTGCCGCCGACGATCTCGCTGATTTCCTGGGTGATTTCGGCCTGGCGGGCCGCGTTGGCAAGTCGGGAGAGCGAGTTGATCAAGTCTCCCGCGTTGTCGGTCGCCGACTTCATCGCGCGGCGCGTGGCGGCGTGCTTGGAAGCAGCCGACTGGAGCAGCGCGTTGTAGATACGGCTCTCGACGTAGCGCGGCAGCAGGGCGTCGAGGACGTCCTCCGCCGACGGTTCGAAGTCGTACAGCGGAAGGATCTCGCCCTTGGACTTCGACTCCTCCGCCACCTCTTCGAGGCTGAGCGGAAGCAGACGGCCGTCAACGGCCGACTGCGTCATCATCGAGATGAACTCCGTGTAGACGATGTGGAGTTCATCCACGCCGCCCTCCGCCGAGTCCTTCTCGATCGCCTCGATCAGCGGGCCCGCGACCTTCTTGGCGTCCGCGTACGTGGGCTCGTCGGTGAAGCCCGTCCACTGCTCCGCGATCTTGCGCTCACGGAAGTTGTAGTGGGCGACACCACGGCGGCCGACGATGTAGATCTCGACCTCCTTGCCCTCGGCCTCGAGACGCGCGGTCAGCTTCTCCGCGGCCTTGATGGCGTTCGAGTTGAAGGCGCCGGCCAGACCGCGGTCGCTCGTGAGGAGCAGCACCGCGGAGCGCGTCGCCGTCTCCGGCTCCGTCGTCAGCGGGTGGTTCGTGTTCGAACCGGTGCCGACAGCCGTGACCGCGCGGGTGAGCTCGGTCGCGTACGGCGTGGAGGCCGTCACCTTGCGCTGCGCCTTGACGACGCGCGAGGCAGCGATCATCTCCATCGCCTTGGTGATCTTCTTGGTCGCGGTGACGGATTTGATGCGACGCTTGTAGACCCGGAGCTGGGCTCCCATGAGTCAGGTCCCTTCCGTCGTCACTTACCGGCGGCGGCCGGAGCGTCCTCGCCGAGAAGCTTCCCGTCCGAGGTCTCGAACTGCTTCTTGAAGTCCGCGATGGCGTCGGCGGTGGCGGTCAGGGTGTCGTCCGACATCTTGCCGCCCTCCTTGATGGAGGTCATCAGGCCCTGCTCCTTGCGGTGCAGGTAGTCGAGCAGCTCGCGCTCGAAGCGCCGGATGTCCACGACCGGGACGTCGTCCATCTTGCCGGTGGTGCCGGCCCAGACGGAGACAACCTGGTCCTCGGTCGCCATCGGCTGGTACTGGGGCTGCTTGAGCAGCTCGACCATGCGCTGACCGCGCTCCAGCTGCGCCTTCGACGCGGCGTCCAGGTCGGAACCGAAGGCGGCGAACGCCTCGAGCTCACGGAACTGGGCGAGGTCCACGCGGAGGCGGCCGGAGACCTGCTTCATCGCCTTGTGCTGCGCGGAACCACCGACTCGGGAGACGGAGATACCGACGTTCAGCGCGGGGCGCTGACCGGCGTTGAACAGGTCCGACTCCAGGAAGCACTGGCCGTCGGTGATGGAGATGACGTTGGTCGGGATGAACGCCGACACGTCGTTCGCCTTGGTCTCGACGATCGGCAGACCGGTCATCGAGCCGGCACCCATCTCGTCCGAGAGCTTCGCGCAGCGCTCGAGGAGGCGGGAGTGCAGGTAGAAGACGTCACCCGGGTAGGCCTCGCGCCCCGGCGGGCGGCGGAGCAGCAGGGACACGGCGCGGTAGGCGTCGGCCTGCTTCGAGAGGTCGTCGAAGACGATGAGGACGTGCTTGCCCTCGTACATCCACTGCTGGCCGATGGCCGAACCGGTGTACGGCGCCAGGTACTTGAAGCCGGCCGGGTCGGACGCCGGGGCGGCGACGATGGTCGTGTACTCCAGCGCGCCGGCCTCTTCCAGGGCGCCACGCACGGAGGCGATGGTCGAGCCCTTCTGGCCGATGGCGACGTAGATGCAGCGGACCTGCTTCTTCGGGTCGCCCGAGCGCCAGTTGTCGCGCTGGTTGATGATCGTGTCGACAGCCAGGGCGGTCTTGCCCGTCTGGCGGTCGCCGATGATCAGCTGACGCTGACCGCGGCCGATCGGGGTCATCGCGTCGACGGCCTTGTAGCCGGTCTCCATCGGCTCGTGCACCGACTTGCGCTGCATGACCGTGGGGGCCTGCAGCTCAAGGGCACGACGCGCGCTGGTCTCGATCTCGCCGAGGCCGTCGATCGGGTTACCGAGCGGGTCGACGACGCGACCCAGGTAGCCCTCGCCGACTGCGACGGAGAGCACCTCACCGGTGCGCTGCACCGGCTGGCCCTCCTCGATACCGGTGAACTCACCGAGCACGATGGCACCGATCTCGCGCTCCTCGAGGTTGAGGGCGAGGCCGAGGGTGCCGTCCTCGAACTTCAGCAGTTCGTTGGCCATGGCCGAGGGCAGGCCCTCGACCTTCGCGATGCCGTCGCCGGCAAGGGTGACCGTACCGACCTCCTCGCGCGAGGCCGCGTCCGGCTTGTACGCCTGGACAAAGTTCTCCAGCGCGTCCCGGATCTCCTCCGGCCGGATCGTGAGCTCCGCCATCTGGGTTCCCTGCTCTCCTTGTTGGGCCCGAAGTTTTCTTGGGGGGTCTGGGGTCAGCCCCCAGGAATCCTCTGCACGGCCCAACTAGGGCCGTAGGTACTACTACGTTGTGCGAGTCGGCTAGCCGGCCATACGGCGGCTGGCGTCCTCAATGCGGTCCGCGATGCTTCCGTTGATGAGCTCGTCGCCCACCTGCACGGTGATCCCGCCGAGGACCTCGGGGTCCACGTCGAGGTTCAGGTGCATCTGACGCCCGTAGAGCTTTGCCAGGGCGGCGCCCAGGCGCTGCTTGTGCGCGTCACTCAGCGGCACCGCCGTGGTGACGACGGCGACCATGCGGTCCCGGCGCTCCGCGGCGAGCTTGGACAGGGACTCGAGTCCCGTCTCCAGGCTACGTCCACGCGGCTGGGTCACAAGGCGCTCGACGAGACGCTCGGTGGAGGCCTTGGCGCGACCGCCGAGCAGGCTGCGCAGCAGCTCGCTCTTGGCCGTGCCCGTGGCGTTACGGTCGGTGAGCGCGGCGCGCAGCTCGGTGTTGGAGGCGACGATGCGGCCGAACCGGAACAGCTCGTCCTCCACGTCGTCCAGCTCGCCGGCCTGCTGCGCCGCGGTCAGCTCGGCGATGTTGGACAGCTCCTCGACGGAGTCGACCAGGTCGCGCGACGCGGACCAGCGGGAGCGGACCAGCCCGGCCACCAGGTCGGCGGTCGTGCCGCTGACCTGGCCGCTGAGCAGACGCTCCGCGAGCTCGGCCTTGGCCTCGCCGGACTGCGCCGGGTCGGTCAGGACCCGACGCAGCGACACCTCGCGGTCGAGCAGCGCGGTGACCGCGGCCAGCTCTCCGGCAAGCTGTCGGGCGTCGACCGAGGTGCTGTCGGTCAGCGCGTCGAGACGCTCACGTGCGGAGGCGAGTGCCTCGCGGCTCGCTCCGTGGGCAGTCATCGAACAGCCTCGGCCTTCTCCTCGAGGTCGTCGAGGAAGCGGTCGATCGTGCGCGACTGCCGGGCGTGGTCCTCGAGGGACTCGCCGACGAGCTTGCCGGCCAGGGTCGTGGCCAGCTGGCCCACGTCCTGACGCAGCGCCTGAGCGGCGGCCTTGCGGTCGGCCTCGATCTGCGAGTGGCCGGCGGCGATGATTTCCTCACGCTGCCGCTGGCCTTCCGCGCGCATCTCGGCGATGAGCGTGGCGCCCTGCTCCTGCGCCTCCTGGCGCAGACGCGCGGCCTCGTGACGAGCCTCGGCCAGCTGAGCCTTGTACTGCTCAAGAACGCTCTGGGCCTCGGTCTGTGCGGCTTCGGCCTTCTCGATACCGCCTTCGATCAGCTCGCGACGCTCTTCCAGCACCTTGTTGATGCGCGGGAGGAGCTTCGTGGCGAAGAAGAAGAAAACGATGGCGAAGGCGATGGTGCCGACGAGCAGCTCGGGACCGGCCGGGACAAGCGGGTTCTGCTTCTCCTCGGCCGCCAGCTGCACCAGGTTGGCGATCACATCAGTGCCTTTCGTCGAAATATGGTCAGTGAGGAGTTAGATCACTGGCCGTAAACGAACGGCATAACGATGCCGATGAGGGCGAGCGCCTCACAGAAGGCGAAGCCGAGAATCTGGTTGGCACGGATCAGACCGGCGGCCTCAGGCTGACGGGCCAGGGCCTGGGTGCCGTTACCGAAGACGATGCCGACGCCGATGCCGGGGCCGATGGCGGCGAGACCATAGCCGATGGAACCGAGGGAGCCGGAGACGCCAGCGGCGAGTTCGATGGTCGCGGACATGCCGTTACTTCCTTCTCTTCAACGAACCGGTGGGGGTTGGCCACCGGACGACAGGGGGTATGACGGGACGAGTACTCAGTGGTGCTCTGCGAGAGCGCCCTGAATGTAGGTGCTGGCGAGGAGCACGAAGACGTACGCCTGGACCGCCTGCACGAAAAGCTCGAAGAGGATCATGGCCATGGTCATCACGAAGGAGACGCCCGCGGCCGGGATCATCCAGCTGTTCAGCAGGTACCAGGAGGCGACGGTGAACATCACCAGCATCAGGTGACCGGCGAACATGTTGGCGAACAGTCGCACCGCGTGCGTGAACGGCCGGACGAGCAGGTTCGAGAAGAACTCGATGAACGAGACGAGCCACTTGATCGGGCCGAGCGAGCTGTCGTAGCCCGTGATGTTCTTCCAACCGCCCACGAAACCATGGCGCTTGAAGGTCAGCGGCACCCAGATCAGGTAGACGAGGACCGCGAGCACGACCGGGTACGCGAACACCGACGCGACCGGGAACTGAGTCAGCGGGATCACGGACCAGATGTTCATGATCCAGATGAAGAAGAACAGCGACACCATGAAGGGGACGTACTTCTCGCCCTCCTTCTTGCCCATCGTCTCGTAGACGATTCCGCGGCGTACGAAGTCGTACCCCGCCTCCACGGCCATCTGGAGCTTGCCCGGGACGACCTTGGCCTTGCCGAACGCCGCGTAGAAAACACTGACGACGACGAGGGTCGTCAGGAGGGCGAGCAGCATCACCTTGTTGAACTCGAACCCGCCGACGGTGAAGATCGGCTTGAAGAGGAACGAGTGCAGACCGGGAGCCGGAAAGCCGCAGCCGTTGTCGGACATGATCCGACAGCTCCAGTCAAAGGCGAGCTCAGTCTGGTCAGCACTCACCACGGGCTCCTTCGGCGTGACGCATAGGTACGGCAACCTCGTTGTGTCGTTGCGGCGCGCAGCCGCGGATCGGCACTGGTCTGGTGTTTCGGATGTGGGGGCGGCAGGCAGGCAGTGAGCCTCGCAGTCGAGCAGGCGTCAGCTCAGATGCCCGCGCCCGCAGTGCCGCAGTTGGCACCGGACGATAGCAGTTACACGAACCGCCACTTATCCCGCCCCTACCCCTCACGATGACGACCCCGATTTATTGGGCTTGTCGCTCTTCTCGGAGTCGTTCGCCGAGTCGGGATCGATATAGAAAATCTTGGCCTTCATGTGCGCACGCGCCTGCGCGGCCATCCATACGACGGTGGCGGCGACGAGTGAGGCGGCGAAGGCCTTGGGGTTGAACAGTGTCGTGTCCTTGAAGACGGCCACGAAGATCAGAAGCAGCAGCAGCTGGGCGACGTAGAGCATCAGCCCCATCGCCTGGAAGAGCTGCGGAAGCGATTTTGCCGTCCGCTGGAGGACGACCTGCCCGAGGCCCATGAAGACGATGACGACCACCGTGCCGATGACTGCACCGAGGGCCCCCTTGCCGCCGGCGACCACACCACTGATCACGGCGGCAAGCGCGCCGGCAATGGCTGTGGGCACAACGGCCTGAAGGAGGATCCGTGCGTCGTTGGAGGGCATGGCGGCAGCTCCCTTTACTGGGTGGGGGCAGGGTGTCGTCATGGACGAGCGTAGACCGGGGCCGAGAGGGAACTTCGGGCCAATGGACCGTCGCACTACGGTCCTTCGGCTCTATCCCCGGGTCTCGTGAACGGTATCACAAACTATTTGATGAGGTCTTTACCTCTGCAGTGTGCTCACTGTCACACGTGAGAGGTAATCCGCGCGTCTGTGCAAAAACACGGCCAACTTGTCTGGTAATGAGGCGTT
This sequence comes from Streptomyces sp. NBC_01003, assembly GCF_045162695.1. NCBI lineage: Bacteria > Bacillati > Actinomycetota > Actinomycetes > Kitasatosporales > Streptomycetaceae > Streptomyces > Streptomyces sp. NBC_01003. The sequence continues at coordinate 3,900,069 of NZ_CP108707.1, forward strand.
TTCGTGTCTCGCGTCAGCGCGACGAGTGCGCCTTGCGCCGATCCAGGAAGCGCGCACGGGGGCCAATGGCCGTTGCCCCGTTGACTCCTGCGGGCATCGGCGTGCGCGCGCCCTCGCCCTCGGGTGCCTCCTCGGCCGCCCCGGCCTCTTCCTGAACCGCGTACGACGGCGACGTCCCGGGCACCTCGGCCGACGCCTGCGCGGCCCGCCTGCGCCGGTAGCGCGGCGGCACGAATGCCTCCGCCCAGCGCGGGGCGCGCGGCGTGAAGCGCGGCAGCAGAAGCAGTACGAGACCGACGAAGCTGAGCGCGACGATCGCCAGGACGATCCACATGGACGTCGAGTGGACGGAGTAGGCGACCGCTCCGAAGGCGAACAGCGCCGACCAGAAGTACATGATCAGGACCGCGCGGCTGTGGGAGTGGCCGATCTCCAGGAGCCGGTGGTGCAGGTGACCGCGGTCGGCGGCGAACGGCGACTGGCCCTTCCAGGTGCGGCGCACGATCGCGAGGACGAGGTCCGCGAACGGGATCGCGATGATCGTCAGCGGCATCAGCAGCGGGATGAAGACCGGGATCATCGCGTGGGTGGCGTCACGGGTGCCGCCGAAGTTCAGCTTCATCAGGCTCGGGTCGACCTGGCCGGTGATGGAGATGGCGCCGGCGGACAGGACGAGGCCGATCAGCATCGATCCGGAGTCGCCCATGAAGATCCTGGCGGGGTGCATGTTGTGCGGCAGGAAGCCCAGACACATGCCGATCAGGATCGCCGCGAACAGCGTCGCGGGGGCCGCCGCCTCGATGCCGTAGCCGTACCAGAGGCGGTACGAGTACAGGAAGAACGCCGACGCGGCGATGCACACCATGCCGGACGCGAGGCCGTCGAGGCCGTCCACGAAGTTGACCGCGTTGATGCTGATCACGACCAGGGCGACCGTGAGGAGCGTGCCCTGCCACTGCGTCAGCGAGACCGTGCCCACACCCGGGATCGGCAGCCACAGGATCGTAAGACCCTGCATGACCATGACGCCGGCGGCGATCATCTGGCCGCCCAGCTTGATCAGGGCGTCGATCTCGAATTTGTCGTCCAGGACGCCGATCAGCCAGATCAGGGCGGCTCCGGAGAGCAACGCCCGCGGCTCGTTCGACATCTCGAAGACGGGACTGAGGTTCGTCAGGTGGTCCGCGACGAGGAGACCCGCGCACAGACCGAAGAACATGGCGATCCCGCCGAGCCGGGGCGTGGGCTCCCGGTGTACGTCGCGGGCGCGGATCTCCGGCATGGCGCCGGCCACGATCGCGAACTTCCGCACCGGGCCGGTCAGCAGGTATGTCACCGCGGCCGTGATGCAGAGCGTCAGCAGGTATTCACGCACGGGCTTCCCCACAGATATCGCTGGCCATCTCAGCCCCACACCCTAGCTTCGCGCGCATGTGGTGAAGGACTGCCGGGTAGCGACGATGGTTGCACGAGTGACGGACCACCCTGGCCCGCCTACCCCTGTCTAGGCCGGATACGGCGGAAATCTTCCGGTGAGATCGCGCACTTCCGCGCGCGCTGTACGCGGATCGACCTCATCTCGCAGCACCCCCGAGAAGAGCACCGCGATGCGCGCCATCTCCGGTTCGCCCATGCCCTGGGTGGTGACGGCGGCGGTGCCCAGCCGCAGGCCGCGCCCGTCCCCGAAGGGCAGCGCGCAGGTGTCGAGGACCATGCCGGCCGAGGCGAGCCGGCCCCGGGCGGTCGGGCCGTCGACGCCCAGCGAGGTGGGGTCGGCGGTCAGCAGATGGGTGTCCGTGCCGCCCGTGGTGATCGCGAGGCCCTCGGCGTCCAGCGCGGCCGCGAGAACCCTTGCGTTGGCGACGACCTGACGGGCGTACGCGGCGAAGGCCGGGGTCGCCGCCTCGCCGAACGCGACGGCCTTGGCGGCGATCGTGTGCATCTGGGCACCGCCCTGCGTGAAGGGGAAGACGGCCCGGTCGATCCGCGCGGCGAGCTCGGCCCCGCACAGGACCATGCCGCCGCGGGGGCCGCGCAGGACCTTGTGCGTGGTGGCGCAGACGACATCGGCGTACGGCACCGGATTCGGCGCCGCTCCCCCGGCGACCAGGCCGATGGGGTGCGCGGCGTCGGCGATGAGGTAGGCGCCCACGTCGTCGGCGATGTCGCGGAAGGCCGCGTAGTCGATGTGCCGCGGATAGGCGATGGAGCCGCAGACGATCGCCTTGGGACGGTGGGCGCGGGCCAGCGCGCGGACCTGGTCGTGGTCGATGAGGCCGGACTCGGGGTCGACGCCGTAGGGCACGAAGTCGAACCAGCGGCCCGAGAAGTTCGCGGGCGACCCATGGGTGAGGTGGCCGCCGTACGAGAGCCCCATCGCGAGGACGGTGTCGCCGGGGCGCAGGAGCGCGGCGTACGCGGCGAGGACCGCGGAGGAGCCGGAGTGGGGCTGCACATTGGCGTGCTCGGCCCCGAAGAGCGCTCTGGCCCGGTCGACGGCGATGCGCTCCGCCATGTCGACGAGCTCGCAGCCGCCGTGGTGGCGGGCACCGGGGTAGCCCTCGGCGTACTTGTTGGCGAGCGGGGAGCCGAGGGCCGCGAGGACGGCCGGCGACGTGAAGTTCTCGGCGGCGATCAGCTGGAGCGACGTGGCCTGCCGGACCGCCTCGCCGAGCATGATCTCGGCGATCTCCGGGTCCTGCAGGCGCAGCACGTCGAAGCCGGCGTGCGCGTACGTCGCACCGGCGGGGGTTTGTTCAGTGGTGACCGGCATCTTGGGCTCCGGGCCTCGCGGGGGTGACCTCAAATCCAATGTAGGCCCGCAATGCCCGCGCCGCCCGGAACTCAGGTACGAGCGGGTACTCCGGCAGTCGCTGTACTTGAGTTCACCTGCACGCCGGAACACCCGTCAGCGCCGTCACCACGGGCTCCAGCGCTTCGCTGATTTCCTCGCCGACCGAGCGGAAGAAGGGCAGAGGTGCGCCGTACGGGTCGTAGACCTCGTCGGCCTCGGCGTTCGGGGCGAGAAGCCACCCGCGTAGAGCCGCCGCGGCGCGCACCAGGGCGCGGGCGCGCTCCACCACGCCGCCGTCCAGCGCATCGGGCAGCGTGGCCGGATCGATGGCCTGGACGAGGCGGGTGAACTCCTTCAGCGTGAAGGTGCGCAGGCCCGCGCTGTGGCCCATGGAGATGACCTGGGCGCGGTGGTCGCGGGTGGCCGTGAGGACCAGGTCCGCGCGGATCACGTGGTCGTCGAGGAGCTCGCGGCCCACGAAGCCGGAGGCGTCCGCCCCGAAGTCCGCGAGGACCGTCTCGGCGTTGGCCTCCATGGGCGCGCCCTCGTGGCCCCAGGTGCCCGCGCTCTCGACGATCAGACCGCGTACGAGGGGGTCGCCGAGCCGGTCCACCAGGGCATGCCGGGTCAGCCGCTCGGTGATCGGCGAGCGGCACACGTTGCCGGTGCTGACATGGAGGATGCGGAAGGAGTCCCCGTTGCCTATGCCACGCCCCGTCTCAGGGGCTGTCAATTCGCCACCTCGAGGTCGGGTACGACCTTGCGCAGCTCGTCCGCGGTCAGGGCACCCGCGCGCAGGAGCACCGGAACCTTCCCGGTCACGTCGACGATCGAGGACGGGACGATGCCGGGCGTGGGGCCGCCGTCGAGATAGACGGAGACGGAGTCGCCGAGCATGTCCTGCGCGGCGTCGCAGTCCTCGGGGGCAGGGTGCCCGGTGAGGTTCGCGGAGGACACGGCCATGGGGCCGACCTCGGTGAGCAGCTCGATCGCGACCGGGTGCAGGGGCATGCGCACGGCGACGGTGCCACGGGTGTCGCCGAGGTCCCACGCCAGGGACGGCTGGTGCTTGGCGACGAGCGTGAGGGCGCCCGGCCAGAACGCGTCGACGAGTTCCCAGGCCATCTCGGAGAAGTCCGTGACGAGGCCGTGCAGCGTGTTCGGGGAGCCGATGAGGACGGGGGTCGGCATGTTGCGGCCGCGCCCCTTGGCGTCCAGGAGGTCGGCGACCGCCTCGGAGGTGAAGGCGTCGGCGCCGATGCCGTACACGGTGTCGGTGGGCAGCACGACCAGCTCACCGCGGCGGACGGCGGACGCGGCTTCACGCAGACCGGTCGTACGGTCCGACGCGTCGTTGGTGTCGTATCGCCGAGCCATTTAGCGGGCCTCCTCGTACACGAAGTACACGTAGTCCATGCGAGAGATGCGGGAAGTGCTGGTGCTGCCGGTACTGCTGGTGCTGCCGGTACTGCTGGTGCTGCCGGTACTGCTGATGCTGCCGGTACTGCTGATGCTGCCGAGCCTGCTGGTGCTGCGCTGATTCTGTCGCGTCACGGCATCGCCTTGCGGGCGGTCGCGAAGCGCGGACGGTTGTTCAGGTCGGGGTGGTCGGCGGCGTCGGCCCAGCCCCGTTCCTCGGTGAAGATCCACGGGACCTGGCCGCCCTGGGTGTCGGCGTGCTCGACGACGACGACGCCTCCGGGCCGCAGCAGGCGGTGCGCGGTGCGCTCGATGCCGCGGATCAGGTGGAGCCCGTCCTCGCCTGAGAACAGAGCGAGTTCGGGGTCGTGGTCACGGGCCTCGGGGGCGACGTACTCCCACTCGGTGAGCGGGATGTACGGCGGGTTGGAGACCACCAGGTCGACCTGGCCGTCGAGCTCCGGGAAGGCCTCCAGGGCGTCTCCCTGGCGCAGGTCGACCCTGGATCCCTCGACGTTCTTGCGCGTCCAGCGCAGGGCGTCCTCGGACAGCTCCACGGCGTGCACACGGGAGCGCGGGACCTCCTGCGCGAGGGCGAGCGCGATGGCGCCCGAGCCCGTGCACAGGTCGACGATGAGCGGCTCGACGACGTCCATGGCCCGTACGGCGTCTATGGCCCAGCCGACCACGGACTCCGTCTCGGGCCGCGGCACGAACACGCCCGGCCCCACCTGGAGTTCGAGGTAGCGGAAGTAGGCGCGCCCGGTGATGTGCTGGAGCGGCTCGCGGGCCTCGCGGCGCGCGGTGACCTCCCAGTAACGGGCGTCGAAGTCCGCGTCCTTGACGAGATGCAGCTCGCCCCGCTTCACGCCGTGCACGAAGGCGGCGAGCTCCTCCGCGTCGTTGCGCGGCGAGGGCACGCCCGCGTCGGCGAGGCGCTGGGTGGCCTGGGCGACTTCCGCGAGCAGCACGCTGCGGGGGTTTGGGGGTCGCCCCCCAAGATGTTGCTGCACGCTGGTCCTCCGGGGCTGAGCTGGTCTTTTGGGCGTGGCTTAGGCGGCGGCGAGCTTGGCGGCCGAGTCGGCGTCGACGCAGGCCTGGATCACCGGGTCGAGCTCACCGTCGAGCACCTGGTCCAAGTTGTACGCCTTGAAACCGACTCGGTGGTCCGAGATGCGGTTCTCCGGGAAGTTGTATGTACGGATCTTCTCGGAGCGGTCGACGGTACGGACCTGGCTGCGGCGCGCGTCCGCGGCCTCGGCCTCGGCCTTCTCCACCGCTGCCGCGAGAAGCCTGGAGCGCAGGATACGCATCGCCTGCTCCTTGTTCTGGAGCTGGCTCTTCTCGTTCTGGCAGGAGGCGACCACTCCGGTGGGCAGGTGCGTGATGCGCACCGCGGAGTCCGTCGTGTTGACGGACTGGCCGCCGGGGCCCGACGAGCGGTAGACGTCGATGCGGAGGTCGTTCGCGTGGATCTCGACGTCGACGTCCTCGGCCTCGGGCGTCACGAGGACGCCGGCCGCGGAGGTGTGGATGCGGCCCTGCGACTCGGTCGACGGCACACGCTGCACGCGGTGCACGCCGCCCTCGTACTTCAGACGGGCCCAGACGCCCTGGCCGGGCTCGGTCGCGCCGTTGCCGCCCTTGGTCTTCACGGCGACCTGGACGTCCTTGTAGCCGCCCAGTTCGGACTCGGTGGCGTCGATGATCTCGGTCTTCCAGCCGACGCGCTCCGCGTACCGCAGATACATGCGCAGCAGGTCGCCGGCGAAGAGGGCCGACTCGTCGCCGCCCGCGCCCGCCTTGACCTCGAGGATGACGTCCTTGTCGTCGTTGGGGTCCCGGGGGACCAGCAGGAGCCGCAGCTTCTCGGTGATCTCCGCGCGCTGCTTGTCGAGGTCCTTGACCTCGGCGGCGAAGTCCGGGTCGTCCGCGGCGAGTTCGCGCGCGGTCTCGATGTCGTCACCGGTCTGCTTCCAGGAGCGGTAGGTGGCGACGATCGGGGTCAGCTCGGCGTAGCGCTTGTTGAGCTTGCGCGCGTTCGCCTGGTCGGCGTGGACCGAGGGGTCCGCGAGCTTCTTCTCGAGATCGGCGTGCTCACCGATGAGGTCCTCGACGGCCTCGAACATCTCCGGCTCCTGAAGTGAGGTACAGCGAAAGGGAACGGCCACCGGCCGACCGGGGAAGACCCCCGGGTCCCCGGCCAACCAAAAACAAGCACGCCGGTCCCGGCCCGCCCCGAAGGGCGGCCGTGGACCGGCGCAAGTGGCTCGCTACTTGTTGGCGGCAGCAGCCTTGCCGAAGCGGGCCTCGAAGCGGGCCACGCGGCCACCGGTGTCGAGGATCTTCTGCTTGCCCGTGTAGAACGGGTGGCACTCGGAGCAGACCTCGGCACGGACAGTGCCGGACGAGATGGTGCTACGGGTGGTGAACGACGCGCCACAGGTGCAGCTGACCTGCGTCTCGACGTACTCGGGGTGGATGTCGCGCTTCAAGGTGTCTCCTATGATCTCGGAGGGCTCCGGGTCGCTTCCGCGGATTGCGGGCGCGTGAACCGGGGCCGACGTACCAGTCTGCCAGGACTGGCCGTATCCCCCAAAACCGGGGTCGGGGCGGAACTATTCCCGAAGGGTCACCGGCACGTGGTGACCGGCGGCCGATGACGGCCGGTGACCGGCTAGTGGCTGGTGACGACGGAGCCCGCGGAGCCCTTGTCACCGGCGGACTTCTTGATCGCGGAGGCCGGAACGGGCTGGTCCGCCTCGAGCGCCGCCCATACCCTCGCGCCCGCCTTCTCCAGCGGGAGTACGCGGTTCGGATCGGCGGGGTCGTACTGGACGGGGAGCGTCACCATCTTCATGTCGCCGGCGCCGATGCCCTTGAGGCCGCCCGCGAAGCCCGTCAGTTCCTTGACCGAGTTGAGCTCGGAGTCGGTGGTGACGGCGCTGGTGGCGGTGTCCGCGAGGTCGTAGAGCTTCGTGGGGCTGGTGAAGACGCCGACGTCCTTGATCTGGTTGATCAGCGCCTTCATGAAGGCCTGCTGGAGCTGTATTCGGCCCAGGTCGCTGCCGTCGCCGACGGCGTGCCGGGTACGGACGAGGCCGAGCGCCTGCTCGCCGGTGAGGGTGTGCGTGCCGGCCGCCAGGTGCAGATGGCTCTTGTCGTCGTTGATGGCCTGCTGGGTGGTGACGTCGACGCCGCCGAGGGTGTTGATGAGCTTCTTGAAGCCCGAGAAGTCGACCTCGACGTAGTGGTCCATGCGGATCCCGGACATCTTCTCGACCGTCTTGACGGCGCAGGCCGGGCCGCCGACCTCGTACGCCGTGTTGAACATCTGCTGGCTGCCGCCCGCGACCGTTTTCCCCGCGCTGTCGGTGCAGGTCGGCCGTGTCACGAGGGTGTCGCGCGGTATGGAGACCACGCTGGCCTTCTTGTGGCCCTTGTACACGTGGACGACCATCGCCGTGTCGGAGCGGGCGCCGCCGCCGTCCTCGCCGTACTTGGCGTTCGCGCCGGAGCGCGAGTCCGAGCCGAGGACGAGGATGTCCATCGAGCCGTTGTCGACGTTCGTGGGGCGGTCGGTGCCGAGCGCGGCGTTGATGTCGACGCCCTTGATGTTCCCGTTGAGCTTGAAGTACAGGAAGCCCGCGCCCGCGCCCGCCACGACGACGAGTCCCGCCGCGGTGCAGGCCGTGATGACGAGTGCCTTGCTGCGCTTGGCGCGCGGCTTGCGCCGTCGGCCGCCACCTCCGCCGCCGCGGGTGGGGCGGCTCGGATCGGTGGTCGCGGGGCTGCTCTCGTCTGGCATGTGCTCCTCAGTCCTCAACTGCTCGTTTGTTCGGTTACCCCCTGTTTGCAGGGTCAGGCTCGATCGGACGTCTCTTCGTCCGTGCCCTCACAGGACGTGGAAACCGGGAAGAAGGGTTGCACAACGCGCTGTGCCCGCCGCGACGGTCGCGACGGGCACAGCGAATGCTGACGAAGGCCGATCGTCCGGCTCTCACCTGCGGGTTTATCCGAAGACGTTGTACTGCGTGTAGCCGGTCCCGATCTTGATGCGTGTGGCAAAGATCTCCGAGGAGGCGGTCCCCGTGCCCGGGTACAGATAGAGCGTGCCGCCGGGCGTGCGGGCCACGTAGTCGGCCTTGCCGTCGCCGGTCACGTCACCCGGCGCCGCGAACGCGTTGTACCCGTCCCAGGTGCGCACCTGCACGCCGGTCTCGAAGGGCGCGGACGCCTTGCCGGTGCCCTTCAGCAGGTACAGCTTGCCGCCGCTGCCGCGGGCGATCAGGTCGCTCCTGCCGTCACCGGTGAAGTCGCCCTTGCCGCGCAGGGAGTTGAAGACCTGGTAGCCGCTGCCGACGGTGGTGCGGGTGCCGTACGTCCCGTCGCCCTTGCCGGGGTACAGGTAGAGCGTGCCGCCGGAGGTCGCCGAAAGCAGGTCGGGATACCGGTCGCCGGTCACGTCACCGGGCGCCACGACGAACTTCCGCGTCGCCCAGTCGCTCGCGATCTTCGTGTCCGTGTACGTCGAGCTGGACGCGGACCGGTGGCGCCAGTAGACGGCCCCGTCGGACCGGCGGCGGATGATGAAGTCCTGGTACCCGTCGCGGTTCATGTCGGCCTGGAGGACCAGGTTGTACGCGCTCCAGGACCCGGTCAGCGTCTTGCGCGTGGCGAACCCGCTGCCCGTGGACTCCTTGACGTACCCCTTGCCGCCGGACGAGGCGCGGACGAAGAGGTCGGCCTTGCCGTTGCGGCTGATGTCGGTGTCGTCGATGCGCGGACGGACCTTGGGCTGGTACGTGGAGACCTTGGTGAACGCCTCGTACGTGCCGGAGACGTTGCAGACCTGCTTGCCCTGGCTGATGCCCCAGGACACGATGCCGACCACCTTGTCGCCCACGACGAGCGGGCCGCCGGAGTCACCCGGGCACGTGGTTTTGCCGGTGCTGTCGTCGCCGGTGCCGAGCTGTCCGGCGCAGATCATCTTCCCGGCCTGGAAGTACGGGTCGAGGTTCTGGGTGCAGGCGTCGTCGGAGTTCAGCGGCAGGGTGACCTTCTGCAGCTGGGACGCGATGTCGGCGGTGTCCTCGTTCGAGCTGGTGAGGCCCCAGCCGTACACGGTGGCGTTCGTGCCGGCGGCGTACAGCGCGCTGTCCCCCTCTCCGGCCAGCTCCAGCGTGGTCTGGGCGACCGGCTTGGCGAGGGTGAGCAGGGCGACGTCATTCGTGATGGCGTCGGGGTCGTAGCCGTCTCGCACCCAGCTGCGGGTGACGTCGATGTACGTGGCGCCGTTGCCGGCGACGGTGACGCTCTTGCTGGTGCCCACGGCGACTTCGCCGTACTTGCCCCAGTCCTGCCGGTTGCCGTTCTCGTCGTGCAGGCAGTGCGCGGCGGTGAGCACCTTGTTGGGCGCGACCAGGGTGCCGCCGCAGACGAAGTACGAGCCGCCGGCGGGGTCGTTGTAGACGAGCTGCACCATCCAGGAGGCGGCGCTTGTGGTGCCGCCGATGATGCGGGGCGTGACCTTCTTGTCGCCGCTCGGCGACGGGGAGGACGCCGCAGGCTCCGCGGTCTTCGCACCGGGCGGCGGCTGCACGACCCGGCCGGTGTCGGACTCCCCCGCATAAGAGGTGACGGCGAACGCGCCTCCGCCGATCAGCGCGAGCCCGGCCGCGGCGGCCGGCAGCATCTTGCCGAGTCTTCGACGGTGCCGGCCGGAGCCGGATACAGATATGTCCACGCAAGTCCCCCCAGGGAGCGATGAGTTGAACGTTGGATGAAGAGCGTGATCGTACAACCCTCCCCGAACAGCACAAAGGGCCGCCCCCGTCACGGATGTGACGGGGGCGGCCCTTGAGCGGTGCTACCGCAGAGCGAAGCTCTTAGTCGTTGCCGTTGCCCGGCGTCGGCGTCGTCTTCGCGATCTGCATCAGGAACTCGGCGTTCGACTTCGTCTGCTTCATCTTGTCGAGAAGCAGCTCGATGGCCTGCTGCGAGTCGAGCGCGTGCAGCACCCGGCGCAGCTTCCAGACGATCGCCAGCTCTTCCGCGTTGAGCAGGATCTCTTCCTTACGGGTGGAGGACGCGTCGACGTCCACCGCCGGGAAGATGCGCTTGTCGGAGAGCTTGCGGTCGAGCTTGAGCTCCATGTTGCCGGTGCCCTTGAACTCCTCGAAGATCACCTCGTCCATGCGCGAGCCGGTGTCGACCAGCGCGGTGGCGAGAATGGTCAGCGAGCCGCCGTCCTCGATGTTGCGCGCCGCACCGAAGAAGCGCTTCGGCGGGTAGAGCGCGGTCGAGTCGACACCACCGGACAGGATGCGGCCGGAGGCCGGCGCCGCCAGGTTGTAGGCACGGCCCAGACGCGTGATCGAGTCGAGCAGGACGACCACGTCGTGACCCAGCTCCACGAGACGCTTGGCGCGCTCGATGGCGAGCTCGGCGACCGTGGTGTGGTCCTCGGCCGGGCGGTCGAAGGTCGAGGAGATGACCTCGCCCTTCACCGACCGCTGCATGTCGGTGACCTCTTCCGGACGCTCGTCGACCAGGACGACCATCAGGTGGCACTCGGGGCTGTTGACGGTGATCGCGTTGGCGACCGCCTGCAGGATCATGGTCTTGCCGGTCTTCGGCGGGGCCACGATCAGGCCTCGCTGGCCCTTACCGATCGGCGACACGAGGTCGATGATGCGGGTGGTCAGGATGCCCGGGTCGGTCTCCAGACGGAGGCGGTCCTGCGGGTAAAGGGGCGTCAGCTTGTTGAACTCCGGCCGCCCGCGCCCGGATTCGGCCGCCATGCCGTTCGCCGAGTCGAGGCGGACGAGCGCGTTGAACTTCTCGCGGCGCTCGCCGTCCTTGGGCTGACGGACCGCGCCGGTGACGTGGTCACCCTTGCGCAGGCCGTTCTTGCGGACCTGGGCGAGCGACACGTACACGTCGTTCGGACCGGGCAGGTAGCCCGAGGTCCGGATGAACGCGTAGTTGTCGAGGATGTCCAGGATGCCCGCGACGGGGATCAGGACGTCGTCCTCGGAGACCTGCACCTCGTTGCCGAAGCCGGCCTCGTCGCGGCCACGACGGCCACGGCGGTCGCGGTAGCGGCCACGGCGGCCGCGGCGGCCACCCTCGAAGTCGTCGTCGTCCTGCGGACCGTTGTCGCGCTGACGGTCCTGGCGTCCGCCGCCCTGCGGCTGGCGGTTGCCGCCCTGCTCCTTGCCCTGCTCGTCGCCCTTGCCACGGCGGTCACCGCGGTCACGGCCACCGCGCTCACCGCGGTCGCCGCCACGGTCACCGCGGTCGCCGCCACGGTCACGACGGTCACGGCGCTCGCGACGGCCCTCGGCGCCGTTGTCACCGGCGTCGCCCTTGGCCTCGCCCTGCGCGTCCGTCTTGGTCTCGGTCTTCGCCTCGGCCGTGACGGTCTCGGGGCTGCCGGCCTCCGAGGTGGCACGCCGACGACGGCGCTCGCCGCCCTTGTCGTCGCTCGCCGGCTGACCGGGGATGTCGATCTGCTGCTGAGCGGCGGCGTCCTTCGCGGCCTTGGCGTCCGCGGCCTTGACGGCCTTCGCCGGGGCCTCGGTGCCGTTCGCCGCGGCCTCGTCACCGGTGCGCGCCTTGGAGGTGGCGCGGCGCTTCGGCTTGGTCTCGGTGGTGTCGGCGCTCTTCGCGGGAGCGCCTCCCCCGGCCTGCGCCTCCTTGATGACCTCGATCAGCTGGCTCTTGCGCATACGCGCGGTGCCCCTGATGCCGAGGCCCGATGCGACCTGCTGGAGCTCGGCCAGCACCATGCCCTCGAGGCCGGTACCGCGGCGCCGCCGGGAGCCCGAAGCACCGGCGGCAGGCGCAGCAGAGACATCCGCATCGGCGGAGGGCGCGGCAGCGGAGCTGTCGGCGCTCACGCCCATCAGATCGGTGGTGTCGCTCACGAAGGGTCCTTCCCTGGAGCGGACGTCGGCCTGTCTGGCTCGGCGACCGGTTGTGCTGTCCGGCGGTGGTCCTGTCGGTATGGACCGTGCCGGGGCGGTGGTCCGCCAACGCGGCGGAAGAATTCATTGGTGACGGCGATTCCCGAAGCCGCGGGTTCCACTGGAATGTCTGTGTCACCCGGCTCGATCACACCGGTTCCGGAGCATGCTCGAAACGGCTCAGTGCACGGCACCGAGCAATTTGCGGGGCTCCTGGAAGAATGGTTGTCCCGGAGGGGGACACACAGCACCTCGCCATGGTGGGGTCGGGTGCAGACTTGAGGTTAACACTACCGGATCCAACAAATATTCCCCCTCTCGAATTCCGGCAACCGTGTATCAGTGAGCAAGCGGCAGCACACTCGCTCCGTCGACATCGAGGTCGAGGCGGTTCGCCGCCCATCCCTCACCGGCCAGCCGGGCGACCTTGTCGGCCGCTTCCTTCTCCACAAGGGCGAGGACCGTGGGGCCCGCCCCTGAGATCACCGCGGGTACGCCGTCGGCCCGCAGCCGCTCCACAAGTGCGAGGCTCTCCGGCATCGCGGGAGCCCGGTACTCCTGGTGGAGCCGGTCCTCGGTGGCGGGCAGCAGCAGCTCGGGGCGCCTCGTCAGGGCCTCTACGAGCAGGGCCGCTCGGCCCGCGTTCACCGCGGCGTCCACATGGGGGACGCTGCGCGGCAGGAGACCGCGTGCGGTCTCGGTGAGTACCGGCTTTCCCGGTACGAAAACCACCGGAACGATGGAACCAGCGGGGTCCATCCTGATCGCCCGGGCCGCGCCGCCGTCCATCCAGGAAAGCGTGAAGCCGCCGAGCAGGCAAGCCGCGACGTTGTCCGGGTGCCCCTCGATCTCGGTCGCGAGCTCAAGAAGGGCCGCGTCGTCGAGCCGGGCGTCGCCGCCTATCGTCACGGCGCGCGCGGCGACGATGCCGGCGCAGATGGCGGCCGACGAGGAGCCGAGGCCGCGGCCGTGCGGGATCCGGTTGGCGCAGACGATCTCGAGGCCGCGCGGCTGTCCGCCGAGCACGTCGAAGGCGGTGCGCAGGGAACGTACGAGCAGATGGGACTCGTCGCGCGGGAGGGTGTCGGAGCCCTCACCCGCGATGTCGATGTTCAGGCCGGAGTCGGCGACCCGGACGACCACGTCGTCGTAGAGACCCAGCGACAGGCCGAAGGCATCGAAGCCCGGGCCGAGGTTGGCGCTGGAGGCGGGGACGCGCACCCTGACGGCGGCGGCGCGGAAGGCGGGACCGGCCATCGCTCGATGACACTCCTTGAGCTGCGGTTCTTGCGTGATGAACGAGGTGACTGCGGTAGAGATCCGATGATTGCTGCCCGTGTGAGAACCCGAAGGCCGCGAGGGCTACGACGACGCCTGCGGCACCGCGGCATATGCATGTGCGGCGGGGTGGGTTCGGTACAGCCTATCGAAGGAAGGTTCTGTGGCGACATAGGGCGCACAGGAGGCGCACGATGCGTGTCGCAAGCCCCCTGTGCACCCCCTGTGCGGAGTTGACCGGCCCTTTCCGGTTACGCCAGGCCGAGGCGCTCGGCCGCGGTGGCCGCGTCGACCGGGACGGTGACGGGCTGCGGGGCGCCCGCGACGGCCCAGTCGGGGTCCTTGAGGCCGTTGCCCGTGACGGTGCAGACGATCTTCTGCCCCCTGTCGACCTTGCCCTGCTCGGCGGCCTTGAGCAGACCGGCGACGGAGGCGGCCGACGCGGGCTCCACGAAGACACCCTCCTGGGACGCCAACAGCTTGTAGGCGCGCAGGATTTCACGGTCCGTCACTTCATCGATGAAGCCGCCGGACTCGTCACGGGCGGCCAGCGCGAAGTCCCATGACGCGGGGTTGCCGATGCGAATCGCGGTGGCGATCGTCGACGGGTCCTTGACGATCTCGCCGCGCACGATGGGCGCGGAACCGGACGCCTGGAAGCCCCACATGCGCGGGGTGTGCGTGGCGATGCCGTCCGCCGCGTACTCCTTGTAGCCCTTCCAGTAGGCCGTGATGTTGCCGGCGTTGCCGACGGGAAGGACGTGGATGTCGGGCGCGTCGCCGAGCGCGTCGACGATCTCGAACGAGGCGGTCTTCTGGCCCTCGATACGGAACGGGTTGACCGAATTGACCAGCGCCACCGGGTAGTTCTCGGAGAGGGCGCGGGCCAGGTTCAGGCAGTCGTCGAAATTGCCGTCGACCTGGAGGATCTTCGAGCCGTAGACCAGCGCCTGGCCCATCTTGCCGAGCGCGATCTTGCCCTGCGGGACGAGCACGGCGCAGACCATGCCGGCGCGCACGGCGTAGGCCGCGGCCGAGGCGGACGTGTTGCCGGTGGAGGCACAGATGACGGCCTGCGCGCCCTCCTCCTTGGCCTTCGTGATCGCCATCGTCATGCCGCGGTCCTTGAAGGACCCGGTCGGGTTGGCACCCTCGACCTTGAGGTGGACCTCGCAGCCCGTGCGCTCGGAGAGCACCTGGGCGGGCACGAGCGGCGTGCCGCCCTCGCGCAGCGTGACGACCGGCGTGGTGTCGGACACCGGAAGCCGGTCGCGGTACTCCTCGATGATTCCGCGCCACTGGTGGGTCATTGCTCGTTACTCCCCTTCAACACGCATGATGCTGGCGACACCACGCACGGTGTCGAGCTTGCGCAGCGCGTCGACGGTCCCGGTGAGGGCCGCGTCCGCCGCACGGTGGGTGACCACGACGAGGGAGGCCTCGCCGTCCTTGCCCGATTGGCGCACCGTGTCAATGGATACGCCGTGCTCGGCGAAGACCGTCGCGACCTGGGCGAGAACACCCGGCTTGTCGGCCACGTCGAGGCTGATGTGGTAGCGCGTCACGACCTCGCCCATGGGCGAGACGGGCAGCTGGGTGTAGGCGGAGTCACCGGGTCCGGTGGCCTCGCCGAGCTTGTTGCGGCACACGGCCACGAGGTCGCCGAGCACGGCCGACGCGGTGGGCGCGCCGCCGGCTCCGGGCCCGTAGAACATGAGCTGGCCGGCGGCCTCGGCCTCGACGAACACGGCGTTGTACGCGCCGCGCACGGAGGCGAGGGGGTGGTCGAGCGGGATCATCGCGGGGTGCACGCGCGCGGTGACGGACCCGCCGTGCGCCGCCCGCTCACAGATCGCGAGCAGCTTGATGGTGCAGCCCATCTCCTTCGCGGAAGCGAAGTCGGCTGCGGTCACCTCGGTCATGCCCTCGCGGTACACGTCGTCGAGACGGACGCGGGTGTGGAAGGAGATCCCGGCGAGGATGGCGGCCTTGGCGGCGGCGTCGAAGCCCTCGACGTCGGCGGTGGGGTCGGCCTCGGCGTAGCCGAGCGCGGTGGCCTCGTCGAGGGCCTCCTGGTAGCCGGCTCCCGTCGAGTCCATCTTGTCGAGGATGAAGTTCGTGGTGCCGTTGACGATGCCCATCACACGGTTGATCTTGTCGCCGGCGAGGGACTCGCGCAGCGGCCTGATCAGCGGGATCGCACCGGCGACGGCGGCCTCGTAGTAGAGGTCCTTGCCGTGCTCCTCGGCGGCGGCGTGCAGCGCGGCGCCGTCCTGCGCGATGAGCGCCTTGTTGGCGGAGACGACGGAGGCGCCGTGCTCGAACGCCGTCGTGATGAGGCCGCGGGCAGGCTCGATGCCTCCGATGACCTCGATGACGACGTCGATGTCGCCCCGTTTGACCAGCGCGGTCGCGTCCGTCGTCACGAGCGCGGGGTCGATGCCCTCGCGCACCTTCGACGGGCGCCGGACGGCGACCCCGGCCAGTTCCACGGGGGCGCCGATCCGGGCCGCGAGGTCGTCGGCGTGCGTCGTCATGATGCGCGCCACCTCTGAGCCGACTACCCCACAGCCAAGGAGCGCCACCTTCAGCGGACGCGTACGCATCATCGACCTGCGCCTTTCATTGAACCCAGCTCAGAGAGCTCAGCCTGCTTGATACTGCCTCAGTGGACCAGTCTCACCCACCGGACCGGGGTTTCTGCCCCCGGTCCGAATCCTGAGACGTGTATTTCATTTATCCGACGTCGAGACGCAGGAGATCTTCCTCCGTCTCACGCCGGACGATCACCCGCGCCTCGCCGTCGCGCACGGCGACGACGGGCGGGCGAAGTGCGTGGTTGTAGTTGCTGGCCATGGACCGGCAGTACGCGCCGGTCGCCGGCACGGCGAGCAGGTCACCGGGCGCGAGGTCGGCCGGCAGGAAGGCGTCCTTGACCA
This sequence comes from Streptomyces sp. NBC_01003, assembly GCF_045162695.1. Taxonomy (NCBI): domain Bacteria; kingdom Bacillati; phylum Actinomycetota; class Actinomycetes; order Kitasatosporales; family Streptomycetaceae; genus Streptomyces; species Streptomyces sp. NBC_01003. The sequence goes on from NZ_CP108707.1 coordinate 3,916,469, forward strand.
CGATGTCGCCACTCTCACAGTGCTTGCCCACCACGCGCGCGAGCATCGGCTCGGCGTCGGAGGTCCGCGAGACGAGGGCGACCGTGTACTCGGCGTCGTAGAGGGCGGTGCGGATGTTGTCCGACATGCCGCCGTCCACGGAGACGTACGTACGAAGGGTTTCGAGCGGCTTGATGGTGCCGACCGTGTAGAGCGTGAAGGCGGTCGGGCCGACGATGGCGCGGCCCGGCTCGACGGAGATGCGCGGCGTGCGCAGACCGGCCGCCTCGCACTCGCGCGTCACGATCTCGCCGAGCGCCTTGGCGATCTCGTGCGGCTCGCTCGGGTCGTCATCGGAGGTGTACGCGATGCCGAGACCGCCGCCGAGGTCGATCTCGGGCAGCTCGACACCGTGCTCGTCACGCACCTCGGCCAGCAGCGACACGACGCGCCGCGCGGCGACCTCGAAGCCCGCCATGTCGAAGATCTGCGAGCCGATGTGGCTGTGGATACCGATGAGCTCGAGACCGTCGAGCTTGAGCGCACGCCGTACGGCCTCGGCGGCCTGGCCCCCGGCGAGCGCGATCCCGAACTTCTGGTCCTCGTGCGCGGTGGCGATGAACTCGTGCGTGTGGGCCTCGACACCGACCGTCACACGGATCTGCACGGGCTGGCGCTTGCCGAGCCGCTCGGCGATGTGCGACACCCGCACGATCTCCTGGAACGAGTCGAGCACGATCCGCCCGACCCCGACCTCGACGGCCCGCTCGATCTCTTCCTCGGACTTGTTGTTGCCGTGGAAGGCGATACGGGCCGGGGGCATCCCGGCGGACAGGGCGGTGGCGAGCTCGCCACCGGAACAGACGTCCAGATTGAGCCCTTCCTCGTCCAGCCAGCGCACCACGGCGCGGGAGAGGAAGGCCTTGCCGGCGTAGAAGACGTCGGCGTCGGGGCCGAACGCGTCGCGCCAGGCGCGGCAGCGGGCCCGGAAGTCGTCCTCGTCGAGGAAGTAGGCGGGGGTGCCGAACTCCTCGGCGAGCCGGGCCACTTCGATGCCGCCGACGCGGACCGCGCCGTCGCCCTCACGGGTGACGGTCCGCGACCACACCTTCGGGTCGAGGGCGTTGAGATCGGCGGGCGGAGCGGCGTAGTGCCCCTCGGTCAGGACATCTGCGTGGCGGGGCCCGGCGGGGTGTGCGGAACGGCTCATGACTGTCTTCTGCGCTCTCTCAGAGATGTTCGGGTGCGTCGATACCGAGCAGGGACAGGCCGCCGGCGAGCACCACCCCGGCGGCTTCGGCAAGCGCGAGCCGGGCACGGTGGGCGGCCGAGGGTTTCTCCTCCCCCTGCGGAAGCACGGTGTGCTGAAACCCGAGAAACGCGTCGGCCACCACGACGAGGTGCCGGGCAAGCCGGTCGGGGGCGTGGTGGGTGGCGGCGAGGGTGAGGGTGTGGGGGTGGGCGGACAGGGCGGTGTGGAGGGGGGCCGAGGCGTTCGCCTGGGCAGGGGTGGCGTCCCCCGAGCCGGTCGCCGTGCCGTTGTCGCGTACGTCGCCGGGTTCGGCGGTGAAGCCGAGGGCGGCGGCGTTGCGGGTGAGGGCGCGGGTGCGGGCGTAGGCGTACCGGACGCGGAAGAGGGGGTTGCTCTCGCGCTGGGCGAGATGTTCGTCGCCGATACGGGGCCGGTCGTGCGCGGCGGGCAGGAGCAGGGCCCAGCGGGACGCGTCGCCGCCGAGGACGGCGGGGTCGCAGGGAGCGGGCACGGGCCGCACATTCACGACGTGCGCCTCCCCCTCCTCAGGCTCGGGCGTCTCACCCTGGACGACACGAGCCTCGGCACCCTGCGTGGCGAGAATCCGCCGAAGCGAATCGGCGACGACCTCGGCCCTGACCTCGTAAGGAACACGAACCTCAAACCGCCGACCTGCGAGAACATCACCGCACCCATATCCGTCACCCCGGGCGAGAATCTGGCGGGCGAGGGCGCCGGGGCCGTCGTCGGCGAGAGTGAGATTGAGGAATCCAGGGCCGGTGACCTCGACGCCGGCGATGCCGGGGCTGTCGGCAAGGCGCCGCGAAAGGAGCTCGGCGACGTGCCGGGGCGGGCGCCCGGCGGGCCCGGCGAGCTGCAGAGCGACGTTCGTGGAGTAGTCCCCGCACCCACCGGGCCGCGGCCGCTCGACCACGACGCGTGCCGGCACGGCCACGCTCAGCTCACCGTCGTCGACCGCGCGGCGCACGGCGCGCTGGACGGTACGTGAGAGCTCGACGGGGGTCACGGGACAAGCGTATGGGAGGAGGGGGGTGGGAAAGCGACCCGGTTTACGGGATGGTCCGACATGCGGACACACTCGGCTCCCCCGCCTACTCCCCCGTACCGGTCACCCTCCGGTACGCCCGGCGCGCTCGGCCTCTTCCGCACCACGACCGCCCTCGCGCGCCCGCTCGCTCAACTTCCTCACGACCCGGACGAGTTCACCGGGCTCGAAGGGCTTGGCGAGGAAGGCATCGACCCCGACATCGAGTCCGGTGTCGACCTCGTGGTGGGTACAGGCGCTGACGATCACGATGGGGACGCCGCGCGTATGGGTGTCCGAGCGAAGCCGCGCGGCGGTCCGCAGTCCGTCGAGTCGGGGCATCACGACGTCCAGAGTGATCACATCAGGCCGAACCTGATGGACCACATCCAGACATTCGGCACCATCGGCCGCGGTCACGACCTCGAAGCCCTCCAGCTCGAGATTGACCCTGATCAGCTGCCGAATCACCTTGTTGTCGTCCACAACAAGCACTCGGCCGGACGCGCCTGGCACAACTCGAGAGTAGGTCCGCAAGCGCCACCGCGTCCGGGTTTTCCCCACTTCCGCCCCGTACAGGGGACTAGCACCCTCCCGTGGCCCCGTGCGCAGCCCTCCCGGGACGCCATCTCAACAGCGAAATAACTGTTCATGGGGACCCCGACGGAGCTGGTAGGGTTCTACCCGTCGCCACGCCAGCCGCGGCGAACACGCCCCCGTAGCTCAGGGGATAGAGCAACGGCCTCCGGAGCCGTGTGCGCAGGTTCGAATCCTGCCGGGGGCACCTTGTATGAGGTGCCCAAAGACCCCGTCACCAGCGGAAACGCTGAGGCCGGGGTCTTCGCGTATGTGCAGCCAGATGCCGCCCGGAGCGGCCGTATGTCGGGGTCCGTGGACGAGGCGTGGACGGGATCTTGGCACATCGCTGCAGGTCACTGTCGGATTCCAGAGACGGCCGCCGAAGGCGACCTCCCCGGCATCGTGCCGCGCTCGACTGCTTAGATCATCGGCATGACGGACTGGTCTCGGCTCCACCACGCCTACGGCACGGCAGAAGACGTTCCCGGCCTGCTTGACGCAGTGGGTCCGGACGCGCAGGACCCCGGCTGGGACAAGCTCTGGTCCCGGCTGTGTCATCAGGGCACCGTCTACTCGGCGAGCTACGCGGCCTTGCCCGCTCTGACGGAAATGGCGCGTCAGTGGTCAGCGGTGGACCGGAAGGCGCCCCTCTACCTGGCCAGCTCCATTGTGGCCAGCACAGATCAGCCGTACGGCGACGAGGATCCCCAAGTGACCTACGCCTCCCAGATATCCGACCTGGCGCAACTCACCGAGGAAGCCCTACAGGACCCGGGACTTGCCGACGACCCCACGAATTACGTCGACTTGCTGGGCACACTGCTGAGTTTCCAGGGCGTCGAGATCTGGGGCGAGCAGCTCGACGGGCTGAACGACGAGGAGTACGAGGTGCCCTGCCCTGCGTGCAGTGCGGAGAACTTCATAGCCTTCGGCAAGTACGGCTTCTTCTCGACCACCGACAGCATGTACATGGAGCCCTCCACCACGGTGAGGCAGGTGCCGCTGCGACCTCAGGCGCCCGCAGCTTTGGAGGGGCTGGCCCAACGGCTCTACTCCCGCGCACTCGCAGACGGCCATCCGGACATCGCCCGCAAATTGACCTACGTCTTCGGTATCGCGCAGTGCGCCGAGTGCGATGCCGTGTTCAGCGTCGAGGAAGCCATCCTCTCCCGGTGGGGCTGATGACACTGTGGTCGCCAAGCGCCACGGGCCGAACCGATGGAGTCCGCCCGGGAACAGCGAAGCCCCTGAACAAAAGTCCAGGGGCTTCAATCTTGGGCCGGGCCGTGTCACTCGTATTCGCGAAGCAGGTCCTCGATGCGCCGGTTGGCTACGTCCTGCCGCCCATCAAGGCACTTCGCGTAACGGGTCAGCAGGACCTCAACGCTGTTGCCGGCGCGCTCGGCCACCTCGGTGGGATCGACGCCAGCGTTGAGCCACGTCGACAGCGCCGAGTGCCGAAGGTCGTACGGGCGACTTGCGAGCGGCGAGGACGCGGCGGCCGGCGGGAGGGCAAGGAGCCGAGCCTCCTGCCAAACCCGGTAATAGGTGGAGGACGGGACGACCGAGCCCTTCTCGCTGAAGAAGAGCCGCCCGTCATCCGCCGTGCCGAAGGTGGCCAGGTGCTCACGGAACACGGCCACGAGGTGGGGCGGGATAGGCACCCGCCTGACGTCCTCGGTCGGTCGGTTCTTGAGCCCGCGGTCGTCGTGGGTCTCCCCCGAGTCGGTCCACTGCTTGCCGACCGACGGGCGAGTCCGATGGAGCAAAGCCGATCCCCAGCCCTGCTCGGGAAGGACTAGATCCGTCTCAACGAGGCCGACCGCCTCAGCCGGCCGGAGCCCGCCGAAGTACATGGCAGCGAACAGACCCACAAGACGCCGGCCACGAGCACGCCGATAACCGCCCACGTAGGAAACGGCCGCCAGGAGATTGCGAGCCTGCTCCGGGTTGGCGACGACCCGAGGATCGACCTGGTTGGACACCTTCGGCTTCTGCCAGCGGACGGCCGTAATCGGGTTCTCACGCAGCTCCCCCAAGTCAACCGCGTAATTGGCAGCGTTGACGAGCGTCCGACGCTTACGCCGCACGGTCTCAGCTGCCGCGGCCGTGCCGTCGAGCTTGAGCTTGAGCGAGTCCAGCACGCCACGGGCCGTGGCCGGCTCAGCGAGATCGGCAAGCGGCCGCGACGCCTTCGAAACCCAGTGCAGGACGTTCCGCACATCGTCCGGGACCTCTCGCACATCAGGCCCCGGCAACACGAAGGCCCAGTTCCGGAGCGCTTTACGGATGGTCTGGTCGGACGGCCGTCCAGCCCTCTCGTCGAGGAGCTCCACAGTCACGCTGGTGAGCGATTCGTTGATGCCATCCCGCGTATTGGGGGCGGCATGCGGCCACTTCATCGCCAGGTACCTGAGGGCGAAGTCGTACCAAGACACAGCCGACTTCTTCTGTTCCATCGAGGCCGGGAGACCGGACCCCTCATCGAACTCCTCTCCGTCCCGCATCGCCCGCATGAGCTTCGTGCGGTAGTGATCGGCAAGCGCCTTGGTGCGGAAGGAATCGGAGAAGACGTTGCCCGCCACAGACCAGCGAACGCCGTATGAGGGCGTCTTGGTATCGCGCTTGCGCACGGCCCAGACCTTCACATCGAGAGACTTCACGCCGCGACCTCCAACTGCCGTAGCCACGTGCGGAAGTCGCTCCGCCAGACCCTCAGCTCTCCGTTGGGAAGCTTGAAAGCCGCAGGCCCGTGTCCCAGCTCGCGCCACCGGTAGAACGTGCGGCGGGAGACGCCGCCGAGTTCGTCGAGAACCTGTCGGACAGTCATGAGTTCGTCTCGACCGCGGTCCATGTCGGTTCCCCTTCTGTTCCGGGAGCGGGTGGGAGAGATGCGGACAGCCAGGCTTCGGCACCGGACAGGCCGGTTCCGGCGAAGACCCAGTGCGAGAGGACGAGCGTCGTATCCGTCTCGCCGTCGACGGCCGTCGAGGCTTGGGCGCGGCGCCACTCGGCACGGGCATCACGCAGAGCTCCGAGGGTCGTGGAGTAGCGACGCGTCTTCGTCGAGAAGTGACCGCGGAAGCCGAGCATGTGTGCCCAGGCACGGAGGCGGAGGTGATCCAGGTCTCTGCGTGCACCCAGCGTCCACGCGGTGCGCACCAGGCGCCGTGCATGGTCGCTGAGATCCATTTGGGCCAGCTCGGCGAGGAACTTGAGCGGTCGGTCCAAGGTGCCCGTCGTAGCCTCAGCGCCCTTGGTGGCGTACTTGGCGATGTACGAGGCCACGGCGCGTTCCGTGAGTTCGGTGGGGCCGTCGAAGTCGGCGGACCGGATCGGCCGTACGTCGAGCTGTCGGCCGAAGACGAACGTGTGCGCCCGGCTGTCGATGACGGGACCCGTGACGGTCGCCCTGGACGCAGCCGAGGCAATGGCGCCCGCCAGGAGCTCCGTCGTGGCCCAGCCGGGTGGATCGCTGGCCCCGCCTTCCGGACCGTCGATGCGGATGACCGCGTGGAAGTGGACCGCGCCGCGTTTCTGGAACTCGGCGACCTTGGCGAAGGAGACGCGCGCGAAGTGCGGGAACTCTCGCTGCGTGAGGCCGGCCCGCTTGGCGATCTCGCGGCGCAGGTGGATGGAGAAGCGCCGCCACAACAGCCCGGCATGTGCGTTCCAAAGGACCGCGCCCTCGTAGTCGTACGTCGAGGGGTCCAGCGGTGTGCCGAGTAATGCGTCCTCGGCGTCGTGCAACAGACCGCAGCGACAGGCCCGGATGACTCCGCGGCGGTCGGCAGGCCGGTTGTGGACGGGGCCGAAGCCGGGGGCGGTGAAGGTGGCGAACACCTTGGGATGCTGGGTGACCGCGGCAGGTGTGCCCTTGCCGCCGCGGAGTCCGGCAGTGATCAAGTGGAAGGTGTCCCGGCGGTAGACCTCGGCACAAGCCGGGCAGCGGCTCGCGCGGCGGTTGTTGCAGCGCACCAGGAGTTGGCCGGCGGGAAGCATCGCCGAGTCGAGCCGGTGGAGCACGCGGCCGATCTCACCGGTCCTTGGGTCTACGGCACGTTCGGTGCGGTGACCGTCGAGGCGGACGGGCCGGGTGCAGCCGCCGAGGCTGCGAAGCTGATTGACGAGGGCGGGCATGCCTCCCAGAGAGACGAGCGCGCCCAGTTCTTCGAGCGGGGGCGGAACGTGTCCGGTAGTAATGGAGCTGTCCTTTCGACTGATGTCGGGAGGGTCCGTGCCTGCCGGGGCGGCGGGATGCTTGGCGGTATCGAGGCCGCCCCGGCAGGCTGGTCAGCGCCTGTTGGCGCCGTTGAGCAGAGAGCGCAGCACCAGGGCCGCGATGGAGACGAAGACGGCCGTTATCGCGACCGTGGCCAGGAGCGCGGTCAGCACGACGCCCACAACCAGGACGGTGGCGAGGGCGCCCGCTCCCCGGCTGACGAACGGAGTGACCGACCTGCCGGCGGAAGGCACCGCGACGTGCGACGTGCACGAGCAAGCCGCCGGGGCGTGGTGGGGCTGGGCCGGAGTGATCGGTATGTGGCCCACGGGTACGGGCGCGGCGTCGGGCATCTTCGGGCGGAGCAGCATGGTGTTTCTCCCTTCAGTGGTTGGTGCCATCGATGACGTCGACTCCGGAGCGGGTGCCGGACTCGACGACGGGGGCGAGGAAGGTCTGAGAGAGCCAGAAGCCGAAGAGGGCGATCACTACGGCGACCCAGAGACGGATGCCGAGGAACTTGATCGCGGCCCAAGCGATGACTCCGAGGACGAAGACGAGCGGTAGGCCGACAGTCACGGAGCTCTCCTCAACGGGCGGTGCAGCGGTGGGAACGGGCGGCCAGCTCGGCAGCGGCGCGGCTGTCGTAGTCGGCGGAGAACCCGCAACGCGGAGCCGTGCAGGCGGCGGTGTGCTTCTCCCGGCCTCGACCGTCGTAGAAGGTGCCTACCTGCACGGGGCCGATGCGGATCACGCGGCGGAAGCGGCGGTCGGCGGTCATGTGTGGTTCTCCTTTTCTCCGGTGAAGTCGGCGACGTGGTCGGCAAGCCAGGCGCGGATTTCGTCGCCCTCGCCGACGTCGGCGGTGAGGATCACCGGCTCGGCGATCAGAACGGCTTCGGTGAACTTGTTCTGGCGGGTCAGTTCGGCAGCGCGTCGAAGGGCGCGCAGGGTGGACGGTCGCAACAGCGGATTCCTTGTCGATCAGATGAGTTGGGCGGCGATGGCCTCGGCCAGCGGGGCCGGGACACCGAGCCGGGCGCGGAGGGTGGCTGTGTCGATAGGGGCGCCCGTACGCGTGTGGTGCTCAGCGGCGACTTTTCGGGCGTGGTCGACGAGAGCGGCCGGGACTGCGCCGCTCGGAGAGGCGGTGAGCGGGGTGCGCGGGACAGTGGCGGGAGAACTGGACGCAGCCTCGGAGACCCGCGGGCTCTGTTGCGCTGCTTCCACCGCCGGCTCGTCGTGTTGTTCAGCAAGCACCGGAGCCGAGTCGACGGGGCTGTGGGCAAGCAGGGTGCCGCCGAGGAAGGCGACCGCCGGCCAACCGGCTACGGCTATGCGGAGCCAAGCGGGAACGTGGTCGAGGTCAAGGAGTCCAGCCGTCGCGACGTTGGCGCCGAGACTGGCAGCCAACGCGACCAGGAACCACGACCACCCGGCCGCCCTGGACTCCCCCGACCTCAGCCGCTTCCATGCGGCTACCAAGAGCAGGTCGACGCTGATCGGGTAGGCCCATGCCTTCCAGCCGTCCTGTCCCGCGGCGACGGCCAGGTCATGGAGATGGGCGAAAGACAGCGCGGCGGCGATGCCCGCCTGAATAAGTACGGCGTCCACACGGCCCGGAAGGGCGCGCGATGCGGAGCGCTCGGCCACCCTGATCACGTCCTCTCATTCGGTTTTGGGCATGGGGGCGGTAGGGACTTGGTGCGAGGCGGTCACACCGGCCTGTGAGGCAAGGAGGTCAGCCGGCCGCGGGATGCGCCTTGGCCACGGAGATCGGAGAAGAAGCGGACGTTGCCGGGACCCGCGGGCGGAACGGCTCCAGGGCCGCTATGCCGGGGGCGAGTTCGGCAGTCTCGCGGCAGATCGCCGCGGCGTCGGCGAGGGACAGATACGGAGTACGCATGCGCCCCCAGCCACCGGAGGTGTCGCCGGACACCGCCAGGCCCGGACGTTCGGCCGGGATGGTGGCGGCGACGCCGACCGCCTCGGGTGAAATGTCTCCGAGCGCCATCTTTGCCGAGGCCTCGTCGTTGACGCGGTGGCAGACACGTCCGGTGAGCTGTGCGCGGAGCATGGTTGCTCCCTTGCCGAGCTCGGCGCCGAAGCGCTGGCCGCAGATCTCCAGATAGATGCCCGCCGCACGGCCGAGCTGGGCAAGACGGATCAGGTGAGTCACCATCTCGTCGCGATGCTCCTCATCCTTGCGCGTGGCCACGAGAAAGAGTTCGGCGACCTCGTCCACGAAGAGCACGATCGGAGCGGGGCGTTCGTCGTCGGGCAGGCCCCACACGTCCGAGGTGATTTCCTCATCCGCGGTACCAGCCGCGATGCCCTGTCGGGCTTTGATCAGGTCGTAGCGATCCTCCATCTCCTGGACCAGGACGGGCAGCAGTTCGGCAGCCTCATCAGAGTCGGTGGCCAGGGCGGAAAGCCTCGGGGCGAAGGGCGCCAGCTCCACACCCCGCTTGCAGTCGATGCCGACCAAGGCCACAGGCTGGGAAGCCAGTTCTGTCAGCAGATTGCGCAGGAACATCGACTTCCCCGACAAGGTGGCGCCGAGGACGAGTTCGTGAGGTACAGCTCGGTAATCGCGGACGAACACCGTCCCGTCCTCCCGCAAGGCCACTGGCACTGCGAGAAGGTCACGCTTGGCGCGACGAGGCACCTTCACCTTGCGCAGTACATCGAACCCGACCAACCGCAGCTCGACCACGCCGGGCTTGATATCGCGTACGTGCACAGCGTGGACGCCCCAGGCGTGCCGAAGACGCTCGCACGAGGCGGCCATGTCCGCCGGCTCCTGACCGGGAGCCAGCCGGAGCCGAACGCGCAGGCCCGTGGACGTCGGGCGGATCAGACCCCGGCGAGGTGGCACAGGGCGAACCTCTCGGCGAGTAGCGGCTCGCACCGCCAGAGCCCGCAGCCTGGACGGCGTGACGGTCAGCCCGCACGCCTCCATGGTGGAGCTGTACGAGGCCATTAACCGGGCCACCGACGACGGCAGCCCGACCAGCACCCAGTACAGCGCCGGATGTGCCTTCCGGGTGTAGACCGCCCCGCCTATCGCGGCGAGGGGTCCACCCAGTTCGACCAGCGTCATCAGCTGGGACACGAGATCAGTTCTCCTGTCCGGCGGGGAAGGCGCCGGGGACCACGGCGGCCGCCCGGTAGGCGATGCCGTGACGGGCCTGCCCGCTGAAGACGCTCTCCCAGGGACGGGCGATGAGGCCGGGGAGGGATACCGGAGCTCCCACGGCCAGACCGTCCGTGATCCCGCTCTCCGGAACGGTCACCGCGATGAGGGACGACTCCCCCTCGTCGATGTAGACGACGCCGACCTTCATCAGCGCTTCACCGCTGACAGCGTCCTTGGCGATCTCGCCCGTCTGACGGTCCTTGACCTTCGGCTCAGGCGCCTCGGTCAGCAGGATCGTCGCGGACGAGGTCTCAACTCGGATCACACGCACAGAACTTCTCCTTCGTAGGCACCCATCAGACAACCTGACAGGTTGACTTAGCAAGTCCGAAGTTAGAGATGCCAGGTTGACTTGTCAAGTGGCTGGAGTAGCTTGACGACCAGTCACCGGCGGGCGTTGACGCACCAGGACGGGCGAGAAGGCGCCAGTCCGTCAGTCGAGCCGGTAGGTGTCTTCGAGCTCCTGCCGGTCGGCCGGCAGGAGCACGTCCGTGACCTGCAAGGCCTGCCCAGACACATCACAGGCAACCACGAGGACGCTGAGGACCGGCTCGCCCTCAGGGAGCCGGAGGAGTTCCGCTTCCTCCCTGCTCGGCAGACGCGCCGAGACCCGCTCTGTCACGTGGTCAAAGCGGATCTTCTTGCGCGCCTCCAGGTGCGCGCGGTGCCCCTCCGGAAGCGGGGCCAGATCGGCAAGACTCGTGCCCTCCACAAGACCGGCGGGGAAGTACGAGGAGGTCAGCTCCACGGCCTCTCCGTCTTCCTCGACCAGGAGTCTCCGAACGAGCACCTCGGTTCGCTTGGGAACACCGAGGAGTGAAGCGACCCTCGGAGGCACGGGTACTTGATCAACCTCGATGAGACGTCCGGCGGCAGTCGATTCCGCCCGCTCAAGCGTCTCCCGGCCTCGCTGGCTCTTCCGCTCGATCACTTCGGGTCGCCCACGGACGATCGTGCCGAATCCCTGCCGGGACTCCAACCACCCGTCCCGCTTCAGGAGTTCCAACGCACGGACGACGGTGGGGCGGGACATGCCGAAGGCCTGGACCAGCTGGTTTTCACTCGGAACCAGGCTCCCAGGCGGGTACGTGCCGTCTTCGATACGCCCCTGGAGCGTCTGCGCCAGCCGCACATATTTGGGTGCAGCCACCTCGTACGCCATAGTCCCGCCTAGTCCCGATCAGCCAAGTCAACCTGTCAACCAGACTACTCACGTTAGTAGGCACTGAACACCCAAGGACCCGTGGGCGCTCATGAGGTAGATCGATTTCACGGCTTCCACGCGTCGTCGACCTGGAAGGACACGACGGTGCCACCGAAGCGGCTGGGGCCGGCACTCCACGAGTCCGAGAGCGCGTCAACCAGCAGCAGCCCCCGCCCATGCGCGTCATTGGCACCCGGTTCGCGCAGCAGCACATCAGCGGGGAATCCAGGGTTGTGCACGTTGACCCGTAGGGCTTGCCCCACGCGGCACCATTCGACACGCACCCGCCAGGGCTCCTCCGCCTCTCCATAGAGGATGGCGTTCGTCACCAGCTCGGAGAGCATCAGTACGCAGTCGTCGATCGAGCACACCAGGTAGTACGGGGCGGTGAACTTCCGAAACCAGCGCCGAGCCCGGTGAACAGACTCAGGTACCGGATAGAGGGTCATCCCCCCGATCGGGGACGCCGCCGCGTCAGGCTCGTCATGCGCATCCAACATGAGCACCCCTACTCCTTACCGGTGCCGTCGCAGTCGAGACAGCGCCGCCTAGACGTGGGGCGGATGCGAGCGTCGGCCGCGGACGCTGCCAGGACCGAGCGGGAGCCGACACGCTTCCACCCTCGTCCCCGGCATCCACGGCAGACCGCTTCCTGCGAAACGTGCCGTAACTCCGCCTGATCCTGGCTCACACCATGCCCCTTCCCATCAAGTGGCCTTAGCCACTTACTGGATAGTGGCATTAGCCACTCGAAGCCACAAGCGGTTCACACAGAGAGGAGCGACTTTCTAGCTGATCGGGTAGCCCTGCTCGAACGCCCAACGACCGGGCGGGTAGGTGGCTTCGGCGAACTCGATCGGGCGGTCCTGCAGGTCGTAGACCACGTGATGGACAATCAGGACAGCGGATCCGGGCTCAAGTTCGAGATCCGCTGCCTCATCCTCCGTGGCCAGCCGGGCGCACATCCGGTCTTCGGCATAGCTCCCTTGCCGGCCGGTCATGTTCTCGACGTACATGAGCGTGCCCTCCTGAATCCGGTCAGGATCAAGGAGCTTGGGCGCACGCTCACCGATGTCGACACCGAACCACGAGGTGGAGATGGTGATGGGTCCGGTCTCGTTCTTGGTCACTCGACGGCGATGAGCCGCCCGTCCACCAGGCGCCAAACTCAGCGCTTCAGCCACATGGGCAGGGGCCTCAAGCCACCCGGCCGAGGTGATCACGGCGTACTCACCGGCCGTGTAGATCTTGCCGGTCTGCTTCGCCCGCCCGTAGAGCTCCCGGGCCCTCCGATTCACAGCGAGACCACGCACATAGGTGCCCGACCCTTGGCGCTTCTCGACCAATCCCTGATGGCTCAGCGCTTCCAGCGACCGCGCGGCCGTCGGCCGTGAGACGCCCCAGTCAGCCGCCAACTGCCGTTCCGACGGCACCTCATCACCAGGCCGCAAGTCGCCCCGCAAGATCTGATCGCGGATGTGGTGCGCGATCTGGAGGTACTTGGGCTGGGTCTCTTCGATCTGCGGCATCGGAGCCCCTTCCCTAAGTGGCTATGACCAGTAGCCACTATAGGGTGAGTGGTCAATACCGGAACCCGTAGGCTGGTCGCGTGACGCGCTTGATCGTGGCAGCAGGAGGCGGGGGCGACGCCGTCGCCGCCGCGATGCTCGACGCAGCTCTCTATGGGAGCGACGGAAGTCCGGCAGTGATCCTCACCTACGCGTGGGACCGTCTGCTGATCGACCCCGCACCAGGGCCCCGAGGGCCGGCGAACTTCACGGGCCTCCACCCTCTGACCCCAAGCGTGTGGTCGGTACCGGCCGAGGCGAAACCGGTAGCTCCCGCGGGGTCCACACTCCCCCGGCTGGCGGGAGAACTTCCGAACCGCGTCGCCCTGATCGATCCACACCACGGGGCCGAAGGCATCACCCGTCAGCTCGAAGAACTGATCGAGCACCTGGCCCCGGAATCGATCGACCTCCTGGACGTCGGCGGCGACATCCTCGCCAAGGGCGACGAGCCCACGCTCCGCAGCCCACTCGCAGACGCCCTCACCCTCGCCGCGTGCTGCCAAGTCAACGCGCCGATAAGGCTCTTGATCGCCGGCCCGGGATTGGACGGCGAAATCCCCGCTGAGGTCCTACACGACCGCATGGGCCCAGCCGTCCTGACCCTCACGGGCGATCACGTCGAACCCGTCAGCTCGGTACTGGAATGGCACCCTTCTGAGGCGACCGCGATGCTGGCCGCCACAGCGCGAGGAGTACGGGGCCTCTGCGAAGTCCGGGACGCCGGCCTACCGGTCCCGCTCACCGACGAGGGGCCGACCGTCCATGAAGCCGACCTCGACGACGCGCTGAATCGCAATGAGCTCGCCCGCGCCATCCTGGCGACGGAGAGCCTGGCCGAAGCAGAGCAGCACAGCCGGGAAATCTGCGGATATTCGGAGATCGACTACGAGCGCAACAAGGCCAGTTGGCTCAGCGGCCAGCTGGAGCAGAAGCTCGACCCGGAAGCCACGCTCCACCAACTCGCCGACTTCGAGGCGCAGGCTCGCAGCCGCGGCGTCACGCACACGACGTTCCGCAGGATCACCGAAGCCCTCGGCCTCAACGGCTCACAGCGCCAGGGCCTCAGAGCTCTCCTACTGAACAGCCGGCCGGAGCAGTACGAAGCTCCGCTCTGGCACATCCCAGCCGAAGCCTGAGTAACAACTTTCTCTACTGGTTCAAGGCACCCGGCTGCGCTCCGCTCCGCCGGGCGCGCTTACCGGCTCCGCTCTGGGGCGCCGCTCCTGCCTTCGGCCCGCTCCGCCCCCGGCTGCGCCGACGCGCGCCCACATGGATGGGCCGAAGGCCAATCGGTGATCACCGCATGAAGCGGACCCAGGCCAGGGCATGCCTCCGGCGGGGGCGCTCAGACTCTGGGATGGCGTGGGCGCCGTACGCGACTGCCGGCCCGTCGTGGCGTGCGCGGGGAGCTCCCATCCCGTCCGCCATCGACCCAGGCAGAGCCGAGCAGACGCGGCCCATGGCGTCCAGGTCGTTCGTACAGTGGCGCGCTCCACCTGGACGCCATGAACCACGCCCGCTCCACGGTGTGTGGGTCGACGGCGGACGGGATGGAAGCGGGGGAGAGTGGTGGGGAAAGGTGAGGCCCTGCGAGCCAGGTTGTTGGAGCACCGCCGCATCGGTACGTTGCTCATCTCAGAGCCCTGGGGGAGGAGTTCGCCTTGGCGCGCGGCGACAGGTGGTCTGCACGGCTACGGACGATGGCCACATTGCTTGTGGTGCTCGCTGTCGCTGTGGGCGTCGCGTTCCTCCTCCTTCAGTTGGTTCCGCATTGGCTAGCTGATACGGAGGCCAAGCAGTTAAAGCCGTCTCAGCGTCTCACTCATCTGAACAACGTGCGTGGCATGGTCCTACAGACGGCAGGCGGACTGGCCGTCATCGGAGGGCTCATCTACACGGCACGTGGGTACGTGCTCTCACGACAGAGCCAGATCACAGACCGGTATGCCGGCGCTGTAAGCCAACTGAGCAGTGAGTTTCTGGACGCCCGCCTGGGCGGGGTTTTCGCTCTTCAGAGGCTGGCGAGTGACTCCTGGCGAGACGTGGGCTCCATCACGCAGGTGCTCTCTTCGTTCGTTGTGCGTCGCCGTCCAATTACCCCAGCTCTGAGTCAGCGCGTCACTTCGTCCGAGGTCCCAAACCAGCTCGCGCAGGCTCCCAGGCTAGAGGCAGACGTGCAAGCGGCACTTGACGTACTCGGGTCGATGAAACGAACAATGCGACCCGAATTGGCCGAGTCTGACCTAAGGGGAGCCGAGCTACAGGGGCTGTCATTCGAACGTGGGGACATGCAGCGCTGCCTTCTCCGGTCAAGCAACCTGCGTCAAGTTATCTTGCGCGAGGCGGAACTCGACAACACAGACCTAAGAGGTGCGCGCCTCGACGGTGCCGACCTCACGGGGGCACGTCTCTCAGGCGCTGATTTGCGTGGGACTGAGATTAAGGGAGCCGTATTCACGAACTGCGCTCTGTCGTCAGCTCGCCTGGACGACACTTTGGCATCGTCGGTATCCATGCGCGGGGCGGACCTCTTTTCCGCGAGACTGGACAGGGCGCGGCTGGACAGTGCTGATCTGCGCGACGCAACATTAATCAACGCTAGTCTTGCACGGGCTGATTTGACGGGTGCCGATCTCTCGGGAGCCGATGTACACGGTGCCGACTTTTCCGGCGCCGTACTCGTCGCCGCTAACCTCAGTTCCGTCCAGTCACTAACCCGTGAACAGGTTAATTCAGCTGTGCTGGGCCAGCTGACGCGCTTGCCCGCAGAATTGACTTATCTTTTGGACGGCCGAGCCATGCCCGATGATTCCGGCATCGGAATTGTGATCACTTGACGGAGAATTATTTGAGCACCGCGACCGCGCAGCCACCAAACTCCTCGGACCCATCCAATAATTCTGACGCCAGAAGCCCATCGACACTTCGAACCTTCGCCCGTCAGCCACGGCTTCTCCCCTCGGACGTCCCAGGGGATCCCGTGATGCTACGACCGCCTCCCGTCTGCAAAGAAGTCACCTGGAGGCAGAAATGGCGACTCCCAATACTGTTAACCGCTCCCGGCTTTTGCTCCTCTGGACTACTAATCCTCACCGCGAATGGCCCAGCTAACCAGCTCGCCGGTTCCTTCGCCTTTATATCTAGTGCGACCATCGCCCTCGTTGTCGTGCTAACGCGCAACTCGGACGACGACGCAGCGCACACTAACCAGCAGCGGCAAGCGTATCTCCGCTACCTTACCGACACTCGTCGACAGGTACATCGGACCGCCCTTCTCCAAAGGGAGGCGCAGTTGTGGTTGCATCCGGAGCCGTCAGAGTTGCGTGCCGTAATAGCTCGTCGGGGGCAGCTTTGGGAGAGGACGCACGAATACCCAGATTTCATGCAGGTGCGGGTTGGCACAGGGAACCAGTCCCTCGCCACTTCGCTGGTCTCTCCGGACATTCCTGCGGGATCCGATCCAGTGTGCGCCGACGGCCTGAATTCTCTCATTCAGGAGTACGGAACCTTGGCGGACCTTCCTCTAGCGGTTAACCTCCGCGCATTTCACCACATTCACGTATGCGGCACAGTTGAGGAACGAAGCCGCAATCTCCTACGAAGCATGGTGGCGCAGCTGGTAACACTCCACGGGCCTGATGAATTCCGGGTCATTGTCCACGCTCCCGTGGAGCAGTCAGATGAATGGGAATGGATTGACTACCTGCCGCATGCCAAGCCCCTTCCCGATGCCGAGTTGCCTTCTCTCGTAACCGGCTTGGCAGACGACACTGCGAGCTTCATCCAGCTCCTGACTGGAGTTCGTGACAGGGATCAATTCCGTCGCGAGGAACTGAACGAGGCCCCCCTATACCCGCATGTCCTCATCATCTGCGACACTCTCCCCATTCCATCGGAGGCGGAATGGCTTCTGAACGAAGGCCGAATTGGTGTCACTGTCATCAGCCTCGTTCCAGACACTCAAGCGGGCACCGAAGTCGCACTGGAGTTCACGGTCACGGACGAGGACTTGAGCCTGCAAACCCCTAGCGGCAGCACCTACACCGGCCAGCCGGACGCTCTGACATCTCGCCAAGCGATCCGCCTTGCCCGTGACCTGTCCCGTTTCCGCCTTGCGGAGCGCCGCGAGGAGTCCGCATCCGGACCAACCAACCAGAACTGACACAGACGGACGCTGCTCAACCCTGACTCTCGTCACGACGGTTTTCAAGTTTGCTGATCCCTTGACTCCGCCACTGAGAATCCGCCGACCTCTGACGCAGATCACACAGGAAAAGAGCAGCACCTCTGAAATAGGGGAGAAATCGGCATGGAGATTGCCCGCCTCGTCATCGACATTTTGAAAATCGCAATCTGGCCAATGACCCTCATTTCCCTCGTATTGCTATTCAGGAATCCCATTAGATCCGCCTTGGAACAGAGAGATGTTCGCTTCGAAGCTCTGGGGATGAACGTTGAGATAACTCGCCAAGCCGAATCAGCGACGGAAGCGCTGGATACATCTTCGGGTTTTACAGCAGAAACGCTCAGCTCAGAGGCAAGGGCGACTGAACCTGATGCACTGCCCAAGGACCGTCTTGGCTCCGCTGGCCGTAGAGCACTTGAAGGATTCCCCGAGGTTCCATATATGCAAATATCAATGTCCAATCCCGCACGCGACCTCCTGCCCATGTGGAACGAGATCAACAAATCCGTGAGATCCGTCCAAGATTCCTTTGAGTTGGGTTGGGAGAGCAACTGGGGGAACTCGATGAGCCACGTGACTGGGAACCTGAACTGGACCGAGCTTGGACTCGCATGGACCCGCGTCAAAGAAGCCGTGAAGCTCTTCGCCCACCCGATCGAATCCAATACAGGGCCCTGGCGTCTAACGGAATCGCGCCCCCCAATCGCTGATTCAGTGGCGAAGATGCTACTGAATTCGATGCGGGCTCTATACGACCGTCTCCTGTCTGAGGTGCAGCGCCTCTCCGCCATCGACATCGCACCAACGGAGCTCTTAAATCAAGATCACGGACCTACGATTCCGCTGCCCTCAACGGCTGCAGATAGCGAAGAGCCGGCAGTCCCCTAAGACGGACGCGGCTAGGCAGACGGCTTCTAGGCCCCAGACCTGCTGCAACGTACGAGTCGCAGGGGCCCTCCGAAGCTGCGTCCTCAGGTTTGGGCCAGCCTAAAGCAGCTCAGTATGTATCTGGTCCGCGGTCACGCCACTGCTGGGCTCAGGCACGACTACCGTCGCCGCGCTTTCTGCCGGGGGAAACCGTTACATTGTCAATCTTAACGATCACAGGGCCAATCGTCGGTGCCGTAGTCGTGGCAGTCATCACGTACCTCACCTCACGACCTCGGATGCGGGCGGAAGTTCGGAAGCTGGAAGCCGAGTCGGAGCGCACAAAAGCCGAGACAACCAAGATCCTTTCGGAGTTCCAGGCTCGCCCCTCGAGCGTCGCTGGCAATAACGCTTTGCCGACGGGCTGGTATGTGACAGGGGCGCGGCCTGAGGACTACGAATTCGGCATTGACACGCAGATTTTCCAGAGCGGTCGCGCCAGTGCCTTCATCCAAGCCCGCCCCGGTGCGAAGGAGTTCGCCTCTATCGCCCAGGTGTTCAAGGCAGACGCCTACCGAGGAAGGCGGGTACGTCTGTCCGCCATGCTCAAGACCAGAGACGTTGCCAAGTGGGCGGGGCTTTGGCTCCGCGTCGATGACACCCTGCACAAGGTGATGGAGTTCGACAACACTTCTGACGGCCGAAGCATTTCGGGCACCCAGAGCTGGAGTCGACGTGATGTTGTCCTTGATGTGCCCGGCGAAGGCGCGACCATCCGGATCGGTTTCATTCTCTCAGGTGACGGGCGCGTCTGGTGCGACGATGTGGCATTCGAAGAGGTAGGCCTCGACATACCCGTTACCCGTAACATCGAAGACGTGCGAGACCACCCAGAGAATCTGGACTTTGAGGCTGGAACCAACTGACGTCACGTCACCTGACACCAGGACAGGCTTACCAACATCCCGTGTCGAATACATGTCGATATTAGCCAGGCATACACGGCCAGCGCTGGCGACTCCCCAGGTTGGGTGTGTACGACCTACTGCAAGAGCAGGCGCCTTCTAAGCGCTTGGCCGCAGGTTCGAGATCTACCAAGGCCCTATCAACACCCCCGTCTAGGCAGGCCCCTTCTGCAAGTCAGAGTGGCTGCATCCACTTGCGGAGGCGGGCCGAACCACTCCCAGGTTGTCGCGGAGCGTGACCGAAGCTGTCTGGGTATCTGGTCACGCGCAGCCGGGAAGCTTGGGGAGGCGCCCTTGTGCCTCCATGCGGCCGGCGCAGAACGCCAACTAGACCAGCGCCCTACTGCCCCACACAACCTGGGCGCCGTGCGTACTCACACCACTCCCCCGTCTCGACACCTTTCACCTTGATGACAGCATTCGCGATGCTTGCACGCTATGGACGCTTGCGCAGGTTGCCGACATGATGGTCAGTCACTCCGGCAACAACGCCATGCGGTGGCAGGAAGCGCCCATGCACGTCCTCCCACTCAGGTTCGTCTCGCACGCACAGGCACAGTGACTAGACACGAGGGAATGTCTTCCTTCGTCGTCCCCTTAGCCGAAGGGCAGGACCAAGTACCACATGGCGTACGACCTCGCGCCTCCCGAGCCCGTTGGGATGGTGGCCTCGCTGAGCTCTCTGGGCTACTCGCTCCCGGACGCCATCGCAGACTTAGTGGACAACAGCGTCTCGGCTGGGGCAGGGACGATCGACGTGGAGTTCACCTGGGACGGGCGCTCGTCGTGGGTCGCCGTGATCGACGATGGCCATGGCATGTCGGAGGCGTCCTTGGTCGCCGCGATGACCGTCGCGGCGCGCTGGTCAGCGACTGATCGCAAGTCCACGGATCTGGGCCGGTTCGGGGTGGGGCTGAAGTCAGCTTCCTTCTCTCAGTGCCGTCTGCTGACGGTCTGCACGGCGGAGGCCAACGGCTCCTGGTGCTCACGGACATGGGACTTGGATGTGGTCGAGCAGACCGGTGAATGGCGGTTGCTCCGACAGCCGCCGGCCGAGGCTGCGGTAGCCCTAGAGCAACTCACCGCCGGACGCTCCGTCGGCACAATCGTTCTGTGGCATCGACTCGCCGGATACCGGGGGGTCACCGCTGTCGATCGCAGGTCCCAACGGCAGTACTACGACGAGACCGAGAAGGTCCGCAGCCACCTCGGTCTCGTCTTTGCCCGGTTCCTCACTGGCTCAGCAGCGTTGACTCTGCGTGTCACGGGCTTGGCTGTTGAGCCGTGGGATCCGTTTCTGTCCAGCCACCCTTCGGTGCTACGCCACCCGGTGGAGAATCTGCCGCTCGACGGGCACAAGGTCAGAGTCGAGCCCTACATCCTGCCCGGACTGCAGCGGCTAGCCCCTGCCGAGGCGGAACGCGTCGGAGGACCCAGGGGATGGCTGCGACAGCAGGGTTTCTACGTGTACCGCCGTAACCGTCTCATCCTCGCGGGGAGTTGGTTGGGCATACGCGGACTCCGGCGCGAGGAAAAGTACAACCTGGCTCGCATCGCCGTCGACATTCCGGCCGAGACCGACACCCAGTGGCAGGTCGATGTCCGGAAGGCGACAGTGGTGCCGCCGGTCGCACTGCGCCAGCATCTCCAGCGTATAGCGCGCACAGTCCGTTCCGCCGCAGCCGAGACTGTCCGCAACCGAGGTCAAATAGCGGCACGGCAGCGCGCGGAGAATCTGTCATTCGCGTGGAACGTACGGCGAGACGAGAACACCGTCCAGTGCCGGATCAACCGGAAGCATCCCCTCGTCCAAGCGGTGCTCCGGGAGGGGGGCGGCGATCCGGCGAACATCCGAGCGCTGCTGCGGCTGTTGGAGGAGACCGTTCCTGTGCCGGCGCTGCGCATTCTGCACGAGACCGACACAGCAGACGATCCTGAGCCCTTCGGCGGTCCGGGGAAGGCCAACGAAGAGGCGACCAACGTGGCCCAGCGCATGTTGGATGTGCTCGTTGCCCAAGGCCGCCCTCCGGATGCAGCACGACAGGTCATCCGCACAACGCAACCATTCGACCAGCTTGATGGATTCTGGAACAAGTGACCGAGTGTCGATGGTGGGGCGTAGCCTCCTGTTCCCGACCATCAAGTTACGTATCTCCGGGGGGAGACATCTGTGGATCTGGCCGGCAGCAAGGACCTGTCCTATGCGTTGAAGGTGGCTATTCAGTTCTTGCCGGAGGATCGGCAGGCTACTCCGGACGAAGTGACCAAGGCTGTTGAGACGGCCAAGATGGTCTCCGGCCTCAACGGCGTGATGGTAGATGTCGCCGATCTACGCAAGCTGGTCGAGTCCCGCACCACCACCTTTCAGGAGAGTTCAGCGGGGCTGAGTAACAGCGAGGACCACGTCCCGTGGCTGCCCGATGCCAAGAACGACCGCTCGTGGGCCTTCTGGACCCGGTACGAACGGTTCCTGAAGCATTCGCGGGGCATGCCGCTCCAAGTGGTGAACAGCATCGACCGGACCACAGACGAAGTTCTTGGAGAGCTGGAAGATCCGCACCGGCCCGGTCCCTGGCGTCGGATGGGGCTGGTGATCGGCCAGGTACAGTCCGGGAAGACTGGCCAGTTCATCGGTCTGGCAGCGAAGGCTGCCGACGCTGGATACCGACTGATCGTTGTGTTCGCTGGTGTCCTCAACGACCTACGCGCGCAGACCCAACTCCGGATAGACGAAGGTCTGCTGGGATTTGACACGCAGTACCAGCTCCGTTCCGATCAAGAGGGTGCCGACCGTTACATCGGGGTCGGTGCCATGGCCGGTGAGCCGCGTCTCCACATCGCGTCACTGACCAATAGCACTGAAAAGGGCGACTTCGATCGGAAGACCGCATCCAAGGCGAATCTGCCGATCGGCAACTTCCCGGTGGTTCTCGTAGTCAAGAAGCATCCGAGGATCATCGACTACCTGCGTACCTGGGTGACGGAGGTCCACGGCGTTGAGGACCCCAAGACGGGCCGCAAGATAGTCCAGGACATCCCACTCTTCGTCATCGACGACGAGGCCGACAACGCGTCCGTCAACACGGCCGGTGACGGGGCTGACCCCACCAGTATCAACACCGCCATCCGCAAGCTGCTGACCAGTTTCGACAAGTCGTCCTATGTGGGTTACACCGCGACTCCTTACGCGAACATCTACATAGATCCGGATGCTGACCACGACAGCCTCGGCGGCGACCTGTTCCCCGAGAGCTTCATCCGAACGCTGCGTGCACCGTCTAACTACCTCGGTCCGGAGCGCCTATTCGGTCTGCGTGCCCACGCGGAAGAAGACGACATCGACCCGCTGCCGCTGGTACACCATGTCGACGACGCCGAGCACTGGGTTCCCGAGAAGCACAAGTCCGGCTTCACAGTGACCGCAGAGCTGCCGGATTCGTTGCGGCGCACCATCCATTCATTCGTCCTGACCTGTGCCGCCCGCCGCGCGCGGGGGCAGGTGGATGTCCACAACTCGATGTTGGTGCACGTCACCCGCTTCACCAAGGTGCAGGGGCAGGTACGGGACCAGATCGACGACTATGTGAGGCTGCTCCGGAACGGCCTCAGGGACCGCTATGGGGATGCATCCCGTGCGTATATGAACGAACTGCGGGCTCTGTGGGAGGAGGACTTCGAGGCCACCACGGCCTTCTTCACCGCGGACGAGGCCGAACGGCTGTCCTGGGAGCAAACCGCGGCCGAGATTCTCCCCGCGATCCAGAAGTTCGAGATCAAGGCCATCAACGGGGTGGCCAAGGACGTGCTGGACTACTACTCGAACCGGCACACAGGCATGTACGTCATCGCTGTGGGCGGGCAGAAGCTGTCGCGTGGCCTTACCCTTGAGGGCCTTTCGGTGAGCTACTACCTGCGCTTCGCCAAAACCTACGACACCCTGCTGCAGATGGGTCGCTGGTTCGGCTACCGGCCCGGCTACGAGGACCTGTGCCGGCTTTACACGACCGCACAGTTGGTGGGTGCCTACGAGGAGATCACGGCCGCAACTGACGAGCTCCGCCGGGACATCGAGGAGATGGCCGCGATCGGCTTCACCCCTCGTGAGTTCGGTCTCAAGGTGCGCACCTCTTCTCTGGGTCTGAGCATCACAGCCGCCAACAAGATGCGTCAGGGCACGCGGGTGCGGCTCAGCTTCTCCGGCGAACTCGCCGAGACGACCATCTTCCCTCTCACCAATGGGGTGCCGAAGCACAACTTCGACAGGCTGCAGGCATTCGCTGGCATGCTCCTGGAGCAGGCTTCACCTGAGGTCGACTCGAAGACTGGCAGCCTCGTGTGGTCGGACGTCCCTGCAGAGGTGGTGGCGGCCGGCTTTTTCGACCGCTACAAATCTGCGTCGGAGGCGAACAGGATCCGTCCGGACGCCATCTCTGCCTACATCCAGCAGTGTGCCAAGGCCGGGGAGCTCGGCAAGTGGACCGTCCGGGTCGTCTCCCGCCAGGGAGCGGACATGCCCGTCGACCTCGCGGGACACACGCTGGGTGCGGTCACACGAGCAGCTTCCAAGACCGCCCGTCCGGACTCCACGAAGCACACCATCAAGCGCATCCTGAACCCCAAGGACGAGTCGCTCGATCTCGACCACCCGGAGCAGTACGACGCCGCCTTGGAGGCGACGAAGAAAGCCGCTGCGGGGCGCAAGAACCGCAACGGCGAACCGCTCGCACCCACCCTGCCGACGGGTGAACCACTGCGCTGGCAGCGCCGACCCGATCAGGCTCACCTGCTCATCTACATGATGGAGCCACCGGAGAAGGCGAACCTCGATATACCGCTGATCGGATTCGCAGCCAGTTTCCCCTTCTCTCGGGTCCACACCGCGACCGAGTACGTCGTGAATGTTCCCTGGTGGAAGGACGACTCGGACGACCTCAGCTACGAGGACGGGGCCGAGGACGCATGATCGACGAAGCGCTGTGGCAGGAGCTCGAAGCACCACAGCCTGACCGGGGACGCTCCACCCGGCGGTTGTTCCCCGAGAGCGGGCACGACATCCACGTGGGTGTGACGCACCCGGGGCACCAGCGCATGCTACTGGTGAGAGGTGGTTCGCGGGCAGTCGACCGTGCGCGCCCCCTCCTTGTCAACCTGCGGGAAACCCACGGCCTGAGCCTGTCCTGCAGCTCGGTGAGCAATCGCGAGTTCGAGCTTCAGATCTCCCTAACCGCGGGTGAACTGCGGGAGGTGTTCACACCCCTCGCGGAGGACATCGCGCGGACCTCGAAGGACGCATCGTCGGAGACTGTCCTCGAGCGGGCGGTTCGACGGTTCACGCACTGGCAGCAGCTCATGCGTAGTGTCGGATCCCAGGGCCTGGGCAGAGAGGCCCGGCTGGGACTCTACGGGGAGCTGCGCTACCTGCGTAGCCACCTACTCGCCGCCCTCCCGACGCATGCGGCGGTGGAGGCTTGGACCGGGCCAGAGGGCAGCAGCCAGGACTTTCAGCTCCCGTCCGTTGCCATCGAGGTGAAAACTACCGCCAAGAAGAACCCCAGCACGGTCCGGATCGCGAACGAACGGCAACTCGACGATCGTGGAGTCGGCCGCCTAGTGCTCGTGCACCTGGCCCTCGACGAGCGCCGGGGTGGTCTGGGCGAGAGCCTCAACTCGGTGGTGGACGACATCCGCACCGCCGCCGGCATTGCCTCGGCATCCGCCCGGTTCGAGAGCCGCCTCATACAGTCCGGCTATTTGCCGCACCAGCGGGACCTCTACGACGAGCCGCGCTACACACTTCGTCGCGCCGACCTGTGGACCGTCGACGAGGGGTTCCCGCGCATCGTGGAGACCGACCTTCCCGACGGGGTCGGCAACTGTGCCTACGACATCAGCGTCATCGCGCTTGAGAAGCACCGCACCACGACCGAAAAGGTCACCGAAGTAATCAGAGGTACTGATGGCTGAGCTGCCCCTTGCCGACTACGCCCGTACGCTCACGGGCGATATACAGACCCTGGCAGAAGCAGAGGACGGCTCGATCCCAAGGACGTTCACCCGTTGGGTGCTCGAGCAGTTGGAGGAGTCCGGGTTCGTCGCCAACATGACGGTCGCCTACCACAGCGGGCATGGCGTCATGGTGTACGGCTTCGGATACAGCGACGACCGCTCGGTCCTCGACCTCTACACCACCGAGTTCAGCCTCGACCCCATGGCCGACGGGCTGACCAAAGCCGACGTGACACGGCACTTCCGCAGGCTGCTCGCCTTCCTGCAGAAGGCCGGCAGCATACGGGGCAACTTCGATCAGCCAACCGAGGTGCACCAACTGTGCGAGGGCGTCGAGAAGCTGCTCGCCAACGCCTCGAAAGTACGCTTGTTCCTGTTCAGCAACTGCGAGTCGACGGCCCGCACGCAGCCGGAGCCCACCGACTTCCAGGGCCTCCCCGTCGAGCATCACCTCTGGGATCTCGCCCGGCTCTACCGCCACCAGACGTCCGGTGCTGCCAGCGAGCCGATCGTTGTGGAGTTCGACCCGCCGATCAGCTGCCTGTCGGTGCAGAGCATCGAGCCCAATCTCTCCGTGACCCTCGCCGTCGTTCCCGGGCGCCACCTCGCCGAGCTGTACGAGGAGCACCGGACGCGTCTCCTCGAGCTCAACGTGCGCGCGTTCCTGCAGGCCCGTAGCACGGTCAACCGGGGGATCCGCCTCACCCTGCTCAATGAGCCGGGGCGGTTCCTGACCTACAACAACGGCATCACGGCGACGGCGACCGACGCGGAGTTCGTCGAGGACACGGCCGGAGGCCGCGTCGGCATCCGCAAACTCACCGGCCTCCAGATTGTGAACGGCGGACAGACCACCGCCACCCTCCACCACGTCTTCAAACGGGACAAGAGGGACCTGACCGGTGTCAGCGTCCAAATGAAGCTGATGCTGATGGGCTCGGACGAACTAATGGAAATCGTCCCGAGCATCTCGCAGTACTCGAACACTCAGAACAAGGTTACGCTGGTCGATCTCTCGGCCAACGACAAGTTCCATGTCGAGTTCGAACGAACCAGCCGCACCTTGTGGGCGCCTTCAACCACCCCTGGCGGTCCGCAGACACGCTGGTTCTACGAGCGTGCCCGCGGTTCGTACGCTGTGGAGGAAGCGAAGCACACGGCAGTCGTCGCACGGCGCAAGTTCAAGGCCGAGAACCCGGCCGCCCAGCGATTCGCCAAGTCTGACCTGGCCAAGTTCGTCAACGCGTGGAACGGGTTGCCGCACCTAGTGAGCCGCGGAGCGCAGAAGAACTTCGCTGCCTTCCAGGCTGACATCAAGAAGCAGCCCCCAGTCATTGATGCGGACTACTGCCGTCGGACGATCGCCATGGGCATCCTCTTCAAGGCGGTCGACAAGGTGGCCAAAGTCCACGACGCAGGAAGCCACAAGGCCCTGATCACTGCTTACACGACTGCCCGCCTCTGCGAGGAGACCGGGCGGCGCATCGACCTCAACCGCATATGGCGTGAGCAGAAGGTGAGCGATGCGGTCGTCCAAGCCGCCCACGATCTGTGCCCACTGATCATGGATATGGTCATCCAGGAGGGCAAGCACGTCACCGAGTGGGCAAAGAGCAGCAAGTGTTGGGAGGAGGTCTCCCTCATCCCCTGGACCGTTCCAGACGAACTGGACGAGGAACTGCTAGCGCGGCCTGTCGAGTTCGCGATAGACACCCGGGAGGAAGAGGAGGAACAGCTCTCCCGGCTCAAGCAGATCGAGTTGAGCGAGTGGGAGATGCTAGCTGACTGGGCCCGGGAGACACGCGCCTTGGAGTTGGCCGAGCAGCAGATCGCCACGACGATCGCCGCCAAGCTGGCGACCAACGGCACCATCACGGCGGCCCAGGTCAGGAAGGCACTGGAGGTCTACGACAGGGCGATCGAAGAGGGCTTCAGCGCGTTCGCACCGTAGGACGGCTGACGACGGGCCTGCTCTCGAGGCAGATAGCAATCTGGAGCAGGCCCTCGCCCTCCTTGATCAGGACGCGGCCCGGCCGCCGTCCTCCTCAATGAAGGTCTGGCTGTACAGATCGTCCGCCGGGGGCTTGCCGACGCAGTGCTTGCGCAGCGGGCACCACGGGCAGCCGGGCTGAGTGACCTTGCAGTACGCGTTGCCGATCACGCGGAGCGCGGCCATACGCAGCGACGAGTCCTTGCCTGCGCCGACGAGACGAATCAAGTCAACGCGACCGTCGGTCAGCTTGTTGACCTGGTCGCCCGTGCTCCCGTTGACCCTGGCTCCGACCCGGAGTGCGCCCTGCGTGATGAGCAGGAGGTCCTGCTCTCCCAAGAGGAGTGTGTACAGGGCCTCTTCGGCAGGCTTGAAGCCGAGACGTTCCGGAACGCTGTTCTTCTTCGCCTCACCCCATGCATTCCGGTCGTCGACCAGTGGTTGCAGACGGCTCAGTCTGTCCTTAGCCGACGCCGTGGGGGCCCTCTCTATGATCTGTTCGAAGAGTCGGCTGGTCACAGCCTTCCTGCCACGGACGACTTCCATGATGTCGCGGATCTCACTGCTCTTCATGCGACTTCCCGCCAGCAGAGCCATCACCGCGGCCTGGGGCGCAGCCATCTCATCCCCCGGGAACTGGTACCAGCCCTCCTGCTCCCGCGCGGAATCCGCCCACTTGCCAAGGTCGTCCCGTACCTGCCGCCAATGCGGAACCAGCCCCGAGTTCTCGGGCATTCCCTCGACGGGGAGGACCACCTTGGCTGCCGCGTGTCCGAGGAGAGGCGGCACCGCGTTGCCGATTTGCCGGAAGGCATCGCTCCGCGTCCCAGCGAACCGGAATCTGTCCGGGAACGTTTGAATTCTGGCAGCCTCTCGCACCGTCAACGTTCGGTGATCCTCAGGGTGGATGTACCAGTAGCCGTCCTTGGCAATGTGGGCCGTGATTGAGCGACTGAGTTCATTCCAGGCCAGACGCTTGTATTTGTCCGTGAAGTTGTCCGCACGGTAGCGACGCAACTTCTCGGGAATATCCGAGTACAAGGTCTTCGATGTCATGTGTTCGGAGAAGATCTCCAGGTCGTCGCTACGCACCCGCCGAGTCATGTGGTCATGAATAAAGGCCCCCGGAGCACCCTCCCGCATCCTGCTGGCGAACTCGGATAGATCCACGGGTTCCGCGTAGGGCAGTTCCCGCTCCCCAACGCGCGCCTGTGCCTCCACCTGGAAGCGTGGGAGGTCGGAGATCGCCTGCTGCAGGTTGACGGCCGTCTCCACCTTCGGCTGCCAGTCGAAGCGCTCTACGTCGTTGCGAGCCAGCAGTATCAGTCGCTTGCGGTGCTGCGGGACGCCGTACTGCCATGCGTCGACGAGGCGGACCTGCGTCGCGTACCCGAGCTCCTCGAGCTTCTCCTCGATGATCCGCACAACTGCGAAGTCATCCCCCAGCCCCATGTCTGGGACGTTCTCCATGAGAACGGCTCTCGGGCGGACGCGTGTCACGATGTCCAGGTACGCCTGCCAGAGCTGCTTCCGGTGGTCCTGCGGATCCCGGCCGTAGTTGCGCACAAGGTCTCGGATCTTGCTCCGGCCGGCCCGGCTGAACGGCTGACAGGGAGGCCCGCCTGCAACGAGGTCGATTTTCGCCTGGGACAGCAGCTCCACCAGGGCGTCGCGTACCTCCGGGTCACCCAGGTCCCTCCGCAGGCTGAGACCGGGAAAATTGTGGGCGTGGGTCTCCAAGGCGCGCTCGTCGAAGTCGACACCCGCAGCCATGGTCCAGCCTGCTTCTTGGATACCAAAGCTCAGCCCACCGGCACCGGTAAACAAGTCCACGGCCAAGAGGTCATCTTGATGACGGCTGAGCCAGTCGGAGAAATCATCCTGGGTGCAGTGATCGTCGTGGGGGTCGAGTCGGAGGTAGTCCGACCGTTCCAGAGGGACTCCGTACCATCCCTTAGTGCTCATGCTGCCCTCCACGCCCACGAGTCGGCGATCACTCTGAGCGCGCAAGCATCCACTGAGAGCAGTGGCCCCCGTGGTGAGAGACTCTACGTGGCGCCAGGCCCGTCGCCGACCCAAACAGCAGAATCCGCGGGTGGTTTCGCTCGAAGAATTCAGCGAATCATTCGAGGGAACGAACCACCCGCGGAAGCCACAACCAACGATCTACGAGTCCACCGATCGTACTCGAAGCACCCAAGATTACCTAGCCAGTCTCCGCTCCTCCAGCCCGAACTTTCGGCCTTGCATGTCGCGTTGCGCGCAACATCGCGGCCGGCCCCACCGAGATCCGTCATCTGGCCCGCAGCATCCACAGGTGACCGACTGCCACAGGCATGGTCGACGAACGCCACCAGCGAGTGGTGTCCAAACCTCTCCAGGTCTCGGCGGCACCCTGCTTCTGCGAGTGAGCCAGGACGAGAGCCCCGTCGCTGTCCACAATCATCTGCGCGCCTGTGTCCGCATCCCTACAGCGCGCTCCTGGATGACTCCGGCGAATGACCTTCGCGGGACTGAACAGGCCTCCACGTCTGTGGACCATTCGCGGACGGGGCGCCAACGCCGGACGAGTTGCAACGCCCTGACCAGTGAGAACAAGGTGAACCTTAACGGCCTCCGGAGCCGTGTGCGCAGGTTCGAATCCTGCCGGGGGCACTTCGCAGCAACCAGGGTGATCAAGCCTCTGACCTGCGCAAGTGCCAAGCATGAAGAGCCGGACCCAGTCCCACTGGGTCCGGCTCTTTGTCGTTCTCAATCGCTGATCGCGAGTGAGTGGCGAGTGAGAAATCAGGACGCTTCCTCGCCCCACCCCATCGCCTTCTCGATCTTCTTGTTGTTCACCTCCTCATGGCCGTCGATGCAGCCCTCGTAACGGCGGTGGATAACCTCGGGCGAGTTGCCCGCGCGTCGGGCGACCTCGGCAACGGGGACTCCCGCGTTCAGCCAGTTCGTGATGCAGGTGTGCCGCAGGTCGTAGGGACGATGCGCGAGCGGCGAGTCCACCTTGTCCGGCGGGAGCGCGATGGGGCGGGCGTCCTGCCAGACCCGCCAGTAGCTCGACGTTCCCAACACCTCGCCTCGCTCATTGGCGAAGATCCGGCCGTCCGTGGCCACCCCGAACTCCCTGATGTGCTCGCGCAGCATCGCGACCAGCGGGGGCGGGATGGGGACCGGCCGGTCCGCCTTGACCTCCCGGGACTTGAGCCCGCGCTTGTCGTGCCGTTTGCCCGAGTCGGTCCACTTCTTGCCCGAGACCGGACGGGTCTCCTGGAGGGTGAGAGTCCCCCAACCCTTCTCGGGCAGGTAGCAGTCCCTTTCACGGAGACCAACTGCCTCGGCCGGCCGCATGGCGGCGTAGAGCTGGCAGGCGAAGAACGCCACGAGACGACGGCCGCGGTTGCGATGCACTGAGCCGACGTACGAGACCGCCGTGAGGAGCTGGCCGCCCTGCACACTGCGTTCACCAAGACCCGGGGGTCCACGACGTCTCCACGGGTCGCGCCGGCGCGCTTCACTCCCGCGAGGGGGTTAGCGTCCAGATAGCCGCACTCAATCGCGTACTCCATGGCGGTGTTGAACCCGCGGCGACGGCGCTTGTAGGTCTCCCCCGCCGCCGGGCTGTCATCCAGCTTGAACGACAGGCGGTATTGAATGTCCCGAATCACTCGGGGGTCCGAAAGAGCCGACAGAGGGAACGATCTGTGCTGAAGCCAATTGCAGGCTGCCGCTAGGCCCTCGGGAGGCTCCCAGCCAGGTCGCCCCGTCAAAGCCGGGGGCAACCCGGATGTGGACCGGCTGTACGTCCTCGCTCAGCGCGAGTGCCTCGATCAGGTCCAACGCCTCCTTGATGGCGCTGCCGTTGAAGACGCCTTTCCCGTCGCGGAACAGGCCGACCATGAGTTCCTGCCGGTGGCTGCCCGTGGTGCCCTGAGAACGGATCGGACGGGCCACCGGGTGGCCCTTCTTCTGCGCGTAGACGGTGCCGTCGGGAGTGCGGAAGTACCGGAAGTGCTCTTGGGCGTAGTCGGTGATGACCTCGCGGGCGGGGGTCTTGTCGTCGTCTGCCATGGTCACACTCCCAACGTGGTAAGGGCATTGGCCCATGCTTCGGCGCAGTGCCGGGCGCTCTCGCCCTTGGCCTGAGCGGCGCTGAACAGTCGGCCGACGTGCGCGTCGGTGAGGCAGCCGCACCTGCCGTGTGTGGAGAGCACGGCCAGGAAAGTGCGGTACACGGCGTTGTGCACGCCGCTGGTGGCCTCGGTGATGCGCTGCTCCGGCATCGCGATGCCACGCTCCAGGAACGCGGGCGTGCGGTGGCGGCACTCCCCACCCCCGCCCGGCACGGGCACGGTGACGGCCGGCGGCGCGGGCCGGGGCGGGGTGGGCTTGCTCGATGCGAGCGCGCGCACGGTATCCGGCAGGTAGGCCAGGCCATCGCGCCGGCGCCGAACCCGAGCCAGCGGGCGTAAGCCATAGTGGACTTGATGTCCACGCCCGGCCGCACGCCGTTGGCTGACTGCATCCGACCGAGGTAGAGCCAGTGCTCGCCCCGGGTGGTGGGCACGGTCTGCGTGACGGGCAGGTGCTCGCGAGCCCACGTAATGGCGTCGGCATTGTCGAGGTCCACGACCGTCAGCCCGGCCCCGCCCGGGTGGTAGGCGACCGCGCTCGCGCGGAGCCAGGCGCGCCGCCAAGGGCCGCAGCCGATGACGTCCGGGTCGGTGGTCGCGGCGGCCCACGCATGGCAAGGCCCGGGGCAGGCGCACGACCCGGGGTTCTTCATGTTCGGCCGGCCGCCACAGCACTGTGTCCGGGTCTCGATCGCTCTTGGGGCGAACCCAGATGAGGTGCAATTGCCGAGTGGCGGCATCCCACCCGCGCCGCACCCTGGAAGAAAACTGGGAGAAGATCTTCTCCCAGATGCTTATGTCGCCGGCTCGAATCCGGAGAGGACCGGACCCGCGACGGGACTCCTGCGTGCGTCTGGCAGGCCGCCGCGGGCGATACCGGCCGGCCTCCGGGGTGGATGCGGCTCAGCCGATGAGGCGGTACGAGCGCTGCCGTCGGTCGTCGTGCACCACGATGCCCTGGGCTCTAGTGGACTCGCCTGACTCTGACCAGACGGCGACGCGGGGGCAGCAAGGATCTTGGCAAAGCTGACGCGTCTGCAAACGCACCTGGCACCGTTCCGCAAGCTAGTGGAGATTGCTGAACTCAGCCGGGCTGTGCGCAGGATGAAGGGCACCTGGCGAGACCTAAGGAGAGCCGTGAAGCTGCTTCCCGCGATCACCACCACTGACGTCCAGGAACAGGAACCGCGAGTCGCCATTCTTCCGATCGGTTCGTACGAGCAGCACGGCGCCTACCTGCCGCTCATCACGGACACGGCCATCGCGTGCATCATTGCCCGCGAGATTGCCGCCGCCTACCCGGTGCTGCAGCTCCCGCCAGTGACGATCGCGTGCAGTCACGAACACGGCACGTGGGCCGGAACCGTAAGCATCAGCGCGCGTACGCTCCACGCGATGGTGACGGACATCGCTACTTCCCTGGAAGCCTCAGGGATCCGCAAGCTGGTGCTTGTGAACGCCCACGGTGGCAACTACGTGCTGTCCAACATTGTTCAGGAAGCGAACCTGACCGAGCCGCGGATGACGCTCTTCCCACAAGGCCGCGAGTGGAATCGGTGCCGGGACCGCGCCGGCCTAGTGTCTGACGCTCACAGCGACATGCATGTGGGGGAGATTGAGACGTCCATTCTTCTCCACGCGGAACCCACGCTCGTACGAGATGGGTACGAAACCGCGGATCACGACGGAGGAGAGCGGCCGTTCCTGCTGACGCACGGGATGAAGGCGTATACCGAGACCGGGGTGATTGGCTTTCCCCCGTATGCGACGGCGGATAAGGGAAAGGCTGTGCTTGCGAGTCTTGTGGAGGACTTCTCCGCACACCTTGAAGCACTCGGGGGCTAGTGAGCTCTTTCCAACCTCACGTTGAGCTGGCCAAATGCAGGAAGAGAACGGCTTGGACGAGGCTCGTAATGCGGGTGGTTGAGCATCGCAGTCTGCGGAGGAGCCGCCAGGACTTGAGGGTGGCGACTGCCTGCTGACGTGTGCGGATGAAGCACCCGAGAATCTGAGCACACGACGGAAAGGCGTTCCTTTGGGGTGCCACCCGACAGATCCGATGTCGGCGGGTTTCACAGGCTGGCTACCGCTTAATTCGTCCACGGACGGCGAGTACCGCGAGACCGAGGAAGACCGGCTCCACGACCCGTGAGATCATCTCGACGTACATTCCGGAAGTCGTCAGATCCTGCTCCGAAGAGCGGAACACCACAGAATTTATGACCACGCGCAAGGATTTCTCGAAACGCTCGGTCGACAACCGCGCAAGATATGATCCTGATGGATTCTCAGGATCAGGCGTCTCTGTAGTAATTGTGATCCGATTCCCAGACAATGTACCTGAGCTCTCTAGTTTTGCAGATTCCTTTGGTATACCCCACAACATAATGGCGAGCATGGTGATTAGCATGGAATTTGCAAGCCATCCAACGGCTCGTATCGCGCGCAGGCCATACCCGGACACGGCCCAGTAAGACGTTAGAAGCGTCCGCTCACCCAGGGAGATTTCTGGGTCATGACGACGCATCTCCATTTCACCGTAGTAGAAGTCGGCCGCTCCGGGTTCGTTCTTGCTATCCTCGAAGGCTTTACGAAGCTGCCTGTACACCGGGGCCAGCGCAGCCGGCTCCAGTACTCGAACTCCTTCTGGTGCGGGATTCCAGCCGATTTCCTGCTTGCTCCGCGTGGCCCGCCAATAATGTTCCTCCACCAGCGTCCGGCGTGATGTCCAGCGCAGAGGGAGCAGGCCCCGCCTTCGCACTCCGACCGGGGTTGCCGGCAGAGGGCATCGGCCTTCAAGCCGCAACTGGTCCAGGTGAATTGTTCCCGCGAACCGGCACTCTGTAAGGTCGACATCGGTCAATACGAGGTGCGCGGCGTCCACACCTTGGAGCGAGGTGACACGGGCCACCGGAGGCACATTCGGAACTGCTTCGTGCTCGTCACCTGTCCGGTCGGGCCTAAATCCCCCGACGATGCTCACCGGGAACTCCAGGACGGCTTCACTGAGATCCAGCTCGGCATCCCCTGCGTAAAGTGTGGCAGTAGACGCCCAACGTACGCGGCGACAGACTGCCCGCGTCTCTACCTTCATAGCAATGGAAGATTCGAAGGTGACGCCAGACAGATCCGCAGTGCCTCTGGGGAGCAGCACCTCAAGCAGTGGAGCGCGCGTGAACACGGCATGATTGAGTCGCAGAGTACCGCTCATTTCTGCAAAATCAAACCGCACCTCGCCATCGATTGCCGCTTTATCAAACCGCGCATCACCGTCAAGCGATGATTTGTCGAAAATCACGCCGCCATTGAGTGATGCCCCGACGAACCAGATGCCGCCCTCGATCGTCGTGTATAGGAAGTGGATGCCATTCTCAATATTTGCATTGACCGCCCAAAGGCCACCGTTGACGGTCGTCGCAACAGACCAGATGCCCCCGCCAATCTCAGCCTTAACGAATCGCGCACCGCCCTCGATCTTCGATTCATCGAACCAGACATCATTTTTAACGCTCACCCCGCGAAAGTGTACGCCGCCTTCAATTTTCGCATTTTGGAAAAAGGCCCATCCGATTTTTGCTTCATCGAAACAGGCGCCGCCCTTGACTTCTGCTCTGTCGAGCCGAGCGTCTTTTTCGATTTCAGCGGCGCGGAACAGGAGTTTCCCGCCGACTCTCGCGGCGTCAAATCTGGCGTCGCCCCTAATTGTTGCGAAGTCGAATCGAACGTCCCCAACCACTTGAGCTCTATCGAATCGGACGACGCCGTTTACGGCTGCTTTGACGAACCAGGCGTCGCCTTTAATGCTCACGCCGTCGAACCGAGCCGTGCCATTGATGGTCGTGTTGACGAAGCGGGCTTCACCATCGATCGTCACATTGCTAAATGTGGCGTCACCCTCAATTTTTGCGCCAAGAAAAGAAGCGTTTCCGATTCGAGGAAAGCCGCTTTCGGGATCTCTCAGCGCATCGAGCAGCCGGGTGAGCATTTCCGAAGATAGGACGGTCTCCTCATGGGATATATCGGCACCAGGCGTCAAGGCCGCCAGGAAGGCCGACTTTTCCTGTTCGCTTAGATGCTCCAGGCACGATCCGTACGGGGCTACGCGGCGACCCCGGCAGCCCACGGAGTCGCTGTCCGGGTCGGATCCCTGCCCGCAGTGCGGCCAGTCTGGTGGAGCACAGGACTCCCCAGCGGACGACGTAACAGACATGCCTGGAGGTCCCCCCACACTGACAGCGCCTGGCCGAGAAGCCTAACGCAGTACACAAGGATGCCACGTTATCCACATGAATTCATATTGGCGATCTAATCCGTCTTTGATCGCCTTCGCTGTAGCCGAGTAGCAGTCGGTCAAATACTCGCGATACTTAGGGCCTTGGTTGTCGCTCGTGTACGCCTTGATTTCAGCGTAGAACAAGTTCTTCGTTTTGTTTTCGAAGTATCCGGCTACGTCCCACGACTCCTGCTTCCCGTTCAGCAGGGTCAGTTTTGTCATCTGTGGCGCCTCGTAAACGATCCAAGGAGCGCTCACGCGCGTGGTGCTCTCCAGCCACTGCTGCGCGAAGTAGGCACCCTCGCGGCCCCGTTCCTGCTGCTCCTCGCCCGCCGCCATGCAAGCAAGATATGACCCGCAAACGCGCGTGTCACCATAGCGATCAATGAGTGACTTAGAGTCATGCTTTGGCCAAAACATGGGCTCGTGGTGTCGTCAACGATCGCCGACAGGGTGGGCTCTGTCAGCCTGCTTTCCCCCAGGTGACCCCCGAGCGGAGTGCGCGGAGAAGAACCTCCTGGTCAGCGAGGGGGGAGTCGGCCCGCTGCAAATCTGCCGACCCTCGGAAGGCCGCCTAACCCGGGCCGTCAACGGGTGGCCCTCAACGACAGACAACGACCATCAATGACCCGGTGCCCGCAGGTCAGGAGTGGTCCAGCTTGGATCGCAGCAGGCGGTCGGCGGCGCTCATCAATTCCTGCGCGCAACAAGAAGCAGGAGTGGGAGGAGTACCGCTCCGAGGTCACCGCGTTCGAACTGCGGAAGAACCTGCCGGTGCTGTAAGCACAGGTCAGGGGTGCTTTTCGTCCAACGACCGACAGGGGCCCACGGTCAATGATCGTGGGCCCCTGTCGCGCCTCCCGCCATCTCCCGGCGCATGCTCACCCTCGTCCTCAAGCGCCTTCAGTGCAGCGGCCTTGTCGAGCGCACTGCCTATGCGGAGGTGCCGCCCCGCGTCGAGTACTCGGGCCTTCCCCCGTGAAGGTGGGCACGCGGTTATTGATCACGCGGCGAGCGTGAGTTTAGCGGTGTGGTGTCGGTGTTCGTATGCGTTGGGGCTGAGGTGGCCGTTGGCGGAGTGCCGGCGGCGGGTGTTGTAGCGGGTCAGCCAGGCGAAGACGGTCCTGCGGCAGGTGCCGGAGTCGCTGTAGTCGTGGGCGCCCTGGAGGGTCTCGCGTTTCAGGGAGGCGTGGAAGCT
Organism: Streptomyces sp. NBC_01003; assembly: GCF_045162695.1. Lineage (NCBI taxonomy): Bacteria > Bacillati > Actinomycetota > Actinomycetes > Kitasatosporales > Streptomycetaceae > Streptomyces > Streptomyces sp. NBC_01003. The sequence continues at coordinate 3,953,135 of NZ_CP108707.1, forward strand.
TTCGCAGGCCGCGTTGTCGGCACTGGTGCCGACCGCGCCCATCGACCGGGTGACCCCGAGCTGGTCGCAGAGGCCGGCGAAGGCCCGGGAGACGTATTGGGCGAGTTCAACTGGTCGATGCAACACCGGCTTGTTGAAGCGAGCGTAGTTGCTCCTCGAAGATTTCAGCGGGCGTCTTCCACCCGAGGATCTTTCGTGGCCGGTTGTTGAGCGCGTGAGCGACGGCCTCGAGTTCGTCAGCGGACCAGCGCGACAGGTCGGTGCCTTTGGGGAAGTACTGCCGCAGCAGACCGTTAGTGTTCTCGTTCGTCGGGCGCTGCCACGGTGAGTGCGGGTCAGCGAAGAACACCCGCGTCCCGGTCTCCAGCGCGAACTGCGCGTGGCCCGAAAGCTCCTTCCCGCGATCCCACGTCAGGGTCTTGCGCAACTGGTCGGGCAACTTGGTCATCGACGCCGCGAGTGCGGCGTTCATCGCGACGGCCCCGTAGCCGCCGAGCGATGGCCCGTTCTTCACATACGGCTTCTCGCCCCAGCCCTCCATGCGTGGCAGGTGGACCAGGAGCGTTGAACGGCTGCTGCGCTCGACAAGCGTGCCGATCGCGGACCTGTCCGTCCCGATGATCAGGTCGCCTTCCCAATGCCCGGGCATGGCCCGGTCGTTGGCCTCGGCGGGGCGCTCGCTGAGGACGACATCGGCGGTGACATGCCCTTGGGGCTTGTTCCGTGACCTGGCCCTCGGCTCCCGCAACGCTCGCCCCGTTCGGAGACAAGTGACCAGTTCACGCTTGAGCGCACCACGCCCCTCGATGAACAGCGACTGGTAGATGGCCTCGTGGCTGATGCGCATGGACTCATCATCGGGGAAGTCGACCTTCAGCCGATGCGCGATCTGCTCTGGGCTCCATGCCGTCGACCACCGTCGGTCTTGGCGATGGGGCTTGTTCAACCCCTTCCACGGCGGTGTCCTGGGGCCCGGGACGATCGTGCCGTCATGCCTACGGACGTTCCCAGCGAGCCGGTCTTGCACGTACTCACGCAGCCGCTCGTTGCCCACCAGCTTCGCCGTCTTCGGACGCTTTGCGGCCCGCTGGGCCTTCCACTGCGCCACCACGGCGCGGTAGACCGGCTTCCCGCCCCTGGTCGCAGCGTTTCGGCGCAGTTCACGAGACACGGTCCCGGGGTCGCGGCCGATCGTGAGAGCGATCTCGCGCACGCCCTTGTCCTGGGCCTTGAGCAGCGCGATCTCCTCACGCTCGGCGAACGACAGGTACCGGCCAGTGGGCTCGTCCAGGCTCAGCGGGGTCATCCCGCCAGCGTGTCGAAACCATCGGATCCCGACCGGTGCCGACACGCCGACCCCCTCGGCGGCCTGGACCGTTGTGACCCCGGACTCGATCAGGCGCCAGAACTCCCGTTGCACAGCGCGCGACGGCTCCGGGCGGCCGGGCGAGCGCATCGGCGCCCGCATCGCCCGATCCGCGGCCCACTGCCGTCGCGCCCCGGCCGGCGCCTGCGGCATCGGCTTCTTCGCTCGTCCCATCCAACACCTCCGTGATCAAGGTGTTGCGACGACCAGTTGAATTCGCCTTGGGCCCCGTGGTCGGAGTGGAACACGGCGCCCTCCAGGCTGCCGCGGGTCGCCGCTGCCATCCGCAGTGCGTCGGCGACCAGGCTGGTGCGCATGTGGTCGGCGATGGACCAGCCGACGACCTTGCGGCTGAAGCAGTCCAGCACGGTCGCCAGATAGAGGAACTGCCCTTTTTCCAGGGGGAGATACGTGATGTCGCCCATGTATTTCAGTCCGGGTCCGGTGGCGGTGAAGTCCCGCTGGAACAGGTCCGGGACCGGTGAGGCTGCCGGGTCCGGGACGGTGGTGCGCACGTGTCTGCGCAGGCGGATCCCGGTGATGGAGAACGTCCGCATGATCCGGGCGATGCGCTTCTCGTTGACCCGCCGTCCTTTCTCGCGGAGCTCGGCGGTCACTCGCGGGGAGCCGTAGGCGCCGCCGGACTCGCCGTGGACCTCGCGGATCTCCTCGGCCAGGAGCCGGTCCTGGTGCTGCCGGGTGGCCCGGGCCTCGGCGCCGGCGAGCCACTTGTAGTAGCTGGACCGGTTCACGTCCAGGACCTGGCAGAGCCGCTTCACCTCGTAGGTGTCCCGGTGGTCGTCAACGAACTGGAAGCGGCTCCTCACCAGTTCGTCTCTCCGGCGAAATACTTGGCCGCCTTGCGGAGGATGTCCCGCTCGGTGGCCAGCTTGCGCTCACTCGCCTCGAGCTCGGCCACCCGGGCCTCCAGCTGCCGGACCCGCTCGTCCGGATCAGCGGACGGCACCGCCTCCCGAGGCCGGGTGCCCTTCGCAGCCGCGGCGCCGGCGCCACGGCGTTCGCGGTCCCGCAGCACCCACTCACGCAGGGTCGCCCGGTTGACGCCCAGGTCAGCGGCGATGCTCTTGTAGGTCGCCCCGGGTGTGGACTCGTACAGGGCCACGGCATCGGCCTTGAACTCGTCCGAGTAGTCCTTCATCGCCATCGGCGGTCTTCTCGCTTCCTCCGGATCAAGCAGATCCAGTATCAGCGTGTCCACCACTCAGGGGGAGGCCCCCTCCACTCACTCCCTCGGCGCCTCCCTGCTGTCCGCCATTGAGCACCTGGCTGCCTGGAGCTCCGAGCATCACACCGGGATCCGACGCCACCAGGACGCGTACGACAAGAGCGCCACACAGTGCGTAACTGGCATGAGCAATCGATCATCGTTCGTGTGTAGCTTCCCTTAGGCCTGCAACATCATGATGCGAGCTGTGGCTCTCTGCTCGTATCGTGAAAAGACAGACAGCGGCGTGGTGAGCAGGAAAATCATGGCAGAACCGGCGGTCGACTACGCGGCGGTGTTCCAGGCTCTGCCCGGGGCGGTGGCGCTGGTGACTCCGCAGCTGATCTTCGCGGACGCCAACGCGGAGTTCTTGCGCCTCCGGGGCCTCCCCCGCGAGCAAGTGGTCGGTCGCTTTCTGCCTGAGGACCAGCCCGAAAACGACTCCGCCGAGCCTCTCCTGCTCAGAGTTCTGGCGTCACTGCGCCGGGCGGTGGACACCGGTGAGCGCAGCACCGTAGCGCTGCAGCGCGTCGACATGGAGGACCACGACCAGCCCGGGGTATGGCACGAGCGGTATTTCAACGTGACCAACATTCCCGTATTCGGACCCGATGGGCGGATGACGCTGCTGCTGCATCGGCTGGAGGACGTCACCGAACTCATCCGCGCCCGTGACGTCGCGCTGACCTTGCAAGAAGCCATGTTGCCCGCTCCTCGCACGGTCGGCCGGCACTCGGCGGCCGTTCGCTACCGGCCCGCCGCCCAAGCGCTGAATGTGGCCGGCGACTGGTACGACCTGGTCGACCTGCCTGGCGATCGCATCGCCGTCGCCGTCGGCGACGTCGTCGGCCACGGCCTGCCCGCGGCCTGCGTCATGGGGCAACTGCGCAGCGCCCTCACCGCCGCCTCTCTCGATCCTGAAGGCCCCGCCCGCGCCCTGGAAGTTCTCGGGCTGTACGCCCGCACCATCGACGGCGCCGAGAACACCACCGTGGCCACGGCATTCATCGACTGGGAGAACCACACCATCACCTACAGCAGCGCCGGCCACCCCCCACCAGTGCTCCTGCAGAGGGACGGGACCGTCGAGTTCCTGGACCAGGCCACCGACCCGCCACTGGCCGCTCGTCCTCAACACGGCTCCCGGATCCAGGCTGTCGCTGCCTTCCACGAGGGCGCCGTCCTCGTGCTTTACACCGACGGTCTGATCGAACGCCGCGGCGAAGACATCGACACGGGCCTCGCCCGGCTCGCCGACTCCCTGGCCCGCCACCGGGCAGGTGATCCCGAAGCTCTCGCCGACGCCGTGCTCACGGACCTGCTCCCACCCGGTGACGCCACCGACGACACCGCCCTGGTCATCCTGCGCCTGTAAACCTGGCCCGCCACCTTCGGCCGCTCGGCCGTCCCTCGTCGACGACAGTGAAGTACGAATGCCCAGTTGCGCAGGGACTTCCTCAGTACGTCATCAGCCGGCCGGCCCGGACGGTCGTCCAGCATCGCCAGCGTGACCGACGCCAGCGTCTCATTGATCCCGTCTCGCGTGTTGGGGGCAGCGTGCGGCCACTTCATCGCCAGGTACCTCAGCGCGAAGGCGTACCAGGTCAATGCGGCCGGCTTCTCGGCCATCGCCCCAGGAAGACCCGTCTCGCTGTCGAACTCTTCACCCTCTCGCGCAGCACGCAGGAGCTTGGTGCGATAGTGATCAGCCAGCGCCTTTGTGCGGAACGACTCCGAAAAGACGTTGGCGGCGACCGACCAACGCACGTCATAAGACGGCCGCTTCGTAGCCCTCTTGCGGACTCCCCAGATCTTGACATCGAGGGACTTCACGCGGCCTCCTCCAGGTCACGAAGCCACGCCTTGAAGTCACTCCGCCGGACTCGAAGCTCACCGTTCGGGAGCTTGAAGGCCTTGGGCGCCTGACCCAGTTCACGCCAGCGGTAGAAGGTGCGCCGGGACACTTTCCGAAGCTCACTCAGGATCTCGGGGGACGGTCATGAACTCGTCTTTCACTGGTGTGTTCCTTCCAGGGCGAGTTGGTCATGTAGGGCTTCGCGGGCGGTTTCGCGGTTGAGTTGGAGGTCCCGGGCGATGTTGGCGGCGAGCCACGATTCGCCGGGCATGTGGCCGTGGCCGGCGTAGGTCCAGTGGGCGGGGGTGAGCGCGGTCGACTCCGGGTCGTCGTCCGAAGCGGGTCACGGCGTGGAAGTGGATGGCTCCGTGCTTCTGGTATTCGGCCACCTTGCCGTAGAGGATGCGGATTTGCTCATTGAGCTCGCGTTAGGTGATGCCGACGCGGGAGGCGAGTTCGCGAGGGAGGTAGATCGTCACGTAACGCCACGGGGGCCCGGCGTGGTTGTTCCACAGCACGGCGCCGGCGTAGTCGTACGGGGCCGGGCCGAGCGCGGTGCCGAGTTCCTCTGATAGAGCCGTTCCTGCCGATAGGACGGTACGGCCCTTTCGGGCCCGGCCGGTCGGCGGTGAGGTCAAGGTGAGCTCAGCGGATTCTTGCGAGGAGCCCCGGGCGTTCACGCCCGGGAGGAATCGCATCCACGGGGTGTGACGCGGAGCGTCGCCGTGATGTGCCGCAGGCCATCACGGGCCGCGGAGCGGCCCGGGGCGCTCCGGCGGAGCCGGGCCACGGCGCTGTGCGCGGCCAGAGCCGGAGCAGGTGTCGCTCGTTCGGGTGGGGCGGGGGCGAACATGTGGTGGGTCTTCGTCCAGGTGTATAGGTTCGCTGATCGTGAAGCTGGTGGTGCGGGTGAAGCTGCTGCCGACGCCCGTACAGGCGGCGGCACTTGAGACGACCCTGCACGCCTGCAACGAGGCCGCCACCTGGGCCGCCGAGGTTGCGTTCGAGGAGAATGCGCGACGTGTGCTGGAGCTGCGCAAGCACACCTATGCCGAGATCCGGGCCAGGTGGGGACTGGGCGCGCAGGCCGCCCAACACGCGATCAAGAAGACCTGCGACGCCTACACCACCTTGAAGGCGAACCTGCGTAACGGCCGCTACGGGCGGCCCGGGACCAAGCGGCACGCCCGGGCCTCGGGCAAGCCGGTCGTCTTCCGGCCCCAGGCGGCGCAGCCCTACGACGATCGGATGCTGTCCTGGCAGCACGAGCAGCAAACGGTGTCCATCTGGACCACTGCCGGCCGGCTCAAGGGTGTGGCGTTCACCGGGCAGGCCGGGCAGCTGGCTGTGCTGGCTGTGCACCGCCGCGGTGAGTCCGACCTGGTGTGCCAGGGCGGGAAGTGGTTCTTGATCGCGACGTGCGAGATTCCCGAAGCCGCCCCGAACACTCACCCGGCCGACTTCCTCGGCGTCGACCTGGGGATCGTGAACATCGCCGCCACTTCCGATGGCGAGCGTCACTGCGGCAGGCAGATCAACCGCAAGCGCGAGAGTGACCGCAAGCTGCGGTCCAAGCTGCAGAAGAAGAACACCAAGTCCGCCAGGCGGCGGGCGAAGAGGCATGCGGGCAAGGAAGCCCGGCGCGCCAAGGACATCAACCACAAGATCAGCAAAGGGATCGTGGCGGAGGCTGAACGCACCGGTCGCGGGGGCGCCCTGGAGGACCTGGGCGGCATCCGTGAGCGGGCACGGCTGAGAAAGCCCCAACGCACCACACTCCACTCCTGGCCCTTCGCCCAGCTCGGCTCGTTCATCGCCTACAAGGCGAAGCGGGCCGGGGTGCCGGTCGTCTACGTCGATCCGGCGTACACCAGCCAGGAATGCTCCCAGTGCCATCACACCGCACGCGGCAACCGGCCCGCCCAGGCCGTCTTCTCGTGCCGGGTCTGCGGCTTCGTTGAGCACGCAGACCACAACGCGACCCACAACATCCGCCAACGCGGCTGGATGGTGTGGGTCTGCGGGGCTCAGTCAACGGCCCCTGAACTCACCCTCATCGCGTGAGTCCTGGACGCAGCCGAACCCATCACAGCCAGTGATGACTCGAGCAGCAAGCCCGGTCGTTTCACGACCGGGTAGTTGACAGTCCTTCGCAGTGCGGTGGGTCCCCGGAGCGGAGCTGGACTCTCTCGACATCTGGCGGACCACGCGTCGACGCCTCGAAGAGGGGTTCCGTAACGCCACGGTCCCTCTGATCAGCTGAGTTTCGCCACCACCGCCCTGGCACGCCGCCGCCGTACCCGGGCCTCCCTGGCCATGAGTTCGGGCCGGGCCGCTGATACCACCCGGAAAACGACGTGCTCGGGACCGTGCCGCTCCAGCGCTTCGGAGAGTCGCTCTGCAGGTCCGCCAGATCCCGGCCGGACTCATGGTCAGGTCGCGATAGATGATCGTGTCCATCAACCCGGGTTCGGCGGGCCCAGACTCGTTGAGCGCATGGTCCGACCCGAGTTCGGATGCCTCCCATGAGGAAGACGTGTGGAAGGCCACGATGGTGCACAGACGCGGGTCAGCCCCAACGACGGCGCGCAAGTACCGCGCCCCGTCGGTCATGTGCTGTCCGGTGTCCACGGCGGCGCGGGCATACCCGATGTCGTGCGCAATGTACTGCGGCCGCCAACAGCTCGGCGTCCCCGCCCAACGTCGGCGCCAGGTTCAGTGCCTGGGAGTAGACCCGCTGAGAGTGGGCCCACCGCCGCGGCAGGCTGTCGGCCAATACTGACTCAGCAGGGCCATGCGCCCACTTGGCCAGCTGCATTGTCCAATGCCTCTGAGGCAACCGGGAGTTCAAGAAGGAGAGCTGACGAACCAGCCACCCCGTGTCGCGCCGCGACGTGGCCGGCGGCTCCAGCTCACGCACGGCGCGGCGAACCGTGCCACGCGATACCCCGTACTTCTCGACAGACAAGGGCAGCTTCGCTCTGCGGATCACCGGCTCGCGGCAGGGGACGTCATTCAGTGACGGCACGGTCGTACGGCACGGTCGTGTCGCGCAGCCTTCACCGGTTCCACCTCGTCAGACTCCGTCCCGGCATGCGTGCGGTGCCCGTAAGGGGTCAGCGGCCCACACCCAGAGGGCTCTCCATAGGCCACTTTGGACGATTAGACAATCCTCGGCGGGCGGAGCAGCATGGATTTGTTGGGAGGTGTGGAGATCGCGGATCCTTGGAGAATGGCGGCGCCGCCAGTCTGCGGGCGCCCGGGGCGACGGATCCCGAGCGATCACACAGCAATGAGCCCAGATGATGTCGCTGCCTTTTCCATGTCCGTAAACGGCCAGCCATCCGTACACATAGCCCTCCTTGGCGGTTTCGACCTCGTGGTCAACGATGTCTCGGTGGCAGTCCCGGTAGGCTCGAAGCGACTCTTGGCGTTCATCGCGCTCAATTACCATTACCGCGTCTCTGTCCCCCGGTCCTTGATCGCCGGAAGCCTCTGGCCCGCAGTATCGGAGCAGAAGGCGCACACGAATCTTCGGGCGGCGCTGACACGTCTGCACGGCTTGGGCCGAAAAGCGCTGGACATCTCTCCCAGCGAGGTGCGCCTCGCGCGGGAGGTCACCGTCGACCTCCACCACGCCCGGTCGCTCGCCCAACGCATACTCGACCCCTGCATTCCGGCCGAGGACCTCGGCCTCAATGCGGCGACCGTCGACCAGCTCTCCGCCGATCTGCTGCCCGGGTGGTACGACGAGTGGGTCTTGCTGGAGGCGGAGAAATGGCGCCAGCTTCGACTCCATGCCCTGGAGACACTGGCGGGAGAATTCATCGACGCCGAGCAGTTCGCCGGAGCGGTGACGGCCGCTCACACGGCCGTGCAGGCAGATCCACTGCGGGAGAGCAGCCAGGTCTCGTTGATCCGCGCCCACCTGGCGGAGGGCAACCTGGCTGAGGCGCTGGACCACTTCGAACGCTACGCGTGGCGCCTCCGCAACGAGTTGGGGCTCCGCCCCACACAGCGGCTGCGCCGGCTCGTGGCCGGACTGCGGCAACCCCCCGGAGGCGGACAGTAGGGGCCGCGAGGACGTCTGCGAACTCGCCACTCTCCTGGGTGGCGAGTTCGCTTTGCCGAAGCGGGTCGGTGCAGAGATCACTACTACGCCGAGGCCTGGTTGTTCTGGTTGACGCCGGCGTTGCCGGATGCCTGGTTGTTCTGGTTGACGCCCGCGTTACCAGTGGCCTGGTTGTTCTGGTTACCACCCGCGTTACCAGTGGCCTGGTTGTTCTGGTTACCACCCGCGTTACCAGTGGCCTGGTTGTTCTGGTTACCACCCGCGTTACCAGTGGCCTGGTTGTTCTGGTTACCACCCGCGTTACCAGTGGCCTGGTTGTTCTGGTTACCACCCGCGTTACCGGTGGCCTGGTTGTTCTGGTTGATGCCGCCGCGGAAGCCGGTGGCCTGGTTGTTCTGGTTGATGCCGCCGCGGAAGCCGGTGGCCTGGTTGTTCTGGTTGATGCCGCCGCGGAAGCCGGTGGCCTGGTTGTTCTGGTTGATGCCGCCGCGGAAGCCGGTGGCCTGGTTGTTCTGGTTCACGCCACGGCGGATACCGGTGGCCTGGTTGTTCTGGTTCACGCCACCGCGGAAGCCGGTCGCCTGGTTGTTCTGGTTCACGCCACCGCGGAAGCCGGTCGCCTGGTTGTTCTGGTTCACGCCACCGCGGAAGCCGGTCGCCTGGTTGTTCTGGTTCACGCCACCGCGGAAGCCAGTGGCCTGGTTGTTCTGATTGACGCCGGCGTTACCGGATGCCTGGTTGTTCTGGTTGACGCCCGCGTTACCGGTCGCCTGGTTGTTCTGGTTGACGCCCGCGTTACCGGTCGCCTGGTTGTTCTGGTTCCCGCCCGCATTGCCGGTCGCCTGGTTGTTCTGGTTCCCGCCCGCATTGCCGGTCGCCTGGTTGTTCTGGTTCCCACCCGCGTTACCGGTCGCCTGGTTGTTCTGGTTCCCACCCGCATTGCCGGTCGCCTGGTTGTTCTGGTTCCCACCCGCATTGCCGGACGCCTGGTTGTTCTGGTTCCCACCCGCGTTACCGGTCGCCTGGTTGTTCTGGTTCCCACCCGCATTGCCGGTCGCCTGGTTGTTCTGGTTCCCACCCGCATTGCCGGTCGCCTGGTTGTTCTGGTTCCCGCCCGCATTACCGGTCGCCTGGTTGTTCTGGTTCCCGCCCGCATTACCGGTCGCCTGGTTGTTCTGGTTCCCGCCCGCATTACCGGTCGCCTGGTTGTTCTGGTTCCCGCCCGCATTACCGGACGCCTGGTTGTTCTGATTACCGCCCGCATTACCGGACGCCTGGTTGTTCTGATTACCGCCGGTGCAGGGGGTTTGCTCGGTGCACGCTGTCGGCGCGGCCTTTGCCTTTGGTACCTCCTGATTTGCTGCTGTGGCAGTCGCCGCGCCTGCCCCGAGAGCAAGCGTCGCGGCCAGGCCGGACGCGCTTATCAGGCGAGGTATGCGACGCCGGATGCTTGTCACCATGATGGCTTCCTTACATGTGAAAGCGGGGTTGCGCTTACCTGTCCCAGTCATCGTGGGGCGCCAGGCATCACCGTCGCGTGACGCTGGCGTGACAGGGCTGGTGGCCTGCGCCGACGAGCATCTGCTGCAGCCGGCGCTCATAGTTCAGCCCGCCGCGTCGCCTCACGTCAGCGCCACACTTACGCTCGATGCCGCGCGCCCCGGGGGCAGGGCCTAGGCCCATTCGCCAGATCCCACCCCGATACCGACGGAACCCGCCACGAGACCGTGACGGGTTCGCTTTGTCGAAGCCGATCGGCAGGGTCGGCGTCTTCAGTCGCCCGACACAGTCTGCGCCTGCTTCAGATTCAACGGCTGGATGGCCGGCACGAACGCGATCGTGGGCCTGTTCACCTGGTTGTTCTGGTTGATGCCACCGCGGAAGCCGGTGGCCTGGTTGTTCTGGTTCACGCCACCGGAGACGCCGTTCGCCTGGTTGTTCTGGTTGACGCCACCAGAGGTGCCATTTGCCTGGTTGTTCTGGTTGACGCCACCGGAGACGCCGTTCACCTGGTTGTTCTGGTTGACGCCACCGGAGGAGCCGTTTGCCTGGTTGTTCTGGTTGGTACCGCCGGAGGAGCCATTTGCCTGGTTGTTCTGGTTAACGGCACCAGATGCGCTAATTGACTGGTTGTTCTGGTTGACGCCGCCAGAGACACTAATTGACTGGTTGTTCTGGTTGACGCCACCGGAGACGCCGTTCACCTGGTTGTTCTGGTTCGTTCCGCCGGTGGTGGTTCCGGCCAGCTGGCGCGGCACTTCCAAGAGCCCGTCCGGCAGGCCGACAGTGCGGAGGATGCTCTTCTCCTGCGCCTCTCTCTTCTTCTCCGCCCGTTCCTGCGCTTGCGGAGTGGCGTCGCCCAACAAACCGACGGCGGCGAATGGCCGAGTTCCTCCGTAGACGGAGTCGCCGTAGTCGGCGGCATAGGCGCTTCCCGAGCCGAGAGCGACCAGACCGCCGACCGTTGCAGCGGCGATCACGACCTTCTGGAGCATGAGCATGAAATCTTGCCCTCCGTGCGTCTGCAGTACAGAGCCGCATTACCCATTGCAATGCTATGACTACTTAACGTACATGCGCATTGGGTGGGCCTCCCTCCAGGGGCCCGTGTCGCGCCTCCCGATCACTCATTCATCCTCTGCAGCAGCGCTTTCACGCGCGTACGCCGTGGACCCTCGGTGTCCAAAGGCTGAGGGCTTCGCCGTAGGCCGCGTATGCGGTGGCTTGGCCTTGGCAAACACTTCGAGATCCTGACCGCTGACGGGCCACAGACCTGACACCCGGCCGCTCCGGCGACCTTCGCGGGAAGCGGTCGACCGTCCCTGGTGGAGAGGTCCCGCTCGGGCCGGCGGCAAGGGAGATCGCACCCGGTTCGGCACCCGTCGAAGAGGTCGCCTCGCCGAACCCTGTTCGGCAGAGGTTGGTAGTTACCATTCCGCTCGCGTCGGTCCCCGCCCGCCGACCGGGCCGAAGAGAAGCGCACACGGCGAACCGTCGCCAGGTCCGATCTACCGCATCGCCCAGACAGGGGCGGGCTGAGGTGATGGCCGCGTGCACATCGCTGTCCGGCTCATGGCGCCGCAGAATCTCGTCGACATCTCGTCGACCCGCTCGTGAAAATCGAAGGACTGGCCCGCCGGCCCGGTCTTCGTGTCGGCGAAGATCAGCGCATCCAGGAGCGGTGAGTTCTCGCGCTCATAGGCAGCCGGCTCGGCAGTCAGCCCTCATTCATCCCGCGGGCACCGCCCAAGAAGTCTGCTGCGCCCGTGGCGCCACTTCCTGGGCATGCAGCCAACGATCCCCGAGCGGAAACACCAGCGATTCCGTGAGCTTGGACGCACCGTCCGGCGTATCGAGCGCGAGAGACATGCTGCGAACGTAGCCGGTGAACAACCGCGCAAACACCCGGCAACAGCCCACCCGCGCATGCTCGGAAAGGGATTCCCCGCTTCATCACTTCATCGACGCTCGCCCCGTACCTGGATCACCGCATGCGTTCCCTTTGTTCGCCAGGATTCGGGTTCCGCATCGTTCAGCGTGTCCTCCGTTTGTTTGTCCAGGCCCACGATCACGTCTGATTTGAGGGTGCGTAGGGCTGCTACGGGGGTGGGGAAGTAGGAGGTGCACGTGAGGAATGGGGTTGTGGGGGGCCGGAGTTGGTCGCCTACCAGGCGGCGGTAGTTCAGGTCGCCCTTCAGGATCGTCAGTGTGGCTTTCTCGAAGCACTTCCTCAGGTCGCCCGGCATTGCGGCGTACGGCAGTGGGGCGCAGGAGAACGGGTGGGCGAGGAGCTGCAGTTGGCCCGTTGATGTCGCTTGCCATAGGCGTTCGCCCGTTTCACCCGCCTCGCCCGGGGCCTGTTTCAGGTGGCGTAGGGCGTCGATTACGTCCGTGGGGGTCGCGTCGGAGACGTAGTACGGGTGTGGCTTTACGTGGAGGACCACTTGTTCCGCGTGTGCGTGACGGAGGAAGTGGTCGATGAGGAGGAGGTCCGGGACCAGTTCGCGGCCCGCGTTGTCCGCCACCACGTGGACGGTGTTCCCGGCCCCGGGCGGCAGGAGCGACCAGAGGCGCTCCGAGTCGTCCACCAAGAGGGGAGTGGTGAGGGTGGGCGCGTCGGGGGCGGTCGCTGTCAGTTGGAAGCCGAGGTCTGCTCTGTTGCCCCACAGGGAGCCGTGGAGCAGCGCCCGGCCTTGGGTTTCCGGCGGTTCCTGCGCCAGGCGGTCCAGGGCCGTCAGTTCCGCCTGCGCCTCCGGGCTCCGTAGCTCCGCCTGTTTGAAGGGGCGGAAGGGGTCGATGCCCTGCCACGGTCCGGCGGAATCGAAGTAGCCGACCGCGTCCAGGAGCCTGCGGTAGAAGTAGCTCTCCGCCCACAGGAACGGCGCGTCGAACCACGACCCGCCCTCGTGCTCGCCACTCCCCCACTCCTCCCACTGGTCGCGGTCCCGGGCGTCGGGCGGCAGCGGTTCCATCACGCCGGCCGGGTCCGTGCTCTCGCTCAGGAGCGCGTCCAGTGCCCGCTGCCGCTCCGGGTCGTACGGGAACGCGTCCCGCACCCGCTGGATGAGCGCCGGGTGCCGTTCGCGCAGCACGCTGTACGGAAATGATCCGGGGGCGTTGCTCCGGATGACGTCGTCAACGTTCTCCATGGCTGATTGATCCTCCGGTCGCCGGGCCGAGCAGCATCGTCACCAGTCTCTCCGTCTGCTCCCCCGGGTCCCGTGCCGCGTCTCCCCATGTCGTCATCAACAGGTGGTGGACCGTCCCGACCAGCGCCAGCGCCGTTGCCGTCGTGTCCGTGGCCGGGGAGAGGCGGCCCTGTTCCACTTCCGCGTCCAAGTACGCGGCGATCGACTGCTGGATCGCGTCGAAGCCCGGGGCGCCCGCCTCCAGGGCCTCGCGGATGCGGAGCGACGCCGCCGGGGTCGAGACCGCCAGGCCCGCCGTCGTGGGGTTCAGGGACGTCAGGAGCGCGTAGCCGACCGTCTTCAGGTTGGCCGCGACCGTGGACTCGCCCGCGCGGGCCGGAAGGTCCTCCGCCAGGCGCGCTGTGTGGGCGAAGCGGGCCAGGACCAGTTCCGCGACGAGTTCGTCCAGGCCCGCGAAGTGCTTGTGCAGCAGGCCCTTCGCGCAGCCGGCCTCGGTCGTGATCGCCCTGCTCGTCAGGCCCGACGGGCCCTCCCGCGCCAGGATCCGCTCCGCCGCGTCGAAAAGCCGCTCTCTTACGTCGGGGATCGCCACTCCGCGCGGGGACATGCTGCCTGCCTCTTCTCATCGGGTGCGCCATCGGGTCCGGTCGTCACGTCCGGCCATCCGGGTCGGCCGTCAGGGCCATGCCCGCTCCATGCCCTTGCCATCAGTATGGGCGCGTGCCCATACTTGGTTTGGGCAGACGCCCATTCTACGCCGCCCCGTCGGCCGGCGCACCGCCACGAGGGGATTCCGTCATGCCGCACATCGCGAACGTCGATCAGTCCCAGGCCTGGAACGGGTACGAGGGTGAGCACTGGGCCCGTCACCAGGACCGCTGGGACGCCGTGAACGAAGGGTTCAACCAGCCCCTCCTCGACGCCGCCGCAGTCCGCCCCGGCGAGCGCGTCCTCGACATCGGCTGCGGCGCCGGATCCACCACCCGCCTCGCCGCCCGGCACGCGGGCCCGGACGGGCGGGCACTGGGCGTCGATCTGTCCGGGCCCATGCTCGCGCGGGCCGAGGAGACCGCTCGGCAAGAAGGGGCGGCCGGGGCCGGGTTCGAGCGGGGCGACGCCCAGATCCACCCCTTCCCCGCCGGGGCCTTCGACGTCGCCATCAGCCGGTTCGGGGTCATGTTCTTCGCCGACCCCGTCGCCGCCTTCGCCAACATCCGGCGCGCCCTGCGGCCGGGCGGGAGGCTGGCGTTCGTCTGCGCCGCCGAACCCGAGCGCAACGAATGGCTCCGGGCCGTCGCCGAGCTGCGCGGCATCCTGCCCGTCGGCGACTTCGGGGCGCCGGGCGGCCAGGAGGCTTCGCGCAGCCCGGGGATGTTCTCCCTTGCCGACCCTCACGCCACGCGCGGCGTGCTGTCCGACGCCGGGTTCGCGGGCATCGAGGTGGGGCCCGTGGAGGCGTACGGGCTGTGGGGACGGGACGCCGGTGACGCCGCCGCGTTCCTGCTCGGCTCCGGCCCCGGGCGACACCTGACCGAGCAAGTCGGCAGCGACATACGGGAGGTGGCGCACCGCTCCCTCACGAACACCCTGAACGCGTATGAGCACGTCAGCGACGGGGGCGCGGGCAGGGGCAGTGAGGTACGAATGAAGAGCGTCGGACTCCTCGTCACCGCGCACAACCCTGAAGAGGTCGCCCACCCCCTGGCCAAGCCCTCACCTACAGTGTGAAGATCCTGTGTCTACGCAGGAGTTCATCATCTGGGGGGCCTCATGGCACTGTTCGGAAACGCTCACACCGTCGACCCCGTCGGCGCACAGCAGGAGTACGCCAAGCTGTTCGGCCAGGGCGAGCAGGTGCAGGCCGCGTACCTGCTCATCCGCGACACCATCCTCTTCACCGACCGGCGTCTGATCTTCGTCGACAAGCAGGGGATCACCGGCAAGAAGGTGGAGTACCACTCCATCCCCTACCGGAGCATCACGCACTTCGCGGTCGAGACCGCCGGTCACTTCGACCTCGACGGCGAGCTCAAGATCTGGATCTCCGGCACCGCGGCACCCGTCCAGAAGACGTTCAGCAAGGGAGTCGACATCTACGAGGTGCAGGCGATCCTGACGCAGTTCGTGGCGCGGTAAGCAACACGCACAGCGGTGGCCCGGCGCCGGCGTCCTCGAACGTACGGCCGCCGCCGGGCCGCCACCACGCAAAACCGCCCGTCCCACCCGTTCGGCTCCCCTGGCTCGCCTAAGACGCCCGCCTGCGCGACGCCGTCTTCTTCGCAGGTGCCTTCTTCGCGGTCGCCTTCTTGGCCGTGGCCTTCGAGGCGCTCGCCTTCGAGCCACTCGCCTTGGACGAGCCGGCCTTGGCCGTACCCGCCTTGGACGTGCTCGCCCTCGAAGTGCTCGCCTTCTCCGCGGCCGTCGTCCTCGACGAGGCGGCCGACTTCTTGGCCGTGGTCTTCCTCGCCGTACCGCTCCCGGACGCCGCAGGCTTCGCCTTGGTCGAAGTCGACTTCTTCCCGCCGACCTCCTTCGGTGCCGTACGGGACTTCAGCGGGGTCACCGGGCTCACCTTCGCCTCCCGCTCCGACGCCGCCGCGTCGCCGCGGGCCTCCTTGGCCGCCTTGACGCTGCTCTTCAGGGCCGCCATCAGGTCGATGACCTTGCCGCCGCCCTCGGGGGCCGCGGGCGCCTGCACCACGCCCTCGCCGGACGCCTTCGCCTCGATCATCTCCTCGACCGCGGAACGGTAGTCGTCGTGCAGCGACTCCATGTCGACCTCGCCGAGGGTGTCCATCAACGCGTCCGCCAGGTCGAGTTCGGCCTCACGCACGGTCACCTCGGTCTCGGGCGCCGCCTCCTCCGGGGCGCGCACCTCGTCGGGCCACAGCAGACCGTGCATCGCGATCACGTCGTCGACGACGCGCAGCATGCCGAGCCGCTCCCGCCCGCGCAGGGCGAACTTGGCGATGGCGACCTTCTTATTCCGCTTGAGCGCCTCGCGCAGCAGGGTGTACGGCTTCGCCGCGGGGACACCGTTCGCGGAGAGGTAGTAGGCGGCGTCCATCTGGAGGGGGTCGATCCGGTCGCCGGGGACGAAGGCCACGATCTCGATGGTCCGCGCGGTCGGGATCGGCAGGGAGGCCAGGTCCTCCTCCGTGATGGGGATGATCGCGCCGTCCGCGGCCTCGTACCCCTTGCCGATCTCCGCCGACGAGACCTCCTTCTCCTCCAGCTCGCAGAACTTGCGGTAGCGGATGCGGCCGCCGTCCTCCAGATGGATCTGCCGGAAGGAGATCGAGTGGCTCTCGGTGGCGTTGACCAGCTTGATCGGGATGCTGACCAGGCCGAAGGAGATGGCGCCGTTCCAGATGGATCGCACGGTGTCCCTCTCTGCGTAGTGCTCTGCCGTGTGCCCTGCGTAATGCCCTGCCGCGTGGCCCTGCTCTGCGCGCTGCCGTGGCCGAGCCCGTCGGCCACCCCGCGATCGCCGCGACCGAAGTCACCACCGCAGCCCTTTGAGATAGCTCGTCACGATTTCCGTGGGATTCTCATCGTATGACGCCCATCACAGAGGTGGAGGGGCGGCGGCTCGCGCTCAGCAACCTCGACAAGGTGCTGTACCCGGCGACCGGGTTCACCAAGGGCGAGCTGCTGCACTACTACGCGACGGTCGCCGGGGCCCTGCTCGCGCACCTGTACGACCGGCCCGTGTCCTTTCTGCGCTACCCGGACGGGCCCGAGGGTCAGCGGTTCTTCACCAAGAACGTGCCGCCGGGCACGCCGGCGTGGGTGCGGACGGCGGACGTGCCGCATTCGAGGAGCGCCCCGTCCCGCCAGGTCCTCGTACAGGATCTGGCGTCACTCATGTGGGCGGCCAATCTGGTGACGGAGTTCCATACGCCGCAGTGGCGGGCGGACGCGCCCGGACAGGCCGACCGGCTGATCCTGGACCTGGATCCCGGGGAACCGGCGGACGTGGTGGAGTGCTGCGCGGTCGCGCTCTGGCTTCAGGAGCGGCTGCGCGCGGACGGGCTTCACTCGTACGTGAAGACCTCCGGTTCCAAGGGGCTGCACATGCTCGTGCCGCTGGAACCGACGCCGTCCGATCGGGTGAGCGCCTACGCGAAAACCCTCGCGATGGAGGCGGAGGCCGAGCATCCGGAGCTGGTCGTCCACCGCATGACCCGCAGCCTGCGCCCCGGCAAGGTCTTCGTCGACTTCAGCCAGAACGCCGCCGCGAAGACGACGGCGACCCCGTACACGCTGCGCGCCCGCCCGGAGCCGACCGTGTCGGCTCCGGTGACGTGGGAGGAGGTCGAGGCCTGCACGGACGCGCGGGATCTGACGTTCCTGGCCGACGACATCGCGCCGCGCCTCGAGACGTACGGGGACCTGCTCGGCCCCCTGATCAACCTGAACTGCGCGGGGCGTGTGCCGTGAGAGGCGCGCCGGGGCTGTCCCGGTGACAGTCCGACGCGGGGGGCGAGCCTCTCCTCACCCGCAGGGCCGGCCGGGCAGACCCTGACGGAATGGATGAAAACGAGCCGACCGTAGCCCTACGCCCGCCGGTCGACGTCATGCGTCCCCAGGCTGTGGACGAAATCCCGTCACAAACAGGCACGCCGGAGAGTCTCCAGTACTCGCTCAAACTCGACGGATTCCGCGCCCTGGCCTTCATCCTCGAGGGTGGCCGGGTCTTCCTGCAGTCACGCTCACAAAGAGACCTGGCCCCGGAGTTTCCCGAAATTGCCGCATATCTCGGAGAGCATCTGCCCGCCGGAACCGTACTGGACGGCGAATTGTGCGCCTACCGCGACGGGCGCCTGAGCTTCACCGATCTCCTCCGGTCCCACGCCGACCGCGCGCGATCGGGCGTCCCGGTGTCCTACGTGGCCTTCGACATTCTCGCCGTCCCGGGCCGCGATGTCAGGGCCCTGCCCCTGAGGGAGCGCTGGGAACTGCTCGGCGCGGCGCTCCAGGACGTCGACCCACCCCTGCAACGAGTACTGGCAACGCTCGACGAGGAAACCGCGCACATCTGGTTTCGCGACATAAGGGCTGCCGGCGTCGAAGGAATTGTGGCGAAAGGACTGCGCTCGGCCTATCGGGCAGGAGGAACCCGGGCATGGAGAAAGATCAGGCATGCGGATACGACGGACGGGGAACTCCTCGGAGTTTTCGGCCCGTTGGACAGACCGCAGGCACTTCTCGTACAACTCCCCGATGATCGAACCGTGAAGACGTCGCCCCGCTTGACCCCGACGCAGTCACGGCAGATCGGCACATTGGTGCACGGCCGCCTGGAGCACCTGACGGACCACCCGGAACACGGTCCGGTGCGGATGCTCACAGCCCCCCTCCTCATCGAGCTGCGCCAAGCGGCCGGGCGCCACGAGACCGTCCGCTTCGTGCGGGTGCGGTCCGACGGATGAGATGTCAGTCCTTCGTCGTACGGTGAAATCTCACGTACGGACGGGAGGGCCGAGGTGGCCGAGAAGACGCTGACCGGGACGACGGTCGCCGAGGTGATGGCCGAGCTGGCCGAACTCGAGGACCCGAAGGCACGCGCCGTGAACGAGAAGCACGGCGACGATCACGGCGTGAATCTCAGCAAGCTGCGCGCGCTCGCGAAGCGGCTGAAAACGCAGCAGGAACTCGCGAGCGGGCTCTGGGAAACCGACGACACCGCGGCAAGACTCCTCGCCCTCCTCATCTGCCGCCCGAAGGCGTTCCGGCGGGACGAGCTGGACGCCATGGCGCGCGGGGCGCGCACGCCCAAGGTGCACGACTGGCTCGTGAACTACGTGGTGAAGAAGAACCCACACGCCGAAGAGCTGCGTCTGGCCTGGTCGGCCGACCCGGATCCAGTGGTCGCGAGCGCCGGCTGGGCGCTGACCACGGAACGCGTGGCGAAGAAGCCGGAGGGGCTCGACCTCTCAGGGCTCCTCGACGTCATCGAGGCGCAGATGAAGGACGCCCCGGACCGCCTGCAGTGGGCGATGAACCACTGCCTGGCCCAGATCGGGATCGACCACGCCGACCTCCGCAGCCGCGCGATCGACATCGGCGAGCGCCTACAGGTACTCAAGGACTACCCGACGTCCCCGGGCTGCACGTCCCCGTTCGCCCCGGTCTGGATCACCGAGATGGTGCGCCGCCGGCAAGCCCAGTAGCGAGACCTGCGCTCAGGCGGCCCTGACCTCAGCCCCCAGCCCTTCGCCGGCCTCAGACCCGCAGCCACGTACGGCGGTCGCGAGCCATGGCATGCAGGGCCTCGACATCGGCCGGTTTCAGGACGCCGCCCGTGCGCGCCAGTGACTGGAGTTCGGTGTCGAGGACGATGCGTACGTCCCGTAGGGGTGCCGCCACCTCTACCGTCGTGGCGCCCGCGACGGCCAGGACCGGGCGGACCTCGGCGGTCAGGGCGAAGGACGCGCGGGAGGCGTCCGCGCGGACGCGGCGCAGCAGCGGGTGCGGCTCCGAGCGGCCGGTCATGACCATCGGGTCGGCGACGCGGACGCGCTGCTTGCGGGCCGCAAGCGTGTGCAGCGCGTAGAGGCCGCCGGGCCCGATGACGAGGTGGTGGATGCGGGCACCCCCGGGCAGCGGCACGGAGTGCAGCGCGCGCCAGCCCGCCCGCTCGAACGCGTCGAGCGCTCCGCCGACGCACTGCTCGGCCTCCAGGGCCCGGCGCCGCGGGTCGCCGCGCAGCCGCCGTGGTGGCCCCGGATCCCGGTCGACGGCGATCTGGAGGGCCTCGCCGGGCCGGTTCGGCGCGAGGTCGTCGTCCGGGTGGAGGGCGAGCCTGGCAAGTTCGACGGGGGTGGGCACGGGGGGCGGACCCACGGTGACCTGGCCGGTCAGGAAGGGCCCGAGGACGTCGAGCACGGCGTCCCGGCGGGCCTCGCTGATCAGATTGACGCGGCCGGCCTCACGGTCGTACCAGGCGACATTCCTGCCGTCGTCGCCACAGACATAGAGCCGCTCCCGACCGTGCCGCCAGGTCGGTATGACGCGCAGACCGCTCATGCACCATCACCCCACGCCCATGGGAACAGCCCCGGAGCCGCAGGGCAATATGCCGTCCGGCCCCTCGGTGACACCACCGCCCGCAGAGTTTCGGCCCGCTGTTACACAGCTGCCGAATTGTCGTGATGAGGGGTCTTTACGGTGATGAGGTCAGCGCTTACGCCACCTGGTGGAGCACACCGCACCGGGAGTAGAGCAGAGGAGACGTTCCGTGAGCACCACCCGTCGAGCATGCCTGCTGGCCCGCGGCACCTTCGTCGCCGCCGTTCTCGGCGGCGCGCTCCTGGTCCCGACGGCCGCGTTCGCGCACTCCCAGCCCGCCGTTGCGGCGGCTCCCGCCCCGGCGAGCGAACCGGGGCACGACACACCCGACTCGCACCCGCTGTTCCTGGCGGCGGGCGGTGGCATGGCGGCAGCGGGCGCGGGGGGACTCGCCTTCTCGATGTACCGGCGCGGGCGCACCGACGGCTGAGGGTTCGAGATGCGCACGGTCCCGCGGGTCAATAAAAAGGACTACCTCACCAATAAGGTGTGAGTGGAGTGACCGACCGGCACGCGGACAGGCAGGAGTGCAGTGAATTCAAGGCGCACCTGTACCGCAGCCACCGCCGTGACGGCGTCGGTACTGCTGCTCGCGGGGTGCGGCGACGCGGGCGAGCTGCGCAGCGCGGGTCCGACGTCCACGGCGATGGGACCCGCCCGGCTCTGGCCCACACTGCCGCCGGCGTCCGCCGCTGCCGACGACTACGGCTCGGGCAAGACCGAAGTAGTGAACGGCATCACCGCCAAGGGTGACGACATTCGCCTCGTGAACCCGGTCGACGTGGTCCGCGCACAGGAGGCGGCCGCCTCGGCATCGCCGAACCCGTCCCCGTCCCCGTCCCCGGACAAGGTCGTGGGGCTGGACGACTGCGGCACGAAAGACAGCGCCAAGTGCCCGGTCCTGAAGGCGTACTACCGGGACCTGACGGGTGACGGCAAGGACGAACTGGTCCTCGGGATCCGCCTGCCGAAACGCCAACTGGCCGTGCGCTGCTACAAGTTCGAGGGCCACAAGCTGACGCAGGTCATGGGCACGTCGGACGCGGTCGTGAGCGTGGAGATCGCGGGCCGCGACGTGATCCTGCGGGCGGTGGCGGACCTGCCGGGCTACGAGTACCGCACGGCGTGGTCCTGGGACCCGCACCAGCACGCGATGCTCCCCACCCGGGACGAAATCCTCCGCACGGGCCCCCCGGCGACCCCCACCACAACCCCCACCCCCAAGCCCGGACCCGCCTCCCCCACCACCGCCCCGCCGAAGACCCCGACGACAACCCCATCGGCCGCCACCCGATGACCAGGCACACGAGCCGAAGCCGCCCCACGCACACACGCCGGGGCACAGCCGGCGCCACAACCCACCCGCACCCCCACCCGAGCCCATTCACGGACAAGGCACGAGGGGCAGGGCCCCCGACCTCAAAGCATCCGCACCCGCGAGCGAACGGGAGGGGCCGGGCCGGTACGTCCGCCCGGAGCCGGCACACACTACCGACGCGTACGAAATCCAACGCCGAACCGTCCGAGCGAGGACGGACACAACGGACAGGTCCCGCACCCACCCACACACGCAGGGCGCGAGAACACCGGCCCAAAGCAACCCCGCACCCGGCGACACCCGCCAAGAGCCGCCCATGACCCCCGCACAACACGCCAACCCGAGCCACCCCAGTCCCAAACCCCGGCTCCCCGCCTGGACGGCCACCCTCACCTGGAAGGCCGCGGTCTTCATCACGGTGATGTGCTGCGCACTCGCCGCACTCCTGGGCGCCCTGGTCCACGTATCGGTCAGCAACCAGACCGTCGGCCAGGCCCGCAACCACGCACTGGACCGGCTGGACGAGGCCACCGAGGCGTACGAGGCCGGCGCGAGGCTGGGCCCGCTCGCAGGGGTCGACCCCCCGGACCTGCCCGACTCGCTGCACCGGCTCGCCACGGACGGTGAGCGCGGCACCATGGTGAGCAGCGACGCGAAGCAGCCCACGATGTGGGCGGCAGGACCCATCGACAGGGACCGCGTCCTGGCCGTGGAGGTCGACTACTCGCAGGGCGCCCGCACGATCGCCGGCCTGGACAAGGCGATCGTCGGCTCGTCCGTGCTGGCGATCGGAGCGACGCTGCTGGTGGGGGCGTTCGCGGTGACGCGCGTGACACGGCGCCTGCACGCGACGGCGAGAGTGGCCCGGAGGATCAGCGGCGGGGACCTGGACGCGCGGGTGGGCGATCCGAGGACGAGGAATCCGGCCAGGCATCAGGACGAGGTGGCAGCCGTGGCCGGTGCGCTGGACAGCATGGCGTCGTCGTTGCAGCGCAAGCTGCTCAGCGAGCAACGCTTCACGGCGGACGTGGCACATGAACTGCGGACACCTCTGACGGGCCTGCACGCGGCGGCCGAACTCCTCCCGCCGGGCCGCCCGACCGAGCTCGTACGGGACCGGGTCGCCGCGCTGCGGACCCTCACCGAGGACCTGCTGGAGATCTCGCGCCTGGACGCACGCAGCGAGCGCGTGGACCTGGACGACAACTGGCTCGGCCCGCTCGCCGAGCGGGTGGTGCGGGGGTCCGGCACGGAGACGGAGGTGGTCGTGGTGCGGGACGTCTGCGTGCTGACGGACCGCCGGCGCCTGGAGCGGGTGCTCGGCAACCTCGTGGCGAACGCGCACAGGCACGGGCGCCCGCCGGTGGTCCTCACAGTGGACGGCCCGGTGATCACGGTGCGGGATCACGGGGAGGGCTACCCGGACTACCTGGTGGAGGGCGGTCCGCAGCGGTTCAGGACGGAGGGCGGCGCGAAGGGCCACGGCCTCGGCCTGACGATCGCACTGGGCCAGGCGGAAGTGCTCGACGCTTCGCTCAGATTCACGAACGCGGAGGACGGCGGGGCGATGGCAACGCTGACGTTGGACGACCAGCAGCCCTGACGCGTCACCCCCACACAGAACCCCGTACGAATCCCCGCCCGAAGCCCCCATCCAAGACGCCCGCCGGACACACACCCAGTCAGATTAAAGAGACATACCGGGATTTCCCGGCTATGGCTTGTTACGTTCCCGCCATGACCGGACCGACGGGATCAACGGGACCCATGGGCCCGGCAGGCACGAGAGCCGGCGTCAGCCCTCCCGCGGTCCGCCTCCCGCGGCGCCGTGGCACCGAACTCGTCCTGATCGTTCTGGCCGTCCTGCTCAGCGTCTACGGCTACTGCGACGTAGGGCTCGCCAAGAACGGCTCCGTACCGCCCGGCGCCGCCGGTTACGGCGCCGGGCTGGGCGTGCTCGCGCTCGTGGCGCACGGCGCGATCCGCCTGCGCGCCCCGTACGCGGACCCGCTCCTGCTGCCCATCGGCGTGCTGCTCAACGGCCTCGGCCTGGTCCTGATCTACCGGCTCGACCTGGAGACGCCCGACGACCAGGCGGCACCGATCCAGCTCGTCTGGTCCACGCTGGGCGTGGCCCTGTTCATCGCGGTCGTGGTCCTCGTGCGCGACCACCGGGTGCTCCAGCGGTACGCGTATCTGTCGGCCGTCGCCGCGCTGTTCCTGATGGTCCTGCCGATCCTCTTCCCGGCGGTGAACGGCGCCCGTATCTGGCTCAGGATCGGCGGATTCTCCATCCAGCCGGGCGAGTTCGCCAAGGTGCTGCTCGCGATCTTCTTCGCCAGCTATCTCGCGGCGAACCGCAACGCGCTCTCGTACACGGGCAAGAAGATCTGGCGCTTCCAGTTCCCCACGATGCGGGTCTTCGCGCCCATCCTGGTCTTCTGGCTGATCAGCGTGGGCGTCCTGGTCCTGGAGCGTGACCTCGGGACCTCGCTGCTGTTCTTCGGCCTCTTCATCGTGATGCTGTACGTGGCGACGGGCCGCGGCAGCTGGATCGCGATCGGGCTGCTCCTCGCGGCGGGCGGCGCGGTCTTCGTCGGCGCGCTCGAACCGCATGTGAACAGCCGTGTCCACGACTGGCTGCACCCGTTCGCCTCGATCGACGCGGGCCAGGGGCCCGGCCAGCTCGCACAGTCCCTGTTCGCGTTCGCGGCGGGCGGCATGCTCGGCGAGGGACTCGGGGCGGGGCACTCGATCCTCATCGGGTTCGCCGCGAAGTCGGACTTCATCCTGGCGACCGCGGGCGAGGAGCTGGGGCTCGTCGGCCTGACGGCGATCTTCCTGCTGTACGCGCTGCTCGTGGAGCGCGGCTACCGGGCCGGGCTCGCGCTGCGCGACCCGTTCGGCCGGCTCCTCGCGATCGGTATCGCGTCGATCGTCGCGCTCCAGGTGTTCGTGATCGCGGGCGGAGTGATGGGCCTGATCCCGCTGACCGGCATGGCGATGCCGTTCCTCGCGCAGGGCGGCTCGTCCGTCGTCACCAACTGGATCATCGTGGCGCTGCTCGTACGGATCAGTGACTCCGCACGGGGGCAGCTCCAGTCCGACGAGGCGCTGGAGGCGCATCGGTGACCCGATACATCCGGCGGGCCGGGGTCTTCTGTCTGGTGCTGCTCGTCGCGCTGCTGGTCAACGCGGCCCGCGTGCAGATCTTCGAGGCGGACTCCCTCGACGACAACCCGGCCAACCGCCGCAACACGATCGCGCGCTACGACCAGGTGCGCGGCAACATCCTCGTCGACGGCAAGGCGGTCACCGGGTCCAAGGATTCCGGCCAGCAGTTCCGCTACGAACGGACGTACAGGTACGGCCCGTTGTACGCGCCGGTGACCGGGTACGCGTCCCAGACGTACGGCACCTCGCTGCTGGAGAACGCCGAGGACGACATCCTCTCCGGCACGGACCCGATGCTCGCCCCGCTCCCCCTGTGGAACGACCTGACACGCTCGCAGCAGCCGGGCGGCAAGGTGGCGACCACGATCAACGGGGCGGCGCAGCACGCGGCGTACTCCGGACTGGCCGGGCGCCGGGGCGCGGTCGTGGCGCTCAATCCGGCGACCGGGGCGATCCTCGCCCTGGTGAGCAGCCCCTCGTACGATCCGGGGAAGATCGCCGGGACGGATTCGGCGACGTTGTCGGCGTGGACGCGCCTGAACCGCGCGCCGAGTCAGCCGATGCTCAACCGGGCCATCCGGCAGACGTATCCGCCGGGCTCGACCTTCAAGATCGTCACAGCGGCGGCGGCCCTCGACGCGGGCGTCGTGACGGATCTGGACGAGCCGACGGAGACGCCGAGCCCCTGGCTCCTGCCGGACACGTCGACCTTGCTGCAGAACGAGGCGGACGGCTGCGAGGACGCGTCGCTCGCGGAAGCGATCCGGGTCTCCTGCAACACGGTGATGGCGAAGCTCGGTGTGCAGGTCGGGCTGAAGGGGATGGTGTCGGCGGCAAGGCGGTTCGGCTTCGACGACGCGGGGGTGAGGATCCCGTCGAGCGTCTCGCGGAGCAACTTCGACACGGACATGGACCGTTCGCAGCTGGCGCTCTCGTCCATCGGCCAGTTCAACACGACGGCGACACCGCTGCAGATGGCGATGGTGTCGGCCGCCGTCGTCAACGGCGGGGTCCTGATGGCGCCGCATCTGGTGGACAGGACGACGGACAAGGACGGGAACACCCTCGCGCAGACCGGTGCGAAGACGTACCGGCAGGCGATGAACCCGGCCACGGCGACGCAGCTCCAGGAAATGATGCAGTACGCCGTGGAGGACGGCACCGGCACGAACGCGCAGATCCCCGATGTGATCGTGGGCGGCAAGACCGGCACGGCGCAGCACGGCGTGGGCAACAAGGGCACCCCGTACGCGTGGTTCATCTCCTGGGCGCGGTCCCCGGAGCCGGGCAGCCCGGAGGTCGCCGTCGCGGTGGTCGTCGAGGACGCGTCGGCGAACCGTACGGACATCAGCGGCGGCGGCAGCGCGGCGCCGATCGCACGGAAGGTGATGGAGGCCGCACTCAACTTGTCCGGCCGGTAAGGGCAATTGAGCGATTGGTCCCCGATACCGACAGGGGAAATGGCCCTCTACGGCGACGCGTCCGCTACCTGTCGTGCAGTCCATGACTGACTACGGGACTGCGCATACGACGGAAAACGGGACTCGCCACGAACTCGCCCAGGTGAACATCGGCCGCCTCACCGCCCCGCTCGACTCGGAGCAGCCGAGGGACTTCGCGGAGGGACTCGATCCGGTGAACGCCGTCGCCGACGCGTCGGACGGGTTCATGTGGCGCCTGAAGGACGACACCGGGGACGCGACGAGCTTCCGGATCTTCGACGACGCGTGGCTGCTGGTGAACATGTCGGTGTGGCGGGACACGAACGCGCTGACCGCGATGGGGGTCCCCCTGGTCCTTAAGACCTTGGGGGAGTACCAGGGGGCAGCACCGTGAACTCCTCGCCCGCCGCCGGGAGTTCTTCGAGCGTCTGGACGAGGCCGTGACCGCCCTGTGGTGGGTGCCGGCCGGGCACCGTCCCTCCGTCGAGGAGGCGGAGGGACGCCTGGTCCACCTGCGGGCACACGGCCCGACGCCGTACGCGTTCAATCTGCGTACGGCGTTCCCGGCGGGCGACGCCGGCCCCGAGACGGAGCCGGCGTCGGAGCCGGAGCCGGAGCCGGAGCCGGAGCCGGAGCCGGAGTCCGTCAGCCGATCGGCTTCCTGATCTCCGAGCGAATCTTCGCCGCGGTCGCGGCCGCCGCGTCGAGGTCCACCTCGGAGGGGGTCTGAAGGGCGATCTCGGGGGTGATCTCGGCGACGGTGGCGCCGGTGTTCCCGTCGGCCCAGGCGCACATCGGGATGGTCGCCTGCTGCTTGGTGAGCACCTGGCAGGTGATGGTGACGTCGGAGCCGGCCGGCTTGAAGTCCTTGGCGGGCACGGCGACTTCGGCGCCGTCGCTCTTGGCGGCGCCCTGCATCATGTTCTTGCGGGCCAGGTCGGTGTTCTTGAACCGGCCGTACATGCCGGAGATCACCACACCCGCGTTCTTCTTGGCGGGGTCGGTCGCGGCGTACTGTCCGACGGCCGCCTTGGTGTCGCGTGCGTCCCAGGCGCCGTCCGCCTCGTCCTCGATCTCCTTGCCCTGGGTGCCGGACAGGTCCTCGGTGAGGGTGTACCTCCCGTCGAGGACGGTCTTCGGGATGGTCAGCTTGTACTCGGCCGCCGGGAAGCTCTTGTCGACCTCCGAGCCGAGCATGGCGACCGCGACGATGCCGACGATGACGACGCCGACCGCGCCGCCGACGATGCCGAGAATCATCCCGACCCGCCGCTTCTTGGGCGGCGGGCCCATGGGGGCACCGCCCCATCCGGGGTAGGGGGCACCGCCCGGGTAGGGCTGCTGCGCGTACGGACCGGGCTGGCCCGGCTGGCCGTACGGACCGGGCTGGCCCGGCTGGCCGTACGAGCCCGGCTGCTGCGGCGGACCGTAGGGGCCGGGCTGGCCGTAGGGCGCGGCCGGGGGCTGCTGGCCGTACGGGTCGGGCTGGGGTGGCTGAGGCGTGGACACGTCAGCAAAATACTCCATGCGGGTGACACACCCCCATGCCCCGGACACCACGGACAGGCCCGGACTCGCCGGGTCCCGCTCGGGCGAGCCCTAGGGCTGCTGCGCGCCCTCCCCGATCGTCGACTCGACCTCCGCGACGCGCTCCAGTTCCTCCGCCGCGAAGCGTTCCGCGTCGAGCTTCTCGGCGATCTCCTCGTCCTGGGCCATCAGCTGGTCGAGGTTCGAGTTGCCCATCTCGAAGACGCCCATGTCGACGTACGCCTGCTGGAGGCGCTTGCCCCACAGGCCGATGTCCTTGACGCAGGGCACGATCCGGGAGAAGAGCAGCTGGCGGAAGAGGGCCAGGAACTCGGACTGCTCGCTGTACTCGTCGGCCTCCGCCTTGGAGATGCCGAAGTTCTCCAGGACCTCGACGCCGCGCAGCCGGTCGCGCATCAGGTAGCAGCCCTCGATGACGAACTCCTCGCGCTCGCGCAGTTCGGCGTCGGTGAGCTGCTTGTAGTAGTCGCGCAGGGCCATCCGCCCGAAGGCCACATGGCGGGCCTCGTCCTGCATGACGTACGCGAGGATCTGCTGGGGCAGCGGCTTGTCCGTGGTGTCGCGGATCATGCCGAACGCGGCGAGCGCCAAGCCCTCGATGAGGACCTGCATGCCGAGGTAGGGCATGTCCCAGCGGGAGTCGCGCAGGGTGTCGCCGAGGAGCGACTGGAGGTTGTCGTTGATCGGGTAGAGCATCCCGACCTTCTCGTGCAGGAAGCGGCCGAAGATCTCCGCGTGCCGGGCCTCGTCCATGGTCTGGGTCGCCGAGTAGAACTTGGCGTCCATGTCGGGGACGGACTCGACGATGCGGGCGGCGCACACCATCGCGCCCTGCTCACCGTGCAGGAACTGGCTGAACTGCCAGGACGCGTAGTGCTTGCGCAGCTCGCCCTTGTCCCGGTCCGTCATCTTCGCCCAGTGCCGGGTGCCGTAGAGGGTCAGCGCCTCGTCGGGGGTGCCGAGCGGGTTGTGGGGGTCGACCTCGAGGCCCCAGTCGATGCGCTTGGCACCGTCCCACTGCTTGTCCTTGCCCTTCTGGTAGAGCGCGAGGAGGCGGTCCCTGCCCTCGTCGTACTCCCAGCTGATTCTTGCCGAACCGGCCGCAGGTACTTGCCAGTTGAGCTCCTCGGGCGCCCTGGTGTACAGCTCATGCGTCGACATACAGGCAGGCTCACACGCTTGTGGACACCGGGTCAACAAGTCACGCGCAAGGGATTGACGGCCTTGCTGACAGGCAGTCTCATAAGACGTGACCGCCGGTAACTCCTGTGCCGCGGCGCCCGTTTCCCGTACGACGAGGTGGGGACAGCCATGACGACCGTGACGGAAGCCGACGCGTTCGAGGGTCTGCGCGACGCGCTCGGGCTGCTCAAGGACCGCGAGCAGGTGGCCGAACGCCTGCTCGACTCCTCCGCCAAACACTCCTTCGACCCGGACAAGGAGCTGGACTGGGATTCCCCCGACGTCGAGGGCCTGTGGTACTGGCCCCCGGAGCTCTGCTCGCTCTACGACACCCCCATGTGGAAGCGGATGCCGCAGGAGCAGCGCATCGAGCTCTCCAAGTACGAGGCCGCCTCCATGGCGTCCATGGGCGTCTGGTTCGAGATCATCCTGATGCAGCTCCTCGTACGGCACATCTACGACAAGTCGCTGACCAGCAGCCATGTGCGCTACGCCCTCACGGAGATCGCCGACGAGTGCCGGCACTCCATGATGTTCGCCCGCATGATCAAGCGGAGCGTCGGCGAGAGCTTCCCCATGCCGCGTATCCACCACAACCTGGGGCGCGTGCTCAAGACGATCTCCACGACGCCGGGATCCTTCGCGGCGACGCTGCTCGGCGAGGAGATCATCGACTGGATGCAGCGGATGACGTTCCCGGACGAGCGCGTCCAGCCGCTGGTGCGCGGCGTCACCCGCATCCACGTCATCGAGGAGGCGCGGCACGTGCGCTACGCGCGTGAGGAGCTGCGCCGCCAGATGGTGACGTGCGGCCCGACGGAGGCGGCGTACACCCGGATCGTGTGCGGCGAGGCCGCCCGCGTGATCTACACGGCGTTCCACAACCCGGCCGCCTACGAGCGGGCGGGGCTCGACCCGAAGGAGGCACTGGCGCAGGTCAAGGCCAGCGGCCACCGGCGCGAGATCATGCAGACCGGCGCCAAGCGCCTGACCGACTTCCTGGACGACATCGGGGTCATGCGGGGCGTCGGACGCAGGCTGTGGAAGTCGTCCGGGCTGCTCGCCTGACCGCCACGCGACGGAGCCGCACATCAAAACAGCCTGGACGACATCCAGGCCACGCGCGGCATCGGACACAGGCCGAGGAAGTCGACCGGGCTGCCCGCCCGACCACCACGCGACGGAGCCGCACATCAAAACAGCCTGGACGACATCCAGGCCACGCGCGGCATCGGACACAGGCCGAGGAATTCGACCGGGCTGCCCGCCCGACCACCACGCGACGGAGCCGCACATCAAAACAGCCTGGACGACATCCAGGCCACGCGCGGCATCGGACACAGGCCGAGGAAGTCGACCGGGCTGCCCGTCTAGGACTGCGCCCGGGACCCGGCGGAGCACCTCCGTACAGGACCCCCGCACGCAAAGCCGGTTACGCTGCGGGACATGACCTCGGCACCCGGCACCCGCGCGTACCGACGGCTCAGCGTCGAGGAGCGTCGCAGCCAGCTCCTCGTCGCCGCGCTGTCCCTCTTCGCGCACCGGGCACCCGAGGAGGTGTCCCTCGACGACGTGGCGGAGGCGGCCGGTGTCTCGCGGCCGCTCGTCTACCGGTACTTCCCCGGCGGCAAGCAGCAGTTGTACGAGGCCGCGCTGCGCTCCGCGGCCGACGAGCTGGAGAAGTGCTTCGCGGAGCCGCAGGAAGGTCCGCTGAGCGGCCGGCTCACGCGGGCCCTCGACCGCTACCTCGGGTTCGTGGACCAGCACGACATGGGGTTCGCTGCGCTGCTCCAGGGCGGCAGCGTGGTGGAGACGTCGCGGACGACGTCGATCGTGGACGGCGTGCGCAGGGCGGCGGCCGAGCACATCCTGAGCCATCTCGCCGTGGCGGACCCGGGTCCCCGGTTGCGGATGACCGTACGCATGTGGATCACGGCCGTGGAGGCGGCCTCGCTGATCTGGCTCGACGAGGACAAGAAGCCGCCGCTGGACGAGCTGCGCGACGGGCTCGTCGACCAGTTCATGGCTGTCCTCACGGCGACGGCGGGCCGCGACCCCCAGACCGCCGAGGCGATGCGGCACGCGCTGGCCCTGGAGACGGCGGACGGGCCCGTGGGCCGGCTGGCCCGCCTGGTGCTGCCCGTGGTGAGCGACGCGGCACATCTGCTGTGACACTGGCGCCGTGAAGAGCGAAGAGACGCCGTTCGTCGGCGGGCCGATGGACGGGCGGGTGCTGCCCGTGCTGCTGGGGCCGACGGGGCATCCGCCGAAGGTGTACCGCATCCCGGTGCCGGGCCCCGACGGCTCCCCGGGCACGGTGCTCATCTACCGCCGGGTGCCGATGACCCCCGGCAAGATCCGGTTCACCCACCGCTGGAAGTACGAGTACGACCCTTCGGGGCGCGACGACAGCGGGCTCCGGTGGCCCTGGTCCAAGCCGCGCTCATAGCACTCTCTTTGACGGATCGCCTTCGTGGAGTCCCCCGGCCGGGTGAGGTCCTTGGGCCGAACCGCCCAGCAGGAGGCGCGCGGGCGGGCGGACGTGTTGATGCTCACGGTGCGGGACGGACGGGCCGCCCCGCACCGGAGGTGATGACGTGTCAGGAAGCCTTCTGCGGTGGACCTGTGCCGCGGCGGTGGCCTCAACGCTCGCGGCGCCGTGGCCCGCGTCCGCCGCACCCACACGCGAACCCCAGCCCCTCCCCGCGGCCAACCGCACCGCCGTAGCCACGCTTCTGACGGATCTTCAGCGCCTGTACCAGGAGGCCGAGAAGGCCACCGAGAAGTACAACGCGACCGCCGAGAAGCTCAAGAAGCGCCGGAAGACGGCCGGTGACCTGGCCCGCAAGCTGGCCACGGCCCGCATCTCGCTCCACGACAGCCGCGGCGCGGCAGGACGCCTCGCCCGCGAGCAGTACCAGGGCAGCAGCAACATCTCCCCCTACCTGCGCCTGCTCCTCGCCCGCGACCCGCAGCACGCCCTCGACCAGGGCCATGTGATCCGGCGCGTGGCCCAGGAGCGCATGGCGACCGTGGACCGGCTCGTCGGCGGCGAGAAGCGCGCCGACGACCTGGCGGCGCAGGCACGCAGGGCGCTCGCCGAGCAGACCCGGCTGTCGGAGCGGCAGAAGAAGAACCGGGACGCTGTCCAGGCCCGCCTCAAGGACGTCGAGAGGCTGCTCGCCTCACTCCGCCCGGACCAGCTCACCGAGCTGACCCGCCTGGAGGACGCGGGGATGGCGAAGGCCCAGAAGACGTTCATGGCGTCGGGCGCGCTCAGTTCACAGCGGGCGCCGTCACGGGCCGGGGACGCGGCACTCGCGTACGCGGTGAAGCAGATCGGGAAGCCGTACGTGTGGGGCGCGGAAGGGCCCGCGGCGTTCGACTGCTCGGGGCTCACGTCGCAGGCGTGGGAGCACGCGGGCGAGGACATTCCCCGCACGTCGCAGGAGCAGTGGGCGAAACTGCCGCGCGTCCCGCTGAACGAGCTGCGGCCCGGGGACCTCGTCGTGTACTTCCGCGGGGCCACGCACGTGGCGATGTACCTGGGCGACGGGATGGTGGTGCAGGCGCCGCGGCCGGGCGCGAAGGTCAAGGTGTCGCCGATCGCGGCCAACCCGCTGCTCGGCGCCGTCCGCCCCGATCAGGGAGACGCGTCGATGAAGGGCTACACCCCGCCGAAGCTGCCCGGCGGCGCGACGGGCGGCGACAACACCGGGTACGGCGCCGCGGGGGCGCCCACCGGCTGACCGGTGCGCGCCCCGCCGCGGATCAGCCGGAGACGGAGGCCAGGTAGGCGTTCGTCTTCTCGGGCTCGTAGAAGAAGTTCTCGAAGTCGGCCGGGTTGTTGAAGCCGTTCGCGAAGCGGTCGGCGACCGGCTGGAGCTGGCCGGCGGCGCCGATCAGGTTGAGGACGTGCTCCGGCGGGACGCCCAGCATCGCGTTGGTCCACTTCACGACGTGCTGCGCGGTGTCCCAGTAGCGGTCGAAGGTGGACTGCATCCACTCCTCGTCGAAGGGCTTGTCGCCGTGCTCGGTGATCGAGTCGAGGTACGAGGCGGCGCACTTGGACGCCGAGTTCGAACCCTGGCCCGTGATCGGGTCGTTGGCGACGACGACATCGGCGACACCGAGGACCGCGCCGCCGCCGGGCAGCCGCCCGATCGGGTTGCGGACGGTCGGCGCGTAACGGCCGGCGAGGGTCGCGTTGGCGTCGGTCAGCTCGACCTTCGTGGCGCGCGCGTACTCCCAGGGCGTGAACTTCTCCATCAGCTCCAGGGTGAGGGCCAGATGCTCCGAGGGGTCCTTGACACCCTTGAAGGCGTCCAGCGGACCGCCGGGGATGCCCTCCCAGAACAGGATGTCCGCGCGGCCCGAGGTGGTGAGGGTCGGCATGACGAACAGCTCGCCGACGCCGGGCACCAGGTTGCAGCGCACCGCGTCGAATTCCGGGTGCTCGGGGCGGGGGCCCATGCCGTGCACGTACGCGACGGCAAGCGCGCGCTGCGGCTCGGTGTACGGGGAGCGCGAGGCGTCGCGGCCGAACATCGAGACCAGCTCGCCCTTGCCGGCGGAGACGAGCACCAGGTCGTAGGTGCGGGCGAAGTAGTCGAGGTCGGAGACCGCGGCGCCGTGGATGACGAGCTGGCCGCCGCGCTGCGCGAACGTCTCCATCCAGCCGGCCATCTTCACGCGCTGGTCGACGGACTGCGCGTAGCCGTCGAGCTTGCCCACCCAGTCGATGGCGCGCTGCGAGGGGCCCGGGTCGAAGGAGCCGGGGGCGGCGACGGAGACGCCGAGGCCCTCGATCTTCGGGGCCTGGGACTCCCAGAAGTTCACCTGGAGGTCGCGCTCGTGCTGGAGCGCCGTGTCGAACATGCACTGCGTGGACATGACCCGGCCGGACCGGATCTCGTCCGCGGTGCGGTTGGACATCAGGGTGACCTCGTACCCGTTCGACTGGAGGCCGAGGGCGAGCTGGAGACCGGACTGTCCGGCTCCGACGACGAGTATCTTCCGCATGCGGGTGCCTCTTCTACTGCTGAGGGGTGGTGGCTATTCGGGGGTGGCGTCGAGCGCGTGGCCGACGAGGGCCAGGAGGGTCTCGACGACCGAGATGCGCTGCCGCGCGTCCATGATGAGGACAGGGATGTGCGGCGGCACCGTCAAAGCCTCGCGCACGTCGGCGGCGGCGAACTCGTCGGAGCCGTCGAAGTGGTTGACGGCGACGACGTACGGGAGCCCGCAGCTCTCGAAGTAGTCGAGGGCCGGGAAGCAGTCGGACAGCCGCCGGGTGTCGGCGAGCACGACCGCGCCGATCGCGCCGCGCACCAGGTCGTCCCACATGAACCAGAAGCGCTGCTGCCCCGGCGTGCCGAAGAGGTAGAGCACCAGGTCGTCGTCGAGCGTGATCCGCCCGAAGTCCATGGCGACCGTGGTCGTGGTCTTGTCCGGGGTGGCGGTGAGGTCGTCGGTCTCCTCGCTCGCCTGGGTCATCAGCGCCTCGGTCTGGAGGGGCTGGATCTCCGAGACGGCGGTGACGAGGGTGGTCTTGCCGACGCCGAAGCCGCCGGCCACGACTATCTTCGTGGCGATCGGGGCGCGGGTGCGGTCCGTCTGCCAGGCCTGGAGCTCTTCCTGGGGCTCGGAGGCGATGGCTTCACGGCCGGACGACGGCTGGGCAGGTACGAAGGCGGGCGTGACGCCCTCGGTGACGCCTTCAGAGACGACGGAGTCCACTCAGCACCCTTTCAAGCAGTGCGCGGTCCGGCTGGCCCGGGCCGTGGCCGGTTCCGTAAACGCGGATCTTTCCCTGGTCGGCGAGGTCGCTGAGCAGTACGCGGACCACGCCGAGGGGCATCTTCAGGAGCGCGGCGATCTCGGCGACCGTGCGCATGCGGCGGCACAGCTCCACGATCGCCCGCATCTCCGGCATGATCCGCGTCGAGAGCGTGCCCTGGCCTATCTCGAGGCGTTCCTCGGGCGCTTCGAGCGCGGCGACGAACGTCTCGACGAGCAGCACATGGCCGAAGCGGGTGCGGCCGCCGGTGAGCGAGTAGGGGCGCACCCGGGCCGGCTTGCGGTCGCCGCCCCGGGTGGGAAGTTTCGGGCCGCCGGTACTGAGGTTGGTGACGCTACTGCTGCTGCTCACTTGGCGTTCTCCATCGACTGGCGCAGTTCACTGCGGAGTTCGGGCGTGAGGACGTGCCCGGCACGGCCGACGAAGAGCGCCATGTGGTAGGCGACGACGCTCATGTCGCAGTCCGGGGTGGCGTGCACGCCGAGCAGTGAGCCGTCGCTGATGGACATGACGAAGAGGCTGCCTTCCTCCATCGCGACCATGGTCTGCTTGACGCTGCCGCCGTCCATCAGCTTGGCGGCGCCGATGGTGAGGCTGCCGACGCCGGACACGATCGTGGCCAGGTCGGCGCTGGACCCCTTGGGTCCGCCGCTGTGGTCGGCAGGGCGCTCACTGTTCCTGCCGGGGTCGGAGGAGAGCAGGAGCAGCCCGTCGGAGGAGACGACCGCGACCGAGAGGAGCCCTGGCACCTCCTCCACCAGATTGGTCAGCAGCCAGTGCAGGTTGCGGGCTTCGGTGCTGAGTCCGAATCCGGGGGTGGACGCACTCGGCGTGCGACTGGGCGCAGTCAACTGCTTGCCTCCTCGACTGTGTCCCCCTTGGGTTCTGCGGTCTGTTCCGTCCCGCCGATCTCGGCCTCGACGTCCCGCCGGCCCTTGTTGGCCCCCTGGTGGAACCCGCCGAGCCTGCGGCGCAGGGCGTCCGCGTCGACGGATCCGGTGCGCGGCGCCGCGGCGGGCGCGGGGGCCGAGATCTTGGGGGTCCTCTTGGGCAGGCCCTTGTCCGTGACGCGCTCCCCCTGGGCGGTGCGGGCCGCGGGGATCACGGGCTCGCCCGCCGCCTCGGGAGCGGGAGGCGTGTCGGCCTTGGGCCGGGTGGGCAGGCCCGGGGTGCCGCTGGTCTGCCCGGCGCCCGTCTCGTCGGCGACCCGCTCGTGCGCAGGCTCGTCGTCGAGGTGCAGGGTCTGCGGCGCGGGCTCCGGGGCTGCCGCCGGTACGGGTTCCGGGGCTACGGCGGGTACGGGTTCCGGGTCGACGGCCGGGATCGGCGCCGTCAGCGTCATGGTCGTCTCGGCGGGCGACTCGGCCGGGACCGCGGGCTTCGTGAGCTCCGGTTCGGGTTCGGCCACCGGTGCAGGCGCTTCGGCGTCTGTCCCCGCTTCCCGTACGGCGTGCTCCGCCGCGGCGATCAGCGGGTCGTGGCCGTCCTTGGAACGGCCGCTCAGGACGTTGGAGTTGGCCTCGGCCTCGGATCCGGGCAGGTGCACGGCGGGCGCGGCGCCCGCCACCGGGACCCGCGGCGGCGCGGCTGCCGCGGGGGCCGCCGCGAGGAGTGCCCTGGGCAGCACGACGACGACGGCGATCCCGCCCTGCTTCTGCTCGCGCAGCTGCACCCGCACGCCGTGGCGCGCGGCGAGCCGGGCCACGACGTACAGGCCGAGGCCGAGTCCGTCGCCGTCCTCGGGGTCGAACATCTCGTCGTCCGCGAAGGCGGCGAGGCGGGCGTTGAGCTCCTTCATCCGCTCGTCGGTCATGCCGATGCCCTCGTCCTGGACGGAGAGCATGACCTCACCGCTCTCCAGGAGCCAGCCGGACACCTCGACGGAGGCGTCGGGCGGCGAGAACGACGTGGCGTTCTCCAGGACTTCGGCGACAAGGTGACTGAGGTCGTCGGCGGCGAAGCCGGCGAGGTGGGCGTGCGGCGGGAGCGCGGAGATCCGGACCCGCTCGTAGCGCTCGATCTCGCTGACCGCGGCGCGCACGACGTCGACCAGCGGGACGGCGCCCGGGTTTCCGTGGCCGTGCTCGGCGCCGGCGAGTACGAGGAGGTTCTCGCTGTGCCGCCGCATGACCGTGGCGAAGTGGTCGAGCTTGAAGAGGGTCGCGAGGCGCTCGGGGTCCTGCTCGCGCTCCTCCAGGTTCTCGATGACGCCGAGCTGGCGCTCCACGAGGCCGAGGGTGCGCAGGGCGAGGTTCACGAACGTGCCGTGGATGCTGTGCCGGACCCGGTCCAGGTGGGTCGCGGCCGCGGCGAGTTCGGCGCGCAGCTTCTCGCGCTCGTCGGCCATGGTCGCGCGCTGGCCGATCAGGTGCTTGCGGTCTGCCTCCAGCGTGGTGAGGCGCTCGTGGAGGCCGAGTGTGTGCGCGTGCAGGGCGTTGACGGACCGTACGACCTGGGCGAACTCGTCGTTGCGGCCGGTGAACTTGACCGGCTCCTCGCTCGCCGGGTCCCCCGCGAGGCGGGCCGAGCCGAGGCGGAGCACCGCGAGCGGCCTGGTCAGGGTGCGGGCCATGGCCATCGAGACGCCGACGGCGACGAGCAGGCACAGACCGGCCAGCGCGATGCGGACCTCGAGCGCGTTGACATCGTCGTCGCGCAGCAGGGCGAGGTCCTTGGTGCGCCGGTCGTAGAGGGACGACTCGGCGCCGCGCATCAGGTCGATACGGGCGGACAGCGCGGCGTCGATGTTCTTGGGGTTGCCGGCGAGGTCGTCGGCGGACAGCGTGGGCTCGTCCGTGAGGGCGGCCAGGTACTTGTCGGCCTTGGTGACGTCGGGCCCCGTGACCGTCGCGCCGTAGGAGGCGACGGACGCGGCCGGGGCGGCGTCCTCGAAGTCGGCGAGCGCGGCCTGTTCGCGTACCTGGGCCTGCTGGGCGGCGGCGCTCAGGGCGTCGCGCTGCTTGCCGTCGGCCGAGTCCTGGGAGACGACGGTCTTCGGCAGTCCGGTGACCGGGTCGATGACCGTGGACGTCTGGCTGGAGCGCGGCACGGCGAGCGCGGCGAGCAGGAGTCCGCGGGCGGCGGAGGCCTGTTCGACGGCCCGGTCGAGGTCGGCGAAGGCGTGTGCTCCGGAACCCGCACGGGGCGGGGTGCTCTCGGCGAGCTGCTCGGCGGTGCTGTGCAGCTCGTTGATCGCGTCGGAGTACGCCTTGTGCGCCTCGAGGGCGCTGCCCTTGCCGGTGAGCGCGGCACGGCGGACGGCCGCGACGCCGGCGAGGTCGCGTTGCAGCGGGGCCGGTGCGTCGGTGCGGAGCTCTTCGAGCTGGCGGTCGACGCGGGCGCTGCGGCTCTCGGAGAGCCCCTGTCCCTTGGGCCGCCCGGCGGCGATGAAGGCGGTGACCTCGTCGCGCTCGTCGGCCAGGGAGTGGGAGAGCGTGACGGTCTGCTGGGTCCGCGCCGCGAGGTCGACCAGCTCCTGGGAGTCGCCGACCTGCCCGGACGCGGTCATGAGGGCGGGTGCGGCGGCACCGGCGATCGCCGCGGCGACCACCGCCACGGCGATGATGAGCCGGTTGCGCACCCGCGCGGTACGTCGTCCTCCGGGGTCCGCGGGGGTGCCCGCCGGGGCCTGCGCGACGGGTCCTGCGGGAACCGTCGTGCGCCCCTCGTCCGCTTCGGAGGCCGCTTGCTTGCCCTTGCGTCGAGGCCGCATCTTCCGCACCGGTGCTCGCATTCCTGACTCGTCTACCCATGGGCCCGGGTGACGATCTGTCAACGCGCGCGCCCCCTGGAATGGCTCCAGACCATTCCAGTGCCGGTGAGCAGTGGTCGCGCATCACCTAGCCAGCCACCCGAAGGAGTGAACATCGAGCGGGAGTTGGCGAGCAAGTCCCGATGGCATGAGCACAGAGCCCGAACGGGGCGCCGGTTGGACGTCTCTCACAGGCTTTGGCAAGATGCCCCGCCACTCCCCGACGGAGTCGATCATTCCGGTCGAAACCAGGCGCCTGACCTGCTGATGCGGCTCAACTCGCGGCCCAACGGCCCTCTTGTGAAGGGCTCGTGCAGACTGGCCGGATGCGCATCGAACTCGCGACGGAGCCCGGAAACCCCGACCGACCCAACGAGGACTACGCCTCCGCGGCCGTACCCGCCTCCGGACAGGGTGGAACGCTGGTGGTCCTGGACGGGGTCACACCACCCCGGGGCGCGACCGGCTGTCTGCATTCCGTCCCCTGGTTCACGGCCCGGCTCGGCGGCGCATTGGGTGAACTGTCCGTTTCACTCAGGGATATGACGTTGACCGCCGTCCTCGCCGAGGCAATCCGCCGCACCGCCGACACCCATCGGCGCACCTGTGACCTTTCTCACCCGCGTACGCCTCAGGCAACCGTGGTCCTGGCGCGGTGGGACGCGGAGCGGGTCGAGTATCTGGTGCTGTCCGACTCGGTGTTGCTGGTCGAGGACGCGTCCGGCTCGGTCACGGCGCTGGTGGACGACCGGCTCGACCGCGTGCCGCGCTCCTCCCTCGTCTCGGACGAGGTGGCCGACGCGACCGTGCGCAACAAGGAGGGCGGCTTCTTCACGGCCGCCGCCGACCCCTCGGCCGCCGCCCGCGCGGTCACCGGCGAACTCCCCCGCGCGCAGGCGCGCACGCTCGTGGCACTGACCGACGGAGTCACGCGCTGGGTGGAGAAGTTCCGCGAGGGCGACTGGGCAGACCTGTTCGCGCTCGTACGCAAGGAGGGCGCTCACGCGGCGGTCGCGCGCGTACGGGCCCTGGAGGACGCGGACGAGCAGGACCGGGTCTTCCTGCGGCGCAGCAAGACCCATGACGACGCGACGGCGGTGTACGTGGAGCTGTAGCGCGCGACCAGGGGGTGTCCGGCGGATCAGGGTCGGACAGGTCGCGGCGCCTGGCGCGGTGCATCGCAAGGCGCCGGAGCGTCCTGATGGCGGAGCTGTTCGGACGTTTCGGCAACGCGGCGAGGCGCTGTGTCAGGCGTCTCGGCCCCGGCCGTGATCCGCCGACACCCCCTAGCTCTCGGCCCCGGCGTTCAACTGGTGCAGCAGTCGGGCCAGTTCCGCCACCTCGGCGCGGTCCCAGCCCGCGAGCTGGCGTACGTACGTGGCCCGGCGGGCGTCGCGCACCTGGCGGAAGTTGGCACGGCCCTCGTCGGTGAGGTGGACGAGCCAGGCGCGGCCGTCGGCGGGGTCGGGCTCGCGCGCGACGAGTCCGAGATCCTCCAGGGCGCGCAGCTGCCGGCTCATGGTGGCCTTGCCGACGCCGACGTACGCGGCGAGTTCGGTGGCCCGTTGCCGGCCGCACTCCTCCAGGCGTGCGAGGAGGCCGTAGGCGGCGGGTTCGAGGTCCGGGTGGACGGCGCGCGCCATCTCGCCGGAGGAGGCGCGGGCCCGCCTGAGAAAGACCGTCAACTCCCGCTCCAGGGACAAGAATTCGTGGTCCACACCACTCTCCGTCGCGTCGAATTCTGCGCCCGGCCGCGCGCCGTTCCCGTCCTCGTGCACGTCAGCACCCATGCCAGGGTTTCCCGTTCCTGAAAGTTTCCGCCATTCGCGGCCATTGCCGCAGCTCCGCCAGTATTTCGCAGGAGTAGACCAACGGCAGCATCCGGGCCCCCTTCCCTCCCGGCGGTCTACGTGCGTAGCTTCTTTAGTGACATGTCCACACCAGTGACATGTCGAAAGGTCCCCCCACCGAGCTCACAGAAGCTCAACGAGGCCTTCGGAGGCACGCAATGCCCGTGCACAGATCCGGAACCGTCCGCCGCCCGCGCCTGAGGCGCATCCCGGCGGCCGGAGTCATCCTCGCAGCGCTCTCGCTGCTGTTCACCCTGCCCACCGCGGCCCAGGCGGCCGACGTCCCCGCCCGTGGCTCCGCCACGATGGGCATGGGCGTCGCCGAGCACGACGGCCGAGGCGGTCTGCCCACCGACAACAAGGCGGTCCAGACCGAGGGCGTGGACACCAGCAGCCACAACGGCAACGTGGCCTGGGCGACCCTCTGGAACAGCGGCGTGAAGTGGGCCTACGTCAAGGCCACGGAGGGCACGTACTACACGAACCCCTACTTCGCCCAGCAGTACAACGGCTCCTACAACGTGGGCATGATCCGCGGCGCGTACCACTTCGCGACCCCGGACACGACGACCGGCGCCGCCCAGGCCAACTACTTCGTGGACCACGGGGGCGGCTGGTCCCGGGACGGCAGGACCCTGCCGGGCGCCCTCGACATCGAGTGGAACCCGTACGGCGCGGCCTGTTACGGCAAGACCGCGGCCGGGATGGTCAGCTGGATCCGTGACTTCGTGAACCAGTACAAGGCCCGCACCGGCCGCGACGCCGTGATCTACACGGCGACGAGCTGGTGGACCCAGTGCACCGGCAACTCCAGCGCCTTCGGGGCGACGAACCCGCTCTGGATCGCCCGCTACAACACCGACCCGGGCGCGCTCCCGGCCGGCTGGGGCTTCTACACGATGTGGCAGTACACGTCGTCCGGCCCGACGGTCGGCGACCACAGCAAGTTCAACGGCGCCTACGACCGACTGCAGGCGCTGGCCAACGGCTGAGCCGGCGCGGGACAACGGCCGGGCTCCCCCACGGGAGCCCGGCCGTTGCGTTCGGGAGCCGGATCAGGTCAGCAGTCGCCCGCAGCCCTGGCCCGCTTCACCGGGCTCGTCCGGCCGGTCGTGCCGTCCAGCCACAGGACGCGCGTGCCGGTGTCGGCGGCCGCGTGGACCTGGTCGCCGCGGTTGCAGGAGACGCGCTGGGCGCCGCCCTGCCACCGGGGGCGAGCTGGTGGAGCTACGGCAGTGTGGCGTCGTCCCAGGTGGTGGCCGGCGGCAGCGACAGCACGATGACCGCGTCGTCGGAGGCCGTCAGCTCGGCCGGCTGATGCAGGAGCTGAATGCGGAGACCTGTTTCCACGCGGGGATGCAGGCGGCGATACGCGGCCGGCTGACGGTCCGGTGGGCCGGGCGGTCGACCATGCGGAAGGCCCGGGCCCCGTGTGGGGACCCGGGCCTTCGTCATCCGGCCCCAGTGGTCGGAGCCCACTGAAGGACACAGGCGTCACGCCGCGACCGGAACCTCCACGGCGGCCGGGGCCAGGGCCAGTTCGAGCACCTGGCGCACGTCCGTCACCGGGTGCACGTCCAGCTTCTCCAGGACCTCGGCGGGGACGTCGTCCAGGTCCGCCTCGTTCCGC
Organism: Streptomyces sp. NBC_01003; assembly: GCF_045162695.1. Classification (NCBI taxonomy): domain Bacteria; kingdom Bacillati; phylum Actinomycetota; class Actinomycetes; order Kitasatosporales; family Streptomycetaceae; genus Streptomyces; species Streptomyces sp. NBC_01003. The sequence continues at coordinate 3,995,071 of NZ_CP108707.1, forward strand.
TTCGGGATGACGACCGTCGTGATCCCGGCCCGGTGCGCGGCGAGCAGCTTCTGCTTGACGCCACCGATCGGCAGCACACGGCCGGTCAGCGACACCTCACCGGTCATCGCCACATCCGTACGGACCTGGCGGCCGCTGAGCAGCGACGCGAGAGCGGTCGTCATGGTGACTCCCGCGCTCGGGCCGTCCTTCGGCACCGCGCCCGCCGGGAAGTGGATGTGCACGCCCCGGTCCTTCAGGTCGGCGACGGGCAGCTCCAGTTCGGCGCCGTGCGAGCGCAGGAAGGAGAGCGCGATCTGCGCGGACTCCTTCATCACGTCACCGAGCTGACCGGTCAGGGTCAGGCCGGCCGCGCCCGTCTCCGGGTCGGCGAGGGACGCCTCCACGTAGAGGACGTCGCCGCCCGCTCCGGTGACCGCGAGTCCGGTGGCCACGCCCGGCACCGCCGTACGGCGCTCGGCCGGGTCCTGCGCCGCCTCGGGCACGTGGTGCGGACGCCCGATGAGGCTCCGCAGGTCGGTGTCCTCGACGGTGAACGGCAGCTCGCGCTCGCCCAGTTCGTGCTGGGCCGCGACCTTCCTCAGCAGGCGTGCGACGGACCGCTCCAGGTTGCGTACGCCGGCTTCCCGCGTGTACTCCCCGGCGAGCTTGCGCAGCGCGCTCTCGCCGAGGGTGACCTCGCCCTTGTCCAGACCGGCCCGCTCCAGCTGGCGCGGGAGCAGGTGGTCGCGGGCGATGACGACCTTCTCGTCCTCGGTGTACCCGTCGAGCCTGACCAGCTCCATACGGTCGAGCAGGGCCTCCGGGATGGCCTCCAGGACGTTCGCCGTCGCGAGGAACACGACGTCGCTGAGGTCGAGTTCGACCTCCAGGTAGTGGTCGCGGAACGTGTGGTTCTGCGCCGGGTCGAGCACTTCGAGCAGGGCGGCCGCCGGGTCGCCCCGGAAGTCGGACCCCACCTTGTCGATCTCGTCGAGCAGCACGACCGGGTTCATCGACCCGGCCTCCTTGATCGCCCGCACGACACGGCCCGGCAGGGCGCCCACGTACGTACGCCGGTGTCCGCGGATCTCCGCCTCGTCCCGTACGCCACCGAGGGCGACGCGGACGAACTTGCGGCCCATGGCGTGCGCCACGGACTCGCCGAGCGAGGTCTTGCCGACGCCGGGCGGGCCGACGAGCGCGAGCACCGCGCCGCCCCTGCGCCCGCCGACCACGCCGAGCCCGCGCTCGGAACGCCGCTTGCGCACGGCCAGGTACTCGGTGATGCGCTCCTTCACGTCCTCCAGGCCCGAGTGCTCGGCGTCGAGGACGCTCTGGGCGCCCTGGATGTCGTACTCGTCCTCGGTACGCTCGTTCCACGGCAGTTCGAGGACCGTGTCGAGCCAGGTGCGGATCCACGAGCCCTCGGGGGACTGATCGCTGGACCGCTCCAGCTTCTCGACCTCCTTGAGCGCGGCCTCGCGGACCTTCTCCGGAAGGTCGGCGGCCTCGACCCGCGTGCGGTAGTCGTCGGACTCCTCGCCCTCCGACTCACCGTTCAGCTCGCGCAGCTCCTTGCGTACGGCGTCCAGCTGGCGCCGCAGCAGGAACTCTCGCTGCTGCTTGTCGACGCCTTCCTGGACGTCCTTGGCGATGGACTCGGCCACGTCCTGCTCGGCGAGGTGCTCGCGCAGCTGCTCGGTGGCCAGCTTGAGCCGGGCGACCGGGTCGGCCGTCTCCAGGAGCTCCACCTTCTGCGGGGTGCTCAGGAAGGGCGAGTAGCCGGAGTTGTCGGCGAGCGCGGAGACGTCGTCGATCTGCTGGACGCGGTCCACGACCTGCCAGGCGCCGCGCTTCTTCAGCCAGTTCGTGGCGAGTGCCTTGTATTCGGTGACCAGCTCGGTCACGGAGCCGGGCAGCGGCTCCGGCACGGTCTCCTCGACCGCGAGGCCCTCCACCCACAGGGCGGCGCCGGGGCCGGTCGTGCCCGCGCCGATCCGCACACGGCTGCGGCCGCGGATCAGGGCGCCGGGGTCGCCGTCGGCAAGCCGGCCCACCTGCTCGACCGTGCCGAGCACGCCGGTGTTCGCGTACGTGCCGTCGATCCGGGGAACAAGAAGCACCTTCGGCTTGCTGCCGCCCACAGATCCGCTGGAACGGGCCGCCGCCTGGGCGGCCTCCACCGCGGCGCGTACGTCGTTGTCGTTGAGGTCCAGGGGCACCACCATTCCGGGCAGCACGACCTCGTCGTCGAGCGGCAGCACGGGCAGGGTGAGCGGTGTGGACGTCGATGCCATGATCTCCCCTTAAGCAGTCAAGTTGAGCTATGCAGACTCAATGCACGTGAGCCCATGAATGTTCCCCCGGCCCTGTTCGCTCTCGGCGATCAGCGGATGGGCAGGTGAAATTCGCAGGCCAGAGGGGGTCTGTGACGTGTACGACCATGGGCCGGCCGGGGGAACGCGTCAGGTCGCGGAGGATCCCGGCGCGCGCCGCCACCGGCGCACCAGCGGCCAGGTCCCGACGCCGATGGCCAGGGCCATGAGGTGGCCCCAGTTCGCCATCGGGTCCGTGAGCGCGATGAGGTCCTCGACCAGCATTCCGCCGAAGACTGCGAGCACGGTCCAGCGCAGCCAGGGCGTGAGGAGACCGGCGAGGGCGCCGACGCTCGCGGCCACGCCGAAGCTGATGCCGTAGTCGAGGCGGTGCAGCGAGCTCTCGGGCAGATGCCCGGCCATCACGGAGAGCCCGACCGGCACCTCGGTGGCGAGCGTCGCCACGGTGTGGCCGAGGACGAAGACACCGGCGGTGCGCCGGCCGCCGATCCTGCGCTCCAGCGCCGTGAGGACGACCAGGAAGCAGACCGCGAACGGGGACGTGATCCCGCCGGCGATCCACAGCGCGCTCGCGACCAGCACGAACACGGGCGTGTGCGCGAGGTGCGCCACGTCGGTACTGGAACCCCGCAGCGCGGACGCGACGACGCCGGGGTCGGCGAGCAGCGCGAAGAGGGACGTGCCGATGAGCACGGCGGCGTAGACGAAGGTGAACGGCGTCCCCGTGGGCGTGGGCAACAGCCGCCAGGGGCGCAGCCGGCGACGGGGGACGGCCTTGGGCCCGGTGCGCCCGTCGGCCGCGGATCCGGGCGCGGCAAGCGCCATGTCACCGGCCGACGCCTGAGCCGGGATCGCGTCGAGCGGCGTCCGCGACGGGCCCTGCGGCAGAAGAGCAGGGCCTGGCAGCGGACGCGAAGAGTCCAGCCGGAATCGGTGAGGCTCACGCACGGGTCGCGAAGCCCCGGACGGAGTCCCCGAAGAAACATCCGCCCCGTCGGCCTCGACCGTCACGCCACTCTCCACCTGCGGCACCCTTCCCCTTCCGGCCCGGCCCAACCCTTCGCCCCTCTATGACCGGCGCCACGTGCGGCACGATCCACAGGACCTGCGCAGGAGAGCCGCCAACTCCCTTTCCAGGGACAGCCGGGCGTCGCACCGGTTACGGCAGGATGGACGCCATGTCCACCTCGTACCCCACCCCGTACGACACCGACCACACCGCCCCCGTCGTCCTCGACCGGCGCGAAGGGCCCTTCGGAGAGGTCGTACTGCGGCGCCACGGCGCGCTGCTCCAGATCATCGCCAACGGATGCTTCCTGATGGACACGTCCGACGGGCGCTCCGAGCGCCTGCTGGTCGACGCGGCGCTCGACGCTCTCGACGACCGCCCGGCGCCAGGAATTCTCATCGGCGGGCTCGGTGTCGGATTCTCCCTCACCCATGCGGCTGCGAATTCCCGCTGGGGCCGCATCGCCGTCGTGGAGCGCGAGCCGGCGATCGTGGACTGGCATCGCGAGGGCCCGCTGTCCGAACTGTCACGGTCCGCGCTCGCCGATCCGCGCACGGAGATTGTGGAGGCGGACCTTGTCTCGTACGTCCAGGAATCGACCGAGACGTACGACGCGCTGTGCCTCGATATCGACAACGGACCCGACTGGACGGTGACGGAGGGTAATGACAACCTCTACTCACCGGTAGGTCTCGCGGCCTGCCGGGAGCGGCTCGCCCCTGGCGGCGTGCTCGCCGTGTGGTCCGCACAGCCCTCCGCAAATTTTGAAGGAACCTTGCGGAATGCCGGATTCCAGTCGGTCCGCACCGAAGAGATCCCGGTTGTCCGTGGCGTTCCCGACGTCGTACATCTCGGGGTCAGGCCTGCGTAGCCGACTCGCGGTAACTCCCCGTACGCTGACTGCCGAAACCCAGATCATTCAAGCGTCAAGCGCACACGGATGTGCGCATTCAGGGGCGGGGCGATGGAGCAGACACACACCTCCCACAACGGCAACACGGCTACGCCGGGTGCCCAGCGACGGGTCCTGGTCGTCGAGGACGACCCCACGATCGTCGACGCCATCGCCGCACGGCTGCGCGCCGAGGGATTCCTCGTGCAAACCGCACAGGACGGTCCGGCGGCGGTCGACACGGCCGAGGCATGGCAGCCCGACCTGCTGATCCTCGACATCATGCTGCCCGGATTCGACGGGCTCGAAGTCTGTCGCCGTGTGCAGGCGCAGCGGCCCGTGCCGGTGATGATGCTCACGGCGCGCGACGACGAGACAGACATGCTCGTCGGGCTCGGCGTGGGTGCCGACGACTACATGACGAAGCCCTTCTCGATGCGGGAGCTCGCGGCGCGCGTGCACGTCCTGCTGCGGAGGGTCGAGCGCGCGGCGCTCGCGGCGGCCACGCCCAGGAGCGGCATCCTGCGGCTCGGCGAGCTGGAGATCGACCACGCACAGCGCCGTGTGCGGGTGCGCTCCGAGGACGTCCACCTGACGCCCACGGAGTTCGACCTCCTGGTCTGCCTGGCCAACACGCCCCGCGCCGTCCTCTCACGCGAGCAGCTGCTCGCCGAGGTGTGGGACTGGGCGGACGCGTCGGGCACCCGGACCGTCGACAGCCACATCAAGGCGCTGCGCCGGAAGATCGGCGCCGAGCGGATCCGCACCGTGCACGGTGTGGGCTACGCGCTGGAGACGCCGACGCCATGACCGGCAGCGGCGGCGCATCCGACGTACGGGACGCGGACGGGTACAAGCCGGGGTCGCCGGGCCTTGCGCCCGGCGCTCCCCCGGCCGCCCGGCCCCTGGCGGGCCACTGGGTGCAGGGCGGCCTGCGGCCTTTCTCCATCAAGACCAAGCTCGGCACGCTGGTCGTCGTCTCGGTGTTCATCACGACCGGACTGCTGATGGTCGCCGTCCGCACCCAGACCGAGCTCCGTTTCATCACGGTCTTCTCGGTCATCGCGACGCTCCTCATCACCCAGTTCGTGGCGCACTCGCTGACCGCGCCGCTCGACGAGATGAACACGGTCGCCCGCTCCATCTCGCACGGCGACTACACGCGCCGGGTCAGTGGCGCGGACCGGCGCGACGAGCTCGGCGACCTGGCCGCGACGATCAACCGCATGGCGGACGACCTGGAGGCGCAGGACCAGCAGCGCAAGGAGCTCGTGGCGAACGTCTCCCACGAGCTGCGCACCCCGATCGCGGGCCTGCGCGCCGTCCTGGAGAACGTCGTGGACGGGGTCTCGGCCGCCGACCCCGAGACCATGCGCACGGCGCTGAAGCAGACGGAGCGTCTGGGCCGGCTGGTCGAGACGCTGCTCGACCTCTCCCGGCTCGACAACGGCGTGGTCCCGCTCAAGGCACGCCGCTTCGAGGTGTGGCCGTATCTGTCGGGCGTCCTGAAGGAGGCCAACATGGTCGCCTCGCAGCGTGCCGGCATCGCCTCGGGCTCCGGCACCCATACGCGTACGGACGTGCATCTGCACCTGGACGTCTCCCCGCCCGAGCTGACCGCGCACGCGGACCCCGAGCGGATCCACCAGGTCGTGGCCAACCTCATCGACAACGCCGTGAAACACAGCCCTCCGCACGGCCGCGTGACCGTGCTCGCGCGCCGCGGCCTCTACCCGGAGTCGCTCGATCTGGAGGTCCTCGACGAGGGCCCCGGCATCCCCCGCTCCGAGTGGCACCGCGTCTTCGAGCGCTTCAACCGGGGCGGCCATGTGAAGGGCGCCGCGCACGGCCCCGGCAGCGACGGCGGCACCGGTCTCGGCCTCGCCATCGCCCGGTGGGCCGTGGACCTGCACGGCGGCCGGATCGGCGTGGCCGAATCGGCTCGCGGCTGCCGGATCCAGGTCACTCTTCCGGGCCTGCCCCGCGCTCAAAGTTGACGTAGGGTTCGAACCGGAAGCACAAGATCGCCGTGCCATTCGCCACGGGGTGCGGGCCGATGGGCCGCGCTCGTACAACGACGTACCCAAGGCGAACCGGAACCCCGCTTGTTTCCCGCCATTTCCAGCGCCGAAACACGGCTTCCGGTGTGACTTACGCGACGGATGACCGGCCCGGTCTGCAAGTCCCGGTGTTGGAGGCGTAGCCTTTATTCCCGCTGTCCATCACCTTGTGAGAAGCGGAAGAGGGCGGTTACCGCCGTGTCGCCACAGTCCCCCAGTAACTCGAGCACCTCGACCGACCAAGAGGGGCAGGGCAAGAGCCCTGCCGCCGCTTTCGGTCCCAATGAGTGGCTCGTCGACGAGATCTATCAGCAGTACCTCCAGGACCCGAATTCGGTTGACCGAGCCTGGTGGGACTTCTTCGCCGACTACAAGCCGGGTGCCCCGGCCCAGCCGACGACCGGAGCCCCCGCACAGGGTTCCGGTCCCGCCGGCACCGCCGGTACCGCAGCCGCGGGGGCTGCGGGCACTGCCGCGGCGCCCGCCGCACCGGCAGCCCCGGCTCCGGCCGCCGCTCCGGCTCCGGCTCCGGCCGCCCCGGTGGCCAAGCCCGCCACCGCGGCGCCCGCGAAGCCGGCCGCCGCCGCAGTGAAGGCTCCGGCTCCCGCCAAGGCGCAGCCCGCGACCGAGGCCGCCGGCGGCCCCGAGTTCGTGACGCTGCGCGGCCCGAGCGCCGCCGTCGCGAAGAACATGAACGCCTCCATCGAGGTCCCCACGGCGACGTCCGTGCGCGCGGTCCCGGTGAAGCTGCTGTTCGACAACCGCATCGTCATCAACAACCACCTGAAGCGCGCCCGGGGCGGGAAGATCTCCTTCACCCACCTCATCGGCTACGCGATGGTGCAGGCCATCAAGGCCATGCCGTCGATGAACTACTCCTTCGCGGAGAAGGACGGCAAGCCGACGCTGGTCAAGCCGGAGCACATCAACTTCGGCCTCGCCATCGACCTCGTGAAGCCCAACGGCGACCGCCAGCTGGTCGTCGCGGGCATCAAGAAGGCCGAGACGCTGAACTTCTTCGAGTTCTGGCAGGCCTACGAGGACATCGTCCGCCGCGCCCGCGACGGCAAGCTCGGCATGGACGACTTCACCGGTGTCACGGTCTCGCTGACCAACCCCGGCGGCCTCGGCACCGTCCACTCCGTGCCCCGCCTGATGCCCGGACAGTCGGTCATCATGGGCGTCGGCTCGATGGACTACCCGGCGGAGTTCCAGGGCACGTCCCAGGACACCCTGAACAAGCTCGGCATCTCGAAGGTCATGACGCTCACGTCGACCTACGACCACCGGGTCATCCAGGGCGCCGCCTCCGGCGAGTTCCTGCGCGTCGTGGCGAACTTCCTCCTCGGTGAGGGCGAGTTCTACGACGAGATCTTCAAGGCGCTGCGCATCCCCTACGAGCCGGTCCGCTGGTTCAAGGACATCGACGCCTCGCACGACGACGACGTCACGAAGGCCGCCCGCGTCTTCGAGCTGATCCACTCCTTCCGGGTCCGCGGCCACGTCATGGCCGACACCGACCCGCTGGAGTACCGCCAGCGCAAGCACCCCGACCTGGACATCGCCGAGCACGGCCTCACCCTGTGGGACCTGGAGCGCGAGTTCGCGGTCGGCGGCTTCGCCGGCAAGTCGATGATGAAGCTGCGCGACATCCTCGGCGTCCTGCGCGACTCGTACTGCCGCACCACCGGCATCGAGTACATGCACATCCAGGACCCGAAGCAGCGCAAGTGGCTCCAGGACCGCGTCGAGCGCCCGCACACCAAGCCGGAGCGCGAGGAGCAGCTGCGCATCCTGCGCCGGCTGAACGCGGCCGAGGCGTTCGAGACGTTCCTGCAGACGAAGTACGTCGGCCAGAAGCGCTTCTCCCTGGAGGGCGGCGAGTCCGTCATCCCGCTGCTCGACGCGGTCATCGACTCCGCCGCCGAGTCGCGCCTGGACGAGGTCGTCATCGGCATGGCCCACCGCGGCCGCCTGAACGTCCTGGCGAACATCGTCGGCAAGTCGTACGCGCAGATCTTCCGCGAGTTCGAGGGCAACCTCGACCCGAAGTCGATGCACGGCTCCGGCGACGTGAAGTACCACCTGGGCGCCGAGGGCACCTTCACCGGCCTGGACGGCGAGCAGATCAAGGTCTCGCTCGCGGCCAACCCGTCCCACCTGGAGACGGTCGACCCGGTCATCGAGGGCATCGTCCGCGCCAAGCAGGACATCATCAACAAGGGCGGCACGGACTTCACGGTCCTGCCGGTCGCCCTGCACGGTGACGCGGCCTTCGCGGGCCAGGGTGTGGTCGCCGAGACGCTCAACATGTCGCAGCTGCGCGGCTACCGCACGGGCGGCACGGTCCACATCGTCATCAACAACCAGGTCGGCTTCACCGCCGCCCCGGAGTCGTCGCGCTCCTCCATGTACGCCACGGACGTGGCCCGCATGATCGAGGCGCCGATCTTCCACGTGAACGGCGACGACCCCGAGGCCGTCGTCCGCGTTGCCCGACTGGCCTTCGAGTTCCGCCAGGCGTTCAACAAGGACGTCGTCATCGACCTGATCTGCTACCGCCGCCGCGGTCACAACGAGTCGGACAACCCGGCGTTCACGCAGCCGCTGATGTACGACCTGATCGACAAGAAGCGCTCGGTGCGCAAGCTCTACACCGAGTCCCTCATCGGCCGTGGCGACATCACCCTCGAAGAGGCCGAGCAGGCGCTGCAGGACTTCCAGGGCCAGCTGGAGAAGGTGTTCGCCGAGGTCCGCGAGGCCACGGCGCACCCGGTGACGGCCCCCTCGTCCGACCCGCAGGCCGAGTTCCCGGTCGCCGTCAGCACCGCGATCTCCCAGGAGACCGTGAAGCGGATCGCCGAGTCGCAGGTCAACATCCCCGACCGCGTCACCGTCCACCCGCGTCTGCTGCCGCAGCTGCAGCGCCGCGCGGCGATGATCGAGGACGGCACGATCGACTGGGGCATGGGCGAGACGCTCGCCATCGGCTCCCTGCTCCTCGAGGGCACCCCGGTGCGCCTGTCGGGCCAGGACTCGCGCCGCGGCACGTTCGGCCAGCGGCACGCGGTCCTGATCGACCGTGAGACGGGCGAGGACTTCACCCCGCTCCTGTACCTCTCGGACGACCAGGCGCGTTACAACGTCTACGACTCCCTGCTCTCCGAGTACGCGGTCATGGGCTTCGAGTACGGCTACTCGCTGGCCCGTCCCGAGTCGCTCGTGATGTGGGAGGCGCAGTTCGGCGACTTCGTCAACGGCGCGCAGACGGTGGTGGACGAGTACATCTCGGCCGCCGAGCAGAAGTGGGGCCAGACCTCCGGCGTCACGCTGCTCCTGCCGCACGGCTACGAGGGCCAGGGCCCGGACCACTCGTCCGCCCGCCCGGAGCGCTTCCTCCAGCTGTGCGCGCAGAACAACATGACGGTCGCCATGCCGACGCTCCCGTCGAACTACTTCCACCTCCTGCGGTGGCAGGTGCACAACCCGCACCACAAGCCGCTGGTCGTCTTCACCCCGAAGTCGATGCTGCGCCTCAAGGCCGCCGCGTCGAAGGCGGAGGAGTTCACGGAGGGCGGCTTCCGTCCCGTCATCGGCGACAGCTCGGTGGACCCGGCCGCGGTCCGCAAGGTCGTCTTCTGCGCGGGCAAGGTCTACTACGACCTCGAGGCCGAGCGTCAGAAGCGCGGCGTGACGGACACGGCGATCATCCGCATCGAGCGCCTGTACCCCCTGCCGGGTGCCGAGCTCCAGGCGGAGATCTCCAAGTACCCGAACGCGGAGAAGTACCTCTGGGCGCAGGAGGAGCCGGCGAACCAGGGCGCGTGGCCCTTCATCGCCCTCAACCTGATCGACCACCTGGACCTGGCGGTCGGCGCCGACGTCCCGCACGGTGAGCGCCTGCGCCGCATCTCGCGGCCGCACGGCTCGTCCCCGGCGGTCGGCTCGGCGAAGCGCCACCAGGCGGAGCAGGAGCAGCTGGTGCGCGAGGTCTTCGAGGCCTGAGCAGCCTGACCTCGTACGTACGATTGTGGGGCCCGGGACGTCGTCCCGGGCCCCACGTCCGTATCACCCCAGGAGCGACTGGCCCATGTACTTCACCGACCGCGGCATCGAGGAACTGGAGAAGCGGCGCGGCGAGGAGGAGGTCACCTTCGAGTGGCTCGCCGAGCAGCTGCGCACGTTCGTCGATCTGAACCCGGACTTCGAGGTGCCGGTCGAGCGGCTGGCCACGTGGCTGGCGCGTCTCGACGACGAGGACGACGAGGAGTAGTCGGTCCCGGGCAGGTCTCAGTCCCAGGCGCGCAGCCGGTCGTAGGCGAGGCCGAGCGCGCCGTGCACGACGAGAAGCGCGCCCGCGACCGCCCAGCCGATGCCGTGTCGGCGCAGGCCCCAGACGGTGAGCGGGATGCCCACGGCGAGCTGGCCCGCCGCCGCTGTGCGCGCCTTGGGACCGCGCAGCCAGGGCCCCATGGCGCTGCGCTCGACGACGTCGAGTTCCGCGCGTACGGCGTCCCGCCAGCCCGACCACACGATGTACTCGGCGCCGGGTTGCACGCGTGCGACCGCGCGCAGCCGGTCGGCGGGTTCGCCGGGGTTCATACCCGCCGGGAGCGTCAGCCCCGCGCGCGTGAGGACCGCCAGCAGGCCGAGCAGGCGGGCGCGGGCGTCCGCCGCGCTGTCGGACCGGGTGAGGGCCTCCAGTGACTGCATGTCCAGGACGGGGTCGAGGCCGAGGCGCGCGGCGAACGTGCGCATGGCCTCGTCCTCGCCGACGGGCGTGCCGTTCGCCAGCCATACGTAGCCGACGGGGCGGCGGAACCCGGAGGCGAGGGTGTAGCCGCTGTGTTCGGCGTCCCACCACAGGGCGAGCACCGGCCAGGGGGCGCTGACGGCGAGGGCCGCGGCCCAGCCCGCGAGGACGCTGTCGACCGGTTCGCCGCCGTGCAGCCAGGGCTTGCCCTCGGGGATCAGGACGCTCCACTCGGGTCCTGCCTGGGCGAGGAGCATGCGTTCGCGCAGGAGCTGGGCGGCGGGGCCGACGGTGGCGGGGGCGGCGCGGCAGAGGAGCAGCGCTCCCGCGGCCCTGGCCTGTGGGGCGGGGGTGTCGGCGGGGTCGGCGGTGGCGTCGGACGGCATGGACCCAACGCTAGGTCAGTTTGCGAGGTTTGGCCCCTGAATGCCCCTCTGCGGGATGGCCGGTACGACGGAATCCAGTCGCGACTGTCTTGACTTTCCGTATCCGCGATATATCGTGTCTCACGAGGGTGCGATACAACGCGTTCGCTCCTGAACCGTCCCGCCGAGGAGGTCGCACCATGCCCGAGTGGTCCGTGGCAGAGCCCCACAAGCTCGCCTTCGACGAGCCCGTGACGACGCTCCACGTACGCATCGTCAACGGAATGGTGAACGTCGTGGGCACGGACGAAGGTTCCGCCCGCCTCGAGGTGTCCGGGATCGAGGGCCCGCCGCTCCAGGTGACCCTGGCGGACGGCGTGCTGACCGTCGCGTACGACGACCTGCCGTGGAAGGGCTTCCTCAAGTGGCTCGACCCCAAGGGCTGGCGCCGCAGCGCGGTCGTGTCCCTGGCGGTCCCGGCGGGCACCGGAGTCGAGGTCGGCGTCGTCGGCGCCGGCGCGGTCGTCTCCGGGATACAGGGGCGTACGGAGGTCAAGGGTGTCACCGGTGACACGACACTGGTCGGCGTCGCGGGCGACGTGCGCACGGACACCGTCTCCGGGAATCTCGAGGCCCAGGCGGTCACGGGCGACCTGCGCTTCAACTCCGTGTCCGGTGACCTGACCGTCGTCGAGGGCGCGGGCCCCTCCGTGCGGGCCGAATCGGTGAGCGGCTCGATGATCGTGGACCTCGACCCGGCCGACCGGGCGACGGATGTGAACCTGACGAGCGTCTCGGGCGAGATCGCGATCCGCCTCCCCCACCCCGCGGACGCGGAGGTCGAGGCGAACACGGCGAGCGGAGCCGTGTCGAACGCCTTCGAGGATTTGCGGGTCGGCGGCCACTGGGGCGCCAAGAGCATCACGGGCAGGCTCGGCACGGGCCGCGGAAAGCTCAAGGCGACGACGGTCTCCGGATCGATCGCGCTTCTGCGGCGGCCTCCGGCGGAGGACTACACCCAGCCCCCCGCCGAGGACTCCCCCGCCACTGACGCCGCCGCCGGCGGCCCGGCCGACAAGAAGGTGCTCTGACATGCCCCCCGTCTTCGCCCACGGCCGCCTGCGCCTGTACCTCCTGAAGCTGCTCGACGAGGCCCCGCGCCACGGGTACGAGGTGATCAGGCTCCTGGAGGAACGCTTCCAGGGCCTGTACGCGCCCTCGGCCGGCACGGTGTACCCGCGCCTGGCGAAGCTGGAGGCCGAAGGCCTGGTCACGCACACCACGGAGGGCGGCAGAAAGGTCTACTCGATCACCGACGCGGGCCGCGCCGAGCTGGCCGACCGCAGCGGTGAGCTGGCCGACCTGGAGCTGGAGATCCGCGAGTCCGTGGCGGAGCTCGCCGCCGAGATCCGGGACGACGTGCGGGGCGCGGCGGGCGATCTGCGCCGCGAGATGCGGGCGGCCGCCTCAAAGGCGAGGAACGGGTCGGGTACGACCACGCGCAAGAGCGAGCGGCAGAGCCCGTTCGGCGACTTCCAGGACTTCGGGGACAAGGAGGCGTGGCGCGCGGCCAAGGAGGAGCTGCGCCGCGCCCGGCAGGAGTGGAAGGAGCAGGCAAGGCGCGCAAAGGACGAGAGCCGCCGGGCCCGCGAGGAGGCCCAGCGGGCGCGCCGGCAGGCCAAGGAGGCGCAGGAGCAGGCGCGCGAGCAGGCACAGGAGCAGGTCCAGCGTCTGGCGCAGCGGGTGCAGGACCAGGTCCAGGACCACTTCGCGCAGGGCGACTGGCCCACGGGGGTCCGGGAGGGCCTGACCGAACTGGCCAAGGAGTTCGGCGACTTCGGCAAGTACTTCGGCAAGGAGACGGGCGGCGCGGCCCGTTCGGACAGCTCCGGGACCGAGGTGCGGGTCACTCATGGGGACATCCCGGCGGAGTATCTGCCGTCGTGGACCCACGAGGACTCGACCGGTGACCCGGCCCGCGATCTGGACCGCCTCCTCGACCGCTTCCGCGACGACATCCGCGACGCGGCCAGGGACCACGGGGTGACGGAGGATCAACTCCGCGAGGCCAGGAGCCGGTTGTCGGAGGCGGCGGCGCACATCGGGGCTTCCCTGCAGGCACCCAAGGGCTGACCCGCGGTGAGGCCCACGGCGAGGAGGGTCGAGGGGCGCCGCCCCTCGACCCTCACAGGCCCGCCAAGGTCGGGCGAGGTCAGACGGTCAGCACGATCTTGCCGAACTGGCCGCCGGCCTCCATCCGCTCGAAACCCTCGCGGGCGCGGTCCAGCGGGAGGGTCTCGTCGATCACGGGGCGCACACCGGTGGCCGCGCAGAACGACAGCAGGTCCTCCAGCTCGTCCTTCGAGCCCATCGTGGAGCCGACGATCTTCAGCTCCAGGAAGAAGACGCGGGTCAGCTCGGCGTGCGAGGGGCGGTCCCCGCTCGTGGCTCCGGAGATGACGACCGTGCCACCGGGCTTGAGCGACTTGATCGAGTGCGACCAGGTGGCCGCGCCGACCGTCTCGATGACGGCGTCCACCCGCTGCGGCAGCCGCGCACCCGACTCCACGGCCTCGACGGCGCCGAGCTCCAGGGCGCGCTTGCGCTTGGCCTCGTCGCGGCTGGTCGCGAAGACCTTGAGACCCGCCGCCTTGCCGAGGACGATCGCGGCCGTGGCGACGCCGCCACCGGCGCCCTGCACGAGCACGGAGTCACCGGGCCGCACACCGGCGTTGGTGAACAGCATCCGGTACGCCGTCAGCCACGCGGTCGGCAGGCAGGCCGCCTCCTCGAAGCTGAGCTCCTTCGGCTTGGGCAGTACATTCCACTCGGGCACGGTCACCTGCTCGGCGAAGGTGCCCTGGTACTTCTCGGTGAGGATGGACCGGCCCTCCCGGGGCCCGACCCCGTAACCGGCCTGGCCGATGACAGAGTGCAGGACGACCTCGTTGCCGTCCTGGTCGATCCCGGCGGCGTCGCAGCCGAGAATCATCGGGAGCTTGTCCTCACCGAGTCCGACCCCGCGCAGGGACCACAGGTCGTGGTGGTTGAGGGAGGCGGCCTTGACGTTCACGGTCGTCCAGCCGGGGCGGGCCTCGGGAGCCGGGCGATCCCCCAACTCAAGGCCGTTCAGCGGCTGGTCACGGTCGATTCGGGCGGCGTAGGCAGCGAACATGACCTTGACCCTAGGTCCGCGCGGAGCCGCGCGGAACACCGTAGGGCTGTGACACGCGCCGCGCCCCGTGCGCCACGGAGTCGATCCGTGGCGCACGGGGCGCGGTCGGGGCCTGCGGCGTGATCAGCGTCGGGCGACGCCCTCGGCGCGCGCGGCGGCGGCAACGGCCGCGGTCACCGCGGGAGCGACCCGCTCGTCGAACGGCGAGGGGATGACGTACCCGGCGTCCAGGTCGTCACCGACCACGTCGGCGAGCGCGTCGGCCGCCGCGATCTTCATGCCCTCGGTGATCCGCGACGCCCGCACCTGAAGGGCACCGGCGAAGATGCCGGGGAAGGCGAGGACGTTGTTGATCTGGTTCGGGTAGTCGGAGCGCCCCGTCGCGACGACCGCCGCGTACTTGTGCGCCACGTCCGGGTGAACCTCGGGGTTCGGGTTGGCCATCGCGAAGACGAAGGCGCCGGGCGCCATCGAGGCGACCGCGGGCTCCGGGACCGTACCGCCGGAGACGCCGATGAAGACGTCCGCGCCGGCGAGCGCCGTCTCGAGCGAACCCGTGATGTTGGCCTTGTTGGTGAGCTCGGCCAGCTCGCGCTTGACGTCCGTGAGGTCCTCGCGGTCCCGGCTGACGATGCCCTTGCGGTCCGCGACCGCCACGTCGCCGAGCCCCGCCTCGAGGAGGAACTTGGCGATGGCGACACCGGCCGCGCCGGCGCCCGAGATCACGGCGCGCAGCTCGCCGAGCGTGCGCCCGCTGAGCTTGGCCGCGTTCTTCAGCGCCGCCAGCGTGACCACGGCGGTGCCGTGCTGGTCGTCGTGGAAGACCGGGATGTCGAGCCGCTCCTGCAGCCTGCGCTCGATCTCGAAGCAGCGCGGCGCCGAGATGTCCTCGAGGTTCACACCGCCGAACGAGGGAGCGAGCCGGACGACGGTCTCGATGATCTCGTCCGTGTCGGTCGTGCCGAGCGCGATCGGCACCGCGTCGACGCCGCCGAACTGCTTGAACAGGATCGCTTTGCCCTCCATCACCGGGAGGGACGCCTCGGGACCGATGTCCCCGAGGCCGAGCACCGCGGTGCCGTCGGTGACGACGGCCACGACGGACGACTTCCACGTGTAGTCGTGGACGAGCTCGGGATTCTCCGCGATCGCGGAGCACACCTTCGCGACACCCGGCGTGTACGCCAGGGACAGGTCGTCCTTGTTGCGCACCGGCACGGTGGCCTGCACGGCCATTTTGCCGCCGCGGTGCAGCGCGAAGGCCGGATCGAAGGGCTCTTCGGTGCTTTCGTTGCCGGTATGCGCCGGGCCCGCACTGGCCTGGCCGGAACCGGCGTCGCTGCGAGGATTGACGATCTCCGCTGCCACTTGTATGACCCCTTAAGTCTTAATCATCAGTTGAGGGTGGGTCCGCTCCTGGTTGAGGAACGGGCGGGCACCGCGTAAGACCCACATGTCGGGTGTCTTGCACTCGTACGGGTCAGTACGCGATGGGCGCGCCGCACGCGCGCCCTGAGCCCCGGATGAGGGGTGTAAAGAACCTTCTTACCTGACGGACGCCACCCCGGACGAGTCCATTTGTGATCGATCACAGCGCGGTGACATGACTCATAGCCGTGGATCCGGATATTAGGGGCCGGACCTCAAGCCGACCTCAAAGCCGACGGAGCGTCGCTCACATGATGAGACGCGACCCGCGTGGCCGCAGATCTTCCGGCCGGACAGCGGTGTCGCCGCAGATGTTCGCTCACCCGCTGGCGCGATGTACCGGCCTGTCGGGGTCCGGGAGCGGTACGGGGGTAACCCGTTATCCGATTTTGACATAACAGGGGCCCTGAATGGCCCGGTCCGAATGGCAAGATGCCGTAATCACACGAGGTCGCGACACTCGAAGGTGTGTGCCGGATCTCAGCATCGGCTACTCCCTCACCCTGCCGGAGGAACCAGAAATGACCGCAAGCACCACCCGTCGTTCGACCGCAGCGAAGTCCGCGAAGTCCCGGATTGCCGTGGTCGGCGCGATCGCGGTCGCAGGCACTCTGCTGCTGTCCGGCTGCGGTGACCAGACCAAGGACAAGAGCGCGCCCGCCGACTCCACCAAGAACGCTCCGCTCGCGGACAAGCTCCCCAAGGAGATCCGCGACAAGGGCGTCGTCACGGTCGGCTCGGACATCGCGTACGCGCCGGTCGAGTTCAAGGACAAGTCCGGCAACACGGCGGGCATCGACCCCGACCTCGCGGCCGCCATGGGCAAGCAGCTCGGCGTGAAGTTCGAGTTCCAGAACGGCACGTTCGACACCCTCATCACCGGTCTGCGCTCCAAGCGCTACGACATCGCGATGTCGGCGATGACGGACACCAAGGACCGGCAGAACGGTGTCGACTCCGACACCGGCAAGAAGGTCGGCGAGGGAGTCGACTTCGTCGACTACTTCAACGCGGGCGTCTCGATCTACACGCCGAAGGGCAAGACCCAGGGCATCAAGACCTGGAGCGACCTGTGCGGCAAGAAGGTCGTCGTCCAGCGCGGCACGGTCTCGCACGACCTGGCCAAGGCTGAGGCGAAGAAGTGCCCGGCCGGCAAGAAGCTCTCCATCGAGGCCTTCGACAACGACCAGCAGGCCCAGACCCGACTGCGTTCGGGCGGCGCCGACGCCGGTTCCTCCGACTTCCCGGTCGCCGCGTACGCCGTGAAGACCTCGGGCGGCGGCAAGGACTTCGAGATCGTCGGTGACCAGGTCGAGGCCGCCCCGTACGGCATCGCGGTCGCCAAGGGCAACACCCAGCTGCGGGACGCCCTGAATGCGGCGCTCGACGCCGTCATCAAGAACGGCGAGTACGAGAAGATCATCGCGAAGTGGGGCGTCGAGGCCGGCGCGGTCAAGGAAGCCACCGTCAACGGCGGCAAGTGACCGCGCCCCTTTCGTCACCCAGCCGTTTGAAAGGCAACACCCGTGTCTGTTGACATCGACAAGACGGACGGGCCCGAGGACGTCCCGCCGCCACCCAAGGCGGGCCCCGAGGCCATCAAGGCCGTCCCGGTCCGGCACTACGGCCGCTATGTGGCCGCGGTCGTCGCGATCGCCGTCCTCGTCGCGATCGTCTACGCGTTCGCCCAGGGCAAGATCAACTGGGGCGCGGTCCCGGACTACTTCTTCGACGACCGCATCCTCAGGGGCGTCGGCCAGACCCTGCTCCTGACCGCGATCTCCATGATCATCGGCGTGGCCGGCGGCATCCTGCTCGCCGTGATGCGTCTCTCGCGCAACCCGGTGACGTCGTCGATCGCCTGGTTCTACATCTGGTTCTTCCGCGGTACGCCGGTCCTGGTCCAGCTGTTCGTCTGGTTCAACCTGGGCCTGGTCTTCGAGTACATCAACCTCGGCCCGATCTACAAGGACTACTGGTCCTCGTTCATGACGCCGTTCCTGACGGCGCTGCTCGGACTCGGCCTGAACGAGGCCGCCTACATGGCGGAGATCTGCCGCGCCGGCCTGCTCTCGGTCGACGAGGGCCAGACGGAGGCCTCGCACGCCCTCGGCATGAGCCACGCCAAGACCCTGCGCCGGATCGTGATCCCGCAGGCGATGCGGGTGATCGTGCCGCCCACGGGCAACGAGGTCATCAACATGCTGAAGACGACCTCGCTGGTGTCGGCGGTCCAGTACTACGAACTCCTGCGCTACGCCCAGGACATCGGCCAGACCTCTGGTTCCCCGGTGGAGATGCTCTTCCTCGCCGCCGCCTGGTACCTGATCATGACGTCGATCCTGAGCGTCGGCCAGTACTACCTGGAGCGTTACTACGCCCGCGGCTCCAGCCGCTCGCTTCCTGCGACGCCGTTCCAGAAGATCCGGGCCAACCTGCTGTCGCTCGGTCGGCCGAAGGGAGCCGCGTGATGACCACCAACGCCATGGTGAAGTCCGAGGGCGTCCACAAGTCCTTCGGCAACGTCGAGGTCCTCAAGGGCATCGACCTGGAGGTCAAGGAGGGCGAGGTCTTCTGCCTCATCGGCCCCTCCGGCTCCGGCAAGTCGACCTTCCTGCGGTGCATCAACCACCTGGAGCAGATCAACGCCGGCCGGCTCTACGTCGACGGCGAGCTGGTCGGCTACCGGCAGAAGGGCGACAAGCTCTACGAGCTGAAGGACAGCGAGGTCGCGCTCAAGCGCCGGGACATCGGCATGGTGTTCCAGCGCTTCAACCTCTTCCCGCACCTGACGGCTCTCGAGAACGTCATGGAGGCGCCGGTCCAGGTCAAGCGCCAGTCCCGGTCCCAGGCGCGGCAGCGGGCCGGCGAGCTCCTGGAGCGCGTGGGCCTCGCCGACAAGGCGGGGAACTACCCCTCGCAGCTGTCCGGCGGCCAGCAGCAGCGCGTCGCCATCGCCCGGGCGCTCGCCATGGACCCGAAGCTGATGCTCTTCGACGAGCCGACCTCGGCCCTCGACCCCGAGCTCGTCGGCGACGTCCTCGACGTGATGCGTGACCTCGCCGAGTCCGGCATGACGATGATCGTCGTGACGCACGAGATGGGCTTCGCGCGCGAGGTCGGCGACAGCCTCGTCTTCATGGACGGCGGCGTGGTCGTCGAAGCGGGCAACCCGCGCGACGTCCTGACGAACCCGCAGCACGAGCGCACGCAGGCCTTCCTGTCGAAGGTGCTGTAACTCCGCGTACGCAGAAGCAGAAGGAGGGGGCGGTACGGACCTGGTGTCCGTACCGCCCCCTCCCGCATGAGCAGGGCTACTTGACCGCGAGCACCAGCGCGTCGGAGGGCGAGCGCCAGACGGGGCGGGCCTCGCCGAACCCGGCGGCGCGCAGGGTGCGGGCGTGCCAGTCTGCCGACGGGGTCTCGCCGTCGGCGTGCTCCCCGTAGATCTCGAAGCGCTCGGCGGTGGGTCCGGCGAGTACCGGGTCCTTGGCGGCGAGGGCCCACCACTCGGCCCAGTCGAGGGCGCCGGAGGCCTTGGCGCGGTCCATCTGCGCGTGGCGGTGGGCGCGTTCGGCGGCGTTGATCCGGGGCGTGGTGTCGTCGATCATGTGGTCGGCGTTCATGAAGACGCCGCCGTCGCGGACGAGGCCGGCGATCTGTCCGTAGAGGGTGGCGAGCGGTTCGTTGTGCAGCCAGTGCAGGGCGGTGGCGGTCAGGACGGCGTCGTACGAGGTGTGCGGCAGCCGCGCGGCCCAGTGCGGGTCCTTGAGGTCGGCGGTCACGAAAGTGACGCGGTCGTCGTCCGCGAAGGTGCCCTCGGCGATGGCGAGCAGCGCGGGGTCGAGGTCGACGCCGACACTGGTGGCTCCGGGGAACCTCTTCAGGAGCCGGTCCGTAATACTTCCCGTACCGCACGCGAGGTCGAGCACGCGCGGTGTGGGCCCGGCGAAGGCCTCCACCATGTCGAGCATGACCCGCAGCCGCTCCTCGCGGTCGGGCATGTACCACTCCTGCTGCCGGTCCCAGCTGTCCTGCCAGGCGCGCCAGTCGGCGGTGACTCCTGCGGTTTCCGTAGATCCCGTCATCGAGAACCCTCCCGTACGTAATACCCTCGAAGCAAGAGCAGCCATTACTCCCGTCATCGACGAAGATAGACCGCCCCGGTAAGGACTACAAGTGGAACTGGCCTATTACTCGGACTACGCCGTACGTCTGGTCAACAGCGAGGAGCCGGGTCGTGGCAAGGACTCCCTGACCACGGTCGAGGCGGTGCGCGACCTGTTCGGCGCCAACCAGTCGGCGGCCCGGCGCGCCACGGACGCCGACCTGACCCGCTTCCGCGGCGTACGGGCACGCCTGCGCTCGGTCTTCGATGC
This sequence comes from Streptomyces sp. NBC_01003, assembly GCF_045162695.1. Classification (NCBI taxonomy): domain Bacteria; kingdom Bacillati; phylum Actinomycetota; class Actinomycetes; order Kitasatosporales; family Streptomycetaceae; genus Streptomyces; species Streptomyces sp. NBC_01003. The sequence goes on from NZ_CP108707.1 coordinate 4,015,450, forward strand.
GGCGGACGGCGGCGACGAGACACTCGCGGTCGACCTGCTGAACTCGCTCCTCCTGGAGTTCCCGGTCAGTCCGCAGATCTCCGGACACGACCACCGGGACGACGACGACCGCCCGTTGTGGCACATGCACCTCGCGGACCACCCGTCGAACGCGACAGCGGGATACGCGGCGATCGCCGCGATGGGCCTCGCCTTCCACCTCACGGAGTACGGCGTGGACCGCCTCGGCCTGTGCGAGGCGTCGCCGTGCCGCAACGCCTACCTGGACACGTCGACGAACCGCTCCCGGCGCTACTGCTCGGACCGATGTGCGACCCGCGCGAACGTCGCCGCCTACCGCGCCCGCAAGCGCGCCGAGGCGGACCGGTCGGACAGCACGGGCCGCAGCGCCGAGAACGCCCAGGAGGCCACGGCCGCGACGGACCGCTGACGCTCGCCCTCCACCCACGGCTTGCGGCGGCGCAGGCGCCCGCGCACCTTGGCGAGCACGAGGTCGTCGGGCACCGCCCCGTACACCTCGCTGTCGCCGCCGGCGTCGGGGTTGTCGCCGAGCACCCACCAACCCCCTTCCCGCCGCTCGGAGATCCGCTTCACCACGAGCAGATCCTGCTGGAAGGGGTGCCGCAGGACGACCACGTCCCCCGGCCGTACTCGCGCGCCGTGCTGCACGAGCATCCAGTCGCCGGGATACAGCGTGGGCACCATGGACGGCCCGTCCACCTCGATGATTTGAAACGGCACCCTGGCCTCCCGCGTCTCCTCTGCCGTCTCAGACATCAGACATCCTCCCCGGTTCCGCCCGCCGGTCGTCCGGTCCCATCCTCCACCAGCCCCAGTCTCGCCCTGGACTTTTGTCCTAAGCCCATGGGGGCACCCGAGAAAACAGGTCTGCCACGGAGTAATGTCCCACCTGAGAAGACGATCACGAGGAAGGACTGCTACATGCTTTCCCGCCTGTTTGCCCCCAAGGTGAAGGCCAGCGCGCACTGCGACCTGCCGTGCGGCGTGTACGACCCGGCCCAGGCCCGCATCGAGGCGGAGTCGGTCAAGGCCGTCCAGGAAAAGATGGCCGGCAACGACGACCCGCAGTTCCAGACGCGCGCCATCGTCATCAAGGAGCAGCGCGCCGAGCTCGCCAAGCACCACGTGTCGGTGCTGTGGAGCGACTACTTCAAGCCCCCGCACTTCGAGAAGTACCCGGAGCTGAGCCAGCTGGTCAACGACACCCTGAAGGCCCTCTCGGCCGCCAAGGCGTCGAGCGACCCGGCGACGGGCCAGAAGGCTCTGGACTACATCGCCCAGATCGACAAGATCTTCTGGGAGACGAAGAAGGCCTGACGCCTTCCCGTCACCTGTCCGACAGCACCCGGCGTCCGCGCGGAGCCGGGTGCTGTCGGCGTTTTCGGGGCGCTCGGGTAGCGTCGCCCGGATGGAGCACTCGCGCGCCCGCATCCTCTACGTCACCGATCTCGCGTACCCGGCCCGTGGCCGCCGGTACTGCGACGAGGACATCGCCCTCTCGGCTCGGCTTCGCGAGGAGTTCGACGTGGCGCTGTGCCATCCGCTGGACGCCGCCGCGCTGATGGACGGCTTCGACGCGGTCGTCGTGCGCAACAGCGGGCCCGTGCTGCACTACCAGGCCGCGTACGACGCGTTCCGCGAGCGGGCCCTCGCGCGCGGGGTGCGGGTCTACAACGGGCTGTCCGGGAAGGCCGACATGGCGGGCAAGGGGTATCTGCTCGACCTGACCGCCGCCGGGTATCCCGTCATCCCGACCGTCGCCCGCGCCGCCGATCTCCCTCTGCTGCCCGAGGCGGACGAGTACGTGGTCAAGCCGCTGCTCGGCGCCGACTCCATCGGTCTCGCGTTCGTCGGCCGCGAGGAGCTGCCCGGCCTGGAGTTCGACGGCATCCTCGTCCAGCCGCGGATCCGCTTCCGGTACGAGGTGTCGTTCTACTTCGTCGACCGCGCTCTCCAGTACGCCCTGTACGCGCCCCGGCCGGACGAGCGGTGGGTCCTCGAACCGTACGAGCCCACGGACGCGGACCGGGAGTTCGCGCAGAAGTTCGTCGACTGGAACACCGTCGGCCACGGCATCCAGCGCGTGGACGCCTGCCGAACCCCGGAGGGCGAACTGCTCCTGGTCGAGCTGGAGGACCTCAATCCGTATCTGTCCCTGGACCTGGTCGACGCGAGCACGCGCGACGCGTTCGTGGCGGCGATGGCGGACTCACTGCGGGGGCTACTGGCCGGCGAGGTCTGACGAGGACGGCCGGCTGAAGCGGAGCTTGTCCTTCTCGCGGGCGCCCAGGCGCCGGTAGAAGCGGATCGCGCCGTGGTTCCAGACGGGTGTCTGCCACTGGATCTCGGCGATCCCCAGGGCGCGGGCCTCGGCGGCCACGGCGTCCATCAGGAGCGGTCCGAGGCCGAGTCCGCGGTGGCCGGGGCGCAGGTACAGGCAGTCCATGTGGAGGTACTCGTACCCGTCCCAGGTGGAGATCGCGGGCTCGCAGGTCGCGTAGCCGACGAGTGCGCCGTCGGCGAGTTCGGCGACCAGGCAGCGCAGGCGGGGCGCAGCGGTGGTGAACAGGAGCGTGTGCAGGCGGTCGGCGAGGCCGGGCGCCGGCGGGTCCGCCTTCTCGAACGCGGCGTGCTCCGCGGCGAGTCGGGCCACTTCGGGCAGGTCGCCGGGGCGGGCGTGCCGCACGCTCACCTGTGCGTCGGTCACCGGGCGTCTTCCTTGGTGACGTCCGCGGACCAGGCGGCGAGGCGGTCCGTGAGAGGGCCTTCGCCGTCGAGGACGTGGCGGGTGAACGCGGTGCGCTCGTGGGCGAGTACGGCCGCCTCCCAGACGCAGGGGGCGAGGCCGGTGCGGCCGGGCCGCAGTTGCTCCGGGTGGCCTGCGGGCCCGGTGAAGACCGCGAGGTCGGACATGTGGCCCTCGATCCAGGTGTGGACGAGGACGTAGTCCCCGTCTCCCCCGGCGTGCAGCAGGACCACGGCGAGGCCGAGCGAGCCCCGGACGGCGCCGAGCGCCAGATGGGCGTCGACGAGCGGCATGACCGCGGCGACGTCCCGCTCCGTCACGGCGCGCCCCGGCGCCTCGATCGCGTACGTCTTGACGAGGTGACCGGCGTGCTCGCCGCTGCCCAACGGGCGTACGGCACGCGCGTGGTGGCCGTCGGCGAGGGCGAGGAGCGCGCCCTGGTCGACGGCCACCGGGAGGGCCGATGCTGCGGTTGCGTTCTCGATGCGATCGGACATGGCCCCATCATGCAGGGCCAAGGGGTCAGGTGCCCGCCCTGTTCTGTCCGCGCCGGGGCGAGAGGAACAGCGCGGCCAGTGCCGAACCCGCGGCAACCAGAAGGGAGTTGACGAGTACGGCCGTGGAGACTCCGGACAGGACCGCGTGCGGGCCGGTCGCCCCGCCCATGCGTGCCGTGGCGATCGCGCTCATCACCGGGATGCCCAGGGTGATGCCGACCTGCTGGGTCATGGTCGCGAGGCCGGTGGCGAGGCCCTGCTCCTCGTCGGGCAGTCCGGACGTGGCCGTCACCATGAAGCCGACGATCACCAGCATGTTGCCGACGCCCCCGACGAACGTGGCCGCGAGGAGCAGCCAGATCCAGGCCCCCGACGTGCCGAGCGCCACCAGGGCGAGCGTGGCGACGGCCTGGACGGCACCGCCGACGACGATCGTGGTCCGGTTGCCGAGGCGTCCGACGGCGCGGCCGCCGAGCGTGCCGCCGATCACGGTGCCGAGCCCGAGGACGCCGAAGGCGAGGCCCGTGGCGAGCGGCGAGTAGCCGAGGACTTCCTGGAGGTAGAGCGTGAGCAGGAAAACGAGGGACGTCTCGGTGACGAAGGCGATGAGCCCGGCCGCGTTGCCCCAGATCACGGTGCGCCGCCTGAGGATGTGGAGCGGGACGAGGGGCGCGGCGGCCCGCTTCTCGACGAACAGGAAGGCGACGAGGAGCGCGGCGCCCGCGAGCAGCGCGGCCAGGGTCGCGGGGGCGCCCCAGCCGGTCTCGCCGGCCTGCGTGAGCCCGTAGACGAGGAGCAGGAGTCCGCCGGTGACTGCCGCGGCGCCGGGTACGTCGAGACGCGGGCGCCGGTCCGGGCGCGAGTCGGTGATGACGGACGGGGCGAGGACGAGGACGAGCGCGGCGACGGGGACGTTGACGAAGAACGCCCAGCGCCAGGAGAGCAGGTCCGTGAGAAGCCCGCCGAGGATGGCGCCCGCGGTGAACCCGGCGGACATCAGGGCGCCGTTGAGGCCGAGGGCGCGTTCGCGCAGCGGCCCCTCCTTGAAGGCGGTGGTCAGGAGGGCGAGACCGGCCGGGGTGACGGCCGCGGTCGCAAGGCCCTGCAACACCCTTGCCACGAGCAGGACTTCGGGCGAGGTGGCGAGACCGCCCAGGAGGGAGGAGGCGCCGAGGACCGCCATGCCGGCGAGGAACAGCCGCTTGCGGCCCACCAGGTCGGCGACGCGGCCGAAGAGGAGCGTGAACCCGGCGGCGGCGAGCGCGAACGCCGTGGCGATCCACTGGAGATGGGAGAGCGAGAAGCCGAGCCCCTCGCCGACGACGGGCAGCGCGACGTTCAGGATCGAGAAGTCCACGGCGATCATGAACTGGGCGCCGAGGAGGAGGGTGAGGACGAGCTTCTGGCGGGCCGTCATGCGCGGGGGTGGTGCGACGGCAGGTGCGGGGGCGGTCTGCGTGGGCGCCGACATGAGGCACTCCTTAAATGGTTCTGCGTTCCCGTTAAGGCGCGCCAAACGTAGCAGAATGGAGCACCTTAAGGGAACCGCTGTCCCATTACGTCGTGGCGAGCACCTCGCGCACGTTGTCCCGCACCGTCTCCTGGTCCCGGCGCGCCGCCTCGTACGCGGACCTGTGACGCCCAAGGTCCGCCCGCTGCCGCTCGGACAGCACGGACCACCACACCCCGGCGGTGTTGTGCTCGCGCTTGCACTCGACGTCGGCGACGGCCGTGCCCCGCTCGCGGCGCGTACGCGCCGTGTTGCCGCCGCTGTCGCGCTTCCACGCCTTGTCGCGGAAGGCGTCGTCGGGGGTGCCGTACCGCTTGAACCCCTTGTCCACGACACACTGCGACCAGGCCTTGAGCACGCGCCGCATCCGCCGGTCCTTCACGGCCGCCTTCTCCAGGACGATCTCCCGCTGCGGGACATACCCCCACGTGCGGCGCGGGTCCCGCACACCGCGGTAGAGGCGCTTGTCCGCGCGGCCGAGGCAGCCCTCCTCGGGGACGCGCCTGCCGAGGACCGTCGGCTTCCCGCCCGTGCGGTGCCCCCAGTAGACGTGGGACTCTTCGACCGTCATACGGCGGCCCTCGGGCTCGATCCGTACGTCCCGTTCCGGGTCCCAGCCGTACCCCCAGCGCCGCGCCTTCTCCAGGTCGAGCTGCCCATCGAGATCCTGGGACACGGCCACCATGGCCAACCCGCTGGGATTCGGGTTCTTCGGGTCGCGCGGGAAGTCGGCGAAGCCGAAGTCGCGCATGCACCGCTGGGCGAGGAGCTGCTGGGCGCGCTTGAGCGTGCCGAACGCCCCGTCGTCCTCGGCGGTGAATTCGTAGCGGTGCAAGGGAAGTTCGGGCCGGTCCTTCGCCTCGCGGACGATCGGAACGCCGTCCGCGGTCCACCGGTCGCCGGACGGTGAACCGTCACACCCCGCCAGCAGGACCACCGCCATCGCCGCCGCGACCCCTGCGGGACCGCCCCCTCGCCGTGCGCGCACCGAACCCCCTCGGCCGGCTCACGCCGGCCCGTCCCCGCCCGGGGGCGAGCCGCCCCCGGATCCGAACACCCGTCCGACCGACGGGCAGACCGAGGGGACTTTAGCGGACCCGCCCGCCGTCCCAGTCGCGCACCTCGGTGACGGCGTCGACAGGCAACGGCCCGTAGATGTGCGGGAATTCATCCGCGCCGGGCTCCGGCGCCTCGAACCTGACGGGCGCGGGCACCCGCGCGCTGTCGATGACCAGCACCACCAGCTCGTCGGGCCCGTCGTACGCGCCGTACAGGAAGTCGGCGACCTTCTGGAGCTGGTGCGCCAGCGAGCAGTGGATGAAGCCCTCCTCGGCGAGGGTCCTGCCGCGCGTGGACATCTCGTAGGCGCCGGACGCGCGGGCCGCGTCCCACAGGGAGCGCTCGGTGATGTGCAGGAGTTCGGTCATGCACACCAACCTACGAGCCGACGGCTGCGGCGGGTATCGCATATCGGCCGGGGGCCTCACCGAGCCGGGCCGCCCGCAGCTGGAGGTAGCGCTGCTCCGGGCGGCTGAGCGTGCCGCTCGCCGCCTCCTGGTAGGCCGCCCGCGCCGCGTCGCGGTCCCCGGCCAGCTCCAGGAGGTGACCCCGCACGGCGGCGAGCCGGTGGTGCCCGCCGAGGGCGTCCGCCAGCTTGTCCGTCTCCGTCAGGCCCGCCTCGGGGCCGTGCACCATGGCGACGGCGACGGCCCGACCGAGCGCGGCCATCACCTCCCCCTCGGGCACGATCCGCACGAGCAGGTCGTACAGGGCGAGGATCTGCGGCCAGTCGGTGTCCTCGGCGCGCGCGGCCTCGTCGTGCAACGCGGCGACGGCGGCCTGGAGTTGATAGGGGCCGACCGGTCCGTGCGGGAGGGCGAGGGAGACCAGGGCGACGCCCTCGTCGATCTCCGCGCGGTCCCACAGGGTGCGGTCCTGTTCGTCGAGGCGGACCAGTTCGCCCGCCGCGTCGGTACGGGCCGCGCGACGCGCGTCGGTGAGCAGCATGAGGGCGAGCAGCCCGGTGACCTCGCTGTCGTCGGGCAGCAGCGCCCGCACGGCCCGGGTCAGCCGGATCGCCTCGCGGGCCAGGTCGGCGCGCTGCAACTGGGGCCCCGACGTGGCCGCATACCCCTCGTTGAAGATCAGGTAGAGGATCTGGAGCACGGCGGGCAGCCGCTCGCGCCAGTCCTCGGGCAGGCGGAACCGCACGCCCCGTACGCGCTGCTTGGCGCGGCTGATGCGCTGCGCCATCGTCGGCTCGGGGACGAGATGGGCGCGGGCGATCTCGGCCGTCGTCAGGCCGCCCACGGCGCGCAGGGTGAGGGCGACCTGGGCGGCCGGGGTCAGCTCCGGGTGGCAGCACAGGTAGAGCAGGGTGAGGGTGTCGTCCTCGGAGGGGGCGCGGCTCTCGCCGGGCGGCGGGGCCGTGAACGCGTCACGCGGGGTGAGCGCGGCATCCGCCTCCTCGCGTCTGCGCCGCGCGTCGTCGCTGCGCAGGGCGTCGACGAGACGGCGTGACGCGACCCTGATGAGCCAGCCGCGCGGGTTGTCGGGCACGCCGGATTCGGGCCACTGCCGTGCGGCGGCGAGCAGCGCCTCCTGCACGGCGTCCTCCGCGGCGTCGAAGTGTCCGTAGCGGCGGACCAGCGCGCCGAGGACCTGCGGCGCGTGTGGGGGTGCCCCCGCGCCCTTAAGGCTGTGGGGGAGCAGCAGGTCCTCGGTCGCCGCCGTTGTCAAAGGTCGCCGCCGCTGCCCATGATGGCGCGGATCACGACGGGGCGGACGGGTGCGCCCGCGGGGGCGGGGCACTCGGCCACGCGCTTGGCGATCTCGGTGACCCGGTCGAGGTTCTCGCACTCGAGGATCCAGAAACCGGCGAGCAGCTCCTTCGTCTCCCCGTACGGGCCGTCACTGATGACGGGCCGCCCCTGGGCGTCCGGGGTGACGAACCGGGCCTTCGCGGGCTCCGCCAGACCTTCGCCGGCGAGCATCTCGCCGGTCTCGGCGAGGTCGTCGTTGATCTTCTGCATGTGGGCGAACATCGCCTGGATGTCCTTCTCGCCCCAGGCCGGATTGCCCTCGGACGCCTTGCCCGCCATGGCCTCGTAGTCGAGCTGGGTGCCTGTCACCATCATCAGGTACTTCATTGCTGCGCTCCTTCGGCCCGCCGCCCGCCGGGTGCGGGCGGCTTCACTGGAGACGTCGGAGCGGCAGCAGCGTTCTCGACACCGCCCGGAAAAAAATTCTAGCCGGGGGTCCCCGGCCTCTTCCTGCTGTACGTCCGCACGATCACGCCGTTGCCGAACGTCCGGTTCTCTTCCAGCGCGAACTCGCCGATCGCGAAGCCGGAGCCGAACATCGGCATGCCCGAGCCGAACACCAGCGGGTACGTCTTGATCACCAGCTCGTCCACCTCGTCGGCGAGGACGCCGGCGAGCGTCGCGCCACCGCACAGCCAGATGCCGAACTCGCTCTCCTCCGCTTTCAGTTCGCGGATCTTCCCGACGACGTCATCGGCGACGATCTCCACGTTCGGGTCGGGGGACTTCTCGATCGAGCGCGCCGCGACGTACTCGCGCAGGTGCCCGTAAGGGCTGGTCAGGCCGGCGTCGAGGCCGACCTGATAGCTGGCACGGCCCTGGATGACGGTGTCGAACCGCTTGTTGACCAGGTGCTCCAGACCGAGGATCCGCCGACCCTCCGCCGAGATGGTCTCGGGGTACTCCGTCGTGAGGAACCCCAGGAACTCCTCGTCCACGAAGGGCATGAAGGCGTTCGCGTCTCCGTCGGGATCGCCGATGAAACCGTCGATCGACACGGCGACGAAGTACGTGAGCTTTCGCAAGTGGGTCTCTTTCCGCAGATGACAGGGGTGCCCGGGCGAGCCGTCGCGCCGTTTCGGCTTCCTGGCCCGCTCGAACAACTGCAGTTATAGTGCTTCATCTGTAGTGGTTGCAAGAGGTTTCCGGATCTACGGTCAAGAGGAGCGCGCAGATGGCACGGAACGCGGAGCGCAGGGTGGCCCTGGTGAACGCCGCGGTGGAGGTACTCGCGGCCGAGGGCGCGCGCGGCCTGACCTTCCGCGCGGTGGACGCGGCGGCGGGCGTCCCCACGGGCACCTCGTCGAACTACTTCACCAGTCGGGACGACCTGCTGCACCAGATCGACGCATGGCTGCACGAGCGGCTGGCCCCGGATCCGGCGGTGGTCGCGAAACTCCTTGAGCGGCCGCGGGACCGCGAGCTGGTCGGGGCGTTCATGCACGATCTGCTCGGCCGCGCCCAGCGTGACCGCACCGGCTATCTGGCCATGATGGAGATGCGCCTGGAGGCGGGGCGCCGGCCCGAACTGCGCGCGTCCCTCATGAAATCGCTCCGCGGCGACCTCGACTTCGGCATCTCGTTCCACACCGAGTCCGGGCTCCCCGGCGGCGCGGAGACGGTGACCGTGCTCTATCTCGCCGTGCTGGGGCTCATCCTGGAACACCTGACGATGCCGGGGATGCTGGACGGCGCCGTGCCCGGCGTGAGCGTCCCCGAAGGCCTCATGGACCGGATCGTCCGCACGATCGTGCCGCAGGAGTAGCCGCCCGCCCGCTTGATCGCCGGACTCTGGGCGAGGTGCTCACATCCCTTGCGGATCACGCCACATGGGCCACATCGTCGGTCCGTCCGGCAACGCGATCCCGCTGCCGGTGCACGTGAAGCCGAGCCGCTCGTACAGCGCACGGCTGCGGTCGCTGCTCGCCTCCAGATACGCCGCCACGCCCTCGCGGTCGCAGCGGTCGAGGACGGGCTGCGTCAGCGCGGTGCCGAGGCCCTGGCCCTGCCGCGCCGGGTCGACGGCGATCATCCACAGGTACTCGTGCGCGCGGTCGCCCGGGTGGGCCCCTGCGGTCAACCGGCCTATCTCCTCGACCCGTTCGTTGTCCGGGTCCACGGCGGCGCGCAGTTGCGCGGGACCGTCGTCGTCCTCGCCCTCGGCCGAGCCGTCCGGCTGGGCCGGCACCGAGAGCCAGAGCGCGGCCGCGGCACCGTCCTCGGTCATGTCGACATATCCCTCGCTCAGCGAGATGTCGATGAAGGCCGCCATGAGTCCGGCGTGCCTGCGGCGCCGGTGCGCCAGGCCGGGGAAGACCCAGCCGCTCACCGGGTCGTCCATGAACGCCTCGTCGAGCAGCCGCACAAGGTCCGCCCGATCGCCCTCCGTGGCCCTCCGGATCGCCACGCCCATGGCCCCGCCCCCTCACGTCGCGGCCCGCCTCAACGGGCCGTGTCCCTGCGCCGGTCGGCCGCCACGCGCCGGCCCGCTGCAGCCTAGGCGATCGGTTCCGTACGCGCGTGCGGGCCCCGCGCTCCTGCCGGAACGCGGGGCCCGCGACGCTTGGCGACTCCCCTCCCCTGTTGCTGGTTTCCCCTGGTGGCTGCTTTCCCCTAGTGGCTGCGCCGCGTCACGAACTCGGCCAGCGACAGCAGTCCGTCCGCGGCCTCCGGCGCCGGGACCGCACGGGACAGCTGGTGCACCGCCCGGGACATCCGGTCCGCCGCGTGCAGCTGCGCCCAGTCGCGCCCCCCGGCGCGCTCGACAACCAGCGCCATGGCCTCCAGCTCCCCCTCCTTCGGCGGACCGTCGTCCGGTCCCACCACCCCGTAGAGCGCGGCCAGTTCACCGGCTTCCGGCGTTCCCGAGGCCAGCGCCGCCACCACCGGCAGCGACTTCTTGCGCACCGCGAGATCGGCGCCCGCCGCCTTGCCCGTACGGGCCGGATCCCCCCAGATCCCTATGACGTCGTCGATCAGCTGGAACGCGAGCCCGGCCTGTCTGCCGAACCCGTCGAGGGCCGCGACCTCCTCCTCTCCGGCCCCCGCGTACAGCCCCCCGACCGCGCAGGCGCAGCCGAGCAGCGCGCCCGTCTTCGCCTCCGCCATGACGAGGCACTCGTCCAGCGTGACCGCGTCCGGTTCGCGCCTCTCCAGGGCGACATCGGCGACCTGGCCCTCGCACAGCTCCATCACACAGGCCGCGATCCGGGCCGCCGCCGGCCGGGCCGCCGGGTGCGGGTCCTCGGCGAGCAGCCGCTGCGCGAGCGCCTGGAGCGCGTCGCCCGCCAGGATCGCGTCGGCGTCCCCGAAGACGGTCCACGCCGTCGGCCGGTGCCTGCGCGTGGTGTCCCGGTCCATGACGTCGTCGTGCAGGAGCGTGAAGTTGTGGACGAGTTCCACGGCCGCGGCCGCCCGCACGGCGAGCTCGGGGGCGCCCCCGAGCGCCCGTACCGCGGCGAGGACGAGCGCCGGCCTGATGGCCTTGCCCGCGTGCTCCGTGGCCGCGGTGCCGTCCGCGTGCTCCCACCCGAAGTGGTAGCGCGCGATGCGGCGCAGGGACGTGGGCAGGGTCTCCACGGCCCCGCGCAGCTCCGGGTCGACCTGCGCCCTGGCCTGCGCCAGGATCACCGCCGCCTCCTGGCCGTCAGCAGCCACCTCTTCGCCCGGTCCCCCTTGCTGCTGCCGCACTATGGACTGCTTCGTCTGCGCCATGAGCTTCAACGCCACCTGCCGATCTCGACGTTCTCCAGGACGCCGAGCGCGTCCGGCACGAGCACCGCCGCCGAGTAGTACGTCGTCACCAGGTACGAGATGATCGCTTGCTCGCTGATGCCCATGAACCGCACCGACAGGCTCGGCTCGATCTCGTCCGGGATGCCCGCCTGCTGGAGGCCGATGACGCCCTGCTCCTCCTCGCCGGTACGCATGCAGATGATCGACGTCGTGCGCGCGTCGGACACGGGGATCTTGTTGCTCGGGAAGATCGGCACCCCGCGCCAGGTCGGAATGCGGTTGCCGCCCACGTCGATGGACTCCGGGACGAGCCCCCGCCTGTTGCACTCGCGCCCGAACGCGGCGATGGCGCGCGGGTGGGCGAGGAACAGCTTCGATCCCCGGCGGCGGCTGAGCAGCTCGTCCATGTCGTCCGGGCTGGGCACGCCGTCGTGCGGCTGGAGCCGCTGCTCGTACTCGCAGTTGTTGAGCAGACCGAACTCCCGGTTGTTGATGAGCTCGTGCTCCTGGCGCTCCTTCAATGCCTCGACGGTGAGCCGGAGCTGATGCTCCGTCTGGTTCATCGGCTGGTTGTAGAGGTCCGCCACGCGCGAATGGATGCGCAGGACGGTCTGGGCGACGCTCAGCTCGTACTCGCGCGGCGCCGCGTCGTAGTCGACGTACGTGCCCGGGAGCACCGCCTCGCCGATGTGGCCGGCGGAGACGTCGATCTGCTTCTCGCCGAACTTGTTCGCGCGCTGCGCCGGGATGGCCCGCAGCGCTCCCAGGTGGCCGGCGAGGCTCTCGGAGCGCTCCGCGACCTGCTCCAGGTCCTGGCGCGGCAGCGTGAGCACGGTGCACGCGGTCACCGCGCGCGCCGTGTACTCCCAGATGGCGTCCGGGTCGAGCAGCGCCTGCTCGCCGAAGTACGCACCGTCGGCCAGGACCCCCAGCACCGCGTCGTCCCCGTAGGGACCGGTGCCGACCTTCTCGACCTTGCCGTGCGCGAGCAGGAACACCTCGTCGGCGGAGCTGCCGAACGAGACGAGCAGCTCGCCCGGCGCGTACTCCCGCTGGCGGCACCGCACCGCGAGCTCCTCGAGCACCTCCTGGTCGCCGTAGCCCCTCAGCAGCGGCAGTTCGCCGAGCTCCGCGGGGATGACCCGCACCTGGTCTCCGGTCTTCACGAACGTCACGCGTCCGTCACCGACCGAGTAGCTGAGCCGCCGGTTCACCCGGTACGTGCCGCCCTGCACATTCACCCAGGGCAGCATCCGCAGCAGCCACCGGGAGCTGATCTCCTGCATCTGTGGTGCGGACTTGGTGGTGGTGGCCAGATTCCGCGCTGCGGATGTGCCGAGACTCTGCTGGGGCCCGGCCTGCTCCGTGCGGACTTCTTCGCCTACCGACATGGGCTTTGCCTCCCGATCAAGAACTGACCTGCGGCGACAAGACTTCCAGCACCCACTGTGGCCGCGCCATTACACAAACGAGCGGGGTTGGGCGAGAGTGGACAGGGCACGATGCCCGTTTTTCCGGGTAGGGAACTTATCGACGGAGGAACTTCAAGATCCCGGCGGGCGTTCAACCGGTACACCGAGGCACCGATGACGGGAGACAGCAATGACAGGCTTCCTGGACCGCGCCAAGGAGCAGGCGCAGCGCGGGCTCACGCAGGGCAAGCAGAAGCTGGACGAGGTGCAGGCGCAGCGGGCGGGCGGCGACCTCCTGAAGAAACTGGGCGCCGCGTACTACGCGGAGCGGAAGGGCACGGGCACCCCCGAGGCGACCCAGTCCGCGCTCGGAGCCCTGGAGAACCACATCGCGGAGCACGGGGACGGCTTCCTGCGGGCCTGAGGCAGTTCCGCCTCCCTCCCGGTCGGCCCGTAGGCCTGGCTGTCCGGAACGGCTCACGATGTCCGGATCGGCTCGCACGTGATGCGAACAAGTAGTTCGGTCGGGCCTGTTCGGGTACAAGCGGCGTACGAGACGGACGCGCCCCGCTTCCGTCGCACCCCGCGAAGGAGGCGGCCGTGGCCCCACCCATGTCCGCGAGCAGTTTCCTGGACGCCCTCAAGCGTGAAGGCCTGACGGTCGTCGAGGTCGGCGACTGGAGACACCACAACCGCAACCACAAGGGACCCTGGGGCCCGGTGAACGGCGTGATGATCCACCACACCGTGACGAAGGGCAGCAAGCAGACCGTCGACCTCTGCCGGAAGGGGCACGCGGACCTGCCGGGGCCGCTGTGCCACGGCGTCATCACGAAGGACGGCCGCGTTCACCTCGTCGGCTACGGGCGGGCCAACCACGCGGGCCTCGGCGACGACGACGTGCTGCGGGCGGTCATCGCGGAGAAGGCGCTGCCCCACGACAACGAGGCGAACACGGACGGCAACCGCCACTTCTACGGCTTCGAGTGCGAGAACCTCGGCGACGGCGAGGACCCGTGGCCCGCCGCGCAGCTGGAGGCCATCGAGAGGGCGGCGGCCGCGGTGTGCCGCCATCACGGCTGGACGGAGAGGTCGGTGATCGGCCACCTGGAGTGGCAGCCGGGCAAGATCGACCCGCGCGGCTTCACGATGGCCTCGATGCGGGGGCGCATCCGCGCCCGGCTCAAGTAGCCGGCCTCCGGCACGCGGCCCGCGGCGACCCGCTTGCACAATGAGCAGGTGACCCCGCATGCCCGCCCGCGCCCGCCCCTGCACCCCCGGCTGCCCTCGCCGGTGGAGCCGGTCGCCGACGACCGGTTCCGCCGTCACGGGGTGCGGCTCCTGCTCAAGCGCGACGACCTCATCCACCCCGACCTGCCCGGCAACAAGTGGCGCAAGCTGGCCCCGAACCTCGAAGCGGCGACCGCCGCGGGCCACGGCACGCTGCTCACGTTCGGCGGCGCGTACTCCAACCACCTGCGCGCCACGGCCGCCGCGGGCCGTCTCATGGGCCTGCGGACCATCGGCGTGGTCCGGGGTCAGGAGCTCGCCGGACAGCCCCTGAACGCCTCTCTCGCGCGCTGCGCGGAGGACGGCATGCGTCTGCACTTCGTCGACCGGACGACGTACCGGGAGAAGCGGGATCCGGCCACGCTCGCGCGCATCCTGCGCGAGGTGGCACCGCCCGACGGTGACTGGAAGACGCCCTACGTCGTCCCCGAGGGCGGCAGCAACGCCGAGGCCGTGCGCGGCTGCGCGGAGCTCGGGCAGGAGTTGCGCGGGGCCGCCGACGCGGTGAGCGTCGCCTGCGGCACCGGCGGCACGCTCGCCGGACTGGCCGCCGGGCTCGGCGAGGGGCAGCGCGCACTCGGCATACCCGTCCTGAAGGGCGGCTTCCTCGGCGACGAGATACGCACCCTCCAGGAGGCGGCGTTCGGCGGCCCGCGGGGCGACTGGTCCCTGGACGAGCGCTTCCACTGCGGCGGCTACGGCCGCACCACCCCCGCCCTCCTCGCCTTCGCCGAGGACTTCGAGCAGCGCCACGGCGTGCCCGTGGAGCGCCTCTATGTGGCCAAGCTGCTGTACGGGCTGCTCGCCCTCACCGAGGAGGGCGCGTTCGCGCCGGGCACGCGGCTCATGGCCGTCGTGACGGGAACGCCCTCCCCGTAGCGGCCGGTCAGTCGTCGACCTCCCGGTAGGCAGCCGCCTCTTCCAGGTCGAGCTTGCGCAGCAGCGTGCGCATCATCTCGTCGTCGATCCGCCGCTCGTCCCGCATCCGTACGAAGACCTCGCGCTCGGCCGCGATGGCCTCCCGCGTGAGCCGGCGATAGGTGTCGTCGGCAGACTCCCCCGTCACCGGGTTGGCATGGCCGAGGCGCTCCCACACGGAGTTGCGGCGGCGCTCCAGGACGGTCCGCAGCCGGTCCTCGAGCGGCTCGGGCAGACAGTTGCGCTCGTCCTCCATCAGCTCGTTCACGCGCTCCTCGGCGGCCTGTGAGGCGGCGTTCTGCGCCTGCGCCTCGGCGAGCGTCTCGGCCTGCGTATCGCGCCCCGGCAACTTGAGGATCCTGATCAGCCAGGGCAGCGAGAGCCCCTGCACGACGAGGGTGCCGATCACGGTCGTGAATGTCAGGAACAGGACCAGGTTGCGAGCGGGGAAACGGCTCCCGTCGTCGACGAACAGCGGGATCGAGAAGGCGATCGCAAGCGACACGACGCCGCGCATCCCGGCCCAGCTCACCACGAGCGGCCGCCGCCAGTCGCTGTCCTTCTCCCGCTCCCTGATCCGCTTCGACAGGCACCAGGGCAGATAGGTCGCCGGATACGACCACACGAACCGCATCACCACGACGAGTACGAACACCGCGACGGCGTACCCGAAGGCCTGCCCGACGCTGTACTCGCCGAGGTCCTTCAGGACGACGGGCAGCTGGAGGCCGATGAGCGCGAAGACCGCCGACTCCAGGATGAAGGCGACCACCTTCCACACGGCGGCCTCCTGGAGGCGCGTCTCGAAGTCGACCTGCCAGGCGTGGTGCCCCAGGTAGAGAGCGACCGTGACCACGGCGAGCACTCCGGAGGCGCCGACCTGCTCGGCGGCCGCGTAGGCGACGAACGGGATGAGGAGGGAGAGCGTGTTCTGGAGGATCGCCTCCTTCAGATGCGTCCGCAGCCAGTGCAGCGGCACCATCAGGACGAGCCCGACGCCGACGCCGCCGACCGATGCCACCAGGAACTCCCTGATCCCGCCCGCCCAGCTCGCGCCCTCCCCGACGGCGGCGGCCAGCGCGACCTTGTAGGCGGTGATCGCGGTCGCGTCGTTCACCAGGGACTCGCCCTGGAGGATCGTCGTGATCCGCGCGGGCAGCCCCACCCTGCGCGCGATGGCCGTCGCGGCGACCGCGTCCGGCGGGGCGATCACCGCGCCGAGCACGAGCGCGGCCGTCAGCGGCAGATCGGGGATCAGCTCGTACGCGAGCCAGCCGACGGCGACGGTCGCGAACAGCACGTACCCGACGGAGAGCAGCGCGACCGGCCTGACGTTCGCCCGCAGGTCGAGGTACGAGCTCTCCAGGGCCGCGGTGTGCAGCAGTGGCGGCAGGATCAGCGGCAGCACGATGTGCGGGTCGAGGGTGTACTGCGGCACCCCGGGCAGGTACGACGCCACGAGTCCGACCGCGACGAGCAGCAGCGGCGCGGGTACCGGGGTCCGGCGCGCGGCCCCAGCGACCGCCGCACTCGCCGCGATCAGTCCCACCAGGGGCAATACGTCCATCAGCCCGTCCCTCCGCCGTCCGCCATGCCGCCGCCCGTCGTAACCTGGCCATCATGAACGAGTGCCCGCACGTCGACGCGCTGCCCCACCCCGAGCCCGCGCCCCTGAGCGACACCTGCCTGGAGTGCCGCGCGGCCGGCACCCACCCGGTGCAGCTGCGGCTCTGTCTGGAATGCGGGCATGTGGGCTGCTGCGACTCCTCGCCCCTGCAGCACGCGACGCAGCACTTCGGGGAGTCGGGACATGCGGTGATGCGGACGTTCGAACCCGGTGAGAGCTGGCGCTGGTGCTTCGTGGACAGCCTGCTCGTCTGAGGACCGCACCGGTTTGCGGTTCGACCGTGCGAGGCCTGGGTACGTCAACCCGGCGCCCGCTCTTTCCAATTGAGCCCGCACACCCTCTAGCCACTGTCCGTACTCATAGGCTTACTATGAGTGACACCAACGGGCCGGGGGTCCCCGGGACAGGAGACTTGGGCGCGCGGTAGCGTCACCGCTGAACACATAGCGCGTCACCCGGGGGACGTACCCTCCGGAGCCCGAAAGTGCTTGTACCACCATGGAGGTGAGGGTGTCCCAGATCGCAGGCGAGCCCGGGAATCAGGACTTCGTAGAAGTCCGGCTGCCGGCTGCGGGTGCCTACCTGTCGGTGCTGCGGACGGCCACGGCCGGCCTCGCGGCGCGTTTGGACTTCACCCTCGACGAGATCGAGGACCTCCGCATCGCGGTGGACGAGGCGTGCGCGATCCTGCTCCAGCAGGCCGTGCCCGGCTCGGTGCTCAGCTGCGTCTTCCGCCTCGTCGACGACTCGCTGGAGGTGACGGTCTCGGCGCCCACCACCGACGGCCGTGCCCCGGAGCGCGACACCTTCGCCTGGACTGTGCTGTCGGCCCTCGCGGGCAAGGTGGACTCCACGGTCGCCGACGACAACACCGTCTCGATCAGTCTCTACAAACAGCGCGGCGCGGGTCCCGGGCCGGCGTGACGAACGGGGACGGGCCGGTGCGGGACGAGAAGCACGGCACACAGGACCTCCCGGCCGACGGCGGGGAGGGGATGCGGCGGCTTGCCGACGGCATCCCCGAACAGCAGGCCCGGCCGCACCCGGAGGACCCCGCGGACCTCGAACGGCCGGGTCCGCCGGCGGTGGCCGATGCGTCGGAGCAGGCAGAGCCGGCCGGCGGAGAGAAGATCTCCGCAGGACCGGACGCGCGACGGGCGGGATGGATGAGCGAGCACGAGCGACACGGTGACCAGCAGCGCACGCACGATCCGCGGGACCGCAGCGGCGCACGGCTGATGTTCATCGAGCTGCGCACCCTGAAGGACGGCAGCCCGGAATACGCGAACCTGCGCAATCAGCTGGTCCGCATGCATCTGCCGCTCGTCGAGCACTTGGCCCGCCGCTTCCGCAACCGCGGCGAGCCGCTCGACGACCTGACCCAGGTCGCCACGATCGGCCTGATCAAGTCGGTGGACCGCTTCGACCCGGAGCGCGGCGTGGAGTTCTCCACGTACGCGACGCCGACGGTCGTCGGTGAGATCAAGCGGCATTTCCGCGACAAGGGCTGGGCGGTGCGCGTCCCGCGGCGTCTTCAGGAGCTGCGGCTCGCGCTGACGACGGCGACGGCCGAGCTGTCCCAGCTGCACGGCCGCTCCCCCACGGTCCACGAGCTCGCCGAGAAGCTGGCGATCTCGGAGGAGGAGGTCCTGGAGGGCCTGGAGTCGGCCAACGCGTACTCCACGCTGTCCCTGGACGTCCCCGACACGGACGACGAGTCGCCCGCCGTGGCGGACACGCTGGGATCCGAGGACGAGGCGCTTGAGGGCGTCGAGTACCGCGAGTCCCTCAAGCCGCTCCTGGAGGACCTGCCGCCGCGCGAGAAGCGGATCCTGCTCCTTCGCTTCTTCGGGAACATGACGCAGTCGCAGATCGCGCAGGAGGTCGGCATCTCCCAGATGCACGTCTCCCGCCTGCTGGCCCGCACCCTGGCCCAGCTTCGGGAGAAGCTCCTCGTCGAGGAGTGAGACCCAGGGCGTGCGCGCCGGCTACTTCTGGTTCTGCTTCTGTACGGCGCCCGGGGCGCCCGGCGTCGTGATGCCGAGCGCCCGGGTGGTGGCCGGGTTCACCAGGAGCACCAGGGCCGTCACCGCGATGACGGCGAGCGCGATCCCGCCGGGGATCATCACGCTGTCGGCCTGGAGCAGCGTGTAGGCGACCGGCAGCGCCATGATCTGCGTGATGATCGCGGGCCCCCGGCTCCAGCTGCGCCGCTTCAGGAGGCCACGCGCCGCGATCAGCGGCAGCAGCGCGAGGACGGCGAGCGTGACACCGCCGGTCACGGCCTGCTCGGGGTCGTCGGGGTGACCCGCGAGGCCCATGACGAGCAGGTAGACGCCGCCGACGAGCAGGGCGGCACCCTCGAGCCCGGCCAGCGCGGCGGCCGCCGTCAGCCGCCCGGGGCGCGGGCCGTCGTCGGTGGTCGCGGCGTCGTCGGGGCTGGGGTTCTGCTCTGAGGTCACCCAAGCAGGGTAGCCCTCGGCCGACACCTCCCGGCCGCCCCGGGTGGGGCCCGCGGCGGCCCCGGTCTCTTACCCGACTCCTACCTCGGTCTGGGCCGAGTACCACCCGGTAGGTACTCTGCTTCGCATGCGTGCACTTCTTGTGGTCAATCCGGCGGCAACCACCACCAGTGCGCGCACGCGTGACGTACTGATCCACGCACTGGCGAGCGAGATGAAGCTCGAGGCGATCACCACGGAGTACCGCGGGCACGCCCGGGACCTCGGCCGGCAGGCCGCGGAGAGCAAGGACATCGAGCTGGTCGTGGCCCTCGGCGGCGACGGCACGGTCAACGAGGTCGTGAACGGCCTGCTGCACCACGGCCCGAATCCGGACCGTCTTCCCCGCCTCGCCGTCGTCCCCGGCGGCTCCACCAATGTCTTCGCCCGCGCTCTCGGTCTGCCGAACGACGCGGTGGAGGCGACGGGCGCCCTGCTCGACGCTCTGCGCGAAGGCCGGGAGCGAACGGTGGGCCTGGGGCTCGCGGGCGGCACGCCGGGCACGGAGGACGAGGCCGCCCCGTCCCGGTGGTTCACGTTCTGTGCCGGTCTCGGGTTCGACGGAGGCGTCATCGGCCGGGTCGAACAGCAGCGCGAGCGCGGCAAGCGATCGACACACGCGCTCTATTTGCGTCAGGTCGTACGCCAGTTCCTCGGGGAACACGACCGCCGGCACGGCGCTATCACACTGGACCGACCGGGTGAGGACCCCGTCACCGATCTGGTCCTGTCCATAGTCTGCAATACCTCCCCATGGTCATATCTGGGGAACAGGCCGCTCTACGCGTCCCCTCAGGCGTCCTTCGACACCGGCCTTGACGTGCTCGGACTCAAGAAATTGTCCGCCCCTTCGGTGGCCCGTTACGGCACCCAGCTGCTCACCTCGACGCCCGACCGGGGACCCCACGGGAAGAACGCCGTCACGCTGCACGACCTGACCGACTTCACCTTGCAATCGAAGGTCCCCCTGCCCCTCCAGATGGACGGTGACCACCTGGGGCTGCGAACGAGCGTGACGTTCACAGGCGTACGCCGTGCACTGCGTGTGATTGTGTGAGTGGAAGAGCCCAAAGTCCTTTATCTCGAACGTTTGGGCCAGGATCCACCCCATGGAAGTACGGCTGTGACCTAGCCGACACCGAGGAATCAAAAAAAACTTTCCTGAAGGGGTTGTATCCGCCGCCGAGGTTTGCGAATCTCTACATGGCGCTCGGGACGGCCCGCAACATCGGCCCCACAGAGAGCCCGAACCCCCTCCTCAACACACAGGACATCGTCGCAGATGTGACGGAAGTCCCTTCCGTTGTCGGGGGATTCGTGAAAGCGTTCACATTCACAAGCAACCTGCACGTAATACCAAGGAGAGGTAGCCGTCATGGACTGGCGTCACAACGCCGTTTGCCGCGAGGAAGACCCCGAGCTCTTCTTCCCCATCGGCAACACCGGTCCTGCGCTGCTGCAGATCGAGGAAGCCAAGGCCGTCTGCCGCCGTTGCCCCGTCATGGAGCAGTGCCTGCAGTGGGCGCTCGAGTCCGGCCAGGACTCCGGCGTCTGGGGTGGCCTCAGCGAGGACGAGCGCCGCGCAATGAAGCGTCGCGCCGCCCGCAACCGTGCTCGCCAGGCCAGCGCCTGACGCCCACGCCCCCCCACGAGCCTGAGCCCGGCGGCGCGTACAGCGAGTACGCAACTCCCGCCCCCGAGCCGCAGCGCGCAGTACCCCCGATGCTCCACCCAGGCTCAGCCCGGGATGTAGACCCGGGCAACGCGAACAGTGAGCCCCGGACCCAACGGTCCGGGGCTCACTGGCGTTTGCGGTCGTGTCGATCCGGCGTTTGCATCTGCGCCGACGAGTCGGCGCGGCGCCCGTCGGCGCCGGGCCGGCTACTTGTCGGCGGCCACCGGGATGTCGAGGACGACCTGGGTGCCGCGGCCGGGCGCCGGGACCATGTCGAACGATCCGCTCAACTCGCCCTCGACCAGGGTGCGTACGATCTGCAGGCCCAGGTTGCCGGCGCGCTTCGGGTCGAAGCCCTCGGGCAGGCCGACGCCGTCGTCGGTGACGGTGATCAGCAGGCGGGCGTCCTTGGTGGTGCCGCCGCGCACCGCGGAGACCTCCACCGTGCCGGTGTCGCCCTGCCGGAAGCCGTGTTCCAGGGCGTTCTGCAGGACTTCGGTGAGGACCATCGACAGCGGGGTGGCGACCTCGGCGTCCAGGATGCCGAAGCGGCCGGTGCGCCGGCCCGTGACCACGCCCGGCGAGATCTCCGCGACCATGGCGAGCACCCGGTCGGCGATCTCGTCGAACTCCACGCGCTCGTCCAGGTTCTGGGAGAGCGTCTCGTGGACGATGGCGATGGAGCCGACGCGGCGCACCGCCTCCTCGAGGGCCTCTCGGCCACTGTCGGAGTCGATGCGGCGGGCCTGGAGGCGCAGCAGGGCCGCAACGGTCTGGAGATTGTTCTTCACCCGGTGGTGGATCTCCCGGATGGTCGCGTCCTTGGTGATCAACTCCCGCTCGCGGCGGCGCAGTTCGGTGACGTCGCGCAGCAGGACGAGCGAACCGATGCGGGTGCCCTTGGGCTTGAGGGGGATCGCCCGGAGCTGGATCGACCCCTCCTCCCCCTCGATCTCGAACTCGCGCGGGGCCCAGCCGCTGGCCACCTTGGCGAGCGCCTCGTCCACGGGGCCGCGCGACGGGGCGAGCTCGGCCGTCGTGCGGCCGAGGTGGTGCCCGACCAGGTCGGCGGAGAATCCGAGCCGGTGGTACGCGGAGAGTGCGTTCGGCGACGCGTACTGGACGACGCCGTCCGCGTCGAGGCGGATGAGGCCGTCGCCGACGCGGGGGGACGCGTCCATGTCGACCTGCTGGCCCGGGAACGGGAAGGACCCGGCCGCGATCATCTGGGCGAGGTCGGAGGCCGACTGGAGGTAGGTCAGTTCGAGGCGCGACGGGGTGCGGACCGTGAGCAGGTTCGTGTTGCGGGCGATCACGCCCAGGACGCGGCCTTCCCTGCGTACGGGGATGGACTCGACCCGTACCGGGACCTCCTCGCGCCACTCGGGGTCGCCCTCGCGGACGATGCGGCCCTCGTCGAGGGCGGCGTCCAGGAGCGGGCGGCGGCCGCGCGGGACGAGATGGCCGACCATGTCGTCCTGGTACGAGGTGGGCCCGGTGTTGGGCCGCATCTGCGCCACGGAGACGTAGCGGGTGCCGTCGAGCGTGGGGACCCACAGCACGAGGTCGGCGAAGGAGAGGTCGGAGAGCAGCTGCCACTCCGAGACCAGCAGGTGCAGCCACTCGAGGTCGGTGTCGCCGAGGGCGGTGTGCTGGCGTACGAGGTCGTTCATGGAGGGCACGGAGCAGAGGGTACCTGGCGGGTCCGGCCCCAGGGTCTTTCGTTTGGATCAGGCCGGATCAGGGAGCGGGGTCTGATCCAAACGAGAGGCCCCGAAGACACCCGCGGGCCGCGGCGCCTGGGAGGGACCCTCAGCCCTCCCGGCACCGCAGCCCGGAGTTGCAACAGCCGTCGGGTGTGCGGTCCCGTCCGGCCATGTGAGGACCCGCCGCAGTCAGGGCAGAGAGCGCCGGCTCCTCGGTCCGTCCTCCTGTGCGGGGAGGGCGGAGGCTTTTACCATCGCATTGTGGACTAGACCATTCTGTCATGTCTATGCGTTGGACGATGTTTGTTGTTGTCGCTCCCACCCAGCGTGCCAGAGCCGCCGCGTCCGTGTCGGGTGGAGGCTCCCGTTCCGCGATACCGGCCCGGATTCGGGCCTCGAAAGCGGTGATGCTCGCCTGCGCCGGTCGCGATCGTCACCGAAGGCCGCGTAGAGGCTGGGGGCGCAGATGTCCATGACGTGGGTCGTATCGGCGCCACTTGGTCGCCATCCGCGAATTCTATAGCGGGCGCCGGAGAAGGCGGCGGGGGTCAGTGCGTCTCCGTCACCTTCGCCAGGGCGCGGGGAGCGTCCGGGTCCTGGCCGCGGGCGATGGTGACCTCGTACGCGAGGAACTGGAGCGGGATGATCTCCAGGACCGGCTGGACCTCCTCCGCGACACCCTGGGTCGGCAGGACGAAGCCGGCCGACGCCTGGTCCACCTGGGCCTCGGGGCCGATGACGACAAGGTCGGCGCCTCGGCCGCGCAGCCGGTCGAGGACGGGCTGGAGCATGAGGCCGCCCTTGCCGTCCGTGACGACGGCGATGACCGGCGAGATGTTGTCGACCATGGCGAGCGGGCCGTGCAGCAGGTCGGCGCCCGAGTAGGACAGGGCCGGGATGTAGCTGGTCTCCATGAGTTTCAGGGCGGCCTCCTTGGCCGTCGGGTAGCCGTAGCCGCGCGAGGTGATCACCATGCGGTCCGCGAAGCGGTAGCGGGAGGCGAGGGTGCGTACCTCGTCCTGGCGAGCCAGGAGCTGTCGGGCGAGGCCGGGCAGCACCTCGGCGGGCGAGCCGTCGCCGCCGCGCAGGCCCTCGACGAAGAGGTAGAGCGCGAGCAGGGACGCGGTGTACGTCTTCGTGGCCGGGAGCGCCTTCTCGGGTCCCGCCATGATGTCGATGTGGTGCTCGGAGACGGCGGCGAGCGGCGAGTCCGGGTTGTTCGTCACCGCGAGGGTGATCGCGCCGGCCGCGCGGGCCGCCTTCGTGGAGGCCACCAGGTCGGGCGAACCGCCCGACTGACTGACGGTGACGGCAAGAACGTCGCGCAGGTCGGGCCGGGCGCCGTACGCCGTCGTGGTGGACATGGAGGCCAGGCCGCAGGGCATCCCGAGCTGGATCTCCAGGAGGTACTTCGCGTACAGGGCGGCGTTGTCGGAGGTGCCGCGGGCGGTGAGCAGAACGAAGCGGGGCGACTGTGCCGCGACGCGCCGGGCGACCTCGTGGATGCGGGGAGCGCCGGTGTCCAGGAGGCGGCGCAGCACCTCGGGCTGCTCGGCCATCTCGCGGGCCATGATCCGGCCCGGCTGCTCGCTCTTCGGGGCCGACGGGGTGGCGGTCATGCGGACTCCTCCGGAGGGGCGGTCGCGAGTGCGGCGGGCTGGGCACGGCCGGTGGCCGGGCTCCTCCTTGCACGCTCCCTTCCACTCTGGCGGCTGAGGCGGGCGCGCGCCCGGCCGAAGGGACGGCTTCGAGGTGCCGTCGGAGCGGGGAGCGCCGAGCATGGTCGGACGGCGTCGTACGCCCCGTGACCGGCCGGGCCGCCTCTGCTAGATTGGTCTATACCACATACGCAGCATCACACCCTCGACCAGATCGGCAGGCCCAGCGTGGAAGTTGTGATCGTCCCGGACGCCAAGGCAGGCGGCGAGCTCATCGCCGAGGCGATGGCCCAGCTGCTGCGGCGCAAGCCCGACGCCCTGCTCGGCGTGGCCACCGGCTCGACCCCGCTGCCCATCTACGAGGCGCTGGCGGCCAAGGTCCGCGGCGGCGAGGTCGACGCCTCGAAGGCCCGTATCGCCCAGCTCGACGAGTACGTGGGTCTGCCGACCGGACACCCCGAGTCCTACCGGGCGACCGTGCTGCGCGAGGTCGTCGAGCCGCTCGGTCTGAGCGAGGGCTCCTTCATGGGCCCGGACGGCAGCGCCGATGACGTGCAGGCGGCCTGCGAGGCGTACGACAAGGCGCTCGCGGCGGCCGGCGGTGTGGACCTCCAGCTGCTCGGCATCGGCACCGACGGACACATCGGCTTCAACGAGCCGTGCTCGTCGATCGCCTCCCGCACGCGAATCAAGACGCTGACGCAGCAGACCATCGCGGACAACGCACGCTTCTTCGACGGCGACCTCAGCCAGGTGCCGCGCCATGTCATCACGCAGGGCATCGGCACGATCCTGGAGGCGCGGCATCTGGTGCTGCTCGCCACGGGTGAGGGCAAGGCGGATGCCGTGGCGGCGACCGTCGAGGGGCCGGTGGCCTCTGTGGTGCCGGCGTCGGCACTTCAGCTGCACCCGCACGCGACGGTTGTCGTCGACGAGGGGGCGGCGTCGAAGTTGAAGCTTGCCGACTACTTCCGGCACACGTACGTGAACAAGCCCGATTGGCAGGGGCTGTAAGCGAGTTCGGGACGACATGAAGGTGCCGGTCACCCCTGGTGAGGGGTGGCCGGCACCTTCGCGTCGTCGTCCGTGGGAGCGTCGTGGCTCGTCGCGCCCACACGTCGAAGCCGCACCATGTCGCGGCCCCGCGCCCCTGAAGGGGCGCTCGACTCACCCGGCGACGATCACCTCGGCGGCAGCCAAGCCGCACACCCGGGCCGCGCCGTGCGTCGCCACGTGGAGGGCTCCCCGGGGTGGCGCCTGCGGTACGCCCATCTCGACCACGACCGTGTCGGGGCGGGCATCGAGGAGTGTGTCCAGGGAATCCGCCATCCACGCGTGGCGGTGGGCGTCGCGGACCACGGCGACGATGCGCCGGTCCCCCGCCGCGGCCAGGGCGGCGGCGCCCGCGTCCGCGCCGGAGAAGCTGCCGGTCTCCGTGCCGGGCAGCAGCCGCTCCAGTTCGGCGGCGACGCCCCACGGCGTCTCGTCGCCCACGGCGATATTGGCGACGGGCGTGAGGGCGGCGACGTACGGCGCCTCGGTGACCGGGGTCGCGTGCTCACCGCGCGTGACGGTCACCGCCCGCCGCGCCGCGACCAGTCCGATCCCGCTGTCGGGCGCACCCCCCGAGTGCTCGGCCGCGCCCGGCACCGAGGCCCACCGGGCGAGCGAGCGCACCCGCGCCGCGGCGTCGGCGAGCCGTTGTTCGGGCAGATCGCCCGCGTGCACCGCGGCGACCAGCGCGTCCCGCAGCCGCAGCACCGTGTCGTCGTCGGCGAGCCCGCCGCCGACGCAGATGGCGTCGGCGCCGGCCGCGATGGCGAGGACGCTGCCGCGCTCGATGCCGTACGTGGCGGAGATGGCCTGCATCTCCATGCCGTCGGTGACGATCAGCCCCTCGTAACCCAGCTCCTCGCGGAGCAGGCCGGTCAGGATGCGGCGCGAGAGGGTGGCGGGGCGGTCCGGGTCCAGGGCGGGGACCAGGATGTGGGCGCTCATCACCGCGCGCGTGCCGGCTGCGATCGCCGCACGGAACGGCGCGAGTTCACGCTCGTACAGCACGTCGAGGCCCACGTCGATGCGGGGCATGTCGTGGTGCGAGTCGACGGCGGTGTCGCCGTGGCCCGGGAAGTGCTTGGTGCAGGCGGCGACGCCCGCGGACTGGAGCCCGGTGACGTACGCGGCAGTGTGGCGCGAGACAAGGCCGGTGTCGGCGCCGAAGGACCGCACGCCGATGACGGGGTTGGCCGGGTTGGAGTTGACGTCCGCGGACGGTGCCCAGTTGAGGTTGACGCCGCAGGCGGCGAGGCGGCGGCCGAGTTCGGCGGCGACGGACCTGGTGAGCTCCACGTCGTCGACGGCGCCGAGGGCGTGGTTGCCGGGGAACGAGGAGCCGGAGCGCACCTCCAGGCGGGTCACGTCCCCGCCCTCCTCGTCGATGGCGACCAGGACGTCGTCACGCTCGGCACGCAACTGGGCCGTCAGGGCGGCGAGTTGCTCGGGCGAGGCGATGTTGCGGCCGAACAGGCCGACGGAGGCGAGGCCTTCGCCGAGCCGGCGCAGCAGCCAGTCGGGGGCGCTGGTGCCGGTGAAGCCGGGCTGGAGGACGGTGAGCGCGTCACGGGTGAGGGTGTCGGTGCCGCGTGCGGTGAGTGTCGTCATCTGGCGGTGTTATCCCTTCACGGCGCCGTCGGTGAGGCCGCTGACGGCCCTGCGCTGCAGGAAGACGAAGAGGATCAGGATCGGGATCGCGAACAGCGAGGACGCGGCCATGGTCGCACCCCAGTCGTCGCCGAACGCGGTCTGGAAACTGGAGAGCCACAGCGGCAGCGTCTGCGCCTCGGGCGACTTGTTGAGGACGAGGACCATCGGGAACTCGTTCCAGGCGGTGATGAAGCCGAACATCGACGTCGACATCAGGCCGGGCGCGAGCAGCGGCAGGATCACCCTGCGGAAGGCCTGCATGCGGGTGCAGCCGTCGACCATCGCGGACTCCTCCAGCTCCCTGGGCACGGCTGCGACGAAGCCGCGCAGCGTGAGCAGGGTGAAGGGCAGGATCATCACCATGTAGAAGAGGGTCAGCGGGACGAGGCTGTTCAGCATCGACGCGTCGCGCACGATCATGTAGATCGCGATGACCATGACTTCCCAGGGCGCCATCTGGGCCAGCATGAACCCGATGATGAAGCCGCGGCGGCCCTTGAAGCGCATCCGCGCGAGGGCGAACGACGCGGCCAGGCCGATGACGAGCGAGAAGACGACGGCGAGCACGGTCACGGTGACCGAGTTGCGCACCAGCGTCCAGAAGTTGTCGGCGCCGAACGCCGTCCTGAAGTGCTCGAACGTGATGTCGGTCGGAAACCAGACGGGGTTCTCGCTGATGATGTCGCCGGTCGGCTTGAGCGACGTGGCGAACATCCAGTAGACCGGGAAGACGAAGCCGATGAACAGGATCACGGCCGTCACATTGGGCCAGGCCCGGCGGAACGTCGACGAAGCGGAGCGCTTCACTGCTCGTCCTCCTCTTGCTTGAGCACGATCCGGAGGTAGTAGGCGGTCAGCACGAGCAGGATCAGGATCGTCAGGACGGCGATCGCCGCGCCCATGCCGAAGTGCTGGTTGCCGACGCCCTCGATGTACGCGTACACGGGCAGGATCTCGGTGAGCCGGTCGGGGCCGCCGCCGTTGATCGTGAAGACCTGGACGAACGCCTTGAAGACCCAGATGATCTCGAGGAACGTCGTCGCGTAGAGGAAGGGCCGCAGATACGGCAGCGTGACCGAGAGGAAGCTCTTCCAGGGGCCGGCGCCGTCGAGGGACGCGGCTTCGTAGAGCTCCTTGGGGATGGTGGTCGTCGCGGCGTAGAGGTTGATCGCGACGAACGGGATCGACATCCAGACGATCAGCACGGTGACGACGAAGAACGTCGACATCTGGCTGCCGGTCCAGCTGTAGTCGGCCATGGAGTGCCAGCCGAGCTTGTCGAGGACCCAGTTGACGACGCCGAAGCGCTCCGCGAACAGCCACTGGTAGACGGTGGTCGCGGCGACGACGGGCATCGCCCAGGCGAGCACGAGCCCGACGAGGAGCAGGACGCGCATGCGCCTGCCGAGCCGGGCGAGGAGCAGGCCGACGAGGGTGCCGAGCACCATGATCAGGACGGCGTTGACGAGGGTGAAGACGATGGAGCGTCCGGTCACCCGCCAGAAGTCCGAACTGGTCAGTACCTCTTGGTAGTTGTCGAAGCCGTTCCACTCGGTGACATGCTGGATCAGCTGCCCCATGTTGAGGTTCTGGAACGACAGGAGCCCGTCCTTGAGCAGCGGCCAGCCGAGGAGCAGCACGGTGGCCGCGACCGCGGGAAGCAGCAGCAGATAGGGCGCGAACGCCCCGGCCCGTGCGCGGGCCCGCTTTCTCGGCCCGCCGGATTCCCCGCCGTCCGCTTGTCGGACCTCCGCCGGACCGGAGGGCGGCCGTTCGGTCTGCACGGTCATGCTCGCCATCTCTTTTCTGGGCCTGCCGGGACGCCGTGAACCCCGCGGGGCGGAGGGCGTATTGACGCTCTCCGTCCCCGCGGGGCCTGTTGCTGTCTTACTGCTTCTGCGAGAGGCGCTTGTTGAACTCGGCCTCGACCTGCTTGGCGGCGGCGGCCGGGGACTTACCCTTCAGCACCGCGGTCATGTAGGTCTTGACCGGGTTGGGAGCGTTCTCGACCGGGGCCCACTCCGGGATCAGCGGGGTGGTGCCACCGCCGGCGGCGGCGGGAGCGGCGGCCTCGGCGGCCGCGTTGCCCTTGAGGTTGGACTGCAGCGCCTCCTTGTTGGGGATCACGCCGCCTTCCTTGGCGAGCTGGCCCTCGAACTGGTCGGAGAGCGCGATCTTCAGGAACTCCTTGGCGAGGTCCTGCTTCTTGCTGCCCGCGGCAACGGCGAGGTTGGAGCCGCCGAGGAAGACGCCCTCGGGCTTGTCGGCCGTGGCACCCGGAACGGTGAAGTAGCCGATCTCCTTCTCGATCTTCGGGTTGGCCTTGATGGCGAGGGCGGACTCCCAGCCCATGCCGATGAAGGAGCCGGTCTTGCCCTTGGCGAAGACCTCGGCCTGCTGCGGGGTGGCCTCGTCCTTGTCCTTGGGGGCCTTGGACAGCGCCTGGAACTTCTTGTACGTCTCCATGGCGGCGCCCACCTTGGGGTCGGCCAGGTTGGAGACGTACTTGTCGCCGTCCTTCTTGACGAGCTCGGCGCCCTCACCGATGGTCAGGCCGACGAAGTGGTACCAGTTCTGCCCGGGCAGGTAGATCGGCTCGGCGTCCGTCTTCTTGCCGATGGTCTCGAGGTCCTTGTAGAACTCGTCGCGCGTCTTGGGGAGGTCCTTGATGCCGGCGTCGGCCCAGATCTTCTTGTTGTAGATGACGACGCGGTTCACGACGAACCACGGGGCGGCGTACTGCTTGCCGTCCGAGACCGCGGACTTGTTCATCGACTCGGCCCAGTCGGCGCCGAGCGACGACTTGAGGTCGGAGAGGTCGGCGAGGCCGCCGGTCTTGGCGTAGGCGGGGGTCTGCGTGTTGCCGACCTCGAAGACGTCCGGCGGGTTCTCCTCGGACAGGGCGGTGGTCAGCTTCTGCTGGATACCGTTCCACTGCTGGATCTCGATCTTCAGCTTCGCGCCGGTCTTCTTCTCGAAGGCCGCCGTGACGTCCTTCTGCCAGGTGTCCGGCGTGGAGCCGTCCATGGCCCACACGGTCAGCGTCTGGCCCTTGTAGCCGTCGGCGCCGGCCTTCTTGTCCGTGCTGCCGTCATCACCACTGCCACAAGCCGCGATCGAAACCAACATGCCCGCGACACCGATAGCCGCAATGAGCCTGCGCTTCACGTCACCCTCCTCAGGGATGCCAGCAACCCCCCGCCCACAACGACGGATACGACGAACACAACAAACTCGACGTGGTACTGCACGTGGGACTGGGACCTGGTCTTTAATGGTGTAGACCAGTACCCGGAGCTTGGCCTAGACCTTTAGGGGTGTCAAGGGTGTATAAGAAGGGCTGTCACGTCCGTTATCGGACCGACACCTGAGGGAGCGCGACTCCCTCAGGGAGGGCCGTGCCACGATGTGAGCCGCGACAGACGGAGGAGCCGGTGACGGCAGCACCACAGGAGCCGGGAAGGCGGACCATGGGCACCCATGCGGGCAGCAGCGGAACCGATGCGGGCGGCGCCACGACGGCGGAGGCACCCGCAGCGGGCCGCACCGCGCGTGTGCCCAAGTACTACCGCCTGAAGCGGCACTTGCTGGACATGACCGAGACGCTGCCCCCGGGCACGCCGGTCCCGCCCGAGCGCACCCTCGCCGCCGAGTTCGACACCTCCCGCACGACCGTGCGCCAGGCCCTTCAGGAACTGGTCGTCGAGGGCCGGCTCGAGCGCATCCAGGGCAAGGGCACGTTCGTCGCCAAGCCCAAGGTCTCGCAGGCGCTGCAACTGACCTCGTACACCGAGGACATGCGCGCCCAGGGCCTGGAACCCACCTCGCAGCTCCTGGACATCGGCTATGTGACCGCCGACGACACCCTCGCCGGGCTCCTCGACATCACGGCGGGCGGGCGCGTCCTGCGCATCGAGCGGCTCCGCCTCGCGAGCGGCGAGCCGATGGCCATCGAGACGACGCATCTGTCGGCCAAGCGCTTCCCCGCGCTGCGCCGCTCCCTGGTCAAGTACACGTCCCTGTACACGGCGCTCGCCGAGGTCTACGGCGTACGCCTGGCCGAGGCCGAGGAGACCATCGAGACGTCCCTGGCGACCCCGCGCGAGGCGGGCCTGCTCGGCACGGACGTGGGCCTGCCCATGCTGATGCTGTCGCGGCACTCCGTGGACGGCGCGGGGCAGCCCGTCGAGTGGGTCCGCTCGGTGTACCGGGGCGACCGCTACAAGTTCGTGGCCCGCCTCAAGCGCCCGACGGACTGACGGGCGTCGCACGCGAATCCGCTTGTGCCGACCGAGAAGTCGGCACATGAACGGCATGTCGACCATGCTTTGTCCGTTATCCGGACGGGGGTTCCATACGACGAGATCGTCGCCTAGATTTCCGCCACGTTAAGCATGAGATAAGCGGGATCAGCGAGGGGACGGACCGCCGTATGTCGGATGTGCCTGAAGTGAAACGGCCGGTGGTCACGCCGGTCCGAGTGGTCATTGCCCTGTGCCTCGTCGCACCGTTCGTGGCGATGCTCTGGGTCAGCTCCTACGCGAAGGTCGACCCGGCCTTCATCGGTATTCCGTTCTTCTACTGGTACCAGATGCTGTGGGTCCTCATCTCCACGGCGCTGACGATGATCGCGTACAAGCTGTGGCAGCGTGACCAGCGCGCCCGGAAGACGGGTGGTCAGGCATGAACGGCGGAGTCAACGGCGTCGCGCTCGGCGTCTTCATCTTCTTCTTCATCGCCGTCACGGTCATGGGCTTCCTGGCCGCGCGCTGGCGCAGGTCCGACAACGAGCAGAGCCTCGACGAATGGGGCCTGGGCGGACGGTCGTTCGGTACCTGGGTCACCTGGTTCCTGCTCGGCGGCGACCTCTACACGGCGTACACCTTCGTGGCCGTCCCGGCGGCGATCTACGCGGCCGGCGCCTCCGGCTTCTTCGCCGTGCCCTACACGATCCTCGTCTACCCGCTGATCTTCACCTTCCTGCCGCGTCTGTGGTCGGTGTCGCACAAGCACGGCTACGTGACGACCTCCGACTTCGTGCGCGGCCGCTTCGGCTCCAAGGGCCTGTCCCTGGCCGTCGCCATCACGGGCATCCTCGCCACGATGCCGTACATCGCGCTCCAACTGGTCGGCATCCAGGCCGTCCTGGACGTGATGGGCGTCGGCGGCGACGAGTCGACCAACTGGTTCATCAAGGACCTGCCGCTGCTCATCGCGTTCGCGGTGCTCGCCGCGTACACGTACTCGTCGGGTCTGCGGGCGCCCGCGCTGATCGCGTTCGTCAAGGACGGCCTGATCTACCTCGTCATCGCCGTCGCGATCATCTACATCCCGATCAAGCTGGGCGGCTTCGACGCCATCTTCCACGCGGCGAACGAGAAGTTCGCGACACCCAACCCGGCGACGGGCAAACCGGTCGGATCGCTCGCCCCGGCACCGGCCGGGCAGTGGACGTACGCGACGCTGGCCCTCGGCTCGGCGCTGGCGCTCTTCATGTACCCGCACTCGATCACGGCGACGCTGTCCTCGCGCAGCCGCAACGTGATCCGCCGCAACACCACCATCCTGCCGCTGTACTCCCTGATGCTGGGCCTGCTCGCGCTGCTCGGCTTCATGGCGATCGCGGCCGGGATCAAGGTCCAGAACGGGCAGCTGGCGATCCCTCAGCTGTTCGAGAACATGTTCCCCGACTGGTTCACGGGCGTCGCGTTCGCGGCCATCGGCATCGGCGCGCTGGTGCCCGCGGCGATCATGTCCATCGCCGCGGCGAACCTGTTCACGCGCAACATCTACAAGGACTTCATCAAGCCCGACGCCACCCCCGAGCAGGAGACCAAGGTCTCCAAGCTGGTCTCGCTCCTGGTGAAGGTGGGCGCGCTCGCCTTCGTCCTCACCATGGACAAGACCGTCGCGATCAACTTCCAGCTCCTGGGCGGCATCTGGATCCTCCAGACCATGCCCGCCCTCGTCGGCGGCCTGTTCACCCGCTGGTTCCACCGGTGGGCGCTGCTCGCCGGCTGGGCGGTCGGCATGGTCTACGGCACGCTCGCCGCGTACGGGGTCGCGTCGCCGACGCAGAAGCACTTCGGCGGCAGCGCCAAGGAGATCCCGGGCATCGGCGAGATCGGCTACATCGGCCTCACGGCGTTCGTCATGAACGTGGTGGTCACGGTGGTCCTCACCTTCGTCCTGAAGGCGCTGAAGGCCCCTGAGGGCGTCGACGAGACGTCCGCGGCGGACTACACGGCGGACGCGGGCGACCCGGGCGTCCTGAAGAAGCTGCCGGAGGCGACGGCGGGAGCCGGCGGGCACTGACCCGACTTCCCCGACGCAGCACGGGCCGCCGGATTCCTCCGGCGGCCCGTTGCCGTACTGCGGGTTCATGAAGCCGCGTAGAGGTCCTTCCCCACCCGCTGCGCCGCCTCGGCGGCCGAGGACAGCGTCAGGGCCCTGTCCGTGCCCGCCCCCACGATCACCAGGACGCCGCCGACCCGCAGTTCGACCTCGTAGTGCGCACTCCCGTCGTACTCGTCGCCGCCCGTGGTCCGCGTCGTCTCCAGGACCGCCTCGTCGCCCAGGTCCGGCAGAGGCCGGACCTCGTGGTGCTCCTCGACGGGCGCGGCGTCGGTGTCGACGGTGACGCGGCCGCACGCCTCGTGGAGCTCGCGGCGCAGTTCGAGATAGCGCCCGGCCCGCCCGGTCGGCATCGAGACCAGGCGCTCGTAGACGAAGGGGTCGTCCTCGCCCGTCGCCGCGGGGTCCGGGCGGAACGTCCGCTCGGCGCTGGCGCCCCGTATGCGCGACAGTTCCCCGCGCGC
Organism: Streptomyces sp. NBC_01003; assembly: GCF_045162695.1. NCBI lineage: Bacteria > Bacillati > Actinomycetota > Actinomycetes > Kitasatosporales > Streptomycetaceae > Streptomyces > Streptomyces sp. NBC_01003. The sequence goes on from NZ_CP108707.1 coordinate 4,049,089, forward strand.
GTCCCGGCCGGCCGCGCAGGTGCTCCAGTCGCCTCCCCCGGAACCCTGGTCGAAGAGTCCCAGGTAGACCTCGAACGCCTTCGCGCCCTTGCCGACGGCCTCGGGCGGAAGGAGGGCAGCGCCCAACTCGGCGCCCGTGAAGACCTTCGCGGGATCCGCCGTACCGTCGACACCGGACGCCGACGGCTGCTTGCTCCCGCCCTCGCCCCGCTGCCCGGACCCGCCGTCCCCGCCGTTCCCGCACCCGGCGAGCAGCATCAGCATTACGGCGACACAGCCCGCTCCACGGCCTCGCACCCGCGCCTCCCCCTGCTAGGCCACCAGTTCGGCCGCAACCCTAGCCGACACAAGATGTGGGGCTGCCATCCGAGCCCGACACAAGATGTATGCTCATGCTCGCTGTCGCCGCAGGGGAATCCGGTGCAAGTCCGGAACTGTCCCGCAACGGTGTACGTATGCACGCATACGTGAAGTCCGAGGACCTGTCGACAGCCTGCCCGAGCCGTCCGGCCCGGGATGACGACGTCCGGGTCTCGTGGAGTGGGCCGGTGACGCGGGCTCCGCCATGCCCCCGTGCCCTCCTCCCCGTCAGGCCCAGAGCCGAGCGAGGGAGAGCTCCACGTGACCATCGCGCCCGCCGAACCGGCCTCAGAGCTGGCAGGGAACCCCGAACAGCACGACGCCCCGGGAACCGCGCTGCTGCGCACCCTGACCGAACTGACCGCCGACCTGACGGACACCGACCCGGGCAAGGTCGCCGCCGCCGCGCTGCGCGGCAGGTCCGCCGTGGCGGACTCCGGCATCACCGCCGAGCTGCGCTCCCTCGCCACCGAGGCCGCCGCGGGCCTCATCTCCGAGGACCCGGCGTACTCGCGGCTCGCCGCCAGGCTCCTGACGATCAGCATCGCCGAGGAGGCCGCGTCGCAGGGCGTCACCTCGTTCTCCGAATCCGTCGCGGTCGGCCACCGCGAGGGCCTGATCGCCGACCGCACGGCCGACTTCGTGCAACTGCACGCCGAACGCCTCGACGCGCTCGTCACCGCCTCCGTCGCCGAGGGCGCCGACGACCGCTTCGGCTACTTCGGACTGCGCACCCTGCACAGCCGATACCTGCTGCGCCACCCGATCACCCGGCAGGTCGTCGAGACCCCGCAGCACTTCATGCTGCGCGTCGCGTGCGGCCTCGCCGAGGACGACTCGGTCCGCGCCCTCGACGAAGTCGCCTCCCTGTACCGCCTGATGAGCCGCCTCGACTACCTTCCGTCGTCGCCGACGCTCTTCAACTCCGGCACCCGCCACCCGCAGATGTCGTCCTGCTACCTCCTCGACTCGCCCCTCGACGAGCTGGACTCCATCTACGACCGCTACCACCAGGTGGCGCGTCTGTCGAAGCACGCGGGCGGCATCGGCCTCTCGTACTCGCGCATCCGCTCGCGCGGTTCCCTGATCCGCGGCACGAACGGGCACTCCAACGGCATCGTGCCGTTCCTGAAGACCCTCGACGCGTCCGTCGCGGCCGTGAACCAGGGCGGCCGGCGCAAGGGCGCCGCGGCCGTCTACCTGGAGACGTGGCACTCCGACATCGAGGAGTTCCTGGAGCTGCGGGACAACACGGGCGAGGACGCCCGGCGCACCCACAACCTCAACCTCGCGCACTGGATCCCGGACGAGTTCATGCGCCGCGTCGCCGACGACGGCACGTGGTCGCTCTTCTCGCCGTCCGACGTGCCCGACCTCGTCGACCTGTGGGGCGAGGAGTTCGACACCGCGTACCGCGCGGCGGAGGCTGCCGGGCTCGCGCAGAAGACGATGCCGGCCCGTGAGCTGTACGGCCGCATGATGCGCACCCTGGCGCAGACCGGAAACGGCTGGCTGACCTTCAAGGACGCCGCCAACCGCACCGCCAACCAGACGGCGGAGCGCGGCAACGTCGTCCACTCCTCGAACCTGTGCACCGAGATCCTCGAGGTCACGGACGACGGCGAGACCGCGGTCTGCAACCTGGGATCGGTCAACCTCGGCGCCTTCGTGCGCGACGGCGGTATCGACTGGGAGCGCCTGGACGCGACCGTGCGCACGGCCGTCACGTTCCTCGACCGCGTCGTCGACATCAACTTCTACCCGAGCGAGCAGGCCGGCCGCTCCAACGCCAAGTGGCGTCCGGTGGGCCTCGGCGCGATGGGCCTCCAGGACGTCTTCTTCCAGCTGAAGCTGCCCTTCGACTCCCCCGAGGCGAAGGCCCTGTCCACGCGGATCGCCGAGCGCATCATGCTCGCCGCGTACGAGGCGTCCGCCGACCTCGCCGAACGCAACGGTCCGCTCCCCGCGTGGGAGAAGACCCGCACCGCGCGCGGCATGCTGCACCCGGACCACTACGGCGTCGAGCTGACCTGGCCGGAGCGCTGGGCCGCGCTGCGCGAGCGCATCGCCGCCACCGGGATGCGCAACTCCCTGCTCCTCGCCATCGCGCCCACCGCCACGATCGCGTCCATCGCGGGTGTCTACGAGTGCATCGAGCCGCAGGTCTCCAACCTGTTCAAGCGCGAGACGCTCTCCGGCGAGTTCCTCCAGGTCAACTCCTACCTCGTCCAGGAGCTCAAGCGGCTCGGCGTGTGGGACGCGCAGACCCGCGAGGCGCTGCGCGAGTCCAGCGGCTCCGTGCAGGGCTTCGGCTGGATCCCGGCCGAGGTGCGCGACCTGTACCGCACGGCGTGGGAGATCCCGCAGCGCGGTCTGATCGACATGGCGGCGGCCCGTACGCCGTTCCTCGACCAGGCGCAGTCCCTGAACCTGTTCCTGGAGACGCCCACCATCGGCAAGCTCTCGTCGATGTACGCGTACGCCTGGAAGTCGGGTCTGAAGACGACGTACTACCTGCGCTCGCGCCCGGCGACGCGGATCGCACGCGCGGCGTCGGCCGCCCCCATCCCCGCCCAGCAGGCCGCCGACCCCGAGGCCGTCGCCTGCTCCCTCGAAAACCCCGAGTCCTGCGAGGCCTGCCAGTGATGACCACCCCCAACTCCGAGAAGAACCTGCTCGACCCGGGCTTCGAACTGACCCTGCGGCCCATGCGCTACCCGGACTTCTACGAGCGCTACCGGGACGCGATCAAGAACACCTGGACCGTCGAGGAGGTCGACCTCCACTCGGACGTCGCCGACCTCGCGAAGCTGTCGCCTGGCGAGCAGCACATGATCGGCCGGCTGGTCGCGTTCTTCGCGACGGGTGACTCGATCGTCTCGAACAACCTGGTCCTGACGCTGTACAAGCACATCAACTCCCCCGAGGCGCGCCTGTACCTGTCGCGCCAGCTGTTCGAGGAGGCCGTGCACGTCCAGTTCTATCTGACGCTCCTGGACACCTACCTCCCCGACCCGGAGGACCGCGCGGCCGCGTTCGACGCGGTCGAGGAGATCCCCTCCATCCGCGAGAAGGCCCAGTTCTGCTTCAAGTGGATCAACGAGGTCGAGAAGCTGGACCGCCTGGAGTCGAAGGCCGACCGCCGCCGCTTCCTCCTCAACCTGATCTGCTTCGCGGCCTGCATCGAGGGCCTGTTCTTCTACGGCGCCTTCGCGTACGTCTACTGGTTCCGCTCGCGCGGCCTGCTGCACGGCCTGGCGACCGGCACCAACTGGGTCTTCCGCGACGAGACGATGCACATGAACTTCGCGTTCGAGGTCGTCGACACCGTCCGCAAGGAGGAGCCCGACCTCTTCGACGACGAACTCCGGCAGCAGGTCACCGACATGTTGAAGGAGGCCGTCGCGGCGGAGCTCCAGTTCGGCCGCGACCTGTGCGGTGACGGCCTGCCCGGCATGAACACCGAATCGATGCGCCAGTACCTGGAGTGCGTCGCCGACCAGCGTCTCCAGCGCCTCGGCTTCGCGCCGGTCTACGGCTCGGAGAACCCCTTCTCCTTCATGGAGCTCCAGGGCGTCCAGGAACTGACGAACTTCTTCGAGCGCAGGCCGTCGGCCTACCAGGTCGCGGTGGAGGGCTCGGTCGGGTTCGACGAGGACTTCTAGGCGACGGTCGTGAACTCGGTGCGGCGGGACGGGCGTTCGGCGTCCCGCCCCGCCTGCCGGGCCTGCCGGATCTGCCGGTCGATCCGGCGGTCGTGGGCGATCCCGTGGAGGGACGGGGCGGCCAGGAGGAGGAAGACGAAGAGGACGGTGAGGGCGTTCATCGCTGTGTTCATGTCCTCTACTTTCGCCCTCCGCGGACGCATCCGGCAGTGGCAGGACTGCCACTGACCCTCGAATTACTGCCAGTAGTGCGGCACACTGGACGGCATGCTGAAGAACGTGGCCGCAGTGCTGCTCGACGGTGTGCATCCCTTCGAACTCGGCGTGGTCTGCGAGGTGTTCGGGCTCGACAGGAGTGACGAGGGGCTGCCGTCCTACGACTTCGCGGTCGCCTCCGCCGCCGGTCCGACGCTCTCCACGCACGCCGGGTTCACCATCTCGACCCCGTACGGCCTCGACCGGCTCGAAGAGGCCGATCTCATCGCCGTACCGGCCGCGAGCGTGCCCGACTCCTATCCGCCCGAGCTGCTCGACGCACTGCGCCGGGCGGTCGACCGGGGCGCGCGCGTCCTCAGCGTCTGCTCGGGCGTCTTCGTGCTCGGCGCGGCCGGGCTGCTCGACGGACGGCGCTGCGCGGTGCACTGGCGGTACGCGGCCGAACTGGCGGTGCGCCACCCGCGCACCCGCGTCGACCCCGACGTCCTGTACGTCGACGAGGGCCCGGTCATCACCTCGGCGGGCACCGCCGCCGGCATCGACGCCTGCCTGCACATCATCCGCACGGAGCACGGCTCCGAGGTCGCCAACTCCATCGCGCGCCGCATGATTGTCCCGCCGCACCGCGACGGCGGGCAGGCCCAGTACGTGGAGCGCCCGCTCCCCGTCACTCCCTGCGACACCGTGGGGGGCGTACTGGCGTGGATGGAGGCCCATCTGGACGAGACGCTGACGGTCGAGGAGCTCGCGGCGCGCGCCCTCATGTCGCCGCGCACCTTCGCGCGCCGCTTCCAGCAGGAGACGGGGACGACGCCGTACCGCTGGCTGCTTCGCCAACGGGTGCTGCTGGCGCAGGAGTTGTTGGAGGGCACGGACGAGACGGTGGAGGCGATCGCCGGGCGCGCCGGGTTCGGCAACGCGGCGGCGATGCGGCATCAGTTCATGAAGGCGCTGGGCACGACGCCCAACGCCTTCCGCCGCACGTTCCGGGTGCGGTCCGCGGCCTGAGTGCGCGGGGAGCCGGCCGACCGGCCCCCGCGCACCCGGCGCGTGGACCGCTACCCGCGCTCCTCCACCCGCAGCAGCGCCCGCTTGGGCTGGAGCGTGATCCCGATGCGGGCCGTGCTGTCCGTCTCCGCGGCCGGAACCAGCCGCCAGCGGGGCGTCACCGTGGCCAGGATGATGGCCAGTTCGGCCATGCTGAAGTGATCGCCGGGGCACTTCCGGTTGCCGACACTGAACGGCATCATCGCGCTCTGCCGGCTTTCCGCGGCGCGTTCCGGCAGCCAGCGGTCGGGGTCGAACTCCAGATGGTCCGGGAAGGACCGCGGATCGCGCTGCATCGCGTACGGGCTGTAGACGATGTCCGCACCGGCCGGAATGTGATAGCCGCCGAGCTCGGTATCGACGGCGGCCTGCCGCGTCAATATCCATACGGCGGGCCGTATGCGCATCGCCTCTGTGATGACATTGCGCGTGTGGATTAGGCCCGTGAGGTCGGCGAATGCGACGGGGCGGCCGGCCGTCACGGATTCAACCTCCTCGTGCAACCGGCTTTCCTGCTCGGGGTGTTCCGCAAGGAGCTGGAACGTCCAGGTGAGAGTCGACGCGACATTCTCCGCGCCGGCCACGACGAGGGAGACGACTTGGTCGTGCACCTCCTGCTCGCCGACCGTTTCGCCATTCTCGTCCTCGGCGCCGAGCAATGCCGCGAGCAGGTCACCCGGATTGACGCCGGACGCGCGTCGCTCGGCAATGATCTCGTCCACCAGCCGATGCAAATCGGCCAAGGCCCGCTCGAATCGGCGATTGGCCGGAAGTGGCAGCCGGTAGAAGGGTCCGACGGACAGGACCATGCGCCGGTACAGGCCGCTGAAGACCGTGTGCAGCGAGGAGCTGAGCCGGTCGGCGCGCTCGTCGACCGAGTCGACGTGCAGGACGGAGCGGGCGACGATGCGCACCGCGGTGCGGAACACCTCCGCGCCGATGTCGACCGTGTCGCCGGGCTTCCAGCGCGCCGCCATGGCGCGCGCCTCCTCCTCCATCACGGTCGCGTAGTCGGCGATGCGGTCGGTGCGGAACGCGGGCTGGATGGTGCGCCGCTGGCGCCGGTGCATGGGCCCGTTGCTGGTCGCCACGCCCTTGCCGAGGAGCACTCCGAGGGTGTCCCAGAGGGGCCCGCCCACCATGTAGTCGGGGCTCTTGAGAAGCGCGGCCACGAGGTCGGGGTCGCAGACCGCGTACGCCGTCTTCGGGCCGAGCCTGAGGCGGACCAGGTCGCCGTGGCCGCGCAGTGAGGCCACGAAGGCGAGGGGGTCGCGCACGAGGTTCCATGCGTGCCCGAGGAGGGGTGCGCCGCCGCCTGCGTACGGCGGTGTGCGCCGCTCACCGGGCTCCGCCACGGCCGGAACGGAGGATTCTGCCGATTCGACGGTCATTCGTCACCTGCCTGGTCGCTGATGTACGGAGGAGTGGCGCGGTCGTCCCAGCTGTCCACCTGATAGCGGCCCGACTCGTGGTGGAACCAGTACACGGAACTGAACCAGTTCCGCATATTGGAGACGCACGACCTGAGTGCCTGGGCGAGGCTCTCGCCCGCTAAAGTCCCGTCGGCCACTTCGTTCGCCATCCGCAGAACTTCGGGCTCCGCGACCAGGAATTCAAAAATGCATCCGCGAACCCTTCGGCGGACTTCTTCCACGGCCCCTTCGAGGGAAAGGCCCTCATGCTGGATGAGGCTTATCCCGAGGTTGTGGAGTTCATCGCCCGCGAGTTCCTTGGGCAGTGAGCACAGGTCGTTGTACCACGCGGCGAAATCCTGGCACGCGAGCGCGGCACGCCGGTACGCGGGGCTTTCGAGCACCCATTCCGGGAGCTCGTACTGCGCAGTCGGCTCAAGGAGATCGAGCCATATCCAGTGCGCGAAGGTACTCCTCCGGAGTTCGATATACTCCTCGACCGAAGGCACCGTTCCCGAGGCCCGGTTCCGGAATTCCTGGTCGTAGGCGTCGATCACCACGTGGAAGTGGCGGGCGAACCGGGCGTTCCATGAACGGGTGAGGGAGCCGTTCAGCCGGAGCACACTGTCGGCGAACGCCGCAACCAGAGGGTCCTTGTGGTGCAGATGGAGCTGAGGTGCTTCAAGTGCCGCGTGGAGCTGGACGGCGAGGCGTCGCCAGGCACCGGCCCGGCCGTGGATCACGTCGCGGTCGTGGCGGTCGTCCCAGACGAAGAACCACGCGCTGTAGTCGCAAATCGCGGAGAGCAGGTCGTCGGGGGCTCCTATGTAGTAGCCCGCCATGAGGTCGGTGTAGCAAAGGCCATCGGCATATTTCTCCACCTTGTCGGGCGACATGAGCCGCTTTTTGAGCAGCCAGGACCGCGTCTTCTCCTGAAGCTTCGGCCAATACGGATGCAGATTGCGAGGAAACGCCTCCTCGATCACCGGTAGCGCCAGCGCCGGTGGGACCGCTGTCTGCTTCTGCGTCTGCGTCTGCACCCGAGTCCGTGAAGTGCTGTGTGAGAAAGCAGGCACGAACAACCCCTCTCAGCCGCCTGATGGCGTGCGCCCCTCCGCTGTGCCGGGCGCGCGCCGTTGCGTATCCCCGCACTTTCTATTCAGCACTACAACTGACCGTTCTGGGAACGGATTTGCTCCCCTCACTCCCCCCACGCGCCGGAAAAGTCCCCTTAGATGACTGATTTCGGATCATCTGCGGCCGGCCCGGTTCGCACACCTGACCGCAGGGGCGGTCCGGGCCCCGAACACGCGAGCGGCGTCCGGCCGGTTGGGAACCTGGCCGGACGCCGCTCGGGTGTCACTCGGGTGCGCTCAGGGCCCAACAGGCCCTTCCCGCTCAGCCGTTGGAGACGACCTCGTAGCGCGGGGTGCCCTCGGCCATCTGCTTCATGGCGTCCTTGCGCTCGCGCTTGGAGAGGCGGTCGATGTACAGGTACCCGTACAGGTGGTCCGTCTCGTGCTGGAGGCAGCGCGCGAAGTAGCCCGTGCCGCGGACCTTGATCGGGTTGCCCTTCTCGTCCTGCCCGGTCACCACCGCGTAGTCGGGACGCGCGAGCGGCGCGTACGCCGTCGGCACGGACAGGCAGCCCTCGTTCGAGTCGTCGAGGCGGCGCTGGTCCGCGGGCAGCTCCTGGAGCACCGGGTTGCAGACCACGCCGGTGTGGCGCGCCCCGTCGTCGTCCGGGCAGTCGTAGACGAAGACCTTCAGGTCGACGCCGATCTGGTTGGCGGCGAGGCCCACGCCCTCCGCGGTGCGCTGGCTGGCGAACATGTCGTCGACCAGCTGCGCGAGCTCGTCGCCGAACTCGGTGACGTCCTTGCACTCCTTGTGCAGGACGGGGTTCCCGACGACGGTGATCGGCCGCGACGTGCCGCGCGCGACGGCGGCCTCCTCGCGGGCGGCGTTGTCCTCGGTGTCGAGGACGAAGCCCTCGTCGTCCACGGGGAGCACTCCGGCGTGCTCGTGCTCGGTGTCCTGCTGCGCCATGTCCGACGTACGCCTTCCGGTACCTGCTACGACAAATTTTCCGGGGTACAGCCTACGGGGACCGGTCAGCAGACCTCTTCAAGGTCCCGCCAGTCCCTGGAGTCCGGGCTGTCCGCGACCCAGCCGTCGAGCAGCCCCCGCACCAGCGCCGCGGGCGCCGCGACACCGCACTCGCGCTCGGGCACCCACAGCTGGCCGTCCGTGCGGTGGCCGAGCGGCCCCGGATGTCCGGGCTCGCTGTGGTCGTGCGGGTCCAGGTGCTCGCCGTCGCCCTCGTCGGACGGCATCCTCGACTCGGAGCACATCCGGCACAGCAGCCGCACGGAGGACGACCAGTCCTCGGCGGCGAAACCGGCGTCGGAGGCGAGCTGCTCCAGGGCGTCCCGGTCGGCCTCGGTCGCCGCCTCCAGGAGAACGACCCAGGTGGGGACGGGCGAGGGAGCCCACAGCTCGATCTCGTCGAAGACGGGGTACGAGTGCCCGGCGGCCGTCGTCCGCTCCCCGTGGGGCACGCCGTCGTGCAGCACGACCTCGCCCCAGCGCCGCCCGGAGGACGGCAGCGGGATGGACAGGACCTCCATGCGGGCGGGGTCGAGCCTGCGCCCCCACACCACCTCGGCCTCGCCCTCCGGCGACAGCCGCACGGCGGCGCTGCCCAGGTCCATGCCGGTCGGCTCACCGGCGGCGGTCGCGCCGCCCGGCACCTTCAGTCCGTACGCCTGCCAGGCCCGCCGTGCGAGCGGCCAGTCCTGCAGGGCGGTGGCCGCGATGCCCACGTTCCACCAGTCGGGGGCGCCGCTCTCGCGGTCCAGGAGGGCGACCGCGCGCAGGCCCGCGGCCCGCGCCTGCTCCCAGTCGTGCCGGAACTTGTGCAGCAGCGCGAGGTTGAACCAGGACTCGGACAGCCACGGCTCGAGGTCGGCGGCCCGGGTGAGCAGGGCCCCGGCGTCCTCGTACCGGCCGTCGCCGATGAGCGTGAACGCCCGATCGGTGGCCTGCCGCCATGAGGCGGAGGGCCGGTGCCGTCCCTTGCCGAAGATCCTCACGATTCCCGCCTGCATTCCCGCCTGTCGGTCCGGGGGACGGTGCCCTCGGGAGGCCTTCCCCCAAGGAGCACGGCCGGGGCCTGAGCCCCCGGACATCCTCTTCTTCGCATCCAACCACGTGCGGCCGGAGAGCCGCTCATTACCCATGGGTTACCCAGCCGGGGGCAGGGTCACCCCGCCCCTCGACACGACCCTGGCCAGGGATTCCACCACATCGGGCTGGTAGTCGCGCCCCGTGGCCAGACGCAGTCGCTCCAGGGCGGTGAGGGGGCCCTGCGGACCTTCTCCCCGCGCCATCTCGTCGTATGCGTTGGCGGTGCGGACGATGCGCGCGGTGAGGGGCTGCTCACGGTAGGGGTCGGCCTGGCGCTCGACGACGACGGCGACCTCGGCGTCCACGCCCGTCTGGCGCACGACGGCCCCGCCGAGCAGCGCGATCCGGCGCTGCTCCTGGGCGGGCAGGGCGGCGGTGGCGCCGTCGGCCACGGGGTCGACGAGGGACAGCTGCCCGATGTCGTGCATGAGGGCCGCGTACTCCAGGACGGTGAGGTCGGGCTCGGAGAGACCCAGCTCACGGCCCACGGCGCGGCTGAGCGCCGCGACGCGCAGGGCGTGGCCCTGGGGCGTGTAGCCGGCGATCTCGGTGGCGCGGGCCAGCGAGGCGATCGTCTGCCGGTACGTGGTCCGCACGGCGGCATACCGACGGAAGGCGAGCTGGGTCAGGAGGAGGGGCAGGCAGAAGACGGGCAGCGCCCACAGTCCGGCGACGGCCACGGCGAGGGCGATGACGGCGCCGGTGGCGCACACCGCGGAGCCGATGCCGCTCATGGCTCGCAGCTCGTCCCTGAGCAGCGGCCCGAACGGCCAGCCGGTACGGGCGTGCGCCATGGCCGCGGCGAGGACGGCGTCGCACAGCGCGGTCAGGACGAGCAGCCCGACGAGCAGCAGCGCGTAGGCCGCGCCGTCGCCCAGCCAGGCGCCGAACCTGCCCTCGTTGTACAGGGGTTGGAAGCAGACGGCGGCGAAGGCGACGGTGAGGACGCGCCGCGCCATGTGATCGGCGGACGGCCCGCGCCCGACCGCGAGATGCGGCACGGAGCCGACGAGCGCGGCCGCGACGCAGACGGCGACGACCTGGAGCGCTCCGTGATGCGTCGCCTGCCCCGCCGTCTCCCCGAGGAGTGCGTACGCGAGCGCGCCGGCGACCCCCAGTGGTGCGGGCTCCCGGTCCCCTCCGGGTGCCCCCCAGCGCGCGAGTTCACCGACGGCGATGAGCACGCCGAAGGCGAGCGCCGTCCCGGGTTCCTCCAGCCCGTTCCAGAGGGTGGCGCCCAGGGAGACGGCGGTGAGCACGACGGCGAGACCCTGGACGGCCGCGATCGTGGTGCGCGCCCGGCCGCTCCCCGGGCCCGGGGACCGCGTCCACGTCACCGCGAGGCCGCCCGCCGCGCGACGCGGGGCCCGGGCACCTGCCCGGCGGCCTCGTCCGCGGTCACGGCGGGGTTCCATCCGTGCCGCCCCAGCGCCCGCACCAGCGCCCCGACCATCAGCGGGTCGAACTGCGCGCCCGCGCACCGGGACAGCTCGGCGAGGGCGACGTCGACGGGCCGTGCCCGCGAGTAGGACCGGGTGGACGTCATCGCGTCGAACGCGTCCGCCACCGCCACCACCCGTGCGAACTCCGGGATCTGCGCCCCCGTGAGCCCGTAGGGGTACCCGCTGCCGTCCATCCGCTCGTGGTGATGCAGGATCGCCGCCCGCGCCTCCCCCAGGAACCCGATGCCGCGCACCATCTCGTGCCCGTACTCGGGGTGCAGTTCGATGATGCGCCGCTCCTCGGGGGTCAGCGGGCCGTCCTTGCGCAACAGGCGGGTGGGGACGCCGAGTTTGCCGACGTCGTGCAGGATCCCGGCGAACCGCAGGACCTCGGCGCGCTCGTCCGCCATGCCGAGTTCGCGGGCGATCATCATGGACGCCTGGCCGACCCGCTCGCTGTGGCCGCGCGTGTATCCGTCCTTGATGTCGACGGCCTGTACGAGGGCCCGGATCGTCTCCTGGTGGGCGGCGCGCTCGCGGTGGTACTGGGCGAACACCCAGCAGGAGATGTACATCGGCAGCAGCACGAGCAGCGCGGCGAACGGGCCGTACGGGCTGCGCCACAGGACCGCCATCATGAGGCCCGCGAGGCCGTGCACGGCGACGGGTCCGAGGGCGCTCGGGAAGAGGCCGCGCCAGGCGGCGCGCAGCGGGACGCGTTCGGCGGTGGCGAGGATGCCGCCGTCGAGCAGGGCGAGGACGGCGCAGAAGACGAGGACCGCCGCTCCGGCGGGCACGAGCGCGTACGGGAAGTGGGGCGCGGACACCGCCGCGGTGCCGCCGAGCGCTCCGTGGACGCGGGCGGCGGCCCAGGTGGCGAGGGCGAGCTGGGCGGCGCGCCAGACGCGGCGCAGACCGGCCGGGCGCCGGTCCGTCCTCGCGACGAGGGCGCCGGGCACGGCGACGAGGGCGGCCGCCGCCGGCGGCAGGAGGAACGCTCCGGCGAGCAGGACCGGGAAGAAGGTGCCCATGCCCTTGGGTACGCGCCGCCCGATCACGCGGCACTGGCCCGCGTGTTCGCATCCCGTGTAGAGGACGGCGAGGAGTCCGACGGCGGGCCAGGGTGTGGCCGGGCCCGCGGCGGGGGCCAGGCACGCGAGGGCGCCGCCGGCCGCGCACAGGACATAGCCGAGGGCCACTGGCGGAACCGTGCGCATACCGACCCCCCTCCCCGTGATCCCGCTTCAGGTTCCGGAGAATAGAGCGGTGGGGAGGGCGCGCGGGCGGCATCGCGAGGATTCCCCGGGCCACCCGACGGCGGATTAGCACATTCGGGTGACGGGGGTGGAGAACGAGGGGCGGGGAACCCGGCCGGGAACGGCGGGGAACGGCGGCGGGACGTGACGTATCGCCGTCACGTCCCGCTCATCACCGCTCGGCCCCAGGGCCGCCGTCTCAGGCTTCCCGCAGCTTGGGAGCCGACGCCGTCACGTCCTGGTCGGGCACGGCCTGCCCCGACCGGATCAGGTCGATGCGGCCCATGACCTTCGACCGCAGGTCGCTCGGTACGTCGTCCTGGCCGCAGCACCGCTTGACCAGCTTCTTCACGGCCTGCTCGAGGCCGTACTTCTCGAGGCACGGAGAGCACTCCTCGAAGTGCGTCTCGAACTTCGTGCAGTCGCTGTCCGGCATCTCGTGATCGAGGAACTCGTAGAGATGGTCGAGGACTTCACTGCAGTCCGTCTCGTGGTGCTCGCCGCAGCTCATGAGCCCGAGCCTTTCGCTTCGTTCGACTCCCCGGCACCGGCCGGGACCAGTCCGCGGTCGCGGGCGTAGTCCTCGAGCATGCCGCGCAGCTGGCGACGGCCCCGGTGGAGCCGGGACATCACCGTCCCGATGGGTGTCCCCATGATGTCCGCGATCTCCTTGTACGCAAAGCCCTCTACGTCGGCGAGATAGACCGCGATGCGGAACTCCTCGGGGATCGCCTGGAGCGCCGACTTCACGTCCGAGTCGGGCAGGTGGTCGAGCGCCTGCGACTCGGCGGAACGCAGGCCGGTCGACATGTGCGACTCGGCACGCGCCAGCTGCCAGTCCTCGATCTCCTCGGCGGCACTGCGCTGGGGCTCGCGCTGCTTCTTGCGGTACGAGTTGATGAAGGTGTTGGTGAGGATGCGGTACAGCCACGCCTTGAGGTTCGTGCCCTCGCGGAACTGGTGGAACGACGCGTACGCCTTCGCGTAGGTCTCCTGCACCAGGTCCTCGGCATCGGCCGGGTTGCGCGTCATGCGCAGCGCGGCCGAGTACATCTGGTCGAGGAACGTGAGCGCGTCGCGCTCGAAGCGCAGGCTGCGCTCCGCGGCGGTCTCCTCGGGCTCTTCCGCCTGGCCGTGTTCGGTCCCTGCGTCGGTGCCAGTGACCGGACCCACCTCCTCCAACGACGTGGCGGGGCCGAAGGAGACCCCACTCGAATCGGAGAATAGACGACCCTCGGTCGGAGCGGCCTGGCGATCAGGTCCGCCCGCCGTCCGAATGGGGGCGGTCTTCGCCGCGTGCAGCACGCTCCACTCCAGGTCAGCGGCGCTGCTGCGGCTCGGGCAGATGGTCGAACCCATGCGGCGGACTTCCTCTCGTAAGCACTCGTGACAACGCGTGACTTCTCGCAATTCTTCGACAGCACTCTCGTACCGTCTGTACCGGACAACAGACGCCCGGGCCGCAACATTCCCGGGCGTCACGCGAGTGATCCGGCCCACTTCACGACGGCGTCCACGATGAGTGCCACGGCCTCGTCCTGGCCGATGTCCGCCCGCTTCGGCACCGCGAACCCGTGGTCCCCGTAAGGGATTTCGACGAGCTCGTACGCGGTGGATCCGGGGAATTCTGCGGGCTTCCCGAAGGGGTCGTTGCCGCCCTGGACGACGAGGGTGGGGACCCCGGCGCCGAGGAGTTCGTCGGCGCGGGACTTCTCGGGGCGGCCCGGCGGGTGGAGCGGGAAGCTCAGGGCGAGGACGGCGGCCGCGCCGAGTTCCCGCGCCGTGCGGCACGCCACGCGCGCGCCCGCGCTGCGCCCGCCCGAGACGACCGGGAGCCCCGGCTTCTCCAGGGCGGGCCACACCCCGCGCCAGCCGACGTCCAGGGTCTTCGGCGCAGGCGCCACCTTCTTGCCGGCCACCCGCCACGGCTGCTCGACGAGGGCGACGGTCACTCCGTGTGCGGGCAGCTCGGCGGCGACGGCCTTCAGGTCACGCGCCTCGATGCCGCCGCCGGCGCCATGGCTGAGGGCCAGGACGAGGCGGGCCTTCTTCGCGGGGGCCGGGTGCCAGGTGATGCGGGCCTCACCTGCGCCGGTCTCGACGATCTCGGTCTTCGCGGCGGGCCCGGCGGCGCTCGTGGTCGTGTTCTTGGTCACGTTCTTGGTCACGTCAGAAGAGTGTGCCCTCCTCGGGCCCTTCCAGCTCCTTGAGCAGCTCCGGCCCGTTGTTGCGCACGTTGCTGACCGAGGTCGATACGGGGTAGGCCCGCATCAGGCCCTCCGGCGGCGGCGCGAGCAGCGACTTCAGGTCGTCGACGTCGGTGCGGGCCGGGTCGAGCCAGGCGTCCCAGCGGTCCGGCGTGAGCATGAGCGGCATGCGGGGGTGGATGTCGAAGAGCGAGCGGGGCCCCTCGCCGGGGGCGACGGCGAGCGGCGCGGTCTCCGCCTCGGTGGTGATGACCGTGCAGGTCACCCACCAGGCGAGCGGGTGCTCGTCGGGCAGGGTGCGGTCGCGCCAGAACTCGTACAGGCCCGCCATCGCGAAGACGGAGCCGTCGGCGGGCGTGACGAAGTAGGGCTGCTTGCGCGGCCGCTTCTTCTTGCCCTCGACCTCCAGGTCGCGCTCGCCGACGCCGGTGACCCACTCGTAGTAGCCGTCGGCGGGCAGGATGCAGCGGCGGCTCGAGAAGGCGCGGCGGTACGAGGGCTTCTCGGACACCGTCTCGGCGCGGGCGTTGATCATCCGGGCGCCTCCCTCGGGGGTCTTCGACCACGACGGCACGAGGCCCCACTTGAGCGTGCGCAGCTGGCGAACCGGATTCCGGTCGGCGGCGTCCTTCACAGGGCGGTCGAGGACCGCGTAGACCTCCTTGGTCGGGGCCACGTTGAAGTCGGGCGCGAGGGTCTCCTCGGGCTCCCACTTCTCGATCTCAAAGATTCCTGCGAGATCCTCGGGCCTACGACTCGATGCATACCGTCCGCACATACGTGCCACAGTGCCAGATACTGGCCCGCCAGAGGGAGCCGCTCCAGCCATGTACGTCACCGCGAGTAGCGGCGCCGCCGACCTGTGGGACCGGGTCTTCGGCAGCCAGTCCGACCCTGATCAGTGGGTGGTGTTCGCCACAGCGGCGGTCTCACTCGCCGTGATCGTCCCGCACAACATATGGCGGCTCTCCCGCAACGCGATCACCATCGCCCATGAGGGCGGGCACGGCATCGTGGCCCTGCTCAGCGGGCGCCGTCTCGACGGCATCAGGCTGCACTCGGACACCAGCGGCCTCACGGTCAGCCGTGGCAAGCCGTCGGGCCTGGGCATGATCCTGACCGCGGCCGCCGGCTACACCGCTCCCCCGCTCCTCGGCCTCGGCGGCGCGGCGCTGCTCGCCGCCGGGCACATCACGGCCCTCCTGTGGCTGGCCACGGCCCTGCTCCTGGCGCTGCTCGTGATGATCAGGAACGCGTACGGCGCGCTGACCGTGATCCTGACCGGCGGCCTCTTCGTGCTCGTGTCCTGGCTGGCGGGACCGCAGGTGCAGGCCGCGTTCGGCTACGTCGTCGTGTGGTTCCTGCTGCTGGGCGGCGTGCGGCCCGCGTTCGAGCTGCAGAGCAAGCGCAGGCGGGGCGGGGCCGGGGACTCCGACGCGGACCAGCTGTCGCGGCTCACGCACGTGCCGGCGGGAATGTGGCTGTTCTTCTTCCACGCCGTCTCACTGTGCTCGCTGCTCGGCGGGAGCCGCTGGCTGCTCGGACTGTGACCCCGGGTGGGGGCTCGTGATCCGGCCCGATCGCCTGAGCCCACTAAAGTAAAGGCATGACCGAAATCCCCGCGCACACCTCTCTCTGGCCCGCCCCCCACGCGAGCGGCCCCGTCTTCGCGACGGTCCATGTGCCGGGGTCGAAGTCGGTCACCAACCGCGCGCTCGTCCTGGCCGCGCTCGCCGCCGAGCCCGGCTGGCTGCGCCGCCCGCTGCGCTCGCGCGACACGCTCCTGATGGCGGCCGCCCTGCGCGCCATGGGCGTCGGCATCGAGGAGGGCGTGGGCCCGGACGGTTCCGGCGAGGCCTGGCGCGTCATCCCTTCGGGGCTGCGCGGCCCGGCCACGGTCGACGTGGGCAACGCCGGTACGGTGATGCGCTTCCTGCCCCCGGTCGCGGCGCTCGCCGACGGATCGGTGCGCTTCGACGGCGACCCCCGTTCGTACGAGCGGCCGCTGAACGGCGTGATCGACGCGCTGCGTGTGCTCGGCGCCCGGATCGACGACGACAGCCGCGGCTCGCTCCCGATGACCGTGCACGGCACCGGTGCCCTCGACGGCGGCCTGGTCGAGATCGACGCGTCCTCCTCGTCGCAGTTCGTCAGCGCCCTCCTGCTGTCCGCGCCGCGCTTCAACCAGGGCATCGAGGTGCGTCACGTCGGCGGCCCGCTGCCCTCGATGCCGCACATCCGGATGACCGTCGACATGCTGCGCACAGTCGGCGCCCAGGTCGACACCCCGGAGTCCGGCGGCGAGCCGAACGTCTGGCGCGTCACCTCGGGCGCCCTGCTCGGCCGCGACCTGACGGTGGAGCCCGACCTGTCTAACGCCCAGCCGTTCCTGGCCGCGGCCCTCGTCACCGGCGGCAAGGTCACCGTCCCCGACTGGCCGGAGCGCACGACACAGCCCGGCGACCGGCTGCGCGAGATCTTCACGCTGATGGGCGGCTCCTGCGAACTGACCGGGCAGGGCCTTGAGTTCACCGGATCCGGCGCGATCCACGGCATCGACGTGGACCTGAGCGAGGTCGGCGAGCTGACGCCCGGCATCGCGGCCGTCGCGGCCCTCGCCGACTCCCCCTCCACCCTCCGGGGCGTGGCGCACCTGCGCCTGCACGAGACGGACCGCCTGGCCGCGCTCACCAAGGAGATCAACGAGCTCGGCGGCGACGTCACCGAGACCGCCGACGGCCTGCACATCCGGCCGCGCCGCCTGCACGGCGGGATCTTCCACACGTACGACGACCACCGCATGGCCACCGCGGGCGCGATCATCGGCCTCGCCGTGCCGGGCGTGGAGATCGAGAACGTGGGGACGACCGCCAAGACCCTGCCCGACTTCCCCGACCTGTGGGCCGGGATGCTGGGGAACTGACGGGCGGATCGAGATCATGCGCCGTTACGGCAAGAACCCCGACGAGGACGACATCCGCGTCCGCCCCAACCGCAAGGGCAACCGCCCGCGCACGAACATCCGCCCGAAGCACGAGGACGCCGCTGACGGCATGGTCCTGACCGTGGACCGGGGCCGCCTCACCGTCCTCATCGACGACATCCCCGTCACCGCGATGAAGGCCCGCGAGCTGGGCCGCAAGGCGGCCGTGGTCGGCGACCAGGTCTCCGTCGTCGGGGATCTGTCCGGCAAGAAGGACACCCTCGCGCGCATCGTCCGCATCGGTGAGCGCACCTCCGTCCTGCGCCGCACGGCCGACGACGACGACCCGTACGAGCGCGTGGTCGTCGCCAACGCGGACCAGCTCGCCATAGTCACCGCCCTCGCGGACCCCGAGCCGCGCCCGCGCATGATCGACCGCTGCCTCGTCGCCGCGTACGACAGTGGCCTCGACCCGCTCCTCGTCCTGACCAAGTCGGACCTCGACCCGCCGGACAAACTCCTGGAGATGTACGGGGCATTGGGCGTCCCCTACGTCGTCACCAGCCGGGACGAGCTGGAGAGCGGGGCCGCGGTCGCGCGGGTGCGCGAGCAGCTCGACGGCAAGATCACCGTGTTCGTCGGCCACTCCGGCGTGGGCAAGACGACGCTGGTGAACGCGCTGGTGCCGAAGGGCAGCCGGCGTACGACGGGCCATGTCAACGCGGTCACGGGCCGCGGCCGGCACACCACGACGTCCGCGCTCGCGCTGCCGCTGCCCGACGACAACGGCTGGGTGATCGACACCCCGGGCGTGCGCTCCTTCGGACTGCACTACGTCGACCCGTCCCGCGTCATCAACGCCTTCCCCGACCTGGAGCCGGGCACGGAGAACTGTCCGCGCGCGTGCAGCCACGACGAGCCGGACTGCGCGCTCGACGAGTGGGTCGCTCAGGGACACGCCGATCCCGCGCGTCTGTACTCACTGCGGCGGCTGCTCGCCACGAGGGAGCGACGCGAGGGCGACTGACCTCAGCGTTGTTTGCGACCGCCCCTCGACGGTAAGTGCATAATCGCACCAAGCCGGACGCAAGATCGAAACCGTACGAAGCGGTCACGGAAGTCGAAGATGCTGGAGGCAAGCACATGGCGTGGCTGCTGGTCATCGTGGCGGGGATTCTCGAGACCGGCTTCGCGGTCTGCCTGAAGCTCTCGCACGGCTTCACCCGGCTCTGGCCGACGATCGCGTTCTCGTGCTTCGCCCTCGGCAGCTTCGGCCTCCTCACGCTCGCGCTGCGCAAGCTCGACGTGGGGCCCGCGTACGCGGTGTGGACGGGCATCGGCGCTGCGGGCACCGCGATCTACGGCATGGTCTTCCTCGACGACCTGGTCTCCACCCTCAAGCTCGTCTCGATCTCGTTCGTGATCGTCGGTGTGATCGGGCTTCAGCTGTCGGGCTCGGCGCACTGAGCCGCCACGCTCACACGACGTCCCGTACGCGCGGGAAGTGACAGGCGGCGCTCTGCTTCCCGGCCACCGGGCTCGCGGGCACCTCGCGCTCGCAGCGTTCCCTGTCGGCCCCGCGGAGGTCCGCGTAGACGGGGCAGCGCGCCCGGAAACGGCATCCCTCGTAGCGCCGCGTCGGGCTCGGCGGATCTCCGGCGAGCAGGATCCGGTCCCGCTGCCGTACCCGCTCCCGCTCGGGGTCGGGCAGCGGCACCGCGGACAACAGGGCCTGGGTGTAGGGGTGCAGGGGCCCCTCGAAGACGTCGGCGACGGGCCCGGACTCGACGGTCCGCCCCAGGTACACGACGCTCACACGGTCCGCGATGTGCCGTACGACGGACAGGTCGTGCGAGACGAAGAGATAGGCGAGGCCGAGTTCCGCCTTGAGCCTCTGGAGCAGGTTGAGGACGCCCGCCTGTACGGAGACGTCGAGCGCGGAGACGGGTTCGTCCAGGACGAGCAGCTCCGGCTCGACGGACAGGGCCCGCGCGATCCCGACGCGCTGCCGCTGGCCGCCGGAGAACTCGTGCGGAAAGCGCTCCGCGTGGGCGGGGTCGAGGCCGACCTGTTCCAGGAGTACGGGGATCCGGCGCGCGATCGCCGCCCGGTCCGCACCCTGGGCGCGCAGCGGCTCGGTGATGATGTCGCCGACGGGCATCCTGGGATCCAGGGAGGCCATCGGGTCCTGGAACACGATCTGCACGCGCCGCCGCAACGCCGCCCGCCCCGCCTTCCCGAGCCCGCCCACGGACTGCCCGAACAGCTCGACGTCCCCGGCCTCGGGCCGTGCCAGTTCGAGGAGTTCGAAGAGGGTGGTGGACTTGCCCGACCCGGACTCGCCGACGAGCGCGAGGGTCTCTCCGCCGCGGATGTCGAGGTCCACCCCGTCGACGGCGTAGACGCTCCCGACCCGCCGCCTGAAGGCGCTCCCCTTGAACACAGGAAACGTCTTGGCAAGTCCGCGCACCTTCAACACGGCTTCTGCCACGGGGCGTTCACCGCGATCGGCGATCCCGGGCACGGGGAAGACGTCTTGCGGGGCGAGCCCACGCACCTCGTCGGCGCGCACACAGGCGGCAAGGTGAGGCACCGCCGAACCCACAGCGGCCCGCAGTGCAGGCACCTCGCTCAGACACGCCTCCACCGCCAAGGGGCACCTGGGTGCAAACGCACACGTCTCGCCCAGCTCCCCGGCCCCCGGCGGAGCCCCCGGCACGGGCACCAGCACATCCGCCGCCCCGTCGAGCCGCGGCACCGCCCCCATCAGCCCCAGCGTGTAGGGCATCCGGGCCTCCCGGAACACGTCGTCCACCGGCCCGCTCTCGACCACACGGCCGGCGTACATCACAGCCACCCGGTCGGCCATCCCGGCGATGACCCCCAGGTCATGGCTGACCAGCACGACGGCCGCACCCGTCTCCCGCCGGGCCGTACGCAGTACGTCCAGCACCTGGGCCTGGATCGTCACGTCGAGCGCCGTCGTCGGCTCGTCGGCCACGATGACGTCGGGGTCGTTGGCCATGGCCATCGCGATCATGGCCCGCTGGCGCATGCCCCCGGAGAACTCGTGCGGGAAGGCGTCGGCGCGCGCGGCCGGTTCCGGGATCCCCACGAGATCGAGCAGCTCGACGGCGCGTGCCCGCGCCGCTCGCCCGGACACTTTCTGGTGGGCCCGCACGGCCTCGGCTATCTGGTCCCCGATCCGGTACACGGGCGTGAAGGCCGACAGGGGGTCCTGGAACACCATCGCGATCCGGCTGCCGCGCACCCGCGAGAGGTCCCGGTCCCACGCGCCGACCAGCTCCTGCCCGTCGAGCCGCACCGATCCTCGGACGGCGGCGCCGGCGGGCAGCAGGCCGAGGAGGGCCAGCGCGGTCGCGGACTTCCCCGACCCCGACTCGCCCACCAGGCCGAGGACCTCTCCCCGCTCCAGCGTCAGGTCCACGCCGCGTACTGCGGGCTTCCCGTCGAAGTCGACCTGGAGCCCCGACACCTCAAGCAGCACGGCGCGTACCTTTCCTCGTACGGGTCGTGCTCGTCGGATCGAACGCGTCGCGCAGCCCGTCCCCCACCAGGTTCACCGCGAGCACGAAGACGATGAGGAGCCCGGCGGGGAAGAAGAACATCCAGGGGTAGGTGATGGCCGCGCCCGTCGACGAGGCGATCAGGGTCCCCAACGAGACGTCGGGCGCCTGCACGCCGAACCCGAAGTACGACAGCGCGGTCTCGCTCATCACCGCGCCGCCGACCGCGATCGTGGCGTCGATGATCAGGAACGACGCCACGTTGGGCAGGACGTGCCGCCAGATGATCCGGAAGGGTCCGACGCCCATGTAGCGGGCGGCGCGCACGAATTCGCGTTCCTTGAGGGACACGGTCATCGAGCGCACCACCCGCGCGGTGATCATCCAGCCGAAGACGGCCAGCAGCCCCACGAACGCGAACCAGCCGCCGTCCCGCAGCCGCGGCGAGACGATCGCGATGATGAGGAACGAGGGGAAGACGAGCAGCAGGTCGACGACGAACATCAGCGCCCGGTCCGCCCAGCCCCCGAAGTACCCGGCGCACGCGCCCACGAGCGCCGCGAGCCCCGTCGAGAACAGGGCCACCAGAACCCCGATCACCAGGGACTTCTGGAGCCCGCGCACGGTCTGCGCGAAGACGTCCTGGCCGATGCGGTTGGTGCCCCACCAGTGGTCGGCCGAGGGGCCCTCGCGCAGCGCCGTGTAGTCGACCTTGCTGTACGTCCACTCGGCGAGGTACGGGCCGAGCACGGCGAGGGCGACGAGCAGCAGCAGGACGGTCGCCCCGACGAGGGCACTGCGGTGGCCCAGGAAGCGGCGTGCGACGACGCCGGCCCGGCCCCGGGGGCGTACGGCCGGGGGCACCGGGTCGAGCACGGCGCTGATGGTGGTGGTCATGGCAGGGGACGTCCTCGGGCGTCAGGCGCGCCGGACGCGCGGGTCGAGTGCGGCGTGCAGGGCGTCGGCGAGGAAGCCGGAGAGCAGCACGACCACGGCGGCGAAGACATTGACGGCGACGACGGAGTTGACGTCGTTCTTGCCGATGGAGGAGACGAACCACTCGCCCATGCCGTGCCAGCCGAAGATCGTCTCGGTGAAGGTGGCGCCCGTGAACAGGGCGAGGAAGCCGTAGCTGAAGAACGTGGACATGGGGATGAGGGCCGTACGCAGTCCGTGCCGCAGCAGCACCGTACGCCGGGTCAGCCCTTTCGCCTGGGCCGTGCGCAGATAGTCGGCGCCGAGCACGTCGAGCATGGCGGAGCGCTGGTAGCGGCTGTACCCGGCGATGGCGCCGAGGGCGATGGAGACCGTCGGAAGCAGCAGGTGCACCGAGCGGTCCTTCAGGACGGCCCAGAAGCCGGAGTCGACACCCGGGCTCTTCTCGCCCGTGAACTGGATGAGCTCGGTCCCGGTTTGCTGGTTGAACCAGATGGCGCCGATCTTGAGCAGTACGGCCAGCAGGAAGACCGGGGTCGAGAGCAGCGCGAACGACGCGAGGGTCAGCGCCCGGTCGGACAGCCGGTACTGGCGCACCGCCGTCCACGCCCCGGCGATCACCCCGACCACCGTGCCGGCGATCGTGCCGAGCAGCAGCAGGCGCAGGCTCACCCCGATCCGCCGGCCGAACTCGGCGGCGACGGACGACCCGTCGATGGTCTGCCCGAGATCGCCGCGCACGGCGTGCCCGGCCCAGGCCAGGAACCGTTCGAGGAGCGGCTTGTGGTCGTTGACGCCCATCGCGGTGAGGTGGTGGTCGACCGCCGAGGGCGACAGGGGCGGCTGGCGGCCCTCGTAGTAGGCGCGCGGGTCGAGCGCGAGCGAGGCGATCAGGTAGGAGAGGCAGACGGCGACGAGCAGCAGGACCGCGTAGTAGCCGAGCCGCTTGGTCAGATATGCCGACACCGTGCCTGCCCTCGCTGCGGATTGCGCCGAACTCTCGCTGAAACACACCTGATGACGACCGGGGACCGCGCCCGGCTCCCCTCGTCGCCTGTCATCGATGCAGGTCGTCAGCTTTCAACTCCAGCATGATCGCGGGTTGTTGCCGTTTTGTGAAGAGCGCATGTCAAGACCGTCGTACTCTTCCGTCGTCAACTCCCGTGGGTCTACGGTCTCGGCTGACATGCGGCCGCTCCGCCGCCGCAGCCCGGACCGGAGGAAGACCCATGCGCAGATCCACCCTCACCGCCGTCGCCGCAGCCCTGTCGGCCACTCTGGTGCTGGCGGGCTGCGGGTCGTCCGACGACGACAAGCCGGTACGGAAAGAGGCCGCGCCGGCGGTGGACGGTCAGGACATCAACGCGCATCCGGTGAGCGATCTCCGGCAGGGCGGGACGCTGAAGATGGGCCTGTCGACGTGGCCCGCGAACTTCAACTGGAACACCCCCGACGGCTTCCAAGGGGACGCCACGGAGGTGGACGCGGCGCTGCTGCCCGACCTGTTCGACAACGACGCCAAGGGCGCCCAGCACGTCAACCCGAACTTCCTGGTCTCGGCGAAGGTCGTCTCCACCGACCCGCAGGTCGTGGAGTACGAGCTGAACCCGAAGGCCAAGTGGTCCGACGGAAAGCCGCTGAGCTGGAAGGACTTCGCCGCTCAGTGGAAGGCGCTCAACAACACGGACAAGGACTACGAGGCGGCCGTCACCGACGGCTACGAGCAGATATCCAAGGTCGAGCAGGGCAAGGACGCACACGGCGTCCGGATCACCTTCGACAAGCCGTACGCCGAGTGGCAGAACCTCTTCGACCCTGTGTACCCGGCGGCGTACATCGACACCCCGGAGAAGTTCAACAAGGGCTGGACGCAGAAGCTCCCGGTCACCGCGAACGCCTTCAAGATCAAGAACATCGACAGGACAGCCCAGACGATCACCATCGTGCCGGACCCGGCCTGGTGGGGTCCCAAACCCAAGCTGGACTCCGTCGTCTATCGGATCGTCGACTTCACCGCGACCACCGAGGCGTATCTCAACAAGGAGATCGACGCCGCCACCGCGCTGCTGCCCGAGGACTACAAGCGCCTCGTGAAGTCGGCCGGCACGGACATCCGGCGCGGCGCGCGCTGGGACGAGGTGCACATCGCGCTCAACGGCGCGCACGGCCCGCTGAAGGACGTCCGCGTGCGCCAGGCGCTCGGCAACGCGATCGACCGCAAGGGCATCAACGCCGCCTTCAGCAAGGACCTCTCCTTCGAACTGAAGCCGCTCGACAACCACTTGTTCATGCCCAACCAGGAGGGCTACCAGAGCAATTCGGGCGAGTACGGGAAGTACGACCCCGAGAGGGCGGACAAGTTGCTCGACGCGGCCGGCTGGAAGTCGGCCGGTGAGGGGAAGACCCGCACCAAGGGCGGCAAGGAACTCACGCTCGAGTACACGCTCAGCGCGGGCAGTTCGTCGGCCCAGGTCGACCAGGCGGAGCTGGTGCAGCAGCAGCTGGCGGCCGTCGGCATCAAGGTCACGCTGAAGAAGGTCCCGGCCAACGACTACTTCACGAAGTTCGTGAACACCGGCAACTTCGACCTGACGAGCTTCCGCAACGTCGACGCCGTCTTCAAGAACATCGTCATCCCCACCTTCGTGCAGCCGCAGGGCAAGAACCTCTTCCAGAACTACGGCTCCATCGGCTCCCCGAAGATCGACGCGCTGCTGAAGAAGGCCCAGCAGACCACGGACAGGACCGAGGCGGACAAGCTCTACAACGAGGCCGACAAGGAGCTGTGGAAGCTCGGCCACTCCATCGAGCTGTACCAGCGGCCGCAGATCGTCGCGGTCCGCTCGGGCCTCGCGAACTACGGCGCCGAAGGCCTCGCCAGCAGCGACTACACGAAGATCGGCTGGCTCAAGTAGCTCACCGGTACGTCACTTCAGGCGGTGGCGTCCCGGCGCCGGTTCCCCAGCGCCTCCCTCAGGAGGCGCCCCAACCCACCGTCGCCCGGCGCAGCGAGCAGACAGGACAGGGCGAGCCGGACGGCCAGTTCGCAGTCGCGGGCCAGATGGTCCGCCTCCGCCCGCGGCCGCCCCGCCGAACGGAACGTGGCCGCGGCCCGCTCGCGGACCAGCTTCACCAGGTCGCCGGGGCCGGGGAGCGGCCCATCGGCCCGGCGCTGCGCGGGCACGGTGGACGACGAGGGCGCCCCGGCGAGCGCCGGGGCCGGCAGCCGCTCTCCCCAGCAGCCGGTGAGCACGGCCCGTACGAGCGCGCTGGAGCCGGCCGCGGTGACGGTCCACTCGGCGACGGCCTCGATCCCGGCCTCCTTCAGGGCCCGGTCGACGCCCGCCAGATAGGCGTCGGCCTCGCGTCGGACCAGGGCGCGCGCGAGCCCGTCCTTGCTGCCGAACTCGTTGTAGAGGGTCTGCCGGGACACCCCGGCGACGGCCGCCACGTCGATCATCCGCACCAGGGGCCAGGGGCGCCCGGCCAGCGCCGTACCGGCCGCGTCCAGCAAGGACTCCCGCGCTGTGGGCATCGTCGCCTCCCCACGCCGTAGCGGCTCAACCGCCAGGGTTGACGCGCCCGCGTGCCCTGTCAATAGCCCTCGCGGACCGCCGGGCCCGGCGCCCTGTGGCCCCGGACCGACCTCGATCGATACTGTTCACCCATGCCCGACTATCACGATGATCTGCGTCTCGCCCACGTCCTCGCGGACGCCGCCGACGCCGCGACCATGGACCGGTTCAAGGCCCTCGACCTGAAGGTCGAGACCAAGCCGGACATGACGCCGGTGAGCGAGGCCGACAAGGCCGCGGAGGAGCTCATCCGCGGTCAGCTGAAGCGGGCACGGCCGCGGGACGCGATCCTCGGCGAGGAGTACGGGATCGAGGGGACGGGCCCGCGCCGCTGGGTCATCGACCCGATCGACGGCACCAAGAACTACGTACGGGGCGTGCCGGTCTGGGCGACGCTCATCTCGCTGATGGAGGCGGGCGAGGGCGGCTACCAGCCGGTGGTCGGCGTCGTCTCCGCGCCGGCTCTCGGCCGCCGCTGGTGGGCGGCGAAGGGCGCGGGCGCATACACGGGCCGCAGCCTGACGTCGGCCTCGCGCCTGCACGTCTCCAAGGTCGGACGTCTCGCGGACGCCTCCTTCGCGTACTCCTCACTGAGCGGCTGGGAGGAGCAGGGCCGGCTCGACGGCTTCCTCGACCTCACGCGCGCGGTGTGGCGCACGCGCGGATACGGCGACTTCTGGCCGTACATGATGGTCGCCGAGGGCGCGGTCGACATGGCGGCGGAGCCCGAGCTCTCCCTGTGGGACATGGCGGCGAACGCGATCATCGTGACGGAGGCGGGCGGCGTCTTCACCGGCCTCGACGGGCGCCACGGTCCGCACAGCGGCAACGCGGCGGCGTCGAACGGCCTGCTCCACGGCGAGCTGCTGAGCTACCTGCAGACGTGAGCGTCGCGCCGCTACGGCGCGCGGAAGCTCCGTAGCGGCACAACGGACCTTCCGCGCCCCCTTGTTGACGGCCCGAACGGCTGCGACTCTGAGAGTCCCCCCACTTGTGAACTTGTGAATCCGTTCTCCAGGTCGGGACCGGAGGCAATCCTTCGGCATCCCGGAGGTCGCGGATTCACCAAGGAGGTGGCTCACGCCCATGCTCGTCCGCGACGCCATGAGCACGGTGGTCCTCACCATCGGCCCCACCCACACACTCCGCAGGTCGGCCCGGCTGATGTCCGAGCGCCGCGTCGGCGCGGCGGTCGTCCTCGACCCCGACACCTGCGGGATCGGCATTCTGACCGAGCGCGACATCCTCAACTCACTCGGCCTCGGCCAGAACCCGGACCACGAGATCGCCGGCACCCACACCACGACCGACGTCGTCTTCGCCGCCCCGGCGTGGACGCTCCAGGAGGCTGCCGAGGCCATGTCGCACGGCGGCTTCCGGCATCTCATCGTGCTCGACGACACGGAGCCGGTCGGGATCGTGTCGGTCCGCGACATCATCCGCTGCTGGGCCCCGGCCCGCCGCGCGTCGACGACGCTGGTGAGCTGATCCGCGTACGGCACCGCTGTACGCGAACAAGAGGGCCGGCCCCCGATGGGAGCCGGCCCTCTGCCTGCGTCAAGCGTCCCGGTCAGCCGCGAAGGGCCTGGACCGCGGCCTCGAGGCGCTTGCCGAAGTCACCGTCCGCCTGGCGGAAGTTGCCGATCGCGCGCTCGGCGATGTCGTCGCGGGAGACGCCCGCGATGTTGCCCGCGAGGTTCTCGATCAGACGGGCCTTCTCGTCCTCGGACATCAGGCGGTAAAGGTTGCCCGCCTGCACGAAGTCGTTGTCCTCGGCGTGCGAGGGGGCCTCGTGGTTGCCGGTGCCGCCGGCGACGGGTGTCGACACCCACAGCGGCCGGTCCGTCTGGAACGGGCCGCCGAAGGAGTTCGGCTCGTAGTTCTTCGCGCCCTGGTGGCGGCCGTCGTACAGGAAGCCGTCACGGGAGTTGGTGCGCGCCTCGGTGGCGTGCGGGCGGTTCACCGGCAGGTGGTCGGCGTTGATACCGACGCGGTAGCGGTGCGCGTCCCCGTACGCGAAGAGGCGGCCCTGGAGCATCTTGTCGGGCGACGGGCCGATGCCCGGCACGAAGTGCGCCGGCGAGAAGATGCTCTGCTCGACCTCGGCGAAGATGTTCTCCGGGTTGCGGTTGAGCTCCAGCTTGCCGATCTCGATCGCCGGGTAGTCCTCGTGCGGCCACACCTTGGTGAGGTCGAACGGGTTGAAGCGGTAGGTCGCCGCGTCGGCCGCCGGCATGATCTGCACCTGCACGGTCCAGGACGGGAACTCGCCGCGCTCGATGGCCTCGCGCAGGTCGCGCTGGTGCGAGTCCGGGTCCTCACCGGCGAGCTTCGCGGCCTCGTCGGCCGTGAGGTTCTTGATCCCCTGGTCGGTCTTGAAGTGGTACTTGACCCAGAAGACCTCGCCGGCCTCGTTGT
This sequence comes from Streptomyces sp. NBC_01003, assembly GCF_045162695.1. NCBI lineage: Bacteria > Bacillati > Actinomycetota > Actinomycetes > Kitasatosporales > Streptomycetaceae > Streptomyces > Streptomyces sp. NBC_01003. Next base: position 4,077,262 of record NZ_CP108707.1, read on the forward strand.
TCCACTGGTACGTGTGCGAGCCGTACCCGTTCATGTGGCGCAGCGTCGCCGGGATGCCGCGGTCGCCGAAGAGCCAGGTGACCTGGTGCGTCGACTCGGGGCTCAGGCCCCAGAAGTCCCACACGTTGTCGGCCTCCTGCGAGCCCGTGTACGGGTCGCGCTTCTGCGTGTGGATGAAGTCGGGGAACTTGATGGCGTCCTTGATGAAGAACACCGGGGTGTTGTTGCCGACGAGGTCGTAGTTCCCCTCCTCGGTGTAGAACTTCAGCGCGAAGCCACGGGGGTCACGCACGGCGTCCGCGGAGCCGAGGCTGCCCGCGACGGTGGAGAACCGCAGGAACGTCTCGGTCTGCTTGCCGACCTCGGAGAGGAACTTGGCCCGCGTCCACTGCGAGACGTCCCGGGTCAGCGTGAACGTGCCGTACGCACCGGCGCCGCGGGCGTGCACGATGCGCTCCGGGATGCGCTCGCGGTTGAAGTGCGCGAGCTTCTCGAGCAGCGCCTGGTCCTGGACCAGTACAGGCCCGCCGACGCCCGCGGTCTCACTGTTCTGGTTGTCGGCGACCGGCGCGCCGGCCTCCGTGGTGAGCGGTCCCTGCGACGTCACGTGCGCCTCCTGCCCCGGTGCAAGCACCGGCTCCACTGGAGCGGCTGTTGCCGCGCCCTCATCTGCTGCAAGTCCTGTCCCTTGGCCAAAGCCGGTTTCGATCCTACAATGGACACTGTCTAAGTCAAGCTAGCTTCCAAAGTCACACCCGTTCGGGACCTGGTCCCTCCGCCTGTTAGGCTGACCCTCATGAGTGACCTGTTGGAACGACTGCGCGGACGCGGCTGGCGTATGACCGCGCAGCGGCGCGTCGTGGCCGAGGTCCTCGACGGCGACCATGTCCATCTGACGGCCGACGAGGTGCATTCGCTCGCCGTCGCCAAACTCCCCGAGATCTCCCGGGCGACCGTCTACAACACGCTCGGCGAGATGGTCTCCCTCGGTGAGGTCATCGAGGTCGCCACGGACAAACGCGCCAAGCGCTACGACCCGAACGCACACCGCCCGCACCAGCACCTGGTCTGCGCCCGGTGCGGCGCGATCCGGGACGTGCACCCGAGCGGCAACCCGCTCACCGACCTCCCCGACTCCGAGCGCTTCGGCTTCACGGTCTCGGACGTCGAGGTGACGTACCGGGGCGTCTGCCCGAACTGCGCGTCGGCGTAGCGCACACCACCCTTCCCGAAGAGGGCCCGCACCGGACGGTGCGGGCCCTCTTCGCGTACCCCTCTTCGCGTACCCCTCTTCGCGTACCCCTCTTCGCGCACCCCTCTTCACCGAGCCCCCTGGCGCTCCCTTTTGGTCCGTATCTCAACAACCCGCCCCCTTCCCCAATCTGACGACCCGTCATATCGTCGGCGGCGCCCACCTCCACCGCACCCCGGGAGGAAAACCGTGGGAGAGCCGCACCCCAAACTCCAGGCCCGCACACTCACCCGGTCCTTCGGCCGAGGCCACCGCACGGTGGCGGCCCTCGGCCCCCTCGACCTCACCATCGCCCCCGGCGAGTTCACCTGCGTAGTCGGTCCCTCCGGCTGCGGGAAGTCCACCCTCCTGCGCATCGCCGCCGGCCTGCTGCGCCCCACCGCGGGCGAGCTGGCCATCCGCACGGACAGCGACCGCCCCGCCGCGATGATCTTCCAGGACTACGGGATCTACGACTGGAAGACGGTCCTGGCCAACGTCCGCTTCGGCCTCGACATCCAGAAGGTCCCCCGCCGCGAGGCCGACGCCCGCGCCACCGACTGGCTCACCCGCATGGGCCTCGCCGACTTCGCCGACGCCTATCCGGCCGCGCTGTCCGGCGGCATGCGCCAGCGCGTCGCCATCGCCCGCGCGCTCGCCGTCGAGCCCGAGATCCTCCTCATGGACGAGCCGTTCGCGGCCCTCGACGCCCAGCTGCGCACGATCCTCCAGGACGAGCTCCTCGACCTCACCCAGACCACCCGCACCACCACCCTCTTCATCACCCACAGCCTGGAAGAGGCGATCGTGCTCGGCGACCGCGTCCTCGTGATGTCGGCACGGCCGGGCCGCATCATCGCCGAGCGCCGCCCGCCGTTCGCCCGGCCGCGCACCGGCGACATCCGCTCGACGCCCGAATTCACCGCGCTGAAGGGCGAGTTGTGGGATCTGCTGCGGGGCGAGGTACGCCGCGACGAGGTGGTCCCGGCATGACGACGACCGCCCCGAAGGAAGACACGACGCTCCTGGTCAGACGGCCGGGCCCGCAGGAGCTGCACCCCGCCCGCACCCACCGCAGGCGCCGCGCCCTCGAACTCTCGCTCGCCGTCGCCGTCCCCCTCGTCCTGGTCCTGCTGTGGCAGCTCGCCGCCACCCAGGCGTGGATCGACGACCGCGTCTACCCGGCGCCGTCCACGATCCTCGTCGACGGCTGGCACCGCGCCGCGGACGGCGACCTGTGGCCGGACGTGTGGGCCACCCTCAAGCGCGTACTCGCCGGATACGCGATCGGCACCGTCACCGGATACGCCCTAGGCCTCCTGATGGGCTCGCTCTCCGTGGTGCGCGCCGCCCTCGAACCGATGCTGGACGCGCTCTACGTCGTCCCGAAGCTGGCCCTGCTGCCGGTCTTCCTGAACATGTTCGGCCTCGGCGAGGGCCCGCAGATCGCGCTGGTCGCCACGACCGTCTTCTTCTTCGTCTGGATCTCCACGATGGCGGCGGTGCTCGCCGTCCCCTCCGGCCACCGGGACGCCGGGCAGGTCTTCGGCGCCTCTCCGTGGCAGATGTTCCGGCACGTCCTGCTTCCGGCGTCGCTGCCCGCGGTCCTGGTCGGCGCCCGCATAGCCGCCGGCGTCGCGGTCCTCGTGATCGTCGCCTCCGAGCAGATCGCGGCCACGAACGGCCTCGGCCACCTGATCTTCGACGCCCGTGCCCTCTTCCAGAACGACGTGATGTTCGTCGGCATCGTCTGCGTCGCCGTGCTCGGCGTCGTCTTCTCCGAACTGGTGCGCATCGCGGGCCGGCTGCTCACTCCGTGGGCGCCGCGCGACCGCGGCCGCGGCCAGTCCTGACCTCCACCGCCCCTTCCCGTACGGAGAATCCATGCGCACCAGACTCGTCTGTACGACCCTGCTCGCGACCGGCGTCCTGTTCACCTCGGCCGGCTGCGGCGGCGGCAGCACCTCCTCGTCGGACACGGCCGCGAAGCCCCGCACGGTCAAGGCGGTGGCGGGCTGCGGGAAGAACGGCTGGACCGATCCGTCGGACCTGGCCGCGGACCGCGCACCCGCCCGCTGCGACAAGGGCTCCCCGGCCCCGGTGAAGCTCGCCAAGACCCGCAAGCTCACCATCGCGACCGGCACCCTGAGCGCCGAGTACGTGGCCCCGCTCGAACTCGCCGTGCAGAAGGGCGAGTTCACGAAGGAGGGCCTCGACGTCACCCTGAAGGTCCTGCCGACCCCTGACGCGCTCCCGCTACTGGCCAAGGGGGACATCGACGCGCAGTGGGCGGCGCCCGAGGCCGCGGTGATGAACGGCATCAGCGGCGGCTTCGACATCAAGTGGGTCGCCGGGAACTTCTCCCCCGACCCGAAGTCCAAGAGCGGTATGTGGGTGCGTCTGAAGAAGGGGCAGAGCCCGGACCACGTCCCGATGGCGGGGCGCAGGCTCGGCACGATGATCGGCAAGGGCTCGGTCATCTCGTACCCCATGGACAAGGCGCTGAAGAAGCACGGCGGCGGGCTCGACAAGATCCAGTTCCAGCAGCTCGGCTCGGCCGACGTGCTGACCGCGCTTCAGAACGGCGGGGTCGACTCGGCCTGGCTGCTCGACCCGGTGTGGCGCAAGGTCGACGGCGACAAGCGGTTCGCGTTCCTGGGCGGCCAGCCGCTCGGCGAACCCCTGGGCGGTCTCCTGTTCGGCCCGAAGCTCCTCAAGGAGGACCCGGACGCCGGGGTCGCGTTCCTGCGCGCGTACATCCGCACGGTGAACACGTACTTCGCGGGCGACTACAAGAAGGACCCGGCGTTCGTCGACGGCCTCGCCGGGCTCCTGAAGACCGACAAGGCCGTACTGGAGTCGACGCCGTCGCTGCGCATGGACTGGGAGATCAGGGCGGGCACGACGGACCGGCTCCAGGCCGCCTACCGCGCGGCGGGCGTCTCCAAGGGGGACCCGCTGCCGGAGGACAAGGTCGTGGACCGGGCGCTGTACGGGGAGGCGGTGGGCCACAAGCCGTGACGCCGGGCTCACCCGGCCCGAAACAGAGCTGAGGCCCGGAACCAATGGTTCCGGGCCTCAGGCCTTCAGTAGCGGGGACAGGATTTGAACCTGCGACCTCTGGGTTATGAGCCCAGCGAGCTACCGAGCTGCTCCACCCCGCGTCGGTAAACACGACTCTACGTGAACGCCCCCGACCAGCGCAAATCCCTTCCGGCGCCTGGCCTGCGGGGGCGAAATGAGGGTCTGACGGGAGTGGTGGCGGGGACCGGTCGAGGCCCCGCCACACCCCCCTGTGCCTCCGCTACGCGGACAGCTCCGACCGCAGCGCGTCCCGCAGTCGCCCGGCCCGCTCGGACACCTCGGCCGGACCGAGCTCCACGGCCCGGTGCGCCCATCGCTGCCCTTCGACGAGGTCGCCGCGGCGGGCGCACAGCAGCGCGAGCCGCAGCGCCGCGCGCCCGTGCCCGGCGTCGGCGGCACGCGTCCACCACAGCGCGGCCTCCGGCTCGCTCCCCTCGCGGGCGAGCAACAGCCCGAGGTTGAAGGCGCCGTTGCGCGAGCCCGCCTCCGCGGCCTCGCGGTACCAGCGCGCCGCGCAGACGATGTCGCCCCGCGCCGCGGCCAGCATGCCGACCCGCACCTGCGCGCGCCGGTGCCCCTGCTCGGCGGCCCGCTCGTACCACTCCTCGCACTCGGCGCGCTCACTGACGCACTCGCCGAGCGCGGGCGGCCCGACCGGGGGCTGCCGCGCGTCGAGGACCGTGGCCAGGCGGTACGCGCCCTCGGCGCTGCCCCCGCCGGCGGCGCACCGCAGATGCCGCTCGGCACCCCGCTCGTCGCCGTCCCGCAGCCGGGCGATCCCGGCCTGGAGCGCGGCCTCGGTGTGCCCGCCCGCCGCGGCCCGCTCGTACCACTGGAGGGCGGCGACCTCGTCGTCCCGGCCGGCGTACAGGATGCCGAGGTTGAAGGCGGCGTCCACGCTGCCCGCCTCGGCAGCCTTGGAGAACCACGGCTCGGCGCCCGCCGCGTCGCCGCCCTGGAGGAGCAGCACGGCCAGCGCGTTCGCCGCCTCGCGGTGGCCCGCGTACGCGGCACGCCGGTACCACTGGTCGGCCTGCGCGGTGCGGCCCTGCTCGGCGCAGAGCAGGCCGAGGTTGTACGCGCCGTTGATGTCGCCCGCGTCCATGGCCGCGCGGTACCAGCGCTCGGCGGTCTGGGTCTCGCCGCGCTGGGCGTGCAGGGCGCCGAGCGCGTTGGCAGCGTTGCCATCGCCCTCCTGGGCGGCGCGCAGCCACCAGACCCCTGCGCTCTCCTCGTCACCGGCGTCGCGCAGCAGGAAGCCGAGCGCGCAGGCGGCCCGGGGCTCGCCGTCCTTCGCGGAGTTCAGGTACCAGCGGCCGGCCTCCTTGAGCTCGCCGCGCTTCTCCAGGATCGCGCCGAGGTGCAGGGCGGCCCGGCGGTGTCCGCGCGCGGCGGCCTGCCGGTACCACTGCTCCGCCTCCGCGGCCGCGGGCAGCTTCCTGCGGGTGCCGGTCGCGGTCGCGCCGCCGGGGGCACCGCTCTCGTCGTCGGCGGGCGCGGGCGCACCACGGAGCGCTCCCTCGGGGCGCTCCTGCGCGGCGCGCCGGTCGAGGGTGCGGGCGAGCCGGTAGGCCGCCTCGCGGTGGCCGTGCTCGGCGGCGGCGCGCATCCAGCGCTCGGCGCCGACGTCGCTGCGGTGTTCGAGGAGGTCGGCGAGCGCGTACGCGCCGAGGGCGTGGCCCTGTTCGGCGGACTGCCGCAGCCAGTACTCGGCGGCGGGCTCGTCGCCGCGCTCGCGGTGGTGGCGGCCGAGGGCGTGCGCGGCGGGGGCGGATCCGGCGACGGCGGCGATGCGCCACCAGCCGGCGGCCTCGTCCGCGTATCCGCGCTGGTGCAGCAGGACGCCGAGGTTGTTGGCGGCGGCGCGGTCGCCCGCGGCGGTGGCAGCGCGCAGCTGGGGCTCGGCTCCGTCGAGGTCACCGCGGCGCAGCAGCATGGCTCCGAGGACACTCATCGCCTCGACGTCGCCGGACTCGGCGGCCGGCCGATGACGTGCTTCCTCGGCGGCCGCCCCGGGTTCCTCCCGGTCGGCCGGCTGCACAAACCGCCCTGTATCCAACAGAGTTGCCTTGTCCCCCATAACGTCCATCGTCGCACCACCTGCAACCTGGGTACACCTGGTATACCGCAGCCAGTGAGGTCACTTCAGCGTTTTGTCGACATGCCCACAGAGAGATAAGTGAAACACAAAAACCTCAACTACCCCCGGGAGTGGCACGCTTCGCACGGACGGACGGTTCCAGCGCACACGACGAAGGCCCGGATCCTGAAAGATCAGGATCCGGGCCTTCGTCTTCAGTAGCGGGGACAGGATTTGAACCTGCGACCTCTGGGTTATGAGCCCAGCGAGCTACCGAGCTGCTCCACCCCGCGCCGTTGTGTTCAAACCGTACCACGGCGCGAGGTGGGTCTTCGCTCAGCTGCTCGAGCCCCCACTGTTCTTGCTGGTGTCCTTGTCGGCGCTCTGATCAGCGCTCTTGTCGCCGGACTTGTCGGCGCCCTTGCCGTCGCCGGCCGCCTTGTCGGCCGCGGACTGTGCCTTGTCGGCGCGCTTGAGGGCATCCTCCAGCTTGTCCTGCGCGTCGGCGTAGGCGTGCAGGTCGCCCTTCTTCATGGCGGCCTGGCCCTCCTCGAAGGCCTTCTCCGCGTCCGCAAGGGCTTCCTTGACCGTGGAGTTCTCCGGTGGCTTCGTCGTGTCGCCACCGGGCTTCTCCGGCTCGGCCGGCTGCGCGCCGTCCACGCCGAACGCCTGGTTCAGCGCGTCCCCGAGGTTGTCGGCGAATCCGGTTCTGTCGCCGTAGGAGACCGCGACCTTGCGCAGCAGCGGGTACTCCGCGTTGCGGCCCTGTGCGTAGATCGGTTCGACGTAGAGGAAGCCCTTGTCGAGTGGCACCGTCAGCAGATTGCCGTACAGGACCGTCGAGTCGGCGCCCTTCATGTCGCGGACGAAGTTCGCCACGGACGACAGGGAGTTGAGCTTGTTCTGCACCTGTTCCGGGCCGTACACCTTGTCCTCGGTGACCCGCAGCAGTCTTATCGTGCCGTAGTCCTTGCTGGTGGCATCGGCGTCGACCGCCATGAACGCGCGCAGGTTGGGGCGCCCGCTCGGGGTGAACGTCGTCGTCAGCGAGAACTGCTGGTCGTTCTGGCCCGGCATCTTCATGGACAGGTAGTACGGCGGGACCGCGCTGTTGTCCTTCTTCGTCGGGTCGTTCGGGACCTGCCACGCGTCGGACGCGTTGTAGAACTGGTCGGAGTCCGTGACGTGGTACAGGGACAGCAGCTCGCGCTGCACCTTGAACATGTCCTGCGGATACCGCAGATGGTCCTTGAGCTCCTGCGGGATCGCGCTCTTGGGCTCGACCGTGCCGGGGAACGCCTTCTTCCAGGTCTTGAGGACCGGGTCCTTGTCGTCCCACGTGTACAGCTTCACCGTGCCGTCGTAGGCGTCGACGGTGGCCTTCACCGAGTTGCGGATGTAGTTGACCTGGTTCTGCTGGGCCACCACCGCGCGCTGGTTGTCACCCTCGTTGAGGGAGTCTGCCGTCGTGTCACCGAGCGTCGTACGGGACGCGTACGGGTATCCGTTCGACGTCGTGTACGCGTCGACGACCCACTGGATCTTGCCCTTGACGATCGCCGGGTACGCGTCGCCGTCGATGGTCAGCCAGGGGGCGACCGCCTCGACGCGCTCCTTGGGCGTGCGGTTGTACAGGATCTTCGAGCCGTCGCCGATGGCTCCCGAGTACAGGATCTGCGGCTCGCTGAAGGAGACCGCGTACGCGGCGCGGTTGATCGGGTTGGAGAGGCTGACGCCGCCCTTGCCGCTGTAGCTCGTGGTCTTCTGGGTGCCGTCGTCCTGCTCGTAGTCGAGCTCCTTCTGGGGCCCGCCGACGATCGAGTACTGGCGGGTCTTCTCGCCGTAGTAGATCCGCTGCTGGTACGAGCCCAGGGTCCCGCCGGCGGGCAGGCCCGACTCGGTGAACAGGGGTGCGCCCGGGGAGTCCGGGTCGGTCTGCGTGCCCTTGGCCGCGACCGCTCCGAAGCCGTGCGTGTAGGTGAAGTGGTCGTTGATCCAGTTCCGCTTCTCGACGCCCGCGAGGTTGAGCTCGCGCAGGCCGATGACGGTGTCCTGGCCCTTGTAACGGTCGACGTCGAGGGTCTTCGGGAACTGGTAGTACTTCCGCTCCTGCTCCAGCTGCTGGAACGTCGGCGAGACCACGTTCGGATCGTTGACCCGGTAGCTGGCCGCAGAGTCGGCGTCCGTGCGCTGCTGCTTGGAGTCCTTGACCGTGCCCTTGCCGGTGTAGTCCACCGGGGACACCCCGGCGATCCCGTACGCCTTGCGGGTCGCCTCGATGTTCTTCTCGATGTACGGGGCTTCCTTGGACTGCTCGTTCGGCTGGACCTGGAACTTCTGGACGATGGCCGGGTACAGGCCGCCGATCAGGATCGCGGAGAGCACCATCAGGCCGAAGCCGATGACGGGCAGCTGCCAGGTACGCCGCCACAGCGTCGCGAAGAACAGCACGGCACAGATCGCGGCGATGCAGAACAGGATGGTCTTGGCCGGCAGATACGCGTTCGCGTCGACGTACCGCAGGCCCGTCCAGTTGTCCGTCGCCTTGAAGTCGCTGGACTTCACCGCGAGCCCGTACCGGTCGAGCCAGTACGCGACCGCCTTGAGGGTCACGAACACGCCGAGCAGCACGGAGAGATGACCGGTGGCCGCGGCGGTGGCGCGCGCGCCCGGGCTGGTGATCCGCAGCCCGCCGTACAGGTAGTGGGTCAGCGCGGCCGCGATCAGGGAGAGGATCGTCGCCGCGAAGCCGAAGCCGAGCAGGAACCGGTACCACGGCAGGTCGAACGCGTAGAAGGCCACGTCGAGGTGGAACTGGGGGTCCTTCTGGTGGAACGGCACGCCGTTCACCCACATCAGCCACGTGCGCCACTGGGTGGCGGCTGAGGCGCCCGCGATGAGGCCGACCAGGGCCGTGATGCCGAGCAGCAGCCACTTCTTGTAGGGCGCGATGCTCATGCGGTACCGGTCGAGGCTCTGCTGCTCCATCGACATGGCGCTCAGCGGGGGCCGCAGCCGGTGCGCGAGCCAGACGTTCAGACCGACGGCGATCGCCATCAGCAGTCCGAAGACGAAGAACAGCCCGATCTTCGTCCACAGGGTGGTCGTGAAAACGGACGAGTAGTTGACCGATCGGTACCAGAGCCAGTCGGTCCAGAACCCTGCGAACATGACGAACGCCATGCCCAGTGCGGCAAGGACGCCGAGCGTCATGAGCAGGGAACGGACGCGCCGGGACGGTCGGCCCACTCTCATCCGTGGCCCCGTCGGGCCTCCGCCGCGGTCCGGCATCTGGAAAGCCAAGGTGCGCACCTCGAAAAGTTCGAAATCGATCGGTCAGGCCCCCGTGATCGCGGACCCATCACCTATGCAACTTACTCACGCTTTACTCAGTTCCCGGTTCCGGGTACTAACGAGGCAGGATTGTGACCATGTCCAACACTCCCATGGCAGCCAGCCCCCTCACCCGGGCCGTACTCGAGATCGACGAGTACGCCTCCGGCCTCGGCTGGGACCAGCCCGCCCGCCTCTTCGCCCTCGTCGACACCGCCCGCCTGCGGGCCCAGGAACCCGGCCTCGCGGCCCAGCTCGGCCTGGACGGCGAGGAGGAGGCCGCGGCCTTCACCCCGATCGAGCAGGACGAGGTGCCCGCCGACAAGGCGCTCGACGAGTTCCTCGGCACCATCGCCTGGCCCGACGCGGTCGTCGGCTGCGCCCTGACGGTGGAGCGGCTGATGCTGCCGCCGTCCGCGGAGGCGTCCGTTCCGGAGGGGCTCGGTGAGGCCCAGCTCGCCGACTGGGTGGCGAAGCACCCGGGCCGTCAGGAGGTCCGGATGACGGTCGCAGTACTGCGTGACGGTGCGCGCGAGTCGGCGCTGCGCCTGCGCGAGAAGGACTCCCCCAACGATGTCCTCACCGGGTCGGACCTGGTCCCGGGCCTGGCCGAGGCCCTCGCGGCGACGTTCGCCGAGTAGCACCCGCACCGCAACGAGAGGGGGCGCCGCACAGTGTGCGGCGCCCCCCTTCATGAACCTCGTGTCACCCCTTGACCGTGCACTTCGGCAGGTCGGCGGTGTTGCCCGAGCGGATGTCCTTGAGGGCGTTCATCGCGTCGTCGATGGTGTTGACCTTGACGAGGGTGAGTCCGCCCGGAACGTCCTTGGCCGCCTCGGCGCAGTTGTCCTTGGGGGTCAGGAAGTAGCGCGCGCCCTTGCCGCGGGCGCCGACGGTCTTCATCTGGATGCCGCCGATCGGGCCGACCTTGCCGTCGTCGTCGATGGTGCCCGTGCCGGCCACGAACCTGCCGCCGGTGAGGTCCTCGGGCGTCAGCTTGTCGACGATGCCGAGCGCGAACATCAGTCCGGCGCTGGGGCCGCCGACGTCGGCGAGCTTGATGTCGATGGCGAACGGGAACGTGTGATCGGTTCCGGCCTGGATGCCGACGATCGCGCGGCCGTCCTTGGCCTTCTCCGTGGTGACCGTGACGTTCTGCGTGCGGGTGGGCTGCTTGCCCTCCTTCTCGGCGGCGGCCGCGTCCTTGACGGGCACGATCGTGAAGGAGACGTCCTCGCCCGGCTTGTGCTTGGTGACGAGCTTCGCGACGTCGGCCGGCTTCTCGACCTTGACGCCGTCGACGGCCTTGATCACGTCACCCGCGTGCAGCCGGCCCTCGGAGGGGCTGCCCTTGATGACCGACTGGACGATCACCCAGGACTTCACGGGGATCTTCAGCTCGTCCAGGGCGGCGACCTTGGCGCTCTCCTGGGACTGGCTGAACTCCTCGGCGTTCTCCTGCGAGGACTGCTGCTCGGTCTTGCCGTCGGGGTAGAGCGTGGCGTGCGGCACGACGATGCTGTCGTGCGCGAGCCAGCCGTAGACCGCCGAGACGAGGTTCATGTTGTAGTCGGCGCTCGTGACCCGGACCGTCGTCATGTTGAGGTGACCGGTCGTCGGGTACGTCTTCCGGCCGGAGATCTGGAGCACCGGCTCGCCGTCGTGGTCCCCGAGCGTGTTGACCGTCGGTCCCGGGGTCATCTCGGCGTACGGAACTTTGATGAGCACTCCCGCGCAGAGCAGCGCGATCAGCATCAGGGTCGAGGCGAGCATCGTCGCGGTGCGGCGTGGCATGGAACGACAGTACGGGACCGGCCTGTCAGTGCACCGCTGGGGCGTCCGTCCGGGACTCGACCGGGGGCAGCGCCTCCGCCTCGGGGTCGAGGGGGTCCGTCTCCGTGCCGGTGTGCGACCGTTCCATGGCCTCGCGGAATCGGACGTACCCGTTGAGCTCCGACACGTCACCGGTCCTGCGGTTCCGTGCGGCCCAGCTGCCCCACAGACCGGCGCCGACCGCTGCGACAAGCGGAATGAGCAGCCACAAGAGCGCCGCCATGCCGAACCTCCGACCCCGTGAGCCACCGCAACTGACTGATCAGCAGATTAACCATCTGCTGGGTCAACGCTCGCCGCAGGGGTGCGGTTACGCAACCGGAACCGCCCGTGTGGCCGAAGGCGACGATCGTGGCCCGGCTCCGGGAGGTCAGCAGGCGCCGACCCACTCCTCGGTGCCGTCCGAGAACTTCTGGTGCTTCCAGATGGGCACCTCGTGCTTGAGGTCGTCGATCAGCTTGCGGCAGGCCTCGAAGGCCTCTCCGCGGTGCGGACAGGACACGGCGACGACGACCGCGATGTCGCCGACCGCCAGATCGCCCACTCGGTGGACGGCCGCGAGGGCGCGCACCGGGAACTGGGCGACGACCTTCTCGGCGACGGTCCGCATCTCGATCTCGGCGGAGGGGTGGCACGAGTACCCGAGCGCGTCGACGTCGGCGCCACCGTCGTGATTGCGCACCGTCCCCACGAACAGCGCCGTGCCGCCCGCCGCGTCCTCCCCGACGGCCCGGAACACCTCGTCCACGGACAAGGGCGTGTCGCGGATCGCGATGAGCCGGATGGGGTCGTGCGCCGACTGCTCTCCGGGGTGGTCGTTCGTGGTGCGTGCCATGAGGTCATCGTGCCGTACGCGGCCACCGGCACGGAATAGCGCTTTCCACCGGCACGCGTGCGTAGTGGGTTGGAGCCTCCTACAGGGCGGGCCGGTCCGGGTGCCGGCCGGGGCGGGCTGTCAGATCCTGCGCCTGGCCTTGCGGGCCCGGCGCACGACGGCGGCCGCGCCGAGCAGGGCGACGGTGGCTCCGGCCGCTCCGGCCGCGGTCGCGTCCTTGCGTCCGAGGCGGCGGCCCGCGACGGTGTGCCGTCCCGAGACCTCCTCGAGGAGTTCGGCGAGGACCTCCTCGTTGGTCCACTGCGGGCGCCATCCGGCGTCGTGCAGCCGGCTCACGCTGACCACCCAGGGGTACATCGTGTACGCGAGGTCGCCGGCGGGGGACGGTGTGAGCCCGATCCGGTGAAGCCGGGCCGCGGCGCCCAGGGCGACCGCGGAGGGCAGCTCCATGCGGCGGATCCCGCTGAGCTCCTCGACCTCCTCCTGCTCCAGCCAGCCGTCGCAGCCGACGGCGAGTTCCCCTTCGACCTTCTCCAGGACGGCGTATTCCAGGGCGCTGCACAGGTCCTCGACGTGGCAGAACTGCCAGGCGGGCCGGGATCCCGCCACGACGAGGAGCCGCGGCGACTCGAAGTACCTGGTCAGGGCGGTGTCGGTGCCGCCGACGAGGGTGGCGGGGCGGACCACGGTCACGTTGAGTCCGGGGTGGGCGCGCGGCGCGCGGCGGGCGAGCCGCTCGACCTCCAGGAGGTCGCCGACGCCGGTGGCCTCCGCGGTCGCGCGCAGTTCGGCGTCCTCGGAGAGGGGCAGCTCGTTGTCCTCGAGCGCTCCGTAGACCATCGCCGAGGTGCACAGGACGACACGGTGGACTCCGGCGGCGGCCGCGGCGGTGAGCACCGTCTGGGTGCCTCGCACGTTGTACGCCGTACGGGCGGCGGGGTCGGTCTCCAGGTCGAGGTCGAGCGCGAGGTGCACGACGACGTCCGCGCCGCGCAGCTTCTCGGCGATCGCCGGGTCGCGCACGTCCAGGATGTGCCACGTCGCGGACGTGCACTCACCGCGCCGCTCGTCGATGGCCAGGACCTGCTTGATCTCGTCGGATGCGGCGAGTCGCTCGGTAAGGAGCGCGCCGACGCCGGAGGCGGCACCGGTGACCGCGACGACGGGGCCGCGCGCTCCGGAACTGGTCGAAGGGTTTCGCGCTGCGCGAACCTGCGGATCTGGGGAACTCACCGGGCGTCTCCAGCGGTTGTATTCAGTACGTACGTGTACGACGCGTACGTACCAGGAGGCATCCATCCTGCCGCAGGCCGTGAGTCGGCGGAGCACCGAGGCCCGATCGCGTCACGGTGTCTACGCTGGGTGTGTAGTCGGGCAAACGCCGCCGGGACAGAACCGGTGGCCTTACCAGCCGAGGAACCCCGTGAGTGACACCCCATTCGGATTCGGCCTTCCGCCGGAGGAGCCGGACGACGGCGACGAGGGCAAGAAGAAGGATCAGCAGGGCGGTGGCGGTCAGGGACCTGCCAACCCCTTCGGTTTCGGAGGAATGCCCGGCATGGGCGGCGGGGACAATCCCTTCGCCGCGATGTTCGGTTCCCTGAACCCCAATGACCTGGGGGCCGCCTTCCAGCAGCTCGGCCAGATGCTCTCGTACGAGGGCGGCCCGGTGAACTGGGAGATGGCCAAGGACATCGCGCGTCAGACGGTCTCCCAGGGCACCGCCGACGGCACCAAGGACGCGAGTGTCGGCCCCGCCGAGCGTTCGCAGGTCGAGGAGGCCGTGCGCCTGGCCGACCTGTGGCTCGACGACGCGACGTCGCTGCCCTCGGGCGCCGGGTCCGCGGTGGCGTGGAGCCGCGCCGAGTGGGTCGAGGCGACCCTCCCGGTGTGGAAGGAACTCGTCGACCCGGTCGCCGAGCGTGTCGGCCTGGCCATGGGCGATGTCCTTCCCGAGGAGATGCAGGCCATGGCGGGCCCGCTCATCGGGATGATGCGCTCCATGGGCGGCGCCATGTTCGGCTCGCAGATCGGGCAGGCCGTGGGCGTCCTCGCGGGCGAGGTCGTCGGCTCGACCGACATCGGTCTGCCGCTCGGCCCCGCCGGCAAGGCGGCGCTCCTGCCGGTGAACATCGAGGCGTTCGGCAAGGACCTCGGCATCCCCAAGGAGGAGGTGCGGCTCTACTTGGCGCTGCGCGAGGCCGCCCACCAGCGGCTCTTCTCGCATGTGCCGTGGCTGCGCTCGCACCTGTTCGGCGCGGTCGAGGGGTACGCGCGCGGCATCAAGGTCGACACGGCGAAGCTGGAGGACGCGGTCGGCCAGCTCGACCCGCAGAACCCGGAGCAGCTGCAGGAGGCGCTTCAGCAGGGCATGTTCCAGCCGGAGGACACTCCGGAGCAGAAGGCCGCCCTGGCCCGCCTGGAGACCGCTCTCGCGCTCGTCGAGGGCTGGGTCGACGCCGTGGTCCACGCGGCCGCGAAACCGCGCCTGTCGTCGGCCGACGCGCTCCGTGAGACGCTGCGCCGCCGCCGGGCGACCGGGGGCCCCGCCGAGCAGACGTTCGCCACGCTGATCGGTCTGGAGCTGCGCCCGCGCCGCCTGCGGGACGCCTCGCGACTGTGGGCCTCGCTGACGGACGCGCGCGGTGTGGACGGGCGCGACGGCCTGTGGGCGCACCCGGACATGCTGCCGACGGCTTCGGACCTGGACGACCCGGACGGCTTCGTGCACCGCGAGCAGCTGGACTTCTCCGAGATCGACAAGATGCTCGGCGAGGCGGCGAGCGGTGGCCTGGACAAGCCGAACCTCTCCAAGGAGGGCGACTCCAAGGGCGACGGTCCCGCGGACAGCTCCAAGGACGACTCCGACGGCTCCAAGGACGACGAGGGCAAGTGACGCTGCACGACGACGCAGTCCTCGTACTGAAGGCCTACGAGGGCCAGCCCGAGCTGCGCCAGGCCTACCTGGACCACCTGTCCGCCCATCCCGAGGACGGCATGTGGAAGGCCTGCACGGACGGTCATCTGACGGCGAGCGCGCTGGTCATCGACCCGTCCCGCGGGCGGGTGCTGCTCACGCTGCACAAGAAGCTCCGGATGTGGCTGCAGATGGGCGGCCACTGCGAGCCGGGTGACCTGACGCTCGCGGACGCCGCGCTGCGGGAGGCGACCGAGGAGTCCGGCATCCCCGGCTTGACGCTCCTGCCGGGCGGCCCCGTGCGGCTCGACCGGCATCCGATCCCGGGCCCGTGCACACGGCATCTCGACACGCAGTACGCGGCTGTCGCTCCCGCCGACGCGGTGGCCGCCATCAGCGACGAGTCGCTCGACCTGCGCTGGTTCTCGTACGACGAGGTCGCGGGCGTGGCGGACGACTCCGTCGTGCGCCTGGTGGAGGCGACGCGCGCCCGACTGTGAGCGGGCATGTGTAAGGGGCGGCCACCGAGGTGGCCGCCCCTTACACATGTCACACAGCACATGGTCATTCAGGACACATGGCCGCCCTGTGGGTCAGCTCCAGACGTTGCCCTGGTTCTGGCCGCGGGCACCCTGCTGCCCCATGCCGTACTGGGCGCCGAGGCCCTGGCCGATCACCGCGTTCTGCGGGGGCAGCAGCTCGCTGGGCTGCACGAGGGCGTAGCCCTGGCCCATGAAGCTGAGCTCCCAGCCCTCACCCGTGTTGCCGCGGCGCCGCCACACTCCGGAGGAGTGCGTCTGGGCCTGCATCTGCACGCGCAGGCCGTTCGACCAGGCGACGATCGCGTCCGCGTCGGCGTTGACGTACCGGTCCGGGGTGACCTGGAGCATCAGCGGCTGCCCCGACGTCATCAGGGCGACCTTGCCGCGCCCGGTGATGTTGAGCTGGTACTTGCCGGAGCCGGAGATGCCGTACTGGCTGTCGACGGCGACGACCTGGTAGCTGAGCGAGGAGTCGAGCGCGAGGACATAGCTGCTGTCCACGGTCAGGCCGTCCTGCTCGACCTCCACCACGTGGATGAACTGGGCGAGGTTGGCGAGGTAGACGGTGCCCTGCCCGTGGCAGCGCATCAGGTCGAGGCCCTCACCGGTGTTGGCGCGGGCGCGCCGCTGACCGGAGGTCTGGATCTCGCCGTCGAACTCGACAAGGCCCTGGTAGGCGACCATGGCGCCCTTGCGGGCGAGGATGTCGTCGTGGCCTTCCAGGGTCACCCGCAGCAGCTGCGGGTTCTGGACGGTGTAGCGCTCCTGGGTCTGCTGCTCGGAGTGCGCGAAAAGCGGGCTCTGCATGGTGTTCCGTTCCCCCTCAGCCCCGGACTCGGAGGCGGTCGGTGCTGTCCTCACTGGGCTGTACGACGACAATGCCTTCCCCGGAGAAGCCCATCTGGTAGGCCTCGCCGCTGCCGCGCCCGATGAGCGAGCCGGCCTTGAAGCTGCGCTTGCCCTTCACCTTGAGGTTCGGGGACCAGGCGATCAACGCGTCCGGGTCGACGTACGTCTCGTCCTCGCCGCGGCCGCAGTCGACGACGATGGGGGTGCCCCGGGACGTGAGGGCGACATAGCCCTGCCCGGAGATCTTGATGTTCCACAGGCCCTGTCCGGCGAACTTGGCGAGGCCCTTGACGCGCTCGACGCCCCACTGGAGGTGCGCGTCGAAGGCGAGCAGGTTCGTGCCGTTCACCGAGATCGAGTCGCCACCGAGGTTGATGACGACAATCTCGGCGCCGTAGTCGGCGAGGTAGAGGATGCCGTCTCCGGTGGCCTTCATCAGGGGCGCGCCCTCGCCGGTCATCCAGTCGCGGGCGATCTGGCGGACGGCGGGCGGGTTGGGCTCGTACTGGACGAACCCTTCGTAGGCGACCATCGAGCCCACGCGCGCGAGGAGGTCGTTGCCGGTCTGCATGGCGACCTTGAGCATGTTGGCGCCGTGGTTCTCCATGCGGGCGGCTACCGGGGTCGGGGCGTAACCCGCGAGCGGCTGGTTCATGACGGGCTCCCTCAGACCTCGAACGGCTGGACGACGATGAAGTTCCCTGGCGCACCCCGGAACTGGAGGTTCACGCTCTCTCCGCTGTGTCCCGGGTAGGCGTTGTAGCGCATGCGCACCTGGCTGGACACGATCGCCTGCGCGGCGGCCGACCAGGCGACGACCGCGTTGCAGTCGGCGAACGTCGTCGGCGTCACGGGCAGCACGACGGGCGTGCCGTGCGTCTTGACGACGACCGTGCCCGTGCCCTGGAACTGCATGACGAACAGGGCGCCGCCGGGAATGCCGTGCCCCTCGATCCTGCGCACCTCGTGCTGGAGGCTCTCGTCGAACGCCAGAACGTTCTCCGCGGATACGCAGATCGCGTCGCCCTGGAGCTCGATGGGGTGCAGATGCGTGGCCTCCTCCGCGAGGAAGACCTGGCCTCGGCCGGTGCAGCGCATCAGCTGCATCTCCTGGCCGGTCGCGTTGCCCACGATCCGGCCGGCGAAGCCCGCGCCCTTGTAGCTGAACTCGACCTTGCCCTGGTAGAGCACCATGCTGCCCTGACGGGCGAGCACCGGCTGGTCGCCGCCGGCGCCGAGGTCGACGCGGATCAGCTTCTTGTTCTGCAGGGTCCACCGCTGACCGGTGGGCGCCTCGCGGAACGCCGAGAGCGCGGCGGCCACACCGGCAGCGCCTCCGCCCTGCGGCGCACCCTGAGGTGCCCCGTACGGCGACGGGGCACCCTGCTGACCGGGGAACTGACCGGGCGGCTGCTGCCCGTAACCGGGAGGCGGAGTCGGCTGCCCGTAGCCCGGAGGCGGGGTCGGCGCCTGGGGCTGCTGTCCGTAGCCGGGAGGCGCGGTCGGCTGCCCGTAGCCCGGGGGCGGGGGCGCGGTCTGACCGGGCACCTGTCCGATGGGCGGCGCGTGCGGGGTGGGCGCGGCCGGCGGCTGCATGGCGCCGGGCGGCGTGGCCAGCGGTGCGACGATCGTCGGCGCCGCGTGCACCGACGGCGGGGCCGGGGCGGGCGCTGGCGGCGGCGTGGCTCCTTGCGGCGGCGCGTAGCCCTGCTGGGCGGGCTGCGGGGCCGGGGCGGGCGCGGGCGCGCCGAACGCCGGTGGCGCCGTGGCCTGCCCGGGCGGCGCGAACGACGGTGCACCGGCCTGCTGCTGGGGCGGAGCGGCAGCGGGCTCCTCGTCGGCGACCTCACCTCCGAAGTTCTTCAGCAGCGCGTCGAGTCCGCCGTCGAACCCCTGCCCGACGGCCGCGAACCGCCAGACGTCCTTCAGGTAGAAGTCGCCCAGCATCACGGCACGTTCGGTCGAGAACTCCGTGCCGTTGAACGAATAGCGGGCGACCTCCTCGCCGCCCGCGACGATCCGTACGTATCCGGGGGCGATCTGCGACATCTGCCCGGCGCCGTCGATCGTCGCGGTGAACGACAGCTTCTGGATGTTCGCCGGGATCCGGTCGAGGGTGACGCGGAAGGACTCGCTGTCGCCGGCCTGCGCACCGAGAAGCTGAATCGACTCCTCGGGCGATTTCGGCTGATTGAAGAAGACGAAATACCGGTCGTCCGAGAGCCGTTCGTCGGCGTCAAGACCGAAGCAGCTGATGTCGAAGGTCAGCCCGGGACCCGTGATCTGCACGCCTACGTACAGATCGGTGCCCGCGGTGAGGTCACTGATCTTGGCCTTGTGGCCGCGTTGGAATTCCCTGGCCATGCGTAACGACCGTCCCCCATCCCGAAGGTGAATACGTCGCGTCAGGCTAACCGCAATCGCTGACAGCGGCGGCAGCCGGTACAGCCCTGGTACACAACGGGCACGCGGCGGGCGGAATCAGCGAAGGGGCGACGGACAGTCAGACCTGGACGCCGGAAGCTCAGAAGAGGGTGACGGCTCGGTCAGTCACTCCAAGGCGGTCGCTCATGAGAGCCACTCGTGGGCGGTCACTCCTGGGCGCTCACTCCTCGCGAGCGGCCGGCAGGTGCGGTGGCAGCCGGTCGGCCGCGACAACACCCTCGAGATAGCCCCGCGCCCGCTCCGTGCGCGGATACGCCTCAAGGAGACGCCAGAACCGCGGCCCGTGCCCCGGCACCAGCAGATGCGCCAACTCGTGTACGAGTACGTAGTCGACGACGTACTCAGGCATCCCCTGCAGCCGGTGCGACAGCCGGATGCTGCCCTCGGACGGCGTGCACGACCCCCAGCGCGTGTTCTGATTCGTCACCCAGCGCACGGACGTGGGGCGGGCCCGGCCATCGAAGCACTGCTCGGACAGCCGCTCCGCCCGCTCGGCGAGCTCCGCGTCCCCCAGGACCCGTTTGCTCTCCTGCGCGGCCAGCTTGTCGAGCATGACGTTGACCCAGCGCTTCTCCTCGGCCTCCGACATACGGGCCGGAATGAGGACGACGGTCCGGTCACCCTCGCGATACGCGGAGACCGTTCGGCGCCGCCGGGCGCTTCTGCGGACCTCTACCGCGCTCGCCCTCGGGCCGCTCGGCGGCGGGCTGGTCGTGCTGCGCTGCGTGTTCGTGGCACGGTGCAGTGGGTCGGCGGGCACGCCCCGACGTTACCCGCTGCACATGGGGGAAGTCCCGCCTCCGGGACTCTTCGGTGCGGCCCCGCACCCCTCCCGCGCGATTTATACGACTAACGCCCACCCCCTGTGGATAACTTTTCACACGGATTCCCCCCGCCGTGCATCCTGGCAATCGACCGACGAGCCACCCGAATTCCGGACCGCGGTCACGTCACCAACGCCACCGACTTCGCCAACGTCATCAACCTGATCGCCGACTTGATCACCAGAGCGAGAACACAGGCACATCACGGGGGAACAGATGGGCACTTCACCGCTAACAGCCATGCATCCGATCCTGAAACCGGCGCTGCGACGCGGCTGGCGCGACCTCAATACCGTCCAGTTCGGCGTGGCAGCCGCCCACGCCGTCGTACTCGGCCCGGTCGACACCGCGACCGGCACCTTCCTCACCCTCCTCGACGGAACCCGCGGCGTGGCCCTGCTACGCGACGAAGGCCGCCGGATGGGACTTCCCGACGGCCATGTCGACGCTCTGCTCCACCGGCTGACGAGGGCCGGACTGGTCGACGACGCCACCGGCGGAGGCCCGGCCTTCGACGCGCTCCGCAGGCGCCAAGGAGTCCTCGACCGACTCCGCCCCGACCTGGCGGCCCTCACGGTCCTTTCCCCTGAACCAGCTGCAGGGGCACGTAAGTTGGCAGCCCGCCGCAGCATGCGCGTCCAGGTCCGGGGAACCGGCCGTGTCGGCACAGTCATCGCGTCCGTCCTGTCCGCCGCAGGCGTCGGCCACGTCGATGTGCGCGACGGAGGCATTGTCGAACCGTGGGACGTGGCCCCGGGCGGACTCCCCGTCGAATCCGTCGGAGAACGCCGAGACACAGCCGCGTGTCGAGCCGTACGCAAGGCGGCACCCGACCGCCCGCCCCGCCCCGACCGCCGCTCCGGCCCACGTCAATCCCAAGCCCAGTCCCAATCTCCGTCAGAGATCCAGGCCCCGCCCTCAGCGGAGGAACCGGCCCTCTCCCTCGTGATCATCGCCCCACGCGACGGCCTGTCCGCCCACACCCCCGACCCCCTGGCCGCCGAAGAACTCATCGCCTCGGGCACGCCCCACCTCTACGCCGGAGTGGTCGAGGCCACCGGAGTCGTCGGCCCCCTGGTACTGCCCGGCGGCACCGCCTGCGCCGGCTGCCTGTCACTGGACCGCACGGACCGCGACCCCACCTGGCCCCGACTGCTCGCCCAATGGCGTTCCGGACGTCAACTCCAGGTACCCGCATGCGACCTGGCTCTCGCCACGGCCGTCGCCGGACTCACGGCGGCACACGCGCTGGCCTTCCTCGACGGCGAACTGCCGTCCAGCACCGGCGCCCGCTGGGAGACATCGGCTCCGGGACTCGACTGGCACGCCCGCCCGGTATGGGCGCATCCGGACTGTTCATGCGGAGCAGGTGAGAGAAGTAAGGGGGAGCAGACCTCCGAGGGCGGAGAGCAGCACGACACAATGGCCGGGTAACCGCCACTGGCGGCACGGCAGGCTGGGACTTGGAGGGGCGCATGTCTGATCTTCCCCGGAAGGCGGTAACCCGTACCGCCAAACTGGCCGCGCTGCCACTCGGCTTCGCCGGGCGCGCGACCTGGGGCCTCGGCAAACGCATCGGCGGGAAGTCGGCCGAGATCGTCGGGCGGGAACTGCAACAGCGCACGGCGGACCAGCTCTTCAAGGTTCTCGGTGAGCTCAAAGGCGGAGCCATGAAGTTCGGGCAGGCCATGTCCGTCTTCGAATCCGCCCTCCCCGAGGAGGTCGCAGGCCCGTACCGTGCCGCGCTGACCAAACTCCAGGAAGCAGCGCCGCCCATGCCCACCAGGGCGGTCCACGCCGTCCTCGCGGAACGGCTCGGCGACGAATGGCGGGAGAACTTCCTGGAGTTCGAGGACAAGCCCGCGGCAGCCGCATCGATAGGGCAGGTCCACCGCGCCATCTGGCACGACGGCCGCGAGGTCGCCGTCAAGGTGCAGTACCCGGGAGCCGGCGAGGCCCTGCTTTCCGACCTGAACCAACTCGGCCGCTTCGCCCGCCTCCTCGGCCCCCTGATCCCCGGCATGGACATCAAGCCGCTCATCACGGAACTGCGCGACCGGGTGTCCGAGGAACTCGACTATGGACTGGAGGCACAGGCCCAGCGCGCTTGCGCCGAAGAGTTCGCCGACGATCCCGATGTGCACGTACCCGACGTGGTGCACCAGCGCGACCAGGTCCTCATCACCGAATGGATAGACGGAACACCTCTCTCCGAGGTGATCATCGACGGCACCGACGAACAACGGAACCGGGCAGGACAGCTTCTCGCCCGCTTCCTGTTCTCGGGCCCGGCCCGCACCAGCCTCCTCCACGCCGATCCGCACCCTGGAAACTTCAGGCTGCTGCGCGACGAGAAGAACGGCTGGCGACTCGGAGTCCTCGACTTCGGCACCGTGGACCGGCTCCCCGACGGCCTCCCCGAGACCATCGGCACCTCACTGCGCATGACCCTGGCAGGCAACGCGGAAGCGGTCTACGAACTGCTGCGCACAGAGGGCTTCGTCAAGGAGACGATCGACCTCGAACCCGACGCGGTGCTCGAGTACCTGTTGCCGATCATCGAGCCGGCCCTGGTCGACGAGTTCACCTTCACGCGCGGCTGGATGCGCAGCCAGGCCGCACGCATCGCCGATCTGCGCTCCCCCGCCCACCAGCTCGGCAAGCAACTGAACCTGCCGCCCTCCTACCTCCTGATACATCGCGTGACCCTCAGCACCATCGGAGTCCTGTGCCAACTCGGCGCGACGGTACGGCTACGGGACGAACTTGAGAGGTGGCTACCGGGATTCCTGACGGGGGACGAGGAGCCGGTTGACGACGCGGCAGGCGGAGCGGTCGTGGGATCGGCCGTCGGCGCGGTCGAGGGCTCGACCGTCGGCGCGGTCGAAGACATAGCCGCGGAAGCAGCGGCGAGCGCGGGGACAAGCGAGGGCGTCTCGGCTGCTGAGGCGTGATCAGAATCTGGGGGCGGGGCGGGGTGGGGAGGGGGCGGGGTGGGGAGGGGGCGGGGGGGGAGGGAAGCCCCCCGAGGAATGTTCCGCCGAAGCTCACCACCACTCCGAATCCAGCCGCCCCTCAATAGCCCTCAGGTTCTCCCGGGCGCAGCGGTCGCAGTAGTGCCGGCCGGTCCCGTTCTCCACTGAGTAGGTCCAGGTCGGCGGGGCGCCCTGGGCGGTGGTGCCGCAGAGGGCGCACACGATGGTGCCGGGTTCGGGCTCGGGTCGCTGCGCTGAGTCGCCGTCGGGAAGAGACGTCACGTGGTGACGATAGCTCTGTCTTCCGAGGCTGTGGGGCAACGCACCGCGGGGGCCGGTCCGTTGTGGATCGGCCCCCGCGGGGTGGGTCACTGCATGACCGCCATGGCGAGCGCGCGGCGTGCGCGCAGTGATGCGCGCTCGGCGCGGCGCTGCATCCGGCGGGCCGTTGCCAGGCGCAGTGCGCGGCGTTCGGCCTCGGCGGAGCGCAGCCGCTCGTGCATATGCGCACGAGCCAGTGCTTCTGGGATGAGTTGCATCTCTCGGGTCCTGTTCTGGCGCGAGTCGTTCGCGTCGGTGGTGGTGAAGTCTGGGGTCGCAGAGCCGGTGGGCTCGCTGGTGGACGGCTTCATCGGGGCCTGCTTCTGGGGGTCGTGCGTCAGGGGGCGGTCGATCGTTCCTCGTGCGTTCATGCCGCGACCGGGTTCTTGCGCGGGCGGCCACGCGGCCGCTTCCGGGCTACGACGACGCCCTGGACGAACAGCTCGCCGCCCCAGACGCCCCAGGGCTCGCGCCGCTCCTTGGCGCCGGCGAGGCAGGCCTCGACGAGCGGGCAGGTGCGGCAGAGGGACTTGGCGTACTCGACGTCCGCCGGCGACTCCGCGAAGAAGACCTCGGGGTCGTAGGCACGGCAGGGGACGGGTACGCCGAGGTTCTCGATGGCGTCGTCGAGCGCGGTGAGCGTAGTCAGGGGGTTCAAGGTGGGGTCCTCCGTGAGACCGGGCGGGGGGAGAGTGTCTGAAGGCGGTACTGACGGGGCGTGCGCTTCGAGTTGCACGGTGTTGTCTTCCTCGTCTGGTCGTTCCGGCCTGTGGGCCGGGTGGCGGTGGTACCGGGTCTTTTCTTGTTCCCGAGGCCCCTTCGTTCTGTTGTCCCGTGCGGGCAAAACAGAAGGGCCGCGGATCCCGGGTGGGGTTCCGCGGCCCTGAAGGCGCCGGCCTGATCGAGGATCAGGCTGGATCACTCCAGGGTTCGAGCCCACGGAAGGCCCACATCGTGTGGTGGTGCGTCGTCTGCTTCCGGGATCCGGCACCGGCCGCCGCAAAGGCATAGGCCTGGGCCTGTGCCGTTGCTACTGCTTCCGGTGCCTTGGTCGGTCGCTCATTGCTCTCGCGGACGGGAAGGTCGGCGAGAGACAGGAAGGACTCCGGACGGGCGGCGGGAATGCCGGACGCACCGGTGCCCAGGTTCGAGAAACCGAGCAGGCAGGAAGCGACGACCGAGCGATCGGTCATTTTGGCGGTGCTGATGAAGCTGGCGTTGATGCTGATCACTGGAATTCGCCTCCTCTCGGCGTCTCTGGGACCGGGGTGAACCGGTCCGACGGCTTTAGTACAGCACGGAACCAGGGCCTCGGAGAAGAGGCGCTGTTCCCGTGCTTAAGAACCTATGGGGATTGCTGGGGCATGCGCAAACTATTTTTTCGACGAGTTTGCATCAGTCGTCCTCGTCGACTCCTCCAACGCCCGTATCCGGGGCCCCACCTGCGCAGATGGTGAGCACGTCGGTGCCGAACCGGTTGAGCTTGCGCATGCCGACGCCGGGGATGCGGGCGAGTTGGGCCGCGTCTTCGGGCATGGCTTCGGCGATGGCGACGAGGGTCTTGTCGGTGAAGACGCAGAAGGCGGGCTGCCCGAGCTGTTGTGCCTGGTCGGCGCGCCAGTCGCGGAGTCGCTCGTAGAGGCCCTCGTCCATGTCGGAGGGGCAGTCCTCGCAGCGCATGAGTTTCATCTCGCCGGCGTCGGTGAGGGTGCGTCCGCAGACGTGGCAGCGGGCGACGGTTCGGGCGGTGCGGCGTCGGACGGGTCCGGTGGTGGTGCGGGGCGTTGAGGGTGTGCCGTGTTCGATGCCGCCTTGTCCGGTGCTGGTGTTGCGGGCCGCGGCTCCTGAGGTGCCTGGCCGGATGCCGTCGAGGAAGCGGCTGGGGCGGCGGTTGGGGCGGCCGCCGGGTGAGCGGGAGAGGGCCCAGGACAGGCTGAGGTGGTGGCGGGCCCGGGTGACGCCGACGTAGAGGAGGCGGCGTTCTTCCTCGATTTGTTCGTCGGTCTTGGCATAGGTGATCGGCATCATGCCTTCGGCGAGGCCGACGAGGAAGACGGCGTCCCATTCGAGGCCCTTGGCGGCGTGCAGGGAGGCGAGGGTGATGCCTTCGACGGTGGGTGCGTGTTGGGCGGCGGCGCGTTCGTCGAGTTCGGCGACGAGGTCGGTGAGGGTGGCGGTGGGTTTGGCGCGGGCGAAGTCCTCGGCGAGGCGTACGAGGGCGGCGAGGGATTCCCAGCGTTCGCGGACGGCTCCGGAACCGTCGGGGGGTTGGCTGGTCCAGCCTTCGCCGGAGAGGACGGCTCGGACCTGGGAGGGCAGGTCGACGGCGTCGTCGAGGAGGGAGTCGTTGTTTCCGAAGCGGGCGGCGCTGCGGAGGGCGTGGCCTGCCTTCCGTACTTCCGCGCGCTCGAAGAAGCGTTCTGCGCCGCGTAGCTGGTAGGGGATGCCGGCGTCGGCGAGGGCTTGCTCGTAGATCTCGGACTGTCCGTTGGTGCGGAACAGGATGGCGATTTCGCCGGCGGAGACGCCGTTGTCGATGAGGGTGCGGATGCGGCGGGCGGTGCCTTCGGCTTCGGTGGGTTCGTCGGCGTAGTCGGTGTAGGCGGGTTCTGGTCCTCGGTCCCGCTGGGAGATGAGTTCGAGGCGGTGTTCGGCGGCACGGCCTTTGGCGTGGGAGAGGAGGGTGTTGGCGAGGTGGACGACCTGGGGGGTGGAGCGGTAGTCGCGCACGAGTTTGACGACGGTGGCGCCGGGGTGGCGGGTGCGGAAGTTGAGCAGGTGGTCGGGGGTGGCGCCGGTGAAGGAGTAGATGGTCTGGCTGGCATCGCCGACGACGCAGAGGTTGTCGCGGTCGCCGAGCCAGAGGTCGAGGAGTCGCTGCTGGAGGGGGCTGACGTCCTGGTATTCGTCGACTACGAAGTGCTGGTACTGGGAGCGGACCTGTTCTGCGATGTCGTGGCGGTCCTGGAGGATGCCGACGGTGAGCAGGAGGACGTCCTCGAAGTCGATGAGGGTGCGGTCGCGCTTGAGCGTTTCGTAGGTGGCGTAGATCTGGGCGGTCTCTGCGTTGTTGCGGGGGGTGAGGCGTCCGGTTTTGGCGGCTGCCGCGGCGTAGTCGGCGGGGACGGTCTGGGTGACTTTGGACCATTCGATTTCGGCCGTGACGTCGCGGAGCTCGCCGCGCTCGAGGCGGATGCGGCAGGCGGCGGCCGCGTCGGCGACCAGCTGGATCTTGCGGTCGACGATGCGGGGGAGTTCGCCGCCGACCGCTTTGGGCCAGAAGAACTGGAGCTGGCGCAGAGCGGCGGCGTGGAAGGTGCGGGCCTGGACTCCGCCGGCGCCGAGGTCGCGGAGTCGGCCGCGCATTTCTCCTGCTGCGCGGTTGGTGAAGGTGACGGCGAGGATGCTGTTGGGCTGGAGGATGCCCGAGCGGACGCCGTAGGCGATGCGGTGGGTGATGGCGCGGGTCTTGCCTGTGCCCGCGCCGGCGAGGACGCACACCGGTCCGTGCAGGGCGGTGGCGACGGCGCGCTGTTCGGGGTCGAGCCCGTCGAGCACCGCGTCGGCCGTGTCCGGAACCTGCGGGAAGAGGGTGGAGTGCGTTGCTGCTGTCACCCCGCCATGCTGCCAGGTCGGTGGGGGCGGGTGCGTCGCGTTGTCCACAGGGGGCGGGTGCAGTCGTATTAATGCGGCGCGTGTCACGTCTGCGGGTGTGGTGGGCGTCATGCGTGGGCTGTGGTGGGTGCTCGGGCGGGGGCAGTGGTGGGTGCTCGGGCGGGGGCGGGAATGGTGGCCGGGTCACGTACGTTCGACTCAGTGCCAATAAGCATTCCGAGCCGTGAAGGAGCATGAGGAACATGCCGGGGACTGTGACGATGTACAGCACGACGTGGTGCGGCTACTGCCGTCGGCTGAAGGGCCAGATGGACCGCGAGGGCATCGAGTACAACGAGGTCAACATCGAGCAGGACCCGGATTCTGCGGCGTTCGTCGAGAAGGCGAACGGCGGAAACCAGACGGTTCCGACCGTTCAGGTCGTTCCCGCCAGTGGTGGGGCCGAGGTCATCATGACGAACCCGAGCCTTGCCCAGGTCAAGCAGGCGCTGGGCGGCGCCGCCTGATCGCTCCGTCCGTACAGACTGGCCCCTGCTTCGGCGGGGGTCTTCTGTATTTCTTGGTCACTTTCCCTTTGGCCTGTCCCGGGTTCCCTTTGGCCCGTCCCGGGCGGCGTCCGCCTCCAGGGGGTAGCCGATCTTGGTCGCCTCTTCGGCGACTGTGGTCATGGATGCCTCGGGGTTCAAGCGGAGGGTCAAGGCCCGGTTCAAGGGTCGGTGGGCGTACACGTGGCGTACTACGTCGATGTCGACCGCGGTCTCGTAGTGGTCCTCGGCGAATGCTTGGAATGCGGCCGGGGTCGCGTCGGTGAGCAGGCGGAACATCCATCCGGAGCCGTCGGGGTCCGGGGGGTTGTCGGGGTATTCGATGTCTCCCGTGCGCCACTGTTCATCGTCGGTCTCGCGCCATAGGCACGCCGTCACCCTGGGCATGTCTTCGTCGGTGAAGGCCGGTTCGTCGACGTAGGCGTGGAACGGGGCGGGGACCGAGCCCACCACGCCTGGCCAGGGCAGATCGTCGACGTAGGGGCTCATTGGCGACTCGTGGTCGAAGGCCCGGATGTACGCGCCCACGGGGGCGAAGACGATGTCGAGCTCGTCTCCGGAGCCGTTTCTCATCGAAGCGATCTGGTCCGTGTCCGACCAGGTGCGGCTGTACGAGTAGTACCGCTCGCCGTCCGGGTTCAGTACCGCTTCCAGCATCGCCATCGAGCGGCACAGGTCCCGCAGGGTTGGGATGTCGGGAAGGCCGCGAGCTACGTCGTGAACGGTCATGCGGCCCATCCAAGCGGATGCCCTGCCTGATCCGGCCTGATCCGACCTGACCGGTTGGGCCCCAGCCTGGATCAGATTCGATCTGATCTGATCCAGGCTGGGCTTATACGGCGTCGCCGGGCTTGGGGAGGGGCTTGCCGTACCAGAGTTCGATGAGGCGGGCCGCGATCGAGATCCCGTAGGGGGGCATGACCTCTCCGGACTCGAACGCTGCGCGCAGGTCTTCGCGGGAGAACCAGCGGGCCTCGTGGATCTCTTCGCCGTCGACGTTGATCTCGGACGAGGTGGCGCGGGCCATGAAGCCGAGCATGAGGCTGGAGGGGAACGGCCAGGGCTGGCTGGCGACGTACTCGACGTCGGGTCCGACGACGACTCCCGCTTCTTCGAAGACCTCGCGGCGTACGGACTGCTCGATGGACTCTCCGGGCTCGACGAAGCCGGCGAGGGTGGAGAAGCGGCCTTCGGGCCAGTGGACCTGGCGGCCGAGGAGTGCGCGGTCCTCGTCGTCCGTGACGAGCATGATCACTGCGGGGTCGGTGCGGGGGTAGTGCTCGGCCCCGCAGGCCTGGCAGCGGCGGATGTGGCCCGCGGCGGCGATGACGGTGCGTTCGCCGCAGCGGGAGCAGAAGCGGTGCAGTCGCTGCCAGTTCTCGAGGGCGACGGCGTGCACCATGAGGCCGGCGTCCCGGGGGGACAGGAGGAGTCCGGCTTCGCGCAGGCCGGCGGGGCGCGCGGACTGGTCGATGCGGCCGGGGAGGGTGTCCTTCTGGAGGGCGAAGTAGCTGACGCCGTCGTCGTCGGTGCCCAGGAAGTAGCGGTGGGCTTCGGTGAGGGGCGCTTCGAAGGACGGGGTCATGACCAGTTCGGTGGCGCCGTCCGGCGTCTCGTCGATCAGTACCTGTCCGCCGGAGACCACGAAGACGCGGGTGGTGGGGTGGCTCCAGGCTGCGGCGAGCCAGGCCTCGTCGAGGCGGTGGTGTGCGGCGCGGTCGATGCCGCTGGGCGCGGAGAGCGAGAGCGGACGGTCGGCTGTGCGGTCGGTCCAGGTGGTCACGGGTGCTTCCAACTCCCCCGGTGGAATGGGTGTTTCGGCGGGACGGTTCGGCTGAGCGGGTGCGTGGTGCGGCGGGTGGGGTGGCTCAGTGTGCATCGCGCCAGTTCTCCGCGAGGTCGCCCCACAGGTGGGCGGCGGTTTCGACGCCCTTTTTGAGGAGGTCGAGTTCGACTTTCTCGTTGGGTGCGTGCCAGCCGTCGGAGGGGACGGAGATGCCGAGGAAGAGGACGGGTGCGTCGAGGACGTCCTGGAGGTCGGCGGCGGGGCCGGAGCCTCCTTCGCGCGTGAAGCGGATCTTCTGGTCGAAGGCGAGGTTCATGGCGCGGACGACGGACTGGAGGGCGGGGTGGTCGAGGGGGGTGAGGCAGGGGCGGGTGGCGGCGCCGAAGGTGACCGTGTGGCGGATTCCGGCGGGCAGCTGTTGGGCGACCCAGTCGGTGACGGCCTTTTCGACGTGGTCGGGGTCCTGTCCGGCGACGAGGCGGAAGGACAGCTTCAGCGTGGCTGAGGAGGGGACGATGGTTTTGCCGCCTGGGCCTTGGTAGCCGCCGCCGATGCCGTTGACCTCGGCGGTCGGGCGGGCCCAGATCCGTTCGAGGGTGGTGTGGCCGGCCTCGCCGTGGGTGGCGTGCGACTTGGCGGTGCGCAGCCATTGGGCTTCGTCGAAGGGGAGCTCGGCGAAGAGTTCCCGTTCGCGGTCGGTGAGGGGGGTGATGCCGTCGTAGAAGCCGGGGACGGCCACGCGTGCGTGGTCGTCGTGGAGGGCCGCGACGAGGCGGGCGGCGGCGGTGGCGGGGTTGGGTACGGCGCCGCCGAAGGATCCGGAGTGGATGTCCTGGTCGGGGCCGTGGAGTTCAATCTCGCAGTCGGCGAGGCCGCGCATTCCGGTGCAGACGGTGGGGGTGTCCTCGGACCACATGCCGGTGTCGGAGACGATCACGACGTCTGCGGTGAGGCGGTCCCTGTGCTGCTCGACGAGGGCGCGGAAGTGGGGGGACCCGGATTCCTCTTCGCCCTCCACGAGGAGCTTGAGGTGGACGGCGGGGGTGGTGCGGCCGGTGGCGGCGAGGTGGGCGCGGACGCCGAGTGTGTGGAAGAACACCTGTCCCTTGTCGTCGGCTGCTCCGCGCGCGTGGAGGCGGTTTCCGATGACGACGGGTTCGAAGGGGTCGGTGTTCCAGCCGTCCTCGCGGGCCGCGGGCTGGACGTCGTGGTGCCCGTAGACGAGGACGGTGGGGGCGTGCGGGTCGTCGCAGGGCCAGTCGGCGAAGACGGCGGGCGCGCCGGGGGTCTCCCAGACCTCGGTGGTCGGGAATCCGGTCTCCCGGAGTTTCGCGGCGAGCCAGTCGGCGCTGCGGCGTACGTCGGGTGCGTGGTCGGGCTGGGCCGACACGGACGGGATACGGAGCCACTCGGCGAGGTCCTGGAGGAACGCGTCGTGGTGGGTATCGATGTACGCACGGACGGCGCTGACGGCGTTGTCAACGGGCTTGCTCATGGTCCCGAGCCTATCCGTCCGCCGGGGTGTGCTCGTGCGGTGGTTCGGGTGCTGTCCGGTCGCGGGGGCCGGGGGTGGGGTCTTCGAGGAGGAGGCGTTCCATTTCGGCGCGTCCGGGGAGGTCGCGGGGGGTGACGGTCTCGCCGTCGCGTACGTAGACGAACGTCGCCTTGACGGCCTCGGGCGGGAGGCCGTGCTGCTCGGCCCAGGCGAGCCGGTAGACGGCGAGCTGGAGGGGGTCGGCGGTGCGGCCGCGGGTGGTCTTCCAGTCGACGATCTCGTACGTGGTGTCGTCGCCGTCGCCTTCTTTGTAGACGGCGTCGATGCGGCCGCGGATGACGCGGCCGGCGATGGCGAGCTGGAAGGGCGTTTCGACGCGGTGGGGGGTGCGGTGGGCGTACGGCGTGCGGTCGAAGGCTTCCTTGAGGGTTTCGAGGTCGCGTTCGTCGGCGATGTCGGCCTCGGTGCCGGGGAGCTCTTCGGGGTCGAGCATGGGCAGGCGGAGCTCTTCGAAGCGGGATTCGACCCAGGCGTGGAAGCGGGTGCCGCGGCGGGCGGCGGGCTGGGGCGGGCGGGGCATGGGGCGGGCCAGGTCCTGGGCGAAGCCGTCGGGATCGGCGGCCAGGCGCAGGAGCTGGGAGGCGGTGAGGGTGGTGGGGAGGGGAACGTCGCGGACGGCCTGGCGGGAGCGCAGGAGTTCGCCGGTGAGGGCGTCGAGGTCGCGGTCCCAGGAGGCGAGTGTGCGGGTTTCCTCCGGGGTGAGCGGGTGGCGCTCCGGGGGCGCGGTCTTTGTGGGCGCCGGGTCGGGGTGGGGGCGGGGGTCGGCGTCCTGGGGCGGGGTGGGGTGCGGGATGGCACCCAGGGGGTGCGCGTCGGCGGGCGCGGGCGGGGCGTCGTGCACGGGCGCGTGCGGGGCGCCGGGCGTGGGGCGGGCGTCGTCCGGGTGGGGGTGCGTGTCGTTGTGCGGGGCGTCGGCCGCGGGCTGCTCGTGCGCGGGGGTGCCGGTCGGGTGCGGAAGCGTGGGGCGCTCGTGCGGCAACGCGTCCCAGTCGTCCCACTCGTCCCAGTCCGGTCCGGGTCCGTCCTCCGGCGAGCTGAAGAAATCGCCCTCTTCATTGAGAGGCTCATCTTCGTAGAAGGGCTCGTCTTCGTAGAGCGCCTCTTCGTCCGGCGGGGCCGGCCAGTCCGGGTCGGTGTACGTGGCCGGGTGGGCCATCTCGTGGGAGTGGTCGTCGGCCGGGGTTTCGAGGTGGGCGAGGACCGTGGCCGCGGCCTCGCGGCGGCGCGCCATGGCCTCGTCGTCGAGCGGGAGCGGCCACGCGTGTTCGGCAGATGCCTCCTGGAGCGCGGGGTTCTCCTCGTCTTCTGCCGGTTCGTCGACCCAGGCCTCGATCTCCCCGTGTCCGGCGGCGCAGTGGTCGTACAGCGCCTGGAGGAAGTCGGAGGGGCCGCGGGGGCGCTTCTGGGCGGGGCCCCACCAGTGGCCGGAGCCGAGGAGGAGGGTGCGGGGGCGGGTGTAGGTGACGTAGCCGAGGCGGAGTTCCTCGGTGCGCTGGTGTTCCTTCATCTCTTCGTGGAAGGCCTTCATGCCCTTGGAGTCCCACGCTTCGATGTCGGGCAGTGTGGCGGCGTCGCCGCGCAGTTCGTGCGGAAGGACCTTGCTCTGGGCGGTCCATTTCTCGCGGCCCTGGGAGCTGGGGAACGTCCCGGTGACGAGGCCGGGGACGGCGACGACGTCCCATTCCAGGCCCTTGGACTTGTGGGCGGTGAGCACCTTCACGGTGTTCTCGCCGCCGGGCAGCGCGTTGTCGAGGCCCTTTTCGTACTGGGCGGCGGTGCGCAGGAAGCCGAGGAAGGCGAGGAGGGTCGCGGAGCTGTCGTTCGCGGCGAACGAGGCGGCGATGTCGAGGAAGTTGGACAGGGTCTCGCGGCGGCGGGCGGCCAGGGCGTGCGGTGAGGCGGCGAGTTCGACTTCGAGGCCGGTGACGGCGAGGACGCGGTGGAGTACGTCCATCAGCGGGTCGGCGAGTGAGCGGCGCAGGTCGCGCAGCTCGGTGGCGAGGCGCGCGAAGCGTACGCGGGCCTGCGGTGAGAAGGGCAGCTTGTCGTCGCCCGGTTCGTCGAGGGGCGTCTCGAGGAATGTGTCGAGGGCGTCGGCGAGCGATATCACTTCGGAGGGGTCGACCCCCTCGACGGCTTCGGCGAGACGGCGGTCGGGGTCGTCGTCGGGGCCTCCGCGCGCGTGGGCGACGAGGAGGCGGGCGCGGCGTCCGAGGAGGGCGAGGTCTCGGGGGCCGATGCGCCAGCGGGGGCCGGTCAGGAGGCGGACCAGCGAGGCGTTGGCGCCGGGGTCCTGGAGGACTTCGCAGACGGCGACGAGGTCGGCGACCTCGGGGAGGTGGAGGAGGCCGGAGAGGCCGACGACCTCTACGGGGATGTCGCGTGCGACGAGGGCGCCCTGGATGGCGGCGAAGTCGGTCGCGGTGCGGCACAGGACGGCGATCTCGCCGGGGGCGGTGCCGGTGCGTACGAGGTGGGCGAGGGAGTCGCCGAGCCAGTCGATCTCCTCGGCGTGGGTGCGCAGGAGGGCGCAGCGGACGATGCCGTCGCGTTCGGCGCCGGGGGCCGGGCGCAGGGCTTCCACGCCCGCGTGGAGTGCACGCAGGGGCTGGGCGAGGCCGTTGGCGAGGTCGAGGAGGCGGCCGCCGCTGCGGCGGTTCTCGCTGAGGGAGAGGCGGGTGGCGGGGCGGCCGTCGGCGTGGGCGAAGTGTTCGGGGAAGTCGTCGAGGTTGGCGACGGAGGCGCCGCGCCAGCCGTAGATCGCCTGGCAGGGGTCGCCGACGGCGGTCACGGGGTGGCCGGTGCCCGCTCCGAAGAGGCCGGCCAGGAGGATCCGCTGGGCGACGGAGGTGTCCTGGTACTCGTCGAGGAGGACGACGCGGAACTCGTCGCGGAGGATGGCGCCGACCTCGGGGCGGGTGCGGGCGAGGGTGGCGGAGAGGGCGATCTGGTCGCCGAAGTCGAGGAGGTCGCGGGCGCGCTTGGCTTCGCGGTACCGGGTGACGAGGCCGGTGAGGTCGAGGCGGGCGGCGGCGGCCTCGGGGACCTTGCGCAGGTCGGCGTTGGTGAGTTTGCGGCCTTCGAGTGCGTGCAGCAGGCGGGTGTCGTAGGCGCGGAGTTCGTCGGGGTGGACGAGGTGTTCGGCGAGCTCGCCGTCGAGGGTGAGGAGGTCGCTGACGAGGTCGGCGAAGGAGCGGGTGAGGGCCGGGTAGGGGCCGGGGGCCTCGCGCAGGACGCGGGCGGCGAGCTGGAAGCGGGTGGCGTCGGCGAGGAGGCGCGCGGTGGGTTCGAGGCCGATGCGCAGGCCGTGGTCGGTGAGGAGGCGGCCGGCGAAGGCGTGGTACGTGGAGATCACGGGCTCGCCCGGGGGGTTGTCCGGGTCGATGGCGTCGGGGTCGGTGACGCCTGCCTTGATCAGTGCCTTGCGGACGCGCTCCGCGAGTTCGCCGGCGGCCTTGTTGGTGAAGGTGAGGCCGAGGACCTGCTCCGGGGCGACCTGTCCGGTGCCGACGAGCCATACGACGCGGGCGGCCATGACCGTCGTCTTGCCGGATCCGGCTCCGGCCACGATCACCTGCGGGGCGGGCGGCGCGGTGATGCAGGCCGTCTGCTCCGGGGTGAACGGGATCCCGAGGAGCTCCTTGAGCTGCTCGGGATCGGTGAGGCGTGTGGTCACTTCATCGAGGCTAACCGGCCCCACTGACAGCGCCGGCCCGTTCCGGCGGAGGCGCACGTCACTCGACGACGTGTTTGCCCTCGGGGCGGGCGCTGCACGAGGCGCGGAACGCGCAGTGGGTGCAGTGCTGTCCGGTGGTGGGGGTGAAGCGTTCGTCGAGGACCTTGCCGGCGGCGGTCGCGAGGAGGTCGCCGACCCACTCCCCCTCGCCGGCGTCCGCGACGTCCCCCAAAGGTTGCTGCGACTGCACCTTGGGGAGGGCGTCACCGCCGTCCTTCTTGGCGGCGCCCTGGCGCAGCTGGACGAGTTCGGCGCCGCCGGGTTCGGGGCGTTCGCCGTCGAAGGGTTCGTCGACGGCGCCCTCGCGGACGGCGAGCTGGTAGACGGCGAGCTGGGGGTGGCGGGCGACGTCGGCGGCTGAGGGCGTCTGCTTGCCGGTCTTGAAGTCGACTACGTAGGCGCGGCCTTCGGTGTCGCGTTCGACGCGGTCCATGGAACCGCGGATGCGTACTTCGTAGGAGCCCGCTTCGAGCGTGACGTCGAAGGCGTGTTCGCTGGCGACGGGGGTGCGCACGGTGCTGGAGTCGACGTGCCAGCGGAGGAAGCGTTCGAGCGCCACGCGCGCGTGCTCCTTCTCCTGGGCGGACTTCCAGGGGGCGTCGAAGGCGAGGGCGTCCCAGACGGAGTCGAGGCGTTCCATGAGGACGGCGAGGTCGGCGGGGGTGCGTCCGGAGGCGACCTCGTCGGCGAGGACGTGGACGACGTTGCCGAAGCCCTGGGCGGCGGTGGCGGGGGCGTCGGCCTTGACCTCGCGGCCGAGGAACCACTGCAGGGAGCAGGTGTTCGCGAGCTGGTCGAGGGCGCTTCCGGAGAGCACGACGGGCTGGTCGCGGTCGCGCAGGGGGATCCTGCTCTCGGTGGGGTCGTCCATGCCCCACCAGCGGTAGGGGTGCGCGGAGGGTACGAGGGGGCGGCCGTCGTCGTCGGTGAGGGCGGCGAGGCGGGCGAGGCGGCGGGCGGCGGCGTCGCGCAGTGTGGCGGAGGCGCGGGGGTCGACGGTGGTGGCGCGCAGTTCGGCGACGAGCGCGGCGACGGACAGGGGGCGGCGGGGGCGGCCGGTGACGTCCTGGGGGTCGACGCCGAGTTCGGTGAGGAAGCGGGACGGCTGGTCGCCGTCGTCGGCGGGTGCCTTGACCGCGGTGACGACGAGGCGTTCACGCGCGCGCGTGGTGGCTACGTAGAACAGGCGGCGTTCTTCGGAGAGGAGCGCTCCGGGGGTGAGGGGTTCGGCGAGGCCGTCGCGTCCGATGCGGTCGGCTTCGAGGAGGGAGCCGCGGCGGCGCAGGTCGGGCCACAGGCCTTCCTGTACGCCGGCGACGACGACGAGGCGCCATTCGAGGCCCTTGGAGCGGTGGGCGGTCATGAGGCGTACGGCGTCGGGGCGTACGGCGCGTCCGGCGAGGGTGTCGGCGGCGATGTCCTGGGCCTCGACCTCTTCGAGGAAGTTGAGGGCGCCGCGGCCTCCGGTGCGTTCCTCGGCGCGGGACGCGGTCGCGAAGAGGGCGCACACGGCGTCGAGGTCGCGGTCCGCGTTGCGTCCTGCGGCGCCGCCGCGGCGGGCCGCGCGTTCCAGGCGCTGGGGCCATGAGGTGCCGTTCCACAGCTGCCAGAGGGCTTCTTCGGCGGTGCCTCCGCAGGTGAGGGTGGAGCGGGCCGCGCGCAGCAGGGCGCCGAGGCGCTGGGCGCCGCGGGCGTGGGCGGGGTCGTGGGCGGCGAGGCGTTCGGGCTGGGCGAGGGCGCGGGCGAGGAGTTCGTCGGAGGGCGGCGGTACGTGGTTGCCGGCGGCGCGTTCCTCCTCGCGCAGGGCGCGGCCGAGGCGGCGCAGGTCGGCGGCGTCCATGCCGGCGAGGGGTGAGGTGAGGAGGGTGAGGGCGGTCTCGGTGTCGAGCCAGACGGGCGGTTCCTGGTCCTGGTCGCCGTCGGGCTCGGGTTCGGGCTCGGGGATGTCCTGCGCGACGCTGAGGGCGACGGCCCTGAGGGCGGTCAGCAGGGGCGTGACGGCCGGTTCGTGGCGCAGCGGCAGGTCGTCGCCGTCGATGTCGAGGGGGACGCCCGCTGCGGTGAGGGTGCGGCGGATCGCGGGGATGGAGCGGGTGCCGGCGCGGACGAGGACGGCCATGTCGCTCCAGGGGATGCCGTCCTCGAGGTGGCCGCGGCGCAGGATGTCCGCGATGTTGTCGAGTTCGGTGCCGGAGGTCGGGTACGTGTAGACCTCGACGCGGCCGCCGTCCCGCGCGGGGGTCAGCTCTCGGTGGGCGCGGACCTTGTCGGCGGGCAGGCGGGTCAGGGGCATGCGCCGGGTGATGCGGCGGGTGGCGTCCAGGAGGTGTGCTCCGGAGCGGCGGGACGTCGTGAGGACCTCTACGGGGGCGGGGCTCTTGTCGGCGCGGGGGAACTGGTCGGGGAATTCGAGGATGCCGTTCACGTCGGCGCCGCGGAACGTGTAGATCGACTGGTCGGGGTCTCCGAAGGCGAGCAGGGTGCGGCCGTGGCCGGCGAGGGCGTGCAGCAGCCGGACCTGGGCCGGGTCGGTGTCCTGGTACTCGTCGACGAACACGGCGTCGTAGCGGGTGGCGAGTTCGTCGGCGACGGGGGTGCGGTGGGCGAGGAGGACCGCGCGGTGGACGAGTTCGGCGTAGTCGAGGACGCCGTGCAGGTCGAGGACGTCGAGGTATTCGGCGAGGAAGGTGGCGGCGGCTTTCCAGTCGGGGCGGCCGATGCGGCGGGCGAAGGCGTCGAGTGCGGCCGGCCCGAGGCCCAGTTCGCGGCTGCGGGCGAGGACGGCGCGGACCTCGTCGGCGAAGCCGCGGGTGGTCAGGCAGGCCCGCAGTTCGTCGGGCCAGCGGACGTGGGCGAGGCCGGCCTGCTCGAGGTCGATCTGGCCGGCGAGCAGTTCGCGTACGGCGACGTCCTGTTCGGGTCCCGACAGCAGGCGCAGGGGTTCCTCGAACAGGCCGGCGTCCTGGTGGGCGCGGACGAGGGCGTAGCAGAACGAGTGGAACGTGGTGGCCTGTGGTGCGTGGGCGGCGCCTATGCGCAGGGCCATGCGGTCGCGCAGTTCGACGGCTGCCTTGCGGCTGAAGGTGAGGACCAGGATGCGCTCGGGGTCGGTGCCTTTGGCGATGCGTGCGGCGACGGCCTCGACGAGCGTGGTCGTCTTGCCCGTGCCCGGTCCCGCGAGGACGAGCAGCGGGCCGTGCGGGTGGTCAACCACCGCGCGCTGGCGTGCGTCCAGACGAGGGGGGTCCACCTGGGCCGGCGGGGTACGCACCAGTCGGTACGCGCCGGGGATCCCCTGTCGTACCTGGCGGTGCGGCAGGTTCCGGGTGGAGGAAGAGGAGCTCACGTGGATCGCTGGTCCTGGTGGGTGTGCTGGGGGAACTGGGAGGCAGCCGGCCGTCCGAGCGGGGCGGTGGCTGCGGGGTGAGGGAGGTGTGCGCCGTCGACGCTACGCCGTCGAGTGTGGCGGAAGCCGGGCTTCCGCCGGGTCCCCCGGGTCCCGTGCGGCACGGGTGTGCCGCGATTCACGAACGTACGCGGTGGTGGCGAAGTGCCCCTCTCGCCCCGTTTCCCCCGTACGGGCCACAGGCCGTTCGAACTGGGGCGCGATGGCGGAAGCTGTCAGGTGTGAGATTCCGCGCGTTCTTCGCCGTCCCATCGCGCGCGCCTCATGTCGAGGCGCGGGACGTGCCCCTCGGACGTACGGGAGGCTTCGCGCAGGGGGGTGCTCTCCGCGCGGTAGTGCGCCATGGCGTCCAGTTCGTGGCCGGGCAGCAGCACGCCGTCGGAGCGCACCACGCGCCACCACGGAACGGCTCCTCCGTAGAGGGCCATCACGCGGCCGACCTGGCGCGGGCCGCCCTCAGCGAGCCATTCGGCGACGTCCCCGTAGGTCATGACGCGCCCGGGCGGGATCAGCTCCGCGACCTCGAGCACCCGCTCCGCGTACTCCGGCAGCTCTCCCGCCGCACCGCTCTCCTCGCTCATCCGACCCATCCTGCCGCACCCCACCGACACTGTGACGGCCCGGTCACGGGGCGTGGAGAGGCGTATGAAGAAGCACGAATCCGCGGTTGCGGGATACTTTGCTCCCCCGCATTGCACCCTGATGCCCCCCTGTGTCAGTGGGACGTGCCACCATCGTGCGGGCGGTGACCGGTGATACGAGATCAAGAAGACACGACGGAGCAGCAGGGCGTGCATCCCGATAAGGCGGAGGGCACCTCTGGGGCTTCGGCGCGCCCGGACGGCGAAGAGGCCGACCACTCCCCCGTGACCGAGCGCCGTGGCCACCGGGCCGCGGCGCCACAGGCGGACGTGCCCGCGAAGGCCGCGGAGGCCGGGCCCGAGCGGACCGAGGTCCCTCTGGTCGACCCGGAGTGCATCGACGCCGACGCGCACGCCGAGCGGGTCGACGGCGACGAACCCCTCCTCCCCGCGCGCGTGCACCGCCCCTCCGACCTGATGCGGCTCCTGGTGGGCGTGCTCGCGATCGCCGTACTGCTGTCGATCGCCGCGTTCGCCCACGGCACGACGTCGGGTCTTCAGCAGGACATCAGCAAGGGCATGGGCGCCGCTCCCGACCTCATGATCAAGTTCGCGGGGCTCGCGTCGAGCATCGCGATCCTTCTCGTACCGGTCGCCTTCGCGATCGAGCGGCTGATCAAACGCGACGGCCTGCGGATCGCCGACGGTGTGCTCGCGGCCGTCCTCGCGCACGGGGTGACGCTGGCGACGGACCTGTGGGTCGCCCAGGGCGCCCCGTCCTCGATCCAGGACGCGCTCACCCGCCCGTCGCCGGGCGACATCCACGCGCTGACAGATCCGGTGCACGGCTATCTCGCACCCGTCATCGCCTATATGACGGCTGTGGGGATGTCCCGCAGACCACGCTGGCGCGTGGTGCTGTGGGTGGTGCTGCTGCTCGACGCGTTCGCGATGCTGGTCACCGGCTACACGACACCGTTCTCGATCATCCTGACGGTCCTGATCGGCTGGACGGTCGCCTACGGCACGCTCTACGCGGTCGGTTCGCCGAACGTGCGTCCCACCGGTCAGACGCTCCTCGCGGGCCTGCGGCACGTCGGCTTCCACCCTGTCAGCGCGGCCCGCGAAGAGGCCCACGAGAGCACCACGGAGAACGGCGACAGAGGGCGGCGGTACTTCGTCACCCTGGAGGACGGCCCCCCGCTCGACGTCACCATCGT
The DNA here is from genome assembly GCF_045162695.1 of Streptomyces sp. NBC_01003. Classification (NCBI taxonomy): domain Bacteria; kingdom Bacillati; phylum Actinomycetota; class Actinomycetes; order Kitasatosporales; family Streptomycetaceae; genus Streptomyces; species Streptomyces sp. NBC_01003. The sequence continues at coordinate 4,116,975 of NZ_CP108707.1, forward strand.
CGACCGTGAGCAGCAGGCCCAGGGCTTCTTCTACCGCGTGTGGCGCCAGCTGACGCTGCGGGGTATCACCACGGGACGCAGTCTCCAGTCCCTGCGCCAGGCACTGGAGCAGGAGGCACTTCTCGCGTACGCGGCGATCGCGGCCGGGGCCAACGCCCCGAAGCTGATCGCGACGTCCGAGCTCGGCCCCGACGCGGTGATGCTCGTGTACGAGCACACGGGCGGCCGTTCGCTGGACTCGGTGCCGGACGAGGAGATCACCGACGAGCTGCTGCGGGACACCTGGCACCAGGTGCAGGCGCTCCAGTCGCGGCGTATCGCGCATCGGCGGCTCACCGGCGACGCGATTCTGGTGGATCGTTCCGGCACGGTGATCCTCACGGATCTGCGCGGCGGCGAGATCGCGTCCGGCGACCTGATCCTGCGCATGGACATCGCACAGCTCCTGGCCACGCTGGGCCTGCGCGTGGGCGCCGAGCGGGCCGTGGCGTCCGCCGTGGGCGTGCTCGGCCCCGACGCGATCGCCGACTGTCTGCCGCTGCTCCAGCCCATCGCCCTGAGCCGTAATACGCGCTCGACGCTGCGCAGGCTCGGCAGGGAGCGTTCCGAACGCGAGCGCGAGGCCGTGCTCGAGGCTTCGCGCAGGGCGAAGCAGGCCCGCCTGGACGAGGCCACCCAAGCTGCGGCCTCCCTTGCCGAGGCCTCTCCGGCCGAGAAATCAACGCCTACGGAGACGGTCGCCGAGCACGCGGCACCCCCGTCGGCCAAGACCTCCGCGAAGGCGGAACGGCAGACCGAGAAAGCCGAGCGGCAGGCCGAGAAGAAGGCCATCGACGAAGCCCTGGACGAGGCGCGCGAGGAGGATCTGCTCACCCAGATCCGCCACCAGGTGCTCCGCATCCGGCCGCAGGCACCCGTCGAACCGGCCCGCCTGGAGCGCGTCAAACCGCGCACCCTCGTGAGCTTCATCGCGGGCGCCATCGGCGCGTACTTCCTCCTGTCGCAGCTGACGCACATCGAGTTCGGCACCCTGTTCCGAGAGGCCCAGTGGGGCTGGGTCGCCGCCGCCGTCCTGTTCTCGGCCCTGAGCTACTTCGCCGCCGCGATGAGCCTGCTCGGGTTCGTCCCGGAGCGCGTCCCCTTCATGCGGACCGTCGCGGCGCAGGTCGCCGGCTCGTTCGTGAAGATCGTGGCACCGGCCGCCGTGGGCGGTGTCGCGCTCAACACCCGCTTCCTGCAACGCTCGGGCGTGCGCCCCGGGCTCGCGGTGGCCAGCGTCGGCGCCTCCCAGCTCTTCGGCCTGGGCGCCCACATCATGATGCTGCTGACCTTCGGCTATCTGACCGGCACGGAGAAGACCCCGTCCCTGTCGCCGTCCCGGACGGTCATCGCGGGTCTGCTGACCGTCGCGGTCCTCGTGCTCGTGGTGACGTCGATCCCCTTCCTGCGGAAGTTCGTCGTCACGCGCGTACGGTCCCTGTTCGCCGGCGTCGTACCGCGCATGCTGGACGTGCTCCAGCGGCCGCAGAAGCTGCTCACCGGCATCGGCGGCATGCTCCTCCTGACGGCCTGCTTCGTGATGTGCCTGGACGCGTCGATCCGCGCCTTCGGGGACGAGACGACGACGCTCAGCCTGGCCAGCGTCGCGGTCGTGTTCCTCGCCGGCAACGCGCTCGGCTCCGCCGCGCCGACACCGGGCGGTGTGGGCGCCGTCGAGGCGACCCTGACGGTCGGACTCATCGCGGTCGGCCTGCCCAAGGAGGTCGCGGCCCCGGCCGTGCTGCTCTACCGGCTCATGACGCTGTGGCTGCCGGTCCTGCCGGGCTGGCTCTTCTTCAACCACCTCTCCCGGAAGGGCTCCCTGTAGGGACGCGTTTGCGGGGAGGGGCCCCGTAGCGGCACGTTTCCCGAGCGGGCTCCCCGAAGAGGCACATTTCCCGAGCGGGCTCCCCGTAGAGCCCCGCCCCGCCCCCGTAGCCGTCGTCGTCGCTCACCCGCACGGCCCCCGCCCCGAGCGCCCCGAGGGCCGTCGCCGCAGGATGGGTTCATGCCCAATCCGTCCCGGCCGCGTGCCGCTGCTCTGGCCGCCACCGCTGTCCTCTTGACCTCCGCCCTCGCGGCGTGCGGCAGCGACACGAACGATGTGGACCTGAAGTCCCAGTCCCTCAGCTGGAAGGACTGCCCCGCGCCCTCGGAGTCGGAGGGCGGCGGCCCCGCGCCCTCCCCGCTGCCCGGCGGCGCCACCTGGCAGTGCGCCACCATGGAGGCGCCCCTCGAATGGGACAAACCCGAGGGCGACACGATCGGCATCGCGCTCATCCGCGCCAAGACCTCCGGCGCCAAGGACAAGCGCATCGGATCGCTCATCTTCAACTTCGGCGGCCCCGGCGGCTCCGGGGTCACCACGCTGCCCGCGTTCGGCAACGAGTACACGAAGCTGCGCACCCGCTACGACCTGGTGAGTTTCGACCCGCGCGGCGTCGGCCGCAGCGACGGTGTGAAGTGCGAGAACGACCAGCAGCTCGACAAGTACTTCCAGCAGGACGCCATCCCCGACGACACCGCCCAGACGAAGAAGCTCGTCAGCAACGTCACCCAGTTCAACGACGCCTGCGAGAGGAACTCCGGGAAGGTCATCCCGCACGTCGCCACGACCGACGCAGCCCGCGACATGGACCTGATGCGGCAGGTGCTCGGCGACGACAAGCTGCACTACTTCGGGATCTCCTACGGCACCGAACTGGGCGGCGTGTACGCCCACTTGTTCCCGAAGAACGTGGGCCGCGCCACCTTCGACGGTGTGGTCGACCCCACCCAGAACTCCGAGGAGAGCTCGCTCGGCCAGGCCAAGGGCTTCCAGCTCGCCCTCGACAACTACGCGAAGGACTGCACCTCCAAGGTCGAGGACTGCCCGGTCGGCGACACCCCCGCGGAGGTCAAGGCCAAGATCGCGAAGCTGCTCGAGGACCTCGACTCCAAGCCGATCCCGGGGATCTTCCCGCGCGAACTGACGCAGACCGCCGCGACGAACGGCATCGCGCAGTCGCTGTACTCCAAGGACTTCTGGGAGTACCTCACCGAGGGCCTGGCCCAGGCCTACGAGGGTGACGGCAAGATCCTCATGCTGCTTTCGGACTCCATGAACGGCCGTAACGAGGACGGCAAGTACAGCAACCTCCAGGCCGCCAATGTCGCCGTCAACTGCGCCGACGACAAGCCCCGTTACACGCCGGCTTACGTCCGGTCGAAGCTCCCCGAGTTCCGGGCCGCCTCGCCCCTGTTCGGCGACTTCCTCGCGTGGGGCATGCTCAGCTGCACGGACTGGGCGGTCGCCGGCGCCGCGGAACACCCCGACGTGAGCGCGGCCGGCTCGGCGCCGATCGTCGTCGTCGGCAACACGGGCGACCCCGCCACCCCGTACGAAGGTGCGAAGAAGATGGTCGACGCGCTCGGCGATGGTGTCGGGGTGCAGATCACGTACGAAGGCCAGGGGCACGGCGCGTACGACAGCGGGAACAAGTGTGTGCGGGGTGCCGTGGACGGCTATCTGCTGAACGGGACGGTGCCGAAGGCGGGCACGGTCTGCAAGTAGCCGCGGGGGTCCGGGTGTTCGGCTCGCGCGTCCGGTTGCCGGCGGCGCTCTGCCGCAGGTGATTGTCAGTGGCGCTGCCTAGGATGGTCTGGCTGTCTTCGGACCGGGGGCAGGCGAGGGGATCGCCAGGGGGAGGTGCCTGTGTCGCGTCATGTTCGTTCGTTCGCGCTGCTGGCCGCGGGGCTGCTGGTGGCGGGGGCCGCCGCGGGCTGCGGCGGGCCGGGAGACAAGGCCGGGCACGGCGAGGGGAAGGGGCAAACCCAGCCACCGCGTTCGTCGCCGCCCTCACCGCCCCGCTCGGACGAGGCTGTCCCCGGCGCGTTGCCCCGGCTGCCCGCCGCGCTCACCTCGCAGCGGCTCGACTGGGGCCGCTGCAAGGCCACCGACGACGGCCCGGCGCCCGGCTCCGACTGGCAGTGCGCGACGCTGAAGGCGCCGCTCGACTACGCGAAGCCGGACGGGGAGACCATCGGCGTCGCCCTCATCCGCGCCAGGTCCACGGGCGGGAGCGGGCGTTCCGGCTCGCTCCTGTTCAACTTCGGCGGGCCGGGCGGCTCGGGGGTCTCGATGCTGCCCGCGTTCGCACCCGACTACGCGAAGCTGCGCGAGCACTACGACCTGGTGAGCTTCGACCCGCGCGGCGTCGGCGCGAGTGAGGGGGTGCGCTGCCGCGACGACAAGGCGATCCAGGCCGCCGAGTCCGTCGACCTCACGCCGGACACCCCCACCGAGGAGCGGGCGTACTTCAAGGACGCCGCCGGCTTCGGCGCGGGCTGCGCGCGGCAGGCCGGCACGCTGCTCGGGCACGTGTCGACGGACGAGACGGCCCGCGACATGGACCTGGCGCGCCAGGCGCTCGGCGACGACAAGCTGCACTACATGGGCGTCTCGTACGGGACCCAACTGGGCGGCGTGTACGCGCACTTGTTCCCCGGCAAGGTGGGCCGGCTCGTCCTGGACGCCGTGGTCGACCCGGCCGCGGACACCGTGGGCCACGCCGAGAACCAGACGAGGGGCTTCCAGCGGGCCCTCGACAACTACCTCAAGTCCACCGGCCAGGACCCGGATCAGGGGTCCCGGAAGATCGCCGCGCTGCTGAAGCGGATCGACGCGAAGCCGCTGCCGGCTCCGGGCGGCCGCGTGCTCAACCAGTCGCTCGCCACGATCGGCATCACCGTCACCCTGTACAGCAAGAGCAGTTGGCCCGCGTTGACGCGCGGCCTGGAGGCGGCGGAGCAGGGGGACGGGACGGCGCTGCTCGCGCTGGCCGACGCGTACAACGAGCGGAGCCCCTCCGGGCATTACAGCTCGCAGAGCCATGCGCAGCGGGCGATCTCCTGCCTCGACGACAAGGAACGGCCGACGCCGCAGGAGGCGCGCAAGCGCCTCGCGTCGTTCCGCGGGATCTCGCCCGTCTTCGGTGAGTTCATGGCCTGGGACACGGCGGGCTGGTGCCACGACTGGCCGGTGCCGGGCCAGTACGAGACGCCCGAGGTGAGCGCGCCGGGCGCCGCCCCGATCCTCGTCGTGGGGAACACGGGCGACCCGGCGACCCCGTACGAGGGCGCCCGCAGGATGGCGGACGAGCTCGGCAAGGGCGTCGGCGTCGAGCTCACCTGGAAGGGCGAGGGACACGGCGCGTACGGCAGCGGGTCGGGCTGTGTCGACTCGACGGTGAACGGCTATCTCCTGGAGGGCCGAATACCGCGCGGCGGGAAGGTCTGCTCCTGAGGCGGACGTCCCCGCGGCGCCCTATGACGAACGGGCCCCGCACGCGAGGTGCGGGACCCGTTCGGAAAAGCTGCCCCCTGACCGGCGGCGTCGGCCGCGCGGGCCGGCGGGCGGTCTAGTAGACCGGCTTCTCGGGCTCGATCTGGTTGACCCAGCCGATCACGCCGCCGCCGACGTGCACGGCGTCCGCGAAGCCCGCGGACTTCAGCACGGCGAGGACTTCCGCACTGCGGACACCCGTCTTGCAATGCAAGACGATCTTCTTGTCCTGCGGGAGGCCCTCCAGGGCGGTGCCCATGAGGAACTCGTTCTTCGGGATCAGCCGGGCGCCGGGGATCGAGACGATCTCGTACTCGTTCGGCTCGCGGACGTCGATGATCTCGATGTTCTCGCCGTCGTCGATCCACTCCTTGAGCTGCTTGGGAGTGATCGTCGAGCCGACCGCCGCCTCCTGGGCCTCCTCGGACACGACGCCGCAGAAGGCCTCGTAGTCGATGAGCTCCGTGACGGTGGCGTTCGGGCCGCAGACCGCGCAGTCGGGGTCCTTGCGGACCTTGACCTGGCGGTACTGCATCTCCAGGGCGTCGTAGATCATCAGGCGGCCGACGAGCGGCTCGCCGACACCCGCGAGGACCTTGATCGCCTCGGTGACCTGGATGGAGCCGATGGACGCGCACAGCACACCCAGGACGCCGCCCTCGGCGCAGGAGGGGACCATGCCGGGGGGCGGGGGCTCCGGGTAGAGGCAGCGGTAGCACGGGCCGTGCTCGGACCAGAAGACCGAGGCCTGGCCGTCGAAGCGGTAGATCGAGCCCCACACGTACGGCTTGTTGAGCAGCACGCACGCGTCGTTGACCAGGTAGCGGGTCGCGAAGTTGTCCGTGCCGTCGACGATCAGGTCGTACTGGCTGAAGATGTCCATCACGTTCTCGGCCTCGAGCCGCTCTTCGTGGAGGATCACGTTCACGTACGGGTTGATGCCGAGGACGGAGTCCTTGGCGGACTCGGCCTTGGAACGGCCGATGTCGGCCTGGCTGTGGATGATCTGGCGCTGCAGGTTCGACTCGTCGACCTCGTCGAACTCGACGATGCCGAGCGTGCCCACACCGGCCGCGGCCAGGTACATGAGCGCCGGCGAACCGAGGCCACCGGCGCCCACGGCGAGCACCTTGGCGTTCTTCAGCCGCTTCTGCCCGTCCATCCCGACATCGGGGATGATCAGGTGGCGGGAGTACCTGCGGACCTCGTCTACGGTGAGCTCAGCAGCTGGCTCTACCAGGGGTGGCAGCGACACGGGGGCTCCGTTGATCGTCATTTCCGAACAGTGGTGATTCCGTCAACACTGCCACGCCCCTCTTCATTCCGAGACACCCGTTCCGACCCGCGAGACGATGTCGTCCCAGTACCCGGGCATGGCCTCCCAGGGGTCGGCGGCGCCGCCGCGGTCCGTGCGGTCGGTGAAGTAGATCGTCCCGGCGCCCTGCCAGCGGGCGATGCGCAGCGCCTCGTCGAGGTGCCCGCGGGGCACGCCGTGCACGAAGTGACAGAAGCGCTCGGGCGGGTAGTCGGCCGTCCACTCGGCGACCTGGGACCAGCGGTAGTCGCTCCACGGCCCGGAGAAGGTCACCAACTGATCAGCGGTCTCGGCGTAGCCCGGGTACGGGTGCGTGCCGTGCCCGAGGACGATGTGGGCGTCCTCACACAGGGCGCGCAGCGTGGTGACGATGCGGCGGACCTCGGGGAGGGCGGCCCGCTCGGTCGGGCAGCGGTCGAGGGAGAACCCGTCGACGCGGTACCAGTCGAGATAGCGGTGGGCGTCGGAGAGGACCTCGCCGAACGAGCGGGCGCCGTAGGTGAGATCGAGGTGCCCGAGGACCCGTACGTCGCGGTTGCGCAGCCTGCCCGCGGCTTCGAGGCAGTGCGGGTCGGGGCGGGCCCCGGGGCCGTCCGCGACGTTCAGGACGACCCAGTGCAAGGGAGTGCCGGGACGGGTGAGTTCGGCCCATTCGACAGGCGCCATGAGGGGGTGTGCGTAGCCGGGGATGCCGAAGCCGAGCCGTATGTCGGTGCTCGCGGTCCCGGGGGCGGTGGGGGTCAGATACGGCATGCCGCTTCCATCCAGATGTCGGCGAGTGATTCCTCGAGGTTGATGCGGGGGCGCCAGCCGAGCCGGTCGCGTGCGGTGCGCACGTCGGCCTGCTGCCAGCTGCCGCAGCCGTCCGGGTACGGGTACGCGGCGGGTGCCACGTGGTCGGGGTCGGAGCGGGGGTGGCCGAGCGTCGGGCGGACGGGGCCGCCGGGGGAGTCGAGCTCGTGGAGCGCGCCGCCGAAGCCGGCGACGCGGGCGAGCACGGACGCCGCGTCCCGCAGCCGGACGGCGCGGCCCGAGCCGATGTTGATGACGCCCTGCGCGGCGGAGAGTGAGGCCGCGTGGACGGCGCGGGCCACGTCGCGTACGTCGATGAAGTCGCGCTGCGCGCCGAGTCCGCCGAGCTTGAGTTCGCCGTCGCCGGACTGCATGGCGCGGCGCATGGCCTCGGCGAGACGGCCGAGGGGCGAGCCGGCGGGGGTACCGGGCCCGGCCGGGGAGAACACGCGCAGGACGACGGCGTCGAGGCCGGAGCCGAGGACGAGTTCCGTCGCGGCGAGCTTGCTCACGCCGTACGGTCCGCCGGGCCGCGGCACGGCGTCCTCGGCGGTGGAGGAGCCGGGCTGCGAGGGCCCGTACTCGGCGCCGCAGCCGATCTGGACGAGGCGGGCGCCGCAGCCGCTGCGCCGCAGGGCCTCGCAGATGGTGGCGACGGCCACGGTGTTGTGGCGGGTGAGGTCGCGGGCGCCGCCGCGGGTGGCTCCCGCGCAGTTGATGACGACTCCGGGGTGGACCGCGTCGAGGAAGCGGGTCAGTGCGCCCGGGCTTCCGGTGGCGAGGTCGAACCGTACGTCCGCGTCGTCCCCCCGGCCGAGCGCGGTGAGCTGCACGGCGGGGTCGGCGAGCAGGCGGTCGGCGACGAAGCGGCCGAGGTATCCGTTGGCTCCGATCAGCAGCACCCTCATCGGGCGGCTCCCCGGATGAGCTCTCCGAGTTCTCCGGGAAGTCCTGGACGCCCGGGATGTCCGGATGGTCCGGGGCCTCCGGGGGGAGGGGTGGTCATCTCGCGTTCTCCTTAGGGGTGTTGCCGAGGGTCTTCGGAAGGCCCGCGGTGTCGGCCCCGCGGGAGGGGAGCGGCCGGCCGGCCGCTTCGTGTGGTCGTACGGCATCGGGCGCGGTCACGGGGTGGCGTCCGTGGGCGCGTGGGCGGAGGCCCGGGTGAGGGTGCGGGCCGCGTGGACGAGGAGGGTGAGCGCGGCGGCGCCGCAGGCCAGGGCGGGTACGGTGCCGGGCCCCCAGGCGTCGACGGCCGTCTCTACGGGGACGGCGAGGAAGCCGCAGCCGGGGAGGCGGCCGGCGAACACGGTGCAGACCGCGAGTGCCTCGGCCGCGGCGGCCGCGCCGAGGACGACGGCGGGGGCGTGCGTGCGGCCGTGCGCCGTGAGCAGGCGGGCGAGCAGCAGGAGCGCGCCGAGCGTTCCGGCGCCGGCGTATTCGGCGTCCTGGCCGAGTACGGCGGCGGCCACCCCGATGAGGGCGCACAGCGCGCACAGGAAGAGCGCGAAGACGGCGAGGAGGAGGGGGCGCACGGAGGCGGCGAACTCTTCGAGACCCCGGCTGGAGGCGAGCCTGCGCCGGGCGACCGCGCGGAAGAGCTGGGCGCACCAGGCGCCGGGCGCGACGGCGAAGGCCAGGGCGAGGAGGGGGGCGGTGGCGGGGGCCCAGCCTTCGTCGGGGCCGCCCGCGACAGCAGCGGTCAGGAGTCCGTCGCCGAGGAAGGCATAGGCGAGGAGGCAACAGGTCCAGGCGCCGGTGGCGGGCACGGTGTGGGCGGTGGCGCGCAGCGGGCCCCGGCGCAGGGCGGCACGGAGTGCGGCGGAGACGGCGAGCACGCCGCCGGCCCCGACCGCGAGCCGCATCCGTCCGTCGGTGAAGTCGAGTCCTACGAGGGTGAGGGCGCCCAGCGCGCCGGGCAGCAGCGTGAGGACGGCCCAGACGGGGCGCCGGCCGCGAGGTGTGTCGGATGCGGCGTGCTGGGTTTCCGGTTCGATGTCGCTGTCGCGGGGCACGCGCGCGTACATCTCTTCGGCGAGCGAGAAGACGTCGCGGTGCCGGAAGCGGGCAGCGGTCCGGTCGGTGACGCCGTGGGCTTCCAGACCGGCCGCGATCTCCAGGGGGTCGACGGCACGCTCGCAGAGCTCGCGGTGCCGGTGCATCAGGGCTTTCACGGGGTCCACGCCGGTACGGCGTCGGCTGCCGCCGGTGGCCTCGTCGGTCTTGGGGGGGCTGCCGGGGTGGGCGGTGCCGGCGGGAGGGGAGGCGGCGGGAGGGGAGGCCGGCGCCGGGGGTGTATCGGGGAGCGGGCTGCTCGTCGGGGCGGATGCGGATGCGGCGCCGGCGCGCCAGGCCGCGGGTTCGTTCAGCAAGGCTTCGTCGGCAGGCGCGGAGTCGAGCCCCCGGGCCGGCAACCCCGGTCCAGCCCCCGGCTCCGGCTCCGCACGCCGCTCCGATTCCGGCTCACTGCCCGGCCCCGCAACCGGCTCGGCACCCGACCCCGACCCGACGCCCAACCCCGCCTCAGGCCTCCGAGCCGGCCCCGCCTCACCGCCGGCCCTGGGCCCAGCCTCAGCCTCCCCCAACGCCTCCTGCGACCCCGTCCCCCACGCGTCCGCGCCACCCGGCACCTGCGGCGCGTCCAAGCCCGCGCCCACGACCGTCTCTCCCACCTCCCGCCCGCTCACGCGTCCCCCTCCCCACCGGGAAACGCCCCGGCCAACTGCCCGTGCTCACCGGCCGGCCGCTCCCCGCCACCGCCCGAACCAACGGCTCCGCCCGAGCCGGTCCCCTCACCCGAACCAACGCCCCCGCCCAAACCGCCGGCCCCGCCCGAGCCGACGGCCTCCCCCTCCGCCCAACTAGGCGCACCCCCAGAGGCAGCCCGCCCCGCCAGCCACGTCCCGAAGCCCCCGCCCGATTCGCTCGTCGGTGCGGTCCAGCGGCCTGGTACGTGGGCCTCCGGAGGGTTGGCGAAGGGCAGGGGTTCGCCCGCGTCGTCCACGGGGTCACGGCGCACGGGGCAGTGGGAAACGATCTCCAGGTAAATGCCGTGAAATGCCGTGATGTTCTGCTCGACGGTGAAGAGTTCGAGCGCTCGTGCCCGCGCGGCGGCGCCGAGCCGTTCGCGGCGCCCCGGGTCACGCAGCAGCGATACACACGCCTCGGCGAACGCCCGCGGGTTGCGCGGCGGGACCACCAGGCCGGTGCCGCCGATGACCTCGACGACGGCGCCCGCGTCGGTCGAGACCGTCGCGCGTCCGCAGAACATCGCCTCGACGAGGCTGATCGGGAACCCCTCGACGATGCTCGACAGGACGACGACGCTCCCGGCGGCGTACGCGTCCGCGAGGTCGGGTGCCTCGGGCCCCCCGATCTCCTCGAAGGAGACGGGGTTGTCGCCCATCGCGTGGGCGCCCTCCGCCTCGTCGGGGAAGAGCTGGGCGGCGAGGGCCTTGCAGTGGGCGAGGTAGGCGGCGGCCTCGGGCCCTTCGGCGGGCGCTCCGACGAGGCGCAGGCGGGCCTTGGGCTCGTCCTTGCGGATCTCCGCGAAGGCGTGGAGGAGGGAGATCAGGTCCTTGGAGGGTTCGATGCGGCCGACCCAGACCAGGGTGCCGGGCTCCCCCGGCTCCTCGCGCTCGCCGATCTCGGCGAAGCGGGAGGCCTCCATGCCGGGGTGGACGGTGCGCAGTTTCGCGCGGTCGGCGCCGCACCGCTCCTGCCAGCGCCGGGCGTGCGCGTTGCCGGGGGTGATGATCGCGGCCTGCCGGTAGGTCTCGGCGGCGAGGCGGCCGTGGAAGGCGGCGAGCATCGCCCGTACGGGGGCGCTCAGTTCGGCGTCGCCGGCCGCGATGTAGTGGGCCCGCAGCTGTACGCCGTACTCCGTGACGAGGAGGGGGACGCCGGAGAAGTGGTGGGCGACGAGTCCGGGCAGGGCGGCGGGGCCGCCGGAGGTGGCGTGGCACAGGTCGACCGAGCCGAGGCCGTCGTCGCCGTACCAGTCGAGGGAGAGCGGACGCAGGGCGCGTTCGATGTGTCCGGCGACGGCGAGGAGGTCGGGGACGCGGGTGGCGCGGGCCGCGCGCAGGGCGCCCGGTGCGCGGCAGGCGCGCTCCAGCGTGCGCACGGCGGTTTCGGAGCGCAGGGCGCCGACGAGTCCGCCTTCGTCGCGGGCGAGTTCGGCGAGCTCGTACAGCGCGTTGCCGAAACGGTCCGCCTCGGCGCTGGAGGCATCGGCGGGCACGCCCGCGAGGCCGGCGGTCTCGGGGGAAGCGCCCGCGCAGACGGCCGCCGCCAGCTCCGCGTACGCGTCGGCGAAGCGCCGCCTGCTGCGGCGCCCGTAGCCGACGCCGTCGTCGTCGGCGGTCCACACCGGAGCGGTGCGCACCCGGCTGACCTGCGGCGGCAGTTCGATCCAGCCGCGGTCCTCCTGGTCCTGGCTGCGGCTGAGCGCGTAGAGGTCGAACTCGTGCTGCTCGAGCCCGCGCACGAGGCGGTCGCACCAGAGTCTGGCCTCACCGCTCACATACGGATAGCCACCCTCCGTAAGCAGTCCGATGCGCACGAGTACACCTCCGATCTCCCGTCTGGGGAGCCGCCGTTGGTCCGGTGGCTCAGCGGGACGAACGTATGCGGACATGCCGGTGGCGTGATGGACGGTTGTCCATCACGCCACCAAAAGGGGTGAACGGCCGTAACTTTCCCGTGCGGGTAGCGTTCTGTCGCGCTACACGCTCATTCGGTCACGGACTGTCATGCTGCGGCCAGCTCCCTGCGAGCGGTGCGCCGCCGCGCGGCGACGGCCGGATCGAGGGCCGGCACCGCGGCGAGCAGTTGCCGGGTGTACGGGTCCTGCGGTGCGCCGTATACCTCGTCCACGGTGCCGTACTCGACGACGCGTCCCTTGCGCATGACCGCGACCCGGTCGCTGACCTGGCGGACGACGGCGAGGTCGTGGGCGATGAAGACGAGGGCGAGTCCCAGCTCGTCCTGGAGTTCCCGCAGCAGGCCGGTGACCTGGGCCTGGGTCGTGACGTCGAGGGCGGAGACGGCTTCGTCGCACACGATGATGCGCGGTTCGGCGGCGAGCGCGCGGGCGATCCCGACGCGCTGGCGCTGGCCGCCGCTGAACTCGTGCGGATAGCGTCCGTAGTGCGCCGGGTCGAGCCCGACGCGTTCCAGGAGCTCCTCGACCCGGCCGCGCACCTCCTTGTCGCCGCGCGCCCGCAGCGGGTCGGCGACGGACTCCCCCACGCTGCGGCGGGGGTTGAGGGAGGAGACGGGGTCCTGGAACACCATCTGCACGCCCGTGTCGGTGCGCGCCCCTGAAAGGAGCACCTGCCCGGACGTCGGTTCGAGGAGTCCGACGAGCATTCGCCCGAGCGTGGTCTTGCCGCTGCCGCTCTCGCCCACGATTCCGAGGGTCTCGCCCCGGCGCACGGCCAGGGAGACCCCGTCGACGGCGGCGAAGGCGCGCTTGCCGCGCCCGAACTCCCGTCGCAGGTCGACCGCTTCGAGCAGGACGTCGCCCGTCGTGTCCGGGCGCTGCGGGCGTGCCGCGTCGACGCGGGGCACGGCCCCGAGCAGTTCCTTCGTGTACGCGGCGGAGGGCGCGCCGAGTACGTCGGCGACGGCCCCGCGTTCGACGGCGCGGCCGTGCCGCATCACCAGGACGTCGTCGACGCTCTCGGCGGCGACGCCCACGTCGTGGGTGACGAGGATGAGGCCCATGCCGGTCTCCTGGCGCAGTCCGTGCAGCAGGTCGAGGATCTGCGCCTGGACGGTGACGTCGAGGGCGGTCGTCGGTTCGTCCGCGACGAGGAGGGTGGGTTCGCAGGCCAGGGCCATGGCGATCAGGGCTCGCTGGCGCATGCCGCCGCTGAACTCGTGGGGGCGTGAGCGCGCGCGGCGGGCGGCGTCGGAGATGCCGACCCGGTCGAGCACTTCCACGGCACGCGCGCGTGCGGCGCGCCGGGACGCCTTGGAGTGCACGCGGTACACCTCGGCGATCTGGTCGCCGACGGCGTAGTACGGGTCGAGGGAGGACAGCGGGTCCTGGAAGACCATCGCGGCCGTCCCGCCCCGCAGCCGCCGCAGCGTCTCGTCGTCGGCTTCCTGTACGTCGGTGCCGGCGACCCGCACGGACCCGGTGACGCGCGCGCCGGTCCCCCGGTGGAGGCCGAGGAGCGCGGAGGCGACGGTGCTCTTGCCGGATCCGGACTCGCCGACGACGCCGAGCGCCGCGCCCTCCTCCAGGCGGAAGGAGAGCGTGTCGACGGCCCGCAGGTCCCCGAACTCGACGGTGAGCGCGTCCACTTCGACGAGGCTCATGACAGGACCACCCGTCGGTCGGCCACCGCGTACAGGACGTCCGCGACGGCATTGGCGAGTACGACGAAGAAGCCGGTGACGAGGACCATGCCGACGACGACCGGCAGGTCGACGACGTTGACGGCGTGCACGAGTTCGCGGCCGAGTCCGGGGATGCCGAACAGGGTCTCGCTGAGCACGGCGCCGCCGAACATGGAGCCGAAGTCGTTGGCGTTCAGGGCGATGACAGGGGCGACGGCGCCGCGCAGGGCGTGCCGTCCGATGATGGAGCGTTCGCCGACCCCGTAGGCGCGGAAGGTGCGCACGTGGTCCTCGGCGAGGGTCTCCAGCATGGAGGCGCGGGTGAGGCGCGCGTATTTGGCGGCCTCGATGAGGGCGAGCGACAGCCAGGGCAGGAGCAGGTTCCACGCCCACTGTTCGGGGTCGTCGGTGAAGGGCACGTACTGCGGGAAGGGCAGCCACTGGAGCTGTCCGCAGACGACGATCATCAGCAGCAGGCCGATGACGAAGACGGGCGTGGCCGTGCCGGCGAGGGTGATGCCGGTGAGGATCCGCTCCGTGGGGCGCCCGCGCCGCCAGGCGGACAGCACGCCGGTGCCGACGCCGAGGATCAGCCACAGCACCATGGCGCCGAGCGCGAGCGAGGCGGTGGCGGGCAGCTTGGTGAGGATCAGCTGCGTGACCTGCTGGTCGGTCTGGTACGAGAAGCCGAGGCAGGGGGCGTCGCAGTGCTGGACGGCGGTGCCGGTGGAGAAGTCCTGTCCTACGAAGATGCCCTGGAGGAAGTGCCAGTAGCGCAGGTAGAGAGGGTCGTCGAGCCTCAACTGGTCGGCGACCTGCTGCACTTGGGCGGGCGAGCAGCGGGGGCCGCAGCTGATCTGGGCGACGTTGCCGGGGGCCGCGTAGAAGACGACGTAGATGATCACGGAGATGGCGAGCAGGGTGACGGCGGCGCCGATCGCCCTGCGCAGCAGGAAGCCGGTCATGCGCCGGCCTCCCGCTTGCGGCCCGTGCCGATGCGCAGGCGGGACGCGGCGCGCGGGTCGAGCGCCGTGCGCACGCCGTCGCCGAGGACGGTGAGCGCGAGCACGGTCACGAAGAGCGCGCCTGCGGGCAGCAGTAGGTACTGCGGTGCGGCCTGATACCAGACGTCGGCGGCGGTGAGCATCTGTCCCCAGGAGGGTGTGGGCGGTTTGACGCCGACGCCGAGGAACGAGAGGGCCGCCTCGACGGTGACGTTCGTCGGGACGAGCAGGGACGCGTACGTGATGACGGGCGCGGCGAGCGACGGGAGGAGTTCGCGGCGGGCGATCTGCCAGGTGGGCCAGCCGCTGAGCCGGGCCGCGGCCACGAAGTCGCGTTCCTTGAGGGTGATGGTCTGGGCGCGCACGATCTTGGCGGTGCCGCCCCAGGCCACGAGCCCGATCACGAGGGCGACGAGGACGGGCCGGGGAAAGCCGCTCGGGACGATCGCCATCAGGGCGAGCGCGAGGATCATCAGGGGCAGCGCGACGATGACGTCGGTGGCGCGGCTGAGGATCTGGTCGACCCAGCGGTTGCCGAGCCCGGCCGCGATGCCGACGGTGACTCCGATGAACACCTGCACGACGGTGGCGGCGAGTGCGACGCCGAGGGAGACCCGGGCCCCGTAGACGAGGCGCGTGAACAGGTCGCGTCCGGTCTGCGGTTCGACGCCGAGCCAGTGCTCGCCGCCGGCCCCGCCGAACGCGCCGACGGGCACGCCGCCGCGCGCGGAGTCGATGAGGTGGGGGTGGTACGTGTTCGGGTCCTGGCCCTCGATCAGCGCGAGGAGCGGGGCCCCGAGGGCGATCAGGACGAGCAGGGCGACGACGGCCGCCGCGACGAGGGCGGCGCGCTGCGTGCGCAGGCGCCGCCAGAACTGACGGGCTCCGGAGACGGGGGCGGACGCCGTGATGGCGCCCGCCCCTGCGGTCTCCGAGGCCACAAGTGCCTCGGTCATCGCGTCACTTCACCGAGACCTGCGAGATGTCGAGCACGCCGGTCCAGTCGCTGATGACGATGTTCTTGACGTCCGGTCCGTACAGGCGCTTGTACACGGGGTGGAACAGCGGCACGGTCAGTGCCTGCTCCCCGATCTTCTTGTCCAGTGCGCCCCAGCGCTTGGCGGCAGCGTCAAGATCGGTCAACTTGTTGATCGAGTCGATCTCGTCATTGACCGACTTGTCATCGAGGAATCCGGTGTTGAAGTTCGCGCCGTCCTTGACGATCTGCCGGCCGTCGAAGATCGGGGCGAGGAACGGGCCGCCGGAGGGCCAGTCGGCACCCCAGTGCGCGAGGAAGAAGCCGGGCTCCTTCTTGGCGCTGTGGATCGTGTCGGAGTAGTCGTTCGCCTCCAGGCCCTGGAGCTTGACGGTGATGCCGGCCTTCTTCAGGGCGTCCTGGAGGGCGGTGGCGATCTCCGGGCTGGTCTCGAAGTCCTTGGCGTTGGAGTGCGTGAGGGTGACGGTCAGGCCCTTCTTGTAACCGGCGTCCTTGAGCAGCTCCTTGGCCTTCTGCGCGTTGCCCGAGGCCCCGGCCGGGAAGTGGTCGTACGCGGTGTAACCGAAGGACTTCTGGTTCGGCAGGTAGGTCGTCGCGGCCTCGGCGAGCGAGGAGCCGCCGGCCGCGTTGATCACCGAGGAGCGGTCGACGGCGGTGGCGATGGCCTGGCGCACCTTCGGGTTGTCGAACGGCTTCACCTTGGGGTTGAAGGCGATGTAGTTCGTGTAGCCGAAGTGGCCGGTGCCGACGCGGGCGGCGAGCTTCTTGTCGCCGCTGACCTTGGCGAGTTCGGCGGGGCCGAGGTTGGTGTCGGTGGTGACGGCGGCGGCGTCGGCGCCCTGACCTGCGGAGAGCCGCTGGTTGATGACGGACGCGTCGAGGCCGGAGCGGACGTCGATCCGGTCCGGGTAGGCCTTGCGCTCCTCGTCGGTTGTCGCGGACCAGTGCGTGTTGCGCTCCAGGACGAGCCGCTCACCGTCGTTCTCGTTCTTGACGACCTTGTACGGGCCGGACGAGACGGGGTGCTCCTCGTACTTCGTGCCGGTGTCCTTGGCCTTGGGCACGGGCGTGAACTGCGTCTGCGTGGCCAGGTAGGGGAACTCGCCCTCGGGCTTGTTCAGGCGGAAGACGATGGTCCGCGCGTCCGGGGTCTCGATCGAGTCGAGGCCCTTCTTGTCCTTGTACGGGCCCTGGTAGTCGGCGCCGCCGATCAGCCAGTCCCTCAAGTACGGTGCACCGCCGGAGAGTTCGGCGGCAAACGACCGCTCGATGCCGTACTTGATGTCGGCGGACGTGATGGGCGAGCCGTCCTCGTAGGCGACGCCCTTCTTCAGGGTGTACGTCCACACGGTCGCGTTCTTGCTGGGCTTGCCCAGGTCGGTGGCGAGGTCGGGGACGACCTTCGCGCCCGCTGCGCCGTCCTCACGGTTGCGGGTGGTCAGCGTGCGGAAGACGAGCGAGGGGACGTTGCCGCCGCCGGAGGTGTAGAGCCGCGCCGGGTCGAAGTCGGACTGCGGGTTGGAGTTGAGGACGGTGAGGGTGCCGCCCTTGCGCGCCTTGGCGTCGGAGCTCCCCCCTGCGTCGCTGTCCTTGGGCCCGGCGCAGGCGGCGGCGCCCGCGGCGAGGACCACGCTGACGGATGCGGCGGCCACGCGGCGCGCTATGACGGACGGTTGACGCATCGGAAATCGACCCCTTGGGGAATGTGCGCTGCGCTGGGCAGCAGAGGGCAGGCAGGGAAATGCGCAGAACTCGCCCGAGGCACGTCGACAGCCGGAAACCGGAAACCCTGAGAAGAAACAAGGGTGGATACCGGAAAGGAGAGATTAAATGCGACGCAGCACGCCAGGGGCGGGCGTCAGCAACAGTGCACGTCGGCGACGCACAGCCCGGTCACGCCGATGAGCGTGAGCTCAATGGCGGTGCGCGAGGGTGCGTGACAGTGCGACATGCGGAGAAATATGAACGAACTTTCGCCGGATGTCAACGCGACCTTGCCCCTGCGGCTCAACTCTTGGGAAAGGCCCAGGGGTTGGGCTTGCAGGTGATTCCGCCGAAGGTCAGGAACTTGGTCTGCTGCTGCATGACGGGCGCGAGCGCGCCGTTCTTCGCACAGGTCACGTGATTGAACCCGAGCCGGTGCCCGACCTCGTGGTTGATGAGCATCTGCCGGTACAGATGGATCTTGTTCCCGTACGTCGTCGATCCCTGCGCCCACCGATAGGCGTTGATCATGACGCGGTCGGTGGCGGCGGAATCGCAGGACACATTGTCCTCGGTCGTGTCGAGCCCGGATTTCTCGCACCAGACGCCGGTGGTCCCCGGACTGGCGAGCGTAATCACGAAGTCGGGCTTTCCGGAGGAAATCCGCTCGAAAGTCCTGCCGCCGTCATGGGCCCAACTGCGGTCGTCGTTCAGGGTCTTCTGCACGGCCTGCGCGAAAAGCCCGCCGTCGAGCCCGAGCCCGTTCTCGACGTCGATCCGGTACTGGAACTTCTGCCCCTTGCCCGGCGCCTTGTCGAATCCGGGCACCGCCGTGAACTTCCCGGAACCCTTGAGCTTGGCGGACAGGGGATACGTCTTGCCCATCTTCTGGTCGTACGTCAGCGGGATGACGGGCCGCGCCTTGCCCCCAGGGGTGGCCCGGTCGTCCGAACGCGACGCCGACCCGTTCGTCGACCGCTTGTCGGGTCCGCCCGCGGGCTGCGCCTGGGTGTCGGCCTTGTCGCCGCGCCCCTGGGCGACATGTCCGGCGACGACGACGGCGAGCACCGTGGTCACGGCGGCGGCCGCGATGCCGGTGTACGTACGGCCCTTGCGCCGTTTGTCACCCGGCTCCTCGTCCTCGGCAGACCCGGCGGCGGCCTCGTCGGGTTCGCCGCCCTGCGCGTCCCAGTCGGTGACGTCGGCGTACGGGCCGGAGGGGCGCCGGGGCTGCGAGGGCTGGGCGAACGCGTCTACGTAGTCCTGCCGCGGCCTGCTGCGCGGCGTCGGCACGACCGGCGCGGCCGCGTACCCGACGCCCATCCGGGTCTCGCCCCGGGCACCCCCCTCGAACTGCTCAGGATGCCCACCCCGCACATGCGGAACGCCGTGCGCGGGCGTGCCCTGCGGAAATCCATGGGACGGCGTCACACGGGGCGACCCTTGAGCCGGAGTCCCCTGCGCGGGGAAACCGTGCGGCGGGGTCGCCTGCGGAAAGCCATGTGCGGGGGTCGCCTCGGAGAACCCACGCGACGTGGGCCCCTGCGGCGGAGCCGCCTGCTGGAAGCCCCGCGGCGGGGTCGCCTGCGGGAAACCGCGCGGCGGAGTCGCCTGGGGAAAACCGTGCGCGGGCGTCGCCTCGGAGAATCCGCGCGGCGGCCCGGCGTTCGGCGGTGCGCCGCGGTACGGGGCCGGCCCCGGCTGGGCCTGCCCGCGCGGGGCGCCCTGCTGCGCCTGGGGCCCCGGCGTGGTGGGGCGTGGGACATCGGGGGCGCCGCGCCGGCGACGGCCGCGGCCTGCCGCGACCGCCTCCGCGTCGTCCAAGGGTGCCGGCGCCGGTGCCGGTGCCGGCCCCCGGCGGCTATGCCGTCCCACTCGCCGCCTCAGCTCCCCGCCCGCTCGTCCTGTCGCCTTCGGTCAGTTCCCCCGCATCCGCGAGGAGTTCACGCATCGCCGTGGCGACCGTCTCCGGATACTCCATCATCGCCACGTGCCCCGCGTCCGGCAGAGTCAGGAGCCGCGAGGAACGGAACGTCCGCGCGGCCCGCGCCGCCATCCGGTAGGACACGAGCTGATCGCGTCCACCGTAGACGAGGAGCGTGGGCGCGAGGACACGTTCGGCCTGACGCCAGAGCCCATGCTGCCCGCCCAAGGTGTACGCGTTCACAACGCCACGCGCCGAACGGGCCATCGCGTCCCAGAAATAAGGCAGTTGAAGCCGTCGCTCCATCTCCTCGACGGCGGCCCGGTACCCCTCGGGGTTGACCCGGCCGGGATCCCCGTAGCAGAGCGCCGTGACGCCGCTCACCCGCTGTTCGGCGGTCCAGTCCCTGGTGAGGCGAGTGAAGAGCGAGGCCACGCCCGGTACGGCAAGCAGTGCGGTCGGTACCGCCGTGCGCTGCACGCGGATCTCGGGCAGTGCGGGCGAAACGAGCGTGAGGGTGCGCACGAGGTCGGGCCGTACGGCCGCGACCCGGGTCGTGATCGCCCCGCCGAGGGAGTTGCCGACGAGGTGGACGGGTCCGCGGCCCGCCGCGTCGAGGTGGCGGATGACGGCGCGGGCGTGCCCGGTCACCGAGTAGTCGCCGTCGTCCGGCGGCGGTGAGTCGCCGAAGCCGGGCAGGTCGAGCGCCTCGCCGTCGACGACGTCCTCCAGGAGCGGCATGAGGGCCGACCAGTTCTGGGACGAGCCGCCGAGGCCGTGCACGTACAGCGCGGGCGGCAGCCCTGCGCGGATGCCGGGGCGGGAGCGGATGGTGAGCGTGAGCCCCGGAAGGCCGACCGAGCCGAGCCGCTCGCCCTCCACGACCCTGACGGTGGCCGGCTTGGGCCCCACGGCCGCGACGGCGGCGGGCACACGCGGCGACTCGGTCGAAGACATGCGGGATATGTTACGAGACGATCACGCACTGGATCGTGTGTTCGCCGTCACAGATCGCATCGCGCCCCGTTCTGGTGTCTCCTACGCTCGGATCTGGGCACCCGCCCACATGAGGACGCACAAGGACACATGAGGGAAGGGAGCCGCCATGACGGTCGACCCATCCGATCCCGACACATTCGAGGCACAGGAGGATGACGCGGAGTTCGGCGTCGAGGCCCCCGAGGCGGACGCGGCCGAGCAGCTCACGGAGCTCGCTCCGCACCGGGACGACCCTCCGGCGGACGCGGACCCGGACGCCGCGAACGAGGCGGACCGGGCCGAACAGGCCCGCGTGGTGGAGCTGGACGAGGACGACTATCGGTGACCTGCCCGTATTTGCCCGCATGCGGACGGTTTCCATAGCTGTCCGGTCCGTGAAATTGTGCGTTCGCACCGCGCACACCACGGTTACCGAAAAGTACGATGGCGAAGCGGCGCACACCGCACACGGACAATCTTGGGAGGCGGCGTGACAGCCATCGAGCAGACAGAGGCAGCGCGCCCTCGGGGCACGCGCCTGCCGCGCCGTGCCCGACGCAACCAGCTCCTGGGCGCGGCCCAGGAGGTATTCGTCGCACAGGGCTACCACGCCGCGGCCATGGACGACATCGCGGAGCGCGCGGGCGTCAGCAAGCCGGTGCTCTACCAGCACTTCCCCGGCAAGCTCGACCTCTACCTGGCCCTGCTCGACCAGCACTGCGAGGCGCTCCTGCTGGCCGTGCGCACGGCACTGGCCTCCACGTCCGACAACAAGCAGCGGGTCGCGGCCACGATGGACGCGTACTTCGCCTACGTGGAGGACGAGGGCGGCGCGTTCCGCCTCGTCTTCGAGTCGGACCTGACGAACGAGCCCGCGGTGCGCGAGCGCGTGGACCGCGTCAGCTTGCAGTGCGCGGAGGCGATCTGCGACGTCATCGCCGAGGACACCGGCCTGTCCAAGGACGAGTCGATGCTGCTCGCCGTCGGCCTGGGCGGCGTATCGCAGGTCGTGGCGCGCTACTGGCTCTCCAGCAAGTCGACAATGCCGCGCGACAAGGCCGTGCAGCTCCTGACGTCCCTGGCCTGGCGGGGCATCGCCGGCTTCCCGCTGCACGGCACCGAACACCACTGACGAGGCGCGGCGCACGGCGCGCGGCGTTTACGGTCTTGTTCGCTCCTGGCGTGCAGCGTGGACGCCAGGTACGTCCCCTCACCGGGCTAATGTGTGGTGGGTACGGCGCGGTCGTCCGCGCACATCACGGATCGTCGGAGGGACAAGGCCGTGGAGGTCAAGATCGGCGTGCAGCACACGCCCCGCGAGATCGTTCTGGAGAGCGGCCAGACCGCCGAGGAAGTCGAGAGCGCGGTGTCCGAGGCACTGTCCGGCAAGGCGCAGCTGCTGACTCTGGTGGACGAGCACGGCCGCAAGGTCCTGGTGCCGGCCGAGCGCCTGGCGTACGTGGAGATCGGTGAGCCGGCGGTGCGCAAGGTGGGCTTCGGCCCGGTGTAACCACACGTACGGCAGAACGAAAGACATACGGGAAAGGCCCGGTGGCAACAGCCACCGGGCCTTTCCCGTGCCTGTCCGCGACGCCCCGGCCTTCACAGCGTGAGCACAGCGGACCCATACGGGGAGGATTGCATTCCGCGACCTGGGGGTACACCGGTCAAGACCGATTTGCACCACGGCCAATGCGGGAGGGACCTCACACGATGCTTCTGGAAGCGCTCGGCTCCGCCCTGCTCGGCTTCGGCCTCGCCTGGGCCGCGACGGTCCGCCTGCCACGCCGGCTCCCGCCCCGGGCGCTCGTACTGCCGACGGGAATCGCGGGTGCGCTCTTCGGGGCATTTCTGACCCACACCGCGCTCGGCTCCGGCCACGCCCTTGCCACCCTCATCGGAGCGGTCGTCGTGGGCGTGGCGCTCCTGTCGCTGCTGCTCCGCCCCTCTGCCCCAGTCCGCCGGTCGGCGCCGGCCTAGGCCGTGACCGACCGGCGGTGAGACGGTGAGGCGGCCTCAGGCCGCGAGCCCCAGCGCGGCCATCCGCTTGGTGTGCGCCTCGGTGATCCGCGAGAACATCCGGCCGACCTCCGCGAGGTCGAAACCGTCGGCCACGCCGCCGACGAGCATCGTCGACAGGGCGTCCCGGTCGGCGACGACCCGCTGCGACTGCGAGAGCGCCTCACCCATCAGGCGTCGCGCCCACAGCGCGAGCCGCCCGCCCACGCGCGGCTCGGCCTCGATCGCGGCTCGCACCTTCTCCACGGCGAAGCTGGCGTGCCCGGTGTCGTCGAGGACGGCGAGGACGAGGGAGCGGGTGTCCAAGTCGAGGCGCGCGGCGACCTCTCGGTAGAAGTCACTGGCGATCGAGTCGCCGACGTACGCCTTGACCAGGCCTTCCAGCCAGTCCGACGGCGCGGTCTGCTTGTGGAAGCCGTCGAGCGCGGCGACGAAGGGCTCCATCGCCTCGGTCGGCGCGACGCCGATCGCCGAGAGCCGGTCGTGCAGCTGCTCGAAGTGGTGGAATTCGGCGGACGCCATTTTCGCGAGCTCGGCCTTGTCGCCGAGCGTCGGCGCCAGCTTCGCGTCCTCGGCGAGCCGCTCGAAGGCGGCCAGCTCTCCGTACGCGAGTGCGCCGAGCAGATCCACGACCGCTGCGCGGTAATGGGGGTCGACGGATGCCTTCGCCCAGTCCTGGGCGGCGATTCCGGTGGGTTCGTCGGCTGCGGCGGCGGTGTCGGGCGTCTCCATGAAGCGCACAATAGCCCGCCGGCCGCCGCACGGAAGTCCCTGGTCAATGACTGTGACGACGACTACGTGACCAATTCGGCCATCGCGCATGCGCGATTCCGGGGTATGGTGGTAAAGAGCCCGCCGGGTACGAGCAGCACTTTTACGTGTGTGTTTGTACGCGTTTTCGACGGGCTACATGAATGAGGATGCCCGGTCGGTGGCCCGATCGGCTCCGACCCGACAGCCCTCCGGGCGGTACGTCACACGACGTACGGCATGAGGAGGGACCCTCAGCGGCACGAGCGCTCGAGCGTCGGCAGTGGTCCCGCGTCACCCGGCCCGCCCGCCTCTCGCTGGCGACCGGCGATCAATCGGCACGGTCACGACCCCCGCGTTCGCCTCGCACCGCGTCTCACAGAAGAGGCAACACCCTGACTACGCAGCAGCTTTCCACGTTCCGAGAGCTCGGGATCCTTCCCGAGACCGCCGAAGCCCTCGAGGCCGTCGGCATCATCAACCCCTTCCCCATCCAGGAGATGACGCTCCCCGTAGCGCTCTCCGGCACCGACGTCATCGGCCAGGCCAAGACCGGCACCGGCAAGACGCTCGGCTTCGGGCTTCCGCTCCTCGAGCGCGTCACCGTGCCCGCGGACGTCGAGGCGGGCCGGGCGCAGCCCGAGCAGCTGACCGACGCCCCGCAGGCGCTCGTCGTCGTCCCCACCCGTGAGCTGTGCCAGCAGGTCACGAACGACCTGCTGACCGCCGGCAAGGTGCGCAATGTGCGCGTCCTCGCCATATACGGCGGCCGTGCCTACGAGCCGCAGGTCGAGGCCCTCAAGAAGGGCATCGACGTCGTCGTCGGCACCCCGGGCCGTCTCCTCGACCTCGCGGGCCAGAAGAAGCTCAACCTGAAGCACATCAAGTCCCTCGTCCTCGACGAGGCCGACGAGATGCTCGACCTGGGCTTCCTGCCCGACGTCGAGAAGATCATCAACATGCTTCCGGCGAAGCGCCAGACCATGCTGTTCTCCGCGACGATGCCCGGCGCCGTCATCGGCCTGGCCCGTCGCTACATGTCGCAGCCGACGCACATCCGCGCCACGTCGCCCGACGGCGAGGGCGCGACGGTCGCGAACACCTCGCAGCACGTCTACCGCGCGCACAACATGGACAAGCCGGAGATGGTCGCGCGCATCCTGCAGGCCGACGGCCGCGGGCTCGCGATGATCTTCTGCCGTACGAAGCGGACCGCCGCGGACATCGCCGACCAGCTGCAGAAGCGCGGCTTCGCGTCCGGCGCCGTCCACGGTGACCTCGGCCAGGGCGCGCGTGAGCAGGCCCTGCGGGCGTTCCGCAACGGCAAGGTGGACGTGCTCGTCTGCACCGACGTCGCCGCTCGCGGCATCGACGTCGAGGGTGTGACGCACGTCATCAACTACCAGTCCCCCGAGGACGAGAAGACGTACCTGCACCGCATCGGCCGTACGGGCCGCGCGGGTGCCAAGGGCATCGCGATCACGCTGGTCGACTGGGACGACATCCCGCGCTGGCAGCTGATCAACAAGGCGCTGGACCTGAAGTTCCCCGACCCGGTCGAGACGTACTCGTCGTCTCCGCACCTGTACGAGGAGCTGAACATCCCGGCCGGCACGAAGGGCGTGCTGCCGCGCGCCGAGCGCACCCGGGCCGGCCTTGCCGCCGAAGAGGTCGAGGACCTCGGCGAGACCGGTGGCCGTGGCGGGCGCGGCGGCCGTGGTGGCCGCACGGCCGCTCCGGCTCCCGTCGAGGAGCGCGAGCGCGAGCCGCGTCCGGCGCGTACGACGCCGCGTCGCCGTCGCCGTATCCGTAACGGCGAGCCGGTGGCCGCCCCGACGGCGAACGAGCCGAAGACGGCTCCGGCCGAGGCGGTCGCGGCCTCCGAGGCCGTGGACGCCACGGTGGTGGAGCCGCGTACGCCGCGTCGTCGCCGTCGCACCCGTTCGGGCGCCGCGCCGGAGGCCGTCGTCGAGACCGCCGCCGTCGTGACGGCCGAGGCTGTCGTCGACACGGTCGAGGCGCCCGAGGCCTCGGAGACCAAGCCGGAGCGCACCCGTAAGGCCTCCGTCCCCAAGGCGGCCGCCTCCCAGGAGGTCGCCGAGACCGTCGAGGCGACGGTCCCGAGGCCGCGCCGCCGCACCCGCAAGACCGCGGAGGCCGTCGCCGACACGGTCGAGGCCGTCGAGGCTCCTGCCGAGACCAAGCCCAAGCGCACCCGCAAGGCGGCGCCCAAGGCCGAGGCCGTGGCGGACACCGTCGAGGCGACGGAGGTCGCCGAGGCCAAGCCGAAGCGCACCCGCAAGGCCGCCGCCCCCAAGGCCACCGCCGAGGCGGTCGTCGCCGAGGAGGCCGAGACCAAGCCGCGCCGCCGCACCCGCAAGACCGCGGAGGCCGTCGTCGACACGGTCGAGGCCGTCGAGGCTCCTGCGGAGACCAAGCCCAAGCGCACCCGCAAGGCCGCCGCCCCCAAGGCGACCGCCGACGCGGCTGCCGAGGTCACGGAGACGAAGCCGAAGCGCACGCGCAAGGCCGCGGCCCCCAAGGCCACCGCCGACGCGTCCGCCGAGGAGGCGCCCGCCAAGCCGCGCCGCCGCACCCGCAAGGCCGCGGAGCCGACGGAGAGCTGAGCAGGACCACGTAGCAAGCCGATGGCCCGGCACCCGCGAAAGCGGGGCCGGGCCATCGGCGTTCACGGTCACGGAGGTCGCGGGGAGCCCCGCCCCATCCCCGAATGACCCGCGGCGGCACTGCGGTTAGCCTCGTCGCATGAGTCGGCCTCCCGTTTTCGTCCCGCCGCCCGGCGCCGTCGCCCACGTTCTTCGGACCGAGCGCGGCGACTTCGCCGCCATCAGTGCCGGTCCGCAGGACGCCGGGCACACCGGTACCGCCCTCCTGCTGCCCGGGTTCACCGGCAGCAAGGAGGACTTCATCGCCCTGCACGTCCCGCTCGCCGCCGCCGGGTACCGCACGGTCGCCGTGGACGGGCGGGGGCAGTACGAGTCGACGGGGCCACTCGACGACGAATCCCCTTATGCACAGCGGGAGTTGGCCCGCGATGTGCTCGCACAGGCGGCCGTCGTGGACGACGGGACGCCGCTGCATCTGGTGGGTCACTCGCTCGGCGGGCAGATCGCCCGGGCCGCCGCGCTGATCGACGCGACGCCGTTCGCCTCGCTCACCCTCATGTCCTCGGGCCCGGCCCAGATCTCGCCGTCGCAGCAGGAGCGGGTCAAGCTGCTGCGGGACGCACTCGCGGTGCTCGACATGGCACAGGTATGGGACGCGATACAGGCGCTCGACGCCCCGGAGGAGACGGACGCCCCCGGAGCGGGCGCGGACGACGCCGCCGCCCTGCGGCACCGCTGGCTGCTCAACAGTCCGGCGCAGCTCATCGCGACCGGCCGCCAGCTGTGCACGGAACCCGACCTGGTCGACGAGCTGGCAGCCGTCCGGCTGCCCAAGCACGTGCTGTCGGGCGAGCGCGACGACACCTGGCCGGTGCAGCTCCTCGACTCCATGGCCGTACGCCTCTCGGCCCGCAGGACCGTCATCGCGGGCGCGGAGCACTCCCCGAACACGGACCGCCCCCAGGAGACCGCGGCGGCCCTGGCCGCGTTCTGGGACCTGCACCCGCCCGTGGTCTAGCCGGAGGCCGCCGTACTAGTACTGCGCCTGGAGATGGCTCCAGAAGCCGTCCCGCAGGGCGCGCCGCAGATCGGACTGCCCCCGCAGCGAGTACTGCAGCAGGGCCTCCGCCTCGACGAGCAGCTCCTGATCGACGGGCCCGGGCAGATACGGGTGCCCCGGCAGCAGCTCGACCAGTGACTCCCTGCCGCGCGCGGCGAGCCACTTCGCGGCGATCTGCGCGCCGACGAAGCGCACGTCCTCCCGTGAGGGGCGGGGCGTGCCCGCATTCTCGTACGTCGCCGTCGCGGTGCGCCGGGACACGTACGGCTTGAAGAACGCCAGGTCGAACGTGCGCTGGCTGTCGACCTCCCACCGGAGCGGGTCCGCCTGGTTGGCGCCCTCGGGCGCCTCGATGCCCCACAGGTGGACGCGTGCGCCGTAGCCCTGTGCGGCCTCGACCGCGGAGACGAGGTCCTCGTCCCCGCCGATCAGCGCGGCGTCGCTGATGGCGCGGTGCCGGGCGAGCGACTCGAGGTCCGTGCGGATCAGGGAGTCGACGCCCTTCTGCTGGTTGTGGGCGTTGAGGTTGCCGAGCCTGACCTTGACGTCGGGCAGCTCGGCGATCGACTGCTGTTCGTTCGTGTGGATGCGGCGCCGGGCGCCGTCGTACCAGTAGACGCGCAGCAGCCGGCTGTCCGCGAAGATCGTGCGGGCCTTGTCGATGAGGGCGTCGACGATGCCTTCGGCGTCGAGGTCGAAGGCTCTGCGGTCCTCGGTCCCGGTGACGAGGCGGCCGGCGGCGGCGTAGAGGTATCCGGCGTCCACGAAGATCGCGTGAGTGGACGGGGTCTTGGCCACTTCGGCGAGCATGCGCTTGAGCAGCTCGTTCGTACGGTCGAGCTCCGCGCGGATGGCCGTCAGGTCGTCGTTCATATGCGACCCATTGTCCCGGCCGTCACGCTGCGAACACAACCGGTCCCACTACCCGTGGGTAATTAGTCTCGCGAAAAATTTCCTTAGCGTAGGGAATGTTTGCTGGGGGCAACCCGTTGATCCCTATAGAACGCGGGGCACTGAAGCCGCGCAATCCACTCTTAACGGTCAGGCAACCGCCTGGCCGTTCGACGGGGCAAGACTGTTGCCCCGTACCAGTAGTTCTCCTCCAGGAGGATGACCAGACGAAGGGAGAAGCGGGTATGCGCTTCGAAATCATGCGACTCGACGATGTCGACGGAACCGCCGTGGACAGCACTGTCGTGGACGCCGCCTCCGTCAACCGGATCGTTCAGCAGGCGGCCGCCATAGGGCAGCGCCTCTACATCCGCCCGGCCGAGTCGCCGGCCTCGTAACGCGACGACGACTCCTGATACACCGTACGTAATCGAATAACACGCTTCAGAGCCCCCGTACGAGATCCGTACGGGGGCTCTTTTGCGTGCGCGGGGCGAGGGCCCGGCGTCAGAGGGCTCGACGTCAGGAGCCCTGGATCACCTGGGTCACGCCGTTGATGATCTGCTGCACGGCGATCGCGGAGAGCATCATGCCCGCGAGGCGCGTCACCAGGACCACGCCGCCGTCCTTGATGACGCGGATGATCAGCAGCGAGTAGCGCATCACGAACCACAGGACGACGTGGATGGCGACGATCGCCGTCCACACCGACACCTGCGCCGCGGCGCTGTCCGCCTTCTGCACGGCGAGGATGACGGACACGATCGCGCCGGGGCCCGCGAGCAGCGGCATGCCGAGCGGCACGAGCGCGACGTTCACGTCCTTGGTCTGCTTCGGTTCGTCGGTCTTGCCGGTGAGCAGGTCGAGCGCGATGAGAAGCAGCAGCAGCCCGCCCGCGATCATGAGCGCGGGGACGGAGACATGCAGGTAGTCGAGGATCTGGTGGCCCAGGAGCCCGAACACCGCGATGACACCGAAGGCGACACAGACGGCCTGGAAGGCCATCCGCTTCTGCACCTTGGCGGGCCGGCCCGCGGTGAGCGCGAGGAAGATCGGGGTGATCCCAGGGGGGTCCATAATCACGAATAGCGTGAGAAAAAGGGATCCGAAAACAGCGACATCGAACACGGGTGTGGCCTTGCGAGTGGGGTCCGCGGGATCAGCCGGGACGCGTTGTGCGTGGGGGTGCGGTGCGTGAGCCCGCACCGGGGCGTGAGGGGAGCGGCCCGCCGGATCGCGGCAGGGCGCGGGTTACGCGGTGGTCCCGCCGGCCCCCGGCACGGGAAACGCCCCGGTCGCCCGGCGCGTGATCTCCCCGTACACCTCGGGGTCGGTGGTGAACTCGCCGAGTACGCACGTCTTCCGGCTGCCGTGATAGTCGGAGGAGCCCGTGGCCAGGAGGCCGAGGTCGGCGGCGAGGCCCCGGAGGCGGGCCCGCGTGGCCGGTTCATGGTCCATGTGGTCGGTCTCGATGCCGTCGAGTCCGGCCGCGGCCAGGTCCGCTATCGCCGACTCGGGCACGACCTGCCCCCGCTTGACGGCCGCCGGGTGCGCGAAGACGGTGACCCCGCCCGCGGCCTTGACCAGGCGGATCGCGTCGAAGGGGTCGAGCTCGTGCTTGCCGACGTACGCGCGGCCGCCGTCGGCGAGCCAGTCGGGCGTGAAGGCGTCGGAGACGGATCCGACGACGCCGAGTTCGACGAGGGCCTCCGCGACGTGCGGGCGGCCGACGGACCCGTCGCCGGCGATGCGGGCGACCTGTTCCCAGGTCACGGGCACACCGAGGTCCTGGAGCTTGGTGACCATGCCCTGCGCGCGCGGCACCCGGTCGTCCCGTACGAGCTCGCGCTCGCGCAGCAGCTCGGGCTCGTCGGGGTCGAAGAGGTAGGCCAGCATGTGCAGGCCCACGCCGTCGAGGCGGCAGGAGAGTTCGGCGCCGGTGACGAGCGTGAGTCCGGCCGGCAGCGCGGCGACGGCCTCCGCGTACCCGCGGCTCGTGTCGTGGTCGGTGAGTGCGACGACGTCCAGACCGGCGGCGGCCGCGTTACGGACCAGCTCGGCCGGGGTGTCCGTGCCGTCGGAGGCGGTGGAGTGGGTGTGCAGATCGATGCGCACGCGCGTACTCCAGGCTCTGAACGGACGGAAGGGGACGCTCAAGGATAACGGGGATCCGGAGCGCTCCCGTCACCGTCGTCTCCCAGTACGACCCCTTACATGAGGATGCGTGGCGACAGCGCGCCGCAGGGCACCATGTCGACCTCGGCGCCCACGTCGCGCAGGTCGGTCAGGACCAGCTCGTCGTACATCAGGAGCCCGGTCTGCTCGGGCCACACGATCGCCCACACCCACAGCCCGCGCGCCTCGCCCGCGAAGACCGCGCGGTCGTCGGGGGTGCCGGAGACGTGCCACATCGGGGTCGGGCGTCCGGCGGCCAGGACCTTGACCTGGGGCGGCTTCTCGACGTTCATGTGCGGGCCGGGGTCGGGGCCGTCGATGCCCGCGTACCGGGCGCCGAGACCGACGCCGAGCTCCTCCGCGACGAGCACCATCTCCCCCACACCGCCGAGCGGTCCGGGGCCCGAGCACGCCACCGCGGTCGCTCTGCCGCCCGTGCGGTCGTCGCCCGCGCTGACCACTCCGGTGAAGAGCCACCCGACCGGCAGCGGCCACGGCATCCACACCGGCACCTGGGCGCGGTGCGCCACGACGGTGAGCGCCTCGACGCTGGGCGGGATCACGGGCTGCAGCGGATGCACCGCCCCGTGCACGTCGCACTGCCAGGAGTCGGAGAAAAGGCCGGGAGCCCTGACCCGGCCACCACACTTCGGGCAACTGGGTTCGCCCCTCATAGGGACCAACGGTCCTCCCCGACTCCCGCTCCGTCAAGGACGATCACCCTTCCGGGGGCGGGACGTCACAGCACCTCCCCGGAAAAATTAGATGCAGTCTACAATAATTAGCTGAGCTAATTTACTGCGTGTGTACGCCAACGCTCTCCGTGCGAGTTCGCGCGACTGGTCACTGGTCGAGCGGCACGGACTTGCGCAGCGGATCGCGCAGATCCGTTCCGCTGTTCAGCCACTTCTCCTCGAGGGCGGCAGCGCCGTGCACCCGCTTCCACGCCGCCTCGTTCTGCGTCATCGGCAGCAGCGGCAGGAACCGTACGGGATCCAGCGGATCGTCCAGTTCCAGGTCCTCCACGAGGCCCCCGGACTCCGCGACGAGCACCGACGTGAACGGGGCGCCGGGCCACAGGGGTTCGCCCACGTCGAGCGAGGCGCCCGCGGCCACGACGACACCCTCGACCTGTGGCGACGCGGCGAGTACGGCGAGCGGGCGCAGCACCTTGTCGGTGTCGGCGCTGCCGGTGCGCACCGACAGCACGAGCTCCGCGCGCGGGCCCTTGAGCGGGTCGGCGAGCGCGGACGTCGGGTCGGCCATGGGGGCGGCCGACATACCGAGCGTGGCGTAGCGCACGAGGCCGGTGTCCGCCGCGTCCGTGAAGCGCAGCACCTCGATGCAGTCGGTGCCGAGGAACGTGACCGCGGCGCGCGCGTCCGGTTCACCGAGGGCCGTACGGAGTCGGGCCTCGACCAGAGCAAGAACATCTCCCATGTCGCGAGCATAGAACTCGTATCCAATGGGTAGAGGGTGGGCTCGCTTCTTCAGTCGGCTGATAGTCTTGGCCGCTGGTAGGGGCAGCACGCCAAGCGTTGCTTTCGAGCCCCTGACCTATATGCGTCCCCTGCGAGGGATGAGACGTCGTCCCTCACGGGGGACCGGCTGGAGGAGGTGGGGCTGCAATGGACCGAAGTCGACCGTGCAGTACCACCCGCTCTTCCGGCCACTGAGCCGCATTTTCCCGGCTTTCCGCGCACGCTCCAGTCTGTCTGCGCACCACGGAAGAGCACTTCGTTTCCGCCTGATCTGAATCAGTAGCGAAGCCGCCACCGCGCCGGTCGCGGTGCTCCCCGCTTTGTGGACGTGCACACAGGATCCGCAGTCAGGACGTCCTCATTCCGGTTAGCGCCGACCCGTATGGCCACCGGCGGCTCCCGCCCGCGAAGGAGCCTGCCCATGTCGATGATCCGTGACCTGCGTGCCGCTGTCCGCCCCGCGCCGCGCGAGACCGGCAGCACGTCAGCCCCGTACGACACCACCCGCGACCCGTCGACGTCCACGGCCGTCGTCGACTGCGCCGTCTACCGCGACGGCGCCCGCGTCCACGACAACGACTGCCTGACGCCCGGCGGCGCGATCCGCAAGGCGCGCCGCGAGGGCGGCTTCGCCTGGATCGGGCTGCACGAGCCGACCGAGTCCGAATTCGCCGGTATCGCGGCCGAGTTCGGGCTCCACCCGCTCGCCGTCGAGGACGCCGTCCACGCCCACCAGCGCCCCAAGCTGGAGCGCTACGACGACACCCTGTTCACCGTCTTCAAGACCATCCACTACGTCGAGCACGCCGAACTCACCGCGACCAGCGAGGTCGTGGAGACCGGCGAGGTGATGTGCTTCACCGGGCGGGACTTCTTCATCACCGTCCGGCACGGCGGCCAGGGCTCGCTGCGGGCGCTGCGGCACCGGCTCCAGGACGACCCCGAGCTGCTCGCCAAGGGCCCGTCCGCCGTCCTGCACGCCATCGCGGACCACGTCGTCGACGGCTATCTCGCCGTCGCCGACGCGATGCAGGACGACATCGACGAGGTCGAGACGGACGTCTTCTCGCAGACGGGCAAGGGCGCTCCGCGCGGCACTGACGCCGGGCGGATCTACCAGCTCAAGCGCGAAGTCCTGGAGTTCAAGCGGGCGGTGGCGCCGCTCCAGCGGCCCATGCAACTGCTGAGTGAGCGGCCGATGCGGCTCGTCGACCCGGACATCCAGAAGTACTTCCGTGACGTCGCAGACCACCTCGCGCGCGTGCAGGAGCAGGTCGTCGGCTTCGACGAACTGCTCAACTCCATCCTCCAGGCCAACCTCGCGCAGGCGTCCGTCGCGCAGAACGAGGACATGCGCAAGATCACGTCCTGGGCGGCGATCATCGCCGTACCGACGATGGTCTGTGGCGTCTACGGGATGAACTTCGAGCACATGCCGGAGCTCCACTGGCGGTTCGGCTACCCGCTCGTCCTCGGTGTCACGGTCGGCGCCTGTTTCGCGATCCACCGCATCCTGAAGCGGAACGGGTGGCTCTGAGTCGCACGGATAGGCTGACGACCATGACGGATCAGGCCACCCCCTCTCCCGACCACCACCCCTCGACGAGCCGCTCCGCGGCGGACCTGCTGATGGACCAGGCCCTCGTCGAGGAGGCCACCAAGAAGTCCGGCCTCATCTGGGTACGAGGTGCCTCCGGCCCCGAGCGCGCCCTGTGGCACGTGTGGCACGAGGGCGCGGCGAACCTGGTCGGCGACGGGCCCGGCGAGCAGCCGCTGCCCGGCCTCACCGACGGCGGGGCGGCGACCGTCACCGTGCGCAGCAAGGACAAGGGCGGGCGCCTCGTGGGCTGGACGGCCCGCGTCGTCGAGCTCGCCCCGCACTCCGAGGGCTGGGAGGCGGCTGTCGCCGAGCTGAAGGGCAAGCGCCTGAACGCGCCGGACGGCGAGGCGATGCCGGAGCGCTGGGCACGCGAGTGCCGGGTGCTCCGGCTGGAGCCGACGGGGTCCATGGTCCCGCCGTCGTCCGACGCGCTGGCCGCCGCACCGCTCGCCACCACGGCAACCACCCGCCGCGAGGCCCCCGCGGCGCTCCCTCACCTCCTGCTCCGCCGCAAGCGGCGCGGGAAGTAGGGGCCCTTCCAAGAGGGCTCAGGACGTCGGGAGCTGGGCCCCGTAGTCCACCATCTCGCCCTTGCCCGGCTCGCGGAGCGCGAAGTCCTTTCCCCAGTCGGTGAGTTGGAGCGTGCCGGCGCCGCCCGCTCGCTCCAGGCGCAGCGGGTACGGGGTGCCCTCGAGGGAGACGTCGAGCGTGCCGCCCGCGCCCTTGTCGCCGGTGAGTTCGACCGTGCGTACGCCGTCCGACGAGCCCCGGTCGCCCTTCTCCACCTTGCCGTGGAGCGTGAGCAGGCCGTCCAGGAGCGCGCCCTTGACGGTGAAGCCGCTCAGGCGTTTGTAGGCCGGGTCGCCCTGCGGGACCTTGACGTACTTGCCGTCGAGCTTGTCCGCGGCGGCCGTGTCCCCCTGCGCCGTGCTGCCCGAACCCTTGCCGTCCTGGTGCGTCCAGAAGTCCGCGTCGGCCTTGAGGAACAGATGCTCCTTGACCCGCAGCAGCTGGAAGGTCCGGCCGCCCGTCGTGACGGATCCCGTGCCACCCTCGTCCTTGAGCCGCATGTCGATCTTGTACGAGTGTCCGCTGCTGACGACCGTGCCGGACAGATGCACGGCCCC
Organism: Streptomyces sp. NBC_01003; assembly: GCF_045162695.1. Lineage (NCBI taxonomy): Bacteria > Bacillati > Actinomycetota > Actinomycetes > Kitasatosporales > Streptomycetaceae > Streptomyces > Streptomyces sp. NBC_01003. The sequence goes on from NZ_CP108707.1 coordinate 4,151,129, forward strand.
GGCACCCTGCGCGGCCTTGACGGTGCGGCTCTGGATCTTCGGGGCGGTCAGTTTGGCGACGCCGTTCGTGCCCGCGTCCGGATCCTCGCTGCTGCACGCCGCGAGCCCGAGGCACATCACTCCCACCAGAAGAATCCCATGGGAACGGCGGGCCAGGGGAAGTACGGTCACGGCTCGCGCTACCTCTCGTACGACGTCTTGCTCGGCGGCAGAACGGCAGCGTACCCGTGTCACCTGCGGTGAACGGAGCCAGTCCGTCCGGACGCAGCGCAAAGGCGCACGGGACCGGGACGGGCTAGCCTGAAGCACACCTTCAGAACAAATGCGGATGTAAAGGAGGCCCGGCGCATGGCGGCAGGCGCCCCCCGGATCTTCGTCTCGCATCTCTCCGGCATCGCCGTCTTCGATCCCAACGGCGACATGGTGGGGCGCGTCCGCGATCTCGTCGCCATGCTGCGCGTCGGCCGCCGCCCGCCCCGGCTGCTCGGGCTCGTCGTGGAGCTCTCCACGCGGCGCCGCATCTTCCTGCCGATGACCCGCGTGACCGGTATCGAGTCCGGCCAGGTCATCACCACCGGCGTACTGAACGTGCGGCGCTTCGAGCAGCGGCCCACCGAGCGGCTCGTCCTCGGCGAGATGCTCGACCGGCGGGTGCGGCTCGTCGAGTCCGGTGAGGAGGTGACGGTCCTCGACGTCTCCATCCAGCAGCTGCCGGCGCGCAGGGACTGGGAGATCGACCGGGTTTTCGTACGCAAGGGCAAGAGCGGTGGCACCTTCCGCCGCGCCAAGGGCGAGACGCTCACCGTCGAGTGGTCGGCCGTCGACGGGTTCTCGCTGGACGAGCACGGGCAGGGCGCCGAGAACCTCCTCGCCACGTTCGAGCAGCTGCGCCCGGCCGACCTCGCCAACGTCCTGCACCACCTCTCCGCCAAGCGCCGTGCCGAGGTCGCGTCGGCCCTCTCGAACGAGCGGCTCGCGGACGTCCTCGAGGAGCTGCCCGAGGACGACCAGATCGAGATCCTCGGCAAGCTCAAGGAGGAGCGCGCCGCCGACGTCCTGGAGGAGATGGACCCGGACGACGCGGCCGACCTGCTCCGCGAGCTGCCCGAGGACGACAAGGAGCGGCTGCTCGCGCTGATGCAGCCCTCGGACGCGGCCGACGTGCGGCGCCTGATGGCGTACGAGGAAAGGACGGCGGGCGGTCTGATGACGACCGAGCCGATCGTGCTGCGGCCCGACGCGACCGTCGCCGACGCGCTGGCCCGGGTCCGCAACCCCGACCTCTCCCCTGCGCTGGCCGCGCAGGTGTACGTGTGCCGGCCGCCGGACGAGACGCCCACCGGCAAGTACCTCGGCACGGTGCACTTCCAGCGGCTGCTGCGCGATCCCCCGTACACGCTGGTCTCGTCGATGCTCGACGAGGCCCTCCAGGCCCTCGCGCCGTCCGCCGCGCTCCCGGTCGTCGCCGGGTTCTTCGCGACCTACGACATGGTGGCGGCGCCCGTCGTCGACGAGAGCGGTTCGCTGCTCGGCGCGGTCACTGTGGACGACGTCCTCGACCACATGCTGCCGGAGGACTGGCGCGAGCAGGAGTTCCACCTGGCCGACGGGGAGGTGAGCCATGGCGCCGGCTGAGCGCGAGCGGGACGGCCGTCCCGAGGCCGCGCGGGCGCCGCGCTTCCGGCTCGACCTGCCGCGCCCCCCGCGCCGCAAGCTGCTGCCCGACTACGACCCGGAGGCCTTCGGACGCCTCTCGGAGCGGATCGCGCGCTTCCTGGGGACGGGCCGGTTCATCGTCTGGATGACGGTGATCATCATCGCGTGGGTCGTGTGGAACGTCTCGGCGCCGGGCAATCTGCGCTTCGACCAGTACCCGTTCATCTTCCTGACCCTGATGCTCTCGCTCCAGGCCTCGTACGCCGCTCCGCTCATCCTGCTCGCGCAGAACCGGCAGGACGACCGCGACAAGGTCAACCTCGAACAGGACCGCAAGCAGAACGAGCGGTCCATCGCCGACACCGAGTACCTCAGCCGCGAGGTCGCCGCCCTGCGCATGGGCCTCGGCGAGGTCGCCACCCGCGACTGGATCCGCTCCGAACTCCATGACCTGCTCAAGGAGCTGGAGGACCATCGCGTCACCTTCCCGGCGGGCTCTTCTTCCGACGCGGCTCACCGACGTGACGTAGACGACCGCTGACAGGGCTTTCCGGACAAGGGTTACCGCGCCGTACTATCGGCGTATGGCTACGGAAGACGCGGTGCGCGAAGCACTGGCGACGGTGAACGACCCCGAGATCCAGCGACCCATCACCGAGCTGGGGATGGTCAAATCTGTGGAGATCGGCGCGGATGGCGCGGTAGCGGTCACCGTGTACCTCACTGTCTCCGGCTGTCCCATGCGCGAGACCATCACGAAGAACGTGACCGACGCGGTCGCGGCCGTCGAGGGCGTCACGCGCGTCGACGTCACGCTGGACGTGATGGGCGACGAGCAGCGCAAGGAGCTCGCCGCCGCGCTGCGCGGCGGCACGGCCGAGCGTGAGGTGCCCTTCGCCAAGCCCGGCTCGCTGACCCGTGTGTACGCGGTGGCGTCCGGCAAGGGCGGCGTCGGCAAGTCCTCGGTGACGGTGAACCTCGCGGCCGCGATGGCCGCCGACGGCCTGAAGGTCGGTGTCGTGGACGCCGACATCTACGGCCACAGCGTGCCGCGCATGCTGGGCGCCGAGGGCCGTCCCACCCAGGTCGAGAACATGATCATGCCGCCGTCGGCGAACGGTGTGAAGGTCATCTCGATCGGCATGTTCACGCCGGGCAACGCGCCGGTCGTGTGGCGCGGCCCGATGCTGCACCGCGCGCTCCAGCAGTTCCTCGCCGACGTCTTCTGGGGCGACCTGGACGTCCTGCTCCTCGACCTGCCGCCGGGCACGGGCGACATCGCGATCTCCGTCGCGCAGCTCGTCCCGAACGCGGAGATCCTCGTCGTCACGACGCCTCAGCAGGCGGCGGCCGAGGTCGCCGAGCGTGCCGGCTCCATCGCGGTCCAGACCCACCAGAAGATCGTCGGCGTCGTCGAGAACATGGCGGGGCTGCCGTGCCCGCACTGCGGCGAGATGGTCGACGTGTTCGGCACGGGCGGCGGCGAGCGCGTCGCCGAGGGCCTCACGCGGACGACCGGGGCGAACGTCCCGGTGCTCGGCTCCATCCCGATCGACGTCCGGCTGCGCGAGGGCGGCGACGAGGGCAAGCCGGTGGTCCTCACCGACCCCGACTCCCCCGCGGGCTCGGCCCTGCGTGCCATCGCCGGCAAGCTGGGCGGCCGCGCGCGCGGCCTGTCGGGCATGTCGCTGGGAATCACCCCGCGCAACAAGTTCTGACCCGCTGGGCTTAAGCCGATGGGGCACGGTCATCGCGACCGTGCCCCATCGGCGTACGCGGAGCCCCTACGCCTCGTAGGCGCCGATGTCCTTGATCATCGAGAATCCGAGGCCGTACGCGCTCATGCCGCGCCCGTACGCCCCCAGGTGCACGCCCGCCTGCGTCGACCCGGCCAGGACCCAGCCGAACTCCGACTCGCGGTAGTGGAAGGGCATCGGGACGCCGTCCACCGGCAGGGACAGCGTCGTCCAGTCCGCGCTCTCGAGGTCGTCCGCGAGGGTCCACGCCGTCTCGGTCTGCTGGTCCAGCCAGTCGTCGCGCAGGGTGTGGTCCATCTGTCCCGGCCACGTGACGTTGAGCAGGCCGCCTCCCGCGAGCCAGGCCGCCGAGGAGACCGAGGTCGCCTCAAGCACACCCGTACCGTCGGCGCTGCGCCGCACGGGGCTGGCCGCCACGGTCACCACGACCGCGAACCGCTCCTTGTCCTCCGGTCCTTCGCTCCGCACGGTGGGCTCGTCGCCGTGCCCGATGGAACCGTGCTCGACGGCGCCCTCCGCCGAGGCGCCGACCTGCATCAGCCACCGCGGTCCCGTGAACGCCTCGTCGAGGCCGTACCACGGGAAGGGCGCCAGCAGGTAGCCGTCGACCGTGCGCCGGGCCGTCAGGACCTCGGGGGCCCCTTCCGCCGCGGGCGCCTGCGCGCCTACCCGACTCGTCGTCTCCATGTACCCGGCCGCCTCCTCGCTCAGTCGGACCGCGGCGGCCCACCCCCCTCGGGCGTCGCCACCGATCCGCGCAACAACAAGGCAGGATGCCACACCCGGGCAGGGCACCCCGGGTTCCGGCAGGTACGCGGGGCGGGTCGCCGGGGCGTCCGGGCGGGTCGCCGGGCCGCTGGGCGGCGAGTCGCGACGCCGTCAGGTCACGTAGGCGTCAGGTCGCGTCGGCGTCGTACGGCGGGTGGTCGTCCGCCGCCGGCTTCTCCGGCTTCTTCTGCATGTCGATCCTGGCGGGAGCCGAACCGGACGACGCGGCGGCGGAGCCGGACGAGGACTCGTCCGCGCTCTGCACGGCCTCCGTGACCTCGGCCATCTCCTTCTTCAGGTCGAAGCCGTTACGGATCTCTTTCAGCCCGAGCTCGTCGTTGTCCAGCTGCTTGCGGATGAACGTCTTCGGGTTGAGGTCCTCGAACTCGAAGTCCTTGAACTCCGGGCCCAGTTCCTCACGGATGTCCCGCTTGGCGCTGTCCGAGAACTCGCGGATCTTACGGATCGTGCGCGTCACGTCCTGAATGACCTTCGGCAGCTTGTCCGGGCCGAAGACGAGCACAGCAAGAACGACGAGCGTCAGCAGCTCGAGTGGGCCTATGTCGTTGAACACCTTGCGCTCCTAGCGTGTCCTCAGGCCCGCAGCAGGTCTCCGTGGCAGGTCTTCCGGGTTCCGGACCGGGTCCACGGTACCCGGCGTTGCTGTCCGTCCGGTAGCCACTGGGCTACGTCTGGGCTCAGCCGTCGCACAAGCGCTTGCCGCCGACGCTCCGGCAGGGACGCGACCTGACCCCGACGAGGCCCGGGATCGGCCTCGGCTCGGCCCCGACCTGGCCCCGGCTCGGCCCCGCCGGAGGTCGGGGCGGGGCCAAGGCGAAGCGCCTGCCGAGCGCCGTCAGTCGCCGGTCAGCTGCCGTCCGCGGAGCCGAGGACGAGGGTCACCTCGCGCTCCTTGCCGTCCCGTTCCACGGTCAGGGCCAGGCGGTCCTCGGGCCGGTGGGAACGGATCTTGACGATGAGTTCCTGGGCGGAGTGGACAGGCGCCCCGTCCACCGCGGTGACGACGTCGCCGCCCTTGATCCCGGCCTTGGCGCCGGGGCCGCCCGGATTCACCGGCGAGCCGCCGTTGTTGCCCTTCGTGGCGACACGGGCTCCGTCACCCGAGTAGTCCATGTCGAGCGTGACGCCGATCACAGGGTGGGTCGCGCGGCCCGTGTTGATCAGCTCCTCGGCGACGCGCTTGCCCTGGTTGATGGGGATGGCGAAGCCGAGGCCGATCGAGCCGGACTGGCCGCCCTCCAGGTCCGAGCCGCTGTCGGCGGAGCGGATGGCGCTGTTGATGCCGATGACGCGACCCTGCGAATCGACCAGCGGGCCGCCCGAGTTGCCCGGGTTTATGGGTGCGTCGGTCTGCAGCGCGTCGACGTAGCTGATGTCGCTGCCGTCGCCCTTCTCGCCGCCGGCCGTGATGGGCCGCTCCTTGGCGCTGATGATCCCGGAGGTCACCGTGTTGGCCAGGTCGAAGGGGGCACCTATGGCCACGACGGGGTCGCCGACCTGGACGTTCTCCGAGTTGCCGAGGGCGAGGGGCTTGAGCCCGCGCACGCCGGTGACCTTGACGACGGCGAGGTCGTAGCCGGAGTCGTGGCCGATCACCTCGGCCTTGGCGGTCTCGCCTCCGCTGAAGGTGACCGATATGTCACCGCTGCTGCCGGCCGGTTCGACGACGTGGTTGTTGGTGAGGATGTGGCCCTGGGCGTCGAGGACGAAACCGGTGCCGGTGCCCTGGGCATCGGCACCGCTGACGTGGATCGTGACCACGCCCGGCAGGGCGCGGGCCGCGATTCCGGCGATGCTGCCGGGGTCGCGCTTCACGGACTCGGCGTCGGTCTGCGGCAGTTCCACGTCGGCGGACGAGCCGTCGCGCTCCAGATACGTGCCGACGAGGCCACCGATCCCGCCCGCGACGAGCGCGACCACGGCGGTCCAGACGACCAGCAGCCGCCGCCCCCGCTTGGTCCCCCGCCGCCGCCCGTCCACGGGCGCGGGCGTTTTCCAGGGGTCATACCGCTGCCAGGGCCCTCCGGGCGGGGGCGGGTTGATCCCGGGCCCGCCGGGGACCGCACCGGGCCCCTCCGGGCCACCCGCGAGCGGCAGCGCCCCATGGTGCGCCTGCTGTTCGACAGGTACCGGCGCGTGATCCGCCGGATGCGGGCCGGGCTGAACGGCTGCGGCAGGATGCGGGGCGTACGGGGCGGCATGGGGTATCGGTCCGCCGGCGTACGGCGGCAGTGTGCCGTGCTCCGGCGGCACGGGCGTGCCGTGGGCAGGGGACGGCATGGCCGTGCCCTGCGCGGGCGTGGCGGCGGCCGGGTGCTGCACCGGCGGCGCGGGCGCCCAGGGCCCGGGCTCACCGTAAGGCGGCGTGCCGTAGGGATCCGGCGCATGCAGAGGACGCGGCCGCGCCTGCGGCACGGCACCCTGATCAACCGTTACGGGTTCACTGGGCACCCCAGCAGATCCCTCGGCCACCACTGCATCAGCAACCGGAACGGGATCCCTGGGATCTTCAGCAGCCGGGACATCGGCAACGGCACCGCGGTCACCGAAAGCCTCGCCAGTACCGGCACCAGTGCCCGCAACCGACGCCCCGTCACCCGAAGCTTCACCGCTCCCGACGAGTACACCTGCGGTACCGGCTCCCGACCGGGACTCGGCCTCAGCATCCCCCGAGCCCGCCGCAGGCATCGACGCGGGCTGGGCCAGCTCGAAGTCCCCGTCATCGCGCGGAGCGCCCCCGTTGGGCCGGGGGCGGCTCCACCACTTCGCCTTTGTGGGCTTCCCCTCGTCCATCTTCCGCCGCTCTCCCCACACCTGGCCCGCGGCAACGACCCGCGGGCGGCCACACGGCGATCGCCCCAATCGGACCGCCTGTCGGCGCCGCACTCCGGGATCGCCCGGCGGGCACGGCCGCTCACCATGGATTCAACCAGGTTCGCGGACCGGCGCGCAGAGGGCAGGGTCAGCGGGCGGAGGCCGTGGGCGTGCCGGAGGGCGACACCGCGGGGGCCGCCGCGAGGCTGGACCCGGGGCCGGTCTCCGGGCTCGCCCCGGGGCTTTCGAATGCGGTGCCGACGCCGGACAGCGGCAATGCGGGGACGGATGCGGCGGGACGTATCAGGGGGGACAGCGTCGTGGTCCCGCTGAGGAGCGGGGCCGCGAGCGGGTAGACGGCGCTCTGCGCGCCCGGCTGCGTGGCCATTCCGGACAGCAGGGGTGCGCCCGACTCCGTGGCGGCGACCGGTGCGTTCAGCGCGCCGCCCGCCCGCTGTCCGAGCATCGGCGACATGTTCCGGCGGCGCTGTGATTCGGCCGCCGTGGCGGCGCCGGCGCTCTGGGTGCGCAGTGGCGTCGCGTTGCTGCCCGAACCGCCGCCCCGGACGTCACCGCCCGTGTCGGCGGGAACGCCGGTGGAGACGCCGCCGAGCGCGATCGCGGCGAGCGACACGGCACCGGCAGCGGCGAACGCGAAGCGGCGCCCGCGGGAGGCCGCGCGGTCGGTGTCGGCGCGGCCGACCTCATGGATGCGGAAGCCGCGCTCCGCGGCGGGGGCGCTGGCGAGCAGTGCGTTGTGGCGGCCGGCCGGGGCGTAGCCGAAGGGGTCGGGGTCTACTCCGAAGACTCCGTTCCCGAAGCCTCTGCCGCCGAGTCCTCCCCCGCCGAACGGGGTGCCGCCGCCGTGTGAGTCGTCACCTCCCCCGGGGAGCCCCTGGAGGCGGGCCAGGAAACTCTCGGTGGGGGGCGGCGGTGCCGCCTCGGCGAAGACACTCTTCAGTCGCCGCTGTGCGTCGGCCTCGGCCTTGCACTTCGGACAGGTGGCCAGATGGGCGAGTCCCCGCTCGCGGGCGTCATGGCCCAGCTCGCCATCGACAAGTGCGGCGAGCCGGTCTCCGAGATGCTGCTCGGAGAGCTGCCGCTCGGCGGGGTCCGGACGTGATCCACTCACGCGGTCGTGCCCCCTCCTCCAAGCGCGGGAACGCCCGTGGCCGCGAGCGAGCGACGCTCGGCGCGCGCCTCGGGCGACCGGTGCTGCAGGGCCTTGCGCAGCTGCGAGCGGCCTCGGTGGATCCGGCTGCGGACCGTGCCGAGCTTGACGCCCAGGGTCGCGGCGATCTCCTCGTACGAGAGGCCCTCGATGTCGCACAGGACGACGGCCGCACGGAATTCGGGCGCGAGGGTGTCCAGCGCCTGCTGGACGTCCGCGTCGAAGTGCGTGTCGTGGAAGACCTGCTGCGGCGACGGCTCGCGGCTCGGCAGGCGCTCGGCCGCGTCGTCCCCGAGGGCGTCGAAGCGGATGCGCTGCTTGCGGCGCACCATGTCGAGGAAGAGGTTCGTGGTGATGCGGTGCAGCCAGCCCTCGAAGGTGCCGGGCGTGTACGTCGACAGCGAGCGGAAGACGCGGACGAAGACTTCTTGTGTGAGGTCCTCGGCGTCGTGCTGGTTACCCGTCAGACGGTAGGCGAGGCGGTAGACCCGGCCGCTGTGCGTGCTGACGATCTCCTCCCAGGTCGGGGGAGTCCACGCCTGCGATTCCGCATCAGCGGCGAAGGTCGCGGTCTGCGCGGGACGGGCGGCGTTGGAACGGTCAGCAGTGTTGGTCACGGATTTCGGCTCACCCGCCGACCTGAGAAAGCGCCTCAGCACTCCTCCCCGATCCACAGGCGCAGCCGCACCTCCCCTGTCAGCTCTGGTGGTGTCCAGTGGAGCCCCTACCATAGCCACCTCGCCCGTTAGCTCCGGATAAGCGTTTTTACTGAGATTTGCCTGAGGACGCCGGGCGCTTCGCCTGCGCTGTTTGGTCTGTCGGTCCACCGGCCACCCCCGCGCTCTTTCCCACGCCGTTCTCTCCTGTCCTCTTAAACGCCCGGTCCCATCTGCGAGTTCCCGCCACCAACGGATACAGTCACGCGCAGGCAACCACGGGGACAGGAGAGGGCCATTACCGGCAACCGGCAGACGAGCTGGGCGTTCGCCGACGCCTTTGTCGCCGAGGACGACGCGCTGCGCTGGGCCCGGGACCGGGCCCGTGAGGCCGGCACCCGCCCGGTGTCCCCCGGCGCGGGCGCCGCGCTGCGGATGCTCGCTGCCACCGTGGGCGCCAAGGCGGTGGCCGAGATCGGCACGGGGACCGGGGTGTCCGGAATCCATCTGCTGCACGGCATGCGGCCCGACGGCGTCCTGACCACGGTGGATCCGGAGCCGGAGCGGCAGCAGTTCGCCCGGGAGGCGTTCCGCGCCGCCGGATTCGCGAGCAATCGGGCGCGTTTCATTCCCGGGCGGGCCCTCGACGTGCTGCCGCGGCTCGCTGACAGCGGCTACGACCTCGTCTTCTGCGACGGCGACCGCACCGAGTGCCTCGACTACCTCGCTGAATCGTTGCGCCTGTTGCGTCCCGGCGGGCTCGTCTGTTTCGAGGGCATCTTCGCCGACGGCCGGACGGTCGATTCCGGTCCCCAGCCGGTGGAGGTCCTGCGGATGCGGGAGCTGCTGCGGGCGGTGCGTGAGGCACAGGATCTGGTGCCTTCACTGCTCCCGGTCGGCGACGGGCTGCTCTGCGCCGTCAAGCGCTGACGCCGCGTCCTCAGCCTCGCAAATGATCTTCCATACATGCTCTGACCTGCGGATACACGACTGCCCCGGCACCGCTTGCGGTACCGGGGCAGTCGACAGGTATGGTCGCTTCCGCGTTAGCCGACGACCTTCTTGAGGGCATCGCCGAGTGCATCGGCCTCGTCCGGAGTCAGCTCGACGACAAGCCGACCGCCGCCTTCGAGCGGAACGCGCATGACGATGCCCCGCCCCTCCTTGGTCACCTCGAGCGGGCCGTCGCCCGTCCGCGGCTTCATGGCCGCCATGCTCGTTCCCCTTCCTGAAACCAGCTCATCGCAGCCGACAACCCAGGTGTCACCGGCATCGAACACATTGCTTCTTGGCCATTATCCCGCATCGCGGGACCCGATGACCAACTTCGGTCTGCATCGCTTGCACAACGCGCTTGAGCAAAACCACTCAATTCGGCGCTGTGACTGCGATACTGCGCCTCCTTCACGACTGCGCCGAGACATTTTTCTTTGACGCAGGTCACATGCGCGGGCTCCGCCGCAGACCGTGATCTCCGCCATGCTGAGCACTGACGACGACCGAGCCGCACCAGTTGGAGGGTTCCATGGCCGACAGCGTTCTCTACGAGGTGAGCGACGGGCTCGCGACCATCACGCTCAACCGCCCCGAGGCGATGAACGCGATGAACACCGAGTCCAAGGTCGCCTTCCGGGACGCGGCACAGGCGGCCGCGGCGGACGGTGCGGTACGGGCCGTGCTGCTCACCGCCGCGGGCGACCGGGCGTTCTGTGTGGGCCAGGACCTGAAGGAGCACGTGGGCTCCCTGATGGCCGACCGCGAGGCGGGCACGGGCCGCACCATGAACACCGTGCGCGAGCACTACAACCCGATCCTGCGGGCCCTGACACAGATGCCGAAGCCCGTCGTGGCCGCGGTCAACGGCGTGGCCGCGGGGGCCGGTTTCGGCTTCGCGCTCGCCGCCGATTACCGGATCGTCTCGGACACGGCTGCCTTCAACACGTCCTTCGCGGGCGTCGCCCTGACCGCGGACTCGGGGGTCTCCTGGACGCTGCCGCGCGTCGTGGGCCCCGGGCGCGCCGCCGATCTGCTGCTGTTCCCGCGCTCGGTGAAGGCGCAGGAGGCGTACGAGCTCGGGATCGCGAACCGGGTCGTGCCCGCGGCCGAACTGGCCGAGGAGGCGCGGAAGCTGGCGCGTTCCCTGGCCGAGGGTCCGACGCTGGCGTACGCGGCACTGAAGGAGTCCCTCGCCTTCGCGGCGGGTCACACCCTGGACGAGTCCCTCGACAAGGAGGACGAACTCCAGTCGAGGGCGGGCGCGTCGGAGGACCACGCCATCGCGGTCCAGGCGTTCATCGCCAAGGAGAAGCCCAAGTACCTGGGCCGGTAGGACGCGTGCGTGGCCCGTGGCGTGGGTGAGGTCCGCCCTCAGCGCTTGCGGGCCATGCAGTCCACCAGGTGGTCGTTGACCAGGCCGCAGGCCTGCATGAGGGCGTACGCCGTCGTCGGGCCGACGAAGCGCAGGCCGCGCTTCTTGAGCGCCTTGGACAGGGCCGTCGACTCGTCCGTGATCGCGGGTACGTCTCCGATGACGCGCGGCGCCGGGCGCGCCGGGCGGGCGGTCGGGTCCGGGGCGTGCGACCAGATGAGGGTGTCGAGCTCGCCCTCGGGCCAGTCTGCGAGCACGCGCGCGTTGGCCAGCGTCGCGTCGATCTTGGCGCGGTTGCGGATGATGCCGTCGTCGGCGAGGAGCCGCTCGCGGTCGGTGTCCGTGAACGCGGCCACGTCGGAGATCTTGAACCCGGCGAACGCGGCGCGGAAACCCTCGCGGCGGCGCAGGATCGTGATCCAGGACAGGCCGGACTGGAACGCCTCCAGGGAGACCCGCTCGAACAGCGCGTCGTCGCCGTGGACGGGGCGGCCCCACTCCTCGTCGTGATACTTCACGTAGTCCTCGGTGGACAGGCCCCACGGGCAGCGCAGCGCCCCGTCCGGGCCCGGTACGGCGCCGCCGGCGCTCTCGTCGCTCACTGGTGGCCCTCTCCGGGGTGCCGGCCGAAACGGGGTCCCTGGGGTCTCATCTGGGCCCGCGCGCCCGACAGGGCGGTCTCGAGGTCGGAGATCCGCTGGTCCCGCTCGGCGAGCTCGGCGCCGAGCCGCCCGAGGGCGTCGTCCACCTCCGCCATGCGGTAGCCGCGCAGCGCGACGGGCAGGCGCAGGGCCTCCACGTCGGCGCGGCCGACGGGCCGGTCATGGGGCAGCGGATCGGTGAACTGCTCGGGCGGCGCCTCCGGGAGCGCCCCGCTCTCGCCGCCGCCGAGCACGGCGAGCGTCACCGCGCCGACGACCACGACGAGCGCGACGACCAGAAACAAGAACATGACCATCTTCGCTGTCCCCTGGCTCGAAGCCCGGATCCGGTCCCGATCCCGGTCCGGAAACTGTCAGGGTCCGATCGTGCCATGAGGGTGTGACAGTTAGGGTCGCAGGCGACCGGTCGACAGGTTTCACAGCAGCCACAAGGAGAGTCACAGGGGATGCTCAGGCTTGGCCCGCGCGAGTTCGGCGCACACGAGCCGGTGATCATGGCGATCGTGAACCGGACCCCAGACTCGTTCTACGACCAGGGTTCGACGTTCCACGACGAGCCCGCTCTCACCCGGGTCGAACAGGCCGTGGCGGAGGGCGCCGCGATCATCGACATCGGCGGGGTCAAGGCGGGCCCCGGCGACGAGGTGAGCGCGCAGGAGGAGGCCCGCCGCACGGTCGGCTTCGTGGCCGAGGTGCGCCGCCGCTTCCCGGACGTCGTCATCAGCGTCGACACCTGGCGGCACGACGTGGGCGAGGCGGTCTGCGAGGCCGGCGCCGACGTCCTGAACGACGCGTGGGGCGGCGTCGACCCCAAGCTGGCGGAGGTCGCGGCGCGTTACGGGAAGGGCCTGGTCTGCACGCACGCGGGCGGCGCCGAACCGCGAACGCGGCCGCACCGGGTGACGTACGACGACGTCATGGCGGACATCCTCGACGTGACGGTGGGCCTCGCCGAGAGGGCCGTGGCGCTGGGGGTGCCGCGCGAGTCGGTGCTCATCGACCCGGGGCACGACTTCGGCAAGAACACCCGGCACAGCCTGGAGGCGACGCGCAGGCTGGGCGAGATGGTGGCGACGGGCTGGCCGGTCCTGGTGTCCCTGTCGAACAAGGACTTCGTCGGCGAGACGCTCGACAGGCCGGTCAAGGAGCGGGTGATCGGGACGCTGGCCACGACGGCGGTGTCGGCGTGGCTGGGCGCGCAGGTGTACCGGGTCCACGAGGTGGCCGAGACCAGGCAGGTGCTCGACATGGTCGCCACCATCGCCGGCCACCGGCCCCCGGCGGTCGCCCGCCGAGGGCTCGCCTAGGCGCCCGCTCTCAGGCGCCTACTTGCTGACTTCCTTGGTCACGAGGGCGATCGCCTCGTCCACGTCGTCCGTGACGTGGAACAGCAGCAGGTCGGCCTCGGAGGCCTTGCCCTGAGCGATGACGGTGTTCTTCAGCCAGTCGACGAGGCCGCTCCAGTACTGCGTCCCGAACAGGACGATCGGGAAGCGCGTGACCTTCGTGGTCTGGACGAGGGTGAGCGCCTCGAACAGCTCGTCCAGGGTGCCGAGGCCGCCCGGCAGGACCACGAAGCCCTGCGCGTACTTCACGAACATGGTCTTGCGGACGAAGAAGTAGCGGAAGTTCAGGCCGAGGTCGACGTACTGGTTGAGGCCCTGTTCGAAGGGCAGCTCGATGCCGAGGCCCACGGAGATGCCCTTGGCCTCGACGGCACCCTGGTTCGCGGCCTGCATCGCGCCGGGCCCGCCGCCCGTGATGACCGCGAACCCGGCGTCGACGAGCGCCCTGCCGATGGCGACTCCGGCCGCGTACTCCGGCGAGTCCTGCTGCGTGCGGGCCGAGCCGAACACGCTGATGGCGGGCGGGAGTTCGGCGAGCGTGCCGAAGCCTTCGATGAACTCCGACTGGATGCGCAGGACCCGCCAGGGATCGGTGTGCACCCACTCGGAGGGACCGTCGGAGTCGAGGAGGCGCTGATCGGTGGTGCTCGACTGGACCTGGTCGTGGCGACGGATCACCGGGCCGAGCCGCTGCTCCTTGGGGCGCTTCCTGCCCTCGGGGTTGCTCATTCGCTGCTCCCTCCACTGCGTACGTGCAGCAAGGGTAGGTCTACGCGGGTTACGTGCGGGGGACCTCGGAGTGTCAGGCCGTGAGCCAGGAGCGCAGCCGCTCCTCGGCGGCGAGGACCTTGCGGGTGTCCACGCGCTCGTCCCTCTTGTGGGCGAAGATCGGGTCGCCGGGGCCGTAGTTCACGGCGGGGACGCCGAGCGCGCTGAACCGGGAGACGTCCGTCCAGCCGAACTTGGGGCGGGCCTTGCCGCCGACGGCCGCCATGAACGCGGCGGCGGCCGGGTGGTCGAGGCCGGGGCGCGCTCCGCCGGTGTGGTCGTCGACCACGTAGTCGTCGATGTCGCAGCCGGCGAAGAAGTCCCGGACGAAGGCCTCGGCCTCCTCGGCGCTGCGGTCGGGCGCGTAGCGGAAGTTGACGGTGACGGAGCAGGCGTCGGGGATGACGTTCGTGGCGACGCCGCCCTCGATGCGCACGGCGTTGAGGCCCTCGTGGAACTGGAGGCCGTCGACGACGGGCTTGCGGGGCTCGTACGCGGCGAGGCGTTCCAGGATGGGGGCGGCCTTGTGGACGGCGTTGGAGCCCATCCACGCGCGCGCGGAGTGCGCCCGCTCCCCCTTGGTCGTCAGGATGACGCGCAGGGTGCCCTGGCAGCCGCCCTCGACCTCGCCGTCGGTGCCCTCCAGGAGGATCGCGAAGTCACCCTCCAGCCAGTCGGGGTGGGCCTCGGCCACATGTCCCAGACCGTTGAGGTGGGCGGCGACCTCTTCGTTGTCGTAGAACACGAACGTGAGGTCGCGGTTGGGCTCGGTGACGGTCTGCGCGATGCGCAGCTGGACCGCGACCCCGGACTTCATGTCGCTGGTGCCGCAGCCCCACAGGATGCCGTCCTCGTCGAGGCGCGAGGGGACGTTGTCCGCGATCGGGACCGTGTCGATGTGCCCGGCGAGGATGACCCGCTCGCCGCGCCCCAGGTTCGTCCGCGCGACGATGTTGTTGCCGTACCGGTCGACCGTGAGGTGCGGCAGGGCGCGCAGGGCCGTCTCGATGGCGTCGGCGAGGGGCTTCTCCTGCCCGCTCGGCGACGCGAAGTCGACCAGCTGGGCGGTGAGCAGCGCGGCGTCCCGCGTGAGGTCAAGGGCGGTGAGGTCCATGGCGTCGACCCTAATGCCCGGCGGCCGCGGGCCCTGTCGGTGGCCTCCAGTACCTTTGACGCGTGCCTGAGCCCCCCACCCTCGTCCGGCGCGGCCGCCTCCTCCGTATCGGGGCGGCCGTCGTGGTGCTGCTCGCTGTCGCCGCGTATCTGATCGTCCAGTACGTCTCGGGTGGCAGACCGGCCCCGCGCTGCACGGTCGTCTCGGGGAACGACGACGGCGCGTCCTACGAGTTCACCTCCGAGCAGGCGGTGAACGCGGCGACGATCTCGGCCGTCGGCACCTCGCGCGGCATGCCCGAGCGCGCCGTCACGATCGCGCTCGCGACCGCGCTCCAGGAGTCGGGCCTGCGGAACATCCACCACGGCGACCGCGATTCGCTGGGCCTGTTCCAGCAGCGCCCGTCGGAGGGCTGGGGCACGCAGGCGCAGATCATGGACCCGGTGTACGCGGCGGGGCGGTTCTACGAGCACCTGGACAAGATCCCGGGCTATTCGCGGCTGCCGCTGACGGTCGCCGCGCAGCGCGTACAGCGCAGCGGCTATCCGCAGGCGTACGCGAAGCACGAGCCGGACGCCACGCTGCTCGCCGCGGCGCTGACGGGCCGGGCGGGTGCCTCGCTGACCTGCGAGGGGCGGCCGAGCGGCACGGAGGTCAGGAAGCCGGGCGATCCGGCGAAGGTACGGGCGGCCATGGTGCGTGACTTCGGGCGCGAGGTGTCGCCGGCGGCCGGTGGGGACGGGCACGACGTGACCGTCCCGGTGCCCGCCACGGTGGACTCGGCCGAGGGCGGGGAGCGGCAGCGCGGCTGGGAGCTGGCGCACTGGGCGGTGGCCAACTCCTCGGCGCTGCGCATCGAGCGGGTGTCCTACGCGGGCCGCGACTGGATCGCGGGCGACGCCGGCGGCAAGTGGAGCGGGGCGGCGGCGCAGGCCGCGGCGGGGGCCGAGAAGGGCCTCGGAGAGGTCCGGATCGTCATCGCGCAGTAGTGCGGTTGATAGCTCGATCGGGCGATGTACGTCAGCTGAGGACGACGCCCCTCGCGGTTCTTCGCAGGACCCGTGGGCATATGCGGAAATCCCTTGCGGGCACAGGGGCGTAGGAGTTTTACGACCTCGCCGAGCGCGTGGCGTTTGCCCGTTTTTCGCCGCAGATGATAATGCGACACATTGCCAACTCTTTACGTTGCGCGGGCGAAACCTTCGCGACCTTCGAGCGGTAGTCACTGCGTCCGAGCGCCGGGCACCCGACGCCGGACACCACCGTTCTCTCCCGTCTAAGGAGCATCAATGTCCCTCCCCCTGACCCGCCGGATCGCCCGTGCCGCGCTGCTGATCGCAGCGGGAGCGGCTCCCGTGGTCGGAGCGGCCGGATCCGCGAGCGCCGTAGACCTCCCGGCCACCCCGAACGTGGGCAGCCTCACCGCGCTCGACGGCGCGAACGTCGGCAACACCGTCGACGGCGCCGCCCGGAACGTCAGCGGCCTCGCGGGCGACACAGGCAGCAAGGCCGTGAAGAAGGCCGTGCCGACCGTCGGCAAGGCCGTGGGCCGGAGCGCCAAGACGGCCACCCCCGCCGCCCAGAAGGCGGCCGGTGACGTCGCGGGCAGCGCCGGTGACGTGGTCGGCCAGACCACGGGCACGGCCACCCACGGCGGCCTCCCGACCGACGCGCTCGGCAGCGGCCTGCCCACCGGCGCGCTCCCCGCGACGGGCGAGCTGCCGACGCAGGGCCTGCCGCTCGGCTGAGCATCCGGCACACAGTGAAAGGGGGCGGGGAGCCTGTGACGACAGGCTCCCCGCCCCCTCCGCTGTGCCGTGAGCTCTGGCTCAGGCGCCCTGGCTCAGGCGCTCGACCGCCGCGGCCACGCGCTCGTCGCTCGCCGTCAGCGCCACGCGGACGAAGCGGTCGCCCGCGGGCCCGTAGAAGTCGCCGGGCGCGACCAGGATCCCCAGCTCCGCCAGGTGCGCCACGGTGTCCCAGCAGGACTCGTCGCGCGTCGCCCACAGGTAGAGGCTCGCCTCGCTGTGCTCGATGCGGAAGCCGTGCTTGACCAGGGCCTCGCGCAGGGCCGTGCGGCGGGCGGCGTAGCGCCCGCGCTGCTCCCGCACGTGCTCGTCGTCGCCGAGGGCCGCGACGACGGCCGCCTGCGTCGGGGCGGACGTCATCATGCCGCCGTGCTTGCGGATCTCGAGCAGGTCGCCGAGGACGGCGGCGTCACCGGCCAGGAAGGCGGCCCGGTAGCCCGCGAGGTTCGACCGCTTCGAGAGCGAGTGGACCGACACGATCCCCTCGTACGAGCCGCCGCAGACGTCCGGGTGCAGGACCGAGACCGGGTCCGCCTCCCAGCCGAGCTCGATGTAGCACTCGTCGGAGAAGACGAGGATGCCGTGCTCGCGCGCCCAGGCGACGATCCGGGTCAGCTCGTCCTTGGACAGGACGCGGCCGGTCGGGTTCGAGGGCGAGTTGAGCCACAGGAGCTTGATCCCCGTCGGGTCGAGCTCTGTCGGGTCGTCGTACGAGACGTGGTCCGCGCGGGCCAGGCGGGCGCCGACCTCGTACGTCGGGTAGGCCAGGCGCGGGTAGGCGACCTTGTCCCCGGGGCCGAGTCCCAGCTGCGTCGGGAGCCAGGCCACGAGCTCCTTGGAGCCGACGATCGGCAGGACGTTGCGGTGGGTGAACCCGCGCGCGCCGAGGCGCCGCTCGCTCCAGCCCACGAGCGCGTCCCGCAGCTCGGGCGTGCCCCACACCGTGGGATAGCCGGGCGAGTCCGCGGCCGCGATCAGCGCTTTCTGGATCAGCTCGGGCACCGGGTCGACCGGCGTGCCGACGGAGAGGTCGACGATCCCGCCCTCATGGGCGGCGGCCGTCTTCTTGTACGGCTCGAGCTTGTCCCAGGGGAACGTGGGAAGGCGGTCGGAGACTGCGGACACCTGACTCACTTCTTTCGTACGTGTCTCTCGTACGTGCATGCGTACTTGGGTAAACGCCTCGGTCCCGTACGGCGGGCGTGCCGTACGGGACCGGGGCGGTGCGATATGCGGCCGCTTACTGGTTCTGCGGCGGAAGCGCGGCGATGAAGGCGTGGTCGCGCTCGATCAGGCCGAGCTTGCTGGCGCCGCCGGGCGAACCGAGCTCGTCGAAGAACTCGACGTTCGCCTTGTAGTAGTCCTTCCACTCTTCAGGAGTGTCGTCCTCGTAGAAGATCGCCTCGACCGGGCAGACCGGCTCACAGGCTCCACAGTCGACGCATTCGTCCGGGTGGATGTACAAGGACCGGGAGCCCTCGTAGATGCAGTCGACCGGGCACTCCTCGATGCACGCCTTGTCCTTCACGTCGACACAAGGCTGCGCGATGACGTAGGTCACGCTGTCGTTCCTCCTCGGTAGGGCGCGGCGGGCCGATCTGCGGCTCGTCCGCGTGGCGCGCGGGAGCGCGGCGTCGTCGATGCCCGCACCTAGTATCTCCGTTCCTGGGCATGATCCGAACAGGAGGGGTGGACCGAGCTGTGGAATTCACTGCGGGCGGACGGCTCGAGCTTCGCTTGACGGCCTCTGACGTGGGAAAACGTGTCTCTGTGCGACGACTGACCGAGGTCGGCTCGCCGGGTGCGAAGTTCACCGACACGGTCGGAGTTCTCACATCGTGGAACGATGGTGTGCTGCTCATCACAAAACGGGACGGAGAGCAGGTCCGCATTCCGGAATTGTCGCTGGTCGCGGGCAAGGTCGTGCCGGCCGCGCCCGCACGGCGCCGCGGCCCCGCCGCGTCGTACGAGGAGCTGGCGCGGGCTGCCGCGCGCGCGTGGCAGCCGGTGGAGAGCGAGCGGCTCGGCGGCTGGGAGCTGCGGGCCGCGGTGGGGGATGGGCCGAGCGAAGCGCGTCCCTGGGGGGCGGCGGTCGGGCGACGGGTGGGCTTCACGCGGCGGGCCAACTCGGTGCTGCCGCTCGGCGATCCGGGGCTCCCCCTCGACGAGGCGCTCACGCGCGTCCGTGCCTGGTACGAGCGGCGCGGGCTGCCCGCGTACATCCAGACCGCGACCGGCGCCGAGGGCACGCAGGAGCTGCTGTGCGCGGAGCTGGAGGCGCGGGGATGGGTGCGTGAGGTCACCGCGGAGATGTGGATCGCGGGGCTCGCGCCGGTCGCGGACGGCGTGGACACCGGCGACGCGGTCGAGCTGACGCGGGAGCCGGGCGAGGCGTGGCTCGGCCGGTACCAGCGCAAGGGCGCGAGCGAGGTGGCCCTGAAAGTGCTGACCACCGGGCCTTCGGTGTGGTTCGCGACCGTGCCGGGCGAGGGCGGGGAGCCCGACGCGATCGGGCGGTGCGTCGTGGACGGGCGGTGGGCCGGTTTCGCGGCGGTCGAGGTGGCTCCGTCGCGGCGGCGCGAGGGCCTGGCGTCGGCCGTGATGACGGCGCTCGCGCGCCGGGCGCTGGAGGAGGGTGCGTCGGCGGCCTGGCTCCAGGTGGAGGCGGACAATGAGGGGGCCCGGGCGCTGTACGGGCGGCTCGGCTTCGCCGCGCACCACGCGTACCACCACTACCGCGCCCCGGAACCGGACCGGGACCCGGATTCGGCCGGACACTGAGCGAGGCGCGTATGTCCCCCCACATCTCACCCCGCTCCGAGGAGCTGCGCCGGCGGTTCGCCGAGGAGGCGCGGGCGGAGCGGCCCGATCTGTCTCAGCTGTGCCTCCTGGTGGCCGCCGAGGCGGACGGCTCGCTCGACGAGGCCGGGATGGACGCCGTCCAGATGGACCTCGACCGGCTCGCCGGGCAGGTGCCGTTCCGTCCCGGCGGACCGCGGGCGTGGGCGACGGCGCTGGCCGAGCTGCTGGGGGCCCGCTGCGGTTTCCGTGGCACGCCGGGCGACTACGAGCGGCTGGAGTCCTCGCTCCTGCACGAGGTGGTGCGGCGCAGGCGGGGGCTCCCGATCCTGTTGTCGGTGGTGTGGATGGAGGTCGCGCGGCGGGCCGGGGCGCCGGTGTACGGGGTGGCGCTGCCGGGGCACTTCGTGGTCGGGTTCGGACCCCCGCAGGATCAGGTGCTCGCCGATCCGTTCGACGGGGGCCAGGTGCTGACCGGGGCGGACGCGGAGCTGCTCGTGGCCGGTGCGACGGGGGCGCCGCTGAACGCCTCGATGCTGCAACCGGCCGATCCGCTGGACGTCGTGCTGCGGATCCTGAACAACATCCGCGCGTGGGCGGCGGCGCGGCCGGAGCGTTCGGACGTGTCGATGTGGGCGGTCGAGCTGTCGCTGCTGCTGCCCACGCACCCGGCCCGGCTGCGCTACGAGCGGGCCCAGCTCCTCGTCCGCAGCGGGGACTTCCTCGCGGGGGCGGCGGAGCTGGACGCGTACGCGGATGTGGTGGGCGCCGTGGACGCCCCGGCGGCCGAGACCGTACGCGCGCAGGCGCGGGCGGCCCGGGCGATGCTGAACTGACCGGCTACAGCCACCCCTTCTCGCGGGCGATCCGTACCGCCTCCGCCCTGTTGCGCACGGCGAGCTTCTGGATGGCCGTCGAGAGGTAGTTGCGGACCGTGCCCTGGGACAGGTGCAGGGCCGCCGCCAGCTCGGCGTTGGTCGAGCCGTCGGCCGCCGCGCGCAGGATCTCGCGTTCGCGGTCGGTCAGCGGGTTGGCGCCCTCGGCGAGCGCGGCGGCCGCGAGGGTGGGGTCGATGACGCGCTCACCGGCGAGCACTTTGCGTACGGCGTCGGCGAGTTGGGCCGCGGGAGCGTCCTTGACGAGGAACGCGTGGGCGCCGGACTCCATCGCCGTACGGAGATAGCCGGGGCGGCCGAACGTCGTGAGGACGACGACCTTCAGGGCGGGCAGCTGCTCGCTGAGCTGGGCGGCGGCCTCGATGCCGGTCATGCCGGGCATCTCGATGTCCAGGAGCGCCACGTCGGGCCCGTGGGCGCGGGCCGCCTCGAGGACCTCGTCGCCGCGCGCCACCTGGGCGACGACCTCGATGTCGGGTTCGAGGCCGAGGAGCGCCGCGAGGGCCTCCCGCACCATCGACTGGTCCTCCGCGAGCAGGACCTTGATCTGAGCGCTCATGCGCCGGATCCTACGGAGCCCACCGGCACCCGGGCCACCAGCAGGAACCCGCGGTCCCGCCCGGGCCCGGCATCCAGAGTGCCGCCGACGCCCTCGACGCGTTCGCGCAGGCCCGTCAGGCCGTTGCCCGGAACACCGCTGCCGCCCGCCGCGGCACCGGCCCCGTCGTCCTCCACCGTCAGCTCCATGACGGGACCGCCGAGGGTCTGGCGGAGGGCGATGCCGACCGTGCAGCGGTGGGCGCCGCTGTGCCGTACGGCGTTGGTGACGGCCTCGCGCAGGGTCCAGGCGAGGGCGGCCTCCTGTTCCGCGGGCAGGTCGTCGGGGGCGTCCGCGGGGACATCGGCCTCGATGCCGGCGGCGGCCAACGCGGCACGTGCTCCGGCCAGTTCGGCGCCGAGGCGGGCGCGGCGGTAGCCGGTGACGGCCTCCCGTACGTCGACGAGCGCCTGGCGGCTGACCTGCTCGATGTCGGCGACCTGCTGCGCCGCCTTCTCGGGCTGGTCGGGGAGCATGCGGCCGGCGAGCTCGCTCTTGAGCGTGATCAGGGAGAGCGAGTGGCCGAGGAGGTCGTGCAGGTCGCGGGCGAGGCGCAGGCGCTCCTCGTTGGCCGCGAGCTGGGCGACGGTGGCGCGCGCCCTGCGCAGTTCGACGGTCGTGCGAACGAGTTGCCGTACGCCCGTCATCGCGAAGCCTCCGAGGAGCGCGGGCACGACGAGGCCGAGGTCCCAGCCGCGGCCGAGCGGGATCCCGAGGAGAACCATCGCGGCCGTGACCGCGACGATCGACCAGCGGGCGTACCGCATGGGCAGCACCGCCCCGCAGGACACGGAGACGTACACGAACAGGACGAGCCAGGGGGCGCCGAGTGTGAGGGACATGACGACGGCGACCGCGGCGAGCGCCCCGAGGATCGCGGCCAGCCGCCCCAGGCGCATGGCGCGGGCCGTGTGGCGGAAGACGAGGGCCAGATAGACGCCGACGAAGGCGACCAGGCCGAGCCAGCCGAGCGCGGTGGCCCAGGCCGTGTG
The DNA here is from genome assembly GCF_045162695.1 of Streptomyces sp. NBC_01003. Lineage (NCBI taxonomy): Bacteria > Bacillati > Actinomycetota > Actinomycetes > Kitasatosporales > Streptomycetaceae > Streptomyces > Streptomyces sp. NBC_01003. The sequence continues at coordinate 4,173,323 of NZ_CP108707.1, forward strand.
GCCGCCGTTGACGAGGTCGTCGATCGGATCCGCCATGAAGACCAGCCAGATGCCGATCCACAGCAGCTTGCGCAGGGCCTCACGGTGGTTGCGGGGCGACTGCCCCATGCCGGTGAGCCTGATCTCGTCCGGCGTCTTGGCGTTCACGCCTTCAGGGTGTCCTTTCGGTACAGCCAGGCCGCGCCGCCGGCGAAGACCAGGAAGTAGGCGACGATCAGCGTGACGTCCTTGGCATGCGGGGCGTTGCCCAGCTCGATGGCCTGGCCGAGGGCAGCGTACGCGTGTGTGGGCAGCCAGGAAGCGATGTCGCTGAGCCACTGCGGGAAGCCGGTCGAGGGGAACCACAGGCCGCCCAGGATCGACAGGCCGAAGTACACGATCATCGTGATGGGACGGACGGCGTCGCCGGTCGCGAGGTAGCCGATGGCGACGCCGAGCGCGGCGAAGCAGAGGCTGCCGGCCCAGATCGCGACGACGAGGGCGAGCCACTGCCAGGCGTCGAGGCGTACGCCCTTGGTGACCGCGGCGACGACGAAGACGACGACGATGGACGGCAGGCTGACCACGGCCGCGCTGGCGGTCTTGGCAAGGACGTAGCCGCGCCCGGGGAGCGTCGTCAGGCGCAGCTGGCGCACCCAGCCGCTCTCTCGCTCCTTGGCGATGCGCTCGCTGTTGCCCATGAGGACGGCGGTCAGGGCGCCGAAGGACGCCATGGACACCATCATGAACGCGGCGAGTTTCAGGCCGGTGCCGTCGACCATGGTCGAGCTGTCGGAGCTGCCCGCGATGAGCAGGAACAGGACCGACGGGTAGACGACGGAGAAGAACAGGAACTTCTTGTTGCGCAGCGCCCGGGTGATCTCGAGCTTGATCAGGCTGTTCATGACGTCCTGGCCTCCTCGGCCGTGGTGATGGCTACGAAGGCCTGCTCCAGGCCGAGGCCCGCGACCTCCAGGTTGCGCGGGTAGACGCCGAGTCCGTACAGGGCGTGCACGGTGGCGTCGGCGTCGCTCGACTGGAGGCGGACGGTGCGGCCCGACACGTCGAGGGTGGTGAGGAACGGCAGGGCGCGCAGGGCCGGTTCGTCGATGTCGCCCTCCAGGTCGAAGGCGACCTTGCGGGCGCCGGCCCTGGCCTTGATCTCGGCGGCGGTGCCGTCGGCGAGGAGGCGGCCGCGGTGCAGGACGAGGACGCGGTCGGCGATCGCGTCGGCCTCCTCCAGGTAGTGCGTGGCGAAGAGGACCGTGCGGCCCTGGTCGGCCTGTTCGCGCATCGTGGCCCAGAACGCCTGGCGGGCCGAGACGTCCATGCCGGTGGTCGGCTCGTCGAGCACGATGAGGTCGTTGGCGCCCGCGGTGGCGAGGGCGAAGCGGACGCGCTGCTCCTGGCCTCCGGAGAGCTTGTTGACCTTGCGGTCGGCGATCTGCGCGATGCCCGCCCGGGACAGCACCTCGCCCGGCTTGTACGGCTTGGGGTGCAGGGCGCAGGCGAGCTTCACGAGCTCGGCCACGGTGACCTCGTCCATGAGGCCGCCGCTCTGCAGCATGGCGCCGACGCGGCCCTGGACTATCGCGTCCCGGGGGCTGGTGCCGAAGACGCGGACGGAGCCGGTGTCCGCCGGGCGCAGGCCGAGGAGGAGGTCGAGGGTGGTGGACTTGCCCGCGCCGTTCGGGCCGAGGAGGGCGACGGTCTCGCCCGGGTGCAGTTCGAGGGTGAGCCCGTCCACGGCCCTGACGTCCCCGTAGCTCTTGCTCACCCGCTCGAAGCTGACCACCTCGGTGGCCTGTGCTGTCGTTGTCATGGCATCCATGCTGGCGGGCGGGGGCGGGTGCCCGGCAGTGTCGGCAGGCCGGAGTCCGGGATGACAGATGTCATGTCCGCGGGCGGCAGCACAGCGGGCGGGCCCCCACGAAGGGAACCCGCCCGGTATGCGACGTACGTGCCGGCTAGCCCGGGTTGGTCTCGATGGTCCCGGTGCGCTCGGCGGGCGTCTTGCCCTTGAGGGCCTGCCGCATTGCGGCAGCCACGTCGTTCGCGTTCACCGGCGTCTTCTTGCCGGTGCCGCGCGTGATGAGGATGCCGTCGAACGTGTTGCCGTACAGCTTCTTCAGGGCCGGCAGGTCGTAGACGTCGACGAGCTTGCCGTTGACCGCCTTGACGCCGAGGATCTGCGGCAGCGACTTGGCGGGGCCGAACGGGATCTGTGCGTTGCCCGCCTTGATGACGACGTTCGCGGACATGGCGGGCTGCGCGAACTCCTTCATCATCCGGTCGACCTCGGCGTTCGAGACGGTGGGCTTGCGGGTCGTCGTCGCCATCGGCACGGCCCGCGCGGCGCCCGTCTCCACGTGCGCGCGGTACGCCTCCTCGACGGACGAGGAGGAACGGGCGACGTCGATGCCCTTGCCCGTCTTTCCGTACACGGCGATGGCCTTGCCCGGGACGAACTTGATCGTGCCGTCGCCCGTGGAGGCGTCGCCTGCGGCCCGTTCGAGGGCGGCCTGGAGCTTCTCCTCGTCCACGGGCATGACCGGCTCGACGACGCGTTCGTTGCCGAACAGCGAGCCGATCACGGAGACCGGGTTGTAGTCGCTGCCCGCGGCCGCCGCCACCGTCGCCGTGCTGTCCAGGCTCAGGCCCGCCTGGTCCGGCCTGAGCGGCACGGACTTGCCGTCGACCGACAGCTGGAGCGGGTCGGTGGTGCGCTTGCCGAAGGCGGTGTCGAGCTTGGCCGCGGCCTCGTCACGCGTGCCGCCGCCGATGTCGACGCCGAGCACGGTGGTGCCCTTGGGCACGTCCGAGTGGCTCATCAGCAGTCCGGCGCCGTACGCGACACCGACCAGGCCCACGACACCCGCGCCCGCGAGGACGAGCTTGTTGCGGCCCTTCTTCTTGCGGGGCGCGGCCGGGGCGCTCTGGCCGACCGGGTCGGGGAGCTTCGGCGGGGTGTGCGGCACCGGGCCTTCGGGGCGCGGGCCGGGCGCGAACGGCGCGTTCGGTCCGCCGAGGCCCGGCGGGACGACCGGGATACCGCTGGTCAGCGTCTCGCCGGAGACATGGCCGCCCGGGCCCGGCTCGGGCGCGGGCTTCTGCGGCGTCAGGATCGCGGTGTCGTCGCTCATCTGCGGCGGCCGCTGACCGCCGGGAGGGCCGCCGACCGGACCGCCCATAGGGCCGCCCATAGGACCTCCGGGAGGGCCGCCGACAGGTCCACCGGGGCGTGCCATCGGATTGTCACCGCCGGAGCGCGCCATGGGGCTGTTGCCGCCGACGGGCCCCGTGGTCGGTCCCGCGGGGCCACGCGGGGGGACGCCGGGGCCGGTGCCGTCGGCGTTCCCGGCGAAGTAGGGCAGGTCGCCGCGGTGCGGGTCGCCGGAGCTCCCGGGCTGCGGCGGCCGGCCGTGCGGCGCGGTGGCGCCGCCCGACTGGCCGGGCACCGTACCGGAGTTGCCCGGAGCGGGAGCGTCGGCGGAGGCGCCCCGCTGGGGCGGGCCCGACTTGCGCGGCGCGAACCAGTCGCTCGTCTTCTCCTCCGCGGCCGGTGCGCCCGGGCCGTCACCCGAAGGAGCGGACCGGGGAGCAGGCGGGGCGGGGGTCTCGGGTGCCGGGACCGGCGCGGCGGCCGGGTCCGGGGTGGCGGGTCCCGCGTCCACATCGCTCATGGGCGTGCGCATCACTACGGGCGGGATGGGGCGCGATCCGGGGATGTTGATCCGGATCCGCGTCGTCAGCGTGGTCTCCGTCTTGCGTTCCTCGGGGACCGGCCGGCCCTCGGCGGGCTGCCCGGCATCGCCGGGCGCACCGTCGCCGGACCCGGCGCCCTGGGCGGGGGTGCCGTACGGAGGCGTCCCCGAGGGGTACGCGGCACCGCCGCGCCCCTGGGGCCCGGAGGACGAACTGTCAGTTTCACGACTCAAAGCAGGTTCTCCCGGTTGGCTCCGCCGCCCGTCTCGACCTCACGCGGGCTGCTCGGCGGCGCGCACCACCATACTGGCCGCGGCCGGAACGCATCCGGTGACCGCCGACGAAACCCGTACGGGGCACGGGCCGAAGTGGTACGTCACTTCCCAAGTCGGGCGGCGGGTCGGGGTGGTTGCTGCGGCAGACCGAGGGTGGCGCACATCACAGCGACGGCCATCCCGCCGAGAAGGAACAGATAGGAGCCGGTTCCCGCGCCGAAGAGGAAGTCGCCCTCGGGCCTGGTCGCCGTGAGCAGGATGACCGTGACGGCCCAGCCCACGGCGGGCGCGACGGCCCCGCCCCGGGTGCCCGTCGCCCGTGCCCCGCCGAGGAACGCACCGGCCGCGCCGAGCAGCGCGAGGAGCAACCCGCCCGGAAACAGGCCGCCTTGGACCAGGGAACCCGCCACCCCGACAAGTGCGCCGAGCACGAGGAGCCCCGCCAGCACGGCGATGCGCCCGGCGCCGGGGCCGGTCCCCACCGGCTGGACCGCCGGGCCGGCCGGGGGCTTCGCGGCGCCGCTCGACGCCGCCGCCCGCCCGGACTTGGCCGGGTTGCCCGACTTTCCTGCGCCACTCATCACGCCACCACTCCCGCGAACAGGTCCGTCTCGTAGGGCGCCCCCGCCTCGCCCCGCGCCAGCTCGTAATACTCCACGTCGAAGACCGGCTGGGCGAGCCCGTTCGACAGGGCGAAGACCGGTTCGCCGCCGGGTGCGATCTCGACCTGGGTGGCGTGGGCGCGCATCGCGGCGGTCTTGGCCGCGGCGAAGGCCCTGCCGTCGATCTCGGCGGTGACCCGCTCGTCGTCCACGACGCCCGGTACGTCGCCGATCTCGGCCGCGGTCCCGTACGGAGTCGAGCCGAGGACACCGGCCAGCCAGCGGAAGCGCTCCTCGACCACGGAGCGGGGCACGCGGTTCCAGTAGATCTTCGCGACGGTGTGGGTGTCGCCGAGGTCCCGGCGGAACGCGGGCTCGGCCGCGAGCTCGGCGGCGCGCATGGCGACGCGGTGGGCCTTGATGTGGTCGGGGTGGCCGTAGCCGCCGTCCGGGTCGTAGGTGACCAGGACCTGGGGGCGGACCTCGCGGATCACCTCGACGAGATGGGCCGCGGCCTCGTCCAGGTCGGCGGCCCAGAAGGCGCCGGGCCGGTCGTTCTGCTCGGCGCCCATCATCCCGGAGTCGCGGAAGCGTCCGGGGCCGCCGAGGAAGCGGTGGTCGGTGACCCCGAGCTCCTTCATGGCGGCGGTGAGCTCGCCGATGCGGTGCGGGCCGAGGATGTCCTCGCGGTCCGGGGCGAGGTGCGCGAGAACGTCCGGGATGACCTCGCCCTCCTCGCCGAGGGTGCAGGTCACCAGGGTGACGTGGGCACCGTCGGCCGCGTACTTGGCCATGGTGGCGCCATTGTTGATCGACTCGTCGTCGGGGTGCGCGTGCACGAGGAGCAGACGCCGGTCGGGCAGTTCCGTCATGCGCCCCAGCCTAGGACGTCACGACTGGGCCTAGAACTTGATCCCGCCGATCACGCCCGCGACGTTCGTCGTGAGCTCGCTGATGGTGGGGGCGATGGAGGAGCTGGCGAGGTAGAACCCGAGCAGGACGCAGACGATCGCGTGTCCGGCCTTCAGACCCGACTTCCTGATCAGAATGAAGACGATGATCGCGAACAGCACCACTGCCGAAATCGAGAGTGCCACAGCGGTCCACCTCCCTTGATCCGAGTCCAACTGCCGTACGCCACGCGGGAGCCGACCGGTTTTTGCCCACGCAGCGCTATGGATCATAACTATCCGTCCCGCCGCATGAGTCGGTGCATGGCAGCAAGGGGGGCGCACGGCGGCACGGCCCCATAGGGTCGGGGGATGACCACCGAGCCTCTCTCCTTTCCGCGCCAGCACGCCCGCACCCAGCGCTTCACGCTCGGCGCACCACGGGCGTTCACGGTGGCGCCCGACGGCGAGCGCGTCGCCTTCCTGCGGTCCGGATCCGGTACCGATCGGGCGAACGCCCTGTGGCTCCTGGATGTGACGTCCGGCGAGGAGCGGATCGCCGCCGATCCCCGGGCCCTTCTGGGCGGCGCCGAGGAGGATCTGTCGGACGAGGAGCGCGCACGGCGCGAGCGCAGCCGCGAGGGCGCCGCGGGCATCGTCGCCTATGCGACGGACGCGGCCGTGGAGCTGGCCGCGTTCGCGCTGTCCGGCCGGCTGTTCACGGCGGAGCTGCGCGCGGGCACGACCCGCGAACTCCGCGTCCCCGGACCGCTGATCGACCCCCGCCCGTCTCCGGACGGCCGCCATGTCGCGTACGTGTCCGGGGGCGCCCTGCGCGTCGTCGGCGCCGACGGCGAGGGCGACCGGGCCCTCGCCGCTCCGGGCGAGGACGAGGCGTCGACCGTCACGTACGGGCTCGCGGAGTTCATCGCGGCCGAGGAGATGGGGCGCTCGCGGGGCTTTTGGTGGTCGCCCGAATCGGACCGGCTGCTGGTGGCCCGGGCGGACGACGCGGCGGTGCGGCGCTGGTGGATCGCGGATCCGGCGCACCCGGACCGCAAGCCCGCCCGCAACGCGTACCCGGCGGCGGGCACGCCCAACGCGCAGGTGCGGCTCTTCGTCATCGGTCTGGACGGGGCGCGCACGGAGGTGTCGTGGGACCGGGCGAGGTACCCGTATCTGGCGCGGGTGCACTGGTCGGCCGACGGGGCGCCGCTGATCCTCGTACAGGCCCGTGACCAGCTCAGTGAGCTGTATCTCGCGGTGAACGTCGGCGACGGTTCGACGCGGATGGTGCACGCGGACGAGGACGGGCAGTGGCTGGAGCTGTTCCCCGGTGTGCCGTCGTGGTCGCCGAGCGGGCAGCTCGTGCGGATCGCGGACGAGGGCGGGGCGCGGGTCCTCGCGGTCGGTGAACGGCCGCTGACCGGGCCGCAGTTGCATGTGCGGGCGGTCCTGGACGTGGGCGAGAGCGACGTGCTGATCTCGGCGTCCGCGGGCTCGGCGGCGGCGGTCCGGGAGACCGGCGAGGTGCATGTGTACCGGGTCAACGAGCTGGGCGTGGAGCGCGTCTCGGACGAGCCGGGCGTGCACTCCGCGGTGCGCGCGGGCGGCGTGACCGTCCTGGCGTCGGCGCGCACCGACGAGCCGGGCACGCGGGTGCGGGTGATGCGGGACGGCAAGCAGATCGCGACGGTCGCCTCGCACGCCGAGCGCCCCTCGCTGAGCCCCCGCCTGACGCTCACGGAGGCGGCCGGCATCCCGTGCGCCGTCCTGCTCCCGTCCTCGTACGAGCAGGGCGACGGACCGCTGCCGGTGCTGCTCGACCCGTACGGCGGCCCGCACGGGCAGCGGGTGCTCGCCGCGCACAATCCGCATCTGACGTCGCAGTGGTTCGCCGACCAGGGCTTCGCGGTGGTCGTCGCGGACGGCCGCGGCACCCCCGGCCACTCCCCCGCCCGGGAGAAGGCGATCCGCGACGACCTCACGCTCACGCTCGACGACCAGATCACGGCCCTGCACGCGCTGGCCGACGCTTTCCCGCTCGACCTGACCCGGGTGGCGATCCGCGGCTGGTCGTACGGCGGCTATCTGGCGGGGCTCGCGGTCCTGCGCCGCCCGGACGTCTTCCACGCGGGCATCGCGGGCGCCCCGGTCACGGACTGGCGGCTCTACGACACCCACTACACGGAGCGCTACCTGGGCGACCCGAAGGCCGCGCCGCAGGTGTACGCGAAGAACTCGCTGGTCACCGACGACGGTCTGGCCGAGGCGGCGGAGCAGCACCGGCCGCTGATGATCGTGCACGGCCTGGCCGACGACAACGTCGTGGTGGCGCACAGTCTGCGCCTTTCGTCGGCGCTCCTCGCCGCGGGCCGGCCGCACGAGGTGCTGCCGCTGTCGGGCGTGACGCACATGACGCCGCAGGAGCAGGTCGCGGAGAATCTGCTGCTGCTCCAGGTGGACTTCCTGAAGCGCTCGCTGGGACTGGTCTAGAAAGGCGACCGGCCGGAGCGACATGGCGCGCTCCGGCCGGTCCACGGCACCCGCACGGCCGTACGCTGTTCAGCCTGACGCGTTCGTATATCGGTGCCGCGACGGTCAAGTTGCCTGTGTGTTAACGAAGTTGATGTGCATTTATCACGACACGTACGCCTACTCGCTGGGGACGACGTGCTTCTCCTCGGCGAAGTGACAGGCCGAGTCGTGCTTCGCCGGCGACTCCCCGATGCGGAACACGGCGGGCACCGCGAGCGCCGGCACCTCCAGTTCGCACCGCTCCTGCGCCTTCCAGCAGCGGGTGCGGAAGCGGCAGCCCGAGGGCACGTTGGCCGGGGACGGCACGTCGCCGGTGAGGATGATCCGCTCGCGGTGCTCGCGCGCCTCCGGGTCGGGGACGGGCACGGCGGACAGGAGCGCCTGGGTGTAGGGGTGCGTGGGGTGTTCGTAGATCTGCTCGTCGGTGCCGATCTCGATGATCCGCCCGAGGTACATGACGCCGACCCGGTCGGAGATGTGGCGGACGATCGACAGGTCGTGGGCGATGAAGACGTAGGAGAGGTCGAACTCGTTCTGGAGGCTGTCGAGCAGGTTGATGACCTGCGCCTGCACGGAGACATCGAGTGCGGAGACCGGCTCGTCGGCGACGATGATCTCGGGGCGCAGGGCGAGGCCGCGCGCGATGCCGATGCGCTGGCGCTGGCCGCCGGAGAACTGGTGCGGGTACCGGTTGATGTATTCCGGGTTGAGCCCGACCACGTCCAGAAGGTCCTGCACCTTGCGGCGCCGGTCGCCCTTGGGAGCGACCTCGGGGTGGATCTCGTACGGCTCCCCGATGATGTCGCCGACGGTCATGCGCGGGTTGAGGGACGTGTACGGGTCCTGGAACACCATCTGGATGTTGCGGCGTACGGCCTTCAGAGCGCGCCCGGACAGCTTGGTGATGTCCTCGCCCCTGTACTTGATCTGCCCGGCGGTCGGCCGCTCCAGGTTGACCAGCATCTTGGCGACGGTCGACTTGCCGCAGCCGGACTCGCCGACGATGCCGAGGGTCTCGCCCTGGCCGAGCACGAAGTCGACGCCGTCGACGGCCTTGACCGCGCCGACCTGCTTCTTGAAGAGGATCCCCTGGGTGAGCGGATAGTGCTTGACCAGGCCGCTGACCTCAAGGATCGGCTCGCGGGCCGGCACGGGGGCGGCGGCTCGCGCCTCTTTCGCCAGGTCAGCCATCGAGCGTCTCCTTCCAGAAGTAGCAGGCGCTCCGGCGCGTCGGGCTCACCTCGAAGAGCGGGGGAACGTCCGCGCGGCACACGTCCTTGGCCAGCGGGCAGCGCGGGTTGAAGGCGCAGCCGGGCGGGATGTGCATCAGGTTGGGCGGCAGGCCCTTGATCGCGTACAGCTCCCGGCCCTTCTGGTCCAGGCGCGGGATCGATTCGAGCAGGCCCTTGGTGTACGGGTGGGCGGGCGCCTTGTAGATCTCGTGCACGGGCGCCGTCTCGACGATACGGCCCGCGTACATGACGGCGATCTTGTCGGCGACGTCGGCGACCACTCCGAGGTCGTGGGTGATGAGGATGAGGCCCATCCTGAGTTCGCGCTGGAGGTCGGCGAGCAGCTCCATGACCTGGGCCTGGACGGTGACGTCGAGGGCGGTGGTGGGCTCGTCGGCGATGATCAGGTCCGGTTCCAGGGCGAGCGCCATCGCGATCATGATGCGCTGGCGCATGCCGCCGCTGAACTGGTGCGGGTACTGGCCGACCCGCTCCTTGGCGGCGGGGATCCTGACGCGGTCCATCAGCTCGATGGCCTTGGCCCTGGCGTCCTTGCGGGACATCCCCTTGTGGACGGTGAACATCTCGCCGAGCTGATCGCCCACGGACAGCACGGGGTTGAGGGAGCTGAGCGCGTCCTGGAAGATCATCGCCATCTTCGCGCCGCGGACCTTGCGCCGCTCGTCCTCCTTGAGCCTCAGGAGGTCGGTGCCCTGGAAGAGGATCTCACCGCCGGTGATCTTCCCGGGCGGGACGTCGAGGATGCCCATGATCGCCTGCGCGGTCACGGACTTGCCGGATCCCGACTCACCGAGCACGGCGAGGGTCTCGCCCTCGTCGACGGTGTAGCTGACGCCGTTGACGGCCTTGGCGATCCCGTCGCGCGTGCGGAACTCCACGTGCAGATCGCGCACTTCGAGCAGCATGGGCGCCTACCTCAGCTTGGGGTCGAGGGCGTCGCGCACCGCGTCGCCGAGCATGATGAACGCGAGCACGGTGACCGCGAGGGCGCCGGCGGGCCAGAGCAGCATGTGCGGGGCGTTGCGGATGTACTGGGACGCCGAGGAGATGTCGATGCCCCAGCTCACGGTGGGCGGCTTCAGACCGACGCCGAGGTACGAGAGCGTGGCCTCGAGGGAGATGTACGTACCGAGCGCGATGGTCGCGACGACGATGACCGGCGCGATCGCGTTGGGCAGGATGTGCCGCAGCATCATCCGGGAGTTGGAGGCGCCGAGGGCCCGCGCCGCCTGCACGTAGTCGTTCTGCTTGGCCGTGATGACGGAGCCGCGGGCGATGCGGGAGAGCTGCGGCCAGCCGAGCAGCACCATGAACCCGATGACCGGCCAGACGGTCGAGCTGGTGACCACGGACAGGAGCACCAGGCCGCCGAGGACGACCGGGATCGCGAAGAAGACGTCGGTGATGCGGGACAGGATCGCGTCCCACCCCCCGCCGAAGAACCCGGCGAGCCCGCCGAGGACGCTGCCGAGGAGGGCGACGCCGATGGTGGCGCAGACGCCGACGGTGACCGAGGTGCGGGCACCGTACACGGTGCGCGTGTAGACGTCGCAGCCCTGGCCGTTGAAGCCGAAGGGGTGGCCGGGCTGGGAGCCCTCCTGCGCCTTGGCGAGGTCGCAGGAGAGCGGGTTGCCGGAGGCGATCAGCGAGGGCCAGAGCGAGATGATCACGAGGAAGACGATGATCAGGCCCGAGATGATGAAGATCGGGTTGCGGCGCAGATCGCGCCAGGCGTCCGACCAGAGGCTCCTCGGCTTGCCCGCGGGGCCCGTGCCTTCGGGGCCGCCCGGCGTCTTCTCCAGCGTCCTCCCCTCCTCGGTCGCGAGGTCCATGGCGCCGCCCATGCCCGTCGCGGCGATGGCTCCTCCGTCCTCCGGGACGCGGCCCCCGCCCGACGAGTAGGGCTCCGGCGGCTCGGGTTCAGGCATAGCGGATCCTCGGGTCGAGTACGGCGTACAGAAGGTCGACGATCAGGTTGGCCGCCAGGAAGACGAGGACGAGTACGGTCACGAAGCCGACGACGGTCTGGGTGTTCTGCCGGAGGATGCCCTGGTAGAGCTGGTAGCCGACGCCGTGGATGTTGAAGATCCGCTCCGTGACGATGGCTCCGCCCATCAGGGCGCCGATGTCGGTGCCGATGAAGGTGACGACCGGGATCAGCGAGTTGCGCAGCAGGTGCCGGACGATGACGCGGCGGCGCGGGAGGCCCTTGGCGATGGCCGTACGGACGTAGTCGGCGCGGCGGTTCTCGGCGATCGAGGTCCTGGTGAGCCGGGTGACGTACGCGAGGGAGACCGAGGCGAGCACGAGGCCGGGGACGATGAGTTCGGAGAACGTCGCCTCGGTGGACACCGCGGGTTTGATGATCCCCCACTCGACGCCGAGCAGGAGCTGGAGGAGCAGGCCGGTGACGAAGGTCGGGACGGAGATGACGACCAGGGTGAGCAGCAGCACGGTGGTGTCGATGGGACGGCCGCGGCGCAGCCCTGTGACGACGCCGAGCGTGATGCCGATGACGATCTCGAAGAGGATCGCCACGATGGTCAGGCGGATCGTCACGGGGAAGGCGGCCGCCATCAGTTCGGTGACCTTCTGGCCGTTGAACGCGGTGCCGAAGTCGCCGGTGAAGACGTTCCCCATGTACGTCAGGTATTGCTGCCAGACAGGCTTGTCGAGGCCGAACTCCTTCTCGAGCTGAGCGGCCGTGGCGGGATCGCACTGCTTGTCGCCGCACAGTCCCGCGATGGGGTCGCCCATCACGTTGACCATCAGGAAGATGAGCAGCGTCGCGCCGAAGAAGACCGGGATCATCTGCAGCAGACGCCTGATCACATAACGTCCCATACGGGGCTCCGGAATCGGGGGGAGCGGCCGCCCGTCAGTGCCCGGACTGCCGCTCCCCGGGCGTCATTTGACCTTGATCTCGTTGTAGACCGGAACGCTGAACGGGTTGAGGGCTACGTTGGAGACCTTGTCGGAGTAGCCGGCACTGCCGTTCTGGTACCAGAGCGGGATGGCCGCCATGTTGTCCCTGACGACGCCTTCGGCCTGCTGGAAGATCTTGACGGCCTTGGCGCGGTCGGACTCGGCGTTGGCCTGGTCGACGAGCTTGTCGAACTCCTTGTTGGACCATTTGCCGTCGTTGGACGAGGCGTTGGTGTAGTACAGCGGCTGCAGGAAGTTCTGGATGAGCGGGTAGTCCATCTGCCAGCCGGCGCGGAACGGGCCCGTCATCTTCTTCTGCGTGATCTTGTTGCGGAAGTCGGCGAAGGTGCCGGTGGGCAGGCCGACGCAGGCCTTGTCGTTCCCCAGGGCGTTGTTGATGCTGTTGCAGACGGCGTCGACCCACTCCTTGTGGCTGCCGGTGTCGGCGTTGTAGCCGATCTTCACCTGGCCGCCGGGGATGCCGCCGCCCTCCTCGACCAGCTTCTTGGCCTCGGTGGGGTTGTAGTCGCACCCGTCGCCGCACAGCCCGTCCTGGAAGCCGCCGTCCTTGCCGAGGACCGGCGAGGTCCAGTCCGTGGCCGGGGTTCGGGTCTTCTGGAAGATCGTCTCGGTGATCTGCTTGCGGTTGATCGCCATCGACAGGCCCTTGCGGACCTTGTCGCTGTCCGCCTTGTTCCACGCGGGGTCGTAGAACGGGAAGGCGAGCGTCTGGATGATGCCGGCGGGGGAGTTGATGTACCGGCCGCTGAGGTCGGCTTCGACGTTCTTGAGCTGCGAGGCCGGGACGTCGTCGACGAGGTCGAGGTTGCCGGCCGTCAGGTCGGTGTACGCCGTGTTGTTGTCGGTGTAGACCTTCAGGTCCACGCCGCCGTTCTGCGCCTTGTCGGTCCCCGGGTAGGCGTCCCACTTGCGCAGGGACATCTGGGAGCCCTTGGTGTAGCTGTCGATCATGTACGGGCCGTTGCCGACCGGCTTGCTCACCCACGCGTCGTGGTCGTCGAAGAAGGCCTTGGGGAGCGGGGCGAAGGCCGCGTAGCCGAGGGTGTCGGGCCACAGCGAGAACTTCTGGCTGAGCTTGACCGAGAAGGTGAGGGGACCGGTGACCTTGAGCCCGGACAGACTGGTGGCGCTCGGGGTTCCGGAGTCGGGGTGGACCTTGTCGTAGCCGTCGATCTGGCCGAAGAAATAGGCGTTCTTCTGGTTGTTCTTCAGGTCCGCGCCGTAGTTCCAGGCGTCCACGAAGGACTTCGCGGTGACCTTCTCGCCGTTGGAGAACGTCCAGCCGTCCTTGACCGTGATCTTGAAGTTGACCGAGTCCGTCGTCTCGATCTTGTCCGCGAGCATGTCCTCGGCGGCGCCGGTCTTCGCGTTGTACCGCTTCAGGCCGCGGAAGACCATGTCCAGGACCTTGCCGCCCTGCACCTCGTTCGTGTTCGCGGGTTCCAGCGGGTTCTGCGGGTCGCCCCAGGACGAACGGACGATCCCTGAGCCATCGCCACCGCTGCCGCCGCTGCCGCCCCCACCACCACAGGCCGTCGCCGCGAGAGCGACGGCCACCGCGCATACGGCCCACTTGGCGTGCGTGGCTCCACGCATGGAGTGCCTCCTCGGAGTGCTTCTGGGTCCGTGCCTCACGGCACTTAGGCCCAAATATCATCCTTAAAGGCTCATAACGCACTTTCAGCCCGCCCGTACGAGCCCCAGTTCGCACGGGTGGGTCAGCAGGTTGCCCATCAGCCCCTCCCGATCGCCCTCCTTGTAGACGCGGGCCACCCCGGTCAGCCGCCCCTCGTCCAGACGCAGTTCCAGACCGAGCACCGGACCGCTGACCCTGGCGTCGGCGGTCGGCAGCTGTACGGAGAAGGAGCCGCGCAGGGCGAGGGTGGCCGTGGCTTCGACGGAGGTGGTGGCGCTCTCGTCGCCGGTGGCGAGTTCGGCCCGGGCGCCCGGCAGGATCCGCAGCCGCAGCGGGACCTCGCCCTCCGGCGTCGAGGCGTGGCCCGCCCACTCCCCCTCCTCCAGGGCCAGCGGGCGCGCGGGCACGGAGAACACCGGTGAGATCAGTTCGGGCCTGAACCCGGGCACCAGCTCGCCCAGGACGTGCGCGACGACCGCGTCACGGGCCGCCTTCACCGTCGTGTTCGTCAGGACCGCCACCGACAGGCCCACCTCCGGCGCCGACACCGCCATCACGGCCACGCCGCCCATGCCTCCGCCGTGGCTCACCAGGAGCGGCCCCTCGCCGCGCGAGACGCACCAGCCGAGGCCGTACCCGAGGTGCTCGCCGATCGGGACGGCGTCGAGGACCGCGGCGGCCGTCTCCGGCTTCAGGAGCCGCGGCCACAACTGGGCGAAGAGGGCGAGCTGAGGTGCCGTCGCCCAGCCGAGCGAGGCGCCGGGATGGCTGGTGCGCAGGCCCTGGGGATAGGGGCGCCCGTCGGGGGTGTAGCGGGTCGCGGCGCCCGGGCAGTGCGCGGCGATGCGGAAGCCGTCGAGCCCGAGCGGCCCGAGGACCCGCTCCCGGGCGTACGTGGCGAGGTCCTGTCCGGTGGCGTCCTCCAGGAGCCGGCCGAGGAGCCGGTAGCCGAGGTTCGCGTACTCGAAGCCGGAGCCGGGCGCGCGCTGGAGCCGTGTGTACGGTTCCGCGTCGATGGCCGGCCCGCCCTCCTCGCCGTAGTGGAAGTCGTAGTGCGCGCCGAGCCCGCCCCGGTGCCGCAGGAGCTGACGCGGGGTCGCGCCGAGGGGTCCCGGCGCGTCCAGGTCGAGGAGCCCCTCGTCGGCCGCGACGCAGACCGCCGCGGCCGTGACCGGCTTGGTGACGGAGGCGAGGGCGTACGGGGTGCGGACGGTGGCGGGGATCCGCGCGCCGGTGTCGGCGAGCCCGTACGCCTCGGCGCGGATCACCTCGCCCCGCACGGCGACAGCGACCGAGACGGACGGGCACCCGTACCCCGCCATCGCCTCCGCGCACCGCGCCTCAAGGTCGTCCAGCATGTGTGGCCCCTCTCCCTCGCCCGCTCGTTCCTGGATCATCGCCCACGCCGGGACCGTCACGGCCGCCCGCCCGAAAACGCCGACGGCCCGTCACCGGTGCGTCACCGGTGGCGGGCCGTGGTCGGTCGGAGCGTGGACGGTCAGGCGTCCGCGCCGGACCCGTCCTCGAGGGCCGCGAGGGCCGGGTCAAGAACGATGTCCTCGCCGCGGTCCTCGGTGGTCGGCTCCTCCGGGAAGTGGCAGGCCGTCAGGTGACCGTCGCGGTTGCCGGAGATCTGGACGAGCGGGGGCTCCTCCGTGGCGCACTTGTCCTGCGCCTTCCAGCAGCGGGTGCGGAAGCGGCAGCCCGACGGCGGGAAGATCGGCGAGGGGACGTCGCCCTGCAGACGGATGCGCTCGCGGTCCTCGGCACCCTCGATCTCCACCTCCGGCACGGCCGAGAGCAGCGCGTGCGTGTAGGGGTGGCGCGGCCCGTTGTAGATCGAGTCGCGGTCGCCGATCTCGACGATCTTGCCGAGGTACATGACCGCGACGCGCTGCGAGAAGTGCCGCACGATCGCCAGGTCATGGGCGATGAACAGGAACGCGATCCCGAGCTCGTCCTGGACCTTCTTGAGCAGGTTGACGACCTGCGCCTGGATCGACACGTCGAGCGCGGAGACCGGCTCGTCCGCGATGATCAGCTTCGGGTTCAGGGCGAGGGCGCGGGCGACGCCGATGCGCTGGCGCTGACCGCCGGAGAACTCGTGCGGGAAGCGGTTGTAGTGCTCCGGGTTGAGGCCCACGGTCTCCAGGAGTTCACGGGCGCGCTTCTCACGGCCGCCGGGCGGCTCGATCCCGTTGACCTCCATCGGCGACTTGATGATCGTGCCGACCGTCTGCCGCGGGTTCAGCGACGAGTACGGGTCCTGGAAGATCATCTGGATCTCGGAGCGCACCGGCGCGAGCTGCTTACGGCTCGCCTTGGTGATGTCCTGACCCTGGTACGTGATCCTGCCGCCGGTGGGCTCCATCAGCCGCGTGATCAGCCGGCCGGTGGTCGACTTGCCACAGCCGGACTCGCCCACGAGGCCGACGCTCTCGCCCGCGTGCACGCTGAGGTCCACGCCGTCGACGGCCTGGACGGCGCCGACCTTGCGCTTGATGGGAAAGCCGCCGTAGATCGGGAAGTGCTTGGTCAGGCCCTCGACGTGGAGCAGCGCCTCGCCGGTCCCTGCGGGCTCTTCGCCAGGTCCCTGCTGCTTGGGAAGGGTGACGTTGTCAGTCATGTCGTGTACTTCCTAGCCGAGCCGGGGCTTGATCCGGTCGATGAAGATGGTCTGCCGCTGCTCCGAGGTGAGGTGGCAGGCGGCGGCACGGCCGTCCGCGAGCAGCGGACGCTCGGTGGTGCAACGGCCGCCGGACACCTGGTCGGGGAAGCCGCAGCGCGGATGGAAACGGCAGCCCGTCGGCGGGTTGAGCAGGGAGGGCGGGGCGCCCGGGATCGGTGTGAGCGCCTCGTTGATGTCGCCGCCGAGGCGGGGCATCGACGAGAGAAGACCCCAGGTGTACGGGTGCTGCGGCGTGCGCAGCACTTCGCGCACCGAACCGCGCTCCACGGCCCGGCCCGCGTACATCACGAGCAGGTCGTCGGCCATCTTGGAGATGACGCCGAGGTCGTGCGTGATGAAGACGATGGCGGAGCCGAACTCCTGCTGGAGGTCCTTGAGCAGGTCCAGGATCTGCGCCTGCACCGTCACGTCGAGCGCGGTGGTCGGCTCGTCGGCGATCAGCAGGTCGGGGTCGCAGACCAGGGCCATGGCGATCATCGCGCGCTGGCGCATGCCGCCGGAGAACTGGTGCGGGTAGTCGTCGACGCGCTGCTTCGGCTGCGGGATGCCGACCTTCTCGAGCATGTCGATGGCGCGGATCCTGGCGTCCTTCTTGGAAGCACCGGTGTGCTTCATGAAGGGCTCCATGATCTGGCGGCCCACCGTGTAGTACGGCGACATCGCGGTGAGCGGGTCCTGGAAGATCATCGCGGCCTTGTTGCCGCGGACCTTCTCCAGTTCCCTCTCGGTCGCAGTGACGAGCTCCTGGCCGTCCAGGATGATCTCGCCTTCCACGGTGGTGGACTTCTTGTTGTGCAGCCCGAGGACCGTCAGGTTGGTGACGGACTTGCCCGAGCCGGACTCGCCGACGATGCCGAGCGTCTTGCCCCGCTCCAGGTCGAAGGAGAGCCCGTCGACCGCCTTGACGATGCCGTCCTCGGTGGAGAACTGCACCCTGAGGTCACGGACCGAGAGGAAAGCCTCCGAACCGGTCGGGGCCGGGGTGTCCTCGGTCTTGGTCACAGTGGTCACGGTCGTTCTCCTAGGCGAGGCGCACGCGCGGGTCGATGTATGCGTATGCGATGTCCACGATGATGTTCAGGATCAGGATGAAGAAGGCCCCTACCAGCATCGCGCCCATGGTCAGCGGGAGGTCCTTGTCGGTGGACGACTCCACCGCAAGCCGGCCGAGGCCGGGAAGGTCGAAGGTGTACTCGGTGACCACCGCGCCGGCGAGCAGGCCGGAGAGGTCGATGCCGAGGATGGTGACGATGGGGATGAGCGATCCGCGCCAGGCGTAGCGGAAGAAGACGTACTTGCCGCCCATGCCCTTGGCCTTGGCCGTGCGGACGTGCTCTTCCTGGAGCTGCTCGATCATCGTGGAGCGCGCCATACGCGTGTACTGCGCGGTGAAGATCGTCGCCATCACGACCCAGGGGATGAGCAGACCCAGGAACCACTTGGTGGGACTGTCGAAGAACGGGACGTACTTCGGGTTGTCCATCCAGCCGGTGCTGTACACGAACAGGCCGAGGACGATCGGGCCCAGCAGGTAGATCTGGAAGGAGCTGAGCACGATCGAGGCGCCGGAGACGAGCCGGTCGAGCACAGTGCCGCGCTTCCACGCGGCCAGCAGACCGGTGCCGAGGCCCACCACGAGGAAGACGACCAGACCGCCAATGGTCAGCGAGAGGGTCAGCGGGAAGCGGTCGACGATCGAGTCCCACACGAAGTCGTTGGACTTGAAGGACACGCCCAGGCACGGAGCCGAGCAGTGGCCGACCCCGAAGTCGCGCCCCATCACGATGCCCCGCATGAACTCCCAGAACTGCGCGGCGATGGACTTGTCGAGGCCCAGGTTCTCGCGGATGACCGCGATGTTCTGCGGCGAGCAGTTCTTGCCGCAGGCGAGCTCGGCGAAGTCCTGAGGAACCGTATAGAACAGGAAGAACGTGAACGCCGCGATCAGAATCATGATCACGACCGCACCGGTCAACCGGCGGAAAAGAAACTGAAGCATGGCGGTCGGCTGCTCTCTTCGGAGGCGGTGGCAATGAGGGAGTCTGCAGGCCGTGGGGGTGCGCTCCGCCTGGCGCGCACCCCCACGGGTCAGCCGTGGTCGGCTACTACTTCACGAACAGGTCGTTGATGTCGACGTAGCTCGACTCGGTGCTGTACTTCGCACCGCCGATGCCGGAACCGAAGAGCTGGATCGACTTGGAGTAGTACACCGGAGCAGCCGGGTCGATCTCCTCGACGATGCGCTTGTGCAGCTCGGCCCACTTGGCCTTGGCAGCCGCCGGGTCCAGCTTCAGGGCGTCCTGGATGCCGGCGTCGACCTGCGCGTCCTTGATGTGGGAGTAGTTCGACCCACCGTCCTGGACCTGGGTACCGTCGTAGACCGGGGTCACGACCGTGCCCTCGGACGGCCAGTCCTGGCCCCAGCCGGTCATGTAGAGGTCGTACGGGTTCTTCAGCTTGCCGACCTGCTCGTAGAAGCTGGCCCGGTCGATCTCCTTGGCCTGAACGTCGAAGCCGAGCTTGGTCAGGGTGTCCTTGATGATGACCATCTGGGCCTGGCCGCGCGGGGTGTTCGAGTAGGCGTAGGTGAGCTTGGTGCCCTTCTTGACACCGGCTTCCTTGATCAGCTTCTGGGCCATCGCCAGGTCGCCGTTGGGCTTCTTGAGCTTGCCGAACGGGTCGAACTTCGGGTCGAAGTTCGGCAGGGTCGGGGCGAACAGGCCGCCCGCGATCTCGCCGCCGTACTTGCCGCCGTCCGCCTGGACCATCCGCTGGCTCGGGATGGCGTAGGTGATGGCGTCGCGGACCTTCTTGTCCTTCATCCGGTCCAGGTTGTAGGTCATCTGCCACACGTAGGGCTGGTAGCCCTTGATCGTGCGCTTGTTGACCTTCGGGTCGGTGACGACGTCCTGGAGCTGGGCCGGGTCGACGATGTCGGTGAACTGGATCGCCGTCTTGGCCTCGCCCTGGTCGGCGATCAGACGCTTGGTCTGGCTGTCCTGGGCGACCGTCAGCTCGAAGTTGTAGCCGTCGACGTACTGGTGGCGCACCGAGTCCGTCTTCGGGTCCCAGTTGGTGTTCTTCACCAGCGTGAGGGACTTGCCCGCCTTGTAGTCGGCGAGCTTGTACGGGCCGAGCGAGGCGGGGGCCTTGTCGTACTTCTCCTTGGTGTCCCGCTTCTCGGGGACGATGCCGTAACCGGCCATGGCAAGCGCCTGCGGCAGGTCGGGGCGGGCCGTGTCGAAGTGGAAGACCACGGTCTTGTCGTCCGGGGTCGACAGGACGGAGTCCGGCAGGTGCTTGCCCTTGAACGGACCGTCCGGCAGCTTCTTGCGGTAGTCGGAGCCGGAGAGCCAGGTCTGGACGTACGTCGGGCCGTCGAAGATGAACTTCGCGTACTGGCGCTCGATGGTGTGGCGGACGTCCTTGGACGTGATGACATCGCCCTGGTCGTCCTTGATGCCGTCCTTGATCGTGTACGTCCAGGTCTTACCACCGTCGGACGACTTGCCGGAGTCGGTGGCGACGTCACCGACGACGGTCAGGTTGCCCTTGGCGTCCTCCTGGAAGTTCGTCAGACCACGGGTGATCAGGTTGGCGAACTGGCCGGCGTCCGAGACGTAGGTCTGCCCCGGGTCCATGTGGGTCATGTCGGACTGCGCGTAAACGGTGATCTTGCCACCGTTCTTCGCGCCGGGGATGGCCTCCGCCGGGCCGTTGGAGGCGGCGGCGTCACCGTACGCGACGGGCTTGGACTGACTCGAAGCATCCTTCTGGTTCTTCGATTCGTCCTTGGCCTTGTCTTTGCTGCCGCTGGAGCATCCCGTCAGGGCGAGGGAGCCAGCCGCGATGGCGATGACTATGGCGCGTGTGGTGCGCGCGTTGAGGGACCTCATGATGCTTTATGCACCTACCTGTCTTGTTATCCACGTGTGCTGCCGGAAGGCTCCGGTTGCCCGGATCTGGGGTAGCAGCCACCCCCCACCAATGGACGTCAGCGTCCGGACTTGGGGTCGAAAGCGTCCCGGACGGAGTCACCGAGAAGGTTGAACGCCAGGACGAAAATCACGAGCGCAGCACCCGGGAACAGGAGGTAGTACGGGTCCTGTTCGTAATAGATGGAGCCCGTCCTGAACATGCGGCCCCAGTCGGGAGTGGGCTCGACGAAGCCGACGCCCACGAAGGACAGGAACGCGATGTTCAGGATGTTGCTGGGCAGCATGTACGTGGTCTGCACCAGGATCGGGGTGACGATGTTCGGCAGGACTTCCTTGCGGATGATCCGTGCCGGGGAGGCGCCGGAGACCTTGGCCGCCTCGACGAACTCCCGCTCGCGCAGGGAGAGTACGGAGCTTCGGACCAGTCGGGCCAGACCCATCCAGCCGAGGAACCAGGTCACGAGAATGATCGCGGTAACGCGCAGGTAGGTCGGCGTCTCATCGCGCGGCGACACGAACAGGGCCGTGACGACCGGCATGAAGGCGATGAAGAACAGCTGCGACGGGAACCCGAGGAAGAAGTCGGTGACCCGGCCGAGCCAGTAGTCGACCTTGCCGCCGAAGTAGCCGCCGACCATGCCGATGATGACGCCGGTCACGACGCTCAGGATGGTGATGGCCACCGCCACGTACAGCGAGGTCCGCATGCCGTACAGGAGCTGGGTGAAGACGTCCCGGCCGAGCCTGGGCTCGACACCGAACCAGAAGTCCCCCGACATGCCTCCGAACGGAGCGGAGGGCATCCCGAAGTCGTCGAGGATGTACGGGAAGTCCGGCTCGGCCGGGTACAGCGTGTACGGGTCCTTGCCGTAAATCTTCGAGATCACCGGCGCGAGTGCCGCGATCAGGAAGAACAAGATCACTACGGCTGCGGAGACCATGCCCGTGCGGTCGCGCTTGAAGCGCATCCACATGAGCTGACCGGGCGAGCGCCCCTCGAGCTTCTTGGGCTCCTCCGCGCCGTTCGGTTTCGTGGCGCCGGGATCGTCGTCCAAGACGACGGCGACCTTGGCGTCGCCGGCCTCAACTGGACTCGTCATGATTCGTCCGTTTCACAGGTTTCAGCAGCCAGTCGGCAACGCCGGCCGGCAGGTGTCGGATCAGTGTCTGGATCTGGCTCGGAGAGGGAGTACCGCCGCACATCCCTGGCAGAGTTAACGCACCGCCCCGACCCGTCCGAATGCACCAACACACCGCACCTGAGGCGGAGTTGGGGCGACGGTGAGTACCGGCGGCACGCCGGAGTGCAGCGGGACCTAACGGCCCGTGCGGCTCCCTGCGGGATCAACCGCGCACAGGGAACTGGATCCGACCACGCTCACCCTTGGGGACTTCGTGACCCAATAGGCGCTTGTGGCACCGAACATGGGCTACCTCCTCTTGAGACCGCTCGTTAATTACGAGGAGAGATGCCCTTCACCAGGTCGACACCCCTGACGACACGCGAACGACATCTCACACTGCTCGAAGAGTCCGCACTCCCCACAGTGCGTGACCCATTGACCCGAGCTCTACGCGCTCAACTATCTGGCATCAGAATCGGGCCGACCACAGTGTTTTGGTCTCGGTTCGATCACACCTGAAGCGTACTTAGCCCAAAATCCGGACAAACTGATCCTAGATAGATCCCTGCGAAACGGACTCGTTACACATCTATCGGTCAATGGAGTCCGGATTCCGGACACTCGCCTCTGGAAAACGAGTTGCACATCACGAGCCGTTGCGCAGGGCTGTGGGAAGTCTCTCGGCGGGCGAATCAACGCGCGTGGATCGCGCGGGATGGCGTCCAGGATGCCACGAGGGTAGTGAAGTACCACCTGGTGCGGGCGATGATCCTGTAAAAACTCCTGCGCGGACCTCGCGGCGCAGGACATACGACAAAGGCCCGGGCCCCCCGAAGGGGACCCGGGCCCGGCTGTCTCGGGATCAGGCGTTCTTGGCCTTTGAGGCCGCGCGGCCGCGCAGCTTCTGGTCCAGGACGACCTTGCGGATACGGACCGTCTCCGGGGTCACCTCGATGCACTCGTCGTCGCGGCAGAACTCCAGGGACTGCTCGAGCGAGAGCTTGCGGGCGGGCACCACGTTCTCCGTGGTGTCCGCGGAAGCCGCACGCATGTTGGTGAGCTTCTTCTCCTTGGTGATGTTCACGTCCATGTCGTCGGCGCGCGAGTTCTCGCCGATGATCATGCCCTCATAGACCTCGGTGCCGGCCTCGGTGAAGATGACACCGCGCTCCTGGAGGTTGACCATCGCGAACGGCGTCACCGTGCCGGAACGGTCCGCGACGAGCGAGCCGTTGTGACGGGTGCGCAGGTCGCCGAACCACGGCTCGTGACCCTCGAAGATCGAGTGCGCGATACCGGTGCCGCGGGTCTGCGTCAGGAACTCCGTACGGAAGCCGATGAGGCCACGCGACGGGACGATCCACTCCATGCGGACCCAGCCCGAACCGTGGTTCGTCATGGTCTCCATGCGGCCCTTGCGGGTCGCCATGAGCTGCGTGATGGCGCCGAGGTGCTCCTCGGGCGAGTCGATCGTCATGCGCTCGATCGGCTCGTGCGTCTTGCCGTTGACCTGCTTGGTGACGACCTCGGGCTTGCCGACGGTCAGCTCGAAGCCCTCGCGGCGCATCTGCTCGACCAGGATGGCGAGCGCGAGCTCACCGCGGCCCTGGACCTCCCAGGCGTCGGGGCGCTCGGTGTCCAGGACACGGAGCGAAACGTTACCGACCAGCTCGCGGTCGAGGCGGTCCTTGATCTGGCGGGCCGTGACCTTGTGGCCCTTGCCACCCTTGCCGACCAGCGGCGAGGTGTTCGCACCGATGGTCATCGAGATGGCCGGCTCGTCGACCGTGATGAGCGGCAGCGCGATCGGGTTCTCGGTGTCGGCCAGGGTCTCGCCGATCATGATGTCCGGGATACCGGCGATGGCGCAGATGTCGCCCGGGCCCGCCATCTCGGCCGGCTTGCGGGTGAGCGCCTCGGTCATGAGGAGCTCGGTGATGCGGACGTTGGACATCGTGCCGTCGCGCTTGATCCACGTGACGGTCTGGCCCTTGCGCAGCTCGCCCTGCTCGACGCGGCAGAGCGCGATACGGCCGAGGAAGTTGTCGGCGTCGAGGTTCGTGACGTGCGCCTGGAGGGGGGCGGCCTCGTCGAACTCGGGGGCCGGGACGTGCGCCAGGATCGTGTTGAAGAACGGCTCGAGGTTCTCGCTGTCCTGCGGGACGGTGCCGTCCTCGGGCTTGGTCAGCGAGGCGACGCCGTCACGGGCGCAGGCGTAGACGATC
Source organism: Streptomyces sp. NBC_01003 (assembly GCF_045162695.1). Lineage (NCBI taxonomy): Bacteria > Bacillati > Actinomycetota > Actinomycetes > Kitasatosporales > Streptomycetaceae > Streptomyces > Streptomyces sp. NBC_01003. The sequence continues at coordinate 4,197,123 of NZ_CP108707.1, forward strand.
GGGAACTCGATCTGGTCCTCGTCCGCGTCCAGGTCCAGGAACAGGTCGTACGTCTCGTCGACGACCTCGGCGATCCGGGAGTCGGGGCGGTCCGTCTTGTTGATGCACAGGATGACCGGCATCTTGGCCGAGAGCGCCTTGCGCAGCACGAAGCGGGTCTGCGGCAGCGGGCCCTCGGAGGCGTCGACGAGCAGCACGACCGCGTCGACCATCGACAGGCCGCGCTCGACCTCACCACCGAAGTCGGCGTGGCCGGGGGTGTCGATGATGTTGATCGTGATGGCGTCGCCGCCATCCTTCGGGTGGTACTTGACCGCCGTGTTCTTGGCCAGGATCGTGATGCCCTTCTCACGCTCCAGGTCGTTCGAGTCCATCATGCGATCGTCGAGCGACTCGGCGGCGTGCGCCGCGAAGGCGCCGGCCTGCTTGAGCATGGCGTCGACCAGCGTGGTCTTGCCGTGGTCGACGTGGGCGACGATGGCGACGTTACGGATGTCGTGGCGCGTGGCCATATTGCGGCGTACTCCCGGAGTGAGTGGACGGCTGCGCGTACGTCTCTTCGTACGCGCGCCCTGCCGGGCTGGACACGCCACGGCCTCACCCCATCGTACGTGGCTTCGGCCGGGTAGGCCTTCTGGGGCTCTGGGGTCAGGGATGCACAGTGAGTGAACGTCGCGGAGAGGCGTGGGGGACGCCCCGGAGAAAACGCAGGTCAGCGGTGATACGAACCTTGCCCGCCGGAGGGACCGGCGGGCAAGGGACTTGAGCGAGATCTGAGCTGGGCGATCTTCGGGACTCTCCCCCAGGGGCGCTCAGGGTCGCTTCGTCGCACTCAGGGTGCGATGTGCGTCACTTCTTCTCGGACGGACTCGCGGACGGCTTCTCGGACGCCATCTCGGACGATTTCCCGGACCTCGCGGACGAGCTCGCCGAGCCGGAGGCGTTCGGCCGGGCACCCGGCCGCGCGCCCGGCTTCAGGAAGCCGATGTCCTCGTAATTCGGCTCCTGGAAGCCGAAGGCCCCCGCGTTGACGACGGTGCGACGGGCGGCCACCAGCTCCGGACGCTGAAAGAGAGGAATCGATCCTGCAGCGGCCCAGATACGAGCGTCGGCCTGCTTGACCAGGGAGCGCTCCTCCCCCTCGTCGAGCTCACCGATCGCCTGGTCGAAGAGCTGGTCGATGTGGTCCGTGCCGACCCGGGTGTAGTTCTGCTCGACGGTCAGCGAGCCGTCCGCGGCGGGTACCGGCTTGGCGTAGATCGGGCGGGCGTCGGTGGCCGGGAAGGCCGAGGCGGGCCACGAGTAGAGCGCCAGGTCGTACTGCCCGGACGCGATGTGGTCCTTGAAGTAGCTGGCGTCGGCGACCTTCGACGTCTCGGTGCGAATGCCGATCTTCTGCAGCATCTGCGAGATCCGGTCGGCGACCGCGCGCAGCGAGTCCGAGCCGGGGCCCGACGGGAGCACGAAGCGCAGGATCAGCGGCTTGCCGTCCTTGGCGAGCGGTCCGGCGGGAGCACCGGCGGGTGCGGCCGTCCCCTTCGGGGCGTACGCACCCGGGGCGCCGCCCTGGGCGGCCTCCTTCGCGTACTGATCGGCGTGCTTCTTCTCCTTGTCGGCCTCGCGCAGCTTCTGCGCGTCGGCCTGGTGCAGGAGCGCGGCGTGCTGGTAGGCGGCGGTGCGCTCGGGGGCGAAGAAGGGGGTCTGCCGGTCGCCCGGCTTCTGGTCGCTCTCGCCGACGATGTACGTGCCGTCGTCGGAGTCCTCGGAGGCGGCCCCCTTCCTGTCCTCCGTGCCCTTCTTGTCCTTGGCGCCCTCCTTCGCGCTGTCGGACTCACTGCCCGCCGTCTTCGGCTTGGTCTTCCCGGGCTCGTCCTTCAGGGGACCGCCCGGCACCCAGCCCGCGTCCGTGAGCAGCGCCCGGGCCTCGTTGGTGTCCTGGCTGCCGAGGGCGCCACTGCTGTCGGCGTACGCCTGCTGCCCGGCGAGGGCGAGATGGCTGCCGACCGTGTTCGCGGGCAGGCCGAGCGGCTTGAGGACGACCTCGGCGAGCTTCTTGCGGTCGATGGCGCGGGCCACGGCGCGGCGCACGCGCTCGTCGGCCAGCGGACCCTCGGCGCCGTTCAGCGCGAGCTGCGTGAAGGCGGGTTCGAGGGACTTGCGCACGACGTAACCGTCCAGGCGCGACTGTTCGCTCTCGTACTTCGTGACGGCCGCACGGGTCTTTTCGCGGGCGGCGAGTTCCTTGGCGGCCGCCTTCTCGTCGTCGCCGTGCGCGACGGCCCAGGACCGCATCGACTCGGCGGGCGTGAGCGCGGCGCCGGGGCCGTGGGCGAGCGGGCCCGAGCTGCCCTTGTCACGGCCGGCGAGGGAGATGCGGGACGCGTCCTCCGGGTCGACGGCGGCGAGGTCGACCTTCCCCGCGACGAGTGCGTCGGCGCGCTCCGCGCGGGGCACGGTCCGCAGGACGATCTGGTCGAGCTTGGCCTGGCGGCCCCACCAGTGCGGGTTGCGCACCAGCGTGACGTCCTTGGCGTCGCGGTCGACCTTCTTGAGCGCGAAGGGGCCCGCGGTGACCTTGAGCTCGCGCCGGGCTCCCTCGTTGAAGGCGTCCGGGGTCCCCATGACGTCCTTGGGGTAGAGCGGCGAGAACAGTGAGCGCCAGTCCGCGTACGGCTTCGCGAAGGTGACCCGCACCTCCAGGTTGTTCTTGCCGCGCTCGATCTTCTCGATGCGGTCGTAGCCCGCGTTGTGGGCCGTCCAGTACGCGGAGTCCTTGCCGGACAGGGCGCGCCACTGGGCGGCGAAGTCGGCGGCTCCGATCTCGCGGCCGTCGCTCCACACCGCCTGCTGGTTGAGCTTGTACAGGACGACCTGCTTGGGCTCGCGCTCGATGACCTCGGCCTTCTCCAGGAAGTCCGGGTCGCGCACCGCCCTGCCCTGGTTGTCGAGCCGGAACATGGAGGGCAGCACGGCGCCGGCGACACGGGTCGTACCCGCGTCGGCGTCGGCCTGGAAGGAGTTGAGGGTCCCCGGCAGGGCGTCGACCGCCCAGCGCAGGGTGCCGCCGTCGGCGATGTCGCCGCGGGACGCGGGCGCGATGTCCTGGGCGGCGGCCTGGCTGCTGGTCTCTTCTTCGTCGTCGCCCGAGCTGCAGCCGGCCAGGGCCGACACCGCGAGCGCCCCCGACACGAGGAACGCGGCCGAGCGCAGGACGGGACGCCGCGCGGGACGCCTGGCGAGGCGCGATGTGGCGCCGTCATGGGACATCACGGGAACCTCCGGGGCTAGCCCGCCCGCTTACCAGGACCGGGCCGGGTTTGATCTCGTTTGGCCGTATATGGAGCTGATCACATCTATGGCCCCACTGAAGAGGACGGGTCCAGCAGGCAGGAGGCGACACGACCATGTGTGCCCGGAACCCCACTCGTGCGGCCCAATCCGGCGCCGAGGGGGCGCGGTGGGGCTGTCTCGTGGGCGGGTGCGGCTGGTCGTCGGCCGGTCGCGCGGTTCCCCGCGCCCCTCAGGGAGCGCGGCCGCCGACATACCGGGACCCCGCCACCCCAGAGAGCGCAAAACAGGGGCGCGCGCCCATGCGCGCTTCAGGAATCCGCGCAGATCCCTTCACAAGGCGTGATGTGACGCGCGACACTCGCAGGCGCATGAGCATCTCCGCCGCACCAGCGGAAGCGAGGGCAAGTCATGTCCCTGAACGACGACTTGACGGCAGCCGAGCGCTGCCTCGACGAGCTGTGCCGGACCGTGGGGCGCCTCGAGCGGCAGCTCGACGGCGGCCTCGACGTACGGCGCGTACGCACCGACGCCGACCATCTGCGCGAGAGCGTCGCCCTGCTGCGGGCGGCCGCGGCCGGCGCCCCGCCACCGCTGCGGCCCGAGCTCGTGCCCATCCCCGACACCCCGTACGACAGCTCGCTCTGGACCGACTCGGACGACGAAGGACTCGGCGCCCGGGACCGGCACGCCCCCTGACCCTCTGAGCGGAGGCTTCGTTGGCCACCGGCACGGAACCCCATCCCCGATCGGACGCGCACGGCGTCCGGGACAGGACGCGCGCCGCGATCGCGTCCGGGCACCTGCGCACCGACCGCTGGTGGCTGGCGCCCGCCAGTACCGCCGCGGGGCTGCTCGCCTTCATCGTCTACTCGACGTGGCGGGCCTTCGCGAACACGGACTACTACCACGCGCCGTACGTCTCGCCGTTCTACTCCCCATGCATCGCGGAGAACTGCAAGCCGATGCACGCGGGCCCCAACTGGGAGATATTCGGCGGCTGGTGGGGCCTGTCCCCCGCGCTGCTCATCCTGATCTTCCCGCTCGGCTTCCGGCTGACCTGCTACTACTACCGGAAGGCCTACTACCGCGGGTTCTGGGCGTCTCCGCCCGCCTGCGCGGTCGCCGAGCCGCACAAGAAGTACACGGGCGAGACCCGCTTCCCGCTGATCCTGCAGAACATCCACCGCTATTTCTTCTACGCGGCGATCCTCGTGGCGGGAATCCTGACGTACGACACCGTGCTCTCGTTCCGCAACGAGAAGTACGAGTGGGGCCACATGGGTCTCGGCACGCTCGTCTTCCTGCTGAACATCACGCTGATCTGGGCGTACACCCTGTCCTGCCACTCGTGCCGGCACATCGTCGGCGGCAAGCTCAAGCACTTCTCCAAGCACCCGGTGCGGTACCGGCTGTGGCAGTGGGTCGGAAAGCTGAATGACCGTCACATGCTCCTCGCCTGGGCGTCGTTGATCAGCGTCGCGCTCGCCGACTTCTACGTGTTCCTGCTGGCGTCCGGCGCCTTCGACGATCCGCGCTTCTTCTAGATGGGGTGGCACTTCTGATGTCTCAAGTGGAGCGGCAGCAGTGGGACGTTGTCGTGGTGGGGGCGGGCGGTGCGGGCCTGCGCGCGGCGATCGAGGCGCGCGAGCGCGGCGCGCGTACGGCCGTGATCTGCAAGTCCCTCTTCGGCAAGGCGCACACCGTGATGGCCGAGGGCGGCATCGCCGCGGCCATGGGAAATGTGAACTCCGGCGACAGCTGGCAGGTCCACTTCCGGGACACGCTGCGCGGCGGCAAGTTCCTCAACCAGTGGCGGATGGCCGAGCTGCACGCGCGCGAAGCACCCGACCGGGTCTGGGAGTTGGAGACCTGGGGCGCCCTGTTCGACCGGACCGCGGACGGCCGGATCTCGCAGCGCAACTTCGGCGGGCACGAGTACCCGCGCCTCGCGCACGTCGGTGACCGCACGGGCCTGGAGCTGATCCGCACGCTCCAGCAGAAGATCGTGGCGCTCCAGCAGGAGGACTTCAAGGAGTTCGGCGACTACGAGGCGCGCCTCAAGGTCTTCCAGGAGTGCACGGTCACCCGCGTACTCAAGGCTGTGTCCGACAGCGGCTCCGCCGGGGGCGAGCGCGTTTCCGGCGCGTTCTGCTACGAGCGCGAGAGCGGCCGCTTCTTCGTCCTGGAGGCGCCGAGTGTGGTGCTGGCGACGGGCGGCATCGGCAAGTCCTTCAAGGTGACGTCGAACTCGTGGGAGTACACGGGCGACGGCCACGCGCTCGCGCTGCTCGCCGGGGCGCCGCTGCTGAACATGGAGTTCGTGCAGTTCCATCCGACGGGCATGGTCTGGCCGCCGTCGGTGAAGGGCATCCTCGTCACGGAGTCGGTGCGCGGCGACGGCGGGGTCCTGCGCAACTCCGAGGGCAAGCGGTTCATGTTCGACTACGTCCCCGACGTCTTCAAGGAGAAGTACGCCGAGTCGGAGGCCGAGGGCGACCGCTGGTACGACGACCCGGACCACAACCGGCGCCCGCCCGAGCTGCTCCCCCGCGACGAGGTGGCGCGCGCCATCAACTCCGAGGTGAAGGCGGGCCGGGGCTCCCCGCACGGCGGCGTCTTCCTCGATGTCTCCACGCGCATGCCGGCCGAGCGCATCCGGCGCCGGCTGCCGTCGATGTACCACCAGTTCAAGGAGCTGGCGGACGTAGACATCACGGCCGAGCCGATGGAGGTCGGCCCGACCTGCCACTACGTGATGGGCGGCATCGCCGTCGACTCGGACACGGCAGCGGCACGGGGTGTGCCCGGCCTGTTCGCGGCCGGCGAGGTGGCCGGCGGCATGCACGGCTCGAACCGCCTGGGCGGCAACTCGCTCTCCGACCTCCTCGTCTTCGGCCGCCGCGCCGGACTGCACGCGGCCGAGTACGCGGCCGGGCTCGACGAGCGGCCCGCCATCGACGCGGTCCAGGTCGACGCGGCGGCGGCGGAGGCGCTGCGCCCGTTCTCCGCGGAGGGTCCCGCGGACGGGGGCGTCGCCGAGAACCCGTACACGCTCCACCAGGAGCTCCAGCAGGCGATGAACGATCTGGTCGGCATCATCCGCCGCGAGGAGGAGATGGCCGAGGCGCTCGACCGGCTCGCCGGGCTGCGGCTGCGGGCGCGACGGGCCGGGGTGGAGGGGCACCGTCAGTTCAACCCCGGCTGGCACCTCTCGCTCGACCTGCGCAACATGCTGCTCGTCAGCGAGTGCATCGCGCGCGCCGCCCTGGAGCGCACGGAGTCGCGCGGCGGCCACACCCGTGAGGACCACCCGACGATGGACCGCGACTGGCGGCGCACCAACCTGCTGTGCCGGCTCGTCGATCCGACCGGCGGCCTCGCGGCCACGGATCCGGTCCGGGGCCAGATCGACCTCGTGCGTGACACCACCGAGCCCATCCGCCCGGACCTGCTCGCCCTCTTCGAGAAGGAAGAGCTGGTCAAGTACCTCGCCGAAGAGGAGCTGTACGAGTGAGTTCGTACGATGCGCGTTTCAGGGTCTGGCGCGGGGACGCCGAGGGCGGTGGCCTGACGGACTTCTCCGTCGAGGTGAACGACGGTGAGGTCGTCCTCGACATCATCCACAGGATCCAGGCGACCCAGGCGTCCGACCTCGCGGTCCGCTGGAACTGCAAGGCGGGCAAGTGCGGCTCGTGCTCGGCGGAGATCAACGGCCGGCCCCGCCTGATGTGCATGACCCGCATGTCGGTCTTCGACCGCGAGGACGTCATCACGGTGACGCCACTGCGCGCCTTCCCTGTGGTCCGCGACCTCGTCACGGACGTCGGCTTCAACTACGCGAAGGCCCGTGAGATCCCGGCCTTCGTCCCGCCGGCCGGGGTCGGCCCGGGCGAGTACCGCATGCAGCAGGAGGACGTGGACCGCTCGCAGGAGTTCCGCAAGTGCATCGAGTGCTTCCTGTGCCAGGACACGTGCCACGCGGTGCGCGACCACGAGGAGAACAAGGCGGCGTTCGCGGGCCCGCGCTTCCTGATGCGGGTCGCGGAGCTGGACATGCACCCTCTCGACGCGGCGTCGGACTCCGGCCTCGACCGCAAGCGCACGGCCCAGGAGGACCACGGCCTCGGTTACTGCAACATCACGAAGTGCTGCACGGAGGTCTGCCCGGAGGGCATCCACATCACGGACAACGCACTGATCCCCTTGAAGGAGCGAGCGGTCGACCGTAAGTACGACCCGGTGGTCTGGCTGGGGAACAAGATCCGACGGAGGTCGTCCTCCTGAGGCCCCTAGGGCGAGCCGACCCGGCGCATCAGCGCGGCGGCGTCCCCCGCCACGAGCGGCCGCAGCCGCTCCGGCGTGACGCCTCCCGCGGACGGTCCGGCGCTCACGCTCAGGGTGAACTCCGCGTCGCCGTCCAGGACGTGGACTGTCGCCGTCCGGCCATGGACGACCGTGTACGCCCGGTCGCCCAGGCCCTTCGCCGTACGCACCTCGGCCCGGCCCGGGATCCGCTCGGCGGCCGTCGTGCGCGCCGCGTCGAACTCCGCGCCGGGGTCGGTCCGCTTGTGCAGGACCACGGACGCCGAGATCGTGGCGGCTCGCGCCGGCCCCTCCTTGCGCTCGAGGTCCCCCGAGCAGTCCGCCGTGTCCACCGCCTCACTGCTGCTCCGCGTGGACTCCCAGCGGGATCCGCGGTCGAAGACCGTGGCGAGGTGGGGCATCGCGAGAAGGGAACAGAGGCGGTCACTCACGCGGTAGCCCCTGAGGTCGGGGCCCTGCGCGCCGAACGCGTACAGGCCGGCGCCCCAGACGGCGGACGCGGCGAGCGCGCCGACGAGCAGCGCGCCGAGAGGGCGCCGTCCCCTGCACCGCTGGGGACGGTCGAGGGGATCGGGCCGGACCGGGGAGCCGGCGGGTCCGGACACCACAAGCTCCGGCTCACTGATCGCGCCGCCCACGGCCCAGGGTCCGTTCTCCATGCCGGAAACCTACGTTGAGCAGCGGTTTTGCCGGAAGGGCCGGCGATAACAATGCGGATTCGCCACAACCGGACCGTGCCGATCCCGGTCGCGGTACCCCAGATCCGGTCATACGCTCCCAACTGTGACGCCGCCTCCGAGTCGCCCCCGTCCGGTACGGATAGCCGCGCGGTCGGCCGTGGCCGCCGTGCTCGCGCTCTGCTGGGCGCTGCTGCCCGCCACGACCTCCCGCGCCGACGACCCCATCACCCTGTCGAGAGCCGGCCAGATCACCGACAAGGTGGACGCCCTCCGAGACCGTGAGCCCGAGGTCGCCTCGGCCCTCGACTCGCTCGACAGCAAGCGCAACACCCAGCTCTTCGTGGTCTACGTACGCGACTTCTCCGGCCGCTCCGCCCAGGACTGGGCCGACGACACGGCCTCCAAGAACGGCCTCGGCCTCAACGACGTACTCCTCGCCGTCGCCACGCACGACCGGCAGTACGCCTACTCCGTCGACCAGGATTCCCAACTCACCGACGCGCAGCTCAAGGACGTCGCGCAGACCGCGATCGAACCGGCGCTGCGCAGGAACGACTGGGCGGGCGCCGCGATCGGCGCGGCGGGCGGCATCTCCGCCACCCTCGCGGGCAGCCCCGTCCCCACCCCGGCGATCACCCCGGGCCCGGCCGACCCCGGCGGCTCGGACACAGCTCCCAGCGCGGCCGATCTCGCCCTGCCCCTCATCGTGGTCGGCGGCGCGGGCGCCGTCGCGGCGTTCGCGTACACCCGACGCAAGAGGCGTACGAGTACCCGCACCACCCCCGGCGGCGGCTGGGGCGGCGGGGGCGCCGGACCGCAGGTCACGTCGCTGCCCGAGCTGGACAGGCAGGCCAGGCAGATGCTGGTGGAGAGCGACGACTCGATCCGCACCAGTACGGAGGAACTCGGCTTCGCCACCGCGCAGTTCGGCGAGGAGGCCGTCAAGCCGTTCACCCAGGCGGTGGCGTATGCGCAGTCGGAGCTGACGGCGGCCTTCCGGCTGCGCCAGCAGCTCGACGACGCGTACCCCGAGGACGACGCGACGAAGCGGCAGATGCTGGACGAGATCATCAACCGCTGCACCGAGGCGGGGCGCAGGCTCGACGCCGAGGCCGCGGACTTCGACCGGCTGCGGGCCCTGGAGCGCACCGCCCCCGAGGCCCTCGCGCACGCGGAGCTCGCCTCCCGCGACCTGGCCACCCGCACCACGACGGCCGAGGAGACGCTGACGGCGCTCGGCGCCCGCTACGCGCCGTCCGCGCTGCTTCCCGTGGCGGGCCACCTCGAGCAGGCCAAGGACCGGCTGGTGTTCGCCACGACGAACCTCGGACAGGCGCGGAGTGGCGTCGACGCCGGCGACAACGGCCGGGCCGCGGTGTTCCTGCGGGCCGCCGAGTCGGCCGTCGACCAGGCGGGCACCTTTGTGGACGCGATCGACCGGCTCGGCCATGAGCTGGCCGAGGCCGCCGAGAAGCTGCCGGGGGCGCTCACCGAGTCCGACTCCGACCTCGCGGACGCCCACGGACTGCTCGAAGGGACTGCCGAGGGCGCGTCCACGGCCGATCTGCGCGGGCGCATCGCGCGCGTGCAGACCGTCACCGCGGGCGTGCGCAAGGAGATGGCCGCCGGCCCCTACGACCCGATCGACGCGTTGCGCCGCGTGGAGGAGGCCGACTCGGCGCTCGACGCGTCCCTCGACGAGGCGCGCGAACGCGAGTCGGGCACGGCCCGCGCGCGCTCCCTGCTCGAACAGGCGGAACTCACGGCCCGCAGCAGCGTCGGCGCCGCGTCGGACTTCATCACCACGCACCGCGGGGCGGTCGGCAGCGAGGCCCGTACGCGCCTGGCGGAGGCGCAGCGGCACCTGGAGTACGCACGGACGACGGGGGAGGCGGATCCCGCGGCCGCCCTGGCCGGTGCCCAGCGGGCCGACGCGCTCGCCCGGCAGGCGCAGCAGCTCGCCGAGCAGAATGTGCGGTCCTTCGGGAATCCGTACGGCGGGGGCGGCGGGCGCGGCGGCGGGGGCATGGGAGGCGCGGTGCTCGGCGGGATCATCCTCGGCGAACTCCTGGGCGGCGGGCGCGGCGGCGGGGGGTTCGGCGGGGGCGGCGGCTTCGGGGGCGGGTTCGGTGGCGGCGGTCCGGGGAGTTTCGGCGGGGGCGGGACCCGTGGCCGGAGGGGCGGCGGCGGACGGTTCTGACCCGGCGGCATTGACCCAGTTCCCACGTAACTCCCTTGCACAAGGAGCACTCTCATGACCAAGCAGACCGTTCTCGGCCGCGTCGCCCAGCTCGCGAAGGCGAACATCAACGCCCTTCTGGACGGCGCCGAGGACCCGCAGAAGATGCTCGACCAGCTGATCCGCGACTACTCGAACAACATCGCCGAGGCCGAGCAGGCCGTGGCGGCGACCATCGGCAATCTGCGGATGATGGAGCAGGACCACAAGGAGGACGTCGAGGCGGCCGACGAGTGGGGCGGCAAGGCGCTCGCCGCGAGCAAGAAGGCCGACGAGCTGCGGACGGCGGGCAGCGCGGCGGAGGCCGACAAGTTCGACAACCTCGCCAAGGTGGCGCTCGGGCGGCAGCTGAGCTCCGAGAAGGAGGCGAAGGACGCCGAGCCGACGATCGTCGCGCAGAACGAGGTCGTCGGAAAGCTGAAGTCGGGCCTCGACCAGATGAAGACGAAGCTGGTCGAACTCCATTCGAAGCGCGATCAGTTGGTGGCGCGTTCGAAGACCGCGCAGGCCCAGAACCAGATGATGGACGCCGCCAAGAACATCAACGTCCTCGACCCGACGAGCGAGCTGAGCCGCTTCGAGGAGAAGGTGCGCCGCGAGGAGGCCAAGGCGCTGGGCAAGCAGGAGCTCGCCGACTCGTCGCTCGACGCGCAGTTCGAGCAGCTGGACGGCCTGGGCGACACGGCCGAGATCGAGGCGCGCCTGGCGGCGCTCAAGACGTCCGCGTAAAGGCGGGAAGGCGGCGCACCCGGTCAGTACAGGCTGAGCAGCGCCTCCGTCGGGTCCACGGCCGCCGAGTTGCCGTCCGGCAGAGGGAGTTCGAACCAGACGGTCTTGCCGCGCGGCGTCCTGCGCGAGCCCCAGGACGCGCTGAGCAGGCCGACGAGCTGAAGCCCGCGGCCGCCCTCGTCCGTATCGCGTGCACGGCGGCGGCGCGGCTGGACGAGGCCCGCGTCCCACACCTCGCACACGAGGGTGCGGTCGAGCAGGAGGCGCAGCCTGATGTCGCCCTCGCCGTACCGCAGAGCATTGGTGACCAGCTCGCTGACCAGGAGTTCCGTCGTGTCGACGAGCGACTCCAGGTCCCATTCGGTGAGCTTGGCGCGGGTGAACTCGCGGGCGCGGCCCACCGAGCGCGGCTCGCGCGGCAGCGTCCAGTCGCCGACGGCATCGGCCGGCAGGCCCTGCACGCGGGCCATGAGCAGCGCGATGTCGTCCTCGCCGTGATGCGTGTCGAGCGTGGCCAGCACGTGGTCGCAGACGTCTTCGAGCGCGGGCGAGGGATCGTCCAGGGCGCTGCGGAACGCGGAGAGGCCCTCGTCGAGGGGATGGTCGCGGGACTCTACGAGCCCGTCGGTGTAGAGGGCGAGGAGTGAGCCCTCGGGCAGCTCGACCTCGACCTCCTCGAAGGGTTCCCCGCCGACGCCGAGCGGCATCCCCGGGGGTACGTCGAGCATGAGCGCGCCGTCGCCGGGCTCGACCAGGACGGGCGGCAGATGGCCCGCGTTGGCGAAGGTGCAGCGCCGGGTCACGGCGTCGTAGACCGCGTACACGCAGGTGGCGAGGTAGACCTCGGAGAGGTCGGCGTCGCCGGTTCTGCGGGCGGCGCGGGTGGCCTGCTGGACGCCGCCGCGGGGGCCGAGGGCCGGCGACGACGGGCCGCCGGGCGCGCCGAGGCCACGGGCGATCTCGTCGAGGGCTGAGAGCACCTCGGCGGGTTCGAGGTCGAGGAGGGCCAGGGTCCGTACGGCGGTGCGCAGTTCGCCCATGGCGACGGCGGCGCGCAGGCCGCGGCCCATGACGTCGCCGACTACGAGCGCGGTTCTGTGCCCCGGCAGCTCGATGACGTCGAACCAGTCGCCGCCGACCTCGGTGGCCGCGTTGCCCGGCAGGTAGCGGCAGGCGATGTCGAGGCCGGACGCCTCGGGGTCGTCCGGCGGGAGCAGCGACCGCTGGAGTATCAGGGCGCGCTCGTGCTCGCGGCGGTAGAGGCGGGCGTTGTCGATGCAGACGGCGGCGCGGGCGGCGAGTTCGACGGCGAGGGCGCGGTCGCGGTCGTTGAAGGGCTCGCTGCCCTTCGTACGGGCGAAGCGCGCGAGGCCGACGACGGTGTCGTGGGCGACCATCGGCACGGCCAGCGTGGACTGGACGAGGCCGCCGGACGCGGCGGGGACGAACTGGGGGCGGGCGGTGCGCAGGGCGTCCGCGCAGGGCGAGTTGAAGGAGTAGCGGTGGACGGCTCCGACCTCGACGACCCCGTCACCGCCGGACGCTTCGAGGTACGGCACGTCGGCGACGGCGCTCGCGGCGGCGACCCTGCGCACCTCGGCGCTGCCGTCGGCGAGGCTGCGGCTGTTGAGCGCCGACTCGTCGCCCACGAGGAGTCCCTGGTAGAGGTCGACGGACGCGAGGTCGCAGAAGCCGGGGACGACGACGTCGAGGAGCTCGCGGGCGGTGGTCTCCAGGTCGAGCGAGTTGCCTATGCGGGCGCCCGCCTCGTTGAGGAGGGCGAGGTTGCGGCGGGCGTGGGCCGCCTCGCGGGCGGCGGCGTGCCGCCGGGTGACGTCGGTGGCGATCCCGGCGACGCCGATGGGCCGGCCGCTGCCGCTGTGCACGCGGTAGAGGTTGATCGACCAGTGGCGACGCTCGGCGGAGTCGGGCGCGGGCCCGACGAGCTGCATGTCGGTGACGGAGTCGCCGGTCTCCAGGACGCGGCGCAGCGCGGCCTGCACGCGGTCGGCCTCGCCGCGGGGCAGATAGTCGTGGACGGTGCGGCCGCGGTGGTCGTCGGCCCGGCCGCCGAAGACCGCGGCGAAGGGCCGGTTGGTCCGCTGCACCTTCAGGTCGGTGCCGAACAGCAGGAAGCCGAAGGGAGATTGGCCGAAAATGGCCTGCGACGCGGCGAGGTCCGTCTCGATACGACGCAGGGCGCGGACATCGACGACGATGCAGACGGCGGCGCGCTCGCCGGACTCCGTCTCGGTCGGCATCACATAGACCTCGGCGATCCCCTCCGTATACGGCTCGGGGAGGTGCCGGCCGGGGCTGCGCTGATCAGAGACGTGCGGATGGCGCTCGTCGGACTCGGTGCCGCCCGAGTCCGACGCCCGGCCCCTCGGCATCCGGAAGGGGACGACGCCGGTCCACTCGCGGCCGTCGAGGATCTCCGCCATCTTGCGGTGGCCGCGCTCGCGCAGTTCCGTGGAGACGAAGGCCTCGATGGGGTCCTTGCCCACGGCGTCCTGTGCGCAGACGCCGAAGAGCTGCGCCGCGCGCCGGCTCCACTGGTCGATCAGGCCGTCGGGGCCGATGGAGAAGGAGGCGACCTTGATGTAGTCGTACATGGAGCCGGGCGGACTGGTCTGCCATGTCTCGGCCCGGGGCGGGCCTGCCGCATCGCGCGCGGCCGTCCCGCCCGAGGTGTCCTCGGACGACGTGGCCTTCGCTGGTATCTCGCTCACGCGAACCGTCCCCTCCAGCTCACCGCGTCCGGCACCGGTCACCGGGGCAGCTGCCCGCAGTATCCAGCACTACGGCGCCGCGCAACACGGTGTTCACGATCACACCACGGTCCCGACGCTTTTTGGCCCGTCCCCGCGTAACAGGACGACAACCAGATCCGCGACTGTTCCGTGCCTTTTCCTGGCCGGCCTCTTCGCCGGTCGGCATGCTCCCTGTCTCCTAACCAGGGAGGGTTCCTCTTAACCGGCGCGACGCCACCGGTTCCGGCCGCCGGGTCCAGCCGCTGTTTCCGGCCGCCCGTCAGTGCCGACCGGGCAGCGACAGTTCGAACCACACCGTCTTGCCCGTGTCACCGGGCCGCGTCCCCCACCGCCGCGCGGACCCCGCGACCAGCTGGAGCCCCCGTCCGCTCTCCTCGTCCGGTCCCGCGACCCGCTCCATCGGCGGATCCGGAAGACGATCGGAGACCTCCACCCGCAGGGTGTGGGCCGGCTCCGCCGACCGCAGGAGACGTACGCCGACGGGGCCGGAAGCGTGCCGGAGGGCGTTGGTCACCAGCTCACTGACGAGCAGTTCGGTGACATCGCCGAGCGAATCGAGATCCCAGACGCCGAGCTGGCCGCGGACCGCGGCACGAGCGGAACGGACTGCGCCCGGCTCCTCGGGGAAGACCCACTCGGCGCACTCCCCGTCGGTGTCGATCACGCCGATCACTTCCCAGGCAGCAGTAGAACCCCGTCCGCCCCTTCGGATCACGTCCGATTTCATAGGGTTAATCGGGATATACCCGGGTGGGCGTAGGGGCTACCGTCTCACGCGAACACTCCGCGAACGGAGCACGCGGGGCGCCCGACCAGCGGCACGACGGGTGACACAACCCGCAGCGCGGCGGGCCCTGCGGACAGGTCCTCCGTCGTACGGGTCACGGCTGCCGCGCCGCGAGCACCGCCTTCACCGCCGGCACATCCTGGTCGAGCCAGTCCACGGACCAGATCTCGTCGGGCCCGAGCCAGCGCAGTTCGTCGTGGTCCTCCAGGGGGCGCGGCCGGCCGGACAGCAGGCGCGCGGTCCATACCCGCAGCACGTATCCGGGCTTCAGGGGCCATTCCCCCGGGACGCGCGCCACGAGCTCGGCGCCGATCCCGAGCTCCTCGCGCAGTTCCCGTACGAGCGCCTGCTTCGAGTCCTCGCCGGGTTCGACCTTGCCGCCGGGGAGTTCCCAGCGGCCCGCCAGTTCGGGGGGCGCACTGCGTCGTGCGGCGAGCAGGCGGCCGCTGTCGAGGAGGGCCGCCGCAACGACGACGGTCGGTTCAGTCATGTGCCGGAGCCTACGGCCGCGGACGGGAACGTCAGCGCGCGGTGCCGTTCTGCGCCTGGCCCAGGCGCTCGACCCAGTAGAGCTGCTTGTGGCCGCGGTCATCGAGACTGTCGGCGATCTGCTGGGCTTCCGCCCTGGTCGCGTACCTGCCGACGCGATAGCGGTTGCCGTTGTCGTCCTGGCGTATGACGAGCCACACAAGCGTGGTCGTGCCCTCGTTCATCCCGCCCCTCCACTCCCCGACCCCGGCCTGCACAGCGCCCCGCTTTCTGAGGAAACCCCACTCCGCATATGCCCGAGCGTACGCCTGACCTTCACGCAGCGGATACGCATTGGCACAAAGAGATACGCAACCAGCCAATCCGCAGGGGGCGCACTCCGAAGAGTGCGCCCCCTGGACGTTCCGTGACTTCCCCGCTCCGGGCGTCAGCCCGTACGCACCGTCGGCATCGGCATGAGCACCGGCCCCGCTTGCGGCTCCTTGCGGCAGACGTCGCCGCACTCCGCGTCGAGCGAGCAGCACAGCGAGCAGATCGGGCCCGACCGGACGGGGCAGTCCGCGATGTCGGGGAGTTCGTACGCCGTCTCGCAGACGCTGCACGTGTGGGTCGCCGTGATGTCGGCGATCTCGACGTCGGGGCCGTTCACTGGGTTGGGCCTGGCCAGGTAGTACTTGCCCTTGGTGGCCCAGGCGATCAACGGGCAGAGCGTCAGGGCGAGTCCGGCCGCGATGAACGTCGAGAAGGCCTCCGCGTACGCACCGAACACCCCGAAGAACGCGACGATCGAGACGGTCGACGCGATCACCATGGCGCCGAAGCCGGCCGGGTTGACGGCGTACAGATAGGCCCGCTTGAACTCGATGTACTTGGGGCTCCAGCCGACCCGCTTGTTGATGACGAGGTCGGCGGCGACGGCCGCGATCCAGGCGATGCCCACGTTCGAGTAGAACCCGAGCAGCTTGTTCAGGGCCGCGAACATGTTCATCTCCATCAGCGTCAGCGCGATGGCGAGGTTGAGGAAGATGTACCAGACGCGGCCCGGGTGCCGGTGGGTGATGCGGGAGAAGAAGTTCGACCAGGACAGCGAGCCGCTGTAGGCGTTGGTCACGTTGATCTTGATCTGGGAGACGACCACGAAGAGGGCGGCGGCGGGCAGGGCGACCGAGCCGAGCCACGGCTTGAGGGCCTCGACCTGCGGCGCGATGGGTTCCAGCGCGTGGGTCTTGCCGACTGCTTCGAGGGCTACGAAGGCGAGGAGCGCGCCGCCGAGTTGTTTCGCGGCGCCGATGATCACCCAGCCGGGTCCGGCCGCGAGAACGGCCAGATTCCATCGCTTCCGGTTCTGCTCGGTCTTCGCCGGCATGAATCGCAGATAGTCGGCCTGCTCGCCGATCTGCGCGATGAGGGAGAGCGCGACGCCGGTGCCGAGGCCGAAGCCGAGCCAGGAGAACCCGCTGCCCGCGCCCTCCGTGCCGCCGAAGTGGGTGAAGTCGCCGAAGGAGCCCGGCGAGTGGAAGGCCAGGATCACGAAGGGCAGGACGAGCCCGATGAGCCAGACCGGCTGCGTCCACGCCTGCACCTTGGCGAGCGCGCCCATGCCGCGGAAGACGATCGGGATGACGATGAGCGTGGTCAGCAAGTAGCCGACGGGCAGCGGCAGTCCGACGACCTCGTGCATGGCCTGCGCCATGATCGAGCCTTCGAGCGCGAAGAAGATGAAGGTGAACGAGGCGTAGATGAGGGACGTGAGCGTCGAGCCGAAGTAGCCGAAGCCCGCGCCCCGGGTGATGAGGTCCATGTCCAGGCCGTACTTGGCGCAGGCGCGGGCGATGGGGATGCCGGTCAGGAAGATGATCGTCGCCGCGCACAGGATCGAGGCGAGCCC
Organism: Streptomyces sp. NBC_01003; assembly: GCF_045162695.1. Taxonomy (NCBI): domain Bacteria; kingdom Bacillati; phylum Actinomycetota; class Actinomycetes; order Kitasatosporales; family Streptomycetaceae; genus Streptomyces; species Streptomyces sp. NBC_01003. The sequence goes on from NZ_CP108707.1 coordinate 4,214,323, forward strand.
GCTCGTGAAGCCGTACGTGAAGACGATGGAGGCGCCGATCGCGAAGTCGGCGAGATAGGCGATGCCGCCGAGCGCGGTGGACGCGACCATGGTCGGTGACCAGCGCCGGTAGGAGTGGGGCGCGTAGCGCAGCGAGAAGTCCTCGCGGCTCTCGTCCGCGGCGAGCTTGGCGTAGCTGCGCCGCGGCGCGGCTGCCTCCGTGTCACGGGTGACCGTGTCCGTCATGAGGGTTCCTGTCGTCCGGCCGATTGCGGGTACGGACGGAAGTTAGGAGCCGTGCATGACAATGCGGGGCGGCCGGTGATTGCCCCGGCGTTACGGGAGGCGGCCGCGCGTTAAGTCGTGGTCACACCCCGCGGACAGGGCGTTCGCGTATCGGTCACTTCACGGGCAGGTGGTATGCGATCCGGTACCGGTCGGCGGGGACGACGACGTCCGCCGTCTCGACCGGTCTGCCCGACGCGAAGTACGTGCGCTGGATGACGAGGACGACATGGCCGGGCACTCCGCCGAGCGCCATGAGCTCCTCGGCGAGGCCGGGGCGGGCGCCGACCTCCTCCGTCACGTTGTCCACGATCACGTCGATGGCGGACATGCGCTCGACGACGCCGCAGCCGCCGAGGGGGCCTTCCTCGGGGAGCATCACGGGGGTGCGCCCAGTGACCGCCAGGGGCTCCCAGGAGGTGGAGAGCATCATGACCTCTCCCGCGTCCCGGTAGACGTACTTCGTGCACATCACGCGGTCTCCGGTGCGGACGCCGAGGCGCTCGGCGATGGCGCTGCTCGCCTCGGCCTGCTCACTGCGGGACTCCCAGGTGCCGCGCGCCGTCTCGTCGGCCTGCTCCTGCTTGAAGGGGGTGGAGCCGCTGATCGGCCGGTACCCGGAGCGGGCCACGCGGCGCGGGACCGGCGTCTCACGCACATACGTGCCCGACCCCGAGCGTCCCTCGACGAGCCCTTCGGCCATCAGCACCTTGCGGGCTTCGAGGGCGACGGTGTCCGAGACGCCGTACTCCTCGCGGATCCTGGCCTGTGAGGGGAGGCGGGTGTGCGGTGGCAGCGATCCATTGACGATCTTCTGGCGAAGATCACCCGCGACGCGCAGATACGCCGGCTGCTCACCGAATGTCACTGGCTGCACTCCCTAAGACCCATGGCGACCCGTCAGATTGACAGACAGCAACAGCGTCGCAACCCTGGGTTGTGCGCCGCAAGCAAAGGCCAAAGAATCACTCGAAGTGATGACAAGTGCGGCCGCAGGCCTTTACGCAGGGAGTTTCTCCGGGTAAGGGAATCCTTACGCCCTGGCGTCGAGCAACACTCGACCGACCGTCGACCTTCCTTCGAGGCAGGGCCCGGCATGCGACACCCCCGCCATCCGTGGGACCTCCATCGCGGGTTGCCCGACTCCCGTCCGCAACCGCCCGCATCGTCGGATGCGTGACCCGATCCCGCCGATCCCCCGGCCGCCTCACCGTCCTCCTCGCGCTCGCGGTCCTCGGCGCCTCACCGGGCGCGGCCCTGGCGACGCCCGGCCCCGGCCCGGCACCCGCCCGCGTGCCCACGGGCTCCCCCTCCGAGGCCTGCACCGGCGACCCCGCCTGGGCCCCGACCACCACCCGTATCGACCCCGCGAACACCTATCACGCGTACACCGGCAACGGATATCTCGGCGTGCGCGTCCCCCCGTCCGGCGCGGGCTACGCCGAGGCCGGCGACAAGACCGGCTGGCCGCTCTACACGCCGCGCTACGACGGGGCGTTCGCCACCGGGCTCTACGCGCGCGGCCCCGAGAACACCGCGCACCGCGAGGCCATCGCCGCGCTGCCGAACTGGACCGCGCTCGACCTGACGGTGGGCGACGAGACGTACGGCCCGACGAGCCGGATCTCGCACTACCGGCAGACCCTCAGCCTGCGCTGCGGATTCGTCCGTACGTCGCTGACCTGGACGCACAAGGACGGCCGGCGCACCGATCTGACGTACGACGTGCTGGCCGACCGCTCCCACGCGCACACCGGAGCGGTGCGGCTGCGCGTCACGCCGCACTGGAGCGGTGAGGCCACCGTCACCGACCGGATCGACGGGCGGGGCGCGCGCCGGATCGCGCCCACCGGCGGCGGCCCCGCGGGCAAGCGCACGATGACGGTGGGCTTCCGCACGGACGGCACCCGCCAGGACGGCGTCGTCGCCTCCACCCTGCGTGCCCCCGGCCGCACCCACGCGGCGGGCCACACCGGCACGTTGACTAACCATCAGTCCGCCACGTTCTCCGTCGACACCGGCCGCACCTACACCGTCACCAAGTACGTGGGCGTGGACACGGCGCTCACCTCTCGCACCCCGCACGGCTCGGCCGTCGGCGCCTCCCAGCAGGCGGCCACCGCCGGATGGGACGAGCTGTTCCGCGAACACACCGCGGCCTGGCGGAAGTTGTGGACATCGGACATCGAGGTGCCGGACCGGCCCGAGATCCAGCAGCAGGTGCGGGCCGCGCGGTACGGGCTCCTCACGGCGGTGCGCGCCGGTGGCCGCGACAGCATCGCGCCCTCCGGGCTCACCAGCGACGCCTACGCGGGCATGATCTTCTGGGACGCCGAGACGTGGATGTTCCCCGCGCTGCTCGCGGACCGGCCCGACCTGGCGCGCCCCGTCCTCGAATACCGCTACCGCACGCGCGAGGCGGCCGCCGACAACGCCCGCAAGACATCGGTCAAGGGCCTCATGTACCCGTGGACCAGCGCGAGCCGCGGCGCCCTGTGGACGGAGTGCCAGAGCTGGTACCCGCCGCACTGCGTCACCCAGAACCACCTCCAGGGCGACATCGCGCTCGCCGCCTGGCAGTACTACCTGGCGACGGGCGACCGCGCCTGGCTGCGCTCGCACGGCCGGCCGCTCCTCAAGGGCCTTGCGGAGTACTGGACTTCACGCGTCACGAAGAACGCCGACGGCTCGTACTCCATCAAGGACGTCGCCGGCCCCGACGAGTACAGCAACGGCGTCGACGACGGGGTCTACACGAACGCCGTCGCGGCCACGGCCCTGCGCTCCGCCGCCCGCGCCGCCCGGCTCGTGGGCGCCGCGCCCCCGGCCGCGTGGACGACCATCGCCGACGGGCTCCGCATCCCGTACGACCCCAAGCGCAGGATCTTCCTCCAGTACGAGGGCTACAACGGCTCGACGATCAAGCAGGCCGACGCGGTCCTGCTGCTGTACCCGCTGGACTGGAAGCCGATGCCGAAGGGCGCGGCGGCGGCGACCCTCGACTACTACGTCGCGCACACCGACCCGGACGGGCCCGCGATGACGGACTCCGTGCACGCGGTGGCCGCCGCGTCGATCGGGGAGCCGGGCTGTGCCACGTACACGTTCCTGCGGCGCGCCTCGAAGCCGTTCTTCCGTGCGCCGTTCGGGCTGTTCTCGGAGGCACGCGGCACGAAGGCGGGGTCCAGTGACCCGCTCGCGGGCACGCCCGCTCAGGACTTCCTGACGGGGAAGGGCGGCTTCCTCCAGGTGTTCACGCACGGCCTGACCGGCCTGCGCCTCGAGGAGGACGCCCTGCGCCTGGACCCGTCGCTGCCGCCGCAGCTCGGCAGGGGCGTGACGCTGCGCGGGCTGACCTGGCGCGGACGGACGTACGACATCGCGATCGGGCCGGAGCGTACGACGGTCAGGCTGACCGCGGGCCAGCCGTTCCCCGTCGTCACGCCCACCGGACGCGCCACGGTCGACCGCGGCGGGCTCGTCCTGCGCACCCGGCGCCCCGACCTCGAACCCACCTCCGACCTGGCCCGCTGCCGCACCGCGACGGCGACGTCCGAGGAGCCGGGCCTGTACGCGGAGGCGGCGGTGGACGGCAACCCGGTCACCGCCTGGCAGCCGGCGACCGCGCACGCCTCCCTCACGGTTGACCTCGGCCGGACGGGGAAGGTCTCCGGCGTCGACGTGACGGGCACGCGCGCGTACGCGGTGACGACGTCGGCCGACGGAGCGGCGTGGCGGGCCTTCGCACCGGGGCGGACGGCCCGGTTCGTGCGGGTCACCGAGGATGGTGAAAAGCCCGAACCCGTGAAGGAGTTGAGGGTGAGGTAGGGCCCTGCCGCCGACCGGCAGGGCCCCAGGCCACCGGGCGCGGTGCGCGGCCCCACACCGCGCAACGGCACCCGGCGGCCGGTCAGTTGGCCTCGGCCGGTACGGCGGCCAGGGAGCGGGACCGCACGACGAACTGGGCGACCGCCGTCACCACCAGGTTCGGGACGAGCGCGATGAGCCCGGTGTCGACCGTGCCGACGTCCACGCTCCCGAAGGTGAGCCAGATCAGGACCCCGACGCCGGTCAGGATGCCGAGCAGTGCGGGCACGGCATCCAGACGCACCTTCTTCGCCAGCCCCATGACGATCGCCGGGGCGAGCTGGGTGAGGCCGCCGTAGGTGAGCAGCAGCAGGTCGGACAGGAGTCCGGGCCTGGTCAGGCCGAGCACCAGGGCGAGCGCGGCGGCGGCGACCACGCAGAGGTGGTTGGTGCGCAGCTGCGTACGTTCGTTGCGCGCGCTCAGCAGATTGCGGGACAGCAGGCTGGAGATGCCCACGACGATGGCCGCCGAGGGGACCATGGCGGCCGAGGCCGCGGCGACCGCGACGACGCCGACGAGCCAGCCGGGCAGGGTCTGGCCGGCGAGGGTGAGGGCGACGGAGTTCGCGGGCGATCCCGGCTTCACCAGCAGGATCCCGGCGAAGCCGACGATCACCGGGATACCGAGGGCTATCTGGTAGAGCGGCAGCCAGACCGCGTTCTTGCGCAGGGCGCGCCCGCTGCCGGCGGCGAGGACCGGCGGCCACAGATGGGCCATGGTGCCGAGTCCGCCGCCGATGCCGGAGATGATGACGGCCGTGACGAAGAATGTGGCGTCATAGCCTTCCTGATGGAGCGTCAGGAGCTGCGGGTGGCTGTCCCGTACGGTCTCGAAGAGGCCGCCGATGCCCCCCTTCACGGAGACCGTGACGCCGATGAACAGCACCACGAGCCCGACGATCATCAGGGCGTCCTTGAGGTAGGCGACGCGGGCGATGCCGCGGATGCCGGACCACAGGACGAAGCCGACGGTGAGGACGGTCGCCAGGACCATGCTGAGGTTGCCGCCCGTGCGGCTGCCGGTGGCGAGCTGGACGATCATGCCGAGCCCGGTGATCTGGAGCTGGAGGTACGGCAGCAGGAAGACCGCGCCGACGACGGCGACGACCTTGCCGAGCAGGGGGCTGCGGTAGCGGTCGGTGAAGAAGTCCGCCTGCGTCAAGTAGCCGCCCTTGCGCCCGAGTTCCCGCATGCGGGGCGCGGTGAAGTACTGGAGGACGAAGTTGATCGCGAGGTAGCACAGGGCGAAGGCGGCGGCGACGCCTCCGCCGAAGGCGATGCCCGCGAGGCCGAGGAAGCTGAAGGTGGTGAAGGCCTCGCCCGCCTGGAGGAACCAGGTGGTGAAGGTGGAGAACTTCCGTTTCCCCACGGTCCATTCGCCGAGTTCCCCGCTGCGCGGTCTGCGCCCGCTCACGCCGACGACGGCGATGGAGACCATGCCGATGAGAGTGATGGCCATGCTGGTGTTCATGCGTTGGCCTCCTCGGCCTCGTCGCGGTCGTCGCGTTCGTCGTCGGTGTGCGCGAAGTGCTCGACGAGGGCGAGCGAGGCCGTCGTACCGGCCGTCCACAGCAGACACCAGGCGAGGACGGACGGGATGCCGAACCAGAGGTACGGGCCGTTGACGAAGGGCAGGAAGGGCGTGCTGAGGAAAGCCAGTACGGGCACGAAGGCCCAGATCACGTGCGGATTTCTCATCAGGGCTCCATACGGCTGCGGGAGGTGCGGCTAGGCGAGGGAGGGGCGGCGGCGTCCGTGTCCGGTGGCGGCCTCGTAGGCGGCGCCGACCTGGAGCACGGTCCGCTCGGCGCGGGGCGGGCCGACGATCTGAAGGCCGACGGGGAGCCCCGCAGCCGAGAAACCGGCCGGTACGGAGAGGGCGGGTGCGCCCAGGACCGAGATGAAGTACGCCGAGCGCATCCAGTCGAGATAGGTGTGCTGCGACTGCCCGTCGATGACGGTCGGGTACTCCGCCTCGACGTCGAAGGGGGTGACCTGACTGACGGGCGCGACCAGGACGTCGTAGCGCTCGAAGAAGCCGACGGCGGCGAGGTGGATGCGGGCGTGCTCGGCGGTGGCGCGGGCGAGGTCGGCGCCGGTCAGGCGCCGCCCCTCCTCGATGTTCCGGACGAGGCTGTCCTTGAGGGAGGCACGGTCGCTGTCGAGGAGCGCGCCGAGGCCCTGGTTGAACTCCTGGGCGCGCAGCGTGCGGAAGACGTCCTCGGCGCCGTCCAGGTCGGGGCAGTCCTCGACGACGGCGCAGCCGAGGTCCTCGAAGACCTCGGCCTGCCGCTCGAAGACGTCGCGCACGTCGCGGTCGACGGCGACCCGCCCGCCGAGGTCGGGCGCGAACGCCACCCGCATCCCGGCCACGTCCCGCCCGAGCGGCGCGCGGAAGGCGGCGCCCGGCCCCTCCAGGGAGATCGGGACGCGCGGGTCGGGCCCCGCCATGACGGACAGCAGCAGTGCGGTGTCGGCGACGGTACGCCCCATGGGCCCGGCGACGGCGAGGGTCTCCCACAGGTTGCCGGCCGGGTGCGAGGGGACGCGGCCGGGGGTGGGGCGCAGGCCGACGACGTTGCAGAAGGACGCCGGGTTGCGCAGGGAGCCGCCCATGTCGCTGCCGTCGGCCAGCGGGTGGAACCCGGCGGCCAGCGCGGCCGCGGCCCCGCCACTGCTGCCGCCCGCCGACCGCTTCGTGTCGTACGGGTTCCTGGTCGCGCCGAAGACAGGGTTGAACGTGTGCGAACCGGCCGCGAACTCGGGGACGTTGGTCTTCCCGATGCGGAGGGCGCCCGCGTCCTGGATGCGCCGCACGAGCAGCTCGTCCTCGTCGGGGACGTGGTCGGCGAAGAGGGGCGAGCCGTGCGTGGTACGCATGCCGCGGGTGAGGTGGGTGTCCTTGAACGCGATGGGCAGGCCGTGCAGCGGCCCGAGCTCCTCGCCGCGCGCCTGACGCTCGTCGGCGGCGGCGGCCGCCGCGAGCGCGCCCTCGGGGTCGAGGGTGACGATCGCGTTGACGGCGGGGTTGAGGCGCTCGATGCGGTCGAGGTGGGCCCGGACGACCTCACGGGCCGACAGCTCACCACGACGGACACGCGCCGCGAGGTCGACGGCGTCGAGGGCGCAGAGTTCGTCCGGGACGGGAGCGGAGTCGGCGGGGCCGGTGGAAGCGGGCATGGCAGTCCTAGGGCAGCGGGCGCGGGGGACGTCGCCGTGCCGGGCCGGACAGGTCCGGGGCAGCGGCGCGCGTGGTGCACCACACTGAAGCCACTGACCGTTTCAGTCAATACCTAAGACTCAATGCACTTTTAAGACGCCACCCATTCACCTGTGAATATTTTGGTCGCGCTATGGACGTCAACTGGACGTCGGAAACTCCACCCCACTGCGCTTGAACGCGTCGACCACCAGATGCGACTGCACGGCCTCCACATGCCGCACCCAGGGCGAGGCGGTCAGGAACTCGTACAGCGCGGCCTTCGACGGCTGCGTCACGTCGACCAGGAGCTGATGCTCACCCATGACCACGGCCGCGTACCGCACGAGCGGCGACTCCACGAGCAGCCGCCCGACCTTCTCGACCTCGTCGGGGCGGGTCCTGATCCACAGGAGCGCCTCGACCGGGAGGCCGAGCAGCGCGGGCTCGACGGCGGCCCGGATGCTCACGTGCCCGTCGCGGGTGAGCGTCTCGACGCGGCGGCGGGCGGTCGCCACGGAGACCCCGGCGACGGCAGCCAGGTCCTCGTGCGTGCGCCGCCCGTCCTCGGCGAGCGCCCCCAGGATCGCGTGCTCCTCGGGCCCGACCTCGACCTCCGGGAGCCCGATCTCGTCGACGATGCCCGACGGCCCGCCGAGCGCCTCGATCTCCCCGGCGCCGAGGATCCCCGGCGACCACTCGTGCACGGTCCTGAAGTACCGCAGCACCGGCGACACGCTCTGCGAGACGAGACCCGGCAGCGCGGGCACCTCGTCGAGCATCAGCGGCCCCAACTGCCCCTGAGGAAACTGAAGTTCGGCCACGCAGTCGACGGGTCCGGCGAGTGCGTACGAGAAGATGCAGTCAGCGCGCCGGGCCGCCGCCACGGCCGCGTCGCGCACCGATCCCGGCCGGCACGTCATCCGCAGAATCACGGTCTCGCCCCGCACGACGAGCCCCCGCACGGCCACGTCCCCACTCTCCAGCAACCGCAGACCCCGCCGCGCCACCTTCCGCTCGGGCTCCCCGATCGCGGCCGCGATCCGCCGCCACGACGCCCGCCCATCGATCTGAAGGGCGGCAACGATGCGCCGGTCGAGGGGGTCCAGGGGGGCGGTCGGGGTGGCCGGTACTGGGTGCGTCACAGGACTGACCATAACGAGCGGGGGTGGTGGGGTGAGCCGGGACCGTGTGGCGAACCGGAACCGGGCCTCGTCCTTACGCCCCCATGGCGAGCCGAGCCTGCTCGTCCTCCACGATCCGGCGGGCCAGCGACGTATCGGAGACGTCCACGGCGTCGGGGGTCGCCTCGGCCGTCGCGCTGCGGCGCGCGTAGGCGTCGAAGAGCCGGGACTTGTTCTCGAGGAGCTTCACCATGCGCTCGTCCACGCCTCCCGTGGCGAGCAGCCGGTGGACCTGGACCGAGCGCACCTGCCCCATGCGATGGGCGCGCGCCACGGCCTGGTGCTCGACGGTCGGCTTGACCTGGGGCTCGCAGATGATCACGACGGTCGCGGCCTGCATGTTGAGCCCCACGCCCCCGGCCTCGATCTGCGCCAGGAGCACCGCGTGACCGGACACGGCGGCGAACTCGTCGACGAGCTGCTGCCTGCGCGCGGGCGGCACGCTCCCCGAGATCGGGCCGAACAGGGCGGCGCCGTCGAGCGCGTCCTTCACCACGGCGAGAACGTCACGGAAGGTGGAGAACACCACGACCTTCAGCCCGTTCTCCGCCGCGTCCTCGACGATCTCGCGCAGCCGGTTCAGCTTCGCCGACGACTCGGGCCGCGCGTATGCCGCACGGCGCATCGCCATGAAGTTCCCGGCCCGGACCGCCTCCCGATAGGCCTCCTCGTCCGACGCGCTCAACTCTTCCCATTCGTCGGTGTGTTGGAGCGCCGGGAGTTCGGTCAGTACGTCCTGCTGGTTGCGGCGGAGATAGACGGGGGCGACGGCCTTGCGGAAGGCTTTCGAGCCGGCCACTCCGTCGCGGTCGCCGACGACGTCGGCCAGATCGGGCCTGAGGATCTGCACGAGGTTGCGGAACTCGGCGACGCGGTTCTCCATCGGCGTACCGCTCATGAAGAGCACGCGTTCGCAGCGCTCGGCCCACTCGGCGACGGTGCGGGAGCGGCGGGTCTGCGGGTTCTTCACGTAGTGCGCCTCGTCCACGACCAGCATGCCGAGCTCGCCGCCGCCGGGGACGGGGAAGCGGCGCAGCGCGTCGAAGGTCGTCACGCCGACACCGCCGCGGCCCTTCCAGTCGGCGTACGCGTCCTGCCGGTCGGGGCCGTGCAGGGGCAGGACGCGCAGCTTGCTGCGGGACTCGATCTCGCGCGTCCAGTTGATCAGCACGCTCGCCGGGCAGACGACCATGAAGTGGCTCCTGCCCTCGGCGGCGAGATGCGCCAGGGCGGCGATGGCCTGGATGGTCTTGCCGAGCCCCATCTCGTCGCCGAGGATCACCTTGCGCTGGGCGAGGGCGAACCGGGCGCCGAAGGCCTGGTAGCCGCGCAGCGACACCCGGCGCCGCGTGTCGTCGAGCGCCTGCCCGCGGACCCGTTCGGCGACCTCGTCGGGCAGGAACCCTTCGGAGGCGGCCGTGTCGGGGGCGCGCCCCGAGATCTCGGCGAGCAGGCTGTAGTACTCGGCGGACCGCAGCTCGAAGTCGACCCAGGCGGCCACGTCGTCCGAGGAACCGCGCAACAGGTCCACCGACGCCTGGGCGAGCAGCTCCGGGTGCCCGGCGCGCACCGCCTCCTCGGTCAGCTCACGGATCTCCGCAACAGCCTCAAGTGCCTGCGCCCGCTTGGCCTTCCCGACCAACAGCATCCGAAGCCGCCCAGCGGCCGGCCGAGCGTCGGCCAGCAACGGACCGAGCCGCTCGGCAAGAGCCGCGGCGGTCTCGACGGCACGCCGCGCCTCGGGCCCCGCCTCCACCAGAACATGCAGGGCGGTGACGAGTGCGGTGGTACGCGGCTCGGGCCGGTCCACATCGATGTGGACCGCGACGGTCTCCCGGACGGCATCAGAAATCTGCCGAGCGGCAGCGACCAACTGATTGGCGGTCTGCTCCCCCACGCCAGGAATCTGCCTCAACCGATAGGTCCCGGCCTCAAGAACCTGAAGAACGGAGGACAGCCCGCTCCTCTCCACCTCCCCGAGCCTCAACCGACCCTCGGTGACGTCCTTGAGCCGAGCAACAGAAATAGCCCCCAAGGCCTGCGCGGCCTCGGCCTCATGAATCGGCTGCAAAGCGCCCCTGACGGCCTCAACGGCCAGGGCATGATCCCCGACAACTCCCCGAGCGGCCCCCTCCAGCCACACGCCCCCACCGACAACCCCCCGCTCCCGCCGCCCCATCCCAGCCCTTTCTCGCTCCCGTCCCGGCATCCTGCCACCGCCGACCCCACGGACAACGCCCGCCCGAACAACGAACCAGGGCCCACCCCCGAAGAGGCGGACCCTGGATGACCTGCGAGTGAGGCGGATCAGACGTTGAAGCGGAACTCCACCACGTCCCCGTCCTGCATCACGTAATCCTTGCCCTCCATGCGGGCCTTGCCCTTGGCGCGGGACTCCGCGACAGAGCCCGTTTCCATCAGGTCGTCGAAGGAGATGACCTCCGCCTTGATGAAGCCCTTCTGGAAGTCGGTGTGGATCACGCCGGCTGCCTCGGGGGCCGTGGCGCCCTTCTTGATGGTCCAGGCGCGCGTTTCCTTCGGGCCTGCCGTCAGGTACGTCTGGAGGCCGAGGGTGTCGAAGCCGACGCGGCCGAGCGTGGCCAGGCCGGGCTCTTCCTGGCCCATCGACTGGAGGAGTTCGAGCGCCTCGTCGTCGTCGAGTTCGATCAGCTCGGACTCGATCTTGGCGTTGAGGAAGATCGCCTCGGCGGGGGCGACCAGGGCGCGCTGCTCGTTCTTGAAGTCCTCGTCGACCAGCTCGTCCTCGTCCACGTTGAACACGTAGAGGAAGGGCTTGGTGGTGAGGAGGTGCAGCTCGTGGAGCAGGCGGCCCTTCTCCGTGCCGGCGGTGATGCCCGCGGCGAAGAGCGTCGTGCCGGACTCGAGGATCTTCTGCGCCTCCTCGACCGCGGCGAGCACCGCGACCTTCTCCTTCTGGAGGCGGGACTCCTTCTGAAGGCGCGGGACCTGCTTCTCGACGGACTGGAGGTCCGCGAGGATCAGCTCGGTGTTGATCGTCTCGATGTCGTCCTTGGGCGAGACCTTGCCGTCGACGTGCACGACGTTCTCGTCCTTGAAGGCGCGGATGACCTGGCAGATCGCGTCCGACTCGCGGATGTTCGCGAGGAACTTGTTGCCCAGGCCCTCACCCTCGGAGGCGCCGCGCACGATGCCCGCGATGTCGACGAAGTCGACCGTCGCCGGGAGGATCTTCTGCGAGCTGAAGACCTCGGCGAGCTTGGCGAGGCGGGGGTCGGGGACACCGACCACGCCCACGTTCGGCTCGATCGTGGCGAACGGGTAGTTGGCCGCCAGCACGTCGTTCTTGGTCAGGGCGTTGAAAAGGGTCGACTTGCCGACATTCGGCAGGCCGACGATTCCGATCGTGAGCGACACGTTGCGACTTCCCGTACGTGAGGATGGAGGACCCCCAGTCTACGGCGTGCCGCACCACCCCCCGGCGCCCTATCGAACGCTTGGCCAAGGTCGGCGAAACCGCGTGTCCCGGAGCGGATTCCACACATAAACCGACCTAAGTTGGTGTGGTGGATCAACCCAGTCGCACTCCGCCGCGCGCCCCGCAGAACCGGACCCGCCGCACGCCCCCGCTCCCCCCGCAGGCACAGGGCGGCAGCGACGGACGCGACGGGCCATCCGGGTCCCGTTCCGGAACGGTGTACCGGGCGTCGGGCAAGGGCGGCGGCAAGGCGCCGCGCCCCGTGCCGCCGGTCGTCCTCGCGCTGCGCCGCTTCCCCGATCCGCGCCTCACCGGCCTGGGCAGCGGGCTGTTCTGCACAGCCGCGATGTTCGCGCTCGCCTGCCTGGACGCACTGCTGTTCGGCGGCTCGATCGTCGTGTACGGCGTGCTGTTCCTGCTGGTGAGCACACTCACCGCGATGTGGGTGCGGCGCGCCGACCTGGTGGCCGCGCCCGTCGCCGTGCCGATCGGCTTCGCCGTCGGGATCCTGCCGGTGGCCGACGGCTCGGGCGGGTTCGACGGGCAGGTGATGGGGCTGGTGACGGCCCTGGCGATGCACGCGGGCTGGCTCTACGGCGGCACGCTCGTCGCCGGACTCGTCGTGACCGTGCGCGGCATCCGCCACATGGCCCGTCGCGCGGCCCGCCGCCGAGCCCTCGCCCAGGCCCGCGCCGGCTCCCCCGGCACGCCGGCACAACAGGTGGCCTCGGCCCCGCGCCCCCGGCGGCGTACGGCCTGAGGCCAGGGGTCCCGCGCCCGTCACCTCTACCTCTGCCACCTCTGCTTCTGCTACCCCTGCTTCTGCTGCGCCGCCGCCATGGCCGCCCCCACGATCCCCGCATTGTTCTGCAGCTGCGCCGGGACGATTTCCGCCTTGATGCCCTCGATCAGGGGCAGGAATCTGTCGGCCTTGCGGCTGACGCCGCCGCCGATGATGAAGAGTTCGGGCGAGAACAGCATCTCGACGTGCGCCAAGTACTTCTGGACGCGGTGCGCCCAGTGCTCCCAGCTCAGGTCGTGGTCTTCCTTCGCCTTCGTCGAAGCGTGCTTCTCGGCGTCGTGGCCGTGCAGCTCCAGATGGCCGAGCTCGGTGTTCGGGACGAGCTGACCGTCGAAGAACAGGGCGCTGCCGATGCCGGTGCCGAAGGTGAGGAGCAGGACCACGCCCTTGCGGCCGCGGCCCGCGCCGAAGTGCATCTCGGCGACGCCTGCCGCGTCCGCGTCGTTCAGGACCGTCACGGGGAGCCCGCCGAGCCGCTCGCCGAGGAGGGCGCGGGCGTCGACGTCGATCCACGACTTGTCGACATTGGCAGCCGTACGGATCGTGGCGCCGCCCGTGACGACGCCGGGGAAGGTGATGCCGACCCGGTCGGGCCGGGTGCCGAAGTGCTCCACGACCTGTTTCACCCCGTCGGCCACGCCGTCGGGCGTGGCCGGGTGCGGGGTGAGGACCTTGAACCGTTCCTGTGCCAGGTCTCCGCGGTCCAGGTCAACGGGTGCGCCCTTGATCCCTGATCCGCCGATGTCCACGCCGAAGATCTGCATGGACACCACGTTACGACGAGTGGCTGAACGTCACTTCTCGGAAGAGCCGTCTCCCGTGAGGGCTGCGGCCTCCGCGCGCAGGTCACGGCGGAGTTCCTTCGGCAGCGAGAAGGTGATGGACTCCTCGGCGGTCTTCACGGTCTCCACGTCGGCGTAACCTCGCTCGGCCAGCCACTCCAGTACGCCGTCCACCAGCACGTCGGGGACGGAGGCGCCGGAGGTGAGGCCGACCGTGGTGACGCCCTCGAGCCAGGTCTCGTCGATCTCGGCGGCGAAGTCCACCAGGTGGGCGGCGGGCGCGCCGGCGTCCAGGGCGACCTCGACCATGCGGATCGAGTTCGAGGAGTTCTTGGAGCCGACGACGATGACGAGCTCGGCGTCCTCGGCCAGCTTCTTCACCGCGATCTGGCGGTTCTGCGTGGCGTAGCAGATGTCGTCGCTGGGCGGCGAGAGCAGGTTCGGGAACTTGGCCTTGAGGGCGTCGACCGTCTCCATGGTCTCGTCCACGGAGAGCGTGGTCTGGGAGAGCCAGACGACCTTCGACTCGTCCCGCACCTCCACGTTCGCCACGTCCTCGGGGCCGTCGACCAGCGTGATGTGGTCGGGGGCCTCGCCCGAGGTGCCGATGACCTCTTCGTGTCCCTCGTGGCCGATCAGGAGGATGTCGTAGTCCTCCTTCGCGAAGCGGACGGCTTCCTTGTGGACCTTGGTGACGAGCGGGCAGGTCGCGTCGATGGTGGCGAGCTTGCCGGCCGCGGCCTCGTCGTGGACGACGGGCGCGACGCCGTGCGCCGAGAACATCACGATGGAGCCCTCGGGGACCTCCTGGGTCTGCTCGACGAAGACGGCGCCCTTCCGCTCCAGGGTCTGCACGACGTACTTGTTGTGGACGATCTCGTGGCGGACATAGATCGGGGCCCCGTACTGCTCAAGGGCCTTCTCGACGGCGATCACGGCACGGTCCACACCGGCGCAGTAGCCCCGGGGGGCGGCGAGCAGGACGCGGCGGGGGCCAGTCGTAGCAGTCATGCCCACCATCGTAAGGCCGCGTCCAACAGGTCAAAGATCCGCCGTTTGACGAGACTGGAAGCCCGTGCGCGACAACGTGCGCGACAAACGGAGGCCCGATGTCCGCCCACACCGCTCCACCAGCCGGGGAAGAAGGACAGCCGTCCGCGGGAGAGGACACGCTGCGGCGCAGCCTCGGCTTCCGGGACCTCGTCGTCTACGGGCTCCTGTTCATCGCCCCGATGGCCCCCGTAGGCGTCTTCGGCACCCTCGACGCCAAGTCGCACGGCGCAGTCGCACTGGTGTACGTCGTCGCGACCGTCGCGATGGCGTTCACCGCGTTCAGCTACGCGCAGATGGTGCGGGTCGCCCCGCAGGCCGGCTCGGTCTTCACCTACGCGCGCGTGGGGCTCGGTGAGGCGCCGGGGTTCATCGCCGGGTGGATGGCGATGCTCGACTACCTGCTCATCCCGGCGGTCGCCTATCTCTTCTCCGGGATCGCGATGAACGCGCTGGTGCCGTCGGTCTCGCGCTGGGTGTGGACGGCGCTGGCCGTGATCATCACGACGCTCCTGAACCTGTGGGGCGTGCGGGCGGCGGCCCGGGCCGGCTTCGCGGTCCTGGCGATGGAGATCGTCGTTCTGCTCGTGTTCCTCGCGTCGGCGATCGTCGTACTCGTACGCGACGGGGCGGAGCGCGGCTGGCTGTCGCCGCTGACAGGGGACGGCTCGCGGGGCGCGTTCGCGCTGTCGGCGGTCGTCGGCGCGGTGTCCGTCGCCGTGCTGTCGTATCTGGGCTTCGACGCGATCGTGTCGTTCGCGGAGGAGGTCACGGGCGGCTCGGCGAAGGTGGCGCGGGCGGTGCTGTTCTGTCTGGCGCTCGCGGGTGTCCTGTTCATCGCGCAGACGTATCTCGTAGCGCTGCTCGAACCGGTGTCGTCGGCGGAGCTCGCCGCCGACCCGGCCAAGCAGGGGTCCGCGTTCTACGACGCGATCGACGTGTCGGTCGGCGGGTGGCTGCACGACCTGGTGGCGGTCAGCAAGGCGATCGGCGCGGCGTTCGCGGCACTGGCCGGGCAGGCGGCGGCCGGGCGGCTGCTGTTCGCGATGGCCCGCGACCGGCGGCTGCCGAAGGCGCTGTCGCGGACGGACTCCGGGGTGCCGCGGGTCGCGCTGCTGTGCGCGGCGGTGGTGACGCTGGTGGCGGCGGTCTGGGCGGCCCGCAGGGACGACGGCCTCGACCATCTGGTCTCGGTGGTCGACATCGGCGCTCTCACGGCGTTCGTGCTGCTGCACGCGAGCGTGGTGGGCTGGTTCGTGGTGCGGCGCGGCGCGGGGACATTCAGCTGGTGGCGGCATCTGTTCGTGCCGGTGCTCGGCGCGGCCATCACGGTCGCTGTGATCGTGGAGGCGTCGGGCACGGCCCAGGTGGTGGGCGCGAACTGGCTGGCGGTGGGGCTCGTGGTGCTGGTGGCGCAGAGGGGGCGGCGGGGCGCGCGGGTCGTCTGACGGGGCGCGCGGGTGGTCCGACGGGACGTCCGGCTGCGGTGGTCGTACGGGCGCCGGCCCCGTCCCCGTACAACCGGGCTCCGCCCGATCCCCGTACGCCCCCCGTACACCGTCCGTACGTCCTTCGCGTCACGGAGCGTTGTCGGTGGGTGCGGCTACGCTCACCGGCATGGCTGTGAATACGTCCGCGGACGCCCCGCTGCCCGTCGGGGAGGTGTCGCGGCTCATCGGGCGGTGGATCGACCGGCTCGGTGCCGTGTGGGTCGAGGGACAGATCACCCAGCTGTCCCGGCGCCCCGGCGCCGGCGTCGTGTTCCTGACGCTGCGCGATCCGTCGCACGACATCTCGGTCGGCGTCACCTGCTACCGGCAGGTGTTCGACGCGGTCGCGGACGTCGTGACGGAGGGCGCGCGCGTCGTCGTCCAGGCGAAGCCGGAGTGGTACGCGCCGCGCGGCCAGCTGTCGCTGCGGGCCTCCGAGATCAGACCGGTGGGAGTCGGTGAACTGCTCGCCAGGCTGGAGCAGTTGAAGAAGTCCCTGGCCGGCGAGGGGCTCTTCGCCCCGGAGCGCAAGAAGCCGCTGCCCTTCCTGCCACAGCTCATCGGGCTCGTGTGCGGGCGCGCGTCGGCCGCCGAGCGGGACGTCCTGGAGAACGCGCGGCACCGCTGGCCCGCCGTCCGCTTCGAGGTGCGCAATGTGCCGGTCCAGGGCGTGCACGCAGTGCCGCAGGTCGTGCAGGCGGTCAAGGAGCTGGACTCGCTCGACGACGTCGACGTGATCATCGTGGCGCGCGGCGGCGGCAGCGTGGAGGACCTCCTGCCGTTCTCGGACGAGCAGTTGGTCCGGGCGGTCGCCGCCTGCCGTACGCCGGTCGTCTCGGCGATCGGCCACGAGCCGGACAACCCGCTCCTCGACCACGTCGCGGACCTGCGCGCCTCCACACCGACCGACGCGGCGAAGAAGGTCGTGCCGGACGTCGGCGAGGAGTACGAGCGGGTGCAGTGGCTGCGGGACCGAGCGCGGCGCAGCGTCGAGTCGTTCCTGGACCGGGAGGAGCGCGGGCTCGGACAAGCCCTCGCCCGGCCGGTCATGGAGGACCCGCACCGCATGATCGAGGTGCGCGAGGAGCAGGTGACGGCGCTGGCCGAGCGCGGCCGGCGCACCCTCGGACACCTCCTCGACCGCGCCGAGTCGGAGCTGTCGCACACGCACGCGCGCGTGGTGGCCCTGTCCCCCGCCGCGACCCTCAAGCGGGGTTACGCGGTGCTGCAGAAGGCGGACGGGGACGTCGTGCGCGCCGCGGACGACGTGGCGGCGGACGAGGTGCTGCGGGCGCGGGTCGCCGAGGGCGAATTCACCGTACGGGTCGAGACCGGGAACCAGGAGAGCGCATGACCACGAAGACCGACGAGGCCGGGCTCGGCTACGAGCAGGCGCGGGACGAGCTGATCGAGGTCGTCCGGCGGCTGGAGGCGGGCGGCACGTCACTGGAGGAGTCGCTCGCGCTGTGGGAGCGGGGCGAGGAGCTGGCGAAGGTGTGCCGGCGCTGGCTGGACGGTGCGCGGGCGCGCCTGGACGCGGCGCTGGCGGAGACCGGGCCGGACGGGGGCGCGGACGAGGAACAGTGAACGGCGGGAACCTGCGGACGGTGAGCGGGACGAGACGCGGCGTCAGGAGGTTGTGAAGCGGGTCACGAGATTCCGCTTTTGGTTGAAAGTTAAACGGTGCCGACGTACTGTCGTGTGCATCGGCCGATCCGTTCGCAGCGTCGCGACGGACCGGCCGCACCCCCAGCACGTACGTATCGAGAAGGTTGATCCATGTCTCTCGTTCTTGACCCCGCCGCCCAGGACCTGCTGTTCCGCGAGGCCCGCACCGCGAACACCTTCACCGACGAGCCGGTGACCGACGAGCAGGTCCAGGCGATCTACGACCTGGTCAAGTTCGGTCCGACGGCGTTCAACCAGTCGCCGCTGCGCATCACCCTGGTCCGCTCCCCCGAGGCCCGCGAGCGCCTCGTGCAGCACATGGCCGAGGGCAACCGTCCGAAGACGGCCTCCGCCCCGCTGGTCGCGATCCTCTCCGCGGACAACGAGTTCCACGAGGAGCTCCCGGCGCTCTTCCCGCACTTCCCGCAGGCCAAGGACGCCTTCTTCGCGGAGCGCCCCGTCCGTGAGGGCGCCGCCGCCCTGAACGCCACCCTGCAGGCCGCGTACTTCATCATCGGCGTACGCGCCGCCGGCCTGGCCGCGGGCCCGATGACCGGCCTCGACTTCGCCGGTGTCCAGAAGGAGTTCCTGGACGACGACCACACCCCGCTGATGGTCATCAACATCGGCAAGCCGGGCGACGACGCCTGGTTCCCGCGCTCCCCGCGCCTGGAGCACGACCAGGTCATCACCACGATCTGAGTGCTCCCGCCGAGCACTCCCCCCGGGTGCTCCCGCACGCTTGACGAGAAAGGCCCCCCGGCAACAGCCGAGGGGCCTTCCCCATGCGCCGAAACGCCTGAAATCCCCGGAATCCCGTGCGCCGGGGTCCCTGAAATACCTACTTCGTCCGCAGCGCCTCGGCCATCTTCGTCAGCTGCGCGAACGACGCCGTACCGGTCACGACGGTCGTCGACTTGTCACCCTTGAGCACCAGGGCGTCGTACTGGTCGCCCTTGTAGCGCCGCCAGGTCTCGCCGCCGATGCGCTGCGTCGCGCTGGTCTCGGTGGCGCCCTGGCTGGCCCGGTCGATGAAGGCCGAGGCCTTCTCGGTGGACTGCTCGACGCCCACGTACTGGCCGTCGGCGTCGTGGAAGCCGAGGTGCCAGGCGTCGAAGTTCGAGCCCTGGAACCGCACCGACGTCGGCTTCCAGGACTTCGCGAGCCCCTCGGGCGCCGCAACCGGGTACGCCGCGGCGCGCCGCGCCGTCAGCAGCTCCACGCGGTAGTCCACACGCTTCACCGGCGGGGTGCCGGAGTCGTCGTGCGGGACGAACACGTAGATGCCTGCCGCCGCGAGCACGGTCGCGCCCATCGAGAGGACCAGACTTCCGACGGTCTTCTTGCCTTTGGTACCTGCCACGCCCCCATCGTCGCAGGTACGTGAGCGATCACCGCACGTGGGCCCGGTCTGCTCAAACGTGGGGCCCTCTGCTCATTTTGTCGGCCTGACGATAGAGTCTGGGCATCACCCTCATCCGGCCGTCGTCGTATCAGAAAGGTGCGTCTCGATGACCGAGCATCACCAGCTGCCGTCCGAACTCGAAGTCCCCGCGGAGGCTCCCGACCGGAACCTCGCCCTGGAGCTCGTCCGCGTCACGGAGGCCGCGGCCATGGCCGCCGGCCGCTGGGTCGGCCGCGGCGACAAGATCGGGGCGGACGGCGCCGCCGTGCGCGCCATGCGGACCCTCGTCTCCACCGTCTCGATGAACGGCGTCGTCGTCATCGGTGAGGGTGAGAAGGACGAAGCCCCGATGCTCTACAACGGGGAGCGCGTCGGCGACGGGACGAGCGCCGAGGTCGACATCGCCGTCGACCCGATCGACGGCACCACGCTCTGCGCCAAGGGCATGCCGAACGCCATCGCGGTCCTGGCCGCCGCCGACCGCGGCACCATGTTCGACCCGTCCGCCGTCTTCTACATGGACAAGCTGGTCGCGGGCCCCGAGGCCGCCGACTACGTGGACATCAACGCCCCGGTGGCGGTGAACATCCGCCGTATCGCCAAGGCCAAGCGCGCCGCTCCCGAGGACGTCACGGTCGTCATCCTGGACAGGCCGCGCCACGAGGGCATCATCAAGGAGGTCCGCGAGGCCGGCGCCCGGATCAAGCTGATCTCCGACGGCGATGTCGCGGGCTCCGTGCTCGCGGTGCGCGAGGACAGCGGCGTCGACCTGCTCCTGGGCATCGGCGGCACCCCCGAGGGCATCATCTCGGCGTGCGCCATCAAGTGCCTCGGCGGCGTCATCCAGGGCAAGCTGTGGCCCAAGGACGACGCGGAGCGCCAGCGGGCGATCGACGCGGGCCACGACCTGGACCGGGTCCTGTCGACGAACGACCTGGTCTCCGGCGAGAACGTGTTCTTCGTCGCCACCGGCATCACGGACGGCGAGCTGCTGCGCGGTGTGCGCTACCGCGCCGAGAGCGCAACGACGTCCTCGCTGGTGATGCGCTCCAAGTCGGGCACGATCCGTCAGATCGACTCGCAGCACCGGCTGTCGAAGCTGCGCGCGTACAGCGCGATCGACTTCGACCGCGCCAAGTAGGTCACGCGAAGCAGGTTCTTTCCGCTACGCGTTCGGGGCGCCCCTTTGTGCGGAGGGGCGCCCCATTCGCGTATCGGGAGGGTGGTCAGCCGGCCGCGCGGATCTGGTCGACCGAGCTCGCCGCCTTCTGGAGCTCGACCTCGCGCCGGCGCCTGCGGGCGAGGGCCACGCGGCGCTCGGCGGCGGTGAGGCCGCCCCACACCCCGTAGGGCTCGGGCTGAAGGAGCGCGTGCTCGCGGCACTCGACCATCACGGGGCAGCGGGCGCATACGCGCTTGGCCGCCTCCTCGCGGGACAGGCGGGCCGCGGTCGGCTCCTTGGACGGGGCGAAGAAAAGGCCGGCTTCGTCGCGCCTGCACACGGCCTCCGTATGCCACGGGGCGTCCTGGTCCCGATCTCGCACTGGCCCCCGCTGCGGGGGGACGGCGGCGACCTGCAGGGACTGATGCGGCGGATGCAGCACGGTCTACTCCTGACGACGGCTTCGCGAGCGAGCGACGATGCAGCAACCTCTACCCGCTGTGTGCGCGCCTATGCACTGAGTTCCGGAGGACGGGAGTTCCCCGGCCACCGGCCGCCGTGCCTCCGCCGCGCGCCCCTTGCGCGTCCGCCGCGCGTCCGCCGTCCCGGAGGCGGGTCAGCTGTCGAGGTGTTTGCGCATGCGGTCGTGCAGATCGCGCAGGCGCTTCCCGCGCTTGGGCTTGGCCTCGATGTTGCCGAGGACCGCGATGCCGTCGACGTACACGACGGGCGCGTCCGGGTCGGCCGAGTCGAGGGTGTGCACCTCGAAGTTGCCGAGGACGCCGCCGCCGCTGCCGCGCAGCGAGATGTTCTCCGGGACGCGGACCTCCACGTTCCCGAAGACGGAGACGGCCTTGATCACGACCTGCTGGTACTCGAAGATCGCCTCGCTGAGGTCGATCTCGATGTTCCCGAAGACGGCGTACGCGTGTGTCCTGCGGCCCACGCGCCAGCGGCCCTTGCGGGTCGAGGTGCTGAAGACGGCGACGAGGTTCTCGTCGGCGACCGCGGGGACCGCGCCCGTGGCGGGGCGGTTCGGGGCCGGCGACGAGGTCGTGGGCCGGTGCTGCGTGTGGCCGCCGGGCAGGTCCCTGACGAGCGGCTCCAGCTCGGCGTGGGTCTTGGCGCGGTACACCCCGTCGATCCGCTCGGAGTGCTCCTCCGCGGTGAGCCGGCCCTCCGCGAGGGCCTCGCGCAGGATCTCCGCGGTGCGGTCGCGGTCGGCGTCGGAGGCACGCAGATCGGTCTGCGGCGCGGGCTGCTCGGAGCGCTTCTCAAGGTCCACGCCGCCAGAGTACCCAAACGCGATAGATCGCGACTAGGGGGCGGCGGCGCGAACTGAGCCTTACCTCACAGGCTCGGCCGTGCCGTCAGGTTCTACGCTGGTTGGCGCTGCCAATGGATGCCAGCTGCTACCGGCCGAAAGAGGAATGGGCGAGATGCCTGAGTTCGCGTACACCGATCTGCTCCCCCAGGGCGAGGACACCACCCCGTACCGACTGGTGACCACGGAGGGTGTCTCCACCGCCGAGGGGCCGGACGGCCGTACGTTCCTGAAGGTCGAGCCGGAGGCGCTGCGCAAGCTCGCCGAAGAGGCGATCCACGACATCCAGCACTACCTGCGCCCGGCCCACCTCGCGCAGCTGCGCCGCATCATCGACGACCCGGAGGCGTCGGGCAACGACAAGTTCGTCGCGCTCGACCTGCTGAAGAACGCAAACATCGCGGCGGCGGGGGTGCTCCCCATGTGCCAGGACACCGGCACCGCGATCGTCATGGGCAAGCGCGGCCAGAACGTCCTCACGGAGGGCGGCGACGAGGCGGCCCTCTCCCGCGGCATCTACGACGCGTACAAGAACCTCAACCTGCGCTACTCGCAGATGGCCCCGCTGAACATGTGGGACGAGAAGAACACCGGCTCGAACCTGCCGGCGCAGATCGAGCTGTACGCGACCGACGGCGGCGCCTACAAGTTCCTGATCATGGCCAAGGGCGGCGGCTCGGCCAACAAGTCCTTCCTCTACCAGGAGACGAAGGCGGTCCTCAACGAGGGCTCGATGATGAAGTTCCTGGAGGAGAAGATCCGTTCGCTCGGCACGGCGGCCTGCCCGCCGTACCACCTGGCGATCGTCGTCGGCGGCACGTCCGCCGAGTACGCGCTGAAGACCGCGAAGTACGCCTCCGCGCACTACCTGGACGAGATCCCCGCCGAGGGCTCCGAGCTCGGGCACGGCTTCCGCGACAAGGAGCTGGAGGAGAAGGTCTTCGAGCTGACGCAGAAGATCGGCATCGGCGCGCAGTTCGGCGGCAAGTACTTCTGCCACGACGTGCGCGTGGTGCGCCTGCCGCGGCACGGCGCGTCCTGCCCGGTCGCGATCGCCGTGTCCTGCTCGGCCGACCGCCAGGCCGTCGCGAAGATCACCGCCGAGGGCGTCTTCCTGGAGCAGCTGGAGACGGACCCGGCGCGCTTCCTGCCGGAGACCACGGACGAGCATCTCGACGAGTCGGGCGACGTCGTGAAGATCGACCTGAACCAGCCGATGGACGACATCCTCGCCGCCCTGACGAAGCACCCGGTCAAGACCCGCCTCTCCCTGACCGGCCCCCTGGTCGTGGCCCGCGACATCGCGCACGCCAAGATCAAGGAGCGCCTGGACGCGGGCGAGGAGATGCCGCAGTACCTGAAGGACCACCCGGTGTACTACGCGGGCCCGGCGAAGACCCCGGAGGGCTACGCGTCCGGTTCCTTCGGCCCGACGACGGCCGGCCGCATGGACTCCTACGTGGAGCAGTTCCAGGCGGCGGGCGGCTCCAAGGTCATGCTGGCCAAGGGCAACCGCTCGCAGCAGGTCACCGACGCGTGTGACGCCCACGGCGGCTTCTACCTCGGCTCGATCGGTGGCCCTGCCGCCCGTCTCGCGCAGGACTGCATCAAGAAGGTCGAGGTCGTCGAGTACGAGGAGCTCGGCATGGAGGCGGTCTGGAAGATCGAGGTCGAGGACTTCCCGGCGTTCGTCGTCGTGGACGACAAGGGCAACGACTTCTTCAAGGACCCGGCCCCGGCCCCGACGTTCACCACCATCCCGGTGCGCGGCCCCGGCCTCGCGTAACACCTGACGCACGACACAAGGGCCGCCCCGCCGACTTCACGGCGACGGGCGGCCCTTGTGCTGTCTGCCGGAAGGTCAGGCGAACCGCTGGCCCGCCGAGCCGTCGCAGTTCTGGAGCCGTACGTTGTCCTTCGCCGAGGCGAGGGTCAGGCACAGGCCCGTCGAGGCGGCCGGGCGCAGGGTGTCGCCCTGGCGGACGAACTGCTGGTTGGTGCCGCCGTGGCAGTTCCACAGGACGAGGGCCGTGCCCGCCTTGTAGGCGCTGTCGGGGACGTCCACGCAGCGGTCCTGGGTGAGTTCGGAGTGCAGGGACCGGCCGGCCGTGTCGTACCACCAGCCCTGGTTACGGGTTCCCGAGCAGTCCCAGCCGATGACGGCCGTGTTGTTCGCGCTGCTCGCTCCCTTGGCGTCGGCGCACGTGCCGGTGCCCGCGTTCTTCAGCGGCCGGTAAGCGTCGTCCCAGCCGCCCTTGTAGAGCTTGGGGGTGCCGGTGCTGGCCGGATCGGCGCAACCTGCTTCCTGGTAGCCGGAGTTGTAGAGCTGGGTGAGGCAGGAGGCGAAGGCACCGTGGCCGCGCACGTTCGGGTGGAAGGACTGGCGCACGGAGTTGGAGTCGGGCGGGAACGGGTTGGAGATGTCCACGTAGAGGCCGCGGGCCCAGGCGTCCTCCATGCAGACCTCGTGGCCCTGGAAGAGGCGGGAGTTGTCGAGGTAGACGGCGCCGGACTCCTGGGCGGCCTTGCGCATGCCGCGTTCGAAGGCGGGCACGGCGGCGTTGCGGCCCCAGGCGGCGTCGGAGTCGTAGCCGAGGCAGCCGCCGGGGAGCTTGCCGGGGAAGCTGGGGTTGTCGTGGATGTCGGGGCCGATGGGGCTGGGGTAGCCCATGACGACGAGCTTGTAGTCGCTGTCGGCGTAGCCCGCGCCGCGCATCACGGTCTTCAGGTCGGCGACGGTCGACTCGACCTTGGGCACGAGCCCGTCGACCCTGGCCTGCCAGCCCGGCGCGTACTTGGGCTCGCACGCGCCCTGGAGCGTGAGGTAGCGGGTGACGCAGTCGGTCATGACGGGGCCGAACTGGAGGTCGTCGTTGGCGCCCGCGACGAGCACGATCATCTTGATCTTCGTGTTGCGTGCCTTGACGGCGAGAGCGTCGCTCTGCACCAGCTCGTCGGCGTACTGCTTGCTGCCGCCGATGCGGATGTTGCCGGTGTACGCGCCCGAGCAGGAGACGTTGTACGTCTCGTCGGCCGGGATCCCGGTGCGGTGGATGGCGGAGTCGGGCGAGCGGTGGCACCAGTTGTCCGGGCCGTTCGTGCCGGCCTCGTACGTGCCGACGCCCTCCCCCGAGATCTCGCTGTCCCCGAGCGAGATGAGGGCGGTCCTGCGGTCGGCGAGGGGCCGTTCGGCCGGGTCCCCGTAGAGCTTGGTGGCCTCGGCCGCGCGGATCTTCTCCAGGTCCGGCGGGAGCGGGCTGGTGGCCGCGGCGGCGGGTGCCGCGGACGCGGTCGGCGCGGTCAGGCCGACGAGTGCGGCGGCCGTCGCCGCGACAACGGCGACGGCGCATCTGATGCTGGGTCTGGTGCGGTGCAGGACGTTCATGACGCCTCCCCGGTTTGGGTGTTACCCGAGGTATTTACTGGCGAGTAAGAGACTTGGGAATAGCCAGAACAAGACAAGTGCTCACGTTTTTAGGAGGGATGACGATGACGACGGCGATGAACGACGACGGCGGCGACAGCGGCCGGTACCGGATCGAGCACGACTCCATGGGCGAGGTACGGGTCCCCGTGGACGCCAAATGGCGGGCCCAGACGCAGCGGGCCGTGGAGAACTTCCCCATCTCGGGCCAGCGCCTGGAGCGCGCCCACATCGAGGCGCTCGCCCGCATCAAGGCGGCCGCGGCCCATGTGAACGCCGAGCTCGGCGTGGTGGACAAGGACATCGCGCAGGCGATCGCGGAGTCGGCCGGCGAGGTCGCCGACGGGCGCTGGGACGACCAGTTCCCCGTGGACGTGTTCCAGACCGGCTCCGGCACGTCGTCCAACATGAACACCAACGAGGTCCTCGCGACTCTCGCGACGGAGCGCCTCGGCCGCGACGTCCACCCGAACGACCATGTGAACGCGTCCCAGTCCTCGAACGACGTCTTTCCGTCGTCGATCCACATCGCGGCCACCGCCGCCGTCACCCATGACCTGATCCCGGCGCTCGGCCATCTGCGGGCGGCCCTGGAGCGCAAGGCGGACGAGTTCGCCGACGTCGTGAAGTCGGGGCGTACGCACCTCATGGACGCGACGCCGGTGACCCTCGGGCAGGAGTTCGGCGGGTACGCGGCGCAGGTCGCGTACGGCGTCGAACGCCTTCAGGCCTCGCTGCCTCGC
Organism: Streptomyces sp. NBC_01003; assembly: GCF_045162695.1. Classification (NCBI taxonomy): domain Bacteria; kingdom Bacillati; phylum Actinomycetota; class Actinomycetes; order Kitasatosporales; family Streptomycetaceae; genus Streptomyces; species Streptomyces sp. NBC_01003. Next base: position 4,240,144 of record NZ_CP108707.1, read on the forward strand.
CTGGCCGAACTGCCGCTCGGGGGAACGGCGGTGGGCACGGGGATCAACACGCCGCCCGGGTTCTCGGCCGCCGTCATCGCGGAGGTGGCGCGGACCACGGGCCTGCCGCTGACCGAGGCGCGCAACCACTTCGAGGCGCAGGGCGCGCGCGACGGCGTCGTGGAGACGAGCGGGCAGCTGCGGACCATCGCCGTCGGCCTGACGAAGATCGCCAACGATCTGCGCTGGATGGCGTCGGGACCCCGCACCGGACTGGCCGAGATCAGCCTGCCGGACCTCCAGCCGGGCTCGTCGATCATGCCGGGCAAGGTGAATCCGGTCATTCCCGAGGCGGTGCTCATGGTCGCCGCCCAGGTCACGGGGAACGACGCGACGGTCGCCGCCGCGGGCGCCGCGGGGAACTTCGAGCTCAACGTCATGCTGCCGGTCATCGCCAAGAACGTCCTGGAGTCGATCAGGCTGCTCGCCAACGTCGCGCGCCTACTCGCCGACCGGACCGTGGACGGCATCACCGCGCACCGCGAGCGCGCCCGCGAGTACGCCGAGTCGTCACCGTCCGTGGTGACCCCGCTGAACAAGTACATCGGCTACGAGGAGGCCGCGAAGGTGGCCAAGAAGTCGCTGGCCGAGCGGAGGACGATCCGCGAGGTCGTCCTGGAGGGCGGCTACGTGGAGCGCGGCGACCTCACGGTCGAGCAGCTCGACGAGGCGCTGGATGTCCTGCGGATGACGCGCCCGTAACAGCGTTTGGCGACTGACCGAATTCGTGACGCGCACCGCGGCGTCACGTGTCGGGGGCACCTAATATCTGTCCATGACGGACCGGACGAGCATTCTGGCAGGTGAGACCGACGGCAGCGTTGGGCGCTGGGCGCCCGGCAGCCGGATTCTGTGGCGGTACCGGACGAACGGCGGGGACGGCTTCCACATCTGCCGCCCCGTCACGGTCGTCGAGGACAGCGCCGAGCTGCTCGCCGTGTGGCTGGCACCCGGCACCGAGTGCGTGAGACCGGTCCTGGCCGACGGCACACCGGTGCACGAGGAGCCCCTGGCCACCCGGTACACGAAGCCGCGCACCGTCCTGCGCGACCGGTGGTTCGGCACCGGCGTCCTGAAGCTGGCGCGGCCCGGCGAACCCTGGTCGGTGTGGCTGTTCTGGGAGCCGGGCTGGCGGTTCAGGAACTGGTACGTGAACCTGGAGCAGCCGCGGGTGCGGTGGTCCGGCGGCGTGGACTCCGAGGACCACTTCCTCGACCTGTCGGTCTACGCGGACCGCACCTGGCGCTGGCACGACGAGGACGAGTTCGCACAGGCGCAGATCGCGGGCCTGATGAGCGCGGCGCAGGCCGAATCCGTACGGAGAGCGGGGCGCGCCGCGGTCGAGGTGATCGAGGGCTGGGGGCACCCGTTCCCCGACGGCTGGCAGCACTGGCGGCCCGATCCTGCGTGGCCGGTTCCCGCGCTTCCGGGTGACTGGAACCGTACGCCCGCGCATGTGTCCTCATGAGACCCTTGATGCGCCCCCGTGGTTCAAACGTAGGATCGTCCTCCGCAAGTGCGCACAAGTACAACTCTTCGTGCTTGCAGCAGGTCTGACACGATGTCAACGAGGTCATCGAGGGGCGGCGGGACCGTGAGTCACGGCAGCGAGGGTTACGAGACGTACGGGAGTGGCCGCCGGACCCCGGCGCCGGACCGTACGGGCCAGGCCGATGCCTTCGACGCGATCGGCGCCCGCTACGACGACGCCTTCCCGCACAAGGAAGGCCAGTTGGCCGCGGTGGACGCGCTGCTCGCAGGCCTCGCACCCGGCTCGCGCGTGCTCGAGGTCGGCTGCGGCACCGGAGTTCCGACGAGCCGTCAACTGGCCGACGCGGGGCACTCGGTGGTCGGTGTGGACCTGTCGGCCGGCATGCTGGAACTCGCCCGCAAGAACGTCCCCGAGGCCGAGTTCCACCAGCTGGACCTCGCGTCACTGAGACCCGAACCGGGCGAGGAACAGGGCGAGTTGGGGGAGTTCGACGCCGTCACCTGCTTCTTCACGCTGCTGATGCTGCCGCGCGCGGAGATCCCCGCGGCGCTGCGGCTGCTGCGCTCGATGCTCCGGGCCGGCGGGCTGCTCGCCCTGTCGATGGTCGAGGCCGATCTGGACGACGCCGAGATTCCGTTCCTGGGGCACACAATCCGGGTATCGGGTTTTCTGCGGGACGAGCTGCGCCAGGTCGTACGCGACGCGGGACTGGAGATCACCGGCGAGCACACGTACGCGTACGCTCCGGCGAGCACCGATGTACCACCCGAACACCAGCTGTTCTTCAACTGCCGGCGTGCCGGGAAGTGAAGCGGCACGTCATTAGGCGCGCAGCCCAGGACGGACGGATTCGAAACGCGTGACGGAGCACCCCACCTCCCACGAGGGCCGCCGGCCGGCCGCCCGCCCCGCCGCCCCCGCGGACCCCCGCGGGGCCCTGAGGCGCGCCTCCGACGCGTTCCCCGCACAACAGGGGCGCCCCGGAGCGACCGCGTCCGCCGACGACGCAGATCCCGCGCGCCGGGCGCCCGCGTCGGGCGCCTCCGCACCGCGCGGCGCCGCGCCCGAGCACTCCGGAGCCGCACCCGTACCGGAGCCGCCACGTCGTGAGAGCGGTGGCGGTGGCGTGCCCGGGCGGCGCAAGCCCGGTTCCGCTTCCGGGGACGCCGACAGCGCACCCGAACACGCCCTGTCGGACGCAGGACCGGACGATCCCCACCGGCCGAGGCCCGTGCCCGACCGCCGGAGCGGACAGCCGCGCCCGCCGGGGACACCCGTCCCGATGCGGCGGGACGGGGACCGGCTGCGCTTCGTGGGCGCCGCGACCCGGCGGATCGCCCGCGGGATAGACCTCGACGAGATCGTCATGGGCCTGTGCCGCGCCTCCGTACCCACGTTCTCCGACGTGATCCTGGTCTATCTGCGGGACCCGCTGCCGGTCGGCGACGAGCGGCCCTCCGGGCCCGTCGTGCTGCGGCTGCGCAGGACGGACCGGCTGCGCCTCATCGAGGAGGGCGCCGAGGACCCGGACACCGACGGCGGCGGACTCCTGACGATGGCGGCCGGCACCGCCCAGGGCGACCCCGTCACCGCCGAGCTGTGCGAGGTGCGGACCGGCGGCGCGCTCGCCGAGGTACTGCGGGGTGTACGGCCCGTGTTCGCGGACTCGCCCGCCGCCCTGGCCGCGCTGCCGGAGCTGCTCGGTGACGACCCGGACCTCGCCCTGCCCACCGGGCAGCGGGCGATCCTCGCGCCGCTGCGCGGGCGCCGCCGGGTCATCGGCGCGGCCGTCTTCCTGCGCCGCCCCGAGCGCCACGCGTTCGAGAACGACGACCTGCTGGTCGCGGGGCAGCTCGCCACGCACAGCGCGCTCGGCATCGACAAGGCCGTCCTGTACGGCCGCGAGGCGTACATCGCCGACGAGCTCCAGCGCACGATGCTGCCCGAGACGCTGCCGCGGCCCACGGGCGTGCGCCTCGCGTCCCGGTATCTGCCGGCCGCGGAGACCGCGCGCGTGGGCGGCGACTGGTACGACGCGATCCCGCTGCCGGGCAGCCGCGTCGCCCTCGTCGTGGGTGACGTCATGGGCCACTCCATGACGTCCGCCGCGATCATGGGCCAGCTGCGTACGACCGCGCAGACCCTCGCGGGCCTCGACCTGCCGCCGCAGGAGGTCCTGCACCATCTGGACGAGCAGGCCCAGCGCCTCGGCAGCGACCGCATGGCGACCTGCCTGTACGCCGTCTACGACCCGGTCTCGCACCGCATCACCATCGCCAACGCGGGCCACCCGCCGCCGGTCCTCCTGCATCTGGGCGGCCGCGCCGAGGTGCTGCGCGTCCCGCCGGGCGCGCCGATCGGTGTCGGCGGCGTCGACTTCGAGGCGGTCGAGCTGGACGCCCCGGCGGGCGCGACGCTCCTCCTCTACACGGACGGTCTGGTCGAGTCGCGGCTGCGGGACGTGTGGACCGGGATAGAGCAGCTGCGGGAGCGGCTCGCCGCGACGGCCCAGCTGACCGGCCCCGACCATCCGCCGCCCCTTGAGGCGCTGTGCGACGAGGTCCTCGACATGCTCGGCCCGGGCGACCGGGACGACGACATCGCGCTGCTCGCGGCCCGCTTCGACGGGATCGCGCCGAGCGACGTCGCCTACTGGCTCCTCGACCCCGAGGACGCGGCGCCGGGCCGGGCCCGCCGCCTGGCGCGCAGCGCGCTCGCCCGGTGGGGCCTGGAGGAGCTGACGGACTCGGTGGAGCTCCTCGTCAGCGAGGTCGTGACGAACGCCGTGCGGTACGCGTCCCGGCCCGTCACGCTGCGCCTGCTGCGGACCGACGTGCTGCGCTGCGAGGTCGGCGACGACGTGCCACAGCTGCCGCGGCTGCGTCAGGCCCGCGCCACCGACGAGGGCGGGCGCGGCCTGTACCTGGTCAACAGGCTGGCGAGGCGCTGGGGCGCGACACGGCTGAGCACCGGCAAGGTCGTGTGGTTCGAGCTGGCGCACGGGAACGGCACAGCCTGAACCTGGAGACGCGAGTGGGCCCGGAACCGTACGGTTCCGGGCCCACTCGCGTGCGTCACTGTCAGCCGGTGAGGCCGCGTGGTCTGTTGCTGCCCGAGTCGTCCGGGTTCTCCGGGATTCCGAAGGTCGGCGACGAGGGGTCCGTCGGGGGCGTGACGCCGCCTGACGGCTCGTCGGTCGGCGGGGTGGTCTCCGGGCTCGACTCCGGGGTGCTCGGCGTCGTCGGCGGAGTGGACTCCGGGGTGCTCGGCGTGTCCGACGACGGGGTGGACTGCTCGGTGCTCGGCGTGTCCTGGGGGGTGGACGGCACCTCGACGGCCGCGCCCATGTCCGTGTCGAGGTCGAACTCGGCGGTGGGGCTGGACGAGTTGAAGGTGTACTGGGCCCAGATGCGGGCCGGGAAGCTGCCGCCGTCGACGCGGGGCAGCCCGCCGGCGCCCTTCATCGGCACCTGGTTGCCCGCCTCCGAGGTCTTCAGAGCGCCCTCGCCGAACAGGCCCACCGAGGTGACCAGATCCGGCGTGTAGCCGGTGAACCAGGCCGACTTGTTGTCGTCGGAGGTACCGGTCTTGCCCGCCACCTTCTGCCCGTTCCGGGCCGGGTTGTCACGCACCGAGGTCTTCGCCGTACCGTCGTCGACCACGCCGGTCAGGACCGAGGTGATCGAGTCCGCGGCGCCGCGGCTGATCACCTGGTTGCCGATCGCGTCCGGCAGCGGGACGTCCTCGCCCTGCTTGGACACGGACTTCACGATCTGCGGAGTGACCTGCTTGCCGTGGTTGTCGAGCGTCGCGTAGACACCGGCCATCTCCATCGGACTCGCGCCCATGGTGCCCAGGGTCTGCGCCGGATACGGCTTGAGGTCGGCGTCGTCCATGCCGAGCTTCTTGGCCGTCGCCATGACCTGGTCCATGCCGACATCGACGCCCATCTGCGCGAAGACGGAGTTGATGGACTTGTTCATGGCGGTCTGCACGGTGACCGGGCCGTAGCTGTGGTCGTCCTCGTTCGGCGGCGCGAAGCCGACCTTCTTCCCTTCGCTGACGACCGGCCGCTTGTTGGTGCCGTCGTAGATCGTGCTCGCCTTGATCGACTGCCCGGTCTGCGTCGTGGCGTTGTTCTCCAGGGCGGCCGCGAGGATCAGCGGCTTGAAGGTGGAGGCCGGCTGGTAGTCGGTGCGGGTCGCGTTGTTGACGTAGTGCTCGCTGAGCCCTGCACCGCCGTACAGCGCGAGGACCTTGCCGGTCTTCGGGTCGACCGAGGCGGCACCTGCCTGCACCCGGGAGTCGGCCTTCTTGGTCTTCGGGTCCAGGTTGTCGGTCAACTGCTGCCTGACCGACTTCTCCAGCTGCTTCTGCTTCTTGCGGTCGATGTTGAGGGTGACCGTGTAGCCGCCCGCGTCGAACTGCGCCTCGGTGAGGTTCAGGTCCTTCATCACCTCGGCCTTGGCGGCGGTGTACAGGTAGCCCTCCTGGCCCTCGAGCCCGGCGGCGGCCTTCGGCGCCTTCGGCTTGGGGAACGTCATGCCCTCGCGCTCGCTCGCGCTCAGCCAGTGCATGTCGACCATGTTGTCCAGGACGTAGTTCCAGCGCTCCACGGCAAGCTTCTTGCCGGTGTCCGAGGCGATGCCCCAGTCGTACTGGTTCGGAGCCTGGAGGAGCGCCGCGAGATACGCGCCCTGCTCCACTGTCAGCTTCTTGGCGTCGACGTGGTAGTAGGCCTGGGCGGCGGCCTGGATGCCCCACGAACTGCGGCCGTAGAAGCTGGTGTTGATGTAGCCCGCGAGGATGTCGTCCTTGGACTTCTTGCGGTCCACCTTCAGCGAGATGACCAGTTCCTTCAGCTTGCGCGTGACGGTCTGGTCCTGCGTGAGGTAGTAGTTCTTCACGTACTGCTGGGTGATCGTCGAACCACCCTGCTTGCCCTTGCCGGTGAGCGTGTTGACGACACCGCGGGCGGTGCCCTTCAGGTCGACGCCCTTGTCCTTGTAGAACGTCTTGTTCTCAGCGGCGACGAACGTGTGCTGCACGCCCGTGGGCACCTCGGAGAGACCGACGATCTCGCGGTTGACCTGACCGACACGGGCCATGGTCGCGCCGTCGCTGTACTTGTAGACGTTGCTCTGCCGCATCGCGTCCGGGTTGCCCTCGGGGACGTCGATCACCATGTACAGCACGATGAACGCGCCCATGCAGAGGAGGCACAGGCCGAAAAGTGTGCCGAGGATCTTCTTCCAGGTGAAGAAGCGGCGTATACCCGTCCGCCGGGTGGACGAGCCCCCGCGCGCCGCCCGGCGCGCGCCGCCGCGCTGCCGTGCTCGTCTCTCGTCCGCTCGACCCATGGCTCCCGGTACTCCGCTTCTAGTCGCTGACATGTCCGCGCGCCCACGGCGCACTTCACACTCATCGGTGCTGAATCAGCTCATGAAGCTAACACCGCACCTAAGGGCAAAAGGCTGCCGATCCGGGCATTTCCGGACGTGACAATCAGCACCTGTCCCATGGGAACCGACGATCGGGAGGTGCAGATGGTTGCCGCACGCGATAAAGTGATATCACTTTGCTAGACCTGGTTCGCGAGAACCGCCAGCTCACAGGACGGGGACCCTTATGTCCGAGACGGACACCACAGCCACGGACACCACAGCCGACGCACCCGAGATGCCCAAGCCGCGCGTCAAGGAGGTCGTCGCTCACAGCATCGGCGGCGGGCTCGCCCTGCTGCTCGGCCTGCTCGGCCTCTTCGCGGGCGTCGCCCTCATCGCGACCGGCGCTTCGCTGTCGTCGGCGGGCGCGAAGGCGGGGCTGATCGTTCTCGGCGTCGTGGTCGCGATAGCCGCGTTCTTCGCGATGTGCGGGCTGAACATGGTGGCGCCGGGCGAGGCCCGCGTCGTCCAGCTCTTCGGCCGCTACCGGGGCACGATCCGCGAGGACGGCCTGCGCTGGGTGAACCCGCTGACGTCCCGCACCAAGATCTCGACCCGCGTACGCAACCACGAGACGGCCGTCCTCAAGGTCAACGACGCCTACGGCAACCCGATCGAGCTGGCCGCCGTCGTCGTGTGGCGCGTCGAGGACACGGCGCAGGCCACCTTCGAGGTCGACAACTTCCTGGAGTTCGTCGCCACGCAGACCGAGGCCGCCGTGCGGCACATCGCCATCGAGTACCCCTACGACGCGCACGAAGAAGCCGGCCTCTCGCTGCGCGGCAACGCCGAGGAGATCACCGAGAAGCTCGCCGTCGAGCTCCACGCGCGCGTGGAGACCGCCGGCGTGCAGATCATCGAGTCCCGGTTCACGCATCTCGCGTACGCCCCCGAGATCGCCTCGGCCATGCTCCAGCGCCAGCAGGCGGGCGCCGTGGTCGCGGCGCGGCGGCTCATCGTGGACGGTGCGGTCGGCATGGTCGAGGACGCGCTCGCCCGGATCGCGGAGCAGGACTTCGTGGCGCTCGACGAGGAGCGCAAGGCGGCCATGGTCAGCAATCTGCTCGTGGTCCTGTGCGGCGACCGCGCAGCCCAGCCGGTCCTGAACACGGGAACGCTCTACCAGTGAGCCCCTCAGAAGAGGAGCGCGAGGGTCCCCCCGAGGGGCCCGCACGCCGGTCGCGGCCGCAGCGCAAGCAGGTACTGCTGCGGCTCGACCCGCTCGTGTACGACGCGCTGGCGCGGTGGGCCGGGGACGACCTGCGCTCGGCGAACGCGCAGATCGAGTTCCTGCTGCGGCGCGCTCTCGCGGAGGCCGGGCGGCTGCCCGGCTCGGCGGGGCCGCTGCCGCGGCGGGGGCGGCCGCCCAAGGGATCGCAGGGCGACGAGGCGGAGTGAACGGTCCGGGGCACGCGCCCCGGACCGTCCGCGCTCCCCCCTGGAACTCCTCCCTGAACTCCCCCGAACTCCTCCCGGAAGTCCTCACCGAGACGCTATACACACCACGTATACGCACTATGTATAGTGACCGCCATGTCCATCGGTCACACCCTTCTGGGGCTTCTCGAGTCCGGGCCACGACACGGCTACGACCTCAAGCGCACTTTCGACGCCACCTTCGGGCACGACAAGCCGCTGCACTACGGACAGGTCTACTCGACCATGTCCCGGCTCCTGAAGAACGGCCTGGTCGAGGTCGACGGGATCGAGGCCGGCGGCGGCCCGGAACGCAAGCGCTACGCCATCACCGACGCCGGCATCACCGATGTCCAGCGCTGGCTCGCCACCCCCGAGGCGCCCGAGCCGTACCTGCAGTCCGTCCTCTACACCAAGGTCGTCCTGGCGCTGCTCACCGAGCGCGACGCCGTCACGGTCCTGGACGCCCAGCGCGCCGAGCACCTGCGCTTGATGCGCATCCTCACCGACCGCAAGCGCAAGGGCGACCTCGCCGACCAGCTGATCTGCGACCACGCCCTCTTCCACCTCGAAGCGGACCTGCGGTGGCTCGAACTCACCGCCGCACGCCTGGACAAGCTCGCCGCGGAGGTGCGCAAGCCATGACCCCCGCCGGCTCCCTCCTGACCGCCGACGGTCTCCACAAGACCTACGGCGCCACCAAGGCGCTCAACGGCGCCGAGTTCTCCGTCCACCCCGGCGAGGTCGTCGCCGTCATGGGCCCCTCCGGCTCCGGCAAGTCGACTCTCCTGCACTGCCTCGCCGGCATCGTCACGCCCGACGAAGGCACCATCACCTACGCGGGACAGAACCTCGCCACCCTGTCCGACGCCGCACGCAGCGCCCTGCGCCGCAGCGACTTCGGCTTCGTCTTCCAGTTCGGCCAGCTCGTACCCGAACTCACCTGCCTGGAGAACGTCGCCCTGCCCCTGCGCCTCAACGGCGCCAAGCGCAAGGCCGCCGAGGCCACCGCCCGTACGTGGATGGAGCGCCTGGAGGTCGACGACCTCACCGGCAAGCGCCCCGGCGAGGTCTCCGGCGGCCAGGGTCAGCGCGTCGCCGTCGCCCGCGCCCTGGCCACCAGCCCCCGCGTCCTGTTCGCCGACGAGCCCACCGGCGCCCTCGACTCCCTCAACGGCGAGCGCGTCATGGAGCTGCTCACCGATGCCGCCCGGTCCACCAACGCCGCCGTCGTCCTCGTCACCCACGAAGCCCGCGTCGCCGCCTACTCGGACCGCGAGATCATCGTCCGTGACGGCAGGTCCCGCGACATGGAGCGCATCGCATGAGCGCGACGCGCACAAAGCCGCAGCCCGCGGCCACGGCACCGGACTCCGCCCCCACCGGCGTGCGCGCCTGGATCCGCGACCTGGGCATGGGTATGCGCTTCGCGGCCGCCGGCGGGCGCGAGGGCTGGATCCGCACGATCCTCACCGCTGTCGGCGTGGGCCTCGGGGTCGCGCTGCTGCTCGGTGCCGCGTCCGTGCCGTACCTGACCGACCACCGCAGTGACCGCTCCTCGGCGCGCGAGGCCGCGGACCGGATGACGCTCGCGGGCAAGATCAAGCGGTCCGACACGACCCTGTTGATGCGGGACACGTTCACGACGTTCCGCGACCGCTCACTGGAGGGCAGGTTCGTACGGGCCGAGGGCGGCCGGCCCGTCCTGCCGCCCGGCCTCGGCAAGCTGCCCGGCGACCACGAGATGGTCGTCTCGCCCGCTCTGCGCGACCTCCTCGACGACCCCGGCGCGAGGCTCCTCAAGGAGCGCTTCCGTGACTACCGCATCACCGGAACGATCGCCGACGCCGGCCTGGTCTCCCCGCAGGAGCTCTTCTACTACGCGGGATCCGACACCCTAACGACCCGCGACGGCGGCTACCGGGCGGCGAGGTTCGGCTCCGACCTGTCGGCACCGTTGAACGCGCTCCTGATGGTGCTCGTCGTACTGATCTGCGTCGTGCTGCTCACGCCCGTGGCCGTCTTCATCGGTACGGCGGTGCGGTTCGGCGGCGACCGACGCGACCGGCGCCTGGCCGCGCTGCGCCTGGTCGGCGCGGACGCCAGGGCGGTGCGGCGGATCGCGGCGGGCGAGTCGCTGTTCGGGGCCCTGCTCGGCCTGGCCGTCGGCGCCGTGTTCTTCCTCGCCGTACGGCAACTGATCGGCGTGGTCGACCTCGACAGGGTCAGCGCGTTCCCGTCCGACCTGCAGCCGGTGCCGGTGCTCGCCGCGCTGATCGTCGTGGCCGTGCCGCTCTCGGCGGTCCTCGTCACCGTCTTCTCGCTGCGCTCGGTGGCCATCGAGCCGCTCGGTGTCGTGCGCGGCGGCGTGCCGCGCAGGCGTCGCCTGTGGTGGCGGCTGCTCCTGCCCGTCGCGGGCATCGGGATCCTCCTGGCCATCGGCCGGGTCAGCGGTACCGACCAGGACATCAACGCGTATGCCATCGCGACCGGCGCGACCCTGGCCCTGGTCGGGCTGAGCACGCTGCTTCCCTGGCTGCTCGAATCGGTCGTGGCCCGGCTGCGCGGCGGCCCGGTGCCGTGGCAACTGGCCACACGGCGGCTCCAGTTGAGCAGCGGCACCGCAGCCCGCGCGGTCAGCGGCATCACCATCGCGGTGGCCGGCGCGGTCGCCCTGCAGATGATGTTCGCGTCGATGCACGACGACTTCAACCGCACGACGGGCCAGGACCCGCACCGCGCCCAGCTGACCGTGCACTCCCAGGCCGGCGACGGCAGGCTCGCGCAGCGGATGATCGACGACTTCCGTGACACGCAGGGCGTCAAGAGCGTCATCGGCACCGTGTCGACATACGCCACGCGCCCCGGCCCGGTCCCGGAGGGCGAGATCCAGCCCACGACGATGATCAGCATCGGCACCTGCGCGACCCTGCGCGAACTGGCCCGCGTCGGCAGCTGCCGCGACGGCGACACATTCGTCTCTCACACCGGCGACCGGAAGATGAACGCCTGGGTCGACGAGTCGGCGCGCCCCGGCAAGCCCGTCGACGTGGGGCCCGGCGACGGCAGGAAGTCGAGCCAGATCCTGTGGACGCTGCCCGCGGACGCCCGCACGGTCCAGGCACGGCCCAGCCCTACCGGCGACAAGGTCGACGGCATCCTCGCCACCCCCGGCGCGATCGACATCGCGAAGCTGACCGAGGCCACGACCACCGCCATGGTGCAGATCGACCCGAAGGTGCCGGACGCCGAGGAATACGTGCGCAACACCGCGGCCCGTATCGATCCGATGCTCGACGTGATGTCGATCAAGGCGGTCAACCGCGACAAGCAGTACGCGAGCATCGCGAGGGGGCTGCAGATCGGCGCGGCCGCGACGATGGCCCTGATCGCGGCGTCCATGCTGGTCTCCACGCTGGAGCAACTGCGGGAGCGCAAGCGGCTGTTGGCGGCCCTGACCGCGTTCGGCACGCGGCGCCGGTCGATGGCCTGGTCGGTCCTGTGGCAGACGGCGATCCCGGTCGCCCTCGGCATCGGCCTGGCGATCGGGGGCGGGCTCGGCCTGGGCTACGTGATGACCCGCATGATCGACAAGCAGGTGACCGACTGGTGGGCGTTCGCACCCCTGACAGCGGGCGGCGCCGGACTCGTCGCGGTGGTGACACTGCTCAGCCTGCCGCCACTGTGGCGCATGATGCGGCCGGACGGCCTGCGCACCGAGTAACACACCCTGCCGGTACGGGACTTGCCCCCAAGAGCTGGGGTCACAGCACCCGTACCGGCAGCGGCCGCACCGCCTCGCGCAGGGCCGCGGCCAGCTCCTCGTACTCAGCGCCGCGCGCGGCGCCCGTCCGCATGGCGAGGGCGATGCGGCGGGTCGGCGCCGGGTCCTCGAAGAACCCGGTGAGCAACTGGCTGCTGCGGCTGGCCTCCACGGCGAGCGCGGTGCGCGGCAGCAGCGTCACGCCGAGCCCGCCCGCGACCAGCTGGACCAGCGTGGACAGGCCGGCCGCCGTCGTGGTCACCGGGGCGTCCGCGCGGCCGGCCTCGCGGCAGATGTCGAGCGCCTGGTCACGCAGGCAGTGCCCCTCGTCGAGCAGCAGCAGCCGCAGCTCGCGCAGCGCCTCGCGCGGGATGCCCTCGCGGCCCCCGAGCCAGTGGTCGAGCGGCGTGACGAGCACGAAGTCCTCGTCGAACAGGGGCAGTTCGGTGACGCCGGGCATCCCGAGCGGCACGGCGAGAAGCAGCAGATCGAGCCGCCCCGCCGCGAGCCCTTCGAGCAGGGACGACGTCTGCTCCTCGTGGACCTGGAGGTCCAGGTCCGGGTACTTCTCGTGGACGAGGCGCAGGACGGCCGGCAGGAGGTAGGGCGCGACGGTGGGGATGACGCCGAGGCGGAGCGCTCCCGTGAACGGCGCCCGTACCGCCTCGGCCTCCTCCATCAGCGCGCCCACCTCGTCGAGCACGGCCTTCGCCCGCACCGCGAGCCGCTCGCCCTCGGGCGAGAGCAGCACCTTGCGGGTGGTGCGTTCGAGCAAGGTCACGCCGAGGGACTCCTCCAGGGCGGACACGGCGCCGGAGAGCGCGGGCTGGCTCATGCCGATCGCGGCGGCGGCGTCCCGGAAGTGCAGATGCTCGGCGACGGCGGCGAAGGCCCGCAGCTGCGCGAGGCTCGGCTGTCGCCGCTTGGTGCTGGCCACGGTCACTCCCCTTACCTACGGCTACTGATAGCCGGGTCCGATCAACACAACCGAGTCTAGCTATTTCCATAATCAATGCACCCTGTGCCACGATCGGACCCAGTCCAACCCCCTTGGAAAGCCCTCAAAAAGGGCCCCTCCATGCTGCAAGGAGTAGTGCGTGCTCACTGTCGGTGACAAGTTCCCCCAGTTCGACCTGACTGCCTGTGTCTCCCTGGAGAAGGGCAAGGAGTTCGAGCAGATCGACCACAAGACCTACGAGGGCAAGTGGAAGATCGTCTTCGCGTGGCCCAAGGACTTCACCTTCGTGTGCCCGACCGAGATCGCCGCGTTCGGCAAGCTGAACGACGAGTTCGCCGACCGTGACGCCCAGATCCTCGGCTTCTCCGGCGACTCCGAGTTCGTGCACCACGCCTGGCGCAAGGACCACCCGGACCTGACCGACCTGCCCTTCCCGATGCTCGCCGACTCGAAGCACGAGCTCATGCGCGACCTCGGCATCGAGGGCGAGGACGGCTTCGCGCAGCGCGCCGTCTTCATCGTCGACCAGAACAACGAGATCCAGTTCACGATGGTGACCGCCGGTTCCGTGGGCCGTAACCCCAAGGAGGTCCTGCGGGTCCTCGACGCCCTGCAGACCGACGAGCTGTGCCCGTGCAACTGGACCAAGGGCGAGAACACCCTCGACCCGGTCGCGCTCCTGTCGGGCGAGTGATCTGACATGGCTCTCGACGAACTGAAGTCCGCCGTCCCGGACTACGCCAAGGACCTGCGCCTGAACCTCGGCTCGGTCATCGGCAACTCGGACCTGCCTCAGCAGCAGCTGTGGGGCACCGTGCTCGCCTGCGCGATCGCGTCCCGCTCCCCGCGCGTCCTGCGCGAGCTGGAGCCCGAGGCGAAGGCGAACCTGTCGCCGGAGGCGTACACCGCCGCCAAGTCGGCCGCCGCCGTCATGGCGATGAACAACGTCTTCTACCGCACGCGCCACCTGCTCTCCGACCCGGAGTACGGGACGCTGCGCGCCGGCCTGCGGATGAACGTCATCGGCAACCCGGGCGTCGAGAAGGTCGACTTCGAGCTGTGGTCCCTCGCGGTCTCCGCGATCAACGGCTGCGGCCAGTGCCTCGACTCGCACGAGCAGGTGCTGCGCAAGGCGGGCGTCGACCGCGAGACGATCCAGGAAGCGTTCAAGATCGCCGCGGTCATCCAGGCCGTGGGCGTCACGCTGGACTCCGAGGACGTCCTGTCCTGACGGACGGATCACCTCGGTAAGCGCATACGAGAACGCCGGGCGGGCTGAAGGAAATTCAGCCCGCCCGGCGTTCTCGCGTATCCCGGCGTTCTCGTGTGTCCGGCGTTCTCGCGTATCCCGGCTTCTAGGTCTTCCCGGCCGTCGGATCGACCGGTGCCACGTCGACGACGGTCGCCCCGTGCGGCGGAGGCGACTGCCGCAGCGCCGCCTCACGCGAGTACGAGCGCAGATAGCCGACGACCGTGTTCGTCACGGCCACGAGCGGCACCGCCACCACGGCCCCGCCGATCCCGTTCACCAGGCCCCCGGCCGCGACGGAGAGCACCACCGCGAGCGGATGCACCCGCACGGCCCGGCCCAGGATGAACGGCTGGAGGATGTGGCCCTCGATCTGCTGCACGGCCAGTACCACCGCGAGCGTCATGACGGCCGTGAAGACGCCCTGGGTCACCAGGGCCACCACCACCGCGAGCGCTCCCGAAATCACCGCGCCCACCAGCGGGATGAACGCGAACAGGAAGATGAAGACGGCGAGCGGCACCGCCATCGGGACCCCGAGGAAGAAGATGCCGAGCCCGATGAAGATCGCGTCGATGAGCGCGACTATCACCGTGCCGCGCACATACGCGGTGAGCGTGCGCCAGGCCCGTGGCCCCGCGCCGGCGATACCGGGACGGGCCTGCGCCGGGACGAGCCTGGTGGTCCACTCCCAGATGCGCCGGCCGTCGTAGAGCAGGAACAGTGTCGAGAACATCGTGAGCAGGATGCCGGTGAGCGCCTCGACGATGACGGTGACGCCTTCGAGACCCGCGGACGTGATCTGGTCGGTGTTGGCGCCGACCGCGTCGCGCAGGGACTTGGCGATCTCGTTGATCTGGCTCTCGGTCACATGGAACGGGCTGTTGAGGAGCCAGTTGCGCAGCTCGTCGATGCCGTCCTGGATCTGGTCCGAGAGGTTGTCGATGTTCTCCTGGACCTGCCAGACGACGAACCAGCCGACAAGTCCCATGATGACGAAGCCGAGGATCGCGGTGAGTGCGGTGGCCAGGCCCCGCGGCACGCCGTGTCTCCTCAGGCGCGCCACGGTCGGCTGGAGGAGCGCGGTGATGAGCATCGCGGCGACGAACGCGTAGACCACCAGCTGCACCGCGCTGATGACCCTCATCAGGACCCAGAGGGTGCCCGCCAGGACGAGCAGCCGCCAGCCGGCCTCGGCCGCGACGCGCATCCCCCACGGCACGGCCGCGACGGGGTCGGGCCTGGCCGCTATCGCGGGCGCGTACGCGGGCGGCGGGGGTACGTGGTCGCCGCCGCCGTTCTCCGGCCGGGTGACGGGCACTTGGGGCACTTCGGCGGCCGCATGCGCGGCATCACGGGTGGGGTGAGGGGCGGACCCGGTGGCGGCATCCGGGACGGAGTCGTCCCCGCGGTCGTCGCGCTCGGCCTCGGCGCGGCGCTCGTCCAACCGCTCCCCCATCCGGCTGAGCTCACTGCCGAGCCGGCCGAGCCATCCTGGAACTCGCGACATGATCCGTCCTCTTCCCCCGTGCTCTCTCACCACTCCCCCGGGAGTCGTCGGCTCCGACCGTACATGCCCTGAGCCCCTCACCGTAGGACGGCAAGGGGCTCAGGAAGGTTGACGGGCCAAGGGCCCGTCATGAAGCTGTACCGGCTTCTAGTACCAGTGGTTGGCCTGCCAGAAGCTCCAGGCCTCACACGGGCTGCCGTAGCGGCTGTCCATGTAGTTGAGGCCCCACTTGATCTGGGTGGCCGGGTTGGTCTGCCAGTCGGCGCCCGCGCTGGAGTACTTGGACGCGGGCAGCGCCTGGAAGAGACCGTAGGCGCCGGAGGAGGCGTTGGTCGCCCGGTAGTTCCAGCTGGACTCGTGGTCCACGATGTTGCTGAAGCACTGGAACTGCCCGGCGGGGACCATCTGACGCGCCATCGCCTGTATCTGCGACGTCGAGTAAGAGGCCTGCGTGGCGAAGCTGGAGGCGTCGCGGGTGGCCGAGCGGCTGGCGACCTTCTTGGCCTCCTCACGCTCCTTGGCTTCCTTGTCCGCCTTCTCCTTGGCGTCGGCGGCCGCCTGCTGCTTGGCGACGGCGTCCTCGGCGGCCTTCTTACGGGCTGCTTCCTCCGCCGACTTCTGAGCGGCGTTGTCCGCGGCGATGGCCTGCGTCTCCGCCTGCTGCGTCAGCGTGGCGGTCTGCACCTGGGCCTGCTGGCCCGCGGGTATGTCGGCGAGGAGGGTCGCGTCGCTCGCCGTGGCCTCAGCCTCGTTGTTGGAGGGCTGAGCGGTGCTGCCCGAGGCAACACCCACGACTGCGCCGACTGTGGTGACCGCGGTGGCCGAAGCCACTGCGAATCCCCGGACCGAAATCCGGCTCACACGGTTTCCTTCCAGCATCGCCCGCTGTAGGTGACCCTCGCGGACGCAATCGTGCCCCTGGCGCTGGCCTCCCAACTGCGGGGTCACGGGAGACACGGGCCCGGTGGGCAACTCCCGCTGGGGGAGAGCCGCGTGGTGCACGGGCGGCATACGACGGCCTCTGTGAAGTTCTGGTGTCCGTGGTGCTCGTAATGCTGTGGATGCACAAGTGTCGTATGCGGGGCCTGACAGGACTGAGACTCTGCCGGACGCGGTTGCCTCAAGGCAATTCTCATCCAAGTGGGAAAGCTCACACCTCGTTTGCCCCAGCGGTTTCGCGGAAACAAGCGCGCGGCACAACGCCGCCCGGCTAAGCTCCTGCGCTTCGCCGGGCGGCGCCAACTACCGCGTAACCCCTACAAGATGGGGTGCTTCGCTCGCTCTCTCATCACAGGGGGCCGTCCTCCAGCATCTCGGTGACCAGGGCCGCGATCTGCGAACGCTCCGACCGCGTGAGCGTGACGTGCGCGAACAGCGGGTGTCCCTTCAGCTTTTCTACGACGGCGACCACTCCGTCGTACCGGCCGACCCGGAGGTTGTCGCGCTGTGCCACGTCGTGCGTGAGCACAACCCGCGAATTCGCCCCGATCCGCGACAGAACGGTCAAAAGGACGTTCCGTTCGAGGGATTGGGCCTCGTCCACGATCACGAACGCGTCGTGCAGGGAGCGGCCGCGGATGTGGGTGAGCGGCAGGACCTCCAGCATGCCGCGCGCGGTGACCTCCTCGATGACGGCCTTGCCGGCGACCGACCCGAGCGTGTCGAAGACCGCCTGCGCCCACGGGCCCATCTTCTCGGCCTCGGTGCCGGGCAGATAGCCGAGCTCCTGGCCGCCCACCGCGTACAGCGGACGGAAGACCATCACCTTCTGGTGCTGGCGCCGTTCGAGCACCGCTTCGAGGCCCGCGCACAGCGCGAGCGCCGACTTGCCGGTGCCCGCCCGGCCTCCCATCGACAGGATCCCGATGTCCGGGTCGAGGAGCAGATCGAGCGCGATGCGCTGCTCGGCGCTGCGTCCCTTGATGCCGAACGCCTCACGGTCGCCGCGCACCAGACGGACGTTGCCCTCGGCCGTGATCCTGCCGAGCGCCTTGCCGCGCTCGGACTGGATGGTGAGGCCGGTGTGGACGGGCAGCTCCGCCGCCTCCGGTACGTACAGGCTCTCCTCCTCGAAGAGGAGGTCCACCTGTTCAGCGGAGAGCCGCAGCTCGGACATCCCGGTCCAGCCGGAGTCCGTGCTGGCGAGCTCGGCGCGGTACTCCTCGGCGAGCAGGCCCACCGACGACGCCTTGATGCGCAGCGGCAGGTCCTTGGAGACGACGGTGACGTCGTACCCCTCGGCCTGGAGGTTGCGGGCGACGGCGAGGATGCGGGAGTCGTTGTCCCCCAGGCGGTAACCCGCCGGGAGAACGCCCGGGTCCGAGTGGTTGAGCTCGACGCGCAGGGTCCCGCCCAGATCGCCGATGGGGATCGGGGCGTCCAGGCGTCCGTGCCGGATACGGAAGTCGTCGAGCAGGCGCAGGGCCTGCCGGGCGAAGTATCCGAGCTCCGGATGGTGCCGCTTGGCCTCCAGTTCCGTGACCACGACGATCGGGAGCACCACTTCGTGCTCGTCGAACCTGGTCAGGGCGTTCGGGTCGGCCAGCAGGACGCTGGTGTCGAGAACGTAAGTGCGCCGGTCGGGCTGGCGCTTGTTGCTGGTCACCACGGAAGGACGTACCCCCTCGGATGAGGTCGGGGAGCGACAGAGGGATCCAGGGCCGGGCGGGGCGGGTCGTACCCGCCGGTCGACGGCCGCAATGCGTGGGCCGTGGACCGGCCCCCAGCCTGTCCAGCGGAGCACGTGCTCCCCGCGTGGTCGTCGTGGCGCAAAGGGCCTCCCGGGCGGACAGCCCCGTGCCGTCCGCTGAGACTCGACGTCCGTGAATCGGACATCGACCTGGAAGGCTTATTCCCTCGAACACGCGCCGCCATGCCACGGCATATGACGGCGCGCGCGTTAACTCCTGGTGACGTACGTCCCCGGGGTCAGCCGCCGTAACGCCGGTGGCGGGCGGCGTAGTCGCGCAGGGCGCGCAGGAAGTCCACCTTGCGGAAGGCGGGCCAGAAAACTTCGCAGAAGTAGTACTCGGAGTGGGCCGACTGCCAGAGCATGAATCCGGACAGGCGCTGCTCGCCGCTCGTGCGGATGACGAGGTCCGGGTCGGGCTGCCCGCTGGTGTAGAGGTGCTTCGAGATCTGGTCGATGTCGACGCTCTCGGCGATCTCCTCGAGGCTGGTGCCCTTGTCCGCGTGGTCGAGCAGCAGGGAACGCACCGCGTCGGCGATCTCCTGGCGGCCGCCGTAGCCGACCGCGACGTTCACGAGTATCCCCGCGTTGTCGGCGGTGGCCTGCTCGGCCTCCTTGAGGACGGTCTGGGTGCGGGCCGGGAGAAGGTCGAGGGTGCCGACGTGGTGGACGCGCCAGCGGCCGTCGACGGCGAGGCTGCGGACGGTCTCCTCGATGATGCCGAGGAGCGGCCTCAGCTCCTCCTCGGGGCGGTCGAAGTTGTCCGTCGACAGCATCCAGAGGGTGACGACCTCGACGTCCGTCTCGGCACACCAGCCGAGGAACTCCTCGATCTTGTACGCACCGGCCTGGTGGCCCTGCGCCGCAGTGCCACCGGAGGCCTTCGCCCAGCGCCTGTTCCCGTCGAGGATGACCCCGATGTGTTTGGGCACCTGATCGTGGTCGAGACGGCCTTCCACCCGGCGTGCGTAAAGTCCGTACACCAGGTCGCGCAGGTTCACTGTCTTTCAGCCCCTCCGTGCAGACGGCAGTCCCCGAGGGCGAAGCCTACCGCTGCTGGGCGCAGTCCTCACTGTGGGGTGTGTGCGCTCCGGTGCTGTGGGCTGTCGGTGCTCTGACGTAGCTTCGTACCCATGAACGACATGTCTTCGTACCGCGCCGCCGCGGACCGCTACGACTCGATGGAGTACCGGCGCACCGGCCGCAGCGGTCTCAAGCTGCCCGCGATCTCGCTCGGCCTGTGGCACAACTTCGGTGACGACCGCACCCTGGACTCGCAGCGGGAGATCCTCCGCCGCGCTTTTGACATCGGTGTCACCCACTTCGACCTGGCGAACAACTACGGGCCGCCCCCCGGCTCCGCCGAGCTGAACTTCGGCAAGATGTTCGCCCAGGACTTCGCCCCGTACCGGGACGAGCTGGTTATTTCGACCAAGGCGGGCTATCTCATGCATCCGGGCCCGTACGGGGAGTGGGGCAGCCGCAAGTACCTGCTGTCGTCCCTCGACGCGTCCCTGTCCCGGATGGGCCTCGACTACGTCGACATCTTCTACTCGCACCGCTTCGACCCGGACACCCCGCTCGAGGAGACGATGGGCGCGCTCGCGTCCGCCGTGCAGCAGGGCAAGGCGCTGTACGTGGGTGTTTCCTCGTACAACAGCGAGCAGACCGCCGAGGCGGCGCGCCTGCTGAAGGAGATGGGCGTCCCGGCGCTCATCCACCAGCCCTCGTACTCGATGATCAACCGCTGGACCGAGGACGACGGCCTGCTGGACACGCTGGAGACGGCCGGCATGGGCTGCATCTCCTTCGTGCCGCTCGCGCAGGGCCTGCTCACGGACAAGTACCTGAAGGGCATCCCGGAGGGGTCGCGCGCCACGCAGGGCAAGTCCCTCGACCCGGGCCTCGCGGGCGACTCCGAGGTGATCCGCCGGCTGAACGGGCTGAACGACATCGCCCAGCGCCGCGGCCAGTCCCTCGCGCAGCTCGCGCTCAACTGGGTGCTGCGGGACGATCGGATGACGTCGGCCCTGATCGGCGCCTCCAGCGTCCGGCAGCTGGAGGAGAACGTGGCGGCTCTGGCGGGCCCGAAGCTCACCGAAGAAGAGCTGTCCGAAATCGACTCGTTCGCGGTGTCGACCCCGGGCACGAACATCTGGGCCGGGCGGAGCTGACCCCTCCCGTTCCGTTCCGCGGGCCGCGGCCCTCGCGCCAGGACACTCCCTAGGCGCCGGGGGTACGCGGCCTGCGGAACCATGCGCCCGCGCTCGCCTGGCTGAGCAGGACGACCATGACGATCGCTCCGACCAGCGCGATGGGCCCACCGATGTTGCCGCGCATCGTTCCGCTCAGGCCGAGCAGGATCTGCACGCTCGCGATGACGATCGACGTGACGCGCAGCCCACGTCCCGCCCTCCCGTAGAAGCAGGCGAGGACCAGCAGCGCGACGCCGAGGATGTTCCCGCCGAACGCGGCGCCGGCGCCCCGCGCCCCCTCCGTCACACCTACGGCGACGGAGGCGAGGAGGGCGAGGCCGACCATCACGTACGTGGTCGTCCGGGCGGCACGGAGCGAGTACGGCATGCTCAGGGGCGGCGCGGGGGCGAACTGCGGGTTCTCCCCGTACGGCCCGGGCGCGTTGTAGGGGCCGGGGATGTAGGGGACGCGAGCGCCGTGCTGACCCGGGCCGCCGTACGGGCCGGGAGCGGTGGGCGGCGCCTGGTGCGGATAGTCGTTCGGCATGCCGCGGACTCTAATCCCGGCGCCGTGACTCGGGGGGGGCGCACGCGCGCGGCCCGGCCGGAGACAAAAAACGGGCCGGTCCGTGGGGGGGGAGACGGACCGGCCCGAGGGGGGGTTTCCACCATAACCCTTCGTAAGTGATGGTGGGTGCATCGGCGTGCCACAACTACTCTCCGAAGTCGCCCGACGACGGCTGGAGGTATGTTTCCGGCCGCTTCGGGCGGGGTTTCGCAACGGTTTTCCCGGCTTGCGGCCCGCGCGGGGCGTCCCCCTGAAGGGTTAGTCGTGCGACGAACGCGCGCTTGACGCCTGAGCCGCCCGGAGGTTGGCTGCGCACCCATGGCGACCTTCACCGTGCCGGGACTCGAGGCCGAACTGCCGCTGGAAATCGCGGAGTCGGGGCGGGCGCGGCGACGCGGGCTGCTCGGCCGGGACGGGGTGAACGGCGCGCTCCTGCTGACGTCGTCGTCGAGCGTGCACACCCTCGGGATGCGCTTCGTCATAGATGTGGCGTATTTGGACCGGCGTGGCACGGTGCTCGCCGTGCGGACGATGCGGCCGGGCCGGATCGGACTCCCCCGGTTGCGCGCCCGGCGCGTCCTGGAGTCGGAGGCGGGGGCGATGGCCCGGTGGGGGGTGCGGCGGGGGGTGCGGGTGACGGTGCTGGGGCGGTGACAGCCCTGGGGCGGTGACGGCGTATCGCGTACCGCTTGTCGCGTATCGCTCGCCACACATCGCTTGTCACGTATCGCGCGAGGGCCCGGTGGCCGTAGGCGAGGAGGGGGAGGCACGCGGCACCGCGCAGCCCCCTCCACTGCACGGTGCCGCCGCGCAGCTTTGCTCACGCGAATTGCCTTGGTCTGAACCTACGTGACGGTGACACGTGTAGCGAGCCCTTGTCGGTAACGATGCGGAATCGGTTGGACGGTGAGCCTCCGGAAGAGGCACGGCGAACTCCTCCCGCTTGGGGGCCAATTGCCGTGAATCACCCGGCGATCGGCTTGCGGGCCTCGATGAGGTGGCGGGTGCTGTGGGCGACGAACGGCCCTTCCTTCTCGAGCCGTTCATGCAGCTCGAGGAGTCGCGGCCGGTACGCCTCGACCGTGAAGCCCGGAACCATCCAGATCACCTTGCGCAGGAAGTGCACGACGGCACCGATGTCGAAGAACTCGATGCGCAGGCGCTCGGCGCGCAGGTCGACGACTTCGAGGCCGGCCGCTTCGGCCTCGGCACGCTCGCCCTCCGGGTCGCGGCCGCTCCTGACCGCCTCCGGCTGCGGGCCGAGGAAGTACTCGACGACCTCGAAGACGCTGCTCGGGCCGACGTGCTGCGCGAAGTACGTACCGCCGGGCGTCAGTACCCGGGCGATCTCGGCGAACGGGGCCTTCACGGGGTGGCGGCTGGTCACCAGATCGAACGTGCCGTCGGCGAACGGCAGCGGCGCCCCTTCCGGCGAGGCGACCACCACGACGCCGCGCGGGGCGAGCAGCGCCGAGGCCTTGGCGACGTTGGGCGGCCAGCCCTCGGTGGCGGCGATCAGCGGCGGCAGCTTCGGGGCGGCGGCGAGGACCTCGCCGCCGCCGGTCTGGAGGTCGAGCCCGGCCGAGGCGCGGCCCATGCGCTCACCCATGGCGCGTGCGTAACCCCAGGAGGGCCGCTCCTCGGTGGCCCGGCCCTCGAACCAGGAGAAGTCCCAGCCCTCCACGGGGGCGTCGGCCGCCTCCGTGACGAGCTCGTCGAAGGAGCGGCCGGCGGGGGTGGGGGGTGTGCTCATGGGGCCATGTTCGCAGGGGCGTTCCCGCGACGGCACGTGGTTTTGTGCCGCCCGGGCCGTCCGTCCTTCACGGGAGGGGGCGTTGTCGGCGTGCGCTGCTACGTTCCCCGGCATGGGAATCCACGTGCCCTACACCGGGGGCGAGAAGGAAAGTCTGCTGGCAGCGCTCGACCGGCACCGCGACGTCGTGCTCTGGAAGCTGCAGGGTCTCGACGAGGAGCAGGTGCGGCGGCCGATGGCCCCGTCGGGGAACAGCCTCCTCGGCCTGGTCAAGCATCTGGCGTCGGTCGAGTACGGCTGGTTCTGCGAGACGTTCGGGCGGCCGGTGGAGCCGCTGTGGTTCGACCCGGAGACGGACGAGGACCTGCGGGTGGGCCCCGAGGAGTCCACGGAGAGCATCACCGCTTTCTACGGCCGGGCGCGAGCCGCGGCCGACGCCGTGATCGCCGAGGTCGGGCTCGAGGAGACCGGCACGTCGTGGGACGGCAAGAAGGTGTCGATGCGGTGGGTGCTCATCCACATGCTGGAGGAGACGGCCCGGCACGCGGGCCACGTCGACATCCTGCGGGAACTGATCGACGGGGCGGCGGGCGATCACCAGGGGACGTCCAGGGCGTGATCGTCCCACGCCGGCCAATGGATTGCTGGGCGACGGACATTCCATGGATTACCGGGTGACGGACGCGTGATTGCCGCACGCCGACCGCCGGATCGCCGGGCGACGGACGCGTCATCGTCGCCCGGCTCCGGCCGAACTCCCGGCCGGCTCCGACCGAACTCCCGCCCCGTTCCCCGGCCGAGCCGCTGACGTGGGCGGGGGAGGTCACCGCCCGCCCGGCCTCGGCCTACGGGGGTTCTCCACGTACCCTGGGCGGATCCGCTCCGGGCACCGCTGCCCGACACAGGTAACGGCACCGTCCGTCCCGCGCCGAAATGCGAGCACATGTCCGATCGTTCCATTCGCTCCGTTCGTTCCGCCCGTTCAGCGATAGCGGCCCGTTCCGCACGCCCAGCGGAAGCGGCTCGTTCCGCACGCTCGGCGATAGCGGCCCGTTCCGCACGATCCTCGATAGCGGCCTGGCTCACCCGCCTCTACTTCGCCCGGCTCCGGAAGAAGGGCGGCCTCGACCTGTCCGTCCTCTCGAAGCTGCCCGACGCCGCACTCCTTCCGCTGCGCCGCGACGGCCTCGACCCGGTGGCCGAGATCGGCGAGCTGCGTGACCGGGAGCCGGTCAGCAGGCTGCCCATCCCCGGCATGACGGTCTGGCTGGTCACCGGCTACGACGAGGCGAAGGCCGTACTGGGCCACGGCTCCGCCTTCAGCAACGACTTCCGGAACCTGGTCGGCAACACCGGCGTCACCGACGACCAGAACCCGGGCGGGCTCGGCTTCACCGACCCGCCGGACCACACCCGGCTGCGGAAGATGCTGACGCCGGAGTTCACGATGCGCCGGCTCTCCCGGCTCACGCCCCGTATCCACGCCATCGTCGAGGAGCGCCTCGCCGACCTCGCGAAGGCGGCGGACGGCGACGGCACCGTGGACCTCGTCGAGCACTTCGCGATGCCGGTGCCCGCGCTGGTGATCTGCGAACTGCTCGGCGTCCCCTATGAGGACCGGGACGACTTCCAGCAGTTCTCCGTGGCCCGCTTCGACGTGTTCGGCGGCGCGGGCGCGTCGTTCAGCGCCGTGTCGCAGTCCCTCGACTACCTGCGCGGGATCGTCGCCGAGCAGCGCCGCAACCCCGGCGACGGCCTCCTCGGCATGCTCGTACGCGAATACGGCGACTCCATCACGGACGAGGAGCTCACCGGCCTCGCCGACGGCGTCCTCACCGGCGGCCTGGAGACCACCGCGAGCATGCTGGCGCTCGGCACGCTCATCCTGCTCCAGAACCCCGAGCACTTCGCCGCGCTGCGCGACGCGGAGGATCCGGAGGCCGTCGCCGCGCCCTTCGTCGACGAGTTGCTGCGCCATCTGACCGTCGTCCAGACCGCGTTCCCGCGCTTCGCGCGCGAGGACGTCGAGATCGGCGGGGTCCAGATATCCGGCGGCGACATAGTCCTCGTCTCCCTCAGCGCGGCCGACCGCGACGCGCGCCTCGGCGAGGACATGGACCGCTTCGACCCGTCCCGCCAGGTCACCGGCTCCCACCTCGCGTTCGGCTACGGCATCCACCGCTGCATCGGCGCCGAACTCGGCAAGATGGAACTCCGCGCGGCCTTCCCCCAACTGGTCCGCCGCTTCCCGGAGTTGAAGCTCGCCGTCGAGCCCCGCGACCTGGAGTTCCGCAAGCTGTCGATCGTGTACGGGGTGGACACGCTGCCGGTCTACGTGGCCTGAAGCGGTCGAGCCCCGGCGCACCACTGCGCTTCCCCTGCCGATCGTACGGCGGCAAGCCGGTCTGAAGTCAGCACTCCCCCGCGCCCTGACTGGAGCGTCCCCGCCCGGATAGCCGGACGGGGACGCTGTCGTATTCGCGCGCTACGTGCAGCGGTGCTCAGATCACGCTATTTGATGCGTTCACCCCGCCTGGCCAACTGCCGTTCCGAGTCCTTCATGTGCCACCATTCGAACAAGCGGATTCGAAAGGCCGATGCCA
The DNA here is from genome assembly GCF_045162695.1 of Streptomyces sp. NBC_01003. Lineage (NCBI taxonomy): Bacteria > Bacillati > Actinomycetota > Actinomycetes > Kitasatosporales > Streptomycetaceae > Streptomyces > Streptomyces sp. NBC_01003. The sequence goes on from NZ_CP108707.1 coordinate 4,265,823, forward strand.
CGCTGCGGACCAGGTGATGAGGCGGCTGACCGTCGAAGATGGCCATCTCCGAACTATCGCCTTCAAGGCGCACCCGCCAGCGTTGCCCGTAGGCCGTCAGCTCGAGTTCGACCGTGAAGCACCGGCCATGCTCCACCACGCGAAAGCCGACCACGTCGAGTTCCGCGCTCCCGTCGTCCAGCCGCCCCATCAGATGTGGGACGAGAAGGTCACGAACACCTTCTGCTGATGGCATGGGAGTTCTCCTGGCAAGCAGACGAAGCTGCCGCAGCGGGGAACCTACGTCTCACCAGCGACGCAGGCAGTGGACCAAGGGCGCTGACGCGCATGCCGATGAAGGGAACCCGCCTCCGGAGGCGACCCACCGTCACCGGACAGCATGTAGCCGTTACAAGCTCACGCCCTCGGGAACGACACCTCCACGCGGCGGTTCTTCTTGCGGCCCTCTTCGCTGTTGTTGTCGGCGATCGGGTAGTCCTCGCTGTAGCCGCGCACCGCGAACGTGACGTCCTGGTCCTGCGAACCGAGTGCTGCCGCCAGCTCGTCGTGCACCGCCTCCGCGCGCTTCTTCGAGAGCGTCAGCCCATGCGCGTACGACCCGAGGTCGTCCGTGAAGCCGAAGACGCGGACGTTCGTGGCGTTCTGTGCCTTGATCTCGTCGGCGATGGCCTGAATCCGGGACTTCGCGCCCGGATTCAGCTTGGAGCTGTCCTTCGGGAACAGCACCTCCGCCTGGAGCGCGAACTTCACGTCCTGGTTGGTGTCCTCGCGCCGCTCGTCGCCCGACAGGTCCTCCACGACGGACTTGATGTCGAGCACCTTGGCCGGCGCGAGCGTGGCGCCGTCGGCGAGCTTCAGCCCGGGGCTGTTGGCGTCGACGTCGGGGGGCGGGGAGGTGGTGGTACTGCCGGGCGGGGCGCCGGAGGGGTCGGGGTCGTCGGCGTAGGCGCTGCCGCTGAGGCTTCCGCCGAGGGTGATCAGGGCGACGGTGGTGAGGGCGGCGATGCGATGGGTGAGGGGCATGGGGTTACTCGCCCTCGGAGATTTCTACGGGGGCGGGGGGCATCGTCGGCACCTGCAGCTGAACCTTCGTGGTGCCTTCGGGCGGCGCGGGGAATTGGGCGAACCAGTCGACCGTCTGGCCCTGGTTGATGCCGCCTTCGAACTTGGTGCAGAGGCATCGGCCTTGCGTGTCCCTGAGGACCAGGTACTTCTTCTTGCCCGCTTGGTCGACGACGCTGGCTCCGGCCAGAGATCCGCCGTTCACCTGAAGTTCGGTCTCGTCGCTCTTCCACTCACTCGCCAGCCAGATACCCGAGCCACCGTTGGTCACCGTGCCGGTGATGTTGAGGAATCCGCCCTGATCACGGGTGGCTGAATTGACGTTGACGGTGATGCCGTTGCTCTTCACCTCAGCAAGAGACTTGCTTTCGCCGGGAGCCGATTCCTTGGCATCTCCGCCGCTGCTCTTGCTCGACGAAGAAGAGGGCTTGGGGTTCTCGGATCCCTTGTCGTCTCCCCCACCGCAGCCGGCCACCGTGAGGACCAGCCCAGTCGTGATCGCCACCGCGCTCAGGGTGTGCCGAACATTCATCAGTGCGGCTTTCCTCTCTCGTCGTTTGTCAGTCGGCCAAGTGAACGGAGAACAGAACCGAGGGATCAGGCAGGTCCTCGATGTCGAAGTCGTCCGGGTCGAACTCGAACTGCTCGCCGCCGTCGCAGTCGAAGACCACTGTCTTTCCCGGATCGGCATCCGGATCGACATCGCAACGAGGCTCGATCACTGCGATGGCGTGCGCCTTCGCGTGCTTGGTCTCCGTGCCGGGAATGACCGAGTCTCCGACGGTGTAGCGGGTCTCGACCTCCACTCGATATCCCGGATGGCCATCCACGTCCGTGTCATCCGGTCCTGCTACGACATCTGCGTCGTTCTCCGCTGCCAGCCGCTTTGCGGCCTCCGCGGCGCCCACGCCGTCGAACTTGTCGCCGAGCAGCCAGTCGCTCCAGGCGTCTCCCTGCCCGATGGCCGCTCCCAAGCCGTCTAGCAGTTCCTTCCGGGAGTCCTGGGCCGCAGCCAGAGCAGCCGCGTCCGCTGCGGACTGGGCGCCATTACGCGCGGACGCTGCCTGGGCGAAGGCAAAGAAAGCAAATGCGGCAAAGAGTAGAATCGCCGTCATCCATATGTAGATGGGGAGGGTCTGCCCTCGATCACCACTCGGCCGCCGCGTACTCAGCCCCCGCCGATGACGTTGTTCACCGCATTGCCGATGGCCTGCGAAATCTTGCCGTCCAGGCCCAGCTGATCGATCAAGGTGTAGATCCCCGCAATCAAAATCATCAACCCCGCATACTCCACGAACCCCGCCCCGGAATCCCGTTCCCTCCCGCGGACGCGGTCCCCCACCGTCACGGTCCACTTCACCCACACCCCGAGTACGCGTTCCTTCAGCACGGTTTCCCCTTCGTTCCCGCACGATTTCGCCGCCCCGAACCTCCCGGGCACCATACGCAACGTACGGGAACTGCAACCCTCTGTGCCGTGTTTCGCACATTAACGGCGCACGCTTGACCGGAAGTTGGTCGCTTCCTGTCATGCCCTTCACCGCCCGTCGTACGCCACCACGACCCCACCCAGATCGCGGGCGACCTTCGCGCCGAGGGTGGTGTCGCAGAGGTTGACGGTCCAGTTGCCCGCGGTGACCAGCTCGGCGGGGACGCCGCGGTACTTGATCGCCTCGCGCAGGGCGGCATCGCGGCGGGCGTGGGTGGGGTGCAGGGTCAGGACGGCGCAGTTGGTGGTGCCCGAACCCAGCTTTCCGGTCTCGCACTTGATGCTTCCGGTACTCGCCGTCTGACGTTGGAAGCAACCCACGGAGGCGGCCACGTCGTCCGCCAGCGCGTCCACCTTCTTGTAGGTGGGAGTGGAAGAGATATGTGGGAGTGGGTACTTGGGGGTCTTCGCCCCCTTCCCCTTCGCATCCACGACCACCGCGTGCAACGCCTTCGCGACCGCCGGGGCGGACGGCGGGTCCATGACGCGGATGTACCAGTTCCCGGCCGCGACCAGTGTCTGCGCGTACGCGCCCGTGCGCCGGGACTCGATCGACGTACCGATCTCCGTCTTCGACACGACGTCGGGGTCGAAGACCGAGATCTCGTTCTCGACCTTCACCCCGTCGACCGTCGCGACGCAGTCCGCCGTGGAGCTGCCGTCGTAGTCCCGGCTGCGCACGGTCTCGCAGTCGAGGCCGGCCTGGCCCATGGCCTGTACGACCGCCTTCGCCGTGGTGTACGTCGGCTTGGACGGTACTTCGGACGGGATCGCCGTACCCGCCGGCTCCGGGTGGGACTCGAAGCGGCCGCAGGCGGTGAGCACGGCCAGTGCCAGGCAGGCGCCCGCCACCGACACAGGTCTCTTCCTCATCGGTCGACCCAACCCGCTCCGCACGACATGCGATCACCCCGTCAACGAGTCGCCATATTTGCCAAATTCGCAACTGCCAACCAATTGCTCAGTCCACTGTAGCCAGTGGACCCGTCACAGCGCAGTCCCTCAACGCCCGAGAATCGAACCGAAGTTGGATCCGGAGCCGAGGAACATGCCCGTCGCGATGAGGATCATCGTGGCGGGGAGCATGAAGACGAGGGTGACCATCGTGGCCTTCGGGATCGTCTTCGCGGCCCGGCGGCGGGAGTTCTGGGCGTCGGTGCGCCGCATGTCCGTGGCGATCTGGATGAGGGTCTCGGCGATGGGCGAGCCGAGTTCCTCGCCCTGCTGGAGCGCGGAGACGAACTGGGCGACCTGTTCGGAAGCGTTGCGGCGGCGCAGCTCGTCGAACGCCTGGCGCCGGCTGACGCCCATGTCCATTTGCCGGAGCGTAATACGCAACTCGTCGGCCCACGGCCCCTCGTACTTCTCGGCGACGCGGTCGAGCGCCTGCCGGAAGCCGAGGCCCGCGCTGACGACGACGGCGAGTACGTCGAGGAAGTCGGGGAGCGTGCGGTCGATGACCTCTTTGCGCTCGCGTGTGGCCTGCCAGATGAGACCGTCCGCGGCGAGGAGGCCGAACGCGAGGGTGAGGGCGGCGAACAGGGTCTGGCCGTTGGTGAGGAAGACCAGGCCGAGGACGACCCCGAAGATCCCGTAGACCGCGCGGCGCGCGGCGTAGCGGTCGATGGTGAGGCCACCCGGGTTCCCCGCCATGTCGATCTTGCGCCGCTTCGAGGTGACGCGCCGGGGGCCCATGGCCCGCAGGACGAGGGGGGCGAAGCGCATGCCCAGGCGGTCGACCGCGGACCCGGCGGCGGACACGCGCGTCGCGCCAACCTCCAGGGCTATGGCCAGATCGCCGGGGAGCTTCGCCTCGGCGCGGTACATGCGGATGCCCAGGAAGATCCCGAGGACGGCGAGGCCCATCGCGAGGGCGAGCAGCAGCCCGATCAGACCCGTACTCATGGCCTACCTACCTCGCTCGCCGTGCGCCGGATGACGGACGCCCATGTCAGACCTCGATCTTCCCGAGCCGGCGGATCACGAAGAACCCGATCCCGTACAGGCCGAGCGAGATCAGGATCAGCGCCTGGCCGACCGGCGATCCGGTCACTCTGGCCAGCGCGCCCTCGTTCGACGAGTTGATCAGGAGCAGCGAGCCGAGGCCGAGGAGCGGCACGGTGAACGCGGTCGCGTTGACCTCGGAGAGCATCGTGCGGATCTCGCGCCGGGTCTCTTTGCGGTCCTCCAGGGTCTGGGTGAGGTTCCGCAGGGACGACACGACCGAGCCGCCCGCCTTGTTGGCGAGGACGAGGGTCGTGACCAGGACGACCAGTTCGCGGGACGGGAGGCGTTCGGCGAGCTCGCCGAGGGTGTCGTCGATGGTACGGCCGAGCGCGAGCTGGTCGGCGACCATGGACAGCTCCTCGCCGGCGGGCGCCTCCAGCTCCTCCGCGGCCATCGCGAGGGACGTGCGCAGGGCGAGTCCGGCGGCGGTGGCGTTGGCCAGGAGGCGGGCCACGTCCGGGAGTTGGTTGATGAACGCCTCGATGCGCTTCTGCCGCTGCCAGTTGAGGAAGATCACCGCGCTCCACACGCCGACGAGCCCGGCGATCGGCCCGAAGAAGGGCGCGAGGGCGGCCGACGCGATCAGCCAGAGGGCGACGACCACGGCGAGTACGTACGTGAAGAACTCCCCCGCGGTCAGGTCGAGCCCCGTCGCGGACAGGCGCAGATGGATGGCGCGGCCGAGCCGGGTGCGGCGCAGCCTGCGGTCGACGGTGGCGAAGCGGCGTACGCGGCCGGAGGCGCCGCCGTACGGGCCGGCACCCGACAGACCGTCGAGCCGGTCGACGAGGGCCTGGCGCTGGGCTCGCCCGGACGCGTACGCGTGGAGGCCGGCGACGGCGAGTGCGCAGGTCAGGATGGTGGCGCCGAGGGCGATGAGGGCGGGATCGCTCATGATCCGCCACCCTCGACGGCGGGTCGCACGGTCCTCATCCGATGGCCTCCCTCGTGTTGCGTCCGTCGATGCCGTCCAGCACGCCGAACGCCGGCGGGATCGGCTCGTTCGCGACGTACAGGCGCTCGGCCACGCGGCGCGGCAGCGGCAGATGCTCGAAGGTGCCGCGCACGCGGTGGTCGTGGCCGAGGGGGTGCGGCACGAAGCGGGAGACCGTCGAGATCCTGAACTGTTCGCGGCCGTGCGAGACGAGCAGGGCGATCTCGGTGACCTTGCGCGAGCCGTCGGCGTGCCGGGTGAGCTGGACGAGGACGTCGACGGCCGAGTTGATCTGGTCCTTGAGCGCCTCGAACGGGATCTGCACCTCGGACATGGACCCGAGGGTCTGCATCCGCATGAGGGCGTCCTCGGCGGTGTTCGCGTGGACGGTGGCGAGCGAGCCGTCGTGGCCGGTCGACATGGCCTGGAGCATGTCGAGGGTCTCGCCGCCGCGCACCTCGCCGACGATGATGCGGTCGGGGCGCATGCGCAGGGAGTTGCGGACGAGGTCGCGGATGGTGATCTGGCCCTTGCCCTCGACGTTCGGGGGCCTCGATTCGAGGCGGATCACATGGTCCTGCTGGAGCTGGAGTTCCGCCGAGTCCTCGATGGTGATGATGCGCTCGTGGGGCGGGATGAGGCCGGAGAGCGCGTTGAGGAGGGTGGTCTTCCCGGAGCCCGTGCCGCCGCTCACGATGACGTTGAAGCGGGCGCGGACGAACGCGGACAGCAGCATCAGCATCTGCTCGTCGAGCGAGCCGAGGCCGATCAGCTCGGGCAGGGTGTAGGCGCGCGGGAAGCGGCGGATCGTGAGGGTGGCGCCGGTGAGGGACAGCGGCGGGATGATCACGTTGACGCGCTCGCCGGTGGGCAGGCGGGCGTCGACCATCGGGTTCGACTCGTCGACGCGCCGGTTCACCGTGGAGACGATGCGCTCGATGGTCTGCATGAGCTGTTCCTGCGAGGCGAAGCGCAGGGGGAGCTGCTCCACGCGCCCGGCGCGCTCCACGAAGATCGCGTCCGGGCCGTTGACCATGATCTCGGTGATGGACGCGTCGGCGAGAAGGGGTTCCAGTACGCCCAGCCCGAGCGCCTCGTCGACGACGCGGCGGACCAGCTGGCTGCGTTCGGAGGAGGAGAGGACCGGGCCCTCGCGGCTGATGATGTGGCCGAGGACGCGTTCGAGACGGATCCGCCGGTCGGCCGCCGCGAGCGACGACATCTCGGCGAGGTCGATCTCCTCCAGGAGCTTCGCGCGGTAGACGGCGACGAGGCCGTCGTCGCGGGAAGGGCCGGGCTCCTCGCGGACCGTCACCCTTGATCGCAGGCTCATGTTCCGGCTCAACCCCCTTCCGGGTCACGGTCGTTCGGCATGGTGGCGGTGCGCCGCACGTCCCACCGGTCGTCCAGGAACGGGACGAGGACCGGGACGTGCACGGTGACCGTGGCGGTGGTCGTGTCGCCGCCTCCGCCTCCGGCGTCGATGTCCGCGTCGAGCCAGCCGCTCATCGCGGCCTGCCCGGCGCCGGTGCCGTCGCCGCCCTGCGACTGCACGCGGGCGGCGGCCCTGGCGCCGGAACCGGCCTGGTTCGCGCTGTAGCCGACGAGGCCGAGCTGGATGGCGGCCATGCCGATGAGGAGGAGGAAGGGCAGGAACCCGGCGAACTCGAGGATGGAGACGCCTCGGTCGTCGGTGCGGAGGCTTTGGCGGGGGCTGTCTTCCGTCTGGCGGGAGCAGTCCACCGTCCCGTGGCGCGGGCCGTGTTCCGTACGGTGGCTCGGGCCGCCTTCCGTCTGGCGCGGGCCGTGTTCCGTACGGTGGCGCGGGCCGCCTTCCGTCCGGTCGCGCGGGCCGCCTTCCGTCCGGCGCCGAGGGCTGTCTTCCGACTGGCGCGGGCCGCCTTCCGTACGGTGGCGCGGCCCACCTTCCGTCCGGTCGCGCGGGCCGCCTTCCGTCCGCAGGCGTCGGAGCCGACCCCCTTCGCCTGACACCGACAGCCGGCCCCTCACGGCGTGGCCCCCTGGTCGTCCTCCCTCGCGGCGCCCGCCTCGCCCTTGACGGTCCACCCGGCGTCGATCCCGGGGAAGAACACCGGCACCTCGAGCTGCACGGTCGCCTTCATCACCGACCCGTCGGGTCCGCAGGTGATGGCGGCGCCCTGCCACGCTCCGGGCAGATTCTTCTCGCCCGCGGTCTGGCACGCGCCCGCCGTGTCGCCGCTTCCGGCCTCGGCGGAGGTCGCTGCTCTGGCCGCCTCGTCCGCCGCGTTCCCGGCGAGCGAGTACGTGTACCCGTACAGGACGCACTGCCACAGCAGGCCCATGACGACGAGCAGCAGCGGGAACATGCCCGCGAACTCCAGGGTGACCGCGCCCTTGTCGCCGCCGCGACGGCGGGCGCGGCGGCCGGATTCCTGCGCGGCGGCGTCGACCAGGCCGAGCTCGCCCGCGAGCCCCCACAGCGCCTGCTTCACCGTCGACCGGCTGTCGAGGTCCTGCATACGGCCCGCGTCGACCGCGCCCTGGAGCTCCTTGAACCCGGCGGGCACGCTGGCACGCGCGACCCGGGTGCCCGTCACGCGCTCCACGAGCGACGCGGTGATCTCGGATCCGCGCGCGTGACGGTTGATGACGGTGACGGTCTCCTCGGCCTTACGGATCTGGAGGCGGTCCCACATACGGATCATGCGCTTCGCGGCGCGCACAGCGACGACGTCGGGGGTGACCAACAGGACTGCCTGGTCGGCGAGTTCGACGGCCGCCGCGTTCGCGGACCCCATCTGCGTACCGCAGTCGACGACCACGAGGTCGTAGCGGCTGCGCAGCGCCTGGACGACCTGGCGGGCCACGCGGTCGGTGACCTCTTCGCCGCGCTCGCCGTCGGACGGCGCGAGCAGGAGACCGAGGCCGGTCTCGTGGGTGAAGACGGCGTCCTGCAGGACGCGCGGGGTGATGTCGCGGATGGCGGCGAGGTCGGCGACGGAGCGGCGGAACTGGACGTCGAGGTACGAGGCGACGTCACCGGACTGGAGGTCGAGGTCGAGGAGCGCGACCGAGCGGCCCGACGCCTTGGCGGCCAGAGCGAGTTGGACGGCGGTGACGGTCGTGCCCACGCCGCCCTTCGCGCCGGTGACGGTGATGACGCGCCCGCCGGACGTACCGGCCGTGATCGCCAGCTCGCCGCCGCTGCCGAGGTGCCTGCGCATGCCGCTGGACCAGGACGCGGCGGCCTGCACACGCTCGGCGAGCGCGTCGTACCCGAGGGGGAACCCGACGATGCCGCGCGCGCCCGAGTCCATCGCGGCGGTGAGCAGGGCGGGGCTGGTGTCGGCGGTGGCGAGGACGACGCCGACGGCCGGGAAGCGCAGGACGAGGTCCCGGATCAGTTCAAGGGCGGGAACGGGCCCGATCCGCTCGTGGACGAGGACGACCTCGGGCAGTTCGTCGAGCGACTCGGCGGCGAGCCGGGCGAGGGTGTCGAGGAGGGCGGTGGAGTCGGCGACGGGCGGCGCGGGCTCGGCGTCGGGCAGCTGCCCGAGCAGCGTGACCAGGGACCGGGCGGCGTCCAGGTCCCCCACCGCGGGAAGAATACGGATGCTCATACGGCGCCTCGCCTCCTCTCTCTTGCTCTCACTTGTGCGCTACTTGTCCTCGTCGAGGGTGTACGAGCGGTCGCCCGGCGGGACGGCCGCGTCGCTGCCGGCGGCGACGAGGGCGAGCCGGACGTGGGTCGCGAACGACTCCGCGTACGCGACGCGCTGCGCGTCGGCGGGGTCGAGGGCGAAGGTGATCGGCACGGCCTCGCCCTGCCGGCGCCGGCCGTTGTCGCCACCCTGTTCGTCGATGGGCGTGAGTTTGCCGACGTCCATGACCTCCGCGTTCTCGACGATGACCTTGGACTGGTCCTTGGCCTTCTCGTTGGCGGCCTTGAAGGTGGCGTAGATGTTGACCTTCGACCCGGGCGTGATCTTCCCGGCGACCCCGGTCTCGGCGTCGATCATGATGGCGATCTCCTGCTGTCCGTCCCTGAGTTGGGGCCGGGAGACGATCATGTCGGTCTGGAGCAGGGAACCCTTCTTCAGCGTCGTGACGGCGATCTTGCCGCGGATCTGACTGAGACTGGTCACGGCGGTCTTCGACAGCCACCGCTCGGGCATCTCGACCTTCTCGAACCGGTCGGCGGTCAGCTCCTTGTACGGCGCGACATCGTCCTTCAGCCGGTACGCCGCGACTTCCGGGCCCACCTTCGAGTTCACGTCACGGATCACCGAGAGCACCCCGGCGAAGGCGCCGACGGCGCACAGGGCCGAGATGACCAACAGGATGACGCCGCGACGCTGACGTGAGTTCATGGACCGGACTACCTCGTGGGGATCTCGTTGGGGATCTCGATGGGGAGCGCGTTGTGGATCTCGTCGGGGATCTCGTTGTGGATCAAGGGCGGGCGGCGGGTGGCAGGGCGGCGCGGGCCGGGCCGGTGACGGGGGCCAGTGCAGTAGCGGCAGCGAGGCCGGTGGCGGGTGCGAGGGCACTGCCGCGGCCGCGTCCGCCCGGTGGCTTCGCGGCCGGGGCGGGCGGATCGGCGAGCGGCGCCGCACAGAAGCCGCAGCGGTCGCCGATGAGTTCGAGGCCGCACCAGTGGCACGCCTCGCGCCGGACGGACGAGACGAGCTGGTAGAGCACGGAGATATCGGGGATGGCGGCCGCGAACTCGGCGAGTTTTCCGGGGCTCCCCGGCTTCCCGGTGGCCCACCAGCGCCCCGACTCGGCGGGCAGCCGCGTCTCGACGGCGCCCTGCACCTGCCAGGCGGGCGCGAGGGTGCCGGTGATCCAGTCGGTGGGCTGCTGCCCCGCGGCGTAATACATACGGGTGCCGAAGGCGGGTCCGCTCAGCCGGGGCGGCTCGGGTCCGGTGAGCCGTACGAGTTCGGGCTGCGGGGTGGCGAGTACGGCGAACTGGGCGCCCGGCACCCACGACTTGGCGTGCGACGTAAGGCTGACGGGGACGCGGTCGAGCCGGGCGACGGAGCCGAGTACGGCGCCGGCGTAGATGTAGTGGGCGAGGAGCCGCGCGGCGGAGGCGAGCACGCCCGGGCTGAAGTCGCACATGGTCAACTGCCGCAGCTGGAGCACGAGTACGGCGAGCCCGAGCGGCGGGAGCTCCGGCCGCAGGATGGCGATCCGGTCACTTTCCAGCACGGAACGCACAGCGTGGAGCCGGTGAACGACCAGGTCCGGCACGGAAGCCGGGCACAGGGCGATCACATAGCCGTGGTGCTCGATCAGGGTGTGCATCTCGACGATCGCGCGATCGAGGTCGTACGGCTCCGCCCTGCCGCCCCTGTCCTCGGCGGAGTGGAGCACGGCGGCGGACGGCGTATGCCGGTCGGCCGCGGCGAGGACCAGGTCAGGGCTGGTCACGGCTATCGCGGTCGGCACGCTCGCACACCCCCGGTCTCTGTGCACTCCTGTCTCAGCACCATATCCGCGCATTGCCCGCTCAACACCCAACTTCCCGGTGTTCACCGGGAGGTTGCTCAGGCCGCCGGCCGGGAGGCCGGCCCGGAGCCGCGCGGCGGCCGTCTCGGCCAGTCAAGGAACCAGTAATTCCAGAGGTCTTGACAACCCAAATGGTCTGGACCAGTTTGTTCAACCAGCAACTGCCCCTCCCCCCACATCTGAACCGGAGGCAGCAATGGCACGCGCGACGACAAATCCAGCATGGAAGCGTTCATTCCTAGCAGCGGCCCTGACCACTCTGGCCCTGGCCCTCACCGGCACGGCCACGGCCACCGCGGACCCCGCCGGGGCGGACGCGGCACCCCCGGCCCACGCGGTCACCGGCTACTGGCAGAACTTCAACAACGGAGCGACCGTCCAGAAGCTCGGCGACGTACCGGGCGACTACGACATCATCGCGGTGGCGTTCGCCGACGCGACGACGACGCCGGGCTCGGTCGACTTCACGCTCGACTCGGCGGGCCTCGGCGGTTATACGGAGGACGCCTTCAAGGCGGACATCAAGGCGAAGCAGGACGCCGGCAAGTCGGTCGTCATCTCGATCGGCGGCCAGAACGGCACGGTCTCCATCAATGACGCGAATTCCGCGACGAACTTCGCGAACTCGGTCTACTCGCTGATGCAGGAATACGGCTTCAACGGCGTCGATATCGACCTCGAGAACGGCCTGAATTCGACGTACATGTCGCAGGCCCTGAAGTCCCTCGCCGCAAAGGCTGGTTCGGACTTCGTCCTGACGATGGCCCCGCAGACGATAGACATGCAGTCGACGTCGGCCGAGTACTTCAAGACCGCACTCGCCGTGAAAGACATCCTGACGGTCGTCAACATGCAGTACTACAACAGCGGTTCGATGCTGGGCTGCGACGGCAAGGTCTACAGCCAGGGCTCGGTCGACTTCCTCACGGCCCTCGCCTGCATCCAGTTGGAGGGCGGCCTGGACCCGTCCCAGGTAGGTCTCGGCGTACCGGCCTCCACCAGCGCGGCAGGCAGCGGCTACGTGTCCCCGTCCGTGGTCAACGCGGCCCTGGACTGCCTCACGAAGGGCACGAACTGCGGCTCGTTCAAGCCCTCGAAGACGTACCCCGGCCTGCGGGGCGCGATGACGTGGTCCACGAACTGGGACGCGACGTCGGGCAACGCCTGGTCTTCGTCGGTGGGGCCGCACGTACACGGCCTCTGACCACCCCACCCCGGCCCGAGCGCCCACAATCCCCCCCTCCGATCCGCAGCGCCGCCGCTCCCCCGGCGGCGCTGCTGCGTGTCGGGGGCGGGCGTCGCCGACGACGGTGAGTTTCGCGTTCGCACCGCCGGCCCGCACAGCCCCACCGGCAGCCACGACCACGACACCCAGCAGCACCCACTGCCCTTCGACGAGGCCCGCACGAACATCAGGCAGGGGTACAAGGACGCTGCCCGGGACGTGGCCACCTCGACCGTGGGGAGTCCCGTGACCCCGCAGCAGATCAGTGGCATGAACGACAAGGAGTACGAGGCCTGGTTGGACAGCAGGTTCGGGCCGTCCGCCGAGGAACGGGCCGAAGCAGCTGCCCAGCAGGGCGGGGGCGCCCACTGATGGGGATCGGTGACTGGGCGAACAAGGGCCTTGACGCACTGGAGGACGGCTGGGACAACGGCAAGAAGGCCCTTGGCGAGGGGGTCGAGTGGGGCGCCGACAAGCTCGGCGACGGTCTTGAGTACGCCGGCGCGGACTGGGCCGCGGACAAGGTCAAGGACCTCGGCGACGGGCTCGCGTCCGACCTCGGCGCTACCGTCGACGAGCAGCAGCTCGGCGAGACCGAACAGGCCAACGAGCTTGTGCACGGCAACCCCGGCGACATCCGCGCGAGCGCGAGCCACCTGAAGGACTTCCACAAAGCCTTCGACAAGGTCGGCGGGGGCATGCGCGCCCTGGACTCGTCGCACTGGCAGGGCGAGGCGGCGAGCACCTTCCGGAAGAAGTTCGCCATGCACCCCGGCAAGTGGCTGCACGCGGCGGACGCCTGCGACAAAGCGGGCAAGGCCCTCGACACGTACGCCGATACGGTCAAGTGGGCGCAGGGACAGGCGCAGGATGCCATCGACCTCTACAAAAAGGGCAAGCACGCCTCCGACCAGGCCGTGGAGACGTACAACAACCGGGTCGACGCGTATAAGGCCGCGCTCAAGGCCGACAAGGACCCCGGCCCTCGCCCCGATCCGTTCAAAGACCCTGGCACGGCGGACATCAAGCATGCGCGCGAGAAACTCGCGGAGGCGCGCCGCCAACGCAACGAGGCCGGCGCCACCGCCACCAGCGCGGTCAAGGCGGCCCTGGCCCACGCACCGGCCGAGCCACCTCCGCTCGACCGCCTCAAGTCCGACGTCACTGACAACGTCCAAGCGACGACCACCGAGTTGACCCACTTCGCAGGCGGCGTACTCAAGGGCGCGGCAGGCCTGCTCACTTTCGTACGCGGACTCAACCCGGAAGATCCGTACAACATCACGCACCCGGCCGCGTACGTGGAGAACGTCAACCTGACCCTGGCCGGGCTGGCGTCCACCGCCACTCATCCCGACCGTGCGGCAAAGGACGCGTACGAGAGCTTCAAGAAAGATCCCTCCGAGTTCGGGGGCCGGGCATTTCTGGAGTCGCTGGGGAGCAAGGGGCGATCTCGACCAGTCCCCCGAGAAAGCCACGATGCTCGAGGGCCGGACGTATTCACTGACCTTCGCCTGCGCCGGTTCGGGCAAATTCACCGTCCACGCCGTCGGTGCGAAGGCTCTGCGCCGGGACATGTACTGCACGCCCACCAAGAAGATCGAGACCGTCAGCCTGAATCATCTTGAGGGAAGCCGCATAGGCGAGCGCCGGTGGGACGGGCGCATGGACCTGACCATCACCACCCATGGCGTACAGGGAGTCCTCTCCTGGCACGCCGCCCAGATGTTCACCGCGGACTGACCACACCCGGCCCGCCGTATGCCGACGCCGTGCTCGTACGCGGCAGCGCCGCCCACATGCGCGTACCGCCGCCCGGTTCACGTGCCGGACCGAATCCCCAGTCGCCCCCGCAGGTACGGGTGACGCAGGCCAGCAGACGTAGGGCCGCCCGGCGCCGGGCCTCGCAGGCCGCGGCGACCCGGACGTTCGTGTGGCACGGGTGACTGTCGTACGTGATCAGGCGCAGCGCGTCCTCGCGATAGCGCAGCGATACGTAGATCTCGGGCGAGGCGGTGAATTGGCAGGCCGTTGCTGTCAGTTCGGCGGTTGCCTGGAGCGCCGCGTCCAGGATGTCGCGCAGTCCGTGCGCCGTGAGCAGCGTGCGGGTCGCTGCGCGGGCCATCGCGGGTGACGTGAGCGTGGAGGGGAGGGTGAGGCTGTACGTGAGGTTCTCGGGCGTGGGGGCCGTGCGGTCCGCGTGCGCGGGGCAGGCGGAGAGGGTGACCGGCATGGCGAACTCCCTTGTGGGGTGGAGTGGGCAACAGTCGGTGGCTCGTCTCCCTGACGCGAACCCGACCCTTCCAGGGAGGAAGCGTGCGGGCAGGCTCGCGCGATGCACTGCCAACTGCCGTGTGTAGCTTGTTCATTACTGACCGTAGAGCGTTGGATGGTTACATTGCCACCTTGCATGAGAAATTGACCCGAACAGGGCCACTTGGCGGCTTGGAGCGGCAGACTGCTGGCGACCATCGCGGAAGGAGTGGCATGCCACCGAGGACCACGCCCACGGAGCGTCAGAAGCGCCTGGGCAGCGAGCTGCGCAAGATGCGGTTGGCCGCCGGGGTCACGGCAGAGCAGGCCGCCGGGCTGCTCGGCCTGGACCGGGCGAAGATCTCCAACATCGAGACCGGCATCCGCACGATCAATGCCGACAGGCTGCGCACTCTCGCCTGCAACTGCGACTGCTCGGACACGGCCTACGTCGATGCGCTGGCCGAAATGGCCCGTCCCAACGGTCGTGGTTGGTGGGAGCGATATCGCGGCGCCCTGTCCGCCGATCTCCTCAACATCGCCGAGCTGGAGTCGTACGCCGCCCGGATGCGTACCACCCACACGTCGCACATCCCAGGTCTGCTCCAGACCAGCGCCCATGCCATAGAGCTCTTCCGGGCAGTGCTGCCTCCGTTGCCCGAGCAAGAGGTGGCCCTACGACTCGCCTATCGCGTCGAGAGGCAGGGGGTTCTCGACGGCGACGACGCCCCTGAGTATGTGGGCATCGTCCACGAGGCCGCGCTGCGCATGCAGTTCGGCGGGCCCAAGGTCGCCCGCGAACAGCTCGACCATCTCCTGATGGTCTCCGAGCGACCCAATGTCCAACTGCTGATCATTCCGTTCACCGCAGGCACGTTCCCCGGGGCCGGGCAGACGGTGAACTACCTCGAAGGTCCCGTACCGCAACTGGACACCGTCCAGGTGGACAGCTCGCATGGTCCGGAATTCCTAGGGGAAGAGGCGCAGTTGGCCAAGTACCGTGCCCACTTGGACTGGATGGAGCGCATCGCCCTGGCGCCCGCGCTCTCACGCGACTTCATCCACGCCATCGCCCGCGACCTGTGAGGAGCAGTCCGATGCCCGACATCACATGGGAAGAACCCTTCTGCGGCGAGGGAGCAAGCTGCTTCCGCCTCGGAACCGACCCCGACGGGGGCGCCTACATCACCGTCACCGGTGACGAAGAAACGTATCTCACCGACTCCCGCGAGGCGCTCCGCGCGCTCATCCTGGACATCAAGGCCGGCAAGGCCGATCACCTGCTCTGACGCGATGGCCGGCACGGAAGTGGACGATTTGGGCTACCACTCCCCCGCCACCAAAGGCGTCCAGCGGCCCAAATCCTCCAATCACCCTTAGGAGACGTCACCGTGCCGATGACCATCACCTGGGAAGACCCCTTCTGCGGCGAGGGCGCCAACTGCTTCCGCCTAGGAACCGACCCCGACGGCAACGCCTACATCACCGTCACCGGTGACGAAGAAACGTATCTCACCGACTCCCACGAGGCGCTCCGCGCGATGATCCTGGACATCAAGGCCGGCAAGGCGGATCACCTGCTCTGATCCGGCTCCGTCACTCGCGGAGTGGCGCCTGCGCTCGCATCCGCGGAGCGGCCCGCCCGTACCGCCCCCGCCGCGCACACGAACGTCGTCGCCAGCAGCGTCCATTCCAGGGTCCCCATCCAGCCCGGGACCAGGTCGTACGTCTTGCCATCGGCGTAGACGCACGTCGTCTGCGCGGGGAACGGTGTGCGGTGGACCGACTGTGCCCGTTCGTAGATGCCCGTGGTGAAGGCCGAGCAGGTCTGGAGGGGGTCACTCTTCGGTGAGCCCGTGGTGAAGAACGCGAGGGCGTAGACGGCGGTCAGTGCGGCAGCCCCGGTGATCGCCAGCCTGCTCAGGCGGGTCGCCGCCTTCGCGCCGCGGACGCCGGTGAGTTCCAGGGCGAGTGCGCCCAGGCCCGACACGGCCAGGACCACGACCGCCGCCCAGAAGATCCAGACGAGGGCGCCCGCGCTGGAGAGGGTCGTGCCGTCCTCGTACACGCAGCTCACGTCGGGCGGGAAGCTGCTCTCCTCCAGGCGGAAGCGGCCACCCGGGCCGACCATTCCCTGGGCGCACCGCTCGTCCTGCTCGGAGATCCCGGTGACGAGCCAGGACACCATCCACACGACGAACGTGGCCCCGAGGGCAACCCCGAAGACCCCCCACAACCGGTCGGCGGCACGCCGCGATGCACGTATGTTCGGCATGACGCGGGAGCCTAGCGAACGCTCGTCAGAAGAAGTCCGACCAAGGCTGGTCCCAGATCTGCTGGGCGCACAGGACGATGAACAGCAGGCCCGCGAGCGCCAGCATTCCGTTGCTCAGCCAGCTGTTGCGCCATTCCCTGGGCGTGCGGGACGAGTTGAGGAGCCAGATCAGGGTCAGGGCCAGGAAGGGCATGAAGGCCGCGCCCAGGACCCCGTACAGGATGATCAGGCGGAACGGCTGGCCCTGGAAGAGGAGGACGATCGGGGGGAACGTGAGCCAGAGGAGGTAGGCGCGGAACGGCCAGCCTCGCTCGCGTCGGCCCGTCGCCACGTCTTCGCCCGTCACCGTCACCCGGTCCGCGCGGACACGCGACCTGCGATAGCGCTCCACGAAGTCCGCGAACATCAGGCTCACCCCGTGCCACACCCCGATCAGGGACGTGAAGGACGTGGCGAAGAAGCCGATCAGGAAGAGCTTGGCCGTTGCCGTGCCGTACTGGGTCTCAAGGATCGACGTCAGGTCGATCAGGCCCTTGTCGCCCGCCGCGATCGATGTGTGCGAGGCGTGGAGGAGTTCCGCGCCGACGAACAGCATCGCGACCACGAAGATGCCCGTCGTGATGTACGCGACCCGGTTGTCCAGGCGCATGACCTTCATCCAGCGCGCGTTCGTCCAGCCCTTCGCGTTGACCCAATAGCCGTACGCGGCCAGGGTGATGGTGCCGCCGACGCCGCCGATCAGGCCGAGTGTGTTGAGGATCGAGTCCTTCTCGTCGGGGAGTACGGGGAGCAGGCCCGCGAACGCGTCGCCGAGGTGCGGGGTGACCCTGATCGCCAGGTAGACCGTGACGACGAACATGACGCCCACGAGGACCGTCATGACCTTTTCGAAGATCGCGTACTTGTTGAACCAGACGAAGGCGAGACCGATCAGGCCGCAGAGGATCGCCCACGGCTTGATCGACCAGTCGGCCGGGAACACGTCCGGGAACAGGGCCTGGAGCGGAAGTGCGCTCGACGACATCGCCGCCGCGCCGTAGACGAAGCCCCAGATGACGACGTAGACGACGAAGAAGTACGTCGTCCAGCGGCCGAGGCTCGCCCAGCCGTCGAACAGGGTGCGGCCCGTCGACAGGTGCCAGCGGCCCGCAGCCTCCGCCAGGCTGATCTTGACCAGGCAGCCGATCACCGCCGCCCAGAGCAGCGTGTAGCCGAAGTTGCTGCCCGCGATCAGGGTGGCTACCAGGTCGCCGGCGCCGACGCCCGTCGCGGCGACGACGATGCCTGGACCGATGTACTTCCAACTCGACTTGCGTGGCTGTGAGTTGAGGTGAGCGGTGCCGGTTCCCGGTCCTGTGGTGCCTGTGGTGTCCGCCATACCGTCAAGGAAGCGTAAAGCGGGGCAACGGGCAAGAGGGCCCGCGGGAACTGGTGCCGATCAGTCCTCGAAGTACGCGTCCAGGACCTTGTCGAGCTCATCCGCCCACTCCTGGGCGCGCGCCTTGTTCGGGGCCTCCACGTCGTTCGGGTACCAGCGGCTGTCCGGGGTGTGGACCGTGACGGTCAGGCGGCGCCGGGACGTGCCCACCTCGACCGCGCCGATCTCGTCCCAGCGGAACTCGGCCTCCTGGTCGTCGAGCCGGAGGCGTACGCCGCTCGCGTCCGCGGTGATCGAGCCGCGGCGGTCGGAGGCGGTGAAGTCCGGGCCGGCCGGGTCGGCGGAGGGGGCGTCGGCCGGGGCGTCGGCCACGTCCTCGGCGGGCTCCGGTTCCGGCTCCGTGTCCAGCTCCTCCGCCGGTTCCGTCGGCTCCGTCTTCTCCAGGGACAGAGCCTTCTCCTCCGTCTCCGGGGCCTGGCGCGGGGGCGTGAGGCCGGGGACGGAGGCCGGGTCGGCTCCGGCGGCGTCTACGGGCGTGACCTTCTGAGTGTCTATGCGCTGCTCCACGGAGCGAAGTATGGCGGACGAGCCTGTGGGGCGGGAGCCTCAGCCCTGCGGAACGTCGTCGTCACCGCGCGCCGTCTCCTGTGTGCCGGTGAGTTCGGCGACAACAGTGCCCGAGCGAAGCGCGGAGAACGCATGGATAGTTGACTGGTGGTGATGGAAACGATGAGCCTCACCACAACGTCCCGCCGACGCAATGGCCTTCTTGCCGGCGCTGTCCTACTGACGGTCCTGTCGGCCGCGCTGCTGGCCGCCCACGTGTCCTTCGACGGGGACACGTTCCAGCACTGCCGGTATCTGGGGCCTTCGACGCGGATGTATGTCACGGCTTGGGCCGGGCCGCTCTGCAGTGTGGCCGTGCTGGTGGCGCACGGGTTTCGGCATGGGCGTGCCCGGCCCGTCACCGTGTGCGCGGTTCTTGCCCTGTTGCTGCTGTGCGTGCAGTTCGTGGCGCTCTACTGGGTGTACGCGCCTGATCCCTCGGGGGGTTACGACTGTTCCGGGATCGCGGGCCTCAAACAGTGAGGCGTCGGGCCGGCGGAGAATGCCTCCGCCGGCCCGACGCCTCAGCAGTCAGTGCGCGGCCAGCGTCCTGGACGAAGGCCGGCCCCGCGTCCTAGACGAACAGGCTGATCACCGCCGCCACCGCGAAGCCCGCCACCGACAGGACCGACTCCAGGACCGTCCACGTCTTGAGAGTGTCGCGTTCCGAGATGCCGAAGTACTTCGCGACCATCCAGAAGCCGCCGTCGTTGACGTGCGAGGCGAAGATGGAGCCCGCCGAGATGGCCATGATGACGAGGGCCGTGAACGGCTGGGAGTAGTGGCCCGCCTCGATGAGGGGCAGGACGATGCCGGCCGTCGTGACGATCGCGACCGTGGCCGAGCCCTGGGCGACGCGCAGGACCAGGGAGATCAGGTAGGCGAGGACGATGACGGGCAGGCCCACGTCGTTGAACGTGTCGGAGAGGGCCTGGGCGACGCCGCTGCCCTTGAGGACCGCGCCGAAGATGCCGCCCGCGCCGACCACCAGGAGGATGTTGGCGACCGGCTTCAGGGAAGCCGTGGACACCGTCTCCAGGGACTTGCGGGACCAGCCGCGGCGGATGCCGAGCAGGTAGTAGGCCAGGAGCAGGGCGATCGTCAGGGCGACGAAGGGGTGACCGAAGAACTCGATGACCGAGCGGACCGTGGAGGGGTCGAGGGCGATCGAGGAGAACGTGGCCAGGAGGATCAGGACGAGCGGGGTGCCGATGATCGCCAGGACGGTGCCGAGCGGGACCGGCTTCTCGGTCGGCTTCACGCCGGCCTTGCGCTGCTCCTCGACGAGCGCGGCCTTCGCCTCGTCGGCGGCCTCGACCATGTCCTGCGGCACGGGCACGAAGATGCGCTTGCCGATCCACGCGGACCAGGCCCAGGCGGCGAGCACGGCGGGGATGCCGCAGATGATGCCCATGAGGATGACCCAGCCGAGCTGCACGTGGAGCAGTCCGGCGGCGGCGACGGGGCCGGGGTGCGGGGGCAGGAACGCGTGGGTCATCGACAGGCCGGCGAGCAGCGGCATGGCGTAGAGGACGATCGACTTGCCGCCGCGCTTGGCGGCCGCGTAGACGATCGGCGCGAGGACGAAGATGCCGACGTCGAAGAAGACCGGGATGCCGAAGATGAGGCCGGTGAGGCCCATGGCGAGGGGGGCGCGCTTCTCGCCGAAGAGGTTCAGGAGGCGGGACGCCAACACCTCGGCGCCGCCGGAGACTTCGAGCACCGCGCCGAGCATGGTGCCGAGTCCGATGATGATCGCCACATGGCCGAGGGTGCCGCCCATGCCGGACTCGATGAGGGAGACGGCGTCGGACTTCTGGACGGTGCCGAACAGCTCGGTGACGGAGAGGCCGGCCGCGAGGCCGACGGCTATGGAGACCGTCAGGAGGGCCAGGAAGGGCTGGAGTCTGACCTTGATGATCAGGAAGAGCAGAAGGATGATGCCGAGCGCTGCGCAGGTGAGCAGGCCCGTGGTGCCACCGATGATCGTCAGGAGACCACCGGTGTGGGGTGGCGCGGGGGCGGGGGCGGTCGCGGCGAGCGGTATGAGGGACATGAGGGGGGACCTCGTAATTCCATGAAACTTTCAGGATCAGGGCAGGGGGGATCGCGGTGCGGCGGCCCGGGGGTGGGCGCCGCACCGTGACGACGTACGGATTACGGGTGTTGCGAAAGCGTCAGCTCAGGACGGCGAGCGCGTCGATCTCGATGAGGAGACCCTTGGGGAGACCGACGTAGACGGTGGTGCGGGCGGAGGCGGGGGCCTTGAGGCCCTGCTCCTCGAAGTACGCGTTGTAGATCGCGTTCATCTCGGCGAAGTGGTCGACGTCGGTGAGGTAGACGCGCATCATCATGACGTCGTCCCAGGTGGCGCCGCCCTCTTCGAGGATCGCCTTGACGTTGGCGAAGGTCTGGAGGGTCTGCTCGCGCAGGGTCGGGCCCGCGGGGGTGGGGGCCTGGCCCTCTACAGCCGGCAGGAAGCCGACCTGGCCCGCGACCTGAAGGATGTTGCCCTTCTTGACGCCGTGCGAGAACTTCGCGGGCGGGGTCGTGTGCGTGGCGGGGGTGAGCGCGGTCTTCTCGGTCATCGTGAAGTGACTTCCTTCGTGGGGGCTTCTTTGCCGGCGGCCTTGGTGGGGGCCTCTTTGGAGACGGGTACGGCTCCGGAGTACTCCCGGCTGATCGCGTCGGCCGTGCGGCGGACCAGCGGGAGCAGGGTGAGGAGTTCCTCGGCCGTGACGACCACGTTCGGTGCGGAGACCGACATGGCGGCGACGACTCGGCCGTCCGCACCACGGATGGGTGCTCCGACACAGTTGATGGACTCCTCGTGGCCGCCGAGGTCGGTGGCCCAGCCCTGTTCGCGGACGACGGCGAGTTCCTTGAGGAAGGCGCCGGCGTTCGGGGTCGAACGGGCCGTGTACGTGGGGTAGTCGAGCTTCTCGGCGATGGCGCGGCGCTCGGCTTCGGGGAGGTCGGCGAGGAGGAGCTTGGCGACGGCGGCGACCGTGATGGCCACCGGCTTCCCGATGCGCGAGTACATGCGGACGGGGTAGCGGCTCTCCACCTTGTCGATGTAGAGGACCTCGTTCTCCTCGTACACGGCGAGGTGGACCGTGTGGCCGCACTTCTCGTTGAGCGCGGTCAGGTGGGGGTGGGCGATCTCGCGGACGTCGAGGTTCTCGACGGCTTCCTGGGCGAGGGCGAACAGGCGCGCGCCGAGGCGGTAGCGCTGGTCGGACTGGCGGTAGACCAGGCCGTGTTCGTGGAGAGTGCGCAGCAGGCGCAGGGCCGTGGACTTGTGGACGCCGAGGCGGTCGGCGACCTGGCCCAGGTCGGCGGGGCCCTCGGCGAGCAGCGGCAGGATGCTCAGCGCTCGGTCGACTGTCTGGCTCATGGCGTACGTACCTCCTCGTCGGCCCTCGCGTCGCCGGCGGTCCAGCCGGGGCCGAGGTGCAGTGTGCCCCAGGAGGCGTCGTCGAGGTCGGCGAGGCGGTCGGCGTGGGCGCGGCTCGGGGGCGCGGCGAGGTCGCCGGGGGTGGTGAGGGCGGCGGCGGCCATGAGGTGGCCGTGGCGCAGGCGGGCCGGTACGGGCAGGCCACGCAGGGCGCCGGAGAGGTAGCCGGCGGCGAAGGCATCGCCGGCGCCGACCGCGGCGACGACGTCCACGCGGGGGGCGGGCTCGGCGTGGCGTACGCCGTGTTCGTCGTAGGCGACCGCTCCGTCGGCGCCGCGCTTGACGACGAGCGTCGCTGGTTCGGGGAGGGCGGCGCGGATGGCGTCGGGGCCGCCGGTGATGCCCCAGGCGTCCTCGGCCTCGTCCTCGCCGACGAAGACGAGGTCGGCGCCGCGGGCCAGGTCGAGCAGGACGCGGGCGTCGTCGGGGCGGGGCCACAGGCCGGGGCGGTGGTTGACGTCGAAGGAGACGAGGGGCCGGCCGGCGGGGATGCGGGCGGTGAGGTCCGCGGTGAGGTCGAGGCAGCCGGGCGAGAGCGCGGGCGTGATCCCGGACAGGTGCAGGACGCGGCCGCAGCGGATCGCGGCCAGGTCCATGTTCTGGCTGGTCATCGCGGAGGCGGCGGAGCCGGCGCGGTAGTAGGCGACCTCGTGGGCGTCAGTGGCGCGGTCGCCCGCGGTGCGGAAGTAGATGCCGGTGGGGCGGGCGGGGTCGCGGCGTACGGCGGAGGTGTCGACGCCGTACGCGCCGATCGTGTCGACCAGGTGGTCGCCGAAGCCGTCGGCGCCGACGCGGCTGACCCAGCGGACGGTGTGTCCGGCGGCGGCGAGCACGCACGCCACGTTGGACTCGGCTCCGCCGATACCGCGGTCGAAGGACGGTACGTCGGCGAGGCGCCCGGGTACGGACGGCACGAAGGTGACCATGGACTCGCCGAGCGTGACGACATCCACGGGTGCGTGGTGCGCGGGGGCGGCAGGTCCGGTGGCGGTCACGGTGGTTCGGGCTCCTCGTGGGGTCTGGGCTCGCGCCCGGAAGGGATCAACAGCTCCGTTGACCCGGCGTTGGCTCGGATGTTAGACAGCAGTAAGCGACATACGCAATGACCGTTGCATTATTTGCAACGGCCTTCTTATGAGGAGGCTCCATGGCCGCCGACAGCGCCGTCAACGCCGTAGCCCGGCTCAGGGATCTGGATCTCGAGCGGGTCGACCACCGCTTCAAGGGGCTGCCCCCGGACGCGGAAGGCCTGACCGTCGGCGAGCTCGCGGCCGAGCGCCGCAACCTCTTCACCGGCGGCTTCACGACCCCGGTCCTCGCCCTCTCCGCCGAGCGCCTGGAGCACAACCTCGCGCTCATGGAGACATACGCCACTCGCCACGGCCTGGCCTTCGCGCCGCACGGCAAGACGTCGATGGCGCCGCAGCTCTTCCACCGCCAGATCGAGCACGGCGCGTGGGGCATCACCCTCGCCGTCCCGCACCAGGTGCGGGTCGCCCGGGCCTTCGGCATCCAGCGGATCTTCCTCGCGAACGAGCTCGTCGACCCGGCGGCCCTGCGCTGGCTCGCGGGCGAACTCGACCGCGACCCCGACTTTCGCTTCATCTGTTACATCGACTCGGTGCGCGCCGTCGAGCTGATGGATGCCGCCCTCGCCGAGGCCGGGGCCACGCGCCCGGTCGACCTGGTCGTGGAGCTGGGCGCGGGCGATGGCGCGCGCACGGGCGTGCGGACCGAGGCCGAGTGCTTCGACATCGCGAACGCCGTCGCCGCGGCGGACACGCTGCGCCTGGTCGGCGTCGCCGGTTATGAGGGTGAGGTGCCGGACGCGTCGCCCGAGACCGTGGGCGCCTGGATGCGCCGCCTGACCGCGCTGCTCGTCGAGTTCGACAAGGCGAACCGCTTCGCGGACCTGGAGGAGATCGTGGTCAGCGCGGGCGGCAGCGCCTGGTTCGACACGGTGGCCGAGGCGTTCGCCGAACTGCCCGAACTCTCCGCTCCTGTTCTGAAGTTGCTGCGCTCGGGCGCGTACGTGTCGCACGACGACGGCCACTACAAGCACCTCACGCCGTTCAACCGGATCCCCGAGGAGGGCGCCCTGCACCCGGCGTTCCGGCTGTGGGCGCAGGTCGTCTCGCGCCCGACGGCGGAGCAGGCGTTCACGAACGCGGGCAAGCGCGACGCGGCGTACGACCTCGACCTGCCCGAGGCGCAGGTCGTGCGGGACGCCCGTACGGGCGAGGTGCGCGAGGCCACCGGTGTGACGGTGACAGGGCTGTCCGACCAGCACGGCTGGGTGCGTACGGAGGGGGGCGAGGACCTGGAGGTGGGCGACTGGCTCGGCATGGGCCTGTCGCACCCGTGCACTTCCTTCGACAAGTGGCAGCTGATTCCTCTCGTCGAGGCGGACGGCACGGTCGTGGACTACGTCCGGACGTTCTTCTAGGCGCCGGGCTCCGGTGGGGGCTGGTCGCGCCCCGCGGCGGAGCCGCTGATGTCACAGCCCCGCGCCCCTGAAGGCTTGCGGCTTCGCCGCTCAGCCTTCATCGGGGAAATGCCGCCCGCAGGGCGTGCATTTCAGGGGCGCGGGGAACTGCGCGACCAGCCACAACGCACCCGCACCCCCGCACCCCCGCACCAAAGAGAGGCACCCCCCATGGACCTGGTCATCCGCGACGCGCGCGTCATCGACGGCACCGGAGGTGCCTCCTACCTGGCCGACGTCGGTATCCAGGACGGCCGCGTCACCACGATCCACCGGGAGGGCGACGGCGGCCCCCGCCCCTCGGCCCAGAAAACGCTGGAAGCGCACGGCCTCGCCCTGTCCCCCGGCTTCATCGACATGCACGCCCACAGCGACCTGGCGCTGCTGCGCGACCCCGACCACAGCGCGAAGGCCGCGCAGGGCGTCACGCTCGAAGTCCTCGGCCAGGACGGCCTCTCGTACGCGCCGGTCGACGACCGCACGCTCGCCGAGGTCCGCCGCGCGATCACCGGCTGGAACGGTGACGGTTCCGACATCGACTTCGACTGGCGCACGGTCGGTGAGTACCTGGACCGCCTCGACCGCGGTATCGCGGTCAACGCCGCGTACCTGATCCCGCAGGGCACCGTACGGATGTACGCGGTGGGCTGGGACGACCGGGACGCGACGCCCGAGGAGCTCGACCGCATGCGGCAGCTCGTCGCCGAGGGCATGGAGCAGGGCGCCGTCGGCATGTCGTCCGGCCTCACCTACACGCCCGGCATGTACGCGAAGGACGCCGAACTCACCGAGCTGTGCCGGGTCGTGGCCTCGTACGACGGTTACTACTGTCCGCACCACCGCTCGTACGGGGCCGGGGCGCTCGACGCGTACCGGGAGATGGTGGAGCTCACCCGGGAGGCGGGCTGCCCGCTCCATCTCGCGCACGCCACCATGAACTTCGGGGTGAACAAGGGCAAGGCGCCCGAGCTGATCACCCTGCTCGACGCGGCGCTCGCGGACGGCGCCGACATCTCGCTCGACACGTACCCGTACACGCCGGGCAGCACGACGCTCGTCGCGATGCTGCCGAGCTGGGCGAGCGAGGGCGGCCCCGACGAGATCATGAAGCGGCTGCAGGACGACGCGACCGCCGAGAAGATCCGGCACCACATGGAGGTCATCGGGGCGGACGGCTGCCACGGTGTGCCCATCGAGTGGGACGCGATCGAGATCTCCGGCGTGTCCGACCCGGGGCTCGCGTCCTGCGTCGGCAAGACGGTCCAGGAGTCGGCCGACATGCGCGGCGAGGAGCCGTGGGTGACCGCGCGCCGTCTGCTCATCAACGACAGGCTGGGCTCGACGATCCTCCAGCACGTCGGCCACGAGGAGAACGTCCGGGCGATCATGCAGCACCCGGTGCACACGGGCGGCAGCGACGGCATCCTCCAGGGCTTCAAGCCCCACCCGCGCGCGTACGGCACGTTCCCGCACTACCTGGGCCGCTACGCGCGCGAGCTCGGCATCATGTCGCTGGAGGAGACGGTCGCCCACCTCACGTCGCGTCCCGCGGCCCGGCTTCGCCTGGCCGACCGCGGCCTGGTCCGCGAGGGCTACCGCGCCGATCTGGTCCTCTTCGACCCGGAGACGGTCGCGGCGGGCTCCACGTTCGAGGCGCCGCGCACGCTCCCCGTGGGCATCCCGCACGTTCTGATCGACGGGAAGTTCGTGATGGAGGACGGACGCCGCACGGATGTGCTCGCGGGGCGGGCGGTGCGACGCACAGCGTGAGTGCCCGCGCCCGAGGGCGTGCACGGCACGTCAGGCGGGCTGACGGTCCAGGGTCTCGGTCGCCGTTCCGGCGCGCTGCATCCGCTGCCAGCGCAGCCGGCTGCCGAGCAGCGCGGTCCACACCGAGTGCACGACGACGAGGTACATGAGCTGGCGGCAGACGAAGATCTGCAGCGGCAGCGTCCACAGCGGCTCGAACCTCTCCTTGTCGAGCCGCAGCGCGTAGACGGCGCCGAAGACCTGGACGGCGGTGAAGCCGAGCCAGACGGCGGCCGCCTGCCCCGCGTCCTGGAACAGCAGCCCGTACAGCGCGAACACGTCGACGAGCGGCGCGAGGAGCGGCAGGAGAGTCTGGAAGACGAGCAGATACATCAGGCCGCGGCGGCCGAACTTGCCCGCCTGCCCGCCCTCGACCGGGGCCCTGCGGTGCTTCCACATCGCCTGGAGCGTGCCGTAGCACCAGCGGTAGCGCTGCTTCCACAGCTGCTGCACGCTCGCGGGCACCTCGGTCCAGGCGATCGCGGACTCCTCGTACACGACGCGCCAGCCGGCCCGGCACAGCGCCATGGTGAGGTCGGTGTCCTCGGCGAGAGTGTCCTCGCTGACGCCTCCGACGCCGGCGAGCGCCTCGCGGCGGAAGGCGCCGATCGCGCCGGGCACGGTCGGCATGCACTCGAGGACGTCGAACATGCGGCGGTCGAGGTTGAAGCCGATGACGTACTCGAGGTGCTGCCAGCGGCCGAGGACCCCGTGCCGGTTGCCGACCTTGGTGTTGCCGCTGACGGCGCCGACGCGCGGGTCGGCGAACGGCTGGATGAGCCGCTCGATCGCGTCCGGTTCGAAGACCGTGTCGCCGTCGATCATCACCACGAGGTCGAACTGCGCCCAGGACAGACCGGTATTGAGGGCCGCCGCCTTGCCGGCGTTGTCCTGACGGACCACCATCACGCGCCGGTCGAGCGCGTGCACCGACTCGGCGATCTCGAAGGTGCGGTCGCTCGACCCGTCGTCGACGACGATGATCTGGACGTACGTGTGCGTGGAGGCGAGCAGGGACCGCAGGGTCGCCTCGATACCCGCCTCCTCGTTGTAGGCGGGGACGATCACGGTGACCGGCTCGGTGACGGGCGGCGGGCGGCGGCCCCTGCGCCGCTTCTTCCTGACCCGGCCCACATGCACGCGCGCGATGGTGAGCAGGAGCACCAGGCGGGCCACGGTGATCACTCCGGCGGCGACCATCAGCCAGGTCATCGCGCCGACGAAGGCGCGTGAGGCGGCCTGCGCCCAGACGACGGCGGCGCCGCGCACCTCGGCGAACGTGGACACGGGGTAGGTGGCGCCGCTCAGCCCGAGTCCCTCACCGACGGTCGTGAACCGTACGTGGCCCAGTGGGCTCGCGAAGATCCGCTCGGTGTCGCGCACGGCAGCCGCGGAGCCGGTGAACTGGCGCACGGCGCCGTCCTTGAGGCCGCGCCCTGGGCCGTCGGCGGCGACCACGACATAGCCGTCGACGATCGCGTCGCGCGCGGCCTGCCACTGGTCGTCGCAGAGCTTCGCGGTGGTGGAGGTGTGCGGCAGGCGCAGCAGATGGGTGCCGACGCCCGCGCTGCCGGCGAGGACGTTCTGGGTGAGGGCGAGTTCGAGGCCGGCGCGCGGGGCCGAGAGCCCGGCGAGGTTGGCGTCGCTGTAGGTGTGCGAGCCGATCTGGTGGCCCTCGTCGCGGATGCGGCGTACGAGGCCGGGGTGGGCGGCCGCGTCGGTGCCGGTGAGGAAGAAGGTGGCCTTGGCGTGGTGCTTCTTCAGGACGTCGAGCAGGCGCGGGGTCCAGGCCGGGTCGGGGCCGCCGTCGTAGGTGAGGGCGACCTGGCCCGCGGGTATCCGGGAGGCGGAGACGCCGCCGGTCTTGGGGTCCATGCTGATGATGGGCCCGCCCGTGAAGAGGTTGGCGGGCGCCTTCTCGCAGACCCCGGACGGCGGGTCCGTGGCGGCTATCTCGTGCCGCCCGTAGCCGCCGAACAGCAGCGCGGTGGCGGCGACCACGAGGGTCAGCAGGAGCAGCACCCAGTGGGCGCGGGGTTCGCGCTGCTTGCGCCGGCTGGGGCCTGGGGAGCGGTGGGGGGAGGGGGCCGGGCGGGTGGCTCGGGTCACTTGGGCCCCTTGGTCGATCCCGTGCCGTGACCACGCCCCGGGTTGTCCGTGGCGTTCCCCTTGGCCGGCGCGGTGGTGGAGGGCGCCGTGGTCGTGGGCGCCGTGGTCGTGGGCGCCGAACTCGTTGCGGGTTCAGACGTGGTCTTGTCCGACGGTTCGCCGTCGCCCTTGGTGGACCCGGGGCTCGCGGAGGAGGACGGGGCGGTGGCCGTGGGGTCCTCGGGCTGTACGGAGGTGCCGGGGCGCGCGGTGGGCGACGAGGACGGCGAGTGCTCGGCGCGAGGCGCCTTCGTGTCGTCCTTGTGGCCCCAGGGCAGCGGTCCGCCGGACGGGCCGGAGCCGAACAGCCCGGCGATCACGACACCGAGGAACACGACGCAGCCCGCGCCGATCCCGATGGCGGCACGCCGCATGTGCCGCCGTCTTCGCCCGGAGCCGTCGACGAAGATCGCGCCGTCCTCGTCCGCGTCGGGGGCGCCGACTGTGGCGATGGGCGCCGTGGATATGAGGTCGTCGGGCGCGTCCGCGTACGCGAGGGGCGGTTGTTCCTCGTACCAGCCGTGCGCCGCGGCCGGATCCGCGTACTGCTCGTACACGCCCGTCGTGGCCTCCGCGTCGTACACGCCGTAGACCCGCGGCGCTTCGCCGTGCTGGGGGTGCTGCCAAGACATGGGGGCGCAGTGTAGAGAGTCGGGGGGCTTCGTGCGTAGCCGGCGGCGATATCGACCCAAAGCGACCCGCTCGTGATGCCCCACGTGGCCGAAAACACGGAGCGCCCCGCCATACCCGGCCGTAAGCTCACGGATATGCAGGTGATCCAGTCGACGAAGCTCGCCAATGTCTGTTACGAGATCCGGGGCCCGGTGCTCGAGGAGGCGATGCGTCTGGAGACAGCAGGCCACCGCATCCTCAAACTCAACACCGGCAACCCGGCCGCCTTCGGCTTCGAGTGCCCGCCCGAGATCCTCGAGGACATGCTCCGCAACCTCGGCGACGCGCACGGCTACGGGGACGCGAAGGGCCTGCTCGCGGCCCGCCGCGCGGTGATGATGCACTACCAGACCCTGGGCGTGGAGACGGACGTCGAGAACGTCTTCATCGGCAACGGCGTCTCCGAGCTGATCGTGATGGCGATGCAGGGCCTGCTCGACGACGGGGACGAGGTCCTCGTCCCGGCGCCGGACTACCCCCTGTGGACGGCCGCGGTCTCTCTCTCCGGCGGCACCGCCGTGCACTACCGCTGCGACGAGCAGTCCGACTGGATGCCCGATCTCGCCGACGTGGAGCGGAAGATCACCGACCGCACCAAGGCGATCGTGATCATCAACCCGAACAACCCGACGGGCGCCGTCTACAGCGACGACATGCTGCGCGGCCTCACCGACATCGCCCGCCGCCACAACCTCCTGGTCTGCTCGGACGAGATCTACGACAAGATCCTCTACGACGGCGCGACGCACACGCCGACCGCCGCCATCGCCCCGGACCTGCTGACCCTCACCTTCAACGGCATGTCGAAGGCGTACCGGGTGGCCGGCTACCGCGTGGGCTGGATGGCGATCTCCGGGCCGCGCGCGCACGCCGACTCGTACATCGAGGGCCTCACGATCCTGGCGAACATGCGCCTGTGCGCGAACATGCCGGGCCAGCACGGCGTCGTCGCGGCGCTCAGCGGACGCCAGACGATCAACGACCTGGTGCTCCCCGGCGGCCGTCTGAAGGAGCAGCGGGACACCGCGTACGAGCTGCTGACGCAGATCCCGGGCGTGACGTGCGTGAAGCCGAAGGGCGCGCTGTACCTCTTCCCGCGGCTCGACCCGAAGGTGTTCAAGGTCAAGGACGACCGGCAGATGGTCCTCGACCTGCTGCGCGCCGAGAAGATCATGGTCGTGCACGGTACGGGGTTCAACTGGCCGGAGCCGGATCACTTCCGGGTGGTCACGCTGCCGACGGTCGGCCAGCTCACGGAGGCAGTGACCCGCATCGGCCGCTTCCTGGACGGCTACAGCCAGCCGTGAGGACCGCCTGAGCGCCCCCTTCGGGGACAAGACTCAACTTTAGACTGAATCTAAGCTAGGATGGTCTTCAAGCTACCAGCCTGGAGGCCATTCCATGTACGAGCCGATCCGCACCAAGTCGGTCCATGCCATGGCCGACCCCGGCGACTTCCCGCACCGCTCCCGCGAGGAGGAGCTCGACATCCAGCTCGCGGGGCACCTGGCCGCCCTGCTCGCGGTCACCGACGAGCTCGGCCTGGGCGAGGTGGGTGACCGCATCGCCGACCA
Source organism: Streptomyces sp. NBC_01003 (assembly GCF_045162695.1). Lineage (NCBI taxonomy): Bacteria > Bacillati > Actinomycetota > Actinomycetes > Kitasatosporales > Streptomycetaceae > Streptomyces > Streptomyces sp. NBC_01003. The sequence goes on from NZ_CP108707.1 coordinate 4,296,696, forward strand.
GGTCGCCCGGCTGCGCGGCACGCCGCCCGCCCGGCACACCGGCCGAACCGACGCACCCGCACTCGCGCTCCACCGCCGCGCTCACGCCCTCGCGGGCCGCGCACTGGTGGTGGCCGCGTCCCGCGCCGACACGGCGGCCGCGATCCTCGCGGCCGAGCAAATGGACGCGCACACGGCCGCGATCACCGCTGCCACCACCCCCGCCGCACCCGCTCGACTGGTCGGCGCCCTCTGACGGCCCCGGTCCGCGGGCCGGGGAGGTGCGCGGACCGGGTGCCATTCATGTACCGCACCTGGCGGCCGCCGGCTCGCCCGCAGGCGCCGGCCGCGAGGCGGAGCCGCCGGATCCGTCAGGCGTCCACGAGTTCCCTCGAACCCAGCTTCTCTCGTGACGATTCGAGGTTGCGGGTCACCCGGTCGAGGTGATCGGGGGGCACTTTGCCACTCTCGAGGAGGCGTTGGCTGCAGTTCGCCGACTCCTCATATTCTCCGATCCAGTAGGCGGCTACGGCGAGTTCGTCGAGTGCGTGCCACTCGTACCATTCGAACTCGACGAACAAAGTGTCTTTCGGGTACGGAATCTGCGCTGCCTGCCGCGCGAACATGTACGCAAGTGGCCAGCGCTCGCCGTTCATGCGGCAATAGCGTGCGAGTCCACCGAGGGCTTCGGCGCCGCGCGAGGGACGGCTCTCGTACGCGCGGAGGTAGCGGTCGATCACCTGAGCCGGCGGGCGGCCGATCTCTGCCGCGAGCCGTGCGGCGTAGAGGTGCGCACAGAAGACTTCCTCGGCGTAGCCGCCCATGCGTGCCCGGCGGTCGTAGGCGACGAGTGACTTTTTCGGCTCTCCGGCATCGCGCCAGCTCTGGGCGAGGTAGAAGACGTAGCGGGAGTTGTCGGGTTCCTTGATCAGGCCCTTCTGAAGGATCTTGGCGTCCCGCAGGTACTTCTTCCGCTGGCCTTCCTCCTTCAGGCGTGCGCCGCCCCCCACCGAGAGGATGTTGGCGCCCTTGAACGTCCCGAGGCTGTGCGACGTTCCGCACTCGATGTACTCGTGCAGGACGCCGACATAGCGCCAGGGCAGCCGAGTCGAGACCAGAGCCTGGCGCCAGTGGATGAGTGTCCCGCTGTGCAGTGCGACATGGTAGGCGTCGTGAGTCAGCTCCGGCATGCGAAAGCCGGGCTCCACCTCCATCAGGTCGTCGGCGTCGATGAACAGCAGATAGTCGGCTTCGGAGCGTGCCAGGTCGATCGCCTCGCTGCGGCTCCCGTCGTATCCCTTCCAGGGACTCTCGTACAGGGTGCCGGGCAGATCGCTGAAGACGTCACGGATGACGTCCTGGGTGCCGTCGGTCGAGCCCGTGTCCAGGATGACCCAGGTGTCGATCAAAGGGCGCACGGATTCGAGGCAGCGGCGGATGACATGGGCCTCGTTCTTGACGATCATGTTCAAGCAGATCGTTGATTTCACAGGCTTCATCCTGCTCTTTGAGGTAAATCACCAAAACGGATAGGCATCTGACTGCACAACACTGGCCAGGCAGGCGCGCCGAGTTGACGCAGGGCGGGGCTCTTGAAACTCTTCCCGCGGCGACACGGCGCAGGATCGGGCTCTATCGCTTACGCTCCAGCAGCGCGACAGTCAGACCACTGAGGGGGACCGTCCCGGAGGTGGCGTACTGCGCACGCAGCGCCCTGGCCTGATCCGCGGGGACCGCATTCAAGGGATCCGGATCATTGCCCGGCACCACCACCCAGATTCGACTCTCACCTCTCAAGCACGTGACCGGCGCCGGACAATAAACCGGAAACAGTTCGTTGTTCTCGGCCGCCGGTTTGGCGACGAACACTTCCCGCGGCTTCAGACCGGGTCGAAGATAGTAACGAACTCCCTGGTCGAGCATCCACGGAGCTCCCTTGACATAGACCGCCGCATCCCCGGAGCGGTAATACTTTTCGATGGTCCGCGCGGCTGCCTTATAGTCCGCATTGTGCGGGACATCGTGTTCGAATTCCCCTCTCATCCTGCGCTGGTCGGGCAGCACGAGCAGACCGACCACGGTCAGAACCACGGCAACCGTCAGCCAGGACCGCGCCGCCCGGGCAAGGCCGGCCCCCGCCAGGACCGTCCAGACCGGCACCGTGAACAGGGCGTACTGAAAACGGAAGTAGGAGACATCCCCGTGGGACGCCGCCCACAACACGAAAGGAGGCAGCAGGGCCACGGTGAAGCACAGCAGAAGGGCATCGCGGCGCTCCTTCCCTGCCATGGCGGCCAGCGTCATCACCACTCCGGCACACAGGCCGGAGGTGAACAACTGGGGCCAGAAATCGGCCAGGCCCCACAGGTCCGGCTCGGGAACCCAGAAAAGCTGACGGGACGCCTGCGACGTGCCCAGCACGACCACCGGGATCACACCTGCCGCACCGGCCAGAGCCGCGAGGCAGAAGCGCCACAGGACGCCGCCCTCCTGCCGGGATCGGTGGACGACCACGGCGAAGTGCCCCGCCAGAACGGTCAGCGCGATCAGGTGCAGCAGCCCGACGACCGCCACACACAGGGCGTACCCCGCCCAACGCCACCAGCGCCTGGGGGCATCGAGGGCACGGAGCAGCAGGAACGTCGCCAAGGTCGCGGCCAGGACCACGAGGGCGTAACTGCGAGCCTCCTGACCGAACCGGCTCACGACGGGAATCAGGGCGAAGAGCAACCCGCCGCACATCCCGGCACGCGGGTCGAAGAGCCTGCGCCCGATCAATGCCACCAGAGCCGCTGTTCCGCTCATGGCCAGCGCCGAGGGCATGCGCATGGCTGTCTCCGAGTAGCCGAAGACGGCCATCCACCCGTGCATCAGAACGTAGTACGTGGCATGCACCGCGTCGACGTTCTGCAGCATCGCCAGAGTCTGGCCCAGGCTGCGACGGCCCACATCCGAGGTGACGAGCTCATCGGTGCCCAGCTGAGGGCCGTCGATCCGGAGGAACACGATCGCCAGCGTGGTCAGTGCCGGCCACATCCATAGACCGACAGATGCCCCAAGGGGTCGTTTCCGCCTCGTGGTCTCCGGCTGAGTCTCTGCGTTCTGAACAGGGCTGGTAAGGGTTGTCACGGAAACAGTTTTAGAGCCGCCGCATGGCCGCACGGCACAGCCACGGACAAAGAAACCCGTCATTCGCCTGATCGGCCCTCAGGCACGGCGTCGGCCCAAACCGATAATCCAAGTCTTTCACCGACCAGCGTAGGCACTGCACACCAATGGATCTCTTACGGGTTACTCATGCTGAGCCATTGTGTTGATCGCTTTGCGTACCGCTTAACCGCATTGCGCTCACTGTCGAAGATCCCGAGGGGCTCAAAAGAGCTTCCGGAAAAAACACACAGGTTCCCCAAGGAGTAAAACAGATGAGTCCTGAAAACGGGACCCAATCCAAGCTGGGCCCGCTTCCCCGGCGCGGTAGGTGGATCGCCGGCGGTGCGGTGGCATCGCTGGCCGTCGTGGTGCTCGGCTTCACCAGCCCGGCTCTCGCCGCGACGTCGCAGACGGCCGGAGTGGCCCAGGCGGGAGCGCAGGGCGGCGACAAGTGTAAGGACAAGGAGGACCGCTACGGTGCCCCCGGTGTCCTTGGCTACGGCGACAAGGACAAGGACAAGTGCAAGGGCCCCAAGGGAGACACCGGTAACACCGGGAACACGGGCAACACCGGGGACACCGGCAACACGGGCAACACCGGCGACACGGGTAACACCGGGAACACCGGCGACACCGGCAACACCGGCAACACCGGGAACACGGGGAACACCGGCAACACCGGCGACACGGGGAACACCGGGAACACCGGGAACACCGGCGACACCGGGAACACCGGCAACACCGGGAACACCGGCAACACCGGGAACACCGGCGACACGGGGAACACCGGGAACACCGGGAACACCGGCAACACCGGGAACACCGGCAACACCGGCAACACCGGGCCGTGCACCGACATCGACTCCTACGCCCCCTCGAACACCGAGGGCTTCTCCGCGGTCCTTCTCCCCAACGGCAATGCTTACGCCTTGAAGCAGGACCCGCGGGGTGCCACGGAGGACGACACCGACGACGAGGTCAACTGGGAGCTCATCTCCGACAACGCCGACTACCCCGACGGTGCCTGCGCCATCGCCATTGAGGATCAAGGCAACGACGCCTACATCAAGGTCGTCACCCAGAGCGGCGAGGTGTGGCAGACCCACGGGGACACCAACGGTCAGAACTGGATCTGGAACGAAGGCTGGGTCCAGATCGAGCCGCCGGCGGCGGCACTAGCGACCCGAGCCTCCAAGTTCATGCGCCCACTGCCCGAGGGCGCCCCGCTGAACTGACCTGTCCCGAAGAGCCAGATGCGACCCTGAACTCGTCGGGATCCCTCTGAAGCGTGTCCGTGCCCGGACCATCCGGGCACGACACACCTGCGTGAGACGGCCGCTTCCCGTAACGGGAAAGGGTTCGGCCCCCAAAGCCGGTGAGTCGGCTTCGGGGGCCGGGGTGCGACGGGCCTGTGATGACGCCACAGGACAGGGCGGAAGTCGGTCGGGCCCGCCGCGTTGTCCTACGGGAGCGGGTCAGCCGAGCCGGGCGACCAGCGCGCGGTACTCGTCCCACAGCTCCTTCGGCGTGTGGTCACCGAAGGTGTTGAGGTGCTCGGGGACCAGGGAGGCCTCGTCGCGCCACACCTCCTTGTCGACCGTCAGCAGGAAGTCGAGGTCGGAGTCGGCCAGTTCGAGGCCGTCCGTGTCGAGGGAGTCACGCGTCGGCAGGATGCCGATCGGCGACTCGACGCCCTCGGCCTTGCCCTCCAGGCGCTCGACGATCCACTTCAGGACACGGCTGTTCTCGCCGAAGCCGGGCCACACGAACTTGCCCGCGTCGTTCTTGCGGAACCAGTTCACGTAGTAGATCTTCGGCAGCTTCGCCTGGTCCTTGTCCTTGGCCACGTCGACCCAGTGGGCCATGTAGTCGCCCATGTTGTAGCCGCAGAACGGGAGCATCGCGAACGGATCGCGGCGCAGCTCGCCGACCTTGCCCTCGGCGGCGGCGGTCTTCTCGGAGGCGACGTTCGCTCCGAGGAACACGCCGTGGTTCCAGTCGAAGGACTCGGTCACCAGCGGCACAGCGGAGGCGCGGCGGCCGCCGAAGAGGATCGCCGAGATCGGCACGCCCTTCGGGTCCTCCCACTCGGGCGCGATGATCGGGCACTGCGAGGCGGGGGTGGTGAAGCGCGCGTTCGGGTGGGCCGCGGGGACGCCGGACTCGGGGGTCCAGTCGTTGCCCTTCCAGTCGGTGAGGTGCGCCGGAGTCTCCTCCGTCATGCCCTCCCACCAGACGTCGTTGTCGTCGGTGAGCGCGACGTTCGTGAAGACGGAGTTGCCCCACAGCGTCTTCATGGCGTTGGCGTTGGTGTGCTCGCCGGTGCCGGGCGCGACGCCGAAGAAGCCGGCCTCGGGGTTGATCGCGTAGAGGCGGCCGTCCTCGCCGAAGCGCATCCAGGCGATGTCGTCGCCGATGGTCTCGACGGTCCAGCCGGAGATCGTGGGCTCCAGCATGGCGAGGTTGGTCTTGCCGCACGCGCTCGGGAAGGCGGCGGCGACGTACTTCGACTCACCCTGCGGCGGCGTCAGCTTGAGGATGAGCATGTGCTCGGCGAGCCAGCCCTCGTCGCGCGCCATGACGGACGCGATGCGCAGGGCGTAGCACTTCTTGCCGAGCAGGGCGTTGCCGCCGTAGCCGGAGCCGTACGACCAGATCTCGCGGCTCTCCGGGAAGTGCGAGATGTACTTGGTGGAGTTGCAGGGCCACGGCACGTCCTGCTGACCCTCCTCCAGCGGCGCGCCCAGCGTGTGGACGGCCTTCACGAAGAAGCCGTCGGTGCCGAGCTCCTCGAGGACGGGCTGGCCCATGCGCGTCATGGTGCGCATCGAGACGGCGACGTACGCGGAGTCGGTGATCTCGACGCCGATCGCGGAGAGCTCCGAGCCGAGCGGGCCCATGCAGAACGGGACGACGTACATCGTCCTGCCCTTCATCGAGCCGCGGAAGATGCCGCCGTTGCCCCCGCTGCCCTGGAAGATCTCGCGCATCTCCGTGGGGGCTTTCCAGTGGTTGGTGGGGCCCGCGTCCTGCTCCTTCTCGGAGCAGATGAACGTCCGGTCCTCGACGCGCGCGACGTCGGTCGGGTCGGAGGCGGCGTAGTACGAGTTCGGGCGCTTGATCGGGTCGAGCTTCTTGAACGTTCCCTTGTCGACCAGTTCCTCTGCGAGGCGCTCGTACTCGGCCTCCGACCCGTCGCACCAGACCACACGGTCCGGCTGCGTCAGTTCAGCGATCTCGTTGACCCACGAGATCAGTTCCTGGTGCTTGGTGGGGACATTGCCCAAAGAAACGGGAGCCGCGATGTCGCGCGCCACGATTGCTCCTAAATGAGGGGTTTTTGTGTTGTTGCCCCTTGGGGGCTGCGACCCGGATGCTTCACGTGTTGATCCCTCTGGCGCTCATCCGGTGCCGACCGCACTCATATGATCATCCGACGCCGGCGCCCATATGTCCAGAGGGCCCCACAGCTGAGCGAAGTGAGGATCGCCACTCGTATGCGTCACTGATCGTCACTCGTATTCGTTACTTACGGCCCCGTAGGTACGATGCGGCACATGACTGCCGCCACGCCATCCGAAGTGACCGCGACAGAGCCCGTTCCGGTGAAACCCCGGCTGCGCGGCTGGCTGCACGCCGGGATGTTCCCCGCGGTCGTCATCTCCGGCCTGGTACTGACCGCGCTCGCGGACTCCACCCGCGGCCGGATCGCCTGCGGGATCTACGTCCTCACGGCCTGCCTGCTCTTCGGCGTGAGCGCGCTCTACCACCGGGGCGACTGGGGCCCGCGCGCGGACGGCGTGCTGCGCCGCCTCGACCACGCGAACATCTTCCTGATCATCGCGGGCACCTACACGCCGCTCACGATGCTGCTGCTCCCCGAGGCCAAGGGCCAGTGGCTGCTGTGGGGCATCTGGGCCGCCGCCGCGGCCGGCATCGTCTTCCGCGTCTTCTGGGTCGGCGCCCCGCGCTGGCTCTACACCCCCTGCTACATCGCGATGGGCTGGGCGGCCGTCTTCTTCCTGCCCGACTTCCTGCACGCGGGCGGCACGGCCGTGCTCGTCTGCGTGATCGTCGGCGGGCTTCTCTACAGCGCGGGCGGCGTGATCTACGGGATCAAGCGCCCGAACCCGTCACCGCGCTGGTTCGGCTTCCACGAGGTCTTCCACTCGCTCACGCTCGCGGCGTTCGTCGTGCACTACGTCGGCATCTCGCTGGTGGCGTACCAGCACGCCTGACCTCGCCCTTCACCCTCCCGGCCGCGGCTTCCGAGCCGCGGCCATTTTTTGTGCCCCGGCCCTCGCGTCGTTCGTGACCCGACCCGTGCGCCCGGGTCCAGGGCCCTTGTGTCCGGATCCAGGGCCCCTGTGTCCGGATCCAGAGGTTGACAGTAGCCACCTTTTGAAAGCTACTCTCATTTCATGGTTACTGTCACCAAGCAGGACTCACCGCGGGACAGCGTGCAGCGCGACCTGCGCCGCTGGTGGGCGCTCGGCGCCCTGGTCGCGAGCATGCTCGTGCTCGGCTTCGACATGACGATCCTCAACGTGGCGCTGCCGACCATGGCCGCCGACCTCGGCGCGGACACCGGTCAGCAGCAGTGGATGGCGGACTCGTACGTCATCGTCTTCGCCGCCCTGATGCTTCCGGCCGGGCTGCTCGGCGACCGGTTCGGGCGGCGCCGGATGCTCATCGCCGGACTCGGCGTCTTCCTCGCGGGCTCGCTCGTGGGGGCGCTCGCGAGCGAGGTCGGCTGGGTGATCGGCGCCCGCGCGCTGATGGGTGTCGGCGCCGCGCTCGTCATGCCGCTCGCCCTGTCCGTGCTGCCCTCGCTCTTCGCCCCCGACGAGCGCACCAAGGCCGTCGGGATCATCTCCGCGGCCTCGGCGGTCGGCATGCCGCTCGGCCCGATCCTCGGCGGCTGGCTCCTCGACCACTTCTGGTGGGGCTCGGTCTTCCTGGTCAACGTCCCGATGGTCGCCATCGGCATCACGGCCTGCCTGTTCCTGCTGCCGGAGACCCGCGACCCCGCCTCACCGCGGGTCGACGTCGTCTCCACCGCGCTCACCGCGGCCGGCCTCGGCGCCCTGATCTACGCGATCATCGAGGCGCCGCACCGCGGCTGGACCGACCCTGTGGTGCTGGTCCTGTTCGCGGCCTCCGTCGCCCTGGTCACCGCCCTCGTCCTGCGCGAGCGGCGCAGCGAGCGGCCGCTCCTCGACCTCACCCTGCTGGCCCGCCGCGGCTTCCTGCTCAACACGCTCGCGGCCACCCTCGGCATGTTCGTCCTGTCGGGCCTGATGTTCGTGCTGCCGCAGTACCTCCAGGCCGTCCTCGGCAACGACGCGCTCGGCACCGGCGTACGGCTGCTGCCGATGATGGCCGGGATGCTGGTGGCCGCGAAGTGCGCGCAGCCCCTGGTCACCAGGTTCGGGCCGCCCGCGGTGATCAGCGCGGCGCTCACGGTCCTGGCGTTCGCCGCGTTCCTCGGCAGCCGCACCACGGCCGACTCCGGTTACGGGTTCACCGCGCTGTGGCTGGGCATCGCCGGGGTCGGCTTCTCGTTCGCCCTCGTCCCCGCGATGGGCGCCGCGCTGTCGGCGCTGCCCGCGGACCGGGCGGGCAGCGGCTCGGGCCTCCTGATGACGGTGCGGCAGGTGGGCGGCGCGCTCGGTATCGCCCTGCTCGGGGCGCTCCTCGCCGGGGCCTACGGCAGCCGCCTCGACACCGACGGCCTGCCCGGTCCCGCGGCGGGCACCGCCCAGGACTCCGTGATGGCCGCCCACGCCGTGGCCACGAAGCTCGGGGACCACGCCCTCGCGTCGTCGGCGAACGCCGCGTACGTCCACGGGATGAGCGTCGTGCTGCTCGTCGTGGGCGTCGCGTCGCTGGTCACCGCCCTGCTGGCGGCCGCCCTGCTCCCCCGTACCGCGCCGGCCACGGGCGTGGCCCCGGTCCCCGGTGATGCCCGAGAATGAGCCCATGGCCCCCTCCGCACGCTCCACCTCCGCCGCCGACCGCCCCGGGATGGGCCTTCGCGAACGCAAGAAGCTCAAGACCCGCGTGGCGATCAGGGACGCGACGTACCGCCTGATCACCGAGCAGGGGTACGACGCCACGACGGTCGAGCAGATCGCAGAGGCCGCCGAGGTGTCGCCGTCCACGGTGTTCCGGTACTTCCCCACCAAGGAAGACATCGTCATCACGGACGAGTACGACGCGATGCTGGAGTCCGAGCTGCGGGCGCGCCCCGCGGACGAGTCGATCGTCGACTCGCTGAAGCATGTGATCGCGCAGGCCGTGCACCTCGGGTTCGACGACGATCCCGAGGTGTCACGGCTGCGGACCAGGCTCCAGGTCGAGGTGCCCGCGGTGCGCTCCCGGATGATGGAGTCCATGTCCGTCACCGGGCAGCTGCTGTGCCGGGTGATCGGCGAGCGCACCGGCCGCGACGCGAACGGCCTGGAGGTCCGCGTCTACGCGATGGCGCTGGTCGGCGCGCTCATGGAGACCACGCTGTACTGGGCCGAGCACGGCCACCAGGAAGAGCTGCGCGACCTGATGGACCGCACGCTGGAGACGTTCAGGAACGGTCTCTAGGGGGGCCGGCGGATCAGGGTCGGATAGGTCACGGCGCCTGGCGCGGTGCGTCGCAAGGCGCTGGAGCGTCCTGATAGCGGAGCTGTTCGGACGTTTCGGCAACGCGGCGAGGTGCCGTGTCAGGCGTCGCGACCCCGGCCATGATCCGCCGGACACCCCCTAGCACCCGGCGGAGTCCGACGGCGTCCGGCTCGCTTCAGTCCTGCAGCTTCACCGCGAGCTCCTGGGCGTCGGTGACGGGGGCGTCGCAGGTGAAGTTGCGGCACACGTACGCGGCCGGGCGGCCGTCGACGAGCGGCCGGTCCGCCAGCAACGGCAGTTCGCCGGAGCCCACTTCGCCCACCGCGACAACCGCGCCCGGCGCCGTGCCGAGCAGCGCCGTGCGGTGAAGCTCGCCGCCGATCTCGCCTACGACGGCGACCTCCTTCGGCCCGTCGAGCAGCGCCTCCGCGACCGCGAGCCCGTGCCCGATGAAACGCGGGGCACGCGGCCCGAGCGCCCGCACCACACCCAACGCCCGCTCGGCGGCGGTGCGATGGGGCTCCGAACCGGTCTGGGCCGCGTACGAGAGCAGCGCGCCCGCCGCCGCGCTCCAGCCCGAGGGCGTGGCGTTGTCGGTCGGGTCCTGCGGCCTGCGGATCAGCTGCTCCGCGTCCGCCGCCGTGTCGTACAGGGCGCCGGACTCCGCGTCGGTGAACTGGTCGAGGACGTGGTCGACGAGGAACCCGGCGAACTCCAGCCAGACCCCCTCGCCCGTCACGGACGCCAGCGTGAGGAAGCCCTCGGCGACATCCGCGTAGTCCTCGAGGACCCCGGCGTTCGCGCCGGCCCGGCCGTCCTTGCTGGTACGGGCGATGCGCGCCCGCGCGTCCATGTGGAGCCGTACGAGCAGGTCGGCGGCGGCGAGTGCGGCCTGCACCAGGTCCGGCCGGTCGAAGTACGCGCCGGTCTCCGCGAGCGCGGCGATCGCCAGGCCGTTCCACGCGGCGACGACCTTGTCGTCCCGCCCGGGGGCCGGCCGCTCGGCGCGCGCGGCGAACAGCCTGCGCCGGACGTCCTCGACCCGCGCGGCATCGAACTCGGTGTCCTGTTGCGGGAGTTGGAGGACGGAGGCGCCCTCCTCGAAGGTGCCCTGCTGCGTCACGCCGAAGTACTGGGCGGCCAGCTCGGCGTCCGCGTCGCCGAGCACCTCGCGCAGCTGCCCGGGCGTCCACACATAGAACGCGCCCTCGACGTGGCGGCCCTCGGCGTCCTCGCTGTCCGCGTCCAGCGCGGACGCGAACCCGCCCTCGTTCGTCCGCAGCTCCCGCACCATGAAGTCCGCGGTCTCCAGCGCGACGCGCTTGGCCGTCTCCGAACCGGTGGCCCGCCACAGATGCGCGTAGGCGCGGCACAGCAGCGCGTTGTCGTAGAGCATCTTCTCGAAGTGGGGCACGACCCATTCGCGGTCGACGGAGTAGCGCGCGAAGCCGCCGCCCAGCTGGTCGTAGATCCCGCCGCGCGCCATCCGCTCGCAGGTGTCGTCGGCCATCTGGAGCGCGCCCTCGGCGCCGGTGCGTGCGTAGTGGCGCAGCAGGAACTCGATCACCATCGACGGCGGGAACTTCGGGGCACCGCCGAATCCGCCGTTCGCCTCGTCGTACTCGCGGGTCAGGCCGAGCAGCGCCTGCGCGAGCTCGCCCTCGCCGGGGATCTGTGTGTCCCCGTACGACAGCTCACGCCCGGCCAGATCGCCCACGATCTTCGCGGCGACCTCGGCGACCTCGTCCTTGCGCTCGGCCCACGCCTGCGCCACGCCCTCCAGGATCTGCCGGAAGGACGCCATCCCGTGCCGCGGCTCGGGCGGGAAGTAGGTGCCGAAGTAGAACGGCTCGGCTTCCGGCGTGAGGAACACGGTCATGGGCCAGCCGCCCTGGCCGGTGGCGGCCTGCACGGCCTCCATGTAGACGGCGTCGACGTCGGGGCGCTCCTCGCGGTCGACCTTGATGTTGACGAAGCGGTCGTTCATGAGGGCGGCGGTCGTCTCGTCCTCGAAGGACTCGTGCGCCATGACGTGGCACCAGTGGCAGCTGGAGTATCCGACGCTGAGCAGCACCGGGACCCCGCGCCGCCGCGCCTCCTCGAAGGCGTCGGCCGACCAGGGCCACCAGTCGACGGGGTTGTCGGCATGCTGGAGAAGGTAGGGGGACGTCTCATGGGCCAGTCGGTTCGGCATGCGCCCCATCCTCGCGCACGTCGGTCGCCGATCGGCCCTTTGATCCCCGGCCTCTCGCGCCGTGACCCCATACGCAGCACACTTGACGCGGAACCGTTGCCGCCGGAGGGGGACCTGAGATGCGAGACAGCCATCGGGCGGAAGCCGAGGGGCTGTTGGCCCGGGCCGTGGAGGAGGAAGTACGGCGTTCGGGCGGGCGCACGGACGGCGGGGTACTGCTGTCCCGTGCGCGCGGTGCGCTCGACGCCATGGCGGAGACCGCCGCCGAGGAGTACGCACAGTTCACACACGCCCTGGACGAGGCCGAGGCCGGGCAGATGTCGTTCGGGCAGCGCTTCGCCCAGGAGCGGGGATCGACTCCCCTGCTGGTCACGGCCGTTGCCTCGGTGGGCGCCTGCGTGGCCGACCTGCTGCTGGGTACGGGCGCGGGGACCGCGGTCGGCGCGGGCGCGGCCGTCGCCGTGGTGGGCGCCGCCACGACCGTCGCGAAGGTGACGGCCTCTCATGTGCCCGCCGCGAGCCGCCGAGCCGGGGCGAGGAGCCAGCCGGGCGGGCCCGAACAGCTGAGACTGCAGTGGCTGACGGCGCTCGACGTGCGGGGAATCCGGCCGTTCCTCGATCAGCAGCGCGTCCTCGCCGCCACCGCGGGGACCGGCGCGAAGAAGCCGACGCCGCAGTTGCGCCGTACCGACAAGAGCGCGGCGGCCAGGCGGCGCAACGTACTGGAGCAGTCGTTCGGCCAACTCCCGGAGCCACAGGGCCCGTTCGCGGGCCGCAGGGCGCAGATGCAGCGCATCGCCCAGTGGGTGCACGCGGCCCGCGCGAGCACCGAGACCCGGCCCACCGTCGTCGTGCTGCACGGCGCGCCCGGCTCCGGCCGCACGACGCTCGCGGTGCGGGCGGCGCACGAGCTGCGCGACCAGTTCCGCGGCGCGTGCGTCGTGGACCTGCGGGGCGACGCGCCCGAGGCCCCGCTGTCGACCCGGGACGCGCTGCTCCATCTGCTGAACCGGCTCGGCGCGCCGCGCGAGCAGCTGCTCTTCCGGGAGCGTTCCTCGCAGGAGCAGCAGGTGCGGCGCCTCAGCGAGCTGTACCACCAGCATCTGACGGGGCTTCCGGTCACGATCGTCCTGGACGACGCGAACGACGCGGAGCAGGTGCGCACGCTGATCCCCGAGCGGTCCGACAGCCTCGTCCTGGTGACGGCGCGCAAGCCGCTCGACCTGCCGGCGGACGTCCCGGCGTGGGTGCACCAGGTGCCGGTGGACGCGCTGGACGCGGCGGGCTCGGAGGAACTGCTGCGCGAGTCCGCGGAGGACGACTCAGGGCCTTACGACTCCGAATCATCGGACACAGTAAGGGAGTTGTGCGGTGGCCTGCCGCTGGCGCTGCGCATCGCGGGATCCGCGATCGGGCCGCGTACGACGCGCGCACTGGCGTCCGACCTGGGCGCGTACGGGCCCGTGGAGCCGGTCGAGCGGGTGCTGTGGCTGCGCTACACCGACCAGCCGGAGGCGGCCCGGCGGCTGCTGCGGCGGCTCGCGCTGGCCGGGCGGGCCTCGCTCGGTGCGGCCGCGGCGGCCGCGCTCCTCGCGACGGACGAGTCGGAGGCCACCCGCCATCTGACGGCGCTGTCACGCGCCGGGCTGATCGACCACGTGCGGGGAAGCCGGTACCGGCTGCACGACCTCGTCCGCTCCTTCGCGCAGGCCCGCCTCCTCGACGAGGAGGAACCGGCCGAGCGGACGGCCGCTCAGGAACGCCTCATCCAGAACTACGCGGAGCTCGCGGACTCGGTGATCCGGCTCGTCGACGGCAAGATGTCGACGCGCGCCGGCCAGGTCGGCCCGCACGGCTTCACCTCGCTGGACGCCGCGCTGCGCTGGCTCGACGACGAGTCCAGCTTCATCACGGCGACGCTGCGTGGCGCGGAGGGCGTCGACCAGGCGGCCGTACTCAATCTGCTCGGCGCCCTGTGCGACTACTGCCTGCTGCGCGGCGACCTCTACCGACTCGGCGAGATCAGCGAGCTCACCCAGGCCGTCGACCAGGGGCTTCTCGTGCGCTCGGTCCAGTGGCGCACGGGTATCGCGGCGCGCCAGCTCGGCGAGCTCGACAAGGCGCGTACGACGCTGGCGTCCGTGGTGGACCTCTACTTCGAGGCGCACCACAACGCGGGCGCGGCCCGCGCCCTGTGTTCGCTGGGCATCACGCTGCACCACCAGGGCCAGCTCAAGGAGGCGGCGGCGAAGCTCCGCGAGGCCCTCGACCTCCAGATCACGGAGGAGACGGCGGGCGACCGGGGCTGGACGCTGCATGCGCTCGCCGCGGTGGAGCGCGACCGGGCCCACGTAAAGGAGGCGCTCGATCTGCTGACCTCGGCGCTGGCCCTGCACCGCGAGAACGAGTCCGTGCACGGCGAGGCGTGGGCGCACTTCCAGCTGGGGCAGCTGTGCCTGCGGATGGGCGACCTGCCGGACGCGGAGCGTGAACTGCGTGCCGCCCTCGACCTGTACAGCCGTACGCGAGACAACCGCGGCGAGGCGTGGGCGCTCACGCAGCTGGCGCGGGTGCGCCTGGTGGACGGCGATGCGTCGGCGGCCGTCGACGGACTGCGCCAGGCCGCCTCGCGCCACCGCGACAACGAGGACGCGCGCGGCGAGGCCTGGACGCTCTACTACCTGGGCCAGGCCCTGGAGGAGAGCGGCAACCTCGACCAGGCGGTACGCGAGCTGGAGCGCTCCCGCACGATGTTCTCGCGGATGCGCGACGTGTACGGGCTCGCCTGCGCCCGCCACCACTCGGCCCGGGTCACGCGTGACCAGCGCGCCGCGCAGACGGGCTCGCTGCGCAACTCCGGCTTCGCGCGCCAGCTCCTGGTCGACGCCCGCGCCGACTTCCAGCGCATCGGCGTCGCGCACGGCGAGGGGTGGACGTGCCTGGAACTGGCGGTGGTGGACGCAGGCAACGGGCGCGCGGCCCAGGCCCTGACCCTGTGCGAGGAGGCGGCGGCACTGTTCGCGTCGTACGGCGACCGCCGCGGCGAGGACTGGGCGAACTTCCTGCGTTGCACGCTGCTGCCGTACGCGTCCCCGGGCGGCTCGGAGATCGGCACGGCCGTGGCGCAGGAGGAACTGTCCCAACTCGCCCGCGCCACCCACGCCGGCCGGGACGCCAAGCTCGACGACTACGTGGAGGCCTACCAGCTCCTCCTGGAACGCGGCGCGGACCTGGAGGCGGGCTGGCAGGCCTGGCGCCTCGGCATGGTCCCCAAGCGCCACGCCCGCGACGTGATGGGCGTGGAGGTGGGGGCGGGGCGCTGAGGGCGAGGCGGTGCGGGGGCTGTGCGCGGGGCGGCGCGTGACGCGAGGCTGCTCAGCGCGAGGCTCTGCGAGCGCGTGGGGCGCGTGAGGCGCGTGAGCGGCTGAGAGCGCGGCGCTGCGAGCGCGTGAGGCGCACGATCGCTGAGGACGAAAACGCCTCGTGGCCGGGACGCCACGCGGCCCGAGGACGCAAAGTGCCGCAGGCGCTGCGTGGCCGGGCGCTCAGGGCGCGAGGCACTGGGTGGCGCGAGGGCGCTCAGAGCGCGGCGCTGCGAGCGCGTGAGGCGCACGATCGCTGAGGGCGAGAGCGCCTCGTGGCCGGGACGCCGCGCGGCCCGAGGACGCAAAGTGCCGCAGGCGCTGCGTGGCCGGGGGCTCAGGGCGCGAGGCACTGCGTGGCGCGAAGGCGCTACGGCCGGGGCGCGGGGTCGCTCAGGGCGCGGCGCTTCGGGCGCGTGAGCACGAGCCCGCTGCGTGGCGCGAGGCGCCGGGCGCGAGATGCCGGGCGCGAGGCGCCGGAGACGAGGGTGCTGCGGGCGTGCGAGCGTACCCGCGCAGCACGAAGCCGCTCGGCGCGGCTCACTGCCGTGCCGAGCGCGTTCCGTTCAGCGGGGCGTCAGCCCTTGGCGGGCGAGGCCGGGGAGCCGGCCGCGGGGTCCGCGGCGGCGTCCGTCTTCTCCTTGAAGTCGACCTTGCCCATGTGGCGGTTCATCGACTTCATCAGGCCCCAGACGGCGACGGCCATCACCGCGAAGACGATGAAACCGAGGACGCCCGGGGTCACCTTGTTCTCGTCGACCTCCTTGGCGAGGGGGACGAGATGCGTCATTGCCAGGCTTGCGCTTGCGCTCATGTCAGGCATTGTCGCGGATGCCCGCAAAGAGGTCGTCCTCGGGGAGGGAGGTATCGACGAGAGACTTCGCGAGCTCGTACTCCTCGGTCGGCCACACCGCCCGCTGGAGTTCCATCGGGACCCGGAACCAGCCGCCGTCGGGGTCGATCTGCGTGGCGTGCGCGATCAGCGCCTTGTCGCGGACCTCATAGAAGTCGGCGCACGGAATGTGCGTGGTCAGCGTCCGCTCGACCCGCTCGAACTCGTCCCACCGCTTGAGCCACTCCGCGTAGGGCGACTCCAGGCCGCGGTCGAGCATCGCCTGGTGCAGCGCCTCGGTGCGCGGCCGGTTGAAGCCCTGGTTGTAGTAGAGCTTCTGCGGCTGGTAGGCCGGGCCGTACTCGGACTCCGGGTACTTCTCGGTGTCCGCCGCGCCCTCGAAGGCCACCATCGAGATCTTGTGGGTCATGATGTGGTCGGGGTGCGGGTAGCCCCCGTTCTCGTCGTACGTCGTGACGACCTGCGGACGGAACGAGCGGATCTGCCTGACGAGCTCCCCCGCCGCCTTGTCGACGTCCTCGAGCGCGAAGCAGCCCTCGGGCAGCGGCGGCAGCGGGTCGCCCTCGGGCAGGCCCGAGTCGACGAAGCCCAGCCACTCCTGGTCGACGCCCAGGATCGCGCGCGCCTCGTCCATCTCCTTCTTGCGTACCTCGTGGATGTTCTCCTCGATGTACGTGTCCCCCTGAAGCTTCGGGTTGAGGATGGAGCCTCGTTCCCCGCCCGTGCAGGTCACGACAAGGACGGCCACCCCCTCGGACACGTACTTGGCCATGGTGGCCGCACCCTTCGACGACTCGTCGTCGGGGTGGGCGTGAACGGCCATCAGTCGCAGCTGCTCAGTCAAGACAAGATCCTCAGTGAATGACTCGGTGAATAAGGCGCCCTCGGTCATACAGCGCATTGGGCGGCTTCTATAGTGACGGAACCGGGGGGCGGAAAATTCCGGCAGTCTGTCCGGGGCCGGTCCTCGACCCGCCCCGCGCGAGAGGAACGATCATGAGTGCGGTGAGTGAGCAGCTCCCGGACGGCCGCTACGGCCGCTCCCGCTCCGCCGACGAACGAGCGGACCGCACCCTGAAGATCGTCGGCGCCGCGCTCGGCGCCCTGCTCGTCGTCCTCATCGGCTGGTTCGGCTACCACTACGTCTTCGGTACGAAGATCAGCGCCGAGGTCATCACCTTCAAGGCCTCCGACGCGGCGGTCAAGGTGCACCTCGAGGTCCGTAAGGACAGCGACGCCAAGGGCTACTGCACCATCCGGTCGCAGTCCGCCGACGGCGCCGAGGTGGGCCGCGCGGACTTCCGCTTCGACCAGCGCGACAGCCGGATCGACAAGGTCGTGACGCTGCGCACCACGGCCCGCGGCACCAGCGCGGAGCTGCTCGGCTGCCACGCGGGGTGACCGCACGGCGGCCGTACGTTCGGCCGTACTGCGGCCGTACGGGTTTCGTCGCCTGACCTGCGGTGACGAATTCTTGATGGCATATGTCCTCCCCCTTCGGCGCCTGAATTGTTAGGCTCGTGGTTTCGCCCACCCGTGAAGGCACATGCTTCTGGGTAGGGCGATGCTTTGTATTCCCAGTACCTACGAGGAGCACCTGTGACCCAGACCAGCGAAGACGTCACCTGGCTCACGCAGGAGGCGTACACCAAGCTCAAGGACGAGCTGGAGTACCTGTCTGGTCCCGCGCGCGCCGAGATCACCGTGAAGATCGCGGCGGCACGCGAGGAGGGCGACCTGCGCGAGAACGGCGGGTACCACGCGGCCAAGGAGGAGCAGGGCAAGCAAGAGCTCCGCATCCGCCAGCTGACCCAGCTCCTGGAGAAGGCCAAGGTCGGCGAGGCGCCTGCCGCGGCCGGCGTCGCTGCCCCCGGCATGGTCGTCACGATCGCCTTCGACGGCGACGAGGACGACACCATGACGTTCCTGCTCGCCTCGCGTGAGTACGCGAGCGCCGACATCGAGACGTACTCGCCGCAGTCCCCGCTGGGCTCCGGTGTGAACGGCAAGAAGATCGGCGAGGACGCCCAGTACGAGCTGCCGAACGGCAAGCTCGCCTCGGTGAAGGTCCTCGCGGCGACGCCCTACGACGGCTGAGAAGCCGTACAACGGCTGAACCGACCGTATGGCGAAGGCCCCCGGCGCGTGCTGCGCCGGGGGCCTTCGCGTGTTCGCGCTCGGAGCCGTAGCCGTCAGGCCGTCGCGTTGCGGTACTTGCGGACCGAGAGCGTCCGGAAGGCGACGATGATCACGACGGACCAGAGCAGCGAGGCCCACACGGGGTGCTGCATGGGCCAGGCGGGAGAGTCGGAGACGCCCGGGTTGCCGAACAGCTCGCGGCAGGCCTGCACCGTGGCGCTGAACGGGTTCCAGTCGGCGATGTGGCGCAGCCAGGGCGTCATCTGGCTGGAGTCCACGAACGCGTTCGAGATGAACGTCACCGGGAAGAGCCAGACCAGCCCGCCCGACGTGGCCGCCTCGGGGGTGCGTACGGACAGGCCGATGAGGGCGCCGATCCACGTGAACGCGTATCCGAGCAGGAGCAGCAGGCCGAAGGCGCCGAGGGCCTTCGGGACGCCCTCGTGGATGCGCCAGCCCACCAGGAGCGCGACGATCGCGAGGACGAGCAGGGTCAGGGCCGTCTGCACGAGGTCCGCGAGGGTGCGTCCGGTGAGGACGGCGCCACGGGACATCGGCAGCGACCTGAAGCGGTCGATGAGGCCCTTGTGCATGTCGTCGGCGATGCCCGCGCCGGCGCCCGCCGTGGCGAACGTGACGGTCTGGGCGAAGATGCCGGCCATCAGGAACTCTCGGTAGACCGCGGGGTCGGTGGTGCCCCCGATGTTCATCGAGCCGCCGAACACGTAGCTGAACAGCACCACGAACATGATCGGCTGGATCAGCCCGAAGATGACGACCTCGGGGATCCGCGTCATCCGGATCAGATTGCGCTTGGCGACGACGAGGGAGTCCCTGGCGGACTGCACGGGGCCGCCCGCAGGGCGGGGCGCGAGGGTCTGGGTGACGGCGCTCACTTGACGGCCTCCTTCTTCCGCTTGGACTGCTTGGCGGCGCCCGCCCCCGAGCCGTTCCCTTCCTCCTTCTCCTCGGCCACGTGGCCGGTCAGGGAGATGAAGACGTCGTCGAGCGTGGGCCGGCGCAGACCGATGTCGTCGATCTCGATGCCGCGGGTGTCCAACTCCCTGATGACCTCGGCGAGGAGCTTGGCGCCGCCGGAGACGGGGACGGTGAGCTTGCGGGTGTGCTGCTCGACGGTGGTCTCGCCCTTGCCGAACCCGGCGAGGACCTCGGCGGCGGGCGTCATGTGCTCCCGCTCGTGGACCACGAGCTCGACCCGCTCGCCGCCGGTCTGAGCCTTGAGCTGGTCGGACGTGCCGCGCGCGATGACGCGGCCGTGGTCGATCACGCAGATGTCGTGCGCCAGGTGGTCGGCCTCTTCGAGGTACTGGGTGGTGAGCAGCAGTGTCGTGCCGCCGGCGACCAGCTCCTGGATGACCTCCCACAGCTGCAGCCTGTTGCGCGGGTCGAGTCCCGTCGTCGGCTCGTCCATGAACATCACGGGCGGCGAGACGACGAGTGCGGCGGCCAGGTCGAGTCGGCGGCGCATGCCTCCGGAGTACGTCTTCGAGGTCCGGTCGGCGGCGTCAGCGAGGTTGAACCGCTCGAGCAGCTCGGACGCGCGCACCTTCGCCTCCTTGGCCTTCATCTGGTACAACTGGCCGACCATTTGCAGATTTTCACGACCCGTCAGATACTCGTCGACCGCGGCGAACTGGCCGGAGAGTCCGATCGAGCGCCGCACCTCGTTCGGATGCTTGAGAACGTCGATGCCCGCGACGACGGCCTTGCCGCTGTCCGGCGTGAGCAGCGTCGTCAGACAGCGCACGGCAGTGGTCTTCCCCGCCCCGTTCGGACCGAGCAGGCCGAGGACCGTGCCCTCCGGGACATCGAGATCGACGCCGTCCAGAGCCCTGACGTCGCCGAAGGTCTTCACCAGACCTTCGGCGTAGATGGCGCCTGGCATGTGGCTTCCCCCATGGGTTGTGGGTGACCTGTTTGGTTGCCTTGCTCAGGAAAGCTTAGGTATGTCCGTCCGGGCACGCCCGACGGATTGGTGACGCGCACCACAAAGTATCGCGATACATCGCGTCTCATCAACTGGTTTTCCGTAATCTCCCGGCTCCACCGGTCAGTCGATGACGAGGTAACCCGCGTCCCGGAGCGCCGCGCCCACCTCGGCGCAGTGCACCGGCCCCTTCGTCTCCAGGTGCAGCTCCACCTCGGCCTCCGTGAGCCCGAGCCGGGGATCGGTCCGTACATGGCTCACGTCGAGGACGTTGGCGTCGACCCCCGACAGCACGCCGAGAAGCGTGGCCAGGGCACCGGGACGGTCCGTCAGACGCAGCCGCAGCGACAGATATCGGCCGGCGGCAGCCATGCCGTGGCGCAGGATCCGCTGCATCAGGAGCGGGTCGACGTTGCCGCCCGACAGCAGCGCCACGACCGGGCCCTCGAAGGAGCGCGGGTCGCTCAGGAGCGCCGCGACCGGGCTCGCCCCGGCCGGTTCGACGACCAGCTTGGCCCGCTCCAAGCAGAGCAGCAGCGCGCTCGACAGCTCGTCCTCGGAGACCGTACGGACCTCGTCGACCAGCTCCTGGACCAGCTGGAACGGCACGTCACCGGGCCGCCCCACCTTGATGCCGTCGGCCATCGTCGCCGGATACGGGATCGACACCGGCCGCCCGGCCTCCAGTGAGGGCGGGTACGCCGCCGCGCCCGCCGCCTGCACGCCGATCACCTTCACATCGGGGCGCACCGCCTTGACCGCCACCGCGATGCCCGCGGCGAGCCCGCCGCCGCCGATGCCCACGACGATCGTGCGCACCTCGGGGCACTGCTCCAGGATTTCGAGGCCGACCGTGCCCTGTCCGGCGATGATGTCCGGGTGGTCGAAGGGGTGGATGAACACGGCGCCCGTCTCGAGCGCGTACTCCTGCGCCGCCGCCAGCGTCTCGTCGACGACCTGCCCGTGCAGCCGCACCTCCGCGCCGTAGTCACGGGTCGCCGCGACCTTCGGCAGGGGCGCGCCGACCGGCATGAAGACCGTGGAGCGTACGCCGAGGAGAGAAGACGCGTGCGCTACACCCTGCGCATGGTTTCCGGCACTCGCGGCGACCACGCCCGCGGCGCGCTCCTCGGGAAGCAGGCCCGCGATCCTGACGTACGCGCCGCGCAGCTTGAAGGAGCCGGTCCGCTGGAGGTTCTCGCACTTGAGGTGCACCGGCGCTCCGACCAGCCCGGAGAGGTACCGGCTGCCCTCCATCGCCGTCATCCGCGCGACCCCCGAGAGCATCTTCTGCGCGCCGCGCACATCGTCCAGGGTCACCGTCGGCAAGGAGTCAGCCGTGCTGTAGCTCATGACGGCAAGTCTCGCAGCTCACGCCGTACGGCTCCTGGTGTGACCACGGTCCGAGACTGGTTTGCGCAGCGTCGGTACGACCCGCCTTCCGGCCGCGTACCCTGTCCCCCAACCCACCACCCCCGCATGAAGTGAGCCCCCGGCCATGCCCACACCACCGGAAACGATGGACATGACGACCGCCGGCGACACCGGCCTCCTCGAAACGCTCCAGCACGAGGTGGCGGTCTTCGCCCGCCGTGCCGAACAGACCCGGCTCGGCGGGGTCGGGCAGGTGCGCAACTCGATGGACCGAGCCGCGTATCTGCTGCTCAACCGCCTGGACAAGGAAGGCCCGATGGGCGTCAAGGCGCTCGCCGCGAGCATGGGCATCGACTCGTCGACGGTGACGCGTCAGGTCGCGCCGCTCGTCGACACGGGCCTCGTCAAGCGGACGTCCCACCCGGAGGACGGACGCGCGGTCGTCCTCCAGCTGTCGCCGCGCGGCCTCGCCCGGCTCGACGAGGTACGCACGTCCAGGCAGTCCCTGATGGCCGAGTTGACGCAGGAGTGGACCCCGCAGGAGCGCGAACAGTTCTGCGCGCTCCTCACGCGCTTCAACACCGCGCTGTCCGCGCGGCAGGCGGGCCAGCCCGCCCCGTCCGGGGAAGCCGCTCCCGGCTCTTGACCCCGGGCCCGCACCTGCCCTCATATGAGACCGGGCCCCTGTCGTACGCGGCCGGGGCCCGTCCCGTCCCAGCGACCGGCCGCCGAGCGGCCCGGCTGGAGGTGCGGTGCGAGAACGGCGCGCGTTCCAGGACGCCCGCCGGGCCCGGGAGTTCGAGGCGTTCGTCGCGGGCGCGGCAGGGCGGCTGCTCCATGCCGCGACCCTGCTCACCACGGAGCCGGCCGACGGCAACCCGCGCGCGCGGAAGCTGCTCGTCGCGGCGCTCGCGCAGACGTACGCCTCCTGGGACCGGCTGCGCGGCGAGGACCCCTACGACCGCGCCCGCAAGGAGCTCGCCCTGCGCTTCGCCCGCGCGGCCTGGCACCAGCACCGCGGGTACGGCGGCGTACTGCGCCACCTCGGCCCGCAGGCTCGGCTGATCCTGGTGCTGCGCCTCTACGAGGGGGTCGGCGAGGAGCAGGTGGCCGCGCTGCTCGGGCTCCCCATGGAGCGCGTACACGTGATCCACGCGCGCGCCATGGCGCTCGTCCTGCACCCGCCGCGCGGGCCCGCCCCGGCCCTTGCGGACGCGCCGTCCCTGGAGGAGGCGCCGTCATGAACGGACAGGCCCGCACGGAACGCGAGGTCCGCGCGATCCTGGAGGCCGCCCAGGGAGCGCTGCCGCCCGGGATCCACACCGAGGCGGTGCGCCGGGGCGGGCGGATCCTGCGCCGCAGGAGAGTGCTGCGCCGCCTGATGTGGCTCGCGCTGTGCCTGGCGATGACCGCGTTCTTCGTATGGGCCCTGCTGGCCAGGCCCTGGGTGGAGCCGCCGTCCGGGACGACTCCACCACTCACGGACTGGTGACCGCGCGCCTCCTCGCGGCGGCCGTCCGCGGTATCAGCCGAGCGCCTGCTGGAGGTCGGCAAGCAGGTCGTCGGCCGACTCGATGCCCACGGAGAGACGTACGAGATCGCCGGGCACCTCGAGCGCCGAGCCCGCGACCGAGGCGTGCGTCATGCGTCCCGGGTGCTCGATCAGGGACTCCACACCGCCCAGGGACTCGCCCAGGGTGAACAGCTTCGCCCGGTCGCAGACCGCGACGGCGGCCTCCTCGCCGCCCTCGACCTGGAACGACACCATGCCGCCGAACGCCTTCATCTGCTTGGCGGCGACCTCGTGACCGGGGTGCTCCGGAAGGCCCGGGTACAGAACACGCGTCACGCGCGCGTGCCGGGACAGCATGTCGGCGACCCTCGTCGCGTTCTCACTGTGCCGGTCCATGCGCACGGGCAGCGTCTTGATGCCGCGCAGCACCAGCCACGCGTCCATCGGCCCGGCGACGGCGCCCATCGCGTTCTGGTGGTACGCCAGCTCCTCGCCGAGCGCCGGGTCGGCGACGATCAGCGCACCGCCGACGACGTCCGAGTGACCGCCCATGTACTTCGTCAGGGAGTGCACGACGACGTCCGCGCCGAGCGCCAGCGGCTGCTGGAGGTACGGGCTCGCGAAGGTGTTGTCGACGACGAGCCGCGCCCCCGCCTCCCGCGCGACCTGCGCGACGGCGGCGATGTCGGTGATCCCGAGCAGCGGGTTGGACGGCGTCTCGACCCAGATGACCTTGGTCTTCGGCGTCAGCGCCGCGCGCACGGAGGCCGGGTCGCTGGTGTCGGCGACCGACCACTCCACGCCCCACCGCGAGACGACCTTCGCGAACAGACGGAACGTGCCGCCGTACGCGTCGTTCGGGATGACCACGTGAT
Source organism: Streptomyces sp. NBC_01003 (assembly GCF_045162695.1). Taxonomy (NCBI): domain Bacteria; kingdom Bacillati; phylum Actinomycetota; class Actinomycetes; order Kitasatosporales; family Streptomycetaceae; genus Streptomyces; species Streptomyces sp. NBC_01003. The sequence goes on from NZ_CP108707.1 coordinate 4,320,704, forward strand.
CGCCGGGGCTGAGCAGCGTACGGAGAAGGCAGTCCTCGGCGGCGAGCCCGGAGGCGAACGCGAGGCCGCGGCGGCCGCCTTCGAGGGCGGCGAGGTTCTCCTCCAGGGCGGTCCTGGTCGGGTTGGCGCTGCGGCTGTACTCGTAGCCACCGCGCAGCCCGCCCACGCCGTCCTGCTTGTACGTGGAGACCTGGTAGATCGGGGGGACAACGGCGCCCGTCAGGGGGTCGGCCGTGTTGCCCGCGTGAATGGCCACGGTCTCGAACCCGTGACCGCCGTGGGCGTTCTGGCTGTTGTGCGTGTCGCTCATGCGGCCAGAGCGTAGTGCGCGCGCGGGCCGCGCGGCGGCCCTACCGGGCCTCATTCGCCAATTGTCCGACCCTTCTGGTTCGCTTGTACGCATGGGAATTCTCTGGGTCCTGATGGCAGTGGTCATGTTGGGGGCGGTGCTGGGCCCGTACCTGTTGCGCAGGCGCGGCGGGATACGCCAGGTCGCGCCCGGTTCGCCGGACGCGGCGGACCCCGCGGAGTACGGCTTCATGCGCCAGGAGGACCTGGACGTGCGGCTCCCGGGCCCCGACCAGGACCTGCTGAACGTGATGTCGGTGGTCCAGCGCAACCAGGACTTCACCGCCGCCAAGCAGCTCCTCGCCAGCACGGGCAAGGACAGCGAGCAGCGCTGGGAGCGCGTGCAGGCGATCGCCGGCGCCGCCGCCCTGGAGCTCGCGCAGACGCCGCGGCTCGGTGCCGGGTGGCTCCACGCGTGGCGTGCCCAGGACCCCAAGGACCCGGGCGGGGCGCAGGTCTTCGCGGAGTTCCTCGTCCAGCAGGCCTGGCGGAACGCGGGCGGTGAAGCGCAGGCCGACGAGCGGCGGATCATCCTGGAGGAGGCCAGGTCGGCCTGCGAGGACGCGGCACTCCTGGCCCCCGGCGACCCGGTCCCCCACATCACCCATCTCGCCGTGGCCCGCGGCCTCGGGTACTCCCAGCACGACTTCGAGCAGCTCTGGCTCAAGATCCTCGACACGGCGCCGGGCCACATGGGCGCCCACCTGGCGGGCCTGCGGTACTGGTGCGAGAAGTGGCACGGCTCGCGCGAGCTCGCCTTCTCCTTCGCCGAGGCCGCCGCCGCGCGCGCCCCGCGCGGCTCGCTCCTCGCCGCGCTCCCCCTCTTCGCGCTCTACGAGCACCTGCCCGACGTCAATCTGGTGCGCAGCTTCTACCAGAGCGAGGTCGTCACCAAGTCGATCCACGGTGCGCTCTTTGCCGTCCAGGCCGCCCGCCCGGACGACCCCATGCTCGCCCACGTCCGCCATCTCCTGGTGTTCTTCCTGGTCCGCTGCGAGCGCTGGGCCGAGGCGATGGAGCAGCTGCTCCACGTCGACGGCCACGTCGGCGCGCTCCCCTGGACGACGGGCTCGGACCCGGCGGCGGACTACGCGGTGTACCGGGCGCTCGCGGTCGCGGGCTACGAGGCGAACGGCGGGAGCCCGGCGACGCTGCGCCACTGACCACCCCGCGCGGCCCGACGCTCAACTGCTGCGTCTCGACTAGAGGTTCTGCTCTCGGCCCAGCATTCCCCGACTGTGGCCCACCGTCGGCACCCTTCGTCCACAGCGGGGCACCCCCAACCCCGCAAGCGCAAGCACGGCCCGGCTGCGGAGCCTCGGCCAGCCAGCCAGCCTCCGCCTTCCGCCGGGCCGCCTCGCGGTCAGCCCTCCGCGCGGGCGGGCAGCCGCCATCCCGGGCGCGGGAAGTGGCAGGTGTAGCCGTCCGGGTAACGCTGCAGATAGTCCTGATGCTCGGGCTCGGCCTCCCAGAAGGGACCGACCGGCTCTACCTCGGTGACGACTTTGCCCGGCCACAGTCCGGAGGCGTCCACATCCGCGATCGTGTCCTCGGCGATCCGCTTCTGCTCGTCATCCACGTAGTAGATCGCCGAGCGGTAGCTGAGACCGATGTCGTTGCCCTGGCGGTTCTCGGTGCTCGGGTCGTGGATCTGGAAGAAGAACTCCAGGATCGCGCGGAAGTCGGTCCTCTCGGGGTCGAAAAGGATCTCAATGGCCTCCGCGTGAGTGCCATGGTTACGGTACGTCGCGTTCGGCACGTCACCCCCGGTGTATCCGACCCGGGTCGCCGTCACGCCCGGGAGTCGGCGGATCAGGTCCTCCATCCCCCAGAAGCATCCGCCCGCCAGCACGGCCCTCTGCGTCTGCGCAGCCATTTCGGCCCCTCCAATATCTGTCAGCTCGGTCACTCGGGGTACTCGGCTCGCACACCGCCGGCATCCCACGCGCAGTTTCTCAACGCGCGAGGGCTCCAAGCGATTCCGCGCCACTCCAACCGTCGCTGCCCGGATGGGTCACATGGCAGCACAGGCTCGCCGGCACGGGCGTCTCGTGCCCGATCGGCGTGGCGAGGGCTGAGGGCTGACAGCACCTGTCAGCCGATAGGTGATCACTTTCGGTCAAGGTTCTCCTGGGCCGCATGACAGCGCCGCTCCGTTGCCACGATTTCCCTCATGGCGACTTCGGGGGCAAAGAGCGGGCGACTCGGCGGACTGGATCAGTGGTGGGGCGTCCTGGCCGGCGCCCTTCTGATCGCCGCGTGGATCAACTCCGCCGCTGGTCCGGCGGTGGTCATCGCGCTCTCCGCTGCCGTACTCGTGTGGTGCTTCTTCCAAGCCCCCGTGACGTGCGGCGCACCCGTGCGAGGACGAGCGGACGGCTGCCGCAACAACGCATCGGGACTGCTGCTTGGCTGCCACATCCACCAGCACCGGTGGCAGAAACTCAAGATGCTGATCCTGCGCCGACAGGTGCGCGCGTTCTGCTCCGGCCTGTTCTCGGACGGCAAGGCGGCGATCGTCACGCTGGCCGGCGTGGGCAGTTTCATCTCGGGCCTGGCCGCTCTGGTCCCTGGCGTCATCGTCAAATGACGGGACCCGCTCCCGAACTCCCTCCTCCGTCACCGTGCCCGTCACCGGCCCGGTCATCGGGTGGTCAAAGGGTGGCCAGGTCACGGCCAAACCGCCGTATGCGTTCGGCATGCGGCCCCGACGGCGGGTGACATAGCCGGATTTGCCCTTTCTCTTGCTGGCTAGTGTGACGGAACGAAAGCGTCCGCAGCGAAGGGGAGCCAGCGGTGGAGGTGCCGATACGTTCGCGGCTTCTCGACTACGCCGACCACACCGAGTACGCCGAGGCGAAACCTCCCGCAGGGGCCGACACCGATCCGGCGCACGGGCGTTCACCGCTCCTCGACTACGTGGGCGGCGTCGACGCGGGGACGCTCGCACGCGATGACGCGACGGGCCCGAAACCCGGTGTTCCCGCCTACCACACGGCCGTGTACGTACCGGCCCATCCCCGCTACGCCGACATCACCGACGCGGACGGCCGCCCCGCCCGCGTGCCCTTCATCGCCTACGAGCTGTTCGCGCACCCCTCCGACGGAAACGTGGCCCTCGCGTTCACCACGCTGGAGAAGCTGGTGTCCGCGCTCGGCCCGGCCCAGCCGTGGATCGCCGCCTCGATCGGCCCGCTGGCCGAGGGCATGCGCGAACACGGCGCCCGCGTCCGCCTCGACCCCGAGGTGGCCCCAGGGCACCACAACTGGCGGCAGGCCGACCTGGCCGCCTACGCCCGGGAGATGCCCTGATGGCCGATCTCAAGGTGGTCATGAGCGACCTCACCTCCATGGCCGGCACCTTCCACCGCGAGGCCGGCCACTACCGGGAGCTGCACCCCCAGGTCGCCCCGCCTCTGGTGGACGGGGGCGACGCCGGGCTCGATCACGCCGTCAAGGAGGTCGCCGACCTCATCGTCGCCCTGCACACCGGCTTCGCCGACCGGCTCGACGACCACGGCGACAAGGTCACCGCCGCCCGCGACTCGCTGCGGCGGCACGACATCGACGTACACGGCCTGTTCGAGGACCTGATGGCGGGAGAGGGCTGATGACCGACAGCTGGGTCGGCGGCGACATCGGCGGGCTGCGCACGATGGCCGAGACGTACCGGAACGCCAAGAAGGCGCTCGAAGGCGTCGTCCATCCGCTCGGCGGCGCCGTGGACACGCTGGTGGACGACGCGGGCTGGAAAGGCGAGGCGGCGGAGAGCCGCGACGCCGTCGCGGACGTCGAGGCGCTGGAGCAGGACATCGCCCGCGCCGATCACGGCAGCACCGCCCTGCCCTACGACCGCGCCCTGAACGTGAAGCTGGCAGACGCCGCGGATGCGCTGCGCGTCGGCGAGGGAGTGGAGAAGCTCCCGGACTTCCTCAAGGAGATCCCGGTCCTGGACGTCGCCGCCGCGGGCACGTGTGGTCTGCTGGAGGCGTCGGACGACCACGACAAGGGCTGGTCCTGGCAGCACTCGGTGGCCGTCGACGGCGGTGCCAACGTCGGCGGCCTCGTCGCCGGTACGGCCATCACCGCCGGCCTGGTGGCTGCCGCGCCCTTCGACGTCCCCGTGGCCGTGGTGGCCGGGGTCGGCGGCGCAGTCGTGATCGGCGCGACCGGCGTCATCGACCACGCCTTCCACGAGCACTGGAGCGAGGACATCCACAAGGACGGCGTGGTGGGCGGTGTGCTGCACGGCAGCGGCCATGTCCTCTCCCAGACCGGGGACGACTTCAAGCGACTTGGGAAGGATGTCTGGGGTGGCATCAAGAGCATCTTCTGAGGTTCCCGCCGCGGGGGCCTCGCCCGTGCCGGGCGATGGCCGGATTCCGGTGCTGCCCGGGCTCGGGACCAGCTGGTACGAGCGTGGGGTGCGGTACTGGATGCGGCGTACCGGGACCGGTGTGCTGTGGCTGGCCGTGCTGGCGTTCTTCTGTTTCGTCTCCCTGAGCCTTTACTCGGGGTTCCGTGAGGTGCTGCCGTCCGGCGTGCGCACCGTGTGGGACGTGGCGCAGGCCGTCGCGGCCTGCGTGGCTGTCGTGTGGGGCTGGGTCGTGCAGCGCCGGGCGCACCGCAGGGATCTTCTGGACCCGCCCAGTCCCGGGCGGGCCCGTGCCAGGCGGCGGGCCTCCGCCGGGCGCTCCACCGGGCTGGCCGTCCTCGGCCGTGGCCTCGTGGTGATCGCCGCTCCCGTCATGCCGGCGTTCGCCGCGTTCTGTGTGGGCTGGAGCGTCGCCGTGCTGACCGTCCGCGAGTATCCGACCGAGGTCGGCGCGCGGCGGGCGCTGCAGGGGTAGGGCGCCACTCCAGGACCACTCGCACCGAGGCGGCGTCCTCAGGCCGCGAGGCGTACCTCGCCCTGGCGCGGGGCGGCCCGGCGGACGGCGTGGCCGGCGGGCAAAGTCGTGAGGCGGAGCAGTTCGGACCGGCCGAGGGCCAGGACGTCGGCGAGGCCGAGGCCAAGGGCGTGGGCCGCGGCCGCCAGGACCTCGGACGACGCCTCCTTGAGGCCGCGCTCGATCTCGGAGAGGTACGGGAGGGAGATCCGGGCCGCGTCGGCGACGTCCTTCAGCGTGCGTTCCTGGGCGAGGCGCTCGCGGCGCAGGACATCACCCACGATGTCGCGCCAGAGCGGCTCCTTGGGCGGCACCCCGGCGGGCTCCGCCGGGACCGGGCGCAGGGCCGGACGCAGAGGGATGACGCGGGCCTGGTTCGACGCGTGGCTGCTCACGGGTTCAGCGTAGGAGCGGCGCACACCGTGCGGCGCATCGTTCTGCCCGCGGCAGAAAACGATGCCCCCACGTCATACGCCCCGCCCCGCCTCCGCCCGCATCCGCGCCGCCATGGTCGACGGGTCGTAGTCCCCCGGAACCCCCTCCACGAAGATCACCTCGCCCTCCAGGTTCCGCGTCCGCAGCGGGATGAGCTCCTGGTAGGCGTCGGAGTCGTACCAGCCGTGCGCCGCGGCCTTGTCAGGGAACGAGATGACGACGACACCCCCCGGCCACGACCCCTCGATGTCCTCCAGCCGGCCGCCGTGCACGAGGAAGCGGCCGCCGAACGGGTCGAGGGTCGACTGGACGCGCTCCATGTAGTCGAAGACCTCTTCGTTCGGCACGGTGGTGTTGCGCAGGGCGGCGATGGCGTAGGCGGTCATGGGGTCCTCCCCGGCAGGATCGGTTCGATGACTCGATCCTGCCGGGGGACGGACGGACCGTCGATTACGCCTCAGGTAATGCCCCGGGTGATGCGAAGGGCAACGGCGAGGGTCAGATCGTCGCCGTGTCGATCACGAACCGGTACCGCACGTCGCTCGCGAGCACGCGCTCGTACGCCTCGTTGATCTGGCTCGCCTCGATCAGCTCGATCTCGGCGCCCAGGCCGTGCTCGGCGCAGAAGTCGAGCATCTCCTGGGTCTCCTGGATGCCGCCGATGCCGGAGCCGGAGAGGGACTTGCGGCCCGCGATCACGGAGAACAGGTTGATGGAGATGGGCTCCTCGGGGGCGCCCACGTTCACCAGGGCGCCGTCCGTCTTCAGGAGCGAGAGGAACGCGCCGAAGTCGAGCGGGGCCGAGACCGTCGACAGGATGATGTCGAAGGTGCCGGCCAGCTCCTCGAAGGTCTTCGGGTCGCTGGTCGCGTAGTAGTGGTCGGCGCCCAGCTTGAGGCCGTCCTCCTGCTTGCGCAGGGACTGCGACAGGACGGTCACCTCGGCGCCGAGCGCGTGCGCGATCTTGACGCCCATGTGGCCGAGGCCGCCCATGCCGAGGACGGCGACCTTCTTGCCGGGGCCCGCGTTCCAGTGCTTGAGCGGGGAGTACGTGGTGATGCCCGCGCACAGCAGCGGCGCGGCTTCGTCGAGGGCGAGGCCCTCGGGGATGCCGACGGTGTAGTTCTCGTCGACGACGATGTGGGTGGAGTAGCCGCCGTAGGTGGGCTCGCCGTTCTTGTCGAGGGCGTTGTACGTGCCGACGTTGCCCTTGGCGCAGTACTGCTCCAGGCCCGCCTTGCAGTTGTCGCACTCGCGGCAGGAGTCGACCATGCAGCCGACGCCGACGCGGTCGCCGACGGCGAACTTGGTGACGCCGGGTCCCACCTCGGTGACGATGCCGGCGATCTCGTGGCCGGGGACCATCGGGAAGATGCCCTCGCCCCAGCCGTCGCGGGCCTGGTGGATGTCGGAGTGGCAGATGCCGGCGAACTTGATGTCGATCAGGACGTCGAACTCGCCCACCGGGCGGCGCGGAATGGTGGTGCGCTCCAGCGGAGCCTTTGCGGAGGGTGCGGCGTAGGCGCTGACGGTGGTGATCTGTGCGGTCATGCGTCCAGCCTGCCCCAGCCGGAGGCCTCCGCCGAGCTCAGGGCCTTGCCCCGCTTTGCGTACGCCCACTGGTCCTAATACTGGCGGGGTCAGGAACACCTTCGTACGACTGTGGCGGCCCGGCGATACTTGACGCATGGACGATCACGGGACCCGCGCCGCCCCGGCCGCCGGCGAGCCGCTGGACCGGCGTGCCGAGCTGAGCGAGTTCCTGCGCACCCGGCGGGCCCGGCTGAAGCCGCAGGATGTGGGGCTGCCGGACTTCGGGCGGCACCGGCGCGTGCCGGGCCTGCGCCGCGAGGAGCTGGCGCAGCTGGCCGGTGTGTCGGTGGCGTACTACACGCGCCTGGAGCAGGGGAACGGGCGGAACGTGTCGGCGGAGGTGCTCGACGCGATCGCGCGCGCCCTGCGCCTCACGGACGCCGAGCACGCGCATCTGACGCATCTCGCGAAGCCGAAGCAGCACAAGAAGTCGAAGCGGTCCAGCAGGCCCCAGCAGGTGCGGGTCGCCCTGAGTCAGCTCCTGAACACGCTGGACGGCGTCCCGGCGTACATCGGCGGTCCGCGCTCGGAGATCCTCGCGTGGAACCGGATGGCAGCGGCGCTCTTCGGTGACTGGAGCGAGCTGCCGCCGCCCGAGCGGAACTGGGCGCGGCTCGTCTTCCTCAACCCCGCCTACCGCGACCTGTTCCTGGAGTGGGACTCCAAGGCGTCCGACATGGTCAGCTACCTGCGCCTGTACGCGGGCTGCCACCCCGACGACCCGGAGCTGTCGGCCCTGGTCGGTGAGCTCTCCGTCAAGAGCGAGGAGTTCAGGCGGCTGTGGGCGACGCACGACGTCAGGGAGAAGAGCCACGGCGTGAAGCGGATGCGGCATCCGCTCGTCGGTGACATGTCGCTGATGTACGAGACGCTGCACCTGCCGGACGACGAGGAGCAGTTCCTGGTCATGTACCACGCGGAACCGGGCTCCCCGTCGGCCGAGGCGCTGCGCCTCCTCGCGAGCTGGGGCACGGACGCGGTACGGGCGGGCCAGGGGCAGGCCAAGGACTGAGCGGCGCTACGGCTGGTAGGGCGGCGCCGCCCCCCAGTTCCACAGCGGTACGGGCTGCTCGGCGGGCCGGACCGCGTCGGGGCCCGAGAAGTACACGGCGAGCCGGGTGCCCCACTCGATGTAGGCGCTGAACGCGGAGCGGAACTCGGCGTCGGCCGGCAGGCCCGCCTCGTCCGCCGCGTCCTGCATCAGGTTGACCCAGCGGCGGCGCTGCGGCTCCGTGATGTGTTTGCCGACGTGCTTGGCGACCATGTGGCTGTGGCCGCCCTGCTGTTCGGAGTAGGCGGCGGGGCCTCCGAAGACCTCGCCGATCCACAGGGCGACGTGCCCGGCGTGCTCGGGCGGGAGGTCCGCGAACAGGGGGCCGAGGAGGTCGTCCTTGAGGACCTTGGCGTAAAAGACGTCGGTGAGCCGCGCGAAGGCGTCGGCGCCGCCGGCCCAGTCGTACAGGCTCGGGACGGACGCGCCGGTGCCGCGCACCGATGTGGGCTTGTAGTGGCGCATCTCGTCGATGTCCCCGACGTACGGCCTGATCTCGGCGAGGAAGTCCTGGAAGAGCTCGGACTTTCGGAAGCCCTCGATGTGGTCCTCGGTCGAGGTCCAGGTGATGCGCAGGATGAAGTGCTCGAAGTCCTCTTCGCAGCGCGCCAGTTCGTAGTCGACGCACTGGGGCGCTGCGGCGAGCTGGACGGCGGCGCGCGTGTACGCCGCGAGGAACTCTGCGGACCGGTCCTCGGGGATCCGGTAGCGGATGTACTCGACAGTCTGCGTCGTCATGGCAGTAAGCAAAACACGGGTGGCCCGCCCCGGCCATGAGGTCGGGACGGGCCACCTGGGCTGTCAGCGCTTGGCGTAACGGGCCATGCCCGTCACTACGCCGGCGGGCGTAGCGCGCCTACGCCACACGACCGCGGCTACTTGCCGTAGTACGCGTTGTAGACCGAGATCGTCGACTTGTTGCCCTTCTTGTCGGCGATCTTGGCGTGGAAGGAGACGGCCTTGCCCTTGGCCGGGTTCTTCACGGTGACCTTGCCGTTCTTGACGTCCAGCTTCTTCCACGTCTGGCCGTAGTCGTAGGACACGTACACGGCCAGCGACTTGAGGTTGCTGCCCGCGGCCGCGCCCTGGACGGTGACGGGGACCGACTGGGTCTTGTCGGCGGGGGCGGTGCTGTCGAGGCCGACGGCCGCGTTGAAGCGGGCCGTGGACAGCGGCAGCCTGGCCGCCTCGGCGGAGGAGGCCGGCTTCTTCGAGCGGAACGTCCAGCTGGCGTCGACGCGGGTGGAGGCCGCGGCGACCTTGACGCTGCGCTTGATGGACGTCGACAGCTTGTACTCGGCGTCGCCGGAGGTGACCTTGAAGGGCTTCTCGCCGACCAGCGGGTCGTCGTTCTCGCCGACCTTGGTGCTGCCCTTGTAGAGCGTGGTCTTCACCGAGAGGTACTGCGAGTAGCCGGCGTGGGTCTTGCCGTCGGCGTACATCGGCAGGTTGCCGTAGATCTCGTTGCCGTCGCGGTAGACGCCGTAGTCACCGCCGATGCGGGGGCCGAAGACGCCGGTGTTGAACGTCTTCTCGTACGCCTTGCCGCCCTGGAACGACTGGGGGGTGCCGAGCGTGTAGGAGGCCTCCTGGGTCGGGAAGCCGTCGCTGTCCTCGGGGCCGTTCTGCGAGAACTCCAGGCCCCACTTCACCTTGTCGCCGGTGGACAGGTGCAGGGTGCGGGTGCCGGGGAGCTTCTGGTCGACGGCCACGGACCAGCCGCCGGAACTGTCGGGCAGCATGCCGTTCGCGCGGATGGAGCCGGTCTTGTCCTTGGCCGCTCCGCCGAGGCCGACCTTCACCGTGGCCAGGTCGCCCGCCGTGTAGTGCTTGGTGTAGCCGGTGGCGAGCTTCTTGACGGCGCCGCCGGAGACGGTGTCGTACTCGGTGTCGGCGCCCTTCATCCACACGCCGGTCCACTGCTGCTGGAGCTTGATGCCGGTCGGCTCCGGGCCGATGCCGGCGGTGCGGAAGTTGGTGTACGAGTCCAGGAGCCAGCCGTAGCTGGACGAGGAGTCGGCGGTGTCGACCGTGAACTCCGGCGCGGCGAGGACGCCCTCGGCGGCGGCGTCGGGGACGGTCACGGACACGGGCTTGGTGGTGCGGGCGTCGAGCGTGACCGTCGTGTTCTTGGTGACGTCCAGCTTCGGCTGCACCAGCCAGTCCGCGCCCTTGGAGAAGTCCTCGGGGTCGGCCGCCAGGTACTCGTTCAGGATGTAACTGCCCTTGGGAACACGGACCTTGACGGTGCCCGAGGCCGGGTCGTAGGGGACGAAGAACGCGTCCGTGCCGATGCCGGCCAGGGACGTCTCGTAGCCCTGGGCGTCCTTGCCGTCGCGCCCGATGTGCTTGAGCGTCACGTCGTACGACTCGACCTCGCGCTGCACGGCGGCCGCGGTGCGCACGGACTGGCCGCCGCCCGTCGCCACGACGTACGCGGAGTACGCGCCGTCGACCGTGCCGCCGAGCTTCGTGTTCGCGGTCAGGTCCACGGAGGCGGTGCCGCCCGCGGGGACGGTCACCTTCGTCGCGCCGAGCTTGAAGAAGCCGGCCGGGGCGGCCTGGCCCTTCGGGTTGGTGCCGGTGGCCGTCAGGTCGAGGGTGACGTCCTTGTCACCGGTGTTCCTGTACGTCACCTTCTTGGTGATCGCGGCATCGTCGGTGTGCGGCCACTGCGCGACGCCGAAGCTCACCGAGACGGGCTCGGCAAACACGGTCTGCTCGATGGCCTTGTCGACCTGGATGCGGCCCGAACCCTGCTCGAAGGGCGTGTACTTGCCGCCCTTGGTGGAGCCGGTCAGGACGCCCTTGAGCTGGGCGGACTTCCAGTCCGGGTGCTCCTGCTTGAGGATCGCGGCGGCGCCCGCGACGTGCGGCGTCGCCATCGACGTACCGGAGATCGTGAGGTAGCCCGCGGGGTTCTCGCCGACTTCCCTGTCGATGACGCTGCCCGGGGCGGCGGCGGCCGTGATGTCGACGCCGGGGGCGGTGACGTCCGGCTTGACGGCGCCGTCGCCGATGCGCGGGCCGCGGCTGGAGAACTCGGCCAGCTTGTCGTTGCCGTCGACCGCGCCGACGGTCAGAGCCGCGTCCGCGCTGCCCGGGGAGCCGACGGTCGAGTCGCCGAACTCGCCCTCGTTGCCCGCGGCGATGGCGAACAGGATGCCCTTCTCGGCGGACAGCTTGTTGACCTCGGCCTCGAGCGGGTCGATCTCGGGAGTGTCACCGCCGCCGAGGCTGAGGTTGACGACGTCGGCACCCTGGTCGGCGGCCCACTCCATGCCGGCGAGGATGCCGGAGTCGTCGCCGAAGCCGTCGTCGCTGAGGACCTTGCCGTTGAGCAGCTTGGCGCCAGGGGCTACGCCCTTGAACTTGCCACCCGACTTGGCTCCGGTACCGGCGGCGATGGACGCGACGTGCGTGCCGTGGCCGTAGCGGTCCACGGCGTCGGCGGAGGTGGAGAAGTTCTTCTCGCCGACGACCTGGCCCTTGAGGTCGGGGTGGGTCGCGTCGACGCCCGTGTCCAGGACGGCGATCTTGACGCCCTTGCCGTCGTAGCCGGCCGCCCACGCCTTGGGGGCCCCGATCTGCGGGACCGACTTGTCCAGGCTGGCCTTGCGCACGCCGTCGAGCCAGATGCGGCTGATGCCGGAGGCGGTGGAGCCCCGGGAGGTCGTGACGGCGTCCCAGAGGCGGGTGGCGTCCTGCTTGGGCGTGGTGACGGCGTCCGCGTTCAGGGACTTGAGGGTCCTGCGGACCGTCGTGTCACCGGCGTCGCGCACGTCGGCGCGGGCGGCGGTCGCGGTGCCCTTGTAGCCGACGATCACCTTGAGGCCGTGCTTCTGCGCCTTGCGGTTGGCCGACTTGGAGAGCTCGGTGACGTCGAAGAGCCGCTGGTCGAGCTTGCCGCTCGCGACCAGCCGCTGTGCGTCGGCCGGCACCACGAGGGTGTGGCCGGCGACGGTGCGCGTCTGCGCGGGGACGTGCTCACGGCCCTTGGCGTGCTGGTAGCCGACCGGCTTCCCCTTCGCGTCGAGGGTGACGCGGTCGCCGGTGATGAGCGTGATGTGCTGGTCGGGCGAGGCCTTCGCCGTCTCGCCGGACTGCGCCGCGGGGGCGGCGGCCACGGCCGGGGCGGTCAGACCCGCGGTGAGGACGACGGCCGCCGCGGCGGCCACAGTCGTGGCGCTCAGTCTCTTCGAGGTTATTCGTGCCTGTCTGTGCAACTTTCCCCCTGGTGACGGTAGTTCACCGGTGGGAGGCCCAAGCGGACCCCCCTGCAGAGAGATGATGCAGGGGGGACACCGGTTGTGCACCGAAGCGATCGAAATCAGACAGCTTTTGAGTTTTCCGTGATGGTGATCCGGCCCTTGCGGATGGTCGCGAGCCGGGGCGCCCTGCGGGCGATCGACGAGTCGTGGGTGACCATGATGAAGGTCAGCCCGTGCTCCTTCCACATGGTCTCGAGCACGTCCATGATCTCGTCGCGCATGGACTCGTCGAGGTTGCCGGTGGGCTCGTCGGCGAGCAGCACCTTGGGGTTCTTGACGAGGGCGCGGGCGATGGCGACGCGCTGCTGCTGGCCGCCGGACATCTCCCCGGGCAGATGGCCGAGCCGTTCGCCGAGGCCGACCGAGTTCAGGGCCTGCGCGGCGCGTTCGCGGCGGTCGGCGGCCTTGAGGCCGAGCGGCACGAGGGCCGTCTCGACGTTCTCCTGGGCGTTCAGCGTCGGGATCAGGTTGAAGCTCTGGAAGACGAACCCGATGGACTCGGCGCGGAACTTGGTGAGCCGCGCCTCCGGGAGCTTCGCCAGGTCGACGCCGTCGAGCTCGATGCTGCCGGCGGTCGGCCGGTCGAGCCCGCCGAGCATCTGGAGGAGGGTGGACTTGCCGCCGCCGGTGGGGCCCTGGATGACGAGCCGGTCGCCGTCGCCGATGGTCAGGTCCACCCCGGCGAGCGCGTCGACGGTGTCCTTGCCGCGCCGGTACTGCTTGGTGACGCCTCTCAGCTGATACATGGTGCAACTCCTGCGGTACGTAGAGGTGTTCGGGAGGCCGCGCGGTGCGGCTACTCGACGCGGCGCAGGGCGTCGGCCGGGCGAAGGCGGGAGGCGCGCCAGCCGCCGAAGGCGCCGGCGATCAGGCCTCCGGCGACGGCGAGGCCGACGGCGAGCGTGATGGTGGTGGCGCTGACGGGCGCGCTGAGGGCGATGTCGAGGGTCTTGCCGGCCGCCTGGCGCATGCCGGGGCCGCCCATGGCCAGGCCGCCGCCCCTGGCGCCGCCGCCCGTGCCCGAGCCGAGTTCGGCGGTGAGGGTGGGGCTGATCGCGGTGACGGCGTAGGCGCCCGCGAGACCGACGGCTATGCCGAGCACGCCACCGACGAGCCCGTTGACGACGGCCTCGCCGACGACCTGGCGGGTGACCCGTCCGGACTTCCAGCCGAGCGCCTTGAGCGTGCCGAACTCCCGTACGCGGCGGGAGACCGCCGACGAGGTGAGCAGCCCCGCGACCAGGAACGCGGCGATGAGCACGGCGATGGAGAGCCACTTGCCGACGTTCGCCGCGAGGTCGGAGGCGGTGGAGAGGGAGCCGGAGACGGTGTCGGCGAGATCGGCCGAAGTGGTCACCGTCGTACCGGAGATGTTCTTCTGGATGGTGGCCTTGACCGCGGCGATCTGCTGCGAGTCGGTCGCCTTCACATAGACCGTGGTGATCTTGTCCTTGGCGCCGGCGAGGGTCTGCGCCTGCTTCAGCGGCACGTACAGATTGGCGGCCGCGTCACCGCTGTCGGGCGTCGCGATGCCGATGAGCTTGTACTTGACACCCTTGATCTTGACGGTCCCGCCGAGGGCGAGCTTCTTCTCCTTGGCGTACGAGGTGTCGGCCACGGCGACCTTGGCGTCGGTCTCGGACGTCTTGAACGTACGGCCCTTGGTGACCTTGGAGGAGGTGAGGGGGCCGAGGCCCTGCTTGGTCACGTCGGTGCCGTACACGCTGTAGGAGTTGACGTCGAAGGAGGCGCCGCCGCCCTCGACCCGGCCCTGCGGCTCGCCGCCGGAGCCGCCGCCCGGACCGCCCTGGCGGGTGGCGCCGCCGCTCTGGTCCTGCTTGAACTCGCCGCGCTTGAACTCGCCGCTGACCTTCATCACCTGGAGGCTGAGGCCGCCCACCGAGTCGGCGACGCCCTTCTGCCCGGCGACCTTGGTGACCGTCGACGAGGCCAGGGTCTGGAAGCCCTGCACCATGACGCGGTCGCTGCTCTGCTCCTCGCCGTCGTCCTTGGCGCCGAACTCGAATCGCGGCCGCCCGGTCTCCCCGCTCTTGGGCGCCTCGGCTGCCTTGGTGACGGTCATGTCGGTGCCGAGGCCGTACAGGGACTGGAGGACCTTGTCCTGGGCCTGGTTCATGCCGGAGGACACGGAGTTGACCACGATGACCAGCGCGATGCCGAGCGCGAGCCCGGAGGCGACGACGAGGGCCGCCTTTCTGCGGCGGCGCAGTTCGCGCCTCAGGTAGGTGAAGAACATGCCGTGAAGCTAGGGACACACCGTGATGTTCGGATAAGCCCGGGATAAGAGACCGATGAGAACTCGCGGCAAGGCAGAAGGCCCGCACCCCGTCGCCGGGGTGCGGGCCTTCTGCGAGGGTTGTCGGACGGAGGCTCGTCAGACGGCCGAACCGGCCGTCCACTGCGCCCAGTCCAGGTTCCAGCCGTTGAGGCCGTTGTCGGGCTGGATGGTCTTGTCGCCCGTGTTCTTCACGACGACGACGTCACCGACCATGGAGTTGTCGTAGAACCAGGCACCGGGGGTGTTCGGGTCATTGGCACCCTTGGCGTCGGACAGGCCGACGCAGCCGTGGCTCGTGTTGGCGCCGCCGAAGATCGACTTGGCGCCCCAGTAGTTGCCGTGGATGAACGTGCCGGAGTTCGACAGACGCATCGCGTGCGGCACGTCCTTGATGTCGTACTCGCCCTTGCCGTCGTCGTCCTTGAAGCCGACCGTCGAGCCGTCCATGCGGGTCTCCTTGAACTTCTCGGAGATCACCATCTGGCCCTGGTACGTCTTGTTCTCCGGCGAACCGGCCGAGATCGGGATGGTCTTCACGACCTTGCCGTCCCGCGTGACCGTCATGGTCTTGGTCTCCGCGTCGACGGTCGAGACCTGGTTGCGGCCGACCTTGAAGGTGACCGTCTTCTGCTGCACGCCGTAGACGCCGTTCGCACCCTCGACGCCGTCGAGGTTCAGCTTCAGCGTGACCGTGGAGCCGCCGGTCCAGTAGTCCTGGGGGCGCAGGTCGAGGCGCTGGTTGCCGAACCAGTGGCCGACGACCTCCTGGCCGCTGCTGGAGGAGACGGTGATGCCCTTCTGGACATCGGCCTTGTTCGTGATCGCCTTGTCGAAGTTGATCGAGACCGGCATACCGACGCCGACGGTGGAGCCGTCCTCGGGCGTGAAGTTGCCGATGAAGCTGTTGGCCTGCGAGACCGTCGTGAACGTGGAGTTCTCGTGGGCCGCGCGGCCGCTGGAGTCCTTGGCCTCGGCGGCGATCTTGTAGACAGTGGCGCGCTGGAGCTGGCCCGCGGGCTTCCAGCTCTTCTTGTCAGCGGATATCTGCCCCTGGACGGCCGCGCCCTCGGCGGTCGTCATCTTCACGTTCGTGAGCGAACCCTTGCTCACGGTGACGGCCGCGGCGTTGTTGATGCTGGCGTTGTCGGAGCCGTTCTTCGGCGCGATCTTGATCAGCGCCTCCGACGTCTTCTTGGCAGCGGCCTCGTCGACGGCGGCCTGTGACTTCGTGCCGCCACCGTCGGCACCGCGGGCCTCGCTGCCGCCGCCGCTGCACGCGGAGAGCACAATCACTCCTCCGAGCAGAGCGGACGCGGCCATCAGACCGTTGCGCCGCTTACTGTCCGTCATCACACGCATCTCCATCGTCGCCGAATTCCCCCAACAACCCCGAAGGCCCTGTGGGCCCCGATCCCCGCCAAGCGGGAATCCCATGAACCTATGTAACGCCATGACCGGTTCGTCCCGTTCCAATTCCGTCCCGATGTGGGGGACGACACGTCCGAACTGGCGTGACCAGGCATGCACCAGTGGTAACGGAACCCCCCTGGTACCCCCTGTGGGACGGGGAAACCCCGGCCGGCGGTTGCCACCCGGGGTTCCGAGTCCCGAGTCCCTGCACTCCTGCCCGGCCCCGCATCCCGTCCTAGTCGTCCGCGTCGAGAGCGTCGCCGGAGTCGTCATCATCCACGTCGAGGTCCCAGTCGGGCGAATCGGGATCGTAGTCGACCTGCTCGCTGGACCAGGAGGCCTGCACGAGGTCCGTCCCGGGCACCTCGCTGACCAGGTCGAACGGGTCGACGAGATAGGCGAGTGCCTCCGCCTCGTCGTCGTTGACGGCGGCCTCGGCATGGACGCGCTCGTCGGCCGGCATGTCATCGTCCTCGGCGATGCGCTGCAACGCGGCCCCGGTGACGGCGGCGGTGTCCTCGATCTCCAGGACCAATTCCACGCGGAGCCGAACAAATCGTGATGCCTCAGGGGTGCTCATACGACGGAGCGTATGCCTCACCCCACCCGCGACTTTCCTGTGACCCGCACCTTTCACTAACATCGCCTCACACGGCCAATTCGCCAGCTCCACAAGGGGGATCGATTCCGTGTCCGTCGCACGACGATCGCTGCTCACCGCCACTGCCGCCGGGACACTCCTGGCTGCTCTGTGGTTCGTTCCGTCCGCCACCGCGACGCCCGAGAAGACGGCGGAGGCAGATCAGCAGCAGACCGCGACAGCGGTACACACACAGGCCGAGGGCCAACTGCGCCTGGCCGACACGGGAACGGTCGATACGACGCCGTACGTGATCGGCGGCTCGGCGTTCCTCGGGATCGGCGCCGGCTTCCTGACGTACTCGGCCAGGAAGAGCCGCGCCGCGGCCTTCTGAGCACAACAGAGGCGGGCCGCACCCCGAGGGTGCGGCCCGCTCGTGATTCCGTAACTCCTAGGCCAGCGGCCCCGTGACGGGCTCCACAGCGGCCACGAGGTGCCCGCCGCGCACGAAGGCGTCGGCGGCCGCGAGGTCGGGCGCGAGGAACCGGTCGGGGCCCGGGCCCTGAACTCCCGCGGCCCGTACGGCATCGATCACCGCGCGCGAGGCGGGGGCGGGCGTGAGGCCCTCCCGCAGCTCGATGCCGCGCGTGGCCGCGTACAGCTCGACGGCGACGATCCGCGTCAGGTTGTCGATCGCGGTACGCAGCTTGCGGGCGGCGGACCAGCCCATGGACACGTGGTCCTCCTGCATGGCGGAGGACGGGATGGAGTCCGCGGAGGCGGGCACGGCGAGCCGCTTCATCTCGCTGACCAGGGCGGCCTGCGTGTACTGGGCGATCATCAGGCCGGAGTCGACGCCCGCGTCGTCGGCGAGGAACGGCGGCAGCCCGTGGGACCGGTTCTTGTCGAGCAGGCGGTCGGTGCGCCGCTCGGCGATGGACCCGAGGTCGGCGGCTGCGATGGCGAGGAAGTCGAGCACGTAAGCGACGGGCGCGCCATGGAAGTTGCCGTTGGACTCCACACGCCCGTCCGGCAGCACGACAGGGTTGTCCACGGCGGACGCCAGCTCGCGCTCGGCGACGAGCCGCGCGTGGGCCATGGTGTCCCGCCCGGCGCCGGCGACCTGCGGGGCGCAGCGCACGGAGTACGCGTCCTGCACGCGCGGCGCGTCGTCCTGGTGGTGCCCGGTGAGCTCCGAACCCTTCAGCACGGCCAGCATGTTGGCGGCGCTGGCGCCCTGCCCGGGGTGCGGCCGGATGGCGTGCAGCTCGGGGGCGAGGACCTTCTCGGTGCCGAGGAGCGCTTCGAGCGACAAGGCGGCAGTGATGTCAGCGGACTTGTACAGGTTCTCGAGATCGGCGAGCGCCATGACGAGCATGCCGAGCATGCCGTCGGTGCCGTTCAGAAGGGCGAGGCCCTCCTTCTCGCGCAGCTCGACGGGCGCGATGCCGTGGGCGGCGAGCAGCTCGCCGGCAGGGGCGAGAACACCGTCGGGCCCTTCGGCGTCGCCCTCCCCCATCAGCGTAAGAGCGCAGTGGCTGAGCGGCGCGAGGTCGCCGGAGCACCCGAGGGACCCGTACTCGTGCACGACGGGCGTGATCCCGGCGTTGAGCACGTCGGCCATGGTCTGCGCGACCTCGGGCCGCACACCGGTGTGTCCGGAGCAGACGGTCTTCAGACGCAGGAACATCAGCGCCCGTACGACTTCCCGCTCGACGCGCGGGCCCATTCCCGCGGCGTGCGAGCGGACGATGTTCCGCTGCAACTGAGCCCGCAGGTCCTGGCTGATGTGCCGGGTGGCGAGCGCGCCGAACCCGGTGGAAACCCCGTACACGGGTTCGGGCTTCGCGGCCAGCGCGTCCACGATCGCGCGGGCCGAGGCGAGGGCGGCCACCGCCTCTTCGGAGAGCTCGATCCGGGCATCCGCCCGCGCCACGGCGACTACATCGGCCGCGCTGACGCCGGACGTCCCCACCACCACAGTGTGCATATCCATATTCAGGAGCGTACGAGGTGAAGAGCTCAATGTCACGACCGAGTTCGGGATGGACCCCTTACGCCCCCGCGCCCCGCCCCCGGAGCCGGCGCCGCTCACTGTCACCGACGGCGGGCGGAGGAGAATCGGCAAGGCGCACAACGGGATCGTCGGGACCGTCCCGCCCGGCCACCACGGGCTTCACGGCCCGCAGCGCCTTGGCCCGGTACTGGGCGGCATCGGCAAGCCGGAAGAGCCGCCGCGCACTGAGCACCTCCCCAATCGGATCGCCGGTGGAAGCAATCCCACAGGCAACGCCTTCACCCAACTCCAACTCAGAGGCGCGCAAGCACAGTTCCTCGCCCGCCCGCACCACGTCATCGGCGTCGGGCCCCACGGCCACCAGACAGAACTCGTCACCCCCGAGCCGCGCGGCCAGGGTCCCCGGCAACATCGCGCCGCACAACGAGAGAACGGACCCGAACCGCTCCAGCAACCGATCCCCGACCGCATGCCCCAGCGAGTCATTGACGCGCTTGAGCCCGTTCAGATCACACACGACAAGAGAAACGACATCCCCTCCAACCCGGTGCCGCTCAATGGCCTCATCGAGCCGCATATCGACGGCACGCCGATTCGCGAGCCCGGTCAGGGCATCCGTGAAGGCGAGCCGCCGCGCCTCCTCGAGCCGCTCGGTCTGGGAAATACCCGCAGCGGCAACAGCTGCGAGCACGGTGGCGAAGGCGGCATCGTGGGCGCCGAAAACCTCGGCGCCCACGGGCCGGGCGACGTACAACTCGCCCCAGGCGCGTCCGTGGAGCACGATCGGCGCGACGACACAGCACCCGCGCCCGCGCCGGCGCAGGGCGGCGACGCGCTGATGGCAGTAGCCGCCGCCCTCCACGGTCCCGGTGGCTGTCTCGACCCAGGCGCGCGGAGCGCCCCCGCCCACCCACTGCTCGTGCAGGAACTCGGTGATCTCGGGGAACTGGTGCACGGGATAGGCCTCGTCCTCGGGGAACTCGACCTCGCCCTCGGCGCGCTCCCCCACGTTCACGAGGACGCGCAGCCGCCCGCGCTCCCGCTCCCACACGGACAGAGCCGCGAAGGTGCCGGACAGAGCGCGGCAGGCCCCGAGGGCGGCGGCCCGCCAGGACTCACGCGGAGACTGCGCCGCGGCCATCCCCTGTGCCATCGCGACCACGGCCCGCAACCGGACTTCCTCTCCCATAGGCCAAGATTAGGAAAGAAAAGCCCAAGTCGATACATTCAGGACCCATACGAGGCCAGGAATAGTCATTCACCGGGCCACTGGGGCGCCCGCTTCTCGTTGAAGGCGGCAACACCTTCAGCCCGGTCGCCGGAGAAGGCAACGGACCGCCAGGCGGCATCCTCGACCTCAAGGCCGGCCCGCAGATCGAGCCCGTACCCCACCCTCAGGGCGCGCTTGGCAGCGCGAAGCCCCACAGGCGAGTTGGCGGCAATGCGCCCCGCCAACTCAAGGGCAGCCTCACGGTCGTCACCCGCCCCCACGACCTGGTCGACAAGCCCCATTTCCAGGGCCTCACGGGCCTCGACACGCCGCGCGGAAAAGATCAGCTCGGCAGCTCTCGCAGCCCCCACCCGCCGGGGCAACAACTGCGTACCGCCCCCACCGGGAATCACCCCCACGGACACCTCGGGCAGCCCCACGACGGCGGTCTCGTCGGCCACGATGAGATCGCAGGCAAGAGCGAGCTCGAAGCCGCCACCGAGGGCGAACCCGTGCACAGCGGCGATGACGGGCATAGGAAGCTCAAGAACACCCCCGTAGGCACCCCGGGTCAAAGGCCGCTGCCGGAGAAGCTCAGCATCGGAAAAGGAGTTCCGCTCCTTCAGGTCGGCTCCCACGCAAAAGGCGCGGGCGGCGGACGACGAAAGAACGACAACCCGTGCACCACCATCACCCGCCAGGGAGGCACAAGCCTCCCCCACGCTCACCGCCATGGCGCTGGACACGGCGTTCATGGCCTTGGGCCGATCGAGGACGAGCTCGGCGACAAAGCCGTGCCGCCGCACCTCGACGAACTCTCCGAACCGCTCGCTCACAGACCCTCCCGGTTAACGACAGTTAACAACGGCAGAATCCTAGAGCGGCCGCCGCGTCAGAAGCCAGGGCTCGATGACACCGAGCCCACGCACGGGCCGCTGCCACATGGGCTGCAGAGCAAAGCGGTACGAGGGCGCGTCCTCGCCCTCCTTCTCCGCAAGAGCGGCGGCCTCCGCCTCGGAAACGGGCGCCGCACCGGCACGCTGCAACTCCTCCGCAAACGCACCGTCGACCAGCACCGCGTCCCGAGGAGCTATCGAGGTGAGCCGACTCGCCAGATTCACGGTCGTCCCGAAGACATCGCCCATCCGGGTCGTAACGGTCCCGAAGGCCATCCCCACCCGCACCTCGGGCATGGTCTCGTCATTGGCCATGGTCTCGATGAGCCGCAGGGCGATCTCGGCCGCGATCCCCGAGTCATCGGCGGCGTACAGCACCTCATCGCCCAGGGTCTTGATCAACCGCCCGCCATTGGCGGCAACAAGATCGGCAGCAGTGGTCTCAAAGGCCTCGACGAGCTCCCCGAGCTCCTCTTCCTCCATACGCCGAGTAAGCCGCGTGAAGCCGACAAGGTCGGCAAAACCGACGGCGAGCCGCCGGTCCACCATCTCCTCGTCATCGGCGGCCTGCACCACACGCCCCGTGGCCGCGGCCAGCTGCCGCCGCCACACATAGACGAGAAACTCCTCCAGCTCGGGCAGGAGCAGTTCCATCAGGGGATACGTGACTTCGGTACGGGTCATCCCCGGCTCGGGAGGCTCGGTGAGCCCCTCCAAAAAGGAATCGATCTGCCACTCGGCAAGCCGGGCGGTGGTCTGTCCCGTGGACCGGGCGACCTGCACGGCCATGGCCTCGCTGAGCAGCCCGGCCTCGACAAGACCGGCAAGCCGCCGCAGGGCGAGCACATCGGCCTCGGTCAGCGCCTTGGCCTGCCCGATATCGGCAAAGCCCATGGCCCGCCAGAACCGGGAGGCGAGCTCCATGGAAACACCGGCGCTGCGGGCGGCCTGAAACGGCGTATACCGCCGCTCCGCACCAAGGATGAGCCCCTCGAGCCGGAGGGCAAGCGGATCCTCACCGCCGGCACCTTCCTCGACAGACTCGATGTCGGATGGGGTGCCCGCGCCGGAGCCCGAGTCGTCGACGGTCACGCCTGCTGCCCTTCCGATCTGCCACGGTCATGTATCGACCGGCCTCAACTTTACGGCAGGTGTGCCGCAGCTCACTCCCCCAGCACACACGAGTCCCGACCCCCACCCAAGTACAAACCGAAAGGACACGCCCCACCGGCGGTCAGTCGCGTACGAGACAGGGCCGGAGACAGCGAAGCCCCACCGGGCGGGCAGGCGCCGACGAAACGGGAGGGGACGTGGGGGCATGTGCGCGCGCAGCCACCAGCACCACGCACAGGCAATTAGCTGGCTGACGTGCACCCATAGAACAGCGAGCACGTACATGCCCCCGCGGCCCCGCACCCGAAAACGCACCTGGCGATCCCACACCGAGCCCGCACCCGACAACGAAGCAGCCCCCACCGAGCCCGCACCCGAAACGCAGCCGCACCGGAAGAGCCCCGTCAGCGTCAGCCCCCGGCCCGCAGATGAACGATGTCCCCCGCCCCCACAGGCTGCTGCACCCCGTCCTCAGAGGCGATGACCAGCCGCCCGTCCCCGTCAACGGCAACCGCCTCCCCCACAAGCTCCAGCCCCCCGGGAAGCTCGGCCCGCACATTCCGCCCGAGCGTCGCGCACCCCGCCGCATAGGTCTCCTGAAGCCGCGACACGGCAGGATCCCCACCCGCGGCCCGCCACTCGACGAACCGCTCCTCCAGCGACCGGAGAACGGCCCGCAGCAGCGGGTCCCGGTCAGTGGAAACGGCCCCGGCCAGGGCAAGCGACCCGGCCCCCGGTACCGGCAGCTCGTCGGCGCGCAGCGAGACGTTGAGCCCGATCCCGACGACCACACCGTCCCCGGCCCGCTCGGCGAGGATGCCCCCGGCCTTGCGCTCCTCTTCGCCGACATTCACCAGCAGGTCGTTGGGCCACTTGAGGGCGGTGTCGACCCCGGCGGCCCGCGCGAGCCCCGTCGCGACGGCCACCCCGGTGAGCAGCGGCAGCCACCCCCACCGCTCCACGGGCACTTCGGCGCCGGGCTTCAGGAAGACGGAGAAGAAAAGCCCGGACCGCGCAGGAGCGGTCCACTGCCGGTCGAGCCGCCCGCGCCCGGCGCTCTGCGACTCGGCGACGAGGACAGCCCCTTCCTCGGCCTTGCCGGCCAGGGCGAGGGCAACGAGATCGGAGTTGGTGGACCCGGTGGCGGGAACAACGTCGACGGAGGACCAGAGCCCGCCACGCACTAGGGCGCGCCGCAGGGCGGCGGCGTTCAACGGCGGCCGGTCCAGGTCCGACCACTGCTGACCGTCGTTCGCGTCGGAGGGATCGTCTGAAGCATTTCGGGGCGTCATGCAACCCACCCTAGGTGTGGTAAACGCCGCACTGCCGAACGGTATCCACGCCACTACGCTACGAGCCAGTAGCTACAGGGCCAGGCCCCAACCCCCGCCTCACCGCCGCGCCACATCGCCCCGCCCCATCCTCACGTCCCCATTGAGCAGCCAGGGAGCCGCATCCCGATGTCCGTTCCGGAAGAGCCCAACGTGTCCAGCGCCATCGACATCCACACGACCGCGGGAAAGCTCGCGGACCTGCAGCGCCGGATCGAAGAGGCCACGCACGCCGGCTCCGCGCGCGCGGTGGAGAAGCAGCACGCGAAGGGCAAACTGACGGCCCGTGAACGCATCGAACTACTCCTGGACGAAGGCTCGTTCGTAGAACTCGACGAATTCGCCCGCCACCGCTCCACCGCCTTCGGCCTGGACGACAACAAGCCCTACGGCGACGGCGTCGTCACCGGCTACGGCACCGTCGAAAACCGACCGGTAGCCGTCTTCTCCCAGGACTTCACCGTCTTCGGCGGAGCCCTCGGCGAGGTCTACGGCCAGAAAATCATCAAGGTGATGGACTTCGCCCTCAAAACGGGCTGCCCCGTCATCGGCATCAACGACTCCGGCGGCGCCCGCATCCAAGAAGGCGTCATGGCGCTCGGCATGTACGGCGAGATCTTCCGCCGCAACACCCACGCCTCCGGCGTCATCCCCCAGATCAGCCTCGTCGTCGGCCCCTGCGCGGGCGGCGCCGTCTACTCCCCCGCCATCACCGACTTCACGGTCATGGTCGACCAGACCTCCCACATGTTCATCACCGGCCCCGACGTCATCAAGACCGTCACCGGCGAGGACGTCGGCTTCGAAGAACTCGGCGGAGCCCGCACCCACAACACCAACTCCGGCGTCGCGCACCACATGGCCGGCGACGAAAAAGACGCCATCGAATACGTCAAAACCCTCCTGTCCTACCTCCCCTCGAACAACCTGTCCGAGCCGCCGGCGTTCCCCGAGGAAGCGGACCTGGCCCGCACCCCCGAGGACGACGAGCTCGACACCCTCGTCCCGGACAGCGCGAACCAGCCCTACGACATGCACACCGTGATCGAGCACGTCCTGGACGACGCGGAGTTCTTCGAGACGCAGGCGCTGTTCGCACCGAACATCCTCACCGGCTTCGGCCGCGTCGAGGGCCGCCCCGTCGGCATCGTCGCCAACCAGCCCATGCAGTTCGCCGGCTGCCTGGACATCGACGCCTCCGAAAAAGCAGCCCGCTTCGTACGGACCTGCGACGCGTTCAACGTCCCCGTCCTCACCTTCGTCGACGTCCCCGGCTTCCTGCCGGGCGTGGACCAGGAACACACCGGCATCATCCGCCGCGGCGCCAAACTCATCTACGCCTACGCCGAAGCGACCGTCCCGCTGATCACGGTCATCACCCGCAAGGCGTTCGGCGGCGCCTACGACGTCATGGGCTCCAAGCACCTGGGCGCCGACCTCAACCTGGCCTGGCCCACCTCCCAGATCGCGGTCATGGGCGCCCAGGGAGCGGTCAACATCCTGCACCGCCGCACCATCGCCGCCGCCCCCGAGACCGAGCAGGAAGCCACCCGCAGCCGCCTCATCCAGGAGTACGAGGACACCCTCCTCAACCCCTACACCGCGGCCGAACGCGGCTACATCGACGCCGTCATCATGCCCTCGGACACCCGCGCCCACATCGTCCGCGGCCTGCGCCAGCTCCGCACCAAGCGCGAAAACCTCCCGCCCAAGAAGCACGGCAACATCCCGCTCTAGCCCCAAAACCGAGCCGCCGACAAGAGCCGCCCGAAAGGACCCGACCAATGATGATCAAGGTCGTGAGGGGCAACCCCACCCCCGAGGAGCTGGCCGCCGCACTGGCGGTGGTCCAGGCCCGCGCCGCGGCGGCCACCACCACCCCGCCCGGCGCGGCAGCCACCCGCGACGCATGGGCCGACCCGGCAAGGGTGGCGCAGGCACGCCGCCCGTCCCCGGGCCCCACGAGCTGGGCGCGCACGTACTGGCCTGCCTAGTCCGTAGGTGGGGGTGCGCCTGAGTACGCGTACTCAGGCGCACCGCACAGCGGGGCAGCAGTATCGAATGCATGCTGTGGTCAGACCCCGAGAACGAGCCCCCCGAGGAGCTGCGCGAAACCCAGGCGATGCTCCGCCGAGCGGGCTTCGTGCTCGCGGTGGCGATGGTGATTGCGATGCTGGTTCTGGGAATCGTGTAGTCACCCCGGACCGAGCACGCCCACCTGCCCACATGTGGAACCCTGACCGCATGAGTGATCCCCACGTGAGCACCCCCGTGAGCACCCGCCGCCTCGTCCTCGCCTCCCAGTCCCCGGCCAGACTGGCCCTGTTGCGCCAGGCGGGCCTGGCCCCCGAGGTGCTGGTCAGCGGGGTCGACGAGGACGCCGTGTCCGCCCCCACCCCGGCCGAACTGGCCCTGGCGCTCGCGGAGGCGAAGGCGTCCGTGGTCTCGGCGAAGCCGGAGGTGCACGGCGCGCTGGTGATCGGCTGCGACTCGGTCCTGGACATCGACGGCCAGGCGCTCGGCAAGCCCGCGGACGCCGAGGAGGCCACGGCGCGCTGGAAGTCGATGCGGGGCCGCGCGGGCACCCTGCAGACGGGCCACTGCGTGTACGACACGGCGACGGGCCGCTACGTGTCGGCGGTGGCCTCGACGGTGGTCCGGTTCGGCGAGCCGAGCGACGCGGAGATCGCCGCGTACGTGGCCTCGGGCGAGCCGCTCCACGTGGCGGGCGCGTTCACGCTGGACGGCCGCTCGGCCCCGTTCATCGACGGCATCGACGGCGACCACGGGAACGTGATCGGCCTGTCGATGCCGCTGCTGCGCCGTCTGCTGGCCCAACTGGGCGTGAACATCACGGACTTGTGGGCGGACTGACCGCCCGCGCTCACCCGGTTCAGACGGGCTGAGGCGCCCCGCCCCCATCGGCCGGACCCGCAGGGGCGTCACCCGCACCCGCTCCCGCGCCCTCCCCCTGCTCCTTGCGGTCATAGGCGACCAGCGTGAGCACGATGAGCCCGAGCACGACCATCATGAAGACGAACGCGAGCCAGCCGACCAGGCCGACGCTGAACGCCCCGAGCAGCCCGTGCACGACAGCGGCGCTGATCAGCAGGATGCGGCCGAAGCCGGCCGGCCCGCGGTCGCGCACGGCGACGCGTACGAGGACGACCGCGCACAGCGCGAGATAGAGCCCGAAGAGCGCGCCGGCTATCCAGGCGGAGACGGACATGGCGCGGGGGTCGAGCCCGGCCAGGGACATGTCCTGGCGGTCGACGACCAGCCCCAGGAACCAGTTGAGCAGGGCGATGCCGATCGCCTCCGCGAAGAGCACGATCGCGGCCACCCATGCCACCGGTCTGCGTGCCACCGGAACCCCACCCACTTTCGACTGCTGTTACCCCTAGTACGTCCGAGACAACGCGAACGCTACTAACGGGTAAACCGCGGGACAAGGGGTCTGCCCAAGGCAAAGAATCATTGGGCCATTCGTAGGGACTCCACAAAGAATCCCGGAGTGCCGCAGCGCCGTCTCACAGAGACCTAGCCCACTCTGGCGGGCTAGGGTTCGAAGAGGGAAGGCTGCGTACCCGGGCGCACCAAGGGGTTTCACCACTTGAGCGCGCCTCGAATAGCACTCCGTGTGGGCAAGCTCACTCATGGGGACGGGTCGAAAGCCCGTGTCGGCAGTCCCTAAACTCGGCTTGTTTCAAGGAGGGAGCCATCGTGCGCAAGGTGCTCATCGCCAACCGTGGCGAAATCGCTGTCCGCGTGGCCCGGGCGTGCCGGGATGCCGGTATCGCGAGCGTTGCCGTTTACGCGGAACCGGACCGGGACGCTTCGCATGTCCGGGCGGCGGACGAAGCGTTCGCGTTGGGCGGTGACACCCCGGCCACCAGCTATCTCGACATGGCGAAGGTGCTGCAGGCCGCCAAGGACTCCGGCGCGGACGCCATCCACCCCGGCTACGGATTCCTGTCGGAGAACGCGGAGTTCGCCCAGGCCGTCCTGGACGCCGGACTGATCTGGATCGGCCCGCCCCCGCAGGCCATCCGCGACCTCGGCGACAAGGTCGCCGCCCGGCACATCGCCCAGCGCGCCGGCGCCCCCCTGGTCGCCGGCACCCCGGACCCCGTATCCGGCTCCGACGAGGTCGTCGCGTTCGCCCGCGAACACGGCCTGCCCATCGCCATCAAGGCCGCCTTCGGCGGCGGCGGCCGCGGCCTCAAGGTCGCCCGCACCCTCGAAGAGGTCCCCGAGCTCTACGACTCCGCCGTACGCGAAGCCGTCGCAGCCTTCGGCCGCGGCGAATGCTTCGTCGAGCGCTACCTCGACAAGCCCCGCCACGTCGAGACCCAGTGCCTGGCCGACCAGCACGGCAACGTGGTCGTCGTCTCCACCCGCGACTGCTCCCTGCAGCGCCGCCACCAAAAGCTCGTCGAGGAGGCCCCCGCGCCCTTCCTCACCCAGGCACAGAACGAACAGCTCTACACCGCCTCCAAAGCCATCCTCAAGGAAGCCGGCTACGTCGGCGCCGGCACCGTCGAATTCCTCGTCGGCATGGACGGCACCATCTCCTTCCTCGAGGTCAACACCCGCCTCCAGGTCGAACACCCCGTCACCGAAGAGGTCGCCGGCATCGACCTCGTACGCGAGATGTTCCGCATCGCCGACGGCGAGGAACTCGGCTACACCGACCCCGCCCTGCGCGGCCACTCCTTCGAGTTCCGCATCAACGGCGAAGACCCCGGCCGCGGCTTCCTCCCCGCCCCCGGCACCGTCACCCGCTTCGCACCCCCCACCGGCCCCGGCGTCCGCCTCGACGCCGGCGTCGAGACCGGCAGCGTCATCGGCCCCGCCTGGGACTCCCTCCTCGCCAAACTGATCGTCACCGGCGCCACCCGCGAACAGGCCCTGCAACGCGCCGCCCGCGCCCTGGCCGAGTTCGAGGTCGAGGGCATGGCCACCGCCATCCCCTTCCACCGCGCCGTCGTCACCGACCCGGCCTTCACCAGCGACCCCTTCACCATCCACACCCGCTGGATCGAGACCGAGTTCGTCAACGACATCAAGCCCTTCGCCGCCACCCCCGACACGGACAGCGACGAAGAGACCGGCCGCGAGACCGTCGTCGTCGAGGTCGGCGGCAAACGCCTCGAGGTCTCCCTGCCCTCCTCGCTCGGCATGTCACTGGCCCGCACCGGCCTCGCCGCCGGCGCCCGGCCCAAACGCCGCGCCGCGAAGAAGTCCGGCCCCGCCGCCTCCGGCGACACCCTCGCCTCCCCCATGCAGGGCACCATCGTCAAGATCGCCGTCGAAGAGGGCCAGGAAGTCAAGGAAGGCGACCTCGTCGTCGTCCTCGAAGCCATGAAGATGGAACAACCCCTCAACGCCCACCGCACCGGCACCATCAAGGGCCTCAACGCCGAGATCGGCGCCTCCATCACCTCCGGCGCCACCATCTGCGAGATCAAGGACTGACCCTGATCTGCTGTCAGAGCACCTGACGCGAACGCCCGGCGGACCGGAAGACGGTCCACCGGGCGTTCGCGTCATTTCGGTCCGTGGTCCGGCCGTCGCGGGATCAGGCATCCTGGAGAGCGCGCGCACGACCAGGGAGGACCGATGACGACCGGCACGGACCAGACGGACCGGCCCCGCCCGGCCCCTTCCGTACGCCCCATGCGGGCCGACGCACGCCGGAACTACGAGCGACTGCTCGCGGAGGCACGTGCGGCGTTCGCGGAGCACGGCACGGGCGCGTCCCTGGAGGACGTGGCACGGCGCGCGGGCGTCGGCATCGGGACGCTCTACCGGCACTTCCCGAACCGGCACGCGCTGATGAGCGCGGTCTTCGAGGACGCGGTGAATGATCTGCTGGCGCGCTCCCGGGCGCTGCTCGCGGACCCGCAGCCATGCTCGGCGCTCGTGGCATGGCTGCGCGACATCATCACTCATGCGGGTGAGTACCGCGGGCTCTCACGTGCCCTCATGTCGGCGTCGCACGACGCCAGTTCGGCCCTGTCGCGGTGCAGTACGCCGATGCGCGAGGCGGGCCAGGCCCTGCTGTCCAGGGCCCAGCGGGCAGGTGCCGTACGCGCGGACGTGTCGATCGGCGATCTGCTTCAGCTGACCAACGCGATCGCGCTGGCGGCGGAGGAGACCCCGGACGACCCGGAGCTGGCGGACCGGCTGCTACGGCTGACGCTGCGAGGCATCACAGCAGGCTAGGACTGCGCCCCACGACCGTCGACCGGCCCCGACAACCCGCAGCCGTACCGAGAAGGGCTCAGCCCCGCACGGAGCGCTGCTCAGCGCCGCCGGAGGTCGGCCACCCTTGCCGCGCGCTCAGGGGGTGCCTGGTCGAGGGCGGAAGCGCTGCGCAGCTGGGGACCGCCCGGGAGCTGGGTGCGGCGCTGGCCCGGCAGAGGTACGTCCCGGCGCGCCTGCCGCGCCGGGACGGGATCTCCCCCCGCCGGCCCGGTTCCGGTCGCCGAGGCTCCGGCGATCGCGATCTGCACCCCCTGGTCGGCGAGTGCCTGGAGTTCGGTGACGGCGCGGTCGTCGTGGCCGGGCGGTTCGTCCGTCACGAGGCGCGTGATCACATCGGTCGGCACCGTCTGGAACATCGTGTCGGTGCCGAGCTTGGAGTGGTCGGCGAGGACGACTACCTCGGCCGCGGCCTGCACCAGCGCGCGGTCGACCGAGGCCGACAGCATGTTGGACGTGGAGAGGCCGCGTTCGGCGGTCAGACCACTGCCGGAGAGGAACGCGCGGGTGACTCTGAGTCCCTGGAGGGACTGCTCGGCCCCGCTGCCCACGAGTGCGTAGTTGGAACCGCGCAGAGTGCCGCCCGTCATGACGACCTCGACCCTGTTGGCATGGGCCAACGCCTGTGCCACCAGAAGGGAGTTGGTGACGACGGTCAGCCCGGGGACGCGCGCGAGCCGGCGGGCCAGCTCCTGCGTGGTCGTACCCGCTCCCACCACAATGGCTTCGCCTTCTTCGACGAGGCCCGCGGCGAGGTCGGCGATGGCCGTCTTCTCTGCGGTCGCGAGATGTGACTTCTGCGGAAAGCCGGACTCCCGCGTGAATCCGCCCGGCAATACCGCACCGCCATGCCGGCGGTCGAGGAGTCCTTCTGCCTCCAGTGCGCGCACGTCCCGCCGTACGGTCACTTCGGAGGTCTGGACGACGCGGGCGAGCTCCCGGAGCGATACCGCTCCATTGGCCCGCACCATTTCGAGGATCAATTGACGACGTTCTGCAGCGAACACGAAACTGACAGTAACCCCAACGACCGTCTGCTTTCAGCAGTTTGCGCCGAATAACAGAAGTTGTTCGCGCAGAACAGCAGGAAGTGGTATAGACGCCTATCTCCCGCGCCTATGGCCGCCGCATGGGCGACAACAGGCTGTGACCTGCGGGAAGTTGATCGTGTCCGGTGAAAGCGCGGCCGTCAGGCTTCGTCGGCCGTCTTCCGCGTATGCAGCTGACGCGCCACCTCGGCGATCGAGCCCGAAAGTGACGGGTACACGGTGAACGCCTTCGCGATCTGCTCGACCGTCAGGTTGTTGTCGACCGCGATCGAGATGGGATGGATCAGCTCGCTCGCCCTCGGGGCGACGACCACACCGCCCACCACGATGCCCGTGCCGGGCCGGCAGAAGATCTTGACGAAGCCGTCGCGGATGCCCTGCATCTTGGCGCGCGGGTTGCGCAGCAGCGGCAGCTTCACCCCGCGGGCCTCGATCTTCCCGGCGTCGACGTCGGCCTGCGTGTAGCCGACCGTGGCGATCTCGGGGTCGGTGAAGACGTTCGAGGAGACCGTCTTGAGGTTCAGCGGGGTCACCGCGTCGCCGAGGAAGTGGTAAACGGCGATGCGGCCCTGCATGGCGGCCACGGAGGCGAGCGCGAAGACGCCGGTCACGTCACCGGCGGCGTACACGCCGGGAGCGGTGGTCCTGGAGACCTTGTCGGTCCAGATGTGCCCGGAGTCCTTGAGCTTGACCCCGGCCTCCTCCAGGCCCATCCCGCTGCTGTTCGGGATGGCACCGACGGCCATCAGGCAGTGGGTGCCGGAGATGACGCGGCCGTCGGAGAGGGTGACCTCGACGCGGTCGCCGACGCGCTTGGCGGACTGGGCGCGCGAGCGGGCCATGACGTTCATGCCGCGGCGGCGGAAGACGTCCTCGAGGACGGCGGCGGCGTCCGGGTCCTCGCCGGGCAGGACGCGGTCGCGGCTGGACACGAGGGTGACGCGCGAGCCGAGGGCCTGGTAGGCGCCGGCGAACTCGGCGCCGGTGACACCGGAACCGACCACGATGAGCTCCTCGGGGAGCTCGTCGAGGTCGTAGACCTGGGTCCAGTTGAGGATGCGCTCGCCGTCGGGCTGGGCGTCGGGCACCTCGCGCGGGTGGCCGCCGGTGGCGATCAGGACGGCGTCGGCGGTGAGAGTCTCCTCGGTGCCGTCGGCGGTGCGCACGACGACCTTGCGGGAGCCGTCGGCGGCCTGCTGGCCTTCCAGGCGGCCGCGGCCGCGCATCACGCGGGCGCCGGCCCGGGTGACGGACGCGGTGATGTCGTGGGACTGGGCGAGCGCGAGGCGCTTCACACGCCGGTTGACCTTGCCGAGGTCCACACCGACGACCCGCGCGGGGCTGTCGATGTGCGGGGTGTCGTCGGCGACGATGATCCCCAGCTCCTCGTACGACGAGTCGAAGGTGGTCATCACCTCGGCCGTCGCGATCAGGGTCTTGGACGGGACGCAGTCGGTGAGCACCGACGCCCCGCCCAGGCCGTCGCAGTCGACGACGGTCACCTCCGCGCCGAGCTGGGCAGCCACGAGGGCCGCCTCATATCCGCCAGGTCCGCCACCGATGATCACGATCCGAGTCACGTACTCCATTGTCCCGCACGCTTCAAGTGCTTTCGCCCCGGGGGCCTCCGTCCGTGCGCGTCCCACGTCGGAGGGGTCCTGTGTTACGGGAGGGACCCCGGCCGCACCTGCCGTACCCTCGACCACATGTCGCTCTACGCCGCATACGCAAGCAATCTCGACGCGCGGCTGATGACGCGCCGCGCACCGCACTCGCCGATGCGCGCGACGGGCTGGCTCAGCGGCTGGCGGCTGACGTTCGGGGGCGAGCACATGGGCTGGGAAGGCGCGCTCGCGACCCTCGTCGAGGCGCCCCGCTCGCAAGTCTTCGTCGCGCTGTACGACATCGCGCCGATGGACGAGGACTCCATGGACCGCTGGGAGGGCGTGGGGCTCGACATCTACCGGCGCATGCGCGTACGCGTGGACACGCTGGAGGGTGAGGAACCCGCCTGGGTGTACGTGCTCAACGGGTACGAGGGCGGCTTCCCCTCGGCCCGCTATCTCGGCGAGCTGGCGGACGCGGCGGAGTCGGCCGGAGCCCCGCACGACTACGTGATGGAACTGCGCAAGCACCCCTGCTGAGCGGGCTTCGTCGGAAACGACAAGACAACGATCGCAATCCCGTGAGGTCTGTCATCTACGCGCGTAGGACCGAACCGGCTACCCTCGATCGCGTGAACGCATCTGTTACTCCGGACAACATCCAGGGCGCCACCCGATTCGATCCCCGGGTCGCCGCCGACGCCGCCGCCTCGCGCCTGCGCGAGCTCACGGGCGCCGACACCCACGACGTCGCCCTCGTGATGGGCTCCGGCTGGGCACCGGCCGTGGACGCCCTCGGCACCCCCGAGGCCGAGTTCCCGGTCACCGAGCTGCCCGGCTTCCCGCCGCCGGCCGTCGAGGGCCACGGCGGAAAGATCCGCTCGTACAAGATCGGCGACAAGCGCGCCCTCGTCTTCCTCGGCCGCACGCACTACTACGAGGGCCGCGGTGTCGCGTCCGTCGCGCACGGCGTCCGTACCGCCGTCGCCGCGGGCTGCAAGACCATCGTGCTGACCAACGGCTGCGGCGGTCTGCGCGAGGGCATGCGCCCCGGTCAGCCGGTCCTGATCAGCGACCACCTGAACCTCACGGCGACGTCGCCGATCGTCGGCGCGAACTTCGTCGACCTCACGGACCTGTACTCCCCGCGCCTGCGCACCCTGTGCAAGGAGATCGACCCCTCCCTCGAAGAGGGCGTCTACGCGCAGTTCCCCGGCCCGCACTACGAGACGCCGGCCGAGATCCGCATGGCCCGCACGATCGGCGCGGACCTCGTCGGCATGTCGACGGTCCTCGAGGCCATCGCGGCCCGCGAGGCGGGCGCCGAGGTGCTCGGCATCTCCCTCGTCACGAACCTGGCGGCAGGCATGACGGGCGAGCCCCTCAACCACGAAGAGGTGCTCCAGGCAGGCCGCGACTCCGCCACCCGCATGGGCGAGCTCCTGGGCAAGGTCCTGGACCGCATCTGATCCCGTAGAGACACGCGAGAGACTGGACGAACCGTGACCTTGCAGGACACCGAACTGCTCGCCAGGGCCGAGGCCTGGCTGGCCGAGGACCCCGACCCGGAGACCCGCGAGGAGCTGGCGAAGCTCATCGAGAGCGCCGACACCCCGGCGCTCGCCGAGCGCTTCGCCGGCACGCTCCAGTTCGGCACCGCGGGCCTGCGCGGCGAGCTCGGCGCGGGCCCCATGCGCATGAACCGCTCCGTGGTCATCCGCGCGGCGGCGGGCCTCGCGGCGTACCTCAAGAGCAAGGGCGAGGCGGGCGGGCTGGTCGTCGTCGGGTACGACGCGCGCCACAAGTCGGCGGACTTCGCGCGGGACACGGCGGCCGTGATGACGGGCGCCGGCCTGCGCGCCGCGGTACTGCCGCGCCCGCTGCCCACCCCGGTCCTGGCCTTCGCCATACGGCACCTGGGCGCGGTCGCGGGCGTGGAGGTCACGGCCAGCCACAACCCGCCCCGCGACAACGGCTACAAGGTCTACCTGGGCGACGGCTCCCAGATCGTGCCGCCCGCGGACGCCGAGATCGCGGCCGAGATCGCGGCGATTCGCACCCTCCACGACGTACCCCGCCCGGACTCCGGCTGGGAAACGCTCGGCGAGGACGTCCTGGAGGCCTACCTGGCCCGCACGGACGCGGTCCTGTCCCCGGACTCCCCGCGCACGGCGCGCACGGTCTACACAGCGATGCACGGCGTCGGCAAGGACACCCTGCTCGCCGCGTTCGCACGAGCGGGCTTCCCCGAGCCGACCCTCGTGGCCGAGCAGGCGGACCCGGACCCGGACTTCCCGACGGTGGCGTTCCCGAACCCGGAAGAACCGGGCGCGATGGACCTGGCTTTCGCGACAGCCGGTGAAGCCGCCCCCGACCTGATCATCGCGAACGACCCGGACGCGGACCGCTGCGCAGTAGCCGTGAAGGACGACGAAGACTGGCGAATGCTGCGAGGCGACGAGGTGGGCGCGCTGCTGGCGGCCCACCTGGTGGCACGAGGAGCGAGGGGCGTATTCGCGGAGTCGATCGTCTCGTCCTCCCTGCTCGGCCGTATCGCCGAAGCGGCCGGCCTCCCCTACGAGGAAACCCTGACGGGCTTCAAGTGGATCGCCCGGGTGGACGGCCTGCGCTACGGCTACGAGGAGGCGCTCGGCTACTGCGTGGACCCCGAGGGCGTACGGGACAAGGACGGCATCACGGCGGCGCTGCTGGTCACTGAACTGGCCTCGACGCTCAAGGAAAACGGCCGCACCCTCCTGGACGCACTCGACGATCTGGCGGTGGCCCACGGCCTGCACGCGACGGACCAGCTCTCCGTACGGGTCGAGGACCTCACGATCATCGCGAGGGCAATGACCGCGCTCCGCGAGACACCGCCGACAGAACTGGCGGGCCTCCCGGTGGTGAAGGCGGAGGACCTCACCCACGGCACAGCGACGCTCCCGCCCACGGACGGCCTCCGCTACACGCTGGACGGCGAGTACCGAGCCCGGGTGATCGTCCGCCCGAGCGGCACAGAGCCCAAGCTGAAGTGCTACTTGGAAGCAGTGATCCCCGTAGCGAACCGCTCAGATCTCCCCTCCGCCCGAGCAGAGGGCACGCGGGTACTGAACGCAATCAAGCAAGACCTGTCAGCGGCGGCAGGAATCTGAAAAGGGCAAGCGAAAGGCCGGGGTCGAAAACCGACCCCGGCCTTTCCCGTACCTGGGCTGCCTACGCCCAAAGCTCAACCGATAACGATCAGCACGGCCATCAGAACCGCACCCACAACCACAGGCGCGACAATCTCGTAGGCCCAGCGGATCGAGGGCTCACCCTGGGCGGACGGCTTGTCGGCGTGGTCACGGGCCAGCTCGCGAATCTCGTCCAAGGACTGATCACCGGCGGCCCTACGAGGCACGGAATCGGCGTCCCCCTTCAGGCCGCCGCCCTTACGCCCACCCGCGGCCCGGTTGGCCTTCTTACGGGCGCGCATGGAGACCGGGATGGCCCAGAGCTGGTACTTGTCCCCGCCCTCGGTGAAGACCTCGCTGGAGTAGCTGGCCCGCACATCGGCGACGGACGCCCAGGGCAGGGTGATCACACGGAACGGATTACGAACGCGCAGCCGGTCCTCATTCGCGTACACCGCGGGCCGGACCGTGAACGCGACGACGAGCGGCGCGACGAAAAGCAGCCCCGCGACGGCCAGCCAGGCGGTGCGTGCGTCGCCATTGACCACGGCGTCGAAACCGAGCCAGGCCCCCATCACGAGCAGCAGGACGCCACCTGCGATACCGGCGGGAGAACGGTAGGCCCGCTCCGCGGCCACAGGTTGCGTGACGGAGGGCTGGGATTCCGGGGTCTTCATACTCCGATGATGCCTGAAGCCGACAAGGACGTTCATCACAGCCTGAGAACAACCACAGCAGCCCCTGCATACCCATGAGCCCCACCGGCGACCAGCCGCGTACGAGACAGCGAAGCCCCACCGGGCGGGCAGTCGCGTACGAGACAGACCGGAGACAGCGAAGTCCCACCGGCGGTCAGCCGCGTACGAAACGGGAGGGGACGTGGGGGCATGTGCGCGCGCAGCCACCAGCACCACGCACAGGCAATTAGCTGGCTGACGTGCACCCATAGAACAGCGAGCACGTACATGCCCCCGCGGCCCCGCACCCGAAAACGCACCTGTCGATCCCACACCGAGCCCGCACCCGACAACGAAGCAGCCCGCACCGAGCCCGCACCCGACAACGAAGCCGAGCAACCCCCACCGAGCCGGCACCCGAAACGCAGCAGCCCGCACCCGACAACACAACGCCCCCACCGCCCGGCACCCGAAGAAGCAGCGAGACCCACCACTCACCCCTCCCCCTGTACAGCAGCTACGCGCGTAGATATGCTCCCCTCGTGACCATGCCCACTGCACCCGCACCCGCATTCGCCGACGCGGTCGCTTCGGACCGTTCGCTGCGTCGCTTCCTTCACGGGCTGCCCGGGGTCGACACGGTCGGCCTGGAGGCTCGTGCCGCGTCCCTAGGCACGCGGTCGATCAAGACCACGGCCAAGGCGTACGCCATCGACCTGGCGATCTCGATGATCGACCTGACGACCCTCGAAGGCGCCGACACAGCCGGCAAGGTCCGCGCGCTCGGCGCGAAGGCCGTGCACCCGGACCCCACCGACCGTACGACTCCCCGCACAGCCGCCGTCTGCGTCTATCCGGACATGGTGGCGACCGCCAAGGAGGCCGTGGCCGGGAGTGACGTGAAGGTCGCCTCCGTGGCCACCGCGTTCCCGGCGGGCCGCGCCGCTCTGGAGGTGAAGCTCGGGGACGTCCGCGAGGCGGTCGCCGCCGGCGCGGACGAGATCGACATGGTCATCGACCGCGGAGCGTTCCTCGCGGGCCACTACCTGAAGGTGTACGAGGAGATCGTCGCCGTGAAGGAGGCCTCGGGCGCCGCGCGCCTGAAGGTCATCTTCGAGACGGGCGAGCTGTCGACGTACGACAACATCCGGCGAGCGAGCTGGCTGGGCATGATGGCCGGGGCGGACTTCATCAAGACGTCGACCGGCAAGGTCGGGGTGAACGCCACCCCGGCCAACACCCTGCTCATGCTGGAGGCGGTACGTGACTTCCGCGAGCAGACGGGCGTACAGGTAGGCGTGAAGCCCGCCGGAGGCATCCGGACGACCAAGGACGCGCTCAAGTTCCTCGTGCTGGTCAACGAGACCGCCGGCAGTGACTGGCTGGACAACCACTGGTTCCGCTTCGGCGCTTCGAGCCTGCTCAACGACCTGTTGATGCAGCGCCAGAAGCTGAGCACCGGCCGCTACTCCGGCCCCGACTACGTGACGGTGGACTGACCCATGACGTTCGAGTACGCACCCGCACCGGAGTCCCGCTCCGTCGTCGACATCGCCCCCAGCTACGGCCTGTTCATCGACGGCGAGTTCGCCGAGGCGGCCGACGGCAAGGTCTTCAAGACGGTGAGCCCGTCGACGGAGGAGGTCCTCTCCGAGATCGCCCAGGCGGGCGAGGCGGACGTGGACCGCGCGGTGAAGGCCGCCCGCAAGGCGTTCGAGAAGTGGTCGGCGCTGCCGGGCGCGGAGCGCGCGAAGTACCTGTTCCGGATCGCGCGGATCATCCAGGAGCGCAGCCGCGAGCTCGCGGTCCTGGAGACGCTGGACAACGGCAAGCCGATCAAGGAGACGCGCGACGCGGACCTCCCCCTGGTGGCGGCGCACTTCTTCTACTACGCGGGCTGGGCGGACAAGCTCGGCCACGCGGGCTTCGGCCCGAACCCGGCGCCGCTGGGCGTCGCGGGCCAGGTCATCCCGTGGAACTTCCCGCTGCTGATGCTGGCGTGGAAGATCGCCCCGGCGCTGGCGACGGGCAACACGGTCGTCCTGAAGCCGGCCGAGACGACCCCCCTGTCCGCCCTGTTCTTCGCGGACATCTGCCGCCAGGCGGGCCTGCCCAAGGGCGTGGTGAACATCCTCCCGGGCTACGGAGACGCGGGCGCGGCCCTCACGGCGCACCCCGACGTGAACAAGGTCGCCTTCACCGGCTCGACGGCAGTCGGCAAGGCGATCGCCCGCCAGGTGGCCGGCACGGACAAGAAGGTCACGCTCGAACTGGGCGGCAAGGGCGCGAACATCGTCTTCGACGACGCACCCATCGACCAGGCGGTCGAGGGCATCGTCACGGGCATCTTCTTCAACCAGGGCCAGGTGTGCTGCGCGGGCTCGCGCCTCCTGGTCCAGGAGTCGGTGGCGGACGAGGTACTGGACGCGCTGAAGCGCCGCCTCACCACCCTCCGCCTGGGTGACCCCCTGGACAAGAACACCGACATCGGCGCGATCAACTCCGCGGAGCAGCTCGCAAGGATCAAGGCGCTGGCACAGACGGGCGAGGCCGAGGGCGCCGAGCGCTGGTCGGCGCCGTGCGAACTCCCGGACAGCGGCTACTGGTTCGCGCCCACGCTGTTCACGAACGTCACGCAGGCGCACACGATCGCGCGGGACGAAATCTTCGGCCCGGTGCTGTCCGTCCTCACGTTCCGCACTCCGGAGGAGGCGGTGGCGAAGGCGAACAACACGCAGTACGGGCTCTCGGCCGGCATCTGGACGGAGAAGGGCTCGCGCATCCTCTCGGTCGCGAACAAGCTCCGGGCGGGCGTCATCTGGGCCAACACGTTCAACAAGTTCGACCCGACCTCGCCGTTCGGCGGCTACAAGGAGTCGGGGCACGGCCGCGAGGGCGGCCGCCACGGCCTGGAGGCATACCTCGCCCCGTCGAGCCCGGAGGGCACGCGATAAATGAGCACTGTTGAGCGACTCACAGTCCTGAAGACCTACAAGCTGTACGTGGGCGGGAAGTTCCCGCGTTCCGAGAGCGGCCGGGTGTACGAGGTGTCGGACTCGAAGGGCAAGTGGCTGGCCAACGCCCCGCTGTCGTCCCGCAAGGACGCGCGTGACGCGGTAGTGGCGGCGCGCAAGGCGTTCGGCGGCTGGGCGGGCGCGACGGCATACAACCGCGGGCAGGTGCTCTACCGCGTGGCGGAGATGCTGGAGGGCCGCCGCGACCAGTTCGTGCAGGAGGTGGCGGACGCCGAGGGCCTTTCGAGGTCGAAGGCGTCGGCGGTCGTGGACGCGGCGGTCGACAGGTGGGTCTGGTACGCGGGCTGGACGGACAAGATCGGCCAGGTCGTGGGCGGGGCGAACCCGGTCGCGGGCCCGTTCTTCAACCTGTCCACGCCCGAGCCGACCGGAGTGGTGGCCGTGCTGGCCCCGCAGAAGTCGTCGTTCCTGGGCCTGGTCTCGGTGATCGCCCCGGTGATCGCGACGGGCAACACGGCCGTGGTGATCGCGAGCGAGACGTCCCCGCTGCCGGCGCTGTCGCTCGGCGAGGTGCTCGCCACGTCCGACGTGCCGGGCGGTGTGGTGAACGTGCTGTCCGGCAGGACGTCGGAGATCGCTCCGTCGCTGGCCGCGCACCAGGACGTGAACGCGATCGACCTGACGGGCGCGGACGCCGACCTGGCCCGTGACCTGGAGATCGCGGCGGCGGACAACCTGAAGCGCGTGCGCCGTCCCCAGGCTGTGGACACGGACTGGACGACGGACCCGGGCACGGACAGGCTCACGTCGTTCCTGGAAACGAAGACGGTGTGGCACCCGACGGGTTCGCTCGGCGCGTCGGGCTCTTCGTACTAGGCCCGAGCCAAAGACCAACCCGAACCCGAAGCCCCGGCCCTCCTCCGTCCAGGAGGGGCGGGGCTTCGTCATGCCCCACCGCCCCACCGCGCACGGATCCGCACACGGATCAGACCCCGAGCCGCGCAGCGATCCCTTCGAGGATGGAGTCGAGGCCGAGGGCGAACTCCCAGGTGGGGTCGTCCTTGTGGGCGGCGCCGAGCCCGTAACGCTGATAGTTCGGGTAACGGCCCGTACCCATCAGGTAGTTCATCTGCGGGGCGCAGCCGGCGATCGGGCGGCAGGTCGGCAACGGGGGCCGCTACCGCGCGTATCCGATCACCGGAGGCGCGCTCGCCACGGAGGGCGCCCTGGCCCTGTTGACGCTCGGCGTCGGCACGTCGGCCGGCCTGGCCTCGGGCGTGACGTTCGTCCTCGGCCTCGGCTGCCTGATGCAGCCGTCGATGCTGATCACGATGAACAGCGTGCCGAGCCCCGCGACATGGGCGCCGCCAGCGGCACCACGACCCTGCTGCGCACGGTCGGCGGCTCACTGGGCGTCGCGGTGCTCGGCTCCGTCCACGCGAGCCGCATGTCCGCCGAACTCACCGACCGCCTCGGTTCCGACGGAGCGCACCGCACCGGCGGCCCCGTCGCCCCCGCCCTCCTGCGGGACCTCCCGACCTCCACACAGGACGCCGTCCGCACGGCAGTGACCGGCGGCTTGCACGGTGTGGCCCTGGGCACGGCCGCCCTGTGCGCGGTCACGTGCGCCGCGGCCTGGCTGATCCGCGAGGCCCCCTGCGGACGAACGCGTCCTAGCCGGGCAGCAGAGAGGCGGCCGGTCCCACCAGTGGGAGGTCGGCGGGGGCGCCGCCCCTGGCCAGGGGGCCGGTCGCGACGGCCGTGGTCACGGGCTTGAAGTCGGCGACCTGCGTACCGATCGCGTTGTCGAGCGGATCGACCCCGGTGCCGGAGAGCGGGTTGAGCCTCAGATGCTTGACCGGGGCGAGACCCCCGGCCGAAGCGGACTCGAGCGCCCCCGTCACCGCTCCCCCGGCCGCCGCGGCGTCGAGGTCGCCGACCGGCGAGGCGAGAGGCGTGGCGGCGGGCTCCGCCGCACCGGCGCTCACCGCACCCCCGCCGAGCGCCGCCCCCGCGGCGGTGAGGGTGAGCCCCGCGCGCAGCAGCGCACGCTGGGCCCCCGAGGACTTCTTCGCTGTGTGTCGTGCCATGAAGTGCCGCCCGTTTCCGGTAGCCGGCGGCCGGTTGGCGCGCCGCCGCAGATCGAGTAATCGTGAGCGTACGCAGAGTAGTTGAGGCGTGGCCGTGCCACAAAGGCCGACCCGCGGGGTCCACCGGGGGAGGAGGATGCAGCACACTGGTGTCTCGTGAGTTCTCATCCCCCGATACCGACCCGGGTCGTCCTGCTGGCAGGTCCTTCCGGCTCCGGCAAGTCGTCGTTCGCGTCCCGCTCCGGGCTTCCCGTGCTGTGCCTGGACGACTTCTACAAGGAGGCCGACGACCCGACGCTGCCGCAGGTGCCGGGCAGCTCGGACATCGACTGGGACTCGCCCCGCTCCTGGGACACGGAGACGGCCGTCGCCGCGATCGCGGAGCTGTGCCGCACGGGCCGCACCCGCGTTCCCGTCTACGACATCGCGACCAGCGCGCGCGTGGGCGAGGAGACGCTCGACATCGAGCGCACGCCCCTGTTCATCGCGGAGGGCGTTTTCGCCGCGGACATCGTGGAGCGCTGCCGGGACCTCGGGCTGCTGGCCGACGCGCTGTGCCTGCGCGGCCGCCCGTCCACGACGTTCCGCCGCCGGCTGCTGCGGGACCTCAGGGAGGGCCGCAAGTCCGTGCCGTTCCTGCTGCGCCGCGGCTGGCGCCTGATGCGCGCGGAGCGCGGCATCGTGGCCCGCCAGACGGCGCTCGGCGCGCACGCGTGCGGCAAGGAAGAAGCCCTCGGCCGCCTGGCCGCGGCCGCCGCGGGCCGGTGCGTGAAGGCCCGCGCCCAGGCCTGAGCGCCCCGCACACCCCGTACACATGAAAGCGGGACCGGAGAGACCCCCCGGCCCTCCGGTCCCGCTTCGTTCCCCGTGAAGATCCCCCGTGATCCCCCCGGTACCGCTCCCCCGTGCAACCGTCGCGTCCCCCCGGAGCGACGGCCCGCCCCCAGCCTTCAGGCCACCAGCTCGCCGAAGGACTCCTCCAGGTCACGGCCGAAGCTGAGGACCTCGTCCTCGCGCAGCCGGCGCAGGGAGCGCCAGATGCTCGACTTCACCGTGCCGACACTGATGTCGAGGATGTCCGCGATCTCGGGGTCCGTACGACCCTCGTAGTAGCGCAGGACGAGCATCGTGCGCTGCAGTTCGGGGAGGCGGGCCAGGGCCTGCCAGAGAACCGCGCGCAGCTCCGTGCCGCGCATCGCGTCCGTGTCGCCCGCCGTCTCCGGCAGTTCCTCGGTCGGGTACTCGTTCAGCTTGCGGCGGCGCCACGCGCTGATGTGCAGATTGGTCATGGTGCGGCGGAGGTAGCCCCCGACCGCCGCCTTGTCGCTGATCCTGTCCCAGGCGCGGTACGTCGAGAAGAGGGCGCTCTGGAGCAGGTCCTCGGCCTCGAACCGGTCACCGGTCAGGTGGTAGGCGGTTGCGTACAGGGAGGCGCGGCGCTCCTGGACGTAGGCAGTGAACTCAGCCTCCGACAGGGACTTCTTCCGCTCCCCCGATTCCTCCCCGTACGCGGCTCCCCCGTCGGATACCGCCTGGTTCGCGTCAACCACCGTCATGTACGTGGTGTGCTGACGCCCGGTGCCGCGAGCGCACCCCCGCCCGCTCACGGCACCGGACAGCTCGTGCTTCCCGGAACCGGGACTCCGCACGAGAGCGTCATGAAGACGTGTGACAACTGCGCCAGTGGTGGTGCTGTGCAGCGTGTTCATCTCGCGCCCCCCGTCGTGGAGTCTCGGTTTCCCGTGGCTCGTAAGGACTTGCGTCCTTGCGATGTCCAAAAGCTTGCCCGGGCCACTTCATGACGGTGTCCGTCGACTGTCACAGACCTGTCACAGGGCCCGGGCGTGTGCGCGTCGTGTGTGGATGGGACCCGATGCCCCCTCATTACGAGCTTGGGAGCGCTCCAACGGTCGAACTTGAGCCGTGCCATGGGACAGAATGACGTCTGTGCCTTCCCTGTTGCTGATCGAGGACGACGACGCCATCCGAACGGCCCTGGAGCTGTCCCTTACGCGCCAGGGTCATCGGGTTGCCACCGCTGCCACCGGCGAGGACGGTCTGAAGCTGTTGCGCGAGCAGCGGCCGGACCTGATCGTGCTGGATGTGATGCTGCCCGGCATCGACGGGTTCGAGGTGTGCCGGCGCATCCGGCGCACGGACCAGCTGCCGATCATCCTGCTCACGGCGCGCAGTGACGACATCGACGTGGTGGTCGGGCTGGAGTCCGGCGCCGACGACTATGTCGTGAAACCGGTGCAGGGGCGGGTGCTCGACGCCCGGATCCGGGCGGTGCTCCGGCGGGGCGAGCGGGAGGCCAACGACGCCGCGTCGTTCGGCAGTCTCGTCATCGACCGGGCCGCGATGACGGTCACGAAGAACGGCGAGGATCTCCAACTGACGCCCACGGAGCTGCGGTTGCTCCTCGAGCTGAGCCGCAGGCCGGGACAGGCGCTGTCGCGGCAGCAGTTGCTGCGTCTGGTGTGGGAGCACGACTACCTCGGTGACTCGCGGCTCGTCGACGCGTGTGTGCAGCGGCTGCGCGCGAAGGTCGAGGACGTGCCGTCGTCGCCGACGCTGATCCGTACGGTGCGCGGGGTCGGCTACCGGCTGGACACGCCTCAGTGAGTGATGCGCACGACCGGCTGCGGGGGTGGGCCGCGGCGAAGAAGGCGATACTCGCCGGCCTGCGCTTCACGAGCCTGCGGCTGCGGCTCGTCGTCGTCTTCGCCCTGGTGGCGCTGACCGCGGCGGTGTCGGCGTCCGGGATCGCGTACTGGCTCAACCGCGAGGCGGTGCTGACCCGGGCTCAGGACGCGGCGCTCAGCGACTTCCAGCAGGAGATGCAGAATCGGGCCGCGGCGCTGCCCGAGCAGCCGACGCAGGGCGAGTTGCAGCATGCGGCGAACCTGATGGCGAGCAGCAGCCAGCACTTCAGTGTGCTGCTGATCAGCGACGACAAGGACGGCCGGCGGATCGCCGGGAACTCCGATCTGGACGCGATCACGCTGGCCGAGGTACCGCGTTCGCTGCGGGACGCGGTGAACAGGGAGCAGCCCCTCACGGACGGCAACAAGCACCCGTACCACCTGTACTGGCAGCGGATCGTCAGCAATGACACGCCGTATCTGGTCGGTGGGGCGCGGGTGATCGACGGGGGGCCGACGGGCTACATGCTCAAGTCCCTGGAGCCGGAGGCGAAGGATCTCAACTCCCTTGCCTGGTCTCTCGGGATCGCGACGGCGCTCGCGCTGATCGGTTCGGCGCTGCTCGCGCAGGCCGCGGCGACGACGGTGCTCAAGCCGGTGCACCGGCTCGGGAGGGCGGCGCGGCGGCTCGGCGAAGGAAAGCTGGACACGCGTCTGCGGGTGTCCGGTACGGATGAACTGGCCGATCTTTCCAGGACGTTCAACAGGACCGCGGAGAATCTGGAGAAGAAGGTCGCCGACATGAGTGCGCGCGAGGAGGCGTCGCGG
Source organism: Streptomyces sp. NBC_01003 (assembly GCF_045162695.1). Lineage (NCBI taxonomy): Bacteria > Bacillati > Actinomycetota > Actinomycetes > Kitasatosporales > Streptomycetaceae > Streptomyces > Streptomyces sp. NBC_01003. The sequence goes on from NZ_CP108707.1 coordinate 4,365,455, forward strand.
CGCTTCGTCGCCGACATGTCGCACGAGCTGCGTACGCCACTGACGGCGATCACCGCCGTGACGGAGGTACTCGAGGAGGAGCTCGACGCGGAGACCGGTTCGGTCGACCCGATGATCGAGCCCGCCGTACGCCTCGTGGTGAGCGAGACGCGCCGGCTGAACGACCTGGTGGAGAACCTCATGGAGGTCACCCGCTTCGACGCAGGCACCGCCCGGCTCGTCCTCGACCAGGTCGACATCGCCGACCAGATCACGGCCTGCATCGACGCCCGCGCCTGGCTCGACGCGGTGGACCTGGACGCGGAGCGCGGCATCATGGCCCGCATCGACCCGCGCCGCCTCGACGTCATCATGGCGAACCTGATCGGGAACGCGCTCAAGCACGGCGGCTCGCCGGTGCGGGTGTCCGTGCGGCTTGCGGACTCGGAGCTGGTGATCGAGGTCCGTGACCACGGGCCCGGTATCCCGCAGGACGTGCTCCCGCACGTCTTCGACCGGTTCTACAAGGCGAGCGCGTCGCGGCCGCGTTCGGAGGGCAGCGGGCTCGGGCTCTCGATCGCCCTGGAGAACGCGCACATCCACGGCGGCGAGATCACGGCCGCCAACTCCCCCGAGGGCGGCGCCGTGTTCACGTTCCGGCTGCCGCTCGACGCATCGCCGCTGACGCTGCCGCCCGATGACGAGGGCGCCGACGGTGGCGGTTCCGGTGAGGAGGGCGGCGCGCGATGACCGCACGCAGGACGAGACGGCGTTACGCGGTGCTGGGCGCGGCGGTGCTCGCCGCGCTGCTCGCCGGGTGCGGGATCAGGCCGACGGAGGTGCCGACGGACTTCGGGGCCGCGCCGTCGCGGGTGCCGTGCACGCTGTCGGGCCCGGATCTGGAGTCGCGCACGGGCGGCGAGTTCGCCGTGCAGGTGTATCTGGTCTGTACGTCGCAGCTGGTGAGCGTCGACCGGACGGTGACCCTGCCGAAGGGGCAGGGCGCCTCGGACCGGGTGCGGCTCGCGCAGGCGCTGCTCGACGAGCTGGAGCAGTCTCCGGGCGGCGTCGAGCGGCAGGCGGGGTACACGACGGACGTCAGGCCCGGGATGACCGTCTCGGGGCCGGGCAAGGGTGACCCGGACAACGCGCTGCGGCTGAGCATCCCGCCGGACGACCTCTCGCCGTACGCGCTGGCCCAGATCGTGTGTACGTATGCGAACGGCGGAGCCGCGGCAAAGGACGACAAGGTCGTGCTCGGCGGGCCGGGTGACGACGCTCTGCGCGCGTACGACTGCTCCCCGGAGATGCGGACGCGGCCGGGGCTCGTACCGGCGCCCGCCGAGACGGTCGGCTGACGGGGGCGGGCGCGGTTGTCGCGGGCGGACGCCGGCGACGCGGAACCGATCGTCCCGCCGTCCGCGTCTAGGGGGGCGTGCAGCGCCATCGCCCGGGCGGCCCCAAGGCCGCCATCCGCTTCCGTACGGCAGGGGTAGTCCTCCTTGCCGCGCACCTGCTTCTCGTCTGCTGGATCACGCTGCGACCACTGGACGTGCCATGGGTCAGCGCCGCGAACCTGCATCCGTTCGCCGGGATCAGGGCGGATCTCGCGCTCGGTCCGGCGGAGGCGGTGCGGCGCATCGGCAAGGAGCTGGTGCTGCTCGCGCCTCTGGGGGTGCTGCTGCCGATTGCCGGAGGGCGGCTCGTCGTCTCGCCGCTGGGTTCGCTGGTGCGTACGGTCGCCGCCGGAGCGCTGCTCTCGCTCGGCATCGAGCTGCTGCAGACCGGGGTGCCGGGGCAGGTCGTGGACATCGACTCGCTGTTCCTGAACACGCTGGGAGTGGCCCTCGCGCACGCGGCCGTGGTGCCGACTCTCAGGGTCAGGCTCCGCCGCAGGACCGAGGTCCCCGCCCTCCCCCGGGAGGAGCCCACTCAGGGGCGGACCCCGACGATTTCCAGGGTCGGCATCGCCCCGTGAGCTGACGCTTCGCCCGGTTCGTCACCGTAGCTTTGAAGCCATCGGAGACGTCCCGGCCGTCCCGGCCAAGGGGACGCCTCACCGCTACGGTTCGCGAAGGAGCCCACCATGACCGCCCTTGCCCGCCCCACGAACGGACGGATGATCGGCGGAGTGTGCGCAGCGCTGGCAAGGCGCTTCGGCACCTCCGCGACCACGATGCGCGTGATCTTCGTGCTCTCGTGTCTGCTTCCCGGTCCCCAGTTCCTGCTGTACATCGCGCTGTGGATCCTGCTGCCGAGCGAGGGCAAGGTCCGCCAGGCGTGGTGACGACGGGGCCCGCAGGCTGATGTACGACAAGGCAGGCTGACGTACGACAGGAGGGGCGCACCCGCGCGAGCGGGTGCGCCCCTCCTGAGTGTCCGTGTCTGTGCCGTGCCGGGTGGGTCAGCCGACGGGCAGGGCGCCGCCGGCGGGCAGCGAGTTGACGGGCAGGCCGCCGAGGAGACCGGAGACCGGGTCGCTGCCGTTGGTGGGGAGGGCCTTCTGGACGGCGGGCGCGGCGGCGTTCAGGCCACCGGCGACGGCGTTCTTGCCGGCGGTGAGGGACTCGGTGCCGCCGGCGGGCAGTACCTGCGCGACCTGCTCGGCGGGGAGTGTGCTGGTCACGGTGTCCAGGGCGGAGCCCGCGTCCGGGAGGGCGGGGGCGGCGGACGCGGCACCGGCGCCCGCGGCGGCGAAGGCGGCACCGAGGGCGGCGACACCGAGGGTCTTGACAGCAGACTGCTTCATTGTGAAATGAGTCCTCGTGAACGGGGGCTTGAGCGGTTCACGACCGTAAACATGTGTCAGGGCGCGTCGCAACCAGCGAAATACACGGAGAAGCGGCCGGGAGTTCGTGCTCCCGGCCGCTTCGGATTCGCACAAAGAGGCGCTACTGCGCGACAGAGCCCCTGGTCGAGGCGGTCTGACGGAACAGCCATTCGGATTTCAACTCGGCATATCCGGGCTTGATGACGTCATTGATCATGGCCAGTCGTTCATCGAAAGGAATGAATGCTGATTTCATCGCATTGACAGTGAACCACTGCATGTCGTCGAGCGTGTAGCCGAATGCGTCGACCAGGTGCTCGAATTCGCGGCTCATGCTGGTGCCGGACATGAGGCGGTTGTCGGTGTTCACCGTGGTGCGGAAGTGCAGCTTGCGGAGCAGGCCGATGGGGTGGGCCTCGTAGGAGTCGGCGGCGCCCGTCTGGAGGTTGGAGCTGGGGCACATCTCCAGGGGGATGCGCTTGTCGCGTACATAGGAGGCGAGGCGGCCGAGCTTGACCGTGCCGTCGTCCTCGACCTTGATGTCGTCGATGATCCGCACGCCGTGGCCGAGGCGGTCGGCGCCGCACCACTGGAGGGCCTGCCAGATGGAGGGCAGGCCGAAGGCCTCACCCGCGTGGATCGTGAAGTGGTTGTTCTCGCGCTTGAGGTACTCGAAGGCGTCGAGGTGGCGGGTGGGAGGGAAACCGGCCTCCGCGCCCGCGATGTCGAAGCCGACGACGCCCGTGTCGCGGTAGCCGTTCGCGAGTTCGGCGATCTCCAGGGCTCGGGCCGCGTGCCGCATGGCGGTGAGCAGGGCGCCCACGCGGATGCGGTGGCCGTTGGCCCTGGCGCGGCGCTCGCCTTCCCGGAAGCCTTCGTTGACCGCCTCGACGACCTCTTCGAGGGTGAGGCCCTGTTCGAGGTGCTGCTCGGGGGCGTAGCGGATCTCGGCGTAGACGACGCCGTCCTCGGCGAGGTCCTCGGCGCACTCGGCGGCGACCCGGAACAGCGCCTCGCGGGTCTGCATGACGGCGCAGGTGTGGGCGAAGGTCTCCAGGTAGCGCTCGAGGGAGCCGGAGTCGGCGGCCTCACGGAACCAGATGCCGAGCTTGTCGGGATCGGTCTCCGGGAGGTTCTCGTAGCCCTGTTCCAGGGCGAGTTCGACGATGGTGCCGGGGCGAAGGCCGCCGTCGAGGTGGTCGTGCAGCAGCACCTTGGGGGCGCGAACGATCTGCTCGGGGGTCGGAATCTGCGAGTTTCCGCTGGTCTGGCTCGTCATTTCCGCACTCTAACGCCTACGCGCGTAGATACTCGGTGACGTCCGCCTGTCGATACGTAACGGTGACCCTGCGGACGGGTGGCGTACACCGGGCCTTCTGACACTGTTCTGTCATGGGACAGCAAGCGACGACGGTCCGTGAGGCCCGGCTCGGGAAGGCGATGGGGCCCGTTCCCGCGACGGTGAGCGGTGTGGTTCTACTGCTTCCCGCAGGTGAGGAGACCTCCGCGCGCAGGCCGTCACCGCTGGCCTCGGCGGCCGTACGGACCCTGGGGCGCGCCCTCGTGCGCGAGGGACGGCGGGACGGCCTTGCGGCGCATGTCGTGCACTACCGCGGCCGCGGCTGGAACGGCGCTCAGGCACAGCTCGCACGCGACGCCGACTGGGCCGCGGACGAAGCCGTACGGCGCTACGGCGACATCCCCGTCTGCCTCGTCGGGGTCGACATGGGGGCCCGCGCGGCGCTGCACGCCGGCGGGCACAGCGCCGTCAACTCGGTGCTCGCGCTTGCCCCTTGGCTGCCCGAGGAGGACGTCGCCGCGCCCCCCGAACCGGTGAAGCAGCTCGCGGGCCGCCGCGTTCTGATCGTGCACGGCACGAACGACGAGCGCACGGATCCCGAGCTGTCGTTCCGCCTGGCCGCCCGCGCGAAGAAGTCCAACCGCGACATCTGCCGCTTCGAGGTGCACTCCGACGGCCACGCGCTCCACCAGCACCGCACCGAAGTCCACGCCCTGGCCCGCGACTTCGTGCTCGGCTCGCTCTTCGGCCGGGCGTTCTCGCGGCCGCTGCAGGACGCGCTGGCCGCGCCGCCGCCGCTGGGGCTGCGGATGCCGCTGGCCTCGGGCTTCGGCAGGTCGCTCGCGCGGTGACTACTCCTGCGCGCGCGTCCACTCGGAGAGCAGCTTGCCGCGCCGGGAGAGCAGGAACTTCTTGAACGCCGCGACGGGCGGGGTGTCCGGATGGCCGTCGAGCCAGGCCACGCCGATCTCGCGCACCGCCCGCTGCCCGGTCACGGTCAGCTCCACAACTCCCGGGCGCGGTACGGCGGGTGGCGGCAGGAGCGCCACACCGAGGCCCGCCGCGACCAGGCCGCGCAGGGTCTCCGTCTCCTCCCCCTCGAAGGCGACCCGCGGCCTGAACCCCGCCTCCGCGCACAGGCCGTCGGCGATGCGCCGCAGCCCGTAGCCGGGTTCGAGGGTCACGAACGGCTCGTCGGCCGCCTCCGCGAGGCGGACGCGCTTGCGGCCCGCGAGGCGGTGGTCGTCGGGGACGACCAGGCGCAGGCGCTGCTCGTCGAGGCGGCGCGCGACGAGGCCGGGCTCGTCGGGGACGGGCGAGGTGAGGCAGAGGTCGAGCTCGCCGGCGCGCAGGCGCTCCAGCATCGCCTCGCCGTAGTTCTGGACGAGACTGAAGCGGATACGGGGGTGGTCGGCGCGGAAGGCGCGGATCAGGCCGGGGACGGTCTCGGAGCCCATGGTGTGCAGGAAGCCGAAGGCGACCTTGCCCGACGCGGGATCGGCGTCGGCCCGTACGGACTCGGCGGCGCGGCCGACCTCGGCGAGCGCCCTGTCGACGGACGTGAGGAACGTACGGCCCGCCGGGGTGAGCGAGACGGTGCGGCCGTGGCGCGCGAACAGCTCCACGCCGAGGTCCTGTTCGAGGCGGACCAGGGCGCGCGACAGCGTCGACTGGGGGATCTCCAGCTCGTGCGCGGCCCGCGTGACGTGCTCGGTGCGGGCGACCGCGGCGAAGTACGACAGGCGGGGCGCGAGCGTCGTCACGATGTCTTCCGTGTCACTGGACGGTGACAGACGAGTCTCTGAACTCTGCTTATGCGCCATGGGATTGATTATGGCGTTTTCATGCATTGGACGCATGAAACACGGAGGCCTACCTTCGAGATATGCCTCCTGCCAGTAGCGGGGCGGCCGCCACCCACGCGGTCGCCGCCCGTAAGCCGTCGTCCCCCGAAGCCCCCGACACCCGTCTGAACCCGGGCGGACCCGGTTACCGCCGGATGAGCTTCGCCCTCTTCCTGGCCGGGGTCGCGACCTTCGCCCTCCTCTACTCCACGCAGGCCCTGCTCCCCCTCGTCTCCGCCGACTTCGGCGTCAGCGCGAGCGCAGCGAGCTGGACGGTCTCCGGCGCGACGGGCGCGCTCGCCCTGTGTGTACTGCCGCTGAGCGCCCTGTCGGAGCGGTTCGGACGGCGCACCGTGATGACGGCTTCCCTGTCGGTGGCGGTCGCGGTCGGCCTGCTCGTGCCCTTCGCTCCCTCGCTCGGCGCGCTGATCGCGCTGCGGGCCCTCCAGGGCGCCGCGCTCGCCGGTCTGCCGGCCTCCGCGATGGCGTATCTCGCGGAGGAGGTGCGGCCCAAGGCGCTGGTCGCCGCGATCGGCCTGTTCGTGGCGGGCAACTCCATCGGCGGGATGAGCGGCCGGGTCATCACCGGGTGGGTCGCGCAGGAGTGGGGCTGGCGCGCGGCGGTCGCCACGATCGGCGTGATCGCCGTGGCGTGCGCGGTCGCGTTCCGGCTGCTGCTGCCGCAGCCCCGGCACTTCACCCCGGGCTCGCTGCGGCCGCGGGTCCTGGCCCGCACGGTGCGGGGCCACCTCGCGAACCCGCTCCTGTGCCGTCTGTACGTGATCGGCGCCCTGTTCATGACGGTCTTCGGGGCCGTCTACACGGTGATCGGCTACCGGCTCACGGCCGCGCCGTTCTCGCTCCCGCAGGGCATCATCGGCTCGATCTTCCTGGTGTACCTGGTGGGTACGGTCTCCTCGGCCGCGGCCGGCAAGCTCGTCGCGCGGCTCGGGCGGCGCGGGGCGCTGTACCTGGCGGTGGGCACGACGGCGTCCGGGCTGCTGCTCTCGCTCGGCGACGCGATCGTCATGGTGCTGCTCGGCCTCGTCCTGATCACGGCCGGTTTCTTCGCGGGGCACGCGGTGGCCTCGTCCTCGGTCAGCCACACGGCGACGCACGGGCGGGCGCAGGCGTCCGCGCTGTACCAGTCCGTGTACTACATCGGCTCCAGCGTGGGCGGCACGCTCGGCGCGGTGGCCTTCCACGCGGGTGGCTGGGCCGGGACCGTGGCCCTCGGCCTGGTGGCGGTGCTCGGCGTCGTGTCGGTGACCCTGTGGGGCTCGCACGCGGCGCGGGTGCAGCAGCGGCAGACGCTCGTGGCGGCGCACTGACCCCGCTCCGATCATGCTGAGAACGGCCCCCGGACCGGCGTATTTCGCCGGTCCGGGGGCCGTTGTCAGTGCGCTGCGGTAGCTTCCGAAGTGCTGGGACTTGCATGGACTTTCGGGACTTGCCAGAAGCCGCAGGGCGGGGTGTGGACATGAGTGACATCGCAGGGACGACCACCGAGCTGGACGTCCGTCTCGAGAAGTACCGGGTCGAGCTGACCGGGTACTGCTACCGGATGCTGGGCTCGGCCTTCGAGGCCGAGGACGCGGTGCAGGACACGATGGTCCGCGCCTGGCGCAGCTTCGACAAGTTCGAGGGCCGCTCCAGCCTGCGGTCCTGGCTGTACCGCATCGCGACGAACGTCTGCCTGGACATGCTGAACGCGGGCAACAAACGGGCCCGGCCGATGGACCTGACGGCGGCGGCGCCGCTCGCGCAGGCGGCTCTCACACCCCGGCCGGACAATGTGTGGCTGGAGCCGATGCCGGACGCGCGCGTGCTGCCGGCCGTGCACGACCCGGCGGAGGCCGCGGTGGCGCGGGAGTCGGTGCGGCTCGCGTTCGTGGCGGCGCTCCAGCAGCTCCCGGCCAAGCAGCGGGCCGTGCTCATCCTGCGCGAGGTCCTGGCCTGGAAGGCGCAGGAGGTCGCCGAGCTCCTCGACACCTCGGTGGCGTCGGTGAACAGCGCGCTCCAGCGGGCCCGCGCCACGCTCGCCGAGGTCCCGGCCGAGAAGAAGAGCGCGGACGACGAGCTGGACGAGGAGCACCAGGCGCTCCTCGAGCGCTATGTCGCCGCGTTCGAGGGATACGACATGAAGGCGCTCACGGCGCTGCTCGCCGAGGACGCCATCATGACGATGCCGCCGTTCGACCTGTGGCTGCGCGGCACGCCGGACATCACGGGCTTCATGACGACGATCGGCGCCTCATGTGCCGACAGCCGGCTGGTGCCCGTCGAGGCCAACGGCTCGCCCGCGTTCGCCCACTACAAGCCCGACCCGGACAAGGGCGGGTTCTCGCCGTGGGCCGTCCAGGTCCTCGAGGTCTCAGAGGGCCGGATCACCGGACTCCACTGCTTCCTGGACACAGCGCGCTATTTCCCGCTGTTCGGCATGCCCCTCCATCTCGACGACGAGACCGCCTAGGCCGGGCAGGCCGACCAGCTGAAGCAGGGCCCACAGAGCCGGGGACGGATCGCGCAGCCGCAGTCCTGACCCGGCTCTGCGGGCGGCGAGCTGCATCCGGGCGAGCGCGTCCACGGTGGCGAGATCGGCCGTGGTGACGGCCGCGAGGTCGCAGACGATGTCGCGTGCCGGGGCGCGGGCGCACGCCGTGCGCACCTGGTCGCACAGGTGCGGCACGTCGCCGCGGCGCACGGGGCCGGCGGGAGCCAGGTCGGGAGGTCGGAAAGCTGCCACGCTAGGGAGACCGGCGCGGCGGCGGGAACTCATCGGCGGTCCGGCCGCGCGCCGAGTGCCGCGCATCACGTCGCCCAGGTGTCGCGCGCATCACGTTGACCCTGTGTCGGGTGGCCTCCGAGGCTAGTGCCTGTCTGGGGTTGTGATCTGGATCAGGGAGCGGGGCGTGGTGCGTGCGATCGCAAGGCGCCGGTATGCCCTCGTAGCGGAGCTACTAGGGCATACCGGCAACGCGGCGAGCGTGCGTACCACGCCCCGCGAGCCCAGATCACAACCCCAGACAGGCACTAGGGGGATGCCCCTTGATCGCGTACCTGCTCAGCCGTCCGCACGACGCCGGCAGGGGGCATCGTGGCAGGGGTGCTGAACGGGTTCGCCGTCATCGCGGTGGTCATCGCCGTCGGCTTCCTGATCGGCAGGCGCGGCTATCTCGGGGACAACGGCCGCGAGGTCCTCACCAAGCTCGCCTTCCATGTCGCCACGCCCGCGCTGCTGTTCACCACGCTCGCGAAGGCCGACCTCTCGGTGATCCTGTCGCCGCGGCTGCTGGTGACGGCGCTGAGCACGGCGGCCGCCGCCGGGGTGTTCATCGCGGTGGGCGTCGCGCGCCGGTGGGGCGTGGGGCGGACGACGATCGGCGCCCTGTGCTCCAGCTACGTCAATTCGGGCAACCTCGGCATCCCCATCGCCGTATACGTCCTCGGCGACGCCTCGCTGGTCGCGCCCGTGCTGCTCTTCCAGCAGATCGTGGTGACGCCGATAGCGATGACGGTCCTCGATCTCTCGGAGGCCGGGGAGACGCGGTCCCTGTGGCAGCGGATCGTCACGCCGCTGCGCAACCCGATCGCGGTCGGCGCGCTCGCGGGCGTGATCGTGGCGGCGACGGGGTGGACGGTGCCGGGTCCCGTCTTCAACCCCATCGATCTGATCGGCAAGATGTCCGTGCCGGTGGTGCTGCTCGCGTACGGGATCTCGCTGTGCGGGAGCTCGCTGCCGGCCCGGCGAGGTTCCGACCGGGTGCCGGTGCTGCTGTCGGTGGCCCTGAAATCAGTGGGCCAGCCCGCGGTGGCGTGGGTGCTCGCGGCGGGCGTCTTCGGCCTGCGGGGCGCGTCACTCCTGGACTTGGTGGTGACGTCGGCGCTCCCGGCGGCGCAGAACCTCTTCGCGTACGCCTCGCGCTACAACGTCGCGGAGAAACTGGCGAGGGAGTCGATCCTGCTGTCGACGCTGGCGTCGGTCCCGGCGCTGGTGGTCGTCGCGGCGTTGCTGGGGTGACCGAAGGGGACCGGCAGGGGTCTGCCGATCCCGTTCACCCGTACGGGGAAACCCCAGGTCAGCCGATGCGTTCCCGCACGACCGGCGTGGGCTCGAATGCCGTGCCCGGGGCCGAGATGTCGTAGGAACCCTCGACGGACTCAAGGGCGTACTCGAAACGCTCCGGGGTGTCCGTGTGCAGGGTCAGGAGGGGCTGGCCCGCGGTGACGGGGTCGCCCGGCTTGGCGTGGAGTTCGATGCCGGCGGCGGCCTGGACCGGGTCCTCCTTGCGGGCGCGGCCCGCGCCGAGGCGCCAGGCGGCGACACCGATGCCGTACGCGTCGAGGCGGGTCAGGACGCCGGAGGCGGGCGCCGTGACGACGTGCTGTTCGCGGGAGGTGGGCAGCGTGGCGTCCGGGTCGCCGCCCTGCGCGGCGATCATGCGGCGCCAGACGTCCATCGCGGAGCCGTCGGCGAGGGCCTTCGCCGGGTCGGCATCCTTGATGCCCGCCGCGTCGAGCATCTCGCGGGCCAGGGCGAGGGTGAGCTCGACGACGTCGGAGGGGCCGCCGCCCGCCAGTACCTCTACGGACTCCCGGACTTCGAGCGCGTTGCCGGCGGTGAGGCCGAGGGGCGTCGACATGTCGGTGAGCAGGGCGACCGTGCGCACGCCGCTGTCGGTGCCCAACTCGACCATCGTGGAAGCGAGTTCGCGGGCATCCTCGATCGTCTTCATGAACGCGCCGGTGCCGACCTTGACGTCGAGGACGAGCGAGCCCGTGCCCTCGGCGATCTTCTTCGACATGATCGAGGAGGCGATGAGCGGGATCGCCTCGACGGTGCCGGTGACGTCGCGCAGCGCGTAGAGCTTCTTGTCCGCGGGGGCGAGCCCGTCGCCGGCCGCGCAGATCACGGAGCCGACGGTGTCGAGGACGTTCAGCATCTCGTCGTTGGAGAGCAGGGCGCGCCAGCCGGGGATGGACTCCAGCTTGTCGAGGGTGCCGCCGGTGTGGCCGAGGCCGCGGCCGGAGAGCTGCGGGACGGCGGCGCCGCACGCGGCGACCAGCGGGGCGAGCGGCAGTGTGATCTTGTCGCCGACGCCGCCGGTGGAGTGCTTGTCGGCGGTCGGGCGGGACAGGGACGAGAAGTCCATGCGCTCGCCGGAGGCGATCATCGCGGCGGTCCAGCGGGCGATCTCCGTACGGTTCATGCCGTTGAGGAGGATCGCCATGGCGAGCGCCGACATCTGCTCGTCCGCGACGACGCCGCGCGTGTACGCGTCGATGACCCAGTCGATCTGCTCGTCGCTGAGTTCGCCCCGGTCCCGCTTGGTCCGGATGACGGAGATGACGTCCATGGCGTTGTCCTTCCGCAGGTGGCAGCAGGCCGACTCTACGCGCATAGAGCGACCGGTTGAAAGCGGCCCCGCCCAACCGGGCGGGGCCGTAGGTCAGTTGAGGTGCTGGGGTCCGAACGCGTCGGGGAGCATCTCGCCGAGCGGGCGGATCCCCGACGTCGTCTCCAGGAGCAGCTCGGTGCCCCCGAACTCGTAGAGGAGCTGGCGGCAGCGGCCGCACGGCATCAGGATCTCGCCCTTGCCGTCCACGCACGTGAAGTGCGTCAGGCGGCCGCCGCCGGTGAGCTGGAGCTGCGAGACGAGCCCGCACTCGGCGCACAGGCCGAGCCCGTACGACGCGTTCTCGACGTTGCAGCCCGACACGGTGCGGCCGTCGTCCACGCGGGCCGCGGCGCCGACCGGGAAGGCCGAGTACGGCACGTACGCGCGGGACATGGCCTCGCGGGCCGCCTCCCTGAGTGCTTCCCAGTCGGCTTCCGTCACTTGCCCTGACCCTTCCGGTAGCGCATGCCGTCGGCCTTGGGCATCCGCAGCCGCTGCGCGGACAGGGAGAGCACCAGGAGGGTGACGACATACGGGGTGGCGCCGACGAAGTCGCCGGGCACCTCATCCGTCAGGAGGTACCAGACCAGGACAACTACGGCAATCACCGCGCTGATCGTGGCCTGGATCATGGCCTTTCGGTACGCCTTCCAGCCCGCGAGCAGAGCCAGCAGCACGACCAGCAGGAGCAGCAGCGCGTGGACGGTCTCGCCGCCGTTGCGCAGCTGGAGCGCGTCGGAGAAGCCGAACAGGCCCGCGCCCATGGCGAGTCCGCCCGGCCGCCAGTTGCCGAAGATCATGGCGGCGAGGCCGATGTAGCCGCGCCCGCCGGTCTGGCCCTCCAGGTAGCTGTGCGAGGTGACCAGCGCGAGGAACGCGCCGCCGAGACCCGCGAGTCCGCCGGAGATGGCGACGGCCGCGTACTTGTGCGCGTACACGTTGACGCCGAGGGACTCGGCCGCGACCGGGTTCTCACCGCAGGAGCGCAGGCGCAGGCCGAACGAGGTGCGCCACAGCACCCACCAGCTGCCCACGAAGAGCAGCACGGCGAGGATCGTGATCACGGAGACGTTGGTGACCAGGCCGCCGAGGATGCCGGCGAGGTCGGAGACCAGGAACCAGTGGTGCTGCTCGATGGAGTGCAGTCCGCTGGACAGGCCCGGGATCGTGACGTCGCCGAGCGACTCGGCGGGCGGCGACTGCTTGGGGTTGCCGCCCTTGGCCGCGGGATCGCCGTCGGCGAAGAACAGTTTGGCGAGGTACTGGGTGGCGCCCAGGGCGAGGAGGTTGACGGCGACACCGGAGACGATGTGGTCGACGCCGAACGTGATGGTGGCGACGGCGTGGATCAGACCGCCCAGCACACCGAAGCCGATGCCACAGACGAGGCCGAGCCAGGGGCTGGTCTGCCAGCCGAGCCAGCCGGCGCCGAACGTGCCGAGGATCATCATGCCTTCGAGGCCGATGTTGACCACGCCGGCCCGCTCCGACCACAGGCCCGCGAGGGCCGCGAGGCCGATGGGCACGGCGAGTCCGAGCGCGGCGCTGATCTGGCCGCCGGAGGTGAGCTGGTCGGCGCCCGTGATGACGCGGACGGCGGAGACCAGGAACAGCGCACCGACGACGATCATCAGGGTCTGGCCCGTGGAGAGCCGGCCGCGCGCCTTCTTGGCGCCGCTCACCGCGGGGGCCGCCGGCGGCGGGGTGTCGGTCGTCGTGGCGGTCATCCGGCCACCTCCTGCTTGTCGGTGCGGACGGCGGCGGCCTGCGCGGCGAGCTCGGCGCCGACCCGCTGCTGCTGGCGCTTGAGCCCGTAGCGGCGTACGACTTCGTAGGCGATGACGACGCACAGGACGATGACGCCCTGGATCACGCCGAGGATCTCCTTGTCGTAGCCCTGGAACTCCAGGTGGTTGGTGGTGCGCTCCAGGAAGCCCCACAGCAGGGCGCCGAGCGCGATGCCGACCGGGTGGTTGCGGCCGAGCAGCGCGATCGCGATGCCCGTGAAGCCGAGGCCCACCGGGAAGCTGTTGTCGTACTGGTGGCTGTCGTTGAGCAGCGTCGGCATGCCGACCAGACCGGCCACGGCACCCGAGATGACCATGCTGGTGGCGACCATCTTCTTGACGCTGACGCCGCTCGCGGCGGCCGCCGACTCGGACTGACCGACCGTGCGCAGGTCGAAGCCGAAGCGGGTGCGGCCGAGGACGAACCAGTACGCGATGCCGACGAGCACGGCGATCACGATGAAGCCCCAGACCTGGCCGGCCGGTCCCGCGTCGATCATGAAGAAGTTCGAGGACTCGGGCAGCGGCTTGGTGGAGACCAGGGTGCCCGCCTCGTCGAGCTGGCCGAGCTGCTCGGGCTGGAGGAGGTAGGCGATGATCGCGGTCGCGATCGAGTTGAGCATGATCGTCGAGATGACCTCGCTGACACCGCGGGTCACCTTGAGGATGCCCGCGATGGCGGCCCACAGGGCACCGGTCGCCATGGCGGCGAGCAGGATCAGCGGGATGGAGAGCCAGCCGGGCAGCGTGAGCGCCCCGCCGAGCACGGCCGCGACGAACGCGGCGAGCCGGTACTGGCCGTCGACACCGATGTTGAACAGGTTCATGCGGAAGCCGATGGCCACCGCGACACCCGCGAGGTAGTACGTCGTCGCCTTGTTGAGGATGTAGACCTGGCTGTCGCTCGCGGAGCCGTAGGTCACCATGTCGCTGAACGCGGCGAAGGGGTCCTTGCCGGTCGCCGCGATGATCACGGCGGTGACGACGAGTGCGGCGATGATCGCCAGGAGCGGGGCGGCGACCGCGAGGATCAGCCGCTCCTTGTCGATCCGGGACTTGCCCCGGGATATCAGTGTCTTCATCGGGCGTCCCCGCCTTCGGCGTCTTCCGTGTGCTCGAGGTGGCCGGAGGCCGCACCTGTCATGGCGGAGCCCAGCTCCTCCGGGGTGATGGTGGCGGGGTCGGCGTCGGCGACCAGGCGGCCGCGGTACATCACCCGCAGGGTGTCGGACAGGCCGATCAGCTCGTCCAGGTCGGCCGAGATGAGCAGCACGGCGAGGCCCTCGCGGCGGGCGCGGCGGATCTGGTCCCAGATCTGGGCCTGCGCGCCGACGTCCACACCGCGGGTGGGGTGGGCGGCGATCAGCAGCTTGGGCGCGTGGCTCATCTCGCGGCCGACGATCAGCTTCTGCTGGTTGCCACCGGACAGGGAGGCCGCGGTGACCTCGATGCCGGGTGTGCGGACGTCGTAGTCGCGCACGATGCGCTCGGTGTCGGCGCGGGCGGCCCTGAGGTCGAGCAGCCCGCCCTTGGAGTTGGGGCGCTCGGTGACATGGCCGAGGACCCGGTTCTCCCACAGCGGCGCTTCGAGGAGCAGCCCGTGACGGTGCCGGTCCTCGGGGATGTAACCGACACCGGCTTCGCGGCGCTTGCGGGTGGGGGTCCGGGTGACGTCGGTGCCGTTCAGGGCGACGGTGCCGCGGTCCGCGGTCCGCATGCCCATGATGGCCTCGACGAGTTCGGACTGGCCGTTGCCCTCCACGCCCGCGATGCCGAGGACTTCGCCGCGGTGGATGGTGAAGCTGACGTCGTCGAGGATGACGCGCTCGACGCCGTCCAGGTCGGTCTGCGTGAGGCGCAGGCCACCCAGGTGGAGCATCGGGGTGTCGGTGACCGTCGACTCCTCGGTCTCCGGCGACGGCAGCTCACTGCCGACCATGAGCTCGGCGAGCTGCTTGGTGCTCGTGTTCCTCGGGTCGGCCGTGCCGACCGTCGTCCCGCGCCGGATGACCGTGATCTCGTCCGCGACGGAGAGCACTTCGCCCAGCTTGTGGGAGATGAAGATGACGGTGAGGCCCTCGGACTTGAGCTCGCGCAGGTTGTCGAAGAGCGCGTCGACCTCCTGCGGCACGAGGACCGCGGTGGGCTCGTCGAGGATCAGCGTCCGGGCACCCCGGTAGAGGACCTTGAGGATCTCGACGCGCTGCCGGTCGGCGACCCCGAGCTCCTCGACGAGGACGTCGGGGCGCACCCCGAGGCCGTACGCCTCCGATATCTCGCGGATCTTCGTACGCGCCTTGCCGCCGATGCCGTGCAGCTTCTCGGCGCCCAGGACGACGTTCTCCAGGACGGTGAGGTTGTCGGCCAGCATGAAGTGCTGGTGAACCATGCCGATGCCGCGCGCGATGGCGTCGGCGGGCGTGGCGAAGGCGACCTGGGTGCCGTCGACCGCGATGGTGCCCTCGTCCGGCTTCTGCATGCCGTAGAGGATCTTCATCAGGGTCGACTTGCCGGCGCCGTTCTCACCGCACAGGGCGTGGACGGTGCCCCGCCGTACGGTGATGTCGATGTCGCGGTTGGCGACGACGCCGGGAAAGCGCTTGGTGATGCCGCGCAGTTCGACGGCGGGAGGGCTGGACGCGTTGATGGCGCACTCTCCTCGGGGGACAGGACGTACGTACGGAAGGGGTGAACGGTCGCGCGGAGCCGCGCGGGGGCGCGTCGGCGACGGTAATACGCCAACTCTTAGCTACACGCGTAGAGTTGACACATTGTTATGGCCCGGCGAGGGGAAGCTTTCGCCACTCCCCCCGCCGAGCCGGGCCCTCAGGGGCCTCAGGTCACGGGGTGGTCTTGACCTTGACCTTGCCGCTCGCGATCTGCTCCTTGGCGGCGTCCAGCTTGGCCTGGATGTCGTCGATGTAGCCGCCGGAGGTGGCGAGCGAGACGCCGCCGTCCTTCAGGGCGTAGGTGTTGGTGCCGGTCTTCGGCGAACCGTCCTTGACCGACTGGATCAGGTCGTAGACGCCGATGTCGACGTTCTTGACGACCGAAGTCAGGATCGAGGACTTGTACTTGGCCAGACCCGGGATGTTGTACTGGTCCGAGTCGACGCCGATCGCCCAGGCGCCCTTCGTGCCGGAGACGGCCTCGATGGCACCGTTGCCGGAGGAGCCGGCCGCCGAGTAGACGACGTCGGCGCCCTTGTCGAGCATGCCCTGGGCGGCTTCCTTGCCCTTGTCCGGAGAGGCGAAGCCGGAGGTGTCCGAACCGTGGCTCAGGTACTGGACGTCGACCTTGATCTTCGGGTTGGTGGCCTTGACGCCCTGGACGTAACCCGCCTCGAACTTCTTGATCAGCGGGACGTCGACACCGCCGATGAAGCCGACGTGGTCCTTCTTCGTCTTCAGCGCGGCGGCGACGCCGGCCAGGTAGGAGCCCTGCTCCTCGGTGAAGACGATGGAGTCGGTGTTCTTGGCGTTCACCACGGAGTCGACGATGCCGAAGGTGGTCTTCGGGTACTTCGCGGAGACCTTGGTCATCGAGGTGGCGTACGCGTAGCCGACCCCGATGATGGGGTTGTAGCCGGCGTCGGCCAGGTCGGACAGGCGCTGCTCGCGGTCGGCCTCGGTGTCGGAGGTCTTGGCGGTCAGCTCCTTGAGGTCACCGCCGAACTCCTTCTTGGCCTTGTCGGCACCGCGCGCGGCGGAGTCGTTGAAGGAGTGGTCGCCACGGCCGCCGACGTCGAAGGCGAGGCCGATCTTGACGCCGCCCTTCTTGCCGGAGTCCGACGTGGAGCCCGAGGACTCGTTTTCCGAGGAAGTGCCGCCACATGCGGTGGCGGTGAGAGCGAGTGCCGCGGTGGCTATGCACGCAGCAGAGATTTTGGCTACCCGGCGCAAGGGAGGCTCCTTCGACCTGACCTGAGCGCCGGGCTCCCGGCGCTGGTTTTCGGACGGATCGTAACGCGCGTAGATGTCAGATAAAGGGCCGTTCCGCAGCCGTTATCGGATTGACGCGAACGCCGCCCGGCGGTCCGGTCTACGGGGCGTTACCGGGGTGGGTCGGGTGGGTTACGTGCCGCCCACACCGACCCTTTGCCCGCACCGATCTACGCCCCCTGCTCCCGTGCGGCCCCGTCCATCAGCGCCGCCGCGGTGAACAGCTCCACCCCTACGGTGATCGCCGACTCGTCGGCGTCGAAGTCGCCCTGGTGCAGGTCGCGTCCGCCGCGCTCGCCGGGGGTGCGCACCCCGAGGCGGGCCATGGCGCCGGGGACGTGCTCCAGATACCAGGAGAAGTCCTCGCCGCCCAGGCTCTGCTGGGTGTCCTCGACGGAGTGGGGGCCGCGGCGCAGGGTCATCGCGGCGGTCAGGAGGTCGGTGACCTCCGGGTCGTTGACCACGGGCGGCACCCCGCGGATGTAGTTGATCTCCGACTTGGCGCGGTAGAGGTCGGCGATCTCCTGGATGGCGCCGTGCACCAGGTCGGGCGCCTGCCGCCACGCTTCGAGGTCGAGGCAGCGGACGGTGCCGGACAGCTCGGCGTGCTGCGGGATGACGTTGCACGCGTGGCCGGATTCGATACGCCCCCAGGTCACGGCGAGGCCCGAACGGGCGTCGATGCGGCGGGCGACGAGCGCGGGGACCTCGGTGGCCACCTTCGCGGCGGCGGTCACGAGGTCGGTGGTGAGGTGGGGGCGCGCGGTGTGCCCGCCGGGCCCGTCGAGCGCGACCTCGAGCCGGTCGCAGGCCGAGGTGATCGCGCCGTGCCGCAGCCCGATCCGGCCCGCGTCGACCTTCGGGTCGCAGTGCACGCCGATGATCGACCCGACGCCTTCGAGCACGCCCGACTCGATGGCGTCGGGGGCGCCGCCGGGCAGCACCTCCTCGGCGGGCTGGAAGATCAGGCGTACGGGGTGCGGGAGCCGGCCCTGCCGGTGCAGCTCGGCGAGGACCAGGCCCGCGCCGAGCACGACCGTCGTGTGCACGTCGTGACCGCAGGCGTGGGCGCGGCCGGGCACGGTGGATCGGTAGGCGCAGCTCGCCTTGGTGTCCGGGATGGGAAGCGCGTCGATGTCGGCGCGCAGGGCGAGCATGGGGGGCCCGCCCCGCCACTCCCCCTCCGCCGTGCCGATGTCGCAGACGAGTCCGGTGCCGATGTCCAGAATGCGTGGAGTGAGCCCGGCCTTCTCCAGGCGGGCCCTGATCGCCGCCGTCGTGCGGAACTCCTGGTTGCCGAGCTCGGGGTGCATGTGCAAGTCACGGCGGAAGGCAACCAGTTCGGCACGGAGCTCTTCGGACAGCGTGCCGGGCAGCGCTCCGGAGGGGACCACTTCCCCGGGCTGACCGGCCTCGGACTCTCGGGACATCAATTGGTTCACCCTTTGAAGGGTAGGCCGGGGCGGGGGGCAGCCGCCTCACGATCAACAAAAGTTCAACCGAATTGGGGTAAGAAACTCGGCCGGAGTGCGCATGCGATTCACGCGGAGTGGGTAAGACGTCTCTTTCGCGCCGAGTTGTCTTCGGCTTCCCCGTCACCCGCCACCTGATGACGCGCGGTGACGGCGTGCGTGAGCACTCCGGCCCCGGACAGGGGCGCACCGTCCGACCCCAGGTACACCCCCACCGACCCGATCTCGGCGGTCAGCCGACGATCGCCACCGGCGCGTCCCACGCGTCGCGGTCCACCGTGATCGTGTAACCGCCGCGCGACTCCTTGCTGTTCACCATGTACTGGTGGGCGCGGCGGTGGCCGGTCCACAGGGTGGAGGCGAAGGGCCAGTCCGTAGTGGTCGTGTTGACCTTGTCCCAGAGCGCGTACCAGAGGATGTCCGGCATGTCCGTGCGGTTCGTCGTCGTGGCGACGGCCTTCGCGCTGGAGCTGCGGAAGCCGTAGAAGCCGGTCCGGTAGCTCTTGGCGTGCACGGCCTTGTCCCAGGCGCGGACGTAGGTGAGGACCGCGTTGTTGCAGGACGTGTTCGTCGTGTCGTACGACTCCATGTCCAGGTAGAGCGGGGAGCCGGCCTTCATGCCGAGGGCGGCTGCCTTGGTGACCGCGTCGGCGCCGTCCTTCGCGCCGAGCGAGGCGGCGGTGGACGCGGTCATCTTCTCGGGGTTCGCGCCGGACTGGCAGGGCGGCTGGGCACCCACGTAGAGCGGGATCAGCTTCCAGCCGGAGGCGCTGACCGACTTCACCCAGGACGCGGTGAGGTTGGGCTGGGCGCAGCCGCGGTTCTTGCCGCCGACGTAGACGGCGGCAGCGCCGTAGAAGCCGGTCTTCCAGGCCTTCATGGCGGAGAGGGAGGGGGCCGTGCAGGTGTCGAAGGCGCGGCCGGTGTACGTCTTGGCCGCGGGGAGGGTTGTGGCTGTCGCGGACTGGGCCACGATCGCTCCGGTGGCGGCCAGTGCCACGCCTGCGGCGGACATGGCGACGTAGCGGCGTCTCTTGGAGAGGCGGTGTCGGGAGTGCGTCACGGGTTCCTCTGGCGCTCTGTACGGATACGGAGTGGGGGGTGCGGTGGGTCAGACCCGCCCGGACACCGTTCCGTTGCCCTCCGCGCGGCTAAGCGATCACCAAGGTCTTGCCAAGCGCGGCCGTGCGTTCACACGGCCGGGGCCACCGACGCCAGCCGGTGCACATCCCGCGCCGTCCCCGTGACTCCGGAGAGGAACCCCTGCGCGCGCGGTGAGGCGTTCTCCGTCAGCCAGGCGGGGTCGATGTCACAGACGGCGACGCGGACCTCGGTGCCCACGAGGGCCAGGGGCAGGGTGTGGACGACCGTCGAGGGGAAGCTGAGGATCGTACGGCCGATGGGGCCGCGGCGAGCGATCAGTTCGAGGGGGAGGTCGGGGCGGACCACTTCGAGGCCGGTCTCGGTGGCGAGGCGGTGCAGCTTGTCCGAGCTCTCGCGGCGGTGGGCGAAGTAGCGCGTCGCGCCGTGGGCGCGGGCGAGGGTGCGGACGGCTTCCAGGTAGCGGTCCGGGTCGACGACGCCGGTCTCGACGAGGGACGTGCCGACGAGGTCGGCGCCCTTCGTCATGCGGGGCGGGCCGAAGCGGGCGCGGGTCCAGGTGAAGTCGTTGCGGGTGACGCGGACACCGTCGGGGACGGAGTCGATCGGCATGGCCGAGAAGACCTCGACGGTGCGGCGGGTGCCGTCGGGGGTGAGGCGGCGGCGGGCGGCGGCGGACACGGGCGCGAAGACGATGTCGCGCGGTCCGGGGCGGCCGCCGCGGCGGTGCCAGCGCACGAGGCGCTCACCGCGGGCGAGCTGGGAGACGAACTCCATGGTCGCGGTGCCGTCGTCGACGACGACGAGTTCGGGGGCCCGGGTGATCGTCAGCAGGAGCTGCACGTAGCGGGAGAACGGGTCGCCGATGACGATGCGGGCGGCCTTGCGCAGCGCGCCCGCGAGTCCGCCGATGGTGTGGAAGGGCGCGGTGGCGCCGCCGCGCGCCTCTTCCCAGCGGACGATGTGGCCCTCGTCGCGGGCGAGCTCGGCCATGCGGCGCAGCTGGCCGCGGGTCATGGGGTCCGTGGGCGACAGAACGACCAGGGTGATCCGGTCCGTGTTGTCGGTGCTCTCGGCGCGATGCGCCCATTCCAGGACGTTGAGGAGCTGGACGGGGCTCTCCACGAAACACAGGGTTCCGGAGCGGCGTCCGGAGCGTGCTGCTGACATGGGCGACATGGGCCCTCCGAGGGACCTGTGGGGGGTTGGGGCCCGTGGGCCGGCGCCCGGCTGGGCGCCGGCCCACACGGGCGGACGTCGGACGGTCAGACGCCGACCGGCTCGCCCGCGGCGACGGCGATCTCCGACTCGGCGACGACGCCCGCGACGCGGCGGAGCTTCTTCATCGGGCCGAGCTCCGACTCGTAGACCTTCTTGACGCCGTCACCGAGGGACGCCTCGATGGTGCGGATGTCGCGCACGAGGCGGGTGAGGCCCTGCGGCTCGACGGAGGCGGCCTGGTCGGAGCCCCACATGGCGCGGTCGAGGGTGATGTGACGCTCGACGAAGGTGGCGCCGAGGGCGACGGCGGCGAGCGTGGTCTGCAGGCCGGTCTCGTGGCCGGAGTAGCCGATCGGGACGTTCGGGTACTCGGACTGGAGGGTGTTGATGACCCGGAGGTTCAGCTCCTCCGCCTGCGCCGGGTAGGTCGACGTGGCGTGGCACATGAGGATGTTGTCCGAGCCGAGGACCTCGACCGCGTGACGGATCTGCTTCGGCGTCGACATGCCGGTGGAGAGGATGACCGTGCGGCCGGTGGCGCGCAGGGAGCGGAGCAGCTCGTCGTCGGTGAGCGACGCGGAGGCGACCTTGTGGGCCGGGATGTCGAACTTCTCCAGGAAGGCGACGGCCTCGGTGTCCCACGGGGAGGCGAACCAGTCGATGCCGCGCTTCTTGCAGTGCTCGTCGATCTGGCGGTACTCGTCCTCGCCGAACTCGACGCGGTGGCGGTAGTCGATGTACGTCATGCGACCCCAGGGGGTGTCGCGCTCGATGTCCCACTGGTCACGCGGGGTGCAGATCTCCGGGGTGCGCTTCTGGAACTTGACGGCGTCGCAGCCGGCCTCGGCGGCCACGTCGATCAGCTTGAAGGCGTTGTCGAGGTCGCCGTTGTGGTTGATGCCGATCTCGCCGGTGATGTACACGGGCTGGCCGGGGCCGGCGGTCTTCGAACCGAACGTGCGCAGGCGGGAGTTGGTGCTCATGACTGGGGAGTTCCTTACTTGTTGAGGGAGTCGAGAGAAGGGCCGAGGATCCAGGTGGCGATCTCTCGGATCGCGCCGTCACCACCGGGGAGAGCGGTGACCGCGCGCGCGGCGCCTCGTACGACGTCGTGGGCGCTCGCGACCGCCACGGGCCAGCCGACAAGGCCGAAGCACGGGAGGTCGTTGACGTCGTTGCCGACGTAGAGCACGCGCTCGGGCGCGATGCCCTGTTCCTCGCACCACTGCTTCAGTGCGAGGTCCTTGCGGTCGATGCCGTGCAGGACCGGGATCTGGAGCTTCCTGGCCCGGGCGGCGACGACCGGGTTCTGTTCCGTGGACAGGATCAGCAGCGGCAGGCCCGACTTGCGCAGGGCCGCGATGCCGAGGCCGTCACCGCGGTGCACGGTGACGAACTCCCGTCCGTCGGAGTCGATCAGCACCTTGTCATCGGTCTGGGTGCCGTCGAAGTCGAGGACGACCGCGTCGATGTCTTCGGCGGTCGGGAGGGAGCCGGGCCTGTTCGCGTCGAAGAGCGGCGCGAGGGCCCGGGCGCGGGAGAGGTCGTGCGGGTCGTCGATCTCGAGGACCCGCGCGGGGTCGGTGCGGACGAGTTCCGTGCGGCCGAAGAAGCGGTGCTTGGCCTCGCGGAAGCCGCTCGCGTCCATGGCGTAGACCGCGCCGGTCTCCAGGAGGTCCTGGGGGCGGTCCTGGCGCATCTGGCGGAAGGACTTGTCGTGGTTGACGCCGTAGCCGCCGCTGGTGGCGGCGGGGGCGACGAGCGTGTCGGTGCCGCCCTCGACGGAGGCGCGCTCGACCGCGGGCGCGGCCGGCTCGTCATCGGCGTCGCGCCATACGAACCCGTGGAAGGGGGCGACGGTCAGGGCCGTGTCGGCGCCCTTCTCGACGATCGCGTTGACGACGCCGTCGATGTCCTCGCGGACGATGAAGGGGCTGGTGCACTGGACGAGGAGCACGACGTCGACCGCTGCGCCCTGGAGGGCCTCGTGGGCGTCGAGGGCGTGCAGCACGGCCGCCTCGGAGCTCGACTTGTCGCCGGCGATGGCGGCGGGCCGCAGGACGACCTCGGCGCCCGCCTCGCGGGCCACGGCGGCGATCGCGGCGTCGTCGGTGGAGACCACGACGTCCGTGACGAGCCGGGTGGCGCGGCACTCGCGGACGGTGCGGGCCACGAGGGGCACGCCGCCGACCGGGGCGAGGTTCTTGGCGGGCACTCCCTTGGAGCCGCCACGGGCGGGGATCACGGCGAGGACGCGGCGGACCGGTGCCGCTGTGCCCGCTTCCGGGTTGGTCATCAGGTCTCCTTGAGGGGTACGGGCGTTCACAGCTCGCCCATCCGCCGGATGACGGGCGCCACGCGCTGCACTCCGTGCCGGTAGGCGCCACGTGCGGCGCGGCGCACGATCTGCCGGACGGGGCCGGGCTCCTTGCCGGCGGCGGGTGCGCCGGGCAGCGGCGTCCCGTCGGGGGCGAGGTGGTGGCGGGCGAGGATGCGCGGCAGGTAGCCGGGGGCGGTGGTGAGGCTGTAGTAGGGGGCCAGGGGCGGGAGCCGGTCGGCTCCGGTCAGGCCGGTGACCCGGGCGCGGGCCGTGTCGAAGGCGGTGTCGTACGTGCCGTCGGCCGCGACGCCCTGGCGTGCCACCCACTCCTCGTCGGCCTTCGGCAGGTGGCCCGCGTCGAGCTGGTCCCAGGAGGCGAGGCAGCCGGAGCCGGTGAAGTGGTGGTTGCCGAGCGCCTCGCGCACCCCGAGGTCCGTGAGCAGGGCCGTGGGGATGCGCCGGTGCAGGGCTTCGAGCGCGGCCGTCGAGCTGACGGTGACCAGGAGGTCGGTGCGGTCGAGTACCTCGCCCATGTGCCCGTAGACGAGGCGGCAGTTGGCGGGCAGTCCGCCGTCGATCCGCTGGGCGAGCTTCTGGTAGGGCGCCTCTTCGATGTGCGTGGTGTGCTCGCCCGGCTTGCTGCGCAGCTTGAGCAGTACCTCGCGCTCGGGGTGCAGACGGGCGTGCCCGACGAGCCGCTTGAGCAGGTAGGCGCGGTCGGCGGGGGTGTCCGGTACGGAGGGCTGCGCGGCGAAGACGACCGTGTACGGGTCGTGCTTCTCCTCGTAGGGCGTGCCGCCGAGGAACGGCAGCGCGCACTCGGTCACCGAGGAGGCGTCGGCGTCCACACCTTCGTACACGGCGCGGAAACGGTCCGCGTCGTGGCGGGAGTTGGCGAGGACGAGGTCGGCGCCGTGCCGCAGGAGCAGCCCGTCGGCGAGCTTCTCGTAGACGACTCCCACGTAGCCGGTGACGACGACGGGCCGCTTGGCCCTGCCCTGCCAGGCCCGCGCGAGGCCGTGGAGCATGGCCTGGACGGCGCCGCCGACGAGGGCGAGGACGACGACGTCGTACCGGTCGGCGTCCTGCTCCATACGGCGCAGGAATTCGACGGCGGTGACTTCGTCGAGGCTGTCGGCGCGGACGCCGACTTCGTCGAGCTGGCGGGGTGTCGGGGTGGCCCGGCCGCGCAGGAGGAATCCGTTGAGCGGACTCTCGTCGGTGGTGAGGCGGCGCGCGGTGAGCGCGCCCCACTTCCACCGGGTGTCGGAGTCCGCGAGCACGGCGACCCGTCGGGTCTCAGAGGTACTTGCTGGCACACCGAAGAAGCTAGGAAGCGATTCCGATCGACGGCCCAACCGGAGTGCAACAAACGGTTAACAGCGCACCGACGAATGGCGAATCCGGCCGGGAAGTGACCGGGAAGCAGGCGGGTTCACTATTCCGCCACGCGTCGTTCACCTGACATCTC
Source organism: Streptomyces sp. NBC_01003 (assembly GCF_045162695.1). Classification (NCBI taxonomy): domain Bacteria; kingdom Bacillati; phylum Actinomycetota; class Actinomycetes; order Kitasatosporales; family Streptomycetaceae; genus Streptomyces; species Streptomyces sp. NBC_01003. Next base: position 4,390,060 of record NZ_CP108707.1, read on the forward strand.
ACCATCGGTCAAGACGAATGCCGGGCCGCCACCTAGCGTCCTTCACGTGGTCAAGCTCTCCGTCATCGTGCCGTTCTACAACGTGCAGCAATACGCGCCCGACACCCTCAGAAGTCTTCGTGCCAACGCACGCGACGACTTCGAATTCATTCTCGTCGACGACTGTTCGAAGGACGAGACCCCGGACATTCTCGCGCGCGCCGAGCGCGAGCTGCCCGGCGCCGTCCTGGTCAGACACGAAAAGAACGGAGGCCTGGCCACCGCGCGCAACACCGGACTCGACGCGTCGCGCGGTGAGTACCTGACATTCCTGGACGGGGACGACTGGCTCGCCCCTGGATACTACGAGCAACTGCTCGCCTCCATCGAAGGCCTGGGCTGCGATTTCGTCCGTACGGACCATGTCCAGTGCACCGCGCGGGCCCGCACCGTCCATCGCGTGCCGACCGGCAGGCGCGGTGTCGTCATGGATCCGCGCGAGGCGATCCTGCCCGCCGACCGCTCGACGTCCGTCGACTACGCGTACGCGTGGGCCGGCATGTACCACCGGCGGCTCGCCGACGCCGGCCTCCTCCACTTCACCGACGGCCTGCGTACGGCCGAGGACAGGCCGTGGATCTGGCGGCTGCACCGCGAGGCGAAATCCTTTGCCGCGGTGGGACTTCTCGGCGTGTTCTACCGGCGCGGTGTCGCCTCGTCGCTGACGCAGATCGGCGATGTGCGGCAGCTCGATTTCATCAAGGCGTTCGACCAGGTGGTGGCCGAAACGGCGCAGGACCAGGACGCGGAAAAACTTCTGCCGAAGGCCGTCCGTACGTACTGCGCGATTATTTCCCACCACTTGGGATCCATCGAAAGGTTCGAACCGGCAGTGGCGCGCAAATTGAAGACACTGAGTTCCGCGGCGCTGAAGCGCATGCCGCAGGACGTACTCGACGACGCGCTCGACTCGATGGACGTCCAGCGGGCGACGCGCCTGCGCCGGCTGCGGCGCCGGCCCGCCGCGGCGGGGGTGGCTGCCGCGTGACCACGCAGATCTTCCTCGCCTCCACGCTGTACGGGACCGCGACGATCGCCGCGGCCCTCGACGCGGACTGCTACGCACCCGCGGACCGGCGCATCCTGCTTGTCGCCAACAACGCGGCGACCCCGGAGACGACGCCCTCCGTCGACGAGATGCCGGGCTTCGAGCAGCTGCGCGGCCGCTTCGACGACGTCGTGTCGTGGAACGAGACCATCGCGCCCTTCCACCCCGGCGGCTGGGCCCCGCGCCCCGACGACGTACCGCTGTGGGAGCGCCATCTGCGCCTCGCCTGGAATCTGGGCGACGACGACGTCGAGCTGGCCGTGGAGTCGATCCAGGTCAACCCGGCGATGGCCGTGGCGCAGATCTTCACCGGCATCCCCCTCGACGTGTACGCGGACGGCCTGATGAGCTACGGCCCCACCCGCAACAAGATCGACCCGCTGGTCGGCACCCGCGTGCGGCGGCTGCTGCACCTGGACCTCGTACCGGACCTGAAGCCGCTGCTCCTCACGGAGTTCGGCGTGGAGCCCGAGGTCGTGCCGACGGACGTCTTCGTGAAGGTGCTGGCCGAACTGGGCGATGTGAGCGGCGAGTTGCCGCCCGTCGGGCCCGAACCGGCCGTGCTGCTCGGGCAGTACCTGTCCGCGCTCGACATCCTCACCGCGCAGGAGGAGGAGGACCTGCACGTGCGGATGATGCGCGGCGCGGTCGCCCTCGGCCACACACGGATCGTCTTCAAGCCCCACCCGACGGCGCCGGCCACCTGGTCGCGCACGCTGGAGGCGGAGGCGGAGAAGCTCGGCGTCGAGCTCACCGTCCTCGACACGCCCGTGCTCGCCGAGGTCCTGTACCAGCGGATGCGCCCGGCTCTGGTGGTCGGCTGCTTCTCGACGGCGCTGCTCACCGCGTCCGCGTTCTACGGCATCCCGGTCGCCCGCATCGGCACCGGCACCCTCCTCGACCGCCTCGCGCCGTACCAGAACAGCAACCGCGTCCCGGTCACGATCGTGGACGCGCTGCTGCCCGAGCTGTCGGAGCAGGCAGCCGTGACCGCGCAGGAGTCCGGCACGGCGAACGCCGAGCTGAACCAGCTGGTGCGCGCGGTCGGCTTCGCGATGCAGCCGAAGATCTACCCGGACCTGCGGGCCGCGGCCGAGCGGTATCTCACGACGCACTTGAACGACCACACGTGGCGCTACTTCAAGCGCCGCCGGCTCACGTCCCTCGCGCTGCCTGGCGCCGTCCCGGCCCAGCTCGCGTTCATTCCGCGCAACGCGACGGTGCGCCGAGTCGCCCGCCGCGCGCGCTCGTTCAAGCGGGCTGCCCTCGGATGAGTACCTCAGAGACGACGCTCCCCAAGCTTTCTCCGGGAGCGGACGCCACGGTGCGGAGCGCGCGTCCCCGCGCGCACGCACCGCGGCTGAGAGCCCTGGACGGCCTGCGCCTCATAGCCGCCCTGATGGTCGCCGCGTACCACTACGGCGGCCGTGACGGTGAGGTGTCCCAGGCCTGGGGCACCTCACCGAGGGTCCAGTTCCCGTCGCTGCACCAGTGGTTCGCCTACGGCTGCCTCGGGGTGCAGATCTTCTTCGTCATCAGCGGCTTCGTGATCTGCATGAGCGGCTGGGGCAAGCCCCTGCGCTCGTTCTTCGCCTCCCGCGCGTCCCGACTGCTGCCGTCCTACTGGGCGGCCGTGATCCTGGTGACGGCGGTCTTCGCGCTGCCCGTGGTCGCGTACAAGGCGGTCTCGCCCAGTGACGCGCTCCTCAATCTGACGATGCTCCAGCAGCCGCTCGGCGTGGACCGGGTCCTCGGCGTCTGCTGGACCCTGTGGGCCGAGGTCCGCTTCTACGCGCTGTTCGCCCTGTGTATCGTCCTGCCGGGCGCGAACCGGCGCCGCGTCGTGCTGTTCTGCGCCGTGTGGACGCTCGCCGCCGCGATCACCCAGGCGTCCGGCGAGCCGGCCCTCAAGGTCATCCTGATGCCGGAGTACGCGCCGTACTTCATCGGCGGCGTCGGCCTGTATCTGCTCCACCTCAACCGCCGCGACATGACCGCGTGGGGCATCGTCCTCGTGAGCTGGCTGATCGGTCAGCACTACGCGGTGGCCGCACTGTGGCATGCACCGAACCCTCACTTCTTCTCGTACCGGGGGTCGGGCTCGATCATCCTGATAGTGACCCTCGGCTTCGTGGCGGTGGGCGCGATCGCGCTCGGGCTGCTGAACCGGATCAACTGGGGATGGCTGACGGTCGCCGGTGCGCTGACCTACCCGTTCTACCTGGTCCACGAGCATCTGGGCTGGGTGGCGATAGAGGTGCTGCACCGGCGTCTCGGGCTGCCCTCGGCCGTGACCTTCACCCTCACGGTGGCCGCGATGCTCACCCTCGCATGGCTCCTGAACCGCTTCGTGGAGAAGCCGCTTGCACCTTTCCTGCGCAAACGGCTGAGCCCCACGCCCGCCAGGATTCACTGAGGGTTCATGCCCGGTGGAGTTTGCTGCCCGATTGGCGGATGCGATCTTCGAGCGTCTTGACCCTGTCGATTAGGAGCTCATAGGTTCGCGTCCCATGACTGCTGTGCACACCACCGCCCGGCGCCCGATCGACCTCGACGACGTCCCCGGCTGGTTCCCCCCGCTCGACCAACTCCTGTTCACCTGGCTCCTCGAACGGCAGGCGCGGCGGGAGGTCCGCGGGGATCTGCTGGAACTCGGCGTCTACATGGGCAAGAGCGCGGTCCTCCTCGGACAGCATCTGCACGGCACCGAGAAGTTCACCGTGTGCGACCTGTTCGAGGGCGACGCCCCCGACGAGGCGAACCAGGCCGAATCCACCAAGTCGTACGCCTCACTGACCCGGCAGGCCTTCGAGGAGAACTACCTCTCGTTCCACGACGAACTGCCGAAGGTCGTCCAGGCACCCAGCTCCGTGATCTCCGACGAGGTCGCCCCGGGCACCTGCCGCTTTGTCCACATCGACGCCTCGCACCTCTACGAGCATGTGTACGGCGACATCGGCGCCGCCCGCGAACTGCTCGGCACCGACGGCATCGTCGTCCTGGACGACTTCCGCTCCGAGCACACGCCGGGCGTCTCGGTCGCCGCGTGGGAGGCCGTACTCAACCGCGGCCTGCGCCCGCTCTGCCTGAGCACCCAGAAGCTGTACGCCACATGGGAGGACCCCGAGCCCCTCCAGGACGAGCTCCTCGGCATGCTCAGGGAGCGCGACGACATCGCCCTCAGCGTGCAGCAGGCGGCCGGTCACCGCCTGGTCCGCACGAAGTCGAGGGCGGTCAGGGCGCCCGCGTTCCCGCGCTCCCGCCACCATGTGGAGCACCTGGAGGAACCGAAGGCGGCCTCCGCCCCGGATCCGGCTCCCGTACGCAAGCGCAGCCGCGCCCGCCGGATCGCCGTGGACCTGACGCCGCCGGTCATCACCCGGGCCGTGCGCCGCGCCCGCAGGGGCTAGGCCGAAAGCAGCCCGGGGGCCTCAGGCCCCCGCGAGGGACAGCTTGACCGCGAAGCCCAGGAACAGCATGCCCGCCGCCGTGGTCGCGCCCGCCGAGAGCCGCTTGCGGCGCCGGAAGGCGCCGGCCAGGCGGGTACCGCTGAAGATCAGGGTGGAGAGGTAGAGGAAGCTCGCGGTCTGGAGCAGCCCGCCGAGGACCACGAAGGACAGCGCCGGGTAGGCGTAGCCGGGATCCACGAACTGAACGAAGAAGGAGATCAGGAAGAGGATCGCCTTCGGGTTGAAGAGGCTGACGATCAGGGCGCGGCGGTACGGGTGCTCGTCACCGCTCCCGGTCACCGGCTCGGTCTCGGTCTCCACGGCGGGCTCACCGCGCTGCTTCCACAGCGCCCGCGCCGACCGGATCATGCCGATCGCCATCCACGTCAGATAGCCCGCTCCCGCGTACTTCACGACGAGGAAGAGCAGGGGCGTCGTCTGCAGCACGGAGGCCGCGCCGAGCGCGGCCAGTGTCATCAGGACCGTGTCCCCGGTGAAGACACCGGCGGCGGCCGCGTATCCGGTGCGTATGCCCTTGCGGGCGGCCACGGAGAGCACGTAGAGGGAGTTCGGTCCTGGCAGCAGGACGATGAGGACGAGACCGGCCAGATAGGTCGGGAGATTGATGACACCGAGCATGAAAGGGAGTGTCGCACGCCTATATGGCCATACGACACTCCCTGCTCAGCGGGTGATACGCGGCCTCAGAACGCGTCGGTCGGGATGTACGTGCCCCACACGTCGCGCAGCGCGTTGCAGACCTCGCCGACGGTGGCGCGGGCGCGCAGGGCGTCCTTCATCGGGTACAGGACGTTGTCCTCGCCCTCGGCCGCCTTCTTGAGCGCCGCGAGTGCCGCGTCCACGGCCGCCTGGTCGCGCTCGGCGCGCAGCTTCGTGAGGCGCTCGGCCTGCTGGGCCTCGATCGCCGGGTCGACGCGCAGCGGCTCGTAGGGCTCCTCGGCGTCGAGCTGGTAGCGGTTGACGCCGACCACGACGCGCTCGCCGGAGTCGGTCTCCTGCGCGATGCGGTAGGCGGAGCGCTCGATCTCGTTCTTCTGGAAGCCGTGCTCGATGGCGTTGACCGCGCCGCCGAGGTCCTCGACCTTCGTCATGAGTTCGAGCGCGGCGGCCTCCACGTCGTCCGTCATCTTCTCGACGACGTACGAGCCGGCGAACGGGTCGACGGTGGCGGTCACGTCGGTCTCGTAGGCGAGGACCTGCTGGGTGCGCAGGGCGAGGCGCGCGGACTTGTCGGTCGGCAGCGCGATGGCCTCGTCGAAGGAGTTCGTGTGCAGCGACTGCGTGCCGCCGAGCACGGCGCCGAGGCCCTGGACGGCGACGCGGACGAGGTTGACCTCGGGCTGCTGGGCCGTGAGCTGCACGCCCGCGGTCTGCGTGTGGAAGCGGAGCATCAGCGACTTGGGGTTCTTCGCGCCGAACTCCTCCTTCATGACCTTGGCCCAGATCCGGCGGGCCGCGCGGAACTTGGCGACCTCCTCCAGGATCGTCGTACGCGCCACGAAGAAGAAGGACAGGCGCGGCGCGAAGTCGTCGACGTCCATGCCGGCCGCGACGGCCGTGCGCACGTACTCGATGCCGTCCGCGAGCGTGAACGCGATCTCCTGCGCGGGCGAGGCACCGGCCTCGGCCATGTGGTAGCCGGAGATCGAGATGGTGTTCCACTTCGGGATCTCGGCCCTGCAGTACTTGAAGATGTCGGCGATCAGCCGCAGGGAGGGCTTCGGCGGGAAGATGTACGTGCCCCGCGCGATGTACTCCTTCAGCACGTCGTTCTGGATCGTGCCGGTCAACTGGTCCGCGGGGACGCCCTGCTCCTCGCCGACGAGCTGGTACATGAGCAGGAGCAGCGCCGCCGGGGCGTTGATCGTCATCGACGTGGACACCTTGTCCAGCGGGATGCCGCCGAACAGGATCCGCATGTCGTCGACCGAGTCGATGGCCACGCCGACCTTGCCGACCTCGCCGGACGCGATCGGGGCGTCCGAGTCGTGGCCCATCTGGGTGGGCAGGTCGAAGGCGACGGACAGGCCCATCGTGCCGTTGGCGATGAGCTGCTTGTAGCGGGCGTTGGACTCGACGGCGGTGCCGAAGCCGGCGTACTGGCGCATCGTCCAGGGGCGGCCGGTGTACATCGACGGATAGACGCCGCGCGTGAAGGGGTACTTGCCGGGCTCGCCGAGCTTCTCGGCCGCGTTCCAGTCGGCCAGCGAATCAGGGCCGTAGACCGGCTCGATGGGCAGTCCTGACTCAGACTCGCGCGCCATGGTTGTGCCTCCAGCTCGGGTGTTACTTGCCAGTTGGGTCGACCCTCGCGACGGACTGTAGCGGCGCGCCTGCTCGCGATGGAGAGCCGCAGGCTGGGACCTTGCTCACAGCCCGTCCTTCACCTTTACTCCATCCCACCATGGGCGGCACCTACGCCGAGTTCGCAACCGGACGCGCGCGGGAAACATCTCTGTTGGCACATCGGACGAGTGACAAGACTGCGGGGGCCCGGATGCGTGCGACCGTCATGCGTGGATCACTCGCCGTCGCCGGGGTCATCGCCCTGGCCGGCGGCTGCAGGACACAGGCCGTCGGCACGGGGGGCAAGCAGCCGCCGCCGAGGGCGCACGGCTCGGCATCGCCGGCCCCCTCCGACGACGCGAAGGAGCCGGGCGCGAAGAAGCCGGGCACCGCCCCCTCCCGCACTCCGTCGGTGAGACCGACACCGCCGCCGAAGGTCCTCATGGCGCGCGGCGCCAGCGGCGGCAAGGTCCGCGAACTCCAGGCCAGGCTGCGGCAGATCGCGTGGCTCTTCGAAGGGCCGCACGGAAAGTACGGCCCCGCGACGACCAAGGCGGTCGAGGGTTTCCAGGGCAAGCGGGGCCTGCCGCGCACGGGGAACACGGACACGGTGACCTGGGCGCGGCTCGTGAGGATGACGCACACCCCGACGCGCGACGAGCTGTACGCGTCCGGCGGGCAGCCCGCGGCGAAGCCGGACCGGCGCTGTATGACGGGCCGCGTCGTCTGCATCAGCAAGACCAGCCGCACGCTGACGTGGATGATCGACGGCAAGGCCCTGATGACGACGGACGTACGGTTCGGCTCGCAGTTCACGCCCACCCGCGAGGGCGTCTTCAGCGTGTACTGGAAATCCCGCCACCACGTCTCGACGATCTACCACTCGCCCATGCCGTACGCGATGTTCTTCAGCGGCGGCCAAGCGGTGCACTACTCGGCGGACTTCGCGGCCCGCGGCTACAGCGGGGCGTCGCACGGGTGCGTGAACGTACGGGACGAGGGGAAGATCGCGTCGCTGTTCGCGCAGGTCCGCACCGGCGACAAGGTCGTCGTCTACTGGTGACCTGCTGAGAGGTGGAGTGGGGCGCGGGCGGGACCGGGGGAACGTGTCCCGCCCGCGCCAGTGGCACAGAGCCGAAGGTACGGGGGGAACCCGCGGCTCGTGCACGGCCGATGACCAGTCGGCTCACTTGTTACTGCGCCCCCGCGTCCAAAAACGTCACACCCGCCTCGGAAATTCTTTGTCTGCGCAGGTCAGGGCGGTTCAGAGCAGGCCTGAGCGAGCTCAGGGACGGCTGCGAAAGCGAGCTCGGGGATGGCTGAGAACAGGCTCAGGACTGTGCGGGCGCGGCGCTGTACGAGGCCGAGGCCGTCGTGGACGGCGTCGTCGGCGCGGTGTCCGAGGCGTCGCCGCCGGGCTCGGACGGGACCCACGAGGCGGTCGGCACGGCGCCGCTGACGCCGGAGTCCTCGCCGTTCTGGCTGTCCTCGTCGCCGTCCTTGCCGCTGTTCTTGTCGTCGCCGTCGTTGCCGTTGCCGTCGTCGCCGCTGCCGGAGTCGTCGGCCTCTTCGAGGACGCGGGCGCAGAACCGGTCGGGGTCACGGTCCCGCTTCGTCGTGGCGATGCGCTTCGCCGCGGCCCTGAGGCGCTCCGTCTGGGAGTCGCTCAGGGCGCCGTCGCGGTACTTGCGGCAGGCGTCGGCCAGGTGCTGCCGCCAGGCCTCCCTGTCCGCGGCGTCCGATTCGCGCAGGCCGGTGCCGGGCTGCGTCGCCGCCGGGCCGGCCCGGTCCGCCGTGTCGTCCTGGGACGGGGCGCCCGAGCCGGGCTCGTGCGAGTGGCCGTCGGGCACGGCGCTGCCCGCGCGTCCGCCGTCGGTCTCCGAGATGTCGGGCGACGGTGAGGCGAGGGGATGTTCGGGAGACGCGGCAGAGGAGACGCTGGCGGCGGGGCCGGGTTCGTTCCGGCCGCCGAACGGCGACGGGAGCACTCCGGTTCCGGCCGCGACGGCGACGCCGCCGATCATGCATCCGGCGAGCGCGGCGGCCAGCCCGAACCGCACCGGGCGGCCCCAGCGGACGGGCCGCGCGTCGGGTCTCGCGAGGCGGACACTGCCGACGTCGGAACCGGCGTGCCCGTCGATACCGGCGTTCGTGTTGGCATTCGCGTCGTTCTCATGGCCCACAGGTCCGTGGAGCGAGGAGACCGGGGCGAGAGCCCCGCGGGGCCTGGCATGGCGTGCCTTCAGGGGCGCCGTGCCCGGCTCCTCCGCCACGGATTCGCGCGCCTTGCGGAACGCCGCCAACGCGGCCGCCTCGCCCCGCAGTTCGTCTCCGTCTACGCGTGTCACTGCAAGTGCGTCGAGTGTCTCGGCCAGACGGGCGGCCCGGGCGCGGGTGGCTGCGTCGACGGCTTCCAGGGCCTCACCGCGCAGCAGACGCTCGGCCGCGTCCCGGTCCAGCCACTTGTTGTGCTCGTCGGCCATCACATGTCCTTCTGCGTCCGCGTGCGCGAATGCGTCACACCGGCGGACGTCACCGCGTGCCCGCGCGGCTCTCTCGGGGGCGGTACGGCGTCGAGCGTGCCGTCCCGGCCCGCGTGCGCCGTCTGCACATGCGAACCCTCGGCACCGAGCAGCTCGGCGAGGCGCTTGAGGCCGCGGTGCGCCGCGGTCCTGACGGCGCCCGGACGCTTGCCGAGCGTCTGAGCGGCGCTCTTCGCGTCGAGCCCGACAACGACGCGCAGGACGACGGCCTCGGCCTGGTCCTGCGGAAGCTGGGCGATGAGCGCGAGCGTGTCACCGGTGGCGAGGAGTTCCATCGCCTCGTCGGCGGTGTCGGACACCGCGGGCCGGCCGGTGAGCTCGGTCTCGTCCCCGCCTATGGCGGGGCGGCGTCCCCGCATCCGTATGTGGTCGAGGGCGCGGTTACGGGCTATGCGTGCGGCCCAGCCGCGGAAGCGGTCGGCGTCCCCGCTGAACCGGTCGAGGTCCCGGGCGATCTGCAGCCAGGACTCGGACGCGACGTCCTCCGCGTCCGGTTCACCGACGAGTGTCCGTACGTACCCGAGCAGGCGTGGATGCACCGCGCGGTACACAGTCCGGAACGCGGTCTCGTCCCCGTCCTGCGCCGCATGCACCGCGGCCGTCAGCTCCGCGTCGTCCCCCAGCACTGCGCCACCCTTGCGCTTAACCCTGCGCCGCTCACCGACGCGAACCAGCACGCTACGGCCTGATACGGCTCCCCGTCCACGTTTGGTACAACCCGCAACTAGCACGTGACACAACGCGGTGTGACAGAAAACGCACGCGCGGCGCTGAAGGTAGTACGGGCCGCCGCGCGGCCCGTACCGCGCGACGGCCGGGGCCTCTCCTGTGGGGGGTGGCGGCCTCGGCCGTCCCGGCGGTGCCCTTCGGAGCGCACGCCGAGGCGTGCCGATGCCGCCCCCGCGCCCTTGCGTGCTGGGACTTCCCTGCTTCTTGGGGTTCCGCTACTTCTTGGGATCCTTCGCCCCGGTCGGCTTCGAACTCGGGTGCCCGCTCTGCTGACTCTCGGCTTTCCCGCCGGCCGCCTTGTCGCTGCCGTTGCCGGCGCCGCCGGTCTCCTGGCGTGCCCGCTCTGCCGCGCAGTACGCGTCCACGGACGCCTCTCCGCCCGCCTCCGCGAGGAAACGCTGCCAGGCGGGCGAGTCGAGCGCCTCGCCCCGGCCCCGTACGGATGCGTACGCGTGGCACTTGGCGAGGGTGTCACCGGCCTGGTCCGGGTGGCCGGCGGACCGGCCCGGCGCGCGGGAGGGGGCGGGCGCCGTGGCGGGTGGCGTGACCTGCTCCGGCGTGGGCCGCCCGGGGGAGCTGGAAGCGCTCCGCCTGGGCGTCGGCCGCTGTTCGGCGTCGTCGCCCGGGACGTCCCCGACCGCGCCGATCCCGGCCATCGCGACGCCGCCCAGCGTGACGCCCGCGACCAGCGTGCCCACGATGGTGCGCAGTGACCAGCGGGCGAGGCCTCGGGAGCGCGGACGCCAGTCGTCGCGGCGTCGTGTCCTGGCCGAATGGGCTCCCTGGTCACGGGCCTCGCGGAACGCGGCGACGGCCCGTTCCTGGGCGCCGTCCCGCTGTTCCGCCGAGCGTACGGCGGCGGCGAGCAGAGTCTCGAAGCCTCCGGCTCCTTCCGGGCCGGCCGGGCCGGCCGGGCCATGGTCCTGCCTGAGTGGGTTGTCAGTCATCTCGACTCCCCCAGCGTCGTGGGGCCGTCATCCGTCACACCTCGCGCGCCGAGCTGGTCCGCGAGCTTCTTGAGGCCGCGGTACGCGGCGGTCCGCACGGCGCCGGGGCGCTTGCCGAGGACGCGCGCGGCGGACGGCCCGTCGAGCCCGACGACGACGCGCAGGAGCACCGCCTCGGCCTGGTCGCGCGGAAGGTCGTTGATCAGCGTGAGCGCCTCCGCGGTGGAGATCGTCTCCAGGGCCTGGTCGAACGTGCTGTGGGTGCCGGGGAGTTCGAGCATGTCCTGTTCGAGGCCGGAGGGGCGCGGACGCACCTTCTGGCGGCGCAGGAGGTCGAGGGCGCGGTGGCGGGCGATGGTGGCGGTCCAGCCGCGGAACCCGGCGCCGTCCCCGCGGAAGCGTCCGAGGTCGCGGGCTATCTCCAGCCAGGCATCGGAGGCCACGTCCTCGGCCTCGTCGCCGACGAGGCCGCGCAGATATCCGACGAGACCGGGCTGCACGAGCCGGTACGCGACCGCGAAGGCGGTCTCGTCCCCCTCCTGAGCCCGCGCCACGGCCATGCCCAGCTCCTCGTCGCGCGCGTGCGTGCGACGGGGCTCCCCACCCTGGCCCAACCGTTTTCCTCTTCGTACGTCTGCGTACTGACCCGACGCGGCACAGATCGATGCGTCCATGCCCTCACGGTCATCAGCGTCCCGGCCCACAGAAATGTCACTGGGCACACATGTCACAGGGCGGCGCAGGTCTTGCCCTTCCCGCGGTCGCCGCCGCGTCCGTGGAGGGTCAGGTAGAAGGTCTGGAGGGATTCCTCGCGGCCGAGTTCGAAGCGGTTGACGACTTTGCCGAGGGGGTTCCACACGCGTCCGTCGGGCATGCGGACACCGGCGGGCTGCCCGAAGTAGGCGCGCTGGGCGGCGTCGAAGTCGACCCATACGGCGCCGGCCCGTCGCACGAGCACCTCCCCCACATACGCGCCGATGCCGAACAGGGCCCCCGCGACCGACGCCCGGTCCGCAGTCCCTTTACGCAGACCGTCGACGAGGAAGTCCGCGACGCGGAGGCTGGCGACGGTGTAGTCGAGCGGGAGCCGGTTCCGCGCGGTGGCGTGTGCGACTAAACCCGCGGCGTGCCGCCGCATGTCCGCCGCGTTCGGCTCAGGTTTGTGGCCCACTCCCATGGTGTCCGCTCCTCGTCCAGTTCGTGGAGCAGCCTTCGCAACTCCCCCGCCTGGCCCAGCGGATGACGGCACGTAAGCATCACGCGTCACACACATGTCGCTTCTCACATGACCAATCGGCAAAGGCCGTACAACCTTTGAGGCAACTGTGCGTCGTGCTGGACTGCTGCACAGAGGAGCGGACCGGGTGCCTGGGCTTCCGGCTCCGGGCCGTCAGCCGATCGCGATGCGCGGATGCGCGCCCGGCTGAACCCAGCTCATGATGCGGTCCATCGTGGCGCGCGGCACGGAGACACAGCCCGCGGTCGCGCCCGAGCCGTTGACGTGGAGGAAGATGCCCGCGCCGCGCCCCGGCACGGCGGGCCAGCGGTTGAAGTTGATGACGAGCGCCTTGGCGTACTGCGTCGGGTAGTTGATCAGGTGCTCGCTGCCGCGGTCGCCGCTCTCGGTGAGCGGGAAGTCCGCGCCCGCCGCGGTGTGCATCGAGTTGTAGAACTTGGACTCCGGGTCCTCGACCCACCACTGCGTGGAGTCGACGCGCGTGTACGGCATGTTGGTACCGCCCGCCTCGACACCGAACCCCTCGGTGAGGGTGTACGTGCCGGACGGCGTCGTGTAGGTGCTCTGGCGCCGCGTCGAGCCGGGGACGACGCCGTTGGAGCCGACGCGTCCCGCGCCGGTGGAGACGACCGACTTCCATCCCGCGGCGCCCTTGGCCCATGCGGTGACGGTCGCGTACGAGCCGCTGGACTTCACGGTGATGACCTGGGTGGCGTTGCCCACCTCGACGGGCACGGGGAAGTTGGGGGCGGAGCCCGGGGCGGGGGCCTTGGACCCGGTGGCGGCGGACTTGGCCGGGGAACCGGCGGAGGCCGCGGCCGAGGCGGACTTCGAGGCGGACGCGGAGGGGGAGCCACTCGGGCTCGCCTTCTTCGGCTTCTTCGCCTTCTTCGATGCGGAGGGCGAGGCGGACGTGGATGCCGGGGCGGACGCGGCGCCGGCGTCCTCGGCCCGCACCTGGTCCGCGCCGGACGACCCGGGCTTGTCCTGGTGCCCGCACGCGGCGGTGGCGGCCAGCAGGAGCACGGCACCTGCGGTGAGGATTCCGGTACGGGAGCGGGAAACGGGCAGCACGAAGAGACCCTTCGAGTGGGCTGGTGTGGGGAGGCGGCCCGTTTATATAGGAGCCCCTCACGCGCCCGCGACCCGAAAGACATTCCGGGCGCACCCTTCAGAATCCACCCGACTCCTCCACCTGGCGATACGTCGCCGGACACTCCTCCAGCATCGAGATGATCTCCGCCCGGCAGCAGGACGGGCCAGAAGAACGGCTTGAGCAGGAATCCAGCAGGCCGACAATTTCCCCGCGCCGGAATGCCTCCAGGGCGCGGCCAGGTTGCACGGGTCCGCGGCGATCAGTGGAGGTAATCCGCCAGCGCGGCGCGCGCCGGCGCCGAAAGGCGGTCCACCGCCATGTCCTCGAGCGTGACGCGCAGCATCTCCGGCTGCATCAGGGGGATGGCCGCGACGAGGAGTTCCTCACTCGCGTACAGCGGCTCCACCAGCTGGTAGAACACGGCGGATGCCACGGGCTGGGTCGAGTTCAGGAGCAGGTTCTCGGTGAACTCGGCGCATCGGCTGAGCAGTCCGGTGTCACGCTCCGCCTCGGGCATGAGCAGCTCGGGCCGGACCAGGTCGCGGAAGACCACGTCGCGCAGGAAGTCGTAGAGATCGAACCAGTCGAGATCCCCGGAGACGGCCTGTTCCGCGGACATCCCCGCCACGGCCTCGATCCCGTCCCGGGACTCCGGGACCATGATCAGGAGGAGACCGGGAATCTGGTGTCTGCCGATGTCGGGCATGCCGCACCTCTCTTTGTTCGCGGGGCCTGGGCCATCACACAGGGAACGGACCTGTGTAATGGACCTGACGCTCCCGCACTTCACGCCGCAACAATTCCCCGGCGTGCGGGCGGAGCTTCTCCCAGTTATCCGGATGACCCAGCAAATGATCCGTCACCCGGATGCTGGTCAGCTCCTTGATGAAGGGGCTGTGACTCCCCAGCTCCGACAAGCCCTCCAGGAAGTATGCGCACCGATTCGCCATTTCCTCGTCCAAGGGAACGGTCTCAAGGAGCGGCTTCAACACCTCACTCAGGAAGACTTCGCTGATCAGGGTGTACGCCCCCACTTCGGCAGCAGGCTGATTCACCGAGTCGGCGTACTCGCGTTCGTCCTCCTCCAACGCGAGAATCACCTCCCTCTGCTCCGGAAAGCACTCCCGAATGAGGTCCCGTACGAGGGCGGAGGCCGTGGGGCCGGCCTGCTCGGGCTCGGCGCCGTCCGCCGCTTCCGTCAATTCACTCCTGAGTCCTTCCGGGGCGCCGCCCTTGCCGTTCACTCGAGCGCTCCCGCCGCCCGGAGCGCGTGCAGCGTCGCCGGATATTCCTCGAGCATGGCTACCAGCTTCGTCCGAGTCCCCGGGAGGCTGTGCTTCCAGGCCCGTAGCAGGATGTCCTGGCTCTCCAGGAACTGTTCCAGGATTCCGAAGTGGACGGAGCTCTCGACGTAGGGATTCGGGTCGGCTGCCAGAGATTCGATGTACGCGAAGCAAACTCGAACGCCTGGCTCGTCATCCGGGGCACCGGCCCGCAGCAGGGGCAGCAGCACAGGCCTGGTGAACGCCTGAAGCAGGAATTCCAGCAGGTCGGAGACGCTCCCCTGCGACCATGCCCTGTAGCGGTCAGGATGTGCGGCGATCACCTCATCGAGCACGGTGCGGGCCCCCGGGACGATGCGCAGGAACTCTTCGACCGCACGACCTGTCCCTGTCGAAGTCACTTCTCGCCTCACCCGTTCCCCTCAAAGCAGCGCTTCGGAAACGGCGAGACGCACGTGCCCGGCACCGTGAAGCCCGGTTCTACAACACGGCACCCGTCATGGGCGAACGACGGAACAATCCGGTCACGTGCCTGCGGCCGTGCGCTCCGGGCGGGGGTACATCAGGACCGCCGCGCACACCACGGCGAGAAGTCCGACGGCGGGCACGGTCCACCACGGGATGCCGGTCCACACCGCCGGGAGCCCCACCCCGAAGCAGATGACGATGCTGCCGAAGAAGAGCCGCCTGCCGTACGGCTCCCAGGTGAAGGGCGCGTGGTCACGGGGACTGACCAGGCGTACCGCGCCGAACGCGAACGTCTGAGCCGCGAAGAACGCGGCGAGCATGCCCATGGCGGCGTTCATCTGGATCTCGTCACGGGGTGCCTCCGAGGTGCTCTGCCGGACGCCGTCCTTGCTGAGCACGACGATGTCGCGGCGCCAGACGGTGGCCGTGACCCGGTCGCCGGTCTCCAGCCGCTCCAGGAGCGGCCCCGGGTCACCGAAGTCGACGACTCCCGTCCAGGAGTTCCCGTCCTTTAGCGTCGCCGTATAGGTGGAACTCTTCCCACCGCTCTTGATCACCGTCTTCACGACGGTGAAATGCCAGGTGCTCAGGCAGTCCTTCTGCACCTGCGCCGTCGCACGGGCGGGGCACAGCTCGGCTGCCACATAGTCCCGGTAGCGATCCCTGTCGGAGGGCAACCACCAGGCGAACGCGATGTAGCAGAGCACCGCCGATATCAGAGAAACCAGGATCAGCAGCACGCCCACGGCCCGAGTCCGGCCCGGCGACTGCCGACGGACACCGCCCTTGCCTGGCTCCCCACCCATACTCTGAGCCCTAGTCCTCGCCCGTACCGTCATGACCCACCCCCTCCGCCCCATCCTCCGCGCGACGGAAACAGGGATACAACGAGGTCGGACGGCAGTCCGTGGGAGGTACAGGCTTCCGCATCCCGGCAATCCGGCCGCCGGGTGGAGACCCACAGCCGTACCGAGCCTTCAGGAACTCGCCCGCCTTCTCTCTTCCCTGATCTCCCGAATTCCACCGGCTGCGCCATCCCTCACTTCAGCCAGTGTTTGGTTCGCGCTCCCTGTCCTAGGGTGATGCTGTCCACATGTGTGATGGAGGGGGACAATCATGGATCCGGAGATCGCAGCGTTAGCGGGCACCGCAGGAACAACGCTGGTCACCATGCTGACAACCGACACCTGGCACAGCATCAGGGACGGGCTCGTCTCGCTGTGGCAGCGTGCTCGGCCCGACAGAGCGCCGGCCATCGCCGATGAAATCAGTGTGACCCGAGACGATCTGCTCGGCGCTCAAGCCGTAGGCGACCGCGAGGCCGAAGCTGAAGTCAAGGCCGAGTGGCAGGGCCGGATTCGGCGACTCCTTGCAGCCCATCCCGAGCTCGCTGAGGAGCTGCGGGCGATGCTTGTCGAACTGGCCCCGGATGACGCTGGGGTGCCTGCCGTGACGCAGCATGCCACCGCCTCCGGTCAAGCGCGGGTCTACCAAGCCGGCCGCGATGTTCAGATCAGCGGGGTGGAGGACGCGTGAGTGAGGACGCTTCGCTGCGTGCAGCGGCGTACGGGCAGGGGCGGATCTTCCAGTCCGAGCGGGACATTCAAATCACCGAACACCACCACCATGGAGCGCCGGACACGTCGGCCTCGGCCAATGGACCTGCCTCAGTGAGGGTGGCGTCGGCGGCGCCGCTGCGTGCGGCGCTGCGCGACAGGGAGGAGCTGCGCGAGGAGCTCCTCACGGCACTGGACGCCGACGGCGGTGTGCATGTGCTGCACGGGTTCGGAGGGTGCGGGAAGACCGCGGTGGCACGGTGGTTGTTCGACCAGTCCGTCCCGTCCCGGGTCGCGCTGTGGGTGGATGCCTCGACCGAGTTGCAGCTTCGCGCCGGAATGCTGGCAGTGGCCGCAGACAGGGGTGCCTCGCCCGAGGAGGTGCGGGCCGCGCAAGAGGGACGGCGGGCCGCGGCCGATCTGGTGTGGCAACGGCTCGACGCATCCCCGGAACCGTGGCTGCTGGTACTCGACAACGCTGACGACCCACGGCCCCTTCGGGACGGATGGCTGCGTAGCTCTTCGCGGGGAACGGTGCTGGTGACTTCCCGGCAGGCCGCCGATCCCGCCTGGACCGGCGCGAGAGCACGGATGCACCGGGTTGGCGTCCTGCCGGTGGTTGAGGCAGCGCACCTACTGCATGACCTGACACCCGGAGAACACCAGCCCGAAGCAACGCTGCGGTTGGCGCAGCGACTGGGGTGTCATCCACCGGCGCTTACCCTGGCCGGTGGCTTCCTGTCCCAACAACTGCTCGAAAGCTGGACAGTCGAGGAATACCTGGAACGGCTGGGCGAGGATCCCGTCACCCTGTTAGATCGAGGCGCTGGCTTGGAGAGCGGGGCTCGGGAGCGGCTGAGCCGCACCTGGCAACTCTCACTCGACGCCCTGACGCGGCGTGGCCTACCTGAAGCGACAGCCATATTGAGATTGCTGGCCTGCTGGGGGCATGCTCCGGTTCCTCTGGCGCTGCTCGCTCCGTCGGCTCTGGTCGCGGTGGGCGTACCCGGGCTTGCGGCAGAGCGCGTCGAAGCGGGGCTGCATGGCCTGTTGTCGGCATCGTTGGTAGACCTCTTCGAGGTGCCGGGCGGTGCAGATGGACGGCGTGTACGGTGCGTGACCGCGCACGGTCTCTTGCTGGAAACGATCAAAGCGGGCGTACCCGCAGGACAGCGAACAGAGCTGTACGGGGCGGCCGCCGCACTGGTCAGCCGGGCCGTGCTTCATGGCGGAGACGCGAGCACGACGCGATTGGCGGAACCGCACCTGGTGGCGTTGCTGGAGAACAGCTTCGCCGTTGGCAGTGTGCTGGAGGCAGCACGCCGGGTGCGGGATACCTACGACGTCGCGGGGCGATGGGCCGACGCTCTGCCCTTCGCTTCAGGAGTAGTTAAGGCCACTCCGGGAGAGGGAGCGGCCGGGGACGTCGTGGTGGTTGCCGACGCCATCAAACTGGGGGAGATCCTCCATATGAGTGGGGACTTCGCCGGAGCGGAGCCCGTGCTCAATAAGGCGCTGGATGGGGCGATGACATGGGCAGAGGAATCGCCGCTGCTTCAGGCAGACGCCTGTTTTCAGTTGTCGCATTGCTACGGCAAGAGCGGGCGGAACGCTGAAACCATCCGACTCCTCCATAGGGCTGGCGAGATCAGGCAACGCGTCCTGGGACCGACGCACGCTGACACCGTCGAGACGGTGGTCGCGCAGGCGGACAACCAATTCCTACTGGGCAACTACGGAGTGTCGCTCCGCCTTGCTCACCAACTGACGGACCTGGTGCCCAACCTTCACGGTGAACGCAGTGATGATGTCGCCGCACGTGCCCTTCTGGTCAGTGCGGCTGCGATGCGACATGCCCAAGTGGCTCGGACCCCAGAGAGCCCGTGGCGAGCAACCGTCGCCGCCCCCGCATCGGATGCCATTGCGGAGATCGAAGCGCAGGAACTTAGTTGGGACCTGGTGTGGGAGCGAGCACAGGCCGCTCTTGACGCTCACGTCCCCCTCTTCGGACCTGACCATCCTCGGACAGCTGCGGCTCGGCACAATCTTGCACTCGCGGCCTCGGCACATGACGATCAGGAGACAGCGATTGCCGAGTTCAGAAGAACGGTCGCCATACGTACCGCGCACCTGGGCACCGGGCACCCCTGGACCATTCAGGCGAGCGGAGGCCTGGCCCACTGCCTGGCGCTGCAAGGCGACACCGACGAAGCATCCACTCTCGCGGACAAGGCCTACGCTGACGCGCTCCGCATTCTCGGCCCCAAACACTTCATCACCGTGGGGTGCGCCGCTGCGCAAAAGGCAGCCTCATCATGAGTCGGTCACCTCGGCCGGCCTGGTAGGCGTTGGGAGTGAACAGCACCGGGTGTGCAGAGGTCACCGGCTCCCAAGCGGCACTCGCCCCCGCAGGCACTCGCCGCAGATTCCTCGTCGCCCTCCGGCCGGAACAGCCGCGCCTGCGTGTGCACGCCCTCGCATTCCCGCAGTTGAGCGATACGTGGCGGCATGGGTACGGGGCGGGCCTCCTCCGCCGCAGGCGCCGGTGGTACGTCACTCAGGATGTACCGGAACAGTCCGCCCGGCTTGAGGATCGGCTGCTTGGTGCCTGGCAAGCTGCGCTGCACATGCGCCCGCACGCCGCCTGGCGGGTGCCCCGCCTCCAGCTAGGCGCTTGCCAGTGCCGCCAGCTGCGGCAGTATGCCGCGCGGGACGCGGATCCTTGGTTCCAAGTCCAGGATTGTGGCGATGAGTTGGCGCCCGCCCTCTGTGGCCGTGGGAGCCTCAGGCGCCTCCGCCTCCGGAGGCGTCTCGGGATGGTGAGGGTGTTCTCAAGAACGGGTTTTTCTGGATGACGGCCGACGGTCCGACCCGTCGGCTCACCGGCGGCCGGGTTTCCGCCCGCCGGAGCCCCGTCCCGTAAGGCGAGCGCCTGCTCCGGCTTCAGCGGCACATTGGAGACGAGCTGCACGGTCGACCACAGTCCACGAACGCCCTGTTGGCGCCACTCGTGCAGATGGCCCTCACGCTTCAGTTCGCCCTTGGCGCGATTGAAGGCGCACTTGCCGATCTCGGCCTGACGGGCGGTTTTCGACAACGAGTCCTTGGCGTCGCCAGGGAGCGACAACTGCCAGGTCAGCAGCCGTACGGCGTCCGACGAGAGGCGCGGGTGGCGGAGGATTTCGTTCGGCACCTGAGTCAACTACCCGGTCGTGAAACGACCGGGCTTGCTGCTCGAGTCATCACTGGCTGTGATGGGTTCGGCTGCATCCAGTTCTCACGCGATGAGGGTGAGTTCAGGGGCCGTTGACTGGGCCCCGCAGACCCACGCCATCCAGCCGCGTTGGCGGATGTTGTGGGACGCGTTGTGGTCTGCGTGATCAACGAATCCGCAGACCCGGCACGAGAAGCGGGCCTGGGATGGCCGGTTGCCGCGTGCTGTGTGATGGCACATCGAGCATTCCCGGCTGGTGTAGGCCGGATCGACGTGCACGATCGGCACCCCGGCCCGCTTCGCCTTGTAGGCGATGAACGAGCCGAGTTGCGCGAACGGCCAGGAGTGGATCTTGACGCGTTGGGGCTTTCTCAGCCGTGCCCGCTCGCGGATGCCCGTGAGTGTCTCCAGGGCGATCCCGCGACCGGTGCGTTCAGCCTCCGCCACGATCCACTTCGAAATCTTGTGGTTGATGTCCTTAGCGCGCCGGGCTTCCTTGCCCGCATGCTTCTTCGCCCGCCGCTTGGCGGACTTGGTGTTCTTCTTCTGCAGCTTGGACCGCAGCTTGCGGTCACTCTCGCGCTTGCGGTTGATCCGCCTGCCGCAGTGTCGTGCCCCGTCGGAGGTGACCGCGATGTTCACGATCCCCAGGTCGACGCCGAGGAACCCGGCCGGATGAGAGTTCGGGGCGGCTTCGGGGATCTCGCACGTCGCGATCAGGAACCACTTCCCGCCCTGGAACACCAGGTCGGACTCACCCTGGCGGTGCGCAGCCAGCACAGCCAGCTGCCCGTCCTGCCCGGTGAACGCCACGCCCTTGAGCCGGCCGGCCGTGGTCCAGATGGACACCGTTTGCTGCAAGTGCTGCCAGGACAGCATCCGGTCGTCGTACGGCTGCGCAGCCTGGGGCCGGAAAACCACCGGCTTGCCCGAGGCCCGGGCATGACGCCTGGAACCGGGCCGCCCGTACCGGCCGCTACGCAGGTTCGCCTTCAGGGCGGTGTAGGCGTCGCAGGTCTTCTTGATCGCGTGCTGGGCGGCCTGCGCGCCCAGTCCCCACCGCTCCCGGATCTCGGCATAGGTGTGCTTGCGGAGGGCCAGCGGACGTCGTGCCTCTTTCTCGAAGGCGACGGACGCGGCCCACGTGGCGGCCTCGTTGCAGGCGTGCAGGGTCGCCTCAAGTGCCGCCGCCTGTACGGGCGTCGGCAGCAGCTTCACCCGCATCACCAGCTTCACGATCAGCGAACCTATACACCTGGACGAAGACCCACCACATGTTCGCCCCCGCCCCACCCGAACGAGCGACACCCGCTCCGGCCCTGCCCGCGCACACTGCCGTGGCCCGGCTCCGCCGGAACGCCTCCCGGCCGCTCCGCGTCGCACCCCGTGGATGCGATTCCTCCCGGGCGTGAACGCCCGGGGCTCCTCGCAAGAATCCGCTGAAGGGGCGCCGGGAGGCCGCCGGGTTCACGCAGGAGGAGTTGAGCGCGCGGGCCATCATGTCGCGCACCCACATCGCCCATATCGAGGCGGGCCGCCGCCGGCCGTCGCTTGAGGACGCGCGACGCCTGGACCAGGTGCTGACTACGGGCGGGGTATTCGAGAACTTCCTGCCGACTCAGGGAGAGGGCAGCGTCGACGAACACTTCGCGGAGGCACTGGAGTTGGAGCGACAGGCGACGGTGATTCGGACCTAGCACCGAAGCTGGTGCCCGGCATGCTCCAGACCAAGGCGTACGCCCGCGAAGTCCTTCAGCCCGGCTTCCCTCCGAAGACCGACGAGGAACGTTACAGGCTCCTTGTCACACGACTGGACCGGGCGCGCATCCTGGACAATTTCGCCTCACCAGTGACCTGGTATCTGCTCGACGAAGCGGTCCTACGACGACCGGTGGGCGGCCCGGCAGTAGTGAGCGGCAGCACGTCCGCGTTGCCGATGCCTCAGCCCTGACGATGTGGCAGAAGTCGAGCTACAGCGGCGGCGAGAGCGACGCCTGCCTCGAAGTCAACGACCACGCCTGCGCCGCCCACGTCCCCGTACGTGACAGCAAGAACCCTCACGGTCCGGCCGTCGTGTTCACCAGCGGCGCGTGGACGGCGTTCCTCGGTGCGGTGAAGGCAGCCGACCACCCGCGCCCCTGAGCGGCGGGCCTACTGGCCCACCCTCCCGTCGATGCACTCGCGCAGCAGGTCGGCGTGGCCGCAGTGGCGGGCGTACTCCTCGACCCGGTGCACCAGCAGCTCCCGGACCGGGATCTCGACCTTCCCGAGACGCTCGCCCAGATCCGCGTGCCCCGCGAGCGCGGCGTCCGTCGCGGCCTGCTCGCGTTCGAGATCGGCGTACGCGGCGTCGATCACGGCCTGCTCGGCGACGGCGCCGTTGAAGTCCCCGTCGGGCTCGCCGTACAGCTTCGGCAGCGGTTCGCCGTCGGTTATCCAGTTGAGCCAGTCCCGCTCCGCCTCGGCGAGGTGCCGGAGGAGGCCGAGCAGCGACATCGTCGACGGCGGCACCGACCGCCGGGCGAGCTGCTCCGGGTCCAGGCCCTCGCACTTCATGCGCAGGGTCAGGCGGTAGTCCGTCAGGAACGTCCGGAGCGTCTCCAGTTCGCCCTCCGCGCTGACGCCTTCGCTGCTGCGGGGGTCGTCGTCCGGGTCGGCCCACATGTCGGGGTAGACGCTCGCCTGGCTCCATCGTGCGGGTTGGTCAGTCATACGTCGCATGGTCGTCGGTGGCGGCCCGCGCCGCCACTGATTTGCGCGGCTGAGGCATGCCGCGGCGCACCCGTTGAAGTGAACCCCGAGGTACCCGCTGGGCCCAGCGCGGCCTGCCGAACGGGTCTGGCCCCGGAGGCACCAACAGGCTGTGGCCTGCCACGGGAAGCAGCGGCCCGCTGCTCGGCGATGAGAGGCGGAAAGGTCTCCATGCCCACACTCATTACTGGTCTGCGAAGAACGCTGGGGCGAAGCGGGGCTGCCGCAGCCACCGGCCTCGCGCTCGTCCTGACCGCGCCCGGAGCCGCGCTTGCCGCGCCGGGCGACCTCGATCCCGGCTTCGACGGCGACGGCAGAGTCGTCACCGACTTCGGCGGCTACGACGAGAGCCGCGACATGGCGTTGCAGGCGGACGGCAAGATCGTCACCGTCGGCCTCAACAATTCTCCGCAAGGCGACGCGGCCGACTTCACCCTGGCCCGCTACAACACCAACGGCAGCCTCGACACCAGCTTCGACGGCGACGGCCTGGTCCTGACCGACGTGAGCGGGGGCGACGAGGACATCGCCAACGGGGTGGCGGTGCAGCCGGACGGCAAGATCGTCGTGGTCGGCCGCAGTGTGGATCCCGTGAGCGGAGGCAACCGGTTCACGGTCGTCCGCTACAACAGCAACGGCAGCCTCGACACCGGCTTCGACGGCGACGGCATCGCGCTCACCGATTTCGGCACGGGTGCGCAGGAGGCCTTCGCGGTGACGGTGCAGGCCAACGGCGCGATCGTCGCCGTCGGCGAGAGCGGTCCCAACGTCGCGCTCGCCCGCTACAACCCCGACGGCAGCCTCGACACGGGCTTCGACGGCGATGGCAAGGTCACCACCGGCTTCGCGGGCGGCAGCGCGACCGCCTACGACGTGGCGATGCAGTCCGACGGCAGGATCGTCGTCACCGGCCGCGCCGGGTACAACTTCCCGGCGAACGCCTCCGATTTCGCGCTGGCCCGCTACAACTCCGACGGCAGCCTGGACACCGGCTTCTCCGGCGACGGGAAGGTCACCACCCCCTTCGCCGACGCCGACGTCGCCGCCGGGGTGAAGGTGCAGACCGACGGGAAGATCGTCGTCGCCGGAACCAGTGACTTCGACTTCGCGCTGGCCCGCTACAACCCCGACGGCAGCCTGGACACCGGCTTCTCCGGCGACGGGAAGGTCGCCACCAGTTTCGGGGCCGGCACCCTGGACGGGAGTTCCGACCTGGCGTTGCAGTCCGACGGCAAGATCGTCGCCGCCGGCATCAGCCAGGCCGACTTCGCCGTGGCCCGTTACAACGCCGACGGAAGCCTCGACGGCGGATTCGGGACCGGCGGCAAGGTGACCACCGACGTGTCCTCCTTCGGCTACTTCGACACGGCCAGCGCGGTGGCGGTGCAGTCCGACGGCAAGATCGTCGCCTCCGGCAACACCGGCGACGACCGCGGTCTGGTCCGCTACCAGGTCACCGGCACGCCGCCCCCGACCGGCGTGGACCTGTCCGTGACCAAGACCGGACCGGCCACCGTCAGCCTGGGTGACCAGGCCACCTACACCGTGACGGTGACCAACAAGAGCACCACGACGGCGGCCACCGGCGTCACGCTGACGGACACCCTCTCCGGACCCGGCACCGTACTGTCGGCCACGCCCGGCCAGGGCACCTGCACCATCACGTCCACCAGCGCCAACTGCGCGCTCGGCTCCCTCGCCGCGGGTGCCTCGACCACGGTGAAGGTGGTCGCCGAACCCAGGACCGCCACCGGCACCCTGTCCGACAAGGCCACGGTCACCGCCACGCAGACCGACCCGGTACCTGCCGACAACTCGGCGACGGCGACCAGCACGGTGAACAACGCGCACGGCTGCACGATCACCGGCACCAGCGGCGCCGACACCCTCACGGGTGGCTGGGGGAACGACGTGATCTGCGCCCTGAGCGGCAACGACACCGTCCGGGCGAGCTACGGCAGCGACACCGTCTACGGCGGCCCCGGAAACGACAACATCGACGGCGGATTCGACAACGACACCCTGATCGGTGGCCCCGGAAACGACACCCTGACCGGTTACTTCGGCAACGACCGGCTCAACACGGTCGACAACGTCTCCGGCAACGACACCGCCAACGGCGGCCTCGGCACCGACACCTGCACGACCGACCCCGGCGACGGACGCGTGAGCTGCCCGTAGCCCCGGCCTTTACCTACCGTGCCCCAGGCGTCACCGGAGCCCTGCCACGACAGGGCTCCGGTGATACACCGGGGCGGACGGAACCCTTCAGCTCGGACTGAATTCCCGTCAGTTCACGCCCACGGGAGGGCTGATGCTCCCCTTGAACACCCCGCCGTTCACCTCGCTCACGTCCTGCCGGTAGTTGATGTACCCGCCGTCGTGCGGAATGAGGAAGGTGAACCCGAACCTATGGGCTTTGATTCGCCCGGTCCTGGCGTCCAGGGTCAGAGTCTCGTTGAACCAGGCGAGCACGATCTGGGACGTGCTGGTGGCGATGCCGGTGCTCCGGAGCTGGGCGAGGACGGGGTCGAGCTCGCGGACGGCGGTCTTCACGTAGGCGCGGTCCTGTACGTCCTTCAACGCCGATGGCGGAAGCTTGACTTGAAGCTCGGCCGTGTCGCCCTTCTTCACTACGGTGACATCCTTGTTGCCCGCCTTGAGATAACCCCGGTACGCGTCGATGGCGGCCACCGAGTCCTCGACCTTGTTCTCCATCGCAGGGTTGGTGGAGGCGCCCTTCTTCCAGGCGGCGGTCCCCTCCTTGACGTAGGTCGTACCGCCGACGACAAACACCTTCTCCGCCTTCTCTACACCCTTGCTGCTGGTGATGACACCCTCCGAACGGAGGGCCTCCGGCTTCACGGTGCGCGACACGATGGCCTCGTAGGACGCGCCGCTCTCCTGCTCCTGGAGCTTGAGGGCCTCTTCGCCCTCCACGGCGAAGGTCCAGCCGGGTTCGGCGGCCATGGCTTTGTCGGCGAGGTCGAGGAAGTCGGCGGGGGTGGTGGGCGCGGAGGTCTTCCCCTCTCCCTTCACCTTCTCCTGCACCTTCGCGTCGGCCCGCTTCGTTGCGGTGGGCTTGGCCGCGTCCGAGCCACCCACCCCCGCGCCGCAACCGGCCAACACGACGCACAGGGGCGATATAGCCGTCAGATATCCAAGACGAAATCTCTTCACTTTCCGGCCTACTCCTCGTCCTCGTAACTCTGGAACCAGTGGGTGTCGTAGTACCGGGCGATCGAGTGGGGGTGCGAACGCTCGGTGAGCATACGGAAGACGAACTCGGCGGCGGTGCCGTCGAATCGCGTCCAGGTGTCGGCGATGTCCTGCGACGCGAGGACGGGCCAGCGGTCGGGGTCGTCGCCTTCGGTCAGCCAGTAGTACTGGTCCGCCTGCTCGGACGACCCCCACTCCAGGAGTCCGCCGGGCGCCGGATGGACGCCGTACGGCCTCCACAGGCTCGTGCCCGAGCGGGCCGCGAACCCGGCCAGATGCTCCGCGTTCTCCACGAAGTCCATGCCGGGGACGTCGGGCTCGGGCACGTAGAGGGTGAGGAAGCCGTCGAAGGCGCCGCATCCGAAGATCTCGGCAAGCTGCTTGAAGTCCGTGGGCAGCCGGGTGCCGAGCCGCGCCTCCACCGCATCCCAGTCGACCGTACGGGCCTCACCGGCCCACCCGGTCACGGCCACGACCCGCTCGACCCACGTGGTGTCGACGGACAGCTCCTCCACAACGGGCACGTCCCGCTCGGCGACGAGGACGACGTGCCGTATGTCGTCCCCCACCCGGACCGTCCCGGCCCCGATCCACTGGTCGGCGTGGGCCCAGGCCCGCATGTCGATCACGTCAGTACCGAAGGGCGTGAGCACGGGGAGCCCGGTCGTCGCATCGACGGTGGGATCGGCGTAGCCGCGCATGGCGAGGTTGCGGGAGGACCCGTAACGGCTGCTGATCCCGTCGATCAGTTCGAGGAGGTCGAGCTCTTCGGAGAGGGCGAGGCATACGTGTCCCGAGCCGTGCCCCTCCTCGCAGCACTCGAAGCGCCGAGCGCCTTTGCCGACCAACCGCGTTACAGCATCGACGAGTTCATCCGGCTCCATGACCGCCTCCAGCCTCCTGCGCTCGCCTCGTGCGAGTCTGCTGTCTTCCTTGATCGCCCGGACCTCCCGCCGGATGCGGAATCCGATGTAGCCCCACGCGGGGAGCGTCGCGACGAGGGCCGCCAGCCGGTCACTACGGTCCTCACCGGCCCCGAAAGTGATCGCCCCCATGAGTGCCACCCAGCACATGGCGTAGCCGAGCAGGCGATTCACGAGCGACTCCTCCGGTTCTCCTCGGGGAAACCGGGCCGGTTCTACAGCACGCCACCCTCAGCGCGCGAGCGACCGGAGCTTTCGGACATCGCTACGCGTGCGGCGCGCTCCTCGCATCAGGACGCCTGTAGGAAACGCCCTAGTCCGTGACGGCGGGTTCCGGCAGGGCGTCCGGGCGCGTACCGGGGACGGTCGGCCGTCGCTCCTCGCGCCTGCCCAGCGCCGCGAGAGCCAGCGTCACGGTGACCGAACCGGCCGCCATCAACGTGATCGCCGTGGCAGAGGAGGTGAGTTGGGCCAGCGTGCCCGCGAGGAGGGCGCCGATGCCTTGGAGGGCGGCCATGCCGGTGGCGTGCAGGCCGAGGGCCTGGCCCGCGAGGTCGTCCGGGGTGAGGGACAACAGACGTTCCTGCAGGACCAGGCTCGCGGCGAAACCGACGGAAGCGACGGTGACGGCGACCGCCGACAGCGCCGCTCCCGGCCGCAGGACGAAGAACAGGTAGGGAGCCGCGAGGAGCAGTCGCAGCGGGGTCGCGAGACGGGGGCGCACCCCGGGCGGCACCAGGCGGCCCACCGCCATGTCACCCACGAACATGCCCAGCGCCCCGACCGCGTACAGCGTGCCGGCGGCTCCGGGAGCGTAGGAGACGTAGAGCGAATCGCCGCCTACCACCAGGCCGTTGGGGACCCACAGGCCCAGGTACGCCAGGCGGCGGGGGCGCGAGGACCACAGGAGGGCGTTGGTGCGCCAGGTCGCCGCGACGGACGGGCGGCCGGAGGAGCGCGGTGCCCGCGCCGTGAGGCCCAAGCGGGTGACGAGGGCCGACATCACGTACAGCGCTGCCGCGAGGAGCAGGCAGGTCCGTGGGGACAGGAGCGCAAGCAGTACACCGCCCGTCGCGAAACCGGCCATCTGCGTCAGGCCCCAGAGCATGTTGTACACCGAACGGCCGAGCACATAGCCGTCCTTCGACAGGATCTCGTTGAGCAGCCCGCCACGCACTCCCCCGCCCAGCGACGCGACCAGGCCCTGGAGGAGTACGACGACGAACACCGCCCAGACCGGCAGCCCGTGCAGCGCGAGGACCGCCGTGCCGGCCGCGAAGGCGAGGGCGAGGCCGGACAGGACCGCGCGCGGTGGCAGGCGGTCGGAGCCCGAGAGCAGGAACGCGCCCCCCATCAGCTGCGCGAGCTGCGGCCCGAACATGCTCACTGCCGACAGGAGCGGGGAGCCGGTGGCCCGGAAGACCAGCGTGGCGAGGGCCAGGCCGCCGATCGTCTGGGCGGCGGCGAACGCGGCGAAGGAGAGCAGGAACGGGGTGAACTCCGGCGTGCGGAACAGGGTGCGGTAGCTGCGCATGCATCGAAGTCTGGGAGCGGACTGGGGGTCGTGTTTACTGTTTCGCCGACACGCGAAAGGTCGTACGTACGCATGGGCTTGTGGCAGATCGACGCGGACAGCCTCGCCCGCAGCCGGTTCGTGCTCTCGCCGTTCGCCGAGACCTTCGCGAGCCTGAGGCTGCTGCACGCGGGGACCGGTTCCCATCCGGGCGAGGATGCCTGGCTGCACACGCACCTGCCCGGCTACCGTGCGCGCCTGACGGCCGACCCGGTGGCCGCACTCCTCGTACAGGTGGCCATCGGCACGTCCTGGATCGCCGACTTCTTCTGCCCCACCTCGTGCGAGGGCGAGCGTTTCGAGGAGACCGTGGCCCGGGTGCGGGCGGCCGGGGCCGGGAAGGCGCGCGCCAACCTCCGGGTGTGCCTCGACGGCCCGCTCCCCGCCACCCTGGAGCGGGACGACCTGCCCGAGCGGGCGACCGCGCTGTTGACGTACGTCTGGCAGGAGACCGTACGGCCGTACTGGGAGCGGCGGCGGCGCGTTCTCGAGGCCGACATGATCGCGCGGACCACGCACGTGAGCCAGGGCGGCTGGGCGGCCGTCCTTGACTCGCTGAAGCCGGGGACACGGTGGCTCGGGGAGAGCCGGTTCCAGGTCAACCTGAACATGAATCCGCCGCGGGAGATCGCCGCCGGGGCCGACCTGCTGTTCATGCCGGTGACGCCGAGGACGAGTTGGGTGTCATGGGAGGGACGGGAGCGGTACGCCGTCGTCTACCCGTGCCTCGGGGTGCTCGCCGAGGACCACGACCGACGCCCCGTCCCGGCCGGGCTCGGCGCGCTCATCGGGACCACACGGGCCGGATTGCTGGTCCTCCTTGGAACTCCCATGAGCACGACCCAGTTGGTCGCCGTGACCG
Organism: Streptomyces sp. NBC_01003; assembly: GCF_045162695.1. Taxonomy (NCBI): domain Bacteria; kingdom Bacillati; phylum Actinomycetota; class Actinomycetes; order Kitasatosporales; family Streptomycetaceae; genus Streptomyces; species Streptomyces sp. NBC_01003. Next base: position 4,419,304 of record NZ_CP108707.1, read on the forward strand.
GGCAGGGGCTGGGGTCGGTGGGCAGGCACCTGCGGGTGCTGCTGGACGCGGGTCTTGTGGAGCGATGGCGTGCCGGGCGGTCGGTGCTGTACGTGCGGACGGCGGCCGGGGAGGTGCTGGTGGAGGCGTCGGGGCCGGAACCGGGGACATAACCGCAGGTGGGACCGAGGCCTGACGGCCCAAGGACCGGTGGCGCAGGCCCAGACCCGAGCCCGCCGGCCCCCGACCGCCCCGGCACTCTCCAAAGAACCCAGGAGCCAACCTGGCGACGATCACGGAGGCCCTGACGGCGTCGCTCCCGTAGGCCCAACTGCACAGCCCGGCACGCCTACTGACTCACCGCCTGAGGTCAGCTCCAGCCCTCAGGGCCCCGACTCCCCGCGCCAAACCGCACCCGTTCCAGGACTGCCCCAAATGCGACCGCCCGTTCCGCGCCCCGGAACCAGGCAACGATCAGTCACGCGGTCACTCACTCAGGCCCAGCACTGTCGGGAAGTCGCTGGGGAAATCCCTGGGCATGCCCGGCACGTCGATGGTGCGCCCGTACACGCCGGCCAGGAACTCGACGGCACCGACCGGGAACTCGATCCAGTCGGCGTTGTCCGTGCGGACGACCACCGGCCATGCGTCCGGGTCTGCGGGGCTCGTCCTCCAGTAGAAGGAGTCCCCCGAATTGGAATCCGCCCAGCCGATCAGGCCTCCCGGTTCCGGGAAGGGAACGTAGCCCTCGGTGTCGCCCATCTCGTACAGATCCTGGAGGATCTCGTCATTCCTGGACGCCGCCGCCCATGACGCCTCGGCACCGGGCGTCGGAACGGACACCATGACGAAGTCATCAATGACCAGCACCGGGTACGCCTCCGCCAGGGAGCGGAAGTCCGAGGGCAGCGCCGTCCCGAGGGCGGCCTCAAGGGCGGCCCAGTCCACGTTGCGCCCCCCAGGCACGCGCCACCGCGTCATCGACGGAAGCGCGGCCTCCAGCTCTTCGATGCTCAGCTGCATGTCGTCTGCCAATCCGTTCGACCACAGGCCGTGGTCGTAGCCCCAGGACTTGTCCTCCGACGGCGGTGGAGCATCGGCGCGGCGTCATACCGGCAGCCACGACGGCCTCCACGCGCGGGCACACCGGTCGGCGTGCACTGCATGCACGCCGAGCCAACACCCATTTTCACGCGAAAGGCGGTGAGCCGAATGACCCGGCCCGCCGTCTCACTTCGGAACATCACCCCCTGCGAAGCAGGCAACGATCTCGCCATCAGACCAGTTCCGGCCCGCAGCTTTGAACTCCGATTCCGGATGCGGCGAGATTCTCTTCAAGCAGACGAATTCCAACGTGAGTCCCACTTCGGCCGGTGGCCTTCAGGCCTATCGCTGAATTCATCGCTTCCGGCATCGATTCCCCGAAGATATCGCGGAAGGCTTTCATGATCTTCCCGCTGGATGCATCCGGGTCGACAGCCTTGATGCAACTACTTCCATGCTCGGCCAGAAGGAGGTCGCGAATGAAACTAGGGGCCTGCCCCCAGTCGCCGTCATCCGACTCGATCCCACAGTTACTGCAGGACCAATTGAACTCCCAGCGCAGCCTGCCTCGATCGGCGATCTGCACCCCCCACCCCTTTACAGGGTGATGGCAGTTCGTACATTCAGTCGGAATCCGAACCGCTTCCTCGTTCATTACCAGCCTCGCATGTCTGGAAGGCCGGGTACCTGCGGGCAATGAGCTCCAACGCCTCGCCGGAGAACAGGGATACACCGGCCTGGAACTCCGCAATGGTGCAGTTCCCCGCCACCGGGTCCCAAGACCTCGAGATGGTCAAGGTTTCACCAGTGGACACGAGTTCAATCAACAGGTCACTCTCCGTGAAGCTGATCCTTCCGGAGTTTCCCTCACGGACTGCCTTAGAGGAAAGAAGGAGACAGAACATGAAGTCGAGCACCGGAATTCCCGGGAACTCCTCGACCCCAAGGCCACCTGCGGCCAGCCGAATATCCGCCAAGAAGTACTCGCAGCGCAGGTCCATTTCACTGGCACGTTCCAGCTTCTCACGCTGCTTATCGAGCATTTCCCGCAGCGATTCCGTGGCAAAGGTTACGCTAAACATGACTCCCCGATATCAGACCTGCTGAATGACGATCGCCCCCAGGAACCCCTGCGGGCGATCGCTGTTCACATGCGCCTGTGGATCAGCCGCCGATCAGTCGATACGACCGCTCAGGCCACTACCTTCGGGTCGTCACTCGGGAAGCCCTCGGGCAGGCCCGGCACGTCGATGGTCCGCCGGTACACGCCGGCCAGGAACTCCACGGCACCAACCGGGAACTCCGACCAGTCGCCGTTGGCTCCACGCACCACCACGGGCCAGGAGTCCGGGTCGGGTGAGCTCATCCTCCAGTAGAGGTAGTCCCCCTCATTGGACTCCGCCCAGCGCAACAGACCACCGGGCCGCGGGTAGGGGACGTAGTCCTCGGTGTCGCCCATCTCGTACAGATCCTGGAGGATCTCGGCCGACTCCCTGGCCCCGGACGCCCATGCCGTCTCGACCCCGGGCCGCGGAACGGACACGAAGAGGAAGTCGTCGATGACCAGCGCCGGATACGCCTCCGCCACGGACCGGTAGTCGGACGGCAGCGCCGTACCCAGGTCCGCTTCGAGGGCAGTCCAGTCCACGCTACGACCCGCAGTCACACGCCACTGCGTCATCGACGGAAGCGCGGCCTCCAGCTCTTCGACCCTCAGCATGTCGTCCGCCAATCCGGGCTGTTCACCCAAGCTGTTCCAGCATGTCCAGCGACTTTCGGTGTGTGGGGTGGCCCGAGGTGTCCCTGGCCGACGGCTATTTCATTGTGTGGCGTGGGAGTTCTAGTCAGTCGACGAGTCGCGAGTCAACCGGACTCTCGAAGGCGCCGTATCCGAAGATCTCGGCGAGCTGCTTGAAGTCCGTGGGCAGCCTGGTGCCGAGCCGCGCCTCCACCGCAACCCAGTCGACCGCACGGGCAGACCGAGAACCGGCCCGCGGAAATGTTCCCGCGGGCCGGTCCCGTCTACGCGCCGCCGACTCGATCAGTCGGCTTCGATGTCCGGTGTCGCACTCGGAAAGTCCGGCGGCAGGCCGTCAGGCGCCACTGCCCCCGTGACCAGGCCGGCCAGATACTCCGTCAAGGTTCCCTTGAATTCGCACCAGTCGTCGTTGTGACCGCTGACGAGAATCGTCCAGGACTGCGGGTCCGCGCCATTTGCGCGCCAGAAGAAGACGTCTCCGTCACAGGAGTCGCCCCAGGGGACGAGACCACCTGGTTCCGGATATGGCACGTTTCCGTGCGACATTCCGGAGTCCCGTAGCTCCTCCAAGTTACGGAGCAGTCCCTTCATTCCCCGGACGAAATTTTCCTCCTCGCCGGGGGTCGGGATGTGAAGCCCCAGGAACTCGTCGACGGTGAAGCGTGGATACGCCTCGGCGAGTTCGACGAAGTCCGCAGGGAAGACGACCCCTGTCTCCTCCGCGAGGAAGTTCCAGTCGACCCCCCTCGGCCCGTCCGCCCGGATGTCCAGAAGCGCCGGCAGCGCTTCCTCTAGTTGCTGGAGGCTCAACAGGTCACCTGGCTCCCTGGTACGTTCTGCACCGTCACACCGGCGAATAGCACACCGTTCGGGGTCGTGGCTGTCATCGTGATGCCGGTCGGGATGTTCTCCCTGCCATTACCATATTGCAGCTGCCCCGAGTACAGCACTGGTTGCCCCGATTCCAGGGCAGTGGCCATCTTGTTCTCGCACCGCTTCATGCCGGGGTCGTTCATCTCCCGGAAGCCGGTGAAGATGTTCTCGCGCACCCAGGCTCCGTTGAACCGGTCACCGATGATGTGAGACCGGTTGAAGATCCAGTTGTTGTCCTTGTCACGCTTGCTCACATAGCCGGGCGGGTTCCAGGAGCCCTGACGCTTCCCTCGTGAGTTCGGCGGCTTCAGGTCCTGCGGGCAGATCACTGCCGTGGCGCCCGTGGGGGCACCGTCCACAAGGGGCTGATAGTTGTACCGCTCACTGCGCGGCTGGTTGCACGCGCCACCCGCGGTATCGGGCAGCAGTGGTGGCCGGTTCGCACCGCGGTCGATCTCCACCCAGTGCTTCTCGACCTTGTCGTCGTCCCCGAAGACCTGGTCGGCGATCCAGTCGACTGCCATGTCCGACGGGCTCTCGAACCCGGCGATATCAGCCACCACGCTGATGGCCGCACTGGCGAGGTTGCGCTTCCCGACGGTCTTGAACCCGAACTTGAAGAATCCCTTGACTCCACCGCTCGTGGCTTCCTGGAAGGTGCTCTTCGCGGCGGACTCGATGGTGTCGATGACACCGCCGACGGAAAAGTGTCCGTCGATCTCCACCGAGGAGGTCGGGTTGCCGCCCGCGAACGCGTAACGGTTTCCGGTGTACGGGTCGCTGCCGAGGTTCATGTCGGCGAGGGCGCCGTTGTACATGTCCCGGGTGGTGAATCGGTTGAGGCCCGGGTTGTAGTCGCGGAAACCCATGTCGTACGTGCCGGACTGGGCGTCCCAGCGCTTTGCGTTGTAGCGGTACGGGTTGTACGCCTCCTTGGTGGGGTCGACGGCGTCGGGCTTGTCAATGCCGGTGAACTCGGACTTGTCGTCCGAGCCGTAGGCCGTGTAGCCGTACGTCGCCTTGGTGTCGCCGTCCTTGTCGGTGACAGTCTCGACGTCGGTGTGCCCGTTGTAGCCGTAGTAGCCGTCTTCTGTGGTGCCGTCGGCGTTGTGCTTGACCTGCGACAGACGCTCGCCCCACGCGCTGTACTGGTACGACTTGGACAGCGTGCCGTCGACCTTCTCGTCCAGGACCTCGTCGGACAGGCCCAGGTACTCGAAGTCGGTGGTCTTGCCGTCCGCCGTCTTGGAGGCCGTGCGGTCCAGCGGGTCGAAGGTGTACTTCGTCGACTTCAGCGCACCCGAGCCGTCCATCTTCTGCGCGTCGACGACGTGGTCGAACCCGTCGTAGACGTTCCGCTCGACCACCTTTCCGCCGGCCATGACCGACTCCTGGCGGCCGTACGGGTCGTAGGTGTAGTTCGCCGTCGAACTCCCGGTGGTGGCGGACAGGAGCCGGTTGCGGTCGTAGTTGTAGGTGCTGGTGGTTCCCTGAACGCTCTGGCTGATTACGTTGGCGTTGGAGTCGTGGACATACGACTCGGTGCCCGCGCCGGTTCCGGTCTTGACCGACTTGGCGAGCCGGTCGACCGGGTCGTAGGTGTAGTCCGTCGTCGAGGACAGATACGCCGCGTGATCATCGGCGTTCATCTTCTTCGCGACGTCCTGCGCCTTGTTGCCATTCGGGTCGTAGTCGTACGTGTGCGAGGCGACGAGCGTGCCGTTCGGCTTCTTCTCCGTGGTCGTCTTCAGCGAGCCGTCCAGGTAGTAGCCGTAGTCCACGGTGTTGGTGTTGGCCTTGGTCTCGTTCAGCACCTGGCCGCGGCCTGTGTACGTGTAGGACGTCACCTTCGGCGAGGCGTCCGTGGCGGACTTGCCGACCGACACCGTCTTGACCAACTCGCGCAGGTCGTAGGTGTACTTGGAGAACTGGTCGGGGTGCGTGACCGTGTCCTGCTGGCCGTTGGCGTCGTAGGTGAAGGAGGTCGCCTTCTTCTCCTGACCGGCCGATGTCTCGGTCACCTTCTGAACCTGGTTGAGGCCCGTGTAGGCGACCGTGTAGGCGTCGATCTTCGCGGTGGACGAGGTGTCGGCGATCGACGTCGTGTTGCCGTTGACGTCGTAGGCGTACACGAAGTTCTTCTTCTCCGTGTCGGCAGGATCACCTGCGGTGTCGCGCACCAGCTTCACACCGTCGGCGACCGCGATGCCGCCGCTGTTCTGGTCCAGCTTCAGCTTGGCGTCCTCGCCCTGCTTGAGGCTGTACGAGCCCAGCGACACCCATGTACCGGTGTTGGCGTTCTGGTCCTTGGTCACCGAAGGCTCAGTCGTGGCACCGTGCGTCAGCGTGTACTTCGCCGTCGTCGCGGCGCCGGTCACCGTCGGGAACTTCACGTACGCGGCGTACGTGCCGTCCTTCGGAATGTTCAGCGTCCACGTGAAGGCATCCGTGCCCACGCCCGCCGCGTGTGTGCGGTGGTCGTAACCCTGCTGACCAGTGATGTCACCCTTCGCCCACGTACCCGTCGATGACGTGTTCTGGGTGTCCGAGTTGTCGGCCAGGACCACCGACTTGCCCACCGGCACACCGTCGTCGGACTTCGACTTCAGCGAACCGTCCGCGTAGTACGACCAGGACATGGTCCGATCCGAGGACCCGCCCGCAGAGGACAGCGTCCGGCTCGTCTGCTTGCCGAGGTTGTCGTACTCGTACGTCGTCGAGATGTCCCACGGGTCGGTGGACTTCCTCGTCCAGCCGTTGTCGAAGTACTCGAACGACGTGTCGTTGCGGACCGTCTCACCCTCCGACGGCGGCAGCGACGTCTTCGACACCCGGCCCACGGCGTCGAAGTCGGTGCGCGTGTACACGTTCGGGTCGTTGTAGCGCCCGTCCGCCGGGTCGTAGGGCTGGAACTGCTTGACCGGACGGTTCAGCGCGTCGTACTCGGTGCGCTGCGTGAAGTCGTCCGCGGCGGACGTCGCGGTACCCCGCGGCGTGATCACCTTGGTGGTGTTGCCGACCTGGTCGTACTCGAACTGCGTCTTGCGGTACGTGATCGAGCTGGTGCCCGAGTACGGGACCCGGACCTCCTTCTTCATACCCCGCTCGTCGTAGTCCGTGTACGAGACGTTGTTCTCGGTGTCCTTGGCCTGGATGACCAGGGAATCCTTGTCGTACGTCCGCGAGGACGACTTGCCTGCCGCGTCCGTGACCGTGGTGACCCGGTGGTTCAGATCGAAGTCGGTCTTGGTCGTGTAGTCGTCCGGGTCGCTGGTGGCGTTCTTCTTCGGGTCGACGACCTTGATGGCGTTGCCGACGTTGTCGTACGTGTAGGAGATCTTGTCGGTCGCCGAGTTCACCACCGAGGTGAGCTGGTAGATCTCGTTGTAGTTATTGGTGGTCACGTAGTCGGTGGCGTCGGACGACGTCAGCGAGCCCTTGGGCTCCGTCGTCGTCTTCAGGTTGCCGACCTTGTCGTACCCGTAGACCGTCTTGCGCGGGTCGGTCTGGTTGTTCGCCGGTGCCCTCGCCGAGGTGAGCTGATCAGCCTCGTCGTACACCGCCGTGGAGACCGCACCATTGGGTGCCGTCGTCTTGGTGATGTTGTCGTTCTCGTCGTAGACCGGCGCCGGGGTGGTGATGAGCACCCCCGCGTTCTGGTCCTTCGGCACGGTGTTGACCAGCGGTCGACCGAAGACGTCGTAGGTCTGGGTGGTCTTCTTGCCCAGCGCGTCCGTCACCTCGGAGACCTGACCGCGTTCGTCGTACACGTACGCCGTCGACTTGCTCAGCGCGTCCGTGATGGTCGCCGGGTATCCGGTCGGCCCGAAGCCGCTGTTCACGGTCGCCTTGCCGTTGGCGTCGGTCGCCTTGCTCATTTGACCGTAGGCGTCGTACTCGTACGACGTCGTGTAGTCGCCCGCCGTACCAGTCGTGGCGACACCCTTCGGGTCCGTGACCGTCTTCAGGTTCCCGAACGAGTCATACCCGAACTGCCACTTACGCCCCTCCGGGGAGGTCTTGGTGAACAGGTCGGCGGAGAATCCGTCGAGGCGCGTCTGGTACGTGTACTGCGAAGAGTTCGCCGGATACGTACCGGGCGCGCAGTCCGACGACGGCGGCACGCCACCCTTGTTGTTCTCCGCGTCCCGCGACCACAGCGGGTAGCCCGTCTTCTGGTCGTAGCAGTAAGCGGTCTTCGCCCCGTTGTCCTCCTCCAGATACGTGACGTTGTTGTCCGCGTCCCAACTCATCTTGGTGACCTGGGACTTGGCGTTAGTCGTCTGCACCGGACGCCCGAAATCATCCGTCGTGTACTTCATCGCGCGGGACTCGGCATCCGTGACCGTGGTGTCGACGAACTTCGCGTTCGTGGCGTTCACCGCGTATCCGAAGCCGGTCGCCCCGTTGAGACGGTCCGTGATCGTCTTCGTCCACCAGTGGTACTTCGGGTCGTCGCCGGTCTTCGGTGCGAAATAGTCGAGCTTCGTGGGCTTGCCGCGCGGGTCGTCGACCTGGACCAGCTTGACGTTCTTGTTGCCCTGCGTGGCGTCGTAGGTGAAGGCGAACACCTTCGGCTGGGACGAACCCGCACCGTCAGTGATCTTCGTCAGCAGCGCCTTGTCCGAGTACTCGAAGGTGACCTTGCGGCCCGAGATGTCCGTCATCGACTGGACGTGGTCGGCGACCTTCAGGAACGGCGCCGTCGACTTGTCGAAGTACGTGACGGTCAGCGTCTGCCGGCCCGCGGGGTCGGTGATGTACGCGAGGTACTTGGTCGGCTTGCCGCCCGACTTGTGCTCCTCGTACGTGTACGTCTGCGTATTGCCGTTCTTGTCGATCGCGGACGTCATGTAGCCGTCGCAACCGAAGAGGAAGCGGGTCCCGTCGGGGCGCGTGAGCGTCCAGGCGTCGGGGATCGGGTCCTTGTTCGGCGTGCAGTCCAGGCCCGACTTCATCGTGACCTTGTAGTGGACACCCGCCGGAGCCTTCCACGTGCCGTCGCCCTGCTTGGCGAAGACGTGCGTCGTGCCGTCACCGTCCGGGAGACGGATCTCCGTCGGGTTCGGGTTCGGGTGGAAGTCCAGGGGCGCGCCCAGACGGATAGGGCCGGCCGCCTGCCCGGACCAGCCGGCACCGAGCACGGTGTCGGACGTGTCGAGCGAGTTGTACGAGAACCGGGCGAAGGTGTTGAGCCCGCGGCCGGGGTTCGTGAACGCGTTGTACGACCAGACCGTGTTGCCGGAGGCGAGGTTGCTCATCACGGTCGAGCCGGCGCCCGTGTTCTTGCCGGTGTAGGAGTAGAACTTCTCCAGGCCCAGCGAGTTCGACGTCGGGTCCTCGACCGCCACGTTCTGCTTCAGGGACGGGATTCCTCCCGTGCCCGCCGAGAGCCAGCTGCCGTCCGAGATCTTGCGGACGTCCCAGCCGAGGACGTAGTCCGTGCGCTTGTTGCCCTCGTCTGAGTTGATCGGCGTCTTGACCTGCGCATGCACCGTCGCCGACTGCGCCGGCTTCAGGTTAGGGATCGCCGTGGAGAGCTGGTTGCCGCCGGTCGTCATGTCCGTGCCGTCGGGCAGCTTCCAGGTGTACGACAGCTGCCGCTCACCCGCCAGCCACTCGGTGCCGGTCGTGTTCGTGACCGTCACGTCCACCGTGTACGTGGAGTTCGGCGTCATACGGGCCGGCGTCTGCGGCGCGTAGTACGTGTTCTCCGACGTCGCGTCGACGTAGATCACGCGAAGCAGCGGGCCGAGCTGCTGGTCGGCGGTCTCCGATGACAGGAACAGCGTGCGCTCCTGGGGCCCGGTGCCCGTCTCGTCCTTCAGCTTCAGCAGCGCACCCTTGTTGCTGGACGGGGTCTTCACCCAGCCCTGCGTGAGCGAGGTGGCGTCCCACCAGTGGCGGCCGACCTCGGAGACCTGCGCGACCGTGTCGGACACGGTGCCGGAGAAGTCGCCGCCCGGCGCCGTCCAGGGAGTGGTCGACGTGGCGTTGTTCCAGGTCGCCGTCGTCTCGTCGAAGTCCTTGCTCAGGCCGTGGAGTTCGTAGATCGCGCCGTCCGTGCCGGTCGTCGTCTCCGCGCCCCACATGTAGAGCTTGGAGTCGAGGACCGTCGCCGTTGCCGGGATCGAACTCGTGGGGAACTTCAGCCCGGCGCGCGTCTTGCCGTACGTACCCGAGTTGTTGCCGACGCTCAGCCACTTCTGCGGCGTGTACGAGAGGATCGTGTCCTCGTTGGTCGTCGGCTGCTGGGACGAGAGGGTGGTGTCGGTGACGCCGCCCGCCGTTCCCTGGATCAGCTTCATCGTGCGGCCGGCCTTCGGCACGCCGACGATGCGCGTGGGCGACCCGATGACGGAGCCGTCCTTCGTCTTCACCGCGATCTGGTAGTAGTACGAGCGGCCGATCTCGTCCGTGGACGAGTCGGGCGTCGGGGTCGCGGTGGTGTCGGTGTAGGCCGTGGTCGCCTTGTCGACCGGGGCCACCAGCGTGGCCGCGCTCGGCGTGAAGACCTGCTGCGTGGAGCGGTGCAGCTGGTACTCGACGATGTCCTGGCCGGTGTCGCCGGTCGAGTTGGTGTACTTCGACCAGGACAGCTCCGGGCCCGTGTCGTGCACGATCGTCGGCGAGTTGAGCGCCGATCCGACCTTGCCGTACGTCACGGTCAGGCGCGGGTACGAGGACGTCTCGCCGCCGTAGTCGCCGTCACCGGACTCGTAGCGCGGACCACCGGTGGGCGTCGCGGCCAGCGTGTCGTCCTGGGCCTGGATCACGAAGCCGTTGTTCGTGGCCGTGCCCGAGACCCACTTCTGCACGGTGTCCGTCACCGCGAAGTCGTGCCACTGGTTGTACTCACCCGTGTTCTTGACGATCTGGGCGGGGTTCACCAGACGGATCGAGTCCGCGATGTTGCGGGTCGTGGAGCTGTTGGTGTCACCCAGGACGACCTTCCCCGCGTTGCCCTTGGAGAAGTAGAACTGGGTGCTGTTCACCGTCTTCCACGCCGCGGTCGTGCCGGACTGGTTGACCGTGCCGGTGGCCGTACCGTCCCGGTGGTTCAGGGTGTACGGGGCCGCCGTCGCCCCGTCCGAGGCCGGCGGGAAGTGCGCCTCGACCCGGTAGGACGCGGTCTCGTTGATCGTCGGCTGCCAGGTGTACGACTCGCCCGTCAGGCTGTTCTTGTTGTAGGCGAAGTCGTCGTTGGTCGCCGCGCCACCGGTCGTAGTGGCCCGGGGCCACTCGCCGACGGCTGCCGTACCGGTGTCGCCGTCATCGATCTGGACGGTGGTACCGGAGAGCTCACCCGACAGGGTGCTGGTGTTGGACCACGTGGCGCCCGACTCGGTCCACGGGCCGGTCGCCCGGTGGACCTCCATCGTCACGTCGTTGGCGTTGGTGGTGTGCGCCTGGTCGAAGTACATGCCCAGACGCGCCGAGTCGATCTTCGTCCCCGCCGGGATCTCGTCCAGCGGGAACTGGATGAGCGACCGCGAGATGCCGGTGTCGGTCTTGCCGACGGACATCTTCCAGGTGTTGTTGAAGTTCGCCGCCGGCTGGTCCGAGAGGACCATCGTGTCCTGCGACTGCGACGGAGTCGGCGTGATCGTGATCGTCGGGTCGATCGACACCGGGAACTGCCGCTTGGGCGACGCCAGCCACTTCGCGTCCGGAGTGACGACGATCTTCCAGTTCTTGCCGTCCCGGACCAGCCGCTGCTTGACCTTCGGGCTGTACGACACCCCGTACGGCGAGTCGGCGTCCTTGCGGGTGTCCGACATGTACGCGGCCGGGATCGTCATCACCGGCGTGTTCGGCAGCTCGCCGTACAGCTCGATCGAGCCGTTCTTGCGGGCCTTCGGCGTCAGACCGTCCGTGTCGAGGGTGAAGGTGTAGGAGACGGGCCCGTCCGGCGCCTTCGCCAGGACGATGTTCTCCTTCACGCGCCCGGGACCGACCTGATACTCCAGATCGGCACCACCGGCCGCCGCGTCCTTGTACGTGACGGTCGAGCCCTTGGCCTTCGGGTCGACCGATTTCCCGGCGCCCTTGAGACCCAGCGTCACCGCCGGGCCGTCCGCGCCCGCCTGGAACTTCAGCAGCTTGTCCGGGTCCGAACCGAACCAACTGCGGCCGGAATTGGACGTGTTGACGAAGTCGTAGCCCTTGGCCTTGGTCGCGTCGACAGCGGTGTCGATCGACTTCCAGGTCTTCTTCTTGCCGGAACCCGTGGGGTACGCGGTCGGTACCTGGGAGAGCTCGGCCTGGATCTGCCCGTTGGACATCTGCCAGAAGCGCGCGTGCTCCGTACGCCGGGAGGTCAGCTCCTTGACGCGCTTGGGCTTGGCGGCCTTCTTGCCCTTCGGGAGCTTCTCGCGGCTGGGTATCTCCAGCTTCCCGCCGGTCGGCGGCTTGGCCTGGTCCTCGTCGTCGCCGGAGAACCAGCTCTTGACGGTGCCGAAGACGCCCTTGTCGTCGTCGCTCTTCGCCGAGGCCGGTGCGGAGGCATAGGCCAACTGCGGCAGCGCTGCGCTCACCACCGCCGACACCACAAGGCAGGAGATCAATCTCCCATAGCGGACTTTCACGTCCTGTGCCCTTTCCTGTGCGGCACGCCCGTGTTCCGTGCGTCATTGGCTTCGCGCGAAATTCGGGCACGCCTGATCTCCGAACGGCGATTGCCGTCCGGACGTCTGTTGTGTGCCACTGAGGAGGGTCGGTTTCGGACAGGACGGATTGACCGACGTACGTCCGCAAGACCCCTGGTCGACGAGGTCTTCCGGGCATGCGTCGGCGGCTTCTGGCTTTCTCCTTCGTGGGCGGACGCTTTCTACATCAGCCGCGCATGGTCATGTCAACAGTTGGAATCAAACGGGCAGTTGGGGATCCGGGCGGACAGATCACCTCGCCGCGACTACTGATTTCCGGATCAGCCCCGGAATGTCGGCCATCACAATCCGCGCCGTCCCATTAATCCGCTTGTTCCGGACGTTGGAACGGCCGCGCCCGAGTGCGGTATAACCGCCCGGTTCTCCGCCGAGCGCGACGCATTCGCGCGAGGAATGCTCGCCTCACGAAAGCCAGGCCCATGCCATCGTCGTCCGAACAGTCAGAGCCGACCGCCGAACCCACCGACACGGCCGTAACGACCACGGAGGAAGCCGAGGCGGCAGCCGGCGAATCCAGGAACCTCAAGGAATCCGAGGAGTCCAAGGAATCCACGGAGCCCAAGGAGCCCAAGGAGTCCGACGGCTCCAAGGGAGTTGACCGTCGAGGCATAGTCGCCAGCGCCGTCGTCGTCGCGGCCTGCGCCGGGCTCGTGCTCTACGGCGTGCTCGACACCGACGAGAAGCCCGCGCGTCACGTCCCCACCGCCTCCGTGACGTACGAGGTCAGTGGTGAAGGCACCGCCGATCTCACCTGGCAGGCCCGCAGCGAGTCCGGGAAGGCCGTCGCCGCGCGTGGCGTCACGCTGCCCTGGAAGAAGACCGTGCGCGTGCCGCTCGGCAAGCCGCCCATCGTGACCATCACGCTGGGCGAGAAGGGCGGGCGGGCCAGCTGCCAGCTCGCCATCCGCGGCAAGCATGTCCAAACAGCCACCGCCTACGGCAGGTTCGGCCGCGCCACGTGCCAGGGCGAACTGCCCGCGCCCGAGGTCTCCGAGTCCCCGGCGAGCGCGCAGGGAGAGCAGTGATGTTCCCGAGCCTCGGCCGCCAGGCCGCCCGTACCGCGCTCGCCGCCGCCGTCGTGCTCAGCGTCGTCTCCCTGTCGGGGCGTTCGCAGCCCACCGCCGTGCAGGCCGCGGCGCACAAGGGCGCCGTGCACACCGTCGCCGTACCTGACGGGTCCGACCCCGGCAGGCGCGTGCTCGCCGCCCGCTCCACCGAGCCGTTCAGCATGCTCGGCGTCACCTGGTCCGACCCCGACGCCACGCTCGGCGACGGCGCCGCCGAGATCCGTACCCGCAGCGCGGAGACCGGGCACTGGTCGGCCTGGCGCGCGCTCGAACTCGACGTCCACGAGCCGGAGTCGGGGCCCGACCACACGAAGGCGGGAGTGCGCGGCGGGACCCAGCCTCTGTGGGTCGGCGCGTCCGACGGCGTGCAGGCGCGCGTCACCGGCGGGAAGCTGCCCGCGGGCTGCGCGTGGACCTCGTCGACCCGGATGCCGGGACCCGCACCCGTACGGCATCGGGCGCGCTGGAGAAGACCGCCTCGGCGGCCGGGCAGCCGGACATCACCTCGCGCGCCGGCTGGGGCGCCGACGAGTCGATCGTCGCCGACCCGCCCACGTACACGACCGACACGAAAGCCGTGTTCGTGCACCACACGGCCGGGACGAACGACTACACGTGCGCCGAGTCCGCGTCGATCATCCGCGGCATTCTCACGTACCACGTGAAGAGCAACGGCTGGAACGACATCGGCTACAACTTCCTCGTCGACAAGTGCGGGACCGTGTTCGAGGGGCGCGCGGGCGGCGTCGACAAGCCCGTCTACGGAGCCCACACCTATGGCTTCAACACCGACACGAGCGGTGTCGCCGTCCTCGGCGACTTCAACACCGCGGCGTCCACGCCCGCCGTGCGTGACGCGATCGCCCAACTCGCCGCCTGGAAGCTCGGGTTGTACGGGATCAACCCGGCGGGCAGCATCGTGATGGCGGCCGGTGCGGACAACGGGAAGTTCACGCAAGGGCAGCTGGTGACGATGAACCGGATCTCCGGGCATCGCGACGGCTACCCGACGGAGTGCCCGGGCAACAACCTCTACGGCGACCTGCCCGCCATCCGCACGCTCGCCGCGTCGAAGAACTCGCCCGCCAAGGGTGCCGACGTGAACGGGGACGGCCATGCCGACCTGGCCGCCGGCATCCCGAAAGCGACCGCGAACAACCTGGCCGGCGCCGGCCAGGTCACCGTCGTACCCGGCGCCCGGACCTCGCCCTACGCGGCGAACAAGGCCGCCGTCACGCAGGAGTCCGAGGGCGTGCCCGGCGGCTCCGAGGCCGGAGACGGCTTCGGCTCCGCGACCGCGTACGGCGACCTCGACCACGACGGTTACACCGACCTCGTGGCCGCCTCTCCCGGCGAGGAGGTCACCCCGGGCGCGAGCGACGAGGGCGGCGTGAGCGTGCTGCGCGGCACCGCGAACGGGCTCACCGGGCAGGCCGGAATGATCAACGAACCGGCGGCGGTGCGCGCGAGCGGCGCGAAGTTCGGGGCCGCGCTCGCCACCGGCGACTTCGACGGGGACGGCGGCAACGACATCCTCGCGGTGGCGCCCGGCGCCGGACGCGCCTGGACCGTGGACGGCTCCGACCGCACCTTCTCCTCGCCCATCGCGCTCTCGGACGGGCCTCTGCAGGAGCCGGCCGTCTCCACGGGCGACTTCGATCACGACGGGTTCGAGGACGCGGCGATCACGTTCCGTACGGGAACGGGCGAGCGGCCTCTCGTCGTGGTGCGCGGGTCGTCGAGCGGCCTGCGGACGTCCGAGCCCGCCGTCCTCGCGGGCGCGGGCGGACGCTCCCTCGCGTCCGGCGATCTGAACGGTGACGGCTTCGCCGACCTGGTCGTGGGTCGGCCCGACGCGGCGGCCGGTGGCGAGGTCGCCACGTACCACGGCTCGGCGGACGGGCTCACGACGACGGGTGCGGCCGTCGTCGTGCGGGGGGAGCTCGAACAGGCGGGCACCGGGGGCGAGTTGGGCGCCTCGGTGGCCGTGAGCGACACCGACGGTGACGGATACGCCGACGTGCTCGCGGGTGCGCCCGGGGACGACTCCGGCGCGGGGCACGCGTTCCTGCTGCGCGGTGGCGCGGACGGGGTGGGCGCGGCGGGCGCGGTCGCGTACGTCCAGGGGTCGGGCCCGGTGCCCGGCGCGGCAGAGGCCGGTGACCGGTTCGGGTCCGCCGTCACCGTCGCCGATCTCACCGGGGACGGCGTCGCCGGCCTCGCGATCGGCGCCGAGGGCGAGAACACGGGCGACGGGACCGTGATGACCGTGAGCGGCGGGACGGGTGCCTCTTACGGGCCCACCGCGCTCGGAACGGCCGCCGGTGCCGGTATCGGCGGCGAACTGACCAGGTGACCGCCAGGTGTCTTCCGAACTACTTCCAGGTGAGTTACAGCACACCCGTACAACCAGTGACGTTTACCGACAGTCAACCGCTGAATAGAGCAGCTACCCGCGTAACAGGTGTGGCATTTGTGAACTTCTTCGAGGGGTGGGGCATTTGAGCCCGCGTAATCCGCGTGCGCGCAGATCACATGCGTACAAGCCGCTGAGTCTCAAGCGCAGGGCCTGGGTGACGGTGGGGGCCGTCGTCCTCGGTGGCGCGGGCGTCATGACGTACGCCATGGCCGACCCGGGGGACGGCGCGTCTCCCCAGGGTGAGCCGCGCCGGGCGTCGGCGATCCACACACTCGGCCTCACCGCCAAGGGCGCGGACCGCAAGGTCGTCCCGCAGAAGTCGACGGACCGCTTCAGCGCCGTCGTCGTCACATGGAAGAACCCGCACGCCACACTCGACGGGACCGCCCAGGTCCGGGGGCGGAACGTCGCGACCGGTGACTGGACGGACTGGCTGACCATGCCGGTCGAGCAACTCGGCACCGACGGCAAGGAGACCAAGGCCGGTGGCGGCGTCCGCGGCGGCACCGAGTCCGTATGGACCGGTGACTCCGACGCCGTCGAGGTGCGGGTCGTGGCCAAGGACGGCACGGCCTCCGACCTGCCGTCCGGCATGGACGTCAAGCTGCTCGACCCGGGCACGCTCGCCCCCGCGAAGGGCGCGGGCGCCGCCCAGCCCGCCGCGTTCTCCGAGGACACGACGCCCCCCGCCACCACCGACTCCCCGTCCGCGGACCCCGCGAGCGGCACCCCCGAAGCGACCCCTTCGGACTCCGGCACCCCCTCCGCGCCCGCGTCCTCCTCGGCCTCCGCCGACCCGTCGTCGAGCGCGTCGGCTTCGCCCGAGCCGACCGAGACGGTCCCGGCCGCCCGCCCGTCGACGGTCGTCAAGCCGCCGGTCATCACGCAGGCCGAGTGGGGCGCGGACACGGACTACAACGGCACCCCCGAGTACGACGACTCGATCAAGGCCGCCGTCATCCACCACACCGGTGTCGACCCCGACAACACGGTGCCCTGCTCGCAGTCGCGCCAGCGGGTGCACACCATCCAGCAGGAGCACATGGCCAAGGGCTGGTACGACATCGGCTACAACTTCCTCGTCGACCGGTGCGGCCAGATATTCGAGGGCCGCAGCGGCGGCATGGACCTGCCGGTGCACGGAGCCCACGACTACGGCTTCAACACCGACACGGTCGGCATCTCGTACATCGGCAACTTCATGTCGGCGAAGCCCACGAAGGCGGCGCTCAACTCGATCGCCCGCGTCGTCGCCTGGAAGTTCGGCCAGTACGGCATCACCGCGAACAGCAAGGTCACGCTGACGTCCAACGGTGACCAGGGCGTGTCCGACAACAAGATCCCGCTCGGCCAGTCGATCACCCTCGACCGCGTCTTCGGGCACCGCGACACCGGCACCACGCTCTGCCCCGGTGACAACCTGTACAAGCAGCTCTCCACCATCCGGACCCTGGCCTCGGCCCCGGGCGTCTCGCACGCCCTCGCCACGTCGGACATCTACTCGTCCGCCGCGCCCACGGCCAAGACCCGTGACGGCCTGGCCGACATCGTCGCCGGCACGCCCAAGGCGTCCTCCGGCGGCTCCGTCACCGTCGTGCCGGGCGGCACGAACGGACCCGTGTACACGGCGAAGAAGACCCTCACCCAGTCCAGCACGGGCGTCCCCGGCACGAACGAGTCCGGCGACCAGTGGGGCGCCTCCGTCGCCGAAGGTGACATCAACGGGGACGGTTACGCGGACCTCGCGATCGGCCAGCCCGGCGAGAACGACACCTCCGGCCACGCCGACCGCGGAGCGGTCACCATCCTGTACGGACCGGCTCTGAACACCGGCGCGCAGATGAACCTCGACGAGGGCTTCTACGCCAACGGCGCCAAGTACGGCGCCGCCGTGACGGTCGGCGACTTCAACGCCGACGGCAAGGCGGACGTCTTCGCGGCCTCCACCGGCACCGGCGGCACCTGGACCGCGCGCTACGCCGAGGGCCAGGAGTCCAGCTCCAACATCACCAGCGGCGACACGGCCCTCGCCTACGAGGCCGCCACCAGCGGCGACTTCAACCAGGACGGCTACGCGGACGTCGCGCTCAACTACCGCGACTCGACCTCGGTCGGCCGGGTCGTCTGGTTCAAGGGCGGCAGGAACGGCCTGACCAAGGCCGGCACGCTCTCGGTCAAGGGCGGCCGCTCCATCGCCTCCGGCGACCTCAACGGCGACAGCGTCGACGACATCGTCATCGGCCAGCCCTACACCGCCGAGTCCGGCGCCTACGCGGGCGGCCAGGTCACCGCGGTCTACGGCTCGAAGATCACGTCCACGACGCCCGGCGGCCTCACCGCCACCGGCGCCAAGACGATCCACCAGGCCACCAGCGGTGTCCCGGGCGCGGCCGAGTCCGGCGACGCCCTCGGCGCCTCCGTCGCGATCGGCGACTACAACGCCGACGGCTACGCGGACGTCCTGGCCGGCGCCCCGAACGAGGACATCACCCGCACCAGCAACCGTTCCAACGCGGGTACTTCGCTGCTGTTCAAGGGCTCGTCGACCGGTCTCACCGGCACCGGCGCCCTCGCGGTCTCGCAGGACGAGCCCGGCGTCCCCGGCTCCACGGAGACCGACGACAACCTGGGCTCCGCCGTCTCCCTCGCCGACCTGTCCGGCTACGGCCGCGCGGACCTGGTGATCGGCACGGCGGGCGAGGACGCCGGCAACGGCACGCTCCTGTACGTCCCGAGCAACAGCACGGGTCTCGGCCTGTCGACGTCCAAGTACATCGGACTGACGCAGCTCGGCACCCCGGCCGGCGCCCGCCTGGGCACCACGCTGGCCCCGTAGGCACCACCCGTACCACCGCACCATCAGCTGAATCTCTCGCCGCGCGGCTCCCGACACCCCCGGGGACCGCGCGGCGAGAGCCGTTTGCGCCCTGACAGCCCTGACAGCCCTGTCTGCTTTGTGCCCGCACTTGCGCCGCCACGCCCGAATGGGTTACTCACTACCTTCCACGGAAGCGGACCCGACCGCAGGAGGGGGCGGCCGGGCCCGGTTCCGTTCGGGTCCGTGTCGTCGGATCCGTGTGCTCAGACTCCGGCGGCGTTCTCCTCGAACGACACCGCCACGAGCCGGTCGCTGAACCGCTCGGGGTTCTTGATCCCCGCGACCAGGGCGCGCTGCGCGGGGACCGCCTCGTCGGTGAGCGTGACCGCGACGACGGGACAGTCCTCGATCCGGTTCGTGTGCGAGGGCGCGCAGCTGCCGATGTCCGCCCGCGTGTGGCCCGGGCAGACCGCCCGTTCGGGCAGCTCGATCGCCAGATCCAGGTTCCCGATGTCCGTGAAGCGGTAGCCGCCCGAGGTCGGCGGGACAGGCCGCGGCTTCGCCCCCTTCGTCACCTGCGCCGTGAGCCCGCGAGCCGACGCGATACGGCCCTCGCCGTGCGGCCCGTACACGTCGACCGTGATACGCCGCTCGCCCACCGGCGCGGTCAGCGTCAGCGGCCGCGGTCCCGGGTCGATGGCCGCGCTGACCGTGAAGGCATACGGCCCGTCGAAGTCCGGCCCCGAACGCGAGTACCCGTAAGAGGTGAGGACGAGCGCCGGCGCGGCCGTCTGCTCGCCCTCGCCGCGTGGCGCGGGCCTCACAGGACCCGGCGCACCGCACCCGGCCAGCGCCGCCGTGCTGCCGTCGGGCAGCGCGACATCCTTCAACACCCCTGGTACCACGTGGAGTCGGCCCGTCGGATCGTCCGGCATGCCTCGGTGCGCGGCCAGCGCGACGAGTGCCGCCGCGACCGGCAGCGCGAGCGCCGCCCACGCCCGTGGGGAGGGCCCGGAGATCCCGTGCATCAGACGCGGCCCCGCGCCCGCCTCGACACGACGGCCCGCAGGATGCGCCGACCCTCCGTCGACACGTCGAGCGCCTGGCGCAGGCCGCCCGCGCCCCGGCCCGCGAGCAGCTCGAGGATCCTGACCTGACGCCGGAGTTCGGCCGCCACCAGCGGGGACATGCCGTCCGTGCGGCCCTCGCGCCGGGACCCCACCGAGCCCGCGCCGTCCTCCGTCGTGTCCAGCATGCGGTGGATCTGGAGCGCGCCGACCGAGCAGGCGTCGGCCCACTCGCGCAGCGCGGGCGCCGACAGGGTGTCCGGCACGGCGGCCAGCATGCGCCGGGCGAGCCCGGACGCCTCGTCAGCGTCGTCGTCCGGCCCGGCCGGGAGCGCGGCCCGCGCCTTCGCCAGACACTCGCCCCACTCCGGACCGCCCTCGGCGAGGCTTCCCCACAGCGGGCGCAGTGCCTCGTCGTCCTCGGCGCCCAACAGCGGCACGCAGCGGTCGAGGCAGGCGAGACCGCTGGCCGCGAGACCCCGCTCGTCGGCCTGCGCGATCAGCTCCACCAGGCTCATGAAGTACGCCCTTTCCCCTGCCCACCCGGCATTTCGTCCCTACTGGGCTCTACTGCGTGCCGGGGCGCAGGAACGTCACAGCGGCGCGACGCCGAGCCGGTCCAGGAAGCGGAAGAAGAGCGGCTCGGCGAACGGGTCGGGGTCCTGGCCCAGGACGTCGGCGAGCGGACCCTGCTCGACGGTGCGGCCGCACTCCCGCGCCCACGCGACCGCGCGCCGCGCGGCGTCCGCGGGCTCCAGGAAGTAGTCCTCCAGGGTCAGTTCGTCCGCGGAGAGATATCCGGCCATGGCATCGCGCGCCAGACACGTGGTCCACGCGCCGCTCTCCGGCGCGGCCGCCTCGATGACGACGCAGTCGCTGTCCATGACGTAGCCGAACAGGGCGGGCGCGCCGGTCTCGGCGGCCAGCGCGTTCATGCTGCCGACGTCGTGGCGCCGGGCCCCGCCGTCCGGGCACTCCCAGACCTGCCAGCCGTCGGCCCGCCGCTCCAGGAGCGTGAGCGCGTCGCGCGCCCCGCTCAGCGTGTCGAGCTCGGCGAGCGGCCGCTCGCTCCTGGCCACGACGTAATAGCCCCAGTAACCCATGCCGGTGTCCCCCCGGTGCCTTCGAAAGCAGCTGATCTCGGCTCGGGCCGAATACACCACAGCCATACGTGGCTCCGCCACCGAAAACGCAGATCCGGCGGTTCAGGCAGGGAACGGCGCCATCTCGGGCCCGCCGAGAGCCTTCTCGTTCTGCATGCGGGTCAGGGCGCGGACGAACACGACGGCGGCGACGGCGGCAGCGACGTCGAGCGCGTCGGAGAGCATCAGCATCTCCGTGGCCGTCTTGATCTCGCCGATGCTTTCGGCCTTGTCGTACTGGCTGCCCGCCAAGCGGCCGATGACATTGCTCACCAGCCACAGCGACCACCAGCAGTTGATGACCTTGCGCGAGTACTTCCGCGGGATCAGGCCGGCCTCCGGAACGCTGGCGTCCCAGGTGTCGGCGGCGACCTGGCGCGGCGCCCACAGGTTCACGAAGGGCACGAACCAGCCCCAGGAGGCCCAGCCGCGCGACCTGCTGTGCCCGTCGGGCCGGAACACCTCGGCGTTGATGCGCACCCGCCGGAACCACACGATGAAGACGACCGCGGTCGCCACCAGGGCACACAGCTGTGCGACGCCCGCCGCCGAGTACAGCGAGTCGATGCGGTCGGCGTCCGCCTCATTGCCCGCCGAGAAGTGCCCGGCCACGAAGTCCGCCGCGAGACTGCGCTGCTCGAACCCCACCCACAGCGCGAACAGGTCGATCGCGGCCGTCACTCCCAGCAGGACGACGACAGCCTTCGAGACACCGACCGGCGACTTGAGCACAGCAAAACTTGTGGACACGACGGACCCCCCACGGGTTCAAGGTGAGCCGGTCGCGCGCATCTCCCCAGAGCGCGTCGATCACCGGCCAGCGGAACATACGGTTCAAGCCACCGCGGTGTCCACTGCTCAGCCGCTCACGACCCCAGCCGGTTCGCGAGCGCCACGAACTGGGGCCACGTGAGCGGGGGCTTGCCCGGGTACCAGAGCTTCTGGATCGTGGCCCGCAGCGGCATGCGGATCCCCTGCGCGACCTGCGCCTGCGTCTGCGAGTTCGCCAGGTCGCACCACACGGCGAACGTGCCGCCCAGGATCTGGCTGTCGTACTTCGCGGGCACCGGCGTCGTGCCGCGCACGACGAGCGGGGTCCAGCTCTCGTAGATCCGCTGCCCGGTCGGGTACACGAAGTCGTTGGGCTGGCCGAGGACGTAGTAGAGGAACTCGTCGTTGTAGTTGGTCATCTTGCGACCCTCGGCCAGGTACTCCTCCGGCGGGCGCGCCCCGATCTCCTTGCCCGTCCAGTAGGCGACCTCCAGGCTCTTGTCGGCCTGGACGACCCCGCCCCGGAAGAACCCGTCGTTCCACGCCTTGAGGGAGCGGTTGAACGGCTTCATCGTGGCGACCCGGTCGTTCAGCCAGCCCGTCGTGAGGTCCTCGACCGTCGCGTTCGCCCCGTACTTCTTCTGGGCGGCGGCCGCGAGCTGCGGGAAGGACGCCTCGGGGTTCTTCACCGTCAGGGCCTGGTACTCGTCGCCGCCCAGGTGCCAGAACGCGCCGGGGAAGAGGGGAGCGTACTCACGCAGCAGATCGTCGACGATCTTCGCCGACTCGGGGTTCGAGATGTCGACGGCGCCGCGCGTCGCGACACCTGCCGTGTTCCGCAGCTGGAGCTCGGGGTGCGCCGCGATCACGGCGCCGAGGTGTCCGGGCGAGTCGATCTCGGGGATCACGGTGACGTGCCGCTGGGCGGCGAGCGAGACGATCTCGCGGACCTGCGCCTTGGTGAGGTGGTCGGGCGAGACGATCTCGGGGTGCGAGTCCGACTGGATGCGGAAGGCCTGGTCGTCGGAGAAGTGCAGACCGAACTGGTTGTACTTCAGGTCGCTGATCTCCCGGATCCGGTCCTTGATCCACCCGGCCGTGAAGGGCTTGCGCGCGATGTCCAACATGAATCCGCGCTGCGGCTTCGCCGGCGCGTCCTTCACCACGCCCTCCGGCGCGGTCCCGCCACCGTGCACCTCCTGCTTGAGCGTGCGCGTGCCGTAGAAGACACCCGCGTCACCCGGCCCCACGATCCGCACCCGGCCGCCCTGGACGGTCATCGTGTACGACTCCGGGTTCCCGCTCCCGCCGAGCGCCAGCTCCACGTCACCGGCGCCGGCCTTGACCTTGCCCGCGTACTTCAGCTTCAGCTCGCCGGCGATGAGCTTGCCCTCGTCGGAGAGCTCCGCGTCCCCGATGACGACACGGCCGCCGGCGGGGCGCCACCCGGGCCCGCGCGCCGCCGTGTGCTCGCGCACGGAGGGGATGGTCTGCGGGGTTTTCGACAGGGCGTACGACTTCGAGGGCGAGGGCTCCGCCGAGGTCGAGGCGGGGGACGCGGACTTTCCGTCGGAGGGGCGCCCGGCACGGGTGGCGCTTGTGCCGCCGCCGTCGCCGGCGCAGCCGACGAGGACCATGGTCAGCGCGACCGTCCCCGCCGTGACGACTCCCGCGCCGACCGTCGATCGACTCCGCGTACCCATCAGTGACCGCCCTCCGGTTTCGACAGCAACCTCGACATCGAATTCCGCGTCCTAGGAGGCGACCGTAAGGCCCCGCTCCCCCGACCTCCCGTCCACCACACGCCCCCAAACTCTCCCGTCCGGGTGAAATCGGTGCATCCACCAGACAGCTCCAAGCCCGGATCGCTAGCGTGTACGCACATCCGTCACACCCTCACCACATGTCCCGTGACGCTCCTGACGTCTCGTCCCAGTGTCAGCCCAGTCACGTCCCACGTCTCGCCGAGGAGCGCACGCTGCCTTCGCACCGTTTCTCCCGCCTCCCCGGGCATGCCGCCATACCGGTCCAGTGCTCAGCAGGGCATTCGTCGCCGCTGCAGTCGTCCCCGCACGGCCTCACGCGGTTCAACACGCTGCCCTCGACCGAGGCCGAGCGCGCGCTCCTGACCTGCTGCGGATCACTCCACTGGGCCCGCCGCCTCGTCGCTCACCGGCCCTACCCGGACCTCGACGCGCTGCTCGCCGCCGCCGACGAGGCGGTCTACGACTTCGCGCCCGCCGACCTCGACGAGGCCCTGTCCCGCGAGTCGCTCCCCCTGACCCCGCACCGCTCGTACTCCGTCGCGCACACCGCGCTCGGCGCCGCGCACGGTGCGTACGAGAGCCGCTTCGGTCACGCGTTCGTGATCTGCCTCGACGACTACGGACCCGCCGAGGCCCTGGACCAGCTCCTGGCCGGAATCCGGTCACGCCTTGGCAACGATCCCGAGGAGGAGCGCGTCCTGTCCTGGGACGAACTGCGCCGACTCGCCCGGGGACGACTCGCCCGGCTCGTCCGGTCGCTCGATGCCCGGACAGAGCCCCAAGAAGCGATAGACCCGCAGGAACCAGCGGATTCCGGGCGCCCCGACAGTGCGTCCGATAGCCCGTACGTGGCTGTTTGATTGCCTGTTTGATCACACCGGCGGCCCCCGGGCGAGCGAGCCGACAACTCGTCGATACGATGACGAGCGGCCGGTGGACCGTACCCGGCCGGGCCAGACCGACATCGAAGCCGGCAGGCCCCAATCCCCGCTCCCGGAGGGTTCTTCCGTGCCGGCTGGAACGCTGTACCGCGGCCGGGAAGGCATGTGGTCGTGGGTGGCTCATCGAGTCACCGGTGTCCTCATTTTCTTCTTCCTGTTCGTACACGTCCTGGACACCGCTCTCGTCCGCGTCTCCCCCGAGTCGTACGACGACGTCGTTTCCACCTACAAGACGCCGATCGTCGCGCTCCTCGAGTACGGCCTCGTCGCCGCCATCCTCTTCCACGCGCTCAACGGCCTGCGTGTCATCGCCGTCGACTTCTGGTCGAAGGGCCCGCGCTACCAGAAGCAGATGCTCTGGACCGTCGTCGGCATCTGGGTCGTGCTGATGGTGGGCGCGCTGTACCCGGTCCTCGGCCACGCCGTCCGTGAACTCTTCGGGAGCTGACGCCAGACATGTCTGCTGACACCACCCCTGCGAAGACGCCCGGCGTCGGACCCGTCGAGGGCGTCGCCGTCTATGACGTCGACAACCCGGCGCCCTTCATCGAGGCCCCCCGCAAGCGCACCTCGAAGACCCCGCGCTCGACGCGCGGCAACTTCGAGATGGCCGCATGGCTCTTCATGCGCCTGTCCGGCGTCGTCCTCGTCGTCCTGGTCCTCGGCCACCTGCTCATCCAGCTCGTCCTCGACGGCGGCGTGAGCAAGATCGGCTTCGCGTTCGTCGCGGGCCGCTGGGCCTCGCCGTTCTGGCAGGGCTGGGACCTCCTGATGCTGTGGCTCGCGATGCTGCACGGCGCGAACGGCCTGCGCACGGTCATCAACGACTACGCCGAGCGCCCGAACACGCGCCTGTGGCTGAAGGGCCTCCTGTACACCGCCACGGTGTTCACGATCCTGCTGGGCACGCTGGTGATCTTCACCTTCGACCCGAACATCCGATAGGCACGGGGCTGAGGCAACCACTCATGAAGATCCACAAGTACGACACCGTCATCGTCGGCGCCGGCGGCGCGGGCATGCGCGCGGCCATCGAGTCGACGAAGCGCAGCCGCACCGCGGTCCTGACGAAGCTCTACCCCACCCGCTCCCACACGGGCGCGGCGCAGGGCGGCATGGCCGCCGCGCTCGCCAACGTGGAGGAGGACAACTGGGAGTGGCACACCTTCGACACGATCAAGGGCGGTGACTACCTGGTCGACCAGGACGCCGCCGAGATCCTCGCGAAGGAGGCCATCGACTCCGTCCTCGACCTGGAGAAGATGGGCCTGCCGTTCAACCGCACCCCGGACGGCACCATCGACCAGCGCCGCTTCGGCGGCCACTCGCGCAACCACGGCGAGGCCCCGGTCCGCCGGTCCTGCTACGCCGCGGACCGCACCGGCCACATGATCCTTCAGACGCTGTACCAGAACTGCGTGAAGGAGGGCGTGGAGTTCTTCAACGAGTTCTACGTCCTGGACCAGCTCATCACCGAGATCGACGGCGTCAAGCACTCCGCCGGTGTCGTCGCGTACGAGCTGGCGACCGGCGAGATCCACATCTTTCAGGCCAAGTCGGTCATCTACGCCTCGGGCGGCACCGGCAAGTTCTTCAAGGTGACGTCGAACGCGCACACCCTGACCGGTGACGGCCAGGCGGCCTGCTACCGGCGCGGTCTGCCGCTGGAGGACATGGAGTTCTTCCAGTTCCACCCGACCGGCATCTGGCGCATGGGCATCCTTCTCACGGAGGGCGCCCGCGGTGAGGGCGGCATCCTCCGTAACAAGGACGGCGAGCGCTTCATGGAGAAGTACGCGCCCGTCATGAAGGACCTCGCGTCCCGTGACGTCGTGTCCCGCTCCATCTACACGGAGATCCGTGAGGGCCGCGGCTGCGGTCCCGAGGGCGACCACGTCTACCTCGACCTCACGCACCTCCCGCCGGAGCAGCTCGACGCCAAGCTCCCGGACATCACGGAGTTCGCGCGCACGTACCTCGGCATCGAGCCCTACACGGACCCGATCCCGATCCAGCCCACCGCGCACTACGCCATGGGCGGCATCCCGACGAACGTCGAGGGTGAGGTCCTGTCGGACAACACCACCGTCGTCCCCGGTCTGTACGCCGCCGGCGAGGTCGCCTGCGTGTCCGTGCACGGCGCCAACCGCCTCGGCACCAACTCGCTGCTCGACATCAACGTCTTCGGGCGTCGTGCGGGCATCGCGGCCGCCGAGTACTCCGAGAAGGCCGACTACGTCGAGCTGCCCGAGGACCCGGCTTCGATGGTCATCGAGCAGGTCGAGCACCTGCGCAACTCCACGGGCACGGAGCGCGTCGCGGTCATCCGCAACGAGCTCCAGGAGTGCATGGACGCCAACGTGATGGTGTTCCGCACCGAGCAGACGATCAAGACGGCCGTCGAGAAGATCGCCGAGCTGCGCGAGCGGTACCGGAACGTCTCGATCCAGGACAAGGGCAAGCGGTTCAACACCGACCTCCTGGAGGCCATCGAGCTGGGCAACCTGCTCGACCTGGCCGAGGTCATGGCGACCTCCGCCCTGGCGCGCAAGGAGTCCCGCGGCGGCCACTACCGCGAGGACTTCCCGAACCGCGACGACGTCAACTTCATGCGCCACACCATGGCGTACCGCGAGGTCGGCGACGACGGCTCCGAGTCCATCCGTCTGGACTACAAGCCGGTCGTCCAGACCCGCTACCAGCCGATGGAGCGTAAGTACTGATGGCTACCCCGACCATGGACAAGCTCGAGGCTCTCGAGGCGGACAACGGCTCGCACCTCATCACGGTCACCTTCCGCATCCGCCGGTTCAACCCGGAGGTCTCCGCGGACGCGGTCTGGGAGGACTTCCAGCTCGACATCGATCCGAAGGAGCGCGTCCTCGACGCCCTCCACAAGATCAAGTGGGAGCTCGACGGCTCGCTGACCTTCCGGCGCTCCTGCGCGCACGGCATCTGCGGCTCGGATGCCATGCGCATCAACGGCCGCAACCGCCTGGCCTGCAAGACGCTGATCAAGGACATCAGCCCGGAGAAGCCGATCACGGTCGAGGCCATCAAGGGCCTCACGGTCCTCAAGGACCTCGTGGTCGACATGGACCCGTTCTTCCAGGCCTACCGGGACGTCATGCCGTTCCTGGTCACGACGGGCAACGAGCCGACGCGCGAGCGTCTGCAGTCCGCCGAGGACCGCGAGCGCTTCGACGACACGACCAAGTGCATCCTGTGCGCCGCGTGCACGTCCTCGTGCCCGGTGTTCTGGAACGACGGCCAGTACTTCGGCCCGGCCGCGATCGTCAACGCGCACCGCTTCATCTTCGACTCGCGTGACGAGGCGGGCGAGCAGCGCCTGGAGATCCTCAACGACAAGGACGGCGTGTGGCGCTGCCGCACGACGTTCAACTGCACGGACGCCTGCCCGCGCGGTATCGAGGTCACCAAGGCGATCCAGGAAGTCAAGCGCGCGCTCATCACGCGACGCTACTGACCTTCCCGGTCGCACATCTCGCACATCCCTGAGGGCCCCGCCCCCGGTTTCGCACCGGAGGCGGGGCCCTCGGTGCGTCACGTTGCTACTGGTCGCTCGAAGAACGTCTCCAGGGCCACCGTCGCCTGTGTGCCGCTGACGCCCTCGATCGCGTACAACCGCCGGAGCACGTCCTGGAGTTGCTGCGTCGTCTCCGTTCGCACCTTCACCAGGACCGACGCGCTGCCGGCGATCACGTGCGCCTCCTGGATCTCGGGGATCGCGGCGAACTGCCCGGCCGACTCGCCCATCCACGACGACGACTCGACCATCACGAACGCGAGCACCCCCTGCCCGAGCGCGGCCGGGTCCACGTCGACGGTCGTCCGCCGGATCACGCCCCGCTCGCGCAGCTTGCGCACCCGCTCGTGGGCCGCGCCCGCCGAGAGGCCGACCTCCTTGCCGAGCGCCGCGTACGCCGTCGTCGCGTCCCGCTGGAGCAGCGCGACCAGCTTCCGGTCGATCTCATCCACTGCCACTGTGACCCACTCCCACTCCGCCGACCATGGCGCAACCGTATCTCGTTCTGCCATAGTCCCATACGACAGGATGTCATTCGGTCTACAGTTCTTGGGGGATAACCATGTCTTGCCAGAACCAGCCCAGCGTGTACGAGATTCTGGACGAGCGCTTCCGTACCGGACGGTGCGCTTTCGGGGACGACAGCCTCACCACCCTGCACACCGGCAGCCGTTGGGCCGAAGGCCCCGTCTACCTGCCCGCCTGGCGCCAGCTCATCTGGAGCGACATCCCGAACGACCGCCTGCTGCGCTGGGACGAGGCGACCGGCGCGGTCAGCCTCTTCCGCGACCCCGCCGGACACACCAACGGCAACACCCTCGACCGCGAGGGACGCCTCATCAGCGCGGAGCAGGGCGGCCGCCGCGTCACCCGCACCGAGGCCGACGGGCGCGTCACCGTCCTCGCCGACCGCTTCGAGGGCAAGCGGCTCAACAGCCCGAACGACGCGGTGGTCCGCTCGGACGGCTCGATCTGGTTCTCCGACCCGGACTTCGGCATCACCAGCGACTACGAGGGCTTCCGCGCCGAGTCCGAGATCGGCGCCAACAACGTCTACCGGATCGACCCCGCCACCGGCGAGGTGCGCCAGGTCGCCGACGGCTTCGGGGCTCCGAACGGGCTCGTCTTCTCGCCCGACGAGCGCCAGTTGTACGTCTCCGACACCCGGGCCGGATGCATCCGCGTCTTCGACGTCCTCGACGACGGCGAGAGCCTGAGCGACGGCAAGGTCTTCGCCGAGACCAGCGGAGACGACGGCCGCTTCGACAACATCCGCTTCGACGACGGCGGGCGACTGTGGGCCGCCGCCATGCACGGCGGTGTGCACTGCTACGACCCGGACGGCACGCGGATCGGCCGCATCAATGTCCCGGAGCCGGTCTCGAACGTCGCGTTCGGCGGCCCCAAGAACAACATCCTCTTCATCACCGCGACGACCTCCCTGTACTGCCTGATGACGTCCGTGACCGGCGCGCCACGGATCCGCCGCTGACGATGTGCTGTCCGGTTCACCCGAAGCATGGCTAATCTGACGGTATGTCACTTGACCTTGAGCTGCTCGGCTTCGACAACGCGCTGTTCCCCGTCGGCGATCTCGGCGAGGCGGTGTCCTTCTACGAGCGGGCCGGATTCCGCGTGAAGTTCCGCCTCGACGAGGCGGGGATCGCACTCCTCGAAGCCGGCAAGGAGACACCCGGCGTACTGCTGCGCGCGGAGGAGGACTTCGACCACCGGCCTCCTCCGTGCCCGGGGCCGCGCGTATGGCTGGAGGTGCGCGACGCGAAGGCGGCGGCCCGCGCGCTGGTGGAGGCAGGGATCCCGCCGGTCGACCCGCCGTTCTCCACCTCCACCGGTTACGTCGTGGAGATCGCGGATCCGTGGGGCAACGTCATCGGCCTCACGGACTATCTCAAGCGCCCCGAACTGGCGCGGAGTTGATATCCGGGTTCGTCGACTCCCGTCGGCCGACCCTCGCTTGAACATGTTCAAAAACAGGTCTACAGTCCTTCTCGACAGCGTTTTTGAACGCGTTCAAGGAGGGGTGGGGAATGGACCTCACAGTCGTCGCATACGTCGTCTACCTCGTCGTCAGCATCAGCCTGACCGTCTGGGTGGCGCGCACTCTGAGCCGTAACGGGAGGATCTTCCTCGCCGACGTGCTGCACGGGAACGAGAAGCTCGCGGAGGCCGTCAACCACCTGCTGGTGGTCGGCTTCTACCTCGTCAACCTCGGCTTCGTGGCGCTCTACCTGAGCGGGGACGACGACATCGCCGACACCCGCGGCATCTTCGAGGCCCTGTCGACGAAGCTCGGCGTGGTGCTCCTGGTGCTGGGGGTCATGCACCTGGGGAACGTGTGGGTGCTCAACAAGATCCGGCGGCGGGGGGTCATGGAGCGGGAGCAGCAGCCGCCCGTTCCCCCGCAGGGCTGGGCCGCGCCGCCGGTGGCCGGGGCGTGACGGCGATGAGCGGGGTCGCGGACCGGGGCACCACGGGGGCCCCGGTCCGCCGGCTCGTCCTCCTCTACGACGCCCAGTGCCCGCTCTGCACCTTCCTGCGGAACTGGCTCGCCCGGCAGCGGCAGCTCGTCCCGCTCGACCTGGTGCCGGCCGGGTCCGAAGAAGCCCGGCGCCGCTGCCCCGGGATCGACCACATCTCCACGCTCTCGGAGATCACGCTCGTCGGCGACGGCGGCCAGATCTACCGCGGGCCCGCCGCCTGGGTCGTCACCCTGTGGGCACTGGCCGAGTACCGGCCGCTGTCCCACAAATTCAGCACCCCGGCCGGTGCCCGCCTCGCGCGCGCCGCGGTCCTCGCCGCCGCCAAGTACCGCCAGGCGCACCGGGACCAGCAGGTCAGGAGGGCCGGGGGCAGCGCCTACCGCAGGGCGGACGGCTGGGTGTACGACCGCGTCGACGGCTGGACGTACTACGGCGCCGCGGCCTGCGACAGCGGCTGCCAGGTGCCCGATTAGGCTCTGAGCGTGCCAGCAGAGAAAGAGACCCCCGAGAGCCCTGCGAAGAGCGCTGCCAAGAGCCCCGCCAAGAGTGAGCAGACGCGGGCGCTGATCCTGGAGACCGCGATGCGGATGTTCCGGGAGCGGGGCTACGACAAGACGACGATGCGGGCCATCGCCAAGGAGGCGGGGGTCTCCGTCGGCAACGCGTACTACTACTTCGCGGGCAAGGAACACCTCATCCAGGGGTTCTACGACCAGATCTCCGCGGAGCACCGGGCGGCCGTACGGCCCGTGCTCGACCGGGAGACCGACCTGGAGAAGCGTCTCGCCGGGGTGCTGCGCGCCTGGCTGGAGATCGCGGAGCCGTACCACGAGTTCGCGGCCCAGTTCTTCAAGACCGCCGCGGACCCGACCAGCCCGCTCAGCCCCTTCTCGCCCGAGTCGGAGCACGCCCGCGAGACGGCGATCGACGTGCACCGCGAGGTGCTGGCCGGTTCGAAGGCGAAGGTTCCGGCCGAACTCGCCGCGATCCTGCCGGAGTTGATGTGGCTCTCCCAGATGGGGCTCGTCCTGTACTGGGTCTTCGACAGCTCCGAGGACCGGGAGCGCAGCCGGCGCCTCGCCGAACGGGGGGCACGCCTGACTACGCGCGGGGTCGCCCTCGCCCGGTTCCGGGTGCTGCGGCCGCTCGTCCTGGAGGTGCACGAGTTGTTCACGGACTTCCTGCCGGGGATGACGGAGGCGTCTACGGCGGCGCGGGAGAAGGGGAACGGGACGGGGAACGGGGCGGGCTGATCTTCGGGGGAGCTGCGGGGCTGGCGGGAGGGGCGGCGGGGCGGCAGGGGGCTCTTACCTTTGGTTCATGCGCGGCTTGTACGGTCGTCTGATGCCCGGCCCTTCTTCATCGCACCACGTCAGCCGTCGCGCCGCGCTCGCCCTCGGTCTCGGCGCCGCGGCCTCCGTCACCCTGCCAGGGCCGCGTGCCGCGGCCGCCGTCTCCACCGTCGGCGGGGAGCGGCTCGGCAGGTCCGGTGTCCAGGTGGCATCCGGCACGCCCCGGCTGCCGAAGCTCGCCGCGCAGGCGTGGCTCGTCGCCGACCACGACAGCGGCGACGTCCTCGCCTCGTACGATGCGCACCGCGCGCTGCCTCCGGCGTCGACGCTCAAGATGCTGTTCGCGGACACGGTCCTGCCGAAGTTCGGGCGGGCCTCGGTCCACAAGGTGACCGCCGCCGATCTCGCCGGGATCCCGTACGGCAGCAGCCTCGTCGGCGTCCAGGCCGGGACCTCGTACACCGTCGAGCAGCTGTGGCAGGGCGTCTTCCTGCGCTCCGGGAACGACGCGGTGCACGTGCTCGCCAGCATGAACGGCGGGGTGGGCGAGACCGTCCGCCAGATGCAGGCCCGCGCGAAGGACCTCCAGGCGAACGACACGCATGTGGTCAGCCCCGACGGCTTCGACCACAAGGGGCAGGTGTCGTCGGCGTACGACCTGACGCTGTTCGCGCGCGCCGGGCTCAAGAACGAGGACTTCCGCGGCTACTGCGCCACGAAGACGGCCGACTTCCCGGCCGGGGGCAAGAAGACGTTCCAGATCCAGAACACGGACCGCCTCCTCACCGGGCAGGGGGTGGCCGCGTACCAAGGGCTCATCGGCGTCAAGAACGGCTACACCTCGCACGCCGGCAACACGTTCACCGGCG
Organism: Streptomyces sp. NBC_01003; assembly: GCF_045162695.1. Lineage (NCBI taxonomy): Bacteria > Bacillati > Actinomycetota > Actinomycetes > Kitasatosporales > Streptomycetaceae > Streptomyces > Streptomyces sp. NBC_01003. The sequence goes on from NZ_CP108707.1 coordinate 4,451,828, forward strand.
CGGCGACCCGCGGCGGGCGCACCCTGCTCGTCACCGTGATGCACCCCAAGTCGGGGTACGAGGCGGTGTACGAGGAGACGGCGGCGCTGCTCGACTGGGGGTTCGCGGCGGCGGGCAAGGCGGATCCGGTCGGCACGCTGGTCACGCCGCTGAGCGAGCAGCCCAAGGGGGCGGCGGCCAAGCCGGGTGCGGGGGCCGCGGGCTCGGTTGGTGCGGCGGGCGCTCCCGTCGCAGCGTCGGCCACGTCCCACACGGACGACTGGGCGTTCGGCGGCTCCGCGGCGGTCGCGGTGCTCGCGGGTGGCGGGCTGCTGGCACTGCGGCGGCGAGAGCGGGAGCGGCCGAGCGGGCGTCGGCGGCGTCAGGGCTGACGCGGGCCAGTGGCGGGGTGCGGGTGCCAGGCCGACACCCGCCCAGTGAGCGAGGTACCGCGTCAGGGCGGACGTCTCTGGGGGTGTGCCCCTCAGGGGCGGCTGCCGCCGGGGCCCGATTCGGCGGCCACCATCACCCGCCGCAGCAGGTCCGAGAGCTGCCTGCGCTCCTTCGCGTCGAGCGCGCCGAGCACCCGGTGCTCCTCGCCCCCGAGCCGGTCCAGCGCCTTGCGCCAGATCGCGCGGCCCGCCTCGGTCAGCTCTACGTCGACCCGGCGCCGGTCGGTCCTGGACGGCGTACGGACGACGAGGCCGCGGCGTTCGAGGCCGTCGAGGCGGCCCGTGACGGAGGCCGGGGCGAGGCCCAGGTCCGAGGCGAGTTCCGAGGGCGCCGCGCGTCCGCCGCGCCCCGCGAGCTTGTGCAGCGTGTCGTACTCGAACCGCTCCAACTCCACGTCGGCCAGGGCCTGCTCACGGGTTCTGCGCAGGTGCCGGGTGAGCTCGCCCGCGCGCGTGACCGCGCCCTCGATGTCCGGGTCGAGTTCCGGCATGAGCGGCAGCCAGCGCGCCAGATGCCCATCGGTCGAGTCGCGTTCCATGGGGGCAGTTTACGGTCAGATCCTTCGGCGCCAGATATTTCGCTGTCCGATATTTTGATCTCTGATACTTCGTTGACGAATACTTCGGTGACGAAATACATTCGCCCGCATGCCGCACTCCAGCCTCCGCCACCCGCTGTTACGCGACGCCTGCTTCCGCCGCTTCTTCCTCGGCCGCCTCCTCTCGCTGGTCGGCGACGCCGTCATCCCCTCCGCTCTCGCCCTCGCGGTGCTGCGCGCCACCGGCTCGGCCTCGGCGCTCGCGCTGGTCCTGGGCTGCGCGATGGTGCCGCGGCTCGTGCTTCTCCCCCTGGGCGGCGTGATCGCCGACCGCTTCAATCCGCGCATCGTGGCCCTGACCACCGACCTCGTACGCTGCGCCGGCCAGCTCTTCGTGGGCATCGAACTCCTCTCCGGGAAACCGGAGTTGTGGCAGATCGCGGTCGCCGAGGCGATCGGCGGCGCGGCCTCCGCCTTCGCCATGCCGACGCTCGCCTCACTGATCGTCGGCATCGTCGGCGAGAAGGACCGGCAGGCCGCCAACTCCGCCCTCGCCGTGGTCCGCAGCGGCACGCTGGCGGGCGGTCCGGCGCTCGCCGGGCTGCTCGTCCTGACCGCGGGTCCCGGCTGGGCGTTCGTGCTGGACGCCGCCTCGTTCGCCGTCAGCGCCGCCCTGCTCGCCACCCTGCGGCTCAGCCGCACCACGACACCCCCCGAGGAGCGCCGCTCCCTCCGGTCCGACCTCGTCGAGGGCTGGCACGAGGTGCGCTCGCGCGGCTGGTACTGGACGAGCCTCGTCGCCCACGCCACCTGGAACGGCGCGGCAGCCGTGTTCGCCACCCTCGGACCGGCCGTCGCCGTCAAGGAACTGGGCGGCGACGGCGCCTGGATCATGATCGCCCAGGCCGGCGCCGTCGGCCTCCTCCTCGGATCACTCCTGTCCGGGCGGGCCCGCCCCCGCCGCCCGATCCTCACGGGCAACCTGGTCCTGACCACGTACGTCCTGCCGCTGGGGCTGCTCGCCCTGCACGCCCCCGCACCGGCGGTCGCCGCCGCGTTCGGCGTCGCCCTGGCCGGTCTCGGCTTCTTCAACCCCCTGTGGGAGACGGCGGTGCAAACGGCCGTTCCCGCGGCGGTCCTCGCCCGCGTCACCTCGTACGACTGGCTGCTCTCGCTGGCCGCAATGCCCCTCGGCTACGTCCTCGCCCCGCTCGCCGCCGACGCCTGGGGCGAGGCGACCCCGCTGTGGATCGCGGCGGCGGCCGTGGGCCTGGCCTGCGTGGCCACGGCGGGGGTGCCCGGCGTACGGCGGTTCACGCTGAACACCCCTGCCAACGCCCCTGACTCAGAAGTCAGTTCACCAGGTCGACCCCGTCGTCCGTCAGCTCCACGTCGTACACCAGCGGACCGCCCCCGACGGTGATGTGGCGGGCGCGCGGCGCCACTCCGTGCGCCGTCACCGCCAGGACGTACGCCCCCGGCGCGGGCACCGACACGATGTACGAGCCGTCGGCGAGGGACGTGACGCGGTCGAGCTGGCGGCCGCCCCTGGAGACGAGGGTCACGGAGGCGCCGGCCAAGGGGGCGCCGTCGGGGGTGCGCAGGAATCCGTGGACGACCGTGGCTCCGCCGGTGCTGCTGCTCTCCACGGGCTCCGCGGTCTTGATGAGGCCGGCGCTCTCGATGGGCTCGGCCGGCGGTGCGGCGGGCGGCTCGGCCGCCTCCACGGCCAGGTGCGGGAGCCGGCGGTCCAGCCAGTCCGGCAGCCACCAGTTGGCGCGGCCGAGGAGATGCATCGCCGCCGGGACCAGCGCCGTGCGCAGGATGAACGCGTCGAGTGCGACCGCCGCGGCCAGCCCGATGCCCGCCATCGCGCCGTCCATGTCGCCGCTCAGGACGAAGGCCGAGAACACGCAGATCATGATGAGAGCCGCACAGTTGATGACCCGGCTCGTCTCGGCGAGGCCGACGCGCACGGCCCGCGCGTTGTCCCCGGTGTGCACCCACTCCTCGTGCATCCGGCTCACCAGGAACACCTGGTAGTCCATCGAGAGGCCGAACAGCAGCGACAGCATGATCACCGGCAGGAACGCGGTGATCGGCCCCTCCTTCCCGATGCCGAGGAACTCCGTCCCCCAGCCCCACTGGAAGACCGCCACCAGGACGCCGAACGACGCGGCCGCCGCGATCAGGTTCATCAGCGCGGCCGTGAGCGGCACGACGAGCGAGCGGAACGCGATCAGGAGCAGCAGGAAGCCGAGCCCGATGATGGCGCCCACGAAGTAGGGCAGCCGGTCGCCGGTCACCGACGCGAAGTCCTTGAAGACGGCCGTCACCCCGCCGACGTGCGCCTCGACACCGGCTTCCGGGATCACGTCGTCACGCAGCCGGTCGATGAGCCGGTCCGTCCCGACGGACTGCGGTGACGTCTCCGGCACGACCTGGATGACCGTGATGCCCGCGGCGGGCGGGGCCGCGGCGGCCTGCGCGACGTCGCCCGTCGCACGGATCGTCCTGACCAGCTCCGTGGTGTCGGCGCCGCCCGGCACGACGACCTGAAGCGGCCCGTTGAAGCCGGGCCCGAAGCCCTCCGCGAGCAAGTCGTACGCCTGCCGGGTCGTCGTCGACTCCTGGTTGTTGCCCTGGTCGGTGGCGCCGAGCCGCAGCGACAGTACGGGCAGCGCGAGCACCGCCATGACGACCAGAGCCATCGCCGCCATCGAGCGCGGGCGTTTTTGCACATACGCCGACCAGCGCGCCGCGGGACCGCTCGCGTCGGCGGGATCCGGTCCCGCCGCCGCGAGCTTCCGCCGCTGCTTGCTGCTGAGTACGCGCGGGCCGAGCAGGCCGAGGAGCGCGGGCAGGAGGGTGATCGCCGCCAGGACGCTGAGCACGACCGTGAGGGACGTGGCGATGACGACACCGTCCAGGAAGCGCAGGTTCATGACCAGCATTCCGGCGAGCGCGATGCACACGGTGCCGCCCGCGAACAGGACCGCGCGCCCCGACGTGTTGAGGGCGCGCACCGCCGACTCCTCCGGTTCGAGCCCCCGCTGGATGCCGCGCCGGTGCCGGGTGACGATGAAGAGCGCGTAGTCGATGCCGACGCCGAGACCGATCAACGAGCCGAGCAGCGGGGCCACTTCGGGCACGTTCGTCACATGGCTGAGCAGCATCGTCGCCATCATTCCGCTGCCGACGCCCATGATCGCGACGACGATCGGAAGCAGCATCGCGAAGAGCGAGCCGAAGGCCAGGAAGAGGACGACGGCCGCCGCCGCGATGCCGACCACCTCGGATACGCCGGTGGGCGGCTCCTGGATACGGGTGATGGCCTGACCGCCCACCTCGACCTGGAGGCCGTCGCGTTCGGCACCCTGAGCCGTGTCGACGACTTTCTGGACCAGGTCTTTGGGGACCTCGTTCGCCTGGTCGGTGAAGGTGATCTGCGCGTAGGCGGTGCGGCCGTCGCGGCTGATCTGCGCGGCGCCGTTCTTCTCGTAGGGGCCCGCGACCTGGCCGACGCCCCGCATTCCGGCGATCTCCATCAGCGCGGGCTCGATCCGGGACCGTACGGCCGTGTCCGTCACCGACCTCGCGTCGCCGGACGCCCGCCACACCACGGTGTCCGTGTCACCCGAGCTCTGCGGGAACGCCTTCGTCATCAGGTCGTACGCCTGCTTGGAGTCCGTGTCGGGCAGGGAGAACACGTTCGAGTAGTCGGTCCCCGCCGAGGTGCCCGCGGCCCCCAGGCCGAACAGCGCTCCCACCCACAGCACCAGGACCACCAGGCGGTGCCGGTAGCACCACCGTGCCAATGCCGTCACGTTTGCCACTCCTTCGGTCTTCCGTCACCGGGAGCGCGGCCGTAACTCCGGCGCGGGCTCCGCGGGTTCCCCCGGGCCTGCCTCGGCCTCAGCATCCGTGGGCGCGGGCGCACGACGGCACGGCGCGGCCATGACTCTCAAGGAACTCCAAGGGGCGGGCAGGGCTGAGCGGGGGCGGGCGCGCCGATACTGGACTTATGAACGCTGGGGGTATGAATGCCGGGCATGTGAACTCGGGGCCTGTGAAATCGGGACAGGCGAAGGGTGGGCCCGTGAATGCCGGGCACGCGGACGCCGGTCCCGTGAATGCCGGGCACGCGGACGCCGGTCCCGTGGGTGCCGGGCACGTGAGCAACGCGGAGCACCCCGCGGGAGCCACCGTGCTCATCGTCGAGGACGAGCCGAGCATCGCCGACGTCCTCGCGATAGCCCTGCGCTACCACCGCTTCGAGGTCATGACCGCGGGCACCGTCCGCGAGGGCCTCGCCCTGGCCACACGTACCCGGCCCGACGCCGCGCTCCTCGACGTGATGCTTCCGGACGGCGACGGCCGGGCGCTCGGGCGTGAACTGCGCGCCCGCAGGCCCGATCTGGCCCTCGTCTTCCTGACCGCGCGCGACGCGCCCGCCGAGATCGTGGGCGCGCTCGGCTTCGGCGACGACTACATCACCAAGCCGTTCAACATCGACGAGGTCGTGGCCAGACTGGGCGCCGTCCTGCGCCGCACCCGGTCGGCCGACGTCCTGCCCGAACGCCCGCCGCTGCGCTACGGCGACCTCGAACTCGACGAGACGGCCTACACCGTCCACCGCTCGGGCCACACGGTCCAGCTCACGCCCACCGAGTACGCGCTCCTGCGCTTCCTCGTGCGCAACGGCGGCCGCGTCGTGCCCAAGGAACAACTCCTGCGGCACGTATGGCAGTACGAGCACACCGCCGAGTCGACCGTCGTCGAGACCTACATCAGCTACCTGCGGCGCAAACTCGAAGCGCTGGGGCCGCCGTTGATCACGACGCGGCGGGGGGTCGGATACGGGCTTGCGGGTGGGGCGTGAAGCGGGGGCGGGGGCACGCGCCTGGCCGGAGCCGGCGGTTCCACTCCCTGCGCGCCAAACTCACCCTCGTCAACGTGGCGCTGCTTGCCCTCGGCATCGTCGCCGCGACCGCCGTCAGCCTCATGGGCATGCGCCACTACCTCCTCGCGAGCGTCGACGCCGAGCTGACGTCGTCCCGCACCTCGCTCCAGCGCACCGGCCTCACCCTCAAGCAGATCGAGTCGCTCAGCGAACTGGGCATCGCCCTCGACAAACTCTCTCCCGGCCCCGACTCCACGGATTCCGGGGCGAGTTCACTGCCGCGCAACGAAACCGTGTTCGTGGCCGTCGACCGGGCCGGCGAGCCCATCACCGTAGGCACCCTGCGCCCCACCGCCCGCCAGCGCGACCTGGCCTCCGCGGTCGACGATCCGAAGGCGCTCGCCACCGCCGACGAGCCGCGCGACGTCACCGTGCACGGCGACCCGTACCGCGCGGTGGGCGCCCGACTCGCCGACGGCACGACCGTGCTGCTCGCCACCTCGACGGCCAACGTCCAGACCGGCATCCACAAGGCCCTCAGGCTCGACATCGCCCTCGGCACGGGCCTGCTCGCGTTGCTCGCCGTCCTCACGATGATCGGCGTCAGCCACCGGATGCGGCCCCTCGAAGACATGGTCGAGACCGCGTCGGCCATCGCCGACGGAGACCTCGCACGGCGCGTGCCGCCGCACCACGACACCGCCCTGGAGGTCGAACAACTGCGGCTCGCCCTCAACTCCATGCTCCACCAGGTCGAAACGGCTTTCGAGACCCGCGAGCGCAGCTCCGCGCAACTGCGGCGGTTCGTCGCCGACGCCTCCCACGAACTGCGCACGCCGCTCGCCGCGATCCGCGGCTACCTCCAGCTCTACGACAAGGGGATGCTCCGCGACCCGGCGGAACGCACCCGCGCCCTGGGCCGCGTCCATGCCGAGGCCGACCGCATGAGCCGACTCGTCGACGAACTGCTCACCCTGGCCCGCCTCGACCAGGGCCCCGAACTGCGCCTGCGGAACGTCGACCTGAGCCGGCTGGTCCGCGAAGCCGCCGACGATCTGCGCGTGCAGCAGCCGGACCGCCCGGTCCAGGTCGCAGCTGACGGCGCGCTGCTCGTCCGCGCCGACGAGTCGGGCCTGCGCCAGATCCTCGGGAACCTCCTCGCCAACGTACGTACCCACACACCGGAGGACGCCCCCGTCAGCGTCTCGCTCGAACGCGCGGACGGGACGGTGCGGCTGTGCGTGGCCGACGAGGGCCCGGGGCTCGACGAGGAGGACGCGGCACGGATCTTCGACCGCTTCTTCCGGGCGGGCGGAGGTGCCGGCAGCGGTCTGGGCCTGGCGATCGTGCAGGGGGTGGTGTCGGCGCACGGCGGCGAGGTGTCGGTGCGGACGGCTCCGGGGGCGGGGGTACGGGTGACGGTGGTGCTGCCGGGGGGTGGGGGGCCTGTGGGTGAGGTTCCTGCTGTGGCTGAGGGGGATCCCGTGAGTGAGGCCTCGTCGGATCCGGTCAGATCCAGCCGAGCTGCCACAACCGGAACACCCCGGTTCCGTCCGACAGATACTGCCCGCCGGTGATGTCCTCCGTGCTCAGCACGTACTCCTTGCGCTGCCACAGAGGGATGAGCGGGACGTCGCGCGCGACCGCTTCCTGGAGCTTGCGGAAGTCGCCCATGGTGCGGCTGCGGTCCTCGTACTGCTGACTGGCCTGGATCAGGCCGTCGACCTCTTTGCTGCTGTATCCGTTGTGCATGCCGGACCCGGTGCGCACGAGCTGCGCGGTGAACGTGTCCGGATCGGGGAAGTCCGGCAGCCAGCCGACCGCGTACGCGTCGAGCTTCCCGCTCGCGTACCGCGTCTGGAAGTCGGTCCACTCGTAGTAGCGCAGGCTCACCTTGAACAGCCCGCTCGCCTCCAGTTGCCGCTTGATCTCCTTCGCCTCTGACGCGGACGCGGCGCCGCGCGAGTACGCGAACTCGAAGCGGACCGGCGCGCTCACCCCGGCCTCCTGGAGCAGCTTGCGCGCACGGGCGGCGTCCGGCTTCGGATACGCGTCGAAGAACGCGGTCGTGTGCCCGGTGATGCCGCGCGGGATCAGGGAGTAGAGGGAGTCGACGGTGCCTTGGTACGTCGAGGAGACCAGCCGGTCCCGGTCGAGGAGCGTGGCGAGGGCCTGCCGCACCCGGCGGTCGTGCAACGGGCGGCCCGTCCGCACATTGAGGACGAGATTGCGGGTCTCCGCGCTCTCGACCTCGGTGAGCCGCTCCCCCTTGTCGCTCGGCGCGTACGAGGCGAGCAGCGCGGGCGGCAGCTGCCGAGCGGCGACGTCGACCGAACGGGCCTTCCAGGCGGACTCGAGGGCGGCCGAGTCCTTGAAGTAGCGCAGGGTGGTGGGCTTCCCGACGCTCTGGACCGCGCCCTGGTAGTGGGAGTTGGGGACGAGCTTGGCCTGTTTGCCGGGCGTGTACGAGCTGAGGCTGTAGGGGCCGGTGCCGTCGACACGGGTACGGGTACGCAGGCTGCGCGCCGGGTACTGGGTGCTGTCGACGATGGAACCGGCGCCCGTGGCGACCTTGAACGGGAACGTCGCGTCGGGCGAGGACAGCTGGAAGGTCACCGTCCGCGCCCCGCTCGTCTCGACCTTGCCGAGCGTGTCGAGCAGGGTGGCGGGGCCCACCGGCGAGTTGATGGCCTTGACCCGGTCGAAGGAGAACTTCACGTCCTTGGCCGTGACCGCGCGACCACTCGGGAACGTCAGCCCGTCACGCAGCTCGCAACGGTAGGTGAGCAGCCCCTGGCCGACGAACCCGCAGTGCTTCGCGGCATCCGGCACGGGCGCGGCGCCACCCGCGTCGAACGTCAGGAGTGACTGGAACACGTTGCTGTACAGCGCCCATGATCCGGCGTCGTACGCACCGGCCGGATCGAGCGACGTCACGGCATCGGTCGTCCCGACGGTGATCGTCTTCCCCTGCTCGTCCCGTTCCGGAAGCAGCTGCCAGGCGCCGGCTCCGGCGGCGGCAAGCACCATGAACGTGGCAAATACCCGCATGCGAATCGACCGCATCGCGCCCCTCCCCAGTGACGTGGATCACTGAATCACAGGAGTTTGAGCCGTGGGAAGAGGAGGTGACGAGCTTTTGAAGACCTTGAGGCACCCTGTGAGCAACTTGTGGGCAAGGGGGTTTCGAGCCTGTTTCGGGGCGGGGTCTTTTGGGGGGACGGAGGGCGACTGACGGGCTTCTTTGGGGCGGCGGGCCTTTTCGGGGCGGTGGCTTTGGGTCGGGGCGGCGGGCTTTTCGGGGCGGTGGCTTTGGGGTTGGGGCGGCGGGCTTTCGTGGCGGTGGCTTTTTGTTGAGGGCCGGGGAGATGCCTCCCCCGGTCCCCAACCTCACGCCTGCTTCGACGCCAGCTCGACGACCGTGATGTCCGAGGGAGCGCCCACCCGGACCGGCGGGCCCCACGCGCCGGCCCCCCGGCTCACGTACAACTGCGTGTCGCCGTACCGCTCCAGGCCCGCCAGCGTCGGGTTGGCCGCGTCGGCGATGAAGTTGCCCGGCCAGAGCTGGCCGCCGTGAGTGTGGCCCGACAACTGGAGGTCGACGCCATGCTTCACCGCCTCGTGGATCATCACGGGCTGGTGGGCGAGGAGAACGGCGGCGCGGCCGGGGTCGCGGGCGCCGAGCGCCTTGTCGTAGTCGGGCCCGTCGCCGTAGTTCTCGCCGGTCACGTCGTTCACCCCGGCCAGGTCGAACGCGCCCATCTCTGCACGCGCATTCTCCAGAGGCCGCAGGCCGATCTCACGGACGTGCTCGACCCACGGCTCGGCGCCCGAGAAGTACTCGTGGTTGCCCGTCACGAAGTACGTGCCGTGGCGGGCCCGCAGTCCCGCGAGCGGCGCGACGGCCGGCGCCAGGTCCTCGACACTGCCGTCGACCAGGTCTCCGACGACCGCGATGAGGTCGGGCTGCGTGGAGTTGATCGTGTCGACGACCTTCTGGGCGAACCCACGCCCCAGAACCGGTCCCAGATGGATGTCGCTGACGACCGCGATCCTGAACCCGTGCGCCGAACGCGGCAGCCGTGCCAGCGGAACCGTGACCCGCTTCACCTTGGGCCCGCGCAGCACGCCGTACGCACCGGTCCCGACGATCCCGGTGGCCGCGACGACGGCGGCACCACCGACGACGCGAGAGACAAAGAGCCGACGCGAGGGCTCGGACGCGACCGGGGACATATCGGGCTTGAGGGTGTGGCCGCTGGTGTTGGTGCTGGTGTTGGCGTTGGCGTTAGTGGGGGTGGAGGACGCGGCGGACGGCTCGTCGGGCTCGCGCGTCGGAACCAGTACGGGCTCCGGCACGGGCCCCGCCTCCGCGCCGCCCGGCGCGGACCTGCGATCGAGGAAACGCCGCAGCAGGGGGCGCACCACCTCACCCACGAGGACCGCGAGCACCAGATAGAGGGAGAAGGCCATCCACAGGAACCCGGGCCAGGACAGGACCTGCTGCAACCAGAACGGCGCACCGGCCCGCTCGCTCGCCACCGCCGCGAACATCAGCAACGGCCCCAACACGAACACGACCGTGCCCGCTCGCCGCGCGAGACCGGCCCGAGCCGTGGTGTCGCGCACCAGGCGGCGCCACGCGTACCAGTGCAGACCGGCGAACGCCGCGAGCGACGCAAGCCCTGCGATCACTAATACGGCGATCACTACACCGCTCCCCCCGTTGCGTTCGTCGCGCTGTCCGTTGCGGTGTTCCTCACGTCACGCCCGACGCAGGGCACGCAGCCCGCGGAACCCGATGACCCCAACCACCGTCCCCAAGACAAAGGAGACAACGGCGAGCGTCAGATGCACCCAGAAGTAGGCGGTCGGGTCGCCGGCGTCGTCGAAGGCAAGCCCGCTCCCGTCCTTCCACAGGTTCTTGACGAAAGTGACCCAGATGACCCAGCTCCAGACACCGAAGGCGAGCAGGAACCAGGAGACGGGGCGGCTGAGCTTCATACCCTCAGTATCGCCAGTCCTCCGTCCGCACCGCCGCCGGGGTGGGGAGCAGGAGACACAGGACACCTCGGCGAAGACTTACGAGCCCCAGCCATGTACGTTCACGACCGTGCCTGCCTCGAATGAGTCGTATTTCACGACCGCCTCTGCCAAGATCGAGTCTCTTTTTGAGCGTTCCGGTCTGAAGCGTTCCGGTCCTCGGCGCTCCGGTCCTCGGCGTGCCGGGCGCTGGTCCGCCGTAGCCGCCACGGTCGCCGCCTCCGCCACTCTCGTCTCGGTCTGCTGCGCATCACCCGCACTGGCAGACGACAAGCCGGGGTCTTCCAAGGACAAGGCGAAGCCGCCGGCCTCGATGTCGACGGTGGGCGGCGCACAGCTGGGCAAGCCGGGCACACAGGTGAATCTGGCGAACGGCGCCCCCGTCCTGCCCAAGAATCTGAGCGCGCGCTCCTGGATCGTCACGGACGCCGAGTCGGGCCAGGTACTCGCCTCGCACAACGCGCACTGGCGCCTGCCCCCCGCCAGCACCCTCAAGATGCTCTTCGCCGACACGGTCCTCCCCAAGTTCCCCAAGACGCAGACGCACAAGGTCGTCCCTTCCGACCTGGCCGGCATCGGCGAGGGCTCCAGCATGGTCGGCGTCAAGGAGGACTACACCTACACCGTCCACGACCTGTGGCTCGGCGTGTTCCTCCGCTCCGGCAACGACGCGGTCCACGTCCTGTCCGCCCTCAACGGTGGTGTCCCGCAGACCGTCAAGGACATGCAGTCCCACGCCGACGAGCTCCAGGCCCTCGACACCCACGTGGTCAGCCCCGACGGCTACGACGCCCCCGGCCAGGTCTCCTCCGCCTACGACCTCACTCTCTTCGCCCGCTCGGGCCTGCAGAAGAAGGACTTCCGCGAGTACTGCGCGACGGCGACCGCGAAGTTCCCCGAGTCACAGAAGAAGGGCAAGACCACCAGCTCCTTCGAGATCCAGAACACCAACCGGCTCATCACCGGCGACATGGGCCTCGACCCCTACAAGGGCATCGCCGGGGTCAAGAACGGCAACACCACCAACGCCGGCGCCACCTTCACCGGAGTCGCCGAACGCAACGGCAAGGTCCTCCTCGTCACCGTCATGAACCCCGACTCCGGCGAGAACCAGGCCGTCTACCAGGAGACGGCCCGTCTCCTCGACTGGGGTTTCAAGGCCGACGGCAAGGTCACCCCGGTGGGACAGCTCGTCGCGCCCAAGAGCGCCGACACCGGCGGCTCCGGCGGCTCCTCCGCGAGCCCGAAGGGCGACAACGGAGCTGCGGCACCCGGCAAGGCGTCGACCGCCCACGCCTCCGTCCAGAACGGCTCCAGCGGCGTGGGTACCGCCCTGGCCATCACTGGCGGCGCCCTCCTCCTCCTGGCCGCGGCCGCCTTCCTCGTCAACCGCCGCTGGCCCCTGCCCGAACTGGTACGCCGCCTCCCCCGGCGCTGACGGGCCCCCGCCCGGGGCGCCACCTCTGCCCGGCTCAAGTGCACCGGCGCCGTCCGTCTCAGGCGGCGCCGGCCCGCGCCACCCCCGGCGGTTCCGCCCCCGGCTCGGCCTCGTCCAGTACGTCCGAATCGGGCCGCCCCCGCGTGGCCGTCCAGGCCGCGCAGAACAGCAGCAGCTTCGCCGTGAAGTTGATCCACAGCATCAGGGCCACCGGCGTACCGAACGCCCCGTACATGCTCTTCGACGCCACCTCCTTCATATAGCTGCCGAGCAACAGCTTCAGCAGCTCGAACCCTGCCGCCCCGATCAGCGCCGCCGTCAACAGCTCCCGCCTATGCGGGTGAACACCCGGCAGCAGCGTCAGGACATAGAGCAGCAGCAGGAAGTCCGCGAGCACAGCGATCGCGAACGCCACCGCCCTGAGCAGCGCGCCGCCCCATCCGTCATGGGCGATGCCGAGCTGGTCCGCCGTCCACCCCACTGCGGTCGAGGCGAGCATCGACGCCGCCAGTGAGGCGAGCCCGGCCCCACCCAGCCCCACCAGAACCCCGGCGTCCGTGACCTTGCGCATGACCGGGTTCTCGTCCGTGTCCTCCAGCTCCCAGACGGCGCGCAGGCACTCTCTTATCGAGCCGACCCACCCGATGCCGGTGAAGAGCAGCAACGCCCCCGCCACCAGACCCACCGTGCCCGCGTTCGCGACGAGCGAGCCCAGGTCCAACTGGTCGGAGATGCCGGGCACCTGCTCCGCGATCTTGTCCTGGAGCGTCTTCTGCCGCTCCGCGCTGAGCGTGCCGGCCGCGATCGCCGCGGCCACGGTCAGCAGCGGGAACAGCGCCAGGAAGCTGATGAACGTCATCGCCGCCGCGAGCCGCGTCCAGTGCACCTGGTCGAGCCGCTCGTAGGCGCACCACGCGTGCGTACGCATGAGCCGTACGACGATCGGCCCGACGCCGGGGAGTCTCTTCAGCCAGTCCATGATCCGAGCCTGCCCTCCCTGACCGTTCTCGCACGTCTCGCCGGCATCGCCGCCCGGAAGACAAGGGTCCGAGTACCCCAGAACCGCAAAGCCGTGGCCAGCACCATGCCCACCCCCGCCCCGGACACCGTGTCCGCGCGCTGCGACGTGAGCCCCAGCCCGTAGTGCGACACGGCGATACACAACAGCTGCACCAGCGCCCCCGCAACATTGACCGCGAAGAACACCCCGTACCGCCGCACCCGTGACACCTCGACCACCGCCCGGCGATAGGTACCGAGCGCGTTCCCCACGTACGCGACCGTGCAACCAGCAAGGAACGAAAGCGACTTGGCGACGATCGGATCCCACCCCACCGACCCTCTCAGCCACACGAAGATCCCCAGGTCGGCGACGTACGCCCAGCTCCCCACAATCGCGAACCCCACCAGCTCGCGCCCAAGCCTCTTCATCCACCACCATCCCCGAACCCACCACGACCGCTCATCCCCCACGCCCCACGTGCCGCGCCCTCCCGGAACGGGCCTGCCCTCAGCACGCCCTCACTCGACACGCCCTCACTCGACACTCACCAGTTGGCGACCGCGAGCCCGTACATCGCCACCCACACCAGGCCGATCACGGCCAGTGCTCTGTCCCGCAGAACGACGTCCTCCGGCTCACCCGCCGTGCCACGGTCGGCGAAGACCGCGTAGCGCAGGACGGCGAGAATGAAGGCCACCATCGACAGCTGTCTCCACGGCAGCAGACTTGTTCTCGCCACCCCGCCTTCCTCCATGGCCCAGAGGCAGTAGGCGAGAACGGCCACCCCTGCGGCAAGCTGCCAGACGAACCGCAGATAGCCGGTCGTGTACTCCGACAGCAACGCCCGCGTCGCCCCCGACTTCCCGGCCATCTGCACGGCCTCGGAGTACCGCTTGGCCGACACCATGAACAGCGCCCCGAACCCCGTCGTGATCAGGAACCACCGTGACAGGGGAATCCCCAGCGCGAGCCCGCCGATCATGGCCCGCATCAGAAATCCGGCGGTCACCACGACGAGATCGACGACGAGAACGTGCTTGAGACTGATGCAGTACGCCAGTTGCATCCCGACGTAGGCGGTCAGCAGCACCGCCGTCATCGGGGTGCACAGGGCCGCGGCCACCAGCGGCGCGAGAACCGCGAGCCCGCCCCCGACCACATAGGCCACCGCCACCGGAACGTGCCCCGCGGCCACGGGCCTGTTCCGCTTGACCGGGTGCGCCCGGTCCGCCTCGGCGTCCCGCGCATCATTGATCAGATACACGGCGGAGGCGGCCGCCGTGAACAGCAGGAAGACCATGACCAGTTGTGCCGCCGCGTGCCACGAAAACAGCTCACCGGCCGACGCGGGTGCGGCCACAACGAGCACGTTCTTCACCCATTGCCGCGGCCTCGCCGTCTTCAACAAGCCGGCCGGCAATCCGGGCATCGTCGCCGCGCGCGGCCCCGGCATCGACTGCCCCCGCGGCCGGTCCAACAACGCCGTGGGCGCCCTGTGCCGCGCCTGTTCGGACGCGTGCGCCAACGACGTTCCGTCTTCCGCTCCCCCCGCATCCATCGCGTTCCCCACCTCTTCCCTTCGCTCAGTCCGTTCCGTCATCGCCGGGCACCCCCGGCCACCCAACGAGCCCCGAGCCGCGCGGCGACCGCCCCGAGCGCAGCCCCCGCGGCCACGTCCGACGGGTAGTGCACCCCGACGACCATGCGAGAGACGCACATCGCCGCCGCCAACGGCGGGACGAGCCGCGCCCCCACCGGCCGCAACGCCCCGTACGCCACTGCCGCAGCGGCGGCCGAAGCCGCGTGCGAGCTGGGGAAGGAATGCCGCCCCGCCGTCCGCACAAGCGGTTCCACACCGATCTCCACGCCCGGCCGCGGCCTCCGGACGACCCGCTTGACTCCCATGCTGGCCAGGTGCGCCGCGGCGGTCAGCGCCGTACCGCGCAGCCACGCCCCTCGTCGCTCCCGGTCGGCCACCGCCCCCAGCAGCCCCGCACCGAGCCAGAGCGCCCCGTGCTCCCCGCTCCAGGACAGTGCGCGCGCGGCCATTGCCACGCGCCGGTCCGTACCGCAGTCGCGCAATGCCGACAGCAATCGGCGGTCCATGTCGTCCACGTGGCTCACTCTGCGGGCCAAAACCCCCATATCTCAGACAATTTGTGATGACATCCACTCAATCACCCATTTCAGTGAGAGCTTGGTTCGTTTGGGGCGAAGGCCTCATCTATGGGCGATACGGTCGCATTCATGGCTGCCGATCCCGCTCCCCCCGCTGCCCGCACACCCACCGTCGCCCCCGGCGTCACACCCCCCGGCCCAGCCGCCCCTGCCGCGCCGCCCACATCTGCGCCCACATCTGCGCCCGCACCTGCGCCCGTCTCACCGGCCGCCCCAGCACCGAGCACTCCCCCGACCGCTTCGCCTTCCCCCGACGCCGCCCACGACGGTCCCTCCGGCGGCATCCTCGACACCGTCCCCGTGACGGGCTGGGGCCGCACCGCCCCCACCGCCGCCCGCATCGTGCGCCCCCGTTCCTACGCGGAAGCAGCAGCCGTGGTCCGTGCGTGCGGGACGTCGGGCCACCGGGGCAACATCGCCCGTGGCCTGGGCCGGGCCTACGGAGACGCGGCGCAGAACGCCGGCGGCAGCGTCCTGGACATGACCGGCCTGGACCGCATTCACGCGATCGACGCGTCCGGCGGGACCGTGCTGTGCGACGCGGGCGTCTCCCTGCACCGCCTGATGGAAGTCCTCCTCCCCCTGGGCTGGTTCGTCCCCGTGACCCCCGGCACCCGCTACGTCACGGTGGGCGGCGCGATCGGCGCCGATATCCACGGCAAGAACCACCACGTCTCGGGCTCGTTCTCCCGCCACGTCCTCGCCCTGGAACTGCTCACGGCCGACGGTGAGGTGCGGATCGTCGAGCGCGGCAGCGAGCTCTTCGACGCCACAACCGGCGGCATGGGACTCACCGGGATCATCCTCACCGTCACCCTCCAACTCCTCCCTGTCGAAACCTCGTTCATGTTGGTCGACACCGAACGTGTCGTTGACCTCGACGGCTTGATGGCCCGACTCACCGAGACCGATCACCTCTACCGCTACTCAGTCGCCTGGATCGACCTCCTGGCCCGCGGTGCCGCGATGGGCCGCTCGGTACTCACACGCGGTGATCACGCCCCGCTGGATGCCGTTCCCGCACGGGCCCGCAGGGCGCCTCTGACGTTCCGCCCCGGACAGCTCCCAGCACCGCCCGGATTCGTGCCCGAAGGGCTCCTGGGCCGGAGGACCGTCGGCCTCTTCAACGAGCTCTGGTACCGCAAGGCCCCTACGTCACGCGTCGGCGAGATCCAGAAGCTCTCCTCGTTCTTCCACCCCCTCGACGGCGTACCGCACTGGAATCGCATCTATGGGCGCAGTGGATTCGTCCAGTACCAATTCGTCGTCGGATTCGGCCAGGAGGAAGCGCTTCGCCGCATCGTGCAGCGCATCTCCGAGCGCCGCTGCCCCTCTTTCCTGGCGGTCCTCAAGCGCTTCGGCGACGGGGATCCCGGCTGGCTTTCCTTTCCCATGCCCGGCTGGACGCTGGCCCTCGACATTCCCGCGAACCTGCCGGGCCTCGGCGCGTTCCTCGACGAACTCGACGAGGAAGTGGCCGCGGCGGACGGACGCGTCTACCTCGCCAAGGACGCGCGGCTAAGGCCCGAACTGCTCTCGACGATGTATCCCCGCCTCGACGAATTCCGTGCCCTGCGAGCCACGTTGGACCCGCGAGGCGTATTCCGCTCGGATCTGTCCCGGCGCCTCGGACTCTGAATGGATCGGGAACGAGCGCCACGACCAGGGCCCTCGCACATGCCGGCAATCGCTCCCCCACATCGCGCGCACGTCGTACCCCCCTCACCCGGCACGGCCCCTCCGCACCGATTCACTTTTGGTACACCGCTCGCGCCGTCCGGGTTCCCATCCCGCCCCCACCGATTTCGGTCCCGCCTATTTGGAGTTCGGTTCTCATGAAGGACGCTTTCGGCACCCCCCAGTCCCTGCTCGTCCTCGGCGGCACCTCCGAGATCGCCCTCGCCACCGCCCGACGCCTCGTGGCACGGCGGACCCGAACGGTGTGGCTGGCCGGCCGCCCGTCCCCCGCCCTCGACCGTGCGGCCGCCGAACTCCGCGACATGGGCGCCGACGCCCGTACCGTCGCCTTCGACGCGCTCGACTCCGAGGCCCACGAGGTGACGCTGGGCAAGGTGTTCGCCGAGGGTGACATCGACATGGTGCTACTGGCGTTCGGGATCCTCGGCGACCAGGCCCGCGACGAGGACGAGCCGCTCTCCGCCGTGCGCGTCGCGCAGACCAACTACACCGGCGCCGTATCGGCGGGCCTCATCTGTGCCCGCGCCCTGCAGTCCCAGGGCCACGGCTCGCTGGTGGTGCTCTCGTCGGTCGCGGGCGAGCGGGCCCGCCGGTCCAACTTCATCTACGGGTCGAGCAAGGCCGGCCTGGACGCCTTCGCGCAGGGCCTCGGCGACGCGCTCCACGGCACCGGCGTGCATGTGATGGTCGTCCGCCCCGGCTTCGTACGGTCAAAGATGACAGCGGGCATGGCGGAAGCGCCGATGGCCACCACGCCGGAGGCGGTGGCACAGGCGATCGAGACGGGGCTCAGGCGCCGGTCGGAGACCGTGTGGGTGCCGGGGGCGCTGCGCATGGTGATGTCGGCGCTGCGGCATGTCCCGCGTCCGGTGTTCCGGCGCCTGCCGATGTAAGCCGCGTCGGACAGCGGCCGGCCGAGTCGCTTCGCGTCAGCGAGCCGGCTGTCGGCCCCGCTTCGAACGGTCGGGACCCTGCGCGGGCACGGCCGGGCCGCCGAAGGGGAACTCGCGCAGCTTGCGCCAGATACCGTCGGCGCCCTGCTCGTACAGCGCGAATCCGGTGCACTGCCAGGCCGCCTCATATCCGGCGAGGTCCTCGTATGCCCGGTCCATCGCTTCCTCCGCGATGCCGTGCGCCACCGTGACGTGCGGGTGATACGGAAACTGCAGCTCGCGCGCGACCGGACCCGACGCGTCACGTACCTGCTTCTGCAGCCACGTGCAGGCCTCGGCGCCCTCCGCGACCTGTACGAACACAACGGGAGACAGCGGACGGAAGGTTCCCGTCCCCGCGAGCCGCATCGCGAAGTTCCGCCCCGCGGCGGCGACCTCCTCGAGATGGGCCTCGATCGAAGGCAGCGACCCGTCCTCCACCTCTGTCGGCGGGAGCAGAGTGACGTGCGTGGGGATGCCGTGCGCCGCGGGGTCACCGAAGCCCGCGCGCCGCTCCTGGAGCTGGCTGCCGTGTGGCTCCGGGACCGCGATCGAAACGCCGATCGTTACGGTCCCCACGTCGTACTCCTGTCGTCGTGTGGTGGGCGGGTGGCGGTAAGGCCGTTCAGGCGGGGCTGGGGCTCAGTGCTTCGCGGGCAGCAGCCCGACCTTGTCGTATGCCTGGGCGAGGGTTTCGGCGGCGACAGCACGCGCCTTCTCCGCGCCCTTGGCCAGGATCGAGTCGAGCGTCTCCGGGTCGTCCAGGTACTCCTGGGTACGGGTCCGGAACGGTGTCACGAAGTCCACCATGACCTCTGCCAGGTCCGTCTTGAGCGCACCGTACATCTTGCCCTCGTAGTTCTGCTCCAGTTCCGGGATACCTGTGCCGGTGAGGGTGGAGTAGATGGCGAGGAGGTTGCTGACGCCCGGCTTGTTCTCCGGGTCGAACCGGATCACGGTGTCGGTGTCGGTGACCGCGCTCTTGACCTTCTTGGCGGTGATCTTCGGCTCGTCGAGAAGGTTGACGAGCCCCTTCGGCGTCGATGCCGACTTGCTCATCTTGATCGACGGGTCCTGGAGGTCGTAGATCTTCGCCGTCTCCTTGAGGATGTACGGCGCCGGGACCGTGAAGGTCTCGCCGAATCGGCCGTTGAAGCGCTCGGCGAGGTCGCGCGTCAGCTCGATGTGCTGACGCTGGTCCTCGCCCACGGGCACCTGGTCGGCCTGGTAGAGCAGGATGTCCGCGACCTGGAGGATCGGGTACGTGAAGAGGCCGACGGTCGCGCGGTCGGCGCCCTGCCTGGCGGACTTGTCCTTGAACTGCGTCATGCGGGAGGCCTCGCCGAAGCCCGTCAGACAGTTCATGACCCAGCCGAGCTGCGCGTGCTCGGGGACTTGGCTCTGCACGAACAGCGTGCAGCGGTCCGGGTCCAGGCCGGCGGCGAGGAGCTGCGCCGCGGCGAGCCGAGTGTTGGCCCGGAGCTCCTTCGGGTCCTGCGGCACGGTGATCGCGTGCAGGTCCACAACCATGTAGAACGCGTCGTGAGACTCCTGCAGCGCCACCCACTGGCGGACCGCGCCGAGGTAGTTGCCGAGGTGGAACGAGCCTGCGGTGGGCTGGATTCCTGAGAGCACGCGGGGACGATCAGAGGCCATGCTCCTCATTGTCTCAGGTGTCTCTCATTGGTTGGAAACAGGTGGGCGACGGATGCACGACAAGTGCCGAACCGTGTACGGAGAGCCGTCGCCCACCCCGCCCGGCGTGTCGCCGGGATCTGGCTCCGAGATCTCGCTTCGGACCTGTCTGCGGAGCGAGTTCGGAAAACCTGTGCGACGGGTGGGAACCGATGCGCGGGGTGCGGTGTATCAACGATGTGAGGACACAGGGGGAGGTCCTGGAGGGGGGCCGCGTCGTCGACGACGAGCGTGCGGTGATCGCTCGCGTGCGCGCCGGAGATGTGGAGGCGTACGCAGTGTTGGTGCGCGCCTTCACCGGGCTGGCGCTGCGGGCGGCCCGGGCCCTCGGGGCGGGCGCGGACGCGGAGGACGTGGTGCAGCAGGCCTTTTTCAAGGCCTACTGCGCCCTGGGACAGTTTCGGGACGACTCGTCGTTCAAGCCGTGGCTGCTCGCGATCGTCGCCAATGAGACGAGGAACACAGTGCGCTCGGCGGTGCGACAGCGTTCGGTCGTGGGGCGGGAAGCGACGTTGATAGAGGCCGAGCCGCTGATACCCGAGACCACGGATCCGGCGGTCGCGGCCGTCCACGACGAGCGGCGGACGGCATTGCTCGCCGCGCTCGAGGAGCTGAGCGAGGAGCATCGGCTGGTCGTCACGTACCGGTATCTGCTGGAGATGGACGAGGCGGAGACGGCCGAGGCGCTCGGCTGGCCGCGCGGCACAGTGAAGTCGAGGCTCAATCGCGCGCTGCGGAAGCTGAAGCGGATTCTTCCGGCCGAGCTGGACCCGCGGGAGGGAGGTGATGAGCATGAGTGAGCCGCGCCACGAGCACGACGGGAGCCACGGCCCCAGCAAGGCGCACGGGCCCCGCGCGGGTCGCGGGCTGCCGGATGAGCTGCGGGCGCTGGGCAGGTCCCTGGACGGTCTGGGCCCCGGCGGCGAGTCGATGGCCGAGCGGGTACTGGCGCAGATACTCGCCGAGTCGGTTCCGGCGCCGGTGGCCGAGCCGGGGGCGGCCCCTGCCCAGGTGCGGCGGGCGCGCCGCTGGATACGGAAGCGGTGGCGGATGCTCACTGCGGGGATGTGCGGAGTGCTGACCGTGCTCGTGCTCACGCCTCCGGTGCGGGCCGCGGTCGCCGACTGGTTCGGCTTCGGCAGCGTGGAGGTCCGGTACGACCCCTCGGCCCTGCCGTCGTCCGGTGCTCATGTCCCCGGGTGCGGTACGTCGCTCTCGCTGGGTGAGGCCCGACGAGAAGCCGGATTCGAACCCCTGGTGCCGGACGAGCTGGGGATGCCTGACGCCGTCACGGTGACGCGGGAACCGAGATCGCGTTTCTTGATCACGCTGTGCTGGCGCGAGGACGGGCACACGATCCGACTCGACGAGTACCCGGCCCAGCTCGACATCGGGTACACGAAATCGGTGCGTATGCAGCCGCGCTGGGTCGACCTCGGCCCGGATACGGGGCTGTGGTTCGCCCAGCCCCATCTGCTCAGTTTCTGGATGCTCGACGGCAACGGCGACCGGTGGACCCGCTCGGAACGCGCCGCGGGCCCGACGCTCCTGTGGACCCGTCGGCAGCAGGTGACACTCCGCCTGGAGGGAATCGACTCCCAGGAGCGGGCGATGGAGATCGCACGCTCGGTACGGAAGCCGGACGCCGTCCGCTGATATCCGCGGGCTGAGCCGGCGGGCTCCCGCACACCCGAGAACTCACGCGCCAAAGTTGGGAACCCGGTCGGGTCGAGCGGTGTACCAGAAGTGAATCGGCACGGGCGGGCCGTGCCGGGACCAGCTGGGGGGGGAACGGATGCGAACAGTACGAAGGCTGGCCGCGCTGGCGGTGGCCCTGACGGCGGCACTCGCCGCGATGCTGCTGAGCGCGTCAGGGGCGTCGGCCGGCGGACCGACGAGCGTTCTGGTGGTGTCGCCCGAGAGCGGCCAGAGCGCGTCGCTCTACTTCAGTGACAAGAAGTACGGGCCCCTGGAAAGCCTCCTGGGCGAGCCGGACCAGGGCCGACGGGAGGAGCCGCCCGGCTTGGGCATAGGCGCGGGACGTCAGCTCAATGTCACCTGGCTGCTGCACGACGTGCTGCCGTGGCGGGTCGACCAGGTCTATCCGGACTCGCCGGGCACGAAGGACGTCTGGATACACACAGCGACACACGTGCCGGACTCCTACAACGGGTACTGGCACAAGGCGCAGAAGCCGGCAGAGCTGCGCGCGCTGCTGAAGGGCCTCGGAGTCATGGGCGAGCGGTCCCAAAAGGGCGGGAGCCCGATCTTCCCGGCACCCTGGCAGTCGCCCGACCGGTCCAAGGAAGCGCTCGGTGGAGCTCCGGCTCCGGCAGCCGACAGTCGCGGTGCCGGGCAGTCCGCAGGCGCGCGGGCCTCGGCAGCCCGGGCGGGCGAGGGGACGGACTGGTGGTGGGCGATACCGGGGCTGGCGGCGGGTGCCGCGCTGGCTCTGGTGCTGCGGCCGCTGGCCGGCAGGCTGCCGCGTCGTCGCGGGACGGGCGAGTCCCCGCCGGACACCGGACCACGGCAGCAGCTGATCGACTCCTGAGAGTCGCCCGTCAGCTCTCACGGCTGCGAGTACGCACTGACCGGCCCGTCGGTGCGGCTGATGACGGGCCGGTCAGGAGATCACGGAGCTAGGGGGTCAAGCGATCAGGTGAGGTCGACTTCCGGGTAGAGCGGGAAGCCGCTCAGCAGGTCGGACGCTCGCGTGGAGACCTCGTCGGAGACCTTCTCGTCCAGGATGTGCTGGGCCTTGGAGGGCGCGCCCTTGCTGGTGGTGCCCGGTTCGGCAGCGGTGAGCACGCGGTCGATGAGGCCGGCGACCTCGTCCATCTCCGCGGTGCCCAGGCCCCGGGTGGTCAGAGCGGGGGTGCCGATGCGGATGCCGGACGTGTACCAGGCCCCGTTGGGGTCGGAGGGGATGGAGTTGCGGTTGGTGACGATGCCGGAGTCGAGGAGCGCGTTCTCGGCCTGGCGGCCGGTGACCCCGTAGGAGGTGGCGACATCGATCAGGTTGAGGTGGTTGTCCGTGCCGCCCGTGACAAGGGTGGCGCCGCGGCGGGTCAGGCCCTCTGCGAGGGCGCGGGCGTTGTCGACGACGGACTGGGCGTAGTCGCGGAACTCGGGGCGGCGGGCCTCGGCCAGGGCCACGGCCTTGGCGGCCATGACGTGGGGCAGCGGACCTCCGAGGACCATCGGGCAGCCGCGGTCGACCTGGTCGACGAGCGAGTCGTCACAGAGCACCATGCCGCCGCGCGGGCCGCGCAGCGACTTGTGCGTCGTGGTGGTGACGATCTGGGCGTGCGGCACCGGGTCGAAGTCGCCGGTGAGGACCTTGCCTGCGACGAGGCCCGCGAAGTGCGCCATGTCGACCATGAGGGTCGCCCCGACCTCGTCGGCGATCTCGCGCATGATGCGGAAGTTCACGAGGCGGGGGTACGCGGAGTAGCCGGCGACGATGATCAGCGGCTTGAAGTCGCGGGCGGTGGCGCGCAGGGCTTCGTAGTCGACGAGGCCGGTCTGCGGGTCGGTGCCATAGCTGCGCTGGTCGAACATCTTGCCGGAGATGTTGGGGCGGAAGCCGTGGGTGAGGTGGCCGCCGGCGTCCAGGGACATGCCGAGCATGCGCTGGTTGCCGAAGGCCTGACGGAGCTCGGCCCAGTCGGCGTCGGAGAGGTCGTTCACGTTGCGGACGCCGGCCAGCTCCAGGGCGGGGGCCTCGACGCGCTGGGCGAGGACGGCCCAGAAGGCGACGAGGTTGGCGTCGATACCGGAGTGCGGCTGGACATACGCATGGCGGGCGCCGAAGAGCTCGCGGGCGTGTTCGGCGGCGAGGGCCTCGACGGTGTCGACGTTGCGGCAGCCGGCGTAGAAGCGGCGGCCGACGGTGCCCTCGGCGTACTTGTCGCTGAACCAGTTGCCCATCGCGAGGAGGGTGGCCGGGGAGGCGTAGTTCTCGCTGGCGATCAGCTTGAGCATCTCGCGCTGGTCGGCGAGCTCCTGGCCGATGGCGTCGGCCACGCGGGGCTCGACGGCGCGGATCACGTCGAGGGCGCTGCGGAACGCTACGGATTCGGTGGAGAGGGCGGGCTCTGACATGACGGACCTCCGGACGGATGGGACCTCCACTGCCCGAGCGAAGTCGAGAGCGGGGGTTCACGGGTCGGCCCAGGCGCACGGCACACAGTTCACAGGCCGCTCCCCGATGGTCGGTCCCATCCCAGCGCGCCAGTCACGGCCCTGCGGGCCACCCTACCGGGCGCGCCGGGAAGCGAGGTTCCCGGTCCACGATGCGAGCGACGGTAGGAAGGGGCCACAAGCCCACGTCTTCGCGTCATAAGAGCCGTAAGAACGGAGATCCCGTGACTGCTGTGACTCCTCCGAATGCCGTAACGGAAGCCTTCATCACCGCGTCCGAAGCGCACAGTGCGCACAACTACCATCCGCTGCCCGTCGTGGTCGCCACGGCGGAGGGGGCGTGGATGACGGATGTCGAGGGGCGCCGGTATCTCGACATGCTCGCCGGCTACTCGGCTCTCAACTTCGGCCATGGGAACCGGCGGCTCATCGAGGCCGCCAAGGCGCAGATGGAGCGGGTGACGCTGACGTCCCGCGCCTTCTACCACGACCGGTTCGCCGAGTTCTGCACCCAGCTCGCGGAGCTGTGCGGCATGGACATGGTGCTGCCGATGAACACAGGGGCGGAGGCAGTGGAGACCGCCGTGAAGACGGCGAGAAAGTGGGGGTACCAGGTCAAGGGGGTGCTCGACGGCAGGGCGAAGATCATCGTGGCGGGCAACAACTTCCACGGGCGCACCACGACCATCGTCAGCTTCTCCACGGACCAGGAGGCGCGCGCGGACTTCGGTCCCTACACGCCGGGGTTCGAGATCGTGCCGTACGGCGATCTGACGGCACTGCGTGGCGCTGTCACCGAGAACACCGTGGCCGTGCTGCTCGAACCGATCCAGGGCGAGGCCGGTGTCCTCGTACCACCGGCCGGATACCTGCCGGCGGTAAGGGAGTTGACCCGCGAGCGGAACGTGCTGTTCATCGCCGACGAGATCCAGTCGGGTCTCGGGCGGACCGGGCGGACGTTCGCCTGTGAGCACGAGGGCGTGGTGCCCGACATGTACGTGCTGGGCAAGGCGCTCGGCGGTGGGGTCGTGCCGGTGTCGGCAGTGGTGTCCAGCAGCGAGGTGCTGGGGGTGTTCAAGCCGGGTGAGCACGGGTCGACGTTCGGCGGGAATCCACTGGCCTGTGCGGTGGCGCTCGAGGTCATCGCGATGCTGCGCACCGGGGAGTTCCAGCAGCGGGCGGCGGAGCTGGGCGAGCATCTGCACGCGGAGCTCGGACTGCTGGTGGGCACGGGCAAGGTGACGCAGGTGCGGGGACGCGGGCTGTGGGCGGGGGTCGACATCGATCCGTCGTACGGGACGGGAAGGGAGATCTCGGAGAAGTTGATGGACAAGGGCGTCCTGGTCAAGGAAACCCATGGGAGCACGATCCGGATCGCTCCGCCTCTGGTGATCAGTCAGGAGGACCTGGACTGGGGGCTCGACCAGCTTCGGGCGGTCCTGGCGGTCTGACGGTGGTGCGCCTCCGGCAGGGGCCGCCGGCTCGTGGTCCGGCCGTTCACGGGGGCGCCCCCCGGAGGGTGGGCCGCCCGCGAGCCGCCCGGTGCGGGGCACCCTCTACAGTCGCTTTGTGCTTCTTGGAATGGTTTGCGCGCTCGGGGCTGCGGTCTGTTTCGGTACGGCTTCCGTGTTGCAGGCGATGGCCGCGCGGGCCGCGGAGCCGGGGTCGGGGTCCGGCGTCGACGCCGCATTGTTGCTGCGGGCGCTGCGGCAGTGGCGCTATGTCGCCGGGCTGGGACTCGACCTCCTCGGGTTCGTGTTGCAGGTCGTGGCGCTGCGATCCATTCCGATCTATGCCGTCGGCGCGGCGCTCGCCGCGAGTCTGGCGGTGACGGCGGTGGTGGCCTCGCGGCTGCTGGATGTGCGGTTGAGCGGTGTCGAGTGGGGCGCCGTCGGAGTAGTGGTGGCGGGGCTTGCGATGTTGGGCCTGGCGTCGGGGACGGAGGGAGACAAGGCCGGTTCGGACGCGTTGCGGTACACGATGCTGGGGACAGCGCTGGGGGTGTTGTTGATCGGGGCGGTGGCCGGGCGGCTTCCGGGGAGGGGGCGGGCGCTCGCGCTGGGGCTCGGTTCGGGGTTCGGGTTCGGGGTGGTGGAGGTGTCGGTGCGGCTCATCGACGACGTGTCGCCCGGCGCGTTGCTGAGCAATCCGGCGACATATGCGCTGCTGCTCGGTGGGGGCTCGGCGTTTCTGCTGCTGACCTCGGCGTTGCAGAAGGGGTCGGTGACCACGGCCACCGCGGGGATGGTCGTGGGCGAGACAGTGGGGCCGGCGCTGGTCGGGGTGATCTGGCTCGGGGATCGCACGCGCGAAGGGCTGGCCTGGCTGGCGGTTCTCGGGTTCGTGGTGGCCGTGGCGGGGGCGTTGGCGCTGGCGCGCTTCGGGGAGGCGCCGGTGGGGGACGCGTCCGCACCGGCCCGGGTCTGACCCGAAACCACCCGACCCGAACTCGTTCCGGCCCGACCCGACCCGAACCGAACCCGTTCTGACCCCGAACCGACCCGACCCCGAACCGACCCTGAGCTGACCGTCCACGACCGCCCATGGCCGCCCGACCCGAACCCGGGCCGCTCAAGCCGAGACGCCCACTGCCCGACGCCCGCCCCCTAAGGCAGCACCCGGCACAACGCATCGAGCGCGCTGGTCCAGGCGTGGTCCGGTGGGGTTCCGTAGCCGACTACCAGGGCGTCCAGGGGTGGTTCGGCGGGGGCCGCTTCGTGGCGGAAGCTGGAGAGGCCGGCGACTCCGAGGCGCTGCCAGGCGGCGGCGCGGACCACGGACTGTTCGGTGCCGGGCGGGAGTTGGAGGACGGCGTGCAGTCCGGCGGCGATTCCGG
The DNA here is from genome assembly GCF_045162695.1 of Streptomyces sp. NBC_01003. Lineage (NCBI taxonomy): Bacteria > Bacillati > Actinomycetota > Actinomycetes > Kitasatosporales > Streptomycetaceae > Streptomyces > Streptomyces sp. NBC_01003. Next base: position 4,478,667 of record NZ_CP108707.1, read on the forward strand.
TGGCGCGGACGCCGGGGGCGCGTTCGGCGAGGGCGGCGACGAGCTGATCGCGGCGGCGGCGGTAGCGCAGGCGGGCGCCGCGGACATGGCGGTCGTAGGCGCCCGAGTCGATGAACTCCGCGAGGGTCAGCTGGTCGAGGACGCCGCACGACCAGTCGGCGACGCCCTTCGCCTCGATCACCTCCCCGATGACGGAGGGCGGCAGCACCAGCCAGCCGAGGCGCAGGCCGGGTGCGAGGGATTTGCTGGCCGTGCCGCAGTAGACGACGCGGTCGGGGTCGAGGCCCTGGAGGGCGCCGACCGGCTGGCGGTCGTAGCGGAACTCGCCGTCGTAGTCGTCCTCCAGGATCAGTCCGCCGGTGCGGCGGGCCCAGTCGACGACGGCGGTCCGGCGGTCGGGGTGCAGGGCCCCACCCACCGGGAACTGATGGGCGGGGGTCAGGAGGGCGGCGCCCACATCCGGTTCACCGGTCGCCAACTCATCGGTGCAGGTGCCGAGTTGATCGAGAGGAAGGGGGTGGGTGCGCAGGCCTGACCGCGTCAGGACGTCCCAGTGGATGTCGAGCCCGTACGTCTCCACGGCCACGTCTCGCACGCCCCTGTTGCGCAGCACCTCGCCGAGCAGCATCAGACCGTGGACAAAGCCGGAGCAGATCACGATGCGGTCCGGGTCGGCGTGGACGCCGCGGGCGCGGGCGAGGTAGCCGGCGAGGGCGGTGCGCAGTTCGATGCGGCCGCGGGCATCGCCGTAGCCGAGGGCGTCGTTCGGGGCGGCGTTGAGGGCGCGGCGCGAGGCCTTGAGCCATTCGGCGCGCGGGAACGAGGAGAGGTCGGGGGTGCCGGGGTGCAGGTCGTGGCGGAGTCCGGCAGGAGCGCGCCGGCCGCGGGTCGGGGCCGGCCGGGGCGCCTCCACCGGCCGCTCCGCGACGCGCGTCCCCGAGCCCTGGCGCGCGGTGAGCCAGCCCTCGGCGACGAGGTCGGCGTAGGCGTCGGCGACCGTGTTGCGGGCGATGCCCAGATCGGCTGCGAGCGTGCGGGAGGATGGGAGGCGGACACCGGGGGCGAGGCGGCCGCCGCGTACGGCGTCACGGAGCGCGTCGGTCAGGCCTTTGCGCAGGCCGGAGCCGGTCGGCTCGACGTGCAGATCGATACCGAGCGCTTGACCGGAGGGCGAAGTGGCCCAGGATTCCACCATGGAATTGGACCATACCCGTGGGCTACTCCGCTCGTAGGGTCGATGTCATGACGACGAACGAGAACACCACCGACAGCACCGGCCCGACCACCGACGCCGGCCGGACCACCAAGGAGTACGTCCACGAGCACGCACCCCGGCTGGCCTGGGCCAAGCACGCTCCGGAGGTCTACAAGGCCATGATCCGGCTCGACGCGGAGGCCCGTAAGGGCGTCGACCCGGTGACGCTGGAGCTGGTCAAGATCCGCGCTTCGCAGCTCAACCACTGCGCGTTCTGCCTCGACATGCACTCCAAGGACGCGCTCGCCGCGGGCGAGAGCGTCGAGCGGATCATCCAGCTGGCCGCGTGGGAGGAGTCGCAGCACTTCTACACGCCCAGGGAGATCGCGGCGATCGAGCTGACCGAGGCGATCACCGTGCTCACGGACGGGTTCGTGCCGGACGAGACGTACGAGAAGGCGGCGAAGCTGTACGACGAGAAGGAGCTGACGCAGCTGATCGCCGCGATCACGGTGATCAACGCGTGGAACCGGTTCGGTGTGTCGACGCGGATGGTGCCCGGGCACTACACCGCGGGCGACTTCAAGTAACAGCCCTTACGACGCACTTGGACATGGGTGTGCGCGACTGGACACGGGTGTGCGCGACGCGATGATCGCGCTCGGCGCCGCCGCGAAGAAGGGGCTCGGCGACCCGGTTCTCGCCGAGCTGGTGATGATTCGGGCCTCGTAGATCAACGAGTACGCGTTCTGCCTGGACATGCACGTGGACCTCGCCGTCGAGAAGAACGGCGAGAGTGCGGTCGGGGTATCCCCTGCTCGAGCGAAGTCGAGAGCTTGAGGAAGGATCGCGCTGCTCCATGCCTGGGCGGAGGCCCCCGAGCACTCCACCGAGCGCGAGCAGGCGGCGCTCGCGCTGACCGAGCTCCTCACCGTCCTCACCGTCCTCACCGTCCTCACCGACGGGTTCGTGCCGGACGAGACGTACGAGAAGGCGGCCAAGCACTTCGGCGAGGCCGAGCTCGCCCATCTCCTCGGCGTGATCAGCGTCATCAACAGCTGGAACCGGCTCATGGTGAGCCGCCGGATCGCGCCCGGCGGACCGCAGTGGTGACGTGCCGACCACGCCCCCACCCGTAGAAGTCCGCGCACAGACGTGCCGGGTGCCCCCGTCAGGAAAGGCACCCGGCACGCGCGCGGGAAGGAGCCCTGCGGCTACTTCGGCAGCCAGGACCGCCAAGTCGACTCGTGCTCGTCGATCCACTTCTTCGCCGCCTCGTCCGGCGACAGCTTCTGATCGGCGATGAGCAGAGAGACCTCGTTCTGGTCCTCGGTCGTCCACTTGAAGTTCTTCAGGAAGGCCGCCGCCTTGCCGCCGCTCTTCGAGAAGTCCGCGTTGAGGTACTTCTGCAGCGGCGTCTTCGGATAGGCGCAGGCCACCTTCTTCGGGTCGGCGTCGCAGCCCTCCTTGTACGCGGGCAGCTTCACCTCCGTCATCGGCACCTTCTTGAACAGCCACTGCGGCTGGTACCAGTACGTCAGGAACGGCTTCTTGGCCTTGGCGAACTGCTTGATCTGGGTGATCTGAGCCGCCTCGGAACCGGAGAACACGACCTGGTACTTCAGCTTCAGGTTGTTGACCAGTGCCTTGTCGTTGGTGACGTACGACGGGGAGCCGTCGAGGAGCTGGCCCTTGCCGCCGCTCTCGGCAGTGCGCAGCTGGGACGCGTACTTGTTGAGGTTCTTCCAGTCGGTGACGTCCGGGTGCTGCTTGGCGAAGTACGTGGGGACGAACCAGCCGATGTGTCCGGTGACGCCGAGGTCGCCGCCGTTCACGATCGTCTTCTTGTCCTTGACGTACCGCTGCTCCTGGTCGGGGTGGCCCCAGTCCTCCATGATCGCGTCGACGCGGCCCTGGCTGAGCGCGTCCCACGCGGGGACCTCGTCGACCTGGACGGTGTCGACGCGGTAGCCGAGCTCGTGCTCGAGCAGGTACTGGGCCACCGCGATGTTGGCCTGCGCGCCGACCCAGGACTGGACCGACAGGGTCACCGTCTTCGCGCCCTGGGCGTTGGCGTACGGGGAGGACTGCTTGGTCATGTCGGCGGCGCCGCAACCGGTCGCCACCAGGAGGGTGCCCGCGGCCGCGAGCCCCATGGTCATCCTGCGTGCCCGCACCGGGCGGAAAGATCGAAGTGTTCGCATCGCGATCACGCTCCCTTCTTCGCGCGGCGTTCGGTCGGCTGGGTGACCCGGTCGAGCATGAGGCCGAGACACACGATCGCCGCGCCGCCGACGAGCCCGGTCGCCAGGTCGCCCTGGGCGAGGCCGAACACGACGTCGTAGCCGAGCGCGCCACCGCCCACCAGACCGCCGATGATCACGACGGCGAGGACGAGGACGACACCCTGGTTCACGGCCAGGAGCAGCGCGGGCCGGGCCAGCGGCAGCTGGACCTGGCGCAGTTGCTGCCCGCTCGTCGCGCCCATCGACCGGGCCGACTCCATGGCGGCCCCGTCGACGTGGCGCAGCCCCTGCGTCGTGATGCGGACGACGGCCGGCAGCGCGTAGACGACGGCGGCGGCGACCGCGGGGGCACGGCCGACGCCGAACAGCGCGACCACCGGGATCAGATACACGAACTGCGGCATCGTCTGGAAGACGTCGAGCACGGGCCTGAGCACGCGTTCGAGTCGCTCGCTGCGCGCGGCCGCGATCCCGACCGCGAAGCCGACGACGAGCGTCACGGCGACGGCCGCGAGCACCTGCGACAGCGTGTCGAGGGACGGCTTCCACACGCCGAGGACGCCGATGGCTGCCATGGCGAGCACGGCCGTCACGGCGGTGCGCCAGGTGCCGATCAGCCAGGCCAGCGCGGCGACGATGAGAAGCACGGACCACCAGGGCAGCCACTGCAGCCCGTCGCGGATCGGGTCGAGAACCCAGGTGGTGAAGTGCCCGGCCCAGTCGGCGGTTCCGCCGACGTAGGGGACACCGGAGTAGAGGTGGTCGGTCATCCAGTCGACGGCGTTGTTGACCGGGTCCGCGAGGTTCACGGTCCAGCTGTCGGGCCAGTCGATCCGGTCCGCGAGGCGGCCCACGAGGGCGACGACCACCGTGAGGACGGCGGCCACGACCCAGCCGTACGGGCCGTGCAGACGGCGGCCGTCGGGTTCGGCGGCGCCGAGGCGCGCTCCCGCCGCGGCCGTCGTACGGTCCAGGATCACGGCGAGCAGCACGATCGGGATGCCGGCCGCGAGGGCCGCGCCGACGTCCACGGAGGCCAGTGCCTGGTACACGCGGTCGCCGAGGCCGCCCGCGCCGATCACCGACGCGATGACGGCCATCGAGAGCGCCATCATGATCGTCTGGTTGAGCCCGAGGAGGAGTTGCTTGCGGGCGAGCGGGATCCGGGCCGTCAGGAGCCGCTGCCGCGCGGTCGCGCCGAGCGAGGCGACGGCCTCCATCACGCCGCCGTCGGCGCCGCGCAGGCCGAGCGCCGTCAGACGGGCCATCGGCGGGGCGGCGTAGACGACGGTCGCGAGGACGGCCGCGGGCACGCCGATGCCGAACACGAGAACGACCGGCAGCAGATACGCGTACGCGGGAAAGACCTGCATCGTGTCGAGGACGGGCCGCAGCGCACGGTACGTGCGGTCGGAGAGTCCGGCCGCGAGTCCGAGGACCACACCGAGCACGACCGAGGCGAGAACCGCGACGATCATCAGCGCGAGGGTCTGCATGGTCGGCACCCACATGCCGAACGAGCCGCACACGAGGAGCGCGGCGACGGCGGCCGCCGCGAGCCTCAGGCCCGCGACGCGCCAGGCGATGAGCCCGGCCGCGGCGGTGACGCCGGCCCAGCCGGCCGCGAGGAGCACCAGGTAAGCGCCGCGCACACTCAGGACGACGGCGTTGCTGATGTGGCCGAAGAAGTAGAGGAACAGCGGGTGGCTGTCCCGGTTGTCGATGATCCAGTCACTGGTCTTGCCCAGTGGTTCGGTCAGGTCGACGGTGAGCGCGTGCGGCCAACTGCCGCTCGCCCACTTGGCGTTCACGATCGGTACGAGGACGGCCGCGACGACGGCGAGCAGCAGGAGCTTGCCGAGGGCGCGGTTGCGCAGAAGCGCGCCGAAGCGCGGGGTGTCCGCCGCGGGGGCGGTGGCGGTACTGGCGGCGGCCATCAGGCGACCTCCTCGCCCGGCGGCGTGACGGGCGCGGGCGCGTCGGCCACGGCCGCATCGGAACCGGAACCGGAAGCGCCGCCCGAGTCGGACCCGGCCACACCCCCGTCTCCGGAGGCCCCCGAATCCGTCCCCGCCACCACACCCAGCAGCCGCGCATGGTCCACGACCCCCAGGCACCGCCCCTCGTCCATGACCCGCACCGCGAACCCGGTCCTGGCGACCGCCTCGATCGCCTCCGACACGGTCGCGCCGGGCGCGATGACGGGGCCGCGATCCCGCTCGTCGGCGTCGGCGGGCCGCATCGCGCGGCGCACGGTCATGACCTGCTCGCGCGGCACGTCCCGCACGAACTCGCGTACGTAGTCGTCAGCCGGCGAGCCCACGATCTCCTCGGGCGTGCCCAGCTGCACGATCCGGCCGTCGCGCATCAGCGCGATCCGGTCGCCGAGCCGCAGCGCCTCGTTGAGGTCGTGCGTGATGAAGACCATGGTCCGGCCCTCCTCGCGGTGGAGCCGGATGACCTCCTCCTGCATGTCGCGGCGGATCAGCGGGTCGAGGGCGCTGAACGGCTCGTCGAACAGCAGCACTTCGGGGTCGACCGCGAGGGCGCGCGCGAGACCGACACGCTGCTGCTGACCGCCGGACAGCTGCCCGGGCCGCCGCTGCTCAAGGCCGTCGAGGCCGACCTTCGCGACGACCTCCGCCGCCCTGGCGCGCCGCTCGGCGCGGCCCACCCCCTGGATCTCCAGGCCGTACGCGACGTTGTCGAGCACGGTGCGGTGCGGAAGGAGCCCGAAGTGCTGGAAGACCATGGCGGCGCGGTGCCGGCGCAGTTCGCGCAGGCGCCCCTTGTCCATGCCGAGGACGTCCTCGCCGTCGATGGATATGCCGCCGGAGGTCGGCTCGATGAGCCGGGTCAGGCAGCGTACGAGGGTGGACTTGCCGGAGCCGGAGAGGCCCATGACGACGAAGACCTCGCCCTTGCGCACATCGAAGCTGACGTCGCGCACGGCGGCGGTGCACCCGGTGCGGGCGCGCAGCTCGGCGGCGCTCAGGCCGGCCAGCTCCGCGTCACCCGGCACCCGGTCGGCCTTCGGCCCGAAGACCTTCCACAGGTTGTTCACGGAGAACACCGGCGAACCCGCCTGCGCGTCCGCCACCTCAGCGTTCGACATCGTGTTCGTACTCATCACGCATCACCACCCAGCAGCTCGGCACACTTCTCCCCGACCATGAGCACCCCGATCATCGGGTTCACCGCCGGCATCGTCGGGAAGACTGACGCGTCGGCAATGCGGATCGCTTCCAGGCCCCGGATCCTCAACTCCGGGTCCACAACGGCGAGTTCATCATTCCTGGCGCCCATGCGACAGGTCCCGGCGGGGTGGTAGACGGTATGCGCGACCTTGCGCGCGTACTCGCCGAGCTCCTCGTCGCCCACGACGTCGGACCCGGGGCACACCTCGCGCTTGAGCCAGCCGGCGAGCGGCTCGGTCTTCGCGATCTCACGCGCGATCCTGATTCCGTCGACCAGCGTCCGGCCGTCGTAGTCGTCCTCGTCCGTGAAGTAACGGAAGTCGAGGGCGGGCTTCTCGGCCGGGTCCGCGCTGGTCAGGTAGAGGCGGCCGCGGCTGCGCGGCTTGGGGATGTTCGGCGTCATCGAGACCCCGTGCTCCGGCCTGACGTAGCCGAGGCGCTCCGGGTTGTCGGTGAACGGGATCTGGTAGAAGTGGAACATCAGGTCCGGCCCGCTCGCCTCCGGATCGCGCTGCACGAAGAGGCCCGCGTCGCTGTCCATGGCGGAGTTGTCGGGGATCGGCCCGTCCGTCTCCCACACGATCACGGACTCGGGGTGGTCGAGCAGGTTCTCGCCGACGCCCGGCAGATCGTGCAGGACCGGAATCCCGAGCTTCTCCAGGTCGGCCTTCGGCCCGATGCCGGAGTGCATGAGCAGCCGGGGCGTGTCGACCGCGCCGGCGCACACGACGACCTCGTGCCGCGCCTCGACGAGCAGCTCCTCGCCGTCCTTCGTCCGTACGTGGACACCGCGCGCCCGCGTGCCGTCCATCTCCAGCCGGTACGCCCACGTCTCCAGCAGGAGCGTCAGGTTGGGCCGGTCGCCGGCCTCCATGTGCGGGTGCAGATAGGCGACGGAGGCGCTGGAGCGCTTGTTGTTCTCCGGGTGGTACGCGAGGTCGAAGAAGCCGACGCCGTCCTTGAACGGCGCCTTGTTGAAGCCGTCCACGCGCGGCACGCCCGTGGCGGTCTGCGCGGCGTCGACGAAGTCGCGGGCGATCGCGTTCCGGTCCTTCTCGTCGACCGCCACGATGTTGTTGCGCAGCTTGCCGAAGTACGGGTCCATCGCCTTGTGGTCCCAGCCCTCGGCGCCCGCCGCCGCCCACTCGTCCCAGTCGCCGGGCAGCGGCTTGAACGAGATGAGGGTGTTGTGCGACGAGCAGCCGCCGAGCACCTTGGCGCGGCTGTGCAGGATGTGCGAGTTGCCGCGCGGCTGTTCGGTCGTGGTGTAGCCGTAGTCGAGGTCGCCGCCGAGGAGGCCGAGCCAGCGGCGCAGGGTCAGGACGTCGTCGCGGTCGATGTCGCTCGGGCCGCCCTCGATGACGGCGACGGTGAGGTCGGGGTTCTGGGTCAGCCGGGACGCTATGACGGACCCGGCGGTGCCGCCGCCGACGACGACATAGTCGTACGTGTTCACGGACTTCTCAGGCATACGTCAACTCCAAGGTTCTGCGCGTAATGGGCGGTGCGAAGTGCGGTTGGTCGGCCCAGCGCGGAAGAAACGGGTGGTCAGCCCGGTGCGAGGGGTGGGTGGTCAGCCCGCGAACCAGCGCACGGGCTTCGGCGCCAGGTTCTGGTAGACGTGCTTGGTCTCGCGGTACTCGGCGAGCCCGGCCGGGCCCAGCTCGCGGCCGATCCCGCTCTTGCCGAAGCCGCCCCACTCCGCCTGCGGGAGGTAGGGGTGGAAGTCGTTGATCCAGATCGTGCCGTGGCGAAGGCGTCCGGCGACGCGCCGCGCGCGCCCCGCGTCGGCGGTCCAGACGGCGCCCGCGAGTCCGTACTCGGTGTCGTTGGCGAGCGCGACGGCCTCGTCCTCGGTGCGGAACGTCTCGACCGTCAGGACGGGTCCGAAGACCTCCTCGCGGACGACGCGCATCTCGCGGTGGCACTGGTCGAGGACGGTCGGCTCGTAGAAGTACCCGTCGGCGGGCCGTACTTCACTGGGCTCGGGCCGCTTGCCGCCGCTGCGCAGGACGGCGCCCTCGGCCAGGGCCGACGCCACGTACGACTCGGTCTTGTCGCGCTGCTGCGCGGAGACGAGGGGGCCGCACTCGACGCCGTCCTCGGTGCCGCGGCCGAGCCTGATCTTCTCGGCGCGGCGGGCGAGTTCGGCGACGAAGCGCTCGCGCACGGACTCCTCGACGATGAGCCTGGCACCGGCGGAGCAGACCTGGCCGCTGTGGATGAAGGCGGCGTTCAGCGCCTGGTCGACGGCGGTGTCGAAGCCTTCCTCGGTCTCGCAGGAGTCGGCGAAGACCACGTTCGGGTTCTTGCCGCCCAGTTCGAGGGCGATCTTCTTCACGTCGGCGGCCGCGGCCTGCGCGACCTTCGTGCCGCTGATCAGGCCGCCGGTGAAGGAGACGAGGTCGACGTCCGGGTGCTCGGCGAGCCGGGCGCCCACGGTGTGGCCCGGCCCGGTCACGATGTTCGCGACGCCCGCGGGAAGGCCGGCCTCCGCCAGGAGCTCGACGAGGACCACAGTCGTCAGCGGCGTGATCTCACTCGGCTTGATGACAAAGGTGTTTCCGGCGGCGAGGGCCGGGGCGACCTTCCAACTGGCCTGGAGGAGCGGGTAGTTCCACGGGGTGATCAGGGAGCAGACGCCGACGGGCTCGTGCACGACGACGCTGTGGATCTCGTCGGACCCGGCGTCGACGACGCGCCCGCCGCCCTCTCCGACGACCAGATCGGCGAAGTACCGGAAGGCGTCGGCGACACAGTCGACGTCGACGCGCCCCTCCTCGACGGTCTTGCCCGCGTCGCGGCTCTCGAGCAGACCGATCTTCTCCCGGTCGCGTACGAGGAGATCGGCGACGCGGCGCAGCAGCGCGGCACGCTCGGCGACGGGCGTCGCCGGCCAGGTTCCCTCGTCGAAGGCGCGGCGCGCGGCGGCCACCGCGGCGTCCGCGTCCCGCGTGCCGCCCTCGGCGATCAGTGCGAACGGCTGGGCATCCGCCGGGTCGAGAATCTCGCGCGTGGCCCCGGAGGCGGCGCTGCGCCACTCTCCGTCCACAAAAATGCTCTGGTTTTCAGACACGTCCCGTTTTGCCTTCCGTTCCCGAACCGTCCCCCTGAACATCGCGAAACTCCCTTTTCACGGAGAGCCCGCGACGTCGGAACCCCCTGCCCCTGGGATCGGAAAGCATGCACAACCCGTGGCCGAAAGTGGTCCGTGTCACGGCATACATGGTGAGTAAGTCCGAAATGTCACCGCTGGTGTCGCTACTCGGGGTGCATGCCCCATACAAACATGCCCTGTACAGACAAACCGCGCACAAACACCGCGCCCCCGCCTGTCCGGATCGACCGGACGGACGGGGGCGCGGGTGAAGCCGCGTGCAGGTGACCAGGGGTACCTGCGGGACGCGTGGATCAGATGAGGCCGAGCTCGCGGACGGCGGCGCGCTCCTCCTCGAGCTCCTTCACCGACGCGTCGATGCGGGCGCGGGAGAACTCGTTGATGTCCAGACCCTGGACGATCTCGTACTTGCCGTCCTTGGTGGTGACGGGGAAGGAGGAGATCAGACCCTCCGGGACGCCGTAGGAGCCGTCCGACGGGATACCCATGGAGGTCCAGTCGCCCTCGGCGGTGCCGTTCACCCACGTGTGGACGTGGTCGATCGCGGCGTTCGCGGCCGAGGCGGCCGAGGACGCGCCACGGGCCTCGATGATCGCGGCGCCGCGCTTGGCGACGGTCGGGATGAAGGCGTCGGCCAGCCACTGCTCGTCGCCGCCGATGGCCTCGATGGCCGGCTTGCCCGCGACGGACGCCTGGAAGATGTCCGGGTACTGGGTGGCGGAGTGGTTGCCCCAGATGGTGAGGCGCTTGATGTCCGCGACCGTCGTGCCGGTCTTCTTCGCGAGCTGCGTGAGCGCGCGGTTGTGGTCCAGGCGCGTCATGGCCGTGAAACGCTCGGCCGGTACGTCCGGGGCGGCGGCCTGCGCGATGAGCGCGTTCGTGTTGGCCGGGTTGCCGACGACGAGGACCTTGATGTCGTCCGCGGCGTTGTCGTTGATCGCCTTGCCCTGCGGCTTGAAGATGCCGCCGTTGGCGGAGAGCAGGTCGCCGCGCTCCATGCCCTTGGTGCGGGGGCGGGCGCCGACGAGGAGGGCGACGTTGGCGCCGTCGAACGCGACGTTCGGGTCGTCCGAGATCTCGATGTTCTGCAGCAGCGGGAAGGCGCAGTCGTCGAGCTCCATGGCGGTGCCCTCGGCGGCCTTGAGCGCCGGGGTGATCTCCAGGAGGCGCAGGTTGACCGGCACGTCCGCGCCGAGCAGCTGGCCGGAGGCGATGCGGAAGAGCAGTGCGTAGCCGATCTGGCCGGCTGCGCCGGTGACGGTGACGTTCACGGGAGTGCGGGTCATGGCGTTCTCCGTATGACAGCAGGGCTTTTTTGATCGATCTCTCGGCATCAAGAGATCCGCCCGTCAGGCTATCGCGCCCCGGACCCCCCGCACCTCCGGGTGCATGTGGCCCGCCCCACAGAACACCCGCTCCCCTCAACCGGAACAGGTGACACGTCACCGGAACAGGTGACGCGGAGCGAGAGGTGACCCAACGGCAGGCGGCCGCCTGCTCGGGAGAGGTGGGCAGACGGCCGCCTGTGGGGGGTGCCACTTGGTGACTACTCCCGTGGGGGTACTGCTCCGCCTGCCCCGGCCCGGGGCAGGCATGCCCCCATCTCGCAATGAATTCCGCGGCACCTCCGCCACGGTCCCGCGCTGCGCCCGTCCCTACTGTGTGCAGCCCTGCCGGCCGGCCTTCAGCGTCGCGCAGGCCTTCGCCTCGCTCGCCTTCGTGACGGCCACCATCGGGGTGTACGCGTCGAAGTCCGCGTCGACCGTGCCCTTCTGCGCACCGGTGGCGCCGGCCTGCTGGATCCGGACCTCGTCGCCCGGCGCCGCCTGCGTGATGCGCGCCCACGCGGCCCCGCATGTCTTGCTGTAGCGGACCTCGATCTTGGCCTGGCCGACGAGCACGGAGTCCGTGGTCCGCGCGAACTCGCCGCCGCAGCCCATCGCCTCGGGGTCCTTGCCGGTGCAGTCCTTGCCGCTGCACTGAACTCCCGCGGGCAGTTCGGGGGCGCTGCTGGTCGGCGTCGCCTCCGGCTTCGCTTCGTCGTCCTTGCCGCCCTTGCCCGCGTCCGTGAGGTACACGGCCGCGGCGATGACGACGAGCGCGCCCACGACGCCCGCGAGGAACATCGTCAGCCGACGCCTGCGCCGCTGCCGGTCCGGCGAACCGCCGCCCGTCCCCGGCTGCCCGGCCGGTCCGCCACCGCCGCCGCCCGCGTAGGCCCCCGCGTTCGCGTAGGCCCCCGCCCCGCTCGCGTACGGAACGCCTTCCCCGGCTCGCTCCCCCGGACGGAACCCCTGCTCCCTCTCGCTCCCGTACGGCACCGAGTCCGCCAGGGGAGCCTGCCCCTGTGGCGGCACGGTCGGCGCGACGCCCGCGGGCCCCGCGACGCCGGTCGCGCCGCCGCCGGACGGCCTGGCCGCCGTCCTGCTGCCGCCGCCCGCGCCCCCGCTGCCGTTCCTGCCGTTCTTCGTGGCCGTCGGTCCGAACTCCCCGAGCGCTGCGCGCGCCTGGGAGATCCGTATCGCCTCCATCGTCATGTCGTGACGCATCTCGGAGCGGCTCCAGGCGCGCTCCGCGAGCTCCCACATGGTGGTCAGATGGACCGGATTGGTGCCCGTCACCTCGGCCAGGGTCACGATCGCGCGCTTGGGCGCGAGCAGCCGGCCGTTCAGATACCGCTCCCAGGACGTCTTGCTGTACCCGGTGCGGTCCGCGACCGCGGCGATGCTCAGACCGCTGCGGTCGACGAGCCTGCGGAGCTGGCTTGCGAACTCCCTGACCTGCGGGTCGAGTTCATCCGGTAGCGCCCTCCAACGAGGCATTGCTTCCCCCTATTCCCCCCGTACGTGCCCTGATCCCCCGCGCCGCGCCGCACCCCTCGCGCTGCCCTCGGCCGGCGTTGGCTGCACCGGCCCACTCTGGCTACCCAGTGGGATGCGCGAAGCCAGGATGTCAGTTCCGGGGGCGGGGGCGCACGGGGGCATTCGACGGCGTTCGACCTCACCGGCGTGCACCGTTGCACGACCGGAGGCCCACGGTCCAGTGTCCCACCGGGGTCCCCCACCCCCTCGCGGAACCCCGAACGCCCCAGCTCAGCGCCTGGGTCGCCCCGGACCGTCCCGATTGCCCACGTTAGCCCCGCTGTCGAGGCAGCTGACGGTAAATCCGCGAACTTGTCGATACATCAACACACTTCGACACAGGAGGAATGACGCATTACGGGAAGTGCCCGGCAGACCGATCGTTGCCGTCCTCGCACACCGTGGCGGAATGGTCACTTCCGTGCCACAGCGGCCCGCTCAACCTTGAAGCCCACCTGACGCGTCCATGACTCTGATGACCACGGCAGGGAGATCTCCTCGGAAAGACTCCGGCCCCAAAGAACGGCGGCGCCCGTCCTCCCTCGGGGGAGAGGACGGGCGCCGCCTTTGTGCGCGCGCTGCGGGCGTCAGCTGATCGTGAAGTGCAGCGTGTCGTTCAGGAACGGGATGACCAGCCAGGGATTCGGCTGCACCATCAGCGCGAGCAGCACGATGACGACGCCCAGGAACCCGTACGTCACCATGTCGGTGAAACGGGAGCGCACCGCGAGCATGCCCACGGACGGGAGCGTCCAGCGCAGCGCCGCACCGCCGATCAGGGCGACGCCGATCAGCAGCGTCCCGACGCGGAACGCATCGAACGCGGTGAGCAGCAGTCCGACGCCCACCAGCGAGATCACCGCGAGGATCGGCCACTGGCGCGCCGGGGCCGGGGCGTCACCCGGCGCCGCGCGGCCGCCTCCCTCGGGGCGCGCGGTGTCCCTGGTGAAGAGCGGGAACCGGCGCGAGGCACGCCGCGGCTCCCCATCGGCGCCCGGGGCCGACACCGCACCCTCGGCGCCTTCCGGGGTGCCGGTGCCGGCGTCAGCCGACACCGTTCGCGTTCCGTTCGGCGGCCTCGACGACGTTCACGAGGAGCTGGGCACGGGTCATGGGGCCGACGCCGCCCGGGTTCGGGGAGATCCACCCGGCGACCTCGGTGACGCCCGGGTGCACATCGCCGACGATCTTGCCGTTCTCGTCGCGCGAGACGCCGACGTCGAGCACGGCGGCGCCCGGCTTGATGTCCTCGGGCTTGATCAGGTGCGGGACGCCCGCGGCGGCCACGACGATGTCGGCTCGCTTGAGGTGGGCGGCCAGGTCACGGGTGCCGGTGTGGCACTGGGTGACCGTGGCGTTCTCGGACTTGCGGGTGAGCAGCAGCGGCATCGGGCGGCCGATGGTGACGCCGCGGCCGACGACCACGACCTCCGCGCCGTTGATCTCCACGCCGTGCTCGCGCAGCAGCGTGATGATGCCGAAGGGGGTGCAGGGCAGCGGCGCCGGCTCGTTCAGGACGAGGCGGCCGAGGTTCATCGGGTGCAGGCCGTCCGCGTCCTTGGCCGGGTCCATCAGCTCCAGGATGCGGTTCTCGTCGATGCCCTTGGGCAGCGGGAGCTGGACGATGTAGCCGGTGCAGGCGGGGTCCTCGTTGAGCTCGCGGACGACGGCCTCGATCTCCTCCTGCGTGGCGGTGGCCGGCAGGTGGCGCTGGATGGAGGCGATGCCGACCTGGGCGCAGTCGCGGTGCTTGCCCGCGACGTACTTCTGGCTGCCCGGGTCCTCACCGACCAGGACGGTGCCGAGGCCGGGCGTGACGCCCTTCTCCCTCAGGGCCGCCACGCGGGCGGACAGATCGGACTTGATCGTGGCTGCGGTGGCCTTGCCATCGAGAATCTGGGCGGTCATGCCCCCCATCTTCGCGGATGGGACCGCCCCGGTTCCAATCCGGGCGTCCCAGCTTGATCACCGTTGTTGCACTTCCACAACGCATACGGAATGCGGCTGGACAAATAAGCCGCACCTAAAGAACCATGAGCGGCAACAGTGCCGCGGGCAGTACCGGGGGGACGACCGCTCTGTAGACCTTTCCTCCACTTGGTGCCGCGCGTTGTCCCCGCACTAAGGCAACGGAGGAAAAAGCCATGAGTTTCGGCGACCCGAACAACCCCTACGGTCCGCCGCAGGGCCAGCCCGGCCAGCAGCCCGGCTACCCGCCGCAGGCGCCCCAGGCGCCGCAGGGCCAGCCCGGCTACGGGTACCCGCAGGCACCGCAGGGCGTCCCGCCCCAGCAGGGCTACGGCTACCCGCAGGGCCAGCCCGCGTACCCGGGCTTCCCCGGCGGCAACCAGATGCCGATCGAGATGCCCGGCCTGATGAAGACCGCGCGCGTGCTCCTCTTCATCCTCGCCGGCTTCCAGCTCCTGTTCGGCATCATCGCGGGCGTCGCCATCGGCGCGGCCCAGGACGTGTCCAACGGCGTCGGCTCCGGTGACGCCACGGACACACTCGCCGGCCTCGGCTTCCTCATCGCGGCGCTCATGGTGGCCCTCGGCGCCCTGTCGATCTTCCTGGGCGTGAAGTTCAAGAACGGCGGCAGCGGCATCCGCATCACGACGATCGTCTACGCGTCGCTGATGATCATCGGTGGTCTCGTGAACACCATCAACGGCGGCGGCGGTTCGGCGACCTTCGGCGGACTCATCTCGCTCGCCATCGCCGGCATCATCCTCGGTTCCATGGTGAACAGCGCCGCGACCACCTGGTTCAACCGCCCGCGCTACTGATCGCGTTCGCGACGAACCAGGGGTTTCCCGCCCTTCACCCGTAAGGGCCGCTCTCTCCCGTCACAAGGGGAGCGCGGCCCTTCGCCGTCCCCCTAGGCTGTTGGGTTGTCCGGCTGGGAGAGGACTGGCTTTTGTACAGCATCGTCGTCGTGCCGCCACTGACCGAACCACCGTGCAAGGAAGCCCAGTTCAGGCTCGCTCCGGGTGAGCGGCTCACCTTCTGTCCGTGCGGTCGGCCGCTACACCTGCGTGGTCTCCGGCCAGCTCCGGGAACCGGCCGAACTCCCGGGAAACCGCGGGGTCCTGATCGCCACCGGATGCGTCACCTCCGCCGAGCGCGTGAACACGTCGCACGGGGTGCGCGTGAAGTACAGGGTCTTCGTGGCACGGATGGAGCACTACCTCAAGGAGTACACCGTTCCTAGATAGTGAGCGGGAGTGAGTCGTAGATCCACTCTCGTTCGCTATGCCCGTCCCGAACGGTGTTGGGCGGGCTGGGTCGCCGCTTTCGCTTCCCTGGTGGCGTCACCACTGCTGGTGGTGGTCCGGTCCGGGGTGGGCGGTCTCCCTCACGTCCGGGGTTTCGGGGTGCGGCCTGGACGATCCGATGCCCCACTCCGGTTGCGTGGGGGCGGTGTCGTCCGTCGCCGTGCCCCGAATCCCTGGGCGCGCCGTCCGATCACGAGGCTCGCGGCCTCATGCCGGGTGGTCTGATGGGTGGGGATGCTGGTCGGCTTCTGCCAGTGCTCGGCGCCCCACCGGCTGCTGTACGCGGCATCGACCGCGATCACGCTGATGCCCTGCTCGGCAGCCATCGAAATGAGCCGGGCGGCCAGCCGTGCGGCGGGAAAGCGGGAGATCAGACGGCGGAAACGCTTGTTACGGCCGTGCTTCTCCCGGGTCTTGGAGCCCGCGAAGTCGAGGTCCTCGACCGCGATGGCGCTCGCGCCGCACTGGTGCGCGTAGTGGAGCAGGCGGCTGATGGCGTGCCGGATCTGCGCATCCCGATGCAGGGCATTGCCGGACAGGTCATAGAAGAAACGCTCCGGACGCCCGATGGGGTTGCCGTGGACGTCGAGGCGCCAGGCGGCGTAGTGATCGTTGTTGGTGTCCACGCCGATCACGGTCCCGCCTGCCAGGGCGGCTTCCAGGGTGAGGACAGGAGCTGGGGTGCGCTGCCAGGATGCGGTCACATACCAGCGCTCTCGCACCACATCATGGTGGATGCGATACGCAACTGCCCGGTGATCAACCACCCGGTCCGCCCACTCCTGGCCCCGGTGCGCGAGCACCGCCCGGCCGGCCAGCACGTAGCGGCCGTTGGGGGCGTTCGCCAAGTGGGCGAGCGGGGCGGGGAGTTTGAGGCTCAACTGCCCGTCAAGACCGAGACGGATGGTCTCGTTGCCGAGGCGTTTGCCGGACTCGCCGTCAGCGGACAGGAACATCCGGGCCGCCTCCCAACGAGAGCGCCACCCCTGCTCGCTGAGCCCGGCCGCATCCAGGTGATGCCGGGTATTGGCCAGGTGCTTGCCGCCACGCACCACCCGCACCCGGCCCGCCGCCCAATCCGCCCGCGCCCGGGCCAAACGGTCCTCAAGGACGCGCAGGCGGCGCGACTTGGCATGCCACTCACGCCGGGAGCGATACCCGCCCGGCACGCCCCGCTCGCCCTTGGCGCCCAGCTCCAGCGCGAGGCGCTGCCGGATACAGGCGATGCCCGCCTCCAGCTCCCGGACATGCGTAGCCAGGCACCGCCGAGCCAGCGCCCACTGGTCATGCGAGGCCTTGGTAACCGACCCCGCCCACCGCGCCGATGACAAGGCACTCACATCCCGCTTACGCGCCGCCCATTGACCGGCATCGTGACCGAGCCCAGCCCTGCTGCGGACCTTCAGATCCCGTCCGGCCAACGACCCCAAATGCCGCCCCACCACACCGAGCACCTCGGTATCGGTTGCGGACAGGCCCTTGAGACGGGTCCGCACTGCCACCCCGCTCGGCAACGGAGCCACGAACGGAGCCGCCAACACCCGCAACGCCTTCCCCGCCACCCCACCCACCCCGTCCAGCGAGCCACTCACGCAATCCGATCATCAGTCCACCCGCCCAACGAGCCCCACCCGACCGAGGTCACGCATTCGACCCAGGATTCCGTGTCCCCACCGGACGCTCCACACACTCACACTCACTCCCGTGCGGGTAGCGCACGCTCAAAGCCCAACTCACCCCCGCCCCTCCCTTCCCGCTCCCAGTGCTGTCATCCGATCAACGACACCCATGAGAAAGGTCACGCATTCGATCTACGCACCCACGTACGACACCGAGACCGCTCATGGACACATGGCATGACGCCGGCCCACGACACATCACTACGGATCCCAGAGGAAACAGGTAAGCCTGACAGCCACGGGCCGACAGGTCACGGAAAACGACCGCGGGCCGTGCCTTCACGGGGGAAGGCACGGCCCGCGGTGGTGTGCCGCTCGCTGAGACCTAGTGGAAGAAGTGGCGCGTGCCGGTGAAGTACATCGTCACGCCCGCCTTCTTCGCGGCCTCGACGACCTGCTCGTCACGGATGGAACCGCCGGGCTGGACGATCGCCTTCACACCGGCGTCGATCAGGATCTGCGGCCCGTCCGGGAACGGGAAGAACGCGTCCGACGCGGCGAACGAACCTCGCGCCCGCTCCTCGCCGGCCCGCTCCACGGCCAGCTTGCAGGAGTCGACGCGGTTGACCTGGCCCATGCCGACGCCGACCGAGGCGCCGTCCTTGGCCAGCAGGATCGCGTTGCTCTTCACCGCGCGGCACGCCTTCCAGGCGAACGCCAGCTCGTCGAGCTCGCCCGGGGACAGCGCGTCGCCCGTCGCGAGGGTCCAGCTCGCCGGGTTGTCTCCGTCGGCCTGGACGCGGTCGGTGACCTGGAGGAGCGCGCCGCCGTCGATCTGCTTCGTCTCGACGACCGCCGCCGGGCCCCGGTGGGCGCGCAGCACGCGGATGTTCTTCTTCTTGGTGAGGGCCTCGAGCGCGCCGTCCTCGTACTCGGGCGCGACGATGACCTCGGTGAAGATGTCCGCGACCTGCTCGGCCATCTCCTTCGTCACCGGCCGGTTGACGGCGATGACGCCGCCGAACGCGGACATCGGGTCACAGGCGTGCGCCTTGCGGTGCGCCTCGGCGACGCTCGACGCGACCGCGATGCCGCACGGGTTGGCGTGCTTGATGATCGCGACGCACGGGTCGTCGTGGTCGTACGCGGCACGGCGCGCGGCGTCCGTGTCCGTGTAGTTGTTGTACGACATCTCCTTGCCGTGCAGCTGCTCGGCCTCCGCGAGACCGCCGGTGCCGTCGACGTAGAGGGCGGCGGCCTGGTGCGGGTTCTCGCCGTAGCGCAGGACGTTCTTGCGCCCGTACGTCGCGCCGAGGAACTCGGGGAGGCCGCTCTCGTCGGCGGCCGCGTAGCCGTCGGCGAACCAGGACGCGACCGCGACGTCGTACGCCGCCGTGTGCTGGAAGGCCTCGCCGGCGAGGCGCTTGCGGGCGGTCAGGTCGAAGCCGCCGTCGCGAACGGCCGAGAGGACGTCGGCGTACCGGGCGGGGCTGGTGACGACGGCCACCGACGGGTGGTTCTTGGCGGCGGCGCGCACCATCGAGGGGCCGCCGATGTCGATCTGCTCGACGCACTCGTCGGGAGTGGCGCCCGAGGCGACGGTCTCCTTGAAGGGGTACAGGTTCACGACGACGAGCTGGAAGGGCTCCACGCCGAGCTCGTCGAGCTGGCGCCGGTGGTCCGCCAGGCGCAGGTCGGCGAGGATGCCCGCGTGGATCTTCGGGTGCAGAGTCTTGACGCGCCCGTCGAGGCACTCGGGGAAGCCCGTGAGCTCCTCGACCTTGGTGACGGGCACCCCGGCGGCGGCGATCTTCGCAGCGGTCGAGCCGGTCGACACCAGCTCCACGCCCGCCTCGTGCAGCCCGCGCGCGAGGTCTTCCAGACCGGTCTTGTCGTAGACGCTGACGAGCGCCCGGCGAATGGGCCGCTTGTTGCTCTCGGCGGTCACTGGATAACTACCTTTCGTCCCTCAATGCGATAGCCGTTGCGGGCCAGACGCCCCACGACATCGACGAGCAGCCTGCGCTCGACTTCCTTGATGCGCTCGTGCAGAGCGCTCGCGTCGTCCTCGTCCCGGACCTCGACCACGCCCTGGGCGATGATCGGACCGGTGTCGACGCCGTCGTCGACGAAGTGGACGGTGCATCCGGTGACCTTGGCGCCGTACGCGAGCGCGTCGCGCACGCCATGGGCTCCGGGAAAACTGGGGAGCAGGGCGGGGTGCGTGTTCACGAACCGCCCGCCGAACCGGGCGAGGAACTCCTTGCCCACGATCTTCATGAACCCGGCCGAGACCACGAGGTCCGGCTCGTACGCCGCCGTGGCCTCGGCGAGCGCCCGGTCCCACTCCTCGCGGGTGGCGAAGTCCTTCACCCGGCAGACGAAGGTGGGCAGCCCGGCGCGCTCGGCGCGCTCGAGCCCGGCGATGGAGTCACGGTCGGCGCCGACGGCCACGATCTCGGCGCCGTAACCCTCCGCGCCCTCGGCCGCGAGGGCGTCGAGCAGAGCCTGCAGGTTCGTGCCTGATCCGGAGACCAGCACGACGAGCCGCTTGGCCACAGCGAGGGCCTTTCTCGGGAGTGCGTTTGTAGGGTCGCACAAAGGCTTCATGGTTCCCGATACGGGGAACTCTACGAAGCGGTCGACCGTCAGCAACGATACCGGCACATGGAGCGGCCCCCACGGGACGGGGGCGCGGCCGGAAGGTAGCGTCTGTGGCGGATTCGCCACCGAAGGAACGCCGCCCGCTTGCGGGACGTTCACTTCAGAACGGGCTCGCCCGCAGCCGCGCCACGATCGATCTAGGGGAAGACGCACACCTGATGCCGGACCGAAGCCTCCGCCTGCCGCTGCTGCCCGCCGGCTCGACCCTGTTGCGCGAAGGCCGTCCCACGCCTCCTCCGCCCCAGGACACACCGCCCCAGTCCCCCGATTCCTCCAAGCCGTCCAAGCCTTCCGAGGACGACAACCCGTTCGCGCCACCGCCGGAGGGCGCGCCCGACCGCCCGTGGCAGCCGCGCCGCCCCGAGGGCGGTCAGGACGGTCAGGGCGACGGGTCGGGCGGGGACCGGAACCCGTGGGGCGGTCAGTGGAGCGACCGGCAGCCGGGCCGCGCCCAGGGCGGCCGCTTCGGCGACCGTCCCGGCCAGGGCGGCGGTCCGGGCGGTCAGGGCGGACCCGAAGGCCCCCAGGGGCCCGGTTCCGGCATGCGCTGGGACCCGACGGACCCGGCCCAGCGCCGCGCTCGCTACGCACTGCTCTCCGGCATGTGGGGCTTCTTCTTCGCCCTGTTCAGCTGGCCTTACGTGGCTCTGCTGCTCGGCGCGCTCGCCCTGTACTGGGGCATCACCGCCCTGCGCGCCAAGCCCCGCACACCGAACCCGGACGCCCCGGCGCCCACCGGTCCCGCCGCCGGTTCGAGACCGCAGACCACGGCGGCCGTCAGCGGCCTGGTCACCGGCTCCCTCGCCCTGGCCCTGGTCGCCGCCACGTTCACGGCCCAGCTGGTCTACAGCGACTACTACACGTGCGTGAACGACGCGCTGACCAGTGCGTCTCAGAAGGCGTGCAACGACAAGCTCCCGAAGGAACTGCGCACACTGCTCGGCACGCGCGACTAGGGAGTGTCCAGCGGGCGGGGCTCTTCGGGGGCCGCGCCCGGGTCCCTGTTCGCGCCCGCCTCCGGTTCCGTGTCCCGGCTCGTGTCGGACGCCTCCTTGAGCGCTGCCCAGCGCGCTTCCCTCGTGGATCCGCCCGGCCAGGCGTCGCCCACCCGGACGGGCCCGTCCGGGAAGGGGTCCACGGAGAAGGGGTCGGCGGAGAACGGGTCCGCGGGAAAGAAGTCGTACAGCTCGAACGCGGCGTCGCCCGACGGGGCCTGCCCGGCCTGCGCCGCCCCCTCCCGGCGCCGTCGCGGCAGCCAGTTCCTCGGCGACGGGATCCGGGGGCGCCGCCACCACGACGGGGCCCGCTCCTCGAGGGATTCCTCGGCCCGCTCCTCAGCTCGCTCCTCAGCCGCTTTCCCGGCCCGTTCCTCGCCCGTTTCGCCGACCCGCTCATCGCGCGGCACCCTGACCCGCCACGCCCGCAGCCCCACTGTCACCGGCACCCCCACCAGCGTCGTCCACCCCGCCGCCGCGAGCCCCGTCAGCCACCCCACGGGCCCGAACTCCGCGAGCCCCGCGACGCCCATCGGACCGCCGGCCGCCACCGCGAGCCCCGCGAAGGCGAGCCCGCACAGCACCGCCGCGACGCCCGCCGCCATCGCCGTACGCCCCCGCGACCACGCCGCGTCCCGCTCCCCGTGCCGGGGCGCCGCCGCCCCCGCCACGAACCACGCCACCGTCAGCCCGGCCATGACCGGCACCGCCCCCGCCGACCAGTTGAGCGGCGCCCCGGGGCCCGGCTCCGGCACCGCCGCGAGCAGCGGGAAGGCGGGCAGCAGCGGCCCCGACGACACCCCGAGCGGCCCGGCCACACTCCCCCCGCCGAGCGCGAAGCCGGGACCGAGCGCGTACGCGGCGCCCCATACCGCCGCGTTCGGCACCAGCGCGGCGGCCAGCAGGAGCACCGCGGCCCGTCCCGACCACACGTCCGTGAGCTGCTCGAACGAATGCCGCACCGCCTCGGCGTGCCACACCGTCGACGCCGCCACGACCAGCGCGCCGCCCGCCACGAGCACGAGCGCCCCGGCGGCCGCGGCCCGCGCGGCGACCGGCAACAGACGGCGTACGAACACCTCGCGCTCGCCGTCCTGGACGGCGTCGAGACGATGGCGCGGGAGCGCGGGAACCGGGATGCGCGGGCGGCCGTGGGCCGTCCAGACACCGGCGCCCGCGGCGGCCACGGCGACGACGGTCAGATGCG
The DNA here is from genome assembly GCF_045162695.1 of Streptomyces sp. NBC_01003. Classification (NCBI taxonomy): domain Bacteria; kingdom Bacillati; phylum Actinomycetota; class Actinomycetes; order Kitasatosporales; family Streptomycetaceae; genus Streptomyces; species Streptomyces sp. NBC_01003. The sequence goes on from NZ_CP108707.1 coordinate 4,501,044, forward strand.
CGGTGACGCTCGGCCAGGACGGCCGCAGCTCACCGGCCGACGCGTAGAACGCGGCGCCGCCGCCCACCAGCAGATACCCGATCACGACCCCGCACCATGCGGTCCGCCAGGCCGTCTGCGGCGCGTCCCCGTCGTCCGCGCCCTCCACCGCGTCACGTGCCGCGCGGTGCAGCAGCCACACCGGAATCACCAGAAGGAGCAGTGGCGCGACGCCGATCGGCGCCGGGGTCCCCGAGAGCGTGTCCGTCCTGACGACCTCGGCGCCGTGCGCGAGGAGCCACAGCGCGGCGGCGGCGTGCAGGGCCCCGCCGGGACCGCTGTCCGGGTAGGGCGAGCTGATCCACAGCATCATGACGAGCACGGCGGACGAGCCGAGTCCGAGGCCGGCCGCGACGACCCCGCCGAACAGGCAGGCGGCGGGCCCCGGGGAGCGGTCACGCACGCGGGAGAGCAGGAGCGGCAACGACGGGCCACGGTCGGTCATTTGGGTCACGCGGCCATGCTCCCAACGACGCACGCTTTATTCGCGTAACAGGCGAAGACCGGATGTGTCGCTCAAGATACGTTTATGTACTTATTCACGCGAAAGGGTGTGTGGAGTCCCCTATGACGCAGAGCCCCGCCTCCCCGCTGCCGGCCCCCGACGAGCGCCGCAAACTCCGCGAAACGAAGTCCCTGACTCAGGCTCAGGTCGCCGCGCAAGTGGGCGTCACCCGGGAAACGATCCGGTCCTGGGAATCCGGCCGGACCGCCCCGAGGGGCCGCAAGGGGGAGGCGTACGCGACGTTCCTGGCGGACATCGAGGCGGAGAGACAAGCGCCGGCCGCCAAGGCAACAGTCACCGCCAAGGCAGCAGCCACCGCCACGACGGCCCCCGCCCGGACCAGACGCTCCGTCGGACGCCGGGACTCCGCCCCGCTCGACCGGGGCCAGGAGCGCGGCGGACGGTGGGGGCGGCCCGCGGCCACAGCCGAGGCGGGCGGGAGCCCGAGCCCGGCGCAGTCCCCGAACGACGCCACCAAGGCCTTCGACCGGCTCTACACCCACGCGGCCCCGGGCCTGGTCCGCCAGGCCTACCTCCTCACCGGCCGCCGCACCCTCGCCAGGGAGTCCGTGGAGCGCGCCTTCCAGGTCGCCTGGCAGCGCTGGCCCGAGGTCGCCGTGGACCGCGATCCCGTCGGCTGGGTCAGGGCCGCCGCCTACGAGTACGCCATGTCGCCCTGGCACCGGCTCCGCCCGAGCCACCGGCACCCCGAGGCGCCGCCCGCCGACGCCGACCACCGCGCGCTGCTCGACGCACTCCTGAGCCTGCCGTCCTCGTACCGCCGCACCCTGCTGCTCTACGACGGGGTCGGGCTCGATCTGCCCGAGACCGCCGCCGAGACGGAGGCCACCACGCCCGCTGCGGCGAATCGACTGCTCCACGCGCGGGAGGCCGTGGCCGAGCAGCTGCCCGCCCTCGCCGTACCCGACCAGCTCCACCGGCGCCTGACCGAACTCGCGGGCGCCGAGAAGCTCCAGGCCCCCAAGTCGACCCTGGTCCGCACGGAGGGCGAGCGCCGGACCCGCTTCTGGACCCGCTCGGCCATCGCCTTCACCGTCCTGATCGTCGGCGCGACGGCCCTCACGCTGCGCACCGCGCCGACCCGTTACGAACCGATCCCCGCCCCCGGCTCAATGATCACCGGAGTGCCGCCGCGGACGGGGTCGGGACCGCTCACGCAGGCGGACAAGAAGCTGCGCGACAAGCTGCACAAGTCGACGCAGAACAGCCCCCACCGCCTCGTCCCCGCGACCGACTGAGCCCCGACGGGCTTCCCGGACGGGCCCCCGGACGCGCTTCCCGCACGTGGTTCCCTCACAGGGTTCCCGTACAGACGCAACGACAGTGGGCCCGCACCCCCGAAAGGGTGCGGGCCCACTGATGTCAGGCAGGTGGCGGAACTACGAGAGCAGCTCGCGCGCCAGCTTGGCGGTCTCGGTCGGCGTCTTGCCGACCTTCACGCCGGCGGCCTCGAGGGCCTCCTTCTTGGCCTGTGCGGTGCCAGAAGAGCCGGACACGATCGCGCCCGCGTGACCCATCGTCTTGCCCTCGGGGGCGGTGAAGCCCGCGACGTAGCCGACGACCGGCTTGGTGACGTGCTTGGCGATGTAGTCCGCCGCACGCTCCTCGGCGTCGCCGCCGATCTCGCCGATCATGACGATCAGGTCGGTGTCGGGGTCGGCCTCGAACGCCTCGAGGGCGTCGATGTGCGTCGTACCGATAACCGGGTCGCCACCGATGCCGACGGCGGACGAGAAGCCGAGGTCACGGAGCTCGTACATCATCTGGTACGTCAGCGTGCCGGACTTCGAGACCAGGCCGATGCGGCCCGGCTTCGTGATGTCGCCCGGGATGATGCCGGCGTTCGACTGGCCCGGGGTGATGAGACCGGGGCAGTTCGGGCCGATGATGCGGGTCTTGTTGCCCTTCGACTTCGCGTACGCCCAGAAGGCGGCGGAGTCGTGGACGGCGATGCCCTCGGTGATCACGACAGCGAGGGGGATCTCGGCGTCGATCGCCTCGACGACGGCGGCCTTGGAGAAGGCCGGCGGCACGAAGAGAACGGAGACGTTGGCGCCCGTCTTCTCCATGGCCTCCTTGACCGTGCCGAAGACCGGGACCTCGGTGCCGTCGAAGTCGACGGAGGTGCCGGCCTTGCGCGGGTTCACGCCGCCGACGATGTTCGTGCCGTCACCGAGCATGAGCTTGGTGTGCTTCATGCCCGTGGCACCGGTCATGCCCTGGACGATGACCTTGCTGTCCTTGGTGAGGAAGATAGCCATGGTGGTCTGAGTCCCTCTTCCTTACTTCGCAGCCGCGGCGAGCTCGGCGGCCTTGTCGGCCGCGCCGTCCATGGTGTCCACACGCTGGACGAGCGGGTGGTTGGCGTCGCTGAGGATCTTGCGACCCAGCTCCGCGTTGTTGCCGTCGAGTCGCACGACCAGCGGCTTGGTGACCTCTTCGCCCTTGTCGGCGAGGAGCGCCAGGGCCTGCACGATGCCGTTGGCGACCTCGTCGCAGGCGGTGATGCCGCCGAAGACGTTGACGAACACGGACTTGACGTCCGGGTCGCCGAGGATGATCTCCAGGCCGTTCGCCATCACCTGGGCGGACGCGCCGCCGCCGATGTCGAGGAAGTTGGCCGGCTTCACGTTGCCGTGGTTCTCACCGGCGTACGCGACGACGTCCAGGGTCGACATGACCAGACCGGCACCGTTACCGATGATGCCGACCTCGCCGTCGAGCTTGACGTAGTTGAGGTTCTTGGCCTTGGCAGCAGCCTCGAGCGGGTTGGCTGCGTCCTTGTCCTCGAGCGCCTCGTGCTCGGGCTGGCGGAAGTCGGCGTTCTCGTCGAGGGAGACCTTGCCGTCAAGGGCGATGACCTTGCCGGAGGCGACCTTGGCGAGCGGGTTCACCTCGACGAGGAGGGCGTCCTCCTTGATGAAGGTGTCCCACAGGGTGACGAGGATGTCGGCGACCTGGTCGGCGACCTCGGCCGGGAACTTCGCCTGGGCGACGATCTCCTGGGCCTTCTCCTTGGAGACGCCCTCGTTGGCGTCGACCGGCACCTTCGCGAGGGCGTCGGGGTTCTCCTCCGCGACGACCTCGATCTCCACGCCGCCCTGGACGGACGCCATGGCGAGGAAGGTGCGGTTGGTGCGGTCGAGGAGGTACGAGACGTAGTACTCCTCGAGGATCTCCGGAGCGGTCTCGGCGATCATCACCTTGTGGACCGTGTGGCCCTTGATGTCCATCCCGAGGATGTCCGTCGCGCGGGCGACGGCCTCGTCCGGGGTGGCGGCGAGCTTGACGCCGCCTGCCTTGCCACGGCCGCCGACCTTCACCTGCGCCTTGACGACCGACTTGCCGCCCAGTCGCTCGGTGGCCTCGCGCGCCGCCTCAGGCGTGTCGATGACTTCACCGGCCAGCACCGGTACACCGTGCTTGGCGAAGAGGTCCCTCGCCTGGTACTCGAACAGGTCCACGCGCGTCCGTCCCTTTTCCGTGATCTCGCTGCGATCTCGCTGCTTTGTGGTCAGCTGTCTGCGTGGGCGTGCCGCGAAGGGCAACGTGACTGCGCTGTCACAGGGGAGGCGTAGGACGGAGTCCGGTACGCGGCATGTCCGTCTCGCAGGTTATCGCCGCTCACCCGGGGTCCCTAAATCGCAGATCGCACATGGGCGGTGATAACAGTCACAGATCGGGGCCCCACCGGCCTGGGGTGCGCCCGGTGGGGCCCCTGAGAGCCCCCGAAAGACCCGGTGGGAGGACCTGGAGAGCCCTGCCGCCGGGCCGGGAAGGGCCCGGGCGGGTGATCCTCACCCCAATGGGGACCACCCGCCGCCATCTGCCGGGCCGGGCCCGGCTTGTCACTCCGGTCCCCGGCTGCCCGCAGACGACGTTTTCAGTCCGCTTCAGTCCGCCGACGCGTTCCGCGGTTGCGCCGGACGGACCACAGATACGGACCGCAGATACGGACTTCGGACGGAGAGCCTCTGCGGCGCCTCAGACACCGATGCCGTTGGCGGCGGCGCCCGTGGCGTTCGTCAGGTAGCTCGGGGCGACCGAGGCGGCCACGCCCTGGACGCCCTGGACCGCGTTCCCGGCGAGCGGCTGCGCGTCGGCGCCGACCGTGCCGGTCAGGTTCTGCGCGAACGGCGAGACCTCACCGACGACCCCGCCCGCGAACGGCGTCACGTCGCCGACCACACCACCGGCGAACGGCGTCACGTCGCCCACGACGCCCTGCGCCAGGTACTCCGCGCTGCCGCCGACGCCCTGCACGACCGGCTGCACCTGGTCGTACACGGCCTGCACGAGGGGCTGGACCGCGCCGACGACCCCGCCCGCGAACGGCTGCACGTCGTCCGCGACGACCGACTGCGCGAAGGGCTGGACCTGGCCCACGACCCCGTCCGCGAACGGCGTGACGTGGCTGACGACACCACCGGCGAACGGCGTCACGTCGCCGACCGCACCGCCCGCGAGCGTGCCGACGTCACCGACCGCCTGGCCGGCGACCGGGACCACGCCGTGCACGGCGGTCGCGGCGATGGGAGGAAGCACCGCGGCGGAGGTCTCGTCGACGACGGGACCGGCGGCCGTGGTCACTCCGCCGACGGTGCCGGAGGCGGTGGCCGGGACGTTCTGGGCGTAGCCCGGGACCTGCGCCGCGGTGCCGTACGCCTGGGCGGCGATGCCCTGGACCTGGGTGGTGGCGCCCTGGACGTGGCCCTGCGCCCCGGTCACCGTGCGGTCGACGTCGGGGGCGAACGCGGACAGGGGGCCGAACAGGTAGTCGATCTCCTGCGTGGCGCCGTCCTGTACGGCTCCCGCCCGGGCGCCGGCGTTCTGCGCGACGGCGTCGGCCGACACGTTCGGGACCCCGGCGGTGCGGGCGTGTGCGGCGCGGGCGGCGGCGGTGCGGGCGGTGTCGGCGACGTCGGTGACACCCTCGACGTAGGTCCGGGCCTGCTGCTTGGCGTGCGCGGCGACGGCCTCGACCCGGGCGTCGGTGTGGCGGACCGCGCCCTGGGCCCCGGCGACGGCGGGACCGGCCTGGGGCGCGGCCTTGGCGGCGGTGCCGGAGACGGTTCCGGAGACGTTGGAGACCGCGCCGGAGGCGGTCGTCCGGGTCTGGCCGGTCACGCCCGCCACGGTGTCCTGGGCCTTGCCGGTGACCGAGCCGACGGTGCCACGGGTGACGTCGTCGACGGTGCCCTGGACGTGGGAGACCGTGCCCTGGACATCGGCGACCACGTCACCGGCCAGGTCCGGGACCGCCACGGAGTGGGCGGGCATTTCGTCGGCGCTGGCGACGGCGGAGCCGAGCGCCCACGCACCGGAGACGCCGGCGGCTATCACGATGGAACGGCGGATGTTCTTGTTCATGCTTGCGTCAGATCCTTCGAATTCTCATGTCCGGTCCCGCACTGGAGGTCCAGCGGTGGGCCGGCGGCGTCCGGCCGGAGTGGTCCGGCCGGCGGGCAGACCTGTGCCGCCCCCGCGCGGCAGGTCACGTGCGGGGAACGGGCTGCCCTAGCCGGGGAATTCGGGGATTTCTCGGTGCCTGTCGCGGGTGGGGGCGGCGTGGGAGGACGCCGTCGCGCCGGGCAGCAGCCGGGCCGTCCCGCCGCTGCCGAACGCTGCCGCGGCGAGATCGGAGTGCCGCGTCGTGCTGCCGTCCCCCGCCGACTGACCGACCGCGCTGCCACTCGGGAACGCGGGTGCGGGAGCCGGGCTGCCGGCCGTCTTTGTGGCCGGGGTTCGCGCGGGTACGGCGTGGCCGCCTGCCGAGGCGAACACGTCGCCCACGGGCACGGCTGCCTCTCGCTTGCCGGGCCTTGCGCCGTCGCTGTGCCCGGCGGCCGCATGGGCTCCGGCGCTCGGAACCGGTGCCGTGTGGGCGCCGTTCCCGGGCTGGCCGGGGGCACCGGGGGCGCCGATCTGCCCCGGGACGCCGGGCAGCCCCGGCATCGACGGCGGACCCGGCAGGAACTGCGGCGGAGCCTCGGCGGCGAGCCCGCCGACGAGCTCTCCGGCGAACTCCCCCACTTCCCGGACCTCTTCCCGCACCGCTCCCTGGACCGTTCCCCGCACGTCGCGTACTCCTCGTACGACGGGTGCGGCGACCTGAGTGCGGACCGGCTCGGTCACGTGGGTCCGGACGGGCTCGACCACGCGATTCCGGGCGGGCTCCACGGCTTGCTCCCGCACGGCCCCGACTGCTCGGGAACCGCCGGCGGGAGACGTGCGGTGCGCCGCCTGCGCGGGGACGGGTGCGTGAACCGGTGTCTGAGCGGTTGCGTGAACCGCCTGCTCGCCCGTGGCCTCCGTCGGCGGCAGAACTCCCTCCGCCGCATGCGCCCTTCCCCCGCACAGCAGGCCGAACACGATCAGGCCCCCCGCAAGGAACATCACCCGGAGCGCCACGTTCAGCGCACGCCGCCCGGCCGCTGCGCGCACGACGCGCAGAGCGGCAACAGGCAGAGCGACCGGGGAAGTCAAAGTGGGGAACCCTCCCGTACGAGGGGCGCGGGGACGCGGGACGCGTGGGCTCGGGGATGAGAAGAGCCGCGCCGATCCTTGCACGGGACGCCCGAGGTTGCGCAAGCCCCCTGTTACCGATGGGTAGTCATGTCCGGATTTACGACGTCCCGCACCTACGACGCCCCGTTCGCCGGGTTCTCCGAGTCCGGTATCGGCAGCGGCCGCTTCTCGATCGCCGCCGCCATCACCTCCGGGAAAAGATCCGGCGTGCAGGCGAACGCCGGTGCTCCCAAGGCCGCGAGCGCCGCCGCGTGCTCCCTGTCGTACGCGGGTGCCCCTTCGTCGGACAGCGCGAGCAACGTGACGAACTGCACTCCTGACGACTTCATCGCGGCGACCCGCTTCAGCATCTCGTTCCGGATTCCCCCTTCGTAGAGGTCGCTGATGAGGACGACGACGGTCTCCGCGGGGCGCGTGATCTGCGACTGGCAGTACGCGAGCGCTCTGTTGATGTCGGTGCCGCCGCCGAGCTGCGTGCCGAACAGGACGTCGACCGGGTCGTCGAGCTGGTCGGTGAGGTCGACGACGGCCGTGTCGAACACGACGAGCCTGGTGTTGATGGACCGCATCGAGGCCAGCACAGCGCCGAACACGGAGGCGTAGACAACCGAGGCAGCCATCGAACCCGACTGGTCGATGCAGAGGATGACCTCCTTCTTCACCGACTGGGACGCGCGGCCGTATCCGATGAGCCGCTCGGGGACGACGGTGCGGTACTCCGGCAGGTAGTTCTTGAGGTTGGCCGCGATCGTGCGGTTCCAGTCGATGTCGTGGTGGCGGGGCCTGTTGATACGGGCACTGCGGTCGAGCGCGCCGGTGAGCGTCGCGCGGGTCCGCGTGGCGAGGCGCTTCTCCAGGTCCTCGACGACCTTCCGCACGACGGTGCGTGCCGTCTCCTTCGTCGTCTCCGGCATCGCCTTGTTGAGGGAGAGCAGCGTGCCGACGAGGTGCACGTCGGCGTCGACCGCTTCCAGCATCTCCGGTTCGAGCAGGAGCGCGGACAGGCCGAGGCGGTCGATGGCGTCTCGCTGCATGACCTGGACGACGGAGGACGGGAAGTACGTCCGGATGTCGCCGAGCCAGCGCGCCACGGAGGCCGCGGACGCCCCGAGGCCGGCCGAGCGGTGACGCCCCCGCTCGGCCTTGTCACCTCCCCCGTAGAGCGCGGTCAGGGCGCCGTCCATCGCCGCGTCCTGGCCGCCGAGCGCGCATCCGGTGCCGTCCGCCTCGTCCCCGCCGAGCACGAGCCGCCAGCGCCGCATCCGCTCGTCCCGGGCTCCCCCGCTGAGCTCGTCCACCTGGTCGACCGCCATCAGGCCACCCCCACAAGGTCGTTGTCACCCGGGCCGGAACCGGTTCCCGAGTCGGATCCGGCGTCGGCGTCGTCCGTCCCGAGCAGCAGCCGCAGCACCGGCAGCACCGAGTCCGCGCGCACCTGGTCGAGGCCGGGCGCGAACCCCGGCGGCGCCGTCCCCACGGCCGCCGTGGGTCCCGCCCCCGCGGGCCCGCGCCGCACCAGCTCCCCCAGCGTGCGGCGCACACCGGATTCGTAGGCGGAGAACGTGCGGCGAAGCAGCGGCAGTACGTCCGTGAACGCGTCAGCGGACACTCCCGTCAGCCAGTCGTCGACGAGTGCGAGCAGCCGCTCGTCGTGTACGAGGAGCAGCCCGCCGCCGGAGCCGCCGCCCACGAACCCCTCGATCCACGCGGCGGCCTCGGCGGGCCCGGTGCCGGGCGAGAGGGCGAGCCCCATCAGCCGCGCGGCCTCGCCCTCGGCCAGCTGTCCGTCGTCGAGGAGCAGCCGCGCGCACCGCCCCCGGATCACGCCGGCCACACTGTCGCGTGCGGCGAGGACCCGCAGCACGGAGTGCCAGCGGCCTCTGTGTCCGGCCGTCCCGTCGTCCTCCAGGAGCCCCACCGCCGCGTGCACCGCGTCCACATGGCCGCGCATCTCCGCCGCGGCGTCCCCGTCGAGCCCCGCGCACGCGGGCGGCAGGCCCACGAAGACGCGCTCGGCGAGACCGGCCGCCACCTCGCTCAGCGCCTGGGTGTCCGTCCCTCGCACATCGCCGTAGCGCAGGGAGCGGACGAGGGCGGGCAGGGCCTGGGCGAGATGGCCGACGTCCGCGTCCATCGCGGCGCGGTCGGCCAGCACACGCATCACCACCGGGAGCGCATCCGGCAGTTCGGCGAGGAGGCAGCGCTCCGCGAGGGCGGTGACGTCGGCGAGGGCCGGCGCGCCGATCGCGTCCGCCTCGGCTCTGGCGGTGGCCGCCGAGAGCACGGTCGTCCCCCAGACCCCCGCCTCGGCGACGCGCACGGACAGCTCGGGCTCCCAGCGCAGCAGCCAGGTCTCCCGGAACGTGCCCGTGGAGGCGCGCGTGGACCGTGCCGCCTCGCCCCAGCCGACGTCGAGGAGGCGGAGCCGGTGCAGGAGCCGACTGCGCGCCGCGTCCGTCTCCCTGCGCAGGTCGAGCTCCAACTCCCGTTCCGAAGCCTCCGGTTTGAGCCGCAGGGAGCGCTGGAGCCGCGTGAGGTCGCGTTGCAGCGGCACGGCGGGCGCCGCGTCCGGGACTTCGCCGAGTGCGTCCCCGACGACGAGCCGGTCGTGGACGAGCGACAGCGGTACGTCCGATCCCTCGCACATCACGGCGCGGATCGCGTCCGTGGTCTCGGTCAGCCCGGCCAGCGGACGGCCCCGCATCGCGGCGAGCGTCTCGGCGAGCCGCACCGCCTCGATGACGTGCGCCGACGACACGATCCTGTCCTCGTCCCTGAACAGCCCGGCGACCTTGGTCATCCAGCGTTCGACGGGCCGGTCCGGGGCGCTGAACAGATGCCCGTACCAGCCGGGCGAGTCGATACCCGCTCCGTATCCGCCGGCCCGGGCGAGCCGGCGGTGCGTCCAGGGCACCCAGGTCATGTCGACCTTGGCCTTGGGCAGCCCTTTGAGGGTGGCCCGGTCGGCGGCGACCGTGGTCTTCACATACAGCGCGGGAACGTGCCAGGCGCCGCACACCACCGCGACACCGTCCCCGAACTCCTTCTGTGCGGTGCGCAGTTGAAGGCGCATATAGGCCTCCCGCACGAGGTCCCGCTCGTGCCCGCCGTCGCCGTACTCCTCCCGCAGCGCGCCCATCGCCTCGCCGAGCGCCTCGAACGGCGCGAACGCGTCCCCCGACGCGCCCCGGTGCTCGATGACGTCCTCCCACCAGCGCTCCGGGTCGTCGTGCCCCGCGGTCTCGGCGAGTACGGCGAGCGGATCGACGCGCATCGCCTCCCTGGAATCCTCCTCGCCCTGCCCCCCGCCCTGGTCCTCGCCCTGCTCTCCGTCCCCCTCGGGGTCGTCCTGCGTCGCGCCCTGGTCGCGCAGGGCCAGGCTGTGCGCCGCCGGCAGGTCGATGAAGCGGACCGGAACGTCCCGCTCCAGGGCCCACCGGATCGCGACCCACTCCGGGGAGAACTCGGCCAGCGGCCAGAACGCGGAGCGCCCCGGCTCGTCCACGACATGTGCCAGCAGCGCGACCGGCGGCACCATGCCCTCGTCGGCGGCGAGCGCCACCAGGGCGTCCGCCTCGGGCGGCCCCTCGACCAGGACCACACTCGGACCCGCCGCGTCGAGCGCGGCCCGGACAGCCCTGGCCGAACCGGGGCCGTGGTGACGCACCCCGAGCAGCAGCGGTCCCTGCCCCCTCCCCCGCTCGCTCATACACTCACCTCGCGGCACGCGCGGTAGAAGTCCTTCCAGCCGTCCCGCTCGCGGATGACGGCCTCCAGATACTCCTGCCAGATCACCCGGTCCGCGGCCGGGTCACGGACGACGGCCCCGAGGATGCCCGCCGCGACGTCGGACGGCCGCAGCACCCCGTCCCCGAAGTGGGCGGCCAGCGCGAGCCCGCTCGTCACGACCGAGATCGCCTCGGCCGTGGACAGCGTGCCGCTCGGCGACTTCAGTTTCGTACGCCCGTCCTCGGTGACGCCGCTCCGCAGCTCCCGGAAGACCGTGACGATGCGGCGGATCTCGTCGGTGCCGTCCGGAGCGGCCGGCAGGTCGAGGGAACGGCCGATCTGGTCGACGCGGCGCGAGACGATGTCGACCTCCGCCTCAGCGCTCTCCGGCAGCGGAAGCACGACGGTGTTGAAACGGCGGCGCAGCGCGCTCGACAGGTCGTTGACCCCCCGGTCCCGGTCGTTCGCCGTGGCGATCAGGTTGAAGCCTCTGACGGCCTGCACCTCCTGGCCCAACTCCGGTATCGGCAGCGTCTTTTCCGACAGGATCGTGATCAGCGTGTCCTGTACATCGGCCGGGATACGGGTCAGCTCCTCGACCCGGGCCGTCATGCCCTCGGACATGGCGCGCATGACGGGGCTGGGCACGAGGGCGTCCCGGCTCGGGCCGTGCGCGAGAAGTCGCGCATAGTTCCACCCGTAGCGGATCGCCTCCTCGGGGGTGCCCGCCGTGCCCTGCACGAGCAGCGTCGAGTCGCCGCTGACGGCGGCCGCGAGATGCTCGGAGACCCAGGTCTTCGCGGTGCCCGGCACACCGAGCAGCAGCAGGGCGCGGTCGGTGGCGAGCGTGGTGACGGCGACCTCGACGATGCGGCGCGGCCCCACGTACTTCGGCGTGATGACGGTCCCGTCGGGCAGCGTCCCGCCGAGCAGATACGTGGCGACGGCCCACGGCGAGAGGAGCCAGCGCTCCGGGCGCGGCCGGTCGTCCTGCGCGGCCAGCGCCGCGAGTTCGGCGGCGAAGGCGTCTTCGGCATGCGGCCGCAGTGCCTGCGCGGCGCCCTGGTCCCCCGCGGACGCGGCGCTCTTCTCGGTCGGTTCGACGGACACGGTCATGGCGATCCCCCTCGATTTCGGCCGGGCTCGGCCGGCACGTCCGGCACATCCCGAGCACTCGGCCGGGATGTGACTCCACCGTGCACCACGCCACTGACAATCACCGGTCGTACGCCGCTGACCTGTGCGAACACCCGCGCCACGACCGATTGTCAGTGGCGGGACCTACCTTCGAGAACATGACTCAGCAGGGGGTGCGCTGGACGGCGGACCAGGTGCTGGCACTGGCGCCTGACGCCCCGTCACGCAAGGCGGGAAGCAAACTCGGCGTCGCCGGACCTTGGTCGGAGGCGGGAAGTTCGGGCGAGGGGATGGTGTGGGGGCTCTGCAAGGGCAGTGGCAGCAAGCCGTATCAGACGGTCGTGGACGTCGCGGACCCGGCGGGCCCGGCCTACAAGTGCAGTTGTCCGAGCCGTAAGTTCCCGTGCAAGCACGCCCTCGGGCTCCTCCTCCTGTGGGCGGGTGCGGACGGCTCGGTGCCGGACGCGCAGACGCTTCCGGACTGGGCGGAGCAGTGGGCCGAAGGGCGCAGGAAGCGGGCGCGGACCAAGCGGGAGACGGATGCGGCCGGCGGCGCCGCCGCCGATCCCGAGGCCGCGCGCCGCAGGGCCGAGCGGCGCGCCGAGCGGGTCACGGCGGGCGCGAGCGAGCTGGAGCAGCGGCTCGCGGACCTGCTGCGCGGCGGCCTCGCCTCGGCCGAGCAGGCCGGTTACGGGATGTGGGAGGAGACCGCGGCACGCATGGTGGACGCGCAGGCGCCCGGACTGGCCGCGCGGGTAAGGGAGTTGGGTTCGATACCCGCGTCCGGCCCCGGCTGGCCCGTCCGGCTCCTGGAGGAATGCGCGATGCTGCACCTCCTCGACAGCGGCTGGCTGCGCCGCGACCTGCTCCCCGCCGGACTCGCCTCGACGGTCCGCTCCCGCATCGGGCTGCCGTCGTCGGCGGAAGGGCGGCCGGCCCGGGACCGATGGCTGGTCCTGGCGCAGTACGACACGGCCGACAGCCGGCTCACCACACGCCGGATATGGCTGTACGGGACGGAGTCCGGCCACACGGCGCTCCTCCTCTCCTACGGGGCGGCGGGCCGCGCCCCGGCGCTCTCACTGCCGGTCGGCCTGGCGCTGGACGCCGAGCTCCGCGCGTACGCGGGCGACGGGCAGCTCCGCGCCGACCTGGGCGAACAGTTCACGGCGCCCGCCCCAAGTCCCGTACGGCCCAAGGGGGCAGGTGTGGCGGAGGCGGCGGCTCGGTACGGGGACGCGCTGGGCCGCGACCCCTGGCTGGAGTCGTGGCCGGTGACGCTGAGTCGGGTCATACCCACGCCGGATGAGGCGAGCGGCAGCGGCAGCGGCTGGCAACTTGCTGATGCGGACGATGACTTGACACGACCCCATGCGGCGCGACCGGCCTCGGAGCGGCTGGCGCTCCCGATCACGCCGCAGGCCGCTTCGAGCCCGGGGCTGTGGCGGCTGGCGGCGCTGTCCGGCGGAGCCCCAGTCACCGTCTTCGGCGAATGCGGTCACCGGGGCTTCACCCCTCTCACGGCCTGGCCCGAAGGCCCGGGAGAAGCGGTGGCGCTGTGCTGACGAGCCGGACGACAGAGACGACGGAAACGACTACGCGGACCCATCCCCTGGAGAGGAGCGACATGAACGGACCTTCGACCGCCGGCGCCACACCCACCAGCACCACCACCGGTGACCCATGGGAAGAGCTGGTCACCGTCGCCCTGCTCGGCACGGACCGGCGGACGCCGCCAGGCCGCTCGACCGGCGCCGACGCACCCACCGCCCTGCTCGACGCCGCCGCCGTACAGACCGTACGACGGCGGGCCGGACTGCGGCCCGCACCCGCTGCCGCACTTCCGGCACGGGCGGCGGACGACCCGCGGCCCCTGCTCCCCGCCCCCGCGCGACGCAGACTGGCGATGCTGCTCACCGACCGCCCCGGCACCGGAGGCGGCCGCCGCGGCACGGCCCCCGACCTGATGGAGCTGCTGCCCCAGTGGCTGGCCGGGGCCAACGCAAAGGGGTACGCGGCCCCTCCGGATCTCCTCCCCGCACTCCTCGACGCGGCGCGCGGGCGCACGGATCTGCGGCCGCAGGCCCTCACGTTCGCCGGCCCGCGCGCACTGTGGCTGGCCCGGCTGAACCCGGACTGGAAGTTCGCGCTCCGTGCCGCCCCCGGCGGCGGCACGGCACTCCCGGCGCCCGAGGACGGGGCAGACGTGCAACGCCTGTGGGAGGAAGGCCTGTTCGCCGAGCGGGTCACACTCCTGGCCCGGGTGCGCGCACACAGCCCGGACGCGGCGCGGGACCTGCTCGCAACCACCTGGCCCGCCGAGCGGGCCGAGGACCGGCTGATGTTCCTCGACTCACTGCGGTCGGGGCTCGGCGACACGGACGAGCCGTTCCTGGAACAGGCATTGTCCGACCGCAGCCGCAACGTCAGAGCCACGGCCGCCGAGCTGCTCTCCGCACTCCCCGGCTCGGCGCTGGCAGCCCGGATGGCCTCGCGCGCCGCCTCCTGCGTCGCCGTCGACCGCACCCAGGGCGCGGCGACGATCACCGTCGAGGCACCGCACGAGTGCGACGCGGGCATGGAGCGGGACGGTGTCGCCGCCAAACCGCCGACGGGCCGGGGCGAACGGTCGTGGTGGCTGGGCCAGTTGGTCGAGGCGACGCCGCTCGGCTGCTGGACCGCGCGGTTCGGCGGGCGCACGCCGGAAGAGATCATCGCGCTGCCGGTGGCCGACGACTGGCAGGGCGAACTGCATGCCGCCTGGTGCCGGGCCGCTGTGCGCCAGCGGGACGCCGTATGGTCGCGCGCGCTCCTCGGCGCACCCGCCTCACCGGACGCCGGAGGCCCGGGCGCCGTATCGCTGTCCGAACGCGCGAAACTCCTCGGCGCACTCCCCGACGGTGAACGCGCCGAGTGGGTGGCGGGGTTCATCGCGACGCACGGCCTGTCCGAGGCGTTCCAGCTGCTCGGGGTCTGCGCGCAGCCCTGGGCCGAGCCACTCGGGCGGGCCGTGGTCGACGCGCTGAACATCGCGCGGGACGCGGGCAGTTACCCCTGGAGTTTCAGCGGCGTCATGGGCCTGGCCGAACGCTGCCTGGACCCCGCGGAAGCGTCCCGGCTCGAAGGCCTCACCGCCACCCCGGACGAACCGGAGGACGCGGCCCCCGGAGCCGGGGGCTACTGGTCGGAAGCGTTCCAGCGCCTGGTCAGCACGTTGCGCCTGCGGCAGGCGATGCGGGACGAGTTGAGAGGGGCGCAAGCGCAATAAGTACGGGGTGAGGCAGGGCAAAGGGGACTGTCCGGTTCGGGCGGAGCGAAGACCGCACACCGAACCGGCACCCCTGCGCCCTCACCCGGGAGGGCCCGGAGGGATCAAGCCCCGGCAGGCTGACGGACGTTCGCGTTGACCCAGTCCACGATCGACGCCGTCGTCGCGCCCGGGGTGAAGATCTCCGCGACGCCCTTCTCCTTGAGCGGAGCGATGTCCGCCTCGGGGATGATCCCGCCGCCGAACACCTTGATGTCCGCGGCGTCGCGCTCCACGAGGAGCTCGATGACGCGCGCGAAGAGCGTGTTGTGCGCCCCGGAAAGAATCGAGAGACCGATCGCGTCGGCGTCCTCCTGGATCGCCGTGTCGACGATCTGCTCCGGCGTCTGGTGCAGGCCGGTGTAGATGACCTCCATACCGGCATCGCGCAGCGCCCGCGCGATCACCTTGGCCCCGCGATCGTGACCGTCGAGCCCTGGCTTGGCGACCACCACGCGGATCGGACCGGCTGCCACACCCATCACTGCCTCCATGAAGCGACTTCTACCCGATACCTGACCTGATGCGTACCCGGGAAGTGAACGAACGTTATCGACAGCATCCCGCAACCGACCGTTTCGCGGTGCGGAGCGAGGGGGAAATCACACGTTGGGACACGTTCGCTGCGCGCCACAGCCGCCGCAGGCGGTTCAGAAGCCGCATACGGGGGCCTCTGGCGCAAGGGGAGCCGCAAAGAGACAGCCGCACCACCACACCGCCGCCGGCCGCGCGGCGGGCGGCACGGCGCATCGGCGCCGCGGTACGTACGGAGTTTTCGTAACGCACCGCGACGGTCACACACGGGCACCAAGGCGTCACAGCCCGCGTACGACGCGCATCGTCGGCCACCTCGGCGCATGCTTCCCATGAGGGCACACGGGAGACAGAGCCGTTTTCCCGGGTGCCGACGGGAGGTCGGCCATGAAGGTCACGAGCATCCTGCCTTTTCGCCCGCTCTGTCAGCTGATCCCCACCAGACTGGTGTTCCCCGCCAGACTGGCCGGGGTCTCCGTCTCGTTGTTGAAGGCGACCGCTCTCGAGGTCGCGATCCTCGCCGGGCACCTCCTGCTGTACCCCTCCGGCATCATCCAGGAGCGCAGGGCCGCCCCGGAGCTCCCTGCGCTCGGCTACACCCCCGCCCCCAAGGGCCTGGACGAGGGCGCCGACGATGCCTCGTACCTGACGGAGAGCACCACGCTGCCGGGGTCTGAGGCCCAGAACGCCCACAGCACCCCCGACAGCCTCAGCGCCCGCCTGCCGGTCACCGAGAGCAAGCCGCCGGTTCTCCTGCTGCACGGCTTCATCGACAACCGCTCCGTCTTCCTCCTGCTGCGCCGCTCCCTCGCCCAGCACGGCCGGCACCATGTGGAGTCGCTGAACTACTCGCCGCTGACCTACGACATCCGCACCGCCGCCGCGCTGCTCGCCCGCCATGTCGAGGAGATCTGCGAGCGCACGGGCCACGACCGCGTGGACGTCGTGGGGCACAGCCTCGGCGGACTCATCGCCCGTTACTACGTGCAGTGCCTGGGAGGCGATCTGCGCGTACGCACCCTCGTGTCGCTCGGCACCCCGCACAGCGGGACCACGGTCGCGCCGCTGATGAACGCGCACCCGATCGTCCGGCAGATGCGCCCCGGCTCGACCGTCATCGAGGAGCTGTCCCGGCCCGCCCCCGGCTGCCGCACCCACTTCGTGAGCTTCTGGAGCGACCTCGACCAGATCATGGTTCCGCTGGAGACGGCCTGCATCGACCACCCCGACCTCATCGCGCAGAACGTCCGCGTCACCGGCGTCGGACACCTCGCGCTCCCCGTCCACCCGGCGGTCGCCGCCGGTATACGGCAGGCACTCGACGCCGAGGAGACGGAAGGAGGGCGCGCCGCCGACGCGGTGGGCGGCCTGACGGTGGCGTGACCGTGGCGTGAACGTGCCCCCGGAACGGTCTCCGAACTGGCCAAACGTCGAACGATTCTCGAACGCAGGGCCAAAGCTCTGCCCACAGTCCGCCGAAAGACGGCCGAATGCCCGTTTCCTGCGAACGGGAAACCTGCCGAAGATTGTCGAGCCCGCGTACCGCCGGGTACAGTCACCGCACTGCTCTGGCAGCCCCTGTTGTCGAGGCGAAAGAGAAGTTGGTGAACGACCGTCACCCGTCGGGGACTCAGACCTCCCCGGCCCCGGCTCAGGACGCCGACTACGCGCCCTACGCTCCGTATGACCAGCAGAGCGCGCAGTACGGCGACTACACCGGTTACGACGGCTACGCCACCGGCGGTTTCGCGGCCGACCCCCTCTTCGGGGACCTTCCCGGCGCGCAGAGCACCGGCTCGTACGACAGCGGCCAGTGGGCGACCGGCGCGCACCAGACACTGACGACGCAGGACTCCCAGCACCACGACCCGTACGCGGCGCAGCAGCACGCCTCCGCGTACGGCACCGGCAGCTACGACACCACCGCTGCCTGGGGGACCGCCGCTCACGAGCAACTCGGCGGTATTCCGGCCCAGTCCGGACCGGACCATTCCGGCCAGTGGGACAACAGCGCGTGGGCCGACCAGACCGGGCAGTGGGACGCGAACGCCTTCGGGGCGCAGGCGCAGGGATTCACCACGCAGGACGCGTTCGCCACGCAGACCTTCCAGGCACCGGCGGCCTTCGAGACCGGGACTTACGAGACCGGAACCTTCGACGCGCAGGGCTTCGAGACCCAGGCGTTCGAGGCTCAGGCCTATGAGACGCAGGCGTTCGAGGCCCAGCCCTTCGCAACACAGACCTTCGAAGCGCAGACCTTCGACACCGGCGCGTACGACGCCACCGCGTGGAACTCCGCCGGCACCGAAGTCGACGACAACGACCCCGACGCACGGCACGAATACGGCCAACCCGACGCCCCCGAGCCCGAGTTGAGCCACAACGACGATCGCCACGACAACTACGGCGAGGACCTCGACGACGGCGAGGAAATCATTGCCCGCGACGAGCGGCCCGCCCCCGTCACCCCGGCCCAGCGCGCCCGCTCCCGCCGCCGCTCCCCCGCCAAGCGCTCCGCGCTGCTCACCGTCGCGGTGCCCTCGGTGTGCGTGATGGGTGTCGCGGGAGTAGCCGCGGCCTCCGTCGGCGGGCTCGGCGGCGACGACAGCAAGGACACGACGGCGGCCTCGGCACCGGACGCGACCGCCGTGAAGCCCTCTGTCGCCAACAACAAGCTCGACACACAGCTCGCGGACCTCTCCGCGGACGCGGGCGACTTCGCCGACCGGGCGAGCCGCACCCAGGAACGTATCGACCTCAGGGCCAAGCAGCAGGCCGAGCGGAAGCAGGCGGCGGAGGAAGCGGCGCGCAAGGAGCGGCTGCGTCCCAAGTTCGCCCTCCCGGTCAAGCAGCGCGGGCTGAGCGCGTACTTCGGGCAGGCCGGTATCAACTGGATGTCCGTGCACACCGGGATCGACTTCCCCGTCTCGTACGGGACCCCGGTGATGGCCGCGACCGACGGCACCGTCCGTACGCAGTGGAACAGCGCCTACGGGAACATGACGATCCTGACGGCGAAGGACGGCACGGAGACCTGGTACTGCCACCTCTCCAGCCACGCCGTCATGAGCGGACCGGTCAAGGCCGGCGACCTCATCGCGCACTCCGGGAACTCCGGCAACTCCACCGGTCCGCACCTGCACTTCGAGGTGCGTCCCGGCGGCGGCTCTGCCGTCGACCCGCTCCCGTGGCTCCGCAGCCACGGGCTCGACCCGACGTAGTAGGGCCGAGCCTCCGGCGGGCGGCCTCCCTACGGCTTCCCCACCGGCCTACAGAGCTACAGCTTCTCCACCGGCGCGTACCGCAGAAGCAGGCGCTTCGGCTTGGGCTCGCCGAAGTCGACCGTCGCCTCCGCGTTCGCCCCTGTGCCCTTGACTCCGACGACCGTGCCGAGGCCGAACTGGTCGTGCGTGACCCGGTCTCCCACGGACAGCGCGACGACCGGCTTCTCCGTCGCCCGGCGCGTGGCGAACGCCGGTGTCGCGCGCGAGCGCGACGACGAGAGAGACGCGGCGATACCGCTCGTCGGACCCGCCGACTTGGCGGGCGCCATGGCGCCGGTCCGCTTCCACTCCAGATGCGCGTCCGGGATCTCCTCCAGGAAGCGCGACGGCGGGTTGTACGAGGGCTGGCCCCAGGCGCTGCGCAGCGTGGAGCGCGTCAGATACAGCCGCTCACGCGCGCGCGTGATGCCGACGTAGGCGAGGCGGCGCTCCTCCTCCAGCTCCTTGGCCTGGCCGAGGGAGCGCATGTGCGGGAAGACGCCGTCCTCCATACCGGTCAGGAAGACGACCGGGAACTCGAGGCCCTTGGCCGTGTGCAGCGTCATCAGTGTGATGACGCCGGAGCCGTCGTCCTCCTCGTCCGGGATCTGGTCGGAGTCGGCGACGAGCGCGACCCGCTCCAGGAACTCGGAGAGCGTACCGACGCTCGCCTCGCCCGCACCCTCGGCCGCGCCGTCCGCCGTCGCGCTCTCCTGCTCGAACTCCAGGGCCACGGCCGCGAGTTCCTGAAGGTTCTCGATGCGCGTCTCGTCCTGCGGGTCCGTCGACGACTGCAACTCGGCCAGATAGCCGGTCCGTTCGAGCACGGCCTCCAGGACCGTGGCCGGGCCCGCGCCCGACTCGACGATCGTGCGGAGGTCCTCCATCAGCGTGTTGAACCGCTTCACCGCGTTCGTCGAGCGGGCCGCCATGCCGTACGCCTCGTCGACGCGGCGCAGCGCCTGCGGGAAGGAGATCTTCTCGCGCTGGGAAAGCGCGTCGATCATCGCTTCGGCGCGGTCGCCGATGCCGCGCTTCGGCACATTGAGAATGCGGCGCAGAGGGACGGAGTCCTCGGGGTTGGCGAGCACCCGCAGATAGGCCAGAACGTCCCTGACCTCCTTGCGCTCGTAGAAGCGGACTCCGCCGACGACCTTGTAGGGCAGGCCGACGCGGATGAAGATCTCTTCGAAGACACGGGACTGCGCGTTCGTCCGGTAGAAGATGGCGACGTCGCCGGCCTTCGCGTCGCGCGCGTCCGTGAGCCGGTCGATCTCGTCGGCGACGAACTGCGCCTCGTCGTGCTCGGTGTCCGCGACGTAGCCGGTGATCTGCGCACCCGCGCCCGCATTCGTCCACAGGTTCTTGGGGCGGCGGGATTCGTTGCGCTCGATGACCGCGTTGGCCGCGGAGAGGATGGTCTGCGTCGAGCGGTAGTTCTGCTCCAGCAGGATCGTCGTCGCGTCGGGGTAGTCCTCCTCGAACTGGAGGATGTTGCGGATGGTGGCTCCGCGGAACGCGTAGATCGACTGGTCGGCGTCACCCACGACGCACAGCTCTGCCGGCGGGAGGTCGTCCGCGCGGGGCGGCTCGTCCTCCCCGCGGCCGCTGTCGGCCGACCCCACCAGCTCCCTGACCAGCGCGTACTGCGCGTGGTTCGTGTCCTGGTACTCGTCGACCAGGACGTGGCGGAAGCGGCGGCGGTAGTGCTCGGCGACGTCCGGGAAGGCGCGCAGGAGGTGCACCGTCGTCATGATCAGGTCGTCGAAGTCCAGCGCGTTCGCCTCGCGGAGGCGGGACTGGTACATCGCGTAGGCCTGGGCGAGGGTCTTCTCGAAGCCGTCGGCGGCCTGACCTGCGAAGTCCTCCTCGTCGATCAGCTCGTTCTTCAGGTTCGAGATCTTGGCGCTGAACGACTTCGGCGGGAACTTCTTCGGGTCCAGGTCGAGGTCGCGGCAGACCAGGGCCATGAGGCGCTTGGAGTCGGCGGCGTCGTAGATCGAGAACGACGACGTGAAGCCGAGCTTCTTCGACTCGCGGCGCAGGATGCGGACGCAGGCGCTGTGGAACGTCGACACCCACATCGCGTTCGCCCGCGGGCCGACGAGGGACTCGACGCGCTCCTTCATCTCGCCCGCGGCCTTGTTCGTGAACGTGATCGCGAGGATCTGGCCGGGGTGCACACCGCGCTCGCCGAGGAGGTACGCGATGCGGTGCGTGAGCACGCGGGTCTTGCCGGAACCCGCGCCCGCCACGATGAGCAGCGGGGAGCCGCCGTGGACGACGGCCGCCTTCTGGTTCTCGTTCAGCCCGTCGAGGAGCGCCGCCGGGTCTAGCGCCGGGCGTGGGGCGCCGTCCCGGTAGTACGCGTCCCTGGCCGGGGGCACGTCGAACTTCCCGTCGAACAGGTCGTCCGGAATGTGCTCCGGAGCCGTGTCGTCCTCGGGCGGCGGCGGGGCATGCTCCTCACTGGCCTTCGAAGCCGTGAGGTCCGCCAGGAAGCTGTCGTCAAAGAGGCTGCTCATCGCTCTACGAGTCTAGGCCGCCCCACTGACACCCACGGCCGTCCCGGAAACTTCCCCCGACTTCACGGACCCGGCCACCTCTCGTAGTGCGGTAATCACCCTCAGCAAGGGTTACCGGAGGTCACAATCAAGATTGCCGAAGGTCACGAAAATGTATCGGGCATATCGAACATCAACCTTCACAGCAGCCACACGAGTTGGCTAGCGTGCTCCGCGGGCCACCCGTCCCCCCGCCGGTAACCGCGCCGCGAGCGGGTCGCCCCCGCTGAGTTCAGTACGCCGAAAGGCATGGAACCGGGGACCCACGACCTTTGGGGTGAATCGGCCGACGACCCGTCAGGGCGCGGCCGTAGGGCAGCCTTCCGAATCTCCGCCCGAACCCGACAGCTAACCCGGTAGGCGGTCATGGGAAGGAGACGCGACCCTTGGCGTCGCACCGCAAGCCACGCACCAGAACAGCCGGCCCCCGCACGGCCCCCGTCGCCGGCATCACCACGGCGGCCCTCACCTCCATCGCCCTGCTCTCGCAGACCGCGACCGCCGCCCCCTCCGCGCCGCCGAAGCCGAGCCTGGAAGAGGTCCAGAAGAAGGTCGACACCCTCTACCACCAGGCGGGCGTGGCCACGGAGAAGTACAACGCGGCCAAGGAGCGCACCACCAAGCAGCAGAAGCGCGTCGGCGAGCTGCTCGACGACGTCGCGCAGCGCACCGAGAAGCTCAACAAGGCCCGCCAGGAACTCGGCACCTTCGCCGCGGCCCAGTACCGCACGGGCGCCGTCTCCGACACCGCGACGCTGCTCCTCGCCGACGATGCGCAGGACTACTTCGACCAGGACCATCTGATGAGCCGGCTCACGAGCCGCCAGAAGAAGGCCGTCGACGACTATCAGACCGAGCAGGCCGCCACCACGAAGAAGCGCACGGAGGCGGCCAAGAGCCTGGAGACGCTGACCACTTCGCAGGCCACGCTCAAGAGCACCAAGAGGGACGTCCAGCAGAAGCTCGGTGACGCCCGCGAACTCCTTTCGAAGCTGACCGCCGAGGAGAAGGCGCGGCTCGCGGCGATCGAGAAGAGGAAGCAGGAGGCCGCCAGGAAGAAGGCGGAGGAGCTGGCGCGTCAGCAGGCCGAGGCGGAGGCCAAGCGCAAGGCGGCCGAGGAGGCGCGCCAGACGGAGAACCCGGGCACCGGCACCGGTTCGGGGACGGGTACGGGTACGGGCTCCGGGAGCACCGGCAGCGGTTACGCCACCAAGGCGGCGAAGGTCATCGCCTTCGCCGAGTCCCAGATGGGCAAGCCGTACGTGTGGGGCGCCACGGGCCCGGACTCGTACGACTGCTCGGGCCTCACGCAGGCCGCGTGGAAGGCGGCCGGCATCACGCTGCCGCGCACGACCTGGGACCAGGTCAAGGTCGGCACGACCGTCACCACGGCCGACGCCAAGCCCGGTGACCTGGTTTTCTTCTACGACGACATCAGCCACGTCGGCATCTACATAGGCGACGGCAAGATGATCCACGCGCCGAAGCCGGGCGCGAACGTCCGCGTCGAGTCGATCTACTACATGCCGATCCACAGCGTGGTGCGCCCGGCCTGACCGCCTTCGTGGGGTTACGTTCGGGCGGTGCGCGGCCCGAACGCAACCCCACGTCCCGGACCCACGTGGTCCCAGCTCCCACCGGCCGCCGGCGCCGCCGTCATGGCCACCGGCATCATTTCGGTCGGCCTGCGACTCACCGGATACTCGGTGCTGTCCGGCATCATGCTGGTGCTCGCCGCCGCCCTCTGGCTGCTCCTCGCGGCGGACTTCGCGAAACGGCTGGTGCGGGAGCGCGACCGCTGGGAGTCCGAGGCGGACACCCCGCCCGCGCTCACCGCGGTCGCGGCGACGACCGTCCTCGGCACGCGGATCTCCCTGTCCGGCTGGCAGATCCTGGCCGAGGCGCTCCTCGCTCTGTCCGCGCTCGTCTGGCCGGTGCTCCTGATCAACGTCGTACGGCACTGGAAGCCGCGGATGCCGGGGTCCGTGTTCCTCGGCTGTGTCGCGACGCAGGGCCTCGTCGTCCTGGCGGCGACGCTCGCGCCCGCGGTCGGCGCGCACTGGCTCGCGTTCACCGGGATGGTGCTCTTCTGGGGCGGGATCATCCTGTACTGCTTCGCGCTGCTCCACTTCGACCTGCGCGAGGTGGCCTCCGGCGCCGGGGACCACTGGGTCGCGGGCGGCGCGCTCGCCATCTCCGCACTCGCCGCGTCGAAGCTCGTCGCGACGGGTCTGTGGAACAGCGACGACACGGACGTCCTGCGCACCATGAGCTTCCTGCTGCTCGCGCTCGATGCTGCCTGGTACGTCGTGCTGGCGCTGGCGGAGGTGCGGTGGCCCAGGCCGCGTTACGACGTGCGGCGCTGGTCGACGGTCTTCCCGATGGGAATGACAGCGGCGGCGGCACTGTCCGTGAGCGCCGCCGCCGATGTGCCCTGGCTCAAGGGGCCGGGGCAGGTACTGGTGTGGATCGCGGTGGCCGCGTGGCTCGCCACCCTGTTCGGGACGTTCAGGTCCCGAACACCCGCCTGACTCAGGTCCAGAGCACCGCGATGAAGATGTTCGCGGTGGTCAGGAGGCCTACGAGGCCGAACAGCCCCTTGTCCACCTTCTCGTCGTCCCGCTTCACGTACACGAGGCCGAGGATCACGATCAGCAGCGCGAGCTTCACGCCGATCTTGATGTTGTTGACGGTGTTGTCGTCCGCCTGGTTCAGGCCCACCAGGACGACACCCGTGACCAGCATGGTCAGCGCGCCGTGCAGCATCGCCGGGACGAACCGGGCCGTTCCCTTGCCCATCGCTTTCATCTGGGTGAGGAACCCACCGAGGAGCGAGGCGATGCCGATGATGTGCAGGCCGACGAAGAGGTGGATGAGTACGTCCATGACCGTCGAGCCTAGCCGGGGCCTCACTGCCTCCATGAACCGGCCCGCACCGGTCCCGCGCCGGTCACATACGGTCATACCCGGAACACGAGGACCAGTTGCGGACAATCCGTCACCAACCCGTGACGGTCAGGTTTAGCGTCCTTCCTCAGGTGACCGGCTCCCCACCCCCGCCCCGCTCAGGGGCGGCAGTCGGGCACCTACCGCCGAGAAAGGTCCGGCGGCGGCCCGCTTCCCCTGTGCGGGCCGCCGCCGGACGCGTAAGCAGTACGTACCGGAAGGACGTGCCCCTCGTGTCGGCAGCGCACCGCAAGCCCCGACAGCGCTCGCTCACCGGCCCCACGGCCCGCACCGCGGCGACCCTCGCTCTCGCCTCCGCGGCGACCGCCACCGCCCTGGACGGCGCGGCGCACGCGGATCCCCGGCTCACCCCGAGCCAGGTGAAGGCGAAGGTCGACCAGCTCTACCAGGAGGCCGAGAAGGCCACCGAGAAGTACAACGGCGCCAAGGAGAAGGCGGACAAGGCCGAGAAGAAGCTCGGCTCCTTGCGGGACGAGGCGGCCCGCAGGACGGACCGGCTCAACACCCAGCGCGAAGCGCTCGGTTCGGCCGCCGCCGCGCAGTACCGCACGGGCGCCCTCGACCCGGCGGTCCAGCTCGTCCTGTCCTCCGACCCCGCCCAGTACCTCGACAACGCGGCGCTCGCCGACCGGCTCGGCACCCGGCAGGCCTCCGCGGTCGGGCGCGTGCAGCGCGAACTCCGGCAGATCGACCAGCTGCGCTCCGAGGCCGACGGCCGGCTCGCCGAGCTGCGCAAGCGGCAGGGAGAGCTGAGGAAGCAGAAAAAGACGGTCACCGGGAAGCTGGCCGAGGCGAAGCGTCTGCTCGACCAGTTACCGGCGGCCGAGCGCACCGGCGTCGGAGCGGGCGCCGGCGACAGCGGCGCGGCCGGCCGCGCCTCCCGCTCGGACTCCTCCCGCGAGGTGCCGTCCGGCGCCCTGCCCAAGGCCCCGGACTCCCGCACGGCGGCAGCCATCTCCTACGCCTACAGCGCCCTCGGCAGTCCCTATGTGTGGGGCGCCACGGGCCCGAACGCCTTCGACTGCTCCGGCCTCACCCAGGCCGCGTACCGCTCGGCGGGCATCTCCCTGCCGCGCACCACGTACTCCCAGATCAACGCGGGCCCTCGCATCCCGCGCTCCCAACTCCAGCCGGGCGACCTGGTGTTCTTCTACTCGGGCATCAGCCACGTGGGCCTCTACATCGGCAACGGCAAAATGATCCACGCCCCGAACCCGAGCGCCCCGGTCCGCATCGCCCCGATCGACGAGATGCCGTTCGCCGGGGCTACGCGGGTGGCGTGACGAGAGTGCCGTTACGGTGCTCGCGCGCCATGTGGTCGTACGCGAGGTCCGCCACTTCGGCCAGCACCCCGGGGGCCGCGGAGCCGCAGTGCGCGCGCAGCTGCGCGGCGAACGCCTCCGAGTCCCGGCAGAGGGCGAGCGCCTGTGTCACCTGGGCGATCAGCTCCGGCAAGAACTCGGCGCAGTAGGGGTGTTCGCTCTCTGTCGCCGCGCGGATCGGGTCCTCCTGGTCGGTGAAAGCCGGGTCGAGCCAGGTCTCGAGGCCGAGCAGCCGCGGAAATCTCACCGCCAGCTCCCAGCGGGCGAGCGGGATCTCCTCATACGTCGCCTCGGGTTCGCGGCACGCCATCCTCAGGAGCGTCGCCAGGTCGTTCATGAACTCGGGCACAGTCCGAGTTCCCGCCGCACGACTCCACAGGGTGCGGGCGGACGGCGGGCAGGTCGAGAAGAACTCCTCGGTGAACGTGTGGGCCAGATAGTCCAGTTGGGCCGCGGCCGGCTGCAGCGGCCAGGTCCAGTACGAGCGGGTGTACTCCACCCCCTGAATGCGCTGGTAGCGCAGCACCTGCCACTCCAGCGGATCACCCGATTCGGCCGCGTCGGCCGCGAGACCGACGAGGTGGAATATGGCGCCGCTGCTCAGCGCGGACTGCGGAAGACGCGTCGTCACCGCCCGTCACACCAGGCGTCGCGCCGTAGCCCACCGCGTCAGCTCGTGGCGGTTCGACAGCTGGAGCTTTCTGAGGACCGCCGAGACATGGGACTCGACCGTCTTGACGGAGATGAACAGCTGCTTGGCGATCTCCTTGTACGCGTAACCGCGGGCGATGAGGCGCAGGACCTCGCGCTCGCGCTGCGTGAGGCGGTCGAGGTCCTCGTCGACCGGCGGGGCGTCCGTGGACGCGAACGCGTCGAGGACGAAGCCCGCCAGACGCGGCGAGAAGACCGCGTCGCCGTCCTGGACGCGGAAGATCGAGTCGACCAGGTCCGTGCCGGTGATCGTCTTGGTGACGTACCCGCGGGCGCCACCGCGGATGACGCCGATGACATCCTCCGCGGCGTCCGACACGGAAAGGGCCAGGAAGCGGACCGGGTTGTCGGCCGCCGCCATCAACGGGGCGCAGCGGCGCAGGACTTCGACGCCGCCGCCACCGGGAAGGTGCACGTCGAGGAGGACGACCTCGGGGCGGGTGGCCGTGATGACCGTGACCGCCTGGTCCACGTCCGCGGCCTCGCCGACCACCTCGACGCCCGTCGTCTCCGTGCGGCCGATCTCCGCCTGGACGCCGGTGCGGAACATCCGGTGGTCGTCGACAAGGACCACGCGTGCGTGACGGCCGACCGGCTCCGTCTCCGGCTCGCTCGCCGCGGTCGCGTCCGGCTTGACCTGCTCGTCACTCATGGGGTCTTCTCCGCCCTCTTCATGGTCAGTTCGACCTCCGTGCCGCCGTCCGGCACCGCGCGCAGCCGCGCCGTGCCGCCGTTGCGCTCCATCCGGCCGATGATCGATTCTCGTACGCCCATCCGGTCCGCGGGAATCGAGTCGAGGTCGAAACCGGGGCCCCGGTCGCGTACGGACACGAACACCGTCTCCTCCTCGACCTCGGCATAGACCTGGACCGCACCGCCCTCGCCACCGTACTTGGCGGCATTCACCATCGCTTCCCGCGCAGCCTGCATCTGTGCCGAGAGACCGTCGTCGAGCGGGCAGTCGCCGACCACCACCACCTCGAGGGGCACCCCGTGCTTGTCCTCGACCTCGGCCGCGCTGCGCTTGACCGCCTCCGCGACCGTGCCGGGCTCCTCCGCCTCGTCCTTCCCGTTCCCCTCCGGTCTGTAGAGCCAGGCCCGCAGGTCTCGCTCCTGTGCGCGGGCCAGGCGCCGCACCTCGTTCGCGCTCTCCGCGTTCCGCTGGATCAGCGTGAGGGTGTGCAGGACCGAGTCGTGGACATGGGCCGCGACCTCCGCCCGCTCCTGCGCGCGGATCCGCATGAGGCGCTCCTCGGACAGATCCTGCGTCATGCGCACGAGATAGGGGCCGGCGAGAAGGGCGATACCGACGAGGACGGCGAGGGCGGCCTGAAGGATGGAGCCGAGGTGCTCGGCCGACCCCTGGAGCACGAAGATCCCGGTGACACCGGCCCCGACGAGTACGACACCCGCCGCGGCCCGCGCCAGATTCAGCGTCCGCTTGCGGCGGCCGACCTCCATCCAGCGGGCCCGGCGCGCATTGTCCGCCTGGCGCCAGACGAGAGCCACGCCCGCACCGACGAGGAGCGTCGGCCACAGATACGCCTTCGCGTTCCCCGCCAGATTCACATTGCCGACGAACACCATCGACACGACGACCATGAGGAGCAGGGCGACGATCTGCCCCTTGTCCGGCTTGCGGGCGACGAGTCTGCGCCGTCCGTCCGTAGCCGTCTCCGTGGTGAAGGCAGGGGTCCGCTCGCTGCCCACGCCTCCGACGCCGAGCGGGACGAAGAACCAGAACGCCGCGTACAGGAGAGCGCCGAGGCCGTCCGCCATGAACAGGCCCACGAAGACGAGCCGCACCCAGATCACGGGCAGGCCGAGATGCCCGGCGAGCCCCCGCGCCACTCCGCCGAGCCAGCGTCCGTCGCTGGAGCGGTAGAGCTTGCGCGGCGGCCGCGGGACGTCAATGGGGGGTGCTGCGGCTTCCGGCATGCCATTGATGGTCACACGTGGGGCGGACCCCGGGCATCAGGGTTCAGCCCGGAGACTCCCCTGATCTCCGGCCCGGCCCCGAGCGCCGTCAGGGGCGATATCAGGGTTGGTCCAGGGTCGTCCCGACTGCCGCGGCGGGCCTCGGCCCGTCACGATGGACGCATGACAGATCACCAGCACGCCTCGACGGGAGCGCAGGCCGGGCAGCCGCAGGACGCGGTGCCCGGGCGCGGCTCCGGCGGTGCGTCCGCGCCGCCCGCACCGGGACAGGAGCCCGGCGTCCCCGCGCCGCCGAGCAAGTTCCGGCGCGACCGGCGGCACGGGACGCTGGGCGGAGTGTGCGCGGGACTCGGCCGGCACTGCGACATGGATCCGGTGATCTTCCGGATCGGCCTCGCCGTGCTCGCCGCGACGGGCGGGCTCGGCCTGATCTTCTACGGTTTCGCCTGGCTCTTCGTCCCGTACGACGACGAGGAGGAGAACGAGGCGCGCAAGCTCCTCTCCGGCCGCGTGGACGGCCCGGCGCTGACGGCCGTGCTCTTCGCGCTCGTCGGCTGCGGGCTCTTCCTCTCCATGCTGAACAACGGCGGAGTGCTGACATTCGCCGCCGTCCTCGCCCTGCTCCTCGCGGCCGCGGGGTACTGGTCCCAGCAGCGCCGAGCGGCCGACCCCGACCCTCTGGCCGCGCAGACCGTGGCCGACGCGCCGCCCGAGGCGCAGGCGCCGCCCGTCACCGGGGCGCCGTCCTGGTGGCGGGACCCGATAGTCAAGGACGGCACCCACGTCGGAGGGACCGGGTACTTCTGGGGGCCCGACAGCGGCGTCGACATCCGGTACGAGCCCACGGCACACGGGCACCGGACGACCTGGGGCCCTGACGTCTCCTCCCACGGCCCAAAGGGCGGGGCACCCAAGCAGCGCGGGCCGCGCTGGATCGGCGGCTGGACGTTCCTGCTCGCGCTGGCCGCGGGCTGCGCGGGCACGGCGGCGACCTGGGACGGCCACCCGCTCGGCACGGCCCTCCAGGCCGGTCTCGCGAGCGCGCTCGTCGTCTTCGGTCTGGGCATCGCGCTCAGCGCCTTCGTCGGACGGACCGGCGCCGGCTCGATCATCCTCGCGGTCATCACGGCGGGCCTCCTCGCCGCGTCGGCCGCGCTCCCCTCCAACATCACCACCCACTGGATGCGCACCCACTGGACCCCGGCCTCGGTCGCCCAGGTGGAGCCGGTGTACGAGCTGGGAACGGGCGTCGGCACGCTCGATCTGAGCGGGATCGATCTCGGCAAGGGCAAGACGCTGACGACGAGAGCGGAGGTCGGGGCGGGGCAGCTCAAGGTCGTCGTGCCGAAGGACGCGACGGTCGTGCTGCGGGCCGAGGTGGGCGTCGGTGACATCCGGCTGCCGGACGAAAAGACACAGGACGTGGACATCCGTCCGAGACAGGAGCAGAGGGTGACCCTCACACCACCGGTGGGCAGCGAGGACGGCGGCACGGTCGAGTTGCGGCTCAAAGTCGGTGTCGGACAGGCGGAGGTGGCCCGTGCCACGTCATGACTTCCAGCCGGGAAAGCTGATCGCGGGCCTGTTCCTGACCGCGGCCGGAGTCCTCTACCTGGGCGCCGCGCTGGGCGGCTGGGAGGTGGAGTGGTTCGCGGTGATCCCCCTGGTCGCCGCCGGCCTGGTCCTGGCCGCAGTAGCGGGCACAGCAACCTACGCGATCCGCCGCCGCCAAAGACCCCGTCCGACGGACTCCAGCTCCCCGTAGGACCGGAAACGGCGCACTGGCGCCCGCCGAGGGGCGCGGGGAGCTGCGCGCCCAGCCGCAACCGGCCAACAGCCAAGAACGCGACACGGGCCCCAAAGCCCCCGCCGCACGAAGAAACCCGTCAGCCAAGCCCGCCCCGGGCCCGGCGCCGAGCCGCAAGCATCGCATCCACCGAAAACACCGAAGCCCCCGCAAGCACCAGCGGCAGCCAAGCCATCAGATAGGCAAGATCGTTGCCGAGGTAATACGGCTCGGTGGCCCAGCTCACCGTCAGCCACAGGCTGAGCGAGATCAGCATGCCGCCCACGGCGGCGAGCCGGGCGAGCAGACCGATCAACGTGCCGATACCGACGGCCAGTTCACCGAAGGCGATCGCGTAACCGAAGCCGGTCGGGCTCTTGAGTGCCAGGTCGACCATGGCGGGGATGGCGGAGATGTCCCGCACTCCGCGCATCTGCTCACCGATCGACCCCGATCCGGTGGCGTGGAAGAACGCGCTGTCGGTCAGCTTGTCGAGGCCCGCGTAGATGAAGGTGACGCCGAGGAAGATCCGCAAGGGAAGGAGTGCAAACCGTTGGGCGTTGTCCCGCCAGCTGCCCCTGCCGTTGACGTAATCGGTATGGATATCCGTCCGCATGCCATGAGTCATCGCCCGTCCGCCGCCTCT
This sequence comes from Streptomyces sp. NBC_01003, assembly GCF_045162695.1. Lineage (NCBI taxonomy): Bacteria > Bacillati > Actinomycetota > Actinomycetes > Kitasatosporales > Streptomycetaceae > Streptomyces > Streptomyces sp. NBC_01003. Next base: position 4,532,041 of record NZ_CP108707.1, read on the forward strand.
CGCACCCGCATCGGTGCCCGCGAAATTGCCCGTCACCAGACTTTACGTACGAGCGGGCGCGACTGTTCAGTAACGTTCAGCTATTGCCGCAGGCCGGACGCGGACGCTCAGTCCGAAACGTCGATCGCGCACCGGTTCGTCTCCACGCCCGCCGCGGTGACGACCTGGACGTCGACCCGCCCCGGCTCGACGTCCACGGGAACCGGGACCGTCAGGGTCGAGTCGGTGGGGTTGGTGAAACCTCCCTGAACCGGGACGAGAGGCACATGGACGTGCACGGGACCGATGCGGACGATCATCCGGGAGAGCCGGTCCGCGGTGGCCGCGCCCGGCGGCACGAAGCCGGCCCCGCGGATCTCGATGTCGTCGCCGGTGCGGATCGGCGCGTCCAGGTCCCCGGCCTCACGGGACCGCACGACCGAAAGGATCACCGGCCGGCCGCCCTCGGCGTACTTGGCCGCGAGGTAGGTGGCCGCGGAGACCAGGACGAGCAGGGCGAGGCCCCACGGCAGATCCGGCAGCTGTCCCGGGCGGCGGGCGAGGCGCACGGCTACGAAGACGAGCGCGACGGCCGAGATCAGCACGTACTGGATGTCGGCGAAGGTGCCACGTCCGGAGTCGTCCGTGAGCAGGTCGGCGGCGCGCGGCCGGTCCGCGCGCACCTTCTGCAGGCGCTGGCCCAGCACGCGCATCCACACGACCCGCCGCACCAGGACGGCGACCCCGCAGACGACGGCGAGGACGGTCACGACCCCGGCGCCCCGGGCGAGTTCAAGGCCGGAGATCAGCGCGTCCCGTTCGCGGTGGCCGGAGGCGCCGGCCAGCTCGCCCGCCACGACGAGCACCGCGTAGACCACGACGAGGACCCAGCAGGCGGCGACGGCTCGGGAGGTGGACAGGCGGTTGTCCTCGCCGACGACCGGGGCGAGCACCCCGCCGGCCGCCCGGTGGACGTAGGCCGCGCCGGTCAGGAGGCCGCTCACGACGACCGCCGCGAGCAGTCCCGCCGTGCGCGCCGGCGTCCAGCCCGCGCCGATCGCCGTGAGCGCCTGCACGATCAGGAGCAGCGCGCACCCGCCCCACACCACGCCGACCGTGCGCGGCCACAGCCCGGCGAGCCACGCGTCGCCCTCGGCACGCCCGCGATCGGCCATGCCCCGCGCGGACTGGGTCAGTTCGTCCGAGACCCACTGGCGGGACGCGCCCGCCGAGTGCGCGACGGCAATGGGCAGACCCTGCCCGGCCGCCAGTTCGTCCCGTTTCGCGAGGAACGCGGCGACGGCCCTGCGGTGCCCTTCGCGCGCCCCGTGCGGGCAGTCGCCGCAGGTGCAGCCCCCGCTGTGCGTTCCCTCTCGCGCCTCCTGGACCGCCACCCGGTACGCCCGCCTTCCCATCCGGAGCCCGCCCGACCCGAACGGCCGCGCGTCAACTTCCGTGTAATGACTGGGAATTGTGCCGTACGCCAGGCCGTCCAGGGCCGCCAGGTCCGGTCAGAGGGGGTGAACAGTGAACGCCGGTGTTGACCCCCGAGGCCACAGCCCCGGCTCGAGGACGACGGCCCCGGCTCGAGGCACCGCTGCCCCGGCTCGAGACGGCACCGCCCCGGCTCAGGACGACACCAGCCCTCCGCTCAGGACAGCAGATCCGGCTCCGCGCTGCTGATCTCCTGCCACAGGGGCTGATGGTTGATCCACGCCACCAGGTCGCCGCCCAGCTGGTCCCGTGCCGCCACGGCCTGGCGGTGGTCGATCAGAATCGGGCGGCCCGCGGCCCGCGCCGCGAGCTGCACCTGGCAGGAGCGCTCCATCGACAGGAACCACCACGCGGCCGAGTCGACGGAGTCGCCCACGGTGAGCAACCCGTGGTTGCGCAGGATGAGCGCCTTGTACGAGCCGAGCGCGGCCGCGATCCGCCGCCCCTCGTCCGGGTCCACGGCCACGCCGGTGTACTCGTCGAGCAGCGCGTGGTCCTCGTAGAAGGCGCACGCCTCCTGGGTGATCGGGTCGAGCAGCTCACCGAGCGTGGACAGCGCCCGCCCGTACAGCGAGTGGCAGTGCGCGACGGCGACGACGTCGGGCCGCGCCCGGTGGACCTGGGCATGGACGGTGAACGCGGCCTGGTTCACATGGCGGCGGCCCTCGACGACCTGCCCGTCCCCGTTGGCGAGGACCAGGTCGGACACGGTGACGTGCTTGAACGGCATCCCGAAGGGATTCACCCAGTAGCAGTCGTCGTACTCCGGGTCCCGCACCGTGATGTGCCCCGACACCCCGTCCTCGTAGCCGAGACGCCCGAAGATGCGCAGCGCGCCCGCGAGCCGCTCCATGCGGTGCCGACGCTCGTCGGCCGGGGAGTCATGGATGGGGGGCATCGCGAACTGGAGGTGTTCGGTGGGGACCGGCGGCGGCGTCTGCGTGGACATGGAGCGGAAGTTACCTCCGAGGAGCGCAGGAGGACAGAGGCGGGCGGTGAAGAGAGTGCGCCGAACTCGTCGCGGGCGGCGCCGCGCATACCGGACAGCAGGTGTCGGGTATCCGCGCCAGACTCGGCGTATGACGTCGAACTGGGCCACTTTCACCACGGCCGAACCGGACCTCGCCAAGACGGTCGAGGAGCGCTTCGGTCTGTTCCAGCACCACATCCTGGCGACCCTCCGCAAGGACGGTTCGCCGCGCACGAGCGGACTGGAGGTGCGTTTCCTGCACGGGGAGTTCTGGCTCGGCATGATGCCGGGCTCGCTCAAGGCGCGCGATCTGCTCCGGGACCCGCGCTTCGCCGTCCAGGCCAACCCGGGCGACGGCACCGGCATGGGCGGCGGGGACGTACGGATCTCGGGACGGGCGCTGCTGGTCGAGGACCCCGAGGTCATCGCCTCGTACACGGACTCGGTCCAGGTCCCCGACCCGGACGACTTCCACCTCTTCCGCACCGAGCTGACCGAGGTCACCCGCACCTTCATCGAGGACGAGAAATACCTGGTCGTACAGGTGTGGAAGCCGGGCGGCGAGCCAGTACGCACCCTGAAGCGCACCTGAGCTGCCCCCCAGACATGAAGGCGCCGCCCACTCCATGCGGCAGTGGGCGGCGCCTTCACACACGGTGTCGGGGAGCGACTACTCCCACTCGATGGTGCCCGGCGGCTTGCTCGTCACGTCGAGCACGACGCGGTTGACGTCCGCGACCTCGTTCGTGATGCGGGTCGAGATCTTCGCCAGGACGTCGTACGGCATGCGCGTCCAGTCCGCCGTCATGGCGTCCTCGGAGGAGACGGGGCGCAGGACGATCGGGTGGCCGTAGGTGCGGCCGTCGCCCTGGACGCCGACGCTGCGGACGTCCGCGAGCAGGACGACCGGGCACTGCCAGATGTCACGGTCGAGACCGGCCGCCGTCAGCTCCTCGCGGGCGATGGCGTCGGCCTCGCGCAGCAGGTCGAGCCGGTCCTTGGTGACCTCGCCGACGATGCGGATACCGAGGCCGGGGCCCGGGAACGGCTGGCGCTGGACGATCTCGTCCGGCAGGCCGAGCTCGGCGCCGACCATGCGCACCTCGTCCTTGAAGAGCTGGCGCAGCGGCTCGACGAGCGCGAACTCCAGGTCCTCGGGGAGGCCGCCCACGTTGTGGTGGGACTTGATGTTCGCCGTGCCGGTGCCGCCGCCGGACTCGACGACGTCCGGGTAGAGCGTGCCCTGGACCAGGAACGCGACGTCCTCGCCGTCGGCCGCGCCCTCGGCGACGATCTCCGCCTGCGCCTGCTCGAAGACGCGGATGAACTCGCGGCCGATGATCTTCCGCTTGGCCTCGGGGTCGGAGACCCCGGCCAGCGCGTCCAGGAAGCGCTGGCTCGCGTCGACGACCTTGAGGTTCGCGCCGGTCGAGGCGACGAACTCCTTCTCGACCTGCTCGGTCTCGCCCTTGCGCATCAGGCCGTGGTCGACGTACACGCAGGTCAGCTGGGAGCCGATGGCCTTCTGGACGAGGGCCGCGGCCACCGCGGAGTCGACGCCGCCGGACAGGCCGCAGATCGCGCGCTTGGTGCCGACCTGCTCGCGGATCGCGGCGACCTGCTCGTCGATCACGTTGCCCGTGGTCCAGGTCGGCTCGATGCCGGCGCCCCGGTAGAGGAAGTGCTCGAGGACCTGCTGGCCGTACGTGGAGTGCATGACCTCGGGGTGGTACTGCACGCCGTACAGCTTCTTGGCGTCGTTCTCGAAGGCCGCGACCGGCACGACGTCCGTGGACGCGGTGACGGTGAAGCCCTCGGGCGCGGCCGAGCAGGCGTCGCCGTGCGACATCCACACGGACTGCTCGGTCGGGGTGCCCTCGAAGAGGGTGGAGCCGGGGCGGGAGACGGTCAGCGGCGTGCGGCCGTACTCACGGGCGCCGTTGTCGTCGACGGTGCCGCCGAGGGTCGTGGCCATCAGCTGGAAGCCGTAGCACATGCCGAAGACGGGGACGCCGGCCTCGAAAATGGCGCGGTCCAGGCGCGGGGCGCCCTCCGCGTACACGGACGAGGGGCCGCCGGAGAGGATGATCGCCTTCGGGTTCTTGGCGAGCATCTCCTCGACCGGCATGGTGCTCGGCACGATCTCGCTGTAGACGCGGGCCTCGCGGACGCGGCGGGCGATGAGCTGGGCGTACTGCGCACCAAAGTCGACGACCAGAACGGTGTCAGGGGCGGCAGCGGGGGACGCTGATGGCACGGCGGCGGCCTTCCGGCGGTGGAACACGAGCAGGGGTCTGTTTTGTCGATTCTAACGGGCCCGGACGGACACTCTTCGTCTCATCCCACGGACGCGGTGGCCGGGGCCACCGAGCCGGGGCATACTGGTCCTGTGACCAAGCACCGCATCGACTTCCTCTTTACCTATGGCAACCGGCCCGCCGGCTGCCAAGGTCGAGCTGCTTGATCACCTGACAAGCGACTTACCGGGCGCCCCGGGCCGACAAGGCCCGGGGCGCTCTGTCATCTCCGGTCCTTGCCACTCCGGGACACCCGTACCCATACGACGAGGAGCCCCAAGATGACCACCACCGCGACCCCCAGCGAAAAGACCGGCGCCCGCACCTCCGAGGCCACCGACGTGATCACCGGCGCCCGCGAGCGCATCGACTCGCTCGACGACCGGATCATCGGCCTGATCCAGGAACGGATGGCCGTCTCGGCCGTCATCCAGGAGGCGCGCATCACCTCCGGCGGGCGCCGCGTGAACCTGGCGCGCGAGCTGGAGGTCCTCGGCCACTACAGGGACGCCCTCGGCAAGCCCGGCACCGGCCTCGCGATGACGCTCCTGGAGCTGTGCCGGGGCCGGGTCTGAGGCCTACTCGACGCACCCACGTTCGGATCCGCTCTCACCCGTACGGCGCGTGACCGGTGCGCGGCACCCTTCGTTGGTCCCGATGTCCGTGCCAGCCAGGGGCGGGCCCGCTCAATCCACGCGTGGCTCCGCTGGAGCGATGAGACGTAGGGATCCATGCCGTACGTCGTGGGACCTCGCTCCAGCGTTTGTGACCGGACGGCAGGGGACAGCAGCCCGGTCACCCAAGAGAACGACCGGTCCCGGGGACGCCCGGGGCCGGTCGGCCTCCCAGCAGAACCCCTTCGCCCCTGTGGTCGAAACGGTCGGTCGAAACGGTTGCGCGCACGACAGACCCGCGAGCACGATGCGGAGAAACCCCCACATCCCACAGAGACCCAAGTCCCGGGCTTCACAAGTGAATTGCCGCAGGCCCGCCCCCTCCGCACGCCACCGCGCGCCGGGGTGGCGACCCCTGGCAGACCCGCACCAGCGGCGCAACCCCCCGGCGCCGCTCCCCCGGCACCGACGCCGCCCTGACGTCGGTGCTGAAGGCCAAGGGCCCCGCGGACTCGTCCGCGGGGCCCTTCGCTGTGCTCACCGGGCCAAGCCGAACTCGCCCGGTCCGGACAGCCGAGGTCAGGCGGTCTTCTCCAGCTTCGCGAGCTGCGCGTCGACGATCACCTGCGGCACGTCGGTCTTGCTCGAGTCCAGCATGTTCATGGTGTAGAACGCCACGACCGTCGAGCCGCTGCGCACCACGGTGAAGGTCATCGGGACCTTGTCGCCGTCGATGACACCCTTCACGTCGTACGAGACCGCCTCGTCACCCGCGTCGGGCGCGGGCCGCTCCTTGACGCCGTTGTACTTGTAGTCGACGTGCTCGTACGCGGTGCAGCTCTTCGAGGCCGTGCGCAGGTCCTTCATGACCTTGGCGGCGTCGGCACCGTCGTGCGCGAGCAGCGCCAGCGAGGTCACCTTGGGGTCGAGCTCGTCCGTCGCCATGAGCGTGCGCACGACCCGGTCCTTCGCCGTCGGCCGCGTCGAGAACATGAACATGTCGGCGAGCGGCTGGCACGAGGCCGGCTTCGCGGCGACGCTCTCGGTCGGCGGCAGGTCGTCCTTGCCCACCTTCTCGACCTTGTAGCCCTTGACGTCGCCCGTGGCGACGACGGCCTTCTCCAGCTCGGCCGCCGTGAGCGCCTTCGCGCCCTCCTCGGCGGGCTTCGCGGGCGCCGTGGTCTTCTCCGAAGCGGCCGACTTCGCCGGCTTCTTGGCGTCGTCGGTGGTCTCGGAGGACCCCCCGCACGCCGTCGTCACACCCAGGGCCGCGACCACGGCAGCGGCCGCCACGGCACGCCTCACACCTGACTTCACATTCCCACCTTCGTCTTCTGCGGCACGGGGCCACCCGTAGGCCTGTACCGAGGCGCCATCCAAGCCCGCCGCCAGCCTCTTTTACCAGCGCTTGGCGTAACGATCGGAGATCGCCGCAAAGGTTGTACGGGGCGCCGGGTGACCCAGCTCACATAAGAATCGTGTGAGGTCGAGGGCAACCATTTCCCGGGGTTGCCGGTCACTTGTGCGGAACCAACGGCCACACCCGCGACCCCACAACGCGGAGGCCTCCCAGCTCGTACTGCGCAGCAGCAGTACGCCGGACTTTCCGAGGTCTTCATGAAGCTTCGCCGTGCCCTGGCCGCCGCGGCCGCGACGGCTGCGATAGCCCCGATCGCGCTCCTTTCGGCGCCGGCCGCGTTCGCCGACGAAACTCCCGACACGACGACCGTCACGACCGAGACGCCGTCGACGCCGGCCGAAACGCCTCCGTCGACCCCGGCCACGCCGTCGTCGCCCGAAACCACTCCGTCCACCCCCGAGTCGCCGTCGACGCCGGCCTCCACGCCCGCGACGACCCCCGTCTCCACCCCGTCGGGCACGCCGTCCGACTCCACGTCGCCGTCGCCGTCCGCGACGCCGACCGAGGAGCCGACCCTCCCGACCGGCATCTGCGAGGAGGACAACGAGGGCTACCAGTCCAAGCTGTCCGTCTCCTTCAGCGGCCTGCCCGGCAAGATCGCGGCCGGCAGCGGCTGGCACGGCTTCACCCTCAACGTGAAGAACCCGACGAAGAGCGACCTCGACGAGGCCATCTTCTACGCGGGTGTCGGCCCGAACGACGAGAACGCCGAGAACGCGTACAAGGCGAGCCAGGTCCGACTCCAGGCGAAGGTCGACGGCTCCTGGGTCGACATCGACGACGGCGACGGCTACTCGTTCGGCTTCCTCGACCTGTCGGGCATCAAGGCCGGCAAGTCCGTCAACTACCAGCTCCGCCTGAACGTGAAGGCCGGCGCCCCCATCGGTGAGGGTCTGACCATCGGCGGCGGCTTCTACAACGACGACGAGCTGGACTGCCTCAGCGACACCTCCGCCAGCTACATCATCCAGATCGTGAAGCCCGGCACGGACACCGACGGGACCAAGCCGCAGGAAGGCGGCAAGGTTCCGATGCCGACCGAGAAGCCGAACGACAACAACACCCAGGAGGTGACCGGCAGCCTCGCTGAGACCGGTTCCTCCTCCATGGTCCCGACCATCGGCCTCATCGGCGGTATCGCCGTCGTCGCCGGTGCCGGCGCCGTGTTCACCGTGCGCCGCCGCAAGGCCGGCGCCACCGCGTAACACCCCTTAGGGGCTGCGCACACGGGAAGGACCTGCGCTCGGAGGGGGGCGCAGGTCCTTCCCGTGTGTCCGTTCCTTTCGGGAACGGGCTACTTCTTCTTGGGCGGGACCGCCGGCATCCCCAGGAACGGCAGCTTCAGCGCGCCGAACGCGTCCTGTGGGACCGCCGGGTTCTTCGGCGCCACCGCCGACAGCCGCGCGTACGCCACGCCCTGCGCCGGACGCGGGTCCTCCTCGCCCTTGTTGGGCCAGTACGACATCGCGCGCTCGGCCTGGGCCGTGATGGTCAGTGACGGGTTCACGCCCAGGTTCGCCGTGACCGCGGCGCCGTCGACGACCGAGATGCCCGGGTGCCCGTAGAGGCGGTGGTACGGGTCGATGACGCCCGTCTGCGGGGAGTCGCCGATCGGGCAGCCGCCCAGGAAGTGCGCGGTCAGCGGGGTGCCCATCAACTCACCCACGTTCGAGCCGGCGAAGCCGTTGATCTCCGCGGCGATCGTCGACGCGGCGTCCACGGCGGCCTTGATCTGCTTGGGGTTGGGCGCGCCATGGCCCTGCTCGGCCGTGAGCAGGCCCTTGCCGACGCCGTCCGGCTTCAGATAGGTCGTCAGCGAGTTGTCGAGCGACTGCATGACCAGGCCGATGATGGTCCGCTCGGACCAGCGGTGGTTGGAGAGCGAACGCGCCAGCAGGGTCGGGTGCTTGGCCACGTTGGCGAGCCACCCGGCCACGCGGGACGAGCCCTGCGCGTACGGGACCTGGAGGATCGTCATGCCGCCCATCGCGTTCGAGCCCTTGCCGTAGCGGACCGGCTCGATGTGCGTGTTCTCGTCCGGGTGGATCGAGGACGTGATCGCGACGCCCTGCGTGAAGTCGACCTTGGGCTTGCCGTGACGCTTCTTGTAGCGGCGGTTGTTGGTCTGGGCGCCGACGAGCGCCTCGGAGTTCGTCCGCGTCAGCTCACCCAACCTGGCGGACAGATACGGGAGTTGACCGCCCGCCTTCATGCGGTGCAGCAGGGTCTGCGTGCCGTACGTGCCGGCCGCGACGATGACGCGCCGGGCCTTGAACGTACGGCCCGCGCCCTTCTTCCTGTCGTCCGTCGGGAGCGTCTGGACCGCGTAGCCGCCCTGCGAGTCGTCGGTGACGGAGACGACCGTCGTCATCGGGTGCACGACCGCGCCCGCCTTCTCGGCGAGGTACAGGTAGTTCTCGTTGAGGGTGTTCTTCGCGCCGTGGCGGCAGCCCGTCATGCACTCGCCGCACTCGGTGCACGCCTTGCGGGCCGGGCCCGCGCCCCCGAAGTACGGGTCGTCGACCTGCGTGCCGGGCGCGGCCTTCACCGAACCGGCCCCGTCCTCGCCGCAGGCGTCCTTGCCGTCACCGAAGAAGACACCCACCGGCGCCATGTGGAACGTGTCGCCGATGCCCATGTCCTGGGCCGCCGCCTTCAGGTGGACGTCGGCCGGCGTCATGGTCGGGTTGAGCCGCACGCCCAGCATGCGCTGCGCCTGGTCGTAGTACGGGCTCAGCTCCGCCTGCCAGTCGGTGATGTCCTTCCACTGCGGGTCCTCGAAGAACGGCTTCGGCGGCACGTAGAGCGTGTTGGCGTAGTTCAGCGAGCCGCCGCCGACGCCCGCCCCGGCGAGGACCATCACATTGCCGAGGAGGTGGATGCGCTGGATGCCGTACATGCCGAACTTGGGCGCCCACAGGTAGTTCTTGAGGTCCCAGGAGTTCTTGGGCAGCGTGCCGGGCTCGAAGCGGCGGCCCGCTTCGAGCACGCCGACGCGATAGCCCTTCTCGGTCAGGCGCAGGGCGGACACGGAGCCGCCGAAGCCTGAGCCCACGACGAGGACGTCGTAGTCGTACGCGGCGTCGTCGGCGCTCCCGGCTTCACTCCGGACAGAGTTCTCCTGTGACACTGGCTCTCCTCGTTGAGAACGGGTGGTGCTCTAACGAAGACGGAAGGTCTTCATCGCCTTCAGGCTGCGGCTCATGAACGCCGCGTACTTCTCGTCGGTCATCCCGAACGACGGCGCCATCGGCATGATCCGCTGGTGCGCGACGGTCTGCGCCTCGGTGTACTTGAGGATGCCCTCGGAGCCGTGGCGGCGGCCGAGGCCCGAGTCCTTCATGCCGCCCATCGGCGACTGGACACTGCCGTACGCGGGCGCGTAGCCCTCGTTGATGTTGACGGTGCCGGTGCGCAGCCGGGAGGCGACGTCGTGACCGCGCCTGGCGTCCTTCGTCCAGACCGAGGAATTCAGGCCGTACGGCGTCCCGTTGGCCAGCGCGATGGCCTCGTCCTCGTCCGTGAAGCGGTAGACGGAGACGACCGGGCCGAAGGTCTCCTCGTTGCACACGGCCATCGGGGCCTCGACGCCGTCGAGGATGGTCGGCTCGAAGAAGTAGGGGCCGATGTCGGGGCGCGCGACGCCACCGGCCACGAGCTTCGCCCCCTTGGCCACGGCCTCGTCGACGTGCCGCGTCACCGTCTCCAACTGCCGCTCACCGACCAGGGATCCCATGTCCGCGCCGTACGCGAGGGACTTGCCCAGGCGCATCGCCTTGGTGCGCGTGGCGAACCGCTCGACGAACGCGTCGGCGATCGACTCGTGGACGTAGAGCCGCTCGATGGAGATGCAGAGCTGGCCCGCGGAGGAGAAGCAGGCGCGGACCGCGCCGGCCGCCGCCTTGTCGATGTCGGCGTCCGCCAGGACCAGCATCGCGTTCTTGCCGCCGAGTTCGAGCGAGACGCCGACGAGGCGCGCGGCGGCGCCCTGGGCGACCTCGCGGCCCGTGCGGGTGGAGCCGGTGAACGAGACGTAGTCGGCGTGCTTGACCAACTCGGGCCCCACGACCGGGCCTTCGCCGATGACGACCTGGAAGACCTCGGCGGGCAGCCCCGCCTCGATGAGCAGGTCGCGCGCCCACAGCGCCGTCAGGCAGGTCTCCGTGTCGGGCTTCATGACGACCGCGTTGCCGGACACGAACGCCGGGAGCGCGTCACCGACGGACAGCTCGAACGGGTAGTTCCAGGGGGCGATCTGGCCCACGACGCCGCGCGGCTGGCGCAGCTCGGTGACCTTGGTGAGGGTCGGGACGGCGCCCGTGTGGCGCTTCGGCTTCAGGTAGGCGGGGGCTTTGCGGCCGTAGTGGCGGGCCGCGACGGCCACGGCCTGGACCTCTTCGTGCGCGTGCAGGCGCGCCTTGCCGGTCTCCAGCTGGATCAGGTCGAGGACCTCGGCCTGGCGGGCGAGCACCAGGTCGTGGAAGCGCAGCAGCACGGCGGCGCGCTGCCGCGCGGGCACCTTCGCCCAGACGGCCTGCGCGGCACGGGCCCGCTCGAAGGCCTCCGTGACGTCCTCGGGCGTGGACTCGGGCAGGTCCGCCAGCTTCTCGCCGGTGAACGGCGTGTGGTTGGCGGTGCGGCCCGAGCCGGCCACACCCTTGGTGAGCTGGGCGACCAGCTCGGGCGTCACCACGTCGGCCGCGGTGCGCGCGCCCTGCGGGGCGGGAGCGACCGGGTTCGTGCCGGTCTTGTCCGTACGGTCCTTGGAGATGGCCTGCGAGTCCGTCATGGCGCGAGCGTAAGCGCCCGTCAACGTTTTGGGTACCCACGGGTAACGAGGTTTCACCAAGCACTCACACGCCGCCAGCGATCGCTGGCAACAAAGCCCCTGATCAGGGCGTTGTCAGGGCCTTCGGTCAGAGTTTGTCGATGTCGAGGTTGGCGATCGCCTGCTTCGCCACCTCACGCCCGCGCTCGGTGAAGTCGCCCTTGCCCGGGTAGTCGATCCAGAGCTGGTACATGTCGCCCGACCTGGTCTTGTAGTAGAAGACCTTCGCCTCTCGCGGCTTGAGCTCGTCGGAATCGCTGTCATCCGTGTAGGTGATCGTGTTCTCGGCGGACTCACGGTCGTTGTACGTGGTCTTGGCGGTCCGGCTGTGCGGAAGGGGCTTGTCCGCCATCTTCGTGTTGTCGCCCTTGTTGATCTCGTCGGAGTCCTTGTACGCCTGCGCGGACGCGGAGCTCGCGATCCCGTTCAGGCTGTCCTCGGACTTCTTCTTGAGATAGAGGGTGATCGAGACCGCGTAACTCGGATCCCGGTAGGAGACCCAGTGATCGGTCTTCAGGATGCTGTTGTCCACCTGGGACCGGACGTACTGCGGCGGCGCCGCGAACGTCGCCGCGAGCGTCTTCTCCTGATGGTCCTGCCACCCCTCCGGCAGCGGGCCCGCGAACGGGTTCGCGATCACCAGGTACGCCACCACCGCCGCCGCGACGACCGCAGCGCCGACGCCGAGCAGCGTCTTGCGGCTGAGGCTGACGCCCTTGCCGCCGGGGCCCGCGAGCTGGACGACCTGAGTGGGAGGCTGATGCGGCGGGTTGGCCGCGCGCTCCAGGAGGTCACGCACGCGCGCCGCGTTCGGGCGCCGGGCCGGGTCCTTGGCGAGCAGGCCGTTGATGGCCTCGGCGAGCGGGCCCTGGGCCGCGGCGGGCGCCGCCGGGGTCGCGTTGATCACGGACTGGAGCGTCGCCGGCGTGTTGCTGCGGCGGAACGGCGAGACGCCCTCCGTCGCCGCGTACAGGACGACGCCGAGGGACCACAGGTCGGACGCGGGGCCCGGGCGCTGGCCGAGGACCCGCTCCGGGGCGATGAACTCGGGCGAGCCGACGAAGCCGCCGGTGTCCGTCAGATTGGTCTCACCCTCGATCTGGGCGATGCCGAAGTCGGTGAGGACCACGCGGTCGTGGCGGCCGAGCATCACGTTGTCGGGCTTCACGTCGCGGTGCAGGACGCCCGCGGCGTGCGCGGCCTCAAGGGCGCCGAGCACTTCGAGGCCGATCCGCGCCGCCTCGCGGGCGCTGAGCGTGCCCTCCTGGAGCGCGTCACCGAGCGTGCGCCCCTGCACGAACTCCATGACGATCCACGGCTGTCCGTCCTCGACGGCGACATCGTGGACGTTGACCACGGCCGGGTGGTCGAGCCGGGCCGCCGCGCGCGCCTCGCGCCGCATCCGCTCGAAGACGGTGGTCCGCTCGCGCTCCGGCAGATGGTCGGGGACGCGCGGCTCCTTGACCGCCACCTCGCGGTCCACCGTCTCGTCCTTGGCCCGCCACACGGTGCCCATGCCGCCGTGCCCGAGCTTGCTCAGGAGCCGATAGCGCCCGCCGATCAGACGCCCGGCACCCGGCTCGGGCTCCGAGGCCTGCCGCGGCGGCACGACCCGCGTGGGCGGCGGCTGGTGCGGGGGCTGCGGGTGCGGCTGCGGATACGCGGTGGGGGGCTGGGCGTACGGGTTCCCCTGCTGGGGCGTGTGCGGCTGCTGCGGCGGCTGGAGTCCGAAGCTCGTCGGATCGTTCGGGCCGTAGGCGGGTCCCCCGTTGTTACTCATGCCCCCATGCCTACCGTGCGGGACGCCTCCGGATCCACTCCGGTCACGCAGTTGTGACCGCCCCGATGCCTCAGCCGCCCCCGGAGGGCACGAAGGTGGCAACCGCCGTGTCGAAGTACCGCTTGGCCTCCGCGATCCGGCCGACCGGCGCCGACACCCACACGTCGTACATCCGGCCGCCCTGCTCCCAGCACAGGTCGTACGTGTGCCTCGCGCCCTCCGCCGTGCTGAAGCCGTTCCACGTGAACCGCCAGAGCGCGGCGGGCCGGCCGGCGTGAGTCGTGTCGGTGACCGAACCGTCGCGGTAGCCCGGATTGTTGGCGGGCCCCTTCGCGTCGGAGCGGCGCTGCACGGCGCCGGGCCCGCCCGGGTCGGGGGCCGCCTCCTTGATGCCGATCCTGAACGTGTCGCCCGGCGACATGTAGAAGATCCGGGGTCCGTCGGGCTTCCTGCTGAAGTCGTCCGGCACGGCCAGGGAGAAGCCCTCCGGGTCGACGGCCGTGCGGTAACCGGCGGGGGACGCGGGCCTCGTGCCGGTCTGCTGCTCCGTGACGGTGACCGTCGGACGGGGCTCCGGCGCCGAGTCCGAGGGGGACGCCGTGTCGCCCGTGGGGCCCGGCGCGGACGCCGTGGGGCGGTGGGTGCCGCCGCCGTCGCCCCCGTTCACGAGCAGCGCGGCCGCGGAGACGCCCGCCCCGGCCATCGCGGCGACGAGCGCGGCGGCCGCGAGGACTACGCGAGCGGAACGCTTCTGCGGGGGCGCGGCAGCGGGCGCCGTGAGGCTGTTCCTGGCGGTGGGCGTGTAGCCGCCCATGGACCGCGGCGTCGTACCCGTGGCGACGTACGCGCGAAGGAGCCGGTCGGCCTCGTCCAGGCCGAGCCTGCGCTCCGGATCGCGCTCGAGGAGGCCCCGTACGACGGGCAGCAGCGGCTCGGCCTCGGCGGGCGGGTGGATCTCGCCGACGACCACGGCGTGCATGATCCCGCCCAGCGAGTCGCGCCGGAACGGCGACTCGCCCGTCACGGCCGCGCACAGCATCGCGCCCAGCGACCACAAATCCGACTCGGGACCGGTCCGCTCCCCCGCCATGCGCTCGGGCGCCGTGTACTCGGGCGAGCCGACGAAGGAACCCGTCTCGGTCAGCGTCGTCGCGCCGCTGACCTGCGCGATCCCGAAGTCCGTGAGCACGACGCGCTCGCTGCCCGCCTCGACGAGCACGTTCGCCGGCTTCAGATCGCGGTGCAGCACCCCCGCCGCGTGCGCGACCCGCAGCGCGCCGAGGAGCGCGATCCCGATCCGGGCCGCCTCCCGCGCGTCGACGGGCCCGGTCCGCGAGAGGCGGTCGGCGAGCGAGCCGCCCTCGATCAACTCCATGACGATGTACGGGCGTTCGCCGTGTTCCACGACGTCGTGGACGACGATGACGTTCGGGTGGCTCAGCTGGGCGACCGCGCGGGCCTCGCGCAGGGTGCGGTCCTTCTGCCGGCGGGCCTCGTCGGCGGAGAGCGTCTCGTCGAGTACGAGTTCCTTGACTGCGACGCGCCGCCCGAGCAGCTGGTCGGAGGCGCGCCACACGACGCCCATTCCGCCGCGGCCGATGCGCGCCTCCAGCCGGTAACGCCCGGCGATCACACGGACGTTGTCCTCCCCCTCGGTCCCCATGCGTTCCATCATGCCGCACGGAACGGGCGCCGGAGGGGCGTGCTCCGGGCCGTCAAGGGATCAACGAAACCGCAGGGCCGGCGCCCGCGGGCCACGGGCGCCTACGGCTCCCAGCCCCGCAGGATCGCGTCGAACTGCTGCCGCCCCTCGTCCCAGTCGGCCTCCGGCACGGACAGATAGATGGCGTACTCGGTGCCGTCGTTCTCGACGTACGTCTGCTCGATCGCGTGCCGCGGGCCCGACGTCGTGTCCTTGTTACCCGCGGTCCAGGTGAACTCCCACAGGGATCCCGGCCGGTCGCGGTAGGTGTTGGGCTGCAGATTGACCTGCTGGTAGTCGGGCAGCCCGGGCGGCTTCGTGACCTGCCGCTCCAGGTCCAGCTGGTGGTGGTACGAGTCGGGCCAGTCGGGGGACTCGTCGACCGCTATCCGTACGAAGTGCGCGCCGCCGTCCGGTGTGTAGTCGACCTGGGTGCCGTCCGCCTGCCGCTTCCAGTCCTTCGGCAGCATGAGGCTGTAGCCCTCGACGTCGTCGACGCGGACCCAGTCGTCCGGAATGCTCCCGGACTTGTGCTTGCCGCTGCCTGAACCCGCCGATGTGCTCGGGGCCCCGTCCTTGCCGGAGTTCGCGTCCGACGAGGTCCGGTCGTTCAGATAGTGGTTCGCGGCGAACACGCCACCGCCGCCGACGAGAGCCGCCGCCAGGGCCACGGCGACGACCCGCGGCCACTTGCGGCGCCCGGCCGTAGGGGCCGTCGGTATGACTGGGTGGTGCACACCTATCGCCGTCGACCGGTCCGTGGGCGTCGGCGGCGCCGCGGCGTGCACCTGCGTGGGTACGTAGGCCTGCGCCGCGTTGGAACGGCGTCCCTCGGCGGCCTCGGCGAGCATCGTCTCGGCCTCGTCGGCGGACGGGCGCGCGGCCGGATCCTTGCGCAGCAGCGCCTGGATGACGGGCGCGAGGGCGTCCGCGTACGTGAGTTCGCCCGGCTCGTCCTCGACGACGGCCTGCATCGTGCTGATCGGCGACGTACGCCGGAACGGGGACTTCCCCTCGACGGCCGTGAACAGCGTGGCGCCCAGCGCCCACAGGTCGGACGCGGGCCCGGGCGCCGAGCCGCTGACCCGCTCGGGCGCCAGATAGTCGACCGAGCCGACGATCTCGCCGGTCCGCGTGATCGTCGAATCGCCCTCGACCTGCGCGATCCCGAAGTCCGTGAGCAGTACCCGTCCGTCGCGGGCGAGCAGGACGTTGCCCGGCTTGACGTCGCGGTGCAGCACCCCGGCCGCGTGCGCGGCGCGCAGCGCCCGCAGTGTCCACAGGCCGATGCGGGCGGCCTCGCGCGGCTGGATGCGGCCCGCCTCCTTCACGGCGTCCGCGAGCGAGGGGCCCTCGACGAGCTCCATCACGATCCACGGCCGGTCGTCGTGCTCCAGCACGTCATGGACGGTGACGACCGCCGGGTGGTTGATGCGCGCGGCGGCCCGCGCCTCCGTCTGCGTCCGCGCGAGCAGCACGGCGCGGTCGGCCTCCTGCACGTACTGGGCCGCCGTCAGTTCCTTGACGGCCACGGCCCGGTGCAGCACCTCGTCGTGCGCCCGCCACACCCGGCCCATGCCGCCTCGCCCGATCGAGTCACCGAGTCGATAGCGGCCCGCGAGGAGCAGGCCTTGCATCTGATTCACGTTCCCCCGCAGGCGCATTGGTCGTGCCAGGGCCGCTCATGGCCTTGACAGAGCCACATTAGGGAGCGGCCCAGGCACAGGGAACCGCCGGGGGTGCACGGAGACCGCACTGTGACGCTTGTCGCCTGCCGGGACGGGGGCCGACAGGTCATCAACTAGGTGCATTCAGTACGCCGGTACGACGTCTGGCGTTGCACCAGCCCGTACTCCGATACATCAGCCCGTGCTCTGATACGTCGCCGACGCCTGCTGGTACAGGCGCGTCACCTCGTCGCGTTCGGCTTCGGGGCCCCGCAGTTGCACCACGTGGTACCGGCCGCCCACGATCATCGCGAGGTTGCGTACGTACGTCTCACGGCCCGCCGAGTTCTGCCACGTGAACTGCCCCTCGGCCATGGCCCGACCGCCCACGTCGATCCGGCGCATCCCGGAGGACGTCGCCCACGTCGAGTCGCGGAACGGCTGCAACTCGCGTTCCTTCTCCCGCTGGTACGTCATCGGGTCGCTGCCGTACGCGGACGTGCTGTCGCGGCCCGGTACGACGACGAGCTCGAAGTCGCCGTGCGTGTAGAGGACCTGGCCCTGTCCGTTCCTGCCCTGCCGGTTCCAGCCCTTGGCGACGGCGACGCGGAACCCTTCGGGGTCCTTGCGCAGGGTGAAGCCCTGCGCGACCTCGGGCTCGGACGAGTCGGTCTGCGGATCGGTGGCGGAGGGGGGCGACGAGCCGTTGCCGCCGTTCTTGCCCGCGGATTCGCCCGCCGACGGCGCCGGCGTGGACCTGCCGCCCTCGGGCGCGGGCCGGCCCCCGCCGGTGGCGCCCGCATGATCCTTGGCACCGTCACCCGGCGTGCCGCCGCTCGGCTCGGCCTTCGGCATGAAGACCACGGCATACGCGACCGCGGCGGCCAGGCCGAGCAGTACGAGAACGAGCAGGGTGCGGCCGAGCGAACGGGGCTTCCTGGGGCCGCGCTCTGACTGGGGGCGACGCTCTCGCTCCGACTGGGGGCGACGCTCCGGCCTCGTGCGCCGCTCCGCCTGCTGCGGCTGCGCCTTGGCCCGCTTGTGCCTCGCATGCCCGGGCCCGGCCCCGGCCCCAGCCTGGGCGGAGGAGCGCCAGCGGCGCCTGCGCACGAGCTCGCCCCGGCGCCGTACGATCGGCAGCCGCGTGGCGTCGAACGGGGGTGCGGCCACGACGTTCGCGCCCGCCTCAGGCTCCGGCGCGGACCGCACCAGCGACCTGAGCCACCCCCGCAGCTCCTCGAAGTCGAGCCGCTCCGTGGGGTCCTGACGCAGCAGCGACTCGACGACGGGCCGCAGCGGCCCGCACTCCTCGGCGAACGCGGGCGGCTCGGCGCACACCATCTGCACCAGCTCGCCGGTGTTCTCCTCCGGGTACGGGGCATGCCCCTGGACCGCCCGGAAGAGGAGGGCGCCGAGGGCCCACAGGTCGGTGGCCGGGCCGATCGGGGCGGCCAGCTGCCAGTTCTCGTGGACGGGCCCCGCCTGCTCGGGCGCCCAGCGCTCGGTGACGGGCCCGACGACGGTCATCCGCGCCTGCCGCGCACGGTCGGCGGCGAGGGCGGTGGCCGGCCCGCGACGGGCCGTCGCCGCCGTCTGCTGCGCGGGAATGAGCTGGTCCCAACGCGTGCTCTCCGGGGCGGAGCCGGGCGCCACAAGAGCGGTGGGCTCGGCCTGCTCCATGCCGGGCCGCGGGATCGCCCCGTGCCAGGGGCGCTCGGCGGAACCGCGTACGCCGTAGGGGTCGTCGATCCGGCCGGACTGCGCGTCGCCACTGTGCGTCCCGGCGCCGGACTCACCCCCGGACTCCCCGGACTCCCCGCCCGGCCCGCGCTGCGGCGGCCCCGGCGTCCCGTCCGAGTCCGCACCCCCGCGCGCGGCGGCCCGTGCACCGGCCCGGTACGCGGCTATCGCCCCCGCGCGCGCGGCCCGCGGGTCACTCCCGGCCTCAAGGGCGGCGGGCCGGGACGGCGCGGGGGCAAAGGGAACAGGAGGGGTGTAGGGGGACGCGGGAGCCGAAGACTGCGGGTCCTGCGGTTCCGAGGGTGCCGCGGGCGGCGCCGGCGTCGGGTCATAGCCGCACAACGCCTCCTCCGCCGCGCCGGCCGCGAGTCCGGTCAGCACGATCCGGCCGTCGTCGCACACGAGAACCGTGCGGGCGGTGATGTTCCGGTGGACCCAGCCGTGGGCGTGCAGCGCGCGCAGGGCGGTGAGGACGTCGGACGCGACCTCGGCCGCCCGGTACGGGGACAGCGGCTCCTCGGCGAGCAGCGCGGCGAGCGGCCGCGCGGAGACGACCTCACTGACGATCCACAGCGAGCCGCCCTCGGCGAACACGTCGAAGACCTGGTCGAGCCGTGGGTGGTCGGGTATCTGGGCGGCGGCCTGCGCGGCCTCGATGGCGCGGCGCACCGCGGGATCCGTCGGCCTGCGCGTGGTCCGCGCCGCGTCCCCCCGCTCGCGCCGGCCACGCGATTCACGCGGCACGAACCCGTCCGGGAGCCCCTCGGCGTCGAGCACCTCGGCCTCGACGACCTCGGGTAACGGCACCTGTCTGACCAGGACCTCCTGGCCGCTGTAGGTGTCGAACGCCCGCGTCGATGCGAACTCGTACGCGTCGGCGGGCGACAGCGGCAGGCGGTAGCGGTCGGCGAGCACTCGCCCCGCGTAGTCCTCCACGACGCGTCCCCCTGTCCGCCCGGTGGTCAATTACGTTCGTTCTGCGCCCTGTTGTGCGCAGTGATACGTACCGATGCGGCTGCGCACGGTCCGCAAGCACTCACGATACGTGCCGGACCGCTGTCAGGCTCAGGACTTCGGCTTGAACGTCTTGGTGAACGTCTCCCAGGCAGCCTTGCGCTGCGCACCGTCCCAGTCAGCGGCCTTGGCCGTGTACATCAGGCCGTAGCCGAGACCGCTGTTGACCACGAAACCGCGGTCCACGGAGCGGTACTTGGTTCCCCCGTCGACGTAAGTGAACTCCCAGTCCGCCGTGTTCCAGTCGCGGAAGTCGACGGCCGCTATGCGTATCCGGTCGTACTGGGCGCGGCGCATGTACTGCTCCTGGTTGCGCCAGTCCTGGACCGGGTTCGACTTGGGCGTCGTCGTCCAGCCGACGAGCAGCTTCTGCCCGTCGGGACCCGTGAAGCGGGCCCCCGCCGCGCTCGTCGAGACGTACTTCCAGCCCTTCGGGAGCCCGATGGAGAAGCCCTGGTCGTGCTTGTACGTCGAGGCGGCGCCGCTGCCGCCGGGAACCCCGCTGCCGCCGCTGGTGCTGTCGGGCGACGCTCCCTGGCCGGCGTCGCCGTCCTTGTCGCCGCCTTTGTCGGTGTCCGAGCCGGAGCCCTTGCCCTTGTCGGAGCCCTTGCCGCCGTCCTGCGCCGCGTCGTTGCCGCTGCCGGAGCCGCTGCCCTTGTCCTTGCTACCGCTACCGCCGCTGCCTCCGGTCGCTCCCGCGGAGGCGGCCTTGTCGCCGCCCTTGGCGGAACTGCCGTCGTCGCCACCGCTGAACGCGATGCCGATGACGGTGCCGATCACGGCGAGCGCGACGAGCACCGCCACGATCACGAGGGTGCGCCGCGGGACCACGTCCGTGAGCGAGGCCCTGGTCGCGGGCGTACGCGGCGGCCCGGCGGGCTGCGCCGGGATACCCGAACCGCCCTGCCCGACCGCGGGATGCGCGGAGGCTTCCGCCGTAGCGCCGGACGCATCTCCGCCGCCCTTACCTGCCGCGCCGGCCGCCGTCGCGGCGGTGGCCGCAGCAGCGGCCTTCCGCACCGTCCGCAGCGCACCGCGCAGCTTCTCGGCGGCCTCTTCGCCCCTCTTGCCCGCGCCATCGCCCACGGCGACACCGGAACCGGATCCGGATCCGGCCTCCGCAGAACCAGAAGCGGCGGCAGCGCTGGCGCCCGCAGCAGCCCCCGCCCCCGAACTCCCCTTGCCGAAGCGCACCTTGGGCGCCTTCGACGCCTTCGGCGCCCTGGGCGTCTGCTCGGGAATGGGCGGCAGCGGCACGACCTTGGTCGCGTCGACCGGCTCGGGCTCCTCGTCCTTGGGCTCGGGAGCGTGCAGGACGTCGTTGAGGAGCGCCCGCGCCCCGGCGTCGTCGAGCCGCTGCTCCGGGTCCTTGGCGAGCAGCCCGTAGATGACCTTCTCCAGCGGCCCGGCGTTCTTGGGCGGGTCGACCGGCTCGGTCATGACGGCAGTCAGGGTCGCGATGGCGGACCCCTTGTCGTACGGAGGAACGCCCTCCACCGACGCGTACAGCAGTCCGCCGAGCGACCAAAGGTCGGCTGCGGGACCGGGCTTGTGCCCGCGTGCCCGCTCCGGCGAGATGTACGAGGGCGCGCCGACGAGCATGCCGGTGGACGTGATCGAGGGGTCTCCCTCGACCTGGGCGATGCCGAAGTCCGTGAGGACGACGCGCCCGTCCTCGGCGATCAGCACGTTCGACGGCTTCACGTCGCGGTGCAGGATGCCCTCGCGGTGCGCGGCGCGCAGCACGTCGAGGATCGCGAGCCCGACCTCGGCGGCACGCCGCGGTTCCAGCAGACCGTCCTCGCGGATCTGCTCCGCGAGGGACTTGCCCTCGACGAGTTCCATCACGATCCACGGCCGGTCGTCCTCGTCGACCACGTCGTAGACCGTCACCGCGCTGTTGTTCCGGATCCGCGCGATCGCCTTCGCCTCACGCAACGTACGCGTGATCAGACGCCGCTTCTCCTCGTCGTCGATGCTCGACGGGAACCGCAGCTCCTTGACGGCGACCGTCCGGCCGAGCGTCTCGTCCTTCGCCCGCCACACGGTGCCCATGCCGCCGCGGCCGAGGACTTCTCCCAGCCGGTAGCGCCCGGCGAGGAGACGTGCACTCTTGTCCTGACGAGCTGTGCCCGCCTGCTCCGCCTCCGACATGCGTCCCCTCTGCAACCCGCCCTGACAGAGCCTTCATTGTCCCTTACCCGGAGACCACTCCACGCCCAGGGTCGGCCGTCCCTCATGATGGACCACACACAGGGAAGGACCGTCATGCCCGTACTTCGGACACTGCTGGCGATACCCCTGGCAGCAGCCCTGTTCTGTATGTTTCCGGGCAGTTCCACGACACTCGCGGCCCCGGCCACGGACGCCACTCTTCCGCTGCTGGTCACGGAGGGCAAGGCCCCCGCCGCGGCGCTGCTCGCCCGCGAGGGCAGCACGACGCGCTTCGTACGCACCGGCCCCACGATCCGCCGCACCGACCACTTCCGGGCCGGGAGCATCACGAAGTCGTTCATCGCAACGGTCGTGCTGCAACTCGCCGCCGAACACCGCCTGCGCCTCTCGGACACGGTTGACGATCACCTCCCGGGTCTCCTACGTGACCACGCCGTCTCCCTCCACTCGCTTCTCACCCACACCAGTGGCCTGCCCGACTTCACGGCGCGCACGCACGGCAAGATCCCGATATCCCCCGGCACCGCCGTACGCCTGGCCGAGGCCGACCCGCCGAAGCCCCGCGGCCACTGGTCGTACTCGAACACGAACTACGTCCTGCTCGGCATGGTCATCGGCCAGGTCACGGGCCACTCGTACGCGACCGAGGCCCGCCGCCGCATCATCGAACCGCTCCACCTCACCGGCACGTCGTTCCCCGGCACCCACACCGACCTGCCCACCCCGCACGGCCGCGCGTACGACGCGACGGGCCGCGACGTGACCACCCTGAACCCACGCGTGGCCGGCGCCGCAGGCGAACTGATCTCCACCCTCACGGACCTGAACCGCTTCTACACGGCCCTCCTGAAGGGCCGCCTCCTCCCGCCACGCCAACTCAGCACGATGCTCAACACCCGCACCACGCAAGGCCGCTACGGCATGGGCATCTACCCGACGAAACTCCCCTGCGGACCGACGGTCTGGGGCCACAACGGCCGAATCGAAGGCAGCTACGTCCGCACAGCGGCAACGAGAACGGCGTCGAGAGTAATCACGTTCCGCACCAACACAGCCACGGTGACGAACACCCCCCAACTGGAACGCCGCCTATTGACGGCAGAGTTCTGCGAACCCAACACCTAAAGACGATCCCGCCGTTCCAGCCCGTCCGGCGCTTGAGGACGAGCCCAACCCCCTACCCAGCCCGTCCGGCGCTTGAGGACGAGCCCGAAGCGCGAGGGGGGGGCCTGGGGGCACAGCCCTCAGCGCAACCCCGGCCCACCCCATCACAGCGGCACAATATCCGGCGCCCCCAATCGCGCCGCATCGGCCGAGAGGTCATCAGGTTGACGCTGAGACTCCCGCTCAGCCTGCACCCGCTTCTCGTAATGCTGCACCTCGCGCTCGATCTGGTCCTTGTCCCAGCCGAGCACCGGAGCCATCAGCTCCGCCACTTCACGCGCACACCGCGTCCCCCGGTCGAACGTCTCGATCGAGATCCGCGTGCGCCGCGTCAGCACATCGTCGAGATGCCGCGCCCCCTCGTGCGAGGCGGCGTACACGACCTCGGCCCGCAGATAGTCGTCGGCGCCGGTGAGGGGCGCGCCGAGCCCGGGGTCGGCAGCCACCAGGTCGAGCAACTCCTCCGCCAACGACCCGTACCGGTTGAGCAGATGCTCCACCCGCACCACATGGAGCCCGGTCCGCGCGGCGATCCTCGCCCGCGCGTTCCACAGCGCGTGGTAGCCCTCGGCGCCGACCAGCGGAATGTCCTCGGTGACGCAGTCGGCAACGCGCTGGTCGAGCCCGTGCACCGCCTCGTCGACGGCGTCCTTGGCCATGACCCGGTACGTCGTGTACTTGCCGCCCGCCACGACGACGAGCCCCGGCACGGGGTGCGCCACCGTGTGCTCGCGCGAGAGCTTGCTCGTGGCGTCGGACTCACCGGCGAGCAGGGGCCGCAGGCCCGCGTAGACCCCCTGGACGTCGTCGCGCGTGAGGGGCACCGCGAGCACCGAGTTCACATGCTCGAGCAGATAGTCGATGTCGGCGCTGGAGGCCGCGGGGTGCGCCTTGTCGAGGTCCCATTCCGTGTCCGTGGTGCCCACGATCCAGTGGCGCCCCCACGGGATCACGAACAGGACGCTCTTCTCAGTACGCAGGATGAGCCCGGTCGTCGAGTTGATCCGGTCCTTGGGCACGACGAGGTGAATGCCCTTGGACGCGCGTACGTGGAACTGGCCCCGCTCGCCCACCATCGCCTGCGTGTCGTCCGTCCACACGCCCGTCGCGTTCACGATCTGGCGGGCGCGGATCTCGTACTCCCCACCGCCCTCCACGTCCTCGACGCGGGCGCCGACGACGCGCTCGCCCTCGCGCAGAAACCCCGTCACACGCGCCCTGTTGGCGACCTTCGCCCCGTACATCGCGGCTGTCCGCACCAGCGTCGCCACGTACCGCGCGTCGTCCATCTGCGCGTCGTAGTACTGCAACGCACCCACGAGCGCGTCCTTCTTGAGCGCGGGCGCGACCCGCAGTGCTTGACGCCGGCTCAGATGGCGGTGCATGGGCAGGCCGCGCCCGTGCCCGCGCGCCATCGACATCGCGTCGTACATGGCGACGCCCGAGCCCGCGTACAGCCGCTCCCAGCCCTTGTGCTGCAGGGGATACAGGAACGGGACCGGCTTCACGAGGTGCGGGGCGAGGCGCTCAAGGAGCAGCCCGCGCTCCTTCAGCGCCTCGCGCACGAGCGCGAAGTCGAGCATCTCGAGATACCGGAGCCCGCCGTGGATCAGCTTGCTCGACCGGCTCGATGTGCCGGAGGCCCAGTCCCGCGCCTCGACCAGGCCGGTGGACAGTCCACGGGTCGCGGCGTCGAGCGCGGTTCCCGCGCCGACCACCCCCGCGCCCACGACCAGGATGTCCAGCTCCCGCTCGGCCATTCCCGCGAGCGCCTCGGCACGCTCCGCCGGTCCCAGTGTCGCTGTCCTCACTGCTACCTCCCGCTGTCGGTCAGTCGGCGTCGGTCCAGTCGGTCCCACCGGTGTCACCTGTCCGGTGTGCCCCGGCTCTCATCCCCCATTCACCGATTCTGACCGCCGTGCCCGACTTCAGCCACCACTCACCCGCAGCCTGTGGACAACACTCCCGGATTCCCGGCCCCGCAATACCGCATAACGGTCATATTTACTCCTAGTCTGACATTGCGCTCGTCCATCTTGTCCACAGGACTTGCGCTCCCCTCCCGCTCCGGCTATTGGGAAGGACGGCCCACTTCCATGCCCGCAGATCTCGCCGTCATCGGACTCGGTCACCTCGGCCTGCCCCTCGCCCAGGCCGCCGTCGCCACCGGCATCGCGACCATCGGCTACGACCCCGCACGCGCCACCGACCTCGCGGCCGGCCGCCTCCCCGGCGACGGCGCCGAGGGAACCCTGACCGCCGCCGACATCCGCCGGATGCTCTCGGGGGGCTTCCGGCCGACCGGCGACCCCGTCGAACTCGGCCGCGTCCGCACCGCCGTCATCTGCGCCCCCGCGCCACTCGGCGCGGACCGCTCCCTCGACCTCGCGCAGCTCACGGACGCCACGCGCGCCCTCGCCACCCGCCTGCGCCCCCACACCACGGTGATCATCGAGACCCCGGTCGCCCCCGGCACCACCGAAGGCGTCCTGCGCCCCCTCCTGGAGGACGGCTCGGGGCTGCGCGCCGGCCGCGACTTCCACCTCGCCTACTCCCCCGGCCGCCTCGACCCCGGCAGCCGCACGCACGCGTACGCCACGACCCCCAAGGTCATCGGCGGCCTCACCCCCGCCTGCACCGAGTCCGCCGCCGCCTTCTACGGCCGCCTGTCCGACAAGGTCGTACGCGCGCGTGGCCCGCGCGAGGCCGAGACCGTCCAGCTCCTGGAGACCAACTACCGCCACGTCAACATCGCCCTGGTCAACGAGATGGCCGTCCTCTGCCACGACCTGGGCGTCGACCTGTGGGACGTCATCCGCTGCGCCGAGACCAAGCCCTTCGGCTTCCAGGCATTCCGCCCCGGCCCCGGCGTCGGCGGCCACGGAGTCCCCCAGGACCTCTCACGCCCGCCCCTCCCGGTCCGCCCCCTGCGCATGGTGGAACTGGCCCAGCAGGTCAACCAGCACATGCCGCAGTACGTGATCCAGCGCGCCGCCACCCTCCTCAACGAACACGGCAAGTCGGCCCGCGGCGCCCGCGTCCTGCTCCTCGGCGTCACGTACAAGCCCGACGTCGCCGACCTGGAGGGCACCCCCGCCCACGAGATCGCCACCCGGCTGATGCAGTTGGGCGCGGCGGTCAGCTACCACGACCCGCACATCCCGTCGTGGAACGTCCTCGGCCACCCCGTCCCCCGCGCGGACTCCCTCTACGAGGCAGCAGCCGACGCCGACCTGACGATCCTGCTTCAGCAGCACCGCACGTACGACCTCCAGGGCCTGTCCGTGAAGGCCCAGCTCCTCCTGGACACCAGGGGCGCCACCCCGACGGGCGCGGCCCACCGCCTGTAGAAGCCCTCTACTAAGAGGTGTAACGGCCCTCCACGGAGACCTGTAGTGGCCCTCTACGCAGATGGGGCCCGCACCGAACCGGTGCGGGCCCCATCTGCGTAGAACTGCGTCAGCGGCGGTGCTGCGAGTCCGCCACCGTGACCTCGACGCGCTGGAACTCCTTGAGCTCGCTGTAGCCGGTCGTCGCCATGGCGCGCTTGAGGGCGCCGAAGAAGTTCATCGAACCGTCCGGGGTGTGCGAAGGCCCGGTGAGGACCTCCTCCGTCGTACCGACGGTCCCGAGGTCGACCTTCTTGCCGCGCGGCACGTCCTCGTGGACGGCCTCCATGCCCCAGTGGTGGCCCTTGCCGGGCGCGTCCGTGGCGCGCGCCAGCGGGGAGCCCATCATCACGGCGTCGGCGCCGCAGGCGATGGCCTTCGGCAGGTCGCCGGACCAGCCCACGCCACCGTCGGCGATCACGTGCACGTACCGGCCGCCGGACTCGTCCATGTAGTCGCGGCGGGCAGCGGCCACATCGGCCACGGCGGTCGCCATCGGCACCTGGATGCCCAGCACGTTGCGCGTGGTGTGCGCGGCGCCGCCACCGAAGCCGACCAGCACACCGGCCGCGCCGGTGCGCATCAGGTGCAGCGCGGCCGTGTACGTGGCGCAGCCGCCCACGATGACCGGCACGTCGAGCTCGTAGATGAACTGCTTCAGGTTCAGCGGCTCGGCGGCACCGGAGACGTGCTCGGCGGACACGGTGGTCCCCCGGATCACGAAGATGTCGACGCCCGCGTCCACGACCGCCTTGGAGAACTGGGCGGTGCGCTGCGGCGACAGCGCGGCGGCGGTGACGACACCGGAGTCGCGCACCTCCTTGATGCGCTGCCCGATCAGCTCCTCCTTGATGGGAGCCTCGTAGATCTCCTGGAGGCGGCGTGTGGCGCTCTCCGTGTCCAGCTCGCCGATCTCGTCGAGGAGCGGCTGCGGGTCCTCGTAGCGGGTCCACAGGCCTTCGAGGTTCAGCACGCCGAGGCCACCGAGCTCCCCGATCCGGATGGCGGTGGCCGGCGACACGACCGAGTCCATGGGAGCGGCCAGGAACGGCAGCTCAAAGCGGTAGGCGTCGATCTGCCAGGCGATCGAGACCTCCTTCGGGTCGCGCGTACGGCGGCTCGGTACGACGGCGATGTCGTCGAAGGCGTAAGCCCGGCGGCCGCGCTTGCCGCGCCCGATCTCGATCTCAGTCACGTGTGTGGCCTTTCCCTCTGCGTTTCAGCGCCTTCCAGTATCCCCGACATACGCGCCAGGGGCGGCCCCGGGGAACCCCGGGACCGCCCCTGACCCTGTCTTCGACTGTCGGCGACTACTTGCTGCGGCTGTAGTTCGGCGCTTCGACCGTCATCTGAATGTCGTGCGGGTGGCTCTCCTTGAGGCCCGCGGACGTGATCCGCACGAACCGGCCCTTGGTCTCCATCTCGTCGATGGAGGCGGCACCCACATAGCCCATCGTCTGGCGCAGGCCGCCGACGAGCTGGTGCAGTACGTTGGCCAGCGGGCCGCGGTAGGGCACCTGACCCTCGATGCCCTCGGGCACGAGCTTGTCGTCGGAGGCGACCTCGGCCTGGAAGTAGCGGTCCTTGGAGTACGACCGGCCCTGCCCACGGGACTGCATCGCCCCGAGGGAACCCATGCCGCGGTACGACTTGAACTGCTTGCCGTTGATGAACATCAGCTCACCCGGGGACTCCTCACAGCCCGCGAGAAGGCTGCCCAGCATCACCGTGTCGGCACCGGCGGCGAGCGCCTTGCCGATGTCGCCGGAGTACTGCAGACCGCCGTCACCGATGACCGGGACACCGGCGGCACGCGCGGCGAGAGCCGCCTCGTAGATCGCGGTGACCTGCGGGACACCGATACCGGCGACCACGCGCGTGGTGCAGATGGAGCCGGGGCCCACACCCACCTTCACGCCGTCGACACCGGCGTCGATCAGGGCCTGCGCGCCGTCACGCGTCGCGACGTTGCCGCCGATGACGTCGACGCCGACGCTGGACTTGATCTTCGCCATCCAGTTCAGCGCGTTGCTGTTGTGTCCGTGCGACGTGTCGACGATGAGGAAGTCCGCGCCCGCCTCGGCCAGCGCCTGAGCGCGCTCCAGGGCCTCGGGGCTCGCACCCACCGCGGCACCGACGAGGAGGCGGCCCTCGGCGTCCTTCGCGGCGTTCGGGTACTGCTCGGCCTTCACGAAGTCCTTGACCGTGATGAGGCCCTTGAGGACACCCGCGTCGTCGACCAGCGGAAGCTTCTCGATCTTGTGGCGGCGCAGCAGCTCCATGGCGTCGACGCCGGAGATGCCGACCTTGCCGGTCACGAGCGGCATCGGCGTCATGACCTCGCGCACCTGCCGGCTGCGGTCGGACTCGAACGCCATGTCGCGGTTGGTGACGATGCCGAGCAGCTTGCCCGCCGGGTCGGTCACCGGGACGCCGCTGATGCGGAACTTCGCACAGAGCGCGTCGGCCTCGGCCAGCGTCGCGTCCGGGTGCACGGTGATCGGGTCCGTCACCATGCCGGACTCGGAACGCTTCACGAGGTCGACCTGGTTGACCTGGTCCTCGATCGACAGGTTGCGGTGCAGCACGCCGACGCCACCCTGTCGCGCCATGGCGATGGCCATGCGGGACTCGGTGACCTTGTCCATCGCCGCCGACAGCAGCGGAATGTTCACGCGCACGTTGCGGGAGATGCGGGACGAGGTGTCGACCGCGTTCGGGAGGACCTCGGACGCGCCCGGCAGCAGCAGCACGTCGTCGTAGGTCAGCCCGAGTGTCGCGAATTTCTCGGGCACTCCGTCGACGTTTGCAGTCATGACACCTTCCCCAAATGGCCTTGATCGGTGCGGATGTCCATGCTAACGGGATCCGGAGGTGTCTCATTCCACGATCAAGATCACCAAGCAGATTTGTACGTTCACACGTGCGCGGCCCGCGCCCTGCACAGGGGGAGTCCCACGCGCGCGTGGCGCGTCTCACTCATCGGGTCGCGGCTTGGGGCACTGCTTGAAGCACTGCTCGGCTCGCTGTTTCGGCTCGCCGGTCCAGCTCGCAGTTTCAGCTCGTCGGTTCGGCTCACTGCTCGGCGAGCGCCCGCAGTCGGCTGAGTGCGCGGTGCTGGGCGACTCGGACGGCGCCCGGCGACATGCCGAGCATCTGTCCCGTCTCCTCGGCGGTGAGGCCGACGGCGATCCGGAGCAGCAGCAGCTCGCGCTGGTTCTCCGGAAGGTTGGCGAGGAGCTTCTTCGCCCACTCCGCATCGCTGCTGAGCAGGGCCCGCTCCTCCGGTCCGAGCGAGTCGTCGGGCCGCTCCGGCATCTCGTCGGAGGGCACGGCGGTGGAACCGGGATGCCGCATGGCAGCGCGCTGCAGGTCGGCGACCTTGTGCGCGGCGATGGCGAAGACGAACGCCTCGAAGGGGCGCCCGGTGTCCTTGTAGCGCGGCAGCGCGAGGAGCACCGCGACACAGACTTCCTGCGCGAGATCCTCCACGAAGTGCCGTGCGTCACCCGGCAGTCGGGTCAGACGGCTGCGGCAGTAGCGGATCGCGAGGGGGTGGACGTGCGCGAGAAGGTCGTGCGTGGCCTGCTCGTCGCCCTCGACGGCGCTGTGGACCAGTGCACCGATGGCTCCTGGGCCGGCTGCCTCGTCGTCGCGCATCGGTCCATGGTGCCTTGACGGCGTCCGGTCCGTGGCACCGCGTCCGTAGTTGTGCACTGAAGCGTTATGAGCAGGTGCGCCGGAACTCATCTCGTGCGCCCTCCCCTTCCGCTCGACCGACTCGTCCCTGAGGAACTCCACAACTCAAGGATGCGGCATGTCCGGCGAAACGAGGACCGGCGGCCGTCCGCAGCCCCGTCCGCCCTGGGGCGGACGGGGATCGCTGTGCCCCCGCGGCGGCGCATCGTGGGCCTTAGCGGACAAGGCCCCAGCGGAATCCGAGCGCCACGGCGTGCGCGCGGTCCGAGGCGCCGAGCTTCTTGAAGAGGCGGCGTGCGTGCGTCTTGACCGTGTCCTCGGAGAGGAAGAGCTCGCGCCCGATCTCCGCGTTGGACCGGCCGTGACTCATGCCCTCGAGCACCTGGATCTCACGCGCCGTGAGCGTCGGCGCCGCACCCATCTCGGCCGACCGCAGTCTGCGCGGCGCGAGCCGCCACGTCGGGTCGGCGAGCGCCTGCGTGACCGTGGCACGCAGTTCGGCGCGCGAGGCGTCCTTGTGCAGATAGCCGCGGGCACCGGCCGCGACGGCGAGCGCGACACCGTCCAGGTCCTCGGCCACGGTGAGCATGATGATGCGCGCACCGGGATCGGCGGACAGCAGCCGCCGGACCGTCTCGACGCCACCCAGACCGGGCATGCGTACGTCCATCAGAATCAGGTCCGAGCGGTCGGCGCCCCAGCGGCGGAGGACTTCCTCGCCGTTGGCCGCGGTCGTCACGCGCTCCACGCCGGGGACGGTCGCGACCGCGCGGCGGAGCGCTTCTCGGGCAAGCGGGGAGTCGTCGCAGACGAGGACGGATGTCATGACCGTCCTCCGCAGCTGATGCGCGTCACCTTGGGCCTCCAGGCTGGTACGAATCGTCACCTGTGCGGTCGACGCTCTCGGACACATGCCCGAGCGCTTGTTCTTTCAACCGCCTCCGCACTCTCAACGACGGTCACCCGAAAGAGTTACGGGTTCGGCGGTCTGCTTCGGCACTCTACGTGAGGGACCGGATACAGAGCAGACGGCGCAAGCGACCCACAAGGTTTCGCCACAATGCATGCCCCATTTAGCCGTTTTTCTTCACTTTCAGTGGTGTCTGAGGCTAGATTCGTAATGAGTCATATTTTCATCTCCTTAGACAGTAGATGTACGGTTCTTGGGCACCGTATCCGCGTCAGAACGGCTACAAGGGGACACAGCAATGGCAGATTTCTCCCGCCTTCCCGGACCGAACGCAGATCTATGGGACTGGCAGCTCCTCGCGGCCTGCCGCGGGGTGGACAGCTCGCTCTTCTTCCATCCGGAGGGAGAACGGGGAGCGGCGCGCAGCGCACGCGAGAACTCGGCCAAAGAGGTCTGCATGAGATGTCCGGTGCGCGCGGAGTGCGCTGCTCATGCGCTCCAGGTACGCGAGCCGTACGGCGTGTGGGGCGGGCTGACCGAGGATGAGCGCGAGGAGCTCATGGGCCGCGCCCGCAACCGGCTCGTCGCCGCCGCACCGGCGTCGGCGGGCGGCGCCCCGCCCGTGGTGAACAACTGACGGAAACGTTTCTTCACGGTGGGCACGCAGTTGCGTGCCCGCGGGCTTGTCAGGGCCCGATCACGGGTTCGTCAGGGCCCGATCAGCGGGCCGCGGCCCGCGCCAGGTGGTCGAGCGTGGCTGCCACGGCCGGCACCTGGGCCAGGTCGGGCAGTGTGAGGGCGACGATCTCGCGCTGCACAGCCGGCTCCACCGTCACTGTGCGTGCACCCTTGGGCCGTACGGATTCAATGGCGAGCTCCGGCAGGACCGCCACACCGAGGCCCGCGCCGACCAGGCCGATCACCGCCGGATAGTCGTCGGTCGCGAAGTCGATGCGCGGCGTGAATCCCGCATCCTCACAGACCTCCACCAGCTGCCGGCGACAGCGCGGGCAGCCCGCGATCCAGGGCTCGTCGGCCAGCTCGCCGATGGAGACCGCGTCCGACTTGGCGAGACGGTGCCCCTCAGGGACAAGGCCGACGAGACGGTCGGCGAGCAGCGGACGTACGACGAGGTCGTCCCAGTCCTCCGCGGCCTGCGCCCCTTCTCCCTCCCGTCTCCCACCACCGCCCTTGTCCGGAGACGCTTCGCGCCGCCCCTCGTATCTGAAGGCCAGGGCCACGTCGCAGTCGCCCTCGCGCAGCATCTCGACCGAGCGCGGCGGCTCCGCCTCCACGAGGGAGACGCGGGTGCCGGGGTGCGCGGCGCGCAGGGCGGCCAGTGCGGTGGGGACGAGCGTGGAGCTGCCGCTCGGGAAGGAGACGAGGCGGACTCGGCCGGCGCGCAGGCCCGCGATGGCGGCGACCTCTTCCTCCGCCGCGGTCAGCCCGGCCAGGATTCCCGCCGCGTGCCGCACCAGGGCTTCACCCGCCTGAGTGAGGCGCATTTCGCGCCCCGTGCGGATGAGGAGCGGGGTGCCCGCCGAGGATTCGAGGGCCTTCATCTGCTGGCTGACCGCGGGCTGGGTGCAGCCGAGCTCGCGGGCGGCCGCCGAGAAGGAGCCGGTGGCGGCCACGGCGCGCAGGACACGGAGGTGACGGGCCTCGATCATTCCTCAAGCATAAGGGGGCCTTGGGTGCAACAGGAAATATTGCGT
This sequence comes from Streptomyces sp. NBC_01003, assembly GCF_045162695.1. NCBI lineage: Bacteria > Bacillati > Actinomycetota > Actinomycetes > Kitasatosporales > Streptomycetaceae > Streptomyces > Streptomyces sp. NBC_01003. The sequence continues at coordinate 4,564,598 of NZ_CP108707.1, forward strand.
CGACGCTTTGACGCCGCGTCGCCTAGCGTGCCGTCATGAAGCTTCTGTCTCTGAATGTGGGTCGCCCCGAGGCCAGCGAGCACACCGACCAGGCCGAGGGTGTGACCGGAATCGACAAGCAGCCGGTGCCGGGCCCCGTCCGGGTGGCGGCGCCCGGGCCCAAGGGGGTCGGCGCCAGCGGTCTCGAGGGGGACGCCGTGTGCGACTTGCGCCATCACGGCGGCGACTACCAGGCGGTCTACGCCTTCGCTCGCGAGGACCTCGACGAGTGGCAGGGCACGCTCGGCCACGACCTGCGCAACGGCTCGTTCGGCGAGAACCTCACGACCGAGGGTGTCGACGTGACGGGCGCGAAGATCGGCGAGCGCTGGCGCGTCGGCTCCGACCTGGTCCTCGAGATCACCTCCGGCCGGATCCCCTGCCGCACGTTCCAGGGCCACCTCGGCGAGAAGGGGTGGGTCAGGCGTTTCACCGCGCGGGCCGCCCCGGGCGCGTATCTGCGGGTGATCGAGCCGGGCGCGATCCGGGCGGGCGACACGATCGAGATCGTGCACCGGCCCGACCACGAGGTGACCGTCGCCTTCCAGTTCCGCGCCGTCACGACCGAGCGGGAGCTGCTGCCGCGGCTGCTCGTCGCAGCGGACGTGCTCGACCCCGAGGCGGTCCAGACGGCTCGTACGTACGTGGCCAAGTACGGAGACGGGGGCGCGGGGGGCGACGCGACGCAGGGGTAGAGCGGGCGTGGCCGCGTGGTGGTAACGGACGTGGTCCGCACGGCGGTTGCGGGTCCGGCCGCACGCCGGCTGCGACACCCGCCGGACCACGCGCGGGGGGCTCCCGAGCGTGGTCATGCCCACGGCGGTCACTGGGGGGGTGTCCGGCGGATCATGGCCGGGGCCCCCTAGCCTGGCCCCATGACTACCGCTCTGATTACGGGATCCACCTCGGGGATCGGTGCCGCGTTCGCGCGCCGGCTCGCCGCGGACGGCCACGACCTCGTCCTGGTGGCGCGTGACACCAAGCGGCTGCGGGAGCAGGCCACCGAGCTCCACGACCGGCACGGCATCGAGGCCGAGGTGCTCACGGCGGACCTCGCCACCGACGAGGGCATCGGCGCGGTCGAGGCGCGGCTGACCGACCGCAAGCGTCCGGTGGACCTGCTGGTCAACAACGCGGGCTTCGGCAACAAGGGCCAGTACCTGGAGGTCCCGCTCGCCGACGAGTTGACGATGCTGAAGGTGCACTGCGAGGCGGTCCTGCGGCTCACGTCCGCCGCGGTGGCGCCGATGCGTGAGCGCGGCAGGGGCGGCGTGGTGAACGTGGCGTCGGTGGCGGCGTTCGTGCCGCGCGGGACGTACGGCGCGTCGAAGGCGTGGGTCGTGCAGTTCACGCAGGGCGCGGCGCGGGACCTGGCCGGCAGTGGTGTGCGGCTGATGGCGCTCTGCCCGGGCTTCGTCCGTACGGAGTTCCACGAGCGGGCCGCGATGGGCACCGACAACATCCCCAAGTGGATGTGGCTCGACGCCGACAAGCTGGTGGCGGCGGCGCTCGCCGATCTGGCGCGCGGCAAGTCGCTGTCGATCCCGGATCCGCGGTACAAGACGCTGATGGGCGTCGTGAAGCTGGCGCCGCGCGGGCTGCTCGGCGGGGTCACGGCGAAGACGGGTCGCAAGTACGGGCCGCAGTAAGGCGCGGCGAGTCCGGGGCCGGGGCGGGGGATACCTCGGCCCTCGCCCGGTCCCGCCGGCTCGTTGCACGCCGGTCCCGCCGGCTCGTTACACGGCGGTGGGAAGATGGAGCTGTCCGGACCTTACGCAGGGGGCTCAGGGGGGCCGGAGGCGGCGTCATGACGTTTGTGCAGGTCATCGACTGCAAGACCAGCCGATTCGACGAGATGAACCAGCTCATGGACGCCTGGGCGGACAAGGCCCAGGGGAAGCGGACCGCGACGCACAGCGTCATCGGCAAGGACCGGTCCGACGACACCCACTTCATCGAGATCGTCGAGTTCCCGTCGTACGAGGAGGCCATGCGGAACTCGAACCTTCCCGAGACCGACACGATCTTCCGGGAAATGGTCGCCCTCTGCGACGAGATGCCCACCTTCACCGATCTGGACGTGGTGCGGGACGAGCAGTTGTACGCGGGCAACGCGCGCCGGTTCTTCGAGACGGTCGCCACCGAGGGTGAACTGCCGCCGCTCGACGGCCTGCTCGCGGAGGACTACCACGGTCACGATCCCGGCAACGTGGCGGACACCATCGGTCTCGACGCGATGCGGCGCGAGATCGAGATGTACCGCGGCGGGTTCGACTTCGAGTTCACCGTCGACGACCAGATCACCGAAGGCGACCGGGTGTGCACGCGGTGGACCTTCAGCGCCGAGCACAACGGCAACTTCATGGGGATCCCGGCGACGGGCAAGCAGGTCACGATGACCGGCGCGACCATCTTCCGGTTCCAGGAGGACGGGAAGATCGTCGAGGGCTGGTGGCACAACGACCGGCTGGGGCTGATGGCCCAGCTCGGCGCGCTCGACGAACTCGAGGGCTGACCGGCGGCCGTGTCGCGGGGCGCAACGCCGAGGCCCGGCCCCGCGACAAGCGCGGAACCGGGCCTCGTACGAACAGGCGCCAGTGCGACCGGCACCGTACTAGTTGCTCAGTGCACTAGTGGGAGTGGCCGTGACCGTGACCGCCGGCCTCGGGCTCCTCCTCCGCCGGCTTCTCGACGACCAGGGTCTCGGTCGTGAGCAGCAGCGAAGCGATGGACGCGGCGTTCTCCAGGGCGGAGCGGGTGACCTTGACCGGGTCGATGACGCCGGCCTTGACCAGGTCGCCGTACTCGCCGGTCGCGGCGTTGAAGCCCTGGCCCTTGTCGAGCTCGGCGACCTTCGAGGTGATGACGTAGCCCTCGAGGCCGGCGTTCTCGGCGATCCAGCGCAGCGGCTCGACGGCGGCGCGGCGCACGACCGCGACACCGGTGGCCTCGTCGCCGGTCTTGTCGAGGTTGCCCTCGAGGATCTTGACGGCGTGCACCAGAGCGGAGCCACCACCGGAGACGATGCCCTCCTCGACCGCGGCGCGGGTCGCGGAGATGGCGTCCTCCAGACGGTGCTTCTTCTCCTTGAGCTCCACCTCGGTGGCGGCGCCGACCTTGATCACGCACACGCCGCCGGCGAGCTTCGCGAGGCGCTCCTGGAGCTTCTCGCGGTCCCAGTCGGAGTCCGTGTTCTCGATCTCGGCCTTGATCTGGTTGACGCGGCCCTCGACGTCGCCCTTGACGCCGCCACCGTCGACGATCGTGGTGTCGTCCTTGGTGATGGTCACGCGGCGGGCGGTGCCGAGCACGTCCAGACCGGCCTGGTCGAGCTTGAGGCCGACCTCCTCGGCGATGACGGTGGCACCGGTGAGGGTGGCCATGTCGCCGAGCATCGCCTTGCGGCGGTCACCGAAGCCGGGCGCCTTGACGGCGACAGCGTTGAACGTGCCGCGGATCTTGTTCACGACCAGGGTCGACAGGGCCTCGCCCTCGACGTCCTCGGCGATGATCAGGAGCGGCTTGGAGCCACCGGCCTGGATGACCTTCTCGAGCAGCGGCAGCATGTCCTGGATGGAGGAGATCTTGCCCTGGTTGATCAGGATGTACGGGTCCTCGAGCACGGCCTCCATGCGCTCCTGGTCCGTCACGAAGTACGGAGACAGGTAGCCCTTGTCGAAGGCCATGCCCTCGGTGAAGTCCAGCTCGAGCCCGAAGGTGTTGGACTCCTCGACGGTGATGACACCGTCCTTGCCGACCTTGTCCATCGCCTCGGCGATGAGCTCGCCGACCTGCGAGTCCTGGGCGGACAGACCGGCGACAGCGGCGATGTCGGCCTTGTCCTCGATCGGGCGGGCGGTCGCGAGGAGCTCCTCGGACACGGCCTTGACCGCGGCGTCGATGCCCTTCTTCAGGGCGGCCGGGGAAGCGCCGGCGGCGACGTTGCGCAGGCCTTCCTTGACCAGGGCCTGGGCGAGCACGGTGGCGGTGGTGGTGCCGTCACCCGCGATGTCGTTGGTCTTGGTCGCCACCTCCTTCACCAGCTGGGCGCCGAGGTTCTCGTACGGGTCGTCGAGCTCGACCTCGCGGGCGATCGTGACACCGTCGTTGGTGATGGTGGGAGCGCCGAACTTCTTGTCGATGACGACGTTGCGGCCCTTGGGACCGATCGTCACCTTGACCGTGTCGGCAAGCTTGTTGACGCCGCGCTCGAGGGCGCGACGGGCGTCCTCGTCGAACTTCAGGATCTTCGCCATGGAGCTGTTAGTCCTCTCGAACGAACTGCGCCCCCGACGCCCGGCATGCTGAGAAAAGTCGCAGCTGAGTAGCGGGGTGCCAGGGGCGCAGAACTAAAACAGTGGGTGAATTACTTCTCGACGATCGCGAGCACGTCGCGAGCCGAGAGGACGAGGTACTCCTCGCCGTTGTACTTCACCTCGGTGCCGCCGTACTTGCTGTACAGCACGATGTCGCCGGTCTGCACGTCGAGCGGCAGGCGCTCGCCGTTCTCGAAGCGACCCGGACCAACGGCGAGGACGACGCCCTCCTGGGGCTTCTCCTTCGCGGTGTCCGGGATGACCAGGCCAGAGGCGGTGGTCTGCTCGGCGTCGAGCGGCTGGACCACAATGCGGTCCTCGAGCGGCTTGATGGCAACCTTGGAGCTGGTGGTCGTCACGATCCGACCTCCCCCTTCGGAGATCACGGGGTTAACTGTCTGAGGTGGCGACCAGGTGGATCCGTCGTCGCGGGTGCCGGACCTGCCCGTCGCTATTGGCACTCTCCAGTGGGGAGTGCCAGGGCCGAGACTATGACTGCGATTAGCACTCGGTCAAGCGGAGTGCCAATTCAGTGAGGGCGAGTCCTCCGCACGGCCCCTCCGGCCCGCCCGCCGCAGCCCCTCCGGCCCATCCCTCACAGGTAGTTCTCGAGCCTCCCCACCGCGAATCCCTGGGCCTGGATACGGCGGATCAGCCGCGCCGTCATCCCGGTGAGCGTCGCGCCGCGCGGCCCGGCACGGTCACTGAACCGGGCCCGGACGATGTCGCCGGGACGCAGCCGGTCCCCGTCCGCGTAACTCAGGCCCTCGCCCCGCGTCGAGGCGCGCCACAGGACGACGGCGTCGACGCCGCAAGTGGCGGCCGCGCGGAGGGTGTCCTGGTCGTACTCGCCGAAGGGCGGGCGGAAGAGGCGGGGGCGGGTGCCGAAGCGGCTCTTCAGCCGGTCCTGCTGGCCGCAGATCTCGGCGTGCTGCTCGGCGTACGGGAGCGAGGGCAGGGAGTGGTGGTTCAGGGTCTGGTTCTGCACGCCCGCGCCGAGAGCACGCAGCATGCCGAAGTGGTCGTGGCCGGGGCCCGCGACGCCGTCCGTGAGGAAGACGCTGACGGGCAGCCTCAGGTCCCGGACCATGTCGGCGAAGTGCGGGTCGCGGTCCACGCCGTCGTCGAAGGTCAGGAAGACGACGCGGTCCTTGGTCCGGACGTGGTCCACGACGGGCGGGAGTGGGTACGAGCCCGGGCCGGCCCCGGCCGCGTGGCCTGCCGGAGGTCTGGGCGCCGGGGCGAGCGGCGCGGAGAGACCCCAGCGGCGATAGGCGTCCGGAGCGGCGCCGCCCTGAGGGGAGTGGAGAGGCGCGGCGTGGGCAGGCCCCCCAACCGCCGCCTCCCCGGCGCCGAGCGCACCCCAGGACGACCCGCGCCCCACACCGGCGGCCGGCGTGGCCGTCGGAGCCGGGTGGCGCGAGTGGCGGACCTTCTCGGCCGCCTTCCTGCTGAGCCGCTCGATCGGGTCCACGGACGGGGCGCACCCGGTGAGCAGCGCGGATGCGAGGACACCGGCGGCCAGGGCGGCGGCGAGCAGCCGCCGCGGCCCGGTGCGCGCGGGGGCCCGTCGCGCCCGCACGGACCTCACAGGTAGTCCTCCAGCCGGGCCACCGCGTACCCCTTGTCGGTGACGTACTTCATGAGCCGGCGGACCATGTCGGGCATGGTGCCCTTCCACTCCCCGCGGCCGCGGAAGTGGCTGAGGATGATGTCGCCGGGGTGCAGGTCCCGGTCCGCCTCGCGCCACTCGACGTGGTCGACGAACATCTCTTCGTTCCAGATCGGCGCGTACTTGATCCCGCAGGACTTGGCGGCGCGCAGCGTGTCCCGGTTGTAGTTGCCGTAGGGCGGGCGGAAGAGGACGGGCCGCTTGCCGTACTCCTCCTCCATGATGTTCTGCATGCCGCAGATCTCACGCTTCTGCCCCGCGTAGGACAGACCGGGCAGGTAAGGGTGCGTCAGCGTGTGGTTGTTCAGGGTGACGCCGCGGGACTGCATCTTCCTGAAGTAGCCGTAGTTGTCCTCCACCAGGTAGTTGCTGAGGAAGGCGGTGTACGGGATCTTCAGGTCGCTCATCATCTTCAGGAACGCCGGGTCCTTCTCGGAGCCGTCGTCGATGGTGAGGAACACGACCTTGTCCTTGGTGGGCACGGTCGTGAAGACGGGCGGCAGATCCTCCTGGCCATGGACCTCGAACCCCTTGCGGGCGCTGATCACCGGCTTGTCGGCGGGCGGGGGCGGCGCGAGGAGCGGCGGCTCGGCCAGGCGCCACTTCTTGGCCATCGCGACCCGGGCGGCCTGGGCGGCGCCCGGCTTGCCCGCGTGGGGGTCGAGGGCGCGGCCGGGCGGCCCGTGGAGGGGCTGCTGGCCGGGCGCCGGCCGGACGGCTTCCGTGCCGACGGACGCGGCGCACCCGGAGGCGACCGCGCAGGCGGCGAGCACGGCGAGGCCGGCCCGCGTACGGCCGTTCCGGACCCCTCGGCCCGGTGTCCCCTTCAGGACCCTTTTGTCGTTTTGTCGTACAAGTCGCATGGCGCCGGATCCTCGCAGCTCACGGCGCTGATCAGGGCCCGACACCGCGGCCGGGCGCGCACCGTCCACCGACTGGCCCACAATGGGCCTGGTGAACGACCTCGCCTCCTTCAGCTCACTGCTCTCCGCACAGGGCCAGGCGCTCCTCGACGACGTACGGGGCATCACCCCCGGCCAGGAGCTCGCCGTCGCCACCCGGCTGCGCCGCGACCACCCGGTGGAACTCGTCTCCGCGGCCATCGCTCAGGCCCGGCTGCGGCAGCGCGCCGCGGCCAAGTTCGGCGAGGCGGACGCGAGCCGCATGTACTTCACGGCGAACGGCGTCGAGCAGGCGACCCGCACGAGCGTCGCCACCCACCGCGCGCAGGAGTTCAAGGCGCTCGGGGTGCGCTCCGTCGCCGATCTGTGCTGCGGCATCGGCGGCGACGCGATCGCACTGGCCCGCGCCGGGATCTCCGTACTCGCCGTCGACCGCGACCCCCTGACCTGCGAAGTCGCCCGGGCGAACGCTCAGGCCCTGGGCCTCGACGGGCTGATCGAGGTACGCGAGGCCGATGTCACCCAGGTCGACACGGAGCCGTACGACGCGGTGTTCGTCGACCCCGCGCGCCGGGGCGGCGGCAAGGGGGGCGGCCGGATCTTCGACCCGGAGGCGTACTCCCCGCCCCTGTCCTGGGCGGTCGGCGCGGCGCTCGGGGCCCGGCACGCGGCCCTGAAGATCGCGCCCGGCATCCCCCACGAGGCGATCCCCGACGCGGCCGACGCCGAGTGGATCTCGGACGGCGGGGACGTGAAGGAGGCCGTGCTCTGGTTCGGCACCGAGCCGGGCCGCATGCGGGCGACGCTGCTCCCCGGGCCGCGCGCACTCATCGGCCGCGGCCTCCCCGACCCCGAAGTGCGGCCCGTGGGACGGTACTTGTACGAGCCCGACGGCGCCGTCATCCGCGCCCACCTGGTCGCCGACGTGGCCGAGGAGGTGGCGGGCGGGCTGATCGACGAGATGATCGCCTACGTCACGTCCGACACGCTGCGCGCGACGCCGTACGCCACGGCTTACGAGATCACGGACCAACTCCCCTTCAACGTAAAGAAGTTGAGGGCGCTGCTGCGGGAGCGCGAGGTCGGGATCCTGACCGTGAAGAAGCGGGGGTCGGCGGTGGAGCCGGAGGAGCTGCGCCGCAAGGCGCTGCCGAAGCGGCACGGCCCGAACGCGCTGACGGTCTTCCTGACCCGCGTCGCGGGCGCCCCGACGATGCTGCTGGGCGCGCCCGCGCAGCCGGCCACGGGTGAACCCGCCGCCACCCGGCGCGGAGCGACGCCCTAACGACACCCCTCCGCCCGAGCCAGCAGCAGTTCCCGCTCCCGCTCATTACGGGTCAGCGAAGCGGCCCGCTCGAACTCGGCCCGCGCCTCCTCGTACCGCCCGAGCCGCTCAAGCAGGTCTCCGCGCACGCTCGGCAGCAAGTGGTAGTCGCGCAGCGCCGGTTCACCGACCAGGGCGTCCACCAGGGCGAGACCGGCCGCGGGGCCCTCGGCCATGGACACCGCCACCGCCCGGTTCAGCTCGACGACAGGGGACGGCGCACGCGCGGCGAGCAGCCCGTACAGAGTCGCGATCCCCTGCCAGTTCGTCTCCGCGTACGTGTGGGCGTGCGCGTGGCTGGCGGCGATCGCGGCCTGGAGGGCGTACGGGCCGGGGCCGCCGCCCGTGGACACCGCGTCCGCGCGGCCGAGCGCCGCGAACCCGCGCCGGATCAGGAGCTGATTCCAGCGCGTACGGTTCTGGTCCCTGAGCAGGACGGGCTCGCCCGAAGGGCCCGTACGGGCGGCCGAGCGCGAGGCCTGGAGCTCCAACAGGGCGGCCAGGCCGTGCACTTCCGGCTCCTTCGGCATCAGGCCGGCCAGGAGCCGGACGAGCCGCAGCGCGTCCTCGCACAGGCCGGGGCGCAGATAGTCGTCGCCCGCCGTGGCCGCGTACCCCTCGTTGAAGATGAGGTAGATGACCTCGAGGACCGAGCCGAGGCGGGCCGCCCGCTCAGGTCCGTAGGGCACTTCGAAGACGACGTTCTTCGTGGCGAGGGTGCGTTTCGCGCGCACGATGCGCTGGGCGACCGTCGCCTCGGGGGCCAGGACCGCGCGGGCGATCTCGGCCGTGGTCAGGCCGCCGAGCAGGCGCAGCGTGAGCGCGACCCGGGCCTCGGCGGACAGGACCGGGTGGCAGGCCGTGAAGACGAGGCGGAGCAGGTCGTCGTCGATGTCGTCCGGGTCCGCGGGCTCGTCCAGGTGGGGCGGCGCGGCCTCCAGGCCACGGCCGACCTCCGCCAGCTTGCGCGCGTATCGCTCCTTGCGGCGCACGAGGTCGATCGCCCGGTGCTTGGCGGTGGCCATGAGCCACGCGCCCGGGTTGTCGGGAACCCCCTCGTCCGGCCACTGCTCCAGGGCGGCGACCAGCGCGTCCTGCGCGAGTTCCTCCGCTATGCCCACGTCCCGGACGATGCGCGTGACACCGGCGATGATGCGGGGCGCCTCCAGACGGAAGACGGTCTCGATGGCGTGGGCCGCTTCGGCAGTACGTTCTGCTGTCACGGCCCACCATCAGACACCCCCGGCCGCACGGCGGCCAAGGGCCTGTCCGGCGTGGCTCGGCCCTCAGCCCTCGGCGATCTCCCGGATCTCGGAGGTGACCGTCCAGTGCTCCTCGTGCACCTTCAGGAAGCGCTTGGTCCACTCCAGGATCTCGGCCCGGTCCTTGGCCTGGATGATCGCGTAGCCGCCGATGACCTCCTTGGACTCGGTGAAGGGCCCGTCGGTGACGGTGATCTCGCCGTTCTCGTAGTGCATGCGGGTGCCCTCGGACGACGGGTGGAGGCCCCCGGTGTCGAGCAGCACGCCGGCCTTGGTCATCTCCTCGATCAGCTCGCCCATGCGCTGCATCAGCGCCTCGCTGGGGCCCTCGGCAGGGGCCTTGCTCTCGTCGATACGGACCAAGGTCATGTAGCGCGGCATGGTGGACTCCTCGTTCGGTGCGGTCGGGGCTTCTCCCCGCTCTCGTCTACGCGTCGAACGGGATCGGGGCGGATCGACACGCGCGCGGAAATTTCTTCGGGAAGTTTTCCGACCCCTCCCCGGCAACCCCCCAGCCCCTCCTCACCCGCGCCTTACCGCCCCCCTGCCACCATCACGCCCCATGCCCTTCGACCACAACGACCACTACCACCGGCTCCTCCTGCGCCGGCTGCCGGAGGAAGGCCGCAAGAAGGGCCGCGAGGAGGGCCGCCGCGCCCTCGACGTCGGCTGCGGCACCGGCCGCTTCGCCCGGCGCCTGGCGGCCCGTGGCTACACGGTCGACGCACTCGACCCCTCGGCCGAGGTCATCGCCGAGGCGGAGGCCATGGGCGGCGGGCCCCGCTACCGCCGGGCGGACGTGACGGCGACGGATCTGCCCGAGGGGCACTACGACGTCATCACCTGCCTGGCGAGCCTGCACCACATGCCGTTCGCGACGGTGACGCGGCTGCGCGCCGCCCTCGCTCCCGGCGGCGCGCTGCTCGTCCTGGGCTGCTACGCGGGCAGGACGCGCCGGGACCTCGTAGCCGTCCCCGCGAACGCGGCGGCTGCCCGCGCCGCGGTCCACGTGAGCGACCGGCTGCGCGGCGCCGCACGGCCGCCCCTCCAGCCCCCCGTGCGCCAACCCGACATGTCGCTCACCGACATTCACACCGAGGTCTCCCGCCTCCTCCCCGGCGGCGAAGTCCGTCAACTCCTCTTCTGGCGCTATCTGTTGACGTACAACAACGCCTGACGCGTCACCGCAGTGAGGCCCACAGCTTCCCGGCCTCCGGCTCGTCGGCGACGACACGGTTGGGGTCGGACGGCGCCGGGAGCACCGGCATCATCACCGTCTTCACCTCATCGGCCGACAGCCCCTTCAAGCTGCCCGCCAGGCCCTGGAGTTCGCCGAGGGAGTCGAGGCCGGTGTCCGTGGTGAGGCTTCCGGTGAGGGCGTCGGCGACCTTGTAGAGGCGGGCCGGGTTCGTCAGGAGATCGCTCTCCGAGACCTTCTCCACCAGCGCCTTGACCAGCTGCTGCTGGAGTTTGATGCGGCCGAGGTCGCTGCCGTCGCCGACGCCGTGCCGGGTGCGGGCGAAGGCGAGGGCCTGCTTGCCGTCGAGGTGGTGGTAGCCCGCGTCGAGCTGGAGGTGGCTCAGGTCGTCATCGATGTCCTCGGTCGTCGTGACGTCCACGCCGCCGAGCGCGTCCACGACCGAGGCGAAGCCGGAGAAGTCGATCTCCAGATAGTGGTCCATGCGGACGCCGGTGAGCTTCTCCACCGTCTTCACGGCACAGACGGGACCGCCCACGGAATAAGCGCTGTTGAACATGGCGCCGTACGCGGCCTGCGTGGTGCCGCCGGACGAGGTCGGGCACGCGGGCCGCTCGACGAGAGTGTCGCGGGGGATGCTGACGACGGTCGCCGACGAGCGGTCGGCGGCGAGATGGACGACCATCGCGGTGTCCGAGCGGGCACCCTCGCTGTGGCCGCCGCCGAGCGCGGAGTTCTCGCTGCCGCTGCGCGAATCCGAGCCGAGGACGAGGATGTTCAGCGCCCCGGCGGGCAGTGCGGTCGCTGAGGGCAGTGCGGTCGCCGAGGGCCCGGGAGTGACCGGGGCCGGCTTCGGGGGCCGGTCGTCGCCGAGCGCGTTGTCGATGTCGACGCCCTGGATGTTGTGGTCCAGATGCCAGTACGCCCACGCGGCCCCGCCCCCGGTGAGGACGAGAACGCAGCCGGCCACGGCACCGGCCGTCTTCACCAAACGCCCACGACGACGCTGTATTCGCTTCACAGGGCGAACATAAGTCGGAGTTATTACAACGGTAAACCAGTAAGACGCCGTCTTCCGGGAATCTCAGACGGTTCTCACGTCCCGGAGCGAGACCGCCTCAGGCGGGAGCGACCGCCTCGAACCGCCACCGGTGCACCGCCCGGGTCACCAACTCACCCTCAGGTTCGGGCAGTTCGGGCAGCTCGGCGTCGTACGCCGCCTCCCACCAGGTGATGACGAGGACCCGGTCCTGCGGGGCGCGGAAGAACTCGCGCCGCAGCGGCTCGGCCGCGAGGACCTGTCCCCGCGCCCAGGCGAGCAGCTCCTCGCCCCGCCCCTCGGCCGCCCGGGCCTCCCACATCAACGCGACGGTCATGAGTACAGGTTGTCCTTCGCGACCTCGTGCACATGGTCGTGGTCGTGCGTCTGCCCCGGCACGTGCGTCTCCGTCACCGGAAGCGACGAGTCGGCCGACAGGTCCCAGGCGGACGCGGACCGGTTGCGCGCCACCATCTCGGCGCCGAGGGCCGCGACCATCGCGCCGTTGTCCGTGCACAGCTTGGGCCGCGGCACGCGCAGCCGGATCCCGGCGGCCTCGCACCGCTCCTGGGCCAGGGCCCGCAGCCGCGAGTTGGCGGCCACACCGCCGCCGATCATGAGGTGGTCGACACCCTCGTCCTTGCAGGCGCGCACGGCCTTGCGGGTCAGCACGTCGACTACGGCCTCCTGGAAGGACGCCGACACATCCCGGACCGGAACGTCCTCACCGGCGGCGCGCTTCGCCTCGATCCAGCGCGCCACGGACGTCTTCAGGCCGGAGAAGGAGAAGTCGTACGCGGCGTCACGCGGCCCGGTGAGCCCGCGCGGGAAGGTGATCGCGTTCGGGTCGCCCTCCTTCGCGTACCGGTCGATGACGGGACCGCCGGGGAAGCCGAGGTTCAGCACCCGGGCGATCTTGTCGAAGGCCTCGCCCGCCGCGTCGTCGATGGTCGCGCCGAGGGGCCGCACGTCGGACGTGATGTCGGAGGAGAGCAGCAGCGACGAGTGCCCGCCGGAGACGAGCAGCGCCATCGTGGGCTCGGGCAGCGGCCCGTGCTCCAGCTGGTCCACGCAGATGTGCGAGGCGAGGTGGTTCACGCCGTAGAGCGGCTTGCCGAGCGCGTACGCGAACGCCTTGGCCGCCGAGACGCCCACGAGGAGCGCGCCCGCCAGCCCCGGGCCCGCGGTGACGGAGATCCCGTCCAGGTCGGAGGCGGCGACCCCGGCGTCCTTCAGGGCGCGCTCGATGGTCGGCACCATGGCTTCCAGATGCGCGCGCGAGGCGACCTCGGGGACGACGCCGCCGAAGCGGGCGTGCTCGTCGACGCTGGAGGCGACCGCGTCGGCGAGCAGCGTGTGGCCGCGGACGATGCCGACGCCGGTCTCGTCGCAGGAGGTCTCGATGCCGAGGACGAGCGGTTCGTCAGCCATTTTCGGTTCCTTGTACGGGTGTCACGGAGGTCGAGGGGTCGGTCAGACGCATCACGAGCGCGTCCACGTTGCCCGGCTGGTAGTAGCCGCGGCGGACGCCGATGGGCTCGAAGCCGAAGCGCTGGTAGAGCTTCTGCGCCCGGGTGTTGTCGACCCGCACCTCGAGCGTCACCTCGGAGCACTCGAAGTCGGTCGCGTGGCGCAGCAGGGCGGTGAGGAGCCGGGCGCCGAGCCCGGTGCCCCACTGGTCACGGGCGACGGCGATGGTCTGCACATCGGCCCCCACGCCGGAGCCGCCTTCGTAGTCCGTGCCGGACGCGGCGAGGCCCGCGTACCCGACGAGACGGTCGCCGTCGTGGGCGACGACATAACGGCGGGTCGACCCGGCGCCGCGCGCGTGCGCGAGCTCGGACCAGAACATGCCGCGGGACCACGCGTCGTCCGGGAAGAGATCCTTCTCGAGCGCGTGCACGGATTCGATGTCCCACCAGCGCATCTCGCGCAGAGCCGCGCTCACTTCGGGGTGACCACCTTGTAGTTCTTGGGCACCTGCGCGTCGGGCCGGCGCAGATACAGGGGGCGCGGCGCGTCGAGCTCCTCGCCGGCGGCGAGCTTCTCGGCGGCGAGCGAGGCGAGGGCGGCCGCCGACACGTTCTCGGGGGCGCGCGCGTCCGGGAACGTGTCCGGGTACAGCACGGCACCGGCGCCGACCGCGGGAAGCCCCGCGACCTGCTCGGCGATGTCGGCGGGGCGGTCGACGGCGGGCTCGGTGACCCGGGTGCGCGGATTCTCGTAGCGCGCCCAGTAGACCTCCTTGCGCCGCGCGTCCGTGGCGACGACGAACGGACCGTCCAATGAGGCGACCTCGGCGCCGTACGCGAGCCCGTCCAGCGTGCACAGACCGTGGACGGGCACACCGAGCGCGAGGCCGAAGGTGTCGGCGGTCATCAGGCCGACGCGGAGGCCGGTGTAGGGGCCGGGGCCCACGCCGACGACGATGCCGGTGACGGCGTCGAGTCTGACGCCGGCCTCGGCGAGTACCCGGTCGACGGCGGGCAGCAGCAGCTCCCCGTGCCGACGGGCGTCCACCTGGCTCGATGCGGCGACGACGGAGGAGCCGTCGTGCAGGGCGACGGTGACGGCGGGGGTGGCGGTATCCAGCGCGAGCAGCAGCACACAAACAGCCTACGGCTCCGGCGCCCCGCCCACGGCCGCCCCGGTGAGCCGCACGCCTGCTGCTACCGTCACCACAAAGACGTACGGGCAGGAGAGGTGGGCACACAGGTGGCACGGAGCAGCTCGGGATTCGTGGCCGGGCTCACCGCGGCGGCGCTCGCCGTGGTCGGCTTCCTCACCTACCAGGCATCGGCCAGCGCGCCGGAGAGCCTGGCCCCGCCGAAGACCGGGAAATCCCCTTCCGCGGCCGCGTCCCACTCCCCCGAGGAGAAGAAGGACCGGACAGAGGTCCCCGAGAAGTCCGGCACCGGTGAGCGGGTCGTCTACTCCGTGAGCGACGACCGGGTGTGGCTGGTCGCGGAGGGCGGCAAGGCGCAGCGCACCTTCAAGGTGACGCCTAGCACCGTGAACCCGCCGGCCGGGAGGTACCTGGTGACGTCGCGCTCGGCTTCGATCACCGGCAGCGACGGCGTACCGATCGAGCACGTGGTGCGGTTCGCGAATGTCGACGGCGTCACGATCGGCTTCAGCGCGGCGGTCGACGGCTCGATGCCGGCACCGGACCCGGCCAAGAAGACGGGCGGCATCCGCGAGAAGCGGGCGGACGGCGACGCGATGTGGGAGTTCGCGACGATCGGCAAGAAGATCGTCGTGGTCCAGTAGGGCCCTCCGTCACCCGACCCACGCCACAGAAACGCTCACGCGGCATCACGCCGCTCCTCACCGGCTTCCTCCCCCCTGCCCTCCCCCTGCTCAACGGGCGGAGTGGAGATGGCGGACGCGGCGGCGCAGGACGCGAGCAGATCGCTCATGGACAGCCCCGAGGCGGAGATCCCGGACATGTCCCCGTGCCCCGGCGCCACGCGGGGCTGCTGCGGCACGTCACGTTCTGAAGCCGACATGGATGCCTCCTGGGCTCCGGGGCAGCAAAGTTAGGTAGACCTAACCAGGACTGGTATCCATGTGACCACGCGGAACGCGCGCCGCGCAACATTTTGCCGACGCCATGTCGGAACGTTCGGGTGAAGGTACGAGAGTCAGGCGGCCAGAGCCTCCAGGCCCGCGCCGGCCCAGCGCGCCCCGAGGCCACGCAACGTCACCGAGCGCACCTCGTCGTCGGTGTCCCCCGTGGCGCGGTGGATGACGACATGGAGCCGGTCGTCGGCGAGGTCCTCCACCTTGCCGTCGCCCCACTCGACGACGATCACGGAGTCGGTCAGCGAGACGTCGAGGTCGAGGTCCTCCATCTCGTCGAGTCCGCCCCCGAGCCGGTAAGCGTCCACGTGCACCAGGGCGGGCCCGTCGCCGAGCGGCGGGTGGACGCGGGCGATGACGAAGGTCGGAGAGGTCACGGCACCCCGCACACCGAGGCCCTCGCCGAGCCCGCGGGTCAGTGTGGTCTTGCCCGCACCCAGCTCGCCGGTGAGCATCACGAGGTCGCCGGGTCGCAGCAGTTTGGCCAGGCGACGGCCCAAGTCCCCCATATGGGCGGGCGAGTTGACGGTGATCGAGGCGGTGGCGGCGTCAGCTGCCGGGCTGTGCGGTGTCTCCATAACTTCCCACGGTAGCCCCTGCGGGAACGGCTCCCGTGCGCGCGAGGAGGTCGGCCAGCCGGTCGGTGACGGCCTCGGGGTGCTCCAGCATCACCAGGTGCCCGGCGTCGGGCACGAGCACCAGCTCGGCGTCGGGCAGCAGCCCGGCGATGGCCTCGCTGTGCTCACTGGGGGTGACGAGATCCTGGTCG
Source organism: Streptomyces sp. NBC_01003 (assembly GCF_045162695.1). Taxonomy (NCBI): domain Bacteria; kingdom Bacillati; phylum Actinomycetota; class Actinomycetes; order Kitasatosporales; family Streptomycetaceae; genus Streptomyces; species Streptomyces sp. NBC_01003. The sequence goes on from NZ_CP108707.1 coordinate 4,580,701, forward strand.
CCGGCCAGTACGAGTACGGGGAGCTGCGCGAACCGCTCGACGGCCTCGCTCTTCTCGTGCTCCTGAAAGGCGGGGTAGAACTCGGCGACGACGTCGATCGGCGTGCTCTCGATCATGCGCTCGGCGAAGCGGGCGACGGCGGGATCGACGTCACGCGAGGCGAACGAGTAGCGCTTGATGACGCCGGCGAACAGGTCGGCGGTGGCGCGGCGCCCCTTCTCCACCAGGTCGGCGCGCTGGCCGAGAATCTTCAGGACGCCGGGGAGCACGCGCCGCACGGCGTTGACGCCGACCACGGGCAGCCCGTAGCTGACCTCGCCGAGCCTGCCGGAGGAGGTCCCGACGAGAGCGACGCCGACGACGCGCTCGGCCACGAGCTCGGGAAAGTGGTCGGCGAACGCCATCACGGTCATGCCGCCCATGGAGTGCCCGACGAGGACGAGCGGCCCTTCGGGGGCGGCGGCGTCGATGACGGCCTTCAGGTCGCGCCCGAGCTGGTCGATGGTGACGTCGGGCCCGCCGTCGGCCTGCTCGACCCCGCGCCCGGACCGCCCGTGGCTGCGCTGATCCCAGTAGACGGAACGCACCACGCCCCGCAGGGCGGCACGCTGGAAATGCCAGGAGTCCTGGTTGAGGCAGTACCCGTGGCTGAATACCACGGTGACCGGCGCGGGCGCCTTGCGACCGAAGAGCCGGAGCCTGCGAGGTGCGGCACCGCCCTCGGACCCCACTTCCTCGACCTCGTAATAGAGCTCGGTGCCGTCCTCGGCGTAGGCCTTGCCGGGGGTGCCGCGCAGGGACCCGAACGGGCCGGAGGCATCCAGCGCGAGCCGCGCCTTCCTGCGCATGCCGCGGCCGACGGTGAGCCGCTCGACGGCGACACCGGCAGCGGCACCGGCCGCGACGACGCCTATCGCGGCGCCGGCGAGCCCGGCCACCCGCCAGCTCGCGACACCCGCCGCGGCCTCGGCGCTGCTCTCACTCACGTGCCGCTCCTCCGTCCACATAGACGCGCGGAACACGCGCCCCGATCCGGGTGACGATCTCGTACGCGATGGTGCCGGCGGCCTGCGCCCAGTCCTCGGCGGTCGGCTCGCCCCGGTCACCGGGCCCGAACAGCACGGCCTCGTCCCCGGCCCTCAGCTCGTCGCCGCCGAGATCGACGACGAACTGGTCCATGGCGACGCGTCCGGCGACGGTCCGCAACTTGCCCCCGATGAGTACGGGCCCGGTCCCCGAGGCATGCCGGGGAATCCCGTCCCCGTACCCGAGGGGGACAAGCCCCAGGGTGGTCTCGCCCGGGGTGACGTAGTGATGCCCGTAACTGACGCCGAGCCCGCCCGGGGCGTGCTTCACCAGGGCGAGCGAGGCCGACAGGGTCATGACGGGCCGCAGCCCGAAGTCCTCGGGGGTGCCGATCTCGGGGCTGGGCGAGATCCCGTACATGGCGATACCGGGCCGCACCAGATCGAAATGGGTCTCGGGCAGAGTCAGAGTCCCCGGCGAATTCGCAATATGCCGAACCTCGGGCCGAACCCCAGCCCCCTCCGCAAAGGAGACCATCTCGCGAAAAGAATCCAACTGAGCGGCAATCGACGGATGCCCCGGCTCATCGGCACAGGCGAAATGGGACCAGAGCCCAGAAACAACAACAAGCCCCTCGCGCTCCGCAGCAACGGCAGACCGCACCAGCTCGGGCCAGTCACCAGGCAGACACCCATTACGTCCGAGCCCGGTATCGGCCTTCAACTGAATACGAGCGGGACGCCCCACCACCCGAGCCGCAGCAACAACCTCGTCCAGAGCCCACATGCCGCTCACGGACATGTCGAGATCGGCCTCGATGCCCTCGCGCCAGGGCCCGCCGGGCGTCCACAGCCAGCACATGACGCGCCCCTCGATCCCCGCGGCACGCACCGCGAGAGCCTCCTCGGGCGTGGCCGTACCGATCCAGGTGGCACCGGCCTGCCGCGCGGCGCGCGCGCAGGGAATCATGCCGTGGCCGTAGGCATCAGCCTTGACCACAGCCATGAACTCGGCCCCGGGCGCACGATCGCGCAGGGACCGCACATTGGCCCGCAGAGCGGCCAGATCGATCTCGGCCCGGGCACGGCCCACGGCAGCTGCTCTCTCAGTCATCGTGCGCCCAGTGTCTCAGAGCCCCCCGACACCCCCATGTGACCACCACCCCTCAAACCCCCCACACCAACTCAAATCACCAAGCCAACAATCACCCCACAACGAAGAACCACGACCGCCCGACGAGCCAGGCGGAACCGGGAACCCGTACAAAGAACGGCCAGGTGGGAGGACGAATCCCCACCGCCCGGCAGCCGCCCGACGACTGGAGGGGACGCACCGGGATGTGCGCGCGGAGCCACCTCCACCCCGTTACGGGCGATTAGCCGGCCGGGGCAGGCCCATAGAACAGCGAGCACGTACATCCCGGGGCGACCCCGTCCCAAAGACGGCGAAGCGCCCACGACGGCGAGACAAAAGCCCACCGCCCCAAACCTGGACGCCCCTAGAACCCGCGCCGAACATCCCCCCAGGCCCCGGCAATCCCCCCGGCCACATCCTGAGCGACAACAGGCGCCCCACCGGACACCCGCCGAGCGGCAAGCCCATGCAGATAGGCCCCCACAGACCCGGCATCGAGAGCCCCGAGCCCAGCAGCGAGCAACGACCCGGCGAGCCCGGACAGAACATCACCACTGCCGGCGGTGGCCAGCCACGCAGTGCCAGTGGAATTGACCCGCACCAACCGCCCCCCACCCCCGGCGGAACTCCCACCCCCGGCAACCAGGGTCGTGGACCCCTTCAAAAGAACGGTCGCGGAGAACCGATCGGCCAACTCCCGTACGGCGGCAAGCCGTTCCGCCTCCACCTCCTCCCGGGAAACCCCCAACAACGCGGCGGCCTCCCCCGCATGAGGCGTGAGCAAAGTAGGCGCGCCCCGCCCCCGAACGGCCTCAGGATCGGCGAGCCGCAGCCCATCGGCGTCGATCAGAACGGGCACATCGGCCCCCACGACATCCGCGAGCCCGGACGCGTCATCACCGAGGCCGGGCCCGGCCACCCACGCCTGCACCCGCCCCGCCTTCCCTGGCGCGCCCTCGGACACCAGAGTCTCCGGGAACCGAGAGACGACGGCGCCGGCCGCAGGCCCCACGTACCGAACGGCCCCGGCCCCACCCCGCAAGGCCCCCGCCACGGCAAGCACGGCGGCGCCGGGATACCGGGCGGACCCGGCGACGATGCCCACGACACCGCGCCGGTACTTGTCGCTCTCACCGGTGGGCTCAGGCAACAGCCGGGCCACGTCATCGTGCTGAAGGGCCTCCAGATCCCCTTCCCCGGAAACCGGTTCGAGCCCGATGTCGACAAGCCGAACGGCACCGGCGTACTCCCGCCCGGGATCAACAAGAAGCCCGGGCTTGTACGCACCAAAGGTGACGGTCACATCGGCGCGGACGGCCTCCCCGTCGACCTGCCCCGTATCGGCGTCGACGCCGCTGGGCAGATCCACGGAAACGACAACGGCACGAGAATCCAGGGCAGCACGAACAACAGGCAGAGCACCCGCACGAAGCCCACCCCGCCCCCCGATGCCCACGATCCCGTCGACAACGAGATCGGCCCCGGCAAGAACCCGCTCACCACTGTCGGCGACGCGCCCCCCGGCGGAGAGGAAGGCAGCAAGCCCGGCACGGTGCACCCGCTCGGAGTCCAGAAGCACGGCGGCGACCCCGGCGCCACGACGGGCGAGCCGGGCACCGGCGTAGAGGGCGTCACCCCCGTTGTCCCCGGACCCGACGAGGAGCACGACCCGGGCCCCGTACACCTTGCCGAGGAGCTCGGCGCAGACGACGGCGAGCCCGGCGGCGGCACGCTGCATCAGGGCGCCTTCGGGAAGCCGCGCCATGAGGGCACGCTCGGCGGTCCGTACGGTGTCCACGCTGTAGGCAGTACGCATATGAGCGAGTCTCCCGCAAAGAAGAACCCCGCGCGCGAAGCGCACACCCAAACCGGAACCGGCCCCGGAACCGAGGCCGGACCCGAATCCGAACCCGAAGCCGAAACAAAGCCCCCCGGCCCCTACCCCCGGGCCCCTACCCCTCGGCGATCACCACAGCAGACGCAATCCCGGCATCATGACTGAGAGACACATGCCAAGACCGCACCCCAAGCTTCTCGGCGGCGGCGGCAACGGTCCCGGTGACCCGCAGCCGCGGCTGCCCACTCGCCTCGACACAGACCTCCGCATCGGTCCACCGCAACCCGGCCGGCGCCCCCAGCGCCTTGGCCAGCGCCTCCTTGGCGGCGAACCGCGCGGCAAGGGAGGCGACACCCCGCCGCTCCCCGCTGGGCAGCAGCAACTCCCGGTCGACAAAGAGCCGTTCGGCCAATCCGGGCGTACGCGCGAGCGACGCCTCGAACCGCTCGATCTCGGCAACGTCGATCCCGACCCCAATAATCAAAGCCAGCCCCCAGTCATCAAATCCGGCCCGTCACTCCACCGTCACGGACTTGGCAAGGTTCCGAGGCTGATCGACCTCGTTCCCGCGCGCAGTGGCCAGCTCGCAAGCAAACACCTGCAACGGCACCGTCGCAACCAGCGGCTGAAGGAGCGTAGGGGTGGCAGGGATCCGCACGAGATGGTCGGCGTAGGGGACGACCGCCTCGTCGCCCTCCTCGGCGATCACGATGGTGCGCGCCCCGCGGGCCCGGATCTCCTGGATGTTGGACACGATCTTGTCGTGGAGGACGGACCGCCCCTTGGGCGACGGCACGACGACCACCACAGGCAAGTCCTCCTCGATCAACGCGATGGGCCCGTGCTTGAGTTCACCGGCGGCGAAGCCCTCGGCGTGCATATAGGCGAGCTCCTTGAGCTTCAGGGCGCCTTCAAGGGCGACGGGATAGCCCACGTGCCGCCCCAGGAAGAGCACGGTCCGCTTGTCGGAGAGCGACCGGGCCAGCGCCCGCACGGGCTCCATGGTCTCCAGAACGCGCTCGACCTCACCGGAGATGTCGGCCAGGTCCCGGATCACCGCACGGATCTCGTCCCCCCACTTCGTGCCGCGCACCTGCCCGAGGTACAGGGCCACGAGGTAGCAGGCGACGAGCTGCGTGAGGAACGCCTTGGTGGAGGCGACGGCTACCTCGGGCCCGGCGTGCGTGTAGAGCACGGCGTCGGACTCGCGGGGAATGGTCGAACCGTTCGTGTTGCAGATGGCGAGGACGGTCGCACCCTGCTCACGAGCGTGCCGCAACGCCATCAGCGTGTCCATGGTCTCGCCGGACTGAGAGATGGCGATGACGAGCGAGCGCCCGCCCAGAATCGGATCCCGGTACCGGAACTCACTCGCGAGCTCCACCTCGCAGGGGATCCGGGTCCAGTGCTCGATGGCGTACTTGGCGATGAGACCGGCGTGGAACGCCGTCCCGCACGCCACGATCACGACCTTGTTGACTCCCTTCAACACGGCCGCGGGGATACGGAGTTCATCGAGCGTCAGCGCCCCGTCGACGCCGATGCGCCCGAGCAGCGTGTCGGCGACCGCCTTCGGCTGCTCGGCGATCTCCTTGAGCATGAAGTAGTCGTAGCCGCCCTTCTCGGCGGCGGAGGCGTCCCAGTCGACGTGGTACGACCGCACCTCGGCGGGCCGCCCGTCGAAGTCGGTGACGGTCACCCCGTCCCGTACGCCGTCCCGGCGCAGCTCGACGACCTGGTTCTGGCCCAGTTCGATCGCGGAGCGGGTATGGGCGATGAAGGCGGCGACGTCGGAGGCGAGGAACGCCTCGCCCTCCCCCACGCCCACGACGAGCGGCGAGTTGCGCCGGGCGCCCACGACGACGTCGGGCTCATCGGCATGCACGGCGACCAGCGTGAACGCCCCTTCGAGGCGCCGGCAGACGAGCCGCATGGCCTCTGCGAGGTCCGCGCACACGGAGAACTCCTCGGCGAGCAGATGCGCGACGACCTCGGTGTCGGTCTCGGACTCCAGGACGTGCCCGCGCTCGGCGAGCTCGGCGCGCAGCTCGGCGAAGTTCTCGATGATGCCGTTGTGGACGACGGCGACGCGGCCGGCGTTGTCGAGGTGGGGATGCGCGTTCGCGTCGGTGGGGGCGCCATGGGTGGCCCAGCGGGTATGGCCGATGCCCGTGGCCCCCGTCGGCAGCGGCCGCTCCACGAGCTCCTTCTCCAGGTTGGCGAGCTTGCCCGCCTTCCTCGCCGAGGCGAGGCCGCCGTCGGCGAGCACCGCGACCCCGGCCGAGTCGTAACCCCGGTATTCGAGCCGCTTCAGCCCGGCGAGCACGATGTCGAGCGCCGACTGAGATCCGACGTATCCCACGATTCCGCACATGGCGGCAGCCTAAGGCCGCGCGGTCAGCAGCCCCAGACGATCCGGTCCCGCGCGTCTTCGAGCAGACGCAGGTACTCCACTTCCTCGCAGCGCGGCTTGCTGCCCATCTCGTAGAGGTCGAGACAGTCGTCGAGATCCTCGCGCAGGTCCTCGTCGGGCAGGTCGAGGGCGAGCTCGCTGCGCACCTGACCGGCGAAGTCGTCCTCAACGAGCCTGGGTCTGCGCCGGACCAGGTCACGCAATCGGGGCACGGCCATAACGGTTCCCTCCCACCCGGACGGCGCGGCTCTGCGCCAGGTGCCGGGAACGTATCCCCGTTCCCCCGCCCGGTCCAGACCTGCGACCACGGAAACCCGCGAATTCCGGCACGAACCACGCACAGAAAACCCACCGCACCCCCACCCGCCGCACCTCACCGCCCCCAAGGTGACGCACCCCACCCCCCACCCCGTCCACACAGCCGTAACAATGGACTGTGATCTCTTCGGTCTCCGTGCCCCCGACGGCACCCCGGAGCGCCCACCGGCACAAGCCGGAGGCGACTCCCTACGTCGACCTCACCCGCACCGAGTGGAGCGCGCTGCGCAACAAGACGCCGCTCCCACTCACCGCCGATGAGCTGGAGAAACTGCGCGGCCTCGGCGATGTCATCGACCTGGACGAGGTCCGGGACATCTACCTCCCGCTCTCGCGTCTCCTCAACCTCTACGTCGGCGCCACCGACACCCTGCGCGGAACCCTCAACACCTTCCTCGGCGAGACCGTCGAGAAGGCGTCCCAGTCGGGCACACCCTTCGTCATAGGGGTCGCCGGTTCGGTGGCGGTGGGCAAGTCGACCGTCGCCCGCCTCCTCCAGGCGCTGCTGTCCCGCTGGCCGGAGCACCCGCGCGTGGAGCTGGTCACCACGGACGGCTTCCTGCTGCCGACCAAGGAGCTGGAGCGGCGCGGCCTGATGTCGCGCAAGGGCTTCCCCGAGTCGTACGACCGACGCGCCCTGACCCGCTTCGTCGCCGACATCAAGGCGGGCAAGGACGAGGTCTCGGCACCCGTCTACTCCCACCTGATCTACGACATCGTGCCCGGCCAGAAGCTCACGGTCCGCCGCCCCGACATCCTCATCGTCGAGGGCCTCAACGTCCTCCAGCCGGCCATGCCCGGCAAGGACGGCCGCACCCGCGTCGGCCTCGCCGACTACTTCGACTTCAGCGTGTACGTGGACGCGCGGGCCGAGGACATCGAGAGCTGGTACCTCAACCGGTTCAAGAAGCTCCGCCAGACGGCGTTCCAGAACCCGTCCTCGTACTTCCGCAAGTACACGCAGGTCTCCGAGGAGGAGGCGCTCGACTACGCGCGGACGACCTGGCGGACCATCAACAAGCCGAACCTGCTGGAGAATGTGGCGCCCACGCGCGGCCGCGCGACGCTCGTCGTGCGCAAGGGCTCCGACCACAAGGTGCAGCGGCTGAGCCTGCGGAAGCTGTAGAAAGCCGGAAAGCTACGCTTCGCGCATGCTGCACCTGCGACTGATCACCCCGGCCGACAAGACCGACGCGGTGGCCCGCCTGATCGAGAGGACCGTCGGCACCACGCATCTCGTGGTGGTGCCGGGCGCGGCCCGCGATCCCGAGGGTGACGTCGTGATGTGCGACGTCGCTCGGGAGGCCGGCGACGAGCTGATCAGCGGGCTGCGCGGGCTCCACATCGACACGACGGGCTCGATCGCCGTCGAGAACATCGACCTGTCGCTGTCGAGGCTGGCCGACAGGGCGGAGGACGAGGCGCCGGGCGAGGGCGCGGACGCGGTCCTGTGGGAAGCAATGACGGACGCGACGCACGAGGAGTCGACGCTCAACGTCACCTACGTGGCGTTCCTGGCCGTCGCGACGATGCTCGCGGCCTGCGGTGTGATGCTGGACAACGCGATCCTGATCGTCGGCGCGATGGCCGTCGGCCCCGAGTTCGGGCCGCTCGCCGGGATCTCCACGGCGCTGGTACAGCGCGCCCCGCGCCTGGTGTGGCGATCGCTGTGGGCGCTGCTGGCGGGATTCGCCGCCGCGATGGTGCTCACGGCCGGGTTCAGCTGGCTCCTTGACCTGTTCGGCCTGTTCACGCGCTCGATGGTCGAGGCGGACCGGCCGAACACGTCCTTCATCTGGAAGCCGGACTGGATGTCGTTCGTCGTGGCGTTCCTCGCGGGCATCGCCGGGACGCTGTCCCTCACGTCGGCGAAGTCGGGCGCCCTGATCGGCGTCGCCATCTCGGTGACGACGGTCCCGGCCGCGGCGAACGCGGCGGTGGCGTTCGCGTACAGCGACTACGCCCAGACATGGGGCTCGACCGCCCAGCTACTCGCGAACCTCGGCGGCATCGTCCTGGCCGGCACGCTCACCCTGCTCGCCCAGAAGTGGTTCTGGGCGAAGCAGCGCAAGCGTGCCACTCCTGCGGCCGGACCGGCCTAGGTCCTCCGAACTGCCTTATCCGAGCGTGGACTTGACGACATCGGCGAGGCGCCCGGCGATCGAGCGGGCCTGCTCGATGTCGGCGGCCTCGACCATGACGCGGACCAGCGGCTCCGTGCCGGACGAGCGCAGCAGCACCCGGCCCGTCGCGCCCAGCTCGCGCTCGGCGTCGCTGACGGCGGCGGCCAGCTCGGCGGACGTCGTGACGCGGGACTTGTCGACGTCGCGCACATTGACCAGGACCTGCGGGAGGCGCTCCATGACGGACGCGAGGTCCTGGAGGGTGCGGCCGGTCTGGGCGATGCGGGCCGCGAGCAGCAGACCCGTGAGCGTGCCGTCTCCGGTCGTCGCGTGGTCGAGGATGATCACGTGCCCGGACTGCTCGCCGCCGAGCGCGTAGTCGTGCTCCTTCATCGACTCCAGGACGTACCGGTCGCCGACGGCGGTCGCCACGAACTCGATCCCCTCGCGCTCCATGGCCAGCTTGAAGCCGAGGTTCGACATGACGGTCGCGACAACGGTGTCCTGGCGCAGGGCGCCGTGCTCCCGCATCGACAGGGCGAGCACGGCGAGGATCTGGTCCCCGTCGATCTCGGCGCCCGTGTGGTCCACGGCCAGGCAGCGGTCGGCGTCACCGTCGTGCGCGATGCCGAGGTCCGCGCCGTGCTCGATGACGGCGGCCTTCAGCAGGTCGAGGTGGGTGGAGCCGCAGCCGTCGTTGATGTTCAGGCCGTCCGGGTCGGCGCCGATCGTGACGATCTGGGCACCGGCCTGGGTGAACGCCTCGGGAGAGACCATGGCCGCCGCGCCGTGCGCCTCGTCCAGGACGATCCGCAGGCCGTCGAGCCGGTTGGGCAGCACACCGATGAGGTGGGCGACGTACTGGTCGAAACCCGCGTCGTACGAGTTCACACGGCCGACGCCGGCACCGGTCGGGCGGTCCCACGGCTCACCGGTGCGGTGCTGCTCGTAGACCTGCTCGATCCGGTCCTCCAGCTCGTCGGCGAGCTTGTGGCCGCCGCGCGCGAAGAACTTGATGCCGTTGTCCGGCATCGCGTTGTGACTGGCGGACAGCATCACGCCGAGGTCGGCGCCCAGCGCGCCGGTGAGATGCGCCACCGCGGGGGTGGGCAGCACGCCGACCCGCAGGACGTCGACGCCCGCGCTGGCCAGACCCGCGACAACCGCGGCCTCGAGGAACTCGCCCGAGGCCCGCGGGTCACGACCGACCACGGCCACCGGACGGTGCCCCGCGAACGTCCCCGCCTCGCCGAGTACATGTGCCGCCGCCACGGAGAGTCCGAGCGCGAGCTCGGCCGTCAGATCCGCGTTGGCGACACCTCGTACGCCGTCCGTGCCGAACAGTCGTCCCACTGGTGTCCTCCGAACTTTCGCAATTCTCGAAGAAGCGTCGGAAATCATCCGAGCATGCAAACTTATGAGCGCCTTGTGCCGTTATAACGCCCAGCGCCGCTATATACGAACGCCCCGGCGGCACACAGCGTGCCGCCGGGGCGAACGAAACGAACAAGCAGCAGCGATTTAGCGCTTGCTGTACTGCGGGGCCTTACGGGCCTTCTTGAGACCGGCCTTCTTGCGCTCGACCGCACGGTCGTCACGCTTGAGGTAACCGGCCTTCTTGAGGGCGCCGCGGTTGTTGTCGACGTCGGCCTCGTTCAGCGCGCGGGCGACACCGAGACGGAGCGCACCGGCCTGACCGGAGACGCCGCCACCCGAGATGCGGGCGATGACGTCGTAGCGGTTGTCGAGCTCGAGCACCTTGAAGGGCTCGTTGACTTCCTGCTGGTGGACCTTGTTCGGGAAGTAGTCCTCGAGCGTGCGCCCGTTGACCTTCCACTTGCCGGTGCCGGGCACGATGCGGACGCGCGCGATGGCGTTCTTGCGACGGCCCAGGCCGGCGGCCGGCTGCGGGTCGCCGAAGCGCGCGGCGTTCGACTCCGAGGTGTACTCGCCCTCGACGGGGACCTCGGACTCGGTGGTGTACTGCTCGACGTCGACAATCTCGGTCTCTTCGACCGGCTGCTCAACGGTGGTCTCGGCCACGATTCTCCTCAGATTCTTTTTCGTCTTTGGGGGTGGCCGGAACTACTGCGCGACCTGGGTGATCTCGAACGGCACCGGCTGCTGGGCAGCGTGGGGGTGCTGGTCGCCCGAGTAGACCTTCAGCTTCGAGAGCACCTGACGGCCCAGGGTGTTCTTGGGGATCATGCCCTTGATGGCCTTCTCGACGGCCTTCTCGGGGTTCTTGTCCAGCAGCTCGTCGTAACGAACCGAACGCAGACCGCCCGGGTAACCGGAGTGGCGGTACGCCATCTTCTGGGTCTTCTTGTTGCCGGAGAGGTGCACCTTGTCCGCGTTGATGATGATGACGAAGTCACCAGCGTCGACGTGGGGGGCGTAGATCGGCTTGTGCTTGCCCCGCAGGATGTTCGCGGCAGTGGTCGCCAGACGACCCAGGACGACATCCTGGGCGTCGATGACGTACCACTGGCGAGTGATGTCGCCGGGCTTGGGGCTGTACGTACGCACTTAGCAGCCTTCTTCTTCTTCAGTGGATGGGTGCTGAAAGTGGCATCACTGAAGCGATCGTGCAGCTTGGGACGACAGTGCCGGGTTCAGCGCCCGTATGCCGCCCACTGGTAACTGCTCCAGGGAACCTGTGCTTGGCCCCTCACGTGAGAATGAGAAAGCCAATACACATAACGAACTAGCAGGATACCCGCGCTTCCCCGTACGGGTCAAAACGCGGATCTGGACACCGGCACCGCCGGATCCGCCGCACTGGGCGGCCCTGCCACTTCCAGGGTAACCGCACGTCGCCGCAGGCAACGCCGTACGAGCGTGACCCCCGGCACACAGCAGGCACACACAAGGCGCACACAAGACCGGCCCGACCCTGCGCACACCCTTTCCCACCGCGCGGCACCCCCTGCGCGTCGGTCTAAGATGCGCCCCATGAGCTTTGGGCAGGGGGGACCCCAGTGGGGTTCCGGGGGCAGTGGTGGTTCACAGGGACCGGACTGGGCGGCACTCGCCGAAGCGTCCGAGACACGCGCGCGGCGCCGCCGCTGGCTGATGATCGGCGGTGGCGCGCTCGCCACGGTCGCCGTCGGCTCGGCCGTCGCGTTCGCGATCGTCTCCGCCAACGGCAAGAACTCGGCCTCGAACAAGCCCGCCGACCAGCTGCCGACGACCGCTGACATCCCCAGCGACACGGCCACGGCGGACCCGACGTTCGCGGAGACCACACCCCCGCCCCCGCTCGACCCCAAGGACTTCATCTCCAGCGCCAAGAAGGACAAGGCCCCGCTCAGCGCGGACACCCTCTTCCCCGGCACCAAGCTGACCGTCAGCGACCGCGTCTACAAGAAGGGCGCGACCGCCAGCACGAAGAGCTGCGCCTCGGCCACCCAGGGCGCGCTCGGCGGCGTCCTGACGGGCAACGACTGCACGCGCCTGATCCGCGCCACCTACGCGAAGGACGGCGTCGCGGTCACCGTCGGTGTCGCCGTCTTCGACACGGAGGCCCAGGCCACCAAGGCCAAGAACCAGTACACCAAGGGCACCGTGACCTCCCTGTCCGGCTCGGGCGTCCCCGCGTTCTGCCGTACGACGATCTGCCGCTCGACCACCAACTCGTACGGCCGCTACGCGTACTTCACGACCGCCGGGTTCACCAGCGGCGGCCGGGACGTCACCACCAAGGACCGCGCGGTCTTCACCACGGGTGACGACCTCGCCGAGTTCACGTTCCGTCAGATCACCCGGCGCGGCGAGGCGCAGGCCTCCGCTGCGGCCGAGGCGCCCCAGTAGGGGCTCAGCAGCACCCCGGCTCCGAGAAGGGCGCCCCGGGCAGCGTCCGCTTGTTCCTGGCTTCCTTGCTGCGCGCCGCGAGCAACTCGTCGGCCGGGTAACCGACTTCCTCCAGTGTCAGGCCGTGCGGCCGCACGACGTGCACCGCCGAGTCCCGTACGCCGGCGGCCAGGACCTTCGCGGGCCAGTCCGGCGTCCGGTGCCCGTCACCGACGAACAGCATCGCGCCGACCAGCGAGCGCACCATGTTGTGGCAGAACGCGTCGGCCCGGACGGTCGCTTCGAGGATCCCGTCGGGCGACCGCTCCCACCGCAGCTCCTGGAGCGTACGGATCGTCGTCGCGCCCTCGCGCCGCTTGCAGTACGCGGCGAAATCGTGCTCCCCGAGCAGCTTCTCCGCGGCGGCGTTCATCGCGTCGAGGTCCAACTCCCAGTCGTGCCACAGCACATGACTGCGCAACAGCGGATCAACACCGCCCGGGTTGTCGGTCACCCGGTACACGTACCGACGCCACACGGCGGCGAACCGCGCGTTGAACCCGCTCGGCGCCTGGGCCACCTTCCACACCCGCACATCGTGCGGCAGCCGCCCCGCGAGCCGGCGCAGGAGCTTGTCCTGGTGCTCGGCCCAGACCTCCTCCGGCAGATCGACATGCGCGACCTGCCCACGCGCGTGCACCCCGGCGTCGGTCCGCCCGGCCACGGTCAGCTCGTACGTCTGCGCGGACCGGGTCACGGTCTTCAGCGCGTCCTCGATCTCGCCCTGCACGGTCCGCCGGCCGCTGGCCTGCTTCGCCCACCCGGAGAAGTCCTTGCCGTCGTACGACAGATCAAGCCGCACCCGCACGAACCCGGGCTCTACCTCGTCACTCACACACAGATCCTCTCAGGCAAAGGCAATACGAAAGCGGGCCCGCCCCGAAGGGCGGACCCGCTCACATCAAGGCAGAGCCTCAGGCGTCCTTGGACTCCTCAGCGGCCTCGACCGCTGCGGCGTCCTCGACGACCTCGGCGGCCGGAGCGGCAGCCTCGGCGTCCTTGGCGGCACGCTTGGTGGCGGCCTCGGCCTCACCGGTGGCCTGCTGCGCAACAGTCAGCGCCTCGACCAGCTCGATGACAGCCATGGGCGCGTTGTCGCCACGGCGGTTACCGATCTTGGTGATACGGGTGTAACCACCCGGACGGTTCTCGTAGCGCGGGGCGATCTCCGTGAAGAGCGTGTGGATGACGCTCTTGTCGGTGATGACCTGGAGCACCTGACGGCGGTTGTGAAGGTCGCCCTTCTTCGCCTTGGTGACCAGACGCTCCGCGTACGGACGCAGACGACGGGCCTTGGCCTCGGTCGTCGTGATCTTGCCGTGCTCGAAGAGCGACTTCGCGAGGTTCGCGAGAAGCAGCTTCTCGTGCGCGGCACTGCCGCCCAGACGGGCACCCTTGGCGGGACGCGGCATGGTGTTTCTCCTAGATGTCTGCCCCGGCCGTATCAGGTACCAGGGTCAGTGTCCGAGCGGGCGGATGCCCGTCGGAGACCCGCGCCCCGTAAGGGGCGCGGGAGGGGTCAATCTGCGACTCCGTCGCGTGGGCGCGACCAGCCGAAGCTGACCGCCGCCGAAATCCGGCGTCCTCGCGGAGCGCCTAGTACTGCTCGGTCTCGACGAAGCCAGCGTCCGCGTCGTCGTCGGCGCCGAAGGCGTCGGCGGCGGCGGTCGGGTCGAAGCCGGGAGGCGAGTCCTTGAGCGCAAGACCCATGCCGGCCAGCTTCGCCTTGACCTCGTCGATCGACTTCGCACCGAAGTTGCGGATGTCGAGCAGGTCCGCCTCGGAGCGGGCGACGAGCTCACCCACGGAGTGGATGCCCTCGCGCTTGAGGCAGTTGTACGACCGAACGGTGAGCTCGAGCTCCTCGATCGGCAGCGCCAGATCGGCGGCCAGGGCGGCGTCCGTGGGGGACGGGCCCATGTCGATGCCCTCGGCGTCGATGTTCAGCTCGCGGGCGAGACCGAACAGCTCGACCAGGGTCTTACCGGCCGACGCCATGGCGTCACGCGGACGCATGGCCTGCTTCGTCTCGACGTCGACGATCAGCTTGTCGAAGTCGGTGCGCTGCTCGACACGGGTCGCCTCGACCTTGTACGTGACCTTCAGGACCGGCGAGTAGATCGAGTCGACCGGGATGCGCCCGATCTCCTGACCGACCTGCTTGTTCTGAACGGCGGAGACGTAGCCGCGACCGCGCTCGACGGTCAGCTCCATCTCCAGCTTGCCCTTGCCGTTGAGCGTGGCGAGGACGAGGTCGGGGTTGTGCACCTCGACACCGGCCGGGGGCGCGATGTCGGCGGCGGTGACCAGACCCGGGCCCTGCTTGCGCAGGTACATCACGACCGGCTCGTCGTGCTCCGAGGAGACGACCAGCTGCTTGATGTTCAGGATGAGGTCGGTGACGTCTTCCTTGACGCCCGGCACGGTGGTGAACTCGTGCAGGACACCGTCGATACGGATGCTGGTGACAGCAGCGCCGGGGATCGACGACAGGAGGGTGCGGCGAAGCGAGTTGCCGAGGGTGTAACCGAAGCCCGGCTCCAGCGGCTCGATGACGAACCGGGAGCGGAACTCGTCGACGACCTCTTCGGTCAGCGACGGGCGCTGAGCAATAAGCATGAAGGAATCCTTCAGACAGGGGCACCCACTATTTGATGCCCTGATGCCACCGGGTGGTGGCCCGGTGTTGATGCAGTAACAAGGGTACGGGCGATACGGCCCTTAAGAGCCGTACCGCCCGAAAACCTCAGACCAAGCAGTCGTACGTCAGGTCAGACGCGGCGACGCTTGGGCGGACGGCAGCCGTTGTGCGGGGTCGGCGTGACGTCCTGGATCGAACCGACCTCGAGGCCCGTGGCCTGGAGGGAGCGGATCGCGGTCTCGCGGCCGGAGCCCGGACCCTTGACGAAGACGTCAACCTTGCGCATGCCGTGCTCCTGGGCGCGACGCGCGGCCGACTCGGCGGCCATCTGCGCGGCGAACGGAGTGGACTTGCGCGAGCCCTTGAAGCCGACGTGGCCGGCGGAGGCCCACGAGATCACGTTGCCGGTCGGGTCCGTGATGGACACGATCGTGTTGTTGAACGTGCTCTTGATGTGAGCGTGCCCGTGGGCAACGTTCTTCTTTTCCTTGCGGCGCACCTTCTTGGCAGCGCCCTGACGACCCTTGGGGGGCATCTATTACTCCTACGGGAGGTGGTCGGTCCTGCAGCGACAGCTGTCGATAGACCGCTGAGCGAGGACTACTTCTTGCCCGGCTTCTTCTTACCGGCGATGGCGCGACGCGGGCCCTTGCGGGTACGAGCGTTCGTGCTGGTGCGCTGACCGCGGACGGGCAGGCCACGACGGTGGCGAAGACCCTGGTAGCAGCCGATCTCGACCTTGCGGCGGATGTCGGCCTGGATCTCGCGACGGAGGTCACCCTCGGTCTGGATGTTCGCGTCCACGTACTCGCGGATCTTGATCAGGTCCTCTTCGGACAGATCACGAACGCGGGTGTTGCGGTCCACACCGGTGGCGTCCAGCGTCTGCTGGGACAGCGTGCGGCCAATGCCGAACACGTAGGTGAGGGCAACCTCTACGCGCTTGTCGCGCGGGAGGTCAACGCCTTCAAGGCGTGCCATTCAAGGCTCCTGTTGATTCTCGGAGGTCTTCAGCAGAACCGTTCCCAGGTGCCGTACGAGGTACATCCTGGGTCCCCGGCCTCCGACCGGGGGTGTCGCCCTCCATTACCAATGGATCTGAAGAGGGACGGGTCCTGCATGTGTGCTTACTTGCGTCGCGCGAAACTCTGCGAACTGCAGTAGTGCGTCAGCCCTGGCGCTGCTTGTGGCGCGGGTTGTCGCAGATAACCATGACCCGGCCGTGACGGCGGATCACCCTGCACTTGTCGCAGATCTTCTTGACGCTCGGCTTGACCTTCATTGGGTGAGGTTCTCCGGGTCAGTGCCACCACCCCGCGCGAGGCGGGGTGCGGGCAAGATCTACTTGTACCGGTAGACGATCCGGCCACGCGTCAGGTCGTACGGAGACAGCTCCACCACGACCCGGTCGTCAGGGAGGATACGGATGTAGTGCATACGCATCTTGCCGCTGATGTGAGCCAGGACCTGGTGGCCGTTCTGGAGCTCCACCTTGAACATGGCGTTCGGGAGAGACTCGACGACAGTGCCTTCGATCTCGATGGCACCTTGCTTCTTGGCCACGCTTTGCCCTTCGAATCGACTACCTTGATCGACTCAGCACGTACATGCAGGCATGCGTGTGCACGAGAGCCGACGAGTCAGTCTACGTCAGGGCCCCCGGAAAGACGAATCGGGGAAGTTTGCCCCACACCCAAGATCATTATGCAAGGGGATCCGGAGCAGCGGTGACACCGTCCGGAGCAGCGGCCGTCATCAGGCCAGAGGGTCGGGCGCAGCGGTGACACCGAGCTCGGCCAGCTTCGCCTTGCCGCCGTCGGGCGCCGTGAGGACCAGCGGGCCCTGTTCGGTCAGCGCGATGGAGTGCTCCCAGTGCGAGGACCAGGTGCCGTCCGTGGTGATGACCGTCCAGTCGTCCTCGAGGACCTCGGTGCGCGGGGTGCCGAGGGAGACCATCGGCTCGATCGCGAGGCAGAAGCCGGGCACGAGCTTGGGGCCCTTGCCGCGGCGGCGCTCGACGTAGTTCAGGAGGTGCGGGTCCATGTGCATCTCGGTGCCGATGCCGTGGCCGCCGTAGTCCTCGACGATGCCGTACTTGCCGCCGCCCGGCTTCGGCTGGCGGCGGATGTAGGACTCGATGGCACGGGAGATGTCGACGAGCCGGTTGCCGTTCTTCATCGCGGCGATGCCGGCCCACATCGACTCCTCGGTGACCCGCGAGAGCTCGACCAGCTCCGGAGCGTGACCGGTCCCGACGAACGCGGTGTACGCGGCGTCGCCGTGCCAGCCGTCGATGATCGCGCCGCAGTCGATGGAGATGATGTCGCCGTCCTTGAGGACGGTCTTCTCGTCCGGGATGCCGTGGACGACGACCTCGTTGACCGAGGTGCAGATGGTCGCGGGGAATCCCCCGTAGCCGAGGAAGTTCGACTTGGCCCCGTGCTCGTCGAGCACCTTGCGCGCGACCTCGTCCAGGTCCCGGGTGGTGGCACCGGGCACCGCGGCCTCACGCGTCGCCGCGTGGATCGCGGCGACGACCAGCCCCGCCTCACGCATCTTGGCGATCTGCTCGGGGGTCTTGATCTGCACCATGGGGGCCTGCGCTCTCCGTCTTCCGTACTACGGGTTTACCTACACAACACTACGGCCGCGGCACCCTGTACGGGCACCGCGGCCGGAGCAGCGTAACAACGACTTACTTGTCGCGCTTGAGGGCCTCCATGGCCCGCGCGGTCACCTCGTCGACCTTGCCGAGCGCCGAGATCGTCCGCACCAGGCCCTGGGCCCGGTAGTAGTCGATGATCGGCTCGGTCTGCGTGTGGTAGACCTCGAGCCGCTTACGAACGGTGTCCTCGCTGTCGTCCTCGCGCTGGTACAACTCGCCGCCGCAGACGTCACAGACGCCTTCCTGCTTCGGCTGCTTGTACGACACGTGGAAGACGTGCGCGGAGTCCTTGCGGCAGATGCGGCGGCCGGCGATGCGCTTGACCACCTCGTCCTCGGGGACCTCGAGGTCCAGGACCGCGTCGAGCTTCACTTCGTCCGCCTTGAGGGCGACGTCGAGCGCCTCGGCCTGCGAGACGTTGCGAGGGAAGCCGTCGAGCAGGAAGCCGTTCACGGCGTCCGGCTGCTCCATGCGGTCCTTGGCCATCCCAATGGTGACTTCGTCGGGAACCAGGTTGCCGGCGTCCATGAACGCCTTTGCCTGCTTGCCCAGTTCCGTGCCCTGGCTGATGTTGGCACGGAAGAGGTCGCCCGTTGAGATGTGCGGAATCGACAGGTTCTTGGCAAGGAACGCGGCCTGCGTTCCCTTGCCCGCACCGGGCGGCCCGACGAGGACGATACGCATCAGCGGAGGAACCCTTCGTAATTGCGCTGCTGAAGCTGGCTCTCGATCTGCTTCACCGTTTCCAGACCGACACCCACGATGATGAGGATGCTGGTCCCACCGAACGGGAAGTTCTGGCTTGCCCCGAAGCCAACCAACGCCATCGTTGGTACGAGAGCGATCAGACCCAGATACAGCGAACCCGGCCACGTGATCCGGTTGAGTACGTAGCTCAGGTACTCAGCGGTCGGCCGGCCGGCCCGGATGCCCGGGATGAAGCCACCATACTTCTTCATGTTGTCCGCGACTTCCTCGGGGTTGAACGAGATCGCCACGTAGAAGAACGCGAAGAAAACGATCAGGAGGAAGTACGAAACGATGTAATAGGGGTGATTTCCCTTGGTCAGATGGTCGTTGATCCAGGTCTTCCACCCGGAATTGCCTCCCGCGAACTGCGCGACGAGGGCCGGGATGTAGAGCAGCGACGAGGCGAAGATGACAGGGATCACACCCGCCTGATTGACCTTCAGCGGGATGTAGGTGGACGTACCGCCGTAAGACCGGCGACCGATCATGCGCTTCGCATATTGGACAGGAATGCGGCGCTGCGCCTGCTCGACGAACACCACCAGGCCGACCATCACGAGGCCCACCAGGATCACGGCGCCGAACTCGATCCAGCCGCCGGCGAGGTCACCGGTCGTCTTGATGGTCCACAGGGCGCTCGGGAACGTGGCGGCGATCGAGATGAACATCAGGATCGACATGCCGTTGCCGATGCCGCGGTCGGTGATGAGCTCACCGAGCCACATGACGATGGCGGTACCGGCGGTCATCGTGATGACCATCGTGATCGTCACGAAGATCGACTGGTCCGGGACGATCTGGTTCGCGACGGGGCAGCCCTGGAAGAGGGCGCCGCTGCGAGCGGTCGCGACGAGGCCGGTGCCCTGGAGGATGGCGAGCGCCACGGTCAGGTAACGGGTGTACTGCGTGATCTTCGCCGTACCCGCCTGACCCTCCTTCTTCAGGGCCTCGAGCCGCGGGATCACGACAGTGAGCAGCTGAAGGATGATGCTCGCGGTGATGTACGGCATGATGCCGAGCGCGAAGATCGTGATCTGCAGGAGCGCGCCACCACTGAACATGTTGACGAGACCGAACAGCCCCTGCGTGCCTTTGTTCGCGTCCACGCATGTCTGGACGTTCGAGTAGCTGACTCCCGGGATCGGTACATGCGTACCCATCCGGTAGATCACGATGATGCCGAGCGTGAAGAGCAGCTTCTTGCGCAGGTCGGGCGTCTTGAACGCCCGGGCGAACGCGGTGAGCACGGTGCCTCCTGCGACCCCCGCGCACGTGCGTCAGAGGTGACGGTCTTGAGGTTCGATGAGTGAAGGAATGCGTAAACAGTCAAGCACCGGGTGAAGATCCGTCAGACTCGTCGCCTTCAGGACACACCGCCCGGCCCGGGGCGTCAGCCCCAGACGGATACAGCACAGTGCAGGCCACCATACCGGCGACCATGCCCCCCTTGGAACGACCAACCGGGGATGCCCCAAATATGGGGCATCCCCGGTTGGGAATCGCTCATGTCATCGAGACGTCTGAAAAGGTCAGACGAGCTCGGTGACGGTACCGCCGGCGGCGGTGATCTTCTCCTTGGCGGAGTTGGAGACGGCGTCAACCGTCACCTGCAGCGCCACGGTGAGCTCACCCTGGCCGAGGACCTTGACGAGGCTGTTCTTGCGAACGGCACCCTTGGCGACGAGACCCTCAACGGTGACCTCGCCACCCTCCGGGTACAGCGCGCTCAGCTTGTCGAGGTTCACGACCTGGAACTCGGTCTTGAACGGGTTCTTGAAGCCCTTGAGCTTCGGGAGACGCATGTGGAGGGGCATCTGGCCACCCTCGAAGCGCTCCGGAACCTGGTAACGGGCCTTCGTGCCCTTGGTACCACGACCGGCCGTCTTACCCTTGGACGCCTCACCGCGACCCACACGGGTCTTCGCGGTCTTGGCGCCCGGGGCGGGACGGAGGTTGTGGATCTTGAGCGGGTTGTTCTCCGCCATGATCAGTCGACCTCCTCGACCGTCACGAGGTGCCGCACGGTGTTAGCCATGCCGCGGAACTCGGGACGATCCTCCTTGACGACCACGTCGTTCAGGCGCTTGAGCCCGAGCGAACGCAGGGTGTCGCGGTGGTTCTGCTTGCTGCCGATGTACGACTTCGTCTGCGTGATCTTGAGGCGAGCCATTACGCACCCGCTCCCGCACGTGCACGAAGCAGAGCCGCGGGGGCGACGTCCTCGAGGGGCAGACCACGGCGAGCCGCGATCTCCTCGGGACGCTGCAGGCCCTTGAGGGCCGCCACGGTCGCGTGCACGATGTTGATCGCGTTCGACGAGCCGAGAGACTTCGACAGGATGTCGTGAACGCCGGCGCACTCGAGCACGGCGCGCACCGGGCCACCGGCGATAACGCCGGTACCGGGAGCAGCCGGCTTGAGCAGGACGACGCCCGCAGCCTTCTCGCCCGTGATCGGGTGCGGGATGGTGCCCTGGATACGGGGGACCTTGAAGAAGTGCTTCTTGGCCTCCTCAACACCCTTGGCGATGGCGGCCGGCACCTCCTTGGCCTTGCCGTAACCGACGCCTACCGTGCCATCGCCATCGCCCACTACGACGAGCGCAGTGAAGCTGAAGCGACGGCCACCCTTGACAACCTTGGCGACACGGTTGATCGCGACAACGCGCTCAACGTATGCGGTCTTCTCGGCGGCAGCAGCGCCACCGTCGCGACCCTTCCGGTCCCGCCGCTCGCCGCCACCGGCACCGCTTCCGCGGCGCTGGGGTCCAGCCATTGGAATTACCTCTCTTCGTTTTCCGCTAGCTACGGAACCGGATCAGAACTTCAGACCGGCTTCGCGGGCGGCGTCCGCCAGAGCGGCGATGCGCCCGGCGTACTGGTTACCACCACGGTCGAACACGACAGCCTCGACGCCCGCGGCCTTGGCACGCTCGGCGACCAGGGCGCCGACCTTGCCGGCCTGCGCGGACTTGTCGGCCTCGACACCACGGATCGAGGTGTCCAGGGTCGACGCCGACGCGAGGGTGTGACCCTTAACGTCGTCGATGACCTGGGCCACGATGTGGCGGTTCGAACGCGTCACGACCAGGCGCGGACGCTCGGCCGTACCCGAAACATGCTTACGGATACGAATGTGACGGCGCTTGATGGCAGCACGCTTGTAAGCGTCGCCCTTAGCAATCTTGACACCGTATGCCATGGCTTACTTACCCGCCTTTCCGACCTTGCGGCGGATGACTTCGCCTTCGTACTTGACGCCCTTGGCCTTGTACGGGTCGGGCTTGCGCAGCTTGCGGATGTTGGCCGCAACCTCGCCGACCTTCTGCTTGTCGATGCCCTCGACCGAGAACTTGGTCGGCGACTCGACCTTGAAGGAGATGCCCTCGGGCGCCTCGATCACGATCGAGTGGCTGTAGCCGAGCGAGAACTCCAGGTTGGAGCCCTTCGCCAGGACGCGGTAACCGACACCGCTGATCTCGAGCTTCTTCACGTAACCCTGGGTCACGCCGGTGATCATGTTGGCCACCAGCGTGCGGGACAGGCCGTGCAGAGCCTTGTTCTGACGCTCATCATTGGGACGGGCGACGTTCAGCACGCCGTCCTCGTCCTTCGTGATGACGATCGGAGCGACGATCGTGTGGCTGAGGGAACCCTTGGGGCCCTTAACCGAGACCGTACGACCGTCGATGGTGACGTCCACGCCGGCGGGAACCGTGATGGGGAGCTTGCCAATACGCGACATTAGCTATTCCTCCGTTCCCGACTACCAGACGTAGGCGAGGACTTCCCCACCTACGCCCTTCTTGCCTGCCTGCTGGCCGGTCAGGAGACCGTGCGACGTGGAGATGATCGCCACGCCGAGGCCGCCGAGGACCTTGGGCAGGTTGGTGGACTTCGCGTAAACCCGGAGACCGGGCTTGGAGATCCGCTTGATGCCCGCAATGGAGCGCTCACGGTTCGGGCCGAACTTGAGCTCGAGGACGAGGTTCTTGCCAACCTCGGCGTCCTCGGTCTTCCAGCCCGTGATGAAGCCCTCCTGCTGGAGGATCTCCGCGATGTGAGACTTGATCTTGCTGTGCGGCATTGCCACGGTGTCGTGGTACGCCGAGTTCGCGTTACGCAGACGAGTCAGCATGTCCGCGATCGGATCAGTCATGGTCATGAATTGGCCTTCGGCCTCTCTCGCCGGGGTTTCCTGTATGCGCCATCCCTCTCCCCACACAGAGGCGGGACGGGTGCGGTGCGGGGACCTACGGCGTAGTAAGTCGGTATGGGCGGCGGGCGCCCAACCCCACAAGCCTACGGCATGTGAAGGGGGGCTCCCGCCGTCCAAATACTTACCGAGAGCGTCCGGTAATTCCCAAGTCCCTAAGGACAGAAGGGGATTACCAGGAGCTCTTGGTCACGCCCGGCAGCTCGCCACGGTGAGCCATCTCACGAAGGCACACGCGGCACAGGCCGAACTTGCGGTACACGGAGTGCGGGCGGCCGCAGCGCTGGCAGCGGGTGTAGCCACGCACACCGAACTTCGGCTTACGAGCAGCCTTGGCAATAAGAGCCTTCTTCGCCATCTCGGTTACGCCTCCTTGAAGGGGAAGCCGAGGTGACGAAGGAGCGCGCGGCCCTCAGCGTCGTTGGTCGCCGTGGTGACCACGGTGATGTCCATACCCCGGACGCGGTCGATCTTGTCCTGGTCGATCTCGTGGAACATGACCTGCTCCGTGAGACCGAAGGTGTAGTTGCCACGGCCGTCGAACTGCTTGGGAGACAGACCACGGAAGTCGCGGATGCGCGGAAGCGCGAGCGACAGGGTGCGGTCCAGGAACTCCCACATGCGGTCGCCACGGAGCGTGACGTGGGCACCGATCGGCTGACCCTCACGCAGCTTGAACTGCGCGATGGACTTGCGGGCCTTGGTGATGGCCGGCTTCTGACCGGTGATCGTGGTCAGGTCACGGACGGCACCGTCCATGAGCTTGGAGTCACGGGCGGCGTCGCCGACACCCATGTTGACCACAATCTTGACGAGGCCCGGGGTCTGCATGACGTTCTCGTACGAGAACTCTTCCTGCAGCTTGCCCGCGATCTCCTCGCGGTACTTCGTCTTGAGACGCGGAGTCGTGGTGGTAGCCATCAGATGTCCTCACCCGTCCGCTTGGCAACGCGAACCTTGTTGCCCTCGTCGTCGAAGCGGTAACCGACACGCGTGACGACCTTGTTGCCGTCCTTCTCCACCACGAGCTGAACGTTGCTCACGTGGACAGGGGCCTCGGTCGTGACGATGCCACCGGCCTGCGAACCGCTGGCGGTGGGGCCGGCCTTGGTGTGCTTCTTGACCCGGTTGACACCCTCGACCAGGACGCGGTCCTCGCGGGGGAAGGCCGCGATGACCTTGCCCTGCTTGCCCTTGTCCTTACCGGTGATGACCTGTACCAGGTCGCCCTTCTTGATCTTCATGCTTACAGCACCTCCGGCGCGAGCGAGATGATCTTCATGAACTTCTTCTCGCGCAGCTCACGGCCCACCGGGCCGAAGATACGGGTGCCGCGAGGGTCGCCGTCGTTCTTCAGAATGACGGCGGCGTTCTCGTCGAAGCGGATGTACGAGCCGTCCGGACGGCGGCGCTCCTTGACGGTGCGAACGATGACCGCCTTGACGACGTCACCCTTCTTCACGTTGCCGCCGGGGATCGCGTCCTTGACGGTGGCGACGATGACGTCACCGATGCCCGCGTAGCGGCGACCCGAGCCACCGAGAACACGGATGGTGAGAATTTCCTTCGCACCCGTGTTGTCGGCGACGCGCAGTCGCGACTCCTGCTGGATCACGTCTATCTCCTGATTGTCTGCCGGTTCCCCCGGGGCAGTTCAGTGAACTGCCCCGGGAGCCTGGCGGAACGAACTCTGAGGGATACCCCTCAGAGAATTACTTGGCCTTCTCGAGGATCTCGACGATGCGCCAGCGCTTGGTCGCCGACAGCGGACGCGTCTCCATGATGAGGACGCGGTCGCCGACGCCGGCAGCGTTCTGCTCGTCGTGCGCCTTGAGCTTGTTCGTACGGCGGATGACCTTGCCGTACAGCGCGTGCTTGACGCGGTCCTCGACAGCGACGACGACGGTCTTGTCCATCTTGTCGCTGACGACCAGACCCTCACGGGTCTTGCGGAAGCCGCGGGCGGCAGTCTCTTCAGTCACGTTGCTCTCGCTCATCAGGCGTTCTCCACCGTCTCGATGCCCAGCTCGCGCTCACGCATGAGGGTGTAGATCCGCGCGATGTCCTTGCGGACGGCCTTCAGCCGACCGTGGTTCTCGAGCTGACCGGTCGCCGCCTGGAAACGGAGGTTGAACAGCTCTTCCTTGGCCTCGCGGAGCTTGTTGAGGAGCTCCTCGTTGCCCAGTTCGCGCAGCTCGGACGCCTTGGTACCGGCCGACATCACGACTCACCTGCCTCGCGCCGAACAATCCGGCACTTCATCGGAAGCTTGTGAGCAGCGCGGGTAAGCGCCTCACGCGCAATCTTCTCGTTCGGGTAGGACAGCTCGAACATCACCCGACCCGGGTGAACGTTCGCGACCCACCACTCGGGGGAACCCTTACCGGAACCCATGCGGGTCTCGGCGGGCTTCTTCGTGAGGGGGCGGTCCGGATAAATGTTGATCCAGACCTTGCCGCCACGCTTGATGTGGCGGGTCATCGCGATACGAGCCGCCTCGATCTGGCGGTTCGTCACGTACGCCGGCGTGAGGGCCTGAATGCCGTACTCGCCGAACGCAACCGTCGTACCACCCTTGGCCTGACCGCGGCGCTTGGGGTGGTGCTGCTTGCGGTGCTTGACCCTACGGGGGATCAGCATTTCGGTCAGGCCTCCGTTCCGGTGCTCTCAGCCGGAGCGGCAGCGGCGGGCGCGTCAGCCTTGGGGGCCTCGGCGGCCGGAGCCGACTGCTGCTGCGGCTTGCGGCCGCGGCCGCCACGCTCGCCACCACGGCCACCGCCGCGGGCCGGGCGGTCGTTGCCGCCGCCACGGGCCGGGCGGTTACCCGCACGGGCCGCAGCGTTCTCGGCGCGGACCTCAGCGATGTTCTTGACGTCGCCCTTGTAGATCCAGACCTTCACACCGATACGGCCGAAGGTCGTCTTGGCCTCGAAGAAGCCGTAGTCGACGTTCGCGCGGAGCGTGTGCAGGGGCACACGGCCCTCGCGGTAGAACTCCGAGCGGGACATCTCGGCGCCGCCGAGACGGCCACCACACTGGATCTTGATGCCCTTGGCGCCGGCCTTCATCGCCGTCTGCATGCTCTTACGCATGGCGCGACGGAAGGAGACGCGGGAGGACAGCTGCTCTGCAACGGCCTGAGCAACCAGCTGAGCGTCGGTCTCGGGGTTCTTGACCTCGAGGATGTTCAGCTGGACCTGCTTGCCCGTGAGCTTCTCGAGGTCACCGCGGATGCGGTCGGCCTCGGCGCCACGGCGGCCGATGACGATGCCCGGACGAGCGGTGTGGATGTCCACACGCACGCGGTCACGGGTGCGCTCGATCTCAACCTTCGAGATACCGGCGCGCTCCATGCCGGAGGTCATCATGCGACGGATGGCTACGTCTTCCTTGACGTAGTCCTTGTACAGCTTGTCGGCGTACCAACGGGACTTGAAGTCCGTGGTGATACCGAGCCGGAACCCGTGCGGGTTTACCTTCTGGCCCATTACCGGGTTCCTTCCTTGCTGCTGACGACCACGGTGATGTGGCTGGTCCGCTTACGGATCCGGTAGGCACGGCCCTGAGCACGCGGACGGAACCGCTTCAGGGTCGGGCCCTCATCCACGTACGCCTCGCTGATGACCAGCGAATTGGCGTCGGTGTGGTCGTAGTTGTGTGCAGCGTTGGCAATGGCGCTGTCCAGCACCTTGCCAACCGGCACGCTCGCGGCCTGCGGGGCGAAACGCAGGACCGCCTGAGCCTCCGTGGCATCCATGCCACGGATGAGGTCCACCACTCGGCGGGCCTTCATGGGCGTGACGCGGATGTACCGCGCCTGGGCCCTGGCTTCCATGGTTGTCCCTTCAGTGTTCGTCATAGTCGATTCCACCCCGCCTTAGCGGCGCTTCGACTTCCGGTCGTCCTTGACGTGACCCCGGAAGGTGCGCGTCGGCGAGAACTCGCCGAGCTTGTGGCCGACCATCGACTCGGTGACGAACACCGGGATGTGGATCTTGCCATTGTGCACCGCGATGGTGTGACCCAGCATGCTGGGGATGATCATCGAGCGACGGGACCAGGTCTTGATGACGTTCTTGGTGCCGGCTTCGTTCTGTACGTCCACCTTCTTTACGAGGTGGTCGTCGACGAAGGGCCCCTTCTTGAGACTGCGCGGCATCTAAACCCGCTCCTAGCGCTTCTTGTTCGTCTTGCGGCGGCGGACGATGTACTTGTTCGAAGCCTTCTTCGGCGAACGAGTACGACCCTCCTTCTGACCCCACGGGGAGACCGGGTGGCGACCACCGGAGGTCTTGCCCTCACCACCACCGTGCGGGTGGTCAACCGGGTTCATCGCCACACCGCGAACGGTCGGACGAACGCCGAGCCAGCGCTTGCGGCCGGCCTTGCCCCAGTTGATGTTCGACTGCTCGGCGTTGCCGACCTCGCCGATGGTGGCGCGGCAGCGAACGTCGACCAGGCGAATCTCGCCGGACGGCATGCGCAGGTGGGCCATCTGGCCCTCCTTCGCCAGCAGCTGCACGGAGGCACCTGCGGAGCGGGCGAACTTGGCACCGCCACCGGGACGGAGCTCGATCGCGTGGATCGTGGTACCGACCGGGATGTTGCGGAGCGCCAGGTTGTTGCCCGGCTTGATGTCGGCCCCAGGACCGTTCTCGATGCGGTCGCCCTGCGACAGGCCACGCGGAGCGACGATGTAACGCTTCTCGCCGTCGGCGTAGTGCAGCAGCGCGATGCGCGCGGTGCGGTTGGGGTCGTACTCGATGTGCGCGACCTTCGCCGGCACGCCGTCCTTGTCGTGACGACGGAAGTCGATCACTCGGTAGGCGCGCTTGTGTCCGCCACCCTGGTGGCGAACGGTCACACGACCGGCGTTGTTACGGCCGCCCTTGCTGTGCAGCGGGCGGACCAGCGACTTCTCCGGCGTGGACCGCGTGACCTCGACGAAGTCGGCGACGGAGGAGCCACGGCGGCCCGGCGTCGTCGGCTTGTACTTGCGGATTCCCATTTCTCAGTCCTCGTCCGATATTCGGACCAAGGCGCTCCGTTAGGAGGCCTGGCCGAAGATGTCGATACGGTCGCCCTCAGCGAGGGTCACGATCGCGCGCTTGCTGTCGGCACGCTTGCCGAAGCCCGTCTTGGTCCGCTTGCGCTTGCCCTGACGGTTGATCGTGTTGACTCCGGTGACCTTGACCGAGAAGACCGCCTGGACGGCCTGCTTGATCTGGGTCTTGTTGGCACGCGGGTCAACGATGAAGGTGTACTTGCCCTCATCGAGGAGCGCGTAGCTCTTCTCGGAGACGACCGGCTTGAGGAGGACGTCACGGGGATCCGTGAAGCTCTTGCTCAGCGGCGTCTCAACGGTGTTCTTGCCCTCGGCCTCGTGGCGCTTCGCCTTGGCGATGCGCGCGGCCTTGGCGGCCTTGGCCGCCTTGGGGGCGATGCTCGGGTGACGCGTAGCCATCAGGCTTCGCTCCCTTCGGTGTCAGTGGCCTGCGGGCCGGACACGAAGGACTCGAAGGCGGCCTGGGTGAAGACCACGTCGTCCGAGACGAGAACGTCGTACGTGTTCAGCTGGCCCGGCTCCAGGATGTGGACCTGGGGCAGGTTGCGAGCGGAGAGCAGCGCGGCCTCGTCGGCACGGTCGATCACCAGGAGCAGGTTCTTGCGCTCCGAGATCTTGGCGAGCAGCGACTTGGCGGCCTTGGTGGAGACTCCGCCGTCGACCACGCCGGTGACGACGTGGATGCGAGCGTTGCGGGCCCGGTCGGTGAGGGCGTGGCGCAGGGCCGCGGCCTTCATCTTCTTCGGGGTCCGCTGCGAGTAGTCACGCGGCTGCGGGCCGTGGACGACGCCACCGCCGGCGAACTGCGGCGCACGGGTCGAACCCTGGCGCGCACGGCCGGTGCCCTTCTGGCGGTAAGGCTTGCGCCCACCACCGCGGACTTCGCCACGGCGCTTGGTCTTGTGCGTGCCCTGACGGGCAGCGGCCAGCTGGGCGACGACGACCTGGTGGAGAAGCGGGATGCTGATCTTCTCTACGTCGAAGATCTCCGCGGGGAGCTCGACCGTCCCGGCCTTGTCGCCTGCAGGCGAAAGGATGTCAATGGTGCTCATCGGTTCCTCAAACCCCCTTGGCCGCGGTGCGGACCAGGACGAGGCCACCGTTCGGACCGGGAACTGCGCCCTTGATGAGGAGCAGACCCTTCTCCGCGTCAACGGCGTGAACGGTCAGGTTCTGGGTGGTGACCCGCTCGTTGCCCATGCGACCCGCCATGCGCATGCCCTTGAAGACACGGCCGGGAGTGGCACAGCCACCGATGGAACCGGGCATGCGGTGCACACGGTGGGCACCGTGGGACGCCTTGCCACCCTTGAAGTTGTGGCGCTTCATGACACCGGCGAAGCCCTTGCCCTTGCTCTTCGCGGTGACGTCAACCTTGACGCCGGCCTCGAAGACCTCGGCAGTGATCTCCTGGCCCAGCGTGTACTCGCTGGCGCCGGGGGTACGGAGCTCCACCAGGTGGCGGCGCGGGGTTACATCGGCCTTGGCGAAGTGGCCCTTGAGGGGCTTGTTCACCTTGCGCGGGTCGATCTCGCCGAAGGCGATCTGGACCGACTCGTAGCCGTCAGTGTCGTTCGTACGGACCTGGGTCACGACGTTCGGACCGGCCTTGACCACGGTGACCGGGACGACACGGTTGTTGTCGTCCCAGACCTGGGTCATGCCGAGCTTCTCGCCCAGGATGCCCTTGATCTGCTTAGCCATTCTCAGCTCACCGATCCCTAGAGCTTGATCTCGATGTCGACACCGGCCGGAAGGTCGAGTCGCATCAGAGAGTCAACGGTCTTGGGCGTCGGGTCGAGAATGTCGATCAGGCGCTTGTGCGTGCGCATCTCGAAGTGCTCGCGAGAGTCCTTGTACTTGTGCGGCGACTTGATGACGCAGTACACGTTCTTCTCAGTGGGCAGCGGCACCGGGCCTGCGACCGACGCACCAGTGCGGGTCACCGTCTCGACGATCTTCTTCGCCGAGCTGTCGATGACCTCGTGGTCGTAGGCCTTAAGCCGGATGCGGATCTTCTGTCCCGCCATGGCTACTAGTAGTCCTGTCTCTCGAAACGCTCTGGAACCTGGCAGGTCCTATTCCGTCCTCCTCCGACCCACGCGGTCGGGCGTGTCGCAGTCTCACTGACAGAAATATCCATACGGATTTCCCTGCTCGGGAGCTGCAGCCCTGGGACCGCGAAGCCGGGGGAAGAAACCCACCGGGCGCCTGGCTGAACGACCTCACTGCACTTCCCGGAAGATTCCCGTACGTCCGCCCTAGCGCTGCCTGCGGATCTTTCGACCTTCTGGCAGATGGGGCGACGAGTACTGTGGGACTCGCTTCCGGTCCTCCCGGCGGGAGGCGTGCAGCATCGGCACTCAACCGAGCAACCCCGACAGTCTGCCACAGAGCGGCTGCGCCTGGCCAATCGAGCCGTAGAGAGTACCCCTGGGGTGACGAAGGTCAAACCGGGGGCGCCACGCGTCGCTCATGCGGGGACACGCGCGAGGCGGGCCACATGGATCATGTGACCCTCTCCGCGCCGCCGGATTCGTCAGCGCACACCGTCTGATCACCGGTATCGCTCACCCACCTGACCCGTGTGGGCCGGGCATCGAAATGACGAGAGTCAACTTCGCGGACGTTGCCCGGCACGTGAGAAGCACGTCCCCGGCTCCGCATCCGATCGCTTTCCGCATCGGCGGCCGAGGCTTCCGGGACAGCCGGAATGACTCCTCGCAGCCCGCGGTCCACCACGGCGAACCGGAACTCGTCGTCCCCCGACCAGAGCCAGTCGACACTGCCGATGGTCTCGGAGAGCAGCGTCTCGCGGGTGCGCTGGTGCCGCGACTTCCTCGTCACGCTCCGCGCCCTCGACGATCTACTGCGCATCGAGGTGGCGGACACCAGGGGGGACAGGCGCCCGCCCCTTACGCGACAACCACCCGCCCCCGACGCCGAATCGGGGCGCGGCCTGCCCCCCATCGAGGCGGTAGCCGACCGCTGGGGCGTCGCGGAGGGACCCGTTCCGCGTAAGACGGTGCGGGCGGAACTGGATCTCGTACCACCGGAGCACGAGAACGCGTGCGCCGGTGTTCCATGCGACAACCCCAAAGGAACAACGGACGGGGAAAAGGAACCGAGCCAAGCCCCACCCGCCCCGGTCGTCGACCGCCGGGGCCACTCACTCACAAAGGTGAACATCGCCAACTCGGCTGGCCAAAGCCCCCGTTGACAGCCATACGCTCAGCGCGAGACGCAGGCAAACAGACAACCGCAGACATGCGACGGCCCCCGGCCGGGACTCGCAATCCCGATCGAGGGCCTGACCACCGAGGAAGAATCGAGCTTCCCGATGGGTACCCAGAACCCTAGCGCGCCCCCGCGCGCCCAGTCCCGCGTTGCCGGGAAAGCGCGCCCGAACCGGGCCCCCGCGCCGCTCGGCATCACGCACGCCAACACCCGCCACGCCACCCGCTTCACGGTGATCGGCAACCACCTGGCCCAGCACCGCGAGCTCTCCCTCGTCGCGATCGCGCTGGCTGTTCACATCCAGTCGCTGCCGACCGGCGCCCCGCGCAGAGGGCGAGCCGGGGTTCGGCGCGGTGCAGGCCGGCGAGGAGGTCGGCGGCGGTCTGGAGGAGGAGCGGGGAGGAGTGGGAGGGGTGGGGGGCGGCCAGGGGCCGGGGCGGGCGCTCGCCGTCGGGGCGGAACTGCAGCGCGGAGGCGAACAGGTCGATGGGGGGCGTCGTCATGAGAGATGACCCCGGACCAGTACCAGGAACTCGCCGCCCGCTACAACGGAGGCCCGTACCGGGAGTCCGACGGCGCCCAGGCCTACGGGCGTGGCTTCAACAACAACCTGGACGAGGCAAGGAACGCACTGCGCTGATGACAGACCCCGCCCGCCCTGCCGCTCCGGCACACCCCGACGGTCCCGCCCACCCGGACGACGACCGGGGCTTCCTTCGGGTGGTCCTCGCCCTGCCGTTCGCGCTGCTCACTCTCATCGCCGCGTACTTCTGCTGGACGGCCATGACCATCCGGCCGTCCGGGAGTTGGGACGACGACGCCTACGGCGGCATCGTCCTGTCATGCGTCGTCACCATCGCGGCCGCCGGCTCCGCGGCGGTGCTGTGGCTCCTGCCGTCCGTACGGCGGGTCATGGGGTGGGCGTGGGTCGCGCCCGCTCTGGTGCTGGGGGTCGCTGCCGCGGTGCGGTGGGTGGTCAGCGGTTGACCTGCGAAACCCGCCCCCGCCAAGACCATCGGTTCGAGTGAACGGAACATGTCCTTGCATGGAACCTGACCCCACTGACGAGCCTCTTCTCGGCTGAAGCACCGAGAAGCAGCGCACATTCCGACCGCTGCGTACGGCGGACGGAGGGCGACGCGTGCGACGCGGACGTGGACAGGACAAGCGTGATCAGAGCGCGCAGGACGGCGGCAGCGGGCGAATAGTCGACGGGGGCGAGGGGTTCCCGGCGGCGCCCGGCGTACACGGGAGCGACAGCCTCCCGCAGGCACCCCGCGTACACGGGAACGACAGCCTCCCGCAGGCACCCCGCGTACACGGGCGCCGGGCCGTGCTCATCGGGTCCGCCGCCGTCGCGGCCGCCACCGCGGCCGCCGTCGTGGGCCACGATGCCGCGACCGCGCCCCCGGCCCGCGCCACCGCCCCCTCCCCCGCCTCCGGCCGCCCCGCCGCCGAGGGCGATCACGCCCTACTGCTCCAGGTCCTCGCGCACCCCGACGACGACCTGTACTTCATGAACCCGGACACCAGCCAGGCCGTCGCCGCCGGCGTCCCCCTGGTCTGTGTGTACGTCACCGCGGGCGAGGCCGACGGCGTCAACAAGATCCCCGGCCGCGCGCATCCCCCGGCCGACAGGTCCGCGTACGCCTCCGCCCGTCACCAGGGGCTCCGCCAGTCCTACGCGACCCAGCTCGGCCTGCCCGTCTTCAGCGGCTGGCGCACCGAGGTCACCACGCTCGCGGGCGGGCACCAGGCCGAGGTGAACACCCTCGAGCACCGGGGCCGCCGCGTCGAGCTGGTCTTCCTCGACCTCGCGATGCACACCCCGGCGGGCCACATGGGTGCCCCGGCGCTGTGGCGGGAGCGCGGACTGCCGCTGCGTACGGTCGTCGTCGCCGGGTCGCCGCTGCGCCGGGCACAGATGTACGACTACGACGGCCTGGTCGACGTACTCGTGGCCCTCTTCGAGCGGTACCGGCCCACCCTCGTGCACACGCTCGACCCGGACCCCGACATCCAGGACAGCGATCTGCGTACGCGGATACGTGACAGCGAACAGCCCGGTTTCTCCGACCACGCCGACCACACGGCCGTGGCCGCCTTCACCTGGGCCGCGCTGATCCGCTGGTCGCAGACCGCGGCGGGTGGACCGCCCCCCTTCGCCGCCACCGCCTTCCGCGGCTACTACAACCACCACTGGCCCGAGAACCTCCCCGAGGCCGTGCTGCACGCCAAGGCTGCGCACCTGATGCCCTACGGCGCGGCTCCCGACTGGCAGTGCGGCAACCCCTCCGGCTGCGGCGACTACAACGTCGGCGGGGACCGCCCCCTCACCAACCGCAAGGGCTGGGTCCGCTCGACGCACTACCGCTACCCGGGCCCACGGATCGCCCTGGCCCAGGAACCGGACGGCAAGCTGTCCGGCTACGGAGTGCTCGGCATGCGGGCCGTCCGGTGGCGCGAGACCACGCAAGGAGTCTTCGGCCGGCCGACGGACCTCGGCGGCGGCCCGCTCGCGCCGGCCCTCGGCTCCGCGACCCTCCGCGACGGGCGGCAGCTGCTGCTCGGCCTGCGGCTCGCGGCTCTGGAGGGGCGCGGCGGCTCCGACCTGCGCGAGATCGTGGTCCTCGAACAGCGTGCCCCCGGCGGGGAGTTCGGCGCCTGGACCGGTCTCGGCAACCCGGAGACCGACCCCGTGCGCGGCCGCCGCGTCGGCGTCCCCGTCGCCGTCACCGCCCGCGACGGGCAGGTCCATCTCTTCGTACGGGACGCGGACCAGGGCATCAGTACACGGGTACGCGGCCTCGACGGGCGCTGGTCGCCGTGGCGCGGTCTCGGCGGCGGGCCCGTGCAGGACGGTCTGACCGCGGTCGTCGGTGAGGACGGCGGCGTCCATGTGTACGCGCCGGGACGCGACACGGTGCACCACTGGACTCCGGAGGGGCCCGCGCCGCTCGCCGGGCTGCCGGTGCCCGCCGACGCCGTCGCCGCCACGGGCGGCCGGCTCTACTACCGGGCCCCCGCCTCGTCGGCGCTGACGGCGACGGCCGGGCCCCCGTTCGACTTTCCGGGCTACGGCCCCGTGACCGCCGACGGGCCGTACCTCCTGGGCCGGGACACCGCCGGCACGCTCCAGCTCCTGCACCGCGGCCGGATCCAGCGGGCCGCGCGCGACCTGGTCACCCTCGACGGGCCCGCCCTGCGCGCCACCCCGCGCGGCCCCGTGGCCGCGGGCCTCTCCCCCGCGGCCCGGCCATGGCTGTGGCGCCCGGACAGCTCCACCGGCACCGGGACCGCCCGCAAGATCTGAGCGCCAAGAAGACCCGAGCCCCAAAACAAGAGAAGAACGCATGCGAAAGGGGCCCGTACGACCGAAGTCGTACGGGCCCCTTCTGGTGCTCGCTGGAGCTACCAGGTCAAACCGTCAAGGAAATTACTTGACGATCTTGGTGACCTGGCCGGCGCCCACGGTCCGGCCACCCTCACGGATGGCGAACTTCAGGCCCTCTTCCATGGCGACGGGCTGGATGAGCGCAACGTTCATCTCAGTGTTGTCGCCCGGCATGACCATCTCGGTGCCCTCGGGGAGGGTCACAACGCCGGTCACGTCCGTCGTGCGGAAGTAGAACTGCGGGCGGTAGTTGTTGAAGAAGGGGGTGTGACGGCCACCCTCGTCCTTCGACAGGATGTAGGCCTGGGCCTCGAACTCGGTGTGCGGCGTGACCGAACCGGGCTTGATGATGACCTGGCCGCGCTCGACGTCCTCGCGCTTGATGCCACGGAGGAGCAGACCGACGTTCTCACCGGCCTGGCCCTCGTCGAGCAGCTTGCGGAACATCTCGATGCCGGTGACCGTGGTGGTGGTCTTCTCGGTCTTGATACCGACGATGTCGACGGTCTCGTTGACCTTGAGGACACCACGCTCGATGCGGCCGGTGACGACGGTGCCACGACCGGTGATCGTGAAGACGTCCTCGATCGGCATCAGGAACGGCTTGTCGACGTCACGCTCGGGCTGCGGGATCGACTCGTCGACGGCGGCCATGAGGTTCAGGATCGACTGACCCCACTCCTTGTCGCCCTCGAGCGCCTTGAGCGCCGAGACCTTGACGACCGGCAGGTCGTCGCCCGGGAACTCGTACTCGGAGAGGAGCTCACGGACCTCGAGCTCGACGAGCTCCAGGATCTCCTCGTCGTCCACCATGTCGGCCTTGTTCAGGGCGACGACGATGTACGGAACGCCGACCTGGCGGGCCAGGAGCACGTGCTCCTTGGTCTGCGGCATCGGGCCGTCGGTGGCGGCGACCACGAGGATGGCGCCGTCCATCTGCGCGGCACCCGTGATCATGTTCTTGATGTAGTCCGCGTGACCGGGGCAGTCGACGTGCGCGTAGTGACGCGTCTCCGTCTGGTACTCGACGTGCGCGATCGAGATCGTGATACCGCGCTGGCGCTCCTCAGGAGCCTTGTCGATCTGGTCGAAGGCCGAGGCCTCGTTCAGGTCCGGGTACGCGTCGTGCAGCACCTTGGTAATGGCGGCCGTGAGGGTCGTCTTACCGTGGTCAATGTGACCGATGGTGCCGATGTTGACGTGCGGCTTAGTCCGCTCGAACTTCGCCTTCGCCACTGGGTCCTCCTGTGGAGTGGTTCTGTACGCCTTGCTTCATCGGCGCCAGGTGATCTTTGCTGGGAAACCCGCCGCCGGGGTTCGGGGTTACGAACCCCGGCGGTCGGTGTCAAGCCTAAAGCGTGAACTCGGGTGAGTTACTCGCCCTTGGCCTTCGCGATGATCTCCTCGGCGACGTTCCGCGGAACCTCGGCGTAGGAGTCGAACTGCATCGAGTAGCTTGCGCGACCCGACGTCTTGCTGCGGAGGTCGCCGACGTAGCCGAACATCTCCGAGAGGGGCACGAGGCCCTTCACGACACGGGCGCCGCTGCGCTCCTCCATGGCCTGGATCTGGCCACGGCGGGAGTTGATGTCGCCGATGACGTCACCCATGTAGTCCTCGGGCGTGGTGACCTCAACGGCCATCATCGGCTCGAGCAGCACGGGGCTGGCCTTGCGCGCGGCCTCCTTGAACGCCTGCGAACCGGCGATCTTGAAGGCGAGCTCGGAGGAGTCGACCTCGTGGTAGCCACCGTCGAGAAGGATGACGCGGACGCCAGTCATCTCGTAGCCGGCCAGGATGCCGAACTGCATGGCCTCCTGCGCACCCGCGTCCACCGACGGGATGTACTCCCGGGGGATGCGGCCACCGGTGACCTTGTTCACGAACTCGTACGTGGCGTCGCCGCTGTCGATCGGCTCGATCGCGATCTGCACCTTGGCGAACTGACCGGTACCACCGGTCTGCTTCTTGTGGGTGTAGTCGTGACGCTCGACGGCCTTGCGGATCGTCTCGCGGTAAGCGACCTGCGGCTTGCCGACGTTCGCCTCGACGCGGAACTCGCGCTTCATGCGGTCGACGAGCACCTCGAGGTGAAGCTCGCCCATACCACCGATGATGGTCTGGCCGGTCTCCTCGTCCGAGTGGACCTGGAAGGAGGGGTCCTCCTCCGAGAGGCGCTGGATGGCGACACCCAGCTTCTCCTGGTCGCCCTTGGACTTCGGCTCGATGGCGACCTGGATGACCGGCGCCGGGAAGTCCATGGACTCCAGGATCACCGGCTGCTTGTCGTCACAGAGCGTCTCACCCGTGGTGGTCTGCTTCAGACCCATGACGGCGACGATGTCACCGGCGCCCACCGACTCGATCTCCTCACGCTTGTTCGCGTGCATACGGTAGATCTTGCCGATGCGCTCCTTCTTGCCCTTGACGGAGTTCAGCACGGCGGTGCCGGACTCCAGGCGGCCCGAGTAAACCCGGACGAAGGTGAGCTTGCCGAGGTGCGGGTCGCTCATGATCTTGAACGCCAGCGCCGAGAGGGGCTCCTCGTCGGACGGCTTGCGCTTGACGACCGTCTCCGCGTCCTTGACGTCGTGGCCCTCGATGGCCTCGACGTCCAGGGGCGACGGCAGGTAGCGCACAACGGCGTCGAGCAGGGGCTGAACGCCCTTGTTCTTGAACGCGGTGCCGCAGAACACGGGGGTGACAGTGGTGTCGCCGCCCTTGCCGGAGGCGATGGTGATGCGACGGATCGCCGCGTACAGCTGGTCCACCGAGGGCTCAGTGCCCTCGAGGTACAGCTCCATCATCTCTTCGTCGTTCTCCGCGACGGCCTCGAGCAGCTTGCCGCGCCATTCCTCGGCAGCCTCGGTGTGCGTGGCCGGGATGTCGACGATGTCGTACGCCTCGCCCTTGGCCGCCTCGGCGGACCAGACGAACGCCTTCATCGTGACGAGGTCGACGACACCCTGGAAGTCCATCTCGGCGCCGATGGGCAGCTGCATGACGAGCGGGGTCGCACCGAGGCGGTTGACGATCATGTCAACGCAGCGGTGGAACTCGGCACCCGTACGGTCGAGCTTGTTGACGAAGCAGATACGCGGCACGCCGTAGCGGTCCGCCTGACGCCAGACAGTCTCGGACTGGGGCTCAACACCGGCAACGCCGTCGAACACCGTCACGGCACCGTCGAGGACGCGGAGCGAACGCTCCACCTCGACGGTGAAGTCCACGTGGCCCGGGGTGTCGATGATGTTGATGGTGTGGTCGACATCGTTCAGCGGCCAGTGACAGGTGGTGGCAGCAGAGGTGATCGTGATGCCACGCTCCTGCTCCTGCTCCATCCAGTCCATGGTCGCGGCGCCGTCGTGGACCTCACCGATCTTGTACGAAACACCGGTGTAGAACAGGATCCGCTCGGTGGTCGTCGTCTTGCCCGCGTCGATGTGAGCCATGATGCCGATGTTGCGCACCTTGGCCAGGTCAAGTGAAGTGGTAGCCATATCGGCTCAGTCTTCTCTCGGTCTCGATGTGGGTAGCGACTACCAGCGGTAGTGCGCGAAGGCCTTGTTGGACTCGGCCATCTTGTGGGTGTCCTCACGCTTCTTGACGGCAGCGCCAAGACCGTTCGAGGCGTCGAGCAGCTCGTTCATGAGGCGCTCGGTCATGGTCTTCTCGCGGCGGGCGCGGGAGTAACCCACGAGCCAGCGCAGCGCGAGCGTGTTGGCGCGACCGGGCTTGACCTCGATCGGCACCTGGTAGGTGGCGCCACCGACACGGCGGGACTTGACCTCGAGGGTCGGCTTGATGTTCTCCAGCGCGCGCTTCAGCGTGATGACCGGGTCGTTGCCCGACTTCTCACGCAGACCCTCCATGGCGCCGTACACGATGCGCTCGGCGGTGGAGCGCTTGCCGTTCAGCAGCACCTTGTTGATGAGGGAGGTCACCAGAGGAGAACCGTAGACCGGGTCAATGATGACCGGGCGCTTCGGGGCGGGGCCCTTACGAGGCATTCTTACTTCTCCTTCTTGGCGCCGTAGCGGCTGCGGGCCTGCTTGCGGTTCTTGACACCCTGGGTGTCGAGCGAACCGCGGATGATCTTGTAACGAACACCAGGCAGGTCCTTCACACGGCCGCCACGCACGAGCACGATGGAGTGCTCCTGCAGGTTGTGTCCCTCACCCGGGATGTAGGCCGTGACCTCGATGCCGCTGGTCAGACGCACACGCGCGACCTTACGGAGGGCCGAGTTCGGCTTCTTCGGGGTGGTCGTGAACACACGCGTGCAGACGCCGCGACGCTGGGGCGAACCCTCGAGTGCGGGCGTCTTGTTCTTCTCGACCTTGTCCTGCCGGCCCTTCCGGACCAGCTGCTGGATCGTAGGCACTACTTCTCCGGTTTCTGTGTGCCGAATAGTAAAGCTAACCTGGAACATTTCCCGACCCACGCGGTCGGGTGTGTCGAATACTGTGAACTCCCGCCGCCAAGCGGGAAGGGCGCAGATTACGGTGGCCCATCGCGGACTCCCGTAGCGGCTGACGACACGCACAGGAGCCCAGGCACACCCCAGGCACAAGGTCTGAGCGTACCTACCTCATCGGGTTCGGTCAAAACAAATGCAGTCCACCGCGACACGCCGGACTTGTCACGCTCCGCCCGGAGCCCCCCGCGCACGGCATGGACACGATTCAGTTGTTCACCCGTCCCCGCCTGTTCCGCTTCAGTTACCTTGATCGACCGGCTTTGCTGGATCTTGCTGGATCGGGGACACAGCGGTCAGGTGGTGCAGCTACGGGGCGACGGAGACCTTGACGACCGGGTGCCCTTCCTGGCCCGTCTGGAAGCGGACGACCGGGCGGCCCTGCTCGCCCTCGGCGGCGCCCTTCGCTGCTCCCCCGCGCGGCCCTGAGCCACCAGGACGAGCCGTCCGCCCATGTCCTGCTGAGCCTGCACGGCTGGACCGAGGTGATCGCCGCCGCGGCCAACGGCTACGAGGCCCTGCGCGGCCCCGGCGACATCGTCGGCGAGTCCGCGGCGCTGACCAGGCGCTCCAGGTCGGCGACGGTCACCGCCCTCGAACCGGTACAGGCCGTGGCCGTCGAACACGACCGCTTCACCCGCTTCCTCTCGGCCTCGCCCCAGGTCGCCCTGTAACTGCTCGGCCTGACCGCCGACCGCACCAGGGCCGCCGACCGCAGACGCCTCGAGTTCGCCTCCCTGAACGTGCGGGAGCGGTTCGCCGCACTGCTCCTGGACCTGGCCCGCACCCACGGACGCCGTACGGAAGAGGGCATCGAGCTCGCCGTGCCGCTCAGCAAACAGAAGCCGGCCGGATCCGTGGGCGCTTCGCGGGAGACGGTCCAGCGGCCGCTCAAGGAGCTGCGTGAGCAGCGTGCCGTGGTGACCGGCCGCAGGTCCCTGGTGATTCTGCGGCCCGACATCCTGCGGCAGCTGCTGACGGGCTGAACCCCCCTGGGGCCACAACAAGTGGGACTGTGCACACGGTCACACTTCCAGTGAGTCATCTGCCCTCACACCCCTCCCGCCACCGGCGCCATGCTGCCGGGCATGACTACTGAGCCCGTCAGCAGGACGATCCTGCTGTTCGACATCGAGCGCTTCAGCGACCGCGACGACGTCGAACAGGCCTGTCTGCGGCGCATGCTGTACGCCATCGCCGACCGGACGCTGGAAGCCGCCGGCATCGACGAAACGCTGCGGATGCGGGCCGACCGGGGCGATTCCGTGATGGAGCTGATCGAGGCGTGCGCCTCCGTCACCGGCCTGCTGCGCGCCCTTCTGACCGAGGTTCCCGCACAGCTGCGTGCCGTGAACCGGATGGCGTCGCGGTCGGCCCAGATCAGGCTGCGCGGGGTCGTGGCCACCGGGTTCGTGGCCGTGGACCCGCTCGACGGCTGGTCAGCTCCGACCTCGACCACGCCTGCCGGCTCCTCGACGCACAGGTGCTGCGGGACGCGCTGGGCGAGCGTCCGGACGACTTCGCCCTGTGTGTCTCGGAGAGCGTGCACAGCGGGATCGTCCGCCACGACCATCCGGGCGTCCCGCGCGACGCGTTTCACACCGTCACGGCCGGCAGCAAGAACGGCCCGTTGCGGGCGTGGCTGCACGGTCCGGTACCGGCGCGGAGCGGCACGGGCGACGACGGCCACGTGAGCGGGGGGAGGGGGAAAGCCCGGCGCCGGGTGGCCACCGCACAGGAGCGGCAGCGCCTCGAACCGGTCTGGCGGGAGGTCACCGCCCGTGCGGGCGTCGACGCGCGGACGTACGAGCTGTGGGTGGAGGACAGTGACGGCCTCAACGCGGTCGCGGCGGCCGGCCACATCGTCGGCGTCACCCGCTTCGCCATGAGCGAGCTGCCCAACGGCGAGTCGGCCGCGGTGACGGCCCACGAGCTGGGTCACCACGTCGGAGGCCATACCTGGTCCTCGCTGCTCGGCTACTGGTGCGCGCTGCCGGGCCGCATCGCCTGGCGGGTCTTCCGAGGCATCGGCCGGGCCCTGTTCAAGGTGTCCAAGTCCTTCTCCTGCTTCGGCGTCGGGTACTTCCTGCTCGTCTTCGGCAGCGTCGCCCTCACCACGATCAGCACGCTGTAGCTGTACGGGCTGCCGCTGCTGATCCTCGTCCTGCCGTACGCGCTCGCCGCGGTCAGCAGGCGCGCGGAGTTGCGCGCCGACCAGCATGCGGCGGGCCTCGGCTTCGCACCCGTGCCGGCCGGCGTCCTGGACAAGCTTCACCGTTCCGATCAGCAGCGGACGGCCACCGCGCGGGCCCTCAACCGCAGCGTCCCCCTCAAGGAGAGCCCTCTGAGCAGGCTGCTCTCCTCGCACCCGGACCACTACACCCGGCTCCACCACCTGCAGCCCTACCTCCAGCCCTACGCGCCCCAACAGCCACCGCGGCAGCCACCGCGCTGAAGCACACCGGCCGACCCAGGACAGCCGAAAGGGCGCCCACCCCGCAGAAACGGAGTGGGCGCCCTTCAGCAGACGTACGCCTTACTGGTTGTACGGACCGTAGTCGTAGTCCTCCAGCGGAACGGCCTGGCCGGAGCCCGTGCCGAACGGCGAGTAGTCGATGTCGTCGTAACCGACGGCCGAGTACATCGCGGCCTTGGCCTCTTCGGTCGGCTCGACCCGGATGTTGCGGTAGCGGGACAGACCCGTACCGGCCGGGATGAGCTTACCGATGATGACGTTCTCCTTGAGGCCGATGAGGCTGTCGGACTTGGCGTTGATCGCCGCATCCGTCAGGACTCGGGTCGTCTCCTGGAAGGAGGCGGCCGACAGCCAGGATTCCGTCGCCAGCGAGGCCTTGGTGATACCCATCAGCTGCGGACGGCCGGAGGCGGGGTGACCGCCCTCGGTGACCACACGACGGTTCTCGGTCTCGAACTTCGAGCGCTCGACGAGCTCGCCCGGCAGCAGCTCCGCGTCGCCGGACTCGATGATCGTCACGCGGCGCAGCATCTGCCGGATGATGATCTCGATGTGCTTGTCGTGGATCGACACACCCTGCGAGTTGTAGACCTTCTGGACTTCGCCGACCAGGTGGACCTGGACCGCACGCTGACCGAGGATCCGCAGCACGTCGTGCGGGTTGGTGGCACCGACGGTGAGCTTCTGGCCCACCTCGACCGCGTCGCCCTCGCCGACCAGGAGACGGGCACGCTTCGAGATCGGGAACGCCGTCTCGTCGCTGCCGTCGTCCGGGGTGACGACGAGCTTCTTGGTCTTCTCGGTCTCCTCGATCCGGACGCGGCCCTTGGCCTCCGAGATCGGGGCGACACCCTTCGGCGTACGAGCCTCGAAGAGCTCGACGACACGGGGCAGACCCTGGGTGATGTCGTCACCGGCCACACCACCGGTGTGGAAGGTACGCATCGTCAGCTGGGTACCGGGCTCACCGATGGACTGGGCGGCGATGATGCCGACCGCCTCACCGATGTCGACCAGCTTGCCGGTGGCCAGCGAGCGTCCGTAGCAGAAGGCACAGGTGCCGACCGTGGACTCGCAGGTGAGAATCGAGCGGGTCTTGACCTGCTCGACACCGTGCTGGATCAGCTGGTCGATGAGCACGTCGCCCAGGTCGACGTTGGCCGGCGCGATCACCTTGCCGTCGATGACGACGTCCTCGGCGAGCATACGGGCGTAGACGCTGGTCTCGACGTCGTCCGTCTTACGAAGGACGCCGTCCTCGCCGCGCGCACCGATCTGCAGCTTGAGGCCGCGCTCGGTACCGCAGTCCTCCTCGCGGATGATGACGTCCTGCGAGACGTCCACCAGACGACGGGTCAGGTAACCCGAGTCGGCGGTACGCAGGGCGGTGTCCGCGAGACCCTTACGGGCACCGTGCGTGGAGATGAAGTACTCAAGCACGGTCAGGCCCTCACGGAAGGAGGCCTTGATCGGACGCGGGATGGTCTCGTTCTTCGCGTTCGACACCAGACCACGCATACCGGCGATCTGACGCATCTGCATCATGTTTCCTCGGGCACCCGAGTCAACCATCATGAAGATGGGGTTCGTCTTGGGGAAGTTCGCGTTCATCGCCTCGGCAACCTCGTTGGTCGCCTTGGTCCAGATCGCGATGAGCTCCTGCGTGCGCTCATCCTTGGTGATCAGACCGCGCTCGTACTGCTTCTGGACCTTCTCGTCCTGCGCCTCGTAACCCGCGACGATCTCCTTCTTGGCCGCGGGGACCACGACGTCGGAGATGGCCACGGTGACACCGGAACGGGTCGCCCAGAAGAAGCCGGCCGCCTTCAGGTTGTCGAGCGTCGCCGCCACGATGACCTTGGGGTAGCGCTCGGCCAGGTCGTTGACGATCTCGGAGAGCTGCTTCTTGCCCACCGAGTAGTCGACGAACGGGTAGTCCTCGGGCAGCAGCTCGTTGAAGAGCGCGCGGCCCAGGGTCGTACGCAGCCGGAAGCTGTCGCCCGACTGGTACTCCGGCTCGCCTTCCTCGACGGCCGGCGGGGTCCAGCCACGCGGCGGGATGGTGCCCACCGGGAAGCGGATGTCGACGGACGACTGGAGCGCGAGCTCGCCGGCGTCGAACGCCATGATCGCCTCGGCGGTGGAGCCGAACGCACGGCCCTCGCCCTTGACGTCACGCAGCTCACCGTCGGTGGTGAGGAAGAACAGACCGAGGACCATGTCCTGGGTCGGCATCGTCACCGGACGGCCGTCGGCGGGCTTGAGGATGTTGTTCGAGGACAGCATCAGGATGCGGGCCTCGGCCTGCGCCTCCGCGGAGAGCGGAAGGTGCACGGCCATCTGGTCACCGTCGAAGTCCGCGTTGAACGCGGTGCAGACGAGCGGGTGGATCTGGATGGCCTTGCCCTCGACCAGCTGCGGCTCGAAGGCCTGGATGCCGAGGCGGTGCAGCGTCGGCGCACGGTTCAGCAGAACCGGGTGCTCGGCGATGACCTCTTCCAGGACGTCGTACACGACCGTGCGGCCGCGCTCGACCATGCGCTTGGCGCTCTTGATGTTCTGCGCGTGGTTCAGGTCGACCAGGCGCTTCATCACGAACGGCTTGAAGAGCTCCAGCGCCATGGCCTTCGGGAGACCACACTGGTGCAGCTTCAGCTGCGGGCCGACGACGATGACGGAACGCGCCGAGTAGTCGACTCGCTTGCCGAGCAGGTTCTGACGGAAACGACCCTGCTTGCCCTTGAGCATGTCGGACAGCGACTTCAGCGGACGGTTGCCGGGGCCCGTGACCGGGCGACCACGACGGCCGTTGTCGA
This sequence comes from Streptomyces sp. NBC_01003, assembly GCF_045162695.1. Taxonomy (NCBI): domain Bacteria; kingdom Bacillati; phylum Actinomycetota; class Actinomycetes; order Kitasatosporales; family Streptomycetaceae; genus Streptomyces; species Streptomyces sp. NBC_01003. Next base: position 4,625,140 of record NZ_CP108707.1, read on the forward strand.
AGAGCGCGTCGACGGCCTCCTGAAGCATGCGCTTCTCGTTGTTCACGATGATCTCGGGGGCGCCGAGGTCAAGGAGTCGCTTCAGGCGGTTGTTGCGGTTGATCACGCGGCGGTACAGGTCGTTCAGGTCGGAGGTCGCGAAACGGCCACCGTCCAGCTGCACCATCGGACGCAGGTCCGGCGGGATGACCGGCACGCAGTCGAGCACCATGCCCTTGGGGCTGTTGCTGGTCTGCAGGAACGCGGAGACGACCTTGAGGCGCTTGAGCGCACGGGTCTTCTTCTGGCCCTTGCCGGTACGGATGATCTCGCGGAGGCGCTCCGCCTCCTCCTCGAGGTCGAAGGACTCCAGGCGCTTCTGCAGGGCAGCGGCACCCATGGAGCCGTCGAAGTACGTGCCGAAGCGGTCACGCAGCTCGCGGTAGAGCAGCTCGTCACCTTCGAGGTCCTGGACCTTGAGGTTCTTGAAGCGGTTCCACACCTCGTCGAGGCGGTCGATCTCGCGCTGCGCACGGTCGCGCAGCTGCTTCATCTCGCGCTCCGCGCCTTCGCGCACCTTGCGGCGCACGTCGGCCTTGGCACCCTCGGCCTCGAGCTCGGCCAGGTCGGTCTCGAGCTTCTTGGCGCGGGCCTCCAGGTCGGAGTCGCGACGGTTCTCGATCTGCTGACGCTCCACCTGGACGTGCGCCTCGAGGGAGGGCAGGTCGCGGGTGCGGCGCTCCTCGTCCACGAACGTGATCATGTACGCCGCGAAGTAGATGACCTTCTCGAGGTCCTTCGGGGCGAGATCAAGCAGGTAGCCGAGGCGCGACGGAACGCCCTTGAAGTACCAGATGTGCGTGACAGGGGCGGCCAGCTCAATGTGGCCCATCCGCTCACGACGCACCTTGGCGCGAGTGACCTCGACGCCGCAGCGCTCGCAGATGATGCCCTTGAAGCGGACACGCTTGTACTTACCGCAGTAGCACTCCCAGTCCCGGGTCGGACCGAAGATCTTCTCGCAGAAGAGTCCGTCCTTTTCGGGCTTGAGGGTGCGGTAGTTGATGGTTTCAGGCTTCTTGACCTCGCCGTGCGACCAGGTCCGGATGTCGTCCGCGGTGGCAAGGCCGATCCGCAGCTCGTCGAAGAAGTTGACGTCGAGCACTGTGCGTCAATCCCTCTTTCGGGGTTGTGCCCCTCGCGTAAAGCGAGAAATAAGGCGCTTCATCATGGTCTGAACGGTCCCGGGGATGGCCGGGGGTTCCTTGTGGGAGCCCCCGGCCAGGCCCGTCAGACCTCTTCGACGCTGCTCGGCTCGCGCCGGGACAGGTCGATACCGAGCTCCTCCGCCGCGCGGAAGACGTCCTCGTCGGTGTCGCGCATCTCGATGGACATGCCGTCCGAGGACAGCACCTCCACGTTGAGGCAGAGCGACTGCATTTCCTTGATGAGCACCTTGAAGGACTCGGGAATGCCCGGCTCGGGAATGTTCTCGCCCTTGACGATGGCCTCGTAGACCTTCACGCGGCCGGTCACGTCGTCGGACTTGATCGTCAGGAGCTCCTGGAGGGCGTAAGCGGCACCGTAAGCCTCAAGCGCCCACACCTCCATCTCACCGAATCGCTGGCCACCGAACTGAGCCTTACCACCCAGCGGCTGCTGGGTGATCATGGAGTACGGACCGGTCGAACGGGCGTGGAGCTTGTCGTCGACCAGGTGGTGCAGCTTGAGGATGTACATGTACCCGATCGAGATCGGGTCCGGGAACGGCTCACCGGAGCGGCCGTCGAACAGGTTGGCCTTGCCGGACGGCTGGACCAGACGGTCACCGTCGCGGTTCGGGATCGTGGCCTCGAAGAGACCGGAGATCTCGTCCTCGCGCGCACCGTCGAAGACCGGGGTCGCGACGTTGGTACCGGGGGCGACCTGGTCGGCGCCGATGGCCTGCAGGCGCTGGGCCCACTCGTCACCGAGGCCGGAGACGTCCCAGCCGCGGCTGGCGAGCCAGCCGAGGTGGATCTCCAGGACCTGTCCCGGGTTCATTCGGGACGGCACACCCAGCGGGTTGAGGATGATGTCGACCGGAGTTCCGTCCTCGAGGAACGGCATGTCCTCGATCGGAAGGATCTTCGAGATAACACCCTTGTTGCCGTGGCGGCCGGCGAGCTTGTCACCGTCCGTGATCTTGCGCTTCTGCGCCACGTAGACACGAACCAGCTGGTTCACGCCCGGCGGCAGCTCGTCGCCCTCTTCACGGTCGAAGACGCGGACGCCGATGACCTTGCCGATCTCACCGTGCGGCACCTTCAGCGAGGTGTCGCGCACCTCGCGCGCCTTCTCACCGAAGATCGCGCGGAGCAGGCGCTCCTCCGGCGTCAGCTCGGTCTCACCCTTGGGCGTGACCTTGCCGACGAGGATGTCGCCGGCGACGACCTCGGCACCGATACGGATGATGCCGCGCTCGTCGAGGTCGGCGAGGACCTCTTCGGAGACGTTCGGGATGTCCCGGGTGATCTCCTCCGGGCCGAGCTTGGTGTCACGGGCGTCGACCTCGTGCTCCTCGATGTGGATCGAGGAGAGGACGTCGTCCTGCACGAGGCGCTGCGACAGGATGATCGCGTCCTCGTAGTTGTGACCCTCCCACGGCATGAACGCCACGAGCAGGTTCTTGCCGAGCGCCATCTCGCCGTTCTCGGTCGCGGGACCGTCGGCCAGAACCTGGCCCTCGATCACGCGGGCGCCCTCGTCCACGACAACCTTCTGGTTGACGGAGGTGCCCTGGTTGGAGCGCGAGAACTTCGCGAGGCGGTACGTGGTGTACGTGCCGTCGTCGTTGGCGGTGGTGATGTAGTCCGCGGAAACCTCCTGGACCACACCGTCCTTCTCCGCCTTGAGCACGTCGCCCGCGTCAGTGGCGCAGCGGTACTCCATGCCCGTGCCGACGAGCGGCGCCTCGGACTTGATCAGCGGCACGGCCTGACGCATCATGTTCGCGCCCATGAGGGCACGGTTGGCGTCGTCGTGCTCGAGGAACGGGATCATCGCGGTCGCGACCGACACCATCTGGCGCGGCGAGACGTCCATGTAGTCGACGTCGTCGCCCGGGATGTAGTCGATCTCGCCGCCACGACGGCGGACCAGGACGCGGTTCTCGGTGAACCGCATGTCCTCGCCGAGGCCGGCGTTGGCCTGGGCGATCACGAAGCGGTCTTCCTCGTCCGCGGTCAGGTAGTCGACGTCGTCGGTGACGACACCCTCGACGACCTTGCGGTACGGCGTCTCGACGAAGCCGAACGCGTTGACGCGACCGTAGGAAGCCAGCGAGCCGATCAGACCGATGTTCGGGCCTTCAGGCGTCTCGATCGGGCACATACGGCCGTAGTGGGACGGGTGCACGTCACGGACCTCGAAGCCGGCCCGCTCACGGGAGAGACCACCCGGGCCAAGCGCCGACAGACGGCGCTTGTGGGTGAGACCCGACAGCGGGTTGTTCTGGTCCATGAACTGCGACAGCTGGCTGGTGCCGAAGAACTCCTTGATGGAGGCGACGACCGGCCGGATGTTGATCAGGGTCTGCGGCGTGATCGCCTCGACGTCCTGAGTCGTCATGCGCTCGCGGACGACGCGCTCCATACGAGCCAGACCCGTGCGGACCTGGTTCTGGATGAGCTCGCCGACGTTACGCAGACGACGGTTGCCGAAGTGGTCGATGTCGTCGGTCTCGACGACAATCGAGACACCGCTGTCGCCAACGGTCTCGGTCTCACCGGCGTGCAGCTTCACCAGGTACTTGATCGACGAGATGATGTCCTCGACGGTCAGGACGCCGGCGTCCAGCGGGGCTTCGCCGCCCAGCTTCTTGTTCACCTTGTAGCGGCCGACCTTCGCGAGGTCGTAACGCTTCGGGTTGAAGTAGAGGTTCTCGAGCAGCGTCTGCGCGGCCTCACGGGTCGGCGGCTCGCCCGGACGCAGCTTGCGGTAGATGTCGAGGAGCGCGTCGTCCTGGCCCTGGGTGTGGTCCTTCTCCAGGGTGGCGCGCATGGACTCGTACTCGCCGAACTCCTCGAGGATCTGCTCGGTCGTCCAACCGAGAGCCTTCAGGAGAACGGTGACGGACTGCTTGCGCTTGCGGTCGATGCGGACACCGACCATGTCGCGCTTGTCGATCTCCATCTCGAGCCAGGCACCCCGGGACGGGATGACCTTGGCCGAGAAGATGTCCTTGTCGGACGTCTTGTCGATCGAGGAGTCGAAGTAGACGCCCGGCGAGCGGACGAGCTGCGACACAACGACACGCTCGGTGCCGTTGATGACGAAGGTGCCCTTGTTGGTCATGAGCGGGAAGTCGCCCATGAAGACCGTCTGGGACTTGATCTCGCCGGTCTCGTTGTTGGTGAACTCGGCGGTGACGAAGAGCGGGGCGCCGAACGTGAAGTCGCGCTCCTTGCACTCGTCGATCGAGTTCTTCGGCGGCTCGAAACGGTGGTCGCGGAACGTCAGGGACATCGACCCTGAGAAGTCCTCGATCGGGGAGATCTCCTCGAAGATCTCCTCCAGACCGGACTTCCTGGGGACGTCCTGTCCGCTGTCCAGAGCCGCCTCGACACGAGCCTTCCACGCGTCGTTGCCGAGCAGCCAGTCGAAGCTTTCGGTCTGCAGCGCAAGAAGGTTCGGAACCTCGAGGGGCTCCTTGATCTTTGCAAAGGAAATGCGCAGCGGGGCGGTGCTGGCGCCGTTGTTCGTATTCGCGGTCGAGGCAGTGCGCGAGGCGGCCAAGAGGGGGTCCTTCCGAGGGCTCGGACTCACTACGCGCGTACCGGTCCCAAGCTGGCACGGAGGCAGAAGCTTCCCGAATCGGCCGGTGAAGGCCAGGTCAGGAGGACTTCAGTCCACGGTGCTGGAGCGAGGGCATGCCCCTGGTGACGGGCAGGGAGCAGCTAACAGGCAGCGCAAAGGGTCAGTGTAGCCACTTGGCTCACTGATGTCCAGTGCGGGTTTTTTGAGACCCTCGTTGTCCTCAACGACCCTCGTCAGACCCTCGTTGTTCTCAACAGCTGCAACACGTCACCACGTCACTCGTGGCGCGCACATCCTTACTGCCCTCTTCGTCGTCGATCCATGCCTCGGATCCGGATCGTTGTGACGACGCGTCCTGAGAATTGCGCGCTGCGTGCGGTTCGTCAAGGCCCCCTCCTGTGCGAACGGGGCTGCCCCGACCCCCGCACTCACCAGCAGGCACCCGCAGGCACCGGCTCCAGGCACCGGTTCCAGGCACAACGAAGATCACCATACTCGTCGGGACCGTCAGTGCAAGGCAGCCGAACTGGAGCGCCGAGCGGCCGTCCGAAAAGCCTGAAGGGCGACCACCCAGTTGGGTGATCGCCCTTCAGTACGTTCGCGTTACAGCCCTACGCGAGAGCCGCTCAGCAAGGAGTCAGCAGACTCCAGAGGTCACTTGACCTCGACGGAGGCGCCGGCGCCCTTGAGGGACTCGGCAGCCTTCTCCGCGGCGTCCTTCGCGACCTTCTCGAGGACGGGCTTCGGGGCGCCGTCGACGAGGTCCTTGGCCTCCTTGAGGCCCAGGGAGGTGAGCTCGCGCACGACCTTGATGACCTGGATCTTCTTCTCGCCGGCGCCGGTGAGGATGACGTCGAACTCGTCCTGCTCCTCGGCAGCCTCGGCGGCCGGGCCACCGGCGGCGGGGCCGGCAACGGCGACGGCCGCGGCGGCGGTGACGTCGAACTTCTCCTCGAAGGCCTTCACGAACTCGGAGAGCTCGATGAGGGTCATCTCTTCGAACTGCGCGAGCAGGTCGTCCTGGGACAGCTTCGCCATGATGGCGTCCTTCCACTAATTCGGCAGGTGCCGGAGTTACATGTAGGCGGGCGTACGTTCGGCCCGCTGCGACCGTCGCCCTTGCGGGCAACGATCATTGCGCGAGCCGAGTTACTCGGCACCGCCCTGCTCGTCGCGCTTGACGCGAAGCGCCTCCGCAGTGCGGACGAACTTCGACGGGAGCGCCTGGAAGACCTGAGCAGCCTGAGTCTGCTTGCCCTTCATGGCGCCCGCCAGCTTGGCGAGCAGAACCTCGCGGGACTCGAGGTCCGCGAGCTTCTTGATCTCATCGGCGGACAGCGCCTTACCGTCAAGGACACCGCCCTTGATGATGAGGTTGGGGTTGTCCTTGGCGAAGTCACGAAGACCCTTCGCCGACTCCACCGGGTCACCGGTGACGAAGGCAACCGCTGTCGGACCCGTGAACAGGTCGTCCAGCGTGTTGATCCCGGCCTCGTTGGCCGCGATCTTGGTCAGCGTGTTCTTCACCACGGCGTACTCGGAGTTCTCACCGAGAGAACGGCGCAGCTGCTTGAGCTGGGCCACGGTGAGACCCCGGTACTCGGTCAGCACGGCGGCGTTCGAGCTGCGGAACTTGTCCGTGAGCTCGGCTACCGCGGCAGCCTTGTCGGGCGTCGGCATAGAGCGTCGGCCTCCTTCCGGGTGATGAGGACCGCTCAGAAGGGGCTGTACAAAACAAAACGCCCCGGCGCAGGCGCACGGGGCGTAGCTCGACCGGAACGAGTCCGGGAACTTTCCACAGTCACCTGCGCAGGTCGTCCGCTTTCAGCAGATCCTTCGGTCGCCGGATCCTCTTGCGAGGGCACGGCAACGACCAGCGGTCTTTGGCTTCCTGAGGAGATTACGTGACGGGGTCCGCCTCAGGCAAATCCGCCCTTGTCGGCCGCCCGCCGGGGCACTCAACCGCTGGTCGCGCGCGGTCCGCTCGCCTTGGCCTCGCCCTCTTCACTGTCATGCAGTGGGCTTTCGACTGACGACGTCCTTGAAGTCGACCGTGTCCCGCGCCGGCGGGCGCTCGGCCGAGGCGCGGGCGCCGTAGTCGGCGTAGTGCACGGTCCCGGAAAAGGCTCCGGAGCCCGTACGGGCCCGCTGGACGCGCTTGACCAGGAGGTGCCCGCGGTCGATCCAGACGTCGACGCGCTGCCCGTCGGCCGTGCCCGTGTAGTGCGTGGCGCGCACGCCGCGCACGGTCTCCCGGCCCACCTCGCGCGCGTTCCCCGAGGACAGCAGCAGTTTCAGGGAGGCCGCCGGTGAGAGGTCGGCCCCGGGGTCGTACGGGTATCGGATCCAGTGCTTGCCGTCCGACAGCGCGGCGAACTTGTCGGTCATGCGCGTGTAGTACGCGTCCGGCAGGAAGCGGGACTGGGACGGGGAGCCGCCCATGAGCCGGGTCGTCGAGGCCATCGAGCCGCCGGTCGCTGTCACCCTAAGGGTGCCGCGCAGCCCGCCCGACCAGCGCAGGACGCCCACGCTCCGCGACGACAGGCTGGTGCCCGTACTGCTCGTCGCCTCGATCCTCGCGGACCCGGCGGCGGTGACCTCCGAGCGGGCGGCCCGCAGCGCCCCGGTGACCCTCTCCTCACCCCTGGGCGCCTCGTGCGAGCCGCAGGACACCAGGCCGGCCACCGCCAGGCAGACCGTCGCGTACCGCACCCACGTCCTGCCGTTCATACGCTCCCCCCGCCGAGCCCCAGTTCGACCCCGCACGCTAGCGGAGCCCACCGGTGCCCGGAGGGGTTAGCGGAAAACGGGAACGGGCCCCGCACCTCGAAAGGTGCGGGGCCCGAGCCGACTTGGCTGAGCTGTCAGGCTCAGACCGCAGCCGGGTCCTCCTCGACGAGGAGGTTGCGGGTGCGGTTCGGGTCGAGCGGAACGCCGGGGCCCATCGTGGTGGCGATGGCGGCCTTCTTGATGTAGCGACCCTTGGCGGCGGACGGCTTCAGACGAAGGATCTCGTCCAGGGCCGCGCCGTAGTTCTCCACCAGCTGGGTGTCGTCGAAGGACACCTTGCCGATGATGAAGTGGAGGTTCGAGTGCTTGTCGACGCGGAACTCGATCTTGCCGCCCTTGATCTCGTTCACGGCCTTGACCACGTCCGGGGTCACCGTGCCGGTCTTCGGGTTCGGCATGAGGCCACGGGGGCCGAGCACGCGGCCGAGGCGGCCGACCTTGCCCATGAGGTCCGGGGTGGCGACAACGGCGTCGAACTCGTTCAGGCGGTTGCCCTTGGAGATCTCGTCGATGAGCTCGTCGGAGCCGACGATGTCGGCGCCAGCGGCTTCCGCGGCCGCAGCACGGTCACCGGTCGCGAAGACCAGGACCCGGGCGGTCTTGCCGGTGCCGTGCGGGAGGTTCACGGTGCCACGGACCATCTGGTCGGCCTTGCGCGGGTCGACACCCAGACGCATGGCGACCTCGACGGTGCCGTCGAACTTCGTCGCGGAGGTCTCCTTGGCGATACGGACGGCCTCGAGCGGGGCGTAGAGCTTGTCCCGGTCGATCTTCGCGTCCGCAGCGCGGAGAGTCTTGCTGCGCTTCACTTCTACTCCTGGAGTTCAGGGATGGAGTTCGTGGTCCGGGCCGGCGCTGGCCCTGCCACTGGAGGTCTTACGGGGTGGAGGGGTTCAGCCCTCGACCGTGACGCCCATGGAACGCGCGGTACCGGCGATGATCTTCGCGGCGGCGTCCAGGTCGTTGGCGTTCAGGTCGGCCATCTTGGTGGTGGCGATCTCGCGGACCTGCGCGTCGGTGATCTTCGCGACCTTGGTCTTGTGAGGCTCGCCGGAGCCCTTCTCGATGCCCGCGGCCTTGAGGATCATCTTGGCGGCCGGGGGCGTCTTGGTGATGAAGGTGAAGGAGCGGTCTTCGTAGACCGTGATCTCCACCGGGATGACCCAGCCACGCTGCGACTCGGTCGCGGCGTTGTAGGCCTTGCAGAACTCCATGATGTTGACGCCGTGCTGGCCCAGCGCGGGACCAACCGGCGGGGCCGGGTTGGCGGCACCGGCCTGGATCTGGAGCTTGATAAGCCCCGTGACCTTCTTCTTCTTGGGAGGCATTGCTCTCTCCGGGTCCTAGTGAGAGTTTTCAGCCGACCACCCGGTCATCCGGATGGAGGCATACCGCACAACGATAACGGGTATCCATGTGCGGCTAAAAACCGAGCAGGTCAGACAGGCTGTGAGAGCCCGTCTGACCTGTTCGGAAGTGCTTGTTCCAGAAGGTGCCGGAAGGGGCTAGTTCTTCTGGATCTGGTCGAAGCTGAGCTCGACCGGGGTCTCGCGACCGAAGATCTCGACGAGGCCCTTGACCTTCTTCGAGTCGGCGTTGATCTCGTTGATCGTCGCCTGCAGCGTCGCGAACGGGCCGTCGGTGACGGTGACCGAGTCGCCCACCTCGAAGTCCAGGACCTGGACCTCGACCTTGCGGGACGGAGCCGGCCTGCCCTCGGCCTCGGCAGCCTCACGGGCGGCCTTCTCCTCGGCCTCCGGGGCGAGCATCTTGACGATCTCGTCCAGGGTCAGCGGGTACGGGTCGTAGGCGTTGCCCACGAAGCCGGTGACGCCGGGGGTGTTGCGGACGACGCCCCAGGACTCGTTCGTCAGGTCCATGCGCACCAGCACGTAGCCGGGGAGCTTGTTCTGACGGACGGTCTTGCGCTCGCCGTTCTTGATCTGCGCGACCTCTTCCTGCGGCACCTCGGCCTGGAAGATGAAGTCCTCGACGTTCAGCGAGACGGCGCGCTGCTCGAGGTTGGTCTTCACGCGGTTCTCGTAACCGGCGTACGTGTGGATGACGTACCACTCGCCGGGCAGCGTGCGCAGTTCCTCGCGCAGGGCGACGATCGGGTCGACCGGCTCGGACTCCTCGGCGGCTTCCTCGACGGACTCCTCGTCGGCCTCGGCCTCGGGGGCGTCCTCGGCGGACTCCTCGTCGGCGTCGTCCTCGGCGGCGTGCTCGAGGGACTCCTCGGCGGCTTCGACCTCGTCCTCGACGTGCGCGTCAGCCTCAGTGGCTGCCTCGTCGGCAGCCTCGGCCTGGACCGTGTCCTCGGCGTTCTCGGCGTCCGCCGCCTCGACAATGTCGAGCTCGTCCTCAGCGGACTCGACGGGCTCGATCGCCTCGTTCAGGTTCGGGTCAGACACTGTGGCTGCTTCTTCCTGGATACATAGGGGTGGAACACGCGAAAGGGGCGCCGGGTACGGCGCCCTTCGCTCTCGGCTCAGCCGAAGATGTACTTGACAGCGTGGTTGAAGCCATAGTCAATCACGGTCACCAGACCGATCATGATGACGACGAACACAATCACCACACTGGTGTAGGTGGTGAGCTGATTCCGAGTCGGCCAGACAACCTTGCGGAGCTCCGCGACGATCTGGCGGTAGAAGAGCGCGAGACGGCCGAAGGGGCCCTTCTTTCCGCGCTTGCCACCTTTACGGGGCTTCTTCTGGGACTCCGGCGCCTCATCCTGGGCATCAGGCATGTCGATGGAGCCCACGGCGTCCGTCACGCGTCCTCACCTGAATTCCGGGTCGTGGCCGTGCCGCGCCCGGTTGAGCCGCACGGCGGTGCATTTGCAGTACGTACATGCGCACACGTCCTGGCGAAGGAGTGTGTAGCAGGGCCGGAGGGACTTGAACCCCCAACCGCTGGTTTTGGAGACCAGTGCTCTACCAATTGAGCTACGACCCTTTGTCTGCCCCAACGTACCGCATCCTTCCGACTGCACGATGTGTGCCGGAAGAGGGCGGCCGGTGAAGGCCAACGAGCAGTGAGTGTACGTGTTCCGCGGCCCTCCGTCGAACAGAAAGAAGCGGGCCGGTCGTTGATCGTCCGTGAAACCCGTGTGCCGGCCGGGTTTCCGGTCTGGAACGATGGGGTTATGAGCGCTGCTGCTACTCCTTCCTCCTCGCCCACCGAGCGCCGGGTCTCCGCCCGTGTCGGCGCGATCTCCGAGTCCGCGACCCTTGCCGTCGACGCCAAGGCCAAGGCCCTCAAGGCCGCCGGGCGTCCGGTCATCGGTTTCGGCGCGGGCGAGCCCGACTTCCCGACCCCGGACTACATCGTCGAAGCGGCCATCGAGGCCTGCAAGAACCCGAAGTACCACCGGTACACGCCCGCCGGCGGTCTGCCCGAGCTGAAGGCCGCGATCGCCGCGAAGACGCTCCGCGACTCCGGCTACGAGGTCGACGCCTCGCAGATCCTGGTCACCAACGGCGGCAAGCAGGCCATCTACGAGGCCTTCGCCGCGATCCTCGACCCGGGCGACGAGGTCATCGTCCCGGCGCCGTACTGGACGACGTACCCCGAGTCGATCCGTCTCGCCGGTGGTGTCCCGGTCGAGGTCGTCGCCGACGAGACGACCGGGTACCGCGTCTCCGTGGAGCAGCTGGAGGCGGCGCGCACCGAGCGCACCAAGGTTGTCCTGTTCGTGTCGCCGTCGAACCCGACGGGCGCGGTCTACAAGGAGGCCGACGCCGAGGCGATCGGCCGCTGGGCCGTCGAGCACGGCCTGTGGGTCCTCACCGACGAGATCTACGAGCACCTGGTCTACGGGGACGCCAAGTTCACGTCCCTGCCGGCGCTCCTGCCCGAGCTGCGCGACAAGTGCATCGTCGTGAACGGCGTCGCCAAGACGTACGCGATGACCGGCTGGCGCGTCGGGTGGATCGTCGGCCCGAAGGACATCGTGAAGGCCGCGACCAACCTGCAGTCGCACGCCACGTCGAACGTGTCGAACGTCGCGCAGATCGCCGCGCTCGCCGCCGTGTCCGGTGACCTGACGGCCGTCGCGAAGATGCGCGAGGCCTTCGACCGCCGCCGCAAGACCATCGTGCGGATGCTGAACGAGATCGACGGTGTGCTCTGCCCCGAGCCCGAGGGCGCCTTCTACGCGTACCCGTCGGTGAAGGAGCTGCTCGGCAAGGAGATCCGCGGCAAGCGTCCGCAGACCTCCGTCGAGCTGGCCGCGCTGATCCTGGAGGAGGCCGAGGTCGCGGTCGTCCCGGGTGAGGCCTTCGGCACGCCGGGCTACCTGCGTCTGTCGTACGCCCTGGGCGACGAGGACCTGACCGAGGGTGTCTCGCGGATCCAGAAGCTGCTCGCCGAGGCGCGCGACTGACGCGTCTTCCGCGTGGTGCGGGCCGTCTCCGGGATTCCCGGGGGCGGCCCGTTCTTCGTGCGGCCCTTCGTCCGGATCTTGGGCCAGTTCTTCGGTCGGATCTTCGTTCGGACAAGGCCACGAAGGGGGAAAGCCGCTTCCCGCGCGGCGGGTGTGTGCGGCAAGATCCTGGAATGGAGCGTGTACCACGTGATGTAAGGCAGCTGCCCAAGGCCCATCTTCATCTGCACTTCACCGGGTCGATGCGGCCCACGACCCTGCTCGAACTCGCCGACAAGTACGGCGTCAGGCTGCCGGACGCCCTGACCGGGTCCGAGCCGCCGAAGCTGCGGGCCACCGACGAGCGCGGCTGGTTCCGCTTCCAGCGGCTGTACGACGCAGCGCGGTCCTGCCTGCGCGAGCCCGAGGACATTCAGCGGCTGGTGCGCGAGGCCGCGCTGGAGGATCTCGCGGACGGGTCGGGGTGGCTGGAGATCCAGGTCGACCCGACGTCGTACGCGCCGCGGCTCGGGGGGCTGATCCCAGCCCTGGAGGTCATCCTGGACGCCGTCGAGACCGCCTCGCGCGACACGGGTCTCGGCATGCGGGTCCTGGTGGCCGCGAACCGTATGAAGCATCCGCTGGACGCGCGCACTCTGGCCCGCCTCGCCGTGCGGTACGCGGACCGCGGCATCGTCGGCTTCGGGCTCTCCAACGACGAACGGCGGGGCATGGCACGGGACTTCGACCGTGCGTTCGCCATCGCCAGGGAGGGCGGGCTCCTGGCCGCGCCGCACGGCGGCGAGCTGACCGGGCCCGCCTCCGTCCGCGACTGTCTGGACGACCTGGAGGCGACTCGGATCGGGCACGGAGTACGGGCCGCCGAGGACCCCCGGCTCCTGAAGCGTCTCGCGGACCGGCAGGTGACCTGCGAGGTCTGCCCGGCGTCCAATGTCGCGCTCGGCGTCTACGAGAAGCCGGAGGATGTACCCCTGCGCACTTTGTTCGAGGCAGGGGTGCCGATGGCGCTCGGCGCCGACGACCCTCTCCTGTTCGGCTCACGTCTGGCCGCCCAGTACGAGATCGCGCGCCGTCACCACGACTTCGACGACTCCGAACTGGCCGAGCTGGCACGGCAGTCGGTGCGCGGTTCGGCGGCGCCGCAGGACATCAAGGCGAAGCTGCTGTCGGGGGTCGACGACTGGCTGACCGCCGCCCCCTGAGCAGGCCCGGCGCGTCTGTCACTCCGACAGGGTCGACGTCCTGACCGCCAGCGGAACGTACTTGGGGTCGAACATGAGGTTCCGCCGGTCCTCCTTGAGGAGGGTGCCGTTCACCGCGAAGGCCGGGGTGCCGGACGCCTTGTCGGCCTCGAAGGCCTTCTCGGAGGCGGTGACGAAGGAGCGGTACTTCATGCCCTTCACCGCCGCGTCGAACTCGGGGCCGCGCAGGCCCTTCACCCGCGAGGCCATGCGGAGCAGGAACGCGTCGGTGTAGCCGTCGACGGCCTCCTCGGGCTGCTCCTGGAAGAGGAGGTCGTGGTACTCGACGAACTTCCCCTTTTCCAGCGCGGCCCGCAGCGCGTTGGCCGCCTTCTTCGAGCCCTTGCCGCCCAGCCGGTCGTCGAGGAACGACGCCAGGGTGTACTCGGTCCTGACCTCGCCGTGGAGGGTCATCTTCCGCAGCGCGCCGGCGCCGCCGTCCTCCTCGAAGTCACGGCAGACGGGGCAGCGCAGGTCCTCGTAGAGCCGTACGACGGTGTCCGCCTTCGATGACCCGACGACGACCGTCGTGCCGTCGGCCGCGAGGTGTTCGGGCAGCTGCCCGGAACTCGCAAACCGCTCGGGCTTCTTGGCGTCGGTCGCGTCCCCGCCGGACGATCCCCGGCCGCACCCCACGGCGAGCGCGCCCGTCAGCGCCGCCACCAGCACCGATATGGCGGCCCGGCGCCCTCTTCCACGCAGCATGATCTTGCCCTCCCCGGAAAGAAGAGGGACTCTATGCGATCCCTGTGAGCAGGGTGCGGGCGAGGCCCGCCGCGAACTCGTCCAGCGGCTGCGGAGGCTTGCGGCCGGGGGCCATGTCGTACGCGAACGCGCGCTGGGCGCAGGCTCCGAGAAGGAGGGACGCGGCGGCGTAGGTGTCGGCGTCGCGGCTGACGCGGCCCGCGTCCTGCTCGGATCTGAGATAGGCGTCCAGGCCCTGGATCGGGCGGTGGGGGCCCGAGCCCATCTCCCGCAGCGCCTCCTCGTGACGGCGCTTGAGCTGGGGTTCCGCGTACAGGGAGGCGGCCATCGGGAAGGTCTGCTCGTAGAAGAGGGCGGCCTCACGGGCGATCTCCGTGAGGTTCTCCTCGACGCTCTTCACGCCCGGCTCCCTGGCGAGCTCGGTCAGGAGTGGTCCGAGCTTGGGCAGCCGCTCGCTGAGAACGGTCACGAACAGCTCTTCCTTGTTCGCGAAGTACTTGTAGAGCGCCGCTTCCGAACAGTCCGCAGCTTTGGCGATCTCCTTGGTGGTGGCGCGGGCGAGGCCGCTGCTCAGCATGAGTTCATGGGCGGCGTCGACGATGCGGACGCGGGCCGGCTTCTGATGCATGCGGACTCCAACCGAGCTTGACGAGTAGGTGAGTATCCACTCACTCTAGGGGTGAGTGAACACTTACCCACCTTAGGAGGGTGTGCCATGAGGATCACTGTCTTCGGAGCGACCGGCGGTATCGGCCAGGAAATCGTCCGGCAGGCACTGGCATCAGGACATCAGGTCACCGCGGTGGTCCGGGACCCCGCGCGGTTCACGGTGACGGGCGCGGACCTGGAGGTGTTCCGGGCGGATGTGCGGGACCCCGAAGCGCTGCGCCCCGCGGTCGCCGGGCGCGACGCGGTCCTGTCCGGGCTCGGCGCCCGCAAGCGCTCGGACGCGGGCATCACGGTCGAGCTGACCCGGTCGGTGCTGGGGGCGGCGGAGGCCGAGGGCGTACGGCGTCTGCTCGTCGTCAGCGCGGCGCCGGTCGGCCCCGAGCCGGAGCGCTCACCGCTCCTCGACCGCGCCATGATCGGCGCCATCAGCTCGCTGCTCAAGCCCGTCTACGACGATCTGCGGGCCATGGAGGGCGAGCTCGCGGCCAGCACCACGGACTGGACCTCCGTGCGCCCGCCGAAGCTCACGGACAAGCCGCTCACGGGCACGTACCGGACCGTGGTGGGCGGGAATCCGCGCCGCGGCCGGAGCATCTCGCGGGCCGACGTGGCCCACGCGATGCTGGCGATGATCGACGACCCGTCGACGGTGAAGCAGGGCGTGGGGGTCGCCTATTAGCGGGTCGCCGGGTCAGAAGATCAGGGGGTCAGAGAGTCACGCCCACCGTGACCGGCTCGTTGACCAGCGTCACGCCGAAGGCGTCGTGGACGCCGGCCACGACCTCGCGGGCGAGCGCGAGCAGGTCGTCGGTGGTCGCCTCGCCGCGGTTGGTGAGGGCGAGCGTGTGCTTGGTGGAGATACGCGCGGGCCCGCTGCCGTAGCCCTTGGTGAAGCCCGCCTTGTCGATGAGCCAGGCCGCCGAGGTCTTCACGCGGGCCTCGCCGGCCGGGAAAGCGGGCGGGGCGGTGTCGGGGCCGAGACGGTCCGCCACGCGCGCGTGGAAGGCGGCGAACTCCTCCTCGGTGAGGATCGGGTTGGTGAAGAACGACCCGGCCGACCAGGTGTCGTGGTCCTCGGGGTCGAGCACCATGCCCTTGCCCGCGCGCAGCTTCAGGACAGTCTCGCGGGCGAGGGCCGCGGGGACCCGGTCGCCCGCCTCGACACCGAGGGTGCGGGCGGTCTCGGGGTACTTGACGGGGGCGCTCATGCCGCCCGCGTCCTCGAGCCCGAACCGCACCCGCAGCACCACGAAGCGGTCGGGATCGGCCTTGAAACGGCTGTGCCGGTACGAGAACGCGCACTCCTCGTTCGGAATGGTGACCGTCTCGTCGGCCTTCCGGTCGTACGCGATCACTTCGGTGATCGTCGACGAGACCTCCTGGCCGTACGCGCCCACGTTCTGGATCGGCGTGGCGCCGGCGGAGCCCGGGATTCCGGCGAGGCACTCGATGCCCGCGAGACCGGCCTCGACGGTGCGGGCGACCGCGTCGGTCCACACCTCGCCGGCCGCGAGGTCAAGGTTCGTACCGTCGAGCGAGAAGCCCTTCGTGGCGATCCGCAGGGCGGTACCCGCGAAGCCCTTGTCGCCGATGACCAGGTTGCTGCCACCACCGACGATCAGCAGCGGGGTGCCCGCCGCGTCGGCCTCACGGACGGCGGCGATCACCTCGTCGTCGGTCGTCGCCGTCAGCAGCCGGGCCGCGGGGCCGCCGAGACGGAAGGTGGTCAGGGGGGCGAGGGGGGCGTCGTGGAGTTCCTGCACGCGCTCAAGAGTACGAGAACGGCCCCGCCGGTCGTGGCGGGGCCGTTCGTCTCCTTCAATACCTGGCGAGCCTTCCCCTACTTCAATATCGGGCGAGTCTGCTCCTTCGATACCTGGCGAGCTCACCTCACGGCTCACGTCAGGCGCCGCAGCGCCTCCGCCCAGTCGAGCGGCAGCTCGTCCGTGGTGGTCTGCCAGCGCACGAACTTCGCGTCCTTCATCTGTGAGCGCAGACCACCAGCCGTCGGGCCGTGGGGCGCCGAGCCCGCGAAGCGCTTCAGCGCGTCGGGCGACTCCCAGGCGGACAGGGTCCAGAAGGTCCGCCGCAGGGGCGCCGCCTTCACGGAGGCTCCGTACGCGCCGGGCGCCTTGCTCACCTGGCGCCAGACAGAGGGGGTCTTCGCGAAGAAACGGAGGGCTCCCCACAGGGTGCGGGTCTCGAAGCGGGAGGCCATGACGTGGACCTCGGCGCCGGCCGGCGGGGTGTTCGGGACGGTCCAGGGCAGTGTGGGCATGACGGGCTCCTTCGAAGAGTGCCGGTTGGTTGCGGGGCGATCTCAGTTCGAAGCGGTCTCCAGGACAGGGGCGGATCGGGGCTCGGGCTCGCTCCTGGAGCCCTCGGCCGCGCGCCGGCGGGAGGGGATGAACAGGGCCGCGGCTCCGGCGACGGCCACCGTGGCCGCGCCCACCCACAGTGCGGGCTGGATGCCGTCCACGAAGGTCTGCGCGGAGTCGTAGCCGCCCTGCGCCGCGAAGATCGACGACATCACGGCGATACCGAGCGCTCCGCCCACCTCGCGCAGCGCGTTGTTCGCGCCGGACGCGATGCCCTGCTCCTGCGGGCGGACGCTGGACATGACCAGGTTGGACGCGGGGGCGAAGTAGAGGGACATCCCGATGCCGTTGATGATCAGGGCGGGCAGCTGCGCGGCGTACGAGGCGTCGGCGGAGACCACGGAGGCGTAGTAGGCGAGGCCCGCGGCCTGGAGGAAGAGGCCGGTGGCGACGACCAGGCGGCCGCCGATCCGGTCGGACAGGTACCCCGCGATCGGCGAGACGAGCATCGGCATGCCGGTCCAGGGCAGCATCCGCAGGCCCGCCTCGGTGGGCGAGTAGCCGAGTACGCCCTGCATGTACTGGCTGAGCAGGAAGATCGAGCCGAACATCCCGAGGAACATCAGCAGGCTGGCCGCGTTGATCCCGGCGAAGGCGCGGGAGCGGAAGAGGCGCATCGGCAGCATCGCGTTCCTGGCACGGGTGCCGTGCAGCGCGAAGGCGACGAGCAGGGCGCCGCCGGCGAACAGGCCCAGCAGGACGAGTCCGCTGGTCCAGCCGTCGCGGGGCGCGCGGACCAGGGCGTACACGATGCCGAAGAGGCCGCTGCTGGCGAGCGCTGTGCCGACCAGGTCGAGCCGGGCGCCGGCGCCGTACGACTCGCTGAGGCGTAGCCGGGCGAGCGGGAGAAGGGCGAGGCCGAGCGGGACGTTCAGCCAGAAGATCCAGTGCCAGGAGACGTGCTCGGTGAGGCTGCCGCCGATCAACGGCCCGCTCGCGACGGCGAGCCCGTTGACGGCGCCCCAGATCCCGTACGCCATCCCGCGCTTCGCCGCCGGGACGGCCGCGGTGAGCAGGGTGAGGGTCAGCGGCATCATGATCGCGGCGCCGACGCCCTGGACCGCGCGGGCGGCGATCAGCGAGTCGATGCCGGGCGCCATGGCCGCGGCGGCGGACGCGCCGGTGAAGACCGTGAGGCCGACGAGGAAGAGCCGGCGGCGGCCGAACCGGTCACCCAGGGCCGCGCCGAACATCAGCAGCACGGCGAAGGTGAGCGTGTAGGCGCTGACCGTCCACTCCAGGTCGTCGAGCGCGCCGCCGAGATCCTTGCGGATGGAGGGCAGTGCGGTGGTGACGACGAGGTTGTCGAGGGCCGCCATGAATCCGGCGACGCTGGTGATGACGAGGGCCCAGACGGCTCCCCCGCGCTGTGGTGTTGCTGTCCGCTGTGACATCGCTTCCCCCTGAGATCCCTTGGTTAGTTATTGATGACTAACCTTCGCGGGCACAAAAGTGCGCACCCCCGTGACACACGCGCTGCACTACTCGGATTGCTGAGACCGCTGAGGCTGCACCGACTCGTAGAAGCCGGCCCAGACCCTGTGGTCGGGCTGGAAACCCATGGACACCAGGACGTTGATGAGCATCCCGTAGGCGATGAACTGCGTCGTGTCACCGACATCCGCACCCAGCGCCAGCCGGGCCGTGTCGTACATCTCCATCCAGCCGGCCCGCAGCGTCTCACCGAACTCCCGGTCACCGGCCGCCTCCGCGGAGGCCACGGCGACGTACATCTGCATCTGCATGAGCAGCACGTCCGGGTCGTCCGCGATGAGCGCCTGGTAGGCCGCCCCCATCTCGCGCAGGGCCGCTTCGCCTTCGAGGCCCTCCGACGCCCTGCGGAACACCTCGGTGGTCCGCTCGCAGCAACGTCGGGCCGCCGCAAGGAAGATGGCCTCCTTGCCCGGGAAGAGCCGGAAGAGATACGGCTGCGAGACGCCCACCCGCTTGGCGATCGCCTCGGTGGACGTGCCCTTGTAGCCGCCGCGGGCGAATTCGATCATCGCCGCACGAATGACGCTCTCGCGCCGCTCCTCCGCACTCATCCTGACCATGCGACTAAATTAGTGGCCAATCACTACCTAAGTCAACCCCGAACGTGGGCAAGGACACGAGTAAGGGGCGCCCTCCTCGGAGGGCGCCCCTTACTCACGGCTACGCAGCTGCCGATCAGGCGAGCTGAACGACCGCCCGCGACATCCCGAGCACCTTCTGCCCGGCGCTCATGGCGGTCAGGTCGACGCGCACCCGGCCGTCGTCGAGCTTGGCGGCGACCTTGCCGCTGACCTCGATCGTCGCGCCCTCGTCGTCGTTCGGGACGATGACGGGCTTGGTGAAGCGCACGCCGTACTCCACGACGGCGGCCGGGTCACCGACCCAGTCGGTCACGACGCGGATCGCCTCGGCCATGGTGAACATGCCGTGGGCGATGACGTCCGGGAGCCCGACCTCGACCGCGAACTTCTCGTTCCAGTGGATCGGGTTGAAGTCACCGGAGGCGCCCGCGTACTGCACGAGCGTGGCGCGGGTCACGGGGAACGTCTGGGCCGGCAGCTCCGTGCCGATCTCCACATCCGCGTACTGAATCGTCGTCGTCATGGTCACGCCCCCTCGGCCGCGCGCGACACGAGCTTGGTGTAGGCGGTCACGACGTGCTCGCCGGCCTCGTCGTGCACCTCGCCGCGGATGTCCAGGATGTCGTTGCCCGCCAGGGACTTGATCGCCTCGATCGTCGAGGTCACGGTGAGCCGGTCACCGGCGCTCACCGGGCGCGTGTACACGAACTTCTGGTCGCCGTGCACGACGCGGCTGTAGTCGAGGCCCAGCTGCGGGTCCTCGATCACCTGGCCCGCGGCCTTGAACGTGATGGCGAACACAAAGGTCGGCGGAGCGATCACATCGGGGTGGCCGAGCGCCTTGGCCGCCTCCGGATCGACGTAGGCGGGATTGGCGTCCCGCACCGCCTCCGCGAATTCACGGATCTTCTCCCGGCCGACCTCATAGGGGTCGGTGGGCGGGTAGGACCGTCCCACGAAGGACTGGTCGAGCGCCATGGACTCGGCACCTCCTGGATTTGCGCTGTTGCCGGATGTTGCCGGATCTTACGGCCGGCCGCCCACACGCGATAACGACATGAGGCCGCCCCCTCGAAAGGGGACGGCCTCATGTACGAGCCTGAGTTAGCGCGTTTCGCGGTGCGCCGTGTGCTGGTTGCAGCGCGGGCAGTGCTTCTTCATCTCAAGACGGTCCGGGTCGTTACGCCGGTTCTTCTTGGTGATGTAGTTCCGCTCCTTGCACTCCACGCAGGCCAGCGTGATCTTCGGGCGGACGTCGGTGGCAGCCACGTGAGTGCTCCTTGGACGGACGGTTGACGGATGAACGCATGAATAGTAGCCGACCGGAGGACCGACCCCACAATCGGCTACTGTGTGTAGCGGTGACCGGACTTGAACCGGTGACACAGCGATTATGAGCCGCTTGCTCTACCGACTGAGCTACACCGCTTTGATGCGATGCCCCTCACCCGAAGGTGAGGGAACTTCACACCAGAGCCCCAATACGGAATCGAACCGTAGACCTTCTCCTTACCATGGAGACGCTCTACCGACTGAGCTATTGGGGCGAGCGATGAAGACATTACACGCTCGCCCGCCGATCGCCCAAATCCGTTTCGCGGCCGCCCCCCAGGGGCAGGACCACGGCCGTTCCGGCGCCGCAACAACCGCCCACGACCGCCTCATCGGCACCACGCACCACAGCAGTACGACTATTGCGCTCCTCCGCAAAGCGGGCCTGCCACAGCTCTAGGCTCGACCCGCGCTGCGTGATCTTGTACGCCCCTTCCGGCCCGCCTCCGGTCCGGGGCGGCCCCCGCCCACGCGGCCGCCGCCCCCGAACCCCAGGAGCGCGATGCCCGACAGCCAGCCGCAGCACCCCCGCTCCCCCGGCAACGACTCCGCCGCCGAGAGCACCGCCCTCCTCCTGTGCGGCGCCCGGCTCACCGACGGCCGGACCGTGGACGTGCGGCTCGACGACGAGCGCATCGAGGCCGTCGGCACGGCCGGCAGCCTCACCGCCCCCTCCGCGCGCGTGGACCTCGGCGGCTACCTCCTGCTCCCTGCCCCCGCCGAACCTCACACCCATGGCGACACGGCGCTGTCCGAGGAGACGGAGGGGCCGGTGTCGTACGACGGGCCCGACGTGCAGCGGCGGGCCACCGAAGCCGCGCTGCTCCAGCTCGGGCACGGGTCCACCGCGCTGCGCGCGCATGTGCGGATCGGGGATCTGCAGGGCCTCGGCCCGATGGAGGCGGTGCTCCAGGCGTGGCGGTCGCTGCGCGGCCTGGCCGATCTGCGGACCGTGGCGATGCCCCGGCTCCTGACGGGCCTCGCGGGGGCCGACGGCCTGTCGATGCTGCGGGACGCGGTGAAGATGGGCGCGTCCGTGGTGGGCGGGTGCCCGGATCTCGACCCCGACCCGACCGGCTACGTGGAGGCGGTCCTCGAGGTCGCGGCGGAGCAGGGCTGCGCGGTGGATCTGCATACGGACGGCGGTGATCCGGCACGGCTCGGGCGGATCGCGACGATGGCCGGAGGGCTGCGGCCCGGCGTCACGATCGGGCCGTGCGGCGGGCTCGGGCGGCTGCCGCGCGAGGTCGCCGCGCGCACCGCCGACCGACTCGCCGCCGCGGGCGTCACGGTGGTCTGCCTGCCGCAGGGGGGCTGCGCGGGCGTCGACCGTCGCGACACGGCTCCCGTACGGCTCCTGCGGGCGGCCGGCGTGCGGGTCGCGGCGGGCAGCGGGGCGCTGCGCGACATGGCGAACCCGGTGGGGCGTGGCGATCCGCTGGAGGCCGCGCACCTGCTGGTCTCGCGCTTCGGGCTGCGCCCCGAGGAGGCGTACGACTGCGTCAGCGGGGCAGCGCGGGCAGCGCTCGGGCTGCCCGAGGTGCGGGTGGAGGCGGGCTTTCCCGCGGAGCTCGTCGCCGTGCGCGGCGACCGGCTCGCTGGTGCGCTCTCACTCGCGTACAGCCGGATCGTGGTGCACCGGGGGCGGGTGGTGGCGCGCACCAGCGCGGTGCGGGAGTACTGCGACTCGGCGTCGGCGCTCGATCTGCCGCGGCAAGGGCGAGCGGGGATGCCGACGGAGGGCGGGGGCTGCGGGCAGGAGTGAAAGGGCCCGCACGCACGCGGGCCCCCTTGCCTCCCGTGAAGCCCGTCTGCCGCCCTCACCCGGGGCATTGACCAACTGTCAGAAGCCGCCCATCGGGGTACCCATCATGAACGGGTTGCCGCCCGCGAGCTCGCCGAGCGGGACCTCGGTCGCGCCGGACGGTGCGCTGATGTCGCCCGCCTTGCCGAACTTGAGCACCAGCGGGACCTTGGCGCCCTTCTTGCCGTCGGCGAGGGTCGCGAGGTCGAAGGAGATCTTCGACAGTGCGCCGTTGGTGATGGAGAAGTCGACGGCCACCTTCTTGGCGGGGGCGTCCTTGAGGTCCTTGGCGGTGGGGAATCCGGCGCCGGGCGGCAGCTCGTCCTTCAGGGGGCCGAGCTTGTCGAAGAGGTCCGTGAGGAGCTCACGGAAGGACGCCTTGGCGACGATGCGCTCCGTGCCGTCCTTGGTGCCGGCGCTGCGGAGCGTGACGTCGTCGGCGATGACGCCGCGCAGGGCCTTGAGGACCTTCCGCTGGGTGCGCTCGTCCACGCCGCCGGAACCCTTGGAGCCCTCGCCTGAAGTTTTCTTCTTGGCGTCCGAGACGTCCACCTTGACCCACTCGCCTTCGAGGGCCTTCGCGAGCCCCTCCTCGCCCTTCGGGAGGTCCTTCGGCGAGGGGACGGGGAAGCCCATGAGCTCCGACGACTTCTGCATGTCGAGGCGGAAGTAGACGAAGTCTCCGGCGAACCGGTACTCGGCCAGGGTGCCGCCCTTGACCGACACCTTCGCGCCCATCCCGACGAAGTCCTTCTCGCCCGACTCGGACAGCGGCTTCTTCGACCGTACGGAGAAGGTGATGTGGGCACCGGCGAACGCCTTGGCGATCGTCGGCGGCATGGCCTCGTCGCCCTGTCCGCCGACCAGCTCCATGAGCGCGTCCGGCTTCGCGTCGAGGCCCAACTCGAAGGACAGCGACTTCTGTTCGCCGAGCTTGTCGGCGGCCTTGTCGATCTTCTGACCGGCCGTCAAGTTCTCGACGGTGCCGCAGGCGGAGGTGGTCGCGAGCAGCAGGGCGGCGCAGCCGGCCGCGGTGAGGGTGGTGGTGCGTATGGCGCTGATGTCTGTCTCCCGCTGAGGTCCGATGAGAGACCCGGCGGCCGTCGGCGGCACGGGTCGCTGATGAGACTCACGAGGCACCCGCAAGGTTGCGCGGCGAACGGGGGCGGCCCGGCGTACGGTCGGAAGCATGCGCATTGTCATCGCTGGTGGTCATGGTCAGATCGCGCTGCGGCTCGAGCGTCTGCTCGCCGCACGCGGAGACGAGGTCGCGGGCATCATCCGCCGCGCCGAGCAGGCGGACGACCTGCGGGAGGCCGGGGCCGAGCCCCTGGTGTGCGACCTGGAATCGGCGTCCGTGGAGGAGGTCGCCGGGCTTCTGGAGGGCGCGGACGCGGCGGTGTTCGCGGCCGGCGCGGGGCCGGGCAGCACGGCCGGACGCAAAAACACGGTGGACCGCGGGGCGGCCGTACTGTTCGCGGACGCGGCGGAGCGGGCCGGGGTCCGGCGGTTCGTCGTGGTGTCGTCGATGGGCGCGGACCCGGCTCATCAGGGTGACGACGTCTTCGACGCGTACCTGCGGGCCAAGGGCGAGGCGGACGTGTCCGTACGGGCCCGGTCCGGCCTGGACTGGACGATCCTGCGCCCCGGGATGCTCACGGACGACGCGGGCACCGGACTCGTACGTCTGGAGGCGTCCACCGGGCGGGGTCCGGTGCCGCGGGACGATGTGGCGGCGGTGCTCGCGGAGCTGGTGGACACGCCCGCCACCGCGGGGCTGACGCTGGAGCTGATCTCCGGGTCGGCGCCGGTGATGGTGGCGGTCAAGTCGATCGCGGGGAACTGACCGCGGTGGGGAACTGAGCGCGGTTCAGAAGAGCGGGAGCTGGCCGGGCACTGTCGGGACCACGTAGCCGTCGAGGGACGGCTGTGCGGCGCCGAGTTGCGCGGGCCTGCGGGAGCCCGGGCAGGACACGAGTTCGCCCGCGCTGCGGGCCCCGGGCGGGTCGTGGCGGGCGAAGCGGCCGGCCACGACGGCGATGTCGCGGCGGCACTCGGGGCAGTTTCTGCGGCGAGACGCCGACGGTACGGACATGGGGATCAGTCTGCGCCACGGGGTGTCCGAGGATCCGAAGAAGCCCCCTCCGGACGGCGATGTCACGGTCCGGAGAGGGCTTCCCTGAGGCTTCCCCGGGAGCTTCCCTGGGAGCTTCCCTGGGGCTTCCCTGGGAGCTTCCCGCCATGCGGCGGCGCCGGGCACAGCCTGCTTCGTCCACGTCCCGTCCACGCCTCGTCCCGGCGCATCCCGCGCCCCCTGGCCCCCCGGGCACCCCCAGTAGGGTGGGCGCGACAGCACCTCATGAACCGGAGCAAGGAGCAGACGTGAGCGAGGCGGCGTCTAACGACCTGCAGCAGGAGATCGCCCGGGAACTCCAGGTCGCCGAGACCTTCGAGGCCGAGCGTGAGATCGAACGGCGGGTGGCCTTCCTCACCGAGCGGCTGACCTCCACCGGCCTGCGCTCCCTCGTGCTCGGCATCAGCGGCGGTGTCGACTCCACCACAGCCGGCCGGCTGTGCCAGCTCGCCGTGGAGCGGGCCCGGGCCGCCGGACACGAAGCGCGGTTCTACGCGATGCGGCTGCCCTACGGGATTCAGGCCGACGAGCAGGACGCCCAGCTCGCGCTCTCCTTCATCCGGGCCGACCACGTACTGACCGTGGACATCAAGCCCGCCAGCGACGCCGCGATCGAGGCCGCACTGGCCGCCGACGTGAGCTTCCGCGACGAGGGCCACCAGGACTTCGTGCACGGCAACATCAAGGCCCGGCAGCGCATGGTCGCCCAGTACGCGGTGGCCGGCGCGCACAACGGCCTCGTCGTCGGCACCGACCACGCCGCCGAGGCCGTCTCCGGCTTCTTCACGAAGTTCGGCGACGGCGCCGCCGACCTGGTCCCGCTGACCGGCCTGACCAAGCGCCGGGTGCGCGCCGTCGCGGACTCGCTGGGCGCACCCGCCGAGCTGGTGTGGAAGGTCCCCACGGCCGACCTGGAGACCCTCGACCCGGGCAAGGCCGACGAGGACGCGCTCGGGGTCACCTACGACGACATCGACGACTTCCTGGAGGGCAAGCCGGTCGACGGGCGGGCCTTCGAGACGATCGTCCACCGCTACCGCCTCACCGACCACAAGCGCCAACTCCCCATCGCGCCCTAGAGGGCTCTGTGTGGGGGCCATGTAGGTACGAGACCGTCTGAGATCGCTTGAGACCGCCTGTTCAACGCGGTCTCGTACCCCTCGCGCACGGGCCCGAAATACAAAGAACCCCCTCCGAACTACGTTTCCGCAGTTCGGAGGGGGTTCTCCACCATGTG
Source organism: Streptomyces sp. NBC_01003 (assembly GCF_045162695.1). Taxonomy (NCBI): domain Bacteria; kingdom Bacillati; phylum Actinomycetota; class Actinomycetes; order Kitasatosporales; family Streptomycetaceae; genus Streptomyces; species Streptomyces sp. NBC_01003. Next base: position 4,650,671 of record NZ_CP108707.1, read on the forward strand.
GCGGCGCCAGGATTCGAACCTGGGAAGGCTGAGCCGGCAGATTTACAGCGGGCCGGTTCGTGAACGCCTGACCTGGAGAAATCCACGGCTGAAGGCCTCCGGGGGACATGTGGGGGAATCCACCCCGCCCCCGAGCACTTGGTGACGTCTGATGCCGTCAGCACCCCCGCGCTCCCAGGGCCTGTCTTGAGTCGTGAACAATGCGGTCCGTTTCGGACCCGAGCGTCACGCCCGACTGCTCCTCACTGCTGGCGCGCGTGGGCCTGGTCTCCTCGGGACGCCTCAGACTGTCCTGTGCCACCGAGCCTTGAGCGTGTGCCATCGAGGTCTGACAGAGATTTTCTAGTGCTCTGAGTCCGCCGACTTCTCGCGCTTGGGCGGAAGGATGGTCTCCTCATCGGTTTTCACTTCTGTGAGCGGATGAGTTAGCCCTAGAACATCCGAGAGGTCTACCCCGCGCAGGTCGGCCCCGGTGAGCGTCGCCCTGCCCAGGTCGGCCTTGGTGAGCATCGCCCCGCTCAGGTTGGCCCCGGTGAGCATCGCCCCGCCCAGGTCGGCCCCGGTGAGCGTCGCCCTGCTCAGGTAGGCCCCGGTGAGCGTCGCCCCGCTCAGGTTGGCCCCGGTGAGCGTCGCCCAGCCCAGGTTGGCCTTGGTGAGCGTCGCCCCGCCCAGGTCGGCCTTGGTGAGCATCGCCCTGTACAGGTCGGCCCCGGTGAGCATCGCCCCGCCCAGGTCGGCCCCGGTGAGCATCGCCCCGCCCAGGTCGGCCTTGGTGAGCGTCGCCCCGAGCAGGTCGGCATTGGTGAGCATCGCCCCGCCCAGGTCGGCCTCGGTGAGCGTCGCCCCGCGCAGGTAGGCCTCGGTGAGGTCGGCGCGGTGCAGCTGTGCACCGGCGAGGTGCAGGCCGTGGAGGTCGAGGAGTTCGCGGGGGTCTACATGGGTGCGTGATTCCGCGCGGGTCAGCGCGGTCAGGGCCGCCTGGACGTCGGCGGCTGGCTCTTGAGGGAGTTGCTCCGAGTCTGGCGCCGTGGAGGTGGGGGTACGCCCGTCGGGGCCCGGTGTCGGGGTGGTAAGTGCAGCCTTTGGGGCGCGGTCGCGAATGAAGTGGCCCAGGACACGGGCGGCGTCGGTTGCAGCTTGCTCGGGTGCGTCCTGGACGATCTGTTCCAGGGCAAGGATGCCGCCGATGCGGACGTATCGCTCCGTCGAGCCCAAGCGTTCCAGAGCTTTGGTGAAACGTTCGGTGATCTGGCCGCGCCGGGTGAGCCGGTACGTGCGAGCTGTGTAAAGCAGGGCGATCCCGGCACCGAGGGCGGCGACGCAGGCGACTGTCGCGGTACGCAGACCAGTGACCAGGGCAGCCGACCCCTTCTCCAGCTCACTGGGGTCCAAGTACTTCTCGTCGAGCACGTAGGGACCTCGCCACACCAGCCACGGCAGACCGGCAAGTAAGGCGAGCGTACCCACCGCTATGAGCACGATCGTGCCCCACCGGCGGGCCCTGACCTTCTGCCGGACCCGGGTCCGGCGCTGCTCAAGGGGCAGGGTGTTCCGTGCGGCTCGGCGGCGTGCCCGTACGCCACGGCCCCAGCGAAGCGGGTGCGGAGTCTTCATACCCGGTACATGCCTGTACCGGGGGGCGCGGTTGCGGGCCATGGCCTCCCGGCGCGCCGGGGCGCGTTTCGGCGTGCACAGAAAATCGAACACATGCTCTACTGGGTTCATGGTGCACACCGAGCATTCTCGCGACATCGTGCAGGCCCAGCGCGACTGGATCCGCACCTACAACGCCCTCGCCGAGGCCCCGACCCGCAGCAATACACGCCTGCGGCGTCGCCTGATCGATCTGTCCCGCCGCCTCGTCCAGGACGTCCCTCGGGAACAGCTCGCAGACCTGCGCCAGCAGGCTGAGGAGAAACCGTGACCCGCGTCCGACGGTCTTGGGACATCACGGAGCGCCAGCAGTCGGTGCTCGCCGCGATACGCGCCCACATCGCCGATCACGGCGAGGCCCCCACCGTGCGAGAGATCGCCGCGGCCGTCGGCCTGGCTAGCCCCTCGTCGGCGCTGTACCAGCTGCGCCGCCTTGAGGAAGCCGGCGTCGTTCGGCGCGCTCGGGGCGCCGGCTCGCGGGACTACCGGCTCAGCTGACGTCCGACGACACCCGCCCCATTGACACGGTCCCCTCCGTGGGGCGTGAACAGGCGCGCATCAAGCCGGGATCGCGGCTGACGCACCGGTCAGAAGTCGAAGTATTGATGAGGTCCAGCAACCACCTGCCGCAACCAGAGCTCCATCCCCCTGTGCCCAGCGGCGGAAGGTCGCGGATGGTCGTCGTTGGTCGCTCTGGGCCAACCGTTGACGGTCCAGTGACGGCCCAGGACACGCAGGCGCTGCCGGAGGGCAGCACTGCTCCTCAGACCCATCGTTGAGTGTTGGCCTCCTAATCCAGCGTCCGGCACCTGCCACAAGATCGTGCAGCTACCAACACTCCTGGCTACCCTGGGAGCACGGGTAACTACCGTCCAGAGGGGGCAAGTTCGTGGATCCAGAGATAGTCGCGCTGGCGGGTACAGCAGGCACAACCCTGGTCACTCTATTGACCACCGAAGCGTGGCAACGAGCCCGAGACGGCATTGCCTCGTTGTGGCGCCGTGCTGAGCCAGATCGGGCCGAGGGGATATCCGCCGAGCTCGACGTGACCCGGACAGACCTGCTAGCCGCTCAGACAGGCGGCGACCTCGAATCCCGGGACGAACTGGGTACAGAGTGGCAAGGCCGCATCCGGCGGCTACTCGTGACGCACCCCGAAGAAGCCGAAGCGCTTCGCACCCTCATCAACGAGCTACAGCCGCTCGCGCCAGCCGTTACGTCGGTCTCCCAGCACGCCACCGCCTCCGGGCACGCCCGCGTGTACCAGGCGGGCCGCGACCAGAACTTCAACCAACGATGAGCGGCGGCAACGACGCGCAGGCCGACGGGCAAGGGCGCGTCTACCAAGCTTCAGGCGACCAGCACATCATCGAGCACCACCATCACAGCCCCGAGTGGTCCGGTCCGGACTCCGTGCGTCACCCAGCTGTCGGCCGCGCCCCCGTGGCGCTCCGCGACCGCGTCGGAGAGATGGACCGGCTGCGGGCCGCGGTCGAGCCTGACATCGGCAACCGCGTCTACGTCCTCCATGGCTTGGGAGGCTGCGGCAAGACCGCCGTGGCCTACACCCTCTTCCAACACGCCACCAACAACGTCGGCCGCATCGGACTCTGGGTCAACGCCTCTGACCCAGCTTCTCTACGCGCCGGCATGCTCGCTGTCGCCGCTGACCGTGGCGCAACCGACGCTGAACTTACCGGTGCACGCAGCGGCCTACGCCCCGCCGCCGACCTTGTCTGGCAATACCTCGACCGCTCCGAACAGCCATGGTTGCTGGTCCTCGACAACGCCGACACTCCTGCCGTCCTCCGTGACGGAGGATGGCTGCGCACCAGCCCCGCCGGCACCGTCATCGTCACAACCCGCCAAGCAGCAGCCCATTGGTGGCCGGGCGCCGAACTCCTCCAATTCGGCGTCCTTCCACGCGAAGACGCCGCCCGCGTCCTCCAGGACTTCGCACCGCACGCTGGAAGCATTGAAGAAGCGGCAGAGGTCGCCGACCGCCTGGGACGCCTTCCCCTCGCGCTCACCCTCGCCGGCGGATTCCTCGCCCACCAAGTCATTGACCCGTGGACCCTCGCCGACTACGGGCACAGACTCGACAACGGTGCTGGACTCCACCGCATCGAACTCATAGACCAGGGTGCTGAGACCCACAGCGATCCCCGGCGCCTATTGAGTCGTACCTGGCAACTCTCGCTGGACGCCCTCACCACACAAGGACTACCCGAAGCAACCCACCTGCTCCGCCTTCTCGCCTGCTTCGCGGGCGACCCGCTCCCCCTCAAGGTCCTCGCCCATGCCGAACTTGGCGCAGAGCTGAACCGTACCCGCGTCGAATCGGCCCTCCGAGGGCTGCTCGACCACTCTCTTGCCGAACTCCTGCCAGCCCCCGCACGCTGCCTACGCGTACACGGAATACTTCTTGACAGTGTTGCTCACGCAACCCCGCATAACCAGCGACAGAAACTCGCTTCGACAGCTGTCCATGTACTCAAAACCATGCTGCCAGAAGTACCTGAGCGTGGAGTGCAAGACCCTGCGGTGATCATGCTCGCTCCTCATGTCATTGCATTCCTACGGCGAGTAGTGAACTGGGAGACTGAACTATCCGCGGTGGAGGGAGCAGCCGAGTGCGCCCTCCGGCTCGTCATTGCCGTTCACAGGTCGGGGGACTACGCCTCGGCGCTCGCATTGGCTAATGAAGCCATCGAAATTTCCGCTCCCCGCCTTCAAGCCGAGAATGTTTTCGTTCTTAGACTCCGCCAACGTGTGGGCCGCGCCCTCTTCCGCCTCGGACGATTCGAGGAGTCCGAGACCAAATATCAACAGATACTTGAGGAATGCGAGCGGACACTCGGATCCGCTGCCCCCGACACGTTCGAAACATGTTTACGGCTGGCGCTGCCGCTCTACAATCTTGGACGGGCCCAGGAATCGATTCCGTTGATCAGACGGGCAGCGCAAGGCCGGGAGGAGACTCTTGGCAAGTCGCATCCACTCACACTCATCGCTCGGAATTGCCTCCTAGAGGTGGCTGGAATCCCAGATATAGCTGGGCTCCCAGTGAGCGACGAGTTGCTTTCCACGGGGCCCGCACTGATTGCAGACTGCCGCAGCGCAGCCGGCGAGGATCATTCATTAACGCTCGGCGCTGAACTGAACTACGCCTATGCGCTTATCGGCGCAAATAGACCGATTGAGGCACTCCCTCACGCTCGTAAGGCTCTCGCCGGGTACGAGCAGGCTTTCCCACCGGACTACCCGTTGCTGTTCAATGCACGGCACAACCTTAGCCGCATCTTCAACGCCCTCGGCCAGCACGCCGATGCGATCGAGCAAGCAAAGATGGTTGCAGAAGGGCGAATCCGAACTCTAGGCCCGACACACCCGTGGACCCTTAACGCCCAAGATCTTCTCAATCGGTACAGGAACACTTAAAGTCGGGGTGGGCTACACCGGGGCAGCGCCGTCCGCAGCACCAACGCAGTGTCCTCAGGGTGCCGTTCCTCGCACTTCCACCGCTTCTTGCGCAGGAATTGATGCGGGCCGCCGGCCGCCTGCTGCGATCCAATCTCGGCCACTCCTGACCTGCTGGCGCCGGGTCACACTTGGTCGCTGTCTGTCGTTGCGGGCCGCCCGTTGACGGCCCAGCGACGGCCCGGGACGGGCGGTCTTCCGAGGGTCGGCAGACTTACAGAGGGCTCCGTTAACCGCCTACGACCTGCGAAGATCCGTGTGCCGCCCTCCGCCGGGGGACACCTGGGGGACCAGAGCCAGCTCAAGGGGCCTGGGCAGGGATACACGGGCCGTCGATGAGCATCGTGTCAGGAGCTCGACTTGGCAGATGTACATCCCTAAGCGGGCAACGCCTCAGCGCTGGCAATCAAAACCTTTTGCGCCAAAAAGCGCATCAGCTCATTCTCGGTTCGAACGCTATCGGCTTCCGAAGTGAAGGGAAGCAGGAGCGAGTCAGCATTACCCCCGCCATCCTCTTTCGAGTGCACCACGAGGCACCGAATGTGGTAAATCCTGTCGCATACGGTTTCGACTAAGGTGCTTTTATTCTTGACATCAATTACAGGCGCCCCTGAGATCAATGGCTTCTTTTGGGAAAAGTGCTCCATTAGGGCGGCGTCGCCTGAGATCAGCTCCGCGATGGCATCACCAGAGACGCTGTATTTCATAGTTGCTTTGAGTTGGCTACGCTCGTCACCATAGCCGCGTCCCGACTGTTGCGATATTCGAAGGATGCGCGACAGGTGCATTTCATCGTCTGGTCGAAATCGCGGATCTCGAAGCTCATTTCTTAGCCTGTCGAGAAGATCTCGTTGATTGTATCGAGGGAAGTGATATTCCAGAACTTGATAGTATGCGAGGAACTGTAGAAGTGGCATGCTCGTCGCGGACCGAGCATAATTATAGAGGCTCAAAGGCTCCTTGCCGTAGCGAAGTCTTGGCAGAGTGGGCAACTGTGCACTCCGTACGAAGCGTGGCCTGGCCCGTCGCGCACCCAGAAAGCGTGCACGCCTCATGGTGAGCGGAATTCCGTAGTTCATGTCAAACTCGAATAGAATCGAGCTTCCGACACTTTCAAGGAACGCTAGCGATTCCTCGTACGTCCCACTCGCATTTCGAAAAATGCGCAGCGTTGGCGCCCTGCCGTACCCCTCCGACAAGAGGGCATGCGCTTTAGAGGGGCTCCCGATTTCAGCAGTCCAACGCTCATCTCGGCTCCCCTGGAACCTGACTACCCAGCCACCCTCGCCTTCCTCTGAATCCTCCAGCAATTCCCAGCCTGGCAGTCGCGCAAGGTTTTGCACATATGATGGGCCTGAATTATTCAAAGCCACCTCAATGCAAGGGGTATCTCCCACCCTTTCGAAGGCGTCTAGGTCACCCAGGGCGCGATACTGGGTGAACTCAAAGCCGAGACAATCTTTCGCTCGCTTCTCCGAGATGTCGACGTCTCTGGTTTTGCGTCCCGATTTGATAGACACCGTGAGGGAATGGACGACGCCATCATAAACAGGGTTCCAGCGATACGAAACACCCTGCCGCTTCAGCTGGTCCTCAAGGTCGAGAAGCGGAGAGTCAGGAGAAAGGGCATCTGGTGCGGCATTATCCGTGCTCACAAACATCACTCTCCCGCGCTCTGCCGGTAATATGCACCGCATTTTGACATATGACGAAAGCCTGTGTCTTGGGCGTTTACGGGTTACCCGTCAGGTCTTGTCACGCTCAGCTTCTGACCTGAGCGAGAGAGCTGAACGCCCACGACTGCGACCTCCTCTCAAACCGCCCCCGGTTGCCCGTCGCCACAGTCAACTCGACCACCGCTCCTCCCTCTCATCCATCTGCTTCCACCTTTCGAAGATTGGCAGGAAGGGGCCCAGCACCTCCAACTCCTCGTCAGGCCCCGTGATGGTCTCCTCGAAAACAATCTTTCCCAACTTAGTTCTACTGAAAGGGGCAAGCAGAGAGCGGCGTTCGCCGTCTCTCGTCGCGGCCGCGACATGAAGCACTTCCTTCCTGTCCTTCCTGTCGCGGGGTGGAATTACCTGACCCTGCGCATCTAGCGCTTCCCCTTGCGCCCACCACGCCTCAATGACCAGAACGACACCATCCGCCCGCAAAGATTCCACACGATCCGCCAGGCGGTGAAACATCAGATACTTGCCGTTCTGGTCAGCGAAGTTAGGGGAGATCATGTCAATGATCTTCCCGCCCCTATAGGACCACATCATGGGCATGTGGCATTTATCTTTCTTTAGCACCATGCGCGCTGACTCCATCAACTGCGGAGCTGCTTCGATAGGATTAGAGGCGGTCACGGAAAAAGAGCCGTATCGCTCCCTGGCCTTCTCCACCCGCCGTTCATCGCGCTTCAGGTAATGCTCAACTTCGCGGATACCGAAGCCGTCCTCCAGGTCAAGATGCTCCTGCCTGACGCCCGCGTTGATGTCCATGCAAGCTAGCGGCTGCTCATCGATGACCGGAGTTACACACGAAGGCTCCCGGTCATCTAGGGCGCACAGAGAGACATCAGCGGCAGCGTGCGCAGTGTGGAGCAATCTGCTCAACTCAATGAATACCTCCCTGGTCGCATGGAGCAGCTCCCAGTCGGGTAGAGCCTTGTCTACCCACCTGCGAGAAACCGTGACGACACCCATTCGAGGGTTTCCCGGATCCGCAAAGATCGCTCCAAGCATCTCGCGCGACGACATTCTTGGAGGGAATGTAAATTTCCTCTCCTCTTTAACCGCCCAGTTCCCCACCCAACGAATTTTGGCCTCGCTGAGCAATTCGAGGTCAGATTCTTTAACGACCCTGTTCCTCGACTTTACTGCCCAGCGCATCAGAGGCTTAGGGCCAACCTCTTTAACAAACCTGGTGTACCAATCTTCATACCCAACCAGCTCGGCCTTCTGCTTTTGAATCATGAATGTCACATTGCGCAACCCTTGAATCAACGAGTTTAAATGCATGCGGAAGCTGTCGGGTTCCATATAGGAACCCGACATCGAGTGCCACATTGCATGGCAATCCATCAACCGCTTGTGAGCAATCGGCATGGGGCATGGCTGAGAAGCAGTCATATCCAGAGGATAAAGCTGCCAGCGATCCGCGCTGTGCGATTTACGTTTTCGTACAGAAAATCTGCATTTGTCTCCGGCGTCCGTCGCGGAGCACGAGCCATCCGCACACCTACTCCCCCAGCGCCCGAAGATGCTCCACGAAGTCCTCGACAAGGCTCCCCAGGACGGCCTTGCCCTTGTCCGGCGTCGCGTACGACGGGAAGCCGATAACTCCGGTTTCGGTGTACGCCTTCATCCCGTGCGTCAGAAGGAACGGACGCTCGCCGCCGTCATGGTCCGCGGTCTCGTAACCCTCACGCACGAGAGCCGGTTCCGCGTGGAGCAGGATGGACGTTTCGATCTCCCCGGCATGCATGTCGCCGTGCGCGTCGGAGACAAGGCCAGCGCACTCTCGGGCTCGGTTCCACTCGCGACCCTGTGGGAAGAGCGTCATCCGCGGCTCGGTGAGATTCGCTTCCTGGACGATGTTCGAGAGGACGTAGTTCCCGCCGTGAGCGTTGACGAGTACAAGCTTGCGGACGCCGGCGGCTTCGAGCGATGCGGCGATGTCGTTCACTACTGCGTGAAGGGTCCGAGCGCTGATGCTCACCGTGCCCGGCCAGGTGCCGTGTTCATGGCTACACGCGATCGTCACGGGCGGGAGTTGAAGGACCGGATAGGCGGCGGCAACCTCACGGGCGATGACGCACGCGATGGCGGTGTCCGTGATGAGCGGCAGGTGGGCGCCGTGCTGCTCGTACGAACCGATCGGGAGAATGGCGACTCGGGGCTCCTGTTCCTGAACGTCAGTGGTTGTGATCGCGGGAAGCAGGTTCACGGCTCTCCTTCAACTGGTCAGGTCCCCTTCATACTGCCCACGACTCGGTTGAGTTCCGCAATCTCCACGAGCTTGCGGAACGGCTCCAGGTGCGTTTGCAGCCGGGTCAACTCTGCCAAGATCCGAGCCGAACCGGTCGCCTGGGCGATGCTCACCGCCTGTGTGGCCGCGTTGACGGCACTTTCCAAGTCCTCGTTCAGCGCGTACGCCGTGGCCAGCCGAGCGAGGCACAGCCCCCTGTCTCGTTGCTGCTGAGCGGGCCACCTCGTAAGGCTGTCCTCCAACGGCTTCACCGCGTCCTCTGGACGATTGAGCTCGATGGCGCAGTTGGCTGCCTCCATGTCGATGTACGCGACGGAGACGTACGAGGCGAGGCCCTCATCATCGTCAGGGCTCCTGTCCGCGAGTGCACGAGCTTCATCGAGCGCACGGGCGGTCTCGCTCTCGCTGCCCAAGACGGCGAGGGCATTCGCCCGGGCCCGTAAGGCGACGGCTTCGACCTGCCCCGGGATCTTGCCCGCGTGCTTCAAGGCCGCGTTGGCCAGACCCTGGGCGTATCCAGCGTGCCCCGCCTCCGTGGCGATGTTGGCCCGCCGTTGGAGGACGTACGTGTTCAACGTCGGCTCGTCGAGTTCGTACGCGTAGTCGAGGGCCCGATTCGTCCAGAGCATCGCTTCCTGCGAGTCCCCCGAGTCCTGGTAGAGCCATCCCAGGAACTCCGCGTACCTCAGGCCGACGCGGAGAACGTCGCCCCGCATCGGACCTGCGGCATCCCTGCATAACTGCTCGATGAGCGGCACCTGGCTCAGCACCGGATGAACGAGGAACCGCGGACCGACCAGCGGCTCCGCCTGTGAATGCTGCACGAACACGGACTTGAGGTAGTCGAGAGTCGCTGCGTTAGCCGTGGGCGCCGGGCCCCGGGGCATGGGCAACTTCGGCAAGGCGTCGAGCTGAGAGGGCGCGGCCTCCAACGCGAATCCCAAGTCCTTGCGGGTCGCTTCGTAGACCTCGCAGAAGAGGGCCTGGTACTCGGGACCAGGTGGCCGGCGCCCGTTCTCGAACATCGAGACTTGCGTCTTCAGACTGGCCCGCGATGGGAGGACGAAGCCAATTCGTGGGGCAGCGTCCTCCATCGCATCCATCAACTGAGCCTGCGTCCACCCGCGAGCACGGCGAGCGGCTTTCAGCTCGGTCTCCATCGCTTCCCCCAACTCAGTCGGCGCGGCAGACCCTCATGATTACCCAATAGCGCCTCTGACGTGGGGAGTTAACAGGTAACACAGAGGGGGTGTTAACCCCTGTCCACTGTCAACCGGCGCGGAATCGGGCCTACTAGTTCTCGTCAGCGCGACCGGGGTGACTGGCTTCCAGCCTCTCGACTCGGTCGCGAAGTTCCGAGAGCTGGGAGGTGACATGTTCGAGCTTGAGCAGGACTTCGGAGAGATCCGGACCGCTGCCGGACTTGCCGGCGTCGGCGACCTGCTTCGGGTCCCGGGCGTAGCTGCCTCGCGCGGTTGTCGTCAGGAGTCCCTCATCACGAAGGACTCCGAGGGCCTTTTGCACGGTGGTCGGCGAGATCTTGAACCGGCTCGCCAAGTCCCTTACGGAACCCACATTGCGGCCGGGCTTGATGACTCCGTCCCTGATCTCACGTCGCAGGGTCTCGGCTGCCTGCTCGTACGGCTGTCTGGGGTCGTCCTCAGCGATCGTCACAGCTTCGAGCGTACCCACTAGCACGACCTAGCACGTTCCTTGCGCGGACCTCTTGCGCGATGTCACGTACTAGTACATGCTGTTACGTACCAGCAAGGACGCCGGAAGGGCCGCCTCGCTGCATGCACCACTGCTTGACCTGCACGAATGCGCCGATGAGTCCCGTTCCTTGAGGACGGGAGCCCTTTAAGGGTTACCGCGCTCGCCGGGAGTGACTGTTCATTGAGAACTCAACAGAGGACGTGATTGACGGGGCTAGCCCCGTCCCCGCAACGGCCCGGGTGATGGCCGCCGGCGGCCACTTCGTGGCAGACGAACCTGTCCTGTCTCGCGTGCCAGCTCTGGAGAAGCGCCCTTGGGGAGCATGCCTCCACCCCTGGAGGACAGCCCCTTGAGCGCCACCTGGTGCGCGCCGCCCTGCTGGCGTCAGAGCAGTGACGATGACGTATTTGACCGCCCCGATGGTCGCAAGGACGGGTTCGACTCCCGGCCGGGGCACGCACGCTCACTCACCCGACACCGACTGAAGGAGCCGTGATGGGCCTGTTCGGAACGGCCGCGCGATCTGCTGCATCGTCCACCTCGACGCCCAAAGGCGAGTGCCCGCAATGCTGGGACCACGCCCACAACCGCGCGGCGCACAGGGGGCTTGGTCCCCGCCAGGACTGCCCGCGGTGCGTGGACCACATGGTCAATGGCTGTCCCGGCTTCAACCGGCGCTGATTGCAACATCCGCCCAGATGGTCGTACGGCTGGGTTCGACTCCCGGCCGGGGCACTCACCGTCCGCCGGGGCGGGCGTCGTCTCTCCACAAGCCGCGCCCGCTCCGGTCCCTCCCATCCCTCCGTGATCAGGAGTTTCGTCATGCGTTCCTACATCAGCGGCCACCAGGCCGTGACTAGCACCGACTTCATCGAACTCGCCCTCGGTACCCCGGTTGAGCTGTGGCTGGGTGTGGACGGGGAGAGCGAGATGGACCGCGCGGCGCGTCTGGACGCGGCCCGCGACATCCTCGCCGACGACCCCGGCATGCCGGACGAGGCGATCCGCATCGCCGCGGCGGCGATCGAGGAGCACGCTCCGGTGCTCTTCAACGTCGTCCCGCTGGCCCGGCCCGCCACCCGCGCCCGCCGGGCCCGGAAGGGGGCGGCGGCATGATCCGCATCGTCAGCACACCGCGCCTCGAACAGCTTGAGTCTGCCGCCAGGCAGGCCCGCGAGTGCGCACGGCAGATCAGAGCGGACGCGAACGAGGCGTTCGGCCGGCACGTGCGCGAGCTGTACGCCGCCAATGACCGTGCGGAGCGGGCGGAGGCGACCACGGACGAGGTGGGCGCGATTCTCTCCCGCGCGATGAAGGAACTGAGCGCTGCTCAGCAGGAGCTTCTGCTGAAGGACATCGAGCTTCGCCGCCTGCGTGAGGAGCTGACGGCATGAACACCCAGATCCGCACGCCTCTGACGAAGACGCAGATGATCGTGCTGAGTGCGGCGTTCGTGCCGATGGTCGCCACCGGCGTGTTCGGTGGGGCCGGTACGTACTCCAACATCAGTGGGGCGTACGGCAAGGGCACCGCGCTCGGGGCCGTGGCTGCGGGCGAGGGCGCCACGGCCGTCCTCGCGCTCGTGCTGCTCGGGCTGACGATGCTGGGCCAGGCTTCCCCGCGCGTGATCCGGCTCGGGCTGTGGGCCCTGCCGGCCGCGGCGTCGGCGATGGCCGCGATGGCGGCCGACGACCCGGGTACGACCGTCATCTACGCCATCACCCCGATGGGCATGTGCGTCGCTGCCGAAGGCATGGCGTTCCTGGCCCGTCGCATCGCCGTTCACACCGAGGGACGCGACGCGGAAGGCGAGCGCCGGGCGGTCGAGGTCGTCCAGCGGCTCGCCTATCACCGGGCCCGCGCCGCCAACCACCCCAGCGAACGAATCCGCAAGTGGTCGGATCGGGCGTCGTGGCGACTGGCCCGCAAGGTCGGATCGGGCGATGCGGAGCTTGGATCGAGGCTGCTCGATGTGCAGCGTCAGCGCGTCACGATCGGCGCCGACGCCGCCCTCGGGTCGATGTTCCGCCTCGCCCCGGACGCTCTGCCGCCTGTGGGCGCGAATATGGAGGAATCTACCGAGACAGTGAGGATTCGGTCTACGGCTGACCTGCCCGAATCGACCCCGGCGCCGATCACGGCGAACCCGATCGCTCTGCCGTCTCCGGTCGCGGTCGGCTTCCTGAAGTCGACCCTTGCGACCAAGCCCGTTCCGGCGATCGAGTCGGCCCCGGTCCGGCCGATCGAGAAGCGCACTGTGCCCGCCGAGTCGACCCGACCGCGCGGTGCCACGGGCCGTGTGCCCGACGCTGCCCGATCGAGTCGGCCTAAGCGGACAGCCGATCAACTGCTCGATGAGGCCCGCATTGTGACGGCCGATTGGCCGGACGCGAAGCTGACCGCCGAGGGCATCCGGCTCGCGGTGCACACCTCGCCGAAGAACGCCCGGCTGCTGCGGGACACCCTGCGGGCCGAGCGCGCGAGTGCGGCAGCGGCCTGATGTCCGCGGCATTCGGCAAGTGCTACGACCCGTCCGGCGCCCGCTACGGCGTCCCTACCTACCCGTGGCGCCTTGCCCCGGAGGGGATGGCCACGCACCGACAGCTCCGGGCGCAAGGGCTGCGGCCGGGTGGTCAGCCGATAGCGGCCCAGCTCATGCGCCGCTCCCGCCGCCGCAAAGCGGGCGTGAGCGTGGCGTTCCTGTACCGCCTCGACCTCGCCAAGCCCGTGCGGCCGATGACCTCACGCAAGTGGGGCGCGCTCGCCCTGGCGATGCTCGCCCGCCGCACCTGCCCGGCCTGCCACTTGGACGCGGGATACGTGATCCCGACCTCGCTCGGCATGTGCGTGACCTGCGCTTATCCCACCGAACAGTGCGCCGCCTGAACCCTGCTACTCGTCAAGGAGATCGATCGTGAAGGTCACCGCCTACCGAGTCTTCGGCCGCCGCAACATCCTGCGTGAGGCTCAGCACGCCGCTCCGTCGGCCGCCGACCTGGTCGCGCACAACGTCCGCGGGCGCCTGCCCCGCGTCGAGATCGTCCTCACCACCCCGCAGGGCATCGGGGAGCTGACGACCAGGGCGGAATCCTCCCTGGTGCCCGGCGCCTCCCCCGGGGCCCTGGACAAGAACCGCCGCATCGTCGTCCGCAATGCCCGCAGCGTCTTCGGCCTGACCACGGCCACGCGCAACGGGGTGCTGATCCTGCTCAACGTCCACAAGCTGCCCCACCCCGACCTGCTGGCGGTCACCCTCGTGCACGAGCTGGTGCACGCCATGCAGTTCTCCCGCCCCGGCGTCCTGGAACGGCACCTCGACCGTGTGCGCCACAACCTCGACATCGCGCCGCTGTCCCGGCGCGAACTGCGCTCCCTCGACCGGCAGATGGCCGCCGACGAGGACGAGGCGTACCGCGTGGAATCGGCGCTGACTCCACAGCTCAACGCCTACGCCGCCTGAACCCCGCAAGGGCCCGGCCGCCCACCTCCTACAGCGACGGCCGGGCCCTTTCCGCCCCACTCGACAAGAGGGAGCAGACCCACCGTGTCTGAGAACACCGTCACTGGCCAGCCCGAAGAGCCCGAGCGCGCAGGCGCCGAGGTCTTCGACATCACCACCGGACTGCCCGCCGCTACGGCCCCCGCCCCCGCCGCGGACCCGGCGCCAGCCGAAGCCCCGGCGCCGATCGAGGCGGACGACGACGAGGACGAGTCGCCCCGGCCGCGGCCGGTCGACTCGCCCGACCTGCCCGCCCCGGGCATCACCACCTACAAGCGCAAGCCGATCCTGCCGAGTTGGCTGACCTCGAAGCCGGGGTTCGTCTCGACCACGCAGCGCGCGGCCAGCAACGCGTTATATGCGACCGTCTTCCACGGCATCCGAACCCCCTGGTACGCGCTGCAGCTCGGGCTGCACGCGCCGCGCGGTGCGGCCCGGATGGTCCGCAACACCAACCGGTGGGTGTGGGACGCGGAGGCGGCCCCGCTGCGCGCCTATGAGGTCTACAGGGAGAACACCGCCGAGTACCTGAAGCTGTCGCGCCAGCGCGACCACCGGGTACGCCTGCGGGTCCTCATCACGACCGTCGGTCTGGTCTTCGGTACGGGGTTCGCGCTGACCATGTACGTCATGGCGCCGGGCTGGCTGACGGTTCTGGCGTCGGCTGCGGTGCTGGTCGCGGGGTTCTGGGGCGCACCCAAGGATCAGCCGGTCATCGGCCCCGCGGTCCTCAAGACCGAGATCCAGAAGCTCACCGGATCGATCGTGCTGCGCGCGCTGGACAACATCGGCAACGCGAAGCTGTCGGCCGCCATCAAGAAGGGCGCCGACATGAACGGGATGCGCTTCACCTCCGAGATCACCCGCGATGGGCCCGGATACCGCGCTGACCTGGACCTTCCCTGGGGCGTTACCCCGGAGGACATCATGGAGGCCCGCAAGCCGCTGGCGTCCGGCCTGCGCCGCAAGGTCGGCTGCGTTTGGCCCTCGGCCGACCCGACCGAGCACGAGGGGCGCCTGATCCTGTGGGTGGGCGACAAGCCCATGAACGAGACCACCAAGCCCGCGTGGCCGCTGCTCAAGTCGGGCAGCGTGGACCTGTTCAAGCCGGTCGTGTTCGGCAACGACCAGCGCATGGGCGACGTGTCCGTGACCCTCATGTTCGCCTCCGTCGTGGTCGGGTCCATCCCGCGCATGGGCAAGACGTTCCTGATGCGTCTGTTCCTGCTGATCGCCGCACTCGATCCGCGCTCTGAGCTGTACGCGTTCGACTTCAAGGGCACCGGCGATTTCGGCGCCCTGGAGCCGGTCTGCCACCGCTACCGCGCTGGTGACGAGGACGAGGACATCCTGTACGTCCTGGAATCGCTGCGGGAACTGCGCACCGAGCTGCGCAGGCGAGCGAAGGTCATCAAGTCCCTGCCGCGCTCACGCTGCCCCGAGTCGAAGGTGACTGCGGAGCTGGCCAACGACAAGTCCCTTGGTCTGCACCCGATCGTTGCCGGGTTCGATGAGTGCCAGGTGCCGTTCGAGCACGAGAAGTACGGCGCGGAGCTCGAAGAGATCGCCACCGACCTGTGCAAGCGCGGTCCCGCGCTCGGCATGGTGACCCTCTTCGGCACCCAGCGCCCCGACGCGAAATCGCTGCCCACCGGCATCTCAGCCAACGCCGTGCTGCGGTTCTGCCTCAAGGTCATGGGCCAGCCCGCCAACGACATGGTGCTGGGTACCTCGATGTACAAGGCCGGGTACCGGGCCACGATGTTCTCCCGCACCGACCGCGGCATCTGCTGGATGGCCGGTGAGGGCGACGACCCGCGCATCGTGGCGTCCGCGTTCGTCGACGCGCTCGGGGCTGAGCAGGTCGTGGCCCGGGCCCGCACGATGCGCGAGGAGTACGGCAACGTCACCGGCCACGCCATCGGCCAGGCGCCCGAGAGTGGAGAGGCCGCGTTCGATCTGCTGGCCGACATCCTCAAGGTCGTGCCGGCCGATGAGGACAAGGTCTGGAACGAGAAGGTCGCCGCCCGGCTCGCCGCCCTGCGCCCGGAGGTCTACGGCGGGTGGAAGGGCGAGACGGTCACCTCGAACCTCAAGCCCCACGGCGTCGCCGCGCAGGACGTCTGGGGCAGCACCGACAAGGGCAAGGGCACCACCCGGCGCGGCATCGCCCGCGCCGACATCACCAAGGTCGTCACCGTACGTGACGGAAAGTAGTCCGGAGGACGCCGCGCACGAGTGCTAGACCTAGCAGCCATCGCTGCTAGGTCTAGCACCCCCGCTAGCAGCCCAAACCGGCCCCCATCTGCGAACTCGCACCTAGCACTCCACCTGCGTAAACGCCGGAAACCCCGCCTGGAAGGCACCCCATGACCCTCATCCTCCTTGCTAGCGCCTGCCTACTCGCCGTCACGCTCGGTTACGCCAGTCTCTGCGCAGGTAGTCCGTTCGGGGACTGCCGCAAGTGCCGCGGCATGGGTCGCGCGCTCAAGACCGACCGCAAGGGGCGGCCCAAGCCCGGCAAGACCTGCCGCCGCTGCAAGGGCCACGGCAAGCGCATACGCGTCGGACGCCACCTCTACAACGTGTGGCTGCGCCTCTACCGCGACGGCACCGACACCAAGCAGCCCGGCTTCAAGCCTGCCGCGAAGGGATAACCCCGATGGCCATCACCGTCTCGCTCGTCGCCCTGTTCGGCCTCGTCCTGTTCTTCCTGCTCCGCTCCCACACCCTCGGCTACGGCAGCGCGTTCATCGCCACCGGGTTCGGATTCTTCCTCGCCTCCACCGGCGCCTCCGGGCCCATCAACCAACTCACCACCGCCGTCATCCACGCCATCGGCAACCTCTAGGAGGCAGGTCATGAACGAACAGATCATCGCCCGGCACTGGCTGCCCCTCATCGCCCCCAAAGCCGCGCCCGCCCTCGCCACCTCCACCGTCCTCATCCTGGCGCGGATCTGGAACGCCAACGGCGCCGAACACTCCACCGGCAACGCCGTGCTGATGGCCGCGCTGTCCCTCGCGGCCGGAGCGGCCGGCGTGTTCGCCTCCACCGGCTACGCCGGAGACAAGGTCATCGCCGGAACCGCGTTCGCCGCCTCCGGCGCCCTCGCCTTCACCGGCATCGCCGGATACACCGACGGCCTCTCCCTGCCGCTCCTGCTGTGGGTCCTGGCCACGGTCGCCGCGTACGGACTGGCGGCCCGCTACTGGCGCACCGACCGCCGCACCGCCGTGGCCCACGAGCGGCACACAGCCGAACGCCGCGAGGAGCACGCCCACATCGAGCGCGTCACCGCCATCGAGGCCGGAGCCCAGATCGAAACGGCCCGCGCCGGGGCCGCCTACGCCGAACAGCTCGCCACCGCCCTGCTCATCCGGGCCGCGCTGCCCGGCTTCAATCCGCAGGCGCTCACGGATGCGGGCCTGCCCCAACTCCCCGCCACCGACCAGGAGGCAGCGTGAACCGCCGCACCTACGCCGCGCTCGTCATGACCACCGGCGCCGTGGCCCTGCTCGCCGGGTGCTCCCTGCCCGACGGCCCGGCCGGCGTCGTCGTCGCCAAGGCCCAACGCACGCCCCCGGCCAGCGCGACCCGCCCGTACTTCCTGACCGTGCGCACCGCCGACGGCGACCGCAAGGACTTCCAGGTCTACATCGACGACTTCGACTCCTGCTCCATCGGTGAGCGCTACCCCGCCTGCACCAAGAGCTAGGAGACCCCGCCATGACCGCAACCACAGCGCTCGCCGCCACCCTCTACACCCGCTCCTCCGACCGAGTCTTCCCGCCGGAGTTCCTCAGCGCGGACACCGTGCGCGGCCTCATCCGCCGGGCCCGCAGGAACACCGGCGTGGAAGCGGTGCACGTCTACGAGTGCGCCGACCGCACCGGCGCCCCGCTGCACATCGCATACGTCCGCTTCGCCTCCGGCAATTGGTCCAACGTCACCGACGTCATCGACATCTACGAGATCCCCACCGCGGCTCTCACCGACCTGTAGGTACGCCCGGGGCGGGCGCCGTCTCTCCACAAGCCCGCGCCCGCCTCGGGTCTCCAGTCCCTCCAAGAGAGCAGGAGACCACCAGCATGAGTCCTCCCGCCGCGCTGCGGCTCGGCTCGCTGTGCACCGGATACGGCGGCCTGGACGTGGCCGTTCAGGACGTCTTCGGCGGTGCGCTCGAATGGGTCGCGGACAACGACCCCGGCGCCAGCCGCATCCTCGCCCACCGCCACCCCAGCACGCCGAATCTGGGCGACATCACCGCCATCGACTGGCGCGCCGTCGAGCCGGTCGACGTGCTGCTGGGCGGCTATCCGTGCCAGCCGTTCTCCACCGCCGGCCGAAGGAAAGGAACCGCCGATGCCCGGCACATCTGGCCCCACATCGCGAACGCCCTTCGCACACTACGACCCCGCATCGCGATCTTTGAGAACGTCGCAAACCACCTTCGACTTGGGTTTGCCGACGTCCTCGCCGACCTTGCCCGCCTCGGGTTCGATGCGGAGTGGTGCCTTGTACGCGCGTCGGAGGTCGGCGCTCCCCACCAACGGAATCGGCTGTTCCTCTACGCCACTGCTGCCGACGCCCCGCACCTCGGACACGAACGGGGCCGGGGAACACGGGACGGGCGGCCCGGACCTACGGACAGCCGTGGCTCTTCTGCCTACGCCCAACGCCTCGTTCCCGGGGACGACAGCGAACTACCGGCAGGATGGGACACCGTACGGGACCGGGTACGGGATGACGCTCCTCGATGCGGCGCGCCTGCTGCTGCCGACGCCGACGGCCTCGGACGGGGAGAGGGCGAGCACGGAGTACGGGCGGGGCAACCCGACGCTGCGTGGGGCCGTTTCCTCCCAGCCATCCGCCGGTGGGAAGCCGTCACCGGTCACCACGCACCCCGGGCAACTGACGATCGCCATCGGCTGAGTCCCCCGTTCGTCGAGTGGCTCATGGGCCTGGCTCCCGGCTACGTCACCGACGTCCCCGGCCTCACTCGCACTCAGCAACTGAAGGCCCTCGGCAACGGCGTCGTACCACAACAGGCCGTCCAGGCCCTGCGCTACCTGGCCCGAACCACCCGCAGCGCGGACCACTGCGTCGACGCTGCCTGAACATACGCCGAGGCGGGCGCCGTCTCTCCACAAGCCTGCGCCCGCCCCGGTTCTCCAGTCCCTCCAAGAGAGCAGGAGAGAACCAGCATGACCCATCCCGCCTCGATCCGGCGAGACCACCTCAGCACCGCGCTGAGGCTCGCGGCTGACGGCCTGCCCGTGCTGCCGCTGCACAAGGGCAAGGTGCCCTTCGCCAACTGCCCCGCGTGCTTGTACACCTCGTGCGGCGGGCGCCCGCACATGAAGACCCCCGGCCCGTGCACCTGCCCGGCGCCCTGCCACGGCTGGGCCGCCGCAACCACCGCCCCCCACGCCCTCAGCTCGCACGCCTGGGCTCGGGCGTGGCGCGACGCGGCGGCGGTGGCCTACCACCCCGGCGGCGCTGGCCTGACCGTCGTCGACCTCGATACCCCCGACGCCGTCGCCTGGGCGCGCCGGACCCTGCCGGCCACCCGGACCGTGGCCACCACCCGTGGACAGCACTGGATCTACCAGGGCGCCATGCAGTCCGCTAACGCCGTCCGCGCGGGCGTCGACATCAAGTCGACGATGGCCTACGCCCGGTGGCTCGGGCTCGGCACCGGCACCCTCACGGCACTGCCGCAGGAAGTGCGCGCGCTGACCGAGAGGGAGCCGTCCACGGTCCGCCCGGTACCGTGCGCCGTCGCTGTGCCCGCGCGGGCCGTCGAGGGCGCCTGCCGCCACCGCACGCCCGTCTTCCTGGAACGGGGCATCGCCATGGCGGAGCAGCGCATCACCGAAGCGTCCAGCGGGGTCCACGCGACCGTCTACCGCACGTTCCTGGCCGTGCTGTCCGCGCACGGCCGGTGCGGCTGCCTCACCGACGCCCACGTCGGCCGCCTGTTCACCGCCGCGCAGGCCAAGGGCGAAACGCTGCGGCACTGCGCCGACGCGTGGACCAACGCCCGTACCAGGTTGGGACTGTAGCCATGTCCGAGGACGAAAAGACCCCGGCCCGCGAGGTCATCGCCGACTACGCACAAGCGCACTTCCGCTACTTCCGAACCGCCGACGGCACCGTGTACGCGCAGAAGAACGGCCACCCCGTGGCCCGACCCATTCGCTCCCAGGGCACCACGGGCAGCCACCGCCAGGAACTCATGGTCGGCCTGTTTAAGGACGGAATCGGCGTGTTCAACGGGACAGCGCTCAAGGAGGCGTTGGACTTGATCGAAGCACTCGCGCTGGACGAGGACACGCAGCCCGTGAACATCCGTGTCGCCCCGGGGTTCGACGGCGCGACGTGGCTGGACCTGGGCCGCAATGACGGACAGTCCGTCCGCATCCACGCCACGGGGTGGGACATCGTCACCCCCGACCCGGCGGAGGTGTGCTGGCGGCGTACCCAGCTCACCGGGGAACTGCCCCTGCCGGCCAAGGACACCGACGGCAAGGGCATCGACCTGCTGCTGAGGCTGTGCAACTTCGCCAACGCCGAGACCGAGTGCCTGGCCATCGCGTGGCTGATCGGCTGCCTCGGTCCGTCCGTACCCGTCCCCGCGCCGTTCCTCACCGGCCCGCAGGGCGCGGGCAAGTCCACCGGCGGGCGGATGCTCGTGCGGATCATCGAGGGCATGAGCGGCGACCTGCGCCGGGCCCCCAAGGATGAGGAGAACCTGATCGCGGCCGTGGCCGCGGGATGGGTCACCGCCCTGGACAACCTCTCCCACCTCACCCCAGACCTCTCCGACGCCATGTGCTGCATCGTCACCGGAGCCGAGAACATCAAGCGCGCCCTCTACACCGACGGGGACGTCGTCCGGGCCCGCTACCGGCGCCCCCTGCTCATGACCGGCATCGACGTGGGCGTCATCCGCCCTGACCTCGCCGAACGCCTCCTGCCGCTCCGCCTGGAGAGGCCCAAGGTCCGGCGGACCGAGGCGGAACTGTGGACGGAATACGAAGAGATCCTGCCCGCCGTTCTCGGCTCGCTCCTCGACCTCACAGTCAAGGTCCGCGCCGCCGACTCCGACATCCCTACCGACCTGCGTATGGCGGACTTCGCGCACCTGTGCGCGCAGTTGGACGCGGCGACCGGCCTCGGAGCGCTGAACGCGTACCGGGCCAGCCTGGACGACCTCAACGACGACGTCATCGAGGGCGACCTCCTCGCGCAAACCGTTCTGCAGCACGCGGCCAGCATCGAGCCGGGGGCCGAGGAGCGGATGACGTCTGCCGAGTGGCTGCACGGGCTCACCCGTCTCTACAGCGGCGAGGACTGCCGTCCGCTGCCCAAGGGCTGGCCCACCACGGGAAAAGTCCTCTCCGACCGGCTCAAGCGCCTTCAGCCCACCCTCGCCGCCCGGGGCGTCCTCATCGACTGGGGCCGCACCAACGCGGCCCGCTACATCGAGATCACCCGCCAGGCACCACCGGCCCCGCATCAGCAAGAGCAGCTGCTCTGACCTGCGGCACCGCGACCGAACGCACAAGCAAGAAGAGCACCACCCGCCCCGCGATGGGTGCTCTTCTTGCTGTTCGGCGGCGTGCCGCCGCTGACGGTCGCGCCGCGAAGCGGCTCCTTCTTCACGTTCTAAGGAACACCGCACACCACATCAGACACCCCTCTCTCTTTTCCTAAGGAAAGAGATCCTGCGTCACCTGCGTCACCCACGGGCCGGAAACGGCTAGTGGCCTGCGGCTACAGCGGTGACGCAGACAGTCGACGGCTGCGTCATCCCGCGTCACCTGTGTCACCGATGACAGAAGTCTGCGTCACCGGTGACACAGCTCCGGCCCACCTGCGTCACAGAAAGGCGCAGGTCAGCGGCGTATATGACGCAGATGACGCAGTGACGCAGAAATCCCAACCTCGGACACACGCGAGGCCCGCAAGGGCTCTCCACCCTGCGAACGGGGCCCAGAGCCCCGCCATGACCGAAGCCTCGAAGGAGTCGACCGTGGCACGCCCCCAGATGCTCAAACTCCCCGAAGTTCTCGAAGAGATCGGCATCAGCCGCCCCGCCTTCTACCGCATGGAAGCGCGCGGCAAAGCCCCTCGTATTCACCGGCTCCCCAACGGACAAGTCCGTATCAGTCGCGTCGACCTGGACGCCTGGTGGGAGAGCTGCGCACAGCGCGCCGCCTGACAAGACATCCCCATCGAGCCCGCCCCTCCGGAGGCGGGCTCTGTCCTTCCCCGGAGAGTCATGCCCCTCACGTACGACGTCCGTGTCTACAGCATCGAGACCCGCCGCGACCGCCCGAAGCCCTACCGCGTGCGCTGGCTCGTTGGCACGCAGAAGCACTCCAAGAGCTACACCGTCAAAGCCCAGGCGGACGGCCGTCGCTCGGAACTGATGACCGCCCTCCGCATGGGCGAACAGTTCGATGTAGAAGCGGGCCTGCCCGCCTCCGAACTCCGCGCGCTGAACGGCTCCGTGACCTGGTACGAGCACACCCGTGCGTATGTCACGCGCAGGTGGGACCGCCTTCCCGCCAAGTCCCGCCGGAACGACGCTGACGCCCTGGCGACCATCACACCCGCGCTCGTGAAGACGACCGTCGGCCGGCCGTCAACCCGCGCGCTCCGCACCGCCCTGTACGGGTGGGCGTACAACAGGAGCCGCTGGGACAAGGAGCACCCCTCCGAAGTCACGGACTCGCTGGGCTGGTTGGAGAAGAACTCCCTGCCCGTCTCCGCGCTCGAAGACCCTGAGACACTCCGCTTGGCGCTCGATGCTCTGTCGACGCTGCTCGATGGCTCCCCCGCGGCCGGACGTACGGCAAACCGCAAGCGAGCCTGCCTCAGTGACGTTCTCGGTCTCGCGGTAGAGCGTCGGTACTTCAGCGTTCCCGTGAACCCGCTGTCCACGGTGAAGTGGACGGCACCGAAGTCCGCGGAGGAAATCGACCCCTCGAGCGTCGCCAACCCTCGACAGGTCCGGGAGCTACTTGAAGGCGTCCGCGCGCAGGGCGACCGCGGCGCCCACCTCGAAGCCTTCTTCGGGTGCCTGTACTACGCCTCCATGCGGCCCGCCGAAGCCGTTGGACTGACCGCCGCACAGTGCCACCTGCCGAAGCGCGGATGGGGCCACCTCACGCTGCGCGGCGGCATCGTCCACGCTGGGCACGGATGGACGGACGATGACCGGGCCCATCAAGACCGCCACCTGAAGGCGCGAGCGGTCCGAGACTCGCGCGTGGTCCCCATCCCGCCGCACTTCGTGGCCATGCTCCGGTGGCACATCACCCGCTACGGCGCGGCCCCGGACGGCCGTCTCTTCCGTACGAGCCGCGGCGGCGTCATTCAGGACACAGGCTATGGCGAGGTCTGGGCCGAAGCTCGCGCCACGGCGCTGACGCCCAATGAGGTGGCGTCGCCGCTTGCCCGACGGCCGTACGACCTTCGATGCGCCGGGGTCTCCTTCTGGCTGTTCAGTGGCGTCGACCCCATGGAGGTCGCGCGGCGGGCCGGGCACTCGGTGGCCGTGCTGCTCCGCGTCTACGCGAAGGTTCTGGCACAGGCGCAGGACCGAGCGAACCGCCAGATTGAGGCTGGCCTGCGGGAATGGGACGGAAACGGCGCTTCCCCCGGGGGACGTCTGGGGGACACACGCTGATCAGGCTTGCTTGTCACCTGAGACAGGATGAGACAAGCCTCGCTTTTCGATCCTCATTCGAACGAGCGCGTTCGAATGAAAAAGAACCCCCTCCGAACTGCGTTTCCGCAGTTCGGAGGGGGTTCTCCACCATGTGGCGGCGCCAGGATTCGAACCTGGGAAGGCTGAGCCGGCAGATTTACAGTCTGCTCCCTTTGGCCGCTCGGGCACACCGCCATGGGTTTGCTGCTTTGGATCTCCGCTGTGGGGCGGTGCTCCGTGGCAACGACGTAAACGATACCTGATGGACGGGGGTGCTTCGCCACCCGATTGATCGGCACCCGGGGGCGGGGTGGTGGCTAGGCTTTGCGGATGCGGCCCAGGGAGCCAGGGCCGTGGATGACGCATCCAGACGCAAGCCGTTTCACCACCCGATACAAGGAGCCACAGGACATGGCCGACTCCAGTTTCGACATCGTCTCGAAGGTCGAGCGGCAGGAGGTCGACAACGCCCTCAACCAGGCCGCCAAGGAGATCTCGCAGCGCTACGACTTCAAGAACGTCGGCGCCTCGATCTCGTGGTCCGGCGAGAAGATCCTGATGGAGGCGAACTCCGAGGACCGCGTCAACGCGATCCTCGACGTCTTCCAGACCAAGCTGGTCAAGCGCGGGATCTCGCTGAAGGCGCTGGACGCGGGAGAGCCGCAGCTCTCCGGCAAGGAGTACAAGATCTTCGCCTCCATCGAGGAGGGCATCTCGCAGGACAACGCCAAGAAGGTCGCGAAGCTCATCCGTGACGAGGGCCCCAAGGGCGTCAAGGCACAGGTCCAGGGCGAGGAGTTGCGGGTCAGCTCGAAGAGCCGCGACGACCTCCAGGCCGTGCAGGCGCTGGTCAAGGGCCACGACTTCGACTTCGCGCTGCAGTTCGTGAACTACCGGTAAGAACAGCGGGTCAGGACAGCGGGTGACCGCAACTGTCGCCGAAGCAGGGGCAATTGCCCTGACGTGATGGTCTGCCGCCGCTCCCGGTGCGAGGCTGGTGGGACTAGATTCCCGCTGCCCACAGGGCACTGGAGGTTGTTGTGGCGGCAGAACCCACGGTCGGCGCAGGTTCCACCCTCGAACTGGCGTTGCACGGACCGGATCCGGGGCCCGAACTGGCCACCCTCCACGAGGCACTGACGGCCGCGGGGGCCGCCAGTGTCGACCAGGTACGACTCACCGCGCCCGCCTCCGACCAGCGGGTCGCCGAGCTGGTCCAGGTCTGCACGCTGCTCGTCGGCGGGGCGGTGGACGTGGTGTCGATCGTCGAGGCCGTACGCGGCTGGCTCGCCGGGCGCCGGGAGGCGGCGGCGCGGCAGCCCGCCCCGGCCGGCGCGGACGACGTGGTCCCGTCCGTCGTCATCACCATCGGTGACCAGCGCCTCGAGATCACGTATCCGTCGGACCGCGCGCAGAGCGATGCCATCGCGCGCTTTCTGGACCTGCACCGGCAGGACGGGCGATGACCACCCTCGACGTACGCACCTCGGCGCACGGGCCGGGGCGCACCCAGTACGCGTACGGGCTGAAGTCCGGTGGCGGGTCCGTGGTGGGGCCGCTGGAGCAGGAACACGCCGTCGATGTCAGCCAGGACCTGGTCAAGGACCTGTGCAAGGACATCGACGAGGCGCTCAAGGACGCCCGTGACGACGATCCGGCGCTGGGCAGAGTGCTCAGACAGAAGGGGAGACTCCTCTTCAACTCGCTCTTTCCGCGCGCCGGTTCGGGCGAGATGGTGCGCCAGCTGAAGGAGTCGACGGGATCACTCCTGGTCAGCACGAACGAGTCCCTGGTGCCGTGGGAGCTGCTGCACGACGGGGAGAGCTTCCTCGGGCTCGTGCACGAGCTCGGCCGGCGGTCCGTCGTCAGCAGACCGGTGGTGGGCGGGCGCGAGTGCACACAGGTGCGGCGGGCGCTGATCGTCGGGGACACCCTGGGGGATCTGCCGTCGGCCCGTGAGGAAACCGAGCGGATCAGCGCCTGGCTGAAGGGGCACGGCGTCGCGTGCACCGTCCTCATCGGGCGGGACGCGACCCTGGTCCGGGTCATCCAGGAGCTGGCCGAGGACGAGGAGCCGTACGACCTCTTCCACTACTCGGGGCATGTGTCCGGGGTCTCCGGGGCCGCCGGGCTCATGGTGCACAACCGGAAGCTGATCGACATGGACGCCCTCCAGCCGCTGGCCGGGATCGGGGCGCCGCCCGTCGTCTTCATCAACGGCTGCGCGTCCGCCGACCCCGCGCTCGAACCGGCCTCGCGCGCGCTCGCCGAGGCCTCGCTCACCATGAGCGCCTGCATGTCCTTCATGGTCATGGGGGCCAAGACCGTCGTCGGTACCCGGACGCCGGTCGGGGACGCGAGCGCGCTGCGCTTCGCCGAGGCCTTCTACGGACAGCTCCAGGAGCAGATCACGGCCGGGGCCGCGATGCGGCAGGCGCGGGCCGATCTGGAGCAGCGGGCGGACTGGGCCTGGGCGTCGTTCGTGCTCTACGGGGATCCCGAGGTGCGGATCTCCACCGCGGCCGAGCCCGCCCCACCGCCGCCCACCGGGCCGGAGCGGCCCGAGTTCACCCCCGAGGCCGCCGAACTCCTGCGCAAGACACGGGAGTTCGCCGCCGTACGCGGCCTGGTCACCTCCGTCGACCTGCTGATGGCCCTGCTCGAGGACGAGGAGGTACGGGAACGGGCCGCCGCGCGGATCGGGGCCCAGCGCATGGATCTGCTGGCCAAGGTGCTGCGCGAGATCCAGGGGCAGACGCCCCCCGGGAGCGGTACCCGGGCCGGGTCGAGCAGCGCGTCGCTCACCGCGGTGAACGGGCACCGGCCGCGGATCGGGCTGTCCGGCACCGTGACCCGGGTACTCGACGGGGCCGAGGCGCGGGCCCAGGAGGCCGGGCGGGACATCGGCGTCGACGACATCTCGCTGGCGTTCCTCGCGACGGGCGGCGGGAGCTGCGCCGAGCTGTTGCAGCTCATCGGGGTCGCACCCGAACGGCTGCTGCTGCCGCTCTCGGAGGCGCCGGCGCACGGCGACGACGAGCGTGTGGACATCGCGGCGCTCGACCCGCGCGCGGCCGCCGCCGTGCAGTGCGCGCGGCTGCTCGCCTCGGTTCAGCGCAAGAAGATCAGCACGTACATGATGCTGCGCGCGTTCGGGGTCGTCGGGAGCGAAGCGCTGCGCGGGGCGCTCGCCGCGCAGGGCGAGGACGGCGCGGCCGCGTTCCGGAAGCTGGCCGGGCTCGGGAATCCCAAGCCGAGGGAGTTCTCCTCGCGGACGTTGTCCAAGGTGCAGGAGGTCTGCCGGGAGGCGCAGGAGCCCGTCGACGAGCAGACGCTGCTGATAGCGATGCTCACCGACGAGGACTCCACGGCGCGGACCATGCTGCGGCGCCTGGGGGTGGCGCCGGAGCTGGTCATTCAGTCGTTGCAGGCTCCTTCTCCGGAGGCTCCTTCTCCGGAGGCTTCGGCGGCTTCGGATTCTGCGGGGGCGTCGAAGTCTCCGCGGGATCCGGACTCTCCGTAACCCGGGAGTCCAGGTGGGCCAGGCCCTTCAGCGCCGTCGTGTCGTTCGGGCGGCGGGTGAGGACCTGGCGCCAGTGGTCACGGGCCTCCTCCGGGTCGTCCAGGAGGAGGCAGGCCAGCGCGAGGGCGCTGCGGGCCTCGGCGTCGCCGGGGCACCAGTGGACGACGGCGGCGAAGTGGTCGCGCGCGGTGGCCGTGCGGCCCGACCTGGCAGCCTCAAGACCCGCGTTGAAGAGCTTCGCCGGGTGGGCCCTCAGGCGCGCCCACGCGCGCAGCGGGGTGGCGCAGGACCGGCAGGTCTCCGCCGTCGCGCTGTTGACGGCCCGGCAGCGCGGCAGGGGGCAGGCCAGCCGGCCCGGGTCCGACGTCACCAGTTCCCCCCTGCGGACCGGTTCCCGGGGCTGTCGACCGGGATGCCGACGGCCTCGGCCCGTTCGGTGAGCAGGATCTGGGCGAGCCGGCGCAGCCGTGCGACCAGCTTGCCCGCCTCCTGGCCCACCTGCTCCGGGTTCGTGGCGAGGAGGGGCACCAGCTGCTCCAGCCTGTTCCTGACGTCGGTCAGGTCGCGTTCCTCCGAGGTCCTGCCGGTGGCCACGGCGACCCGGCTCAGTTCCTCCGCCTGCTGGAACCCGAAGCGCAGCAGGCCCTCGGCGCGCTCCTGCGGGGAGAGCTCCCCGCCCGAGGAGGAGCGCAGCAGTCCTCTCAGGTAGGTGAAGTGGCCCTGGAGCTGGGCGATCGCCTCGCCGTACCTGCGCTGGTCACCGGCGGCGTGGGCGCGTTCGCCCTCGGCGCGCTGGGCCTCGATCGCGCGGATCACCTCGGGGCCGTCGAACGGCTTGTCGCCCGCCGGCCCCGACTCGGACAGATGGGCGTGCAGCCGCAGGCAGTCGTCGACCAGGGCGTCGAACTCCCGCTTGGGCGGCTGGAGTTCCTGGTCGGCCTCGCCCAGGACGGCCACGATCTCCTCCAGCTCGCGGAACTCGTGCACCGCCGCCGCCACGTCGCCCCGGTCGCGGGCCTCCTCGAAGGCGCGGCGGGCCTTGGTCCACTTGGCGCGGACCACGGTCTGCGGGCCCGTCGCGAGATAGCCGACGTTCTCCTCGAAGCGGTGGTAGAGCTCCTCGACCACCGACGCGTCGGGCATCGGCGGGTCCACCGGCACTTCGAGCAGGGCGTCGAAGGTGGTGTCCTCGCCGATCGAGCCGCGGACGGTGATGGACGCGTCCTCCTGCATGGCCACGTTCATCCGGATCGCCGTCCCCCGCGGCGTCGACGAAGGGACCACGACCTTGATCACCTGGATCGGTACGGCCTGCTGGAACAGCCGCAGCTCGACCTGCTCCCGGCCGGGGTGCCCGAAGTCGAAGTCGGCCTCGAAGGGCAGCTGCTGCATGGCCGGGATCAGTTCGCGGCGGCCGGTGCGACCGTCGCCCAGGTCCACCTCCAGGAGGACCGACTTGGCCGTGATGGCCGCTCCCCCGCCGCCACCGCCGGGCCGCGCGCTGTGGGCGAGCGCGCGGCCGGCCGTGGCGACCACGTCGCCCTCGGCGTCGTACACCTCGAAGGTGAGCAGGCTCTCCGCGTCCGGCTGTACCGGGACCTGGGTGAAGGCGAAGGCGCCCTCCTCGGAGAGGTCCGCCTCGTCCTCGAAGCCGGTGGTGGTGAGGTGGACACGGCCGCCGGAGAGGTCGAGGCCCTCGGCCAGCGCCTGGACGGTGCCCCCGACGTGGGTGGCCGCGGAGCCCGTGGCGGCGAAGCCGTGGAAGGAGACGCGTACGGTGCGGGCCTCGTCGTAGACGGCGAGGCCGCCGACGGCCGCCGCGCGCACCGCGGCGCCCAGCGCGACGGCCGTGTCGGCGTGCTCGACGACCGGCGCCTCGCAGGCCGCGCGGACCTGGCGGGCCGAGCCGGGCGCGGGGTTCGCGCAGAGTTCCTGTGTCACCATCTCCCTGACCAGCGGCATATGGGTCGAGCCGCCCGCCAGGATGATGTGGTCGACGTCGGCGAGTGTGATGCCGGCCCGCTCCCCGGCGCGGCGCAGGGCCTCGTCGCAGTAGGCGAAGGTCCGCTCGATCAACGGGCGGGCGATGTCGTCCAGTTCGGGCCGCTCCAGGAGCGCGTCGATGACGACCGGCCGCTTCTCCTGGTCGGTGAGGCGCCCGGTGTCGCGGAGCATGTAGTCGGGCTGGTCCGTGAGCGCCTTCTTCGCGCCCTCCGCGAGGATCTTCAGCTGGCTGAAGCGGAGCCGGTCCTCGGGATCGTTCTCGGGGTCGAGGTCGAGGGCGTAGCCGTCCGCCTGGAGCATCTTCTGCAGGTGCCGGGCGAAGGCCTCGTCGATGTCGTCGCCGCCGAGGCGGTTGTTGCCGCTGATGCCGAGCACCTCGAAGGTGCCCTCCGTGCAGCGCAGGACGCTGACGTCGAAGGTGCCGCCGCCGAGGTCGTACACGAGGAAGGTGCCGTTACGGGTGGTGGTGCGCCAGCAGTAGTGGCTGGCGGCGGCGGTCGGCTCGTGGAGCAGGCCGAGGACTTCGAGCCCGGCCTGCTCGGCGGCCTTTCGGGTCGCGTCGATCTGCGGCTGGTCGAAGTAGGCCGGCACGGTCACCACGGCCCGGTCGACGATCCAGCGGACGTCCGGGCTGTCGAACGCCGCCACGTCCGTCTCGATCCGGCGCTTCATCTCGGCCAGGATCGCGGCCGAGACCTGCGCCGGGGTGTACTCCTCGCCGGCCAGGTCGACGGTCGTACGGCTGCCCATCAGGCGTTTCACCGAGGTGACCGGCTCCGGGGTGCTGCCCTTGCGGGCGAACGCCTTGCGGCCCACGACCAGTTCACCGCCGGCCGGGCTGCGCCAGACGCAGCTGGGCGTCGTGTACGACTTCGAGACCGGATCGCGGTGGATCACGATGTCGCTGTCGGAGGGGTTCATCACGGCTACGGCGCTGTTGGTCGTGCCGAGGTCGATGCCTACGGCCTTGCTGACGATCTGCTGGCTCATGTGGGGTGACCGCTCCTTCTTGGCCTGCTCGTTCAGGTGTCCGTGGGTGCAGGTGTCTGTCCCGGCGGCATCTCGGCGTCGGGCTCGGGCTTCACCTGGGGATCCGGCTCGGGGGGCGCCTCGGGCTCGGGCTCGGAGGCTGGTGCTGGGGCGGGTACGGGGGCGCCCATGACGACCTGGGCGAAGCGCACCACGGCACCGTCGTGGAACACCGCGTACTCGTTCGTCTCGGCCACGACCTCGGCGTCGAACTCCGGGCTCTGCAGCCAGTGCACCGGGTCCGCCCAGTCCAGGACCTCGTCGGCGGTCAGGCCCTTCGGGTCGCGCACCTCCACGCCGGCGCCGCGCAGCACGTCGAGCATCCGGTCCTTCACGTTCTTCAGCTCACGGTGCCGGAGCTTCTCGTCCACGGCCTCGCGCGGCTCTCCGGCCCTGTTGACCTGCTGCTCCAACGTGCCGATGAGCATGGCCAGTTCGAAGAGCGTGGCGTGCACGCGCGTCGCGGCCGAGGCGGAGGCGCCGCGGGCGGCGGCCAGCTCCTCGTGGCGGCGCTGCAGTACGCCGGCCAGCTCGGCCTCCGGTGCGGTGGTCGCGCCGTGGACCTCGGGGACGGGGCGCTCGGCGAAGTTCTCCCAGCCGGGCCGCACGGCATCGGGCTCATCCGAAGAGGACATCGCGCACCTCCAGTTCCGGTTCCTCGTCCTGGGCACGGGCTGCCGCAGGGGCCGTACGCAGGGCGTCGTCCGCCCTCGCGACGGGCGCCGTCGCGAGGGCGCGGACGGTGCGGCGCAGGGCCTCCGGCAGGTCGAAGTCCTCGGGCCGCAGGTTCTGGCCCCCGAGGTCCGCCGGGTAGGTGCGGTGGGTGCGGGCGAACGCGTCCCACCGGCGGTCGCGGTAGTCGGTGCCCGGCGGCTCGGTCACCTCGTACCGCAGCCGGGCCCGCGGGTTACGGATCAGCTCCCGCATCGCCCAGTCGTAGAGGTCGCGGTCCTGGGCGGTGGACGCGGTCTGGATGCCTTCCTCGGCGCGTTCCACGATGTGCGCCTCGGTGGCGTCGACGGGGAGTCCGAGTACGTGGAAGGGGTTGGGCCGACGGTTCGCCGACGGCAGTGTCGTCATGGGCGCAGCCTTCGCAGGAGGTCTTCGATACGGGCGATGTTGTCCCGGGTGGCGGCTTCCGGGGCGATCCGCTCCGCCCGCCGCAACAGGTTGATGGCGGCCTGCAGTTCACCCTCCACGGCGTTCGGGCCGATGCGGACGGAGCGTTCGAGGTTGCTGAGCGCGGCGTTGCTCATGGCCACCGCGCGGTTGTTCATTCCGGTGGCCACCGCGCGCAGCGCCTTGGCAGCCTCTTCGCGCATCTTGGGGTCGTCGCCGGCGGCCGCGATGCGCTCCGCGTCGCGCACCGAGCGCTCCGCCTCGTCGAGCCGCTCGGCGTCCAGCAGGACGTAGCCGTGGTTGATCAGGGTGCTGGTGCGGAGCCGGTCGAGGGTCTTCTCGGTCGCGTCGGTCCTCGGGACGCGGTCGAGTTCGGCGAGGGCCTTCGGGTAGCGGCGCGCCTTGATGTGTTCGAGGGCGGTGCTGAACAGGGCGTCCCGGCGGTACTGCTCAAGGAGTTGCGGCGCGTTGGTGTTGGCAGGGTTCCACTCCTTGGCCAGTTCGAAGTACGCGATGGCCTTGCCGGTGTCCCGGTCGAGGAGGCCGCGGTCCACGTAGTGGGCGGCGAGCAGCTGGTTCTCGCGCAGGTGCGGGCGTCCCTTCACGGCGCTCTGCGCGAGCAGTTCCGCGTACCGCACAGCCTTGGTCACGACCGTGCGCATGTGGTCCCGGTCGCCCATCTGGTACAGGCAGTTCTGCCACTCGTTGTGCCAGGCGACGACGGTGCACAGGACGTTCCTGGGTGCGAAGCCGTGGTCGACGGCGCTCGCCAGACTGCTGATGCCCTCTTCGTAGTCCTTGTCGATGCCGTCCGGCAGGGCACGGACCCGCTCGGGGTCGTCGATGCGCTTCTCGGCCGCGCGCACCAGGTCGGTGGACCAGTCGTCGAGCAGGGCGCCCGCGCGGTCCGAGACTGCGGCGAAGAGGTCCTCGTCGACGCCCGGCAGCACCCCGGCCAGGGGCCCCTCAGCCAGCAGGGTGCGGGTGACATGGGTGCCCTGGCGCAGGGCGGTCAGGCAGTTCAGATGGAGGCGGGCCTGGTCCTCGCGGTGCTCGGCGAGGGCCCGCGCGCCGTGGCTGCGGTGCAGGGTCAGGAGTTCGTCGGTCAGGGAGGTGCGCAGATACTCGGCGTCGGGACCGGTCGCCGCGTCGGCGCCGGGGCTCACCGCGTCGTCGGATCCCGAGCGGTCGGCGAACGCCTCCCAGAATCCCGGGTGGCACAGCAGCAGGACCCACAGGACGGTCGCGGTGACCAGGTCCTCGTCGGCGGCTCCGGTGCGGGTCAGCTTCGCGAGGGCCTCTTCGCGGTAGACCACGGCCATCGAGTGCAGGACGGGGATGTCGCTACGGGCGGCCCTGCGCGCGAAGAACCGCGTCAACTCCCGCTCTATGGCACCCGCTTGGTCCGCTCCGAGCGCCTGCCACACCGGGTGCTCGGCCATCGCGGCTTCCACGGCCGGGAGCCTGCCGGGGCGTTCCCAGGACTCGGCCGCGTCCGGGAAGAGGTGGCTGAGGAGGGCGTCGGAGCGGTCGTTGCGCTCCAGGTCGGCGCGGTGCCGGTGGGCCGGGTGCTCCCCGGGGAGATGACCGGCGGCCCGTCCCAGGAGTTCCAGGGCCCGTGCGGGGTCGCCGTCCGCCTTGACGGCCACCGCCCGGTGGCACAGGTACTTCCCGTACTCGGCGGCGGCCGTGTCCCCGTCGGCATCGGCGTTCAGGGCGTGCCCCCACAGCCTGTCGGCGACTTCGTGGTCCCCGACGGCGGCGGCGCACCGGGCGAGGGTGACGGCATCGAAAGGTACGAGACCGTCCGCTTCCGGTGAGTCCCCGGTGAGGCGGTCCGCCAGACGGCGTACGACCTCCGCCAGGGCCTGGGCGCGACCGTCCCGCCGCCTGGCCCGGGCCACCCTGGCGCAGAGCGCGGGCAGGGTCGCGGCCACGTCGACCAGGCCGGTCAGGTCGTGATCGCGCAGGGCCAGGGTGAGCGCCTCGGCGGCCTTCGCACGCTGGGCCGGGAGGTGTCCGGCCGCCTGGACGACGAGGAGCGGGGCGAGCAGGGCGGGGTTGCCGCCGACGGGCGGCAGCTCGGCGGGCGGCTTGCCTTCGAGGGCCCGGGCGAGAAAGGCGACGACCTGAGCGGCGGCGCGATGGGCCTCTTCGGTGCCGCCCGGACCGTCGGCGCCCTCCGCGCCCTCATCCTGTACGTCGCCCTCCGCGCCCTCAGCGCCACCATCTTGTACGTCGCCCTCCGCGCCCCCATCGTGTACGTCGCCCACAGCCCGTAACAGCCGTACCGCATCCGCCCTGTCGCCGGCCCTGAGCGCGGCCGCCGCGAGGGGCAGGGCCAGCAGCGGATCGTCCCTGATCTCGGCCGCCGCATCCGCATCCGCATCCGCATCCGCGTCCTTGGCCGTCTCGTCGTGCGGCCCGGCAAGCGAGGCGGCACGGCGGGCCTCGCGCGCCACCGCCGGCAGCGGCCAGGCTTCCGCGAGCACACCGAGCGCCTCGGCCAACTCACCCTGTACAGACGGGACTTCGCCCAGCAGACAGGCCCGCCCCAGAGCCATGGCGAGCACCTCCACGGCACGGGCGTCGCCCACATCAGCGGCGGTCGGCCCATCGGCCTCCCCCGCCCACCCCACCAGCGCCTCCACCAGTACGGGCTCCGCCCCGCGCGGCTCCACCAGCAGCTGTCCGAGCCCGAGCAGCCAGGCCGTACGGGGGTGATGGCGGACGATGCGCCACGGTGCGGCGCCCGTACCGTCGGCGGGGCGTGCCGCGCGTTCGGCGAGGAGGCGGGCCGCGCGGGCGAGGCGTCCGGCGTCGGCGGGGACGGGCGGGAGGGCGCCGGGCCCGGTGACCTGCGCGTCGATGAGCCGCGCGGCCGCCCACCCGGCGCGCTGCACGGCCCGGTCGGTCTCCCCGTCGGCCCACAGCGCCGTGGCCTCGCGCAGCGCCAGTACGCCGCTCTCGTAGCGGGCCCGGGGCGTCGGCAGGCGGTCGAGGCGCCGCCCGGCGTCGGCGGTGCGGCCGAGGGCCAGTTCGGCGCGGGCGCGGACGAGTTCGGCCTTGGGGCCGCGTACGCCGTCGAGCAGGTCCGCCGCCCGGTCGGGGTGTCCGGCGTTCAGTTCGGTCACGGCGAGGACGAGGGTGGCGCGGTCGTGGCCCTGGCCGCGGGCCTGTTCGAGCAGAAAGTGGGCCCGGTCGCGGTCTTCCGGGAGGGCCGACAGGCCGCGCCACAAGAGCTGTTCGGGCAGGGGAAGGCGCCCGAAGAGGGAGAGGGCGGTGAGGTGGCCGACCGCGTTCCGGCGGCCGCCGGCGACCTCGACGCCGAGGAGGGTGCGCAGGGCCTCCAGGAGTTCCGGGACGGTGGCGCCCTCGGCGCCGAGCGGGTCCCAGGCCAGGTCGACGCCGGGTTCCCGTCCCTCGGCGAGCCTCAGCCGGGCCGAGACGACCGCGGTGAAGGCGTGTGCCGCGCCCTTCATGACCGTACGTTCCTCGTCGGTGGCACGGTGGCCGGGATCGGTGTCCGCCAGGAGGCAGCCGAGCGGCCAGGCGCGCGCGTCGCCGTCGGCGAGCAGCGCGCGGCAGCGGCGTCCCGCCGCCTCGTGTTCGCCGCACAGCAGCTGGGCCCAGGCCGCGTGATAGCCGAGGTCGGTCCGGTCCGGGAACTCGTCGGCGACCACGACGAGGTTCTTGGCGGCCAGGTCGGCGTTGCCTTCGAGGAGCTGGGCACGGCCCAGGGCGTAGCGGCCCCAGGGACGGCTGTCGCCGCCGTCGCCGATCGTGGCGAGCCGTACGGCCGTCAGCGGTGCCGGGGTGGCGGGGCCCGGGGGTCCGTCGCGGCCGGGGTCCAGTTCGAGCCACTCCAGCATCCGGCACAGGTCGGTCAGTTCGGCGCCGCGCGGTGTGAGGGCGGCTTCCCGGCCGCGTACGGCGGTGAGGGCCTCGGCGTAAGCGCCGCTGTGCAGGCGGGCGGCGATGAGGCCGCGCAGGGCCTCGCCGTCGGTGGGGTCGGCGGTGCAGGCTCGGGTGAAGTGGGCGGCCGCGTCGGCCGTTTCGCGGTTCAGCAGCAGGGCTCCGAGGCCGAGCGTCCGGTCGAGGCCGGCGAGGCGCAGGCCCGCCGCGGACAGTTGCGTGGCGAACGCGTGGGCGCGCTCCACGCGGCCCGTCTCGTCGGCGAATCCGGCTCCGAGGAGGTACCCCACCATCTGGTGCACTTCGGGCGGCACGGTCGCGTACCGCCTGAAGATGTCCACGTAGACGGCCAGTTGGTCGTCCTGGTCGGCGCCGAGCCTGGCCAGGGCGGTGGCGCCGATGGAGCGGGACTCCTCGTGGACGAACGCGCTGCGGTAGAGCCGTGTGTACAGGGACACCGCGAAGTCCCGGTCACCTGCGTCGGACCGGGCCACGGCGGCGTCGGCGAGCGGGACCCAGCTCTGGTGGAGTCCGATGCGCCCCTCCGCCGCCATGCGCTCGCCGACCTGGGCGAGCCGGTCCAGGTCGGCGGCCTCGACGTGGGGCAGGAAGCGGGGGCCGAGGAAGGACTGCTGGAAGGAGGGCCACAGGTCAGCGGTGCGGTCCTGGTACTCCTCGATGCCAGTGAGAACCGCGCGCAGGCTCACAAGGCCGGCGCGCGGATCGGCGTCGTCGAGCGCGCTCGCCCAGGCGTTCTCCAGCCGGCCGCGCCGGGACAGACCTTTCCTGAGGGACCGCTGGGGCTCCACCCGTCACCCCCGGTCCCGCTCGGCGCGGGCGAGGCGCCCGAACCGCTCCGCCTGGAAACGGTTGCCGGCCTTGCGGAACGCCTCCTCCGCGCGGCGGGCAAGCCTGGCGCGGTCGGCGCCGGACGGCATCAGGGCGCGCCCGCGGACGAGTTCACAGGCGTCGGCCCAGGAGTGGGCGGCCGCCAGGTGATCGCCCGCGGAGTCGTGGACCTGCCCCAGTTCGGTGAGCAGGCCCAGGCGTAACGGGTCCGGGACGTGGTTGCGTTCGAGGCCCCTGCGGAGCACGGTCGCGGCGGCCGGGCCCTGCCCCGACGTCCTCAGCCGCCGCCCCTCCGCCAGCTCGGCCTCGCCCGGCTGCCGCACGACCGGCTTCTCCAGGACCACGTCCAGGGCGGCGATCACCTCCTCCGCGCTGCGGAACCGTCGCGCGGGCCGCAGTTCGAGCAGGCGCATCACGAGGGCGTCCAGGGCGGGCGGGACGAGGTTGTTGTGGACCGAGGGGCGTACGGGCGGCGCGTTGCGCTTCTGCTCCTGGAGCCAGTCGCCGTGCGCCGACTCGGGCAGCGCCGGCGGCGGTGTCAGATGCGCGTACGCGTGGCGGCCGGTCAGGCCCTCATACATCAGGAGCCCCAGCGAGTACAGGTCGGACTCGGGGACGCTGGAGCCGGCCGCGGTCTCCGGCGCCATGTACTGGAGGGTGCCGACCGTGCCCGGGACGTGGCCGAGCTCCAGCATCCGGGCGGCCAGGCCGAAGTCGATGAGCCGGACCCAGTTGTCGCTGCCCAGGAGGACGTTGTCGGGCTTGAGGTCGCGGTGCAGCAGCGGCGGGTCCAGGCGGTGCAGTCCGCGCAGGGCCACGCAGATCTGCCGCGCCCACTTGACCAGCAGCGGTGCCGGGACGCGCCCCATCTCGGCGAACTGGCCGGCGAGGGTGGTCCCGGGGACGTACTCCATGGCGAGGAAGGCGCGGCCCGCGAGCCCCTTGGCGAGGCCGCCGTCGTACACGTGCACGAGATGGCGGCGGGCCTCGGCGTCCGCCATGGTGTCCATAGCCTCGGCGAGCAGCAGGACGTCCTGGAACAGCTCCGCGGCGTTCTCCTCGGTCAGGCCCGAGCGCCGGGAGAGCTTGAGGGCCACACTGCGCACCGGATGGCCGAGGATGTACTGGTCGGCGCGGAAGACCGCCCCGAAACCGCCGCCTCCGATCCAGCCGCTCAGTGCGTAGCGGCCGTCGACCACCCGGCCTTCGAGCCCGCGCAGGTCGGACTCATCCGGTGCGGCCTGGTTCATCGTGTGCGTCCCCCTCTCCGCTCCCGTCGGACTTGGTCGACCCGCCTTCCACAGAGGACAGTTCCACCCCGCCCGCCGGTTCCGGCGACAGGAAGCGCACCCGTGTAAGGGAGCCGCCTCCCGTCCCGTCCCGGCCGGAGAACAGGGCGTCACGCACGCCCGGCGGCGGTGGAGGCACGAAGTCGACGACGATCCGGTCGCAGGCCTGGAACTCCTCCGCCCGCTCCTCGGCCGCCGCGAGAACGGGGTTCTCGACCAGGTCGGAGAGCACCTTGGCCATGATGCGGCCGCCCTCGCGCCCGCCCGCCTCGGAGTTGAGGCGGTGGCCGAGCGCGCCCGCGTACCGCACCAGT
Source organism: Streptomyces sp. NBC_01003 (assembly GCF_045162695.1). Taxonomy (NCBI): domain Bacteria; kingdom Bacillati; phylum Actinomycetota; class Actinomycetes; order Kitasatosporales; family Streptomycetaceae; genus Streptomyces; species Streptomyces sp. NBC_01003. The sequence continues at coordinate 4,688,763 of NZ_CP108707.1, forward strand.
TCCTCGGGGACGGTCAGCTCCTTCTCCCGCTTCTCGCGCCAGAAGGCCGCCTGCCGGTCGAGCACCTTGCGGCCGATGGCGGTCATCGCGTCGCCGCCGAGCGGGCGGAAGACGATGACGCGGCGGACGCGGGCCAGGAACTCGGGGGTGAAGACGGGCATGCCGTCCCGGCTGCGCTCGGACGCGAGCTTGGCGCGTACGGCGGAGGAGATCTCCTCGTCCGAACTGCCTTCACCGAGGTGCGAGATGATCTCGTGCCCGGCGTTCGTGGTGAGGATGAAGATGGCGCGGTCGCCGTGCGCCTTGACGCCCCGCTGGTCGGTGATCCAGCCCTCGTCGAAGAGGTTGAGGAAGGGCCGCAGCACCTCGGGGTGCGCCTTCTCCGCCTCGTCGAGGAGGAACACGCAGTACGGGTCGCTGTTGAGCTCGTTGATGAGCCGCCCGCCGCGCTCGTGGCCCACGTAGCCAGGCGGTGAGCCGAGGATGCCGGACACGCTGTGCGGCTCCGTGAAGTTCTCCATCGGGTACGTCTGCAGCCGCTTGGACGCCGAGTAGAGACCGGCGACCCGCTTGGCCAGCTCCGTCTTGCCGACGCCGGTCAGGCCCGCGAAGAGCAGCACCGACGCGGGCCCCGAACCGACCGCGGCCAGGCCCGCCTTGATCCGCCGCAGCTCGTCCGCGACCACCCGGACCGCCTGGTCCTGCCCGACGACCTCCGCACCGAGCGCCGTCGCGTAGTCGACCCGCTCACCGCCCGTGCCGGCGATCTGCTCGCGCGGCATCCCGGACAGCTCGGACACCACGTCGGCCACTTCGTCGAGCGTCACGGCGCTGCGTTCGTCGCCGTGCTGCCTGCGCGCGTAGTCGAGGTCCTCGCAGGCGCGGCGCAGGACCTTGACGGCGGACAGCGGCAGCCGCTGGTGCCGGACGAAGTCACCCGCGAGGACCACGGCCCTCGCCACCGCGTGGCGCTCGATCCGGATGCCGGTGAACTCCGTCTCCAGCGCGTCCGCCGCGAGGCGCACCATGGCCCGCGCCGCCTCCCGCTCCGGCTCGGCCATGTCGATACGGCAGGTCAGTTCCTGGAGGACGTGGTCGGCGGCGACCAGGTCCTCGTAGTCGTGCTCGGCGAGCACCCCGATGAGATGGATCCTGCGCTCCTTGAGGGCGCGGCGCAGCTCCAGCAGGTGGTCGGCGCCGTGCCGGCCGCGCAGCAGGGGACCAAGGCCGTCGACGCAGACGACCAGGTCGGTGCGGCCCGCGACCTGGCCGATCAGGGCCGTCAGCTGTTCGCCGCTGCCTTCCGCGGCGACGTCCTTGCAGTCGACGCGCAGGAACCGCTTGCGGCGCAGGAACGGGATCTCGCCCGTGGCGGCCCGCCGGGCGAGCTCGCGCAGCAGCGTGGTGGTGCCGATGCCGGGCAGGCCGGTGATCAGTACGTGATTGTTCTCCGTACGGTGCAGGGCCCGGCACAGTGGCTCGAAGTAGCCGTCGAGGTGGGCGGCCGGGCCGATGGCGCCCGTCCTCGCGAGCCAGGTGAGGTCCTCGGAGGGCGGCAGGAACGCGGGCAGCCGGAAAGGCACCTCGCGGGGCGCCGTCGAACGGGTCTCGCCGAGTACGTCGCGCATGCTCTCGCGCAGCCGCTCGATGTCGAGGCGCAGCGGCTCGGCGGCCAGCACGGAGGCGAGTCGCTGCGGTGGGCTGTCCAGGAGGGCCGCGAGCAGATGCGGGGTGTCGATCTGCTCCGCGTCCCAGCGGGCGGCCGTCGTGCGCGCCGCGTGCAGCAGGTCCCGAAGGGACTCGCCGATCCCGTCGCGGTCGAGGCGCGGGGCGGTCCGGCTCCCCCGCTCGGTGATCCGGAACGCCTGGGTGATGATCTCCACGGCCTTCACCAGGCCGACCTGGAGCGGCAGTTGGAGCCGGAAGAGGCGCTCGGCGGGCCCTTCGGTCTCCGACAGGAGAGCCATCAGACAGTGCGGCGGGAGCAGCCGGTCGTAGCCGAGCTCGGCGGCCCGCTGGGCGGCCAGCTCCAGGACGGCCCAGGCGTCGTTCGTGAACTCCTCGGAGCGCAGCCGGCCCGACGCGTCGTCGTACAGCTCGGGCGGCTCGTCGGCGTGGACCCCGATCTGCCTGCGCAGCGCCTCGGCGGCCAGGGGCAGATCGAGGAGCGGCGTGAGGAAGTCCCGCTCGTCCGCGGAGGGGGCGTCGAGCAGACAGGCCAGCAGCAGCTCCAGGCGGACCTCTGCGCCCACCGCGTCGCGCGTGCACCGGGACTCGAACTCTTCGAAGGCCGCGGCCAGTTCGGGGCTCACATGGTCGCGCGCGCCGTCGAACGCGTAGCCGTTCCCCGGCGGGGCGTAGACGGCGACCGTCTCCAGGAGGTGATGCGGGGCCGCGCCCTCGGCGAGCGCGCCCTCGAACGCGGGGAGCACCGCGGGGTCGCGGGCGTCGAGCGCCGCATACAGGATGTCGCCGGGGCGTAAGCGCTCGGTGGCGCGCTCCGCGGCGGACAGCAGGACGGCGGCGGTGCGCTCGTCCCCGAGGGCGTCCGGATCAAGGAAGCCGTCCGTGAAGAGGCGCACGGTACGGCCTTCGGGATGCTCTTCGGGGCCGCCTTCGGGGCCGTTCTCGGAACTGTCCGGACTCTTTGCGGAATCGTGCTGCATCTTCGCGCGCAGGCCGCGGCTTCACGACGTTTCGGGCCTGCCTGCCCACCTCCCCCCGTGCAGCGACCATGCTTCCACACGGAGTACGCGGGGTCCCTTTGCTACGCAAAAGAGGGGACAACTCTTTGGCCGTACGGCCGAGTTGGTCCCCTCCTGCTGCGACGTCAGGGCGGCGCCTACCGCGAGGCGAACGGCTCGTCCGTGCGGACGATTTCGCGGCCGAGCGGCATCAGGGAGACCGGGATCAGCTTGAAGTTGGCGATGCCCAGGGGGATGCCGATGATCGTGATGCACTGCGCGATGCCCGTCACGATGTGAGCGAGGCAGAGCCACCAGCCGGCCAGGATCAGCCACAGCACGTTCCCGATACAGGACGGGGCGCCCGCGTCCCGGCGCTCGACCGTCGTATAGCCGAACGGCCATAGCGCGTACACACCGATCCTGAACGCCGCGATGCCGAACGGGATGCCGATGATCGTGATGCACAGGATCAGGCCCGCGAGCAGGTAGCCGAGGAACAGCCAGAAGCCGCTCAGCACTAGCCAAATGATGTTGAGGATTGTCTTCACGGGTGACGACCTGCCATCTGCTCTAGCCGGGCGATGCGCTCCGCCATCGGCGGATGCGTGGAGAACATCTTGGACATGCCCTGCCCGGGACGGAAAGGGTTCGCAATCATCATGTGGCTTGCGGTCTCGATCCGCGGCTCCGGCGGGAGCGGCAACTGCTTGGTCCCCGCGTCGAGTTTGCGCAGGGCGCTCGCCAGGGCCAGCGGGTCGCCGGTGAGCTGGGCGCCCGACGCGTCCGCCTCGTACTCCCGGGATCGGCTGATGGCGAGCCGGATGACCGTGGCCGCGATGGGGCCCAGGATCATGATCATCAGCATGCCGAGCAGGCCGGGGCCTTCGTCGTCGTTCGAACGGCCGACGGGGATCAGCCAGGCGAAGTTGACCAGGAACATGATCACCGAGGCGAGGGCGCCGGCGACCGACGAGATCAGGATGTCGCGGTTGTAGACATGGCTCAGCTCGTGCCCGATGACACCGCGCAGCTCGCGCTCGTCGAGGATCCGCAGGATGCCCTCGGTGCAGCACACCGCGGCGTTGCGCGGATTGCGGCCCGTCGCGAAGGCGTTGGGCGCTTCCGTCGGCGAGATGTACAGGCGGGGCATCGGCTGGCGGGCCTGCGTCGACAGCTCGCGGACCATGCGGTAGAGCGCGGGGGCCTCGAACTCGCTCACGGGGCGCGCGCGCATCGCGCGCAGGGCCAGCTTGTCGCTGTTCCAGTACGCGTACGCGTTCGTCGCGAGGGCGATGCCGAGGCCCACGATCAGCCCCGTACGACCGAAGAAGCTGCCGATGACGATGATGAGGGCGGACAGTCCCCCGAGGAGTACGGCGGTCTTCAGCCCGTTGTGCCGGCGGTGCACGGTACGCCCTCCATGTGGTGCGGCAGGGGAACCCTCTGCTTACTGGTGCTGGGTGCTTCCACGGTCCAGTGGACCCTCCTGTACTGGTCAACGCCAGACGAGGAGGACGAGTTCCCTTGTGCGCGCGGAGGGCGAGGAGGGCGCGTGTAGGCCGTACGGGTGGGGGTGGCCCGCCGGCCAGGGTCAGCGCTGTTCGGGGAGCCCGGCGAGCGCGAGGGCCTCGGGGTCGGCCTTGAGCTCGCTGGTGCAGTGGGAGCAGCGGGTGGCGATCGCGGGGATCTGGCTGAAACAGCGCGGGCAGTCGCGCAGGGCGGCCTTGATGTCGACCGGCTTGCCGCGGTCGAGGCGGGCCTGGAACTTCACCATCGGGACGACGACGAGGAAGTAGAGCACCGCCGCCGTGATCACGAAGGCGATCGCCGCGGCGACGAACTTGCCGTACGGGAAGTCCGTTCCCTCGACCTGGAAGTGCGCCTTGCTGAAGTCGCCGGTCGAGCTTGTCGCGAGGCCGATGAGCGGGGCGATGAACGCCGTGCTGAAGCCCGTGACGACGGCGGTGAAGGCGGAACCGACGGCGAGGCCGATCGCCATGGTCACGATGTTCCCGCGAAGGATGAAGTCCTTGAACCCGCTCAGCACGGCAGTGTCTCCCTGGTGTACGACGTTTGGGGGGTCGCTATGAGGGTGCCTAGAAGAGGCCCGTCGAGGCAAAACGGAGCACCATCTGAGGTGCACCCGACAGGGCGACCCCGATGACGGCGGTGAGCCCGATCGCCGCGGTGAGCGGGGCCGGAATCCGCTGTACCGCCTGCTCGCCCTCGGCGGGGCGGAACAGGGTCGCCGTCCACTGAAGGTAGTAGTAGAGCGCGATCACGACGTTGACGGCCATGACGACGGCGAGCCAGCCGAGGCCCGCGTCGACGGCCGCCGAGAAGACGGTGACCTTCGCGAAGAGGCCGATGATGCCGGGCGGCAGGCCGGCGAGGCAGAGCAGGAAGAAGCCGAGGACCAGGGCGGCCAGCGGCCTTGACCGGTACAGGCCGCGGTAGTCGCTGATGCGGTTCAGGGGCTTCGTACGGGCGACGAGTGCGGCCACGGCGAAGGCGCCGAGGTTCACGGCTGCGTACATGAGGGCGTACGCGACGGTGGAGCCGATGGCCTTGTCGGCGTCCTTGGAGTAGGCGGCCGCCGCGATCGGGACGAGGAGGTAGCCGGCCTGGCCCACCGAGGACCAGGCGAGCAGGCGTACCGCGCTGTACGCGCGCGTGGCCTGCTGGCGCAGGGCCGCCACGTTGCCCACGGTCATGGTGAGCGCGGCCAGCGCGGCCAGCGCCGGACCCCACACGTCGGCGTAGGACGGGAAGGCGACGACGGTGACGAGGATGATCCCGGAGAAGCCGACCGCCTTCCCGATCACCGACAAGTAGGCGGCGACCGGGAGGGGGGCTCCTACGTAGGTGTCGGGCACCCAGAAGTGGAAGGGGACGGCGGCGGTCTTGAACGCGAAGCCGACGAGGGTGAGGGCGACGCCCGCCTGGGCCAGGGTGTGGAACTGCCCGTCGACGTGCGTCAGGGCGGTGGCGATCCTCGTGAGGTACAGGGTGCCCGTCGTCGCATAGACGAAGCTCACGCCCAGGAGGGTGACCGCGGTCGCCGTGACCGAGGACAGGAAGAACTTCAGGGCCGCTTCGGAGGAGCGCCGGTCGTCACGCTTGATGCCGACGAGGGCGAACGCCGGCAGGGACGCCACTTCCAGGGCGACGACGAGGGTCGCCAGGTCGCGCGAGGCGGGCAGCAGGGCGGCGCCCGCGGCGGAGGACAGGAGCAGGAACCAGAACTCCCCCTCGGGGAGCTCCCTGGGCGTGTTCTTCGCGTCCTTGATGCCGGTGACGGACAGCAGCGCGGTCAGCAGGGCGCCGGCCAGGACGAGGAACTGGATGACGAGCGTGAAGTGATCGGCCGTGTAGCTGCACGCGGCCTGCTCGCCCTTGAGCGTCTTGAGGCAGAAGGTCGAGCGGTCGCCGTCCAGGAGCGGCAGCAGCGCGAGCGCGGCGGCGGCGAGGCCCGCGACGGAGACCCAGCCGAGCAGCGCCTTCCTGCGCTCGCCGAGGAACAGGTCCGCGACGAGCACCACGAGGGCGACGACCGCCGCGATGGTGGGCGGCGCGATCGCGAGCCAGTCGACGGACTGGACGAGGGACGCCACGGACGGCGCGGCGACGGCGGTCACTGGATGCCTCCTGCGAGGAGCTTCTGCACGGCCGGGTCGGTGAGGCCGATCAGGGCCGCGGGCCAGAGCCCGCCGACGACGGTGAGGGCGACGAGCGGGGTCCAGGCGGCGAACTCGTAGCCCTGGACGTCGGCGAGCTTCGGCGCCTCGGCCTCGTGCGGGCCCATGCAGACCCGGCGGACGACGGCGAGCATGTACGCGGCGGTGAGCAGGGTGCCGAACGCGGCGATCGCCATGAATGTGAGGAACGCGGGGCGGCTCAGGCCGGCGGCCGGCTTGAACGCCCCGAACAGGGTGAGCATCTCGCCCCAGAACCCGGCGAGGCCCGGCAGCCCGAGGGACGCGACGGCGGCGAAGGCGAGGAGGCCGCCGAGGCGGGGCGCCTTGCCGTAGAGCGCCATGCCGCCCTGCTGGGCGAGTGCGTCCAGGTCCGTGCTGCCCGTGCGGTCCTTGAGGGCGCCGACGAGGAAGAACAGCAGGCCGGTGATGAGGCCGTGGGCGATGTTCGCGAAGAGCGCGCCGTTGACGCCGGTCGGGGACATCGTCGAGATGCCGAGCAGGACGAAGCCCATGTGCCCGACGGACGAGTACGCGATGAGGCGCTTGAGGTCGCCCTTGGCGCCGGGCCGTGCGAGGGCCAGGCAGGCCAGGGACCCGTAGATGATCCCGACGACGGCGAACGCGGCGAGGTACGGCGCGAAGGTGTGCATGCCGTCGGGCGTGATCGGCAGCAGGATCCGCACGAATCCGTACGTGCCCATCTTCAGCAGCACGCCGGCGAGGAGGACCGAGCCGACGGTGGGCGCGGCGGTGTGGGCGTCCGGCAGCCAGCTGTGCAGCGGCCACATCGGCGTCTTGACGGCGAGCCCGATCCCGATCGCCAGAACGGCGGTGACCTGCACGGACGTGCTCAGGCCCCGGCCATTGTCAGAGGCGAGTGCCACCATGTCGAATGTGCCGGACTTGAGTCCGATGAGGAGGAGGCCGAGCAGCATCACGACGGAGCCGAGGAGCGTGAAGAGGATGAACTTCCAGGCCGCCTTGGCCCGTTGCTCACCGCCCCAGCGGGCGATGAGGAAGTACATCGGGATGAGGACCATCTCGAAGGCGAGGAAGAACAGCAGCAGGTCGAGCACGGCGAAGGTCGCGAGGGTGCCGGACTCGAGGACGAGGATCAGCGCGACAAATGCCTTGGGGGACGGGCCCGTTGCCCGCGGCGTCAGCCGCTGATGTTGCTGCTTGAAATAGCTGTACAGCGCGCAGAGGAAGGTCAGCAGCGCGGTCAGGAGCAGGAGGGGGAGCGAGATGCCGTCGATGCCGAGGTGGATGCGCACGTCGAGTGCGGGGATCCAGCTGATGTCGGTCGTGGCCTGCATCTTTGACGGGTGGTCATGGTCGAAGCCCAGCGCGAGGACGATCGCGGCGATGAGGATCACGCCGGTCACGGTCACGCCGTGGCGGAGCACGGCCTGGTCCGGGGACTTCCCCTTCAGCCCGGGCGGGGCCGGGAGAAGAGCGGCGGCGGCGCCGATGAGCGGGCCGACGACGATCAGTGCGAGAAGGAACTGCATCACGGATTCGCTGATATCGATCACGGCTGCTCACGCTCCGGCGGTGGCGACGAGGACGACGGCGATCGCCAGGACGACGGTCCCTGCGAGCAGGGCGCTGAGATAGGTCTGCACGTTGCCGGTCTGGGCGCGGCGGACGGCCCGGCCCAGCCAGTTGGGTACGGCGGCGGCGCCGCGCACATAGGTCTCGACGACCTCGCTGTCGAGGAAGCGGACCAGTGAGGCCGCGGCCAGGACGGGCCGGACGAACAGGGCCGCGTAGACGGCGTCCAGGTGGAAGCCGGTGGCCGCGTGGCGGTGCAGCGGGCCGAGCAGGAGACGGCCCGGGTCCGCCGGGTCGGGGGCGTAGGCGATGTCCCCGTACGCGGCCGTGTGGGTGGCGATGGCCTCGGCCTCGACGAGGCCGCCGTCCGCGTCGGGGTGGGCGGCGACGGCGCCGAGCGGGACACGGGCGGCGAGGGCCGTGGTGTGGCGCCAGGCCGCGTAGGTGACGATCCCGCCGACGAGGGCGACGCCCGTGCCGAGGACGGACGTGGTGAGGGTCGGGGTCAGCGAGCGGCCGTCGAACCAGCCGGGCAGGATGCCCACGGTGAGGCCGAAGGCGAGCGAGGGGACCGCCAGGACCCACAGCACGGCGTTCATCGCTACGGGCTGCTTGCCGTGGTCCGGGGCCTCGGCTCCGTGGCCGCGGAAGGCCAGGAGCCACAGGCGCGTGGCGTACGCGGCGGTGAGCAGGGCCGTGAGGAGGCCGGACACGAGGACGATCCAGCCCGCGGAGGACGGGATGGCCTCGGCGTGGCCGGTGGCCGCGTGCTCGGCGGAGCCGAGGACGGCCTCCTTGGAGAAGAAGCCGCTGAACGGCGGGATCGCGGCGAGCGCGAGGAGCGCCACGGTCATCGTCCAGTAGGCGTCGGGGACACGGTCGCGCAGGTCCTTCATGCGGGACATGGCCGCGAGCGAGTTGGTGCCGGCGGCATGGATGACCACGCCGGCCCCGAGGAACAGCAGCGCCTTGAAGGCGCCGTGCGACAGGAGGTGGAAGACGGCGGCGCCGCGGTCGCCGACGGCGAGGGCGCCGGTCATGTAGCCGAGCTGACCGATCGTCGAGTACGCGAGGACGCGCTTGATGTCGTCCTGCGCGAGGGCGGCGAGCGCCGAGCCGGTCATCGTGACGGCGGCCATGACGGCGAGGACGACCAGAGCGGCGCCGGAGGCGGCGAAGACGGGGAGGAGCCTGGCGACGAAGTAGACACCGGCGGCGACCATCGTCGCGGCGTGGATCAGCGCCGAGACCGGCGTGGGGCCGGCCATCGCGTCGGGCAGCCAGGTGTGCAGCGGGAACTGCGCGGACTTGCCCGCCACACCCGCGAGGAGCAGCAGGGCGATCAGCGTGGGGTGGTCGAGACCGCCGCTCGCGACGGCACCGAGCACCGTCGTGATGCGGAAGGACCCGGCGTCCACGGCGAGCGCGAACAGGCCGATCAGGAAGGGGACGTCGCCGAGCTTCGTGACCAGGAACGCCTTGAGGGAGGCGGCGCGCGCCTCCGGGGTCTCCCAGTAGTGACCGACGAGGAAGTACGAGCAGATGCCCATGACTTCCCAGCCGACGAGCAGCACCATCAGGTCGCCCGAGTAGACGACGAGGAGCATCGCGGAGGTGAAGAGCGAGACGAGCGCGGCGTACGAGGGGTAGCGCGGGTCGTCGCGCAGGTAGGCCGTCGAGTAGATCTGCACGCACGACGCGACGACGCAGACCAGTACGGCGACGAGCGCGGCGAAGCCGTCGATGTGCAGAGCGAGCTCGATGGGAATCGAGCCCGTCGGGGTGAGTTCGGTGGCCGCGTCGATGCTCCGGCCGCCGCCCTGGCGCACGGCGACGAGGACGGCGAGGGCGAGCGCCGCGAGGGTCGGCAGTACGGCGAGGGGCCGTACGAAGCCGGGGGCGGTGCGGCCCAGGAGCAGTCCCGCCGCGGCGGCGAGGAACGGGAGGAGGGGGACGAGTACGGCGAGGGTCGTGGTGGTCACGCGGTGGCCTCGGCCTTCTCGTCCGTCGCGGCCCCGGCGCCGGCGTCCGCTGCGGATCCGTCCGGTGCAGAGCCGTCGGGTCCGCCGTCGTCCGGGGACTCGGCGGTGTCGCGGAGCTTGTCGATGTCGGAGGTGCCGCGGCCGCGGTACACGGCGAGCACGATCGCCAGGCCGATGCCGATCTCGGCGGCGGCGATGGCGATGATGAAGAGGGTCAGCGCCTGGCCCGAGTGGAGGGTGTCGCGGGCCGCCTTGCTGAGCCAGACGTCGAAGGCGACGAGGTTGAGATTGACGGCGTTGAGCATCAGCTCGACGGACATCAGGACCAGGACCGCGTTGCGGCGGGCCAGCACTCCGTACAGGCCCGTGCAGAAGAGCAGGGAGGAGAGGACGGCGGGATAGGCGAGGTGCATCAGCGGTTCCCCTCCCGGGCCTTGGAGTTCATGTCCTGTGCCTTGGCGGTCTTGCGGGAGAGGACGATCGCGCCGACCAGGGCCGCGAGGAGCAGGACCGAGAGGGCCTCGAAGGGGAGCACCCAGTGCTGGAAGAGGATCGATCCGGTCACGGCGGTGGTGCCCTGGGGAGCGCCGTCGAGGTCGACCCACGTGGTGCGGAAGGCGTCCACGACGACCCAGACGAGGGCGGCGGCCGCGGCGACGGCGACCGTCAGCGCGGCCCACCGGTTGCCCGAGTCGGCATCCGGGGAGCGGCCGATGGGCGCCCTCGTGAGCATCAGTCCGAACAGGAGGAGGACGACGACGGAGCCGACGTAGATGAGGACCTGCACCCAGGCGATGAACTCGGCGGTGAGCAGCAGGTATTCGACGGCGAGGCCGCCGAGGGCGACGACCAGCCACAGGGCCGCGTGCACGAGCTGCTTGGTGGTGACGGTGACGATCGCGGCGCCGAAGGTGACCAGGCCGACGAGGAGGAACGCGATCTCGACGCCGGTCGGCGAGAGGAAGCCGTGGGTCTGCGTGGCCGCGGTGGCGGCCGCTGCGACGGGGGTCACGCGGGTCCCTCCTCTCCGGGGGCGGGCTCGTCGGGGGCGGGTTCTTCAGAGGCGGAGGCGGGTGCTTCCGAGGCCGGCGCCTGGGCGGCTGCGGCCTGGGCGGCGGCCAGCTTCTCGGCGGCCTTGCGGGCGGCGGCGAGTTCCTTGGGTTCCTCGGCCGCCGGGTCGAGCGCGGGCGGGGCCGGGACCGTCCACATCCACTCGCGCAGCCGGTCGCGCTCGTGGGTGAGTTCGTGGATGTCCGTCTCCGCGTACTCGAACTCCGGGGACCAGAACAGCGCGTCGAAAGGACACACCTCGATGCAGATACCGCAGTACATGCACAGGGCGAAGTCGATGGCGAAGCGGTCGAGGACGTTGCGGCTGCGCTCGCGGCCGCCCTCGACGGCGGCCGGCACCGTCTCCTTGTGGGAGTCGATGTAGATGCACCAGTCGGGGCACTCGCGGGCGCACAGCATGCAGACCGTGCAGTTCTCCTCGAACAGGCCGATGACGCCCCGGGTGCGGGGCGGCAGTTCGGGCTGGACGTCCGGGTACTGCTCGGTGACGGTCTTATGCGTCATCGTGCGGAGGGTGACGGCGAGGCCCTTGGCGAGACCTGCGCCTGGGATCGGAGCCACTAGTTGATCGCCACCTTCACGATTCCGGTGAGCGCGATCTGCGCGAGTGCGAGGGGGATGAGGAGGGTCCAGGAGAGCTTCTGGAGCTGGTCCTCGCGGAGACGGGGGTAGGTGACGCGCAGCCAGATCACGACGAACGCGAGGACGGCCGCCTTCAGCAGCGTCCAGACCCAGCCGAGGCCGTCGGCGCCCCACGGCCCGTGCCAGCCGCCCAGGAACAGGACGGTGGTGAGGCCGCACAGGACGACGATCCCGGCGTACTCGGCGAGCAGGAACAGGGCGAAGCGCAGGCCCGTGTACTCGGTGTACGCGCCGAAGATGATCTCGGAGTCGGCGACCGGCATGTCGAAGGGCGGGCGCTGGAGTTCGGCGAGGCCCGCCACGAAGAAGACGAGGGCGCCGACGATCTGCCACGGCACCCACCACCACTGGAACGCGTCGACGATGCCGGGCAGGGAGACGGTGCCCGCGGCCATCGCGACCGAGGCGGCGGCGAGCAGCATCGGCAGTTCGTAGGCGAGGAGCTGAGCGGCGGTGCGCAGGCCGCCCAGGAGGGAGAACTTGTTGGCCGACGCCCAGCCCGCCATGAGCGAGCCGAGCACTCCGACGCCCATGACGGCGAGCACGAAGAAGATGCCGGCGTCGACGACCTGGCCGACCGCGCCCTCGCTCGGGCCGATGGGAATGGCGAGCAGGACGAGGAGGTACGGCAGGAGGGCGACGGCGGGCGCGAGCTGGAAGATGCGGCGGTCCGCGCCGGCGGGGACGATGTCTTCCTTCTGCGCGAACTTCACGCCGTCGGCGACGAGCTGGGCCCACCCGTGGAAGCCGCCCGCGTACATGGGGCCGAGGCGGCCCTGCATGTGCGCCATCACCTTGTGCTCGGTCTGGCCGACGACAAGGGGCAGGACGAGGAAGGCGACGAAGACGACGATGAGCCGCAGAGCGACGTCGAGCACGTCGTTCACTCCGTTCCTCCTGAGGGGGTGTCGGGGGTGTCCGGGGTGTCGGGGGTGTCGGGGGCTTCTTCGGCATCCGGGGTTTCGGGGGTGGCCGGTGCCTCCGGGGCCGTCTCCGGGGTGGCCGGTGCCTCCGGGGCGTCCGGTGCCTCAGGCGTGGGCTCCTCCGGCGCGGCCGGTTTCGGCTCGTCGAAGGCCGGGCGGGCGTGGTGCCAGGGCGCGTCGCCGGTGGCGCCGGGCTTGCCCGCGGCGTCCGGATTGGGCGCCGCAGGTGTCTCAGGAGTTGCAGGCGTCTCGGGAGTCGCCGGCGTCTGCGAAGCCGACCCCTGCGACGCACTCCGCGAACGCCTCGGCGGCGCGGCAGCCGCCGCATCCGTGCCCGGCGCGGCGGCCTGACTGGCCGACCCCTCCCCCGCCGTGCGCGTCCGCCGCACCGGACGGTCGCCCGCCGCGCGGCCCGCGCCACGGGCCGGGCGGGCCGGGGCGGGCGGAAGCTGGCCCTTCAGCGGACCCCACTCGTTCGGATCGGGAACACCCGGCGGCAGCATCTGCCGCCGCTTCGGCCCACCGTGCCCCGCACCCGCCGCAGGCTCCCCTGGCTCCTTGGCCCCCGGCCACGCCTTCACGACGCGCGCCGCAAGCACGAAGTCCTTGCGCAGCGGGTGGCCCTCGAAGCCGTCGGGAAGGAGGAGCGGCACCAGGTGCGGGTGGCCCTCGAAGCGGACGCCGAACATTTCGTGCGTCTCGCGCTCGTGCCAGCCCGCGCCCGCGTACACGTCGACCGCGGTGGCCAGGACGGGGGCGTCGTGCGGCACGGTGGTGCGCAGGAGCAGGCGGCGTACGGGAGACAGGGCGACGACGTGCGCGCAGACGCGGAAGCCCGTGCCGGGCTCGTCGACCGCGCTCAGCCAGTCGAAGTAGGTGCAGCCCAGCGTGGTGCGGGCCGTTTCGAGGGCGTCGATCCAAGTGTCCGCGGGAACGTCGACGGTGAGGACCTCGTACGACTCCTCGGCCGTGGCGTCCGGGCCGAAGAGCTCCTCGACGGGTCGGGGCAGCCAGCCGGTCACCGCTCACCCTCCCCGGAGTCGTCGCGCGTGGGGACCGGCGGCTTCACGAGACCGCTGCTGAGCGCGGCCGCCGAAGGCCGCCCGGCCGCCGCGTCGGCCGACGCGTACCGCTCGCCCAGCGACTCGCGCGCGATCTTCTCCTGAAGCTTCAGAATTCCCTGGAGCAGCGCCTCCGGCCGGGGCGGGCACCCGGGCACGTACACGTCGACCGGAATGATCTGGTCGACGCCCTTGGTGACCGAGTACGAGTCCCAGTACGGGCCGCCGCAGTTGGAGCAGGCGCCGAACGAGATGACGTACTTGGGCTCGGGCATCTGCTCGTACAGGCGCTTCACGGCCGGGGCCATCTTGTCCGTGACCGTGCCGGAGACGACCATCAGGTCGGCCTGGCGCGGGCCCGGTGCGAAGGGGATGACGCCGAGGCGGATGAAGTCGTGCCGCGCCATGGACGCCGCGATGAACTCGATGGCGCAGCAGGCCAGGCCGAAGTTGAAGACCCAGAGCGAGTAGCGGCGGCCCCAGTTGAGGACCACCTTCATCGGCTCGGGGGCCAGGCGGGACAGCACGCCCAGCTTCTTCGGGCTGACGGGATCCGGCAGGAGCACGGGCTCCGAGGGGGTCACGTCCATGTGAGGACGCCCTTCTTGTATGCGTACAGCAGGCCCACGGCGAGGAAGCCGAGGAAGATGAACATCTCCACGAGCGTCGCCGCGCCGAACTGCGGATCGGCGAAGACGGTCGCCCACGGGAAGAGGAAGATCGAGTCGACGGCGAAGATGACGTAGAGGAACGCGTAGACGTAGTAGCGGACCTGAGTGTGGGCCCAGCCTTCGCCGACGGGGTCGACTCCGCACTCGTACGTCAGGAGTTTCTCGGGGGTCGGGACCACCGGCCTCAGCAGCCGCCCCGCGCCGAAGGCGACGGCCACGAACAGGACGCCCACGACGGCGATTGCGCCGACTACAGAGTACGTCTGGAAGTAGCCCGCGGCGACGATGGTCGATTCCGGCACGTCCGCCCCTCGCTCCGTGGTGTTCGACGATCTGTACGCACGGGAGTCTAGGGCCTGTTAAAGAGACGGTAAGCAGGCGTCCAGGGTTGAGGTGGGGTTATCCCCCGTCGGGTCCGGCAGCCCGCCTCATGGCGCCCCGGCGCCGCGCCGGGCACGCTGTCGCATATGACCGCTCGCATCGTCACCACAGAGCCGGACGCGGACCGCCCGCCGGCCCCGCGCTTCGCCTTCGGCCGGCACACCTGGAAGGAGATCGCGTATCTCCTCAGCAATCTGCCGGTCGCCGTGCTCGGCTTCACGTATGTCGTGACGATGCTGGCCACCGGCGTCGGCCTGGCCGTGACGGTGATCGGCCTGCCCGTGCTCGCGGCCGGTCTGCTCGGCGCGCGTCAGCTCGGGAAGGCGGAGCGCGGCCGGGCCCGCGCGCTGCTCGGGCTGCGCATCGAGGAGCCGAGCCCGCTGCCGCGCAGGCGCGACGAGGGCTTCTTCGGACGGCTGTGGTCCGGCCTGAAGGACCCGGTGGGCTGGCGGGCGATGCTGTACGAGTTCATACGGCTGCCGTGGGGCGTGCTCACGTTCGCGATCACGCTGACCGGGCTCTTCGTGCTGTGGCCGGTGCTTCCGTTCATCGTGCGGGGGCTGACCAACGCGGACCGGGCGATGGCGCGGGCGCTCCTGTCGCCCTCGGACGAGCTGGAGCGGCGGATCGCCGAGCTGGAGTCGGACCGCGGCGTCGTCGTCGACACGGCCGCCGCCGACCTGCGCCGCATCGAGCGCGACCTGCACGACGGCGCACAGGCCCGCCTGGTCAACCTCGCGATGGGCCTCGGCCTCGCGAAGGAGAAGCTGCTCGAGGACCCGGACGCCGCTGCCGCCATGGTCGACGAGGCACACGGCGAGGTGAAGCTGGCCCTTCAGGAGCTGCGCGATCTGGCCCGCGGCATCCACCCGGCCATCCTGACCGACCGCGGCCTGGACGCGGCCCTGTCCTCCGTGGCCTCGCGCTGCACGGTCCCGGTGAAGGTCACGGCTGACCTGCCTCAGCGGCCCGCCGCGGCGATCGAGGGCATCGCGTACTTCACGGTGTCCGAGCTGCTCCAGAACGTCAGCAAGCACAGCGGGGCGCGGTCGGCGTCGGTCGACGTGTGGCGCTCGGGGGACCGGCTGCTGATCCAGGTGGGGGACGACGGGCACGGCGGCGCGAGCCTCGACAAGGGCACGGGCATGTCGGGCCTCGCGGACCGGCTCGGCGCGGTGGACGGCCTGTTCGTCGTGGACTCGCCGGAGGGCGGCCCGACGACGGTGACCGCCGAGCTGCCCTGGCGCGACCGCACGCCCGCCTGAGAGGCACCGCGGGGTAGGGAAAACCCCCGGTCCAAGACGCCGACCGGCTCCATGGCCGCGGGGCGCCGCCGCGAGGAGTCTGGAAGTACCAGGCGGACGAGCAGAACGGACGGACCCCACCGATGATCACGCCCACGCAGTACGGACAGGGACATGGCTACCGCGACGACGCGGTGGCCGGGGAACGGCGTCACCGTCTCCCGGCCGGGCTGCGCGCGCCGATCGAGGGCCGTACGTTCCGCGAGTTCGGCTATCTGCTCCTGAGCCTCCCGATCAGCATCATCACGTTCGTGTACGCGGTGACGATGGTGTCGCTCGGCGCCGGCCTGCTGATCACGTTCCTCGGCATCCCCGTGCTGGCCGGCGCCCTCGCCGGGGCGCGCGGCTTCGCCGCGATGGAGCGGGCCAGGGCGCGCGCGCTGCTCGGCATCGACGTCGGCACCCCGGCTCCGCTGCGGCCCCGCGCCCACGGCCCGATGGCGTGGATGGGCGCCCTCCTCAAGAGCGGCGAGTCCTGGCGCAACCTGCTGTACACGGTCGTGCACTTCCCGTGGGCGGTCTTCGCGTTCAACGTCGCGCTGGTCTTCTGGACGGTCGGCTGGTCCCTGCTCACGTATCCGCTGTGGCAGTGGGTCTTCCCCATGTACGCGGGCCAGGGCGGCATCCAGTTGTACGGCGACGGCGCGCACAACGTGTACCTGGACAACCCCTTCGAGATCACCGTCACCGCGGCGGTCGGCCTGCTGATCACGCTCGCGACGCCGTGGATCATCAGGGCGCTGGCCTCCGTGGACCGGGCGCTGGTGAGCGGGCTGCTCGGCCCCTCGCGGCTCGCCACGCGCGTCGTGGAGCTGGAGTCGGACCGCGGCGTCGTCGTCGACACGGCCGCCGCCGACCTGCGCCGCATCGAGCGCGACCTGCACGACGGCGCACAGGCCCGCCTGGTCAACCTCGCGATGGACCTGGGTCTCGCCAAGGAGAAGCTGACGGAGGACCCGCGGGCGGCGGCGCGCATGGTGGACGAGGCGCACGGCGAGGTGAAGACGGCACTCCAGGAGCTGCGGGACCTGGCTCGCGGCATCCACCCGGCCATCCTGACCGACCGCGGCCTGGACGCGGCCCTGTCCTCCGTGGCCTCGCGCTGCACGGTCCCGGTACAGGTCGAGGTCGACCTGCCCGCGCGGCCCGCGCCGGCCATCGAGGGCATCGCGTACTTCACGGTCGGCGAGCTCCTGCAGAACGTCAGCAAGCACAGCCGGGCGACCCGCGCCACGGTCGACGTGTGGCGGGTCGAGGACCGGCTGATGCTCCAGGTGATGGACAACGGCGTGGGCGGCGCCGACGCCTCCGCCGGTTCCGGCCTCGCGGGGCTCGCCGAGCGGCTCGACGCCGTCGACGGGATCCTCCTGGTGGACTCGCCGGCGGCGGGCCCGACGCGGATCACGGCCGAACTGCCGTGGCGGCGCGCCTGACGACCGGCCCCCGCGTGTGCGGTGCACCCTTCCCCCGGGGCGCACCGCACACGCGCGTCCTTCCTCTTCCCGGTCAATCCCGGCACCACCGCCCAGGACCGTCCGGATGCTGGGATGCTGGTGACCGTTGAACGGGTGGGACGGGCTGTGGGGGGCCGAGAAACGTGGAGGACAGAGTGCGAGTGGTCATCGCCGAGGATTCAGTGCTGCTCAGGGAGGGCCTGACCCGGTTGCTGACCGACCGCGGGCACGACGTGGTGGCGGGCGTGGGCGACGGGGACGCGCTGGTCAAGACCATCACCGACCTGGCCGCGCAGGACGCGCTGCCGGACGTGGTGGTCGCCGACGTGCGGATGCCGCCGACGCACACGGACGAGGGCGTGCGCGCCGCGGTCCTGCTGCGCAAGCAGCACCCGGGGCTCGGGGTGCTGGTCCTTTCGCAGTACGTGGAGGAGCAGTACGCGACCGAACTGCTCGCCGGTTCCAGCCACGGCGTGGGCTACCTGCTCAAGGACCGGGTGGCCGAGGTGCGCGAGTTCGTGGACGCGGTGGTGCGGGTGGCACAGGGCGGTACGGCGCTCGACCCCGAGGTGGTGGCCCAGCTCCTGGGGCGCAGCCGTAAGCAGGACGTGCTGGCGGGGCTGACTCCGCGTGAGCGCGAGGTGCTCGGCCTGATGGCCGAGGGCCGGACGAACTCGGCGATCGCGCGTCAACTGGTCGTGAGCGACGGCGCGGTGGAGAAGCACGTCAGCAATATCTTCCTGAAGCTGGGGCTGTCCCCGAGTGACGGGGATCACCGGCGCGTTCTGGCGGTGCTCACCTACCTGAACTCGTGACGACCTGACGCCCTGTCAGATATGGCGGGAATCGGCCGGTGGACTCCGGGACGCCCCAGGACCGACCCCAGGACCGACCCCGGGTCGACTCGGGGTCGACCCGAATTCGGTCCTAGAACCAAAGGATGAGTGGGCGCGTCTTCGAACAGGGGGCCATGGGGGTGGGTAAATCGTGACAAACAAGGTCATCAGGGTGTCTCATTGTCGCGTCCACCATGCGAACCATCCAGGGAAGGCGACCCTTACCGACGTAGGGTGGGCCATGGAGAGGCCGGTCGGCCGGCCGCTCCCGCAGAGCCGCCTCGAGGGAGGTCCAGTTCAGTGACCAGCCAGGTCAGTAGCCCGGCCGAGCAGGCCGATGGGGCAGTGGTCGGAGAGCAGCGCAAACACGCGAACGGCAAGGACGTACGGCGTCTGGACCGGGTGATCATCCGATTCGCGGGTGACTCGGGCGACGGGATGCAGCTGACGGGTGACCGGTTCACCTCGGAGACTGCGTCGTTCGGGAACGACCTGTCCACGCTGCCGAACTTCCCCGCCGAGATCCGAGCGCCCGCAGGGACACTGCCGGGCGTTTCTTCGTTCCAGCTGCATTTCGCGGACCACGACATCCTCACGCCGGGCGACGAGCCGAACGTGTTGGTGGCGATGAACCCGGCCGCGCTGAAGGCGAACATCGCGGATGTGCCGCGCGGCGCGGAAATCATCGTCAACACGGACGAGTTCACCAAACGGGCGATGCAGAAGGTCGGTTACGAGACCTCCCCGCTGGAGGACGGTTCGCTGGACGGATATCACGTCCATCCGGTGCCGCTGACGACGCTCACGGTCGAGGCGCTCAAGGAGTTCGAGCTGTCCCGCAAGGACGCGGGCCGCTCGAAGAACATGTTCGCGCTGGGTCTGCTGTCGTGGATGTACCACCGGCCCACCGAGGGCACGGAGCGGTTCCTCAAGTCGAAGTTCGCGAAGAAGCCGCAGATCGCCGCGGCGAACATCGCCGCTTTCCACGCGGGCTGGAACTTCGGTGAGACGACGGAGGACTTCGCGGTCTCCTACGAGGTCGCGCCCGCCTCGTCCGCGTTCCCGACCGGCACCTACCGCAACATCTCCGGGAACCTGGCCCTGTCCTACGGGCTGATCGCGGCGTCCCGGCAGGCGGACCTGCCGCTGTATCTGGGCTCGTACCCGATCACGCCAGCCTCGGACATCCTGCACGAACTGTCGAAGCACAAGAACTTCGGCGTGCGCACGTTCCAGGCGGAGGACGAGATCGCCGGGATCGGCGCGGCGCTGGGCGCGTCGTTCGGCGGCAGCCTCGCCGTCACGACCACCTCCGGCCCCGGCGTGGCCCTGAAGTCGGAGACGATCGGACTGGCCGTCTCCCTCGAACTGCCGCTGCTGGTGGTGGACATCCAACGCGGCGGCCCCTCCACCGGGCTGCCCACCAAGACGGAGCAGGCGGACCTGCTCCAGGCGATGTACGGGCGCAACGGTGAGGCGCCGGTTCCGGTGGTCGCGCCGCGCACGCCGGCCGACTGTTTCGACGCGGCGATCGAGGCGGCCCGGATCGCGATCACGTACCGCACCCCGGTCTTCCTCCTCTCCGACGGCTACCTGGCCAACGGCTCGGAGCCGTGGCGCATCCCCGAGGTCGACCAACTCCCCGACCTGCGCACCCAGTTCGCCTCCGGCCCGAATCACACCGAGGACGACGGCACCGAGGTGTTCTGGCCCTACAAGCGAGATCCGCAGACACTGGCCCGTCCGTGGGCGATCCCCGGCACGCCGGGTCTTGAGCACCGTATCGGCGGGATCGAGAAGCAGGACGGCACGGGCAACATCTCCTACGACCCGGCCAACCACGAGCGCATGGTCCGCACCCGCCAGGCGAAGATCGACGGCATCGAGGTCCCGGACCTGGAGGTCGACGACGCCTCGGGCGGGGCCAACACCCTTGTCCTCGGCTGGGGTTCCACCTACGGACCCATCACCGCCGCCGTACGCCGGCTGCGCGCCGCCGGCGAGCACATCGCGCAGGCCCATCTGCGCCATCTGAACCCGTTCCCGCGGAATCTGGGCGAGGTACTGCAGCGTTACGACAAGGTGGTGATCCCCGAGATGAACCTCGGCCAGCTCGCCACCCTCGTCCGGGCGAAGTACCTGGTGGACGCCCACTCGTACAACCAGGTCAACGGCATGCCGTTCAAGGCTGAGCAGCTCGCCACGGCTCTCAAGGAGGCCATCCATGGCTGACACCGGCACGAAAGGCACGGGCACGATCGAGGCGCTCTCGCTGGTACCCAAGGCCGAGGCCGAGCAGTCCATGAAGGACTTCAAGTCCGACCAGGAAGTGCGCTGGTGCCCCGGCTGCGGCGACTACGCGATCCTGGCCGCCGTCCAGGGCTTCATGCCCGAGCTCGGTCTGGCGAAGGAGAACATCGTCTTCGTCTCGGGCATCGGCTGCTCGTCCCGCTTCCCGTACTACATGAACACCTACGGGATGCACTCCATCCACGGCCGCGCCCCGGCCATCGCGACCGGCCTGGCCTCCTCGCGCCGCGACCTGTCCGTGTGGGTGGTCACCGGTGACGGCGACGCCCTGTCCATCGGCGGCAACCACCTCATCCACGCCCTGCGCCGCAACGTGAACCTGAAGATCCTCCTCTTCAACAACCGGATCTACGGCCTCACCAAGGGCCAGTACTCGCCCACCTCCGAGGTCGGCAAGATCACCAAGTCGACACCGATGGGCTCGCTCGACGCGCCCTTCAACCCGGTGTCCCTCGCGCTCGGCGCGGAGGCGTCGTTCGTGGCCCGTACCGTCGACTCCGACCGCAAGCACCTCACCGACGTGCTGCGCCAGGCGGCCGCCCACCCGGGCACCGCCCTGGTGGAGATCTACCAGAACTGCAACATCTTCAACGACGGCGCCTTCGAAGTCCTCAAGGACAAGCAGCAGGCCGAGGAGGCGGTGATCCGCCTGGAGCACGGGCAGCCGATCCGCTTCGGCACCGACCTCGCCAAGGGCGTCGTGCGGGACCCGCAGACCGGTGACCTGGAGGTCGTCGACGTGACCGAGGACAACCAGTCACAGATCCTCGTCCACGACGCACACGCGGCCTCGCCGACGACGGCGTTCGCCCTGTCCCGCCTGGCCGACCCGCACACCCTGCACCACACGCCCATCGGCGTCTTCCGCTCCGCCGAGCGGCCCGTCTACGACGTGCAGATGTCCGAACAGCTCGACGAGGCGATCGAGCAGAACGGCAAGGGCGACCTCGGCGCGCTGCTCGCCGGGGGCGACACCTGGACCGTGGTCGGTTAGGCGGACCGTCCGATGACACAGCCCGCGCCCCCCTAGGGGGCGCGGGTTTCGTCGTATGCCGCTCTGGCCTCCGTCACCGCTTCCATGCGGCGCTCCGTCCACATCGCGAGCGTTCTCACCTGTTCCGCCGCCTCGCGGCCGAGGTCGGTGAGCGAGTAGTCCACGCGTGGCGGGATGACCGGCTTCGCGTCGCGGTGCACCATGCCGTCGCGCTCCAGGGTCTGGAGTGTCTGCGTGAGCATCTTCTCGCTGACGCGGCCGATCTCTCTTCGCAGCTCGCTGAACCGGTACGAGCGCCCCTCAAGGGCGATCAGGACGAGGACGCCCCAGCGGCTGGTGACGTGTTCGAGCACGAGCCGGTACGGGCACATGTCCTCGCCGCCGGCACTCCCCTTGCTTACTGCCATGCCAGTACCTTACTTCAAAGTGGGTACTTTCCAATAGTTAGCGCCCGACGTAGGCTCAGCGTCATAACCAGTCGCTAAGGGAGATTTCAGACATGAGCATCGTCGTCACCGGAGCCACCGGACACCTCGGCCGTCTCGTCATCGACGGTCTCCTTGCCGCCGGCGTCCCGGCGGAGAGCATCGCCGCGGTCGTCCGCGACAAGAACAAGGCCACCGACCTCGCCGCCCGCGGCGTCGAGCTGCGGATCGCCGACTACAGCGCGCCCGGGACGCTGGCCGGCGCCTTCGCCGCCGGGGAGCGGGTCCTGCTGATCTCCGGCAGCGAGGTCGGGCAGCGCGTGGCGCAGCATCAGGCCGTGATCGACGCCGCGAAGGGCGCGGGCGTCGCGCTGCTCGCGTACACCGGCGTCCTAGGCGGGCCCGCGGCCGACTTCGACCTGGCGGCCGAGCACAAGGTGACCGAGCAGGCGATCCTGGACTCCGGTCTGCCGTACACGTTCCTGCGCAACGGCTGGTACCACGAGAACTACACCGAGAACCTCGCCCCGGTCCTGGAACACGGCGCCGTCACCGCCTCCGCGGGCGAGGGCCGCGTCGCCTCCACCTCCCGCGCCGACTACGCCGCCGCCGCGGTCGCCGTCCTCACCGGCGAGGGCCACGAGAACCAGGCGTACGAGCTGAGCGGCGACGTCGCCTGGTCCTTCGCCGAGTACGCCGCCGAGCTGTCGAAGCAGACCGGCCGCACGATCGCGTACAACTCCGTCACGCCCGAGCAGAACCGGGAGATCCTGCTCGGCGCCGGACTGCCCGCACCCTTCGCCGACATCCTCGTGGGCGTCGACATCGCCATCGGGCAGGGCCTGCTCGCCACCACCAGCGGCGACCTGTCCCGACTGACGGGCCGCCCCACGACCCCGCTCGCGGACGCGATCAAGGCCGCGCTCGCCTGAGAACGGACGGTCTCCCACCTGCACGGACGTCCTGTCATGACCGTATAGAGATACGGACATGACAGCCGGCGCCCCGCGGCGCTACCTTCATGAGTGGCCGCCACGGGGCGTCCGCGTGTGTGAAGGAGGGGCCGTGGAGGCTGGGCAGTCGAGGAGCGAACAGCGGACAGGACTGTTGAACGGCATCGCGGCCTACGGGATGTGGGGCCTGGTGCCCCTGTTCTGGCCCCTGCTCAAGCCCGCCGGCGCCGGTGAGATCCTCGCCCACCGCATGGTGTGGTCGCTGGCCGTCGTCGGCATCGCCCTGCTCTTCGTACGCCGCTGGGCCTGGGCCGGTGAGCTGCTGCGCAACCCGCGCAGGCTGGCGCTCGTCACGGTCGCCGCGGCCGTCATCACGGTCAACTGGGGCGTCTACATATGGGCCGTGAACGCGGGCCATGTCGTCGAGGCGTCACTCGGCTACTTCATCAATCCGCTGGTCACCATCGCCATGGGCGTCCTGCTCCTGGGCGAGCGGTTGCGGCCCGCGCAGTGGGCGGCGGTCGGCGTCGGCCTCGCCGCGGTCCTCGTCCTCGCCTTCGGATACGGGCAGCCGCCCTGGATCTCCCTCTGCC
Organism: Streptomyces sp. NBC_01003; assembly: GCF_045162695.1. Classification (NCBI taxonomy): domain Bacteria; kingdom Bacillati; phylum Actinomycetota; class Actinomycetes; order Kitasatosporales; family Streptomycetaceae; genus Streptomyces; species Streptomyces sp. NBC_01003. Next base: position 4,712,302 of record NZ_CP108707.1, read on the forward strand.
TCGCCTTCTCCTTCGCCACGTACGGCCTGGTGAAGAAGAAGGTGAACCTCGGCGGCCTGGAGTCGCTCGCCGCCGAGACCGCGATCCAGTTCGTGCCCGCGCTCGCCTATCTGCTGTGGATCGGCTCGCAGGGCGAGTCCACGTTCGGCAACGGCGCGGGCCACGCCACGCTGCTCGCGGCGACGGGCCTGGTCACCGCGATCCCCCTGGTCTGCTTCGGCGCCGCCGCCATCCGCGTACCGCTGTCGACGCTGGGGCTGCTCCAGTACCTGGCACCGGTCTTCCAGTTCCTGCTCGGCATCCTGTACTTCCACGAGGCGATGCCCGCCGAACGCTGGGCGGGCTTCGCTCTCGTATGGGTGGCGCTCACGCTCCTGACGTGGGACGCGCTGCGGACGGCCCGGCGGGGGCGGATCGCGCTCGCCGAGCAGGAGGCACGGGTGACGGCTCCGGAGACGGTGCCGGAGTCGGCAGCGGAGTCGATTCCGCAAACGCGGACTCAGCCACAGACGCAGACGCAGCCTGAGACGGATCCGCGGCGCGAGCCGGCCGCCTGATCCCGCGCGCCGACACGGGCGCGCCCAGCTTCACGCAGCCGCGCCGCGCGATCGACGGGATCAGCCAGCGGTTGCTGACGGTCACGCTGCGGCTTCCCGTACGAGGCGTACCAGTGCGGTGGTTGGCTACGCCGTGATGTCCTTCGTCGTGAAGCGCGCCCACGCCGCCGAGCCGAACACGGCCGCGTACAGGCCCTGCAGGCCCAGGTTCTTGAGCAGGTCGTCCCAGTAGACCGGCTCGCGCATCAGGTCGGCGAAGGACAGCCAGTGGTGCGAGAACAGATACGGCTGGATCGCGTGCAGCTGGGGGATCTGGTCGAGGATCTGGACGGTGATGAGCAGGCCCACCGTCGTCGCCATCGCCGCGATCCCGCTGTTCGTGAGCGTCGAGACGAACAGTCCGAGCGCGGCGATCCCCACGAGTGACGCGGCCACGACGAGGGCGATCAGCAGAGCCCGTACGAGACCCTCGCCGAAGCCGATCCGTGTACCGGAGATCGTGACGAGGTCGCCGAGCGGGAAGAGCAGGGCGCCCGTGGCGAGCGCCGTCGCCGCCACGACCAACGTCGCGACCAGGCAGAACGTCATCGTGGTCGCGTACTTGGTGAGGAGCAGGCGGGTGCGGCCCGCGGGGGCGACGAGCAGATAGCGCAGCGTCCCCGCGTTCGCCTCGCCGGCGATCGCGTCACCCGCGATCACCCCGACGGCCATCGGCAGGAAGAACGGGAGCGTCGCGGCGAGCGAGGTGAAGACCAGGAACAGGCCGTTGTTGGTGATCTGCGCGATGAACGCGGGCCCTCCCGCGCCGCCGCCCGCGGCCTGTGAACCGCCGCTCGTCTCGATCTTGACGGCGATCCCCACGAGGATCGGCACCCCGGCCAGGACCGCGAGCAGGGCGATCGTGCGCCACCGGCGGAACGTGGTGACCAGCTCGCTGCGGAACAGGCCGAGCGTCCAGATCCACTTCCGCACGGGCGCCGCGTCCTTGGCGGCGGTGACGGTGGCGGCGGTCGTGGCCTCAGCCCGCGACATCGAATCCCTCTCCCGTCAGGGCCACGAACGCGTCCTCCAGCGAAGCCCGTTCGAGTCCGAAGCCGCGGACGCGGACGCCCGCGGTGACCAGTGCGGCGTTCAGCTCGGCGAGGTCGGTGCCGGGGCCGGGCGGCTCGCCCGTCACCTGGTCGTCCGTCACGGTCAGGTCCGCGATGCCCCGCTCCTTCAGGACGCGCGCCGCGTCGCCCGGGTCGGGGGTCGTGACCACGAGCCGGCCGCGGGCCCCCGCCGCGAGGTCGGCGACCGGGCCCTGCGTGATGAGCCGGCCGCGCGCCATCACGGCCGCGTGCGTGCAGACCTGCTCGATCTCGTCGAGGAGGTGCGAGGAGAGGAAGACGGTCGTGCCGTCCGACGCCAACTCCCGCACCAGGGAACGGATTTCGCGCATGCCCTGCGGGTCGAGTCCGTTCGTCGGCTCGTCGAGCACGAGGAGCTTGCGGGGCTGGAGCAGCGCGGCGGCGAGCCCGAGGCGCTGCTTCATGCCGAGCGAGTACGCCTTCGCCTTCTTGCCCGCGGCGGCCGTCAGGCCCACCCGGTCCAGAGCGGTGGCGACGCGGGCGCGCCGGGTGCGGGGGTCGGCGGCCGGGTCAGCGGAGTCGTACCGGATCAGGTTGTCCCGGCCGGACAGGAACCCGTACAGGGCGGGGCCCTCGATGAGCGCGCCGACGTGCGGGAGGACCGTGCGGGTCGCGCGGGGCATGGGGCGGCCGAGGACGCTGGCCGCGCCGGACGTCGGCTCGATCAGGCCCATCAGCATGCGGATGGTGGTGGTCTTGCCCGAGCCGTTCGGCCCGAGGAAGCCGAAGACGCTGCCGGCGGGGACGGTGAGGTCGAGGCCGTCGACCGCCGGCTGGTCGCCGCCGTAGCGCTTGGTGAGGGCCCGCGTCTCGATCACGGACTCCTCGGCAGTGCTTGCCACCATCTCGCTCCCGTCGTGCCCGTCGGTCCTGGTGGAGTGCGGGAGTGGAGGCACCGGGACCGGCGCCTCCACTCCTGACTGCCAACTCTCCTGCCGCGTACGGCTACTGCGCCGCGTTCGCCGCCTTCACGAGCGCGTCCTTGGTGACCGCGCCCACGTAGACCTTGCCGTCGTCCGTGATCAGCGCGTTGACCAGGCGGGTCGAGAAGACCGTGCCCGAGCCGAACTTGCCCGTCACATGGTCGCCGAGCGCGTCCATGAACTTCTGCGCCTCCGGCGGGACGTCGCCCGAGCCCGAGCCGCCCGTCGGCAGGCCCTGCCCGCCGGGCAGCTTCAGCTCGGCGATGGACGTCCAGCCCTCGCCGATGACCTTCATGTCGTTCATGCCGCCGCCCTGAGCGTCCTTCAGCTCCTTGGGCATCCCCTTGGGGAGGTCCTTGGGCAGGTCCTTCGGCGCGTGGGACTTGTCCTGCGCCTTGAGGTCGTCGCCCTCGGTGACCTTGGTGCCCTTCGGCGGGGTGAAGTCGAACGTCGAAGCGGCCGGCTCGGCGAAGTCCACCTTGGTGAAGCCCGCGTCCACGACCGCCTTGCCGCCGCCCGCGGGCGTCAGCGTGAACTTCAGCGGCACACCGGTCTTCGCGTCCACCGAGATGGTGATCCCGCCGACCGTCGAACCGGCCTGCTTCGGCTTGACGAGCAGCTTGTACGCGTCACGCCCCGCGACCTGCGAGGTTCCCTCCACCGAGATCGACGTCGTCTTGCCGGACGCCTTCAGGACCTCGTCCGCGAGCTCCTTGGGCGTGGCCGGGACGCCCTTGGGCGTCTCGCCCTTGCTGCGCTTCTCGGCCCGGTCACCGGCGGCAGCTGCATCCTTGGAGTGGTACGCCTCGTTCGAGGCGCTGTCGTAGGCCCAGACCTCGTCGCCGTTGTGGATCACGCTGTACTCGGCCGCGTTGTCCAGGACCGACAGCTTGTGCCGGTCCGGGCCGTCCGCCGCGACGCGCAGCGTGTGCGTGCCGGAGGCGAGCTCCATCAGCTTGGACTGCGGGTCGGCGGCGGAGCCCGCCTTGCCGTCCCCACCGTCCGAGGAGCCGCCGGCGCCCGGGGTGAAGCCGCCCGCCATACCGCCCAGGGACGGGAGTCCGAGATCCGTGGAGATCTTCACCGTGCCGGACATCTGCTGCACGTCCGACTTGGCGATCTTCTCGATGAGCTGCTGCGCGCTGAGCTTCGGCAGATCGGGGCTGCCGGAGTCGGCCAGCGCGGGGACGAGCCCGATCGTCGCCGCGGCCACCCCCACCACCGCGACCGGGACCACATAGCGGGTCGCCTTGCGACGACCGGCGCTTTCGGATTCGTACGGTGCCATGTTGTTGCCCTACCTCCGTGTTGGGCGGCGGCCTACCGTCCTTGCTCGTGTGTCCACCCCAAGCCGCCATTCTCACCCGAACTGGTCGGGAGTGGTGTTATCAATCTGACCAAATCGGCCGGGCGGAAGCGTCAGACCCCAGGATCAACTCCGCGTACTCCCGCGGTATGACACGAGAGGGCGGCGCCTCCCCCATCCCGTAGGGGAGACGCCGCCGGTTCCGCGGGTCGGTCAGCGCTGTACGAACACGTAGTCGGCCCGGTACGGCACTCCGACGACCGTGCCGGGGTCGCAGCTGCCCGCCGGGGCGACTCCGCCGACCGTGTTCAGGCGCAGGATCTCGGCGGTGCCGGAGAGCAGCCCGTGCCGCTTGCCGGTCTGCGTGGCCCTGAGGTCCAGCTCAGGGATGTTCCCGTCGCCGTTCGGGGTCTTGCCGATGAGCTTGCCGGTGACGGCGCTGTGGTCGGGCGCGATCCACTGCGGCGTACCGGAGTTGGGCGCCGTGAAGGTGTGGACGATGTTGCCACCGAGTACGGCGCGCACGTCGTGCTGCGCGAAGGCGTACGCGCCTGACCCGTCGTCCGCCTTCCGGCACTGATAGATCTGCCGGCCGCGCACGACCGAGGCCTGCACGTGCGAGAGCGCGTCGCGGAAGGCGAAGTCCGTGCTGACCTTGTGGAGCTGGCCCCGGACGGCGCCGCCCGGGAACTCGGCGGTGTGCAGATTGGCGTAGAAACCGCCGGGGTTCTTCGTCAGGCGGCCGAGCAGGGCGCGGTCCTTGACGGTGACGGAGCCGGTGACCTGGTGGTTCCTGATCCTGCCGAGGAGGCCGGTGAAGTCGACCTTCACCCCGCCGTTCGTGCCCTTCGCGCCCTCGTGGATGTGGAGCATGGTGGGCTTCGCGGTGCCCCGCCACTTGACCGCGACCGACACCCGGTCGCCCTTGACCTTGATGAACTCGAGGGCCGCGCCATCCTTGTCGCCCACGGCGGGGCCGCCCTTGACCGGTACCTCCGCCGCGCCGTTGAGGCCGGCCGCGAAGAGCGCGCCGCCCCGCCCGCCGGAGAGCGAGCCGTGGGCGTCGAGAGACTGGACGCCGTGCGCCGCGTGGCCGGAGCCCCCGCGCTCGCCGTTGTCCGCGACGGCCGGCAGAACGGCCGCCGTCACACCGGCTGCGGCAGCGGCCGCCACCCCGGCGAGCACGAGGGTCTTGCGCCGCTTCGAAATCGTTCCGAGAGTGCCCATGATCGTTGTTCCCCCTGTCGGAGCCGGCACCCCCTGCGCCGGCTTCCAGGCATGAGTACGGAACGAATCTCAGCTTGGACTCAATCCAATGATGTGACCTGCATCACACCGCAATCCGGTCGAGTGGAACCCCGCAAGGACCACGGTCCCGGGGTCGAGCAGCAACAGCCACCGACCTCACCGGCCCGCGCGCGGCGGCCCGGTGAGACGGGAGGGCGTCAGCCCGCCCGGTGCACCACCGCGTCGCACAGCTCCAGGAGAGCCGCCTTCGCGGCGCACTCGGGCAGCGGCGCGAGGGCCGCCCGCGCCTCCTCCGCGTACCGCACCGTGTCCTTGCGGGCCTGCTCCAGGGCGGGGTGGACGCGCAGTCGCGCGAGCGCCTCGGCGTGGCGCGCGTCGTCCGTCAGGTCGGAGTCGAGGAGCTCGCACAGGGCGCGGTCCTCGGGCAGGCCGAGCTGCTCGGCACGCTCGCGCAGCCGGAGGACCGGCAGCGTGGGGATGCCCTCGCGCAGGTCGGTGCCGGGGGTCTTGCCGGACTCGTGCGAGTCGGAGGCGATGTCCAGGACGTCGTCGGCGAGCTGGAAGGCGACGCCGAGCCGCTCGCCGTACTGGGCGAGGACGTCCACGACGCGCTCGTCGGCGCCCGACATCATCGCGCCGAACCGCACGGCCACGGCGATCAGCGAGCCGGTCTTGCCGCCCAGGACGTCGAGGTAGTGGTCGACCGGGTCGCGGCCGTCGCGCGGTCCGGCCGTCTCCAGGATCTGCCCGGTGACAAGGCGTTCGAAGGCCTCCGCCTGGATGCGGACGGCCTCGGGCCCGAGGTCGGCCAGCATGTGCGAGGCGCGCGAGAAGAGGAAGTCGCCGGTCAGGACCGCGACGGAGTTGCCCCAGCGGGTGTTGGCGCTGTCGACGCCGCGGCGCACGTCGGCCTCGTCCATCACGTCGTCGTGGTAGAGCGTCGCGAGATGCGTGAGCTCGACGACGACGGCGGCGGGCACGACACCCGGCGCGTACGGATCGCCGAACTGCGCGGCGAGCATCGCGAGGAGGGGCCTGAAGCGCTTGCCGCCCGCACGGACGAGATGCTGCGCGGCCTCCGTGATGAAGGGGACCCCGCTCTTCGTCGCCTCGAGCAGACCCTCCTCGACAGCCGCCAACCCGGCCTGGACATCGGCTTCGAGAGCCTGGTCCCGCACGCTAAGACCGAAAGTCCCGACGACGGTCACGAGAGGTTCTCCTGTCTGCTGACGATCACATGGCGAACTCGGTCGATCATTTGGTCGATGACACGGTTTGTCGATGTGTCGCTGCCATCACTCAAGTCAGCGTATCCGGTCGCGTTTCGATCACAGTGGGGGCCTGCCCGCACAGACCAGGCCGAGCGGCCCACGAACACCCCCGGTATGTTCTTGATCAGCTCATACGACCGAGAAGACCGGGAGTCTCGCTTTTGTCCCGCACCACGGCCGAGGCCGAGCCGAACGATCCGGAGAGCGAGCAGCCGCCGCCGGGCGACGACCACGCGTTCTTCGGCCAGCCCCGCGGCCTGCTCACGCTGTCGGGCCTCGAGGTCTGGGAGCGTTTCTCGTTCCTCGGCATGCAGGCCATCCTCGTCCTCTACTTCGCGGACACGGTGGCACACGGTGGCCTGGGCATGTCCGCGGGGACGGCGGCCTCCGTATCGGCAGCGTACGGAACGCTCGTCTACCTCGTCTCGGTGGGGGGCGGCTGGCTCGCCGACCGGATCCTCGGCTCGTACCGCGCGGTCCTGTACGGCGGCATCCTGATCGCCTGCGGCCACTACGCGATGGCGGTGCCGACGGCGGCCATGACCTGGGTCGGCCTCGGCCTGATCAGCGCGGGAACCGGCCTGGTCAAACCCAATGTCGCCACCATGGTCGGCAAGCTCTATCGCACCGACGACGAGCGCCGTGACGCCGGCTTCGCGCTGTACTACATGGGCATCAACATCGGCGCCTTCGCGGGCCCGTTGGTCACCGGCTGGCTCGGCGACCACAAGGGCTGGCACTGGGGCTTCTCGGCCGCCGCGATCGGCATGACGTTCGGACTCATCCAGTACGTCGCCGGGCGACGTCACCTGGCCGGGCGCAAACACGCCGCCGAGTACGCGCTGCCGCCCGAAGGGATGCGACGCGCGGTCCGGATGATGATCGCGGGCGCGGTCGTCGTCGCCGTACTCGCCGTGATCCTCGTCCGGGCCGGCTGGCTGACGATGGACCGCTTCGTGGACGTCCTCACGGTCATCTCGGTCATCGCGCCGGTCGTGTACTTCGCGGTCATGTTCCGCAGCCCCCGCGTGACCGCCGAGGAGCGCGGCAGGCTCAAGCCGTACGTCGTGCTCTTCCTGGCCTCCGTGGTCTTCAACTTCATCCTGTTCCAGGCGTACTCGACGATGATCCTGCTGGCCTCGACGAATGCCAGGACCGAGATCCTCGGCTTCCACTTCCCCGCCAGCTGGTACGCCTCCGCGCTCGGCGCCTTCGAGGTCGCGCTCGCCCCCGTGGTGGCCGGACTGTGGGCCCGGATGGGACCGCGTCAGCCGCACGCCTCCAACAAGATCGCGTTCGGTGTGATCCTGGGCGGTCTGTCGTTCCTTCTCATGGTCATCCCCACCTCGGGCCACAGCGGGGACACGTACAAGATGGCCGCCTGGTGGATCGTCGGCTCGTATCTGCTGCTCGGCCTCGGCGACATCCTTCTGGAGACTTCCGGCATGTCGGCGACGACGAAGCTCGCCCCGAAGGCCTTCTCCAGCCAGACCATGTCCCTGTGGTTCCTGTCGCTCGCCCTCGCCAACGGCATCCAGGCACAGACCGTGAAGCTCTACGGCGAGGTCTCCAATCCCGCGTACTTCGGCGTCAACGGCGCCATCGCCGTCGTCATCGGCCTGGCCGTGATCGCGCTCGCGCCGTGGCTGCGCAGGACCATGCACCCCGTTCACTGAGGTGACTCCCATGTCAGAAACCCCGGCCATCACCATCCGCACCTCCTTCCCCTACGAGACGACCCGCGAGGACGTCCGTGTACCCCTGCCGGACGGCACCACGCTGTTCGCCCGCATCTGGCGTCCGGTGACCGACGAGCCGGTGCCCGCCATCCTCGAGTACCTCCCGTACCGCCTCAGCGACTGGACAGCGCCGCGCGACTGGCAACGCCACCCCTGGTACGCGGGCCACGGCTACGCCTCCGTACGTGTCGACGTACGCGGGCACGGCAACTCGGAGGGCCTGCCCGGCGACGAGTACGACACGACGGAGCTCGCGGACGGGGTCGCCGTCGTCAACTGGCTGGCCGCACAGCCCTGGTGCAGCGGCAAGGTCGGCATGTTCGGCATCTCCTGGGGCGGCTTCAACTCCCTCCAGATCGCGGCCCTCGCGCCCGAGCCGCTCAAGGCGGTCGTCACGGTCTGCTCGACGGACGACCGCTATGACAACGACGTGCACTACATGGGAGGTTCCGTCCTCGCGGTGGACATGCACGCGTGGGCGGCGACCATGCTCGCCTTCGTGTCGCGGCCGCCCGACCCCCAGTTCGTCGGCGAGGGCTGGCGCGACATGTGGCTGAAGCGCCTCGAAGCGGTCGACCCGTTCATCCACACCTGGCTCGGCCACCAGACGCGCGACGCCTACTGGCAGCACGGCAGCGTCTGCGAGGACTACACCGCCGTACGTGCGGCCGTCCTCGCGGTGGGCGGCTGGCACGACCCGTACCGCGACACCGTCCTGCGCCTGGTCGAGAACCTGCCCGACCAGCAGGTGCGCGGGATCATCGGCCCCTGGTCGCACCAGTACCCGGACCGCGGCCTGCCGCCGGGCCCCGCGATCGGCTTCCTCCAGGAGACCCTCCGCTGGTGGGACCACCACCTCAAGGGCGCCGACAACGGCGTCATGGCGGAGCCCAAACTCCGCTCCTGGATCAGCGACTCGCACCCGCCCGCCACCGTCTACCCGACGCTGCCCGGCCACTGGGTCGGCGACCCGTCCTGGCCGTCCCCGAACGTCGCGCCCCTCGCGTACGCCCTTCAGGGCCCGCCCGTGATCGTGAAGTCGCCCCAGCAGACGGGACTGGACGCGGGCCGCTTCTTCCCCTTCGGCAACGACGCGGACCTGCCGCCGGACCAGCGGGACGAGGACGCGAAGTCGGCGTGCTTCGAGTTCGAGGTGCCCTCGGAGCTGCAGGTCCTCGGCCGTCCGCGGGTGACGCTGCGGATCACCAGCGAGGTACCGCGCGGGCAGGTCGCCGTCCGGGTGTGCGACGTGGCGCCCGACGGCTCGTCCACGCTGGTCACACGCGGCGTCCTGAACCTGTCCTCGCGCGAGGGCCGCGACAAGGCCGTCGCCTGGCCCCCGGGCACCACGGACGAGTTCTCCTTCGAGCTGAACGGCATCGGCCACACCTTCCCGGCCGGGCACCGCATCCGCCTCGCGGTGTCGTCCGCGTACTGGCCCTGGATCTGGCCGCAGCCCGGATCCGAGGCCGGCTTCACCCTCGACCCGGCGGGCAGCGCCCTCGAACTGCCGGTCAGGATGGTCGACGCCGAGAACGGCGCCGACATCGGCTTCGAACAGCCCGAACAGTCCGAGCCGATGGGCGTCGTCTACCCGGCCACCCTGGACGAACAGCGCCCCGAGCGCCTCTGCGTCCGCGACGTCGCCAAGGGCGAATGGCGCCTGGAGGTCGACCCGCGCTACGGCGGCACCCGGGTCTACCCCGACGGCCTCGAATTCACCGAGGACGCCGTGGAGACGTACGTCATCCAGGAGGCGGACCCACTCAGCGCGCGCACCCGCTCCGACTGGTCGATCCGCCTGCACCGCCCCGAGCTGGCATGGGACGTGACGATCAAGACCCGCTCCGAAATCGCCTGCGACGCGACGGACTTCATCACCAGCAACGAGGTGGTGTGCCGGGACGGCGGCGAGGTGGTCTTCCACCGGACATGGGAGCAGCGGATTCCGCGCACGGCGGGGTGAGGTGGGGTGGAGGTGAGCGTGAGGCGAGGCGAGGTGAGGTGAGGTGAGGTGAGGGTGAGGCGAGGTGAGGGTGAGGCGGGGTGAGGGTGGCCCGGGGGCGACGGGTCACAACCGTCAGGTGACGGCTGTCGGATGACAACTGTCAGATGTCAGATGACGGGTAACAGATGACAGATATCAGCATCTGTCATTCGCCAGCCGATACGGGCGGCCGGCCTACGCCCAGCCCCCGAACTCCCGCTCCAGGACAACCCCCACCCCGTCCTCCTCATTGGACAGGGTCACCTCGTCGGCCGCCGCCCTGAGTTCGGCGTGGGCGTTGGCCATGGCGACGCCGTGGCCGGCCCACGCGAACATCGGCAGGTCGTTCGGCATGTCGCCGAAGGCGATCGTGCGCTCCGGCGTCAGACCGAGCCGTTCGGCAGCCAGCGCGAGCCCCGTCGCCTTGGTGACGCCGCACGGCTGGAGCTCCACGGTGCCGGGGCCCGACATGGTGACCGTCGCCAGATCGCCGACGACCGCCCGGGCCGCCGTCGCCAACTCGTCGTCGCTCAGCCGGGGATGACGGAGCAGCACCTTGCTGATGGGCTCGGCCCACAGCTCCTCGCGACGCTCGATCCGCACGGCGGGGAGCGTGGGGTGCGGCATCACATAGCCCGGCTCGATGAGTGTCAGACCATCCGTACCGTCCTGATCGACCGCCGCGTCGACCTGGCCGACCTCGGCCTCGATCTTGCCGAGGGCCTGCTCGGCGAGGTCGCGGTCGAGGGTCAGGGACCACACGACGCGGTCCGTCGCCGCGTCGTACAACTGGGCGCCCTGGGCGCAGACCGCGAGGCCAGTGCCGCCGAGCTCGCCGAGCAGCGGCCGCACGCGCGGCGCGGGCCGTCCCGTCACCACGAGGTGCCGGGCCCCCGCGGCTGCCGCGGCCGCGAGGGCGTCGCGCGTCCGTTCGGAGACCGTGTCGTCGCCGCGCAGCAGCGTCCCGTCCAGGTCTGTGGCGATGAGTTCGAACGGAGCGGAGCGAAACGGAGCGGGCATGATCGAGAGAATACGGACCGCTCCGCCGGGTCACTCCGCCCGGTCACCCCCTCCGTCGCCCCGCCCGTTCACCCCAGCGCGGGGCGCCTCACGCGTGTGCCGCCGCGAGATGCTTCACCAGCCGCGGCGACGCGAACTCGGTGCCGCACACGAACCTCATCACCGGCCCGAACGACGACCCGCCCAGCATGCCCGTGAAGTAGAGCCCCGGCACCGAGGACACATAGCCCGACCCCAGCTTGGGAGTGCCCCGGCTGGCGGCGATCCGGGTCCGCAGACCGTCGCCGAGGAAGTCCATCGCGGCGAGGTCCACGCGGTAGCCGGTCGCGGCGATGACGTGGTCCGCGGTCAGCTCCTCGCGGCGCCCGCCGGGGGCCCGTACCGTGAGGGCCGCGCCTGAGTCCGCCGCGGCGGACCGCACGATTCCTTCCACTTCGCGCACCCGCACCTTGTCCTCGAACCGCTCGCGCAGCCACCACGCCCCGAGCGGCCCGAGCACCCGCCGGACGAGGAAGTGCCGTGCCTGCGGCGGGAGATGGCGGTACGGGTGCGGGTAGTACGTCAGCGCGTACAGCGACCAGGCCCGGCCGAACGGCGTCTCGGGGCGCAGCTTCGGCTGGTCCCACGGCGGCGCGCCGAATCGTACGGAGCCCTGGCCGCGCGCCACGATCCGCACGCTCGCCCCGGCCTCCGCGGCGAGCGCGGCGGTCTCCAGGGCGGACTGCCCGGCGCCGACGACGATGAGTTCCCTGCCGGAGAAACGGGACAGGTCGTGGTGCTGCGAGCTGTGGGAGACAGGGCCTGTGGGGGCGGGGCCGTCGGGCGCCGCCGCGGCGAGCTCGTGCGGCAGGTGGTCGAGGCCCGAGAGACCGGTGGCGACGACGACCGCGCGGGCCGTGAACTGCTCGCCGGAGTCCAGCTTGACCTCGAAGTTCTCATGTCCGCGCCGGTCCACCGACACGACCCTGACCCGCTCCAGGTCGGGCACGAGCTGCTGCTGGAACCAGTCCCCGTAGGCGACGAACGTCTCGACCGGGACGATGTCCTCGTCCGTCACGAGGCGCGGGATCCCCGCGGCGTCGCAGTAGTCGACGAGGTCGTGGCCGCGCTGTGGGGCATCGATGTTCGAGGCGGACGGCACGGACTTCAGGAGCATTCCCGCGGGCATGTGCGAGCGCCAGCTCACCATGGGGTCGCCGAAGACGCGCACCGGGATGCCGCGTGCCCTCAGATGGGCGGCGGTCGACAGGCCGTACGGGCCCGCTCCGATGACAGCTACCGGATGAATCACGAAGTCCCCTCCCCAGGGAAGAACATTTGCTTCCTACTTCGCGTTGACACTTGGCACTTGGTACTCAGTGGTGGTCGTGCGCTATGTGGTCCTGGTCGTGCCGCTGCCTCGGCGGTTGGTCCGCCACAGCTGGTGGAGGTGGCGGGCTCCTGGGCCCACGAAGCGGGCGAGCATCGTGAACAGGGGCCGCAGATCGTCGGTGGCGAGCCAGGCGAGTTCCGTGCCCGTGGCACGGGCCGGGGCGTGCGGGGTCGTGTAACCGCTGCGGCGGTAGGCGATGAGAGCGGGCAGGTCGATGTTCTCCACCACGTACCGGTGGCCCGCGCGCTGTTCCCCCTCTGGGACGGCGCGGCCGGTCAGGTCGAGGTGCATGGCACGGACGACGTCGATCCCGGACTCGCTCTCGAAGAGCCGGAACTGGGCGCCCATGCGCGGATTGAAGTCGAGGAGCTTGTACTGGCCGTCGCGCCGGTCGAAGCGCAGGTCGAGATCGATGACGCCGGTGAAGCCGATCTGTTTGATGAAACGCGCGGCGAGGTCCGCGAGTTCCGGATTGTCGACGACGTACGCGTTCGCCGTCATGCCCGCGTGGGGCGGCCAGGAGCGCACCTTGACGCCGGTGAAGAGGGCCAGCGGCGTCGAGTCCGCGTCGAAGTACGCGTGCACGATCCAGTCCTCGGCCTGCTCCCTCGGCAGATACTCCTGGAGGATCACGCCGGGCTGCCCACCCCAGTCGCGGGCGAGTTCGAGCAGGCCCTCGGAGGTCGCGATCTTCGTCGTGCCGTTCACCGCGGGCTGTTTGCGGCGGGTGAACGCCTCCCGGTTCTTGGCGACCACCGGGAAGCGGGCCGACGCGGCGAACTCCTCGATGTCGGCGTACGACTCGGGGAACGAGGCCGCCGGCGACGCGACGCCGTGCGCCACGCACAGTTCGTGCAGCCCCTGCTTGCTGGCGAGGCGGCGCGGCAGGTCCTGCTCGACGCGGGGGAACAGGAACCTCCCCCCGTCCGCCAGCTCTTCCTGGTGCTCGGCGATGAGGACGGCCGCCTCTTCGTCGGTCGGGATCAGGACCGTGGGCCTGCCGATCCGGCGCGCGATGCGCAGCATGCCCTCGACGAGCCGCTCCGGTTCCTCGGCCCCGGTGGTCCGCCAGGGAAAGGCCCGGCGCAGATAGCGCGAGGACGCCGCGGGCGTGTAACGGTCCTCCGTGATCGCGTACATGGGCACGCCGAGGCGCCCCAGGCTGCGAATTGCTCCCACTCCTCCGTGGTGCAGTGGATAGTCACCGAACTTGACGATCAGGCCCGGCACGTCCCGGTCGCATTCGAACGGCACGCTGCTGGCGCTCCTGGCCACGGGTCCCCCCACGTGTCCTGTCCCCCTTCGGACCCGGACCCACCCCGCCCGCGTCCCCCGATAGGACGCTAAGCCGGAATTGACCGCTCCAGCAAGGCTTATCCGGACATTGCGAACTCTTTAGACACTGCCCCAACGCGCCGCTCCCACGTAACGTGTGGCCCACCCATATGGAAAGCGAGGCAGGTACGCATGTCCGAGCAGACCCCGCTCACCCCCCTCGATCTCCCCGAAGGCGACCCCTTCGGACCGCACAACCTCCCGTACGGGGTGTTCTCCCTGCCGGGGGAGGCCGTGGAAGCGCGCCGGGTCGGCGTGCGCCTCGGCTCGTACGTGCTGGACGCGGGCGCCGCGGCGGCCGCGCTCGGCTCGCCCTACGTCTCCCTGCTCGCCCGCCCCACCCTGAACCCGCTCATGGCGGCGGGCCGCACCGCCTGGTCGGACGTGCGCCGCGCGCTCACGGCCTGGGTCACGGTCCCGGCCCACCGCGAGACCGTACGCCCCCTGCTGCACCCGCTCGCCGATGTCACCCTGCACCTCCCCTTCGAGGTCGCGGACTACGTCGACTTCTACGCCTCGGAGAACCATGCCCGGAACCTGGGCCGGATGTTCCGTCCGGACGAGGAACCCCTGAAGCCCAACTGGAAGCATCTGCCGGTGGGTTACCACGGTCGCGCCGGAACGGTCGTGGTCTCGGGCACGGACGTGGTCCGCCCCTCGGGCCAGCGCAAGCCCCCGGCCGACCCGGCCCCCGTCTTCGGCCCCTCGATGCGGCTCGACATCGAGACGGAACTCGGCTTCGTCGTCGGGACGCCGTCGGCGCAGGGCACACCGGTGCCGCTGTCGGCGTACCGCGACCACGTGTTCGGGCTGTGCCTCCTCAACGACTGGTCGGCGCGCGACATCCAGTCCTGGGAGACCGTGCCCCTCGGCCCGCACCTCGGCAAGTCGTTCGCCACGTCGGTCTCGGCCTGGATCACCCCGCTGGACGCGCTGGACGAGGCGCGCGTGGCGCCCCCGGAGCGCACATACCCGCTGCTGCCGTACCTGGACGACTCGGCGCCCTCCGCCGACGGCATCGCGGACGAGCCCGGCGGCTACGACCTGCACATCACTGTCACCCTCAACGGCCACGTCATCTCCGAGACCTCCTCCGCCTCCCTCTACTGGACGGCGGCGCAGATGCTGGCGCACATGACGGTGGCCGGCGCCTCCCTGCGCACGGGCGACCTGTACGGCTCCGGCACCATCAGCGGCGCCTCGGAGAACGCACGCGGCTCCCTCATCGAAATCACCTGGAACGGCCGCGATCCCATCGAACTCCCCGACGGCAAGCGAACGTTCCTCGAGAACGGTGACGTGGTCACGATGACGGCCTGGGCCC
Organism: Streptomyces sp. NBC_01003; assembly: GCF_045162695.1. Taxonomy (NCBI): domain Bacteria; kingdom Bacillati; phylum Actinomycetota; class Actinomycetes; order Kitasatosporales; family Streptomycetaceae; genus Streptomyces; species Streptomyces sp. NBC_01003. The sequence continues at coordinate 4,727,514 of NZ_CP108707.1, forward strand.
AGGGCCCGGACAACACCCGCGTGGGCATCGGCGAAGTGACGGGGCGGATCGTGGCGGGCGCCACGGCATGAGAGACCTGAGGCGGCGCTGTCAGGGGCCCGACGGTGGGGCGCCGTCAGTGGCCTGAGGGCGCCGTCACCACCGTCACCACCGTCACCACCGTCACCACCGTCACCACCGTCACCAGTCGATGTCCTCCGGCTCCTGCTCGTCCTCGGGCCAGCCGGGGTCCGGCTCCGGCGCCTCCCCGGCGGCGGAGCCGGCCGGGGCCGCCGGTCCGCTGGAACCGGCGCCGTCCAGGCCCGCCAGGACGGCGAGCACACCCTCGCCCCACGTAGCCAGCTTCTTCTCGCCGACGCCGCCGATCGCGCCCAACTGGCCGATGGACGTCGGGTGTTGGAGGGCGATCTCCTTGAGTGTCGCGTCGTGGAAGATGACGTACGCCGGGACCCCGTTCTCCTTCGCCTGCGCGCCGCGCCACGCGCGCAGCGCCTCGAACACGGGCAGCAGCTGCTCCGGCAGGTCCGCCGCGGGCGACTTCGCCTTGCGGTCCCGCGAGGCCGACCGGGGCGCGGCGGGGCGCGGCGCCTCCTTGCGCAGCCGTACCTCCCGCCGGCGCCCGAGGACGCTCCCGCTCTCCTCGGTGAGCACCAGCGTCCCGTACTCGCCCTCGACCGCGATGAGCCCCTGCGCCAGCAACTGCCGTGCCACGCCCCGCCATTCGGCCTCGCTCAGGTCCTCGCCGATACCGAAGACGGAGAGCTGGTCGTGGTCGAACTGGATGACCTTGGCCGTGCGCCGGCCCATCAGGATGTCGATGACCTGGCCCGCGCCGAACTTCTGCCTGCGCTCCCGGTCGAGACGCACCACCGTGGAGAGGACCTTCTGAGCGGCGACGGTGCCGTCCCAGGTCTCCGGTGGCGAGAGGCACGTGTCGCAGTTGCCGCAGCTTGCCGCCTGCGGCTCCTGGCCGAAGTACATGAGGAGCTGGGACCTGCGGCACTGCGCCGTCTCGCACAGCGCCAGCATCGCGTCGAGGTGGGACCCCGCCCGGCGCCGGAACGCCTCGTCCCCTTCCCCCATGTTGATCAGCTTCCGCTGCTGGACGACGTCCTGCAGCCCGTACGCCATCCAGGCCGTGGACGCGAGCCCGTCGCGGCCGGCGCGGCCCGTCTCCTGGTAGTACCCCTCGACGGACTTCGGCAGGTCGAGGTGCGCGACGAACCGGACATCGGGCTTGTCGATGCCCATGCCGAACGCGATGGTCGCGCAGACGACCAGGCCCTCCTCGCGCAGGAACCGGGACTGGTGCGCCGCGCGGGTGCCCGCGTCCAGGCCCGCGTGGTACGGGACCGCCTCGATGCCGTTGCGGCTGAGGAACTCGGCCGTCGCCTCCACCGACTTGCGCGACAGGCAGTACACGATGCCCGCGTCGCCCTCGTGCTCCTGCTTGAGGAAGCTGAGGAGCTGCTTCTTCGGGTCCGCCTTCGGCACGATCCGGTACTGGATGTTGGGCCGGTCGAAGCTCGCCACGAAGTGCTTCGCGTCCGGCATGCCCAGGCGCTGGGTGATCTCCTGGTGCGTGGCGTGCGTCGCCGTCGCCGTGAGCGCGATGCGCGGCACGTCCGGCCAGCGCCGGCCGAGGACGGAGAGCGCCAGATAGTCGGGGCGGAAGTCGTGCCCCCACTGCGCCACACAGTGCGCCTCGTCGATCGCGAAGACGGAGATCCTGCCGCGGGAGAGCAGGTCGAGCGTGGAGTCGAGGCGCAGCCGCTCCGGCGCCAGATAGATGACGTCCAGCTCGCCCGCGAGGAACTCGGCCTCGACGGTGCGGCGCTCGTCGAAGTCCTGCGTCGAGTTCATGAACCCGGCGCGCACGCCCAGCGCGCGCAGCGCGTCCACCTGGTCCTGCATGAGGGCGATGAGGGGCGAGATCACGACGCCCGTGCCGGGCCTGACCAGGGCCGGGATCTGGTAGCACAGGGACTTTCCGCCGCCGGTCGGCATCAGGACGACGGCGTCCCCGCCGTCCACGACGTGGTCGATGATCGCTTCCTGCTCGCCGCGGAACGCGTCATATCCGAAGACGCGGTGCAGCGTCTCCAGCGCGCCGCCGCGCATCGCCGTCGCCACGCCGGGCTCCGTCACCTCGCTCATGCCACCGATCCCATTCATCGCCCTGTCCCCCGTACGTCCATACTTTGTGGTTCGACCACTGCTGCCACGATAGGGCTCCGCACCGACAGCCCGAAAAGTTATCCACAGGCTGGGGGTGAATGTGCCTCCCGGCCAGGGGTCCAGGAACGCCTCCGCCCGGCATCCCCTCGCGGGGACACCGGGCGGTGACGACCGTGCGTGGCGCGGTTACCGCACGAACACGCTCGCCTGGTTCGCCAGGTCCAGGAAGTACTGCGGCGCGAGGCCCAGCACCACCGTGACCGCCACACCCACCGCGATCGTGGTCATGGTCAGCGGCGAGGGCACCGCGACCGTCGGGCCGTCCGCCTTCGGCTCGCTGAAGAACATGAGCACGATCACCCGGATGTAGAAGAACGCCGCGATGGCCGACGAGATCACACCGACCACGACGAGCGCACCGGCCCCGCCCTCCGCCGCCGCCTTGAACACGGCGAACTTTCCGGCGAAGCCCGAGGTCAGCGGGATGCCGGCGAAGGCGAGCAGGAACACCGCGAAGACGGCCGCGACCAGCGGCGAGCGGCGTCCGAGCCCCGCCCACTTCGACAGGTGCGTGGCCTCGCCGCCCGCGTCCCTGACCAGCGTCACCACGGCGAACGCGCCGACGGTCACGAAGGAGTACGCGCCCAGGTAGAAGAGCACGGACGAGATGCCGTCGGGCGTGGTGGCGATGACACCGGCGAGGATGAATCCGGCGTGCGCGATCGACGAGTACGCGAGGAGCCGCTTGATGTCGGTCTGGGTGATCGCGACGATCGCGCCGCCCAGCATCGTGATGATCGCGATGGCCCACATGACCGGCCGCCAGTCCCAGCGCAGGCCGGGCAGGACGACGTACAGGAGCCGCAGGAGGGCGCCGAAGGCGGCGACCTTGGTGGCGGCCGCCATGAAGCCGGTGACCGGTGTCGGCGCGCCCTGGTAGACGTCCGGGGTCCACATGTGGAACGGCACGGCGCCGACCTTGAACAGCAGGCCCATGACGACCATGGCGACGCCGATGAGCAGCAGCGCGTCGTTCCCCATGGTGTCGGCGAGCGCCGGGTCGATGTTCTGGATCGATCCGTCGACGACGTCGGCGATCGTCGCGTACGACACGGAGCCCGCGTACCCGTACAGGAGGGCGATGCCGAACAGGGTGAATGCCGAGGCGAAGGCGCCGAGGAGGAAGTACTTGACCGCGGCCTCCTGCGACATGAGCCGCTTGCGGCGGGCCACGGCGCACAGGAGGTAGAGCGGCAGGGAGAAGACTTCCAGGGCGATGAACAGCGTCAGGAGGTCGTTCGCCGCGGGGAAGACCAGCATGCCGCCGATCGCGAAGAGCGCGAGCGGGAACACCTCGGTGGTGGTGAACCCGGCCTTCACGGCGGCCTTCTCGCTGTCGCTGCCGGGCACGGACGCGGCCTGCGCGGCGAACGAGTCGACGCGGTTGCCGTGCGCCTCCGGGTCCAGGCGGCGCTCGGCGAACGTGAAGATCGCGACGAGGCCGGTCAGCAGGATCACGCCCTGGAGGAACAGGGCCGGGCCGTCGACGGCGATCGCGCCCATGGCCGCGATGTGCGCCTTCGTGGTGCCGTACCCGCCGGCCGCGAGCCCGACCACCGCGGCGAACGCGGCGGCCAGGGCGACGACGGCGAGGAACACCTGGACGTAGTAGCGGGACTTGCGCGGCACGAACGCCTCGACAAGGACCCCGAGGACCGCCGCACCGATGACGATCAGGGTGGGCGACAATTGGCCGTATTCGATCTTTGGCGCGTCGATCTTGGAAATGGGATCGGCCGCCGTTGTCCACAGGCTGTGGACGGCTGCTGCGCTCACTTGGCCGCCTCCACCGCTGGCTTCGGGTCCTTCTTGTGTACGTCGGACAGGGTCTGCTTGACCGCCGGGTTCACCAGGTCGGTGACCGGCTTCGGGTAGACGCCCAGGAAGATCAGCACGGCGATCAGCGGGACGACCACCGCGAGTTCCCGCACGCGCAGGTCCGGCAGGGCCGAGACCTCCGGCTTCACCGGGCCCGTCATCGTCCGCTGGTAGAGGACGAGCGTGTAGAGCGCGGCGAGCACGATGCCGAAGGTCGCGATGATCCCGATCACCGGGTAGCGCGAGAACGTGCCGACCAGGACCAGGAACTCACTCACGAAGGGCGCGAGGCCCGGCAGCGAGAGGGTCGCGAGGCCACCGATCAGGAACGTGCCGGCGAGCACCGGGGCGACCTTCTGCACGCCTCCGAAGTCCGCGATCAGGCGCGAGCCGCGGCGCGAGATCAGGAAGCCCGCCACCAGCATCAGGGCGGCCGTCGAGATCCCGTGGTTGACCATGTAGAGCGTCGCGCCCGACTGGCCCTGGCTCGTCATCGCGAAGATGCCGAGGACGATGAACCCGAAGTGCGAGATCGACGCGTACGCCACCAGGCGCTTGATGTCCCGCTGGCCGACCGCGAGCAGCGCCCCGTAGACGATGCTGATGAGGGCCAGTACGAGGATGACCGGCGTCGCCCACTTCGAGGCCTCCGGGAAGAGCTGGAGGCAGAAGCGGAGCATCGCGAACGTGCCGACCTTGTCGACCACCGCCGTGATGAGGACGGCGACCGGGGCGGTGGCCTCCCCCATCGCGTTCGGCAGCCAGGTGTGCAGCGGCCACAGCGGCGCCTTCACCGCGAAGGCGAAGAAGAAGCCGAGGAAGAGCCAGCGCTCGGTGCTGGTCGCCATGTGCAGCGAGCCGTTGGCCCGCGCGGCGGCGATCTCCTGGAGCGAGAAGTTCCCCGCCACCACGTAGAGACCGATCACGGCCGCCAGCATGATGAGGCCGCCGACGAGGTTGTAGAGCAGGAACTTCACGGCGGCGTACGAGCGTTGGGCCGCCGCGTTCTCGTCGCTGCCCGCGTGGGCACGGTCCCCGAAGCCGCCGATGAGGAAGTACATCGGGATGAGCATGGCTTCGAAGAAGATGTAGAAGAGGAAGACGTCGGTGGCCTCGAAGGAGATGATCACCATCGCCTCGACGCCGAGGATCAGGGCGAAGAAGCCCTGCGTCGGGCGCCACCTCGAACTTCCCGTTTCCTGCGGGTCGGCGTCGTGCCAGCCCGCGAGGATCACGAACGGGATCAGGAGGGCGGTGAGCGCGATGAGCGCCACCGCGATGCCGTCCACGCCCAGCTCGTACCGCACCCCGAAGTCCTTGATCCAGGAGTGGGATTCGGTGAGCTGGTAGCGGGCGCCACCGGGCTCGAAGCGCACGAGCACGACCGCGGCCAGCACCAGCGTGGCGAGCGAGACGAGCAGCGCCAGCCACTTCGCCGCCGTGCGCCGCGCCGCCGGTACGGCAGCCGTGGCGATGGCTCCCACGGCGGGGAGCACCGCCGTCGCTGTCAGCAGAGGAAAGGACATTGCTATCAGACCGCCCTCATCAGCAGGGTCGCGGCGACGATGAGTGCCGCACCGCCGAACATCGAGACGGCGTACGAGCGGGCGTAGCCGTTCTGGAGCTTGCGCAGCCGGCCGGAGAGCCCGCCGACCGAGGCCGCCGTCCCGTTGACCACGCCGTCGACCAGGGTGTGGTCGACGTAGACCAGGGAGCGGGTGAGGTGCTCGCCGCCGCGGACCAGGACCACGTGGTTGAAGTCGTCCTGGAGGAGGTCACGGCGGGCGGCCCGGGTGAGCAGCGAGCCGCGCGGGGCGACGACCGGGACCGGGCGCCGGGCGTACTGGAGGTAGGCCAGGCCCGCGCCGATCACCAGGACCACCATGGTGGCGGCGGTGACGGTCGTGGCGCTGATCGGCGCGTCCCCGTGGCTGTGCTCGGTGACCGGCTCCAGCCAGTGCAGGAAGCGGTCGCCGATGCTGAAGAAGCCACCCGCGAAGACGGATCCGACCGCGAGCACGATCATCGGGATCGTCATGGACTTCGGCGACTCGTGCGGGTGCGGCTCGTGGCCCTCCGCGTCCGGCTGCCAGCGCTTCTCACCGAAGAAGGTCATGATCATCACGCGCGTCATGTAGTACGCGGTGATGGCCGCGCCGAGCAGGGCCACCGAGCCGAGGATCCAGCCTTCCGTGCCGCCCTTCGCGAACGCCGCCTCGATGATCTTGTCCTTGGAGAAGAAGCCGGACAGACCGGGGAAGCCGATGATCGCGAGATAGCCGAGCCCGAACGTGACGAACGTGACCGGCATGTACTTCCTGAGGGCGCCGTACTTCCTCATGTCCACCTCGTCGTTCATGCCGTGCATGACCGAACCGGCGCCGAGGAAGAGGCCCGCCTTGAAGAAGCCGTGCGTCACCAGGTGCATGATCGCGAAGACGTAGCCGATGGGGCCGAGGCCCGCGGCCAGCACCATGTACCCGATCTGCGACATCGTCGAGCCGGCCAGCGCCTTCTTGATGTCGTCCTTCGCGCAACCGACGATCGCACCGAACAGGAGCGTGACCGCACCCACGATGACGACGACGAGCTGTGCGTCCGGCGACGCGTTGAACACCGCGCCGGAGCGGACGATCAGATAGACACCGGCGGTCACCATGGTCGCGGCGTGGATGAGGGCCGAGACCGGGGTCGGGCCCTCCATCGCGTCACCGAGCCAGGACTGCAGCGGCACCTGGGCGGACTTGCCGCACGCGGCGAGCAGCAGCATCAGGGCGATGCCCGTCAGTGTCGCGCCGCCGCCCTGGTGCTCCTCCGCCGCCTTCAGGACCGGCGCGAAGGCGAACGTCCCGAACGTCGTGAACATCAGCATGATGGCGATCGACAGGCCCATGTCGCCGACGCGGTTGACCAGGAAGGCCTTCTTCGCCGCGGTCGCCGCGCTGGGCTTGTGCTGCCAGAAGCCGATCAGGAGGTACGAGGCGAGACCCACGCCCTCCCAGCCGACGTACAGGAGCAGGTAGTTGTCGGCGAGGACCAGGAGCAGCATCGCCGCGAGGAACAGGTTCAGGTAGCCGAAGAAGCGGCGGCGCCGCTCGTCGTGCTCCATGTACCCGATCGAGTAGATGTGGATCAGCGTGCCCACACCGGAGATCAGGAGCACGAACGTCATCGACAGCTGGTCCAGCTGGAAGGAGACGTCCGCCTGGAAGCCCTCGACCGGGATCCAGCTGAACAGGTGCTGGGTGAAGGTGCGGTCGTCGGCGCTCTTGCCGAGCATGTCGGCGAAAAGGAGGACGCCGATGACGAAGGAGGCGGCCGAGAGCAGCGTGCCGAGCAGATGGCCCACACGGTCCAGCCGCCGTCCGCCGCACAGCAGTACGGCCGCTCCGAGCAGTGGCGCCGCTACCAGCAGCGCAATCAGGTTTTCCACTGTGCAGCGACCCCTTACAGCTTCATCAGGCTGGCGTCGTCGACCGAGGCCGAGTGGCGGGAACGGAACAGCGACACGATGATCGCGAGCCCGACCACGACCTCCGCGGCGGCGACGACCATCGTGAAGAAGGCGATGATCTGGCCGTCGAGATTGCCGTGCATCCGGGAGAACGCGACGAAGGCGAGGTTGCAGGCGTTGAGCATCAGCTCGACACACATGAACAGAACGATCGCGTTCCGCCTGATGAGCACGCCGGTGGCGCCGATCGTGAACAACAGGGCGGCGAGATACAGGTAGTTGACCGGATTCACTTCGACGCCTCCTCGGTCCGCTCAAGGCGCTCGGCCGAGCGCTGCTCCAGGGCCTTCAGATCACCGAGCGCCTCGTCCGACACGTCGCGGATCTGACCGCGCTCGCGCAGCGTCTGCATGACCGTGAGCTCCGACGGGGTGCCGTCGGGGAGCAGGCCCGCGATGTCGACCGCGTTGTGCCGGGCGTAGACACCGGGGGCGGGCAGCGGCGGGAGGTGCTTGCCCTCGCGCACGCGGTGCTCGGCCATCTCCCGCTGCGTCCTGGCCCGCTCGATGCGCTCTCGGTGCGTGAGCACCATGGCTCCGAGGGTGGCCGTGATCAGCAGGGCGCCGGTGATCTCGAAGGCGAAGACGTACTTCGTGAAGATGAGGGCGGCGAGCCCTTCCACGTTCCCCCCGGCGTTCGCCTTGCCCAGTCCGCTGAACTGGTGGAGCGAGGCGTTCCCGATGCCCGCGAGGAGCAGGATCCCGAAGCCGAGTCCGCACAGCAGGGCCAGCCAGCGCTGCCCCTTGATGGTCTCCTTCAAGGAGTCCGCCGCGGTGACACCGACGAGCATGACCACGAAGAGGAACAGCATCATGATCGCGCCGGTGTAGACGATGATCTGGACGACGCCCAGGAAGTACGCGCCGTTGGCCAGGTAGAAGACCGCCAGGATGATCATGGTCCCGGCGAGGCACAGCGCGCTGTGCACCGCCTTCTTCATCAGGACCGTGCACAGGGCGCCGATGACGGCGACCGTGCCGAGGACCCAGAACTGGAAGGCCTCACCGGTGGAGGTCGTGTAGGCGGCGAGCTGGCTCATGCCTCCGCCCCCTCGGGTTCGGGCTTCTCGCCCTTGGAGACGGCGACCTGACGCACCGTGCCGGGCGCGGCCTCCGTCACCAGACCCTGGTAGTAGTCCTGCTCGTCCGTGCCGGGGAAGATCGAGTGGGGCGATTCGACCATGCCCTCCTCGAGCCCGGCGAGCAGCTGCTCCTTGGTGTAGATCAGGTTCTCGCGGCTGCTGTCGGCGAGCTCGAACTCGTTCGTCATCGTCAGCGCGCGCGTGGGGCACGCCTCGATGCACAGGCCGCACAGGATGCAGCGGGCGTAGTTGATCTGGTAGACGCGGCCGTACCGCTCGCCCGGCGAGTAGCGCTCCTCGTCGGTGTTGTCCGCGCCCTCCACATAGATGGCGTCCGCGGGACAGGCCCAGGCGCACAACTCGCAGCCGATGCACTTCTCCAAGCCGTCCGGATGACGGTTGAGCTGGTGCCGGCCGTGGAAGCGCGGGGCCGTGGTCTTGGGCTGCTCCGGGTACTGCTCCGTCAGCCGCTTCTTGAACATGGCCTTGAAGGTCACGCCGAAGCCGGCCACGGGATTCTGGAAGCCGGGCTTGGTCTGCCCGCCCTCCGTCGACTCCTCAGCCATGGGACGCCTCCTTTCCGTCACTGGGACCGTCACCGGTTCCGTCACTGGCAGTATCCGGTCCACCACTGACAATCAACTCCCGCTCCCCGCGCGGGCGTCGGCGCGGCACGGCCGGCGGAGTCTGGCCGGGCAGCGGCGGGACCGGGAAGCCGCCTGCCATCGGGTCGAAGGCCGCGGGCTGTTCGGCTGCCTCCCGCGCCTCGCGTTCCTTGCCGCCGCGGTCCCTGAAGATGTCGACGAGGAACGAGAGCAGCAGCAGGGCGAGGACGCCCCCGCCCACGTACAGGGCGATGGGCCAGAAGGAGTAGTTCTCGTTCCGCAGGGTCCGCACGGTGGCGACGAGCATCAGCCAGACCACGGAGACCGGGATCAGGACCTTCCAGCCGAGCTTCATCAGCTGGTCGTAACGCACACGCGGGAGCGTGCCGCGCAGCCAGATGAAGAAGAACAGCAGCAGCTGGACCTTGATGACGAACCAGAGCATCGGCCACCAGCCGTGGTTCGCGCCCTCCCAGAAGGTGGACACCGGCCACGGGGCCCGCCAGCCGCCCAGGAAGAGCGTCACCGACACGGCCGAGACCGTCACCATGTTCACGTACTCGGCGAGCATGAACAGCGCGAACTTGATCGACGAGTACTCGGTGTTGAAGCCGCCGACGAGGTCGCCCTCGGACTCCGGCATGTCGAACGGCGCGCGGTTCGTCTCGCCGACCATCGTCACGATGTAGATCAGGAACGAGACCGGCAGGAGCACGATGTACCAGCGGTCGTGCTGCTGGGCGACGATCTCCGAGGTGGACATCGACCCGGAGTAGAGGAACACCGAGGCGAAGGCCGCGCCCATCGCGATCTCGTACGAGATCATCTGGGCGCAGGACCGCAGACCACCCAGCAAGGGGTAGGTCGATCCGGAACTCCAACCCGCGAGCACGATCCCGTAGATGCCGACCGAGGCGACCGCGAGGATGTAGAGCATCGCGATCGGCAGGTCGGTGAGCTGCATCGTGGTGCGGTGGCCGAAGATCGAGACCTCGTTGCCGGAGGGCCCGAAGGGGATCACGGCGATCGCCATGAACGCCGGGATGGCGGCGACGACCGGGGCCAGGATGTAGACCACCTTGTCGGCGCGCTTGACGACGACGTCTTCCTTCAGCATCAGCTTGATGCCGTCGGCGAGCGACTGGAGCATGCCCCAGGGGCCGTGCCGGTTGGGGCCGATGCGCAGCTGCATCCAGGCGACGACCTTGCGCTCCCACACGATGGAGAAGAGCACGGTCACCATCAGGAAGGCGAAGCAGAAGACCGCCTTGACCGCGACCAGCCACCAGGGATCGCGGCCGAACAGCGAGAGGTCTTCCAGAGCGAGCGGGATCATGACTGCACCTCCTTGGCCTCGTCGATGCCCGCGGGACCGATCCGGACGAGTGCGCCGGGCACGGCCCCCGTGTCGGAGGCCACGCCCCCGCCGGTGGAGTTCAGCGGAAGCCACACGACGCGGTCCGGCATCTCCGTGACCTGGAGCGGGAGTCGGGTCGTCCCCGCCGGCCCGGTGACGACGAGCTCGTCGCCGTCCTTGACGCCCGCCTCGGCGGCCGTGGCGGCCGACACACGCGCGCGTGCCGCGTGCCGCGTGCCGGCGAGCGCGTCGTCCCCCTCCTGGAGGCGGCCCTGGTCGAGCAGCAGCCGGTGCCCCGCGAGGACGGCCTCACCGGACGCGGGCCGCGGCACCTGCGAGGCCGTCTCCAGCGAGTCCGTCGCGCGGGGCCCGCTCCACCCGCCGAGGCGGTCGAGCTCCCCCCGCGCGGCCCGCAGGTCCGGCAGTCCCAGGTGTACGTCCATGGCGTCCGCGAGCATCTGGAGCACCCGCGCGTCGGCGGGCGCCAGGGATCGCGTCATCTGGTCGGGCTTGAGCGCGGCCTCGAAGAGGCGCGCCCGGCCTTCCCAGTTGAGGAACGTGCCCGCCTTCTCGGCGACCGCGGCGACCGGGAGCACGACGTCCGCGTGGTCGGTGACCTCGCTGGGACGCTGCTCCAGGGAGACGACGAACGCCACCTCGTGCAGTGCTTCACGCGCGCGTGCCGGGTCGGGCAGGTCCGCGACCTCGACACCGGCGACGACCAGGGCCCGCAGCTCGCCGCCGGCGGCGGCCTCGACGATCTGGCCCGTGTCGCGCCCGTAGCGGTGCGGGAGTTCGGACACTCCCCAGGCGGCGGCCACCTCTTCCCGCGCGCGCGGGTCGGTGGCCGGACGTCCGCCGGGAAGCAGCGACGGCAGGGCGCCCGCCTCGATCGCGCCGCGCTCCCCGGCCCGGCGCGGAATCCACACCAGCTGGGCGCCGGTCGCCGTGGCGGCCCGCACGACGGCGGTCAGGGCGCCCGGCACGGACGCGAGCCGCTCGCCGACGACGATGACGGCACCCTCGGCACGCAGCGCCTGGGACGCCTCGGCGCCGCCGTCCTCCAGGCCGAAGCCGGAGGCGAGTGCGTCCAGCCACTCGGTCTCGGTGCCCGGAGCGGCCGGCAGCAGCGTGCCGCCCGCCTTCTCCAGGCCCCTGGTCGCGAACGGGGCGAGCCCGAACGTCCGCTGGCCGTGCCCGCGCCACGCCTTGCGCAGCTTCAGGAAGACGCCGGGCGCCTCCTCCTCGGCCTCGATCCCGACGAGGAGGACGGCGGGCGCCTTCTCCAGAGACGTGTACGTGACCCCGACACCGTCGAGGTCACGCCCGCGTCCGGCGACCCGCGCCGCCAGGAAGTCGGCCTCCTCGCTGCTGTGCACGCGCGCGCGGAAGTCGATGTCGTTCGTGTCGAGCGCCACGCGCGCGAACTTGCTGTACGCGTACGCGTCCTCAACGGTGAGCCGGCCACCGGCCAGGACCCCGGCGCGGCCGCGGGCCGACAGCAGACCCCGAGCCGCGACGTCCAGGGCTTCGGGCCAGGAAGCGGGCTCGAGGACACCGTCCGCGTTACGGACGAGCGGCGTGGTCAGCCGGTCGGGCTTCTGCGCGTAACGGAACCCGAAGCGGCCCTTGTCGCAGACCCACTCCTCGTTGACCTCGGGGTCCGGCGACGCGAGGCGCCGCATGACCTTGCCGCGCCGGTGATCCGTGCGGGTCGCACAGCCGCCCGCGCAGTGCTCGCACACGCTGTGCGAGGACACGAGGTCGAAGGGCCTGGAGCGGAATCGGTACGCCGCCGAGGTCAGCGCCCCGACCGGACAGATCTGGATCGTGTTCCCGGAGAAGTACGACTCGAAGGGGTCGCCCTCGCCGGTGCCGACCTGCTGGAGCGCGCCGCGCTCGAGCAGCTCGATCATCGGGTCACCGGCGATCTGGTTGCTGAACCGCGTGCAGCGTGCGCAGAGCACACACCGCTCACGGTCGAGCAGGACCTGGGTCGAGATCGGGACCGGCTTCTCGAACGTCCGCTTCTTCCCGTCGAAACGGGAGTCGGACTGGCCGTGCGACATGGCCTGGTTCTGCAGCGGGCACTCGCCGCCCTTGTCGCAGACCGGGCAGTCCAGCGGGTGGTTGATGAGGAGCAGCTCCATCACGCCCCGCTGCGCCTTCTCGGCGACGGGCGAGCTGAGCTGGCTCTTGACCACCATGCCGTCGGTGCAGGTGATGGTGCAGGACGCCATCGGCTTGCGCTGGCCCTCGACCTCGACGATGCACTGGCGGCAGGCGCCGGCCGGGTCGAGCAGGGGGTGATCGCAGAAGCGGGGGATCTCGATGCCGAGCTGTTCGGCGGCGCGGATCACCAGCGTGCCCTTGGGCACGCTGATGCCGATGCCGTCGATCGTCAGCGAGACGAGATCTTCCGGCGGCACCGCCGCCTCACCGCCCCCGGAGGGAGCGCCTGTGGTTACCGTCATGCGTTCACCTCCGTGCGCTGGTCCGCCCAAGCGGTCGACTTGGCGGGGTCGAAGGGGCAGCCCTTGCCCGTGATGTGCTGCTCGTACTCCTCGCGGAAGTACTTGAGCGAGGAGAAGATCGGGGACGCGGCGCCGTCGCCGAGCGCGCAGAACGACTTGCCGTTGATGTTGTCGGCGATGTCGTTCAGCTTGTCGAGGTCACTCATCGAGCCCTTGCCGGCCTCGATGTCGCGCAGCAACTGCACGAGCCAGTACGTCCCTTCACGGCACGGTGTGCACTTGCCGCAGGACTCGTGGGCGTAGAACTCGGTCCAGCGCGTGACCGCCCGCACGACGCAGGTCGTCTCGTCGAAGCACTGGAGCGCCTTCGTGCCGAGCATCGATCCCGCGGCGCCGACGCCCTCGTAGTCGAGGGGCACGTCGAGGTGCTCGTCGGTGAACATCGGGGTCGAACTGCCGCCGGGCGTCCAGAACTTGAGGCGGTGCCCCGGACGCATGCCGCCGCTCATGTCGAGGAGCTGGCGCAGCGTGATGCCGAGCGGCGCCTCGTACTGGCCGGGGTTGGTGACGTGCCCGCTGAGCGAGTACAGCGTGAAGCCCGGGGACTTCTCGCTGCCCATCGACTTGAACCAGTCCTTGCCGCGATGCAGGATCGCGGGAACCGATGCGATGGACTCGACGTTGTTGACAACAGTGGGGCACGCGTAGAGGCCCGCGACCGCGGGGAAGGGGGGACGGAGCCGCGGCTGGCCACGGCGGCCTTCGAGCGAGTCGAGCAGTGCGGTCTCCTCGCCACAGATGTACGCGCCCGCGCCCGCGTGCACCGTGAGTTCGAGGTTCAGCCCGCTGCCCAGGACGTTCTCGCCGAGGTAGCCCGCCGCGTAGGCCTCCCGCACGGCCTCGTGGAGCCGTCGCAGTACGGGGACGACCTCGCCCCGCAGATAGATGAAGGCATGCGAAGAGCGGATCGCGTAGCACGCGATCACGATCCCCTCGATGAGGGAATGCGGGTTCGCGAAGAGGAGCGGGATGTCCTTGCAGGTCCCGGGCTCCGACTCGTCGGCGTTGACAACCAGATAGTGCGGTTTGCCGTCACCCTGGGGAATGAACTGCCACTTCATTCCGGTGGGGAAGCCCGCGCCGCCGCGGCCTCGCAGGCCCGAGTCCTTCACATAGGCGATCAGGTCGTCCGGCGACATGGCGAGCGCCTTGCGCAGACCCTCGTAGCCGTCGTGCCTCCGGTAGACGTCGAGGGACCAGGACTTGTCCTCGTCCCAGAACGCCGAAAGGACCGGCGAGAGCAGCTTCTCGGGGCTGGTGTCGTTGTTGATCTCGGCTGCCAAGGTCATCACTCCCCCTCCTCGGCGACAGGGCCCGCCGGGTGGGCCGGATCGGAGGACGACGTGTCCTGCGGCGCATCGTGCGAACTCAGGTGCTCGGCGGGCGACGTGTCGTGCGGTGCCGCGTTGTCGGCGTCCCGATGGGGGCCTCCGTCGCGCGGATGGACCACCCGCGCGGGGGCGGCCTCCCCCTTGGCGAGGCGCAGGCCGATCAGCGAGGCAGGTCCCGCGCTGCCGCTCGCCTCGACGGCGCCGGGCCGCTCGTCCGGGAAGCCGGCGAGGATCCGCGCGGTCTCCTTGTACGTGCACAGGGGGGCGCCGCGGGTGGGTTCGACCTCCGCGCCCGCGCGCAGGTCGTCGACCAGCCGCTTCGCGCTGCCCACCGTCTGGTTGTCGAAGAACTCCCAGTTGACCATCACGACGGGCGCGAAGTCGCAGGCCGCGTTGCACTCGATGTGCTCGAGGGTGACCTTGCCGTCCTCGGTCGTCCCGCCGTTGCCGACGCCCAGGTGCTCCTGGAGGGCCTCGAAGATGGCGTCACCGCCCATCACGGCGCACAGCGTGTTCGTGCAGACCCCGACCTGGTAGTCACCGCTCGGCTTGCGCCGGTACATCGTGTAGAACGTCGCGACGGCGGTGACCTCGGCGGTGGTCAGGCCCAGCATGTCGGCGCAGAACTGCATGCCCGTGCGCGTGACATGGCCCTCCTGCGACTGCACGAGGTGCAGCAGCGGGAGGAGCGCGGAGCGGGAATCCGGGTAGCGGGCGATGATCTCGCGCGCGTCCGTCTCGAGCCGGGCTCGGACGTCGTCCGGGTAGTCGGGCGCGGGCAGTTGGGGCATGCCCAGGCTGACGCCCTGGCCCTGCTCGGAAGGAGTGGTGGTCACCGGTCGACGCCTCCCATCACGGGGTCGATGGACGCGACGGCGACGATGACGTCGGCGACCTGGCCGCCCTCGCACATCGCCGCCATGGCCTGAAGGTTGGTGAAGGAGGGGTCTCGGTAGTGGACCCGGTAGGGGCGGGTGCCGCCGTCGGACACGACGTGCACCCCGAGCTCCCCCTTGGGGGATTCGACGGCGGAGTACGCCTGCCCGGCGGGGACCCGGAAGCCCTCGGTCACCAGCTTGAAGTGGTGGATCAGGGACTCCATGGAGGTGCCCATGATCTGCTTGATGTGATCGAGCGAGTTGCCGAGGCCGTCCGGGCCGAGCGCGAGCTGCGCCGGCCAGGCGATCTTCTTGTCGCCGACCATGACCGGGCCCGGGGCGAGCCGGTCCAGGCACTGCTCGACGATGCGCAGCGACTGCCGCATCTCCTCCAGGCGGATCAGGAAGCGTCCGTAGGAGTCGCAGGTGTCGGCGGTCGGGACCTCGAAGTCGTAGTTCTCGTAACCGCAGTACGGCTGCGACTTGCGCAGGTCGTGCGGGAGGCCCGCCGAGCGCAGGATCGGTCCGGTGGCACCGAGCGCCATGCAGCCGGTGAGGTCGAGATAGCCGACGTCCTGCATACGGGCCTTGAAGATGGGGTTCCCGGTGGCGAGCTTGTCGTACTCGGGAAGGTTCTTCGACATCTTCTTCACGAACTCGCGGATCTGGTCCACCGCGCCGGGCGGCAGGTCCTGGGCGAGTCCGCCGGGCCGGATGTACGCGTGGTTCATGCGCAGGCCGGTGATGAGCTCGTAGATATCGAGAATGAGTTCACGATCACGGAAGCCGTAGATCATGATCGTCGTGGCGCCGAGCTCCATGCCGCCGGTGGCGATGGCGACCAGGTGCGAGGAGATCCGGTTCAGCTCCATCAGGAGCACCCGGATGATCGACGCCCGGTCGGGGATCTCGCTCTCGATGCCGAGGAGCTTCTCGACCGCGAGGCAGTACGCCGTCTCGTTGAAGAACGGCGTCAGATAGTCCATGCGCGTCACGAACGTGGTGCCCTGCGTCCACGTGCGGTACTCGAGGTTCTTCTCGATGCCCGTGTGCAGATAGCCGATGCCGCAACGGGCCTCGGTGACCGTCTCGCCGTCGATCTCCAGGATCAGCCGGAGCACGCCGTGCGTGGACGGGTGCTGCGGGCCCATGTTGACGATGATGCGCTCGTCGTCGGCCCTGGCCGCGGACTGGACGACCTCGTCCCAGTCGCCACCGGTGACCGTATATACGGTCCCCTCGGTCGTCTCGCGCGCCGAAGCGGCCGATGCCGCAGAAGAAGTAGACATCAGGAGTACGACCTCCGCTGGTCCGGAGCCGGGATCTGGGCGCCCTTGTACTCGACGGGGATGCCGCCGAGGGGGTAGTCCTTGCGCTGCGGGAAGCCCTGCCAGTCGTCCGGCATCATGATCCGCGTCAGCGCCGGGTGGCCGTCGAAGACCAGACCGAAGAAGTCGTACGTCTCGCGCTCGTGCCAGTCGTTCGTCGGATAGACGGCGACCAGCGAGGGGACGTGCGGATCCGCGTCGGGGGCGCTGACTTCGAGACGGATCAGCCGGTTGTGGGTGATCGAGCGCAGGTGGTAGACGGCGTGCAGCTCGCGGCCCTTGTCGTCCGGGTAGTGCACCCCGCTCACGCCCGTGCAGAGCTCGAAGCGCAGGGCCGGGTCGTCGCGCAGCGTCCGGGCGACGCGCACCAGGTACTCGCGTTCGATGTGGAACGTGAGCTCGTCGCGGTCGACGACGGTCTTGTCGATGGCGTTCTCGGGTACGAGGCCCTGTTCTTCCAGGGCCCCCTCCAGCTCGTCGGCCACCTCGTCGAACCAGCCGCCGTACGGCCGCGAGGCGGCGCCCGGCAGCCGTACGGAGCGGACGAGGCCGCCGTAACCCGAGGTGTCGCCGCCGTTGTTGGCGCCGAACATGCCGCGCTGGACGCGGATCTCCTCGCCATGGTCGCCGCGCTGCCCCGGGAGGTTGGCCGCGCTGAGGTCCTTCTCGGGGTTGACCCCGTTGCTGTCCGCGTCGCTCACCGCAGCAGCCCCTTCATCTCGATCGTCGGGAGCGCCTTGAGCGCCGCTTCCTCCGCCTCGCGGGCCGCCTCCTCGGCGTTCACGCCGAGCTTGGAGGACTGGATCTTCTGATGGAGCTTGAGAATCGCGTCCATCAGCATCTCCGGCCGCGGCGGACAGCCGGGCAGGTAGATGTCCACAGGGACTACGTGGTCGACGCCCTGCACGATCGCGTAGTTGTTGAACATCCCGCCCGACGAGGCGCACACGCCCATGGAGATGACCCACTTGGGGTTCGGCATCTGGTCATAGACCTGTCGCAGGACGGGCGCCATCTTCTGGCTCACGCGCCCGGCCACGATCATCAGGTCCGCCTGCCGCGGCGAGCCGCGGAAGACCTCCATGCCGAAGCGCGCCAGGTCATAGCGGCCGGCGCCCGTCGTCATCATCTCGATGGCGCAGCACGCCAGGCCGAACGTGGCCGGGAAGACGGATGACTTGCGCACCCAGCCCGCGGCCTGCTCGACGGTGGTCAGCAGAAAGCCGCTCGGCAGCTTTTCTTCGAGTCCCATGGCTTAAGGCCCCTCAGTCCCATTCCAGGCCGCCGCGCCGCCATACGTACGCGTACGCGACGAAGACGGTGAGCACGAAGAGCAGCATCTCCACGAGCCCGAAAACACCCAGGGCGTCGAAGGTGACGGCCCAGGGGTAGAGGAAGACGATCTCGATGTCGAAGACGATGAAGAGCATCGCCGTCAGGTAGTACTTGATGGGGAAGCGCCCGCCGCCGGCCGGCGTGGGGGTCGGCTCGATACCGCACTCGTAGGCCTCGAGCTTGGCCCGGTTGTACCGCTTTGGACCGATAAGCGTGGCCATGACCACGGAGAAGATCGCAAAGCCTGCCCCGAGGGCTCCCAGTACGAGGATGGGCGCATACGCGTTCACCGCTCCTCGCTCCTCTCAGTCGGCGCTGACTGCTGGCGGATACATAGGGCCCACCTCCCGCTCCCTGCGAAGCCACCCCCGGTTGCACGAAGATCGCCCACATGTGAAGCAGGTCACAAGCCCAACTGCCCCGCATCCTATGCCTGCCGGTCTGTGATCTGCGACACGGGGTGCGCCAACAGCTTTGTGATCTCCACCACCTGACGAAGGATCATGAAGTCGGATGAGCGGTGATCTTCACACGCGAAGCGCCTGAGTGATCACCAGACGTGACATCTTGTCGCGTTACCCCAGGTGACAGCGCTGGCTCACTATCAAGAGGGTGCATGCCCAGGCAAATTGGCGCTGGACAGAACTGGCTGATAGTGGCCGCCATTCACACATCAGGGGGAGAGGTGTGGACGTAAGTGGACGCGGGCACGCGCTCATGAGGAGCATCCGACCGCGAAGGCGGCCCCTTTGTGACCTGCGTCACGCCGACCGTTATCGATCGGAAACCGGGCTTGGCCATCGGTATCAACGAGTGGTAGGCCGAGGGCAATTCGGGCGTATTACGGAAAGCCCATGATCACAGGCTTGATCGGCCCTGTCCGTATTGCCCGTTACGGCGTCAATAAAGGCCGCCGCGCCCGGGATTCAAACGTCCTCACGACAACTGTGGCGCACCACACGTTTCTTGAAGGAACCATGGAGGCCCTGATAGCGGTTGTACTCATGTCCCACACCGCTCACATACCCAGCCACCGGAAGCCCCGTCGCAGCGCGTCGAAAATCGCCCTGCGCGCCGGAGTTGCCGGTGGCGTACTCAGCACCCTGGCAGTGGCCGGTGCGTCCGGCCCGGCGTTCGCCGCCGAGCCGGTGACCGAGACCATCGAGATGCCGACCATCACGGCGGACCTCTCCGCTCAGGTCGCCCAGTCCGCGGACGCCACCCAGCAGGCCGCGAACTCCTATGCGCTGCAGGCCGAGCAGGACCAGGCCGTCGCAAAGGCCGCGAAGCAGGCCAAGTCGGACCAGGCACTCGCCGAGAAGAAGGCGGAGGCCAAGAAGAAGGCCGAGGCCGAGGCGAAGCGCAAGGCCGAGGAAGCGCGTGCGTCGCGCTCCGCCGAGCGCACGACCCTCTCCACCGCCTCCTCCGCGAAGTCCGACGTCGTGGCCCCCGCCAGCGGCAGCGTCGCGTCCGTCATCGCCTTCCTGAAGGCACAGGTCGGCGACGCGTACGTCATGGGCGGCACCGGCCCCAACTCCTGGGACTGCTCCGGCCTGACCCAGGCCGCGTTCGCGCAGGCCGGCATCAGCCTGCCGCGCGTGTCGCAGGACCAGTCGACGGCCGGCACCCCGGTCTCCCTCGACAGCCTGCAGGTCGGCGACCTCCTCTACTGGGGCGCCGCGGGCTCGGCGTACCACGTGGGTGTGTACATCGGTAACGGCCAGTACCTGGACGCCGCGAACCCCTCCAAGGGCGTCGTCATCCAGGACCTGTCCGGCTACCCGGCGAGCGGTGCGGTCCGCGTTCTCTGAGATTTCATGGCAAAGGGCCATCACCCCCTCTCGGGAGTGATGGCCCTTTGCCGTATAACCAGCAAATCACGTGGAGCTCGCGAATCAGCCCTTCGGTGACAATTCACCCATAGGGCCCCAACTGCCGCCCGGGATCTCCGTGTTGATGATCTCCGGTACGGAGGCGATCAGACCGGACATCGTCTCCAGCCCGGCCTTGAAGTGGTCGGAGCCCACGTGCGCGGCCCCCGCGTCCCCGTCCCGGAAGCCCTCCAGAAGGACGTACTGGTTCGGGTCCTCGACGCTGCGGGACCAGTCGAAGAAGAGGTTGCCCTCCTCGGCGCGCGTGGCACGGGTGAAATCGGCGGTGTGCTCCAGCCAGGAGTCGGCGTACTCGGGCCGGGCGGTGAACTTCACGGCGATGAAAATCATGCAGCCAGGGTGCTCCGTGCCGCCCCGCACGGCCAGTTCGGCGCGCGCGATTTTGGGAGCGCCGGAAAAGCCGTGCCTACGCGGCGCGGGCCGAGCGCCGCAGGAGCGCCGTGAGCGCCGGCTGCCTGCCGCGGAACGCGACGGCCGGCAGAGCCCACCGACGGCGCGCGTCCGGGCCGCTCACGCCTTCGGCGCCACCTTGCTCAGGCCGTTGATGATGCGGTCCATCGCGTCGCCGCCCGTCGGGTCGGTCAGGTTGGCGAGCATCTTCAGCGTGAACTTCATGAGCACCGGGTGCGACAGACCGCGCTGCGTCGCGATCTTCATGACCTTCGGGTTGCCGATGAGCTTCACGAAGGCGCGGCCGAGCGTGTAGTAGCCGCCGTAGGTGTCCTTGAGGACCTTCGGGTAGCGGTGGAGGGCGAGTTCGCGCTGGGCGTCGGTCGCGCGGGCGTGCGCCTGCACGATGACGTCGGCCGCGATCTGGCCGGACTCCATGGCGTACGCGATGCCCTCGCCGTTGAACGGGTTCACCATGCCGCCCGCGTCGCCGACCAGGAGCAGGCCCTTGGTGTAGTGCGGCTGGCGGTTGAAGGCCATGGGCAGGGCGGCGCCGCGGATCGGCATCGTCATGTTGTCCGGGGTGTAGCCCCAGTCCTCCGGCATCGAGGCGCACCAGGCCTTCAGGACCTCGCGCCAGTCGAGCTCCTTGAAGGCGGCGGAGGAGTCGAGGATGCCGAGGCCGACGTTCGACGTGCCGTCGCCCATGCCGAAGATCCAGCCGTAGCCGGGCAGCAGCCGGTCCTGGGCGCCACGGCGGTCCCACAGCTCCAGCCAGGACTCCAGGTAGTCGTCGTCGTGGCGGGGCGAGGTGAAGTACGTGCGGACCGCGACGCCCATCGGGCGGTCCTCGCGCCGGTGCAGGCCCATCGCGAGGGACAGCCGGGTCGAGTTGCCGTCCGCCGCGACGACGAGGGGCGCGTGGAAGGTGACTTCGCGCTTCTCCTCGCCGAGCTTGGCGTTGACGCCGGTGATGCGGCCCGTGCGGTCGTCGATGATCGGGGCGCCGACGTTGCAGCGCTCGTACAGGCGCGCGCCCGCCTTCTGCGCCTGCCGGGCGAGCTGCTCGTCGAAGTCGTCGCGCTTGCGGACGAGTCCGTAGTCCGGGTAGGAGGCGAGATCCGGCCAGTCCAGCTGGAGCCGGACGCCGCCGCCGATGATCCGCAGGCCCTTGTTCCGCAGCCAGCCCGCCTCTTCGGAGATGTCGATGCCCATCGACACGAGCTGCTTGGTGGCCCGCGGGGTGAGGCCGTCGCCGCACACCTTTTCCCTGGGGAACGCGGTCTTCTCGAGAAGGAGGACGTCGAGTCCTGCCTTGGCCAGGTAGTACGCGGTCGTCGAACCGGCTGGCCCGGCCCCGACGACGATCACATCTGCGCTGTGCTCGGAGAGGGGCTCGGTCACGGCGGGTTCTCCCGAAGACTCGAAATCTGCGTGCCGCGCGGCACCGGATATGGGCAGTCTATGCAGCGGTACTGATCACCCAGCCGAAGGGCCGCCCTGTGAACCGAGCTCTGCCTGATGTACAGCTGCGGGTCCCCACCGACGAGGACGCCTTCGCCTGGCACCGCGTCTTCGACGACCCGGAGGTCATGGAGTTCCACGGCGGGGCCGCTGCCGAGCTGTCCGTGTACGAGGAGCTGACCGCCCGGCAGCGCCGGCACGACGCGGAGCGCGGCTTCTGCCTGTGGACGATGACCGACCCGGACGGCGACGTCATCGGCTTCACGGGCGCGCAGCCCTGGCCGCACGCCTGGGGTCCGGCGGGCGAGATCGAGATCGGCTGGCGGCTCGGGCGCGCGCACTGGGGCCGCGGCTACGCGACGGCCGCCGCGCAGGCGACGCTGGAACGCGTACGGGCCGCGGGTGTACGGAGCGTGGTGGCGATGGTCGACTCGCGCAACGGGCGCTCGGTGGCGGTGACGCGGCGCCTCGGCATGGAACCCGCCGAATCGTTCACCGTCCCGGGTGACGCGCGCACAGGCCTCTGCTTCAGGCTCGCCTTGTAAGCCCTGTCGCTTCCGGTCGGGGGTCCGGCGGAGCTACCCTTCCGGTACCGCTGGGGGTGAAGTCTGTGCGCATTACACCCAAGACGCCCGAAGTGCGCGTACCGAAGTTCGTCGGCCTCATGGCCGTCGACGCGCGCGAGGCCGCGGCGGCGCGCGGCGTGCAGCTGGCCGCGCCCGACCGCCCCGACTTCCATCTCACCGTGGTCGACTACGTCGTACGCCAGTACCCGCTGCCCGACACCGAGGTGCCCCGCGGCGCCGTCGTCACCGTCTGGTTCGACCTGGCGGACGGCGAGGGCCACGGCGGCTCCGGGGTGAACGAGCCCCGTATGCCAGGACCGCGCGGCGGCGGGCTGCAGCGTGAACTGGACGAACCGGGCGAGACGTACTCGGTGGTCGGCATGTAGCGCCCGGCACGCAGCGCCCGGCCGCGTCAGTTCGTCAGGCGCCAGGACTCCAGACCGGTCCGGTACGTCTTCTTCAGGTCGGCCCACACGTCCTGCTGCCCCACGAGGAAGATCGTGTACTCGGTGCCGTCCTCGGCGATGTACGACTGGTCGATGCCGTGCATCGTCCGGCCGCCCTCGTCGCGGTACGTGTACTCCCAGATCGCGCCCTGCCGCCCCTGGAAGGTGTTCCGGCGCAGGTCGATCCGCTGGTAGTCCTGCTTCTTCTTGTCCTCCTTGGCGTGCTTCTCCATGTTGAGGATGTTGTCGTACGAGGTGTAACCCGCGTTCGGGATGACGCCGATGAGGTAGTGCTCGGCGCCGGTGCTGCCCGCGTAGGTGATCTGGCTGCCGTTCTCGACGCCCTCGCGCGACCACACGTCGGGGATCACGAAGGAGAAGCCCATGGGGTCGGCGACCTTGCGGTAGCCGGACGGAACGCCGGCGTCCGGGCTCGCGTCCGGCGCGGGGTCCGTGGCCCGGTCCGGCGTCGCGCTCGGGGTGGGGCTCGGCGCCGGGGTCGGCTGCTGCGACGTGGCGGGCTGCTCGGTGCTGACGGCGGGCCTGTCGTCGCGGCCCGCCTCGTCGTCCTTGCCGCCGTGGTCCTGGAGCAGCAGCACGCCGGCCGCCACACCGCCCCCGATGACGAACGCGCCCGCGATGGTGGCGACCCAGATCCCGGCGCGGCGCGGGGACTTGGCGGGCGCGGCGGCCGGCCGCACACCGAGCTGGAAGGTGTGCGGGTCGTGGACGGGGGCGGGGGCGGCGGGGCCGGGAGTGGGCCCGGGAGGAGGCGTGGGTGTGGGCGTGGGAGGGGCGGTGGCCGTCGGCAGGGCGGCCGCGACGGCGGGGCTCGGCGGGTCGGTGGGGGCGGGCGGCTCGTTGGGGGCGGGCGGCTCGGCGGGCGCTTCCGGCATGGCAGGCACCGGCGCCGGGACACCCGGCGCGGACCCGAACGCCCCCGGCGGCACCTGCGGTTCCGGCACGATCCCCGTCCGCGCCCCCGCCATCTGCATCAGATACGGCGCGAGGAACGCCGCCGCGAACACCCACAGCAGCCCGAACAGGAGCGCCTCCGCCATGCCGAGGCCCACGCCTGCGCTGCCCGTGCCGCTGCCGCCGAGGTCGGACGCGGCCCCGGTGGCCTGCACCCCGAGGCCGCCGAGCGCGCCGAGCAGCAGGAAGAGACAGAGGAAGATCCCGGCGGAAAGGAGCTGTTCACGACGGTCGGCCGACCTGCGCGCGGCCATCACGCCCACGGTCAGCGCGCAGACGGTGCCGAGGGCCAGCGCCCCCACGACCGTCCAGGAGTTGGTGACGTCGCCGAGCTCGGAGAGGCCGAACGACTGGTGCTGGTAGCCGCCCCCGTACGACGAACTGCCGCCCGCCTCGAAGGAGATGGGCGCGCCCCAGCCGAGGCCGAGCGCCATGGCGCCGAGGTTCGGCAGCACGAGCAGGGCGAGGAGCAGCGGCGACAGGTCGGCCTGGCCCAGGTCGGACACGTCGGAGACGTCACCCAGGTCGTCGATCTGGGCGATGCCGATGAAGGCGGCGAGCGAGCAGATCACGAGGACGACGGCGAGCGCGCGCAGCGCCGTTCCGGTGGCCCGCACCAGCGCCAGCGCCCCCGGCCGGGCGGCGAGCCATTGGGCCAGGTCGTCCCGGTGCAGCATTCCGGCGGCGACGGTGAGCGAGATGAGGAGCGCCCCGAGCGCGGCGAGCACCGGCGACGACGAGATCCGCACGCCCTGGATCGAGGGCTGCGCGAACAGGCCGAGTACGAGGACGCCGACGGTCACCAACAGGGCGACGCGCAGGGCGGCTTCGAGCCCGGGCGTGCCGGGGACGGGCGTGGGGTGAGCGTCGGGGACGGCCGCTCGGGCCCGAAGGCGCGAGCGCAGGACGCGTACGCCGATCCAGAGCGCCAGGATCCACAGGGCGGTGACGGTGAGAGGGACGAGGGAGAGCGCGGCGCCGCCGCTGAGCTCCGCCCCCATGTCACCGCCCCCGGAGCCGAACGGCGAGTCCCCGCCGCCGAAGGGCGAGGAGCCTGAGGAGGCCGACACCTCGAAGCCGCCGCCGAGCGACTGGAGCAGCAACGCGAGCGAGATCCGCATGCGGTCGCCGAACCCGACGACGACGTCACTGCCCTGCCCGTACGAGGGGATGGCGAGGGCGACAGCGGCGATCACCAGGAGTCCGACGGGCCACAGCGCGGCCTGCGCCGAGCCGGCCCAGTCGCCGCGGAAGGCCCGCCCGAAGTAGGCGCCGACGGGCGAGGGCCCGCCGGGGGCGAACGCGGGCGGCGGCGGGGCGGCGGGCGGCGCGAGCGGCGGAACAGGCGGCTGACCGGGCTGACCAAAGGGTGCGGCGGGAGGTGCCGACGGGCCCTGAACATCGGGCTCGCGCTCCGGCGTTCGTTCCCGCCCGCACGTCATGCAGAAGCGGGCCTCGTCGGGAGCCTGGGCTCCGCAGTGCGGGCAGAACGACGCCATGGGAAGTGCTCCGTCATCCGGGAAAGTCGTACCGTCACCAAGGGTGACCGGCAGTCACCACGTACTCAACGGACACATCTTTCCCGGTGACCGGTTCCCCGTGACGGGTAATCGGCACAACGGGCAGGCAGCGAAAGGGACTTGACGGCCCGCCGCTCGAAGGACCGGCTATTTGACGCCCCGGTGCAGCGCCACGACGCCACCGGTCAGGTTGCGCCACGCCACGTCCGACCAGCCGGCCTTCTGGAGGCGGGCCGCGAGCGCCGGCTGGTCGGGCCAGCTGCGGAT
This sequence comes from Streptomyces sp. NBC_01003, assembly GCF_045162695.1. NCBI lineage: Bacteria > Bacillati > Actinomycetota > Actinomycetes > Kitasatosporales > Streptomycetaceae > Streptomyces > Streptomyces sp. NBC_01003. Next base: position 4,753,053 of record NZ_CP108707.1, read on the forward strand.
CGACTCGGCGAGGTAGACGTACGCGTCCGGGTTCGAGGACACGGCGCGGGCCACCGGAGGCAGGGCGCGCATCAGGTACTCGGTGTACACGGTGCGGAACGGCGCCCACGTCGGCTGCGAGAACTCGCAGATCACGACGCGCCCGCCGGGCTTCGTCACCCGGTACAGCTCGCGCAGCGCCGTGTCCGTGTCCTGCACGTTCCTGAGGCCGAAGGAGATGGTCACGGCGTCGAACGTGTCGTCCTTGAACGGCAGCTTCGTCGCGTCGCCCGCGGTGAACGGCATCCACGGGTGCCGCTTCTTGCCGACCTGCAGCATCCCGATCGAGAAGTCGCAGGGCACGACGTACGCGCCGGCCTGCGCGAACGGCTGCGAGGACGTCGCCGTACCGGCCGCGAGGTCGAGGACCTTCTGCGCGGGCCGCGCGTCGACGGCCTTCGCGACCTCCTTGCGCCACAGCCGGGCCTGGCCGAGCGAGAGCACGTCGTTGGTGAGGTCGTACCGGTCCGCCACGTCGTCGAACATCGAAGCGACTTCGTGCGGCTGCTTGTCCAGGGATGCGCGGGTCACGCGTCCATTGTGGCAGTACGCCCCCGGGCAGGCGTCAGCGGCGCCGGTACACCAGGCGCCCTTCGACGACCGTGGCCACACAGGTGGCCGGGCCGAGCCGGACGAGCGAGGCGCGGTCCGGCACGTCGAACACGGCGAACCTGGCCGGTCCGCCCACGGTCAGCGGCGGCAGCAGGACGAGCGGCGCCGGCGAGAAGGACACCGGCCCCGGCTGGTTCGGCGGGCGCTGCCCGAGCGCGAGCCCGGCCCTGCGCACCGCGTCCACCACCGCGCGCGAGCGCAGCTCCCCGCCCACGGCGACCGTGCCGTGGGCGAACAACTGCTGGATGCCGCGCCGCGCACTGGCCCCGACCCGGGACGGATCGGCACGGAAGATCTCCCGCGCGCGCTCCCCGACGACCGGCCGCGTGCCGAACTCGTCGGCCTCGCGCGGGTCCGGGTGGTACGTGCCTTCGAGGATCTCGGGCCCGTAGGGGTTGAGCAGGCCGGGCGTGAGGATGCCGGGCCACCGCCGCACCCGCGCCTGCGGGCGGACGGCGGCGAGGTCCTCGTACGGGCCGAGGGCGGCGACGGACGCGCCGTCGACCAGGACCGCGGCCTCGGGCGAGGCCTCGGCCACGTGAATCGTCAGCAAAAGGACCTCAGTTGGTGGAGACGAGCTTCAGCTCGGGGTGCGCCGTGCCGCCCTCGATCGCGGTGGACGAGATGTGCGACTGGACGCGGTCGTCGACCGGGTCGTTCGCCGGGTCGTCGTGCACGACGAGGTGCTCGTACGTCGTGGCGCGCTGCGCGGGGACGCGGCCCGCCTTGCGGATGAGGTCGATGATCTCCAGGCGGTTCGAGCGGTGCTTGGCACCGGCCGAGGAGACGACGTTCTCCTCCAGCATGATCGAACCGAGGTCGTCGGCGCCGTAGTGCAGCGAGAGCTGGCCGACCTCCTTGCCGGTGGTCAGCCAGGAGCCCTGGATGTGGGCCACGTTGTCGAGGAAGATCCGCGCGATGGCGATCATGCGCAGATACTCGAAGAGCGTGGCCTGCGTACGGCCCTTCAGGTGGTTGTTCTCCGGCTGGTACGTGTACGGGATGAACGCGCGGAAGCCGCCCGTGCGGTCCTGTACGTCGCGGATCATGCTCAGGTGCTCGATGCGCTCGGCGTTGGTCTCGCCGGTGCCCATCAGCATCGTGGACGTCGACTCGACGCCGAGGCGGTGGGCCGCCTCCATGATCTCCAGCCAGCGCTCGCCGGACTCCTTCAGCGGGGCGATCGCCTTGCGGGGGCGGGCCGGGAGGAGCTCGGCGCCGGCGCCCGCGAAGGAGTCGAGGCCGGCCGCGTGGATCCGCTCGATGGCCTCCTCGACGGAGACCTTGGAGATGCGGGCCATGTGCTCGACCTCGGACGCGCCGAGGGAGTGGATGACCAGCTGCGGGTACGCCTGCTTGATGGCGGAGAAGTGCTTCTCGTAGTACTCGACGCCGTAGTCCGGGTGGTGGCCGCCCTGGAACATGATCTGGGTGCCGCCGAGTTCGACGGTCTCGGCGCAGCGGCGCAGGATGTCTTCGAGGTCGCGCGTCCAGCCCTTTGCGGTGTCCTTGGGCGCGGCGTAGAAGGCGCAGAACTTGCACGCCGTCACGCAGACGTTCGTGTAGTTGATGTTCCGCTCGATGATGTACGTCGCGATGTGCTCGGTGCCGGCGTAGCGGCAGCGCCTGATGGCGTCGGCGGCCGCGCCGAGCGCGTGCAGGGGAGCGTCGCGGTAGAGGTCGAGCGCCTCTTCGGGGGTGATGCGTCCACCCGCGGCGGCACGGTCGAGGACGGTCTGAAGGTCGGCCTTCTCGGTCACCGGGCGTCCCTTTCGTTTCGTTCGTAAGGGTTGTGGACGGACGATCTCAGCGTACGCCAGGGGCCTCCCGCCACCGACGTCAGGCGGCGTAGGCGCCCATCAGGACGCCGGCCAGCGCGCCCGCGAGCAGGAACGGCCCGAACGGGATCGCCGTCCTGCGGCCGGCCCGCCGGGCGATCACGAGACCCGCGCCGTACAGCGCGGCGAACAGGAACCCGGCGAACGTGCCGATGAACAGGAGCCCCCACCCGTACCAGCCGAGCACCGCCCCCAGGCCGACCGCCAGTTTCACGTCGCCGAACCCCATCCCCTGGGGGTGGATGAGGAAGAGCACGAGGTAGCCGCCGCCGAGCGCGACCGCGCCGAGCAGCGCCGTCGGCCAGTCGCCGCCCGGTTCGGGCAGCAGCGCGGCCAGGCCGAGCAGGACGGGGGCGGCCGCGGCGAGAGGCAGAGTGAGGACGTCGGGCAGGCGCTTCACGCGGGCGTCGACCACCGCGAGGAGCACCGCGGGCGGGACGAGGAGGAGCCAGGCGCCCAGTTCGGGGCGGACGCCGGTGGCGGCGGCGAGGACGGCGCAGACGGCGGCGGTGAGCAGGACGGGCATCAGGGTGCCCGGGCCGAGCGCCCTGCCGCACTCCCCGCACCGCCCGCGCCCCAGCCATCCGCGCACACCGCCCGGCAGCGGATGCCCGTCCGGGCAACTCGCCCGCCAGGTTTCGTCCGGCTCCACGGACAGCCGGTACGCGGCCCGCGGCACGAACAGCCCGGCCACGGCACCCCAGAACGCCCCGGCCACGACCAGCAACAGATCCACCATCCCCGCCCCTTCCCCGCACCTGTCGGCGTCGTCTACCGGCCGAGCACCGCCAGCGCGAACGCGAGCCGCCGGTCGAGCCAACCGGCCTGCGGCACATACGACTTGACGCCGTCGACGTACCCCTGCGTCAGTACGGTCTCCTCGCCGGCCCGCCACGTCACCGGCTTCGCCGTGCGCGTACCGGACTGGTCGCCGCCCTCGGCGCCCAGGCTGAGCACGGAGTCGACGACGCTGCCGACGAGCGCGCCCGCGCCGCGCACCGCGCCGTCCTTGCCGCGCGTCGCGATGTCCTTCGCGCTGCCCTTGGCCCAGTGGTAGCGGGCGACGGCGTCGGGCCGGTCCGGCTGCCGCAGCCAAAGCCCGTGCTGGACGGTGCGCTTCACGGCGGGGGTGCGGTGGACGTGGCCGAGTTCGGCGCCCGCCGCGTCGGTGACCAGATGCGCGTCGCCCGCCGCCGTCACCGTGCAGACGAGCCGCTGCGCGCCCCCGGCCTCGTACAGCTCGTGGGGTCCGCCGTCATCGCCGTCCCCCACGACGTACGCCGCCGGGGCGAAGTAGCGCACGCCCGCGACGGCCGTGGGGACGCGTACGGCGAGGCGGCCCTTCACCGGCTTGCGCGGGAACGAGGCGGCCCTCTCGACGTCGGTCACCACGAACCAGCTGACGTCCTCCCACGCCACCGGCTCGACCAGCGGCCCGGCCGCACCCCTGTTTCTGCCGAATCCCATGTCCCCGCTCCCCCTCGATGTGTCCCCCGCACCGTGACACACTCCCCGGATGCCACGCCCCTCCAAGCCGCCCAAGCCTCCCAAGCCGCGCAAGGCCCGTGGTGGCAACGCCCTGTTCGGCTGTCTGATCTTTCTCGTGATCGGCGGCGGCATCGTCCTCATGGCGGTCGGCGCCTTCCTGTGGGGCGAGACCGTGTGGCGTTGGGCGGACGACGCGTGGCCCGGCGGTGTGCACGCGTTCGCGGTCGTGCTGGGGGCCGTGTTCCCGGCCCTGGTGTGGGCGTTCGCGTTCTCCGGGTTCCGCGTCAACGGCGGGGCGGGCAAGGGGCGTTCGCCACTGCACCTCGCCGCGGCCGTCCTTGAGGGGATCGCGCTGGTGCTCCTGCTGAGCCTCGTCGTCGACACCTGGCCGCCGTCGGGCCGCGGCTCGTCTAGCCCGAGCTGGGTTTTCGACCACCACCCCTGGGTCTGCGGTACGGGCCTGGCCGCGACGGTCGCCGCGACGGCGGCCCTGGTCGTGGGGTACATCCGCGTCAGCCGGCGCGCCGCATCGTAGCGACGGGGTCGCCCGCGCGCGGGTTGTCCGTCTCGTAGGTGAGACGGTCGCCCGACTTCGACTTGATCAGGCGGACTTCGTGGCGGCCGGTGGTGCACTGCCCGCCGTTCGACTTCTTGGCGATGCCCGTGGCGACGATCCGGTCCTTCTCGACCCGCTCGAGGACGAGGACGTCCTCGCAGACTGCGCCGATCGGGTCGGTCTGGTGGAACGTGCCGAACTCCTCGCCGATCCGGCCCTGTTCGACGGTGACGCGGAACGTGCCCATCGGCAGCGTGCCGCCGAGGCCGGTGCCGGGTCCTTCCCAAGTGCCCACGAAGGAGGCGGGGACGGTGCCCTTCGGGGCCGAGGCGGAGGCCGTCGCCGCGGGTGGACGGCCGCCCGCGGTGTCGCTCCCGCCCTTCGAGGAGCCGGGCAGCAGGTCGAAGAGGAACACCGAGCCGAGGGTGACGGCGGCGAGCGCGCCCGCGACACCGAGCGCGACCGTGCAGCTGATCCTCCGCCCGCGACCGCCGGCGCCCGGCACGGACGTCGCGGCCACACTGACGGAGAGCTTTCCGGCACCCGGCACCTCGGTGCGCGGCGCGGGGACGGCGTCGGCGGGGGCAGAGTCGGCGGGCGCGTGCACGGGCGGGACGACCGGTCCGTACGCGGGATCGGGCGGTCCGAACACCCCGGCGGGCGCCCCCGCCACGTCCGACGGCCGGTCGACCGACGGCTCGCTGAATCCGACCGGCCCCGAACGCTCCGCGGCACCCGCCGGCGCCGCGCCCTCCAGGTCCAGAAGCGCCACCGCGCTACGCCCCACCTGCTCCACCAGCGCGCCCGGCAGCCACCCCGCCGCCACGAGCCGGGCCGCCCCCTGCGGGGCGAGAGCGCGCGCCACTTCTTCGGGCGTGGGCCGCGCGGCCGGGTCCTTCGCCAGGCACGCGGCGGCGACGTCGCGCAGTCCCCCGCGCGCCAGGCCGAGTTCGGGCTCCTCGTGCACCACCTTGTAGAGGAGCGCGGCTGACGAGTCGCCGGGGAACGGGGAGGTGCCGGTCACCGCGTAGACGAGGACCGCGCCGAGGGAGAAGACATCGGCGGCGCCCGTGACGCCCTTGCCGAGGATCTGCTCGGGCGCCATGTATCCGGGCGACCCGATCGAGACGCCGGTGGAGGTGAGGGAGGCGGTGCCGTCGGTGGCGCGGGCGATACCGAAGTCGATCAGGCGCGGGCCGTCCACGGTGAGCAGCACGTTCGACGGCTTCACGTCGCGGTGGACGAGCCCGAGGCCGTGCACCGCCGCCAGCGCCTCGGCGAGGCCCGCACCCAGGACCCGTACGGAGTGGTCGGGCAGGGCGCGCTCCTTCACGGCCTGCGCGAGGGAGGGGCCGGCCACGTAACCGGTCGCCACCCACGGCACGGACGCCTCCGGGTCGGCGTCGAGGACCGGCGCGGTCCAGGCGCCCCCGACCCGCCGCGCGGCGTCCACCTCGCGCCGGAAGCGCGCCCGGAACTCCTCGTCGAGCGCGAAGTGCGGATGGACGACCTTCACTGCGACGGTGCGGCCTCCGGCGCTGCGCCCCAGATAGACGCGGCCCATTCCGCCGGAACCGAGCCTTCCGAGCAGCCGGTAGGGCCCGATCGTGGTCGGTTCGCCGGCTTCCAGCGACTGCATGGCCTGGCCTCCCCCTGTGCCCACGCTCCGGTCGGGCCAGGGTAGTCCTCCCCTGTCACGCCTTCCCGTAGTCGCCGCCTCGCGGAACGCATCACTCCGATATCCGCGCGCCCCGTGTATTCAAAACGTTCACCGGTGAAATTCCTGACGTTCACCGTCGATCGTCACCGAACAGCCCGTTGTTTCCGGATAGCCGGAATTGCCCCGCCCGCGAGAGGGGCGGCACGCAGAAGGCGTACGCGAATTCCCGCGGGGGAATTCCCGTACGCCTTCCGGGGACGGCGGAGCTACCGCGTCACGGCTGCAGCAGATCGACCCGGACATCGGCCGCGAAGCCGGTCGTCGGGCCCACCCGGCGGGCGAACTCCGTGACGCCCTCCAACTGCCGCGCGCCGAAGCGGAAGTCGAGCGTCGTGAAATAGCGCTCGAGGACCTGCTCGTCGAAGACCTCCCAGCGGGAGGCCTGCTCGGCGACCTTGGTGACCTCTTCCAGGGACACGTCCCGGGAGGCGAGGAACGCCTCGTGCACCTTGCGCGTGATGAGCGGCTCGCGCTCCGCATAGTCCTTGCGGGCGGCCCACACCGCGAAGACGAACGGCAGTCCCGTCCACTCCTTCCACAGGGCGCCCAGGTCGTGGACCTGGAGCCCGAGGCGCGGCGCGTCGTGGAGGTTGGCGCGCAGGGCCGCGTCCCCGATGAGCACGGCCGCGTCCGCGTCCTGCATCATCAGGCCCAGGTCCGGCGGGCACGTGTAGTAGTCGGGCTGCACGCCGAAACGGTCGGCGAGCAGCAGCTGCGCGAGGCGCACGGACGTGCGCGAGGTGGAGCCGAGCGCGACCCGCCGCCCGTCGAGCTGGTCGAGAGGTACCTGCGAGACGATCACGCAGGACATCACCGGGCCGTCGCAGCCGACCGCGAGGTCGGGGAAGGCGACGAGCTGGTCGGCGGCCTTCAGGAACTCGACGAGGGTGATGGGCGCGATGTCGAGGTCGCCCTGGACGAGGCTCTCGCTGAGCTTCTCCGGGGTGTCCTTCGTGAGCTCGAGGTCGAGGAGCGTTCCCGTCCTGGCAAGTCCCCAGTACAGGGGCATGCAGTTGAGGAACTGGATGTGGCCGACTCGTGGCCGGTTGCGCTGCGGGGTCTCGGGAGAATTGTCCACATCGCGAGGCTAGACCCCATGCGGTACGGTGCAGGATTCAGGGTCCCCGAGTCGGCCCTGTCAACCCTTTGACGCCCCGTGTCAAACCTCCGGGTGACGTGATCTTTCCCTCTATTGCATTCCGGTGCCTGCGTGCTAGGCTCGCCCGCAAGTTGCAGTTTGGTTTCCCTTGCAGTACAGAGCCTGCGGAGCATGTGACCGCGGGCTCTCGTCGTATTCAGACTTTTGCAGTTGTTCGCAAGTGCATTTGCAGGTTCTGGAGCAGGGCGACCCTTTGGCCCAAGGAGGGCTTATGGCTACCGGAACCGTGAAGTGGTTCAACGCTGAAAAGGGCTTTGGCTTCATTGCCCAGGAAGGCGGCGGCCCGGACGTCTTCGTCCACTACTCCGCGATCAACGCAAACGGCTTCCGCTCCCTCGAGGAGAACCAGGCCGTGAGCTTCGACGTCACGCAGGGTCCGAAGGGCCCGCAGGCGGAGAACGTCACCCCCATGTAAGTGGGGCGTCCCCAGGTTTGCCCTTGGGACGTCGTGACTCCGGAACGGATGCAGTACCCAAGGAGCCCCGCTCCGCCAAGTGCCCCGGCACGAGGCGGAGACGGGGCTCCTGCCTTTTTGCTCACGCGTACTGCATGACCAGGACGCACGTCGTACCCGGCTCCAGGGCGCGGCAGGTGTGCGGGACGTCGCCGGGGTACGACATGTAGTCGCCCGGGCCGAGTTCGACCGGGTCGTCCTGGGGTCCCGCGAGGACCCGGCCGGTGCCCACCACGATGTGCTCGACGGCGCCCGGCATATGGGGCTCCGAGTCGCGGGGCGCGCCGGGTTCGACCTGAAGGAAGTAGAGGTCGCGCCGGGAGCCCGGCGGGTTCGGTGAGAGCAGCGTCGCCGCGTAGTCGGCCTGCTCCGACGGGACCGCGATCCCCTCGCCCGCCCTGATGATCTGGACGACGGGGCGGGGCGCGTCGAGCAGCAGACTCGGCGGCACATCGAGCGCGACGCTCAGCGCCCAGAGGGTCTCCAGACTCGGGTTCCCGCTCGCCGACTCCAGTTGCGAGAGCGTGGACTTGGCGATCCCCGCGCGCTTGGCCAGCTCGGACAGGGAGATCCCGGCCCGGCCGCGCTCCCGGCGCAGGGCCGCGGCGATCCGGTCGAGGGGGAGGCGGGGGGTCTGGCCGGCCATGCTGCTCCTACTCACCGTTCGTTCGCTGTGGCGGACCAACTCGTTCGCCTTGACGAACAGACGGCCCTGTGCCCATTCTACGAGTATGCGTTCGCCACACCGAACAGATGGCCCCCTTGAACGAACGGCCGAGGACCGGCCCGTGCTCTCGGACCCCGCCGCCGCTCCCGCCCACACCGACCGGGGGCTCCTGCGCGACATCGCGCTCGTCTGCCTCGCCGACGCCGTCGTGGGGGTCTCCTTCGGCGCGATCGCGGTCACCGGCGGGCTGCCCGTCTGGGTTCCCGTACTGATGTCGCTGATCGTCTTCGCCGGGTCGGCGCAGTTCAGCACCGTCGCCGTACTCGCGGCGGGTGGCGGTCCCGTGGCAGCCGCGGCGACCGGGCTGCTGCTCAACACCCGCACGGCGGCGTTCAGTCTGGCCGTCGCCGACGCGCTCGGCCGGTCCTGGCCCGCGCGTCTCGTCGGCGCACACCTCGTCACCGACGAGACGGCGGCGTTCGTCCTCGCCCAGCGGGATCCCCGGCGGCCCAGGGCGGCGTTCTGGATATCGGGCCTCGGGCTCTTCGCGGCCTGGAACCTCAGCGTGCTCGCCGGGGCGCTCGCGGGCTCCACGCTCGGGGACACGGCCAGGTTCGGTCTGGACGCGGCGTTCCCGGCGGTGCTCCTAGCCCTCGTGCTGCCCGCGCTGCGCGGCGGGGCCGGGGTGCGGCGGGCCGCGGCGGCCGGTGCGGTGATCGCGGTCGCCGCGACGCCGGTGCTGCCCGCGGGGATACCGGTCCTGCTGGCGCTGACGGGCCTGCTCGTGGCCCGCACGCCCCGCCGGAGAACCCCGTCCCGTACGACCGGCCGGGGATCCCCCTCCCGTACGACCGGCCCGGAAGCCCCTACCCGTACGACCTCCCCGGGAGCCTCCTCGTGAACGCCACGCTCGTCGCCGTCCTCGTCCTGGCCGCCGGGACCTATGCCTTCCGGCTCGCCGGGCCCCTGCTGCACGGGCGGGTCGAACTGCCCGCGCGGGTGCAGGAGTCGCTGACCGTCGGGGCGACCGTGCTGCTGGTGGCGCTGCTCGCGACGGGGGCGCTGACCGAGGGACACGGGTTCGCCGGGTGGGCCCGGCCCGCCGGGGTGCTGGCCGGCGGGCTGCTCGCGTGGCGGAAGGCGCCCTTCGCCGTCGTCGTGGTGGTGGCCGCCGCGACGACGGGCCTCCTGCGGCTCGCGGGCGTGTCGTAACGACCCCTGCATGTACGGGAATCCGCTCCCGATCGGGCGAGTAACGCCTCTGAATCGCTCCCGGACGGGCCGATTCGACAACGTACGGACGGATAGCGGACCCGACCGGTCGCGCGGGCCGGCCTCGTGGGAACCGCCGCTACTCTGATCGGCCCGCGTCACCGACCGGACCCGGCGCAGAGGACAGGCGTACCGATTTCTGCGCCCGCGCCGATGCCGGGGACCGCCCGCCCGGCACATGCCGGCCGCATCCGGCCGGAACGCAAGCCGACGCAGCACGACGGAGGCACCAGAACATGCCGGAGCTCCTGCACACCCGGGCCGCGGCACTCGTCGGCAGGGGTGGCGCCGCGGCCGCGCTCGAAGGGCTGCTGCGCGCGGAGCGCCTGGTGACGATCGCCGGGCCGGGCGGCGTCGGCAAGAGCGCGCTCGCCGCCGAAGTCGTACGGCGCATGCGCCGCGAACCCTGGTCCGCGAAGGGCACCGCCGACCTGGCCACGCTCGACATCCCCGGGCTCGTGCCGCACGCGCTCGCCCGCGCCCTGCGCCTCGACGGCGATCCCGCGGTGCTTCCGCTCCCGGCGCTGGCCGCCGCGATCGGGCGGCGCCCGGTGCTTCTCGTCGTCGACACCTGCGAGCGGCAGGCCTCGGAGTGCGCCGCCACGCTGCTGCACCTCGTACAGGCGTGCCCGGAGCTGCGCGTCCTCGCCACCAGCAGGGTCCCGCTGGACACTCCGGTCACGTTCCCGCTGCCCCTGCTCGCCCCCGACGTCGCGGCCCGCCTGCTCAGGACGGCCGCGCGGGCGCTCGGCGCGCCGCGGGACCCGGACCCCGAGCCGGCCCGCCGCATCTGCGCGGCGCTCGGCGGTCTGCCGCTCGCCCTGCGCATCGCTGCGGGCCAGCTGACGGGCCACGACGCCGACGATCTGCTGTCGCTGATCGGCCGCCCCGAGCGCCTGCTCGACCTGCCCGCCCCGATGCCCGGACTGCCGCACCGGCTGCGCACGCTGCGCGCCTCGCTGCGCTGGAGCCAGCGGCTCTGCCCGCCCGGCGAGCGGCTGCTGTGGGCGCGGGCCTCCGTCTTCACGGGACCCTTCACCCTGTCCGACACGGTGACGGTGTGCGCGGACGACCGGCTGCCGCCCGACGAACTCGCCCGCGCCTTCGAGGGGCTCGCGGCCCACTGCCTGATCACACCCGAACTGTCGGGCCCCGGCGCCTTCCGCATGACGGCGGCCACGCGCGCGTACGGCAAGCATCTGCTGGAACGGCTCGGCGAGGACGCCGAGTTCCGGCGGCGCTGCCTGGCGCACTGCCTGCACAACGCCCCCGCCTTGCCGTCCTAGCCCTTCTTCCTGGGCAGGGCCCAGGCCGCCAGCGCCGCCGTCACGCACAGGAGCCCGCCCGCGACGACCAGGCTCGTACGCATGCCCCCGAGGGAGAAGCCGTCGCTCGCGCCGCCCGCGATGAGGGAGCCGAAGAGGGCGACGGCGAGGGCGCCGCCGGTCTGGCGGAACGCGTTCAGGAGGCCGGAGGCGGTGCCCGCGCGGGCCGCCGGGACGCTGTCCATGAGCAGGGCGGTGAGCGCGGGGACCGCGAACGCGCCGCCCATGCCCGTCGGGACGAGCAGCAGAAGGATCAGCCAGACCGGGGTGTCCGCGGCCAGCGGCAGAAGGCAGAACATGCCGAGGGCGAGGACGGCCTGTCCGGTCACGATGACGGGACGGCGGCCGAAGCGTTCGGCCATCGGCGGGGAGATCAGGTTGGTCGACGTGATGATCGCCGCCAGCGGTACGAACATGAGGCCGGCCTCGGTGCCGGACATGCCGCGCAGCTGCTGGTAGTAGAGGCCGAGCAGGAAGATCGCGCCGTAGAAGGCCACGTTGACCGCGAAGCCGATGGCGAGGGACACACTCACGTCGCGCCGCCGCAGCAGGGGCAGCGGGACCATGGGCGCGCGGTGGCGCTTCTCGGCGGCGAGGAAGGCGAGCGCCCCGGCGACGGCCACGGCGAGTGCCGCGAGGACCGACGGAGCGGTCCAGCCGGCGTGGCCGCCCTCAATGACCGCGAAGGCGAGCCCGGCGAGCGCGAGGACCGCGGTGACCTGACCGGCCAGGTCGAGCGGGGCGGGACGGCGCGGGGAGCGCGGGACGCGGACGAGGAGGGCCAGGATCAGGGCGCCCACGGGCAGGTTCAGGAAGAAGACGGCGCGCCAGCCGGCGGCCTCGGTGAGTATGCCGCCGAGGACCGGGCCTACGGCCATGGCGACCGAACCGCCCACTGTCCACAGCGCGATGGCCCGAGCGCGGTGCCGCGCGTCGTCGTAGGCCTGGCGGATCAGCGCGAGCGAGGCCGGCATCACGACGGCAGCGGCGCCGCCCTGGACGACACGGGCCGCGACGAGCGTGCCGATGCCGGGCGCGAGGGCGCAGGCGAGCGAGGCCAGGGTGAACAGTCCGACGCCCCAGGCGTAGGCCCGCCGCGCACCGGCCCGGTCGGCGAGCGCACCGGCGGAGAGCATGAGCGCGGCGAACATCAGGGTGTACGCGTCGACGATCCACTGAAGTCCGGTGATGCCGCCGTGCAGCGACGTACGGATGGCGGGCAGGGCGATGTTCACGGCGGACACGTCGATGGAGATGACGGTGAAGCCGAGGAGCGCGGCGACGAGGGCGTAGCCGGACGCCTGTACGGGTGCCCGCGCACCGGTCGCCGGGCTGGGGGCACGGGTCGGGTTCCGCTGGTCGGGGCGGGTGGCGGCGGACGGCATGGTCGGGGCTCCTCGGGTGGAGAAACGGGTGGGCGACGTGGTCCGTCGTTCCTCCCCGGTAAGGCTTCGTGCGGGCGGCTCCGGCGACCGCGTCCGCGGCCCGGTGTCGTGCACCCCCTGGGTCCGCGGTGGCCGGGCCGCCCGCAACGGGACCAACTCTGCGCGGAGTTGCCCCGAGGTGGCAGGGCGCCGTTCACCGGGGCGCGCTGTTCCTGGTCCTGACACGGCCCCCCACAGACGTCGCCGAGCAGGGAGAATGGGGGTATGGCTGGTGGAGCGACGCAGGACGGCACGGAACTGGGCAGGTACCTCAAGGCGCGGCGCGCGCTCGTGAGCCCGGCGGACGCGGGGCTGCCCGCGGGCGCGGGGATCCGGCGGACGCCCGGCCTGCGCCGCGAGGAGCTGGCGACGCTCTCCGGCGTCAGCGTCGACTACTACACGCGGCTGGAGCGCGGCCGCGAGACGAACCCCTCCACGGCCGTGATCGACGCCATCAGCCGAGCCCTGCGGCTGTGCGGCGACGCGCACGAGCGCCTCCACGACCTGGCCGAGCTGGCTTCGGGCCGCCTCACCGAGCCCCATCCCACGACCGACCGCACGGTGCGCGACTCGGTCCTGCGGGTCCTGGAGGCGCTGAGCCCGCTGCCCGCGTACGTGGTGAGCCGGCACAACTACGTGCTGGCGGCGAACCCGGCGGGCCGCCGCCTCCTGCCCGGCCTGTGGGACTGGCCGGACGAGGAGCGCAACATCACGCGGTATCTGTTCCTGCACCCCGTGGGCCGCAAGCTCTACGTCCCCTGGGAGGAGACGGTCGCGCAGTCGGTGGCGCACCTGCGCGCGGTGGGCGGCAAGGACCCGAACTCGCCGGAGCTGGCCGCCCTCGTCGGTGAACTCGTCCTGAAGTCACCGGATTTCGCGAGGCTCTGGGACCGTTACGAGGTTCTGGAGCGCGGCGGCGGCACCAAGACGTTCGCGCACCCCAAGGTCGGCGCGATGACCCTCACGTTCGAGGTCATGCAGCTGGCGCGCACGGGCGGGCAGCGCCTCGTCACCTATCAGGCCGAGCCCGGCAGCCCGGACGAGGCGGCGATGCTGCGCCTGGACCCGGCGGCCCGCCCGGACCGCCGGGAGTCCTGAACTCCCTTACGCCTCAGTCCCGTTCGAGTGTCCCCGCGCGCCGGGCGCGCAGGGCGTTCCGTCTCGACCAATTCCTGACTGTTAAGTAACCTTACTCGGAAGTAAATTACCGACCGAGCAGGGAGCCGGACCATGGCCGACCGCTATCTGAACTTCACCGGTACGGCCCCGGGCCGCTTCCTGACCCGTCGCCTAGGCCTCCCCCAGCCCGCACAGCTGCACCGCTGGACGCCCGAACGGCCCTCGCTGGAGGGCCCGTTGCTCCATCTCACGGCCGGCGAATCCGTGCACACGGCGGAGCTCGCGGGGCTGCTTGCGCGCACCGGCCTCGAGGTGCGGTCGGCGGCCGAGCGCCCCGCCGCGATCGTCCTCGACGCCACGGCGGTCACGGACATTCCCACGCTCGCCGAGGTGCACGCGGCCCTGCACCCGGTCGCGCGCTCGGTCGCGTCCAGTGGCCGGATCGTGGTGCTCGGCGCCCCGCTCTCCCGCGACGACCACCACCAGGCCGCCGCCCAGCAGGCACTCGAAGGGTTCGTGCGCTCCCTCGGCAAGGAGACCGGCCGCGGCCGCACCGTCACCCTCGTACGTGTCGAAGGGCCCGTGGCAGCTGCCGGGTCGACGCTGCGTTTCCTCCTGTCGCCCAAGTCCGCGTACGTCAGCGGCCAGGTGATCGAGGTCGCTGCCGGCGACACCACCGCGCCTGCCGACCCGGCGCGCCCCCTGGCCGGCCGCACGGCCCTGATCACCGGCGCCGCGCGCGGCATCGGCGAGGCGGTGGCGGAGGTCCTCGCGCGGGACGGGGCCCGCCTGATCCTCCTGGACGTACCGTCCGCGCGGGCGGACCTCGATGCAGTGGCCGCCCGCCTCGACGCGACCGCGCTGCCCCTCGACATCACGTCCCCCGACGCGGCCGAGCGGATCACGGACGCCGTCCCCGCCCTGGACACCCTCGTCCACAACGCGGGCATCACCCGGGACCGCACCCTGGCCAAGATGCCCGCCGACCGCTGGGCCACGGTCCTCGACGTGAACCTGGCGAGCGTCCTGACCACCACGGACGCGCTGCTCAAGTCCGGCACGCTCAGCCGCGGCGGCCGCATCGTCGCCACCGCGTCCATCGCCGGTCTCGCGGGCAACGCGGGCCAGACGAACTACGCGGCGAGCAAGGCGGGCATCGCCGGACTGACCCGGGCCTTCGCCCCCAAGGCACTCGCCGAACACGGCGTCACGGTCAACGCGGTGGCACCCGGCTTCATCGAGACGAAGATGACGGCCGCGGTCCCGCTGTTCATCCGCGAGGCGGGCCGCCGCATGAACTCGCTCGGGCAGGGCGGGCTGCCGGTGGACGTGGCGGAGACGACGGCGTGGTTCGCGCACCCCGCCTCCGGCGCCGTCAACGGCCAGGTCGTCCGGGTCTGCGGCCAGAGCCTGCTCGGGGCGTGACGACCATGACGACCGTCACGCTCACCGCCGCCCCGTCCCTGCCGCCCCTCCTCGCCCGCGGCGCCCTCCTCTCCCCCCTCAAGCGCCCGCGCCCCGGCGCCGAGGCCCCCGCGACCCGCCTGGTCCTGCCCGCCGCACGCGCCGACCGCACCCGCCTGGCCGCGTACCGCCAGGTGTGCGGCTTCGACGGGGACTCCGCCGCGCTCCCGGTCACGTACCCGCATGTGCTCGGCTTCCCCCTGGCGATGCGGATCATGGCGGGACGGCGCTTCCCGCTCCCCCTGCTCGGCCTCGTCCACACCTCCATCACCATCACCCAGGGGCACGACCTGCCGGTCGACAGGGCGTACGAACTCTCCGTACACGTCAAGGAGTTGGCGCCCCACCGGCGCGGCACCGAGGCCACCGTCGTCACCGAGCTGCGGGCGGGCGACACGCGCGCGTGGACCTCGACCAGCACCTACCTGGCGCGCCACCGCACCGACGCACCCCCCAGGGACGACGCGGCGGGCGAGGAGCGTCCCGAGCCGCTGCCCGCAGTGGCCGAGTGGAAACTGCCCGGCGACCTGGGCCGCCGCTACGGCGCCGCGTCCGGCGACCGCAACCCCATCCATCTGCACCCGCTCACGGCCCGCCTCTTCGGCTTCCCGCGTGCCATCGCGCACGGCATGTGGACCGTCGCCCGCTGCCTCGCCGAACACGGCGCGGAGGGCGAGGTGCAGGTGCGCGCCGCGTTCAAGGCACCCGTACTCCTGCCGGCGAGCGTGACGTACGCGTCCCGGGGGCCCGCCTTCGAGCTCCGCTCGGCGACGCGCACCCATGTCACGGGCGAGGTGCTACGCGCCGGGGGCGGGTGACCAGCGCCGGCCCTCCGTCAGGTTCCCGAGGCCCGACCAGGCGAAGTTCATCAGCGTGGCCGCGGCCTCCTTGGCCGTGACCGACGGGTCCGTGTTGGCCCAGCCGGCCAGCGACTCCGCGGCCCCGACCAGCGCCTGCGCGAGCCCGGCGACCTCGCGGTCGGGCAGCGCGGGATCGCCGTGCGCCTCCCTGGCCGCCGCCGCGAGCAGCCCGGTCACGAACGCGACGATCTCCTCCCGCACGGCCGTGACCTCGACGACGAACGGCTCGCCTCCCGTCCGCGCGTGGCTGTGCAGGACGGCCCAGCCGTCGGGGTTCTGGGCCGTGTGCGTGAAGAACGCCCGGAGCCCGTCCCACAGCTGCCGATCGGCGTCCCCGCCGCCGGAGACACCCGCGCGTACCGCCGCGATCAGGGCCGCCGACTCGCGCTGGATGCACGCCGAGAAGAGCTCTTCCTTGGAGTTCAGATACAGGTAGACCAGCGGTTTCGACACCCCGGCGAACTCCGCGATCTCGTCCATCGACGCGGCCCGGTACCCACGCTCCCCGAACACCCGCACCGCCGCGTCGAGCATCTGACGCTCCCGCACGGCCCGCGGCATCCGCTTCGCCCTCACTTCGCCCACCCCGGCCCCCGCCTCTCTCCACACCGCGTCCGCCCGCAAGCGTAGCCACCACAACGCACACACCCCGCACCACGACCGGAGGGAACCGGCGGGTGCGGGGTGCGGACGGGTACGAGCCTGGGGACTCAGGCGGCGGCACCCACCGCCTGAGGCTCGTCCTCGTGCTGGCTCTCGACCACGAGCTCCTCGACGGGAGACGCGGTGGCGTTGTCGTACTTCACGCGGTCCAGGATGTTCTCGCGGGCGGCCACGATGACCGGCACGAGCGCCTGTCCGGCCACGTTCGTGGCGGTGCGCATCATGTCCAGGATCGGGTCGATGGCGAGGAGCAGGCCCACGCCCTCCATCGGGAGGCCGAGCGTCGACAGGGTCAGCGTCAGCATGACCGTGGCGCCGGTCAGTCCGGCGGTCGCGGCGGAGCCGATCACCGAGACGAACGCGATGAGCAGGTACTCCTTGATGCCGAGCTGTACGTCGAAGATCTGCGCGACGAAGATCGCGGAGATCGCCGGGTAGATCGCGGCGCAGCCGTCCATCTTGGTCGTCGCGCCGAACGGCACGGCGAAGGAGGCGTAGTTGCGCGGGACGCCGAGGCGCTCGGCGGACTGCTGGGTGACGGGCATCGTGCCGACGGAGGAGCGGGACACGAAGGCCAGCTGGATCGCGGGCCAGGCGCCCTTGAAGAACTGGAGCGGGTTCAGCTTGGCGACGGTCGCGAGGAGCAGCGGGTAGACGCCGAAGAGGACCAGGGCGCAGCCGACGTAGATGTCGATCGTGAACGTCGCGTAGTTGCCGAGGAGGTCCCAGCCGTACTGGACGATGGCGCGGCCGATGAGGCCGGCGGAGCCGATCGGGGCGAGCAGGATGACCCACCACAGGGCCTTCTGCAGCAGCTCGAGCACCGACTCGGACAGGGAGAGGATCGGCTGGGCCTTCGGGCCGATCTTCAGGATGGCGACACCGGCGACGACCGCCATGAAGACGATCTGCAGGACGTTGAGCTCGGTGAACGGCGTGACGACGTCGGTCGGGACGATGCCGGTCAGGAAGTCCAGCCAGGAGCCGGCGTGGTCGGGCTTGGAGCCGTCGGCCGGGGTGAGGTTCGAGCCGTTGCCCGGGTTGGTGATCAGGCCGATCGCGAGGCCGATGACGACCGCGATCAGCGAGGTGATCATGAACCACAGGAGGGTGCGGCTGGCGAGCCGCGCGGCGTTGTTGACCTTCCGCAGATTGGTGATCGACACCAGGATCGCGAAGAAGACCAGCGGGGCCACGGCCAGCTTCAGGAGCTGGATGAAGATGCCGCCGACCTTGTCGAGGGTCGTGGCGAGCCAGGACACGTCGTAGGTGCGGGCGACATAGCCGAGCACGAGGCCGACGACGAGGCCGAGCAGGACCTGGGCCCAGAAGGGGATGGGTATCCGGAAGCGGGGCTTCTGCTTCTCGGACGCGGACGCGGTGTTCGCGGACACGGACACACTCCAGTGATGACGCGCGGGTGGGGTCGGACGTAAGGAAGCGGCCACCGCGGGAGGGAGAACCAGGGGCGCCGCTGCATCGGGGGGAGTCGCTTCAGAGGCGACAGGCCGCGGACATGCAACGGCAGAGGTCGACATGCAGGCGCGCCACGAGCGGAACGCTCATGGGCATGTGGCCTGCGGATGTCTTCATGGCAATCACGTTAACACTCATGCTTTGAGAACATCAAAGGGGTTCTTTGGGGAAGAAATGACCCGCTCCATGACCCATGGACCTGGAAAACGCAGGTGGCCCCGACATCGAGCGATGTCGGGGCCACCTGCGTTGTGACGAAGCTTACGAGTCCCTTACATGGGACTTCGGGGACGAGGCGCGTTACGAGGCGCTCTGCGCGCGGGCCGTGTCGTCCGCGACGTCTTCCTGCGTGCGGTTGCGCTCGTAGTTGGCCTTCGTGCGGTCGACGCGCTCGACGATCTTGACGGAGGCCCGGTCGCGCTCCTTGCGCAGCACGACGTAGCTGATCGGCGCGGAGATGACGAGACCGAGCAGGGCGATCCACAGGAAGTACGAGCCGCCGGCGCCGCGGGGCACGATGCCTGTCGAGGCGAGACCCCAGACGACAAGGAAGCAGCCCGCGAAGATCCCGAAGCGCATCAGCGTGTAGCGGAGCATGTCAATCCACTCTTCCGTTCCGAATCGGTCCTACGCACCACCAAGTGAAGCATGCGACCCCGGAAGGGCATTGAGCGGTACCGCGAGTAATGGTTAGAGTGGCCCAATGACCCTTACGTTTCAGCTGGACCCGCCGATCGATCCGGCGCTGCGGGACGACGTCCTCGCGCTCTGGGCCGACGTGTCCAACGCGGGCGGAGCGGTCGGCTTCGTCCCGCCCGTCACCACCGAGGACATCCGCCCCGAGCTGGTCAGGCATCTCGCCGCGATGACCGAGGGCCGCACCCGGCTCCTGGTCGGACGCGACGAAGAGGGCACCGTCGCGGCGACGGCCTTCTTCACGTACAACCAGCACCGCCTGCAGAAGCACTTCATCTGGCTGTACACGGTGATGATCCACCCGCGGTACCAGGGCAAGGGGTACGGGCGCGAGCTGATGGCCGCCGCGGCCGATGCCGCCCGCGCCTTCGACGGCATCGAGGCGATCCGCCTCACCTGCCGCGGCGGCACCGGCGCCGACCGCTTCTACGCGGCGTGCGGCTACAAGGAGGTCGGCCGCGTCCCCGGCGCGATCCGGGTGGCCCCCGGCGACGACCGCGACGACATCACGATGCTGCTGCCGGTGACCTGACATGAGCGAAGAGGGGCCCCGGCCACCGGCCGGAACCCCTCTTCGCCCTTGCGCCTGCCGTCAGAGACGTCGTCGGATCAGAGACGACGTCAGACGCGCATCGCCTGCGGCGTCTCGCGCCGCGCCGGGTCCGGGCCGTCGTACTCGCGGATGATCTCGTACCGGGTGTTCCGCTCGACGGGCCGGAAGCCGGCGTCGCGGATCAGGTCGAGCAGGTCCTCGCGGGTCAGCTTGTTCGGCGTCCCGTAGTTGTCCGCGTCGTGCGTGATCTTGTACTCGACGACCGAGCCGTCCATGTCGTCGGCGCCGTGCTGGAGCGCGAGCTGGGTGGTCTGCACGCCGTGCATGACCCAGAAGCACTTCACGTGCGGCACGTTGTCGAACAGGAGCCGGGAGACCGCGAAGGTCTTGAGCGCCTCGGCGCCGGTCGCCATGGTCGTACGCGCCTGGAGGCGGTTGCGGACCTTGCCGTCCTTCATGTCGACGAAGTCGTGCTGGTAGCGCAGCGGGATGAAGACCTGGAAACCGCCGGTCTCGTCCTGGAGTTCGCGCAGGCGCAGCACGTGGTCGACGCGGTGACGGGGCTCCTCGATGTGCCCGTACAGCATCGTGGACGGGGTCTTGAGACCCTTCTCGTGCGCGAGGCGGTGAATCCTCGACCAGTCCTCCCAGTGGGTGGCGTGGTCGACGATGTGCTGGCGGATCTCCCAATCGAAGATCTCCGCGCCGCCGCCGGTCAGCGACTCGAGACCGGCGTCGATCAGCTCGTCGAGGATCTCGGAGGCGGAGAGCCCGGAGATCGTCTCGAAGTGGTGGATCTCCGTCGCCGTGAACGCCTTCAGCGCGACGTTCGGCAGCGCCTCCTTGAGGGCCTTCAGGGAGCGCGGGTAGTAACGCCAGGGCAGCGTCGGGTGCAGGCCGTTGACGATGTGCAGCTCGGTGAGGTTCTCGTTCTCCATCGCCTTGGCGAGGCGGACGGCCTCCTCGATGCGCATCGTGTACGCGTCCTTCTCGCCCGGCTTGCGCTGGAACGAGCAGTACGCGCACGAGGCGGTGCACACGTTCGTCATGTTGAGGTGGCGGTTGACGTTGAAGTGGACGACGTCGCCGTTCTTGCGCGTGCGCACCTCGTGGGCGAGCCCGCCCAGCCAGGCCAGGTCGTCCGACTCGTACAGCGCGATGCCGTCCTCACGGGACAGCCGCTCGCCGTCCCGCACCTTCTGCTCCAGCTCGCGCTTGAGCCCTACGTCCATTGCCATTGCTCCTCACCAAAGACTGCGGCCAACCGTACTCCCCCACCCTTCGGGCGGGAGGGGCCCCCATCAGGCACTACGTGCCCGCCTCTACTCCTCCTCCGGCAGCTCCCCCACCCGGTTCTCCCACTTGGTGGACAGCACGATCGTGGTGCGCGTGCGCGAGACGCCCTTCGTGCCGCTGAGCCGGCGGATGGTGCGCTCCAGGCCGTCCACGTCGCCGACCCGCACCTTGAGCATGTACGAGTCGTCGCCCGCGATGAACCAGCAGTCCTCGATCTCGTGCAGGTCCTTGAGCCGGCGCGCCACGTCCTCGTGGTCGGCGGCGTCGGAGAGCGAGATGCCGATCAGGGCGGTGACGCCGAGGCCGAGCGAGGGCGAGTCGACGGTCGCGCGGTAGCCGGTGATGACGCCGGCCGCTTCGAGACGGTTGATGCGGTCGGTGACGCTGGGCCCGGACAGGCCTACGAGGCGTCCCAGCTCGGCATACGAGGCGCGGCCGTTCTCGCGCAGAGCCTGAATGAGCTGCCTGTCCACGGCGTCCATAGGTCCATGCCTTTCATTATTCTGTGTTGACGCGAGTTTACGTGTAGAATCTAAGGCGTGCAGGGCATTGGCCCTGTGAATCTTTCAGCCGAAACCCGGTTCCACCTTCGGCTGCCCTTCCAAGCGATCTTCGACTACCGATCAAAGACGATCATTCAGGAGTGTTGCCACCGTGTACACGATCGAGATGGCCTACGCCCGTATGCGCGAGCTGCAGGACCAGGCCAACCGCTCGCGTGCCCACCAGTCCGCCGTCGAGGCGCGTGCCGCTGAGAAGCGGGCCGCGCGCGCCAAGAAGCGCTAACGGTCCGGAGAGCCGCCCCCGAGCTCTCCCTGCCACCGGCGGTAGAGCCGATGCGGCACCCCCGCCGCGTCGAGCGCCCGCCCGGCGACGAAGTCCACCAGATCCTGGATGTGCGTCGCCCCCGCGTAGAACGCCGGAGAGGCGGGCAGCACCACGGCGCCCGCCTCGTCCAGCGCCACCAGATGCTTCAGCGTCTGTCCGTTCAGCGGTGTCTCGCGCACCGCGACGACCAGCCTGCGCCCTTCCTTGAGCGTCACGCTCGCCGCGCGCTGGAGCAGATCCTTCGACAGACCGAGCGCCACGCCCGCCACGCACGCCGTGGACGCGGGCACGATGATCATGCCCTTCGCCGGATACGACCCGGACGACGGTCCCGCCGCCAGATCCCCGGCGGACCAGTACCTGACCCGGTCGAGCCGGTCGCCCACCGCGAACGTGTCCGACTTCCCGTCCGCCCCGCGCGCCAGCCACTCACCCAGGTCCTCGTGCCAGTGCGCGTCCCGGAACGCGATGCCCGTCTCATCGAGCAGCGTCAGCCGCGAGGCCCGCGAGACGACCAGGTCCACGCTCTCCCCCGCATCGAGCAGCGCGCGCAGAACCGCGGCGGCATACGGGGTCCCCGATGCGCCGGACACCCCCACGATCCAAGGCCGGCGCCCAATTTCTCCTGCGGTCATGCCGTCGAGCCTATCCGGCACCCGGCCGCGGTCAGACAGTCAGGCCGCGCACGAGGAGGTCGAGCAGCGCGCACACGAACAGGGCGATCCCGATAAAGCCGTTGACCTGGAAGAAGGCCCGGTTGAGCCGGGACAGGTCGCGCGGCCGCACGATCGTGTGCTCGTAGAGGAAGGCGCCCGCGACGATGACGAGGCCGAGCCAGAAGAACGCACCCGCGTCCGTGGACAGCGCGTACCAGACGAACAGCGCCGTGGTGAGCGTGTGGCAGCCGCGCGCTCCCCAGATCGCCGCCGGGATTCCGAAGCGGGCCGGCACCGACATCACGCCGACCTCGCGGTCCGTCTCCACGTCCTGGCAGGCGTAGATGAGGTCGAAGCCGCCGATCCAGATGCCGACCGCGAGCCCGAGGATCACCGCGTCCCACGACCACTCGCCGGTGATCGCCAGCCAGGCGCCGACCGGCCCCATCGCCTGGGCGAGACCCAGGATGGCCTGCGGGAAGTTCGTGAACCGCTTGCCGTACGGATAGACGACCATCGGGATCACCGCGATGGGCGCGAGCGCCAGGCACAGCGGGTTGAGCAGGGCGGCCGCGCCGAGGAAGACGACGAGCGCGATGAGCGCGCCGGTCCAGGCGGACTTCACGGACATCGCGCCCGTGACGAGTTCGCGGTGCGCGGTCCTCGGGTTACGGGCGTCGATCTCGCGGTCGATGATCCGGTTCACGGCCATCGCGAACGTGCGCAGGCCGACCATCGCGATGGTCACGAGCAGCAGCCGCCACCAGTGGATGTTCCCGTCCATCCGGAACATCGCGGTGAGCGCCGCGATGTACGCGAAGGGCAGCGCGAACACCGAGTGCTCGATCATGACGAGCCGCAGGAACGCCTTGGTGCGGCCCGGCTGCGGGATCGCGGCGGAAGCGCTGGTCACAGGCCGTACTCCTTCCAGCGGCGGTCGACCGTCGCCGCCGTCTGCGGGTCGGACAGCACCATCTCGGGCCAGCCGCCGTCCCGCGTGTAGCCCTCCTCGGGCCACTTCTTCGTCGCGTCGATGCCCGCCTTGCCGCCCCAGAACTGCTGGTACGACGCGTGGTCGAGGTGGTCGACGGGGCCCTCGGCGACCGTCAGGTCACGGGCGTAGTCCGTGTTCCCGAGCGCCCGCCACGCGACCTCGTGCAGATCGTGCACGTCGCAGTCCGAGTCGACGACCACGATCAGCTTGGTCAGCGACATCATGTGGGCGCCCCACACGGCGTGCATCAC
This sequence comes from Streptomyces sp. NBC_01003, assembly GCF_045162695.1. NCBI lineage: Bacteria > Bacillati > Actinomycetota > Actinomycetes > Kitasatosporales > Streptomycetaceae > Streptomyces > Streptomyces sp. NBC_01003. The sequence continues at coordinate 4,776,463 of NZ_CP108707.1, forward strand.
CTTCTGCGCGTGTTTCGGGTACTTCTTGTCGATCGAGACGATCGCGCAGTTGTGGAAGCCGCCCGACTCGGGCAGGTGGTAGTCCACGATGTCCGGCACGATGATCTTGAGGAGCGGCAGGAAGAAGCGCTCCGTGGCCCGGCCGAGGGGACCGTCCTCCGTCGGCGGGCGCCCCACCACGATGGACTGCAGCAGCGGACGCTTGCGCATCGTCACGCAGTCGATCGTCAGCGCGGGGAAGGGTTCCTGCGGCGTGTAGAAACCGGTGTGGTCGCCGAACGGGCCCTCGGGGAGCATCTCCCCGGGCTCCAGCCAGCCCTCGAGGACGACCTCGGCGTTCGCCGGCACCTGGAGCGGCACCGTCTTGCAGTCGACCATCTCGATCCGCTTGCCCTGGATGAACCCGGCGAAGAGGTACTCGTCGATGTCCCCGGGCAGCGGCGCCGTCGACGCGTACGTCACGGCGGGCGGGCAGCCGAAGGCGATCGCGACCGGCAGCTTCTCGCCCTTCCTGGCGGCCACCTGGTAGTGGTTGCGGCTGTCCTTGTGGATCTGCCAGTGCATACCGATGGTGCGCCGGTCGTGGCGCTGGAGCCGGTAGAGCCCGAGGTTGCGGATGCCGCTCTCGGGGTCCTTGGTGTGCGTGAGGCCGAGGTTGAAGAAGGAGCCGCCGTCCTGCGGCCAGGTGAACAGGGCCGGGAGCTGGTCCAGGTCCACGTCGTCGCCGCGCAGGACGACCTCCTGCACCGGCGCGTCCTTCACCTTCTTCGGCGGCACGTGCACCATCGAGCCGAGCTTGCCGAACGCCTCGCGCACGCCCACGAAGCCGTGCGGCAGCTCGGGGCGCAGCAGGCCGCCGATCTTGTCGCTGATCTCCTCGTAGGACTTCAGGCCGAGCGCCTTGAGCAGGCGCCGGTCGGTCCCGTACACATTCATCGCGAGCGGCATCGAGGAGCCGCGCACGTTCTCGAAGAGGAGAGCGGGGCCGCCGGACTTCTGCACCCGGTCGACGATCTCACCGACCTCCAGATAGGGGTCGACCTCGGCCTTGATGCGCTTGAGGTCACCCTCGCGCTCCAGCGCCCGCAGGAGGGAGCGAAGATCGTCGTAAGCCATGCGTCCCAGTATCGAGCACCGGCTACCCTGACCCGGTCACCGGGGGCCTGCGTCGTCCCCACGCCGCTCCTTGGGGGATCGCGACACCATGCTCCGCTACTTGCCGTTCCTGCTGGTCCTGGCGTTGTGGATCTACGCCTTCATCGACTGCCTGAACACCCCGGAGGAGGAGGTCAGGGGCCTGCCGAAGGTCGTGTGGGTCATCATCATCCTGCTCTTCGGCGAGGTGCTCGTCGGCCCGATCGCCTGGCTCGTCGCGGGCAGGCACCGGCACGCGCCCGCGAACGGCTCGACACCGTCCGAGTGGCACCGCAGCCACCGCACCACGTTCGTCGCGCCCGATGACAACCCCGAGTTCCTGCACTCCCTGCGCGAGGAGGCTGCGTCTGCCGACGAGGTGAAGGACGAGTCGCTCCTCAAGGACTGGGAGGCCGATCTGCGCCGCCGCGAGGAGGAGCTCAAGAAGCGCGAGGGCGAGCAGGGCGGGGAGCAGGCATGAGCGCCTTCGACCCCGAACTGGCGCGGACCTGGCTGGCCACGGCCGTCGAGGAGGCGCGGGCGGGGCTCGCCGAGGGCGGCATCCCGATCGGCGCGGCCCTCTACTCGGCGGACGGGAAGGTCCTCGGGCGCGGGCACAACCGCCGTGTGCAGGACGCGGATCCGTCCGTGCACGGCGAGACCGACGCCTTCCGCAACGCGGGCCGGCAGCGCTCGTACAAGGGCACGACGATGGTGACGACGCTCTCGCCGTGCTGGTACTGCTCCGGTCTGGTGCGGCAGTTCGGCATCTCGCGGGTCGTCGTCGGTGAGGCTCGGACGTTCCACGGAGGCCACGACTGGCTGGCCGAGCACGGCGTGGAGATCGTGATGCTCGACGACCCCGAGTGCGTCGCGATGATGGAGGAGTTCATCGCGGCCCGTCCCGAGCTGTGGAACGAGGACATCGGCGAGTAGCGCGGATCCGGCCGGTCGGGCCTCGTTGCCCGCGTGCCGCGCCGCGTCCACAGTGGGGTCATGACGGAACCCCGTGCGCCACTGCCCCGTATCCCCACGATCGATCTGCGGCCCTGGCTCCTGGGCGGTCCGGACGCGCGCGCCGGGATCGCCCGTGCCGTCGACGAGGCGCTGCGCACGGCGGGATTCCTGCTGGTCACCGGGCACGGCGTGGACCCGCTTCTGCGCTCCCGGATCCGGGAGGCGGCGCGCGTCTTCTTCCGGCTGCCGCCCGCGGTGAAGGAGCCGTACGCCGTGAAGGTGGGCGGGCGCGGCTGGCTGGGCCCCGGCGCCGAGGCGAACGGCTACGCGGAGGGCACCGAGACCCCGCCCGACCTCAAGGAGTCCCTGTCGTACGCTTCCGAACTGCCCACCGGGGACGCGGAGATCGACGCGGAGTGGTTCCTGCCCAACACCTGGCCCGCCGAGACGCCCGAGCTGCGCGCGCTCGTCGAGACGTATCTCGGGCGGATGCGGGAGCTGTCCGACCTGCTGCTCGAACTCCTCGCGGTCGCGCTCGGCGAGGAGGAGGACTTCTTCACCCGGCACACCACGCACCCCACTTGGGGCTTCAACATCAACTGGTACCCGGGTACGGACGTCGTGGGCGAGCCCGAGGAGGGCCAGTTCCGCATCGGCCCGCACACCGACTTCGGGACCGTCACGGTTCTCGACCGGCAGGCCGGCAAGGGCGGGCTCCAGGTCTACACCGACGAGGGCGGCTGGGAGGACGCGCCGTTCGACCCGGACGCGTTCACCATCAACATCGGTGACCTGATGGCGCGTTGGACCGGCGACCGCTGGCGCTCCGGCCGCCACCGCGTCCTGCCGCCCCCGGCCGACCTGCCCACCGAGGAGCTGATGTCGCTCGTCTACTTCTACGAGTGCGACCCGCGCACGACCGTCGAGTCCGTGCCCGCGCCGAAGGGCCGGGTCGCGCACGAGCCGGTCGACTCGCACACGTATCTGCGGGCGAAGCTGGACACGATCACTGTGGAGCCTTGATCACTGCGGCGTCCGATCACCGCATGTCCGATCACTGTGGAGCCTTGAGATAGCCGTCCCGGAGCTCCTGCCATCGGGACGGGGTCCAGGCCGCCCAGGCCCGCTCGTCCGTCGGGCGCCCGTCGAGCGCGGCGGCCAGGTGCTCGAAGTGGTCGTGCCAGGCGGCCAGGTAGTCCAGGCGCTCCGAGTCGTCTCCGTCGATCTCGCCGGTGAACCGCAGGGTCGTCGCGTCGGGGGCCGTCGGCTCCAGGTGGAAGCGCAGGCGGCCGTGCGGGCCTTCGAGCGTGTACTCGGCGACGCGCTCGCCGTCCCACGCGGTGACCCGGCCCTGGTGGGCGCGCCCGCTGTTGAGCCACCGCAGCGTGACCGCGCCGCCGAGCCGTGGTTCGAGCACATCGGCGGCGGCCAGCCACCCCGGCAGACCCTCCGGGGTGGCCACCGCCGCCCAGACCTCCTCCACGGGATGCGGAAGAGGGATCGTGAAGTGCAGGGTGTGGGTGTGACCCTCGGTCCGGCTCGTGCCGGGCGCGACGGGTGTGGCAGGTGCCGCGGGCTCGGTGGGGTGGCTGGATTCGGTCATACCTCAAGGCTGGCGCGCCCGCGCGCTTCGCGCACCCGTACGGACCGGGATCCGCTGCCCCCGTGCCTAGGGCCGCTGCCCCGGCTTGTCGACGACGGCCCGGTCCACGACCGCCGTATTGCTCGTGACCTGGCCCTTCTTCACCCCGCCCGACCAGGCTTCGGTGGCGACGGTGCGCTCGCCCAGGAACTCATGGGTCTTCACGTCGAAGATCCACTCGTCGCGGCTGGGGTTGTCGGGGTCCTTGCGGGCCACGGCGATCCCCGGCCGGCCCGCGGCGTCCTTCACCCCCTTCACCACGGTCACGCCGGGGATCCTGGCGGCGGCCCGGTAGAGCGCGGCACCCACCTCCGGCGGCACGAGCGCATCCCTGATCAGGTCGCCGACCAGCACGAACATGGCCTGATCGGCCTGCTGGCCGCTGTGCTCGGGCGCCGTTCTGCGCAGCCAGCGCAGCATCGCGTCGGGATCGGTGGGCAGGGTGGACAGGTGCCGGTAGCCGGCGGACGTCTCGTAGCCGGGCTTGCCCGGGACCGGCCCGGTTTCGGTCGCCCACTGGCCTCGGCCCTTCTCGCGTACGAGTCCCTTGCGGGTGCCGTCCACGGACTGCCAGGTCTCCAGCCGGTGCAGTGGCGGGATCTTCGTCTTCATGCCCTCGCCGCTCTGCGAGTACGACACGAGGCTGTCGACGTAGACGAACTGGTCGTCGCGGATGCCGGCGGGCGTATCGGAGTGCTCGGCGGCGAGCGCGACGTCCTCCAGGAGCGCCACGGCCTCCTTGGTCGGTGGCGGGGCGCCCGCGCCGTCCGACGGCAGCGCGACGAAGGTGACGGCCGCCGCGGTCGCCACGGCCACGGCGGCGACCGGCCGCAGCCGATTCCGGCGACGCGGTGCCTGCGCGGGTGCTTCGGTCTCCCGGATCTCGGTCATCAGATGCTCCTTGAGGAGTCGGTGCCGGCCCGGCGGAAGGTCCTTCTCAGGAAGCGTGTTCATCGATTTCCCTCCTGTATGGGCCCGGCCACGGGAGCGTGGCCGCCTTTCATCTGTCCGTCGAGGTGCGGAAGTTCCATGGCGCGGGCGAGTTTCCTGCGGGCTCTGGACAGCCGGGAGCGGACCGTTCCGACGGGGACGCCGAGCGCCCTGGCGGCGGACGGGTAGTCGAGTCCCGACCAGACGCACAGGGCGAGCACCTCGCGTTCGGGGCGCCGCAGTGTGGCCAGCGCGGTGTGGACGAGGGCTATGCGGGCCTGGTCGTCGATGCGGCCCACGACGTCGTCGGCGAAGTCGGCCTCGGGCTCCGCGCGCGGGAGGCGGGAGACTGCGGCGGCGTGTCTGCGGGTGGCGCGGCGCAGGTTGCGCGTGACGTTCGTGGCGACGCCGAGCAGCCAGGGCCGCAGCGAGCCGCCCTCGGGCTCGACCCTGTCGCGCAGCCGCCACGCTTCGAGGAAGGTCAGCGAGACGACTTCCTCGGCGGTCGACCAGTCGCCGGTCAGGCTGTAGGCGTGGTTGTAGACGGATCGGGCGTAGGCGTCGAAGAGCTCACCGAACGCGTCGGCGTCACCGTCCCTCACCCGGGTTCTGCGTGCTTGATGTGCCCCCTGATTCCTCTTCACGCCACCCATCTGTCCGTACGACGAAGGCCGGTTCCCGTGACTCACGTCACATGGGAACCGGCCTTCGTGGGCTGTCGTGGTGTCAGACGCCGGCGTAGGAGTGCTTGCCGGTGACGAAGATATTTACGCCGTAGTAGTTGAACAGCCAGCAGGCGAAGGCGATGAGGGCCAGGTAGGCGGCCTTGCGGCCCTTCCATCCGGCGGTCGCGCGGGCGTGCAGGTAGCAGGCGTACGCGACCCAGGTGATGAACGACCAGGTCTCCTTGGGGTCCCAGCCCCAGTAGCGGCCCCACGCGTCGCCGGCCCAGATCGCGCCCGCGATGATCGTGAACGTCCACAGCGGGAAGACGGCCGCGTTCACGCGGTAGGAGAACTTGTCGAGCGAGGCCGCGGCGGGCAGGCGCTCCATGACGGAGGTCGCGAACTTCCCGGGCTTGCCGCCGTTCGCCAGCTTGTTCTCGTACGAGTCGCGGAACAGGTAGAGCAGCGTGCTGACCGCGCCGACGTAGAACACCGCGCCGCAGAAGATCGCCGTGGAGACGTGGATGTACAGCCAGTACGAGTGAAGGGCGGGAACCAACTGGTCGCTGGCGGTGTACAAGACAGTGACAGCGAGGCCGAGATCGAGGAGGACCGTGGTGACCAGCGGGAGGCCGAGCCAGCCGATGTTCTTCTTCGCCACGAGCAGGCCGAGGTACACAGCGACAGCGACGGTGGAGAAGGTGATGTTGAACTCGTACATGTTGCCCCACGGCGCGCGCTGCACGGAGAGCGCGCGGGTGAGCACACCGCTCGCCTCGACGAGGAACGCGAGCACGGTGAGGGACACCGCGATACGGCCGTAGAGGTCGCCCTGCTCGTCGCCGCCGGAGGCGCCGGGGCCGTCCGGCACGTCACGCGTACCGGAGACGGCGCGAGTCACGACTCTGGGCCGCTCCAGGACGGCGGTGCCGCCGTTCTTCTCCTTGACCTGCACCTTCACGGAGCCGGCCGCGGCCTGCGCGGTGGCCTTCTGCGTCAGCGCGGCAGCGGTGCGGCCGACCTTGCTGCGGCTGCCGAAAAGCCACTCGGCCATGTGCGCGAAGAAGGCCAGGAGGTACACGGCCATCGACGAGTAGATCAGCACATTGCTGATGTGCGCGAGATTCTCGTTGGTTGCGGCGGCGAGATTCACTTCTCAGCCCCTTCGGCAGGAACAGCAGGTTGGGGATCGGCGGCGCTGGGCGCCTGTTCGTAGAGGTGTGCGGCCAGGTCGCCGAGTTCTTCGGCCACCTTCGAGGACTCACTGCGGCCGAGACCGCCCATCTCGACGACGGTGACTCCGTCGGCTCCGGGGGTCGCCCGGACCCAGACACGGCGGCGCTGGATGAACAGGGAGCCGGCGAGGCCCGCGATGGCGGCGAGCGCTCCGGCGAGGGCCCAGCCGTCGCCGGGCTGGTGGGTGATCTGGAAGCTCGCCCACTGCTTGATGTCCTTGTCGAACGTGATCGACCCGGCACCGTTCGGAAGCTTCATGGTCTCGCCGGGCCGCAGCCGCGTCTTGAGCAGCTCCCCCTTCGAGTCCGTGAACTTCTTCATCTTGGAGGTGTCCAGTTGGTACACGTTCTGCGGGATACCGGAGTCGACACCCAGGCTTCCGTGGTACGCGGACAGCGCGAGGACGGGGTAGTCGAGCGCGGGGAACTGGGAGAACATGTTGCCCTTCCCGGACCCCGCGAAGGTCGGCACGAAGAAGGCGTTGAAGCCGAGCTGTTCCCGCTTGCCGTTCTTGTCGCGGTAACCGTCCATGACCTTGATGGCACCGGTGGAGGTGACGTTCGAGTCGATGGGCAGCAGCGGCACGGCCTGCCGGGAGACGATCTTGCCGCGGCCGTCCCGGACGGTGACGGTGGGCGCGTAGCCGTGGCCGTTGAGATAGACCTTGGTGCCGTCTATGTCGAGGGGCGTGTTGACCTCGATCGCGGACTTCTGGTCCTTGCCGGTCGCGCCGACGCTGTAGGTGACGTTCGCGCGGTAGACGCGCGGGCTCCCCTTGTTCGGCCCGTTGCGCTCGTACGTCCCGTCGAACTTGTCGAGCTGAAAGCTGAACGGCGTCAGGTCGGTGTCGGAGTTGAAGAGGTTGCCCGACTTGAAGTCGTCGTACATCGGCAGGGCGTTGGAGAAGCCTCCGTCGCCCTCGACCATCAGCTTGCCGCCCTCGGACTTGAAGAGCTGGCCCCAGGCGAAGGCGATCAGCATCACGATCAGCGCGATGTGGAAGATCAGGTTGCCGGCCTCGCGCAGATAGCCCTTCTCGGAGGCGACGGAGTCACCGGAGATGTGGGCGCGGAAGCGGCGCTTGCGGAGGATTTCGAGGGCCGCCGCGCGGACCTGCTCGGGCTCGGCGTCGGTGCGCCAGGTCGCGGACGCGGGCAGGTGCGTGAAGCGCTTGGGGGCGCCCGGGGCGCGGCCGCGCAGCTGCCCGACGAACTGCCAGGTGCGCGGGACGATGCAGCCGATGAGGGAGATGAACAGCAGGATGTAGATCGCGGAGAACCACACCGAGCTGTAGACGTGGAACAGGCCCAGCTTGTCGTAGACCGGCGAGACCGTGGTGTGCGCGTCCTTGAACGTCTGCACCTTCATCTCGTCGACCCCGGACTGCGGGATCAGCGAGCCGGGGATCGCCCCGAGCGAGAGCATGAAGAGCAGGATCAGCGCGACGCGCATCGAGGTGAGCTGCCGCCAGAACCAGCGGGCCCAGCCGATGGCCCCCAGGCGGGGCAGGTTCGGGCCGCGGTCCTCCTGCGGTGCGGTGGACAGGTGCGAGCCGGCCGCGCCGAGCTCGTCGCCGCCCACCTCGCCGGTCTTGCCGGATTCAGTCGTGCTCATGAATCAGATTCCCACCGTGAAGCCGTTGGACCAGGACTGCATCTGCTGGACGAGGGTGTCCCAGGCTCCTGTGAGCAGCAGCACTCCGGTAAAGATCATCATGATGCCGCCGATGCGCATCACCCAGGCGTAGTGCTTCTTGACCCAGCCGAAGGCGCCGAGCGCCTTGCGGAAGGCGACCGCGGCGAGCACGAAGGGGACACCGAGCCCGGCGCAGTACGCAACGGTCAGTATGGCCCCGCGCCCCGCGCTCGCCTCGTTGAACGACAGGGCGGTCACGGAGGCGAGCGTCGGACCGATGCAGGGGGTCCAGCCGATGCCGAACAGGGCGCCGAGCACCGGGGCGCCGATCAGCCCGGTCACCGGCCGCTTGTGGAAGCGGAATTCGCGCTGCGTGAGCCAGGGCATCATGCCCATGAAGAAGATCCCCATGAGGACCATCAGGACACCGAGGATCTTGGTGAGGGTGTCCTGGTACTCCTGGAGCGTCTCGCCGAAGTAGCCGAAGAGGGCCCCGCCGGAGACGAAGACGGCAGTGAAGCCGAGGACGAAGAGTCCGGCGCCGAGCGCCATCCGGCCGCGCCGCGCGTCGGCCAGGTCGGTGCCGCTGACCCCTGTCACGTAGGACAGATAGCCGGGCACGAGAGGCAGGACGCAGGGCGAGAAGAACGAGAGGAGACCGCCGAGCACGGCGATCGGCAGAGCGAGCAGGAGCGCACCGCTCTCGACGGTGTTGCTCACTCCGCCTTCAGCGGCGAGAGCGGTGAGCGTGGCGTGCACCGTCGCTCACTTCTCCGCGATCACGGGGTCGACCATCTTGCGCAGCTTGTCCTCGCTGAGCGCGCGCAGCGAGCGGGCGGCGATCTTGCCGTCGCGGTCGATGACGAGCGTGGACGGGATGGACTGCGGGTTGAGGGTGCCCTTCTCGAACCGCAGCATCAGCTTGCCCGAGGGGTCGTAGAAGCTCGGGTACGGGATGTTGTGGTCCTTCTCGAACTGGAGGGCCGGTTCGGTCTGCGGATCACGGGTGTTGATCCCGATGAACTGGACGTCCTTGCCCTTGGTCTCGTTCGCGACCTTGGCGAAGTAGTTGGCCTCGGCGCGGCACGGCGGGCACCAGGAGCCCCACACGTTCAGCACGATGACCTTGCCCTTGTAGTCGGCGAGGTCGAGGGGCTTGCCCTCCAGGTCCTTGCCGTCCAGCTTCGGGGCGTCGTGCCGGTCGCCCTTGTCGACGGTGGAGATGCCGCCGGAGTTCGTCACGAAGTTGGTGTTGTTGCCGCCACCCGACGTTCCGCCGGAGCTGCATGCGGAGAGCGTCAGCGCAGCGACCGCGGCTCCCGCGGCGAGGAGGGCGGTACGGCGCTTGGATGCAGCGAGGGGGGAAACGCGGCAGTCGGCACTCATGTGAAAAGTTTCGCATGTCTGTTTAGGGGATCTTCCGCACCCCCCTTGCGTACGGAAAACCCCATTTCAGGAGGGGTCATTCAGGGTGCGGCGCGAGGCTCACGCCGCGGCTTTCAGATAGCTCTTCCAGCCGCCGTCGGGGCGCGCTCCGACGTCGAGCGAGCGCAGCTTGTCGAGGACCTTCGGGTCCTGGACGTCCAGCCAGTCGACGAACTGCCGGAAGGAGACGAGGCGTACATCCTTCTGGCCGGCCATGTGCTTGAGCGCCTCTTCGACGGAGTCCATATAGATCCCGCCGTTCCACTCCTCGAAGTGGTTGCCTATGAAGAACGGCGCCCGGTTCGTCTCGTATGCCCGCTTGAAGCCGGCTATGTAGGCCTCGGCCGACTGCTTGCGCCAGCGCGGGTAGTTGTAGGCGGGCGCCCTGGTCGTGTTCACCGACTGGTTGGCCAGCATGTTGTAGTCCATCGAGAGGACCTCGAAGCTGTGCCCGGGGAACGGCACGGCCTGCAGCGGCAGATCCCACACCCCGCCGCGCTTGGAGGGCCAGCGCTGCCGGCCGCCCGGCGACGAGGCGTCGTAGCGCCAGCCGAGCTCGCGGGCCGTGGGCAGCAGATTGTCCTGGCCGAGCAGACAGGGCGTGCGGCCGCCGACGAGTTCCTTCTCATAGTCGAAGGGCAGCGAGGGCAGGTCGTGCCAGCCCGTGTTCGTGCGCCACTCCTTGACGAACGACTTGGCCTGGTCGATCTCGCTGCGCCACTGCGCCGGGGTCCAGTTGGCGACGGTGCCGGTGCCCGCGCAGAAGTGGCCGTTGAAGTGCGTGCCGATCTCATGGCCTTCCAGCCAGGCCCGGCGGACGTACTTCAGCGTCTCCTTGATGTGGTCATCGGTGAGATAGCCGATGTCGGAGGCGCCGACCCCGTTGTTCGGCGGGCGGTAGAGCCGCTTCTTCGACTCCGGCAGCAGATAGAGGCCGGAGAGGAAGAACGTCATGTGCGCGCCGTGGTTCTCGGCCAGTTCGAGGAAGCGCGGGAAGAGGCCGTTGCCGACCTCGCCCGCGCCGTCCCAGGAGAAGATCACGAACTGCGGTGGCGTCTCGCCGGGTTCGAGGGGGACGGGCTTGCCCGGCTGGTTCGGCTGCTTGCCGGTGTACGACGTCGAGCCGTCGCCGATCGACCGGACCGCGGGCTTGTCGGGCTTACCGGCGCCGCCCTCACCCTTGCCACCCGGCGGCACGGAGACCCCGCCACCCTGCCCGTTGCCGGTACCGCACCCGGCGAGCGCGGCGGCCGCCGCCCCCGCTCCGAGCCCGATCAGTCCCCTTCGTGTGATGTCCGGCATTCCCTGGTCCCCATTCGTCGCGCCCCGTTCCCGTACGAGACGGGCACCCCCTTAGAGGGCGCGACGAACACTGCGGTTCCGGCGCGGAGAACAAAGTTGGGCAATGCCGACGGCTTTACGTCGAATGTTCCGAGTGCCGAATGTGCTCGGGACCGAAGGCGCTCAGGACCGAAGGCGCTACGCGCCGAACGCCTTGTCCTTCCCCTTCACGGGCTTGGCACCCGCGAGGAGATGGGCGGGCACGAGATCGCGCGCGGGCTCCGTGTAGCCGACGGACACGATCTTGTCCCCGCGATAGGTGAACGTCGTGAGCGAGGCGAGCGTGCACTGCCGCTTGCGCGGGTCGTGCCACAGCCGCCGCTTCTCCACGAAGCTGCGCACGATCCAGATCGGCAGCTGATGGCTGACGCACACCGCCTCGTGACCGCGCGCCGCGTCCTTCGCCGCGTCGAGGGCTCCCATCATCCGCACGACCTGCTCGACGTACGGCTCGCCCCACGACGGCTTGAACGGGTTGACGAGGTGCTTCCAGTTCTCCGGCTTGCGCAGCGCGCCGTCGCCGACGCCGAACGTCTTGCCCTGGAAGACGTTGCCCGCCTCGATGAGCCGGTCGTCGGTCGCCAGGTCGAGCCCGTGCGCCTTCGCGATCGGCGTCGCCGTCTCCTGCGCCCGGTCCAGCGGGGAGGCCACGACATGGGTCACATCACGCGAGGACAGGTGCTCGGCGACCCGGTCGGCCATCTGCCGGCCGAGCTCGGAGAGGTGGTAGTCGGGCAGGCGCCCGTACAGGATCCCCTCCGGGTTGTGCACCTCTCCGTGCCGCATCACGTGGACGACGGTGATGTCCTGGTCGGACTTGCCGGCAGTGGTCATGCTTGCGTGGCCTCCGCAGCCGCGCGCGCGGCACCGGGGAGCGCGGCGGCGATGCGCTCGACCGCCCGCTCGTCATGGGCAGTGGAGACGAACCAGGACTCGAAGGCCGACGGCGGCAGATAGACGCCCTGCTCCAGCATCGAGTGGAAGAACGCGGTGAAGCGGAAGGACTCTTGGCGCTTCGCGTCCTCGTAGTTGCGCACCTCGTTCTCCGTGAAGAACACCGAGAACATGTTGGAGGCGCTCTGCACGCGGTGCGCGACGCCCTCCTTGGTGAGCGCGGCGCCCACCAGGGTGCGCAGCTGCTCGGAGACCGCGTCGATCTTCGCGTACGCGGCGTCGTCGAGCAGCCGCAGCTGCGCGACGCCGGCCGCCGTCGCGACCGGGTTCCCGGACAGCGTGCCCGCCTGGTAGACGGGTCCGGCCGGGGCGAGGTACCCCATGACGTCCGCGCGGCCACCGAACGCGGCGGCCGGGAAGCCACCGCCCATGACCTTGCCGAACGTCATCAGGTCGGGCGCCACCCCGTCGACGCCGTACCAACCAGCCTTCGACGTGCGGAAGCCGGTCATGACCTCGTCGGAGATGTACAGCGCGCCGTTCTCCCGGCACAGGTCCGCGAGTCCCTGGTTGAAGCCTTCGACCGGCGGGACGACGCCCATGTTGCCCGGCGACGCCTCGGTGATGACACAGGCGACCTGGCCCTCGTTCGCGGCGAACGCGGCCCGCACGGCGTCGAGGTCGTTGTACGGGACGACGATGGTGTCGCCCGCCTGGGCACCGGTCACACCCGGGGTGTCCGGCAGCCCGAGGGTCGCCACACCCGATCCCGCCGCGGCGAGCAGCGCGTCCACGTGCCCGTGGTAACAGCCGGCGAACTTGATCACCTTGGCGCGCCCGGTGAACCCGCGGGCGAGCCGGATCGCGGACATGGTCGCCTCGGTGCCGCTGGACACCAGCCGCACCTGCTCGACCGGCGCGATCCGCGCGACGATCTCCTCGGCCAGGGCCACCTCGCCCTCACCCGGTGTACCGAAGGACGTACCGCGTGCGACGGCTTCCTGGACGGCCGCGATGACCTCGGGACGGGAATGGCCGAGGATCATCGGCCCCCAGGAGCAGACGAGGTCGACGTACTCGCGACCGTCGGCATCCGTGAGGTACGGACCGGTACCGGACACCATGAACCGGGGCGTACCGCCCACGGCACGGAACGCGCGTACGGGCGAGTTCACGCCGCCCGGCGTCACGAGGGCCGCGCGGTCGAAGAGACCCTGCGAGACCGGTGCTTCATAGGGGTACGGTGCGGTCGCGCCCGACGGCGGCGCCGCGGACCCCGGGATGTTGTTCGCCTCTGCCATGCCTCTCAGCGTACGGGCAGGCTCTCCGGAGCCCGGCTCATCCCCTGCTTCTCTGGCCACGGCGGGAACGGACTACCTAAACTCCCAGGGGACGGGCCGCTCGCGGACAGTTCACGCTGCACGCCGGCACGGGGTTCGCTCCCCGGCCCGCGCGGGTGGTTCACCGCACGTTTCGGCGAGTGACCGTGGGGGAGGTCACTGACACGATGATCGGGTTGCGCGGTGGTGGCCGCGCGGCCTAGAAAAGGGGCCAGGCGCCCTGGAAAAGCAGTCGGGTGGAGATATGCATCGCGGTGGCGGACTGGGCGAGGGGACCGACGACCTGGGCCCCCGGCGTGCCCGGCGGGGAAAGCACCGGCGCGACGCGGAGGCGGCAGCGGCAGCGGCAGCGGCGGAGGAATCGGACGCCGGGCAGGCACTGAGCGGGACCGGGAGCAGGAATGGTGGCCGGGTGGGGGTGACGTACAAATACTTCGGCGCGCCCGACGGCGCCACGGCGGCCCGTGTCCCCATCTCGATGCGCCCCGAGGAGCTCGGCGGTGACGAGCTCGGCATGGGCGGCATGTTCACCAAGATCAAGCCGGAGACGATGGCCGCGATGGTCCTCACCGGCATAGAGGGCATACCGCTGCACAAGGTCCCCCCGCTGGAACTGGTCGTCCTGCACCCCGACTACGCGGTCGTGAAGCTGCCCATGACGGTCGTCGACCCGCTGCGCGGCGTCGGCGAGGAGGCCGTGGGCGCCGCGGCATTCATCTGGTCGACGGTCCCGGACCGCGGCGGCCCGCGCGACGCGTTCTACGTGTACCAACTCCTGCACGAATGGCAGGATTTCAGCCACCGGCTGCACGACGCGGGACACCAGGCCTACTGCCTCGTCTGGCCCTGACCCTCACTCCTCGCCGGGCAGCACACCCCGCACCGTGAACCCGATCGCCGCTCCCCCGCCCGCACGCGCCTTCGCGAACGGCGCGCCCCCATGGGCCGCGGCCACCTCCTGGACGATGGACAGGCCGAGGCCGGAGCCCGGCAGGCTGCGGGCGGCCGGCGCGCGGTAGAAGCGGTCGAAGACCCGGTCCAGATCCGAGTCCGCGATGCCGGGACCCCGGTCGAGCACCTCGACGCGCACGCCGTCCGGGAGGCCTCCCGTGACCACGATCTCGATCAGCTCCGTGCCGTCGCGGTCGAACTTGGCGGCGTTCTCCACCAGGTTCGACACCGCGCGCTGGAGCGAGGCCGGTCGGCCCCGGACCACCGTGTCGCCCCGCGAACGCACCGTGACCGTGCGGCCCGTACGGCGGCGCGCGAGGACCGCCGTGTCCTCCGCGGTCTCGGCGAGCGCCACCTCGACGACCGGCTCGTCGTCCTCCTTGCCCGCGGCGAGCTCCACCAACTCGTTGACCAGATCGGTCAGTTCACGCGACTCCTGCGCCAGGTCGGCGATCAGCTCCTCGCGGGCGGCGGGCGGCAGGTCCTCGATACGGCGCAGCAGCGAGATGTTCGTACGCAGTGAGGTGAGCGGCGTGCGCAGTTCATGACCGGCGTCCTGCACCAGTCGGCGCTGGTCCTCCATCGAGCGCGCAAGCCGCCCCAGCATCCGGTCGAAGGAGCGCCCCAGGCTGCCCACCTCGTCGCCGCCGTTGACCGGCACCCGCACATCGAGGTGCCCCGTGCCCGCCACGTCCTCCGCCGCCTCGGCCAGCCTCACCAGACGCCCCGTGATCCGGCGCGCCAGCCACCAGCCGACAAGTCCCGCCGCCACGATCACGGAGCCCGCCAACAGGCCCGTGCGCTGCTGGAGTTCACGCAGCAGGTCCTCCGTGTCGCTGAACTCCTGCGCGACCTGCACGGCGCCGCGCCCGCCGCCCAGGGACACGGCCTTCATCCGGTACTCGTCCCCGCCGATCTCCACATCGCGCCGCGAGCCGCCCTGCTCCGCCCCGTCGGCCTCCTCCGTCACACCGGCGTGCGCCTCGTCGGAGGTGCGCCGGTCCGCCGCGTTCACCGGCAGCTGCGGGCTGCCGCGGTCGACGACCCGGCCGCCGGGCCCGAGCACCTGGACGTCCGTACGGGCCGGCCGGATCAGGTCGTCGCGCGGCCCGTCGTGGTCGGGGTCCCCCGACGCGAAGTCGTACGGGGTGAGCTTGGCCTCCTTCACCTGCTGCCGCAGATCGGTGACGACCTCGTCGAACACGGCCTGCTGGTCCACGCGGACGAGCCGCGCCGCGGCGTCGTAGGAGAGGAAGCCGACCAGGACGGTGACGGCCGCCGCGACGGCCGCGAACGACACGGCGAACGTCGTCCGCAGAGACCGGGCGCGCGGTCGCCCGTGCAGGAACGCGCGCAGGCGGGGGCGCGGCATCCTCAGTCCTCCCGCAGCACGTAGCCGACGCCGCGCACGGTGTGGATGAGGGAGGTGGCGCCTGGTTCGTCGACCTTGCGGCGCAGATAGCCGACGTAGACGGCGAGGTTCTTCGACCCGGGACCGAAGTCGTAGCCCCAGATGCGGTCGTAGATCGTGGCGTGGTCGAGGACTATGCCCGCGTTGCGCACGAGCAGCTCCAGGAGGTCGAACTCGGTACGGGTCAGCTCCAGTTCGCGCTCCCCGCGCCAGGCCCGCCGCGCCTGCGGGTCCATTCTGAGGTCGGCCGCCGCGACCTGGCCGTCGGGCTCGGGCGACGCATCGCGTCCGTCGCTCCCGTCGTCGGAGGAGGCGCCGTTGCTGCGGCGCAGCAGGGCACGGAGCCGGGCGAAGACCTCATCCACGTCGAACGGCTTCACGACGTAGTCGTCGGCGCCCGCGTCCAGGCCCGCGATCCGGTCCGGCGTCTCGACGAGCGCCGTCAGCATCAGGATCGGCGTGCGGTCCCCCTCGGCGCGCAGCACCCGGCACACCTGAAGACCGTCGATGCCCGGCATCATCACGTCCAGGACGAGGATGTCGGGCGCGCTGCGGTGCGCCTGCGCGATCGCCTCCACCCCGTCGGCGACGGCCGTGACCTCGTAACCCTCCAGAGTCAGGGCCCGCTCCAGGGCATGGCGGATGGCACGGTCGTCCTCGGCGAGCAGCACGGTCGGGGACGCGGCGTGGGGCGTGGCGGGCGCAGCGGTAGGGGACACGCGTTCCAGTGTGCCCCCCGCGCCCGGCGGCATACCCCCTGCCCAGGGGCCCGCCGGACGCCTTCTTACCCGCCTCTCACCCAGGCGCGAACGGTGGCTTACCTGGCTGGACCAGGCTCCCGCCGTATGTTGCGGGCACAGCGCCCGCCGGGAGGGTTGTCCATGAAGATCGTGTTCCTGCTGCACAACGCGTACGCGATCGGCGGGACCGTGCGAACCACGCTCAACCTCGCCGCGGCGCTCGCCGGGCGCGGCGGCCACGAGGTGGAGATCGTGTCGATGTCCCGGCATCGCGAGGTGCCGCGCTTCACGGTCGACCCCGCCGTCTCACTGGTCCCACTCGTCGACACGCGTATCGGCGGCGTCGACACGCGGTACGCGGCGTACGAGGAGCCTGCGCGGGACTTTCCCGCCGCCGAGAAGCGGCACAAGCAGTACACCCGTCTGCACGATCTGCGCGTGCGCGGGTACCTGGAGCGCTGCGACGCTGACGTCGTGATCGGTACGCGCCCCGGCATCAACGTGTATCTGGCGATGTACGGCCCGCGCACCGCACTGCGGATCGGGCAGGAGCACCTGCGCCACGACGCGCACAGCAAGAAGCTCCGGGCGGTGCTCGCCCGCCACTACCGCTCCCTCGACGCCGTCGTCACCATGACCGCGGCGGACGCCGAGGTGTACCGGGCGCGCATGGCCCTGCCGGGCGTACGGGTCCTGTCGGTCCCCAACATCGTGCCGGAGGCGCCCTGCCCGCCGTCCGACGGCGCCGCCAAGGTCATCGCGAGCGCCGGGCGTCTCGCGCCGGGCAAGCGCTTCGACCTGCTCCTGGAGGCGTTCGCGGCCGTCGCCGCGCAGGAACCCGAGTGGCAGCTGCGGATCTACGGCGGCGGGCCCGAGGAAGCGAAGCTGCGCGATCTCGTCGCCGGGCTCGGACTGACCGGGCGCGCCCACCTGATGGGGGCGCGCTCGCCCATCGAGCCGGAGTTCGCGAGGGCCTCGATCGTGGTGTCCGCGTCAGATGCGGAGTCCTTCGGGATGACGCTCGTCGAGGCGATGCGGTGCGGGGTTCCGGTGGTCAGCACCGACGCGCCGCTCGGCCCCGCCGAGATCATCACCGACGGCGTCGACGGCCGGCTCGTGCCGGTCGGGGACGCGCGGGCCCTCGCCGAGGCGGTCGTCGGCCTCATCCACGACGCGCCACGCCGGCACGCCATGGCCCGCGCCGCGTTCGCGTCCGCCCGCCGCTACGACCCCGATCCGATCGTCGCCCGGTACGAGCTCCTGTTCGCCGAACTCCGTGAGACGCGGCGCCTGCGGTCGTGGCAGCGGCTGCGCTCACGCGCGGCCGGCTGGGCCCGCCGCAAGGCCCGTTCGACCCACGGCCCGGCGCGGACCGCGTCCGCGCGCGGCGCCCGCTCGGACCCACGCCCCACGTGACGCACGAGCGGGAAGGCACATGACGACCAACGACACCCAACTCGGCACCCCAGAACCGGCCCGCCCGCAAGGCCCCAAGGCCCCCGGAGCCAAACGGGACCGGGCCACCGAGGGCCGGGGCAGGCGGGCCGACCAAAACCGGCGGCGGCCCGCCCCCCGGCCCGACCCCCAGCCGGGTACGGCAACCACGACCGCCCGACCGGAGGCGAGTCGACCCGAGCCCGGAGCCACGGCCCGGAGACGGGCCGAACACCCCTCCACACCAAGCCTCACCACGCCCCGACCACACCCGACCCCACCACCCAGCCCCCATCCGAACACCGACCCAGCAGCCACCACGGCCCAACCCGAGACGGATCGACCCGAGCCCGGAGCCACGGCCCCGAGACGAGCCGAACACCCCTCCACACCAAGCCTCACCACGCCCCGACCACACCCGACCCCACCACCCGACACCCATCCGAACACCGACCCAGCAGCCACCACTGCCCAACCCGAGACCGACACGGCAGCCACCACTGCCCAGCCCGGGAGCGACGCGCCAGCCACCGCCCCCGGCCGCCACACCGAGCCCAGCCCCGGCCCCCGAGCCCCCACAGCGGCCCCCGGTGCCACCGCCCCCACCGGCGCCACCGCCATCCCCCGCTCCCCTTCCTCCCCCGCCACCACATCTGACGCCCCCGAGCGTCTCCCCCGCGCCACCCCCTGGCTGGCCCTCGTCGCTCTCGTCTACGCCCTCGTCCAGTTCGTGCTCGTCGTGCCGGCGTTCGCGCACGCGCTCGGTTGGGACGAGGCCGTGTATGTGTCGCAGTACGACCCGCGCGTCCCCGCCGCCTTCTTCAGCGCGCCGCGCTCCCGTGGCATCAGCTTCCTGACCGCGCCGTTCATCGCGGTCACCCCGTCCGTGCCCGTCCTGCGCATCGCGCTCACGCTGCTCTCCTCGGCCGCCCTGTACGCCGCGTTCCGCGTATGGCGTCCCGTCGTCGGGGCCCGTACCACCGCCCTCGCCGCGCTGCTGTTCGCGGGGCTGTGGATCACCCAGATCTCCGGGCCGCAGGCCATGCCCAACCTCTGGGTCGCGTTCGGCTCGGTCGCCGCCACCGGCTGGTTCCTGCGCGCGGTGATCCGGCGCGAACCCCGCGCGAACCTGTGGCTCGCGGGCTGCGTCGCCGTGACCGCCCTGTTCCGCGCTCCGGACGCCGTCTGGCTCGCCCTGCCCCTGATCGCCACGGCCCTGTTCCGCGGCCGCCGCACCCTGCCCTACCTGGTCGGCGGACTCGCGACCGGCCTCGCCCAGTGGGTCGCGGAGGCGTACATCCGTTTCGGGTCCGTACAGGAACGGCTGCACGTGTCGAGCGCCACCGAGGGCGACATGGGCCTGCACCTCAACTTCGACAACGCCTGGTCCAGCCTCAACGGCCCCCTGTTGTGCCGCCCGTGCACGGCGACCCTGGACTCCCCCGGCCTCACCCTGTGGTGGCTGGCCCTGCCCGTCCTCGCCGCCGCCGCACTCGCCTGCGCGGTGCGCGAGCGCCGGCTCCTGGCGACCGCGCTCCCCGTGGCCGTCGCCGCCGCGCTCGCCGTGCCGTATCTACTCATGATCGACTACTCGGCCCCGCGCTTCCTGCTCCCGGCCTACGCGCTCCTCGCCCTGCCGGTCGCGAGCCTGGTCACGTGTCTGACCTCGCGACGCGCCCTCATCCTCGTAGGACTGATCGTCGCGGCGCAGTTCGTCTCGCAGGCCACAGTCCTGACCGAGGTCACCGCAGCAACCGCCACCACGAACCAGCGCTACCGCGCCGCCGCCGACAGCCTGCGCACCCTCGGCCTGCGCCCGCCCTGCCTGGTCTCGGGCCCGCGCGCCCTCCCCATCGCCTACGACGCGGGCTGCGCCTCCGCCCAGATCGACGGCAACAACGTCTCGACGACCGTCGCGGGCATCCTCGGCCGCGCCGCGAAGGTGCCGACCGCCGTCCTCACGGAAAAGGGACAGCGCCCACCGCACTATGCGCGCGACTGGACGCCGTACCCCCTGCACCACACCCGCGGCTGGACGGCCTGGCTCGCGCCGGCCGTCCCGCAGGGCCCTTGACCACTTCTCGCTACGTCCGCAGCGCGGCAAGCTGCCGCTCGAAGGGGATGACGTCGTCGCCCCACTCCACCGGCGCCGGGCGGGCCGCCGCGAGGCCGGTCATGAGCCGCGCGAGCTCACCGCCCGCCCGTTCGACGCGCTGCTCAAGCCCCTCCGCTCCCCAGTCCTGCGACGCCGCGTACACGGCGGTCGGCACGACCACGGCCCGCAGATGCGCGAACAGCGGGCGCATCGCGTGCTCCAGGACGAGCGAGTGCCGCGGCGTCCCGCCGGTCGCCCCGACGAGCACCGGCTTCCCGGTGAGCACGTCCTTGTCGAGCACGTCGAAGAACGACTTGAACAGACCGCTGTACGAGGCCGAGAACACCGGCGACACGGCGATCAGGCCGTCCGCCCCGGCCACCGCGTCGAGCGCCTCCTTGAGGGCGGGCCCGGGGAACCCGGTGACCAGGTTGTGCGCGATCTCGACGGCCAGGTCACGCAGTTCGACGACGGTCACATCGACATCGGCGCCCGCGACCTGCGAGGTCACCGCCTGCGTGAGCCGGTCCGCGAGGATCCTGCTCGACGACGGGGCGCTCAGCCCCGCCGACACGACGACGAGCTTCATACGGACGGCACCTCCTTCTCGTTCTCCCGCTGAGCCTTCAGCTCCGCCTCCGCGACGCGCGACGCGTGCGTCGGCGCGTCCGGCACGTTCGCCGGGCGGCTGTTCGCGAACTCCTTGCGCAGCA
Organism: Streptomyces sp. NBC_01003; assembly: GCF_045162695.1. NCBI lineage: Bacteria > Bacillati > Actinomycetota > Actinomycetes > Kitasatosporales > Streptomycetaceae > Streptomyces > Streptomyces sp. NBC_01003. Next base: position 4,797,006 of record NZ_CP108707.1, read on the forward strand.
CCGGGACGACCTCCTCGCCGAGGATGTCGAGCTGCTCCAGGACGGTCTTGAGGGGCAGACCGGCGTGGTCCATCAGGAACAGCTGGCGCTGGTAATCACCGACGTGCTCCCGGAAGCCGAGCGTCCGCTCGATCACCTGCTGCGGGGATCCCACGGTCAGCGGGGTCTGCGAGGTGAAGTCCTCGAGGGAGGGGCCGTGTCCGTAGACGGGCGCGTTGTCGAAGTACGGGCGGAACTCCCGCACCGCGTCCTGCGAGTTCTTACGCATGAACACCTGGCCGCCGAGCCCGACGATCGCCTGCTCGGGGGCGCCGTGCCCGTGGTGGGCGAAGCGCCGGCGGTAGAGGTTCACCATCTGCTTGGTGTGCTCCATCGGCCAGAAGATGTTGTTGTGGAAGAACCCGTCGCCGTAGAACGCGGCCTGCTCGGCGATCTCGGGCGAGCGGATCGAGCCGTGCCACACGAAGGGCGCGACCCCGTCCAGCGGGCGCGGCGTCGAGGTGAAGGACTGCAGCGGCGTACGGAACTTGCCGTCCCATGTCACGACGTCCTCGTCCCACAGGCGGCGCAGCAGGGCGTAGTTCTCGAAGGCGAGGTTGATGCCCTCGCGGATGTCCTTGCCGAACCAGGGGTAGACCGGGCCGGTGTTGCCGCGGCCCATCATCACGTCGACGCGGCCCTCTGCGACGTGCTGGAGCATCGCGAAGTCCTCGGCGATCTTCACCGGGTCGTTCGTCGTGATCAGCGTCGTCGACGTGGACAGGATCAGCTTCTCGGTGCGCGCGGCGAGGTAACCGAGCATCGTGGTCGGCGACGACGGCACGAAGGGCGGGTTGTGGTGCTCGCCGGTCGCGAAGACGTCGAGCCCGACCTCCTCCGCCTTCAGCGCGATGGCGAGCATCGCCTTGATGCGCTCGTGCTCACTCGGCGTACGGCCCGTCGTCGGATCGGCTGTGACGTCACCGACGCTGAAGATCCCGAACTGCATGACTGCTCACCCTTCGAGGTTGTTGATGATTCAACTATACGCTCCAACGGTGATGGTGCCGCCCCTATTCCCGGGCCTCGACCCACGGGCTTCCCCGGCCTCGGCCCACGGGCTTCCCCGGCCTCAGCCCATGGGCCTTCCTCGGGCCCTCAGTGCGCGGACGGAGCCCACCGCGGATCCCGGCCCGTCGCCGCGAGCAGCCGCTCGAACGCCGACGCGTCCGCGGGCTCCGGCACCGCTTCCCCGAACACCCCCATCGACCGCGCCGTCGGCGCCAGCTCGGCGACGGTCCCGGCCAGCCGCTCCACGACGGCGAGCGACTCCCCCTCGGGCACGTACTCCTGCCCGGTCGCCCGCGCCAGGTCCCAGATGTGCACGGTCAGATCGAGCAGCACCATCGAGCCGACCGTGGCCGCCGGCATGTTCATCGCCCCGGTCTTCCCCTCCTCGGCACCCGGCGCCGACCAGGCCGCCACCAGCTTCCGGGCCTCTTCACCGAACCGCTCACGCCAGTCGGGCCCCTCGGCCACCCGGTCCGCGGCGGACTGCGTGAAGTCGGAGTCCTGCTTCGCGGCCAGCCGCTGGAACTGCTCCATCACCTGGAAGACGTGGTTGACCAGGTCCTTCACGTCGTACTCCGCGCACGGCGTCGCCGCTTCGAGACGGTCGTCGGGCAGGGCGCGGACGACCGGGACGGCCCGCTCCGCGGCCACGCCCAGAAGATCACCGATGCCGCGCGGGTTCTCCTGGCTGTCGTTGTTCTCGTGAGTCTCGTTGTTCTCGTGGATGTCCTTCATGCCGCCAAGCTACGAGCCAGAACCCGGCCCGTCCTGGAGAACGGCGACATACGATCCGGCTCGTCACCGATGAGCCGATGACGCACAGCACCGAACACAGGACGGCCGCGGAAATGATGACGGACATAGGCCTCGTGCCCTGGACGGACGACGACTTCGATCTCCTGCTCAAGAACAACGCGCCCGAGATGACGGCCCACCTCGGCGGCCCCGAGACCCTCGACCACCTCATGGACCGCCACCGTCGCTACCTCGCCCTGTCCACGCTCGACGGGCACGGCCGGATGTTCCGCATCACCGCGGGACCCGACGCCCCCGCGGCCGGCTCCATCGGCTACTGGGCGACACCGTGGCAGGGCGAACGGGTCTGGGAGACCGGCTGGGGCGTCCTGCCCGGCTACCAGGGCCGCGGCATCGCCGCCGCGGCCGCCCGCCTCGTCGCCGCCCACGCGGCCGCCGACCGGGCGCGCCTGCGCCATCTGCACGCGTTCCCGCCCGTCGACCACCCCGCGTCGAACGGCGTCTGCCGCAGCGCGGGCTTCACTCTGCGCGGCCCCTGCGACCTCGAGTACCCGAAGGGCCGCGCGATCCGCTGCCACGACTGGCACCTCGACCTGCGGACCCTCAGCCGAGCTTCTTCGTGAAGTGGAACGCCGTGATGTCCATACGCTCCCGCAGATAGAAGCGGTGCGCGTCCGTCCGGCGCGTCCCCGAGTCCAACTGGAGTGTGCGGCAGCCCAGTTCGCGCGCCCGATCCTCCAGATACGCGAGCAGCGCCCGGCCCACGCCGCCCGACCTGGCCCGCTCGGCGGTCACCAGATCGTCGACGTACAGCTTGCGCAGCGCGCTCGTGTTGGCGGCCACGCGCCACCCCGCGACGCCCGCGCACGACCCGTCGTCGGTGTACGCGGCCGTGAACCGCAGCCCCTGCGGATACCCCTCTGCGTACACCTCGGAGAACAGGGCGCCGGTCAGGTGCGGGCGCAGCTCCTGGAGCACGGGCAGGACCTCGGCGCCTAGGCGCGGATCGCCGGGCTCCATGTCTGTGATCTTCATACCCGAACGATAGGAGCCACGTCCGGGACCCCACACCCCTGTCTCAGAAGCGGCACCAGCTCAGAAGTGTCAGGGGTGTCAGGAGTGTCAGAAGTAGTAGACGTCCCCGGTGTCCAGGGCCAGGACCTGATGGGTGCTGTTCTGCGGATTGTGGTCCGCCGACCCGCCGCTCCAGATCGTGTCGATCCGCACCGTCACCTCCGAAGGCGCCCCCGCCAGCCGCACCGGCACCCTGATCCGCCCGCCCCTGCTGTCCGCCGGCAGCGCGCCCGTACGGCACAGCACCGTCCGCGCGTCCGCCCGCACACACATCGGCGGCAGCCACCGCGCGTCCGCGACCGGCGCCGACCAGCGCAGCCGCACCGTGGCGTCGGTCACCGCCGACGGACCGTGGTTCTGCGGGATCAGCCAGGTCTCCACCCGGCCCCGGGACATGGTGACCTGCCCGTGATACGCCAGATCGACCTCCGGAACGGACCGCGGCACAGGCCCGTCGGCAACGGCGGGACCAGCCCCCAGCACCACGACAGCGCTCAGCCCCACAACCCCGAGCCCACACCCGACCCCACGGCCTGCACCACGCCCAATTCCACGCCTCACCAGCATGTTCTCTCCGCCCTCTAGTCCACCGCCGCAGATCACCGACCAGGAGTCACCGACCACGAGTCACCGGTCACGCATCACCGGTTCACGGTCAGGCGGGTCTTCTGATGTATCCCACGCATCCCGCCCCGCAGGCGCCGTCCAACAGGTGACGGTGTGGCGGCCGCGCACGAGCGTCATGGCAGCCTGTCCCGCATGCTCGTCGCCCGCTCCGCGCTCCTCTTCGTCGTCGCCGCCCTCTTCGAGATCGGCGGCGCCTGGCTCGTCTGGCAAGGCGTACGCGAACACAGGGGATGGGCGTGGATCGGCGCCGGCGTCATCGCCCTCGGCATCTACGGATTCGTGGCCACGCTCCAGCCCGACGGCGAGTTCGGCCGCATCCTCGCCGCGTACGGAGGCGTCTTCGTCGCGGGCTCGATCGCCTGGGGCATGGTCGCGGACGGCTACCGGCCCGACCGCTGGGACGTCACCGGAGCCCTCATCTGCCTGGCCGGCATGGCCGTGATCATGTACGCGCCCCGGGGCGGCCGGTGACACCACCGCGCGCCGCCTGCCTATCCTGGCGGGAGTCGATCGCCCGTCCGAGGAGACAAGCCATGACCGCCGCCGCGCCCGCAGCCGCCTCCCGCATCGCCATCATCACCGGCGCAAGCAGCGGAATCGGCGCAGCCACCGCACGTCAGCTGGCGGCAGCCGGATACCGGGTCGTGCTCACCGCGCGCCGCAAGGACCGTATCGAGGCCCTGGCCGCGGAGATCAACGACGCGGGCCACCAGGCTGCGGCCTACGCGCTCGACATCACGGACCGCGCCGCGGTCGACGAGTTCGCCACGGCCTTCAAGACCATCGGCGTCCTCGTGAACAACGCGGGCGGCGCGCTCGGCGCGGACCCCGTGGCGACGGGTGACCCCGCCGAGTGGCGCCAGATGTACGAGACGAACGTCATCGGCACGCTGAACGTCACGCAGGCCCTGCTCCCCGCGCTCACCGCGAGCGGCGACGGCACCGTCGTCGTCCTCTCCTCCACCGCCGGCCTCAGCACGTACGAGGGCGGCGCCGGCTACGTGGCCGCCAAGCACGCCGAGCACGTCCTCGCCGAGACCCTGCGCCTGGAGATCGTCGGCACCCCGGTCCGCGTCATCGAGGTCGCGCCCGGCATGGTCAAGACCGAGGAGTTCGCCCTCACCCGCTTCGGCGGCGACACCGAGAAGGCCGAGAAGGTCTACGCGGGCGTCGCCGAACCGCTCTCGGCGGACGACGTGGCCGACACCATCACCTGGGCGGTCACCCGCCCCAGCCACGTGAACATCGACCTGCTCGTCGTCCGCCCCCGCGCCCAGGCCTCCAACACCAAGGTCCACAGGGAGCTGTGATGCCCCCGGAACCCCCGGACCCGCTGGAGATCCTGGAGCGCGAGGCGGACGAGCGCCGCCGCGCAGAGGAAAAGCGCGGCGAACGCCACATGTGGTGGTACCTGGCCTACTTCCTCTTCGGCATCCACCTGGTCGCCCTGGTCATGATCTACGCGGTCACGCACGCGAAGTAGGCGCGCGGGCCGAGGGCGGTTCAGCCCTTGACGCAGACGACCTGCTTCAGCTTCGCGACGACCTCGACGAGATCGCGCTGCTGGTCGATGACCTTCTCGATCGGCTTGTACGCGCCCGGGATCTCGTCCACGACGCCGGAGTCCTTACGGCACTCCACGCCCCGCGTCTGCTCCTCCAGGTCCTTCGTCGAGAACTGCTTCTTCGCGGCGTTCCGGCTCATCCTGCGGCCGGCGCCGTGCGACGCCGAGTTGAACGACGCCATGTTCCCGAGGCCCTTCACGATGTACGAGCCCGTGCCCATCGAGCCCGGGATGATCCCGTACTCACCGGAACCCGCGCGGATCGCGCCCTTCCGGGTGACGAGCAGGTCCATGCCGTCGTAGCGCTCCTCCGACACGTAGTTGTGGTGGCAGGAGATGACCGGCTCGAACGTCGGCTTCGCCTTCTTGAACTCGCGGCGAATCACGTCCAGGGAGAGCGCCATCATGACCGCGCGGTTGTACTTCGCGTACTCCTGCGCCCAGAACAGATCGTTCCGGTACGCCGCCATCTGCGGGGTCTGCGCAATGAACACCGCGAGGTCGCGGTCGACCAGACCCTGGTTGTGCGCGAGCTTCTGCGCGACGCCGATGTGGTGGTCGGCCAGCTCCTTGCCGATGTTCCGCGAACCCGAATGGAGCATGACCCAGACAGAATTGTCCGTATCGAGGCAAAACTCCCAGAAATGATTTCCGGAGCCGAGCGTCCCCATCTGCTTTGCGGCGCGCTCCTCGCGGAACTTCACCGCGTCCGCGATGCCCTCGAACCGGCCCCAGAAGTCGTCCCAGGCCCCCGTGCCGAAGCCGTGCAGCCGCCCCGGATCCACCGGCTCGTCGTGCATGCCGCGGCCCACCGGGATCGCCTGTTCGATCTTCGAGCGGAGCCGGGACAGGTCACCAGGCAGGTCATTCGCCGTCAGGGACGTCTTCACCGCCGACATGCCGCAGCCGATGTCCACGCCCACCGCCGCCGGGCAGACCGCGCCGTGCATCGCGATGACCGAGCCGACCGTCGCACCCTTGCCGAAGTGCACATCGGGCATCACTGCCAGACCCTTGATCCACGGCAGCGTCGAGACATTGCGCAGCTGCTGCATCGCCACGTCCTCGACCGACGCCGGATCCGTCCACATCCGGATCGGGACCTTCGCCCCCGGAACCTCTACATACGACATAGTGTCCTCGTTTCCCCCGTACGCTCCCGTACGTTCGCGTACCCAATCAAAAGTCAGTAATCGCAAATACCGGCGCCAAGGTCGACGAATGGGATATCGGACCGGCGTTCACAGCAGTGCGTGCGATACACATTGTGTCCATCGGCCGTCCTGTGACGGCAACCGAATATGCGCGTCCGACGACGTGTCACCTTGTCGAGAGGGGCCATCACCGTGCAGCGGAAGGCGTACGTACCCGGCGTCGCCGCGCTCCTCGCAGCGCTGCTCACCGGCTGCACCGGAGGTTCGGGTGCCACCGGTGACGCGACCGACTCCAAGCCCGGCGACGTCGGCACCAGCGCCGCGGCCGCCCGGCCCGGCAAGTACCGCACCCTGCCCGAGCCGTGCCGTCAGCCCGACAAGGGCACCCTCGACAAGATGCTGCCCGGCATCAAGGAGCTCCCCGAGGGCGACCAGCGCGACAAGGCGTACGAGGGCGCGGCCACGGTCACGTACGACACGGACCGGCGCGTGGGCTGCCGCTGGAAGGACGACGGGGCGGACGCGACGCATCTTCTGCTGGTCGACTTCGAGCGGGTCGTGTCCTACGACAACGCGGTGAGCGACGACACGGAAGCCGTCGAGGTCTTCGCTTCGAAGCAGACCGAGGCGCATCTGCCGGACCCGGTCCCCACGGACCCGACGTCGCCGACCACCTCCCACTCCTCCTCCGCCGGCACCGACAAGGACACCGCGGACGCCGAGAACGGCACGGCGGACGAGGAGAAGAACTCGAACAAGACGGGCGAAGAGGGTTCCGACGAGGCGTCGGTCGACCCCTCGTCGAGCCCGTCGGACGACTCCGTGCCCGGCGCTGACCTGCGGCCCCGCGCTCTCGAGGGACTGGCCGACGAGGCGTTCCTCAACGACCAGCTGACGGCGTCCGCGTCCGCGGGCGGCCACCGCACGGTGACTGTGGTGTTCCGCACGTCCAACGTCATCGTGACCGTCGAGTACGAGCAGCAGCCGGGCACCTCCGCGGAGGTGCCGGACAGCAAGGAAATGCAGGACAGGGCGCGGGAACTGGCCCGCAAACTGGCCGGGACGCTGAGCGAGTAACCGGTGGTACGGCGGGCGCGCGGGTCCGCGGAAGCGGAGCCGCGCGGCCCGGCTTGGGCGTACGGTGGCCCATCGGACCCGGGCCGCACCTCTCGGGTACGTACCAGGCAAACCGGAGAATAAGGAACCATGCACCGACCGACCAAGCGACTCACCCGCATATTTGTCTGCGCAGCCGCCGTGCCGGTGATCCTCGTGGCATCCGGCTGCTCCTCCGACTCGGACTCCGGCGACGGGGCCGACAAGGGCTCTTCGAAGGCGTCGGCGTCCGCGAGTGACGCGGCCGCCAAGGTGAAGGCGGCGGCGTACGACTCGCTGCCGCAGCCGTGTGCCGCGATCTCGAAGAAGACGCTCGACTCTCTCGTTCCGGAGGCGAAGTCGGGCAAGGCGGGCTCCTCCGACGACGAGTCGGTGCGGGGCACCTGCTCCTGGTCGAGCCTCGACAACAAGGGCGTGAAGGGTTCGCAGTTCCGCTGGCTGAACGCGTCGCTGATGCGCTTCGACTCGGACGCGGCGCGCGGCAGCGGCAACAAGCTGGCCCACGCCTACTTCACGAAGCAGGTGACCGACGCGCAGTCCGTGGACGGCGCGAAGTCCCCGAAGTCGGAGCCGGTCAGCGGCACGGGCGACGAGGCGACGGCGGTGACGTACGAGCTGAAGAAGAAGGAAGGCACCTTCAAGCAGCAGACGGTCGTCGCGCGGGTCGAGAACGTCGTCGTGACGATCGACTACAACGGTGCGGGTCTCGCGGGCGAGCAGACGCCGGGCGCCGACGAGCTGGTGAAGGACGCCGAGAAGGCCGCGAAGGAAGCCGTCGCGGCGGTCGTCGCGGCGAACGGGGCGGGTGGCTCGGACACCGCCGGTTCCGCCTCGGCGAAGCCGTCGGACAAGACCTCCGCGAAGCCGTCGGCAAAGCCGTCCGAGAAGTCCTCCGCGAAGACTTCCTCGAAGCCGTCGGCCAAGTCTTCGGACGAGCCCTCGGACAAGGCGTCCGCGAAGTCGTGACCAAGTAGGCATCCGGCCGCCAAGTGGCCCTCCGTGGCCACCGGTCGGCATCCGGCAGGCCCCAACTCACTTTCCGGTCACGCCTTTTGCGGAGCCCGGTCCCTTATGGGGCCGGGCTCCCGCCGTACCCGGCCACGGGCCGCCACGCCGATGTGCGAGGCTGTTGCGCGCAACAAGGCGTACAGGGAGGGGAGCACGTGTGGCCGCGCCACAGCTGACACGGACGCACCGCATACTCATCGGCGTGGTCGTCGCCGGTGCGGTGGTCATCGCCGGCATCGGTTTCGCGGGTTCGTACGCGGCCGTTCGCTCACTCGCGCTCCAGAAGGGGTTCGGGAACTTCAGTTATGTGTTCCCGATCGGCATCGACGCGGGTATCTGCGTACTGCTCGCCCTGGACCTGCTGCTGACCTGGATCCGGATACCGTTCCCGCTGCTGCGCCAGACGGCGTGGCTGCTGACCGCCGCGACGATCGCGTTCAACGGCGCGGCCGCGTGGCCGGACCCCCTCGGCGTCGGCATGCACGCCGTCATCCCGATCCTGTTCGTCGTCTCGGTCGAGGCGGCGCGGCACGCGGTGGGCCGGATCGCGGACATCACGGCCGACAAGCACATGGAGGGCGTGCGCCTCACGCGCTGGCTGCTCTCCCCGCTGCCCACGTTCCTGCTGTGGCGCCGCATGAAGCTGTGGGAGCTGCGCAGCTACGAGGCCGTCATCAAGCTGGAGCAGGAGCGGCTCGTCTACCAGGCGCGGCTGCGGTCCCGCTTCGGCCGGAGCTGGCGCCGCAAGGCTCCCGTCGAGTCCTTGATGCCGCTGCGCCTGGCGCGCTACGGCGTCCCGCTCGCGGAGACCGCCCCCTCGGGCCTGGCCGCCGCCGGCATCGAGCCGGCGCTGCTGCCCCCGGCACCGGCACCGGCCGCCCCCGTTCCCGCCCCCGTTCCCGAGCTGGAGCGTCCCGCTCCGGCAGCCACCGCTCCGCAGCCGGCTCCAGTGGAGCCCGGGACTCCGGCCGAGGCGGCGGCCGCCGCTGCCGCTGCCGCTGCCGCTGCCGCCGGCGAGGAGTCGAGCCCGTGGTTCGCGCCCCCGCCGCAGGCGATGTCGTACGACGGTGGCTACGACCCGACATACGACCCCGAGCAGCAGTACGAGCAGTGGTACGAGGAGCAGCCTCCGGCCGAGGCCTTCATCCCTGCGCAGTCGGTCCAGGAGCCGGAGTTTCCCGTTCCGTCCGGGCCCAACCGCACGCGCCAGCTCGGTGAGGGGATCACGGAGACCGGCGACGCGGCGCCGAGCGACGAGGACCTCTACCAGGTGTTCCGGAAGTCGATAGACGGCGAAGGCGGCCCCACGCCCGGCACGTTCCACGCGAACGTCGAGGCGACGTACGGGCTGAATCTGGAGCAGCGTGAACTGCAGCGCTACATGGAGGCGTTCATGCAGCGCCTGAACAGCGAGTTCATCGAGGACCACATCGCCTGACCCGCCGTATGCGCGAAAGGGCCGCACCGGAGCATCCGGTGCGGCCCTTTCCCCGCTTACGCGCCGAGCAGCTTGCGCACCCGGTCCGCGCCCACGGCGAGCAGCAGCGTGGGCAGCCGCGGCCCGGTGTCACGGCCGACGAGCAGGTCGTACAGAAGCGCGAAGAACGACCGCTGGGCCGTCTTGATCTCCGGCGGCAGCTCCTTCGGCGTCGCGTCCGGCGAGAAACCCGCCCGGACCTTCGGCACGCCGTAGACGAGGTGCGTCAGGCCGTCGAGGGACCAGTGCGAGTCCAGGCCGTCGAGGAGGAGCCGCAGCGACTCACGGGCCTCGTCGTCGAGCGCGGCCAGCGCCTGCGTGTCCGGCTCTTCGCGCACCAGGGTGCGCGACTCGGCGGGCACGTACTTGCTGATCCACGCCTCGGCCCGGTCCAGCCTCGGCCGTACCTCGTCGAGCGCGGTGACCGGGTTCTCCGGGTCGAGCTCGCTGAGGATGCGCAGCGTCTGGTCCTCGGCGCCGGCGGTGATGTCGGCGACGGAGGCCAGGGTGCGGTACGGCAACGGCCGCGGGGTGCGCGGCAGTTCACCGGCCGCGGTGCCCACGGCGCGCGTGTACGCGGCGGCGTCCGCCGGCAGGACGGAGCCGTCGGCGACCTTGGAGGCGAGCTTGTCCCACTCGTCGTAGAGCCGCTGGATCTCCTGGTCGAAGGCGATCTTGAACGACTGGTTGGGCCGGCGACGGGCGTACAGCCAGCGCAGGAGCTGCGGCTCCATGATCTGGAGCGCGTCGGCCGGGGTCGGGACCCCGCCCTTGCTGGACGACATCTTCGCCATGCCGCTGATGCCGACGAACGCGTACATCGGGCCGATCGGCTGCTTGCCGCCGAAGATCCCGACGATCTGCCCGCCGACCTGGAACGACGAGCCCGGGGACGAGTGGTCGACACCGGACGGCTCGAAGATCACGCCTTCGAACGCCCAGCGCATCGGCCAGTCGACCTTCCAGACCAGCTTGCCGCGGTTGAACTCGCTCAGCCGGACCGTCTCGCTGTGGCCGTCGAGCGTGCAGGTGTAGGACAGCTCCGTCGTCTCGTCGTCGTACGACGTGACGGTGGTCAGGTCCTTGCCGCACTCGCCGCAGAACGGCTTGTACGGGTAGTAGCCGCCCGCGCCGCCGCTGCCGTCGTCCTCGTTCGCCGCGCCGGAGCCCTCGGCGGCCTCCAGCTCGGCCTCGTCGACCGGCTTCTGCTGCTTCTGCTGCTGCTTCGGCGGGGCCTTCTTGGTCCGGTACTGGTCGAGGATCGCGTCGATGTCGCCGCGGTGCTTCATCGCGTGCAGGATCTGCTCGCGGTAGACACCCGACGTGTACTGCTCGGTCTGGCTGATGCCGTCGAACTCGACGCCCAGGTCGCCGAGCGCCCCGGTCATCGCGGCCTTGAAGTGCTCCGCCCAGTTCGGGAACGCCGACCCGGCGGGCGCCGGGACCGACGTGAGCGGCTTGCCGATGTGATCGGCCCAGGACTCGTCGACGCCGGGGACACCGGCCGGGACCTTGCGGTACCGGTCGAAGTCGTCCCAGGAGATCAGGTGCCGGACCTCGTACCCGCGGCGGCGGACCTCGTCGGCGACCAGGTGCGGGGTCATGACCTCGCGCAGGTTCCCCAGGTGGATGGGGCCGGACGGGGAGAGTCCGGACGCGACGACGACCGGTTTGCCCGGGGCACGACGCTCCGACTCGGCAATGACCTCGTCCGCGTAACGGGAGACCCAGTCGGCGGTCTCTGTGCTCTGAGCCACGATCGGCACGTCCTTCTTCCTCATACGTGGTGTGCGTCAGGGACGCCTGACCGTTCCATTCTCCCAGCTGCGCCCCCATCCGCGAAAACCGCTTTTCACCGCGTGGGATACTGAGCTTCTCTGTATATGGAGAAACCCAGGCACCCGAGCAGAACGGCACCTCACCCATGGCCTCGGTCACGTCCCTCACCGCTTCCGTCCACCAGCGTCTCGCGGACGCCCTCTCGGCTGCCCTGCCGGAGGCCGGCGCCGCCGACCCGCTGCTGCGACGAAGTGACCGGGCCGACTTCCAGGCCAACGGGATCCTGGCCCTCGCGAAGAAGGCGAAGGCGAACCCGCGCGAGCTCGCCGCGACCGTCCTGGACGCTCTCCCGGCCAACGACGTGATCAAGGACGTCGAGGTCTCGGGCCCCGGCTTCCTGAACATCACGATCGCCGACAAGGCCATCATCGAGACCCTCGCCGCCCGCGCCGCCGACGACCGCCTCGGCGTGCCGCTCCAGGAGGACGCGGGCACGACGGTCATCGACTACGCCCAGCCGAACGTGGCTAAGGAGATGCACGTCGGCCACCTGCGCTCCGCCGTGATCGGCGCCGCGATGGTCGAGATCCTGGAGTTCACCGGCGAGAAGGTCGTCCGGCGCCACCACATCGGCGACTGGGGCACCCAGTTCGGCATGCTCATCCAGTACCTCCTCGAGCACCCGCACGAGCTGGACCACGAGGGCGGCAAGGAGGACGGCGAGGCGGCCATGTCGTCGCTGAACCGGCTCTACAAGGCCTCGCGCGCGCTCTTCGACTCCGACGAGGAGTTCAAGGCCCGCTCGCGGGACCGCGTCGTGGCCCTCCAGGCCGGGGACGCGGAGACCCTCGCCCTGTGGCAGCGGTTCGTCGACGAGTCGAAGATCTACTTCTACTCGGTCTTCAACAAGCTCGACATGCAGATCGACGACCCGGACGTGGTCGGCGAGTCCGGCTACAACGACATGCTCGAGGAGACCTGCCGGATCCTGGAGGACTCGGGCGTCGCGGTCCGCTCCGAGGGTGCGCTGTGCGTCTTCTTCGACGACGTCCTGGGCCCCGACGGCAACAAGGTCCCCCTGATCGTCAAGAAGTCGAACGGCGGCTACGGCTACGCCGCCACCGACCTCTCCGCGATCCGGGACCGCGTCCAGAACCTCAAGGCGTCGACGCTCCTGTACGTCGTGGACGCCCGGCAGTCGCTGCACTTCAAGATGGTCTTCGAGACGGCCCGCCGCGCCGGCTGGCTGAACGAGGACGTGAAGGCGCACCAGCTGGCCTTCGGCACGGTCCTCGGCAAGGACGGCAAGCCGTTCAAGACCCGTGAGGGCGAGACGGTGCGCCTGGTGGACCTCCTCGACGAGGCGATCGACCGGGCCACGGCCGTCGTGCGCGAGAAGGCGGAGAAGGTGGGCCTGGCCGAGGAGGAGATCGTCGAGAACGGCACGTACGTCGGCATCGGCGCGGTCAAGTACGCCGACCTGTCGACCTCCGCCGTGCGCGACTACAAGTTCGACCTGGACCAGATGGTGTCGCTGAACGGCGACACGAGCGTGTACCTCCAGTACGCGTACGCCCGTATCCGGTCGATCTTCGGCAAGGCGGGCGACCGCAGGCCCGTCGCGCACCCGGAGCTCGAACTGGCCCCGGCGGAGCGGGCGCTCGGCCTGCACCTGGACCAGTTCGGCGAGATGCTGGCCGAGGTCGCGTCGTCGTACGAGCCGCACAAGCTGGCCGCGTACCTGTACCAGCTGGCGTCCCTGTACACGACGTTCTACGACCAGTGCCCGGTCGTGAAGCCCGCGCCCGCGCCGGAGGTCGCCGAGAACCGGCTGTTCCTGTGCGACCTGACGGCCCGCACGCTGCACCAGGGCATGGCGCTCCTGGGCATCAGGACGCCCGAGCGCCTCTGACCTTTCCTCGGTCTTCCGGTACTCGGCAGCCCGATACGACGACTGTGCCCCGCCGGAACTCTCCGGCGGGGCACAGTCGTTCGGGCGCGGCGGCTATCCGTCGACGCGCTCGCTCCAGCTGCCCGCCCCGATCGGGTAGTCGTAGCCGGGACGGCCGACATCTGCGCTGGTGCGGAAGGCCCGCCCCTGGTCGTCGACCTTCAGGACACCGTGGCGGGAGCCGCTCGACCACTTCAGCTCCAGGACCCAACTGACGTCGTGGGCCTTGGTGTTCGCCTTGATGTAGAAGACCTCGGGGTCGCTCTCGCTGACCTTGTACGGGAAGTCGCGCTGCCCGTTCTTCGGCGCGGAGACCGGGCGGGGCGCGTCGAGGTCCACGCCGAACGACTTCGTGTCGACGTTGCCCCCGCAGCCCACGCCCATCGAGTAGTCGTTCCACGCGAGCGGCGCACCGGACTTCATGACGCGGACGTCCATGTCCTCCAGGACCACGGTGTCGCTGCCGGTCCCCTGGACGGTGAGCTTGATGAGCTGCTCCCCCGACGCGACCGCGCCGAGCGCGCCGACCCAGGTCGGGGCGTCCTGTTCGAGCGGCGGCGGGGGCACCTTGGCCGGCGGCCGGTCGATCAGGAAGTGCTGGCTGCAGGGGCTCTCGTAGATGTACGGGGTGGTGGCGACGGTCAGCGGGGTGCCGGTGGCCGTACCTGCCGCCGGGGCGGACGGGGTGCCCGGCGCGTCACCGGCCGGCTCGTCACTGCGGGACGGGCTCGCGGAAGGCTTGCGCTTGTGGCCCGCCGACGGGGACGCCTTGCCCGATGCGTCCGCGGAGCGCGCTCCGGGCGTGACGGACGAGGCGGCCCCGGCCTGGTCCTTCCGGTCTCCGCCGCCGTCACCACCGTCTCCGGCGAGGTGCACGGCGAACGCGCCGGCTCCCCCGGCCACGACGACGGCAAGAGCGGCGGCGAGCACGACCGCGCGCCGGGAGCGGCGCTTCTCGGGGGCGGGTACGGGCTCCGCATCCGGCACGGGCGCCACTGGTTCCACCGCTACGGCCGCCGGCTCCTCCGATGCCGCCGCCGGCTTCGTCCTGCGCGCCGCGTCCGCGAGGACCCACAGCCGGTGCAGCTCGACGAGCTCCTCGGGACCGGCCTTGCACAGCCGGGCCAGGCGCTCGACCGGCGCGTAGTCGACCGGCACCGCGTCCCCGTTGCAGTACCGGTGCAGCGTCGACGTACTCATGTGCAGCCGCTTCGCGAGTACGCCATAACTCAGCCCCGAGCGCTCCTTCAGCCCTCGCAGCAGCGCCGCGAACTCGGCCGTCGTGTCAACCTCAGCCACCGTTCCCCACCCCCCTCATCCCAGCCCGGCGTTCCAGGGAACGGTCGTTTCCCCAGGTCAGAGCCGGTACGAACGTTCCAGCGTCCCAAGTGGTCCTGCGGTGCTGGCGATTGGGACGGATCACCGCACAAGCTCTGGTCATCCAAGCACGCCGCTTCCGAAGGGGATCACCAGTGTCCATCGCCGCACCCACCCGCTCCCGTGTCCGCCTCCTCACGGCCGCCGCCACGGTCGCCCTGGCCGCACTCTCCCTGACCGCCTGCAACAACGGGGACGGGGTCCGCGACGAGGGCGCGTCGCAGCACCCCTCGAACTCGGTGCCGGCCGGCGGCGACAACGGCAAGGACGCGAACGCCGGATCGACGACGGGCTCCGGCACAGGCACCGGCACGAGCTCCGGCACCGGAAGTGCCGCCACCGCCAAGCCGAAGCCCCGGCCCGCCTCCACCGGCAAGAACAACCCCACCGCCTCCACCGCCCGCGTCACGTGCAACGGCTCCACGGTCAAGGTCGCCGCCCAGTCCGTCACGCGCCCCGTCAACCACATGCTCCTGACGGTGACCAACACGGGCTCGAAGCGCTGCGATCTGTACGGCTACCCGGCCGTCCGCTTCGGCGAGGCCCAGTCGGTCCCGCCGGTGATCGACGACTCGCAGCCGCAGGCGGTGGTGTCCCTGTCGCCGGGCCAGTCCGCCTATGCGGGCGTCGCGCTCTCCGGCGGCGACGACGGCGGCGGTTCCAACGGGCGTACGGAGAACACACTCGAGGTGTTCTTCCAGGGCCGCAACACGAACGACGGCGGCCCCGGCGCCAAGGCCGCGCTGCCCGCGAAGGGCGTCTACATCGACGACTCGCTCAAGGTCACCTACTGGCAGCAGTCGATGAGCGACGCCCTGACCTGGTGAGCGGGAGAACGTAAAAAAGCTGCCCCGCCGGTCAAGTACCGGCGGGGCAGCGGGAGTTCAGGGGTCGGGCGCGGTCACAGGCCGCGCGCGACCTCCGTCGCCCAGTACGTGAGGATCATGTTGGCGCCGGCCCGCTTGATGCCGAGGAGCGTCTCCAGGATGGCCCGGTCACGCTCGATCCAGCCGCGCTGAGCGGCGGCCTCGATCATCGCGTACTCGCCGCTGATCTGGTAAGCGGCCACCGGCACGTCCACCGACTCGGCGACCTTGGCGAGGATGTCGAGATAGGGTCCGGCCGGCTTGACCATCACCATGTCGGCGCCCTCCTCGAGGTCGAGCGCCAGCTCCCGCAGGGACTCCCGCACGTTGGCCGGATCCTGCTGGTACGTCTTGCGGTCGCCGGTCAGCGACGAGCCGACGGCCTCTCGGAACGGCCCGTAGAACGCCGACGAATACTTCGCGGTGTAGGCGAGGATCGAGACGTCCTCCTTGCCGATGGTGTCGAGCGCGTCGCGGACGACCCCGACCTGCCCGTCCATCATGCCGCTGGGGCCCACGACATGGGCGCCCGCGTCGGCCTGGACCTGCGCCATCTCCGCGTACCGCTCCAGCGTCGCATCGTTGTCGACGCGTCCCTCGGCGTCCAGGACACCGCAGTGTCCGTGGTCCGTGAACTCGTCGAGGCACAGATCGGACATGACGATGAGGTCGTCGCCGACCTCGGCGCGCACGTCGCGCAGCGCCACCTGGAGGATGCCGTCGGGGTCCGTACCGGCCGTCCCGAGGGCGTCCTTCTTCGCGTCCTCCGGTACCCCGAAGAGCATGATCCCGGAGACCCCGGCCTCCAGCGCCTCGACGGCCGCCTTCTTCAGGGTGTCCCTGGTGTGCTGCACGACACCGGGCATGGACCCGATCGCGACCGGCTCGCCGATGCCCTCCCGCACGAACGCGGGAAGGATCAGGTCGGCCGGGTGCAGCCGCGTCTCCGCGACCATGCGCCGCATGGCGGGGGTGGTGCGCAGCCGCCGCGGCCGCGCACCCGGGAAGGATCCGTACTCAGTCACACCAACACTCCACGTCGATCTGTACACCGGGCTGTGCCCACGACCGCTCGGCCCTACGGCGCCGCCCGACGCCTCCGGGCCCCGGGCCGCCGCTCGCTCGGCCGGGACACAGGATCCCCCGCCTCGAGCGCGGCGGCACGCCGCCGCGCACCGAAGTCGGCCAGCGCCTGCGCCAGCCGGTGCACCGACGGCTCCGGGGACATCACGTCCACGCGCAGCCCGTGCTCCTCGGCGGTCTTGGCCGTCGCGGGGCCGATGCACGCGATCACGGTCACGTTGTGCGGCTTCCCGGCGATACCCACCAGGTTCCGCACGGTCGACGACGACGTGAACAGCACGGCGTCGAATCCGCCGCCCTTGATCGCCTCGCGCGTCTCCGCCGGCGGCGGCGACGCACGCACCGTCCGGTAGGCGGTCACGTCGTCGACCTCCCACCCGAGTTCGATGAGCCCGGCGACGAGCGTCTCGGTGGCGATGTCGGCGCGCGGCAGGAAGACACGGTCGATCGGGTCGAAGACCGGGTCGTACGGCGGCCAGTCCTCGAGGAGACCGGCGGCGGACTGCTCACCGCTCGGCACGAGGTCGGGCTTCACACCGAACGCGACGAGCGCGGCGGCGGTCTGCTCGCCCACCGCGGCGACCTTGATCCCGGCGAAGGCACGGGCGTCGAGCCCGTACTCCTCGAACTTCTCGCGCACGGCCTTGACCGCGTTCACCGAGGTGAAGGCGATCCACTCGTAGCGTCCGGTGACGAGGCCCTTGACCGCGCGCTCCATCTGCTGGGGCGTGCGCGGCGGTTCGACCGCGATCGTCGGCACCTCGTGCGGCACGGCGCCGTACGAGCTGAGCTGGTCGGAGAGCGACGCCGCCTGCTCCTTGGTCCGCGGTACGAGCACCTTCCAGCCGAACAGCGGCTTGGACTCGAACCACGAGAGCTGGTCGCGCTGGGCGGCCGCGGAGCGCTCGCCGACCACGGCTATGACGGGGCGACCGCCCTCCGGGGAGGGCAGCACCTTCGCCTGCTTGAAGGTCTGGGCGATCGTGCCGAGCGTCGCGGACCAGGTCCGCTGGCGCGTCGTCGTACCGGCGACCGTGACGGTCAGCGGGGTGTCCGGCTTGCGGCCCGCCGCGACCAGCTCGCCGGCGGCCGCGGCCACCGCGTCGAGCGTCGTCGAGACGACGACCGTGCCGTCGGACGCGCCGACCTCGGTCCAGCAGCGCTCGGAGGCGGTGCGGGCGTCGACGAACCGCACGTCCGCGCCCTGCGCGTCCCGCAGCGGAACACCGGCGTACGCGGGCACACCGACAGCCGCCGCGATGCCGGGCACGACCTCGAAGGAGACCCCGTCGGCCGCGCAGGCCAGCATCTCCCCGGCCGCGTAGGTGTCGAGTCCGGGGTCGCCGCTGACGGCACGTACGACCCGCTTGCCGCCCCGCGCGGCCTCCATGACAAGATTGGCGCAGTCCCTCAACGCGGGGACCACGGCGGCAGTTGACGCACCGTCAGCAGCCGTCTGCCCCGGTGCGCCCGGGATCTCCGCGCCGAGGACGGTCACGCCCGCCTTCGCGTGCGTGCGGACGACGTCGAGCACTTCGGGCTCGGCGATCAGCACATCCGCTCGGGCGAGCGCCTCCACGGCGCGCAGCGTCAGTAGTCCTGGATCTCCGGGACCGGCACCGAGGAAGGTGACGTGCCCGGTTGCCCAGGTGGCCGAAGGGTCAGAGGTGGTGGGGCTCAAAGTGCTCGCTCCCCCATCAGACCGGCCGCGCCCTTGGCGAGCATCTCGGCAGCGAGTTCGCGACCGAGCGCCAGCGCCTGGTCTTCCGTCTCGGGCACGGGACCGGTGGTGGACAGCTGCACCAGCGCGGAGCCGTCGGTCGTACCGACGACACCTCGCAGGCGCATTTCGTTGGCAATCTGCCCGTCGGCCAGCAGGTCGGCCAGGGCACCCACAGGTGCACTGCAGCCGGCCTCCAGGGCGGCGAGCAGGGATCGCTCGGCGGTCACGGCGACTCGTGTGAACGAGTCGTCGAGCTCTCCGAGCACGGCGGCGAGGTCCGCGTTGGACGCGGAGCACTCGATCGCCAGTGCCCCCTGGCCGGGGGCGGGAAGAACAGTGTCGACCGCGAGGAAGTCCGTCACTTCCCCGATGCGGCCGATCCGGTTCAGTCCGGCGGCGGCGAGCACGACTGCGTCGAGCTCCCCGTTGTGCACGTAACCGACGCGGGTGTCGATGTTCCCGCGGATCGGCACGGTCTCTATGTGCATGCCGTGGCTGCGCGCGTACGCGTTCAGCTGCGACATGCGGCGCGGCGCACCGGTACCGATGCGCGCTCCCTCGGGGAGCTGCGCGAAGGTCAGTCCGTCGCGGGCGACGAGTACGTCGCGCGGGTCCTCGCGCAGCGGCACGGCCGCCAGCGTGAGGTCCGGGTGGGGCGTGGTCGGCAGGTCCTTGAGGGAGTGCACGGCGAAGTCGACGTCGCCGCGCAGCAGCGCCTCGCGCAGCGCCACGACGAACACGCCGGTGCCGCCGATCTGCGCCAGCTGCTCGCGGGACGTGTCCCCGTACGTGGTGATCTCGACCAGCTCGACGGGCCGTCCCGTCACCTGCCGTACGGCCTCAGCCACGCGCCCCGACTGGGCCATGGCGAGCTTGCTGCGCCTGGTCCCGAGCCTGAGTGCCCTGTCCGTCATGATGCCCGGCCTCGATTCTTGGCTACCGGCTCGTTCAGCTCGTTCAGATCGGCCCGCGAGACGGCGGCCACCGCCTCCGGGTCGAGGTCGAAAAGGGTCCGCAGCGCGTCCGCGTACCCGGCACCGCCGGGCTCGGCGGCCAGCTGCTTGACCCGTACGGTCGGCGCGTGCAGGAGCTTGTCCACCACGCGCCGCACGGTCTGGGTGATCTCCGCGCGCTGCTTCTCGTCGAGCTCCGGCAGGCGCCCGTCGAGCCGCGCGATCTCGCCGGTGACCACGTCGGCGGCCATCGTGCGCAGGGCGACGACGGTCGGCGTGATGGTCGCGGCGCGCTGAGCGGCGCCGAACGCGGCGACCTCGTCGGAGACGATGCCCCGCACCTGGTCCACGTCGGCGGCCATAGGCGCGTCGGCCGAGGCCTCGGCGAGGGACTCGATGTCGACGAAGCGCACGCCGCCGATGCGGTGCGCGGCGCCGTCGATGTCACGCGGCATCGCGAGGTCGAGCAGCGCGAGGCCGCCCGTACGCCCCTCGGTGGCGCGCAGGATCTCGGCCTCGCTCAGCACGAGTCCGGTCGCTCCGGTGCAGGAGACGACGACATCGGCACGTGTCAGTTCGTCGCCGACGGCGTCCATGGGAACCGCGCGCGCGGCCACTCCGGTGCCGCCGGGCTCGCTCAGGATCTGCGCGAGTCGCTCGGCGCGCTCCAGCGTGCGGTTGGCGACGACGATCTCGGCGACACCCGCGCGCGCGAGCGTCGCCGCGGCCAGCGAGGACATCGAGCCCGCGCCGATCACCAGCGCGCACTTGTCCTTGGCCCATACATCTACAGGGCCCCCGGCCGCCAGCTGCTCCAGGCCGAACGTGACCAGGGACTGCCCGGCACGGTCGATCCCGGTCTCCGAGTGGGCCCGCTTGCCGACCCGCAGGGCCTGCTGGAACAGGTCGTTGAGGAGGCGACCCGCGGTGTGCAACTCCTGGGAGCGCGCGAGGCCGTCCTTGATCTGGCCGAGGATCTGGCCCTCGCCCACGACCATCGAGTCCAGCCCGCACGCCACCGAGAACAGGTGGTGAACGGCCCGGTCCTCGTAGTGCACATAAAGATAAGGAGTGAGCTCCTCGAGACCGACGCCGCTGTGCTGGGCGAGCAGCGTCGAGAGCTCGGCGACACCCGCGTGGAACTTGTCCACGTCGGCGTACAGCTCGATGCGGTTACACGTCGAGAGCACCGAGGCCTCGGCGGCGGGCTCCGCGGCGAGCGTGTCCTGGAGCAGCTTCGCCTGGGCGTCCGCGGAGAGCGCGGCGCGCTCGAGGACGCTCACGGGAGCACTGCGGTGGCTCAGGCCTACGACGAGGAGACTCATGCCGGCATCACGGCGGGGACATCCCCGTCGGGTCCCTTGCGGGCCGGCTTCGTCGCAGCGGCGGCCGGGGGCTCGGTGCCGGCCTCGTCCACCGTGTCGCCCTGACCCTCGCCGGCCTTGCGCTGCTCGTGGAAGGCGAGGATCTGGAGCTCGATGGAGAGGTCGACCTTGCGCACGTCGACGCCGTCCGGCACGGACAGGACGGTCGGCGCGAAGTTGAGGATCGAGGTGACACCGGCGGCGACGAGCCGGTCGCAGACCTGCTGGGCCGCGCCCGCGGGCGTCGCGATGACGCCGATGGAGACGCCGTTGTCGTCGATGATCTTCTCGAGGTCGTCGGCGTGCTGCACGGCCATGCCCGCGACGGACTTGCCGGTCATCGCCGGATCGGCGTCGATCAGGGCGGCGACACGGAAGCCACGCGAGGCGAAGCCGCCGTAATTGGCCAGAGCGGCGCCGAGGTTACCGATACCGACCATCACGATCGGCCAGTCCTGGGTGAGGCCGAGCTCGCGGGAGATCTGGTAGACGAGGTACTCGACGTCGTAACCCACACCGCGGGTGCCGTAGGAGCCGAGGTACGAGAAGTCCTTGCGCAGCTTCGCGGAATTGACCCCCGCGGCGGCCGCGAGCTCCTCGGAGGAGACCGTGGGAACCGAGCGCTCCGACAGGCCGGTGAGGGCCCGGAGGTACAGCGGAAGGCGGGCGACGGTGGCCTCGGGAATTCCTCGGCTGCGGGTCGCCGGTCGGTGAGTTCGGCCAGTTGCCACGGTGCTCCTGCGGGTAGAGCGGGGCTGCGGGCGGTCGTACGTCCCAGGACCGCCCCGTCGAATGCAGGCTATGTCTTTGTGAACGCGTGCACAAAGATTGTGTCCGATTTGCCCGGGCAACGTGACCGGGGTCACGCGCCCCTGGCGCGCGCATATGGAACCTGCGCGCAAGCCGCTTCGTTGCCTGCATGAAGGGGGCAAAACCGTACACTCTCCTCTACGATCCGCGCCCCCGAGACCAAACCGCCCCCGATCCTAGGCGACTTTCCGGACCACTTGGACTGCTCAGTCAGTGACGGCCGCTACTCGCGCGCGACCACCGACACATCAGCCCGTCAGTGCACGCCGAAGTCGATCTTCGTTCACCTTCCAGAAGTCATGCTGTGCTCCGTCCACGAGCACCACGGGGATCTGCTCCCAGTACAAGCGGTACAACTCCTCGTCCTGGTTGATGTCCTTCTTCTCCCAGGACGCACCGAGCTCGCCGCACACCTTCTCGATCACCTCCTGCGCGTCGTCGCACAGATGGCAGCCGGGCTTCCCCACCAGGGTGACCAGACGCTCCTCGGGGCTCTTCTTCTCGCTCCGGCGAAAAATGGGGCTCATACCGGCCATTCTCGCTCCGCCGACGCCTTCCGGGGCACCCCTCCCGACAGTTGTTTAACGGCTCGGTCGCGGAGAGTTCACAACGCCGAATCCTCACGACTCCGGAACCACCGAACAGACTGGCTATGCTCACGACATGGCCGCTCTCGGATGGCTCACCCCCCGTAGGCGCTCCGCCACCGCGCGGAGCGTATTGGCTGGCGAGGCCTCGGCCGAGGCCGCCCGCAAGTCGTCGCAGGAGCTGGAACAGCTCGGCGAGGCGACACAGCCCGATGAAGGCACCCCGGAAACGGAGTTCCCTGTCGTCGGCGACGACAGGGCCGCCGCCTTCTTCGACCTCGACAACACCGTCATGCAGGGCGCCGCGATCTTCCACTTCGGCCGCGGCCTCTACAAACGGAAGTTCTTCCAGCGCCGCGAGCTGGTCAAGTTCGGCTGGCAGCAGGCCTGGTTCAGGATCGCCGGGGTCGAGGACCCCGAGCACATGCAGGACGCACGCGACAGCGCGCTGTCCATCGTCAAGGGCCACCGCGTCGCCGAGCTGATGTCCATCGGCGAGGAGATCTACGACGAGTACATGGCCGAGCGCATCTGGCCCGGCACCCGTGCCCTCGCCCAGGCCCACCTGGACGCGGGCCAGAAGGTGTGGCTCGTCACCGCCGCCCCCGTGGAGACTGCGACGATCATCGCCCGCCGCCTCGGCCTGACCGGCGCCCTCGGCACGGTCGCCGAGTCCGTCGGCGGCGTCTACACGGGCAAGCTCGTCGGCGAACCCCTGCACGGCCCCGCGAAGGCCGAGGCCGTCCGCGCCCTCGCCTCCGCCGAGGGCCTCGACCTGGGCCGCTGCGCCGCGTACAGCGACTCGCACAACGACATCCCGATGCTGTCGCTCGTAGGACATCCGTACGCGATCAATCCGGACACCAAACTGCGCAAGCACGCACGCGAACGTGACTGGCGGCTGCGCGACTACCGCACGGGCCGCAAGGCCGCGAAGGTCGGCATCCCGGCAGCGGCGGGAGTCGGCGCACTGGCCGGCGGCACGGCCGCCGCGGTGGCCCTGCACCGTCGTCGCCGCTGACCCGCGGCGCTCCCGGGCACGAGCGCCAATCGCATCCCCTTACCCCCGCACGGCTCCCGCCAGTCCCGTTGGTTCAACTCGGCCACAACACGCCCCGCGCTCAGACGGAACATGACCTAATCCGATCAACAATCGGTCACTCTCCGGTACTTGAACCGACTCCGTTCAGTTACGGAAGCGACGTAATCGGTGATTTGAGCAACTGGGTGTAGCGCTCCCTGCACGAAGCGTTATTCTCCTCAGACGCAAACCGGTACCCACGCGTCAACACGACGAGTGAACGGTCCCGCACTGCACGTGATGGAAGCTCTGCCTCTGGGAGTCCCGTGTACCCACACGTCGGGGTTGACGCCTCGGGCCTGGCTACGCTGCGCGCAACGGTCTCCGACCGCTTGCGCGGCTTCGTCCCCACCGCGTACGCCGTCCCCGCCCTCGCCGTCGCGGCACCCGCCGCGAACGGCCCTACCGGTCCTTGCTATGCCCTGGCTGACGGGAGCACCACGGTCGGAAGACGAGCCCGATCCGGTTCCGCCGGTACGTCCACCGCACGCCGCCCCGCCGCGGACAGCGACAGCGCCCGCATGATGGATCTCGTCGAGCGCGCCCAGGCGGGCGAGGCCGACGCGTTCGGCCGTCTCTACGACCAGTACAGCGACACCGTCTACCGCTACATCTACTACCGCGTCGGCGGGAAGGCGACGGCCGAGGACCTCACCAGCGAGACCTTCCTGCGGGCCCTGCGCCGCATCGGCACCTTCACCTGGCAGGGGCGCGACTTCGGCGCCTGGCTGGTCACGATCGCGCGGAACCTGGTCGCCGACCACTTCAAGTCGAGCCGTTTCCGCCTCGAAGTGACCACCGGCGAAATGCTCGACGCGAACGAGGTCGAGCGCAGCCCAGAAGACTCCGTCCTCGAATCCCTGTCGAACGCGGCCCTGCTCGACGCGGTGCACCGGCTCAACCCCCAGCAGCAGGAGTGCGTGACCCTGCGCTTCCTGCAGGGCCTCTCGGTCGCCGAGACCGCCAAGGTCATGGGCAAGAACGAGGGTGCGATCAAGACCCTCCAGTACCGCGCCGTACGCACCCTGGCGCGCCTGCTCCCGGACGACGCCCGTTAGCGACCGGTGGGGCCCACCCCACCCGCCGCGTCGTTCCGTAGCCGTCAACTCACCTTCTGTGAGGGGCAGATGGGATCGCGGTCCGATCATCCGCCGTCCGTAACCCAAGTGCCGCGTCGCTCGTTATGCGGGATGCAGGCTCCCTGTGGTCACTCCCCGACTGCTTCCACTCACTCGATCGTGTGGAAGTACTCAGGGTGTGCAACCCTCAGGACCCCCTGGGGAGTCGACCGTCATGACGAGAGGAGGTGCCGCCAGTGATCGCGAACGTATCGGCACACCGGCGGGCGAACGCCTTCGCCCAGGCCCTGGAGGAGCAGTCCGACCGGGAAGCGGCGGCCGTACAGCAGGAAGAGCCCCCCGCCGAACAAGGCGAGCAGGGCAAGCTGTTGGCGCTGGTGACCGGACTGGACGAACTTCCCAAGCCTGAGCTTGACCCCGAGGTCAAGGTGGTTCAACGAGCCCAGCTCGTGGCCGCCATGGAGGCCATGCTGCTCGAGGGCACGGCTGCGGGGGGTGCGGGGCCAGGCCCTTCCGTGCCCGAGCAGCGCGCGCGCAAGGGCGCTCACCGGGCGAGCCCGCTGCGGAAGTTGCGACCCCGCTCACGCCTGTCCAAGGGCATCGCGGCCGGCGGCCTCACCGTCGGTGTCGCCGCGGGAGCCTTCGGCGGCGTCGCCGCTGCCAGCTCCGACGCCCTCCCCGGTGACCATCTCTACGGACTGAAACGCGGGATGGAGGACCTGAAACTCGGCATGGCCGACGGCGACTCCGACCGCGGCCGGATCTATCTCGACCAGGCCTCCACCCGCCTCAGCGAAGCGCGCCGGCTCATGGAGCGCGGCCGCAGCGGACAGCTCGACCACGAGTCCCTCGGCGAAGTCAGGCGCACGCTCTCCGGCGTCCAGTACGACGCCTCCGAGGGCCACCGCCTGCTCCTCGAGGCCTACCGCAGGGACGGCTCGCTCGGCCCCATCCAGGCCCTGTCGTCGTTCACCCAGTCCCACCGTGAGAACTGGGACGCGCTGCGCGACCGCCTGCCCGTACAGCTCGGCGACGTGGGCGCGCAGGTCAGCTCGGTCTTCGACGCCATAGACCAAGAGGTCGACCCGCTGCGGTCCCTGCTCCCGCAGGCCCCCGAGCAGGGCGGCCGCAGCGGCGGACAGCCCGGCGTCCACGACCGGACGCCCGGCTCCTCCGGCGACGACCGCTCCACCCCGACGGCCGGCGGAGCGTCGGGCGCCCACCAGGACAGCTCGGGCAAACCCCGGCCGTCCTCCTCCGGCACCCACGACGACGGCCTCCTCGGCGACACCACCGGCGGCCTCCTCGACCCGCCCAAGGACGACACCAGCCCCACCCCGTCCGAAGGCAAACACACCACCCCGAAGCCTGACGTCACGCTCCCGCCCCTCCTCCCAGGCCTGCTGCCCGGCCTGGGAATCGACAGCGAGGACGTGGACTAGTCACTTCGTCGCGTGTTACGTGAAGGGGGCGGCCACCGGATCCGGTGGCCGCCCCCTTCACGTATGTCCTTGGCGGAACTCTCAGAAGAACACCGACCTCCGCTGCACGAGCAGCTTGTACAGCGTGTGCTGGATCTGCTCCCGCACCTGGTCCGTCAGGTTGAACATCAACATCGGGTCCTCGGCCGCCTCCGGCGGGAAGCCGTCCGTCGGGATCGGCTCGCCGAACTGGATCGTCCACTTGGTCGGCAGCGGCACCGCACCCAACGGCCCGAGCCACGGAAACGTCGGCGTGATCGGGAAGTACGGGAAGCCAAGGAGCCGCGCCAGCGTCTTCGCGTTGCCGATCATCGGGTAGATCTCCTCCGCCCCGACGATCGAGCACGGCACGATCGGTGTCCCGGCGCGCAACGCCGTCGAGACGAACCCGCCACGCCCGAACCGCTGGAGCTTGTACCGCTCGCTGAACGGCTTGCCGATGCCCTTGAACCCCTCCGGCATCACCCCGACCAGCTCGCCCTGCTCCAGGAGCCGCTGCGCGTCCTCCGCACAGGCCAGCGTGTGGCCGGCCTTGCGCGCCAGCTCGTTGACCACCGGCAGCATGAACACCAGGTCCGCGGCCAGGAGCCGCAGATGGCGGTTCTGCGGATGGTTGTCGTGCACGGCGACCTGCATCATCACGCCGTCCAGCGGCAGCGTCCCCGAGTGATTGGCGACGATCAGCGCACCGCCGTCCGCCGGGATGTTCTCGATGCCCTTCACCTCGACCCGGAAGTACTTCTCGTACAGAGGCCGCACCAGGGACATCAGGACCTGGTCGGTGAGTTCCTTGTCGTAGCCGAACTCGTCGACGTCGTAATCGCCCGTCAGGCGCCGCCGCAGGAACGCGAGGCCGCCCGCGATGCGCCGGTCCAGGCCACCGCCGGCCTGCGGCCGCTCCCGCGGTTCCGGCTCCCGCGCGGCGGCGGGCGGTGTCGGCTCGTGGTCCTGCTGCTCGGGCAGCGGCGCGACCTCGCGAACGGCCGCGGGCTCGCCCTTGCGCCGGCCGCTCGCGCCACGGCGGCGCGGAACCACCTTGCCGGCGCCGGTGCGCGAGCGGTCGTCGTCGAACGGAATGACCTTGGCATCCGCCATCGTTGATGCGCTCCTCAGCTGGCGCTCTGCGTCGGGGGGTGACCGCCGCCCAGGAAGGGCAGCGAGGCGAGCCGGTCGACGGCCCCCGCGAGGGCCTCCGGCGGCAGGAGTCCGGGCCCGCGGCCACGGACGAACTCCGCGAAGGTCTCCGCCGTCGTGTACTCGGGCCGATAGCCCAGCGTCTCGCGCATCTGGGCCGTCGACACGACCCGCCCGTGCGTGAGCAGCCTGATCTGCTCGGGCGAGAAGTCCGTCGCGCCCAGCGTACGCAGAGCCGATCCCACCCAGGTCACGGCCGGGAGGAACACCGGCACCGTAGGCCGCCCCAGCCGGCGCGAGCACTGCGACAGGAGCAGCACCCCGTCACCGGCGACATTGAACGTGCCGCTGTTGAGCGTCCCCCGCGCCGGCTCGTGCGACGCGATCCGCAGCACCTCGATGACATCGTCCTCGTGCACGAACTGGAGCCGCGGGTCATAGCCGAGGACGGTCGGCAGGACCGGCAGCGAGAAGTACTCGGCGAGCGGCGAATCGGCGGCGGGACCGAGGATGTTCGCGAACCGCAGCACGCACACCGCGACATCGGGCCGGCGCCGGGCGAACCCGCGCACATACCCCTCGACCTCCACGGTGTCCTTGGCGAAGCCGCCGCTGGGCAGCGACTTGGGCGGCGTCGTCTCGGTGAACACGGCCGGGTCGCGCGGCGCGGACCCGTACACGTTCGTACTGGACTTCACCACGAGCCGCTTGACCGCCGGCGCCTTCTGGCAGGCGCCGAGCAGCTGCATCGTGCCGATGACGTTGGTCTCCTTGACGGAGCCCCGGCCGCCGCTGGCCAGCGGGGTACCCGTGACGTCCAGGTGGACGACCGTGTCGACGGAGTGCTCCGCGAGCAGCCGGGCGATCGCGGGCTGCCTTATGTCCGCCTGGAGGAACTCGGCACCCCCCAGATGATGCGCGGGGGCCACCGCGTCCACGCCGATCACCCGGTCCACCTCGGGATCACGCTGGATGCGTCGTACGAAACGGCCCCCGAGCTGCCGGGCCACCCCGGTCACGAGCACGACCTTGCCCAAGATCAGCGCCTACCTTCCGTCGCAGCCCTGCCGCGCCCCAGTTCCGCACCGCCTGGCTCTCGCCGCCACGTTAGCGGTTCGATGTTGCGCTGTGATGACCGCGCGATGCAGGAAGTGACGACAGCCACAGACGTACGTACAGACCGAGGTCGCCGGGACGTGGCCCTACGTTCCCACACGAGCCCGCGAAAGCGGCCCCATAAGGGCCGTGGAACGACTGTGGCCCCTCCACCGGACGGTGGAGGGGCCACAGAGCGCGCTTGATGCAGCGGTCGCTTACTTCTTGTTGCGACGCTGCACGCGGGTGCGCTTCAGCAGCTTGCGGTGCTTCTTCTTGGCCATCCGCTTACGCCGCTTCTTGATAACAGAGCCCACGACTACCCTCGCTCACTTCTCTTCACTCGGTGCGGGGCGTCTGGGCCCACACGACCTACGTCGGCCTAGCCTACCCGGCCCAGCGCTGAGCCTGTAATCGAGGGATCCCGGAGGATGCCGTCAGGCTGTCTCCACCCCCACGTAGGACTCGCGGAGGTACTCGTGAACCGCTTGTTCCGGGACTCGGAAAGACCTTCCGACCCGGATCGCGGGCAGATGACCACTGTGCACCAGCCGGTACACGGTCATCTTCGAGACTCGCATCACCGAGGCGACTTCCGCCACGGTCAGGAACTGCACCTCGTTCAGAGGCCTACTCTCACCAGCAGCCATGACACACCTGAACCTTCCGCACTCGACGGCCACCGGCTTCCCCTTCCGGTGACTCAACGTCGTTGCGTGCTCACTCCCCAGACTAGGGGCGTGTGGTGCGAGTGGGGAAGAGGAGCAGCGGATGGCCGCCTACTGTGACAGACACGCTCGATTGAGTACATAGCGAGTAAGCGGTCGGTAGTAATCAGACCGCACAGCGTCATCAAGCGGAACGACTACGGACACCTGCCCCTCGGCCTCCCCCACGAACAACGCGGGGTCATCCGTATCCGCGAGCCCGATCGCGTCGAACCCCAACTGACCTGCACCGCAGACCCATCCATGGTCGCCCACGACCAGTTCCGGCAGCAGCCCGCCGGCCTGCGCCGCGGCCGCCAGCACCGTGCGAACCGGCAGGGGTGAGTGGGTATGTGCGCCGGTCCCACTCCCCGGCGCACGCGCGCCGGGTTCCCGCACCAGTGCGACTCCACGGACGTAGTCGAGGTCGTACGTACGTAGGCCGAACCGGGTCGTTATGTCGACACTCTCACCCTGCGCGGGGGTGAGGACGGGACATCCCGCCGCCGACAGGGCGTCCGCCAACGCGGCGTAGAAACCAAGGAGTCGATGCGGGTGACCCGTCCCGAAAAGCACCGGGACGCGACCCCGCGCAGCCTCACCGAGCCGCTTCGCGAACGCGTCGAGCGCCGCCAGCGTCCGCTCCGGGTCGATCACGTCACACCCAGACGTGTCCCCCGGATCGCCCGACACCCCGCACTTGTCGGCCATCAGGGCGAGCAGATCCCGCTGACCCCAGCTCCACTCGGGATCGAGGCCCAGAAGTATCCGGGGATCCCTGGCCGCGAAGAGCCGATAGCTGCGCAGACTCACCTCACGGGAGGTCGCCACGGGCCCGGCCAGATGGGCGGCCAGCAGATGCGCACGCAGCGCTCCGGTGCTCAACACCCGTGTGATGCTGGCGCATTGGGGTCCCTGCCACCCCTAAAACCCCGAAAACACCCCACACTTGGCGTAACGCCTCGTACCCTCACCGGGCGCCCGCCGCCACGCTGCTACGGCAACAGCCCCCGCAGCGGGAACACCGAACGCCGCGTCGCCAGAACCGCCTGGTCGAGCCGGTCCGCCGGGTCGTACCCCAACTCCCACTCCTTGTACGAGACCGGCCACATCCCGTCCGTCATCCGCGTCGGAGCCAACTGCCGCGTCCTGGCGAACGCTTCCTGCCGCCAGCTCTCCGGAATCACCGTCTCGGGCGCCACCTCGTGCCCCGCGGCGATCCCCACCAGGTGCGACCAGGACCGCGGCACCACATCCACCACCGCGTACCCGCCACCGCCCAGCGCGACCCAACGCCCGTCCGCATGCTCGTGCGCCAACTCATGGCAGGCGACCTGAACGGCCCGCTGCGCGTCGAGCGACACCGCCAGATGCGCCAGCGGGTCCTCGAAATGCGTATCGGCCCCGTGCTGTGTCACCAGGACCTGCGGCCTGAACTCCGCCAGCAGCTCAGGCACGACGGCATGAAAAGCCCGCAGCCACCCCGCGTCCCCGGTCCCCGCCGGCAGCGCCACATTGACCGCCGACCCCTCCGCCGGACCGTCGGCCCCCGTCTCCTCCGGCCACCCGGTCTGCGGAAACAGCGTCCGCGGATGCTCGTGCAGCGAAATGGTGAGCACCCGCGGGTCCTCCCAGAACGCCGCCTGTACGCCGTCCCCGTGATGCACGTCCACATCCACGTACGCGACCCGCTCGGCGCCCAGCTCGAGGAGACGAGCGACGGCCAGTGCCGCGTCGTTGTAGATGCAGAACCCGGCAGCACCCCCGGGCATCGCATGGTGCAGCCCGCCCGCGAAGTTCACCGCGTGCAGCGCCTCACCCCGCCAGACGGCCTCCGCAGCACCCACGGACTGCCCTGCGATCAGCGCCGACACATCGTGCATACCGGCGAAGGCCGGATCGTCGACCGTCCCCAGCCCATAGCTCCCGTCCGCCGAAGCCGGGTCGGCGGACGCGGCCTTGACCGCCTCCACATAGTCCTCGCGGTGCACGAGCCGCAGCGTCGACACACCCGCCCGCTTGGCTGCTACGACGTCCACCTCACGGTCGAGCCCAAGAGCCCCGACGAGACTTCTCGTCAGGGCCAGCCGGACCGGATCCATCGGGTGATCCGGGCCGAAGTCATAGCCCGTTACTGCCTCGTCCCACATCAGCTGTGCGCGGCCGCTCATGCCCGTCACCGTATCGGTCCGCTCCAGGGGCGAAAGAACGGGCGTACACGAGTGTCACGAGCACCAACACCATGGGAACGAGCATCGCCCCCCGGTAGTTCCACGCATCGCCCAGAGCGCCCACAAGGGGCGAACCGATCAGAAATCCCACATAGTTGAAGACATTCAGCCGCGCGATCGCCGAATCCGAAGCGTTCGGGAAGAGCCTGCCCGCAGCGGCGAACGTCTGCGGCACGATCACACACAACCCGAGCCCCAGCAGCGTGAACCCGAGCATCCCCACCCAGGGCCCCGGCGCCACCGCCACGACCGCGAACCCTAGCGCCGCCACCACGGCCCCGAACCGCACCACCACGACCGCTCCGAACCGCCGCACCCCAAGATCCCCGAGCGCCCGCCCCACCAGCGTCATCACCATGTAGACGTTGTACGGAACCGTCGACAGCTGCTCCGAACTCCCCAGCACGTCCTGGAGGTACTTCGCACTCCAGTTGGAGACCGTCGAGTCCCCGATGTACGCGAACGTCATCACCAGACACAGCGGCAACAGCAGCTTGAACACCACCGGGCCACCCGCGGCGCCCTGCGCACCCTCACCGGCACCGCTCTCCCCGTCGGCGTACCAACGACTCCCCACGAACGCCGCCGGCAACAGCAACACCACCACCGGCAGATACGACACGAACAGCGACAGGTCCCAGTGCGCCCCCACCCACGCGAGCGACGCCCCCATGATCCCGCCCAGGCTGTACGCCGCGTGAAACCCGAGCATGATGCTGCGCCCGTACGCCCTCTGCAGGCTCACCCCGAGCATGTTCATGGACGCGTCAAGCGCACCCACCGCGAGCCCGAACGCCCCCAGCGCCAGGGCCGCTTGCCACAGCGAGTCCCCCGCCCCGACCCCGAGCAGCGCCAGCAGGACGACCGGCTGCGACCACCGCAGGACCCGACTGGGCCGCACCCGCTTGACCAGCTTCTCGGTACACACGCTCCCGACCCCGGCCAGGATCGGCACCGCCGCGAGAAAGACGGGCAACAGCCCATCTGATATGCCGTACTGATCCTGAATCGCCGGTATTCGAGTCACCAGGAGCGCGAACGCGGCACCCTGCACAAAGAAACTGAACGCCAGCGAACCTCTGCCACGCCGCAGCACTTCTGTCATGGCCGCACAGCGTATGCCCCAGATCTACCGGTGGGTAGATGGATCTCGCTGCATCTCGAGCGAAAGTTCCCGGCCGCCGTCATCGGGCGACCGGGAAGCGGGTGCGAGCTACGGAGGCGCCGGAGGGGTGTCAGGCGACGCGCTCCATCTGACCCCGGTGCCTCACCAGCTCCTCCTCGACCATCCGCTCCATCGGCCCCACAGCCAGACGCCCACTGACCCGGAAGGCCAGGACCACGGCGCCCGCCATGATCACATTGCCGAGCCAGACCATCGTGTCGACCGGCAACGTGTACGCCCCCACGATCCGTACCACGCACTCGGTGACCAGCGCCAGACCCCACACCGCTGTGAACACCCGCTCGGCCCGCACGAAGCGACCCGGCCCCGCCGACAGCCGCTCCCAGGCCGCAGAACGCTCGGCAGTCCCCTTCGTCACGAAGGGCTTGAGCGCGGACGTGAGGAGCGGCTTGCCGGCCAGGACCGACACCAGCATCGAGATGCCCACGACACTGCTGACCCCGCTGTCCTTGGCCAGCATCAGCCGAGGGTCACCCGTCACCGTGCTCAGCAGCAGCCCCACCATGTTCACGACGAGGATGACCCCGGCCAGCACATTGAGCCGCCGCTGCCGCAGCACTCCCCACACGGTCCGCAGCGCCGGCAGCACACTGCTCCACCCCAGGGCGGCCAGCGTGCTCATACCGAACCCCTTGCTCAGCACGTAGTACGAGGCCATCGGCACGACCACGTCCACGACCAGCGGCCTGAGGCTCCCCAGGAGGGCCGCACGGTCACTCTGCGAGGCGGCAGCCGCCTCAGCGGACTTGACCGGTGTCTGTGCAACGAGCTGGCTCATGATCGGGTTCCCTCCGTCGTCACTGCGTACGTCCCGTTCTCGATGTACTCAGCTTCCTGGAGGCCCCCCACCGCCCAACAGAAACGATCGTCCGGAGCTCACGGTGACAAATGTCAGGGCGGACCGTACGGCGATGTCATGTCAGCAGGTCAGGCAATTCCCGCATGTCACCGAACAGTTCGGTGGCCGCACTCAACCGGCTCCCGGGCGTCATGGCCGTGAACCCGTACACGTCCATCCCGGCAGCCATCGCGGCCTGGACGCCGAGCGGACTGTCCTCCACGACCGCGCACCTCTCCGGCGCCACACCCATGCGCTGGGCCGCGTACAGGAAGAGATCCGGCGCCGGCTTCCCTCGCCCGACATCCTGCGAACTGAAGATCCGCCCGTCGTCGAACCACTTGTCGTGCCCTGTCTTGCGGTGCCCGACGCGGATCCGCTCGTGACTCCCCGAGGAGGCCACGCAGTACGGCACTCCATCGGCGGCCAGCTTCTCCAGGACCTCCCCGGCCCCGGGCACGGGTTCCAGCTCCCGCTCGAAGGCGGCGAATACCCGCCCGTGAAAAACATCGTCGAAGTCCTCGGGAAGCCGCTGCCCGGTCCGCTCCTCGACAAGATCGTGTACGCGGTGCATGGCGGCGCCCATGTAGTCCCTGAGGGACTCCTCGTACGAGGTGGGGTGCCCGAGTTCAGTGAGATAGCCGGCGAGAAGCTTGTTGGAAATCGGCTCACTGTCGACGAGAACGCCGTCATTGTCGAAGATGATCAGGTCGTATCGCATAGGTCGACCCTAAACGCAGAAAACCCCCGTAACAGGATTCTCATCCGTTACGGGGGTTTTCTTCAAAAATAGTTCGGCGGCGTCCTACTCTCCCACAGGGTCCCCCCTGCAGTACCATCGGCGCTGTGAGGCTTAGCTTCCGGGTTCGGAATGTAACCGGGCGTTTCCCTCACGCTATGACCACCGAAACACTATGAAACTGTCAACCGCACCACGCTCTGTGACAAACGTGGGGTTGTTCGTGGTTTCAGAACCAACACAGTGGACGCGAGCAACTGAGGACAAGCCCTCGGCCTATTAGTACCAGTCACCTCCACCCGTTACCGGGCTTCCAGATCTGGCCTATCAACCCAGTCGTCTACTGGGAGCCTTAACCCCTCAAGGGGGTGGGAATACTCATCTCGAAGCAGGCTTCCCGCTTAGATGCTTTCAGCGGTTATCCTTTCCGAACGTAGCCAACCAGCCATGCCCTTGGCAGGACAACTGGCACACCAGAGGTTCGTCCGTCCCGGTCCTCTCGTACTAGGGACAGCCCTTCTCAATATTCCTACGCGCACAGCGGATAGGGACCGAACTGTCTCACGACGTTCTAAACCCAGCTCGCGTACCGCTTTAATGGGCGAACAGCCCAACCCTTGGGACCGACTCCAGCCCCAGGATGCGACGAGCCGACATCGAGGTGCCAAACCATCCCGTCGATATGGACTCTTGGGGAAGATCAGCCTGTTATCCCCGGGGTACCTTTTATCCGTTGAGCGACGGCGCTTCCACAAGCCACCGCCGGATCACTAGTCCCGACTTTCGTCCCTGCTCGACCCGTCGGTCTCACAGTCAAGCTCCCTTGTGCACTTACACTCAACACCTGATTACCAACCAGGCTGAGGGAACCTTTGGGCGCCTCCGTTACTCTTTAGGAGGCAACCGCCCCAGTTAAACTACCCATCAGACACTGTCCCTGATCCGGATCACGGACCCAGGTTAGACATCCAGCACGACCAGAGTGGTATTTCAACGACGACTCCCCCTGAACTGGCGTCCAGAGTTCAAAGTCTCCCACCTATCCTACACAAGCCGAACCGAACACCAATATCAAACTGTAGTAAAGGTCCCGGGGTCTTTCCGTCCTGCTGCGCGAAACGAGCATCTTTACTCGTAGTGCAATTTCACCGGGCCTATGGTTGAGACAGTCGAGAAGTCGTTACGCCATTCGTGCAGGTCGGAACTTACCCGACAAGGAATTTCGCTACCTTAGGATGGTTATAGTTACCACCGCCGTTTACTGGCGCTTAAGTTCTCAGCTTCGCACACCCGAAAGTGCACTAACCGGTCCCCTTAACGTTCCAGCACCGGGCAGGCGTCAGTCCGTATACATCGCCTTACGGCTTCGCACGGACCTGTGTTTTTAGTAAACAGTCGCTTCTCGCTGGTCTCTGCGGCCACCCCCAGCTCATGAAGTAAATTCAATCACCGGTGATGGCCCCCCTTCTCCCGAAGTTACGGGGGCATTTTGCCGAGTTCCTTAACCATAGTTCACCCGAACGCCTCGGTATTCTCTACCTGACCACCTGAGTCGGTTTAGGGTACGGGCCGCCATGAAACTCGCTAGAGGCTTTTCTCGACAGC
>NZ_CP108707.1:4837500-5487500 GCF_045162695.1 Streptomyces sp. NBC_01003
ACGGGTACACCTTCGTGGTGCCGCGGGCGACGCCGCCCGCGGTCGCGGCGCGGGTCATGGACCTCCAGGACCCGACTTCCAAGATGGGGAAGTCGCACGACAACGGCGCCGGGATCGTCTATCTCCTCGACGAGCCGGACGTCGTGAGGAAGAAGATCCTGCGGGCGGTGACGGACAGCGGCTCGGAGGTCGAGTACGACCGTGAGGCCAAGCCCGGGGTGTCGAATCTGCTGGAGATTCTGGCCGCTTGTGAGGGTGGGAACCCGGAGAGCCTGAGCGGTGTATATGAGTCGTATGGCGCGCTGAAGAAGGCGACCGCGGAGGCCGTGGTGGAGCTTCTGGCGCCCCTGCAGAAGAAGCACAAGGAACTGGTTGCGGATCTCGCGTATGTAGAGGAGGTGTTGCGGCGGGGTGCTGAGCGGGCGAGGGAGACGGCGAAGCCAACCGTGGACGCCGCCTATCGGGCGATCGGACTGCTTCCCGCTGCCTAAGCGTCCCTATATAGGGGCGTCCTAAGGAGGGCCGTTCTTAGGAGGGCCCTCCTTAGGAGGGGGTGACGGGCCGCTGGGCGAATGAGGCCCGGTAGGAGCGTGGGCTGGTGGCGAGGCGCGATGCGAAGTGCTGGCGCATCGTGACCTCGCTGCCGAAGCCCGCGCGACGTGCGACTTCGGGCATGGGGAGGTCGGTGCGTTCGAGCAGTTTCTGCGCTGCCGCCATGCGCTGGTCCAGGAGCCAGCGCAGCGGGGTGGTGCCGGTCGCTGCGGTGAAGTGACGGGCGAACGAGCGCGGGGACATGCCGGCGCGGGCGGCGAGGCCCGCGACGGTGAGCGGTTCGTGGAGGTGCTGGAGTGCGTATGCGCGTACGGAGGTGAGCGCATCGGCGTCGCGGTCGGCTCGTGGAGTGGGGTGCTCGATGAACTGGGCCTGCGTTCCGGTGCGGAAGGGGGCCGTGACCATCGATCGGGCGATGGTGGCGGCGGTCTCCGCGCCGTGGGTCCTGCGGACGAGGTGCAGGCAGAGATCGATGCCGGCGGCTGTGCCTGCGGCGGTCCAGATGTTGTCGTCCTCGATGAAGAGGGCGTCGGGTTCGACGGTGACCAGGGGGTGATGGGCGCGGAGCAGGTCGACGAGGTTCCAGTGGGTGATCGCGCGGCGGCCGTCCAGTAGGCCGGCTTGGGCGAGTGTGAAGGCGCCGCCGCAGAGGGCGGCGATGGTGACGCCGCGGGCGTGGGCGCGGCGCAGGGACTCGAGGACCGGTTCGGGCGCGGGGGTGAGGTGGTCGTCGAGGCCGGGGACGACGAGCAGGTCGGTGGCGGGCGCGAGGCGTGTCAGCCAGGTGAGGGTGCGATCGGGGGTGAGGGTGAGTCCGCCTCGCATGGGGACGGGCGTGCGGTCTTCGGCGATGCGGCGCAGGTCGAAGGCGGGGACGCCGCGGTCGGTGCGGTCGGTGCCCCAGACCTCGGTGATGACGGGAGACGTCGAAGGCCCTGATGCCGGGGAAGGCGAGGAGGGCGATGCGCTGGGTGGGGTGCGGGGGTGAGTGCGGGTCTGCGTGCGGCACGGTGGCAGTAAACCATCGATCGCTGTCTTCTGTACCTCTGGGGCGGGCGCGCTCCGGGCGGGAGCATCGTGGGCATGGAGATCGCAGACAACGCAGCGCTGATCGTGGTGGACGTGCAGAAGGGATTCGAGGAGGAGGGATTCTGGGGACCGCGGAACAACCCTGAGGCTGACGAGAACATCGCGTCACTGATCGACGCGTGGCAGTCGACAGGGCGGCCGGTCGTATTCGTGCGGCATGACTCGCCGAAGCCGCAGTCGCCGTTGCGGCCAGGGCATGCCGGGAACGGCTTCAAGGAGTACGTGGAGGGGCGGCGTGGGAAGGGGGATGGGGCGGAGCTCCTGGTGACGAAGTCCGTGAACTCGGCGTTCTACGGGACACCGGACCTGGACGCGTGGCTCAGGGCTGCCGGCATCGGGCAGTTGGTGGTGGCCGGGATCCAGACCAACATGTGCGCGGAGACGACGGCGCGGATGGGCGGGAATCTGGGGTACGAGGTGCTGTTCGCGTTGGACGCGACGCACACCTTCGACCTGGAGGGCCCGTTCGGCTGGCACCGCACAGCGGAGGAGCTGGCGCAGGCCTCGGCGGTCTCACTCCACGGGGGCGGCTTCGCCCGGGTGGTCACGACGACGGAGGTCGTGGCTTGGGCGGGGGCGCTTCGCGTGTGACGAGTTGGGCGCGGGCGCCTCGGGCATGACCGTCCGGCGCGGGCGCCTCGGGCATGACCGTCCGGCGCGGACGCCTCAGGCATGACCGTCCAGCGCGGGCGCCTCGGGCATGACCGTCCGGCGCGGACGCCTCAGGCATGACCGTCCAGCGCGGGTGGGGGGATCAGTGCCGGTGAGGATCGGTGCCGGGTGGCGATGTTCATTGCCGCCGCGATCAACTCCAGGGACTGACCCCGAGCGATATCGCGGACCTCGCCGCACTACTGGAGAACCCCTTCGAGGTCGTCCGTGACGCGTTCTTCTCACTGATGGACCGCAGCGCCGTGTGAGGGCTGCTCTCGCATCGCCCGTCCTTCTCACGGCGCCACCCGCGCAGCACTCGGGCGCGGGCGGCGGTGGAGGGCGTAGGTCGGTGGGTCAGCTGTTGCCGGAGGCCAGTTCTCGGCTGCGGTCCCGGGCGGCTTCCAGGGCGGCGATCATGGCCGCGCGGACTCCGTGATTCTCGAGTTCGCGGATGGCGTTGATGGTGGTGCCGGCGGGGGAGGTGACGTTTTCCCGGAGCTTGACGGGGTGCTCGCCGCTGTCGCGGAGCATCGTCGCGGCGCCGATCGCGGACTGGACGATCAGGTCGTGGGCCTTGTCGCGGGGCAGGCCGAGCAGAATTCCCGCGTCGGTCATGGCCTCGACCAGGTAGAAGAAGTACGCCGGGCCCGAGCCTGACAGGGCGGTGCAGGCGTCCTGCTGGGACTCGGGCACGCGGAGCGTCTTGCCGACGCCGCCGAAGATCTCCTCGGCGTGGGCGAGGTGGGCGGCCGTGGCGTGGGAGCCGGCGGAGATGACGGACATGGCCTCGTCGACGAGGGCGGGCGTGTTCGTCATGACGCGCACGACGGGGGTGCCTTCGGGCAGACGCTCCTCGAAGAAGGTGGTGGGGATGCCCGCCGCGCCGCTGATGACCAGGCGGTCGGCGGGGAGGTGCGGGGCGAGTTCCGTGAGGAGCGCGCCCATGTCCTGGGGCTTGACCGTGAGGATCAGGGTGTCGGCCTGCTTGGCGGCTTCCGCGTTGCTGACGGGGGTGACGCCGTAGCGGATGCGGAGCTCTTCGGCGCGTTCCGGGCGGCGGGCCGTGACCAGGAGGTTGGCCGGGGCCCAGCCCGCTCGGATCATTCCGCTGAGCAGGGCCTCGCCGATCTTTCCGGTGCCGAGGACTGCGACGTGCTGCTGGGGCATGGAGGCCACCCTTCGGGGCGCGGGGTTCGGTGCGGTTGCGTCCGTCGGGGTCATCCTCGCATCGGCGGCGGTCAGGCCGTACGGCGGCGGAGAGTTGCGGCGCCGAGGGCCAGGACGAGGACGGCACAGCCGGCGACGACGGCCGCGTCGCGGATGAAGTCGGCGGTGAGGTCGGTGTGGCGGAGGACTTCGTTCATGCCGTCGACGGCGTACGACATGGGGAGGACGTTGGAGATCGCTTCGAGGACGGGCTGCATCTTGTCGCGCGCGATGAACAGGCCGCACAGGAGCAGCTGGGGGAAGATCACCGCCGGCATGAACTGGACGGCCTGGAACTCGGAGGCCGCGAAGGCGGAGACGAAGAGGCCGAGGGCGGTGCCGAGCAGGGCGTCGAGGAGGGCGACCAGGAGCAGGAGCCAGGCGGAACCGGTGACGTCGAGACCGAGGCCCCACAGGGCGAGGGCAGTCGCCAGGACGGACTGGACGACCGCGAGGGCGCCGAAGGCGAGGGCGTAGCCGGCGATGAGGTCGCCCTTGCCGAGGGGCATCGCGAGGAGGCGTTCGAGGGTGCCCGAGGTGCGTTCGCGCAGGGTGGCGATGGACGTGACCAGGAACATCGTGATGAGCGGGAAGATGCCGAGGAGGGAGGCGCCGATGGAGTCGAAGGTGCCGGGGCTGCCGTCGAAGACGTAGCGGAGCAGGAAGAGCATCACGCACGGGACGAGCAGCATCAGGGCGATGGAGCGCGGGTCGTGGCGGAGCTGGCGCAGGACTCGGGCTGCGGTGGCGAGGGTGCGGGCTGCGTTCATCGGGGGCTCCGCTGGAGGGTGTTGGCCTGGTCGACGAGGTGGAGGAAGGCGTCTTCGACGGTGTCGGCGCCGGTGGCGGCCCGCAGGGCGTCGGGGCTGTCGTCGGCGAGGATCTCGCCTTCGCGCATGAGGAGGAGGCGGTGGCAGCGTTCGGCCTCGTCCATCACGTGGGAGGAGACGAGGAGCGTGGCGCCGCGTTCGGCGGCGATGGAGTGGAAGAGGTTCCACAGGTCGCGGCGCAGGACGGGGTCGAGGCCGACGGTCGGTTCGTCGAGGACGAGGAGTTCGGGGGTGCCGAGGAGGGCGACGGCGAGGGAGACGCGGCTGAGCTGGCCGCCCGAGAGGTTGCCTGCCAGGGCGTCGGCGTGGGAGGTCAGGTCCACTTCGGCGATGACGCGGGCGACGTCGTCGCGGCGGTGGGAGGCGGAGGCGCGGCCGGGCTGGAGTACTGCCGAGAAGTAGTCCAGGTTCTGGCGGACCGTCAGGTCGGCGTATACGGAGGGGGCTTGGGTGACGTATCCGATGCGGGAGCGGAGTTCCGCGGAGCCCGCCGGGCGGCCGAGGACGGTGAGCGTGCCGGTGACCTTGGCCTGGGTTCCGACGATCGCCCGCATGAGCGTGGACTTGCCGCAGCCCGAGGGGCCGAGGAGACCGGTGATCTGACCTCGGGGCACGGCGAAGTTCAGGGCGTGCAGGACGGGTCGGGGGCCTCGGACGACGGTGAGGCCGGCGGCGTGTACGGCGGCCGCCGGGGGTTCCGGCGAAGCGGCGGGAGAGGGGGAGGGATCCGGGGAGGATGACCTCTCGGGAATATTCATCATGTGATGAATATTCCTCCGCTGAGGCCGGGCCGTCAAGCGTCTTGGGGGCGCATTGGCGGCGCCGGCGCTCGTGGGGTTGACCGGAAGCGGGACGTCCGCGGGCGGGTGACTCCGCGCTTCAGGGGACATCGGGACGTAACGGCAGTTCGGCCCGTCCTCAACTCCCTTAGGTGACAATGGATTTCAGTGCCGGGGTCTCCCCCACTGCCGGCGCCCACGCATCTCCCCCGGAGGTGCGCTCCAGATGCGTCCCGTTCGTCAGGCACGTCATGTCCGTCAGGTGGCTGTTTCCCGTTCCCTCGCCCGTCTCTCCCTCCCCCGTGCCGATCTGGGCGCGTCCCTCGTCGTCTTTCTTGTCGCGCTCCCGTTGTGTGTCGGTGTCGCCGTCGCCTCCGGGGTGCCGGCCGAGCTCGGGCTGATCACGGGCATCGTCGGCGGGCTCGTCGCCGGGGCGCTGCCCGGCAGCAGCCTGCAGGTCAGCGGGCCGGCGGCCGGGCTGACCGTCCTCGTCCACGAGGCCGTGCACACCCATGGCCCCGCCGCGCTCGGCGTCCTGGTGGCGGCCACCGGGCTCCTCCAGATCGGGCTGGGGGTGCTGCGGCTCGGGCGGTGGTTCCGGGCCGTGTCCGTCGCCGTCGTGCAGGGGATGCTCGCGGGGATCGGCCTCGTACTCGTCGCAGGTCAGGTGTACGCGATGGGGGACGCCGCGTCCGTGCCCGCGAGCGGGGTGGGCAAGGTGCTCGGGCTCGCGGCGCTGCCCGGTGCGTCGGATCCCGTCGCGCTCGCGGTCGGCGTCGGGACCGTCCTCGTACTGGTGCTGTGGCCCCGCCGGCGGCGGGCGGCGCGGCTGCTGCCCGCGCCGCTGGCCGCGATCGGGCTGGCGGCCGTGGTGACCGGGGCGTTCGGGTTACCGGTCCGACGGGTGGAGGTGCGCGGGCTGTTCGACGCGGTGCAGCTGCCCTCGCCGGCGAGTGCGGGGCTGCTGACGCAGGCCGGGGTCGTCGGCACGGTCCTCGCGTTCGCGCTGATCGCGTCCGCGGAGTCCCTGTTCAGCGCGGCGGCCGTGGACCGGCTGCACCGCGGGCCGCGGACGGACTACGACAAGGAGCTGATCGCCCAGGGCGCCGGGAACACGGTGTGCGGGGTGCTCGGTGGGCTGCCCATGACCGCTGTGATCGTGCGGAGCGCTGCCAATGTGCGGGCCGGGGCGCGGACCAAGGCGTCGCGGATCCTGCACGGGGTGTGGCTGCTGCTGTTCGCGGCCGTGTTGCCCGCCGCGCTGGGGCTGATTCCGGTGGCGGCGCTCGCGGGGCTCCTGGTGCATGCGGGCTGCAAGCTGGTGCCGGTACGGGAGTTGGTGCCACTGTGGCGTGAGCATCGGGGCGAGGCGGTGGTGCTCGCGGTGACGGCGTTCGCGATCGTCGCCACGAATCTCTTCGAAGGGGTGCTGGTGGGGCTCGCGCTGGCCGTCGCGAAGACGGCGTGGGACATCAGCCACGTACAAGTCAGGACCGAGGACCGGGGGGCGGCCGGGCTGGTCGTACGGGTGGCCGGCAACGCCACGTTTCTGCGGCTGCCGAAGCTGCTCGACGCACTGGAGGCGTTGCCTGCCGACCGGGACGTGCGGCTGGAGCTGGACGGGCTGAGGCATCTCGATCACGCGTGCGCCACGGCGTTGGAGGGGTGGGTGGCGGGGCGGGTGCGGACGACGGTGTCGTGAGGTTGTGGGTGCGGCCGACCTCGTAGTGGCTGTGGGTCAGGTGCGGATGGCCACCAGGAGTTCGACCACGTAGGTCTCCTCCACCGTGCCGTCCGGGAAGAGCTCGCCGACCCGGGCGCGCTCCTCGGTGAGGAAGGCCTGCGCGTCGCCCTCTTCGAGGACGAGGAACGCCGAGTGGCTGCCGATGTTGGCGAGGTGCGTGTCCAGCGGGACATGCCGGCTCCACCGCAGATGGCGCAGCGTGACCTCGCCCCGGCCCGGCAGGCCGGCAAGGCCCGACAGTTCAATGGCGCGGGCCTCGTCGGGGCGCTGCCTGGCGCCCGTCTCCACGCCCACGTGGCGCGCGATGCGCTCGTGCTGCGCGGCGATCCACGGGACGTCGAGGGCAACGGTGTTCCACCACAGCGCGAGCGCGCCGCCCGGGCGCAGGACCCGCATCGCCTCGGGGGCCGAGCGGGCCGGC
Organism: Streptomyces sp. NBC_01003; assembly: GCF_045162695.1. NCBI lineage: Bacteria > Bacillati > Actinomycetota > Actinomycetes > Kitasatosporales > Streptomycetaceae > Streptomyces > Streptomyces sp. NBC_01003. Next base: position 4,844,776 of record NZ_CP108707.1, read on the forward strand.
TCGGTCCAGTGCCACGACTGGGCGTAGGTGAGGAGGTCGAGGGAGGCGTCGGCGAGCGGGAGGGCGTTGCCGTCGCCCCGCACGATCGGCACGCCGGGCAGCGCCTGGCGGAACTCGACCGCCATGCCCTCGCCCGGTTCGACGGCGACCACGCGCGCGCCGCGCGCGTGCAGGAGGGCGGTCGAGATGCCGGTGCCCGCGCCTACGTCGGCCACTCCGGCGCCGGCGAGGGACCGTCCGGCGGCTTCCTCGACGGCGTCGAGGAGGGCGGGCGGGTAGGACGGGCGGTTCGCGGCGTACTGGGCGGCGGCGATGTTGAACGAGTGGGCGCGCGAGGCGGTGGTCATGCCACCATCCTGTCCTGCGCGGGGGACTCTCGTCAGTACGTGGTGTGCGGCTCGGGCGGTACCCCGTCGCCCGTGCGTGCGTGGGGGCTGTGTTTGCGCCCGGGGGTGTGTCAGCCCTTGCGCTTCTTCTTCGACGGGTTGCCGGTGCGGCGGGTGCTGCGGCGTTCGTACTGTTCGCGGGCGGTCGCGTACTCCTGCCTGCGGAGTTTCTCGCCCGGGGCCTCGGAGAAGCAGCGCAGGCAGTACGCGAGCAGTACGCCGACGAAGCCGATCGACATGAAGCCGCGCAGGGACGCCTGCGCCTCGGGGTCCGGGCGCTTGGAGAAGCCGTCCCACGTGCGGCGGAAAGCGAGGGCGCTGCAGATCGCGAACATCAGGACGACGAGTACGTTCACGAAGGAGCCGACGTCGGCGATGGCCAGGCCCTCGTACGCGAAGCGCAGCACGAAACAGCCGGCCGCCGCGCCGACGAGCGCGCCCGCGCCGACCGCGGCGCGGCGCCAGGTGTAGCCGCCGTCGTGCTCGACCCAGGTCCGGCCGAAGAAACGGATCTCCTCGGGCTGGGGGCCTGCGGGGATGCCGCCGACTGCTTCCGGGGTCTCGGGGCCGGGGCTGGGGGTGCCGGATTCGTCGCTCACAGGTCGATTATGGCGGGCTCCGGCGACGGCTTCGGGTCCGGAGGTCGGGCTCGGGTGGGGCTCGGGTGGCGCCGGGCGGGTCCGGGCGGGTCCGGGCGGGTCCGGGCGGGTCCGGGCGGGTCCGGGCGGGTCCGGGCGGGTCCGGGCGGGTGGTGGATTGTCAGACCCCTCCCCTACATTGCCCGTATGACGGATTACGTACTGGTCGCAGGGGCGTGGCTCGGGGCGTGGGCGTGGGACGACGTGGTGCCGGACCTGCGCGAGGCGGGGCATGGCGCGCACGCCGTGACGCTCACCGGGGTCGCCGACAAGCAGGGCGTTCCGGCAGGGCAGAAGACCCATGTCCAGGACATCGTCGACGAGGTGGAGCGCCTCGGACTGCGCGATGTCGTGCTGGTCGGGCACAGCTACGCGGGCATCCCGGTCGGTCAGGCCGCCGAGCGGATCGGTGACCGGCTGAGGCGCGTGGTGTTCGTCGACTCGAGTGTGCCGGCGGACGGGGAGTCCTTCGTGTCCGCGTGGTGGCAGGGGCCGGCGGCGCTGGAGGCCGTACTCGCCGCGAACGATGGTGACTGGCCGCCGCTGACTGCGCCCGAGTACGAGGGGCAGGGGCTCGACGATGCGCAGATCGCGCGGATCGTGAGCGGGGCCACTCCGCACCCGGGGGCGTCCCTGTCGGAGCCGGCCGTGCTCTCCCGCCCGCTGGGCGAGCTGCCGGCGACGTACATCAAGTGCCTGCTCGACGGGCCCGAGCCGAGTGATGATGTGGCCGAGCTGCTGCGCGGCGAGGGCTGGCGGCTGCGGGAGATGGACACGGGGCACTGGCCGATGTTCTCCCGGCCGCGGGAGCTGGCGCGGATTCTTCTTGAGGAGGCGGGGGGCGAGCAGCGGTAGCCAGGACGGTTGAAGGGCGGGAGCCAGAGGCCCCCGCCCGCCATCGACTACGCGCAGCGCGGGGCCACGTAACCGTCGTTGCCTGTCTTCACATACGCGTCCGACACGTACTGACCATTGGCGATGTTGTCCCAGAGGTTCGTCGTGCCGTATGTGCCGCTGATGCTCTCGCCCGGCTTCTGGCAGTTGATCGGCACCCGGGCGTCGAGCGGCAGGACCTTGACCAGCTGGTAGTGGGTGCCGGGGCCGCTGCGTACCTTCAGGCGGACTCCCGGGGCGACCGGGTAGCGGATGGCGAGCGCGTCGGCGCTCAGCTCCTCCGCCGTGCCCCCGGCCTCATCCGCCGCGATGCCCTCAACCGTTCCCGCCCCGTCCTCAACAGCCATGCCGGTCTCCCCCGTTGATCACTCTGACGTCTCTGACATCTCTGGACACGCGTACGTGTCGCGCGACCCGCGCAGGCTAGCAAGCCCCTCCGACATCGCACGCACCATCGACTAGGCTCCGTGCGTCGCGCTTGCGGACACAGACACGGGGGTGGGCGATGCCGCCGCTGCGCAGCACCGGGCCGGGCCGGGAAGCGGAACATCCTGAGTACGCCGGGCAGTACCGTCTTGAGTCATGCCTCGGCGCGGGCGGCATGGGTGTGGTGCACCTGGCGACGTCCGCTTCGGGGCTGCGTCTCGCCATCAAGGTCGTACATGCCGAGTACGCGGCGGATCCCGAGTTCAGGGCCCGTTTCCGGCAAGAGGTGAACGCCGCGCGACGGGTCAGTGGCGCCTTCACCGCGCCGGTGGTCGACGCCGATCCGAATGCCGAACTGCCGTGGATGGCCACGCTGTTCATCCCCGGCGACACGCTCGCCGAGCGGGTGAAGCGGAACGGCGCGCTGGCGTCCGACGACGTACGCAGGCTGGGTGCGGGGCTCGCCGAGGCGCTGCGCGACATCCATCGTGTCGGCGTCGTGCACCGCGACCTCAAGCCGAGCAACGTCCTCCTCGCCGCCGACGGACCGAAAGTCATCGACTTCGGCATCTCCCGCCCGACGGACAGCGATCTGCGTACCGAGACGGGCAAGTTGATCGGCTCGCCGCCGTTCATGGCGCCAGAGCAGTTCCAGCGGCCGCGTGAAGTGGGACCCGCCGCGGATGTGTTCGCCATGGGCGCCGTGCTGGCCCACGCGGCGACGGGGCGTGGGCCCTTCGACTCGAACAGCCCGTACATCGTCGCGTACCAAGTCGTGCACAACGAGCCGGACTTGGCGGGGGTGCCCGAGGACCTCGCGCCGTTGATCAGGCGTTGCCTCGCGAAGGAACCCGGGGAGCGACCTCTGCCCGCCGAGATCATGGAGGCGCTGCGGCAGCCTTCCCCGGCCGGGACGGGAACCGGGACCGGTGCTGGGGCAGCGGGTTCCGGGGCCGGTGCGTTCATACCCGCCCAGCGGCGCCCGAGCGGGCAGCGGGACACGGACAGGCAGCCGGACGCGGACGGCGGACGCGGGCAGAGCACCCAGTGGACCCGACGGATCCGCCGCCAGGACCGGCCCGCGCCCACATCCACACCCGCCGGCCAGGACTCCCCCGCGTCGCGGGCGGACCAGCCCACCCACCCGCGGCCGAGCCAAAGAGCCACGCCGAAGTCACCGCGGCACCGTCGCCGCCGGGCACTGACGGCGGGAGCCGTACTCGCGCTGGCAGCGGTCGGCGCAGGCATCGCGCTGTACACGGCGCAAGGCGGTGGCGGGACCGACTCCGGCGGAACGGCCGTGCGGCAAGCCGGATCCTTCCAGCCCTGGCACAAGAACCTCGGTGGAGCGAGCGACACCGCCCCGGCGTGCGCCTCCGGGCCGGGCGCCCTCTACTGCGCCAGCGGCGGCGGCAGGACGACCCGGCTCGACCCGCTGAACGGTCACGTCGTGTGGGCCTCGGCCGCGCCCCGCGAGCGGCACCCTTCCGGCACGACCGCGCAGCGGTCCACTCCGGCTGCGCCCACGCTGTCCGGAGGACTGCTGCACCTGGTGGACGACGGCCGGATCAGGGCACTGGATCCCCGTACGGGCGAGGAGCGTTGGGACGTCGACGCGTCCGCGTACGAGGCCGTGGAGCACGGCGTGGACACGACGCTGCTGATCGGATCGGGCGGTACCGTCCGCGCCCTGAACAGCGCGACCGGCGAGCCGCGGTGGACGAAGCGCGTCGGCGGCCTCGGCACCCAGTGGATCGCTGGACCGGGCGGCGACGGCGACTTCTTCGCCGTGACGGCGTCCGCCGACGGAAGCACCACGTCGGTCAGCGCGATCGACGCCCACGGGGGCGCCGTGCGGTGGGCCGTCCGGGCAGCGGGCAGCCTCAGCCCCTTCGGCGCATCGGACGGAGCCGTGTACCTGCTGTCCACCGACACGGACCTCCTGGTGGACGCCGTCGTGCGGCTCGACACCGGCGACCGGACCGCACACCGCTTCCCCCTGACGACGCCCGCGGACCAGGCCGAGGCCACGGAGAGCGGCGGCATCGCCTACGTATACGGAGCCGGCGGCTCACTCGTCGCCGTCGACACCACGGCGACGAGGCCGCAGGACGCGGTCAGTTGGCGCCTGGAGACCTCGGTCAGCCGCCCCTCGCGGCCCGTCGTGTCGGACCGGTCGCTCTACCTCACCGCCCCCGACGGCCGCCTCCTCGCCACCGACGCCCGTACCGGCAAGCCCCTGGGTCAGACGCGCCCCCGGCTCGGGAGTGAACCGGGGCGGGTGGTCGGGGAGTTGCCCGCGCCCGTCGTGGGTGAGGGAGGGCGCGTCTACGGGAGTGCGCCGGACGGGAGTGTGTTCGGGGTGGACGGGCGGGAGCCCGGGCGCTGGTGACGTGGGCCGGGGCGACACTCAGGTCAGGGACAGTCGCCGTACAGACATAAGCCCGCCCGGCAGCGAAATCGCCGCCGGGCGGGCTCACATCAGCATCGGTTTCGGCAGTGGCAGTGGCACCGGCCACTGCGGGCCCGGACAGAGTCACGCCACCGCCTCATCCGGCGGCAGCCGGTCCTCAGCCCAGCTTCGAGACGTCCCGCACCGCGCCCTTGTCCGCGCTCGTGGCCATCGCGGCGTACGCGCGCAGCGCCGCCGAGACCTTGCGTTCCCGGGCGACCGGGGCGTAGACGCCGTTCAGGGCCTCGCGGCGGGTGGCCAGCTCCGCGTCGGGGACGAGGAGTTCGATCGAGCGGTTCGGGATGTCGATGCGGATACGGTCGCCGTCCTGGACCAGGGCGATCGTGCCGCCGGACGCCGCCTCGGGCGAGGCGTGGCCGATGGACAGGCCCGACGTGCCGCCGGAGAAGCGGCCGTCCGTGATCAGGGCGCAGGTCTTGCCGAGGCCGCGGCCCTTGAGGAACGACGTCGGGTAGAGCATCTCCTGCATGCCGGGGCCGCCCTTGGGGCCCTCGTAGCGGATGACCACGACGTCGCCGTGCGTGATCTCCTTCTTGAGGATCTTGTCGACGGCTGCCTCCTGCGATTCGCAGACGACCGCCGGACCCTCGAAGGTCCAGATCGACTCGTCGACGCCCGCCGTCTTCACGACGCAGCCGTCGACCGCCAGGTTGCCCTTGAGGACCGCCAGGCCGCCGTCCTTCGAGTACGCGTGCTCGGCGGACCGGATGCAGCCGTTCTCGGCGTCCACGTCGAGCGCCTCCCAGCGCTCCGACTGGGAGAACGCCTCCGCCGAGCGGACGCAGCCGGGGGCCGCGTGCCACATCTCGACGGCCTCCGCGGACGGGGAGCCCCCGCGCACGTCCCACGTCTTCAGCCAGTCGGACAGCGACGGACTGTGGACGGAGTGGACGTCCTCGTTCAGGAGGCCGGCCCGGTACAGCTCGCCGAGGAGGGCGGGGATGCCGCCGGCGCGGTGCACGTCCTCCATGTAGTACGTGCGGTCCTTCGCCACGTTCGGCGCGACCTTGGCGAGGCACGGCACGCGGCGCGAGACCTCGTTGATCTCGTCCAGGCCGAAGGCGACGCCCGCCTCCTGCGCGGCGGCCAGCAGGTGCAGAATCGTATTGGTGGAGCCGCCCATGGCGATGTCGAGGGCCATGGCGTTCTGGAAGGCCGCGAAGGTGGCGACGTTACGCGGCAGGACCGACTCGTCGTCCTCCTCGTAGTAGCGGCGCGTGATGTCCATGACGGTGCGGGCCGCGTTCTCGTACAGCGCCTTGCGGGCCGTGTGCGTCGCGAGGACCGAGCCGTTGCCGGGGAGGGAGAGGCCGATGACCTCCGTCAGGCAGTTCATGGAGTTGGCCGTGAACATGCCGGAACAGGAACCGCAGGTCGGACAGGCGTTCTCCTCGATACGGAGGATGTCCTCGTCCGAGATCTTGTCGTTCACGGCGTCGGAGATCGCGTCGACCAGGTCGAGCGTGCGGACGGTGCCGTCGACCAGGGTGGCGCGGCCGGACTCCATCGGACCGCCGGAGACGAAGACCGTCGGGATGTTCAGGCGCAGGGCCGCCATCAGCATGCCGGGCGTGATCTTGTCGCAGTTCGAGATGCAGATCAGGGCGTCGGCGCAGTGCGCCTCGACCATGTACTCGACGCTGTCCGCGATCAGGTCGCGGGAGGGGAGCGAGTAGAGCATGCCGCCGTGGCCCATCGCGATGCCGTCGTCGACGGCGATCGTGTTGAACTCGCGTGCGATGCCGCCCGCCGCCGTGATCGCGTCGGAGACGATGCGGCCGACCGGCTGCAGGTGGGTGTGGCCGGGCACGAACTCGGTGAACGAGTTGGCCACGGCGATGATCGGCTTCCGGCCGATGTCCGCACCGGGTACCCCGGAGGCGCGCATAAGGGCGCGCGCGCCCGCCATGTTGCGTCCATGGGTGACTGTGCGGGACCTCAGCTCGGGCATCGTCGCTCGCTCCTTCAAGGGCCCGCATACGGGCCCGTGCGGCAGATAGGGCTGCTATCGAGCGTACGCCGCCGATCCAGGATCCGGACAGGGTGTCCGGAATGCGGGACGGGCGTCTCGCTGTACGTCCCGTCCAGCCGGCCGGAGGCCTCGTCACTCCCCCGTCAGATGTCCCTGCACCACCGGCGCCACCCGCTCGACGATCCGCTCCATGTCGGCCGACGCCAGCGGTTCCACCTTGATCACGTACCGCAGCATCGCGACCCCCACGAGCTGCGCCGCCGCCAGCTCCGCCCTGAGCTCGGCCTCCTCGGACGGCAGGTCGAGCTGCCCGGCGATCTTCCGCAGCAGCTGTACGGCGACCAGGCGCCGGAAGACGGCCGCCGCGGTCTCGTTGTTCACGGCCGAGCGGACGATCGCGAGGAGCGGGGCACGGGTCGCCGGGTTCTCCCACACGGAGAAGATGAAGCGGGTGAGGCGCTCGCCGACGCCGTCCGTCGGGCCGTCCTCGATGGCGGCCGGCGCGTTCAGGGCGGGGGCGAAGGCGACCTCGACGGATGCCTCGAAGACCTGCTCCTTCGTACCGAAGTAGTGGTGCACCAGCGCCGCGTCCACGCCCGCCGCCTTGGCGATGCCGCGTACCGACGTCTTCTCGTAGCCACGCTCGGAGAACTCCGCGCGGGCCGCCTCCAGGATGCGGTCGCGGGTCGCGGGGCCGGCCGCCTCCGTCTGCGTACGGGAGGGCCGCCCCCTTCGGCGTACGGGAGGAACGTCCGGGTCGGTCATGAGCGGGGGACCCGGACCGACGACGCGAGGTGGAGCCGGGTGAAGGCGAGTGCCTCGGCGAGGTCGGCCTCACGTTCGGCGCTGGACATGGCGCGGCGGGTATTGACCTCGATGACGACGTGCCCGTCGAAGCCGGTCAGGGCGAGGCGCTCCAGGAGCTCGGCGCAGGGCTGCGTGCCGCGGCCGGGGACCAGGTGCTCGTCCTTGCTGGAGCCGCCGCCGTCGGCGAGGTGGACGTGGCCGAGGCGGTCGCCCATGCGGTCGATCATCGACATCGCGTCGGTGCGGGCCGTCGCGGTGTGGCTGAGGTCGATCGTGAAGTGCCGGTAGTCGTCCTTGGTGACGTCCCAGTCGGGGGCGTACGCGAGCATCTCGCGGTCGCGGTAGCGCCAGGGGTACATGTTCTCGACAGCGAAGCGGACTTCCGTCTCGTCGGCCATGCGCCAGATGCCGTCGACGAAGTCGCGTGCGTACTGGCGCTGCCAGCGGAAGGGCGGGTGGACGACGACCGTGGACGCGCCGAGCTTCTCGGCCGCCGACTTCGCGCGCTGGAGCTTTGTCCACGGGTCGGTGGACCAGACGCGCTGCGTGATCAGCAGACAGGGCGCGTGCACGGCGAGGATCGGGACCTGGTGGTAGTCGGATAGCCGGCGCAGGGCCTCGATGTCCTGGCTGACGGGGTCGGTCCAGACCATGACCTCGACGCCGTCGTAGCCCAGGCGTGCCGCGATCTCGAAGGCCGTCGCCGTCGACTCCGGATAGACCGAGGCCGTCGACAGGGCGACCTTCGCATCCGGGATGCGCACCACTGGTTCTGCCACGGAGACAGAGTACGGGCCCCGGCTGAGCCCCGGGGAGGTGGTCGGCTGGCGGGCGCTGTGGGGTGCGCCTCAATTCGGCGGCCCCGGGCTGTGGCGGGAGCCACAGCGGCCCGGGTGCCCGTGACCGCGACCCGGCCCGCGGCACGCCCCGTCAGACCCCCGGCATGTGGTCGAGCCGCCTGAGGATCACGCCCTCCCGGAGCGCCCAAGGGCAGACCTCCAGGGTTTCCACCCCGAACAGGTCCATGGCCCCCTCGGCCACCAGCGCGCCCGCGAGCAGCTGGCCCGCTCGACCCTCCGAGACCCCGGGGAGCTCGGCGCGCTCCGCCTCCGTCATCGCGGCGAGGCGCGGCACCCAGTCCTCCAGGGACTTGCGCTTCAGGTCCCGCTGGACGTACAGACCCTCGGTGGAGCGGGCCGCTCCGGCCAGGCGCGCGAGCTGCTTGAACGTCTTGGACGTGGCGACGACGTGATCGGGTTTGCCGAAGCGCGTGAACTCCCCGACCGAGCGCGCGATCTGCGCCCGCACGTGCCGGCGCAGCGCCTTGATGTCCGCGGCGTCCGGCGGGTCGCCCGGCAGCCAGCTCGCCGTCAGGCGCCCCGCCCCGAGCGGCAGCGACACCGCGGCGTCGGGCTCCTCGTCGATGCCGTACGCGATCTCGAGGGAGCCGCCGCCGATGTCCAGGACAAGCAGCTTCCCGGCCGACCAGCCGAACCAGCGGCGGGCCGCGAGGAAGGTGAGCCGGGCCTCCTCCTCGCCGGTGAGGACGCGCAGCTCGACGCCGGTGTCCTCCTTGACCCGGGCGAGGACCTCGTCGGCGTTGCTCGCCTCGCGTACGGCGGAGGTGGCGAAGGGGACGAGGTCCTCGACGCCCTTGTCCTCGGCCGCCTCCAGGGCGTCCCGCACGGTGGCGGTCAGCCGGGCCACGCCGTCGGGGCCGATGGCGCCGCGGTCGTCGAGGAGCTGCGCGAGCCGCAGCTCCGCCTTGTGCGAGTGCGCGGGCAGCGGTCGCGCGCCCGGGTGCGCGTCCACCACAAGCAAGTGCACCGTGTTCGAACCCACGTCGAGGACACCGAGTCTCATATACGGAACGCTACTGCGCCTGGGGCGGGCGTCAGTCCCCGAGGGCACCGCAGCGCGCTTACCCTGGAACCGTGCCAAAGACGAAAAAGGTCAACGCCGACAAGAGCGACAAGCGCGGTAAGAGCGACAAGGAAGCCAAGTCGGCCACTAAGCCGTCAAAGGCGCCGAAGTCGAAGGAATCAGGAACTAAGGGGTCACCGCTGAACGAGTCATCGGCGAAGACGGCATCCTCCAAGGGCTCAAAGGGGGCGTCCGCGAAGGGCTCGTCCTCAAAGGCCTCCGCGAAGGGTTCCGTCCCGGACGAGAAGGGTCTGGACTTCGCCCGCGCCTGGGTCGAGTTCCCCGACCCCGCGGACGACGAGCAGATCTTCCGCTGCGATCTGACGTGGCTGACCTCGCGCTGGAGCTGCATCTTCGGGAGCGGCTGCCAGGGCATCCAGGCGGGTCGCGCGGACGACGGCTGCTGCACGCTCGGCGCCCACTTCTCCGACGAGGACGACGAGAAGCGCGTGGCCGGCTTCGTGGAGCGGCTCACGCCCGACATCTGGCAGCACCACGAGGTCGGTACGCAGACGGGCTGGGTCTCCAAGGACGAGGACGGCGAGCGCCAGACCCGCCCGTACAACGGCTCGTGCATCTTCCAGAACCGTCCCGGCTTCAAGGGCGGCGCGGGCTGCTCGCTGCACATCCTGGCGCTCAAGGAGGGCCGCGAGCCCCTGGAGACCAAGCCGGACGTGTGCTGGCAGCTCCCGGTCCGCCGGACCTACGAGTGGATCGACCGGCCGGACGACACCCGCGTGCTCCAGGTGTCCATCGGTGAGTACGACCGCCGCGGCTGGGGCCCGGGCGGCCACGACCTGCACTGGTGGTGCACCTCGGCGACGTCGGCCCACGGCGCGGGCGACCCGGTGTACGTCTCCTACCGGCCCGAGCTGACCGAGCTCATGGGCAAGGAGGGCTACGACCGCCTCGCCGAGCTGTGCGAGGAGCGCCTGGCTTCCCAGCTGCCGCTGCTCGCGCCGCATCCGGCGGATCCCGCCACCGCTTCCTAGCCCCCTGCCTCCGCGGCCGGCGGAGGCTCGCGCTAGCCGCCGCTCGGGCTCGCGCCGCCGTCGCTCGGCGGCGGTGACGAGTCCGTGGGGGACGACGGGCTCGGTGACGGCTCGGACGGCGTGGGGCTCTGGTCGGACGGAGTGGGGTCCGGGTCGGAGGGGCCGGGGTCCGACGGCGTGGGGTCCGACGGGCCGGGGCCCGGGTTGCCCGTGTTCGACGGGTCGGGGCCCGGGTCCGAGGTGCCGGGCTGCGAGGGGCCCGAACTCCCGTGTCCCTCTATTGAGATGACGGCCCCGGAGGGGTCGATGCCGATGCGCGCCGACCAGTGACCGGTGGGCTCCCGGTCGTGATCGACGTACACCCGGATCGTGAACGACTCGCCGGGCCGCAGCGTTCCCGACGTGCTCGTCAGATAGAGCCAGCTCGCTCCGGTGTGCGCGGACCAGTGGACCGGTGAACTCCCGGACGCCGTCAGCTTGATGAGGGTCGCGGAGCCGCTCGGCTGCGCCTCCACGGTGAGCCGGCCCGGGCCCGAGTGCGCGGGTCCGCCGGGGCTGATGACCTCCACGGAGACGTCCGGGGAGCGGCTGCCCGCGGTGAAACGGGGGTCGGGGGTCGTGCGCGCGTTGCCCGCGTTCTCGTACGCGCCGTCCGCGCGGTTGCCGTCGAGCCCGCCCGGGTCGCCGGCCTCGCTCGCGCTGATCGAGCGCCCGTCCTGGCCCTCGCCCGTCTGCGGCGCTCCCCGGTACGCCGCCCACAGCGCCAGCACCGGAGCGGCCACGACGGTGGCGACGACCGTCGTCGTGACGGCACGCGCGCGTAGCCGGTCGCGGCGGGCGGCACGGTCCTTGGGGTCCATCGGGAAGCCGCGCCGGTCGAAGCGGGGCGCCGCGCCGCGCTGGGGGCGGTCGCCATGGGCCATCGCCCGGTGCAGGGCCGCGCGCGGGGCCGTCGCGAGGGGCAGGGCGGCCGGGGTGACCGTGGTGCCGGGCCAGGTGCCGGGGGTGGCGCGCTCGGCGGTGCGCCGGCAGCGGGGGCAGTCGTCGACGTGCCGGACCAGCTCGCGACGCAGGGCGGAGCTCAGCAGCAGCTGGTTGTCCCCGGTGAGGCGGGCGACGCTCGGGCAGGTGCCGGTCTCCACTACGGCCAGCGCGGCGCGGGTGCGTTCCACCTCGCAGGCGGCGGTGGCGAGCAGCTCGCGGGTGAGCGCCGGGTCCGTGCCCAGCGCGGCGGCGACCTCTCGGGGCGACAGCTGGTGACGTACGGCCAGCTCCAGCGCCTCGCGCTGCTCAGGCGTCGTACCGGCCGCCTCCGGCCAGGCCAGGAGCGCCAGCTCTCGGCGGCGCTGCGCCTGGATCTCTTCGGAGGGGGTCTCTTTGGCGGGCGGGGCTTCGGGGTGGGGCCTGCCCGATGCGTGCGTCCCCTGTCTGCGGCGTTTCGCTTCCGCAAGCGCCCGCAGGCACGACCAGCGCGCGAGCGCGTACAGCCACGCCTTGCGGTCGCTCTCGGATTCGGGGCCGCGGGAGCCGCGGCGTTCGGCGAGCGCGAGGGCGTCGGCCAGCGCCGCGAGGGCGTCGTCGTGATCGCACAGGACGGACAGGCAGTACGTGAACAGGCCGTCCAGATAAGGCTCGTAGCGCGATGTCGGGCGCTGGGGTACGGTCCGCGGCGCAGGTCGCCCGTGCCCGTCGCGGTGCGCCCGGTGTGCGCCGGTGGTCTGCGTGGAGGTTTCCGGCCTGCTGGTCATCACCCGTGCGACCGTAGGCGGATGGTGCCGCACCCTTCCTCCCCCTTGGGGACATTTAATCCGTACGGGTGAAACGATCCCTCAAAGGGGGACGGGAATACCGAATTCCGTACAAGGGAACATGTGCTCGGCGCATATATGTGCGCCGGGGCGCACGGGCGCACACCCGGCGCGGGGTCTCCCCCGAGGGGGGCGGGTGGTGGTCGGCGGTGGTCGGCGCCGGGTTGTCAGTGGTCTCGGTTACGGTTCGGTGCATGGCTGCCCGTACGAAATCCGGCAAGGACCGGCCGTCCTACCGCTGCACCGAGTGCGGCTGGCAGACGGCGAAATGGCTGGGTCGCTGCGGCGAGTGCCAGGCGTGGGGGACGGTCGAGGAGTACGGCGCGCCCGCCGTGCGGACGACCGCGCCCGGCCGGGTCACGACGTCCGCCGTCCCGATCGGCCAGGTCGACGGGCGGCAGGCCACCGCCCGCTCCACCGGCGTGCCCGAGCTCGACCGGGTCCTCGGCGGAGGTCTCGTCCCCGGCGCCGTCGTGCTGCTCGCCGGCGAGCCCGGCGTCGGCAAGTCCACCCTCCTGCTCGACGTCGCCGCCAAGGCCGCCAGCGACGAGCACCGCACGCTGTACGTCACCGGCGAGGAGTCGGCCAGCCAGGTCCGCCTGCGCGCCGACCGCATCAAGGCGATCGACGACCATCTGTACCTCGCCGCCGAGACCGATCTGTCGGCGGTCCTCGGCCACCTGGACGCCGTCAAGCCCAGCCTCCTGATCATGGACTCCGTGCAGACCGTCGCCTCCCCCGAGATCGACGGCGCCCCCGGCGGCATGGCCCAGGTCCGCGAGGTCGCCGGCGCGCTGATCCGCGCCTCCAAGGACCGCGGCATGGCCACCCTCCTCGTGGGCCACGTCACCAAGGACGGCGCCATCGCCGGACCCCGCCTCCTCGAACACCTCGTGGACGTCGTCCTCTCCTTCGAAGGCGACAGGCACGCGCGCCTGCGCCTCGTCCGCGGTGTGAAGAACCGGTACGGGACGACCGACGAGGTCGGCTGCTTCGAGCTCCACGACGAGGGCATCACGGGACTCGCCGACCCCAGCGGGCTGTTCCTCACCCGCCGCGACGAGCCCGTTCCCGGGACGTGTCTCACCGTCACTCTGGAGGGTCGCCGGCCCCTTGTCGCCGAGGTCCAGGCCCTCACCGTCGACTCCCAGATCCCGTCCCCCCGGCGCACGACGTCCGGTCTGGAGACCTCTCGCGTCTCGATGATGCTCGCCGTGCTCGAGCAGCGCGGGCGGATCACCGCCCTGGGAAAGCGGGACATCTACTCCGCGACCGTCGGCGGCGTGAAGCTCTCCGAGCCCGCCGCGGACCTCGCCATCGCGCTCGCCCTCGCCAGCGCCGCCAGCGACACCCCGCTCCCCAAGAACCTCGTCGCGATCGGTGAAGTGGGCCTCGCGGGCGAGGTCAGACGGGTGACCGGCGTGCAGCGCCGGCTCGCCGAGGCGCACCGGCTCGGCTTCACCCACGCCCTCGTGCCGAGCGATCCCGGCAAGGTGCCTGCCGGTATGAAGGTCACCGAAGTCGCCGACATGGGGGACGCTCTGCGCGTGCTGCCCAGGAGCCGTCGCCGAGAGGCCCCACGGGAGACGGAGGAGCGCCGGTAGACTTTGCCCTGGTCTCGCCCGTGCGTACGAACCCTGGGCATTCAAGATCTGCAAGTTCCGCAGGATCTGCGACATCTGTGACATCTGCGATGTCTGCAATATCTGTGACATCTGCGACCGGAGGAGTGCAGTGGCAGCCAACGACCGGGCAGCAGCTCCCGGCAAGTCCGGCGGGAGCTCCGGTGCCGATGGGCTGATGCGCGCCTCACTGAGCGCCGTCGCGCCCGGTACGGCGCTGCGTGACGGCCTCGAGCGAATCCTCCGCGGCAACACCGGCGGACTCATCGTTCTCGGCTGGGACAAGACCGTCGAGTCGATGTGTACCGGCGGTTTCATCCTGGACGTCGAGTTCACCGCGACGCGCCTGCGCGAGCTGTGCAAGCTCGACGGCGGCATCGTCATCGACAAGGACATCACCAAGATCCTGCGGGCGGGCGTCCAGTTGGTGCCCGACCCCACGATCCCCACGGAGGAGACGGGCACGCGGCACCGCACGGCGGACCGCGTGAGCAAGCAGGTCAGCTTCCCTGTGGTCTCCGTGTCGCAGTCGATGCGGCTCATCGCCCTTTACGTGGACGGGCAGCGGCGCGTTCTCGAGGACTCGGCCGCGATTCTCTCCCGGGCGAATCAGGCGCTGGCGACTCTCGAGCGGTACAAGCTCCGCTTGGACGAGGTGGCCGGGACGCTCTCCGCGCTCGAGATCGAGGATCTCGTCACCGTGCGCGATGTGACCGCGGTTGCGCAGCGGCTGGAGATGGTGCGGCGCATCGCCACCGAGATCGCCGAGTACGTGGTGGAGCTCGGGACGGACGGGCGACTGCTCGCCCTTCAGCTCGACGAATTGATCGCCGGCGTCGAGCCCGAGCGGGAGCTCGTCGTTCGGGACTATGTGCCTGAGCCCACTGCCAAGCGGTCCCGGACCGTTGATGAGGCACTGTTCGAGCTCGATGCGCTGACGCATGCCGAGCTTCTTGAACTGTCCACTGTGGCACGCGCGTTGGGGTACACCGGGTCTCCGGAAACCCTCGACTCGGCCATTTCGCCTCGTGGGTTCCGGCTGCTGGCGAAGGTGCCCCGGCTGCCTGGGGCGATCATTGACCGGCTTGTCGAGCACTTTGGCGGGTTGCAGAAGCTGCTCGCCGCCAGCGTCGATGATCTGCAGACTGTGGACGGCGTCGGGGAGGCTCGCGCCCGGAGCGTGCGGGAAGGGCTCTCGCGGTTGGCCGAGTCTTCGATCCTGGAGCGGTACGTCTAGGCTGCCGCCGGGCTGGGGTGTGGGGGTCTTCGCCGTTTTCTTCGGGTGCGGGGGCCATCGCCGTCTTCGGGTGCGGGGGCGGGGCGCATGGCTGTCTTCGGGTGCGGGGGCGGGGGCACATCCCCGTTTTCTTCGGGCGCGGGGGCCATCGCCGTTTTCAGGTGCGGGTGCGCAGCGCAGCGCCGTTTTCTAGTGCGGGTGCAGGCCGCGTCGCCGTCTTCAGGTGCGGGGCCGCGCCGGGATGTACGTGCTCGCTGTTCTACGGGGCCTCGTCACCCAGCTGATTACCTGCGCGTGGTGCTGGTGGCTCCGCGCGCACATCCCGCCACGGCCCCACCCGATTCGTACGCGGCCGCCGGCCGGTGGGCCGTTCGTCGGTCCTTCTGTCTCGTACGCGACTGATCGCCGGTGGGGTCCGTCGGGCGGCTGTGTCTGTCAGTCCTTGGCCAGCACGAAAGACGCCTGGGCCTTGGGGAGTTGGGCTGCCTTTGCCTCTACCAGGTAGGTTCCCGGCGTTGCCGGGCCTGCCGTCGGGGTTGCGCACTGGGGGGCGCTTGCGTTGCGGTCCCATTCGATCGTGTGCGTGATGTGGGCGCCTGCCGGTACGCGTAGCAGGAGGCTGCCGGAGCCCTTGGGGCAGTCGCCGGAGGACCAGATCTCGTCGTCGCTGGATGCCTGGGTGATCGTCAGGACCGCGTTCTTCGGGCCGAGATCGACCTTGCAGTCCTTCGCCGTCGTGTTCTTGGCCGTCAGCTCGAACTTCGGCTTCTCTCCGGGCGCGTACGAGTTGTGGACGCTGCGCAGCGTCAGGGTCACGCCGCCTGTCGTGCAGTCGGGGAGGCTCGAGCCCGCGGGGAGTCGGTCACCCGCGCCTGTGCCGCCCTTCGCGTCGTCATCGGATCCCGCCCCAGAGCCGGCTGTGTCCGAGCCTGAGCCGTCACCGTTGTCGCCGTCCGAGGAACCGCCGTCACCACCACCGCCGCCGCCCGACTCGTCGCGGCCGCCCGGGTGTTCGCTGATCGCGGGTCCGGACCCGGAGGGGCCGGGCGTGATGGAAGAGGGCGCGGTGTTCTTGCCGTTCGAGCCACCGGCGCTGTTCCTGCCGCCTCCGCCACCGGAGTTGACGGCCCATACGATCAGCAGCGCGAGCAGCGCCACCATGGACAGCAGAACGGCCCTCCGTCGCCAGTAAATGGTGGAGGGAAGCGGCCCGATCGGATTGCGCAGAGATCCCACGGCGCAAACTGTACGAGAGATCCGTCCGTTCTCCCGCCCCCACCCGCCGCCACCGCCCGCGAGTTTTGCGGATCATAGTCCCGGGCGGCCGTTCCGGCGCGGGGACAACCCCTGTCTTTCGTCAGGTACGGGACGAGACCATCGCCGGATGTGACCGTGTACGGGCCCTACGTACCGTCCGTGACATGGGAATCTTCGACTCCGACCTCTATCGCGACATCACCGGCTTCGCCCACGGCACCCCGTCGTGGTTCCAGCACCTCATGGAGGTGTTCACCGAGCTGGGGCTGCTGGTGTTCGCCCTGCTCTTCGTCGTGGCTTGGTGGCGGGCCCGGCGCGGTGATCCACGGGCCCTGACCGTCGCCGTGCTCGCCCCGCCGGCCACCGGCGTCGCCTACGTGTGCAGCGAGCTGGTCAAGTCCGTTGTCGACGAAGAGCGTCCCTGCCGGGCCGTCTCCGGCGCCCTGAACTCTCTTGTCGCGTGTCCGCCGCACGGTGACTGGTCGTTCCCCAGCAATCACGCCACCATCGCCGCCGCTGCTGCTGTCGGTCTCACCCTCGCCCGGCCCGCCATCGGCTGGCTCACCGTTCCCGTCGCCCTCCTCATGGCTTTCTCCCGCGTCTTCGTCGGCGTCCACTACCCGCACGACGTGGCGGTGGGGCTGGGGGTCGGGGCTCTTGTCTCGTTCGTCGTGGTGCGGCTTTGTGCGGGGGGCGGGGTTCGGGTCGTTGTCGCCATGCGGGGGTCCGGGAACGGCGTTGTTCGTTGGTTCGCCGGGCCGGGGGTGGTTAGTACGTATGTGGCTGTTGGTGGCCATCGGCAGTGATCAGACCAGGCCCGCCTCGTACGCCACGATGGCCGCCTGCACTCTGTTCTTGACCTCCAAGCGCTCCAGGACCGCGCTGACGTAGGCCTTCACCGTGCCCTCCACCAGGTGCAGGCGGCGCGCTATCTCCGGGTTCGAGAGGCCCGCGCCCACCAGGCCCAGCACCTCGCGTTCGCGTGGGGTGAGCGTGGCCACTCGGGCCCTGGCCGCCGCCTCTCGGCCCAGGCGCTGTGCCCCGAAGCCGTCGATGACATGGCGCGCCACCTTCGGTGACAGGAACGCCGCGCCGTCCGCCACGGCCCTGACCCCCGCCATCAGTTCATGCGGGTCACCGGACTTGAGGAGGAATCCGGTGGCCCCGCCGGCCAGGGCCCGGGCCACGTACGCGTCCTCCGAGAACGTCGTCAGCATCGCCACCGCCGTGCCCGGCACCGCTCGTACGATCTCCTCCGCCGCCGCCAGGCCGTCCAGGCGTGGCATGCGGATGTCCAGGAGCGCCACGTCGGGGCGGTGGGCCTGCGTCAGGCTCACCGCCTCGCGGCCGTCCGCCGCCTCTGCCACCACCTCGAAGTCGCCCCCCGCCGCCAGGATCGCGCTCACGCCCGCCCGGATCATCGCCTCGTCGTCCGCCAGCAGCACTCGGATCATTTCGGCTCCTTTCGGTTCTGTTGGTGCAGCTGGCCGGTTGTGCCTGGCTTGGGGATCACGCTCTTTTCTGCCAGTTCGTGGTTTTTGTTCTTCCTGAAGCAGAGTCTGAAGTGGTCCACCGGGGCGAAGAGTTCACCGTTCGCCCTGTAGTAGCGGCAGTCCGTCCCCGGTGGAGGTGGGGTTGGAGCTCTGTCCACCGGTGGGTCGCTGATCGTGCGGTCCGGCAGCCGCGGGACCGTCTCCTCCAGCGGCGTTCCGATCTTCAGGGCCGTGTACGCCGCCGGCGTCAGCACCGCGTGCGTCTTCGTGTACGCGTACCAGGCGAACGCCCCGCCGATCAGGACCGCACCCACCGCTGCCGCCGCTCCGAACGCCACCCCGACCCGGCGGTGGGCCAGGCGCCTCGCCGATGTGAAGAGGGCGCCCGGTGTTGTGGTGTCGGGGGTGGGCGTCTTCCTGGTGGGGATGGTGGCGCTGACGCGGTAGCCCTCCTCGTGCGGGCCCGCCTCGAATGAGCCGCCCAGCGCCGCTACTCCGGCGCGCAGGCCTATGAGGCCCGTACCGCTGCCCGCCGGGCCCGGGCGGTGCCGGGGGCGGCCGTTCGTGATCTCCACCGTCGTTCCGTCTTCGTTCTGCATGTGTTCGACGGTGACGGAGGCGCCGGGTGCGTGTCTCGCCGCGTTCGTGAGTGCTTCTTGGATCACTCGGTAGGTGGTGCGGGTTGTTGCGTGGGGGCTGGTGGTGCGGGGGGTTGGGTTGGGGCGGGTGTCCTGGGGGTCTTGCAGTGTTACTGGGAGGCCTGAGTCCGCTGCTCTTTCGATCAGCGCCGCGATGCTTTCGCCCGGTGGGGCCAGGGGCGCCGGCTCGTCGTCCTCGCGCAGCAGGCCGACTATGCCGTGCAGGCGTTCCGTCGCGTCCGACGCCGCCGCGCGCAGTTCGGCCGCCGCCGTGCGATGCGCCTCGGCCATGTCCGGTGCCACCTGAAGCGCGCCCGCGCGCAGTGCGATGAGGCTCAGTTCGTGGCCCAGTGAGTCGTGCATGTCCTGGGCGATCCTCGCCCGCTCCCGCAGTCTGGCGCGGTCGGCGACGATTCTGTGTTCGCGTTCCAGCTGTTCCGCCCGTGCCCAGCCCGCCGCCGTCAGTTCGCGGCTCTGGCGCCAGTAGCGGCCGATCAGCCAGGGGAAGACCACGCCGAACAGCAGCGTGCCCATGAGGACCAGCCACTCCGCCGCCGGGTCGACCTGGCGTACCGCGATCTTGGCCGTGCCCGCCGCCGCCACCGCCGCGAACGACAGCAGTGCGACGCCCGTCGCCGTGCCGCGCAGGCCCAGCAGGAAGGCGAAGGCCGCCAGCGCGCAGCCGTACGACGTGGTGAAGAGGGAGGTGGACGTGGCGAGGCCCGGCGCCGCCGCGAGCAGGAACGCCGTCGCGGGCCAGGTGCGGTGCAGCGCGGTCGCCGCGGCCAGGATCGCGAGGCCGGTGAGCTGGGCCCACAGCGGGGTCCGCTCGTTCAGGCCGAGGCGCTCCGCGGCGACTACGGGGACGGCCAGGGCCGCCCAGAGCAGGGGGCCCGTACTGCGGGCTGGTGGTCTCACATCTTCCGAAGGTACAAGCGGCGGTCGGGCCGCCGCCCCTGCCGATCGTCAGGGGTGGGCGTCAAGCGAGCGAGGACGAGCCAACCCGTTTGCGTCACAGCGTGGCCGCGCCGTCCCCGCTCCCCGTGGCAGGATCGTCCTGCCATGACTGCGCCCACGAACACCAGCACCGAGTCCCTGCACGCCCCCGTCATCGACTGGTTCGCGGAGAATGCCCGCGACCTGCCTTGGCGCCGCCCCGACGCGGGTCCCTGGGGTGTGATGGTCAGCGAGTTCATGCTCCAGCAGACGCCGGTGAGCCGCGTCCTTCCCGTGTACGAGCAGTGGCTCGCGCGGTGGCCGCGCCCCGCCGATCTGGCCAAGGAGGCGCCCGGCGAGGCCGTGCGCGCCTGGGGCAGGCTCGGCTATCCCCGCCGCGCCCTGCGTCTGCACGGCGCGGCCGTCGCCATAACGGAGCGGCACAACGGCGACGTACCCACCGCTCACGCCCAGCTCCTCGCGCTGCCCGGCATCGGTGAGTACACGGCCGCGGCCGTGGCCTCCTTCGCGTACGGGCAGCGGCACGCCGTCCTCGACACGAACGTGCGGCGTGTGTTCGCGCGCGCCGTGAGCGGTGTGCAGTACCCGCCGAACGCCACGACCGCGGCCGAACGCAAGCTCGCCCGCGCCCTGTTGCCCGAGCAGGAGTCGACGGCCTCGCGCTGGGCCGCAGCCTCCATGGAGCTCGGCGCCCTCATCTGCACGGCGAAGAACGAGAGTTGCCACCGCTGTCCCATCGCCGCCCAGTGCGCCTGGCGGCTCGCCGGCAAGCCCGACCACGTCGGTCCGCCCCGGCGCGGGCAGACGTACGCGGGCACGGACCGGCAGGTGCGCGGGAAGCTGCTCGCCGTGCTGCGGGAGGCCGTCTCGCCCGTTCCCCAGGCGGCGTTGGACCTCGTGTGGGACGAGCCGGTGCAGCGGGCGCGCGCCCTCGACGGGCTCGTGGCGGACGGACTCGTGGAGCCGATGCCGGACGGTTTCTACCGGTTGCCGCTGAGCTGACGGGCGTACGGGTTTACCCACGTCTTACGTCTGTTACACAACCGACGGACAGCCGTGCGCCTGCCGCATGCTGAAGCGGACAACCCCGTGACAACGCCTCCGTAGCTTCTCCCGTGTACCGATCACCTACAGGTGACGGACAGGGAGAGCGCGAACGGTTCGCGAACGGGAGGCGGTTGGCATGGCGCACGGCGAGGTGCTCGAGTTCGAGGAGTACGTCCGCACTCGGCAGGACGCCCTGCTGCGCAGCGCCCGGCGCCTCGTGCCGGACCCCGTCGACGCCCAGGACCTGCTGCAGACCGCGCTGGTGCGGACGTTCGGCCGCTGGGACGGCATAGCCGACAAGCGTCTCGCCGACGCCTATCTGCGCCGCGTCATGATCAATACGCGTACGGAGTGGTGGCGCGCCCGCAAGCTCGAAGAGGTGCCCACCGAGCAGCTGCCCGACGCGAGCATCGACGACTCGACCGAGCAGCACGCCGACCGCGCGCTCCTCATGGACATCATGAAGGTGCTGGCTCCCAAGCAGCGCAGTGTCGTGGTGCTGCGACACTGGGAGCAGATGTCCACAGAGGAGACGGCCGCCGCACTCGGCATGTCGGCCGGAACCGTGAAGAGCACGCTGCACCGGGCGCTGGCCCGGCTCCGCGAGGAGCTGGAGAGCCGGGACCGCCACGAGTCCGGCCACCGCGCGCTCGAACGGGAGGAGACGGAGCGTTGCGCGGCCTAGGCATACGTGCCTCTCGGGTCCTGAAGGCGGGGAGTACGGCGGTGGCCGCGCTCGCCGCCATCGGCCTTCTCCTCGGTGCCCTCACGGCCTGCTCGGCCGGCGGCACCGGCGCCCGCGACGAGGGGCCCGCCCGCTCCGACCCGGGGGCCTCGGCCGCCCCGAAGGCCGTGTCGTCCTCCCCGGCCTCCCCCGCGCCCAAGCAGGTGAACGCGGTCCGGCTCGTCAAGGACGACCCGTCGGTGAGCACGGAGGTCAAGCGTGACCTCAAGCCCTGTGTGGGGGACGAGTACCCGGTCGACGTGTCCTACGGGAACCTGACGGGGAACACGTCGAACGACGTCGTGGTCAACGTCATGACCTGCGGAGACGCCGTCAGCATCGGCAGCTACGTGTACCGCGACACCGGCGGCAGGTACGAGAACGTCTTCATGGCCGAGGAGCCTCCGGTGTACGCGGAGATAGACCGGGGCGACCTCGTCGTCACCAAGCAGGTGTACGAGAAGGGCGACTCGGTGGCGTATCCCTCGGGTGAGGACGTCCTGACGTACCGCTGGACCACCGGCCGGTTCGTCGAGCAGGCCAGGACCCACAACGACTACAGCAACGCGGTGAACGGGGACACGCCCGAGCCGTCCGACGACTGAGCGGCCGGGCCGGGCAGCCCCGACCATTCGGATGACGGACACTTTCACAATTCGGACGACGTAACAGGAGCAGCGGATTCGGATGGCAGAGCACACCCACGTCCTCTTCGTCGAGGACGACGACGTCATCCGCGAGGCCACCCAGCTCGCCCTGGAGCGGGACGGCTTCGTGGTCACGGCCATGCCCGACGGCCTCGCGGGCCTCGAGGCGTTCCGCGCCGACCGGCCCGACATCGCGCTGCTCGACGTGATGGTGCCGGGCCTGGACGGCGTGAGCCTGTGCCGCCGCATCCGTGACGAGTCCACCGTCCCCGTGATCATGCTGTCGGCGCGGGCCGACTCGATCGACGTGGTGCTCGGCCTGGAGGCGGGCGCGGACGACTACGTGACCAAGCCGTTCGACGGGGCCGTCCTCGTGGCGCGGATCCGGGCCGTCCTGCGGCGCTTCGGCCATGCGAGCGGCTCGGCGTCCGGTGCGGCGCCGGCCGTCCCCGACGCCTCCGCCGGGAACGGCGGTGTCCTGCAGTTCGGCGATCTGGAGATCGACACCGAGGGCATGGAGGTCCGCAAGGACGGGGCCACGGTCGCGCTGACGCCGACGGAGATGCGGCTGCTCCTGGAGTTCTCGTCCGCGCCCGGCACGGTCCTCTCCCGCGACAAGTTGCTGGAGCGCGTGTGGGACTACGGCTGGGGCGGGGACACCCGCGTCGTCGACGTCCATGTGCAGCGGCTGCGCACGAAGATCGGCCAGGACCGGATCGAGACGGTCCGCGGCTTCGGCTACAAGCTCAAGGCCTGACGGGCCGTGCCGGGGCGGGGTGTTGGGAGAGCCGTTGACTCGGTCGGTCCATGGGCCGGCCGGGTCATTCACTGTCCGACAAGGAACGGGATCGGGATATGAGGGGGGCCGCCGCGACCGTGCGCGCCCGGCTCGGGCGGCCGCTGCGGCTGCCGCTGAGACGGCTGCGCCCGGCGCTGCACACCGGGGTGCGCTGGAAGATCAGCGTCGCCATCGCCCTGGTGGGAGCGCTCGTCGCCC
This sequence comes from Streptomyces sp. NBC_01003, assembly GCF_045162695.1. Taxonomy (NCBI): domain Bacteria; kingdom Bacillati; phylum Actinomycetota; class Actinomycetes; order Kitasatosporales; family Streptomycetaceae; genus Streptomyces; species Streptomyces sp. NBC_01003. The sequence continues at coordinate 4,867,714 of NZ_CP108707.1, forward strand.
TCGCCCTGAGCCTGGTCGTGCACAACGCGGCGCGCGTCTCGATGCTGGACAACGCGCGCGACGTGCAGGACGAACGCATCCAGTTCGTGGCGCGCCAGTACGAGGCCACCGGGCGCGGCCTCCCCGTCGGCTTCAAGGTCGACGACCCGGGCATACCCCCTGACCTGCGGAAGAGGGCGATGGCCGGCCGGCGCGCCACCTTCGTCTCCGAACAGGCCGGCGGCGTACCCGACATCTGGGCCGCGGTCCCGCTGGGCGACGGGCGCCTGCTGTCCGTGCACACCCGCTTCACCGACCGCAGCGCCACCGTCATGAAGGACCTCGACCAGGCCCTGATCATCGGCTCGATCTCGGTGGTCTTCGGCGGCTGTGCCCTCGGAGTACTGATCGGCGGACAGGTGTCACGGCGCCTGCGCAAGGCGGCGCTCGCGGCCCGGGAGGTCGCGCAGGGGCGCACCGACGTACGGGTCGGGGACGCCATCGGCGGCGTCGTACGCGACGAGACCGACGATCTCGCACAGGCCGTCGACGCGATGGCCGACGCCTTGAAGCAGCGTCTTGAGGCCGAGCGCCGGGTCACCGCGGACATCGCGCACGAGCTGCGTACGCCGGTGACCGGGCTGCTCACCGCGGCCGAGCTGCTGCCGCCCGGACGCCCGAGCGAGCTGGTCAAGGACCGGGCCCAGGCGATGCGCACGCTCGTCGAGGACGTGCTCGAAGTGGCGCGTCTGGACAGCGCGGCCGAGCGGGCCGAGCTCCAGGACCTGCTGCTGGGCGAGTTCGTGACGCGGCGGATCGGCGCGCGCCACGCGGACGTACGGGTGAGCGTGGTGCACGAGTCGGAGGTCACCACCGACCCGCGCCGCCTCGAACGCATCCTCTTCAACCTCCTCGCCAACGCCGCGAAGCACGGCAAGCCGCCGGTCGAGGTCGGCGTCGAGGGCCGGGTGGTGCGCGTGCGCGATCACGGACCCGGGTTCCCGGAGGAGCTGCTCGACGAAGGGCCGAGCCGCTTCCGTACGGGTGCGGCGGACCGCGCGGGCCACGGGCACGGCCTCGGCCTGACGATCGCGGCGGGCCAGGCGCGCGTGCTCGGCGCCCGCCTCACGTTCCGCAACGTGCGCCCGCCGGGCGCTCCGTCGGAGACTCCGGCCGAGGGCGCGGTCGCCGTGCTGTGGCTGCCGGAACACGCGCCGACGAACACGGGAAGCTTCCCGATGCTGCGGCTGCCGGACTGAGGGCGGCTCCGAACGAGAGCCCTAGCTGGTGGCCCACTCCTTGTCGAGGTCGAGCCCTTCGTTCCGCTGCGTGAACGAGAACCAGTTGCCGGAGTCGTCGCGGAAGATCGCCTCGGTCCCGTACGGGCGCTCCTGCGGCTCCTGGAGGAACTGGACCCCGCGCTCCTTGAGCTTCGCGTAGTCCCCGTGGATGTCGTCCGTGACCAGGACGCCGGCCCCGAGGATGCCCTTGGAGACCAGCTTCTTCACGGCCTCGGCCGACTCGGGGTCCATCGCGGGCACCCCGGGCACCATCAGCGTCAGCTCGACGTCGGGCTGGTCCTTGGCGCCCACGGTCAGCCAGCGCATACCGCCCTCGCCCATGGTCATGTCCGTACGCACCTCGAGCCCCAGCTTCTCGGTGTAGAACTCCTTGGCCCGGTCCTGGTCGAGAACCCAGACGGTGGAAATGGCGAGTCCCTTGATCATGATGCGCTCCGCGTCGTTCGGGCCACGCGCCGGGGAGTCCGGCCGTGCCCTGTCACCGTAGGCAGTCACCCCCCGCCCCCGCTTCTCCAGAATTGCGCTCCTCACCGGCCCCCGGACCCGTACCGCCGGAAGGCTCCCTGCCGGGGAAGCCGCCGGCCCACAACATCGCGTAACACCCGGGGATGAGCGCCGCCCCGCGCCCCACATGCTTCGCCCGGTACTCGCTCGGCGTCAGGCCCGTCTGTCTCTTGAACCGGGACGAGAACGTGCCGAGGCTGCTGAACCCCACCAGGCCGCAGATCTCCGTGACCGACAGGTCTGCCGTTCTCAGCATCTCCTCCGCCCGCTCGATCCGGCGGCGCGTCAGATACTGCCCGGGCGTCTCCCCGTACGCCTCCTTGAAGCACCGCACGAAGTGGTAGCGCGAATAGCCGGCATGCGCCGCCACCGCGTCCAGGTCGAGGTCCGCCTCGGCCCAGTCGCGGTCCATCGCGTCCTTGGCGAGCCGCAGTTGCCGCAATTTCTCCACGCCATCGATGCTGGCACGCCCCACTGACAACGCCCCGCTCCAGCCGGCAGGGACAAGCACGGCATCCGCAACCTGCCGGGACAGCCCCGGCACGGCGAAGGCCCCCGGTGCACATCAGCGCACCGGGGGCCTTCATCAAGCCGAGGAGGATCGGGACGACCCGCTCAGACGGTCTCGGAGACCGTCCTGCCGTCCGCCGCGGCGTCCCCAGCCGCGCCCCCCTCGACCGGCTTCGCGTCGGCCGTGGCGGTACCGGTCTCAGCGGTACCGCTCGCAGCCGCAGCGGCCGTAGCCGTACCGGCCTTGGCCATGTCGACCGGCTGCGCGTCCGCAGGACCCGCGGCCTCGGGAGAGCCCGGCGCCGCCTTGGCGGGGCCTGCGCCCCGCAGCGGCACCTCCTTCACGAAGACCGCCGCGATCAGCGCCACCACCGCGATGATCGAGCCGAGCAGGAACGCCGAGTGCGTACCGGCCGACACCGCGTGCTGGTAGGCGTCACGCGCCACGGCCGGCAGCTTGGCCAGGCCCTCGGCGGTCAGCTGCGTGGACTCCTGCGTGACCTTGCCGCCCAGCGCCCCGGCCCGCTCGGCCATCACGTCCTGGACGCGGTTGTTGAAGATCGCGCCCATGATCGCGACACCGAAGGAGGAGCCGAGCGTACGGAAGAGGGTCGTGGAGGACGAGGCGACGCCCATGTCCTTCATCTCGACGCTGTTCTGCGCGACCAGCATCGTGATCTGCATCAGGCAGCCCATGCCCGCGCCGAGCACGGCCATGTAGAGGCCGGACGTGAACCGCGTGGTGTCCGTGTCCATCTGTGCGAGCAGGAAGAGTCCGGCCACCATCAGGACGCTGCCGACCAGCGGGAAGACCTTGTACTTGCCGGTGTTGGTGGTGACCCGGCCCGCGACCAGCGAGACGACCATCATCGAGAGCAGCATCGGCAGGAGCAGCAGACCGGAGTTGGTCGCGTTCGCACCCTGCACCGTCTGCTGGTACAGCGGCAGGAAGAGCACGGCGCCGAACATCACGAAGCCGGTGACGAAGCCGATGAGGGACATGACCGTGAAGTTGCGGCTGCGGAAGATGTGCAGCGGCATGATCGGCTCGGCTGCCTTCGTCTGCACGAAGAGGAAGCCGACGAGCGCGGCGACACCGATCGCGGCGAGCTCCATGATCACGGCGGAGCCCCAGGCGTACTGCGAGCCGCCCCAGGTCGTCACGAGCACAATCGAGGTGATGCCGACGGTGAGCAGCGCGGCGCCGAGGTAGTCGATCTTCCCCTTCGACCGCTTCTTCGGCAGGTGCAGGACCGCGGTGACCATGGCGAGGGCGACAAGGCCGAGCGGCAGGTTTATGTAGAAGGACCAGCGCCAGCCCCAGTTGTCGGTGATTGCGCCGCCGACGAGCGGTCCGCCGATCATGGCGAGCGCCATGACGCCGGCCATCATGCCCTGGTACTTGCCGCGCTCCCGCGGCGGAATCAGGTCACCGATGATGGCCATGACGCCGACCATCAGGCCACCGGCGCCGAGCCCCTGGAGCGCGCGGAACGCGATGAGCTGCTTCATGTCCTGGGCCATGCCGCTGAGCCCGGAACCGATCAGGAAGATCACGATCGAGGTCAGGAAGGCGCCCTTCCTGCCGTACATGTCGCCGATCTTGCCCCAGATGGGGGTCGAGGCGGCGGTCGCGAGCGTGTACGCGGTCACGACCCACGAGAGGTGTTCGAGGCCGCCCAGGTCGGCGACGATCGTGGGCATCGCGGTGCCCACGATCATGTTGTCGAGCATCGCGAGCAACATCGCGATCATCAATGCCATCAGGACGACGCGCACGCTGCGCGGCTGCCGCTCCTTGGTGGCCGCCTTGCCGCCCCCGCCGGTGTCCACCGCCGCCACTGTTCCGGTCTCCGCCATGATCCCCACTCCCCAGTTACTTACCTGCCGATACTTACTTGCCGCCCGGCAAGTTGACTACACTGAGGGAAGATAGAGCGCTAACTAGCCGGGCGTCAAGTAAGTTTTCTCCCAAGGCCCGCCACCAGCACGAAGGAGCAGCCACAGATGGGCAGCAGCAAGCAGCGCCGCGGGAACACGCGGCAGCGCATCCAGGACGTGGCGCTGGAACTGTTCGCCAAACAGGGCTACGAGAAGACCTCGCTGCGCGAGATCGCCGAGCACCTCGACGTCACCAAGGCAGCGCTCTACTACCACTTCAAGACCAAGGAAGACATCGTCGTCAGCCTCTTCGAGGACCTGACGCGGCCCATCGACGAGCTGATCGAGTGGGGTCGGGAGCAGCCCAGCACCCTGGAGACCAAGCAGGAGCTCATGGAGCGCTACAGCCTGGCGCTGCACGGGGCGGGGCCGCTGTTCCGCTTCATGCAGGAGAACCAGGCGACCATGCGCGAGCTGAGCATCGGCGAGCTCTTCAAGGACCGCATGAAGGCGCTCCTCGACCAGCTCCTGCCGGAGGACGCCACCCTGACCGAGCGGGTCCGCTGCTTCAGCGCGATCTTCTCGATGCACGCGGGCCTGTTCGTCCTCAAGGACGTCGAAGGCGACCCCGAGGAAAAGCGCAAGGCCATCCTCGAGGTCGCCACCGATCTCATCACCCAGGCACAGCGGGGCGCCTGAGTCCTGTCATGCAGTTGTGCTCTTCGTGCAGGTGAGCTCATTTACGCAGATGAGCTCGCTTGTACAGGTCAGACGCTGACGCCGACCGAGCGCAGGAAGTTGACCGGGTTGACCGCGGAACCGTAGTTCGGGGTCGTGCGGATCTCGAAGTGCAGGTGCGGGCCGCTGGAGTTACCGGTGTTGCCGGAGAGCGCGATGTGCTGACCGGTGGAGACCGTCTGGCCTATGCGCACGTCGATGCGGGACAGGTGCGCGTACTGCGAGTACGTGCCGTTGCTGTGCTTGATCACGATGGCGTTGCCGTACGCCGGGCCGTCGCCGCCGCCGTTGCCGCCGGCCTTGACGACGGTGCCGCCGTGGGCAGCCATGACGTTCGTGCCGATCGGCACGGCGAAGTCCTGGCCGGAGTGCTTGTGCGACCACATGTTGCCGCCGAGGCCGAAGCCCGCGGACAGCTTGTAGCTCTTGACCGGGTCCATCCAGCCGGCGGCCTTCTTCGCGGTGGCCTTCTTGACCGTCGCGGCGTTCTGCTTCGCCTGTTCGGCGGCCTTGGCCTGCGCCTTGGCCTGCGCCTGAACGGAAGCCGCGGCGACGCCGGGCAGCGCGACGCTTCCCTGAGTGCTTTCGGCGGCGACCGCGGCCCCGGCCCCCAGCAGCGCCGTGGCTCCCATGGCGACGGTCACGACGGCCGCCCGAGTACGGAGCAGGGACGAGCCGGAAGAAAGAGTCATGGTGCGCTTCGACATTCGGGATTACCTCCGCGTTGATGACAGGGACAGACCGGCACTCGTTGGTGACGTGCCGGGCTGGCTGTTCATTGGTAACCCGGGACCCCATCTCGACTCAAAGGCCCCATCTACTACCCAAAGCCGTACCAAAAGGTCGGGACTTCAACCTCTTGACGCCCCTCGAAGGCACCCTGCGATCTGTCGGTTTTATGCCTCGATTCCAGGTTTAGGGGCACTTCATGCCCTTGCGTCCCCGGGCCCCACCGGCCACGCACCCCATCGATCCAAGAAACGGACATTTGGGTAGAACCTGTCTATGCCGCAACAACCCCCCACCCCCGCAACGCATCCACTATTGCGGCTAGTACCGGACAAAACGCCTGTGCGCCATGTCACCGGGAGGCAAGATCCAGAGACCCTCGAATGTGACGCGGGCTACGCCGAAGCGCCTGGTTTCACGGCCTTCGGGGGGCAGCACAGATGGATCCCGCAGTCCTCGGCACGCGCCTGGCGTCGAGCGTGCTCTCGCCTCTGGTAAAGCAGCTCCTCACCCGCCCCGCGAACGGCCCCGGCGCGGGCCTGGTGGACAAGCCCGTACGCCTCTCGGGGCTCGTCACCTTCCGCGGCGAGAAGCGGACTCTCGGAGAGAAGGAGGTCGGGCACCTGGCGCCGCCCGTCCGGTGCGGGAGGCCGTGCAGTCCCCGGGCGAGCCCCCGTTCCCCGCGGACGAGCAGGAGGCGGTCACGGCCGCCCTCGCCCGCAGGCTCCTCGCCCCGGCGACCTGGACATGGACGACCTCCAGGCGGTCCGCCTCGGCCACCGGCAGCTGGCCCGCACCCTGCGCGATTCGGCCCCCGCGCCTGGCCTCACCGCCGACGCCCTGCGCCCTCCACCGCGCGCGCCGCGGTTGTCTGCCGCCGCGCAAGGCCCTGTACGACGCCGCGCTCCAGATGATCCTCACCGACCGCGACCGCCGGCGCGGCAGGGGCGGCCTCGAACTCGACACCGAGGACCAGACCGAACTCCTCCGGCGCCGCCTCGCCTACGCACTCGTACTCGCGAGGCGCACCGAGATGGACGAGGCCACCGCGCTCACGCAGCGCGAACGCGCCCTGCCCTCAGTCCCCGACGCCGCCAGGGCGACGCTCTCACGATCCTGCGCCACCTCCTGCTGCGCGGCGGCGTCCTGCGCAGCCTCCGCCCCGCAGGTGGTCGACTTCGCGCACCGGACGTCGACCACCTCGGCGCGCGCTACGCGGTCGAGGAGGGCCACCTCGACGTCCTGCTCGGCCACGCCGGCGACACCCAGTGGGAGGACGTCGTGCGCATGGCGGTGGCCCACGCCCGCACCCGCACCCGCACCCGCACGACGCTCCTGCGGGGCCTGTCGGCGGTGGACAGCCCCCGCGCGGCCCTCCTCGCACCGGCGAGCCTTCAGAACGCCTCAGCGGTCGAACAGGAAGTCCTCGAAGAGGTACGGGAACGGGCCGCTGCCGAGATGTACGCCGACCTCCTCCCTCAGGCCGACGGCACCGTCCACCGGTGGGGTGGCTGACCCGCGAGCGCACGACAGAGGGGCTCCCCCAGGACCAAAGTCCTGGGGGAGCCCCTCTGTCTCAGCGCGTCCCCGAAGGGTTACGCCTCCTTGCTCAGATTCGGCCCGGCTCCGCCGGCCGCCTGCTCGATCGGCGGCACGTCGGGCAGCGGGGACTTCTCCTCGCCGCGGAAGGTGAACGTCTTGGCGTCACCCTCGCCCTCCGTGTCGACGACCACGATGTGGCCCGGACGCAGCTCGCCGAAGAGGATCTTCTCGGAGAGCGAGTCCTCGACCTCGCGCTGGATCGTGCGACGCAGCGGACGCGCGCCGAGCACGGGGTCGTAACCCTTCTTGGCCAGGAGCTCCTTCGCGGACTGGCTGAGCTCGATGCCCATGTCCCGGTCCTTGAGGCGCTCGTCGACCTTGCCGATCATCAGGTCGACGATCTGGAGGATGTCGTCCTGGGTCAGCTGCGGGAAGACGACGACGTCGTCCACGCGGTTGAGGAACTCGGGGCGGAAGTGCTGCTTGAGCTCGTCCGAGACCTTGTTCTTCATCCGCTCGTAGTTGGACTTCGTGTCACCCGTGGCCGCGAAGCCCAGGTTGAAGCCCTTCGAGATGTCACGGGTTCCAAGGTTGGTCGTCATGATGATGACCGTGTTCTTGAAGTCCACGACCCGGCCCTGGGAGTCGGTCAGGCGACCGTCCTCCAGGATCTGGAGCAGCGAGTTGAAGATGTCCGGGTGGGCCTTCTCGACCTCGTCGAAGAGAACCACCGAGAACGGCTTGCGCCGCACCTTCTCCGTCAGCTGGCCGCCCTCTTCGTAGCCCACGTAACCGGGGGGCGAACCGAAGAGACGCGAGACCGTGTGCTTCTCGCTGAACTCCGACATGTCGAGGGAGATCAGCGCGTCCTCGTCACCGAAGAGGAACTCGGCGAGCGCCTTGGACAGCTCGGTCTTACCGACACCGGACGGGCCCGCGAAGATGAACGAGCCACCGGGGCGCTTCGGGTCCTTCAGACCGGCACGCGTACGACGGATCGCCTTCGAGAGCGCCTTGACGGCGTCCTTCTGGCCGATGACGCGCTTGTGGAGCTCGTCCTCCATGCGCAGCAGACGCGAGGACTCCTCCTCGGTCAGCTTGAAGACGGGAATGCCGGTCGCGGTCGCGAGGACCTCGGCGATCAGATCGCCGTCGACCTCGGCGACGACGTCCATGTCGCCGGCCTTCCACTCCTTCTCGCGCTTGGCCTTCCCGGCGAGCAGCTGCTTCTCCTTGTCGCGGAGCGAAGCTGCCTTCTCGAAGTCCTGGGAGTCGATGGCCGACTCCTTGTCGCGGCGCACGCCCGCGATCTTCTCGTCGAACTCACGGAGGTCCGGCGGCGCGGTCATCCGGCGGATGCGCATCCGGGAACCGGCCTCGTCGATCAGGTCGATCGCCTTGTCCGGCAGGAAGCGGTCCGAGATGTACCGGTCGGCCAGCGTCGCCGCCTGGACGAGGGCCTCGTCCGTGATGGAGACGCGGTGGTGGGCCTCGTAGCGGTCGCGCAGACCCTTGAGGATCTCGATCGTGTGCGGCAGCGACGGCTCCGCGACCTGGATGGGCTGGAAGCGGCGCTCGAGAGCGGCGTCCTTCTCCAGGTGCTTGCGGTACTCGTCGAGCGTGGTCGCACCGATGGTCTGCAGCTCACCGCGGGCCAGCATCGGCTTCAGGATCGAAGCGGCGTCGATGGCGCCCTCGGCGGCACCCGCACCGACCAGCGTGTGCAGCTCGTCGATGAACAGGATGATGTCGCCGCGGGTGCGGATCTCCTTGAGGACCTTCTTCAGGCGCTCCTCGAAGTCACCGCGGTAGCGGGAACCGGCGACCAGCGCGCCCAGGTCGAGGGTGTAGAGGTGCTTGTCCTTGAGGGTCTCGGGCACCTCGCCCTTGACGATGGCCTGTGCGAGGCCCTCGACGACGGCGGTCTTGCCGACGCCGGGCTCGCCGATGAGGACCGGGTTGTTCTTCGTGCGGCGGGACAGCACCTGCATGACCCGCTCGATCTCCTTCTCGCGCCCGATGACCGGGTCGAGCTTGGATTCGCGGGCGGCCTGCGTGAGGTTCCGGCCGAACTGGTCGAGGACCAGGGACGTGGAGGGCGTGCCCTCGGCAGGACCGCCGGCGGCAGCGGTCTCCTTGCCCTGGTAGCCGGAGAGCAGCTGGATGACCTGCTGCCGCACCCGGTTGAGATCGGCGCCCAGCTTGACCAGGACCTGGGCGGCGACGCCCTCGCCCTCACGGATCAGGCCGAGCAGGATGTGCTCCGTGCCGATGTAGTTGTGGCCCAGCTGAAGGGCCTCGCGGAGCGACAGCTCCAGGACCTTCTTGGCACGGGGGGTGAAGGGGATGTGCCCGGACGGGGCCTGCTGGCCCTGGCCGATGATCTCCTCCACCTGCTGGCGGACCGCCTCGAGCGAAATCCCGAGGCTCTCCAGGGCCTTAGCGGCGACACCCTCACCCTCATGGATCAGGCCCAGGAGGATGTGCTCGGTGCCGATGTAGTTGTGGTTGAGCATCCGGGCTTCTTCCTGAGCCAGGACGACAACCCGCCGCGCGCGGTCGGTGAACCTCTCGAACATCGTTAATCGCTCCTCAGAGCGGTCAGGCAGTAAGGGGACGCTCCCCTCCCTGTCCTTCCGCAGCTTAGTCCCGCAAGCGGGGACCGCTCATTCCAACTGCCGACACCCGTCGATGGCCTCCTGACCCGAACGCCGACAACTGCTCCAACACCGATGGTGCGAGACGATGTTCCCGCAGGCCAGGCAGTTACCCCCACCATCAGTACGCCGATGGCGAACGCAAGACGGCCCGAACCCACGTGTCGCCCCTCCTCACTAGGGATGTCTTACCCGCCAGCAGTGACAGTCCATGCGGCGCGCCCCGGTTCCCTCCGCTACGGGCGAACACCCTTGCGCCGCCGAACGCCTCCGCGCGCCCCCATTTGGGAAACTCTGCGCACTCATTCGACAACGCTGCGTAACCCGCGAGGGTTCCCGGCGGTTGCTCCGGACATGGTTTCCATCGTGCCCACCGTGCCCCTGTCCCGTCGGCCGCTCGACGCGGGCGATCCGGTGCGGGAGTGGTACGAGAACGCGCTCGGCTGGGCCACCGCGCCGGGCCCCGAGGGCCTTCAGCTGCTGACGGGGCTGCGCTTCGACGTACTGGAGTTGCCCGCGGAGGCGGGACGTGCCGTGCTGCGGCGGCTGGACCCCGGGGGTCCGGTGGCCCTGCAAGGGGAGACGATGCGCCTGCTGGTGGCCGCGGGCAGCGCGGAGGAGCTGCCGGGGCTGCTCGACTGGCTGGAGTGGGGGGCGCTGCCCCTCGATCTCACCGTGGCCGGTGCGGGCGGGCGGATCGACGCGCCCGCGCCCCCGGGAGTGCCGGACCCGCAGGAGGCCGCGGTCTGGGTGCGGCCCCCCGAGCCCGGATGCGACGTCGAGCCGACACTTCCGGCTCTGACGGCGCTTTCGGCCGTAGGGGGCGGTGGGGGCGCCCCCGGTCTCGTACGGCTGGTGGAAACGGCGGCGACTCAGTGCCACCGGATCCGGCTGCGACGTGCCTGCGCTCAGCCGTTGGCCTTCTCGTAGGCCTCACGGATGGACGCGGGGACACGGCCGCGGTCGTTGACCTCGTAACCGTTCTCCTTGGCCCAGGCGCGGATCTGCGCCGTGTCCTGGCTGCCGCCGGCCGCCGCGGCGCGCGCCTTGCCGCGTCCGCCGGCGGAACGGCCTCCGGTGCGACGACCACCCTTGAGGTACGGCTCAAGAAGTCCGCGGAGCTTGTCCGCGTTCGCGGTGGTGAGGTCGATCTCGTAAGTCTTGCCGTCCAACGCGAACGTCACGGTCTCGTCCGCCTCGCCACCGTCGAGGTCGTCGACAAGAAGGACCTGAACCTTCTGTGCCACCGGATTTCCTTTCATCGATATCTGTAGGGCCGGACTCCACGACCTCAGTCGTTGATTCGCCGTCCCCTTGTTATATGCAGTACGCAGTACGTCGGAAAGCAAACCGCTTTTGCTGGAAAAACACAAACCCCTGGGAGAGATCCGGGAGAGATCAAGCGCCCCGAGAAGCCCGGAAAGATGCGCGTTTCGGACATAGGGCACCTGGGCAGGCAGCTGCTCAGTAATACCGGGGGGGCGATCACAGATGCAGAAGCATCCGGCTGTTGCCCAAGGTGTTCGGTTTCACTCGTTCGAGACCGAGGAACTCCGCGACACCCTCGTCATAGGAACGCAAGAGCTCGCTGTAGACATCGGTGTCGATGGTATCGACGGGTGCCTCTCCGATCTCCACGAAGCCGTGGTTCGCGAAGAACTCCACTTCGAAGGTGAGACAGAAAACCCGGCGAACACCGATCCAGCGCGCGGTCTGAAGCAACTTCTGGAGCAGCTGATGACCGACGCCCGCGCCTCTGACCACCGGATTCACGGCGAGGGTGCGGACTTCCGCGAGGTCTTCCCACATGACGTGCAGAGCGCCGCAGCCGACGACCTCCGCGTTGTCGTCCCGTTCCGCGACCCAGAACTCCTGGATGTCCTCGTAAAGCGTCACGGTGGCTTTGTCGAGCAGGATCCCCTCGCGGCTGTACGCGTCGAGGAGTCGGCGCACGGACGGCACATCGGCCGTCCTCGCCCTGCGCACGGTGACTGCTTTTGCGGTGACTTCGGGGAGCTGTGCTGGCATGAGCGGACGCTATCGCCCGGCGTCCGGGTCCGGTTCCTCGGGTCCTTCAGTGCCTTCGGGTCCTTGAGGCCCCTCCGGCCCTTCAGATGCTTCGGGCCCTTCGGAGTCTTCAGATGCTTCGGGCTCTTGAGTCGTGAGGGTCTGCGCCTGAGGTCCCTGCACCATGTGCACGGCATCGCTCAGTGCTTGGCGTTGTTCCGGCGACATCATGCCGAAGAAGGCGACGAGAGCCGCCGCTGGGTTGTCACTCTGGGACCATGCGTCGTTCATCAGCGCGGCGGAGTAGGCGGCGCGAGTGGAGACGGCCTCATATCGATAGGCCCGGCCTTCCGCTTCGCGGCGCACCCAGCCCTTCTGATGGAGATTGTCCAAAACGGTCATGACCGTGGTGTAGGCGATGGACCGGTCCTGCTGGAGGTCTTCCAGGACTTCGCGAACCGTCACGGGGCGGTTCCACTTCCACACCCGTGTCATCACTGCGTCTTCGAGTTCTCCCAATGGGCGCGGCACGAGCAGCACACTAGTGGCAGAAGTCGGCAATAGGGCGCCGGACGTGGCAAACGGCGCCTAATAACGACAAAAAGGGCGCCCGGTGGGGCGCCCTTCTCAGATGTCGCTCGGCTGCGGGCCGGCCTGGCGGGCCGCCTCGGCGCGGGCGATCGCCGCGTCGACGGCCGCGTCTTCCTTGGCCTTCTTGTCGCCGCCCTGGGACTTCACGATCGTCACGATGAGACCGACGAAGAAGACGGCCATCACTACGGGGGGCACGAGCGCGGAGACGTAGTCCATGCCCCCAGAGTAGCTATCCGACGGCGAGCTCCTGCGGCGGGGCCGCGGGGGGCGCGGGGCGGCGCTTGGGCGGGAAGACCTCGGCCGGGGTGGGCATGGGGCGCGGCGGGGCCGGGGGGTTCGCCGGGGGCCTGGGGTCGGATGCCGGCTTCCCGGCTGCGGCGAGACCTCCGGGCAGGGCGAGCAGCCGGGTGCGGGAGGCCGGTACGCGGGGCTGCACGACGCGCATTTCCCCGCGCACGGACGCCCGGCCCTCGAGCCTGGATCGCACGTCGCGCTCGGTGAGCGTGCGGCAGCGTTCGAGGAGGGTGGCGGCGGAGGGGTTGCCGCGCAGGGCGCGCAGAGCGGCGAGGTCGTCGGCGCCGGGCTGGTAGCCCGCCGCGAGCGACTCGTCGAGCAGCTCCAGGTAGCCGGTGGTGGTGCCGGGCAGGGCGGCCCGGTAGCGGGCGAGGTCGGCCAGCAGGAAGGCGCGGATACGAGCGCCTTCGTCGGCTGCCTCGTCGACCGACTCGGCGAGCCGGAGGCAGTCCTGGATGTCCTCGGCGGAGACAGGACTCGGGTGAAGGGCAAGGGCAAGGGCGCGTCGGAGCACACGCAGCTCTTCAGCGCCGAACGCCATGCCGCCGCGGTTTCCGTAGGGCGTGGGCATGGGCCGACGATACGCAGCACAACGGACAAAATCCGCTTAACCGCCCATTTGCGGCGTGGCTCCGGGTGCGGTCAGTCGCCCCTGGGCACCCAGGTCACTCGGCCCGGCGCCGTGACATGGCGAACACGATCGCGCCCACGCCGAGCGCCGCGGCGGCCGCCGCCGCCAGCCACGGCAGGAACCCGGCACCCGTCGCCGCCATGGACCCGGACGTACCCGAGGTCCCCGAGCCACCCGACGTCACGGAGACCGTGGCGGAAGCGGAGGGCGAGGGGGTCGCGGTGCCGCCCGAGGCCGACGGCGACGGAGACGGGGAGGAGGACGCCTCACCGACGGTGATCGCCGCCTCGTCGTTCGACTGGTCCGGGTCGTTCAGGACGATCCCGTCGCCGGGGCGCACGGCGACCGTGCCGCGGGCGGCGCCGGCGGCGAGGTCCTTCTCGTAACTGACCTGGAAGCGGTACATCTGGCCGTCGCCGCTCTCCTCGGAGACGGTGTCCGGGCAGAGGTAGCGGCGGTGGCCCGGCTCGAAGGGCGAGGTCTTGCCGCCGGTGTACGTGTAGCAGTCGCCGCTCGCCTGGTCGTCGGGCTCCTCGTCGACGCGCACGCTCTTGGCGACGACGCCCTTGGGGAGCGTCACCTCGGCGTAGGCCACGGGCTTGCCGTCGGGGTGGGCGACCACGGCGGGGCCCGCGTTGCGCAGGCCGAAGGCGAGCGGGTGGGTGGAGCCCTTCTTGCCGGGGACGAGGACGGCGCCGACCGCGAGGAAGTCCGCGGCGTTGTCGGCGTCGTTCGACACCCGGTGGCTGTCGGCGAAGTCCGTGCCCGTGGCGGGGGTCAGGGTGAGCGCGGCGCCCTTGCCGGGGATGCCGCCGGTGTCCGTGTCGGAGGAGGCCGGGACGGCCTCGGCGGTGATGTCGGTCCAGGTGTGGAAGGCGTCCTTGCCGAGGGACCCTTCGAGCGGGTTGGAGAATCCAACCGTGCCACCCGGGGCGATCGCCGCCTTGAACACGCAGGTCACGTCGGCGCCGTCCCTGCCGAAGTCGCCCGGCAGGTAGAGGCAGTTGGTGTGCTTCCCTGCGAACGTGACGCCCGGGCTGCCGGTGAGGCGGACGGTGATCTGTTCGGTGGGCAGGTCGCCGGTGTTGCGCAGGACCACGGGGTAGCCGACGGACTGGCCGGGCGTCAGGCCGGACCTGGCGGGCAGTGCGGCGACCTGGATCTTCGGGGAGCCGACGACGACCTTGGAGGTCTCGGTGTCGGGGGTGGCCTTGTCCGCGGTGACCTCGTAGCGCAGCGTTCCGGTGTCGCCGGGCTTCGTGCCGGCGACCGCGCTGAGCGTGAAGGGCTCGAACGGGCCGTGCAGATTGCCGTTGTCCAGGCACGTGACGACGGCGCCGACCGCCGTGCACCGCTCGTTCTTGGCCTTGATCGTGGCGATGCCCTTGAGGCCGCTCGCGTCGATGACCAGCTTGGCGTTCTCCGGCAGCGGGAGCCCGTCCACGCCGTCGTCGGAGAAGCCGTAGCCCACCTCGGGGGCGATGGACGTACCCGACGCCGGGACGGCTATCTGTACGGGCGCCGCGATGACGGCGTAGGGCTGTGTGGGAGGCGTGGGGTCTGCGGCCCAGGCCGTGGCACCGGTGAGACCGACCCCGGTCAGCGCGATCGCCGCCGTCGCAGCCGCCAACTGTCTGCCCTTACGCCACATTTCGCCCCACGTCCATCGCCTGCCGACTCGTGCCCCGTCTCTGCGGAGACGAGCGAAGCGTACGAACGGTTGCACCCTTCGCGCACGCCTTGTCGAAAGTCCGTGCGCGAAGGGGCAGTTGGGGCGCCGCCGAAAGGGCGCTTCGCCGAAAGGGGCGTCAGGAGCGGGAGACGTTCCGCTCGTAGACCAGGCGCAGGCCGATCAGGGTGAGCCATGGCTCGTGCTCGTCGATCACCGCGGCCTCACCGAGCACCATGGGCGCAAGGCCCCCGGTGGCGATGACGGTCACGTCGTCCGGGTCTTCGGCGAGTTCGCGCGCCATGCGGGTCACGACGCCGTCGACCTGGCCCGCGAAGCCGTACAGGATGCCGGACTGCATGGCCTCGACGGTGTTCTTGCCGATGACGCTGCGCGGACGGGCGATCTCGATCTTGCGGAGCTGGGCGCCCTTGACGCCCAGCGCCTCCACGGAGATCTCGATACCGGGGGCGATGACGCCGCCGGCGTACTCCCCGCGCGCGGAGACCGCGTCGAAGGTGGTAGCCGTGCCGAAGTCGACGACGATGGCGGGCCCCCCGTAGAGCTCGACCGCCGCCACCGCGTTGATGATGCGGTCGGCGCCGACCTCCTTCGGGTTGTCCATGAGGATCGGGACGCCGGTCTTGATGCCGGGTTCGACCAGGACGGCGGGGACGTCGCCGTAGTAGCGGCGGGTGACCTCGCGCAGTTCGTGCAGGACCGAGGGGACGGTCGAGCAGATGGCGATGCCGTCGATGCCGTCGCCGAGCTCGTCGCCGAGCAGCGGGTGCATGCCCATCAGGCCCTGGAGGAGCACGGCGAGTTCGTCGGCCGTGCGGCGGGCGTCGGTGGAGATGCGCCAGTGCTCGACGATCTCCTCCCCGTCGAACAGGCCGAGGACGGTGTGCGTGTTGCCTACGTCGATGGTGAGCAGCATGGCGACTACTCCGCCGCGCGCAGGTCGAGGCCGATGTCCAGGATCGGCGACGAGTGGGTCAGCGCGCCCACCGCGAGGAAGTCGACGCCCGTCGCGGCGTACTCGCGCGCGTTCGCCAGGGTCAGCCGGCCCGAGGACTCCAGGAGGGCGCGGCCGGCGACGATCGCGACGGCCTCCTGGGTCTCGGCCGGCGTGAGGTTGTCCAGGAGGATCAGGTCGGCGCCCGCCTCCACGACCTCGCGCAGCTGGTCCAGGGTGTCGACCTCGACCTCGACGGCGAGGCCCGGGAAGGACTCCCGTACGGCCTTGAAGGCCTGTGCGACGCCGCCGGCGGCGACCACGTGGTTGTCCTTGACCAGGGCCGCGTCCGAGAGCGACATGCGGTGGTTGACGCCGCCGCCCATGCGGACGGCGAACTTCTCCAGGGAGCGCAGGCCGGGCGTCGTCTTGCGGGTGTCGCGGACCTTCGCCGTGGTCCCCTCCAGCGCGTCCGCCCACGCGCGCGTGGCGGTCGCGATGCCGGACAGGCGGCACAGGATGTTGAGGGCGCTGCGCTCGGCGGTCAGCAGGTCGCGGGTGCGGGTGGTGACGCTGAGGAGCTTCTGCCCGGCGGTGATCCGGTCGCCGTCCTCTGCGTGCCGCTCGACCTCGAACTCGTCCGTGCAGACCACGGAGAGCACAGCCTCGGCGACGCGCAGGCCCGCCACGACGCCGTCCTCACGGGCGGTGAAGTCGGCGGTGGCGACGGCGTCCTCGGGAATGGTGGCGACCGTGGTGACGTCCACGCCGCCGTCCAGGTCCTCGGCGATGGCCATGTGCGCGATGTCCTCGACCTCCACGGGGTCGAGCCCCGCGTCGGCCAGGAGCTGGGCGAGGGCGGGGTCGAGGCCGCACTCCATCATGTCGGCGTCGGCTCCGCCGCAGCCGCAGCCGTCGCCGCAGCCGCCGCTCTCGGCGAGGGGGAGGTCGGGGGTGCTCACGTCTCTCACTGCTCCTGCTGGTGTGTACGGCGCTCGGGGCGGGTCGGGGGGAATTCTGCGGTGGGCGTGGTGTGCACGGCCAGCGTCCGGTCGGGATTCAGCCGTACGACGATGTGGCGGCGCCATGCCGCGTCATCGCGGTCGGCGTGGTCCTCGCGCCAGTGGCAGCCGCGGGTCTCCTCGCGGCGGCGGGCCGCGGCGACGAGGACGCGGGCGACACACAGGAGGTTGGTGGCTTCCCAGGTGTCGACGCCGGGCTCCGCGGTCTTGCCGTTCTCCGCGAGGGCGCCCGCCGCCTCGGCGTGGATGCGGCCGAGTCCCGCGGCGGCCTCGGCGAGGGAGTCGGCGGAGCGCAGCACGCCCGCGCCCCGCGTCATGACGCGCTGGATGGCGAACCGTGCCTCGGGCGGCATCAGGGGGTGGGTCGGGATCTCCGGGTGCGGCACGGGGGCCGGCACGCGCGCGTGGAGGCCGTTCTCCCGGTGGCTCGCGGCGATGTCGTCCGCGATGCGCTCGGCATAGACCAGGCCCTCCAGGAGGGAGTTGGAGGCGAGGCGGTTCGCGCCGTGGACGCCGGTGCAGGCGACCTCTCCGCACGCGTACAGGCCGGGGACCGTCGTGCGGCCCTGGAGGTCCGTGCGGACGCCTCCGGAGGCGTAGTGGGCGGCGGGGGCCACGGGGATGGGCTCGGTGACCGGGTCGATGCCGTGGGCGCGGCAGGCGGCGAGGATCGTGGGGAACCGGTTCTCCCACATCTCGGCGCCGAAGTGCCGGGCGTCCAGGTACATGTGCTCGGCGCCCTGCTCCTGCATGCGGCGCGTGATGCCCTTGGCGACGATGTCGCGGGGCGCGAGCTCGGCCAGTTCGTGCTGGCCGACCATGAAGCGCACCCCGTCGGCGTCGACGAGGTGGGCGCCCTCGCCGCGTACCGCCTCGGAGACCAGGGGCTGCTGGCCCTCCGCGTCCGCGCCGAGGAAGAGCACCGTCGGGTGGAACTGCACGAACTCGAGGTCGGACACCTCGGCGCCCGCGCGCAGGGCGAGCGCGACACCGTCGCCGGTGGAGACGTGCGGGTTGGTGGTGGCCGAGAAGACCTGGCCCATGCCGCCGGTCGCGAGGACCACGGCGGGGGCGAGCGCCGCGCCGACGCCGTCGTGCTGGCCCTCCCCCATGACGTGCAGGGAGACGCCCGCCGTGCGGCCGTCGGCGTCCGTGAGGAGGTCGAGGACCAGGGCGTTCTCCACGGTCCTGATGCCCCGCGCGCGTACCGCCTCGACGAGGGCGCGGGAGATCTCGGCGCCGGTGGCGTCGCCGCCCGCGTGCGCGATGCGGCGGCGGTGGTGGCCGCCCTCGCGGGTGAGCGCGAGGTCGCCGTCGGCCGACTCGTCGAAGTGCGCGCCGGTCGCGATGAGGCGGCGTACGGCGCCGGGGCCCTCCGTGACGAGGGTGCGGACCGCCTCCTCGTCGCACAGGCCCACGCCCGCGACGAGCGTGTCCTCGAGATGCTGCTCGGGGGTGTCACCGTCGCCGAGCGCCGCGGCGACGCCGCCCTGTGCCCAGCGCGTGGAGCCGTCGTCGAGGCGGGCCTTGGTGACGACGACGGTCCGCAGTCCGGCCGCCTGGCAGCGCAGGGCCGCGGTGAGACCGGCGACGCCGGAGCCGACGATCACGACATCGGCGGTGACGGACCAGCCGGGCGCGGGCGCGTGCAGGCGTATGCCGGTCGCCGTGCCGGTGGCTGTGGTCCCTGTGGCACTCATACGGGAGCTCCGAAGGTCAGGGGGATGTTGTCGATCAGCCGCGTCGAGCCGACCCTGGCGGCGACGGCGAGCACGGCCTCTCCGATGTGGCCGCGCTGCACGTCCGTGAAGTCGGCCGGGTCGACGAGAGCGAGGTAGTCCAGCGTGAGCGGCGGCCGGACGCGGGCGGCCTCGTCGAGGACCTGGCGGGCCGCGGCGCGGACGGCTTCGGGGCCGCCGGGCGAGGCCCTCGCGACGGCGTGCGCGTCGGCGGCGGCACGGGCCTCGCCTATCGCGTTCAGGGCGTCGGCACGCGCGTGCGTGGAGGGCGCTTCGTGGGCACGCGCGCGCAGGGCCTCCTGGGCGGCGTGCCGGTCGCGGCCGGCGAAGAGCGCCTGGGAGAGGGCGAGCGCGGTGCGCCGCTCGTCGGCGGAGAGGTAGCGGTTGCGGCTGGAGAGGGCCAGGCCGTCGTGCTCGCGCACGGTGGGCACACCGACGATCTCCACGGCGAAGTTCAGGTCGCGCACCATGCGGCGGATCAGAGCGAGCTGCTGGGCGTCCTTCTGCCCGAACAGCGCGATGTCGGCCGCGGTCAGGTGGAGCAGCTTGGCGACGACGGTGAGCATGCCGTCGAAGTGGCCGGGCCGCGATGCGCCTTCGAGGCGCTCCCCCATGGGGCCCGCGGTGACGCGGACCTGGGGCTCGCCGCCGGGGTAGACCTCGTCCGCGGAGGGCGCGAACACGACGTCGGCGCCCGCCTGTTCGGCGATCTTGACGTCGGAGTCGAGGGTGCGCGGATAGCGGTCGAGGTCCTCGCCCGCGCCGAACTGGAGCGGGTTCACGAAGACCGTCGTCACCACTTCGCCGTCGGCACCGGCGATCGAGCGCGCCGTGCGGATCAGTTCGGCGTGGCCGTCGTGCAGGGCCCCCATGGTCATGACGACGGCGCGGCGGCCCGCACGCGCGCGCGTGCGGAGCTCATCGGCGGTGTGCAGCACGGTGGTCATCGCTGGTCTCCCTCGGCGCCGGCGGCCAGGACCCCCAGGAGGTCCTCGGCGAGTTCGGGCTTGAGCAGGCCGTGCGCGAGGGCGCGGTCGGCGGTGGCGCGGGCCATCGCCAGATACCCGGCGACGGCCTGGGGCGCGTGCTTGCGCAGCTCGGCGACATGGGCGGCGACCGTGCCCGCGTCCCCGCGCGCGACGGGCCCGGTGAGCGCGGCGTCACCGGACCTGAGGGCGTTGTCGAGGGCCGCGCCGAGCAGCGGGCCGAGCATCCGGTCGGGGGCCTCGACGCCCGCGGCCCGCAGCAGTTCCATGGACTCGGCGACCAGCGTGACCAGGTGGTTCGCGCCGAGGGCGAGCGCCGCGTGGTACAGCGGGCGCGACTCCTCACGGATCCACTCGGGCTCGCCGCCCATCTCGATGACGAGTGCCTCCGCTGCGAGACGCAGCTCCTCGGGCGCGGTCACGCCGAAGGAGCAGCCGGCCAGCCGCTGTACGTCTACGGGGGTGCCGGTGAACGTCATCGCGGGGTGCAGCGCGAGCGGCAGGGCGCCGGCCCGCAGTGCGGGGTCGAGCACCTTGGTGCCGTAGCGCCCCGACGTGTGCACGATCAGCTGTCCCGGGCGTACGGAACCAGTCTCGACGAGCCCTTCCACGAGGCCGGGCAGCGCGTCGTCGGGCACCGTGAGGAGCACGAGTTCGGCGCGCGCGAGGACCTCGGCGGGCGTCACGACGGGAACGTCGGGCAGCATGAGGGCGGCCCGGCGCACGGATCCCTCGGAGACCGCGGAGACGGCGACCGGGCGGTGTCCCGCGAGGGCCAGAGAGGCCGCGAGGGCGGGGCCGACACGGCCCGCGCCGACCACTCCGACGGTCAGCCGGGCGGGGCGGTCCCTGGGGTCGGTGGGTTCGGGTCGAGGAGGTGCGTTCACAGGACGACGGCCTTCCGTTCCAGTCCGCTCGGGGTACCGGACGATTTCTCGTCATGTTAACGCGATCTGCTCCACTGGCTCCGGCCCGTCGGCAGGCTGTGGGCAACCGCACGCGCGTACGACATCATCGGTGGATGACGGAGAGCGAAGAGCGGGAGAACACCGCAGAGGACGACGCGACGAAGGCGCGGGCCCGCCGCGCCGCGGCTCTGCGGGGCGCCGAGCGGATCCTGGGCGTGCACGGCCTCGACGCCACCATCGGTGAGCGCCTGACGGCCCTCACGGAGGCCGCGTGGTCGGTCGCCGACCCGGGCCAGACCAGCGATCTGTACGGCGACGGCATCGTCACCGACCTGGAGGAGCGCGTCGCGGGGCTCCTCGGCACGGAGGCGGCTGCCTACTTCCCCACCGGCACGATGGCGCAGCAGGTCGCGCTGCGCTGCTGGGCGGGCCGTACGGGCAACCCGACGGTCGCCCTGCACCCGATGGCACACCCGGAGCGGCACGAGCGCGGTGCCTTCGGCGCCCTGAGCGGCCTGCGCACCGTCCACCCGACGAGCGAGCCGCGGCTGCCGAACGCCGACGAGGTGCGCGACTTCGCCGAGCCCTTCGGCGCGCTGATGCTCGAACTGCCGCTCCGGGACGCCGGTTATGTCCTGCCCACCTGGGACGAGCTGGTCGCCGTCACCGAGGCGGCCAGGGAACGGGACGCCGTCGTGCACTTCGACGGAGCGCGCCTGTGGGAGTGCACCACCCACTTCGGGCGCTCCCTGGCCGAGATCGCCGATCTCGCCGACAGCGTGTACGTGTCGTTCTACAAGACCCTCGGCGGCCTCAGCGGAGCGGCGCTCGCCGGGCCCCGGTCGTTCGTCGAAGAGGCGAAGACCTGGCGCCACCGCTACGGCGGCCAGCTCTTCCAGCAGTTCCCCGCGGTGCTCTCGGCCCTGGTCGGCCTGGAGCGGGAGCTGCCGCGCGTGCCCGACTACGTGGCCCACGCGCGCGTGGTCGCCGAGGCGCTGCGCGAAGGGTTCGCCGAGGCCGGGGTGCCGTGGGTGCGGGTGCACCCCGAGGTGCCGCACACCCACGAGTTCCAGGTCTGGCTGCCGTACTCCTCGAAACGGCTCGACGAGGCGTCGGTGACGCAGGCCGAACAGACCCGGACGTCGCTGTTCCGGCGCTGGTGGGAGCAGGGTCCTCCGGGGCTTTCGGTCACCGAGGTCACGGTCTCCGCGCGCGGGCTCGAATGGACCGCCGACGACGTCCGCGCGGCCGTCGCGGACTTCGTGGCACGGATCCCCCCGGAGACCGCCGACGGGGACGCCTGAGCGGCGCCGCCCTACCTGCGTCCGTCGGAGGTCAGCCGGGTCAGCAGTCCGCCGCGCGGCGCTGCGGGTGGATCAGGCGGGCCAGGGCCGCCCGGATCCGGCCGTGCGCCGGGCGGCCGGCGATGACCGCGTGGAAGCGGCGGTAGTCGCGCAGCTCGCGGATGGCGCTCCAGTCGTGGACGCCCGGCGCCGGCGGGGCAGGCTCCCCGTGCAGGGAGGCGCGGTAGACATCCAGTGCGTACTGCTGATTGACGCTCATGACGTACCCCTCGCTGATCTTCTCATTGTCACGCCATGACCTGAAATGCGGCTATTCAGAGAGCTTTATTTGTTTTGCAGGGCTTTATTGGCGCTGCTCGACATTCATTGCTCTTTGCCGCTTCGGTCCGACCTAAGAAGACTCCGCCCGGCGGCCCCGCCCGGTCACGTCGATTGACGGGAGACGTCAATCGAGAACTCGGTTGTCGGACCCTGCGTGCACCATGGGGTCATGAGCGTGAGCATCGACATCAGCGGGCTGGCCCCGGAGCGGATCAGCGTCGTGCCCTCGCCCCTGTCCGAGCTGGGCATGGCGCTGCACGCGCTGGCCGAGCCCGCGCACCACCCGGGGCTCCAGGGCTGGACGACGGCGGTGTCCGCGCGCCTCGACCCCGGCCTCGCGGACCGGCTGTGCGAGGCGGACTTCCTGTGGCGGACGACGTTCTCGGACGTGTTCGCGCCGTTCGCCGGGATCCCGGGCCGGGCCGCCCTGCCCGGCGCCACTCTCGCCGAGGAGCTCGACCTCCTCGACAAGCTGACCGACCGTCAGTTCGTGGACGCGTCACTGGAGTTCACCTGCCAGAACAGCTACGCGCTGCGCGAGGCCAACCCGCTGGACGACTCGGACATGCACCGCCGCGCCCTGGACCTCGCGGCCACGCGCGGCCTGCCCCAGGTCCAGTTCACCCAGCGGCTCCTGGACGACCCGCCCGCGGTGCGCGCCTGGTTCCGAAGGCTCGTGGAGGACTGCGAGGAGGCGTTCTTCGCGGACATCTGGGCCCGCATCCACCATCAGCTGGCCGCCGACGCGCGGCACAAGACCGAGCTCCTGAGGCGCAAGGGCCTGGCCGAGGCGCTGACGGCGGTGTCGTCTGTCGTCACGCTCGACGAGCCGGCGAACCTGATCACGGTCGACAAGATCACCGTGGGCCGTACGACCACGGAGGACGGCGGCCTCGTTCTCGTGCCGACCAGCCTCGGCTGGCCGCACCTCATGGTGCTGCACCGCTTCGGATGGCAACCCGCGATCACGTATCCCGTCGGCTCACCCGGCCTCACCACACCGGCCACCGTCGAGCAGCTCACGCGCCGGATGACGGCCCTCGCGCATCCCGTACGCATGCGCCTGTGCCGCCACCTCGCCCGCGGCGCGTACACGACGAGCGAGCTCTCCGACGCGCACGGCATGACAGCGCCGGAGATATCCCGGCACCTGACCGTGCTCAAGAAGGCGGGCCTGATCACCACCCGCCGCCGGGGCCGCTACGTCCAGCACCAGCTGGATCTGACGGCCGTCGCCCGCCTGGGCAGCGACTTCATCGAGGGCGTACTGCGCTAGGGGTTGTCGTCCGGATCAGGCCCGACCCGCATGGGCCGTCAGGCTGCCCCGCCACCGGCCCGTACGATCCCCGTCTCGTAGGCGAGTACGACGACCTGGACGCGGTCGCGCAGGTTCAGCTTGGTGAGGATGCGGCCCACGTGCGTCTTCACCGTCGCCTCCGACAGGACGAGCCGGGCGGCGATCTCGCCGTTCGACAGGCCCTGCGCGACGAGGATCATGACCTCGCGCTCGCGCTCGGTCAGCCGGCCGAGCTCGGCGAGCTGCGGCTCCTTCCCGGAGCTGGGCAGCATCGGCGCGAAGCGGTCGAGCAGCCGCCGCGTCGTCGACGGCGCGACCACCGCGTCGCCGCTGTGCACGGACCGGATCGCGCCGAGCAGCTCGCCGGGCGGCACGTCCTTGAGCATGAACCCCGACGCCCCGGCCTTCAGGCCCGAGAAGGCGTACTCGTCGAGGTCGAACGTCGTCAGGATGAGCACCTTCGGCGGGTTGTCCTCCATGCAGATCCGCCGCGTCGTCTCCACACCGTCCAGCTTCGGCATGCGGACGTCCATCAGGACCACGTCGACCGCCGTGCCGCGCAGCACCTCAAGGGCCTCGACCCCGTCGCCCGCCTCGGCGACGACCTCCATGTCCGGCTGGGCTGCGAGCACCATCCGGAAACCGGTGCGCAGCAGCACCTGGTCGTCGACGAGCATCACGCGGATCGCCATGAAGGGGGTCCCTTTCGGTACGTGTACGGGGTCGGGTTCGGTACGTGTGCGGCGTCAGTGGGCGGGCTTGAGCGGCAGGAGCGCGCTGATCCGGAATCCGCCGCCGGGGCGCGGTCCCGCGTCGAGCGTCCCGCCGACCATACCGACGCGCTCCCGCATGCCGATGAGCCCGTGCCCGCGGCCGTCGGCGCCCCCGTCCTCATACAACTCGTGCGGGGCGCCCTTGCCGTCGTCCTCGACGAGCAGGCCGAGGCCGTCGTCGAAGTAGACGAGCCGGACGCTCGCGCCCGCGTTCGCACCGCCGTGCTTACGGGTGTTGGTGAGCGCCTCCTGCACGATGCGGTACGCGGTCAGCTCCACGCCGCTGGGCAGCGGGCGCGGGGTGCCCTCGACCTTGAAGTCGACGGGCAGGCCCGCGGTGCGCACCTGTTCTATCAGCTCGTCGAGCTGCTCGACGTCGGGCTGTGGCACGTACTCGCCGCTCTCCTGGTGCTCACCGGTGCGCAGCACTCCGAGGAGGCGCCGCATCTCGGCGAGCGCCTGCCGGCCGGTCCCGGAGATCGTCTCCAGGGCCTTCCTGGCCTGCTCGGGAGCGGTGTCCATGACGTACGCGGCGCCGTCCGCCTGCACCACCATCACCGACACGTTGTGCGCGACGACGTCGTGCAGTTCGCGTGCGATCCGGGCCCGCTCGGCGGCGACCGCGACCTTCGACTGGGCCTCGCGCTCCGTCTCCAGACGGGCGGCGCGCTCCTCCAGTTGCGCCAGGTAGGCGCGGCGCGTGCGGACGGAGTCACCGAGCACCCAGGCGAGGGCGAACGGCACCATCTGGAAGATGGTGATCAGCACGTTGCCCGCGCTGCTCGTCTCGTGCATCGGCCAGCGCAGCTGCGAGAGCGGCGCCGCGCACAGGCCTCCGACGAGCGCGAATCTGGACGCCCAGCGCGGGCTGTCCGCCGCCACGGTGTAGATGATCACCAGCATGGCGAAGTCGGCCGGCTGCACGCGGACGTTCGCGACGAGCTGGAAGACGCCCACGACGGCGATGAGGATCAGCATCCGCTCGGGAACACGCCTGCGCAGGGCGACGGCCAGGCTCAGCGCCAGGACGACGGGGATGCCCAGGAGGCGGGCGTCGCCCTGCATGTCCTGCTGCCCCGCGACCAGACTCATGCCGGAGACCCCGAGGAGGACGACAGCCCAGAAGCTGTCGACCCACGTCGGGTGTCGGCGGAAGAAGTCGTAGAGGCGCTGCACGTAACCCAGCGTAAAGAAGGGTGCAGTGTGCAGGGGTCAACCGGAGGTTCGATCCGAGTGCCACCGGCGTACTCCCCAAGGTGGAGGCCGCCCCCTCCCCTGCGCCGAGGGCCTGTCCGGCGGACCTTGCCGGGAACACGGGGTCCGGCACGCCTGCACAGACCATTCACGGCCACCCGATTCCGGCCCGACCCGCCGGACAGGCCCTAGCCTTTCGGCGTGAGGAACGAGCAGTGGGGTGCGGGGCGTGGGTGGCGCGAGGCGACGGAGGAGGCGCTGTACGGGCCCTGCGGCTTCTATCGCAAGCCCGAGGGACCCGCGGGGCATTTCCGCACTTCGGTGCATGCGTCGCCGCTGTTCGCCGGGGCCGTCGCGCGGCTTCTGTGCCGGGTGGACGAGGCGCTCGGGGCCCCGCCGGAGCTCGCCTTCGTCGACATGGGCGCGGGCCGCGGCGAGCTGGTGACGGGCGTCCTGGGGGCGCTGCCCGCCGACGTGGCGGCCCGCACGCGCGCGTACGCGGTGGAGCGGGCGGAGCGTCCCGCCGGCCTCGACCACCGCATCGAGTGGTGCGCACACCCCCCGAAGGGGGTCACCGGACTCCTCTTCGCGAACGAGTGGCTCGACAACGTCCCCCTGGACGTCGTCGAGGCCGACGCCTCCGGAGAGCCGCGCCCCGTCCTCGTACACCAGGACGGGACCGAGGAGCTCGGGGAGCCCATGGGCGACGGTCCGGAGGCGGACTGGCTGGCCCGGTGGTGGCCGCTCGCCGGTGAACCGGGGCTCCGCGCGGAGATCGGCCTCCCCAGGGACGCCGCCTGGGCCACGGCCGCGGGGACGCTGGAGCGCGGCGTGGCGGTCGCCGTCGACTACGCGCACTCCCGGGATGCCCGGCCGCCCTTCGGGACGCTCACGGGCTTCCGTGAGGGCCGTGAGATCCCGCCGGTGCCGGACGGCTCGTGCGACATCACGGCCCATGTGGCGCTCGACGCGTGCGCGCTCCCGGGCGCCCTGCTCCTCACGCAGCGCGCGGCCCTGCACGCCCTCGGGGTGAGCGGCGGCCGTCCGCCGCTGTCGCTCGCCTCCAGCGATCCGACGGCCTACGTGCGGGCCCTCTCCGGAGCCGGCGAGGCCGCCGAACTGACCGCTGCGGGCGGGCTCGGCGACTTCGGGTGGCTGGTGCAGCCGGTGGGCGTACGGGCGCGGGACCTGCTACTTGTCGATGTCGCCGACGACGAAGAACAGTGACCCGAGGATCGCCACCATGTCCGAGACGAGCGTGCCGGGCAGCAGCTCGGTGAGCGCCTGGATGTTGTTGTAGGAGGCGGACCGCAGCTTGAGCCGGTACGGCGTCTTCTCGCCCTTGCTGACCAGGTAGTAGCCGTTGATCCCCAGCGGGTTCTCGGTCCACGCGTACGTGTGGCCCTCGGGCGCCTTGAGTACCTTCGGGAGGCGCTGGTTGACGGGGCCGGGCGGCAGCTCGGCGAGCCGGTCCAGGCAGGCGTCGGCGAGGTCCAGGGCATTGTGGGTCTGCTCCAGGAGGACCTCGAAGCGGGCCAGGCAGTCGCCCTCGTTGCGCGTGACGACCTTCAGGGTGTCCTGGAGCTCCCCGTACGCGAGGTACGGCTCGTCGCGGCGCAGGTCGAAGTCGACTCCGGAGGCCCGGGCGATCGGACCGCTCACTCCGTAGGAGTGCACCGCCTCCGGGGACAGCACACCCACGTCGCGCGTGCGGCCGCGGAAGATCTCGTTGCCGAGGACCAGGTCGTCGTACACGCCCATGCGCGAGCGGACCGAGGCGACCGCCTCACGCGCGCGGGTGGTCCAGCCGGCCGGGACGTCCTCCTTGAGGCCGCCGACGCGGTTGAACATGTAGTGCATGCGGCCGCCGGACATCTCCTCCATGACGTTCTGGAGTTCCTCGCGCTCCCGGAAGGCATAGAACACCGGAGTGATTCCGCCCAGTTCGAGCGGGTACGAACCAAGGAACATCAGGTGGTTGAGGACCCGGTTCAGCTCCGCGAGCAGGGTGCGCAGCCACACAGCGCGCTCAGGGACCTCCATGCCGAGCATCCGCTCGACGGCGAGGACGACCCCGAGTTCGCTCGAGAAGGCGGAGAGCCAGTCGTGGCGGTTGGCCAGCATCACGATCTGCCGGTAGTCGCGGGCCTCGAAGAGCTTCTCCGCGCCGCGGTGCATATAGCCGATGACCGGCTCGGCCTGCTGGATGCGCTCGCCGTCGAGGACGAGGCGCAGGCGCAGCACCCCGTGCGTGGACGGGTGCTGCGGGCCGATGTTGAGCACCATGTCGGTGGTCTCGGCGGCGCCGCCGATGCCGACCGTCGTCTCCGTCGTGGGCGTCATGGGAACAGTGTCTCGTACGTAGGGTGGGTGCATGGAAACGGGGACTGAGGGGACGGCGCCTCCGAAGGCGGGAGCCGGGGCGGAGCCGGTCTGGACCGGGCTTCCCAGGGGGCTGCTGAAGGTGCGCAGGCTGCTGCTCGTGCTGTGGCTGGTGCCGCTGACGGTGGCGGTGGGGGTGCTGCTCGGAGTGTTCGCCGGCGGCGTGTGGGCGGCGTTCGCGCTGCTGCCGCTCGCCGGGCTGCTGTGGGGATGGCCGATGCTCGGGCGCAACTGGCGTTCGTGGCGCTACGCCGAGCGCGCCGACGACCTGCTGATCAGCCGGGGCGTCCTGTGGCGTGAGGAAACGATCGTGCCGTACGGGCGCATGCAGCTCGTCGAGGTCACATCGGGTCCGCTCGAGCGGAAGTTCGGGCTCGCGAGCCTTCAGCTGCACACGGCGGCCGCGGCAACCGACGCCACGATCCCCGGCCTGACGCCCGCCGAGGCCGAGCGCCTGCGCGACCGGCTCACCGAACTCGGCGAGGCCCGATCGGCGGGACTGTGACGGCCCCGGACGTCCACGACGGCGTACGGGACCAGGACACGACCGCCGAGGCCCTGGAGCGGCGCCTGCACCCGGTCACTCCGCTGCGCCGCGCCTGGGCGCCCGTCGCGATCGTCCTCGGCTGGGCGGTCCACGACCTGAACGAGGCGCAGCGCCGGCTCGCCCAGCTCACCGCGACCACCCTTCTCATCGGCATCGCCATACTGATCCCGGCCGCCGCCCTCTACGGGTTCCTGACCTGGTGGTTCACGCACTTCTCCGTCACGGACACCGAACTGCGCATCCGTACGGGCCTGTTGTTCCGCCGCACCGCCCACATCCGGCTCGACCGGATCCAGGCCGTGGACGTCACCCAGCCGCTGCTCGCCCGCTTCGTGGGCGTCGCCAAGCTCAAACTGGACGTCGTCGGCACGGACAAGAAGGACGAACTCGCCTATCTCGGCGAGCGGGAGGCCCGCGAGCTGCGTGCCGAACTGCTCGCCCGCGCCGCCGGGTTCGCGCCCGAGACCGTGCGGGACGTCGGCGAGGCACCGGCGGAGCAGATCCTGCACGTGCCGCCCCGCATGCTCGCCGTCGCGCTCCTGCTCACCGGCGGGCCCTGGGCGATGCTGCTCGCCGCGTTCGTCGTGCCGACCCTGCTGTGGTTCGCCACCCACAACCTGTGGACGGTGCTCGCGGTGGCCATCCCGCTCGTGGGCGGCGCGGGCACGAACAGCGTGGGCCGCTTCATCAAGGAGTACGACTGGACGGTGGGCGAGTCGCCGGACGGCCTGCGCATCGACCACGGTCTCCTCGACCGCGACCACGAGACGGTGCCGCCGGGGCGGGTGCAGACCGTTCGGATCGTGGAGCCGCTGCTGTGGCGGCGGCGCGGCTGGGTGCGCGTGGAACTGGCCGTGGCCGGCTCGGCGAACTCCGTGCTCGTGCCGGTCGCGCCGCGCGAGATCGCCCAGGGCGTGGTGGAGCGGGTGCTTCCGGGGGTGACGGTGCCCGGTGCCGAGGCGTTCACCCGGCCGCCGAAGCGCTCGGCGTGGTGCATGCCCGTGTGGTGGCGGGGCAACGGGCTCTCGACCACCGACGCCGTGTTCGCGTCCCGGCACGGACTGGTGCGGCGGCGGCTCGCCCTGGTGCCGCACGC
Organism: Streptomyces sp. NBC_01003; assembly: GCF_045162695.1. Classification (NCBI taxonomy): domain Bacteria; kingdom Bacillati; phylum Actinomycetota; class Actinomycetes; order Kitasatosporales; family Streptomycetaceae; genus Streptomyces; species Streptomyces sp. NBC_01003. The sequence continues at coordinate 4,897,274 of NZ_CP108707.1, forward strand.
GAAGGTGCAGAGCGTGCGGCTCACACAAGGGCCCTGGGAGCGGTTCCGGGGCGTGGCCGACGTCCATGTGGACACGGGCGCCGACAAGACGGTGACGGCCCGCCTGCGGGACGCCGGGGAGGCGGCGGAACTCCTGCGCTCCCAGGCCGACCGCTCACGCACGGGACGGAAGGTGGCACGGCCGGACCGCTGGATGGCTTCGTGAGGGCGACGGCATGACGATGGGGGCGGGCCTCGGTGTGTGACACACCGAGGCCCGCCCCCATTTACGTCATTTACGTCATACGTGCTGACGTCTCCGCCGCCGGAACCACGTCCCCGCCGCCGGAACTCAGGCCCGCATCGCCGATCGCAGCTCCGCCACGTCGATCTGTTCCGTCTCGTCGTGCGCGGTCAGGTCGATGACCTGGCTGACGCCCTCACCCGTGGTCGTGGCGTCGGCCTGCTTGAACTCGGCCTCCGCGTCCGCCTTGTGGAGCGCGAGCGCCTCCTCGCCGACGACGTCCGCGAGGTCCGTGTTCTGCACGGCCTCCAGGGCCGCGGGCGCCACGCCCTTCGTACCGAAGAAGTCGAATCCGCCCTCGACCAGGGGCCGCCGCACCGCCGCGGGCGGCACGACCGCCGCCGCGGCCGGGACGGTGAAGTGACCGGGGACGCCGGACGGCAGGGCGGCCACGTGCTCGTGCTCCTGTGCGCGGGCCGCCTCGGGCTTCCCCTGCGGCTCACCGCCCTCGGGTACCTCGGCCTTCGGGCCCTCGCCCCGCGGGGGGTTCGCGGCGCGCGCCATGCGGTCGAGCGCGGCGTTGGCCCGCAGATAGAGCACCGGGGACGTCACCGGTGCGCCGGCCGACGTGGCGCGCTGCGCCGGGACCAGCTCGGCGCCGGGTGCCGGGGAGGCGGCCGCGGGCAGCGCACGCGCCGGGGCCGAGGCCTCTATCGCGAGCTGCCTGCGGCCCTCCAGGGCAGTGGCCCGCTCCGTCTCCGCGGTCGCGTAGCGCCGCAGCAGAGCCGCGTGCTCGTTGCGCAGGGCCGCCAGCTCCGTGCGCTTGCCGCGCAGCTTCGCCTCCATCTTGAAGCGCAGCTCGCGCGACTCCTCGAGGTCGGTCTCGAGTTCGGCGACCCGCTCGTCGTGGTGCCACTCGTCGCTCGCCCGCGCCCGGTTCAGCTCGGCGACGCGCTTGCCCGCGAGCCGGTCCCAGCGGCGCATGACGACCGCGCCCACCACGGCGGCGCAGGCGGCGGCACCGGCCAGACCGCGCAGCACGAGGGGCTCCGCGGTCAGCCAGGCGCCGGCCGCGCAGACGAGCGGGACGCCTGCGATCGCCGAGGGGGGAAGCAGCCTGTGCAGGGGTGGGGAATGGCGGTGACGTCCACGTGGCATGGCCAGAAACTTACCGCGCGTAGGCGAATCGTGGTGCCCCGGCAGCCAAAATCCCGTGGTCTTCTGTCCGGTCACTCCCATATCACCCCTGAACTCGGCGCCTTTGCCGATCAGCTCCTCCGCGGACCGTTCAGTTCTTCAGGAGGCCCTTCGACTGGAGATACTCCTTGGCCACATCGGCTTCCTTCTGGCGTTCCGCGTCGACCTTCCGGTTGAGCTCGACGAGATCGTCGGTCGTCAGCGTCTTGGTCAGCTTCCCGAGTGCGGCGGCTATCTCCTTGTCGCCCGCGTCCTTGGTGTTCACAACCGGAACGATGTTGTCCGCGTTCTGGAGCTTCTTGTCGTCCTCCAGGAGCACCAGGCCGAAGTTCTTCAGCGTGGCGTCCGTGGTGGTCGTCAGGACCAGCTGGTCCTCACCGTTCTTGACGGCCTGCTTGGCCTGCGTGGTGCCGACGCCCTTGGGGTCGATCCCGCTGATCTTGATGCCGTACGTCTTCTCGAGACCCGGGGCGCAGAAGGGCCGCTTCTCGCATTCGTCACCGGCCGCGATCTTGACCTTCTGGCCGGACTTGCCGAGGTCCGAAAGGGTCTTGAGGCTGTGCTGCTTCGCGTAATCCGCGCTCACCGCGAAGGCGTTCTGGTCGACGGCCTCTCCGGCGTCGAGCACGGTCAGCCCTTCGGGCCCGGCGAGTCCGCGCAGCGCGGTGACCGTCGCATCAAGATCACTTGAGGCGACGGGCTTGGCGTCCGCGCCGTTCTTCTTGAGATTGAGGAATTCCGCGAGCGTCGCCGCGTATTCGGGAACGACGTCGATCGCGCCCTTGGCGAGCTGAGGCTCGTAGATCTCGCGGTTCTCGACGGTCTTGACCGAGGCGGAGTATCCGGCGTCGGCGAGAACCTGCTTGTACAGCTCTGCCATCACCTTCGACTCGGTGAACCCGGCGGCGCCGACGACGACCGTGCCCTTCTTGCCGCCGCCGGCCGAGCCCGAGTCGGCCTTGTCGCTCTTGCCACCCTCCAGGCTGTCCCCGCCGCACGCGGTGAGCCCGGTGGTGAGCGCGCCGACGGCGACCGCCGCCACGGCGATCCGTCGCGTTCTGCTGTTCATCGTTGTCCACCCAATCGAAAGCCGGAATGATCGAAAAGCCGTAACGAGATATCAAGTTGGCGTCCCGCCTGCCGGGGCGCCCGCCGGGGTTCGGCCCCGCCGCACCGCACCCGCCGGGATTCAGCCCGCCGCGCCGGAGCGGCCCTTCATCGGATTCAGAACCCGCCCCGCACCGGCCAGGACGCCCTCCACGAGCAGTGCGAGCAACGCCACCAGGACCGCACCGGCGACCACCTGAGGGGTGTCCTGGAGGTTGAACCCGGCCGTGATGATCCGCCCGAGCCCGCCCTTGCCGGCCATCGCGGCGAGCGTCGCCGTGGCGATCACCTGCACCGCCGCCAGCCGGATCCCGGTCATGACCATCGGGTACGCCAGCGGGAGCTCGACGCGCCGGAACACCTGCCCCCCGCTCATCCCCATCCCCCGCGCCGCCTCCACGACGGCCCGGTCGACCTCGCGCATCCCGATGTAGGCGTTGGTCAGCAGCGGGGGCACCGCGAACAGCACGAGCGCGATGAACGTCGGCAGGTCCCCGTGCCGGCCCAGCGGCGTCAGCGTGAGCAGGACGAGCACCGCGAGCGTGGGCACCGCGCGGCCCGCGTTCGAGATGTTGACCGCGAGGCCGCCGCCCTTGCCGATGTGCCCGAGCCACAGCGCGAGCGGCAGGGCGATCAGGCAGGACACGGCCAGAGTGGCACCGCTGAAGTACAGATGCTCGGCCAGGCGGTGCCACACCCCCTTGTCGCCCTGCCAGTTGGACCCCGTCGTCAGCCAGTCGTAGGCCCCCGATATCGCACTCATGCCGCCTGCGCCGCCTTCTCCGTACGTCGCTCCGCATCGCCGGAGCCGCCACCCGCGCGGTCCGGACTGCCAGAGCGGTCCGTGCGTCTGCGTGTTCGGGACGTCCCTGACGCGACGCGGGTCCAGGGGGTCAGCCACCGCTGGAAGCCGAGCAGCAGCAGATCGGCGCCCACGGCGAGGAGCACGCACAGCACGGACGCCGTGAGCACCTGGGCCTTGAAGTCGCTGTCGAGACCGTCCATGATCAGCGTGCCCAGGCCGCCGTAGTCGACGATCGCGCCGACCGTCGTCAGCGCGACCGTGGAGACCGTGGCGATCCGCACGCCCGCGAGTATCGCCGGCAGCGCCAGCGGCAGTTCGACCTCCCACAGCAGCCGGACCGGCCCGTACCCCATGCCGCGGGCCGCTTCTCTCGCCTCGTCCGGCACGGCCTGGAGGCCCGCCAGGAAGTTCCGCACCAGGATCGTCAGCGTGTAGAGGACGAGTCCGGTGATCACGAGCGAGGCGGAGAGCCCGAACAGCGGGAGCAGCAGCGAGAACATGGCCAGCGACGGGATCGTGTAGAGCACCGTCGTCAGACCGAGCACCGGGCCCGCGAAGGCGCGCCGGCGCCGGGCGAGGAGGGCCAGCGGGAAGGCGATCAGCACGCCGATCACGACGGAAGCGGCCGTGATGCCGATGTGCTGGACGACCGCGTCGACCAGCTCCTGCCTGCGGGTGCGCAGATATTCCCCGCACACCCACTCATTGGCCACCATGCAATTGGGACTGCTCACCCGCCCCGCCTCCCCCGAATCCCCGTACATATGTCTTGAAACCGCTCGCGCGAGCGCCTGATTCCGACTGCCGACGACCCTAGCCCCCACCACTGACAATCGCCGAGACCCCTCGTCACGACGCAACATGGCCTTCACACGGCGGCCGCCCACAGGCGGCGGCTGCCCGGCACAATGGGGACCCATGATCCGGTTCGAGCACGTCACCAAGCGCTACGCCGACGGGACAACGGCCGTCGACGACCTGTCCTTCGAGGTGAACGAGGGGGAACTCGTCACGCTCGTCGGCCCGTCGGGCTGCGGCAAGACCACCACGATGAAGATGGTCAACCGGCTCATCGAACCGAGCGAGGGTCGGATATTCCTTGACGGCGACGACATATCCGGCATCGACCCGGTCCAACTCCGGCGCCGCATCGGCTATGTGATCCAGCAGGTCGGCCTCTTCCCGCACAAGACGGTCCTCGACAACACGGCGACCGTCCCGCACCTCCTCGGCGTCAAGCGCGCCAAGGCCCGCGAGCGCGCCGCCGAACTCCTCGACCTCGTCGGCCTCGACCCGCGCACCTTCGGTGACCGGTACCCCGACCAGCTCTCCGGCGGTCAGCGCCAACGCGTCGGTGTGGCAAGGGCGTTGGCGGCGGATCCGCCCGTACTCCTGATGGACGAGCCGTTCGGCGCGGTCGACCCCGTCGTGCGCGAACACCTGCAGAACGAGTTCCTGCGCCTGCAGCAGGCCGTGCGCAAGACGGTCCTGTTCGTCACGCACGACATCGAGGAGGCCGTCCGGCTCGGCGACCGGATCGCCGTGTACGGGCAGGGCCGGATCGAGCAGTTCGACACCCCGCCGACCGTCCTGGGCGCGCCCGCGAACGAGTACGTGGCCGACTTCGTCGGCGCGGACCGCGGACTCAAGCGCCTGTCCGTCACGCCCATCGAGGAGAGCGACCTGGAGCAGCCGCCGGTCGTGCATCTCGACGACCCGCTGCCGGCGAAGCTCGACGCCCCCTGGGCGGTGGTCCTCGACGGCGACAACAACCTGCACGGCTGGATCTCCGCGGAGCACGCGCGCGTGCAGAGCGGCACGGTCCGCGAGCACGCCCGCCGCATGGAGGCGTGGCTGCCCGTCGGCGCCTCCCTCAAGCAGGCGTTCGCCACGATGCTCCAGCACGACGCGGGCTGGATCGCCGTCATCGACGAACGCAGCGAGGGGCGCTTCCTCGGCGTCCTCACCCCGGCGCGGCTGCACGAGGCGCTGCGCCGCTCCACGGCGGCGGACGCCCGGGACATCCCGCGCGCGGAGGTCGAACTGGAGACGGTGACGGGGGCCTGAGGGCGCATGAGCCCCGAAGCGTGAGGCCCCGCCGTCGGCGCCCCTACGCCGTGATGCGCTCGCTCAGCCACACCAGCGTGGCCGGGATCTCGCGGCGCCAGGTGTTGAAGTTGTGGCCGCCGCCGTCCAGGACGATCGACGAGATCCCGGTGGGCGGCTTCACCACGCGGATGAACCTCATCGTGTTCCCGTAGTTGCTCTCGCCGTGCTTGCTCGTGGTGACCAGCAACGACGTGGCGGGCGGCTTCCCGTGTTCCAGGGTCCACATCAGGTCGGCGCGCCGCTCCAGCGCCTCGTCGCCGTGGAACAGGTCGCCCGTGGTGGGGTCGGTCGGCGACTTGTAGTACGCGGACAGGCCCGCCCCCGCGCCGTAGACACGGGGGTGGTGGACGGCGAGCTTCAGGGCGCAGTAGCCGCCCGTGGAGTCGCCGACGATGCCCCAGCCGCCCGGCCTCCTGTTGACCCTGTAGTGCGCCGAGATGACCCGGGGCAGGTCCCTGGCGAAGAACGTCTCCGTCTGCGGGCCGCCCGGCACGTCCACGCACTCCGTGTCCCTCGGGGGCGCCACGGTCGGGCGCATCATCACCAGGATCATCGGCCGCATGGCGCCCGCCCTGGCCTGCTCGTGGGCGGTGGCCGGGTAGTGCAGTCCCTTGATGAGCGCCTCGGCGGTGCCGGGGTAGCCGGTCAGGACGACCGAGGCGGGGAAAGTGCGGGTCTTGTGGCGGCCCTTGAAGTATTCGGGCGGCAGATAGACGTACGCGGAGGTGGCGATGTGCGAGCGCTTCCCGACGATGTCGACCTTCTGGATCTGGCCGCCGACTTCGGGCCGTGAGCCGCCCCGCACGTTCACGGCCCGCGTGCCGAGCACCTGCAGTGGCCCCCGGGTGCCGACCGCTCCGAGGTCGGCCACCACGCCCTGGCCCCGCTCCCGCCCGAGGAGGTCGTCCCACGAGGCGTAGGACCCGAAGGCATGGTTGACGGCCAGTCCGGCCGAGAGGAACAGCGCGAGTTGCATCGCGAACAGCAGGCCCACCCGCCCGGCGACGGATCCCCAGGTGCGGCGCGCCAGGCGCGGCCACAGCCAGACCGTCCCGGCGAAGAGGAGCACGGCCAGAAAGACCGCAAGCGCAAGGACCTTGCTGCTCGTGAGACCCATCGTGCTGTACCCGCCTGCACTTTCTGGCTTACTGAACCTTTTCCGCCGGTTTACCTGGCCGAGTGAACCCGCCTCCCACAAGTCCCGTCCTAGAGGGCGCAATGTGACCGGATGCCGGAAATGGCACCGGCTTCGAGCTCTCTCGCGGAACCACGGGATGCGATGTCTGTCAGGATAGATGCCGATATGTCAGGCGGGGTTCCGGGCAGAAGGCAGCATCTGCGCCGGATACTGCGGGGCCCCCGGCCCGAGGCCGTCCCCACCCTGATCGCCCGCGCCTGCGTCCTCGTCGGACTCCTCGACATCGCGGCGGGCGCCTTCCCGCGGTTCCGGCACAGCCGCATGCATGAGCCGGCCGAGGTCCTGCCCGGCGCCCTCGGCCCGTTCGCGACCGCGCTCGCCATCAGTACGGGTGTCCTGCTGCTCCTCCTCGCGCACGGGCTGCGCCGCCACAAGCGGCGGGCCTGGCGCGCGGCCGTGGTGCTCCTGCCGCTCGGCGCGCTCGCGCAGTTCGCGTACCGGTACTCCCTGTTCGGTGCGCTGATCCCGCTCGTGCTTCTCACTCTGCTGCTGCGCCACCGGAGTGAGTTCGCGGCGCTGCCCGACCCGCGCAGCCGCTGGCGGGCGCTCGCGAACTTCGTGCTCATGGGCGCCGGTTCCATCGTCATCGGCCTCGCCGTCGTCAGCGCCCACCCCAAGAAGCTGGTGGGCGACCCGAGCCTGTCCGACCGTCTGGAACACGTCCTGTACGGCCTGTTAGGCATGGACGGACCCGTCGACTACGCGGGCCGCACCTCCTGGACCGTGGCGTGCTCGCTCGGCGCGCTCGGCCTGCTCACCGCGCTGACGACCATCTATCTGGCGTTCCGCCCCGAACACCCGGCCGCACGCCTCACCGAGGACGACGAGGCACGGCTGCGCACCCTCCTGGACAAGCACGGCGCCCACGACTCCCTCGGCCGTCTCGCGCTCCGCCACGACAAGGGGGTCGTCTTCTCGCCCAGCGGCAAGGCGGCCGTCTGCTACCGCGTCGTGTCGGGCGTGATGCTCGCGAGCGGCGACCCCGTCGGGGACGTGGAGGCGTGGCCCGGAGCCATCGAACGGTTCATGGACGAGGCCAAGGCCCACTCATGGACCCCCGCCGTCATGGGCTGCTCCGAGACGGGCGGCGAGGTCTGGACCCGTGAGACCGGCCTCGACGCACTCGAACCGGGCGACGAGGCGGTGGTGGACACCGCGGATTTCTCCCTGGCCGGGCGTGCGGTGCGCAACGTACGCCAGATGGCCAAGAGGATCGAGCGCAATGGCTACGAGACCCGGGTGCGGCGCATCCGTGACCTCGGCGACCAGGAACTGGAGCGGATCCGCCGCGCCGCCGACGACTGGCGCGGCACCGACACCGAACGCGGCTTCTTCATGTGGCGCTCGGCCGCCTCGGCGGCACGGCGGACAGCGACTGCCTGGTCGCCACAGCCCACAAGGCCGCCGACCCGGCCGGCCCGCACTGCGACCTGAAGGCCGTACTCCGCTTCGTTCCCTGGGGCACCGACGGCGTCTCCCTCGACCAGATGCGCCGAGACCGCGCCGCCGACCCCGGCATGAACGAACTCCTCATCGTGGCCGCCCTCCGCCCCGAAGCTCGGCATCACGCGGATATCGCTGAACTTCGCGATGGTCCGCGCGGCCCTCACGCGCGGCGACGAGATCGGCGCGGGCCCGGTCCTGCGGGCCTGGCGCGGACTGCTCGTCTTCCTGTCCTACTGGTTCCAGATCGAGTCGGTTTCCCGGTCAACGCGAAGTTCCGGCCGCGCCGGGAACCCCGCTTCGTGGTCCACCGCTCCTCGCGCGACCTGCCCCGGATCGGCTTCGCCGGCATGCAGGCGGAGGGCTTCGCGAACCTGGCCGTGCCGCGCCTCCGGCGGCGGCGCAGGGCCGGGCCCCGGCCCTGCGCACACGACACCGGGCACGACAGCTGGCACGACGGAAGCCGGCGCGAGGTGCGGGCCGCCTGAGGCCCGTCCGCAGTCCGGCCGTGGCACGGCCACCGGGCCGCCGGGCCTAGGCTTGAAGGCATGAGCACGTCGCAGGGCCGTCGCGGCCACGTCACAGGCCTTCCCGAATGGGACCGCTGCGCGGTCATGGGAGTCGTCAATGTGACGCCCGATTCCTTCTCCGACGGCGGCCGCTGGTTCGACACGACGGCCGCCGTGAAACACGGCCTCGACCTGGTCGCACAGGGCGCCGACCTGATAGACGTCGGCGGTGAGTCGACCCGCCCCGGCGCCACCCGCGTCGACGAGGACGAGGAGCTCAAGCGTGTCATCCCCGTCGTGCGGGGCCTGTCCTCCGAGGGCGTCGCCGTGTCCGTGGACACGATGCGCGCCTCGGTCGCCGAGCGCTCCCTGGCGGCCGGTGCCTCTCTCGTCAACGACGTCAGCGGCGGCCTCGCCGACCCGGCGATGATCCCCGCCGTCGCGGCGGCGGGCGCCCCCTTCGTCGTCATGCACTGGCGCGGCTTCCTGGAGGGAGGCAACGTCAAGGGCACGTACGAGGACGTGGTCTCCGAAGTCGTCGCCGAGCTCCACGCGCGCGTGGAGGCCGTCATCGAGGGCGGCATCGCCCCCGAGCGCATCGTCGTCGACCCGGGCCTCGGCTTCTCCAAGGAGGCCTCCCACGACCTGAAGCTCCTGGCCCACCTGAAGGAGCTGCGCGCGCTCGGCCACCCCCTGCTGGTCGCCGCGTCCCGTAAGCGGTTCCTCGGCCATGTCCTGGCCGGCGAGCAGGGCGCCCCGCCCCCGGCGCGCGAGCGCGACGCCGCCACGGCCGCCGTCTCCGCTATCGCGGCCCACCAGGGCGCCTGGGCCGTCCGCGTCCACGAGGTCCGCGCGACGGCCGACGCGGTCCGTGTCGCCCGCGCCGTAGAAGGAGCCCAGTGACCCCACCGAGGGAGCCCGACGAGCCGCGCGGTGCGGCAGGCCGGCGCACCGACGCGGAGGCCGTGGACAGCGCCAACCGCGCCTTCTACGAGGCTCTGGAGCGAGCCGACTTCGAACTGCTGACGGCGCTCTGGCTCGCCCCCGAGGACGTCTCGTACAGCGAGGAGTCCGACGAGGCCGAGGACACGTCCATCAGCTGCGTGCACCCCGGCTGGCCCGTGCTCACCGGCCGCGGCGAGGTTCTGCGCTCGTACGCGCTGATCATGGCGAACACCGAGTACATCCAGTTCTTCCTCACGGATGTGCACATCAGCATCGTCGCCGACACCGCTCTGATCACCTGCACCGAGAACATCCTCAGCGGCGGCCCGGCCCCCGCGGAGGGCGACGAACTCGGCCCGCTCGTCGGCCAGCGCGTCGTCGCCACGAATGTGTTCCGTCGCACACGTGACGGCTGGAAACTGTGGTCGCACCACGCGTCGCCCGTACTCGCCGAGTCCGAGACCGAGGGCGACGACGGCGAAGAAAGCGACGAGACACCCTCCTGAGTGGCTCCTGACGGGGTAGGCGGGTCCACGTGGGGCCCACGGGATTGCCGGAGCGCGCTGGTGGGTAGGGGCGGCTACCAGCGGTGGGCCGCCCTGTCCATAGCCCCCGCGGGCGAGCGCTGTCGGTGCCCGCAGGTAGATTCGATCGAGGCTGGTGTGCCGACCGCACTCGGTACGAACCCGCCGCTACCGACGATTGCAGGAGTGATTCGCGTGGATCGTGTCGCGCTGCGCGGCCTCAAGGCCCGCGGGCACCATGGCGTCTTCCCCAAGGAGCGCGAGGAAGGCCAGACCTTCATCGTGGACCTGGTGCTCGGACTGGACACACGCGCGGCCGCGGCCGACGACGACCTGGCGAAGACCGTGCACTACGGCATCGTGGCGGAGGAGGTCGTGGCCGTCGTCGAAGGCGATCCGGTCGATCTCATCGAGACGCTCGCCGAGCGCATCGCCGGGACGTGCCTGAAGCACGAAGGAGTCCTGGAGGTCGAGGTCTGCGTCCACAAGCCGGACGCCCCGATCACCGTCCCCTTCGACGATGTGACCGTCACCATCACCCGGAGCCGAGTATGACTGCATCTTTCACCGAGGGCCCCAGCGACCCGACCGTACAGCCGGTGCCCGCCTCCGTGGTGGAACAGGTGGACGCGGCCGACACCACACTCTCCAACCCCAAAAACGCGGTGATCGCCCTCGGCTCGAATCTGGGGAACCGCCTCGAGACGATCCAGGGCGCCATCGACGCCCTGGAGGACACCCCCGGCGTCCGCGTCAAGGCCGTCTCGCCCGTCTACGAGACCGAGCCGTGGGGCGTCGAGCCGGGCAGCCAGCCCGCGTATTTCAACGCGGTGATCGTGCTCCGCACGACCCTGCCCCCGTCCTCCCTCCTGGAGCGGGCGCACGCCGTCGAGGAGGCCTTCCACCGCGTCCGTGACGAGCGCTGGGGTGCCCGCACGATCGACGTCGACATCGTCACGTACGCCGACGTCGTCTCCGACGACCCGGTCCTCACGCTCCCTCACCCCCGCGCGCACCAGCGGGCCTTCGTCCTCGCCCCCTGGTTCGACGTGGAGCCCGAGGCGCAACTGCCGGGCCACGGACCCGTGGCCGAGCTGCTCGCCGCGGTCACCCGCGAAGGCGTCGCGCCGCGCGCCGACCTGGAACTCCAGCTGCCCGAATAGTCGTTAGGGTCATGCGGGCACACGAAGACAGCGCGGGGACTGAGGGGCGACCACCGGAATGAAGCAACTGCGCATCAGGACGTTGGCCGGCCTCTTCCTGGTCGCCGGTGTACTGAGCTGGGCGGGCGCCCGCCTGTGGGACTCGATCGGCACACTGCCGCGGGTCCCGCTGGCGGCGCCGATCGTCCTCGCCGTGATCGCCGTCATCCTGCTGGCGACCGCGCTCTCCATCCGGGCCCGGCTGCGCGCCCAGCGCGAGCGGAGCCCCGGCGCCAAGGGAGTCGACCCGCTGATGGCGGCCCGCGCCCTCGTCTTCGGCCAGGCCAGCGCGCTGGTGGCCGCGCTGGTCGCGGGGATGTACGGCGGCACGGGCGCGTTCCTGCTCGAACACCTCGATGTCCCGGCCCGCCGCGACCAGGCCATCTACGCCGGCTTCTCGGTCCTCACCGGCATCGCCGTGATAGCGGCCGCCCTCTTCCTGGAGCGCGTCTGCAAGCTCCCGGAGGACGACGACGAGGACCACGGCGGGGCCGCGCCGGCGGCCTGACCAGCCGGGGCCGGCCGCGCGCCTGCCGGGGCTCAGCGCGCGATGATGAGGCTCATCGCCTCGTTGCGCGTCGCCGGGTCGCGCAGCTGGCCGCGCACCGCGGACGTGATGGTCTTCGCGCCCTGCTTGCGCACCCCGCGCATCGTCATGCACATGTGCTCGCACTCGACGACCACGATCACGCCGCGCGGCTCCAGGATCTGCATCAGGGAGTCGGCGATCTGCGTGGTCAGACGCTCCTGCACCTGCGGGCGCCGGGCGAAGACGTCCACGAGGCGGGCCAGCTTCGACAGGCCGGTGATCTTGCCGTCGCTCGACGGGATGTAGCCGACGTGGGCGACGCCGACGAACGGCACCAGATGGTGCTCACAGCTGCTCTGGACCTCGATGTCCTTCACCAGGACCATCTCGTCGTGACCGAGGTCGAACGTCGTCGTCAGAACGTCCTCGGGCTTCTGCCACAGCCCCCCGAATATCTCCTTGTACGCCCGCGCCACCCGCGCCGGCGTCTCCTTGAGGCCCTCGCGGTCCGGGTCCTCACCGACAGCGATGAGCAGCTCACGCACGGCGTTCTCGGCCCGCTTCTCGTCGAACTCGCCGATCGGACCCTCTCCGTCCAGCGTCACCGGGTCGGTCATCTGTGCCTCTTCCTTGAACAAAGAACCGCGTCCCCCACACCGTAAGGCGTGGGGGACGCGGTTATCCATTCCGGGGTGATCAGGCCTCGGGGCTGTCCGTAGGAGCGATGTCCAGCCCGGACTCGACGCCCGTTGCCGCGCCGTTCGAACCGTTCGTCAGTGACAGCTCCCTGGGGGAGAGCACTGGCGGGCGGGTCGACGGAGTGCGGCGGGAGGAGCCGGTCCACGCGGGGCGGGCCGGACGCTTCACGATCGGAGCGAAGATCTCGGCGATCTGCTCCTTGTTCAGCGTTTCCTTCTCCAGGAGCTGGAGTACCAGCTGGTCGAGGACGTCGCGGTTCTCGACCAGGATCTCCCAGGCCTCGTTGTGCGCGTTCTCGATGAGCTTCTTGACCTCTTCGTCGACGAGCGCGGCGACCTCTTCCGAGTAGTCGCGCGGGTGCGACATCTCCCGGCCCAGGAAGGGCTCGGTGTTGTCGCCGCCGAACTTGATCGCGCCGAGCCGCTCGGTCATGCCGTACTGCGTGACCATGGCCCGCGCGGTCGTGGTCGCCTTCTCGATGTCGTTCGCCGCGCCCGTGGTCGGGTCGTGGAAGACCAGCTCCTCGGCCGCGCGCCCGCCCAGCATGTAGGCGAGCTGGTCGAGCATCTCGTTGCGCGTGGTGGAGTACTTGTCCTCGTCGGGCAGGACCATCGTGTAACCGAGGGCCCGTCCACGGGACAGGATCGTGATCTTGTGCACCGGGTCGGAGTTGGGCGAAGCCGCCGCGACCAGGGCGTGTCCGCCCTCGTGGTACGCGGTGATCTTCTTCTCCTTGTCGGACATGATCCGGGTCCGCTTCTGCGGGCCCGCCACTACGCGGTCGATCGCCTCGTCCAGCATCGAGTTGTCGACGAGCTTGAGGTCGCTGCGCGCCGTGAGGAGCGCCGCTTCGTTCAGCACGTTCGCCAGGTCGGCGCCGGTGAAGCCCGGGGTACGCCGGGCGACGGCGGACAGATCGACATCGGGTGCGACCGGCTTGCCCTTCTGGTGAACCTTGAGGATCTCCAGACGGCCCTGCATGTCCGGGCGGTCGACCGCGATCTGCCGGTCGAAACGTCCCGGGCGCAGCAGTGCCGGGTCGAGGATGTCGGGCCGGTTCGTGGCGGCGATCAGGATGACGCCGCCCTTCACGTCGAAGCCGTCCATCTCGACGAGCAGCTGGTTGAGCGTCTGCTCGCGCTCGTCGTGACCGCCGCCGAGACCCGCACCGCGGTGCCGGCCGACGGCGTCGATCTCGTCGACGAAGACGATCGCCGGGGCGTTCGCCTTGGCCTGCTCGAACAGGTCACGGACTCGGGAGGCACCGACACCGACGAACATCTCGACGAAGTCGGAACCCGAGATCGAGTAGAAGGGGACCCCCGCCTCACCGGCGACGGCGCGCGCGAGCAGCGTCTTACCGGTTCCGGGCGGGCCGTAGAGCAGCACACCCTTGGGGATCTTGGCGCCGACGGCCTGGAACTTCGCCGGCTCCTGGAGGAACTCCTTGATCTCGTGGAGCTCCTCGACGGCCTCGTCCGAGCCCGCCACATCGGCGAACGTCGTCTTCGGGGTGTCCTTGGTGATGAGCTTCGCCTTGGACTTCCCGAACTGCATGACTCGGGAGCCGCCGCCCTGCATCTGATTCATCAGGAACAGGAAGACGACGACGATCAGGACGAAGGGGAGCAGGGAGAGCAGGATCCCCACGAAGGCGTTCTGCTTCGTCGGGGCGACGGTGTACCCGTCGGGGATCTGCTTGTCCTCGAACTTGGCCTGCAGATCCTTGGCCACATCGACGCCCTGGTCGCCGATGTAGCTCGCCTGGATCTTGCTGCTGCCCTGGACCTTCTGGCCGTTCTTGAGCTCGACCTTGATGTTGTTTTCGTCGCCGGTGGTCAGCTTGGCCGACTGCACCTTGTTGTCGTTGATGGCCTGAATGACCTGGCCGGTGTCCACCGTCTTGTAGCCACCGGACGAACCGACGACCTGCATCAACACGACCACGGCAAGGACGGCCAGCACGATCCACATGACCGGCCCACGGAAGTATCGCTTCACGTCCATCCATACGGAGCGATGACGCCCCGTCCCTCCTGCCATAGTGAGTTTGATAAAGGCTGTTTTGAAGACTGTCCTTCGGACGGTACCCCAGCATTGTCACCCGAAGCCGCAGGGGACGACTGGGAATCTCGCCCACGCATGCTCCAACGGCGGGAAACCCGCAGGGGTTCCCGACCGTCTCACATCGCTTCGGCGACGGTTCAGCCGCCGTAGACGTGCGGAGCCAGAGTGCCGACGAACGGCAGGTTCCGGTACTTCTCCGCGTAGTCCAGGCCGTACCCGACGACGAACTCGTTCGGGATCTCGAACCCGGTCCACTTCACGTCGATGGCCACCTTCGCCGCCTCCGGCTTGCGCAGCAGCGTGCAGACCTCGAGGCTCGCGGGCTCGCGGGTGCCGAGGTTGGTGAGCAGCCACGACAGCGTCAGGCCGGAGTCGATGATGTCCTCGACGATCAGGACGTGCCTGCCCTTGATGTCGGTGTCGAGGTCCTTGAGGATCCGCACGACGCCGGACGACTGGGTGCCCGCGCCGTACGAGGACACCGCCATCCAGTCCATCGTGACGGGGGTGGACAGCGCACGCGCCAGGTCCGCCATGACCATCACGGCGCCCTTGAGGACACCGACGATCAGCAGGTCCTTGCCCGCGTATTCCGCATCGATCTTCGCGGCCAGCTCAGCCAGCTTCGCGTCGATCTCTTCCTTGGTGATGAGCACCGACTGGAGGTCGGTGCCCATGTCTTTCGCGTCCACCCGCATCACTTTCGGTCGTCCCACCGGCCGCTCAAGGACTCTCGTCCCGCGTCAGCCTTGCCGGATGACCAGTCTGCCACCCTGCCGCTGAGCCACGACCTTGCCGGGGAGGTTGATCTCCCCCTGGCCGCGCCAGCCGGTGATCAGACGGTCGACCTCTTCGATGTGCCGGGCGAACAGAGCACCCGCCGGAGCGCCGGCCTCGATGGCCGCGCGGCGCAGTACACGGCGGCGTACGGCGGGCGGCAGCGCGTAGAGCTTGGCGCACTCCAGGAGCCCTGCGGGGTCCCGCACCATGGCTTCGGCCTGCGCGGCCCACGTGTCCAGGGCGTCGGCGTCGTCCCGGGACAACTGGGCCGTACGGGCGAGCGCCTCGACGACACCCTTGCCCAGCGCCTTCTCCAGGGCGGGCAGCCCCTCGTGGCGCAGCCGGGAGCGCGTGTACGCCGGATCGGTGTTGTGGGGGTCGTCCCAGACGGGCAGTGACTGGGCCATGCACGCCTTGCGGGCGGTCTGGCGGTCGAGGCGGAGGAAGGGCCTGCGGTAACGGCCGCCGACCCCCGAGGTCGCGGCCATTCCCGACAGGGAGCGGATACCGGAGCCGCGGGCGAGGCCGAGCAGGACCGTCTCTGCCTGGTCGTCGCGGGTGTGGCCGAGCAGGATCGCGGCGGCGCCGTGGTGGTCCGCGGCGGCGTCGAGCGCGGCGTATCTGGCGTCCCTCGCCGCGGCTTCGGGTCCGCCGTCGCGGCCGACGTGCACGGCCGCGGACTCGACGGGGTCGAGGCGCAGGGCGGTGAGCCGCGCGACGACTTCGGCGGCGCGGAGATCGGAGCCGGGCTGCAGACCGTGGTCGACGGTCACGCCACCGGCGCGGATGCCGAGCTTGGGGGCCTCGAAGGCGAGGGCGGAGGCGAGCGCCATGGAGTCGGCGCCGCCGGAGCAGGCGACAAGCACCAGGGGCGGGGTGCGCGGGGCTTCTGGCGCCGGGTGGGGGGCGCTGTGATCGTTGAGTACGTCGTGGAGTACGCGGCGGACCGCCAGGCGTATCGCCGCGACCGCAGGATGGGGACCCATGTCCGGTTCCCTTCATGAAGTTTCCGGTGGGGGTGTGGCTCGGACCAGTCACTCAACAGCGACTCGTCGATTTCAGTCACTCAGAGTGCGTCGATCGTGACAGAGCCGAGCCGTTCCCCGAGCATTGCACGCCTACCCACGGCCTACGGTCCCTCGGATGGGTGATTACGGGGGCGTTCTCCTGCCGTTGGCCGTATTTGTTTCACGACCCTGCCTTACGGTGCACCTTCGGACTTGCGGTGCACCCGCGCGACCCAGTCCGCCGGTTTGGCGATCTCCGCCTTGGTGGGGAGCGTGTTCGGCGATGTCCATACGCGATTGAATCCGTCCATACCCACCTCGTTCACCACGGCCCTGACGAATCGCTCGCCGTCGCGGTACTGGCGCAGCTTCGCGTCGAGGCCCAGGAGCTTGCGCAGCGCCAGGTCCAGGCGGGACGCGCCCTTCTGGCGGCGCTCCTTGAACTTCTCCCTGATCTCGCCCACCGACGGCACCACCGCGGGCCCGACCCCGTCCATCACGAAGTCCGCGTGCCCTTCGAGCAGTGACATCACGGCCGTGAGCCGGGCGAGGATCTCGCGCTGGGCCGGCGACTGCACGAGCTCGACCAGGGAACGGCCCCCGTCGTCGCCCTCGCCCTGCTCGCCCTCGGGGCGCGCGCCCGCCAGGGACTGGGCGGCCTCGCGGATGCGCTCCAGGAACGTCATGGGGTCGACATCGGTCTCGGCGAGGAATGACTGGATCTCGCCCTCGAGGTGGTCGCGCAGCCAGGGCACGGCCGTGAACTGCGTGCGGTGCGTCTCCTCGTGCAGGCACACCCAGAGCCTGAAGTCGTGCGGGTTCACATCGAGTTCGCGCTCCACGTGCACGATGTTCGGCGCGACGAGGAGCAGTCTTCCGCCGCCGTTCGGCGCGGCCGGCAGGTCTCGCGTGGCAGGGGCGAAGGTCTCGTACTGCCCGAGGACTCGGGAGGACATGAAGGACAGCAGCATCCCGAGCTCGACGCCCGTGACCTTGCCGCCCACGGCGCCGAGGACCGCTCCGCCGGGGCCGGAGCCGCGCCGCTCCTCCATCTTGTCCAGGAGGGGCTTGAGGAGTTCCCTGAACCCCGCCACGTTCGCCCGGACCCAGCCGGGGCGGTCGACGACGAGGACAGGCGTGTCGTGCACCTCGTCGGTGGCCATCCGCGTGAACCCGCGGACATGTTCCTCGGAGGCCTTGGCGTGGCGGCGCAGCTCCGCGACGATCGCCCGCGCCTCGTCCCGGCTCACCTCCGGGCCCGGCCGCACGAGTCGGGTCGCGGTCGCCACCGCGAGATTCCAGTCGACCATCCCAGAAGCGCCACCGATGCTCGTCATGCGTCAACCGTACGTGCTCGGGTCCTGGTGCACAGGGGCTTGGCCCCGGACGGCGCCCGGGTTGTGCCCCCTAGGGGGCGCGGCCGGGACGGGTCAGCGGCAGCCGCAGTTCGCGACCGTCGACGCGAGCCGGTCCAGGGCCGCCTGGGCCTGTCCTGGGTTCACCGTGCCGTCCGTCATGAAGGCGAAGACCAGGAGCCGCCCGTCCGCGTCGACGACCGTGCCGGCCAGCGTGTTCACCCCGGTCAGTGTGCCGGTCTTGGCCCGTACGAGGCCGATGCCCGCCGCGTCGGCCTCGTCGGTGTACCGCTTGCTCAGCGTGCCCGTGAAGCCGGCGACGGGGAGTCCGGTGAGGACGGGACGCAGCCCCGGGCGCTCGCGCTCGACGGCGCGCGCGAGAACCTGGGTGAGCAGGTCGGCGGAGACCTTGTCGGCGCGGTCGAGACCGCTGCCGTCCGCGAAGTGGCTTCCGGAGAGCGGGATTCGGAGCTTGTCCAGCTCCTTGCGGATCCCCTCGCCCCCGCCCTCGAAGCTCGCGGTCCCGTCCGTGGCGAGGGCCACCTGGCGGGCCAGGGCCTCCGCGATGTCGTTGTCACTGTGCGTCAGCATGCGCTCGACCAGGGCCGATACGGGCGGCGACGACACCTTGGCCAGCTTCTCGGCGTCGCCCGAGGCATGGCGGGGGCCCGGCTCGCCCTTCGTCCTGATGCCGCGGTCGTGCAGCAGATCCGCGAACGTCCGCGCGGCGGCCGCGGCGGGGTCGGACTCGCGGGGAGCCGGACCGCTCGACGAGTCGTCCGTGCGCGCCTCGTCGGCCATGAGGGCGCTGACCGGCGCGATGTTCTCGTTCGGCCCGATGGGGTGCAGGAGCGGCCCCGAGTAGAGCGAGGTGTCGTAGGAGAGGGTGATCTCGTCCGTGTCCCGGCCCTTGAGCTCCTTGGCGGTGGCGTCGGCGAGGGCGCGCAGGCTCGCGTTCGGTCCGGCGTCCTTGCGGGCGGTGAGCGTGGGGTCGCCGCCGCCGACGAGGACGACCTCGTGCGAGTCGGGCTCGATGACGGTCTTCGTGTCGATGCGGTGGTCGGACCCCGGCATCGACAGGGCGGCGACGGCCGTGGCGAGCTTCGTGGTCGAGGCGGGAGTCAGTGCGTCGCCGGAGCTCTTGCCGTACAGCCGCTGACCGGTGGCCGCGTCGACGACGGCCGCGGTGCGCCGCTTGCCGAGGGCCGGGTCGTTCAGGAGCGGGTCGAGCACGTCGGCGAGCGCGCCCTTCGTGGGGCCGGGGACCGAGCCGCCCGGCGCCGCGAGCACCGCACGGGCGCTCGGGGCCGCGTCCGGCTCCTCGGAGCGCCCGTCGCGGCCGTCGCGGCCGTGATCTGCGCCACCCCCGGCCTCCTGGGAGGCAGCCCGGCGCGCCTCCGCCGTACGCTGACCGCTGGAGTCCCACGGACCGGCCGAGGCCACCGCCACGGCCGAGAGCGCCAGGCCCAGGGTGGCAGCGCCCGCCGTGAGCTGCCAGGTCTTGACCTTCGTGAGCACCTTCACTGCCTGTGAAACTGCCTGCGAAGCCTTGAGCTCGGGCACCACGGACCAGCCCCTTTCGCGATCACACACCTGCGTGAGGGACACTTAATCACCAGTCGTATGTGTTGATCATGGAGGAGCCACCGGTGGAGTTCGACGTCACGATCGAGATTCCGAAGGGTTCGCGGAACAAGTACGAGGTGGACCACGAGACCGGTCGGATCCGCCTGGACCGTCGACTCTTCACCTCGACCAGTTACCCGGCCGACTACGGATTCGTCGAGAACACGCTCGGTGAGGACGGGGACCCGCTGGACGCGCTGGTCATCCTGGAGGAGCCGACCTTCCCCGGCTGCCTCATCAAGTGCCGCGCCATCGGCATGTTCCGTATGACGGACGAGGCCGGCGGCGACGACAAGCTGCTGTGCGTCCCCGCCTCGGACCCCCGCGTGGAGCACCTGCGGGACATCCACCACGTGTCCGAGTTCGACCGCCTGGAGATCCAGCACTTCTTCGAGGTCTACAAGGACCTGGAGCCCGGCAAGTCCGTCGAGGGCGCCGACTGGGTCGGCCGCACCGAGGCCGAGGCCGAGATCGAGCGGTCCTACAAGCGCTTCAAGGACGAGGGCGGTCACTGACCTCCCCCGCCACGCACGGGCCGTCCGACTCCTCCGGGGGTGGGGCGGCCCGTTCGCGTATCTGTGCTCATACTGAGGCGTACCGGGAGGTGCGCAAGCGTCATACGAAGGGCGAGTTGGTGACGGAGCGGGAGCCGGAGGCGGCCGAAGACCGCAAACCGCAGTCGGACGAGGCACGCAGCGCCTTCACCCCGCCGCAGGGAGTGGTGCCGCAGACCCCGGTGCCCGAGCAGGACGAGTCGCAGACGACGTCCGAGTTCGCGCTCCCGGACGGGTTCAGCACCCCGGCCGCCGCGCCCGCCGACACCAGCGGTTCGGCCTTCACTCCCCCGCAGACCTACAGCTCCCGGCACGCGCCCCCCGCGTTCACCCCCGCCCACGGCATCCCCATGGTCAAGCTGACCAAGGAGGCACCCTGGCAGGACCGGATGCGCACGATGCTGCGCATGCCGGTCGCCGAGCGTCCGGCGGCCGAGCCCGTGCAGAAGCACGACGACGAGGGGCCGGCCGTTCCGCGCGTCCTCGACCTGACCCTGCGTATCGGCGAGCTGCTCCTCGCGGGCGGTGAGGGCGCCGAGGACGTGGAGGCGGCGATGTTCGCCGTGTGCCGCTCCTACGGCCTCGACCGGTGCGAACCGACGGTGACGTTCACGCTGTTGTCGATCTCGTACCAGCCGTCCCTGATCGACGACCCGGTGACCTCCTCGCGCACCGTGCGCCGGCGCGGCACCGACTACACGCGCCTCGCGGCCGTGTTCCAGCTGGTGTACGACATCAGCGACGCGGAGGTCGACGTCTCCCTGGAGGAGGCCTACCGGCGCCTCGCCGAGATCCGCCGCAACCGCCACCCCTACCCGGGCTGGGTGCTCTCCGCGGCGACCGGGCTCCTCGCGGGCGGCGCCTCGATTCTCGTCGGCGGTGACCTGATCGTCTTCGTCGCGGCGGCGCTCGGCGCGATCCTCGGTGACCGGCTGGCCTGGCTGTGCGCCGGGCGCGGGCTGCCGGAGTTCTACCAGTTCACCGTCGCCGCGATGCCGCCCGCCGCCATAGGGATCCTGCTGACCCTCGCGCACAACCTCGTGGACGTACGCGCCTCCGCGGTGATCACCGGTGGGCTGTTCGCGCTGCTGCCGGGGCGGGCCCTCGTGGCGGGCGTGCAGGACGGCCTGACCGGCTACTACATCACCGCGGCCGCGCGCCTGCTCGAAGTCATGTACTTCTTCGTCGGCATCGTCGTCGGCGTCCTGGTCGTGCTCTACCTCGGCGTCCAGCTGCACGCGCAGCTGAACCCGGAGGCGGCCCTCCAGGTCATCGACCGCCCTTACTGGCAGATCGCCGCCTCGATGGCCCTGTCCCTCGCGTTCGCCATCCTGCTCCAGCAGGAACGCTCCACCGTGCTCGCGGTGACGCTGAACGGCGGTGTGGCGTGGGTCGTGTACGGGGCCATGCACGTCGTCGGCGGGATCTCGCCGGTCGCCTCGACGGCGGCGGCGGCCGGGCTCGTCGGCCTGTTCGGGCAGCTCTTCTCGCGTTACCGGTTCGCGTCCGCGCTGCCGTACGTGACGGCGGCGATCGGGCCGCTGCTGCCGGGTTCCGCGACGTACTTCGGGCTGCTGGCCATCGCGCAGAACGACGTGGACGCGGGCCTGGTGTCGCTCACGAAGGCGGCGGCTCTCGCCATGGCCATCGCGATCGGGGTGAACCTCGGGTCCGAGATCGCGCGGCTGTTCCTGCGCTCGCCCGGCGCGGAAGGGCGCCGGGCGGCGAAGCGGACCCGAGGCTTCTAGGACCCTGCAAAAGGGGTCGTGGCGCTCTAGCGCTTCGCGTGGCGACCGCGCTGCCCCGGCGCCGGCGTCTGGGGCTGGGGCGCCGCCGCCGCGGCCTTCTTCGACTTGCTGCGCGCCCGCAGGAACTCGATCGCGATGGGGACCACCGAGATCAGGACGATCAGGATCAGGATCGCCTCGATGTTCTTGTGGACGAACTCGATGTTGCCCAGCCAGGAGCCGAGGAGCGTGACGCCCGCGCCCCAGAGCACGCCGCCGATGATGTTGAACGTGATGAACGAGCGGTACTTCATGCCGCTGACGCCCGCGATGATCGGCGTGAACGTACGCACGATGGGCACGAAGCGCGCCAGGACCAGGGACTTCGGGCCGTACTTCTCGAAGAACTCGTGGGCCTTGACCACGTTCTCCTGCTTGAAGAGGCGGGAGTCCGGGCGGTTGAACAGCGAGGGGCCGACCTTCTTGCCGAAGAGGTAACCCGCCTGGTCACCGAGGATCGCGGCGACGCAGATCAGGCCGACGGCGCCCCACAGAGGGAAGTCCAGCGTGCCGGCGGTGATCAGCAGTCCGCACGTGAACAGCAGGGAGTCGCCCGGCAGGAAGAAGCCGATGAGCAGGCCGGACTCCGCGAACACGATCAGGAGCAGGCCCCAGATGCCGAACGTGTTGAGCAGGTGGTCCGGGTCCAGCCAGCTTGGTCCGAGAGCAAGCGTCGTCACGGTTCCGGACTCCTGAGGGGTGGTGAAGCAAGGGCAATGGCGGTGCAAAGTTATCAACGCCGGATGACGGCACCAGGTTCCAGCGACCCTCTCAGGATGCACTGTGCGTCAACTGTGGCAAACCTGTGTGTATGGGTATCGAAGACTACGGCGGCGGCCAGAATCCGCAGACGGATGTGCTCGTCGTCACCACGAACGACGTGCCCGGCTACCGGGTGGAGAAGGTGATCGGCGAGGTCTTCGGCCTCACGGTCCGCTCCAGGCACCTCGGCAGCCAGATCGGCGCCGGTCTCAAATCGATGATCGGCGGCGAGCTGAAGGGCCTCACCAAGACGCTGGTGGAGACCCGTAACCAGGCGATGGAGCGGCTCGTCGAGCAGGCCCGCTCCCGCGGCGCCAACGGGGTGCTGATGTTCCGCTTCGACGTCACGGAGGCGGCGGACGTGGGCACCGAGGTGTGCGCGTACGGCACGGCCGTGGTGATCGCACCCCTGTAGCGCCGGTCAGACGTTGCGGACGGCGTTGGCGATGATCGCGTCGCGCAGGTGCTCGGCGAGGCCGGGGCGCATGGACTCGTAGAACTCCTTGAAGCGTTCGTCGGCCACGTACATCTCGCCGAGACCGCAGTGAATCTCGAAGCTGCACTCGTAGAACCACTTGGTGATGTGCTGCCGGTGTTCCTCGGCCATGTCCATGGCCCGCTCGCCGGTCGCGGGCTCGCCGGCCGCCATCAGGGCGTCGTAGCGCTCGCCCCAGTCGGCGACCTCGGCCTGCATCCGCTTCCAGTCGTCCTTGGTGTAGCGGGCGGCGCGGCGCTGCGACTCGGCGTACGTGTCCGTGCCGCCCCAGCGCTCTTCCGCCTCCTGCGCGTACCGCTCCGGGTCCTTGTCCCCGAAGACCTCGAACTTCTCTTCGGGCGTGAGGTTGATGCCCATCTTCCGTGCCTCCATGGCGTGTTCCACGGCCTCGGCCATCTTCTGCAGCTTCTCGATCCGGGCGGTGAGCAGTTCGTGCTGGCGCCTCAAATGGGCGCGCGGGTCCGCCTTCGGATCGTCGAGAAGGGCCGCGACCTCGTCGAGGGGGAAGCCGAGCTCCCGGTAGAACAGGATCTGCTGCAGCCGGTCCAGGTCGGCGTCGCTGTAGCGCCGGTGGCCCGCGTGGCTGCGCCCGACCGGCGCGAGCAGACCGATCTCGTCGTAGTGGTGCAGCGTGCGCACGGTGACGCCGGCGAACCCGGCGACCTGCCCCACGGAGTAGCTCACGGCTGCCGCCCCCTCCTTGTCGTTGTCGGTACGGGTCCCAGCGTGCGGCCTCACGTCACGTGAGGTGCAAGCGGGAATCTCTCCGGGTGTTGTGCCGGTTTCGTCCGCTTATGGTGTGCCGGTGAGCACCGACGCACAGGCCGAGCCCCAGAAGACCACCCCGGCACGGACGTTGCTGCCGCTGGTCGCCCCCGCGCTCGTCGTGGGCGTCGTGTGCAGCCTGCTGTTCCTCGGCGTGAGCTGGCTCGCCGAGCAGCTTCAGCACGTGCTGTGGGAGGACCTGCCCGACGCGCTCGGCATCGGCGGCTACTCCTCGGCCTGGATGATCGTCATGCTGACCACGACCGGCATCGTCGTAGGCGTCGTCGTGTGGAAGGCGCCCGGTCACGCGGGGCCCGACCCGGCCACCGTCGGGCTCGAGAGCGGCCCGCTGCCGCCCTATGTGCTGCCCGGGCTGCTCGTCGCGACCGCGCTGATGCTGGCCGGCGGGCCCAGCCTCGGCCCGGAGAACCCGATCATCGCGGCCAACGTCGGCCTCGCGTTCTGGCTCGGCTCGAAAGCCCTGCCCGCCATGCCCGCCGTCCTGTGGGGCACCCTGGCCGAGGCGGCCACGCTCGGCGCGCTGTTCGGCACACCCGTCGCCGCCGCCCTCGTCATCTCCGAGGCCCTCGCGGGCAAGCCGATGAAGGGCTCGCTGTGGGACGCCCTGTTCGCGCCGCTCACCGCGGCGGCCATCGGCGCGCTGACCACGACCCTCGTCGGACACCCCAGCTTCGACCTCGGCCTGCCCGCCTTCCCCCGGCCGGACGCGGGCGACCTCCTCTCCGTCGTGGTGGTCGCCTCCGCGGCCGCCGTCCTCGGCATGGCGGCCGTCTACGCCTTCCCTTACACGCACGCCGCGTTCGGACGCCTCAAGCACCCCATGCTGATGCTGCCCGTCGGCGGGCTCGTGCTCGGTCTGCTCGGCGCGCTCGGCGGTCATCTCACGCTCTTCAAGGGCCTCAATGAGGTCGCCGAGCTGGCCAAGGACCCCGAGGGCTGGTCGGCCGGGCAGTTCGCCCTGATGACGGTGGTGAAGCTGGTGGCCCTGCTGATCGCCGCCTCCTGCGGCTTCCGCGGCGGCCGGATCTTCCCCGCGGTCTTCATCGGGACGGCCTTCGGCCTCCTCGCCCACGCGCTCGTGCCGGGCGTGCACCCCGCCGTCGGCGTCTCGGCGGGCGTCCTCGGCATCCTGCTCGCCATCACACGGCAGGGCTGGGTCAGCCTGTTCGTCGCGGCCATCCTCGTCGCGTCCCCGCCGATCCTCGTCCTGCTGTGCATCGCCTCGCTGCCGGCCTGGCTCCTGGTCACCGGACGCCCCCAGATGCAGCTCCACGACGACGGCACGGCCCTCCGCTGAGAGCGGCCGCCCCTGCCCGTCCGCCGATCCGTCGCCGGGCGGTACGCCCCACTCCTCCGTATCCTCGCGATGAGGCCACGACCGCGTATCGAGGGAGTCCGCGACAATGCCGCTGCACCACGGTCCCCACCCGCACGACGAGAGCCCGATGTCCGTCAACCCCTTCTACGGCGAGGCCAATCCGGTCGGCGGCATGACCGACGCCCCGCCCAAGCACCGGCTGCCCGACGACCCCATGCCACCCTCCACGGCGTACCAGCTGGTCCACGACGAGCTGATGCTCGACGGCAACGCACGGCTCAACCTCGCCACGTTCGTCACCACCTGGATGGAACCGCAGGCCGACGTCCTGATGGCCGAGTGCCGAGACAAGAACATGATCGACAAGGACGAGTACCCGCGCACCGCGGAGCTGGAGCGGCGCTGCGTGTCGATGCTCGCCCACCTGTGGAACGCGCCCGACCCGGACGGCGCCGTCGGCTGTTCGACCACCGGGTCGAGCGAGGCGTGCATGCTCGCCGGGATGGCCCTCAAGCGCCGCTGGATGAAGCGGAACGCCGACCGCTATCCGTCCAAGCAGGCCCGCCCGAACCTCGTCATGGGCATCAACGTGCAGGTCTGCTGGGAGAAGTTCTGCAACTTCTGGGAGGTCGAGGCGCGCCAGGTCCCCATGGAGGGCGACCGCTTCCACCTCGACCCGCAGGCCGCAGCCGAGCTGTGCGACGAGAACACCATCGGTGTCGTCGGCATCCTCGGCTCGACGTTCGACGGCTCGTACGAGCCGATCCAGGAGCTGTGCGCCGCCCTCGACACCCTCCAGGAGAAGACCGGCCTCGACATCCCCGTCCATGTCGACGGCGCCTCCGGGGGCATGATCGCGCCCTTCATCGACCCCGAACTGGTCTGGGACTTCCGCCTGCCGCGGGTGTCGTCCATCAACGCCTCGGGCCACAAGTACGGCCTCGTCTACCCGGGCGTCGGCTGGGCCCTGTGGCGTACGGCGGACGACCTGCCGGAGGAACTGATCTTCCGGGTCAACTACCTGGGCGGCGACATGCCGACCTTCGCCCTGAACTTCTCCCGGCCCGGCGCCCAGGTCGTCGCGCAGTACTACACGTTCCTGCGCCTGGGCCGCGAGGGCTACCGCGCCGTGCAGCAGTCGACGCGGGACGTCGCCCGGGGCATCGCCGAACTCATCGAGACCATCGGCGACTTTCAGCTCATCACGCACGGCGACCAACTGCCCGTCATCGCTTTCACGACAGCATCCGACGTGAAGGCGTACGACGTCTTCGACGTGTCGCGCCGCCTGCGCGAATTCGGCTGGCTCGTACCCGCGTACACCTTCCCCGCGCACCGCCAGGACCTGGCCGTGCTGCGGCTGGTGTGCCGCAACGGCTTCTCCGCCGACCTGGCGGCGCTCTTCCTCGCCGACCTCAGGCGACTGCTGCCCGAACTGCGCCAGCAGCGGCACCCGTTGACCCGCGACAGGGAAGCGGCGACCAGCTTCCACCACTGAGCGCAGCGGTGCTCACGGGCCCTGCTTGCTGATCCCTATTCACTGAGCGCCGCGAACTTCCGTACCGCCAGCGGGAAGAACACCGCGAGCAGCGCGAGCGGCCACAGCACCGCCGCCCACAGGTGCCCCGGCTCCCCGCCGGGCCCGCCGAACAGGTCCCGTACCGCAGTCGCCGTGTGCGACATCGGGTTCCACTCGACGACCGCGCCCAGCCAGCCGGGCATCGAGCCGGGCTCGGCGAGCGCGTTCGACAGGAATCCGACCGGCCAGACGAGGATCTGCACGGCCTGCACCAGCTCCGGCTTCCCCGCCACCATCGCCAGGTGGATGCCGATCCACAGCATCGCGAACCGGAAGAGGAGCAGCAGGCCGAGCGCGCCCAGGAACGTCCCGGCCGAGCCGTGCGGGCGCCAGCCGATCACGTAACCGACGCCGGTCATCACGAGAAGCGCGGCGGCCGACTGGAGCATGTCGGCGGCCGAACGGCCCACCAGCACCGCGCCGTTGGCCATCGGCATCGACCTGAACCGGTCGATCACGCCCTTGTTCAGATCCTGCGTCACCGCCAGCATCGTCGCCTCGAGCCCGAACGCCATGGTCAGCGCGAGCATGCCCGGCACCAGATAGTCGACGTACTCGCCCTCGACCCCCTTGCCGCCGCCGATCAGGAAGCCGAACATCAGCAGCAGCATCACCGGGAAGACCAGCCCGACCACGATCTGCGTGGGCTGCCGCGCCCAGTGCGCCAGCTCGCGCCGCGTCATGGTCCACGAATCGGCGACGGCCCAGCTCATCGGCGTACTCATGCCTTCACCTCCGGCCGGTCCGACACGTGTCCACGTTCCGCCGCGTCCTTCTGGACCGACTGTCCCGATCCCGTCAGATGCAGGAACACCTCGTCCAGGGTCGGTCTGCGCACCGCGATGTCCTCCGCCTCCACACCCGCGTCCTGGAGTGCCCGCACGACCTCCGTGAGCGCGGCCATCCGGTCGGCGACGGGCGCGCTGACCAGCCGGCGGTCCGCGTCGACCGTGGCACCGTCCGGCAACAGCCTTGCCGCCACGTCCAGTTGGGACCCGTCCCGCACGACGACGTCGATCCGGTCACCGCCGAGCCGGGCCTTGAGCTCGTCGGCGGTACCCCCGGCGACGACCCGGCCCCGGTCCACGACCGAGATGCGGTCGGCGAGCTGGTCGGCCTCCTCCAGATACTGCGTCGTCAGCAGCACCGTCGTACCGCCCCCGACGAGGGAGCGCACCGCGCCCCACACCTCGGCGCGCCCGCGCGGATCGAGGCCCGTCGTCGGCTCGTCCAGGAAGAGCACCTCCGGGTCCGTGATGAGCGAGGCGGCCAGGTCCAGGCGGCGCCGCATGCCGCCGCTGTACTGCCTGACGGCCTTGCGCCCGGTCCCGCCGAGCCCGAAGCGCTCAAGGAGTTCGCCGGCTCGCACCCGCGCGCGCCGGGCGCCGAGACGGTGGAGGCGTCCGAACATCTCCAGGTTCTGCCACCCGCCGAGCTCCTCGTCCACCGCCGCGTGCTGGCCGAGGAGCCCGATGCGGCGGCGCACCTCGCCCGCCTGCCGCCGCACGTCGTAACCCGCCACCTCGACCCGGCCCGCGTCGGCCCGCAGCAGCGTCGTCATGGTCCGGACGGCCGTCGTCTTGCCCGCGCCGTTCGGCCCGAGCAGCCCGTGCACGGTGCCGCGGGCGACCGCGAGGTCGAGCCCGTCCAGCGCCCATTTGTCCCCGTACCTCTTCCGTGCGCCCTCGACGATGATCGCGTCGGTCATCCGGCTCCTCCCACCGAGAATCTCGGTACTCAAATTTGACTATGACGCGAAAGGTATCCCC
Organism: Streptomyces sp. NBC_01003; assembly: GCF_045162695.1. Classification (NCBI taxonomy): domain Bacteria; kingdom Bacillati; phylum Actinomycetota; class Actinomycetes; order Kitasatosporales; family Streptomycetaceae; genus Streptomyces; species Streptomyces sp. NBC_01003. Next base: position 4,925,650 of record NZ_CP108707.1, read on the forward strand.
GCCTCCGGCCATTAGTCAAACTTGATTAATGGAAATGGATGACGCCACGCCTGGCAATGACTGGCGATGACTACCGAGGTCCCTCGGGGTGTGCCTCGCCCGTGGCGTAGGGGTTCTCCTGCCCCTCGGCGAGCACCCCGACGAAGGGCTCACCCTCGCCCGCGAACGTGTACGCGCCGCCCTCGATCCGGCCGATCAGGCCCCGCGTCCACTCCGCGCCCGCGTCGGCCGAGTGCACCCAGAAATTCATGATCTCGCCGATGTGCCCGAGCTGTTCGGGCCCGTCCTCGGGTGTGTAGTAATCGGTGACCGCGCGCCGCCACTCCTCGATGCCCTCCACGCGCCGCCGCAGCAGCTCCACCGCCTCCTGCCGCGGCAGATCGACGATGAAGCCGAGCGCCGCCGAGAGGATGTCCGGCTTCTGGTCGTACGTCACGAGCGCCTCACGCAGCAGCGTACGGAACTCCTCGGTGCCCTTGTCCGTGATCTCGTACTCGGTACGCGGCGGTCCGCCGGCCGTGGACGGCGCGATCTCGTGCGCGACGAGGAATCCCTGCTTCGCCATCTGCTTGAGCGCGTGATAGATCGACCCGGGCTTGGCGTTCGACCACTCGTGCGCGCCCCAGTACTCGAGGTCGTTGCGCACCTGGTACCCGTGCGCGCGGCCGTGCTGGCGTACGGCCCCGAGGACCAGGAGACGGATCGCTGACATGGGCCCCAGCGTAGGACGTCACCCCTGAGCCATGGCGACCAGCTCGTACGCCGTCTTCCCGTCGAGGGACTCGCGGATGATGTCCGCATGCCCCGCGTGCCGGGCCGCCTCCCGGATCAGATGGAGCAGCATCCACCGCATGGACGCCTCCCCCTCGTGCGGGGACCAGTCATGGCGGGGCAGCGGAAACGTGTCGTCGAGGCTCGGCACCGACCGGATGAACTCCTCGGTGGCCAGCGCCACCTTGTCCCAGTAGGCGAGCGCCGACTCGACGCTCTCGTCGCCCACGAGCCGGAAGCTGTCGGCCCAGTTCGCCTCGGTGCGCTGCGTGTCGGGCGCGACCTGCCGGGCCCGCGCCACCCAGCCCTGCTCGGTCTCGGCGACGTGCTTGATCAGCCCGGACAGCGACAGCGCGCTGGCGCTCGCGGCCGTCGCGGCCTGCTCGTCACTCAGCCCGAGCACGGCCCGGCGGATGGCGCCGCGCTGCCCGGCGAGGCAGATCAGGAGGGTGCCGCGTTCGTCGCCGCGGACCTCCGCGTTCCCGTGAGTCGCCACCGTGGGCCGCCTTCCGTCGGTTTCGCTGCCTGTACTGACGAAGGTAGAGGGGCTTGCGGTCAGCTCCCGTCCTCAAGGGCACTGCCCGGACCCCGGCCCCGGGAACGTATCGCGTAGGAGTTTCCCTACGTTTGACGCGTAGGGAAACTCCTACCTATAGTCGGGGCATGAGCAGCCGCACGCACATCACGCACGCCTCCTTCATCACACTCCCCGTCTCCGACCAGGACCGCGCGCTGCGGTTCTACGTCGACGTACTCGGCTTTGAAGTCACCGTCGACCGCGAGATGCCGCCGGGCCGCTGGCTCCAGGTCGCACCGGGCGGGGCGCAGACCGTCTTCACGCTGTCCGGCCCAGGCATGGGGGATTTCACGCCGGGTTCGGCGCGGGGGATCATGTTGGTGACGACCGACGTCGACGCCGACTGCGCGCGGCTCACCGCCGCCGGAGTCGAGGTCACCGGCCCCGACGACGTGCCGTGGGGACGCATGGCCGCCTTCAGCGACCCGGACGGCAACTCGCTGATGCTCATCACGGAGAAGGAAGGCTTCTGACGCCGATGGCGACGACGGGCGCGACCGACACCGCCGGCCAGGACCGGCTGTTCGCCGCGCTCGCCAACGGGACCCGGCGCGAGGTGCTCCGCCTCCTCAGGGACGAGGGCCCGCAGCCCGTCCAGGCCCTGGCCGACCACTTCGCGATGCGCCGCCCGAGCCTCTCGGAGCACCTCAAGGTGCTGCGCGAGGCCGGCCTCGTATCGGAGGAACGAGCGGGACGGCAGCGCATCTACCGGCTCGAGGCCACCCCCCTGGCCGAGGTGCAGGACTGGCTCCATCCGTACGAGCGGTTCTGGCGCGGCCGCCTGAAGGGGCTCGCCGAACTCCTCGACCGCATGCCCGACGATGACGGGTCATGAGCCTGACGAGCATCACGGTCGACCAGTTCTTCCCTCACCCGCCCGCGAAGGTCTGGCGCGCCCTCACCGAACCCGAGCTGATCACCCAGTGGCTGATGACGGGCAGTGAGGACTTCCGCCTGGAGGTGGGCCACCGGTACGTGATGACGACCGTGCCGCGCCCCAACACCGGCTTCTCCGGCACCGTCGACGTCGAGGTCCTCGCCTACGAGGAGGAGCGGATGCTCAGCGTCCGGTGGCAGGACCGGGATCCGGCCAATTCTGCGGACTGGACCATTACGTGGAACCTGGAGCCAGAAGGCTGTGGCACGCGTCTCTTCCTAGTGCACGACGGATTCGATCCGGACGATCCGGCACAGATGATGGCGCGGAAGATCATGGACGGGGGCTGGCGTTCGCATGTCATGCGGGCGCTGGGGCAGACGCTCGAAGAGCTGTAACCGTGGGAACACCCCCCGTGCACGTGCATCTGCCCATGCATCGGCATGTGAACGCAGCTATGATCCAGGACAGTTGACCACTACACCTGACTCACTGGCCATGAGCCTCATAGGCCACTAGGCCACAGCACGACCGGGGAGCGACCTGTGCACCACGTGTACAACGGCATGGCGGCCACGGAGCTTCACGGTGTGGTCTGGCAGAAGAGCAGGCACAGCAACTCGCAGGGCTCCTGCGTGGAGTTCGCGAAATTGCCGGGGGGCCGAGTGGCGATGCGCAACTCGAACTTCCCGGAGGGCCCGGCACTCGTCTACACGCCCGCCGAGATCGAGGCGATGCTGCTGGGCGTCAAGGACGGGGAGTTCGACCATCTGATAGCCGACGGGTGACCGGTGACGGCTGGCAACTGCCGACTGACAGGGGACGGGTGACAAGTGTCAACTGACGGATAACGACAAATGTCAGCCGTCAGATGACGGCGGTCAGTCCCAGTAACCAGTCGTCAGTTATCAGTGACCAGTGGCCAGTTGCCCGCCCGCCCTCACAGCCGGAACAGCGCCCACACCACTTTCCCGTTCAGCGTGCCGGCCAGCGGATGCCAGCCCCAGCTGTCGCTGAACGAGTCGACGAGGAACAGGCCACGGCCCGATTCGGCGTTGAAGTCGTCGTCCGCCTCGCGGGCGACGGGGCTCTCGTCGCTGGGGTCGCGCACCGCGCACACCAGGCGTGAGGTCCAGCGCATCAGGTGCAGCCGCACCGGCGGGTCCTGTGAGCGCGGGGTGTCCGAGGGCAGCCCGTGCCGCAGGGCATTGGTGACGAGTTCGGAGACGACGAGGCAGACGTCGTCGAATCTCTCCGCCACGTCCCAGCCGTCGAGCGTCCCGCGCGTGAACTTACGGGCGCTGCCCACCGCTTCGTACCGTGCGGGGAGTGCGCAGGAGGCGGAGCTGGAGACGCCTGAAGGGTCGAGTGGCGGAAGCCCCTGCCTTAACGGCTCGAGCATGGCCGGTCCATTCGTCCCCATGCGAGGCACTCCCGGGATTCGCGGTACATAGCGATTGGAGCGGTGGTGCGTGGGCCATCGTTCCGAATGCGTACAGCAGATGCAAGGGCAGATGCACGTGCACGCGCCCGGCCTGTCCCCCCACGTACCACTTGTTGCTCATTTCTTCCCACGACTTCTTGTGGAGACCTTTCGCAACCTTTCCGTTTCTGTAACCGAACGAGTACGGGCCGGAGCGTTTTAATGGCAGACTTCGGCTGCTGGAGCGATCGGGAGGGTGGAGCGACGTGAGTGCGGGAGAGTCGAGCGGCTCGGTGGTGCGACGCATCCTGCTGGGTTCGCAACTGAGGCGCCTGCGCGAATCGCGTGGCATCACCCGGGAAGCGGCCGGCTACTCGATCCGCGCATCCGAATCCAAGATCAGCCGCATGGAGTTGGGACGGGTGAGCTTCAAGGCCAGGGACGTCGAGGACCTGCTGACCCTGTACGGCGTCGCCGACGAGGCCGAGCGCGGCGCGCTCCTCTCCCTCGTCAAAGAGGCCAACGTCGCGGGCTGGTGGCACACGTACTCGGACGTCCTGCCCGGCTGGTTCCCCACCTATGTCGGCCTGGAGGGCGCCGCGTCGCTCATCCGCGCCTACGAGGTGCAGTTCGTGCACGGGCTCCTGCAGACCGAGGGGTACGCGCACGCGGTCGTCGCCCGGGGCATGAAGGACGCACCGAAGGCGGACATCGACCGGCGCGTGGCGCTGCGCCTCGAGCGGCAGAAGCTCCTCGTCTCCGAGCGCGCCCCCGAGTTCCACGTGGTGCTCGACGAGGCGGCGCTGCAACGCCCTTACGGCGGGCCGAAGGTGATGCAGGGTCAGCTCAGGCATCTGATCGACATCTCCGAGCGGCCCAACGTCACGCTCCAGGTCATGCCGTTCGGCTTCGGTGGCCACTCGGGTGAGACCGGCGCCTTCGCGATGCTCAGCTTCCCGGAGTCCGACCTCTCCGACATCGTCTACATGGAGCAGCTCACCAGCGCCCTCTACCTCGACAAGCGCGAGGACGTCACGCAGTACGCGCGGTCGATGAAGCAGCTCCAGTCGGAGTGCCCGACGCCGGAGGAGAGCGTGGACATCATCCGGGGCCTGCTGGCCAAGAACGGCTGACCGGGACCGGTTGACCGGGACTGGCCGAGAAGCACTGCTTCTGCCGCGTCCTACGATCGATGACGATCGGTCGGGCGTCCTAACCAGGCCACAACTCGACTGGTACAGACGTAAGATGACGAGCCATTAGGTGTCTGCCGGCAGCAGCAAGGGATCTCATGTCCTACTTCACCGAACTGGCCCAGCAATACATCGACGGTTCATGGCGTCCCGGCCGCGGGGCGTGGGACATCATCGACTTCAACCCGTACAACGGTGACAAGCTGGCCTCCATCACCGTGGCGTCGGCCGACGAGGTCGACGAGGCCTACCGCGCGGCCGAGCGGGCGCAGAAGAGCTGGGCCGACACCAACGCGTACACGCGCCGCCTCGTCTTCGAGCGGGCGCTGCGCCTGGTCGAGGAGCGCGAGGACGAGATATCCGACGCGATCGTCGACGAGCTCGGCGGTACGCGGCTCAAGGCCGGATTCGAGCTGCATCTCGCCAAGGAGTTCCTGCGCGAGTCGATCCAGCTGGCGCTGCGCCCCCAGGGGCGGGTCATCCCGTCGCCCGTCGACGGCAAGGAGAACCGGCTCTACCGCGTTCCTGTCGGGGTCGTTGGCGTCATCAGCCCCTTCAACTTCCCGTTCCTGCTGTCGCTGAAGTCGGTCGCGCCCGCGCTGGCCCTCGGCAACGGCGTGGTGCTCAAGCCGCACCAGAACACCCCGATCTGCGGTGGCTCCCTGGTCGCGAAGATCTTCGAGGACGCGGGCCTGCCGGCCGGTCTGCTCAACGTCGTCATCACCGACATCGCCGAGATAGGCGACGCGCTCCTCACTCACCCCGTGCCGAAGGTCATCTCCTTCACCGGCTCCGACGCGGTGGGCCAGCACGTCGCGACGGTGTGCGCCTCCCAGTTCAAGCACGCCGTCCTGGAGCTGGGCGGCAACAGCGCACTGACCGTGCTCGACGACGCGGACATCGACTACGCGGTCGACGCGGCGGTCTTCAGCCGGTACGTGCACCAGGGCCAGGTCTGCATGGCCGCCAACCGGATCCTGGTCGACCGCAAGGTGGAGATGGAGTTCACCGAGAAGTTCGTCGCCAAGGTCAGGTCCCTCAAGGTGGGCGACCCGCGCGACCCGTCGACCATCATCGGTCCGGTCATCAACTCCACACAGGCGGAGGCCGTTTCGGGCGTCGTCGACCAGGCGCTCGCGGAGGGCGCGACCGCACTGCTGCACGGCAAGGCCGTCGGCAATCTGGTCGAGCCGAGCGTCCTGACGGGCCTGCCGGCCGACTCCCCGGTGCTGCGGCAGGAGATCTTCGGGCCGGTCGCGCTCCTCATCCCGTTCGACGGGGACGAGGAGGCGGTGGCGGTCGCGAACGACACCCCGTACGGGCTGAGCGGGGCCGTGCACACGCGGGACGTGGAGCGGGGCGTCGCGTTCGCGCGGCGCATCGACACCGGAATGATCCACGTCAACGACGGGACGGTGCACGACGAGCCGCTCGTCGCGTTCGGCGGCGAGAAGCGGTCCGGGCTCGGCCGGCTGAACGGCGAGGCGACGGTCGAGGCGTTCACCACCCAGAAGTGGATCTCCGTGCAGCACGGCCGGAGCCAGTTCCCCTTCTGAGCCTCAGCCGGGGTCAGCGGGTTCCGTATGGCAGCAACGCCATCTCGCGCGCGCTCTCGATCGCCGCGGTGATCCGGCGCTGCTGCTGCGCCGAGACGCGGGTGACGCGACGGCTGCGGATCCTGCCGCGGTCGGAGATGAACTTCCGCAGCAGATCCGTGTCCTTGTAGTCGATGTACGTGACCCTGGCCTGTTCATTGAGGTCTCCCCTGGTCGAGCGAAGCCGAGACCTTGGGGAAGGGCCGGGGCGGGACCTGGCCGGCTTGCGGTCAGGCCTGCCGTCCGTCCTGCGGTCGGGGTTGCGCGGGGACATTCAGACCTCCAGGAGGGTGTCGAAGGCGCGGGGCAGGTCCTTCCAGGACTCGCGGCCCGCGCCGTACTCGGCGTCGGTGAGCAGGCAGGACTCGAGGATCTCGGCGAGGCCGTCGCGGTCGAGTCCGGGTGACGTGAAGACGAGGTGCTGGCAGCAGTCGCCGTGCCGCGGGTGCCAGTCCAGGGCGGCGGCCGCGCGGCGGACCGGCGGGACCATGTCCCAGGCGGCGTCCGGCAGGGACACCAGCCAGGGCCCCGCGCTCTCGACGCACAGCGCGCCGCCCGCCGCGTCCCAGTGCAGGAGCGTGTCGGGGCGGTCGGCGAGCCAGAACCGGCCGCGGCTGCGGGCCGCCGCGCAGGTCAGATCCTCCAGGGCCGCGTAGAGCCGCTCCGGGTGGAACGGCCGGTCGCGATGCCAGACGAGCGTGGAGACACCCGCCTCGTCCGCGTCCGCGGGCAGCAGCGCGCACGCCGGATGCTGGGCCGCCGCTGCCGCCTCCACGTCGAATCCGCCGAGCGCGGCGCCCGCCAAGTCGCCGTGGCCGATCGGGACTTGGCGGGCTGTCGGGTGGAGCTGGGCGAGCAGGGCCCGGTCCGCGTCGTCGGCCTCGGGAGAATCCACGAGGGCGAGCACGGGAGCGTATTCGAGCTGTCTGGCCCAGGTGTCGGCGATGGTGCGCCGGTCGGTGGCGGCCGCCGTGAGTCCGGCGTCCATGAGGTCGTCGCCGTTCCCGAGGTACGGCAGCAGGAGCGCGGGGTCCACGCCGGTGATGACGCCGGTGACGGGGAGCTCGGGTCCGCCGTGCGCGGCGACGACCTCGGCCATCGCCTTGGGCTCGACGGAGTCCCACAGTTCGACGACCGCGACGGGGGTCTCCCCGGCTCGAGCGGAGCCGAGAGCCTGGATGGGGGTGAGCCCGGCGTCCGCGAGCCGCTGCAGTTCGGGGACCAGGTCCTCGCGCAGGGCGCAGCACGCGCAGTCGTTGACGAGGGGCGCCTCGCCGGTGTCGAGGACCCCGGTGGCATCGCGCAGGGTCCGTACGACTGTGCCCTGCACGGCAGTTGAGAGGTCGTGATGGAGCGCGACGCTGCCCGGGATCGTGGCGAGCAGTTCCTCGACGGCGGCCCGGCGCGCTTCCGCGTGCAGGCCGCCGACGATCACTACGGGCAGCCGGGTCACCGGCCGCTCCTCTTCCCGAAGCGCCGCTCGAAGCGCTCCACGCGGCCGGCGGTGTCGAGGACGCGCGCGTTGCCCGTGTAGAAGGGGTGGCTCACGTTCGAGATCTCGACGTCGATGACGGGGTAGGTCCGGCCGTCCTCCCACTCGACGGTCTTGTCGCTGGTGGCGGTGGACCGGGTGAGGAAGGCGTGGTTCGCGGCGCGGTCACGGAAGACGACCGGGCCGTAGTCGGGGTGGATGTCCTTGCGCACGGGGTCAGCGCTCCTCTCGGAAGTCGACGTGACGGCCTGCGACCGGGTCGTACTTGCGCAGGGTCACGCGGTCGGGGTCGTTACGGCGGTTCTTGCGGGTCACGTAGGTGTAGCCCGTACCCGCGGTGGACCTGAGCTTGATCACTGGGCGGAGTTCGTTGCGTGCCATGTGGCTAGTATATGAAAATGAATCCCGTTTCCAAAATGATCCGGGTCACAGGGCCAGAGGGCCGCGCGGCCTTCGGGTCACAGCTCCGGGTCGCCGGGCCACAGCCAACAAGAGAGGTACGTCGCCTTGTCCGCGCACTGCATGCTGACCGGGGCCGCCCCCGGCTTCGGCAACCGCATCTCCCACTCCCACCGGCGCACGCCACGCCGCTTCGACCCGAACGTCCAGCGCAAGCGCTACTGGCTGCCGAGCGAGGGCAGACACGTACAGCTGCGGCTGAGCGCCAGGGCGATCAAGACCGTCGACGCGATCGGCGTCGAGGCCGCCGTCGCCAGGATTCGTGCCCGTGGAGTGAGGGTCTGATGGCCAAGAAGAGCAAGATCGCGAAGCACGAGAAGCGCCGGAGGGTCGTCGCCCGTTACGCCGCGCGTCGGGCCGAGCTCAACGAGATCGTGCGCCGACTGTCGTCCACCGACGCGGAACGGGTGGCTGCACAGAGGGAGTTGGCACGTCAGCCGCGGGACGCGAGCGCCACGCGCGTACGCAACCGCGACAGCGTCGACGGCCGGCCGCGCGGATATCTGCGCGCCTTCGGCCTCTCCAGGGTGAACCTGCGCGAGCAGGCGCATGCGGGCTTCCTGCCCGGGGTGCGGAAGTCTTCCTGGTGACGTGAGGGGCGGCTGGTAGCTTGCTGCGGGCCGGGCCACGTACCGGCAGTCACATCCGCAACGTAGGGGGATCTTGTGCTGAAGCGCGTACGGATCGGTGCCGCCGCGGCGGGAGTTGCCGCGGCGCTGGTGATCACCGGATGCAGCAGCGACAGCGGCGACGGTGGCGACGGCGGCAAGTCCAAGGAGACTCCGCAGGCCTCGGCCACGGCGTCCACGGGCGGCGACACCGGCGGTTCCGGTTCCGGTGGGAAGTCCGGGAGTCTTCAGGGCAGTTGGGTCACCACGTCCCAGGGCAAGAGCGTCGCCCTGCTCATCAGCGGCAAGAAGGTGGCCCTGGTCGGCGAGCACGTGTGCAGCGGGACCGCCGGCGACGAGATGGGCATGCAGATGCTCACCCTGAAGTGCGCCGACGGGAACACCGACCGGAACATGGGGCAGGTCAAGTCCGTCGACGCCACGACCCTGAAGGTGTCGTGGGAAGGCTTCGGGGACGACACGTTCCGCAAGACGGACAACGGGAAGCTGCCGTCGGGGTTCCCGACGATGGGGCTGCCGACGTCCTGACGCGGGCGGGTTCCCTCTCTCCCTCGCGGCTGCCTCTTAAGCCGCTCTCCCGTTATCGGGCCGCTCGATCCTCCGGACCGGGCGGCCCTTCGGGTTTCCGGTCCTCGGGTTTCTTATCCTCGGGTTTCCGGTCCTCGGGCGATGCGTCGGGTTTCAGGGTGATCGGGGGTACATCGGTGTCGAGTGCGTCGGAGAGTTCCTCCAGGGCCTCGAGGAGCAGGCCCGCGCCCCTGCGGACGACCCGGTCCGGTACGTCCTCGCCGTCCCAGTCCGCGAAAGCGTCCCGTACCGCCTGCCACTGCGGCACCCGGCGCTCGCGCACCGCACGCGCGCCGTCCTCCGTGGCGGTGAGCAGCGCCTTCGCGAGGCGGGCGGCCGCCGGGACCGGGGTCGCGTCACGTTCGGGGAGGTGCGCCTCCATCAGCATCTCGACCCGGCCGATGTGCCGCAGGGCGTGTTCGGCGTCGTCGGCCGCCGCGCGGGAGAGGCCGCGGTGGCGCACCGGTTCGGTCCGCGCCCTGGACGCGGCCTCCTGCCAGGCGAGTTCGGCCGTGCGGGCGGCGAGCAGGGCCTCGCGCACATCGGGCAGGCTCCCGCCGCCGGGCTCCGCGTAGCGGCCGATCACGGCGGCGCCGTACCGGCCGAGGGCGAGCAGCCAGTCCGCGAGGCGCGTGCGCAGGCGGGGCGTCTCCCAGGCCGGGTACACCGCGTACGCCAGCATCGCGAGGAGGCCGCCGACGAGCGTGAGGACGACCCGCTCGGGGACCGTCTGGTCCCACGCCTCGCCGCCCATGCCGAGCAGGAACACGACGTACGCGGCGATGCAGACCTGCGCGGCGAGCTGGCCCGTGCGCATCACGAGGTACATCAGGCCCGCGCAGATGACGGCGAGCGTCGCGGAGAGGGCGGTGTCCGGGTGGGCGACCTGGACGAGCCCGGTGGCGAGGGCGACTCCGACGAGCGTGCCGCCGAAACGGGCCACCGCGCGCGAGTACGTCTGTGAGAAGTCGGGGCGCATGACCATGACGGCGGCCATCGGCGCCCAGTAACCGTGGCCGAAGGGGAGGGCGGTGCCGATGAGGTAGCCGACCGCGGCGACGGCCGACACCCGGATGGCGTGCCGGAGAATCGGCGACCCGCGATACAGCTCCTTGCGCATCGCTCCGGCCGCGATGGGGAGCAGCCGGACGAGGGTGGGGCGGGTGAGCTGGGCGTTCTCGTTGCGGGGCTCGGGATGCTGGGTGTCCGTCCGGGCGCCGGCGGTCTCCAGTACGTCCCCCAGGAGCGAGCCGAGGCGCGCCGCCGCCCGCTTCGCCGGGCCGGAGAGGATCGCCCCCGTGTCGGGGGTCTTGAACGTGGCGACCGCCGCCGGGGGCACCTTGACCGGGGCCCCGTGGCGGATCGCCCGCGCCGCCGCGTCCAGCATCGAGCCCGCCGCGCCCAGGAGTTCCCGCACGCGCTCGCGTTCGGGCCCTTCGTCCGGGACGCCGACGGCCGGGTCCGCGAGGGAGGCGAGGACCGGGCGGATGCGTTCGGCGATGCCGCGGGCGCCGCGCAGCTGGGCCGGGCGGGTGCGAACCTGGCGCGGGGTGAGCGCGGCGGCGCTGCGCGCCAGCATCAGCGGTTCCCCGTCGAACGGGGCGACCGGGTCGTGGCGCAGCCGGCGCGCATAGTCGGCCTCCGCGGCGAGCGCGTCGGCCAGGGCGTCGCGGTGCGCGCCCCATCTGCGTACCGGGAAGAGGATCACGAGGGCGGCCTGAACGAGACCGCCGAAGACCATCATCGCGGCATGCCCGGCGGCGGCCGCGACCGAGGTCGGCAGGGTGATCGTGACCAGCATCATCGCGACGTTCGACGACGCGATGATGCCGATCGTCGGGCCCGCCGCCCAGGCGAGGCCCGCCAGGAACGTCCACAGGACGAGGAGCGCGAGGAAGAGGACGAGGTGGCCGCCGGTGAGGTAGCCGAGGAACGTCGAGACGCCGAGGCTCGCGCCGGAGGCGACGGCCAGCTCGGGGCGGGGGCGCCAGCTGCGCTGGAACGTGGCGATCGCCGCCTGGAACGCGCCGAACGCGGAGCTCGCCGCGACCGCCGGGCCGAAGAACGTGAGGCTGATCGTGATCACGATGGCCAGACCGGCGGCGCCGCGCAGCGCGATCAGGGGTTCCAGGCGTTTCCGCTCGACACTCAGGCCCGAGCGGGTGGTGTCCTTCAGCGCCCGGAACCAGCTCACTCCGTCAGGATACGGGCGAGTCAGGCATATGGGTTGGGGTGGTTCGGTTCGGGGTTCGGTTCGGGGTTCGGTTCGGGGTTCGGTTCGGGGTTCAGTTCAGGGGTTGGTTCACCGGTGTGTGCCGCCGCCGCGCACCTCGGCGCGGTCCGAGACGCGGGCGCGGTCGGCGGCGGCCATGCCCTCCGCCCAGCCGGCGCCGTCACTGACGCCCCGGACCCGGGTCGTCACGGTCTGCGGGAACATGTCGTCGGTCCGGCCGGCCACCGCGACATCGCGCGCCGCCAGGACCGGCAGCAGCCCGCCCTCCTGGCTCTGGCCGGTCACCTCCTCCGCCACGGCCGCGAGCCGGTCGCCGATGCGGTGCGCGTACGCGGCGAGGAACGCCTGCCGGAAGGTCTTGGTCCGCTTGCGTCCCCCGGCGCGCTGCTCGGCCTCGGCCCGCGTCATCGCCGCCGTGCCCTGCACCAGCAGCGACGTATGGAGCAGCTCCACCGCCTCCAGGTCGGACTCGAAGCCGACGACCGTGGAGAAGCCGAAGCCGCTGTTCCACACCGCGCGGCAGCGGTTCGCCGACGCGACCGCGTCCAGGAGGGCCGCCTTCGCCGTCTCGTACGGGGCGTCCACGCCGATCCGGCACGCGACGGGCGTGTCCTTCGCGTGCGTACGGGCCGCGAGGAGCGCCGCGTCGACGCTGTGCCTGGTCATCAGTTCCTGCGCCTTCGCCGCCAGCGCCTCGGCCTCCGGCGGGTAGCCGGTCGCCTCGGCCTTAGCGAGCAGCGCGCGGATCCGGGCGAGCTCGCGCGGCTCCCCCGCGACGGGCCGCGCCACGGACTCGCCGGGCACGGGCCCCACGGCCTCTATCGGCGGGAGGCGCAGGAGGAGTCTGTACAGCTCCAGGACGGCGGTGGCGTACGAGAACCGGTCGAGGCGGGGGCCCCGCGTTCCGGGGCCCGACGCCTGCCCCGGGCCCTGCGGGAGCTCGGCGAGCTGTGCGTCCCAGCGCGCGGGCAGGTACTCGTAACGTGCGGTCTCGGCGCGGATCAGGCGGGCCGCGATGTGTCCGTGCGGACTCTCTTCGAGGTCACGTACGACGATGCGCATGACGTCGGCGGGCTGCCAGCCGCGCTCCCAGGACCGGCGCACGAACTCCTGCCCGCGCAGCGCGAGTTGGGTGTCGGCGGACGGGTCGGCGGCGAGCAGGGACGCGCCGGTGTCGAGCCCGGCCTCCGCGCCCTCCCCGTACAGGGCGGCCGCGAAGGCGCGCTCGACCGTGGTCCGCGTCGTACGTTCCGTCATGCGGGGGCGCCGCCTCCTTGCCTGCCTGGTCCACGGGTCCGCTGTGCGGCCTGTCGTGTCTTCTCTTCCATGGTCTCAGGCGTATACGGGGGTAGGGCTGGCCATACCCCCGAGACGCCCCCCAGTGGTCGTGTTCGCGGGGCGCCGCGGCGGTTGGGTTGAGGCATGACCACACCCGCTGTGCGCCTCACCGCCGTACGCCGCGAGTACCGCGGCGTCACCGCCCTCGACGGGGTCGACCTCGACTTCCACGCCGGGACCTTCACCGCCGTGATGGGGCCCTCCGGGTCCGGGAAGTCGACGCTCCTCCAGTGCGCCGCGGGCCTGGACCGTCCGACGTCGGGCACCGTCACCGTCGCCGGGACCGACCTCACCGGACTCGGCGAACGGGCACTCACGCTCCTGCGCCGGGACCGGATCGGTTTCGTGTTCCAGTCCTTCAACCTGCTGCCGGCGCTCACCGCCGCGCAGAACGTGGCGCTCCCCCTGCGGCTCGCCGGGCGGCGGCCCTCGCGCGCGGAGGTGCGCGAGGCGCTGGGCCGCGTGGGCCTCGCCGAGCGCGCGGGGCACCGCCCTTCACAGCTCTCCGGCGGCCAGCAGCAGCGGGTGGCCCTGGCCCGCGCCCTGATCACCCGGCCGGCCGTCCTCTTCGGCGACGAGCCGACGGGCGCGCTCGACACGACAACCGGACGCCACATCCTCACTCTGCTCCGGGAGTTGGTTGACCGGGAGGGCCAGACGACGGTGATGGTGACCCACGACCCGGTGGCCGCTGCCCGCGCGGACCGGGTGGTGTTCCTGGTCGACGGGAGGGTCGTGGACGAGCTTCTGGCACCGGACGCGGAGACGGTCGCTGCACGGATGACGGGACTGGAGGGGCTGGAGGGGCTGGAAGTGCCGGAAGGGCTTGAGGGGGGTGCGGGACTTGAAGGGGGTGCGGGGGGCACGTCCACCGGCATTCGCTTCGTGTCCGCCGGTAACACCGACAACGCGTCGCTCGGCAAGGAGGTGGACGCATGCTGACCACACTCACCTCCGCCTGGGCGAATCTGCGGACGCGTCGGCATCTCTTCGCGGGGGCGTTCGTAGCCGTCGCGCTCGGGGTGGCCCTGGTCGCGAGCATGGGGCTGGGGCTCGCGGCGGCCGCCGACCCACCTCCGGGCAAGCCACAGCGATTCGCCGCGCAGCCTGTCGTGGTCATGCCACATGACACTCTGACCGTAGAGGTCGACCGGGGCCCGAACCGCGCCCGGGACACGAAGAAGATTCCCTATCCACAGCCTGTGGACAAAGAATTGCTTGGCGAGCTCGCCGATCTGGGCACCGTTCACCGTGATCATCTCGCGCCGGACGCGGTCGGCGTAGACGCCTCTGCCGCCGCCGTACGCGAGGTGGTCGGCGACCGGGCGCAGGTCCTGACCGGCGCGGCACGGCGCCTGGCGGACCCGGGCGCGGAGCGCGACGCGCAGGCGGTCGTGGCGGTGCGGGCGATGCTGGGCACGGCCGGCGGGGTCTCCGCGTTCGTCGCCGTCTTCGTCACGGCGTCGACGTTCGCGTTCGTCGTCGCCCTGCGCAGGCGGGAGTTCGGGCTGCTGCGGCTTGCGGGCGCCACGCCGGGACGCGTACGGCGGCAGCTCGTCACCGAGGCCCTCGCGGTCGGGGTCGCTGCGAGCGCCACCGGCTGCGCCCTCGGCTCCTGGGGTGCCCCACTGCTCGCCCGGGCGCTGATCGACAACGGAATCGCGCCCACGTGGTTCACCGTGAGCGGCAGCGGCGCGGCGCTCTCGACTTCCTGGACCTCTTGGTCCTACTGGGCCTCGTGGCCGTTCCAACTCGCCTTCTGGACCGGCCTGTTCGTGGCGATCGCGGGAGCTTGGGCCGCGTCGCGGCGCGCCGGACGCATCGGCCCGGTGGAAGCGCTGCGGGACGCCGACGTGGACACGGACGTCATGCCGTGGAGCCGCCGGATCGCCGGCGCCGCACTCCTGTCCCTGGGACTCGGCCTGACGGTCCACACCCTCTGGACCGACCCGTCGGCGCTCCTGAAGCGCAAGACGTACACCACCCAGCCGATGATCCTCATCACGGCGGCGGCCACGCTCGCCCCGCTCCTTGTGCGTCCGGTGCTGCGGCTGCTCCGGCTGCCCGGAGCGGTCGGGCTCCTCGTCCGCGAGAATGCCGCCGCCTCCGTCCGCCGCACCGCCGCGGTCGCCGCACCCGTCCTGATGACGGTGGCGCTCGCCGGCTCCCTGATGGGCTCGGCGGAGTCGGTGAGCGCGGCGAAGGCGCAGGAGGCGAGCGAACAGATGCACGCCCAACTCATCGCTACGGGCGATGAGTTGAGCCTTGCACGGCGGCCGGTTCCGGGCGCGGCCGCCGTGTCCCCGTCCGCCTCCACCGCGGTCTTCGTACGGGAGGAGGGCACCGCCCTCGTCCGCTCCGAGGCGCGAGCCGTGAGCGACCCCGCGGCCCTCGCCGCGACGAGCCGCCTTCCCGTCGTCGCCGGAGACATACGCCGCCTCGACGACCGCTCCATCGTCGTCAACGAGGAGTGGGAACACCACCGCGTCGGCGACCGCCTGACCGTCTGGCTCGGCGACGGCCGCCGCACCACGCTCCGCATCGCCGCCGCCCTGGCGCGCGGCACCGGCGACAACGGCGCGTACCTCACCATGGCCAACGCGGGCGCGGCCCCGGTCGACCGGATCGACGTACGCCTGACGCCGGACGCCTCACCCGCCACCGCGGCGGGCGCGCTACGAGCGGCCACGTCCGGACACGACGTGCGCGTACGCACCGCAGCCGCCTGGCTCGACGCCACCCACCCCCGGGTCAAACCCCAGACCCGGCAAGGGATGCTGCTCCTCCTGGGCATCGCCCTCACCTATACGGCAATCTCGCTGGCCGGAACGCAGTTGATGGCCGCGTCCGTACGGGACGGGGAGCTGCGGGCCCTGCGCCGGGCGGGGGCCACGCGAGCCCAGGTCAGGTGGATGCTCGCCGGCGAGGCACTGGTCGCGGTCGCGGCCGGCACGGCCCTCGGACTGGCCGTCACCGCGCTCAACCTGGGAGGACTCGCGGCTGCGCTCGGCCTGCTCGCGCCCGGGTCCGGTGCGGGGGCGGGGCTTGGGACTGGGATCGGGAGTGGGATTGGGAGTGGGATTGGGATTGGGGCTGGGAATAGGCCTGGGGTCGTTGTGCCGTGGGGTGTCGTTGGTTCGGCCGTGGGCGTGTGTGCGGTGGTCGCTGTGGGGGCGGGGGTGCTGGGCGCGGGATGGGGGCGCCGGAATGGTGTGCGCGGGTGAGAGCGCTCGGGTGACGGGGCAGCGGGTGACGGGGCAGCGGGCGCCGAGTGAGGTGGGTGCCGCCCTTGTCACGCCGCCGCGTGGAACATGGCCGCAGCCTCGCCCATGGACGCCACCTCCAGCTTCGACAGGATGTTCACCACCTGGAACTTCACCGTGGACTCGCTGATGTGCGGGTCCTGCGCGATCACCCGGTTGCGGTGGCCCCGGGCGAGGTGGGAGAGGACCTCCAGCTCACGGAGCCGAGGTCGGCCAGGGGGTGGGCGGCTGCGGCGCGGGGCGCGGTGGGGGAAACCATCGCCGTGACCGTCGTACCCCAGCCCGGCACCGCGTCCACGTCGAGCCGGCCGCCAAGCACATCGAGGCGCGCGCCGACCCGACCCGTGACTGCCGCGGAATCCATGAACGTCTCGGGTGGTTGTGCCATGGCGAGCGCGGTTGCCGAGGGTGTGCGTGCGGGACCGATGGGATGGGCCATGGCTTCGAGCGTCCGCCCCGGACGGGCGCCGGTAGGTCGGTCTTTCGGACAGGCAGGACGGTGCGAAGGGCGGGGAGGCCCGCCCCCGGCGACGATCGACTCTGGAGAACGTAACTCTGCAGAACGCAAGAGAACGTACGAGATCGCCAGGGAACACCGGAGGACACCAGAGGACACCGGCAGGACCAGCCCCGCCCGGTTCGACGAAGCAGCGAAGTGAGAGGCAGAGACCGGCATGGAAGCCATCGTTTTCGAGGAGTTCGGCGGACCCGAGGTACTGCGCTTCAAGCGCGACATCGAGGAGCCGCACGCGGGTCCCGGCCAGGTCCGGGTGAAAGTCGCGGCCGTCGGGGTCAACCCCATCGAGTACAAGATCAGGAACGGCTGGATGGAGCAGGCCTTCCCGACCTCCCTGCCGGCCGTACCCGGCAACGAGTTCGCCGGAACCGTCGACGAGCTCGGCGAGGGCGTCACCGGCCTCTCGGTCGGCGACGAAGTCCTCGGCTGGACCGAGACCGGCGCGTACGCCGCCTACGCCCTGGCCCAGGCCTCCGCCGTCACCCCGCGGCCCACCGGACTCGAACCCGCCGAGGCGGCCACCCTCCCCGTCGCCGGCGAAACGGCCCAGCGCGTACTCGACCTGCTCAGAGTACGCAGCGGCGAGACGCTGCTGATCCACGGCGCCGCGGGCGCGGTCGGCTCGACGGGCGTGCAGCTGGCCGTGACCCTCGGCGCGACGGTGATCGGCACGGCCTCCCCCGCCAATCACGAGTATCTGCGCTCCATCGGCGCCATCCCCGTCGCATACGGGGACGGGCTTGTGGAGCGGGTGCGCGCGGTGGCCCCGCAGGGCGTGGACGCGGTGTTCGACGCGGCGGGCAAGGGCGCGCTCGCGGACTCGGTCGAACTCCGCGGAGGCACGCCGGACCGGGTCGTCACCATCGCCGACCCTGACGCCGCCAAGTACGACGTGACCTTCGCGTCCGGCGGCACCGACCGTGCCAAGGCCCGCGAGGGCCTCACCCACCAGGCCGCACTCGCCGCGGACGGCAAACTCCACATCTCGATCGCCGACACGTTCCCCCTCCGCGACGCGGCCAAGGCACAGACCCTGAGCGAGACGGGCCACGTGCGGGGCAAGCTGGTGCTGCTGGTGGGGTGAGGCGACAGGTGGTCCTGGTGATCCTCGTGGGGTGAGGCGGCGCGGGCCCAGCACACGCAGGGTCAGTCCTGGTGATCCTCGTGGGGTGAGCCGGCGCGGGCCCAGCACACGCAGGGTCGCCGGTACGCGCCGCCCACACGGATCCCGCCTCCGCCAACCATGACGCCACCCGCCCCTGCGGATGCCGACTCCGCCGGACACTGCGACGCTCGGGGGATGAGAGTGGCGCTTGCGCAGACCGACTGTGTGCTCGGCGACGTGGACGCGAACCTGACCGTCGCCCGGGAGCAGACCGAGCAGGCGGCGGCCCAGGGCGCCGACCTCGTGGTCTTCCCCGAGCTGAGCCTGCACGGCTATCACCTCGGCGCCCTGCGCCAGGACGTCTCCCTCCCGGTGACGGACCCGCGTCTGGCCGCCCTCTCGACGCTCGGCGCGGATGTCGTGATCGGCCTGCACGAACACACCAGCCTGCGCGCCTACAACACCGCCGCCTACTACGCAGGTGGCCAACTCCTCCATTCCCACCGCAAGTTGTACCTGCCGAACTACCTGGCCTGGGAAGAGCGCAAGCACGTCAGCCCCGGCCAGCAACTGCGCGCGTACGACCTGCCGCACGGCCACGGCCGCGCCGCGACCCTCGTCTGCAACGACGCCTGGCAGCCGGTCCTGCCGTGGCTCGCCGTGCAGGACGGCGCCGAGGTCGTCATCGTCCCCGCGAACAGCGCGGCGACACTCGACCCGGAGGCCATGGACACGGGCCTGTACTGGGACACGCTCCTCGCCTACACCGCGAAGATGCTCCAGTGCTGGGTCGTCTTCGTGAACCGCGTCGGCAATGAACATGGCGCCTCCTTCTGGGGTGGCTCCCGCGTGGTCGACCCACGCGGGACGGTCGTGGCCCAGGCCCCCAACTGGGAACCGAGCTTGGTGACAATCGACATCGACCTCCACGAGGCCCGCCGGCAACGCAGGGTCGTCCCCCTGGTCGCGGAGGCCCGCCTCGGCCTGATCGACCGCGAGGTCCGCCGCCTGATCGACGAGGGCGGCGACAGCTGACCGGAATTCCGGCCCAGCCCCACGCCCGGGCGGGCGCCCGCCGTCACCTCTACGAGCACCACCACCGCCCCGCCGGTCCCGACGCCCCCGGCGCTGTCAGTGCCGGGTGTAAGACTCACCGACATGACCGAGAAGTGGGCCATCGCGGCCACCGAGGACGGCGGAGCCCAGCTCGCGCCGCTCGGTGCCGACGGCGCACCCGCCGCCCCAATCCGCCAGGAACCCAGCCTCGCGGAAGCGGTCCGCTCCCGCCCCGACGTCACGCGCTGGATCTGGCGATCGACAGCGGCCGTCTACCCCCGCCTGCTCGCCGCGGGCGTCCGAGTGCCACGCTGCTACGACATCGAGGACGCCGAGACTCTCCTCCTCGGCCACGCCGGCCGCTTCGGCGAACCCCGCTCCGCGGCCGCCGCCCTGGCCAGGGTCCACGGCACGGCCGTCCCCCCGGACCCCCCTCAACGAGCCGCGACCCCCGGCTCCCAGTCCTCCCTCTTCGAACCACAACCCGTCCATGTCCCCCTCGAAGACCTCATAGAGGTGTACGCCGATCAGCAGCGCCGCCACGACGCCACCGCCCACCCGGGCCGGATGCGGCTGCTCACCGCCGCCGAGTCCGCGGCCATGCTCGTGGCAGCCGAGATGAACGCGGCGGGCCTCCCCTGGAGCGCCGACGTGCACCGCTCCGTACTGCACGAGCTGCTCGGCGAGCGCTACGCGGGCGGTGGCGAACCGCGCCGTCTCGCCGAACTGGCCGACGAGGTGTCCGAGGCGTTCGGCCGTCGCGTGCGCCCCGATCTGCCCGCCGACGTGGTGAAGGCGTTCGCCCAGGCCGGCGTGAAGATCACGTCCACGCGCCGCTGGGAGATCGAGTCGATCGACCATCCGGCCGTGCGGCCCCTGATCGAGTACAAGAAGCTGTACCGGATCTACACCGCACACGGCTGGTCCTGGCTCCAGGACTGGGTCCGCGACGGCCGCTTCCGCCCCGAGTACCTGCCCGGCGGCACCGTCACGGGACGCTGGGTCACCAATGGCGGTGGCGCACTCCAGATCCCCAAGGTCATCCGCCGTGCCGTCGTCGCCGACCCGGGCTGGCGCCTCGTCGTCGCCGACGCCGACCAGATGGAACCCCGCGTCCTCGCCGCCATCTCCCGCGACCCCGGCCTGATGGAGGTCGCCGGGCGAGAGACCGACCTCTATCAATCCGTCTCCGACCGGGCCTTCTCCGGTGACCGCGCCAAGGCAAAGCTGGCGGTGCTCGGCGCGGTGTACGGACAGACGTCCGGCGACGGCCTCAAGAACCTCGCCGCCCTCCGCCGCCGCTTCCCGCAAGCCGTCGCCTATGTCGACGACGCCGCCCGGGCGGGCGAGGAGGGCCGCCTCGTGCGGACCTGGCTCGGCCGCACCTGCCCACCGGTCGCCGGCGCCGGCGACCAGGACGAGGCAGGCATCCCCCAGGACGGCCCGACGCCCGAACAGGCATCGGGAGACACCGAGTTCACCCCCGGCTACGCCTCCTCGAACTCCCGCGCCCGCGGCCGCTTCGCCCGCAACTTCGTCGTCCAGGGCAGCGCCGCCGACTGGGCCGATCTGATGCTCGCCGCCCTGCGCCAGTCCTGCACCGGGATGGCGGCGGAACTGGTCTTCTTCCAGCACGACGAGGTGATCGTGCACTGCCCGGAAGAGGAAGCGGAAGCAGTGACCGCGGCGATCCGCACGGCCGCGGAACTGGCCGGCCGCCTCACATTCGGCGACACCCCGGTCCACTTCCCTTTCACCACCGCAGTGGTGAAGTGCTACGCCGACGCGAAGTGACGTCCTTCCACAAGGCCACTCACGACACCCCGGAGCTCACAGCCCGGCGGCCACCGATCACCCATCACTGACCAGCACATACTGCTCACCGGTCGGCAGTCGCCGAGCACCAAAGACCAAAGTCCAGGGACCAAGGACCAAGGACCAAGGACCGAGAGTGTCCCTCGTCGCCGCCCTACCCCTCCCACTTCTCACTCGTGGCTATCGCCTTGAGCTGTGCCATGGTCAGCGCGGGCGTCGTCCTCGTGGCCGCGGTGTTCTGCGTGCCTGAGTTGAACGCCGATATCGCCACGCGGAACCCGTCCTTGCGGATCGTGTCCACGGTCCACATCACCACGCCCTGGCCCCCCTTTTCGCCGGGCCCCTGATGAGTGACGACCTTCGTGCCGTCGGGCAGGGTCTGCGCACCGGAGCCGAAGAGCTCGCCCTCCACATCCGACATGTTCGGCTGCACATTGACCTGGACGAGGCTCGCCCCCTTGCCGTCGTTCACCACCACGTACGCGAAGCCGTCGTCGCCCTGGCGGGTCGTCACCTTGGCACTCTTCGGCAGCAGCGAGGTGAGGTTCTCGAGGATGGTGTCGCCGCTCGCGGCCTGCGGCACCGGCTGTTGCACGGGCTCGTCCTGCGGCTTCGGCAGCGCCCGCAGTATCGGACGCCACTCCTTCGAGGTCACCAAAGACTTCAATTGTGCGGTGCTGAGCGGCGGTTCGGCCCGGGAGACGGGTTCACCCTTCTCCGCCGGCGCATTCCATTCGCTGGCATCGACGGTGAAGCCCTCCGGCGTCACCACGTACGCGTGCCACCACTTGGTGTCCGCGCGCTTGTCCGGGTACTCGTAGCCCTGCAGGAGCAGCAGCCTGGAGCCGTCGGTCAGCGTCTTGCTCGAGCAGGAGTCGTACGGCGTGTAGACCTTCTCGGGGCAGGCGAGCTGTTCCGCGACCCTCGTACTCTCAGGGTCGACCCGGCCCAGACTCAGCCCGATGGCCGCCTTGCCCTTGCCGTCGTCGAAGACGACCGAGGCGAGCGGCCCGAGCTCGTCCTCCGTACCGCGGCCCGACTCGCCGCTGAACTTGCCGTCGGGCAGCAACCCTTCGAGGGTCTTGATCAGATGGCTGGCCGAGAACTGCGGCCCTTCACCCGGCGTGCTCGTCTTCCCCTTGGTCGTGCTGCCCGGCTTGGGCTGCGCGGCCACCGGGCTGCCGTGCCCGGCCTCGGCCCCGAAGGCCCCGGCGGCGTACGACGCGCCGAATCCGACCGCGGCGAGCGCGGCGAAGCTCCCGGTGACGGTCGCGGCCCGCCTGCGCCGCAACCTGCGCCGGCCGCGTGCCACGCCACCGTCGACCAGCGGCCCACCCGCGGCGTTGAACGTCTCACCGGTTATCCGCAGGGCCTCCCCGAGGTCACCCACGAAAGCTTCCTGGTCACGGTCTTCGTCTGTTCCTGACATGCCGAACCACCACTCCTCACACAAGATCGAGTCAAGCTCATTACGCGGCGAACTCGGCTACGCTGCCGCCCAGTTGCTCCCGCAGCCGCGCCAGCGCCCGCGTGCTCCGCGTACGCACCGCCGCCGAGCTGACGTTCAGAATCTCCGCGGTCTCCATCACGGACCGGTCCTCCCAGTACCGCAGCACGATCACTGCCCGGTCCTTCGGCGGCAGCTGTCGCAGCGCTTCGAGAAGAGTGATCCGCAGCGAGGCGTCACCCGGCGTGCTGTCCGAGGTCTCCGGAAGCTCATCGCTGGGCCGCTCCTGCGCGGAACGCCGCCGCTGGTGCGCGAGGAAGGCACGTATGAGGACGGTCTGGGCGTACGCGGCCGGGTTCCCGACCCGTGACGACCGCCCCCACACCACGTACATCCGCCCCAGCGTCTCCTGCACCAGATCCTCGGCGAAGTGCGTATCGCCACTGGTCAACAGGCATGCCGAACGGAACAGGTGTCCTGTCCGGGCCTCCGCGAACTCCCGGAACCCACTCTCCTTGGACCGCCTCATCAGGCGCCCTCCCCCTCATCGCCCCACACCTTTTAGATGCGGTGAGGCGGACGGGATGTTTCAGCGACGCCGCGTTCCAACCGAGATCTTGCGGCGCGCACTCTACGATCCGCCGCACGATACGACGGGGCCCGGTCCGGCGGGCCCACCTCAAGCCGAGGTGGGCCCGCCGGACCGGGCCGCGTAATCAACTCTGAACTCACGTGCTCCGAACCCTGAACTCGCGTGATAGAGCCAGGGAATCGCCTATCCCCTATCGCCTACGGACGAAGCGCGCAGTGGTGGAGCGGCACAGCTCCCCGCCCTACCAACTCGCGCCCGCCGGCTGCCGGGTGGTCACGTTGAACCGGTTGAAGAGATTGGTGACGCCGATCACGAGTATCAGCGCCGCGAGCCCGCGCTCGTCGTAGTGACGGGCGGCCTCGTCCCAGACCGCGTCCGGCACCGGGTCCGTGGAGTCGGCAAGCCGGGTCACCGCCTCGGCAAGGGCCAGCGCGGCCCGCTCGGCGTCAGTGAAGTACGGCGCCTCACGCCAGGCGGCGACGGCGAACAGTCGGTCATCACTCTCCCCGGCCTTACGCGCACTGCGCACGCCGGCGTCGACGCAGTAGCTGCACCCATTGATCTGACTGGCCCGCAGATGCACCAGTTCGAGCGTGCTCCCGGGAACGCCGCCCTCACGGGTGGCCTTCAGAAGCGCCAGCACGGGCTGCATAGCCCCGGGAATGAGCTGGGCCGGACTCTCCATACGCGCCTGAACAGTCATGTCTTGTCCTCCGTCAGCTCTGTCTCTCTGCCTTCGATGAACTGACGGACCCCGACGCAGGAGTGTGACGACCTGAACGAAGATCTTCGCCATGCCCAGCAAAGAGGCCCACCAACACGGCGGGCCTCATCTCCACAGCCCGCCCCACGTGAGCGACACACCGCAAAGGCCAGGGAAGATGCCCCTGTGACCCCCGACCTCGTCCTGTGCGGGCTCGCCGCCAATACCGCCCTGCCCAACGACCTCATCGATCAGTTGATCGACCAGCTGACCGCCGCCGCCCGCAACACCCCCGCCGGCGGCACCCCCGGGGCCCTCGTCAGCAGCCCCGCCGGCGACTCGCTCAGCGACCTCGTCAATGAGCTCGCCGACCGCCGCGACCTCACCCACGCGCAGGCCGCGGCCCTGGACTCCCTCGACGAGTACGCCGCGGTGCGGCTGGCATACGCGGGCCTTCTGGCCGCTGACGACATCGACCCTGCGGCCCGGCCGCTCGCCGCGCTCGCTCTGCTGGACGAAGGTGCCGGTCGCGAGACATGGGTCCGAACCTTCGCAACCGATCCCGTCGTCATGCACCGGGAGAAGCTGGCGGCATGCCCCGATCTGCCGTCGGACGTGACGGAAGCTCTCGCCGGCGACCCCGACATACGCGTCGTCGCTGAACTCGCGTCATGCACAACA
The DNA here is from genome assembly GCF_045162695.1 of Streptomyces sp. NBC_01003. Taxonomy (NCBI): domain Bacteria; kingdom Bacillati; phylum Actinomycetota; class Actinomycetes; order Kitasatosporales; family Streptomycetaceae; genus Streptomyces; species Streptomyces sp. NBC_01003. The sequence goes on from NZ_CP108707.1 coordinate 4,949,983, forward strand.
CCCGCCATGGCCATCCTACTTGCACGGCATCCGCACGCCGACGTGCGCCGCGCCGTCGCTGCGAACGAACGGACACCCCCCGCTGTACTGGCCGCACTCATCACGGAAGGTGTGCTCCCTCCCGCGCAGGCGTGCGTCGTCTGCGACAGCAAAACGACGTCCTTCGTGCACGATCCGCAGTGCCCGATCCCGGACTGCACGCTGCCGCCAGACGCCTCGTGCGACGGCGTCACCCACGCATCCACCGTGCACGCGATGCAGTGTCTTGCCCTCCAGAACCCGGCCACGCCCGCCGAAGCCGCCGCAGCCTTCGCGAACCACCCGTCAGCCGTGCTCCGCTGGACGCTCGCCTCCCGCCCCGGGCTGCCCCCGGAAACGTACGCCCGGCTCGCCCAAGATCCCGTCCCCGGCGTCCGGGCCGACCTCGCCGCGAATCCATCGATCGGCGAACCCCTGATGCGCGAACTGGCCACCGACCCCGGCCACGACGTTCAACGCAGACTCGCGCACAACGCGGGCGTGCCGCTGGACATCCTCATCTCCCTGGCAGGCACCACGAAGACGGGATCCGTACTGCTGCCCCGTATCGCCGCCGCCTCGCTCGCGGAGGTCGAGGAACTGGCCGCGTCGCCGTATCCGGCCGTACGCATGCTGCTCGCCGCGCGACGCGATCTGCCGGACGGGATCCGGGATGCCCTGGCCGCTGATCCCGACGCGAAAGTCCTCAAGGCCGTCGCCCCTCATCCGGGCCTCTCCGAAGCGCAGCTGCGCGCCATGGTGGACCGGCACGGGGCCCGGGTCATCGCCAGGGTGGCGACCAACCCCGGCGCGACACCATCACTCCTGGCCGATCTGACACACCAGGTCGAGCACCGCTCACCCGCGCCGAAGCTGCTCCGCGAGATAGCCCGCCACCGCAACGCCACCGCCCCGGCGCTGTTGGCCTGCCTGTCGGACGTCCGGGCGAGACCCCTGGCCGCCGCCCACCCGGCTCTGCCTCCGGCGGTCATCGCCGAACTCCTTGCAGACGACGACCCACACGTCGCGGCGGCCGCAGCCACCAATCCGTCACTGCCGCCCGAGCTGATGTGGACCCTGTTCAACGGCCGCTGACCCCGGACAAGACGCACCGGCCGGCACCGGATTCGCCATCAGCAGGACAAGAACCCGAGCACGTTCCCCAGAACAAGCAAAAGCCCCAGATCACGGCGAGTGAGTTCTGGGGCTTCTACAGAGCCGCCTTCGGGATTCGAACCCGAGACCTACGCATTACGAGTGCGTTGCTCTGGCCATCTGAGCTAAGGCGGCGCGCCGTCTGCACCATGGTGCGGTCAGCAACGTCGCCAAGTCTACACAGTTTTCGGGGGTGCTCTGCACACCCCCTGTCGAGGCCCCGGGACGGGTGTCCCGGGGCGTCGGAAAGTGCCCTCGCACCCCTTATGAGCAGCGCTTTCCGTCCTTGGGTGGGGTGCCGTCCACGAGGTACGCGTTGATCGCGGAGTCGATGCAGTCGCTGCCGCGGCCGTACGCCGTGTGGCCGTCGCCCTCGTAGGTGAGGAGCGTGCCGGAGTCGAGCTGGCCGGCGAGGGACTGTGCCCAGCGGTACGGGGTGGCCGGGTCGCGGGTCGTGCCGACTACGACGATCGGGGCGGCGCCCTTCGCCTCGATGCGGTGAGCCTCGCCGGTCGCCTTCACCGGCCAGTACGTGCAGTTCAGTGCCGCCCATGCGAGACCGTCGCCGAAGACCGGGGACGCCTTCTCGAAGGACGGCAGGGCGGACTTCACGTCGTCGGGGCTCTTGAAGGACGGCGGCAGGTCGAGGCAGTTCACGGCCGCGTTGGCCGCCATCAGGTTCGCGTACGTGCCGTCGCTGTCGCGCTCGTAGTAGCTGTCGGAGAGGGCGAGCAGGCCCGCCCCGTCCTTGTTCTTGATCGCCGAGCTGAGCGCGGAGCGCAGCTGCGTCCACTGCCCCTCGTCGTACATCGCCGCGATCACGCCGGTCGTGGCGAGGGCCTCGCCGAGCTTGCGGCCCGAGGGGTCGCCGGTGGGGATGGGGTTGCGGTCCAGGTCGGCGAAGAAGGCCTTGAGGCGCTTGCCCGCGTCGGCGACACTCCCAGTACCCAGGGGGCAGTCGGAGCGCCGTACGCAGTCCTTCGCGAACGACTGGAACGCCGTTTCGAAGCCGGCCGTCTGGTCGCGGTTCATGTCCTGCGCGGACAGGGCCGGGTCCATCGCGCCGTCCAGGACGAGGCGGCCGACCCGCTCCGGATAGAGCCCCGCGTAGGTCGCCCCGAGGAATGTGCCGTACGAGGCCCCGACGTAATTCAGTTTGTCGTCGCCGAGTGCCGCGCGCAGGATGTCCATGTCGCGGGCCGCCTCGACCGTGGAGACGTGTGGCAGCACCTCCCCGGACTTCGTCTCGCAGCCGGCCGCGTACTTCGTGAAGGCCGCCGACAGTTCGTTCGTCTCCGCCTGGTCGTCGGGCGTGACGTCGGTCTGCGTGTAGGCGTCCATCTGCTTGCCGTCGAGGCACTTGACCGGTTCGCTGCGGGCGACGCCGCGCGGGTCGACCGCGACCATGTCGTAGCGGGCGCGGACCGCCGCCGGGTAGCCGAGGGCGGCGTACGACTGGAGGTAGCCGATCGCCGAGCCGCCGGGCCCGCCGGGGTTGACCAGGAGCGAGCCGAGGCGCTTGCCCGGGCCGGTGGCCTTCTTGCGGGCCACCGCCAGCTTGACGTCACCGGCCTCCGGCTTCTCGTAGTCCAGCGGCGCCTTCATCGTGGTGCATTCGAAACCGGGGACGCCGCACTCGCGCCAGGTCAGCGACTGCCCGTAGTAGGCCGACAGGTTGGCGGGGGTCGCCCTGGGCAGCGCGGCCAGCGAGATGTCCGCCGTCCGTGTGCTTCCCGAACTCCCTGGTGAGCAGGCGGACATGAGGAGTCCGGCGGCGACGAGCAGGGTTCCACAGGCCCGGAGGCCTCGGACAGGGGAATGGTGACGCCTGAAGTACATCAGCCGAGCCTAACTGTCCGCGTTCGGCCAGTCGCGGTGTGTGGCCACCGCGCCCCGTACGAGTTAATCGAATTAATAGAGGGTCTGTCAGCCCGCCCGCAGCGCCATCGTCATCGCCTCCACCGCGAGCAGCGGCGCCACGTTGCGGTCGAGCGCGTCACGGCATGCGGCGATCGCCTCGATGCGGCGGAGCGTGGCCTCGGGCGAGGCCGCGCGGGCGAGGCGCTCCAGGGTGTCCTGCGCCTCAGTGTTCGCGAGCGCCACGCGGGAGCCGAGCTGCAGGGCGAGAACATCGCGGTAGAAGCCCGTGAGGTCAGTGAGGGCCAGGTCGAGGCTGTCGCGCTGCGTACGCGTTCTGCGGCGCTTCTGGCGGTCTTCCAGCTCCTTCATGGCGCCGGCCGTGCCGCGCGGCATCCGGCCGCCGCTCTGCCCGCCGAGCGCCGCCTTCAGCTCCTCGGTCTCCTTGGTGTCGACCTCCTCGGCGAGCTGCTTGGTGTCCTCCGCCGCGGTGTCGATCAGCTCCTGCGCGGCCTTGAGGCACCCGCCGATGTCGTCGACACGCAGGGGCAGCCTCAGCACCGCCGCTCTGCGCGCCCGCGCGCGCGGGTCCGTGGCGAGGCGCCGCGCGCGGTCGATGTGGCCCTGCGTGGCGCGGGCCGCCTCGGCGGCGACGTCCGGCTCGATGCCGTCGCGTCGTACGAGCATGTCGGCCACCGCCTCGACCGCGGGCGTACGCAGTGTCAGATGGCGGCAGCGGGAGCGGATCGTGGGCAGCACGTCTTCCAGGGAGGGCGCGCAAAGCAGCCAGACGGTCCGCGGGGCGGGCTCCTCGACGGCCTTCAGAAGTACGTTCCCCGCGCCCTCCGTGAGGCGGTCCGCGTCCTCCAGGACGATGACCTGCCACCGGCCCACCGCGGGCGACAGCTGTGCTCTGCGGACAAGCTCGCGGGTCTCCTTCACGCCGATGGAGAGCAGGTCCGTACGGACGATCTCCACATCGGCATGCGTGCCCACGAGGCTGGTGTGACAGCCGTCGCAGAATCCGCAGCCGGGGGCTCCGCCCAGCGCCCGGTCCGGGCTGACGCACTGGAGCGCGGCGGCGAACGCGCGCGCCGCGGTCGCCCGCCCCGCGCCGGGCGGACCGGTGAAGAGCCAGGCGTGCGTCATCCTGGAGGCCTCGGGCGGCGGAGCGTTCGTCGCGTTGGCCGTGACGAGCGCGTCGGCGTCCCGCGCGGCGGCGTCGAGCTGCGCGGCCACGCGCTCCTGACCCACCAGGTCGTCCCATACGGGCATGGACTACCGCCTCACCGTCGAACTCCGGCACTTCGCTCTACCGGATTCATTGTGCGGGACGCCACTGACAACGCCGTCCGGCGACCGAGCCACTGGTCGATCCAGCCATCGGTCGCCGGACGGCAACAGCTTCCCCGCGGTCGGCTCAGCGCCGGCCCCGGCGCCTGCCGCCCGCGCCTTCGTCGCCCTCACCGGCGTCGTCGTGCCCGCCGAGCAACTCGTCCGCCAGCGACGGCAGGTCATCCAGCGGGGTCTCCTCCGCCCAGTCGGGCCTCGGCCGCTGTCGCGGTCGGCCCTCCTCGTCGACCTGGGGCAGTTCACGCGTACGGTCGTTCGACCCAGCACCGGCACCCGCTGACGGAGCCGACGCCTGGCGCTCATCACGGAAGTACCCCGAAGGAACCCGATCCGCCGGCTCACCGCCGGCAACACCGGCACCGCCACCCACGGAGTCATCACGCACCGGCGGCAGCACCGCCGTCTCGTCGGCCGCCCCGCCCTGCTGCTGCGCGGGACGCGGCGGCACCGGCAGCTGAGTCGTCTCGTCGTTGTCCCCACCATGCCAAGCCCCACGCCCAGCCCTGGCGGCAGCACCGGCGTCAGGACCAGACCCACCAGTCCCGGGACCCATAGCGGCATCCCCGACCGGCGGCAGCACGGCCGTCTCATCGGCCGCCCCACCCGTGGGCTTCACCACAGGCGTGGGAACGGTGGTCTCGTTGTCGGCCACCGGACGCCCGGCAGCACGCGCGGACCCAGCCCCCGCCCCAGCGGCGGACGAGGCAGAGGCGGACTCGGCCGCCGCAGAAGCAGCTGCCGCAGATGCCGCCGCGAGCCGCCGTGCCTCCTCCGCCCGCAGCAGCGCCTCCTCCGCCTTGCGCTGCTTCTCCAGGCGCCGTTCCTCGGCCTCCGCGCGCAGGCGCGCCTCTTCCTCCGCCTGACGGCGGCGGCGCTCCTCCTCGGCGGCCCGGGTCTGTTCCTCGGCGAGGAGCCTGGCGCGCTCCTCCTCGGCCCGGCGCCGCGACTCCTCGGCGCGCTGCCGGGCCTCTTCGGCCTGGCGCTCGGCCTCGCGCCGCTGCGCCTCCTCCAGCTCGCGCTGCTTGCGCTCCTCCTCCTCGGCGCGCAGCTTGGCGAGCTGTTCCAGCCGCTCGCGCTCGACGCGCTCCTCCTCGGCCTTGCGGGCGGCCTCGGCCTCGGCCTTCCTGCGGGCCTCCTCCACGGCGGCCTTACGGGCCTCTTCCTGGGCCTTCACCTCGGCGTCGGAGAGCGGCAGCACCATGTCGAGCCGGTGCCGGACCACGGTCGTGACGGCTTCCGGCTCCTGGGCCGCGTCGACGACGAGGTAGCGGCCGGGGTCGGCGGCGGCGAGCGTGAGGAAACCGGAGCGCACGCGCGCGTGGAACTCGGCCGGCTCCGATTCGAGCCGGTCGGGCGCCTCGGTGAACCGCTCGCGGGCCGCCTGAGGGTCGACGTCGAGCAGGACGGTCAGATGCGGTACGAGTCCGCCGGTCGCCCAGCGGTTGATGCGGGCGACCTCGGTCGGCGACAGGTCGCGGCCGGCGCCCTGGTAGGCGACGGACGAGTCGATGTAGCGGTCCGAGATGACGACGGCGCCGCGTTCGAGAGCGGGCCGTACGACGGTGTCCACGTGCTCCGCGCGGTCGGCGGCGTACAGGAGGGCCTCGGCGCGGTGCGAGAGGCCTGCCGACGACACGTCGAGGAGGATCGAGCGCAGCCGCTTACCGACCGGGGTCGCGCCGGGCTCGCGCGTGACGACGACTTCGTGACCCTTGCCGCGGATCCACTCGGCGATCGCCTCGGCCTGGGTCGACTTCCCGGCGCCGTCGCCGCCCTCCAGGGCGATGAAGAAGCCGGTGGTTGCGGGGGCCTGCGCCGGGTCGTTCCCACCGAGCAGCGCGTCGCGCAGGTCGTGCCGCAGGGGCACTCCGCTGCGGTCGTCGGCCTTGGCGAGTACGAGGGCGGCCACGGGCAGCAGCAGGGCACCGACGAGCATCAGCGTGAAGGCGGCGCCGCCGTGCGCGAACACGAACTTGCCGTTGACCAGCCGGTGCGGGCCGATCGCGGCCGCGAGCAGGGGCGCCGCGACGGCGGCGACCGCGATGGACACCCGTACGACCGCCTGGAGGTGCTCGGTCGTGCGGGCGCGCCGGTAGTCCTCGGACTCCTGGTCGAGGAGCGTGTGCCCTGTGTTGGCAGCGATGCCCGCGGTGACGCCGGCGAGGGTGACGATCAGCAGCACGCTCGTGACGTCGGGGACCAGGCCCGCGGCGAGCAGGGCGATGCCGGTCAGGGCGATCGCGAGCGCGAGGAGCCTGCGGCGCGACAGCGACGGCAGCACGGAGGGCGCCGAGCGGATGCCGATGACAGTGCCGCCGGTGAGCCCGAGCACGAGCAGCCCGAAGGTCACCGGGCCACCGGACAGGTCCTTGGCGTGCAGTACGGAGACGGCGACGGCCGCCGAGATCGCGGCGGCGACGGCGGCGCAGGCGAGAACGAGGAGCGGGACGGCGCCCGTGCGTCCCTTGTCGACGCCGCTGCCGGTCTTGGGGCGGCGCAGGCCCTCGAGCGGCGACCGCGCGCGCGGGGTCTGTGTGTCGGGCAGTTCGAGGAAGAAGACGACGGACAGCGAGGCGGCGAACAGACCGGCCGCCACGTAGGAGGCGAGTGCGGCCTGGTGCAGGCCGAACCAGTCGACCCCGGCCCCGATCAGGTTCCCTACGAGGGTGACGGCGACGAGCGCGGCGGCCGCGACGGGCAGCGCCACGAATCCGGTGCGCAGGGAGAGGCGCCGCAGCGCGTCCATGTGGTCGGGCAGCGGGCGTACGGCCGCGCCTTCGAGGGGCGGCGCGGGCAGCAGCGCGGGCGCCGCGCTCTCGCGCGACACGGTCCAGAAGCGCTCGGCGACGCCGACGACGAAGGCGGTGACGAGCAGGACCGCCAGGGAGTTGTCCGGGGTCCAGTCGATCCACAGGGGCGCGACGATGAGGAGCGCGGCCCGCACGCCGTCCGCGCCGACCATGGTCCAGCGCCGGTCCAGGGGACCGTCCGTGGAGGTCAGCGAGGTGAGCGGGCCGAGGAGTACGGCTCCGAAGAGCAGCGTCGACAGGACGCGCGCGCCGAACACGGCGGCGACGGCGAAGGCCACTCCCCGGTACCCGCCCCCGAACGAGCCCTCGGAGACTGCTGTCTGAAGGGCCAGCACCACGAGCACGAGAAGCCCGAGTGCGTCACCGATGCCGCCCACGAGCTGGGCGCTCCACAGTCGTTTCAGCTGCGGCACCCGCAGCAGGGCGCGGACGGCGCGCTCCCGGGAATCTGCGACCAGGGCGTCGTCGGGGGCCGGATTCTGGGCCGTTGGCTGCTCGGCTCGCGTCATTCGTCCAGCCTATCCGGACCCACTGACTCCCCGAGGGTCCACCCGAACATACGGCCGCCGGGGCACTCGCCCCGGCGGCCGTACGCCATTCACGCGCGCGTGCACACTGCCGTGTGCCCACTCCTCCGTAGAAGGACCTCAGTAGAGGACCACCGGAGGATGACTACTCCTCCGTAGAGGTCGACTTCGCAGCCGTCGCCTTCTTGGCCGTCGTCTTCTTCGCGGCGGTCGTCTTCTTGGCAGCCGTCGTCTTCGAAGCGGCGGTCTTCTTGGCAGCCGTCTTCTTGGCGGGCGCCTTCTTCGCCGGAGCCTTCTTCGCGGCCTTCTTGGCCGTCTTCTTGGCGGGGCCCTTCGCCCGCTTCTCGGCGAGCAGTTCGTAGCCGCGCTCGGGCGTGATCTCCTCGACGGAGTCGGACGACCTGAGCGTCGCGTTCGTCTCGCCGTCCGTGACGTACGCGCCGAAGCGGCCGTCCTTGACGACGACGGGCTTCCCGCTGACCGGGTCCTCGCCGAGCTCCTTCAGCGGCGGCTTGGCGGCCGCGCGCCCGCGCTGCTTGGGCTGCGCGTAGATCGCGAGGGCCTCTTCCAGCGTGATGGCGAAGAGCTGCTCCTCGGTCTCCAGGGAGCGCGAGTCGGTGCCCTTCTTCAGGTACGGCCCGTACCGCCCGTTCTGCGCGGTGATCTCGACGCCCTCGGCGTCGGCACCGACCACGCGCGGCAGGGACATCAGCTTGAGGGCGTCGTCCAGGGTGACCGTGTCGATGGACATCGACTTGAAGAGCGACGCCGTACGCGGCTTGACCGCGTTCTTGCCGGTCTTCGGGGTGCCCTCGGGGAGCACCTCGGTGACGTACGGCCCGTAGCGACCGTCCTTCGCGATGATCTGGTTCCCGGAGACGGGGTCGGCGCCGAGCTCGAAGTCGCCGCTCGGCTTGGCGAGGAGCTCCTCCGCGTACTCGACGGTGAGCTCGTCCGGAGCGAGGTCCTCCGGCACGTCCGCGCGCTGGTGATTCTCGGAGTCGCGCTCACCGCGCTCGACGTAGGGGCCGTAGCGGCCGACGCGCAGGACGATGCCTTCGCCGACGGGGAAGGACGACACCTCGCGGGCGTCGATCGCGCCCAGGTCGGTGACGAGCTCCTTGAGGCCGCCGAGGTGGTCGCCGTCGCCGTTGCCCGCTTCGGCGGCGCCTCCGGAGCCCTCGCCCTCGCCGAAGTAGAAGCGCCGCAGCCACGGCACGGCCTGGGCCTCACCGCGGGCGATGCGGTCGAGGTCGTCCTCCATCCGGGCGGTGAAGTCGTAGTCGACGAGCCGCCCGAAGTGCTTCTCCAGGAGGTTGACCACGGCGAAGGACAGGAAGGAGGGCACAAGAGCCGTCCCCTTCTTGAACACATAGCCGCGGTCGAGAATGGTCCCGATGATCGACGCGTACGTCGACGGGCGGCCGATCTCGCGCTCTTCGAGCTCCTTGACCAGGCTGGCCTCGGTGTAGCGGGCCGGCGGCTTGGTGGCGTGGCCGTCGACGGTGATCTCCTCGGCGGACAGCGCGTCGCCCTCGGAGACCTGCGGCAGCCGGCGCTCACGGTCGTCGAGCTCGGCGTTCGGGTCGTCCGCGCCCTCGACATAGGCCTTGAGGAAGCCGTGGAAGGTGATCGTCTTGCCGGAGGCGGAGAACTCGGCGTTACGGCCGTCGGCGGAGGTGCCGCCGATCTTGACCGTGACGGAGTTACCGACCGCGTCCTTCATCTGGGAGGCGACGGTCCGCTTCCAGATCAGCTCGTAGAGCCGGAACTGGTCGCCGGTCAGGCCGGTCTCGGCGGGCGTGCGGAAACGATCACCCGACGGACGGATCGCCTCGTGCGCCTCCTGCGCGTTCTTGACCTTGCCGGCGTACGTGCGCGGCTTGTCCGGCAGGTAGTCGGCGCCGTACAGCTGCGTGACCTGCGCACGGGCGGCCGAGACCGCCGTGTCGGACAGGGTCGTGGAGTCCGTACGCATATAGGTGATGAAGCCGTTCTCGTACAGCTTCTGGGCCACCTGCATCGTGGCCTTCGCACCGAAGCCGAGCTTGCGGCTCGCCTCCTGCTGGAGCGTCGTCGTACGGAACGGGGCATAAGGCGAGCGACGGTACGGCTTCGACTCGACGGACCGTACGGCGAAGCTCGTGCTCTCCAGGGCGGCGGCGAGCGCGCGGGCGTTCGTCTCGTCCAGGGCCAGCACGTTCGCCGACTTCAGCCGGCCGACCGAGTCGAAGTCGCGGCCCTGCGCGATGCGCTTGCCGTCGACCGCGCTCAGGCGGGCCACGAGGTTCGACGGATCGCTGGCGTCGCCGGAGCGGCCGGTCGCGAAGGTGCCGGTCAGGTCCCAGTACTCGGCGGAGCGGAAGGCGATGCGCTCGCGCTCCCGCTCGACGACGAGGCGGGTGGCCACCGACTGGACACGGCCCGCCGACAGCTTCGGCATGACCTTCTTCCACAGGACCGGCGAGACCTCGTAGCCGTAGAGGCGGTCGAGGATGCGGCGGGTCTCCTGGGCGTCGACCATGCGCTGGTTGAGCTCGCGCGGGTTGGCGACGGCGCTGCGGATCGCGTCCTTGGTGATCTCGTGGAAGACCATCCGGTGGACGGGGACCTTGGGCTTCAGGACCTCGAGGAGGTGCCACGCGATGGCTTCGCCCTCGCGGTCCTCATCGGTGGCGAGGAAGAGTTCGTCGGAGTCCTTCAGCAGGTCCTTGAGCTTCTTGACCTGAGCCTTTTTGTCAGCGTTGACCACATAGATCGGCTGGAAGTCGTGTTCGACGTCCACACCGAGCCGGCGCACCTCGCCGGTGTACTTCTCGGGCACCTCGGCGGCGCCGCTCGGGAGGTCGCGGATGTGCCCGACGCTCGCTTCGACGACGTATCCAGGGCCGAGGTAGCCCTTGATCGTCTTCGCCTTGGCAGGCGACTCGACGATGACGAGTCGGCGGCCGCCGTGTGCGGTCTCGCTGGTCGGGGACAACTTCGCTCTTCTCTCCGGTCGGCACTGGGGATCCCCCGCGCCCTCGGGACGTGGGGGTCGGCACTGCGGTACGTGCGGTGTCGCTGCGGAGTGTGACGGTACCTCCCGCCCCCGTGTCAAACGGGAAAAGCCCGCAACGGCCACTCGAACGGTAACCCGACTACCGACGATCCTGCCGCCCGGAGTGCCCACAGGGTGTCCGGGACGTCCACCGGGCCCTCGCCCTGGACACCCCCTGCGGGACGCCGCTCAGAACCGGCCGAAGCACCACACCCCGAGTACCAGGGAGGCCACCGAGGCCAGGGTGGCGAGCGTCGCCGATGCGACGGGGTTCACACCGTCGGCGACGGGTGCGCGGTGCATGACACGCACCCCGGTCCACAGCAGCAGTCCTGCCCCGAACAGCGTGAACACGGTCCCGGCGAAGATCGCTGGTCCGCTCTCCATGGCTTTTCCTCCCGGTGCTGGGTCCCCAGGCCGGTGAGGCTGACACGCGCGGGAGACGACAGGACGAACCCCGGGTGAACGACCGCCACGCATGCCTTTGGCAACGATGTCGCGGGGCGCCACCGGAGATCTTTTGAGGTCTCTCGGAAGATCTTCAGAGTCCTGCCTGAAGATCTTCCGAGATCTCCCGAGATCTTCGGAAAGAAAAGCGGAATCGCCTCAGCCCCGCGCGTCAGACCTGAGCCGGCTCCAGGAACCCCTGCTCGACGAGCATCCTGATCTGCGCGGGCGTGCGGTCCCGCAGCAAGACCGGGTCCTCCCCGACCAGTTGCGCGATGGCGTCGAGGATCCGGCCGGCGCTGAGCGTGCCGTCACAGACGCCCGCGAACCCGGCGCCGATCGTGTCCACCTTCGTGGCCCGGCGCATCCCGCGGTGCTGGCGCAGCACCACATGCTCCGGGTCCTCGGCCCCTGGCAGCCCGACCTGCTCCTGCACGACCTCACCCGCGAGCTTGAAGTGGGCGCCGAGCAGGGCGGCGTCGTCGTGCGTGCGCAGATAGTCGAGGCGCTCGAAGTGCGCCCGCACCGTGTCCCCGAGGGGTTGTTCGACGGAGTGCGGCCACTCCTCCAGCGTGACGGACGGCTCGGCGTCCTCCGGCGCCTTGCGCAGCGTGATCCAGCCGAATCCGACGCCACGCACCTTGCGTGCCTCGAACTCGTCGAGCCACGCGTCGTACAGCGCCGCGTACTCCGCCGGATCCGTGAGGTGATCCCCGGCGTCCCGCAGCCACAACTCGGCGTACTGCGTGATGTCCTGCACCTCGCGCTGCACGACCCATGCGTCGCACCCGCGCGGCACCCAGGACCGGAGCCGGTCGGTCCACTCCTCCCCGTCGACGTGCTGCCAGTTGGCGAGAAACTGCGCGTACCCGCCCTCGTTCAGTCGTGCCCCCGCCTCCTGAACGAGCGTGCGGCACAGATCGTCCCCGGCCATCCCGCCGTCCCGATACGTCAGCCGCGCACCCGGCGAGATGACGAAGGGCGGATTCGACACGATCAGGTCGTACGTCTCGTCGCCCACGGGCTCGAACAGCGAGCCCTCGTGCAGGTCCGCGGGGCCTGCGCCGGAGAGGGCGAGGGTCAGCGCCGTCGTGTGGAGGGCGCGCGGGTTGAGGTCGGTGGCGACGACACGCGTGGCGTGCCGGGTGGCGTGCAGGGCCTGGATCCCGGAGCCCGTACCGAGGTCGAGGGCGCTCTCCACGGGCGTACGCACGGTGATTCCGGACAGCGTCGTGGACGCGCCGCCGACGCCCAGGACGACGCCCTCGGCGCGGCTGCCGATGCCTCCGGCGCCGCCGACGGCGCACCCGAGGTCGGACACGATGAACCAGTCCTCGCCGTCGGGCCCCCCGTACGGCCGTACGTCGACGGCCGCGACGACCTCGTCATCGCCGGCGGGCGTCAGCCACCCGCTCTCCAGGCACTCCTCGACGGGCAGAACGGCCGCCACGCGCGCGTACTCCGCGGGCTGCTGCAACAGGAACAGCCGTACGAGCGTCTCCAACGGGCTGTCCCCGCGGGTCGCCCGCAGGGCGGGGACGGTCTCGCTCCGCGCGAGCGCCGCGTAGGCCGGCGCCCCGAGCAGCTCGAGCAGGCCGTCGGCGGTGAACTCGGCCCCCAGCAGGGACTCACGCAGCCGGGCGGCGACATCGTCACGGTCAATGGACGGCAACTTGGACAGACTGGAGCTACTCACGCCCCCATTGTCACCCCGGACCCCCGATGGCCACCCACATACGACGTGTCCCCGGCACCGCGTGAAGACGGCACCGGGGACACGAGGGAAAACGTCAGCGCACCGAGGCAGCCCGCGTGGAGCAGGCTTCCGGAGCGAGCTTCCGGAGCGAGCTCCCGATGCCGGCCCACCTGGGCCGGCATCCGGAATCAGCTCACCTGCCGTCAGCTCTTGGAGGGAGCCGGGGAAGCGGACGCGCTCTTGCAGCTGTCCTGCTTCGCCATCGCCTCGCCGACGTCGCCCTCCTCCAGCTTCTTGAGCGCGTCGCTCCCGCTCTGGCTCAGCTTGTCGAGCTCGCCCGCGATGCCCTTGAGGCCGTCGGCGAACTTCGCCTGGTCCTTGGTGTCGAGCTTGTCGACCTGCTTCTTCAGATCCGCGTACGAGGCCGAGATCCCGTTGAGCTCCTTGACCGCGTCCTTCTGCTTCTTGTCGCCGCCGTCGACCGGCGGGGCGCCCGCGTTGTCCACGGCCGAACCGATCGCCTTGTAGGCGTCGGACATGTCCTGGAAGGCCTGCGAGTCGGTGCTCTGGACGTCCGCGGGCTTGCTGTTGTCCGACGTCTCCTTCTGGATCGCGGCGTTGGCGTTCTCGATCTTCTTGGCCTGCGGCTGGACCGCGTCACAGACCGTCTTGGCCCAGGAGTCCAGCTTCTCGTTGCCGTCGTCGCTGCTGCATCCCGACAGCGCAAGCACCAGTACCGCACCGCTGGACAGTGCGGCTGCAAGCTTCTTGTTCACCGGATTGGTCCCTTCCATGGCTCTCGGCCCCGGAACATACACGCCAAGTGGGCGACAATCGCATGCCGAACGTCCGCTATGGGTGCTTCATCGACTTTTTGTAGCCATTTGCACCAAGAGAGATAAGCCTCACTGAAGGGCCGTCACCTGACACGGGCGGGCGGGCAGCGCGTCAATACGCGCTGCCCGCCCGCCCGTTGAGCTCGCGGCCGTACCTGACCAGGTGAAACCCGGGGTCAGGAAACCACCGCCGGGTCCGCCGGCTGCTTCGGTACGTGGTCGGAGTTGTCGTCGTCGCCGACCGCGATGCCGCGCCTCTTGGAGACGTAAACGGAACCGACGATCACGCCGATCGACAGCACGGCGACGACGATCCGTACGCCCAGGCTCGCGTCCGCCCCGTAGCTGAACTTGACGACCGCGGGCGCGATGAGGAGCGCCACCAGGTTCATCACCTTCAGCAGCGGGTTGATCGCGGGCCCGGCCGTGTCCTTGAACGGGTCGCCGACCGTGTCGCCGATGACGGTCGCGGCGTGGGCCTCGCTGCCCTTGCCGCCGAAGTGCCCGTCCTCGACGAGCTTCTTCGCGTTGTCCCACGCGCCACCGGAGTTGGCGAGGAAGACCGCCATCAACGTGCCGGTGCCGATCGCGCCGGCAAGGAACGAACCGAGGGCACCGACGCCGAGCGTGAAGCCGATCGAGATGGGCGCGAGAACGGCGAGCAGACCCGGCGTGGCCAACTCCCGCAGTGCGTCCTTCGTACAGATGTCGACGACGCGCCCGTACTCCGGCGTCTCCGTGTAGTCCATGATCCCGGGGTGTTCGCGGAACTGCCGCCGCACCTCGTAGACCACAGCACCCGCAGACCTCGACACCGCGTTGATCGCGAGCCCGGAGAAGAGGAAGACGACTGCGGCGCCGGCGATCAGACCCACCAGATTGTTGGGCTGCGAGATGTCCATCACGAGGTTCATCGGGCCGCCGTCGCCGACCTTCTCGCCGACGTCCTGGGCGGCGGAGACGATCGCGTCACGGTAGGACCCGAAGAGCGCCGCGGCCGCGAGTACGGCCGTGGCGATGGCGATTCCCTTGGTGATGGCCTTGGTCGTGTTGCCCACGGCGTCCAGGTCGGTGAGGACCTGCGCGCCCGATCCCGTCACGTCGCCGGACATCTCGGCGATGCCCTGCGCGTTGTCGGAGACGGGTCCGAAGGTGTCCATGGCGACGATGACGCCGACCGTGGTCAGCAGGCCCGTGCCCGCGAGGGCGACGGCGAACAGCGCCAGCATGATCGACGTGCCGCCGAGCAGGAACGCCCCGTACACGCCGAGACCGATCAACAGGCCGGTGTAGACGGCCGATTCGAGGCCGACGGAGATTCCGGCGAGCACGACGGTGGCGGGTCCGGTGAGCGACGACTTGCCGATGTCGCGCACCGGGCGCCGGCTGGTCTCGGTGAAGTAGCCCGTGAGCTGCTGGATCAGCGCGGCGAGCACGATGCCGATCGCCACGGCGATGAGGGCCAGGATCCGCGGATCGCCGTCCTTCACCTTGATCGCCGCGTCGGTGATGCCGTTGAGCTCGGCATACGTCCCCGGCAAATAGGTGTAGACGGCTACGGCCACAAGGGCGAGCGAGATGACCGCGGAGATGAAGAATCCGCGGTTGATGGCACTCATGCCGCTGCGGTCGGACCGGCGCGGCGCCACGGCGAAGATGCCGATCATCGCCGTCACTACGCCGATCGCGGGAACGATCAGCGGGAAGGCGAGCCCGGAGTCGCCGAAGGCCGCCTTGCCGAGGATCAGCGCGGCGACCAGCGTGACGGCGTACGACTCGAAGAGGTCGGCGGCCATACCGGCACAGTCGCCGACATTGTCGCCCACGTTGTCGGCGATGGTCGCGGCATTACGCGGATCATCCTCCGGAATGCCCTTTTCGACCTTGCCGACCAGGTCGGCGCCGACGTCGGCGGCCTTGGTGAAGATGCCGCCTCCGACACGCATGAACATCGCGATGAGCGCCGCACCGAGGCCAAATCCTTCGAGGACCTTCGGCGCGTCGGCCGCGTAGACCAGCACGACACAGGAGGCGCCGAGCAGACCCAGCCCCACCGTGAACATGCCGACTACGCCACCCGTGCGAAAAGCGATCTTCATGGCCTTGTGCGAGACAGCGGTGAGATCCTTTTCCGGCTCGCCTTCCGCCGGTGTGGCCTCCCTGGCCGCGGCTGCGACGCGCACATTGCTGCGCACCGCCAGCCACATTCCGATGTATCCGGTGGTGGCCGAGAACACCGCGCCGATCAAGAAGAAGATCGAACGCCCGGCTCGCTGATTCCAATCGTCCGCGGGCAGCAGCATGAGCAGGAAGAACACCACGACGGCGAATACCGCGAGGGTCCGCAGCTGCCGCCCGAGATAGGCATTCGCGCCTTCCTGGACCGCTGCCGCGATCTTCTTCATGCTGTCGGTGCCCTCGCCTGCCGCCAGCACCTGGCGTACGAGCACTGCGGCCACCACGAGGGCGGCGAGCGCGACGATGCCGATCACCATGACGATGAGCCGGTTGTCGTCGGTCAGGACCGCGGCTGCGAAGGTTGAGGGGTGGTCAAACGCTTGAGGGGTAGAAAGCCCCGCCATTCGTCCTCCTTGACGCTTGGGCTGAGCTCAAGATGTGGACGGATTGTAGGGAGCGGCGCCTGATCAAAACAGTGCGCGAGAAACGGAATTTGCCATCCGTTACTACCCGGCAAATGATCGTCCAACACGATGGGCGCACAAGAAGCAGTAATGCCCTGAAAGCATTGAGGCTTGATCCAATTATGATCGACGATCTAGGGAATGCAAATAGGCCCTGCTCACCGGGGTGAGGGCAGGGCCTGGAAGCAGAAACGATCACATGGGGGCAACGCCGAGCGGAGCCACGGACGGGTGGATCAGGGGGCGTTGCGTGGACGCCGGGGGGACCGCGTCAGGACGGAAGAGTCGTCGGCGTGGTCGGCCAAGTCATCCGAATGAGTCCACCGGACTCGTCCGCGGTGACCTCCACATCGTCGACGAGGCCACTGATGACGGCGAGGCCCATGTCGTCCTCGCCCTCCGCCGCCAGATCGTCCGACCCGCCGGGCGCGCCGGACGATTGATCGCCGGGAACGCTCCGCGGAGCCTCGTCCCCGACCTCGATGGAGAACTGCTTCTCCTCCTCGGTGAGAAGGACCCGAACGGGTGCAGCGATACCGCTGCTCCGGTGAAGACCGACGGCGCGGCTGCAGGCCTCGCCGACAGCGAGCCTGACCTCGTCGAGCACGGCCTCGTCCACTCCGGCCCTGCGCGCCACCGCGGCCGCCACCAGACGGGCGGTTCTGACGTGCTCGGGCTGCGCGCTGAATCGGAGTTCGACGGTGGCCATGCATCCCCCTCGGATGTACGGACGTGCTCTGAAGGGACCGGGCCATCGGCCCGGCCCCCACTTCCGCTCAGCCACCGGCCTGTGGGCCGGTGACCGATCAGTCGGTAGCCGCTACGGCTTCCTCGACCGAGGTGTGGATGGGGAACACCTTGGTCAGGCCGGTGATACGGAAGATCTTGAGAATGCGCTCCTGGTTGCAGACCAGTCGCAGCGAGCCCTCATGGGCCCGCACTCGCTTCAGACCGCCCACCAGTACGCCGAGCCCGGTGGAGTCGAGGAAATCGACTCCCTCCATGTCGACGACAAGGTGGAAGCTGCCGTCGTTCACCAGCTCGACCAGCTGCTCTCGCAGCTTGGGCGCGGTATATACATCGATTTCGCCACCGACCTCGACGACCGTACGATCGCCGACGGTACGGGTCGACAGGGACAGGTCCACGGATCCTCCAGCACCTTGCTATCGAGCGGTCGTCCCTCGGGACACCTCGGCAGAGCCCCCGGGACGGATCGCCAGCCGCGATGGCATTCAATCACTTACCGGCAGGCGTGCACGACGCCTTAGGAGCATTGTCCGTCACGCCAGTGACACACTCGGTGCCGATGGCCAAGAATCACCGCCCCGGACAACCCGCGGCGGACACCGCTTCCCGCCCCTCTCCAGGGGCGATTCTCGACCGGCTCGCCTCGGGTCCGAGCCGGGCTTCGCGCATCACTCATACGGAGCACTTGCCCCCTCGACCGGGTCGTCATGCCGTATGGCCCGACCGCATCCGATCTGAAGTCCTCGCCGCCGTCCAGTCGGCCGGAATCGAGCATCCCTGGGCCCATCAGGCACTCGCCGCCGAGCACGCGATGGACGGCGAGTCGGTCGTCGTGTCCACCGGAACCGCCTCCGGAAAGTCCCTGGCGTACCTCGTCCCGGTGCTCTCCCGGCTCCTCGACGGCTCCGAGGCCCCGAACGGGCGTGGCGCGACCGCGCTCTACCTCGCGCCGACGAAAGCGCTCGCCGCGGACCAGTGCAGATCGGTGAAGGAACTTTCACAACCGCTCGGCACGGCGATCCGCCCCGCGGTCTACGACGGCGACACCCCCGTCGAGGAACGCGAGTGGGTGCGGCAGTACGCCAACTACGTCCTGACCAACCCCGACATGCTGCACCGCGGGATATTGCCCTCGCACCCCCGCTGGTCCTCCTTCCTCAAGTCGCTCAAGTACGTCGTCATCGACGAGTGCCACACCTACCGCGGCGTCTTCGGGTCCCACGTCGCCCAGGTCCTGCGCCGTCTGCGCCGCCTGTGCGCCCGCTACGGCTCGGAACCCGTGTTCCTGCTGGCGTCCGCCACCGCCGCCGACCCGGCCGTCGCTGCTGAGCGCCTGACGGGTCTCCCGGTCGTCGAGATCGCCGACGACGCCTCGCCCCGCGGAGAGCTCGTCTTCGCCCTCTGGGAACCCCCTCTCACCGAGCTCCACGGCGAGAAGGGCGCCCCCGTCCGCCGCACCGCCACCGCCGAGACGGCGGACCTGCTGACGGACCTGACCCTGCAGGGCGTCCACTCCGTCGCCTTCGTACGCTCCCGGCGCGGCGCCGAGCTGATCTCGGTGATCGCCCAGGAACGTCTCGCCGAGATCGACCGCTCCCTCGCCCGCCGCGTCGCCGCCTACCGCGGCGGCTACCTGCCCGAGGAACGCCGCGCCCTCGAACGCGCCCTGCACTCCGGCGAACTCCTCGGCCTGGCCGCCACCACCGCCCTCGAACTCGGCATCGACGTCTCGGGGTTGGACGCCGTCGTCATCGCCGGCTATCCGGGCACCAGGGCGTCGCTGTGGCAGCAGGCGGGCCGCGCGGGACGGTCGGGTCAGGGCGCGCTCGCCGTCCTCGTCGCCCGCGACGACCCCCTGGACACGTATCTCGTCCACCACCCCGAAGCCCTCTTCGACCAGCCGGTGGAGTCCACGGTCCTGGACCCCGACAACCCGTACGTCCTCGCCCCCCACCTGTGTGCGGCAGCCGCCGAACTCCCGCTCACCGACGACGACTTGCCCCTGTTCGGCCCGACCACCGCCGAGCTGCTCCCCCAGCTGGAGGACGCGAAGCTGCTGCGCCGCCGCACCAAGGCCTGGCACTGGACCCGCCGCGAACGCGCCGCCGATCTGACGGACATCCGCGGCGACGGCGGCAGCCCCGTCCAGATCGTCGAGGCCGGTACGGGACGCCTCCTGGGCACCGTGGACGCCGGCTCGGCGCACACGACCGTCCACGACGGCGCGGTCCACCTCCACCAGGGCCGCACCTATCTGGTGAAGCACCTGGACCTGGAGGACTCGGTCGCCCTCGTCGAGGAGGCCAACCCGACCTACTCGACGACCGCCCGCGACACCACTGCCATCTCCGTACTGGAGAGGGACATCGAAGTCCCTTGGGGCGACGGCCGGTTGTGCTACGGCTCCGTCGAAGTCACCAACCAGGTCGTCTCCTTCCTGCGCCGCCGCCTCATCACCGGTGAAGTCCTGGGCGAGACCAAGCTCGACCTCCCTCCCCGCACCCTCCGCACCCGCGCCGTGTGGTGGACGGTGACGGAGGACCAACTCGACGCGGCCCGCGTGAACCCGGAGATCCTCGGCGGCGCGCTGCACGCCGCCGAACATGCCTCCATCGGCATGCTGCCGCTGTTCGCCACCTGCGACCGCTGGGACATCGGCGGTGTCTCCATCCCCCTCCACCCGGACACCCTGCTGCCCACGGTCTTCGTGTACGACGGCCATCCCGGCGGCGCGGGATTCGCAGAGCGCGCGTTCCACACGGCCCGCGAGTGGCTCACGGCCACCCTCGAAGCGATCTCCTCCTGCGAGTGCGAGGCGGGCTGCCCGTCCTGCATCCAGTCGCCCAAGTGCGGCAACGGCAACGACCCTCTCCACAAGCGCGGCGCGGTACGGCTGCTGAAGGTCCTGCTCAGGGACGCGCCAGCGGCGGGGGCCCCGACACCGGCGTCGGCATCTCTGGAGGCTGCGTCCGAGAGGCGGCCGACATCGCAGGATCAGGAACCAGGTCAGGACGCCGGCTGACTGATCCTGCGAGGCCCATCACCCAGGATCCGCGGGGCCGGCCGGATCCGTCGGACCAGCTGGGCCGGTCGGGACCCCGGGCGCCACGGGTCCTGCGGGGCCCGCCCTGGCCCTGACCTGCGCGGTCAGCGGCGCCGCGTCGGCCGCCGCGGTGACGTCGGACACTTCCCCGTACACCGCGCACCGCACGAGCCGTGTGTCCTGTGCGGCCGCCACCCGGGCCGCGTGGGCGCAGGCCTCCTTCCTGCCCTCCATCCAGTGATCGGCGGCCGCGAGAGCCGCCAGGTCGGCGGCCCCACCCGCCCGGTGGCGCACTACGACGGCCTGCCCCATGGTCAGTACGCACCCGAAGACCAGCCCGAGCGCGGCCATCGCCATCACGGCCCACACGGTCGCGGAACCCCGGTCCCCGGACGCCTTCCGCCGCCTCATGAATCACCCACCGCCTCCGCTGTCCCGGCTACGTCGGCCGTCCCCACCGTCTCCTCCGCCAACGCAACCGCGTCGGCCTGTAGGCGGACGTTCAGCACGCCAGGCCCCGGTGCCGCCGCCTCGACCGCGACCCGGACCAGGTCGCCCTCCCGGCTCACGGCGACCTTCGCGCCACGCGGCGCGACCCTCTTCGCCGACTCCACGGCCGCCCCCTGCGGGTCTTGCCGGGCAATCGCCCTGGCGCCCGCCCTCGCCGCGTCCACACACTGGATCTGCGCGGACGCGGCCATCAGCGCCCAGACCAGCGCCAGTGTGAAGGTCACGAGCACCGGCAGCACAACGGCCGCCTCTGCCGTCACGAAGCCCTGGTCACCGGCGCTTCGCGTACCGGCCTGCCGCTCACCAGCCCGTGGCCTACGCCGGCCGGCCCTACCCATGGAGCGCCTTCTCGACGATCCCCTGAAGCGCGGCCTGCACCTGTCCGCTGGTCAGCACCTTCAGCAGCAGTCCGGCGAACCCGACCGCCGCAATCAGCCCCATCGCGTACTCCGACGTGACCATCCCCGCGTCCCGCCTCGCCGCACGCATCCGACGCACCCACATCCGGGCACGCGCCCGCATCACTCCGTACATCTCAACCCCCATGGAATTCCTCTGAAGTTCGTCACCGACCGACGTCCACACGACGTCCGCCGAACTCGCGCCGGGCCACGCACCGGCCCGGCCTCCCCCGCGGCCTCTCACCGACCTCCCAACAGCCCGCCGGCCACCCCGATCACCACAGGCAGCACTCCGATGGCCACGAACGCGGGCAGGAAGCACAGGCCCACCGGCGCCGTGATCAGCACGGCCGCCCGGCGCGCCACCGCGGTGGTCGCACGCCCTCGCTCGGCCCGGGCCTCCGCGGCCAGCCGCGCGACCGGCTCCGCGGCCGGGGCGCCTGAATCACCGGCCCGCTCAAGGAGTCCGGCCAGCGCACCGGCCCCCGGCATCGACGCCAACTGCCGCCACGCAGCACGCGGTTCACCACCGAGCCGCACCTGGGCCGCACCCCGCGCCAGAACCTCGCCGACCGGGCCACCCAGCGACTCCCCCACAGCCCTCGCCGCCCGCACGGGATCGGCCCCGGCGGCGATGCACGCGGCCAACAGATCAGCGGCCAGCGGCAGCTGCCGACGTGCCTGGGCCGCCGAAGACGCCGTCCCGTCGGCCGCCGCGCGAGCCCTTCGCCTCCACCTCCACACCCCGAACGCCGCGACCAGCCCCAACAGCAACCCGGCCACCCCGCCCACCAGCACGTATCCGGCACAGACCGCCCCCGCTGACGGTCCCCACCTGCCAATGGCACCCCGCACATCCACGCCCCGCCCCGCCGGCTTCTCAGTCACCGCCTCCAGCAGGGCGTTCAACCTCCGCAGCAGCGCCCGTTCCCTGCGCCGTACCGCCACCTCATGCACGAACCACCCCAAGCCCGTCACGACACACAGCACGAGCCCCAGCCTGTGGACAACGTTCATCGCTCCTCCGCTCCCCGTACGATCCGCAGCGCCCACCACAGCCCCGCTCCCTCCAACACCCCACCCACCAGCAGGCACCCGAACCCCGCCCCGGTGTGCAGCAGCACCCTCAGCGGCCGGGCCCCGAGCACGCTCCCCAGCAACAGCCCCAGGACGGGAAGCCCCGCGAGCATCACCGCCGTCGACCGCGACCCGGCCAACTGAGCGCGCAGGTCAGCCCTTTGGTCCCGCTCGGCCCGCAGCGCGTCCGCGAGACGCTCCAGCCCGGCCGCCAGGCCCGCACCCCGGTCCACCGCCACCCGCCAGCACGCCGCGAGCCCCAACAGCCCCTCGGCCCCCGGCGCCCGCGCCGCCTCCCGCAAAGCCCCCGGCACGTCCCCTCCGAACCGGGCAGCAGCCACGACCGCCCCATCGCCGGCGCCCGAGCCGCCCGCTCTCGTCTCGCCCTCCTCACGCACCGCCACGATCAGTGCCTCCCCCGGCTGCCGCCCCGCTCGCACCTCCCCCGCCAGCACCCCGCACAGCGAGATCACCGCGTCCGCCCGGCGCTCCCGCACCCGTCGCGCCTCCCGGTCCTGCCGCACCCGCGCCGCCAGAGGCACCCCCGCGGCACCCACCACCAGCGGCACCACGGAAGCCCCGAGGGCCGCGAGCACGGCCCCTACGACCAGCACCCACCACTCCCACAGCTCCCGCCACCGCGCCCGACCCACACGCCACGCCTGCGCGCCCCACGGCACACCACCGCCGGAACCCAGCAACTCCCTCGCCCGCCGCGCCTCACGCTCGTGCCCACCACCGGCAACCCAGGCCGCCGCCCCCACACAGACCAGAGCCGCACAACCAGGCCCCACACCGCCCCCCACCGCCCCAACCACAACCACAACAACCGCCCCCTCCACGGACATCACCCCTCGCACCAGCCCACGCCCCACCCAGCGCCCCGCCGCCGCCCAACCACCCCGACCCGACCCCCACCCCAGCCCCAACCCGCCTAACCCCCCTCCACGAACTCCCCGAGCAGCTCCCGCAACCGCGCCCACCCCCGCTCCCGCACGAACTCCCCCTCGCCCCACCGCAGCGCCGGCACCGTGACCACCCAGCCGGCCGCGTCACGTTCCAGGACATGGACCTCGGCGATGCGACGCCGGCCCCTCCGGTCCCGTACGAGGTGAAGAACCACCGACAGGGCCGCCGCCAACTGGCTGTGCAGGGCACCGCGATCGAGGCCGGCCGCCGTCCCCAGAGCCTCCAGGCGGGCGGGCACGTCATGGGCGGCGTTCGCGTGGACCGTGCCGCAGCCCCCCTCGTGCCCCGTGTTCAACGCGGCGAGGAGCGCCACGACCTCCGGGCCCCGCACCTCGCCCACCACCAGGCGGTCCGGCCTCATACGCAGCGCCTGACGCACCAGGTCGTCCAGGGCCACGAGCCCAGCCCCTTCCTGATTGGCGGGCCGCGCCTCAAGCCGCACCACGTGTGGATGGTCGGGCCGCAGCTCGGCGGAGTCCTCGGCGAGCACCACGCGCTCCCCCGGCCCCACCAGGCCGAGCAACGCGCTCAGGAGCGTCGTCTTACCGGACCCCGTACCACCGCTGATCAGGAACGACAGCCGGGCATCGAGAAGGGCCCTGAGCACCCGGTCCCCGCCGGGCGGCACCGTGCCCGCCGTCACGAGCTCCTCCAGCGTGAAGGCACGCGGCCGGACCACCCGCAGCGACAGGCAGGCACAGCCGACGGCGACGGGCGGCAGGACGGCGTGGAGGCGGGTCCCGTCCGGCAGCCGGGCGTCCACCCACGGCCTCGCGTCGTCCAGGCGCCGCCCGGCCACCGCCGCGAGCCGTTGCGCGAGCCTCCGTACGGTTGAGGTGCTCTCGAACGACACGCCCGTCAGCTCCAGGCCACCGCCCCGGTCCACCCACACCCGGTCGGGCGCGGACACCAGCACGTCGGTCACCGACGGATCGGCGAGCAGGGGCTCAAGCGGTCCCGTGCCCACGAGTTCCGAGCGCAGCTGACCGGCCGCACCCAATACTTCGGCGTCCCCGAGAAGCTTCCCTTGAGCCCGAAGCGCCTCCGCGACCCGCGCGGGGGTCGCCTCCGCACCGTTCTCCGCGAGCCACTGCCGCACCCCGTCCAACATGCGCGCGCCCACGACCCCACTCACACGCCGCGCACCGTCGTCACCGACCACACCCCCGCTCACACGCCGCCCACCGCCATCACCCACCACACCGGCACTCACAGCCCACCCCCCTCGACTCGCCACACCCGCACCTCACCCGCACTCACACCCACGCCCACCCCGACATGCCGCCCCCGCTCTCACACCCCACCCCCCTCAGTCGCCACAACCGGCACCCGCTCCCAAAACGCCGCGCAGAACCGCGCGAGCGGCCCCCGCGCCGCACCACCCGGCGGCAGTCCGCCCCCATCGGCGGCCAACAGCGCGCCGTCCGCCGGAAGTTCACCGACCAGCGGAAGCCCGAGAAGCCGTGCGACCTCATCCGGATCGAGCACGCCGGCCGCACCCCCGCGCGAGGGCCCCACCACCACGCGCAGATCCCGCAGCACCATCCCCACGCCGGAGGCAACCCGTTTCGCCGCCGCGACGGCCCTCAGCTCCGGCGGCACCACAAGCAGCCCCAGATCCAGCTGGGCCAGCGCCTCGGCCGCCCCCTCGTCGACCCGGCGCGGCAGATCCACGACGACCGCGCCGCCCCGCCGTCGCGCCGCGGACAGCACCGCCCGTACGGCTTCAGGCGGGACCGCCACCGTGTCGCCCCGGTCCCAGCTCAGCACCCGCAGGGCGTGCAGCTCGGGCAGCGACTCCTCCAGCGCGCCACCCGCGACCCGCCCCCGCGACTCCGCGAACGCGGGCCACCGCATCCCTTCTGCAGCCTCCCCGCCAAGCAGCACATCGAGCCCACCGCCGAGCGGATCCGCGTCGACGAGGAGGGTGCGCCGCCCGGTCCTCGCCGAGGTCACGGCGAGCGCGCTCGCCAGGGTGGACGCCCCGGCCCCGCCTCGCCCGCCGATCACCCCGACAGTGAGCGCGGGCCTCCCCACGCCTTCGGCCACGTCGGCGATGCGGTCCATCAGCCACTGCTCGCCGTCCGGCAGCATCAGCACATGGTCGGCGCCGATCTCGACGGCCCGCCGCCACACTCCCGAATCGTCCTGGTCACGCCCCACCAGCACGACGCCACGCCGCCGCGCCACACCCCGTACCCGCTCGACCGCGTCGTCCCCGACCAGCACCAGAGGCGCCGATTCCCAGCTCCCTCTGCGCTCCGGCACCCCGTGATGGACCTCGGGCCGCGCGCCGGCCGCGGCACACAGCCGCAGCAGGTCGTCCAGCAGATCCACGTCCTCCGTCACGATCAGCGGTGTCCGCCGCCGCCCGTCGGCGACCGGCGCCCGGTCGCATGTGATGGCTCCCGCCACGATTTCCGCCCCCTCTCTCGCTGTCCCGCTCGCACCTGCGAGCCGGCCATTCCCCTCGCGCAGCACAGGCCGGCCGACAGTCCTGCGGCCCGACCGGCGAACGGAACCGGTAATGAACACCGGTCCCGACTTCGCGAGTGGAATCACCGTGCAGCGATCCCGGAAATCGTGTGGATCTTGGTCAATTACTGTGGACAAGAGAGAGCTTGTGAATATCCCCATCACCCATACCGGTGACATCACTTGTGCCATCTAGGGCGACCCCTCAACTACCCTCCAGGCCTTCCGCAGAGCAGCCTCTCGACTACACTCAGTGACGGAGATCAGGCGCGGGGAGCCGCGCGCCAGCGACTCGGCGAGGGGCGACAACAGGGTGGAGAACGCAAAAGTCCGGACCCAAAGTGGGTCCGGACATGCGACGACCCCCGCCGGGGGGGAGAGCGGGGGTCGTCCCCACGGTCCGACTCGGGGGGGGAGGAGCCAGACCGGGTTAGCACGGTCGCGAACGATCCGTGACTTCCATGGTGTACCCGAGAGCCTTCTCAGGCAAACCCACGCGCCAAAGCTTACGCCGAATGGTGGGCGCCTATGCTCAGGCTTGTGGAAAACCACTCCTTGACGCACTCGATGCCCCGCACAGCCGCGTTCTTTGACCTGGACAAGACGGTCATTGCGAAGTCGAGCACGCTCACCTTCAGCAAGTCGTTCTACCAAGGCGGGCTGATCAACCGCAGGGCGGTGCTGCGGACCGCGTACGCGCAGTTCGTGTTCCTCGCCGGCGGCGCCGACCACGACCAGATGGAGCGGATGCGCGAGTACCTCTCGGCTCTCTGCCGCGGGTGGAACGTGCAGCAGGTGAAGGAGATGGTCGCCGAGACGCTCCACGACCTGATCGACCCGATCATCTACGACGAGGCCGCGTCACTCATCGAGGAGCACCACACCGCCGGGCGCGACGTGGTGATCGTCTCCACGTCCGGCGCGGAGGTCGTCGAGCCGATCGGTGAACTCCTCGGCGCGGACCGCGTGGTGGCCACGCGCATGGTCGTCGGCGACGACGGCTGCTTCACGGGTGAGGTGGAGTACTACGCGTACGGGCCGACGAAGGCGGAGGCGATCGAGGAGCTCGCGCGGTCCGAGGGGTACGACCTCTCGCGCTGCTACGCGTACAGCGACTCGGCGACCGATGTGCCGATGCTGAAGTCCGTCGGCCACCCCTTCGCGGTCAATCCGGACCGGGCGCTGCGCCGTGAGGCCATCGCGCGAGAGTGGCCGATTCTCGACTTCAACCGGCCCGTCCGGCTCAAGCAGCGACTGCCCTCTCTGTCCGCACCGTCGCTGCCGGCCCTCGTCGCTGCCGCCGCCGTCGGCGCCGCTGCGGCGACCGCGGGCCTGGTCTGGTACGCCAGCCGCCGACGCGCCACGGTCAGCTGACCGGCCCCTTTATGCGGGCCCGCCGCAAGGCCGCGGAACAACCCCGTCACCCGTCCGCCCGTTTCGCCCCTAATTGAACCCAAAAGTAAAGAAGTGCGGCCAGGGGTTTCGCTTCCCCCACTCCTGGAGTACAAATGAGGCAACGGCCCGCGAGACCAAGGGACATCCGAGAGGATCACCTTAAAACGCAACCAAGGCCCCACGGACCGAGCATGAACACCAGGCACCCACGCGACGTCGACCCGTCGATTACGGGCCAGCCGCACCAGGCCACGGGCTAAGTTCCCGACCTGATGGGCAACTTTCGAGGACGCTTGGTAACCAGGTGAACATGCCAGCGGCGGTACGAGGACTCGTACCGCCGCAACCCTGTTCAGGGACTTTCCGGGAACCCGTTACGGCGCCTACGCCGCTCCGCGCTGGAGCGCCTCGCACACCGCCGTCGACTCTCTGACACCGAGCTCCACGGACCGCCCGCAGTGCGCGATCCACGCGGCAACCCCTTCCGGGGTGCCCGACGCATAGCCCTCGAGTGCGGCCAGATATTCGGCGCGGCCCTGCTCCGCATGCCCCACCTCGGCCGGACAGATCGACTTGGGGTCGAGACCGCTTCCCACCAGGACGATGCGCTCGGCCGCGCGCGCGACCAGCCCGTTGTGCGACCCGAAGGGCCGCAGTGCGAGCAGTTCGCCGTGCACGACGGCCGCGGTGACCAGGGCCGGAGCCGAGCCACCCGCGATGATCAGCCCCGAGAGCCCTTCGAGCCGGCCCGCCACTTCCTGCGCGTCCGGCAGCGGCAGCTCGACCAGCGGCTCGTCGACCGGCTCGCCACCCTGCCGGGGGCGCCCCACCGTGTCGCCGTTGTCGGCGGCCGCCACGAGGTGCAGACGTGCGAGCACCCGCAGTGGGGACTGCCGCCAGATCGACAGGAGCTGACCCGCCTCCGCCGTCAGCCGCAGGGCGGCGCCGACGGTGCGCGCCTCCTCGTCCCCGCCCGCGCCGCTGAAGTCGGAGCGCCTGCGCACCTCTTCGAGCGGCCAGTCGGCACCGGACAGCGCCGCGCTGCCGCGCGCGCCGCGCAGCGCGGCTTCGGAGGTGACCGCATGGCTGCGACGCCGCATGACCCGGTGGCCGTAGACCCGGTCCACGGCCTTGCGCACGGAGTCCACGGAGTCGGCCACGCCCGGAAGGGCCCCGAGGGCGGCAAGGGGGTCGGCTGTCGTACTCATGGGTACGACCCTACGCAGTCCAGAGCCCCGCCCCACGAAGGAGTGGTCTTCTTCACGCAGGGCGGACACGAACAGCAACCACCCCGCTACCCTTGGTGAACATGAAGATCGCTTTCGTGGGTAAGGGCGGCAGCGGGAAGACCACGCTGTCCTCGCTCTTCGTCCGTCACCTCGCCGCCATGGGCGCCCCGGTCATCGCGGTGGACGCCGACATCAACCAGCACCTCGGGCCCGCGCTGGGTCTCGACGACGACCAGGCGGCCGAACTGCCCGCCATGGGCGCACGCCTCCCCCTCATCAAGGAGTACCTGCGCGGCTCGAATCCACGGATCGCCTCCGCGGACACGATGATCAAGACGACTCCGCCCGGCGAGGGCTCGCGCCTTCTGCGGGTACGCGAGAACAACCCGGTGTACGACGCGTGCGCCCGGCCCCTGGAACTCGACGGCGGGGCCGTGCGTTTGATGGTCACGGGCCCCTTCACCGAAGCCGACCTCGGTGTCTCCTGCTACCACTCCAAGACCGGAGCGGTGGAGCTGTGTCTGAACCATCTCGTCGACGGCCGCGACGAGTACGTGGTCGTCGACATGACCGCCGGTTCGGACTCCTTCGCCTCCGGCATGTTCACCCGCTTCGACATGACGTTCCTCGTCGCCGAGCCGACGCGTAAGGGGGTCTCGGTCTACCGCCAGTACAAGGAGTACGCACGGGACTTCGGCATCACGCTGAAGGTCGTGGGGAACAAGGTGCAGGGCCAGGACGACCTCGACTTCCTCCGCGCACAGGTGGGAGACGACCTGCTCGTCACCGTCGGGCACTCCGACTGGGTACGCGCCATGGAGAAGGGCCGCCCTCCCCGGTTCGACCTCCTGGAAGAGCCGAACGCGGCCGCCCTGCGCACACTCCGGTCCGCCGCGGACGCGGCCTACGCGGGCCGGGACTGGGAGCGCTACACACGCCAGATGGTCCACTTCCACCTGAAGAACGCGCAGAGTTGGGGCAACGCGAAGACGGGCGCCGACCTGGCGGCCCAGGTCGACCCCGCCTTCGTCCTCCAGGAGAGCGTGACCGCCACCGCCTGACCGGCGCGGCCCCACCCGACAGGGCTCGGCTACCGCTTCACCGCCGGCGCTCCCGGTACCCCCTTGGGTGCCGGGGCGGGGCTGGTCGCCATGAAGGACGCCCAGCCCTGCTTGGGGGCCTCGCCGACGCCCAGCTTGGTGAGCCGATCCAGGGTCTTCGGGTCCTGGGCGTCCAGCCAGTCGACGAGCTGGCGGAAGGAGACGCAGCGCACCTCGGGCTTGTTGCACACGGTGTGGACGGTCTCGTCGACGGCGCGCATGTAGTTGCCGCCGTTCCAGGACTCGAAGTGGTTGCCGATGACCAGCGGCGCGCGGTTGCCCTTGTAGGCGCGGTCGAAGCCTTTGAGGAGGCTGTCGCGCATCTCGCCACCCCAGAACTCCTGCTTGTCGGCGTCGCCCTGGGTCGCGGTGCCCGACTGGCTGACCATGAAGTTGTAGTCCATGGTCAGCTGCTCGTACTTGTGTCCGGGGAAGGGCACGAGTTGCATCGACAGGTCCCACAGGCCGTCGTTCTTGTTGGGCCAGATCTGGTCGTTGATGCCGCTGGTGTCATAGCGGAAGCCGAGGTCGTGGGCCGCTCGCCGGAAGTTCTTCTGGCCCTCCAGACACGGGGTGCGGGCGCCGATGAGCTCCTTGTCGTAGTCGAAGGGGAGCGGGGCCGCGTCCTTCCTGCCCGTGTTCGTCTTCCAGGACTTCACGAAGGACTTGGCCTGGCTGATCTCGTCCTTCCAGTCGGCCACCGACCACTCGCCGACGCCGCCGCCCTTGCCGCAGAAGTGGCCGTTGAAGTGCGTGCCGATCTCGTTGCCCTCGAGCCAGGCGCCGCGGAGCTGATCCACGGTGTCCTTGATCCCCTGCTCGTCGTTGAAGCCGATCTCCGAGCTGCCAGGTGAGTGCTGCGGCGGCCGGTAGAGGTCGCGCTTCTCCTCCGGGAGCAAGTACACGCCGCTGAGGAAGTACGTCATCGTCGCGTTGTTCTCCTTGGCGACCTTGCGGAAGTGCGAGAACAGCTTCTGGCTGTCCTCCCCCGCGCCGTCCCAGGAGAACACCACGAACTGCGGCGGCTTCTGGCCGGCCTTCAGTCGCTCGGCCTTCGGCAGATGCGGCTGGCCTCCGGTGAAGGCGGTCGAGCCGTCCCCGATCAGCCGAATCGCGCTTCCCGGCGCAGGGGCGGGGGCGGCCTTCTGGGGACCGGTCACCTGGTGGTCACCGATCGCGCAACCGAACAGGACTGCTGCACACGCCGCGACGGCGGTGAAGCTCGCGGCGAGCTTCTTGGTGGCGGCCATGTCCGCCCACCTTCTTCCTTGGGTCTCTTCAGCTCGGATCTCTTCACGTCAGGGCGGACCGATGTGGCGAAATGCCGTATTTGTCGACGGCGACGCCAACGTCGCACGAGACCCAGGGAAGGATTAATACGACAAGCCGAAGAAAGCCCCTATTCACCCACTGAGGTGAATCACTGCCCCATTTGACCCGAAAATCCGTCCACAACCTTTACTCTGCATTACGATCCATTTACCGAGAGTTGATTCATCCCGCCGCTGCACGCCGTGATCCACGGCCGCGACCCTGCCCCGCCACAGACGGGGCCCCTCGTTCCGCGACCGCGCTGCCCCGGAGGAGACGGGAAACATGTCAGCCTGCGTCCCCACACGCCCTGCCGATCCGACACGGACCGACGAAACCAGCCGCACCCATCCACCCCACAGCCCGCCGCCGAAGCCGCCCCGCCGCTTCCGCGTCTCGGGCGCCGACCTGTCCGCGTCCGGGGCGGTCTTTCTGATCGCCCTGCCGCTGTCCCTCGGAATCGCCCTCGCCACCGGGGCCCCGCTCCAGGCGGGACTCGTCGCCGCCGCCGTCGGCGGACTCGTGGCCGGCCGCCTCGGCGGCTCCCCGCTCCAGGTCAGCGGCCCGGCCGCCGGCCTCACCGTCGTCACCGCCGACCTCATCCACCGCTACGGCTGGCGGACGACCTGCGCGATCACCGTCATCGCCGGAATCGCCCAACTCGGCCTCGGCTGCCTGCGCGTGGCCCGCAGCGCGCTCGCCGTGTCCCCCGCCGTCGTCCACGGCATGCTCGCCGGAATCGGCGTCACCATCGCGGTCGCCCAGGTGCACATCGTGCTCGGCGGCACCCCCCAGAGCGCCGTCCTCGACAATCTCCGCGCGCTGCCCGCCCAGTTGACCCACGTGGACCTGGCCGCACTGGGCCTGAGCCTCCTGACGCTCGCGGTCCTGTTCGCCTGGCCCCGGATCCCCGGACGCGCCGGGCGGGCTCTGCGCCGGGTGCCCGCCGCGCTCGTCGCCGTCGCCTGCGCCACCGCGACCGCCGCGTTCGCCGGGATCACCGTGACCAAGGTCGACCTGCCGTCCTGGAGCAGCCACGCCCTCGCCGGCCTGCCCGAAGGGCCCGTACTGGGCCTCGTCGCGGCCGTCCTGACCGTGACGCTCGTGTGCAGCGTGCAGTCGCTGCTCGGCGCCGTCGCCGTGGACAAGCTCGCGTCCTCGAAGCCCGCTCTGCGGCCGGAGGCCCGCCGCTCCGACCTGGACCGGGAACTGCTCGGCCAGGGGGCGGCCAACATCGTCTCCGGCACCCTCGGCGGACTCCCCGTCGCCGGGGTCGCGGTCCGCAGCGCCGCGAATGTGAACGCGGGCGGTGAGAGCAGGAACTCCGCGATGCTGCACGGCGTTTGGGTAGTAGTGGCCGCGCTCCTGATGGTCCCGGTGCTCGAGCTGATCCCCCTCGCCTCACTCGCCGCCCTGGTCATGGCCGTCGGCATCCAGATGGTGTCCCTGCACCACATCCGGACGGTCACGCGCCACCGCGAGGTCCTCGTCTACGCCGTGACGACGCTCGGCGTGGTCGTCCTCGGCGTACTCGAGGGTGTCGCCCTCGGCATCGCGGCCGCCGTCGCGGTCGCCCTGCACCGACTCGCCCGCACACGGATCACCCACACCGTGGACGGAACGGACAGAACAGACGGAGCAGGCGCGGCGGGCGCCGAAGGCCGAGGCGGGACGCATCACGTGCGAGTGCGCGGGCAGCTGACGTTCCTCGCCGTGCCCCGGCTCAGCCGCGTACTGCACCAGGTACCCCAAGGAGCCGGCTGCGTCGTGGAGTTGGACGGGTCCTTCATGGACCACGCCGCGTTCGAGTCCCTGCAGGACTGGCAGAAGTCACATGTCGCGCAGGGCGGGAAGGTCGAGGTGACCGGGCGGGCGGGGACCCGTATCGCCGAGCCGGCGTCGGCGTCGCACTCCTGCTGCCGGCCGTGGACGCCTTGGCGCAACCATCACTGCGACCGCCCGCGGACCGAGACCGCCGCTCCCCCGGCCGGCGGTGGCGGGTATCAACTGGCCAGCGGCATCAGCGCGTTCCAGCGGAACACGGCGCCGCATGTGCGGGACGAGCTCGCCCGGCTCGCCCGTGAGGGGCAGCGGCCCACCCAGCTGTTCCTGACCTGCGCCGACTCCCGGCTCGTGACGTCGATGATCACCTCAAGCGGCCCCGGCGATCTCTTCGTCGTCAGGAACGTGGGGAATCTGGTGCCGCTGCCGGGCGCCGAGAGCGGTGACGACTCGGTCGCCGCGGCCATCGAGTACGCCGTCGACGTACTGAATGTGCAGTCGATCACCGTGTGCGGGCACTCCGGCTGCGGTGCCATGCAGGCGCTGCTCAACAGTCCGCCCGAGGGCGGCGCGCAGACACCCCTGAAGCGGTGGCTGCGGCACGGCCTGCCGAGCCTGGCCCGCATGGCGGCCGCGAACCAGCCCTGGGCGCGGCTCGCGGGGCGCGCCCCCGCCGACTCGGTCGAGCAGCTCTGCCTGACCAATGTCGTCCAGCAGTTGGAGCATCTGCGGGCGCACGAGTCGGTGGCCCGCCGCCTCCAGGAGGGCTCGCTCGAACTGCACGGGATGTACTTCCACGTGGGCGAGGCGCAGGCCTATCTGCTGACCGAGCGGCCCGACGAGGTGTTCGACCAGGTGGCGCCGGAGGGTGAACTGCGCCCTGCCTGAACCCGTCCGTGACGGCGTGCGTGCCGGTGGGTGACCCCATCGGCACGCACGCACAAAGCTCAACAGGTCTAAACCATTTTACGGACCCCCCTTGTCACCGAGGGGGGCCGTCTGATGAGCTGTGGTCTGGGACACAACGGACACCCTGGGAAAGGGAGATGTCGTGAGCAACGAAAGCCTGGCCAACCTTCTTAAGGAAGAGCGAAGGTTTGCGCCGCCGGCCGACCTGGCGGCCGCCGCCAACGTCACCGCGGAGGCGTACGAACAGGCCAAGGCTGACAGGCTCGGCTTCTGGGCCGAGCAGGCCCGCCGGCTGACCTGGGCCACCGAGCCGACCGAGACCCTCGACTGGTCGAACCCGCCGTTCGCCAAGTGGTTCGCCGACGGGAAGCTGAACGTCGCATACAACTGCGTGGACCGCCACGTCGAGGCCGGGAACGGCGACCGGGTCGCCATCCACTTCGAGGGTGAGCCGGGCGACAGCCGGGCCATCACCTACGCGGAGCTCAAGGACGAGGTCAGCCGCGCGGCCAACGCGCTGACCGAGCTGGGCGTGCAGAAGGGCGACCGCGTCGCCGTCTACCTGCCGATGATCCCCGAGGCCGTCGTCGCCATGCTGGCGTGCGCGCGCATCGGTGCCGCGCACTCGGTCGTCTTCGGCGGATTCTCGGCCGACGCCATCGCGGCCCGCATCCGGGACGCCGACGCCAAGGTCGTCATCACGGCCGACGGCGGCTACCGGCGCGGCAAGCCGTCCGCGCTCAAGCCCGCCGTCGACGACGCCGTCAGCCGCGTCGACAGGGTCGAGAAGGTCCTCGTCGTCCAGCGCACCAAGCAGGACGTCGCCTGGACCGAGGGCCGCGACGTGTGGTGGCACGAGATCACGCGGAAGCAGTCGGCGGAGCACACGCCCGAGGCGTTCGACGCCGAGCATCCGCTGTTCATCCTCTACACGTCCGGCACGACAGGTAAGCCCAAGGGCATCCTGCACACGTCCGGCGGCTACCTCACGCAGGCCTCGTACACCCACCACGCGGTGTTCGACCTCAAGCCGGAGACCGACGTCTACTGGTGCACGGCCGACATCGGATGGGTCACCGGGCACTCGTACATCACATACGGCCCGCTCTCGAACGGCGCGACACAGGTCATCTACGAGGGCACCCCGGACACCCCGCACCAGGGCCGCTTCTGGGAGATCGTTCAGAAGTACGGGGTGACGATCCTGTACACGGCGCCGACGGCGATCCGCACGTTCATGAAGTGGGGGGACGACATCCCCGCCAAGTTCGACCTGAGCAGTCTGCGGGTCCTCGGTTCGGTCGGTGAGCCGATCAACCCCGAGGCCTGGATGTGGTACCGGAAGAACATCGGCGGCGACAAGTGCCCCATCGTGGACACCTGGTGGCAGACCGAGACCGGCGCGATGATGATCTCGCCGCTGCCCGGCGTCACCGAGACCAAGCCGGGCTCCGCCCAGCGTGCCCTGCCCGGCATCTCGGCGACGGTGGTGGACGACGAGGCTCACGAAGTGCCCGACGGGGGCGGCGGTTACCTGGTCCTGACCGAGCCGTGGCCGTCGATGCTGCGCACCATCTGGGGCGACGACCAGCGGTTCATCGACACGTACTGGTCCCGTTTCGAGGGCAAGTACTTCGCCGGTGACGGCGCCAAGAAGGACGAGGACGGCGACATCTGGCTGCTCGGCCGGGTGGACGACGTGATGCTGGTCTCCGGCCACAACATCTCGACCACCGAGGTCGAGTCGGCGCTCGTCTCGCACCCCTCCGTCGCCGAGGCAGCGGTCGTGGGCGCGGCCGACGACACGACGGGTCAGGCCATCGTGGCCTTCGTGATCCTGCGCGGCACGGCCTCCGCCGACGACGAGGGCCTCGTCGCCGACCTGCGCAACCACGTGGGCGCGACGCTCGGCCCGATCGCCAAGCCGAAGCGGGTCCTGCCCGTGGCCGAGCTGCCCAAGACCCGCTCCGGAAAGATCATGCGGCGCCTGCTGCGTGACGTCGCGGAGAACAGGGAGCTGGGAGACGTCACGACCCTGACGGACTCGTCCGTCATGGACCTCATCCAGACCAAGCTCCCGGCCGCGTCGAGCGAGGACTGACCGCACCGCGCATCACGAAATGGGCACCCGGCGCCGAACGCGCCGGGTGCCCATTTCATGCGTAAAGTGACGATCACCAGGTATGGCCCGCGTACACCCGGTAGGGTGAAACCTCAACTGGTGTGCCGGGAAGTCTGGTCGGCAACGCCGTCGGCGACCCCTCGTCGGCGCGTTCGCGAAAGCCGAACCCGACCGGAGGTCTTCACCCGTGGCCGCGCCCGCCCCCAGCAAGAACAGCCGTAAGGCGCTCGGCCGCCTCTCCCTTCCCGAGCGTACGTTCGTGGCGGACGCCCTGCGTGCCGAGACCGTCGGCGGAGTCCTGCTCCTCGTCGCCGCGATCGCCGCCCTCGTCTGGGCGAACACCCTCAGCGGCAGCTACGAGTCCGTAAGCCACTTCCACATCGGCCCCTCCGCGCTCGGCCTCGACCTGTCCATCGAGCACTGGGCCGCCGACGGACTGCTCGCCGTGTTCTTCTTCGTCGCCGGTATCGAGCTCAAGCGCGAACTCGTCGCCGGTGACCTGCGCGATCCCAAGGCGGCCGTACTGCCCGTCGTCGCCGCGCTCTGCGGCATGGCGGTCCCCGCCCTCGTCTACTTCCTCGTCAACATCACGGGCGGCGGCTCGCTCGACGGCTGGGCCGTGCCGACCGCCACCGACATCGCGTTCGCGCTCGCCGTACTCGCCGTCATCGGCACCTCACTGCCGTCCTCACTGCGCGCGTTCCTGCTCACGCTCGCCGTCGTCGACGACCTCTTCGCGATCCTGATCATCGCGGTCTTCTTCACCAGCGACATCAACTTCGCCGCCCTCGCGGGCGCCGTCGTCGGCCTCGGCGTCTTCTGGCTGCTCCTGCGCAAGGGCGTACGCGGCTGGTACATCTACGTGCCGCTCGCCCTCGTCATCTGGGGCCTGATGTACAACAGCGGAATCCACGCCACCATCGCCGGTGTCGCCATGGGGCTCATGCTGCGCTGCACCCGGCGGGACGGCGAGGAGCACTCGCCCGGCGAGCACATCGAGCACCTGGTGCGCCCGTTCTCGGCGGGGCTCGCCGTGCCGCTGTTCGCCCTGTTCAGCGCGGGCGTGACGGTGTCGGGCGGCGCCCTGACCGACGTATTCACCAAGCCCGAGACCCTCGGTGTGGTGCTCGGGCTCGTCGTCGGCAAGGCGGTCGGCATCTTCGGCGGGACCTGGCTCACGGCCCGCTTCACCAGAGCCTCGCTCTCCGACGAACTGGCCTGGCCCGACGTGTTCGCGGTCGCGTCCCTCGCCGGCATCGGCTTCACCGTCTCGCTCCTCATCGGCGAACTCGCCTTCACCGAGGACCCGCTGCTGACCGACGAGATCAAGGCCGCCGTCCTGATGGGCTCCCTCATCGCGGCGGTCCTGTCGAGCGTCCTGCTCAAGCTCCGGAACGCCAAGTACCGCGCGGTCTGCGCCGACGAGGAGCGCGACGACGACCTCGACGGCATCCCCGACATCTACGAGGAGGACAAGCCGGAGTACCACTTGCGGATGGCGGAGATCTACGAGAAGAAGGCCGCCGAACACCGCAGGCTTGCCGAAGTGACGGGCGGGGCAAGCGACGGGAGCAGTCGTCCGGCATGATCTGACAGCAGGTCTGCTACAGATGCCCGTACAGAGAAGAGGGAGTACGCGATGAGCGCACCCGACGGCACACCGGTCGGCGCCGAACGCAGCATCGGCCAGCTGGTCGCCACGGCCACGACCGAGATGTCCGCGCTGGTGCACGACGAGATCGCCCTGGCGAAGGCCCAGCTCAAGCAGGACGTCAAGCGCGGCGCGGTCGGCGGCGGCGCCCTGACGGCAGCCGGCGCGGTCCTGCTCTTCTCGCTGCCGATGCTGAGCTTCGCGCTCGCCTACGGGATCCGGACGTGGAGCAACTGGAACCTGGCGATCTGCTTCGTCCTGTCGTTCGCGGCGAACGTCCTGGTGGCCGGCCTGCTCGCACTGATCGGCGTCATCTTCATGAAGAAGGCCCAGAGGGGCAAGGGCCCGCAGAAGGTCGCCGCCTCGGTCAAGGAGACGGCAGGCGTACTGGGGAACGCCAAACCGCACCCCCGTCAGGTGACCCCCGCGAACCGAGTCGGCGACACGGTCGAGGCTGTGGCACGCTCGTCTTCATGACGGATCCCGCCACCCCTTCGGCCCAGCCCGCCTCGGTCGTACGCATCGGCGTCCCGGGCGGCGGCGAGCTGACCCACCGGGACGTCGCCGCCAACGGCGCGCGCTTCCACATCGCCGAGATGGGCGACGGGCCACTGGTCCTGCTCCTGCACGGCTTTCCCCAGTTCTGGTGGACGTGGCGGCACCAGATGGTGGCGCTCGCCGACGCCGGGTTCCGGGCCGTGGCCATGGACCTGCGCGGCGTCGGCGGCAGCGACCGCACCCCCCGCGGCTACGACCCGGCGAACCTCGCCCTCGACATCACGGGCGTCGTACGGTCCCTCGGCGAGCCCGACGCGGCGCTCGTGGGGCACGACCTGGGCGGCTATCTCGCGTGGACCGCGGCCGTCATGCGGCCCAAGTTGGTGCGCCGGCTCGTGGTCTCCTCGATGCCGCACCCCCGGCGCTGGCGCTCGGCGATGCTGTCCGACGTCAAGCAGACCGCCGCGGGCTCGTACGTCTGGGGCTTCCAGCGGCCGTGGGTGCCGGAGCGTCAGCTCGTCGCGGACGACGGCGCCCTGGTCGGGCGGCTGATCCGGGACTGGTCCGGGCCGCGCCTCCCCGACGACGAGGCCGTGGACGTGTACCGACGCGCCATGTGCATCCCGTCCACGGCACATTGCTCGGTCGAGCCGTACCGCTGGATGGTGCGGTCGATGGCCCGTCCGGACGGCATCCAGTTCAACCGGCGCATGAAGCGTCCGGTGCGGGTGCCGACGCTGCATCTGCACGGCTCGCTCGACCCCGTGATGCGTACGCGCAGCGCGGCGGGTTCCGGCGAGTACGTCGAAGCGCCTTACCGCTGGCGGCTGTTCGACGGTCTGGGGCACTTCCCGCACGAGGAGGACCCGGTCGCGTTCTCCAGCGAACTGGTCAGCTGGCTGAAGGACCCCGAGCCCGACCGGTGACGGCCACGCGGCCGCCCTCGCACGATCGGGTGACGCGTTCGAGCCATGTCCTGGAACAACTGTCCCTCGAACTGCCAATTGCCTGGCGCATAGGCCAATTGGGGGGCGCACGCGCGATTACCGACCTTGGGGCACGGGCACACGTCGGGGTATGGGCTGGACGCACGACTACAGTGACGCAGCACGCAACCGCCGCTCAGCCACGGTGCTGAGCCGTCACCCGGGGGGTGGCCCGCAGGAACCGGGCCATGACCAAACCCCTCCGGGGATCAACATTCCCCGCATCCTGCGCCGCCGGGCCCGCTGGGTCTCGGCCCGGCTGCGGCACACACGCGACTGACGCGTCACCGGCCCGGCCTTCACCGCCTCCCGAACCTCACAGGGCGCAGTTGTCGCTGTCCACCTGCTGGTTGGCCGTGCGGCCGCGGTCGATGTCCTGGCTGATCTCGTCCCGGGTGAGCGCGTACCCGGTCTGGGCGCTGTCGAGTGACTTCGCGAAGACCACGCCGTACACCTTGCCCTCGGGCGTGAGCAGCGGGCCGCCGGAGTTGCCCTGGCGGACGGTCGCGTAGAGCGAGTACACATCGCGTTGCACGGTGCCGCGGTGGTAGATGTCCGGGCCGTTGGCCGTGATGCGGCCGCGCACGCGCGCGGGACGGACGTCGTACGCGCCGTTCTCCGGGAAGCCGGCGACGATCGCGCCTGCGCCGCGCTCGGCGTCCGTGGAAGTGAACTGGAGCGGGGGCGCCTTCAGCGTGGGCACGTCGAGTACGGCGATGTCGCGCTTCCAGTCGAAGAGGACGACCTTCGCCGCGTACATCCGGCCTTCGCCGCCTATCTGTACGTTCGGCTCGTCCACGCCGCCGACCACGTGCGCGTTCGTCATGACGCGGCGGTCGGCGAAGACGAAGCCGGAGCCTTCGAGGACCTTGCCGCAACTGGGGGCCTGGCCGGTCACCTTGACGATGGAGCGCTTGGCCGTCTGCACGACCGGGCTGTTCGCCAGCTTCGGGTCGGGGGGCTGGACGTCGGTGATCGGCTCGTTCGAGAACGGGCTGAAGACCTGCGGGAAGCCGTTCTGCGCGAGCGCGGAGGAGAAGTCCGCGAACCACGTGTTCGCCTGCGTGGGCAGGGCTCTGGACACGCCGAGCAGGACCTTGGAGTTGCGCACTTCCTTGCCGAGCGTGGGCAGCGTCGTGCCGGCCAGGGCCGAGCCGATGAGCCAGGCGACGAGGAGCATCGCCACCACGTTCACCACGGCACCGCCCGTGGCGTCCAGGGCGCGGGCCGGGGACCAGGTGATGTACCGGCGCAGCTTGTTCCCCAGGTGCGTGGTGAACGCCTGTCCCACGGAGGCACAGACGATGACCACGATCACGGCGACGACGGCCGCGGTCGTACTCACCTTGGCCTCGTCGGTCACCGCGCTCCAGATGGCGGGCAGGACGTAGACCGCGACGAGGCCGCCACCCAGGAAGCCGATCACCGACAGGATGCCGACGACGAAGCCCTGGCGGTAGCCCACGATCGCGAACCACACGGCGGCGACGAGCAACAGGATGTCCAGCACATTCACGTGGGCCACCCTGTCATGAGCGCCAGTCGAGTGGGACCTGCTTACTGTGGTCCCAGGGGCGCTCCCATCCCGCGTAGTGCAGGATCCGGTCGATAACTCCGGCCGTAAAGCCCCAGACCAGAGCCGATTCGACGAGGAACGCCGGGCCCTTGTGGCCCCTCGGGTGAACCGCCGTCGCACGGTGGCGCGGATCCGTGAGATCCGCCACGGGGACCGTGAAGACGCGGGCCGTCTCCGCCGGGTCGACCGCCTGCACCGGCGTCGGGGTGCGCCACCAGCCGAGGACCGGCGTCACCACGAAGCTGCTCACCGGGATGTACAGCTTCGGCAGGACGCCGAAGAGCTGGACGCCGCGCGGATCGAGCCCGGTCTCCTCCTCCGCCTCGCGCAGGGCGGCGCGCAGCGGCCCGTCCGTACGCGGATCGCCGTCCTCCGGGTCGAGGGCGCCGCCCGGGAAGGACGGCTGGCCCGCGTGCGAGCGCAGCGATGTGGCGCGCTCCATGAGCAGCAGCTCGGGGCCGCGCTCGCCCTCACCGAAGAGGATCAGGACGGCCGACTGACGCCCGTCGCCGCTCTCGGGCGGCAGGAACCGGCTCAGCTGTAGCGGCTCGACCGTGTCGGCGGCCTTCACGACCGGGTCGAGCCACTCGGGCAGCCCCTCGCGGCTCAGCCGCACGGGCTCGATCTTCGTCACGCGCTCTTCGTGCGCCTCACTGTGTGCATGCGTCATAGGCACCCCCGTCCAACTGAACACAACGCCTGCGTCCCCGCCGTTCGTTCCGCGATGCGTCACTCCCCCGTGGCGGGCGGCGCGGTGGCGCCGAGCGGGGGCGCCGGGATACCGCCGGCGTCCAGGTACGACTGCGGGGGCTTCAGGCGCTGGCCGGGGAAGCCGCCCTTCTCGTACTTCAGGAGCTTCTTCGCCTTCTCCGGGTCGGTCTCGCCCTCCCCGTATGCCGGGCAGAGCGGCGCGATCGGGCAGGCGCCGCAGGCGGGCTTGCGGGCGTGGCAGATCCGGCGGCCGTGGAAGATCACGTGGTGGGAGAGCATCGTCCAGTCGCTCTTCGGGAAGAGCTCGCCGATGGCCTTCTCGACCTTGTCCGGGTCGGTCTCCTCCGTCCACTTCCAGCGCCGCACGAGCCGCCCGAAGTGCGTGTCCACGGTGATTCCCGGCCGCCCGAAGGCGTTGCCCATCACGACGAAGGCAGTCTTGCGGCCGACGCCGGGCAGCTTGACCAGGTCTTCGAGACGCCCCGGGACCTCGCCCCCGAACTCGTCCCGCAGTGCCGCCGCGAGCCCCATGATCGACTTCGTCTTGGCGCGGAAGAACCCGGTGGGCCGGATCAGCTCCTCGACGTCCTCGGGGTTCGCGGCCGCGAGGTCCTCCGGGGTCGGGTACTTGGCGAAGAGGGCGGGCGTCGTCTGATTGACCCGCAGATCGGTGGTCTGGGCGG
Source organism: Streptomyces sp. NBC_01003 (assembly GCF_045162695.1). Classification (NCBI taxonomy): domain Bacteria; kingdom Bacillati; phylum Actinomycetota; class Actinomycetes; order Kitasatosporales; family Streptomycetaceae; genus Streptomyces; species Streptomyces sp. NBC_01003. Next base: position 4,991,542 of record NZ_CP108707.1, read on the forward strand.
ACATCACCGTGGCGACGAGCAGCTGGAAGGGGTTCTCGAAGTCCAGCTCGGGGTGGGCGTACGGGTACACCTCGGCGAGCTCACGATTGATGCGCCGGGCACGCCGGACGAGCGCGGTGCGGGACTCGGGCTTGGCAGCGGCCTTCTTCGGGGGCTTGTCCGACTTCGCGGCGGCGGCCTTCTTCACGGGCTTGGCGGCGCCGGCCTTCTTCGCGGCAGCACGCTTCCCTCCGGAACCCGCGGCACCACCGGAACCACCGGAACCACCAGCGCCCTGCCCCGCGGAAGCCGCAGCACCCCCGGCGCCATCCCCGACACCTCTAGCCCGCTTTACCCCTTTTGCCGCTTTCTCGGGCGTGGCCGGGGCCTGTTCGCCCACAGCGGAATTACGTCCTGTGGTCACCGTCCCAGCCCCCTTGGCCTCTGCTCTCACCGGCGTTTTGGACACTCGGCCAGCCTAAAGGCAGCCGCTGACATCCGCCGTGGACCCCGCAGATCAGTCCTCGATTGGCCCCCTCCCCCACAGCTTGCGACGCCCGTGCGGCAGACTTGTGCCTGAGTGACTGATCACACTGTTTGGACCGTCCGGCAAAATGGGGAGCGGGAACCCGGTCCCCGGATGCAGGTCGACATAGGAGAGAAACTCGTGGACGACGTTCTGCGGCGCGCCCCGCTTTTCGCGGCGCTCGATGATGAGCAGGCCGCGGAGCTCCGCGCCTCCATGAGTGAGGTGACCCTCGCGCGCGGCGACGCCCTCTTCCACGAGGGCGACCCCGGAGACCGCCTGTACGTGGTCACCGAGGGCAAGGTGAAGCTCCACCGCACCTCCCCCGACGGCCGCGAGAACATGCTCGCGGTGCTCGGCCCCGGCGAGCTGATCGGCGAGCTCTCGCTGTTCGACCCGGGCCCGCGCACGGCGACCGCCTCCGCGCTCACCGAGGTCAAGCTCCTCGGCCTCGGCCACGGCGACCTCCTGCCCTGGCTGAACGCGCGCCCCGAGGTGGCCTCCGCCCTGCTGCGCGCCGTCGCCCGGCGCCTGCGCAAGACCAACGACCAGATGTCCGACCTGGTCTTCTCGGACGTGCCGGGCCGCGTGGCCCGCGCGCTCCTGGACCTCTCCCGCCGCTTCGGCGTGCAGTCGGAGGAGGGCATTCACGTCGTGCACGACCTGACGCAGGAGGAGCTGGCCCAGCTGGTCGGCGCCTCCCGCGAGACGGTGAACAAGGCGCTCGCGGACTTCGCGGGCCGCGGCTGGCTCCGCCTGGAGGCCCGCGCCGTGATCCTGCTCGACGTGGAGCGCCTCGCGAAGCGCTCGCGCTGACACCTTCGTTCCACGCGTACGGGTCCCGTCTCCCTCCGGGGAGGCGGGATCAGCCGTTCACCCCCGCGGAAAATGCCGGGACTACGCCCGCCCGACCCGGCACAGTGGACCCATGGCGACCACCACTCGCGGCCTCGACGACGGCGGATTCATCGAGCGCGAAGGCTCTCTGAGCCGGATCCAGCCGGACTTCCGCCCCGTGGTGTCCGCGGCGCGCGACGGTCTGCTCGCCGGCTTCGGGCCGCGGATGACGAGCGCGTACCTCTATGGCTCCGTGCCGCGCGGCACCGCCCGCCTCGGCCGCAGCGACCTCGACCTCCTCCTCGCACTGCGCGAGGAGCCGACGGACGACGACAGGGCGGAGGCCGACGCCCTGGCCGAAGGCCTGAACAAACAGTTCGCCCAGATCGACGGCGTGGGCCTGCTGATCCTCAGCCGAAGCCAGGTCCTCAGCGACCTCGAACGACACGACCTCGGCTGGTTCGTGGCCTGCCTCTGCACTCCGCTCCTCGGCGAGGACCTGGCCGAATATCTGCCGCGCTACCGCCCCGACTCCCTCCTGGCCCGGGAGACCAACGGCGACCTGCGCCTGCTCCTGACGCGCTGGCGCGAACGCATCGCGCGAGGCGACGACCCGCGCACCCTGGACCGCCAGATCTCCCGTCACCTCGTCCGCACCGGCTTCACGCTCGTCATGCCCCGCTGGAACGGCTGGACCAGTGATCTGACACAGATGGCCGAGGTGTTCGGCACGTACTACCCGCAGTGGGCGGACGCGATGCGACAGGCGTCCGAGGCGGCGTACGAACCGGTGGGCGCACCGCACACCCTCCGGGCGTACACCGAGGACCTGGGCCCGTGGCTGGCGGCAGAATACGAAGCCGTGCACGGAGTGAAGGCCCCCCGCCCCTGACTTGGGAAGCAGGACACCGATGAGCTCAGCGTCGACGGACAGCCTGGCCGAGCGGTTCGAGGAGTCACGGGGGCACTTGCGCGCCGTGGCCTACCGGATGCTCGGCTCGTTCAGCGAGGCGGAGGACGCCGTACAGGAGACGTGGCTGCGGCTCCAGCGGTCCGACACCTCGGCCGTCGAGAACCTGGGCGGCTGGCTCACCACCGTCACGGGCCGGATCTGCCTGGACCTGCTGCGCTCGCGCAAGGCAAGGGGCGAAGAGCCCCTGGAAACCCACGTACCCGACCCCCTGGTCACGAGCCTCGACACCCCGGACCCCGAACAACAGGCGCTCCAGGCGGACTCGGTGGGCCTGGCGCTGCTCGTGGTCCTGGACTCGCTGGCGCCGTTGGAGCGGCTGGCGTTCGTGCTGCACGACCTGTTCGCGGTGCCGTTCGACGACATCGCGCCGATCGTGGAGCGCACGCCGGCGGCGACCCGGCAGCTGGCGAGCCGCGCGCGCCGCCGCGTCCAGGGAGCACCGCCGCCGGAGACGGACCTGGTACGCCAGCGCGAGGTGGTCGAGGCGTTCCTCTCGGCGGCCCGCGAGGGCGACTTCGAGGGACTGCTGGCGGTACTGGACCCGAACGTACTGCTACGGGCGGACGCCGGGGCAACAGACCTCTCGCGCCTGGTCCGAGGCGCTCACGCGGTGGCGTCCGGGGCGATCACGTTCCAGCGCATGGCACCGCACGTGCGCGTGGTGCTGGTCAACGGCACGATCGGCCTCCTGGCACTGCCGGCGGGCCGCCCGGCATCGCTGATGTCCTTCACGATCACAGACACCGGAATCACAGAACTGAACGTCCTGGCGGACGAGGACCGTCTGCGGCGCCTGACCCTCGAGGCCTGACCCGGCGGCCCGCTAAATGAGCCCGTGCTCCGTCAGATAATCGAGCTGAGCCAGCACAGACAACTCGGCAGCGGGCCACAGAGACCGGTCCACACCCGCGTACACATGGGCAACGATCTCTGACGCCGTGACATAACCGCTCTCGACGGCGGTCTCGACCTGGGCGAGCCGGTTGGCGCGGTGGGCGAGGTAGAACTCGACGGCGCCCTGGGCGTCTTCGAGTACGGGCCCGTGCCCCGGCAGCACGGTGTCGACCCCGTCGTCGACGGTGAGGGACCGCAGCCGCCGCAGCGAGTCGAGATAGTCCCCGAGCCGCCCGTCGGGATGGGCGACGACGGTGGTCCCGCGCCCGAGCACGGTGTCACCGGTCAGCACGGCGCGATCGGCGGGCAGATGGAAACAGAGCGAATCAGCGGTGTGCCCAGGCGCGGCGACAACACGCAACTCAAGCCCACCGACGGCCACAACATCCCCACCGCCCAGCCCCTCGTCCCCAAGCCGCAGAGCAGGATCGAGCGCCCGCACCTTGGTCCGGGTCAGCTCGGCGAACCGGCCGGCGCCCGCCGCGTGATCGGGATGCCCATGAGTGAGAAGGGTCAGAGCCACCCGCTTACCGGCAGCCTCAGCGACCGCGACAACCCTCCGCAGATGCACGTCGTCGAGCGGCCCGGGATCGATCACCACGGCGAACTCGGAATCAGGCTCGGAAACGATCCACGTATTGGTCCCGTCCAGGGTCATCGCGGAGGCGTTCGGTGCCAGCACGTTGACCGCGCGCGCGGTGGCGGGCCCGGACAGCACCCCGCCGCGGGGCTGTCCGGGAAGAGCGGCGGCTTCGGTCATGCGGAGGCTCCCCCGGACGTGGTCGGAATGTGCTTGGTGAACTCATCATGACCGGGCCAGGACAGAACAATCTCCCCACCCTCCAGCCGGGCCCGAGCGAGCACAGGGGAGAGATCCTGCGCCGCGGCCCCCACCAGGGCCCCCTCGGCGCTGTCGAAGCCGGCCAGCGCCCGCAGCGTCGCGATCGTGGGCGGCATCATCATCAGCTCGCCCTTGTCGTACCCTTCGGCGGCCTGCTCGGGCCGGATCCACACGGTCCGATCGGCTTCAGTAGAGGCGTTACGGGTGCGCTGCCCCTCCGGCAGAGCGGCGACGAAGAACCAGGTGTCGTACCGCCGGGGCTCGAACTCGGGCGTGATCCACCGCGCCCAGGCCCCCAGCAGATCGGACCGCAGAACCAGCCCACGCCGCCCGAGGAACTCCCCGAACGACAACTCCCTCTGGACGAGCGCCTCCCGGTCGGCCTCCCAGGACTCACCGGTCGTATCCCCCACCACGGACGCCGCATCGGGCCCGGCGAGCAGCACGCCCGCCTCCTCGTACGTCTCCCGCACGGCGGCACACACGATCGCCTGCGCCGACTTCTCGTCCACGCCGAGCCGAGCCGCCCATGCCGCACGCGAGGGCCCGCCCCACCGCACGACCGACTCGTCGTCACGGGGATCCACACCCCCGCCCGGATACGCGTACGCGCCCCCGGCGAAAGCCATGGAGGCGCGTCGACGCAACATATGCACTTCGGGACCGGCGACCGCGTCCCGCACAAGCATGACGGTCGCGGCCCGCCGCGGCACAGCGGCCGCCAGCTCACCCGCCGCGAGCGCACGAATCCGCTCGGGCCACTCCGGGGGATACCACTGCCCATTCGCCATGGCCGGAGGCTATCCGCTACCAAGCGGATGTTCGAGAGCCACAGACGATCAAGTACGAAGGCTGCCCCGACGGACAGCCCACCGGTCCGCAGCCGCCCACGAGACAGAAGGGCCGCCGAACCCGTCACCGGCCCCCGCCCGCGTCCGAGACCGGAGGGGCCATGGCGCGATGTGCACGCGGAGCCACCAGCACCAGATACGGGGCAATCAGCCGGGCGACGAAACGCCATGGAACAGCAAGCACGTACAGCCCGGCGCGGCCCCGCCCCTACGGGACGGAGCGCACCGGAACGGCCCCGGACCGGACCGAGGACCTCAGCCCCAACTCCCGGCCCGCCCACAAACCTCAGCGGAGCGAAGCTCAACCCGAAACGAGCTCGACCTGAACCTCGACCTCAACAGGCGCGTCCAGCGGCAGAACGGCCACACCCACGGCGGACCGAGCGTGCACACCCTTCTCGCCGAGAACCTCGGCGAAGAGCTCACTGGCCCCGTTCACCACACCCGGCTGCCCGGTGAAGTCAGGCGCGGAGGCGACAAAGCCGACGACCTTCACCACACGAGCGACCCGATCGAGATCACCGGCAACGGACTTCACCGCGGCGAGCGCGTTCAGCGCACACGTACGGGCCAGCTCCTTGGCCTGCTCGGCGGTGACCTCGGCCCCCACCTTCCCGGTGAGCGGAAGCTTCCCGTCCACCATCGGCAGCTGACCGGCCGTGTACACGTACACACCGGACTGCACGGCCGGCTGGTAGGAGGCGAGCGGCGGCACGACCTCGGGCAGGGTCAGCCCGAGCTCGGCGAGGCGCGCGTCGACGACCCCGCTCATGCCTTCGCCCGCTTCAGGTAGGCCACGAGCTGCTCGGGGTTGTTCGGCCCGGGCACGACCTGGACGAGCTCCCAGCCGTCCTCGCCCCAGGTGTCCAGAATCTGCTTGGTCGCGTGCACGAGAAGAGGCACGGTCGCGTATTCCCACTTGGTCATACGGCCGACTGTAGCCGCTGGACCGGCGATGACCGACAGCCTCCTGCGTAGCCCGCGCGCGGACTGGTTAGGCTCGAAGACGTGAGCAGGCTCCAGGTCGTCAGCGGCAAGGGCGGTACCGGAAAGACCACGGTCGCCGCCGCACTGGCGCTCGCCCTCGCGACCGAGGGCAAGCGCACTCTCCTGGTGGAGGTGGAAGGACGCCAGGGCATCGCACAGCTCTTCGAGACGGAAACACTGCCGTACGAGGAACGGAAGATCGCGGTAGCCCCGGGGGGCGGCGAGGTGTTCGCACTCGCCATCGACCCGGAGCTGGCGCTGCTGGACTACCTCCAGATGTTCTACAAGCTGGGCGGCGCGGGCAGGGCGCTCAAAAAGCTGGGCGCGATCGACTTCGCGACAACGGTGGCGCCGGGCCTGAGGGACGTACTCCTGACGGGCAAGGCCTGCGAGGCGGTACGCCGAAAGACGAAACAGAACAAATACGCCTACGACCACGTGGTGATGGACGCCCCGCCGACGGGCCGCATCACGCGCTTCCTGAACGTGAACGACGAGGTCGCGGGCCTGGCCAAGATCGGCCCGATACACAACCAGGCGCAGGCGGTCATGCGGGTCCTCAAGTCGCCGGAGACAGCGGTGCACTTGGTGACGCTGCTGGAGGAGATGCCGGTCCAGGAGACGTCGGACGGCATCGCGGAGCTGCAGGCGGCGAACCTCCCCGTGGGCCGGCTCATCGTGAACATGGTGCGCCCGGCGGTCCTGGCCGACGCCGAACTGACGCTGGCGCAGGGCGGCGTACCCAGGGCGGCCATCGCCAAGTCCCTGTCCGCGGCGGGCCTGGGCGGCGCCCGCAGAGGCGGCAACGCCGAACGCCTGGTGACCCCGCTCCTCGACCAGGCGGCGGAGTACGCGGAACGGCACGATCTGGAGCGCAGCCAGCGGGCGGTGCTGGCCGATTCGGGCCTGCCGCTGCACGAACTGCCGCTGCTGACCGACGGGATGGACCTGGCGGGCCTGTACCGACTGGCCACGGAACTGCGGAAGCAAGGGATCTAGAGACACATGACGTCGTCCCTGAGCCTGAACCCGACGGACACCCACGTACTCGACGTGGACCCACTCATCGACGACCCCAGGACGCGCATCGTGGTGTGCTGCGGCTCCGGCGGCGTCGGCAAGACGACGACGGCGGCGGCACTCGGCCTGCGCGCGGCCGAGCGCGGCCGCAAGGTCGTCGTGCTGACGATCGACCCGGCACGCAGGCTCGCCCAGTCGATGGGCATCGACTCGCTGGACAACACACCGCGCCGCGTGAAGGGGATCGCCCCCATCGAAGGAGCAGAGGGCGGCGAACTGCACGCGATGATGCTCGACATGAAGCGGACGTTCGACGAGATCGTCGAGGCGCACGCGGACGGCCAGCGGGCCGAGGCGATTCTGGGCAACCCGTTCTACCAGTCGCTCTCGGCGGGCTTCGCGGGCACGCAGGAGTACATGGCGATGGAGAAGCTGGGCCAGCTGCGGGCCCAGGACGAGTGGGACCTGATCGTCGTCGACACTCCGCCGTCCCGCTCCGCGCTCGACTTCCTGGACGCGCCGAAACGTCTCGGCTCGTTCCTGGACGGCAAGCTGATCCGGGTCCTGATGGCCCCGGCGAAGGTCGGCGGCCGGGCCGGCATGAAGTTCCTGAACGTCGGGATGTCGATGATGACGGGCGCGCTCGGGAAGCTGCTGGGCGGTCAGCTTCTGCGCGACGTACAGACGTTCGTGGCGGCGATGGACACGATGTTCGGCGGGTTCCGCACGCGCGCCGACGCCACGTACAAGCTGCTCCAGGCCCCCGGTACAGCGTTCCTGGTGGTGGCGGCGCCGGAGCGGGACGCGCTGCGCGAGGCGGCGTACTTCGTGGAGCGCCTCGCCGCGGAGGACATGCCGCTGGCCGGGCTCGTACTGAACCGGGTGCACGGCAGCGGTGCCGCGCAGCTGTCGGCCGAGCGGGCGCTCGCGGCCGCAGAAAATCTTGACGAGCGCGGCATTGTGGATCAGGGGGACGGGAAGGTAGAGCTGCGTACCGCTCCCGAAGCAGGCTCCCCCGCCCCAGCAAGGGACACGGCCGACGAGCACGCCCAGACGCCGGATAAAACCCCACATAGCGCACCCGTGCACGCACACGCATCCAACTCACCTGTCACAGGCACGCCTGCCACCGCGACCACAGACCGCGCCACGACAGACCGCGCGGCCACAAACCACGCAGCGACGGACCAACTCACGGCAGGCCTGCTGCGATTGCACGCGGAACGCATGCAGCTGCTGGCACGCGAGCAGCGCACACGCGACCGCTTCGCGGCGCTCCACCCGGAGGTGGCGGTCACCGAGGTCGGCGCCCTGCCCGGCGATGTGCACGACCTGGCAGGCCTGAGGACCATCGGGGACCGGCTCGCGGCCGGTGCGGACCCGGCCGGAGCTGCGTGAGCCGTACGGACGCCTCCCGAGGCGCGGGCCACCACACGGCTCGCACCCCCTCGGACGCCCTGGAAGGAGCTCGGCTCCCTCACCCCACGGCGGCGTACCTCTCGTACGTCGCGTCGTCATCGATGTCCACGGGCAGCAGGCCCGCACCGCGCTCGTACTCCGTACGAGCCGTCTCGAGCAGCCGGCGCCACGAGGTGACGGTGGGGCGCCTGCGCAGCAGCGCACGGCGTTCCCGCTCGGTCATGCCACCCCACACGCCGAACTCGACGCGGTTGTCCAGCGCGTCGGCCAGGCACTCGGTCCGCACCGGGCATCCGGTGCACACCGCCTTCGCCCGGTTCTGCGCTGCTCCTTGAACGAACAGTTCATCTGGATCGGTAGTGCGGCAGGCCGCCTGCGCACTCCAGTCGGTTACCCAGCCCATACCGGCGCCGTCCTCTCCCGAATCGAGGCTCCCCCACGGCGGCAGCGGCATATTCACCGCCGCCAGTTGAGGACGTTACGGAAGGTGGGCACAGCGCAACACCCCCTTCGGGCCCAATCTTGAATGGCCCGAACGGACTATGCGTAAGCGGCAGATCACCCGACGGAGTGAGCCGAGGGCATGTGCGACCAACCCGGCAAACCGGGACGTTTCAGCTGAGTCACAGCGGACACCGGGTGACACTCGAGGCGGTTTCGGACACGCCCTCACCAACCACGGAACGACCGCGGAGGAGTGGTGAGATGACTACCGGAACGATTCGGGTTCGCCGGACGTCTTGATACGTGACCGCACTGCTGTGACAGTTGAGTACAGCTTAGGCCAAGGCATATACGCCTGTCCGGAGAATCAGAACGTAGGCTGCCCTCATGGGAAAGAAGCGCTCGGGCGGTGGACTGTCACCGACTCAGCAGGCCGCCAAGTTCCTTGGTGTCAGTGTCCTCGCGGGAGCCGTCCTCGCCGGAATCGCGCTGCCCGCAGCGGGCGCGCTCGGCCTCGCGGCGAAGGGCTCGGTCGAGGGATTCGACGAGATCCCGGCCAACCTCAAGCAGCCGCCACTCAGTCAGCGCACCACGATCCTGGACAACAAGGGCGGCGCGATCGCGACGGTCTACTCGCGCGACCGCACGGTGGTGCCCCTCAAGGACATCTCGCCGTACATGCAGAAGGCGCTCGTCGCGATCGAGGACTCGCGCTTCTACGAACACGGCGCCGTCGACCTGAAGGGCATCCTGCGCGCGATCAACGAGAACGCGCAGAGCGGCGGTGTCGCGCAGGGCGCGTCCACGCTCACCCAGCAGTACGTGAAGAACGTCTTCATGGAGGAGGCCGGCGACGACCCGACAAAGCTCGCCCAGGCCACCCAGCAGACGATCGGCCGCAAGATCCGCGAGCTGAAGTACGCGATCCAGCTCGAGGACAAGCTCGGCAAGAAGCGCATCCTCGCCAACTACCTGAACATCACGTACTTCGGTGAGCAGGCATATGGCGTCGAGGCCGCCTCGCAGCGGTACTTCTCCAAGTCGGCGAAGGACCTGACGATCGAGGAGTCCGCGATGCTGGCCGGCATCGTCCAGTCCCCGAGCCGCTACGACCCCGTCAACGACGAGGCGGAGGCCACCAAGCGACGGAACGTCGTGCTCCAGCGGATGGCCGAGACGCACGACATCTCCCAGGCCGAGGCGGACCGCGCCAAGAAGAAGCCGCTCGGCCTGAAGATCAGCAAGCCGCAGAACGGCTGCATCACGGCGGTCAAGGGCGCGGGCTTCTTCTGCGACTACGTACGTGAGGTGTTCCTCACCGACCCGGTCTTCGGCAAGACGAAGGAAGCGCGGGCGAAGCTCTGGAACCGGGGCGGCCTGAGGGTGCAGACCACCCTCGACCCGCAGACGCAGGAATCGGTGCAGGCGTCGATCAAGGATCACGTCTACCAGACGGACAAGGTCGCGACGGCGGCCACGTTCGTCGAGCCCGGCACCGGCAAGATCCTCGGCATGGGCCAGTCGAAGCCGTACGGCTTCGGCAAGAACGAGACACAGATCAACTACTCGGTCGACCGAAAGATGAGCGGGTCGAACTTCGGCTTCCCGACGGGGTCGACGTTCAAGCCGTTCCTCGCCGCGGCCGCCCTGGAGCAGGGCACCCCGGTGACGAAGGCGTACCCGGCGCCGTACCGGATGCCGTATCCGAAGTCGGTCCAGACGTGCAGCGGCAAGCCGTGGGTGAACAGCAGCGGCTTCACCGTGGAGAACGAGAACGAGTCCGAGGTCGGTCCGTACGAGCTGGAGGAGGCGATGGCCAAGTCCATCAACACCTACTTCGTGCAGATGATCGGCGACACCGGGATGTGCCCGGTGATGGACATGGCCGACAAGCTGGGCGTCGTCCAGGGCAACGGCGACAAGCTCCCCGAGGTCCCGGCCATCGTCCTCGGCTCCAAGGGCATCTCGCCGCTGACCATGGCGAGCGCGTACGCCGCCTTCGCCAACCGCGGCACGTACTGCACGCCGGTCGCCATCGAGTCGATCACGGCCCCCGGCGACAAGTCGCTGCCGGTGCCGAAGTCGTCGTGCTCGCGCGCGATGACCACGAAGACCGCCGACAGCATCAACACCCTGCTGAGCGGCGTGATCGACTCCGGTACGGGCAGGGAGGCCGGTCTGACCGACCGGGCCAACGCGGGCAAGACCGGTACGACCGACAGCCGTAAGAACGCCTGGTTCGTGGGGTACACGCCGAACCTGTCCGGCGCGGTCTGGGTCGGCAGCGCCCTGCAGAACGTCGAGATGGAGAACATCACCATCGGCGGCGTGTACCAGGCGAAGGTCTTCGGCGGCCAGGTCCCCGGACCGATCTGGAAGGACGCCATGGTCGGCGCCCTCGCCGACAAGCCGTCCCCCGGCTTCAACCTGATCAACATCCCCGACCCCAAGGAGGACAGGGACAGGGACAGGGACCAGGACGAGGGCCCGGACGGGAACGACGGAAAGCCGAGCCGGAACGGCGGCGGAAACGGCGACAGCCCGTGGCCGGACATCTCCCTCCCGCCGGACCTCCTCGGCGGCGGCAACGGGCACGGCGGCGGACGCCGCTGAAGCGGACGCCGCTCGGGCGAGTCCCGCTTGGACGGTGACGTACGCGAATGGGGCGCCCCCTCAATCGGGGGCGCCCCATCGGCGTATGTGTGAGGGGTGAGGCGGAAGACCGGAACGAGACCGGAACGTCTTCCCCAACCCGAAGGGCACTCTCAGCGGGCGAGCACCCCGGCGGACACCTCAGCCGGCGAGCAGCTGCTTCACGACGGCGGCGACGCGGCCGCCCTCCGCCAGGCCCGCGACCTTCGGGTTCACGATCTTCATGACCTGGCCCATGGCACGCGGCCCCTCGGCGCCGGCCGCCTTCGCCTCCCCGACCGCCTGGGCGACGATCTGGTGCAGCTCGTCGTCGGAGAGCTGCTTCGGCAGGTACTCGGCGAGCACCTCGCCCTCCGCCTTCTCCCGCTCGGCCTGCTCGGCGCGGCCGCCCTGCGCGAACGCCTCGGCGGCCTCGCGGCGCTTCTTCGCCTCGCGGGTGATCACCTTCTGCACCTCGTCGTCGGACAGCTCGCGCGCCGTCTTGCCCGCGACCTCCTCCTTCGTGATGGCGGAGAGGGTGAGCCGGAGCGTCGAGGAGCGCAGCTCGTCACGCCCCCTGATCGCGGCGGTGAGGTCTTCCTGCAGCTTCGACTTGAGCGTGGTCATGCAGCGATTGTCGCAGGTACGCATTGCCCTACGCCCCTTGATTTCCGGGACCTGCCGGGTCTGACACGATGGGCGTATGCGCGCGCAATACGGGGTTCCCCTGAAAGTGACAGCAGGCATCACGGCGGCGGGCGCCGCCGGACTGATCTACGCGGCGGGGTTCGAAGCCCGTTCGTTCCGTCTCCGACGGGTCACGGTCCCGGTGCTTCCCGCGGGGATGCGCCCGCTGCGCGTCCTCCAGGTGTCCGACATCCACATGGTCGGCGGCCAGCGCAAGAAGCAGCGCTGGCTGCGCTCCCTGGCCGGCCTGCGCCCCGACTTCGTGATCAACACGGGCGACAACCTGTCCGACCCGGAGGGCGTGCCGGAGGTCCTGGACGCGCTGGGCCCGCTGATGGACTTCCCGGGGGCGTACGTCTTCGGCTCGAACGACTACTACGGCCCCAAGCCCCGCAACCCGGTCCGCTACCTCTTCGAGAAGGCCCGCGGCGCCCACGGCCTCAACGGCAACGCCCCCGCGGTCGGTGTCGTCCACAACCCGTGGGAGGACCTGCGCGACGGGTTCGACTCGGCGGGCTGGCTGAACCTGACGAACACCCGGGGCGCCCTCAAGATCGAGGGCATGGAGATCGGCTTCACGGGCCTGGACGACCCGCACATCAAGCGCGACCGGTACGCGCACGTGGCGGGCGGCCCGGACTCTGGCGCCGACTTCTCGATGGGCATCGTGCACGCTCCGTACCTGCGGGCCCTGGACGCGTTCACGGCGGACGGCTACCCGCTGGTACTGGCGGGCCACACCCACGGCGGCCAGGTCTGCATCCCCTTCTACGGGGCGCTGGTCACCAACTGCGACCTGGACACGGACCGCGTGAAGGGCCTGTCGACCCACGAGTCCGAAGGCCACCGCTCCTACCTGCACGTCTCAGCCGGCTGCGGCGCGAACCGCTACACCCCGGTCCGCTTCGCCTGCCCCCCGGAGGCGACGCTCCTGACCCTGACCCCCGGACCCTGAGAAAACCGGATTTCGTCTACGGCCGCCGGTCCGCTAAAGTAATCGATGTCGCCACGACCTGCAGAACAGCGGGACAGTGGAGCAACGACATCGGGGTGTAGCGCAGCTTGGCAGCGCGCTTCGTTCGGGACGAAGAGGTCGTGGGTTCAAATCCCGCCACCCCGACAGCTGAAACACCAGGTCAGGCCCGGTTTCCTTCTCAGGGAACCGGGCCTGACTCGTTCTCTGGACCGGCTCGGGGAGTGAGCGGGGAGTGGATCATGAAAACCCCACTGCCCGGGAGTACTGAACCGAGTGCGAGGCACGCGCCCTCGTGGCCAAGCGCCGCAACTCAGTTCACCCGCCGCGTCCTCATTGGGGCACTCGCGGCGGACCCGTCCGTCGTGCCTGACGGCTCCAGGGCCGCTACGTACGCGGGTCGAGGTGTCGCCTCCCGCACCCGACGGAGCCCCTCGGAAGCAGCAACATGGCTGCTGACAGAAGGCTCAGCCCTGCGCGGAACTGGCGGGACACCATGCCTTCGTCTCCCAGATGTACCAACCGACATTGCGCGGCGAGTAGAGCGTCGCGTTGTGCTCAACGCCCTCGGTGCAGTTGGCGTAGTGGGACTCCGTACCGGACGTCTCGGAGGTGAACGTCGACTTGCCTGAGTGCGAGGTGTTGTTGATGTTGGCCTGTGTGGCACCCACGCCCTTGTGGCAGATCCCGTGCTTCGCGGTGGACTCCCAGGAATATCCGGCCTCACAAGGCACGGCCGGAGGAACCTCGGGGGCCTTCGGAGGAGTCTCCGTGGGGACCTGGACTTCTTCGCTGGCGCCCTCCTCGTCGAGGTCCCCCTCCTCGGGCTCCGCCGGAGGCTCCGTGTGCACGACCACAGGTTCGGGCGTCCGAGCCTCCGCGAAAGCCGGGCCTGCTGTACCCAGCACGGCTATCGCAAAGGTCGGCGCAAGCAGCAGCGACGCCGCTCTTGTAAGGCGCATCAAAGTTCCCCTCCGGGTCAGGCGAGGGGCGGACTACCTGCGGCGATCCCCCCGATCGCAGGCCTGATCTTGCAGTGCACCGCATTACAGGACAAGGCCGTTGGGTGGGTGAGGCGTAGGACGATCCCGCGCCGCCACCACCGCCGGCTCCGGCCCCGCCCGGGCTGCCGGAGCCGTTGGTACCGGAACCGCCCACGACGGTGATCCCGGTCAGCCGGGTGACCCGGGCGGGGTGAGCACGAACTCGCCGCCGCTGTCGCCCGTGACCGTGTACGTGCGGGTGACGACGTTGCCGCTGGTCCGGGCGGTGATTCCCGCGGCGAAGTCGCCGGAGGCTGTGCCGCGTTCGGTCCGTGCGTGCGCAGGCGTGGCCATCAGCAGGGGGCCGGCGAGACATGCCACCGCGACCGCGACGGTCAAAGCCAGCATCCGCAGCGAGGTGCGTCGTTCGCGACCTGAAGTCATGTGCCCGTAGCGGGCCTTGACATGTGCCGACATGTGGTGTCCGTCTCCTTGAGACTGAAAGGTGCATCCGCCCTGCACTGTCACCCTTCTCAGCCGGGTGGGCGCGCGGGGAAGTGCCGGATCGAAAAAGGCCGTTCAGGCTTCCGCGGCCCCCAGGCAGCTGAACAGATAAGCCCATGATCGGCAGGCCAACACACCGTGACTGCAGCCAAAGTCCACGCAGCGGGACTACGTCACCGGCGGCGCCAGGGACAGCACACGGCATCCGCCCTCGGGCGACACCGTGGAAATGACACGCGCCTGTGAAGGGCTCCCAGCCGTGTCAGGCGGGCGGGGCGGGCAGGGCGGTGTGTTCCGCGCCTGTATCGGGACTGGGGTTATCGGGGCAGGGTTTGGGTCACGCGCCACAGGCGGCGGGGGAGGGCGCCCTCCTTGCGAAGACCGCGTCGGCGTGGGCGTCCGCGAACGGTAGTGGTTCACGCACGTCGTGCGTGGCCGTGGCCGTGGTCGTGGTCGTGCTGCATGCCCGTCCTGGTGTCACGTCCGTGTCCGTTCCGCCCCGTGGCGGGGGCTTCGGACGGCCGATCCTGGCATGCTGCGGTCGCGGCGCTGGTCACTCCCCGGCGGACCGTCCGGGCGTGAGCAGTTCCAGCGTCTCCTCCCAGCGGAAGGAGGCGGCGGCGCCTTCGGCCTTCGGCTGGTGAGGTTCGTGCGAACCGATCAGGATGCCCATGCCGCGCAACCGGTCCAGGCTCTGGCAGTACGCGGGGTGGGCGGCCTGGGCGGCGTTGAGGTACGGAAGGACGGCGGTGGGGGTGCCGAAGCCGTACGCCTCTCACAGGATGCCCAGCGCCAGGGTGTCGGAGATGCCTGCCGCCCACTTGTTGATCGTATTGAAGGTGGCCGGCGCGATCGCGTCGGCGGGCGGCAGCGGGCGCGGGTCACCGGGGGCGCGCCAGGCAATGGGGCCTCCCCTGCTCGAACGAAGTTGAGAGCTCGGGGACGGATCGGATAGCCGGTCTGCGCCTCGACCGCCTCGGCGTCTATGAAGCCGAGGCCCTGCGGGGTGGCCACGACGCCCACATCCCGGTTCGCCTCCTGAGCGGCCGTGATCAGCTTGCCGACTTCGCCGGCAATGCCGGACGCGCATACGACGACGTACGGGAAAGGGTTCTTGGGCTGTCGGACCGGCGGGTGTAGGTGGTGGACTGGTTGGTCACTCACTTGGGGCCTCCCCGTTCGCGGCTCAGGCGGTGCCGTTCGGGCAGCGTACGGCTGTGGGCTTGGCGGCTCGGACCATCGCTGCGTGCATTTTGTCGGCTACGGCGTGGGGCGGGGTGATGTCGACGTCCGTGAACCCGGCCGACTCCAGTCCCTCCCGGTACTCGCTGAAGGACAGAGCGCCGGCGATGCAACCCACGTAGTCGCCGCGTTCGGCCCGCTGGGGAGAGGTGAGTTCGTCGTCGGCGACGACGTCTGAAATACCGATGCGGCCGCTGGGGGCCAGGACCCGGAACATCTCGGCGAAGGCCGCCTGCTTGTCGGTGGACAGGTTGATGACGCAGTTGGAGATGATCACGTCGACCGTGTTCGCGGGCAGCGGGATCGCCTCGATCGTGCCCTTGAGGAACTCGACGTTCGAGGCGCCGGCAACAACTTCGGGCTCGCCATCGCGGTCGCCATCGCGGTCGCCATCGCCACCTTCGGCGCCACCAGCGGCCAGGCCCTCGCCGGTGTCGTCGGTCCGCTCATCGAAGTGCCGGTTCTCGTCGGCCTCGTTTACGTCGCCCTGGCCGCCCGCCGCTATTTCCCCCAGCACGGCCCCGCCGGTCGCCGAACCCGACACCTCCGCCACCGAACCCGCCCACGCCCTCGCACCCGCGCCCGCACCCGCGCCCGCGCCCGCGCCCACGCCCACGCCCACCAAGGAAGGTCCCGCTCGTGCCTGACCCCAAGCCCTCCGTGCTCTTCGTCTGCGTCCACAACGCCGGGCGTTCCCAGATGGCCGCCGCCTGGCTCACCCACTTCGCCGGCGACCGCGTCGAAGTCCGCTCCGCGGGATCCGCCCCCGCCGACACCATCAACCCCGCCGTCGTGGAAGCCATGCACGAGGCCGGCATCGACATCTCCGCCGAGACGCCCAAGATCCTCACCGTCGAAGCCGTCCAGGCATCCGACGTCGTCATCACCATGGGCTGCGGCGACACCTGCCCCGTCTTCCCTGGCAAGCGCTACCTCGACTGGAAACTGGACGACCCCGCCGGTCAGGGCGTCGCCGCCGTACGGCCCATTCGCGACGAGATCGAGTCCCTGGTCCAGGATCTGATCACGGAGATCGCTCCCCAGTAGTCCCGCGGATCCCAACTCACCGCCGCCACCAGGGTCTTTCGTTTGGATCAGGCCGGATCAGGGAGCGGGGTCCGATCCAAACGAGAGGCCCTAGGCCGTGAGTTCGCCGCTGAGCTTCTCGTGGATCTGGGCGCTGGGCTGGTTCAGGCCGATGATCTCTACGGTCTTGCCGCGCTGCTCGTACTTCGTCTCGATCGCGTCGAGGGCAGCTACGGAGGAGGCGTCCCAGATGTGGGCGGCGCTCAGATCGATGACGACCTTGTCGGGGTCGGTGGCGTAGTTGAACCGGCCGACGAGGTCGTTGGAGGAGGCGAAGAACAGTTCGCCGGTGACGCGGTAGACGACGGTCGCGTCGTCGGGGTCGGTGACCGCGGTGACCTCCGCGAAGTGGGCGACTCGCTTCGCGAAGACGACCATCGCGGTGATCGTGCCGACCACGACGCCGATGGCGAGGTTGTGGGTGCTGACCACGCACACGACGGTGATCACCATGACGGCGATCTCGCCCGCGGGCATCCGCTTCAGCGTCTTGGGAGCGATGGAGTGCCAGTCGAACGTCGCGAAACACACCATGACCATCACCGCGACCAGCGCGGCCATCGGGATGTCGGACACGATCGGGCCGAAGACGATGCACAGCACCATCAGGAACGCGCCCGCCAGGAACGTGGACAGACGGGTGCGGGCGCCGGAGACCCGTACGTTGATCATCGTCTGGCCGATCATGGCGCAGCCGCCCATGCCGCCGAAGAAGCCGGTGACGATGTTGGCGATGCCCTGGCCGACGGACTCGCGGGTCTTGGAGGAGTGGGTGTCGGTGATCTCGTCGACCAGCTTGGCCGTCATCAGCGACTCCATCAGGCCGACCAGCGCCATGGCGAGTGCGTACGGAGCGACGGTGGCCAGCGTGTCCAGCGTGAAGGGCACATCCGGCACGCCCGGCACCGGCAGGGACGAGGGCAGGTCTCCCTTGTCGCCGACGGTCGGGACCGCGATCCCCGCGGCAACGGTGATGACGGTGAGGATGACGATCGACACCAGCGGCGCCGGGATCACCTCGGTGACCTTGGGGAAGAACACCATGAGCGCCAGGCCGCCCGCGATCAGCGGGTAGACCGGCCACGGCACGTCGTGCATCTCGGGGACCTGGGCCATGAAGACGAGGATGGCCAGGGAGTTCACGAAGCCGACCATCACGCTGCGCGGCACGAACCGCATCAGCTTCGCCACTCCGAGGGCGCCGAGAACGATCTGGAAGACGCCCGCCAGGATGACGGCGGCGACGAGATAGCCGAAGCCGTGCTCGCGGTTGAGCGGGGCGATGACCAGGGCCACGGCGCCGGTCGCGGCCGAGATCATCGCCCGGCGCCCGCCGACGATCGCGATGGTCACGGCCATGGTGAAGGCCGCGTACAGACCGATCGCCGGATCGACCCCGGCGATGACCGAGAACGAGATCGCCTCCGGGATCAGGGCCAGGCCGACGACCAGGCCCGCGAGAATCTCGGTCCGCCAGACCTTCGGGTCGGACAGCCAGTCGGGCTTCAGACCACGCAGCCGGGCCACCGGGGACAGTGCGGCGGTGGACGGTGCGGACGTGGACGGTGCGGACGCGGAGGACGGTGCGGGAGTGGACAACGGAGGAGGAACCTGTCGTGCTCGGGCACGCCAGGCGTCATCTGAGGCGGCGTGCGTGAGGGCGCGGGAGGACGGGCGGCTGTCCGCGGCGTCCGCGAGCAGCGGACTGAAGTCACTGGCGGCGGGCACCAGCCGTAAGAGCTGGGCGCTGCTCCAGAGGCGAACTGCCGGCGAAAGGTCACGGCGGGCAGGCGGCGGCGCCGAGCATCATGGGCATCCGCTCGCTCGCTCTCTCCTGCTGGCATCGGTCTTCGGTCTTCGCCGGGGGCGCCATCGGCCCCGACACGGCAGAAGGTGCGGGACGTAGCCCGCACCCTGGAACCAGCAATTCTACGGCGCGTTCTCAGGGCGGTTTCCGGCTCCGCACCGAGGCCGACATCGCACGCCGCCCCACCGCTCTCCCTCTCCCTCCCCCTCCCCCGGAGGGCCCTGGCCCGCTACCCCGCAGCGACCGCCCGGCCCTGCGGGCCATGTCCCGTCACAGCGCCGATCACAGCTGCAAGCGCCGAGGTCACGACCAGGCTCCCCACCATGACAAGCCCCACGCCGATCACGAAGAGGCCGCTCGCGTCGTCCGACCAGTCGTAGTACGCGGCCACGGTGAGACCGGCCGTGGGGCCGAGCACGGCGGCCACCGTGTAGCGCCGGGATGCCGCCCAGTACACCGGTGGCAGCAGGGTCAGTACGAGACCGATCACCTGCCACGCCTCGTACGGGCCGGTCGTCGAGCCGTCGGGGTGCACGTCACGTTGCTGGTCCCAGCCCAGCCAGCCGGCCCACGCCGCCAGTGCCACCGCGGCCGGCGCGATGACCGCCAACAGTTGGAACGTTCGCTTCGGCAGTCGCTCATTCGTATCCATGGGCCAAGGGTTTCGGCTCACGCCATGACCGCCCAGAGCGCTGGTACTCACCTGTGACCGAGTACCGAGTACCGAGTACATCCGGCACACGGCCGAACCTCCCCGTCAGCCCCATCAGCCCCTGACAGGTCCTGTCAGGGGCTGTCAGGGGCTGTCAGCCGCTTGTCCGCCGTCTGCCAGCGGCGCTCGGCATCGTCGTAGTCACCGAGAACGACGACAGCAAAACCGACAGCGAAACCGACAGCGTCAGGAAGAGGGAGGGAGAGGGAGGGAGAGGCGATGTCATATGCCATCCGGGCCGAAGGGCTCGTCAAGCGGTACGGGGACATGGTCGCGCTGGACGGGGTCGACCTGGAGGTGCCCGCCGGGAAGGTGATCGGCGTCCTCGGGCCGAACGGCGCCGGCAAGACCACCACCGTGCGGATCCTGTCCACGCTGATGCGGCCCGACGCCGGGCGCGCCACGGCCGGCGGGTTCGACGTGGTGAGGGACCCCGCCGCCCCCGTCCACGACGCGAACACCGGCCTGCTCACCGTGCCCGTCGCCGATCCGATGCTCGTCTCGGCGCTCGTCCGCCGGCTGGACGGCGCCGGGATCGCCGCCGACGAACCGGGCCTGCGCCTCCCCAGCCCGGACGAGGTCTTCCTCGCCCTGCCGCCCGATCGCCCGCCCCGGGACGGGCGATTCCGTACGACTTCGGTACGCCTCTCGGGTGGGCGGGCCGTCACGCCCGTTTCCCCCGGCACCCGACGGCCGTTGCTGAAGGCATGATCTCCACACGACGTGTTCTCGCCGCGGTCGCTCTGGCCGCCGGCGCCTCCGCTCTCGCCATGCCCGCGGCCGAGGCCGCTCCCGTAGGTCCCCTCGGCAACATGAAGCCGATCAGCCTCAACGACCTCACCACCAGCGGCATTCCGGCCGAGCACAGGGCCGAGATCCCCACGGTGAACGAGCAGCTCGGCGGCCTGAACCGGCTGAACGAGCTGCACCAGGTCACCGATCTGGTGGCGCCGGTGACGGGGCTTCTGCCGTCGGTGAGCTAGCGAAGCCGGTTAGCAGAAGCCGTAAGCAAAAAACGGGCACAGAAAAGTGGGGGCATCCGGAATCCGGTTGCCCCCACTTTCGTGGCTGCTAGTCGTTGGCGACGCCGTTGGCGGACAGGACCGGGACGTCGTCCAGGATGTGCGACAGCGGCTCGTCGCCCTTCGCCTGGGTGGAGTTCTCGACACACTGCTGGTTCTGCGGGGCCGACAGGACCGGGATGTCCTGGACGGCGATCGGCACGAGGCCGACCAGCGAACCGACGTTGGCCTTGGCCGGCAGACCGACGCAGGGCTTGTTGAGCGAGCCCTGGACGAGCCCGAGCTGCGGGCTCATGGCACCGTACGTCGAGGAGTTGCCGAACGACTGCACAGCGTTATTGCCGCTGTTCGACGTGGTGCCCGTGTCGTCCCCGACGGCGAGGGCCTGGGGGGCGGCGACTGCCGACATACCAGCGACGGAGGCAGCGATGGCCGCGGTTGCCCACAGTTTCTTCATGGTGAATCCCTTCAATCGGCGGGCTCCGGTCACGGAGCCGCATGGTCATCAACTGAGCCGGGCTGATGCGGTTTCGCGGTGCAACCCGATTGGCCCAGCGCACTTACGGTCAGGAACAGGCCGGCGTGTTCCCGCGCACCGCCGTTTCGACCCCGATGCGCGGGAGGTCGGAAGGCTGCACGGTGGAGTTGCGGGGGGGTGCCTCTATGTCTTTCGTCAAGCGAGGCGTGGGGTTCTTGGTTCGTAGAAGGTGCCGTCGCGGAGCATCGCGAAGAGCACGTTGATGCGTTGTCGGGCGAGGCGGAGGAGGGCTTGGGTGTGGGTCTTTCCTCTGGCTCGGCATTTGTCGTAGTAGGTGCGGGAGGCGGGGTCGTGCAGGGCGGCGAACGCGGACAGGAACATCGCGCGTTTGAGCTGACGGTTGCCGCCGCGGGGTGCGTGTTCGCCGTGGATCGAGGTCCCGGACGACTTGGTGGTCGGGGCGAGTCCGGCGTAGGAGGCGAGGTGGGCGGCGGTGGGGAAGCTGGTGCCGTCGCCGATGGTGACCAGCAGTGTGGCGGCGGTCCTGACCGCAATCCCCGGCATCGAGGTCAGGACCGCGGAAAGAGGGTGTGCCTCCAGCAGGGCGCTGATCTGGGCTTCTGCCGCGCGGCGTTGTTCGTGGACGGCGCCGAGCGAGCGGGCCAGGGACGGGATGACGATGTCGAGGGTGCCCGTGCCGGGAACGACGACGGTCTGCTCGTTGATCGCGTCGAAGACGTCGTCGATCAGGCGCGTGGCCATGCGGGGCGCCTTGGGCCGGATGACCTCAACGAGCCTGCGGCGTCCGGCCTTTCGCAGTGCGGCCGGGGATCCCTAGCGTTCGAGCAGCCAGGTGACGGCCTGGTGGTCCAGGCGCGGCCCGAGCACGCGTTCCAGGCTGGGGTGGAACTGGGTGAGCAGGCCGCGGATCCGGTTGCTGGTGCGGGTGGCTTCGGCCGCGAGGTCTTGGTCGAAGCCGACAAGGACGGTGAGCTCGGCGGTGATCTCGTCGGTGAGTTCGAGCGAGCGCAGGGTGTGGGGCATGGTGCGGGCGGCGTCCGCGATCACGGCCGCGTCGCGGGCGTCGGTCTTGGCCTCGCCGGGGTAGAGGTCGGCGATCCGCCGCATCGACAGGCCGGGCAGATAGGCAACCTTGCAGCCGGTGTCCCGGGCGACCGTCAGGGGCAGGGCGCCGATCGAGGCGGGCTGGTCCACGATGACCAGGACGGTGCCGAACTTTTCGCGGAGCTTGTCGAAGACCTGCCGCAACTTCGGTTCGGTGTTGGGAAGTTGCTTGTCGAAGACCTTCTTGCCGGCAGGGGTGAGTCCATTGCCGTGGTGGGCGCTCTTGCCGACGTCCAGGCCGAGGAAGACGCCTATCTCGTCGCTGTCGTTCACGCCGTCCTCCCGAACGGGTTGGTGCGGTGCTGGCCGGGGCGTTGGCGTCGTGCGCGCATCCACGTTATGCAGACCTGCCGCCCACCAGGTGCCGGGCATTGCGCTCGGCGGGGCGGTAGTCGGACCTCTCATCAGCGTCTCCAACGGCGCCTCTCGGGCCCGGTAGCACCACCCCCCAGGTCATGCCCTCGACAGGGGGGAACAGCCATGCCGGGCCCGGAGGCCAGCGGCCCTCTTGCAGGACCGCGGAAAACATAACGGGGGGTGAGGGTCCGGTCCTGGTCGAGCGTGGCGAACGTCTTCTCCGCCGCCGCCTCGTCCCACTCCAGGGTCGTGCCGACGCCTTCGATGACCGGGTTGAACCCGGCGACGGGCACGACGGTGAACTCGGTCTGCGCGGCGGGCAGCCGGCTGAGGTCGCTGCTGAGGGAGACGAGCTCCTGCGGCGTAAACCCCTGGTCGACCTTCGTGGCACCGAGCACCGTCCGCGCCAGGCCGATCGCCCTGCCCGGATCGGCGGGGATCCCGCCGGTGGCGAGTCTGTGCGTGACGCTGATCAGGAAACGGTGCTGGCGCTGGATCCCGCCCCAGGTCGGCGCTTGCGTCCACATGGCGCGAGCGGACGTACTGCAAGGCCTGACCGCCCCCGAGGCGGTGCCGACCGGGCCGGAGGTCGAGCTTGGTGGCCGAGTCGGACAGCCGCCTCGGGGTGCAGACGTCCACCCCCTCGACCGCGTTCACGCTGTCGATGAACCGCCTGAAGTCGATCTGCAGACAGTGATCGACCCTGAGGTTCGTCATGGCCTCCACCGTGCGGACCGAGAGCGCGGGACCGCCCTCCGCGAAGGCCGCGTCGATCTGCGCGGGGTGGGCGGGGAACTGCTCCCCGGTGCCCGGGTCCCGGTGCGCGGGGATCTGCGCCAACGACTCCCTGGGGAGGCCGACCACGCTGACCTGGTCACGCCGCTTCGAGACATGGATCAGCATCAGCGAATCGGTGCAGCCGCAGGCGACGCCACCGACGTGGAACTTCTTCTGCTCCTGGCTCGAGATGGTGTCCCGGCCGTCCGTCCCCATGAGCAGAATATTTGTGCCGGGGCCCTCGGCAGGCCGATTCACGGCGCCGCTGAACGCATCGACCCGCTGAATCCCGCCCGGCAGAGCGGAAACAGAATGACCCGCCACGGAAACCGCCGTAGCGAGAAGTACGCCCAGGACTGCCGCACCCAGGCAGACGCTTCTCCGACGGCTCATTCGTGAAGGGCGTTTCATCACCTGATTCGCTCCACAGCAGAGGGACAGAACTGACCGCACCGTATGCCAGCTGCCGAATAGCTTGAACGGTGACCGCCCCGCGCGCCGCCGGGAAGTAACCCTTTCGCCCTAAAGGGAACTGTTTCGGCTTCCGGAGAAGATGGAACAGAGAGCCAGAGATCGCCCCGAGGAAGGCGAAGTGCTGTGCCGGAGAACAAGAACCGCCGACCACCCAAGGGCTTTATTCCGCAGAGCCGGGAGTCGCCCGAATACCGAATCGACGAACCCCTTTACGGGGCGCTGTTCGACAACTGGAGGCAACGGGGCAGAACGCTTCCCGGGCAGCCCGACCGGGAGTGGGACGAGATCGTCGCCCGGGACATCTGGCCCCGCGACGGCCAGGGCCGTTGGGCCGCCGGACAGGCGGACGACCCAACGGAATGAGGCCGCGGCTCAGTCGTTGGCCGTGCCGTTGGCCGACAGGACCGGGATGTCCTCGAGGATGTGCGAGAGCGGCTCGTCACCCTTGGCCTGCGTGGAGTTCTCGACACACTGCTGGTTCTGCGGGGCCGACAGGACCGGGATGTCCTGCACGGAGATCGGCACGGCGCCGACGAGCGAACCGACGTTGGCCTTGGCCGGCAGGCCGATGCAGGGCTTGTTCAGCGAGCCCTGGATGAGCGCCATCTGCGGGCTCATGCTGCCGTACGTGGCGGAGTTGCCATAGGCCTGCTGGGCGCCGACGCCGCTCGTGGACGTGGTGCCACCGTCGTTGTCGATCGCCATGGCCTGGGGGGCTGCGACCGCCGAGATACCGGCGACCGAGGCGGCGACTGCTGCAGCCGCCATGACCTTCTTCATCATGATGAATTCCCTTCTCGTTGCCCCCGACCCGGGAGCCCCCTGCCCAACTCCGATTTACGCACATGGTTGTCCGGGTTCACTCTGACGGGTTCGCCCGGGCGTTGCCGAATAAATGACTATCAGCAGATCGCTATCTGCACGTGCAGCCCGACCGAGTGAAGTGCCGCAACCATTCCGGCCGAGGCCCTGTTGTTCGGGCAGCGTTAACTGGCGTCTGTGCGAAAAGGAACTGGAAATGCTTAAGAAGGCAATGGCAGCGGCTGCGGTCGCCGTTTCGGTCGTCGGCGTCTCGGCTGCGGCCGCCCCTCAGGCTCTGGCCCTCGGTGACGACGGCAGCACGACGTCCACGAGCGGCGTCGGCGCCCAGCAGGCGTACGGCAACTCCGCCACGCACGGTGCCCAGAGCCCGCAGCTCGGCGCGGTCCAGGGCTCGCTGAACAAGCCCTGCATCGGTCTGCCGGTCAAGGGCAACGTGGGCCCGCTGTTCGGTCTGCTGGTGCCGGTCGCCGTCCAGGACGTCTCGGTCCTGTCGGCCCCGCAGAACCAGCAGTGCGCTGAGAACTCCACGCAGGCCAAGGGCGACGAGCCGCTCTCGCACATCGTGGACGACATCCCGGTCCTGGCCGCGAACGGCGAGCGAAACGGCTGATCCACCAGCCCCGGGAACCCGGGCCGCCCGCCTTCTCCGGCGCGGCGGCCCGGTTTTCTTTGCCTTGTGAGCCCTTCTTTAACGCGGACGGCTCAGTTCCCTTCCGCCTCACGGCTCGTTTTCACACCGAGGTAATGACCTCAGTCATGAACGACGCGAGAAGGGTAAGAGAGTGAATCTCAAGAAGAGCGCGACGATCCTCGCCGGCGCTGTGCTGGCCCTGGGCATGGCCGCTCCGGCGTTCGCCGACACGGGTGCCGAGGGTGCCGCGTTCGGTTCGCCGGGGGCCGTCTCCGGCAACGTGGTGCAGGTCCCGGTCGACGTCCCGGTCAACCTGTGCGGCAACACCGTCGACGTGATCGGCGTTCTGAACCCGGCGCTCGGCGACGGCTGCGCCAACGACGACTGATCGACGCCGCGGCCGTCGGGCCGCGGCTCCGCCGGCCTTGGACACGTCTCGTACTCCAAGGCCGGCTTTCATCTGCGAGCAGGAAGACAACTTGATGCGACAGGCCCTGAACTTGGGAATGGTCGCGGCAGCGGCCGCGACGAGCATTCTGTCCCTGCCGGGCTCCAGTGCGTTCGCCGCGTCGGGCGCAGACGGGCAGGCGGCGGGCTCCCCCGGCATTCTGTCGGGCAACACGGTCCAGGCCCCCCTGGACGTCCCGGTGAACGCGTGCGGCAACACGGTCGACGTCGTCGCCGCACTCAATCCGACCTTCGGCAACTCCTGTGAGACCAGCGGGAGTTCGCGGCCGTCATCCGACCGCGGAGGCGGCTCCGACCGGGCCGTCGGCGGAGCTTCCCACGGGACCGGGGACGACGGATACCGCGGCGGTGACGGCATGTCCGGGGGCGGTGCCCACGCCGAGAGTGACGCGCAGGGGTCGCCCGGCATCCTGTCGGGCAACTCCGTACAGGCTCCGGTGCACGCTCCCGTGAACGTGTGCGGGAACTCCGGGAACGTGGTCGGTGCGGCCAACCCCGCGACGGGCAACCACTGTTCCTCCGGAGTGGCCACCCCGGAGGAGATCTCCGAGGTGCCTCCGCCGCCCGTGCGTGCCGTCGAGCCCCCGGCCCCGGTGCAGCCGCCGACGACGCAGCGTCTGACTCCCCCGGACGTGAAGGCGCCCGTGCCGCACGCCCATGTCACGGGCGGGCACACGCAGTTGGCGGAGACCGGGACGGATCAGGATCTGCTGGCCGCCGCGGCGGCGAGTGCGGGGCTGCTGATCGGCGGCGGAATCCTCTACCGGCGGGGACGCGCCGCCGCCCGGTGACGTGATCGCCCTACGCCAGGCCGGGAAGAGCCGACGTTCATGCTCTTCCCGGCCGGCGGACAGGGCCGTTCGACCGCTTGCTGCCGACCCACGGCGTAATCGCCGACGGCTGACGGGGAAGGCAGCCGGACCCGTCTCACAACCGGGCCAGTCCACCACCGGGCGGCCCCCGCTGCGGAACCGATTCACCCGTTCGCCCGCACCGTCACTCCAAAGGACGCCACGGGCGCGAACGCACCCGCGGCGGTCCCGGTCACCTGTCCGACCGTTCAGCGGTCGGCCGTCGCCGGCGGGGCGTGCGCCGACCTGCTGCCCGGCAGTGTGGGCCCCGAGGGGCGCCCGCCGCGCAGTCGCCGCCGGACCCCGTCCACGAGATGCGGCACGGTGAACGGCGCGCCGTGCACTAAGCGCATCGAGGGGCCGAAATCCGCCGCCGTCAGGCCCGCGAGGAACACCCCCGGCCTGCGCCCTACCAGGAGGCAGCAGGTGGAGTTCCTCCCGCAGCCGGCTCACCGCAATGGCTCCCCCGTCGTCCATGGGAATGAGGACGGCCGGTCCCGCGACGCTCGCCGAGACCCGGCGCAGTGTGAGGTCCTCCAGGGAGGCATCCGGGCCCGGCGGCGGACGCTCCTCGCGGGGAACGCCGGTGTCGAGCACGCGGGGGACCCCTTTCCTGGTGATAGCCCCAACGGGCGACGCGAGAGGCGTGCGGGCCGGACCCCGGTTGGCGCAATACCCATTGGTGTGACTGAGTGTCAACAATGAAGGAAGTGCGGTACGAGGAGCAGGCATGTCCCCACAACGCCGAAGGACCCTGAGCCGGCGCATCCCCTTGATGACGGCCGCAATCTTCGCGTCAGCGGTGCTCGCGGCCGGTTCCGTCTCCGCCGCACCCGCCAAGACCCCTGCACCGGCACCCGCGCCTTCGCCCACCTCCACAGGCGGCGTGACGGATGCTCCGGCGGACACCTCGACGTTCCCCGCGTTCGGCGCCTACCTCGACTACGGGCCCAGAGGCGTGCAGCGCATGGAGCGGCTCAGCAAGTGGCTCGGCGGCTCCGAACTGCGCGTCGGGCACACCTACCTGCCGGGCGACCGGTGGAGCAACATCGAGGGCGCCCCCGGGTTCCTGGAGGACTGGGCGCAGTGGCGGCGCGAGCGGGACGACCGGCTCTTCGTGCTCAACGTGCCGATGCTGGAACGCAACGAGGAGCGCGTCTCCGACACGGAGGTCCGCTCGCTCCTCTCGCAGGGCGCGGCCGGCGACTTCGACGAGCACTTCCGGCGCCTCGCCCAGCGCCTCGTCGACCTCAAGGTCCCGGACACGGTGCTCGTGCCCGGCTGGGAGATGAACGGAACGACGTACACGCACCGGTGCGGGCCCGATCCGGAGGCCTGGAAGGCGTACTGGAAGCGGATCGTCACGACGATGCGGTCGGTGCCGGGGCAGAAGTTCCGCTTCGACTTCACGCCGACCCGTGGGCTCGACGCCGTGCCCTGGACCAAGTGCTATCCGGGCGACGACGTCGTCGACGTGATCGGCATGGACTCGTACGACCAGCCGGAGGGCAAGTCGTTCTCCGAGCAGGTCTCCGAGCCGTACGGGCTTCAGGAGCACGTCGACTTCGCCAAGGCGCACGACAAGGCCATCTCGTACCCGGAGTGGGGCCTGTTCCGTAACGGGGACAACCCGGACTACATGCGGCGCATGATCGAGTGGATCGACCGGTACAAGCCTCTCTACAACACGATCACGGACTACTGCCCGCATGGTGTGTGGCAGTGCGACGACAACCCCCGGTCGTCGCTGGTCTACCGCTCAATGCTCTCCGGCCGCCTGGAGCCGTCGGTGCCGTCGGTCCCCAAGCCGACCCAGCCCACACAGCCCGAGACACCCGAGACGCCTGAGACGCCCGAGACGCCTGAGACGCCCCAGAAGCCGCAGGTCACGTCTCCGGTGGCCCCGCCCGACTGCGCGCCGCTCAGCCTCGGCGACTGGGTGGAGTACTGGCTCGGCGGGAAGCTGTGCCTGCGGTTCGACTGGTGGTCGCGGCGCTCCTGACCCGCCGGAGCCCCGGCCGGTGGCGGCGGGGTCGTCACGACGTGCCGCCGCCCCGGGCCTTCCACGCGTGCAGCGCTCTCTTGCCGAGGCGGCGCGCCGCCACGTCGCCGACGGCGAGGGCGAGCCCCGCCGACGTGCCGGGTCGGGCCAGCACGAAACGCTGGTTGACGACGCTGCGGGGACGCCAGTGGTGCTTGTACGGCTCGTCGCCGCGCAGCAGGCTCAGGGATCCGGACGCGCGCTCCTGGGCGTACTCGCTGCACGAGCGCAGCAGCATCGTGGCGAGGTCGGCCTTGCGTTCGCGCAGGCCCGGATGGGCGCCGTACAGATATCCGCCGGTCAGGGGCGGGGACAGGAAGGTCAGGTCGGCGGCGAGGACCGTCTCGTCGATACGGAACTCGGTCACGACCGCGTCGCCCGACCTGGCCATGAGGGAGACCGAGCGGGTGAGGTGCTCGGAGAAGCGCGGTCTGAGGTGTTCCGTCGTCACCTTGCGCCCTTCCCACTGAAGTTGGTGCAGTTCGACCAGGCGGCGCACCGAGTCGTCGATCTGGTCCGGCGGCACGACGCGGCGCTCGATCCCGAGGGCGTCCAGCTTGCGCACCTTGGCGCGGGCACGCTGCGCGCGGGCCCCGGGCAGCCGGCCCACGATGTCGTCCATCGGTACGGGCGGCAGCTCCAGGCAGAGCGAGTCGTCGAGGCGGCGCCTTGGCCCCGGCCACCGGTCGTAGAGACGCTCGACGGCGCTTCCCGGGCGGGCCTCACGGAAGTCGATCATGTGGGTGCGGGCGAGCCGCCACAGCGCGTCGCCCAGCGCGCGGACCCGGCCGCCCTCACCATCACCGTCATCGACATCGACATCGACATCGTCGACGAGGACGTCGCAGAAGTCGGAGATGCTCCCGCCCAGCGGCACCAGGACCGGCAGGGGCCGCCACCGCCGCATCAGCGGCGCCGCGGCGACGAGCCGGCCTCCGTCCCTGACCAGGACCACGCACAGGCCACGCCCGGACCCGTACGAGAGCCACCACGAGTGCAGCCAGGCATGGCTCTGGAACGGGGTGGCGGTGCGCGACCTGCGGTACAGCGCCTCCCACTCGGGGCCCAGCGAGCCGAACCGGACACTGTCGGTGCACACCTCGGCCGACAGGCCCCCGCCCCCGGGCCGCATCAGATGCTCCCTTGCAGGTCCGCGGCCACCGCGGGCCCGGGGACGGTCGCCGCCGTCTCCGCCGGCTCGCGCCGGGGACGGACCAGCATCACGAGCCCGCCGAGGAGGCCGCCCGCGCTGGCGCCCACGAGCGCGGTCACCCTGGGGGACAGCGACGACGGCGCGGTGGGCTTCACCGCGCGCGAGAACTGGAGGAGCTTCACCTTGGTGCCGGCCTGCGTGTGGTTGGCGTCGTCGGTCAGCGCCCGCGCCACCGCGTTGGCCATGTCGGCGGCCTTGCGCGGCTGCGCCGACGTCGCCGACACCGCGACCATCGGCGCGTCCGGCGAGGTCTCGGCCCGCACGCTGTCCTGGAGCACCTTCACGGGCACGCCCGCCCGCACCTGGGCGTCGCCGAGGACCGCGATCTGGGTGGCTACGCGGCCGTAGGCCTGGGCGAAGCCGAGCGCGGTCGACGGGTCGGACATCTCGTCCGGCACCGCGATCACATAGCTCGTGGCGGAGTACTGCGGCGTCTTCAGCACGCCGTACAGGCCGCCCGCGAGGCCGCCGAGGAGGACCCCGGCCGCGATCAGCGACCACAGGGGGAGGCGCTTCACGCGGGCGGGCGTCGGGGCGAGGGGACCGGCCGGGCTGACCCGCCGGTGAGGAGCATCGGTCATCACTTACTCACTCTCGAACTCTCGAATCCGAACCGCCCAGGGCCGTCTCGTACAGCCGCAGGTGCTGTTCGGCGCTTCGGGCGATGCTGTAGTGGCGGGCTGCCGGGGACGGGGTGCGGCCGGAGGGCCGGGCCGCCACGATCCGCAGCGCCTGCCGTGCGAACGACTCCGGGTCGCCGGGGACGCGGACGGCCGTGGACTCCAGGTGCGGCGGCAGGTCCTCGACCGCGGGGCAGCTGACGTAGAGGACGGGCAGCCCGGAGGCGAGCGCCTCCACGACGGCGAGGCCGAACGCCTCGTCGTCCGACGGGGAGCCGAGCAGGTCCATCGCGCTCAGGAGGGCCGGCAGATCGGGGTCGCCGACGCGGCCCGACGGCGAGGCGTAGGGGCGCTCCCCGGCGAACACGACGCGGCGCACGACGCCCACGTCCTGGGCGAGCCTGCGCAGCCGCTCCTCCTCGGGCCCGTTCCCGACGAGCAGAAGCCTTACGTAGTCCGGCAGTCGGGCCAGCGCCCGGACGAGGACGTCGAAGCGCTTGCCGGCGACGAGGCGGCCGACTCCGCCGATGACGAAGTCGTCCCGGTGCAGGCCGAGCAAGTGGCGGGTGGCGTCCCGTAGCGCCGGGTCGTGTGCGAAGCGGTCGACGTCGATGCCGTTGGGCACGACGTGGATACGGTGCCGGGGCACCCCCCACCGCGCGAGGCGCTCGGCCACCGAAGGGGAGACCGCCAGAGTGGCCCGCCCCACCCGCTCGCCCGCCAGATAGAGCGCGCGGACACCGGCCGACAGCGGGCGCCCCTCCATCCGGCTCTCCCCCAGCGAGTGCTCGGTGGCGACCACGGCGCGGACCCCGGCGAGGCGCGCGGCGAAGCGGCCGTAGACGCAGGCGCGGTACAGGTGGGTGTGCACGAGGTCGTAGTGGCCCTCGCGCACGAACCTGGTGAGCCGGGGCAGGGCGCCCAGGTCGCGGTTCCCGGTCATGCCGAGGTGCACGACGCGGACGCCGTCGGCGGTCAGGCCGCGGGCGACGGTGCCCGGGTTGGTCAGCGTCACCACGTCGCTGTGGACGGGCAGATGGCGCAGCAGGAGCCGCAGCTGCTGTTCGGCTCCCCCGGTCCCGAGGCCCGTGATGACGTGCAGGGTTCTCATGTACGGGCCTCCGGCGCGGTGGACGGGCGGCGGCGCAGACGGTGCAGGCGCAGCTTCAGTTCGAGGCGCCAGGCCGCGTCCTCCTGGCCGACGTGGACGCGCGGCAGGGCGAATTCGCCGGTGAGGTCGCCCGGCGAGATGGCGCATGCGTAGCGGTATCCGGCGCGGCGGACGGCGTCCGTGGCACGGCGGTCGACGGTGCCGTAGGGGTAGCAGAAGCCGGGGACCTCGCGTCCGGTGAGTTCCTCCAGGCGTCTTCGGCTGTCCTCGGTCTCCGCGCGCAGGACGCGGTCGTCGACGTGGGTGAGGTCGACGTGGGTCAGGCCGTGCGAGCCGATCTCGATGCCCGCGGACACGGCGGTCCGGATGCCGCGTTCCGACAGGAGCGGCTTGCGCGGGCCCAGCGGGTCCCACTCGTTGACGCCGTCGAGGCGGCCGGGCAGGACGAACAGGGTCGCGCCGCAGTCGTAGTGGCGAAGCAGCGGCAAGGCGTTGTCGACGAAGTCGCAGTAGCCGTCGTCGAAGGTGAGCCCCACCAGGCCGCGGTCCGTGCCGAGCGCGCGGGCCTCCAGGAGCGCCGCCACGCCCACCCCGCGCAGCCCGCGCCTGCGCAGCCAGCGGAGCTGTTCGTGGAGGCGCTCGGGGGAGACGGTGACGCGGTACGGGTCGTCGCGGCAGTCGTCCACGGAGTGGTACATCGCAACCCACATCGGCGGCTCGGGGAGCAGCCGGCGGGTGCGGTCCGGGAGCCACGGCCGGGCGCGCGGAACGGCTCTTGTCCCGGTGCGTCCTGTGTCATCGGTGCGTCCTGCGTCAACGGGCATGCCGGAGCTTTCTGGTCGCGGAGCGGACAACGGGAACGAGGGGCGCGAGGGACTCGGCCCTCAGCGCCCACAGGAGGACGACGAACACGGCCGCCACGGCGAGACACCCGGCCCCGCCCGCCGCGAGCGGCGACGTGAAGGAGGCCGCCGCCATCAGCCCCGCCACCGTCGCGCCCGCGGCGGCGAGCAGCGGCTTGCCCAGCTCGGCCAGGACCTTGGAGGCGTCGACGGGGACGCTGCGCCGGTCCATCGCGGCAAGGAGGAGTACGGCGGTGAGGGTGATCCCGAAGGCGTTGGCGCCCGCGATGCCCCGTACGCCCCACAGGTCGACCGTCCGGGCGCCCACGCCCGCGGTGGCGGCCATGCCCACGGCCATCGCGCCCACCGGGTACCAGGTGGGGCGGCCCGCCGAGAAGTAGGAGCGGACCAGGGCGCCCACCATGGAGTGGCCGAGGAGGCCGAGGGCGTAGACGCGCATGACGGAGGCCGTGGCGGCGGTGTCGGCGGCGGTGAACGCGCCGCGCTGGAACAGGACGTGGACGATCTGCGGGGCACAGGCGAAGATCGCGGCGGCGCCGACGAGGACCACGCAGGCGGCGAGGCCGAGGTCGCGCTCGATGCGGGCGCGGGCCGCCGCGATGTCGCCGCGCGCCACGGCCTGCGCCACCACCGGGAACGTGACGGTGCACAGCATCAGGGAGAACGACATCGGCAGCTGGGCCACCTTCTGGGCGTAGTTCAGGTGCGAGATGGAGCCCGCGGCGAGCGACGACGCGAGGAAGCGCTCGATGAAAACCTGCGACTGCTTGCACAGGGCGAAGGTCAGGACGGCGGCGATGAGCCCGAGGTGCACGGCCCTGACCTTGGCCGCGCTCTCGTCCCCGGGCTCCTCCCTGACCTCGTCCGCGAGCTTCTCGGTGGCTTTCGCGGTGTTCAACCGCCTGTGAAAGGCAGGCAGTTGGACAACCACCATCAGACAGCCGCCAACGGCCACCCCCATCGCGGCGGACCGCACGCCGAAGCGCGTCCCGCACACGAGCATCGTCGCGATGATGCCGATGTTGTACGCGACATAGATCGCGGCCGGTGGCAGATAGCAGCCGTGGGCCCGCAGCGCCGCGCTGCAGTATCCGGCCAGGCCGAACGTGAGGGCACACGTGGCGGTCAACCGGGTGCAGTCGACGGCCAGTCGGGGGTCGGACAGGCCGGGCGCGAGGACGTGTACGAGGAACGGCGCACCCGTGATCAGCAGCACGGTCGAGGCCAGGAACGCGAGGCCGAAGCGGGGCAGTGACGACGAGACGAGGGACCGTACGGGATCGGTGCCTCTGGCCTGCGCGCGGCGGGCGACGGCCGCGCTGAACGCGGGCACGAGCACGAACGCCAGGCCGTCCTCGATGAGGAGCGTGGAGGCGAACTCCGGGACCGTCCACGCGACCAGGAACGCGTCGGTCTCGCTGCCCGCGCCGAAGAGGTGCGCGAGGGACTGGTCACGGCCGAGACCGAGGATCGACCCGGCGGCCGACAGGACGGCCGTGAGCAGGGCGGCCCGCGCGAGGCGGCTGTTCGACGCTCCGGGGGATTCGGGGGCGGTCGGCTCGGCCCTGAGCTGGGCGGGCAGGCCCGCTGCCGTACGGGTGTCGCCGTCCGCGGTGGGGATGGTCACGGCGTCGCCGCCTCCTTCAGGAGCGCCTGCGGCGCCAGGCCCCACCAGGCGACGAGGCCGATGACGAGGGCGGTCAGTACGGTCGACGGACCACCGATGTCGGCGTACACGAAGTCCACGATCTGCCAGCCGAGCAGGCCGCACGCGACGAGGCCGCAGTCCCGGCCGGGCCGGGTGCGCGCACCGCGGCCGAGGCGGCGCAGGGCGAGCAGCAGCAGGGCGATCCAGCCGCCCGCGAGGGCGACCAGGCCGATCAGGCCCTGCTCACTGAGGACGAGCAGATACATGTTGTGCGGGGACAGCAGCGGCTGGCGCTTGAACGCGGCGCCCGCGCCCGCCGTGTCGCTGCCCGAGGAGAGCGCGAGCGAGGCACGACTGTCGCGGTGGGCGGGGAACCCCTTGAGACCGACGCCCGTCGCCGGGTGCTCGCTCCACATGTCGACCGCCGCGGCCCACATCGTGTACCGGTCCGTGACGGACTGGTCGGGGGCGTCGGCGACCTGCGTGATGCTGCTCATGCGCTCCTGGAGCAGCTGCGTCCCGACGCCGAAGCCGCCCACCAGGACGACGGCGGCCGCCGCGGTCACGGCGAACAGGCGGACGGCGCGCCGCACCCCGGCGAGCAGCACCTGCGCGCCGCAGGCCACGACGGTCGCGATCCACGCGCCCCGGCTGAAGGAGAGCGCGAGCGGCAGGAGCAGCGCGAGCGCGCACAGCAGGGCGGGGGTGCGCTGGGCAGCGGTACGGGCACCGAGGGCCAGGCCGACGGCGGCCACGAGCCCGTACGACACCACCGTCGCCATTCCCATGACGTCCGTCGGGCCGAAGGTGCCGACGGCGCGGATGTCCTCGCCCATGTACGAGGCGCCGGTCCCGGTCAGGTACTGGTGGATGCCGATGCCGCCCTGCCACAGCGCGAGCCCCACGAACGACCAGGTGAGCAGCCGGAAGTCGCGGCGGTCGCGGACCAGGACGAGGACGGCCACGGGGACGAGGACGAAGATCTGGCAGTAGCGGACCATGCCGACGAGCGCGATCGACGGCGAGTCGGCGCCCGCCGCGGCGACGGCGATCCCGACGACGGGCATCCCGAGGACGATCGCGGCGGTACGGGCCAGGGGGCGCTCGGCACGACGCAGGGTGACGGCCACGCAGACGGCGACGACCAGGCCGGAGACCGCGTCCGCGAGACTGCCGCCCCCGGTTCCCGCCGAGCCTGGCGTCAGCGGGAGGCCGAGCACGGCGACCATCAGGACGACGGGGAGCACGGGCGCGTACCGGCCGAGGACGGCGACGAGCGCGGCGGCCGGGGCGGGGCGCACACCGGTCGGACCTGGAGCGGTACGCAGCCCGGCGTCCGCGGGAGAGGCAGTCACGCGGTCAACTCCCCGTGGAGCGTGCGAGGGCGGCCGCGGTGCGCACCAGGATGCTGATGTCCTGCCACAGCGACCAGCTGTCGATGTACGCGTTGTCGAAGCGGGCGCGGTCCTCGATGGAGGTGTCGCCGCGCAGACCGTGGATCTGGGCGAGGCCGGTGATCCCGGTCGGCATGCGGTGCCGCTCGGCGTATCCGGGGTGGGCCTGGCTGAACTGCATGACGAAATAAGGGCGTTCGGGGCGCGGGCCGACGAGGCTCATGTCGCCGCGGAACACGTTCCACAGCTGGAGCAGCTCGTCCAGGGAGGTGCGCCGCAGGAACCGGCAGAACCACGCCATCTGCTTCTCGTCGGCGACGCTCCACCGGGTGGCGGACTCCATCGCGTCGATCGGGCGGTGCGTGCGGAACTTCAGCAGCGTGAAGAGCTTCCCGTCCTTCCCGACGCGCTCCTGCCGGAAGACGACGCCGGGCCCTTCGGCGAGGCGCAGCCACACGGCGCACACGAGCAGGACCGGGCTGGTCAGGACGAGGAGGGTGCCGGAGACGACGAGGTCGAGCGCGCGCTTGCCGGCGCTGCCACGGCGGCGGGCGGGCGGGCGCGGCCGGTAGCGGAACCCGGCGAGGTGCCGGGCCGCGTCGCCGGAGCGCGCCGGGCAAGGGTCGGCCGGCGGGTCGAACTCCCAGACGCCGCAGCCGTATTCGCCGAGCACCGCCAGCCAGGCCGCCCGGTCGGGCGCCGCGCCGTCGAGGAGGAGCGCCCGCCGCACCCCGTTCTGCATGATCGCGCGGCGCAGTTCGTCGGCCGAGCCGAGGACGGGCAGGTCGGGCCCGTCGTGGTCGGGCGGGCGTTCGGGCCCCTTGTCCGCCAGGATGCCGACGGGGCGTACGCCCGAGCGCGGGTGGCGCAGCAGGGCGGCGGCGACCGGCCGGGCGATGGTCTCGGGGCCGATGAGGAGGGTCGGGCAGGGGCGGCGCGCGGCGGCCTCGCGGCGCCGCCGGTAGACGAGGCCGCGGCCCGCGCCCGCGAGGAGGCAGTGCAGGGCGGCGCCCGCCGCGAGCGCGGCGGCGGGCAGCGGGTCGAGCTGCGGGAACCCCGCGAGCCCGGCCGCCATGGCGCACCAGATGACCACGATGCGGCCGCCGATCGCGGGCCAGTCGTCGAGCAGAAGGCGGGGCGCGTCGCCGCGGTAGAGGCCCGCGCGCGCGTTCGCCGCCGCGACCCCGACGGCCAGCGCGATCACGAGCAGCGGGTGGTGCTGGACCGGCGCGATCACGAGGGTGCTCAGCACGGCGGCCGTTCCGTCCGCCGCGAGGAGGGGCGTACGGGAGGGGTGCCGCTCGGCGGGGCGCCTTCCCGCAGGTGACCGGCGGCCGCCCGCCTCGGTGCGTGGCGGGATGACCGAGGCGGTGAGAGTGCTCGGCGCAGTGGCGCGTGGCTGCCCCGCGGGGGAGGCAACGGTACGTTCCGCGGTCACGTGTTGATGGGCTCCCTGCACTCTGTGGGCTCCACGCCCAGTAGTTCGCGGTACACGTCTGCGACCGCGTCGGCGGTGCGCCGCACGTCGTGGTGCGTGCGAGCGTGCTGTAGGGCGAGGCCGCCGAGCGCGCCGAGCCGGTGGGGGTCGCGCAGCAGAGCGGTCAGGGCGCGGGCGAGCGCGGCGGGGTCGTCCGGCGGGACGAGGCAGTCGGACGCGAGGCCGGCGGGCAGGCTCTCGCGGGCGCCGTCCACGTCGGTGACGACGACGGGCCGCCCGCAGGCCATGGCCTCCAGGGGCGCGAGCGCCATGCCCTCCCAGCGGGACGGCAGCACCACGAGGTCGGCCTGCCGGTACCAGGGCACGGGGTCGTCGGCGCCCACGAACCGCACGGAGGCGGTGGCCTGCCGGCGCAGCGCCGGCACGTCGGGCCCGTCCCCGACCAGCGCGAGCCGAGCTCGCGGGAACCTCTCCTGCACGAGGGGCCAGGCGCGCACCAGGACGTCCTGGCCCTTCTGCCGGCAGATGCGCCCGACGCAGACCACCAGCGGATCGGCGGTGGCCTCGCGCGGTTCGGGCGCGGGCACGAAGCGGGTGAGGTCCACGCCATTTGGGATGACGTCCCAGCGCGCGGTGATCCCGGCGCGCTCGCCCGTCGCGCGCTCCGCCTCGCTGACGCACACGACCCGGGAGGCCCAGCGCGCGCCCCGGCGCTCCCAGGCGAGGGCGATCCGGGCGGTGGCGCCGTCGACCGCCTCGAAGGACCAGGCGTGCGGCTGGAACACGGTGGGCACCCGGCCGCGGACGGCGAGGCGCGCGACGAGTCCGGCCTTGGCGCTGTGCGCGTGGACGAGGGTCGGTCGCGCCTGCGCCACGAGCCGGGCCAGGCCGCGTACTTCGCGCGCGATGCCGGGCCCGGGCGAGCGGGTCGCCTCCCAGGGCAGAACGTCGCAGCCGATGCGGCGCAGCGATCCGGCCAGGGGACCGTCGGGCGGGCAGGCCACGCTGATCCGCATGCCGGCCGTGAGCTGAGCCTCGGTCAGATCACGGACGACGCGGGCCACTCCGCCGTCGACGGGCTGGGTGACATGGAGGACACGCGGTCGAGGGGGTGTCGCTGTCAGTTGCATGCGCGTTTCCCTTCGTCATGGAGGAGGGAAACGCGCTAGGGCTTGGCGTCGACCGCTGCGAAGAGCACGCCGATCCAGGCCGTGTCCCGCCGCGATGTCATCCGGAGGTCGAGCCCCGACCTCCTCTGCCCGATGCCCCGGCCGAGCGCGAAGACGTCCGAGTCGTAGCCGAGGGTGTTGGCGTACGCGGGGACCCTTCTCGGTTGCGCGCGTCCCGGTTCACTGATGCTCGAATTGAGCACGTCGTCGGCCGGGTTGGCCGCGTTCCGGAGCGCGACGGGCCGGGCCCGGCGCCCCGAGGAGACACTCAGCGCGTCACCCTTGACGCCCCGGTCGCCGTTGTACGCGACCATGCCGACGCGTCCGGCCGTCCCGGCGCCGACGGGCGGCCCGGCCAGGTGGACCGTGCGGTCGCGGTGCCGCGCGTCGAAGGAGGCGAACCCGTCCCACAGCGCGATCCGCCGCAGCGGCTCCGACGCCTTCTCGTACGCGGCGACCAGCGTCCAGCCGCCCCAGGCCCCGGCCGCCGAGCGTCCCTTCGCCACATTGAGCTGCGCGACGGTGTACGACCCGCCGCCGGACGCGCGTACGAGCCGGGTGACATCGGCGGACGCCTGATAGGCATCGGCGCCGCCCGCGACGCGGTGCCCGATCAGGGTGTCCGCGCGCACCGCCCTGTACGTCCCGCCGGGCTCGTGCAGCAGCACACGGCCGTTGTCCCTGGCCGGCTTCTGCTCGCCCGCGCGGAGATTGCCACCCCAGTAGAGCCGCGCGTACGTGACCCTCGCGCCGACGGGCAGCCGGACCTCCGCGCTGCTGGAGTTGTACGTGTTCGGGTCGCGGTCGATGTCCGTATAGACCATGTCGAAGTCACCGTTGGCCGCCGCCCTGCCCGAACGGGCCGCGGGGCACGACACCTTGGCCCCGGCGGCCGCGGTCCGGCAGCTGATCGCCGCGTTGGCCGCCCGGACCACTCCACCGTGCTGAAGCGCCCGGTAGCGCTGGGTGAAAGCGATGCTCTCGGCCTCACGGGCCGGCGGCGCGGCCGCGGCGCCACAGGTCGCGGAAATCGCCGCAAGAGAAATGACGCCCACCGCCGTGCGGCGCAGGAACGAGCCCGTGTGATGACGCATGGCCGATTCCCTTTCAGGGACAAAGAGCTTCTGAATCACGGAAATGAGAATGCGAAAGTCACATTTGATGGGAAACAGTTCTGCGCCCCGCCTCGCCCGGCCGGGAGGTGAGCCACTGTAGCGACAGATGCGGATTTATCTGGGGAATCCGACATGTGTGTCGGAATAGTGAAGAAGTGAAGTATCCACCACACGGTCACCCGATCGGGGGCGCAACCCCGCACGGGTGGCACACGTTGATCCACGAGCCGGGCGCCTGGCCCCGGAGACGTATCAACCGACCGAGGAGCACTTCCCCATGTCGCGTACCGCGAAGGCCTTTGTCTTTTCCAC
Source organism: Streptomyces sp. NBC_01003 (assembly GCF_045162695.1). Classification (NCBI taxonomy): domain Bacteria; kingdom Bacillati; phylum Actinomycetota; class Actinomycetes; order Kitasatosporales; family Streptomycetaceae; genus Streptomyces; species Streptomyces sp. NBC_01003. Next base: position 5,030,867 of record NZ_CP108707.1, read on the forward strand.
CGTTGCCGCCGCCGCTCTGGCCGGCACCGCCGGCGTCGCCGCCGCCGACAGTGGCGCTCAGGGTGCCGCCGCCCACTCCGCCGGCGTGATCTCGGGCAACACCGTCCAGGTTCCCGTCCACGTCCCCGTGAACGCCTGCAGCAACACGGTCAGCGTGATCGGCCTGCTGAACCCGGCGTTCGGCACCCACTGCGCCGTCAACTGATCCGGCCCCTCCCCCGGACTCTTCCGCGGCCGCCCCTTTCGGGGCGGCCGTTCTCGCGTGCGTTGCGCCGTATGGGGGGGCGGACCCCGCAGACCCCCCGAACGGCCGCCCCACCTGGCACGACACGCCGAGAGACAAGGGTGATCACACACGGCGTGTCGCCGTTCGGTTGCGCAGTGCGATCAGCCATTCCACGGTGGTCACAAGATCGGACACACATCACCGAAAGGGAACACACATGCCCCATCAGCCCGTACGGCGCATAGCTACCACCGCTCTTTGCGCGACGATTCTCCTCGGCACCGCCGCCCCCGCGATAGCCGCCGAAAGCGACCCGGGAAGCTCCAGCAGCGTCGAGGGACTGCGCGCACCGGTTCCCGGAGCGGATGCGCTGCTGGGCCAGGTCGGCGCGCTCGGCAGCATGAGTTCCGTCATCACCCCGGTCACGGACCTGCTCACCGAGGTCCTCAAGGCCGACGGCGGAAAGCTGTCCGCCGAGGCGGCACAGAAGCACGCGGACGCGATCAAGGCGGCCATCGACGCCGCCAAGGCCACCGTCCCCGCAACCACCACCACACCGAAGTCGGCCACCCCCGACGACGCCAAGGCGACCCGGATGGACGTGAAGGGCGACGCCCTGACCGCGCTCCAGACCGCCGTCGACGCGCTGCTCAAGGCGTCCACCGCGGGTGACGTCGCGGGCGTGGCCACGGCGGCCACGAACGTCGTCACCGGCCTGGTGAACCTGCTCGCCGCCACACTGCTCGGCGGCGGGCTGCCCGCGCCCACGCTGCCGGGCCTGCCCAAGCTCCCCGCACTCCCGGGGGTCCCGCTCCCGTCCACGGCGTCCCTCCCGTCCACCTCCACGCTCCCGCAGACGCCGGCGCTCCCCAAGGCTCCCGCCCTGCACGGCTGACGGGGGCGCGCCCGCGGCGAAGCGGGCGCCCCCGCCCACCCGTCGCGCCGGTCCCGCACCGGCGCGGCGGGCTTTTCATGTTCCGGCCGTGCCTGATCGGGCGCCCTGCGCCGGCCATTCACCTCCTCCTAAATCTCATATGAGAACTCCACGGCCCTTCATTCGAGTGGGTTCGGCAAATCCCCTGACCTCAGAGTTTCCGTTGCCGGGGACGCTCGTTGGACATCCCGTCGCTGGTGACAAATCGTCACCCCAAGGAAGGAACATGATGAAGCCCCTGAAGGCCGCCGCCGTCGTCGCCGGATCCATGGTCATCGCCGGTGCAGCCGCACCCGCCTTCGCCTCCGACCTCACGCCGACGAGCCTCAACGGCGCGGTCGAGACCCTGAGCCACCAGTCGGTGCTCGACGCCCAGCCTCTGCACACCAACATGCTCGACACGGAGCGGGGCGGTTCGGTCCTCAACACGGTGCAGGACACGGCGGACAACGTGAACGACGCCGGCGCGGGCGCCCCGGCCGGACTCCTCGGCGGCCTTCCCCTCGGCAAGTAGCGATCTGCGCGGGTGTGTTCCTGCCACCCGCCGCACAACCGGGTTCATAAGCTGCAAAAAACCCCAATTGGGAAGGTTTTCGATATGAACACTGCCAAGAAGGCTGCTCTGGTCATGGCCGTCGCCGGTCTCGCTGCGGGCGCCGCTTCGGGCAGCGCCTTCGCCCACGGCGGCGCCGGCGCGGAGGGTGCCGCGGTGGGCTCCCCGGGCGTCGGTTCGGGCAACGTCGTCCAGGTGCCGATCGACGTTCCGGTCAACGCCGTCGGGAACACCGTCGACGTCATCGGCCTGCTGAACCCGGCCTTCGGCAACAGCGGCCAGATCGGCTGACGCAGCCCTTCGCGCACCTCTCGCGCGAAGCGGCACTCAGGCCGACAAGAGGCTGGTTCCCCCGCTCCGAGCGGCCCCGGACCGGCCTCTCGGCCTGTCCGGCGCGGCCCCAATTCTCGTTCGGGTGGGGGCCGTTCCCCCAAGCGGGTGAAAGGTCGCCGGGGCGCCCGGCGACCGTGGCTACGCTGCCGTGGTGACTTCAACGCCGACTGAGAACCGCGCCTTCCGCGCCATCGATCTGGGCACCCTCGCCGTCATCGCATGGAGCGGCGAACACCCGGACGAGGCAGGGGACATGCCTTTCCTGCTGGCCTACTCCCTGGGGGACGGCGCGGGCGGGCAGGAGGCATCGACCGAAGCGGTACGAGCCCTGCTGGAGAACAACGGCCTGCCGGTCGGCAAGGTCGTGGACGCCACGGGCAACCCCAGCTTTCCCGTCTCGCTGCTCGTCGAGGCCGGCCAGGCCGTCGTCAACATGCCGTACCTCAACGCCCAGTGCGTCGCGCCCCCCGAGTGGCTGGCCGCCGCGGCCGAACGCGGTTACGCGTACTTCGTGTTCACCACGCGCCCCTGGACCTCGGCGGTGCCCGGCAGCCCGGTCGCCGAGGAGGACTTCGCCTCGTTCACGGGCGACGAGGCGACGCTGATCGGAGCGGCCCACTGCCTGCTCCCCGTACGCAAGCTGCGCGTCTGACGAGAAGGAAGTGGCCCATGGGAACCACGAACACCGAGGGACGCCCGGCCCGGATGGCGCGGCAGTCCGGTCCAACTCGGCACGGCGACGGCTCAGTTGAGGCTTCGCGTTCCGCTCCGGAGTCCCGTTCCCTGGGTTTCGCGCTGCTTCTGGTGATCACCGGCGCGGCGGGGCTGCTCTCGGCGTGGGTCATCACGATCGACAAGTTCAAGCTGCTCGAGGACCCGAACTTCACGCCGGGCTGCAGTCTGAACCCGGTCGTGTCGTGCGGGAACATCATGAAGAGCGAGCAGGCGTCGGCGTTCGGGTTCCCGAATCCGATGCTGGGGCTCGCCGCCTACGCGGTCGTGATCTGTGTGGGGATGAGCCTGCTGGGGCGGGCGAGCTTCCCGCGCTGGTACTGGCTGACGTTCAACGCGGGCACGCTGTTCGGGGTCGGTTTCTGCACGTGGCTGCAGTTCCAGTCGCTGTACCGGATCAACTCGCTGTGCCTGTGGTGCTCTTTGGCGTGGGTCGCCACGATCGTCATGTTCTGGTACGTGACGTCGTTCAACGTGCGCAACGGGTTCCTGCCCGCGCCGTCGTGGCTGCGGTCGTTCTTCGGCGAGTTCACGTGGGTTCTGCCGGTGCTGCACGTCGGGATCATCGGGATGCTGATCCTGACCCGCTGGTGGGACTTCTGGACCAGCTGATACACACATCGGCCGATTGCGCCGAGCGAGGGAAATTTGTACTGGTGCCGCCCGCCGGGTCGTTACTCCTTTCGCGGTGACAAGTACCGCGAAGCCCGAAAGGATCCGTGTCCGACATGAAGTCAACTGCCAGAGGGACGCTCGCTGTACTGGCCGGCTGCCTCGCCGCCGCGGGCGCGGGCGCCGCTCCCGCCGTCGCGGGCGAGCAGGTACCCGTGGCCGTTCCGCTGACCGGTGTGGAGAACGCGCTGCACGTGAAGGCGCCCGAGCTGTCGACCGGGGTGCCGATCCCGCTGCCGGGCGGACCCGAAGCCCCGCGGTTCGTGGCCGGTCGGATGCTTCCCGAGCCGCTGCTGCCGTCGGTTCCGCTCAGCAGCGAGTTGCCCGAAACGCGGCTCGAGGCGCCGCTGTCCCAGGTGACGGGGGACCACAAGGTCGATCACCTGGGCCTGACCACCGCGGGGTCCGACGTGCGGACGGCCACCCCCGGAGCGTCGGTCAACCCGCCGCTCACCGGCCCGCTGGCCGACCGCTTCGGGCTCCCGGATGCGGCGCTTCCCGAGGCCGCGGTCGTTACGCCGCTGCTGACGGCGGCGCCGGGAGCCGCGCTCGACATCGTGTGACCCGCACGCAGTCCGGAAGAGGAGACGCCAGTGGAAGCCGGTACCCCACCTGCCGGTCTCGGTCCCGCCGGCCGGGGGCTCGTGACGCGCCGGACCGCGGTGCGGCGGCTGATCGGGGTCGCGCTCGCCGCGGCCGTGGTGCCGGCCGCCGCCCTCGTCGGCCGGGCCTTCCGCGAGCCGCACGACGATCTGCAGAACGCGCCCGGCAAGGACTTCGAGGAGACCTACCGCGGCCGCCACATCCGCGGAACACGCGGACAGGGCTCGATGATGCGCGCCCACTTCGGGCAGAAGTCGGGGCAGCGGTCCGGGCGCTGGGACGTCACGGTCGACGGCCGGCCGCTGCATCTGATGCGCCGCGCCGACGGCAGTTATCTGAGCATGGTCGACCACTACCAGTCGTATCCCACCCCCCTGGCCGCGGCGAGGGGGGCCGTGGACGAACTCGGTCACCAGATTCTGCGCCGACAGGTGCTCTGAGAGCCCCGGCACAGCCGAAGTTGAAGGAGCGGGACGGCGTTGGTCTACACGCGGCAGAACCAGAGCGCGCTCACGGCGGCGCAGAAGAAGCGGTTCGTGTCCGCGCTGCTCGCGATCAAACGCAGCGGGCGGTACGACGAATTCGTGCGCCTGCACGTGGAGTTCTACGTCGGTGACGGGGACGGCGGGCAGCGGGTCGCGCACATGGCGCCGACCTTCCTGCCCTGGCACCGGCAGTTCCTCCTGGAGTTCGAAGGAGCGCTTCAGCGCGTGGACCCCGGGGTCTCCGTCCCCTACTGGGACTGGACGGTGGACCGCTCCCCCACGTCGTCGCTGTGGGGCGAGGGGTTCCTCGGCGGGAACGGCCGCCGCTCCGACCGGCGGGTGACGACCGGTCCTTTCGCCTACGGGAGCGGGCACTGGCCCATCAAGGAGGGCGTGACGGAGGGCGAATACCTGACCCGGGACTTCGGCCGCCCCCACGATCCGATCGAGCTGCCCACCAAGGACGAACTGGCCTGGGCCATGCGGGATGCGCTGTACGACTCGGCCCCGTGGAACTCGACGTCCTCACGCGGGTTCCGCAACAAGGTCGAGGGCTGGACCTCGGGGGTGGGGAACGGCAAGTTCCGTAACCACAACCGGGTGCACCGGTGGGTAGGCGGGCACATGCTCGGCGCGGACGCCGTGAACGACCCCGTCTTCTGGCTCAACCACGCGTTCGTTGATCTGCTCTGGTCGCGCTGGCACCGGAAATACCCCGACTCGGCCCCCTATTTGCCGGCCGGAGGGACGACGGAGACGGGACGGGTCGTGACTCTTGACTCGCCGATGCCGCCCTGGAAAGTGACGCCGAGTTCGATGATCGAGCACGAGCATTTGTATCGGTACGCATAATCCGCGTCACTCATGAGAAAAGGCCCCCGCGCATCCGCGCCGGGGGCCTTTGTCGGGGTGTCAGCCGCCGTAGCCGCCGTTGTCGCCCCCTTCGTGGCCGTCAACGTTGGCGCAGGCGTTGCCGAAGGCTGGGTTCAGCAGAGCGATGACGTCGACGGTGTTGCCGCAGAGGTTGACCGGGACGTGGACCGGGACCTGGACGGCGTTGCCCGAGACGACGCCGGGCGAACCGGCGGCCTCGCCCTGGGTGCCGGCGTCGGCCATGGCCAGGCCGGCACCGCTGATCACCACGGCGCCGGTGCCGAGCGCGACAGCGGCGGCCTTCGCGATGCGAGACATCACGTTCTCCTTATTGCTGGACGGATACGGCCGCAAGATCGCGTCCGCATACCGGGTTCAACGGACTCGCCCCGCGCAGGTAACGGCCTTAACGACATCCATCCGACGGACCCCGATTTATGGGGATTCCGACTGAATAGGGCGGCCGAGTTCTGTTGCGCACGGCTGCCTGTGCCGAAAATCGTCGGTAATTCCTGGCGCGAATTATGACGGGGCGAAGGGCACGAATGGTGGCGCGGTGCCGGGCGGCTCTTCGTGGCGGTGGCGCAGGAGGAGCATCGCCGCGTCGGGCCCCTCCGCTCCGTGCACGCCGAGGCCGAGCGGCAGCGCGTACTGCGGCGGGCGCGGGAAGTGGGCCGAGCCGTCGGGGCGTACGGGCACGGGGCGCCGCCCTGTTGCCGTAACCGGCGCCACCCCGTCAGTGTGTGGACACCAGTGGCCGTAGACGCGTCGTTCTCAGGCGGTCCACCAGTGGGGCGGCCCGGGTCGCGAGTGGGGTGAGCAGGAGGGCCAGGGTGGCGCCTATGGCCAGGCCCACCGCGACATCGTGCGGGTAGTGTGCGCCGATCCACACCCGGGAGGCGCCCATGAGGACCGCCGCCGGGACCGCGATCAGGCCGATGCGGCGGTCGGCGAGCAGCAGCGTGACGGCCGCCGCGGCGGCGATCACCGCGTGGTTGCTGGGGAACGACCAGTCCCCGAGCGCCGGGCACGCCTCCACGGTGACCGTGTGGAGCGTGCGGCACGGGCGCTGTTCGTCGACGACCGACTTGAATACGGAGTTCGCCGCATAGGCGACCACGACGATGACCGGGGACGCGAGGACCCGGGCCATCCGGACGCCGCCCTCGCCTCTCGCGCGCCACCACGCCGCGATCATGAGTACGGCGAAAAGCGCGAGGCCGTAGTCCGACCAGCCGGCCACGACGGCGTTCACCGCGTGCGGAGTGCTGTGCGCCAGATCGGTCACCCACGTGTAGAGACCGCCGTCCACGGACGCGCCGCCGAAGGCGAGAGGTGCGGTCATGATGTGCCCTCCTCCGCGGCGCGGCGTTCACGTGACCTGGCGCGGGAGCGCCACACCTCCAGGGCCAGCGGGGTCAGGGAGACGATGACGACGAGGGCGACGATCGGCAGGAGATAACGGTCGACGTTCGGTACCGACGAGCCGAGTCCGTAGCCCGCGAGGACCAGGCCGACCGTCCAGACGAGGCCGCCGACGACCTGCCACACCGTGAAGACCCGCGCCGGCACCCCGAGCGCTCCGGCCAGCGGGTTGAGCACCGTACGGACGACGGGGACGAAGCGGGCCAGGACGATCGCCTTGGCGTGCCCGTACCGATCGAGCAGCTCCTCGGCGCGGGCCGCCCCCTCGTGCAGCCGCTCGGCTCTGCTGCGGGCGAGGAGCGCGCGGCCGCCGCGCCGCCCGATCCAGTACCCGGCCTGCGCCCCGGCCAGCGCGCCCACGACGGCGGCGGCCAGGACCTGCGGCAGCGAGAGATGGACGGGCCCGTGCGAGCCGCCCGCGCAGAGCAGGCCGGCCGTGAAGAGCAGCGAGTCGCCCGGCAGGAAGAACCCGACGAGCAGTCCGGTCTCCGCGAACAGGACGACGGCCACGCCGAGGGCGCCGAAGGCGGACAGGAGGGAGCCGGCGTCCAGCACGTTCACCGCTTGCGCGGCGGCGAGGGGGTCTACGGCCACGGGGCCGCTCCTCTCTCAGTCGTCTCATAATGGGCTGGACGGCGGCCCGTGGGCGGGCGCGCCGACCGAGTGACTACAGTCGTGTAGACGGTCTACTCAACTGTAGACGAAGAAGAGCGGAGGATCGTTCCCATGGCCGAGGAGCAGGAACGGCGTCCCGCGGGCGAGCTGGAGGCGAGCGTCCTCGCCGCGCTCTGGGCCGCCGAGACGCCGCTCACCCCCGGCGAGGTGCAGCGGGCGCTCGCCGACGGCTTGGCGCGCACCACCGTGACCACGATCCTGACCCGGCTCCACGCCAAGGGGACGGTCACCCGGGACCGGGCGGGCCGCGGCTACGCGTACCGGCCCGCGCAGGACGCGCACGGGCTCACGGCCCGCCGTATGCACGCCGAACTCGACAAGGACGACGACCGCGGCACGGTCCTGGCCCGTTTCGTCTCCGAGCTGAGCAGCGAGGACGAGCAGATGCTGCGCGCGCTGCTCGACGGCGGCGACGGCGACGGAGGCGACAGCGGTACCGAGGGCGGCACAGGGAGCGGCGGCCGCGGAGGTACCGGCCGATGATCTTCGCCGTCTGGATCCCGCTGCTCATGCCGCTGCTCGCCGTGCCCGCCGCGCGGCGCGCCGCCGAGTGGCTGCCGCCCCGCGCGGCGGCGTGGACACTGGCGGGCTTCTCCGTCGTCCTCGCCGGGTCCAGCACGGCCTCGCTCGGACTCCTCGCCTCCGCCGGGGCGCTGCGACTGCCTGCCGTGGCCGCCCTCGGTCGGCTGTCGCCACCCCTCCTCGGCGACGGCTCCCCGGTGCTCGTTCCCGCGTCGGTCCTCGCCGCGCTCGCGTTGGCTGCGGGCGCGTTCGCGCTGGTCCGTACGGGGCTGCGGCAGCGGCGCGAGATGCGGGCGGCCCGCGCCGGGTCCGCCGGCGCCGGCGAACTCTCCGTGCGGCCGGACGAACTCCCGTACGCCTACGCCCTTCCGGGCCGCCCCGGCCGGATCGTCGTGACGACGGGGATGCTGCGGTCCCTCGACGCGCGGGAGCGCGAGGTGCTCTTCGCACACGAGCGCGCCCACCTCGCGGGCCGCCACCACCTGTTCCTCGCGGCGGCCGAACTGGCCGTCACCCTGCACCCGATGCTGCGCGGTCTGCGCGAACCCCTTGCCTACGCGCTCGAGCGCTGGGCGGACGAGTCCGCCGCCACCGCGACGGGCGACCGGGCGCTCACCGCGCGCGCGATCGGCCGGGCCGCCCTCGCCGCGGCCCGCTTCCCGGGGGCCGGATCACGGCCCCGTACGGCGCTCGCCGTCACGGCGGGCCCGGTGCCGCGGCGCGTCACCGCCCTGCTGACCACGGGCGCCACGGCGGCCCGCCCGCGCAAGGCGCTGCGGCGCGCGCTGGCCGGCGCGCTCCTGGTGTGCGCGGCGCTCTCGGCCGGCGCGGTCGCCGACGCGGCTCACGACCTGCACGCGGGCGTGGAGGTCGCCCAGGGAGAGACCGGCCGCTGAACCGGGCCTCCTCGCGCGCGTGACCCGTCACTTGCCCGTCTTCACCGTCCAGCTGACGCTGTTGGACGCCGCCCGGATCGCCGCCGGGTCCCGCAGCGACGCGCTGCTGTCGACGGCGGTCGCGGTGACGGTGTGCGTGCCCTTGCGCGCGCCGAGCTCCTTGCCGGTGACGGTGTGCTCGGCGGCGGCGCGGCGTACCTCGACCCCGTCGACGTACCAGTGCACGCGCACGTCGGACAGGCCCTTGGCGAGCGGCGCGAGGTCCACGCGGATGTGGTCCTGGGGGCGCAGGGTGCGGGCGGTGGGGGTGCGGGCCGTGAGCACGTCGGCGTCGCGGTAGAAGCCGGCGATCATCGCCTCGCGGCCGACGAGGTTGAACTGCTCGGTGTCCAGGGCGCGCATGATCGAGTTCTGGGTGGGGCGGTAGATCCCGTACTCGTAGTAGCCGCCGCCCTCGTACGTGCCCACGGTCCCGCCCGCCGGGTCGCTCTCGCCGAGCCAGCGGTACCACTTGGCCTTGGCTCCGGACATGCCGTCCGCCGTCAGGATGCTGGTGTTGGGCTCGACGGGTTCCGCGCCGGGGTACCTGCCGTAGCCGTCGTACTGGTACTCGTCGGCCAGCAGGCCTATGGAGTGGCCCAGTTCGTGGGCGCCGATCAGGTACGAGCGGTCGTTGTCGGAGGACATCGTGGCGATGCCGGTGTGCCCGGCCGTCGACCGGACGCCGCTGTAACCGGCGCCGCCGTACTTCGTGGCGTTCGAGACGACGAAGACGATGTCGGAGTCCGGGGCCTGCTGTGCGTACGAGTCGACCTTCTTCTCGTCGATGCACAGCAGCCGCTCGACATCGTCGCAGAAGAAGTAACTACTGAGCGCGGTGTCCTTGACGACGTCCTGGGTGGGGTCCCCGGAGACACCCGATTCGTTCGAGACCGCGTTGACGAGCCAGAAGTTGAAGAGGCCCTTGTAGCTCTTGTACGGCTCGATCGCGAAGATCGACGCGAGCTTGGACTCGGCGTCCTGCTTGAAGTCCTCCTGCTGGGCCGCCGTGTAGCCGTCGCCCATGATCACGAGGTCGAGGCGGCCCTCGGAGGGGCCCGTCTTCTGCAGCGCGGTGACCTCGCCGTCCGGGGCGGCCGTCGCGGGCGCGCGCTTCTCCTTGCGGATCTCCGCCGGTACCGCGGCGGGGACCCGGACGTGCCGGCCCTCTCCGTGGGAGTCGGCGAAGTACTCGACCGTACGGGTCCCCGTGTCGGACCCGCCCGCGGCTTCGGCGTGGCCGGCGAGGCCCGCACCGCCGAGGGCGGCGGCCGCGAGTAGACCGGCGAGGAGCGCGGCAGGCAGGGGACGGCGCGGGGACTTGGGTATCGGCACGAGGACCTCGGGTACTCAAGTAGGAGACATAAGTGCTGGGTTAATCAGACTTAATCGGTCGATCAACCTAGGGGGTGGCGTCACGGCTGACAAGGGGTGAGACTCAAGTGCCCTGCGGCGAGCGACAGTTGCGGGTGCGGAACCACGGAGCGGGACAGGAAGGGCGGCGCGCCGCACAATGACGCACGACAGCACCCCGGAGGCGGGCGGCCCCGGCTCCATACCGGACGGTGAACCCGGCCTCGCACCGGACGCCGAGCCTGCCGAGCCTGCCGACGAACCCATCGGCCGCCGCGTCCTCCGTCTGCGTACGGAACGCGGGTTGACCCAGCGTCAGGTCGCCGAGCCCGTCTACACACCCGCCTACATCTCCACCCTGGAAGCGGGCCGCGTCCGCCCCTCCGAGGCCGCCCTGCGGCATGTCGCCGAGCGCCTCGGCGTGACCTACGAGGAGCTCACGACGGGGCAGCCCGCCCACCTCGCCACCCGGCTGCGCCTGCGCCTCACCGAGGCCCAGCGCGGGCTCACCACGGGCGCCGCCGAGGAGGCCGCCGTCCTCTACGAGAAGCTGCGCGCCGAGGCCGAGCGGCACGGCCTCACCGCCGAACAGGCCGCCGCCGAACTCGGCCTCGGCGAGTGCGCCCTGGAGACCGGCGAACTCCCCGACGCCCACCGGCACTTCGAGGCCGCCGAGGCGCTGCTCGTCGCAGTGGGCGCACCACTGCCCCAGCGCGCCCCCGTCGTGCGCGCGCGTGCCCTCGCGCACTACCTCTCCGGAGAGCTGCGGTACGCGTGCTACCTCCTGGAGTCCGCGCTCGACGAGCTGAACACCAGCGGCCTGCACGACCCGGACGCCCTGCTGCTGCTCTACACCGCGACCATCGCCCCGTACATGGACATGGGCGCCCACGCGCGCGCCGCGCAGGCCGCCGAGCTGGCGCTCTCGCTGGCCCCGCAGGCCGGGGACCCCGTACTCGTCGCCAAGATGCACCGTTCGGTGGCCCGTACTCTCCTTGCCGAGGGCCGCGCCGCGGAGGCCGACGCCTCCCTGAGCAAGGCCGCCGAGCTGTACCAGCGGCTCCAGATCCGCACCGAACTCGCGCACTGCCACTGGATGCGTGGCTATGTGCACGCTCAGGACGGCCGACTCGCCGACGCGGAGAGGGAGTTGAGAACCGCGCGCGACATGCTGTCGGCCAAGCGGGCGGTGCTCTACACGACGCAGGTCGAGGTGGAGCTGGCCGACGTGCTGCGCCGCAGGGGCAGCAGCGACGAGGCGGCCGCGCTGCTGCGGGCCCTGCTCGGCGACCTGAATCCGGAGCGCGGCGCCGTCCACGCGGCGGGCGCGCACCGGCTGCTCGGCATCATCGCGGAGGAGTCGGGGGCCGCGGGCGACCCGGAGGACACGGCGGCGGCCGAGGCCGCGGAGGAGCACTACGTCACCGCACTGAGCCTGCTCGAACGCGCCGGCGCGGCGGGCGACCTGGCCGACCTGTGCCGCCTGCTCGGCGACCTCTACCGCCGCACGGGCCGTATCGACGCCGCCCTCGACACGTACCGCACGGGCCTCGGACACCGCGCCGCGCCCGGCACCACCACCCTCGGCCCGGCCCCCGCCGAGCCGCCCGTGTGACCGGGAAGTCACCCACAGGCTGGAGTTGTCCACAGGCTGGGGAACCTCGTCGGCGGATTGTCGGCCGGTGGAGGCACTATGGGGCCATGACTGAGAGCAACGGGACCCCTCGGGGGGCGGGCGGCGGATCCATGCCGGACTGGGAGAAGCGCTTCCGTGCGCCGCGGGTGTCCCTGCCCGACTGGGCGGAGGACGCGCCGGACCGCTCCCTGTTCGTGTCGAACGCGACGGGGACGTACGAGCTGTACGCGTGGGACCGGGCGACGGGCGAGCAGCGCAGAGCGACGGACCGGCCGAACGGGACGACGGACGGCGTCCTGTCCCCCGACGGCGAGTGGATCTGGTGGTTCAGCGACAAGGACGGAGACGAGTTCGGGGTGTGGCTGCGCCAGCCCTTCGGCGGAGGCGACGACGTCCCCGCGGTGGACGGGCTCGAAGCCTCGTACCCGGCGGGCCTGGCCATCGGGAGGGACGGTTCGACGGCGGTCGTGGGCCGCTCCACGGACGAGGACGGCACGACGATCCATGTCGTCCGCGACGGCGGCGCGCCCCAGGAGATATACCGGCACCGCGAATCGGCCGGCGTCGGCGACCTCTCGCACGACGGCTCCCTCATCGCCATCGAGCACACGGAGCACGGGGACGCCATGCACGCGGCGCTGCGTGTGGTGCGGCCCGACGGGACGACGGTCGCCGAGCTCGACGACACCAAGGGCGGCACGCAGGAGCTGGGCCTGGAGGTCCTCGGCTTCGCTCCGGTCGACGGGGACGACCGGCTCCTCGTCGGGCATCAGCGGCGCGGACGCTGGGAGCCCTTGCTGTGGGACGTGGCGTCGGGCGAGGAGACCGATCTCGCCCTCGACCTGCCCGGTGACGTCTCCGCCGAGTGGTATCCGGACGGCTCCGCCCTCCTGGTCGCGCACAGCTTCGAGGCCCGCAGCGACCTGTGGCGGTACGAGGTCGGCTCGGGCGCCCTGACCCGCGTCGAGACGCCGCCGGGCACGGTGTCAGGGGCGACGGCGCGGCCCGACGGCAGCGTGGAGTACCTCTGGTCCTCGGCGGCCGAGCCGTCGGTCGTCCGGTCCACGTCGGGCGGCGTGGTCCTCGATCCGCCCGGGCTCAAGGCGCCGGCGTCGGTGCCGGTGGAGGACGTGTGGGTCGAGGGGCCCGGCGGCCGCATCCACGCCCTCGTACAGAAGCCGGCGGGGACGACGGGCCCGCTGCCCACCGTGTTCGAGGTGCACGGGGGGCCGACGTGGCACGACAGCGACTCGTTCGCGGCCGGACCCGCGGCCTGGGTGGACCACGGGTACGCGGTGGTCCGGGTCAACTACCGGGGCTCGACCGGATACGGGCGCGAGTGGACGGACGCGCTCAAGCACCGCGTCGGCCTCATCGAGCTGGAGGACGTCTCGGCGGTCCGCGAGTGGGCCGTGTCGTCCGGGCTCGCCGACCCGGACCGGCTCGTCCTCGCGGGCGGCTCGTGGGGCGGTTACCTCACGCTCCTCGGCGTCGGCACCCAGCCGGACGTCTGGGCGGTGGGCCTCGCGGCCGTGCCCGTCGCGGACTACGTCACGGCGTACCACGACGAGATGGAGGCCCTCAAGGCGCTGGACCGCACGCTGTTCGGCGGCACCCCGGAAGAGGTCCCCGACCGCTTCACCGCCTCGTCCCCGCTGACGTACGTGGACGAGGTGAAGGCCCCGGTCTACGTCTCGGCAGGGGTCAACGACCCGCGGTGCCCGATCCGCCAGATCGACAACTATGTGGACCGGCTCGTGGCGCGCGGCGCGACCCACGAGGTGTATCGGTACGACGCGGGGCACGGTTCGCTCGTCGTGGAGGAGCGGATCAAGCAGGTGCGGCTGGAGCTGGACTTCGCGGCGCGGCATCTGAGCTGACGAACGCGGCGGTGCTCCCGCGCGGGACCGGGCCCACCCCGCGGCCCGGGTCCTCGCGCGGGAGCCGTACCGTGGGGAGGGTGTACCGGTTCCTCCTGACCCCCCGGTGGTGGGGGATCAACGTGTTCGTCGTGCTCGCCATCCCCTTCTGCGTCTTCATGGGCTCCTGGCAGCTCGGCCGCTTCGAGGACCGGGTGCAGGGCCACAAGGACGCCTCGGCGCAGTCGACGGCGAACGAGAAGGCCGCGCCCCGGCCGCTCGGTTCCCTGCTGCCCGTGGACCAGAAGACGTCCGGCAAGCGGGCCACCGCGACCGGGCACTACGGCAAGCAGCTCCTGGTCCCCGACCGTGAACTCGACGGCAGGACCGGCTTCTACGTGGTGACGCTGCTGCGCACGGAGGGGGGCGCCGGCAAGGCGCTGCCCGTCGTACGCGGCTGGGTGCCCGGTGCGGCGAGCGCCGCGAAGGCTCCCGCCGCGCCCCGGGGCGAGGTCACCGTCACCGGTGCGCTCCAGGCCTCCGAGAGCCCGGGCTCGGGCGGGGCGCCCACCGCGGGGGGCCTGCCGGCCGGGCAGCTCGGCGCGATCAGCGCGGCGTCCCTGGTGAACCTCGTCCCGTACGACGTCTACGACGCGTGGGTCACGCTCGACAAGGCGGACTCGGGGATGACGGCGGTACCGGCGACGGCGCCGCAGGGCAGTGGCCTCGACCTGAAGGCGTTCCAGAACCTGGGCTACACCGGCGAGTGGTTCGTCTTCGCGGGCTTCGTGGTCTTCATGTGGTTCCGCCTGCTGCGCCGCGAGGCGGAGTTCGAGCGGGACGCTGCGCTGGGGCTCACGGAATCCGATTCGACCGGCACGGCCCCGGACGCGGCGGACTCCCCGGAGCCCGCGAGCCCCGGGACGGCCCGAGGCTAGTCCGGCACCGCCGGGAAGAGCCGTCGTGGCTGATCGTCGCTGCGGCTGGTCGCCGTCGGAGGGGGAGTTGCCCAGCACCTCCCCACGTCTCCTCGTGTCTCACCGCACCGGCATGAACGGGTCCGGCCCTAAGACGCCGGCAAGACCCCCGTGCGGTACACCGTTCCCGAGCACGCGTTGGGGATCGTCGTGCTGGACGAGGGCGTGCCCGGTTCCGCGGTGTGGGAGACCGCGACGCTGCCGTCGGCCGTGGGGCCCTCCGCCACCAGCTGCGTGGACAGGCCGCTCTGGTCCGGGTTCGAGCCCGTCGCGTCGCCCGTGGTGCCGCCGGACGGGGTCGGGCTGGGCGACGGGTCGCCACCGCCTCCCGTGGTCGGGCACTCCGCGGACGGGACCCACGCGAAGCGGACCTCGTACGACATGCCCGGTTCAAGGATCAGCTGGCTGGGCTCCGTCGACGGGTCGGGCAGTCCTGTCGCGGCGTCGCCCGCCGTGTGGTCGACGACGTTGACCTTGGCCGGGTCGGCCGCGCCCTGGGCGACGACGGAGACGGCACCGGGGGCGTCGACGGAGCAGTTCGCCTGGGAGACGTTCGTGACGCGGAAGGAGCCGTAGACGTTGCCGCCCGCGTCGGCCGCGCCGACGTTCGCCGAGGCGCCGCCGAGGTCGGCCGCCCCGCAGACCGGGGAGCTCGCGGCTGCCGTGCTCGCGGGATCAGGGCCGCCGGTGGCACCACCACCCGCACCCTTGCCCTTGTCGCCGGGCTTGTCCTTCTTGCCGTCCTTGTCCTTGGACTTGGACTTACCCGAGGGGCTGCCCGTGCCGCTCTCGCCGCCGTCGGGCCCCTTCCCGGAGCCCGTACCGCCGTGCGTCGCCTCGCTGTTGCCGGCGATGGACGGCCGGTCGTCCGACCCGCTCTGGCCCGTCACATGGACGAGCGCGGGGATCGCCATGCCGATGAACAGGGCCGCGGCCGCCATACCGACGACGGCCTGCCGCTTACGGGCCCGCCGGGCGGGCACTGCGCGGCGCAGATGTTCGAGCGTCCCGTTCGACGGCTCGATCTCCTCCACGGCCTCGTGCAACAGGCGCCGCAGCGCCAGCTCGTCACCGCCGAGGGAGTCCAGCGGGTCGACGGAGTCCGCGCCGCCCGCGGAGTCCGGGCGGCCGAAGGGATCCTCGGGACCGCCAAAGAGGCCGTCGTCCTGGCCGGGGCCGTGATTCACAGTTCCATCCCCGGATCCCACATGCCTGTTCTGCTCATCCCGATCATTGCGGTGCTCGTCGCTGCTCATGCGGGGGCCTCCATGGCGACGCGGAGCGCCGCTATGCCCCGGGATCCGTACGCCTTCACGGAACCGAGGGAGATGCCCAGGGCCTCCGCCACCTGCGCCTCGGTCATGTCCGCGAAGTAGCGCATGACGAGGACCTCGCGCTGGCGGCGCTGCAGCCCGCGCAGCGCCTTCTTCAGCGCGTCGCGCTCAAGGAGGTCGTACGCGCCCTCCTCCGCGCTCGCCATGTCGGGCATCGGCTTCGTCAGAAGCTTCAGGCCGAGGATGCGGCGGCGCAGGGCGGAGCGCGAGAGGTTCACGACCGTCTGCCGCAGATACGCGAGCGTCTTCTCGGGGTCGCGCACTCTCTTGCGCGCGGAGTGGACCCTGATGAACGCCTCCTGCACGACGTCCTCGCACGAGGCCGTGTCGTCCAGGAGCAGGGCCGCGAGACCGAGGAGCGACCGGTAGTGGGCGCGGTAGGTCTCGGTGAGATGGTCGACCGTGGTGCCTGCTGCCATCGTCTCCTCAGCGCCTTCGCGCTGAGCGGGTATGCGGGCAGGCCGCGCTGCTGGCATGGGGGCGATCACCGGCATGCCGCCGGACGAACCGGACATCCGGGGACGCCGGGGCGGGCGAAGGGCCGCGCCCCTCGCCTGAACCGCTGTGAAATCGAGTACCTCTGCCACGCCTGTTGGACACGCTTCCCCCCGTCAGGGTTGTACGCGACAGGCGTCCTGTTTGCGGCAGGCATCATCCATGACGCTGCGTCAAGTGCCCTCATGCGTACCCGCTCTTCCCCTATGCCCCAGATTCCCCTGGCGCCCCTAGGCCCGGCGCCCCCGAAAGGCGATCGCAAAGACGCTCCCCGTCCCGTGCTCGGTTGCACGGAACGGGGAGGGATCTTCGACGAATCTTCGGGCGCGCGGACCCCCGCGTTCAAGTGGTTAAGACCACCGAACGCCCACAGGTCCTTCACAGATCTTATAAAGCGCGCCGGATAAAAGAACACCAAGTCCGGCTTCCGGACGGTGAAGAGGCCGAACTCACGCGGCGGGCGGGAACTCCTGGGCCACCAGCT
Organism: Streptomyces sp. NBC_01003; assembly: GCF_045162695.1. Lineage (NCBI taxonomy): Bacteria > Bacillati > Actinomycetota > Actinomycetes > Kitasatosporales > Streptomycetaceae > Streptomyces > Streptomyces sp. NBC_01003. The sequence continues at coordinate 5,047,973 of NZ_CP108707.1, forward strand.
CGGCGATCTGCGCGGTGTTCAGGGCCGCGCCCTTGCGCAGATTGTCCCCGCACACGAAGAATTCGAGCCCGGCCGGGTCGTCGAGGGAGCGCCGGACGCGGCCCACCCAGGTCGGGTCGGTGCCCACCACATCGGCGGGCGTGGGGAACTCACCGGCGGCCGGGTTGTCGAAGAGCACGACACCGGGCGCGGTCGCGAGGATCTCGCGTGCCTTGTCGACCGTGACCTCGCCCTGGAAGCGGGCGTGGACGGTCAGGGAGTGCGTGGTGACGACGGGGACGCGTACGCATGTCACCGCGACCTTGAGGTCCGGCAGACCGAGGATCTTGCGGGACTCGTCCCGCACCTTCATCTCCTCGGAGGACCAGCCGTCCTCGCGCAGGGACCCGGCCCACGGCACGACGTTGAGCGCCACGGGTTCGAGGAAGGGGCCGGTGTTGTCGCCGACCGCACGGCGTACGTCGCCGGGGTGGGTCCCGAGCTCCGTACCGGCCACGAGCGACATCTGCTGGCGCAGGGTGTCGATGCCGGCGCGGCCGGCCCCGCTGACGGCCTGGTAGCTGGAGACGACCAGCTCGCGCAGCCCGAACTCGGCGTGCAGAGCGCCGACGGCGACGATCATCGACAAGGTCGTGCAGTTGGGGTTGGCGACGATGCCGCGCGGCCGCACGCGCGCGGCGTGCGGATTGACCTCGGGCACGACGAGCGGCACGTCCGGGTCCATGCGGAAGGCGGCCGAGTTGTCCACGACGACCGCCCCCTTGGAGGCGGCGACGGGCGCCCACTGCGCGGAGATCTCGTCGGGTACGTCGAACATCGCGACGTCGACCCCGTCGAAGGCCTCTTCGCACAGGGCCATGACCTCGACCTCCTCCCCGCGCACGGCCAGCTTGCGGCCGGCCGAGCGCGAGGAGGCGATCAGGCGGATCTCGCCCCAGATGTCCGCGTGCTGCGAAAGGATCTGGAGCATGACCGTGCCGACGGCCCCGGTCGCTCCCACGACCGCGAGCGTCGGCCTGTCGGTCTGAGCCATCAGCGGCCGGTGCCTCCGTAGACCACGGCCTCGTCGGAGTCCGAGTCGAGGCCGAAGGCGGTGTGCACGGCGCGCACGGCCTCTGTCACATCGTCGGCGCGCGTGACGACCGAGATGCGGATCTCGGAGGTCGAGATGAGCTCGATGTTGACGCCCGCGTCGCTGAGCGCCTCGAAGAACCCGGCCGTGACACCCGGGTTCGTCTTCATACCGGCGCCCACGAGGGAGATCTTGGCGATCTGGTCGTCGTAGCGCAGGGACTCGAAGCCGACCGCGCCCTTCGTCTTCTCCAGGGCGTCGATGGCCTTGCGGCCCTCGGTCTTCGGGAGAGTGAAGGAGATGTCCGTCAGGCCGGTCGAGGCCGCGGACACGTTCTGCACGATCATGTCGATGTTGACCTGGGAGTCCGCGATGGCCCGGAAGATGTTCGCGGCCTCCCCGGGCTTGTCCGGGACACCCACGACGGTGATCTTCGCCTCGGAGGTGTCGTGAGCGACACCGGAGATGATGGCCTGCTCCACCTTCTGGTCCCCTTGATCAAAGTGCGGTTCGTTGCTGACCCAGGTGCCCTGCAGTCCCGAGAAGGACGAGCGGACGTGGATCGGGATGTTGTAGCGGCGCGCGTACTCCACACAGCGGTGGAGGAGCACCTTGGACCCGGAGCTGGCGAGCTCCAGCATGTCCTCGAAGGAGATCCAGTCGATCTTCCGCGCCTTCTTCACGACGCGCGGGTCGGCGGTGAACACGCCGTCGACGTCCGTGTAGATCTCGCACACCTCGGCGTCGAGGGCCGCGGCGAGGGCGACGGCGGTCGTGTCGGACCCGCCACGGCCGAGCGTGGTGATGTCCTTCTTGTCCTGGCTGACGCCCTGGAACCCGGCGACGATGGCGATGTTGCCCTCGTCGAGCGCCGTCCTGATCCGTCCCGGGGTCACATCGATGATCCGGGCTTTGTTGTGGACCGAGTCGGTGATGACGCCGGCCTGACTGCCCGTGAACGACTGGGCCTCGTGGCCCAGGTTTTTGATCGCCATGGCCAGCAGGGCCATGGAGATCCGCTCTCCGGCGGTCAGCAGCATGTCGAATTCGCGCCCGGCAGGGATCGGGGATACCTGCCCGGCGAGATCGATCAACTCATCCGTCGTGTCGCCCATCGCGGACACCACGACAACCACCTGGTTGCCGTTCTTCTTGGCGTCGACGATTCGCTTGGCGACCCGCTTGATGCCTTCGGCATCGGCTACGGAGGAGCCTCCGTACTTCTGCACGACAAGGCCCACGTGCGCTCCTCGCTCAGTTTGTCTCGGTCGGCTCAGTCTAACGAGCGGCCGAAATCAGCCCCGGGAATACCACATCCTGAGATGTCCCGCTCAGAAAGTGATCACCGGGCACTGGGACCCGGTGAGGGCTTCACGCTCCGGCCGCTCGGACAAGCGCATGCCCGCGGCCCGGCCCGGCAACCGGAAAAGTGGGGTGGGTCACTTCACCGGCCGGATCATTTCACCGGCGAGTACCCACGGGCGGGGGTCATTTCACCGGCACGTATCCACAGGTGAGGGGTCATTTCACCGTACGGAGCCCCAGCGGGCCCGCGATCTCCTCCGCCATGACCTTGCCCGCCGCCTCGGCGAGGGCTTCCTCGGCGAGGTCCTCGTCGGTGTCGAGGCCGTCCAGGTCGTCCAGCGGCTGGTTCAGGCGGACGTGCGCGACCAGGGACTGCAGCGCGCGCAGGGCGCCGGAGGCCGTGGAGCCCCAGTTCGAGAAGTACGAGAACTGCCACCACCACAGGGCCTCGGTGGTGCGGCCCGCGCGGTAGTGGGCCATGCCGTGGCGCAGATCGGCCAGGACGTCGGCCAGGTCGTCCGAGATCCGGCAGGCGACCGGCGCCTTGCGCGGCTCGTACGGGTCGAAGACCTCGGAGTAGACGTCGATCGGCTCCAGGAGCGCGGCGAGCTTCTGGCGCAGGTCGTCGACGTCCGGCTCGGGGCCGACATCGGGCTCGTAGCGCTCGTCGGGGACGATGTCCTCGTGCGCGCCGAGCCGGCCGCCCGCGAGGAGCAGCTGGGAGACCTCGAGGAGCAGGAAGGGAACGGCCGAGTCCGGCTCGTCGCCCTTCGCCACCTCGGCGACCGCGACGATGAAGGACTCGATCTGGTCCGAGATCTGGACCGCGAAGTCGTCCGGATCGTCCTTGACGGCGTTCAGTGTGGCGTCAGACATCTAGGAGTCGTCTCCCCTCGAAGGCGCGGCCGAGCGTGACCTCGTCCGCGTATTCCAGGTCGCCCCCCACCGGGAGCCCGCTGGCCAGGCGGGTGACCTTGAGGCCCATCGGCTTGATCATGCGGGCGAGGTACGTCGCCGTGGCCTCGCCCTCCAGGTTCGGGTCCGTGGCCAGGATCAGCTCGGTGACCGTGCCGTCGGCGAGACGGGCGAGGAGTTCCCTTATCCGCAGGTCGTCCGGGCCGACGCCCTCGATGGGGCTGATCGCCCCGCCGAGCACGTGGTACTTGCCCCGGAACTCGCGGGTCCGCTCGATGGCGACGACGTCCTTGGGCTCCTCGACGACGCAGATGACCGTGAGGTCGCGGCGCGGGTCGCGGCAGATGTTGCACAGCTCCTCCTGCGCCACATTGCCGCAGGTCGCGCAGAAGCGGACCTTCGCCTTGACCTCCATCAGGGCCTGCGCGAGACGCCGTACGTCCGTCGGCTCCGCCTGCAGGATGTGGAAGGCGATCCGCTGCGCGCTCTTGGGACCGACGCCCGGCAGCCTGCCGAGCTCGTCGATGAGGTCCTGGACCACGCCTTCGTACACGGAGTGCCTTCCGACTTCTGCTTGGTGATGCTGTGCCGCTGAGCATGCCAGCCGCTGCGTAGTACGTACGTTAGTTGCGCTGCGGCTTCCTTAGAAGGGAAGCCCCGGGATGCCTCCGCCGCCCAGGCCCTGGGCCAGCGGGCCGAGCTTCTGCTGCTGGAGCGTCTGCGCGTTCTCGTTCGCCGCCTGGACCGCCGCGACGACCAGGTCGGCGAGGGTCTCGGTGTCGTCCGGGTCGACGGCCTTCGGGTCGATGACGAGGCCGCGCAGCTCGCCGGAACCCGTCACCGTCGCCTTGACCAGACCGCCGCCGGCCTGGCCCTCGACCTCGGTCAGCGCCAGCTCTTCCTGGGCCTTGGCGAGGTCCTGCTGCATCTTCTGGGCCTGCTGGAGCAACTGCTGCATATTGGGCTGGCCACCACCGGGAATCACGATTCAGCTCCTGTTGCGTCCTGTTTCGACCTGCGACCGGGCGCGGGGTCTCCGCCCTGGAACGAGCCTACGTGGTCGGGGTGTCGCCCGCCCCGGCACCTTTCGCTGCACTCTTTCGAGTGAGTCGAACTCCCCGCCTATACCTGATCAAGACCCACTTCCGGGCGGAAATCCCGCGAAAACGGGTCCTTGGCCACCCATTGGGCGGTAGGAAGATGCTCTGCACATGAGCCCCATCCGTGACCAGGACCAGTCGTAGGGAGTGCCGGGTGAGCCAGCCGGAGATGCAGCCCGAGGGACCGCCGCAGGAGGAGCGGGGCGCGCGGGGCGAGAGCAATGACGGCACGGGTGACACGGTGCGGCCGGGCGACCTGACCGGGCGGGCGTTCCCCGTCGGTGACTGGGGCGAGCCGGCCGAGCGGCTCGACGAGCTCTACCGGTGGGTGGAGCGCGGGGCGCTCGACACGGCCTACTGGTACCTCGCCGACCGGGTGTGGAAGCGGCGCGGGGCGCGGGCGCTGCGCGGCGGTGCGGTCGCCGGTGCGGTGTCGGGGGCGATGCTGCCGCTGCTCGATCTGACCGGGGCTCTCGGCGGGGTCGCGCCCTGGGGGTATCTGGCGCTGCTGCTCGCGGTGGCGTGCGTGGCCTGCGACCGGTACTTCGGGCTCACGTCGGGCTGGATAAGGGACGTGGCCACGGCCCAGGCGGTGCAGCGGCGGCTCCAGGCGCTCCAGTTCGACTGGGCGTCGGAGAGCGTGCGGGAGGTGCTCGGCCCGACGGAGGGCACGGCCAGCGAGGCCGCCGAGCGGTGCCTGTCGGTGCTGCGGCGCTTCACGGACGACGTGACGGAGCTGGTGCGGGCGGAGACGGCGGACTGGATGGTGGAGTTCCGCTCGGGTCCGGCGCCGCTGGTGATGCAGTCCTCCGTCACCCCGGGCACCCGCCCCGTGGAACCCCCGCCGGGCCGCTTCCCCCTCCCCCCGGGCGCCCGCCCGAACATGCCCCGCCAGCGCCCGCCCGAGCCGCGCTGACCACCCCGCACCGCGTCACGCCCGGGGCGGCGCGAGCGCGCGGACGAAGCACACCCGGTCCTCCCCCGGCCCGTCGTAGTCGCTGTGCACGGGTACGCCGTCGATCTCTCGGTCGCCCGCGACCAGCGTGAAGCCCATGGCCCGGTGGAAGGCGACGGACCCCTTGTTGCCCGGCGAGGTGATCGCGCGGACCTCCCGGCGCCCGGCGCCGGCGGCCTGCCGGAAGAAAGCCTCGTAGAGGCCCCGGGCCACGCCCCGCCCGCGCAGCTCCGGGTCGACCCCCACGAAGTGGATGTACGCCTCGGTGTCGTTGTCGGCGGAGTGGAAGCCGACGAGGAACGCCCTGATGCCCGCCCCGTCCTCGACGACCAGGCTGGTGCCGGCGAAGAACTGCAGGAACACCTTCGGCAGCAGCCGGGACAGCTCGCGGGCCCGGGCGGGACTCCGTGAGTCGCCCCACCAGTTCTGCACGTGGCGGACGAGCGCGGGGTGGTCGCGGACGTGGGCGGGGCGCGTCTCGGGCACGGGGCTCCAGGTCAGCTGAAGATGATCATGGAGCCTTGGGCCAGGCTCCGGGTCGCGGCCGCGTGCAGGCCGAGCCAGACGTGGCGTTCGCGGGCGAAGGGGCTGTCGTCCACGGGGGCCGGGGCCGCCGGTTCCTCCAGGGACGTGGGGCCCTCCGGCGGGACCGGGGGCGCCGGTGGGTTGGCCGGGTCTATGCCGATCGACCGGGCCACGTACTCCAGCTCCCGAAGCAGCGCGTGGGAGGAGCCGAGGGGGCCGCCGCCGGCGAGGAGTTCGTCGTTGGACAGCGGGCTCGGGAAGTCCACGGGGACGTACGCGCCCGCGTGGTCGTAGTGCCAGACCAGGTGCGACTGCTGGGCCGTCGTCTCGAACATCTCCAGGAGCTGCTCGTAGTCGCCGCCCAGTTCGTCGACCGGAGTGACGGCGAGGCCGCACATCTGGAGGAGGTACGCGCGGCGCAGGAAATGCAGCGCGTCGTAGTCGAAGCCGGCGACGGGGGCCACGTCACCGGAGAGTCCGGGCATGTACTCGTAGACCGGCACCGGTGGCAGTCCTGCCGCGTGCAACGCCTTGTCGTAGAGCGCGAGTTCCTCGGCGAAGGGGTTGTCGGGGCTGTGGCACAGCACATCGACGAGCGGGACCAGCCACAGGTCACAGGCCAAGGCGACTCCTCCGGTATGAAAGCCCGTAATGAACGGCGGAAAGGCAGCGTAATGCGCGGGGAGCCGGTTCAGCTCCCCCTCTGCACATTGCTCAGATCCCAGATCCATACGCCTCCGGTCCACGTTCCGGCCCTGCCGACCAGCTGGTCGACCGTCGCCCGCAGCACCCCGTCGTTCTGCTGCGGCGCGAGCACGAGGACGCCGGCGTGCCAGTACGCGAAGTCGCGGCGGGCCTGGGCGCGCCACGCGTCGGTGATCTCGGGGGCGCGGCCCGAGTAGCGGATGTCGCGCAGCAGGTTGGAGGTCCAGCGGGGCGAGGCGCCGTAGATGCCGACGTGGTCGGGTCCGTAGGGGCCGTTGAAGTAGCCGCCGGGGAGGCGGAAGCCGAGGCCCGCCTCGGTCTGCCAGTGCAGGGCCTCCGCGTTGCCCGGGTCGGGCAGCGGCACCGGTACGAGGCTCTCGCCGGGGCCGACGTACCGCTTCCAGGTGCCGTCGGCGACGAACGCCGGGACGTCGACCCGGTCGACCGCCCTGAGCGGCGCCGGGACGATCGGCACAAGCGCCGCGGCGACCGCCACGAGCCCGAGGAGCCGGTACGGCGCCCGCACCGCGGCAAGCCGGTCGAGCGCGAGGGCGAGCAGCATCCCGAGCGCGGGCGCGCACACCATCGCGACCCGCGACTCGATGACCGACTCGAACAGGGGCCGGTGGGCGAGCAGCGCCCAGGGGCCCGGCAGCACGACGTCGGTCAGCGGGATGCGGAACTTCGGGCCGAGCGAGAGCAGCGCCGCCGCGACCGCGGTGAACGCGAGCGCCTTCACGGCGGCGCTGCGCCACAGCCGTACGACGATCGCGAAGGCGAGCGCGACGAGCGGCCAGCCGTAGAAGGCGTTCTGCTCGGTCGGGTTGAGGGCGAGCGTGGCGGCGCGCTCGCGGGAGCCGGCGAGGGAGCGCTCGGCGAAGGAGAGGAGGGCGAGGGGGCTGTTGCCCGCGTTGTCGCCGTGCAGCACGCTCTTGTAGCTCTGCGGGCCGAGGAACTGCCAGTACAGGGGGAAGGCGACGAGCGGCAGGGCGACCGCGGCGGCGATCCCGAGCCCGCGCAGGAGCGGGCGCCAGGCCGCTTTCGCCACGTCCCTGCGCACGACGGCGTAGGCGAGCGCGAACAGCGCCATGCCCATGACGGCGAGCAGCAGCGGCTCCTCGCCGAGGAAGATCTGGTACGTCGCGAAGAGACCGAGGGCGACGCCGTCGCGCACCACGCGCTTGCCCTCGCACAGCCGCAGCGCCCGCTCGATGATCAGCGGGATCATGAAGAGGACGACGAAGTTCGGGTGCGCATGCGCGTGGCTGACCATCGGCGGCGCGAACGCGGCGAGGAGTGCGCCGGTCGCGGCGGCCCACGGGGTCCGCACGAGCCGTTGGAGGATCAGCCGGTACCAGGCGAACGCGGTGGCGGCGAGGCCGCCCGTCATCGCCACGTTCAGGGCGACGGCGGGGCCGAAGAGCCAGGTCACGGGGGCGAGCGGGACGGACAGGCCCAGCATCGCGGTGTTGGCCATCAGGTTCACGCCGTCCGGGAAGCCCTGGAGCGTCGTGAACAAGGGGTTGTGGAGGTGGCGGACGCTGTCCGCCGTCACCGCGAAGAACCACTCCCACTGGTTCTGGTCCTGGAGGGAGTCGGGGAGGTAGCGGTGGGCGGGTGCCGCCCACCGGCCCGAGTACAGGGCGACGGACAGGACGAGGAAGAGCGCCGCCACGAGGAGGTGGCCCTTCGGCACCGCCCGCGCCCTGAGCGTCACCAGCTCGGCGAGGACCCGTATGTAGTCGAAGGGGCGGACCTTCGAGCCCGCCTGGTGCGACCACCGCACGGGCACCTCGGCGACCGGCCAGCCGGAGCGGCGGAAGTACATCAGGATCTCTACGTCGATGCCCCAGCCGTCCAGGCGTGCGGCGCCGAACGCGGCGCGGGCCCGGTCGCCGTCGAAGAGCTTGAAGCCGCACTGGGTGTCCCTGATGCCGGGGACACTCGTCGCGCGTATCAGGAAGTTGCCGGTGCGGCCGAGGAGTTCGCGCAGCCGGTGCTGGTGGCGGGTGATCGTCGCGCCAGGCCTTGCCCGGGAGCCGATCGCCGCCGCATGCCCCTCGCCGAGCGCCTTGTCGAGGGCTTCCAGCTCCTCTATGGGCGCGGCGAGGTCGGCGTCGGTGACCAGGACGCGGCGGCCCCGGGAGGCGAGGACGCCCTGGCGCAGGGCGTGGCCCTTGCCGCGGTTGCGGGGGCTCCGGACGAGCCGGATGCGGGGGGTACGGCCGGGGCCCTCCGGGGCGGCGGCTGCCGCGCGCTCCGCGATCTCACGGGTGCGGTCGGTGGAGCCGTCGTCGACGACGACGATCTCCCAGTCCCCCCACCGGTTCCCGCCGTCCCCGGCGTCCAGGTACGCGGTGACCGCGTCCAGGGTGGGGCCGAGCCGGCGCTCCTCGTTGTACGCGGGGACGACGACGGTGAGGTCCACGACGCCCGCGCGCGCGGCGACACGACGGTCCGTCCGCTCCGTGCTCACCGCGCGGCCAGCCGCTCGACGAGGGCCAGGGAGTCCGCGTTGTACGCGGTGACGATGTCCTGCGCGGCGCGCGCGTCCCGGTTTGCGAGCGCGTCGACGAGACCGCAGTGCCCGGCCCAGAGGTGGCCCCTGAGGTCGTCCACGCGGCGCAGGTGCGGGACCGCGCACATCCACGACTGGACGCGCAGCCGGTGGAAGAAGTCGGAGAGGTACGGGTTCCCGAACAAGGCGCTGAGCTCGCGCCAGAACCGCAGGTCGTAGCCGATCAGCACATTCAGGTCGCCGGCCGTGGCCGCGCGGGCGGCCTCCTCGCCGCGGCGGCGGACCCCGGCGAGGGCGGCGGGGGTCACGTGGTGCGCGTCGGCGTTCGCGGCGAGGCCGCGGAAGATGCCGTCGGTGACGAGGCTGCGGGCCTCGATCATGCCGCGGTAGTCGGCCAGGGAGTACTCGTGGACCGCGAAGCCGCGGTGCTGGGAGGAGTCCAGGAGGCCCTGCCCGGACAGGTCGACCAGGGCCTCACGGACCGGCGTCGCGGAGACGCCGTACTGTTCGGCGATCTCCTTGACCGTGAACTCCTGGCCCGGTTCGAGCCGCCCCGCGAGGATCTCGTCGCGCAGGGCGTCGGCGATCTGCTGGCGCAGCGTGCTGCGCTGGACGGCAGCTCCGCCGTCGGTTCCGGGCACGTGGTGTCCCTCCCCCGTAGTGCGTCGTCAGCTGGTGAGGCTGTTCCTGGTCAGCTGGTCAGCCTACGCACTACGGGGAGCGACACGGAGTACCTATTTCCCTACACCGTGTATCCGTCCGCCACGGTCAGCGCCTCGTCGAGAGCGGCGAGGCCCTCCTTGGCCTCGGCCTCCGTGACGTTGCACGGCGGGACCACGTGGGTGCGGTTCATGTTGATGAAGGGCCACAGGCCGTTCTTCTTGGCGGCGGCGCCGAAGGCGGCCATCGGCGCGTTCGCCGCACCCGCCGCGTTGTACGGGGTCAGCGGCTCGCGGCTCTCCCTGTCCTTCACCAGCTCCAGGGCCCAGAACATGCCGAGGCCGCGGACCTCGCCCACCGACGGGTGACGCTCCGCGAGGTCGCGCAGCGCCGGACCGATCAGCGTCTCGCCGAGGTGGGCGGCGTTCTCGACGACGCGCTCCTCCTCCATGACGTTGATGGTGGCGACGGCGGCGGCGCAGGCCAGCGGGTGCCCGGAGTAGGTGAGGCCGCCCGGGTAGGGGCGCTTGCCGAACGTGTCGGCAATGGCGCCGGAGATGGCGACGCCGCCGAGCGGGACGTAGCCCGAGTTCACGCCCTTGGCGAAGGTCATCAGGTCGGGCACGACGTCGTAGTGGTCGGCGGCGAACCACTTGCCGGTGCGCCCGAAGCCCGCCATGACCTCGTCGAGGATGAAGACGATGCCGTGCCGGTCGCACAGCTCGCGCACGCCCTGGAGGTAGCCGGGCGGCGGCGTCATGATGCCGGCGGTGCCGGGCACGGTCTCCAGGATGATCGCGGCGATGGTGGCCGCGCCCTCGAAGACGATGGTGTCCTCGAGGTGCTGGAGCGCGCGCTCGCACTCCTGCTGCTCGGTCTCCGAGTAGAACGGGGAGCGGTAGAGGAACGGCGCCCAGAAGTGGACGACGCCCGCCGCGCCCTGGTCGCTCGGCCAGCGGCGCGGGTCGCCGGTCAGGTTGATCGCGGTGGAGGTGGCGCCGTGGTACGAGCGGTAGGCGGAGAGCACCTTGTGGCGGCCCGTGTGCAGCCGGGCCATGCGGGTGGCGTTCTCCACCGCCTCGGCGCCGCCGTTGGTGAAGAAGATCTTGTCCAGGTCGCCGGGGGTCCGCTCGGCGATGAGGCGTGCGGCCTCGGAGCGGGCCTCGACGGCGAACGCGGGCGCGAAGGTCGTGAGGGAGGCGGCCTGCTCCTGGATCGCGGCGACGACCTTCGGGTGCTGGTACCCGATGTTCGTGAAGACGAGGCCGGAGGTGAAGTCGAGGTAGCGGTTGCCGTCGTAGTCCCAGAAGTACGAGCCTTCGGCACCGGCGACGGCGAGCGGGTCGATGAGCTCCTGTGCGGACCAGGAGTGGAACACGTGCGCACGGTCCGCGGCCTTGACGGCAGCGCCGACCTGGGGATTCGGCTGAGGGGTCATGGGCCCGAGGGTAAATGTCCGCATGGTGGAAGGACCATCGGCGTCCTGTCTGTGGGACGGCCGCTAACGCGACACACTGTCGCCCTCGCCCGGAGGCACCGCTCCGGGGAACAGCGTCCGCACCGCTTCCTGCCACGGTCCGGCCGCCAGTTCGGGCCGCAGCACGGCGAGCCCGCCGCAGTACTTGCCGAACGCCACGGGCGCCACTCCGAACCGTGCGAGGAGCCGGTCCGCGTCCGTCGGCCGCCCCGGCGCACCCGCCTTGGTCTCCACGAGCACGGACCCGCCGTCCGCCCGTACCGCGCGCCCCTCACCCGCGTCGCGCACCACGAGCCCCGCGTCGCAGGTGAGCCGCTGCCCGTCGGCGACGAACGTCGCGCGCCGGTACTCGGTGACGAGGCGGGCGGCCAGCTCCTGCGGCGCCCCGATGCCGTACGTACCGCGCAGGACCCCGGTGACGAAGGCGCGCCCGGTGTCGTCGAGGGGGTCGTCGCCCTCTCCCAGGCGGGTCCGGTGCTTGACCGTCGCGCCGTCCGCGCCGCGCACCTTGAGCTCCAGCTGCCGCTTCCCGCTGTCCTGATAGAGCCGCTCCCTGATGCCGAAGCGGGGCGCGCGCTCCTGCGCGTGGTCGTGGAACGAACGCAGGGCGGGGGTGTCGTAGTGCGTCGAGCGGTATCCGAACCAGCGGCGGCCGCCCACCGACAGGGCGCGGTAGGGGCCGCCCGGCCTGCGGGGGTCGGTGAGCAGGGCGGCGAAGTCGTGGAAGAGCTCGACGGGGACGAGATAGCTGTGGCCGTGGTGGCGCAGCAGCGGGGCCGCGGCGTCGGTCTCGTCGAGTCCGACGGGGCGGGCGGCGAGCGCGGCGCGCGCGAGGGCGCGGACGGCGACTGGCGTCCTGTTCAGCACACGGTCTCCTCGGTCGGGGGAGGTCGTAGACGTGAAGGGGTACGTCGTGACGTGGTCGTCGTGGGTCGTCGTGAAGTAGTACGCACCCGATCGCAAGATTGTTCCGTTTGACGGAAATAAATTTCCATGAGGAGCGAGAAGGGTGGCGGCCGAGCGTGTGATTGACAGCATGCTGCCGTAATGACAGCATGCTGTCATAAGCAGGATGCAAGCCAGGTACATGAGCAGGAATGCAAGCAGGGAACGACCGAGGCTCTGGAGGACGTCATGACCAACGGCCGCACCGCGAAGCCCGTACACCTCGCCGTCTACGACACCCTCGCCGACTGGGAATCGGGGCACGCCACCGCCCACCTCGCCCGCGGCGGCTATGAGATCCGCACCGTCGCGCTCGACGCCGGGCGGCCCGTCACCACCATCGGAGGCGTGCGCATCGAGCCCGACCTGGCCCTCGACGAGCTGCGCCCCGAGGACAGCTCGCTGCTGATCCTCACCGGCGCCGACCTCTGGGACACTGGCGCCGACCTCGCGCCCTTCGCCCGCAAGGCCCGCGCCTTCCTCGACGCGGGCGTGCCGGTCGCCGCGATCTGCGGGGCCACCGCCGGACTCGCCCGCGAGGGCCTGCTCGACGACCGGGCGCACACCAGCGCCGTCCCCATGTACCTGGCCGCCACCGGCTACAAGGGCGGCGGGCGCTACGTCGACGCGGACGCCGTGTCGGACGGCGGGCTGATCACGGCCGGGCCGACCGAGCCCGTCGCGTTCGCCCGCGAAATCCTCGGTGGGCTCGGGGTGTTCGAGGGGGAGCTGCTCGACGCCTGGTACCGGCTGTTCCACGACTCCGACGCGACGGCGTACGAGACCCTCCAGGGAGCGCAGGGGTGAGCAGGGCGCGGCAGGACCTGCTGAGCCGGACGGCGCTCGGCGTCTTCCGGCTCAACGGCCAGTTCCTGTCCGTCTCCGAGGACCTGTCACGGCCCACGGGGCTCACCGCCGCCCGGTGGCAGGTGCTCGGCGCGGTCCTGGCCGAGCCGCTGCCCGTCGCCGGCATCGCGCGCGCCATGGGCATCACCCGCCAGAGCGTCCAGCGCGTCGCCGACCTGCTCGTCACCCAGGGCCTCGCCGCCTACGAGCCGAACCCCGCCCACCGGCGCGCCAAGCTCCTGGCCCCCACCGAGGAGGGCCGTGCGGCGGTCGCGCGGATCGGCCCCGGCCACGCGGCCCTCGCGGACCGGCTCGCGAAGGCGCTCGGCGAGGACGAACTCGCCGCGACGGTACGGATGCTCGAACGGCTGTCGGCGGCCCTGGACGAGGTGACGGACCACCCCAGGGATCACCCGACGGCCCACCCCACGGCACACCCTGTTACCGAACCGTAGACGCGGCCCCGTCCCCAGTGTCACAACCTCCCACTATTCTCAGGATGTTGGTCACACATGGGGGAGGGTGGCGCGACATGGAGAAGCTGGGGGCGGGAGATCCGCAGCGCATCGGTGCGTACCGGCTGCTGGCGCGGCTCGGGGCGGGCGGAATGGGCCAGGTCTATCTGGCACGCTCGGACCGCGGGCGCACGGTCGCGGTGAAGCTGGTGCGCCAGGAGCTCGCTGAGCAGGAGGAGTTCAGGAACCGGTTCCGGCTCGAGGTGCAGGCCGCGCGGCAGGTCGGCGGGGCATGGACGGCGCCGGTCCTCGACGCGGACACCGAGGCGGACATCCCCTGGGTGGCCACGGGTTACGTGGCGGGGCCCTCGCTCCAGACGGTCGTCTCGCACGACCACGGCGCGCTGCCCGAGCGCTCCGTGCGGATCCTCGCGGCGGGCCTCACGCACGCGCTCAAGGACATCCACACCGCGGGCCTCATCCACCGCGACCTGAAGCCGTCGAACGTCCTGGTGACGATCGACGGGCCCCGCGTCATCGACTTCGGCATCGCCCGCGCCCTGGAGACCGTGACGGACGGCGGCCTCACGAGAACGGGCGCCCTCGTGGGCTCGCCCGGCTTCATGGCCCCCGAGCAGGTGCGCGGCGACCGGATCACCACGGCCTGCGACGTGTTCTGCCTCGGCTCGGTCCTCGCCTACGCGGCGACGGGCGCGCTGCCGTTCGGCACGGCCAACAGCGGGGTGCACGCCCTGATGTTCCGTATCGCCCAGGAGGAGCCCGACCTCGAAGAGCTCCCGGAGGGCCTCCAGGAACTCGTACGGGACTGTCTGCGCAAGGACCCCTCGGCCCGCCCGACCCTGGAGCAGCTTCTGGAGCGGACCGGCGCCGAGGACACGCTCGGCGACGGCGGACGCACGCGTGACCCGTGGCTGCCGGGGGCGCTCGTGGCGCAACTGGGGCGGCACGCCGTGCAGTTGCTGGACAACGAGGACCCTGACGGCCCGACCGGGGCGACCTCCGGGAAGCCGCCCGGCCTCGACAAGGAGAAGCCCGCGCCGGCCGGAACCGGAGACGGTGGCGATGGTGGCGGTGGGGATGTGGCCACCCCTCCCCCGCCCGGCACGCCCGGCGCCGCCCCCGTCAACCACCTGCCGACGATGGTCTCCCCCTCCGGCCCGCCCGCCCCCGCGCTCCCGCCGGCGCCACCGCCCGCCTCCGCCACGTACGGGTATCCGCACCCCCACCCCCAGGCACCCGTCTACGGCTACCCGCAGCAGGGCGGCTGGGGCGGGACGCCGCCCTACGGCCCCGGCTCCACACCCCCGTACGGCCCGGCTGTCGTCCCCGTCGGCGCGCCTCAGCCGGAGCCGCGCCGCAGCGGGCGCTCCACGGCGGCGCTGATCGTGGTGGCGCTCGTCGTGGCGCTCGGCGCGGGCGGATCGGTGTACGCGCTGATGAAGGACGACGGCAAGACGGTTTCCCAGAGCGACGACCCCAAGCAGCCGACGTCCGACGCGCCCACGAGCCAGGGACCGACGACGGGCGGGCCCAGCTCTCAGGACCCCGGGACATCGCAGCCGCCCAGCTCCTCCGAACCGCCCGCCGGCGGGGACGTGCCCACCGAGTTCCTCGGCACCTGGACCGCCTCGATCGACAACGGCACGGGCCACAACACCCGCCGTCTGAGCATCCAGCAGGGGAGTCCCGGGGACACCGTCCTGTCGATGACGGCGGACGGCCCGCTCCAGGGCGGCGGCACGTACCACTGCGTGTTCCAGGGCGCGCTGGTGTCGGCGTCCGGCG
This sequence comes from Streptomyces sp. NBC_01003, assembly GCF_045162695.1. Lineage (NCBI taxonomy): Bacteria > Bacillati > Actinomycetota > Actinomycetes > Kitasatosporales > Streptomycetaceae > Streptomyces > Streptomyces sp. NBC_01003. Next base: position 5,063,257 of record NZ_CP108707.1, read on the forward strand.
GGACGCTGCGCATCGGCGCCACGGACGTCGTCTCGGGCCCCTCCGGTTCGTGCAGTCCGGGCAAGCCGAGCTCGGTCGAGGTGCTCCCGTCGGGCGAGCTGCGCCGCACGATGAACAACGGCGACGAGCTGACGTACAGCAAGGGCTGAACACCCCATCCGCTGGGCCGAGTTGAACGGAAGGGTGTCGTCCGGCGAACATCCGCCGACGCGCCCCCCCGTTCCGCCCCCGGCCCGCCGCCCGCTTCGTACGGTGACCGCACGATGAAGTCGGTCACCCGTGCGAGGGGCTCATGAGCTGGTTCGATGTCGACGTCGTCATGGGTGGCGCCGGTGTGCTCATCGGCATCGCGTCCATCGCCGCGCCCGTGTGGATCGACCGCCGCGCGCCGCGCCGCAAACGCATCGGCTACCGCAAGCAGATGGACACCGTCATAGGCGGCAGCAACCGCGCGGGCGCCAGCAACGTACGGCTCGGACTCTTCGACGAAATGCCCGAGATGTCCGACGCGACGCTCGTCCTGCTGCGCATCGAGAACGACGGCTCGGTGCCCATCGGCCGGGACGACTACACGGACTCGTCGCCGCACCACGGCCTGACCGCCGTGTTCGAGGACCGCACCGTCCGGGGCGTGGCCGTCACGCTGCCGCCCGAGGCGGAGCACCTGATGGGCCATTTCGACCAGGGTCCGGGACTGGTCAGTTCGGGCAGCGCGCTGCGCATCCCGCGGGTGCCGCTCAACCCCGGCGCGTACTACAAGCTCCTCGTCCTGCTCACCGGTGGACCGGTCGACAGCGACACCACCGTCCAGGGCGATGTCGAGGGCGGTGAGCTGCACGAGAACCACAGCGTCACGCCCGACGAGAAGCCCCCCGTGTTCGGCCTCTGGGCTCGCCGGGTGACCGGCCTCCTGAGCGCCTTCGTCATCGCGCTCGCGGCCCTCGCCCTGTGGCCCGACGCCCCGCCGCCGCCCGACTACTGCGAGAAGGGCACGCTGACGGTCACCGGCTCGACGGCGTTCGCGCCGGTCGCCGAGGAGCTGAAGCAGAAGTACGAGGAGCGCTGCCCGGACGTGACGATCACGGTCAGCGCCCACGGCAGCCAGACCGGCGTACGGGAACTCGCCCTCGGCGGCGCGCGGGGAACGGGGGCCGCCGGGCAGCCGGCCAAGGGGTCACCGGCCGTGGTCACTTTCTCCGACGGGCCGCGCCCCGCGAGCTACACCCAGCTCAGCGAGAACCACGTCGCCGTCTCCCTCTTCACCCTCGTCGTCAACGACCGGGTCCGGCTCAGGAACCTACGGGTCGCCGACGTACGCCGCCTCTACCGCGGCGAGATCCGCTCCTGGGCCCAGCTCGGCGGCCCCGACCTGCCCGTCGTCCTGGTCAGCCGCACCTCGGGCTCCGGCACCCGCCGCGCGCTCCAGGACCGGGTCCTCGCCGGGGGCGAGGAGCCCCGCACCTCGTCGGACGACTGCACCAACAGGACGGTGCGGTCGGTGCCCGTACTGCGCTGCGAACTCGACTCCACCGACCAGGTCCTGGACGCCGTGGCCCGCATCCCCGGAGCGCTCGGCTACAGCGAACTGCGCGCCGCCACCGAGCTCAAGGGCCTGCACCGCCTCTCCCTCGACGGCCACGCGCCGGACATCGACCACATCGAGTCGAGCGGCTACCCGTACCGTGAGATCGAGTTCGCCTACACCTACGGCCGCCCGCCCGCCGACTCCCTCGCCTCCAGCTTCCTGGCCTACGCGATCCGCGGCCCCGGCCAGGACGTCATCCGCACCCACGGCCATCTGCCGTGCGGGACGCCGGTGGGGCTGCGGATCTGCGGAAACGGGTGACGGTCCCGTTCCCGGTAACTCCCCACGGAAAAAAACCCGATGGCGCCTACAACCTTCGGCCTCCGACACGGGTCTCCTGATCACCAAAACCGCCATGCCGAGCCCGCCGCAGGAGAATCCGCCATGCCGAAGCACAAGCGCACCCCCGCCGTCAGACCGGGCCGTGGCCGCATAGCGGCCGCGACGGCCGCCGCAGCCGCACTCACCGGAGGCCTCGTCTCCCTGTCGGCCGGCGCCGCGTCGGCGACGCCCGGCGCCTCCGCGACCCAGCCGCACGAGGCCGACTTCAACCTCGACGGCTACCCGGACGTCGCCGTCTCCTCCCCCGAGGCATCCGTCGGCGGCCACGCGAAGGCCGGGCAGATCACGGTGTTCTACGGCTCGGCGAACGGGATCAGCGCCGCGAAGCGCGCCACCCTCACCCAGAGTTCCACGGGCGTGCCGGGCACTCCCGAGTCCGGCGACCTCTTCGGATACGTCACCTCACCGGGCGACTTCAACCGTGACGGCTTCACCGACCTCGCCGTAGGCACCCCCTACGAGGACATGCCCGGCGACACCGACGGCGGGACCGTCACCATCCTGTGGGGCTCCTCCGGAGGGCTGAAGGGCGGCACCACCATCGCGGACCCGGCGCCCACGAGCCACGACCGGTTCGGCTTCGACGTCGCGGCGGGCGACTTCGACGGCGACGGGAAGACCGACCTCGTGACGGCGGACAGCAGCAAGTCCGTCCGCGTCTTCAAGAGCGGCATCGCCAAGTCGGGCACGGTCGGCTCGGTCACCGCCGTCACCACCCCGGTGCGCGCGACCAGCCCGTACCACCTTCGCAAGCTCACGGTCGGCGACGTGAACGCCGACGGCAAGGACGACCTCGTCGTCAGCGGCAACAACGCCACCAGTGACGGCGACTACCTCGCCAACTACTACCTGCCCGGCACGGCGTCCGGCCCGTCCGCCACCGCCACCGCGCTGCCGGGCGGCGTGATCAGCGACATCGGTGACATCAACGGCGACGGCTTCGGCGACGTGGTCACCGGCCTGACCTCCGACTCGTCCAACTCCGAGGGGCAGCCCGGCACGTCCACCGGTGGCGACATCCACGTCACGTACGGCTCCGCCACCGGACCGGACGGCGGCACCACCGTGATCTCGCAGGACACCGCGGGCGTCCCCGGCACCGGTGAGGCGTCGGACCTGTTCGGCTGGGAGATCAGCGTCGGCGACATCAACGGCGACGGTCTCTCCGACATCGCCGTCGGCACCGTCGCCGAGGACGGCGCGGCCTCGGGATCGGGCGACAGCGGCGCCGTGACCGTCCTGTACGGCTCGGCCTCGGGCGTCACGGGAACCGGCGCCCAGACCTTCACCCAGGACACGGCGGGCGTCCCGGGCACCAGCGAGTACAAGGACGCGTTCGGCACCGACGTCCTGCTGTCGGACTTCAACGCCGACGGCAGGTCGGACCTGGCCATCGGTGTCAGCGGCGAGAACGAGGGCAACGGCGCGGTCACCGTCCTCAAGTCCAGCGGCGGCAGGATCACCACGACGGGCGCGGTGTCGCTCTCGCCCTCGGCGGTGGGCGTGTCCACGTCCGGCACACCGCAGTTCGGCTCGGTCTTCGGAGGCTGACCGCACACGCCTCGGCGCCCCGGCCCGCCGAAGCGGACCGGGGCGCCTGATGTTCCGGGGCGCGGGGCCTAAAGGAACGAGTTGACCTCGATGGTCTCGGTGCGGCCGGGGCCGACGCCGATCGCGGAGATCGGGGCGCCCGACATCTCCTCCAGGGCCTTCACGTACGCCTGCGCGTTCTTCGGCAGGTCGGCGAAGGTCTTGGCCTTGGTGATGTCCTCGGACCAGCCCGGCAGGTACTCGTACACCGGCTTCGCGTGGTGGAAGTCGGTCTGGGAGTACGGGAGTTCCTCGACGCGCTTGCCGTCGATCTCGTAGGCGACGCAGACCGGGATCTGCTCCCAGCCCGTGAGCACGTCCAGCTTGGTGAGGAAGAAGTCCGTCAGGCCGTTCACACGGGTCGCGTAGCGGGCGATGACCGCGTCGAACCAGCCGCAGCGGCGGTCACGGCCGGTGGTGACACCGCGCTCGCCGCCGATGCGGCGCAGCGCCTCGCCGTCCTCGTCGAACAGCTCGGTCGGGAACGGGCCCGCGCCGACACGGGTCGTGTACGCCTTGAGGATGCCGATGACGCGGCTGATCTTCGTCGGGCCGACGCCCGCACCCGTGCAGGCGCCGCCCGCGGTCGGGTTCGACGACGTCACGAAGGGATACGTGCCGTGGTCGATGTCGAGCAGCGTGCCCTGGCCGCCCTCGAAGAGGACGACCTTGTCGTCGTCGAGCGCCTTGTTCAGGATCAGGGTGGTGTCGGCGACGTAGCCCTTGATCTGCTCCGCGTAGCCGAGCAGCTCCTCGACGACCTGCTCCGCCTCGATGGCGCGCCGGTTGAAGACCTTGGTGAGGAGCTGGTTCTTGCCCTCGAGCGCCGCTTCGACCTTCTGGGTGAGGATCGACTCGTCGTAGAGGTCCTGGACGCGGATGCCGACGCGGTTGATCTTGTCCGCGTAGGTCGGGCCGATGCCGCGGCCGGTGGTGCCGATCTTGCGCTTGCCGAGGAAGCGTTCCGTCACCTTGTCGACGGTCACGTTGTACGGCGTGATGATGTGCGCGTTGCCGCTGAGCAGCAGCTTCGACGTGTCGACGCCGCGCTCGTTCAGTCCACTCAGCTCGGAGAGCAGGACCGACGGATCGACGACGACACCGTTTCCGATGACCGGCGTGCACTCCGGCGAGAGGATCCCGGAAGGGAGGAGGTGGAGCGCATACTTCTGGTCGCCTACGACGACCGTGTGACCGGCGTTGTTGCCGCCCTGGTAGCGCACCACATAGTCCACGGATCCACCGAGCAGGTCGGTGGCCTTTCCCTTGCCTTCGTCACCCCACTGAGCACCGAGCAGCACAAGTGCGGGCACAGGCGTACACCCCTTCCGGGCGGGGCAAGACCAAGGTCAGGGGCCGTAGCCGCCTGTATGGGTGTGCCTTGGTGTGCCCCGGAATAGACGAAGCCCCTGGCGCAATAGCGCAAGGGGCTCTTGCACCAAGATGCTACCCGAGGAAGCGAGGCAGGACCGAGGTGGCGGCTTTTGACCAGCTACTGGTGGTCGTCGATCCGGTCGCCCGGCGTGCGGACGGCGAGTCGGTACGCATCGCGAAGGACGTGCTCGGCGCCGGTGCGACAGTGAAGGTGTGTCTGCCGGACGGGCCGGAGGAATTCGCGAAGGCCCTGGTCAGAAGGGGTTCCCGGCGGCCGGTGGTGATCGGGGACGACCGGGCGCTGCTGCGCGCGGTGGCTCTGCTGCACCGCGAGCGCGAGCTGGCGGGTTCCGTTCTCTCGCTCGTCCCGGTCGGGGCGAGTGTCTCGCTGGCGCGCTCCCTGGGGGTGCCGACCGGGGCGGTGGCGGCCGCGCGGGCGGCCCTGGAGGGCGTCGAGCGGCGGCTCGATCTGCTCGTCGACGACTCCGACGGGGTGGTTCTCGGCAATCTGCGGATCCCGCCGGTGGCGCACCCGGCGGCGCTGGGCTCCGACCCCGCGCACCACTGGCTGCGTACCTGCCAGTCCCTCGTCCGCACGCTGGCGGCGCGCCCGCAGCGTGCGACGGCGCTCGCCCCGGGGCCGCAGCGGCTGCGGGTCGAGGCGGACGGGGTGACGCTGGTCGATCTGGACCGGCCGGTCGAGGGCGTGAGCGTGGCTCCCGACGCGGCGGGCCGGGCCAGCGTCGAGGTCAGGCCGTCCTCGGTGGGCGCGGAGGCGGGGCCTTTGCGGGTCCTCGCGCACACGGTGACGGTGTCGGGCCCGGACTTCCGCTACCGCGCGGACCAGGTGGTGGCCGGCCCCGTACGCACCCGCACGTGGACGGTACGGGCGGGTGCGTGGGGGCTGACCTTGCCCAAGTGACGCGGCCGGTCAGTTCGACAGGTCCCGCCGGCGCAGGCCCGTCAGGCCCGCCGCGACGAAGACCACCGCGATCGCCGTCAGGGTCAGGACCGGGGTCCAGGCCATCTCGCCGCCCGGCAGCTTCGGCAGATGGCCGAACGGGGAGAGGTTCATGACCGACTGCGGGAGGTCGAACGCCGGGCCGATCCAGCCGATCAGGAGCGCGATGCCCGCGACGGCCCAGGCCGCCACCGCCGCCCTCGGGAACACCCCGAACAGCAGCACCGCGAGGCCCCCGATGACCCAGATCGCGGCGAGCTGCGTGAGGCAGGCGCCCAGGACGGGGCCGAAGCTCTTCCCGTAGCCGATCCCGAGGCCGAGGCCGCCGATCACCATGATCAGCGCGGCCCCGCCGAACGCGATGACCAGATGGCCCGCCGCCCACCGCAGCCGCCCGACCGCCGCCGCGAGGACCGGCTCGGCGCGCTGCGAGGTCTCCTCGCCGCTGAGGCGGAGGACCGACGACACGATGTAGAGCGCGGCGACCATGCCGAGCATGCCGACCATCGTGGCGAGGAACGCGTCCGTGACACCGGACTGGCCGCCCATCCGCTCGATGATGTCGCGCGTCTTCTGGTTGTCGCCGACGAGATCGGTCGCGCCCTGCGTCATCCCGCCGAACGCGATGCCGGCGACGAGGAACCCGGCGCTCCACCCGAACACGGTGCCGCGCTGGAGCCGCCAGGCGAGCGCGCCCGCCGTGCCGAGCCTGCCCTGGGCGGGTCCGGGGCGGCTCGGCAGGAAGCCCATCCCGATGTCGCGCCGCCCCGCGAGCCCGTACGCGACCACACCCTGCGCGGCGACGCCCGCCACGAACAGGAGCAGCACCCACCAGCGCTCGTCCGCGAACGCCCGTGTGTTCTCCAGCCAGCCGAGCGGTGACACCCAGGTCAGTGCCGACGAACCTCCCCCAGAGCCGGAAGCCTGGGGGGACCCCGAGGTCCCCGAGTCCCCGGCCGCGCGCAGGACGAACGCCAGGCCGAGCACCGCCGACGTGAGGCCCTTGGCGAGGCGCGCGCTCTCCGTGAGCTGCGCGACGATCGCCGCCATCGTGGCGAACACCATGCCGGTCCCGGCGACCGCGAACCCCAACGCCAGTGCCCCGCCGCTCCCTTGGGAGGCGAGGCCGCCCGCGATGAGCAGGGCGGTGGCCGCGTTGGCGACAAGTGCCGCGAGCAGGGCGGCGGTCAGCGGGGCGCGCCGCCCCACCATCGCCGACGACACCAGCTCCTGCCGCCCGCTCTCCTCCTCGTCACGGGTGTGCCGTACGACGATGAGCAGGCTCATGATGGCGGCGAACAGCCCGCCGTAGACCCCGATGCGCCACGCGGTGAGTCCGCCGATCGAGTCGGCGAACACCGGACCGTACAGAGCGCGCATCGAGCTGTTCGTGACCATCGACTGCGCGAGGTCGGCGCGCTCGGCGGCGGTGCTGTACACGCTCTTCAGCGAGCCCGGCATCGACAGGACCATCATGAGGATGACGGCGACCCAGACGGGGATCATGACGCGGTCGCGGCGCAGCGCGAGCCTCAACAGGGTCCCTGTGCCTGCGAGTTGGCGCGCTCCGGCCGCGCGGGGGGCGAATCGCGTGTCGGCCACGGCGGCGGTCATCGCGACATCGCCCCTTCGGCGGCGGCGTCGGACCCGTCTGCACCGTCGTCCTGGTAATGCCGCAGGAACAGCTCCTCCAGCGTGGGCGGGGTGCTGGCGAGCGACCGTACGCCGGAGCCCGTGAGCGAGCGGAGCACCGCGTCGAGTTTGTCGCTGTCGACCTGGAGCTTGACGCGCAGGCCCTGGACGTCCAGGTCGTGCACGCCGGGGAGCTGGGCGAGTCCGTTGGGCGCGGAGGCCAGTTCGGCGGTGACGCTGGTGCGGGTCAGGTGCCGCAGCTCGCTGAGCGAGCCGGTCTCGACCGTACGGCCCTTGCGGATGATGCTGATCCGGTCGCAGAGCGACTCGACCTCGCTGAGGATGTGCGACGACAGCAGCACGGTCTGGCCCCGCTCGCGGGCGGACTCCTTGACGCACTCCTGGAAGACCTCCTCCATCAGCGGGTCGAGGCCGGAGGTCGGCTCGTCGAGGATGAGGACGTCGACGTCGGACGCGAACGCGGCGACCAGGGCGACCTTCTGCCGGTTGCCCTTGGAGTAGGTGCGGCCCTTCTTGGTCGGGTCGAGCTCGAACCGCTCGATCAGGTCCGCCCGGCGCGCCTTGTCGAGGCGTCCGCGCAGCCGCCCGTAGAGGTCGATCACCTCGCCGCCGCTGAGGTTGCGCCACAGCGTGACGTCGCCCGGCACGTACGCGACCTTTCGGTGCAGGGCGACGGCATCGGCCCAGGGGTCGCCGCCGAGCAGCTGCACCGCGCCGGAGTCGGCGCGCAGCAGGCCGAGCAGGACGCGGATGGTGGTGGACTTCCCGGCGCCGTTGGGGCCGAGGAAGCCGTGCACCTCGCCGGCCTCGACGTCCAGATCGAGGCCGTCCAGAGCGTGCGTCTTGCCGAACGACTTGTGCAGTCCGGAGACGGTCATTGCCTTCGTCATGTTTCAGAACGTACGCTACTTTCACAAACTTGTGAAGTTAAGGAAGCGTATAAACTTGAGGCTGCACGTCACCAGGGGAGATGATCGGGACATGAGCGCGACGAAGGACGGCGACGGCGCCACCGGGGCGGACCAGGACGGCGCCGAGGCGGCGGTGTCACGGTTCGTGGAGCGGTTCGCCGCGGAGATGACCGAGGCCGGGATGCAGCGGATGGCCGCCCGCGTCTTCGCCTCGCTGCTCGCCTCCGACGAGAGCGCGCTGACCTCCGCCGAGCTCTCCGAACGACTGCAGATCAGCCCGGCGGCGGTGTCCGGGGCCGTGCGCTATCTGACGCAGGCGGGCATGGTCGGCCGCGAGCGGGAGCCCGGCTCGCGCCGCGACCGCTACCGGCTGCACAACGACCTGTGGTTCGAGACGTTCACCCGCCGCGACCAGCTCCTCGCGCGCTGGGAGAGGGTCCTGCGCGACGGGGTGGAATCACTGGGCCCGGACAGCCCCGCGGGCCTGCGCATCGCCGAGACGGCGGCGTTCATGGAGTTCCTGGACGGCGAGCTGAAGGGCCTGATGAAGCGGTGGCACGCACACCGCGAGACGCTCGACCTCGGCCCCCGGAGCTGATCACCCCCTCTGTACGCCGACTGCTTACGCGGGCCTGACCAGCCGCGCCTCGTACGCGAAGACCGCCGCCTGGGTGCGGTCCCGCAGGCCCAGCTTCACGAGGACGCGGCTGACGTGGGTCTTGATGGTCGATTCGGCGACGACGAGCCGTTCGGCGATCTCCGCGTTCGACAGGCCCTGGGCGATCAGGACCAGCACCTCCGTCTCGCGCTCCGTCAGCTCGCCGAACGCCCCCGGGTTCGCCACCGCCGGCAGCTTCGGGATCTCGGAGAGCTTGGAGAACTCCGTGATCAGGCGGCGGGTGACCGAGGGGGCGAGGAGCGCCTCACCCTCGGCCACCACCCTTACGCCGTCGGCCAGTTGACGGGCCGAGGCGTCCTTGAGGAGGAAGCCGGAGGCGCCCGCGCGCAGCGCCTGGTAGACGTACTCGTCGAGGTCGAAGGTGGTCAGGACGAGCACCTTCGCGCTGCGGTCCATGGCGGCGATCTCGCGGGTGGCCTCGATGCCGTTCAGCTCCGGCATGCGGATGTCCATGAGGACGACGTCCGGGGAGAGTTCACGGACCCGGGCGACGGCCTCCCGGCCGTTGACGGCCTCGCCGACGACCTCGATGTCGGGCATCGCGTTGAGCAGCACCGAGAAGCCCTCGCGGACCATCATCTGGTCGTCGGCGATCAGTACGCGGATGGTCATGCGGGGTCTCCCGACTGGTCCGTCTCCGTCGCGGTCGCCTTCGTCGACTCCGGCTCCGGGGAGGCCACCGGCACGAACGCCGCCACCTCGTAGCCGCCGTCCGCCGTCGGGCCCGCCGTCATCTCGCCGCTCAGCATCGCGATGCGCTCCCGCATGCCGGTGATCCCGTGGCCCGCGCCCGGCGAGGGCTTGACCAGGCCGGTCGGCGGGCCGTTCACGATGCGCAGGCCGAGCCCCCCGAGGACGTACGACACCTCGACGCGTGCCTCGGCGCCGGGCGCGTGCCGCAGCGCGTTGCTCAGCGCCTCCTGCACGATGCGGTACGCCGACAGCTCGACGCCCTGCGGCAGGTCACGGACCGCGCCGGTGACCGTCTGCCCGACCCGGAGCCCGGCCTCCCCGACGTTCTCCAGGAGCCGGCCGAGGTCCGCGAGCGTGGGCTGCGGGGCGTCGGGCGCCTCGTAATCCTCGGCCCGTACGACCCCGAGGACGCGGCGCAGCTCGGTGAGCGCCGCCACCGCGTTCTCGCGGATCGTGACGAACGCCTGCTCCAGCTCCGGCGGCGGGTTCTCCACGCGGTACGGCGCGGCCTCCGCCTGGATCGCGACGACCGACATGTGGTGCGCGACCACGTCGTGCAGCTCGCGGGCGATGTTCGTGCGCTCCTCCAGGAGCGTGCGCTTGTCCCGCTCCACGGCCGTGACCTGGCGCTGCGCGGTCATCTCCACCTTCGCCTCGCGCCTGATGTGCACCGACGTGGTGACGAGGAGGGCGAGCGCGGAGACGAAGAGCATCGGCGCGGTGTCCGGGTCCATGCTGTACCAGAAGACCGACGCGAAGAAGCCGAAGGCGGCCGTGCCCGCCCACATCCAGGCCGCCGTGCGGGGCCGGGTCCTGGCCGCGACCACCGTCATCACGACGAGGTGCGCGAAGAACCCGGCGGGAGCCCAGGGAGCGCCGAATCCGTCCCCTCCCATGATCGCGACGAACGGCGTCGACACGAGGGATATCCACCACGCCCCGACCGGCCTGAGCAGCGTCATCGCCACGGCGAGTGCCGGGACGAGCCCGGACAGCGCGTGGATCACGTCGCCGCCCATCGCGTCGCCGACGGCGAATGCGATCAGCAGCGTGAACAGGGCGGCGCCCAGGACCACCGCGTGCGGCGTCCACACCGCGTAGCGGCGCACCCGCTCCGGCAGCCGCCCGACCAGCGGGCCGTCCGGCGACCACGGCGGCAGCGGACGGTAGGCGAAGGGATCCTTGAACAGGTCCTGCCGCAGGCCGCTCAGCGCGCCGGCGGCGAGACGGTACTCGGGGCTGCGGCTCTTGGCCCCCGTCGGCATCGTCTGGGTCTGGGTCTGGGTCTCGGTCACGTACAGCACCGTAAGCGGCGGCCCGCCCCGAAGGCGTCCCACGGGAGGAGGGTCCTGAGCCCTCCGTCGCAGGTACTACACGCTCCCACCAGGGCCGGGCGCCGTCACCACGCCAGCTGGGCGATCTCCTCAGCCACCACGGCGCACGCGTCCGCGGCGGGGTCGATCAGCGGGAAGTGGCCGACGTCCTCCAGGAGCGTGAGCCCCACGACCTCGCCCGCCTTCGCCGCCGCGTCCGCGTAGGCCTCCGCGACCACGTACGGCACCGTCGTGTCCGCCCGTCCCTGCACCAGCGTCGTAGCGATGCCCGTGGGAAGCAGCGCGGCCGGGTCGGCGTACGGCAGGCGCTCCTCGAACACGGCCTTGCCGCCCAGGAATTGGGCGGGTGCGCCGGAGCAGACGTCGAGATCGCGGGCCGTCACGAAGTCGGCGATCGGGGCGAGCGCGACGACGCCGCGCAGCGGTGCGGGGGCGGCGGTGCGCCAGGGCGCGTCCTCGGGCAGCAGATGCCGCGCGGCGGCCCACAGAGCGAGCTGCCCGCCGGCCGAGTGCCCCACGACGACGGTGCGCCGCGGGTCACCCTGCGGCAGCACTTCCCGTACGAGGCCGGGGAGGGCGTCGAGGGCGGCGGCGATGTCGTCGAACGTCTCCGGCCAGCGCCCCGCCACCGGAGCGGTACCGCCCTGCTGGGGCAGTGAACTGCCGCGCCGGTACTCGACGTTGGCGACCGCGAAGCCGCGCCGCGCGAGGAAGTCGGCGAACGGCGTGAGGTGCTGCCGATCGTAGGGCGCGCGCCACGCGCCGCCGTGCAGGAGCACCACCAGGGGCGCGGACTCCGCGCTGTCGCGGGGCGCGTAGAAGTCGACGACCTGGTCCGGGTGATCCCCGTACGCGGCGGTGACGTCGGGCGGGACCACGGGGTGCGAGAAGGCCGATGCCTCTTCGGCCTCGTCGCGGGCGGCGGCGTCGTCCGGCATGCTCCAACCTCTCAGCGTCACGGCAGAATTGGAAAGTATGCGGACGCTACCAGGCCGGTGACGTGGGCGGACACACACCGTAACCGGATAAACGGTTCCCTTGTGCCGTTACCCTGGGCCGCATGCCCGAACAAGCAGAGCACGGGACCGCCCCTTCGGAGCCCGGCACCGTGCAGGCGGAGCCCGGCACCGTCCGTCCCGGCGGGCGCACGGCGCGGGTGCGCGCCGCCGTCCTCGACGCCGCCGGTGACGTGCTCGCCGAACAGGGCTTCGCCCATCTCGACCTGGCGGACGTCGCGCGGCGCGCGGAGGTCGGCAAGACGACGGTGTACCGGCGCTGGGGCTCGGTCACGGGGCTCGTCGCCGATCTGCTCGCCGACATGGCCGAGCAGTCGCTGCCGCGCACCGACACCGGGACCCTGCGCGGCGACCTGCGGGCCAACGCCCACCTGGTGCGGCGCGCGCTGGCGGACCCCCGCCAGGGCGCCCTGTTCCGGGCCGTCATCGCCGCCGCGACCTGCGACGAGAAGACGTCGGCGGCGCTGCGCCGCTTCTACGAGGTACGGGTCGCCGAATGGGCTCCGTGCGTGGAACAGGCCGTGCGGCGCGGCGAGTTGAGGACCGGCACGGACGCGGCGGCCGTCGTGCGGGCCGTGTCCGCGCCCCTCTACTACCAGCTCCTGACGGCCGGATCCGCGCCGACCGAAGCCGACGCGGACCAGGCCGCCGACGCCGCCGTCGCGGCGGCGGAAGCGGGCGTCTACTCCGCCGCGGCCGCCAGCTGATCCGCGAGGACCCGCGCGGCCCGCTCCACCTCGGCGAACCCGAGGTACAGCGGGGTGAAGCCGAACCGCAGCACGTCAGGGGCGCGGTAGTCACCGACGACACCCGCCGCGATCAGCCGCTCCATGACGGCCCCGGCGTCGTCGGCGCGCAGCGCCACCTGGCTGCCGCGCTCGGCGTGCGCCGCCGGCGTCACCGACTCGACCCGCCCCGCGGGCACATACGCCTCGACGCACTCCAGGAAGAAGTCCGTCAGCGCGAGCGACTTGGCGCGCACCGCGTCGACCGGCACCCCGTCCCAGACGTCGAGCGCCGCCTCCAGGGCGAGCATGGACAGGATGTCGGGGGTGCCGACCCTGCCCCGCACCGCCCCGTCCCCGGCCTCGTACGAGGGCCGCATCCCGAACGGCTCGGCGTGCGAGTTCCACCCCGGCAGCGGTGAGTCGAAGCGGCTCTGCAGATCACTGCGCACGTACAGGTACGCGGGTGAACCCGGGCCGCCGTTCAGGTACTTGTAGGTGCAGCCGACCGCGAGGTCGACCCCGTGCCGGTCGAGCCCGACCGGCAGCGCGCCCGCGCTGTGGCACAGGTCCCAGACGGACACGGCGCCCGCCGCGCGCACCGCGGCGGTCAGCGCGGGCAGGTCGTGCAGGCGGCCCGTGCGGTAGTCGACGTGGTTGAGGAGCACCGCGGCCGTACGGTCGCCGAGCGCGCCCGGGACCTGAGCCGGGGACAGCGGACGCAGCGTGCAGCCCGTCATCCGGGCGGCGGACTCGGCGATGTACCCGTCCGTCGGGAACGTCGTCGCGTCGACGAGGATCTCGTCGCGCCCCTCACCGGCCAGGCGCACCGCGCCCACCAGCGCCTTGAACACATTGACGCTGGTGGAGTCGCCGACGACGATCTGTCCCTCGGCGGCGCCGACGAGGGGCGCGATCCGGTCGCCGATCCGCTCCGGCGCCGTCCACCAGCCCGACTCGGTCCAGGAACGGATGCGCAGCTCGCCCCACTGCCGGCGCACGACGTCCTCGACGCGCCCCGGCACATGCGCGGGGAGCGCGCCGAGCGAGTTGCCGTCGAGGTACACGGTGTCGCCGGTGTCGTCCAGGACGAACCGCTCGCGCAGCTTGCCCAGCTCGTCGGCGGTGTCCAGCTCCAGCGCCCTACCGGCAAGCGCAGTGACGTCAGACATGGGACCTCGCTGTCCACAGCTCGGGGAACACGTTCTTCTGCGCGCGCTTCTCCAGCCAGGCCACGCCCGCGGAGCCGCCCGTGCCCGTCTTGGCGCCCATCGCCCTGCGGGTCGCCACCAGATGGTCGTTGCGCCATCGCCACACCAGCTCGGCGACGTCGGTGAGGGCCTCGCCGAGGCGGGCGAGTTCGTCGCCCTCGTCACCGGCGTACAGCGCGGTCCACACGGCCTCGACCTCGGGGGACGGCTCGTACTTCTGCGCCACGTCCCGCTTGAGCACGGCCTCGGGGACGGCGTGGCCGCGGCGGGCGAGCAGCCGCAGCACCTCGTCGTACAGGCTCGGCTCCTCCAGGGCCTTCTCCAGCTCCGCGTACACGCGCGGCGCGCCCCGGTGCGGGACGAGCATGGAGGCGGACTTCTCGCCGAGCAGGAACTCCATGCGCCGGTACATCGCCGACTGGAAACCGGAGCCCTCGCCGAGGGCGGCCCGGTAGGAGTTGAACTGCGCGGGGGTCAGCTGGCCGAGCGGGCGCCACGACGCGTTCAGCGCGTCCAGCTCGCGCACGGAGCGCTTCAGGGCGGCCACCGCGGTCGGCACGTCGTCGCCGCGCAGGGCCCGCGACGCGGTCTCCCACTCGTGGACGATGACCGTGAACCACAGCTCCATCACCTGGGTCGTGACCAGGAAGACCATCTCTCCGGGGTCGTCGGAGCGGGTGTGCTGGAGGTGGGTGAGGACGTCGGCCTGGACGTAGTCCTCGTAAGGGGTGGTTCCCGCAAAGTCGAGATACGGCGTCTCTGGCTCGTTCGACTCGTGAGCCTCGTGGGACATCGCTGTCTCCTTGAACGTACTCCGGGTAGCGGTCCGCCCCTGCCGAATTCCGGCACGGGGGCCCCGGTCCCCACCGGCATCCTCCGCAATCGTCCCCCGAAACGGCAAGGCCCGCCCGGTCACATCGTCACGGGCGGGCCTGGAGAAAGCGCGGAAATCTAGCCCAGGGTCTGGGCCGCGGCGGGCGAGGAGTCCTTGAGGAACTGCGCGCAGCGCTCGTACTCCGCCTGCTCGCCGATGGACTGCGCGGCGCGCGCGAGGGCGTGCAGGGCGCGCAGGAAGCCGCGGTTCGGCTCGTGCTCCCACGGCACCGGGCCGTGGCCCTTCCAGCCCGCGCGGCGCAGGGAGTCCAGGCCACGGTGGTAGCCGGTGCGTGCGTACGCGTACGACTCGACGACGCTGCCGCGCTCGTACGCCTCGTCGGCGAGACGCGCCCAGGCGAGGGAGGAGGTCGGGTACTTCGCGGCGACATCGGCGGGCGCCGTGCCGCTCGCGAGCAGCTCGCGCGGCTCCGGGTCGTCGGGCAGCTCGGTCGGGGGCGGTCCCCCGAGAAGGTTCTCGTGAAGGCTCATGTGTTCCAGTCTGCGCCATGACCGGCGGTGCGTTCCATGCCGGTGATCGCGAGCCTGCTCAGCGCCCGCACCAGCGCGTCCGCACCCGCCTCGGCCTTGGCCCGCGGGCAGCCGACGTTCAGGCGGACGAATCCGGGCGCTCCGTAGGTGGCGCCCGGCATGATCGCCACGCGCTCCCGCTCGACGAGCTCCCGCTGGAGCGCGTCGTCGTCGACGCCGAGGGGACGCAGATCGATCCAGGCGAGATAGCCGGCCTGCGGCGGCCGCCACCCGAGCCCGGGGAACGCGGCGTCCAGCCGCTCCGCGAGCATCGCCAGGTTCCCGTGCGTGTACTCCCGTACGCCGTCCAGCCACGCCCCGCCCTCGCGGTACGCGGCGATGTGCGCGGTCAGCGACAGGACGGCCGGCGAGGCGAGGCCCTCCGCGGTGTCCATGCGCCGCACGAACTCGGCGTGGTCGTCCGGATCGCCGACGAAGCCGTAACTCCCGCTCAGTGCGGGGAAGTTGAAGGCCTTGGTGGCGGAGGTGACGAGCGCCCAGCGCAGGCCCTCGCCGTACGGCGTCCACGGGCGGTGGACGTGGCCGGCGTGCGTGAGGTCGGCGTGGATCTCGTCGCTGATGACGGCGACTCCGTGGCGCCGGGCGAGGTCCGCGATCCGGGTCAGCTCGGCGTCCGTCCACACCTTGCCCGTGGGGTTGTGCGGCGAGCACAGGATCAGGACCCGGCTGTCGGGCCGTGCCAGCTCCCGCTCCAGACCCGCCCAGTCGTCGACACCGGCGGTGCGCATCTCGCGGCCGAGCCCGGTGACGGCCTTGCGGAAGCCGTCGTACGTGGGGGTGTGCAGGACGACGCCGTCGCCGGGCCGCGTCCACATGCGCAGGAGCTGGGCCATCTGGTTGAGCACGGACGGGGCGTACACGAGCCCGTCCACGTCGACCTCGGTGCCGTACCGGGTCGCGAACCAGTCGCGTACGGCGCCGCGGAAGTCGTCGTGCCGCCAGTCCGTGTACCCGAACACGCCGTGCGCGAGCCGGGACCCGAGCGCCGCGAGGACCTCGGGCGCGCAGGCGAAGTCCATGTCGGAAATGGTGAACGGCAGCAGATCCGGCACCGCGAACCGGTCCGCGACCCCGTCCCACTGGACGCACCACGTGCCGCGCCGGTCGACCGGGGTGTCGAAGTCGTAGCGCACAGGCATCTCCCTCGGGGTACGCCGGAGGCCCGGCACCCCGAGAGGGATGCCGGGCCCCGGTGACCAGCCTCGTACTACTTGAGCTTCGTACCCGTGGAGCGCAGGTTCGCGCAGGCCTCGGAGACGCGCTTGGCCATGCCCGCCTCGGCGGACTTGCCCCAGGTGCGCGGGTCGTACTGCGACTTCACGCCGACCTCGCCGTCGACCTTCAGGACGCCGTCGTAGTGGCGGAACATGTGGTCCGCGACCGGACGCGTGAAGGCGTACTGGGTGTCGGTGTCGAGGTTCATCTTCACGACGCCGTTCTCCAGCGCCGTCGCGATCTCCTGCTCGGTGGAGCCGGAGCCGCCGTGGAAGACGAAGTCGAACGGCTGCGACCCGGCCGGCTTGCCGAACTTGGCGGCGACGCCCTCCTGGAGGTCCTTGAGGAGCTCCGGACGCAGGACGACGTTGCCCGGCTTGTACACGCCGTGCACGTTGCCGAAGGACGCGGCGAGCAGGTAGCGGCCCTTCTCGCCCAGGCCCAGGGCCTCGGCGGTGCGGATCGCGTCGTCGACGGTCGTGTACAGCTCGTCGTTGATCTCGTGGCTGACGCCGTCCTCCTCGCCACCGGTCGGGGTGATCTCGACCTCGAGGATGATCTTCGCGGCGGCGGCCTTCGCGAGCAGCTCCTGGCCGATGGCCAGGTTGTCGGCGAGGGTCTCCGCGGAGCCGTCCCACATGTGGGACTGGAACAGCGGGTTGCGGCCGGCCTTGACGCGCTCGGCGGAGATGTCGAGCAGCGGGCGCACATAGCCGTCCAGCTTGCCCTTGGGGCAGTGGTCGGTGTGCAGCGCGACGGTGACGTCGTACTTCTCGGCGATGATGTGCGCGTACTCGGCGAGGGCCACGGCGCCCGTCACCATGTCCTTGTTGTACTGGCCGCCCAGGAACTCCGCACCGCCGGTGGAGATCTGGATGATGCCGTCGCTCTCGGCCTCCGCGAAGCCGCGCAGCGCAGCGTTCAGGGTCTGCGAGGAGGTCACGTTGATGGCCGGGTAGGCGAACTTGCCGGCCTTCGCCCGGTCCAGCATCTCGGCGTAGACCTCGGGAGTTGCGATGGGCATGTGTCCGCTCCTTGGGATGTGCGGGTGTGTGCTGTCAGACCCTGACCTGGGGCCTCTCGTCTGGATCGGCCCCGGATGGCGACGTCATCGTCGCCCCCATCTTTCCAGACTTGCCGGACAGCTCCAGTACTGGTCGCGTACTGGGTCCGGCCCGTTGTCGACCGGCCTCAGTCGAGGCCCAGTTCGTCCTTGCCGTACGCGAACAGGTAGGGCACCCCGGCGCCCTCGGTGATCTTCTCGGCGGCACCGGTGGCGCGGTCCACGATCGTGGCGACGCCGACGACCTCGGCACCGGCCTCGCGCACGGCCTCGACGGCGGCGAGCGGGGAGCCGCCGGTGGTGGACGTGTCCTCGACGACGAGCACGCGGCGGCCCCTGATGTCCGGGCCCTCGACGCGGCGCTGCATGCCGTGCGCCTTGGCGGCCTTGCGGACCACGAAGGCGTCGAGGCGCTCGCCCCGGGCGGCGGCCGCGTGCAGCATGGCGCCGGCGACCGGGTCGGCGCCCATCGTCAGGCCGCCCACGGCGTCGAAGTCGAGGTCGGCGGTCAGGTCGAGGAGCACCTGGCCCACCAGCGGGGCGGCCTCGCCGTCGAGGGTGATACGGCGCAGGTCGATGTAGTAGTCCGCCTCCAGGCCGGAGGAGAGCGTCACCTTGCCGTGCACCACGGCCTTGTCCTTGATCTGCTGGAGAAGCGCGTCGCGCACGTCGTTCGTCATGGCTATGAGCTTAGAGCGCTCGCCACGTCCAGGTGGCCGACGCCTCAAGGGGGTCCACCGGGGTGACGAGGCGCGGCAGCGTGTTCAGACCGTCCGGCGGGCCGGTCTGCGGCTCCACGCACACGGCCGCCTCCTGCTCGTCGTAGACGACGACCCACTGCTCCCGGCTCGCGATCTTGACCTCGAGCTGCTGCGGCCAGGTCAGGGTCACGTCGACGCCGTCGGGCATGCCGAAGCAGTCGTCCCAGGGGCCGTCGGTGCGGTCGATCCGCTTGCCGGTGGGGAGGTGGTCGTCGCCGCGCTCCTCCTGCCAGGCGGGGGAGAACTCGACGCGCACGCCGTCGGCGGAGCCGTCGAGGGTCCGGTTGAACCAGGGGTGCCAGCCGGCCTGCGCGGGGAAGGAGTCGCCGTACGTCTCGATGCCGAGCGTCAGCGTGAGCGAGTCCTCGGCGAGGCGCACCATCTGCGTGACGCGCCCGGTCCAGGGCCAGGGCTCGGCGAGGTCGTACGTGAAGACGGCCTCGTCGGCGCTCACGCGGGCGGTCGTCCACTCGGCGTCGCGGGCGAAGCCGTGGATGGCGTGCGGCGGCGAGTTCAGGGGCATCTGGTACGTCCGCCCGCCGTCCCGGAACCTGCCGTCCCTGGTGCGGCCGCACCACGGCACCATCGGGAAGCAGCCGTACCGCTCCCCCTGCCGGAGGAGTTCGGTGCCGCCGATCCGCAGGCTGCTCACGCGGCAGCCGTTGCCCGGCTGCACGGTCACTTCCGCGTCACCCGCGGTCAGCGTCGTTTCCTGGGTAGTCACGGGCCGACCTTACGTTTCGATCAGCGCCGGCGGCGCAGTACCCGGCCGACGACGATCGCGGACGCGACCACGAGGGCGGCGGCGGGCGCGGCCCAGCGCAGGGTGGCGGTGGCCGCCGTGGACTCGGGCGCGGGCACGGGGGCGTACCGGCCGCGCGGCGGCGCGTGGTCGACCTCCTCGGCGCTGCGGCCGATCATGGTGCGGCGCGCGTGGGCGGCCTCGGCGGGCGGCGCTTCGGGGTCGAACCCGGCGTCCTCTGCGGCAGCCTCGGCTTCGGGGTCCACCTCGGCGAAGGGGGCGAGCGAGGGCGGCGGGATCTCGGTCTCGAAGACGGAGGTGTGGTCCTCGTCCTCGGCGTCCGCGTCGGTGGCGTCCGCGTCGTCTGCGGCGTCCGCCGTGTCCTCGGCGGAGTCTTCCGCAGGGGCCGCGTCCTCCGCCCCCGGGTCCGTCCCCGGTTCCGCCACCGTGCCGAGCGCCTCCGCGAAGCGGCTCAGGAGACGGCGCACCGCGGACTGCACGGCGTCCTCGGAGAGTTCGGCGACCCGGCCGTCCCCGCTGCCGGACGCGACGAACGTGACGTTCGAGCCGCCGGACACGGCGGCGACCCGCACCGTCACCACGAACTTCACGGACCCGGTGCCGCGCGCCTCGGTGCCGTCGCCCTCGACCGCGAACGCCCCGGTCTCCGTCTCGGTGACGCGCAGGGAGCCGCGGTAGGTGATGGTGTGGCCGCCGATGCGGAGCTTCAGCCTGCCGCCGTCGCCGGAGGCCTCCCGCTGAAGCCCGGGCACCGCCCTCGCCACCAACTCCGGGGCTGCCAGCGCGCCCCTCAACGACTCCGCCGGAACCGGAACGAACACCTCATGCTCCATGCCGACCGAGCCTACCCACGCCCGGCCCCACGCGTCCCGCGTTCGGCGCGTACTCAGTCGGCGTACCGCGGATGAACCAGGGTCGACGGGGCGAGTCCGGTGATCCGCGAGCGCTCCGCCGCGCGCATCCGATCGCGCGGCACGGCGCCCTCCGGCAGCGGCCCGAGGCCCGCGAGCACGAACCCCCAGTCGCTCGGCGCCCGCGTCCCGTCGAGCGTCCGGTCGGGCCCGTCGGCGATCCCGGTGAGCCGGTCCCACGCCCCGTGCCGCCGGCCGGCCGGGGCCGGGGGTCCGCCCGTACCCACCCAGTACGGCACGGTCCGCAGGCCCGCCGCGCGCAGCGTCGTGTCGACCGTCCAGAACACGCGGGGCCGCGACGACAGCGACCCGGCGTGCACGGCGAGCCGCCCGTCCGGCGCGAGGACCTGGGCCGCCAGGCCGTAGAACTCCTGCGAGTACAGCTTCGTGCTGGCCGTGATCCCGGGGTCGGGCAGATCGGAGATCACGACGTCGTACGGGGTGTGGGGCCCGCGCAGCCATTGGAAGGCGTCCCCGGTCACGGCCCGCACGCGCCGGTCCTCGTACACGTGCCCGTTGAGCGCGCTGAGCGGCGGATCGTTTCTGGCGAGGCGTACGACGCCCGGGTCGATCTCGACGATGTCCACCTGCCGCACCCCGGGGAAGCGCAGGACCTCGCGGGCGGCGAGGCCGTCACCGCCGCCGAGGATGAGCACGCGCGCGTGCGGCCCGGTCATCGCGGGCCGCACCAGGCCCTCGTGGTAGCGCTGCTCGTCCCGGCCGCTGACGCGCAGGCGCCCGTCGAGGTAGAGGTCGGGCGGCTCGTGCCTGCCGCCGGTGAGGACGACTTCCTGTACGCCGGTCTGGACGACGACACGTACGTGCCTGCCGTACATGGCCTGCCGGGCGGCCCGCTCGAAGTCGTCCACGCGAGCCGCGGCGCAGGCGAGCAGGCCGAGCACGACGACGTTCGCCACGAGCAGCGTCCAGCGGCCCCGGCGCGTCAGGTCCCTGCGGAACAGGCCGAGTACGAGGGCGCCGCCCGCGAGCGCGTTGACCGCGCCGGTCAGCAGCGCGCCCGTCAGCTGCCCGAGCATCGGCAGCAGAAGGAAGGGAAAGGCGAGCCCGCCGACGAGCGCGCCCACGTAGTCGGCGGCGAACAGGTCGGCGACGGCACCGCCGGGGTCCTGCCGCCTGATCCGCTGGATGAGCACCATCAGGAGGGGCACTTCGGCGCCGATGAGCACACCGATGGCGAGGGAGAACCCGACGAGCATGTAGCGCGAGCCGCCCGCCCAGGACCCGCCCCAGTCGCCGGTCCACGCGAACACCGCGTACAGCGCCATCGCGCTGCACCCGCCGACCAGCGCGAGCGCGGCCTCGACCGCGCCGAACCCGGCGGCGGCCCGCAGCCGCAGCCGCTTGGCCCCGAGCGAGCCGATGCCCATGGCGAAGACCATCACGGACAGCACGACGGACGCCTGGGTGACCGAGTCGCCGATCAAGTACGAGGCGAGCGCGACCAGTTCGAGTTCGTACACGAGTCCGCAGGCCGCGCAGAGGAAGACGCCCGCGAGGACGAGGAACCGCCCCGTCGCCGGTTTCACGGGGAGGGGTGCCACGGGAAGGGGCGCCCCGCCCTCCTCGCTCCGGGCGCGCGGGACGCCGGTCTGGACGGGGGTGCGCGGCTCGATCACGTTGTGAACGCTACGTCACCGTGCAACTCCGTCGAGTCACCCACACGTGTGGAAGTGGGCCTGCGCGCGCATGGGTTGCGGCCCATGGCGTCACTGCACCGCAGCCGGGGTCCGCACTCCCACCCGGGTCCGGGTGACGACGAGTTGACCCTCCTGCGGATAGGCGTGCCAGGTGCGCCAGTGCACCTGGCCCTCCTGCCGGTGGGCGAGCAGTGCGGTGAAGGCGTGCGGGCTGCCGGGGAACACCCCGGCGAGGCCGTTGGGATGGTCGGACACCAGCGCGATGAGTTCCTGGGCGCGGCCCGCGAACGAGCCCTTCGAGAGGGTCTCGACGTGTGCCGCGAATTCGTACTCCCAGTCGCCCATGCGCTTGGCGACGCCGAGCGGCAGCGGGGTGCTGCTGCCCGGGATACAGGCGACGGTCTCGGAGCAGGTACCCCGCTCCTCCTCCAGGAGTACCTGGTGCGAGGCGCCGAGAAGCCTCAACTGGAGCTGGGCACCGGCGAGTTCGAGGTCGAGCGTGGCGAGCGCGGGCAGCGGTTCGCGGCCGAGAGCCCAGGCCAGGTCGTCCGCACGTGTGTCGGTGTAGGCGGTGTTCAGGGTCGTGAGCATGGGTCGGCTCCGCTAACACGCAAAAGGAGGTGAGGCCGGCGCTGAGGGGGAAGGCCGGCACGTGCCCACGCGAACATACGAGGGCCGCTTTGACGGTTAAGAGAGAATCATGAACAGTGACGCCGCCACAGGGTTTTTACCCAACTTCGCCGGGTTTCCATCCCCTCCGGGGACCCCACAGCTCAACTGTTCAACTTCTCTCGGCAACTTGCGTACCGTTCCCGCGCAACGGACCATTCCAGGCGCATATGGCGCCCTGTCCGTCGCACGTTTCTCCGGCTGACTCACACATACGTACGGCCCACGCGGACCGGCTGCCCCGTGTCAGCCGCCTCCCTGTGGGCCGTACGTGTCCTCGTGGCGCGGTCAGCTTCCGCCGCCGCACCCGCCCCCGCCCCCGCCGCAGGAGGACCCGCCGCCGCAGGAGCTGCCGCCCCCGCACGAGGATCCGCCGCCGCAGGAGTGCCCGTGATGTCCGCCGGAGCTGCCCGACGAGCAGGAGGCCCCGCCCGCCGCACCCCCGCCGCCGGCCCACCAGCTGCCACGGGAGCGGGACGACCGGCCCTTGCTCAGTGACGTCTTCCCGCTCCGCGCCTTGCCCGAGCCGCCCGCGGACGACACGGCCACGACGATGCCCACGATCACAAGTCCAAAGATGATGGCTCCGATGATCACGGCCCTCACCTTCCTCTCATTCCCCCGAGAACGCCCCCGTCGGGCGTGACTCGGGGATTCCCGGGCCCGCGCCCCGTCAAAGCAGAGTTGAGGAACTCCAGAGGTTCGGCGCAGGATGGCGGCCATGACCTCCAGCGCGCGCCCCCTGCTCAACCGCCGTCTCGCCGAGTTCGGGACCACGATCTTCGCGGAGATGTCCGCGCTGGCCACGGCGACCGGCTCGATCAACCTCGGCCAGGGCTTCCCCGACACGGACGGCCCCGAGGAGATCCGCGAGGCGGCCGTGCGGGCGCTGCGTGACGGCCGCGGCAACCAGTACCCGCCGGGCCCCGGCGTCCCCGAGCTGCGCACCGCGATCGCGGCCCACCAGGAGCGCCGCTACGGTCTGACCTTCGATCCGGACCGCGAGGTCCTCGTGACGGCCGGCGCCACCGAGGCCATCGCCGCCTCGCTGCTCGCCCTGGTGGAACCCGGCGACGAGGTCGTCGCCCTGGAGCCGTACTACGACTCGTACGCGGCCAGCATCGCGCTGGCGGGCGGCACCCGCGTCCCCGTCACCCTGCGCCCCGACGGCGGCGCCTTCCGCCTCGACCTGGACGAGCTGCGCGCCGCGGTCACCGACCGCACCCGCCTCCTGCTGATCAACACCCCGCACAACCCGACCGGCACCGTCCTCACCCGCGAGGAACTCACCGCGATCGCGGCCCTCGCCGTCGAACGCGACCTCCTGGTGATCACGGACGAGGTGTACGAGCACCTGACGTTCGGCGACGCCGAGCACATCCCGCTCGCCACGCTCCCCGGCATGCGCGAGCGCACGGTGACCATCGGGTCGGCCGGCAAGACGTTCTCGTTCACGGGCTGGAAGGTCGGCTGGGTGACCGCGTCCCCCGAGCTGGTCACCGCGGTCCGCTCGGCGAAGCAGTTCCTCACCTACGTCGCGTCCGGCCCCTTCCAGTACGCGATCGCCGAGGCGCTCTCGCTGCCCGACTCGTACTACGACGCCTTCCGCGCCGACATGAGCGCCAAGCGCGACCTGCTCGCGGACGGTCTCGCGGCGGCGGGCTTCGAGGTGTTCCGGCCCGCGGGCACGTACTTCGTCACCACCGACATCCGCCCGCTCGGCGAGAGCGACGGCTTCGCGTTCTGCCGCGCGCTGCCCGAACGCGCGGGCGTCGTCGCCATCCCGAACGCGGTGTTCTACGACCACCGCGACGCGGGCGCCCCCTTCGTACGGTTCGCGTTCTGCAAGCGGATCCCGGTGCTCGAAGAGGCGGTCGACCGCCTCAAGAAGCTCGCCTGAGGCCGGCCGGGCCCCGCTTCCCGAGGAGGGACGCGATGCGCGCGTGATCCAAATGGGACGGTTGTGACCGTACCCACGCGCGGCTCTTCGTCATACCCTTGCTGGCTCGGGCAGCGACAGTACGACCGCTGCCGCGGGACGCGTGAGGGGGACACGTGGAAGTGGCTCGACCAACTGCGGACATCTATCCGGCGGACGCCACCCGGTGGCACGACCGCTCCGACGGCCATGCCTGAGCGCCCGTCCCCGTACCCGGCCTTTCCCGCGAGCGAAGAGCAGCTCGTGGAGGCGCTGATGCGGGTGTCCGTCATGGAGGACCGGCTCAGCCGCAGGATGTGCGTCGACCGGGCGCTCCACCGGCTCGGACAGCGCCTGTCCGTGACCGAGTTCGGCGAGAAGAAGCCGCACATCGTCGAAATGGTCCGGGTGTTCGGCGCAGTGCCCCACGGCTGGCTCCGGCTGGTGGAGGCCGTCCGGTATCTGGCGGACGACGATCTGGCCTCGCTCCAGGCGTCCGCCCTCGTGGAGTCGCCGCTGCCGCCGGCCGGCGACCCGGCGCGGCGGGCCGCGCTCGACCCGCTCCTGAGCGGCCTCGACCGCGGCTCCGTGCCGGAGCTCGCCGACCTCTTCCGCCATGTGGCCGGGGACAGCTTCGGGCCGCTGCCGAGGACGACCAGCACGGCGCGCGAGGCGTACGAGCTCCTTGAGCAGTGCAACGTTCCCCCGGACGGGATACCGAGGAGCGTGCGCTTCCTGCACGAACTCGCGTATCTGGTCGGCCCGGAGCGCGGCGACCCGCTCAGGGTCTGGCTCAGCAGCCACATCCGCTCCCTCGCCGACGCGGCAGCCGAGGGGCAGCGCCTGCTCGACGCCGTCCGCACCTCCACCGGGACCTGGCGAAGAGACCCCGGCCGTGAAGCCTTCCTGGTGATCCGGCTCCAGCCGTTGACCGAGTCACCCGACCGTGTCGCACTCACCTGCTGGACGAGCACCGGCAACGCCTGGGAGCCGCGCCAGCGGGACGACCGGGAACTGCGCCTGACGGAGGTGCCCGACTGGGTCGCCACCCTCGTCGACCGGGAGGAAGAGCGGCTGCGCAACCACCACGGCGGCATCGTCGTCGAGTTCATCCTCTCCCTGGCGATGGCGAACACACCGGTGGAGGACTGGACCCGGCCGACCCCCTTCGGGCCGCGGCAGCCCGGCCTCGGCAGATCGACCCCGTACACCCCTCCGCTTGGCATGGACTACAAGGTCGTCATACGCAGTCTGGAGCGGATGGAAGCACGCCAGGTGCACCGGGTGTGGAACGCGCGCTGGGAGGTACTGAGGAGCGGGGGCGAGGGGCGTGTACACCGGTGCGAAACCGGCGCCGGGTCCCAACAGCAGGCGCTCTACGCCAAGTTGAAGCACAATCAGGCCATTGTGCTGATGACTCTGGGGTCGTCACCGGACGAGGAACACGGGCTCAGCGAGCTGACGCTCGGCCTCCAGGCGGGCCTGCCGGTGCTGCTCTGGGCTCACCAGGGACCGCTCGACGACAGCGAACACGCGGAACTCCACAGGGTCGCCGAAACGGGTGCCTGGGACGACCTGTTGGAGACAGTCACGCGCTTGCGCTTCTCTCCCGGAACACGCGACGATGGGACAGAGGGTTCCATCGACTCTCGTATCGCTGTGCTGTGGGACGATCCGAGCCGCCTTCCCGAAGTACCGGAATCAGCGAGTTGAAGACTTCCAGTCCAACCAGGTGTTCGGGACAGGGCAGTTGGGGAGTACGGACGTGCACCGACCGGGCACGAACCAGGGTGAGGGGGAACGGTCGATGGCCGACAGGGATCCGCACGTTCCGGCACAGGCCGACGGCGCCGCGGCCGACCCCGGCGCATGGCGCATCTACCGAGGCACGGCGAGGCCCCGCGGCAAGGACCCCGTGTCCCGCGAGTTACCTCCGCCCCCGCCCTGGCGCCGCTTCACCGGCGCACCCCTGATCTCCGGTCCGCCCCCGGGCGACGAGGACGAGTTCACCCGCCGCCTCGGCCCGCCGGACGGCGCCGTCGTCCGCAAGGCCTCCGAGCAGGAACTCGATCTGGTCAATGCCGCGCTGTTCCTGCGCAGGCCGCTGATCGTCGCGGGCCCTCCCGGCATCGGGAAGTCGAGCCTCGCCCACTGCATCAGCCGCGAACTCTCCCTCGGGCGCGTCCTGCGCTGGTCGATCACCAGCCGCAGCACCCTCAAAGAGGGTCTCTACGCCTACGACGCCATCGGCAGAGTGCAGGAAGCGGCCACCCGCGGCGCCCTGCGCGGCTCGGAACCCGGCTCCGACCCCGGCGATCCGGCACCCGACCCGGACGGCCTGAACAACCTCGGTGACTACGTCCAGCTGGGCCCACTGGGCACGGCCTTGCTGCCCCACGAGATCCCCCGCGTCCTGCTCATCGACGAGTTCGACAAGTCCGACACGGACCTCGCGGGCGACCTGCTGAGCGTCTTCGAAGAGGGCGAGTTCCGCATCCCCGAGCTGGCCCGCGTGCGCTCCAGGCTCCCCGACGCCGAAGTGCACACGGACGACCCGGACGGCACGGCGGTCATCCACCACGGAGCGGTGCGCTGCGCCGCGTTCCCCGTCGTCGTGATCACGAGCAACGGCGAGCGCACGCTGCCGCCCGCCCTGCTGCGCCGCTGCCTCTACCTCGATCTCCCCGCGCCCGACGCGGGCCAGCTCGCCGCCATGCTGGCGGCGCAGCTCTCGCAGGACGACGAGGGGCGCACGGCGATGATCCGCGACTTCCTCAACCACGCGAGGACCGGCGGCTCGCTCGCCGCGGACCAGCTCCTCAACTCGGAGTTCCTGCGCACCACGCCCGCGGGCCCCGACCAGGGGTCCATGAGCACGCTGTTGCACGCGCTGTGGCGACGGCTCGACGAGGTCGGCACTGGATGAACCGGTCGCCCTCCCACGGCGGCGTGGCGGGTGACGGTATCGGGCCGGGTGCCGCATCGCTGGCCGAGGCGTCCCCGCAGCCGCACTGGTACGAGGCGGGCGAGGTCCTGTGGCTCGCCGCGCAGCGCTGGCTGCGGCTGAAGGACGCCCGGCGCGGCAGGCCACGGCCCGGCGCGCCGCCCGAGCTGCCCGAAGCGCCCGACGGGGGGCACCCGCGCCCCGAGGACGTGGACGCCCCCGTGCCGGAGCTCACGGAGCAACCCGTGGAGCAGCCGGCGCCCCCGCCCGGGCCGTCCGGACCGGCCCCGGACCCGGGTGACCATGTGGACTCGCTCCTCATGAGCCTCGGGAACGGCTTCGCCCTCGACCGGTCGCGGGAGATCGAGAAGGCGCTGAAGCCGCTGAAGCGGCGCATCGCCTCCCGGGGCCAGGTCTTCCTGAACGAGGAGGCCACCGCCGAGCTGCACGCCGAGACCGGCATGTGGCTGCCCCAGCTGGAGCCGGGCCAGGAACGCTGGCTGACCGTGACGCTCCTCGTGGACTCCGGCGACTCGATGCGGCTGTGGTCGCACACCGCGCAGCGCCTAGCCGAGACCCTGCACTGCTCCGGCGCCTTCCGCGACGTACGGACCGTGCGCTGGCAGGAGGACGGCGCGGGCTCCGAGGTCGCCGGCGACACCGACGGCCGGCATCTGGTCCTCGTCCTCACCGATCTCCACGCCGACCACTGGGGCGACGGCAGCGCACGGCGCAGGCTCGCCCGGTGGGCCCGCACGATGCCCGTCGCGATCGTCCATGTGCTGCCGGAGCACGTCTGGGCGAGGGCGGGCACGCAGACCAGCAGCCTCCTGCTGACCAGCCCGCGCCCCGCGTCCCCCAACAGCGCCTGGACCGCCGAGCCCATGGGCCTGGTCCTGCCCACCGCCGAGGCCGACGGGCCCGACGGCTTCGACGGGGTGCGGCTGCCGGTGGTGACGCTGACCCCCGAAGGGCTCGGCGGCCTCGCCCGCTTCCTCGCGCACGACGGCACGGGCGGTTACCCGGTGCGTGTCCTGGACTGGACGCCCGGCGACGAGACGGCCGTCGCGCGCAGGCCCGCAGCCGCGCTGCCCGCCGACGTCCAGGTCAAGACCGTGCGGGCCCAGCTCTCCCCCACCGCCTACCACCTGGCCCGCCTCTCCGCGGCCGTCCCGCTCAACCTCGACGTGCTGCGCCTGCTCCAGGAGGGGCTGATCCCCGGGGCGCGGAACTGGCACGTGGCGGAGCTGCTCCTGAGCGGACTGCTGCGGCGCACGGAGGCGGAGCCGGGCGAGGCCGCCGGGCCGGGCGTCGAGCTCGAATTCGACGACGGCGTGCGGCGGGAGCTGCTCTCGGACGGGACGCGCGGCGAGACGGCCCGCGCGCTGATGCTCGCCTTGGACCATTTGGCGGTCGCCGTACCGGCGTACGGGGAAGGCGTCGCCCTTCTGCGCGAGCCGGATCGCGCGCGGAGTGTCTCCATGGAAGGTTTACGGCCATGGATTTCGTCTATTCTGCCCGCATTCGCTGCCATGGCAGGACCGCACGCCACCGCCGCCCGGGAGCTTGAGGCACGCCTCGACGAACCTCCACCTCCGGTGACCACAACCTCCGGAGAACCCAGTCAGTTAGGCGGTGGGGCCGAGCCCACCGCCCCGCCGGACACCGGCAACGAGGAAAGGGTCGAAGAAGTGAGCGGCTTGCAGTCCACCCAGGCCGGGTCAAGGGGTGACGCGCTGCAGAAGCCGCCCCCCGTCTGGGGCAACGTCCCGCCCCGCAACCGTGCCTTCACCGGCCGCGTCCAGCTCCTGGAGGATCTGCACCGCAGACTGCAGGAGGGGACCACGGCGGTGCTCCCCGAGGCGCTCCAGGGCATGGGTGGCGTCGGAAAGTCCCAGCTCGCGGTCGAATACGTGTACCGGCATCTGCACGAGTACCAGATCGTGTGGTGGATCCCCGCCGAACAGCCGCAGCAGATCCGGCAGTTCCTCGTCCAGCTGGCGGGCCGGCTCGGTCTGAACGTCGGCAGTGGCGAGGCGAACACAGCGGTGCCGGCCGTCATCGAGGCCCTGCGCGTCGGCGAGCCGTTCAAGAACTGGCTCCTCATCTTCGACAATGCGGAAGACCCGGAGTCCGTAAGAGAGTTCTTCCCGACCAACGGTCCGGGCCGCATCCTCGTCACCTCACGGAACTCACAGTGGGCCTCGTCGGCGCGTCCCCTGGAGGTCGACGTGTTCACCCGCGAGGAAAGCCGTTCGCTGCTCCAGATGAGGGCACCGAACCTGGACGACGCGACCGCGGACCGGCTCGCCGAGACCCTGGGCGACCTGCCGCTGGGCATCGAGCAGGCCGCCGTATGGCTGGCCGAGACGGGCATGCCCGCGGACGAGTACCTGCGCATGTTCGAGCAGCAGGCCAACGAGCTGATGGTCAGCGAACCGCCCGTGGACTATCCGCTGTCCGTCGCCGCCGCCTGGAACGTGTCCCTGGACCGGCTGCGCAAGAACCACCCCGCGGCTCTTCAACTCCTGCAGATGTGCGCCTTCTTCGCGCCCGAGCCGATCTCCCGGCGCCTGCTCACCGGCGTCCGCGACGCCCCCGTGCCCCCGGAGCTCAGCGCGGCACTCAGTGACCCGATCCGGCTCGGCCGCGCCATCCGCGAGATCAACCGGTACGCGCTGGCGCGCATCAACCACAACACCAACACCATCCAACTGCACCGCCTGGTCCAGCGCGTCCTCATCAACCAGATGACGGAGCCGCTGAAGTCGCAGATGCGCGCCGGCGCCCACCGGCTGCTCGCCAGGGACGACGCCGGCGAACCCGCCGCGTCCCACCGGTGGCAGCAGTACGGAGACCTGCTGCCGCACGTCCTCAACAGCAGAGCCGTCGAATCGACGGACCCGTGGGTACGGCAACTCGTCCTGAACGAGATCCAGTACATGTACTACTGGGGCGACCATCAGGGCTCCCTCGACCTGGCCAGGGAGACGTACGCCACCTGGCGCGCGGCCGACGGGGACAACGCCGAGCACGTACTCGCCG
Organism: Streptomyces sp. NBC_01003; assembly: GCF_045162695.1. Taxonomy (NCBI): domain Bacteria; kingdom Bacillati; phylum Actinomycetota; class Actinomycetes; order Kitasatosporales; family Streptomycetaceae; genus Streptomyces; species Streptomyces sp. NBC_01003. Next base: position 5,093,703 of record NZ_CP108707.1, read on the forward strand.
CGGCCAAGTTCTTCACCGACGCACTGCGCATCCTGGGCCGCTACTCGGAGGCGTACGAACTCGACCAGCGGACGCTGGCCGGCATGACCGAGGTCCTCGGCCCCGAGCACGAGTCGACGATCGACATCACCAGCATGCTCGCCTGGGACCTGCGGCTGCGCGGCGACTTCCAGGCGGCGCTCGAACTCGACAAGCACGCCTTCGAGACCTGCGAGCGCCTCTTCGGGCCCAACGACCCCTCGACGCTCCTCAGCGCCCACCGGCACGCGCTGAACCTGCGGTTCATCGGGCACTTCCGGGCGGCGCTCGCACTCGACCGCATGACGCACAGCCGCAAGGTCGCGGAGCTCGGTGAGAATGCGGCGTCGACGCTGGGGACGATGGCGGCGGTGACGTTCGACCTCCAGGAGGGCGGCGAGTACCTGGCGGCCCGCGACCAGGCGCGGGACGTCGAAGAGCGCTTCCGCAACACCCTCGGCGACACCCACCCGAACACGATCTCCGCGGTCCGGGTCCTGTCGGTGGCCGAACGGCGCGCCGGCCAGCACGCCCTGGCCCTTGAGCTCTCGGGCCGAGCCCTCGCCATGTTCCGCACCCGATACGGCGACCTCTACCCGCAGACGGTGAACGCGCTGGCCTCACACGCCATCGACGTACGGCACAGCGGCGACCTCACCCGGGCACTCGAACTCGGGCAGGAGGGGTACGAGGGGTACGAGGCGCTGCTCGGCCCGCGGCATCCGCACTCCGTCGCGGGACGTGTCAACCACGCGATCTGTCTGCGCCTGGCCGGGCGGACCGAGGAGGCCCGCGCGAGCAACGTGGACTCGCGGGAGAAGCTGATCGAGCTGATCGGCGAGGACCACCCCAACACCCTTTCCTGCACCGCGAATCTCGCCGCCGATCTGTTCGAGCTCGGCGAGATGCAGGCGTCGGTGGAGCTCGCCACGAGGGCGCTCGGCCTGTGCCGCACCAAGCTCGGTGAGGACCACCCCGTCACCCTCGCCACGGCGCTCAACCTGTCGCTCGGGCTGCGGCAGCTGCGGCGTGACGACGAGGCGGGCGAGCTGTACGCCGACACGGCCGAGCGCTACGGGCGCACCCTCGGCGAGGACCACCCGGCGACGTCGGCGGCCGGCGACGGCAGGCCCGCGAACTGCGACATCGACCCGCTGCTGATGTGACGCCGGCTGTATCGATCTGACCCCGCCCGGGACCTGTCCGGGGCGGGGTCAGCGCTGTGGCACGTCAGTCGCGGGCCGTGTGGTGAGCCCGGGGATCCCCGCCGTCCAGCGGGCCAGTTCCAGCGGGTCGGGCGTCCGCGCGCCGCGGGCCCGCTCCTCCAGGGCGAGCGCCCGCACCAGCTCAGGGCGGTGCAGGAGGGCCGTGGCGGGGGCGCCCTCGCCGGACGCCTCCAGGGCGAGACCGAGGCCGACCCAGGCCGGGCGGGTGCCGGGGGCTCCGGTCAGGACGGCGCGGTAGCGATCCACCGCGCGCGCCGCGTTCGCCGGCCCGCCGCGCAGGAGGCACATGTCCGCTTCGAGGAGGTCCGGAGACCGTTCGATGCCGGAGAGCCGCGCACGGGTGTCCGGGGTGAACGTTCCTGCGTCGACGAGGTGCAACCGCCTCAGTTCACAACGGAGTTCGGGCAGACGCGGCGGCGCGTCCGCGCGCAGCCGGGACGGCGGGGCGGTCGCCTCTTCTCCGGGACCGCCGCCGAGCCGGCATTCGGTGAGCAGGCGGGTGGCGGCCGGGTCGGGCGCGAGGTTGTGGCTGCACCACGTGCCCCGCAGATCTGCGAGTTCGGCTTCCGCCAGGGCGAGGGCCTCGGCCGGTACGTCGTCGTCGGCCCACGGGGCGGCCTGCCGCGCCATCCCGTCGACGAATCGGCGGCCCCACGGGGTGAGCCCGTGCTGGGCGGCCAGCGTGCGCAGGGCAATGGCCACCGCCTCGCGCCACACGGCGAACTCGAAGTGCGCGAGGACGGCACGGGGGCCGGTCAGGGCGTGCCGTTCGGTACGCCAGAAGTCGGCGACGCCGGTGAACGCGTACGTGCCGTGCAGCAGGCCCCACGGCGGGCGCGGGTCGGTGCGCCAGGGCGCGTAGAGCAGCGTGTCCTGCCGCGGCCCGCGCGCCGCCCTGTCGACGAGCTGGATCTGGTGGCTCAGACCGTTGAGCACGGAGTGCCGTGACTCGTGGACGAGGGTGACCGCGAAGTCGACGGCGTCGCGCGGCAGGGAGACCAGCGCGCTGCCGAACGCCTCGGCGTACGAGGCGCTGGAGGTGCGGAAGCGGGGCATGCCCGGCAGGGGCACGAGCGAGTTCAGGACGAGCGGCACCGTGCGGGCCGCGTCCGGGTGACGGGCCCCGAGCAGGTGCGCCGCGTCGTGCAGATGCCGCTGCCAGGTGTCCGACTCTCCGTCCGTGAGCGGGGCCGGGTGCGGCCAGGGGGACCGAAAGTCGCGGTAGGGGTCGGCGTCGTCCAGGAGGACGGCTGGGCCCGGCTCGCTCGGGGTCCAGCTCAGCAGGCGCGCGGGATGCCAGCCTGGGGTGGGCAGGTGCGGCGCGGCGGGAAGTTCGACGGCGTGCGGGCCGAGGGTGACGCGGGCCGTGCCGCGCCCGTCCGTCTCCAGCGTGGCGACGTCGTGGTCGCCGGAGGCGTCGTCCAGTACGGCGTGCCCGACCGTCGGCAGGATCACCCTGCCCGCCCGGGCGGGCAGGCGGACGCGCCCGGGAAGTCCCGCCCGCAGCACGGCCGCCGCGGCGAGCGCGTGCGCGTAGCCCGCCTCACGCCACAACGGGGGTTCGTCGGGCCGGGGCTCGACGCCGCCCCGCAGCCGCCCCAGCAGGCGGACCGCCCAGACGCCGACCGGCGGGTGCCCGAGCACGCTCGCCACGGCCCGCGGATCGAGGGTCTCCGCGCGGGCCAGCAGCTCGAAGGCGTGCGCCAGCGGGGGCAGCGGCCCTTCACCCTCGTCCGTCCCGCGATCCGCCTCCGCGGCGGCCAGGGCCCGCAGCATGAGCATGCGGCGGCTGCGTTCCGCCGCCGCGACACGGGTCCCGGTGAGTTCGCTGATGCGTCCGGCGGCGATGGCCTCCAGGTCGGCGACCGGCACGTGGTGCCGTGTCAGCACGGCAGGGCAGGCCGGTCGCGCGCGTCGGATCCGTCGCATGGGGATGCCGGGCCGGACGGCACGGGCGGCCCGTGTTCGTGCCGTGGCTCCTGAGGCGCCGTGCCGCTGTGCCGTCTCACGCTGAGGTAGGGGTTGTCCTGGCCGCCGCCGTCGCCGATCTGCCCGACAGCGTCCTCGGTCAGATGCTCGAGCAGCGCGCGCTGCGCTTCCGCCACCAGCGGGTCCCTCAGTGCCATGGCCTCCTGGAAGCCCCGACGGCTGAGATCGACAAGTCCGGTCTCGATGTCAGTCGTAGAAGTCCTCACGTCAAACTTCCCCCTGTCGGCTCCCGCTCGCGGCCCCGCGGCGCAGACCCACCTCCTTCCCATAGTGGCCCGTGGTCAGCCGCGCCGAAAGGGGCCCCGGTGGCCATCAAGGCTTGAATTGTTCGATTCATGGCCCGGAGAGACGGCATCCGGTGCCGCGGCCGGCCGTTGGCCAGTTGCTCAACTGGCGTGTCCTGTGGGGAAATTGATGCGTTCCGGCGATACGCGTCCCTGCCTCGGCCACTTACACCGCTTCTGTCGCACAGAGACACATTCCTGACGGACCGACATGGACCCTCCCCGCGCCCCGTTGTCACGCAGCCACGCCGACCGTCCCCCCATCGGCACCCGTGCGGACCCTCCCGGCTCGCGCGCCCCGCGCGGTGCCCGCAGGGTGCGGAGATGTGACCCAGCAGCAACTTGCCCCGGCCCCCGCCACCGTCCCCGTCGCGGAGCCCGGCGCCGGACCACGTTCCCGATCGGCCCGGCTCAGGGCCGCCGCCCCCCTGCTCACCGCACTCGGCCTGTTCGCCGTGGTCCGGCTCACCGGTGTCGCCGCGATGAGCCTCGCCGCCTCACTGACCGGAAAGCGCTCCACCGTCCTGCTCGGCCGGTCCTGGGACTCGCTCTGGTACCTCAGGATCGCCGCGGACGGCTACGGCCGCTCCATCCCCTACAAGCCGGGCATCGTCTTCAACGACCTCGCGTTCTTCCCGCTCTACCCGGGCCTGGTCCGCGCGGTGCGGACCGTGCTCCCGCTCAGCGGCGGCGCCACCGGGATGCTCATCGCCTGGACCGCGTCCCTGGCCGCCGCGGCCGGGATCTACGCGATCGGGGTGCGCCTGCACTCCCGGCCGGTCGCCATCCTCCTCGTCCTGCTGTGGGGGCTGCTGCCGCACTCCGTGATCCTCACGATGGCGTACACCGAGCCGCTGCTCACGGCCTTCGCCGCGTGGTCCCTGTACGCGGTCCTGACCGGCCGGTGGATCTGGGCGGGCACGCTCGCCTCGCTGGCCGGGGTGTCCCGCCCCAACGGGTTCGCGGTCGCCGCCGCGGTCCTCGTCACGGCGGCGTACGAGGTGATCAACAAGCGCGGCAGAAATGTTTCCCACAGGCTGTGGACAGGCGCGGCGATCGCCCCGCTCGGCTGGACCGGGTACGTGCTGTGGGTCGGTGTCCAGAGGGGCGATCCGCTCGGCGGCTACTTCGCCGTGCAGCGGGACTGGGGTTCGCGCTTCGACTTCGGCGTCGGCGCGCTGCGCGTCGTACGGCATCTGCTGCTCAAGGGCGACCGCTTCGTCTTCCCCATGACGGTCCTGATCGTCGCCTCCGCGGTGCTGCTGTTCGCGCTGCTCATCGCCGAGCGGGCCGCCCCGCTGCCACTCATCGTCTACAGCGGCGTACTCCTGCTCGTCGCGCTCGGCGGCGCCGGCTTCTTCCCGTCCAAGCCGCGCTTCCTGCTGCCCGCGTTCCCGCTGTTGCTGCCGCTGGCCCTCGCGCTGGCGCGAACGGCGAAAGCCCGGCCACGCAGCGCCCTCCTGGTGGTGGGCGCCCTGGCCGGGCTCTCACTTGCGTACGGGACGTATCTGGTCGCGTTCGCGCACAGGCCCCTATAGGCAGTTACGGAGACTGCCTACTCGTCGTCGGACGGCTTCTCGTCGTCGGCGGCGGAGTCCACGGCCTGCTCCAGGCCGAGCTGCTCGACCAGCCAGCGGTCGAACTCGATGGCGGCGCGCACCCAGCTGACCGTCGACGACACGAAGTGCTCCAGGCTGACGCCCGTACCGATGAGCATCTGCGCCTCACCGATGAGGCGGACCGTGCCGTCGTCGTGGGTGTGGCTGTAGACCTTGGGCCACAGGGTGCGGCGGTTCCAGTCGTCGATGGTCTCGAGGAGCGCCGGCTTGGTCTCGAGGTCGTGCGGGCGGTCGTAGAACGTCCGCACCGAGAAGACCTGCTGGTCGTCCTCGCCGCGGAACATGAAGTACGTGCGGAACTCCTCCCACGGAGCCGCGAGGTCACCCTCTTCGTCGAGGACGTACTTGAGCTCCATCTGCTCCAGGAGCTGCTTGACGAGGTCCTGATCGGGGACGACGGGGCCCGCCGGTCCTGAGCCCTGCGGCTGCTCGGGCTGTCCCCCGAAGTTCGGAATCGAGGACGGGTCGATGCTCACGTGCTTGGTCCCTTCGTACGGATTCCGCCATCCTCCCCCATGCCGGGTGGGAAGTGACAACCCCCGACCGGTTGGATCGGCCGAGTTGTGGCGCCGACCCGGTCCGGCATCGGCGTTCGCCCTGCTTTACAGCGTCTTTCCGGTGGCCGGGCCCACGATCAGGCCGTCGCCGAAGGCGTCCACCCGGACCGTGTCGCCGTCGGTGACCTCGCCGGAGAGGATCTCCTTCGCGAGCCGGTCGCCGATCGCCGTCTGCACGAGGCGGCGCAGCGGCCGTGCGCCGTACGCGGGGTCGTTGCCCTCCTCTGCGAGCCAGGCCAGGGCCGCGTCGGAGACGTCCAGGGTGAGCCGCCGCTCGGCGAGCCGCTTGGCGAGCCGGCCGATCTGGAGCCTCGCGATCCGCTCCAGCTCCTCCTTGTTCAGCGCGGAGAAGACGACGAGGTCGTCGAGCCGGTTGAGGAACTCCGGCTTGAAGGACGCCCGTACGACGTCCAGGACCTGCTGCTTCTTCTGCTCCTCGCTCGTCGTCGGCTCGACGAGGAACTGCGAGCCCAGGTTCGACGTCAGGACGAGGATCGTGTTGCGGAAGTCGACCGTGCGGCCCTGGCCGTCCGTGAGGCGCCCGTCGTCGAGCACCTGGAGCAGGACGTCGAAGACCTCCGGGTGCGCCTTCTCCACCTCGTCGAGCAGGACGACGCTGTACGGGCGCCTGCGCACCGCCTCGGTGAGCTGGCCGCCCTCCTCGTACCCGACGTAGCCGGGAGGAGCGCCCACGAGACGCGCCACGGAGTGCTTCTCGCCGTACTCGCTCATGTCGATGCGGATCATGGCCCGCTCGTCGTCGAACAGGAAGTCGGCGAGCGCCTTGGCCAGCTCGGTCTTGCCGACGCCGGTCGGGCCGAGGAACAGGAAGGAACCGGTGGGCCGGTCGGGGTCGGCGATCCCGGCACGCGTACGGCGCACGGCGTCGGACACCGCGCGTACGGCCTCGCTCTGCCCGATCAGGCGCTTGCCGAGCTCGTCCTCCATCCGCAGCAGCTTCTGCGTCTCTCCCTCCAGGAGCCGCCCGGCCGGAATGCCGGTCCAGGCCGCCACCACATCCGCGATGTCGTCCGGGCCGACCTCCTCCTTGACCATCGTGTCGGCCTCGGACGCCTCGACCTCTTCCTCCGTGGCGGCCGCCAAGTCCCTTTCCAGGGTGGGGATCTCGCCGTAGAGGAGCTTGGAGGCGGTGTCGAAGTCACCGTCGCGCTGGGCGCGCTCGGCCTGGCCGCGCAGCTCGTCGAGCTTCTCCTTCAGCTCACCGACGCGGTTGAGGGACTGCTTCTCCTTCTCCCAGCGGGCGGTGAGGCCGCGCAGCTCCTCCTCCTTGTCGGCGAGGTCGCGCCGCAGCTTCTCCAGGCGCTGCTTGCTGGCCGGATCCGTCTCCTTGGAGAGGGCCAGCTCCTCCATCTTCAGCCGGTCGACGGCGCGCTGGAGCTCGTCGATCTCGACGGGCGACGAGTCGATCTCCATGCGCAGCCGGGACGCGGCCTCGTCCACGAGGTCGATGGCCTTGTCCGGCAGGAAACGGGACGTGATGTACCGGTCGGAGAGCGACGCGGCGGCGACGAGCGCGCTGTCGGCGATCTGGACCTTGTGGTGGGCCTCGTACCGGCCCTTGAGGCCGCGCAGGATCGCGATCGAGTCCTCGACCGTCGGCTCGGCGACCAGCACCTGCTGGAAACGGCGCTCCAGGGCCGGGTCCTTCTCGATCCGCTCGCGGTACTCGTCGAGCGTGGTCGCGCCGACCATGCGCAGCTCGCCGCGCGCGAGCATCGGCTTCAGCATGTTCCCCGCGTCCATGGACGAGTCGCCGCCCGCCCCGGCCCCGACGACCGTGTGCAGCTCGTCGATGAACGTGATGACCTGCCCGTCGCTCTCCTTGATCTCGGAGAGAACGGTCTTGAGGCGCTCCTCGAACTCGCCGCGGTACTTCGCGCCCGCGACCATCGCGCCCAGGTCCAGCGAGACGAGCCGCTTGTTCTTGAGCGACTCCGGCACGTCCCCCTTCACGATCCGCTGGGCGAGCCCCTCGACGACGGCGGTCTTGCCGACGCCGGGCTCACCGATCAGGACGGGGTTGTTCTTCGTACGGCGGGACAGCACCTGCACCACACGCCGGATCTCCTGATCGCGCCCGATGACGGGGTCGAGCCTGCCCTCGCGCGCGGCGGCGGTGAAATCGGTGCCGAACTTCTCCAGGGCCTTGTACTGGCCCTCGGGGTCGGGTGTGGTCACCCGGCGCCCTCCCCTGCTCTTCTCGAAGGCGGCGAGCAGCTTCTCGGCGCTCGCCCCCTGTTCCGTCAGTACGTCGGCGACAGTGCCGCCCTTCGCGGCGATGCCGATGAGCAGATGCTCGGTGGAGAGGTACTCGTCCCCGAGCTCCTTGGCGCGCTGCGCCGCGTCCGCGATGACCGCCAGCAGCTCCCGGTTGGGCCCGGGCGGCGCCACGGTCGAGCCGGTCACGCTGGGCAGCGCGCCGAGGACCCGCTCGGCCCCGGACCGCACGGCGGCCCGATCGGCCTCGACGGCCGTCAGCAGATCCGTGATGTTCTCGTTGTCCTGGCCCTCGAGAAGCGCCAGGAGCAGATGCGCGGGAGTCAGATCCGCGTGCCCTCCGGACACGGCCCGACTGGTGGCCGCGTTGATCGCGTCCCGGCTCCGGTTCGTCAGCTCGGCGTCCACGTGCGCACTCTCCTCCTTGCGTATACCTCTCCAGCACACTGACCCTGTCAGCATACACAAAGTTGAGTCGATTCCACTCAAGGGTACGGCCGGGGTACCCCCGGGCGGGATATGTCCTGGAACGGGGATATCTTCCGGAGCATGGCCAAGCGGAACGACCCCCTGAACCCCGACCCGACCTTCCTCGGCTTCTGGCGGGAACGGCACCTGTGCACGCTGACGACCCTGCGCCCCGACGGCACCCCGCACGTGGTGCCGGTGGGCGTCACGTACGACCCGGAGGCGGGCCTCGCGCGGGTGATCGCGAACAAGTCGAGCGCGAAGGTGTCGCACGTGCTCGCGAGGTCGGGAGCGGCGCAGGGCGGGGCACGGGTCGCGGTCTGCCAGGTCGACGGCCGGCGCTGGGCGACGCTGGAGGGCCTCGCGGTGGTCCGCACGGAGCCGGACCGCGTCGAGGAGGCGGTACGCCGGTACGCGGAGCGCTACGAGCGCGTGCCCGCGCCCAACCCGGACCGGGTGGCCATCGAGATCACGCTGACGCGGGCGACGGGAAACGGGTCGCCCGCGTGACGGTGGCACAAAGCTGCAGCGGCGCCACCGTGTTCAGGTCCACGGTGACGCCGCTGCGGGGGGAAGCGCCTGCGCGATCTACAACGACGGGGGAATCGCGTCAGGCACTGCGGGGGGTGGCTGAGGCAGTACGCGGAACTTCTGGTCCCGCCTCCCGATCCAGCTGGTGGTCACGCTGGTCGAGGTTGACGAAGACCATTCCGTATCGGATGGCACACCGCACAGGCTGCGGGGCACCCCGAGGGCGGCGAAGACACCGGTAGGCCCGGATCTCCTCGTCGTCGAACTCGTCCCGCACGACGACGATCGGCTCACCGAACAGGGTGACCATCAACGAATCGCCGCGATGAGGAATCGCCGTGGCGAGATCGATGAAATGCCACCCGGACCGGTAGGCGGTCGCCATCTCACGGCGAAATGTTCTGTCGTCGGGGGGCGTCGTCATACGGCCGCGTCCACGGGAGCGACACTCCAGGAAAGATCCGGAGGCGCGATGTTCTTTCCGGCGGACGCGTGAGTGGCGGGTGTGCCACTCCAGGAGAGGTCCTGGGTGCTGAGCACACCGAAAGCCAGACCGGCGGAGAAGGCAACAGCCATCACCGAGCGAAGCATTTTCTTGCACATAGTGGGCTTCGTCCTCACTTCCATGGCTTCTCTCCCCCGACTCACTAGACGATGGCTCATTCGGCCATCCAAACACCACAGGATCGATGCATCATGTTCCTGCACGTTCAGGACCCTGGGGGGTGGATCTATGACCACGAATGACTCATATCGGACACATCCTCATGCCACGACTGAACTGTGCGACGAGGGCAGGCGGCTGTACGCCAGTGCTCTGCGTTCCGGACGCATCGCCCGAAGCGAAGTGACGGCCGCTCCCTGCCTGATGGATTTCGCCCTTCTCCACCCAGACCCGGATGACGCCGACTGGCTCCGCCCGGTTCCTCCCGCCGCCGCCCTGGCACAGCGCCTCCACCCCATCGAACGGGAAATCCAGGAGCGACGAAGCCTGGCGGTCGAACTGACCGAATACTTCGAGCCATTCATGGCCATCAGTGCGCAGGATCTGCCCACGACGCACGCCGTCACCGTGCTCGAAGGAATCAACAGGATCAATTCGGCCATCGAACTCGCCATCGCCGAGTGCCGGTCGGAGATCCTCACGGTCCAGCCCGGCGGCGGCCGCAGCGAGCACTCCCTGACGGAGGCGCTCGAACGGGGCCAGGCGGTCATCGCGCGCGGCATCACGATGCGCACGCTCTACCAGCACACGGCCCGGCACAGCCAGGGAACTCTCGTGTACGCCGAGCACATGGCCAAGGGGAACGTAGAGATACGCACCCTTGAGGAACTCATAGAGCGGCTGATGGTCTTCGACCGGACCGTCGCGTTCATACCGGTCCCCGGAGACCACCCGGTCGCCCTGGAACTCCGACATCCGGGCCTCGTCGAATACCTGGCCAAGGTCTTCGAGCAACTCTGGCGCCGTGGGGTGCCCCTCCTGGAGGAGACCCCCTACGCACCCCCGACCGACGGCATCACCGGAGTCCAGCGGTCGATCGCCAAGCTGCTCATCGAAGGCCACGTGGACGAGGCGATCGCCCGCCGCCTCGGTATGAACGTCCGCACCTGCCGTGCCCACATCGCCAAGCTCGCCGCCGCGCTCGGCAGCGGAAGCCGCGCGCAACTCGGCTTTCTGATAGCGCAGTCGGGGATCCTCGACCAGGATCACTGAACGTCGAAGGAGGAGAGCCACACGTGACCGCCGAGGTCCATCCCCATGGAGTCGAGGAGCTGTGCGCGGCCGGCTCACAGTTGTACGCGCGCGCTCTGCGAGAAGGCCGTATCCACCGCGAGGACGCCGACCCCACGCCCTGTCTTCTCGAATTCGGTCTCCTGCACACCGCCGCCGACGACATCCAGTGGCTCACACCCGTCGCGCCGGCCGTGGCCCTGCCCGGTCTCCTTCGCACCATAGAGGACGAGATCGCCCAGCAGCGCCGCCGCGAAGCCCGCCTGGCAGAGGCGTTCGCGCCGCTGATGGCCCTCGACGCACAGCGCGCCGCCGTCCCCCACGCGCCCATGCTCACGGTGCTGCTCGGCTTCCAGCGCATCAACGACGCCATCGGCGAAGCCATGGCGGAGTCCGAGGCGGAGCTGCTCACCATCCAGCCCGGCGGGAACCGCCCCCCGACGCTCCTGGCCGCGGCCCTGCCGCGCGAACAGGAAATGCTGGCCCGCGGCTGCCGCATGCGCACCCTCTACCAGCACACGTCCCGTCACTCGCCCGCGGTGCTCGCCCACTACGAGCAGTTGGAGGGCGACGTCGAGGTCCGCACCCTGGACGAGGTCACCGAACGGCTCATCCTGCTCGACAGGAGCGTCGCGTTCATCCCGGCGAACCCCGACCGCACGGTCGCCCTGGAGATCCGGCACCCCGCCCTGATCGCGTACCTGGTCACGACCTTCGAACGGCTGTGGCGCCTGGCCACCCCCATGTTCCCCGACACGGCCCAGGGGACCCCGGTCACGAGCGGTGTCCCCACCCGCCAGCGGACCATAGCCGGGCTGCTGATCGAGGGTCACAACGACGCCGTCATCGCCGCACGCCTGGGCATGAACATCCGCACCGTGCGCGTCCACATCGCCAAGCTCGCCAGCACACTCGGCAGCGACAGCCGCGCCCAACTGGGCTATCTCATCGGTCAGTCCGGAATCCTGGAACAGGACCGCTGACCTCAGGTCCAAGACTCCGGGTCAAGGCCCGCGTCGGTGTGAAGAACCGCGGCCCGGCGTGGGTGGCCTCGATCTGCGCGGGCGAACCCCCGTCGCAACGATCGGCGTGCACCTCCCGGAGGGCACGACGGTCACCGGCAGGCCCGCCGGCTGCGACGAGACGGGCACCCACCTGCACACGTGCCGGACCCCGATCCTGCTCTTGGAGAAGGCCGGTTCGACGTTCGGCTTCGTCCTGCGCGTCGACCGCGTCGTGGACGGCGGCGCGAAGGGTCCGGTCGCCACGCGGAACGACGACCCGGACCTGCGCATCTCGACGTTCGACCCTCAACTGGCCCACCTCACAGCCGAGTTCACGATCTCCCACGGCTGAGCGGAAGCGGCGCCCCGCACCAGGGGGAGGGGCGCCGTACGCTCTGCCGGCCTACTTCAGCCCGATCCGCGCACAGGCCGCCGCGTACTTCGCCGCGCAGATGTCCCCGACCTTGTAGATCCCGTCCTTGACCACCGTCGACTTGATGTTGCTCTGCGTCATCGGGACGACCTGGACCAGGAGCGACGGCACATTGGGGGTGGTCGGGCTGTCGACGCGGTCCTTCGCGAGCGCGTCGAACTCGATGCCGCGCTGCTGCGCGATGAGGACGGCCATCTGCGCGGCGGTGGACGCCTCTTCGGGGTACGGCTTGTAGACCGTCATGTACTGGTCGCCCGCCACGATGCGCTGCACAGCGGCGAGTTCGGCGTCCTGGCCGGTCACCGGCGGGAGGTCGGTGACACCGGCGGCCTTGAGAGCGCTGATGATGCCGCCCGCCATGCCGTCGTTCGCGGAGTAGACACCGGCGATGTTCTGCGCGCCGACGGCCTGGATGGCGGCCGCCATGTTGGCCCGCGCGTTCTCCGGCTTCCAGTCCTTGGTGTCGTACGACTTCGAGATCGTCACCTGGTCCTTGAGCTCGGCCAGGGCGCCGTCCTTGTAGAGCGCGGCGTTCGGGTCGGTGACCGAGCCGTTCATCATGACGATCCGGCTGTTCTTGGTCGCCTTGCTGCCCAGCGCCTTGAGGAGCGCCATGCCCTGCACATGGCCGACCTGGTCGCTGTCGAACGACACATAGCCGTCGACGGGGCCCTCGGCCAGGCGGTCGTAGGCGATGACGGGGATGCCCGCGTCCTTGGCCTTCTTGACCGATCCCGCGATGGACTTGGAGTCGACCGCGTCCAGGATGAGTACGTCGACCCGGTCGGCGATCATCTGGTCGACCTGTCTCTCCTGGCGCTTCGCGTTCTGTTCCGCGTTGGCGTAGAGGACCCGGCCCTTGCCGCTGGTGAGGCCCTCGACCTCCTTCTTGATGTGCGGATAGTCGAACTTCTCGTAGCGGGCGGTCTCTTTCTCCGGCAGGAGGACGCCGATCTTCAGGTCCTGGTTCTGCCGGGCGGACGCCTTGCCCGCGGAGTCGCTCTCCGGCTCGAGCCAGCTGCTCCCGCACCCGGTGAGAGCCACTGCCATGGCGGACGCAACGCCGACAACGGCGGCGCGCTTCGTACGCGGATTCACTTTCCATACCTCCCTGAAGTGACCGCGTCGTTGCGGCCGAGGTGGCTGGAAGCCAACTCCGCCGGAAACACAGCGTCAAGAGGTGAATCCGTAACGACTCGTAATCGGGTCCATGCGTTCCGGAGATGAACCCGCCCGTACTCCAGGTAACCCCAGTAGCCGCAACCGTCACGGCCGTCCGCCCCGACCGCGCCCGGCCCCTTCGGTGAGCAAAGTCACGGTTCCCCCACGCCTCCTACGCACCTTGTTCACGCCACTGCCGGTGAATCTCCTCGACCCGTACATCGGTGACACCGTCGTCGGCGACTGTCAGGACAAGGCGGCGCCGGGCGGCGCGGTGACGCGTGGCGCGACCCGGCCAGTCCGTGGGGCACGCGGCGGGCGTCGGGGCGGCGCCGAGGGACACACGAAGGGGCCTGGAGGCCGACAACTGTCGGCCTCCAGGCCCCTTCACGCATGCGCGTATCCGTTGTGCCTACTGCTCCGGCGGCCGCTTGGGCCGCCACACCACCAGCGCGCTCGTCTGCTGGACCTCCTGGTACGGGACCAGGTCCCGCCGGTAGGAGGCGTGAACGGCCGCCTCACGCTGCTGCATCGCCGCCGCCGCTCCCTCGACCGCCGTCGAGAGTTCCGCGACCCGCTGCTGAAGCGCCGCGACCTGGTTCTCCAGTTCGATGATGCGCTTGATGCCCGCGAGGTTGATGCCCTCGTCCTGCGACAACTGCTGCACCTGGCGGAGCAGTTCGATGTCGCGGGCCGAGTAGCGCCGGCCGCGGCCCGCCGTGCGGTCCGGGGAGACCAGGCCGAGACGGTCGTACTGGCGCAGGGTCTGCGGATGCAGCCCGCTGAGCTGGGCGGCCACCGAGATGACATAGACCGGAGACTCGTCGGTCAGCTCGTAGGCCCTGCCAACAAAGGAACTCTGTCGTCGACGGCCGTCCATACGCTCATGCTCCCTTCGCGGCCTGGAACAGTTCTGCCCGCGGATCGTCCTCCGCAGTCGCCTTTCGGTACGCCTCGAGGGCGTCCTTCGCGGTGTCGGTCAGATCCGTGGGGACCGCGACCTCCACCGTGACGAGCAGATCGCCACGGGTGCCGTCCTTGCGGACGGCGCCCTTGCCGCGGGCCCGCATCGTCCGCCCGTTCGGCGTGCCCGGGGGCAGCTTGAGCGTGACCGGGGGCCCGCCGAGCGTGGGGACCTTGACCTCGCCGCCGAGCGCGGCCTCCGGGTAGCTGACCGGGACCGTGACCGTGAGGTTGTCGCCCTTGCGGCCGAAGACCGGGTGGGAGTCCACGTGCACGACCACGTACAGGTCGCCCGCGGGGCCGCCCCGCTCGCCCGGTGCGCCCTTGCCGCGCAGCCGGATGCGCTGGTTGTCCGAGACGCCGGCCGGGATGCGGACCTGCATCGTCCGGGAGGACTTCGCACGGCCCGACCCCTTGCAGACCTCGCAGGGGGTCTCCGCGATCAGGCCGCGGCCCTTGCAGTCCACGCACGGGTCGGTCAGCGAGAAACCGCCGCCGCCACCGCGCGAGACCTGGCCCGTGCCGACGCAGGTCGGGCACACGCGCGGTGTGCCGTTCTTGTCGCCGGTGCCGGAACAGGCCTTGCAGGGCGCCTGCGACGACATGCGCAGCGGCACCGTCGCCCCGTCGACCGCCTCGGTGAAGCTGAGGGTGACCTCGGACTCGATGTCCTGACCGCGGCGCGGCTGCGTGCGCGCGCCGGTGCCCGCGCCGCCCCGGTTGAACAGGCCGCCGAAGACGTCCCCGAGTCCGCCGCCGAACCCGCCGGCACCCCCCGCCGTACCGCCCTGGGCGCCGCCTCCGAAGAGGTCGCCCAGGTCGAAGTTGAAGGAGCCGCCGCCCGGCCCGCCCGGCCCCGGACGGAATCCGCCGTTGCCGAACAGGGTGCGCGCCTCGTCGTACTCCTTGCGCTTCTTGGGGTCACCGAGGACGTCGTTCGCCTCGGAGATCTCCTTGAAGCGCTCCTCCGCCTTGGCGTTGCCCTTGTTGGCATCGGGGTGGTTCTCACGGGCGAGCTTGCGGTACGCCTTCTTGATCTCGGCGTCGGTGGCGTCCTTGGGGACGCCGAGGACCTTGTAGTAGTCCTTCTCGATGAAGTCCTTCGTGCTCATCCTCGACGTCCCTCCTCTCGCTGCTTACTGACGTCAGCCCTCGTCCGGGCCACCGCTCTCCTCGTCGTCGGCCGCGCCGTTGTCCTTGGCGGACTCGCCCTTGGCCGGCTGGGCCCCGGGCTGCGGCTCGGCCACGGCCACCCGCGCGGGGCGGATGGTGCGCTCGCCGATCCGGTAACCCGGCTGCAGGATCGCGACGCAGGTCGTCTCGGTGACGTCCGGCGCGTACGAGTGCATCAGGGCCTCGTGGATCGTCGGGTCGAAGGGTTCGCCCTCCTTGCCGAACTGCTGGAGCCCCATCTTGGCGGCGACCATCTCGAGCGACTCGGCGACCGACTTGAAGCCGCCGACCAGCTCGCCGTGCTCGCGGGCACGGCCGATGTCGTCGAGTACGGGAAGGAGCTCGGTCAGAAGGCCCGCGACCGCGACCTCCTTGACCGTGACCCGGTCCCGCTCCACCCGGCGACGGTAGTTCTGGTACTCGGCCTGGAGCCGCTGGAGGTCCGCGGTGCGCTCGCCGAGCGCCATGCGTACCTGGTCCAGCTGGGCCGTCAGGCCTACGTTCTGAACCGCCGAAGCGGCTCCTGCTGCTGCGTCCCCGGCCGGGGCCGCCCCCTCGCCCTTGTCGGGCGAGGGAGCGGCCTTCGGCTCGGCGTCGTCGGGGGTGGCGCCGGAGGGGACGTCAGGCTCGTCGCTCTCGCTGAAGCCCGGGGTCTCCTCCGTCACGCGGCACCGTCCTTGCGGTCCTCGTCGACGATCTCGGCGTCGACGACGTCGTCATCAGCGGCCTTGTGCTCGTCGCCCGGGGCTCCGGCCTCGGGACCGCCCGCGGCCTGCGCGCCCTGGGCGTCGGCGTACATGGCCTGGCCCAGCTTCTGCGAGACGGCGGCGACCTTCTCGGTGGCGGTGCGGATCTCGGCGGTGTCCTCGCCCTTGAGCTTTTCCTTCAGCTCGGCGATGGACTCCTCGACCTCGGTCTTGACCTCGCCGGGGACCTTGTCCTCGTTGTCCTTGAGGAACTTCTCCGTCTGGTAGACGAGCTGCTCGCCCTGGTTACGGGTCTCGGCGGCCTCGCGGCGACGGTGGTCCTCGTCCGCGTACTGCTCGGCCTCCTGGCGCATCCGGTCGACCTCGTCCTTCGGCAGCGAGGAGCCGCCGGTGACGGTCATCTTCTGCTCCTTGCCCGTGCCCAGGTCCTTCGCGGTCACGTGCATGATGCCGTTGGCGTCGATGTCGAAGGCGACCTCGATCTGCGGGACACCACGCGGGGCCGGCGGCAGACCGGTGAGCTCGAACATCCCGAGCTTCTTGTTGTACGCCGCGATCTCGCGCTCGCCCTGGTAGACCTGGATCTGCACGGACGGCTGGTTGTCCTCGGCCGTCGTGAAGATCTCGGAACGCTTGGTCGGGATCGTGGTGTTGCGCTCGATGAGCTTCGTCATGATCCCTCCCTTGGTCTCGATGCCGAGGGACAGCGGGGTCACGTCGAGGAGCAGGACGTCCTTGACCTCACCCTTGAGGACACCGGCCTGCAGGGCGGCGCCGATGGCGACGACCTCGTCCGGGTTCACGCCCTTGTTGGCGTCCTGACCGCCGGTCAGCTCCTTGACGAGCTCCGCGACGGCGGGCATACGGGTCGAGCCACCGACGAGAACGACGTGGTCGATCTCGGAGAGCTGGATGCCCGCGTCCTTGATGACGTTGTGGAACGGCGTCTTGCAGCGCTCCAGAAGGTCGGACGTGAGCTGCTGGAACTGGGCGCGCGTGAGCTTCTCGTCCAGGTGCAGCGGGCCCTCGGCGGACGCCGTGATGTAGGGCAGGTTGATCGTGGTCTCGGTCGAGGACGAGAGCTCGATCTTGGCCTTCTCGGCGGCCTCGCGCAGGCGCTGGAGCGCCATCTTGTCCTTGGAGAGGTCCACGCCGTGGCCGTTGTTGAACTGCTTGACCAGGTAGTCGACGACGCGCTGGTCCCAGTCGTCACCACCGAGGTGGTTGTCGCCGTTCGTGGCCTTCACCTCGACGACGCCGTCGCCGATCTCGAGCAGCGAGACGTCGAAGGTGCCGCCACCGAGGTCGAAGACGAGAATGGTCTGGTCGTCCTTGTCGAGACCGTAGGCCAGGGCAGCGGCCGTCGGCTCGTTGACAATGCGCAGGACGTTCAGACCGGCGATCTCGCCGGCCTCCTTCGTCGCCTGGCGCTCGGAGTCGTTGAAGTACGCCGGGACGGTGATGACCGCGTCCGCGACCTTCTCGCCCAGGTACGCCTCGGCGTCGCGCTTCAGCTTCTGCAGGATGAAGGCGCTCATCTGCTGCGGGTTGAAGCTCTTGCCGTCGATCTCGATCTTCCAGTCAGTGCCCATGTGGCGCTTGACCGAACGGATCGTCCTGTCGACGTTGGTGACCGCCTGGCGCTTCGCGACCTCTCCGACGAGCACCTCACCGTTCTTGGCGAAGGCGACGACGGACGGCGTGGTCCTGGCGCCCTCGGCGTTGGTGATGACGGTGGGCTCGCCGCCTTCGAGAACGCTGACGACGGAGTTAGTCGTGCCCAGGTCGATGCCGACCGCACGTGCCATTTCAATTCCTCCAGCATGACTACTTGAGTGGATCTGGCTCAAGGATGCATGACGACCGCTTTTCAGTCAACAGAGCTGAGTCGAGCCGACTCAACTTTTATGTGGCCCTTATGGCAGCCAGGAGATACGCGCAGGTCAGCTACCGCGTCGGGACCTTCGTCATGAACCTGCGACGTCCACAACAGCGGTCCGTACGGGCCGGTGAGCCCGCCGCCGCACCCCGTAGACCGGCACCCGCAGCAGCCCGGCGACCGACCCGGCCGCCGCGCAGAGCGGCCACAGCGCGGCCAGCGGATCCAGTGTCCCGTCGTGCAGCAGGAGTCCGGTCACCGCACCGGCGAGCGACGCGACGCCGAGCACCACCGCCACGCCCCGCGGGGTGAGGCCGAGCAGGCGGAGCCGGTGCGCGATGTGGTCGGCGCCGCCCTGGAAGAGCGGCCGCCCCGCGCGCCGCCGCGACACCGCCACGAGGGCCGCGTCCGCCGTCACCACGACCGTCACGGCGAACAGCGAGCCCGCGCCGGGCAGCGCCTCGTGGCCCGCGTTCACCAGGACCGCGGCGGACGCCAGCAGGAAGCCCGTGAACAGGGACCCGCAGCTCCCCAGGTGCATCCGCGCGGGGTACCAGTTGTGCATGAGGAAGCCGGTGAGCGCCGCCGCGAGCACCCCGAGAGTGGCGGCGAGCGGGCCGAGCCCCTGGGTGGTGGCGCAGGCGCTCAGGCCGAGCGCGGTCACGACGGCGACGGTGCCGAGCGCCCCGTCCGAGGTGTCGAAGAGCCGGCAGGCGTTGGTGACGAAGACGATCCACAGGACGGCCAGCGCGCCGACCAGAAAGCCGAGTTGAGAGGTGTGCACGACGAAGGTCGCCGCCCCCGCCTCGACGACGACGCGGGCCCGCGCCCCCACCGGCCGCACGTCGTCGAGGAACCCGAGCACGGCGACGGCCCCGGCCGCGATCAGCAGCGTCAGCGCGCCGGAGCCGAGCGGAAGGAGTCCGGTGCAGGCTCCGACGGTGGCGACCACGGCCGTCACCGTGGCGACGGCGGCGCCGCCCAGGCGCGGCGTCCGCCGCCCCGTGCGGCCCACCCGCCGGACGGTGAATCCGGTGCGCAGGGCGACGAGACGGAGCAGGGCGGTGAGGGCGGAGGCCGCCAGCAGGGCGGTCGCGGCGGCGGCGATCCCGTAGGACACGGCGGACGTCCCGTCAGCTCGGTTTGCGGTATCGGGGTGACACCGGAGGGGCACGCCCGGCCGGAGACCTTCATAAGCTAGTCGCTTATGTCGCAATATGGGGTGAATAACACGATTTGCTTTCGCTGTCGACCGAGGGTGACCTCAGCGACGCAGATCACCGCCCTGCTGGCTACAGTGCGGCCACACAAGTGGGTAGTCTCAGCATGGACTGAAATAAGTTACCGCTTAGTAATCGCTGAATATCCACCCTCGCAGGCCCGAGGAGCCCCCGAATGCAACTCGCCGCGATCATCGTGTCGCTGGTCCTGATCGTGGTCGGCGTCGCACTGTTCGTCCGAGCCATCGCGCAGATCTACCGCTTCATGCGGCTCGGCCAGAACGTCCCCGCCGGCACCCGCACCGACGAACCCGTACAGCGCACCGTGACGGTGGCCAAGGAGTTCCTCGGCCACACCCGGATGAACCGCTGGGGCATCGTCGGCGTGGCGCACTGGTTCGTGGCGGTGGGCTTCTTCTCGCTGCTGCTGACGATCGTGAACGCCATCGGCCAGCTCTTCCAGGCCGACTGGCTGCTCCCGATCATCGGTGAATGGGCCCCGTACAACGTCTTCGTCGAGTTCCTCGGCACGATGACGGCCCTCGGGATCCTGACGCTGATCGTCATCCGGCAGCTGAACCGGCCGGACCGGCCGGGCCGCAAGTCCCGCTTCACCGGGTCCAACACCGGTCAGGCGTACTTCGTCGAGGCCGTCATCCTCATCGTCGGCATCTGCATCTTCACGCTGCACGCCCTGGAGGGCGCCCAGCACCATGTGGACAGCTACGAGGCCTCGTTCTTCGTCTCGTACCCGGTCGTCTCCTGGTTCCGCGGCATGGACGTCTCCACGCTGCAGAACCTCACGTACTTCTTCGCCGGGCTGAAGATCGCGACCTCCTTCATCTGGATGATCACGGTCGCCCTGAAGACCGACATGGGTGTCGCCTGGCACCGCTTCCTCGCGTTCCCGAACATCTGGTTCAAGCGTGAGGCGGACGGCGGTACGGCCCTCGGCGCGCTGCAGCCGATGACCAGTGGCGGCAAGGAGATCGACTTCGAGGACCCGGGCGAGGACGACGTCTTCGGTGTCAGCCAGGTCGAGCAGTTCTCCTGGAAGGGCCTGCTGGACTTCTCCACCTGCACGGAGTGCGGGCGTTGCCAGTCGCAGTGCCCCGCCTGGAACACCGGCAAGCCGCTCTCGCCGAAGCTCCTGATCATGTCGCTGCGCGACCACGCGCACGCCAAGGCCCCCTATCTGCTCGCCGGTGGCGGCAAGTCGATGGAGGGCGAGGAGAAGGCGACCGAGGACCAGCTCAAGGACGTCCCGGCCGCCGCGCTGGCCGAGGCCGAGCGCCCGCTGATCGGCACCCTCGAAGAGAACGGCGTCATCGACCCGGACGTCCTGTGGTCCTGCACCACCTGCGGCGCCTGCGTCGAGCAGTGCCCGGTCGACATCGAGCACATCGACCACATCGTCGACATGCGCCGCTACCAGGTGATGATCGAGTCCGCGTTCCCGTCCGAGGCGGGCACGATGCTCAAGAACCTGGAGAAGAAGGGCAACCCCTGGGGCCTGGCGAAGAAGCAGCGCCTTGAGTGGCTCAAGGAGCTCGACTTCGAGGTCCCGGTCGTCGGCAAGGACATCGAGGACCTCACCGAGGTCGAGTACCTCTACTGGGTCGGCTGCGCCGGCTCGCTGGAGGACCGGGCGAAGAAGACCACCAAGGCCTTCGCGGAGCTGCTGCACATGGCGGGCGTCAAGTTCGCGATCATGGGCGGCGACGAGAAGTGCACCGGTGACTCCGCGCGTCGCCTGGGCAACGAGCCGCTGTTCCAGCAGCTCGGCCAGGAGAACGTCATGGCGCTGAACATGGCGTTCGGCGAGGAGCTCGACGACGACGGCAAGGTCGTCGCCGAGTCGGCGAAGCCCAAGTCGGCGAAGAAGATCGTCGCGACCTGCCCGCACTGCCTCAACACCATCGGCAACGAGTACCCGCAGCTCGGCGGCGATTACGAAGTAATCCACCACACCCAGCTGCTCCAGCACCTCATCGACGAGGGCAAGCTCGTCCCGGTCACGCCGGTCGAGGGTCTGATCACCTACCACGACCCGTGCTACCTGGGCCGTCACAACAAGGTCTACACGCCCCCGCGTCAGATCATGGACGCCGTCCCGGGCCTGCGTCAGCAGGAGATGCACCGCCACAAGGAGCGCGGCTTCTGCTGCGGCGCCGGCGGCGCGCGGATGTGGATGGAGGAGCGGATCGGCAAGCGCATCAACAACGAACGTGTTGACGAGGCGCTGTCGCTGAACCCCGACATCGTCTCCACCGCCTGCCCGTTCTGCCTCGTCATGCTGACCGACTCCGTCAACGGCAAGAAGAACGACGGCCAGGCCAAGGAGTCCGTCACGGTCGTCGACGTGGCCCAGCTCCTGCTCGACTCCGTGAAGACGCCGATCGACCCGGCGGGTTCGGAGGAGACCGAGGACGCGCCGGAGCCGGAGCCGGTGAAGTAGCGGTTCCGTAGTTCCGTACCGACGTACGCGGAGGGGCCGACCGGGGAGACCCGGTCGGCCCCTTCGGCGTTCGCGGGGCCGTTTACAGGACACAGGAGGGGCGTTTACGGGACAGGGGCCGCGCTCCGTGACCGAACCGGCAGGCCCCGCCCCTACCCCCTCCCCCACCCCGGCGGCATCATGAACGGGTCAAGTGGCGCATGAGGCGGGCGGGGTCAGAGGCGATGGTGGGCAAACGGGGCGGCCGCAGCGCCGCGATACGCGGGGCCGCGGCGGGGTGCACCCTGCTCATGGTCGCCGCCGTCACCGGCTGCGGCGGCGACGACAAGCCCGCCGCCGCCAAGCACCGCCCCGTGGCCATGACCGGCAGGTCCGGCGCCGCGCTCCCCGTCCCGCACGGCCGCGGCAGCAAGGTGCCGGACGACTTCAACGGGGACGGCGCCCCCGACCTCGTACTGGACGATCTCGTGCACGACGGGCTCGGGGACGACGCCGGGATCGGGGTCGTGTACGGGAAGAAGGGGCACGGACTCGTGCCCGGGGCGCGGCAGTTGCTGCGTCCCGCGAAGTACGCGGCGCCGACCGAGGGCGAGACGCCCGCCGCGTTCGACTCCGAGGCGAGCTGCGACCTCGACAAGGACGGCTTCACCGATCTGGTCGTGTCGACCGATCCGCCGTTCGACGGGCAGGGGCAGCCGCCGGTGCCGCTGCAGATCCTGTTCGGCGGCCCGGACGGGCTCACCCACCAGGGCGTGAAGCTCGTCGTCCCCGCCCAGGCGCGGTTCGGCAACGACTGGCCGGACCAGCCGGTGTGCGGCGACTTCGACGGGGACGGCTCGGTCGACCTCACGGTCCACGCGAGCGGCGGGCGGCTGAGCTTCCTGCGCGGCCCCTTCACGCGCAAGGGCGCCCCGCGCGCGGCCGGCAAGCCGCTGACCGCACCCGGCAACGTACCCGTGGGTCCCGCCTTCGACGTCGACCGCGACGGGTACGACGACCTCCTCGTACGCCGTACCTCCCGCGGCTCGTCACCGTCCCGGATCGTCCTGGGCGGCCCGCAGGGACCGGCTCGCTCCGGCGCCGCGCTGCCGTCCGGCCGCGGCCTCGCGGTGGGCCGTTTCACCAAGGGCGCCGGCGCGGACACCGCGCTGCTCACGACCTCCGGCGTCACCCTCTCGCGGCCGGGCGCCGCCGCCCTCAAGGCCACCGGAACGGCCATCACCGCGGGTGACTTCGACGGGGACGGCGTGGCCGAACTCGTCGTGTCCGGCGGCGCGTCGAAGGCCCCGAAGGTCCTGCCCGCGACCGGGAGGGCGGCCGTGACCGTCACCCCCCGGGCCGCCGGCACCACCCAGGTCCTCGAGGCGACCGACTTCGACGGAGACGGCCGCGCCGACCTCGTGGTCCGCACGTACCGCGGCGAGAGCACGGACACGATCGCCGTGTACCCCGGAGTCGAGGGCGGCGCACTCCTGGCCGGAAAGCCTCAAGTCACCTTCTCCACAGCGGAGTTCTGAGAGCGGGCGGGCCGGGCCTGCGTGCGCTGCACTCCGTGCCGCCGGCGTCCGCCGCGCCCCGTATCCGCCGTTCACCGCACGGCCACCTGGACACAACCATCCCCTCACCTCACGAGTCACACCCCCGGAACCCCTTCCCCCCATTTCCGGGAGTGCTTCTCGTGCGTATGCGCAAGCTCGTCATCGCCGCAGGTGCCGCCGTCGTCACGGCGGCCGGACTCACCCTTCCGCTCGCCGGAACCGCCTCCGCTGCCACCACGCTCAAGGACGACTTCAACGGCGACGGCTACCGCGACCTGGCCGTCGGCACCCCGGGCGCGAACTCCGTCACGGTCACGTTCGGCTCCGCGAGCGGCGTGAGCCCGTCCCACGCCGTGACCGTCACCCAGAGCACGGTCGGGGTGCCCGGCGTCACCGAGCCGGAGGACGAGTTCGGCGAGAACGTCACCTCGGGCGACGTCAACGACGACGGCTACGCCGACCTGATCGTCGGCGCGCCCGGCGAGCGGGTCACCGGCAACACCACGGGCTCCGTCACCATCGTCTGGGGCGGTCCCAGGGCCTTCGACCGGGGCGCCAAGGTCCTCAACTCCCCCACCACCGGCACCGAACGCTTCGGTGAGGCCGCCTCCTTCGTCGACATCGACGGCGACGGGTCCGCCAACCTCGCCGTGATCAGCTCCGACAGCTGGTGGTACTACGCCGAGAGCGCGGACCCGACCCGCGCCATCGCCCCCGAGGTCGACTTCCTGCCCGAGGACGTCCGCCTGGAAGGCATGGAGGCGGCCACGTTCCTCTCCAAGGACGGCTACACGTACGTCCTCTACGGGGAGCGCGCCGACGGCAAGCCGTACACCGTGTACATGAAGGGCGGCGTCGGCGACATCGGCTACTACTCGGGCGTACTCGCCGAGGGCGACGACCCGCGCGCCACCCGGGAAGCGGCCGCGGCCGCCGACGTGAACGGCGACGGCTACACCGACCTCGTGACCGGCAACGCCGCCGCGAACTCGGTCACCGTGCGCTACGGCGCGCAGGGCTCCTTCGGGGCCACGAAGACGTACACGCAGGACTCCGCGGGCGTGCCCGGCGCCGACGAGCCGGAGGACCGCTTCGGCGCCGCCGTGAGCGCCGGTGACCTCGACCACGACGGGTACGCGGACGTCGCCGTGGGCGCGCCCGGCGAGAGCGTCGGCACGGTCACGGGAACGGGCAGCGTCACCGTCCTCAAGGGCGGCACCGGCGGGCTCGGCGCGGGCCGCGCCTACCACCAGGACACGGCCGGGGTGCCCGGCGTCCCGGAGGCGGGCGACCACTTCGGCTCGTCCCTGCGCTTCAAGGACATCAACAAGAACAGCCGGGCCGACCTGGCGATCGGCGCGAACGGCGAGGACATCGGCACCTCGGCCGACGCGGGCGCCGTCTGGGTCCTGCGCGGCGCGGTCCCGTACGTCACCACGTCGTACGCCACGTCCTTCAACGGCGCGGACTTCGGGACGGCGACGAGCGGAGCGGGGCGCGCCTTCGGGACCGTCCTGCGCTGAACGGGCCCCGGGAACACCGAAATCCCGGGCGGCCGGAAATAACTGTGAACCACATACAACCCTCCGGCCCCACTACGAGTCTCCTGTTCGCCAACCGCACGGCAATGCCTGGGACAACTCCCGGCAAACACCGGCGGAACGCACCCCATTGACTGCGGATGCCCGCCAGGCATCCCCGCATGCTGCAGGAGAATCCCGCATGCACAAACACATACGTATCGCCCTCGCCTCGGCCGCCGCGGTCGCGCTGACGGGCGGGCTGCTCTCCCTCTCCACGGGCTCGGCCCTCGCCGCCGACTCCGTCCACCACCACGAGGCCGACTTCAACGGCGACCACATCGGGGACGTCGCGTTCTCCGCCGGCTGGGCGACGGTCGGCGGCAAGAAGGGCGCCGGCCAGTTCGTCGCCCTGTACGGCTCCGCGAACGGCCTGAACGCCGCCACCCGCAAGACCGTCAGCCAGAACACGACGGGCGTCCCCGGCACCGCCGAGACCAACGACGGCTTCGGCTGGGTCAGCGCGTACGGCGACTTCAACGACGACGGCTACGACGACCTGGCCGTGTCCGCCCGCTACGAGGACGTGGACGGCGACACCGACGGCGGCACCGTCATGATCACGTGGGGCTCGGCGTCGGGCCTCACCGGCGGCACGACGATCGCGGACCCGGCCGTCTCCTCCCACGACCAGTGGGGCAAGACGCTCGCCGCCGGCGACTTCGACGGCGACGGCAAGGACGACCTCGCGGTCGGCTCCACGTCGAGCACGATCTACGTCTACAAGGGCGGCATCAACAGCGCAGGCACGTCCGGCGGCCGCTACACCGTCAAGCCGCCGATCATGTCGGGTGGCGGCACGGGACCGCTCAACCTCACCGCGGGCGACGTCAACAACGACGGCAGGACCGACCTCGTCGTCGACGGCTTCGAGACCACCAGCGACTACGGCTGGAACACGAACTACTACGTGCCCGGTTCCGCGGCCGGCCTCGACGGCTCGTCCGCCACGGAGCTGAAGCGCGGCGTCATCACCGGCATCGGCGATGTGAACGGCGACGGCTTCGGCGACATCGTGACCGGCCAGGAGTGGGACCCGTCCACGGACGACACCCCCTCCGTCCCCGAGTCCGTCACCGGCGGCAAGGTCAACATCACCTACGGCTCGGCCACCGGCCCCGCCACCACCACCGCCATCTCGCAGGACACCGGCAACGTGCCCGGCGGCTCCGAGCGCGGCGACGACTTCGGCGGCGAGCTCACGCTCGGCGACATCAACGGCGACGGCTACCAGGACCTCGCCGTCGGCGCTCCGGGCGAGAACCTGGGCGGCGTCGTCAACACCGGCTCCGTCACGGTCCTCTACGGCTCGGCGAACGGCATCGACACGTCCACCGGCGGCCAGTTCTTCGCCCAGTCCACGACCGGCGTCCCCGGCACGGACGAGAAGGACGACCAGTTCGGCAACGAGGTCAAGCTGACCGACGTCAACGGCGACGGCAAGTCCGACCTGACGGTCGGCGCGCTGGGCGAGAACGACTACAACGGCGCGCTCATCTACCTGCCCTCCAGCGGCACGCAGATCACCACGACGGGCGCCCGCTCCCTGTCGGCGACGTCGGTGGGAGTCTCGACGGACGGCTACCCGGAGCTCGGCGGAAACGCGGCGAACTAGCCCTTTCTGCCAGCTCGTTGGGCCCGCACCGCTTCGGTGCGGGCCCATTCCCGACTCAGTCCCCCTGGAGCACCTTTGCGCAAGCGCACCCTCCTCTTGGCAACGGCCCTCACGACGGGCCTGCTCACCCTGCCGCTGACCTCCGCGTCCGCCGCGCCCTCCGGGCTTCAGGGGGACTTCAATGGGGACGGGTACCGGGACCTCGCCGTCGCCGACCCCAGCGCAGCCGTCTCGGGCAAGGACGTCGCCGGAGCGGTGGTCGTCTTCTACGGCTCCGCGAACGGCATCAGCGCCGACCGCCGCAAGGTCATCACGCAGGCCACATCCGGGATTCCCGGCACTCCCGAAATGGGCGACGCATTCGGTGAATCGCTCGCGACGGCGGACCTGGACCGTGACGGATACGCCGACCTACTCATCGGCGACCCGAGCGAGGACGTCGGCACCGACCGTGACGGCGGCAGCCTCACCGTGGTCTGGGGTGGCGCATCCGGCCTCGGGTCCGGCACCACCATCCAGCCGGAGACCGTCCCGGACGAGGGCTGCACCTTCGCCGAAGGCCTCGCCACCGGTGACACGGACGGCAACGGCGCCCCCGACATCGTCGTCGGATCCCGTTGCTCGGCTCAGTACTTCTACGGCCCGTTCACCCGGACAGGCACCCCCGCAGGCAAGGACCACGACCACCTCCTCGGCACCGTCCACACCGCTGCCGTCGGGAACGTGGACGGCGATGCCTCCGCAGAGCGCGTCATGCTCCCAGGCCGGTACAGCAACGATCCGGGCGGCCGCGTGTATCTCGACAACTGGAACAACGACCAGTACACGCACACCGAACTGACCCACGCCGACGGCACGGTCGGAGCGATCGGTGACACCAACGGCGACGGATACGGCGACCTCGTCCTCGGCGACTACGACGATCCGGACACGGACAAGCCGGGCGGTCACCGCGGTGGTGAAATCTCCGTCTGGTATGGCGGTCCGTCCGGAATCGATCCGGGCCAGATCCCGACCCTGATCAACCAGGACACGACGGGCGTGCCCGGCACTGGCGAGTCCGGCGACGAATTCGGCTACTCGATCGCCGCCGCCGACACCAACAAGGACGGCTACAGCGACGTCGTCGTGGGCACACCCGGCGAAGAGATCAACGGCAAGGGCAACGCAGGCGCCGTGACCGTACTGCTCGGCTCGGCCCAGGGCCCCTCCGGTACGGGATCCCTCGCCATCCACGAGGACACCGCGGGAGTCTCCGGCGCGGCCGAAGGCGGGGACGCTTTCGGTTACGCGGTGGGCCTGTCCGACCACAACGCCGACGGCAAGGCGGACCTCACGGTCGGCATCGCCGGCGAGAACACCACCGGCTGCACATGGAACACCCGCGGCACGTCCATCACCGGCTCGTTCTACATCTGCGCGGACAAGCTGGGCTTCACCGGCGGCTACGAAGGCCTCGGCTCGGTCATCGCCAACTGACACCCCCTTGGAGACACACCCCATGCGCATACGCGTCGCCACGGCGGCGGCCGCCCTCCTCGCCGCCGGCCTCACCCCCTTCGCCCTGCCCACCCCCGCGACGGCGGCGTCCGCCAAGTACGCCGACGACTTCAACGGGGACGGGTACCGCGACCTCGTGGTCGCCGCGCCACAGGCCACCGTATCCGGCCACGAGGCGGCCGGCGCGGTGGTCGTGCTGTACGGCACCTCTTCAGGGCCCTCGGCCACGAAGCGCAAGCTGATCACCCAGGCGAGCACCGGGATTCCCGGTTCGCCCGAGACCGCCGACCACTTCGGCGGATCCGTGGCCTCCGCCGACCTCGACCTCGACGGCTACGCCGACCTTGTGGTCGGCACGCCGGACGAGGACACCGACGGCGCGTTCAACAAGGGCTCCGTCACCGTCGTCTGGGGCAGCGCGCAGGGGCTGGGCTCCGGCACCGTCCTGCCACTCACGTACGGCGCCGGAGACCCTTCCGGCTGCGCGTTCGGAGTCGACCTGGCCGCTGTCCCCGTATCGCCGGCACCGCGCCCGTGGATGCACATCGCCGGTGGCTGCTCGGTGTGGACACTGCAGGGCCCCATCACCCGTACCGGCAAGGCCTACAGCAGGTCCGAACGCATCCAGGGCCCCTCGACCGAGAAGATCGTGACCGGCCGGCTCTCCGACAACTATTCCGACCAGATCGAAGTCTCGGTCCCCCTGAGCGACCACCCAATGGGCGCCGTCTACATCAACCGGGTGTCCAGCTCCAACCCCCCGCCCCTGTCCACCGACGCGAGCAACGCCACCGTCGGAGACGTCAACGGTGACGGGTACGGCGATCTCGTCCTCGGCGACCCCGGTGACATGACCGTCGACGGAACGCCGCAGGAGGGCACCGGCCACGACGGCGGCCAGATCGCAATCTGGCCGGGAAGCGCGCAGGGCATCGACCCCGCGGCACAGCCGATCCTCATCAACCAGTCCACGCCCGGCGTGCCCGGCGCCTCCGAGTCCGACGACACCTTCGGAACGGACGTGAGCGTCGCCGACATCAACCACGACGGCTTCGGCGACATCGCCGTCGGTGCGCCCGGCGAGACACTCGGGTCGGTCCGGCAGGCCGGCCAGGTCGTGATCGTCCCCGGCGGTCCCGACGGACCGACCGGCGCGGGCTCCTACGCCATCACACAGAACTCGACGGGTGTCCCCGGCACGGCTGAGCACGGGGACGCCTTCGGCACGACCGTACGCTTCGCCGACCTCACCAAGGACGGCCGTGCGGACCTCGTGGTAGGCACACCCGGCGAACTCGCCCCCGGTGCCACGCGCTCCACCGGCGGCATCTGGGTGTTCAAGGGCACGTCCACCGGCGTGAGCCTCGGCAGCTCGTACAGCGTGATGGCGGGAACGGTGGGCCTGCCCACCACCAGCGACACCAACTGGTCGGCCGTGCAGGCCCCTTGATACCGGTGACACCAGAGGCTCTCTTCTCTCCTCTCCCCCCAAGGACTCCCATGCGCCTACGCACCACCACGGCCCTCGCGGCCCTCGTCGCGGCGGGCCTCACCCCGCTGACCCTGCCGTCCGCCCCCGCTTCCGCCGCGCCCTCCGGACTTCAGGGGGACTTCAACGGGGACGGGTACCGGGACCTCGCCGTCTCGGCCCCGGGCGCCTCGGTCGGCGGCGCCGGCCGCGCCGGCACCGTCGTCACGCTGTACGGATCCGTCTCCGGCATCACCGCCGACCACCGGAAAGTCATCAGCCAGAACTCCTCCGGTGTCCCCGGATCCGCTGAGAAGAACGACGTGTTCGCCTCGGCCACCGCCACGGGTGACTTCAACGGGGACGGCTACGCGGACCTCGCAGTGGGCACTCCGGGTGAGGACGTGGGAGACGACACGGACGGCGGCACCGTCACCCTCCTCTGGGGCAGCGCCTCGGGCCTGTCCGGCGGCACGACCGTCCCGGACCCCGCACCCACCAAGCACGACAACTTCGGGCAGTCGCTCGCGGCGGGCGACTTCAGCGGCGACGGCAGGACCGACCTGGCCATCGGCAGCACCGGCACCGCCGTGTGGATCTACAAGGCCGGGATGACGAAGGCGGGCGGCAACGGCGGCAAGCTCTCCCTCGCCACCACCGTGGACGGGAACGGTCACGGCGTCTACCAACTCGCGTCCGGCGACCTGAACGGCGACGGCACCTCGGACCTGGCCGTCGGCGGAATGTGGTCCAGCCTCGTCTACGAGAGCGGGCCCGACGGCCTCACGCTCGCCGCGTCCCTGGACGACGGCGACAGCACCAACCGGCAACACCTCGCCATCGGCGACATCACGGGCGACGGCTACGACGACTTCGTCTTCGGAAGCCCCTACGACCTGAACGGCTGGGCCAGTGGCGGCGGAAGCGTGAACATCTTCCGCGGCGGCGTCGACGGCATCTCCGCGGAGCCGAACCAGGTCATCAACCAGAGCACTTCCGGTATCCCCGGATCCGACGAGTACGAGGACGCGTTCGGCAGCGCCGTCTCCGTGGGCGACATCACCGGCGACGGACTCGCCGACGTCGCGATCGGATCCTCGGACGAGTCCATCGGCAGTGCCACCACCACCGGCCAGGTCTTCGTCCTCAGGGGTACCCCGACCGGCCTGTCCACGTCCGGGGTACAGAACTTCCATCAGGACTCCGCCGGAATCCCGGGCGCGAACGAGGACGTCGACCGCTTCGGCTGGGCCGTCCAACTCACCGACGTCAACGCCGACAACCGCGCCGACCTGTTCATCGGCGCCCAGAACGAGAACGCCGGCGCGGGCGCGCTCTGGTACCTGCGCGGCACATCGGCGGGTGCCGGTACGAGCGGCGTGGTGAGCTACGGCCCCGGCTCCGTGGGCCTGTCCGCCACGGGCGGGGACTTCGGAAGTGTCCTCACCGGCTGATCTGCCGCACCCGACGTATCAGCCCCGCCAGCGCCTCCGGCCGGGTCCTGAGCACGTCACCCGGGGCGTCGCTCTCCCTCAAGAGGGCGGCGCCTTCGTGTGTGGCGAGTTCGAGGCAGTCGGGCCCGTCCTGACCGCCGGAGTACGAGGACTTCTGCCACACGATCTCCTGGGCCATGAGGGGACCTCTCACATGTCGTGCGCAAGGCGGTGGATGAGTTCCCTCGACTCTACGACCCCCAGCGCGGCCCCCTCCACTTTGTTGAGGAGCCCTCGGTAGCGGCTGAGCTGCGCCTCCGCGTCCACGAGAGCACCGCCGTGCGGGGTGTCCATCAGGACCGTGTCGAGCTGGGGCACCGGGCCGCGCGCGTACAGCATCGGGTAACACAGACCGGCGAAGCCGTCGGCGTCGAACGGTACGACCCGTACGGTCACTTGGGGCAGCTCCGACCCGTCCAGGAGATGCAGCAGCTGTTCCCTGGCAAGCTTGCTGTCGGCCGCCCGGATGCGCAGTGCCGCTTCATGAATCACCACGTCGTACCGAGTCCCGTGCTCCCCCGTCAGGAACTCCTGGCGCCACAGCCGGAACCGCACCCTCAAGTCGAGTTCCTCCTCCGGCAACTTCGGTACTGCCGCGGCGAACAGCGCCCGCACCTGCGCCTCCGTCTGCAGGAGGCCCGGGATGCTGACACTCTGGAACGTCCTCAAGTGCACTGCGTGGTACTCGAGTTCGGCCAGCTCCAGGTACCCCAAGGGCACAAGGCCGCGATACTCCTCCCACCAACCCCGCCCACTCTCCCCCGCCATGGCCGCGAGCGCATCCACAAACGCGGCGTCGTCGCAAGCGTACTGACCCGCCAAGTAGCGGGCGCGCTCCGCGCTCACCCCGGCCCGCGCCGACTCGACGGCAGAGATCCGGGTCTCGGCGAACCCCATAGACCGAGCCGCCTCCCGACCGGTCAGACCCGCACACTCTTAGAAACTGCGGAAGGCACCGCCCTGGCCACGCGGCAATGCCACCGCACCCCCACCGGGAGCCAACATGCGGAATGCCAGCAACAACTCCACCTGGGAATACACCCTCTACGTCCCCCACGATCCCCGAGCGGTGGCAATCGCCCGGCACACTCTCACCCGCATCCTCCCCACCCACCACCTCCCCGCCCTCCTCGACGACGCGCAGCTCCTCGCCTCGGAGCTGCTGGGCAACCATCCGGCACACTCAAGGCCCCGCCGATCCCGGCCCCGACAGCTACGGGCTGCACCTCGTCGACACGTACGCCGACGACTGGGGCTGGTTCCAGGTCAACGCGGGTGGCGCCAGCGCCGCCGGCAAATACGTCTGGTGCGAACTCGGCACACTCGCCTGACCCCGCAAAATCGCACCCACCCCGTACAACCCTCCACCCCCGCCAACCGTCTCCTGTTAGCCGACCGCAGGGCCACGCCCGGGACAACTCCCGGCAAACGCCCGCAGAACGCGGAACGCGAAACGCACCCTTACCGACTGCGGATGCCCCCACATCCCCCGGTTGACGCAGGAGCCACACGAAATGGCCAAGCACAAGCGCACCGCCGCCCCTTCCCCCGCCCGCATACGCCTCGCCACGGCGACGGCGGTTGCCACCGCGCTGACCGGAGGGCTTCTCGCCGTCTCCGCGGGCAGCGCGTCGGCGGTCACCGGGGTGGAGCGGCCCGACGCCGACGCGGACTTCAACGGCGACGGCATCGCAGACACGGCCGTTTCCGCCTCGCATGCCTCCGTGAGCGGCCACGCGAACGCCGGGCAGATCGCCGTCGTCTACGGCGGGACGGTGTCCAAGACATACGCGACGATCAGCCAGAACACGGCGGGTGTGCCCGGCAGCGCCGAGAGCGGCGACAAATTCGGCGCCGATTCGGCTTACGGGGACTTCGACCTGGACGGATACGACGACCTGTTGGTCGGCGCACCCGGTGAGGACGTGGGCACGGACACCAATGGCGGCACCGCGGCCATTCTGTGGGGGTCCCCCTCGGGTCTCACCGGCGGCACGACGGTCGAGGACCCCCGGCCCGACTCCCACGACGGTTATGGCGGCATCCTCGAAGCCGGTGACTTCGACGGGGACGGCCGCCAGGATCTGGCCATCGGCTCCGTCAATTCCGCCACCATCGACGTATTCAGTGGTGCCGTCAGCCGTGGAGGCGGACTCACGGATATTTCCAAGTTCAACGCCCCCGTCTACAGCGGTGACGGCGCGGGCGTCTGGAACCTCCACTCGGGCGACGCCAACGGCGACGGCATCGACGACCTGATCGTCAACGGCTACTCCACCGAGACCGACCGCAACGCCAACCTCTGGATCCCGGGCACGACCTCAGGCCTGAGCACGACCCGGTCCCAGCTACTGCCCGAGGGCATCATCACGGACCTCGGCGACACGAACAGCGACGGCTACGACGACATCGTCATCGGCAACTTCTGGTCCAACAGTGGCGGGGTGTCGGACAGCGGCGCCGTATACGTCATGAAGGGCTCCCCGAGCGGGCCGGGCATCGACTCCTACCAGGCCTTCACTCAGAACACATCGGGTGTCCCGGGCAACAGCGAGAAGGAGGACTACTTCGGCAATGACGTCGACCTCGGCGACGTCAACGGGGACGGCCACCTCGACCTGGTCATCGGCTCCCCCGGCGAGGACCTGACGGGCGGCGCGGACACCGGAGCGGCAACGGTCCTGTACGGAGCCTCGGACGGCTCCGGGATCACCACCAAGGGCGCCCTGTTCCTGGAACAGAACAACGCGTTCGTCCCCAACTCCAATGAGAAGAACGACCAGTTCGGCTGGGACGTCCACCTCGACGACCTGAACGGCGACGGCCGCGACGAGGTGTACGTCGGCGCCTTGGGCGAGAACGGCGGCAACGGCGCCGTCTACCCGGTGAAGGTCAAGGCGGACGGCACCCTCGCGGCGTCCTCCGGCATCTACACGTCCACGCTCGGCATCTCCGCGTCGGGCACCCCGGGCCTGGGCGCCAACTTCACGGACTGACGCCCCACCCACCCCGGCCCCCGGGAACACCCTGAAAACTCCCCTAGGGGATGTCACAGCTCGGCAGCAAAGCCGGGCCCGATCCACCGGGCCCGGCACCTCACTCCCCGGGACCAGGTACGTTCGATGACGTGGCTGGATTCAGGATCGGACGCGGCCGGGACAACCGCGCCTCGCAATCGCGACCGTACGGACAGGGTGCCCCCCAGGGGCAGGCCCCGTACGGCCGCCCTCCCGCGCCCCCGAACGGGCAACCGCAGCAGCACCAGTACGGCGGCCGGCAACCGCAGCAGCCGTACGGTCAGCAGCAGCAGTGGCCCCAGTCCGGAGGCCACGGCGAGCCGGAGTACTTCGGTGACCCGAACGGCCCGCAGGGGCACGGTCGGCAGGGCCAGGGCTACGACCCGTACGCGGCGAACAACCCGGGGCACACCCAGGCGTTCTCCGTGGGCGAGGACCCGTACAGCCAGGGCGACACGTACCGGGCGGGCTCGGCCCCGGCCGCGCCCGTCGGGCCGCGGCTGCACTGGAAGCAGCTGCTGTCCGGGGTCGTCCTGCGCCCCGGCCAGACGTACCTCCAGATGCGGGACTACGCGATGTGGGGCCCCGCCCTCATCGTGACGTTCCTCTACGGGCTGCTCGCGATCTTCGGCTTCGACTCGGCCCGCGAGGACGTGATCAATGCCACGCTCTCGGCGGCGGTCCCGTACGTCCTCACGACCGGCGTGGCGATCACCCTCAGCTTCTTCGTGCTCGGCGTGGTCACGCACACGCTGGCCCGCCAGCTCGGCGGTGACGGAGCGTGGCAGCCCACGGTCGGCCTCGCCATGCTGATCACCGCGATCACGGACGCCCCGCGCCTGCTCTTCGCGATGTTCCTCGGCGGCGACGCCCCGTTCGTGCAGATCATCGGCTGGGCGACGTGGGCGCTCGCGGGCTTCCTCCTGACGCTCATGGTCGGCAGGTCGCACGACCTCCCGTGGCCGAAGGCGCTGGCCGCCTCCGCGATCCAGCTGATCGCGCTCCTGTCGATCATCAAGCTGGGCACGTTCTAGCGACCTGGCACACCTGAGTGGGGCCCGGCACACACAGTGCCGGGCCCCACTCGCGTTCGCCACCACCTCGTCGCCGCCAACGGGTGACGCCGGTGGCGGGTCGGAGCACCGGCCTCCGGGACAGCTGCCACGATGCGCCCATGGCACCTGCGGCAGGCACGGCTGAGAGTTCGACGACGGCGCGACTCGTCCTGCTGACACTCGCGGCAGGTCAGTTCCTGATGGCTCTCGACAGCTCGGTCATGAACGTCTCGATCGCCACCGTGGCCGAGGACGTGGGCACGACCGTGACGGGGATCCAGGGCGCCATCACGGCGTACACCCTCGTGATGGCGATGTTCATGATCCCGGGCGGCAAGGTCGGTGCGCTGATCGGCCGCAAACGCGCGTTCATGATCGGCTGCGTCATCTACGGCTGCGGCTCCCTGACCACGGCGCTCGCACCCAACCTCCCCGTGCTGCTGCTCGGTTGGGCGCTCCTCGAGGGGGTCGGAGCCGCTCTCATCATGCCCGCGATCGTGGCGCTCGTGGCGGGCAACTTCGTCACGGAACGCCGTCCCGCCGCCTATGGTCTCGTCGCGGCCGCCGGTGCGGTGGCGATCGCGGTGGGGCCGCTCGTCGGAGGCGTCGCGACGACGTACTTCTCCTGGCGCTGGGTGTTCGCCGGTGAGGTCGTGGTGGTGCTCGGGATCCTCGTGCTCGCCCGCCGCATCGCCGACGCGCCGGTCGGCGAACGCACCCGCATCGATCTCCTCGGCTGCGTGCTCTCCGCCCTCGGACTCGGGATCTTCGTCTACGGAGTGCTCCGCTCGGACGAATGGGGCTGGTTCCAGCCCAAACCCGGCGCGCCTTCCTGGCTCGGGATCTCGCTGGTCGTGTGGCTGGCGCTCGCCGGTCTGCTGCTGATCTGGCTCTTCCTCCGCTGGGAGGCCCGCCTGGTGAAGCAGCGCAAGGAGCCGCTCATCGACCCGGCCCTGCTGCAGAACAAGCAGCTCACCGGCGGCCTGACGATGTTCTTCTTCCAGTATCTCGTGCAGATGGGCGTGTTCTTCGTCGTCCCGCTGTATCTGTCGGTCGCCCTCGGCCTGTCCGCACTCAAGACCGGTGCCCGCATCCTGCCGCTCTCGCTGACGCTGCTGGCGGCCGCGATCCTGATCCCGCGCTTCCTCCCGGATGTCTCACCGCGCCGGGTGGTGCGGCTCGGGATCCTCGCGCTGCTCGCGGGCGCGGTGGCCCTGATGGCCGCACTCGACGCGGGAGCCGGTGCGGAGATCGTCACCATCCCCCTCCTGCTGATCGGGCTCGGCATGGGCGCACTGGCGTCCCAGCTCGGGTCGGTCACCGTGTCCGCGGTGCCGGAAACACAGAGCGCGGAGGTCGGCGGGGTCCAGAACGCCGTCACCAACCTGGGCGCCTCGCTCGGTACAGCACTCGCCGGGTCGATCCTCATCGCCGCGCTCACGGCCTCGTTCGTCACCGGCATCGAGCAGAATCCGGCGGTCCCGGCCGACGTCAAGAGCCAGACCTCCGTCGAGCTCCAGAGCGGCGTGCCCTTCCTCTCGGACGCTCAGCTCAAGACCGCGCTCGACGAAGCCGGCACGAGCACGGAGGTCTCACAGGCGGCACTCGACGCGAACAACGAAGCACGGCTCGACGGCCTCCGCGCCGCACTCGCCGTCCTCGCCCTCGCCTCGCTGCTCGCCATGTTCTTCACCTCACGGATCCCGACGACCCAGCCCCGCTCGGCAACGCCCTAGGGGGTGTCCGGCGACGCGAGTGGGGATCTGCACCCGCATTCAGACCCGCTCGCCCGGAAGGTGGCGAGGCACGGAGAGCAGCCCGTAGATGACGAGCACGGAGAGGGCCATCGTCGCCAGGGACCAGAGAGGGAACGTGGACAGGAAAATCAGCTGGCCGACCATGCAGGCACCGGCCAGCACGATGCCGGTGATCCGCGCGAATCTCGACCCCATGAACACGCCCAGACCCGCCAGGATCTGTGCGATGCCCACAAAGATCCACAACCAGCCCCAGACGTCGTAGTTGAAGATGAGAAGCCGGTTACCGTGGTCGACGGTCGTGGAGTAGTAGCCGTCGTCCAGCAAGGCGACGAAGCCATTGATGATGTCGAACAGACCGCTCAGCATCAGCATGATCCCGGCGAAGGCCACCCAGTGCGACCGCTCGAGCGGCGGCCGGTCGGGCGGTTCTGAGGTACCACCGTCCGAAGCAAGAGGCTCTGACTGCATGTACCCGACCACACCCGGCTGCGTGGAACGCCGCAACCAATGATGAGCCGTTGCGGTGACAGGCGGGCTCACGGCCGGTGGCCGCGCTCGCCCGCGCGACGGCTTCGGGCCGCCCGCAAGTCCGACATCTTGCAAGCGATCATCCGGCCCGGGGGAAACGACCAGGAGTGCTCCAGCTCTGACGTACTTCCCAAGGCATAAGTGTCTCGGGACAGCCGAGGGCCCCTCGATGTTCTCTCGAGGGGCCCTCGTTCATCCACGCGCCGAGATGGCTCAAAGCGCAGGTCAGAGCGCTTCCCTGTTCTCCTTCGGCGCCTCGCCGGACTTATGTACTGGAGGCAGGACACTCCACGGGAAGTTGATCCAGTCGTCCGTGCGCTTCCACACGTACTCGCACTTCACGAGCGAGTGCGACTTCTCGTAGATCACGGCGGAGCGCACCTCGGCCACGGCGTCGAGGCAGAAGTCGTGGACCAGCTTCAGGGTCTTCCCGGTGTCGGCGACGTCATCGGTGATGAGCACCTTCTTGTCCGAGAAGTCGATCGCGTTGGGCACGGGCGCCAGCATGACCGGCATCTCGAGCGTCGTCCCCACGCCCGTGTAGAACTCGACGTTCACGAGGTGGATGTTCTTGCAGTCGAGGGCGTACGCGAGCCCGCCGGCCACGAAGACGCCGCCGCGCGCGATGGACAGCACGATGTCCGGCTCGTACCCGTCGTCGGCGATCGTCTGCGCCAGCTCGCGCACGGCGGTGCCGAACTTCTCGTACGTAAGGTTCTCGCGTACGTCACTCATGCTGCTGCTCACACCTGCGTTCGATGGAAATTGAGGAAGGAACGGGAGGCCGTGGGGCCGCGCTGGCCCTGGTAGCGGGACCCGTAGCGCTCGTTGCCGTAGGGGAACTCGGCCGGCGAGCTCAGCCGGAACATGCACAGCTGCCCGATCTTCATGCCCGGCCACAGCTTGATCGGCAGCGTCGCGAGGTTCGACAGCTCCAGCGTGACGTGCCCGGAGAACCCGGGGTCGATGAAGCCGGCGGTGGAGTGCGTGACGAGCCCGAGCCGGCCGAGGGAGCTCTTGCCCTCGAGGCGCGAGGCGAGATCGTCCGGCAGCGAGATGACCTCGTACGTGGAGGCGAGCACGAACTCGCCGGGGTGGAGGATGAAGGGCTCGTCGCCCTCCGGCTCCACGAGCCGCGTCAGGTCGGCCTGCTCCACCGCGGGGTCGATGTGCGGGTAGCGGTGGTTCTCGAACACCCGGAAGTAGCGGTCGAGCCGCACGTCGATGCTCGAGGGCTGCACCATGGATTCGTCGTACGGATCGATGCGGACCCGCCCGGCGTCGATCTCGGCCCGGATGTCCTTGTCTGAGAGAAGCACGTAGCGAGGATACGCAGAGCGCGCGGGCCCGCCACAATCCGGCCATTGCACCGCGACTGTGGCGCACCCGCGCGCCTGGCTTCCGGCTATGCGCCGGCTACCGCTTCTCGAACTCCACAGGAACTGCGTTCCTCAGCCGCGCACACCGCGGACATCGGATCAGCCGGCCGGGTCCGAGCCGGTCGGCCTGCTGCATCGGGAACGAAGCGGTGCTGAACACGTGCCCCTCGGCACAACGGACGAATGTGCGCTCCATCGAGTCCCAGAGTCCCTTCCCCACGAGCCACTACGCCATTTCTGGCTGACAACGATGGGCCACATTACGGGATGAAAGGGACGCCACTCCAGGCGGCACTCCGCACACGGAAGGACCCTCGAAGCCGGCCCCACCGTACGCCCCAACTCCCTTCACCCGCAGTCACTTCCAGCACGCGCAACGCATCCGGGCCCCACGGCGAAAGCGCCGGGGGCCCGAGGTGGGGTACAGTGTGCGACGTTACGACTCCGGCTCAACCGGCGTCTTACGCGGGTGTAGTTTAGTGGTAGAACATCAGCTTCCCAAGCTGAGAGTGCGAGTTCGATTCTCGTCACCCGCTCCATATTTGAGGCCCAGGTCAGCGACCTGGGCCTTGTTCGTTGTCCGGACCTGTTCAGCTGTCGCGCACCACATCCGCACCATGACGCCTGTCGGGCGGATCCTTGTGGTGCTTCGCACGTTGAGCCCGCACCATCGGTACTTGTCGTGGTCGTAGTCGCGGTCGGCGAAGAGCATGTCCGGTCTGCGTCGTGGTCGGCCGACGATGTCGACGACGGGTGGGATCTTGTCGGGCAAGGGCGGCGTTCCGGGCTCCGTGCCTTGTCGATCTCGCGGGTCAGCCTTGGGAGGGACGCGGGGCGCGCAGGTGCGCCCGTTCCTTCAGCTCCTCCGCATCGACCAACCTGAGCATCGGCTGACCCGGCGCGCACACCATGGTCACCACGAACTTGGTCGGTGCGTCCGACAGGGCGTTGCCGTCCTGGTAGTGGATCACGTCACCGCCCGGCTCCCAGAACGTCCCACCGGCCTCGACCACACGCTCCGGCTCACCCTCGAGCTCGAACCGGAGCGCACCCTCCATCACGTAGCCGAACGACGGGCCCGAGTGGCGATGCGGCGGGAGCCCGGGGTGACCGGGAGGCCAGTCGACGAGGATGGTCATTCCCGAACCTCCTTCCGGGAAGAAGGGTGGAGTGACTTCCTGCAGCACCTTGACTTCGGGCGGCAAGGAGCCCTCGTGGGCGGTCCGGTGCTCTGGATTCTTCTCTGGCATGTACCACACCTCCGTAAGCCTGCCCGAAAAAGATGATCTTGCGTCAGCCCCCGCATCCGTGACAGGCCGTGTGCCCTCTGCCTCGCCCAGACGGTCTCCTGACCACCCTGCCTCCGGTCGGCGGCCGCCACAATCCGGGAGAGCCAGCGGCACCGAGACCGCATCGCACCATGTCATCGGCGCCGAGCAGCCCTATGCAGAGGACGAGGCACCAGCAGACTTGGTAGGCGAGTGGTACGTCCTGGTCGTGGACAAGGCCTACGACCGCGACTGCCTGCCCGATGATTTTGCCGAAGCGGCTCGCTGCTCCTCGTACCGCACGACGACGGCGCACGTGCGGAACGCGGTGGTGGTGGGTCAGGCCGGCGCATCGGCAACCTGCGTGGAGGCCGCGAACGCCTCGGGGCCCTGCTCCGCCGCCGCCGGGTCCATCCACATGACCTGCCAGCCGTGGCCATCGAGGTCGAAGAAGCTGCGTGAGTACATGAAGCCGTAGTCCTCGGCGCCATCCGCCTCGGAGCCGCCCGCCGCGAGCGCGGCGGCGCTGACCGTATCGACCTCATCGCGGGATGACACGCTGAAGGAGTACAGCGCCAGCGTGTGCGTGGTGGGATCGGCCATCGGCAGTTTCGCGAACTCCGCGAACTTCTCGCGGCTGAGCAGCATGACGAAGGCGTGCTCGCCGACGAGCATGCAGGCGGCGCTCTCGTCGGTGAACATCGGATTGAAGCTGAACCCGAGCTTGGCGAAGAACGCCTTGCTGCGCTCGAGGTCCGCTACGGGAATGTTCACGAACAGCATGCGGCCGGGGTGTGCGGGATTGGTCATGGTGGGTCTCCAGTCGGTGGCTCGATGGCGTACGTCCTGGTAGACCGGCCCAGCCGGCCGAACTCATCGGCCTGCCGCCATCGCTCCAGGCACC
This sequence comes from Streptomyces sp. NBC_01003, assembly GCF_045162695.1. Lineage (NCBI taxonomy): Bacteria > Bacillati > Actinomycetota > Actinomycetes > Kitasatosporales > Streptomycetaceae > Streptomyces > Streptomyces sp. NBC_01003. Next base: position 5,134,471 of record NZ_CP108707.1, read on the forward strand.
GCCGGCAGGCCTGCCCGGAATCGAACTCCAGCTCCAGTGGCAGGAGTTGCCACGGGATGTGCCTGGTGCAGGACGTACAGGATGCCCTGCAGACACAGGCGGTCGTCCACTGGCCTCGGCCCTGGCGACCTCTCTGGCCAGGGGGGAAGCAGCGGTTCGATCAGCGCCCACAAGCCGTCGTCCTGGATCCACGGCCGAGTCGTCACACGTCACGAACGTCCGGATCACCACACCGGTCACGCCCGACCGGCCCCAACGTCCATGTTCCTGTTGCGAGTTCGAAGACGCTCCCCGAAGTCCACGCTCCGTGACCAGGTTGGTGCGGTGCGACTCGCGTCCGGGCTCGCACAACTGGCCCGGTGCCCGGTCGGAAAGGGACGGTCGTCATGGAGGAACGAGCTCGGGCCAGGCGGTTGACAGGACCTGGAACATCCAGCTCCGGCAAACCGGGTGGCAGCGGCCCGGATTCATCACGGCTGCGCAGACTCATGGCTGCCGGCATGGACTGGGTGCTCGCCTGGGTGCTGGTCACGGTGGCGATCTGGCTGGTGAGCAGAGCACTGGGCTCGCCGAAGAGCTGGTTCACCAGCTCTGTCCTCGGCGTGCTGATGATCGGCACAGGGCTGCTGACGGACCTCATCCGTGAGCGGCGTCGCAGGTCCGGTCGAGCGTCGAGTTCGCCGTCGTAGCTTCGTCGGTCGCGACGAACCGCTCCGGGATCTCAAGCGCTGGGCCCGCTCATGATCCTGTTACGAGCTCTGAGCGGGCCTAGGGTGACGGTAGATGTGAGCCTGACCTACCAGCCGGAGCCTCGGGTCTGAGGCACTACGGGAGATTCAGCGGTGGCAAGATCTCTGCCCCTGGTGGACCCCGGATTTGAAGCCGTCCTTGAAGCCGCGCCGGTAGTCCTGCTGGGCGTTGTTGTGATGGACGGCGGCTTGTTTGCCGCCCCCATGCCCGTTTCCGTTCCCGTTGTCCTGCCTGTTGTCCTGCTTGTTGCTGTTGTGCCCGTTCCCGTGCCTGCAGTTGTGCTGCCCCTGGCGGAGACCGGACCTGAAGCCGTCCTTGAAGCCGCGCCGGTAGTCCTGGTCCGACTTGGGAACCTTGACGCTTGCACTTGTACCGACGTGGGTCTCGCTCGGTGTGGCCGCGGAAGCCTGCGTCCAGCCGACGGGCGCAAGACCGATGGATGCGGCGATGAAGGCCGAGCTCAGAATGGCCCGTTTTCTGTTCATTGCGAGCATAACTATCCCCTTGGACTAGTTACTCACATAAAGTCCATTTCACTCTAGCCGCCCCTATGGGCGTCGCAACTGCACCTGCCCTGCACCCTCCGTGCCCGACCCAGCTGCGCGTCATCGCCCGACCCGGTCGAGTTCTTCGTCCAGGGCCAGGGCAGCCGTGATCAGGGCGAGGTGGGTGAACGCCTGGGGGAAGTTGCCCAGTTGCTCTCCGGTGGGGCCGATCTCCTCGGCGAAGAGGCCGACGTGGTTGGCGTAGGTGAGCATCTTGTCGAAGGCGTACCTGGCCTGGCCGAGGCGGCCGGCGCGGGCGAGGGCGTCGACGTAGAGGAAGCTGCACAGCGAGAAGGTGCCTTCGCTGCCGCGCAGGCCGTCGGGGGAAGCGGCGGGGTCGTAGCGGTAGACCAGGCTGTCGGAGACCAGCTCCGTGTCCATGGCGTCGAGCGTGGAGAGCCAGCGCGGATCCCGTGGTGTGACGAAGCCGACCCCCGGCATCAGCAGGAGCGAGGCGTCGAGGACGCCGCTGCCGTAGTGCTGGACGAACGCCCCCCGCTTCTCGCTCCAGCCGCGGTCCATGATCTGCCGGAGGATGGTGTCGCGGGTGGCGGTCCACGCGGTCAGGTCGGCGGGCCGGGGCAGCGCCTGGGCGACCCGAATGCCCCGGTCGAAGGCCGTCCAGCACATCAGGCGGCTGTAGGTGAAGTCCTTTCGGCCGCCGCGCGTCTCCCAGATGCCCTCGTCCGGGCGGTCCCAGTTCCGCGCCAGCCAGTCGAGTACGTCGGAGACTCCGAGCCAGCCGTCGTACCCCATGACGTGGGCGAGGTCATCGGTGTGGGTGAGGGCATAGACCGCTTCGCCGTAGATATCCAGCTGGAGTTGGCAGGCGGCGCCGTTGCCGATGCGGACGGGCGCCGAGCCGCGATAGCCCTCCAGGTGGTCCAGGGTCTCCTCGGCCAGGTGCGGGTCGCCGTCGACGCGGTACATGATCTGGAGCGGCTCACCGGTGACCGTGCGGTCCGAACCCTCGAGCAGCCGGCCGGCGAGCCAGCGCCGGAAGGCGTGCGCCTCCTCGGTGAAGCCCAGCCCGAAGAGGGCGTGCAGGGAGAGGGAGGCGTCGCGGATCCAGGTGTAGCGGTAGTCCCAGTTCCGTTCACCGCCGAGCTGCTCGGGCAGGCCCGCCGTCGCGGCGGCGACCGGAGCGCCGGTCGGGGCGTAGGTGAGCAGCTTGAGCGTGATCGCCGACCTGTGGACCGTCTCCTGCCAGCGGCCCCGGTATCGGCTGCGGCTGATCCACCGGTACCAGAACGCGCAGGTCGCGTCGAACTCCTCTTTCACGCTCTCGCGGGCCGGGGGCGGGGGTGCCTCGCCGCCCGTCGCGCACACCGTCAGCACGGCGGCCGCCATTTGCTCCGGCTCCAGCTCGACGACGGCCCGGACGGCCTCACCGTCCCGCTCCAGCTCCACCGGTCCCAGGGTCTGGAGGTGGGCGTCGGTGCCGGGGCCTGCGAAGTGCGCGGTGCCCTGGTCCAGGGTCAGCCGGTGGACCGCACGGGCGTAGTCGAAGCGAGGGCTGCAGGTCAGCGCGAAGCGGATCCGGCCGCGGGTCACCCGCATCACCCTGACCAGCCGGTGTCGGTCGGTGGCGGTCTCGGGGTGATCCAGCGGCATGAAGTCGACGACTTCGCCGACTCCGTGCGGGGTGAGGAAACGGGTGATGAGGACGGCGGTGTCGGCCAGGTACAGCTGGCGCGTGGTCACGTCCGGACCCTCCACGGTGATCGCGAAGTGACCGCCGCGGTCGTGGTCGAGGAGACATGCGAAGAGGCTGGGCGAGTCGAATCGGGGCGCGCAGAACCAGTCGACCACGCCGTCGGAGGAGATGAGGGCCGTGGTCTGGAGGTCTCCGACCATTCCGTGGTCCGCGATGGGCGGGTAGCGCCGCATGGTGATCCCTTCCGGTCCGGTCACTGACCGGCGGATGCTCAGCCGACCTGCTTCGACCTTCCGCGCCGGGCGCGGGACCGGCCACGCCGGTTGAGCTGTTCGGGTGCCATGGGCTCATGCGACGGGGGCCCGCACGCGCCTCCCTTTCCCGCTGCTGAATACAGCTGAATACAGCTGGATACAAACTGGATCGGGCACAGGGTCAGGAAGGAAGAAGGGGGGCGCTGTGGTGGAACGGTCTCCGGCCGCGCAGTTGCTGAGTCGCTCGTACGTCACCGCTGACGGGTGCCGGTTCGACGTCGTCGAGATGTCGGTCGAACACCATGCGGACCGCAGCGCGACGTTGACGTACTGGCTGACTGTGGGCTGCCCAGGGCACCCGGATGAGCGCTGGGTGGTCGCCCTGCCCTGGGAGGACAAGTCCTGGGCGGATGTGCTCACTTCGCCCGCGCCCCCGCCCGACCGGCTGCGGCAGCTCGTGCACCTCGTCCGTGCCCATCTGGAGGAATGGTGGGACACGAAGGAACACAACCGGCGGTCGGCGAGGATGGGGCGGCGGATTGCCTGATCCCGCGCCCGACGCCGCTCCGCTGCCTGGCAGCCTCCGCTGCCGCGACCGTGGCCATGTCCGGCTACGCGCTGGGCTCCGGCGGACAGCATCCAGGTGAGGCGCTGACGACAGCAGGCATCGCCTTCTACGCGGCCGGACTGATCCTGCTCGCCCGGCTCGCCCGGCGCCGGCGGTGGCAGGTGCTGATCGCCGGAGTACTGCCCCCGGGATGCCGGTGCGGTCCGGGTCTCTTCCGTCACAGGAATCACAGGCGTCACACATCTTCGCAAGAGCATCACATCGTGCCCGCATCGCCTTCGGAAAGCGTCGATAGCGTTGCTGGCCGCTCGATCTCGCGTGCGAACGTGACCAAATGCCCGGCGTCCCGGCGGCGCAGTCAGCCACAGAAAGATCGAAGATGGACTACTGCTCCTCGTGCCGTCGGACCCTCAACGGAGCGCTGGTGTGCCCGGGTTGCGGCGCGTACGCCCCCGACATAGCCCCGCCCGCGACGACGTCGTTCTCGTCGCATTCGTCGGTCTCGTCGCATTCGGCTTCCTCGGCCTCCTCGTCGTTCTTCGGGGGATCGCCCGCCGATGACCTCGGCCACAGGGGCGGCCCTGCCGGTGCCGCCGACTCGTTCGACGACTTCGACGCCTTCTCCGCCGCCAAGGCCTTCGACCTGGACGACACGGGGGGTGAGGCCGCCGCCGCTGCCGTCGATGTCTCCGCGCCCGTGGCCGCTTCGCAGGGTGGCCGCGCCGCACGGCGGCGGAAGCTGGCTCAGTGGAAGAAGAACAAGCGCCGCGCCGTCGCCGCGACCGCCGTCGCCATCGTCGGTGGCGGGCTCACCATCGCCGCGCTGCCGAACGACGCCTCCCCCGACCGCACCCACGCCTCCGCGGCCCCGGACCCGGTGACCACCTCGCCGGCCCTGGCCAACACGGACTCCTCGACGGACACGCCGGACGACCGCGCCTCGCGGAGCGGCAGCGACCGCGCGCACAAGGCCACCGGCCCGCGCCACGCCCGCCCCGCCAACGCGCCTACGCCGGCCGCGACCGCCGCGCCGACCGGAGCCCCGCGCCACGCCGCCCCGGCCCGGAGCGCCGCGCCGCACACCACCTCCGCGCCGGCCGCCGCCGCACACACCGCCGCCCCCGCCGCCCCTGCCCCGCAGACCTCCTCGCCCGCACCGGCCGACCAGTCCGGCAGCGGTACGAGTACGGGTTCCGGCTCGGGTACGGGTTCGGGGTCGTCCGGCGGGGACCAGGCGACGACGCCCGCGCCCGCCCCCTCCACGGCGTCACCCGAGCCCATCTGCGTGCTCGGCCTTCTCTGCATCAGCTGAGCAGCGCCGCAACGACCGAGGCCCGGCCCGGGGTTCTGACCCCCGGGCCGGGCCTTCGCGCGTACCGACGTAAACGACTCCTCAGGCGCCGCCCTCGGACTCCCAGAGGGTCTCCAGCGCCCTGGTGGGCCCGCCCAGCGAGCGCACATGCTCCAGCGCGACACCCACGAACGCCCGCAGCCGGCCCGTCTCGTGGTCGGTGGGCCAGATGAACGCGTACTCGATGCGGGGGGCATCACTGAACGGCCGGAACACCAGGCCGGGGCGTGCGTAGTACCGCACGCCCGCCGCAGCGACCGGCGTCACCCCCTTGCCCGCGAGGACCAGCGACAGCGCGTCCTCCCAGTGCGTGATCGCCTGGCCGTGCGGAATGGGCCGCCCCGACGGTGTCTGCCGCGGGAAGTGATGGTCCAGCCAGTGGGCCGGCACCGGCCTCGTCACCGTCAGCAGCGTCGACTCCGCCAGATCCTCCACGCTCAGCGACTCGCGCCGCGCGAACGGATGCGTGGACGGCATGAGCAGCACCCGCGGCTGTGACAGCAGCACCGGCCCTGCCGTCAAGTCGGCCTCCGAGAGCGGGAGTTCGGTGACCTGGAGGTCGATGTCCCCGGCGCGCAGCGGCCCGTACGGGTCGGATATCTGCACCTGGCGTATCTGCACGTCCACGCCCGGATGACGGCGCGCGAAGACCGCGGCGACGCTGTGCAGCAGATGGCCGGTGAACGCCCCCGAGAAGCCGATCCGCAGCGTGCCGGTGATCCCCCGGCCGGCCGCTGTGGCCTTGGCGATCTCCTCCTCGATACGGCGCTGGGCCGGGCCGATGCCGTCCCTCAGCTGCTCCCCGATGGCCGTCATCGTCACGCGCCGGCTGCTGCGCTCGAACAGCTTCGCGCCGATGCGGCGCTCGATCCGGGCGATGGTCTGGCTGACACGGCTCTGTGAGACACCCACACGTTCGGCGGTCCGGCCGAAGTGCAGTTCCTCCGCCAGCGTCAGAAAGATCTCGATCTCCTGGCGTTCCATGTCCTCCCCGTCCCCGTCCCCGTGCCCCTCACCAACCTGCTCACCAACCCGCTCACCTCGAACTATGAGCCCGGCGAATCGATCGTTGCACAGATCGTTCTTGTTGCGCAGGGGCTCCGATTCGATGCTGGTCAGGCCCGATCGCTTACGAAAGGACCCCCTGATGGCTGTCACCGAGTCCTCTCCGCCGGCCGAGACCGACGTCCTCGCCCCGCCACCGCCGGTCGCCGATGTCGGCCCCGCCGACGGCTCGTTCAGCACGCGGGGGCTGCTGGTCCTGATCACGCTGTGCTGCGCGACGTTCATGTGCGGCCTGGACTTCTCCATCGTCACCGTGGCGCTGCCCGACATCGGCGGCAGCCTCGGCTTCTCCTCGCCCGGCACGCTCCAGTGGGTCGCCACCGCGAGCCTGCTGCCCTCCGCGAGCCTGCTGCCGCTGTTCGCCCGCGTCGCCGACCTGGTGGGCCGCAAGAAGCTGTTCACCTTCGGCGTCGCCCTGTTCACCCTGTTCTCGCTGGGCGCGGCCCTCGCCGACAGCCCCGGTGTCCTGATCGCCACCCGCGCCGGCCAGGGCACGGCCGCCGCGATGATCGCCCCCGCCGCCATCGCCCTGATGACGGGCTACTTCCCCGAGGGCCCGCAGCGCGCCCGCGCCCTGGGCCTCAACGGCGCCGTCATGTCGCTCGGCTTCGTGCTCGGCGCGCTCGGCGGCGGCGTCATCACCAGCGGCTTCAGCTGGCGTTGGACGATGGTCGTGCTGTGCGTCATGGGCGCCGTCGCCCTGGCCGGCGCGCTCGCGCTGCCCGTGATGCGGGAGTCCGCCGCCGCCAAGCGCATGGACATCCCCGGCGCGGTCCTCGCCACGCTCGGCCTGTTCGGTCTCGTCTTCGGCATCTCCAACGGCGGCGACAAGGGCTGGGTCCGGGCCGACTCGCTCGGCTCCGTCGTCGGCGGCCTCGTCCTGCTCGGCGCGTTCCTCGTGGTCGAGCGGCGCCACCCCGAGCCGCTGATCCCGCTCGGCGTCCTGGGCCGCCCCACCATCAAGTGGTCCGGCCTGTTCGGTGTCGTCACGTTCGGCATGTGCGCCGGCACGACCGTGCTGCTCAGCCTCTACATGCAGGACGTCCTCGGCTTCACCCCGCTCCAGGCCGGTCTGAGCTACCTGGGTGAGGGCGCGGCCGCGATGCTCGGCGGCATGTACGTCTCGAAGCTGCTCGGCAGGTTCGGCGGCGAGCGGGTCCTGGCGGCCGGTCTGCTGATCCAGGGCGCCGGCACTGTCGCCATGTTCACCCTGCCGCAGAGCGGCGGCATCGCGCCGCTCGTCATCACGTCCTCGGTCATGGGCCTCGGCCACGTCTTCAGCGTCGTCTCCTTCATCACCGTCATGACCACGGGCGTCAGCGAGGAGGACCAGGGCGTTGTCGGCGGCCTGTCGCAACTCCCGCAGTACGTCGCCGCGATCGGCGTGGCCGGGCTCAGCGCGATTGCCGCTGCCCGCACGAATGCCCTCTCGGGCGGGGCCGGTTCTGATGCGGGCGCCACGCTCGGGGGGTTGCACGCCGGAATGGTCACCGCGGGTGTCATCGCCCTGGTGGGCGGGAGCCTCGCGGCGGCTGTGCTGCGCAGGCGCGCCTAGCCGTTTCGCAGGGGCGGGAATGTGGTCGCGGGGAGCGTGTGCGCCGTTTGCGCAGTTCCCCGCGCCCCTGATCCGGGGAGCTCCCGTGCCTGATTCCCTGCGGGCGCGCAGTGGCTTGTCGCGCCCACGCGGCAGAGCCGCAAATCGATACAGCCCCGCACCCCTGATCCGGGGCTCCCGTGCCTGATTCCCTGCGGGCACGCAGTGGCTTGTCGCGCCCACGCGGCGGAGCCGCAAATCGATACAGCCCCGCACCCCTGATCCGGGGCTCCCGTGCCTGACTCCCTGCGGGCACGCAGTGGCTTGTCGCGCCCACGCGGCAGAGCCGCAAATCGATACAGCCCCGCACCCCTTTCAGGGGCACTGCCGCCGTCGTATGTCCGCGGGCCGAGCCCGTGCCCCTGACGGGCGCCCCTTCTGAACATCACCTAGGAGACCTACCGTGAACGACCGGCGATTGCGGCGGCCTTCGGCCGTGTGTTCTCTGCAGGTGGGTGAGCTGAAGGTCAGTTACGTGCCTGATGGCGCCATGCTGTTCAAGCCGCCTGAGCCGCCTCGGGCGGGGGACGGTGGCGCCTATCTCAACGACACCGCCCGTCTCGTCGCCAACACCGGCGGGCTGCTTGTCCAGTTCCAGGAGCGGGCACTGCTCATCGACGCGGGGTTCGGTCCGCACTCCGTGCCGGAGGACCCCGAGCACCCTTACATCGGCGCGGTGCACGGCGGTTCGCTGCTCGACAATCTGGCGCGGCTCGGGGCGCGGCCCGACGAGATAGAGGTCGTGGCCTTCACCCATCTGCACCCGGACCACATCGGCTGGGCGTGCACGGATCCGCCGGTCTTCACCGCTGCCGCGTTCGCGGTGCCGAAGAGCGAGTGGGAGAACCGGCAACAGGTGGCGGGGCTGACCGCCGGGGCGCCGGCCGCGCTGGAGCGGCGGCTGCGGCTTGTCGTCCCTGGTGAGGAGATCTTCCCGGGCGTGCGGGCAATGGCGCTGCCCGGCCACACCGTGGGCCACACCGGCTTCACCATCACCTCGCGAGGCCGCCGCCTGCTCGCGTTCGGGGACGCGCTGCACTCGCCGCTCCAGGTGCGCCACCCCGAGTGGTTCACGGTGTCGGAGGGCGACCCGGCCCAGTCGGAGCGCCACCGGCGCCGGCTGATCAGCGAACTGCAGCAGCCGGGCACCCTCGGCTTCGGCATCCACTTCGCGGACGTCGTCTTCGGCCAGGTCGTCCCGGACGGGGCGGGCGAGGGCGCCGACTGGCTTCCCGTGTGACGCCGCGCCCGGGCTCGTACGGGACAGGTCCCGTACAGGACAGGACCCGTACGGGACAGGGACAGTACGAGACAGGGACAGTACGCGCTTTCCCTCCGGGCCCGTGAACCTCTTGTCGCCCTCGGGCCCATCTGCTTGACTCCGCGCGCCAGCACGCCAACTCACCGGCGGAGGAAGCCATGGAGATCACCCGCAGACGCCTGCTGTCCGCCCTGTCAGCCGCCGGTCTCATGACGGTGGTCCCCACCGGTTGGGCCGGCGCAGCCGACGCGGCCGCGGACAGCGCGCGGCTCCTGGCCAACACCGTCGAGGTCTTCGCCGGGAGCGCCGAGTCCAACGCCCGGCCGGAGACGGCCGCGAAGCGTGCCGCGATCGACAAGGCCGCCCGCGCGAACCTGAAGTCGATGGACGCGGCGGGCCCCGGTGAACTCTTCGCCGGGCTCGTGCTCGGCACCGACGAGGGCAGACTCAACACGGCGTACAAGCAGTTGTACGAGATCGCCCTCGCGACGCGCGCCCCCGGCGCGGCCCCGGACCTGTACGGCAACGAGGTGGTGCAGCGCCGCGTCATCGACGGTCTCGCGTGGCTGCACGAGCGTTACTACGGCGACCAGTCCAAGGGCTACTACGGCAACTGGTTCTACTGGGAGATCGGCCTCTCCCAGTTCATCAGCAAGACCCTCGTCCTCCTCGCCGACGCGGTGAAGGCCTACCGTCCGGACCTCCTGCGCACCTACGTCGCCTCGATGGACGCGTACCTGCGCAACGGCACCGACGGCGACGTGAACCTCGACTCGCGCTTCCACACGGGCGCCAACCTCGCCGACATCACCACGAACCGCCTCCTCCAGGGCGCCCTCCTCATCGCGGACGGCGGCGGCGCCCCCGACGGCGAGGCCCGTATCCGCAAGGCCCTCACCGACCAGCTCACGGTCTTCGCGACGATCGACCCGTACGCCCTCAACCACGGTGTCACGGACGGGTATTACGCCGACGGCTCGTTCATCCAGCACGCCTCCGTCGCCTACACCGGGTCGTACGGGAAGGGTCTGCTCACGCGGGTCGTGCAGACCCTCAAGATCCTCGACGGCACGGGCTTCGCGCACGGCGGGGAGCTGGTGCCGACCGTCGTGGGCTGGGTGCGCAACGGCTTCGCGCCGCTCATCTTCGAGGGCTGGATGATGGAGATCGTCAAGGGCCGGGCGGTGTCCCGCCCGGACACCGGCTACACCGACGTCGCGATCGTCGTCGAGGCGGTCGTGGATCTCGCGTCACTCGCCGACGACACCGCAGGCGCCGACGCCGGCGCGCTGAAGAGCTACGTCAAACACATCCGGGCCACCTCGCGCGCCGCCCTCGACCCGTCCTCGTTCGTCTCCCCGGTGAGCATCACGCGCTACGCCGACATCACCGGCGACGCGTCCGTCCCGGCCGAGGACCTCAACCCGGCGTCGCGCACGGTCGCGTTCAACTCCATGGACCGGACCGTGCACCGCAGGCCGGGCTACGCCTTCGCCCTCGCGCGCAGCTCGTCCCGCATCAGCAAGTACGAGTACATGAGCGGCGAGAACCTCATGCCGTGGTTCCAGGGCGACGGCGCGTACTACCTGTATCTGTCCGGCCAGGACCAGACGCAGGCGTACGGCGTCGACTACTTCACGGCGGTCTCGCCGTACGCCCTGTCCGGCGTCACCGCGCCGGTCGAGGAGCGCCGCACGGTCCCCGACCTCTACGGGAAGCCGTACTACGGCAACCCTGGCCACCCGCTGAACTTCACGTCGTCGTCCGAGTCGCAGAACCGTTACGTCTACTTCCCGTGCGGCACCGGCCCGCACTCGGGCGGCGCCGTGCTCGGCGCGTACGGCGCGGCCGCCATGGTGCAGTCGGACGACGTCCCCTACCGGGACAAGCAGAAGGGCATCCTGCCGGACGACTTCGTGGTCTACCGCAACGCGACGTCCACGAAGTCGTGGTTCCTGTTCGACGACGAGATCGTGGTCCTCGCGGCCGATGTCGGCGACGCAGCCGGGCGGGCCGTGACGACGACCGTCGACTCCCGCACGGCCGCCCCGGACGACCTGACCACGGTCACCGGAGCGCTGCGTGACGGCCGCCCGTGGTCCGGCCCGGGCACCGGCGACCTGCACTGGCTGCGCTACGCCAACACGACCCGCGGCACGTCGCTCGGCTATGTCTTCCTCGACACCCCGCGCGTGCGGGTCTCCCTCGACGAGGTCACCCGCAGCCGCCGCGTGGTCCGCACCTCGAACCCGGACACGGCGGTGACCCGCGAGGTCCTCGGCGTGACGGTCGACCATGCGGCGGGGGCCGAACCCGCCTGCCTGGCCTACGCGCTGGTGCCCAACGCGGCGGCGGCCGCCCTGCGCTCGTACGCCCGCCACGACGGGCCCCTGACCGTCCACGCGAACACACCGCGCCTCCAGGCCGTCACCCACAAGGGCCTCGGTCTGACCGCCGCCAACACCTTCACACCCGGCCGGCACGAGACCGCGGGCCTGCGCGTCGAGGGCCCGGCGTCGGTGCTCGTCCGTCGCGGGCGGCGCCACGGCGACCCGACCACCGTCGCGGTCGCGGACCCGACGACACAGCGCGACACCGTGAGCGTCCTGCTCCACGGACGCCCCCTGAGCAGGGTCACCGCGGACCCGCAGGTGCGGGTGACCCGCGTCCCCGGCGGCACCCGCCTGGACGTGGACACCCGCCACGCGTACGGGCGGAGCTTCACGGTGACGCTGCGCTAGGGCTTTCGTCCGGATCAGGCCCCGCGAGCCCGGCGTGATCCGGACGAGAGGCCCTGGAGTCAGTCGTCACGCTGCCGGGATCCGGTCCAGGAACCCCTGCACCGTACGGATCCGGCCGTCCTTGGCCAGCGAGATCACGTCGGAACCGGCGACGGGCGCGGAGCCGTCCGCGACGGACACCAGCTCCCAGGTGAACCGGGCGATGTCGTGGTGCCCGTCGACCGTCCCGGTCTGCCTGAACGCGAACCCGGGAAACTGTTCGCGGGCCGCCGCGATCACGGCGGCGATGCCCTCGTGCCCCGCCACGTCGGCCAGGGGGTCGGTGTAGCTGCCGTCCTCGCTCCACGCGGCGGCGACGGCCTCGGCGCGGGCGTCGGCGCCCTCGGCGTTCCATGCCTCGAAGTAGCGGGCGACTGCGGCTTCGTGAACGGAGATGACGGACATACGAATCGGCCTCCAGCCAGGTCGGATGAGGGTCCGGAGCCCGGGAGGAGTGCGCCGCCCGGGTTCCGGATGCCTTCAGCCTGCCGGGCGGGCGGACCGTGGTCGATTACGCCGGAGGTAATGCCGGGAGCGGCCCGGTTCACCCATGCTGTGGTCGGACAGAACCAGCTGTGTAGTTCATCGTCAGTGCTCGGGAGGCCAGGATGTTCGTCCCGTTCGGGGCCCTTGATTTTCTGGAACGTGCCGCCACCGTCTACGGGGACCGGATCGGTGTGGTCGACGAGCCGGTCCAGCCGGCCGAACCCTGGGAGGACCTGACCTACCGTCGGATGGCCGAGCTGGCACGGGCCCAGGCCGCAGGGCTCGACGCGCTCGGGGTGCCGCTCGGCGCGCGCGTCGCGGTCGTGTCGCCGAACAGCGCGCGGCTGCTGACGTCGTTCTTCGGCGTGAGCGGCTACGGCCGCGTCCTCGTGCCGGTCAACTTCCGCCTCACCGCGGAGGAGGTGAAATACGTGGTCTCGCACTCGGGCGCGGACGTCCTCCTCGTGGACCCCGAACTGACCGACCGCCTCGCCGACGTCCCCGCCAAGCACCGCTTCACCATCGGAGCGGCCGCCGACTCCGAGCTCTACCGCTTCGACGCGGACCCCAGCGACTGGACGCCCGACGAGAACGCCACCGCCACGATCAACTACACGAGCGGCACGACCGCCCGGCCCAAGGGCGTCCAGATCACCCACCGCAACATCTGGGTCAACGCCGTCACCTTCGCCCTGCACGCGGGCGTCACCGACCGGGATGTCTATCTGCACACGCTGCCGATGTTCCACGCCAACGGCTGGGGCATGCCGTTCGCCATGTCCGCGCTCGGCGTGCGCCAGATCGCGCTGCGCAAGGTCGACGGCGCCGAGATCCTGCGCCGCGTCGACGAGCACGGCGTGACCGTGATGTGCGCCGCGCCCGCTGTCGTCAACGCCGTCCTGGACGCGGCGCGCTCCTGGAAGGGCGCGATCCCGGGGCGCGACCGGGTCCGCATCATCGTCGCCGGGGCGCCGCCGCCCACGCGCACGGTGGCCCGCGTCGAGTCCGAACTCGGCTGGGAGTTCATCCAGATCTACGGCCTCACGGAGACGTCGCCGCTGCTCACGGTGAATCGCGGGCGCGCCGAGTGGGACGAGCTGGACGCCTCCGAGCGCGCCGAGAAGCTCGTACGGGCCGGGGCGCCCGCGCTCGGCGTGACGCTGCGCACCGACGAGGAGGGCGAGGTGCTCGCCCGCTCGAACGTGATCCTGGAGGGCTACTGGGAGCAGCCCGAGGAGAGCGCGAAGGCCCTCGCGGGCGGCTGGTTCCACACGGGCGACGGCGGTGCGGTCGGCGAGGACGGCTATCTGACGATCAGCGACCGCAAGAAGGACGTGATCATCACGGGCGGCGAGAACGTCTCGTCGATCGAGGTGGAGGATGCTCTCTTCAGCCACTCCGGCGTCGCGGAGGTCGCCGTCATCGGCGTCCCGGACGAGAAGTGGGGCGAGACGATCAAGGCCCTGGTCGTCCGGTCCCCCGACGCGACGGTCACGGAGGACGAACTGATCCGCCACTGCAAGGCTCGCCTGGCCGGCTTCAAGGCCCCCACGTCGGTGGAATTCCGCGAAGAACTGGCCCGCACAGCAACCGGCAAACTCCAGAAGTACAAGCTGCGGGCGCCGTATTGGGAGGGCCGGGACCGGAGGGTGAACTGAGCCGCCCGCCCGGGGCGCACCCGGCGGGCCGGGCGGTGCCGTGCCCCACGGGGCCCCTCGTCAACGCCTGCCTTCCGCAACAAGGACGGCCCGGCGGTGGGGTGCGGGCGATCGCACGGCGCCGGAGAGCCCTCGATCGGGGTCTCCCCGGCTCGAGCGAAGCCGAGAGCTTGGGGGAGTGCGTGCCGGCCACCGCCGTCCACCCGGGCGGACGACCCGGGGTGCCCGTACCCCTTTCCCTCGGCAGAGTTACCGGCATGGAACCCCACTACGGCACGGTCCCGCTGATTCCGGGGGCCGAGGCCCTGCCCGAGTTGGACATCCCGCATCCGGGGCGGCAGAACCGGCTCTTCGTGCTGGTGCGGCTCCTGCTGCTCCTGCCGCATCTCGTCGTGCTCGCCCTGCTGTCGGTGGCGGCGTTCTTCACGGTGGTCGCCGGCTGGTTCGCGGCGCTGCTCATCGGGCGGCTGCCCGATCCGGTCGAGCGGTATCTCGCGGGGTTCCTCGGCTACGACACCCGCGTGACCGCCTCCGCGATGCTCCTCACCGGCCGCTATCCGCCCTTCGAGCTCGGCGAGCCGATGGGCTACCCGGTGCGGGTGCGCGTACTCCGGTCCGTGCACCTCAACCGGCTGGCCGTGCTCCTCCGGCTGCTCCTGGTGATCCCCGCGGCGCTCGTCGGGGCGATCGCCACCGCAGGCTGGTGGGCCGTCTCCGTGCTGTCGTGGCTCGTCGTGCTGCTCCTCGGCCGGATGCCGCTGCCCCTGTTCGAGGCGACGGCCGCGGTCCTGCGCTACCGGATGCGGCTCGGCGCGTACCTGCTGCTGCTGACCTCCGCCTACCCGAAGCGGCTCTTCGGCGACCAGTCGGCACCGGACGCCGTCGTCGGCACCATCGCGGGCCCGTCCGCGACGCGGCCCCTGTTCCTGCGGGCGGGAGCGAAGATGCTGGTCGGGGCGTTCCTCGTGCTCGGTCTCGTCGGCGGCGCGGCCAACAGCGCCCGTTACGGCGCGGACGGCTCCGCCGCCGTACAGGCTTCGCTGCCCGGCTTCTGATCACCCCCGGGCGCGCCCGGCGCCTGTGACCAATGGCATGACAAAAGACCTGTTCCGGGGCGCTATGCCCCGTTTACGGTGGAGCGCATGTCTCCCCTGGCCCGCATCAGCACCTCGTACACCCCGCGCTTCGCGGAGTTCGCGTTCGAGCCCGGCTTCACGGCCGCCGTCGACCAGCATGTCGCGGAACTGCGGGACAAGCTGGAGGCGGGCGGGGGCGCGCTGCTGCCGCAGGCCCCCGACCGGGAGGTCCTCTCGGACTACGCGCTCGGCTTCCTCGACGCCCTCGCGGAGAACGGCTGGCGCGAGCCCGTGGGCCACGACTACGCGGTGTGCCGCCTCACCGCCATCAGCTGGCTGGTGAGACGGCACGATCTCGCGTAGGACCGATTACATGTCGTCGGTGCGCTCGCGCTCCTGGACGGGCTGGTTCGTGAGCGCGTCCTCGCGGCCCGCCTGGTAGGCGGAGATGCCGCCGCGGGCCTTGGCCGTCTCCTGCTCGGCGGTGTTCAGCATGCGCTCCCAGCGCTGCCGCATCGGGCCGATGAGACCGCCGCCCACACCCACGACGATGATGCCGACGACGGCGGCGAGCGCGGCGATCAGGATCGGCTGGGTGATCGCCGTGGCGATGCCCGCCTGGCCGAGCGCCGCGATCACACCGAGGGCGACGATGCACGCCCAGACGATCGTGCCGATCGTCTTTCCGTACGAGACCGACGACAGCGCGTTGGTGACGATGTCGCGCACGACGTTGGCGATGGCCATGGCGATGACGACCAGGACGATGGCGACGATGGCGCGCGGCAGCCAGGCCACGATGCCGTTGATCATGTTGCTGACGGGGTTCGGGCCGAAGACGCCGAGTGCGATCTGCAGGGTGATCAGCAGCAGCGCGTAGTACACGACCTTGCAGACGATCGCCGTCATGTCGTACGTGGAGCCCTCGAGCATGCGGGCGGCGCCGGAGCGCTCGGCGAGTTTCTCCGAGCCGACCTTGCGCAGGACCCGGTCGAGCACGCGGGCGATCATCTTCGAGATGAACCAGCCGATGGCCAGGACCACCAGGAAGCCCACGAGCTTCGGCACGAACTGGGCGACTTTTGACCAGGCGTCGCTGAGGCCCGAAGTGAAGTCCACGGCGAGCGTGGGTCTGTCGGCGAGCTGGGGCATGAGTGGTCCTCCACTCGATGGGGCCCGTACGCGCTGCCGCGCCGGGCGATCAGGCCCCCCACAGATGCGGTGATGTGCTCCTTCGTGGATATCAGCGCACGAATGGACGCGGCCTGCGGGCCGCGTCCATTCGTGTGACAGGTGAGGGTCAGGCTGCGAGGCCGTCCGGATCCTTGTAAGGGACGCCGTCCTTCGCCACTAGCAGGACGTTCTCGGGCTTGCCGAGGGAGGCGATGTCGGTGAGCGGGTTGCCGCGCGCGATGACGAGGTCGGCGCGCTTGCCGGGCTCCAGCGTGCCGATCTCGTGGGCGAGGCCGAGCAGGTCCGCCGCCTCGGACGTCCCCGCGAGGATCGCACCCATCGGGGTCATGCCGGACTCGACGAGATGGGCGAGCTCACGCAGGTTCGTGCCGTGCGCCGCGATGCCGCAGTCCGTGCCCATGGCGACGCGCACACCGCGCTCGACGGCGTGCGGGATGTGCCGGCGCGCGACCGCCTGCCAGTGCTTCTTCTTCGCGTACGCCCAGTTCGCGGCCTTCGGCGGGTCGGGGTCGGTGTTCGCCGTGGTCAGCGTCGGCACGAGGAACGTGCCGCGCTCCAGCATCAGGTCGATGGCCTCGTCGTCGATCTCGTAGCCGTGCTCGACGCTGGCCACGCCGCCGCGCACGGCGTTGAGGATGCCGCCGCGGCCCTGCGCGTGCGCGGCGACCCGCTTGCCGCGGTGGTCCGCCGCGATCTCGGTGATCGTGCGGATCTCGTCCTCGAGGAACCCGTCGTCGTCGGGCTGGTCGGTGGGGCTCCACACGCCGCCGGTCGCGGCGACCTTGACGCAGTCGGCGCCCTTGCGCAGCAGGTCGCGCACCGCGCGCCGGCAGTCGTCGACGCCGTCCGCGAGGCGGCTCATCGTGGGATGACCACCGCCCCGGCCGCGCGCAGGCGTGTCACGGCCGGGGCGTCGAGCCCGCGCCGCAGGCCGGGGTCGTGGGCCGGGCTCTGCGCGGTGACCGGGCCCTCGGCGGCGGCGAAGTTGTCCTTCACGGCCACGGGCACGCCGTGCAGGGGTCCGCGCTCGCCGGCGGGCAGCGCGTCCGCCGCCCGTGCGGCGGCGAGCGCCTGCTCGGGGAAGCGGGTGACGAAGACGCCGAACAGCGGGTCGAGCGCGTCGGCGTCGGCGAGCGCGGCGGTCACGAGCTCACGGCTGCCGACGGCGCCGGTGCGCAGGGCATGCACCGCACCACTCAATATTTCGAACGATTGTTCCACGCAAGACATGCGACGCTCCATGCGATGACACCTCCAACGTGTCGGCGTGGCCGGTTCCGCGGCCACCGTCGCCCGGCGCTGGGAACGGCTGCGCTCGGCGGGGCTGGCCTGGGTCACCGCGTACGCGTACGACGTCGGCGGCGGGGCGCTGGTCGAGGTCGACTGCGCGCCCGGCCAGGACGCGGCCGTCGCGGCCGTCCTGTCCGAGGACCCGAAGGTCGTCACCTTCGAGCACACGGCGGGCGGCCGCGACCTGCTGGTCACCGTCATGACGCCCGACTTCAGCGCCCTGTCCGCGTACATCGTCGACACGCTCGGCGCCGTCCCCGGCGTCACGTCCTCGCGCGCGCACCTCATCACCCGCAGCTACACCGAGGGCAGCATCTGGCGCCTGCGCAGCCTCACCCGCACCCAGCAGGAGGCCCTCGCCGCGTCCCGCCGCTCCGCCGGCGGCGCCGCCCCCTACCTGGCGGACCACCGCGCCCTGGTGACCGCGCTCGGCGAGGACGGCCGCCTGCCCGTCGGGGAACTCGCCACGCGCCTCGGCGTCAGCGTGAACACCGTGAGCCGGCGCCTCGGCCGGCTCCTCGACTCGGGCCGCCTGGTCCTGCGCTGCGACCTGGCCCGTTCCCTGTCCGGCTCCCCCGTCTCCGTCACGTTCTTCGGGTCCGTACCGCCCGAGCATCTCGACGCCACGGCGCGGGAGTTGGCGAAGCTCCCGGAGATCCGGCTCTGCGTGGGGACCGCGGGCCGCAGAACCTGATCGCCACGGTCTGGGTCGCGTCCCTGCTCGACGCACAGCTCCTGGAGGTCGGACTCGCCGGAAAACTCCCCCACCTGCGCATCGCCGACCGGGCCGTCGCCCTGCGCGCCGTGAAGCCGATGGGGCGGCTCCTGGACGCCGAGGGGCGGGCCGTGGGGTACGCGCAGGTGGATGTCTGGGCGTAACCACCCGCCGTCCACGGCGTGTTCGCTCCGCACGCCCCTGCCCGCACTGCCACAGTGACCAGGTACAGAATCACCCGTTTCGCGCGTTTCATCAGATTCGCTCGTTACGCCGGTCTCTCAGGGAGTGTGGTGAGCATGGCCCACGTGCACGTGATCCTCAATCAGAAGGGCGGCGTGGGTAAGTCCACGCTCGCCGTCAACCTCGCCGCCGTGACCGCGGACGTGCTCGGCGCGGGGACCGAGGGCGGCCAGCCGCCCGTCGTCGCCGTCTCCATCGACCCGCAGGGCTCCGCCGTGTGGTGGTCGGAGCGCGTCGGCGGCGGCCTCCCCTTCGACTTCGTGCAGGCCCACGACGACCTGGCCGGGCTCGCCGCGCTCTCCCGCATCCCCTCCGCCCAGCACGTGTTCGTCGACACCCCGGGCTGGCTCGACCTCGCCGAGTCCGCCGGCGAGGACCCGCTCGGCAAGGGTGCCGCCGCGGACGCTCTGCGCGCCGTCCTGTCCAACGCCCACGACGTGATCGTGCCGATCGAGCCCGAGCCGCTCGGCTTCCAGCCCACGCAGCGCACCATCGAGCGCGTCGTGAAGCCACGCGGCCTGCCCTACCGCGTGGTCATCAACAACTGGGACCCGCGCGACGGCAAGGCCGACCTGGAGCAGACGCGCGCCTTCGTCGAGGCCCAGGACTGGCCGCTGGCCCGTACGGTCGTACGGCACTACAAGCTGCACACGCGCGCCTCCGCGGACGGCCTCGTCGTCACCCAGTACGGCGCGAACCGCGTCGCGCTCCAGGCCCGCGAGGACTTCTTCCGCCTCGCCCTGGAGGTGGGCCTCGCCGCGATCCCGGCCCCCGCCAAGCGCTCCGCGAGCAGCACCCGTACGAGTACGAAGAAGAGCGCGCAGCCTGCGGCGGCCAAGGGCACGAAGGCCAAGAGCGCCGGAAACACCAAGAGCGACAAGAACGCCAAGAAGGTGAACGTCTGATGGGGCGCCGTACCGATCTGTCCTCCCTGCTGTCCTCCGGCGCGGCCGCCCCGGCAGCGCAGCCGTCGGAGGGACGCGCCGAGCCCGTTGCCCGCGACGCCGCGCACCCCGTCACCGTCGCGCTCGCCGACCTCGCCGAGAACCCCGACAATCCGCGCCACGAGCTGCGCGACCTGGACGGGCTCGCCGAGACGGTGCGCGAGCGCGGGGTACTCCAGGCGCTCGGGGTGGTCCCCCGTGCCGTGTTCGTCGCGGCGCACCCGCACCACGAGGAGGCCGTGGGCCGGGCCCCGTACATCGTCCTGCACGGCCACCGGCGGCTCGCCGCGGCCCGGATGGCGGGCCTGGACGAGGTGCCCGTACTGGTGCGCGAGGACGCGTCCCGCACCGACGAGGACGCCCTGATCGAGAACGTCCAGCGCGACGACCTCACCGAGCTGGAGCAGGCCCAGGCCATCCAGGGCCTCATCAAGAGCTACGGCTACTCGCAGCGCCAGGTCGCCGCCCGCATCGGCAAGACGCAGGGCTTCGTCTCGCAGCGGCTGTCCCTGATGAAGCTGCGCGGGGACATCCAGGAGGCGCTGGCCGACGGACGCGTCTCGGTCGAGGACGCCCGCCGCATCGCCCGCCTCCCCCAGGAGGAGCAGGCGCTCCCCGGCGACACCGGCGCGCCCCCGCCGACCGTGCCGAAGGCCCGGCGTGATTACGGCGTAATCAAGATCGACAGCCGGGGCACCCCGGAAGAGGTCGTCGAGTCCCTCCGCCGCCATCTCGCCCCCGCGGCGCTCGACCGGATCCTGGAACTCCTCGCCCGCTGAGCGCACCCGCGACGGGCGCTCGCGCTCGGGCGGGGAGCCGGTCGGCGGAGGGATTCCTCTACCGTTGCCGGAGAATGCGTCACGGAGAGCAGTCATCGCACATGTCCACTGGACCGGTTCCCACCCTCGACCCCGGCGTCGCGGTGCCCGCGGAGGCCGTCGCGCCGCTGATGCGCGGCATCGACGTGCTGCGGCGGCTCACCGACGCCGGCGGCACGCTGAGCCTCAGCGAGCTCGCGCGGGCGACCGGCCTCGCCCGGTCCACGGTCGACCGGATCTGCGCGACCCTCGCGCACATGGGTTGCCTGCGCCTCGACGGGCGTGACGCCACGCTGGCGCCGCCGCTGATGGCCGTGGGCAACGCCTACCTGGGCGCTCTGCGGGTGCCCGCGCTGCTCGGGCCGCGCGCCGAGCGGCTCGCGGACGAGCTGGACGAGTCGGTGTCCCTCGCGGTCCCGGACGGGGACGGGATCCGCTTCGTCCACCAGGCGACGCGGCGTCGCGCCATGTCGCTGAGCTTCCGCATCGGCGACCTGCTGCCCGCCGAACGCACCGCGCCGGGACCGCTGTTCGCGGGCGCGTGGGACGAGGACATGTGGGCGCGGTGGCGGGCCCGGCGGGCCGCGGATCCCGAGGACCGCGGGTTCCCCGCGGTGCCGCCCCGCCAGGAGCCGGAGAAGGAGCGGTTCGAGGAGCGCGTGGCGCGCGCCGGGGCCGCCGGCTGGGCCCTCGACGACCAGCTCATCGAGCCCGGCCTCGTCGCGCTCGCCGTGCCCGTATGGGGTCCCGGGGGCGCCGTCGCGTGCGTGGTCAGCGTCGTCAGCCACACCAGCCGCCACACCGCCGCGTCACTGCGCGAGGCGATGCTGGGGCCGCTGCGGGCCGCTGTCACGGAGATGGAGGAGGCACTGCGCGAACCGGCGCCGGACGGCCCTGCGCCGGGTCCGGGACCGGACGCTCCCGCGCCGACGGGAGCGCAGGCGACGGGAGCGCAGGCAAAGGGACCGGACGCCGCCTGGGCCGCCGAGGCCAAGCAGCGGCTCGGGCGGGACTTCGTCGAGTCGTTGGCGCGCGGGCTCGCCGTGCTGACCGTCTTCGGGCCCGGGCGGGCCGAGCTGAACCTCACCGACATCGCCGCGGCGACGGGCCTGGCGCGGGCCACCGCGCGCCGCGCCCTGATCACGCTGGAGCACCTCGGATACGTGGCCTCGCGCGGCCGGGGCTTCCACCTCACGCCCCGCGTCCTCGCCCTCGGCTTCCCGCCCCTGTCCCACCTGACGCTGGCCGAGATCGCCACGCCCCACATGCGGGCGCTCTCGGCCGAGCTGCACGACTCGGTGTCCCTGACCGTGCTCGACGGCGACGACATCCGGTACACGGCGCGCGTCGCGACGAGCCGAGTGATGAGCGTGAACATCTCGGTCGGAACCCGCTTCCCCGCCTTCGCCACGTCCATGGGCCGGGTCCTGCTCGCGGGTCTGGCCCCGGACGCGCGGGCCGCGTTCCTCGCCCGCGCCGACCTGACTCCCCTCACCCCGCGCACCGTCACCGGCGCCGACCGGCTCGGCGCGCTCCTGGACGACGTACAGCGACAGGGTCACGCGCTCGTGGACGGGGAGCTGGAGGAGGGGCTGCGCTCCGTCGCCGTACCGGTGCGCGACCTCGCCGAGCAGGTCGTCGCCGCGGTGAACGTGGCCACGCACAGCAGCCGCCGCGACCTGGCCCGGGTCACGGACGAGGTCCTGCCCGCGCTGCTCGCCACGGCCTCGCGCATCGAGGCCGATCTGCACGTCGCCGGGCGGTTCGCCCGTATCCCCGCGGCATAGAGCGGCACAGAGTGGCACAGAGCGGCATGGGACGCGGCCGCAATGTTGCGGATCGGAAGGCGACGGAGGTCAATGGAAGGCGGGGGGAAAGGCAGAAAGGAGCCGTCATGGCTCACGCGGCACCCGCCTCAGGAACCTCCGGCCTGCGCTCCATGGCGGTCGGCTCCAGGCTCTCGATGTGGCTCTCTCTCCTGCTCGGCATCGTCTACGGCTTCTGGGCCTCGGGCATCCGCCGCGACGCCGTCCCGAGCCTGAGCCCGAGCCCGATCACCACGGGCAACGTCCTCTTCGGCATCCTCACGGGCGTCATCGTCGCCGTGGTCACCTTCGGGCTCCACCGGGCCTCGTTCCGGCTGCCGCGCGAACTGCGCGCCGTCGCCTGGGCCTCGTGGGCCGGTATCGCGTTCGGCTATCTCTACAGCCTGACCGACGCCACGATCCTGCGGTCCACGATCATGGCCCTGACGGTCGCCGCCGGTGTGTTCGCGGTCATGTTCTACCGCTACTACACCCACGAGAACTGACCGACCAGGCAGCACCCGTTCGGTCGAGCCCTCCACCGCAGAAGCCGCCATCTGCCCCGCCCCCGCTGGCGCCCCCTGCCGCCCGCCCGTTGCCTGGGAGGGTGATGCGAAGAGCCCTGTCCGTCGTCCTGCCGGCCCTGGCCTGCCTGCTCGTGCCGCTCGGCACGCTCTCCGTCTGGGCGAAGTACGAGGTCGGGGACAGTGACCGGTACGTCGCGACGATGGCTCCGCTCGCCGCGGAACCGGCCGTGCGGGACGCGGTCGCCGACGCCGTCACGAACGCCATCGTGACGCAGCTCGACGCGGGGCCGATCCAGTCGGCCGTGGACGCGTTCGTGCATGACGCCGTGGAGTCCTTCACCGGCACCGACGCCTTCCAGAAGCCGTGGAACACGGCGAACCGGGCCGCGCACGACGCCGTGCAGCAGGCCATCGACGACGGCGCCGACGGCCCGGTCACCCTCGACCTCGCGCCCGTCACCGGGCAGGTCAAGCAGCAGCTCAGCGACGACGGCGTGCCCTTCGCCGACCGCATCCCCGTCACGCACACCACCATCACCGTGATCAGCTCGCGCGACCTCGACCGGCTGCGCCAGTCGCTGCACCTGCTCCAACGGGCGGGCCTGTGGCTCCCGTTCGCCGCGGTCGCCTGCGCCGCCGCGGGCCTCGCGCTCGCCCGGCGCCGGCGCCCCGCCCTGACCGCGACCGCGCTCGGTGTCGCAGTGGCCGCGGGGGCTCTCCTCGTCGCGCTCGCGACGAGCCGCTCCCTCACCCTCGACAACCTGCCCTCGGACGTGGACCGCTCCGCGGCGGGCGCGGCCTACGACGCCCTCGGCTCGTCGGTGCGCACCACCTCCTGGTGGACCGCGGGCGCGTCCCTCGCGGTGGCCGTCTGCGCCTGGCTGCCGGAGCGCCTGCGCCGCAGGACACCGCCGCGCCCTCCGGCCCCTCCGGTTCCTCCGGTTCCTCCCGAAATGCGGCCCGCCGCTTCCGGGGTGAGCATTCCAGTGACACCGAGGAGGACTGAATGAGCGAGACCCCCACCACCCCGACACCGCCCCCCGGACCCGACGCCGCCCATGGCGTCTGGTCGGACAAGCACCGCTCCGCCGGGCCCGACCCCACCCGGGGCGACGGCGCGGGCAGCGGCTGGGCGTCCGGCGGCACGGTCTTCGCCGGCGTCCTGATGATGGTCGGCGGCATCCTGGGCATCCTGAACGGCATCGCGGGCATCGCCAAGGACGACGTGTACGCCCGCATCGGCACCTACACGTACGCCTTCAACCTCACCACGTGGGGCTGGATCCACCTGGTCATCGGCGTCATCGTCGCGGTCACCGGCTTCGGCGTCCTCAAGGGCGCCGGCTGGGCGCGCGGCGTCGGCGTCGCCATCGCCTCGCTGTACATCATCGCGTACTTCATGTTCCTGCCCTACGAGCCCATCTGGTCGGTCATCGCGATCGCCATCGGCGTCTTCGTCATCTGGGCGCTGGTCAGCGACGGTTCGCACGACGCCGCCCGGGCCTGAAACCGGGCAACCGTTCCCCGCGCCTCCCCGTCTTTGAGGGAGGATTCCGGCATCCGGCGCCGGAGGGTGCCCGGAGCGAGCGGAAGGCGGGCCCGGGCCTTGGAGCATGTGACGCAAGCGCCCGGCCCACCGCCGGTCCTCCCCTACGACGACCGGGACCGCAGGCCGGGCCGCACCCTGGCCGCCTGGACCGCGGGCCTGCTCCTCGCCGGCGTCAGCGCGGTCGTGGGCTGCCGGATCGCGGACGTGGACGGGGTCACCCCCGTCCCGCAGCTCCTGGCGTTCCTGCCCTGGCTCCTCGCGCCGACGGGCGCCGCGCTGCTGCTCACTGCACTCGCGCGCTGGCGTACCGGCATGGTGTGGGGCATCGCGGCGCTCGGCGCCCTCGCCTGGTACATCGAGCCGTACGGCAAGGACGTCGACGCGAGCGGGCCGCCGGTCGCCGATGTGCGGGTCCTCTCATCGAACGTCCAGTTCGGGCGCGGCACCGAGTCGCTTGTGGACGCGGTGCGCCGCGAGCGGCCCGGCCTGGTGTTCGTCGAGGAGTGCGATTACGGGTGCCAGGACACCCTGCGCCGTGAGCTGCCGCGCGCCGACTTCCCGTACCGGCAGGCCGTGGAGGCGGGAGGCTCGGAGGGGTCGGTCATTCTGAGCCGGTATCCGCTCAAGGCCGCCGCGGGCGTCCCGGGGAGCATGGGCATGCCAGGCGCAGTCGCCGATGTGAAGGGCCACGCCGTGCGGCTCCAGCTCGCGCACCCGATGCCGCCGTTGCCCCGGCAGGTCGGCCTGTGGCGCTCCGAGCTGGGCGAGCTGCGCGACTTCGCCGCCGCGGGCCGCTCGCAGCCGACCATCCTGGCCGGGGACTTCAACGCCACGCAGGACCACGCCGCGTTCCGCCGCATCCTCGACGCGGGCCTGCACGACAGCGCCCGCCTCGCCGGGAAGTCCCGCGCCCCGAGCTGGCCCTCGCGTGTCCGCCCACCGCTCGGCACCCAGATCGACCACGTCCTCGTGAGCGAGGACTTCTCCGCGCACTCCGCCCGATTCGTCGAGCTGGCCGACACCGACCACCGCGCCCTCCTGGTCGACCTGACGATGCATCGACCGGCAACGTCCTGAGCGCCGGGGCCCGTAGCGTTCAATGGACGGCATGCGCCCAGAGTCCCCGGCCCGCCATCTCGCACCGCCCGACTGGCTGGTCAGGACCCTGCGTCCGCACCCCGCGCCGATCCCCTGGGCCGCCGTCGCGCGCGCCGGCCTCGCGCTGTCGCTGCCGCTCGCGATCGGGCTCGCCGCCGGGCAGCCCGCGTACGGGGCGCTCGCCTCCATGGGCGCCCTGTCCGGCGTCATCGGCGACACCGCCGACGCCTACCGGATGCGGATCCTCAACATCGCGGTGCCGCAGCTCTTCGGCGCGGTCGGCGTGACGGTCGGTGCGCTCGTGTTCGGGCACGGCTGGGTCGCCGTCGCCACCGTCACGGGCGTGGCGCTGGTCTCCGGGATGATCTCGACGATCGGCGCGGTCGCCTCGGTGTCCGGGCTGCTGCTCCTGCTCAACTGCGTGATCGGCGCCGGGCTGCCCCTGCCGGGCGAGTGGTGGCTCGCGCCGATCCTGATGACGGGCGGCGGACTCCTCGTCCTCGCGCTCGCGCTGCTCGCCTGGCCGATACGGTCCGGGGTGCCGGAACGCGCGGCCGTCGCCGCCACGTACCGCTCCGTCGCGAACATGCTCGCATCGGCGGCCGACCCCGAGAACTACGTCGAGACCCGCTACTCCGTCACCCAGTCCCTCAACCAGGCCTACGACCTCGTCCTCGCCCGGCGCGCCCTCGCCCACGGCCGCAACCCCGAACTGGTGCGCCTGCTCGCCCTGTTGAACGCGCTCACCCCGATCGTCGAGTCCGCGCCCGCCGCCCACCAGCACGGGGTGCCGCTCCCCGCCGCCGTCCCCGACGCCGTACGCCGCCTCGCCGACGCGGTCGACACCGGCAGCACCGACGTGGGGCCCCTCGACCTGCCCGCACCCGAAGGACCCGCCGCCCGCGCCGTCGACCACGCGGTGCGGCACGCCGCCGACCTCGTCACCAGCAAGAACACGGACCCCCACCGCGCCCTCGACGCCGACCGCCTCGGCCGGCCCGCCGTCCTGCGCGTGCGCGCCGTCCGCGCCGCGCGCAACGTCGTGCTGTCCGGCGCCTCCTGGCGCTACGGGCTGCGCCTGGCCGTGTGCATCGGCATCGCCCAGGTCCTCGTCTCGACGGTGCCGGTCCCGCGCTCCTACTGGGTGGCGCTGACCATCACGTTCGTCCTCAAGCCCGACTTCGGCTCGGTGTTCTCGCGGGCCGTCCTGCGCGCGCTCGGCACGGCGGTCGGGCTCGTACTCGCCACGGTGGTCCTCGCCGAGGTGCCCCGCGGGTGGTGGGACGTGCCCGTGCTGATGGCCCTCGCCGCGCTCATCCCGGCGCTCACCCCGCGCGGCTACGGCTATCAGACCGCCGCCATCACGCCGGCCATCCTGCTGCTGTCCGACACCCTCAACCACCAGGGCATCGGGCTCGTCCTGCCGCGGCTCCTGGACAGCCTCATGGGCTGCGCCATCGCGCTGGTCGCCGGATATCTGCTGTGGCCCGAGAGCTGGCACACCCGCATCGGCGACCGGCTCGCCGACGCCGTCGCGGACACCGCGACGTACGTGGAGCGCGCGTTCGGGCCGTCCGCGGACCCGGACGTCCCGGCCGCCCGCGCGCGGATGCGCCGCCGGCTCTACCGCGACCTGTCCGTCATCCGCTCCGAGTTCCAGCGCGCGCTGACCGAACCGCCGCCCACCGGCCGCCGCGCCGCCGCCTGGTGGCCGCTCGTCGTCGCCGTGGAACGCATCGTGGACGCCACGACCGCGGCGCGGGTCCGGGTCAAGCAGGGGGCACCGGTACCGGAGCCCGCCGAGGTGGCGCAGGCCGCGGGGCAACTGCGGGAGCTGGCACAGGGGTTGCGCGCCTCCGACGTCCTGGAGGGGGTGCGTGCCGACTTCAGCGAGGCGGACCGCGACGGAGTGCTGGAACCCGTACGCCAGGAGGTCGCCGCCGCCCGCTCCATCGCCTCACCGCACTGAGAACGGCAGGACGCGGATGCGGGCCGCCCCGGGGAGGGGACGGCCCGCATCGGTGTGGGGGGTGGCTCCAGTTCGTTCAGCCGGTGACGGTCAGCCGGTCTTGGCGGACTGCTTCAGCGACTTCATGGCCTTGGCGAAGCCGTTGGCCCACAGCTGGTCGACGCGGGCCCTCTCGTTCGCGTCCGGGTTCGGGTTCGTGCAGGACGGGCCCGGGCCGCCGCCCGACATCAGCTCGCTGCACGGCCCCTCGTAGTGGTCGGGGAGCCCGAGGACGTGACCGGTCTCGTGCGCGGTGACACGGGTGGAGTCGTACTCCTGGTTCTGCGCGTAGTCCAGGAAGACGTAGCCGCTGCCGTGCCCGTCCGTCGACGCGTACGAGCCGCGCGGGTCGTTGCCCTCGCGGTAGGAGAAGTCGCCGCCGCCCGAGGACGCCTGGAGCTTCACGTTCGACACGGAGGAGTTCCATATCGACGTGCTGTTGGCTATCTGCTGCGCGAAGGACGGGGCGCCCGACGCGTCGTACGTGACGGTGACCGACGCGGCGCTCGGGTTCGCGGCGCGCTTTTCCGCGACCGACTTCAGGACGGCCTGGAAGAACGCCTTGTTGGCGGCGGCCTCCTCGGCCGAACCCGCGTAGTGGGTGTAGCCGGCGCCGACCGGGGCCGGGGCGGCGGACGCGGGGGCCGCGGTGGCGAGCGCGCCGGCGGCCAGGGCCATGCCGGCCGCGACCGAGGCGTAGCGCAGGGAGAGCTTCATGTGGGGGGCTCCTCCTCGTTCCGTGAGTGGGGGTTACGTGAACGGTTCGGTACGAGGGAGAGTGTGGAGGCGCCCGGGACCCCTGGGGATGATGGCAATTGGCGATAGGACGGGGCTATCACCCGCCCAACTCGCCCGTTTCGGTTCGCATTTGGACGTCTGGTGCGACGTCCGTGACCGCCCTACGCTCGATGTTCATGGAGCTCGAGGTGAGGCACCTGCGCGCGCTGTGCGCCATCGACGACACCGGGAGCCTGCACAAGGCGGCCCGTCTGCTCGGCATGACCCAGCCGTCGCTGTCCACCCAGCTCAGGCGCATCGAGGACACGCTCGGCGGCGCGCTCTTCGCCCGGGAGCGCACCGGGTGTCGCGCAACCCCCCTGGGCCGCGTCGTCCTGAACCGCGCCCGCCCCCTCGTCGACGGCATGCGCGCTCTCGTCACGGAGACCAGGGCGGCCGGCGCGCTCGCCGCCGGCGGCCCCCATCTGCGGATCGGCTCCACGGCGAGCCGGGCCATACCGGGCTGGCTGCGGCGGCTGCGGCAGCGCGAGCACCCGTCCGGCGGCGAGCCCGCGCTCCGTATGGACGTCTCGGCGAACACCCTGCTCCGGCTCGTCAGTGACGGCCGGCTCGACGTGGCGTTCGTGCACGAGGTCGAGGGCAGCCCGCTGCGCGTCCCGCCGGGTCTACGCTGCCGCGTACTCGTCGAACGCGAGCCGCAGTACGTGTCCCTGGCCGCCGACCACCCGGCCGCGCGCCGCCCCGTCGTCCGCCTCGCCGACCTCGCGAACGACCGGTGGATGGTCGACCCCACCGTGGACGGCGAATGGCACGGGCTCCTGCGGGTGCTTCGTGCCGCCGGGCTCAACCCCCCGATCCTGCACGGCGACTACCTCACGGCGGCGTCCCTGGTCGCCTCGGGCGAGGTCGTCACCCTGTGCCAGCCGACCTCACGGGCCCGCACCGACATGGCCATAAGACCCCTCGACGGCGACCCCATCGGCGTACGCCTCGTGCTCGCCGCCCGCACGGAGGACGAACTCGACGCGGTCTACGAGGACCTGGAGGACGCCTACCGGGAAGTGGCCCGGCAGGCACCCGCGTATCGCGAGCGCCTGCCGGACGCGGCAACGGCCTGAGCCGGCCCCTGGCGGATCAGACGCCGATGTCGCAGCCGTCCTCGCGCCACACGGAGACCACCGACGGACGGACGATCTTCCCCGGCCCGTCGGGCCACGCGCTCGCCGGCTTCTCGACGGACGCGCCGTCGACCTCGCCGGGGTGCTGCACCGAGACGAGGACCCGGCGGTCCTGGACCAGCGGACCGCAGGTCTCGGCGCCGTTCGGCATCGTCAGGAACTGCTTGAGCTCACCGCGCCGCTCGCCGCGCGTCGCGACACCGAACAGGCCGTCGTGCGTGCCGAGCGCGTTGCCGTCCGTGGAGATCCACAGGTTGCCGTGCGGGTCGAACGCCACGTTGTCCGGGCAGGAGATCGGGCTGACCCGGTCCTTCGGGAAGCCGGCGAAGTACGTCGCCGGGTCGTTCGGGTCGCCCGCGACGAGGAACAGCGACCAGCCGAAGGTCTTCGCGTCGGCGCGGCCCCGGTGCTCGGTCAGCTCCAGGATCTGCCCGTGCTTGTTGAGGTTGCGCGGGTTCGCCTCGTCGGCGGGCGCCTTGCCGGCCTTGCCGCGGTCCGAGTTGTTCGTCAGCGCGACGTACACCTTGCCGGAGTGCGGGGACGGCTCGATGTCCTCGGGGCGGTCCATCTTCGTGGCGCCCACCTTGTCACCGGCGAACCGCGTGAAGAGGTAGACCTCCTCCGCCGTCATGCCGTCGACGTGCGAGACCGCGCCGTGCGGGCCCGCCGTGGCGAGCGGAAGCCACTCGCCGCCGCCGTCGAACTCGCCGTCCGCGGGCAGCTTGCCCGTGCCGTCGATCTCGGCGGCCGGGGAGTCGCCGGTCAGCCGGGCGACGTAGAGGGTGCCCTCGTCGAGGAGCGTCAGGTTGTGCTCGTGCGCGGCGCGCGAGCCGCCCTTGGCGACGCGCTTGCTGCTCACGAACTTGTAGAAGTAGTCGAACTTCTCGTCGTCGCCCATGTAGACGACCGGGCGGCCGTCGTCGGTCAGGCGCGGCTGCGCGGCCTCGTGCTTGAAGCGGCCGAGCGCGGTGCGCTTGCGGGGGGTCGACTCCGGGTCGTACGGGTCGAGTTCGACGACCCAGCCGAAGCGGTTCGCCTCGTTCGGCTCCTTGGCCAGGTCGAAGCGGTCGTCGAACCGCTCCCACTTGCGCTCGGAGGCCTCGCCGGTCACGCCGTAGCGCTTGAGGCGGGCGGCCGTCGCCGGGTCCGTCACCTTCGCGGCGTTTCCGAAGTACTGATTGAAGTTCTCCTCGCCGTGCAGCGTCGTGCCCCACGGGGTGGTGCCGCCCGAGCAGTTGTTGAGCGTGCCGAGAACGGTACGGCCGCGGGGGTCCGCCTTCGTCCGCACGAGCGCGCTGCCCGCGACCGGGCCCGAGAGGCGGAACTCGCTGGTGGCGGTGAGGCGGCGGTTGAGCTGGTGGCGCGTGACGGCGGACAGCTTGCCGCTGCGCCGGGACTCCTCCACGACGACGACTGACAGGCCGTGCGCCGCCCAGGCGGTCTCCACCTGCTCGCGCGTCGGGTTCTCGGGGTCGTACCCCTTGAACATCAGGATCTCGTCCGTGTACTCGTGGTTCGCGACCAGGACCTGACGACCGTGCTCACCGCGCAGGGGGAGAAGGCTCAGAAAGTCGTTGTTGTAACCGAACTGTCCTGCCTGGGCCTTTGCGGACTGCTTGTCCGGGTCGAAGGCGGGCGCTCCGCGCAGGATGGGCTGGCCCCAGCTGATGACGACGTTCTGGGCGTGGCCCTCGGGGACGGTGACGCGGTCCGCCGTGTTCGGCGCGACGGGCGTGAACCGCAGTCCACGCGCCCCCTTCTCGCCCTTGTGCGCTACGCCTGTTGCCGCCCCCGACGGCGTGGCGGCGGCGGCCTGCGGGGCGCCCGATCCCACGACCGTGCCGGCCGTCGCGGCGGCCACGGTCACGACCGCGGCCGTGCGCAACATCGAACGGCGGCTCAGCGCACCGGCGATGACGTCACCGACGTACTCGTTGGAACTGGTGTTGGGCACCTCCTGAAAACAGGCGTCCCCACAACGGAACCGGCAGGTCAGCGCGGCACGGCCCCCGTTGTGCGAGCCGAGAAGCGGCAGCGTTTTACGCACTCTTTTCCTCCCCTTTACGGTCACTCCGGCGTGACGCTAGGGGTGTGGCCGAGCGAGGAGGGGGACGGCGGATGAACGAGGGGTGAACCTGTGCCGGGCGTGCGGCAGTTGGACGCCCTTCGCCCGGGTGGGCGACCCTGCCCAAGATCACGGAGCGTGGCGGCTAACCTTACGTGTCCGCCCTGGCCAGGGGTTACGGAAACCAACTCATGCGAAGGGTTGCGCACATGGGCATTCGGAATCTCCTGCGGAACGCGTTCGGAAGGCCGCGGAAGTCCTCGCGGGGTGACGAGGCGGCGACCGCCGCACCCGAGGCGACGGTCCCGGCACCGGCCGGCGAGACCGCGCCGTCCGCTGAGGCAAAGGCGAAGGTGCCCGCACAGTCGACCGAGCAGACGCCCGCGCCCTCGACGCGCGAGGCCGACGACCTGGTGGCCGCGGCCTTCGACAACGTAAAGGTCCCCAAGCCGTCTTCGCCGGTGGACGAGGAGGCGACTTCGACTGCCGCCGAGCCGGTCACCGAGGCGGAAGCGGAGGCTGTCGCCGAGGCGGAGCCGGAGGGTGTCCCGGAAGCGGAACCGGTCGCGGAGCCCGCGGAGGGTGTCGCGGAGCGCGCGGAGCCGGCGGCGGAGACGGAGCCTTCCGCTGCGCCCGTCGCCGAGGCGGAGCCGGAAGCGGAGGCTGCCGCGGAGCCCGTCGCCGACGCAGAGGTGAAGGCTGAGGCGGACGCGAGCCCCGAGGCCGCCGCCGAGAACAAGCCGGAAGCCGAGGCCGAGCCGGCGGCTGTCGCCGAGCCCGTCACCGAGACGGAGCCGGAGACCGAGGCCGTCGTCGAGCCGGAGCCCGAGGCCGTCGTCGAGACCGAAGCGGAACCTGCCGCCGACAGCGCGGAGCCCGTGGTCGAGGCGGAGGCCGAGGCTGTCTCGGAGCCCGTCGCAGAGGCAGAGGCGGAGGCTGTCTCACAGCCGGCCGCCGAGCCGAAGGCCGAGGCTGAGGCCGAGGCCGAGGCCGACGCAGCCCCCGAGGCCGACGCAGCCCCCGAGGCCGACGTCGAGACCGAGCCGCAGGCCGAGGCCGAGCCGGAGACCGTCGCCGAGCCCGTCACCGAGATCGAGGCGGACGCGGAGGCTGTCTCAGAGCCGGCCGCCGAGCCGAAGGCCGAGGCGGACGCGGCCCCCGGCGCCGACGTCGAGACCGAGCCGCAGGCCGAGGTCGAGCCGGAAGCCGAGGCCGTCGTCGAGCCGGAGCCGCAGGCCGAGGCCGAGGCTGTCGTCGAGCCGGTCGCCGCAGCCGCGCAGCAGCCCGTCGCCGACCCCAAGCCGGAGACTGTCGCCGAGCCCGTCGCCGACCCCGAGCCGGAGGCTGCCGCCGCCGAGCCGGTCGTCGAGCCCGAGTCGGAGGCTGCCGTCGCCGACCCCGAGCCGGAGGCTGCCGCCCTCCCCCTCACCCGGGTCAAGTCGCGGGCCCCCGGGCTCGCCGCTGCCTACAAGGCCGCCGGGAGCGCGCTCGAGAAGCAGGACCTCGCGGGGGTCCGGGCCACCGTCTATCTCGTGCTCGACCGGTCCGGGTCGATGCGGCAGTACTACAAGGACGGCTCCGCGCAGGCGCTCGGTGAACAGGTGCTCGCCCTGGCCGCGCACACCGACCCCGAGGCGACCGTGCACGTCGTCTTCTTCTCCACCGACATCGACGGCACCGGCGAGCTCACCCTCGACGGGCACGAGGGCCGCGTGGACGAGCTGCACGCGTCGCTCGGCCACATGGGCCGCACCAGTTACCACCGCGCGATCGAAGAGGTCGTGGCCCACCACGAGAAGTCGCAGTCGCAGACGCCCGCCCTGGTCGTCTTCCAGACGGACGGCGCCCCGGACGCGAAGGGCCCGGCCAACCAGGCCCTCGCGGACGCGGCCCGGCACCCGCTGTTCTTCTCGTTCGTCGCGTTCGGCGAGCACGACGCCAAGGGCTTCGACTACCTGCGCAAGCTGAAGGCCCCCAACGCCGCGTTCTTCCACGCGGGCCCCACCCCCCGCGAGCTCACGGACACCGAGCTGTACGAGGGGCTGCTCGCGGACCTGCCGCAGTGGCTGGAGTCGCAGCAGGCCTGACCCGCACCGCACCGCGCCCCCTGAACCGCCCCGGCGGGACAGGGGGCGCGGCCGTTCCCACGCGCCGTCCGCCCAGAATCGGGAGAAGCTGGATGAATTCCGGCACCTAGGGAAGGACCGCGCACCATGAAGGCCGCCGTAGTCACCGACTTCACCCGGCCCCTGGAGATCCAGCACCGCGTGATTCCGCGGCCGGCGGCGCACCAGGTCCTCGTCCGTATGGAGGCGAGCGGGCTGTGCCACACGGACATCCACGCCGCCGCCGGTGACTGGCCGGTCAAGCCGAGCCCGCCGTTCGTCCCGGGCCACGAGGGCATCGGGATCGTGGAGGACCTGGGCGAGCGGGTCGGCCACATCAACGTCGGCGACCGGGTCGCCATCGCCTGGTTGGGCGAGGCGTGCGGCCACTGCGACCACTGTGTGTCCGGCTGGGAGACGCTCTGCCTGAAGCAGCGCAACAGCGGCTACTCGGTCGACGGCTCCTTCTCGGAGTACGCGGTCGCGCACGGCGACTACGTCGTGAAGGTCCCCGACGGCCTCGACCCCTTGGACGCCGCCCCGCTGACCTGCGCGGGAGTGACGACGTACAAGGCAGTGAAGGTGTCGGGCGCGGGCCCCGGCAAGCGCGTGCTGATCTCCGGGATCGGCGGCCTCGGCCACCTCGCGCTCCAGTACGCGCGGATCGCGGGCGCGGAGACCGTCGCCGTGGACGTCACCGACGACAAGCTGCGCCTCGCGCACGAGCTGGGCGCCGACCATGTCATCGACGCCCGCAGCCAGGACGTCGCCGAGGCGGTGCGCGGGCTGGGCGGCGCCGATGTCGCGATCGGGCTCGCCGTATCGAACTCGTCGCTCCGGGCGGCGTACGGCTCGCTGCGCAGGCACGGCACGCTCGTCCTGGTCGCACTGCCGGCCGGCGGCACGCTGGAGCTGCCCGTCTTCGAGCACGTGCTCGACGGCAAGAGCGTGATCGGTTCGATCGTCGGCACCCGGCAGGACCTCGCCGAGGTCTTCCAGCTGCACCGCCTCGGCCGCACGCGTGTCATCCGCGAGCAGCGCAGACTCAAGGAGGTCAACGAGGCGATCGAGGACATCCTGGCGGGCCGGGTCACGGCCCGGCTGGTCTTCGACTTCCGCTAGACACCGCACACGCGCCGCGCCCGCACGCGCGCCGCACCCCCAGGGCCGTCCACCCCTTAAATGGCGGGAGGGGCGGCCCCGCCGTGTCGGATACGATTCTTTGATTCGACTGACGTACACCGTCACCGCACGCAGCGACTTGGGAGCAGCCCCCGATGGCTCGACACCTCATCACCAGCGCCCTTCCGTACATCAACGGAATCAAGCACCTGGGCAACATGGTGGGGTCCATGCTCCCGGCGGACGTGTACTCCCGGTACCTCCGCCAGCGCGGCCACGACGTCCTGTACATCTGCGCCACCGACGAGCACGGCACGCCCGCCGAGCTGGCCGCGAAGGAGCAGGGCCTGCCGGTCGCCGAGTTCTGCGGACAGGCGCACGACGTGCAGAAGGCCGTGTACGACGGCTTCGGCCTGGCCTTCGACCACTTCGGCCGCAGCTCGTCGGCGCAGAACGCGGAGCTCACGCAGCACTTCGCGCGCAAGCTGAACGAGAACGGGTTCATCGAGGAGCGCGCGATCCGCCAGGTGTACTCGCCTGCCGACGGCCGCTTCCTGCCGGACCGCTACGTCGAGGGCACCTGCCCGCACTGCGGCTACGACAAGGCGCGCGGCGACCAGTGCGAGAACTGCACGCGCGTCCTCGACCCGACGGACCTGATCAACCCGCGCTCGGCGATCTCCGGCTCCACGGACCTGGAGGTCCGCGAGACCAAGCACCTCTTCCTGCTCCAGTCGAAGCTGCAGGTCGAGGTCGAGGAGTGGATCGCGCGGACCGCGGGCGAGTGGCCGCAGCTGGCCTCCTCCATCGCCCGCAAGTGGCTGACCGAGGGCCTGCACGACCGCGCGATCACCCGTGACCTGGACTGGGGCGTCCCCGTCCCGGCCGACACGTGGCCGGAGCTGGCCGCCGAGGGCAAGGTCTTCTACGTCTGGTTCGACGCCCCGATCGAGTACATCGGCTCGACGAAGGAATGGTCCGACCAGAACCCGGCGGACCGCGACTGGAAGTCGTGGTGGTACGAGGCCGACGACGTCCGGTACACGCAGTTCATGGCCAAGGACAACGTCCCGTTCCACAGCGTCATGTTCCCCGCCACGGAGATGGGCGTGCGCGAGCCGTGGAAGAAGGTCGACTACCTCAAGTCCTTCAACTGGCTGACGTACTACGGCGGCAAGTTCTCCACGTCGCAGAAGCGCGGCATCTTCACGGACGCCGCCCTGGAGATCCTGCCGGCCGACTACTGGCGCTACTTCCTCATCGCCAACGCGCCGGAGTCCGACGACTCCTCCTTCACGTGGGAGCACTTCGCGGCCACGGTGAACAAGGACCTCGCCGACACCCTCGGCAACTTCGTGAACCGCGTCCTGTCCTTCTCCCGCAAGCGCTTCGGTGACGACGTGCCCGCGGGCAAGGAGGCCGGCGAGGCGGAGGCGAAGCTCGGCACGGAGATCGCCGCGCTGCTCGCCGAGTACGAGGCTCAGATGGAGGCCCTCCAGTTCCGCAAGGCCGCGTCCGCGCTGCGCGCCCTGTGGTCCGCGGGCAACTCCTACCTGGAGGAGAAGGCCCCCTGGCTGGAGATCAAGACCGACCCGGAGGCCGCGGCCCTCACGCTGCGTACGGCGATGAACCTCATCCACCTGTACGCGGTCGTGTCCGAGCCCTTCATCCCGGCCTCGTCGAAGGCGATGCGCGGCGCGTTCGCGCTGGCCGACGACACGGCCACGTGGGTCACCGCCGAGCAGGCCGCGGCCCTGGACACCGTCCCCGCGGGCACGGCCTTCACGGTCCCGCCGGTGCTCTTCGCGAAGATCACCGAGGAGGACCTGGAGTCCTACCGCGAGCGCTTCGGCGGCGCTCCGGAGTAAGACATTCCGCGGGAAAGGGGTGCGAGGGCTGGTCCTCGCACCCCTTTGCCGTACCCCGTTACTGGCATGTTCACGACCGCGATTAGGGTTTCGCCATGCCAGTTCCCGCAACCATCCCGATCGCCCACGAGCCGGACCACCGCACCGCCACCATCGGCCGGTACGCGGACGGCCAGTTCCTGGCCACGGTCACCTACGCCTTCCCCGAGGGCTACCGCCCCGACGACGGCTGGGAGGAGCACAAGCGGCTCTACGCGGTGCTCCACACGTTCGACGCCTCGGGCCGGTACCGCGACTCGGAGATCTGGTGTGCGGGAACCTGGGCGGAGGGGGCCGAACTCGCCCAGGCCCACGCCCACTTGGACAAACTCCTGGCAGCCCTGCCCGGGCGCACCTACGCCGACATCGCCGTCCGCCCCTTCCGGCTCGCGGTCGACCGCGTGCTGTTCGGCCTGATCGCCGAGGACGACGACGAGGGCGGCTGGGCCGAGCTCTACCCGGACCGCCTCGGCTTCGGCGAACCGTGGGACGGCCGGTACGACACCTGAGCGCAGCCCGCGGCGACGCCCGTCAGGAAGCCGTCGACGCGGAAGCGCCCGGCTGCGTGTCCGTGCTGTCGTGCGTCTCGTCGGGTGCCACGGCCATCGTGATCGACCCGATGACGCCCTTCGCGATGCGCCCCTTGCCGTACGTCAGCTTCAGCAGGCCGCCCGACGTCCCGCTCTGGTCGTAGATCGTGTCCTCGGTCAGCGTCGTGCGCTCGGTCGTGCTCGTCGAGTACGGCGCGACCTTCCCGGAGGCGATGACCGCGGCCTCCTCGAAGAAGAACTGGCCGGTGTGGCAGGTGTGGCCGCCCTCGTAGCCGGCGTCGGTCCACTTGCCGTCCACATGGACCTTGGTGTGGATGTGCACGGCACGGCCCCGGTACCAGCCGGGGAAGATCGTCCTGAACTCGACACTGCCGTGCTTGTCCGTCTTCCAGGTGCCCCGCAGATAACGCTCGTCGTCGGTGGGCTCCTCGTGCCCGCCGCCACCGCCGCCACCGGGCGGGGCGCCCGTCGGGGTGCCGGACGGCTGGTCGGTCGGGGCTCCGCTCGGGGCGCCGCTCGGGGGCGTGCCACCGCCACCGGTGGAGAGGGACTCGTACCCGGAGTAGATCCCGAGCGCGTCGCAGTGCCAGATGTCGACCGCCGCGTTCCGCAGGGGCTTACAGGTCTCGGCGTCGATCACCTTGAGGCGGAGGACCATCGGGATGCCCTCCTTGTCCTCCGTGATGTCACGGCGGAGCTTGTCCGCGTCGATGTAGTACGGGCCCTCGGTGGTCTCCGAGGTGAGCCGGTAGCAGGACTCCGCCTCGGACTTCCTGTCGGCGGTGTCCGTCTCCCCGGCGAACGCGTTGGCTGCGATGGAGCCCCCGACGCCGACGGCCGCCACGGCGGCTCCGCCCGCGAGGATGACCTTCCTGCGAGTCATGTCACGTTTGTGCGCTGGTCCCTGAGTCTCTGTCATGGGAAGCGAAGCTAGGACCGCCACCTGTCAGGGACATGGGGACGGGCTGTGAGTCCGCACAGCGAAGGGGCCGGAACCGATCAACGGTTCCGGCCCCTTTTCGAGACTGGCGGGCGTTACTTCTTCTCGGCCACCGGCTTGCGGAGCTGGATGTTCAGCTCGCGCAGGCGCGTCTCGTCGAGCTCCGTGGGCGCGCCCATCATCAGGTCCTGCGCGTTGCCGTTGAGCGGGAACGCGATGGTCTCGCGGATGTTCGGCTCGTCGGCGAGGAGCATGACGATGCGGTCGACGCCGGGGGCGATCCCGCCGTGCGGCGGGGCGCCGAAGCGGAACGCGCGGAGCATGCCCGCGAACTGCTCCTCGACGGTGTCACGGTCGTAGCCCGCGATCTCGAAGGCCTTGAGCATGATCTCGGGCTCGTGGTTCCGGATCGCGCCGGAGGACAGCTCCACGCCGTTGCAGACGATGTCGTACTGCCAGCCCAGGATGTCCAGCGGGTCCTTGGTCTCCAGGGCCTCGAGCCCGCCCTGCGGCATGGAGAACGGGTTGTGCGAGAAGTCGATCTTCCCGGTGTCCTCGTCCTTCTCGTACATCGGGAAGTCGACGATCCAGCAGAAGCGGAAGACGCCCTCCTCGAAGTGCCCGGCGCGCTTGGCGGCCTCGACACGGACGGCGCCCATGATCTTGGAGACCTCGTCGAACTCGCCCGCGCCGAAGAAGACGGCGTGGCCGGCCTTCAGGCCGAGGCGCTCGGTGAGGACCTTGACGTTCTCGTCCGTGAGGAACTTCGCGATCGGGCCCGTGAGGGACCCGTCCTCGGCGACGCGGACCCAGGCGAGGCCCTTCGCGCCCTGCTCGACCGCGTAGTCACCGAGGCCGTCGAAGAACTTGCGGGACTGCGACGCGGTGTCCGGGACGGGCAGCGCGCGCACGTGCTTCCCGGCGAACGCCTTGAACTCCGAGCCCTCGAACACGTCCGAGATGTCGACCAGTTCGAGCTGGGCGCGCAGGTCCGGCTTGTCCGAGCCGTACTTGAGCATCGACTCGCGGAACGGGATCCGCGGGAACGGGGACGTGACGTGGCGGCCGCCGCCGAACTCCTCGAAGAGCTCGGTCATGAGCTTCTCGATCGGCTGGAAGACGTCCTCCTGCTCGACGAAGGACATCTCCACGTCGAGCTGGTAGAACTCGCCCGGCGAACGGTCCGCGCGGGCGTCCTCGTCGCGGAAGCAGGGCGCGATCTGGAAGTAGCGGTCGAAGCCCGAGATCATCAGCAGCTGCTTGAACTGCTGCGGGGCCTGCGGCAGCGCGTAGAACTTGCCCGGGTTCAGGCGCGAGGGGACGACGAAGTCGCGGGCGCCCTCCGGGGAGGTGGCGCTGAGGATCGGCGTCGCCATCTCGTTGAAGCCGAGGGCCACCATCTTGGAGCGGATGGAGGCGATGACGGACGAGCGCAGCATGATGTTGCGGTGCATGCGCTCGCGGCGCAGGTCGAGGAAGCGGTACTCCAGGCGCCGCTCCTCGTTCACGCCGTCGTCCGCGTTGATCGTGAACGGGATCTGCTGGGCCGCGCCGAGCACCTCGACCTCGGTGGCCTCGATCTCGATCTCGCCCGTGGGCAGCTCGGAGTTGACGTTGTCGGCGCCGCGCGAGACGACCTTGCCGTCGACGCGGACGACCGTCTCCTTGGTCAGCTTGTCGAGGACCTCGGCGGCGGCGGTGCCGGGGCGGGCGACGAGCTGCGTGATCCCGTAGTGGTCGCGCAGATCGATGAAGAGGATGCCGCCCAGGTCGCGCCGATTGTGCAGCCAGCCGCTCAGCCGGACGTCGGATCCGACGTCAGAGGCGCGGAGCTCGCCGCAGGTGTGGGACCTGTACCGATGCATCGTCGTTCATCCAGTCTTTGCGATTGGGGATTGGCCGGGCATGCCCGAAGCCCCAGGGTACCGGCCGCCCCATGATCGCTCTGCGAATAGCCTCGGTGGCCGTCCACGATCACCTCTTCTTAGAGTGGGGCCATGCGCACTGGTGACCCCCTGCCGCCCGTGGGGGACGTTCTCGCCGCCCTCGACACCGGTGTGTGGCGGTGGGACAACCGGGCCGGGCTGGTCACCTTCGACGCGGAGGCGGCCCGGCTGCTCGGCCTGCCCGAATGCCCGGTGACGCTGACGGAGGCCGCCGTACGGTCCCGCTTCCACCCCGTCGACTGGAACGAGATCGACGGCGTCGTCCAGCTCGCCGTCGCCGAGGGCACCCTCGCCGAGGCCCGGCTGAGGATCATGGACGGTCAGGGCGTGGTCATCAGGACCGTACGCAGCCGTTCCAAGCCGATCGTGCACGGCGACTC
This sequence comes from Streptomyces sp. NBC_01003, assembly GCF_045162695.1. NCBI lineage: Bacteria > Bacillati > Actinomycetota > Actinomycetes > Kitasatosporales > Streptomycetaceae > Streptomyces > Streptomyces sp. NBC_01003. Next base: position 5,174,639 of record NZ_CP108707.1, read on the forward strand.
GCACGCGTTCGAGCTGATCGGCACGCTCCAGGAGGTCAGCGAGCCCACGCCCGGGTCCGCGGCGCTCACCCCCGTGACCGGCGACTGGCGGCGCTCCCGTGAGGCGTTCCTGCTGGACGCCGGGCGGGCGCTCGCCGAGGCGGGGTCCACCGAGGAGGTCCTGCGGGTCGCGGCCGGGCTCTCCATGCCGGGGTTCTCGCCGGACGGTCTCGCCGTCTTCGGCGTCGGCGGCGACCGGCTCACGGTCATCGGGCACCACGGGCACGAGCCGGGTGAGGAGGCGCCCTTCACGGACATGCCCCTGGACACCGACTACGCGGCCGCCGAGGTGGCGCGCACCGGCCGCGCCGTCTACCTGTCGTCGCCCGAGCAGTACCGCCTGCGCTACCAGGCCGCCTGGCCGCTGGCCCAGCGCTTCCAGCGGCAGTCCTGGGCGTTCCTGCCACTCATCGTCGCCGGCCGCACCATCGGCACCTGGATGGCGGCGTTCACCTACCCGGTGTCCTTCACACCCGACGAGCGCTCCGTCCTGACGACGGTGGCGCGGATGCTGGCACAGGCCCTGTCGCGCGCCGGGATCACCGAGTCGGAGCGGGAGCTGACGGACGGGCTCCAGCGCTCGATGCTGCCGGCGCTCGGCCCCGACATCCCGGGGATGAGCGTCGCCGCCCGCTATGTCCCGACCGGCGGCGGCCTCCAGGTCGGCGGCGACTGGTACGACATGATCCCGCTGCCGACCGGGCGCATCGCGCTCGTCATCGGCGATGTGCAGGGGCACGACGTGCGGGCCGCGGGCCTGATGGGACAGCTGCGGATCGCGCTGCGGGCGTACGCGTCCGAGGGGCACCGCCCGGACGCCGTCCTCTCCCGCGCCTCGCGCTTCCTGTACGGGGTCACCGACTCCATCACGTACGGCTCCACGGGCGGCCCCGGCAAGGGCGTCGAGAAGGGCTCGGAGGCGGGCGACCCGCGCTTCGCGACCTGTCTGTACGTGGAGGCCGACCCGAGAACGGGCATCCTGGAGATCGCCCGCGCGGGCCATCCCGACCCCGCGATACGCATGACCGACGGGACGGTCCTGGTGCGGCCCACCGCGGGCGGGCTGCCCCTCGGCGTCGACCCCGACGCCGACTACCCCACGACCCGGCTCGCCCTCGAACCCGGCGACACCCTGCTGATCTGCACCGACGGCCTCATCGAAACGGGCGGCCACGACCTCGACACCGGCTGGGCGCGCATCCGCGGCATCCTCGAGGAGCACGGGGAGCAGCCCATCGACCCCGACCGCCTGGAGGACCTCGCCGACGCGCTCGTACGGGCCGTGCACGGCCCCTCCTCGCACTACACGACGGGCCCGCTCGCCGACCGGCGCGAGGACGACATAGCCGTGCTCCTCCTCGCCAGGACGGGCCTGCCCGAGGCGTCCGTGCCCGTGCGCCGCACCGCGATGACCGTCGCCCAGGCCGAGCCGGAGCGGGTCGCCGCCGCCCGCCAGCAACTGCGCGAGCTGCTGCACGACTGGAGCGACGCGGACCAGGTCGACTCGGCGGTCCTGATGATCTCGGAGATGCTCACCAACGTCCTCGTCCACACGGACGGCGACGCCCTGCTGGTCATGGAGGTCACCGGCGGGCCCGTGCGGCGGCTGCGCGCCGAGGTCGCCGACGCCAGCGACGACCTGCCGCACAGGCGCCACCCCGGCGAGCTCGCCTCGTCCGGGCGTGGCCTCGTCCTGATGGAGCTGCTCGCCGACCGCTGGGGCGTGGACCCGAGGGGCGAGGGCAAGAGCATCTGGTTCGAGCTCTACGAGCCCTCGGCCGACGTTTCACGTGAACCCCCCGACGGCGCCGACGGCCCCTCACCTGCGGAGTAGCGCTCGCGCAGCTCCCCGATCACCCCGAACGCGGCCGCCGTCACCGGCACGGCGAGCAGCATCCCGAGAATGCCCGCGACGGAGGCGCCCGCCGTGATCGCCAGCATCACCATCGCGGGATGCATCTGCACGGTGCGGGACTGGATCATCGGCTGAAGGATGTGGCCCTCCAGCTGCTGCACGGCCAGGATGACGCCGAGCGCCCACAGGGCGGTCACCCAGCCCCGGTCGGCGAGTGCCACCAGGACGGCCACCGCCCCGGAGATCGTCGCCCCGAGGTAAGGGATGTACGCGGTGACGAAGACCAGGGAGCCGAGCCCGACCGCGCCGGGCACCCGCAGGACGAGCAGGCCGACGGTGATGCAGATCGAGTCGATGAGCGCGATCAGCGTGGTCCCGCGCATGAAGCCCTCGACCGCCCGGAAGGCACGCCGCCCCATTGCCTCCAGGGTTTCCCCGACGCGGCCGGGCGCGAGGCTGTGTGCGAGGCCCGCGGCCCGGTCGGAGTCCTTGAGGAAGAAGAACGTGAGCAGGAGGGCGAGCACGCTGGTCGCGAGGAGCGAGCCGAGGACGGAGAGCCCGGCGATCACCCCGCTCGCGGCGCTGGCGCCCCACTTGGACAGCAGTTTCCTGAGACTGCCGGCTGCGGATCCGAGGTCGTCGGCCACGGTGATCCCGAAGTGGCTCTTGATCCAGCTGCCGGCCTCCCGCACCGAGTCGACGATCTGGTCGCCGGTGTCGATGAGGGTCTTGACGACGACGTAGCCGGCGCCGCCGACGACGGCGACGAGGGCGACGCAGGTGAGGGCGGCGGCGAGCGCCCGGTTGACCCTCCTGCGCATCAGCCAGCCGTGCACCGGCCCGAGCAGGGCCGTGCCGAGCAGGGCGAGCAGCAGGGGCGTGACGGCCGTCTTGAAGACGATGCACAGCCAGACACCGACGGCCGCGACCCCGGTGACGAGCAGGGCGACCACGCACCAGGCGGCGGTGCGGCGGGCTGGTTCGGGAAGAAGCGGCTTACCTGTACCTGTGTGCACCCTCACAGGGCATCACGCGCGCGTGGCCCCGGCCTTCCGGGCGGGGCCACGCGAGTGACGGACCATCAGATACCGCTTACGTGTGCGGGATCCGCTCTCCCGGGATGACCCCGAGCCGGCCCGCCTGGAAGTCCTCGAACGCCTGCTGGAGTTCGTCGCGGGTGTTCATGACGAACGGACCGTAGTGCGCCATCGGCTCCCGGATCGGGCGGCCGCCCAGGAGGACGACCTCGAGGTCCGGGGTGTTGGAGTCCTGCGTCTCGTCCGCGCGGACGGTCAGCGAGGAACCCGCGCCGAAGACGGCGGTCTGGCCCATGTGGATCGGCCTGCGGTCGGCGCCGACGGTGCCGCGGCCGGCGAGGACGTACGCGAGGCCGTTGAACTCCTCGCGCCACGGCAGCGTCAGCTCGGCGCCGGGGCGGACGGTCGCGTGGACCATCGTGATCGGCGTGTGTGTGATGCCGGGGCCGTCGTGGCCGTCGAGCTCACCCGCGATGACGCGCAGCAGGGCGCCGCCGTCGGCGGTGGTGAGGAGCTTGACCTGGCCACCGCGGATGTCCTGGTAGCGGGGGTCCTTCATCTTGTCGGCGGCCGGGAGGTTCACCCACAGCTGGAGGCCGTGGAAGAGCCCGCCGGACATGACGAGCGCCTCCGGCGGCGCCTCGATGTGCAGGAGGCCCGAGCCGGCCGTCATCCACTGGGTGTCGCCGTTGGTGATGGTGCCGCCACCACCGTTGGAGTCCTGGTGAACGAAGGTGCCGTCGATGATGTAGGTGACGGTCTCGAAGCCGCGGTGCGGGTGCCAGGGCGTGCCCTTGGGCTCTCCTGGCGCGTACTCCACCTCACCCATCTGGTCCATCATGATGAACGGGTCGAGGTACTTGTAGTTGATCCCGGCGAACGCTCGGCGCACCGGGAACCCCTCGCCCTCGAATCCGCTGGGCGCGGTCGTCACGGCCAGCACGGGGCGGGCCACGGCGTCGGCGGACGCGGCCACACGGGGCAGGGTCAGCGGGTTTTCGACGGTCACTGCAGGCATGTCGGGACCTCCTTGTGCTCCGAGTTTAGTTGAACGTAGAACTTTCTGCCACCTGGAACACGGAACGCCCGGAGGGAATTCCCTCCGGGCGTCCTGGGTGCCTGCTTGTGCGGCGGCGTCTAGCCGTACATGCGGCGCATCGCGAAGTCGACCATCTGCTCGACCGCCTTGGCGTCGAAGACCATCCTGTGTTCGCCCTCCATGTCGAGGACGAAGCCGTACCCGGTCGGGAGCAGGTCGATCACCTCGGCGCCGGTGATCACGAAGTACTTGGACTCCTTGCCCGCGTACCTGCGCAGCTCCTTGAGGGAGGTGAACATCGGGATGACCGGCTGCTGGGTGTTGTGCAGCGCGAGGAAGCCGGGGTTGTCGCCGCGCGGGCAGTAGACCTTCGACGTCGCGAAGATCTGCTGGAAGTCCTCGGCGGACATCGAGCCCGTGGTGAAGGCGCGGACCGCGTCCGCCAGCGACGGAGGTGACGGCTCCGGATACAGCGGCGGCGCCTGCTGGCCGTACCCGCCCTGCATGCCCTGCTGCGGCGGCGCGTACTGCTGCCCGGGTCCCGCGGTCTGGTCGTAGCCGTACATGAGGGCCAGACTACCGAGGCGGGGCCGGGGCGCGGGCGCCGTTAGACCCTGCTCACATTGGCGGATCAGGGGTTGCGTCTTATTACCGACGGGTAGCATCATCGTAGGCACTTGCTACTTGCGAGTAGTGCGTGTTTACGAAGATCCCGCTTACCAGCCAAACGGAGCCGTCGCCATGGGGCACTACAAGTCGAATCTCCGCGACATCGAGTTCAACCTCTTCGAGGTACTCGGGCGCGACAAGCTGTACGGCAGCGGCCCGTTCGCGGAGATGGACGTCGACACCGCCAAGAGCATCCTCGACGAGGTCTCCCGCCTCGCCGAGAACGAGCTGGCCGAGTCCTTCACGGACGCCGACCGCAACCCGCCGGTCTTCGACCCGGAGACCAACACCGCTCCGGTACCGGCGAGCTTCAAGAAGTCGTACCAGGCCTTCATGGACTCCGAGTACTGGCGCCTCGGCCTGCCCGAGGAGATCGGCGGCACCACCTCGCCGCGCTCCCTGATCTGGGCCTACGCGGAGCTGCTGCTCGGCTCCAACCCCGCGATCTGGATGTACTCCTCCGGCCCGGCGTTCGCCGGCATCCTCTTCGAGGAGGGCAACGAGGCGCAGAAGAAGGTCGCCGAGATCGCCGTCGAGAAGCAGTGGGGCTCGACGATGGTCCTGACCGAGCCGGACGCCGGTTCGGACGTGGGCGCCGGCCGCACCAAGGCCGTCCAGCAGGAGGACGGCTCCTGGCACATCGAGGGCGTGAAGCGCTTCATCACGTCCGGTGAGCACGACATGTCGGAGAACATCCTCCACTACGTGCTCGCGCGCCCCGAGGGCCACGGCCCCGGCACCAAGGGCCTCTCCCTCTTCCTGGTCCCGAAGTTCCACTTCGACTGGGAGACCGGCGAGCTGGGCGAGCGCAACGGCGTCTACGCGACGAACGTCGAGCACAAGATGGGCCTCAAGGCGTCCAACACGTGCGAGATGACGTTCGGCGACCAGCACCCCGCCAAGGGCTGGCTCATCGGCGACAAGCACGACGGCATCCGCCAGATGTTCCGCATCATCGAGTTCGCCCGCATGATGGTCGGCACGAAGGCGATCTCCACGCTGTCGACGGGCTACCTGAACGCGCTCGAGTACGCCAAGGAGCGCGTCCAGGGCCCCGACCTGGCCCAGTTCATGGACAAGACGGCCCCCAAGGTCACCATCACGCACCACCCGGACGTGCGCCGCTCGCTCATGACGCAGAAGGCGTACGCGGAGGGCATGCGCGCGCTCGTGCTGCACACCGCCGCCGTCCAGGACGACATCGCGGTCAAGGAGGCCGCGGGCGAGGACGCGTCGCAGCTCCACGCCCTCAACGACCTCCTCCTGCCGATCGTGAAGGGCTACGGCTCGGAGAAGGCCTACGAGCAGCTGGCGCAGTCGCTCCAGACGTTCGGCGGCTCGGGTTACCTCCAGGAGTACCCGATCGAGCAGTACATCCGCGACGCCAAGATCGACACCCTCTACGAGGGCACCACCGCGATCCAGGGCCAGGACTTCTTCTTCCGGAAGATCGTCCGCAACCAGGGCGCCGCGCTCAACGGCCTCGCCGAGGAGATCAAGAAGTTCCTCGCGGTCGGCACGGGCGGCGAGGCACTCGCCCCGGCCCGCGAGGCGCTCGCCAAGGCGGCCGTCGAGCTGGAGGCCATCGTCGGCGTCATGCTGACCGACCTCGCGGCCACCGAGCAGGACACCAAGAACATCTACAAGGTGGGCCTCAACACCACCCGCCTGCTGCTCGCCTCCGGCGACGTGGTCGTCGGCTTCCTGCTGCTGCGCGGCGCGGCCGTCGCCGCCGAGAAGCTGGAGACCGCCTCCGCCAAGGATGTGGCCTTCTACCAGGGCAAGATCGCCGCCGCGAAGTTCTTCGCCGCGAACGTCCTGCCCGGCGTCGGCCTCGAGCGCCGCCTCTCCGAGAAGGTCGACCTCGACCTGATGGAGCTGGACGAGGCCGCGTTCTAGCCTCCGGCCTGCCCGTAGTCATCGGCGCCGCCACCCGGACACTTCCGGGTGGCGGCGCCGTCGTATCGGGATCGGCCCAACCCCCCGGCCGCACCCACGCGGACCCCCCGCGCGCCGGGCCGAAGGCTCGTTAGGCTGGCCCGCATGAGCAACCCCTCCCGCTTCGACCGCGGTCACACCGACGACCTCATGTCCTTCCTCGCGGCCAGCCCCTCGCCGTACCACGCCGTCGCGAACGCCGCCGCGCGCCTGGAGAAGGCCGGATTCCGCCAGGTCTCGGAGACCGACGCGTGGGACGGGACCACGGGCGGCAAGTACGTGACGCGCGGCGGCGCGATCGTGGCCTGGTACGTGCCCGAGGGCGCCGCGCCGCACACCCCCTTCCGCATCGTCGGCGCGCACACCGACTCGCCGAACCTGCGCGTCAAGCCGCTGCCCGACATGGGCTCGCAGGGCTGGCGGCAGGTCGCCGTCGAGATCTACGGCGGACCGCTCCTCAACTCCTGGCTCGACCGGGACCTCGGACTCGCGGGCCGGCTCACTCTGCGTGGGGGCACCTCCCAGGCTTTCGGCTCTGGGGGAGGCTCGACGCGGCTCGTGAACATCGACCGCGCGCTGCTGCGCGTGCCGCAGCTCGCCATCCACATGGACCGCTCCGTCCACACCGACGGCCTCAAGCTCGACAAGCAGAAGCACATGCAGCCCATCTGGGGCCTCGGCGACGACGTCCACGAGGGCGGCCTGATCCGGTTCCTGGAGGAGGAGTACGGGCTCGCCGAGGGCGATGTCACCGGCTGGGACCTGATGACGCACCCCATCGAGGCGCCCGCCTACCTCGGCCGCGACAAGGAGCTCGTCGCCGGACCCCGCATGGACAACCTCCTGTCCGTGCACGCCGGAACGGCCGCACTCGCCGCCGCATCGGCCTCGGACGACCTCCCCTGCATCCCGGTCCTCGCCGCGTTCGACCACGAGGAGAACGGGTCGCAGTCCGACACCGGCGCCGACGGCCCGCTGCTCGGCGGCGTCCTGGAGCGTTCGGTGTTCGCGCGCGGAGGATCGTACGAGGACAAGGCCCGCGCCTTCGCCGGGACGGTGTGCCTGTCGTCCGACACGGGCCACGCCGTGCACCCCAACTACGCCGAGCGCCACGACCCCACCCACCACCCGCGCGCCGGCGGCGGCCCCATCCTCAAGGTCAACGTCAACAACCGCTACGCCACCGACGGTTCGGGCCGCGCCGTGTTCGCCGCCGCGTGCGAGAAGGCCGGCGTGCCCTTCCAGTCGTTCGTCTCCAACAACGCGATGCCCTGCGGCACCACGATCGGCCCGATCACGGCGGCCCGGCACGGCATCAAGACCGTCGACATCGGCGTGGCCATCCTCTCCATGCACAGTGTCCGCGAACTGTGCGCCGCCGACGACCCGTTCCTCCTCGCCAACGCGCTCGTCGCGTTCCTGGAGGGCTGACCTCCCCGACAGCGGTGCCGCGGAGCCCGCAGACCCCCGGCGGTAAAACTCGACCTTTGCCGTGCGGGGGGGCAAGGCAGGACACCGGGCGTGGAGTTCAGGATTCTCGGCACCGTCGCGGTCCACCTCGAACAGGCACCCGGACTCGCGGCCCGCGCGGGCGACGTGACCAGCGAGACCATCGCCTGCGTCAACCTCGCCGTCACCCTCTCCGTACAGGCCCAGCACCCGCCGACGGAGGCGCCGGCGCTGCACCACCTGGCCCGGCACTGTCTCGACATGGGCGCCCACGAAGCGACCCTCTCGCACGCCGTACGGGCCCTGGACATGACGTCGCCCGACGAGGACGCCCGGCGCGTGCTGCTGCAGACCGCGGGCGGCTAGGCACTGGTCGCGCTCGGACGCGCCGACGAGGCCGCCGACCTGCTCGGACAGGACCTGCGGACGGCGGAGGCGGAGGGTTACGAGGACGGCGCGGCGGCCGCGCGGAAGGCCCTGGAAGGGCTGTCGGCGGATCGTCAGCGACACGCAAGCCGATCGAGAGAGCCACCCCCGAATCTGAAGTCAGCACCAACACAATGGTGCCGACCACGCAGAGCAGACCGCACGTTGTCGCACGGGGAGCCCACCATGAACGCCCACCGCAACCGTTCCCGCACCGCCCTCGCCGTCGCCGCCCTCGCGGCCCTGAGCCTGTCCCTCACCGCCTGCAACAGCGGCGCCAAGGGCTCGGGCGCCGCGTCTTCCGACAGGACGGCCGGCGACTCGGCCGGCTCCGGCAGCTCCGCCGGCAAGAACAGCGGCTCGGACAACTCCTCCGGCACCGGCTCGTCGAAGACCTCCGGCGGCACGGACGCCTCCGCGGCGGGCGCGAAGCAGACCGGCACCGGCACCGGCACCGGCAAGAACACCAGCGGCGGCACCGGCTCGACCGGCGGCACGGCGGCGAAGAAGGCCCCCGAGTGCAAGGTCGGCTACCTCGACTACTCCCTCAAGCGCGAGAACCCCGAGCAGCAGGGCGACCACCTGCTGATCACGGCCGTCAACCGCTCCGCCACGGCCTGCACCGTGCAGAAGTACCCGGTCGTGACCCCGGGCGAGGCCAACGGCGACGCCCCGCTCGCCAAGGACGACCTGCAGCCCGCCCAGCCGATCCTCGTGCGCCCCGGCGGCACGGTCTACTCCGCGATCAACGTCTACCAGGAGACCAAGGCCGAGGACGACTACTTCAAGTCGATCCGCCTGTCCCTGGTCAGGAACAACTCCGACGACTCGGCCGAGTCCGTCAAGCTGGCCACGCCGGGCGAGGTGGAGTACGCCGGCAAGCGCGCCGACGGCATCGAGGTGCTCTCCTGGAACACCAGGCGCCCGTACGCCGGCTGACCGGACGCCCCTGTCCCGCCAGGTCAGCCCCTGACAGCCCCGGATCAGCCCCGGTCGTCCATGCCCGCGAGCACCAGCGGCAACCGGTCCGCGCCACCCTCGGTGAGCCGGACCGGCACGCCCCAGTCCTGCTGGTGGACGTGGCAGGCCGGGTACTCGTTGGCCGGGTCGTCGTCGCACGAGGCGGCCATCGCCGACACATGCAGGACGCCCTCCACGACCTCCGGGTTCAGGACCAGCTCGCGCGCCAGGTCCGTGCCCGCCCCGTCCCCCGCGACCAGCAGCTCGGGCGGGGTGGAGGAGACCAGGAGCCGGGTCGAGGGGCCGTACCGCGTGTCGAGCTTCTGACCCGCCGGCGCCTGGAAGATCACGTCCAACTGGAGCTTCCCCGCCGCGACTTCGGTCGCCGCGCGCTGCGTCCGGTGCGCGACCGACTCGACCCGCACGGCCTCCTCGGGAAGCCGCAGCCGCGTCAGCCGGTGCCGCGCCGACTCGACGACGACGATATCCGGGGAGTCGCCACCCACGAGCACCGCGTCGCTGGGCTCCCGCAGATCCGTCGCCAGCGTGGTGACCTCACCGCTCGCCGGGTCGTAGCGGCGCAGGGCGTGGTTGTACGTGTCCGAGACGGCGACCGAACCGTCCGGCAGGGCGGTCACGCCCAACGGGTGCTGGAACAGCGCCTGTTCGGCGGCGCCGTCCCGGTGCCCGAAGTCGAAGAGACCCGTACCGACCGCCGTGTGCACGGTGCCGTCCCGGTCGACGTACCGCAGCGCGGACGTCTCCGAGTCGGCCACCCACAGCCGCTCCTCGGTCGCCGCGAGCCCGGACGGCTGCGCGAACCACGCCTCGGCCCCCGGCCCGTCGACGAGCCCCTCATTGGTCGTACCCGCCGCGACGGCGACACTCTTCGTCTCCGGGTCGTACGTCCACAGCTGGTGCACGCCCGCCATGGCGATCCACACCTTGCCGCCGAAGACGGCGACGTCCCACGGCGAGGAGAGCGACACCTCCAGGGCGGGGCCGCTGGTCGGCGCGCCCTGCCACCACTGCCGGCCCGTGCCCGCGAGCGTCGTGACGTCCCCGCTCGCGAGGTCCACGGCCTTCAGCGAGTGGTGCACCGTGTCGGCCACGACGACGGTCGCGTCGTCGAGCAGCGCGAGGCCCTGCGGCTCGTTGAACTCGCCGGGCGAGCCGATCCGCCGTACGACGCTCTCGCCGTCCGCGGCCAGCTCGACGAGCTGGTGCCGGGTCGTGTCGGAGACCAGGATGTTCCCGGACGGCAGCACGAGCGCCTTGCCGGGGAACCGCAGATCCGTCGCGACGGGCTCGGGCGCGACGTACGGACCGTCGCCGCGGCGCAGCGTCCCCTTCGCGCCGTGCTCCGCCTCCAGCTGCTCGACCAGCTTCTCGATGGCGTGGGCGTGCCCCTCACCGGCGTGCTGCGCGACGACATACCCCTCGGGGTCGATCACCGCGAGCGTCGGCCAGGCCCGCACGGCGTACTGCTTCCAGGTCGCCAGCTCGGGGTCGTCGAGGACGGGGTGCTCGACGTTGTACCGCTCGACGGCGTCGACCACGGCGGAGTGCTCGGCCTCGTGCACGAACTTCGGGGAGTGCACCCCGACGATCACGACGGTGTCCCGGTGCTTCTCCTCGAGCTCACGCAGCTCGTCGAGGACATGCAGACAATTCACACAACAAAATGTCCAGAAATCAACAATTACGATGCGGCCTCGAAGATCCGAGAGGCTGAGTTCTCCACCGACTGTGTTGATCCAACCGCCCTTGCCGATCAGCTCGGGAGCTCGGACACGTGCACGCTTTGCCATGGTTCAAGCCAACCACATCCCCCTGTGTGCCTATTCCGCCCGGCCCTCCCCGACCCAGACGATCCGTAGTCGCTTGACGGGGTCGAACCGACGCCCCCTCCCCTCGGCCCGGGCGACCGAGACACGCTCGATACCCGCCGACAAGAGGGCCCGCAGTGCTCCCAGGCCGCTGCGCCCCCACAACTGCATGAGGGCCACGCGATCGGGCCGAACCTCCTGGTCGGCCAGCGACTTGCGCGCCGGGTGCCCTGCCGGAAGGACCTTGACTCGTTCGACGAAGGCCTCGATCACGGCTCGCTCGACGGAAGCGGCCATTGCGCGAGCACCGGGACACGTGTGTCCCAGCCGCACCCCTTGGCAGACATACGAGTTGCCTTGCACACTCATGCGCATTCCGCATGTCTCGATCCCGCAGTACAAGAATCCGGTCAGCAGGTGTTCCGAGACCCGAGCGGGGCGCTTCACACCATCGGTGCGCACCCGGGTCCTCGACGCGAGAACGGCTACGATCCGCGCCTGCTCGTCGAGAGTGACGATCCCCTCACCCGCGACGACCGATTCCCCGGACACCGGATCCCGATAGGGGCTTCACCACCCCGGTGTACTTGCGTCGTCCACGTTCCTCGTCCCACACGGCCTCGGTCTCGGGGAGCAGGCCCGCGAATGCCGGCGCCTTGAGCAGCTGGGACAGCGAGCCCACTTGCCACAGGCCACCCCGGGGCGAGGGAACGCCGTGCTCATTGAGCATTTTCGCGATCTGCACGAGCGGGCGGCCGGCCAGAGCCTCGTCCGCGATCAGGCGCGCAATCACAGAAGTGTCCGCATCCGGGGCCAGCCGCCCCGAATCAGGGTCGATACGCAGCCCGTAGGGAGGCTGTCCGCCGATCCACCTGCCCTGGTCGCGCAGGTATTGCTTGGCATGCCGAATGCGCTCGCCCTGGGTCGCCGACTCGGCACGTGCCCACTCCGACAGCGATGCGATGGCGAGTCTGTCCGCAGGGAGGCTCGAGTCCAGCTTGTCCATGACACAGACCAGGCGACCGCCGACCTGATCGAACTCGTCCAGCAGGGGCCCCACCTCAGCGGCGCCCTTGCGGCTGAGCCTGTCCAGCTTCCATACGATGAGCGTTCTCACGGCACCTGAAGTCACGGCTGCCTTAGCGGCGTCAAAGCCCTCCCGGCTCACATCTTTGTAACCGGACCGCCCTCGGTCGACATGCGTTGCGCGGACAACCAGTCCTTGCGAATCGGCCCAGGCCCGGCAATCAGCTGTCTGGCGCTCGATAGCCGTCTTGCCGTCCCGAACCACCGAGAGCCGAACATAGAGATCGGCGTACTCGACACGGGCATCGTGCTGGTGCAAGTCCCCTCCCAGAGTTTCTCACTCTGTGAACGATCATCTGATTCGAAGGTAATGACCTCATCCGCATGCATGTTCCGTTGCGGCGTCCGCCCGGGGGACTCGCCGTACGACCCACTCGCGTCCGGACCGCCGCGCGACCTGGCGGCGCGTCTGCGGGCGGAGAGGGCGGCCCGTGGCCGACGCTTGACAGCTATGAGGGACGACAGCGCGCGCGGCGGTCTCACCGGCACTCTGGCCAAGGTCGCGCGGTGGGGCGCCGCGCGGGCCGGTGCGCTGCGGGAGCGGCTGCCGTTCATCTCGCGCCTGACCCGGCAGATGGTGGACGTGAGTCTCCTCGACTCCTCGACGCGACTGGCCGCGCAGGCCTTCCTGACGGCGATCCCCGTGCTCTTCGTCATCGCCGCGTTCGCCCCGACCGCCGTGCGCGACCGCCTCATCGAGTCGGCCACGTACGCGCTCGGCCTGTCCGGACCCGCCCTCGACCAGGTCCGGCAGGTGTTCGGGGCGCCCGACGACGCCGCGCGCGAGTCCACGGGAGCCGTCGGCGTACTCGTCACTCTGCTGTCAGCGACCTCGTGCAGCCGCGCCCTACAACGCGTGTGCGAACGCTCCTGGCACGTTCCGCCCGCAGGCCTGCGCCTCATCGCGTGGCGGTGGCTGGTGTGGCTGCTGGTGTGGCTGTCCGCGCTGATGGTCCAGGGGCTGCTGAGCGAGGGGTTCGGGTTGGGCCCCTGGCTCGGCCTGCCGTTGTCGTTCGCGTCGAGCACCCTGCTGTGGTGGTGGACGCAGCACATGCTGCTCGGCGGCCGCGTGCCGTGGCTGCCGCTGCTGCCGGGCGCCGCCCTGACCGGCACGGGCGTGGTCGTCCTCGCCTGGGCGTCACGCTTCTACATGCCGCTCACCCTGAACCGCTCGGTGTCCGAGTTCGGCCCCCTCGGCCTCGTGTTCACGCTCCTTTCGTGGCTCATCGCACTGTTCACGGTCGTGTGCGTGGGGATCGCCACGGGGTACGTCCTCGCCCATGAACCGCCCCTCGCCCGCCGTCTCGGAACGCCGCCGCCCGGGTGAGGGGGGAGAGTCCTCTCACGCGGGCTGGGCACCCTTCGACGTATGAGATACGAAGTTCGAGAGCGGCTGTTCGCGGTGGGCGAGGACTACTGGATCGAGGACGAGCAGGGCCACAAGGCCTTCCTCGTCGACGGCAAGGCGATGCGCCTGCGGGACACCTTCGAGCTGAAGGGGCCCGACGGGCGGGTGCTCATCGACATCCACGAGAAGATGTTCGCCCTGCGCGACACGATGGTCATCGAGCGCGGCGACGAGGCCCTCGCCAAGATCAAGCGCAAGCGCCTGTCGCTGCTACGGAACCACTACCGGGTCGAACTGATCGACGGCACCGAACTCGACGTCAGCGGAAAGATCCTGGACCGCGAGTTCGTCGTCGAGTACGACGGCGAGATGCTCGCCCACATCTCCCGCCGCTGGCTACGGGTCCGCGACACGTACGGCGTCGACGTCATCCGCGAGGACGCGGACCCGGCGCTGCTCATCGCCGTCGCGGTGTGCGTGATCCACCTGGCGGAGAAGGAGCGGGGGGAGGACTGACGGATGATGGCTGACCGCTGACAGGTGACGGTTGACGAGTGACGGATATCAGCTGACAGATGGCAGATAACAGATGGCGACAATTGTCAGCCCTCTGCGGACGGCTGCAGCGGGCTGAGGCGGGCTCAGCCGGGCCAAGCCGCACGACAAGCCGCACCCCCCGTCACCACCGCGGCGCGGCAAGCCCCAGCCTCCGGTCCTTGAGCGCCGGGAACCGCTCGCGGGTCCCGGCGACGGCCGCCCCGTCGAACTCGACCGTGAGGACCTCCTCGCCGGCGCCCGCCTCCGCGATGATCTGGCCCCAGGGGTCCACGACGACGCTGTGCCCGGCCTGCGGCACCCCCGCGTGCGTACCGGCGGTGCCGCAGGCCAGTACGTACGCCTGGTTCTCGACGGCGCGCGCCTGGGCGAGCAGCGTCCAGTGCGCGCGGCGCCGCTCGGGCCAGCCGGCGGAGATGAGAAGCGTTTCTGCGCCCCGGTCGACGAGGCCCCGGTACAGCTCGGGGAAGCGCAGGTCGTAGCAGGTGGTGACGCCGAGGACGGTCTCCGGCAGGCGCACGGTGACGAGTTCTTCGCCCGCGCCCATCAGCACGGCCTCGCCCTTGTCGAAGCCGAAGCGGTGGATCTTGCGGTAGGCGGCGGCGAGTTCGCCGTCCGGGGAGAAGACGAGCGCGGTGTTGTAGAGCGGTCCGTCGGGGTCGCGCTCGGGGATCGTGCCCGCGTGCAGCCAGACACCGGCGTCACTCGCGGCCTTCGCCATCGCCTCGTACGTCGGGCCCTCCAGGGGCTCCGCCTCGGTCGCGAAGGCCTCGTAGGCGAAGGCGCCGGTGGTCCACAGCTCGGGGAGGACGACGAGGTCGGCGGACCCGGCTTGATCCCGCACCATCGAAGCGGCGCGCAGCCGACGGGAATTGGGCGATTCGTCATCATCTACGCGGATCTGGATGAGCGAGGCGCGCACACTACCACCGTCCTGGCATTCGAGCCGTCTACACGGGCCTACGATCGTCACACGAAAGCACTGCCGGGGTGCCTGCCAGCAGCGTAACTTAGCGTTCCAAGACACCCACTGCCCGCGCCACAACCGCCCGAGGGGTCCCGTTCCGTGAGTCTCCACCCCAGTCTTCAGTCCTACGCCGATGCCTGGACGCATTCCATCGAAGCG
Organism: Streptomyces sp. NBC_01003; assembly: GCF_045162695.1. NCBI lineage: Bacteria > Bacillati > Actinomycetota > Actinomycetes > Kitasatosporales > Streptomycetaceae > Streptomyces > Streptomyces sp. NBC_01003. Next base: position 5,189,995 of record NZ_CP108707.1, read on the forward strand.
ATATCCGAGCTGGTGACGCCCCTGGTGGAGGGCGAATGGAGCCGGGCCACGCCATGCCCCGGCTGGTCGGTGCGGGACATCGTGTCCCATGTCATCGGCCTCGACTGCGAGATGCTCGGTGACCCGCGGCCCATCCACACGCTGCCGCGCGACCTGTACCACGTGCAGAACGAGCACCAGCGGTACATGGAGATGCAGGTCGACGTGCGGCGCCACCACACGGCGCCCGAGATGACGTCCGAGCTGGAGTACACGATCATCCGGCGCTCCCGGCAGCTGCGCAATGAGTCGCGTGAGCCGGGCGCGCTGGTGCGCGGGCCGCTCGGCACGGAAGAGACCCTCGAATTCGCCATGCGCAAGCGGGCGTTCGACGTGTGGGTGCACGAGCAGGACCTGCGCGTGGCCATCGGCCGGCCGGGCAACCTCGACTCGCCGGGCGCGTACGTCACGCGCGACATGCTGCTCGCCGTTCTGCCGAAGGTCGTCGCGAAGGACGCGTCGGCGCCCGCGAACTCGGCGGTGGTCTTCGATGTGCACGGGCCGGTCGAGTTCCTGCGCACGGTCCGCGTCGACGCGGAGGGGCGCGGCACGATCGACGGCGCCCCGTCGTTGGGCCCGGCCGCCACGCTCTCCCTCGACTGGGAGACCTACGTCAAGCTGGCCTGCGGCCGTGTGACGCCCGGCGCGGTGTCCGACCGGGTCAAGACGGAGGGCGACCTGGATCTCGCCCAGGCGATCCTGAACTCGCTGTCCACGACGCCGTAGCCCTTACGGGGGCCAGGGCGGCGGAGCGGACGGGAAGGCCCCGGTGCCGGAAACGGCAACCGGGGCCCGTCGCTTACGCGGGGAGGTCTTGGCCGGGGACGTCTTACGCGAGTACGCCCCGCCCACGTATGCCTTACGCCGGAACCGCCTACGCCGGTACGTGCACCGTCTCCACCCGGCTGGCCACAAGCCGCTCCCGCTCGCGCCGGTCCGCGCGTCGGCGTAGTCGCAGGATCTGGCTCACCCCGAGCGCCTCGAGCACGAACACCGCGGAGAACGCGATCCGGTAGTTGTCGCCGGTCGCGTCCAGCAGGACCCCGATCGCGAACAGCGTCGTCATCGACGCGACGAACCCGCCCATGTTGACGATCCCGGACGCGGTCCCCTGCCGCTCCGGCGGGTTCGCCGGACGCGCGAAGTCGAACCCGATCATGGACGCGGGCCCGCACGCCCCGAGCACGACACACAGCACCACCAGCAGCCACATCGGCGCGTGGTCCCCCGGGTAGGCGATCGTCACGGCCCACATCACGGCCGTGCCGGCGACCGTGCCGAGCGCGAGCGGCAGCCGGGCCGTGTGGTGCCGGGCCACAATCTGCCCGTAGACGAGCCCGATCAGCATGTTGGACAGCACGACGAGGGTGAGCAGTTCACCGGCGGTCCCACGCGAGAGGCCCTGCGCCTCCACCAGGAACGGCAGGCCCCACAGCAGCAGGAACACCATCGCCGGGAACTGCGTCGTGAAGTGCACCCACAGCCCGAGCCGCGTCCCCGGCTCGCGCCAGGACGCGAGGATCTGTCCGCGCACGAAGGCCCCGCCGGTGTGCCGCACGGGCTCCGGTTCGAAGCCTTCCGGGTGGTCCTTGAGGAAGAGCAGCATCAGGACGAGCACGACGACACCGGCGACCGCGCTGCCGGCGAACGCGGCCTCCCAGCCGACGCCGTGCAGCAGCCGGGCGATCACGAGCGTCGACACGAGGTTGCCGGCCATGCCGACAAGGCCCGCGAGCTGGGCGACCAGCGGCCCACGCCGGGCGGGGAACCAGCGCGTGCCGAGCCGTAGCACGCTGATGAACGTCATCGCGTCGCCGCAGCCGAGCAGCGCGCGCGACACGAGGGCCGTCCCGTACGAGGGCGAGAACGCGAAGCCGAGCTGGCCGATGGTGAAGAGGACGACGCCGATCGTCAGGACCCGCTTGGTGCCGAGCCGGTCGACCATCAGGCCGACGGGTATCTGCATGCCCGCGTACACGAGCAGCTGGAGGATCGAGAACGTGGACAGCGCCGAGGCGTTGATGTGGAAGCGCTCGACGGCGTCGAGGCCCGCGACGCCCAGCGAGGTGCGGAAGATGACGGCGACGAAGTAGACGCCGACGCCGATGGACCAGACGCCCATGGCCCTGCGGCCGCCGGGCGGATCCCCGGGCAGCGTCGCGGTGCCTGCGGAGCTCATCGGACCTCGCCCCGCGCCAGGTTCGAGAACCAGCCGACGTGGCGGCGGACGACGGTGACGGCGGCCTCGGCGTCGCCCGCGCGCAGCGCGTCGAGGATTTCCTCGTGCTCCGTGAGTGTCTTGGCGATCCGGTCCGGGTGCGAGTGCATCACGGCGACGCCCATTCTCAGCTGGCGGTCCCGCAGCTGGTCGTAGAGACGGGAGAGGATCGCGTTGCCTCCGCTGCGGACGATCTCGGCGTGGAAGCAGCGGTCGGTGCTGGCCGCGTCGGTGAACTCGCCCGCGGCGGCCTGGGTCTGCTGGAGCGAGAGCAGTTCCTCCAGGCGGGCGATCAGGCTCGCGGGGGCGGGGACCGCCTTGCGTACGGAGTGCTCCTCGACGAGGAGGCGGGTCTCGACGACGTCCGCGATCTCCTGTGCGGAGACGGCGAGGACCAGGGCGCCCTTCTTCGGGTAGAGCTTGATCAGCCCCTCGACCTCCAGCTTGAGCAGCGCCTCGCGCACCGGGGTGCGGGAGACCCCGACGGCCTCGGCGAGCTCGCCCTCGGTGAGCAACGTCCCGCCCTCGTAGCGGCGTTCGAGGACGCTGCGCTTGACGTGGTCGTAGACGCGGTCGGCCGCTGGCGGTCGCTTGACGGCGGTGGGGGACGGGGGCGCGGGAGGCATGCGCACATCATAGATACAACACGTACGCATCGTCGGCGGCCGTCCAGGATGCGGACGCGGCGCCCCTGAACGGCCGGGACAGCCCCCTCACCATAAATACTCCGTAATCCGGCACATCCATCCGCCGTGCTCGTGAGTCTCTTCAGCGAGCGGCACCCTCATGTGGCCGCATTCCAGGGGCATTTGGAGCGTTCAACTTGAAAACCCGCATTAAGGGCATTCGCTGCGTAACCGCCGCTGCCACCGTGACCGCCGGTGCGGTCCTGGCCAGCGGGGTCTTCGCCACCTCCGCGCAGGCGGCCACGCTGCCCACCCCCACGATCGTCGCCAAGGGCGGCTACGTGATGAACAACGGGACCGGTACGAGCCTGTTCACCAAGGCCGCCGACACCCGCCGTTCCACCGGCTCCACCACCAAGATCATGACCGCGAAGGTCGTCCTGGCGCAGTCGAACCTGAACCTGGACTCCAAGGTCACGATCCAGAAGGCGTACAGCGACTACATCGTCGCGAAGAACGCGTCGTCGGCCCGCCTGATCGTCGGCGACAAGGTCACCGTCCGCCAGCTCCTGTACGGGCTCATGCTCCCGTCCGGCTGCGACGCCGCGTACGCCCTGGCCGACAAGTTCGGCTCCGGCAGCACGCGCGCCGCCCGCGTGAAGTCCTTCATCGGCAAGATGAACAAGGCCGCCACGGACATGGACCTGAAGAACACGCACTTCGACTCGTTCGACGGCATCGGCAGCGGCGCGAACTACTCGACGCCGCGCGACCTGACGAAGATCGCCTCGTCCGCGATGAAGAACTCCACGTTCCGCGCGGTCGTGAAGACGACGTCGACGAAGCAGAAGGTCACCACGAAGAGCGGCGGCTACCGCTACATGTCGTGGTCCAACACGAACAACCTGCTCGGCAGCTACTCCGGCACCATCGGCGTGAAGACCGGCTCGGGCCCCGAGGCCAAGTACTGCCTGGTCTTCGCCGCCACCCGCAACGGCAAGACGGTCATCGGCACGGTCCTCGCCTCCTCCTCCGTCACGAACCGCACGGCGGACGCGAAGAAGCTGATGGACTACGGCTTCAAGAAGTAACCCTCGAAAACTGAATGGACGAAGGGCCTGCCGCATGCCGCGGCGGGCCCTTCGTCGCGTCGGCCCCCGTCGCGGAGCGCGCCCCCGCCGGCGACAAGCCCGACGAATGGGAACGCTCGGCGACGGACCTGCCGGAGCTTGCTTCCTGTTCTCCTGGCGGGGTGGTATTCGTGCTCGCCGGGTCTAGACCCTGTTGATCCGCCAGGCGATCACTCCGGACGAGCGCTTCTTTCCGGAGATGTCGAGGCGCATGGTCTGGGCGGGAGCGGTGAAACGCTTGAGGACGACGGACGTGTCACAGGGGATGACTTCGGTGATGACGCCCGCTTCGGTGATGAAGACGGCTTCGGACTCCCCGTGGCCCGCGCACGTGACGGCCAGTCGGTAGTGCAGGCCGTGGTCCACGGTCGGTCGTGAGTGCACCCCGTCCGCGACGCTCTCGACGCCGCCTTCCAGGAGTGTGCCGTCGTCTGCCGCCGCGGCATCGATGGCGGTCCGGGCCCGGCTGGTGAGCTTTTTCTGTCCGCCGGCGTCCGAGGTGCGCGCGCTGTGGGAGGCCGGCCGCTCATGCTCCGGTGTGCTGCCGTCGCTGGTGCAGGAGACCAGCAGGAGAACGGGAGCGACAGCACATCCCAACAGCCACCCGCGACGGCGCAGCCTGAGGTGTCGCGTCACGACGAGGTCTCCGTGTATTTCCATCGCGGCCCGAGTACGCCACACGGGGCCGTACCCCTCAGGGACGGCCCCGTGCTGTTCGCTCACGCCCAGGTGATCAGCCGCTTGGGCTGCTCCAGAATCGCCGCCACATCCGCAAGCACCTTCGAGCCCAGTTCGCCGTCCACCAGGCGGTGGTCGAAGGACAGGGCCAGGGTGGTGACCTGGCGGGGCTTCACCTTGCCCTTGTGGACCCACGGCTGGAGCTTGATCGTGCCGACGGCGAGAATCGCCGACTCGCCGGGGTTCAGGATGGGCGTACCCGTGTCGACGCCGAAGACGCCGACGTTCGTGATCGTGACCGTGCCGCCCTGCATGGCGCCCGGCGACGTCTTGCCCTCGCGGGCCGTGGCCACCAACTCGCCCAGCGCCGTCGCCAGTTCGGGCAGGGTCTTTGCGTGCGCGTCCTTGATGTTCGGCACGATCAGACCGCGCGGCGTGGCCGCGGCGATGCCCAGATTCACGTAGTGCTTGCGGACGATCTCCTGGGCGGCCTCGTCCCAGGAGGCGCTGATCTCGGGGTTCCGCTTGATCGCGACGAGCAGCGCCTTGGCGATGAGCAGCAGCGGATTGACCCGCAGCCCCTGCATCTCCTTGTCGGCCTTCAGCTCCTCGACGAGCTTCATCGTCCGCGTCACGTCGACCGTCACGAACTCCGTGACGTGCGGCGCGGTGAACGCGGAGCCGACCATCGCGGCCGCGGTCGCCTTGCGTACACCCTTGACGGGGATACGGGTCTCGCGGACGCCGTCCTGGACGACGGCCGGCGCGGCGGCGATCGGCTCCTGCGGCTGCGTCACGACCGGCTCGGGAGCCGGGGCGACCGCCGCGTGCACGTCCTCGCGGGTGATGACGCCGTCAGGACCGGAGGGCGTGAGTGAGGCGAGGTCGACGCCGAGATCCTTGGCCAGCTTGCGCACAGGGGGCTTGGCGAGCGGGCGCCCGTTCCCCTTCGCGGGAGCCTGCGGCTCGGGCGCCGGCTCCGCGACCGCCGCGGGGGCCACCACCACGTCGCCCTTGCGGGGCCTGCGCTTGGTCGACGCCTCGGAAACGCCGTACCCCACAAGCACCGGCTGCCGCCCCTTCGGCTCAGCCTCGGGCTCGGGCGCCGTGGGCTCCGGCACGGAAACGGAAACGGGAGCGGGAGCGGCGGCCGCGGAGCCGGATCCACCCGCGACGTCCACCGCGATGATCACCTGCCCCACATCCACCGTCGTCCCCTCGGGGAAGCGCAGCTCGCGCACCACCCCGTTGAACGGGATGGGCAGCTCGACGGCCGCCTTCGCCGTCTCCACCTCGCACACGACCTGCCCGTCGGTGACCGCGTCACCCGGCTGGACGTACCACTTGAGGATCTCGGCCTCGGTGAGCCCCTCGCCCACGTCGGGCATCTTGAACTCGGCCAGCGCAGCGTCTGTCATCGTCGTCACGGCCCTCTCCTCAGTACGCAAGCGAGCGGTCGACGGCATCGAGCACCCGGTCGAGGCCCGGCAGGTACTCATCCTCGAGGCGCGCCGGCGGGTACGGCACGTGATAGCCGCCGACCCGCAGCACGGGCGCCTCCAGATGGTAGAAGCAGCGCTCGCTGATCCGAGCGGCGATCTCCGCGCCCGTACCGAGGAAGACCGGGGCCTCGTGCACCACGACGAGCCGGCGGGTCTTCTCGACGGACTTCTGCACCGCGTCGAAGTCGATCGGTGACATGGAGCGCAGGTCGAGGACCTCCAGGGACTTGCCCTCCTCCTGGGCGGCCGCGGCCACCTCCAGGCAGACCTTCACCATCGGCCCGTAGGCGACGAGCGTCAGATCCGTGCCCTCGCGCACCGTGCGCGCGCCGTGCAGCGGTCCGGGGATCGCCTCGGTGTCGACCTCGCTCTTGTCCCAGTAGCGCCGCTTCGGCTCGAAGAAGATCACCGGGTCGTCGCTCTGGATGGCCTGCTGCATCATCCAGTACGCGTCCGACGAGTTCGACGGGGAGACCACCTTCAGGCCCGCCACGTGCGCGAACAGCGCCTCCGGCGACTCCGAGTGGTGCTCGACCGCGCCGATGCCGCCCCCGTAGGGGATCCGCACGACGACCGGCAGCTTGATCTTGCCGAGCGCGCGGGCGTGCATCTTCGCGAGCTGCGTGACGATCTGGTCGTACGCGGGGAAGACGAAACCGTCGAACTGGATCTCGACGACCGGCCGGTACCCGCGCAGCGCGAGGCCGATGGCCGTGCCGACGATGCCGGACTCGGCGAGCGGGGTGTCGATGACCCGGTCCTCGCCGAAGTCCTTCTGCAGCCCGTCCGTGACGCGGAAGACGCCGCCGAGCTTGCCGACGTCCTCGCCCATGATCAGGACCTTGGGGTCGGTGTCGAGCGCCAAACGCAGCGACTCGTTGATCGCTTTCGCGAGCGGAAGCTTCTGTACCGCCATGATCAGTTGCCTCCCTCGGCATCGGAGAACGACGCCTGGTAGGCGGCGAACTGGGCACGCTCCTCGTCGACGAGCGAGTGCCCGTCCGCGTACGCGTTCTCGAAGATGGCCATCGGGTCCGGGTCCGGCATGGCCCGCACGACCTCGCGTACTCGAAGACCCAACGCTTCGCTCTCGGCCTCGAGTTCCGCGAAGAATCCCTCGTCCGTGTCAGTTTCGGACTCGAGATAGGTGCGCAGGCGCTGGATCGGGTCCTTCGCCTCCCACGCCTCGCGCTCCTCGTCGGCCCGGTACTTCGACGGGTCGTCGGAGGTGGTGTGCGCGCCCATGCGGTACGTGAACGCCTCGACCAGCGTCGGCCCCTCGCCCCTGCGCGCCCGCTCAAGGGCCCACCTGGTGACGGCCAGGCAGGCGAGCACGTCGTTGCCGTCGACGCGGACGCCGGGGAAGCCGTAGCCCTGTGCGCGCTGGTAGAGCGGCACGCGGGTCTGCTTCTCGGTCGGCTCCGAGATCGCCCACTGGTTGTTCTGGCAGAAGAACACGACGGGCGCGTTGTAGACCGCGGAGAACGTGAACGCCTCGGCGACGTCGCCCTGGCTGGAGGCACCGTCACCGAAGTACGCGATCACGGCGCTGTCCGCGCCGTCCTTGGCGATGCCCATGGCATAGCCGGTGGCGTGCAGCGTCTGCGAGCCGATGACGATCGTGTACAGGTGGAAGTTGTTGCTGTTCGGGTCCCAGCCGCCGTTGTTCACACCGCGGAACATGCCGAGCAGGTTCGTCGGGTCGACGCCCCTGCACCAGGCGACGCCGTGCTCGCGATAGGTGGGGAAGACGTAGTCGTCGTCGCGCGTGGCGCGGCCGGAGCCGATCTGCGCGGCCTCCTGGCCGAGCAGCGAGGCCCACAGGCCCAGCTCGCCCTGGCGCTGCAGCGACGTCGCCTCCGCGTCGAAACGGCGGGTGAGGACCATGTCGCGGTACAGGCCGCGCAGCTCGTCGGCCGTGATGTCCTCGACGAACGCGGCGTACTCGGCGTGTGCGGGGTCCTCCACGCGCCGGCCCTCGGGGCTCAGCAGCTGGACGAGGTCGGGCGCTCCCACCCCCGGGGACTTCTTCGCAGACTTTTTCGCAGCGGTGCGCTTGCGCGGCGTACGCGCGGCGGCAGTGCTGTCCACGGTCACGTGTGCTCCTCCGTCGGTCCGGCCCCCGGGTTCGCCGGGAAGCCTGGGGGTCCCCCCAGCCCTTCGATTAAGGGCCTCGGGGAGGCTCGCCTGGTCCGTCCCGCGCACGGGGTGGGTGCGACTCGGCCGGGTACAGGCGTGACAGGTGCCCCGGCGAGCGCCCTGCACGATGCACGTTACCCAGTGCCCCACATATCTGCGAAACCCCATCTGACCTGCGATTTTGCTTGGATATCCAAGTAAATCGAGCAACTGCGGAACAGTCGCTGGTCAGACGCGGTCAAAGCACCATTCGGAGCACCGGTCACAAGCCTGGCAGGCAGCCGGAACACCGGCACGTTATCCCGGTCACCTCGGGCACGGGAAGAGCCAGTATGTGAGACTCACCGCGTGCCCGAAGACGGAAAAATTCGCGTATTTCTACTCGATGACCATGAAGTCGTACGCCGCGGAGTGCACGAGATGCTCTCCGTGGAAGGGGACATCGAAGTCGTCGGCGAGGCGGGTACGGCCGCCGACGCCCTCGTCCGCATTCCCGCCACGCGCCCCGATGTCGCGGTCCTGGACGTGCGGCTCCCGGACGGCAGCGGCGTCGAGGTGTGCCGCGAGCTCCGCTCCCAGGACGACTCCATCAAGTGCCTGATGCTGACCTCGTTCGCCGACGACGAGGCACTCTTCGACGCGATCATGGCGGGCGCCTCCGGCTACGTACTGAAGGCCATCAGGGGCAACGAGCTCCTGAACGCGGTCCGTGACGTCGCCGCCGGGAAGTCCCTGCTCGACCCCGTCGCCACCGCCCGCGTCCTCGAAAGGCTCCGCGGCGGCGGCCGCGGCCAGGAGGACGACCGGCTCACGAACCTGACCGAGCAGGAGCGCAAGATCCTCGACCTGATCGGCGAGGGCCTGACCAACCGCGTCATCGGGGAACGCCTGCATCTCGCCGAGAAAACGATCAAGAATTACGTGTCCAGCCTGCTGTCGAAACTGGGCATGAAACGCCGCTCGCAGGCCGCCGCCTATGTCGCGCGGCTACAGGCGGAGAAGCGCCACTGAATTCGGGACCTACGTCCCTTTCACAGGGGGCCGGGGCCTCTTTTACGACGCGCTTCCGGTGGCGCACCGTGGAAACATGCCCTCCGAATTCCAGGAAGACCGCGCCCGGGAACAGCGCGCCATCGAGCTGATCGGCAGCGTGGACTACGGCCGGGTGGCGACCAGCATGCGCGCGCTCCCCTTCCTCGCCTCGGCCCGCCACATCGTGGTGGACGGCCGGGTCGTCCTGCGTATGCACAAGGGCTACGGCTACCACCGGGCCTGCGCCGGCAGCGTCGTCGCGTACGGCGCCGACAACCTGAACAACGGCGACCCCGCCGACGGCCGGTGGTCCGTCCAGTTCGTCGGCACCTGCGAGGCCGTCGAACCGTCCCTCGCCGAACTCGACCCCTTCGGCCCCGCGCCCCACCTCGTGGACGGCGAGGCGTTCGACCCCGTCTATCTGCGGATCGATCCCCAGTTCGTCACCGTGCACGAACTGGGGGGCGGCGCCCGTCATCCGAAGCGGGTCTTTCGCCACGTTCTGTAGCCACCGGCTACCCAGGGTGCCCTAACATCTGGCGCGTGCCGCGCTCATCTGCTCACTCCGCCCCACCGCTCCGCGCCCTGCTGCGGCAGTACGACGCCGGCTCACCGCTGGCCTGCGAACCCGTCGACCAGGGCCTGCTCAACCGCGGCTACCGGCTCGCCACCACGCGCGGCCGCTACTTCCTCAAGCACCACTTCGACCCCGAGACCGCCGACCCGGCCGCCATCGCCCGCCAGCACCGCGCCACCGAACGCCTGGCCGCACTCGGCGTCCCCGTCGCCCCGCCACTGACCGCCGCCGACGGCCGCACCGTCACCGTCATCGGCGGCGCCAGCTACGCCCTGCACCCCTGGGTCGAGGGCCGCCACCGCAGCGGCGCCCAGCTCACGGCGGCCCAGTGCCGCACGCTCGGAGCGCTCCTGGGACTCGTACACGCCTGTCTGGAGAAGGTCATGGGGGCCGCGCCCGCGCGCGGGCGGGCCAGTGCGGATCCCGCGGACACCCTCGCGCTCATCGACACCCTGCTGGAGCAGGTGCGCCGCCGTCGCCCGCACGACGCCTTCGACGAGCTGGCGCGGCACCGGCTCGTGGAGCGCCGCGCCCTCCTGGAGTCCTGCGCGGGGCGGCGGCCTCCGCAGGCCTCGGCGACCGGCTGGGTGCACGGGGACTTCCACCCGTTCAACCTGCTCTACCAAGGCGGCGTACCGGCCGCGATCGTCGACTGGGACCGGCTCGGGGTGCAGCCGCGCGCCGAAGAGGCCGTGCGCGCCGCCGTGATCTTCTTCGTGCGCCCCGTCGGCACCCTCGACCTGCAGAAGGTGCGGGCCTACGCGCGCGCGTACCGCCGCGCCTCGGGCGCCGGCGCGGACGAACTCGCGGCCGCCGTCCACCGTGTGTGGTGGGAGCGGCTCAACGACTTCTGGATACTGCGCTGGCGCTACGAACGCGGCGACACCCGCGCCGATCCCCAGTTCCCCGCGGCGTCGGCGCTCGCCGTGTGGTGGACGAAGGAGTACGGGGCGGTGCGCGACGCGTTCGCCGAGTGAGCGGCCGTCAGCGGGCCGGACCGGCCGGGTCAGCCCGTCGCCGGGTCGCCCGTGGAGACCTGGAGCTGGATCGACTCGGGGTTCTTCGGGTCGATCTCCGTACGCGCCTTGGGGTACTGCACGATGACCGTGCCCTCACCGAAGGTGTTCTCGTCGACGTCCCGGACATCGAACTTCCAACCGGCGGCCTGCATACAGGCCTTCACCGACTTGATGTTCTTGTAGGTGAAGTCCGGGAGCATGACCTTGTCCGGGTCGTTGTAACCCGTGTCGGGCTCCTTGCACTCGTCCTCTTCGATCGTCTTCGTCAGATCGGGACCCTTGTGACCGGCGACGACCGACGGGCTCTTCTTGGCGTCGTCGCCGCCCTTCGTGTCATTGCCGTTCATCGTCAGGGCCGTGATCAGACCACCGACCGCGATCAGCGCGACGACGATCGAACCGACGATCACGCCGGTGTTCCGCTTGCCCCCACCGCCGCCGGAGCCCGCCGAACTCGGCGTCGTCTGGGGCGAGATGGTGTACGGCGGAGGCGTCTGCTGGTGCTGTTGGTGCTGATACTGCTGCTGCTGAGGCGCGTACGGAGAGGTGGGCGGCGGGGTCTGGTAGCCCTGCTGCGGATATCCGTAGCCCGGAGTGGCCGGCGCCGGAGTGGGCGTCCCGTAGGGGCCCGGCTGATACGGCGTCTGCACCGGGCCGGTCGGCGCCGCCGTCGACTGGTCGACCGGCGGGAACACCGCGGAACCGACACCCGCGCCGCTGGACGTCTGCGCACCCGGCACGATGCTGGGCGCCGCGGCGTGCAGCGACTGGGCGACCCGCAGGCACTCGTCCCGCATCGCCTCGGCGCTCGGGAAGCGCTCGTTCGGGTTCTTCTTCAGCGCGCGGGCGACCAGCGCGTCCACGGCCGGGGGCACCGACCGGTTGATCGACGAAGGAGCCACCGGCTCCTCCTGGACGTGTGCGTACGCTATGGCCAGCGGCGAGTCCGCCTCGAACGGCAGCCGCCCGGTGACCAGTTGGAACAGCATGATGCCGACCGAGTACAGGTCGGAGCGGGCGTCCACACCGCGGCCGAGGGCCTGCTCGGGCGAGAGGTACTGCGGGGTGCCGACGACCATGCCGGTCTGCGTCATCGACGTGACACCGGACTGCATGGCGCGGGCGATGCCGAAGTCCATGACCTTGACGACGTTCCGCTTCGTCATCATGACGTTGCCCGGCTTGATGTCGCGGTGGACCAGACCCATCTCGTGGCTGATCTCGAGCGCCGCGAGGACATCGGCCGTGATCTTCAGGGCCTTGTCGGTCGGCATCGCGCCGTAGTGCGCGACGTCCGCGTCGAGCACGGAGCCGAGGGGCTGGCCCTCCACGTACTCCATGACGATGTACGGAGTGGTCATCCCGTCGAGGTCGTCCTCGCCGGTGTCGAAGACCGAGACGATGTTCGTGTGCGTGAGCTTCGCCACGGACTGGGCCTCGCGGCGGAAACGCTCACGGAACGCCTGCTCGCGCCCGAGCTCGGTGTGCAGCGTCTTGATCGCCACCTGGCGGTCGAGCACCGCGTCGTACGCGAGGTGGACCGAGGCCATGCCGCCCTCGCCGAGCAGATCACGCAGCTGGTAGCGACCGCCGGCGACAGCACGCCCTGCGTACCGGCCCTGTGCGCCGTCCTGGCTCATGTTTCTACGTCCCCCATCGGCGCGACCCGTGATCGATTACCACTATTCCCGGCCAAGTCTGCCCCGTGGCACCGACACGTCAAGCTCGGTGCCCGTTCCGTGACCGTACGGGCAAGAAGCGTCGCGGAAGCGTTACAGGAATTGCCCAGACGATTTGCATCGCATTGCCCGCAGAAGGTTTGATGGCCGGTCCATCTCGGGACGGCGCGCCGGGCGAAGCCTGTAGCGTGGCCCGACGGAGACCGTAACGACCACCGCGCGTACATCCGAGAGTGCGGACACGAACGCGGACAGAAACGACGGCGAGGACTGATGGCACAGACGCAGCGCGCTCAGGGCCCGTCCGACCCCGAGGCGGCTGGCGGCGGTATGTCAGATGCGCCGGAGTTGTGGGGGAACGGCGGGCTGGTCGGCGACGGCCGGTACCGGCTGACCCACAGACTCGGCCGGGGCGGCATGGCGGAGGTTTTCGCCGCGGAGGACGTCCGGCTCGGACGCACCGTCGCGGTCAAGCTCCTACGCTCCGACCTTGCCGAGGACCCGGTCTCCAAGGCCCGCTTCACGCGCGAGGCCCAGTCGGTCGCGGGCCTCAACCACCACGCGGTCGTCGCCGTGTACGACTCCGGCGAGGACACCGTCGGCCGCTCGGTCGTCCCCTACATCGTGATGGAGATCGTCGAGGGCCGCACGATCCGCGACCTCCTCCTGAATGCCGAGGCGCCCGGCCCCGAGCAGGCACTGATCATTGTCTCCGGTGTCCTGGAGGCCCTCGCCTACTCGCACCAGCACGGCATCGTGCACCGCGACATCAAGCCGGCGAACGTGATCATCACCAACACCGGTGCGGTGAAGGTGATGGACTTCGGCATCGCGCGCGCCCTGCACGGCGCGCAGTCGACCATGACGCAGACCGGCATGGTCATGGGCACGCCCCAGTACCTGTCGCCCGAGCAGGCTCTCGGCAAGGCCGTCGACCACCGCTCCGACCTGTACGCGACCGGCTGCCTGCTCTACGAACTCCTCGCGCTGCGGCCCCCGTTCACCGGCGAGACCCCGCTGTCCGTCGTCTACCAGCACGTCCAGGACGTGCCGGTGCCGCCCTCCGAGGTCTCGGACGTGGCGCCGCCGGAGCTCGACGGCCTCGTCATGCGCTCCCTGGCCAAGGACCCGGACGACCGGTTCCAGACCGCCGAGGAGATGCGCGGCCTCGTCCAGTACGGGCTGCAGATGCTGTACGACCAGGGCGGCCACACCAACACGTGGAACACCGGCCCGGTCACCGCCGACATGCACCAGGGCGGCAACACCCCGGCCATGGGCGTCGCGGGCACGACGGCACTGCCGCACCCGACCGACGGCGGTACGGCGGCCCAGCCGATGCTGCGGCCCCCGGGCAGCGACGACGGCGGATTCGACGGCGGCCACCGCGGAAGCGGCGGCAGCGGCCGCGGCAAGATGTGGATCCTCGCGGTCCTCGCCGTGATCGCCATCGCGGGCGGCGCGGCCTGGGCGATGACCCGCGGCGGCGATCACGGTGGCGGCACCGGCACCACCCAGTCGCCCACGCAGTCGCACTCCCAGAAGGAGAAGGAGCCCACCGAGAGCTCCGACGACACCTCCACCGAGGACGACACGACGGACCCGGGCGCCGGGACCGGCGGGCAGTCCGACTTCTCGCCGTCGGAGGAGCCCAGCACGGGTGACGTCACGCCGTCCGACAGCGCGCCCGAGCCGAGCGACGAGCCGTCCGACCCGACGCCGTCCAAGACCCAGCCGACGTCCGAGGAGCCGCCCACGGACGGTCCCAGCCTGCCCACGGAGGAGCCGCCCACGGGTGGCACGGACGGGGACCCGGGCGGGAACGGCGCGGCCGGCACCGACGGCGGCGCCTGAGCCGCCGCCCTCCTGGCAGACGACGTACGAAGGCGCCCGGCCGGTCATGGTGACCGGCCGGGCGCCTTCGCGTCATGGGTTCGATTCGGGTTGCGACAGCTACCGGGTAGGGGCCCCGTGTCTTTACAGGTACGGGCCTCCGGAGCGGCCGGCGATCCGCGGGTCGTCGCCCTCCTCGCCGCCGCCCACGCCGGGCGGCAGCGCGCGGCGCATCTGCTCCAGCTGGGCCCGCGCGGCCATCTGCTGGGCGAACAGCGTCGTCTGGATCCCGTGGAAGAGCCCCTCCAGCCAGCCCACCAACTGGGCCTGCGCGATCCGCAGTTCGGCGTCGCTCGGGATCACCTCGTCGGTGAACGGCAGGGAGAGGCGCTCCAGCTCCTCGACGAGCTCCGGCGCGAGACCGTCCTCGAGCTCCTTCACGGAGCTGGCGTGGATCTCCTTGAGCCGCACCCGGCTCGCCTCGTCCAGAGGAGCCGCCCGCACCTCCTCGAGCAGCTGCTTGATCATGCTGCCGATGCGCATCACCTTGGCGGGCTGTTCCACCATCTCCGTCACCGGAACCTCGCGGGAGTCGTCGTCTCCACCGCCGCCGAGCGCCATTCCGTCCTGGCCCACGACCAGGACCTGGGGGCTCTGCGGCGAGCTTTCGTTCCTCGGCATCTCCATGCCGCCATTCTCTCGCACCGCACCATCACACCTGGGTAGTGCCCCCATACGAGGGTGATCCACCGTGTTCGGGCGTGCTCCCACCGTGAGCGACGCTGTTTCCCACGCGTACGGGTCTGCGCGACGCGGGCGGCGGCTTGCGGGGCGGGCGGGGCGTCGAACGGGGGCCACGGGCCGGTCGGGACGGGAGGTCTCGGGACTGGGCGGAGCGGGAGGTGTCGGGCCTGGGGGGTGCGTAGGCCGTGGGTCGCGCGTGTGGTTGCGGCTGGGTCATGGGGAGCGCATGGGCCGTGGGCAGGGCGTATGTCATGGGCGGCGGAGATTTCTCGTTCGGGGCAGTTTTCATGGGCGGCGGGATTTCAGGTGCGGCAGCGATTTCGCGTGCGGGGCAGGTTTCGCGTGCGGCGCATATTTCACGTGCGGCGCAGGCGCAGTGCCAGGAATCCGACGCCGAGGCCTATGAGGACCAGGCCGGAGCCCAGCGGCAGGACGCCCACGCCGGGGATCACGGGTTCGGCGACGGTCGGCCGCGGGGTGTGGCCGGCGCTGTCCACGGGGACGCCGGTGGGCCGGGCCGACGGCTGGCCCTGCTGCTCGTCGGAGCCGTCCTCGGGGGCCTGCTGCTCTTCCGGGGGCACGGATATGGAGGCGTGGGCCGGGCGGGTGCGGGGCGGGTCCGCCGACGGAGGGCGGGACCGTTTCGGCGACGTGGCAGCGGACGCCGAGGCGGAGTGGCTCTTACCGGCGGAGTGGCCCTTACGGGAGGAGTCCGCAGGGGAGGCCTTCGCAGGGGAGGCCTTCGCAGGGGAGGCCTTCGCGGGGGATGCCTTCGGATGGGCGTGGGAGGCGCCGGGCCTTCTGGGGGAGGCACTCGCCGAGGGCTTCCCGGTGTCGGGCGCGGAGGATTCGGCCGCGGAGTGCTCGCCGCTGGGCCGGCCCCTGGGCGGCTTCTGTTCGGGGCGGTCGTGGGCCGACGGCTTCGACTCGGCCCGCCCCGGCGGCGTACGGCCCTTGCCAGGGTGGCTGCCGGCCTGTGTCTCGTCGGCAGAGGCAGAGGTGGAGGTGGAGGTGGAGGCGGAGGTGGAGGCGGAGGCGGGGGCGCGGGCAGAGGCGGGGGCGCGCGGGGGCGCGGGTTCGGCGGCGTACGCGTAAGTGCCTGAGGTGGCCGGTCCGAGGAGGAGGGCCAGGAACAGCAGACGCCACAGCGGCGACGGCAGCGGCAGCGGCAGCGGGCGGCCGGTGGTGCGGAGGCGTGGAGTCATTCCGCGCGCCCTCCCGGAATCGAGTCACCAAGATCGGAGGAATCCCGGAATCAGCGTCACATGACGCAACAATTCCGGCACCTTGGTGTCGCTCCACTCACTCCGGCCACGCCGCCCGGCCGCCTGGAGGGCCACCAACTCGCCCGGGCCACGCCCCCGCCCGCCGATGGATCTACTCGACGGTGAGCAGCACCTTCCCGATGTGCCCGCTCTCCTCCAGGACCCGGTGCGCCTGCGCCGCGTCGCTCATCGGCAGCTTCCGGTCGACGATCGGCCGGACGCGGCCCGAGTCGATCAGCGGCCAGATGTGTTCCCGCACCGCAGCGACGATCGCGGCCTTCTCGGCCAGCGGGCGCGCGCGCAGCGAGGTCGCGGTGATGGCCCCGCGCTTGTTGAGGAGCATGGCGATGTTCAGCTCGCCCTGGATGCCGCCCTGCATGCCGATGATCGCGAGGCGGCCGTTGGTGGCCAGCGCCTGGACGTTGCGGTCCAGGTACTTGGCTCCCATGTTGTCGAGGATGACGTCCGCGCCCGCGCCGTCGGTGGCCCGCTTGATCTCCTCCACGAAGTCCTGCTCGCGGTAGTTGATCAGGATGTCGGCGCCGAGCTCGGCGCAGTAGTCGAGCTTCTCCTTGCTGCCCGCCGTCACCGCCACCTTGGCCCCGATGGCCTTGGCCAGCTGGATGGCCATCGTGCCGATGCCGCTGGAGCCGCCGTGGACCAGGAAGGTCTCGCCGGGGCGCAGGTGGGCGATCATGAAGACGTTCGACCAGACGGTCGAGGTCACCTCGGGCAGCGCGGCCGCCGTGACGAGGTCGGTGTTCTCGGGTACGGGCAGGAGCTGGCCGGCCGGGACGGCGACCTTCTGGGCGTAACCGCCGCCCGAGAGAAGCGCGCACACCTCGTCGCCGACGGACCAGCCGGACACGCCGGCGCCGAGGGCGACGATGCGTCCCGAGCACTCCAGACCGGGGATGTCGCTCGCGCCGGGCGGCGGGTTGTAGAAGCCCTGACGCTGAAGCAGATCGGCGCGGTTGACGGCCCCGGCCGCCACCTCGACCAGCACTTCGCCGTCACCGGGTACGGGATCGGGAACCTCCGCCCAGACGAGCGCCTCAGGTCCACCGGGTTCCGGAATCGTGATCGCATACATGCCGGCGAGGCTACTCCTCGGAGCGATCCAGGAGACGGGTCGGCGCGTGCCCCGACTGCCAATCCTCCCGGGCCCCCAACTGACCGTCCCCGCGAGCCCCAACCGTCAGTCCCGCGGCAGCCGTCGCGTGTCCGGGATGGCCTGGGTGCCGGGGGTGGCCCGGACGATCGTGATCAGGCGGTCCGTCAACTGGAGCGTGCCGATGGCCCGGTCGTCGTAACCCAGCACCCGGTGCCCGCGCACCACGCTCACCACCAGGTCCTCGGTCTCGCGGACCTTCAGTCCCACCTCGGCCTTTATGACCGGCCGTTCCACGATGTCGAGTCCGCTGCCCTGCTGGATGAGGTCCTCCATGACCATGCCTGCGCTCGGGCTGAGCACGGAGAGTCCGAGCAGCCGGCCCGCCGCGCTGGCGCTGGTGATGACGGCGTCGGCTCCCGACTGCCGCAGCAGCGGGGCGTTCTCCTCCTCGCGGACAGCCGCCACGATCTTCGCCGCGCGGTTGAGCTGGCGGGCGGTGAGGGTCACCAGGACCGCGGTGTCGTCCCGCTGGGTGGCAATGATGATCTGCCGCGCCCTCTGCACCTCGGCCCGCAACAGCACATCACTGCGCGTGGCATCACCGACGACCCCGGCGAACCCGTGCGCCGTGGCCGCCTCGATGACCTTGCTACTGGGGTCGACGACCACGACCTGATCCGCCTTCAGGCCCGTCGCGCAGACGGTCTGGATCGCCGACCGGCCCTTCGTGCCGAATCCGACGACCACGGTGTGGTCACGCAAGTTGGACCTCCAGCGGTTCAGTCGCCACTCCTCCCGCGTGCGCTCGGTGAGCACTTCGAGAGTGGTGCCGACCAGGATGATCAGGAACAGCACACGCAGCGGCGTGATGACGAGGATGTTGATGATCCGGGCACCGTCACTGACGGGTGTGATGTCCCCGTACCCGGTCGTGGAGAGGGTGACGGTCGCGTAGTAGAACGCGTCCAGCAGGTCGACGCTGCCGTCGGAGTTGTCGTTGTAGCCGGAGCGGTCGATCCAGACGATGAACGCCGTCGCGACCAGCACGGCGAGCGCCACTATCAGTCGCCGGGCGACCTGCCGCAGGGGCCGCTCGACAACCCGCTTGGGCAGCTTCACCTGACGGGCGACGACCTTCTCGTCGTCCTGGCGGGCCATCGCGTCATGGCCGGGAAGTTTCACGTGAAACACCTCTCGGCAGCGCCGTAGCCTCCGTCGCCACCTGTCGGGCTCCACGACCACGGCAGGTCGAGGATCTCCACTTCCCGCCCGGCCTTCGCGCCGCCGGGCGCGACGACGGCGAGCCCGTCGGCCGCCGCGATCCCGCGCAGCATGGCCGGACCGTTGTAGCGCAGCGGCACGGCCACATCCCCCCGCACGACGACAGGGACGAGCCGCGTGTCATGCGGATGCCCGTGCACAGCCCCCTGGAGCGGCACGGTGTACGGCTCCTGCTCCGGTCGTCCCGCGAGGATCCCCAACAGGGGCTCGGCGAGCGTGAGGAGCCCGGAGACGGCTGCGAGAGGGTTGCCCGGCAGGCCGACGAGGTGCTGCCGTTCCTTGGTGCGGGCGAGCAGCATCGGGTGCCCCGGCCGCACCGCGACACCGTCGACGAGCAGTTCGGCATCGACCCCGCTCAGCGTCGGGTGTACATGGTCGACCGGACCCGACGCGGTGCCACCGGTCGTCACGATGAGGTCGGCGTTCGACGCCCGTACGGCCTTGAGCAGCGACTTCGGATCGTCGCCCAGACGCCGTACGGACGTGACCTCCGCGCCGAGCGCCCTCAGCCAGGGCGGCAGCATGGGGCCGAGCGCGTCCCGGATGAGGCCCTCACGGGGGAGGCCCTCGGTCAGCAACTCGTCGCCCAGGACGAACACTTCGGCCTTCGGCCGCGTCACCGTCAGCAGTTCGTCGTACCCGGCTGCCGCGGCCAGCCCGAGCACCGCGGGCGTCACCAGGGCTCCGTTGGGCAGGAGTTGGTCGCCGGATCGGCACTCCTGGCCGCGGGGACGGATGTCCTGGCCGTGGCCGACGTCGCGCAGGGCGAACAGCCGTCCCTTGTCGTCGGTGCGTCCGTGTTCGCTGCGGATGACGGCGGTCGCGTCTCTCGGGACCCGGGCGCCGGTCGCGATCTGGACGGCCTCACCGTCGGACAGCGGCTCGGGCCGGTCCTCCCCGGCGAGTATCCCCTCGGCCCGTACGTCCCAGGGGCCCGGCCCGGCAACAACCCAGCCGTCCATGGCGGACGTGTCGAAGGACGGGAGGTCGGAGAGCGCGGCGAGGGGCTCGGCCAGCGTCAGGCCCAGCGCCCGGTCGAGCGGCACGCGGCGCTCCGCCGCACCTCCCCGGAGCGCGGCGGCCGCGCGTCCGGCCCGCCCGGCGACGGCCCGCGCAGCGGACCAGGGGGCGGCCTGGTGCCGGGAGTCGGTTCGGTGGCTGGAGGAAGTGCTGTTGTGCGCGGGGTCCGGGTGGCCGGTGTGGCCAGTGGGGGTGACGGGTCCGGTGCGCCGGGCGCCCTCTGCCGAACCGTGTCCTGGGCGTCCCGTACCGGAACCTGCCCCGCCGGAGCGTCCCGCACCGCGGCCGTCTGCCGCCCGGGCCTCGTTGACCAGGGCGAGCGCCTCGTCGACGGCGCCGTCCTCGGCCGCGCGCGCCTGCGCGGCGAGCGACTCCGCGCTCTGACCGCTCATCACGCGTCCGGCCGCGCGCCCGCAGAGCCACCGGGTGAGTCGCCGCCGGATGCGGGACTGTCGGACGAGGCAGCCGGACCGGCACCCGTCGTCCCGGGCGCCGACGCTTCCTCGTCCGCGGCCTCCTTCGCCCAGCGGTCAGCGAGCGCGGCGGCCTTCGCGCAGGCCTCGGCGACGGCCTCGCGGCCTCCTCCGGCGTTCGCGGCCGCGTATCCGACGAGGAATGTCGTCAGGGGAGCGGCCGGCCTGGCCACACCGTGCGCGGCGTCGCGGGCGAGGTCGAGCAGGACGCCGGTGTCGACGTCGAGCTCGATGCCCAGTTCGTCCTTGGCTGCGGAGATCCATTCATCCAACACGTGCCCATGCTCCCTGATACGTGACCGGGCGGCGGCGATGTCGTCCCAGGTGTCGCAGTCGAAGGACGCGACGGGGTCGGTGATGCGGGTGAGTTCGAGTCGGCCGACGAGCAGCCGCAGGGGCAGCCCGGAGAGGCCGTCGTCGTGCGCGGCTGCGAGTTCGGCGAGGTGGTGGCGCAGGGGTGCGCTGCGGTAGGCCGCGACGAGCGGCTGGTCCCGGCCGTCGGCGTCGGTGAGCACGACCCCGTCCGCCGTTCCCGCGTCAAGGGCATCGAGGAGGCCCCGTACCGTCTGCTCGCTCAGGAAGGGCAGGTCGGCGGAGAGGACGAGGACCTGGTCGCCCGTGGTGGCGCGCAGGCCGGCGTCGAGTGCGGCCAGCGGTCCGCCGCCCGGCGGGTCCTCGCGGGTCCAGCGCACGGGGTGCGCGGTGGGTCGGGGTTCGGCGACGACGACCGTGGTGCCGGCCGTGGCGCAGGCGGCCAGTACGCGGTCGAGCAGCGGCCTGGCTCCGACACGGACCGCGGGCTTGTCCGCGCCGCCGAGCCGTCTGGCGGCGCCGCCGGCGAGCACGACGGCGTCGTGGGCGGGGCGGCTCGGCGCGGGAGCAGCGTTCATCCCCCGAGTATGGGCGCACGAAGGATCATTGCCACCCCTGGAAACGGCCCGCACCCGCGAGGATTTACGTCACATCGAGGTGGGCGGGGGCGGGCCGTTCGTGTTCACAGGACGCGCAGGCTCGTCCTCACAGGGTGCGCAGGAGCACCGCCGGCTGTTCGACACAGTCCGCGACGTAGCGCAGGAAGCCGCCTGCCGTGCCGCCGTCGCACACCCGGTGGTCGAAGGTGAGCGACAGCTGGACGACCTGGCGCACCGCCAACTCACCCTGGTGGACCCAGGGTTTGGGGATGATCCGGCCCACGCCGAGCATCGCTGCCTCGGGGTGGTTGATGATCGGCGTCGAACCGTCGACGCCGAAGACGCCGTAGTTGTTCAACGTGAACGTGCCGCCCGTGAGTTCCCCGGGCGTGAGCCGGCCGGCCCGCGCCGCGTCCGTGAGGCGGGCGAACTCGGCACTCAGGGACTCGGCGTCGCGTACGTGCGCGTCCTTCACGACGGGGACGACGAGTCCGCGCTCGGTCTGGGCGGCGAACCCGAGGTGCACGGCGTCGAGCTGCACAACCTCCCGGGCCGCCATGTCGACCCGGGAGTTGAGCTCCGGGTAGCGGGCCAGGGCCGCGGTGCAGATGCGGGCGAGCAGGGCGAGAACGGAGATCTTCTCCCCGCCGGCCGCGTTCATGGCCACGCGCGCGTGCATGAACTCCGTGGCGTCGGCGTCCACCCAGCAGGTCGCGTCGGGGATCTCGCTGCGGCTGCGGGTGAGCTTGTCGGCCACGGCGCCTCGGAGGCCGCGCAGGGGGACGCGGATGCCGTCGGCGGTCCCGCCCACCGGGGCGTGGGCCGGAGCCGGGGCCACGTCCTCCGCTTCCGCCACGTGGGCCCGCACCTGCACCGTCTCGCGCATGGCGCTCTCGACATCGGCCCGCATGATGAGTCCTTCGGGTCCCGACCCGGGCAACTTCCGCAGGTCGACACCGTGTTCGCGGGCGAGCTTGCGCACGAGGGGGGAGATGACCGGCACGGGTCCGCTCCGCTGCAGCGCCTCCGGAACCGGGACGGACGGGGCATTCCGAGCGGGTGCCGCAGGCGCTGCCACGGGGAGGTCGTCCTGTCGGCGAACCCGGCGGCGGCGCGCGGGGGCGGCCGCCGTGCCGTATCCCACCAGGACGTTCCCGGACCCCTCGTCGTCACCCTCCCCCTCGGCCGGTGTGCCCACAGCGACCGTCAGGAGGGGCGAGCCGACGGGCAGTTCGGTGCCCTCCTCGCCGAAGCGGGCGGTGACCACGCCCCCGTAGGGGCACGGGACCTCGACCATCGCCTTGGCGGTCTCCACCTCGACGACCGGCTGGTCCACCGCCACGACGTCGCCGACCTGGACGAGCCAGGTGACGATCGAAGCCTCGGTGAGGCCTTCGCCGAGGTCGGGCAGCTTGAACTCGAAGACCTGTGCCATCAGCTGCCCGCCTCCCACTGGAGCCGCGCGACCGCGTCCAGGATCCGGTCGACCCCCGGCAGATGGTGCCGTTCCAGCATCGGCGGCGGATACGGGATGTCGAACCCGGCCACCCGCAGGACCGGCGCCTCCAGGTGGTGGAAGCACCGTTCGGTGACGCGCGCGGCGATCTCGCCGCCGGGGCCGCCGAAACCGCCCGACTCGTGCACGACGACCGCCCGCCCGGTGCGGCGCACGGACGCGCTGACCGTCTCGTCGTCGAACGGCACCAGGGAGCGCAGATCGACGACCTCCAGATCCCAGCCCTCGGCCCGCGCCGCCTCCGCCGCCTCCATGCAGACGGGCACCGACGGCCCGTACGTGATGAGGGTGGCGTTGGTGCCGGTCCGGCGGACCACGGCCCGTCCGATGGGTTCGACGTCCGTCGGGTGCTCGGGGTTCCAGGAGTCCTTCGACCAGTACAGCCGCTTGGGTTCGAGGACGATGACGGGGTCGTCGGAGGCGATGGCGGCGCGCATCAGGCCGTAGGCGTCGGCGACGGTGGCGGGCGTGACGACATGGAGGCCCGGGGTGGCCATGTAGTAGGCCTCGGAGGAGTCGCTGTGGTGCTCGACGCCGCCGATGCCGCCGCCGTAGGGCACGCGCACGGTGAGGGGCAGCGGCATCGCGCCCCTGGTGCGGTTGCGCATCTTCGCCACGTGCGAGATCAGCTGTTCGAAGCCTGGGTAGGCGAACGCGTCGAACTGCATCTCGACGACGGGCCGCAGGCCGTACATGGCCATGCCGACCGCGGTACCGAGAATGCCCGCCTCGGCGAGCGGCGTGTCCGTGCAGCGGGCGTCACCGAACTCCTTGGCGAGTCCGTCGGTGACTCGGAAGACGCCGCCCAGCGTGCCGACGTCCTCGCCGAGGACGTGCACGGAGGGGTCGGCGGCCATGGCGTCGCGCAGGGCGCGGCCGAAGGCCTGCGCCATGGTGGCCGGCTTGACGGCGACGGTGGTCATCGGCCCGCCCCGTCCGCCTCGGCGTCGAGCTCGGCGCGCAACTGGGCGGCCTGCTCGCGCAGTTGCGTCGTCTGCTCGGCGTAGACGTCGCGGAAGAGGTCCATGGGGTCGAGCACCGGATCCTGGTTCATGCGCTCGCGCAGGTCGGCGGCCATCTTCTCGGCGTCGTCGCGCACGGCCCGTATGCCTTCCTCGTCGAGGAGTCCGCGATCCGTCAGCTCCCGCTCCAGGAGCAGGATCGGGTCGTGGTCGCGCCAGGCGTCGACCTCTGCATCGACGCGGTAGCGCGTGGCGTCGTCCGCGTTCGTGTGCGCCTCCATGCGGTAGGTGACCGCCTCGACGAGGGTCGGGCCGCCCCCTCCGCGCGCGTGGCGCACGGCTTCGGCGAGGACCTCGTGCACGGCCGCCGCGTCGTTCCCGTCGACGAGGCGACCGGGCATCCCGTATCCGACGGCCTTGTGGGCCAGGGACGGGGCGGCGGTCTGCTTGTCGAGCGGTACGGAGATGGCGAAGCCGTTGTTCTGGACGAGGAAGACGACCGGGGCCTGCCACACCGCCGCGAAGTTCAGCGCCTCGTGGAAGTCGCCCTCGCTGGTGCCTCCGTCGCCGACCATGGCGAGCGCGACCACGTCGTCACCCTTGAGGCGGGCGGCGTGCGCGAGGCCCACGGCGTGCGGTAGCTGCGTCGCGAGCGGCGTGCACAGGGGGGCGACGCGGTGCTCGCGCGGGTCGTACCCGGTGTGCCAGTCGCCGCGCAGCAGGGTCAGGGCCTGTACGGGGTCGAGGCCGCGGGCGACGGCGGCGAGGGTGTCCCGGTAGCTGGGGAAGAGCCAGTCGCGCTCCTCCAGGACGAGGGCGGCCGCGACCTCGCAGGCCTCCTGTCCGGTGCTGGAGGGGTAGACCGCGAGCCGGCCCTGCTTCGTCAGGGCGGTCGCCTGCGCGTTGTACCTGCGGCCGCGCACCACCTCCGCGTACAGCTGGTGCAGGAGCCGGGCGTCGGCCTTGGCCGCGGCATCGGTGCCGAGAACCCGGAACGGCTCGGCGTCGGGCAGTAGCGGCGCGGGATCCGTGCGCGGCTGCCAGGCGGGCGGCGGGGTGGGCCGGTAGGCATCCCGCTGCTCCATGACCGTCATGACGGCACCTCCTCGTTGGAAGCGGCTGAGAGACGCGACGGTGTGATGCGCCCCACCTACCGATTGTTCGGTCGTCGGCACATTTTGGCTACAGGCACCTCCAGGCTGTGGACAAACGGTTCTCCACAGCTTGGGATGGACGCAGTACGTCCATGGTAGGGAGGCGGGGGGACATGGCATCTGAACGAATGGCCGACGGCCCGGGCGGCGACCGCCCCGAGACTCCGCCCCGCGCGCCCGACAGCGGCCCCGACAGCCGCCCGGGCTCCCCGCCGCGCCCGCCCGAGGGCCGCCCCGAGTACCAGCCGCGCGCGCTGGACTCCATCGACCGCGACATCCTGCAGATGCTCCAGATGGACGGCCGGGCCTCGATACGCTCCGTCGCCGAGCGCGTCCATGTGTCACGGGCCAACGCCTACGCGCGCATCAACCGGCTCATCGACGACGGCGTCATCCGCGGGTTCGGCGCCCGCGTCAACCACGAGCGGGCCGGGCAGGGCGCCTCCGCGTACATCACGCTCAAGATCGTCCAGAACTCCTGGCGCACCGTCCGCGAGCAGCTGCGCCGGCTCCCGGAGGCCTCACACATCGCACTGGTCAGCGGCGATTTCGATGTGCTCCTGATGGTGCACACGCAGGACAACAGGGCCCTGCGGGAGCTCGTACTCACCAAACTCCAGGCCATGCCGGAGGTGCTGAGCACGCGGACGCTGCTGGTGTTCGAGGAAGAGGACCTGGAGCCGGACGCCTGACGCGCCCGCGCCCCGGGGCCGTCAGCCCTCCTTGCGCAGCCCTCCGAAGATCAACTGCACGACGGCGTCGGCGACTTCGCGGTCGTCCATGCCCCGGCCGCCCGGCCGGTACCACTCCACGATCGAGTTGATCATGCCGAACACGAGGCGGGTCGCGAGCCGTACCTCGATGTCGCCCCGCACGTCACCGTCGGCCGCGGCCGCCTTCAGAAGCTCGGCCACCTGGTGGTCGAACTCCCTGCGCCGCTCCATCGCCCAGCGCTCCGCGTCGGTGTTCCCGCGCACGCGCAGCAGCAGGGTCACGTACGGCAGCTCGGATATCAGGACCTGGACCATGCGCCGGGTGACGTACTCCAGGCGCTCGACGGCACGCCCCACGCACGCGTGCTCCTCGCCGAGGATGCCGAAGAGGCCGTCGAGCGCGCGGCTGACGGCGCGCCGCAGCAGCTCCTCCTTGCCGGCGACGTGGTGGTAGATCGACGACTTGGAGATACCGGCCGCCTTGGAGAGGTGCTCCATCGAAGTGCCGTCGTAGCCTCGCTCGTTGAACACCTGCACGGCGACCGACAGGAGGGTCTCGGGCGTGTAGGTGTCGCGCCTTGCGGTGGTCATGCGGAGCCCTCCCGCTTGTCGGAGGCGTACGAGTGGCGGTAGAGCGCGAGCGAGGGCGCGTAGCGGCCGGACGGGTCGCGCAGGTGCAGATCGTCGAGCAGGGAGTACGCCCAGTTCTTGCCGAGCTTCCTGCTCCACTCGATGGGCCCCAGTGGGTAGTTGACGCCCAGGCGCATCGCCGTGTCGATGTCCTCCGGGGTGGCCACTCCCTTGGCGACGGCATCGTGCGCCAGGTCGATGAGCCGCGCGACCGTGCGCGCGACGATCATGCCGGGCACGTCCCCGATGACGCTGACGTCCTTGCCGATGGCCTGGAAGAGCCCGGTGGCCTCGTGCAAGGTCTGCGGGGACGCTTCCTGAGAGGTCGCGAGCGCGATACGGGTCGCGGCGCGATAGTCGAACGCGAGATCGAAGTAGATGACGTCCCGGTATTCGACGGACGTCTGGCCGTCCGCGAGGGCGAGCTGGCCGCCGCCGGGAAGGACCAGGCGCGTGCCGTTGTCCTCGTCCTCCTCGCGCACCGGGATGCCCGCCTCGCGGATCAGCGCGAGAAGCTCGCCGGCAGGCCCCAGGTCGCCTTCGGCGACGACGTACGCGGGCGCCTGGGCGGGCTGCGCGGTGTGCGGTTCCGGGCGGTCCTCGCCGTCCGTGTACGCGTACCAGCCGCGGCCCGTCTTGCGGCCGTGCATGCCGGCCTCGACCAGGCGCCGCTGGGCGAGGGCCGGCCGGAACTTCACGTCCTGGAAGAAGGCCTCCCACACGGAGCGGGTGACCGCTTCGTTGACGTCCTGTCCGATGAGGTCCGTCAGCTCGAAGGCGCCCATCTTGAAGCCGCCGCACTCGCGCAGGACGGCGTCGATGGTGGCGGGCTGGGCGCCCTGCTCCTCGTAGACCGCGAACGCCTCGGCGTAGAAGGGGCGGGCGATGCGGTTGACAATGAATCCGGGGGTGTCGGCGCAGACGACGGGGGTCTTGCCCCAGGCGCGGGCCGTCTCGTACGCGCGCGTGGCCGCCGTTACGTCGGTCGCCGCGCCGGAGACCACCTCGACCAGCGGCATCAGGGGCGCGGGGTTGAAGAAGTGCAGGCCGACGAGTCGCCCCGGCAGACGCAGCGCGCCGCCGACAGCCGTGACGGACAGGGACGAGGTGTTGGTCGCGAGCAGACAGTCGTCCGCGACGATCTCCTCCAGGTCCGTGAACAGCTGCTGTTTCACGTCGAGCCGCTCCAGTACGGCCTCGACGACGAGCGCCGCCCCCGCGAACTCCTCGAGGGACCCGGCGGCGCTCAGACGCGCACGCGCGGCGTCGCGCTCGGCCGCGTCGAGCCGGCCCTTGTCGACCAGGCGGTCCAGGCGCGCGGCGATGGCGTCCGCAGCCTCCCGGGCGCGGCCCGGTACGGCGTCGTAGAGCCGGACGGGGTGGCCGGCGGTCAGGGCGACCTGGGCGATGCCCTGGCCCATGGTGCCGGTGCCCACCACGCCCACAAGGCGTTCGGGGCTGCCGAGCTCGAGTGCTGTCATGGTCGCGATCCTCCCGCACGGAACGACGGCCGGGGTCCCGGGGGTCGGGGCGCTGAGGCGGGCGCGAGGTTTTCCACAGGTTCGACGGACCCCCTTGTCCCGACCGATCGTTCGGTTACTCTAACCGTGTCTGCCTGTTCCTGCCCAGCTGTTCCTGCCCAGCTCGCCGGCTCGACGAAGAGCCGCCTCGACGAGGAGTTGGTCCGTCATGGCCGCCGAAGTCACCGCGCACGACCTGATCGCCAAGCACCGGCCCACGCTTGACCAAGCGCTGGAAGCGATCCGCACGCGCGCGTACTGGTCACCGCACCCCGAGCACCCCAAGGCCTACGGAGAGCACGGAAGCCTGAGCATGCCCGAGGGCAAGGCCGCCTTCGACGCGCTCTCCGGCACCCGGATCGACCTCGGCCAGCCCGGCACGGACGACTGGGTGGGCGGCGAAATGTCGCCGTACGGCGTCGAGTTGGGCGTCACCTACCCGCACCCCGACCTGGACGTCCTGCTCCCCGCGATGCGCGCGGGCATGCGCGCGTGGCGCGAGGCTGGCGCCGAGGCGCGGGCCGCCGTATGTCTGGAGATCCTGGCCCGGATCAGCGCGCGTACGCACGAGTTCGCGCACGCCGTGATGCACACCAGCGGCCAGGCCTTCATGATGGCGTTCCAGGCGGGCGGCCCCCACGCGCAGGACCGCGGGCTCGAAGCGGTGGCGTACGCGTACGTCGAGCAGGTGCGCACACCGGACGCGGCGGAGTGGACCAAGCCGCAGGGCAAGCGCGACCCCCTCGTCCTCGGCAAGCAGTTCACGCCGGTCGGGCGCGGCATCGCGCTCCTCATCGGCTGCAACACCTTCCCCACGTGGAACGGATATCCGGGGCTCTTCGCCTCCCTCGCCACCGGCAACCCCGTCCTGGTGAAGCCCCACCCGCGCGCGGTGCTGCCCCTCGCCCTGACCGTCCAGGTCGCCCGCGAGGTCCTCGCCGAGTCCGGCTTCGACCCGAATCTGGTCGCGCTGGCCGCCGAGAAGCCCGGCGAAGGCATCGCCAAGACCATCGCCCTGCGCCCCGAGATCAAGATCATCGACTACACGGGCTCGACGGCGTTCGGCGACTGGCTGGAGACGCACGCCCGGCAGGCACAGGTCTACACGGAGAAGGCCGGCGTCAACACGGTCGTCATCGACTCGACCGACCGCTACAAGGGAATGCTGGCGAACCTCGCGTTCTCCCTGTCCCTGTACAGCGGCCAGATGTGCACCACCCCGCAGAACCTGCTCATCCCGCGCGACGGCATCACCACGGACGAGGGCCCCAAGACGTACGACGAGGTGGTCACCGACATCGCGGCCGCGGTCGGCGGCCTCCTCGGCGACGTCGCCCGGGCGAACGCGCTGCTCGGCGCCCTGGTCAACCCGGACGTGAAGTCCCGCCTGGAGGCGGCCTCCGGCCTCGGCGAAGTCGCCCTCGCCTCACGGGAGATCAGCAACCCGGAGTTCCCCGGTGCCGTCGTCCGCACGCCGGTGATCGTCAAGCAGGACGGCGCACGGAAGTTCTGGGACGGCGCCGACTCCGACTCCGCCTACCTCAGCGAGTGCTTCGGCCCAGTCTCCTTCGCCGTCGCCGTCGACTCCACGGCGGACGCGCTGGACCTGCTGCGGCGCACGGTGCGCGACAAGGGCGCGATGACCGTCGGCGCGTACACGACCTCCGACGAGGTCGCCGAAGGCGTCGAAGAGGTCTGCCTCGAAGAGTGCGCCCAGCTGTCCATCAACCTCACGGGCGGGGTGTACGTGAACCAGACGGCGGCGTTCTCGGACTTCCACGGCTCCGGCGGCAACCCCGCGGCCAACGCGGCGCTGTGCGACGGAGCGTTCGTGGCGAACCGCTTCCGGGTCGTGGAGGTGCGCAAGGAGGCCTGAGGCCTCCGGCCGACGTCAGCTCAGGCGGCCGGGCGGCCCGCGGGACCGCCCGGCGTGCCGCAGGTGCTCCAGTGGAAGAGCGTCATGCCGACGCTCGTCGCCAGGTTGTAGCTGGAGACCTGCGCCCGCATCGGCAGCGACACCAAGTGGTCGGCGCGGGCGCGCAGTTCGGGCGACAGGCCGCTGCGCTCCGAGCCGAAGGCGAGCAGCGCGTCGTCCGGCAGCGCGGTCCCCCGGATGTCCTCGCCCTCCGGATCGAGCGCGTACACGGGCCCCGGCGGCAGCTCCGCCACCGCCAGGCGCTCGACGGCCGTCGCGAAGTGCAGGCCGGCGCCCCCGCGGACGACGGTCGGGTGCCAGGGGTCGAGGCTGCCGGTCATGACGACGCCCGTCGCCCCGAAGCCCGCGGCGAGCCGGATGACGGCGCCCGCGTTGCCGAGGTTGCGGGGGTTGTCGAGGACGACGACGGGCGCGGTCCTCGGCAGGTGTGCCACGGCCGCCAGGTTCTCCGCCCGGTCCGGCCGCACCGCCAGCGCGGCCACCCCCGTGGGATGCAGACGCGGCACCAGAGCGCGCAGCGTCTCCTCCGGCACCTCCACCAGGAGCCCGTCCAGGGCCTCCCGCACGTCCGGGGCGAGCTCCTCGGCCAGGGCGAGCGCGGCGGCCCGGCCGGTCGCCAGAGCCACGGGCACGCGCGCGCCGAAACGCAGGGCGTGCTTGAGCGCGTGGAACCCGTCGAGGAGCACGGACGCGTCTGCACGGGCGCGCCATTCATCTACGCCGGCGATATCCACCCTGTTCATGCCGCTCGCCTGTCCACGCTGTTCGCCCTGCTCATGGCGAGAAGCCTACGTGGGCCTGTTCGGGGCTCTCGGCTGCGCGAGGCCCCGGCACCGTAGGAACACCGGCCGTACGGGAAAACAGGCCTCCACGCGCGCGTGCCACCCATCCACCCAGCCGCTTCAGGAACGGCGTCGGCAGGAACACGGCATCGGCGGCGATCATCGCGAGCGAGAAGAACGGCAGCCCGAGCAGGACGGCGATCGCCGCGTGCTCGCACATCATGGCGACCAGCAGGACGTTCTTGACGCGCCGGTTGAACAGCGTGAACGGGAAGGCGACCTGCACGGCGACCGTCCCGTACGACACGAGCATCACCATCAGCCCGTGCGAGGCGAGCAGGTCGCCCAGGGCCGGCCAGGGCGAGAAGTAGTCCAGGTGGAGCGGGTAGTAGACCGCCGTCCCGTCCTGCCAGCGACTGCCCTGGATCTTGTACCAGCCGGCGGTCGCGTAGATCAGACATGCCTCCGCCATGATCACGAGAAGAGCGGCGTTGTGCGCGAGGTTCGCGATCACGTCGAGCAGCAGTCGGGGCTCGCTGTACGGGTCCCTCCGGTTCACCGCCCACCACAGGCCCTGCACGGCCCACAGCCCCCAGAACACGACCAGCCAGCCCCCGCTCACGACCCCCATGAACGTGATCACGGAAAGCCCGAGCCCCGCGAGCCACCATGCCACCGGCCCCACCCGGTCCGGCGGCCCGATGCCGCTCTCGCGCGCAGAGTGCTCACGCGCGCGTGCCGCTCGCCGCGCGTCCAGCGACCAGACCTGCCCGCACCGCGTGAACACCAAGTAGATCGACATCAGGTGGATGACGTTGTCGCCTCCGTCGCCCATGAAGATGCTGCGGTTCTGCAGCGAGAGCACGCCGATCATGAACAGGACGGACATGGCCCGGGTACGCCAGCCCAGCATCAGCAGCGCACTGGTCACGACCACGGTGGCGTAGACGATCTCGAACCAGACGCGGCCGTCCGACCACATCAGAGCGGTGAAGGCGCCGTTGCCGGCGATGAGCTGCTGCGCCATGTCCCAGCTCCACGGCCCGTCGGGCCCGTACAGCTCGTGGCGGTGGGGGAACTCACGCAGCAGGAAGAGCAGCCAGGTCGCGGAGAACCCGATCCGGATGACGGCGGTCTGGTAAGGGCCGAGGGCGGACCCGGTGACCCGGTCTATGCGGTCTATGCGGTTCACCGGGCATCCGTCCCGTCAGTGGCGGCACGTGCGCGCGTGCCGGTGCCGTTACGGCTCCCGCTCTGGCTGTCGCCTTCGAGTGCCCTGTCCGCGACCGTCACCGTCCACCAGGGAACCTCCCGGTAGAGAGGCTTGGAATCCACTTTCTCGTCACTCCACGGGGGCGGCACCACATTGGTGGTCCGCGAGCGGACCTGGACGCGGGCGATGGTGGCCTTCTCGCCGGCGGCCGCCTTGCCGGCGGCCGTCAGCCGGTCATCGTGGGACAGCCGCAGGACGACGATGCGACGGATGTAGCGCTCGGAGAGCTGGCCGCGCAGACCGTTCGGGCGGTTCTCACTGTCGTGCGCGGACACATAGAAGTCCCAGGCCCGGCGCAACTCGTTCTGCTGCGTGTGGCTGGGCAGCAGATTCCCGTCGATGTCGGCGCCGTCCTGTGCCGACAGGTCGTACCAGCCGGTCGTACGCGTGCCGCCGTCGGCCGTACGGATCTCCGCGCGGGCCTGCACGGCGATGTTCTGCTGGAGCGGGTTGGGCGCGAACAGCTTCCAGTTCTGCTCGAACTCCGGATAGATCCAGCTGTCGACGGCCCCGCCGTACTCCTTGGAGACGGTGTTGGGCGGCGAAACGTGCAGAAACACCATCGCGACGTGCACACACGCCCCGAGCGCGATCACGACGAGCGCGCAGGCAGCGGCGATCTGGTACCGGAGGGAGAGGGCCGACAGTCCGATACGGGCTGTGGCGGATGGCGGCGGGGGCGCGAGGGGTGGGGACGCGGGATCCGGCCCAGGCTCGTGGTTCGGGTCGGGCTCGTGGTTCGGGTCGGGTACCTGATGCGGCACCGGACTGCGCGAAGGGCCCGGCTCCGGCCCCGGCTGCGGCTCCAGGTCGGAACGCCGGGCGGTCGAGCCCTTGTCGTACGCGTCCATGCCGCCCCGTCTCCCCGAGTTTCCCGATGCCTCCGGTCCGCGCTTGTGCCGAACCGATTCCTCGCCCCGCGGCCCGCTCCCGCCGCCGCACCGGCACGGTACTCAGCCGCGCTCGCGAGGCACAGGGCCATGGGACCAGCAGTGGAACTTATCCACAGGCCGGACCTCGCAGGGTTGACACCCTACGGCGCCACGTCCCACCATTGAATCCAACGAACCGAACGATCGGTCGGGAGATTCGCTCAAGGTCGAGGGAGACCGGGATGGCGACAGCAGCTGCGCACCAAGCGGCGCGGACACAGGCGGCCCACGCCACGTCCGACGCCACCGGCACCGCCTCGGGCCAAGCCTCGGGCACCGCCGGGTACCAGACAGCGTTCGACACCGCCGTCGCGGCGGAGGAGCGCATCGAGCCCCGCGACTGGATGCCGGACGCCTATCGCGCGACGCTCGTGCGCCAGATCGCGCAGCACGCCCACTCCGAGATCATCGGCATGCAGCCGGAGGCCAACTGGATCACGCGCGCCCCCTCGCTGCGGCGCAAGGCGATCCTGATGGCCAAGGTCCAGGACGAGGCCGGCCACGGCCTGTACCTGTACAGCGCCGCCGAAACGCTCGGCACGGGCCGCGACGAGCTCCTCGACAAGCTGCACAGCGGCCGCCAGAAGTACTCGTCGATCTTCAACTACCCGACGCTGACCTGGGCGGACGTCGGCGCCATCGGCTGGCTCGTGGACGGCGCCGCGATCACGAACCAGGTCCCCCTGTGCCGCTGCTCGTACGGGCCGTACGCGCGCGCCATGGTGCGGATCTGCAAGGAGGAGTCCTTCCATCAGCGCCAGGGCTACGAGCTCCTCCTCGCCCTGAGCCGCGGCACCGCGGCCCAGCACGCGATGGCGCAGGACGCCGTCGACCGCTGGTGGTGGCCGTCCCTGATGATGTTCGGCCCTCCGGACGACGAGTCGTCGCACTCCGCGCAGTCGATGGAATGGAAGATCAAGCGCCATTCGAACGACGAGCTGCGCCAGCGGTTCGTCGACATCTGCGTCCCGCAGGCCGAGTCCCTCGGGCTCACCCTCCCCGACCCGGACCTCGTGTGGAACGAGGAGCGCGGGCACCACGACTTCGGAGCCATTGACTGGACGGAGTTCTGGGAGGTCCTGAAGGGCAACGGACCGTGCAACGAACAGCGGATCACCCAGCGCAGGCAGGCGCACGACGAGGGCGCCTGGGTCAGGGAAGCGGCCGCGGCCCACGCGGCGAAACACTCCGGGGCACAAGACTCCGGGGCGAACGGGAAGGCGACGGCATGAGCGACGCGAAGGACTGGCCGCTGTGGGAGGTCTTCGTACGCTCCCGGCGCGGGCTGTCGCACACCCACGCGGGAAGCCTGCATGCGCCGGACGCCGAGCTCGCCCTGCGTAACGCCCGCGATCTGTACACCCGCCGTGGCGAAGGCGTCTCGATCTGGGTCGTCCCGTCCACCTCGATCACCGCCTCCTCGCCCGACGAGAAGGACCCCTTCTTCGAGCCCTCCGCCGACAAGCCGTACCGGCACCCGACGTTCTACGAGATCCCGGAAGGGGTGAAGCACCTGTGACCACGTCCCTGAACCCCGGCTCGTCCGTCGGCACCGTCACCGCTGCCGCGGCGCTCGCCCTGGGCGACGACGCGCTCGTGCTGTCGCACCGACTGGGGGAGTGGGCCGGACACGCCCCGGTCCTCGAAGAAGAAGTCGCCCTGGCCAACATCGCGCTCGACCTCCTCGGCCAGGCCCGGGTCCTGCTCTCCCTCGTCGGCGACGAGGACGAGCTGGCCTACCTGCGCGAGGAACGCGCGTTCCGTAACGTCCAGTTGGTCGAACAGCCCAACGGCGACTTCGCCCACACCATCGCCCGCCAGCTGTACTTCTCCACGTACCAGCGCCTCCTGTACGGCCGTCTCGCCGCGACCGACGGACCGCTCGCCGGCCTCGCCGCCAAGGCGGTCAAGGAGGTCGCGTACCACCAGGACCACGCCGAGCAGTGGACCGTACGCCTCGGGGACGGCACCGCCGAAAGCCACGACCGGATGCAGCGGGCCTGCGACGCACTCTGGCGTCACACCGGAGAGATGTTCCAGCCCGTCGACGGAATCGACGTCGACTGGCCCGAGATGGAGGCCAGTTGGACCGCATCGGTCACTGCCATCCTGGACCGGGCGACCCTGACCGTCCCCGAGGGACCGCGGACCGGAGCCTGGAGCGCCGGAGCGGGACGCCAGGGCCTGCACACGGAACCGTTCGGACGGATGCTCGCCGAGATGCAGCACCTCCACCGCAGCCACCCGGGGGCGTCATGGTGACCAAAGCCCCCGAGGCCTCCCCCCAGGACACCGCCGACCGACCGGAGACGCCGCTCGAAGCCGAGCTGCGCCGCCTCGCCGGCTCCGTGCCCGACCCCGAACTGCCCGTGCTCACCCTGGAAGAGCTCGGCGTGCTCCGCGCCGTCCACTGCCTCACCCCGGGCAGCGTCGAGGTGGAGCTGACCCCCACCTACACCGGCTGCCCCGCCGTCGAGGCCATGTCCACGGACATCGAGCGCATCCTGCACGAGCGCGGGATCCCGGACGTCACCGTCCGGCGGGTGCTCGCACCGGCCTGGACCACGGACGACATCACGGACGAGGGCCGCCGCAAGCTCCGGGAGTTCGGCATAGCGCCACCCCGCGCCGTCCGGGAGGACCAGGAACCGGTGACCGTCACCCTGGGCCCCACGCGCACCACCACACCCACGCGCTCAGCTGGCGACGCGGCCGCCGCCGCGCTCCTCGGCGCCCCCGAGGCCGCCGACTCCCCCCTGTGCTGCCCGCACTGCGGATCCACGGACACCGAACTGCTGAGCCGCTTCTCCTCCACCGCCTGCAAGGCCCTGCGGCGCTGCCTCGACTGCCGCGAACCCTTCGACCACTTCAAGGAGTTGTGATGGCCCGCTTCCACCAGCTCCGCGTAGCGGCGGTCGACCGGCTCACCGACGACTCCGTGGCCCTCACCTTCGACGTCCCCGAATCCCTTCGTCAGGAATTCCGCCACGCGCCGGGCCAGCACCTCGCCCTGCGCCGCCCGGCCGACGACGGCGAGATCCGACGCACCTACTCGATCTGCTCACCCGCACCCGGCCCCGAAGGCCCCCGCACGCTTCGCGTCGGCGTCCGCCTCGTCGAAGGCGGCTCCTTCTCGACCTACGCCCTCAAGGAGATCGCCGTCGGCGACGCCCTGGAGGTCATGACCCCTGCTGGCCGCTTCATCCTCGAACCCACCCCCGGGCTCTACGCAGCCGTGGTCGGCGGCAGCGGCATCACCCCGGTCCTGTCGATCGCGGCCACCCTGCTCGCCCGCGAACCGCACGCCCGGTTCTGCCTCATCCGCAGCGATCGCACCGCCGCCTCGACGATGTTCCTGGACGAGGTGGCCGACCTGAAGGACCGCTACCCCGACCGGTTCCAGCTGGTCACGGTCCTCTCCCGGGAGGAGCAGCAGGCCGGCCTCGACTCGGGCCGCCTCGGCCAGGAGCGCCTGACGACCCTCCTGCCCGCGCTGCTCCCCGTAGACGACATAGCCGGCTGGTACCTGTGCGGCCCCTTCGGACTCGTACAGGAAGCAGAGCGCACCCTGCGCGCCCTCGGCGTACGAAGAGCCCGCATCCACGAGGAGATCTTCCACGTCGACGACGGAGCGGCACCCGCGCGCCCCGCGCCGACGCTCGCGCACTCCACGGTCACCGCCCAGCTCGACGGCCGCTCCGGCACCTGGCCCGTCGACGACGGCGAATCACTCCTGGAGACCGTGCTGCGCAACCGCCCCGACGCTCCGTATGCCTGCAAGGGCGGCGTCTGCGGGACCTGCCGCGCGTTCCTCGTCTCGGGTGAGGTGCGCATGGACCGGAACTTCGCACTCGAACCCGAGGAGACCGACGCCGGCTACGTACTCGCCTGCCAGTCCCACCCGGCCACGGAGACGGTGGAACTGGACTTCGACCGCTGACGCTGATCTCTGATCTCTGATCTCTGATCTCTGACCGATTGAACTGCGTCACTGCCCTCCCATTCCCTCCGCGCACTCCCTCCGCGTATTCCCTTCTCGTAGAACTTGTTCTACCTTGACGCACCGTCAGATCCTGGCGGGTCGCCACGATGAACCGGTGCACGGAGGGACAGGGCAGTGGACTTCACCTTCACCGAAGAACAGCAGGCGGCCGTCGAGGCGGCCAAGGCCGTGTTCGGCCCGGTAGCGCCCGACAGCGTGCCGAGCCCGGCCCTCACCCCCGGCGCGGTCGCAGACGACTTCGACCGTGCCCTGTGGTCGAAACTCGCCGACGCCGACCTGCTCAGCCTCCTGCTCGCCCCCGAACACGGCGGCGCGGGCCTGGACGCCATCGCGCTCTGCCTGGTCCTACGAGAATCCGCCAAGGCACTCGCCCGAGTCCCGCTCCTGGAGCACACCGCGGCCGCCGTCGCCGTACAGACCTACGGCAGCGACGAGTTGAAGGAGCAGATCCTCCCCCGGGCAGCCCGCGGCGAACTCGTCCTCACCGCCGCGTCCGCGGGCCTCACCGGCCACGACCCGGCCCAACTCGCCGTCAGTGCGCACCGCGACACGGACACCTGGATCCTCGACGGCGCCCAAACCGGCGTGACTTGGGCGCACAACGCCGACCACATCGCCGTACCCGCCCACACCCCACAGGGCCGCACCGTCATCGCCGTACTGCCCCATCCGCACGAAGGACTCACCCTCGCCGAACAGATCTCCACGACCGGCGAACGCCTCGGCGAACTCCACCTCGACTCCGTGCGCCTCGAACCCCACCAGATCATCGAGACCGACGAGGCCTGGGACCGGCTGCACCAGCTCCTCACCACCGGAACCTGCGCCCTGGCACTGGGCCTCGGCGAACGCGTCCTGCAGATGACCGGCGACTACACCAGCAAGCGCGAGCAGTTCGGCTACCCGGTGGCCACATTCCAAGCGGTCGCGGTCCAGGCCGCGGACCGTTACATCGACCTGCGCGCCATGGAGGCCACCCTCTGGCAGGCCGCCTGGCGCATCAGCTCGCAGGCAGGCGGAGCACTCCCCACGGCAGGCGACATCGCGGTCGCCAAGATCTGGGCCTCGGAAGGCGTACGACGCCTCGTCCAGACCGCGCAGCATCTGCACGGAGGATTCGGCGCCGACACCGACTACCCGCTGCACCGCTACCACGCCTGGGCCAAACAGCTCGAACTGTCCCTCGGCCCGGCTGCCGCACACGAGGAGACACTCGGCGACCTGCTGGCGGCCCATCCCCTCGGCTGACCCAGGGGTCAGAGAACGAAGCCCGACTGCCCCTTGTCGTCCACGACGGGACGCCCGGCGGCGGCCCACACCTGCATGCCACCGGCTACGTTCACCGCGTCGATGCCCTGCTGCACGAGGTACATCGTCACCTGCGCGGAACGGCCGCCGGACCGGCAGACCACGTTGACCCGACCGTCCTGGGGAGCCGCCTCGGTCAGCTCGCCGAAACGCGCCACGAAATCACTGATCGGAATGTGCAACGCACCCTCGGCGTGACCCGCCTGCCACTCATCGTCCTCACGGACGTCGAGGAGAAAGTCCCCGTCCACGAGCTCGCCGACCTCAACCGTGGGCACACCAGATCCGAAATGCATACCCCCGACGCTACCCGACCCCGCCCGGGGGCCTGACCGCCAGGCACTGGGGCTGTCAGCAGCTCGGACGACCGTCACAAACGCGGAGCAGGAGCGACGCCACTCGGACTGGGGGCAACCGCCCAGCCACCGTCTGGCCGACCAGCCCGGCTGCCCAGCTGCCCAGCTGTCCGGCTGTCCGGCTGCCCCAGGTGCTCGCTCAGCTGCCGGCAGCCCGCTCGCTCAACCGCTCAACCGCCAGCGGCGTGCTCGCCAGCCCGCTCAGCTATCGGCAGCCTGCTCGCGCATCAGCCGCTCCAGCTCGACCTCGCGCTCGGCGACCTGCGCGAGCAGCTGCTCCGCGATCTCCTCGAGCAGCCGGTCGGGGTCGTCCGGCGCCATCCGCAGCATCGCGCCGATCGCGCTCTCCTCCAGCTCCTGAGCAACGGCCGTCAGCAGCTCCTTGCGCTGCGCCAGCCACTCGAGCCGCTCGTACAGCTCCTCGCTCGGGCTGGGCTTGCGCGCCTCGGGCACAGGCCCCGCGGCCCACTCGTCGGACAGCTCCCGCAGCAAGGCCTCGTCGCCGCGGCCGTATGCCGCGTTGACCCGCACGATGAACTCGTCGCGCCGCGCCCGGTCCTTCTCGTCCTGCGCCAGATCCGGGTGCGCCTTGCGGACGAGTTCCCGGTAGAGCTTGCGCGCCTCGTCGCTCGGCCGCACACGCTGCGGCGGCCGCACGGGCTGATCGGTGAGCATGGCGGAGGCCTCCGGCGAGAGACCGTCCCCGTCCATCCACTGGTCGAACAGTTCCTCGACCGCGGGCATGGGCATCACACGCGCCCTGGCCTCGTCCGCCTTACGCCGGTCCTCCGGATCCCCGCTCCGCGCGGCGACCGCCTCCGCGATCTGCGCCTCGAGCTCGTCCAGGCGCGTATACATGGGGCCGAGTTTCTGGTGGTGCAGCCGAGAGAAGTTCTCCACCTCGACCCGGAACGTCTCCACCGCGATCTCGTACTCGATCAGAGCCTGCTCGGCGGCGAGCACAGCCCGCTCAAGCCGCTCCTCGGGCCGCCCCTCAGCAACAGGCTGCCCCTGCGGCTCAGCGGCAGGGGCCTCGGACGGGGTCGACTCGGCTTCCGGGGTCGTCACCCGTCCAGCCTAGGGCACGGTCCGGGCTGCATTGCTCGACGCCTGATTTCAAAGGTTCTGGGGGGCTCCCCCTCCCCCCGCCCCCTCCCACCCCACCCCAGATCAACTCAATTCAGCCCACCCCAAACCCGGACCCAGCCCAAGCCGACCCCCCCTCGCCCCCTGAATCAGCCCCAAGCCGACTCACCCCACCCCGCCCCAACCGGCCCGCAGCACGTCCAACCCCAACCCCAATCCCAGCCCCAGCCCCAGCCCCAGCCCCCGAAGGCCGGCCCCCTTCACCGCCCCACCTCAAACCCCCATCTCAGCCCCGATCCTCCCCTCCCGCACAGCCCTGACCAGGGCTGCGTGGTCCTGTTCTGTGCGGTCCGCGTAGGTGACCGCGAACTGGGCGATGGCCTCGTCCAGTTCCTCGTTCTTGCCGCAGTAGCCGGCGATCAGTCGAGGGTCGGCGCTGTGTGCGTGTGCGCGGGCGAGGAGCGCGCCCGTCATGCGGCCGTAGTCGTCCATCTGATCGGCGGCGAGAGCCGCGGGGTCGACACTTCCCTTGCGGTTTCTGAACTGCCTTACCTGGAAGGGCCGTCCGGCCACGGTCGTCCAGCCGAGCAGGATGTCGCTGACGACCTGCATGCGCTTCTGTCCGAGGACCACGCGCCGCCCCTCATGGGCGGCCGCCGGCGTATCGAATCCGACTGCGGGCAGGTGCGGCAGCAGCGCGGAGGGGCGGGCTTCCTTCACCTGGAGCACGAGCGCCTCTCCCCGATGGTCGAGGAGCAGCACCACGTACGACCTCGTGCCCACGCTTCCGGTGCCGACGACGCGGAAGGCGACGTCCTGGATCGCGTAGCGGCCGAGCAGGGGCAGGCGGTCTTCGGAGAGTGTCTGCAGGTAGTCACCTAGGGAGGCAGCTACCTCGGACGCCTCCTCGTCGGGTACGCGGCGCAGTACGGGTGGTGCGTCGACGAAGCGGCGGGTGCCGTCCTCGGCGAGTTCGGTGGACTTGGCGGCGAATCTTCCGCTGGTGTTGTTGCGCGCCTTCTCGGAGACGCGTTCCAGCGTGCCGACGAGGTCGTGGGCGTCGGTGTGGGAGACGAGTTCCTCGTCGGCGATGGCGTTCCACGCGTCGAGGGCGGGCAGTCGGGCCAGCAGGCGCATGGTGCGGCGGTACGCGCCCACCGCGTAGTGCGCGGCTTCCCGGCACGTGTCCTCGTCGGCTCCGGCTACGCGGCCCGCGAGGACGAGCGAGGTGGCGAGTCGCTTCACGTCCCATTCCCAGGGGCCGTGCACCGTTTCGTCGAAGTCGTTGAGGTCTATGACGAGGCCGCCGCGGGCGTCGGCGTAGAGGCCGAAGTTCGCCGCGTGGGCGTCTCCGCAGATCTGGGCGCCGATGCCGGTGACGGGCGTCTGTGCGAGGTCGTGGGCCATGAGGCCGGCAGATCCGCGCAGGAATGCGAACGGGGTCGCCGCCATCCTGCCGACGCGTATGGGCGTGAGCTCTTCGATCCGGCCGAGGTTGGACTCCTCGACCGCCCTGACGGCGTCGGGGCGAGCGGGGTGCAGGGTGAGGGCCGCGTGCGCGGAGCGCGGTACGCGGTCGCGCAGGGCCTTGCCCTCCTGCTTGGGTGATCCGGAGGTGGGGCGCGCCGCGAACCCCTCGACGGCCGGCAGCCGTCGAGCCGCCAATTCCTCACGCAGTGCCGGCACCGCAGTGTCGAGCTCGGTCACGCGGACCGCCTCCCCCGTCTCTGAACATCAACTGGCAACGACCGTACCGCCGTCGGCCGCAACCCGTCAGAGCCTGTGGATAACCCCGCGATTGTGGAAAACGAGCGCGGAACCCGAGCGCGGAACCGGAGCGCGGAACCGGCACCCAGCCCTCCGTCGCCCAGCCGCTCTACCCCTCAGGCAGATACGCCTCGGCCCACAGCCCGAGTTCCTTCAGCGCCGGTTCGAGGGCGGCGCCCGCTTCGGTCAGGCGGTACGCGACACGGAGCGGGGGTCCTTCGTCGACCTCGCGTACGACGAGGCCGGCGGCGCCGAGTTCGGTGAGGCGGTCCGAGAGCATGCGCTCGCTGATGCCGGGGATGGCTCGGCGCAGGTCGGCGAAGTGAACGGGGTGCTGCAGGAGGACGGAGACCACGAGTCCCGTCCAGCGCTTGCCGAGCAGGCCGAAGACGCGGGTGATGCCGCCGTCGACCCGCTTGCACGCGTCGGGATTGTGGCTCCCCGCCTCGCGTACGGAGCCGCTCTCGTGTTCCCCGTTGCCCGCCATGCCTTCAGAGTACTGCCCTCCCGTAGGGGACTAAATAAAAGTAAGTTACTGTTCTTACCGTAGCTACGAACGGAACTACACCTACCCAGCCACCCACCTACTTCCCGACCACCCCGCACCTTTGGAGACCCCCAATGCCCACCCTTCTTCACATCGACTCGTCCGTCTGGCCCGGCTCGGCCTCCGCCTCCCGCACCGTCACCGACGCCTTCCGCAAGACCTGGGAGGAGCAGCACCCCGACGGCACCGTGATCTACCGCGATCTGGCCGTGAACCCGGTCCCGCACCTGGACACGGTCGGCGCCTCCGCCGGTTTCGCCGATCCCGCCACCCACAGCCCGGAGCAGGCCGCGGCCTTCGCCGAGCGCAGGGAGCTCATCGAGGAGCTGGAGCAGGCGGACGCGGTGCTGATCGGCACCCCTATGTACAACTTCTCGATCCCGTCGACCCTGAAGGCGTGGCTGGACCAGGTGATCCTCATGGGGCGCACCGCCGGCGAGACGCCGTCCGCGAAGGGGACGCCGGTCACGGTCGTCGCCAGCCGTGGCGGCTCGTACGCGCCGGGCACCCCGCGCGAGCCCTTCGAGTACGTGCAGAACTACCTGCGTGACCTTCTCGGCACGATGCTCGGCCTGGACGTGGCCTTCATCGTTCCCGAACTGACCCTGGCGCACACGACTCCGGCGATGAGCGAGCTCATCCCGCTCGCCGAGGCGTCCCGTGCCAAGGCCCTGGAGGACGCTGACGCCCGGGCCAAGGAGCTCGCCGCGCGCTTCTCGGCCGACGCCGCCTGACGCTCCGCACCGTCACCGAGGCACCCAGGCACCGAGGGTCGCCTGTCCCGTACGACTCCCGTACGACCCGTCCCGTACGACGCCGGGGACCCTTCAACAATCAGTGTGATTGTCCTCACCACGGGACCGCTCACAGCCGGGAAACGCAGAAGCCCCGCAGATCTGAGATCTGCGGGGCTTCTGTCTTGTGCGCGAGGGGGGAGTTGAACCCCCACGCCCTTTCGGGCACTGGAACCTGAATCCAGCGCGTCTGCCTATTCCGCCACCCGCGCATTGGGTGTGCCTTCCGGCCCCTCACCCTTTTGGGGTGAGCGCCTTCCGACATCCAGAAGATTAGCACGCTGCCGAGGGTGGATTCACATCCGTTTTCGCGGGCACCTGCTGGGCAGGCCCACCCCCGCTGACCTCGCATCCGATGCAGTCAGCCAGCAGTCAGCCGACAGTCCGACAGCACTTCACCAGCAGTCCGAAGCCCCCGGAGAGATCC
Source organism: Streptomyces sp. NBC_01003 (assembly GCF_045162695.1). Classification (NCBI taxonomy): domain Bacteria; kingdom Bacillati; phylum Actinomycetota; class Actinomycetes; order Kitasatosporales; family Streptomycetaceae; genus Streptomyces; species Streptomyces sp. NBC_01003. The sequence goes on from NZ_CP108707.1 coordinate 5,232,981, forward strand.
ACTCCACCCCAGGGCCCCTCCCCGAGGCCCCGCCCCGAAGACCCGCCGCCGACGCAGTGAAAGGCACACATCCGCACTCCCGCAGCCCCGGACCCGAGCGCCCCCTCCGTCTCACCTTCCCCGTCCCCTCCCGGCTCCGCCGCCGCGTGCGGGACACTGTCCAGGGACCCCCTCTACGATCCAGCTGTGAGGGTCGACACTCATCGACCGGGCTGACAGGGGGAACCAGCCGATTTCCCGGCGCGTGGATACGATCAGTAAGCAGTACCAGGACGAAAACGAAGGAGGAGGTGCCCCATGGGAGTCCTGAAGAAGTTCGAGCAGCGTCTCGAGGGTCTGGTCAACGGCACCTTCGCCAAGGTGTTCAAGTCCGAGGTCCAGCCCGTCGAGATCGCCGGCGCCCTCCAGCGCGAGTGCGACAACAACGCGACGATCTGGAACCGCGAGCGGACCGTCGTCCCCAACGACTTCATCGTGGAGCTGAGCGCGCCCGACTTCGAGCGCCTCAGCCCCTACTCGGGACAGCTCGGCGACGAGCTGTCCGGCATGGTGCGCGACTACGCGAAGCAGCAGCGCTACACCTTCATGGGACCGATCAAGGTCCACCTGGAGAAGGCGGACGACCTGGACACGGGTCTGTACCGGGTACGCAGCCGCACGCTCGCGTCGAGCACCAACCAGCAGCAGTCCCAGCCCTCCCAGCAGCCGCCGCAGCCCGGCCGGGGTCCCGCTTCGGCGCCCCCGGCGGCGGGCGGAGGCTACGGCTATCCGCCGGCGGCGAACGCTGCCGCGGGGTACGGCCAGCCGTCGGCCGGCGCGCCGCCGATGCCCGCGGGGCCGCCTCCGGGCCGCCCTGCGCAGGCCCCGACGGGAGCCCGGCCGCGTAACCAGGCAGGACCGCTGCCCGGCGCACAGGTGCGTCACTGGATCGAGATCAATGGCACACGCCATCAGATCTCGCGCCCCACGCTGGTCCTCGGCCGCAGCACCGAAGCCGATGTGCGGATCGACGACCCCGGCGTCTCTCGCCGGCACTGTGAGATTCGGACCGGAACGCCCTCGACGATCCAGGATCTCGGGTCCACCAACGGCATCGTGGTGGACGGGCAGCACACCACCCGCGCTACGCTCCGCGACGGCTCGCGGATCGTCGTGGGCAGTACCACCATCATTTACCGGCAAGCCGAAGGGTGAAGCGGGGGCAATGTCAGAGCTGACCCTTACGGTCATGCGGTTGGGTTTCCTGGCCGTTCTGTGGCTGTTCGTGATCGTGGCCGTCCAGGTCATCCGCAGCGACCTGTTCGGCACGCGCGTCACCCAGCGCGGGTCGCGTCGTGACAGCGGGCGCCAGCAGCAGGCCGCGGCCCGCCAGGCCGCGCCGCCGCAGCAGCGCGCCCAGCAGCAGAACAGCGGTGGAGGCGGCGGGCGGCAGCGCCGCGGCGCCCCCACGAAACTCGTCGTCTCCGAGGGCACCCTCACGGGCACCACGGTGGCGCTGCAGGGCCAGACCATCACGCTGGGCCGTGCGCACGATTCGACGATCGTTCTCGACGACGACTACGCGTCGAGCAAGCATGCCAGGATCTACCCGGACCGGGACGGACAGTGGATCGTGGAGGACCTCGGGTCCACCAACGGCACCTATCTCGACCGGGCCCGGCTGACCACCCCGCAACCGATTCCGCTCGGCGCGCCGATCCGCATCGGCAAGACCGTCATCGAGCTGCGGAAGTAGTACGACAATGAGCGAGCGGAGCGAGCGAGCCGACGCGGTCCCCCAAGACCTGAGCGCGCTCCCGACCGGAGGGTGGGCACCGTGCGGATGTACCCGGAGCCGACGGGCGAGGTGCGCATGAGTCTGTCACTGCGCTTCGCCGCCGGATCGCACAAAGGCATGATCCGCGAGGGGAACGAGGACTCGGGCTACGCCGGTCCGCGTCTTCTCGCGATCGCCGACGGCATGGGCGGTCAGGCCGCCGGTGAGGTCGCCTCGTCGGAGGTGATCTCGACGATCGTCGCGCTCGACGACGACGTTCCCGGCTCCGACATCCTCACGTCGCTCGGCACGGCCGTGCAGCGGGCCAACGACCAGCTGCGGATGATGGTCGAGGAGGACCCCCAGCTGGAAGGCATGGGGACGACCCTGACCGCTCTGCTGTGGACGGGTCAGCGCCTCGGTCTCGTGCACGTCGGCGACTCACGCGCCTATCTGCTGCGCGACGGTGTGCTGACGCAGATCACGCAGGACCACACCTGGGTGCAGCGCCTCGTCGACGAGGGGCGGATCACCGAGGAGGAAGCCACCACCCACCCGCAGCGTTCGCTCCTGATGCGGGCGCTCGGCAGTGGTGACCATGTCGAGCCCGACCTCTCCATCCGCGAAGTGCGGGCCGGCGACCGGTACTTGATCTGCTCCGACGGCCTGTCCGGCGTCGTCTCCCACCAGACGATGGAGGAGACCCTCGCCAGCTACCAGGGCCCGCAGGAGACCGTGCAGGACCTGATCCAGCTCGCGCTGCGCGGCGGTGGCCCGGACAACATCACGGTGATCGTGGCGGACGTCCTGGACATCGACAGCGGTGACACGCTCGCCGGTCAGCTGTCCGACGCGCCGGTCATCGTGGGCGCGGTCGCCGAGAACCAGCAGCACCAGCTGCACGACGGCGGGGCGATGCAGACCCCCGCGGGCCGTGCGTCGGAGCTCGGGCGCGGGTCCGGCAGGCCGGTGCCCGGGCAGGGCGGCGGCGGTGGCGAGTTCGGCCCGCCCGGCAGCGGCGACGCGGCCGGTTACGCCCCCGAGGGAAGCTTCGGCTCGTACGGGGACGACGACTTCGTCAAGCCGCGGCGCGGCCGTAAGTGGCTCAAGAGATCCTTCTTCATCGTCCTGGCGCTGGCCGTCGTGGGCGGTGGCCTGTACGGCGGCTACCGCTGGACGCAGACGCAGTACTACGTCGGTTCGAACGAGTCGCATGTCGCGCTGTACCGCGGCATCAGCCAGGACCTGGCGTGGGTGAGTCTGTCGAACGTCGAGAAGGACCACCCCGAGATCGAACTCAAGTACCTGCCGCCCTACCAGCGCAAGCAGGTCGAGGCGACGATCACCGAGGGCAGCTTCGGTGACGCCAAGGACAAGATCGGCGAGCTGTCGCTGCAGGCCTCGGCCTGCAGGAAGGACGCCGAGCGCCGTCAGGCGGAGAACGAGCAGAACGCGAAGACCGGCGAGGGCGAGGCGGGTGGCACCACGGGCGCCACCAAGACGTCTTTCACCACGTCGCGCACCTCGGCGAAGACAGCGCCGAGTCCGACACCCACGCCGTCCGGAACGGCCAAGTCCAAGACCGCACCGACGCCCACACCTGGCCCCAGCCTCTCGGAGGATGAGCAGAAGCTGGTCCCGCTGTGCGGTAAGCAGTAAGCAGCCGTTGGGGGCCTTTGCACGCCATGAGCAGTAGCACTACACACACGTCGACCATCGGCGCGATCGGTGCGCCGAGTCGGCGCAACACCGAGCTCGCGCTCCTCGCGTTCGCCGTCGTCATCCCCGTTTTCGCGTACGCGAACGTGGGCCTGGCGATCGACGGCTCGCTGCCCGCCGGGCTCCTGGGCTACGGCCTCGGCCTCGGCCTGCTCGCGGGCGTCGCGCACATCGTCGTACGCCGGTTCGCGCCGTACGCAGATCCGCTGCTCCTGCCGATCGCGACCCTGCTCAACGGCATGGGCCTGGTCATCATCTGGCGCTTGGACCAGTCGGAGCGCCTGCAGCAGCTGGCCAAGTCGCAGTACGGGTCGTTCAGCCCGGACGCGCCGAACCAGCTGATGTACTCCGCGATCGGCATCGCCCTGTTCGTGGGCGTGCTCATGCTGCTCAAGGACCACCGCATCCTGCAGCGCTACACGTACATCTCCATGGTGGGCGCGCTGATCCTGCTGCTGCTGCCGCTCGTGCCGGGCCTCGGTATGAACGTGTTCGGCGCGAAGATCTGGATCAGCATCGGCGGGTTCTCCATCCAGCCCGGTGAGTTCGCGAAGATCGTCATCGCGGTGTTCTTCGCGGGCTACCTGATGGTGAAGCGGGACGCGCTCGCGCTGGCCAGCCGCCGCTTCATGGGCCTGTACCTGCCGCGTGGCCGTGACCTCGGACCGATCATCGTCGTCTGGGTGATGTCGATCCTCATCCTGGTCTTCGAGACGGACCTCGGTACGTCTCTGCTGTTCTTCGGCATGTTCGTCGTGATGCTGTACGTCGCCACGGAGCGCACCAGCTGGATCGTGTTCGGTCTGCTGATGTCGGCGGTCGGCGCGGTCGGTGTCGCCTCGTTCGAGCCGCACGTGCAGAGCCGTGTCCAGGCGTGGCTCGACCCGATGCACGAGTACATGCTCAGCAGGCAGGGCGTCGCCGGTCACTCCGAGCAGGCGATGCAGGCGCTGTGGGCGTTCGGCTCCGGTGGCGTGCTCGGCACGGGCCTCGGCCAGGGCCACTCCGACCTGATCAAGTTCGCCGCGAACTCCGACTTCGTCCTCGCCACGTTCGGCGAGGAGCTCGGCCTCGCGGGCATCATGGCGATCCTGCTGATGTACGGGCTGATCGCGGAGCGCGGTCTGCGTACGGCTCTCGCGGCCCGCGACCCGTTCGGCAAGCTGCTCGCGGCGGGTCTGTCCGGCGCGTTCGCGATCCAGGTGTTCGTCGTCGCCGGCGGTGTCATGGGTCTCATCCCGCTGACCGGTATGACCATGCCGTTCCTCGCGTACGGCGGTTCCTCCGTGATCGCGAACTGGGCACTGATCGGCATCCTGATCCGTATCAGCGATACCGCGCGCCGCCCGGCGCCGGCTCCCGCCCCCAGCCCCGACGCCGAGATGACCCAGGTGGTCCGACCGTGAACAAGCCCCTGCGCCGGATCGCGATCTTCTGCGGGCTCCTCGTCCTCGCCCTGCTGATCCGCGACAACTGGCTCCAGTACGCCCAGGCCGACAAGCTGCAGTCCGACAAGCAGAACCCGCGCGTCGCCATCGAGCGGTACGCACAGCCGCGCGGCGACATCATCGTCGACGGCAAGTCGATCACGGGTTCCGTGGCGACGGACGGCACCGACCTCAAGTACAAGCGGACCTGGAAGGACGGGCCCATGTGGTCGCCCGTCACCGGGTACGCCTCGCAGCTGGTCGGCGCGAGCCAGATCGAGTCCATCGAGGACGGCATCCTCACCGGCAACGACGACCGGCTGTTCTTCCGCCGCACCCTCGACATGATCACCGGCAAGAAGAAGGAGGGTGGCAACGTCGTCACCACCCTCAACGCCGACGCGCAGAAGGCCGCGTACGACGGTCTGAAGAACCGTGGCAAGGGTGCCGCCGTCGCGATCGACCCGAAGACCGGCGCGATCCTCGCGATGGCGTCGACGCCCTCGTACGACCCGTCGTCGTTCGCCGGGATCCTGCAGAAGGACGGCGACACGTTCGGCAAGCTCGACAAGAACAAGGACAAGCCGCTCACGAACCGCGCGCTGCGCGAGACGTACCCGCCCGGCTCGACCTTCAAGATCGTTACCGCCGCGGCCGCGCTGGAGCACAACCTCTACAACGGCGCCGACGAGAAGACCGACACCCCGCTGCCGTGGATCATGCCCGGCACCACGACGCCGCTGAAGAACGAGGGCAACATCCCCTGCAAGGACGCGACGCTGCGCGTGGCGCTGCGCTTCTCCTGCAACACCGTCTTCGGCAAGGTCGGCGCCGACCTCGGCAACGACAAGATGCTGGAGACGGCGGAGAAGTTCGGCTTCAACAAGGAGCAGTTCACCCCGGTCCGTTCGAACGCGTCCGTGTTCTCCGACGACATGAACAAGTCGCAGACGGCGCTGTCGTCGATCGGTCAGTACAACACCGCGGCGACGCCGCTGCAGATGGCCATGGTGGCCTCCGCGGTCGCCAATGACGGCAAGCTCATGGAGCCGTACATGGTCAGCGAGCTCCAGGCGCCGAACCTCGACACGATCGAGCACCACACGCCGAAGGAGATGAGCCGGCCGCTGTCGGAGAAGAACGCCCAGATCCTTCAGTCGATGATGGAGACGGTCGTCAGCGAAGGCACCGGTACGAACGCGCAGATCCCCGGCTATACCGTCGGCGGAAAGACGGGTACCGCCCAGCACGGCCTCAACAACAGCGAGAAGCCGTACGCGTGGTTCCTGTCGTACGCGAAGGCCAAGGACGGCAGCTCGCCGGTCGCCGTGGCCGTGGTCGTCGAGGACGGCAGCGCGAACCGTGACGACATCTCCGGTGGCGGTCTGGCGGCGCCGATCGCCAAGAGCGTGATGGAAGCGGTGCTCGCCAAGAAGTGACTCCGATCACGACTCCTTCACAACGGTGCACGTTGCGATACCGGTCCTGTATCGGGTGACGGTTCCAGGCAGGTCAGGCACGACAGGCCGGGTACGGTATGCCCGGACAGCACACCGCCCGACCCCGCACGGGTGACGGTCGGGACCGACGGAGAGGGCTGGTAGGTAACCATGGAAGAGCCGCGTCGCCTCGGCGGCCGGTACGAGCTGGGCCAGGTGCTCGGCCGTGGTGGCATGGCGGAGGTCTATCTCGCCCATGACACCCGGCTCGGTCGCACCGTGGCGGTGAAGACGCTACGCGCGGATCTCGCGCGCGACCCGTCGTTCCAGGCCCGGTTCCGCCGGGAGGCCCAGTCGGCCGCCTCGCTCAACCATCCCGCGATCGTCGCCGTGTACGACACCGGTGAGGACTACATCGACGGGACCTCCATCCCGTACATCGTGATGGAGTACGTCGACGGGTCCACGCTGCGTGAGCTGCTGCACTCCGGGCGCAAGCTGCTGCCCGAGCGTGCCATGGAGATGACGATCGGCATCCTCCAGGCGCTCGAGTACTCGCACCGCGCGGGCATCGTCCACCGTGACATCAAGCCGGCCAACGTCATGCTGACGAGGACCGGCCAGGTCAAGGTGATGGACTTCGGCATCGCCCGCGCCATGGGCGACTCCGGCATGACGATGACGCAGACGTCGGCCGTGATAGGCACCGCCCAGTACCTCTCCCCGGAGCAGGCCAAGGGCGAGCAGGTCGACGCGCGGTCCGACCTCTATTCGACGGGCTGTCTCCTCTACGAGCTCCTGACCGTGCGGCCGCCCTTCGTGGGCGACTCCCCGGTCGCGGTCGCGTACCAGCACGTGCGCGAGGAGCCGCAGCCGCCGAGCGTCTTCGACTCCGAGATCACCCCCGAGATGGACGCGATCGTCCTCAAGGCCCTCACCAAGGACCCGGACTACCGCTACCAGTCGGCGGACGAGATGCGCGCCGACATCGAGGCGTGCCTCGACGGGCAGCCGGTCGCGGCGACCGCGGCGATGGGCGCGGTCGGCTACGGCGGCCACCCGGACGACCAGCAGACGGCGATGCTGCACCCGCAGAACGGCGGCGGCCAGACGTCGATGCTGCCGCCGGTCAGTCCGGACGACGGCGGCTACGGCTACGACGAGCGCCCCGACCGGCGCCGTCAGAACCAGGGCAAGAGCCGTACGTCGACGATCCTGCTCGTGCTCGCGGGCGTCCTCGTCCTCATCGGCGCGATCCTGATCGGCAAGTGGTTCAACAGCGGGAGCGGGAGCGACACACCGTTCGCGGCGCCCAAGTTCGTCGGCAAGACGGTCCCCGAGGCCAGGCTCGCCGCCGACAACACGCACCTCAAGCTCGACTCCTCGAAGAAGGAGCCCTGCGACAAGTTCCCCAAGGGCCAGATCTGCACGCAGAGCCCGGCCGCGGGGGCCGACGTCAAGAAGGGCGACACCATCACGGTGACGGTGTCGACCGGTGCGCCGAAGGTCGCGGTGCCCGACGTCAGGGGCCTGGACTTCACCGAGGCCGAGTCGCAGCTCAACGACAAGGGCTTCGAGGTGGTGAAGGAGACCAAGGAGTCGAGCCAGACTCCTGATGTCGTCATCAGCCAGGACCCGTCGGGCGGCACCAAGAAACAGAAGGGGAGCACCATCACCCTGACTGTCGCCAAGGAGAAGAAGCTCTCCACCGTGCCGGACGTCTCCAACAAGACGTGCGACGAGGCGAAGGCACAGCTGGCAGACAACAACCTCAAGGGCACCTGCACCGAGGAGGAGAACGCGGCCGAGGCCGGCAAGGTGTTCTCGCAGAGCCTCGTGGCGGGATCCCAGGCCGAGCCGGGCTCCACGGTCGTTTTGAAGGTCGCCAAGGCGGCTCAGCAGATCACGGTGCCCGGTGACATCGCTGGCAAGAAGCTGAAGGAAGTACAGAAGCAGCTGACGGACCTCGGTCTCGTCCCGGCTCTGTCGCCCGGCTCGTCCAACGACCCGAACGCCACGGTCGTGACCAGCCAGCCCGGCCCCAACTCGCCGGTGAACAAGGGCGACACGGTCACCCTGCTCACCACCCCGCCCGGCCAGAACGGCGGCGGGGACAACGGCGGTGGCATCTTCGGAGGCGTCACCGGCCGCCAGTAGGCGCCCTCCGTGTCATGAGAGAACCCCGGCACCGCAGACGCGGTGCCGGGGTTCTTTCGTGCGGTGGTTCGGGGGCTTGCGTATGTGGGGTTCTTACGTGTGCCGGTGGCGCCGTCAGCGCAGCTCCGCCGGGGGCGTCCGATCGCTGTCGACCTCGTCGATCCGCTCCAGCTCGCCCCACACCACATAGCGGTACGTGGACGTGTAGACGGGCGTGCACGTCGTCAGCGTGATGTAGCGGCCGGGCTTCTTCACGCCCGACTCCTTGGGGACGGCGCCCAGGACCTTCACGTTGTACTTCGACGTCTCGGGGAGGATGTCGTACACCTTGTAGACGTACCACTTGTCCTTCGACTCGAAGACGATCGGGTCGCCCTTCTTGATCTTGTCGATGTTGTGGAACTTCGCGCCGTGCCCGTCCCGGTGCGCGGCGAGCGTGAAGTTGCCCTTCGCGTCCGTCGGCAGCGCGGACTTGACCGGGTCGGTGTAGTAGCCGGCGACACCGTCGTTGAGGATCTTCGACGAGGTGCCCTTCTCGACGAGCACCTCACCGTTCCTCATCGACGGCACGTGCAGGAAGCCGATGCCGTTCTTGGTGTCGAGCGCGCCGGGGCCGTGGTCGGCCCACTGGTCGCGCACCTTGTCTCCCTGCTTGTGCGCGGCGCGGTCCGCGACCACGTTCGTCCACCACAACGAGTAGGCGACGAACAGGCCGAGGACCAGGCCCGCCGTGATGAGGAGCTCACCGAAGAGACTGACGGCGCCGGCGATGCGGCCACGGCCGCGTCGTGGCGCGGGCGGCGCCTCGCCGGCCCGCTCGTCGTGGTCGGTCGTCGCTGCCACTGCTTGTGCCCCGTCCCTGAACCTGCGCCTGTTACTTGCTACTTGCCCCGCTACTGCACGAGCGCGTCCGGCTTCCCCTTGCTGCGCGGCCGTTCCTCGACCATCTTGCCCCAGACGATCATCCGATACGTACTGGTGAATTCCGGCGTGCACGTGGTCAGCGTGATGTACCGGCCCGGAGCCGTGAACCCGGAGCCCTGCGGGATCGGATTGATGACTGTCGTGTTGCTCGGCGGGGTCTGCGGAAGGATGCTCGTCATCTTGTACACGTAGTACGTGTCCTGCGTCTCGACGACGATCGGATCGCCCGGCTGGAGCCGGTTGATGTAGCGGAACGGTTCGCCGTGCGTATTGCGGTGCCCGGCGACCGCGAAGTTGCCGGTCTTGGCGCTCGGCATCGCCGTCTCGATGCTGTCCTTGCCGTAGTGGCCCACCATGCCGCGGTCCAGGACCTTCGTCTTGCTGATGCCCTCGGCGATCGGCACGACGACGTCCAGCTTCGGGATGTGCATGATCGCGAAGCCCTGGCCGGGCGCGAACTTGTCCGGCTCGCGTTTGCCGTTCGCCCAGTCGTCCTGGAGGTGGTGCGCCGCGCTGCCCGCCTGCTGGTGGGCCCGGATGTTCGACCACCACAGCTGGTACGTGACGAAGAGCAGCATCAGCACGCCGATGGTGATGAACGTTTCGCCGATCGCCCGGCTGGCGACCTCGCCCGTACTCGGCTTGCTCGCCCTCGCGGCCCTGCGCGCCTCCAGACGGCTGCGGGGCGGGGAGGCGGGCTCCGGAGCCTGCGCGGGCGCCACCGAGCGCCTGCCGCCCTGCTTGGCGGCCTTCCTGCGCGCGGCCCGGCCACCGGTCCCCACGGGCGCGGCGGCGCGCTCGCGCTCAGGGGCGCCGGAGTCGGACTCGGTGTCGGTCTCTGCGCCCGTGGAGGCGTCTGCGTCTGTGTATGCGTCCGTATCGGGCCCGGCTGCTCCCCGGGTGTCCGCGGTGCGCAGGGCCACGGTCTCGTCGTCCGGGACCGGCCGCGGCGGTCTCGCCTCGTACTCGCGGACGGGCGGCACGTACGCGGGCTGCTGCGCCTGCTGTACCTGCGGCGGATGTGGTGCCTGCGGAGCCTGCTGCGCGCCGCCGTACCAGTCCTGTACGTAGCCCTGAGGGTCGTACCACTCCTGCTCCGGCTGAGGCGACGGCTGGGCCAGGAGCGGCTGTTGAGCGTCCGGCTGCGGCTGCGAGTACGGCTGGGGCTCCTGAGGCTCGTCCGTGGCGCGGAACCAGGGCGAGGGGTGCTGCCCGGGCAGTGGATCGTTCAGCGGGTCGTCGAGCCGCTGAACGGCCGCCTCGAACGCACCGGCAGCCTCGTACGGTTCCTGCTCGTACGAGGCTCCCTCGCGCTCGGGGCGCAGGGCGGTCACGCCGAGGCCCTGCCCACGACCGGGGCGAGCCCGGCCGATCGTGCCACCGCGGTCTTGTCGCCGCAGACGGTCAGCCAGTTGGCCAGCATCAGGTGACCGTGTTCCGTGAGGACGGACTCGGGGTGGAACTGCACGCCCTCGACGGGCAGTTCGCGGTGGCGCAGGCCCATGATGATGCCGTCGTCGGTGCGCGCGGTGACCTCGAGCTCGTCCGGGACGGTGTCCGGTTCGGCGGCGAGCGAGTGGTAGCGGGTCGCCGTGAACGGGTTCGGCAGCCCCGCGAAGACGCCCTTGCCCTCGTGCCGCACCAGGGACGTCTTGCCGTGCAGCAGTTCGGGCGCCCGGTCCACGACACCGCCGTACGCGACCTGCATGGACTGCATGCCGAGGCAGACGCCGAAGACGGGCACGCCGGTCTCCGCGCAGTGGCGCACCATCTCGACACAGACACCGGCCTGTTCGGGGGCGCCGGGGCCCGGGGACAGCAGTACGCCGTCGAAGCCGTCCTGCGCGTGCCGGGTACCGACCTCGTCGTTACGCAGCACTTCGCACTCGGCGCCCAGCTGGTACAGGTACTGGACGAGGTTGAAGACGAAGCTGTCGTAGTTGTCGACCACGAGAATGCGGCTGCTCGCGCCCACTAGTTGTTCACCGTCACATCGTTGAAGGGGAGCAGGGGCTCGGCCCACGGGAAGACGTACTGGAACAGTACGTAGACCACCGCGAGGACGAGCAGAAGCGAGATCAGTGCCCTGATCCACGTGTTTCCCGGCAGATGCCGCCAGATCCAGCCGTACATGCCGTCCCTTCCGTCGCCGTACGGCAACAGACTAACGGCGCAGGGCCTCCGGTTTCCCGGCCTCCGTGGGCTGGGTGGCATCAAGGTGCGCCCAGACGATCAGCCGGTGGCTGTGACCCCACTCCGGCTCGCACGTCGTCAGCGTCAGATAGCGGCCCGGCTCCGTGTATCCGGACTTGCGCGGCACCGGGTCGATGACGGCGACATCGCTGGGCAGCGTCTTGTAGGGCTTGGTGTCGATGCGGTACGTGAACCAGGTCGTACCGTCGGTGAGGACGACGGCGTCGCCGGGGCGCAGCTTGGGGAAGTCCTTGAACGGATCGCCATAGGTGCGGCGGTGGCCGGCGACGGAGAAGTTCCCCTTCTGCCCGAGCTGCGCCGTGCCCGCGTAGTGGCCGAGGCCCTTCTTGAGGATGTCCACGCCCGTCCCCTGGAGCACCGGTTTGTTCCACGTGAAACCGAGCCGCGGGATGTACATGACGGCGAACGGCTTGCCGTCCTTGTAGGCGGACGGGGACGGCGAGGGCGTCTGGGGCCGGCTCTGGTCCTGGGCAGGGCTCTGGCTCGGGGACGGGCGGGGCTGTTCGACCGCCACCGACCCCTTGGACCACTGGTCCTGGAGGGTGTCGATCTGGTGGTCCATGGCACTGTCGGCCTTCACACCGGTCCAGAACAGCACGTAGGCGACGAACAGCACGATCAGGGCGCCGACCGTGATGCACAGTTCGCTGAACGTCCTGACGACCACTCGGACCGACACAGGCTCCCCCAGGCGGCTACTCCACGGGCTTCGCGTAGTGGAGATCCACTGTGCCCGAGTAACCGGGAAGAGTCACCGCCCCGTCGTCCTCGACTTTCCAGCCGAGGCCGTAGGCGTTGACGTAGAGCATGTAGTTCTGGATCTGGGGCGAGACGGCGAGCGCCTGCTTCAGCTTCTCCGGGTCCCCGACCGCGGTGATCTTGTACGGGGGTGAGTAGACGCGGCCCTGGAGGATCAGGGTGTTGCCGACACAGCGCACGGCGCTGGTGGAGATGAGCCGCTGGTCCATGACCTTGATGCCCTGCGCGCCGCCGTTCCACAGGGCGTTGACGACGGCCTGGAGGTCCTGCTGGTGGATGACCAGGTCGTTCGGCTGGGGTTCGGGGTAGCCCGGGAGCTTGGCTGTGGCGTTCGGCGGGGCGTCCGCGAGCGTGACCGAGACGGCCTGTCCGCGCAGTTTCTTCGTGCCGGACGCCTTCTCCAGGGCGGACAGCTTGGTGTCCTCGGCCTTGGTGCCGACGCCGCCGCGCTCGGTGAGGGCGTCGACGTCGTCGCGGATCGCGCTGTTGGACTCCTCTAGCTGGCCGTTCTTGTGGCTGCGCTCCTGGATGAGGTCGGAGAGCTTCAGCAGCGAGGTGTCCGTGCGGATGTTGGTGCCCTTGGCGGTGTTGAAGCTGGTGAAGAAGATCAGCCCGGCCAGGGCGAACACGGCCACGGTCAGCAGCCGCACGGGACGGAGGCGCACACGGGGGCGGCCCCCGCCGGGGGGCTCTTCCCGGGAGTCGGCAGAATTGCTCAACGTACCCTTATCTCCTTCAGCGCCGCGGAAGCACTACGCTAACGGACGCCCGGGGGAGCGCAGAGATTCCCCTTGTACGCTGCCCGGAGCCAGCCCACCTTCCCTGCGCGGCCACGCAGCGCATCGACAGGAGAGACCCTCGTGCCGAAGTCACGTATCCGCAAGAAGGCCGACTACACGCCGCCTCCGGCGTCGAAGCAGGCGGCGAATATCAAGCTGACCAATCGCGGCTGGGTAGCCCCGGTGATGCTCGCGATGTTCCTGATCGGGCTCGCCTGGATCGTCGTCTTCTACGTCACCGACGGCACCCTGCCGCTGGACGCACTCGGCAACTGGAACATCGTCGTGGGCTTCGGCTTCATCGCGGCCGGGTTCGGCGTTTCCACGCAGTGGAAGTAGCTCTGCCCCTAGCTATCCACTGAGTTATCCACAGCTGTTTCCACAGTGGGGAAAAGGTCGGAAGATCTGTGGATAACCCACCGGGCGTTGACGCCGGTGTGACTGACGCACCGCAGCTCGCCCACATGTTCGCCCCTTGTCCTGGCTGGGGAAACCCAGGTCAGCGACGAGGGGCACACCTGTTCCCCACCGAGTGCACAGGATCCGGCACCGTCTGTGGACAACGTGGGCCACAGACCGAGCTCAAGTGAGCTGGGACGTCCTCACAAGCACAGTGACGACCACCACGGCGAGGACGAGCGCACAGGTCCCGTACTGCACCAGCGAGCGGCGCTCCCTGGGGGCGTGGACCATCGCGTACCCGACGACCACACCGGCGACGAGCCCGCCGACGTGGGCCTGCCAGGCGATGTTGCCCCACGTGAACGTGAAGAGCAGGTTCAGCGCGAGAAGGCCGATGACGGGGCGCATGTCGTAGTTGAGGCGCCGCACCAGCACCGCGGTCGCGCCCATGAGTCCGAAGACGGCCCCGGACGCACCGAGGGACTGTTCGCTCGGCCCCGCGATCGCGTAGGTCAGCGCACTGCCGGCCAGCCCCGAGACCATGTACAGCGCGATGTAGCGGGCCCGGCCGAGCGCCGCCTCCAGCGGGCCGCCGAGCCACCACAGGCCCAGCATGTTGAACGCGATGTGCCACACCTCCTGGTGCGTGAACATCGCCGTCACCAGGCGGTACCACTCGCCCCCTGCCACGCCCTGGTCCGGGACGAAGGGCGCGGGAGGCCAGGCCCCGATCAGAACGAAGTCGGAGAGCAGCCGGTCCCACACATGGACCGCGATGAACACCGCCACGTTGATCCCGATGAGGATCTTCGTGACCAGGCGCGGATCGGCCGCGATCGTGCCGCCCGTGATCGTCCTCGGCCTGCTGGCGGCCGGGCCGTGCCCCGTACCGGAACCGCCCCGCACACAGTCCGGGCACTGGAAGCCCACCGAGGCGCTGACCATGCATTCCGGGCAGATGGGCTTGTCGCAGCGGGCGCAGCGGATCCCGGTCTCGCGGTCAGGGTGCCGATAGCAGCGGGGCGTGCCCTGCGCGTCCTGAGAACTCTGCGGACTGCCTGGCACCTGATCCATCGGAATCCCCTCGTACGAAACGTGCGCGGTCAACACATGGCCCCGCCCATCCTTACGGATGAGCGGGGCGTATTGGTTCCCGTCGGCCCGGTTCGCGTCAGCGGGTCTCGACGACGACCGACTCGATGACCACGTCGTTGACCGGCCGGTCCGTACGCGGGTTGGTCTGCGCGGTCGCGATGCCGTCCACGACCTTCTGGCTGGCCTCGTCGACGACCTCGCCGAAAATCGTGTGCTTACGGGTCAGCCAGGCCGTCGGCGACACCGTGATGAAGAACTGGGAGCCGTTGGTGCCCGGGCCGGCGTTCGCCATGGCCAGCAGGTACGGCCTGTCGAAGGCGAGGTCGGGGTGGAACTCGTCCCCGAACTGGTAGCCGGGGCCGCCCGTGCCGTTGCCCAGCGGGTCACCGCCCTGGATCATGAAACCGCTGATCACCCGGTGGAAGACCGTGCCGTCGTAGAGCTTGTCAGTGGACTTCTCGCCCGTCTCCGGGTTCGTCCACTCCCGCTCGCCCCGAGCGAGCTCGACGAAGTTCTTGACCGTCTTGGGCGCGTGGTTCGGCAGCAGCCGGACTTCGATGTCGCCTTGGTTGGTCTTCAGGGTGGCGTAGAGCTGCTCAGCCACGATCTGCCTTCCGTTGCCTTCTGTGACGATCCGATCCTCGCACGCCCCCGTTGACCCGTCGCCCGGCGACAGCCGCAGAATTTCCGGCCGAGTCGCCACCGAGGAGGCGCGCCGCAGGACGATCCGTGGCATTGTCGTCCGCAAGCCCCCATTGCACCGTATTGATCAGCTATTGCCTGGAGTACGTCGGTACGCCCAAAGGCGGCTTGTGCCCCGAATGCCCGCCCTCGCATGCCGCGCTGCCGCCGGGCAGGCATGATCCGAAAAAGGGTGGAAAGGTGAAAACCTATACGCCACCGAGGAGGAGGATCCCGTGACCCGCATCGACAGCGTGCGCGCCGCGACCGGCTCGGCGAAGGACAGCGTGCTGCACGCCGCGGAAGTGGTGGCGCCCTACGCCGAGACGGCCAAGGACCGGACCGCACTGTATGCGCAGGAAGCGCGCGTACGGCTCGCGCCCGTGATGTCGCAGGCTGCGCAGCAGACCCGCGACCAATACGACACGTACCTCGCACCGCATCTTGAACAGGCCCGCAGCCATGTGCCGCCGAAGATCGACCAGGCCGCGCAGGACGCAGCCGTCCGCACCCGGAAGGCAGCACGCCAGGCCGCCGTCTACGCCAGGCCGCGGATCGAGCAGGCCGTGGCCGCCGCCCAGCCCGTCCGCGAGGAGGCGACGGCCCGCAGCATCGCGGCGATCGCCGCCCTGCGTGGGCAGGTGTCGCCGAAGGAGATCCAGAAGCTCGTCCGCAAGCACGAACGGCGGGCGCGGGCGGGACGCGTCGCCAAGGGCTTCCTCGTCGTCGGCATCCTCGCCGGGGGCGCCTTCGCCGCCTGGAAGTGGTGGGACAAGCAGGCCAACCCGGACTGGCTGGTCGAACCGCCGGCCGCGACCGAGGTCGCGGACAGCACGCCCCTGTCGTCGGTGGACGGCAGCCCGAGCGCCCTCGACCCCGAGGTCCAGGCCAAGCAGGCCGAAGCGGAGGCGGACGCCGCCGACCGCGACGACCGCGGCTGAGCCTCGAACGAGCAGTAACGCCGTAGGGCGGGAGACCAGTGGTCTCCCGCCCTACGGCGTTCACGTGGAACCTGTGGAGCCTAGGAGATTCGAACTCCTGACATCTGCCTTGCAAAGGCAGCGCTCTACCAACTGAGCTAAGGCCCCGAAAACGATGCGTCGAACCGGAAGAAGTGCGATCCGGTGCGCATCGCAGACCAGAGTACCGGGTCACCCCCCGGATCTCGCAAAAGGATTGGGGCTCCCGGTCCACGACCACTCTCCGTAAGATGCCCCACGTGGTTCGCGGCAGCGAACCGCCGTATTTGGGGAAGCGATGGGGAGACGCAATGGACGCCGCACAGCAGGAAGCTACCGCAAGAGCCCGGGAGCTCCAGCGAAACTGGTACGGAGAGCCACTGGGGGCGCTCTTCCGTCGCCTCATCGATGATCTGGGCCTCAACCAGGCCAGGCTCGCGGGGGTTCTCGGTCTGTCCGCGCCCATGCTCTCCCAGCTGATGAGCGGTCAGCGCGCGAAGATAGGCAATCCGGCCGTCGTCCAGCGTGTCCAGCTGCTCCAGGACCTGGCGGGTCAGGCCGCCGACGGAAGCGTCAGCGCCGCCGAGGCCACCGAGCGTATGGACGAGATCAAGAAGTCACAGGGGGGCTCGGTGCTCACCAACACCGCGCAGACAACAACCAGTTCGGGCGCACCCACGGTCAAGCGCGTGGTCCGCGAGATCCAGTCGCTGCTGCGCTCCGTCTCCGCGGCCGGGGACATCATCGATGCGGCGGACACCCTCGCCCCGAGCCACCCGGAACTGGCAGAGTTCCTCCGGGTCTACGGCGCCGGGCGCACCTCCGACGCCGTAACCCACTATCAGGCGCACCAGAGCTGATCCCGGCCGAACGCTAGCGACATCGGGCCGGCCGCGAGTCCCGCGGCCGGTCCTGGGCCGCGGGACCATCCGAGAGGCCGGACGCGTCGTGACGGCCGAGGGGGGAGCGACGCACCACGATGGGTGAGGTCTTCGCCGGACGCTACGAACTGGCCGACCCGATCGGTCGCGGGGGAGCAGGCGCCGTATGGCGCGCCTGGGACCACCGGCGCCGCCGATATGTGGCCGCCAAGGTCCTGCTGCAGAGCGATGCCCACACCCTGCTCCGCTTCGTGCGCGAACAGGCACTGCGGATCGACCACCCCCACGTCCTCGCCCCGGCCAGCTGGGCCGCGGACGACGACAAGGTCCTGTTCACCATGGACCTCGTCGCCGGCGGCTCGCTGGCGCATCTGATCGGCGACTACGGGCCGCTGCCACCGTCCTTCGTGTGCCTCCTCCTGGATCAGCTCCTCGCCGGCCTCACCGCGGTGCACGCGGAGGGGGTCGTGCACCGCGACATCAAGCCCGCCAACATCCTCCTGGAGGCGACCGGCACCGCCCGGCCTCATCTGCGCCTCTCGGACTTCGGCATCGCGATGCGTAAGGGCGAGCCCCGGCTCACCGAGACCGACTATGTGGTGGGGACGCCCGGCTACTTCGCCCCCGAACAGGCGATGGGCGGTGAGCCGGACTTTCCCGCAGACCTGTTCGCCGTCGGTCTCGTCGCCCTGTATCTGCTCCAGGGCGCCCGGCCGGACTCCAGGGCACTGATCGAGCACTTCACCGATCACGGCACCCCTGGCGCGCCCCAGGGGATTCCCGGCCCTCTGTGGACCGTCGTGGCCGGTCTGCTGCAGCCCGACCCGGAAGCGCGCTTCCGTACCGCGACAGGCGCCCGCAAGGCCCTCCTGGCGGCCTCCGAGCTGCTTCCCGAGCCCGGACCCGACGACGAACTGGTCGAGGTCTTCGACCAACTCGGCGCGCTCCCACCAGGGTTCGCCCCGACCGGCCCGACCACGACCTCCCGGGCGGTCGCCCCCGGCCTCATACACGACCGGACCCAGAACCATGGCTCGACCGGCCGTGCGACAGGCCGTTCCACGACGCGGAAGCCCGCTCTGGGAGAGTCCCTGCCGGCGCTCCCACCGGAGCCCCCGACACCGGCGCCACCGCCACCGCTGTATGCCCCCGCGGTGCCGGACGTCCCACTGGCGGACTCGTCCGTCCAAGACCCCGCCACCGCCGCGTCCCAGGGGCCGGAGCCCTTCGCACCACAGACCGGCGTGCGCGGGCCCAGCGTCACGCCCGGGCCCACCCCGTCCGGACCCGTCCCGCCCGGGACCATCCCGTCGGCAACCGGCAGGCCTGGGTCCCGAACCTCGGGAACGGTCACGCCCGGCACCAGCATGTCCGAGACCGGCAGCTTCCACCTGCCGCCGCCTCCTCCCGCGCAGCCGCCCACACGGCCACGCGTGCAGCCCCCCGCACAGCCATTCGCGCAGACCTCTCCCGAGCGTCAGCCAATCACCCCCGACACGGCGCCTCACCACGCTCCCGAGTACACCGCCCAGCCACACCCCCACATCACGGCACCACAGACCGCACCACAACCGACCCCACCAACCCGCCCGCACCCCCACGAGCCCTCCCCCCACACTCCGGCCACGACCCCGGCCACGCAGCGCTCCTACGCCGCTCCAGCTCCAGCACAGGCGCCCCCTCAGCCCGCCTCTATCTCTACGTACACCGCCCAGAGCGTTCAGGTTCCACTCCTCGGCCACCCGAATCCCGGCGGCGCGTCCCAGAGCCCGACCCCTCATCGGCGGGTGCGGAAACGGCGGCCGGGACCGCCCGCGAAGGTGGCGATCCCGGTGCTGTTCGTCGCCTTGGTCAGTTTCGCGGTGGGCATCTGGGCGCTGACCCAGGCCTGAGAACCCCCGACTCGCCCCACCTACCAGCCGGCAGACGCCCTCCGGCGAGCGACGTACGTCCATACGCCGAGCCCCAGCACCAGCACGGACCCCGTGCCGATCCCGGCGATCCCGACAACCGTCATGCGGTTCGCCCGACCGGACCCGCCCTGCGCCGCCTGCCCGCCGCCCTGCCCACCCGCCGAGGGCAACGATGAGTCCCCGCCCTGCGCGGACCCGCTCTCAGCGGCGGCCCGGTCCGCGTCAGTGACCTGGAACGCCCCCGGATCCCGCACATACGCGGGCGCCGAAGCCGCGTCCCCCTGGACCGTCAGACGGAGCGTCAGCCCGGACTCCTTGTTCCCGAAGGTCCCCTTCATCTCCGGCGTGAGGGAGACCTTCAGGTAGTACCAGCCGGCGAACCGCACCCCCGCTTCGTCCTCGCGCGACAGATAGCGGTTCTCGTAGGCGACCGGAGGCAGGGAGTCCAGGGCCGCCACGGAGGGCTCCCCTCCGTACGAGGCGTCCTTCGAAGTGACCTGCGTCCGCGCCGGGTTGTACAGCGCCACGCTGAGGGCGCTCGGCACAAAGCCCGAACGGTGCGCGTCCCCCGCCGAAGTGCCCAGCTCGGCCTCGGTGAAGAGCTGCTGTCCCCAGTCCAGCGGCACCCGGTAGAAGAGCGTCTGACCCGGGCGGATCCGGTCCTTCCACACGCCTTGCCGCAAGCTCTGCGCGTCGTTGAAGCCCGTGCCGCCCCGGCGTTCGGAAGGAATTCCGGCGGGCGGCCGCGGCGAAACCGACGGCCAGGCCCCGGGCCCGGTGGTGTCGGGCGGCGACTTGAGCGCGGGCTCCGAGGAGACACTCAGCTCCAGGTCCCAGCGCTCCCGCGTGGAGTCAGGAGCGGTCCTGCGCGCGACGACCACGTAATACGTGCCCGCATCCTGGCAGCGCCCGCCGCCCTCCCGGACGACCCGCTCCGCGGTGGCGGCCATCGGGCTCGGGTACTCGGCGGAGCGGAACGCCGCGACGTCGGAGTCACAGCGATTGCCCAGTCGATCCTGCAGGGTCACGGAAATGCTGTCGTTGAACGCCACCTTCACGTCCGCCCCGACCTTCGGCACCGCCACCGCCGAGACATACGTATCGGAGGATCCATCCAGGTCGACGCGGTAGTAACGCGTGCCGGCCGCCCCCTTCGCACCCGACCCACTGCCGAGCCTGGTGCCCTTCACCCCCGCCTCGACGGAGCTCAGATAGGTCTCCCCGGCCTTGAGCTCCGCCGCATCCGTACTGGTCACCGCACCCTGGACGGTCTTCGCGCCTTGTGCGAAGACATACGGAGCCGAGTCCCCAGCCGCCGCGGTCCCGGGCAGCGCCACCACCGCGACCGGAACGGCCACCGCGCACATCGCCGCCGTGAACGCCGACACCGGCCGTCCCCGCCCGCGCAGCACCACGCGCCGCCCTCCGCGCCGACTCATCACGCGCCCCTTCGTCGCCCCGCCATCGCCACCGCTTCATCGCCGGACGACCATCCTGCCGCCAGGGCCCCATACGCCCCACAGGCATTCGCCAAAGCAAGCAAATGATTTATGTAAGCGAATAAGAAGCCCGGGGCGACCTCACGCCCAACCTCACCCCGGACAGCACAAAGCCCCGACCGCGCATGCGATCGGGGCCCTGAAGAGACTGTCGTCGATACTCACGAACCCGTGGGTACGGAGTCAGTCGCCTCCGTCCACAGATCCTGCTCGGCGCGATCCGCCTGGATCTGGCGGTACACGAGGAGCCCGCCGATGGCGGCCAGTGCGACCAGGAGAAGCTTCTTCACCGCGCGACCTCGTCTTTCTTTGACGTAGGGGACCTCTGGCGCCCGACTATACACACCGGCCGATACCGATCAGTGACCTGCACCCGGGCCCAACTCCCGCACCCCGTCGACCAGTCGAACCGGATCACGGAGCTCCGATCTCACTTCACAGAACGTGACATTCGGCGTGATTGACGACCTCGCGGTGCGATTGCGCCCATCCGAGTGGTGTTCATCTGAACATCGACGCGCCACGGGCGTCGGTCCCCCACTACAGAGCCCACATACACATCATGAGGAAAGTACGCAAATCGCCCAACCCGAAAGTGAGGGATCATGGCCGGCAACAAGGTCATCAAGCTGTGGACCGTCCTCATCACCGCCTTCCTCGCGGTACTGACCGCGATGGGTCTCACCTCCCCGGCCGCCGCGGCCACGCCCGTACAGCAGACGGAGGGCACCCGCAACGCGGCGGTGAGCACCCCCGCCGCTACCGCCGTCCGAGCCCCCTGGGCCGTCAAACGGTCCCTGCCTCCCACAATGAAGCAGCGCATCTGCGCCGAGGCCCACGGTTCCTCCCCCAGCTGCCGCCACCGCCCGCCGGTCGACACGGAGTCCGCGAACGAGTTCGAAGAGACCGCGGCAGGAATCAGCACTCTCCACTCGCAGCCGTAGCAACAGCGGTACGCAAAGACGAAGCGCCACCAGCGGTAACAGCAGCGGCAACGAAAGCGGCAACGGCAAGAAAGCCGGCCCTGGAGAACCGCACCAGACCCTTCGCAGTAGACCCATCGCAGCAAAAGCTCCACCGCAAGAACAGCCGGTGAGGAAGACCGACAGGTACCACCGGCAGGCACCACCGCAGAGAACGTCCGGCAGCACGGTTCATCGGCCCAAGCCGACAGCGCCGCTCAGCAGCCAGTACGAGCACGAGCACCACAGACCAACGCACTACCCGCACCACGGCCACAGCAGCGCGGCACCGCAGAACCACGGCGGCGGTACCAGGCAGCGCTTCACCAGCGCAGCCACGCCCCGAACCTGCCCACCGCACTCCAGATACAGATACAGATCCAGACGGCACTAAACGGCAGGCAAAGCTCTCCCCACCGCGACACCGCGACACCGCGACATCGATGGACCGCGCTCCCGCGCCCTCGACCTTTCACGACCCCGGCCACCACAGGCTGAGGGTCTTCTCGGCGTGTGCCCCCGGGCTACGGCCCCGCCCCGCCGCCTTGGGCGCCGGGTCCGGGCCATTGAGGACGTGACCGTGCGCTGCCCCGAGCACGAGACCGCCGTCCTCAACGACACCTAGGTGTCCAGCCTGGGCACCCTCGCGATGCGCGGCGTGCGCACCACGGAGCAGGTGCTGCTGCTGACCACATCGGGGGGACCGGCGTCAGCCTGGTACGCGGCGAGCAGATCGAACTGGCCGCCACCGCCCTGAGCGTGAAGCAGGGCGGCCGGATCGGTACTGCCACGGTCGGCGGACGCATCACCACCAGCGGGGGTCACCTGACAGCCGTCGAGATCACCGCCGCCGATGGCCAGTCCGTCAGTCGCCGTGCCGACCAGCGGCCGTCAGCAAGTCAAGAAGGACGCCAAAATGAAGAGAGGGCCTCTCCCACCAGGGAGAGGCCCTCTCTTGTACTGCTTCTGTGGGGCTAACAGGATTTGAACCTGTGGCCTCATCCTTATCAGGGATGCGCTCTAACCAACTGAGCTATAGCCCCGCCGCGCTTTGCGGTGTGTGTCCCGCGCGCTGACCTCTGAAGATTAGCGCACGACCCGGCCAGTCCCAAAATCGATAGCTGGGACCCCGCTCCACCGGCCAAAAGGCCTGTGGAGCGCACCCCGTCAGGGAATGCGCTCCACATGTGTCACGGCGGCCGAAGCGGCCCCCGACCGGCTGCTACTCGTCCTCGGCGAGGGTCAGCTCGACTCCGCCCACGAAGCCCGCGGAGAGGTTGTAGATGAACGCGCCGAGCGTGGCCAGCGCCGTCGCGAGGACGACGTCGATGACCGCGATGATCGACGTGAAGATCAGGACGCGCGGCAGCGACAGGAACGACTGGAGGTCGAAGCCATTGGACTCGTTCGAGCCCGTGGCCTCGGAGATCGTGCCGCCGACGGTCGAGAAGACGCCCATGGCGTCCATGACCATCCACAGCACCGCGGCCGCGACGATGGTGCAGATACCGAGCGCGATGGAGAGCAGGAAGCTGACCTTCATCACCGACCACGGATCGGCCTTGGCGACCCTCAGGCGCGCCTTGCGCGTACGAGGCGTCGTGCGGGCCCCCGTGCGCGGCCTGCGGACCGCTCCGGCCGGCGGAGCCGCCTGGTAGGCCTGCGGCGGGTGGTACGGCTGCGAGGACTGCGGGGGCTGCTGCCGCTCCCCGGGCAGCGCCCCGTCCGTGTCGGCCGCGTACTGCTGCGTCTGCGGACCTCGGGTGTCCGTCACAGTTCCCCCCTGGGATCCATGAGACTCGTGCGAGTCGTTCGAGTCAGTGGCGGGGCCACGACCGCCGTCCGTTTCCGTACCGGTCGATCCGGCGCCCGTGGCTCCGCTCACGATGACTCACTCCTCGCGCTACTCGGCCGTGGACTCCGTGCCCTCGTCCGTTTCGACAGCCGCCTCGACCTCGACGGACTCGTCGACGATGACGTCACCGTCGACCTCCTCCGCCTCGCGACCGGCCTCGGCGTTACGAGCGATGCCGACCACGGCATCGCGCTTGCCCAGGTTGATCAGTTGGACGCCCATGGTGTCACGGCCCGTCTCCCTGACCTCGTTGACTCGCGTACGAATCACACCGCCGGACAGCGTGATGGCGAGGATCTCGTCGGTCTCCTCGGTCACCAGCGCGCCGACGAGCGATCCGCGGTCCTCCACGATCTTGGCGGCCTTGATACCGAGGCCGCCGCGACCCTGGACGCGGTACTCGTCGACGGCGGTCCGCTTCGCGTACCCGCCGTCGGTGGCAGTGAACACGAACGTACCCGGCCGGACGACATTCATCGAGAGCAGCTGGTCGCCCTCGCGGAAACTCATACCCTTCACACCGGATGTGGCGCGGCCCATCGGGCGCAGCGCGTCGTCCGTTGCGGTGAAGCGGATGGACTGCGCCTTCTTGCTGATGAGCAGCAGGTCGTCCTCGGCGGAGACCAGCTCGGCGCCGATCAGCTCGTCGTCGGAGCCGTCCTCCGTCTCGCGGAGGTTGATGGCAATGACGCCGCCCGAGCGGGGCGAGTCGTAGTCCTTGAGGGGGGTCTTCTTCACGAGGCCGCCCTTTGTGGCGAGGACCAGGTAGGGGGCCGCCTCGTAGTCGCGGATCGCGAGGATCTCGGCGATCGCCTCGTCCGGCTGGAAGGCCAGCAGGTTGGCCACGTGCTGGCCGCGGGCGTCACGGCCGGCGTCCGGGAGCTCGTACGCCTTCGCGCGGTAGACGCGGCCCTTGTTCGTGAAGAACAGCAGCCAGTGGTGCGTCGTCGAGACGAAGAAGTGGTCGACGATGTCGTCTTCCTTGAGCTTCGTGCCGCGTACGCCCTTGCCGCCGCGCTTCTGCGAGCGGTAGTCGACCGTCTTGGTGCGCTTGACGTAGCCGCCGCGCGTGATGGTGACGACGATGTCCTCTTCGGCGATCAGGTCCTCGATGGACATGTCGCCGTCGAAGGGCACCAGCTTGGAGCGTCGGTCGTCGCCGAACTTCTCGACGATCGCCGCGAGTTCCTGGCTGATGATCTGGCGCTGGCGCTCCGGGGAGGCCAGGATCGCGTTGTACTCGTTGATCTTGATCTGCAGTTCGTCGTGCTCGGCGACGATCTTCTGGCGCTCCAGGGCGGCCAGTCGGCGCAGCTGCATCTCGAGGATCGCGTTGGCCTGGATCTCGTCGATCTCCAGGAGGCCCATCAGGCCCGCGCGGGCGATCTCGACGGTGTCACTGCGCCGGATGAGCGCGATGACCTCGTCGATGGCGTCCAGGGCCTTCAGGAGGCCGCGCAGGATATGGGCGCGCTCTTCGGCCTTGCGCAGCCGGAACTTCGTACGGCGGACGATGACCTCGACCTGGTGGCTCACCCAGTGACGGATGAAGGCGTCCAGGGAGAGGGTGCGCGGCACGCCGTCGACGAGCGCCAGCATGTTGGCGCCGAAGTTCGTCTGGAGGTCGGTGTGCTTGTAGAGGTTGTTCAGGACGACCTTGGCGACGGCGTCGCGCTTCAGGACGATGACGAGGCGCTGGCCGGTGCGCGACGAGGTCTCGTCGCGGACGTCGGCGATGCCACCGACGCGGCCGTCCTTCACCAGGTCGGCGATCTTCTGCGCGAGGTTGTCCGGGTTGACCTGGTACGGGAGCTCGGTGACCACCAGGCACTGGCGGTTCTGGATCTCCTCGACCTCGACGACCGCGCGCATCGTGATGGAGCCACGGCCCGTGCGGTACGCCTCCTCGATGCCCTTGCGGCCCACGACCAGGGCGCCGGTCGGGAAGTCGGGGCCCTTGATGCGCTCGATGAGCGCGTCCAGGAGCTCCTCGTGCGTGGCCTCCGGGTTCTCCAGGTACCACTGGGCGCCGGAGGCGACCTCGCGCAGGTTGTGCGGCGGGATGTTGGTGGCCATGCCGACCGCGATGCCCGCGGAGCCGTTGATCAGCAGGTTCGGGAAGCGGGCCGGCAGGACGGTCGGCTCCTGGGAGCGGCCGTCGTAGTTGTCCGTGAAGTCGACGGTCTCCTCGTCGATGTCACGGACCATCTCCATGGACAGCGGCGCCATCTTGCACTCGGTGTAGCGCATGGCGGCGGCGGGGTCGTTGCCCGGGGAGCCGAAGTTTCCGTTCGAGTCCACCAGCGGCATACGCATCGACCACGGCTGGGCCAGGCGGACCAGGGCGTCGTAGATCGAGGAGTCGCCGTGCGGGTGGTAGTTGCCCATGACGTCGCCGACGACGCGGGCGCACTTGTAGAAGCCCTTCTCGGGCCGGTAGCCGCCGTCGTACATCGCGTACAGGACGCGGCGATGGACGGGCTTGAGGCCGTCCCGTACGTCGGGCAGGGCGCGCGACACGATGACGGACATCGCGTAGTCGAGGTACGAGCGCTGCATCTCGGTCTCGAGCCCGACGGGCTCGATGCGCTGCGCGCCCTCCTCGGGCACCGTTTCGACGCTGACGCTGATCTCGACGCCTTCTTCAGGCGTGGGGGGAGTGTTCTCGTCGGTCATTGCTGGTGAAGATCCTTTCTGATGCGGTCAGCTGAGACCGACTCAGATGTCGAGGAAGCGGACGTCCTTGGCGTTGCGCTGGATGAACGAGCGGCGTGCCTCGACGTCCTCGCCCATCAGGACCGAGAACAGATCGTCCGCCTGGGCGGCGTCGTCGAGGGTGACCTGGCCGAGCACGCGGTGCTCGATGTCCATCGTGGTGATGCGCAGCTCCTCGGCGTTCATCTCGCCGAGACCCTTGAAGCGCTGGATCGAGTCCTCGCGGATCCGCTTGCCCTGCTGGCGGCCGAGCTCGGTCAGGGCGTCGCGCTCACGGTCCGAGTACGCGTACTCGAAGTCCTCACGACCCCACTTGATCTTGTAGAGCGGCGGGCGAGAGAGGAACACGTAGCCGGCCTCGACGAGGGGCCGCATGAAGCGGAACAGGAAGGTCAGCAGCAGAGTGTTGATGTGCTGGCCGTCGACGTCGGCGTCCGCCATCAGAATGATCTTGTGATAGCGGAGCTTCTCGATGTCGAAGTCCTCGTGGACTCCGGTGCCGAAGGCGGAGATCAGCGCCTGGATCTCCTGGTTCTGCAGGATCTTGTCGATCCGCGCCTTCTCGACGTTCAGGATCTTGCCTCGGATGGGCAGGATGGCCTGGTACTGCGGGTTACGGCCGGACTTGGCCGAGCCGCCGGCGGAGTCACCCTCGACGATGAAGATCTCGCACTTGGTGGGATCGTTCGACTGGCAGTCGGAGAGCTTGCCCGGCAGTGACGCCGACTCCAGCAGGCCCTTGCGGCGGGTGAGGTCGCGGGCCTTGCGGGCCGCCACGCGCGCGGTGGCCGCCTGGATGCCCTTGCGGATGATGTCCGCGGCCTCGACGGGGTTACGGTCCAGCCAGTCGTTCAGGTGCTCGTAGACCACCTTCTGGACGAAGGTCTTCACCTCGGTGTTGCCCAGCTTGGTCTTGGTCTGGCCCTCGAACTGCGGCTCGCTCAGCTTCACCGAGATGATCGCCGTCAGACCCTCGCGGATGTCGTCACCCGTGAGGTTGTCGTCCTTCTCTCGAAGCAGCTTCTTGTCGCGCGCGTACTTGTTGATCAGCGAGGTCAGCGCGGCGCGGAAGCCCTCTTCGTGGGTACCGCCCTCGTGCGTGTGGATGATGTTGGCGAAGGAGTACACGCCCTCGGTGTAGCTGCTGTTCCACTGCATCGCGACCTCGAGGGACAGGAGCTTGTCCTTGTCCTCGGCCTCCAGGTCGATGACGGAGGGGTGCACCACGTCTCCCTTGCGGGAGTTGAGGTACTTCACGAAGTCGACGATGCCGCCCTCGTAGTGGTACTCGACGGCCTTGACCTCGGGCTTCTCGTCGGCGCCCGCCTCGTCCGCCCCGGCGACGGCCTTCGCCGACTCACGCTCGTCGGTGAGTTTGATCCTCAAACCCTTGTTGAGGAACGCCATCTCCTGGAAGCGCCGCGACAGCGTCTCGAAGGAGTACTCGGTGGTCTCGAAGATGTCCGGGTCGGCCCAGAAGGTGACCGACGTGCCGTGCTCGTCCGTGGCCTCGTGCTGCACGAGCGGGGCCGTGGGGACGCCCAGCTTGTAGTCCTGGGTCCAGCGGTGGCCGTCGGTCTTGACCTCGACGGCGACCTTCATGGACAGCGCGTTGACGACGGAGACGCCCACGCCGTGCAAACCGCCGGAGACCGCGTAGCCGCCGCCGCCGAACTTGCCGCCCGCGTGCAGCACGGTCAGCACGACCTCGAGGGCGGGCTTGCCCTCGGACGGGACGATGCCCACCGGGATGCCGCGGCCGTTGTCCACGACGCGCACACCGCCGTCGTGCAGGATCGTCACGTCGATCGTGTCCGCGTGGCCGGCCAGCGCCTCGTCGACGGAGTTGTCGACGACCTCCTGCACCAGGTGGTGCAGGCCGCGCTCACCGGTCGAGCCGATGTACATGCCGGGCCGCTTGCGGACCGCGTCCAGACCCTCGAGGACTGTGATGGCGCTGGCGTCGTAGGCCGAGGTCACCTCGCCGGAGGACTGATGGGCCTCCGCCGGGGCCTGGCCGACGGCGTCGGCGGCAGTGGACGGGATGTTCTCGTTGGGGTTGCCGGAATCGGCCACGAAGCGCCCTTTCTGGCACAGCACAAGCCAAGCTCCCGGCGGTGGCCGGAGCGGCTGCGTCGTTCAGCGATAGTCAGCGTTGCTCGGTGTGTCCCACAAGTGGGGCGGGATTAGCTCTCAGTCTACCGGTAGCGCCGACAGTGATGGGGGTTTGCCGGTACCTGAGTCCGCATGTGCCGCCCTGAACCGGCCTCTGCCGACTCCCCATATGCGTCCCGGGGCTCCAAGAGGCTCACAGCGGCACTCAGCGCTTCCGGGCGTCAACCGGGTGTCAACCCCCGGTCGGCAGCTCCCCCGACTCACCCGTAGGTGTCGCCGGGACCCTTGCTTCCTGGGGCGCGCAGGGGGCCGAAGCGGCGTGCGGGAGCGTTGGGCCCAAGGATCTTCAGAAGCCGTACGGTGCCGTGCCCGAGGTCCTCGTTGAGCCGTGCCACCAGCGTCGGAGCCAGGTAACGCAGCTGCATCGCCCAGGCCGTCGAGTCGCACTGGACGGTCAGGACACGCTCGTCCTCGTCGTACTTCAGGGGCTCAGAGTGCTTGGCGAGGTCCTCGCCCACGATCTCCGGCCAGCGGCCCATGACACCGCCGACAGCGGCCGGCGCCTCCCAGCCGCGCTCGGTGATCAGCCGGTTGATGGCCGCGCCGAACGCGACCGGGTCGCGGCCGTCGGCGCGCGCCCCGGACCTCAGTCCGCCGCCTCGCCGGGCCTGCTTCTTCTGCTGGTCGGCCACCCCACGCGCGCGTGCCTGCTCCTTCGCGGCGCGCAGGGCCACGCGCGCGAGGTCGACGCCGGACGGCTCGGGGGCCTTCTGGGGGGCGTCGCCGGATGTGTTCTCGGTCATACCCGCTCCACCGTTCCTTCGGACACCGCGTACCGCGTGCCCGCCAGGACGCCCGGCACGTCGTCGTCCACCGCGGCCGTCACCAGAACCTGCTCGCCGGGGGCGACCAGCTCGGCGAGACGCTCCCTGCGCCGCGCGTCGAGCTCCGCAAAGACGTCGTCGAGCACGAGCACCGGCTCGTTCCCCTCGGCCCGCAGCAGGTCGTACGAGGCCAGGCGCAGAGCCAGCGCATACGACCAGGACTCGCCGTGGCTGGCGTACCCCTTCGCCGGCAGCTGGCCGAGCTTGAGGATCAGGTCGTCGCGGTGCGGTCCGACGAGGGTGACGCCCCGCTCGATCTCCTGTTTGCGGGCCGCTTCGAGGGCGGCCATCAGCTGCTCGTAGAGCTCTTCGCGCGCGTGGCCGTCTATTTCGGGCGAGGACGGCTTGTAGTCGAGGGCGAGCGGGCCGCCGCCGGGCGCCAGCTGCTCGTACGCCTTGTCGGCGAGCGGCTGGAGCATGGCGATCAGGTCGAACCGCTGCGCGAGCAGCTCGGCGCCCACGCGCGCGAGGTGCTGGTCCCACACGTCGAGGGTCGACAGGTCCATTGACCGGCCGCCGTGCCTGCGGGCGAGCGCGGCCGACTTGAGGAGCGTGTTGCGCTGCTTGAGTACGCGGTCGTAGTCGGACCGCACGCCGGCCATGCGCGGGGAGCGGGCGGTGATCAGTTCGTCGAGGAAGCGGCGGCGCTCGCCGGGGTCGCCCTTGACGAGTGCGAGGTCCTCCGGCGCGAACAGGACCGTGCGCACGATGCCGAGCACGTCACGAGGTCTGACCTGCGAGGATCGGTTGATCCTGGCGCGGTTCGCCTTGCCCGGGTTGAGCTCGAGCTCGATGAGCTGCTGGCGCTCGCCCTGCCGGACCGCGGCCCGGATGACGGCGCGCTCGGCGCCCATGCGGACCAGCGGCACGTCCGAAGAGACCCGGTGGCTGCCGAGGGTGGCGAGATAGCCGACGGCCTCGACGAGGTTGGTCTTGCCCTGCCCGTTCGGACCCACGAACGCGGTGACGCCCGGATCGAGAGGGACCTCGACCCGGGCGTACGAGCGGAAGTCGGCCAGCGACAGATGCGTCACGTGCATGGTCGTTCGCCGACCTCCCCCAAGGTGTGGAGCGGGTGTGGATGACTTCTTCGTGGAGCTTCGTGGACGCGTTGTGGGTTCGCTTTGTGGATTAACTCTTCTCGACGGCGTGGCCGCCGAACTGGTTACGCAGGGCGGCGATCATCTTCATCTGCGGCGAGTCGTCCTGGCGCGAGGCGAAGCGCGCGAAGAGGGAAGCGGTGATCGCGGGCAGCGGCACCGCGTTGTCGATGGCCGCCTCGACCGTCCAGCGGCCCTCACCCGAGTCGGCGGCGAAGCCGCGCAGCTTGTCCAGGTGCTCGTCGTCGTCCAGCGCGTTGACCGCCAGGTCGAGCAGCCAGGAACGGATGACCGTGCCCTCCTGCCAGGAGCGGAAGACCTCACGCACGTCGGTGACGGAGTCGACCTTCTCCAGGAGCTCCCAGCCCTCGGCATAGGCCTGCATCATGGCGTACTCGATGCCGTTGTGAACCATCTTCGCGAAGTGGCCCGCGCCGACCTTGCCCGCGTGGACGGCGCCGAAGTCGCCTTCGGGCTTGAGGGCGTCGAAGATCGGCTGGACCTTGGCGACGTGCTCCTTGGTGCCGCCGTACATCAGGGCGTAGCCGTTCTCCAGGCCCCAGACGCCGCCGGAGACGCCGCAGTCGACGAAGCCGATGCCCTTGATGCCCAGCTCGACGGCGTGCTTCTCGTCGTCGGTCCAGCGCGAGTTGCCGCCGTCCACCACGACGTCGCCGGGAGAGAGGAGGTCGGCGAGCTCGTCGACGGTGGCCTGGGTCGGGCCGCCGGCGGGCACCATCACCCACACCACACGCGGGGCCTTGAGCTTGTCCACAAGCTCCCCGAGGCTGTGGACATCCGCGAGGTCGGGATTGCGGTCGTATCCGATGACGGTGTGGCCTGCGCGGCGGATGCGCTCGCGCATGTTGCCGCCCATCTTGCCGAGGCCGACGAGACCGAGCTCCATCAGGTGGTTCCTTAAGTTGCGACGGGGCGTGAGGTGGTGCGTGAGGTCATCCCGCACCTGTGTTCCGAGCCTAAACCTGGGGATACCACCCACGCCTTTCGGGCAGAGGGGGAACTCACACACACCTGTGGGCACAGCCGCTCAGGCGAACGCCCCGCGGCCGTGCCCTGTGGAACGTCAGCCCGACAGCCGCACCGGCATGATCAGGTACTTGTACGCGTCGTCCGCCTCGGCGTCCACGGCAGGCCTGCCGCTGAGCAGCGCCGGCTTCGTGGAGGTCGTGAAGGAGAGCTGGGCGACCGGGGAGTCGATCGCGCTCAGACCGTCCAGGAGGAACGTCGGGTTGAAGGCGATCGAGATGTCGTCGCCGTCGAGCTGGGCGTCGACCCTTTCCACAGCCTGTGCGTCGTCGCTGGAGCCGGCCTCCAGGATCAGCACGCCCTGCTCGAAGCTGAGCCGCACCGGGGTGTTGCGCTCGGCGACGAGGGCAACACGCTTGACGGCCTCCACGAAGGGGGCGGTCTCGATGACGGCCACGGAGTTGAACTCCGTCGGGAACAGGGTGCGGTACTTCGGCAGGTCGCCCTCGAGCAGACGCGTCGTCGTACGGCGGCCGGCGCCCTCGAAGCCGATGAGACCCTCACCGGCGCCGGAGCCCGACAGGGCCAGGGTGACCGTGTCACCGCTCGTGAGCGCCTTGGCGGTGTCCAGGAGCGTCTTGGCGGGCACCAGGGCGACAGCGGACGCCTCGGGGTCCTCCGGCTTCCACAGGAACTCGCGGACCGCGAAGCGGTAGCGGTCGGTGGACGCCAGAGTGACCGTGTCGCCCTCGATCTCGATGCGCACACCCGTGAGCACCGGCAGCGTGTCGTCACGGCCCGCGGCGATGGCCACCTGGGCCGCGGCGGAGGCGAAGACCTCACCGGGGACGGTGCCCGTCGCGGTCGGCATCTGCGGCAGCGCCGGGTACTCCTCCACAGGCAGGGTGTGGAGTGTGAATCGCGAGGAGCCACAGACCACGGTCGCTCGTACACCGTCTGTGGAAATCTCCACCGGACGGTTCGGCAGGGCACGGCAGATGTCTGCCAGGAGCCGGCCGGAGACGAGGACGGTGCCCTCCTCGTCGATCTCCGCGTCGACCGAGACCCGCGCCGAGACCTCGTAGTCGAAGCTCGAGAGGCTCAGTGCGCCCTCCTCGGCCTTCAGGAGAAGGCCCGCGAGGACAGGCGCAGGCGGTCGGGCCGGGAGGCTGCGCGCCGCCCAGGCCACTGCCTCCGCGAGTACATCGCGTTCCACCCGGATCTTCACCGTAAGCCGCCTCCTGCTGTTGCTGGCTGCTCTCGCCCTGCGTTGGTCTTCGGTCTTCGTCGTGTGACTCGGTGTCGCTCAGCCGCCACATGGGAAGGACACCGGGGAACAGTCTGACGTACGGCGCTGACAGTCGTTGCCGCTCGGGGTCAAGTCGTGCCGACCCGCTGTCGGGCACCGGACCCCGAGTTGTGCACAGCCCCCACTTCGATCCTGATTCCCAGCTCTCTCTAGTTGGGAGTAGTAGTAGGGGCTGTGGAAACCGTGGATAACTGCCTTTTCGCAGGTCAGAGTCGGTTTTTTGTCCACCGTGCCTGTGGGCGCGAGCGGTGGACAACCGGGGTTCTCTGTGGACGGGGAAAAGTTCTGCACACCCGATGCACAGGCCGGGGCCACTTCTCCCCAGGGCTGTCCCCAGCTTTTCCCCGGTTCCCCACAGCCCGATCACACGCCCTGATGTGACGCCTTTCACTCGGCACGGTGATTCCACGCGTTCTGTTGCCGAACAGTGGACAGCCGTGTGGAGAAGCCGCTCGCAGCTGTGCACAAGGGCTTCTGACCTGTGGGTCGACGGTGGACAACGAAACCCACACCCTGTGGAGGAAAAACTTGTCCACAGCCTGTGGAGATCTTTTGTCCACGAATCCACAGCTGTCTGACCTGGTCCGATGGTCATTCAGTACGGGGCCCTGTGGACACAGTCTGGACAACTTGGCAGTCCCCAGGGTGTGGACGCAAGAAAGTCCGCACATCTGTGGAGAACACCCGTAACCAGGGACCGGAATCGAACACCGTGTCCGGCCGCGCAGTCCCGCCGCAACGAAGAAGGGCGCCCCAGGAGTTGTCCCGGGGCGCCCTTCGACGGCGTACAGAGGGGTCGTAAGGCTGCTGTCAGCCGTTCTTGATGCGGTTGGTGAGCTCGGTGACCTGGTTGTAGATGGACCGCCGCTCGGCCATCAGCGCGCGGATCTTGCGGTCCGCGTGCATGACGGTCGTGTGGTCGCGGCCGCCGAACTGCGCCCCGATCTTCGGCAGGGACAGGTCGGTGAGCTCACGGCACAGGTACATCGCGATCTGGCGTGCCGTCACCAGGACGCGGCTGCGCGACGATCCGCACAGGTCCTCCACCGTCAGGCCGAAGTAGTCGGCCGTCGCTGCCATGATCGCCGTCGCCGTGATCTCGGGGGCCGAGTCCTCGCCGCCGGGGATCAGGTCCTTGAGGACGATCTCCGTCAGACCGAGGTCCACCGGCTGCCGGTTCAGCGACGCGAAGGCCGTGACCCGGATCAGCGCCCCCTCCAGCTCGCGGATGTTGCGCGAGATGCGGGACGCGATGAACTCGAGGACCTCCGGCGGAGCGTTCAGCTGCTCCTGCACCGCCTTCTTACGAAGGATGGCGATACGGGTCTCCAGCTCGGGCGGCTGGACGTCGGTGATCAGACCCCACTCGAAGCGGTTGCGCAGCCGGTCCTCCAGGGTCACCAGCTGCTTGGGCGGCCGGTCACTGGAGAGCACGATCTGCTTGTTCGCGTTGTGGAGCGTGTTGAAGGTGTGGAAGAACTCCTCCTGCGTCGACTCCTTGTCCGCGAGGAACTGGATGTCGTCGACAAGAAGGATGTCCATCTCGCGGTACCGCTTGCGGAAGCTGTCGCCCTTGCCGTCGCGGATCGAGTTGATGAACTCGTTCGTGAACTCCTCCGAGCTCACGTAGCGCACGCGCGTACCCGGGTACAGGCTGCGCGCGTAGTGCCCGATCGCGTGCAGCAGGTGCGTCTTGCCGAGCCCCGACTCCCCATAGATGAAGAGGGGGTTGTACGCCTTCGCCGGCGCCTCGGCGACGGCGACCGCGGCCGCGTGGGCGAAACGGTTCGAGGCACCGATGACGAAGGTGTCGAAGAGATACTTCGGGTTCAGTCGCGCGGTCGGCTCGCCGGGACCCGCCGCGGGCGCGGGCTGCGCGGCGAGCGGTCCGGGGGCGCCACTGGGGACACCGCGTCCGCGGCCACCGTCCTGCCCGGGACGGCCGCCCATCGGACCGTCGTTGAGGTCGCGGCGCTCGTGCCGGCCGTGCCGCCCCTGACGGTCGGACATCTGCTGCTCGTACGACGACCGCTCGGACTGCTGCTCGTATCCGGAGCGCTCGACCTGCTGGTCGTAACCATTGCGGTCCGACTGCTGGTCGTATCCCGTCCGGTCCGGTTGCTGGTCGTAGGGCGACCGCTCCTGCTGCTCATAGGGAGAGCGTTCCTGCTGCTGTTCGTAAGGGGAGCGCTCGTTCTGCTGCTCGTAGGGGGAGCGCTCCTGCTGCCGGTAGTCGTGCTGCGGCTGCTGGGGCGGGTTCGCGTACGGGTCGCGCTCGGGGAAGCCGAGCCGCGGCTGCTGCCAGCTGTACTCGTCCTGCGACCGCGGCCAGGCGCCCGGTTCCGGACGCTGATAGTCCGGGTACGCGGGGCGGGCGGTCGGCAGCTGGTCGGCGCGGGCGCCCTGGGACTGGTCACCGCGGGGACCCTGCGCGTGGTCGTCCGCCCGGCGGCCGTACGGGTCGTACGGCTCATGGGCCTGGTTCTGGCCCTGGGCCGACGGCAGCTCGGGCTCTTCGTAGCGGTGCTGCGGTACGGGGGGTGCGGACGGGACGGGCTGTTCACCGACGGAGTCGTCGACCGTGATCGCGATCCGGATCGGGCGGCCGCACTCGCGGCTCAGCGTCTCGGCCACGACCGGCGCGAGCCGTCCCTCGAGTACGCCCTTCGCGAACTCGTTCGGCACGGCGAGCAGCGCGGTGTCGGCGACCAGCGCGAGAGGCTGGCAGCGCCGGATCCAGTGTTCGTCCTTCGTCTCGACGCCCTGCCCACGGCCCTCCCCGAGGAGCTGCTCCAGAACTCGTGGCCACACTGCGGCAAGATCGGCAGGTACGTCAGCCACAGGGCACGCTCTCTCGCAGGTCCCACGAAGGTGTGGTTCTGGGACGGGTCGGAAGAAAATCGGGGTGGGGCGGTGAGAAGGGAACGAATCGGAGTTCAGCCACGGTAGTCAGGGCAACCGGTGCGGTTCAAGTTGTTGTCCACAGGCTGTGCACAGTGTCCCTCACCCGATGCCGGTTTGACCGGATGGACCAGCCGCGCGTACCGTGACCAGGTCGAGTTGTCGATGGCTGCTGCCGCCTGCCTCCGATGGGCAAAGATCACGATCTGTGATTGTGAAGCGGTGCACTCGGTGCGTATACGCGAGCTTCTCGTGGGCGCACGGTGACAGCCAGGCGATGTCCCGCCACTACACGATCATTTCTGGAGCCCCCGAGTGAGCAAGCGCACCTTCCAGCCGAACAACCGTCGTCGCGCCAAGACCCACGGCTTCCGCCTGCGGATGCGTACCCGTGCCGGCCGCGCGATTCTCGCGAACCGCCGTGGCAAGGGTCGCGCCGAGCTGTCCGCCTGATCGCGTACAGGTCATGACGTGCTGCCTTCCGAGAATCGGCTGAGGCGGCGCGAAGACTTCGCGACCGCGGTACGCCGAGGACGTCGGGCCGGCCGCCCGCTCCTTGTCGTCCATCTACGTAGCGGTGCAACGGACCCGCACGCGCCTGGGGAGAGCGTTCCCCCGACGCGTGCGGGTTTCGTCGTCAGCAAGGCAGTCGGTGGAGCTGTCGTACGTACCGCGGTGAAGCGCAGGCTCCGCCACCTCATGCGCGACCGACTCGCACTTTTGTCCCCCGGTAGCCTGGTAGTCGTACGTGCGTTGCCCGGCTCGGGTGACGCCGACCATGCACAGCTGGCCCGAGACCTGGATGCCGCCCTTCAGCGGCTGCTGGGAGGGGGCGCGCGATGAAATACCCGCTGCTTGCTTTGATCAAGCTCTACCAGTGGACCATCAGCCCTCTGCTGGGGCCTGTGTGCAAGTACTACCCGTCGTGTTCCCACTACGGCTTCACAGCGATCGACCGCCATGGTGCGATCAAGGGAACAGCTCTCACCGCCTGGCGCATCCTCCGGTGCAACCCGTGGTCGCTCGGCGGTGTCGACCACGTTCCGCCGCGCAAGCGTCCGCGGTGGCACGAAATGCTGCGTAACGCCTGGCGCGAACGCAAGGGCGGGCCTTCCGCCGCCGGCGCGCCTTCAGAGTGTGGCCACACCAGCCCCTCGAGCCCCGCCGCCGAGACCCCGTCCCATGCTCAAGGAGCTTGATTAGTGGACACGATTGCCGGTTTTTTCAGTTTCATCACGACTCCAGTTTCGTGGGTCATCGTCCAGTTCCACTCGTTGTACGGGGCGATCTTCGGCCCGGACACGGGCTGGGCCTGGGGCCTGTCCATCGTGTCCCTGGTGATCCTGATCCGTATCTGCCTGATCCCGCTCTTCGTGAAGCAGATCAAGGCCACTCGGGCGATGCAGACACTGCAGCCCGAGATGAAGAAGATCCAGGAGCGCTACAAGAACGACAAGCAGCGCCAGTCCGAAGAGATGATGAAGCTGTACAAGGAGACGGGTACTAATCCGCTCTCCTCGTGCCTTCCCATCCTGGCGCAGTCCCCGTTCTTCTTTGCCCTGTACCACGTGCTCAACGGCATCGCGACGGGCACCACGATCGGTGTCATCGACGACAACCTGCTGGCGAGCGCGCGTAAGGCGCACATCTTCGGCGCCCCGCTCGCGGCCAAGTTCACCGACTCCGCGGACAAGGTCGCCTCGCTCGGCGCCACGCTGACCGACGTCCGCGTCGTCACCGCGATCATGATCGTCCTGATGTCGGCGTCGCAGTTCTACACGCAGCGCCAGCTGATGACGAAGAACGTCGACATGACGGTCAAGACGCCGTTCATGCAGCAGCAGAAGATGCTGATGTACGTCTTCCCGGTCATGTTCGCCGTCTTCGGCATCAACTTCCCGGTCGGTGTTCTCGTCTACTGGCTGACCACCAACGTGTGGACCATGGGCCAGCAGATGTACGTCATCCGCCAGAACCCGACCCCGGGCAGCAAGGCCCAGGCCGCCCACCTGGAGCGCCTGCTCAAGCACGTCACGCACGCCGAGAAGACCCGCAACCGTCGGGAGCGCGGCATCGTGAAGGCGATCGTCGCCAAGGGCCGCGACCGCAACGAGTTCGAGCGCAAGTTCATCAACGGACTGACCAAGGTGAACCTCGCCGCCCAGGCCGACGGAACGGTCATCAAGAGCGCGGCCGGCACCCTGACCGAGGACGAGGAAGGGACTGGGACGACGGGCGGTACGCCGAAGCGGCAGCAGCCCAAGCGCCAGTCCAAGTCGCAGCGCCAGCACGGCACCGCCCAGGGCGCAGCCAAGGACGAGTCCGAAGCGCCCGAGCCCATGTCCCTCGAGAAGAAGGACGAGGCGGAAGACGCCAAGCCGGAGGCCAAGCAGACCGGTGGCAAGCCCGCTTCCGGCACCCCTGCCCGCAGCAAAGCCAAGTCCGGACAGCGCAAGGGCCCGCAGCGGCCCAAGTCCCCGTCCAAGAAGTAAGAAGGAGTCCATCCCGTGACGGAAGGCACCACCACCTCCGCCGCTCCTGAGGGCAGCGACACCCTGACTCGCCTCGAGCAGGAAGGCGAGATCGCGGCGGACTACCTCGAGGGTCTGCTGGACATCGCCGACCTCGACGGCGACATCGACATGGACGTCGAGGCCGACCGCGCCGCCGTCTCGATCGTCAGCGACTCGTCCGGCCGCGATCTGCAGAAGCTGGTCGGCCGCGACGGTGAGGTCCTCGAGGCCCTCCAGGAGCTGACCCGCCTGGCGGTCCACCGGGAGACCGGGGACCGCAGCCGCCTCATGCTGGACATCGCCGGATACCGCGCGAAGAAGCGTGCGGAGCTCTCCGAGCTGGGCGCCAAGGCCGCGGCCGAGGTGAAGAGCAACGGCGAGCCGGTCAAGCTCGACCCGATGACGCCCTTCGAGCGCAAGGTCGTCCACGACGCGGTCAAGGCCGCCGGCCTGCGCAGCGAGTCCGAGGGCGAGGAGCCGCAGCGCTTCGTCGTCGTGCTCCCTGCCTGAGCGGTACGTCGCTCTACGGCCCCGTCTGTTCGCAGGCGGGGCCGATCTTTGTCAGCCTGATAGTCAGCCACCCAACGCGGTAGCGCGGTACGGAAGGACGGTCCACGTGACGGAGGCAGCAGAGCTTCCCCCGGCTCCTGAACAGGCCCGAGCGGTATTCGGCGAGCGTTACGCGGACGCGGTCCGGTACGCGGAGCTGCTGGCCGACGCGGGGGTGCAGCGTGGTCTCATCGGTCCCCGGGAAGTGCCCCGGCTGTGGGAGCGGCACATCCTGAACTGCGCCGTGCTGTCCGAGGTCGTGCCGGAGGGCGTCACCGTGTGCGACGTGGGCTCGGGCGCCGGGCTGCCCGGTATCCCGCTGGCCCTGGTCAGGCCCGACCTGAAGATCACGCTCCTGGAGCCGCTGCTGCGGCGCACGACCTTCCTCACCGAGGTCGTCGAGCTCCTCGGCCTCGATCATGTGACCGTGGTCCGCGGCCGCGCCGAGGAGGTTCTCGGCAAGCTGACTCCCGTCCATGTGGTGACGGCGCGCGCCGTCGCTCCGCTGGACCGCCTCGCGGCGTGGGGCGTTCCACTGCTGCGGCCGTACGGCGAGATGCTCGCCCTCAAGGGGGACACCGCCGAGGAAGAGGTCAAGAGTGCGGGGACCGCCCTGAGCAAGCTCGGTGCGGTGGCGACCTCGGTGCTGCATGTCGGTGAGGGCGTGGTGGATCCCCTCTCGACCGTGGTGCGAGTCGAGGTCGGAGAGAGCCCCGGCGGTGTGCGGTTCGCGGCGAAGCGCGCCAAGGCGGCTCGCGTCGGGCGGGTCCGGCGTCGACGCTGACGTCGCTCCGCGTCTTCGAGGCGTCTGCTGTGTTCTAGGCGACAGTTCGCTTCTTGCGGTGATGGCCGCTCGGGTCCTTGGGACCTGAGCGGCCATTGCTTTTTGGGTGATGCTTGTCTCGTGGGTCTCCTGCGTCTGGTGCCGGCGGCGGGAGTCTCCTGCCGCCGGCTCGTGCGCCGGTCGGCTCTGAGGGGCGAGGCTTGGCTGACTTCGAGGGGCGTCAGTGGACTGGCACTGATCCGTCCGCACTGATCCGTCCTGACGACGACTCGCACTCCGCGAAACCTGCCAAACGTATGTATGTCGGGGTGTCGCACGGGTGCCGACCGGGCTGCGGTGCATCGTGTTTCACGTGAAACGTCGCTCACTGCTGCATGGCATCATCAGTCGCGGTCGCGCCGCGGCTGCACCCCGCGACCGTAGGCCTCTCGGATCCCTCGAATCGGGCACGGAGTTGTCCACAGAGGCCGTTTCCTCCACAGAAGACAGGGCCTCGCTGGTTCACGACCCCGAAAGCATGGGAGGCTCTGTTCATTGCGAGCCTGAAGTCGAGGAGAGTGAATCCTTGCGGTCCGACGCCAACATCGCGGGACCGATGACCGATCCGGTCCCCGGTCCCCGTACCGAGTCGGTGGGGGAGGATGTTTCACGTGAAACACCGCCTCCGATGGACGACACCCCTATCGGTCGTGCTGCCCAGCTGGCGGTAGAAGCTCTTGGTCGCGCAGGCGAAGGCCTGCCGCGACCTGAGCAGACCCGCGTCATGGTGGTTGCCAACCAGAAGGGTGGGGTCGGTAAGACCACCACAACGGTCAACCTTGCCGCTTCGCTGGCACTGCACGGTGCCCGCGTCCTGGTGATCGATCTGGATCCACAGGGCAACGCCTCCACGGCTCTGGGAATCGACCATCACGCCGAAGTCCCTTCGATCTACGACGTGTTGGTCGAGAGCAAGCCGCTCTCCGAGGTCGTGCAGCCCGTGGTCGATGTGGAGGGCCTCTTCTGCGCCCCCGCCACCATCGACCTCGCCGGTGCGGAGATCGAGCTGGTCTCGCTGGTGGCCCGCGAGAGCAGACTGCAGCGCGCGATCCAGGCGTATGAGCAGCCCTTGGACTACATCCTCATCGACTGTCCTCCGTCGCTCGGCCTGCTGACGGTCAACGCTCTGGTCGCCGGCGCCGAGGTGCTGATCCCGATCCAGTGCGAGTACTACGCGCTGGAGGGCCTGGGGCAGCTCCTGCGCAACGTGGATCTCGTGCGCGGGCATCTGAACCCGGATCTGCATGTGTCGACGATCCTGCTCACGATGTACGACGGCCGCACCCGGCTGGCGTCACAGGTCGCCGACGAGGTCCGGAGCCACTTCGGCGAAGAGGTCCTGCGGACGAGCATCCCGCGCTCCGTGCGCATCTCTGAGGCCCCGAGCTATGGGCAGACCGTGCTCACCTACGATCCGGGGTCGAGCGGTGCGCTCTCCTACCTCGAGGCGGCGCGGGAGATGGCGCTGCGCGGGGTCGGTATCCGCTACGACGCTCAGCACGCCCATACGGGCACTCAACTTGACCAGCACAGCACGGTGGAGGGTATCCAGTGAGCGAGCGACGAAGGGGACTGGGCCGTGGCCTCGGCGCACTGATTCCAGCAGCCCCCACCCCCGACAAGACGGCACCGGCCAGCGCGATGGGAGGTGCCTCCGGCTCGCCTTCCGCCGGGCCCGTCCTGATGGCGGAGCGCGGAGTGGCGGCGGCGAAGGTTGCCTCCCTGCCGCAGCCCCAGGTTTCACATGAAACAGGGGACTCGTTCGGCGGCTCTGTGGAAGCTCCGGAGTCGTCGGCGGGAGCGTACTTCGCCGAGCTTCCGATTGACGCCATCACGCCCAACCCGCGGCAGCCGCGTGAAGTTTTCGACGAGGACGCCCTCGCCGAGCTCGTCACCTCGATCAAGGAAGTCGGGCTTCTCCAGCCTGTCGTCGTACGGCAGCTGAGCTCGTCGCGCTTCGAGCTCATCATGGGCGAGCGTCGTTGGCGCGCCTGCCGCGAGGCTGGTCTGGAGCGCATTCCGGCGATCGTCCGAGCGACGGACGACGAGAAGCTTCTCCTCGACGCGCTCCTGGAGAATCTGCACCGCGCTCAGTTGAACCCGCTGGAAGAGGCAGCCGCCTATGACCAGTTGCTGAAGGACTTCAACTGCACGCACGACCAGCTGGCCGACCGGATCGGCCGTTCGCGGCCGCAGGTCTCCAACACGCTGCGGCTCCTGAAGCTCTCTCCGGCCGTTCAGCGCCGGGTGGCGGCGGGCGTGCTTTCGGCCGGGCATGCGCGTGCCCTGCTCTCCGTGGAGGACTCGGAGGAGCAGGACCGTCTCGCTCACCGGATCGTCGCCGAAGGGCTCTCGGTGCGGGCCGTCGAGGAGATCGTGACCCTCATGGGCTCACACCCGGCGAGCACGGCGCGCGCCAAGGGTCCGCGGGCCGGGGCTCGTCTCTCGCCGGCGCTCAGCGAACTTGCCACGCGGCTCTCCGACCGGTTCGAAACGCGGGTGAAGGTCGACCTCGG
Organism: Streptomyces sp. NBC_01003; assembly: GCF_045162695.1. Classification (NCBI taxonomy): domain Bacteria; kingdom Bacillati; phylum Actinomycetota; class Actinomycetes; order Kitasatosporales; family Streptomycetaceae; genus Streptomyces; species Streptomyces sp. NBC_01003. The sequence goes on from NZ_CP108707.1 coordinate 5,274,814, forward strand.
GCAGAAGAAGGGCAAGATCGTCGTCGAGTTCGCCTCGATGGACGATCTGGAGCGCATCCTCGGTCAGCTCGCTCCGGGTGAGGGGCCCGTCCTCCAGCATGGAGCGACGGAGGACGAGGACCAGGAGAACGAGGTCTAGGGGAACGGGGTTGGTCCCGTTCGGCGTAAGTCTCAGGAGAGCAGGCCGTGTCCGGTGTGTACCGGAACACGGCCTGCTCTTTGCTTTCTGTCGGTATCGATGGAATCGCTTCGTGGATACGATGCGACGGGGAAGAGCGCACCCCTCAAAGTCACCTCATACGGGAGGCGGGTCATGCAATCGGTGAGTCGTGCCGGGCTGATGACCGCGGGTCTCGGGCTGGGCGCGGTCGGCGGGTTCGTCGGCAGCCTGCTCAGGGAACGGAGCGCTCTGACAGCCGCCCGTGACGCGGCGGGCGAAGGAAGTGAGGATCTGCCTTCATGGGGCGTCGGCTCGTACCGCTCACACTGGACAACCTTCCGGACCTTCCCAAGCGTTGCCGATCGTGTGTCTTCTGGGAGCTGGATCCGGTCAGTGGCCAAGCCGCGATAGAGGCAGGCACTCCGGAGCTGGAGAAGGAGGCTTGGATCTCGGCTGTCCTCCTGGAATGGGGTTCCTGCGGACGGGTCGTCTACGTGGACGATGTTCCGGTCGGCTTCGTGCTCTACGCGCCGCCGGCGTATGTTCCCCGCTCGACCGCTTTCCCCACGAGCCCGGTCTCCCCCGATGCCGTGCAGCTGATGACGGCGTGGATCATGCCCGGCTATCAAGGGCAGGGGCTCGGCCGGGTGATCGTGCAGACCGTCGCCAAGGATCTGCTGCGCAGGGGGTTCAGGGCGATCGAGGCGTTCGGCGATGCGCAGTGGAAGGAACCGGCCTGCATGCTGCCCGCGGACCATCTGCTGGCCGTGGGCTTCAAGACCGTGCGTCCTCACCCCTCTTATCCGCGCCTCCGCCTTGAGCTGCGTACGACGCTCTCGTGGAAGGAGGACGTCGAGCTCGCCCTGGACCGGCTCCTCGGAGCGGTGCAGAAGGAACCGGCGCTCCGCCCTCTGTGAGTCCCGATCCATCCGCTGCGGTCACGCAAACGGGCCAACCCGGTTGGGTTGGCCCGTTCGTGTTTCACGTGAAACATCGCCGCTCCGCCGTGGAGCCGCATCGCCGATCAGTTGGCGATGAAGTCCTCGAGGTCGCGCACGATGGCGGCCTTCGGCTTGGCGCCGACGATGGTCTTGGCGACCTCGCCACCCTGGTAGACGTTCAGCGTCGGGATCGACATGACGCCGTACTTCGCGGCGATGGCCGGGTTCTCGTCGATGTTGAGCTTGACGACCTCGATCTTGTCGCCGTACTCCGCGGCGATCGCCTCGAGGGACGGCGCGATCTGGCGGCACGGTCCGCACCAGGCGGCCCAGAAGTCCACCAGTACGGGCTTGTCGCTCTTGAGGACGTCCTCGTCGAAGGAAGCGTCGGTCACGTTCTTGAGGTTGCCGGCCACGGCGGGCTCCTTAGCTACTTTGGTGATGAGGGTGTGAGTTCAGACGGCGGCGGCCGCGGCGGACTCGCTGTCGGTGAGAGCGGCGAGGAAGCGCTCGGCGTCAAGGGCGGCGGAGCAGCCGGTGCCGGCCGCGGTGATCGCCTGGCGGTAGGTGTGGTCGACGACGTCACCGGCACCGAAGACACCGGTCAGGTTCGTCCGGGTCGAGGGGGCCTCGACCTTCAGATAGCCCTCGTCGTCCAGCTCGAGCTGGCCCTTGAAGAGCTCGGTGCGCGGGTCGTGGCCGATCGCGATGAACAGGCCGGTGACCGGGAGCTCGGAGGTCTCACCCGTCTTGACGTTGCGCAGCGTCAGGTGCGAGAGCTTCTGGTCGCCGTGGACCTCGGCGATCTCGCTGTCCCAGGCGAACTTGATCTTCGGGTCGGCGAAGGCGCGCTCCTGCATGGCCTTGGAGGCACGCAGGGTGTCGCGGCGGTGGACGACCGTCACGGACTTGGCGAAGCGGGAGAGGAAGGTGGCCTCCTCCATCGCGGTGTCGCCGCCGCCGATCACGGCGATGTCCTGGTCCTTGAAGAAGAAGCCGTCGCACGTCGCGCACCACGAGACACCGCGGCCGGAGAGCGCGTCCTCGTTCGGCAGGCCGAGCTTGCGGTGCTGGGAGCCGGTCGTGACGATGACGGTCTTTGCGCGGTGCACGGTGCCCGCCGTGTCGGTGACGGTCTTGATCTCGCCCGTCAGGTCGACGGAGATGACGTCGTCCGGGACCAGCTCGGCGCCGAAGCGCTCGGCTTGGGCGCGCATGTTGTCCATGAGCTCGGGGCCCATGATGCCGTCCTGGAAGCCGGGGAAGTTCTCCACCTCGGTGGTGTTCATCAGGGCACCGCCAGCGGTGACAGCACCTTCGAACACCAGCGGCTTCAGCGACGCGCGTGCGGTGTACAGGGCCGCCGTGTAACCGGCGGGCCCGGAGCCGATGATGATCACGTTACGGACGTCGCTCACGGCTTGATTCCTCGTCTCTGCGGGACTGCTGCGTACTGCCGGGGGAGCCCGTCTCCGGACTCTCACCCCACCCAACGGATCCTACGGGGCGTGCATTCCCGCCGTGTCCGGGAGCACACGCGACGTGTGCCCCCGTGTGGAGTCAGCGCCGCGCGTAGGAGTGGGTCAGCAGCAGTTTGCCGGGAGCCGAGGAGGGCTGCTTCACGCAGGTCGCGTCGATGATGTAGGCCGAGACCTGGGCAGGATCCGACTGGTGAGGCAGCACGACGAGGTAGGCGGTGGTGCCCTTGTAGTCTCCCCGCTCCATGGCGAGGGCGGGCGTCTCACGGCCGGTGCCCCGCTGTATGCAGTCCGGCACCACGATGGTCTTCCCTCGCATCGGGGAGTTCGTCCGGGGGGTCTTCGGTCCGGACTGCTCGATGTCCAGGGACGGCTTGGACGTCGACGAGTCGGAGGGCGCGGAGGATTTCTCCGTCAGAAGGCTCTGCACCTGGTTCTCGAGCTTGTTCTCGGAGAAGGAGAGTGCGGAGCTCGCCTGACGGGGCGTGCCGCTCTCGGGAGCGCCGGTAGGTGTGCTGCCCCCGTTCTGCAGGAGTACGACTCCCAGGCCGATCGCGGCCGCCGTGAAGACGGCTCCTAGCGCGGCGCCCCGACGGCGCCGGGTGCGCGTCCGGCTGCCCCGCCCTGGACCTGTCGTGGCACGGGGATGACCGGAAGGGCGGTCCGCGGGGGCGGTCGGCGAGTCGGCCGGCGTCGTTTCAGGCGTTGTTTCACGTGAAACAGGCGACGCGGACTGTGCTTCCGCTTCGGCCTCGTGCTCGGTGTAGGCCGGTGCCTTCGTGTCGAGTAGTGCCTCCGCGGCGAGCGCGGCGTCGATGCGGCCTGCGATGTCGGCAGGCATGTGCGGCGGGCCGGGAAGCGTGCCGAGCGTGCCACGGATCTCCTCCAGGGAGGCGTGGACATCGGCGCACAGCTCGCAGCCGTTGAGGTGCTCCCGTACCTCCTCTGTGCGGGAAGGGGAGAGGAGGCCCTCGGTGAGTTCGGAGATCTCGGCGATCTCGGGGTGCTCGGCCGTGTCGGTCGTGGATGTCACGCTCGCCCACCTCCGCCCTTCACGGCAGCTGAATCATTTGGTCCTGCCCCGTCCCGGGGCCCTGCTGCCGGTGGGACGGATGTCCCCTGCGTCCGGTTCCTTCCGGGCGCTTCCGGGGGCAGGTTGTTGCCACTCTCGCTCTCGCCGTTGTCGGTCCGCAGATGGGTGACCAACGGCAGGAGTCTGGCTCTGCCGCGCGCACAGCGGCTCTTGACCGTGCCGGTGGGAACGCCGAGAACGCGGGCCGCCTCGGCCACCGGGTAGCCCTGCATGTCGACCAGGACGAGCGCGGCCCGCTGGTCGACGGGAAGGGTGCCCAGCGCTTCGAAGAGCTCGCGGTGGAGGTCGTTGCGTTCGGCGGGAGCGGCCGCGGACTCGTGAGGTTCGAGGAGCTGCTCCAGGCGCTCCGTGTCCTCGACCGGAGAGGTCTTCCGCGATGCGGCCTTGCGGGCCCGGTCGAGGCAGGCGTTCACGGTGATGCGGTGCAGCCAGGTCGTGACGGCCGACTGCCCGCGGAAGGTGTGCGCCGCCCGGTAGGCGGAGACCAGGGCGTCCTGGACGGCGTCGGCGGCTTCCTCCCGGTCTCCCAGGGTGCGCAGCGCGACGGCCCACAGGCGGTCACGATGGCGGCGCACGAGCTCGCCGAAGGCGTCCTTGTCACCCGATACATGGCGGGTGAGGAGGTCCTGATCGCTTGCTTCGCCGTAGGCGGCGTCGTCCACTTTCGAACCCCCTCCCCCAGGTGAGCCCTCAGCCGGTGAACTTCACGTCGGTGAGAGCCTGCTTGTAACCCGCGCCGTAGTAACCGTCGGATCCGGACTGCGGCAGGGCCGTCATCCACAGAAGCACGTACCGCGTCTTCACCGGCTTGTCGGCCTCGATCTTCGCGGTGGTGCCCGTCGTGGTGTCCGTACCGATGCTCTTCATGGAGTCGACCGATGTCGTGGGTGACAGCGAATCGGCCGCGTACAGGGAGACCGTCGTGTGGTCGCCACCGTACTGAAGAGCTATCGACGCGGCCGATACGTCCTTGGCCGAGCCGAGGTCGTAGACGATACCGACGCCGGGCTTGTAGGGCGCCAGCTTCGGGCCGTCGTTGTAGGTCTTCGTACGCCAGAAGGTCTTGCTGTCGCCGTCGTAGGTCTTCGCCACATCACCCGGGGCCTGAGCCTCGCCCTTGGCGACGTACTCCCTGGCGTCCTCGATGGCCATCGGCTTCGTGGGCTTGTGCTCGTCGCCCTTGTCGTCGCCGTCGGTGTTGTGCGACGTGTTGGAGTCGCTCGACGTGCCGCGGTCCATCAGAGCTTCCGCGAGCTGCCAGCTGCCGAGGCCGAGGGCCACGATGAGCAATGCCGACACGGCCCACTTGAGCGCCTTGCCCGTCCGGCTCTGCAGCGGCGGCGGAGGCGCGGCCGGCATGGGCTGTGCCACGCCGGGACGCGGGGCCGGACGGCCGTAGGTCCCCTGCTGGTAGGTCGTCCGCTGGTACTCCGCGGGGGCCGTGAAAACGGGCTCCGGGGGCCGGATGCGGGGCATCTCGCCGACGGCCTTCACCAGGTCCTCGGTCGTGGTGCACGGCGGATCCTGCCGCGACGCCGTTGCCCCCTCGTTGACGAGGGCACGCATGGCCAGCTCGGACAGCCCGCGGTGCACCCCGGCCCGCACCTGGTCGGGCGCGATGAGGCCGATGTCCTTGGGCAGCCCGGACAGGCCGTACGCGTCGTCCTCGTAGGGCCAGCGCTGCGTCAGTGCGGCGTACAGGAGGGCACCGATCGCCTCGGTGTCCGTGCGCTGCGGTGTCTCCGAGGTGATGCCGCGCAGGGCGGCGTTGACGGCGAGGCCGCGGATGCGCCACTGGCCGGTCGAGGTGCGTAGCACCGCGCTCGGGGTGAGCCGCAGATGCGCGAGGCCCTCGCGGTGCGCGGCGGCCATCGCCTGGGATACCTGGTTCACGAGCTGGTACGCCTCGTGCACCTCGAGGGGGCCCGAGGCGAGCAGCGCGGTCAGCTCCGTGGCATCGGGCAGCCACTCGTGCACCACGTAAACAAGGTCGTTCTCCTCGACCGCGTCCAGGACCTGGACGAATCGAGGGTCGCCGAGAAGCGCCGATGAGCGGGCCGCCGCGAGGACGGACCGTGCCCGCGGGTGGTCCGCGGGGAGCAGGTGCACCCCGACAGCCCGGCGGAGCTTCTCATCCACCGCGCGCCAGCTGCTGAATCCGTCCAGCCGGGTGACGCACTCCTCCAGGCGATAGCGTCTGGCGAGTTTGTGACCGCTGTGCAGCTCGGGGGGAGTGGACGAGCCGGGGCTCATCGACCCGTCGGTGTCCTCCGCGTCCTCGTTCGCTGCCGTGTCCCGCTCCCGGGTCTGGGCCACCCCGTCGGCCGTGGTCTGCTCCGCTTTCGCGGTCAGTGGCTCGTCACCACTGTTGTCTGCCACGTCGACGGCAGCCGTACTCCGTTCCGCCACCGTCGTTCCTGCCTCCCCATCCGTTGCGCGCTCTGCGACGCCAAAGCCAATTGTGCCCACAGTCCGGCGATAAGCACGACACGCGGCAGCCCGCGATGGTTGTGCGGCCCGCCGGTCCGCTAGCGGCCGAGGCGCCCGCGGACCATTCCGACCATCGAGTTGAGCTCTTCGATCCGCATGCGCCGGGCGGCGACATAGAAGACGCCCAGCAGTACGGCCCCGCCCACGACCAGCGCCGCGAGCGAACCCCCCGCGCCGCTGCCGAGAGCCCCGGTGATCAGGAAACCGACCGCGCCACCGGCGATCGCCCCCGGGATCGCGGCCATGCCGAGGCGGGCGTACGTACGGATGACCTGAGAGCCGTCCAGGTCGCCGCCGAGACGCTTGCGCAGGCGCTGCCAGGCGACGCCCACACCGATCGCGTACGCGAGACCGTACGAGGCAGCCATGCCGACCACGGCCCACTGGGCGGGCAGCAGAAGATAGGCGATCCCCGACGCGGCCGCGTTGACGGCGGCCACGATGACCGTGTTGTAGAAGGGCGTCCGGGTGTCCTCGTACGCGTAGAAGCCGCGCAGCACGACGTACTGCACGGAGTACGGGATCAGGCCGAGGCCGAACGCCATCAGGATGTAGCCCATGGACCGGGCGCCGTCGGTGCCGCTGGAACCGAAGAGCAAGGTGCACATCGGGACGCCGAGGGCGACGAACATGAAGGCGACCGGGACGATCGCGACCGCTGAAGTGCGCAGGCCCTGCGAGATGTCGTCGCGGACCGCGCCGGGGTCGCCGTCGTGGGCGGCGCGTGAGATCCGCGGCAGCATCGCCGCCATGACAGAGACGGTGATGATGGCCTGCGGCATGCCCCAGATCAGCTGAGCGTTGGAGTAGCCCATGATGCCCGCGCCGGCTTCACCGGACGCCTTGCCGGCGGCGGTCGCGAGCTGAGTGACGACGAGGACGCCCGCCTGGTTGGCGAGGACGAACAGCACGGTCCACTTGGCGAGCTTGACCGCCTTGCCGAGGCCGTGGCCCTTCCAGTCGAACCGCAGCCGGAACCGGAAGCCGGTTTCGCGCAGGTACGGGATCATCGCCAGCGCCTGCACCGTCAGACCGAGCAGAGTGCCGATGCCGAGCAGCCGGACACCGTCCGCGGGGATCGTGTCGACGTGCAGCTGCGAGTCCGCGGCCGTGCCGTAGACGTAGATGAACATGCCGAACGTGAAGATCATGACGATGTTGTTCAGGACCGGGGTCCACATCATCGCGCCGAACTTCCCGCGGGCGTTCAGGATCTGGCCCATGACCACGTGCACGCCCATGAAGAAGATCGTGGGCAGGCAGTAGCGGGCGAAGGTGACGGCGACGTTGTTCGCGTCCGGACTGTTGGCGATGGAGGTCGACATCAGCCGGATCAGCAGCGGCGACGCGAAGACCGCCGCGGCGACGATCACGCCGAGCGCGACCATGACGAGGGTCAACAGACGGTTGGCGTAGGCCTCGCCGCCGTCCTCGTCCTCCTTCATGGACCGCACGAGCTGCGGCACGAACACCGAGTTGAGGCCGCCGCCGACGGTCAGGATGTAGATCATCGTCGGCAGGGTGTACGCCACCGTCCACGCGTCACCGAGCGTCGCGGAGCCGAGGGCCGCGGTGATGACCACGGTGCGTACGAAACCGGTGAGGCGTGAGACCAGGGTGCCCGCCGCCATGACGGCACTCGACTTCAGGAGGCTCGACGCGCGGCCCCCCTTCGACGGGGCGGGGGCAGGCGCGGGCGTGCCGCCCTGGACGGGAGGCTGCGCCGGTTCGGCGGTGGGCGCCGGAACGCCGGGGGCGTCGGCCGGCGGACGGCCGCCGCCGTTGCTCTGCTGGTCGCGGAAGAGATGAGCGAACGCGTCGGGCTCGTGCTGTTCCTCGCCGGCCTGCGTCATCAGATCGTCGACCCCCACGAACTGTGTGGTCCTGGCGTCGTCACCGTACGGAAGGTGCCGCGTCGGGCCCTCCGGCTCGGGAGCCGGCGTCTGGGCCCACACGCGCGGGTCCGGGGGGTACTGGGCCGCGGGCGGCGGGGCGTAGAGCGGCTGAGGAGCCTCGTAGGTGCCCGGAGGCGGCGGAGGATGCGCGGCACGGTCGTAGAGCGCCTCCGTCACCGGATCCTGGGCGGTGAGGTCCTGGGCCCGGTACGGATCCTGGTCGTAGGCGTCCTGGAAGTACGCGTCCTGCGGATACGCGTCCGGGGCGGGGTGAGACGGCGGGACGTGGCCGGGCGCTCCCTGATGGCCAGGGGGCGGGCCCCCGGCCGAGGCTGAGCCGCCCGGGTCCTGGCCACGGTCACCGTCGTACGGCGCGTTCATGGTTACCCCACCTCATAGTCCCCGGGCCCACGGCCACGACATCGCTCAACGGTCCACTCTCTCACCCGTGCCGGACGGGTCCGCGCTTTCCGGAGCGGTGTCCGGTGTCGGGTCACTCGGCTGCTCGGGGTCGCCTTCCCCGGGCTCGGAGCCCGACTCCCCGTTCGCACCGTCGTCAGGCCCTTCCTCGGCGCGTTGCGCGGCGGCGCGCTTGCGCTGTGTGTACATGCGGAACCCGGCGAGGACGAGGAGCAGGACGCCGCCGGCCATGACGAGCATCACGGTAGGCGTGATCTCTGTGACGTTCACGTCGAACCGGACCTCGGGGCCGTAGGGCTGGCCGTCCTCGGTGTACAGCTGGGCGAAGACCGGCACCCTGCCGTTGGCGTTGGAGGTGGTCGTGAACTTCACCGACTGGCTGTGCCCGCCGGCGACCTTCACCTGCTGCTCGTAGTACGGTCCGTCGCCGATCTTGAGGCGGGTGCCGTTCGTCGACGTGAGGCGCAGGACGAGGTGCTCGACGCCCTGCACGAGGTTGTTCTGGACCGTCACCGGGATCGTCGCGCTGCGCCCGGAGAGCTTCGCCTCGGACTTGTCGATGAGCCTGACCTGTTTGGTGAGCGCCGAGAGGTAATCGGCGACGCCGTCGCGGTACGTCTGCGCCTCGGCGGGGCGGCCCCGCCAGGACGTGGACATCTGGCGGTCCATGGCCCGTCCGAACGGCGTCACCACGCGGGACGGGTCGGAGAGGATCACCTGGAAATTGGTGAGCTTGGTCTGGGTGTCCTGGATCGCCTGGAAGGCCGACTGGGGCAGTTCCTGCTTGCGCAGGTACGAGGGGTAGGACCGGGAGGAGGGGACCCGGGTCGTCGCTTCGGGGTCGGGCTTCGCCTTCGTGGCGGCGGCCAGGTCCTCGGACTCCGACCAGCTGCTGCCCTGCTCGGCCTTGATCGCCTGCGCCATGGACTGCGCCTGGCTGGCGGACGGCATGCGCTGCGGCGCGACCACGATGTTGCGCTCGTTGTCCGGCTCCTGAAGGTTGATCGTCAGACTCTGCGCGAGGAACTGCTGCACGGCGAGCGTCGAGTTCTCGGCCTTCGTCATGTCGCCCTGGAAGGCCTCCGACAGCCGTGCGTCGGTCACCACGGCCGTCGTGCCGCTGCCGATGGGGCGGGCCGCCGACGGCGTGTACGGCAGGTTGTTCCCCTCCTGGAGGCTGTCGCTGCGGGCGATCACCGTGTCGGCGCCGGCGGACGTCGCGACACTGACGATGCTCGGGTCGATCGCGCCGTCGGCGGGCCAGGCGTAGCTCGTGTCCGGCTTGACGTGCAGGACCGTCTCCACGGTCTTGGCGGCCACATCGGTGGCGTCCTTGAGGTGTCCGAGGGAACCGCTCACCTTCGTGCCGTTGTGGGCCAGCGACGCGAGATCCGGGTCGGCGAAGGGGAGGGCGACGACCTTCTGGTCGGCGACGGCGTTCTTCAGGTCGTTCAGCCACTGCTTGGCGACCGCCTGGTTCCTGCCGTTGATCTCGGTGCCGTCCGGCTCCTTGATCTTGTACGGCCGCGTCATGGCGTCGACCGAGGCCAGGAGGTCGGGGTCGATCACCCAAGTCACGTCGAGGGCGGTACCCAGAGACAGCATCTGCTGGAGGCGCCCGCCCGGAGCGATCTCCTTGGCGAGGTTGTCGTCGTGGAAGACGCGCGTCTGCTGCTCGTCCGATCCCGTCTCCGCCGTGAGGTGGGTCTGCGAGATGAGCGGCCACAGGAACGTCGTCTTCGTCTTCGTGTCCGCGGCCTCGGGCTGCCACGGGAGGAAGGTCCGCTGGATGCCCAGCGTCTGCTCGTACGGCTGCGTCGCCGTCTGGCCGGTCAGCGCGACACCGAGCTGGTAGACGCCCTCGGCGCCGAGATCCATCTCCTTGACGGGGACGGAGAGGCTGAAGCCCTGCGTCGCTCCAGGGGCCAGCTTGGAGATCTTCTTGGCGTACTTGCCGCCGATCTCCGTGCCGTCCGGCGCTCCTCCTGCCGAGTGCCGGGAGGCGTTGTCGATCGAAGCCCGCCCGCCGAGCGCGGAACCGAGGCGGAGCGCCACGTGGGCGTTCGAGACGGTCTGCTTGCCGTCGTTCGTGAGCGTGCCGGTGACGGTGACCGTGTCGCCGTCCACCGGTGCGCTCGGAGTGAGCGAGTTCACGGCGACATCGACGGTGCTCGTGCCGATCGCGTCGGCCGCAGGCGCCTGCGGGGAGGCATGGCCGGGGGAGCCGCCGAACAGGGTCAGGGCGGCCAGCAGAGGCGCTCCGGCGAGCAACGCCCCCGTGCGTCGCCGCCATCGACGGGCAGGTGAGGGAGTCATCCCTTGGAAGTCTGCCGCCTCGGCCACGCGCTCGCCCGTCCCTCGTCGTCGTCAGTGGTCGTCGGATAGTCCACGCATGGTAACGAGGTGCGCTGTGGCGAAGTGCCGCGGACTGCTCCACATGATCGGAAGACAGGGTAGGGGGCATCCGGCACGGCTCGCGCACACCCAGGAAAAACGGGGCGGAACCCCGGGCTCGGGACACGTACCCTTTTCTGTTGTGCCGAACGCCAATGAAGACACTCCCAGTGCCCTGAGCCAGGTGCAGCGCCGCGCGGTGAGCGAGCTGCTGCGGGTGGCCCCTGTCGCCGACGACCTCGCCCGTCGATTCCGGGAGGCGGGGTTCTCCCTCGCCCTGGTCGGCGGCTCGGTCAGGGATGCGCTCCTCGGCAGGCTCGGCAACGATCTGGACTTCACCACGGACGCGCGTCCCGAAGATGTGCTCAAGATCGTCAGGCCTTGGGCGGATGCCGTGTGGGAGGTCGGGATCGCCTTCGGGACGGTCGGCTGCCAGAAGGACGGCTACCAGATCGAGGTCACCACGTACCGCTCCGAGGCGTACGACAGGACCTCCCGCAAGCCCGAGGTTTCGTACGGCGACTCCATCGAGGAAGACCTCGTGCGTCGCGACTTCACCGTGAACGCGATGGCCGTGGCCCTGCCGGAGAAGGAGTTCATCGACCCGCACGGCGGGCTCGACGACCTCGCCGAGCGCGTGCTGCGTACGCCCGGAACCCCCGAGGAGTCCTTCTCCGACGACCCGCTGCGGATGATGCGGGCCGCGCGGTTCGCCGCGCAGCTGGACTTCGAGGTGGCCCCCGAGGTCGTCAAGGCGATGAAGGACATGGCCGACCGCATCGAGATCGTCTCCGCGGAGCGGGTGCGGGACGAGCTGAACAAGCTGATCCTCTCCGCACACCCGCGCGAGGGCCTCACCCTCCTCGTGGACACGGGCCTCGCTGCCCATGTCCTGCCCGAGCTGCCCGAGCTGCGTCTTGAGCGGGACGAGCACCACCGGCACAAGGACGTCTACGACCACACGCTGATCGTCCTCGAGCAGGCGATGGCGCTGGAGTCGGACGGCCCGGATCTCGTGCTCCGTCTCGCGGCGCTGCTGCACGACATCGGCAAGCCGAAGACGCGGCGCTTCGAGGGCGACGGCCGGGTCTCCTTCCACCACCACGAGGTGGTGGGCGCCAAGATGACGAAGAAGCGCATGACGGCGCTGAAGTACTCCAACGAGCTCGTGAAGGACGTCTCGCGACTGGTCGAGCTGCACCTGCGCTTCCACGGATACGGCACCGGCGAGTGGACCGACTCCGCCGTCCGCCGCTACGTCCGTGACGCGGGCCCGCTGCTGGACCGCTTGCACAAGCTGACCCGCTCCGACTGCACGACGCGCAACAAGCGGAAGGCGAACGCGCTGGGGCGCGCGTACGACGGCCTGGAAGAGCGCATCGAGCGGCTCAAGGAGCAGGAGGAGCTGGACTCGATCCGCCCCGACCTCGACGGCAATCAGATCCAGGAGATCCTGGGTATCAAGCCGGGGCCGGCGATCGGGCAGGCGTACAAGTTCCTGCTGGAACTGCGGCTCGAGAACGGGCCGATGGGGCATGACGCGGCGGTGGCGGCGCTCAAGGAGTGGTGGGCGGCACAGCAGAACGCCGAGTGAGTGAACCGGGTCCATGTTTCACGTGAAACATGGACCCGGGACGGACATGCCGAAGGGCGCTGTTTCACGTGAAACAGCGCCCTTCGGCATGGTGATGCGAGGTCTTACTTGGTTTCCTTCAGGCAGAGCACCACGTCGTGGCTGCCACCGCTCTGGTAGTAGGAGACCTCGGTGCCCTGGACCGAGTTGCACTTGTCGACGTCGCTCGTACCGTCGAACTTCTCGATGACCTTGTACTCGGAGTCGCTCGAGGAGCAGTCGACGTCCTTCAGGTCCGGAGAGGACGTCGTGCCGTTGTTGTGCAGGCAGCTGCCGACCGCGGTCGTTTCGGCGTCGCTCTGGCCGAGGTACCACTTCACGCCGTAGAGCGCGATGGCAACCACGATCAGCGCGACGATGCGCAGGGCCTTCTTCTTGCCGCCACCGGCTGGCCGGCCGGGCGGGATGGGCGCGCCCTGGGCGTGCGGCGGGTACGGCTGCTGAGGAACCCCGGGCTGGCCGGCGACCGGAGCGTACGGACCGCCCTGCGGCGGGCCAGAGGGCTGCTGGCCCTGGGCGAACGGATTCTGGCCCTGCGGCGGCGGAGTGGTCACTTTGGGGGTCCCCCTCGAACTTAGGCGCGATGGCGCGGATAAGACGCCCGTAAGTTATCCGTACCGACTGACAACTCTGAAGTCGGGAGGGGCTCTGTGTCATTGATGTGACACTTACTGGGTGTCGAATCGGGTCATAGCGCCAGCAATCGCCGCGTAGATCAGGGCCACGGTGAGCACCAGCGGGACCGACTGTCCGTCAGGAGGCAGCATCAGCGCGGCCACTGCGGCCGCGCCGACGAACGCGACGTTGAACAGCACGTCGTAAACGGAGAAGATCCGGCCACGGAAGCCGTCGTTCACCGAGGACTGCACGACCGTGTCGGTGGCGATCTTCGCGCCCTGGGTCGTCAGGCCCAGGACGAAGGCGGCGACCATCATGGGGGCCGGCGCGAACGGGAGCCCGAGGGCGGGTTCGAGGACGGCTGCCGCCCCCGCGCAGACGATGATCCACCCGGCGGGGCCCAGCCGCCCCGCGGCCCAGGGCGTGACCACGGCGGCGGCGAAGAATCCCGCCCCCGAGATCGCCACGGCGACACCCAGGAGGGCCAGCCCGTCGGACTCCGTGGACGACCAGGAGTAGCGGCAGAGCATGAGGACCATGACCGTCAGCGCCCCGTAGCAGAACCGCATCAGCGTTATGGCGGCCAGGGCGCGGGCGGCCGGGGGGCGGGCGGTCAGATGACGCACGCCAGAGACCAGCCCCTGCGCCGTACCGCTGAGCGCTGTCCGCAAGCCGGGACGCACCAACTGCGCGTCCGGACCGAGCAGTTCCGCGGACATGGGCAGCGAGGCGAGCGCCGCGCACAGGTAGAGCGCCGCCCCGACGAGCACCACGAGGGCGTCGGAGTCCGAGATGAGCAGCCGTACGGCGAACGCGAGTCCGCCGCCCAGCGTGGCGGCGAGGGTGCCTGCCGTCGGCGAGACCGAGTTCGCCATCACCAGGCGCTCGGCGTCGACCAGGCGCGGCATGGCGGCGGAGAGCCCGGAGAGGATGAACCGGTTGACGGCGGTGACGCACAGGGCGGAGGCGTAGAAGAGCCAGTCCGGCGCATCGCTGAGCATCAGGACGGCCGTTGCGGACGCCAGGACGGTCCGCAGGAGATTGCCGTAGAGGAAGACCTGGCGGCGGGGCCAGCGGTCGAGGAGGACGCCCGCGAACGGGCCGACGACCGAGTACGGGAGAAGCAGCACGGCCATGGCCGAGGCGATGGCGCCGGCCGAAGTCTGCTTCTCCGGCGAGAACACCACATAGGTGGCCAGTGCGACCTGGTAGACGCCGTCCGCGCCCTGCGAGAGCAGCCGCAGCGCCAACAGGCGCCGGAAGTCCCTCAAGCGCAGGAGTACCCGCAGGTCACGGACGACAGCCATGGGGCACAGCCTCACACACGGGAAAGGTCCCCGGGTGCACTCCAGGTGCATCCGGGGACCTCAACAGCCCACAAGGAGAGGCGCGTTACCACTGGTGCGCGCCGCACTGTGTGTGGTTAGCGCTCGACCTCGCCCTTGATGAACTTCTCGACGTTCGCGTAGGCCTCGTCGTCGAAGTACTGAACCGGCGGGGACTTCATGAAGTACGAGGACGCGGAGAGGATCGGGCCGCCGATGCCGCGGTCCTTGGCGATCTTCGCGGCGCGCAGGGCGTCGATGATGACACCCGCGGAGTTCGGGGAGTCCCAGACCTCGAGCTTGTACTCCAGGTTCAGCGGAACGTCACCGAAGGCGCGGCCCTCGAGGCGGACGTAGGCCCACTTGCGGTCGTCGAGCCACTGGACGTAGTCCGACGGGCCGATGTGGACGTTCTTCTCGCCCAGCTCGCGGTCGGGGATCTGCGAGGTGACGGCCTGCGTCTTCGAGATCTTCTTGGACTCCAGGCGCTCGCGCTCGAGCATGTTCTTGAAGTCCATGTTGCCGCCGACGTTCAGCTGCATGGTGCGCTCGAGACGGACACCGCGGTCCTCGAACAGCTTCGCCATGACGCGGTGCGTGATGGTGGCGCCGACCTGGGACTTGATGTCGTCACCGACGATCGGCACGCCCGCCTCGGTGAACTTGTCCGCCCACTCCTTGGTGCCGGCGATGAAGACCGGAAGGGCGTTGACGAAGGCGACCTTGGCGTCGATGGCGCACTGCGCGTAGAACTTCGCGGCGTCCTCGGAACCGACGGGCAGGTAGCAGATCAGAACGTCGACCTGCTTGTCCTTGAGGATCTGGACGATGTCGACCGGGGCCTCGGCGGACTCCTCGATGGTCTGGCGGTAGTACTTGCCCAGGCCGTCGTGGGTGTGGCCGCGCTGGACAGTCACGCCCGTGTTCGGCACGTCGCAGATCTTGATGGTGTTGTTCTCGCTGGCACCGATGGCGTCGGAGAGGTCGAGGCCGACCTTCTTCGCGTCGACGTCGAAGGCGGCGACGAACTCGACGTCACCGACGTGGTAGTCGCCGAACTGGACGTGCATCAGGCCCGGGACCTTGGCGTCCGGGTCGGCGTCCTTGTAGTACTCGACGCCCTGGACCAGCGAGGCGGCGCAGTTGCCCACGCCGACGATGGCTACGCGAACCGAACCCATTCCGGTTGCTCCCTGTGTGTATCGGTGAAACCCCGAATGGGCCTCACGTGGCGGTGTCGTCGGACGGATCCGGCCGGGTGCTGTCCCGGTGCCGGGGCAGGCCGCCCGTCTCTCCAGATGTGTCCTGCTGAGCTGCGTCGGAGGGGTCGGATCGCCGCTGATCCCGCCCCGCCCGCTCGCTCTCGATGAGCTCGTTCAGCCAGCGCACTTCGCGCTCCACGGATTCCATTCCGTGCCGCTGGAGCTCAAGGGTGTAGTCGTCAAGGCGTTCCCGGGTGCGGGCGAAGGAGATGCGCATCTTTTCGAGGCGCTCCTCGAGACGGCTGCGACGGCCTTCGAGCACGCGCATGCGTACGTCACGCGAGGTCTGCCCGAAGAAGGCGAACCGCGCGGCGAAGTGCTCGTCCTCGTATGCGTCCGGGCCGGTCTGCGAGAGCAGCTCCTCGAAGTGCTCCTTACCTTCCGCCGTCAACCGGTAGACGATCTTGGCGCGACGCCCTGCGAGGGGTGCGGCGAGGGCGTCCTCGGGTGTGCTCCCCGATTCCTCGATCAACCAGCCGCTTGCGACCAGCGTCTTGAGACAGGGGTAGAGGGACCCGTAGCTGAAGGCGCGGAAGACCCCCAGCGATGTATTGAGCCGTTTCCGCAGCTCGTAGCCGTGCATCGGGGACTCGCGGAGCAGCCCGAGGACGGCGAACTCGAGGATGCCGGAACGTCGGCTCATCGTCGCCTCCTCCTCTGCCGCGATCGGTGTCACGACCTCTTACGGACTCTTTATGCCGAGCTGATGTATCGACTCGATACATCACGACGATAGAACGGCCCCGCGGATGGGACAAGAGGGATCACGGTGAACGGCGTCACATCACCGATTCATACCAAGCGAGTTGCCTGATTTGGGGTGAACTTCGGCCCTAGGTGGGTTTTGACGGTGCGTAGTCTGTCGGCCATGCAGACCGCCGGGAACCAAGTGACGCCTGTGGGCGTCGTTGTCCCCGGTGCATTGCGGGTGAGTGCCAGAAGGGGCGCATCCGTATTTCGGGGGGACCGGAAACCAGCCGCCGTTTCCAGGCGCGTGTCACAGCGCCTGCCCGAGGAGTAGTCGTTCGATGAGCGAGCACCGTCGCAAACCGCCGCAGCCACAGGGCGGCGGACGTGCCGCGGCCCGTCGCGGCACGTCCGGCGCATCGCCGGGCCGTCGCGCGGCACCGCGTGACGCCACCGGATCACCTTCTGACGCATATGGAGCACCGGGGTCCACAGGATCGTCCGGCTCCACGGGCGACGACCGCCCGTACGGAGGCCGCGCGGAAGCGCGCCGAGCCGCACAGCGCAGCGCCGGAGGGAGCCGCAGGAAGGCTCCCGACGGCGGCGGTGGCCGCGGAGGCGGCGGCCGGCGCGGTGGAGGTGGCCCCGAGGGATCGAGCGGGCCAGGGCGCGGCAGGGGTCGCGGACCTTCACGGCCGCCGCAGAAGAAGAGGTTCATCGACTACCCGCGCTCCGACAAGTACGGAGTGCACCGCTGGCTGCCGTCCTGGCGCCTGGTGACGGGTCTGTTCGTGGGCCTCTGCGGCAGCCTCATGGCCGCGGCGGGCATCGGGTACGCCCTTGTGGACGTCCCGAAGGAGGCGGACACGGCCAAGGCCCAGAACAACGTCTACTACTGGGCCGACGGCAAGCCGATGGTCTCGACCGGTGGCGAGACGAACCGGCAGATCATCAAGTACGAAGAGATCCCCGAGGCCATGCGGTACGCCGTCATGTCCGCCGAGAACAAGACGTTCGAGACGGACAAGGGCGTCGACCCCATGGGCATCGCCCGCGCGTTCGTCAACATGGCCAAGGGTGGCGCGACGCAGGGCGGCTCGACCATCACCCAGCAGTACGTGAAGAACGCGATGCTCGACGACCAGTCGCAGACGGTCTCGCGCAAGGTCAAGGAGCTGTTCGTCTCCATAAAGGTGGGCCGTACGGAGCCCAAGGAGAAGGTGATGGCCGGCTACCTGAACACCGCGTACTACGGGCGCGGTGCTTACGGTATTCAGGCGGCTGCCCGCACGTACTTCAACAAGGACGCCTCGGAGCTGAACGCGAGCCAGTGCGCATTCCTGGCCTCGGTGCTCAAGGGCGCGACGTACTACGACCCCGCCGGTGCGCCGGAGATCGACCCGGTCGAGGCGACGCCCGCAAAGAACAGGGCGCGCGCGGAGGAGCGGTGGAGCTGGATCCTCGACGAAGAGGTCAAGGACAAGCGTCTGAACGCCACGGACCGGCAGAAATTCCAGGCAGAAGGCTTCCCCCAGCTGCAGAGCCCGCGGGCCAACGGCAAGCTGGGCGGCCAGGTCGGCTACCTCGTGGACCTTGCCAAGGCCTACGTCATCAACAACAGCGATGGCAAGATCACCGCCCTCGACCTGCAGAAGGGCGGCTACGAGATCCACACCACCTTCGACAGGACGAAGGTGGACAAGCTCGAAGCGGCCGTGAAGAAGGTCCGCAAGGAGAACATCAAAGCGAAGCTCCGCCCGAAGACGGACAAGTACGTCCAGTTCGGCGGCGCCTCGGTGAACCCCACGAGCGGCGCGATCGAGGCCATCTACGGCGGTGAGGACGCGACAACGCACTACACGAACAACGCCGACCAGACCGGTGCGCAGGTCGGCTCGACCTTCAAGCCGTTCGTGCTGGCCGCCGCAATGAGGGACGGCGTACGCGACCCCAAGGGCATCGAGGACCAGGGTGACGAACAGCGCACGCCGGTCTCCCCGAAGAGTCTCTACAGCGGCCAGAACAAGCTGAAGATCAAGAAGTACAACGGCGAGGTCTGGACGGACAAGGACGGCAAGGAGTGGCTCCAGACGAACGACGGCGGGGAGTCCTACAACCGGCCGACCTTCCAGATCGACCTTCGTGAGGCGATGCGGGAGTCCGTCAACTCCGCCTATGTCCAGCTGGGCATGGATGTCGGCCTGGACAAGGTGAAGCAGGCCGCGAAGGACGCAGGCATCAAGGACAACAGCTTCGCCAGCGCCAACTATCCGTCCTTCTCCCTCGGTACCTCCGACCCGAGCGCGATCCGCATGGCCGGCGCCTACGGCACCTTCGCGGCCAGCGGGCAGCGGAACGATCCGTTCTCGGTGACGTCGGTCGACCACGCAGGTGAGACGGTCTACCGGCACGAGAAGGCGCCGTTCAGGGCCTTCCAGCCGGCGGTCGCCGACAACGTCACCGACGTCCTGAGGACCGTCGTCGACAAGGGAACGGGTACCAACGCGAAGCTGCCCGACCGCCAGGTCGCGGGCAAGACCGGTACGACCGACGGCAACAAGTCCGCCTGGTTCGTGGGGTACACCCCGCAGCTGTCGACGGCCATCACGATGTACCGGATGGACGACAACGAGAACAGCAAGAAGCGCGAGTTCTTGGAGATGTACGGTACGGGCGGCCAGGAGAAGATCCACGGTGCCTCGTTCCCGTCCGAGATCTGGCACGACTACATGATGGAGGCTCTCAAGGGAGCGCCGGTCAAGGTGTTCCCCACTCCCGAGCCCATTGGTGAGATCGTCGGCGCCACCCCGAGCCCGAGCATCACTCCCTCGGCGACTCCGTCCCCCTCGGATTCGGCAACGGTGGAACCGTCGCCCAGCCAGTCCTCCCCCGGCCCGTCGCCGTCGACCAGCGAGTCGTGCAGCAGTTGGTCGTGGAACTGCAACGACAACGGCGGAACGTCGAACGGTGGCACCGGTGGGACACCCACGGGTGGCACAGACGGTGGCGTGACCAGCTCGCCGTCGGACCCAGGGGGCGGCAACGGCGGCAGCAACGGAAACGGCAACGGAGGGATCTTCGGAGGCCCAGCGGGCTAGCCGGAGCTGAACTCACGCCGCCTGTTTCACGTGAAACGCTGCGTGTTCCACGTGAAACAGCGCGTGACCCGCGCCAAGTGAGGGCCGCCGCACCGATCAGGTGTGGCGGCCCTCGCCCCGTTCTCAGGCGCGTACGGCAGGATGTGCGGCATGCCCAGTGCAGAGACGACGCGCACCCATGTGCAACAGCCGGACCCGGTACGGCCGACCAAGGAGGACGAGGTCGCCGCAGCGGGGAGCGAGCTGATCGGCGGACCCATCGGACGATGGGCGCTGCTCGGGAGCTCCTGGTGGACCCCTGTACGCGTCATCGCGCTGGTGATGATCGGCATGTTCGCGCTGGGCATGGTGCAGAAGTTGCCCTGCTACGACGGCGCGTGGTTCTTCGGTGCCAGCTCGCAGTACACGCACGCCTGCTACTCGGACATCCCGCACCTCTATCAGGGGCGGGGCTTCGCCGACGGCCTGGTGCCGTACTTCGACAAGCTGCCCGGCGACATGGACTACCTCGAGTACCCGGTGCTGACCGGTGTGTTCATGGAGGTCGCGTCCTGGCTGACCCTGGGCGGCGGTTCCATCCAGCACCTGGAGAAGGTCTACTGGATGGTCAACGCCGGGATGCTGATGATCTGCGCGGTGGTGATCGCCATCTGCGTGACTCGCACCCACCGGCGACGCCCCTGGGACGGCCTCCTGGTCGCCCTTGCGCCCGCGTTCGCGCTGACCTCCACCATCAACTGGGATCTGCTCGCCGTGGCCCTCACAGCGGCCGCGATGCTGATGTGGTCGCGGGGCCGGTCGGTCGCTTTCGGTGTCCTGCTGGGCCTGGCCACGGCCGCGAAGTTCTATCCGTTCCTGGTGCTCGGCCCGCTGCTGTTGCTCTGCTGGCGCGCCGGACGCTGGCGCGACTTCGGGAAGGCCCTGGCCGGCTCGGTGGGCGCGTGGCTCGTCGTGAACCTGCCGGTGATGCTGCTCGCCCCCGACGGCTGGTCGAAGTTCTATCGCTTCAGCCAGGAGCGCGGCGTCGACTTCGGGTCCATCTGGCTCATCATCCAGCAGCGGTGGGACGCGCAGATCAGCCCCGACGACGCCAACACCTACGCGATGGTGCTGATGGTCCTGGCCTGTCTGGGTATCACTGCGCTCGCCCTGACGGCGCCACGCCGGCCCCGCCTCGCGCAGCTCGCCTTCCTGGTCATTGCCGCCTTCATCCTCACCAACAAGGTCTACTCGCCGCAGTACGTCCTGTGGCTGATCCCCTTCGCGGCCCTCGCCCGGCCGCGCTGGCGGGATTTGCTGATCTGGCAGGCGTGCGAGGTCGCGTACTTCCTGGGGATCTGGATGTACCTCGCGTACACCACGAGCGGTGACAAGCACCGGGGGCTGCCCACGGACGGCTACCACCTCGTCATCCTCATCCACCTGCTGGGCACGCTCTATCTGTGCGCGGTGATCGTGCGCGACATCCTGATGCCGGAACGGGACGTGGTCAGACGCTCCGGGGACGACGACCCGTCGGGCGGTGCCCTGGACGGAGCGCCGGACGTGTTCGTGCTCGGCCACGCCGCGCATCCCCCACGGCACGCGATGCACAACGAGGAGTGGCCACAAGTGAGTTGGGGCTGGGGCAAGGACGAAGAGCGTTCGCTCTGAGCGAACGCATGAAAAGGGCCGGACACCGTGATGGTGTCCGGCCCTTCCGTTTGTCCGTGCGACCCGGCCTGTTCCAGGCCTCGGTCAGCGGTCGAGGATCCGGTCGAACTGCGTGGTGGTGTGCCGCAGATGGGCCACCAGCTCCTCGCCCACCCGGGGCTCGGGGGCGTCGGACGGCACGAAGAGGATCGAGACCTGCATGTGCGGAGGCTCTGCGAACCAGCGCTGCTTACCGCCCCAGACGAACGGCGACAGGTTCCGGTTGACGGTCGCGAGGCCCGCGCGGGCGACGCCCTTGGCGCGCGGCATGACGCCGTGCAGCGCCTTGGGAGCCTCCAGGCCCACGCCGTGCGACGTACCGCCGGCGACGACCACGAGCCAGCCGTCCGAGGCGACCTTCTGCTGGCGGTAACCGAAGCGGTCACCCTTGGCGACGCGGGTCACGTCCAGGATCGCGCCGCGGTACTCGGTAGCGTCGTGGTCGCCCAGCCAGAGCCTCGTGCCGATGCGGGCCCGGAACCGGGTCTGCGGGAACTGCTGCTGAAGGCGGGCGAGTTCCTGGGCCTTGAGGTGGCTGACGAACATCGTGTGCAGCGGCAGCCTGGCCGCGCGCAGACGGTCCATCCAGCCGATGACCTCCTCGACGGCGTCGGAGCCGTCGGTGCGGTCCAGGGGCAGGTGGATCGCGAAGCCCTCGAGCCGGACATCCTCTATGGCGGAGTGGAGCTGGGGCAGTTCCTGCTCGCTCACGCCGTGCCGCTTCATCGAGGACATCACCTCGACGACGACACGGGCGCCGACGAGGCCGTGCACGCCGTCGACGGAGGAGACGGAGCGGATCACACGGTCGGGCAGCGGCACGGGCTCCTCGCCCCGCCGGAACGGGGTCAGGACCAGCAGGTCACCGCTGAACCAGTCCTTGATCCGGGCGGCTTCGTAGGTCGTGCCGACGGCGAGGACGTCCGAGCCGAAGCGGGTGGCCTCGTCCGCGAGCCGTTCATGGCCGAAGCCGTAGCCGTTGCCCTTGCAGACGGGGACAATCCCCGGAAACTGCTCGAGCACGTGCTTGTGGTGTGCCCGCCAGCGCGCGGTGTCGACGTAGAGCGTGAGCGCCATGGCCGGTCCCGGAACCTTTCTCGTGGCTGCGGTGTATCAGAGGTATGAAGAAGCTTTGGAGCTACGTGAATTGTGCAGGGTCCGCCCGGGCCGTGTGGGCCGGGCGGACCAGGAGAGGCTCAGCGCCGCGACATGTAGATGTCGAGGGCCTTGTGCAGCAGCTTGTTGAGCGGGAAGTCCCACTCGCCGAGGTACTCGGCAGCCTGCCCACCGGTGCCCACCTTGAACTGGATCAGACCGAAGAGGTGGTCCGATTCGTCGAGCGAATCGCTGATGCCGCGCAGGTCGTAGACCGTCGCTCCGAGCGCGTAGGCGTCGCGGAGCATCCGCCACTGCATCGCGTTCGAGGGCCTGACCTCACGGCCGATGTTGTCGGAGGCTCCGTAGGAGTACCAGACGTGCCCCCCGACCACCAGCATCGTCGCCGCCGACAGGTTCACCCCGTTGTGGCGGGCGAAGTACAGCCGCATCCGGTTGGGGTCCTCACTGTTGAGGGCCGTCCACATGCGCTGGAAGTACGACAGCGGGCGCGGCCGGAAGTGGTCGCGCACAGCCGTGATCTCGTAGAGACGCTGCCACTCGGCGAGGTCCTGGTAGCCGCCCTGGACGACCTCGACGCCGGCCTTCTCGGCCTTCTTGATGTTGCGGCGCCACAGCTGGTTGAAGGCCTTGTGCACGTCCTCGAGGGAGCGGTTGGCCAGCGGCACCTGGAAGACGTAGCGGGGCTGTACGTCGCCGAAGCCGGCGCCGCCGTCCTCGCCCTGCTGCCAGCCCATGCGGCGCAGCTTGTCGGCGACCTCGAAGGCACGCGGCTCGATGAAGTCGGCCTCGATGTCGCGCAGGCGCTTGACGTCCGGGTCCTGGATGCCCTTCTTGATCGATGTGGCCTCCCAGCGCCGGATGATCACCGGCGGGCCCATCTTCACGGAGAAGGCGCCCTGCTGCTTGAGGTGCGCCAGCATCGGACGCATCCAGTCGTCGAGGTTCGGAGCGAACCAGTTGATGACCGGGCCCTCGGGGAGATACGCGAGATAGCGCTTGATCTTGGGCAGCTGCCGGTAGAGGACCAGGCCCGCGCCGACCATCTCGCCGTTCCGCTCGTCGAACCAGCCCAGGCTCTCGGAGCGCCACTCCGCCTTCACATCAGCCCATGCCGGGACCTGCATGTGGCTAGCCGAGGGCAGGCTCTGGATGTATGCCAGATGCTGCTCTCGGCTGATGGTCCTCAGGGTCAGGCTCATTCGGGGCGCTCCTCGGGCTGGTGTGTCCCCATGGGTACAAGGGCTCCGGCTCTCGCGCCGAAGCCTACTGCGCCCTGGGAGCGCCCCGACTGGGCCTATGGGACCTTCGCGGGCCGTCAGCCGATGACACCGCCGAACAGACCTCCGTGGGCCATGCCGATGAAGAGGCCGATCGCCGAGGCGCCGAGGCCCAGGATGAGACCGAAGCGCTCGCGCGTCGTCACCGAGATGAACTGGCCGTATGCGGCGGTCAGGACGCCGATCAGCCCAGCCCAGGAGCTGAGCAGGTGGAGGCTGCTGAAGAGCGAAGAGATGATGGCGATCGCCCCGAGAACCATCGCCACCGCGACCAGCGAGTCCTGGAGAGGATGGGGCTTCCCGTCCGTGGCGAGGAGAGATGTCGCGGTGTTGGGTCGCATTGCCTGTGCCATGTGGCACCTCCTGCGGAAGGCGGCGCATCGTAGCGCCATACACACCCGATGTGTACAGATTGTGCCCTCCCACGGTCGGATTTCAACCGGAAGCCGTGGTGCGGGTAGTCTGTACCGTCTGCACCGGTGTCTGCTCACGCCCTGACCAGGGATCCCCGCCAGCGGGGCCCGATTGTCAGTGGTCGCCGATACCGTTGCGTACGCATCACGACCCTCCTGCCACGGAACGACCGTGGCCGCTGAGTCCAAAGGAGGTGGGTTCCACATGCGTCACTACGAAGTGATGGTCATCCTCGACCCCGATCTCGAGGAGCGCGCTGTCTCCCCGCTGATCGAGAACTTCCTCTCCGTTGTCCGCGAGGCCAACGGAAAGGTTGAGAAGGTCGACACCTGGGGCCGTCGTCGTCTCTCGTACGAGATCAAGAAGAAGCCCGAGGGCATCTACTCGGTCATCGACCTGCAGGCCGAGCCTGCGGTCGTCAAGGAGCTCGACCGCCAGATGAACCTGAACGAGTCGGTCCTCCGGACCAAGGTCCTCCGTCCCGAGACCCACTGAGCTTCCTAGCTCAGCGGCACTCGGGTTTCGAGTAGCAGCAAGCAGCCAGCAGCAAACCCGCCGAGAGGTTCCCCCATGGCAGGCGAGACCGTCATCACGGTCGTAGGCAATCTTGTCGACGACCCCGAGCTGCGCTTCACCCCTTCCGGTGCGGCGGTCGCGAAGTTCCGTGTCGCGTCCACTCCCCGCATCTTCGACAAGCAGACCAATGAGTGGAAGGACGGCGAAGGCCTGTTCCTCACCTGCTCGGTCTGGCGTCAGGCGGCGGAGAACGTCGCGGAGTCGCTCCAGCGAGGCATGCGCGTCATCGTGCAGGGCCGGCTGAAGCAGCGGTCCTACGAGGACCGTGAGGGCGTCAAGCGCACGGTCTACGAGCTGGACGTCGAGGAAGTCGGCGCCAGCCTGAAGACCGCCACGGCCAAGGTCACCAAGACCACCGGTCGCGGTGGTCAGGGTGGATACGGCGGCGGTGGCGGCGGCCAGCAGGGCGGCGGCAACTGGGGCGGTGGCTCCGGTGGAGGTCAGCAGCAGGGTGGCGGCGGTGCTCCCGCCGACGACCCCTGGGCGACCGGTGCGCCGGCCGGCGGCGGCCAGCAGGGCGGCGGAGGTGGCTGGGGCGGAAGCTCCGGCAGTTCCTCCTCCGGCGGCGGCTACTCGGACGAGCCCCCCTTCTAGGCCTCAGGGCCAAGGGGTGGGCCGTACCCACACTTCTTGATCACACAGGAGAAACACCATGGCGAAGCCGCCTGTGCGCAAGCCTAAGAAGAAGGTCTGCGCTTTCTGCAAGGACAAGGTCACGTACGTGGACTACAAGGACACGAACATGCTGCGGAAGTTCATTTCCGACCGCGGCAAGATCCGTGCCCGCCGCGTGACCGGCAACTGCACGCAGCACCAGCGTGACGTCGCCACGGCCGTGAAGAACAGCCGTGAGATGGCGCTGCTGCCCTACACGTCCACCGCGCGATAAGGAAAGGGTGACCGAACAATGAAGATCATCCTTACCCACGAGGTCTCTGGCCTCGGCACCGCCGGCGACGTCGTCGACGTCAAGGACGGGTACGCCCGCAACTACCTGGTCCCGCGTGGTTTCGCGATCCGCTGGACCAAGGGTGGCGAGCAGGACGTGGCGCAGATCCGCCGCGCCCGCAAGATCCACGAGATCGCGACCATCGAGCAGGCCAACGAGATCAAGGCCCGCCTCGAGGGTGTCAAGGTCCGCCTGGCCGTCCGCTCCGGCGACGCCGGTCGTCTCTTCGGTTCCGTCACCCCGGCCGACGTCGCTTCGGCGATCGAGGCTGCCGGTGGTCCGAAGATCGACAAGCGCCGCGTCGAGCTGGGCTCGCCGATCAAGACGCTGGGCGCCCACGAGACGTCCGTGCGTCTGCACCCCGAGGTTGCCGCCAAGGTCAGCGTCGAGGTCGTCTCCGCCTAAGCACTGCGCTTGGCAGAGCTGAAGCAAACGTTGGGCCGCACCCCTCGGGGTGCGGCCCAATGCGTTTCACGATCGCCGTTTCACGTGAAACGGGTCAGCGCGTGGCGCCCGTGACGATCCAACGGCCCGAGCGCGAACGCAGCCACAGGGTCACCATTCGCACGGTCATCATCAAAGTCATCGCGCCCCACAGCGCGGTGAGCCCTCCGCCGAAGACCGGCACCAGCAGGGCGACCGGCGTGAAGACCGCCAGGGTCGCGAGCATCGCCCAGGCGAGATACGGACCGTCTCCCGCTCCCATCAGGACCCCGTCGAGAACGAAGACGATGCCGCAGATGGGCTGGGACAGCGCGACCATCAGGAGAGCGGGCAGTGCCACGTTCTGCACCACCTGATCATTCGTGAACAGTGGAATGAAGAGCGGTCGGGAGACGATCACCAGGAGTCCGAGGACGACTCCCGCGGCGATGCCCCACTGCACCATGCGGCGGCAGGCATCCCGTGCGCCCTGGGCGTCGTCCGCTCCGAGGTAGCGCCCGATGATGGCCTGGCCCGCGATGGCGATGGCGTCGAGCGCGAAGGCCAGCAGGCTCCACAGGGAGATGATGATCTGGTGCGCGGCGATGTCCGCGTCGCCGAGCCGGGCCGCAACAGCGGTGGCGATCATGAGGATGGCGCGCAGCGAGAGGGTGCGGACGAGCAGCGGCGCGCCTGCCTGGGCGCAGGCTCGAATCCCGGCGGCGTCGGGACGCAGGGAAGCGCCGTGACGACGGGCCCCGCGTACGACGACGAAAAGATAGACGGCGGCCATGGCGACCTGGGCGATGACGGTGCCCCAGGCGGATCCTGCGATGCCCAGGCCAGCGCCGTAGACGAGCCCCGCGTTGAGCGCGCCGTTGGCGACGAAGCCTCCGACCGCGACATAGAGCGGGGTTTTGGTGTCCTGGAGGCCACGCAGGACTCCTGTCGCGGCGAGGACGACGAGCATCGCGGGGATGCCGAGCGAGGAGATCCGCAGATAGGTGATCGCGTAGGGCGCCGCGGTGTGCGAGGCACCGAACACCTCGACGAGCGCGGGAGCGGTGGGAAGGACAATGGCGATGACCGCGGCACCGAGCAGGAGCGCGAGCCAGATCCCGTCCATGCCCTGACGGATCGCGGACTGCAGATCTCCGGCGCCGACGCGGCGGGCCACCGCAGCCGTGGTCGCGTAGGCCAGAAAGACGAAGACGCTGACGGCGGTCATCAGGAGGGACGAGGCGACAGCGAGACCGGCCAGCTGGGCGGTGCCCAGATGGCCGACGATGGCGCTGTCGGCCATCACGAAAAGAGGCTCGGCGACGAGCGCGCCGAAGGCGGGGACGGCCAGCGCGACGATCTCGCGGTCATGCCGACGCCGGGCGGCCTTGGTCGCCGCGGGAGCCTGTGTCATGAGCACCAATGTAATCTTCCACAGGTAAGAGATGCAACCGCCTTTGAGTCCTTACTTATGTGCCTCTCGGGCGTGGCGTCACGCACCGTTTACAGGGATCTTGAGCCGAGCGGGAAAGTATTTTTCCTGCACAGCCAGTGGACGGGAAAGTCGCAGGTCAGGCACGTTTCTGCGTGCTTCCTGAGGGCTTGTTCACAGGGCTGTCCACCGTGTCGTGCACAGGTTTTGCGGAGTTCTCCACAGCGAGAGGCCCTTCATCCACACCGCCTGTGGATAACCAGATTGGCTGAAGGTGCCGAGGGGCCTACCGTGGTGCGGCGCCCGCCACGATTTCAGGCCTCGGAAACGTCATGAACCGACGCGTCAGAACCGGAGTCGGGACCCCATATTTGTCAGTGTCGTGCCGTAAGAAAGAGGGCACGGCGAGGTCCGCCCGGCGGACTGGAGGAGGTGGCCCGGTGAGTATCTCCGAGCCTTTGGACGACCCCTGGGCCGACAGCGGTCCCAGTGACCGTCTGCCTGCCTCCCGCCAGCGTGGCAGCGGCGGGCGGGGGCGCGAGGAGCAGCACGACCGCGGTGGCGACGGCGGCTGGGACGACGGAGCTCCGTCCTTCGAGCGGGTACCCCCCCAGGACCTCGATGCCGAGCAGTCCGTCCTCGGCGGCATGCTCCTGTCGAAGGACGCGATCGCCGACGTCGTCGAGGTGATCAAGGGCCACGACTTCTACCGCCCCGCTCACGAAACGATCTTCACCGCGGTTCTCGACCTGTATGCGAAGGGCGAGCCGGCCGACCCGATCACGGTCGCGGCCGAGCTCACCAAGCGTGGCGAGATCACCAAGGTCGGTGGCGCATCGTATCTGCACACCCTCGTCCAGACGGTTCCGACGGCGGCGAACGCCGAGTACTACGCCGAGATCGTCCACGAGCGTGCGGTCCTGCGCCGGCTCGTCGAGGCGGGCACGCGCATCACGCAGATGGGATACGCGGCCGACGGCGACGTCGACGAGATCGTGAACAGTGCGCAGGCCGAGATCTACGCGGTCACCGAGCAGCGCACCAGCGAGGATTACCTCCCGCTCGGGGACATCATGGAGGGCGCGCTCGACGAGATCGAGGCGATCGGCTCCCGCAGCGGCGAGATGACCGGTGTGCCCACCGGGTTCACCGACTTCGACTCCCTGACGAACGGCCTGCACCCCGGCCAGATGATCGTCATCGCTGCCCGTCCCGCCATGGGTAAGTCCACGCTGGCGCTCGACTTCGCCCGGGCCGCCTCGATCAAGCACAACCTGCCCAGCGTCATCTTCTCCCTGGAAATGGGCCGGAACGAGATCGCGATGCGTCTGCTGTCCGCGGAGGCGCGGGTCGCGCTGCACCACATGCGCTCCGGCACCATGACGGACGAGGACTGGACCCGGCTCGCGCGCCGGATGCCCGAGGTCTCGGCGGCACCGCTCTACATCGACGACTCGCCGAACCTGTCGATGATGGAGATCCGCGCGAAGTGCCGTCGCCTCAAGCAGCGCAATGACATCAAGCTCGTGATCATCGACTATCTGCAGCTGATGCAGGCCGGTGGTTCGAAGCGCTCCGAGAGCCGTCAGCAGGAGGTCTCGGACATGTCGCGAAACCTGAAGCTGCTCGCCAAGGAGCTGGAAGTGCCGGTCATCGCGCTCTCCCAGCTGAACCGTGGCCCCGAGCAGCGCACGGACAAGAAGCCGATGGTGTCCGACCTGCGTGAATCCGGCTCGATCGAGCAGGACGCGGACATGGTGATCCTTTTGCACCGCGAGGACGCCTACGAGAAGGAGTCCCCCCGCGCCGGCGAGGCGGACATCATCGTGGGCAAGCACCGTAACGGTCCGACGGCAACGATCACGGTCGCCTTCCAGGGTCACTACTCGCGCTTCGTGGACATGGCGCAGACCTGATCCCGTACAACCTGCTCCCGCACGACCGCAACCGCACGGCATGGGCGTGCGACCTGGAGCTGTCGGCCTAAAAGGGGTCGACGCCTGGCTGCCGGCGGGGTGGACTTGGGGCATGACGACATCCCCTGAAGAGCTGCTGCCCACGACGCGCCGAGCCCTCTTGCATCACATTGCCACCGCTCAGGCGGAAGGCCGGTCCCCTTCGCTGGTGGCCGCGGTCGTTCGCGACGGTGAGCTGGTGTGGAGCGGTGGGCGTACCTGTGTGGACGGGCATGCTCCGGACGAGCACGTGCAGTACCGGATCGGCTCGATCACCAAGACGTTCACGGCCGTGCTGGTGCTGAGGCTGCGGGACGAGGGTGTGCTCGACCTCGGGGACCCGTTGGAGAAGCATCTGCCGGGCACCGGCGCCGGCCAGGTCACCATCGCCGAACTTCTGGCGCACACCAGTGGGTTGGCGGCCGAGACTCCTGGTCCTTGGTGGGAGCGTTCGTCGTCCTCGCTGCGTCCCGAGCTCGCCGATGTGTTGGGTGAGAAGCCGTTCAGACATCCGGTCGGCAAGCAGCATCACTACTCCAACCCCGGCTACACGTTGCTGGGTTCGCTGGTCGAGGCGTTGCGCGGTGCTCCGTGGGAGGACGTCCTGCGTCGCGAGGTCCTGGAGCCGCTCGGTCTGGACCGGACGAGCGGGCAGCCGCAGGCCCCGCATGCCGGTGGCTGGGCCGTGCATCCCTGGGCCGATGTGATGATGCCGGAGCCCGCGGAGGATCTGGGTCTGATGGCTCCTGCGGGACAACTCTGGTCGACGGCAGCGGATTTGGGGCGGTTCGCCGTGTTCCTGATGGAGGGCGACGACCGCGTTCTGAATGCGCAGTCCGTACGCGAGATGCGCACGCCCGCCGCGCCCACGCTGTCGGGGGACTGGGACTCCTCGTACGGCCTCGGTCTTCAGCTGGCACGGAGGAATGGCCGGGTGCTGGCCGGGCACGGTGGTTCGCTGCCCGGGTTCGTGGCGGGGCTGTGGCTGAGCGAGGAGGACGGTCTGGCCGCGGTCACGCTCGCCAACTGCACGTCGGGCGTGCCCGCATCGACGGTCAGCACGGACCTTCTCCGTATCGTTGCCGAGGCCGAGCCGCGCATCCCCGAGCCGTGGCGGCCCCTGCCGGACGTCGATGCGACGGTGCTGGAGCTCGCCGGGCCCTGGTACTGGGGTACGCAGAGCACGGTGCTGCGCCTGACGGCCGACGGAGGAGTCTCGCTCGGACCGCTGACGGGTGGGGCGCGGGACTCGCGATTCCGACCGAACGGCGACGGCACCTGGACCGGGCTGGACGGCTACTACGCGGGGGAACTCTTGCGCGTCGAGCGCCGGCCCGACGGGTCGGTGAGCCATCTCGATCTCGGATCGTTCGTCTTCACGCGTGAGCCGTACGAGAAGGGGGCGCCGGTTCCTGGCGGCGTGGACCCGGAGGGCTGGCGAGGGCTTCCTCGGTCCTAGCCGGTCTTGCTACCAGTCTGGATCGTTCCTGTCCGGCCTAGTTCCTGGTGGGGATGGTGAAGGGGCCGGATGCTCGTCTGTTTCACGTGAAACAGACGAGCACCCGGCCCCTCGGCGTTGTCAGAGCTGGAGCTTGAAGCCCACATGTGAGGCCTCGAAACCCAGTCGCTCGTAGAAGCGATGGGCGTCGGTCCGGGTGGCGTCGGAGGTCAGCTGCACCAACTGGCAGTTCTGGCGGCGGGATTCATCCACGGCCCACTCGATGAGCAACGTGCCGAGCCCGCTGCCACGCTCGTCCGCGTGGATGCGGACGCCCTCGATGATCGAGCGCGTGGAGCCCTTCCGGGAGAGCCCGGGGATGACGGTGAGCTGAAGGGCGCCGACAGTGCGCCCCTCGCGCACGGCGACGACCAGGTGCTGGTTGGGGTCCCCGGCGATGCGCGCGTGCGCCTCCAGATATGGCGTGAGGTCGTCCGGTGACTCGCGGCCGGCGCCCAGGTGGTCGTCCGTCAGCATTGCCACGATGGCCGGGACGTCGGAGGCCACGGCAGGCCGTATCTCAAGATCTCCCATGGCCGCAGCCTATGCGGCCATGGTGTCGTCAGTCCTGGACCGCCCGGCGCCGGGCGGTCCCCGGCCTTTCGAGGTGACGTCTCAGGCGGGGACGCGTACGGCTTCCACCGCGCGGACCAGCGGGGCGAGTTCGGGGTTCCTGGCCGCCTCGTCGAGTGCCTCGCGCAGGGCGGTGTCATTGGTGGGCCGCGCTTCGGCGAGCAGAGCCAGCCCCGTCTCGCTCACGTCCGTGTAGATGCCGCGACGGTCGGTGGGGCAGAGGTAGCGGGCGAGCAGACCGCGGTCCTCCAGACGCGTCACCAGGCGCGTGGTGGCGCTCTGGCTGAGGACAACGGCGTCCGCGACCTGCTTCATCTGCAGGTGACCGCCTTCACCGTCGTGCTGGCGGCTGAGGACATCGAGCAGCGAGTACTCCCGCACGCTCAGGTCGTGCTTGGCCTGCAGAGCGCGCTCGATGTGGGTCTCGATCCTCCCGTGGAGCAGGGAGAGGGCGCACCAGCCCTGGGCCAGGGCGGTGAGTGCGGGGTCTGTGGCGGTCATGGCTCTGGATTCCTCCGTCCCGAAGCGGCTGAGCCCAGGATAGTCCACGCGCGAAATTGTCGGCGCTTGCAAGTAGTGCGCGTCTGCAAGTATTGTGAACGCACGCAAAGCGCACCTGCAACAGTCTGGGAAGGTGAACCCTATGCCTCTCGCGCTTCTGGCTCTCGCGATCGGGGCCTTCGGGATCGGAACCACGGAATTCGTGATCATGGGGCTGCTCCCCGAGGTCGCGGGTGACTTCGGCGTCTCCATCCCCACGGCCGGATTTCTGGTCACCGGCTACGCCCTCGGCGTCATGTTCGGTGCCCCCCTCATGACGATTCTGGGCACCCGCATCTCGCGCAAGCGGATGCTGCTGCTCTTGATGGGCTTGTTCATCCTGGGCAACGTGCTCTCCGCGGTGGCGCCCGTCTTCCTCGTCATGGTGATCGGCCGCGTGGTCGCCTCACTCGCGCACGGCGCCTTCTTCGGAATCGGCGCGGTCGTCGCGGCCGAGCTGGTCGCCCCCGAGAAGAAGGCCGGAGCCATCGCCATGATGTTCACCGGCCTGACCGTCGCCAACGTCGTCGGCGTACCCCTGGGCACGCTCATCGGCCAGAGCGTCGGCTGGCGCGTCACCTTCGTGGCCGTTGCGGCGCTCGGAGTCGTCGGACTGCTCGGGATCGCCAAGCTCGTCCCCGACATGCCCAAGGCCGAAGGCGTCCACCTGCGGCACGAACTCGCCGCCTTCAAGAACGTCCAGGTCCTGCTGGCGATGGCCATGACCGTGCTCGGGTTCGGAGGAGTCTTCGCCGCCATCACTTACATCGCACCGATGATGACGAACGTCGCCGGTTACGCCGACACGTCGGTGACCTGGCTCCTCGTTCTGTTCGGCCTCGGCATGGTCGCGGGCAACCTGATCGGCGGCAAGTTCGCCGACCGCAAGCTGATGCCGATGCTGTACGTCGCACTGAGCGGGTTGGCCGTCGTGCTGGCCCTGTTCACGCTGACCGCCCACAACAAGGTCCTGGCGGCGATCTCGATCGCGCTGATCGGCGCTCTCGGTTTCGCCACGGTGCCGCCGCTGCAGAAGCGGGTCCTCGACCAGGCCCACGGCGCCCCCACGCTGGCCTCCGCGGTCAACATCGGCGCCTTCAACCTCGGCAACGCTCTCTCGGCCTGGCTCGGCGGCATCGTCATCGCGGCCGGCCTCGGCTACACGGCCCCCAACTGGGTCGGCGCTGTCCTCGCCGCCGCCGCACTCGTCCTGGCCGTCGTGTCCGCCGGCCTTGAGCGCCAGTCCAAGGCCTCGAACCCGGTCGTCGCAAGCGCGACTCCCGAAGGGGCCCGGCAGGCGGAACCCGCTCACAGCTGAGCGGCCCGCAGACCCTCACTTCACCCTCACTCCGGGGCCAGCGTCGTCCCCACACCCGTTTCACCGCACATCCCCGCAAGGAGAAACCCCCTCATGAGCACCACCACGGCTGTCGCGCCTCTGACCATCCAGGACGCGGAGATCCTCGTGACCGCCGCCCGCCGTGCGGCCGAGTCCGCCGGAGTGAACGTCAGCGTCACCGTCCTCGACGCCGGCGGACACCTGCTCGCCTTCCGGCGCGACGACCGGGCCGTGCTGATCTCCGGTGAGACCAGCACCCGCAAGGCGTACACCGCCCTCCAGCTGAACGCCCCGACCGCAGACCTCGTCGACCTGGTCAAGCCCGACGGCCCGTTCCACAGCCTGCCCACCGCCTTGGACCGGCCGTTGCTCTTCATCGCGGGCGGCATCCCCGTCCACCGCGACGGTCACCTCATCGGCGCGGTCGGTGTCGGCGGCGGCGCACCGGAGCAGGACCACGGGTTCGCCACGGCAGCCTTGGCAGAGCTCGTCTGACGCTCAACGAGGCCTGAGCGCGACGCGCCTCCCCACACAGAAGTCCGCCCCTGGACGCCGTGATCCCACGGTGTTCAGGGGCGGACTTCATCGCATGCGCTGCCCGGTCAGGTCAGCCCGCGGCGACCGTCAGGGGCGCGAAACGGCGCGTCCAGTCGCCGGGGAGTTCGGGGGCTCCGAAAGTCATCACGGCGTTGAAGGCCTGGGACTCCACCCCTCGTGCCTTGATCCACGCCAGCAGGTCCTCATGGCGCACGTCGATGTCGGTACGCAGGGGGCGATCCGTACTGGCGGCGAGCGAGGTGACGAGAGCCTTCGCCGTCTCGGTGTCGCGGGCGATCAGTGGGCCGATGACATGGGTGTCCATGTTGGGCCAGGCGGCCGCGAAGCCGATGAGTTCGCCTCCGTCCTCGGCCACGCGCAACTGGTCTGCGAAAGCCGGGAGGCGGGTCAGGACGTGGGTGCGGTCGAGGCCGAAGACCTCTGCGTCCAGGCGAAGGATGGCCGAGAGATCCTCAGCGGTCGCGGCGCGCGTGGCCACGGACGGCGTCGGTCCACCGGGGGTGAAGTGTCCCCGCACCATCTCCGCACGCCCGGTGACCTTGAAGCCCAACTCTTCGTAGAGCGGGCGGCCGTACGGGGTCGCGTGCAGGGTGAGCGGTGTGGTGTCCGCCTGCTCGGCGACGTACTGCATGAGGCGGCGGCCGATGCCGCGGCGGGCGTGGCGTTCGGCGACGAGCACCATGCCGATGGCGCTCAGCGCGGGCCGGTTCGGCGGGCCGTAGTCGGTCACCACGCAGGCGCTCACCAGGCCCCCGTCGGGGTCGTCGATGCCGTAGCCGGTGCCGGCCGCGAGCAGCAGGCCCCACTTGTGTTCCTCGCGGGGCCAGCCGCGGTCCTCGGAGAGATCGGCGCAGGCCGTGAGGTCGCGCGGGGTGAGCCGGCGGATGGGTAGATCGGAGAGGGGAGGTGTCGACACGCAGGTCAGGCTGACTGACGCAGCCGGTCCGCGTCCACCGCTTTGCGGGCAGCATGCTGCTTTCGGCCACGTCGCGTCAGTCCCCATGGCTTGCGTACCGAGATCACCGTCATGAAGAGATAGGCGGTCAGGGAGACAAGGGGGCCGGCCACCAGATCGCTCGGCTGGGGCAGCGGAGTACCTGCCATGACCGTCGCGACCGCGGCGTTGACGCCGGGTCGCAGCGCGAAGACCGAGGCGGCGGTTGTGGCGAGCGTGAGCCAGAACTTGGCATAGACCCAGCGGTGCCGGGCGAGGCCCCAGGGGGTGCCCAGTGACAGCAGCAGGCCGCTCAGCAGAGTGAGCAGAGCGAGCTGGATCACCAGCCAGTCCGTGAAGACCTTCATGGCGCGGCAGGCGGCCTCGACCATCGGGTCGGAACCCGTGGTGGTCGCCGTGACGGCGAGCGCGAGCAGGCCGAGTGTGAGCCCCAGCCAGCAGGCGGAGGACGTCACATGGACGACGAGGGCGGCTCGGCGAGCGGGACGGCGTAGTTTCACGTGAAACACCGTGCCGGGAGTGCCCCTCGAGGGCGTCCGACAGAGGGAGTAACCCCGGGTACTAGCCTCGGCGTACATGGCGAGACCGCATCTCTTCGAGCTGAACGGAACGCTGCTGCACGGGACGTCGGTGCCTGTGGAAATCTCCCGTCAACTGGGGCTCGAGGCCGAGATGGTGGCCCTGGATCGTGAGATCGGCGCGCAGCACATCGGACCGCCGGAGTACGCGCGGCGGGTGCATGCCCTGCTCAGCGCCGGGGCGAAGGTGAAGATCGCGGACCGGCTCTGTGAAAAGTTCGGGGTGTCACGGGCCACTTGCATTGCCTGCGGCGACTCGTTCTCCGATGTGGAGCTGTTCGGCGCCGTGCCGGTATCGGTCGCGGTCAATGTGGATCAGCACGTCGCGGGTCTGGCGACTCACTCGTATGCCGGCCGCGATCTGCGGTAGGCATACGAATTGGTGCGGCACGCCCGCTAATTGAGGGATTGCAGGGGCATATCCCCTGTCGAATTCCTTGCTGGGCAAGGGGGACTTGTGCGTTTGGCGGGTGCCGGTATGGTCGACTCCGGTCCGAGGCTACCGCGCTCGGCGCAACCCGGGCCATGCACGCAGGCCAAGTAGACAGCCTAACGGGACGGAGAGATCGAAGACCTGCTATTTCCGCTATGCGGCTTGCGGGGTCGCGCCGGATGGCACGCTGCGGTGAGGAACTGCGGGCAATGTCACATTCCTCCCTTACTTGTCCGTAGCGGACCGGAATGCGGGTTCACTTGGGCCGCCGCATTCTGCCGCGGCAGAACGGGGAAAGAGCGACTTCCGATCGCGGGAGTACGCAGACCGACCGAAAGATGTTCGAGGCGAGGCACAGCATGGACGCTCCGACCACAACGTCGGCCGACTCCGGTTCCGGCGGCGGGGGCGGTTGGTTCACTCCGCGCAAGGCGCCGCCCACCGGCCCGGGCACGAACCAGGACACGCCGTCAGAGGGGCGCAAGGTCACGCCTATACGACCTGTGGGCCGGCCCGAACGAATATCGGACGACCACGCGGAGACGGTGCCCGCGCAGAGCCCCGCCCCGGCGGCGGAGGCCGCACCCGCACCTCAGCACGCGTCGGCCCCTGGCCCGCGCCCTCGCCAGGCCGCCCCCGGCGGGAACGCGCACCCTACCCAGCCCGGCCCGGACGCGACCGCGCGTCCCCACGCCGCCCAGCACGGACAAGGGTCGAGCCCCGCGCGCCCGCCACACTCAGCGCCCCCGGCGCCGGCACCGGCACCGGAGCCCACGGCAGAGGCCACCCCCCGCCCCGCTCCCGCGCCCGAAGCCTCCCCCGACGCGCGGCTCATCCGCCGCACACTGGAGGAGGTCGGCCCCGACGCCGACAAGGTCACCTCGTACTTCTACGCGCTGCTCTTCGTGCGCCACCCCGAACTCCGGCCCCTGTTCCCCGCCTCGATGGACACCCAGCGCGACCGGCTCCTCAAGGCGCTGCTGACGGCGGCCGAGCACGCCGACAACAAGAGCGTCCTCGTCCCGTACCTGCAGAACCTGGGCCGTGGTCACCGCAAGTACGGCACGCAGCCCGAGCACTACCCCGCCGTCGGCGAGTGTCTGATCGGCGCGCTGACCCGGTACGCGACGACGACGTGGGACCAGGAGACGGAGGCGGCCTGGGTGCGCACGTACACGACGATCTCCCAGGTCATGATCGACGCGTCGGCAGCGGACGAGCTGCGCGCGCCCGCGTGGTGGTACGGCGAGGTGGTCTCGCACGACCTGAGGACCCCGGACATCGCCGTGGTCACGGTCCGGCCCGACCAGCCGTACCCGTTTCTCGCCGGGCAGTACACGAGCCTGGAGACGCCCTGGTGGCCGCGGATCTGGCGGCACTACTCCTTCGCCTCGGCGCCCCGCTCCGACGGGCTGCTCTCGTTCCATGTGAAGGCCGTCCCTGCGGGGTGGGTCTCCAACGCGCTCGTGCACCGCGCCCGTCCCGGCGATGTGATCCGGCTCGGCCCGCCCTCCGGTTCGATGACGGTGGACCACAGCTCCGACAGCGGGCTGCTCTGTCTCGGCGGAGGCACCGGGATCGCGCCCATCAAGGCCCTCGTCGAGGACGTCGCCGAGCATGGCCAGCGGCGCCCGGTCGAGGTGTTCTACGGGGCTCGCACCGACCACGACCTGTACGACATCGACACGATGCTGCGGCTCCAGCAGACCCACCCGTGGCTGGCGGTCCGCCCGATCGTCGATCAGCAGGCCCATCTGCAACTGCCCGACGCGGTACGCGAGTACGGCCCCTGGAACGAGTACGACGCCTATCTGTCGGGCCCGCCCGGCATGATCCGCAACGGGGTCGACGCCCTGCGGGACATCGGGATCCCGGTGGACCGGATCCGCCACGACTCGGTGGAGGAGCTCGTCGCGACCGGCAACTGACGCCGGCAGCCGAGTGTCGGGCCCGAAGAAAGCCGCCTACAGCAGGCGCCCCAGACCAGGCCCGCGGCTCTGGCCTGAAGTCCCAGCCCTGAAGTCCCAGCCCCGCCCCGTCAGCCCAGGTCAGGCGCGTGCATCGCCCGTACACCCTCGATGTTGCCGTCCAGATAGTGCCGCAGGGACAGCGGGACGAGGTGGACCGAGGCAATGCCGACGCGGGTGAAAGGCACCCGCACGATCTCGTACTCGCCGCACGGCTCCTCGATCTCGGGGCCGTGCCGCTGACTGAGGTCCATCGACTCGAGGCGGCAGACGAAGAAGTGCTGGACCTTCACGCCAGTGGCGCCGCCGTCCTCGCCGATGTGCTCGACGGTGTCCACGAAGCAGGGCACCACATCGAGGATCTTGGCGCCGAGCTCCTCGTGCACCTCGCGGTGCAGGGCGTCGACGACGGTCTCGTCCTCGGGTTCGACCCCGCCGCCGGGGGTCAGCCAGTACGGATCCAGGCCGGGCTTGGTCCGCTTGATCAGGATCAGGTCGTCGCCGTCGAGCAGGACGGCGCGTGCGGTGCGCTTGACCACGGGTCGGACGGTCATGGGAGAAATGTGGCCCCGCCGGTTCCACGTGAAACATTCCGTACCGACCTGGCCTCAGGCCAACGCCAACTGATCAGCGCTAGTTGATCACCAGAAATCGGTCAGCATGAACGGATCAGCACCAATCGACGGCGGTGCGCAGCAGCCACTCGTGCGCCCGCGCGATGTGCGGCATGGCCAGCGTTCCCGTGCGCACAACGAGGAAGTACGTCCGCAGCGGGGGCACCGGGGGATCGAGCAGGGCCACGACCTCGCCGCGCTCCAGGGCCGGCGCGCAGAGGTAGCGCGGCAGTACCGAGAGCCCGGCACCGGCGATGGTGCAGGCGAGCACCGCGCGTAGATCCGGCACGATGACCGTGCCCGACGTGGCCGGGCGTGAGTCGAAGACCGCGGCCCAGTAGCGGGCGACGAACGGCAGCGACTCGTGCGCCTCGACCAGCGGCAGATCCTCCAGCGCGGCCGCGCCGTTGCGGCGCAGGGTGCCGGGCCCTATGCGGGCGGCCCACCGCGGCGAGGCAAGGAGGACGTGCTCCTCGTCGCAGAGCGCAGTCGCGGTGAGCAGGGCGCCGCGCGGGCGGGCCGTCGTGATGGCCAGATCATGATGTCCGGCGCCAAGCCCCTCCAGGACTTCCTCGGCGTTGCCGAAGGAGGCGCGCAGGGCGAAGCTCTGGCCGTCGTCACGGGTGAGCGCGGTGAGGGCGGGCAGCGCACGCTCGGCGGTGAACTCCGGAGGCCCCGCGAGGTGCAGCGTGCGCACCGGCGACTCCTCGTCGATGCCGGTCTCGGTGATCTCCACGAGGGCGTCGAGGTGCGGAGCGGCTTTGTGCGCGAGTTCGTCGCCGATGGAGGTGGGGGTCACGCCACGCGCCTGGCGCAGGAACAGGGGGCGGCCCAACTGCCGCTCCAGGGTGCGGATCTGAGATGTCACCGCGGGCTGCGAAAGGCCGAGCAGCGCGGCGGCCCGCGTGAAGGAACCCGCCCGGTGCACGGTCACGAACGTGCGCAGCAGGGCGAGATCCATGGCGGTGTCCTCCCCTCTCGGCCTCCGGGTCGGCCCCAACTATAAATATGTCGATAGGTCTCTGTCGCTACCGTGATTGGACACTGACACAGAGTCAACTAGCCTTATGCGCGCGGTTCTTAGCGCGTAGGAACCGGGGACGGTCCGAGCCACGAGGGGGGAGGCTCGGACCGTCCATTGTGCGTAGCCGGTGATGAGACCGAGGCCGCGGCCGGCATGGAGTGGCCCGTGAGGGGCCCTAGATGGCCGCCTCGTCGAGCGCGCGCAGCACATCGGCCACCAGGTCGTCCGGATCCTCGGCACCGGCGGAGAAGCGGATGAAGCCCTCCGGGACATCGTCCCCGCCCCAGCGGCGACGGCGCTCGGCGGTGGACCGCACGCCGCCGAAGCTCGTCGCGTCGTCCACCAGCGTCAGGGACTCCATGAAGCGCTCGGCACGCGCGCGTGTGGGCAGCGTGAAGGAGACCACGCACCCGAAGCGCCGCATCTGTTGAGCGGCGATCTTGTGCGAGGGGTCGTCGGGCAGACCCGGGTAACGCAGGCCCTCGATGTCGGCGCGGTCGCGCAGGGCGAGAGCGAGCGCGAGAGCGTTGGCGTTCTGCCGCTCCGCCCTCAACTGGAGCGTGGCGAGGGAGCGATGGGCGAGCCAGGCCTCCATCGGGCCGGGAATCGCGCCGACGATCTTGCGCCAGCCCCGCACCGACGCGGTCAGCTCGGCGTCGCGGCAGGTCACGTAGCCGAGCAGGATGTCGCCATGGCCGGTGAGCTGCTTGGTGCCACTGGCCACGGAGAAGTCGGCGCCGAGCTCCAGGGGGCGCTGGCCGAGCGGCGTGGCGAGCGTGTTGTCGACCGCCACCAGGGCGCCACGCGCGTGTGCCGCCTCGGCGAGCCGCCGCACGTCGCATACGTCGAGGCCGGGGTTCGACGGCGTCTCGATCCACAGGAGCTTCGCGCCGTCCAGGACGTCGAGCTGGGCGTCGCCGGCGGTGGGGGCGGTGCGGACCTCGATGCCGAACGCCGTGAGCTGCTCTCGGACGAGCGGGAACACCTGGTAGCCGTCGCTCGGCAGCACGACCACGTCGCCGGCCTTGAGCTGCGAGAACAGCACCGCCGAGACGGCGGCCATCCCGGACGCGAAGACGAGGGTGTCGACATCTTCCTGGCCGGGCGCCTCGAGCTCGCCGATGGCCCGCTCCAGGTGGGTCCACGTCGGGTTGTCGTCCCGGCCGTACGTATAGGGCCCCGAGACATCGCCCGGCAGGTGGAAGTGTGCGGCGAAGACAGGCCCTGGGAGCGTCGGATCGTTCTTCGAGGCCTCGGGCAGCCCCGCCCGCACTGCCCTTGTGCCGTCCCCGATCTGCGTCGATTGCGTCATGCCGCCCGCCCTTCCAGTGCCGCGCGTACCGCGTCGAGCAGACCGTCGCTCGCCGCCTCCACCATTCTCAGGCACTCCTCGAAGCCCTCGATGCCGCCGTAGTACGGGTCCGGTACATCCAGGTCTGTCCCTGCCGAGAGGTCGTACGAGCGCAGCAGGCGGACCTTCTCGGCGTCCTGCGGGGTCGGGGCCAGGCGGCGCAGGGTGCGCAGATGCCCGGCATCCAGGGCGATCACCAGGTCGAGCCGGGAGAACCAGGAGGCGCTGAACTGCCGGGCCGAATGGCCGCTTTCATAGCCGCCGGCCGCCAGCACGGAGACGGTGCGGTGGTCGGCACCGTCCCCCTCGTGCCAGCCGTCGGTGCCCGCGCTGTCCACCTCCACGAGGCCGGCGAGACCGGCCTCGTGGACGCGCGCGCGGAAGACCGACTCGGCCATGGGCGAGCGGCAGATGTTGCCGGTGCAGACGAAGCACACACGGAAGGACATGGGGCGGGGTCAGTCCTTGTCGTCGGGCAGGACGACGTTCAGCGCCCAGGAGACGACCGAAATGATCAGGCCACCGAGGACGGCGGTCCAGAACCCCTCGACATGGAAGCTCTGGTTGAACTGGTCGGCCAGCCATGAGGTCAGCAGCAGCATCAGGGCGTTGACCACGAGCGTGATCAGGCCGAGCGTCAGGATGAAGAGCGGGAAGGTGAGGAGCTTCACTATGGGCTTGACCAGGAGATTCACCAGGCCGAACAGCAGCGCCACGATGATCAGCGTGCCGACCTTCTTGCCGGTGCTGTCCCCTGTCAGCGTGATCTTGTCG
This sequence comes from Streptomyces sp. NBC_01003, assembly GCF_045162695.1. Classification (NCBI taxonomy): domain Bacteria; kingdom Bacillati; phylum Actinomycetota; class Actinomycetes; order Kitasatosporales; family Streptomycetaceae; genus Streptomyces; species Streptomyces sp. NBC_01003. The sequence continues at coordinate 5,316,349 of NZ_CP108707.1, forward strand.
AGCAGCCACACCGCGACAGCAAGGGCCCCCGCGTTGGCGATCGTCTTGACTACGAAATTCTTCATGTGTCTGATCGTGGCAGACGAGACCGGATCATGAGAGTGGCCCTGCGAGGCCGCTCACGGGCAAGAGGCGGACAAGTGGGATGAAGGCATTCCGGCTGGACGAACTGGAAGCGGAACGTGCCGCGAACGACGGCGCGTATCTGCAGTTCCTGCGGGAGCGGAACATGTCGGTCGGGCTCTACGCCCTCGACGCGGGGGACCAGGACCCGCAGCAGCCCCACCAGCAGGACGAGGTGTATCTCGTCGTCAGCGGTCGCGGTTCGATCACCGTCGGCATGGAGACGACCCAGGTGGCGCGCGGCAGCGTCGTGTACGTGCCGGCCGGGGTGGCCCACAAGTTCCATCACATCAGCGAGGGCCTGCGGGTTCTGGTGGTGTTCTCTCCGCCTGAGAGCTGACGGCGGATCTCGGGGTTTCCTAGGGGGTCGCTCAGGGGACGACAAGGGGTCCGCGGCCCCCACAGGGCCCCTCGGCATGCCAGCATCGAATGCAGAAGCCGTATCGAAGCGGTACGGCTCGGGAGAGAGGTAAGGGCGATGGCAGTGCGAGAGATCTTCGCGGGCATGCCGTGGTGGGTTAAGTGGGTCGCGGTGCCGGTCATCGCCCTGGTCGTCTTCGGCGGACTGATAGCCAGCGTCGTGGGCTTCGTGATCGGTCTGCTCTTCAAGGTGCTGGTCTTCGTGGCCCTGGTCGGTGGACTCATCTACGTCGTACGGAAGTTCATAACGGGCTCGTCCTCGCGCAGCGACTGGTAGCTCTGGGCAACGGTTCGCTCGCGCGGGGGAAGTTTCCCCGCGCGGCCCTCTCGAAGTGGTGGCCAGGGCTAGAGTCCACAACTCGACGGCCGCACCCCCGTGATTCCCGAGAAGCGGGGGGGGACCCCACGCGCTTCGGGAGTGAACCTTGGCCACGGCTGAACCGCTTTCCGCCGCCCCGTTGTCCGCCGACATCACGTCCCCCGACACCATGTCTGCCGACGCCACGTCCCCACACGCGATGCCCCCTCCCCTCGGCTGTCGCGCGCACAGCTACGACGACGTTCAGGCCGAGGCCCACCCCGAGGGCGGCCCGACCGGCGCCCCGCCCACCCTCATCGGTTCCGTCCAGCGCGCGATGCGCCTCCTCGAGGCCGTCGCGTCGCACGAAGAGGGAGCGCCGGCCAAGCAGCTCGCCCGGGAGGCCGGCCTCGCGCTTCCCACGGCGTATCACCTGCTGCGCACGCTCGCCCACGAGGGCTATCTCCGCAAGGAGAAGGGCCTGTTCGTCCTGGGGGCGGCGGCCGAGCGGCTGAGTAGCAGCGCAACGCAGCAGAATCGTCGCGGCATGATCACCGACGCCCTGCAGCACTGGCGCGACGCCATCGGCGTCCCGGTGTACTTCTCGGTCTACCGCGAGGGCGAGATCGAAGTCGTGGCCGTCGCCGACACGCCCGGGAATCCGGCGGTCGCGGAATGGGCCGACTTCCGCGAGACGGGGCACGCGCACGCGATCGGCCAGTGCCTCCTCGCCCAGCTCGACGACGAGAGCCGACGCGACCACCTCGACCGCTATCCCGCGCATTCGATCACCCCGTACACGGTGCGCGACGACCGCTCGCTGCTACGACGGCTCAACGGGCTGGGGCGCATGCAACCGGTCGTGGAGCGCCAGGAGTACGCGTTGGGCACTGTCTGCGCGGCGTTTCCCATCACCGTCGGGTCCACCGCGGCCACGATGGCGGTTTCTCTCCCGTCCCATCAGGCCGGTCGCCTGCTGCCCGCGGCACGACAGCTGCAGAACGAAGTCGGCAAACTCGTCAGGACACTCGCCTTCTCTATCAGCATCTGAAAACTCACTCCTTGTGATCCCGCATGTACGTTAAGCAAGATGCGAAGGGTGCCGGGATGGTTACTCCCGGCCAATCGACGGCAAATTGACGGGGTAGGCGATGCGCGAGTCGGTACAGGCAGTACAAGCAGAGGTCATGATGAGCTTCCTCGTCTCCGAGGAACTCTCGTTCCGCATCCCGGTGGAGCTGCGGTACGCCGCCGCTGATCCCTACGCCGTGCGGCTGACCTTCCACCTCCCTGGGGACGCCCCGGTGACCTGGGCCTTCGGCCGAGAGCTCCTGGTGGACGGGGTGGCCGGTCCCTGCGGCGACGGCGATGTGCGCATCGAGCCGGTGGAACTGGCCGGCAGACCGGGCGAGATGCCGGGCGAGGTGCACATCAGGCTCCAAGTGGGCGGTGACCAGGCGCTGTTCCGGGCGGGCGTCGCTCCACTCGTCGCCTTCCTCGACCGCACCGACAAGCTCGTGCCGCTCGGCCAGGAGCGGGCGCTCGCCGACTTCGAGGCGCATCTTGACGAGGCACTCGACCGGATCCTCGCAGAGGAGCAGAGCGCCGGCTGACGGGCTCCAGGAGTCCGCGGACCATCAACTGACGTAACGCTTCAGCAGACCGGTGCCCTCGGGGCGCCCTCGCAGGGGTTCAGCGTTTCCGTCGCCGGCCCCTTCCTCCGCGTGCCGGACCGGCCGCGGCGGCGGACGGGGATCCGGGCCGGTCGGCCGAGACCACCAGGGCCGCGAGCGCGGTCGTCACCGGTACCGAGGCGACCAGCCCGATAGAGCCCACCAGAGTCCGCACGATCTCCACAGCCACCAGCTCACTGTTGGCCACGGTGCCCACACTGCTCTGCGCGATCGAGAAGAGCAGCAACAGCGGCAGCGCCGCGCCCGCGTACGCCAGGACGAGCGTGTTGACCACGGACGCGATGTGGTCGCGGCCGATCCGGATGCCCGCGCGGTACAGACCGCGCCAGCCCATCGTCGGGTCCGCCTGATGCAGCTCCCACACCGCCGACGTCTGCGTGACCGTCACATCGTCGAGCACACCGAGCGAACCGATGATGACGCTGGCGAGCAGCAGACCACTCATGTCGATGGACGGGTAAAGACCGTGGATCAGGCCCGTGTTGTCGTCCGTGTTGCCGGTCAGCGCCGCCCAGCCGATGAACAGCGAGCCGAGCAGCCCGATCAGGACCAGAGACACGAGCGTGCCGAGCACCGCGACCGACGTCCGGGCCGTCAGACCGTGACACAGGTAGAGCGCGATCAGCATGATGGCGCTCGCCCCGATCACCGCCACCACCAGCGGATTCGAGCCCTGCAGGATCGCGGGCAGGATGAAGAAGGTCAGCACCATGAAGCTGATCGCCAGCGCGACGAGCGCCATGACACCCCGCAGCCGGCCCACGACGACCACCGCCAGCGCGAAGATCCCGGCGAGCAGCGCCATCGGGAGCCTGCGGTCCACATCGGTGACGGAGTACTGAAGTTCCTTGGGCGCGTCGGGCGCGTAGGCCACGATCACCTTCTGGCCCTCGTGCAACTGCCTTGGTGAGTCCGGCTGCACGATCTCCGTGAACGTACGGCCGGTGTCCTTGCCGCTGTCGACGCGGACCGTGGCCTTCTCGCACGTGCCCTTCGCCTGCTGCTCGGCGGTCTGGCCCTCGGCGGTCGACGTATCGCCGGTGGGGGTGTCGCCGGAGGCGTTGACGGACTTGCAGTCGACCTTGTCGACCTTTGTGACGGTGGCCTGTTGGGTCTGCCGGTCGAAACCGACGCCGGTACGGGCGTGGGACGGGGCGCCGCCGGGCCAGAGCACCACGAGGCCGACCACGACCGCCACGGAGAACGGGATCAGTACCGCGGCGATGACCTTGCGCAAGTGCTTGGAGACGGGCGCGGCGGGGCCGTGGCTGTGGGAGTGCCCGTGTTCGGCGCTCCCCTGGCCATGGGGCGGATTCGGCGGCGCGGACGGAGGCTGCGGCGTGCTGGTCACCGCCCGATCATCGCAAGAACGGCAGGGGCCCTCTGTTCAGCACGCCAGAAATGACGCTAGCGTGGGGGCACCTTTGCACACGCGGGAGCTCGGAGCACCGGGCTGAGAGGGCGCTGACCTCCGCTTCGGCGATGTTTCACATGAAACATCGCCCGACGGAAGCCGCTGCGTCGACCGCCGAACCTGTTACCGGGTAATGCCGGCGTAGGGAGTAGGTCTCATGACCACATCGGACGCGCGCACGCCTGCCTCCAACCTGTCCACAGAGACGGGCGAGGCCGGGAAGTCCATTGGCTGGCACAAGGGGTACGTCACGGGCTCACGCCCCGACCTCCAGGTGCCGGTCCGCCAGGTGCACCTCACCAACGGCACGGCGGTCACGCTCTACGACACGTCCGGGCCGTACACCGATCCGAGTGTCGACACCGACGTCCGCAGGGGCCTTGCCCCGCTGCGGGAGAACTGGATCATCGGCCGCGGCGACACCGAGGAGTACTCGGGCCGCCCGGTCCGCCCCGAGGACGACGGGATCAAGCACACCTCTCCGCGCGGCGGCCTGCGCAACCTCGACGCGGTCTTCCCCGGCCGCCCCCGCCAGCCTCGTCGCGGGCGGGACGGCCGGGCGGTGACTCAACTCGCGTACGCCAGGCGCGGGGAGGTCACGCCCGAGATGGAGTACGTGGCCATCCGGGAGAACGTGGACCCCGAGGTCGTCCGTGAGGAGATCGCCGCGGGCCGCGCGGTCCTGCCGGCCAACGTCAACCACCCGGAGATCGAGCCGATGATCATCGGCAAGCGGTTCCTGGTGAAGGTCAACGCCAACATCGGCAATTCCGCGGTCACTTCGTCGATCGAGGAGGAGGTGGAGAAGATGACATGGGCGACCCGCTGGGGCGCCGACACCGTCATGGACCTCTCCACCGGCCGCAACATCCACACAACGCGCGAATGGGTCCTGCGCAACTCCCCCGTCCCGATCGGTACGGTGCCGCTCTACCAGGCGCTGGAGAAGGTCGACGGCCGCGCCGAGGAGCTGACCTGGGAGATCTACAAGGACACGGTCATCGAGCAGGCCGAGCAGGGCGTGGACTACATGACGGTCCACGCCGGTGTGCGGCTGCCGTACGTCCCGCTCACCGCGAACCGCAAGACGGGCATCGTCTCGCGCGGCGGTTCGATCATGGCCGCCTGGTGCCTGGCGCACCACAAGGAGAGCTTCCTCTACGAGAACTTCGCGGAGCTCTGCGAGATCCTCGCGGCGTACGACGTCACGTACTCGCTGGGTGACGGCCTGCGGCCGGGCTCGATCGCGGACGCCAACGACGAGGCGCAGTTCGCCGAGCTGAAGACGCTCGGGGAGCTCAACACGATCGCGAAGAGCTTCAACGTCCAGACGATGATCGAGGGCCCCGGGCACGTCCCGATGCACAAGATCAAGGAGAACATCGACCTTCAGCAGGAGGTGTGCGAGGAGGCGCCCTTCTACACACTCGGCCCGCTGACGACCGACATCGCCCCCGCGTACGACCACATCACCTCCGGCATCGGAGCCGCGATGATCGCGTGGTGGGGGACGGCCATGCTCTGTTACGTCACGCCCAAGGAGCACCTGGGCCTGCCGAACAGGGACGACGTCAAGACCGGCGTCATCACCTACAAGATCGCGGCCCACGCGGCGGACCTCGCCAAGGGGCACCCGGGCGCCCAGGACTGGGACGACGCGCTCTCCGACGCGCGGTTCGAGTTCCGCTGGGAGGACCAGTTCAATCTGGCCCTCGACCCGGACACGGCACGGGAGTTCCACGACGAGACGCTCCCGGCCGAACCGGCTAAGACGGCCCACTTCTGCTCGATGTGCGGGCCGAAGTTCTGCTCGATGAAGATCTCCCAGGACATCCGCCGGCAGCACGGCGGGACGAAGAGTGAGATCGAGGAGGGCATGGCGGAGAAGTCCAAGGAGTTCGCCGCCGCGGGCAACCGGGTCTATCTGCCGATCGCGGACTGACCTCGTCCACGCCCACGCGGGCGCCGCGCGCTGTCCACCGGTCGCCTTTCGCGGCCGGTGGACAGGGTGTTCCGGGACCAACGCCCGTCGGCCCTAGTCCGGCTTGTGGTCCGGGCCTCCGAAGTCGGGGCTTGTGAAGTCCGGGCTCGAGTACGTCGGGCGCGGGCCCGCAGGGGAGCCGCCGTCGGTGCCCGGGCTGCTGAACCCGGGCCTGTTGTACCCGAGGTGCGGCATGCGGCCCGCTGCTCCGGGGCCGCCCCCGCGACTGGCGGGGGCCGGCGGCGGTTCCGCGAGCGCCTCCCGGAGGAACGGCAGGATGCCGCGCTCCAGGAGCACAAGGCACCAGGCTTCCCTGGCCCGGTCCACCTCCTCGTTCGACTCGGTGTGCGCGCCGGCCTGCAAGGACGTCGAGCCGTTGCGGAGAGCGGTGAGCAGCAGGCCCACTCCGGCGACGAGGATGCCCGCCACCGTGAGCGCGCCGAACACCCAGCCGGCCGTCAACAGGGTCTGGGCGAACGCCGGTTCAGGATCGAGCATCTTCAGGATGTAGCCGACGAGCAGGAAGATCGCGGCGGCCGTCCCGGCGAGCACGGGGGCGAGCACCGCGACGACGGCTATGACGCCGGCGCCGGTGGTCTCCGCCACCTCGCCCACGGTGGCGGCCAGGCCGATCGCTCCGTTGCCGGATTCCGCCGCGCTCTCTCCTTCGCGCAGCTGACGCACGGGCCGGGGCGAGGCGCGCAGATCGGCGCGGACCTTCACGTAGTTCTGGTACTCGGTCGCGGCGGCGGCCGTGATCAGTGCGGTGGCGTTGAGCGCCATGGTGCGCAGTTGTTCGGGGTTGAGCCGCTTACCCACTGCGGCGAGATCAGGGCGGTCCGGTGCGGTACGCAGCGCATCATCGAGGATCCGCTCGAACTCGGGGCGGTCCTCGTTCAGCAGGTGCGGAGCGCTGTTCATGTGCATCCCCCGATGCTCCGTAGGGCTTGGGGGCTCGCATGGGTGCGAGCCGTCGGGCAGAAACGGAGGGGAGCCTGCTACGGATAAGCCGATGGTAGAGCGGCGACGGCACGCGGTGACAGGGGGTTTTCCGAATTCGGCCCGGTGGCCGGACTGAGCCCCCGTTCGGTGCGCCTGCCCGGGGAACGCCTAGCTATCCATGGGGAGTTGCTGGACCAGCAGCTTTCCGGCCATGGTCACTCCGCCGTCCATCGCGATCGCGCGCCCGCCCGCGTACACATGCGGGCCCTCGATCTGCGGGCGGCTGTCCTCGGATCCGTCCGCCGCGTCCTCGGTGCCTACCTCGCCGAGGAGGTACGGGATGGGGCTGTGGCCGTGGACGACGCGCGCGCCGCCGTAGGTGTCGAGGAGCTCACGCACGGCTTCGGGTCCGGATTCGTCGCGGAACGCGAAGCGCTTGGTGAATTTGCGGAAGAGGTCCCAGCACTCGTCCGCGTCGTTACGCGTGAGAGTCTCGCGGACCGTGTCGTTGACCGCCTCGATCGAGTCGCCGTAGTCGAGGTACGAGGTCGTGTCGGAGTGCATCAGGAGGTGGTCGTCCTCCAGCTCGATCGCGTCGAGCCGGGACATCCACTGGAGATGGACGTCCTGGAGGCGGTCCATGTCCGACTTCTGCCCGCCGTTGAGCAGCCAGGCCGCCTGGAAAGTGGCGGTGCCGGCGCCCGAGTTGACCGGGGTGTCGCCGAAACGCTTGGCGCCGAGCAGGAGCAGTTCGTGGTTGCCCATGAGGGCCTTGCAGTAGCCGCCGGCGGCCGCGGCCTCCGCGGACAGGCGCATCACGAGGTCGATGACGCCGATGCCGTCGGGCCCGCGGTCGGTGAAGTCGCCGAGGAACCAGAGTCGGGCGGTGCCGGCCGACCAGCTGCCCTCGGCGTCGATGAGTCCCTGCTCGTACAGGGCCGCGATCAGCTCGTCTAGGTAGCCGTGCACGTCGCCGACGACGTACAGCGGGCCGAGCCCCTCGGCGGGACGGGGCGCGTGCTCGGTGTCGATCTGCACCTGGACCGTGTCACCGCGGTTGATGACCGGCAGGTCGCGCTGGGTGGGCGTGTACCCGTCGGGCTGGTCGAACGCGGGGTCCTGAGGGGACGGCTCCGCGTAAGAGGGCTCCGGGTGCGACGCATCCGGGTGTGACGCCGATGGGTACGACGGCTCCTGGTAAGCGGGATCCGGCTCCGCCTGCGCGGGCACGGCAGGGGCGGGCGGAGCGGGGTCGTGGCCGGGCTCCTGGACGTACGCCGGTACGTCATGGACGTACGCCGGAACGCGGAAGTCGCGCAGCGTCGCCGTGCGCACCTCGGGTCCCTGACCGGCCCCCTGAGTCATCGACCCCTCCACCACCATTGCGCCGCCTCTGCACCCGATCGGACTGCCTGGTCGCAGCCGCCCGCGGTGTCGTGCGCCCATCATAGGAATGCGGCTCGCGCTGTGTGATGCACCAGGGGTGGTGAATCGGATCCGGGCGGCTGTTCACCGTGCTTTTCTCCCGAATTGGTACGGGCTTTTCCGGGTGGTCTTCGGGGTGACCACCCGGAAGCCGTCGTTCAGCCGTGTCCCGGGGAGCGGGGCGGGCTGACCGTCGTGCGGGGCGAACGGCGCTGGGACGAGGTCCGGACGATGAGTTCCGTCGGTATCACCTGCTCGACCGGCTGGTCCGATTCAACCCCTTCGATGGCGTCGATCAGTAGCTGGACGACCGCGGTGCCGATGCGCCGGGGCTTGAGCGAGAGGGTCGTGATGGGCGGTTCCGTGGTGGCGTAGACGGTCGATTCGCTGCAGCAGACGAGCAGCAGGTCCTCGGGGACGCGCAGGCCGTACCGGCGGGCGGCGGCGAGCAGGTCCGTGCCGTTGGGGTCGAAGAGTCCGTACACGGCGTCGGGCCGGTCGGGGCGGGCCAGGAGCCGGTCGGCGGCGACGGCCCCCGCGCACGGATCGTGCGCGGGATAGGACTCGTACACGGGTTCCTGCCCGATCCGCTCGCACCAGTGCAGGTACGCGGAGGTGGACAGATGGGTGTACGTGTCCGTGGTCGTGCCGGTGAGCAGTCCGATACGGCGGGCCCCCGCGGCGGCGAGGTGGTCGAGGATGCCGAGGACGGCGGCCTCGTGGTCGTTGTCGACCCAGGCGGTGACGGGGAGCGTGCCGGCGGGGCGTCCGTCGGAGACGACGGGCAGGCCCTGGCGGACCAGCTCGGTGACCACCGGGTCGTGGTCGGAGGGGTCGATGACGACGGTGCCGTCGAGCGCGACGTTCGACCAGACGTCATGGCGTGAGGTGGCGGGCAGGATGACTAAGGCGTACCCGCGGGCGAGCGCCGCCGAGGTGGCGGCTCTCGCCATTTCCGCGAAGTACGCGAATTCGGTGAAGGTGAAAGGTTCATCCCCGTAGGTCGTGACGGTCAGGCCGATCAGGCCCGACTTTCCGGTACGGAGCGTTCGGGCCGCCGCGGAGGGGCGATAGCCCAACCGGTCGGCGACCTCGCGGACATGGCGTCGGGTGGCGTCCGGGAGCCGGCCCTTACCGTTGAGCGCATCGGAGACAGTCGTGATGGAGACCCCGGCGGCGGCGGCAACGTCTCTGATGCCCGCCCGCACCTGCCGGGTGCCCCGGCGGGTGGTCTCTGCCCGGCTCACCTGGTGCTTCCCTGCTGCTGTCATTGCGAGCCGATAGTAGGGCTCATGTGGCGGGGCGGCGTGAGTGCATATGCACGCGTTGACAGGCACGTTTCTGCATGGCCGGAGAGAGTCAATGACCTTGGAAATAAAGGGAGTTGAGCGGATCGACGCCAGGACGTCACTTGTCGGCGCGCGTGGGCCTGCCAAGTCGACGATGTTGCGAGTAGGTCTCAACTCACCTTCACGGGGGATGCGCGCCACGGCGCGAGCTACCGGCGCGCGCTGGAATGGGGAGCGCTCCCTCTCCTTCGTACGCCTACAGGGGGTCCGTGGCCGTCGTCATGGGTGGTGTCGGACGACCACCCGGGAGGTCGAGGGCCCCGGGCCATTGGGGTCTGCCGCGAATCCTCTTAAGGTGAGCAGTATTGAAATGGTGGTCGCGAGGAGGACTGCGGTGAGCGAGACGAGCCCCAAGCTGCGTGCCGAGCTGGAGGGTATTCCCACCTACAAGCCGGGCAAGGCTGCCGCGGCCGGGGGGCCGGTGGCGTACAAGCTGTCCTCCAACGAGAACCCCTATCCACCGCTTCCCGGCGTGATGGAGAGTGCTGTCGCGGCGGCCGGTTCCTTCAACCGCTACCCGGACATGGCCTGCACCGGGCTGATGAACGAGCTGGCGGAACGATTCGCGGTTCCGGTCACGCACCTGGCCACGGGCACCGGATCGGTCGGGGTCGCGCAGCAGCTGCTCCAGGCGACCAGCGGCCCCGGTGACGAGGTCATCTACGCCTGGCGGTCCTTCGAGGCGTACCCGATCATCACGCAGATCAGCGGTGCCAAAGCGGTGGAGGTGCCGCTGACGTCCGGCGAGGTCCACGACCTCGACGCGATGGCCGACGCGATCACCGACCGTACGCGCCTGATCTTCGTGTGCAACCCGAACAACCCGACCGGCACGGTGGTGCGCCGGGCCGAGCTCGAGCGGTTCCTTGACCGGGTCCCGAGCGATGTCCTGGTCGTGCTCGACGAGGCGTACCGCGAGTTCATCCGCGACGCCGACGTGCCGGACGGCGTCCAGGTCTACCGGGACCGTCCGAATGTCGCGGTGCTGCGGACGTTCTCCAAGGCGTACGGGCTCGCGGGCCTGCGGGTCGGTTTCGCCATCGCCCATGAGCCGGTGGCGGCCGCGCTGCGCAAGACGGCTGTGCCGTTCGGCGTGAGCCAGCTCGCGCAGGACGCGGCGGTCGCCTCGCTAAGGGCCGAGGACGAGCTGCTCGGCCGGGTGGGCTCGCTGGTGTGCGAGCGCAATCGCGTGGTCGAGGCGCTGCGGGGGCAGGGCTGGACCGTGCCCGAGACGCACGCGAACTTCGTGTGGCTGCGTCTGGGGGAGCGCACGGCGGACTTCGCCGCGGCGTGCGAGCAGGCCGGTGTGGTCGTGCGGCCGTTCGCCGGCGAGGGGATGCGGGCCACGATCGCGGAGACCGAGGCCAACGACGTCTTCCTGAACACGGCGGCGGCGTTCCGCAAGGAGTTGTAGACCGGGCGGCTGCGGCCGCTCTGTAGCGCGGTGGGGGTTCCCCGGAGTAAGGGGGGACCCCCCTTCTGCTGTCCGGAGCCGGTAGTACATAATGCTTGTGAATGTGAACGCTTTCACAAGCGTGCCCGGTTGATCCGGAGAGCAGTGGGATTAAAGGGGCAAATTGCCGCTGGACCACGGCGACTTAAGGAGATGACGCAGTGGACCCAACGTTGATGGCTCTGGCGCCGGAAACTCTGGCGCGATGGCAGTTCGGCATCACGACCGTCTATCACTTCCTTTTTGTCCCCCTGACCATCTCGCTCGCCGCGCTGACGGCGATCCTGGAGACGGCCTGGGTACGGACGGGCAAGGAGCACTACCTCCGGGCGACCAAGTTCTGGGGCAAGCTCTTCCTGATCAACATCGCCATGGGTGTCGTGACCGGCATCGTGCAGGAGTTCCAGTTCGGCATGAACTGGTCGGACTACTCGCGCTTCGTCGGCGACATCTTCGGCGCTCCGCTCGCCTTCGAGGCGCTGATCGCCTTCTTCTTCGAGTCGACCTTCATCGGTCTGTGGATCTTCGGCTGGGACAAGCTCCCGAAGAAGCTGCACTGCGCCACGATCTGGCTGGTGTCCATCGGCACGATCCTGTCGGCGTACTTCATCATGGCCGCCAACTCGTTTATGCAGCATCCGGTCGGCTACCGGATCGTGGAGCGGGACGGCACCAAGCGCGCCGAGCTGACCGACTTCGCCGCCGTGCTCTTCCAGGAGACGGTGCTCGTCAACTTCTGGCATGTGATCAGCGCGTCCATCCTGGTCGGCGGCGCGTTCATGACCGGCATAGCGATCTTCCACCTGCGCAAGAAGCAGCACATCCGCACCATGCGCATGTCGCTGCGTCTCGGCCTGGTGACGGCCATGGTCGGCACGCTCCTCACCGTCGTCAGCGCGGACACGCTCGGCAAGGTGATGTACGAGCAGCAGCCGATGAAGATGTCGGCCGCGGAGGCGCTGTGGGACACGCAGAAGCCGGCGCCATTCTCGATCTTCGCGTACGGCGATGTCTCCAAGGGCCACAACACCGTCGCCGTCGAGGTCCCCGGTGTGCTGTCCTTCCTCGCCAAGAACGACTTCAACGCCGAGATCCCCGGGATCAACGACATCAACAAGGCGGAGCAGGAGAAGTTCGGGCCCGGTGACTACCGCCCCAACATCCCCACCGCCTACTGGTCGTACCGCTGGATGATCGGCTTCGGCGGTGTCTCGATGGCCCTGTGCACGGCGGGCCTGTGGCTCACCCGGCGCAGGTTCTGGCTGGCGCCGGAGCGACGCACCGGCGAGGACGAAGTGCCCAAGCTGATGCTCACCAAGAACAAGGAGCTGACGCCCAAGCTGGGCATCTGGTGGTGGCGCCTGTCCCAGTGGACGCTGATCTTCCCGATCATCGGCATCTCCTGGGGCTGGATCTTCACCGAGACAGGGCGTCAGCCGTGGGTGGTCTACGGCGTGCTCAGGACCAAGGACGCGGTCTCCCCCGGCGTCTCGCAGGGCGAGGTCCTCACCTCCCTGATCGTGTTCGCGCTGGTCTACGCCGCACTCGCCGTCATCGAGGTGAGGCTGATGGTCAAGTACGTCAAGCAGGGGCCGCCCGAGCTCACCGAGGCCGACCTCAACCCGCCCACCAAGATCGGCGGCCCCGGATCCGGAGATTCCGGCGACGCCTCCGATGCCGACCGGCCCATGGCCTTCTCGTACTGAGACTGAGGAGCTGCTGAGGCATGGAACTTCACGACGTCTGGTTCGTACTCATCGCGGTCCTGTGGATCGGCTACTTCTTCCTGGAGGGATTCGACTTCGGGATCGGGGTCCTGACCAAGGTGCTCGCCCGCGGCCGCACCGAGCGGCGCGTCCTGATCAACACCATCGGACCCGTCTGGGACGGCAACGAGGTGTGGCTGCTCACGGCCGGCGGCGCGACCTTCGCCGCCTTCCCCGAGTGGTACGCGACGCTCTTCTCGGGCTTCTACCTGCCGCTCCTGATGATCCTGGTCTGCCTGATCGTGCGCGGTGTCGCTTTCGAGTACCGGGCGAAGCGGCCCGACGAGAAGTGGCAGACCAACTGGGAGCACGCGATCTTCTGGACCTCGCTGATACCGGCGGTTCTGTGGGGCGTGGCCTTCGGGAACATCGTGCGCGGCGTGAAGATCGACGTGCACAAGGAGTTCGTGGGCAGCTTCTGGGACCTGCTCAACCCGTATGCGCTCCTCGGTGGTCTGGTGACGCTGACGCTGTTCACCTTCCACGGCGCGGTGTTCGCCTCGCTCAAGACGGTGGGCGACATCCGGGTGCGGGCGCGGAAGACGGCGCTGGGGCTCGGTCCCGTCGCCGCGGCCCTCGCGCTCGCCTTCCTGATCTGGACCCAGGCCGACAAGGGCGACGGCTCGTCGCTGATCGCGATGATCGTCACGGTGGTCGCGCTCGTAGGGGCCATCATCGCCATCAAGGCGGGGCGTGAGGGCTGGTCGTTCGCGCTGTCCGGCATCACGATCGTGGCAGCCGTCGCGATGCTCTTCCTGACGCTGTTCCCGAACGTCATGCCCTCGTCGCTCGACCCGGACTGGAGCCTCACGGTCACCAATGCCTCGTCGAGCCCCTACACCCTGAAGATCATGACCTGGTGCGCGGCGGTGGCGACGCCCATCGTGCTGCTCTACCAGTCGTGGACGTACTGGGTGTTCCGCAAGCGGATCGGCACCCAGCACATCGCCGACGCCGCGCACTGAGCCCCTGATACGAGGGTGTGTTTCACGTGAAACCGATCGACCAGCGTCTGCTCCGGTACGCCAGGGCCACTCGCCTCTTCCTGATCGCGGTGGTGGTCCTCGGCGTGGCCGGGGCGGGCCTGGTCATCGCTCAGGCGATGCTCGTCGCCGAGGTGGTGGTGGGGTCCTTCGAGCACGGTCTTGACGTCTTCGCCCTGCGCACACCGCTCCTGCTGCTTGCGCTGGTGGCGGCCGGGCGCGGTGTTGTCTCCTGGCTGACCGAACTGGCCGCTCACCGGGCCAGCGCGGCGGTCAAGTCGGAGCTGCGCGGACGGCTCCTGGAGCGCGCCTCCCAGCTGGGTCCGGGGTGGCTCAGCGGGCAGCGGACCGGATCCCTGGTGGCGCTCGCGACGCGGGGTGTGGACGCGCTCGACGACTACTTCTCGCGCTATCTGCCGCAGTTGGGCCTCGCGGTGGTGGTGCCCGTGGCGGTGCTCGCGCGCATCGTCACCGAGGACTGGGTGTCCGCGGCGATCATCGTCTGCACACTGCCCCTGATCCCCGTCTTCATGATCCTCATCGGCTGGGCCACCCAGTCCCACATGGACCGTCAGTGGAGGCTCCTGTCCCGGCTTTCGGGGCACTTCCTGGACGTGGTCGCCGGACTTCCGACGCTGAAGGTGTTCGGCCGGGCCAAAGCGCAGGCCGAGTCGATCCGCCGGATCACCGGCGAGTACCGGCAGGCGACGATGCGGACCTTGCGCATCGCTTTCCTGTCGTCGTTCGCCCTCGAACTGCTCTCGACACTGTCGGTCGCCCTGGTGGCCGTGACCATCGGCATGCGGCCCGTGCACGGCGACATGGACCTCTACGTGGGACTGGTCATCCTCGTCCTCGCGCCCGAGGCCTATCTGCCACTGCGTCAGGTCGGCGCGCAGTACCACGCGGCGGCCGAGGGGCTCGCCGCCGCGGAGGAGATCTTCGCCATCCTGGAGACCCCGGTGCCGCCGTCCGGCGCCGGAGCGGTGCCCGCGGCCACCGGTGTCGCCTTCGACGGAGTGACCGTCCGCTATCCCGGCCGGTCCACGGACGCCGTCTCGGAGGCCGACTTCGAGGTCGCGCCCGGGGAGACGGTGGCGTTCGTCGGCCCGAGCGGCGTGGGCAAGTCGACGCTGCTGAGCGCGGCGCTCGGATTCGTCCGTCCCGACGCGGGGCGGGTCCTCGTCGGGGGCGCCGATCTGGCCGGTCTCGACCGGGAGGCGTGGCACGCGCGCGTGGCCTGGGTGCCGCAGCGGCCACAGCTGTACGCCGGGTCGGTCGCGGACAACGTGAGGCTTGCGCGGCCCGACGCGTCGTCCGCGGAGGTCGAGGAGGCGCTGCGCGAGGCGGGGGCCCAGGACTTCGTCCGTGCGCTGCCCGACGGTGCGGACACCCTCCTCGGCGAGGACGGGGCCGGGCTCTCCGCCGGGCAGCGGCAACGCCTCGCCCTGGCACGGGCGTTCCTCGCCGACCGGCCCGTGGTGCTGCTTGACGAGCCGACGGCCGCCCTCGACGGCGAGACCGAGGCGGGGATCGTCGAGGCGGTCCGCAGGCTTGCCGCCGGCCGGACCGTCCTTCTGGTGGTGCACCGTCCCGCGCTGCTGGCCGTCGCCGACCGGGTGGTGCGTCTCGACGTACCGCGTTCCCCTGCGGTGGCGGGGGAGCCTGCGGTACGACCCGTGCCGTCGGCCGAGGCGGCCGACGTGCCCGTCCACGCAGAGGACCGTCACGTATCCGATCACTCCGGAGAGAGCCGGGGCAGTGTGCTCGCGCGCGTGCGGCGTGCCGCGCGGGCGCGGCGGGGGCGCCTTGCCCTCGCGCTGCTGCTCGGAGCGCTCGCCCTCGGCAGCGCCGTCGGGCTCATGGCGACCTCCGGGTGGCTCATCTCGCGGGCCTCGCAACAGCCGCCCGTGATGTACCTGATGGTCGCCGTCACGGCGACACGCGCCTTCGGGATCGGCCGCGCCTGCTTCCGGTACGCCGAGCGGGTCGTGTCGCACGACGCCGTGCTGCGGATGCTGGCCGACACCAGGGTCGCCGTCTACCGGCGCCTTGAGCGGCTCGCCCCCGCGGGCCTGCGCGCGACGCGCCGCGGCGATCTGCTCTCCCGGCTCGTCGCCGATGTGGACGCCCTCCAGGACTACTGGCTGCGCTGGCTGCTGCCCGCGTCGGCCGCCGCGGTGGTCGGTGCCGCCTCCGTCGCGTTCACCGTCTGGATGCTGCCCTCCGCCGGTGCCGTGCTCGCCGCGGGCCTGCTGCTCGCGGGGGTCGGCGTACCGCTGCTCTCCGGAGCCGTCGCCCGCCGCGCCGAGCGCAGGCTGGCCCCCGCGCGCGGGACGCTGGCCACCCGCGTGGCCGAACTCCTCACCGGCACCGCCGAACTGACCGTCTCCGGAGCGCTGTCCGCGCGGACCGCGCAGGCGAAGGCCGCCGACTCCGTGCTGACGCGGATCGCGTCCCGCGCCGCCACCGCCACCGCGCTGGGCGACGGACTGACCGCGCTGATCACCGGCCTCACTGTGGCCGGTGCGGCCCTCGCCGGGGTGCAGGGCGTGCGCGAGGGCCGCCTCGACGGGGTCCAGCTCGCGGTCGTCGTCCTGACGCCGCTGGCCGCGTTCGAGGCCGTCATGGGCCTGCCGCTCGCCGTGCAGTACCGCCAGCGGGTCAAGAAGAGCGCCGAACGCGTTCACGAGGTCCTGGACGCGACGGTCCCCGTACGGGAGCCGGAGGCGCCCGCGCAGGCGCCGCAGGATCCCTTCCCTCTGGTCGTGCGCGGTCTCGCCGCGCGCCACGACGGGCAGGGCCGGGACGCGCTCCACGGGGTCGACCTCACGCTGGAGCGGGGCCGCAGGGTCGCCGTCGTCGGCCCGTCCGGGTCCGGCAAGACGACGCTCGCGCAGATCCTGCTG
Organism: Streptomyces sp. NBC_01003; assembly: GCF_045162695.1. Taxonomy (NCBI): domain Bacteria; kingdom Bacillati; phylum Actinomycetota; class Actinomycetes; order Kitasatosporales; family Streptomycetaceae; genus Streptomyces; species Streptomyces sp. NBC_01003. The sequence goes on from NZ_CP108707.1 coordinate 5,333,106, forward strand.
CGGTTCCTGGACGCGGGTGAGGGGTCGTACACCCTGGCCGGGCAGGACGCGTACGGGCTCGAAGGGGATGCGGTGCGGCGGCTCGTCGGGCTGTGCGCGCAGGACGCGCACCTCTTCGACAGCTCGGTGCGCGAGAACCTGCTCCTCGCGAAGAAGGACGCCACCGACGACGCACTGCGCGAAGTCCTGGCTGCCGCGCGCCTCCTGGAGTGGGCCGATTCGCTGCCCGACGGGCTCGGCACCCTCGTCGGCGAACACGGCGCGCGCCTGTCCGGAGGCCAGCGGCAACGGCTCGCCCTGGCCCGCGCCCTCCTCGCCGACTTCCCCGTCCTCGTGCTCGACGAGCCCGCCGAGCACCTCGACCTGCCGACGGCGGACGCGCTGACGGCGGACCTCCTGTCCGCGACCGAGGGCCGGACAACGCTGCTGATCACGCACCGGATGGCCGGCCTCGACGCCGTGGACGAGGTCATCGTCCTCGACGCGGGAAGGGTCGTGCAGCGCGGCAGGTACGAGGATCTGGTCGCGGTCGATGGGCCGTTGCGCGCGCTGTGGGAACGCGAGCGGGAGGCGGAACTCCTGGTGGGCGCGTAGCCGAGCGGACCGGGTGGCCGGGCAGGACTCGTCCCGACTTTCCTCTCCAAATGGGACTAACTAGTCTCAAGGCATGTCAGCTGCTCCGGTGCCCGGCGCCACCCCACCGTCCGACGGCGAGCGGGACTCCTCCGACGCTCTGGAGGCGGCGACGCAGGCGACGCGCGGGCTCCAGGGGCTGTCCGCCGAGCTGACCGCGCGGGTGCCGCAACTGCTCGAAGCGATGCGGTCCGTAGGCACCGGTCCGGAGCTGCAATCCACCCTCGACCGCATCTGCGAGACGGCCGCCGAGCTCGCCGACGCCCGTTACGCGGCGATCGGCGTCGTCTCGGAGAACGGCGAGGCTCTCTCGGACTTCGTCTTCCACGGGGTCGATGTAGACACGGCGGACCTCATCGGACGGCTGCCCGACGGCCACCGCGGGCTCCTCGGTGCGCTCATCAACGACCCGGACCCGGTACGCCTCGCGAACCTCGCCGACGACCCCCGCTCCTGCGGCTTTCCGGCCCACCACCCGCCGATGCGGACCTTTCTGGGCGTCCCCATCCGCGTACAGGGGGAGATCTTCGGCAACCTCTATCTGACGGAGAAGCAGGGCGGGGTCGAGTTCAACGACTACGACCTGAACATGGTCCGCGTCCTCGCCACGGAGGCCGGCATCGCCATCGGCAACGCGCGCCTGTACGAGGCCGCCAGGCAGCGCGAGCGGTGGATCGACGGGTCCGTGGCCGTCACGACCGCCCTGCTGTCGGGCAGCGACGCCGAGGATGCCCTCCAGGTCGTCGCCGAACAGGCCAGACACCTGTCGGGCTCGTCGGCCGGCATCGTCCTCCTGCCGGCCGAGGAGGGCGGCATGGAGATCGTCGCCGTCTCGTCGGACGAGCCGTCGCAGGCCCTCGGCGTGATCATCCCGGCCGAGAGCGAGATCGTCACCCAACTCCTGGGCGGCGCTGCCGTGTTCATCGACGACGCGTCCACCGACCCGCGCATACTGACCGATCTCGCGCACGAATACGGACCGGCCATGATGCTGCCCCTCCAGAGCGACGGCCGCGTCCTCGGCACCCTCGTCACGCCACGCGCGCGTGGCGCCCGGCCCTTCAGCGACGCGGAGCGCACCCTCGCCACCCAGTTCGCGTCGCAGGCCGCGCTCGCGCTGATGATGGCGGAGGCGCAGCGCGACCGGGAGCGGCTCGCGGTGTACGAGGACCGCGACCGGATCGCCCGCGATCTCCACGACCTCGTCATCCAGCGCCTGTTCGCCACGGGGATGATGCTGGAGAGCGCTCAGCGCGGGTCCGTCGTGCCCGAGGTGCAGGTCGGTGTCGGCAGGGCCGTCGACGAGCTGGACGTCACCATCCAGGAGATCCGCACGGCGATCTTCGCGCTCCAGCAGGAGCCCGCCGAGGCGCCGTCGGGCCTGCGCACACGGGTCCTGCGCGAGATCAACATGGCGGCCGTGCCGCTCGGCTTCAAACCCACGCACCACTTTGCCGGCGCCGTCGACACCGTAGTCGGCGAACTCACCGGCAAGAACCTCATCGCCGCCCTGCGAGAGGCGCTGTCCAACGCGTTCCGGCACGCGGAGGCCGCCCGTATCGACGTGGTCGTCGACGCGAACGTCACGCTCCCCGACGGGCAGCCCGGCGTCCGGCTGACGGTCGCCGACGACGGCGTCGGCATCCCGGAGGGCGGCCGGCGCAGCGGCCTCAAGAACCTCAAGCGGCGGGCCGACTCCCTGGGCGGCGACAGCTGGTACGGGCCGGGCATCGGCGAGGACGGGGGCGGCACGACGGTGATCTGGCAGGCGCCTCACTGAAGGCACGACGAAGCGCTGAGCCGGGCCTTGTTCGGGCGTACGGTCTGAGCCGTACGGGGCACCCGCTTCCCCAGGCGTACGAGTTCAACAGGCCGCCCCCGTACGCCCCGGGCACGATCCGAGACATGCGCCGACGCCGTAGTCGTCCTCTTGCCGTACCGGTTCTGCTGCTGCGCGCTGATCGCGTTCGCCGGGGCCCGCACGCAGGCGTCCCAAGGGTCCGAGGTGTCCGAAGGGGCCGATGGCGCCGAGGGGCCGGGACCAGTGCCGAGGTGGTGCGCTCCACGAGGAGGCGTCCGCGGCGTCGCAGCGCTACGAGGAGGGCAGCGCCAGGCGCAGGCCCAGGCGGACAAGGCGCAGAAGCGGGGAGCGGGTGCGTACGGGGCAGTGGATCGGACAGTCGGGGACGAGCGGCAACTCGACAGGGCCGCACCTGCCCTCCGAGGTCCGCCTCACGCCGTACGTCGGGTCGGGGATCGCCCCGTGCCCCCTGGCTCGGGCAGCACGGGGTGCCGCTCCAGGGGGGCACGGGGGCTGTGCGCGGGGCGGGCCCACGTGCGGGGGACCGTTTCTTCCAGTGCTTCTAGGAGTCGCCCGATGCGCCGTCCCCGGAGGGCCGACGCGCCGCCAGGATCTGCTCGATGACCGCGGCCACGCCGTCCTCGTTGTTGGGCACCGTGTGGCCCGACGCGGCGGCGAGCACCTCCGGGTGCGCGTTGCCCATGGCGAACGAGGTGCCCGCCCAGGTGAGCATCTCCACGTCGTTGGGCATGTCCCCGAAGGCGACGACCTCGGCCGCTGTGATGCCGCGCTCGGCGCAGCACAGGGCGAGGGTGCTGGCCTTGGAGACGCCGGGGCCGCTGATCTCAAGGAGCGCGCTGGGGCTGGAGCGGGTGATCGCCGCGCGGTCGCCGACGGCCTCGCGGGCCAGGGCGAGGAACTCGTCGGGGGCGAGGTCCGCGTGGTACGCGAGCAGCTTGAGGACGGGCTGGTCGGCGCAGGGCGAGCCGTCGGCGAGGAGCTTCTCGGCGGCGGCGACGCTCTCCCCCGCGTCCAGGTGCAGCGGCGGGTACGTCGGCTCGTGGTGGAGGCCGCCGGTCCGTTCGACCGCGAAGGCCGTGCCCGGCGCGGCGGCGCGCAGGATGTGTACGACGTCGAGGGCGATCTCGGGCGCGAGGTCCCTGACCTTTACGAACCGGTGGCGGCCGGGGCCGCCGTGCAGGTCCACCACGGCCGCGCCGTTCCCGCAGATCGCCAGGCCGTGGCCATGCACGTGGTCGCTGACGACGTCCATCCAGCGGGCCGGCCTGCCGGTCACGAAGAAGACCTCGATGCCCGCCCGTTCGGCGGCGGCGAGCGCGGCGACCGTCCGCGGCGAGACGGACTTGTCGTCGCGCAACAGCGTGCCGTCCAGGTCCGTGGCGACGAGCCGGGGCGCGGGGGCGTTGGCGGCCGGGGTCCAGGGCCGAGGAGTCGGTGAGGTCACCGCACTATTGTCCCGCATATGCGCGCACGGGCGTGCGGTGGGGCGCGCAGATGAGTACGGTCCTCGCGCAGGCGCCCCAACGCTTGTGCCGCGTCGCTGTGGTCCCTCAGCCGAGCTGGGCGAGGGCCTCCGTGGCGATGCTTTCGAAGACCTTCTGGTCGGCGGCGAACTCCGAGTCGGGGATGGGCCAGTGGATCACGATCTCGGTGATGCCCAGGGCGGCGTGCTTGCCGGCGAAGTCGACGAAGGCGTCCACGGACTCCAGCGGACGGCTGCGGTCCGGGGTGAACCCGGTGAGGAGGACCTTGTCGAGTTCGGCGGCGTCCCGGCCGATCTCGGCGCAGGCGTCGGCGAGCTTGGCCGCCTGTCCGCGAATGGCTTGAATCGACTCCTCGGGCGTGCCCGTCTCGAACAGCTTCGGGTCGCCTGTCGTCACCCACGCCTGCCCGTGCCGGGCGGCCAGCTTCAGTCCGCGCGGTCCCGTCGCGGCCACCGCGAAGGGCAGCCGGGGCCGCTGCACGCAACCTGGGATGTTCCGCGCCTCCTGGGCCGAGTAGAACTCACCGTCGTACGTCACCGAGTCCTCGCTCAGCAGCCGGTCGAGCAGCGGCACGAACTCGGCGAAGTGGTCGGCCCGTTCGCGCGGGGACCATGGCTCCTCGCCGGCCTTCAGGAGCGTCGTCGCGTCGAAGCCGTTGCCGCCCGCGCCGATGCCGAGGGTGATCCGGCCACCGGAGATGTCGTCGAGGGAGATCAGTTCCTTGGCCAGCGTGACCGGGTGCCGGAAGTTCGGCGAGGTGACGAGCGTGCCGAGGCGCATCCGCTCCGTGACGGACGCGGCGGCGGTCAGGGTCGGCACGGCGCCGAACCACGGCCCGTCGCGGAAGGTCCGCCAGGCCAGGTGGTCGTAGGTGTACGCGGTGTGGAAGCCCAGCTCCTCGGCGCGCTGCCACGCGGCTCGGCTGCCCTCCTGCCAGCGGCGGTAGGGCAGGATCACGGTGCTCAGACGCAGGGCGGGCGTGGGCTGACGGGGCTGATCGTTCATGCCTCAGAGCCTAAGCGGCGTGCGCCGGGCGCGGGCCGGGGGTGAGGGCGCGTGGGGCTCCGCGTCTCGCGGGTCCGGTCGGTCTCAGCCAGGAAACCGCAGGTAGCGAGGCGGGACGGCCTCCGTGAGCCAGACGCCGTTGGCGCTGACGCGGAATGTGTGGCCGTCCCGGTGCATCGCTCCCGCGTCGACGGACAGCACGACGGGGCGGCCGCGGCGGGCGCCGACGCGGGTGGCGGTCTCGCGGTCGGGCGAGAGGTGGACGTCGTGCCGGCTCATGGGCCGCAGCCCCTCGGCGCGGATGGCGTCCAGGGCCGAGGCGACAGTGCCGTGGTAGAGGTACGCGGGCGGGGTCGCCGGGGGCAGTCCGAGGTCTACGTCCACGGTGTGGCCCTGGCTGGCGCGGATCCGGGAGCCCTCGATCGCGAAGCGCCGCTTGTCATTGGCGGCGACGACGTGGTCTAGCTCGTCCCGCGTGATGCGGAAGCCGTGGGCGGCGGCCGCGGCGAGCAGCGTGCCGATCTCGACCCAGCCGCCCTCGTCGAGGGTCAGTCCGATCCGCTCCGGCTGATGCCGCAGATGCTTCGAGAGGTACTTCGACACCTTGACGGTGCGTCTTTCATCCATCCCGTCAGAGTGGCGGGCGTCTCACTCCTTGTGCACGTGATTTTTCTGTTCGCAGGTTTGATCCACAGCCAAGTCCGGTTATCCACAGGAGATTTGGCGATTCTGTGGACAACCGTCAAGCGATTGGCGGCATTTAGTCAACTGGGGGTGCATTGCGGTGGTTTGAGGTCAGAGTATCCAATGTTCTTGCTTGTACTTCCCGTTCGGTCGCAGCGGCGATGAACTCGGGGACCCTCTCAGCACCAACGAGGTTCTGTACGGCGCGGATCGTGGCACCGGGGAGAGCCACCGAATGGGCCTCCTCCACGGGCGAGGTGACCGGGCCCTCAGACAGGTGCCGGTGGAGGTGCCGAGTGGCGAACAGCTTCATCGCACGCGCCAGTTCGGCGTCGACCGACTGCTGCGCGAGCGGCCGGAGTCTGCGAACGAGCGAGGCCGCCTCGGCCGCCTCGGCGTCCGTCGGGGGCAACGGGCCGAGGTAGCGCGCGAAGACATGCTCGGTCGTGAACTCCAGGAAACGCGTGGCGATGTGCTCGATCTGACCCCTCAACTCCCTCAGATGACCGGAGATCGCGGGCAACGGGACGCCGGACGCATGCAACTCGGCGGCCACGGCCAGCTCTTGAGGACTCGGGACCAGGAACTCGTCGTCGTGTCCGGGGATCTGTTCCAGGATCCCGAGCGCCACCGCGTCGGCGATGGCCGCCTCGTCCTCGCTGCCCCCGAACCGTGCCGCGAGATCGGCGCGCGAGATCCGGTCGGCCTTCTCGTCGGTCCACGGCCCGTCGACCTCCGCGACCAGGCCGAGCACACCCCCGAGGCCGCGCCCCGCGTCCCACGCCTCGAGCAGTTCCTTGATCGAGGCCAGGGTGTACCCGCGGTCGAGGAGGTCGGCGATCTGCCGCAGCCGGGCCAGATGCGTGTCCCCGTACACATTGGCCCTGCCGCGCCGCTCGGGGCGGGGGAGCAGCCCGCGGTCCTGGTAGGCGCGGATGGTGCGGACCGTGGCGCCGCTGCGGTGCGCCAGGTCCTCGATCCGGTACTCGGCCACAGCCTGCTCCGTCACGCTTCACATCCCTCTGCCGTGCTGTGTGGGCGGCGCGCCCCGTGTTCCGGACGTCGACCGCGTGCGGCCGGACCGAACGAAAGACCCTAGGACAGAGCGGTCCGACCGATCGCGCCCGCCGCCGTCCTGGCCGCGGGCGACTGCGCCAGATACTCGACGGCCTTGCGCAGCGACCCCTCCTGCGAGGGATGGTACGACCGCCGCAGATAGCGGGGTATCGCCGCACCCAGCTCCCGCCAGCTGGGCAGCAGCCCCTTGCGCACCGCCCTGTTGTGCTCGGCCAGCGAGTAGCGCAGGCGTCCCGCGAGCTGCGGGTCGTGACGTATGAGGTACGCCGCGCCCCAGGCCCACAGGTAGAGCATCACGGGAGCGGTGACGGCCATGCCCGCGAGCCGGCGGGCGTAGCGGGGCAGGCCCTCGCCGCCGCAGTGCTGGTACATGTCGAAGGCGACCGCGCGGTGCTCGACCTCCTCCGCGCCGTGCCAGCGCAGCAGGTCGAGCATGACCTCGTCAGTGTCCGCCGCGTCGAGCCCTTCGGCGTGCAGCACCCAGTTCCCCAGGACCGCGGTGAACTGCTCGATCGCAGCGACGACGGAGAGCCGGAAGCGCAGCCACTCCTGGGTGGAGACCGGGGCACCCGGCGGCGGCCGCTCGCCGAGAAGCTTCTCGAAGAGGAAGTCGACGTACTTCGTGAAGTCCGCGGTGTCGAGCCGCTGGGCTGCCAGATGGTCGAGGACGTACGCGTGCTGCACGCTGTGCGTGGCCTCCTGACCCATGAACCCCTTGACGTCCCCGAGCAGTTCGGGATCGTCGACGAGCGGCAGGCCCTCCTTGAACACCTTCACGAACCACCGCTCCCCCGCCGGGAGCAGCAGGTGCAGCACATTGATGACGTGCGTCGCCGTGGGCTCGCCCGGTATCCAGTGCAGCGGCGTCGTCTCCCAGTCGAAGGAGACCCGGCGCGGGGTGATCGCGTAGTGCCCGGTGTGCTCGGTGTGCCCGGTGGGCTCGCTGTGGCCGGTGGGCCCGGCGCTCTCCTCGGTGCTCACAACGGCGGCTCCAATCGTGCGACGGCGCGCAGGATCTTGGGCGTGAAGCGGGACATGAGGTGGGCGCCGCGGGCTTCCGGCGTGACGGGGACGACGGCCTGATTGCGCACGACGGCGGACAGGATCGCGTCGGCGACCTTCTCCGGCGGGTAGTTCCGCAGGCCGTACAGGCGCGAGGACTTCTTCTGGCGGCGCTTCTCCTCCTCGGCGTCGACCCCGGCGAACCGGGCCGTCGCCGTGATGTTCGTGTTCACCAGGCCGGGGCAGATCGCGGAGACGCCGATTCCCTGGCCCGCCAGCTCGGCGCGCAGGCACTCGCTGAGCATGAGGACGGCGGCCTTGGACGTGCTGTAGGCGGGCAGAGCCTTGGAGGGCTGGAACGCCGCGGCGGACGCCGTGTTCACGATGTGGCCGCCCTGTCCTCGCTCGGCCATCTGCTTGCCGAAGAGGCGGCAGCCGTGGATGACGCCCCACAGATTGACGTCGAGGACCTTCTTCCAGTCCTCCGGCGTGGTGTCGAAGAAGGACCCGGACAGGCCTATGCCCGCATTGTTCACCAGCACATCGACGATGCCGTATTCGGCGGCGACCTTCTCGGCGAGCTTCTCCATGGCCTGCTCGTCGGCGACGTCGACGGTCTCGGCCCACGCCTGGGGGGCGCCTATGAGCTGGGCCATCTCGGCGGTGCGGGCCGCGCTCTCCGTGTCCCGGTCGACGGCCACCACGCGCGCGCCGGCCTCGGCGAACGCGAAGGCCGTGGCCCGCCCGATCCCGCTGCCCGCGCCCGTGACCAGCACCAGCTGGCCTCCGAAGCGCTCGGCGTGCTTGCCCGTCGCCTTCGTGCGCCGTGCGGGCAGGCCCGCCTCCCGCTCCTCGTTCGCCAGGACGAACTCGCTGATCCACGCGGACAGTTGATCCGGCCGGGTGCGCGGCACCCAGTGCTTGGCCGGCAGCGTGCGGCGGACCAACCCCGGTGCCCACAGCTCCAGTTCGTCATAGAGCCGTTCGGACAGGAAGATGTCGCCCAGGGGTAGGACGAGCTGCACCGGCGCGTGCGCGTAAGCGTCCTTGCGGGGCCTGCTCAGCCGCGCCCGTACGTTGTCCCGGTAGAGCCAGGCGCCGTGGGCCGCATCCGAGGGCAGGGACGGCGTCGGGTAGTCGCCCGCCGGCACCTTCTCCATGCGTTCGAGGATCTTCGGCCAGCGCTTGCCGAGCGGACCGCGCCAGGCGAGCTCGGGCAGTACGGGCGTGTGCAGCATGTACACGTACCAGGACTTGGCGCCTTGGCCGAGGAGCTGGCCCACCCTACGGGGCGTCGGTCGCGCCATCCGCTTCTTGATCCAGTGCCCGAAGTGGTCGAGCGACGGGCCCGACATCGAGGTGAAGGACGCGATCCTGCCCTCGGTGTGCTTGACCGTGGCGAACTCCCATGACTGCACCGAACCCCAGTCGTGGCCGACCAGATGGACCGGCTTGTCCGGGCTGACCGCGTCGGCGACCGCGAGGAAGTCGTCCGTCAGCTTCTCCAGCGTGAACCCGCCGCGCAGCGGCGTCGGCGCCGTCGACCTGCCGTGGCCCCGCACGTCGTACAGGACCACATGGAAGCGGTCCGCGAGCCGCTCGGCGACCTCCGACCACACCTCCTTGGAGTCCGGGTACCCGTGCACGAGCAGCACCGTGGGCCGGTCCGGGTCGCCCAGCTCGGCCACGCACAGCTCGATACCGCCCGTGCTGACCCAGCGCTCCCGCGCTCCGGCCAGCCCCTTGAGTCCCGTCATCAGATGCCCTCCGCCCAGCGCCGCACGTGCGGCAGATCGTCGTCCAGCCAGAACGCGCTCTGTTCGGGGTCCGTGGAGTCGGTGACGACCAGGATCTCCTCGAACTTCGCGCCCGTACCCCGGAAGCCGAGGTGCGGCTCCACCGCCCACAGGCCCGGCTGCGGCGGATGGTCGGAGAACTTGTACGGCGACCACAGCGGGGACCAGCCGTCCCGGTGCCCATGGATCGCGTCGCTCGCGAGCCCCTTCAGGGACTGCGTGCCGAAGCCGAACAGCGTCGGGGACATCCGGCGCTCCTTGACCCGGTCCACCTTGTGCGCGATCACACCGAACGGGTACGCGCGATGCCGGTTCGCGTAGCCCTGGCGGACCATGAGCCGGTCCACGTCCTCGTAGATCTCCCGCAGGGAACGGCGCTCGCGGACCTCGCGGACGATCAACTCGCGGTGTGCCTCGAGGTCGGCGAGCAGCTTGTCCTGCACGGGATTGAGGCCGAGCGAGCCCGAATAGCCGATGTCCGCCGTACAGCCCTTGTAGACCGGGGCCATGTCGAGGATGAACGGCATCCCCGCCTCCAGCTTCCGGTTCGTCGGGAAGAACTGGAGCGGGATCCGGAAGTCGACGAACGCCGTGCGGTCGCCGAACCAGGCGAACGGCAGATGGAACCAGTCGCGCACACCGCGCTCCCGCAGCCACTCCCGCTGCATCCGGGCGGCCTCGCGCTCCGTCACGCCCGGCTTGAGCTGCGCCGCGACGGCCTCCGCGCACTCGTACGCGAGGGACTGGACTTCTCTGAACCCCCGCAGCTCCGCGGAGAGTTCACGTACCACTGCTGGGGTCATGCCACCGTCCGTCCGTGTCCGGTCCGTTGCCGTACGCGCTCGTAACTTGACACTGATGAATGTGACAATGGTTGGCGGCTGCGTCAAGGGGTGTGCACGGGAGCCTGTGGAAAACTCCGGGAGCTCACGGAGGGCGACTCAGGGAGGAACCCCTAGGGACCCGTAGTACTCGAGTCTGAGACAGGGACAACCCCCTGGTCTGACGACCGGTGTGGTCTGCGCCACTACCTTCGAGGTGTGACTGTGATCGCGACCGAAAGCCTGAGCAAGCGGTTCCCCCGGGTGACCGCGCTTGACCGGCTCTCCATGGACATCGGGCCCGGTGTGACGGGACTCGTCGGAGCCAATGGAGCCGGCAAGTCCACTCTGATCAAGATCCTTCTGGGTCTGTCCCCCGCCACGGAGGGCCGCGCCGCCGTGCTCGGCCTCGACGTGGCCACCGAAGGCGCCGCCATCCGCGAACGCGTCGGCTACATGGCGGAACACGACTGCCTGCCGCCCGACGTCTCGGCCACCGAGTTCGTCGTCCACATGGCGCGCATGTCGGGCCTGCCGCCCACCGCGGCCCGCGAGCGCACCGCCGACACCCTCCGCCACGTCGGCCTCTACGAAGAGCGCTACCGCCCCATCGGCGGCTACTCCACGGGCATGAAGCAGCGCGTGAAGCTCGCGCAGGCTCTTGTCCACGACCCGCAGCTCGTCTTCCTCGACGAACCGACGAACGGCCTCGACCCGGTCGGCCGTGACGACATGCTCGACCTGATCCGTCGCGTCCACGCCGACTTCGGTATCTCTGTCCTCGTCACCTCGCACCTCCTGGGCGAGCTGGAGCGCACCTGCGACCACGTCGTCGTGGTCGACGGCGGAAAGCTCCTGCGCTCCAGTTCCACCACGGACTTCACCCAGACCACGACGACCCTGGCGATCGAGGTCACCGACTCCGACGAACACCCGGACGGCACGCGCGCGTTGCGCGAGGCCTTCGTCCGGCGCGGCATCGAGACCACGACCGGCGGGGAGCTCCCCGGCGCCGGACACACGGTGCTGATCACCACCCAGAGTGACGACACCTACGACCTCGTGCGCGACATCGTCGCCGAGCTCGGCCTCGGGCTGATCCGGATGGAGCAGCGCAGGCACCACATCGCGGAAGTCTTCCGCTCAGAGACGGACAACGAGCGGAAGGAGGCGGTCACCCATGGCGGTTGAGCAGTCCCTCACCCCCGCCGGTGAGCAGACCCGCATCCACAACATCGGCTACCGCCACTACGACGGCCCGCGCCTCGGCCGCGCCTACGCCCGCCGCTCGCTCTTCTCCCAGAGCCTGCGCGGCGCCTATGGCCTCGGCCGCTCGGCCAAGTCCAAAGTGCTGCCGATGCTGCTCTTCGTAGTGATGTGCACCCCCGCGCTGATCATGGTCGCGGTGGCCGTCACCACGAAGATGAAGGATCTGCCGGTCGACTACACGCGCTACGCGATCCTCCTGCAGGCCGTCATCGGGCTCTATCTCGCCTCCCAGGCACCCCAGTCCGTCTCGCGAGACCTGCGTTTCAAGACGGTCCCCCTGTACTTCTCCCGCCCCATCGAGCGCGGTGACTACGTCCTGGCGAAGTTCGCGGCCATGACCTCCGCCCTCTTCGCCCTTACGGCGGCCCCGCTGATCGTGCTCTACGTAGGCGCGCTGCTCGCCAAGCTCGACTTCGCCGAACAGACCAAGGGATTCGCCCAGGGACTGGTCTCCGTGGCCCTGCTCTCGCTGCTCTTCGCCGGTATCGGCCTCGTCGTCTCGGCGGTCACCCCTCGCCGCGGCTTCGGCATCGCCGCCGTCATCGCCGTCCTGACCATCTCCTACGGAGCGGTCTCCACCGTCCAGGCCATCGCCGACTCGCAGGACAGCAGCGGCGCGATCACATGGCTGGGCCTCTTCTCGCCGGTCACCCTCATCGACGGCCTGCAGACCGCCTTCCTCGGTGCCACCTCCGCCTTCCCCGGCGGACACGGTCCTTCGACCGGCCAGGGCGTCGTCTATCTGCTCGTCGTGCTCGGGCTCATCGCGGGCTGCTACGGCCTCCTGATGCGCCGCTACCGGAAGGTCGGACTGTGACCACGATCAACATCGACCACGTATCGCGCTGGTTCGGCAACGTGGTGGCGGTCAACGACATCACGATGACGATCGCCCCCGGCGTCACCGGCCTCCTCGGCCCGAACGGCGCGGGAAAGTCCACCCTTATCAACATGATGGGCGGCTTCCTCGCCCCGTCGAACGGAACGGTCACCCTCGACGGAGAGCCGATCTGGCGCAACGAACAGATCTACCGTCACATCGGCATCGTCCCCGAGCGCGAGGCGATGTACGACTTCCTCACTGGCCGCGAATTCGTCGTCGCCAACGCCGAGTTGCAGGGCCTCGGCACGCACGAGGCGCAGAAGGCGCTCGCCACGGTCGAGATGGAGTACGCGCAGGACCGCAAGATCTCGACGTACTCCAAGGGCATGCGCCAGCGCGTGAAGATGGCGTCTGCCCTCGTCCACGAGCCGTCCGTGCTGCTGCTCGACGAGCCGTTCAACGGCATGGACCCGCGCCAGCGCATGCAACTCATGGACCTCCTGCGCCGCATGGGCGCCGAGGGCCGCACGGTCCTCTTCTCGTCGCACATCCTCGAAGAGGTCGAGCAGCTCGCCTCCCACATCGAGGTGATCGTCGCCGGGCGTCACGCGGCCGGCGGTGACTTCCGCAAGATCCGCCGCCTGATGACCGACCGTCCGCACCGCTACCTCATCCGCTCCAGCGACGACCGCGCCCTCGCGGCCGCGCTGATCGCGGACCCGTCCACCGCGGGCATCGAAGTCGACCTCAAGGAGGGCGCGTTGCGCGTCCAGGCCGTCGACTTCGGCCGGTTCACCACCCTGCTGCCCCAGGTCGCCAAGGCCCACGGCATCAGACTGCTCACGGTCTCGCCGTCCGACGAGTCCCTCGAGTCCGTGTTCTCGTATCTGGTCGCGGCGTAGGAGGCCCTGATGTACGACCCCACTGTCGCCCGGCTCACCTACCGAGCCCTGCTCGGCCGCCGCCGGGCCCTCATCCTGTGTGCCCTGCCCGTCCTGCTCATCGCCATCTCCGCGCTCGTGCGCGGCCTCACCGGTGCGGACGACCAGATCGCCGCCGACGTGCTCGGCGGGTTCGCGCTCGCCACGATGGTGCCGATCATCGGCGTCATCGCCGGCACGGGCGCGATCGGCCCCGAGATCGACGACGGCTCCGTCGTCTACCTCCTGGCGAAGCCGATCAAGCGCCCGACGATCATCTTCACCAAGCTGATCGTCGCCATCGCCGTGACCATGGTGTTCTCCGCGGTCCCCACCCTCATCGCGGGCCTGATCCTGAACGGCAACGGCCAGCAGATCGCCGTCGCCTACACGATCGCGGCCCTCGTCGCCTCCATCGCGTACGCCGCGCTCTTCCTGCTCCTCGGCACGATCACGCGCCACGCGGTGGTCTTCGGCCTCGTCTACGCCCTGGTCTGGGAAGCGCTCTTCGGGTCCCTCGTGGCCGGTGCGCGCACCCTCAGCGTGCAGCAGTGGTCCCTCGCCGTGGCCCACAAGGTGGCGGGCGGTGACCTCATCACCTCGGACGTCGGCCTCCCTCTCGCCACCGTCCTGCTCGCCGGGGTCACCGTGCTCGCCACCTGGTACGCGGGCCAGAAGCTGCGCACGCTGAAGCTCGCCGGCGAGGAGTGACGGCTCTTGACAGCGGCTTCACCCTCCCATCAGGACACTGGTCGGGAGGGTGACCTGCTTTCCGGGAGGGCGACCCGTTTTCCAGGAAGCTGATCTGTCCCAGAAAGGTCACCCGTTCCAGGAGGAGTGGAGATGACGGCGGAGCCGGAGCGTGAGCGGGACGAGACATGGGAGGGCGTGGCCCTCGACGAGGACTTCATACGGTCCGCCGAGACCACGGAGCCGTCCGCGCGGGCCCGCATGCTCGCCGCACGCTGGCGGAACGAGTCCCCGGAGCCCCGGCCGTGGCGCTCCGACGAGCCGCCCGCGGGCTGGTTCTTCAGCCGCGCCCGCCGCCGCAAGTGGCGCAAGCGCTAGAGCCTCTCGTTCGGGCCGGACACGCCCAGCCACGCGCCTGGTCACGTTTTATTCGGTGGCGCCCAACTCCCAGTAGGGGCACAGTAGTTCTGTGACCGCGCCGCGCACGGCGCCCGCCTACTGGGAGAGGAGCGAGACGTTGTCGGTCAAGATTCCGTCGAGCTCCCGGCAGGGCAGCCCACGGCAGGCTCCGGAGTAGTTACTCACTCCGTATGAGCCGGCTCACGGGGAGGCTGCCCGGGGCGGCCGCTTCGAGCGCGCACCTTTCGGGTGCGCGGGCCGCCCACCCAGACTTTTCAGTGCCGCGCCCCAAGGGAACGGCACCCGCGGACGGCCGCGGCGACGGCGGGCCGTCAGCCCAGCAGGCGTTCCAGGACCACCGCGATGCCGTCGTCCGCGTTCGACGTCGTGACCTCGTCCGCGACGGCCTTGAGCTCCGCGTGGGCATTGGCCATCGCCACGCCGTGCGCCGCCCAGCCGAACATCGGGATGTCGTTGGGCATGTCGCCGAAAGCGATCGTGTCGGCCGCCTTCGCGCCCAGCCGGCGCGCGGCCAGCGAGAGACCGGTCGCCTTCGAGAGACCGAGCGGCAGCAGCTCGACGACGCCCTCGCCCGCCATCGTGACGCCCACCAGATCACCGGCCACGGCCATCGCCACGGCGGCCAGCTCGTCGTCGGTCATGCCCGGGTGCTGCACGTACACCTTGTTCAGCGGCGCCGCCCACAGCTCGGTGACATCCGTGAACGGGACGACCGGCAGGGGGCCCTCCTGCACCTGATAGCCGGGCCCCACGACGACCTCGCCCTCGAGGCCGTCACGGCTCGCGGCCAGAGCCAGCGGCCCGGCCTCCGCCTCGATCTTGGAGAGCGCGAGACCGGCCAGCTGCCGGTCGAGGGTCACCGATGTCAGTAGCCGGTGCTCGCCGGCGTGATAGACCTGCGCGCCCTGCCCGCACACCGCGAGGCCCTCGTAGCCGAGGTCGTCGAGGATGTGCCGGGTCCAGGGCACGGCCCGCCCGGTCACGATGATGTGGGCGGCGCCCGCCGCGGTGACCGCGGTGAGCGCCTCACGCGTCCGCTCGGAGACCGTGTCGTCGGGCCGCAGAAGCGTCCCGTCGAGATCGGTCGCGACGAGTTTGTACGGGAACGGGTGATCCAGCGGAGCAGGGTGGCTCACTTGTTGATCGGCTCCAGGATCTTTCGGCCCCCCAAGTACGGACGCAGCACCTCGGGCACCCTCACGGAGCCGTCGGCCTGCTGGTGATTCTCCAGGATGGCCACGATGGTGCGCGGCACGGCGCACAGCGTGCCGTTCAGCGTCGCCAGCGGCTGGACCTTCTTGCCGTCGCGCATCCGGATGGACAGGCGGCGGGCCTGGAAGCCGTCACAGTTCGACGCCGAGGTCAGCTCGCGGTACTTGCCCTGCGTCGGGATCCACGCCTCGCAGTCGAACTTGCGCGAGGCCGAGGAGCCGAGGTCGCCCGTCGCCACGTCGATGACCTGGAAGGGCAGTTCGAGGCCGGTCAGCCACTGCTTCTCCCACTCCAGAAGCCGCTTGTGCTCGGCCTCGGCGTCCTCGGGAGCGACGTACGAGAACATCTCGACCTTGTCGAACTGGTGCACGCGGAAGATGCCCCGGGTGTCCTTGCCGTACGTACCGGCCTCGCGGCGGAAGCAGGGCGAGAAGCCAGCGTAGCGCAGCGGCAGCTTGTCCGCGTCGAGGATCTCGTCCATGTGGTACCCGGCGAGCGCGACCTCGGAGGTGCCGACCAGGTAGTAGTCGTCCTTCTCCAGGTGGTACACGTTCTCCGCGGCCTGGCCGAGGAAGCCCGTGCCCTCCATGGCGCGCGGGCGCACCAGCGCCGGCGTCAGCATCGGGATGAAGCCGGCCTCGGTGGCCTGCGCGATCGCCGCGTTCACCAGGGCGAGTTCGAGGAGCGCGCCGACGCCCGTCAGGTAGTAGAAGCGCGAGCCCGACACCTTGGCGCCGCGCTCGACGTCGATGGCGCCGAGCGCCTCGCCGAGCTCCAAGTGGTCCTTGGGCTCGAAGCCCTCGGCGCCGAAGTCACGGATCGTGCCGTGCGTCTCGAGGACGACGAAGTCCTCCTCGCCGCCGACCGGGACGTCCGTGTGCACGATGTTGCCCAGCAGGAGGGCGAGGCGCTGGGTCTCCTCGTCGGCCTCGCGCTGCTCGGCCTCGGCGCTCTTGACGGCGGCGGAGAGCTCGCCGGCCTTCTTCAGGAGCTCCTGCTTCTCGTCGGCGGAGGCTTTGGGGATCAGCTTGCCGAGCGACTTCTGCTCGGAACGGAGCTCGTCGAAGCGGAGCCCGGACGACCTGCGCCGCTCGTCGGCGGAGAGCAGGGCGTCGACGAGTGCGACGTCCTCTCCACGGGCGCGCTGGGAGGCGCGAACACGGTCGGGGTCCTCACGAAGCAGGCGAAGGTCAATCACCCCTCAAGGCTACCGGTGCACGGTTCCACCGCACGAACCGATATCCCGTGCGTTACCTTATGCCCGGTTTGCCGGATATGAATTCGGCAATGCGCGGTCGGTGTGCGGCGAAGCTCGTGGCCGAAATGGATCTTCTCGGGGCCGGTCGGGCACTGTGGGCGCCGGTCAATGAAAGGGGCCCCATTCCCCGAAATGGGGCAGACGCGGCACGGCCGCTTGACCAAATCCCCTTGCGTGGGGCGGGACTTGGCGGCGGGGTTGTCCACAGGAATGCGGCCCCCCGGAAAGTTATCCACAGGCTGTGCGAAAGATCTGTGGATGCCGGAAGAGATCGTTCCGAAAGCCGCATGAGCGGCGAAGGATTCCCGATCCAAACCCATCTCACACGCACTTTCGAGTGGAAATGGATCGCTCTATAGAGTTGATCAAAGGAAAAGAGTGGACGAGGGGTGACGTGCGCGCCTGTGGACGGAGTTGTGGGCTGTAGGGCGATTTGTCGACCATGTAGTGAGATGGTGTCGACTTGTCCCCAGGTCGAGAAGCGCACCTGTGGATAACTTCTGTGGATGGCGAAAATCTGCAGGTAGGACTGGTTCTGAGGACGTCGAAATCCGGCGCTCGAAGACGCCGGAAACCCGTCACCCGTATGCCCGAAGGCGCCGGAATCCGTATCTCCGAAGGCGCCGCCGACTGGAACGCAAAGGCGTCAGAAACGGCCGTCCTGGCAGCGCGCGAGCCAGTCGGACGCCGCCATGAAGTCGCTGTCGGACGTTCCCGTCCGCGGAGTGCGGACGTCCGCCACGGTGACCCCGGCCCTCGGATACGAGCCCAGGAAGCGCACCTGCGGGCAGACCCGCTTGAGCCCCATCAGCGCCTCGCCCACGCGGCGGTCCGAGATATGGCCCTCCGCGTCGATGGCGAAGCAGTAGTTCCCGATGCCCTCACCGGTCGGCCGGGACTGCAGCAGCATCAGGTTGACCCCGCGCACCGCGAACTCCTGGAGCAGTTCGAGCAGCGCGCCCGGGTGGTCGTCGCGCTGCCAGATGACCACGGAGGTCTTGTCCGCGCCGGTGGGCGCGGCGGGGCGGGCCGGCTTGCCGACGAGGACGAAGCGCGTCTGCGCGTTCTCCGCGTCATGGATCTCGGTGACCAGTGGCACCAGGCCGTAGCGCTCCGCGGCGAACTCGCCCGCGAACGCCGCGTCGTAGCGACCCTCCTGGACCAGGCGCGCACCGTCCGCGTTCGACGCCGCGGACTCCCACATCACGTCCTCGGCGAGATTCGCTTTCATCCAGTTGCGGACCTGCGGCTGAGCCGCGGGGTGGGCCGTCACCGTCTTGATGTCCGACACCTGCGTACCGGGCCTGACCAGCAGCGCGAAGGTGATGGAGAGCAGCACCTCGCGGTAGATCATCAGCGGCTCGCCGGCCACCAGCTCGTCGAGCGTGGTCGTGATGCCGCCCTCGACGGAGTTCTCGATCGGCACGAACGCGGCCTCGGCCTCACCGTTGCGTACGGCGTCGAGTGCGGCGGGCACGGACACCATCGGAACGAGTTCCCGGGTGGCGGTCTCCGGGAGCGTGCGCAGAGCAACCTCGGTGAAGGTGCCCTGAGGGCCGAGATACGCGTAGCTGGCTGACATATTGGTCACCCTAGTGGGCCTCCAGCAACGCCTGCCCCACGTACTCGCCCTTTGCTGCCCCGCCGGGCACCGCGAACAGCCCGCTCGACTCGTGACGGATGAAGTCCGACAGGGCGTCTCCCCGGTCGAGCTTGCGCTGCACCGGCACGAAGCCGCGCAGAGGGTCCGCCTGCCAGCAGATGAAGAGCAGCCCGGCGTCCGGCACCCCGTCGTGGCCGATGCCGTCGTGGTACGAGAACGGGCGGCGGACCATCGCGGCGCCGCCGTTCTGGTCGGGCCGGGTGATGCGCGCGTGGGCGTTGATGGGTATGACGAGCTTGCCGTCGGCGCCGGTCTTCTCCAGGTCCGGCTTCGTGGTCTCCGTGCCGCCGGTCAGGGGCGCGCCGTCGGACTTCTTGCGCCCGATGACGTCCTCCTGCGCCTTCCCCGACAGCTTCTCCCAGTCGTCGAGGAGCATGCGGATGCGCCGTACGACAGCGTACGAGCCGTCGGCCATCCAGGCGGGGTCGCCCGACGAGGGCACGAAGATCCGCTTGTCGAAGTCGGCGTCGGTCGGCTTCGGGTTGTTGGTTCCGTCGATCTGGCCCATGAGATTGCGGGCGGTCATGGGGTGGGAGGTGGCGCCGGGCGAGCGGTTGAAGCCGTTCATCTGCCAGCGCACCCTGGCCGCTTGCCCCGTGTCCCGCTGGACCGCGCGGAGGGCGTGGAAAGCGACCAGCGCGTCGTTCGCGCCGATCTGCACCCACAGGTCGCCGTTGCTCCGGGCCTTGTCGAGGTGGTCGGAGAAGAAGTCGGGCAGCGGGTCGAGGGCCGCCGGGCGCTGCTTCTCCAGCCCCGTACGGGAGAAGAAGCTGTGGCCGAAGCCGAAGGTGAGCGTCAGCGATGAAGGACCGGCGTCACCGGCAACGTCGGTGTCGGAGTCGTCGACGGCTTCCCCGGCCATCAGACGCTGGGCGGTGGCCGACCAGCGTCGCATCAGGGCAGCAGCTTCCTTGCGTCCGGCGCCCGGTGCGAGATCGAAGGCGATCAGATGCCCGCGGGACTGCGTCGGGGTCGTGATGCCGGGCTGATGTTTCCCGTGAAACATCACGCGGTCCGCGCCGAGGGAGGTCAACGACGCGGCGGCGTCGGGGGAGTTCGACGACGCGGTCGCGTACCCCGCGGCGCCGCCCACGGAGCCCAGGGCGAGGCCCGTCGCGCCCGCGGTGCCGAGCAGCCGCCGTCGGGAGATGCCGGAGTCGGT
This sequence comes from Streptomyces sp. NBC_01003, assembly GCF_045162695.1. Lineage (NCBI taxonomy): Bacteria > Bacillati > Actinomycetota > Actinomycetes > Kitasatosporales > Streptomycetaceae > Streptomyces > Streptomyces sp. NBC_01003. Next base: position 5,352,847 of record NZ_CP108707.1, read on the forward strand.
CCGGTTCTCGGAGTCAGCCATGGTGGGGGTCAGCCGATCTTCGCGTTCTTGTTGACGGTCACTTGGTCGATGTCGGATGTGCGCACGGTGATCGCGATCTTCCAGTCGCCCGCCACGGGGATCTGTACGCCGCTCGCGCTCCAGTGTCCGGTGGTGATGTGGTCGGGAACGACCGGCAGGGGGCCGAGCTTCTTCGCGGCGAGGGTGAAGGAGACCTTCACCTCGGGGACGTCGAACGCCTTGCCGTTGGGGCGCTCCACATAGATGTGCATGTCGTTGCTGCCGGTGCGCCCGGGATCCATGTCCAGGAGAATCGTGCCCTTGCCGTCCTGGCCGCCCGTGTCGAACGGCAGCTTCAGGGAGAGCGGCCCCGACCGCTGGGAGGCCGCCGCGGTGACGGCCTTGGCCTCCTCCTCGGTGCGGCCCGGCTCGGTGGAGGTGAGCACGGTGGTGACGACGAGCAGGACGACGGCGACGCCGGCCTCGGTGAGTACGGAGCGACGCAGTCCGGAGCGGCCCGGGTCGGCGTCCCGTATGCGCTTCTCGCGAGCGGTCGCGAGCGCGGCGCGCTGGCGGGCGAGCTGGGCGGACCGCTCGTCGTCGACATCGGAGCCGGAACCCTTATCGCTACCAGCACCGGAGCCGGTATCGCCACCGGAACCGGAGCCCGTATCGCCACCGGAGCCGGAACCCACTTCGCCACTGCCCCCTTCCCCGGACGACGACCCCTTCGAAGCGCCGCCAGTAGGTACCGTCACCGCCTCCTCAGACCGCGTGCGCTCCTCGATCAGACTTGTTGCGGCGGCCTCCGGGGCGAGGCCCTCCGACAGGCGTCCCGTCCACTTCCGCGAGATCCAGGCGACGCCGACCAGGACGGCGACGAGCCCGATCTTGAGCAGCAGCAGTTGCCCGTAACGGGTGCCGGTGAGCGCCGACCAGGAGCCGACCTGGCGCCACGACTGGTAGAGCCCGGTCGCGGCCAGAGTGGAGACCGCGCAGAACGCCACCCGGGAGAACCGCCGGACGGCGGTGGCCTCGATCGACGGCGCCCGGTACAGGGCGACGAGCAGGGTGGCGAGCCCGCCGAGCCAGGCCGCCACCGCGAGCAGGTGCAGGACGTCGACGGGCATGGCGAGTCCGGCCTGGATGCCGGTGGAGGCGTGCTCGGCCATCGCCCAGGTGGCGGCGAGACCGGCGGCGACGACCGCGCCGCCGATCGCGAGCCCGAAGGTGAGGTCCTTCTTCTCCTTGGGGTCGGTCCGCTTCTCGTACGCGCCGAAGAGCACGGCGATGAAGAGGGCGGCGGCGGCGAGGAGCAGGAGCCGTGACACCAGTGCCGCGCCCGACTTGGTCTGCAGGACCTGCCCGAGGAGGGTCAGGTCGAAGATGTCGCCGACCGCGCCGGACCCTGTGTAGGAGCCGCGCATCAGGAGCATGGCGAGGGTCGCGCCGGTGAGGGTGATCCAGCCGCCCACCACGACCCGCTGCACGGGGCGTACGCCCGCTCCGCGCGGCCAGCAGGCGAGGACGAAGGCCGCGCCGCCGACGGTGAGGATGAACCCCCCGTAGGAGAGGTACCGCGCGATGCCGTAGAGCCCGCCGACGACGCCGCCGCCCGCGGTCTGGTCGGGCAGTGGCGCGGTGGTCTTGGAGGGGGCGCCGATGGAGAAGGTGAACGCCCCGGAGACGGGGTGGCTGTCGGCCGAGACGACCTGGTAGGCGACGGTGAATGTGCCGTCGGGCAGCCCGGAGTGGAGGGGGACGCCGTAAGTCGTGCCGCCGAGGTCGGTCGTCTTGCCGGTGTCGACGCGCTTTCCGGCCGGGTCGAGGACCCGTACGGAGCCGGCGGACATGGCGACCTCCTCGGAGAAGGTCAGGGACACCCGCGTGGGGGCCTGCTCGACCACCGCGCCCTGCTTCGGGTCGCTCCCGGTCAGCGCGGCGTGCGCGGAGACGGGCGCGGCGCCGGCGAGGAGGGCGCCGGTGACGGCGAGGAGCAGCAGCAACAGGTGCCGGAAGCGGGGAGCGATGGTCTTCACGAACGGTCAGCCCCTCAGTGCGACGTGTGCGACGTGTGCGACGTGTGCGACTTGTGCGATGCCATCGACGACATCGACGACATCGACGACATCGACGACACCGACGACCTTGATGACATCGACGAGTGCGCCGACTTGGCCGTCGGGTTGTAGGTGGCGGCCTTCACCGGGAAGGTCACCGTGACGGTGCCGGACTTGGCGAAGTGCAGCTTCACGGACACCTTGTCGCCCTCCTTCGGCGTCTGCTTGAGGTTTTCGAACATGAGGTGGTTGCCACCGCGTTCGAAGTCGAGCTCGCCGTCGGCCGGGACGGGGAAGGACTTCTGCTCCCTCATCACCCCGCCCTTGGTGGAGTGGAGGGTCACCTGCTGGGCGATGGAGCTGGTCACCGAGGTGAGCGTGTCGGCGCCGCCGCTGTTGTGCACGATGAAGAAGCCGGCCGCCATGTCGCCGCCCGCAGGCGCCGGTATGAACGCTCCGCCGACCTTTACCGCGGGCTTGCCGGAGGACGCCGAGGCCGACGAGTCGCCCGAGCCGCAGGCCGTGAGGGCGAGCCCGGCCGCCAACGCCGTGGCGCCGAGGGCGAGCGGTGCACGCCTCACGGCTGCTCCCCCTTGATGATCTTGGGGAGGTCCTTGGTGTAGTCGTCGACGGTGGCGTCCTCGCCGTACAGGACGTACCCGGCGTCGGTCTTCGGCGAGAAGGCGATGACCTGGGTGCCGTGCATCGAGACGAGCTTGCCGTTCTTGTCCGTCTCCGTCGGCTCGATGGAGATGCCGAGGGTGCGGGCGCTGCCCTGGATCGTGGCGAAGTCGCCGGTCAGGCCGATGAAGTCGGGGTCCTGCGCCTTGAGCCACTTGCCGAGGACGGGCGCGGTGTCGCGGTCCGGGTCGGTGGTGACGAAGACGACCTGGAGCTTGTCCTGTTCGGCCTTCGGCAGCGCCTTCTTGGCGACGGCGATGTTGCTCATCGTCAGGGGGCACACGTCGGGGCAGTGGGTGTAGCCGAAGTAGATCAGCGTGGGCTTGCCCTTGGTCTGTTCGCGCAGGTCGAACTTCTTGCCGTGGGTGTCCGTGAGGACGAGGTCCGGCTTCTTGAAGGGCGAGTCGAGAACGGTCGCGGCCTTGTTCGAGCCGGTCTCGGCGGAGACCTCGGCCACGGGGTTGTCGCTGTCGTCGCCACTGCCGCAGGCGGAGAGGGTGAGCGAGGCCGCGGCGATGAGCCCGGCGGCGAGCAGCGTCTTCTTGCGGAGGGCCTGGCGAGGACCTGTGTGCGGGGTCTTACGGGGAGAGCGCATAGAAAAATGTCCCAGATGTGAGGCGGGCCGGTGTGCACCGGGGTCGGCCGGCGGCCACGGGGGGCCGACGTCTGCGCCGGCCCCGGTGCACACCCGCGGCTGGTTCAGCTGTTGGTACGACGGCGTCCCGCGAGCACCCCGAAGGCCACGCCGGCGGCGCCGACGACGATGCCGGCGATGCCGAGGGCGCGTGCGGTGGTGTCGCTGTCGGAGGAGCCGTCGGAGGAGCTGTCCGACGAGGCGGCCGTGGCCGCCTTGTCGTCATCCGACTTGGCGCTGTCGTCGGCCGCGGCGCCGCCGTGGTGGTCCTCGGTCGCGGCCGAGAGCTCCAGGGTGGGCGCCGGGTTCTCCGGCTCCTCCTGGCCCTTGGCCTGCGGCTCGATCCAGCGCACGACATCCTTGTTGTCGTAGGTCTGGATCGCCTTGAAGACGAGCTCGTCCGTGTCCTCGGGCAGCTGCCCGATGGAGAGCGGGAACTTCTGGAAGAAGCCGGGCTGGATGCCCTTGTCCTTGCCCGAGCCCTCGGCGGTCCAGGTGACCTGGGAGACGGCCTGGTCGATCTTCTCGCCGTGCATCTCCAGCGGCTTGTCGAGCTTGGACTTGGTGACCTTGGCGGTCCAGCCGGGGATGGGCTCGGGCATGACCGAGGCCAGCGGGTGGTCGGTCGGGAAGTTGACCTCGACCTTGGTGGTCGCGGCGTCGTCGCGCTCGTTCGGCACCTTGAAGTTCACGACGGCGTAGCCGCCCTTGGCGGCGACGCCCTCAGGCTGCACGCTCACGTGTGCGAAGGCGGGGACGGAGAGCACCAGGACGGCGGACGCGGCGGTGGCACCGACTGCGGCGACGCGGGAAATCTTCTTCATGGCAGAAACCACTCCACTCGGATTCAGCGAGATCAGGCGAACGGTGAGTGCGCGCACCGGGAACGGGGCACGCGCGCGTGCCGCACGACACTCCTCCGCGCTGTGCGGGAGCCCGTGCAGGGCCCCGCGTGGAGTACGTGTGTCGTGTCAGGCAGCGAGACGGAACGCGTCTCCCGCGGGCGGGCCGCGCCTGATCACCGAGTGCTGAAGTGCCGTCGTGCGCAGGGGCAGTGGCGCGAGGAGGTCGATGGGCACCACATGGGGCGCCGCTTCCGTGGCCCCGGGCAGACCGGCCCTGAGGGCGCGTACGAGAGCGAGAGCGGCGCGCAGGGAACGGACGAGCGCCCCCTGGGCGACTCCATGCGCCGAGTTCGCCGAGAGGCGGACGAGCCGGCCGAGCGCGAGGTCTCCATGGCGCAGCAGCCAGCCCGCGACGACTGCGGCGAGCAGGTGCCCGAGCAGCATCGGCAGGGACGGCAGCAGCGGCATGGAGGTGACCGCTCCGGTCGCGGTGTGGTGGTGCATGCCCGTTCCGGAACCGGGTTCGACGCCGGCGTCGGACAGGATCTTCTGCGCCTGCGCGGGGCTGATCGCGGCCATGCCGGAGCCGCACATGAGCCGGGCCGCGCGCTCCACGACCGAGGGTTCCTGTGCGGTCTGCGCCATCGTCATGGTGCCGTGCTGGCCCACTCCGAAGAGGGTGTGCAGACCGGTCTGGCCGACCGCGAGAGCGGCGGCGATGCCCGGCAGCGAGCGCTCGCGCCCGGCGAGCGGCGCCGCCACGGCGAACACCGCGAGGAACCCGACGCCCAACGTCCACAGCGGGACGGTGGCGCACGAGGCGAGCACATGTCCGGCCGCGGACAACGCGACGCAGACCGCGGTGAACACCGCGGCCCTCAGCAGCCGGACATCCGTTCCGGTGCGCGCCTCGCGCTGGTGGGGGGCAGACATGGCGGGCTCATCATCGCACTGGGCTTACCCGCCTCATACGGCAGGTCCACAAGGTCCGGAATCTTCCGCCCCGCCCCCTTGAAGCCGACTCCGGACACCGCTGAAGCCGACTCCGTACACCGCCGCCACCGGTCCGCGCGTCCGCCGTATGGGCGGTATCACGCGAAACGCGCGATTGCACAGGGGTCGTTGCGGCAATACGTATCGGTATGTCGAGCCGCGGCCTGGAGGCTGGAGCATGAGCATCTGGTGGTCTCTGCACTTGCGCCGCGAGGCCGCGAGCGTTCCGCTCGCCCGACGCCTGCTGATCGACACCATGGAGACCGCGGGCGTGGACCCCGACATCTCGTACGACCTGTCCGTCGCGCTCACCGAGGCCTGTGCCAACGCCGTCGAGCACGGCGGCGATCCGGACCCCGACGATCCGGCGGGCGCGTACCGGGTCACGGCCTACCTGGAGGGCGAGACCTGTCGCATCGAGGTCGCCGACTCCGGTCCCGGCTTCCCTGCCCTGCGCGGCCGCGGCACGACGCTGCTCAAGCCCGCCCCCGACCACGCCGAGCACGGCCGCGGACTCTGTCTCATCCAGGAGCTCGCGGACCACGTCCACTTCGTCAACAGACCGGGCAGGGGCGGCGCGGTGGTCAGCTTCGACAAGGTGCTCAAGTGGCGCGAGGACGCGCCCCTGGTCTCGGCCTGACCCGTCCGGGCACGAAAGCCTGACCCGTCCGGGCACGACAGTGGCCGGGCACCGTCACGCCGTGCCCGGCCACTTCGCAAACGCGTCTCTACGCGCGCGTGGTTCAGCCCTTGAGCTGAGCCATCCACGCCTCGACCTCGTCCGAGCGGCGCGGCAGGCCGGCGGAGAGGTTCCGGTTGCCGTCCTCGGTCACGAGGATGTCGTCCTCGATCCGGACGCCGATGCCGCGGTACTCCTGCGGCACGGTCAGGTCGTCGGCCTGGAAGTACAGACCGGGCTCGACGGTCAGGCACATGCCGGGCTCCAGCGTGCCGTCCACGTACGTCTCGGTGCGCGCGACGGCGCAGTCGTGGACGTCGAGTCCGAGCATGTGGCCGGTGCCGTGCAGCGTCCAGCGGCGCTGGAGGCCGAGCTCGAGGACGCGCTCGACCGGGCCCTCGACGAGACCCCACTCGACGAGCTTCTCGGCGAGCACACGCTGCGCGGCGTCGTGGAAGTCGCGGTACTTGGCACCGGGCTTGACGGCCGCGATACCGGCCTCCTGGGCCTCGTACACGGCGTCGTAGATCTTCTTCTGGAGCTCGGTGTAGCGGCCGTTGACCGGCAGCGTGCGCGTCACGTCGGCGGTGTAGAGGCTGTGCGTCTCGACGCCCGCGTCCAGGAGGAGCAGGTCGCCGGAGCGGACCGGGCCGTCGTTGCGGACCCAGTGGAGGGTGCAGGCGTGCGGGCCGGAGGCGCAGATCGAGCCGTAGCCGATGTCGTTGCCCTCGACGCGTGCGCGCAGGAAGAACGTGCCCTCGATGTAGCGCTCGCTGGTGGCCTCGGCCTTGTCGAGGATCTTCACGACGTCCTCGAAGCCGCGGACGGTGGAGTCGACGGCCTTCTGCAGCTCGCCGATCTCGAACGCGTCCTTCACGAGGCGGGCCTCGGAGAGGAAGACGCGCAGCTCGTCGTCGTGCTCGCGGGTGACCTTGTCGGTCAGGGCGGCCTCGATGCCGGCGTCGTGTCCGCGCACCACGCGGACCGGGCCGCTCGCCTCGGCCAGGTGTCCGGCGAGCTCGCGCACGTCGGAGGCGGGGATGCCGTAGACCTGCTCGGCCTCGGCGAGGGAGTGGCGGCGGCCGACCCACAGCTCGCCCTGGCCGTCCAGCCAGAACTCGCCGTTCTCGCGGTCGGAGCGCGGCAGCAGGTAGATCGTCGCGTCGTGCCCGGAGACCGTCGGCTCAAGGACGAGGACGCCGTCCTCCGTCTGGTTGCCGGTCAGGTACGTGTACTCGACGGAGGCGCGGAAGGCGTACTCGGTGTCGTTCGAACGGGTCTTGAGGTTGCCCGCGGGGACGACGATGCGCTCACCGGGGAAGCGCGCGGAGAGGGCGGCACGGCGGGCGGCCGTCTCGGACGCCTGCGCGATCGGCTCGAGGCCGTGCAGCTCCGTGTCGGCCCAGCCGGACTTCATGCTCTCGGCGAGCTCATCGGACACGCCCGGGTACAGGCCGTTCTTGCGCTGCTTGATCGGCTCGTCGCTCTCGGTCTGAGCGATCTCCGGGTTCTCCGGGGTGAGCTCCTCCGACACGTCTTCCTCCTAGATACGGCCCTGGGATCGGCCTGGGTGCGGCCTGGGTACAACGATGGACCCCCTCCATCGTACGGTCGTACGGAAGGGGGCCCAGGGCCGGAAGACCTGTTACATCAAGGGCTACGGGCTGTACCGCCCCGGTCACCGGATCACTCGAAGCGCGCGGCGAGCAGCACGACGTCCTCGTCGCTGTCGGCGGCGTCGAGCCCGTCCGGCAGGACGGTGTGCAGGACGTGGTCGGCGATCGCACCGGGGTCGTCGCGGATCGTGCGCGGCACGCCGGCCGCCGCCGCGTGCAGACGGGCGAAGGCGCGGTCCATCGGGTCACCGGTGCGGTGCAGCAGTCCGTCCGTGTACAGCAGCACGGTCTCGCCGGGCTCCGGGCTGAACTCGACGCTCGGCGCCTCCCAGCAGGCCAGCATCCCGAGCGGCGCGGACAACGACGTCTCCACGAACTCGGTGCGTCTCTCGCCGATGATCAGCGGCGGGCTGTGCCCGGCCCCGGCCATGACGATCTTGCGCAGGGCGGGCTCGCAGTACGCGAAGAGGGCGGTGGCGCTGCGCGCGGGCTCGGTCAGCCGGAGCAGCAGCTCCAGATCGGACAGGACGGCGACGGGGTCCTCGCCCTCCATCACCGCGTACGCCCGCAGGCTGGCCCTGAGCCGGCCCATCGCGGCGACGGCGCTGGCCCCGGAGCCGGTGACGGAGCCGACGGCCAGGCCGAGCGCGCCCTCGGGCAGCGGCAGCGCGTCGTACCAGTCGCCGCCGCCGCGCGGGCCCGTGCGGCGGCGGGCGGCGAGCTGGACGCCCGCGACCCGCGGGAGCCGCGGCGGCAGCAACTCCTCCGCGATGGTGCGGGACTTGGTGCGCGCCCGCTCCAGTTCGAGTAGGCGCGCGAGGTGTTCGGTGGCGTAGCGCGTGTACAGACCGACCAGATGGCGCTGGCGTTCGACGGGCTCGGCGGGCTCGTCGTAGAGCCACACCGCGGCGCCGAGCCGGCCCGCCGCCTCGGTCGCGAGGGGCAGTGCGAAGCTCGCGGCGTAGCCGAGCCGGGCGGCGACCTCGCGGTGGCGCGGGTCGAGCCCGTCCTCGGACAGCAGATCCGCGTGCACCTCGGGCTCGCCGGTCGCGTCCGGGCGGTCGAGGATCCTCCCGTACGAGGTCGCGCCGCGCGGCACCGTCTCGATGTGGCCGAGGTCGGCGCGGGCGAGGCCGAGTCCGAGGGTGGTGTCGGGGCCCAGGCCGTCGGCCGGTTCCAGGACGACGAGTCCGCGGCGCGCGCCGACGAGGGCGGCACCGGCGCGGAGCACCTCGTGCAGGGCGTCGTCCATGACGGCCGTCCTGGCCAGGCGCTCGGTGAGTTCGTGCAGCGTGGTGAGGTCGGAGACCCAGCCGGCGAGCCGGTCCTGGATCAGCGCTCCGGGGGCGCCGGGGGCTCCGGGCGCTCCGGCGGAGGAAGGGGGCGCGGGTGCGGGTGACGCGGGCGCGACAGTGTGTGCCGGTGGGGGAACCGTTGAATCGATTCCAGCCACTTTCGGAAAGTGCGGGGCTGTCATGGCGTCCGGCTTTCCGACCGGTGCGTATTGCTCAATAGCATCGCAAACCCCCATGTGATTCTGCGCCGCCAGCAGTGTCTCCACATCTACACGCACCGATGAGGGGATGTCCAGCATTGTCCTGCTGGGATTCCTGGTGTCCAGGAGGCCCGTGCGGCATTAGTGATCTCTGATCGAACTTGGCTGAAAACTGCCTCGGGTAAGGGCATATTGCGGTCGACTGGCATTGTTCGACAGAGCGTCACAGCGGTCGTGATGGGTACGTACTCGGAGAAGGCCAGGGCAGTTGGGATCGACCCGGAACCTGGCGACGGACCCGGGCGTCCTAACCACCGACGACCGTGCCCCATCCTCCCGTGGCGGAGACGGCGAGTAACACGCGCGACGGCAAACGCCAGGCGCCGCCACCCCACGCCAGGCTTTTCAAGTACGCGGCCGGCGCTCGGACTATAGGGGTTCCCCTGCTCAAGGCTGGGGTGCGGCGCTCCCAGTACGTACGCTCAGTGAAGTGTTCGACACACAGTGCGATGTGGCCCACAGCGTTCTCTTCGGTCTACGGAAAGGAACGAGCGCTCATGCGCGAGATCCTCGGAAGGCGACGCAGGCTCCTGTCCAGGCGAAACAACGGGAAGTCTGATCAGTTCAGCGCGGCCCTGACCTTCGCGACCGCATGGCAGTGGCCCGTGCTCCCGGGCGTGGGGCTCGTGGGGGCGGGGCGCCGTGACGGCGTCAGCTGCGCCTGCCCCGACCCGGAGTGCACGGTGCCCGGCGCGCACCCCTTCGACCCCGGGCTGCTCGCCGCGACCACGGACGAGCGCATGATCCGCTGGTGGTGGACCAACCGTCCGACGGCGCCGATCGTGCTGGCCACGGGGGCCGGTGCGGGCGCGAGCGGCGGCCGCGCACCCTGCGCGGTGAGCCTCCCCTCGGTCGCCGGAGCCCGCGCCCTCAAGGCGCTCGACCGTACGGACATCAGGCTCGGCCCGGTCGTCGCCACCAGGGACCGTTTCTTCATCCTCGTGGCGCCCTACTCCATGGAGCAGCTGGGCGAGCTGCTCTACGCCCAGGACTGGGTGCCGGGGTCCCTGCGCTTTCACGGCGAGGGCGGCTATCTGGCACTGCCTCCGTCCGACACCGGCCTCGGCCAGGTCCGCTGGGAGCGCGCACCGCTGCCCGGCTCCGCGGCGCCCTGGGTACCCGATGTGGAGGCCGTGGTGGACGCGGTGGTGGATGCCCTCACTCGTACGGGTGTGAGCGCGCCCGAGTTGTAGGGGAATTGGGCGCGCGGCGAGGGGTGCGAAGGGGCGGCGCCGATATCTTCGGCGCATGCCCTCCCCCTTCCCCAAGCTCTCGACCGGCCTCGAGCAGGGGAGACCCCATTCGCGCCTTCGTCTGCTCGGTCTTCTCGCGGTCGTGGTCGTGGCCGTTCTCCTCCCGCTGGCGGGCGCGTCCGCGGGCCCCGTCGGCGACACGGCCGCGGAGGACAGCCTCAACTCCGGCGCACTGCCCACGGGTAACGCCGACAGCGCCGACAAGGTCGACGACAAGCCGGGCGCGGGCGAGAGCGACACGGCGGACACCGCGGCGACGGACGCGGCGGGCAAAGCGCGCCGGTCCCACGGGCGGCCGCCGGGTACTTCCCACATCGCCGGTCTCGGCATCACCACGACGGCACGGTGCGGACCTGAACTCGCCTCTCCCGACGGCATCGAGGCGCAGACCTGCGTACTGACCCAGGAGCGGGACACGTGGGCGAGGACCTACTACAGGAACGCGACAGGCGGGCCGCTGAGTTCCGTCCTGACGCTGATGGCTCCGGGGGGCCGCACCGTACAGATGCACTGCGCGGTGGGTGCCCAGGACGAACCGGGGGCGTGTGACACGCCTCGGGAGCGCACTTCGGGTGAGGCGAGCGCCTACTCGGCGGTGGCGGAGTTCGCGGGAGCCGGGGACGCTGGGCCGCTGCTGCTCAGGTCGGGAAGCAACGCGCCGACGCCGGCCGGACGCTGAGCGAACGGGACGATTTCCCGGGCACAGGCCCACGGGTAAGTCCCGGAAAAACAAGGACCCGGTTGCTGGCGACGGGGGATGCACCAGCAACCGGGCTACTCGAACGGTAACAAGAGATCGGCCGTTAGCAAATTCGATCTCGGCTATTCGTATGCGGATTTACCTGCCGCTACGGGGAGTTGTGACCGGAGTCACCCGTTCTGAGGGCTTCCTGTGGCTGACCGGTCGGTCAGCTGAGCGTCACCTGTCGATTGGTGAGGCCGCCGCGTGCCCGGCGCTCTTCGACGGTCAGCGGCGCCTCGGAGGCGAGGGCCGCGGCGAGCCGCTCGGCGAACTCGGCGGCCGGCTTCTCGACATCCTCGGCGCTCACCCCGGTGGGCAGGTCCCAGACCGGAACGGTCAGGCCGTGCGCCCGGAACGAGCCGACCAGGCGCGTGCCCTCGCCGAGCGAGGACGTGCCGGCCGCGTGCAGCCGGGCGAGCGCGTCGAGCAACTGCTCCTCGGGGTGCGGCATGACCCAGCGCAGGTGGTTCTTGTCGGGCGTCTCGCACCAGTAGGCGCCTTCGACACCGGACAGCTTCACGGTCGGGATGGCGGCCGCGTTGGCCCGCTCCAGGGAGGCGGAGACCTCCGGGTTCGCGTTCTCCGAGTCGGGCACCCAGAACTCGAATCCCGTGTGCACGACCGGCTCGAAGGCGGCCTCGGGGTCGAGCAGGTCCTGCAGACGCGGGCCGTCGGCGGGTGCGCGGCGCGCCTGCACCGGCGTACCGGGCTCGGCGGTGAGCGCGCGCTGAAGGGTGTCGGCGAGGTCGCGGCTCAGGTCGCCGGACGAGGTGTCGTTCTGCAGGCCGATCATGACCGAGCCGTCGTCGCGGCGCAGTGCGGGCCACGCCATCGGAAGCACCGTCGCGAGCGTCACGGAGGGAACGCCGTCCGGCAGGCTCTCCTTGAGGGTGAGCGGCACCGTCGCTGCGGGCACCAGCTCGCGCAGCGCGATCCAGTCACCCTCTCCCGCGAGACCGTCGAACGGGCGCTGCACCAGCTCGGTCACCGCGTGCGCGGCGGCGCGGCCGTGGCAGGCCTTGTAGCGGCGGCCACTCCCGCAGGGGCAGGGCTCACGGGCGCCGACGACCGGGATCTCCCCGCTGCTGACGTGCGACTTGCCCTTGGTCTGGGGGCGCTTCTTGGCCATCTTGGGTGTCTCCCGGTTACGGCTCTCGTACGTACGGGCGCGAGCCTAGCCCCTCGTACGGCCGGGGGCGGGGATCAGGCCGGGGCGTCGGGCCGGAGCGGGATTCAGCCCAAGTCGTCGAAGGCGTCCGCGAAATCGAGGTCGGGCATGCTCGCGGGCGTGCGGCTCGCCACGCGCGTAGCGAAAGTGCCCTGCCTCTGTGCTTCGCCTTCGGAGCGCACGTCCTTGTGCACGACCACCCAGACAGTGACTTCACCGGGGGCGTCGTCACGTACGCCCCAGTCGTCGGCGAGGGCCGAGATGATGTTGAGCCCGCGGCCGCCGTGCGCGGTGACCGAGGGCGTGGCCGGAACCGGGCGGGTCGGACCACCACCGTCCGTCACCTCGACGGTGAGACAGCCCCGCGTGTCGACCCTCCAAGCGGCCCGGACGTCGCCGTCCCCGGCCATGTCGTCGCCCAGCGGCCTGCCGTGCCGGCAGGCGTTGCTCAGCAGTTCGGACAGGATCAGTACGGCATCGTCGATGACCGCTTCCGAGACCCCGCCGACGCGCAGCTGATCACGCATCCGGTGTCTTGCTTCGCCCACGCCCGCAGGGCCATGGGGTACGGCCATGCTCGACGACGTGGGCACCTCCTGTGCCACCACCAACGCCACCCCCGAGACCTCCTTTGCCCCACGCCACGGTGTGAATGCCCCAATGGACTGGACCGGAAACCGGCCAATCCACGCTCAGTGACGCACTCGTAACGATCGAATACGGAGCGAACGCGCCGGAGCACTCCCCGTGAGGGAAGTGGCCGGATTTAGCCCCTTCCGAGCTGGCGCAGGACCGCGCGAGGCCGGTTGGTGATGATCGCGTCGACGCCGAGGCCGACACACAGGTCGACATCCTCCGGCTCGTTGACCGTCCACACGTGCACCCGGTGGCCCGCCCGCTTGAGTTTCTCCACGTACCCGGGGTGGCTGCGCACGATCCGGATGCCCGGGCCCGCGATCGATACCCCCTCGGGGAGGCGGCCGTCGCGGTGGCGGGGCGAGACGAACTGCATCAGGTAGACCGTCGGCAGGTGGGGGGACGCGGCCTGGACGCGGTGCAGGGAGCGGGCCGAGAAGCTCATGACGCGCACCGGGGACGGCGCGTCCGGCGCTCCGGTGGGGGCGTCGAGGCCGAACCGCTTGAGGAGCATCAGCAGGCGTTCCTCGACCTGGCCGGCCCAGCGGGTGGGGTGTTTGGTCTCGATGGCGAGCTCCACGCGGCGGCCCGCGTCGGCGACCAGTTCGAGCAGCCGCTCCAGGGTCAGGACGGACGTGTCCTCCCAGTCGGGGCCCTCCGTGCTCGTCCGGCCGGCCTCGCTGTTCTTCCAGGAGCCGAAGTCGAGGGCGGCGAGATCCGCCAGTTCCAGGGCCGATACCGCACCGCGTCCATTCGACGTACGGTTGATGCGGCGGTCGTGCACGCAGACGAGATGGCCGTCCGCGGTGAGCCGTACATCGCACTCGAGGGCGTCGGCACCGTCCTGGATGGCCCTTCTGTACGCGGCCAGCGTGTGCTCGGGAGCGTCGTCGGAGGCTCCGCGGTGGGCGACGACCTGGATCTGCTGCTGTCGTGCGAGGGTCACCGCGTCATGGTGCCATCGCGAGGCGCAGGGCCGCCCAGCGGATGCATCCGTTTCGCCCGGCGTAAAGGATGGCACCGGACACACAGGAACGCCTTATGGTGCCCTGACGTCCCGTGGGAAAAGCTGACCGCATAGAAACAGCAATGCCGATGGAATCAGCTGGTACAGCCGTGGATCGAGGAGAAGAGCTGTGAGCACCGAGAACGAGGGCACTTCGGTACCCCCGGCCCCGTCCGCACCTCCCGTGCCGGTGGAATCTCCCGCTACTCCCGCACCGGCCCCCGCTCCCGCCGGTTCCGCACCACCTCCGGAGCCCGCCGACGCGCCCACTGCGGTGATCCCGCCGGTCGAGGGTGCGGCACCGGGGGCGCACGAGGGTCCCGGCGCGGCCTCGGGGGCTGCACCGGGACCCGGCGGGCAGGACGAGGGCGCACACGCGGCCTCGGGTGGCTGGCCGCCTCCGCCGCCCGCCGTTCCGTCGTACGCGGACGGCGGCGGCGGAGGGCACCACCCCTGGGGCGCCTCCTACCAGGCTCCGGAGCCCACGCCGGGCCGCCGGCGTGGCGGTCTGCTGGCCGCGGTGGTCGCGGCGGCCCTGATCGCGGGCGGTGTCGGCGGTGGCATCGGCTACTGGGCGGCCGAGCGCAACGACGACGGTGGCGCGGGTTCGACGACGGTCTCCGCCTCGGACAACCCGGCGGACTTCAAGCGTGACCCGACCTCGGTCGCCGGCCTTGCGGCGAACGCGCTGCCGAGCACCGTCACCATCGAGGCCGAGGGCAGCGACGGCGAGGGCGGCACCGGCAGCGGCTTCGTCTACGACACGCAGGGCCACATACTCACCAACAACCACGTGGTGGCCTCCGCCGCCGACGGAGGAAAGCTTTCGGCCACGTTCTCGAACGGCAAGAAGTACGACGCCGAGGTGATCGGCCGCGCCCAGGGCTACGACGTCGCGGTCATCAAGCTGAAGAACGCCCCGTCGAACCTGAAGCCGCTGCAGCTCGCCAACTCGGACAAGGTCGCCGTCGGTGACTCGACCATCGCGATCGGCGCGCCCTTCGGCCTGTCGAACACGGTGACCACGGGCATCGTCTCGGCGAAGAACCGCCCGGTGGCGTCCAGCGACAGCTCGGGCAGCAGCAAGGCGTCGTACATGAACGCGCTGCAGACCGATGCCTCGATCAACCCGGGCAACTCCGGCGGTCCGCTGCTCGACGCGCGGGGCGCGGTCATCGGCATCAACTCGGCGATCCAGCCCGCGAGCAGCGGCGGTATCGGAGGCTCCGGTCAGTCGGGCTCCGTCGGCCTCGGCTTCGCCATCCCGATCAACCAGGCGCGGAATGTCGCCAAGCAGCTCATCAAGACGGGCGAGCCGGTCTATCCGGTGATCGGCGCCTCGGTCGCGCTGGACGAGCAGGGTGACGGCGCGAAGATCACCGAGCAGGGCGCGGGCGGTTCGTCCGCGGTCACGCCGAACGGTCCGGCGGACAAGGCCGGACTGAAGCCCGGCGATGTCATCACCAAGCTCGACGACTCGGTGATCGACAGCGGTCCGACCCTGATCGGCCAGATCTGGACGCACAAGCCGGGCGACACGGTCAAGATCACGTACAAGCGCGGCGGCGCGGAACACACGGTCGACGTGGTCCTCGGTGAGCGCAAGGGCGACAGCTGACCGAACTCCCGGCCGAACCCGCTACCCTGGTCCTCGCTCCGCCGGTCGCCGGCGGGGCGAGGGTGGGTTGCCCGAGCGGCCTAAGGGAACGGTCTTGAAAACCGTCGTGGCGCGAGTCACCGTGGGTTCAAATCCCACACCCACCGCTTGCAGGTAGGTGTTTGTAAGGGGCGTTCGCTATGGCGGGCGCCCCTTACGCGTGCCCTGGGGAAGCGGGTTCGCGTGTGGGGCGTCCTGGCCTAGGCCTCCGTGTCGTTGCTCTGGGTCATCCGGGCCGCCGAGGCGATCGTGGAGCGGGCCTCGTGTTCCGTCAGGCCCGTGCGGGTCGCGGCCTTCACCAGGGCGTTCGTGAGGCTGTCACCGAGACCGCTCTCGTAGGCGCGGCAAGCGGCCCAGAACAGGCGGGTGTTGCGCTGGCCCTCATGTGCCGCGAGCACGAACTGGACCAGGCCCTGGCCGTGTCGGCCCGCATATGCCGGTGACGGGTGGTGCACGCGTGGTGGGGGTGTGAGCAGCCGCAGGAGCGCGGACGGGCAGGGCGCGACGGGCAGGTGGGCGGTTCCTGGGACTGCGCTGTAGACGCCCTGGGCCGAGCGGGAGCCGGGACCCACGAGATAGCCGCCCGCGCCACGGATGTCGATGCCCGGCGCGAGGCGTCCCGCCGAGTTGGGGACCACGACGTCCGGCGGTCCGGAGAGCCACACATGACGGCCGCCGCTGGGTGTGGCCACGACGACGGTGTCCGGGATCGTGAAGAGGTGGCGCAGCGCCAGTTCGCGCAGTGCTGCCGAGGAGTCCGTACCGGACTTGGTATCGAGGTCGACGCCGATGAGGTGGTGTGGCGGCAGCCCGCACGCGATGCCGTAGCCGGTGGCGCGGGGCGCCGCCGCGAAGAGGTCACGGATGCGGCCCGGGTCGGTCGTGGCGTCGTACACGCCGTGGCCGGGGCGGCCGCACTCGCCGTGGCACGGGGCCGGGTCGGGTTCGTCGCGGTGCGGGGAGCGCAGGGCGGGGAGCTTCGTGCGGGAGAGCGGGATCACGGCCAGTCCGCGCTCGGCGGCGGAGAGGGCGTGCGCGAGGGCCAGGGTCGCAAGGGGCACTGCATGCCGGTCGGTGGTGGCCATGCCTCCATGTTCGTACGAATGTTCGAGTAAAGGAAGAGGGGCTCGCCCGGGTGGAGCGTATTTGCCAAAAATGTGCCGAAACGCTTCAGCCCCTGCGGCGGCTGACCTGTCCTGTGTCGGTGGGGCGCAATCCGGGCTGAGCTGGGGCTTTAAGGGTGCGAAGCATGTTTATCGACATGTCCTCACGCTTGCGGGGGAATAGCGCCTTCCGGCCTGGTTCGACGGGGATTCGGTGGGCAATTCTGATCTCGCGACGTCGTGAGAAACGACCGAGGCGGTCGGCCAACTGCCTTGGAACAAACAGCAGTTACTGCTTCTCGGAGGAATTGACATGGCACACATCCGTACCGCCCGCGCCCTCGCCGCCCTCGCCGCCCTGCCCCTCGCGGCAGCCCTCTTCTCGGGGGTGGCGGCGGCCGACAACGGGGCCTTCGCGAACGACGGATCGAACGCGGGTGTGGCGACCGTGAGCGGCAGTGGTGTCGGTGGCAACAACCACGGCAACTCGTCCACCAGCCAGCAGCAGGCGGTGGGCTCCGGCGCCTCGAACCAGAACAACACGGCCCAGGTGAACGGCTCCGCGTTCACGGCCATCGACCAGTCGAACGAGAACATCGCGGTGAACTTCACCAAGCTCTGGTAGCTCGCCGGCTCCTGTCGGCGGGGGCCATTTCCAGGGGTGCGTAACATCTGTGCGGCGGTGCTTCGGCATCGCCGCACAGGCGTTTTCGCGCACCGAGCAGCCCTTCACGCGCGCGTGCTGATCCCTTGACACCCGTACCGAACCTGACGGACAGTCGTACCGAATCTGACGGTCAGTCAGAAAGCTTCCATCGGAAGCAGACGGTCAGAGACCCTTGTTCGTACGAGGTCCGGGAGGGCCGCCGCCGTGCACCTCGCCCCCACCGAGCGCCAGCATGAACTCCGCGCCGAACTGCGCGCCTACTTCCGGGAACTGATGCCGGACGGGCCGCCCGCCCACGATGATCGAACGGCCCAGCGGCGCCTGCTGCGCCGCATCGGCGCCGACGGCCTCCTCGGGCTCGGCTGGCCCGTCGAGTACGGCGGCCAAGGCCGGGGCCCCGACGAGCAGTTCGTCTTCTTCGACGAGGCGTACCGCGCGGGCGCGCCGGTCTCCATGGTGACCCTGAACACCGTCGGACCGACCCTGATCAAGTACGGGACCGAGGAGCAGAAGGCGTACTTCCTGCCGCGGATCCTCAAGGGGGAGCTGGTCTTCGCGATCGGGTACAGCGAGCCGTCGGCGGGGACCGATCTCGCCTCGCTGCGGACACGGGCCGTCCGGGACGGCGGCGACTGGATCATCGACGGGCAGAAGGTCTTCACGTCGAACGCACAGAACGCCGACTGGATCTGGCTGGCCTGCCGCACGGACCCCGAAGCCGCCAAGCACCAGGGCATCTCGATCATTCTTGTGCCGACGGCCGCCGCCGGCTTCAGCTGGACGCCCATCGAGACCGTCGGCGGGCTGACCACCACCGCCACGTACTACGACGGGATCCGCGTTCCCGCCTCGAATCTCGTCGGGGACGAGAACGGCGGCTGGGGTCTCATCACCAATCAGCTCAACCACGAGCGGGTCGCGCTCGCCGCGATCGGGATGCAGGCGGAGGACTTCTACGCGGCGGTCCTCGAAGCGGTTCGTTCACCCGATCCGGTGACGGGGGAACGCCGGATCGACCTGCCGTGGGTGCGGTCGCGGCTGGCCGAGGTGCATGCCCGTCTGGCGGCAACGCGCCTGCTCAACTGGCGTTTGGTGGGAGACGTCGGAGCGGGGCGGCTCGCGCCGGGCGACGCGAGCGGCGTGAAATTCATGGGAACCGAATCGGCGGTCGAGGTGTACCGAATGTGTCAGGAGATCGCGGGCGAAGCGGCGCTGGTTCGAGCCGGGTCGCCGGGGGCGTTCGGGGGCGGGGCCGGTGGTGATGCGGGTGCCGGCTCCGGTGGTGGTGGGTCGGGCGGTGGTGCTTGGGGCGGGACGGCGGAGGGGGAGCTGGAGCGGATGAACAGGGCGGCTCAGATCAACACGTTCGGGGGCGGCGTGAGCGAGGTGCAGCGGGAGATCGTCGCGACGATGCGGCTCGGGATGAGGAGGGGGCGGCGGTGACCGGCGAGATGACGTACGAGGCGCTGAAGGCCTTCGAAGGGCTGCCCGCGGCCACCGCGGGGGTCGGCAATGACCTGGTCAACGCATCGATGATCAGGCACTGGTGCGAGGCGATGGGTGACACCAATCCCGCGTACGAGGGGCCCGACGCCATAGCGCCGCCGACCATGCTCCAGGCCTGGACGATGGGCGGGCTCTCCGGGCACCAGGGGCGCAGCGGCGCTTACGACGAGTTGTTCGCGCTGCTGGACGGCGCGGGGTACACCTCGGTCGTCGCCACCGACTGCGAGCAGGAGTATCTGCGTCCGCTGCGGCCCGGTGACACGATCACTTTCGACGCGGTCATCGAGTCGGTGTCCGAGCGCAAGACGACGAAGCTGGGCACGGGGCACTTCGTCACGACGCGCATGGATGTCAGGGCGGACGGCGAGCTCGCCGGGACGCATCGCTTCCGGATCCTCAAGTACGCTCCCGCGGCGCGGGCAGGGCGTGCGGTGGGGGGAGCGAGGGAGCAGCAGGCCCTGCGGCCCCGTCCGGTGGTGAACCGGGACAACGCGGGGTTCTGGGAAGGGGTCCGTGAGCACCGCCTCCTCATCCAGCGCTGCGAGGGGTGCGGGACGCTGCGCTTTCCCTGGCTGCCGGGGTGCGGCGCGTGCGCCTCGCAGGACTGGAGCGCGGTCGAGGCGAGCGGCGAGGGGACCGTCTTCTCGTACGTGGTGATGCACCACCCGCCTTTCCCGGCCTTCGACCCGCCGTACGCGGTGGGTCTGGTCGAGCTGGCCGAAGGCGTCCGGATCATCGGCAATGTGGTCGGAGTGCCGTACGACAAGGTCCGCATAGGGATGCCGGTACGGCTCGAATTCCTGCGGGTGGACGAGGAGTTGGAGCTGCCGGTCTTCCGGGCCGGTGACGGTTCGGGTGTCGTTGCGGGAGGGGAGGGCTGACGTGGACTTCACACCTAGGCAGGACCAGGCGGCCGCCGCCGGTCTGGCCGCGCGGATCTTCGGTGACCTGTCGACCCCCGAGCGTCTCGCGGCGGCCGGCACCGGCACGGACCCCGAGCTGTGGAAGGCGCTCGGCTCCGCCGGTCTGCCGGGGGCGGTGGAGGAGACCGGGCTGCTCGGACTCGTGCTGATGCTGGAGGAGCAGGGCCGGACGACGGCGCAGGTGCCGTTCGCCGCCAGTTGCGTGTACGGGCTGCTCGCGGTGGCGGGGCATGGCACCTCCGAGCAGCGGGACCGGCTGCTGCCGGGTCTGCGGGACGGGACGGAGGTGGCCACGGGGGCATTCCCGGCGCAGGCCGGAGTGCGGGTCGACGGTGCGGAGGAAGGAGAGGCAAGGGAAGCAGGGGAAACAGGTACCGGTGGAGGCGCGGGGCGGCTCACGGGGGTGGTGCCCTGGGTTCCGTGGCTTCGGGACGCGTCCTGGGTTCTGGTGGCGACGGCCGACCGGGGTCTGTGGAGAGTGAGTACGGCCGATGCCGGCTGCGATGCGGTCGAGCTCAGCGCGCCCTGGTCGGCGGGCCGGCTCGTTCTCGACGGGGCGCCGGCGGAGAGGCTCGGCGGGGCCGGTGCGTACGACGATGTGCTGGCGATGGCGCGGACCGCGTTCGCGGGGCTCCAGGCCGGGGTCTGCGCGGGGTCGCTGGCGCGGGCCGTGGAGTACACGAACGAGCGGGAGCAGTTCGGGAGACCACTCGCCGCTAAGCAGGGGGTCCAACTCCGGGCAGCTGACGCCTATATGGATACGGAGGCCATCCGTGTCACCGCGTACGAGGCGGCATGGCGACGGGACGAGGAGTTGCCGTACGCGGGCCATGCGCTGACCGCGGCCTGGTGGGCATCGGAGGCGGGCAGACGGGTCGTGCACGCCGGGCAGCATCTGCACGGCGGCATGGGCGCCGACCTGGAGCATCCCGTGCACCGGCATTTCCTGTGGGGAAGACAGCTCGACGCCTATCTGGGATGCGGGGGTGAACTGCTCGCGGAGCTGGGCGACTTGATCGCCGGAGGTGACGGGAGCGGTGCGGAGGGGGCGGGGATGACGTGGGCGCGGAAGTGAAGGCGGAGGGGGAGGGAATGGATCAGGAGGAGGGGGAAGCCGCTGTGGCGGAGGTAGCTGTGGGGGTCGGCACGGAGCCGGCGCCGCTGGAGATTCCGGTCACCCGGACGCTGATCGTCTCCGGGGCCATCGCGTCCCGTGACTACCAGGACGTGCACCACGACGCGGAGCTCGCCAAGGAGAAGGGCTCCCCCGACATCTTCATGAACATCTTGACGACGAACGGGCTCGTCGGCCGCTACGTCACCGATCACTTCGGCCCCGCAGCGGTTCTGCGCAAGGTCGCGATACGGCTGGGCGCACCCAACTACCCGGGAGACACGATGGTGTTGACGGGAACAGTGACTGAGGTCGAAGGCGAGGTCGGGAGCGGGAGCGAGTCCGACGGCGGGGGTGCCACGGTGGTGGTGCGGATCGTCGGGGCCAACGGGCTGGGCAAGCACGTCACCGGGACGGTGACAGTCACCCTCCCGAGCCTCCCGAGCCCCCCACGCTCCACGAGCACGCCGTCCCGTCCCTCGGTGTCGGGGAGGCCGGCATGAGTGTGCGGGCGAAGGACAGTCTTGGCGGGCGCGCGGCGATCGTCGGGATCGGGGCGACCGAGTTCTCCAAGGACTCCGGGCGCAGTGAGCTGAAGCTGGCGGTGGAGGCGGTGGGGGCGGCGCTGGACGACGCCGGGCTCTCCCCCGCCGATGTCGACGGCATGGTCACGTTCACCATGGACACCAGCCCGGAGATCACCGTCGCGCAGGCGGCCGGGATAGGGGATCTCTCCTTCTTCTCCCGGGTCCACTACGGCGGTGGTGCAGCCTGCGCCACAGTGCACCAGGCCGCGCTCGCCGTGGCGACCGGGGTGGCCGAAGTGGTCGTCTGCTACCGGGCGTTCAATGAGCGCTCCGGCAGGAGGTTCGGCTCCGGGGTGCAGCATCGGGAGCCGTCGGCGGAGGGGGTGGCGCTCGGCTGGGCACTGCCGTTCGGGCTGCTCACGCCGGCGTCGTGGGTGGCGATGACGGCGCAGCGCTATCTCCACGCGTACGGCCTGGGCCCGGAGGCGTTCGGCCATGTCGCCGTCATGGACCGCGCGTACGCGGCCACCAATCCGGCGGCGTACTTCCACGGGAAGCCGATCACGCTGGAGGACCATGCGGCGTCGCGGTGGATCGTGGAGCCGTTGCGGCTGCTCGACTGCTGTCAGGAGACCGACGGCGGGCAGGCGATCGTCGTCACCAGCGTCGAGCGGGCCCGCGACCTGCCGCACCGGCCCGCCGTGATCACGGCGGCGGCCCAGGGGGCGGGGCGCGGCCAGGAGCAGATGACGAGTTTCTACCGGGACGACATGACGGGCCTGCCCGAAATGGGCGTAGTGGCACGGCAGTTGTGGCGGTCGGCGGGGCTGGCGCCGGGCGAGATAGACGTCGGGATCCTCTACGACCACTTCACGCCGTTCGTGCTGATGCAGCTGGAGGAGTTCGGCTTCTGCGGGCCGGGTGAGGCGGCGGACTTCGTGGCGGAGCGACGGCTCCCGCTCAACACGCACGGCGGGCAGCTCGGCGAGGCGTACCTGCACGGGATGAACGGCATAGCGGAGGCCGTCAGGCAGGTGCGGGGCACGGCGGTGAACCAGATAGCCGGCGCTGCCACGGCGCTGGTGACCGCGGGGACCGGCGTCCCCACATCGGGTCTCATTCTGGGAGCGGACGGCTGAACGCGGGGTGCGTCCCGGGGCCGGTCCGCACCCCGGCCCCTTCACTCGCCCTATGCGCCGCACTTGCCCCTGCCGTCGGCGATCTGGTTCGCGCAGTCGCCCTCGGTGCGCCGGCACACGCGGCCCCGGCTGTCCCGGGAGCCCGTGCTGTGGCGGTCCGTCTGGAGCCGGCAGCGCAGGATCCACCAGTAAGCGGGGAACGTGAAGGAGCG
This sequence comes from Streptomyces sp. NBC_01003, assembly GCF_045162695.1. Lineage (NCBI taxonomy): Bacteria > Bacillati > Actinomycetota > Actinomycetes > Kitasatosporales > Streptomycetaceae > Streptomyces > Streptomyces sp. NBC_01003. The sequence continues at coordinate 5,375,563 of NZ_CP108707.1, forward strand.
GCACGGCGGGCGGACCCTCGTCATCGACCGGAATCTGGTGCACGCGCCGGTGGCCCGTATCCGATGAGCCGTCCCGGTCCGCGGGAGTGGCAGAGTGGAACGAAGCCCATGGATCGGCTCTCAGGGATGAACCCTCAGGGGTGCGTACCGCGTCCTCCACCTTCAGGAGGTGGGGATACCACCACTCCTACAACCTGAGGCGGACACCGCTTCGGGACCTGCGGCCGATCCGCGAGGGTAGGGGGCGCTCCTAGCGTGGAGCCATGACCGCAACCATGGCGCCTGTCTGCTCCAGTGCATCGGATGCCGCGACGCGCAGCGCGCCGCGAGCCGCGATGACGCCTCACTCTTCCCACCCGGCTCCGTACACGCCGGCCGCCCACTCGACGCCGTACGGGCCGCACAAGTCGTACCCGTCGTTCGCGTCGTACGTGCGGGCGCGGCAGCCCGTGCTGCTGCGGACCGCCCGGTCGCTGACGGCGAACCCGTGCGATGCCGAGGACCTGCTCCAGACCGCGCTCACCAAGACGTATGTGGCGTGGGACCGTATCGAGGACCACCGCGCGCTCGACGGTTATGTGCGCCGGGCCCTGCTGAACACGCGTACGTCGCAGTGGCGTAAGCGGAAGGTCGACGAGTTCGCCTGCGACGAGCTGCCCGAGCCGGAGACCGTGGCGGCGGCCGACCCCGCCGAGCACCAGGCCCTGCACGACGCGATGTGGCGCGCAATCATGAAACTGCCGGCCCGTCAGCGCGCGATGGTCGTCCTGCGGTACTACGAGGACCTGAGCGAGGTTCAGACGGCCGAGGTGCTCGGGGTGTCCGTCGGCACGGTCAAGAGCGCGGTGTCGCGGGCCCTCGGCAAGCTCCGCGAGGACCCGGAACTGTGCCCGGCCCAGGGCTGAGCAGGACGACGCTCTGATCGATCATTCCCGGGGCTAGTGACATACCGACTGGTATGCGGTGAGAATCGGCGGAACATTACTGCGCCGTAGCGCCCACCGGGAGGACGCCGTGCTGAGCACGATGCAGGACGTACCACTGCTGATCTCGAGGATCCTGACCCATGGGTCGACGATCCACGGCACGTCCCAGGTGACCACCTGGACCGGTGAGAGCGGGCCGCGGCGCCGGAGCTTCGCCGAGATCGGCGACCGCAGCGCCCAGCTCGCGCACGCTCTGCGTGACGACCTCGGCATCGTGGACGACGACCGCGTGGCGACCCTGATGTGGAACAACGCGGACCACGTCGAGGCCTACTTCGCGATCCCCTCCATGGGCGCCGTACTGCACACCCTGAACCTGCGGCTTCCCGCCGAGCAGTTGGTGTGGATCGTCAACCACGCCGCCGACCGCGTGATCATCGTCAACGGTTCCCTGCTGCCGCTGCTCGCGCCGCTCCTGCCGTCCCTCACGGGCGTGGAGCACATCGTCGTCTCCGGTCCCGGCGACCGTTCGCTCCTCGATGGAGCGCGCCCCCAGGTCCACGAGTACGAGGAGCTCATCGCCGGAAAGCCGGTCACGTACGACTGGCCGCAGCTCGACGAGCTCCAGGCCGCCGCGCTCTGCTACACCTCCGGCACCACCGGCGACCCCAAGGGTGTTGTCTACTCGCACCGTTCGATCTACCTGCACTCCATGCAGGTCAACATGACGCAGTCCATGGGCCTGACCGACGAGGACACCTCGCTCGTCGTGGTGCCGCAGTTCCATGTGAACGCGTGGGGCCTGCCGCACGCGACGTTCATGACCGGCGTGCACATGCTGATGCCGGACCGCTTCCTCCAGCCCGCGCCGCTCGCCGAGATGATCGAGAGCGAGCGCCCCACGCACGCGGCGGCCGTCCCCACCATCTGGCAGGGCCTGCTCGCGGAGCTCACCGCGAAGCCTCGCGACGTGAGTTCGCTCGGGCAGGTCACCATCGGCGGCTCGGCCTGTCCGCCCTCGCTCATGAAGGCCTTCGACGAGCTCGGCATGCGGGTCTGCCACGCCTGGGGCATGACGGAGACGTCTCCCCTCGGCACGGTCGCCCGGCCGCCGGCCGCGGCGGTCGGCACCGACGAGGAGTTCGCGTACCGCCTCACCCAGGGCCGGTTCCCGGCCGGCGTCGAGGCGCGGCTCTCGGGCCCCGACGGCGAGCTGCTGGCCTGGGACGGCGAGTCGGCCGGTGAGCTGGAGGTCCGCGGGCCGTGGATAGCGGGTGCGTACTACTCGGGCCCCGACAGCGAACCGCTGCGTCCCGCCGACAAGTTCAGCGACGACGGCTGGCTCAAGACCGGCGACGTCGGCACGATCAGCCCCGACGGCTTCCTCACCCTTACCGACCGTGCCAAGGACGTCATCAAGTCCGGTGGTGAGTGGATCAGCAGCGTCGACCTCGAGAACGCCCTGATGTCCCACCCGGACATCGCCGAGGCGGCCGTTGTGGCCGTACCCGACGAGAAGTGGGGCGAGCGCCCGCTCGCCACCGTTGTCCTGAAGGACGGCGCGAGCGCCGACTTCGAGACCCTGCGCGCGTTCCTCGGCGAGAAGGTCGCCAAGTGGCAGCTCCCGGAGCGCTGGACGGTGATCGCCGCGGTGCCCAAGACGAGCGTCGGCAAGTTCGACAAGAAGGTGCTGCGCAAGCAGTACGCCGAAGGGGAGCTGGACGTCACGCGGCTCTGAGCCCACAGCTCAGCGACGGTTTCACGTGAAACAGGGGCGGCCTGAACGGGCCGCCCCTGTTTGTCAGTTGTGGGTATGCCAGTTGTGGGTGTGTCAGTCGAGGGTGCTCAGTTGGTGCCGATCTTCGCGAGCAGGTCCACGATCCGGCCCTGTACCTCGTCGCTCGTCGAACGCTCCGCCAGGAACAGGACGGTCTCGCCCGCGGCCAGGCGCGGCAGCTCGGCCTCCTCGACAGCGGCGGTGTAGACGACGAGGGGCGTGCGGTTCAACTGACCGTTCGCGCGCAGCCAGTCGACGATCCCTGCGCGCCTGCGACGCACCTGGAGCAGGTCCATCACCACCAGGTTCGGCCGCATCTGCGCGGCCAGCGTCACCGCGTCCGCGTCGGAACCCGCCCGCGCGACCTGCATCCCGCGCCGCTCAAGCGTCGCGGTGAGCGCGAGCGCGATCTCCTCGCGCTCCTCGATGAGCAACACACGCGAGGGGTGCTGCTCACTGTCCCGAGGCGCGAGGGCCTTCAGCAGGACGGCGGGATCGGCCCCGTACGCGGCCTCGCGCGTCGCCTGTCCGAGCCCGGCCGTCACCAGGACGGGAACCTCGGCGGCGACGGCGGCCTGGCGCAGCGACTGGAGCGCGGTGCGCGTGATCGGTCCGGTCAGCGGGTCGACGAAGAGCGCGGCGGGGAAGGCCGCGATCTGCGCGTCGACCTCCTCACGGGAGTGCACGGTCACCGGGCGGTAGCCGCGGTCGCTCAGGGCCTGCTGCGTGGTGGCGTCGGGCGCGGGCCAGACCAGGAGTCGGCGCGGGTTGTCGAGCGGCTCCGGGGGCAGCTCGTCGTCCATCGGCTGCGGCTGGGGCCGGATCGCCAGCTCGACGGCGCCACCGGGCCCGTCCAGCGGCTCGGGTCCCTCATCGGCGTCCTGGTCGGGGGCGCCGATCGCGTACGAACGTCCGCGGCCCTCCGATGACGACGACAGCAGTGACTGCGGCTGACCGGGCTGGGACTGGCCGGACGGCGTCTGGGGCTGAGCCTTCGGCTGCGCCGGCGACGACTGTGACGGGGCCTGCGGGTGCGGGCGGGCCGCGGTCTCCGGCTGGGTGCCGGCGGGATCGGGCCGGGTGGACAGCCTGCGCCGGCGACCGGAGCCGCCGAGCGTGTGCTGCGTCTGCTCCTGCGGGGCCGCCGCGGGCTGCGGGACCTGGGGAGGCAGCGGGACCTGGAGCGACGGGTTGCCGCCGGCCGACTGAACGGGCTGCTGCCCGGACTTCGGGCCGGGCGGACCGCCCTGGGCGCCGCTCTGCGTGCCGGACGCCTGCTTCGCCTGCGGACCGGGCTGCTTGCCCGTCGCCGGGTTGGCCGGGTTCGCCTGGCTGGGCTGGTTCGCGCGGTTCGGCTGTGCGGCCGCCGGTGAATCGGGCTGTGGGCTCGGCAGCGGCTGGGCCGTGCCGGGGGCCGCCGGCTGGGGCCGCGGCGGGCGCTGCTGCTCGGCGATCTGACGTCCGAAGGGAACGCCCTGCCCCAGCGTTCGTACGCTTATGGCGCGGCCCTGAGTCGAGTTGGGGTCTGCCGACGGGGCCTCGGCGGGGAGGGGCTGCGCGGCGCGGGGCCTGGCACCGTTCTCCGGCGGCAGCGCGGCGCGCGCCGCAGGAACCGTCTGGACAGGGTGCGGCTGCGGCGGAGTGTGGTCGTTGGAGGGGTGACCCTGCGCGGCGTCGTGCCGCTCGCCGTCAGCACCTCTACCGGTGGCCGTAGCCGCATCGGCGTCGGCGGCCGTAGCGGCATCCGGCTCGGGCGTCGTCCGGTCGGCCTCAGCGGGCGGGAGCGCGAATACGGTGCGCGCGGTGCTGCTCTGCTCGGCTTCCCGCTCCGGGGCACTGCCGAGAGCGCGGCGTGCGCGACGCCCGGCGGGGACGTTCTGCCCGGCCTGAGACGCATCGGAAGCCCCGGCCTGACCCGAACCACCGGCAGGCAGCGCGGCCGGCTCCGAGTTGCGCCGGGCCCGCCGGCCCGAGGACGCTCCGACCGGCACACCTTGCGGCGGCACGGTCTCGCCCAGAGCCGGGGCTCCGGCGGCGTGTTCGGCAGCGGTCATCACGGAACCCTCAGCGGCACCGGGACCAGCGGCTCCCTCAGGAACGGCGACCTCGGCCGGATTGGGCCGCCCACGCCGACGCCCCGTGCCGGTCCCGGCCCCCGAGTCACCCGCAGGCGTCCCGCCGGCCGGAGTCTGCGTGGCCTGCGCCGGCAGCTGCCCCTGAGCGCTCCCGGGAGTTCGCGCGGTCGCGCCCTCCTCGGCCCGCCGCCTGCGTCGCCCGGTCGGAGCGGCAGCCTCCGAGGCACCGCCACCCTGCCCGGCCTCGTCGGCGTCCGGCACGGCCCCCGCGGCACCGCTCTCCAAGAATGAGTCCACCGACGCGCCCGAAGCCCGCCGGGCCCGCCGCCGCCCACCGCGCGCACCCGAAGCCTGCTCGGGCAGCCCCGCTCCGGCCACGGCACCGGCGGGACCGGCCTGCGACGCGACCTCGACAGCCGTACCGGGAACAGCCGCCCCGACAACACCCGAAGGAGCAGCCACCGGAACAGCCCCGGCCCCGCCCCCGATCGGCACCTCGAGGACATACGCGCTGCCGCTCATCCCGGGCACCTCGTGCGTCTGGAGCACGCCGCCGTGCGCCCGCACGATGCCGCGCACGATGGGCTCGTGCACCGGGTCGCCGCCCGTGTAGGGCCCGCGCACCTCGATACGGACGCTCTCGCCGCGCAGCGCCGCCGCCACGACGATCGTCGAGTCCACGTATCCGCCGACGCCGCTGGTCGGTACGACGCCCACGCGCGCGTTGCCGGTGGCGTCGATGCCTGCGACGTCCGCGACGAGGTGGGCCAGCGCGGTGGCCAGGCGCGCGGCGTCGACCTCGGCCTCGATGGGCGGGGCGTGCACGGCGAACTGTGCGCGCCCGGGCCCGATCAGCTCGACCGCCCCGTCGACGCCCGCGGCGACGACCGCGTCGAGCATCACCTTCGTACGGGTCAGCTGTGCGTCGCCGGAGTCGAGGAGCTGGTAGCCGAGCACGTTGTCGACGAGCGTGGTCATGCGGCTGTAGCCGGCCGCGAGGTGGTGCAGGATCTGGTTGGCCTCGGGCCACAGCTGGCCCGCGTCGTCCACGGCCAGAGTGGTGAGCTGGCCGCGCAGTTCGTCGAGAGGGCCGCGCAGCGACTGGCCGAGGACGGCGAGGAGCTGCTCGTGCCGGGCCGCGAGTGCCTCGTAACGGTCCTTCTCGCGCTCGGCGAGAGCGGCGATCCGGTCCTTCTCGGCGGAGAGTTCCTCGGTGTGCTGCTCGGTGATCGTGGCGAGCTCGGCGGCGTGCTCCTCTTCGGCACGCGCGGTCTGCGCCTCATGCTCCTCGACGGTGCGCGCGAGCGTCTCCGCGTGCTCCTTGGCGGCGCGCTCCGTCTCCTTGTCGCGCCGGTCGATCTCCTCCGTGTGCGCCACGACGAGCTCGTCGTAGGGCCGCCGGTCGGTGAACGTCATCACGGCGCCGACCAGTTGGTCACCGTCGCGGACGGGCGCCGTCGTCATGTCGACGGGCACCTGCGTGCCGCTCTTCGACCACAGGACCTGCCCGCGCACCCGGTGCTTGCGCCCGGAGCGCAGGGTGTCGGCGAGCGGGGACTCCTCGTACGGGAACGGCTCGCCGTCGGCGCGGGAGTGGAGGACGAGAGCGTGCAGCTCCTGCCCGCCCAGGTCGCTGGCGCGGAACCCGAGGATCTGCGCGGCGGCCGGGTTGACGAGCACGATCCGGCCGTCGGTGTCGGTGCCGACGACGCCCTCGGCGGCGGCGCGCAGGATCATCTCGGTCTGGCGCTGCGAACGCGCGAGTTCGGCCTCGGTGTCGACGGTCCCCGACAGGTCGCGCACGACGAGCATCAGCAGCTCGGCCGCGCCGCCGTAGGACCCGTACGAGCTGTTGCCGTAGCCGTCGACGGCGTCGCGGCCGTCGGCGAGATTGGCGCTCGTGACCTCGACGGGGAACTCGCTGCCGTCGGTGCGGCGGGCCATCATCCGGGTCGGCTTGGTGCGCCCGCGCTCGTCCGTGGTGTCGGGCCTGCGCATCGATCCGGGGATGAGCCGCGAGTCGAACTCGGGCAGCAGATCGAGCAGTCCGCGCCCCACGAGGGCGGTGCCCGGGGCCTCGAAGGCCTCCAGGGCGATGGTGTTCGCGTTGACGACAGTCCCGTTGGCGTTGACCAGCACCAGCGCGTCCGGGAGCGCGTCGAGTATGGCTGCGAGGCGAGCAGCGCCTCGGGATGGCCTGCTGCTCACGACGACGCTTCCTCCCTGATTACCGCACCTTGCCGACCGCGCGAGCCATCTTCCTACGTGGCTCGCGGCATGTCACGGGAGGGAGTCTACGGGCAGAGGTTGTGCTCGCGGCGCCGGATGAGAGGGAGGTCGCACGCGGAAGATGTGCCCTTGGAATGAAGATGCGTGAGGGCGAGGCCCTCCCCGGCCGTGCGACGGCGGGGCATGCGTGGGCATATGCCTGGTCACAGGGTGTCCGGCGCCGCGCCGCACCTTGGCACGCTCCCCACACAATGGACCGCGCTCGTTCACGGACCGGTCGCGGGCAGTACGGGAACGAGCCCCTGCCACCGCGAGATCTCACAGCCGTCGGTCCTCTTGTACGTCGCATCGACGGGCCGGCCGTGCCACGTTCCGGTGATGCGGGCGGTCGCGGGGCCTCCGTACTGCATCGTGCACCGGGAGTCCGGCGAGCTCGGCGCGAACGGGTCGCGGCCGTTTGCGGACAGCTCGTCGAGCCGCGCGCACGCGTTCGCGGGTTCCGGATGGGTACCGCCCGAGGGCCCGCACTCCAGCTGGTACGTCCCGTCCCTTCCGTCACCCGTGCCGGTGACGGCGACCCGTAGCTGGTCCTGGACGGCGGGCTCGGCGAACAACTGAGGGAGGCCGAGCGGACCCGTGTCGGCGTGGGCGGCGGCGGGGACCGCGGAGAGCGCGGCGGCGGAGGCGGCGGCGGTGAGGGCGATGCGGCGCAGCAACATGAGGGCTCCACGAATGAGTGAGAAGAGAAGACCGAGGAACCGCACCGTCCCGAGCGGCTCCACCGCGTCTAACGCCGGGCGGCCCGCGATGTTGCGGTGGGCCCCGGGACACGAGGGCGAACAGAAGGGCTTTGCTCTCCGGCCTGGACGCCTAGTACCGTGGGGGCCAATTGGTGACACGGCGCGATGCTGTGTCATCATCTGGACGCACCACTCGCGCTCGCGCGGGGGGTCGTGCTGGAGGCGTCGCCTAGTCCGGTCTATGGCGCCGCACTGCTAATGCGGTTTGGGCCTTAAAGCCCATCGAGGGTTCAAATCCCTCCGCCTCCGCTCCAAGATCCGAAGCCCCGGTCCTGATGGACCGGGGCTTCGGCGTTTCGGACCCTCAAGACGGTGTTTGCCCAGCTCACAAGGGGTGCGGCAAACGGATTTCACATGACGGCGGCAGTCATGTAATGTTCTTCCTGTCGCCGGGAACGGGCCGAAGGGGCCGGGACCGAGACAAAAACAGAACAAGCACTCGTAGCTTAACGGATAGAGCATCTGACTACGGATCAGAAGGTTGCAGGTTCGAATCCTGCCGAGTGCACACAGGTGAGAGGCCCCCGGAGAGATCCGGGGGCCTCTTGCGTTATGCCCGTACGGCGGCGAAGTCGTACACGGCCCATTCGGTCAGTGGGACGTACCCGATTCGCTGGTAGAGGGCGTTGCTGGTGGCGTTGGCCGGGTTTGCGTACAGGGCGACCTCCTTGGCGCCTGCGGCCAGAGCGGCTCGGGTCACCTCGACCGTCACAGCGCCTGCGTAGCCGCGACCGCGCAGGTGAGCCGGGGTGTAGACGGGGTCCACCCGGACCATGCCGCCGACCGGCGAGGTCATGCCCGCCATGGAGACCGGGGTGCCGTCGGGGGTCTCCCAGAACGTGTAGTGCTTGTCGCCGAAGCGGGTGCCGGCCCAGGTGTCGGCGTCGATGGTGACGTCTTCCCCGACGTCGGCGGCGAACTCGCGGTGCCAGCGGAAGAGTTGCTCGCGGTCCTGCTCGCCCACGCGTCGGCCCCGGCCCGCCGGGACCGGCTCCGGTGGGGTGAGAGTGCCGAGGCGGTACAGACGGATCCGCGTGGTGAGTGTCGGCGTCGCGCCTGTGTGCCGCTGCCAGGCCTCGGCGAAAGCGGTGGAGGTGTCGTGGGCCGCGCTCACGGTGGGGAGTACGTGGCCGAGGCCCGACAGGCGCTCCGCGAGGGCTTCGGCGTCCTCGGGGGCGAGAGGGGTGAGGCTCAGGGGGCCGTGCCGGGTGAAGCGGTAGAAGACGGCACGGACCTCGCCCGCCCGCTCCAAGGTGCCGAAGACCGGGGCATGCGCACGGTATGCCTCTGTGCCGAGTGCGCGCAGTTTCTCGGTCGATGTCAGCGGCGTGGTGTGCAGGGCGGCGCGTGAGCGCAGGAAGTCTCCGGCCCGGACGAGAAAGTCGTCGACGTCTTCGGTGAGGTGCCAGTCGTACGGTCGCATGCCTCATGGTTTCCGATGTGCTCCCGCTCCGGCTAGAGCGTCAGGAACCGGACGATGATCCCGATCGGTATGAGTGCGCAGGTCAGGCCGGTGGTCAGGAGTACGGCGGCCAAGGCCTTGAAACACCCTCCGGCGCTGGGCCCGGCAGGCGGCGAAGCCCGTGAAGGCGGCGATCGCGAGGCACGGCAACGCGATGAAGAAGAAGCCCGGCGCCGCCACGGTCCCCGCCCCTGATCACGTCCCCGAACAGCAGGAACGTACCGCAGCTCCTGGCGATGTCAGTGCCCGGGAGTAGCGTCCTGAGCATGACGTGGTGGTGCACCGGGGTGCGGTGGCGGGTCGGGGGCGGGCCGGCGCTGGGGTGGTACGGGGAGGGGAAGGGGGAGCGCGAGAGCCCCCTCGCCTTCGGGGACGTGCTGGCTTTCCGGGCCGTGGGTGGGCGCGGATGTCTCGGGGTGTGGCGGGGCGGCTGGCGTACGCCGTGTCCGGCGGCGGCGGTGCTGTCCGGGCGGGGGACGCGCGCGCAGTGTGCCGAGTGCGCCGGGATCGACCGGGCGCACTCCGTTGCCGCGGACACCATGGCGGACGACCCGAGGCCGTACCACGTGTATCTCGCCTGGTTCGGGAGCGGGATGGTGAAGGTGGGGATCACCGGGGTCGGGCGGGGGTCCGCCCGGCTGCTCGAACAAGGGGCCGTCGCGTTCACGTGGTTGGGGCGCGGGCCGCTGATGGCGGCGCGGCGGGCGGAGGAACTGCTGCGCAGCGCGCTCGGCGTTCCGGACCGGATTCCGTACGCGCAGAAGCGGGCCGTACGGGCGGCGCTGCCCCCGGCCGGTGAGCGGGCGGGGGAGCTGGCCAGGGCGCATGCCACGGCCGTCGCGCTCGCAGGGTGGCCCGAGTCGCTGGAGCGGCTGCCGTGCGAGGTGGTCGATCACGCGGAGGTCTTCGGGATCGAGGGCGGAGTGGACGGCGCGGCAGGCGGTGGGCGGCTCGGGGGCGTGGGGGCCGTCGTGAGCGAGTTGGTCGAGGGCGGGGTGGTCGTGGGGACGCTGGTAGCCGCCGCGGGGCCGGATCTGCATCTCGTGGAGCGAATGGGGTCTCCCCTGCTCGAGCGAGGCCGAGAGGTTGGGGAAGGGCGGCGGCTCGTGGTCGACACCCGGCTGCTCGCCGGGTGGCAGCTGGAGGCGTTGGGGAAGTCGGAGGGGGAGGCGGCGGACGTGGTGTCCTCCGTGCCGGTGAAACCGGTGAAAGAGGTGCCCGCGGTGCAGGGTGGGTTGTTCTAGGGCTGTTCTGAGGCTGCTCCAGGAGGAGGCGCGAGGAGGCGCCGGGCTTCGTCGACCGGATGGTCAAGTCTCGCTTCCCGTAGGGCGATGGGGGTGGACACCGTCCGTCGCCGCACCGCATCGTGAGGACATGAGTGATCACGGAGTAGCACCTGTCGGGTCGGAGGGCAGTTCCGGTCCCGCCGGTACCGTCCGGCCCGTGCCCGTCTTCGAACCGCCTTACTACGCCGCCGTGTTCACCTCGGTGCGCACGCCCGGAGACAACGGGTACGGGGCGACCGCCGAGCGGATGTCGGAGTTGGTCAGGGAGATACCGGGGTTTCTGGGGGAGGATTCCGCGGTCTCGGAAGGCGGGCTGCGGATCACCGTCGCCTACTTCCGGCACGAGGAAGGGCTCAGGGAGTGGGCCGGGAACGGGGAGCACCGGGAGGCCCAGCGGCGCGGGCGCGCCGAGTGGTACGAGAGCTACTCCCTCCATGTCGCCAAGGTCGAGCGGAGTCACGGATTTGAGCGCGGAGAGTAACGCGGAGGGCGGTGCGGCGAACAGCGCGGTGGGCGGTGCGGACACCGGCACGGCGGGCGTCGGTGAGGCTGATCGGGTCGCCCGGTTCCGGGAGCGGCACGGCCTGGCCGGACTCGTCGACGTGCACACGCACTTCATGCCCGAGCGGGTCCTGAAGAAGGTGTGGGAGTACTTCGACGCGGCGGGGCCGCTGACCGGGATGGCCTGGCCCATCGCGTACCGGGAGGAAGAGGCGCAACGGATCGCGCGGCTGCGGGAGTTCGGGGTCGAGTCCTTCACCTCCATGCTCTATCCGCACAAGGCGGGCATGGCCGAGTGGCTCAACGGATGGGCGGTCGACTTCGCGCGCCGGACGCCCGGCTGTCTGCACACGTCGACGTTCTTCCCCGAGCCGGGCGTGGACCGGTACGTGCGCGAGGCCATCGAGGCGGGCACGCGCGTCTTCAAGGCGCATGTGCAGGTCGGGGCGTACGACCCGAACGACGAACTGCTCGACCCCGTGTGGGGGATGCTCGCCGAGGCCCGTATCCCCGTGGTCATGCACTGCGGCTCCGGGCCCGCCCCCGGCAAGCACACCGGGCCCGAGCCCGTCGCCCGGCTGCTCGCCCGGCATCCGCGGCTGCCGGTGATCGTGGCCCACATGGGGATGCCCGAGTACCCGGACTTCCTTGACCTGGCCGAGCGGTACGGGGAGGTGCGCCTCGACACGACGATGGCGTTCACCGATTTCAGTGAGCGTTTTTCCCCGTTCCCGCGCGCAGAGCTCGCCCGGCTCGCCGATCTCGGGGACCGGATCCTGCTGGGCACCGACTTCCCCAACATTCCGTACCCCTATGTCCACCAGCTGGAGGCCCTGGAGCGGCTCGGTCTCGGGGAGGAGTGGCTGCGGGCCGTGTGCCACGGGAACGGGGCACGGCTGTTCGGCCTTGACTCCTTGGCGTAACCCTTTGGCTTGGCGTAACCCCTCGGACTGACGCTCCTGAGACACCGCTGTGCGTTTCTCAGGGAATTCACAGGTTGTCGAAAGCCGGTTCTCAGAGCGGGCGCGCAGGGTGTGCATCATGACCGCGACCTCGCCCCAGGGGCGTACCGAACTGCTGAGGCCGGACGGGACCCCCGTCCGGGTCCTCGTCGTGGACGACGAACAGTCGATCACCGAGCTGCTCTCCATGGCCCTGCGTTACGAGGGCTGGCAGATCCGCAGTGCCGGGGACGGGATGGGCGCGGTGCAGACCGCGCGCGAGTTCCGGCCCGACGCCATCGTGCTCGACATGATGCTGCCCGACATGGACGGCCTGTCCGTGCTCGGCCGGCTGCGGCGCGAGCACCAGGACGTGCCGGTGCTGTTCCTGACCGCGAAGGACGCCGTCGAGGACCGGATCGCCGGGCTCACGGCCGGCGGTGACGACTATGTGACCAAGCCGTTCAGCCTGGAGGAGGTCGTCGCCCGGCTGCGCGGCCTCATCCGCCGCTCGGGCGCCGCCGACCGGCGCAGCGAGTCCGTGCTCGTCGTGGGTGACCTGACGCTCGACGAGGACAGCCACGAGGTGTCCCGCGGCGGGGACGGCATCCATCTGACCGCCACCGAGTTCGAGCTGCTCCGCTATCTGATGCGCAACCCGCGCCGGGTGCTGAGCAAGGCGCAGATACTGGACCGCGTCTGGAGCTACGACTTCGGCGGCCAGGCCAACGTCGTGGAGCTGTACATCTCGTACCTGCGCCGGAAGATCGATGCCGGGCGCGAGCCGATGATCCACACGCGGCGCGGCGCCGGGTACCTCATCAAGCCCGCCGTTCCCGTCGCGTCATGAGCAGGCCGCGGCAGCCGCGCAGCCTGCGCAAGCGGCTCGTCATCACGGCTGTCGCCCTGATCGCCCTGGTGTGCGCGGTCATCGGAACGGTGACCACCATCGCGTTGCACACCTATCTGTACGACCAGCTCGACAAGCAGGTGCGTGGCGCCGCCGTCCTGTCCACGGGCGGGCCCGGTCCGGAGCGCCAGGCGCAGAACCTGAACTTTCTCGCCGGTCCGAGCAGGCCGGGCACCATCGGCGCCCTCGTCGACTCCGACGGAGGCGTCACCGAGGCCGCGAAGAGCGTCGCCGACCGTGACAACCCGATCGTCCCGCTGACGGACGCGCAGATCACTGCGCTGGAGAGCGTCCCGCAGGACGGCGGGACGCACAGCGTCAGCGTGCCCGGGCTCGGCGACTACCGGGTCTCCTCGAAGCCGGGCGGAAACACCTTGGTCGGCCTGTCCGAGACCGAGGTGCAGGACACCCTGAACACCCTCGTCGTCGTGGAGGTCAGCGTCACTGCCGCCGGTCTCGTCGCCGCGTCCCTCGCCGGCGCGGCCATGGTCGGCGTCGCCCTGCGGCCCCTGCGCCGCGTCGCGTCCACCGCGACCCGCGTCTCCGAACTCCCCCTGCACAGCGGCGAAGTGGCCCTCCACGAGCGGGTCCCCGACACCGAGGCCGACCCGCGCACGGAGGTCGGCCAGGTCGGCGCCGCTCTCAACCGCATGCTCGATCACGTGAACGGAGCGCTGGAGGCGCGCCAGCAGAGCGAGACGCGCGTGCGGCAGTTCGTCGCCGACGCCAGTCATGAGCTGCGTACGCCGCTCGCCTCGATCCGCGGATACGCCGAGCTCACCCGGCGCGGCCGTGAGGAGACCGGTCCCGACACCCGGCACGCGCTGGGCCGTATCGAGTCCGAGGCCCACCGCATGACCGGACTCGTCGAGGATCTGCTGCTGCTCGCGCGGCTCGACTCCGGCCGCCCCCTGTCGTACGAGGCGACCGACCTGTCACCGCTGGTCGTGGACGCGTTGAGCGATGCCCGCGCGGCCGGCCAGGACCACGCCTGGCGGCTCGAACTTCCGGACGACCCCGCCCTCGTGCTCGCCGACGGGCCGCGCATCCATCAGGTGCTGGTGAACCTCCTGGCCAACGCCCGTACGCACACGCCGCCGGGCACCACCGTGACCGCGCGCGTGCACCGGCACGGTCCCTGGGTCTGCCTGGATGTCCAGGACAACGGTCCCGGCATACCGCCTGAGCTGCTCCCGCACGTCTTCGAGCGGTTCGCGCGCGGCGACACCTCACGCTCCCGGGCCCACGGCTCGACCGGCCTCGGCCTCGCCATCGTGCAGGCCGTCGCGGCCGCGCACGGCGGCGCCGTGACCGTCGACAGCGTGCCCGGCCGGACCGTTTTCACCGTCCATCTGCCGGCCTGTGCCGAACCCGTCACGCACTCACAGGTGGGCCACAGTCTCACCACACTGACCTGACAGGGCAGTTGGCGAATGTCGGTGTCATGCGAACCGACTCTTCTCCGGGCACCGACCCCTCCCTGGGGGTGCTGCCGGCACGGGAGCACCTCCCGGCCGGCGTGGGCGATGCACCGGTTCTGGACGTAGTGATCCCGGTCTACAACGAGGAGCGGGACCTCGGTCCCTGCGTACGCAGGCTGCACCGGCACCTCGTCGGAACCTTCCCCTACCGCTTCCGCATCACGATCGCGGACAACGCGTCCACCGACGCGACCCCGGACGTCGCCGCCTCCCTGGCGGCCGCGCTCCCCGAGGTCCGGCACGCCCGCCTGGAGCAGAAGGGCCGCGGGCGAGCCCTGCGCACCGTCTGGTCCGCGTCCGACGCGCCCGTCCTCGCCTACATGGACGTCGACCTGTCCACCGACCTCAACGCGCTGCTCCCGCTGGTAGCGCCCCTGATCTCGGGCCACTCGGACCTGGCGATCGGCTCACGCCTCGCGCGCAGTTCACGCGTCGTGCGCGGGCCGAAGCGCGAGTTCATCTCGCGCGCCTACAACCTGATTCTGCGCGGCTCCCTCCAGGCCCGCTTCTCCGACGCCCAGTGCGGCTTCAAGGCGATCCGGCGCGATGTGGCGCGGGTCCTGCTGCCGCTCGTCGAGGACACCGGCTGGTTCTTCGACACCGAGATGCTCGTCCTCGCCGAGCGGGCCGGGCTACGGATCCACGAGGTGCCGGTCGACTGGGTCGACGACCCGGACTCGACGGTGCACATCGTGAAGACGGCCACCGACGACCTCAAGGGCGTGTGGCGCGTGGGCCGGGCGCTCGCGGTCGGCGCGCTCCCCCTGGACCGGCTCGCCCGCCCCTTCGGCGACGACCCGCGCGACCGCCAGGTCCCGGGCGTGCCCCGGGGACTGGCCCGCCAGCTGGTCGGCTTCTGCGTCGTGGGCGCCCTGTCGACCCTCGTCTATCTGCTCCTCTACTCCGGATTCCGTACGTTCACGGGGTCGCAGGTCGCCAACGCGCTGGCCCTCCTCGTCTCGGCCGTCGCCAACACGGCCGCCAACCGGCGCCTCACCTTCGGCGTCCGCGGCCGCGACCGGGCCGTCCGCCACCAGGCGCAGGGCCTCGTCGTGTTCGCGATCGGGCTCGCCCTGACCAGCGGCTCGCTCGCCGCGCTCGGCGCCGCCTCCGCGGACCCGGCGCACTCCACGGAACTCGCGGTGCTCGTCGCCGCCAACCTCGCGGCGACGGTGCTGCGCTTCCTGCTCTTCCGGGCCTGGGTGTTCCCCGAGCCGCCCGCGCCCGTGGCGCCGCCCGTACCCCCTGCGCCGGACGCCGCCTCCCGAACTACGTACGACCACGAACTGAGGACCGGACGATGACCCTGCCCCACCTCCCCGCCGACGCACCCGCGCTGCCACCGCCCACGGCCGCACCGGCCGTGCAGGGCCGGGGCCACGGCCGCACCGAGCAGCCCCCGCTCAGCCGGGTCTGGCGCGGCCGGGCCGAGGACCCGCGCTGGGCGCGCCCCGCGTTCCTCGGCCTGCTGCTCGTCGTGGCGCTCGCGTACCTGTGGAACCTGAGCGCCTCCGGTTACGCCAACTCCTTCTACTCCGCGGCCGTGCAGGCCGGGAGCCAGAGCTGGAAGGCGATGTTCTTCGGCTCGCTCGACTCGGCCAACGCCATCACCGTCGACAAGCCCCCGGCGTCGCTGTGGCCGATGGCGCTCTCGGTGCGGATCTTCGGCCTCAGCTCCTGGGCGATCCTCGTCCCGCAGGTCCTGATGGGCGTGGCGACGGCGGGCGTCCTGTACGCGGCCGTGCGGCGTCGGTTCAGCGCGGCGGCCGGGCTGCTCACCGTGGTGGCGTTCGCGCTCACGCCCGTCGCCGCCCTGATGTTCCGCTTCAACAACCCGGACGCCCTGCTGGCGCTCCTGATGACCGTCACGGTCTACTGCGTCCTGCGCGGCATGGAGAACGGCCGGACGAAGTGGCTGGTGTGGGCGGGCGTCGCCGTCGGCCTCGCGTTCCTCGCGAAGACCCTCCAGGCGTTCCTGATCCTGCCGCCGCTGGCCGTCCTGTACGCGGTGTTCGCGCCGGGCAGGCCGCTCAAGCGGATCGGACAGCTGCTGCTCTCCGGGCTCGCGATGGTCGTCGCGGGCGGCTGGTGGGTCGCGGTCGTAGAGCTGTGGCCCGCGTCCTCGCGCCCGTACATCGGCGGCTCCCAGAACAACTCCTTCCTTGAACTGACCTTCGGCTACAACGGGCTCGGCCGGATCAACGGCGAGGAGACCGGCAGCGTCGGCGGTGGCGGCATGGGCGGCGGCAGCAGCATGTGGGGCGAGACCGGCATCGACCGGATGTTCAACTCCGAGATCGGCAGCCAGATCTCCTGGCTCCTGCCGGCCGCGCTGCTGCTGCTCATCGCCGGGGTCGTCGTCACGTGGAAGGCGCGGCGGACCGACACGGCACGCGCCGCGTTCCTCGCGTGGGGCGGCTCGCTGGTGATGACCATGGTCGTCTTCAGCTTCATGGCCGGGATCTTCCACCAGTACTACACGGTGGCCCTCGCCCCCTACGCGGCCGCGCTCGTCGGCATGGGCGCGAGCGTGCTGTGGGAGGAGCGGGCCAGGTTCACGGCGTCGGCCGCGCTCGGCGTCACGGTGGCGGTGACGGCCGTGTGGTCGTACGTCCTGCTGAACCGGACGCCCGACTATGTGCCGTGGCTGCGCTGGGTGATCCTCGTCGGCGGCGTCGCGGCGGGCCTCGGCCTGGCCGTCGCGGGCCGGCTGAACCGGCAACTGGCGCTCGGCGCCGCCGGTGTGGGCCTCGTGGCCGCACTGGCCGGGCCGACCGCGTACACCGTCAGCACGCTCGGCACCGGGCACAGCGGGTCGATCGTGACGGCCGGTCCTGCGGGGGCGAGCATGATGGGCGGCCGGGGCGGCTTCCCCGGTGGCCCCGGCGGCGAAGGCGGCATGCGCGGCGGCGGAATGCAGCCGCCCGGCCAGGGCCGGCAGAACGGCCAGGGTCAGCCGGGCCAGCTGCCCGGTCAGGGCGGGCAGGGCCAGCAGGGTGGCGGCATGGGCCAGCCCCCGACCGGCGGCATGCCCGGCCAGGGCAATGGCCAGGGCCAGAACCAGGGCACGGGCAACGGCAAGCAGCAGGGCGGCACCGGCACCATGCCCGGCGGCGCCGGCATGGGTGAACGCGGCGGCGCGGCCGGCGGCGGAATGGGCGGTCTCCTCAACGGCGCCCAGGTCAGCGCCAAGGCCAAGGCCCTCGTCGAGAAGAACGCGGACGACTACACCTGGGCCGCCGCGGCCATCGGCTCGCAGAACGCGGCGAGCTACCAGCTGTCCACCGGGAAGCCCGTCATGGCGATCGGCGGCTTCAACGGAAGCGACCCGTCCCCGACGCTCGCCCAGTTCAAGAGCTACGTCGAGGACGGGAAGATCCACTACTTCATCGGTGGCGGCATGGGCGGGATGGGCGGCGGCAGCGGCTCCGCCTCGAAGATCCAGTCCTGGGTCGAGAAGAACTACACGAAGGTCACCGTGGGCAGCGCGACCTTCTACGACCTGACGAAGCCCAAGAGCTGACCGGAGAGCTACCGGCTCTTACGCGTCAGCGCCAGATCGGCGACAACCGGGCGGTGGTCCGAGGCGAGAGTCTCGGCCACCGCCGCGTCGCGTACCCGGACCCCCTCGCCCACGGCGACGTAGTCGATCCGCTTGACCGGATCGGCCGCCGGGAAGGTGTTCGCCCCCGGGTCGGCGGGCGTCAGTTCCTTCCACAGCGGGGCGAGTTCGGGCGCGTCCGGTTCCGCGTTGAAGTCGCCGAGCAGGATCTGGCGGTCCCTGGGCGACGTACGTTCCGCGGCCATGATCCTGCGCGTGTCGGCGACCTGCGCGGCCCGTACCGACGGGTCGGGCCGGTAGTCGAGGTGCGTCACGAACACCTGGACCGGCACCCCGCGCACCTTCAGCTCGACCTCCCCGAAGCCGGGGGCGGGCGCCGGGACCGGGTTCGGGTCCTGCGTCGACAGGCGGGTGATCTCGTGGTTGACGGCGCTGCGGACCGGATACCGGGACAGGACCGCGACCCCGTACTCGCGGCGCGGCCCGCCTTCCTCGACCGGGTCGAGGCTGTAGATCGGCGCGAACGACACATGCATCCCGAGCCGGTCCGCCAACTCCTCGGCCAGATCCCGGTTCTGGCTGCGCGCGTCCCAGTGGACGTCGACCTCCTGGAGCCCGATCACATCGGCGTGCAGGGCGCGCAGCGCCGCCTCCTGCCGGTCGAGATCGAAGACGTTGTCCATGCCGGAACCGGCATGGATGTTGTACGTGGCGATGCGCAGCGGGACGGGTGGCGGTCCCCCGGCGGCCTGCGCGGGCGGCGCGGCGGCGAGTCCCCCCAACAGCCCGGCGGCGAGCAGAACGTGCGGTGTGCGGCGGTGCTTGGACATCCGACCCCTCACTCATCAGGTTTCAGGCGGGAGAACGCTAGCGGGTGTCCGGCGCCGAAAAGTGACTTGGCCGCCTCGCGGGGACGGCTATACGGTGTACGACGTCACTCGACATACACCGTATAGGGGAATCTGAACATGACGGCGACGACCGCCGAGAACTCAACGGCCGCCACCGGCGGCGGCCACCCTCCCCCAAGCTCTCAGCTTCGTTCGACCAGGGGGGACCCCCATCGCTGGCTGATCCTCGGCGTCATCTGCCTCGCCCAGCTCACCGTGCTGCTCGACAACACCGTCCTGAACGTGGCGATCCCCTCCCTCACCCGGGAGCTGGACGCCTCGACCTCCGACATCCAGTGGATGATCAACGCGTACTCGCTGGTCCAGTCGGGTCTGTTGCTCACCGCGGGCAGCTCCGCCGACCGCTACGGGCGCAAGAAGATGCTCGCGGTGGGGCTCGTCCTGTTCGGCGCCGGATCGCTGGTCGCCGGACTCGCCCAGTCCACCGGGCAGTTGATCGCCGCGCGCGCCGGCATGGGCGTCGGCGGCGCGCTCCTGATGACCACCACGCTCGCCGTCGTCGTGCAGATCTTCGACGACAAGGAACGGGTCAGGGCGATCGGCCTGTGGGCCACCGTGAACTCCCTCGGCTTCGCCGCGGGCCCGCTCATCGGCGGCGTCATGCTCGACCACTTCTGGTGGGGCGCGATCTTCCTGATCAACATCCCGGTCGCGGTGATCGGCCTGATCGCGGTCATCGCGCTCGTCCCCGAGTCCAAGAACCCGCTCGGCGACCGCCCCGACCTGGTCGGCGCGCTCCTGTCCACGGTCGGTATGACGGGCGTGGTCTACGCGATCATCTCGGGCCCGCAGCACGGCTGGACGTCCGCACACGTCGGCATCTCCGCGCTGGTCGGCCTCGTGGTCCTGGCCGCGTTCGTCGTGTGGGAGCTGCGCATCCCGTATCCGATGCTCGACATGCACTTCTTCCGCAACCAGCAGTTCACCGGCGCCGTCGCCGGCGCGATCCTGGTCGCCTTCGGCATGGGCGGCTCGCTCTTCCTGCTCACCCAGCACCTCCAGTTCGTGCTCGGTTACGGGGCCCTGGAGGCCGGTCTGCGCACGGCGCCGATGGCCCTGACGGTCGTCGTCCTCAACCTCACCGGCGTCGGTGCGCGCATCCTGCCGAAGCTCGGCACCCCCGCGACCATCGCCACCGGCATGTCGTGCCTCGCGGCCGGTCTCGCCGCGATCGCCCTGCTCGGCGGGGACTCGTACGGGGGCATGCTGCTCGGCCTCGTCGTGATGGGCGCGGGCATCTCCATCGCCATGCCCGCCATGGCGAACGCCATCATGAGCGCGATCCCGCCGGAGAAGGCGGGCGTCGGCGCCGGAGTCAACGGCACGCTCGCCGAGTTCGGCAACGGTCTCGGCGTGGCCGTTCTCGGCGCCGTGCTGAACTCCCGGTTCGCCGCGCTCGTATCCGTCTCCGCGGCCTCGCTCCCGGCCGCGCTCGCCGCGGCGAAGTCGGGGGCGGAGCGGGAGCGGATCGCCGACGCGTTCTCCTCGGGTCTGGAGACCAGCCAGCTGGTCGGCGCGGTCGCCGTACTCGCGGGCGGCCTGCTGGCCGCGGCGTTGCTCAGGAGGGCGGAGCGGGCAGGCTCAGCGGTGAAGGCCGCGGCGTAGCTGCACTTAGCATCGGTGGTGGCGGACCGGGCCGTTCCGGTCCGCTGCCGGAACCGGGCCGGTACGAGGACTTTGGGAAGGTGCGCCATGGCGAAGGCAGCCGACCGCGCGGGGCGTCCGGCGCGGACGAGCGTCTGGCTGGAGGGCAAGACGCCGCGTACCCGCAGGAGCGAGGCGCCCAGCACGCTCGACCGGGAGCGGATCACCGCGGCCACGGTGAGACTCCTCGACGCGGAGGGCCTCGCCAAGTTCTCGATGCGGCGCCTCGCGGCCGAGCTCGGCGTGACCGCGATGTCCGTCTACTGGTACGTCGACACCAAGGACGACCTCCTGGAGCTGGCCCTCGACCGCGTCTTCGGCGAGATGGAACTGCCCGAGCCCGCGGCGCCCGACGGCGACTGGCGCACCCCGCTGAGGCAGCTCGCCGGGGTGTACCGCGCGAGCCTGGTGCGCCACCCCTGGACCTCCCCGCTGACGGGTCACTTCCTCAACATCGGCCCGCACTCGCTGGCGTTCTCGCGCCAGGTGCAGCGCATCATCGAGGACACCGGCCTCACCCTGCAGGGCCAGCGGGGCGCGATCGCCGCCGTCTTCCAGTTCGTGTACGGGTACGGGACCATCGAGGGCCACTTCGTGCAGCGCTGCGCGGACGCCGGGATGACCCAGGACGAGTACTACCACCACGCGATGGGCGCCTTCGGCGAACTGGCCCCGGAAATGGCCGAGGACTACGAGAACGCGCGGGCGCTGATGGCGGGCACCGAGGGGCACAAGGTGGAGGACATCCGCGAGGCCGACTTCCAGATCGCGCTCGACCTGCTGGTGGCCGGCATCGACACGATGGTCGCGGCCCAGCGGAACGCCTCCGGCTAGAACGTCACGCGAGATGCGCCGGGAATCCGCCGGTCGCGACGGGTCCCCATCGCTCCGGTGTGATCCGGATGATGGACTTGCCCTGCTTGAGCATTGCGGCGCGGGCCTCTTTTTTTGCGTCCCTTGCACTGCTTCGCAGGCTTCGGGGCGCTGCGTCGGGCTCCGCCCGTCGGCCTTTAGTCGCTCGGGGCGAGATGCGCCGGGAATCCGCCGGTCGCGACGGGTCCCCATCGCTCCGGTGTGATCCGGATGATGGACTTGCCCTGCTTGAGCATCGCGGCGCGGTACTCGTCCCAGTCCGGGTGTTCGCCCGAGATGTTGCGGAAGTACTCGACCAGCGGTTCCACCGACTCGGGCGAGTCGATGACCTCCGCGGTGCCGTCGATCTGGACCCACGGGCCGTTCCAGTCGTCGCTCAGGACGACCACGCTCACCTGCGGATTCCGCTTGGCGTTACGGGTCTTGGCGCGTTCGGGATAGGTGGAGACGACGATCCGCCCGGAGTCGTCGACCCCGCAGGTCAGGGGGGAGGCCTGCGGGGTTCCGTCGGCGCGGGCGGTCAGCAGGAGCGCGCGGTGGCGCGGGCGGACGAAGTCGAGCAACTCGTCCAGGGGGACACGGGTGTTGGTCGCGATGCTGGGTGCCATGTCCAGCACCCTACGACTTGAACCGTGCTCGAACCGCTCATGCCTGCGGCAGCGCGTCTCCCTGCACGGCCTGGATGTCCAGCTCCACCTTCAGGGTCGTGCCGATCGCGGAGATGCCCGCCTGGACGACCTGGTTGTAGTTCATCGCGAAGTCCTCGCGCTTCAGCTCGGTCGTCGCCCGGAACGCCGCCCGGGTGCCGCCCCACGGGTCCGCGCCCGTGCCGAGGTAGCTGAGGTTCAGGTCCACGGGCCGTACGACGCCGTGCAGCGTCAGCTCGCCGTGCACCGTCCAGCGGTCGGACCCGGCCGGCTCCAGGCCGGTCGAGCGGAACGTGATCTCCGGAAACGTCTCGACGTCCAGGAAGTCGGGCGTCTTCAGGTGCCCGTCCCGCATGCCGTTGCCCGTGTCGATGGAGGACGCCTTGATGACCGCCTCCACCCGCGACTTCTCCACGTCCTGGGCGATCTCGATGCGCCCGCCGAACTCCGTGAACCGGCCGTGCACGCTCGAAATGCCGAGGTGCTGCGCGACCGCGCCCACCGAGGAGTGCGCCGGGTCGATCGTCCACGGCCCGGGCGGCGGCAGTTCGGCGCCGCCCTGCCGGGCGAGGACCACCGTGCCGACGTCGGCACGGCCGCTCGCCGTCACCATCGCCGTGGACGCCGTCGGCGCGTAACCGACCGCCGTCACGATCACCACGTACGGGCCCGGGGTCAGGGTCACCGCGTCGTGCACGGCCCCCTCGTCGTCGGCCTCGGCCCGCAGCACCTGCGCACCCGTCATGTCGGTCACCGTCACGACGGCGTGCGGCAGAGCCCATCCGTCCCTGGTACGGATCCGCGCGCTCAGTCCCATGCTTCTCCCTTGCGCCGGAAAACCGGCGCCGCTCTCGCGGGCGTGGTCGCCCGCCGCTGGGGTCCTCGACTTGATGGCTGAGGCCCCCTTGGTCGATGGCCCGTAAACGGGCCGGACCCCGGTCCGGTGGCGGCCGGCCGTCCCCTGCCGTAGTGCCGCCACCGGTTCCGGGGTCCTTTTCCCACTACCGGGCCGGGGCGCGTCTCCGCTCGAAGCGCGCCCCGCCCGGGGTCGTCACTCGCCGGGGTGGGCGAGTTCGATGTCGTGGCCCTCGGCGCCGCCGCCGTTGACCGTCAGACCGGTGGCCACCGGCGGGTAGCCGGTCGCGATGACCGTGTACTCGCCGCTGTCCAGGTCGGTGAAGGCGTACGCGCCGTCGTGACCGGTCGTCGCCGTGGCGACCACGTTGCCCGCCGCGTCGACGAGCGTGACCCGCGCGTCGTTCAGCGCACCGCCCGCGGCCCGGACCACACCGGCGACCTGCGCACCGGAGTGCAGCTCGATCTCGACCCGGGTGACCCCGGTGCCGCCGACCTCGACGGGCAGCGCGAGCGGACGGTGGCCCGCCGCGTTGACCGCCACGGTCACGGCGCCCGGGACCAGCTCGGCGAAGGTGAACTCGCCCTGCTCGCCGGAGAGTCCGGTGGCCAGGACGTCACCGCGGACGTCGGTCACGATGACCATGGCGCCGGGGACCGGCAGCTTGCTGTCCACGGACTTCACGACGCCGCTCAGGCCGCTGGTGCCGCTGAGCAGGATGTCGTACGCGACCGGCTCCTCGCCGACGACGACCGTGGAGGCCTGCGGCTGGTAGCCGTCGGCCGAGGCGATCAGGACGTACGAACCAGCGCCGGGGGCATCGAGGCCGTAGGCGCCGTCGCCCTGGGAGACCGCGCGGCCCAGCTGGCGTCCGCCGAGCGAGATCAGCGTGATCGCCGCCTGCGGGACCGGGGCGCTCTCGGAGCCGCGGACGAAGCCGCGGACCGGGGTGCCGCCACCGGTGGACGCCGTCGCCGGGACACTGCCCGCCGTCGTGGCGACCGCCTGGAGACGCTGGGTCGAGCCGTCCGAGGAAGGCGCGGAGACCGCGGCCGCCATGGCCGGAACGAGCTCCTCCGTCTCGGGAGCACCGGCGGCCGCGGCCACCGGCGCTTCAGACTCGGACTCGGCGGCCGGAACGGCCTGGGAGTTCGAGGTACGCAGGGGAATCTCCTTGATGAACAGCGTGGCGATGAGCGCGAGCAGCGCGATCGGAGCGGCGATCAGGAACACGTCCGCGATGCCGTGCCCGTACGAGCTCTCCATGATCGTGCGCAGCGGCGCGGGGAGCTTGTCGAGGTCGGGGATGGCGCCGCCGCCGGTGCCGCCGTGGCCCAGGGCGGCACCCTTGGGGCCGAGGTCGGCGAGGCCGTCCTTGACGTAGTGCGTGATGCGCGTGGCCATGATCGAACCGAGCGCCGAGACGCCCATCGCGCCACCGAGGGAGCGGAAGAAGGTGACCGTGGAGCTGGCCGAACCGATGTCCTGAGGGGCGACCTGGTTCTGGGTGCAGAGCACGAGGTTCTGCATCATCATGCCGATGCCGAGACCCATGAGCGCCATGAAGATCGCGACGTGCCAGTACTCGGTGTCGTAGCGGATCGTGCCGAGCAGTCCGAGGCCCGCCGTGATGAGCACGCCGCCGGAGACCAGCCACGCCTTCCACTTGCCGGTCTTGGTGATGACCTGGCCCGCGACGGTCGACGAGATGAACAGGCCGCCGATCATCGGGATCGTCATGACACCGGACATCGTCGGCGACTTGCCGCGCGCCAGCTGGAAGTACTGGGAGAAGAACACGGTGCCCGTGAACATCGCGACACCCACGAAGAGCGAGGCGATCGAGGCGAGCGTGATGGTGCGGTTGCGGAAGAGCCGCAGCGGGATGATCGGCTCCGCGGCCTTGGTCTCCACGAAGATGAAGATCAGCGCGAGGACGACGGCGCCGCCCACCATCGCGCCGGTCTGCCACGACAGCCAGTCGTACTTGTCGTCGGCGAAGGTCACCCACAGGAGCAGGGTGCAGACCGCGGCGGTGATGAAGAAGGCACCGGCCCAGTCGACCTTGACGTTGTCCCGCTTGACCACGGGGAGCTTCAGCGTCTTCTGCAGAACGATGAGCGCGATGATCGCGAACGGCACACCGACGTAGAAGCACCAGCGCCAGCCGAGCCACGAGGTGTCGGTGATGACGCCGCCGAGCAGCGGGCCGCCGACGGTGGCGACGGCGAAGGTCGCACCGAGGTAGCCGGAGTAGCGGCCCCGCTCACGCGGGGAGATCATCGCGGCCATGACGATCTGCGCGAGGGCGGACAGACCGCCGACGCCGACGCCCTGCACCACGCGGCAGGCGATCAGCATGGACGGGCTCTGCGAGAGGCCGGCCACGACCGAGCCGCCCACGTAGATGATCAGGGCTATCTGTACGAGCGCCTTCTTGCTGAAGATGTCGGCGAGCTTGCCCCACAGGGGCGTCGTCGCGGTCATCGCGAGCAGCGAGGCGGTGACGACCCAGGTGTAGGCGGACTGGCCGCCGCCCAGGTCACCGACGATCTCGGGAAGCGCGTTGGTGACGATCGTCGACGACAGGATCGCGACGAACATGCCGAGCAGCAGCCCGGACAGCGCCTCCATGATCTGCTTGTGCGTCATCGGAGCGCCGCTGCCGGGGGCGGCTGCGCCTCCATGCTTGGCGTGGCTGCCCCGCACACCTGCTGGTGTGGTTGTTGCCATGGGGGTCCTTTACTTACGCGGGTGTACGGGTGGTCTCTTCGGTGGCATCCGGAAGTGCCTGCGCGAGTCGCGGCGTGTATCGGCAGTCGCCGAAGCTGTCGCGGAGCCGGCTCATCATCGCGATCAGCTGCCCGACCTCGTCGTCGGACCAGTCGCTCAACCGGTAGGCGAGCAGTTCGGTCGAACGCTCGGAGAGCAGCTCGATCTGCTTCACGCCCTGGTCGGTGAGGCTGAGGATGCGGGAGCGCTTGTCGGCGGGGTCGGGCGACCGGTCGATCCAGCCGCGATCGGCGACGTGCGCCACGTGGCGGCTGGTCACGGACATGTCTACGGCGAGCAGTTCCGCCAGGCG
Organism: Streptomyces sp. NBC_01003; assembly: GCF_045162695.1. Lineage (NCBI taxonomy): Bacteria > Bacillati > Actinomycetota > Actinomycetes > Kitasatosporales > Streptomycetaceae > Streptomyces > Streptomyces sp. NBC_01003. Next base: position 5,401,529 of record NZ_CP108707.1, read on the forward strand.
GCTCATCCGCATCTCGCCGTACCGGCCGAGGAGCATGAGAACCGCGGCCGAACCGGCCGGACAGTCGTGCGGCAGGGACCGCTGGAGGTCTCGTTTGACGGCACCGAAGGCACTGAACTGTCGGGCGAGCTCTTCGTACTGACTCTGCTCGGCCACGGCACCTCCTACGTTCGTTGCTTAGGGCAACCATAGAGACAGTTGGTTGCCGCAGGCAAACGAAAAGGGGTGTACGAGCCTAAAAACCCGGTAAAGGGGAGGGGTTGCACATGTAAAGTCGCAGCTCAGGATGGGTGTGGCGTCCCCCGCACGTATTCGCTAGGGTCCTTCCCCATGGCACACAACCCCCAGGGCCCGGCCCCCGAAGGCAACTACGACCCCGCGGGGAGCACCCAGATGTTCCGCGCCTTCGTCGACGAACCTGCCTCGCCGTCGCGCCAGCAGGCCGCCCCGGCGAAGTCGGGACCCGGCGCCGGTCTGATTCTCGGCATCGTGCTCGCCGTCGTCATCGTGGCCGGCGTGGCCTGGCTGGCCCTCAAGTAGGTCATCGCGGCTCTCGCGCGAGAGCCGTTCACTTCCATTCGACGGAGACGTCGCGCGTCTCCACGTGCATGCCGAGCGGCACCCGCCAGGCGTCGACGCACACGGTCCAGGTCTTCTTCTTCCGCTTCCCCGCGTCGATCGGCGCGGGGAGGTCCTGGGTGGACTCGACGGTGGCCCAGTCGATGCCGAGGGCGCCGATGATGTGCGTCCCGAACGTCACCGTGCCCGAACGCACCGCGGTACCACCGGTGTTGACCATGTCCAGGGTCACGTCCTCGCACCACCGCTTGTCCGCGGCCTTGCGCTCCGGGTCCTCGACCTTCAGGGCGGCGGGCCCGCTCGGGGTGCCGGTGTCCGGGGCGGACGGCGTGGTCGTCGCCCCACCGCCGGAACTGCCGCCGCCGGAGCCGCCCGCGCCGGAGCCGCCGGTGGACGGCGACCCGGACCCGTCGGGCCCAGACGCGTCGGAGCCACCGTCGGTAGGCGCATCCGCTCCGGCCCTGTCGCCCGTATCCCCTGAACTGCCGCTGCCACCGGGGGACTTGTCGCCGCCGGCGCCGCCTTCGGCGCTGCCCGTCCCGCCCTCCGACGGACCCGACGTACCCGGCGGATCCGAGTCGGCCCCGTCCAACGGCACCAGCTCCACATCGCCGGTCGGCGCCACCGTGCGCCCCGGCGTCCGCTCGGGCGTGGCACCGGCCGCGCCGACCGCCACATAACCGTCACCGCCGCCGGAACTCCCGCACGCCGCAAGGAGACCGCCCAGGCAGACCACGGCCGCCGTCGCACCCGTCAGGGCGCCTCGGCGGCCGCGTATCGATGCTCGTCGCATCGCGCCAGTGTGTCTGACGGTCCGTCAATTCGGAACCCCGTCAACGGCACCGGCGGCGCGCGCGGTGCGTCAGTCGGCGATCAGGCCTTCCCTGAGCTGCGACAGCGTCCGCGTGAGCAGGCGCGACACGTGCATCTGCGAGATGCCGACCTCCTCGCCGATCTGCGACTGCGTCATGTTCGCGAAGAAGCGCAGCATGATGATGCGGCGCTCGCGCGGCTGGAGCTTGGCGAGCAGCGGCTTGAGCGACTCGCGGTACTCCACGCCCTCCAGGGCGGTGTCCTCGTAGCCGAGGCGGTCCGCGAGCGACCCCTCGCCGCCGTCGTCCTCGGGCGCCGGGGAGTCGAGGGAGGAGGCGGTGTAGGCGTTGCCCACCGCGAGCCCGTCGACCACGTCGTCCTCGGAGACGCCGAGCACCGCGGCCAGCTCGGGCACGGTCGGCGAGCGGTCCAGCTTCTGGGCCAGCTCGTCGCTCGCCTTGGTCAGCGCGAGCCGCAGCTCCTGGAGCCGGCGCGGCACGCGCACCGACCAGGACGTGTCACGGAAGAAGCGCTTGATCTCGCCGACGACGGTCGGCATCGCGAACGTCGGGAATTCCACGCCGCGTTCGCAGTCGAAGCGGTCGATCGCCTTGATCAGGCCGATCGTGCCGACCTGGACGATGTCCTCCATCGGTTCGTTCCGGCTGCGGAAGCGGGCCGCGGCGTACCGGACCAGTGGGAGGTTCAGCTCGATGAGGGTGTCCCGTACGTAGCCACGCTCGGGGCTGTTCTCGTCGAGTGCGGCGAGCCGCAGGAAGAGGGAGCGGGACAGGGTGCGGGTGTCGATGGCTTCGGAAGCCCCGGATACAGGCGGGCTGTGAAGCACGTCGGGCGCTGACGCGCTCTTGCTGAGCGTGAGCACCTTCGAGCTGCCCTGGACTGCGGACATGCCACCCCCTTGAGGTCGCGGACGGTCGCGGCGGGCGCTCCCGTCTGGAAGGAACGCAGCCTCCACCTGAATACCGGAGGCGGGGCTGCGGCAAACGCGGTTCCAGCAGAATGTCACATGTCGGCAACACGCTGTAGTGACATGTCGACATGGATGGGGTGAATCGGTGCAGGAAAAGGGGGGTGTGGCGGGGAACTGACGTATTTCGGCGGGGAAGTGCCGAGAAAGGCACTCCACTCGTTCTGGTTACGCTTCGATCCTGTTTGCGGATCGGAGCCGCGCGAAGCTTCTGGCCAGCAGTCTTGACACATGCATCTGGGAAACGCCCAATTCCGCGCTGATCTGTGACTGCGTCAGATTGCTGTAATAGCGCAGCAGCAGGATCCGCTGCTCACGCTCGGGCAGCTGAACGAGCAGATGCCGTACGAGATCGCGGTGTTCGACGCCGTCGAGCTCCGGGTCCTCGTAGCCGAGCCGGTCGAGCAGGCCGGGCATCCCGTCGCCCTCCTGGGCCGCCTCCAGCGAGGTCGCGTGGTACGAGCGCCCCGCCTCGATGCAGGCGAGCACCTCGTCCTCGCCGATGCGCAGGCGCTCGGCGATCTCGGCGGTGGTGGGGGTGCGCCCGAACGCCGTGGTGAGGTCCTCGGTCGCGCCGGTCACCTGCACCCACAACTCGTGGAGCCGGCGCGGCACGTGGACCGTGCGGACGTTGTCGCGGAAGTAGCGCTTGATCTCGCCGACGACGGTCGGCATCGCGAACGTCGGGAACTGCACGCCGCGCTCGGGGTCGAAGCGGTCGATCGCGTTGATGAGCCCGATCGTGCCGACCTGGACGACGTCCTCCATCGGCTCGTTGCGGCTGCGGAAGCGGGCCGCCGCGTACCGCACGAGCGGGATGTTGGCCTCGATGAGGGCGGCGCGCACCCTGGTGTGCTCGGGGGTCCCCGGCAACAGGTCCTTGAGCTGGGCGAAGAGGACCTGGGTCAGCGCACGGGTGTCGGCGCCCCGGCTCTTCGCGGGCGGTGCTTGAGGCGCTGTACTGGCCGGCACGGTCAACGCCACCTCTGTCTCCGTCAGCTCGTCCGTCAACTCATCCGTCAAAAGCGGTCATAGCATCACAAGACAGGTGCACTGTGTGCAAGCACCGCATAACTACGTGTTGAAGGGCAAGTTGGGGCATATGGCGCAGAAAGGCCCTTCACCGTTCCGGTGAAGGGCCGCTTGGCCGTGCGATTCGCTCAGAACTCGTAGTCCGCGATCACCCACGTGGCGAACTCGCGCCACTGCGCGACACCCGCCTGGTGGGCCGGGTGCTCGATGTACCGCTGGAGCGCATCGGTGTCCTCGACCGCGGAGTTGATGGCGAAGTCGTAGGCAATGGGGCGGTCGGTGATGTTCCAGTCGCACTCCCAGAACGTCAGCTCCGGGATCTGCTCACCGAGTGCGCGGAAGGCCTTGACGCCCTCGACGACGCGAGGCTCGTCGCGCTGGACGCCCTCATTGAGCTTGAAGAGGACCAGATGGCGGATCACGGGCACTCCTTGCAGACGCTGACGAGGTCGCTCAGTTCCCGCCGCCGTTGACGACCCAGGTCATGAAGTCGCCGATGCTCTGAGCGGCGGACGAGACGCCCTCGAAGCCTATCTGGACGTAGTCCGCGGCCTTGGCCGGGTCGGTGATGATCACGTAGAGGACGAACACGACGACGACGAAGAGACCTATCTTTTTCGTCTGCACCACGCTCTGGCCTCCCCATTGCCCGTATCCCGTGTGACCCCTGTGCCGGGCGTGAGTGTATCCCGGACGTCTGTTCAGCCGGTTATCCGGTTTTCGGCGCCAACGGCCCGGTGGGCGGGGCGTTTTGCCCGATCGGTCTGCGTGCGGCCGGACATGGCGGGACATGCAGAACGCCCCTCTTCTCCGGTGACCCGGGGAAGAGGGGCGTTGTCAGCGGTAGCGGTGGGATTTGAACCCACGGTGACTTGCGCCACACTCGCTTTCGAGGCGAGCTCCTTCGGCCGCTCGGACACGCTACCGAGAGAGATCCTAGCCCAAGTTGGGCCGTGGTCTGAAATCCGTATCCGGGAGGCCCGTCCGGAGCGTTTTCCAGGGGCCCTGGCTAGCGGTCCCGGAAGAAGGAGGTGAGCTGCTGCGCGCACTCGTCGGCGAGTACGCCCGCGATCACTTCGGGGCGGTGGTTGAGGCGCCGGTCGCGGACGACGTCCCACAGGGACCCGGCCGCCCCGGCCTTCTCGTCGCGCGCCCCGTAGACGACCCGGTCGACCCGGGACTGCACGAGGGCGCCCGCGCACATCGTGCACGGCTCCAGGGTCACGACGAGCGTGCACCCCGTGAGCCGCCACTCCCCGAGCGCCGCGGCCGCCCGCCGGATCGCGAGCACCTCCGCGTGCGCGGTCGGGTCGCCGGTCGCCTCGCGCTCGTTGTGCCCCGAGGCGAGCACGGTCGTGCCGTCCGGGGCGAGCACGACGGCCCCGACGGGCACGTCACCGCCCTCGGCGGCGAGCCGCGCCTCCCGGACGGCGAGGCGCATGGCCTGCCGCCAGGGATCGCGTACGGGGTCCGGTGCCTGGTCTGCGGTGCTCACGGGCGGAATGTAGCCGACCGCGGCCGGCACCGGCATCGTCGTGGAGAAATGGGCAAATGGTGGACGGGCGGGACCTATCGGACCGTTTCGAGGACCTCCGCCGCTCCCAGGACCTCGGCGATCTCGCTGAGGGCGTCGTTGGTGTCGAGGGCGAGGAGCTCCTTCTCGGAGACTCCGAGGTCGGCGAGGATCAGCCGGTCCCCGATCGGGCCCGGGGGCACGGCCTCGGCGGCGGGATCCGCCGCGTCGTCGTCCCCGGCCTCGTCCTCGTCGGCCGGGTCGGGCTCGCCGTCCTCGGTCCCGTCGAGATCCAGGGCGTCCAGCTCGTCCTGGTCGGGATCCTTTCCGAGCAGTTCGTCGGTGAGCAGGATCTCGCCGTACGAACTCCGGGCGGCCGCGGCCGCGTCGGAGACGTAGATGCGAGGGTCCTCCTCACCGTCCACACGGACGACGCCGAACCAGGCGTCCTCCTGTTCGATGAAGACGAGCACTGTGTCGTCCTCGGCACCGGCCGAGGCTTCACGGGCCAGGTCGGTCAGATCCGACAGGGCCTCCACGTCGTCGAGCTCTGTATCGCTCGCTTCCCACCCGTCTTCGGTGCGCGCGAGCAGTGCGGCGAAGTACACCGTGACTCTCCCACTGGTCTCAGGTGTGCCGGTTGGGGTTCCCCCCGGCGGACTCGGGAGGCGGGGTGTGCAGTTCCGAGCCCCGCCCAATCGGAATCGTGGCAGAAACCATCGCTTCAGGAGAGGTCTTCCGCCCGCTGTGTTCGCGCGGCGTCACCAGCGGAACGTGCGCATGCGCCTCTGCTGCCGCCTTCGTGCCGCCCCGGCACGGCGTGGCCGGACCCGGTCGCGCAGCCCGCGCGCCCCCGCGAGTTCCCGCAGGAAACTGGGCTCGGAGCCGTCTGCGCCCGTCCTCGGCGTCCTCCGGCTCCGGGTCCTGTCCCCGGTCGTGCCGGCCCTGATCCGGCGTAGGCGCACCGCTCCGGTCGGTCCTTCCGGCTTTCCCTCCGATGGCGGGTTTGATGCCAGCACGAGGGCGCCCCGGACCCGGTTACTGTTGAGGACATGCGGATCCACGTCGTCGACCACCCGCTGGTGGCGCACAAACTCACCACGCTGCGCGACAAGCGCACCGACTCCCCGACCTTCCGGCGCCTCGCCGACGAGCTGGTCACCCTGCTCGCGTACGAGGCCACCAGGGATGTGCGCACCGAGCTGGTCGACATCGAGACCCCCGTCTCGGGCACGACCGGCGTGAAGCTCTCCTACCCGCGGCCCCTGGTCGTGCCGATCCTGCGGGCCGGTCTCGGCATGCTCGACGGCATGGTGCGGCTGCTGCCGACCGCCGAGGTGGGCTTCCTCGGCATGGTGCGCGACGAGGAGACGCTCCAGGCGTCCACGTACGCGACGCGCATGCCCGACGATCTCTCCGGGCGGCAGGTCTACGTCCTCGACCCGATGCTGGCCACCGGCGGCACGCTCGTCGCGGCGATCCAGGAGCTGATCAAGCGCGGCGCGGACGACGTGACGGCCGTGGTGCTGCTCGCCGCCCCCGAGGGCGTGGAGATCATGGAGCGCGAGCTCGCCGGTACGCCGGTGACGGTCGTGACGGCCTCGGTCGACGAGCGGCTCAACGAGAACGGTTACATCGTCCCGGGCCTCGGCGACGCGGGCGACCGGATGTACGGGGCGGCCGAGTAGCCACCCCGTAAGGGCTCTCGTTACTTCAGTTCAGTTCAGCAGTGCTTCTTCGACGTGGCGGACGTCGGTGAGGGCTTGGCCAGCGCGGCCAGGGCCTTGTCGGCGTCCGCCTTCGTCGTGAGCTGCTTGAACGCGGTGCCGATGATCAGGTCGACCTCGGCCGGCTTGGCGCGGGTGTCGGTCTTCAGCTCGGCGCCGGCGAGCTGCGTGCCGAGGACCGGCAGCGCCGCGTCGGTGGCGGCCCTGGCGCCGAGCAGCAGCCCGGGGCCCTTGACCTTCTTGTCGTACGCCTTCGTCGCGTTGCCCACGTCGCCGATGGCGAAGCCACGCTTCTTCAGCTCGTCCGCCGTCTGCTTGGCGAGGCCGCTGCGGGGCGTGGCGTTGAAGACGTTGACCGTGACCTGGCCGGGCTTCGGCAGGATCTTCGGGCTCGCCGAGGGCGACGCCGAGGTCTTCTTCCGGCAGTCGCCGGTGGCTCCCGCGGCCGAGGCCTTGTCACCGCCGCCGGTGAAGACGTCGATCAGCTGCAGAGTGCCCCAGCCGATCAGGCCGACCGCCACGACGGAGGCGACGACGGCGAGCACGATCCTGCTGCGCCCGCGGCTCCGGCGCATACGCGGATATTTGTCTCCCGTGATGCGGTACTTGCCGCCCATGCCGGGGGGAGTGAGCATGCTCATGGGCGCAGCGTAGTGCGCCCCGGCGGTGATTCCTACTAAATGATCATTGGCCCACGCCGGGGACTACCCGAAAGGGTCAACGCGGGCCCGCGGCCCGCGGCTCAGCCCAGCTCGAGGACGCGGGCGTGCAGCACCTGACGCTGCTGGAGCGCGGCGCGCACGGCGCGGTGCAGACCGTCCTCGAGGTACAGGTCGCCCTGCCACTTCACGACGTGCGCGAAGAGGTCGCCGTAGAACGTCGAGTCCTCGGCGAGGAGCGTCTCGAGGTCGAGCTGGCCCTTGGTCGTCACGAGCTGATCGAGGCGGACCGGGCGCGGCGCGACGTCCGCCCACTGCCGGGTGCTTTCCCGGCCGTGGTCGGGGTACGGCCGGCCGTTTCCGATGCGCTTGAAGATCACACGGAAAGCCTACCGGGCCCGGCTCTCCGGGCGCAGCCATGGAGACGGAGTGCGACGCTGGGAAATGACGCCCTAAACATGGGCAAACCGGGAACACTCAATCCGGGGACAGGGGCCAGAAATGAGTGACAGTGAGCCGATCCCGGCTGGGCCGGCGAATGCGAAGCCTTCATCAGGGGTAGACGCGGGCGCCGGGTTGACGCCCGGAACCGCCGCTTCCTCAGCCCCGGGCGGGACAGGTGACGCTTTCCCCACCGGGACCACCGCCCCCGAGCCCGTCACCACGGCCCCCGCTCTCCCCGCCCCCGCCCTGGAGATCGCCGCCGGGTACGCCTTCGCCGGGCCCGCCCTCGATCTCGGCGCGCTCGTGTGGGACGGCCAGTGCCTGCCGGACGCGCAGATCCGGATTCCGCTGGGGATGCTCAACCGGCACGGCCTCGTCGCGGGCGCCACCGGCACCGGCAAGACCAAGACGCTCCAGCTCATCGCCGAGCAGCTGGCCGCGCAGGGCGTCCCTGTCTTCCTCGCCGACATCAAGGGCGACGTCTCCGGCATCTCGGCCGCGGGCGAGCCGAGTCACAGGGTGTCGCAGCGGTCGGCCGAGGTCGGTCAGGAGTGGCGGGCGACCGGCTGTCCGAGCGAGTTCTACGCGCTCGGCGGCATCGGCCCCGGCATCCCCCTGCGGGCCACCATCACCGGCTTCGGCCCGGTCCTGCTCTCCAAGTGCCTCCAGCTCAACCAGACGCAGGAGCAGTCGCTCGGCCTGATCTTCCATTACGCGGACCAGAAGGGCCTCGAACTCGTCGACCTCAAGGACCTGCGCGCGGTCGTCACGTTCCTCACCTCCGACGAGGGCAAGCAGGAGCTGAAGACCATCGGCGGGCTCTCCACCACGACGGCGGGGGTGATCCTGCGCGCCCTGACCGCGTTCGAGCAGCAGGGCATGGGCGACTTCTTCGGCGAGCCCGAGTTCGACAGCAGCGAGCTGCTGCGCACGGCCCCGGACGGCCGCGGCCTGGTCTCCGTACTCGAACTGCCCGCCGTGCAGGACAAGCCGCATCTCTTCTCGACGTTCCTGATGTGGCTGCTCGCCGATCTTTTCCAGGACCTTCCCGAGGTCGGCGATGTGGAGAAGCCGAAGCTGGTCTTCTTCTTCGACGAGGCGCATCTGCTCTTCAGCGGCGCGTCGAAGGCGTTCCTGGAGGCGATCACGCAGACCGTGCGGCTGATCCGGTCCAAGGGCGTGGGCGTGTTCTTCGTGACTCAGACGCCGAAAGACGTGCCGTCCGACGTCCTCGCCCAGCTGGGCAACCGGGTCCAGCACGCGCTGCGCGCCTTCACGCCCGACGACCAGAAGGCGCTGAAGTCGACCGTCAGGACGTTCCCCCACTCCGCGTACGACCTCGAGGAGTTGCTGACCTCGCTCGGTACGGGTGAGGCCGTGGTCACGGTGCTGAGCGAGAAGGGTGCGCCGACGCCGGTCGCCGCGACCCGGCTGCGGGCGCCCGAGTCGCTGATGGGGCCCATCGACGCGGCCGCGCTCGACAAGGCCGTGAAGGCGTCGGTCCTGTACTCGCGCTACGCGAACGCCGTCGACCGTGAGTCCGCGTACGAGAAGCTGACGGCCCAGGAGGCCGAGACGCAGGCGCGCAAGGACGCCGAGGCGCAGGCCGCGGAGGCGGAGAAGGCGGCGAAGGCGGAGAAGGCGGCGGCGCGGGGTTCTGGGGGGCGTGGGAAGCCCAAGGAGGACGCGTCGGTCGTGGAACAGGTGGTGGGCAGCGGGATCTTCAAGTCGCTCGCCCGGTCGGTCGGTACGCAGTTGGGGCGGGAGATCTCGCGGTCGCTGTTCGGGACGCGGCGGAGGTAACGGTCTCGGTGGTGGTCCCGGTCCCGCGGGTGCGGGGCCGGGACCTTTGTTGTGCGGGCGGCTCAGGTGCGGTCCCGCGGGTCCGTGTCCTGTGCCTTGTCGTCGGTCGGGGGCGTGGGCTTCGGGGTCTCGCGTGCGGGGCGTACGGCGTGACCGTCGCGTACCGCTTCGGCGCGCAGGAGGGCGCGCAGGACCGCGTAAGGGTCGATGGGCATGAGGGTGTCGTCCTTGTCGTGCGTGGGGGGTGTGCAGGCTCGGTCCGCCGGGAGGGCGGAGCCGGACTGTCAGCAGCGCAGGACGACGCAGCGCAGGACGTTCAGGGAGTTGAGGGTGGCGCGGGGCGCACGGGGGCGCGCGGGTGGCGCGGAAGGGCGCGCGGGGAGCACGTGGGTGGCGCGTTCGGCGGGGAGGCGAGTGGCGTGCCCCGTCGGCAGGCGCAGCGCGGTGTCGGGGGCGTCCTGGTGGAGCTCGCCGGGTTCGGTGGAGGAGGACGCGGCGTGCGTGGGCGCGGCCTCGGCGCACGGGACCGTGGACGCGAACGCCGTGCCGAGCAGGGTGAGGAGGACGAGCAACGTCCGGGCCCACGCGGGCCGTCGCGCGGTGCGGCGGCCCGCGCCCGATGGGGAGGCGCGCGTGCTCATGGACGTAAATGTCCCCCGATGGCGCCCCGAAGACGATCAACGCAGACGAGATCCGCCCTCATGGGCTACGGGACGCGGCGTGTGCTGACGCGCGGCGGGTCCTACTTCGGGTCCTGCTTCCCCGCGGCCTTGGCCGCCTTCGCCGCCGCCTTCATCTCCTGCTTGTGCGCCCGTACCTTCGTGAGCGACTCGGGTCCCGTGATGTCGGCGACCGAACGGAAGGACTTCGCCTCGCCGTACGCACCCGCGGCCTCGCGCCAGCCCTTGGGGCGCACCCCGAGCTGCTTGCCGAGCAGGGCCAGGAAGATCTGGGCCTTCTGCGTGCCGAAGCCGGGCAGGTCGTTGAGGCGCTTGAGCAGTTCCCTGCCGTCCTTGACGCCTTCCCAGACGGCGCTCGCGTCCCCGTCGTAGTGCTCGACGAGGTACTGGCACAGCTGCTGGATCCGCTTGGCCATCGAGCCGGGGTAGCGGTGCACGGCCGGCTTGGCGGACAGGAGCTCGGCAAAGGCCTCGGGGTTGTACGAGGCGATCTCGTGCGCGTCGAGATCGTCGGCGCCCAGGCGCTGGGCGATCGTGTGCGGGCCCGCGAACGCCCACTCCATCGGTACCTGCTGGTCGAGCAGCATGCCGACGAGCGCGGCCAGGGGGCTGCGGCCGAGGAGAGCGTCGGCGTCCGGCTCCTGGGCGAGGTGAAGAGTGACGTCCATGTGTCGATGATCGCGCGGCGTGGGCCGGGACGCACCCCTTTCTGGCTTAGGTTAGGCTTCCCTAATCTGTAAGGCGGGTGAGGGCGGGGCGGGGAAAGCGTGAGCGTCGAGGTCTACCGGGACGAGTGGGGCATACCCCACCTCCGTGCCGACAGCGCGCGGGAACTGGCCCACGCCCAGGGGCGCAACGCCGCCGCCGACCGGGCCTGGCAGGTCGAGGTCGAGCGGCACCGCTCGCAGGGCACCTCGGCCGCCTTCCTCGGCCAGGAGGCGGCCGGCTGGGACCGGTTCGCCCGGCAGGCCCGTATCGACGACACGGCCCGGCGCTGCTACCGCGCGCTCGACGAGGAGACGCGCGGCTGGCTCGACGCGTACGTCGCCGGGGTCGACGCCGGACTGCGAGAACTCGGGGGCGCCGCACCGGAGTTCGCCCGCGCCGGCCTCGAACCGGGCCGCTGGCAGCCCTGGACCCCCCTCGGCGTCTGGCTGTCCACGCACATCCTGTTCACCGGCTTGCCCGGCAAGCTCTGGCGCGACGAGGTCGTACGCCGCATCGGGCCCGGAGCCGTCGGCCTCTTCGCCACGGACGGCCCCGGCACCTCCGGCAGCAACGGCTGGCTCGTCACCGGCGACCGCACCGCCACCGGCGGCCCCCTGATCGCCGGCGACCCGCACCGCTACATCGAGGACCCGGGCGTCTACCAGCAGATACGGCTCGCCTGCCCGGATTACGACGTCGTGGGCCTCGCCGTCCCCGGCGTGCCCGGCATCGGCCACTTCGGTCACACCGGCACCGTCGCCTGGGCGATCACCAACGCGATGGCGGACTACCAGGACCTGTACCGCGAGCGGCTGCGGCGGCTCCCGGACGGCGGCGTGGAGGCGTTCGGGCCCGACGGGTGGCGGCCTGCGTTTCGCAGCGTGGAGACCTTCGAGGTGGCGGGCGAGCGGCCGCGGGAGGTCGAGGTGGTCGAGACCGAACGCGGGACGGTCGTCATCGGCGGACCCGACGAGGGTGAGGGCATTGCACTGCGCCAGCCACCGCGCGTACGCGAGGACTTGGGCTTCGCCGCGCTGCCCGCCCTGCTCCGCGCCCGCACCGTCGCCGACGTGGACCGGGCCTTCGACCGCTGGGCCGAGCCCGTCAACGTCGTCCAGGCCGCCGACACCGAGGGCGGTCTCCTGCACCGCGTCGCGGGCGCCGTGCCCGAGCGCGACCCCGAGAACCTGCTCCGCGTCGTCCCCGCCCACGAGCCCCGGCACGGCTGGCGCGGCCTGCGCGAGCTGCCCCGCGAGCCGGTCGGCACCGTCGCGGTCATGGCGAACCAGCGGGGCCTGGCCGCGCCCCTCGGCATCGAGTTCGCGCCACCGCACCGGGCCGACCGCATACGGGAGTTGCTCGACGCGCGGGAGGTGTGGACGGCGCCCGGCATGGCCACCGTCCACACCGACACCCGCCTCGCCTCCGCCCGCCCGCTGCTCGACCTGGTGGCCCGCCTCGGCGGCCTCGGCCCCGAAGCGGCGGCACTGAGGAGGCGGCTGCTCGCCTGGGACCGGCACATGGACGCGGACAGCGCGGACGCCGCCGCGTACGCGCGGGTGCGGGCGGCGGTCGTACGGAAGCTGGCCGCGCACCCCGCGTTCGCGCCGCTCACGGGGATGGGGGAGGCGTACCCGGAGGTCTTCCGGCCGTGGCTGGCCCTCGCGCCGCGCATCGCGTACGCGCTGGAGACGCTGCTGACGACCAGTCAATTCCCTGATGTGGACCGGGAGCTGGTCGTCCGCGAGGCGGTCGAGGAAGCCGCCGGGGACACGGCGACCGGGGAGACCTGGGGCGACCGGCACCGGCTCGCCGCCTGGCGGGCACTGCCTGACGGCGATGAGACCGGTCCGGGCCTGCCCGGCGACCACGACTGTGTCCTGTCCACGTCGAGCGTCCCCGGCGTCACCGACCTCAGCGCCCGCGGCCCGGCCGCCCGCTACGTGTGGGACGTCGCCGACCGCGCGAACAGCCTGTGGGTGGTTCCGCTCGGCGCCTGCGGAATCCCCGGCTCGCCGCACCGCCGCGACCAGCTCCCCCTGTGGCTGCGGGGGGAACTGGTCCCCGTGGTCACGGACTGGACCCGCCTCACCAGAGAAGACCACCCTCATCAGAAGGAGCACCGCGTGTACGAGCAGACCGTCGAAGGGTTCGGCACCGTCCGCGTCAGCCCGGTCGACCCCGCCGCCGACCTCGACGTGCTCCACGGCTGGGTACGCGAGGAGCGCGCCCGGTTCTGGGGCATGGAGGGCGCGAGCCGCGAGCAGGTGCGCGAGACGTACGAGCACCTCGACTCGCTCACCACGCACCACGCCCACCTCGTCCGCCTCAACGGCGAACCCGTCGCGCTCTTCCAGACGTACGAGCCCGAGGCCGACCGGGTCAGCGAGTGCTACGAGGTCGAGGACGGCGACATCGGTGTGCACTTCCTGATCGCCCCGGCCACGGACGGCGCCGTCAGCGGCTTCACCGGAGCGCTCATGACCGTCCTCATCACGTACGCGCTCGAAGGGCACGGCAAGCGGCGGATCGTGGTCGAGCCCGACGCGCGCAACGCGAAGGCGGTCGCGCTCCTGGAGCGCGCGGGCTTCGAACTCGGCCCCGAGATCGTGCTCCCGGAGATCGACCTGCCGGAGGTGTTCCTCCCTCAGAAGCGCGCCCGGATCGCGTTCCTCAAGCGCTGACGGCCCGCGGGCTCAGCCTCGTACGAGCATGATCACCGAGGCGGTCACGCCGACCACGACGATCACCGCGCGAAGGACCGCCGGGGGCAGTCTGCGGCCGAACTTCGCGCCGGTCAGGCCGCCCAGCGTGGAGCCGACGGCGATCACCGCGGCCGCCGCCCAGTCGACGTCGGCGACGGCGATGAAGATGACCGCCGCGACCCCGTTCACGATCGAGGCCAGGACGTTCTTCGCCGCGTTGAGGCGCTGGAGGTCGTCGTGGATGAAGCTGCCGAACATGCCCATGAGCAGCACGCCCTGCGCGGCGCCGAAGTAGCCGCCGTAGACACCCGTCCCGAGCACCCCGAACCACATCGGGACGCCGCCGTCGGTGTGCTCCGCCGTGGCCTGGCGCTCCTTCGACCAGCGGCTGAGCCGGGGCTGGAGCACGACGAGGACGCAGGCGGCCAGGATGAGCACGGGCACCACCGCCGTGAACGCGTCGGCGGGCAGCTTCAGCAGGAGCAGCGCGCCCGTGAGCCCGCCGATCAGCGAGGCCGTGCCGAAGCGGAGCAGCCGCTTCTTCTGCCCCTTCAGCTCGCGCCGGTAGCCGTATGCGGCGCTGAGCACGCCCGGCACGAGGCCGATGTTGTTCGACACGTTGGCGAGCACCGGCGGATAGCCGAACGCGAGGAGCGTAGGGAAGGTGATGAGCGTTCCGGAGCCGACCACCGCGTTGATCGCGCCGGCGGCGACACCGGCCGCTCCGACGGCCACTGCTTCAATTGCATCCACGTCCGAGATCGTTTCGGAGCCCGACACCCAAGTCAATCCTCACAATTTCTTGGGAAGTTCCAAGGTCTGGCTTGGGGGCGACCGAATGGCTACGTTGGCGCCGTGACCCTCGACGATCTCCGTGTCTACGTCGCCGTGTGCGCGGCGGGCAGCCTCAGCGCCGTCGCCCGCGACCTCTCCTGCACGCAGTCGGCGGTGAGCCAGCACATCCGGCGCCTCGAACGGGAGGTGGGCGTCAGCCTCCTCGAACGGCACGCGCGCGGTGTCCTGCCGACCGCCGCGGGGCGCATCCTGCAGACCGCGGCCGCCGAGGGCATCGGCGGCATCGACATCGCGCTGCGCCGCCTGCGCGACCTGGCCCGCGGCGAGAGCGGCGCGGTGCGCGTCACCACGGGCGCGACGACCGTGCGCCACTTCATGTCCGAGGCCATCGTCGGCTTCCGGCGCCGCCACCCCCAGGCAAGCCTGGAATTCCAGACGGTCAGCTCCAGCCACAGTGCCTACGAGGCGCTCGCCGCGCACGACCTCGACCTCGCGTGGGTCACCATCGGCGCGCCGGAACGCGGCGTCGAGCAGCGCCCCGTCGTCGAACTCCCCTGGGTCCTCGCGGTGCGCCCCGACGACCCGCTGGCCGGCCGGACCCGGATCGGCCCCGGCGACCTGGCCGCCGCCCACCTCATCAGGCCGCCCGAACAGTCCACGTCGCGCTCCCACCTCGACCGGCACTTCACCGGGCTCGGGATCGTCAGGCCGGCCGGGTCGGACGCGGGCGTCGCCGACTGGGCCACCGCCGTGCACCTCGCCGAACTGGGCCTCGGCCACGCGCTCGTCCCCGAACTGCCCGGCTGGCGCGACCCCGACCGCGCGGGCGGCCCGGTCCTCGTCCCCGTACCGGACCTGCCGCCGCTCGCGGTCGGCTGGGCGGTCCGGCGCTGGTCCACGCTGACCCCACTGGCGAGGGCCTTCGCGGACCTGGTGGCGGAGCACTGCGGGAGGTAGGGGCTTCGCGTGGTGGTGGGGGTCCGGGACGGCGGAGATGTCTCGTGCCTGTGGCGGGGGCCGGTTCCCCGGGGGACGCTGGAAGCATGACCACGACGTACGACCTGAACGCTCTCGCCGACAAGCACGTCGCCGCCGCGCGGGCCTCCGCCCACGGCCGCAGCGCGCACCTCCTGCTCCGCGAGGAGACCCTCCGGCAAAGCGTGATCGCCCTGACGGCGGGCGAGGTCCTGGAGGAGCACAACGCGCCGCCCGCCGCGACGCTCCAGGTGCTGCGGGGCGAGGTCGTACTGACGGCGGCCTCGGGCGACGTGACGCTCACGGAGGGCCGGCTGCACGCGCTCCCGCAGGAACGGCACGGGCTGCGCGCGGTCACGGACGCGGCGGTGCTCCTCACGGCGGTCAACGACTGAGGGGCGCCCGCCGCTCCCGGACGCTTCGGCCGGCGCCGAACGGTTCCGCGCCTAGCGTGCGCTGCATGACACAGCGATGCCGGTTCGACCGGTACGAGGACATGCGCCAGGCGCCGGCGGGCCCCTGCCCCGTTGCGGTCCCGGTCCCGGCCGTCGCGCCCACGGCGCCCGCCGGAGGCATGGCCCTCGCGGCCGGCCGCCTCGAAGGGACCCCCCGATGAACCAGCCCGCCTGCGAAGCCTTCAAAGCCCTGCACCACGACCCCGGCGGCCCCCTCCTCCTCCCCAACGCCTGGGACCACGCCTCCGCCGCCGCGCTCGCCGGGCAGGGGTTCACCGCGATCGGTACGACGAGCCTTGGCGTGGCCGCCGCGGCCGGGCTGCCCGACGGCGCCGCGGCCACCCGCGAGGAGACCCTGCGCCTGGCCCGCCGCCTGGGCGGGGGCGCGTTCCTGCTGTCCGTGGACGCGGAGGGCGGGTTCGGCGACGACCCGGCCGAGGTCGCCGGCCTCGCCCGTGAGCTGGCGCAGGCGGGCGCGGTGGGGATCAATCTGGAGGACGGCAGGGCCGACGGCACCCTCACCCCGGCCCCCGTCCACGCGGCGAAGATCGCCGCGGTCAAGGCCGCCGTACCGGACCTGTTCGTCAACGCCCGCACGGACACGTACTGGCTCCCGGACCCGCGGACCGCGCCGGAGCCGGAGACCCGCCGCCGGCTCGACGCCTACCGGCAGGCGGGCGCCGACGGAGTCTTCGTACCCGGCCTGACCGACCCGGCCGGGATCACCGCACTGGTGGCGCACCTGCGCCCGTCCGGCATCCCTCTCAACATCCTCTACTCCCCCACGGGCCCCACCGTCCCCGAGCTCGCCGCCCTGGGCGTCCGCCGCGTCAGCCTCGGCTCGCTCCTGTTCCGCGCGGCCCTGGGTGCCGCGGTCACGGCGGCGCTCGACGTACGGGCGGGCCGGGACGTGGCTCCCGCGGCACCGGCGTACGGCGAGGTCCAGGAGCTGAGCGGCGGTGGAGACGCCACGCAAATATGATGAAGCCGGGGTTTTCTGTATCCGGAGCGGTCCATGACGCAGCGTCGTCCCAGCCAGCCCGAGAGCGCCGACGACCTGCTGACCAGGCTCGGCCGCCTTGCCGCACAGGCACGCGCCGGGGCGGAACTCCAGCACGCCCGGGTCGAACTGGCGGAAGCCCTCCAGCGCGAAATGCTCCCCGTCTCGCTGCCCGCCCTGCCGGGACTGCGGACCGCCGCTTGCTACTCGCCGGCCCGCCACGGCCTGGACATCGGCGGGGACTGGTACGACGGGTTCGCCACCCCTGACGGCGCCCTCGGGTTCTCCATCGGGGACGTCCAGGGCCACGACGTCGAGGCCGCCGCCTTCATGGGGCAGATCCGCATCGCCCTGCGCGCCGTGGCCGCCTTCGCCCCGGACCCGGGCGAGGCACTCGCCCAGGCCAACGACCTGCTGCTGTCGATGCGCCACGAACTCTTCGCCACCTGCAGCTTCATCCGCTTCGACCCGACGACCTGGGTCCTTGAGTCCGCCCGCGCGGGCCACGTCCCCGCCATCTGGGCCACGGTCGACGGCCGGTACGGCGTCTCGGAGGACGAGGGCGGGCTGCCGCTCGGCATGCTGCCCGGGTCCAGGTACCCGGTCACCCGGCACCGCCTCTCGACGGCGGGGGCGTACGTCCTGGTCACCGACGGCGTGGTCGAAGGGCCCTCGTTCCCGATCGAGGCGGGCCTGGAGCGCGTGGCCCGGGTCGTCGCGGCCGGGGCAGGCTCCGACGCCGCGGAACTTGCGGCCGCGGTGATGGAGGTCGCCGACTGCACCGGCCACCAGGACGACTCCGCGGTACTCGTCCTGTGCCACGACCCGCCACCCGTCCTGCCCGGGTGACAGCGGGCCCCCGGCAGCGCGTGTCACGCTCCGCCACGGGACGGGAGTGATTATGTGATCCAGTGGTGCGCACCGAGGAACTCCGACGCCTCTCCGAGGCCCTGCTGAGGATCCTCGCCGTCGCCGCCGCCTACTACGCGACCGGACGGCTCGGCCTGTGGCAGCAGATCGCCCTCGAAGGCGCGGTCGTCACCCCGCTCTGGCTCCCGACGGGCGTCGCCGTCACCTGCCTGCTCTGGATGGGCCTGCGGATCTGGCCGGGCATCGCGCTCGGCGCCTTCTTACTCATCGACTCGATCAACCCGTTCCGCCCCTCCGACCTCGCGATCGTCGCCGCGAACACCCTCGCCCCGATGTGCGCCTACGTGCTGCTGCGCAAGGCGGGCTTCCGCCTCGAGCTGGACCGGCTGCGGGACGGGGTCGCCCTGGTCTTCCTGGGCGGACTGCTGCCGATACTGCTGAGCGCCACCGTGGGCACATGCGTGCTGGTGCTCAGTGGCAGTCTGGAGTGGAGCGCGTTCTGGACGGTGTGGGCGGCGTGGTGGGCCGGCGACGCCATGGGAGTACTCGTCGGCACCCCGCTGCTGATCGCGCTGAGCAGGGCCCGGCCCCCCTGGAACACCCGCCGGTGGCCGGAGGCAGCGGCCCTGCTGGTCACCGCGGCCGTCATCACACCCCTGGCCACGAGAAGCCCGCTCGCCCTGCTCTTCCTCGTCTTCCCGCTGCTCACGTGGGCGGCGCTGCGCTTCCAGCTCGCGGGGGCGGCGCCGTGCGTGCTGTTCGTGTCCGTACTGGGGATCTCCGCGGCCACCGACCACGTCGGCCCGTTCGCCGACCACACCCTCTTCGAGGTCATGGTCAATCTCCAGGCACTCAACGGCTCGGCCGCGCTCACCGGCCTCCTGCTCGCGGCGATCGTCACCGAACAGAAGAGCGTCCGCCAGAAGATCGAACAGGCGGTCAGAGACCTGACGGAAGTGGTGGGACACCTGGCGCCACGGCGGGACGAATGACGGACGTGCGTCGTCCCTGTCAGCTGCGGTCGACCGGGCCGGACGCGTCTTCGGGGATCCGCCGGTGGTTCTTGCGGCTCCGTCTGCCGACACCCGGCATGGGATCGCTGAAGGTGTGCGAGGCGATGCGTGCGTCGTGCCGGGTGTTGATCCGGTGGATCAGGCGCATTCCCATGAGGGTCACGAGGACGATGGCGCCGATGAGGATGATCGCCTCCATGGCCGTCACCTCCCGTATTCCACTGCTTTAACCGTAACTCCGGCCGCGGCAGGCCGCGGCCCGCCGCGGCGAGCGTGGGCGCGGTCCCCGGGGTTACCGTAAAGCTACGACGGCATCGCGCAGGTTGACGCACGCCCTGACATGGGCACGGCCGGTCGGTGGGCGTCGGCCGTACGACCGAGGCGGGCGAACCACCATGGCTGAATCCGACACCCCCCACCAGCCCCCGGTGCGTCTGCCGGACGCCCCCCATCAGGAGGCGGAACCCGGAACAGCCCCGGTGAGGCTGAAGACCACCCAGTCCCGCGAAGGGCTCCTGGACGGCGCGTGGTGGCCCCGTTCCCATGACATCACGGCCGAACTGCCCGCCCTGGTCGTGGAGCTGACCTCGCACCTCGGCCCCATCACGCGCGTCGGCCTCGACTCCGCCGCCTGGGAAGAGCTGCCGACCCGCCTGGTCATCGACGACCAGGTCGTGCATCTCGACGCCCACGAGGTCGGCGACGGCACCGCCCTCGTCACCCGCGGCGACGAGGACCTCTTCGTCCTCCTGGTCGTGCCTCCCGAATCGGAGCCCGAAGCGGCCCGCGCCGCGATGGCCCGCGCCGTACGCCCCGACAACCTCACCGAGACCGCACAACTCATCGTCGCCAACCCCGACGAACCCTGAGCCGGGAAACGACGCGCGCGCTCCGGTCAGGGGCGGCGGCCCGCAAGGACGCAGAACTCGTTCCCCTCCGGGTCGGCAAGTGTGATCCAGCTCACATCATCCTGGCCGACATCGACGTGCCGGGCACCCAGGTCGAGCAGGCGACGGACCTCCTCGTCCTGCTCCCTGTCGGTCGGGTTGACGTCGATGTGGAGCCTGTTCTTGACGGCCTTGCCCTCGGGCACGCGCGCGAAGGTGAGCGCCGGTGGCACCGGGCCGAGGCGGTCCTTGCCCTCGGGCACCTCGGGGGAGCCGATGGTGACCAGCCCGTCCTCCCGGTCGTGCACCTCGTAGCCGAGGACGGAACACCAGAACCGGGCGAGAGCGTCGGGATCGGCACAGTCGATCGCAAGCTCTGTGAACTTACTGGTCATGTGAGGACCTCCCAGTCGAGTAGCCGACCACGCAACCACAGAACGTCGAAGGGCCCCACCGCAAGCGGTGGGGCCCTTCGACGTATTGCCCGGTGAGAGCAATGGCGGAGGATACGAGATTCGAACTCGTGAGGGGTTGCCCCCAACACGCTTTCCAAGCGTGCGCCCTAGGCCACTAGGCGAATCCTCCGCCGCAAACAATACAAGACGTTGGGGGGTGCTCGCGAACATGATCCGGGGCGGGGATCGGGCCGGGGACCGGGCTCGTGATTCAGGCCGGGCATCCGCTACTGTGGAGCTCAGCCCCTCACGTGGCGCTATCTGACTGAACTCCCCCAGGGCCGGAAGGCAGCAAGGGTAGGTCGGCTCTGGCGGGTGCGTGAGGGGCGTCTTGCGTTCCGGGGCGGCTCGCCCCCGGCGGCCGCGGTCTTCAGCGGCGGTCATGGTTGTCAGCGGCGGTCATGGTTGTCAGCGGCGGCCATGGTTGTCAGTGGGCGCCTATAACCTCGTATACGTGTCGTCTCTCGCGCTCTACCGCCGCTATCGCCCGGAGTCGTTCGCCGAGGTCATCGGGCAGGAACATGTGACCGACCCGCTGCAGCAGGCGCTGCGGAACAACCGGGTCAATCACGCGTACCTGTTCAGTGGCCCGCGCGGCTGCGGCAAGACGACGAGCGCGCGCATCCTCGCGCGGTGTCTGAACTGCGAGCAGGGGCCCACACCGACGCCGTGCGGCGAGTGCCAGTCCTGCCGCGACCTGGCGAGGAACGGGCCGGGTTCGATCGACGTCATCGAGATCGACGCCGCTTCGCACGGTGGTGTCGACGACGCCCGTGACCTGCGGGAAAAGGCCTTCTTCGGGCCCGCGAGCAGCCGCTACAAGATCTACATCATCGACGAGGCCCACATGGTCACGTCGGCGGGGTTCAACGCCCTTCTGAAGGTCGTCGAGGAGCCCCCGGAGCACCTCAAGTTCATCTTCGCCACCACGGAGCCCGAGAAGGTCATCGGGACCATCCGGTCGCGTACGCACCACTACCCCTTCCGCCTCGTGCCGCCCGGGACGCTCCGGGACTACCTCGGAGAGGTCTGCGGCAAGGAGGACATCCCCGTCGCGGAGGGTGTCCTGCCGCTGGTCGTGCGGGCCGGCGCCGGTTCCGTGCGTGACTCCATGTCTGTCATGGACCAGCTGCTCGCCGCCGCGGCCGAGGACGGTGTGACGTATGCCATGGCGACGTCTCTCCTCGGGTACACGGACGGTTCGCTGCTCGACTCCGTCGTCGAGGCCTTCGCCTCGGGTGACGGCGCCGCCGCCTTCGAGGTCGTCGACCGCGTCATCGAGGGGGGCAACGACCCGCGCCGGTTCGTCGCCGACCTCCTGGAGCGGCTGCGGGACCTGGTGATCCTGGCCGCCGTCCCGGACGCGGCCGAGAAGGGCCTCATCGACGCTCCTGTCGACGTCGTCGAGCGGATGCAGGCCCAGGCCGGAGTCTTCGGCGGCGCCGAGCTCAGCCGCGCCGCCGACCTGGTCAACGAGGGGCTCACGGAGATGCGGGGCGCCACCTCACCCCGCCTCCAGCTCGAGCTGATCTGCGCGCGCGTGCTGCTGCCCGCCGCGTACGACGACGCCCGCTCCGTGATGGCCAGGCTCGACCGCCTGGAGCGCGGCGGCCACTTCGTACCCGCCGGACAGGGCTCCGGCCCGGCCATGGGATACGTGCCGTCGCCCGACGCCCACCCCGGTGCGGCCGCGCAGGTCCCCGCGGGGGGCGGTCCTGCCGCTGCCCGGGCCGCGGTGCGGGGGCCGGGACCGGGCGGGGAAGCGGCGCCTGCGCCTATTGCTCCAGCGCCCACTGCTGCCCCGGCACCTACTGCTGCTCCTGCTCCTGCTCCGGCATCGGCTCCTGCTCCGGCACCGGCTCCTCAGGTATCCGCGCCGCCGGCCGTTGCTCCGGCAGAACCCGCGCCCGCGGCGCCGCCCGCCGGGGCCGCACCCGGCGCGTGGCCCACGGCCGCCCCCGCCGGTGGCGGCAGGCGCCCCGGCGGGTGGCCCACGGCCGCGCCCACCGGCGGAGGCACCGGTGGGGGCCAGCCCTCCGCCGCAGCGCCCACGCCGCCCCCCGCCCAGCCGCAGGCCCCCGCTCAGCCCCCCGCCGCGGCGCCGCCCGCCGCCGGTGGGCTCGACCCGCGCAGTCTGTGGCCGAACATCCTCGAAGTGGTCAAGAACAAGCGCCGCTTCACCTGGATCCTGCTCAGCCAGAACGCGCAGGTGACCGGCTTCGACGGCACGACCCTCCAGCTCGGCTTCCTGAACGCCGGAGCGCGGGACAACTTCGCGAGCAGCGGCAGCGAAGAGGTCCTGCGGACGGCGCTGGCCGAGCAGTTCGGCGTCCACTGGAAGGTCGAGGCGGTCGTCGACCCCTCGGGTGGCGGCGGTGGCGGCCAGGCTCCGCCCCCCGCTCCGGGCGGCTACCCGGGCCAGGGCGGTGGCTACGCGGGCCAGAGCGGCGGTGGTGCCCCCGCGGCACCCACTCCGTCACACCCGCCGGCCCCGCAGGCGCAGGCCCCGGCCGCGCCGCGCCCCCCGGACCGGTCCGCTCCGCAGGCATCCGCCCCCGCCCCCGCGCCGAGACCGGCGGCCCCGGAGCCGCCCCCGGTCTCCATCGAGGACGACATCCCGGCCGACGACGACGCCGACCTCGACGAGTCGGGGGTCCTCTCCGGCCACGACCTGATCGTCCGCGAGCTCGGGGCGACGGTCGTCGAGGAATTCACGAACGAGTAGGCGGCCTCGTAGCGGGGACCGGACAGCACGGGCCATGCGGCACAGCCACTGCCCACGCGGCTCAGCCCCCCCCCGTAAAGCCCTCGGACCGGCCCCCGGCGCCCCGTCCCATGGAGAAACGCACGAACCCCCGCCGCCCCCGCTCTCGGCGGCCCGTACAAGAGCACACCGGCCCGCCGCCTATGCTGGCTGGCGTGAAGGTCCTCGTCATCGGTAGCGGCGCCCGCGAACACGCCCTGTGCCGCTCACTGTCCCTCGACCCCGACGTCACCGCGCTGCACTGCGCGCCCGGCAACGCAGGAATCGCCGAGGTCGCCGAGCTGCTCCCGGTCGACGCCCTCGACGGCGCTGCCGTGGCCCGGCTGGCCGGTGAGCTGGCCGCGGACCTCGTCGTGGTCGGCCCGGAGGCACCCCTTGTCGCAGGGGTCGCCGACGCCGTACGCGCCGCGGGCATCCCCTGCTTCGGTCCCTCCGGGGAAGCCGCACAACTGGAGGGCTCGAAGGCGTTCGCCAAGGACGTGATGGCGGGGGCCGGCGTGCCGACCGCCCGCTCGTACGTCTGCACCACCCCGGCCGAGGTCGACGAGGCGCTCGATGCCTTCGGCGCCCCGTACGTCGTCAAGGACGACGGGCTCGCGGCCGGCAAGGGCGTCGTCGTGACGGACGACCTCGAGGCCGCCCGCGCGCATGCCAACGCCTGCGACCGCGTCGTCATCGAGGAGTTCCTCGACGGCCCCGAGGTCTCGCTCTTCGCGATCACCGACGGCGTGACCGTCGTCCCGCTCCAGCCCGCGCAGGACTTCAAGCGCGCGCTCGACGGCGACGCGGGCCCCAACACCGGCGGCATGGGAGCCTATTCGCCGCTCCCGTGGGCCGACCCGAAGCTCGTCGACGAGGTCATGGAGACGGTCCTCCAGCCGACGGTCGACGAACTGCGCCGCCGCGGCACGGCCTTCTCCGGCCTGCTGTACGCGGGGCTCGCGATCACCTCGCGCGGGGTGCGGGTCATCGAGTTCAACGCCCGGTTCGGCGACCCGGAGACCCAGGTCGTCCTGGCCCGCCTGAAGACCCCGCTCGCCGGCGTCCTCCTCGCCTCGGCCAACGGCACGCTCGCGGACCTGCCGCCCCTGCGCTGGAGCGACGAGGCGGCCGTGACCGTCGTCGTGGCCTCCCACAACTACCCGGAAACGCCGCGCACCGGCGACCCCATCACCGGGCTCGCCGACGTGGCCGCGCAGGACGCGCCCCACGCGTACGTCCTGCACGCCGGGACGAAGCGGGACGGGGACGCCGTCGTCAGCGCCGGTGGCCGTGTGCTCTCCGTGACCGCGACGGGCTCGGACCTCACACAGGCCCGCGAGCGCGCGTACGCGGCGGTCTCGCGGATCGGCCTCGACGGCTCGCAGCACCGCACCGACATCGCGGCGAAGGCGGCCGCGGAGGCCTGACCGTAAGCCTCACCTGCGTGAACCTCAGGCCCTTGATCCGAAGCGGATCAGGGGCCTGAATGTCATCCACCTCTACCCAAAGCCATTCCATCGAGTGACCGCTCGCCCATCCGGCTGACGATGCCTTGAGCCCCAACTAGGGTGCGGCGGAAGCGTTCGGGCACTTGGCCCACCGGCATTGCGATGTCAGTGACGGGTGCCACAGTGGGGGAGTGGACAACGCCATGGGTGCAGGAATCATAGGCAGCAGGGGGTGACATCGGTCGTGTCCGGTATGGGTGCGGAGATGGGCGCGCAGGCCGCGCGCTCCCGGGCTCTCGCGGTGCTGCGCATCCGCGGCAGAGCGCTGGCCGTCGCCCTGCTGCCCGCGGCCTTCGCGGTCGTGCTGGCCGCGGGCGCCGCCACCGGGCACATGGTCGGCGACGGCTGGCGGACGGCGCGGTGGATCGTGACGGTCCTCGCCCTGGTCGTCCTGGCGTGCGCGGCGGGCATCGCCCTCGTGGTGGCCCGCGCCCGCCCGGCCGTCAGCCCGACGGTGCCGATCGCCGAGGAGCGGGCCCCCGATCTCTACCGCCTGGTGCGCGATCTCGCCGATCGGCTCGACGTCCCGGCCCCCTCCGCCATAGCGCTCACCCCGGACTGCGACAGCTGGCTGGAGGACCGTACGCATCCCGCGCACGGACCGCCCAGACCCAAGGACGACGAGGGCCGGATCCCGCGTGACGCCGACGACCCGGGCATCCGGGGCGGCGGCGCCGGCAGAGGCCGGGTGCCGGCCGCGCCCGTCCTGGTCATCGGCTCCCCCTTCCTGTGGTGGATGCGCGTGGGCGAGCTGCGCGCCGTACTCGCCCCGGTCGTCGCCGGTACGGGGCCGTCGGCGCACCCGGACATAGCGGCCGCGCGCCGCTTCGTGCGGGGCCTGGACGCGGCGGTCGCCGACGCTGCGGCGCCCGGTCGCGGACCGCTGGGGCGGCTGGTACTCGGCGGCGTCGGCTGGGTCGCGCGCCTGCTCCTTCGCAGCTGCCGGGGCCACGCGGGCGAGATGGAGCGCGGGGTCGCCGCGGCCGCCGCCGAGCGTGCACAGACGGTGGACTACGGCGTGCGGATCGTCGCCCAGGAGCAGGTCGGCCTGGCCTACGCGGGCTGGGACCGGCTCCTCACCCGGGTCGCGCTGCCCGCCTGGCGCATGGGGCGCTGGCCCTCCCGCCTGGACGTGGGCGTCGTCGCCGCGCTCACCGAGCTGTCCCGGCGCGACCGCCTCGCCGAGGGCTTCGCCTCCCGGCTCGGGGAGCGGCCCGCCTGCGATCTGCTGGAGGAGCCGGGCACGGTGGACGAGGCGGCGTCGCTGCTCGCGGCCCGGCTGTTCCACGGAGGCCCCGCCGAGCCGGGCCCCGACTGGGCGCCGGTCGACTGGCAGGAGTATCCGGACGAGGTCGTGGACCGGAAGTGGCGCATGGACGCGGCGCGTCTGCACCGCGTTCTCGACGCGCTGGGCGTACGCAGCTGCGCGGACCCCACGTCCCCCGACCCGGAGGGCCCGACACTCGCCCGGGTGATGGACCACCTCGCAACGGCGACGCGAGCCGGGGACTCCGTAGCCCCCGCAGACTCCGTAGCCCCCGCAGACCCGGAAGCTCCCACCGTCCCCGCCGAGGACCTCACGGACGCCGCCGACACCGACCCCGGCGTCGCCCCCGACGAAGACTCCACCGCCCCCGAGGACCTCGAAGACGCCGAGGACCGCGAGGACACCCCCACCGCTCTGCTCGCCGCCGGCCTGAGTGCCGAGTCGGCCCGCGAGGAGAGCGAGCGCCCGGCCCCGCCCGTGCCCGCCGCCGGACAGGGGCCCGACGGCGTGCTGTGGGACGAGGGCATGCTCCCGCTCTTCCCGCTCCAACCACCCCGTACGGGACGCGAGTTGGTGGCCGACCACGTCACGGCGATGGTGTGCTGCGCCGCCGTGGACACGGCCGGAGCCGCCCCCGGCCTCGACTGGCTGGACGGTCCCTCGCTCCTGGTCGACGGCGAGCGCGCCAAGGATCTGACCCCGCGGGTCCTGAGCCTCGTGGAAGAGGGAGACCCGGAGCCTCTGCGCGCCTGGCTCACCCGCCTCGGCATCCGCCCCGAGAAGCCGGTCCGACTGGTGTAGGCCGCGACGGCAATCGCGGCACACCCGCACCCCGCGCCTCTCACATCCGCACCGCCCAACCCCCAACCTCCGGAGGCCCACGTTCCGTTCACGTCAATTCGCGACGAACGGTGACGGAGTGCGTGCGTAATGTGATGTGCTGGGGTCGGTCGCTGACAGACGGAGCGCACGAGGGCTCGGGGAGCGAGGGAGGGAAGCGGGCATGGGGCCGGAACGGGAGGGGCAGAAGCCCGGGTGGCCGGAACAGGCGCGGTCACCCCGCACCATCCGCCGCTGGGAGTCCGGCGCGCTCGCCCACGCCGTGAGCGACCCCTTCGGCCAGGGCCCCCTGCCGTGGCTGCGCGGCAGCGAGCACTACTTCGACGACACGGGCCAGGTCGTCCCCTGGTACGTCGACCACGCCCCCCAGCCCGGCGCGAGCAACATCGCGACCAGCATCCCGAGCCCTCGCACCGGCGGCCCCCGCACGGCCGACGACGTGCACCGCCAGATCAAGGGCTTCACGTCGACCGGAGCGGCCGCGCCCGGCGAGGCGATCGACTTCCACATCACGGTGGACCCGCCCCAGCAGTTCAGCGTCGACATCTACCGCATCGGTCACTACGGCGGCGACGGCGCCAGCAAGATCATCACCAGTCCGCGGCTCTCCGGCATCGTCCAGCCGGCCCCGCTCACCGCGGACCGTACGGTCTCCTGCCACCACTGGTGGCTGTCCTGGCGCCTGCAGATCCCGTCGTTCTGGAACGTGGGCGCGTACGTGGCCGTCCTCACCACCGTCGACGGCTACCGCTCGCACGTCCCCTTCACGGTCCGCGACAGCCGGCCCGCCGATCTCCTCCTGCTCCTGCCGGACGTGACCTGGCAGGCGTACAACCTCTATCCGGAGGACGGGCACACGGGCGCGAGCCTGTACCACGCGTGGGACGAGGAGGGGCGGCTGCTCGGCGAGGGCGACGCCGCGACGACGGTCTCCTTCGACCGCCCGTACGCCGGCGCGGGCCTTCCCCTGCACGTCGGTCACGCCTACGACTTCATCCGCTGGGCCGAGCGGTACGGCTACGACCTCGCGTACGCCGACGCCCGCGACCTGCACGCGGGCCGCATCGACCCGACCCGCTACCGGGGCCTCGTCTTCCCCGGCCACGACGAGTACTGGTCGACGCCGATGCGCCGGACCACCGAAGCGGCCCGCGAGCACGGCACGTCACTCGTCTTCCTCTCCGCCAACACCATGTACTGGCAGGTGGAGTTGGGCCCGTCCCCGTCCGGCGTGCCGGACCGGCTGCTCACCTGCCACAAGCGCAGAGCGCCCGGGAAGTCCGCCCTGTGGCGCGAGATCGACCGCCCCGAGCAGCAGCTCATGGGCATCCAGTACGCGGGCCGAGTCCCGGAGCCGCACCCCCTCGTCGTGCGGAACGCGGACCACTGGCTGTGGGAGGCCACCGGGGCGCACGAGGGAGACGAGATCGACGGCCTGGTCGCGGGCGAGGCCGACCGCTACTTCCCGCGCACCGCGCTGCCCCAGCACGAGGACCGCATCCTGCTCGCCCACTCGCCCTACCGCGACAGCGAGCGGGCGCCGCGCCACCAGGAGACGTCCCTGTACCGGGCGCCGTCCGGATCGCTGGTCTTCGCGTCCGGCACGTTCGCCTGGTCCCCGGCCCTCGACCGCCCCGGCCATGTCGACCCACGGATCCAGCGCGCGACGGCCAACCTCCTCGACCGGATCTGCAAACGCGACTGACCAGCCGCGCCCCGACCCGTCCCCGCCGCTGCCGCCCGCCGGACCCGTGGCCAAAACTCGTCCCCGTATGAGCGAGAATCAGGTGCACTCGTACATATCCACGGGGAGGAACCGTGTCCGGATTCGTCGAAAAGCCCGAACCCCAGCAGGTGCCGGGCCTGGTACACCTCCACACCGGCAAGGTGCGGGACCTGTACCGGAACGAGGCGGGCGACCTCGTGATGGTCGCCTCAGACCGCATGTCCGCCTACGACTGGGTGCTGCCCACCCCCATCCCCGACAAGGGCCGCGTGCTCACGCAGCTGTCGCTGTGGTGGTTCGACCAGCTCGCCGACCTGGTCCCCAACCACGTCCTGTCGACCGAGCTGCCGCCCGGCGCCCCCGCCGACTGGCAGGGCCGCACCCTCATCTGCAAGTCGCTGCGCATGGTCCCCGTCGAGTGCGTGGCCCGCGGCTATCTGACGGGCTCCGGCCTCGTCGAGTACAACGCCTCGCGCACGGTCTGCGGCCTCGCGCTGCCCGAGGGCCTGACCGACGGCTCCGAGCTGCCCGCCCCGATCTTCACGCCCGCCACGAAGGCCGAGGTCGGCGAGCACGACGAGAACGTGTCGTACGAGGAGGTGGCCCGCCAGGTCGGCGCGGAGACCGCCGCCGAGCTGCGGCAGATGACGCTCGCCGTCTACGGCCGGGCCCGGGACATCGCGCGGGAGCGCGGTGTGATCCTCGCGGACACCAAGTTCGAGTTCGGCTTCGACGGCGAGGCGCTGATCCTCGGCGACGAGGTCCTCACCCCGGACTCGTCCCGCTTCTGGCCCGCCGCCGAGTGGGAGCCGGGTCACGCGCAGCCGTCGTTCGACAAGCAGTACGTGCGGAACTGGCTGACGGGCCCCGAGTCGGGCTGGGACCGGAGGAGCGAGCAGCCGCCGCCGGCGCTTCCGCAGCAGGTCGTGGACGCGACGCGCGCCAAGTACATCGAGGCGTACGAGCGCCTGACCGGCGTCAGCTGGTAACCACGGCGCCGCAGATACGCGAAAGCCCCCGGCACCTGAGGTGCCGGGGGCTTTCCGTGGAGCGAACGACGAGGTTCGAACTCGCGACCTCAACCTTGGCAAGGTTGCGCTCTACCAACTGAGCTACGTTCGCACTGCGCCGTGGCGCGAGAGCAACTATACCCAACCCCGCTCCCGCGCGAGCCGCACCGCCGAGTGTCGGTTCTCGGCCCCGAGCTTCGAGACGGCGGACGACAGATAGTTCCGTACGGTCCCCTGCGAGAGCGCGGCGCGCTCCGCGATCTCCGCCACAGGCGCCCCGTCGGCGGCGAATTCGAGCACCTCGGCCTCGCGTGCGGTCAGCGGGGAGTCGCCCGCGGCGATCGCGTCGGCCGCCAACTCCGGGTCCACATAACGGTTTCCCGCGTGCACGGTCCTGATGATCTCGGCGAGCCGCTGGGCGCTCACGGTCTTCGGCACGAAGGCGCGCACCCCGGCGGACAGGGCCCGTTTCAGATGCCCGGGGCGCCCGTGACTGGTCACGATCATGACCCGGCACGCGGGCAGTTCACCGCGCAGCGCTGTGGCGACCTTCACACCGTCGGCGCCCGGCATCTCCAGATCGAGCACGGCAACATCGGGCCGGTGCGCCCGGGCCATGGCGAGTGCCTCGGGCCCGGTGGCGGCCTCGGCGACGACGACCAGATCGTCCTCGAGCCCGAGCAGCGCGGCGAGCGCCCCGCGGATGAGGTGCTCGTCATCGGCGAGCAGCACGCGCACGGTCACCCGGCGCTCCTTTCGTACGCGGCGTCGCGCCGCTGTTCCACGGTGGGCCCGGCGAGCGGCACCTCGGCCACCACCCGGAACATCCCGTCCGCATCCGGCACCACACCGGCCTCAAGCGTCCCGGCGACCTCGGCAAGGCGCTCCCGCAGCCCCGCGAGCCCCGACCCGCCGCTCAGGGCCCCAGGCGTTCCGGCCCCGTCGTTCTCCACGCTCAGGACCACCGCGTCCGGACCCACCCGTACGCCGATGTCGCAGTGCCGGGCGTCCCCGTGCCGCAGCACGTTCGTCGTGGCCTCGCGGACGACCCAGCCGAGGGCGGACTGCACGGGGCCGGGCAGCTCGGCGGCCGGACGCGTCACCTCGCAGGAGATCCCCGCGGCGGTCAGCACGCCCTGCGCGCCCGCCAGTTCGGCCGACAGGTCGGCTTCGCGATAGCCGCGTACGACCTCCCGTACCTCCTTCTGTGACTCCCGGGCGATGCGCTGCACCTCGGTCATCTGGTCCACGGCCTCGGGCCGCCCGCGCAGGGTGAGCTGGACCGCGAGTTCGCTCTTGAGCGCGATCACGGCGAGGTTGCGGCCCATCACGTCATGGAGATCGCGCCCGAACCGCAGCCGCTCCTCGGCGACGGCGAGCCGCGCCCTGGTCTCGCGGGCCTCGTCGAGTTCGTGGACGGCGTTCAGCAGCCAGACGGAGAATCCGGCGGTCAGGGCGAAGACCGCGGTGGTGAACAGCACGGTGGCCGCCGTGATGAGGGCGGCGGGCGCGGGCAGCCCGGACGGCACGGACGCCGCCCCGGCACCGAGGGACGCGCCGAGCGCCGCGCCGATCACCCGCCTGCGGGTGCGCAGCCCGGGCGTGGCACAGCCCGCGCCGACCATGAGGATGCCGACGAAGAGGACGAGCGCCGTGCGGGTGCCCGCCTCCTCGTCCGCGGGTACCCGCAGCATCACGCCGAGCGTCCCGACGGAGATCACAGCGGTGGTGACCCCGTACGCGGCGACCAGGCGGACCGGCTGCTCGCGCCGGCCGCGCGTCCAGTCGAGCGCCCTGGACGTGGTCACCGCGCCGAGCACGGCGTGCGCGCAGAGCGCGAGGAACAGGGACCAGGCGAGCGCGGCCGGCACCTCACCGAAGGCGAGCGGGCCGAGCCAGAAGATCTCGACGAGCCCGAAGGACTGCAGAGACCACCGTGTGTACGTCTCCACTTTCGCCGGGGTGCTCTTCCCCCGCCACCACGCGCCAGGCCGCCTCATGTCCCCGCTCCGTCGGATCAACGCCGTGGTTCCCAGCGGAACCACCGTCGTACAGCAAACACGGCGAGGACGGTCCAGGCCACAGCGGTGGCGGCGGCGCCCAGGGCGTCGTACGCGGAGAGGTCCCCGGTCCAGCCGCCCCGTACGAGGGTGATCACCGGCGTGAGGGGCAGCAGTTCGCACACCGACGCGAGACGGTCCGGCATGACTTCGAGCGGTACGACGGTGCCGGAGCCGAGCAGCGAGAGGAGCAGCAGCGGCATGGCCGCGACCTGCGCGCTCTCGACGCTCTTGCTGAAACTCGCGGTGACGGCGGCGAGCGCGGGCCACATCACGAGCCCCAGCAGCAGCCCCAGGACGGCGTAGTACGGCGCCTGAGGAGCTCCCACGTCGAGGAACGCCGTGCAGGCGGCGACGAGGACGAGGCTCTGCGCGAGGCCGATGGCGACGGAGGGCACCGCGGCGCCCGCGAGGATCTCCCCGTCCCGCAGCTCACCGGTACGCAGCCGCTTGAGGACGAGTTCCTCGCGCCGCGCCGCGTACACGCCGACCAGCGCGCTGTAGACGGCGAAGAGGAGGGAGAAGCCGATCGCGGACGGCAGCAGCACCGAGCCGACAGTGAGCCCCGCACCCTTCAGGTCCATGCTGTCGATCGACGAGCGCACGCTGAACGGCAGCACCAGCGGCACGAACACCGCGGTGAAGAGCGTGCCCTTGCTGCGCCCGATCAGCGTCAGCTCCGCGCGGGCGAGCGCCCGCATCCGCCCTGCGGCCGTCGTGCCACCCGTGACCGCGGGCATCGCCTTGTCCGTCACGACCGCGCTCATCGCGCCGCCACCTCGTCCCTGTTCTCCGTGCCGGCCATGGTTTCCGTACGCGCGTCCTGCGCGATCCGCAGGAACGCCTCTTCGAGGGACGCGCTGCGCACGTCGAGCCCCCGCAGCTCGACCCGGGCGTCCCTGGCCCACAACAGGAGCCCGGTGGCGGCCCGTTGGAGCTCGCCGGTCCGCAGCCGGATGGTGCGGCCGTCCGTCTCGTGGCCGCTGACGCCGAGCTCGGCGAGCGGCGGGAGGTCGCCGGGGAAGTAGCCGTCGGGAAGTTCGAAGGAGATGTGCGAGGGCTGGGCGGCGACGACCTCGTCGACGCGGCCCTCGGCGGCGATCCGCCCCTCGTGCAGGATGGCGAGCCGGTCGGCGAGCTCCTCGGCCTCTTCGAGGTAGTGGGTGGTCAGCAGCACGGTGGTGCCCTCGGCGCGCAGCTCGCGCACCAGGTTCCAGGTGGCGCGCCGCCCCTCGGCGTCGAGGCCGGTGGTCGGTTCGTCGAGAAAGAGGACCTCGGGCCGGCCGAGCAGCGCGAGCGCCAGGTCCAGGCGCCGCTTCTCGCCGCCGGACAGCTGCTTCACGCGGACCCGGGACCGCCGTTCGAGCCCGACGAGCTCAAGGGCCTCACCGGCGGGCCGGGCACCGCTCGTGCAACCGCCCCACATCCGGACGGCCTCGGCGACGGTCAGCTCGGAAGGAAAGCCGCCTTCCTGGAGCATGACCCCGACGCGCGGCCTGACCAGGTCGCGTTCCGTGTACGGGTCGTGCCCGAGGACCCGTACACGGCCGCCGGCCGGGACGGCGAGTCCTTCGAGGAGTTCGACGGTGGAGGTCTTGCCCGCGCCGTTGGTGCCGAGGAGGGCGAAGAGTTCTCCGCGGGCGACGGAGAAGGTCACTCCGCGCACCGCCTCGTACGAGCCCCCGTACACGCGTCGCAGATCGGTGACGTCGATCACGCGCTCGTTCGTTTCCATGCTCCGAGCCTTTCCCGGCGCCGGGGCGAGGAGCAGTGCGCGCTGTCACCGAACCGCATGACAAATGTCAGAGCGGGTCGCGGACATGCGCCAGGGGAGATGAGAGAGGGGCGGACATGCAGAAGGCCCCGGTCCGACGGACCGGGGCCTTCAACTGGAGCGAACGACGAGGTTCGAACTCGCGACCTCAACCTTGGCAAGGTTGCGCTCTACCAACTGAGCTACGTTCGCACTGCCTCCGA
The DNA here is from genome assembly GCF_045162695.1 of Streptomyces sp. NBC_01003. NCBI lineage: Bacteria > Bacillati > Actinomycetota > Actinomycetes > Kitasatosporales > Streptomycetaceae > Streptomyces > Streptomyces sp. NBC_01003. The sequence goes on from NZ_CP108707.1 coordinate 5,434,764, forward strand.
TCGACTCTCATCGATCGGCGCGAGCACCAGCCTACCGCACTCCGAAGAGTGGTCGGTACGCCATGCAGAGCGGGTGACAGGAATTGCACACTGCGCCTTCCCCCTGGAAGGGGGATGTTCTACTACTGAACTACACCCGCAAGACTCCGTGAGGTCCGGCCTTTCGGCCTCGCCCCTCGGCGTGCTCCAGACTTTAGCTGATCAACAGGGGTGCAGCGCAAGTCGGCTGCTCTGCGGGCTGCCGGAGGGGGTCAGTTGGCCGCCTCGAACGCTTCGTAGACCCGCTTGGGGATGCGGCCGCGCGGCGGGACGTCCATCTTGTGCGAGCGCGCCCAGGCGCGGACGGCCGCCGGGTCGGCGGACACCGCGGTGTGCTTGAAGCTCCTGACGGTCTTCCCCGACGCCGCACGTCCCGAGCCGGTCTGCTTGCGGCCAGCCTGGAGGAAGGGGGCCAGGGCCTTGCGCAGTTTCTTGGCATTGGCTGGATTCAGGTCGATCTCGTACGACTTGCCGTCGAGACCGAACACGACCGTTTCTGCGGCTTCTCCGCCGTCGATGTCGTCGGAGAGAGTGACCACGACACGCTGCGCCACGAATATCGGTCCCTTCGTGCGACATCTGCACCTTGACGTGCGCCGATGTCGACTGTCCGGCTGTTATGGGGCAAAGCAGAGGCGAACTGCCCGCTTTCGCCATTTCCTTTTTACCCTGCATGGCATTGCATTGTGAAGACCGACTAAATCCCCCCGCGTGTCCGGAGGCAATGGGTCTCCGAAATCTTTCCCCGGATTTTCCACGGGGTCACCGGGGCTGTTGCAGTAACGTGATCCGGCTCTCGTAGCTTCCTACGGTCTACGCGAGTAGAAATTTTGTCCGGGTAGTCTGAAGGGACCTGCTCAGCACCACACACCGGGAGTGCCAGTGGCACGCGTCGTAGTCGACGTCATGCTCAAGCCGGAGATCCTCGACCCCCAGGGCCAGGCGGTGCAGCGTGCACTGCCGCGCCTCGGTTTCGAGGGCATCTCCGACGTACGTCAGGGAAAGCGATTCGAACTCGAGGTTGACGGGCCCGTTGACGATGCCGTCCTCGCCCGTATCCATGAGTTGGCCGACACGTTCCTCGCCAACACCGTGATCGAGAACTTCACCGTGAAGGTGGAAGAACCCGCGGTGGGGGCAGAAAAGTGACCGCTCGTATTGGAGTCGTCACCTTTCCCGGATCCCTCGACGACCGGGACACGCAGCGCGCGATCCGACTCGCCGGCGCGGAACCCGTAGCCCTCTGGCACAAGGACAAGGATCTGAAGCAGGTCGACGCTGTCGTCCTGCCCGGTGGATTCTCCTACGGCGACTATCTGCGGGCGGGTGCCATCTCCCGGTTCTCGCCGGTGATGGAGAGTGTCGTCGACCAGGCCAAGGCGGGTCTTCCCGTTCTCGGTATCTGCAATGGCTTCCAGGTCCTCACCGAGGCGCACCTGCTCCCCGGCGCGATGCTCGGCAACGACCATCTGCACTTCATCTGCCGTGACCAGAAGCTGCGCGTGGAGAACACGGACACCGCCTGGACCGCCGACTACACGGCCGGCCAGGAGATCCACATCCCGCTGAAGAACATGGACGGCCGCTACGTCGCCGACGAGCACACGCTGGACATGCTGGAGGCGGAAGGCCGCGTCGCCTTCCGTTACGTCGGCTTCAACCCGAACGGTTCGCTCCGCGACATCGCCGGCATCACGAACGAGGCGGGCAACGTCGTCGGTCTGATGCCGCACCCGGAGCACGCCGTCGAGCCGCTCGTCGGCTCCGGTCGCACCGACGGCCTCCCCTTCTTCACCTCGATCCTCAAGAAGCTGGTCGCCGCCTCATGAGCCTCGACACCGTTGAGAACGCCGCAAAGACCCCCGACGTCGAGCTCCCCTGGGCCGAACTCGGTCTGAAGAAGGACGAGTACGAGCGCGTCGTGGAGATCCTCGGCCGCCGCCCGACCGGCGCCGAGCTCGCCATGTACTCCGTGATGTGGTCCGAGCACTGCTCGTACAAGTCGTCCAAGATCCACCTGCGCCAGTTCGGTGAGAAGGCGCCGCAGTCCGACGCGCTGCTCGTCGGTATCGGTGAGAACGCCGGTGTCGTGGACGTCGGCCAGGGCTACGCCGTCACCTTCAAGGTCGAGTCGCACAACCACCCGTCGTACGTCGAGCCCTATCAGGGCGCGGCCACCGGCGTCGGCGGCATCGTGCGCGACATCATCGCGATGGGCGCGCGCCCGGTCGCCGTTGTGGACCCGCTGCGCTTCGGCGCCGCCGACCACCCCGACACCAAGCGTGTCCTGCCCGGTGTCGTCGCCGGCATCGGCGGCTACGGCAACTGCCTCGGCCTGCCGAACATCGGCGGCGAGGTCGTCTTCGACGCCTGCTACCAGGGCAACCCGCTGGTCAACGCGGGCGCCATCGGCGTCATGCGGCACGAGGACATCCACCTCGCGAAGGCGTCCGGCCCGGGCAACAAGGTCATCATGTACGGGGCCCGGACGGGCGGTGACGGCATCGGTGGCGCCTCGATCCTGGCCTCCGAGACCTTCGACGACGCGAAGCCCTCGAAGCGTCCCGCCGTGCAGGTCGGTGACCCCTTCCAGGAGAAGCTCCTCATCGAGTGCACCCTGGAGGCGTTCGCCGAGAAGCTCGTCGTCGGCATCCAGGACCTCGGAGCCGCCGGAATCTCCTGCGCCACCAGCGAGCTGGCGTCGAACGGCTCCGGCGGCATGCGCGTCGAGCTGGACGACGTACCGCTGCGCGACTCCACGCTCTCGCCCGAGGAAATCCTCATGAGCGAGTCGCAGGAGCGCATGTGCGCGGTCGTCGAGCCGGAGAAGGTCGCCCGCTTCCTCGAGATCTGCGAGAAGTGGGACGTCATCGCGACCGTCATCGGTGAGGTCACCGACGGCGACCGCCTGGAGATCTTCTGGCACGGCGAGAAGATCGTCGACGTCGACCCGCGCACGGTCGCCCACGAGGGTCCGACCTACGAGCGCCCGTACGCCCGCCCCGAGTGGCAGGACGCGCTCCAGGCCGACGACGCGAACAGGCTGCCGCGGCCCGCCTCCAAGGAGGAGCTGAAGGACCAGGTCCTGAAGCTGGTCGCGTCGCCCAACCAGGCGTCGAAGAAGTGGATCACCTCGCAGTACGACCACTTCGTGCAGGGCAACACCGTCCTCGCGCAGCCCGAGGACTCGGGCATGATCCGCATCGACGAGGAGTCGGGGCTCGGCGTCGCCATCGCGACCGACGGCAACGGCCGGTACGCGAAGCTCGACCCGTACCACGGTGCGCAGCTCGCCCTCGCCGAGGCGTACCGGAACGTCGCGACGACCGGCGCCAAGCCGCTCGCGATCTCCGACTGCCTGAACTTCGGTTCGCCCGAGGACCCGGACGTCATGTGGCAGTTCGTCGAGGCCATCCGCGGTCTCGCCGACGCCTGCCAGATCCTCGGCACCCCGGTGACCGGCGGAAACGTCTCGCTGTACAACCAGACGGGCGAGGCGGCGATCCACCCGACGCCCGTCGTGGCCGTGCTCGGTGTCATCGACGATGTCGCCCGCCGCACGCCGGTCGCCTTCAGGGAAGAGGGCCAGCTCCTCTACCTGCTCGGCGACACCCGCGAGGAGTTCGGCGGCTCGGCCTGGTCGCAGGTCGTCCACGACCACCTCGGCGGTCTGCCCCCGCAGGTCGACCTGGAGCGGGAGCGGCTGCTCGCCGACATCCTGATCTCGGCGTCCCGCGACGGCATGATCGACGCCGCGCACGACCTGTCCGACGGAGGTCTGATCCAGGCCGTGGTCGAGTCGGCGATGCTCGGCGACAAGGGCGCGCGGCTCATCGTGCCCGACGGCCTGGACGCGTTCACGTTCCTGTTCTCCGAGTCGGCGGGCCGCGCGGTCGTCGCCGTCCCGCGGAGCGAGGAGCTGCGCTTCACCGACATGTGCGGCGCACGCGGCCTCCCGGCCACCCGCATCGGCGTGGTCGACGGCGACACGGTCGACGTCCAGGGCGAGTTCGCCCTCTCCCTCACGGAACTCCGCGAGGCCCACGAGGCGACGATCCCGGCGCTGCTGGCCTGACGATCGTCCCCGTACGAACGCGAAGGCCCCACCGGGCTGTGAACTTGCCGGGTGGGGCCTTCGCGTTGAGCGCCCCACGGATGACCCCCACCCTCGAGAAGGTCTTCCGGGTCTACGTCACCTACATCACCTACATCACCTACGTCACCGAGCGCCGCGACTTGTCCGACCCTGATCCGCCGGACACCCCCTGGGGCCTCTCGTTTGGATCACGCCGGGCTCGCGGGGTCTGGTGCCGCACCTCGCGGCGTTGCCGTCAGTCGCCGACTCCCCCAAACTCTCGGCTCCGCTCGAGCAGGGGGGACCCCATGACCCCGCTGCCTGATCCGGCCTGATCCGAACGAAAGATCCCAGGCCCCACGTTCGCGAAGAACGCATGCCGGTCGCCGCATAGGCTCTCCACATGTCTCCGGCCAAGAAGCGTGCGCGCTCCTATGATTCCGCCAAGATCCGGGCGGCCGTCCTCGCGCAGTTCGGTCAGGTGCGGGATGCGGTGCTCGCGCTCACGCCCGAGCAGCTCAGCGCCCCGACCCGGCTCGATGACTGGACCGTTCGGGAGCTGGCGGCGCACTTCACGATGGCGGTCGGCGCGGTGGCCAGGGGGCTGGAGATGCCCGAGCCGGCCAAGCATGAACTCCCGCTCCTGGACTGGCCGTCGGGGACCGCTACCGAGTCCGCCGCCATCGCCGACGGCACCCGGGAACTCGCCGCGAGCGCCACACCCGAGGAACTCTTCGCGCGCACTACGGCCCGTGTTGAGACGGCCCTCGCCGAGGCCCCCGACACCCGCCTCGTCCCCACGCGGTTCGGCGCCATGACCCTCGCCGACTTCCTCGTCACCCGTACCGTCGAACTCGTCGTCCACACCGGCGACCTGAACGACGCGCTGCCCGGGCTCGATGTCCCCTACGACCGTCAGGCGCTCGCCGCCTGTACGAGGTTGCTCGCCGACGCCCTCGCCGTGAAGGCCCCCGGTGCGTCGACCGAGGTGCGGATCCCGCCGTTCGCCGTCGTCCAGTGCGTCGAGGGCCCCCGCCACACCCGCGGCACCCCGCCGAACGTCGTCGAGACGGACCCGCTCACCTGGATCCGCCTCGCCACCGGACGCGTCGAGTGGCGCGCCGCCCTGGACGACGCGAAGGTCAGCGCGAGCGGCGAGCGGGCCGATCTCAGCAAGCTGCTGCCCCTCATGAGCTGACCCCGATGGCGGATCGGGGGAACCGATCCGACCGCCCCGCCCGTCCAACCGCCATGCACAGGCAATCCCGGAACCTCACCGTCCTGGCCGCGCTCCTGCCCCTCGCGGCCGTCGCAGCGTGCGGATCACAGACCGTGTCCGTCGCGGGTACGCCCGTCACCGGGGTCCGCTGGAACGTCGAGAGCGTCACCGTCGACGGCGCCACGACACAGGCCCCCGGGAGCACCTACGCGGAGTTCCCCTCGGCGGACCGGGCGCGCGGCAACAACGGCTGCAACAGCTTCGACGCGGAGGCCGAGATCGACGGCGACACGATCCGTATCGGCAAGACCGCCGTGACGATGATGATGTGCACCGACAAGAAGCAGCGGGACTTCGAGAAGACGTTCAGCCGCGCCATCGGCGGCAGCAACAGGGCCAGGACCGACGGTGACCACCTCACCCTCACCACCGACGACGGCGACACGATCGCCCTGGTCAAGGACCGTCCGGCCCCGCTGACCGGCACCGAGTGGACCGTCACGAGCCTGCTCTCCGACGACGTCGCGACCTCGCTGCCCAAGGAGGTCGCGGGCCGCGCCACGATGACCTTCGAGAAGGACGGCCAGGAGGGCACCGCCACCGGAAACCTCGGCTGCAACCGCTTCCGCGCGAAGGCCGAGTTCCGCGACGGCCACCTCACGCTCGGCAGCCCCGTCACCACCCGCATGCTCTGCCAGGGCCCGCGCACGGACACCGAACGCGCCCTCCTGAAGCTCTTCGCCCAGAAGCTGTCGTACGAGGTCCAGGGCCGCACCCTCACGCTGACGGCCCCCGACGGAACCGGCGCCGCGGCGGGAGCGGGCCGGGACTGACCGGACAGCGCCCGCACCCCGCACGCCCCGCCTCCGCCTCCGCAGCGAATTCCGTCACACTCGCCACCGCCCACGCGCCCGGCGCCGCCCCCACCGGCGCCCACCGTCCTGCACCCGCCGCCGGCGCCGCACCCGAGCCCGTCCGGCAATGCTCGTAGCACACGAAGAACCAGGTCAGCATCATGATCGCGCCGAAGGGCCGGGACGGGTGGAAGGAGGTGAGCGGAGGCCGGCGCACCCCCGGACAGAGACTTCACGGGTGGGCGCCACCGGCCCGACCAGGCGCGGGATCACGTTCGCCAATTCGGACCAGTGGTCGATCTCGCCTACACTCGGAGGCGTGCCACGTGGTGACGGTCGACTCAATCATGATCTGCTCCCCGGCGAGAAAGGCCCCCAGGACGCTTGCGGCGTCTTCGGTGTCTGGGCTCCCGGTGAAGAGGTCGCCAAGCTGTCTTACTTCGGGCTCTACGCCCTCCAGCATCGAGGTCAAGAATCCGCGGGAATCGCGGTGAGCAACGGCTCCCAGATTCTCGTCTTCAAGGACATGGGCCTCGTGTCCCAGGTCTTCGACGAGACCTCTCTCAGCTCTCTCCAAGGTCATATCGCGGTCGGTCACGCCCGCTACTCGACCACCGGTGCCTCCGTGTGGGAGAACGCCCAGCCGACGTTCCGTGCCACCGCGCACGGCTCGATCGCGCTCGGCCACAACGGCAACCTGGTCAACACGGCGCAGCTCGCCGAGATGGTCGCGGCCCTCCCCAAGGAGAACGGCCGAAACACCCAGCTCGCGGCGACCAATGACACCGACCTCGTCACCGCGCTCCTCGCGGGCCAGGTCGACGACGACGGCAAGCCGCTGACCATTGAAGACGCCGCCGCCAAGATCCTTCCGGATGTTCAGGGCGCCTTCTCCCTCGTCTTCATGGACGAGCACACCCTCTACGCGGCCCGCGACCCGCAGGGCATCCGCCCGCTGGTCCTCGGCCGGCTCGAGCGCGGCTGGGTCGTCGCCTCCGAGTCCGCCGCCCTCGACATCTGCGGCGCCAGCTACGTGCGCGAGATCGAGCCGGGCGAGTTCGTCGCCATCGACGAGAACGGCCTGCGCACCTCTCGATTCGCAGAAGCGAAGCCCAAGGGCTGTGTCTTCGAGTACGTGTACCTGGCCCGCCCCGACACCGACATCGCCGGGCGGAACGTGTACCTCTCCCGCGTGGAGATGGGCCGCAAACTCGCCAAGGAAGCACCGGTCGAGGCCGACCTGGTCATAGCGACGCCGGAATCGGGCACTCCCGCCGCGATCGGTTACGCGGAGGCCTCCGGCATTCCGTTCGGCGCGGGACTGGTCAAGAACGCGTACGTCGGCCGGACTTTCATCCAGCCCTCGCAGACCATCCGGCAGCTCGGTATCCGGCTGAAGCTCAACCCGCTCAAGGAAGTCATCAAGGGCAAGCGCCTGGTCGTCGTCGACGACTCGATCGTGCGCGGCAACACCCAGCGCGCCCTGGTCCGCATGCTCCGCGAAGCGGGCGCGGCCGAGATCCACATCCGGATCTCCTCTCCCCCCGTGAAGTGGCCGTGCTTCTTCGGCATCGACTTCGCGACGCGCGCCGAGCTGATCGCCAACGGCATGTCGATCGACGAGATCGGCAAGTCCCTGGGCGCCGACTCCCTCTCCTACATCTCCATCGACGGCATGATCGAGGCCACGACCATCGACAAGCCGAACCTCTGCCGCGCCTGCTTCGACGGCGAGTACCCGATGGACCTTCCCGACCCCGAGCTGCTCGGCAAGCAGCTCCTGGAGACCGAGCTCGCGGCAGGACCGGCGAACACCGCCGCCACCGACGCCCTCCGTCGCCCGTAAGACCCCCGTCGTACGACACGAAAGTTCTCAAGCCATGTCTGAGACACCTGGTGCCAGCTATGCGTCCGCGGGCGTCGACATCGAAGCGGGCGACCGCGCCGTCGAACTGATGAAGGAGTGGGTGAAGAAGACGCAGCGCCCCGAGGTCGCCGGCCTCGGCGGTCTCGGCGGATTCGCCGGCCTCTTCGACGCCTCCGCCTTCAAGCGTTACGAGCGTCCGCTGCTCGCCTCCGCCACGGACGGAGTCGGCACGAAGGTCGACATCGCCCGCCGCCTCGGCGTGTACGACACCATCGGTCACGACCTCGTCGCGATGGTCATGGACGACATCGTGGTGTGCGGCGCCGAGCCGCTGTTCATGACCGACTACATCTGCGTCGGCAAGGTGCACCCCGAGCGTGTCGCCGCGATCGTGAAGGGCATCGCCGAGGGCTGTGTCCTCGCCGGCTGCTCCCTCGTCGGCGGCGAGACCGCGGAGCACCCGGGCCTGCTCGGCGCGGACGACTTCGATGTCGCGGGCGCCGGCACCGGCGTCGTGGAGGCCGACCGGCTGCTCGGCCCGGATCGTATCCGTACGGGTGACGCGGTGATCGCCATGGCGTCCTCCGGCCTTCACTCGAACGGGTACTCGCTGGTCCGCCACGTCCTCTTCGACCGCGCGAACCTGAAGCTCGACCAGCACATCGAGGAGCTCGGCCGCACGCTCGGCGAGGAGCTTCTGGAGCCCACCAAGATCTACTCGCTGGACTGCCTGGCGCTGACCCGCACCACGGACGTCCACGCGTACAGCCACATCACGGGCGGCGGCCTCGCGGCCAACCTGGCCCGGGTCATCCCGGACGGCCTGCACGCCACCGTGGACCGCTCCACGTGGGCGCCCGGCGCGATCTTCGACCTCGTCGGCAAGGCCGGCGCGGTGGAGCGCCTGGAGCTCGAGAAGACGCTGAACATGGGCGTCGGCATGATGGCGATCGTCCCCCAGGACGCGGTGGACTCGGCGCTCGCGACGCTCGCCGACCGCGGCGTGGACTCGTGGGTCGCCGGTGAGATCACCGAGCGCGGCGAGCACAGCACGGGCGCGGCGCTCACGGGCGACTACAGCAAGTAAGGCCCGCAGGGCAGCACAAAACCCGGTCCGGCGGTGTGACCACCCCGGACCGGGTGAAGTGCAGTTGCTACGAAAACGAGAACTGCGAAGAACTACTGCTGGACTGCAGACTGCAGGACTGCGAGGTCAAGCGCCGCGGCGCTGCGACGAGGGACCGGACTCATCTGAGTCCTCGTCATCCTCGTCGTCGTTATACAGATCCGCGTACTGGGCGTACGGGTCGTCTTCCTCGTCGTCGTCCTCGAACGGCTCGCCATTCGGCGGCTGATTCGAGGTCGAAGCGCCCAGCTCATTGGCCAGACGCGACAGGTCAGTCCCGCCGCTGCTGTACTTCAGCTGGCGGGCGACCTTCGTCTGCTTGGCCTTTGCCCGGCCGCGCCCCATGGCTCGACCCCCTCGGTGACGGGGCTCGACGGCCCCAGAGTCTTGACACGCGTTCATGATCTCGAACGGGCTCTCCGCAGAGAGACCCGTCCTTAGGGCTTCCACGGTACCTGCTCCCGCGGCCATACGGTACGTCGCCCGCAGGACGCGCCTGGGCGCAGGACCAGCAAGGCGCCCTGTCCTCGCTGGTCAACTGCGATTTTAACCTCTTCTTGGCGGGCGACCCGCCGACGGGCGTGAGTCTTGTCTCCCACATCCGCCGCCGGGCCGCTCCCGGGCACCCCGAACGTCAGCGGCGGCGCGCCTCCGCCATGCGCTGCTCGGCGATCCGGTCGGCCGCGGCGGCCGGCGGAATCCCGTCCGCCTTCGCACGAGCGAATATGGCCAGCGTCGTGTCGAAGATCTTCGCCGCCTTGGCCTTGCACCGGTCGAAGTCGAAGCCGTGCAGCTCGTCGGCGACCTGGATCACTCCGCCGGCGTTCACGACGTAGTCGGGCGCGTAGAGGATCCCGCGGTCGGCGAGGTCCTTCTCCACGCCCGGGTGGGCGAGCTGGTTGTTGGCCGCGCCGCAGACGATCTTCGCCGTGAGGACGGGGACGGAGTGGTCGTTGAGCGCGCCTCCCAGGGCGCACGGAGCGTAGATGTCGAGACCCTCGGTACGGATGAGCGCCTCGGTGTCCGCCACGGCCTGGACGGACGGGTGCTTGTCCTGAATCCGCCGTACGGACTCCTCGCGCACGTCCGTGATCACGACTTCGGCGCCGTCCGACAGGAGGTGCTCCACGAGGTGGTGGCCGACCTTGCCGACGCCCGCGATGCCGACCTTGCGGTCGCGCAGCGTCGGGTCGCCCCACAGGTGCTGGGCGGAGGCCCGCATGCCCTGGAAGACGCCGAAGGCGGTGAGCACGGACGAGTCGCCGGCGCCGCCGTTCTCGGGCGAGCGCCCGGTCGTCCAGCGGCACTCGCGCGCGACGACGTCCATGTCGGCGACGTAGGTGCCGACGTCGCACGCCGTCACGTAGCGCCCGCCGAGGGAGGCGACGAAGCGGCCGTAGGCGAGCAGCAGTTCCTCGCTCTTGATCGTCTCGGGGTCACCGATGATCACGGCCTTGCCGCCGCCGTGGTCGAGGCCGGCCATGGCGTTCTTGTACGACATTCCGCGCGAGAGGTTCAGGGCATCGGCGACGGCCTCCGCCTCGCTCGCGTACGGGTAGAAGCGGGTGCCGCCGAGGGCGGGGCCCAGGGCGGTGCTGTGGAGGGCGATGACGGCCTTGAGGCCACTGGCGCGGTCCTGGCAGAGCACGACTTGCTCATGGCCGCCCTGATCCGACCGGAACAGGGTGTGCAGAACATCGGCAGGGGCGCCGGTTACGTCGGTCACTGTGGTGACTCCCGGTCAAGTAGCGGCGGTTGGAGACGGTGCCCGTACGGGTGGCGGGCCCCGTTGAGCAAGAGACTAGAGCCTGCGCCGAGCCGCCAGATGCGCAGTGCCGTGGATCACCCTCTCCCGGAGTACGCGCGTGTCCGGCCAGGTGCGTTCAGCTTCGGCCATGGGACGATTTGCAGTGTTTTCCAGGCGCAGGCCGGGGGAGGGAGCAGCCGTGCCCAAGGTGTCTTCGGTGACCGTGCCCTACGCGTCGTATCTACGCGTGTACGAACCCCTCGCGGCGTTCCCCGAGCCCGAGCGGAGCCACTGGGAGCGCTATGCGCAGCGCCGCGAGCGCCCCTCCTACCAGGACGAACTGCGCCGCTCGCTGGCCGATTTGCTGCCCACGCCGCCGGTGCCCGTGCCGGTCCACGAGAGCGACGACGCGTTCGTCATCGAGACGGACGGTGTGGTGTGCGTGTGTCCCTGGCGCACGCGACTGCGCGGCTGGCAGGCGCTGGACGAGCTGCCGGGGCGCCTGCCGACACCCGTGCTGGACGCGGTGCTCCCGCCGGTGGTCCGCCGGCAGTCCGCCGCGGACTACGAGCACTGGCTGGCCCGCAACCCCGACGCCCGCCCCTGGATCCGCACGTCCACCTGGCAGATCCCGCTGAACTGGTTCGTGCTCGTCACGGACGAGGAGCGCGAGTACGCCAAGGGGGCCGCGGACGGCGAGGCGCCGGTGCTGCGCTACCGCACGCCGATGGTGCAGGCGCGCCGCCGGGTCGCGCGGGGGCTCCGCACGCTGCGGGACACGATGGACGAGGGGCCGCTGATCGACGGCCTGGTGGACGTGGGGCGCTGGCTCGAAGAGTTCCACCCGCGTTCATTCGTCGAACTCGACTACGGCGGCCTGGTGCACGCTTTGTCCGCGGAGGATCTGGATGGTGATCATTCCGCTGCGGACGTGGCGGAGGGGATCGAGGCGCTGCGGCGCGGTGATGGTGACGGTGCCGAAGCGGCGTACGCGCGGCTGATGGAACGTTGGCGTGCGGTGCGGGACCGGCAGTTCGCGAACTGACCGGACAGACGTGCGGGGACGTAGGTCCTGAACCGGTCTTTTGCCTCAAGCGTGATGGACCGCACTTACTTCGCCCTTGCGTCCATCGCCCCCCCTCGTGCCAAAATAGGACAAGGAGTCCGGGGAGGGCTCCATCCGGCTGCTTTCGTCCGCGTTCAGCCGGAATCTCCGCATTGCACGCTATGGGGGGTCTCGTGACTCCTGGCGCCACTGTGACTGATCGTCACAGTGGCGTGACTGTCCGCTATGGCATGGTCCATCGGCTTCCGTCGCTGATGAACACCTGGGAGGGCAATTCCATCGGTTTGGCCGACGCGGCTGGACGGATGGTGTAGTTGTAGTGCCGAGGACAAGCCGTTCGTCCTATAACCGACTCGACTCGCGTCCGCCATTTCGGGCAACGCGGGTCAAGGTGCAGAATTTAGAGGAATGAACCGAGAAGGTTCGGTTCTCCCGAGGAGGCCGCTCATGACCGCTCGCACCCCTGATGCCGAGCCGCTGCTGACCCCGGCTGAGGTCGCCACGATGTTCCGCGTCGACCCGAAGACGGTGACGCGCTGGGCAAAGGCTGGCAAGCTCACGTCGATTCGCACGCTCGGCGGGCACCGCCGCTACCGCGAGGCGGAGGTCCGCGCACTGCTCGCGGGCATCCCGCAGCAGCGCAGCGAGGCCTGAACAACTAAATAAAACGGGCGTTCCGGGCCCCCCAGCCCTTTTCGCGCCCAACCTATAGCTCCACACGACGCGGGTCTGCCCCAACGGGCCCACGCCTGCTCATGCTTCAAGGGTGCGTCGTCGATCGCGCTGGACTCCGCCGGGTCCAGCGCGATTTTTTTATGCGCGGATCCGTGCGGGCCGGGCGGTCTGTGGGGTGCCTGTGCGTGGCTTTGTGAGCGGCCCTGTGGGTCCCTGACGGAGTGTCGGTGACGGTCTGCCGGGGAGCGCCGGCGGGTGCTCGGCGGGTCGCCGAGGAGGGTCGTCGGAGGGGTCGCGGGGTGGGCCTTCGGGGGTGCCCCGGCGGGCCCTGGGGGTGGTGCAATTGCACATATTAAATTGAGGTGTTGTAGGACGGGTGTAAGAAACGCTGTTTCCAAAACTGGTCCCGTGATGCCCGTCACACGCTCGAACACTTGTTGCCGGCGAGGCCCTTGGGTTAGAGGGGATTCGCGTGGGCGTGTCCGCCGTTCTCCCCCAGGCTTCCACCAGTTGGGGCCGCCGTCCGGCGCCTTTGGTCACGCGGTGGGGGGACTTTCGTCCTCCGTGGCCCCCCGGTCCGTCTCACGGCCTCCTGCGGGCTCTCTGGTGGGCTCCAGGGCGAGGCGCAGGAGTTGGTGGCAGATGGGGCAGTGCCGGGTCAGATGGCGGTAGCCGGAGGCGGCGGAGAGGTGGGCGCGCAGCAGAGCGCGCGTCTCGTGCCGGGCGGATGCCGCCATGCGCCACCTCCGGGTCGGGAATCCCTGCTGTCTGAGTACCGGGGGAGCGGGACGCAGTCAAGACGGCCGGGGGCGGGGCACAGGGGCACGGACGCGCGGGGTCGGGCCTCACGGGCGGGCGCGCACACGACTGAGGCCCGCACCCCTTGCGGGATACGGGCCTCAGTCTTATGTGCGGTCCTGACGGGATTTGAACCCGCGGCCTCCACCTTGACAGGGTGGCGAGCACTCCAAACTGCTCCACAGGACCTTGCTCGCGGCACTTGGTGTTGCTCTGTGCTGCGAGATGAGACTGTACAGCAGCGCAGGCCCGGCGGTCGAACTCACTTAACGTGCCCGGTCCGTTACGGCGCCACCGCGTCGATCGCCTTCACGATCCGCTTGTCCGAGACGGGGTACGCGGTGCCGAGGGCGTGGGCGAAGTAGCTGACCCGCAGCTCCTCCAGCATCCAGCGGATGTCCAGGACTTCCTGCGGCACGGGCCGCCCCTGCGGCATCTGTTCGAGCAGCCACGCGTACTCGTCCTGCATCTCGTGGACCTTCTCCATGCGCGACGTGTCCCGCTGGACGTTCGTCGGCATCTGCGTCAGGCGCCGGTCGGCCGCGACCAGGTAGCGCACCAGGTCGGGCAGGCGCCGCAGACCGGTGTCCGTGACGAAGCCGGGGCGGATCAGGGCCGTCAACTGGGTCCGCACGTCCGTGAGGTTGGCGAGCAGCGTCGGGCTCTTCGTGGACTTCAGGCGGCGCTCGCAGGCCTGCCAGGCGGCGAGCACCTGCTGGACCTGGCCCACCGTCCGTACGGTCGTGTCGACGATCTCGGCGCGCACCTTGTCGTAGAGCTTCCGGTACGACTCCTCGTCCCAGGCCGGGCCGCCGAAGTCCGCGATGAGCTTGTCGCAGGAGGCCATGGCGCAGTCGTCGAAGAGCGCCTGGACCGTGCCGTGCGGGTTCGCGGACAGGGCGAGCTTCTGGGGGTTGGTCAGCTTGTCCGAGGCGAACTTGCCCGGGTTGACCGGGATGTTGCGCAGGATCAGCCGGCGCGTGCCCTTCCACATCGCCTGCTGCTGCTCGGCCTCCGTGTCGAAGAGGCGGACGGAGACCGTGTCCCCGTCGTCGACCAACGCCGGGTACGCCTTGACGGGCTGGCCGGCGCGCCGGGTCTCGAAGACCCGGCTGAGCGTGCCGATCGTCCAGTCCGTGAGGCCCGAGCGCTCCACGGACGCGCCGCCCGAGCGCTCGGCCGTGGCCGCTGCCGCCTGCGAGATCGCCTTACGGGCCTTCGGCTTGAGGCGGAGCTTGAGCGCCTCCAGGTCCTTGTCCTCGGCGAGGGTCCTGCGCCGCTCGTCGACGATCCTGAACGTGATCTTCAAGTGGTCGGGTACGCGGGACAGGTCGAAGTCGTCCGGGGTGACGGGGACGCCGACCATGCGCTGGAGCTCGCGGGCGAGCGTGGTGGGCAGGGCCTCCTGGAGGGGGACCGCCCGCTCCAGGAACGCCTTCGCGTAGTTCGGCGCCGGGACGTAGTGCCGGCGGACCGGCTTGGGCAGGGAGCGGATCAGCTCCGTGACCACGTCCTCGCGCAGGCCCGGGATCTGCCAGTCGAAGCCCTCGGGCGTGACCTGGTTGAGCACCTGGAGCGGTACGTGGACGGTCACACCGTCCGCGTCCGCACCCGGCTCGAACTGGTACGTCACCCGGAACTTCAGCGGACCCTGGCGCCACGAGTCCGGATAGTCGTCCTTGGTGATGGCCTCCGCCGACTCGCGGATGAGCATCGAGCGCTCGAAGTCGAGGAGTTCGGGCTCGTCCTGCTTCTTGTGCTTCCACCAGCTGTCGAAGTGGGCGCCCGAGACGACATGGTCCGGGACCCGCTGGTCGTAGAAGTCGAAGAGCGTCTCGTCGTCGACGACGATGTCGCGGCGGCGGGCGCGGTGCTCCAGCTCCTCGACCTCGGTGAGCAGCCTGCGGTTGTCCGAGAAGAACTTGTGGTGCGTGCGCCAGTCCCCCTCGACGAGCGCGTTCCTGATGAACAGCTCGCGGCTCACCTCGGGGTCGATGCGCCCGTAGTTCACCTTGCGCTGGGCGACGAGCGGGACGCCGTACAGCGTCACCTTCTCGTACGCCATCACGGCCGCCTGGTCCTTCTCCCAGTGCGGCTCGCTGTACGTGCGCTTGAGGAGGTGCTCGGCGAGGGGCTCGACCCACTCCGGCTCGATCTTCGCGTTGACGCGGGCCCACAGCCGCGACGTCTCGACGAGCTCGGCGGACATGATGAAGCGCGGGGGCTTCTTGAAGAGCGCGGAGCCGGGGAAGACGGCGAACTTGGCGTTGCGCGCGCCCAGGTACTCGTTCCGCCCGCCGCGTTGCTTGGGGTCCTTGTCCGTGGACTCCTTCACGTCCTTCATCCCGATGTGGGAGAGCAGGCCGGCGAGCAGCGAGATGTGGACCTGCTGGTCGGGGGCGTCATCTTCGTTCAGATGGATCCCGATCTGCTTGGCGACCGTACGCAGCTGCGTATAGATGTCCTGCCACTCGCGGATACGCAGGAAGTTCAGGTACTCCGACTTGCACATGCGGCGGAACGCGGACGAGCCGAGCGTCTTCTGCTGCTCGCGCACATAGCGCCAGAGGTTGAGGAACGCCAGGAAGTCGGACGTCTCGTCCTTGAAGCGGGCGTGCTGCTGGTCCGCCTGCGCCTGCTTCTCGCTGGGGCGCTCGCGCGGGTCCTGGATGGACAGCGCGGCCGCGATCACCATGACCTCGCGCACACAGCCGTTCTTGTCGGCCTCCAGGACCATCCGGGCCAGGCGCGGGTCCACCGGCAGCTGGGCGAGCTTGCGGCCCTGCTCGGTGAGGCGTTTACGGACGTCCTTCTCCGCCGGGTTCAGCGCGCCCAGCTCCTGGAGGAGCTGCACGCCGTCGCGGATGTTGCGGTGGTCCGGCGGGTCGATGAAGGGGAACTTCTCGATGTCGCCGAGCCCGGCCGCGGTCATCTGGAGGATGACGGAGGCGAGATTCGTACGGAGGATCTCCGCGTCCGTGAACTCGGGGCGGGCGACGAAGTCGTCCTCCGAGTACAGGCGGATGCAGATGCCGTCCGACGTACGGCCGCAGCGGCCCTTGCGCTGGTTGGCGCTGGCCTGGCTGATCGCCTCGATGGGCAGGCGCTGCACCTTCGTGCGGTGCGAGTAGCGGGAGATGCGGGCGGTGCCCGGGTCGATCACGTACTTGATGCCGGGGACGGTCAGCGAGGTCTCCGCGACGTTCGTCGCGAGGACGATGCGGCGGAGCGAGCCCGAGGGGCGCTGGAAGACGCGGTGCTGCTCCGCGTGCGACAGGCGCGCGTAGAGCGGCAGGACCTCGGTGAACCGGAACTTCTTCTTCTCCAGCGCGTCCGCCGTGTCGCGGATCTCGCGCTCCCCGGACAGGAAGACGAGGATGTCGCCCTTGCCCTCGCCCTGGAGCTCCTCGACGGCGTCCGTGATCGCGGTGATCTGATCCCGGTCGGCGTCGTCCGAATCCTCTTCGAGCAGGGGTCTGTAGCGCACCTCGACCGGATACGTACGACCGCTGACCTCGACGATCGGGGCGTCACCGAAGTGGCGGGAGAAGCGCTCGGGGTCGATCGTCGCCGACGTGATGACGACCTTCAGGTCCGGGCGCTTGGGCAGCAGCTGCGCCAGATAGCCGAGCAGGAAGTCGATGTTCAGGGACCGCTCGTGGGCCTCGTCGATGATGATCGTGTCGTACGCGCGCAGCTCGCGGTCCGTCTGGATCTCGGCGAGCAGGATGCCGTCCGTCATCAGCTTCACGAACGTGGCGTCCGGGTTGACCTGGTCCGTGAAGCGGACCTTCCAGCCGACGGCCTCGCCCAGCGGGGTGTCCATCTCGTCCGCGATCCGCTCGGCGACCGTGCGGGCTGCGAGCCGGCGGGGCTGGGTGTGCCCGATCATGCCGCGCACGCCGCGGCCGAGCTCGAGACAGATCTTGGGGATCTGGGTCGTCTTGCCGGAGCCGGTCTCGCCCGCGACGATCACGACCTGGTGGTCGCGGATCGCGTCGGCGATCTCGTCCTTCTTCTGGCTGACGGGGAGCTGCTCGGGATACGTGATCTCGAGCGACTCGTACCGGCCGCGGCGCTGCGCCGTCCGGGCCTCGGCCTTCTCGGCCTCCGCCTCGATCTCGGCGAGCACGGCGGCCCGGGCTTCGGGCTTGCGGATGCGGCGCGCGCCTTCAAGCCTGCGGCCGAGCCGGTGCGCATCGCGCAGGGACAGCTCGGACAGGCGCTGGGCGAGGGTGCCGAGGACGGGGGCAGGCTGCGTAGACATACGTCCTCCAGGATCTCACCTCCGGGAAACGGGTGGCGAATGGTTTTGACGTGGGCCGGTATCAGCGGAGACCAGGGCAGTTGGCACTGAAGGTCCGATATGAGTGCTTTAACGTGTCCATATGTCTGAGCCGAGCGACGACGAGCACGATCACGGCGCACACGACCACGGCGCGCACGGGCGTGTGCCGACGCGCGGGGAGCGCTGGGAGGACTTCAAGAAGTCGCCGTTCCTGCCCGCGACCGTCCTCGTGTTCATCATCGCGGCCGCCGCGGGCCTCTTCGCGGGGTCGTACACCTACGCGATGGCGAACCCGACGCCGCACCGGATTCCCACGGCGGTGGTGGGCGCGGCGAACGTGAAGCACGGCGGGGCGGCGTTCCTGGCCGGCATGGAGAAGGCGCTGAACGCGTCCCTCGAAGTGCACCTGTACGACAACGTCGCGGCGGCCGTCGAGGGCGTGGACCAGCAGAAAGTCTTCGCGATCCTCGACGTGCGGAAGGGGGACCGCGTCGCGCTCCAGGTCTCGGGAGCCTCCGGCGCCTCGGTGGCGCAGGTCCTCGCCGAGACCACCCCGCAGGTCGGCGCCGCACTCGGGGTCCCGGTCACCGTGACCGACATCAAACCGCTGCAGAAGGGCGACCCGCGCGGCCTCGCGATCTTCTACATCTCGCTGGCTGCCGTCATCATCGGCTTCGTCGGCGCGATCCAGCTGAGCGTGCAGGCGAGCGCCCTCAATCCGCTGGAGCGCATCGCGTACACCGTGGTGTACGCGATGCTCGGGGGCTTCGTGATCGCGGCGGTCGTGGACTGGTGGCTGGGCGCTCTCGATCTGCCGTTCGCCGAGTCCTGGGCCATCCTCGCGCTGACGATGTTCACGTCGGGGATGGTCTTCACGATGTTCAACACGCTGGTCGGGCGCTGGGCGATGATCCCGACGTGGGGGCTGATGGTGCTCCTCGGCAACCCGTCGTCGGGCGGCGCGGTGTCGTGGCCACTGCTGCCGTCGGCGCTGGGCCGCATCGGGCGGTGGCTGCCGCCGGGCGGCTCTGTGAACGCGCAGCACACGGCCGTGTACTTCGGCGGGCACCAGCACGTGTTCCCGTTCCTGGTCCTCACGGCATGGGCCCTGCTGTCGACCACGATCTTCTGGGTCTGGCGCCACCGCCATCCGGGTGGCCGAACGACGGAACCGGCCCATGCGGGGGTGCCGGGGGCGTGACCCTGTCGGGTGACTGCGCCCGGACACCCCGAAAGCCCGTCGGAGACAGGGCTTTCGGGGTGGCGGCTCGGGCGGTGTTCCGCTGGGAAAACGCAACAGGCCCCGTCCGGGGACGGGGCCTGAATCTTGTGGCTGGGGCCGGGATCGAACCGGCGACCTATCGCTTTTCAGGCGATCGCTCGTACCAACTGAGCTACCCAGCCACGCGGTTCGCGAACGAATCGCAGCGGTCCTGACGGGATTTGAACCCGCGGCCTCCACCTTGACAGGGTGGCGAGCACTCCAAACTGCTCCACAGGACCAAGCTGTTGTGCGACACAAGTGTCGCACAGGATGTTGCGTGCCCCCAACGGGATTCGAACCCGTGCTACCGCCTTGAAAGGGCGGCGTCCTGGGCCACTAGACGATGAGGGCAAAACTACTGGCCTTGCTGCTTCTGCGTCTATCGCCCAGAAGAGGACGTGAGAAGCATGTGACTCCGCTTCCCCCCAAGAGGTTCCGCTTCTTCCTCGACCTCTGGAGGTCCTGGAACGGTCAAGCCCTGACCGGCGCCCTTGGGCACGTCGCAGACTGTACTACGGCGTTTCGGTGTCAGCCAAACCGAATAGGCGAGGGTGCGGGCGAGCCCGTGGGCGGCGTCGGCGAGGGGGTCGCGCCCGGCTGGTTCTCCTTGGGCAGATGGCGGCTGACCTGTGCCGTCGTCAGGCCGAGGCCGCCCAGTTCGATCTCGTCCCAGGCCTGCAGACGGCGCGTGTCGCGGTCCAGATAGAGGACCGACGCCTGCACCGGGTCGGGGGAGCCGTCGTCGACGGCGCGCAGGCCGCTGCCGCCGGTCGAGCCCTCGATACGCAGCCGCGTGCCCAGCTTCATCACCTCGGTCGCTTCGTGGTGGATGTGGCCCGCGAGGACCAGCGGGACCGTGCCGTCCGTCTCGCGGGCGGCCACCGGGTTGTGGGCGATCGCGATGTCCACCGGCGTGCCCGCCTCCCGCTGGTCGCGCAGCGCGGAGGCGAGCCGGATGCCCGCCATGCGCTCGGCCGGGTCGCCCTGCGCCTTGACCGCGCGGTCCGGCGTGTACTGGGGGTCCCCGGTGCCGGCGAAGCGCAGCCCGGCGACGGTGACCGCCTTGCCGTCGTCGAGGACGCGGACGTTCCTGATGTGTGAGAGGTAGCGCTGGGTGGTCGCCGAGTCGTGGTTGCCGCGGACCCAGACGTACGGGGCGCCGAGGTCCTTGATCGGGTCGAGGAACGGGTTCTCGGCCGCCGAGCCGTGGTCCATCGTGTCGCCGGAGTCGACGATCACCGAGATGTCGTACTGCTCGACGAGCGAGGAGATGATCTTCCAGCTGGCCGGGTTCAGATGGATGTCCGAGACGTGCAGGACGCGGATCGTGGACGGGTCCGGCCGGTACGCGGGGAGCGTCGACGTCACGTCGTAGAGCTTGGTCACATTGGTCACCAGTCGCGCCAACTCCTTTTGGTAGACGTCGAATTCGGTGACGATCGAGCGCGCGTTGCCGACGACCGAGGGGGCCGAGGAGAGCAGGCCCGAGAACTTCGGCTCCAGGACCGACTTGGGGTTCCAGGTCGCGTACGCCGCCCCGCCCGAGGCCGCCAGGAGGGCGAGCGCGAGGCCGCCGGCGCCGAGCGCGCGGCGGGGACGGCGGTAGACGGCGAGGCCGAGCGCGGTGGCGCCGGAGACGACGGCGACGCAGGAGCGCAGGGCGAGGTCGAGGGTGCCGTGCTCGACGTCGCGGGTGACCTCGTCCTGGAGGCCCGAGAGGCGCTCGGGGTGGTCGACCAGGGCCTGGGAGCGGACCGGGTCGAGGCGGTCGACGTCCACGTCGAGGCGGATGGGGGCCGTGTGCGACTTGAGTTCCAGGGAGCCGAGCGGCGAGACGTTGATCTTCGTGCCGCCGGTCAGGGACGGGCGCAGCGTCATCCGGGTGTCCATCGGGCCCACGGGGACGCGGACGTTCCCCACGACGAGCAGGCCGAGCCACGCGCCCATGAGGACGACGGCCGCGAGGCCCAGGGCGCGGAGGTACGGGCGGGGCTGGAGGGTGAGATCGCCGGTGGGGCGGGGGCGGCGGGCGCGATGGTGGCGGCCTACCGCGGAGGGGATGTTCCGCAGGGCGGACAGGGCGGCGACAGCGGGGACGCGGGCCATTGGTCCCGTATGCCCATACGGATGGTCCCGTATGCCCGGACGGACAGGTGGATCTGGGGGCGAGTGGCCGACAATGGCCGTGTGCTGGAGATGACGCGCGAGGAGTTCGAGGAACTGGTCGCCGAAGCCCTGGACCGGATTCCGCCGGAGCTGACGCGGCTCATGGACAACGTGGCGGTGTTCGTCGAGGACGAGCCCGCCGCCGGGGAACCTGAGCTGCTCGGCCTCTACGAAGGGACGCCGCTGACCGACCGGGGTGAGTGGTACGCGGGCGTGCTGCCCGACCGCATCACCATCTACCGGGGACCCGCGCTGCGGATGTGCGAGTCCCGCGAAGACGTCGTCGTGGAGACGGAGATCACCGTGGTCCACGAGATCGCCCACCACTTCGGGATCGACGACGCGCGGCTGCACGCCCTCGGATACGGGTGACGGCCGGGCAGTGAGCGGGCGTGTCCTCTTGCGGGGGGCGGGAGTTGGGCACGGTGACGCCGGTCTTTTCGGCGGTTCCCGTATCGCTTCAGCTCCAGCTTTTCAGCGCCCCGGAGGTGCTCGCCCGTGCGCCAGCTGTCCGTACCCCCTCGTCTGGTCCGACTGGCCGCGGCGGTGGTGGCCGTCACGGCGGCGACCACCGGCTGCATGAGCGTCGCCCACGAGGGGGGCGGGCCCGCGCCGTCGCACTCGGCGGGGCGGCACGGCGGGCGGGCGGCGCCGGACGGCGGCGCGGTGGTCCCCGGGGGCGGCGAGGAGCAGGCCGGGGGCCGGGAAGGCGCGAAGGGGGCGCCGTCGCCGAGCGGCACCGCGTCCGACGCGGCCTCGCACGCCGCCTCGCCCTCCGCGAGCCCCTCCAAGGGCGCAACGGGTCCGGCGAAGCCCTCGGCGAGCGGGCGGACCACGCCACCGTCCCGGCCGACCCCGACGCGCACCGCGCCGGACACGCCGACGCCGCCCCCGGACACCCCCACGCCGACGCCCGACCCGACCACCGCGGAGCCCTCGTCGTCGGCGCACGAGCAGGCGTCGGCCCGGGTGCGGGTCGACCGGGAGCCGGCGCCGCGGGCGGGGGCGCCTGCGTAGGACTTGCCCAGGGGGCAGGTGTGAGCGGGGTCTCAGGGGGATTGGTTTGCGCTGGAGGGTGGTGGGTGACTATGGTGGTAGATCGTTTGATCCCATTTGCCCGGCGCCGTTAAGAGAGCGCCGCGTGGCGCGTTCTCTCCCCAGCCGTGGCTGGACCGCATTGAGGCGGTCGATTGCGAAATTCACGGAGTTGACGGGCGCGTGCCGAGACTCCGGAAGGTTTCGCATTTCGCATGTCCATTTCCAGTTCTGACCACACCGTCATGCCCGAGAACGACGAGGCCGTGCAGGTTCTCGCCGTCGACGAGGACGTGACTGCCGTTGCCGTCGGAGAGGCCGCTGACAGCGCCTCCGCCGAGGCCGACACCGACACCCCCGCCGAGCCCACCCTGACCTTCGGCGACCTCGGTCTGCCCGAGGGCATCGTCCGCAAGCTCGCGCAGAACGGCGTGACCGCGCCGTTCCCGATCCAGGCCGCGACCATCCCGGACGCCCTGGCCGGCAAGGACATCCTCGGCCGTGGCCGCACCGGCTCCGGCAAGACCCTCTCGTTCGGTCTGCCGACCCTGGCGCGTCTCGCCGGCGGTCACACCGAGAAGAAGAAGCCCCGCGCGGTCATCCTCACCCCGACCCGCGAGCTGGCGATGCAGGTCGCCGACGCCCTCCAGCCCTACGGCGACGTCCTCGGCCTGAAGATGAAGGTCGTCTGCGGCGGTACGTCCATGGGCAACCAGATCTACGCCCTCGAGCGCGGCGTCGACGTCCTCGTCGCCACCCCGGGCCGTCTGCGCGACATCATCAACCGCGGCGCCTGCTCGCTCGAGAACGTCGAGATCGCCGTTCTCGACGAGGCCGACCAGATGTCCGACCTGGGCTTCCTGCCCGAGGTCACCGAGCTGCTCGACCAGGTCCCGGCCGACGGCCAGCGCATGCTGTTCTCGGCCACGATGGAGAACGAGATCTCCACGCTGGTCAAGCGCTACCTGACCAACCCGGTCACGCACGAGGTCGACGCCGCCCAGGGCGCCGTCACGACCATGACCCACCACATCCTGATCGTGAAGCCCAAGGACAAGGCGCC
This sequence comes from Streptomyces sp. NBC_01003, assembly GCF_045162695.1. Lineage (NCBI taxonomy): Bacteria > Bacillati > Actinomycetota > Actinomycetes > Kitasatosporales > Streptomycetaceae > Streptomyces > Streptomyces sp. NBC_01003. Next base: position 5,458,046 of record NZ_CP108707.1, read on the forward strand.
GGTCACCGCCGCGATCGCCTCCCGCAAGGGCCGCACGATCATCTTCGTCCGCACCCAGCTGGGCGCCGACCGCATCGCCGAGCAGCTCCAGGACGCCGGCGTGAAGGCCGACGCGCTGCACGGCGGCATGACGCAGGGCTCTCGTACCCGCGTCCTCGCCGACTTCAAGGACGGCTACGTCAACACGCTCGTCGCCACCGACGTCGCCGCCCGCGGTATCCACGTCGACGGCATCGACCTGGTCCTGAACGTGGACCCGGCCGGTGACCACAAGGACTACCTGCACCGCTCGGGCCGTACCGCCCGTGCCGGCAAGTCCGGTGTCGTCGTCTCCCTGTCGCTGCCGCACCAGCGCCGCCAGATCTTCCGCCTCATGGAGGACGCGGGCGTCGACGCCTCGCGCCACATCATCCAGGGCGGTGCTGCCTTCGACCCGGAGGTCGCCGAGATCACCGGTGCCCGGTCCATGACCGAGGTCCAGGCCGAGTCCGCGGGCAACGCCGCGCAGCAGGCCGAGCGTGAGGTCACCTCCCTCACCAAGGAGCTGGAGCGGGCCACGCGTCGCGCCGGCGAGCTGCGCGAGGAGGCCGACCGCCTCACCGCGCGTGCCGCCCGTGAGCGCGGCGAGGACGCCGAGGGTGTCGCCGCCGCCGTCGCCGCCGCTGCCGAGAAGGCCGCCGAGGCGTCCGTCCCGGAGCAGGCCGCCGCGCCGGTCGAGCGCCAGGAGCGTTCGTCCTCGTACGAGCAGCGCCCGCAGCGCCGTGACGAGCGGGGCAACTACGAGAAGCGCGACCGTCGCGACGACCGTCCGTCGGGCGGCTTCAACCGTGACCGTCGTGACAACGACCGTCCGTCCGGTGGCTTCCGTCGTGACAACGACCGTCCGTCGGGTGGCTTCAACCGTGACCGTCGTGACAACGACCGTCCGTCCGGTGGCTTCCGTCGTGACAACGACCGTCCGTCCGGCGGCTTCAACCGTGACCGTCGCGACGACCGTCCCTCCGGTGGTGGCTTCCGTCGTGACAACGACCGTCCGTCGGGTGGCTTCAACCGTGACCGTCGTGACAACGACCGTCCGTCCGGTGGCTTCCGTCGTGACAACGACCGTCCGTCCGGCGGCTTCAACCGTGACCGTCGCGACGACCGTCCCTCCGGTGGCGGCTTCAACCGCGACCGTCGTGACGAGCGCCCCTCGGGCGGCGGCTTCCGCCGTGACGACCGCCCCTCCGGCGGCCACCGCGGCAGCGACCGTCCGTTCAACCGTGACCGTCGTGACGACCGTCCCGCCGGCGGCGGCTTCCGCTCCGGTGGCCACGACCGTCCGTACGGCCGCCGTGACGACCACCGCGGTGCGGGCTCCGGCTCGACCGGTGGTTCCTCGTTCCGCCGCGACGAGAAGCCGCGCTGGAAGCGCAACGGCTGAAACGGCTGAAGGCCGCAGGGCCTGACGGCCTGACCTGAGAAGGGCCCGGGAGACGATCATGTCTCCCGGGCCCTTCTTTCTTTCGCGTGCCTGTACCGCCGTTCACCCGCGGGCATTTTTTGGCCAAAGCCCGCGCATGCCCCGCCCCCGGTACGGGAATCGCTGGGGGCATGACAAGTGAGCCAGCGGCGCAGCAACCGCCGCCATCGACCGACGAGGAACGTCTCGCCCAGCTCGGCTACACGCAGGTCCTCGCCCGCAGGATGTCGGCGTTCTCCAACTACGCCGTCTCCTTCACGATCATCTCGGTGCTCTCCGGGTGCCTGACGATGTATCTGTTCGGGATGAACACCGGCGGCCCCGCCCTGATCACCTGGGGGTGGGTCGGGGTCGGCCTCATGACGCTGTTCGTCGGGCTCGCGATGGCGGAGATCTGTTCCGCGTACCCGACCTCCGCCGGCCTCTACTTCTGGGCGCACCGGCTCGCACCCGCGCGGACGGCCGCCGCTTGGGCGTGGTTCACGGGCTGGTTCAACGTCCTCGGTCAGGTCGCGGTGACCGCAGGAATCGACTTCGGCGCCGCGTCCTTCCTCGGCGCGTATCTGAACCTCCAGTTCGACTTCGAGGTGACGCCGGGGCGGACGATCCTGCTGTTCGCGGCGATCCTCGTGCTGCACGGACTCCTCAACACCTTCGGCGTGCGCATCGTCGGGCTGCTCAACAGCGTCAGCGTCTGGTGGCACGTCGTCGGCGTCGCCGTCATCGTCGGCGCCCTCGCCTTCGCGCCGGACAGCCACCAGTCCGCGTCCTTCGTCTTCACGAAGTTCGTCAACAACACCGGCTGGGGCAGCGGGTTCTACGTCGTCCTGATCGGACTGCTGATGGCCCAGTACACCTTCACCGGCTACGACGCCTCCGCGCACATGACCGAGGAGACCCACGACGCGTCCACCGCGGGGCCGAAGGGCATCGTGCGGTCCATCTGGACGTCCTGGATCGCCGGGTTCGTGCTGCTCCTGGGCTTCACCTTCGCCATCCAGTCGTACCAGGGCGCCCTCGGCTCGGCCACGGGCGCGCCGCCCGCGCAGATCCTGCTCGACGCGCTCGGGGCGACCGCCGGAAAGCTGCTGCTGCTCGTCGTCATCGGCGCGCAGCTCTTCTGCGGCATGGCCTCCGTCACCGCCAACAGCCGTATGATCTACGCCTTTTCGCGTGACGGCGCGCTGCCGTTCTCGCATGTCTGGCACACCGTCAGCCCGCGCACCCGTACCCCCGTCGCCGCGGTGTGGCTGGCGGCGCTCGGCGCGCTCGTGCTCGGACTGCCGTACCTCATCAACGTCACGGCGTACGCGGCCGTGACCTCGATCGCCGTCATCGGTCTCTACATCGCCTACGTCGTCCCGACCCTGCTGCGGCTGCGCAAGGGCGACGACTTCGAGCGCGGGCCCTGGCACCTGGGCGGGTGGTCGCGGCCGATCGGGATCGTGGCGGTGGTGTGGGTCGCCGTCATCACGGTCCTCTTCATGCTGCCGCAGGTCTCGCCGGTCACATGGGAGACGTTCAACTACGCCCCGATCGCGGTCCTTGTGGTCCTCGGGTTCGCGGGCGTGTGGTGGCTGGTGTCGGCCCGGCACTGGTTTCTCAACCCGGAGCACGCGCGGACCGTCGCGCGTGAGGCGGGGCGCGTGGGAGCGCCGGAACCGGTCGATCCGTGAGCGGCGGGCGCGCCGCCCGGCCGCCCGTGTGACATCCGACAGGCCGCGGAGGCCGATACCCGATCGGCCTCCCGGCCCCGGCGGGCTATGCTCGGGGATGCGTCGGCGCGGGTCGGCGCGTGGACCCTTAGCTCAATTGGCAGAGCAGTGGACTTTTAATCCATTGGTTGTGGGTTCGAGTCCCACAGGGTCTACCGCGTGAACAGCGGCCCGGACGGCTTCGGCCGGCCGGGCCGCTGTGTTGTTCCCGTGAACTCCGTTGCCCCTCACGCCTCCCGTAGGTACCGCCTCTTCACCGCCGTCAGCGCGACCGCGTACAGGGCGAGGACCGCCGCGAGGAGCGCGTAGTACACGGGCGGCAGGGGAGTCATGCCGAGCGGGCGGGCGGCGGGGGTCAGGGGCAGCAGGATGCCGACGGCGGTCAGGGAGGCGACCGCCCAGCGGACAGGGCCCGGGGTGCGCGGGGCGCGGCCGGTGCGCAGGAGCAGCATCACCAGAGCCTGCGTCAGGAGGTTCTCGGTGAACCAGCCCGAGTGGAACGCCGCCTCGTCGGCCGCGCCCGCCGTGGAGTGCAGGGCGAGCGCGAGGACGCCGAAGGTCGCGAGGTCGACCGCGGCGTTGAGGACGCCGAACCCGGTGATGAAGCGCAGGAAGTCGCGCGGGCGCAGCGTCGTGGGCCGGCGCAGGGCGTCGGGTGCCGGGCGGTCGAAGGCGAACGAGAGCTGGGCCCCGTCGAAGCACAGGTTCTGCGCGAGCACCTGCGCCGGGAGCATCGGCAGGAACGGCAGCAGGAGGCCCGCCGAGAGCATCGCGATCACGTTGCCGAGGTTCGAGGAGAGCGTGACGCGCAGATACGCGGCGATGTTGCCGCTGCTGTGACGGCCCGCGGTGATCGCGTGGCCGATCGCGGTGAGGTCCTTGCCGGGCCGGTGCGCGGGCTGCGCGAGCACGATGTCCGCCGCGTCGCGCGCCACCGGGACCGCGTCGCGCGGGCAGATCCCGACGTCGGCGGCGCGCAGCGCGGGCAGGTCGTTCACGCCGTCGCCCAGGAAGCCGACGGTCGTCTCCCCGCCGGCACGCAGGGCGGTGACGATGCGCGCCTTGTGGGCGGGGGTGCAGCGGGCGAAGACGGTGGTGCGGTGGGCGAGGCGGGCCAGTTCCTCGTCCGTGAGCGCGTCGAGGACGTCCGCGGTCCGTACGTCGCCGGGGGCGAGCCGCAGATCGCGCAGGGCGCGAGCGGCGGTGCCGGGGTGGTCGCCGGTGAGCACCTTGACCGTGACGCCGCGCTCTCCGAGATCGCGCAGGGCCTGCTCGGCGGTCGGCACGAGGGCGTCGGTGAAGGCGACGAAGCCGGTGAAGGTGAGGCCGCGTTCGTCGGCGGTGCGGTACGGGCGGTGCCGGGCGGGGCGTTCGGCGGTCGCCACGGCGAGGAGCCGGAGCCCGTCGCCGGACAGCGCCGCGGCCCGGGCGAGCAGGCTCGCGCGCTCGGTGTCGTCGAGGGCGCACCGGTCGAGGACGTTCTCCACGGAGCCTTTGACGGCGAGCGTGACCGTGCCGAGGCCGCCGGGCCGCCGGACGACGGCGGTGGCTAGGCGGCGTACGGGGTCGAAGGGCAGTGCGGTGATCCCGTCGTACGTGTCCGTGATGGCCGGGTCTGCCGCGAGGCCCTGCGTGATGACCGCCTCGTCGAGCGCGTCCGGGGTCGGCAGGTCTGCGAGCTGGAGCGTCCACCAGGCGGAGACGGCCGCCCAGTGCAGGGCGTCGGGGTCGGTGCGGGCGAGGTCGACGGCCGGGCGGTCCTGGGTGAGGGTGCCTGTCTTGTCGACGCAGAGGATGTCGACGGCGCCGATGTCGTGCAGCGCGGGGAGCCGTTTGACGATGACGCCGTGGGTGCGGGCGAGCAGCGCGGAGCCGCGGGCGAGCGCCGTCGTGACGATGACCGGCAGCATTTCCGGGGTGAGCCCGACGGCCACCGCGACGGCGAACGGCAGGGTCTCCAGGCCCCGGCCGCGCAGCGCGGCGCCCGCCATCAGGACCAGCGGCGGCGTCAGCAGCATGAAGCGGATCAGGGTCCAGGAGATGCCGTGCACGGAGCGCTCGAACGCGCTCGCCCCGCGCGGTGCGCCGACCGTGCGGTGGGAGGCGGCGAAGCGGGTGCCGGCGCCCGTCGCGAGTACCACGGCGCTCGCGCTTCCGGAGGCCACGCTGCCGCCCTGGAAACACAGATGCGCCGACTCGCCGTCCGCGGGCAGGTCCACGGGCCGCTTGTCGACGGGCACCGACTCCCCGGTGAACGCGGCCTGTTGCACGGTCAGGCCCTGCGCCCGCAGGAGGCGTACGTCGGCGGGGACCAGGTCGCCGGGGCCGAGCCGCACCACGTCGCCGGGCACCAACTGGCTTACGGGGAGCTCGTGTTCGGCCGGTGGGGCGCTCTCGTCGTCGCCGGGGCGGCGCAGCACGGTCGCCGTCGTCGCGACCAGGTCGCGCAGGCCCGCCATGGCGCTGTCCGCGCGGCGCTCGCCGGCGGAGCGCAGGCCGCAGCTGACGGCGACCAGGACGAGGATCACGCAGGCGGTGCCCCAGGCCGCGACGGCCGCCGAGACGAGGCCGAGGCAGAGCAGGACGCCGGTGAACGGGTCGCGCAGGCTGCGGGCGGCCAGGCGGGGCCAGGACAGGGGACGTGTACCCGGCAGGACGTTCTCGCCGTGGCGGGCGAGGCGCCGTTCGGCCTCCGCCTCGGTGAGGCCGCGCGGGCCGCTGTCGAGGGAGCGCAGGAGCTGGAGGGTCGTACGGCCCGGATCCGTCTGCGGGGCTGTATCGGTCACTATCGGGCGCCGTCAGGGATTCTCGGGTGTCGTCACCGTCGTCTTCTCCCGTTCATCGGACCGCGAAAGGCTCCCCGGCAATGGGTTCGAGCCTTCAGTTTAGGGGCGGAACTTTTGCCGCCCCCCGCTAGTTTCTACAGAGCTGTAGAAGATCAGTACGTGCCGATCGAGGAGAGTCATGGCCCTGTGGGATCGCTTCAAGGAGTCCGCGTCGACGATGCAGACGCAGCTCATGGCGAAGAAGAACGACCTGAAGAGCGGCGCCTTCCGTGACGCGAGCATGGCGATGTGCGCGCTGGTCGCCGCGGCCGACCGGAACATCGACCCGGCCGAGCGCAGCCGCGTGGCCCAGCTCATCTCCACGAACGAGGTGCTGCAGAACTTCCCGGCGGACCAGCTCCAGAGCCGCTTCGACGCGAATCTGAACAAGCTGACCGCCGACTTCGACTTCGGCAAGGTCAGCGTCCTCCAGGAGATCGCCAAGGCGAAGAAGAAGCCCGCCGAGGCGCGCGCGGTCATCCAGATCGGCATCGTCATCGGCGGCGCGGACGGCGACTTCGACAAGACCGAGCAGGCCGTCGTCCGCGAGGCCTGCCTGATGCTCGACCTGCCCCCGCACGAGTTCGACCTGTAGGCGGATACACCGAAGGCCCGGAACCAATGGTTCCGGGCCTTCGGCCTTCAGTAGCGGGGACAGGATTTGAACCTGCGACCTCTGGGTTATGAGCCCAGCGAGCTACCGAGCTGCTCCACCCCGCGTCGGTAAACACGACTCTACGCCATTGCGGCGACGGAACGCGAATCGGTTGCCCGGCGTTCCGTGATCCGCCGCCTCGGGCCCCTTTCACCCGGTCGGTCCCGCCAGGTCGCCCGCCGCCTTTCGCGGGGGAACCCTGGGGTGGGGCCCGACGACGTGCGCAGGCGCGGGACCGACGCGGACGGTGGCGGGAGACGAGCGGTGGGGCAGCGAGGAGGACACGGGCGAGAGACGGAGCTGGGCCTGTCCCGCGCCCGGTTCTTCGTGCGGCTGCTGCCCGCGCTGCTCATCGTGGTCGGGGCGATCTACGACTACGTCACGCCGTCGACGTTCACCGGCGTGCCCCTCTTCACCGCCGCCCCGCTGGTCGCCGCCCCGTTCTTCTCGCCCCGTGGCACTTTCCTGACCGGCCTCGCGACCGTCGCCGTCGTACTCGGGGTGCATCTCAGATACACCCGCAGTTACGACACCGACGCCATCACCGAACTCGTCACGGTCTCCACCGTCGCCGTCCTCGCCTGTGTCATGAACCGCGTCGTGCGGCGGGGCAGTGAGCAGCTCACCTCCGTGCGCCAGATCGCCGAGGCGGCCCAGCGCGCCGTCCTGCCCGAGCCCGCGGAGCGCATCGGCGGCCTGGAGATCGCGGCCCGCTACGAGGCGGCCCAGGAGGGGGCCTTCATCGGGGGCGACCTGTACGCGGTGCAGGACACCCCGCACGGGGTGCGGCTCGTCGTGGGCGACGTACGCGGGAAGGGTATGGGCGCGGTGTCCGCCGTGGCCGTGGTCATCGGCGCCTTCCGGGAGGCGGCCGAGCAGGAGGCGACCCTGGAGGCGGTCGCGCAGCGCCTGGAGCGGGCGCTCGCGCGCGAGGGGCTGCGGCGCAACGGCCTCGACGAGTTCGAGGGTTTCACCACGGCCGTGCTCGCCGAGATCCCGCACGGCAACGGCCTCGTACGGGTCATCAACCGGGGCCATCCGGAACCCCTGATCCTGGGCGGCGACGGGGCGCTCAAGGTCCTGTCGCCGCCGGAGCCCGCGCTGCCGCTCGGGATGGGTGGCCTCGGCAGCTGGCCCGACCGGGCGTCCGAGACGGAGTTCCCGTCCGGGGCGACGCTGCTGCTCTACACCGACGGCCTCTCGGAGGCGCGCGACGCGGAGGGCACCTTCTACGACCCGGCGGCCCGGCTCGCGGGACGGATGTTCTCGGGGCCCGATCCGCTGCTGGCCGCGCTCGCCGCCGAGGTCCGCCGGCACACCGGGGGCGGCACGACGGACGACATGGCGCTGCTCGCGGTGAGGCGTCCGTGAAGCAGCAGTGAAGCAGCCGTGACCGCCGTCTTCACCTTCCGTAGTCGAACGGCGTCGCTGCGCATAACATTTGACAAACCGTCAGATGATCGGCCTGTCTCGACGGCTGGCCAACTCGCCCGATTCCGCCCGCTCGTGCCCCGATAAGTCCAGGCCAAAGGCGTTAACGATCAGTCGGAACGGCTTGGAATCGGGCCCCGGTGTCTATTAACGTTCGATAACGCAGCGCGGTCGTCCCAGCCGTCACAAGAGATGGCTCCGTGCGCACGCGCCTAATCCCGCAAGGGAGCCGGGGAACCACCAACTTGGGGTGAATCGGACGTCTTTCCTTGCGGAAGGCGTCGGTAGGAGACCTTCCTGCTCCGAACCCGTCAGCTAACCCGGTAGGCGAGAAGGAAGGAAAGGAGCGCGCCCCCGTGGCGTCCAACCGGCCTGCCCCAGAGTTCTCCTACGCGCCGATCGACGAAGAGTTCGGCGAAGCGGACGAGCGGACCTGGGACGAGTGGAATCCCACCGAGGAGTCCGTCCGCCCCGTACGCGGCAGGCACCGCGTAGCCAAGCAGCGCGGCGGTCTCGCGCGCAGTTCCACAGTTCTCGGGGTCGGCGTGATCGCGGCCGTCGGCGCGGGCGGCATCGCCACCGCGCAGGGCGGCAAGCCCCCCGTACACATCTCGATGCCCGACCTCTCGGCCGTCAAGGACTCGCTGCCCGACGCCAAGTCGCTGCCCGGCGTGGGCGCGCTGATATCCGACGGTTCGGACGACGACTCGTCCGGCGCCGACGCGGCCCCGCTGACCGGCGCCGGCATCACCACCGCGGACGCCGAGCAGGGCACGACCGCCGGTGAGGCCCTGCGCGCCCGCATCATGCAGCAGGCCGAGCAGCAGCAGAACCAGGCTGCCGACGCCGAGGCCGCGGCTGCCGAGGAGGCCGCCGCGAAGAAGGCCGCCGAGGACGCGGCCAAGGAGCAGGACGCCGCGTCTGCCAAGGCCGCCGCCGAGAAGAAGGAGGCGGAGGAGGCCGCGAAGAAGAAGGCCGAGGCCGAGCGCCTCGCCGAGCTCGCCAAGAGCTTCACGCTGCCGGTCGCCTCCTACACGATCACCGGCACGTTCGGTCAGCCCGGCTCGATGTGGTCCTCCGGCTACCACACGGGTCTCGACTTCGCCGCTCCCACGGGTACGCCGCTGAAGGCGATCCACTCCGGCACCGTCAAGGAGGCCGGCTGGGCGGGCGCGTACGGCTACCGCACCGTCCTTGAGCTGCCGGACGGCACCGAGCTCTGGTACTGCCACCAGTCGTCCCTCAACGTCAGCGCCGGCCAGAAGGTGACCAGCGGCGACGTCATCGGCCGCGTCGGCGCCACCGGCAACGTGACCGGGCCGCACCTCCACCTGGAGGTCCACCCGGGCGGCCAGGCGACCGGAGTCGACCCCGCGCCGTGGCTGCGCTCCAACGGCCTGACCATCTAAAGGCTCGTAACCCTCCGAACCCCGGCGGTCCTGACGGCAACCCCCCGACGTCAGGGCTGCCGGTCGGCCGTGCCCGGAATATCTTGCTCCGTATCGGTGTTCTGACAGGCCATGACTTCTCTTCGCAAGCTTGGCTCGTCAGACCTCGAGGTGTTCCCGCTCTCCCTCGGCGGCAATGTGTTCGGCTGGACCGCCGACGAGGCGCAGTCCTTCGCCGTGCTCGACGCGTACGTCGCCGCCGGCGGCAACTTCGTCGACACGGCCGACACGTACTCGTCGTGGGTTCCGGGCAACAAGGGCGGCGAGTCCGAGACCGTCATCGGCAAGTGGCTGGCCGCGCGCGGCAACCGCTCCGATGTCGTCATCGCCACCAAGGTCGGCGCCCACCCCGACTTCAAGGGCCTGTCCGCGAACACCATCAAGTCCGCCGCAGACGAGTCGCTGCGCCGCCTCGGCACGGACTACATCGACCTCTACTACACGCACTTCGACGACCCGTCCGTGCCGGTCGAGGAGATCATCACCGCCCTCGACGAGCTGGTGAAGTCCGGGAAGGTGCGCGCCATCGCCGCGTCGAACCTGACCCCGGAGCGCCTCCAGGAGTCCCTGGACTTCTCCGACCGCGAGGGCCTCGCCCGCTACGCCGCGCTCCAGCCGCACTACAACCTCGTCTCGCGCGACACCTACGAGGGCCGGCTCCAGGAGGTCGCCTCGCGCAGCGGTCTCGCCGCCGTCCCGTACTACGCCCTGGCGTCCGGGTTCCTGACGGGCAAGTACCGGCCGGGCACCGAGGTCGACAGCGCGCGGGCCGCGGGCGCGAGCCAGCACCTGCAGACCGAGCGCGGCCTGCGCGTCCTCAAGGCCCTCGACGAGGTGGCGCAGGCGCACGGCGCCGAGGTCGCGACGGTCGCCCTCGCCTGGCTCGCGTCCCGCCCGACGGTGGCCGCGCCGATCGCGTCCGCCCGCACCGTGGAGCAGCTGCCGGCGCTGGTGGCCGTGGCCGACCTGGAGCTGACGGACGCGGAGCTCTCGAAGCTCACGGAGGCGTCCGCCTGAGGCGTTCTCAGTAGCGGTACGGGTTGTACGCGTTGTGGGCACTGTGCGCGGGGAACTGGGCGACCGGCCCCGCGTGCACCGGCCCCGCGTACATCGGCGGCACCCACACGGGCGGCGCGGTGGCGTGGGACGCGTAGGCGAGGGCGGGGCGGGCCGCGTGGCGCCGCGCCCACAGCTCGTCGAGCAACTCCCGCTCCCGTACGACATAGTCCGGCCCGGCCCGGCCGCGCCGCCCGCGGTGGCGCAGGAGCGCGAGTGAGGTCGCGTACTGCTGGTACTGGGCGACGGTCTTGGCCGTCGCCTTGCCGCCGTGGTGCTGCGCGAACTCGCGGGCCAGGCGGCGGGCGCGCATCGAGCCGAGGGCGAACGGCTCGGCCGGGCCGACCCAGCCGGCCGCCGCGTACGCGGGCAGCTCGGTGCGCACCGTGCGCAGTTCGCGCTGGCGGGTCCCGATCGCGAGCCAGGTCAGCAGCCCGAACGCGGGCATCATGAACAGCGCGTAGACCCCGAAGAACCCGAACCGGCCGAACGCCGACGAGCCGTTCCACGTGGCGTGCATGCCCATCGCGAGCAGCAGCCCGGCGAGGGGCAGGAACACGCGCCGCACCGGCCCGCGGTCGGGCGCGGTCCAGGCCGCGAGGCCGAAGCCGATGCCGGTGAGCACCGTGAACAGGGGGTGCGCGAACGGCGACATGACGATGCGTACGAAGAAGGTGGCGGCGGTCACCGAGGCGATGCCGGTGCCGCTGTTGAGCTGGTCGGTGCCGAAGGCGTTGCCCAGATAGAGGATGTTCTCGGTGAACGCGAAGCCGGTGGCGGTGACACCGGCGATCACCACGCCGTCGACGATCCCGGTGAAGTCCCGTCTGCGGAACAGGAAGATGAGCAGGACGGCGCAGGCCTTCGCGGACTCCTCGACGATGGGCGCAATGACCGTCGCGCCCAGGGTGTCGGCGTTCGCTGGGTCGGCCGAGTTCGTGGCGATCCAGTGGGTCGCGAAGCTGTTGGCGACGATCGCGATGAGCGCGGCGGCGCAGGCGCCCCAGGCGAAGGAGAACAGCAGGTTCCGCCAGGGCCCGGGCGCGACCCGGTCCAGCCAGCGGAACGCGGCTATCAGCAGCGGGACGGGCAGGACCGCGAGGCAGAGCCCGACCAGGAACCCCTTGGTGCCGGTCTGTTCCCGCACGAGGGCGAGGATCACCAGGCCGGAGAGCGTCAGGAGCGAGACGAGCGCCCAGGCGTGCACGGCCTTCCGCTCCCACCAGCGCGGATGCCGCAGCATGCCGGGCCCCGGAGCGCCTGCTCCGGGCTGCGCGTGCGGAAACGCATTCGGATACGAGGGATAGGTCGCCACAGCGTTGACCCTAACGAGGGACGGGCCCGGCCGCGACGGGGTGTGTCAGTCCGCGGCGGTGGCCGGTGCGTGCTGGGCGCGCAGGAAGAGCAGGTCGTGGACCACATGGCCCTTGTCCAGGCCCTGGCCCTCGAAGCGCGTGAGGGGGCGGAACGCGGGCCGGGGCGCGTATCCGCCGTCGGCCTGCGTGTTCTCGTAGTCCGGGTGTTCGGTCAGGACTTCGAGCATCTGCTCGGCGTACGGCTCCCAGTCGGTCGCGCAGTGCACCAGGGCCCCCGGCTTGAGCGGGACCTTGGCGAGGCTGAGGAACTCCGGCTGGATCAGGCGCCGCTTGTGGTGGCGCTTCTTCGGCCAGGGGTCGGGGAAGTAGACGCGCAGCCCGTCGAGGGAGGCGGCGGGGAGCATCTCGCGGAGCAGGATGATCGCGTCGCCGTTGGCCACCCGTACGTTCGTCAGGCCGTTCCGCTCGGCGAGGCCCAGGAGGTTGCCCTGGCCCGGGGTGTGCACGTCGACCGCGAGGATGCCGGTGTCGGGGTCGTCGGCGGCCATCTGCGCCGTCGCCTCGCCCATGCCGAAGCCGATCTCCAGGACGACGCGCTTCCTGCCGTCGAACAGCTCGTCGAGGTCGAGGACGCGCTGCCCGTCGATGTCGAGGCCCCACGCGGGCCACAGCCGCTGGAGGGCGTCCGCCTGGCCCGTCGTGACGCGGCTGCGGCGGGGCTGGAAGCTGCGGATACGCCGCTCGAAGTGCGAACCGGCGGGGTCGGGCGCGGGCCCGTCGGGAAAGCGCGGCTCGCCCTTGGCGCGTGCGGGAGCCGGGGCTTGGGGACCGGCGGCCTCGGGGGTGTGGGCTTCGGGGGTGTGGGGTGACTCAGACACAGTGAGGCGATTTTAGACGCCGGATCCGGCCGGGGCCCAAGCTCAGGAACCGAGCGCGGCCAGGGCCCGCCGGGCGACCTCGCGGCCGATCGGGAGCGAGGCCGTCGCCGCGGGGGACGGCGCGTTCAGCACATGCACCGTGCGCGGGGCCTCGCGGATCAGGAAGTCGTCGATTAGGGTCCCGTCCCGCAGGACCGCCTGCGCCCGGACGCCGGCGGGCGCGGGCACCAGGTCGTCCGCGGTCACCGCGGGCAGCAGCCTGCGCACCGCCGCCGTGAACGCGTCCCGGGACAGCGAGCGGCGCAGCTCCCCGGCCCCGTACCGCCAGTGCCGGCGCGCTATCCGCCAGGAACCGGGCCAGGCCAACGTGGCGCCGAGCTCGCGCGGTCTGACCGTCGACCAGTCGTACCCCTCGCGGGCCAGCGCGGGCACCGCGTTCGGACCGACGTGCACGCTCTTGTCGATGCCGCGCGTGAGATGGACGCCGAGGAAGGGGAACGCCGGGTCCGGCACCGGATAGACCAGGCCGCGCACGAGCTCGGGGCGGGCCAGCTCGAAGTACTCACCCCGGAAGGGGACGATCCGCATGCCGGGGTCGTCCCCCGCGAGACGGGCGATCCCGTCGCAGTGCAGCCCCGCGCAGTTCACCAGGACGCGCCCCCGCACGACATCCCCGGCTGCCGTGCGCACCGCGACACCACGCTCCGCGCGGCGGTCGATCTGCACCACTTCGGCGCCGTACCGGATGTCCGCGCCCGAGGCCTCGGCGAGATGCCGGGCCACGGAGGCGTAGTCGGCGACGCCCGTCGTGCCCACGTGGATCGCGGCGAGGCCGCGCACATACGGCTCGTACTCGCCGATCTGGGCGGGGCCGAGCTCCCGCACCGGAATCCCGTTCTCCCGGCCGCGCTGGACCAGGGCGTGCAGGCGGGGCAGCTCGTCGCGCTCGGTGGCCACGATCAGCTTGCCGGTGACCTCGTGCGCGATGCCATGCTCGGCGCAGAACTCGACCATCTCGGCCGCGCCCCGCACCGCGAAGCGGGCCTTGAGCGAGCCGGGGCGGTAGTACACACCGCTGTGGATGACCCCGCTGTTGCGCCCCGTCTGGTGTCTGGCGGGGCCGTGCTCCTTCTCCAGGACGGTCACACGGGTGCCCGGTACCGCGCGCGTGAGGGCGTACGCCGTCGACAGACCGACGATCCCGCCGCCGATCACCAGCACGTCGCAGTCGTACCCGCTCGTCATCACCGTGCCTCACCTCCCGCCCCCGATACTGCACTGCGCCACTGACAACGCGTTCAAACCCGGGCGGTGGCCGTTCGGCTGAACCGGTTCCTTCACACATCTGCCCTACGCCGGCGCCATCAGGAGCGGCCTCGCCCTCTCCCGCAGCTCCACGACGCGCGGCTCGTCCCCGTAAGGCTCGAGGCGGTGCAGCAGATCCTTCACGTACTCGGTGGTCCGGGCCGACGAGATCCGCCCCGCCACCTCCAGCGCGCGCGTGCCCTGCTCGCACGCCGCGTCCAGGTTCCCCGACTCCAGCTCGGCGACCGCCGACACCACGAGGCGTAACCCGTGCGAGCGCACGAACTCCTCCGTGGGCTTCGACAGGGCCTGCTCCGTGAAGCGCCGCACCTGGCGAGGTGCCTTCAGGTCGCGGTAGCACTCGGCGGCGTCGGCGGCGAAGCGGTCGTACGAGTAGAAGCCGAGCCACGACGGGTCGTGGTCCCCGTCGCGCGCCCGCTCCAGCCAGCCCTCCGCGGACCGCAGCGCGGCACCCGCGGCGTGCGCGTCACCGGCGCGCGCATGTGCGCGTGCCTCCACCAGCCGGAAGAAGCTCATCGTCCTGGCGGTGGCGAGCCCGCGATTGCGCTCCAGGGCGGCCTGCGCCAGGTCCACCCCCTCGTCGCCGAACCCGCGGTACGTCGCCTGGAGCGACATCGACGCCAGCACGTAGCCCCCCAGGGGCACGTCCGCCGCCGCGCGCGCGAGCCGCAGCGCCTGGATGTAGTAGCGCTGCGCCGCCTCCTGCTGGCCCGTGTCGAACGCCATCCACCCGGCCAGGCGCGTCAGTTCGGCGCTCGCCCCGAACAGGGCGCGCCCCACGTCGTCCGAGTACGCGCCGAGCAGCAGCGGGGCCGCCTCGACGCGCAGGCACTCGGGGACCATCGACGAACGCCAGTCGCCGCCCCCGTACTTGGAGTCCCAGCGCCGCGCGTCCTCGGCCGCCTCGCGCAGTTTCTGGACGTCGCTGTGGCCGACCCTCTGAGGCGTGTTGTCCCCGCCGCTCTCCAGCGGCTGGGCGTCGCGTGCGACCGACGAGTCGGCCGGCGTTATCAGCCATCTCGACGCGGGCGTCGCGTACGCGCTCACCGCGAACGATCCGGCCAGCGACTGCCAGATGCCGCCGCCCGTGCGGCGGCCCGCGAGGTCGAGGCGGTACAGCTCCGTCGCCGACTTCACCGCCGCCCCCACGTCACGCGGGAAGGCGAGGCCCACTTCGGGCGCGGGATCCGCGTCCGCCAGGCCGATCTCGTGCAGCGGCACGGGCCGGCCCAGCTTCTGGCCGATGGCGGCGGCGATGAGGTGCGGCGCAGCGCCCTGCGGCACCATGCCCTTGGAGACCCAGCGGGCCACCGAGGTCTTGTCGTAGCGAAGCGTCAGACCGCGTTGCGCGCCGAGGTCGTTGACCCGCCGCGCCAGGCCTGCGTTGCTGATTCCCGCGAGGGCGAGAACGGTGCCGAGTTTCTCGTTCGGCCCGCGTTGCTCCCTGGACATGCGCCACCCCTCGACACAGCCGGCTGCCGCGGTGGCATAACCGCGCGGCATTCGTACACCCAGCGTAGTTCGCCGGATCCCAAGCGTTAAGGGGCATAGTTCCGGATGGCGGGAATATTGTCCGTACGGGAGTACGTGCCCGGGGCGCCGCCGTCACGGTGTGCTCCGCCCGTGTGGCCGTGCGCCTGTGCGTGCGCTCTTCTGCGGCCCTGGGGGGAGCGCTTCCATGGATGGTGCGTGGGTCGGCCCGCTGTACTGGATCCAGCGGGCTGGGGGACACCGCCGCCTTCATCCCCGCGGGCGGCGGACCGGTCCGGGAGGTGCAGGGCGCCTCCCGGACCGTGCGTTGCGCGCGGTGGCCGATGTGGTGTGCACAGGTCTGGCCATCCACAGCCGATTTGGCCGAAAATCGACGGTCCCGTACGGCAGCACCGATGCCCCCGAGCGGTCCCTGGGGGGTTCAACTGCCGCTCAAAAGGGGCGCATTCGATGGCGCACGTGCCGCCCGGTCGCCTCTCCCGTACGCGTCCTTCGTGGCAGCATGGGGACTCTGTTCCTGTGATTCCCTCTGATTCCTTCTGACGAGGTTCTGTCCACGGCCTGTGGAGGCGGCGATGCGGTGGTTGGTGGGGTGGAGCAGTACCGCCGCCGGGCCCGTGCGGTTCGGGTCCGCGGGCTCGACCGGACCGGACGGGGAGACCGTCCATCCCGTGGGTTCGCAGCTCCTGTGGGGTGACCCCGATCCGCTGTGGGCGGTCGGCGACTGGCGTCCGGACGAGGTCAGGATCGTCAGCGCCGACGAGCAGACCCGTATCGCCGTACTCGGCACCTGCGGTGCCACCGACGAGCAGCTGCGGGTCGGCCTGTTCGCCGCGCGCGGCGGGGCCCTGCGCCACCTCACCGCCTGGTCCGGCAGCTACACCGCGGTCGTCCAGGTCGGCCGGCGCCTCATGGTCGCCGGTGATCTCGCGGGCGCACGGCCCGTGTTCTACACGCCCTGGGCCGGCGGCACCGCGTACGCGACGGCCGCCCTGCCGCTCGCCGACCTGATCGAGGCCCACCTCGACATCGGCCATCTCGCGGCCCTGCTCGCCGCCCCCGACGTGCCCGAAGCCCTGCACGACTCGACGCCGTACCAGGGCGTACGCCGCATCCCGCCGGGCCACGCGCTGATCCTGCGCGCCGGTGCCCGCGAGATCGCCGGCTACGAACCGGTCGCGTCGCTCGCCGTCGCCGCGCCCGCCGCGGACCCCACCGGCGCGGTGGACGCCCTGCGCGACGCGCTCGTCGAGGCCGTACGCGCCCGGCTCGCCGCGCCCCGGCACGTCCCCGGCGCCGACATCGACCCGGGACCCGTCCCCGGCATGGGCCCCGCCGAGCGGCGCGCGGCCCGCGGCATGCCCGTGCCCGGCATCGGCGCCGACCTCTCCGGAGGACCCGCGTCCGGAACTCTCGCGCTGCTCGCGGCGGGACTGCCCGGGCTGCCCGGCACGGTCCTCGGCCACGGCACGGGCGCGGGCGAACGCCTCCTCGCCGTCACCTTCAACGACCTGTCCGCGGGCGCCGAAGGACGCGAGGCCGAACTCCAGCGCGCGGGCGCCATCGCCGCGAACCCTCGGCTTCACCACGTCGTCGTCACCGCGGGCGAAGAGGCGCTCCCCTACGCCGAGTTGGACGGCCCCCTCACCGACGAGCCCGGCCCCTCCCTGATCACCGCCGCCCGCCACCGCACGCGCCTTCTCTCCGGGAGCGCCGACCACTTCACGGGCTACGGCGCCCGCCAGGTCCTCGACGCGCACCCGGCCCGCCTCGCCGACCTCCTCATGGACCGGCGCCGGCGCCACATGGTCAAGCCGGTCGCCGCGCTCGCCAAGGCGGACGGCGGCTCCGTGCTGGTGCCCGCGCGCGTGTACGGCGCGGCGCGCAAGCTGGCCCGCACGCCGTACAAGGCGGGCATCGCAAGCCTCGCGGAGCGGCTGCTGCAGCGGAATTTCGAGGACCCGGGCGGTGAAGCGGGCGCCGTCGGCGCATCGCTCGCGGCCCTCGCCTGGGCGAGACCGGGGCCCGCCGCACGCTGGCTGACGGGCGAGGCCCTCGCTGAAGTATCGGTTCGCCTCCAGGACGGCGCGACGCGTCCGGGGCAAGGACCGGGGCAGCGGCCCGGCGCGTTCCGGGCCCGCGCCGCCCTCGCCCGTCACGCGGCCGACCTGCGCGTCCTCGAACAGGCCGCCGAGGTCCGCTTCCAGCGCCTGCACGCCCCCTTCCTCGACAACCAGGTCGTACGCGCCTCCCGCGCCCTCCCCGAGGCCCTCCGCGTCCGGCCCGGCGCCCGCGCCGACATCCTGCGTACCGTCCTCGAAGGCGCCGGCGTCAGCGAACTCCCCGCCGGCTGGGGCGCCCCCTCGCACGCGTCGTCCGCCGCGGCGGCCCGCACCGGCCTGCGCGTCCGTGCCGACCACCTCATCCAGCTCTTCGACACCCCGCTCCTCGCCCAGACCGGCCTGATCGAGGCCCGCGTCGTCCGCAAGGCCCTGCGCGCGGCGGCCGACGGCGAGCCCCTGCCGCTGGACGGCCTCGCCGACCTCGTCTCCCTCGAACTCTGGCTGCGCCGCCTGCTCGCCCGCCGCGGCACCTGCTGGACCGGCACCCCGGCCCGCCAGCGCGCCGTCCCCACAGGGAGCGTCGCACCGCAGCGGGGCGCACTGGGAGCCGGGCGCTGAAGAATTGCGCCCGTGGTGTCCCCGGCGCCCCGAACCGGAATCCGCGCGACTGAGCCCGTCCCGACCCGTGAGAATGGACCCGTGCGGTACCGAATCCTGGGCGTCACCGAGGCGTACGACGATCAAGGCACACCCCTGCCCGTGGGCGGACAGCGCCTGCGCGCCCTGCTCACGTCGCTCGCGCTGCACGCCGGCCGCACCGCCCCTGCGGACGCGCTCATCGACGACGTATGGGCCGACGAGCCACCCGCCGACGCGACCGCCGCCCTCCAGGCCCTCGTCGGCCGACTGCGCCGTGCCCTCGGCAAAGACGCCGTCACTTCGGAGGCGGGCGGCGGCTACCGCCTCGCCGCCCGCCCCGACGACGTGGACCTGTACGTCTTCGAGCGCCTCGTCCGTGAGGGCACGGCCGCCCTCACGGCGCACGACCCGGCGACCGCGTCCCGCGCCCTGCGCGACGCGCTCGCCCTGTGGCGCGGACCCGCACTCGCCGACCTCGCCGACCGCACCGCCGCGACCCGCCCCGAGGCCCAGCGCCTCGAAGCGGCACGCGCGCGCGTGGAGGCCGATCTGCAGCTCGGCCGCGCCGCGGACGTCGTACCGGAGCTGACCGAACTCACCCACGCCCACCCGTACGACGAGCCGCTGCACGCCCTCCTCATCCGCGCCCTGCGCGACGCGGGCCGCGGCGCCGACGCACTCGCCGCCTACGAGACGTCCCGCCACACCCTCGCCGACGGCCTCGGCGTGGACCCCGGACCCGAACTGGCCGCTCTGTACGCCGACTTGCTCGACCCGGCCCGCGTCCACGCCCGCGACTCCGGCCGCCCGGCGCCGCCCCGGCAGCCGCAGCGCGCCGGCAATCTGAGGCCACGCCTCAACTCGTTCGTCGGCCGGGAACCCGAACTCGACGCCATCCGTTCAGACTTGCAGGCGGCCCGCCTCGTCACCCTTACCGGACCCGGCGGCTCCGGCAAGACCCGCCTCGCCGAGGAAGCCGCCGCCGAGCACCCCCGTGCCTGGCTCGCCGAGCTCGCCCCGCTCGACCAGCCCGAGGCCGTGGCGGGCGCCGTCGTCAGCGCCCTCGGCCTGCGCGAGACGGTCCTGATGACCAGCGAGCACTCGGCGCCGCAGGACGACCCCGTGGCGCTGCTCGTCGAGCACTGCGCCCAGCGCAGCCTGCTCCTGATCCTTGACAACTGCGAACACGTCATCGGCGCCGCGGCCGAGCTCGCCGAGACCCTCCTCACCCACTGCCCCGGCCTCACGGTCCTCGCCACCAGCCGCGAACCCCTGGGCGTGCCCGGCGAGTCCGTGCGCCCCGTCGAACCCCTGCCGCCCGACCCCGCGCACCGCCTGTTCGACGAGCGAGCCCGCGCCGTGCGCCCCGACTTCGACGTCACCGGCGACCCCGAGGCCGTGGCCGAGATCTGCCGCCGCCTGGACGGCCTGCCGCTCGCCATCGAACTGGCCGCCGCCCGCCTCAGACTGCTCACCCCCCGCCAGATCGCGGACCGTCTCGACGACCGCTTCCGCCTGCTGACCAGCGGCAGCCGCACCGTCCTGCCCCGCCAGCAGACCCTGCGCGCGGTCGTCGACTGGTCCTGGGACCTCCTCGACGAGCAGGAGCGTACGGTCCTGCGCGAGGCGTCCGTCTTCGCCGGCGGCTGGGATCTGGAGGCCGCGGAGGCCGTCTGCACCGGCCCCGCGTCCGACCTGATCGGCGCGCTCGTCGACAAGTCCCTCCTGGTGGCCACCCCGGGCGACGGCAGCATGCGGTACCGGATGCTGGAGACGATCCACGAGTACGCGACCGAACGCGCCGCCGAGACACCGCTGTTGCGCGCCGAGGCCGAGCGGCGCCACGTCGCCTGCTTCCGAGCCCTCGTCGAGAAGGCCGACCCGCTCCTGCGCTCCGCCGAGCAGCTTCCCTGGATCGAGCGCCTGGAGACGGAGCTCGACAACCTCCGCGCCGCCCTGCACCGCTCCACGGTCACCGGCGACACCGAGTCCGCGGTCGGACTCGCCCTCTCCACCGGCTGGTTCTGGTGGCTGCGCAACTACCGCAGGGAGGGCGCCGAATGGGTCGGCCACATCCTGGAGGAGCTGCTCCCGACGCCCCGCCCGGAGCGTCCGGCCCCCTCCGCATGCCGGGGCCCCCGGTCCGACGGGCGGACGTTCCCCGCCGCGGGCGACCTGGCGGACGAGGACGACCCGCTGTACTGGCCTCTCATGGAGCTGCGCCTCCTGCACATCTTCTTCGTGGCCCAGTCCGAACCCGAGAGCGCCCTGCGCGGGGAGGCCGACCGGGAGTACCTCGTGCGGGTGCGCGACGCCTTCGCGCGGCCCGGGCCCGTGGGGGCACGCTTCCCCGGCATCATCTGGCCGTTCACCGTGCACTTCCTGGACAACCCGGAAGACGTCAGGGCCGCCCTCGACCGGGCCGTCGCCAACTGCCGGTTGTACGGCGGCGAGTGGGAGATCGGCGTCACCCTGATGTTCCGTACGCACACCGCCGTCGACGGGCCGGGCAACCTCACGGGCGTCGACGACGACGTCGCCGAGCTGCGGACCATCAGCCGCCGCGTCGGGGACCGGTGGATGCGGGCCCAGGTGTGCAGCGCGGCCGGTGAGGCGGCCATCGCGCGCAGCCGGTTCGACGAGGCGAAGGGCGAGTTCGAGGAGGCGCTGCGCCTCGCCTACGAGGTGGGCGCCTACGCGGAGGCACCGTTCCTCATCGCCCGGCTCGGAGAGATCGCCTACCGCTCCGGCGACCCCGACGTGGCCCGCAAGCTCCTGGCCGAGGCGAGCGGGGAGGCCGACCGGTACGGGGTGCCGGACCCCCACGCGTACGTGCACCTCCTGAACGCGCTGATGGCGGTGGAGGACGGCGAGGTGGCACGGGCCCGCGCGCTGTGCGACGAGGCGGCCAGGGAGTCGTCGCGCGGAACGCCGCCGCCGCAGTTCACGGCGGCCGTCGGGGGTGTCGACGCGCGGATCACCGCTGCCGAGTCGGGGCCCGCGCGCGGCCTCGCGGTCCTCACCGACGCCCTGCGGTACGCGGTCGAGACGCGTTGTGCGGAGATCGTCAACGCGGGCCTCGCGGGCCGCGGGGCACTCTTCCTGGCCCAGCTGGGCGACGCGGAGGGCGCGGTACGGCTGGTGGCCGCGTCCGACGGCTGGCTCGGCGGCGCCGAGCGCCCGCTGCCCGAACGCGCCGAGATCGAGGCGCTGGGGGCGGAGGCGGTCGCCGCGCTGGGCGCCGACAAGTACGCCGAAGCGCGCGCCGCGGGTGCGGGACACACGGCGGCCGAGGCGGTCACGTTCCTGACGGAACGCGTCCGCCGCTTCAACTGAGGTCAGCTGAGGCCGCTCACCGGCAGGTGAAACGGGACTCCGCCCAGTCCCCGACCGCGAGGGAGTCGAAGTTCGTCTGCGGCTCGGTGACCAGCCGGATCGCCTTGCGCCCCGCCAGATTCACGTGAACCGGAACGGCAGGGTCCCCGCCTCTGAGGACCTGCGATCTCCACAGGCGCACCCCGTCCGCGTACATGGAGAACCGCACCGCTCCCGTGCCGAGCGTCATGTCGTCGACACCGGCGAAGGCGTCGTACGCGGTGCAGCTGCGGTTGAGGTCGATGGTCACGGAGGAGTTCGCGTGGACGGTGACGCCGTTCGCGTACTGCTTGTCCGCGACGCGCAGGTCGTAGCGCTGCCACACCCAACTGCTCTCGCCGGTCCGGATCTCCGGCTCGGTGCCGTCGCCGAGTCCGGCGTACGGCAGCTGGTTCAGCTGGTAGACGGCCGGGGCGGGCGGGGGAGGCGTGGGCTTCGGAGTGGGCTCGGGCGTCGGCTTCGGGGCCGGCTTCGGGGCCGGCTTCGGGGGTGGTGTCGGCTTGGGCGTCGGCTTCGGGGTGGGCGTCGGCTTCGGCGCGGGCTCGGGGGGAGGCGTCGGCTGCGGGGCCGGCGGCTCGGGCTTCGGCTTCGGGGGAGGCGTCGGCTTCGGCGGGGTGATCGGCTGCGAGACCGCCGGTTTCTCCTTGCGCGCCTCCGGCTCGGGCTTCTGCGGGTCGCCCGCGAGGGCGATCGCCACCGCCACTGCCACGCCCGCCGCGACCACACCGGCCGCGATGCCCGCCTTCACGGGCGCGCCGAGCCCCTCGGACGCCGCGGCGCCCCCGCCCGCGGCCCCTCCGGAACTGCCGCCCGCCGCGGCCGCCGCACCGGCGCCCGCCGCACTCGCGGCGCCGCCGCCGATGAGCGCGACCACCTTCGCGTACCCGGCGGCACCGAACCAGCCGATGACCGCCACCGGCACGACACCGGGGATCCCGCTGGCGACTTCCTTGATCTGACCGGCGGCGAGCCGGCACTTGGCGCACTCCTCCAGATGCTTGCGCAGGCCGCGCTCGGCCCGGGTGCGCAGGCTGCCGCGGGCGTACGCGCCGAGCCGGTCGGCGTAGCGCGCGCACTCCTCGTCCTGGGTGAGGGTGGTGCTCACATGGGCCTGGAGGTACGCCTCCTTGAGGCCCTCGCGGGCGCGCTTGGCCAGCACGCGCGTGCCGTTGGCGTCGAGGCCGAAGAGCGTGGCGACCTCGCTGGGCGACTCGTCCTCGACCTCCGTGTGCCACAGGACGGCCTGCCAGCGCTCCGGCAGGGACCGGAAGGCCTGCATGGCCATCGACTGCTCGGCCTCGTGCATCGCGAGGACGTCGGCTCCGAGATCCAGGGTGTCGTCGTCGGAGACCTCACTGGAGCGGGCGGCCTGCTGGGCGAACACCGCGAAGTCCTCGACCAGGTGCTCGCGCTTCGCCGACTTCGTCCAGCCCGCGGCGACGCGGCGCACGGTGGTCAGCAGATAGGCGCGCACCGCGTGCTCGGGCCCGCTGCCGCCGCGCACGGCCTGAAGCATGCGCGCGAACACCTCGGCGGTGAGGTCGTCGGCAGTGTGCCCGTCCCGGCAGCAGGTGCGTGCGTAACGGTGAACGGCGGCCGAGTGACGGCGGTACAGCTCCTCGTACGCGGTGTCGTCGCCGGACCGCATACGGGCGATCAGGTCGGCGTCCGCCGGAGGCGTGTCACGCGGGGGCGACAGGACGGAGGCGCCCGGATCCACGCCGTGCTCGCGCTGCTGCGGGACGCTCGGGTCGGAGCGGTCCTCACCCGGGGCGTCGGAGGGGCCGGGGGGTTCGGAGCCCGGCGAGTTGCCGCGGCGTGGACCTCCCTGGCTCGGCACCTGCCGCGCGGGCAGCCCGCCGGTCCCGGTGTCGCCCGCACCACAGTTCTCGAGTGGCTCGTCCCGCCCGTCAACGTTCACCGCGGAAAGCCCCCGACCGCACACTCAGACCCGAACACGCGGGAAAGAGTGCCACAAGGGTGGCCCGCACCACCTGCCGGTGCCCGTCAACCACTCATCCGTGGAAACTTCCTACAGCGAAGCAATAGCTTTCACCCGTACGGGTAGTGGTCAACGTTCGTGTCAAAAACGGGAGTTGGCCGCGCGCGACGCACATGCACCACCCACGGCCGTCCCCACAGCCGGCACCGCGCGCATCACCTGGCACCGGGCCCGCCGAAGGCCGCCGTGGCACCCCAGGCGTCGGTCGTACGCCCAGAACCCGCCCCGCCCCCGGTGCGCCCAGCTCCACCGGTCCCACGCGGTACTGCCCGCCCTTACGCGGGCCGCGACCGCAGCCCTTCGAGCAGGATGTCCAGAAGTCGCGACGAGGCCGCGGCCTGCTGTGCGGCGTCCGGCAGCGAGGGCGCCGCCGTGGCGATCACCAGCAGTACGTCCGCCACCGTCACGTCCTCGCGGAGCTCCGACGCCGCGCGCGCCCGGTCCACGAGCTGCCCGACGACCTCGAGCAGCTCCGCGGCGCCCGCGTCGTCCACCGGTACGGCCTCGGTGACCGGGGCCGTGCGCTGCTCCACGAGACGCAGCTCGGGCGGCGCGCCGGCGTGCCGCTGCTGCGGAACCCGCGTCTCGTCCCGGACCGCACCCGCCGCGTCGGCCCGCTCGTCGGGGACGCCGACGCGCAGCACCTGCGGAGGCAGCAGCCGCCCCGCGCCGGAGGCGACGGACGTGCGCAGGAAGCGCGACAGCGCCGACCACGGCTCGTCCTCCTGGCCGAGGGCGGCCCGCGCCTGGTCGGTCAGCCGGGAGGTCTCCTCCTCGGCTATGCGCCGCACCAGTACGTCCTTGCTCGGGAAGCGCCGGTACACCGTGCCGACACCGACCCGGGCCCGCCGCGCCACGTCCTCCATCGGCGCGCCGTACCCCAGCTCGCCGAAGACCTCACGCGCCGCGCGCAGGACGTGTTCCAGATTGCGCTGGGCATCCACGCGCAGCGGCGCGGCACGCGAACTGTCGCCCGCGCCGCGCCCGATACCGCCCGCGGTGGCGGCCGGTCCGCCGGCCACGGCCGAAGCGGAAGCCGCGGAAGTCCATTGAGAGTCCTGAATGTGCATATGTGTTCCCCCGGTAATGACGTCTCCCCCCGGAGACTCTCCCCGCCATTGGCAACCGGAGCGTGAGGAACAGGCCAGTTCCACGGACCCGTCCGACGGATCCGTCAGCGCATCCCCCGACACCCCGACAGCACACGAACATAGTTGAGCCGGAGTCAATTCAGAAGGGGCAGGTTCCGCACGGAGCGCCCCCCCGAACGGAGTACGCGGCGATTCCACCCCGATTGCACCCCCGCACCTCACCCGCTTCACACGCGCTGACCTGCGGACATGTCCCGTACTCCGGCAATTCGCCCGACCGGCTGCCGGTGCGGCCGCCGGTCACACAATTTGCCGGGGCTGTGGACAAACTCAGGTGGCCGATGCGTCATGGGGTGGTGCCGATGCCGAAGACTGCTTCTTCCCCGGGGACGGCCCCGGACGTCCCGCGTACGCGCGTCCTCGTCGTAGGGGGCGGATATGTCGGGATGTACACCGCCCTGCGCCTCCAGCAGAAACTCAAACCGGAACTGAGAAGCGGCCGGACCGAGATCGTCGTCGTCACCCCCGACCCGTACATGACCTACCAGCCGTTCCTACCCGAGGCCGCCGCCGGGTCCATCTCGCCGCGCCATGTCGTCGTGCCGCTGCGCCGCGTCCTCGGCAGGTGCCGCGTCATCGTCGGCGAGGTCACGGCGGTCGACCACGGCAAGCGCACCGCCACGTTCACCACGCTGGCCACCGAGGAGGAGGGCACGGGCGCCGTCGAGATCACGTACGACGAACTCGTCCTGGCCCCCGGCTCCGTCTCGCGCACCCTGCCCGTGCCCGGGCTCGCCGACCACGGCATCGGCTTCAAGACCGTCGAAGAGGCCATCGGCCTGCGCAACCACGTCATCGAGCAGCTGGACATCGCCTCCTCGACCCGCGACCCCGCCATCCGCGACGCGGCCCTCACCTTCGTCTTCGTAGGGGGCGGTTACGCGGGTGTGGAGGCACTCGGCGAACTCGAGGACATGGCGCGCTACGCCGCGGGTTACTACCACAACGTCACCGCGGACGACCTGAAATGGATCCTCGTGGAGGCCAGCGACCGCATCCTCCCGGAGGTCGGCGAGGAGATGGGCCGCTACACCGTCAGCGAACTGCGGCGCCGCAACATCGACGTACGTCTGCGGACCCGGCTCGAATCCTGCGAGGACCGGGTCGCCGTCCTCGACGACGGCTCCCGCTTCCCGACCCGCACCGTCGTGTGGACCGCGGGCGTCAAACCGCACCCCCTGCTCGCCGCGACCGACCTGCCGCGCAACGAACGCGGCCGCCTCACCTGCACCGCCCAGCTCGCCGTCGACGGCGCTCCGCACGCCTGGGGCGCGGGCGACGCGGCCGCAGTCCCCGACATCACGGCCGGCGAGGAGGGCAAGGAGTGCGCTCCCAACGCCCAGCACGCGCTGCGCCAGGCCAGAGTCCTCGGAGACAACATCGCGGCCTCCCTGCGCGGCGAGCCCCTGACGGACTACGAGCACCGATACGCCGGCTCAGTCGCCTCGCTCGGCCTGCACAAAGGTGTCGCACACGTCTACGGGCGCAGGATGAAGGGCTACCCTGCCTGGTTCATGCACCGCGTCTACCACCTGAGCCGGGTGCCGACCGTGAACCGGAAGGCCCGTGTCCTGAGCGAATGGATACTCACCGGGCTCTTCAAGCGCGAAATCGTCTCCCTCGGCTCGCTCGAACGCCCGCGCGCGGAATTCGAACTCGCGGCCGGGGGAATCCCGCCGGGCAGCCCCCCGGCGAACCCGCCCCAGGACCCGAAGGGGTCGACCTGACCGGACTCAGGAACTCCCCCTCAAGGACCGGCGTCTGACGGATGTCGGTCCGGTCGGTCAGACTGGTCCATGACCCTGGCCGGCCCCTGACCGTGGGCGGACCGACCGCCACGTTGCCCTTCCCCGCGCTCCCGGTCTCCCGGCCGGACAGGGGAGACCCCACCCGACCTCACGAGGCTTTCCCCACAGTGAACTTCACGCGCTGGAGCGCCCGGCTCCCCGGAACGCAGCGCCGCGCGGCAGCGCGGTCCGACCATGGCGTCTCCCAAAGCCAGCGAGGGGAAGGCGCCGTGCCCGCCGCCCGCCACGAACCCCCGTCCGACGACGACGCGCCCACGCCCGCCGCCGGCATCGACGAACTGCCCGCACGCGAGGTCCTCGACCGCGTCCCGGCCCTCGTCGCCCTCGTCCACGGCCCCGACCACCGCATCGCGTACGTGAACGACGCGTACGTCGCGGCCTTCGGCGACCGCCCCACCGGCGCCCCCGCGCGCGAGGCGCTGCCCGAGCTGGATGAACTCGGCCTGCTGCCGCTGCTCGACCAGGTCCTGCGCAGCGGCAAGCCGCGCACCGTCAAGTCACGCAAGGTGGCCGGCGGCCGCTCGTACACGTTCACCTGCACACCCGTGACGGTGCCGGCCGGCGAAACGGACGGTGGCAACGAGGGGGCGGGACAGGAGCGGGCAGGCGGCTCCGGAGTACTCGTCTTCGCGACCGACGTCACCGACCACGCCGAAGCCGCCGAGCGGCTGCGCGCCAGCGAGCGCCGTCAGCGCGAGACCGCCGTCACCCTCCAGCGCTCCCTCCTGCCCCAGGAGCTGGAGCAGCCCGACGACCTGCGCATCGCGGCCACCTACCAGCCGGGCGGCACCGAGGCCGCGGTCGGCGGCGACTGGTACGACGTGATCACCCTCGGCGGCGGCCGCACCGCCCTCGTCATCGGCGACGTCATGGGCCGCGGGGTGCGCGCAGCCGCCGTCATGGGCCAGCTGCGCACCGCCGTCCGCGCCTACGCCCGCCTCGACCTGCCGCCGCACGAGGTGCTCCAGCTCCTCGACGGCCTCGCCATCGAGATCGACGCCAACCAGATCGCCACCTGCGTCTACGCGGTCCACGACCCGAACGAGGGCCGCCTCGTCTACGCGTCGGCCGGCCACCTCCCCATCCTCGTACGCGACGAGAGCGGCACGATCCACCGCGCGGAGGAGCCCACCGGACCCCCGCTCGGCACCGGCGGGTGGCTGCACGCCTCCGGATCGGTGCCGCTCGGCCCCGGATCGACCGCCGTCATGTACACCGACGGCCTGGTCGAACGCAGGGACGAGGACATCGACGAGGGCGTCGCGGCCCTGGAGCGCGCGCTCGCCGGCGCCACCGGCACGCCCCAGGTCGTGTGCGACCGACTCATCCGCGCGGCAGGCGTCACCGCGGACCACGACGACGACGTGGCCGTCCTCGTCCTCCAGCACCCGGCGCGGACGGGGCCCGACGGAGAGCTGTTCCGCAACGCGGCCCTGGAACTCCTCGGCGGCGTCGAAGCGGCCCCACGCGCGCGTGCCTTCGCCTCGGGCGTACTCGCCAGCTGGCGTTTCTCACCGGAGCTGCACGACCTGGGCGTCCTGGCCGCCAGCGAACTCGTCGCCAACTCGATCCAGCACGGCACCCCGCCCATGCGCCTCAGGCTCCGCCGCACCGACCGGCGACTGATCATCGAGGTCACCGACGGCGACGACCACCTGCCGCGCCGCCGCCGCGCCGAACCCGCCGACGAGGCGGGCCGGGGCATCGCCATCGTCGCCACGATCGCCTCGAACTGGGGCTCCCGGCGCACCCCGGGCGGCGGCAAGGCGGTCTGGTGCGAATTCGCCCTGCCGCGTACGCCGTAATCGGCCGGGCCTCAGGCGGACGCGGCCGCGGGCACCGGCTCGACCGGAGCCCCGCCCTCCGCCACGATGCGGCTCTTCGCCAACGAAGGCTGGTCCTGCACGGGCGACAGATGCCGCCCGAGCCGCACCGCGAGGAACGTGATTCCCAGCGAGAACAGCACGAACGTCACGATGTACGGACCGTGCAGCGCGGCCCCCATGGGCCCGCCGACCGCCGGCCCGACGGCCAGAGCGAGCTGCTTGACCAGTGCGAACGCCGAGTTGTACTGACCGACCGTCCCGGCCGGCGCCAGATCGGCGACCAGCGGGGCCACGGTCGGCGACAGCATCGCCTCACCGAGACCGAACAGTGCGTACGTCGAGATGAACGCGGCCGTCGCCATGGCCTGGCTGCCGTGCCCCACACCCGCGTACCCGGCCGCGAGCCACGCGACCGCCCACACGAGCCCGACCGCGGCGATCACCCGGGACCGCCTGCGCCGCTCGACGAACTTCAGGACCGCGAACTGCGCGACCACGATCATCGCGGTGTTGGCGGCGAGCGCGATGCCCAGCGTCGACGGGGAGATCCCCGCCGCCTCCACGCCGTACGCGCTCAGGCCCGACTCGAACTGCCCGTAGCAGGCGAAGAACAGCACGAACCCGAGGACGCACAGCTGGACCATGGCCCGGTGCCGGAACAGCGCCCGCAGCCCGCCGCCCGTCCCGGAGCCGCCCTTCGGCACGGCCCCGCCGATCGTCGGCGCGTACGGCATCCGCACGAAACCGACGACAGCGGCGAGCACCAGGAACATCACGGCCTCGATGCCGAAAAGCAGGGTGAAGCTCGACGGGCGGCTCTCGTCGACGATCTGGCCGCCGATGAGCCCGCCGATGCCAAGACCGAGGTTCTGCAGGAAGAACTGCATGGCGAAGGCGCGCGTACGGGTGTCCGGCGTGGACGTCCACACGATCATCGTGGCGAGCGCCGGCTGGATCACCGCCGTGCCCGCACCGAGCACCGCCGCCG